>NZ_CP108488.1 GCF_035987325.1 Streptomyces sp. NBC_01244
TACCTGAGCGCTGCGCGCTCAGGACTGAACGGCCTCGCTGCGCTCGGCCGGGGCCCTTCGGGCTCGGCTCTCCGCTTCGCTCCGAGCCATGGCCGGCCCTTCGGGCCGGAGTCATGCGCTTCGCTCCGGACTGGCTCCGGCTCCGCTGCGCTCCACCGGAGCAGGCCGGCTTCGCCGGCCTCAGGGCTCCCGCGCGGAGCGCGGGAGGTGACCCCGTTTCACGGGGGCCGGGCCTCCGGCCCGTTGGGCGGGTCCGCTCCGCTCCCCCACCCCTCCGCAACACCACGGTCTTGTGCAGCTATCCCCACACGACCAGACTTCCGACTGGCCATCTTGAAGGCTCACTCTGGGGGCGGCGTGAACACAGAAACTCTGCTTGGGCTCGGCTCAGCACTCTTCGGCGGCTCCGCCGTGGCCTTCGTCAACCACCTCGGGACTCGGGAGAAGGGCAAGGCTGAGGCCGACAAACTCCGTGCGGAAGCCGAGCAAATCCGGTTTCAGACTTCCACACACATGAGTACCGGGCTGAGCATCGACCCGACGACCGAGATCCCCGGTTGGCAGGTGACCGGGGACAGGGCGTTCGAGGACTACGAAGCCCTCCTGGACTCCGAGGTCACGCGCCATGCCGGCTGTAGCGCCCGAATCGACGCAATGCCGAGGGCCCGGGGCTTCGCCACACTCATGCAGTCCGTCGACGCCACGCCATTTCGCGGACAGCGGCTCCGTATGGCCGCCTGGGTCAGGACCGAGAACGTCCGGAAAGCCGCGATCTGGATGCGGGTGGACGGGCCCGACGGCAACATGCTCGCATTCGACAACATGTTCAACCGGCAGATCAAAGGAACTACGGGCTGGTGTCACTACAGCATCGTTCTGAACGTCGCCCCCGAAAGCCTGATGCTCGCGTACGGCTTCATGCTGTCCGGTCGAGGCCGAGTCTGGGCAGATGATTTCTCCTTCGAAGAGGTAGGTCTTGATGTACCCACAACGCAGACCACGCCAGCCGGCTACGAATGCCTGGCAGCTCCGCAGAACCTTGGCTTCGACGATCCCGTCGGCCTACTCAACTGATCAGCGTTGAACCACTCCTGCCCGCAAAAGATCACAGCACCTTCCCGCCGTGATTCCCTCCCATTCGGCCCCCGGCGCCCGCCGGGGGCCGCAGGGTCGGGCTTGGGCCGGACCCTGACCCCCGAGGCCGACCGGACCACGGCCGGAAGCCCGGGGAGCCTCCGCCCAGTGCCCAGTGCTTCAGAATGCTTCAAACTGAGGACCTGGATAGAGAATGGAACCAGGCCCCGCCGCCCCTGCGGGGGCCTACGATCTCAACTGTGTGCTACACCGCGTCCGACTGTCCTCACAGATCCCCCGCACCACCCTGACCAGCGCAGATCAAGTCACCGAGTCACGGGACAGGCCATGCGGCCTGATGGACAACCAGACGCGGCATCGTACTCCGACAACTCCCCCGGCCGCCCTGTCGTCGGCAGCTTCGTCGATCGCCTTCAGCAGCCGCATCGACCGCTCCCGGTCCGCCATGGCCCGCGGCCCGGCCAACAGGGTCAGGACCAGGCCCACGACCTCGTACCCGGACCACTGCGCCCACCAGCCGGCCGCAGAACCGCGGTCGGTGCCGTCGGCCGGCTCAGGGAGAGGCTTGCTCAGTTGGGCTGCGGGTTCGTCAGGTTGTTGACCAGGTTGGTGACTGCTCCCGGCTCGCCCGTCAAGATTGAGATTGCGATGCTCGGAAGCCCGGCCACCATCACTGTCCCCACCGCCGCTACCGGAGCCGAGCTATGAACGGGCTTGTCCGATAGCACCAGAGGCTGAGGCGGGAACAGCGGCCAGGACAAGGGCCGCCACAGCAAGCGTCGCGGAAGCAAAAATCTTCATACCCGTCCAAACGATGAAACCGGCATCAGGATGCGTCCGCCACCCGGCCGAAGTAACCGGACCCCGCTGCACCAGCGCCTTCGCCCGGTCGCCGAGATCCGTGTCCCGAGGCACGTTCAACCTCTCGGCCAGCGGTCCCCAGGACCGCTTCAGTCCACGCCACCGCGGCACCCCATGGGCACCCAGAGATCCAAGCACTCAGGCCCGCACAACAAGCCCACACACGCGACAACCAACCTTCAGCGCGAAACGACACCGGCCTTCAGCAGAGAAACGACACATCTTAGCGAAAGATCCCAGCTCAACGCCCCGCGACCTGGTGCACACCCCTGTCGCGAGGCAATGAAGGATCCATAGCGCCCATCACCAACATTCGGGCGGGGCGCAGCCGCCTTCCAGACGGGCCGGGGACCTGGCGACCTGACCCTTCGAACGGCAACAGGCCGGCTACAACGATCGGGCTCCCAGCGTGGTCTCGGGCGAGAAACACGAGGACCTGGCGCTGCTCGGCGCCATCCGGCATCGGGTGGCACGCATGACCGCCGGGTGTGCCCGAGATCGTCGCCAGCCTTGAATGCGGACTTGCCAGCTCCGAATCCTCAGCCCGAGGACCGAGTGGGTCGCGGCCGCCGACCAGGGTTCCCAGTACGGGCCGAGCGGCGTGCGGCCGTCCCCCGATGGCGCAGGTCCGCGCTCTCGGAAAGCAGCGACCAGGTCCAAGCACCTTTCCGGATCCGTGGACGCCAGCTCAGTCTTCACAAGCCGGCCAGTAGACGTCCGGTGTAGCCCACCATCACGGCCCAGAACAGGCCCGAGTAGCCCCGCTCGCCGATCTTGGTGTTGAAACGCCGTCCGAGGAACGTCGCAGACAGCATCAAGGGCAGGCACGCGAGAGCGATCAGGTAGTCCTTGCCCACGAGCAGCGACGCGTCCGTCCAGATCGCCGTCTTGGTCACGTCACCGACCAGCGAGGTCAACGACAGCGCACCGACGAGGTGCAGACGGTCCAGGGGCAGACCGCGGACGGCGAGCCCCTTCAGGGGACCTGAGGTGCCGCTGAATCCGGACGTCGCGCCGGACGTGAACGCCAGCAGCGGTGCACTTAGGCGCCGGATACGCGCGAACTGGAGCGATTCCACCAGGAATGCCACCACGAAGCTGAGGATCACAGCCAGCGTCACAGCTCGCTCCGGCGCGGAGACCAGCAACTTCGCGCCCAGGAAAGTGCCGACGGCAACGAGGGCGATCACGGGAGCCGCCTGCCGGTACGGCAGCGTCTTCCGGTATGCGACCACCTTGACCAGGTTGTTGGCCGCGAGGAGGAGGGCTGCCATGGCCACCCCGGGCTTGGTGCCGAGCACCAGGGCCAGCGTGGGTACGAGGATCAGGCTGCCGCCGAAACCAGCTGCCGCGGAGACCGCGAAGGCGCCGAACACGGCGATGAGCACAACCGGGACCAGGTACGGCTCCATCACGGCTCCTCAGCCGACATCCGGACCGCTCGCGGGGCGACAGCCGTCGACGAGAGGGTGAATCGTCCATCGGTGTTCCATCTTCTGCTGCGTCTTGCGTACCGGCTCCTCAAAGGCTCGTGTCAGCTCCGCACACCACTGGTCCCGCAGTTTCACGGCCTGGCTCTTGAAGTCCGTGCTCCTCAACCCCTGCTTCATGTCGTCCGTCGAGAGCCCGTAGGGGGGCACCGCTGCGGGGCTGAAGGCCGGATTCCAGGTGAGCATGGCATCCGGTTCCGTGCCGCCGTCGGGCTTTACCTTCAGGACCGCCATCAGTGGGTGGAATTCGTGCCACCCGGAATGAAAGCCGTCGTAAACGTGCTCGCCGAGTACGGCGACTCTGCTGCCCGCAACGATCGGGGCGGGGTTCCGGTCGCCGACGTTGGCATCCTCGACCTCTCCGGGAGCCGCGTCGAAAACGGATTTCAGGATCGCGTCGAAGATCAGCTTGCTGATCGCGCCGGCTACCGCGCCACCGAAGAGCGCGCCGAGGAGGCCTCCCAGGATGCTGCCGATCAGACAGCCGACGGGCCCGAAGAACCACGAGCCCAAGGCGCATCCCATGCCGGCTCCGGCCCACGATCCGCCGGCCGCGCCGGCAGCCGTCAATGCGGCGAGGGCGGTGGCGAGTAGACCGAACAGCAGTGCCAGGTCATTCATCCGGACCCAGAAGTCTCCCTCGGCCTCGCAGTGCAGACGGCTCGCCGTGTGAAGCTCCTCGGGTTCCTGGCCCGTGTTGTAGCCGGGTTCCGGAAGCAGGAGCGGGCGTGGGCGCAGCAGCCTCTCCCCCTGAAGGCCGTCCTCATATATTTCATTCGCCGGGTTGTCCTCTATGTGCGAATCGTGGGGTGGGGTGATGGTTCCCCACTTGGGCGATGTGCTCTCCGCGACCGTTTGCACGGTCGCGTAGTCGTCCAGATCGTGATGCGGCATGAGTCGCACATCGAAATACTCGTCGTTGTCGAAATCCCCGTACTCCTCCTCGAATACGCTGCTCTTCGGCCCGTGGGAGACGGTTCCAACGGCACATTGCGGACGCGCCGAGAGGCAGATCAGCCGGTGGAACCGCCATTGGCTCGAGGCGTGCTTGAGCGCGGCGGCCACACTCGTGGTCACGGCGATCGGGAAGCCGACGATGGCACCGACGAGAGCACCGAACGGCGGGGCCGCCGCCAGGCCGATGACGGTCGCACTGCCCCAAAGGGTGAGTGCCATCGTCAGGAAGACAAGGACGTCACCGGGGATGTCGGACTTCCGGTACGGCAGGCTCGAGGGAAGGTTCTCCCGTTTGAACTCGTAGCACTGGGTGTACTTCTTGAAGGGCATCTCCATCCCTCACTTCGTCACCATGAGGGTCACGCCGCCCACCAGTCGGCGACTGCCATCGGGGTCTCGAGCGAATCCGTGAACGTTGAATGCCTTTGTTCCCGAGAAGTCCGGGTCCTCGGGTTCGATCACGACCTCGACTGTCACTTCTTCGCCGGGGCCAAGGACCGGCTCGCTGGGTGTGATGCGGACTGACCAGTCTTGAGGGACGGGAAAGGTGCCGTACGCATGGGTGTTCAGCGCCCATGCCCAGCGGGCGCGGCTCTCGGCGATCCGCGTTGCGAACCGCTCGGTGTCACCGAACTGCCGCCGATACCCCTCGTCGCAGTGCTGAAGGTCCGGGAGCCGATACGTGTCGGCCTCGAGCACGAAGCCACGCCGGACCGCGGCAGGGTTGCGGAGCTGAAACGTGAAATGGGCGGGTGAAGCCAACGTACCGACGAGGACGTTCTCCTGGCCGAGATTGTTGTCGGGGTTCGCATCGTCATGCCAGTCGAGCTGAGCCTGGAGACAGTAGTGCCCGCCTTCCAAAGGCGTGTGCCAGGGGAACACGGCGACGCCGGGATGGTTGGGGGTTCCTTTCACCCCCAGGTCGACGGTGGTCGACGCAATCGCTGCGGATGTAGTGGACATGCCGAAAATCAGCTGGGAGAGCGATACGTTCACCCCGAGCGCCGGCGCCGAGTAGGAGCCGTTCCAGACCCGCACCCGTACTTCGTAGTCGTGGTCCGGGAGCAGCGAGGACGACGAAACCTCGACGCCCGCGTCGAAGAGCGTGATATCGGGGTTGTCCCACGTTACGGCCAGCCCCTGGCCCATCAGGTAGTACTGCGCGTACAGCAAGGGATCCGGGCGGACATACACGTCTCGAAGCGAGGGGTGACAGGGATCGCGGTCCGGACGTCGGCCTCTGCACAGTCGTCGCCACACGGCCTTGAGCACTCCCCACAAGTCGGCGAGGAGTGTGAGTGCTTGACGAAGCACTGCGGGAACGAGAGCGAATGCGCCGCGCAGGCGGTGGAGGAATGTACCCATGATCCAGCCTCGCTGTTCCGATACCCCGACGCCCCTGGCACCCCACTTCCAATGTGAGGCGTGCTCCGGGGATCCGCCATCGGATCGGCACGCCGTGGTCCGCCTTCGCGTCGGCGGCGACCCGCGCCCGTAGAGGTGCCGGGCCCATCACACCAACCTATGGTGAGTGTGTAGGTGGTGCACGGCCCGACGCGCAATGCGCGGCCCATGGGCCGTCTGGTCCGAAGATTCCGGGCCCCATTCGAAGCCCTGACTCTCAGAGGGTGTACCGACATGGACGTGTACGGGAGCGGTGCGACTGGTGATGCGGACGCCACGGCGACGCTTGAGGTGTTGCCGCGGGATTGTCTGCAGGGAACGAAGGTCGATGTCCGGGGCGAGGGCTGGCACGGCTGGAGCGTGGGTCTCACCGTCGACGGCCGTCCGGCTCACGTGGCACGTGTGCCGCTCGGCCTGGCCGGACCCGAGGGCATCCTGCCGGACGGATCCGGGGCCTTCGTTGTTCAAGTGTCAACATGGCGGCTGCCGCCGGGTAATCACACGGTGACTGCCACGTCCTCACACGAGAGCCGCCAGATCACCGTCCGCAACACGCTCGTCATACGGGCACACGAGAACCCGTTCCCCCCAGACCCGCACGGCCATCCTGCCGACCTGCGCGAAGGGGCGGAGGCAGAAGAGCTCGAGGATCCCATTGGGCGCGACCGCTACTTCTTCGAGCGGCGTTTCGGCCACATCGAGCGTGTACCGCTGGGTGTCCGGGCGAGGCAGATCGAGGAGATTCGCGCGTTGCGGGCCCGCCGGGACCTGCTGGAGACGGGTCCTGCGGCCATGAGCCAAGAGCGTACGGGGGAGGCCGACCGGTCGGCCCCGGTGTCGGGCGCAGCGAACTGGACGCCCGTGGGCCCTGGGCCGGTCCTGTTGCCCAGCGATACGAACAGCGGCAGGACGCTCGCCATCGCCATCGACCCCACGGACACGAGCACCATGTACGTGGGCACGGCCGGGGGCGGGTTGTGGAAGAGCACCGACCGGGGGCTGACCTGGTCGCCCAAGACCGATTTCCAACGAAGTCTGGCCATCGGCACCGTGGCCATCGACCCGAACAACCGGCTGCACATCGTCGCCGGGACCGGCGAGTACAACAACAGCTACGGCGGGACCTACTACGGCAACGGCCTGCTCCGGTCACGGGACGGCGGCACGACGTGGACCGAGCTCGGAACCACCGTCTTCGAACAGGACGAGATCTCCCGGGTCCTGTTCGACCCGACGGACACCACCGGGCAGCGCCAGTTCCTCTCGTCCAGCATCGGCGTGTACGGGACCACTGATGACGGGGTGAACTGGCTTTCTCTGAGGGCCGGTAGCGCCAGCGACCTGGTGGCCCTGGTGCCGCCGGGTTCCGCGGCCGGAACCGTGCAGCTCATCGCGGCCTTCAACAGCTTCGGTCTGTGGACGAGTACCCGCACCTCCGGCACGTGGTCGACCTGGACCCGGATCTCGTCCCCCGCTCTGCCGACCCAGCACGACCGGATTGAGCTCACTCAGCGGCGGGGCGTTCCCTCAACGATCATTGCCGTGTTCGCCCTGAACGGCGACCTCGCCGGCATGGCCAGGACTGCGGACGGCGGCACGACCTGGTCGGCCGTTTCCATCCGGCTCAACGTCACATCGGATTACGCCTCGAGCCTGGGCGGCCCGGGGCCGCACTTCCACTCGGTCGTGGTGCCAGGTGCAGACCTCATCGCTCCGGCGGCAGACCATACGTACACGACCCTGCAAAGCGGCGGTGGCGGAGGCGCCCCACACACGCACACGCTCGTGCTCACGGCACAGCAGATCGCCACGATGGCCAGGGGTGGTCCTGGTTTCTCGGCTGTGACCAGCGCTGACTCCACCGGCCACACGCACAGCTTCTTCTTCCGGCTGTGCGGTCAGGCCGGCTACGACCTCCACGTCGCCGTACACCCCGTCAATACCAGCATCCTGTTCCTGGGCGAAGTGAAGCTGTATCGGAGCCTCTCGAACGGCGGCAACTTCACCCCCCTGCCCGGCATCCATGCGGACCACCATGCCTTCGCTTTCGACCCGGTCTCCACTTCGACCTGTTGGGACGTCAATGACGGTGGGGTCTACGTGTCCACGAACAACGGGACGACTTGGACGTCCCGCAACAGGCACCTGGCCACGCTGCAGTACATCTCCATCGCCCAGCACTCGACCTGGGACAGCGTGATGCTGGGTGGTACCCAGGACAATGGCATCCAGCGCTACGAGGGCCTGCCTGGCTGGACGCACGTGGGCGACGGCGACGGCGGGTTCACAGCGATCGACCCGCAGAAGCCCACGCGTATGTATCGCCAGCACATCCACGATCAGATCTTCCGCTCGGACGACGCCGGGAAGACCTGGCTACTGAAAAACAGCGGCATCAACAGTGGCGCCGGCTTCTACTCGCCCTTCGCCTTCGATCCCGGCAATCCGAACACCTGCTACTTCGGCGGCAGGGAACTCTGGCGCAGTACCAACAACGCCGACACCTGGACGCCCGTCACCTCAGGAGTCGGCACGTCGATCACCGCCATCGCGGTTCACTCCGACAACAAGACGATCTACATCGGAACCAACCTCGGTCAGGTCTACCGACTGCTGCGCACAGGCGCGACGTGGAACCCCTCGGACGTGACCCGCACCGACGTGACCGCCCCCATGCCCCTCTCCGCTGTTTCCGACCTGGCAGTGGACAACACCGGCACGGTGTGGGCCACGTTGGGTTCCATTCTTCAGAGTGAAGGCCCCGGAGAGTTCATCAACGATCATGTCTGGCGCCGGGGAGCGAACGACACCGCATGGACGTCGCGTTCCAACGGACTGGCCCGCGCCAACCCGGTCAATACGATCGTCATCGACTCGGCCGACAACAACCGGCTCTTCTGCGGAGCCGATGTCGGAGTGTTCCGCACCGATAACGCGGGCCTGAACTGGTACCCGTGGGATCAGGGCCTGCCCAACGCCCCCGTCTTCCACCTCGCTGTGCACGGCCCCCGCAGACTGCTGCGGGCCGCGACGCACGGCCGCAGCGTGTGGGAGCGTCCGATCGACGCATCTACGGCCAGCACGGTCGACCTGTACATGCGTGACCACAGGGTCGACTCCGGCCGTGGTGGCACGCCGATCGGCATCATTGATCCGTTCGACCCGAACGAGACGAACCGGCTTTGGTGGTGGCAGAGCCCCGACATAGTCGTTGACGCTCCCACGCCCAACTTCCAGACCACCTCGCCGGTGTCCGACTTCGTGGCGCTGAGCCGCATCCAGCACCGCAGCCTCCAGCGCGGCAGCGTCAACCGTGTCTACGTTCAGGTGCACAACCGCGGCGCGGGCGCGGCGGCCAATGTCCAGGTGCGCGCCTTCATAGCCGATGCGTCAGCAGGCCTACCGCCGCTGCCGGCTGATTTCTGGGCAGGCGGCAGGCCCTTCACCGGGGATCCGACGGCCACCTCATGGACCCCGATCGGGCCGACCCGCACGGTTGCTCTGCTCAAGCCTGCGGAGCCTGCCGTACTCGCCTGGGATTACACGGCTCCCCTCTCCGCGTCTTCGCACTCCTGCATCCTCGCAGTGACCACTTGTGCGCAGGAGCCGCTGAACGGCGCAGGCATCACCGACGTCGGCACCCTGGTGACCACGAGGAAGCACGTCACGCTCAAGAACCTCCAGATCGCAAGCCTGTCCCCGGGCGTGACCGCCCCCGACGACGCCTTCGTCCTCTACCTCAACAACCCGGCCCATGTCGAACGTCCGTTCACGATGGTCGTCCACTGGGCAGATCTGCCACCCGGGACCCGGCTCTTCAGCGCCTTCGAGGAAGAGAAGGACGGCCAGAGTCCCCAGCCGGGTAATGGCGTCAGACCGATCGATCACGGGCCCGAGGTCCTCCCCACCCGGTTCACCGACCGCCAGGGCCGGGTCCGCTACTTCGACCTCCAACACGCCTACGAGCTGCTCGCCGGGGAAGACCGGCAGACTCTGGTGCAGGATCTGCGCATTCCGCCCTCCCAATCCCGCACCGTGGCCCTCAGTATTCAGCTCCCGGAGGGGATGGAGGCGGGCAGTCAAGGCGAGCTGCACGTTCTTCAGAAGGACGGAGAACGGCTGGTAGGAGGCACCACCTACATCGTCCGCGCCGCGCCCCAACCGGTGGGTGAAGACGGCCCCGGCGGGGAGGCCGGCGATGCTGGCGACGCGGCCGACGCTCATGACGAGGACAACCCGCACTCCTCGTCGTAGGCCATCATCCGCCGGCGCTTCACGCGCCAGGATTCGAAGGTTGCTGGGCTGATCTCGAGCCGCGCGGTGAGCGGCGGCGCAATGTGTCCGCTAAGGAGCTGTACGAGGAAGCCAGCCATTCCCAGGTCGTAGTCGTGCCAGGTACCGAAGCGGGTGGCGACCGCTAGGGTCCACTGGTCGGGGTCCTCGTGTTCGCATCGCCCCAGGCGACAAGGTGTGGCAGCGCGACATGGTGAAGAAGACTGCCGGGTGGCTGGCTTCGGGGGGACGCGGGAGATCGTCCGCTTCCTGCTGACGCACTGGTGGTAGCGATCAAGGATGCGCGTGCCCTGGGCTACGGCTCGGGGCACGCAGACATCCGGGCGCGAGCATTCACTCACCGGTGCGAAAGACGGTGGCGTGCACGAGCCCGCGCTTCTCCCGGCCACTGCCTGCGCAAGCTCGGCTCATGGACAGATTGCGGACCGCCTGTGAGTCATTGCAAAGAAGCGACGCGAAGAGGTTGAAGCGGACCAGCGCGCCACCGCCGACGAAGCCGCCGACTCGCCCGGTGGGTCCGGCGCGCAGAGCCGGAGGAGACAGCCCAGGCCGGACCCGTCCAGCTCCGGCTCACGGGTAGGCCGAGCACTGATGAGGCTCTCTGATTTTCCCCACCCGCGCTCGGGCCGTTCCCCAGACCTGCTCTTGTTCCTCACCGTGTACGGGCTGATGTCCGTGAAGCGGGTCCGCCCGGCCGCCGAGGTACGGGAGCACCACGGCCGGTCAAGGGCGCTCTGCGAGCGTCGCAGGGGAGCGGAGGACATACGCCCCAAACCCATATTGAGTGGTCGACGTCGCCGGTCACGGCTTGGGATCTCCCCGGCCTACCGGCCGGGGAGGCCGGTTCAGCGCAGCAGCCAGGAGGCGCCTGCGGCGAGGCCACACAGCGGCAGGAGCGCGGCCAGCGCCCGCCTGGTGCCCCGCCAGGCGGGCCGGTCCTGAAGCGAGCATTCGAATCCGCCCACCCGCAGCCGCAGGTACGGGCCCGGCCGGGGCCTCGGTGCCCGGCTCACCGGACTACGCCGCCGGATCGGAGGCCGGCCGCAAGCCCGGCAGCGCGGGCGGCCTGTCGACGCTCGTCCTCCTTGCGGTCCCGCAAGACCCGGCGCCGCACGCGCTCGCCAAGCGCGGCGGCATCGCAGCCCGGCACCGCCAGGGCTGCGGCCTGCGCCCACGTTCCCGCACCGTCTAGGTGTATTGACCTGCAGGGTTGTTGACGCGGCTGATGGGTGGTTTGCCGTCGAGTGCGGTGTGGCAGCGGTGGTGGTTGTAGGTGTGGAGGAAGTCTGTCAGGGCTGCTGTCCGTTCGTCGTTTGAGGTGTAGGGCCGTAGGTAGGCCCATTCGTCCAGCAGGGTGCGGTTGAAGCGTTCGACTTTGCCGTTGGTCTGGGGCCGGTAGGGGCGGGTGAGTTTGCCGCTCGCGCCGAGGTCGGCCAGGACGTTCTTCCAGGCCAGGCCTTTGCGGTAGGCCCAGGCGTTGTCGGTCAGGACCCGTTCGATGCGGGTGATGCCCTGGGAGAGGAAGAACGCGGCCGCGCGGGTGAGGAAGCCCGCGCAGGTGGCGGCTTTCTCGTCTGGGTGGATCTCGCTGTAGGCGAGGCGGGAGTGGTCGTCGACGGCGGAGTGGACGTAGTCGAAGCCCATGGCGGAGCGGGTGGTGCGGCCGGCCTGGCGGCCCAGGACTTTGTGGCCGCCGCCGTCGGGGATCCGGCCGAGTTTCTTCACGTCGATGTGGACCAGCTCGCCCGGGCGGTCGCGTTCGTAGCGGCGGATCACGGTGCCGGTGGGGCGGTCGAACCAGGCGAGCCGGTTCAGGCCGTGGCGGGTCAGGATCCGGTGGACGGTCGAAGCGGGCAGGCCCAGGACCGGGCCGATCCTCGCGGGGCCCAGCTTGCGGGTCCGACGCAGGTCGCAGACCTTCGCCTCGATGGCGGCCGGGGTCCGGTGCGGCGTCCTGTGAGGCCGGCTGGACCGGTCGTGAAGACCCGCCTCGCCCTCGGCCCGCCACCGGCGCACCCACTTGTGGGCAGTGGCCCGCGATATGCCCATCTCGGCTGCTACGTGGGCGACCGGACGTCCCGATGCGACCCGATCGACCAACAGCCGCCTACCGAAGACAGTCAGCCGGGCATTACGGTGGGACACGAAGACCTCCGTTGTGCAATGGGTTCCTAGACAGCTCCCACCACACCGGAGGTCTTCGCCATGTTCAAGACCTGCCAGGTGTCAACAACGCTCGTGATCAATACACCTAGACAGTAGGCACAGAGCACCGCGTAGTCCTGCGGGGACAACAGCGCCTGCACCCGCTGCTGGAGCTCACCGGGCAGGATGGCCAGCGCAACCTGTTCCGTGTCCAGCACGGAGGGCGACCAGGTCGGGACGGTTCGTGCGCGGTCCTGGACATAGGGGTCCTCCAGGTCGACCAGTAGGAGCGGTTGACCCGCGATCTGGCGTCGAGTGAGCCGCCCGTCGTCCGGTCCTGGCCCAGCGACCACCTCCCACAGGCGGGCAAGTAGCTCGCCATCCGAGCGTTCTCGGTACTCCACCTGGCCCTGTGCCCCGACGGCCTTGACGAGTGCCGCAAGCAGCTGCGGGTGGCAGGCCGGACCTGACGGCCTCACCTGGTCGCAGTCGATGATCCAGTCGACCAGCCAGTGGCTGCGCAGGCCCTCCAGGTGCTCGTCGCGGTTGGGCAGGCTGGCGGCAGCACGGGCCGTGAGCACTGCGGCGGGCAGCGAGCGCATCGCGGAGTACACCGCGATGGTGCCGGACCGGGCGACGTGCTCCCACAGTTCCAGCGGGGTGCGGCCGGGTACCTGCTCCATGATCTTTTCGGCGTACAGGCCGACGTCGTGCGGGGCTCCCTCGGGTGCGGCCAAGCTTCGGATGTAGGCCGGCAGGTCGGCGACGTAGAGCCACCATGGGGCCGTGGTAAGCAGGCCGCTGGCCGTCTGCGCCGCCCAGTGGGCCAGCCGGGCAGCAGGGAGCCGTCCGTCTTCGGACTTGGAGGCGGGCTGAGCGGGCAATGGAGTAGGCGCCACGGGATTCCTCCGGAGATTCGGTACGGGAGAACACCTCTCACTGGTAGGCGACGGGGCGCACCCCGAACGGCAAGGAATCTTTGTTCGCTCCGATGGCCCGGTGCTTCCGGAGAGGGGGAGTACAGAGGGAGGCCGGGCCCAAGTGCCGAAAAACGCGAGCGGCGCCAAAGCGTCCCGCCTGCAGCTCGACCTCGTCATGCAGCCGCTCCGCGAGGGCGACACCCTCAAAGTCACGCGGCTCGACCGGCTCTCCTCCTCCAACCGCCTCGCTGACGCGATGGCCTACGGCCACCCTGGACAGGCCGCGACGATCCCGAATCTGGCTGGCTATCAGGCGGCCCCGCACCCCTGGTTGAGCCCGCAACTGACTGGGGACGATGAGCAGGTCTGGCCGTTTTCAAGGATCTGACCGCTCCTCCGGATGCTGTTGGTGATCTTTAGGCGGGCAGGCTTCGGCAGAGGGCTTTGAAGCGACTTCCGGGCCGGGGCCGGTGGGGAGGAGGGATGCCGGGTGAGAGGTACTCACTGAGTCGGACGATGTTCGTTCCGGCTGCTGTCAGCACGTGTTGGACGTGGGTTCTGGCCATGCCGCGGTAGCGGCAGTTCCGCAGGCCATGGGCATGAACCGTCTCGGAGACCGTGGCCTCACAGCCCGCGCGGATGGCGTATCTCCGGCGCCAATCGGCTGTCGTCTGGTCTGTTCTGGCCTTCGTCTGGATCTCCTGAAGAGGCTATGGCATCAGGAAGACATGGCGGCCCTTGCCTTCGGCGTTGCCTGTGCATTTGAGTCGGTCGGCGCATTCGCGGCAGGCTTTGCGAGGGAAGAGGACAGAGAGCCTGGGGTGGCCGTCACCTAGTGTGGGCTTCCAGGCCGGGCTCGTCACGCCGTTTGGGCAGGTCAGGGTGCGGGCCTGCCAGTCGATGCGGAAGTCCTGTTTGGCGAAGCCGGGCCGTTTGCCGGCCTGCGGGTCGTCCCGGACCGGTCCGAAGAGCGTGATGTCCCACTTCTGGGCGGCGTGGTGGATGCTGTCGGGCGAGATGTAGCCGCTGTCGACGACGTGTTCGGTGGGCTGGAATCCCTGCGTGGTCAGTCCCTCGTGGATGAGGTCGAGAGCGTCGATGTCCTGCTCGGGCGCTGGCCGAGTGGTGACCTGGACGATCACGTTCGGGCCGATCTCGTCGCACGTCTCGGTCTGGTGGTCGCGGTAGCCGATCCAGTCCCGCTGTCCGGCAGCGGTGACCTTCTGGCTGTATCGGGCCTCGGGATCGTGCGGGGTGACGATCTCCATGCCCGACCACGGCACTCGCGCCGAAGCGGGATCTGGCCGGCCGTCCGCGGATGCCTTGCCCGTGTTGCGGCGCTCGGTCGTCCTGCGGCTGGCCCGGTCCCGGCTGGATTTTAGTCCCCGCCAGCACAGTCGGCCATCCTCGTCGATCCAGTACTGCTGGACCCAGACCTGCCGCAGGACTTCAACGGCGGGCAATTCCCGCAGTCCGGGTGGGGCATCGGCGTCGTTGACGGCCCGCAGGATGTGCATGCCGTCCTCGCCGACCCGCAGGACGTAGGCGATCAGGGCATCACCTCCGCGGGGAAGCCGGTCGTAGCGGACCGGGCGGCCGTAGCGGTCACCCCAGTCCGCGGTGACGAGTGCGGCCAGCCATTCCTCGCCGTTCACCACGAGCTCTTCCAGAGCCATTCTGAGGGTCTCGGCGACCAGCTCACCCCGATTCAGCCGGCGTACTGCAGCCAGCACGTGGGGCGAGTCGGTGCGGACCCTGCCGCGGCGTTTGACCAGTCCTGCAGCGGCAAGACGTTCAACCATCACGGCCAGCAGCCGGTCCGCGCGGTCCCCTTCGGCCAGCCGGTCACGGAACTCGCTCAGCACCGAGAAGTCGAAGCCCGCATCATCGAGCTCCAGGCCCAGGCAGTACTTCCAGTCCAGACGGCGCCGGACGGCCTCCGCCGCCTGCCGGTCGGTCAGATTCTCCGCGTACTGCAACACCGACACCAGCGCGAGCCGGGCCGGCGACAGACCCGGGCGCCCGTCCGCCGGATACCAGGCGGCAAAGTCCTCGTCGACGAACAACTCGTCCAGGCGGTCACGCATCCACATCGCCGCGGTGCCCCGCGGGTTGCTCGCCCGGGCCATCTTCACGGTCAGTGGCGGAACCACTCGACCCGAACCACACCCCATTGCCATCCCGGCCCCCTCCGACCGGCAGAACTACCCCGCTCGACAACAGCAGCACATCGACCGCCAGCACGAACAGCATGTCGGAGTGCTTTCACCCCACCGAGCGAAGATCACCAACAACATCCGGAAGCGCGGTCAGAACCCCGAAATTGGCCACTCTGAGCGTCACGGTTGGCCACCGGTCCGAGCCATCTCGCAGGATCAGTCGTGACGGGCGAGCTTGACCGCGGAGACGAGCAGGATCACGACCAGTGCAGGGATGAGGACGAGGTCCGGGAACACGCCGAGCAGCAGCCCGCCCAGGACGGCGCCGACGATGGAGCCTGCGGCCATGATCGTGGCGAAGCGGATGTTGGCGCCGAGGACGGCGAAGCTGCCGTCGCGGCTGTAGCGGGCGAAGGCCACCAGCATGGTCGGCAGGGAGACCAGCAGGGAGAGGCTTCCGGCGGTTTTGATGTCCTCCCCGAACAGCAAAACGATCGTCGGGATCAGCAGTTCGCCTCCGGCCACGCCCATGACGGCCGCGACCACCCCGATGCCGAAGCCAGCTGCGACCCCGCATGGCACCTGCGCCCACAAGGGCAAGCCGAGGGTGCCCAGGGTTGTGGTGTGCGTGACCAGCAGGGCGGCGGCCATGAGCACCATCAGGGCGGCCAGCACCTTGTGTGCTGCATCGCCCACTCCAGGTCATCACGGGCATCGTTTATGCCGGGCGAGCAGAACGCGGAGGCATCCAGGTACCGGCCAGGCTGCTTGAAAGTCCACTCGACACAAGAGAGCGCATGAGCGACCGCGTTGGGCCACATCTCCTGGTCTTCGACTCGGCGGATTGCTGTACGAGTCCGCGCGGAGACACCGTGGATCTTCAGGACCGGATACTGCCATCGTGGCCGCCACCGCTCGGCGCGGACGGCCTTGGGACGCCTACGCGGCATCGCCCTTTCGGATCAACATAAGGCCATCCTGCCACGGCTCGGTCTTCACGCAGATCTTGGGGCGCCTCGGAGTGTTACTGGAGCAGGATCATCTTGCGGAGTAGTTCGAATTCGGCGCGTCCGTAGAGCTGCCTCTTGATCTTCTTGATGCGGTTCACGGCTCCTTCGGTGCCGCCGGAGCTCCAGGGCAGGGTGAGGCCGGCGGTGACGGCCGCGAAATCGCTGTTCAGGCTGCGGGCGAAGCCTGTCAGCCCGGGCAGGTCATCCCGGACGACGGTGTCGATCCAGCCGGGGAGCAGGCCGCCGAGGCGGCAGGTGAGGATCTCTCCAAAGTCGCGGACGTGCTGGTGGGCGGCTTCCAGCTCGGGGCACCGGGCCATGATCATCTTGAGGTGTTGATGTTCCTCTTCGCTGAGCGTGCCGGGATGGCGGGTGAGCCAGCCGGTGACCCGGCGGACACTCGGCGGTCCGGGCGGCGGCGTTCCGGGGGTGAGGCGGAAGGCCACGAGGTAGTCGCGGACGGGGGCGTAGCCGTTGAGGTAGCCCCGTTCGGTGATCTCGCGATGCAGGGCGCGGGCGTTTGTGCACCCCTGTGACCAGCGGCGTTCCAGGTATGGCTTGTAAGCGGTGGCGTCTCCGTCGCCCCCGCCGACAACAAGCCCCCGCAGGACCGCACGAAGGTCTCGGTCCCAGCTCCCGCTTCCCAGCGGGAGACCAGTGGGGCGCTGCCGCTGACGCCGTTGCCCGACAGCCGGCCACCCGCTCCTGCCCGCGGTGATCGCGCCCGAGGAGAGCCCGTCGGCCGTGCCCCCTCGCCGGGAACAGCCCCGCACGACGAAGGCCGACGGATCAGGCGCGGGAGTGCGAACGGTACGGAAGCCGGAGCGGCTGCCGGTGAAGGCGAAGCAGTCCGGCCCGCAGCGCCCGGCCTCGAAAACCAAGGTGAAGGCCAGAGCGAAGACGAAGCCGCGCAAGGTGCGGACGTCGAAGCCCGCGGTTCCTCAGCACTCCCGCCCGGCTGCGATCCCGGCTCCGGGTCGTGTCTCCATGGCCGAACTGTGCCGCTCCTCGCACGGGGTCACGAGTCCGGCCATCACCCAGCTCTGCCACGGCACATACAGGTGACCACGAGGTTCAGCGCGCTGTGTGCGCCAGACTGGCCGGTTTGATCGCGCCAACCCCGTAGCGGTTGCGGGCCCGGTCTGCGACGGCCTCGATGGCCAGCAATTTGTCGACGTCGGGGTCGAAGGTGAGCTGGCGCGGCGCCTCGTCGGCCGCACACAAGGGGAGATCGCTCGTACGCGCGCGTTGCAGGGAGAGCGTGGCGTACAGGTCGTAGGCGGTGCGGGTGAGGAGGAAGGTGTGGGCGGTGGCTTCCGGGAGGGTGCGGCTGCGCGTGGTGGTGGAGCCGTCCGCGTAGCGCACGGTCAGGGCCACGGCTGATGCGGCCTTGCGGTCGGCGCGCAGGATGGCGCCGAGGTGCCCGGTCAGTGTGAGGAGGGCGCGGTGGTGCTCGACGGGGTTGAGTTCGTCGGTGGTGAAGCGGTGCTCGGCGCTGATGGACTGGGCGATCGGTTCGGCGAGGACGGGCCGGTGGTCGTGCCCGTGGGCGGCTTCGTGGAGGGCGCGTCCAAGGGCGATACCGAGAAGGCGTTGGAGGGTGAGCAGGGGAACGTCGGCGAGGTTGCCGATGGTGTGCAGGCCGTGGAGGGCCAGGGTTTTGGCGGTGGCCGGTTCTCTGAACTAGCGATCGCCACTCGGGGGCTCTGGGTAAACCGCTGGCAGCTAGGTCTTCGCCGGGCAAAGACGCAGCCATGCGCTATGCCAGCGGCGACCCCGAACTGATGGACCTGATCCGACGATTCGTCACGCCTGGCCGACGGTACATGCGGTTGGGCGCAAGCTCACTGCGGTTGAGCGGACCTGAGCGCGACCTGTTCGTGAGGGAGCTGGTCCAGGCTGCCGGGGAGATCACTCCCACGGAACTCGGCATCCTTTTGGAGGGCGGGTGGCGAGAGCGCACGACGGCCTCCTGGCTGGTTGCCGTGTCCGGGAGGACCGATTTCCGGAGCCACATCGGCGAACTACTCCTGGCCAGCGGAGGCCCCTACCAAGGGTCTCTCTGCATCGCTCTCGCCACCTTCGGCACCAGCGCGGACGCCGATCTGCTCTGCGCCTACCTTGATCGCTACCTGCCCGAACCCGGCCTCATCTGGGACCAGACCGCGGTATTCAGCACACTGCTCCACCTCGACGCCGTCCTGGGGACCGAGCGAGCAGCCCCCTACCTCGCCCCTGGGGGACTATGGCAGCAGTGGACCGTCACCACGACGAACACGGTGCGGGATCCGCAGGAGTACCAGCAGGTCGTGGGCCAGCTCTGTTCCTTCGCAGGCGATGCGCTGAACTCTTTGCCAGAACGGAAACCAGGAGCTGAGCCCCGACCTGGCACTGGACGCAGAGTGCTTCGAGCTCCTCGGTAGAGTCTGGGCGATGACAGGAAACCAGGGCCGCTGGCCCAAGATCGACCAGGATGGTGGCATCGAGGACGTGACACTCCTCATCCTGGAATGGCTGGGTGCGCAGGGCGTGAACGCCATGATCAGAGTGGACGCCGAGAGGGCGGCCGAGAACGCGCCGGCGTGGACGTTTGCCGCCAGTGGGGGTCCTTTGGAGCATGGCATGCGTGCTGACGGGAGGACCGTGCAGCAGTGCATGTCCACAGCCCTGTCCCAGCTACGCCAGGCCGGGCTGTCAGTTCCGGTTTGATCTTCGTCTTCGCTCGCCCCTGATTCGATCATGACGTTGGTCTCGGAGTCCCAGCGGTTTCTCCTGACCGGCTGAAGCCAGGCATTCCGAGCTGGACCGTAGCCGACTTCCTCTCGGCCAGTGCGTAGATCTGGGCGAGCTTGTCTTCGGCGCCGGCCAAGCTGACGCGGAGACCTTCGATCTCGCCGAGCCAGCCCTCGTGTTCGGCCTCGGCGAGCCAGCCCTCGTGTTCGGCCTCGGCGATGCGGGCGACGAGGTTGTCGCGGATCTCCTCCAGCCGACCGCGCTGGGCCGGGTCCGGCCGGAGGAGCGAGCAACGAATGCAAGCGTGTTCATGAACACAAGGGCTTGAAAAGGCGCGAGCGCAGGTCCCGATGGAGACCTTGCGTTTCTCGAAGTGCGCGAGGAAGGCGTCCCATTCCTCTTCGGTGGGGGTTCGATACTCATCGCTGGGGCGAGTGGCCCTGCGGCGGGCGATGAAGCCCCGGTGGGCTTCGATGGCTTCGGTGGGGTAGGTGGCCTCGTAGCCCATGGTGGTGGTGATGCTCTTGTGGCCGCAGATCACCTGGGCGATATGCGGGGGCAAGCCGGAGAGAATGGCGTCAGTGACGAAGATCCTTCGGAAGTCGTGCGGCCGGTAGGCAAGCGGGTCCCCGACCGAGTCCGTGAGACCGGAGGCGGCCAAGGTTTCTCCGAGGGCCTTGCGGATGGTCGCCGCGGAGACCGGGCGGTTCTGTCCGGCGCTGGACCATTGGAAGAGCAGAGGCATAGGCGGGTTCCACACACGTTCACCCAGGTCGTAGGCGGAGACGAGCGGGACCGCACCGTGTTTTCCACGGACGCGCGTAACCATCGTGGAAAGGACGTCGGCAAGTTCGGGACTCACCAGTAGTAGTCGTTCCTCATCGGTCTTGGAGGGGGCGATCTGCAGCAGAGGTACGACTTCGCCGGTGGTGGGCAGGACGTACTGGACGAGGCTGTGGTGGCTGATCTCCAACATCTCTTCGATGCGGGCTCCGGTATGCCGGAAAAACTCGATCGCGGCCCATATCCAGAACGCCCGGTTCTCGTCGGGGACCAGGTAGCGGCGCCTGCCCCTTTCGTCCAGGGCCAGGGTCGGCTCAAGGGTCGAAGCGCTGTGCTTGGGCTTGGGCTTGGTAAAGGTTTCGCCCAGGACAGTGAACCGGCCACCGAGCGGAGCCTCACGAAACGCTGCCAGCCTTTCCTGAGCCTGCTTCAGGCGCAGCTCAGCCGTGCGAAGCACGGTGGGCAGTGCGGGCATTCTCTCGCGAGTGCGTTGGTCGGTGCGCGCTTTTACTCGTTGGGAGTGCTTACGGAAGACGACGTCGGAGTCCTTGACCGGGCAGGGCGCGACCCACGGGCCCCAGCGGCCCGGCTCATCTGCCGCCCAGGTGGCAAGGTCGAGGTAGAAGGCCCGCACGGTGGCCAGCAGGGTGCTGGGGTTGACGCGGGGCACGATGCTCTCCACCAGATGGCCGTCGGGCGTGCGGCGGCGGATGGTCTTGCTGCGCATGCGCTCCTTCCAGGCCGCGGCCACGTCCGGAGTCAAGCGCAGGGAGTCGATACCCGGATGATGCTGTTCCAGATCGGCCCAGAATCGGGCCACCAGCGAGCGGGACAGGTCCTCGAAGGTGTTGTAGTCGAGCGCCGGGCGACGCTCGTTGAGGTAGTCGACGAACAGATCGCGCACCGGTCCACACCGCACGTGGTAGCGGTCCACGAGCTCCTCGGCGCTGGCCTCGCCCGCATGGACCGTCACTGACCGCAGCGTTGAGGGCGCGTTCGCGGGGAAACCGCCGAGATCGTTGAGCAGCGTGTAGAACAAGGTCCGCGACGTGGGCGCTTGCCGTAGAACGCTGACCTCGAGGTGCCGGAGCTGGAGGCAGTCGCCGACGGTGATGTCCCGCACTCCGCCGCCCTTGCCCAGGACCATCAGGGCGATCTGGTACGCGGCCTTGCTCCACAGCCGAGTGCCCCACAGCGGGCCGGCCGCTTCCTTCAGCGCGGCGAAGCCCGCAGGATCACGCAGCTCGCTGACGGCCTCGGTCAGAACATTCGACTGGCGGGCACCCGGCGGCGGGCGGGGCCGGCGGCCGAAGACGCAGCTCGGCCTGCCGCGCGTGATGGGCCCGCACCTCTTGGAGGATCTCCTCCAGGCCGGCCGCGAGATAGATTTCCGTCGTAGAGAGGTGGGCATGGCCCAGGACCCATTGCACGTGGGTGAGCGGCAGCTGTGGGTCCCTCGCCATCCGGTATGAGGCGGTGTGCCGAAGGTCGTGCAAGGTCCAGTTCGCCCCCAACAGTGCATTGGCCCGCAGCAGCATGGCCCGCGCCGCGTGGTAGGTCAGCGGACGCCACGGTCGGCGCAGCGTCCACCACAGGGGCAGGTGCGGTTTCTGGGGAACTCCCACCTCCCATGCCTGTTGTTGGTACAGCCTCAGCCACACGAACACGTCCGGTGCTGCGGGCAGGTCCTGGCGCTCCCGTGAGCCTTTGCGGACCACGCCGATTAGCTGTTGCCCCGGGTCGGCATCACGCTGGCGCGCGGTCAGGAGCTCCTCGGCCCGGGCACCAGTCGACACCCACGCCGCCAGCAGTGCTCGGTCGCGTTGGTACTTCAGGGAGGCGAACAGCGCGTCGAAGAGGGCGTCTGGGATCCGGCGCGGAATCCGTCGGGGCACGCGAGGCCGGTAGCGGCCTTGGCGCTCTCCTTTGAACGGCTCCATCGGGTTGTGGTGGGCATGCGCCCGGCCGCTGCGTCGCGAACGGTCCAACGGGAACGGGTTGAGGAGCGGTCCGGTGCCCTCCTCGCGGTGGAACTCGTAGAAGGTGCGCAGCACCGTCTCACAGTGTGCTCGTGTCGAGGCCGCGTACTTCCGGCTCGGCGCGGATTTCCCTGTCACAGGATTCGGCGTCCCAGGCAAGGGTTTCACCATCGGCTCAGTCCGTGCTGAGGCTTCACCGGCCGTCTCCTTTGCGCGATGACGCCAGTGCGTGCGGACCGGCTTGTCCGCGATCTGCATCCACCGGGCGAAGTCCCGGGCCTCCGTTCGGGTCGCCCGCTCCCACCCCACGTCGAGTGCGGATCGCGCACCGGCCGGTGAGGAAGCCGTTCCAGGTGGAGGTTGTGTCGCCGCCGAGCGGGGTGATCATGCCGATGCCGGTCACCAGCACCCGCCGCCCGGGACGGGAGCCAGTGGGCGGGGCTGTGTCGAGGTTGTCGGTCACGTGAGGGGTCCTGTCGGAGGGTACGGGTCGGGGACCGTGCGCCCGGACCGCCCCACGCCTGCCACCACGCGGAAACCACACGTCCCTCCATGGTGCCCCTCCTGACCAGCCAGGACCGCTGGCCTTTCGGCTCCGGCCCGCCTGTCTTACGGCCCGCTCTGATCAGGTCTCGTCGCCCGTATCGTGAAAAATATGAGCGCTGTCTCCTTCGAGATGCCCGAGCTGATACCTGGACCGATCGTCTGCCCGCCGGGGACTACGCCTACGATGCCGAACTGACCCATCGCAGCGACGTGGACACCCTCATCGCCCACCTGGAACAGGCCGCAACCGTGCTCAGGTAGTGGCGCGCGACCCTGCCTGTGTAGCTCCCGGGCCTTCCGTTCGTAGTCCACACAGGCGGTAGGCGATGAGGAGGTGAAGGGGATATGAGCGTTGCCAGCCTTGCCCAGCACCACGGGCCCTGGACCGTTGACGCAGTCCTTGCCCTGGCCGAAGACCGTTCGGTCCGCTATGAACTCGTGGGTGAGTCGCTCGTGATGTCCCCAGCCCCCGGCCTGCGTCACCAGCGGGCCAGCTACCGCCTTCACGTCGCCCTCGACGCCGCGGCCCAGGCCGCCGGCGCCCCGGTGGAGGTCTTGGAGGCGATCAACGTGATCTGCCGTCCGGGCTGGTCGTGCCGGAAATCGTCGTCGCGGACGCGGGCGCCACCGCCGAGGACGGCGTCAGCATCGACGCCGAAGCCGTCCAGCTGATCGTCGAGCTCGTCTCCCCCGGCAACAAGACCATGGACCGCAAGTTCAAGCCCATGCTCTACGCCGAGGCCGGCATTCAGCACTACTGGCGCCTCGAGTTTGACCCCGCCCCGCGCCTGATCGTCAGCGAGCTCGCCGACGGCCGGTACACCGAGAAGACGATCGCTCTGCCCGGTGCGACCACTCGCGTCGAGGCCCCGTTCGTCTTCGAGATCGACCCGGCCGGACTGACCGAGCCCAAGCGGCGCATCTGAGGCCGAAGCGGACGGGGCCGCGAGGGCGAAGCGCTGGGCCGGTGCCGGATGGAAGCGGGGCGTGGCCGGGGCGGGGGGTCAGGCGGCCTTGCTCAGCTTCTTCCAGTCGTCGTAGCCGATGCTCCAGTCGGCGTATCCGTTGCCGGGGCCGTCTGCGTTCTTGATGGCTTCCCGGCCCTTGATCGTGATCAGGTCGCCGAGGATGGTGTTGTCGAAGAGCCACTTCGAGTCGGCCGGGGTCATGCCGATGCAGCCGGCGCTGTGGTTGGTGTTGCCGACGTACTTCTGCGCCTCGGGAACCCCTTCGTGGAGGTACGCGCCGGTGTCGGTCACCCGCATGCCCCAGTTGACCACCACGTCGTAGTCCACCGGCCCGCCCACGGACGCGGAGGTCATGTGCACCTTGGGTTCCCGGGTCTTGAGGGCGTAGGTGCCCAGTCGGGACTGGCGGCCCTTGACGGGCTGCCCGCCGGACATGGGGATGGACTTCACCACCTTGCCGTCGCGCTCGACGACGAGCCGGTGGGTGTCGAGGTCGGCGGTCAGCTGCTGGTCTCGGCAGATCTTGAACGTGCGGTCCAGGTCTCGGTCGAAGTGCGCGCCGCCGGGGTCGACCGTGGTGAGCGTGCCCTTGACCGTGACGTCCGTACCGGGCTTCCAGGGCTCCTTGGGACGCCAGTCCAGGCGGTCGTGGCCCGAGGGCGTGGTCACCCAGCCCCAGAAACCCTCGGTCGGGGTCGACGCGGTGACCGTCAACGCCTTCTCCACCGCGGCCTTGTCCTCGACCGGCTTCTTGAACTGCAAGGACACCGGTTGACCGGTGCCCACGGTCTTCCCTGCCCCCGGGACCAGGTCGAAGTCCAGTACGGCTCCGGTGGTCACCTTCTGCGGTACGGCCGCCTCCGACGCCGCGGCGTGCACACCCGCCACGTCGGCGGACCCCTTCGAGTCGTCCGCCCGACCCATGTCCCCGCCGGAGCCGCAGGCCGTGAGGAGCAACAGCCCGGCGACGGCGGCGAACAGCGGGACCGCGGGGCGACCGCGGCTCGGGGCGGAAGCGGCCGGGGTTTCCTGGGGGCGAACACGCATCATGGGGGGGGACGGCTCTTCTCTGGAAAGGGCTGGCTGGTACAGCTGTGAGGACGGCCGCCCGCAGACGGCCGGTTCTTATCTGCTGATGACCGTTGTGTGACAAACCGCAGGGCCGCCTCGTCGCGCATCGTCCGGGCCGGAATCCGGGTCCCCGCTCATGGCTTGGGCAGGCGGGTCACGTCGATGACGGGGGTGACTGGTCATCGCCTGGAACGCACACTTCTCGGCGACCGGTGATCAGCTCCCCACGAGCCCACGCACCATCCGCTTCCCGGAGCTGGACCCCACCTGGAACTTTGATTTCGATGACCGCGACGAGATGACGCGCCGGCTGCCCCGCTTGGCAGCTCTCTATCTGGAGTAGGCGGAAGGTCGCAGTCACAAGAGTTGCTCGTACGTCGTCTGACGGAAATGCCCCACATGGCGGCCGGTTCGGCCGCCTCGTGGGGCATTTCCGTCGAGCGGACGGGTCAGCCGGTGACCGGCCCCCGTGCGCCGCTCGTCGCGGTGCCGGCCAGGTGGCCGGTCCGGTGGGCCGTCACCTTCGCGGTGATCCGCTTGCCGCGCTGCGCGCTGGTCGGGGTGAAGGTGGTTCGGGTGGCGCCGGTGATGGCCTTCCCGTCCGCGTACCACTGGTAGTCGTACGAGGTCGGGTCCAGGTTCCGCGGCTGAGGGTCAGCACACTGCCGACCTTGGCCGTTCCCGTGATGGACGGTGCCTTCGTGGCCTTGGGTGCGGCTCCCTTGACGAGTACGCCGGTGCTGGTGGCCTTCACCGTCGGGTGTCCGGCCTTGCGGGCGGTCACCACCACGGTGAGCTGCTTGCCCTGGAGCGTGGAGGGCAGGGTGTACGACGCGGCTGTGGCCCCGGCGATGGTCTTCCCGTCGGGCTGCCACTGGTAGGTGTGGGAGTCGGCGGCCGGGGACCAGGAGCCGGTCGTCGCCGTGACCTTGCCACCGACGGCCGCGGTGCCCTTGATGGTGGGGGCGGCTGTCGAACGGATCGGTGCCACGACGGTGACGGTGCCCTTGACCCACTCGTCGCCGCGCGCAGTCACTCTCACGGACAGCGGGCCGAGCGGGGCCTCCGTGAGGTCTAGTACTGCAACGGTCTTTGTCCTGAGGGTTTGTTGGCTTCTGGTGGTGTGTGGCCGCGTTGTTTGTAGTGGCTGAGGCGGGCTTGGAACTGGCGTCGGCGGCGCCAGTGTGACCAGTGCAGGACGTGGCTGATGGAGGCAGGGCGGCGGTGGGTGAGACGGGTAATCAGGCGCCGGATTTCGGGGAGGGTGAGGGGGATGAGCTGGGAGGATCCGTTTCTGCTTTCCCGGTCTCCAACTCTCGCGCCCGCAGGACGGTGAGGCAGGCGTGGGCAGCCATGGCCAGGGTGATGTGGCGGTGCCAGCCGGGGTAGCGGCGGACCTGGTAATCGTCCAGGCCGCACTCTTGCTTGGCGGTCTGGAAACATTCTTCGACCGCCCAGCGGCTGCCGGCGACGCGGATCAGTTCGTCGAGTGTGGTGTCGGCTGGGCAGTAGGCGATGTAGTAGGAGATCTCCTGGGGCCGGCTGACACTGCGGCGGCGTGCCGTCGGTCCTCGCGGTGCCAGGGACGGACCTCGACCCTCGCCCAGTCGTAGACGCGTGGGCCGTGGGCTCCGTTGCCGCAGGAACGGCGTTTCCATTTCTGCCGGGGCAGTCCGGGAAACAGGTCGTGGACCGGGTGGTCCATGGCCCATCGGGTGACGACGGTGTCGTGACGGGTGGTGGCCATGACGTGGAAGACATCGGCCCGCTCGAGCTCGGTCCGCCAGCCCTTGGAGAAGCCGTAGGCGGCGTCCGCGGTTACCCAACGGAACGGGATCTTCTCCGTGATCGCCCGGCGGTCCATCGCCTGGGCGATGACCACTTTCGTCTCGAAGGCGACCGTGTCCTCGATGCCCGCGGCCCGGCACCGTTCCCGGTCATCGGTCCATGACGTGGGCAGATACAGGCGGCGGTCGATCAGCGTGCGGCCTCCTTCGCCGGCATAGGCGAGGAAGACTCCGACCTGGCAGTTCTCCGTCCGGCCCGCTGTTCCCGAGTATTGGCGCTGGACCCCGGCCGATCGGACGCCCTTCTTCAGGAAGCCGGTGTCGTCCACGATCAGGACCGCCTCCGGGTCACCGAGATGCTCGACGACGTAGTCGCGGACGTCGTCGAGGACTTCATCAGCGTCCCAGTCACACCGGTTCAGCAGCCGGTGCATGCGGTCGGGAGCCGCGTGACCGGCCTCCTCCGCGAGCGTCCAGCCGTTCTTCCGTTCCAGCGGGGCTATCAGGCCCCGCATATACGCCAGTGCCGACTCACGCGGCTCCGACCGGACAAACCGGTGCACGAACCGCTCATGCACTTCACCCAGACCCACCGCCCACGACCTCACATCACCAAGTGCCCCACCCATAACCAGACCAACGACCATCCTGGCCACCAAATAGCGGCCGGGTTTGGTATCAGGCGAGAGTATTCGGCTCGCAGGACCAGAAAGTCAGGACGAGTCGGACTTTTTCACGGCTGGGTCGGCCCCGTGAGCGGACGGCCTAAGGTCCACCGCCCCCGCCTCTGGCCATCCCGTTCAGCCGTTCAGCCCCGTTTAAATAGCGGGAATGACGTCAAGGATGCTTCCTGAGCGCATTGAGTCAACCAATGGCGATCGATGTGATGCAGCTCATCACTCCATCCCGCTTCAGACGTGCTGTCTGTTGTAATCGAAGTCATGACCTAAGGAGGAGATCATTCATGGCGATCACTGGTTATTACTGGGCTCTAGTTGGTACTCCGGGTGGTTCGGGAGGGTCGTCGGGGTCCGTTTCTTGGCATTTCCCGCAGCCCCTGAGTATCACAGCCCAGGCCGCTGTCGGTAGCATGGGGGGAACGGACACGTGGGGTGAGGTTGGCTTTTCCGCCTATGTCCAAGGGGGCATTTACAAGACGATTGGCGGTGCGGGCTATGGGAGTTGGGAAGGCATGTTCTTCGGCGACAACATTACTCAACTCAACATCTCCGCGCGATCCTATGATGGATGGGTAGACGGCAGCGCAATGGGCTATATCTGGAATACCCCGGTCGGCTGAGACTCAAAGGAATTGACGGGGGCCCGCACAAGCAGCGAAGCATTGACATACGTCGGAAACTTCTGGGGACAGGCGTCCCCTTCGGGCCGGTATGCAGGTGGTGTATGAGAAACGGCCCAGACTCCTACGGGAGGCAGCAGTGGGGAAACAATGGGCGAAAGCCTGAATTATCGGTCCACCGTGGTAACTCGGGAGCAAGAGCATGATGCAAGAAACCGGGCGTCACGTCGCACTGGTGCGAGATGACGCTGGAAACGTCGTTCATACACATCAGGCCATCTATCTCGCAGGCGCGGAGCCGCTGACCGAGGAGAAGTTGCTTGCCGAAGCCGTCGCGGCGGCGGAAAGGGCACACACGCACACCGAGAGACTCGTCGCCGCGCTCTCCTCGCCGGAAGAGCTAGCACGCATCCGGGATGAAACAGCGCGACGCGAATACAATCGACTTCGGCGGGCTCGGCACCGGTGACCCGGCCTGCGACCTGGTGATCGCCTTCACCCTGATGACGGCCGACAGCCGAGCCGCCTTCCGCGATGCCCTCGGCGTGGACGATGCCACCTGGATGCGGGGGCGGGGCTGGGCTCTGGCCACCGGTCTGAACGCCTTCACCGCCTACGCCGCCGTCAACCCCCGGTTCGCCGCGCAGACCCACCCGGCCGATCACCCAGGCCCTCATCGGCTAATCTCGATCTTTCGTGACGGTCCGTCGGTTCTTCCGGTGGGCCGTTTCGACTGCTCGGGCTGGTGGCAGCCTGGCTGACGGCCCGGCTGTCGCGTCGGGTGGGCGCCCAGTTGATATCGCCTGATCCAGACCGGACTTACGAACCGTCTCCACCAGCAGCACGACCCCGGCCTGCGAGACCACCCCGCGACCGCCTTCCTCAGTGCGGATACGCGGGTACGACCCGATACGCTTCTTCACCTGGAAAGTGCCTCCGACAGGGGCCGGAACAAGGGCGTAGACAGTCCTCATTCTCGCTGGTCAGAGGCACTTTCTGCTGCCCTGATCATCAGCTGGACAGCCCACTTCGTGAAAGCGCGAGGCTAAACACCCCGTACGCCCTAGTTTGCGAAGATGGCGCCCATAGGAACCTCCCTCGTATACGGAATCGCTACTCTCCAATCCGCAACCTTTCCCAAGATGGAATTGCCGGGCTATGGTCCTCGAATGCCTTCCGCTGCACATGAGATACGTAAGGCCTCCTCCGCCCGTGACGGAGGAGGCGGGGCCCCCAACCTGGGGCGGCCCGACACTGTTTCGGCTACCACGACGACTGGGCCGAAGCCCTCCGCGGAGCCGGTCCCCCTGTCCACCCGTCGGGACCCGTACTTCGACAACGCCAAGTACCTGGCCATCCTGCTTGTGGCGCTGGGCCACGTCTTGCCCCTCGTGATCGAGGGTAGCCGGGCCACCCGGGCCCTCTACATGTTCGTCTACCTCTTCCACATGCCGGCCTTCATACTGATATCCGGCTATCTCTCGCGCAGTTACACCGGGCGACCGGACCAGTTGCGAAGGCTCCTGACGGGGGTGGCGCTGCCCTACGTGGTCTTCGAGGTCGCATACACGCTCTTCGCGAGGTACGGGGGCAACTTCTCCGGGAAACCCATCAGCCTGCTCCAGCCCTTCTACCTGATGTGGTTCCTGCTCGCGCTCTTCATCTGGCGGCTGACCGCTCCCCTGTGGCGCACCCTGCGCTGGCCGCTGGCGGTCTCCCTGGTCATCGCCGCACTCACGATGATCACCCCCGATATCGGCCCGACCCTCGACCTCATACGGGTCCTGCAGTTCCTGCCGTTCTTCGTGCTGGGCCTGTGCATGAAGCTGGAGCACTTCCAGGTTCTGCGCCGCCGCGGACCCAGAGCATTCGCCGTGCTCGTGTTCGCCGCCGCGATCCCCCTCACCTACTGGGTGACGCTCGACATCCCGCTGAACTGGTTGTACCGGTCGAGGAGCGTTCAGGAGCTCGGGATGGGTTGGTGGCCCGGGCTGATGCGGGAGGGTTTGCTGTTCTGCTGCACGCTCGTACTGGTCGCCGCCTTCCTTGCCCTGGTCCCCGGCCGCCGTTACTGGTTCACCGTGCTCGGCGCCGGAACCATATGCGGGTACGTGCTGCACGGGTTCCTGATCCGCGGAGCCCAATACGCCGGTCTCCTCGAGCACTACCCGGTGCTGAACACACCCACCGGCAGAGTGGCCGTGACCGTGACCATGCTCGTGGTCATGACTCTCCTGTGCACACCGCCTGTGCGCCGGGCGATGAAGTTTGTCACGGAACCCGAAATGAAGTGGGCGTTCCGCCGGGAGATGACAGAGCCCAGGACCCACCCCTGACACACGTTTGCCAGCCCCCGCATACGGCGAGACTCCAGCCGCGGGACCGACCCCGGACGTGAGCCCGACCCAGGGCGGACCAAACCGACCGGCATGCGCCGGACAGACAGGACTCGCTTGATTTAGCCCTCAACCCGCTGAGGAGCCGGTCGGTTCGGCCCCACCCACCCGGTGATTGCCACCGCATGTGTCACAGCGGCGATCGGCGCTGCTAAGATCCGCGAGAATTCGAAGTTCCCCGCACAGTCCTCCTCGTCGTTGCGTCTGCTCGCATTTCGCGCAGCAGCGCGTCCAGGAGGGCACGTGCCGCACAGCAACTCAACCCGCAAGGTCCTGGCCGGGACGGTGGCTCTGGCCATGGCCACCATTGCCGGCCCCCTCGCGCTGCCCGCGGTCGCGGATCCTGGCACTGGGACGGCTCGCCCCGGACACCGAGCCCTTGGCAACCAGCGCTGCTGCGCTGCCGCCGGGTTCGGAACTGGTCATGGCCGGCGTGACGGGCTTCCTTTCGTCGACTCCCGGCTACGACTTGCTGTGGACCCGGTACGCCGACGGTTCGGTCACCAACCTGGGCCGTGGCTATTCGCAGGTGCAGATGGACGAGTCCTACGGGTCGGTCTCCGACGTGGTGGCCCTGGAACGGGGTGACCTCGGAAACGCCGACTACCGGGTGGAACTGCATGACATGACCACTGGAGCGGTTTCCACCATGGTGCTGGGCAAGTACCGCCATCTGGTGGGTGTCGTAGGTTCGACAGCGGTGACCAACCCCTATGTAGGGGGGCGAGGCATCGACTCCACCAAGCTGCACCTGCACAACATCGTGGATGGTGTGCTGACCGACCGGAGGGTCACCGGACTTCCCACTGACACGCGAACGGACGTAGCGTCCACCGCCCCCGGGAAGCTGGTGCTGGACTACAACCGTCCGACAGGCGCACAAACCGACTGGTACTACGCGGTGGTCAACCTCGCCTCCGGCGTCGCATCACCCTCAAACCTCGCCCCCACGACGTGGGCCGGCGCAGCTCTGTCCCCGAACTACCTCGCCACTTTGCAAGGCTCGAGCCGGCCGGCCACCTCACAGTTGCGCGTGAAGAACCGTGGCACCGGCAAGGTGACGCATGGCTTCGTTCACTTCAACCGACAGCGTTTGTTCGTGGGTTCCGGCGGCGTTCAGTGATCATCAGCACTCTGGATGTTCACGGGAAATAGCGGCAGCGGCACCGTCGTGGGCGTCCCGCTCGTAGACCTGCTTCGCAGATCGATCGTTCCGCGGAAAAGGAGCCGTGCTGTCTGCGGCAGAGGTGACACCATGCGGTGTCATGGCAGATGACAGCACCAGTACGTTTCAGGCGGGCCAGACGGGGCTCATCGTCCGGATCCCGGAGGCAGAGCCGGCCGTCCGCGGGTGGCGTGAACGGCTCGACCCCTCAGCCCAGGCCGGGGTTCCAGCCCACATCACCGTGCTCTTCCCGTTCCTCGACGAGAGCCGAATAGACGCGCTCGTCTACTCCGCTCTCGCGGAGGTGTTGGGCAGCCACCAGGCCTTCGACCTGCGGTTCGAGAGATGCGGGCGGCTCCCGGAAGTGCTCTATCTCGTCCCTGAGCCTGACACACAGCTGCGGCAGCTCACGGAGGCGATCGCTGATCGCTGGCCTGAGGCTCCTCCGTATGGCGGCCGGTTTGCCGAGATCGTGCCCCACCTGACCATCGCTCAAGGACAGGAAGACGCCGTCCTGGAGGAGATCGAGGCCGACCTCACCGGCAGGCTCCCGTTCACGTCTCACGTCTCGTCGGTTGAACTCATGGTGCACGACGGCGTGAAGTGGCAAGAACGGGTGTCGTTCGCACTCGGAGAATGAAGCTGGTCATGAGGCTTGGCTGGCCCGCTGCCCTCGGGCAGTGGACCAGCGTGGGGGCCAGTCAGCTGGCGTTAGCGTGCTCGGCGCGGGCTCGGGTGCTGGCGAGTCGGTAGGAGTCGGTGCCGGTCTCGATGATGGTTACGTTGAAGGTGAGGCGGTCGACGATGGCCGCGCAGAGGCGGGGGTCGGTGAACGTCTTGGTCCAGCCGCCGAAAGACTCGTTCGAGGCGATGGCCACGCTGTTCTTCTCCTCCCGTTCCGTCAGAACCTGGAAGAGGAGTTCGGCGCCGCGGCGGTCGAGTTCCATGTAGCCGAGCTCATCGATGCACAAAAGATCGACGCGGCCGTAGCGGGCGATCGTCTTGGTCAGCTGCTTCTCGTCGGCGGCCTCGACGAGCTCGTTGACCAGCTTCGTAGCCAGCACGTACTTGACCCGGTAGCCGGCCATCGCGGCCTCGGTGCCGAGCGCGATGAGCATGTGGGACTTGCCGGTGCCGGAGTCGCCGATGAGGCAGAGCGGCTGGCTCTTCTTGATCCATTCGCAGCTGGCGAGGGTGTGGATGGCGGCTGCGTCGATGTTGGGGTTCGCGTCGAAGTCGAAGGTCCGCAGGGACTTGTCCCGGGGGAAGCCGGCCGCCTTGATTCGTCGTTCCGACCGGCGACGGGCCCGGTCGTCGCACTCGGCCATCAGCAGTTCGGCGAGGAAGCCGCGGTAGGTCATCTGGTCCTTCATCGCGCGGTCGGCGATGTCGGAGAACTCGTTCCTGATCGACGGAAGCCGCAGTAGGCGGCAGGCGGTGTCGATGGCCGTGGTGGCGGCCTGCTCGGTCAGTCCTCGCTGGCGGGGCAGGGTCACTGTGCTTCTCCCTCGCGGTGTTCACCGCCGCTGGTGCGACGGCGTCGGAGCAGTTGGTCGTAGTGGGTCACCGAGGGCAGCGGCCTGGTGTCGGGGGGAAGGTGCGCGAGCCGCCACTCGTGCAGGAACGTCACCGTCGCCTCGCCGGCGGCTCGGGCCGACGACGCGAGTCCAGTCGGCTCGTCCTCGGCCTGGGCGGCCTTGCGGGCCTCCAGCGCGACCGCGTCCGCGGTCAGTGCCCCGGCCCGCAGGGCGGTGGCCAGCCCGGCGACGAGGTGCTCGTGAGAGACGTGCCGGCCCAGTAGCAGCACCTCGATCAGTGCCCTCGTGCCGGCTGTGTCTCCGTGGGCCTTGACCGCCGCGGCCCACCAAGCGTCATGGACCGGGGTGAACTTGCCTGCGGAGCGGGCTTGTTCGAGCGCGGTGGCGCCGGGGAAGGCACCGGGTTTGCGGATCAGGGCTTCGAGGTAGTGGTCCAGATCCAGGCGGCAGCCGCCCTTGGCGATCAGCCGCTCGTGCCGGGCCACTTCCACGTTCCGGTCGTAAACCACCAGGTGGGAGGCGTGCAGGACTACCCGGACCCGCTTCCCGATCAGGCGGACCGGTACCGAGTAGCGGTTCGTGCGGACCGCGATCTGGCTGTAGCGGTCGACCCTCGGGGTGAAGAGCCGGCCCGTCTCGAACGGCTCCTCCGGCAGCGGCATCAGCAGCGGCCGCTCGACCTGGAAGTACTCGTCGATCGTCCGGGGCCGCGAACCGATCCGGCGCCGTCCGTCGTGCAGGTCCCACTGATCGACCAGCTCGTTCAGCTCGGCCAGCGAGTCGACCTCGGGCACCGGGGCGAAGTGGTTGCGGCGGAAGTAGCCGATCTGGCCCTCCACTCCGCCCTTCTCGTGGGCGCCCTCGATGCCCGGGCGGCAGTAGAAGCTCTCGATTGCGAAGTGCGACCTGAACGCGATCCACCGGTCGGCTTCCACCCTGGCCCGGCTCAGCCCCAGCACCCGGGCGACGGCGGCCTTGAGGTTGTCGTAGCGGACCTTGTTCCGTGGGACGCCTCCCAGCGTCTGTAGCGCGTGAACGTGCCCTTCGAAGAAGGCCTCCTGGCCGCAGGACGCGAAGACGCGGTGGACGGCCTTGCCCGAGTAGGACAGGCGAAAGGAGAACAAGTAGCAGGTCACAAGCTCGCCGGCGAGCCGGATGGTCACGTCGCCGAAGTCGACCTCGGCTTCCATACCGGGCTGGTGGGTCTGCGGAATGAACGCTTCGACCGGAGCCTTCCCCGACTCGACGAGGATCTGCGGCTTCCGGTCGGAGACGTAGCGCCGGACCATCTGGTAGGAGACATCCGCGTCGTGCTCCTCGACCAGGCGGTGGAAGATCCGCGTGGTCGTGTGCCGCTGCTTGCGCGGCGCGTCCAGATCCGCCTGGAGCATCCCGTCGATCACCGGCTTGTAAGGATCCAGGGCCGTCGGCCGCGGCGGCAGCTGCTTCCTGGGCTCCGGCCAGACCGAGTCCACGGCCTTGCGAACCGTCCGCCACGACACGTTGTACTTACGCTCGATCTCCCGGATCTTCATGCCGCCACGGTGGTCGCGCCGGATCGCCGCGTACAGCTCGACCTTCGACATCTGCGGCATGACCACGACCTCTCACCAGGAGCATCCCGATGCTGCCCTGGCAAGAACCCCAGTGACTTCAAAACTCGTGAACATCACCCGACCGTGGATCCGGGCGCCTCCCAAACCCATGAACAACTGACTTCACAACCCGTGAATAAAGCCAGACGCAGATCGACACGCACCAGCACGTATCCGAACCCCTGGTGGGGCTGGCCGGGAACTGGGCTCTGTTCGGGTCCCGGACATCGCTCTCCGAGGGCTCCACCGACGAGGGCTTCTCCTTCCGGGCGGTACCGGCCGGCGGGGGCACCAGCCGCAAGATCCTGGACCACGCCACCTCACTCACGCCTACCCCCGACGGTGCACTGCTGGTGATGGGCGGCACCCTCGCCCAGGGCGAAGGCGTCTACCGGGTGTCACCCGGTGCTGACGGCGCGCCGGTGGCGAAGCTGGTCACCGGTACCGGCCAGCCGCTGGGGATCACCCTGGTGCGTTCCGACGTACCCGCGGTGGCCACACTCGACGCAGCACCCTGGAGGGCGAGGTGGCAGCTGTCGCGCCCCAACGCCGTGGTCCTCACCCTACGCAACACCACGACGGGTCTCTCCAACACGTCGCACCTGTCTCCGTCGAACGACACCACTGAGCCTGTGGGGATGGACTACAAGGGGCGGATCCACATGGACTGGACGGGGTGGACCAACACGGGCGAAGCCCCCAACGGCAATTACACCTGGCAGATCACCGCCAAGCCGAGCAACGGACTCGGGCCAGACCTCTAGGTGAGCGGCACCTTCAAGGTCACGCGCCGGCCCGCACCTCACGACTACACCGACAACGGGTCGCCAGACCTGCTGGGCCTCGACAGCGCCGGTGTTCTGTGGCGGGTCGACACCACCCAGGTTCCGTGGAACCCGACGCTGTACGCCACCACTCCGGTGAGTCTCGGTGGCGGCTGGAACACCTACAGCCAGATCACCCCTGTCGGCAACATCGCCGGCAGCTCCGCAGGTGACGTCGTGGCCCGCGACGGTGCCGGCATGCTGTGGCTTTACCAGGGCACCGGCAAGGGCACCTTCGCCACCCGCACTCGGATCGGCGGCGGCTGAAACATCTACACCCAGCTGACCGGGACGGGAGACTTCTTCGGCGACGGCAGAGCAGACCTCGTCGCACGCGACCGCGACGGCTCCTTGTGGCTCTACAAGGGCACCGGGAACTGGAAGGCGCCGTACGCCCCCCGGACCAGGGTCGGCGGCGGCTGGAACACCTACACCCAGCTGATCGGCCTGGGCGACAGCAACATGGACGGCAAGCCGGACCTCCTCGCCATCGACCAGAACGGCACCGGTTGGCGCTACCGCGGCACTGGTAACGCGCAACCCCCCTTCGCAACGCGTGAGGGCAGCCAAATCATCTACCCAGGTCACCGCTACAACACCATCGTCTGACGTCGGCAGCGGGATCTCAGAGCAGTCAGGGCGATGTGCCCGAGCAGCGACACTCCCGCCGCGGCCATGTTCTCCTCCACGGCCTTCATGAACGCTGATCAGGCTGCGGCGGGCAGCTCGGTGCGCGTGCGCTGGATGAGGTCGGCCACCTCGGGGTTCCCTTTCCACGGTGCGAGGGCGCGGGTGACGTCGTGGAGGTAACTGTGGGCGCGGGTGGAGTGGACGTTGCTGAGGATGCGCAGCGAGGTGTTCGCGGCGGTGAGGCCGCGTTCGAGCTCGCGGTTCTGGAGGTGGCTGGTGGACAGGACGGCCACGCGGATGCCGGTGGCGCGGGTGAAGCGGTCCGCCGGCATGGGCGTGGCCAGGGCGTTCCAGGCGAAGGCGCCCTTGGGGTCTTCGAGGTCGCGGTGTACTTCGGTGGCGTCGGCGGCGAGCCGGGCGTGGGTCATGTACGCGAGCTGCTCCGGGGCATGGCTGCCCGGCCGGATGGAGTCGAGCAGTTCCTCGGTGCGGCCGAGCGCGGCCTGGGCTGCCTTGGCGTTTCCGGTGCGCCCGTACGTCCGGGCCCGCCCCCGGCACCGACGGCCAGCGAAACTGCACGCCGACAAGGGATACGAATACGACTACCTTCGCCGATGGCTCCGCGGTCAGGGAATCCGCCACCGTATCGCTGGCAGGGGCGTCGAGTCCTCACAACGACTCGGCCGCCACCGATGGGTAGTCGAGAGAACCGTGTCCTGGCTTGCAGCCTGCCGACGTCTCCATCGCCGCTACGAGCGGAAGGCCGAACATTTCCTTGCCTTACGTCGGCATGCCGCATCGCTCATCGGCTATCGCCGATGGTGCCCCTGCTCAAGGCCTGAGCCGGTCCAGCTGTACGTCGAAACAGACCAGCCCCATGGATTCCGCCACGGCTGCCGCGTGGGCCGACGCCTCTTCGGCGATGGCCTTGAGGGTCTCGGGTCGTTTGACGGCTTTACCGACGTCGTAGCGGGGTGCCCGGTGTTTGTTCTTGGCACCGAGTGGCCGGCCGGGACCCGCTCCTCGGGGTTTGGGAACGCGGGCCGAGCAGGCGAGGTGAGCGCGGACGTTCCGAAACCCCCTGCGGACCCGAGCCGGGGTGAGCCAGTCGGAGGCGGTGGGCTTCTCCCAGGGCCGACGGAGGTCCGCGGCGAGTGGCCGGGCGAGTCGGAGCTCGGTGTGGGCGACGATCAGGATCCAGATCCAGCAGTCCGCCGTATCGGGGATGCGGAGTTTCGGGGTGGTCCAGCCGAGCGTCTGCTTCGCGAAACGGAAGGTGTGCTCCTGGTCGAAGCGGCAAAGAAACGCCTCCCAGAAACGATCCACATCATCCGGGGTGGCCCCGGTCTCCGAGGACCATATCCACGCCGGCGGGGCATCCCGTTCCTTCGAAAGGTGCTCGACCTTCAGGCGGATCAGCGTTCCCTCAACCAAGGGCAGTTCACCGTGGTGAATTCAACTGGTCGTCGCAACACCTCGTGATCATGGAGGTGTGTAATGGGTCTGCCGAGGAAGCAAGGGTCGCAGCCGCCAGCAGGTCTGCGTCGGCAGTGGGCTGCGGATAGGGCGATGCGGCCGCCGATGCGCTCACCGGGCCGGCCTGAGCCATCGCGCGCTGTGCAGCGAGGCTTCTGGCGCCTGATCGCTTCGGGGATCACTTCTGTCCAGGCTGCCGAGGGGGTCGGGGTGTCGGCACCGGTCGGGATCCGATGGTTCCGACACGCTGGCGAGATGGCGCCGCTGAGTCTGGACGAGCCCTCGGGCCGGTACATGTCGTTCGCCGAGCGTGCGGAGATTTGCAGTGCTCAAAGCTCAGGACAAGAGCGTGCGTGAGATCGCCCGCACGATCGGGCGAGCTCCGGGAACGATCTCTCGCGAACTGCGTCGCAACGCGGCAAGCCGGTCTACCGCGCTGTGGTAGCCCAGTGGAAGGCGCAGCAGGCCGCGAAGCGCCCAAAGACGGCGAAGCTCGTGGACAACGACCGTTTGCGTGAGTATGTGCAGGACCGGCTCGCCGGTGACATCCGTCGGCCCGACGGCACGATCGTTTCCGGTCCTGCGACGGCGCCGTGGAAGGGACTGGACAAGCCCCGCCGCCAGGACAGGCGGTGGTCGACGGCATGGAGCCCGGAGCAGATCGCGCGCCGGCTGCGGGTCGACTTCCCTGATGATGAGTCCATGCGCATCAGCCACGAGGCGATCTACCAGTCGCTGTTCATCGAGGGCCGGGGCGCGCTCAAGCGCGAGCTGGTCACGTGTCTGCGCACGGGCCGTGCGCTGCGGGAGCCAAGGACGCGGTCCCGAAACAAGCGGCAGGGCCACGTCACCGCGGACGTCGTTTTGAGTGAGCGCCCGGCCGAGGCCGACGACCGTGCTGTCCCTGGCCATTGGGAGGGCGACCTGACCATTGGGACGGGTAGGTCCGCGATCGGCACGCTCGTCGAGCGCAGCAGCAGGTCCACGCTCTTGGTCCATTTGCCACGGCTGGGTGGCTGGGGCGAGGAACCGTATGTGAAGAACGGGCCGTCGCTCGGCGGATACGGGGCCGTCGCGATGAACGCGGCACTGACGGAGTCGATGACCAAGTTGCCCGAGCAGCGACGCAAGACCCTCACCTGGGACCGTGGGAAGGAGCTCTCCGGTCACGCCCAGTTCGCCGTGGAGAGCGGGACGCGGGTGTTCTTTGCTGACCCCACTCGCCCTGGCAGCGACCGACGAACGAGAATACCAACGGTCTCCTCCGCCAGTACTTCCCGAAAGGCACGGACCTGTCTCGGTGGTCCGCCGAAGACCTCGAAGCCGTCGCATACGCACTCAATAGCCGGCCCCGCAAGATCCTCGGGTGGAAGACACCCGCCGAAGTCTTCGAAGAGCAACTACGCTCACTTCAAAAACCCGGTGTTGCATCGATCGGTTGAACTCGCCCAACACGAGCAGGGCCTTCGCTGAAATCTGCAGGTCGGCAGGGGTCCGCCAGAGCATGGGCGCGGTCGGCTCCAGCGCGGACAACGCGGCTGCGGAAAGCTTCAACGCCGCCTTCAAGAGAGAGACGCTCAAAGGCCGGAAGGCCTGGTCGAGCGAGCGTGAGGCCAGGCTCGACGCCTTCCGCTGGCTGACCCGATACAACACCCGCCGCCGGCACTCCCGCCTCGGCCAACGCTCCCCGATCGCCTACGAGAACGACATCGGACGAGCAGCAACTACTCTGGCCCAAGCCGCATAGACGTGTTCAAAATCCGGGGTCAAGGCCCGCTCTTCGGGTGCCGGAACTCGGGACACCGTGAGGTCACCTCTCATCGCACCACCCTGACGAGGACCTGCCGTATAGCGAGCCCACGCAAGCCGGGTACGAACCCTCCAGAGCTCATCCGGACAGTTCAGCCCGCCATTGCCGAGGCCACTGCCCCGACGGCGGCGGAGCCCCGTTGATTCCAAGGTCACGCCGTGCGCTCTCGTAGAAGGCATCACGCGCCGCACTTGTCAGCCGATGGACCTTGGTCCACTTCTCTGCGTCGACCGACCCCTCGCGTATGAGCAGCTCGATTGTCCAGATCGTCTCGTGCCAGCGCCGGGCCGCCGCGATGGTCGCTGCGTCCCCGACGAGCAGGACGGACTCCCACTCCGTCGCACGGTGGGACTCCGCGTCGGCGAGTAGAGGCAGCCCCTCAGCCGGCGGCAAAGGATCGACCACGTCCGCAAATCCGAGGGCGGCACCGATGCGTTGGGCGAGGCGGAGCTGGGCCTTGAGGGCATTGGCGTAAGCGCCGTATGTCTCAAAGCGCTTCTCGTCCCACCTCTCCTCCCGCTGCCGCGTCCACTTCCGGCGTTCGGTCAAGCTCTGCGCGGTATACGAGCCAAGCGACCCGACCACGACGCCTATCAGAGCAGGCAGTTGATCCAACAGCTCCATAGTCACTCCCCCACCAGTTTCCGATGCCGCACGCTCATGGCTCCGCGGCCCACAGCTCCCTGCGCACCTCGGCTCTGTGGGACGGCGCCCGAACTGTGGTGACACTAACTGCCAGTGGTCAAACTTCGCTGGCACTCGATCAAGATGCGATGGCACAGGACAGCAGTCACAGCTGTGGTCGGGGGCGTCGGGTGTCGCCTTGCCTCCAAATTCGAACATGCGCGCTACTGAGGGGATGGCTCCGCTTCTTCCTCACGACCTGATCCGCCTCCAGTACGAGTGGATCCGCACCTACGAGGCCCTCGCCCGGCTCACCCGCACGCAGGGCGCCACCGAGTTGCGCCGCCGGCTCATCGACCTGTCCAGGGCGCTGGCTTCCCACCCCTACTGGGCCGCCTCCGGGTGCTCGTCCGCCATGCACGCCGAGCTGGTGCGCCGGGCCCGCGCGTACGGCTGGGAGGCGGCAGCGTGATCCGGCTGAAAGCGCGCAGGATGCCGGTCCTCGAAGCGATCTCCGGCTACATCGAGACGCACGGCAGGGGGCCGACCGTCCGGGAGATCGGGGTGATGGCCGGCCTTTCGAGCACCTCGTCCGTCTCGTATCAGCTCTCCCAGCTGGAGGCGGGCGGACTCCTGGTGCGGGCGACACGGTCGTGGAGCAGCGTGGAGGTCACCGGCACGGGGCGGCGCCGGCTCGCCGCCGCGCAGGACGTCACGGCCGTGTCGGTGGCGGCTGGTGGAGCAGTGGGGTGACGGCCCTGTTCGTGGTCGTCCTCCAGTTCACGGAGGGCGGCCCCGCGACCCTTGGGGAGTGGGCGGTCGAGGACACCGCGCGGCGTACCCATCGGCGGTGGGTCGGCCTGTACGGAGGCCAGGCCGTGGCTATCCAGCTCGTCGAGGAGACCGTCCGGGCCCGGCGTGTGCTGCGGGAGTGGACTCCCCAGGACGAGTTCGTCGCGGAGCGCGCATCGCGCGCCTGAGCCCCGTAGGCACCGCCGAAATTGGGCGACGCGCAGGGTCGCCATTCGGTGGGCGTCGGCGTTGGGGGGCCGGGCGGCTACTCGGCGCCACCTACAGGGCCGGAGCTGCCCAAGCCTGCTGGGGGATCGCCGCGATGGTGGCGCCGTACAGGGAGAACAGAGTCCAAGCCTCGTGGGGGAACCACGCGACGCCGGCACCGGCTGCCGCGACCGCCAGAAGGCCAACGCGCGCGCCCGTACCGGTCACGTGAAGGGTGAGCGCCGCGGCGGTCACCGTCAGGGCGAGGCCGGCCAGGAGCATCAGGATCACGCCCTCAGGGCCGACCGCCATGGCGGTCGGTCTGGTCGGCCCTGGCGTCTTCCCTCCGGGTTTCGTGGGCACGATGATGTCCGCATGCAACGTGTGTCGAAGGCGTGGCGCTGGCCGTTGGCCTGCTCCGGGCTCGCCGCCGTGGGTGCGTTGTTCGTGCCCATCGGCGGGCCGTTATGGGCGCATCTGATCATCTCACTGGGTGGGATATCCGGTCTGGTGCGGATGGCGCACCGCGAGATCCCGTTCGCGGTCGCGGTCGCGCAGTGGCGCCTCGGCGGCGACGATCCCGCGGTGTTGCGCGCCCGGGTCCTCTCGGCGGCGGCGTGCCTGCCGCGGGGGCGTGGGGACCTCGCGATGGCGCGGCTGAAGGCCGTCTTGGCGGACCTGTCCCGGGTACAGGGACCGGAACACCCCGACACGCTGGCAGCGCGCTGTCTGTGCCTCCAAGTGCGGGGGGAGCTGGGTGACCTGCCGGACCGCATCGCGGCGATGGAGGAACTTGTGGGCAGCCTCACCCACGTCCTGGGGCCCGGCCATCCGGACACCGTGGGGGCCTGGTACATCCTCGGCGAATGGTTCGGCCAGGACGGGCGTGACGACCTAGCCGAGTCCGCGTACCGGCATGTCATCAACGCGGGCGGCCAGGAGTTGGGCCTTGAGCACAACCTTGTACTGATGGCCCGTAGTTCACTGGTCATCCTGCGCTACGAACAACCCGGCAGGGACAAGAACGCGGCTCTGGCCGAGATGACCGCCGTCGTCGACGGTATGGAGCGCGTTCTCGGGTCGGACCATCCGACGACCGCCGCCACCCGCCGGCTCCTCACCCAGTGGAAAGCCGGCGGAACCGGCGCCGGCACGTGATCACCCCGCGGCCGGGATCCACCGGCTCGGCGACCCTATGGCGCTCCGGCCAGAGAAGCATCTGACCGGCACGAAGGCCGTGGGTAAACGACTCTGCCGCATCACAAGGCCCAGCTGGAAGCGTGCGCTGGCACTACCAGGTGCGGTGCGGGCTGGACATGGGCATCTCCGAACGAAACAGGGGGCGGGCGGTGGCATAGGCCCTCGGACGGGGGGGCCCTTTCGGACGTGCACCTGTCACTGTGTCAGCCGTAAGCGATCACCAAGCCGAATACGCCAATCACACCGACCACCTGACCTTTCTGGCCAACAGACCCCCATTCCCATGGCTGAAACTGGAAGGCCGGCTGGTGGTGCAGGAACCCCGTGACCTGTTCGAGGTGGCGGTGGCGGTCTGTCGGGCCCCGACTCTCTCCCGCCCAGGCGGTCGCTCCACAATTCTGCCACCTCGCGCTACCCGGCGATCAATCCGCCGAGCTAGTGCCCGGTACCGTGCGTACCCGGCCGCACCGCACGGCGCCGCCGGGCGCGTTCGCGTGGGCGGGCGTTAGCTGGAGGTACCGGGGGCTTCGACGGCGGCCGATCCGCCGGCCTCACGGGGAACGGGGGCACCGATGATGTCCAGCACCGTCAAGGACATGCTCGCCACCTACCCGGCCGACCTCGGCGACATCGACCAGGCCAAGCTCACCCGCTGCATCGAGGAGTGCATCGCCTGCGCGCAGGCGTGTACGGCGTGCGCGGACGCCTGCCTGTCCGAGGGCATGGTCAGCGAGCTCGCCAAGTGCATCCGCACCGACATGGACTGCGCCGCAACCGCCGCGGTCCTCTCCCGCCACACCGGGTACGACGCCGATATCACCGCCGCGATCCTGAAGGCGTGCGCCATGGTCTCCACGTCGTGCGCAGACGAATGCGGACGGCACGCGGACATGCACGAGCACTGCCGCATCTGCGTGGAGGCTTGCCGATCCTGCGAGCAGGCGTGCAACAAACTCCTTGGCACCCTCGGCTGACGCTCGCCTTGTCATCCCGCCGGAAGCTGAACGCCCGGCCCGGCCTGCCTGATCCGTCTGATCCATGAGGCCTGGTGCGGGTCCAGGCGCAGCCGCAGCCGGCGGCTCGGTGCTGCAGCTGCCGCTACTCGCGCCGGTCGTTCACCTGGCCCGGTGGAATCATCGTCTGCCGATGAGCCGGATGGAAGCCGCGCCCCCGCCGGGCAGCGATCCGCGCACCACTCTCGTCAGGCGGCCTATGCCCGTCGCGTAGGCGATGCCGAAGAGGAGCGAGGCGAGGAACGCCAGGTGCCGGGAGAATCCGTCGATGAGCGGGAAGATCTGCCAGTGGGTCAGGTAGATGTACAGGGAGCTGGTCGCGAGGAGGCCGGCCAGTTGGTTGAGGCGCTCCCGGCTGGGGAGGCTGGGAACCCACACCAGGAGCACGAATCCGGCGAGGATGATCGCCTCGCGCCCGGGGTCGCCGGGGAAGAAGCCTGGCACGGTGGCCAGGGCCGCGGCCGTGACCAGGAGGCGCTGTCGCACGGTGGCGGCCTTCGCAGCCGCCCAGCCGAGGGCGAACAGCCAGAAGACGGTGACGGCGTCGGGGATGTGCTCGCGCTCCGGCAGGCCGACGAGGTCGTAGCGGGTGAGGAGTCCCAGGCCGGCGAGGGCCAGGGGCAGGGCGTAGGGGAACCGGCGCTCCGCCCGGTCCACCGCGGGCAGGCCCAGGAGGCCGACGGCGGAGACCAGGATGTAGACGAGGGCCTCGATGAACCAGAAGTGCATCCCGGTCTTGAGGCCGTCGGGGCCCATGACACTGTCGAGCAGGAAGAGGTTGGCGAGCGTGTAGTCGTCGTTCAGGAGCAGGATCAGCCCGATCCAGGCCATGCTCGGCAGCGCGACCCGGGCGAGGCTGGTCCAGCCCCGGCGTACGCGGACGCGCCGTTCGGCGGAAGTCAGGTGGAAGCGGGCGAAGTTGTATCCGGCGACCGCGAGCAGGATGTGTGCCCCGCCCTTGATGCCGAACACCTGGATGTGCGATCCGACGATGCAGAAGATCGCCAGGGCACGGAGCGCGACGCTCGTCTCCAGGGTCCGCCGGCGGGAGGTGTCCGCGCGCTCCGGAGGCCTGAGGTCCCGGATCGGTGTCGTGTGCCAGCCGGCCGGCAGGTGGCCGAGCCGCTCTTCGAGCTGGATCGACATCTCCACGTACGACAGCGAATCGCCGCCCAGGCCGACGAAGGAGCTGTCGTCCGTCACGTCCGAGCGGTCGAGGATCCGTGCGTAGAGCAGGCGCAGGGGTTCGGGGGCGCCGTCCGGTGTGGCCGCGGGGCCGGTGGCGCCGCGCGTGCTGTCGGGCGTCCGGCGGGTCAGTTCGCGTACGGCCCGGTAGTCGGGCTTGCCCGAGGGGAGGCGAGGGAGGGCGGGCAGGATACGGACGTGGACGGCGAGGGCCGGCAGGCCGCATTCCTCGGCCACGCGCCGGGCTATCCGGCGGGCATCGGAGTCGTCGCCGCCGACGGCCGCGATGTGCAGCGCCTCGTCGTCGGCGGTGCACAGGGCGCTGACGCCGTGCCGGGCGAGCATCGCCTCGACCTGCCCGGGGTCGATGCGCAGGCCGAGGATCTTCGCGAACCGGCTGCTCCGGCCGACGATCTCGTACAGCCCGTCGGGGGCGCGGCGCGCGATGTCGCCGGTGGGGAGCTCGTGCACGGTCCGGCCTAGCGCGAGGTCCGCGGGGGTCCGGGCGTAGCCGAGCATGACGTTGGGGCCCGAGTAGACCAGTTCGCCGGTGTTCTCGTCGGGGCTCTGGGCGCCGTCGGTGGGGCCGTCGGGCAGCGGCCGGAGCCGGAGGGAGCCGCCGGGAATGGGGATCCCCGCCGCCTCGGGGCGGGATTCCGCGAGGTGCGGCGGCAGGTAGGCCATGCGGGCCGTGGCCTCGGTCTGGCCGTACATCACGAAGAGCTTCCAGCCGGTGGCGCGGCCGAGCGCGGCGTACCGCCGGACCCGGTCGGGTGCCAGGCGGCCGCCGGCCTGGGTGACGTAGCGCAGGTGGGGCAGTTCCATGGCGGCGAAGCCGACCCGGTCGAGCAGGTCGAAGGTGTACGGCACCCCGGCGAGGGACGTCCCCCGCGAGGCTTGGAAGAGCTCCCAGAAGCAGGTGTCGGCGACCGACAGGTCGGTCAGGATCAGTCCGGCGCCGCGCAGGAGGTGGCTGTGCACGACGGACAGGCCGTAGCAGTAGTGCAGGGGCAGGGTGGTCGCGGCGCGGTCGGTGTCCCGGATGTCCAGGTACTGCGCGATGGACTCGGCGTTGCTCTGGAGGTTCTCGTGCGACAGCCGGACCAGCTTCGGCGATCCGGTCGAGCCCGAGGTGCTCAGCAGCAGCGCGAGGTCCGGGTGCAGCTCGTGCGCCGAGACCTCGCGGCGCTCGTCGAGCCGCATCTCCCCGCCTTCGGGGCGGGCCACAACGTCCGGGTCGTACGCGTCGATCAGGGACTGGACGGCTTCGGGGTGGTCGCCCGGCACCAGGAGGACGGGGTGCCCCGCCGCGAGGGCGGCGAGGTGGACGACGAGGGCGTCGACAGTGTTGGAACCGACCAGCAGGACCAGGCGGCGTTCCCGGCCGAGGCGGCGGGCCGCCGCGTCCACGCGTACGGCCAACTCGGCATAGCTGACCGGGCCGTCGGCCGTGATGACGGCGGTCCGGTCCCCGTGGGCGGCGAGGCCGAGGGCGAACGGGACGGACACGGTGTCTGGGAGGTGGTCGGGAAGGACTGTCACGGGCGCATCTTAGGAAGGCCTTACCTCGCCCGATAGTCACAGGAAAGTCACAGATGACCCATGGGAGATCCATAGGAAATTAAGCGGTAGAGTCGGCTCCGCCGATGCGTGGGCGCGGTTGAATTGTTGTGTGCGTCACCCTTGACCTTTAGGTTAGCTTTACCTTACTTATGGGGTGTTACCCGGTTTCTCCGCTGCCCCTGTAGGAAGGCTTCCCATGCGACGCCCCTTGGTCCGACGCCTGACCGCGCTCTTCGCGGCGGCACTTCTTCTCCCCGCCGTCGCGGCCTGCGGCGTCGACGAGGACGACGCGGGCCTCGTCATCTACTCGGGCCGCAACGAGAAGTTGGTCAAGCCGCTCCTCGACGAGCTGGAGAAGGCCGTCGGCACCACGGTCGCCGTCCGCTACGGCGAGAGCGCCGAACTCGCCGCCCAGATCCAGGAAGAGGGCGGCAAGACCAAGGCCGGGCTGTTCTTCTCCCAGGACGCCGGCGCCCTCGGGGCCCTGTCCACCAAGGGCCTGCTGGAGAAGCTTCCGCAGGCCTCCCTCGACAAGGTGGACCCCGGCTTCCGCGGCGGCGCGGGCGACTGGGTGGGCACCTCCGGGCGGGTCCGCGTCCTCGCGTACAACCCGGGACAGGTCTCCAAGGTCCCGGACACCGTCCACGATCTGGTCAAGCCGGAGTGGAAGGGGAAGGTCGGCTACGTCCCGACGAACGCCTCCTTCCAGGCCTTCGTCACCGGCATGCGCGTCCTGGAGGGCGACGACGCCACCCGCACCTGGCTGAAGGGCCTGAAGGCCAACGAGCCGAAGGTCTACGACAACAACCTCAAGGTGCTGGAAGCGGTCGGCAAGGGCCAGGTCCCGCTCGGGCTGGTCAACCACTACTACTGGTACGAGCAGGTCGCCGAGAAGGGCGAGGCCAAGGTCAAGGCGAAGATCCACTTCCTCCCCGGCGGCGACCCGGGCGGCCTCGTCAACACCGCCGGTGTGGCCATCGTCAAGGGAACCGACCAGGCCCCGGTCGCCCAGAAGGCCGTCGACTTCCTGCTCTCGGAGAAGGCGCAGAAGTACTTCGCCGAGGACACCAAGGAATATCCGCTCGCCTCGGGCGTGACCAGCACGGTCAAGGGCCTCCCGCCGCTGGCCACCCTGGACGCCCCGAAGATCGACCTCGGGAAGCTGGAATCGCTTCAGGAGACCCTGAAGATGCTCCAGGAAGCCGGGATGGTCTAGCCCCTCATGCACTCCACGGATCCCGTCACGCCGACGGATCCCGCCACCGCCCACCGCCCGGACGGCGCCACCGCGCCGACCGGGCGGTGGCGTGCCGGGCGCCGGCCACCCTCCGTCCTGCTCGTCCCCGCGGCCGTCGCCGCCGTGTTCGCCCTGCTGCCCCTCGGCTACCTCGCCGTCCGCTCCCTGGAGCGCGGCCCGGCCTTCGCCTGGGACGTCGTCTCCGACGAGCGCACCGCCCAACTGCTCGGCCGCAGCCTCGGACTGGCCGCCGTGGTCGTCTCGGCCTGCCTGGTCCTGGGCGTCTCGCTCGCCTGGCTGACCGTACGGACCGACCTGCCCGGCGCCCGCGGCTGGTCGGTGCTGGTGACCCTGCCGCTGGCCGTCCCCAGCTACGTCGCCGCCTTCGCCTGGCTGTCCGCCTTCCCGGACCTCGCCGGTTTCACCGGGTCGGCCCTGGCGCTGACGCTGGTGAGCTTCCCGTACGTCTACCTGCCCGTCACAGCCGCACTGCGCGGCACCGACCCCGCGCAGGAGGAGGTCGCCCGCTCACTGGGCCACGGACCGCTGATGACCTTCCTGCGCGTGACGCTGCCGCAACTGCGGCCCGCGGCCGCCGGCGGAGCCGTACTGGTCGCGCTGTACGTGTTCTCCGACTTCGGCGCCGTATCGCTGATGCGGTACGACACCTTCACCCGCGGCATCTACACCTCCTACCGGGCCAGCTTCGACCGCACTCCCGCCGCCGCACTCAGCATCGTCCTCGTGGTGATGACCATCGCCCTGGTCGCCGCCGAAGCGCGGACCCGCGGCCGGGCCGGCCACGCGCGAACCGGCGGCGGCACCGCCCGACCCGCCGTTCCCGCGCCGCTCGGCCGCTGGCGGGCGCCCGCGCTGGCCTGGTGCGCGGCCGTCACCGGCGTCGCCGTCCTCACCCCGCTGGCGACCCTCGGCTACTGGCTGGCCGTCGGCAACTCCGCGACCTGGGACCCCGCCACGCTCCTCGACACCGCCGCCACCACCCTCGGCGTCGCCGCCGCCGGAGCCGCGCTCACCACCCTGCTCGCCCTGCCCGTCGGAGTGATCGCCGCGCGGTACCGCGGCCGGACCGCCCGGCTGCTGGAGCAGTCGGCCTACGCCGGCCACGCGCTCCCCGGCATCACCGTCGCCCTGTCCCTGGTCTTCTTCGCGGTCCGCTACGCCGAACCGATCTACCAGGAACTCCCGCTGCTGGTCTGCGCGTACGCCGTGCTCTTCCTGCCCGTCGCCGTCGCCGGAACCCGCGCCGCCGTGCTCCAGTCCCCGCCCGTCCTGGAGGACGTGGCCCGCTCACTGGGCCGCTCCCCGCTGCGCGTGCTCCGCGAGGTCACCGTGCCGCTGGCCGCCCCCGGGGTCGCCGCCGGAGCCGCGCTCACCTTCGTCGTGTGCATGAAGGAACTCCCCGCCACCCTGCTGCTGCGCCCCACGGGAATGGACACCCTGGCCACCCGCCTGTGGACGGAGACCGGCACCGGATCCTTCGCCGCCGCCGCGCCCTACGCCGCCGCGCTGATCCTGCTGGCCGCCATCCCGTCCTACCTCCTCGGAAGGCACCGCACATGACCGACCTGCAGATCGCCGGCCTGACCAAGGCCTACGGCCCCGGTGCGGCCCCGGTCCTCGACGGCCTCGACCTCACCGTCCCCGGCGGCGCGCTGACCGCCGTCCTCGGCCCCTCGGGCTGCGGCAAGACCACGCTGCTGCGCATCATCGCGGGCTTCCTGCGCGCCGACGCGGGCACCGTCACCCTCGACGGACGCGAGCTCTCCGGCCCCGGAGCCCACCTCCCGCCCGAACGCCGCCGCATCGGCATCGTGCCCCAGGAAGGCGCGCTCTTCCCGCACTTGAGCGTGGCCCGCAACGTCGCCTTCGGCCTGACCGGCCTCGACCGGGCCGCCCGGCGGGCGCGCACGCAGGAGATGCTCGAACTCGTCGGCCTCGCCGGCTACGGCGAGCGCATGCCCCACGAACTGTCCGGCGGCCAGCAGCAGCGCATCGCCCTGGCCCGCGCCCTGGCACCGCAGCCCGCACTGGTCCTCCTCGACGAACCGTTCAACGCCCTCGACGCCGCCCTGCGCACCGGCGTACGGGCCGACGTGCGCGCTGCCCTGCGCGCCACCGGAGCCACCGCCCTCCTCGTCACCCACGACCAGCAGGAAGCCCTCTCCACGGCCGACCTCGTCGCGGTCGTCCGGGACGGCCGGGTGGCCCAGTGCGCCACACCGCACGAGGTGTACAGCCGTCCCGCGGACCCCTGGGTCGCGGCCTTCGTCGGTGACGCGGTCCTCGTCACCGCCACCGCGGACCAGAACACGGCGTCCACCGCGCTCGGCCCCATCCCCCTGGCGGACCCGCCCGGCGGGCTCCGCGAGGGCGTCGTCCTGCTGCGCCCGGAGCAGCTCCGGCTGACCGACCCGGACGCCGCCCAAGCCAGCGGCACGGTGACCAACGTCCGCTTCTACGGCCACGACGCCATGGTCACCGTCGCCGTCAACGGCATCGACGACCCCATCGACGTCCGCGTCCCCAGCCCGGCCACCGCCCGCCCCGGGGAGCGCACAGGCATCGAAGCGACGGGGAAGGCGACTCTGCACCCCGCGGTGTGATCCCGGACGCGCAGGGGCTGCCGTCCTGCTGACACATCCGGACGTCCACGGGTGCACGTGCCGCCAAGCCCAGCCAGCACGGTGCCCCGCGAAATTCCGACGCCATCAGCATCCCCCCTGCCGCCCCGGCCCCCGGCCAGGGGCGGTTCTCGCGAGGCCCCGGCCCCTGCCACTGCCCCGGTGGGCGCCGGCCGGGGTCGTGCCGCTGTGGACGGTGGGTCACCGGCATCGGCACCGGACCTCGGCCGAAGCCAGCACGGCGGTACTCAGTCGGCCTGGAAGCAGGGGAGCACGTCAGCGGCCCAGCCGCCGACGCCTACCGCCAACGTGTCACCGCCGCCAACCGCCAATTCGCCGGGCACGTCCTGACCAGCGACCGCCAAGCCCGGGACCTGGTCGGCAATCCCCTCCTTCAAATTCACCACAGATGCAGGGATGACCTGCGTGCTCGACCCCGCCCAGGCCGCCTGTCAACTCCGCGGCACCGAGGGCGACCCGCTGGTCACCCCCGACACCGACGACTGCCGGCCCAAGTGCCGCAACATCGCCCGCACCGACCGCGACATCCTCCAGATTCGGACCCGGCACGAGGAACTCACCGAGATCACCACGGACCCCCTGGCTCCCCGGATCCGTCACGCACGCGAGACGAACGAGAGGGACCGCTTGGCCGCCATCCTCGGCGACCACAACCACGGAAGGCCAGAAAACCGGGCATGACAGCCACCCAGCCCACCGGGAAAGACACTGTCCGGGCCGCGATCCAGGCCGCCATCGAGCGCCTGCTCGCTGGCCACCCGCTCCGGTCCAGCGGACGGCTCAGCGTCTCCCAACTCGCCATCGAGGCAGGCGTCAAGCGCTGGCACCTGACACACCAGCACCTCGACCTCAAAGAACTCTTCGAGGCCCGGGTCAAGGCCGCCGAAGCCACCCCGGCAGCTTTCGCCAAGGACCTCAGTGACTACGACAAGCTCAAGAAGAAGCACACAAAGCTGGTCAGACACTGCGCTGAACTGGAAGAGCGACTCCAGCTCTACGCCACCGCGACGCGTGGCCGAGCACGCCGACGACGCGTTGCGGATAATGGACCTGCTGTCGCCCGGTGAGCCCGCCCGGGTGTTCGGCTCCAGCTCGGGCGCGATCACCGCCGTGCACCTGCTCACCGCCCACCCCGAACGCGTCGAGCGCCTCGTGGCGCACGAACCGCCGCTGGTGGAAATCCTGCCGGACGCCCCCGAACATCGCGCGCTCATCGCGCACGTGCAGGAGACCCTCCGCACAGAGGGACTCATGCCGGCGATGGCTGTGTTCGCTGCAGGTCTGAAGAAGGACGGCGACGCCACCGAGACGAAGGTCGGGATCAGCCTTCCGGCGCAGGCGGCGGCCCGGGCCGAGCGGACGATGGCCAACCTGCCCTACTTCGTCGGGCGCATCGTGCCCAGCTTCATGTCCTACGCCCCTGACATCCACCGGCTGGAGGTACTGTCGGACCGATTCGTGCTCGCCTGTGGCCAAGACTCACGCGGCGAGCTGCCCTATCGTCCGGCCGCCTTCCTGGCCGAGCATCTTGGCACGGAACTCCGGCACTTCCCCGGCGGGCACACCGGCCTGACCACGCACCCCGCCGAGTTCGGCGAGCTCCTCCGGAAGGCATTCCGCGCCTAACCCCGAATCAGCGCCGGCGCCCACCGAAGGTGGTCACGGAACGTCACATCCTCAACTGGCCGTACGTGGGGAGATCCTCGTGGCCGCCGTCACACGGACCGGGCGATCAGCACGGCGGAACCTTCAGGCACGGCCCTGCGAAGTCCATGTCGACCTGTTGCATGCAACGGTCACAGCCCGATCGGCATGACCTGCAGAACTGTGCTTCCACTGAGAAGCACAACAACAGGCAAAACATGCGAGAGAACGTTGGGCTCCGGACCCCGTTTGGCCCCCGCCCTTGGCGGGCCGCCACGTCGCGGCCGTCTGGCGGCCGAACTCGCCGTCCCCGGCCTTGTTGGTGCCCCGCGATGAACGGGCGCCGGAGGCTGTCCTGCAGCCCCAGAGGCGGGTGCTCGGCGCGGGCGTCGGCACCTACGCCTAAGTGGTCGAGTTCGGAAGTCCTTCGGGGGTTGACGCTGAGGAAGCTCCCGTGCCTGGTGGTGGCGTGGAACGCGGCCGAAGGGCGAGTTGACCTTCAAGTTGGATGAAGGTCAACAATCGGGTCCATGGACGGCACCACGGAACTACTGAGCATCAGCGCCTTCGCGCGGCGAGTGGGTCTCGCTTCGAGCGCCTTGCGTTTCTACGACGACTGCCGCGTTCTGCGGCCGGCGTGGGTTGACGGGACGACCGGATACCGCTTCTACAGCCCTGCGCAGGAGGCCCGTGCCGCTCTCCTGCGCAGTCTGCGAGAGGCGGGACTGCCGCTGGCCGAGGTCACCGTGGTGCTCGACGGGCCCGAGCGTGAGGGCCGAGAAGTGCTGGAGCGGCACCTGGAGAGGATGCGGGACCAGACTCAGACCGCCAAGACCGCCATCGCGGTGGCTCTGCGTTCCCTCTCGACTGCCGAAAGTACGACGGAAGCGCGAATCGGCGGCGTGGAGTTGGCCAGTGCCGTACGCCAGGTGGTGCTAGCCGCGGCTTCCGGCGTGGAACACCCTGCGCTTGGTTGCGTCCTCATCGAGATCGATGACGGCGAGGTTCGTCTGGTGGCCACCGATCGCTATCGCCTGTCGATGCGCGTCCTGAGGCCGGCGGCACTCGACGGAGGGCCCTGCCGTCTGCTGGTGCAGGCGGCTGACGTGATCGAGTTCGGGCAATGGGCGGCGCGAGTCCACCAGGTCATCATCCAGGTCGGACCGGACGGGGCCCGAGCATGCAGTACGTCAGAGTCCCGTGTCCTGGTGACGACCGATGACCTGTTTCCTTCCTATCGCGAGATGCTCTCGGCTCTGGCTCCGCCCGAATACCGCGTGATCGTGGATCGCCTGGCCCTTCGCGACGCAGTCAACAGCCACGGAGACGCTGCACGCATCGCTCTGAGCTTCGCCAGCGACGAGATGACCGTCTCTCTTCCCGATCGCCGCAACGCCGCCATCCTGCCGGCGGTCTGCCATGAAGACCTGCTCCAGCGGATCGGTTTCGACCCTGCCGTCCTGGCTCCCGCTTTGGAGGCCAGTGTCGGGCCCGACGTTCTGTTGGAGATCTCCGCCGTAGACCGACCTGTCGTGGTGCGTTCCGCGGACCAGGGCAGTTTCACCACCCTGGTCATGCCGGTCGCCATCAACGCCTCCAGCTGACTCTGCCTCAACATCACACCTTCATCACCGCAGGAGAACCATGACCGACCCCCAGAACATCGTCGTGCAGCTGTGCGTACGGGGTATGCAGGCCGAGACCGAAGGACAAGATGTCCGAGCACGGGAGCTGTTCCTTCAAGCGTGGGAAGCGGCTGATGACGACTACGACGCCTGCATCGCCGCGCACTACCTCGCCCGGCACCAGCCCACCGCGCAGGAGACCCTGCACTGGAACCATGAGTGCCTGAACCGGGCCGACAAGGTCGGCGACGACCGTGTCCGTGGCTTCTACGCCTCACTTCACGGCAACATGGCCCGAGCCCACCGCGACCTGGGCCAGATCGAGCAGGCCCGCGAACACTTCGAGTCTGCGGCCAAGCACATCGACGACGTCCCAGCCGGCCCCCACCAGCAATGGCTCCGCTACCGCATCGCCGCAGGACTGCGTGCCACCGCCCCGGCCGCACCACAGCACGAAGACCCAGTCGGCGAACTCCTCACCAAGCTCTGCGCCCGCACGGACCTCGAAGCCCTGAGCCTGCTGCTGCCCCCGTACATGGGCAACCTCGGCGCACCCGAGGACGAGGAGAGCATCACCACCGCCCTACGCATGCTCCATGCCGAGCGTCGCCTTCCCGACGAAGAGCAGACCGCCCTCAGTCACGCGATCAAGGTCCGCTCCGCCGCGTGAGTGCCCCCGCTCCATGGTGATACGCGCGTAGGCAACCGGCCGTCTTCCGCGGTGCCGATGAACCCTCAACGATCACGACGGCCCTCCGACCTCACGGTCGGTGGGCCGTCAAACGTGCCAGTCACTACCCGCTCCTCCTACCTCCTTGAACGTCCAACGAAGTGGAAGGAAGAGCGGGAGACAGTCGAAATCGCTCACGCTTATCAGCCTGCCGCAGGATCCAGGGGGACAGGCAATTGTCCATACGCGCTGCCGTGGCAGTGGTGCTGACCGCCGCCGAGCGCCACCGAGTGAAGAAGATGGCTTACGGTCACAAGACTCCACACCAAGCCCGGCAGCGTGCCGCAGTCGTCCTCCTGGCGGCACGTGGCCGGGGTAATGCCAGGATCGCCGCCGAGACCCACCTGCACGTGGACACGGTCCGGACCTCGCGCGGCCGGTTCGCCCACGGCGGGCTGCCGGCCCTGGCCGACCGCAAGCGTTCCGGGCGCCCCGCCCGTTTCACCCCTGTGCAGGTCGCCGAGGCCAAGGCACTGGCCTGCCAGTTACCCGCCGAGACCGGCGTACCGCTGTCGCGCTGGTCCTGCCCTGAGCTGGCCGCGGAGCTGACCGCGCGCGGGATCACCAACACCGTGTCCGCGTCCACGGTGCGCCGCTGGCTGCGCGAGAACGCGCTCAAGCCCTGGCAGCACCGGTCCTGGATCTTCATCCGTGACCCGGACTTCCGTGCCAAGGCCCAGCGTGTCCTGGCCCTGTACGCCCGCACGTTCGACGGTGTCCCGCTGGGCGAGGACGAGTACGTCGTCTCCAGCGACGAGAAGACCTCCGTCCAGGCCCGCTGCCGCTGCCATCCGACCCTGGCCCCAGGCCGGGCCCGGGCGATGCGCGTCAACCACGAGTACGGGCGCGGCGGCGCGCTGGCCTACCTGGCCGCATACGACGTCCACCGCGCGAAAGTCTTCGGCCGCTGCGAGCCGAAGACCGGAATCGTCCCCTTCATGAACCTGGTCACCCAGGTCATGACTACCGAGCCCTACGCGAGCGCCAGACGCGTCTTCTGGATCGTCGACAACGGCTCCTCCCACCGGGGGAAGAAAGCCATCGATCGCCTGACCACGGAGTTTCCGAACGCGGTCATGGTCCACACCCCCATACACGCCTCCTGGACAAACCAGATCGAGATCTTCTTCTCGATCGTCCAGCGCAAGGTCGTCCAACCCAACGACTTCACGGACCTGACCCAGGTCCGGGACCGACTCCGAGCGTTCGAAGACCGCTACAACGCCACGGCACAGCCGTTCCAGTGGAGGTTCACCACCTCCGACCTGGACGATCTGCTGGCCAGGCTCGACCGACACACACCCGCCGACCGACAAGAAGAATCCTCCGTCGCCCTCGCAGCGTGATCAACCCCCGAAGGACTTCCGGAGCCGACCACTAAGGCGGACCGGGACGGCACTTCTCCTCTACCGCGTCCGGCGGCCCAACCGGCCGGTCCCACCAGGTCCCCGTGGGCTGCACGTCAGCCCACGCCGACCCCATCATGCCCGGCCGTACCCCGGCCGCGAACCTCACCAGAAACCTCCCCACCGCAGGTCACGGGCCCGCACTGGTCCTGACGACCTCCTCGGGCTCCTCTGGGACACCCGGGGCCCGGTACCTCCCCACGAAGCTCCCCAGCGCAGGTCAGCTGGTCATTCATCCAGTCGGCGGGTCTTGGTGCCCTTCTTGTGATGGTCGGGTCTGGTGTACGCCTCGCCGGTTGCGAGGACCCGTCCCACATCGTGACGGGTTGCCGAACGGCTGTTTCTTGAACCGAGTGGGCGGCCGGGGCCAGGTCGGGAGGGTTTGGGCGCACGCGCTGGCGTCGGGGTCTGAGCGTGGAGGTTTCTGAACCCGGTTCAGGCGGGGGTCGTGGTCACCCGCGCAGTGTGCCGCCCGGCCTCGGCGGTCCGGGCCGGTTCACCGGCGGTAGCAGTGGCTTAGCCGCTCTGTGCTGGTGAGCTGAAACAACCAGCCTGGCCCTGCCGGCCAGCCAGGGCCAGAGCACTATCACCGCTGAGAGCGGCCTGGCCCTACCCGAGGGCCGGACCTGGGAGACTAGGGATCATGAACGACCGTCGACCGCTCTCGCTGCCCACCTTCTCCGATCCCGCTTCCGACGTACCCGTACCCGTACCCGCCCAGGCGGGTGGGCGCCGGCTGATGCCGGTCGAGCAGGGCGCCGAGTTCCGCCAGCCGCCCGGCGAGCCCGAGCCCGCACCCGCCCCGGCCCGACGTCCGCTCGCCCCCGGCGGACTCACCTTCTCAGACCCGGACCGCCATATCTGAGCGCTACCACCACGGGTTGCGCCACGTCCAGGACCAGCTCACCACCACCCCGCCGCCCGGTGTGCCAGCGCCTCCACCTGGACAGTCGTCGTAGCCGGCCCGGCTCCCGCCTCGGATACCGTGTTCCTCTACGGGGTGCCATAACGGATGTGACGCCCCCCACCGGAGGTAGTCACCGTATGAGTTCGAAGCGCAGCAAGAATCCAGCCCTGCCCGTACTTGACGACGCATTTCGACTCGCGTCGGTCAAGGACACCGAAGAGTCCACCCGTGACTTGGCCGCGCGGCTGGCCACCACCGAGCTGCGCCGCGTTTCCCACCCGGGCCGGGTCACCTGGGAGCCCACCGATCAGGCCGAGCCCGTACCGGTCCCGCCGACTGTGGTCGACGGTGACGGGGACCTGTGGCTGCGGGACCGGGGCACTGGCACCTGGACCATGCCCGAGTTCAACCCGAAGGAGTTCCCGGCCCGCTGTGGCGAGGTTCTGACGTGGAACCAGCTTGCCCGCGAGTTCGGCCCGCTGACCGCACTGGCCGACGACCGCCGCATCGGCGGCGGCCGGCGCTGACCGCGCAGCCTTCCGGGATGACCGCGCCCCTGAAGCGCCTGTTACGGGTAGCTGGGAGCCCCAGCTCACCGCCGAGCGCGACGATGGCGGCGAGCAGGTGAGCGTGGTGGTGGCGTGCGACGGCCTCGAGCAGCGTGGTGCGGGCCTGGCGCCACCCGATGTCCTCGGTGCGGCCGGCGTCGGTGGACCAGCCGGGTAGCGGTCGGCCTTCAGTCGCCGTGGTGAGCGCGCGGCCCAGCTCGCCGATCGACTGCCGCCAGTCGGCCAACTGCCCGAGCAGGCCGCGCACCAGCTCGTCGACGTCGGCCGCCAGGCCGCCGCCGAAGGCCCGCGCTTCGGCGGCGGCCTCGGCGAGGACGTCTTCGTCCAGGTCCTCGAGGGCCTCACGCCACCCAACGGCCGCAGCGTCGAAAGCGGCCAGGGCGGCGTGCAGCTCGGCGTCGAGAGCCGCGGGCGAACACGGCAACGGGTGCTGATGAGGATTCGTGAAAATGGCTGTGCCCGCGCTTCCGTGATGACTACGGTTGGATGAGGATTCGGGCTCTCAGCACGCGGAAACGAGGCTCGGCCGTACATCTGCCGCTTGATCGTCTTGATGCGGTTGACGTGGCCTTCTACGACACTGGAGCTGTACTGCAAGGTCAGGCTGGCTGTCACGGTGTCGATGTCGAACTTCATGAACCGGGCGAATCCGCGGATCGGCTGAGGTGCGTCACGCTCCACTTCGCTGATCCCGTCCTGCAACAGATGGCTGGTGCGGTCGCGTACCAGGTCGGTGAACCGCTGGCCATGCTCCGCGACAACGGCGCCTGGTGCCGCCTGGAAGTGGAAGGCAGGTTCACCATCCACGTCGGATGGGACCAGTACGTCTACATCGGCAGCAGCGAGCCCTGCGAGGAAGCACTGGCCCGCACCCGCGCACTCGGCTCGTTCCCGGAACGTCTGGACACCTCCCCCTACGACGCTGACTACGACGAGCCGGGCGAGCAGCGTCCCGCCGACGACGTCTTCTGGGACCGGCTGCGCTGGTGCGTGGCCATGGGCCAGGCAGCGATCCTGGAGGAGATCTACGCCGATAACGCCACTCGCTGGCACCGGCTCAACGACGGCACCCTCGACGAGGTCCGCGCTCGATTGACCCCCCGCGCTCAGCTGGCCGTCTGGTCAGGCCTGTCCACCGACGTGGCCGCGGTCCTCGAGGGTCTCCCCGAAGAGGGCCTGATCGAGCTCGTCTGGGAGGACGCAGACGGTCAGATTACGAGCACCACCGCCGACGAGACCCAGTTCGTGGAGCTCGCAGCGAAGATCACCGGTGCCCGCGCCGCAGCTGCTCTGTCCCTGTACACCGACGAACGCCAGCCCCTGTTCACCGCCGTCCTACCCGACAGCGACGGCGTCCTGCGAGCCCGCTGGAAGACCGAGCCAACCCCGAGCGACCGCCACTGGGCCATCCTCAAGACTCTGTACCGAGGCCAGGTCATCACCGGGACGGTGACCGAGATCGCCAGCTTCGGTGTCACATTCGTGGACATCGGCGGCTTCACCGCGATGATCAACATTCCCCAACTGTCCTGGCGGCACATTAACCACCCCTCCGACATGGTCACAGTCGGCCAGGAGATCACGGCGGAGATCCTCGAAGTCGACATGGTCCGGGAGCGTGTGCCGCTATCGCTGAAAGCACTGCAGCCGGATCCGATGCTGGATCTCGAGCGGCAGGTCGGCCAGATCGTCACCGGCCCCGTCACGAAACTCGTACCGTTCGGCGCCTTCGTCCGCATCGAGGACTTCGAGGACGGTTTCGAGGGACTGGTCCACAACACCGAACTGGCCCACGAGCACGTGGAAAGGCCCGAAGACGTCGTCCAGGTCGGCGAAGCACTCACCGTCAAGATCCTCGCAGTCGACCCCACTCGGCGCCGGATCGCACTGTCGCACAAGCAGGCGCTCGCCGTCGCCCCGGAGAGGCACCGTCACGCCTGACGAGGAAGTCGACTCGATACGGCCCCACAGCGGGCGTGCAGAGGAGTGCAGACATCAGCGCAGTGGCTGTACTCGCAGGTTCCTGCTTCGGGACCGCCTCGTCCTGGTTCGGGAAGCCCGGCTTCGGGGACGAGGAGGCTGTTGGGCCATGCGGTGCAACCGCTCGCTCCTTCGGGCGTGGCCGGAGGGCCGTCGGAGGCGAAAGGTGGTCGGCTGGGCCCGGCGCCGCACACCGACGACCTGCACCAGGCGGACCACTCCGTGGCGCCTGGCCGCGCTCCTGGTGCGGAAGGAGCACTGATGTTTCGGCATCTTGCCGACTCGCGGCCAGGGAGAAGGCGGGCCCGCATGGTCCTGCGCGCCTTGTTCCCGGCCTTCCTGGGTCTGGCCCTCATGGCACCGTCCGCCCAGGCGACCCCCCGGCAGCCGTCGCCGTCCCCGGTCTCCACCGGCGCCACGGACGGGCGGCTCGGCTCGCCCGCCGTCACGCCACTCGGTACCTTCGGCGGGATCCCCTACGTCCGGTACGACGGCGTGTTCGAAGGGCAGACGTCCACGGGGCGGTTCCGCGTCCCGTACCGGATCAGCGCCCCGAAGGACCCGCACCGCACCAACGGCACGGTGCTGGTGGAGCCCGCGCACTTCGCCATCGGTCTCGGCACGCTCAACGCGTACCTGCGTCCCGAGCTGCTCTTCACCCGCGGCTTCGTGCACGCCGGGATCGGCTGGAGCACCTTCGCCAACCGCATCCTTGACCCGTCGGTGCCCGGCACCTTCATCGAGGGCGGCTTCGACGAGGAAGGGGACCGGGTCGACGACGAGATCATCACCGAGTTCGGCCGGGCCCTGTCCGGCACGCCGAAGACGGTGGGCAAGCTGTCCCGGCGCTACGTGGCGGGCTTCTCCGACAGCTCGTACCCCGTGCTGCGACTGATCGCGTCCGGCGAAGCCTCGGGCGTCTTCGACCTCGCCATGCCGTTCACCACGGACACCCTCGACCCGCAGGCGGACATCGCCGCCGGCCGCTACAAGGGCAAGGTCGTCGTCGTGAACTCGGAGGCGGAGGAGGCCCCCACCCTCACCGACCGGGGCGTCGCACCCAAGCAGTACCGCTCCTACGTCGTCGCGGGATCCCCGCACATCCCCGACCTGCTCGGCGCCAACTCGCCGGACGGTCCGCCGGTGGCCGGCAGCACGCCGGCGACCTTCGTCCCCGCGCTGCGCGCGCACTTCCTCCAGGGGCACGACTGGGTGCTGCGCAAGGGCTCGGCGCCTCCCCTCAGCACCCGGCTGCGTACCCTGGACGGCGGCGCCGTCGCCCGCGACGCGCGCGGCAACGCAATCACCGAGGACGGCACCGGCCGGGCGGTCCCCCGCCTGCCGTTCGTCGAACTCGGCGAGGCCCGGTTCACCACCGGTTTCATCGGCTCCTACGACGACGTGCGAACCGTGCAGCAGCTCGGGTTCGCCGACCACCGGGCATACGGCAAGGCCTTCGACGCCAAGGTGCGCACATATCTGAAGGCGCGGTACATCCTCCCCGAGGACGCGCGCGAGATGCAGCGGCGCGCGGAGCTGTGCCCGCCGCTGACGTACACGGAGACGTACCGCGACCACTACAACGCCTTCGTATCCCTCACACCCTGCCCCTCGGGCTGAACGACCGGGCAGGCCGAGCCGTCCGGCGGCCGGTACTGCAATTGCGGTTGGGACGAGGTCACAGCCCCATGGGCTGCGACCTCGTTGCCGCCTTCGGAGCTGGGAAGCGCGGGAACTTACACCTGGGGAAGAGCGCCATCGTCCACAGCAGTCCCTGCCCACCACTCTGGTGCCGGTCTCAGGACCCAAATACGTATGAGCCCAGCTCAGTCGTGCCCGTCTTCGTCATCGTCGAATTCGACCACGTCCGGGTCGCGTAGCGGCCGCAGGCCGCCGCCGTCCGGGGTGGAGGCGGTGAAGCTGTAGCGGCCCAGGACGTTGAGGTCCTTGTGCTTGAGCGGAGACAGCCGCGCGATGTCCTCGTCCCCGATCGCGTGTTCCTCGGCGCGGAGCTGGGAAACGACAGCGTCGATGTACCGGGTCGTCCAGACCGCACGCGCGTCCGAAGCGCATGATGTCGAGGTCCATCCCTGCCCGCGCTGTAGCGCAGCGCCAGGCTCACCCTGCCGTTCGCGCTCCGGACCCGTCGCCGGGGGACTTATCACACCGGCCGCTTCACGAAGGTGCCCCGGCTCGCGAAACTCCTGCGGGTGCCGACCCCGGCCGACCGGGGTCCGGGGCAGCCTTGGCGGCCCGGCACGCTGGTGCCCGCGCCGATCGACCCGGACACCCCGAGCGCGGACATCCGCATCGGGTAGCCCCGCTGTTCGACCCTGGCCCAGGAACTCCAGACCCAGCTCGACGCGCTCGACTCGAAGGGCATTCCCCAGGACAAGATCTTCGCCGAGAAGATCAGTACCCGGGTGCGGGTCCGTCCGAAGTCCGAGGCCGCGCTCGCCGCCGCCCGGGAGATCAAGGCCCACGCTCCGCACTGTCGGGTGATCTTCACCGTCTACGAGATGAAGCGGCTCGGGCGCGACGCCGCGGAGCTGACCGCGCTCGCCGACCACCTCGCCGCGCACGGCCTGGTCCTGGAGATGCTCGCCGGGCCGCTGGCCGGGATCTACGACCCCACCGGGCACGGCCGCCTGCTGTTCGCGTTCCTCGCCGCGATGGCGGCGACCGAGCGGGAGAACATCCGCGAGTCGACGCTGGAAGGACTCGACACCGCGGTCCGCAAGGGCAAGCACGGCGGGCGGCCGCCGGTCATCACCGACGACCTGCTGCACACCGTGCTCCGCCAGCGCGCGGGCGGTGAGACGGTCGAGCAGATCCAGCCCGACCTGTTCATCCCCACCGGCAGGCGCAAGGGCCACAACCCGAGCCTGTCCAGCGTCTACCGGTCCCTGGCCGAGCACGCGAAGAAGGCGGCGTACCCGGAAGCCGTCACAGCGGCGCACGTCGACTTCGTCGCCCTCCGGACCGCCGGACGCATCCCCGGGCAGGCAGAGGGGATCATGACTTCATGATCTACGGCCCTCACCGCGCAAAGGGCGCCCCCCAGGTCGGTGTCCTTCCCGGACAGGAAGGACACTTCGGACGCAGGCACGACCCGGCCGGCGACGCCGCCGCCCACCACAACGGGCCGGAAGTGCCTGCACCGAGGACGCAGAGTCTGCTGTGCCCGTACTGCGCGGCGGGGCCGTCCGACGGCCAGGCACGCACCATCGCCGCGGCCGGGGAGACCCTGACGGTGACATGGCACCTGCTGTCCTGCCCGCACCACGTGGCCGACCGCGTCCTGGCAGGAGAAGAGGACTGAGCCCCGGGAGGACCGGTACGGCCGGCCAGGCCGCAGGTCGATCGGGTATCGAGCCTCGCGGCCGCGGCAGACCCCCGCCACCGCGTCTGGGGTCCCCGTCGTGCTGCGCGGGCACGGGGTGAGACCGGAACTCCTGGGCCTGGCCCATGGTGGGGCATCGCCGATCTCCTCGCTCGCCACGCCCGCCGACACTGTCCTGCCGGCCGAGCCCGCGACGAGGTTCGTTCGGCCCGGTGTGTGAGTGCGCGTCCTCGAGCGGCGTCGCCCGCGTGTTGCGACGGGCAGCTCGCTGCGCCTACGCCATGTGGACATAGCCGGGGGCGGACCGCGGGCACGGCGGGCTCCCCTGGGGGTTCCCGCCGGTCTGCCGGTCGCGGTGGTTCGCCGGCTACCCGCTTTGAGTTGGGTGGTGCCGGGACCGTACCCGGCCACTCGGAGATCCGGGTACGGGTTGTGCAGTGGCCCACCCTGTCAGCGAACCGGGGTGGGCCACTGCACGGGAAATGACATGGCGGCACATCCGTGCGAAACCGTTGCCCTTCAGCGGGGACTGCCCTGAATACCAGTCAGGGATGAGTGCCCACATCAGCCCTGGGCTCGGGTCAGGGCGTCTCGAGCGTGCACTGGCAGAAGGCGATGGCCTCCGGGTCGGACGGGGGGTTGCGCAGTGGAGCAAGGGGTTCTGCGTGATCGCGGTCTGGACGAGTGAGGAGGGCAGAGAGATGGCGACGTCGGCGCTGGCGGTGGTGGCGGTGGCCAGTCCCAGGCCCCGGCCATGCCGAGGGCACAGCCGGCGAGCACGATCCGGCGGGCGATTGAGCGGCTTGAGAAGAAGGGAGATCGGTTCATCGTCGTGCTTTTCATGGAACTGACCGGTCACACAGAGAAGTACCGCCGGCGTTCGGCTCTCTGCGCACAGCCGGCTGCGGATCGCAGCTGACTGACAGCGCCGATCCCTCTGGTGCGCGCACTAAAGGGCGCGGCATACCTCCGCGGCGGCCACCTCCATCCAGCCTTAGGACGGGGCGCCGCAGACTTCACAGCTCAGCACTCCGAAACGACTGCACGCCGCTGTGAACTGCGGAAATACCTCCGGTGGCAGCCGGGCGCAGTGGATGTCCCGCAAGCTCTACTGAGGTTTGATGCGTGATGTCGCTGGGTCGACGTCTTGAACTGCGAAGACGAGGGTTCGCCGCGCGGCATCATGCGAAGATCACCAGTAACACCCCGATGTCCCCAACCGTGACCAAGATCGTAAATCGCGGAAGAGCCCGTCATCCAGGTGCCCCTCCCGACCGCCCTGGTAGCGTGCGCCGGCATGTCATCGGAACTGGAACGCCCCCCGCTCCAAGCGGACGAACGCACCGCGCTCATCGGCTGGCTGGACCTGCAGCGGCAGATCCTGCGCTGGAAATGCAAGGGGCTGAGCGACGAGGACGCGCGCCGCCCGGTCATCCCGACCTCACCGGCCATGACGATGGCCGGTCTCATCTCCCACATGCGCTGGACCGAGCACATATGGCTGGAAGTGCTGTTCCTCGGCGGCGACAAGAAACAGAACCCCGCATTCGACGAGTCAAGCAAGAACGCCGACTGGCACACCGACGGCCGCCCCCTCGCAGAGCTCCTCGCGGAGTACGAGGCCCAGTGCGCCCGCAGCAACGAGATCGTTGCCGCGGCCGACCTTGACGACACCGGCCGCCACCCCGACTTCCGCGACGGCAGTGCCAACCTCCGCTGGATACTGATCCACCTCGTCGAGGAGACGGGGCGACACGCGGGGCACGCGGACATCGTCCGGGAGCTACTCGACGGCACGAAGGGCTACTACTAACGCAGCTCCGCGAAGCGGGCCCTTCCCTCAGGAGCCAGGCCAACACGCCTCACGACCAATGCGGGAGAGCCCGTTACTGGTGATCTTCGCATGATGCCGCGCGGCGAACCCTCGTCTTCGCAGTTCAAGACGTCGACCCAGGGGGCGTAGCCGTCCTTGTCGTTGCGCAGGGCCGCGTACGGGGAGGGCACGTTCTTCGAGGCGGAGAGCTGGTAGGCGTCGACGAAGCCGGCGCGGTGGGCGTCGTCGATGCCGTTGTCTCCTGCGTCGATGAGCAGGACGCGGGCCTGCGGCTTGGATTGCTTGATCCGGCAGGCGCACAGGGCTCCTGCCACGCCGGCGCCGACGATGACGACGTCGTAGGAGGTGGTGTCCATACGGGTGTGTCCTCGTTTCAGGGGTGCTGGGCCCAGTAGCCGTATCCGCCGGGCACCGGTGCGGCGGAGAGTGGGTGCGCCTTGATGACGTTCCAGACCAGCCCGTCGCGGTAGCGGGCGGGTGACTCGGGGCCGGCCTGGGTGTTGTCGGGGCGGGTGAACTGGGCTGTGTACCAGATGGCGAGGGTCTCGCGGGCGACACGGGCGAGGGCAGGGTCGGCGTTGACCGCGGCGAACAACGCCGCTCCCGGGTCGGGTTCGCCTGAGACGCTGCGGTAGGTGTCGATCAGACGGGTGAGCGCCGGCGCGTAGTGGGCTTCGAGGCGGGTGCGGTGCGCGTCCGCGGTGGCTTGGTCAAGCGGCGTTTCACCGGTCAGGAGTTCTGACAAGGCGCGGAAGTCCGCGGCGGGGCTCATGGCGCTCCTGGTTCAGTTCTCGACGAAGACGAGGTCCTCGGACGGGTGGGTCATCCGCACCGTGCTGTCGATTACCTCGACGATGGCGTCGAGGCCGGTGGTGGAGTGGCCGGTGGAGATGACCCAGAACTCGTCCGCTGCCTGGTCGAGGAAGGCGGGGAAGCCGGCCAGGTCCGCGTTGTCGGGGTCGCCGAGGTACAGGTAGTCCACCAGCCGCCGGAACAGCTTGGGCAGGATCACGACGTCGTCCTGGAGGGAGGTGATTGCGGTGACGGTCGCGCCGTCGAGCGTGTCGTCGTCCTTCCACAGGCCCTTGTTCTGCGCCTGCGCCTGACGCACCGCGGCGGTCAGCTCGTCGCGCAGGTCGGGGAAGAGGTTGGTGTAGTACGTCGGGTAGGCCAGGCCCTCTTTGAGAATGTGGTGGTTGAACGTGGTGCGCAGCAGCGTCTCGTCGACGTTGATCTGCGTGCCGCTGGCGCCCGGGGGCGTGCCCTTCCCGGCGAGGGCGATACAGCGCTTGTCGCGACCCGCACCGCGGGTGAGGATCCAGCCGGGCCGGGTCGTGGGAGTTGCCGCGGTGACGGTCTCGTCCGGGGCACGGTCGACAGTGGTGAAGCCGAGCCAGTCCGTCAGCTCGTCCCGGGCGGCACGGCCGTGGAGCCACGGCTGGTGGACCTCGGGATTGCCGTTGCGCGCGTAGTGGGTCTCCAGCGTGTCGATGGCGTCCAGCCGCAGCTTGGCCTTGCCGGACGTGTTGTGCTCGACCTTGTGCGGGCCGGGGACGAGGTCCCACTCCTCCTTCTTGTCCGGCTTGAAGTGGATGGTGTCACCGTCCGACCGGCTATTGATGAGGTGGTACGAACCCTTGATCAGCAACATGGGCATGACGATGTGGCTCCCTCACGACGGGCACGAACACCGAAACAGATCCTCACTCAGCGTTACAGAGTAGGGGTGTTTGCTCCACAAATCGTGAAACCACGCGTGCCGTTCGCTCGCTAAGCCTTTCCGGCTTCACGGAGGGATTGACGATCTCAGCCCCGGCCACCGGGGTCCGTAGCCCTCTGTACACATACGGGCTCCCTCCCCCGGAGACGGCCAGGCCGATGCTCCGACGCCGAGTTTTCCTGGTCGCCGGGTCAGATGCCGGGCAAGCCCACCAAGGCGGCTCCCAGGCCGAGGGTGGCGCAGATGCCGAGGGTGCGCAGGACGCTCCAGCGGAGTTTGAAGATCAGCAGTGCGGCGGTCACGGTGATCGCGAGGGCCGCGGGGCGCAGCGTGGCCAGGTCGGGCAGGGCGAGGGTGATCGGTCCGATGGTCTTGTCGTCGACTTCGGTGAAGAGGGCGTGTTCGGCGAAGTAGAGGGCGAGGTTGGCGATGACGCCGACGACGGCGGCGGTGATGCCGGTGAGGGCGGCGGAGATTTTGCGGTTGTCGCGCAGGCGTTCGATGTAGGGGGCGCCGAGGAAGATGAACAGGAAGCAAGGCACGAAGGTGACCCAGGTCGTGAGCAGGGCGCCGAGGAGGGCCGCGGCCCATGGGTCGAGGCCGCCGGGGTCGCGGTAGGCGCCGAGGAACGCGACGAACTGGACCACCATGATCAGGGGGCCGGGAGTGGTCTCGGCGAGGGCGAGGCCGCTGACCATCTCCTTGGCGCTGAGCCAGCCGTACGTCTGCACGGCCTGCTGCGCGACGAAGGCCAGGACCGCGTAGGCGCCGCCGAAGGTAACCAGTGCGGTGCCGGAGAAGAACAGTCCCTGGGTGGTGAACACGCTCCCGGTGCCGGTCAGCAGGGCGACGGCGACCAACGGCAGGGCCCACAGCAGCAGACCGGCTCCCAGGATGCGCCAGGTGCGGCGGCGGCTGGGCTGCTCGTGGTGGAGGGCGTCGTCCGGGATGAGCGGCGGCGGGCCGTCACCGGCTCCGTGACCGGCCGGGGGGTTGAGGGCGTCGGGCTTGTAGCGGCCGATGAGCCAGCCGGTGAGGGCGGCGGTGGCGATGACGGCGGGGAACGGCACCGAGAACAGTGCCAGGGCTGCGAAGGAAGCGGCGGCGAGGGCTATCAGGAGCGGGTGGGTCAGGGAGCGCCGGGCGACCCGGGAGACGGCCTGGACGACGATGGCGACGACCGCGGGCGCAAGGCCGGCGAAGACGCCGACGAGGGCCGCGGTCGAGCCGAAGGCGACGTAGAGCGCGGACAGCGCGAGCAGAGCCAGAACGCCGGGCAGGACGAACAGGGAGCCGGCGATCAGGCCGCCGCGGGTGCCGTTGAGGAGCCACCCGGTGTAGATGGCGAGCTGCTGGGCCTCCGGGCCGGGCAGGAGCATGCAGTAGCTCAGGGCGTGGTTGAACCGCTGCTGGCCGATCCAGCGCTTGTCCTCCACCAGCGCCCGCTGCATCACCGCGATCTGCCCGGCCGGGCCGCCGAAGGTCTGCCAGGAGATCGCAAACCATGCCCGGGTCGCCTGCCGCAGCGGGATCACGTCACTGCCGGCGGCGCCACGGTCGGCTCTGGCCCGCGGGATGGGGGGCTGTTCGGTAGCGGTCACCGCACTCCCTTTCGTCCTGATCAGGCCGTACGAGGCGGCCGGGGTTCGGACGGCTTGGGCTGGCGCGACCGCGCTCCCCCATCCCCACCCGCGCTGTGTAACCATGGTTACATCGCACGTTGGGGCATTGGAAGGGCAGGTCTCGGGGGATGGTCGTGCACAGCTCGTTGCAGCCTCGAACTGCGGCTGCGGCTGCGGCAGACCGGCCGGGAAGCCGCGCGTGAGCCGGCCCGAGCGGCAGTGGGTGCTGCTTTCCTACCGCCTACCGCGCGAGCCCTCCACCCCGCGGATCACCGTCTGGCGCAAGCTCAAGCGCCTGGGAGTCGGACAGATCAGTGACGGCCTGGTCGCTCTGCCCGCAGGTGCCCACACCCAGGAGCAGCTGGAGTGGATCGCCGAGGAGGTCACCGACTTCGGCGGCACCGCCACCGTGTGGATCGCCCAACCGGCCGCCGCCGGTCACGAACAGCAGCTCGTGAAGGACATGACCCAGGCCCGGGCCGCCGAATACCAGCAGATCCTCGCCCAGGCCGACAACGCACGCGACACGGACGACGCCGAACGGCGGCGCGTACTGGCCAAGCTGCGCGCCGAACTGCGGCGCATCCAGCGCCGCGACCATTTCCCCCCGCCCGGCCGCCATGCCGCAGAGAGCGCCGTCGAGGCCCTACAGCCCGCCAACACCACGGAAGAGAGCACCCCATGAAGTGGGCCACCCGCGCCGGCATCCACATCGACCGCGCCGCCTGCGCCTGGCTGATCGGCCGCTCCATCGACCCCGAAGCCGAGTTCGCCTTCGTCACCGACCCCGCCGACGTCCCCGCCGACGCCACACCCTTCGACATGCGCGGCGCCGAACTCGGCCACCACCACGGCGACTGCAGCTTCGAGACCATCCTGCGCGTCCACCGCCTCACCGACGACCCCGCCCTGCAACGCATCGCGCAGATCGTCCACGAAGCCGACATCGACGACGAACGCTTCCACGCCCCCGAAGCCCCCGGCCTCGACGTCGTCCTGCGGGGCCTGTCCATGACCGGCGACGACAGCCACACCATGGCCATCGCCAACCCCGTCTTCGACGGGCTCTACGCGTACTACCAGCACGCCACCGCCCTGGGCCGCGAACCCGCCTGACACCCCCGGCCCACGGCCTCGGTCGCTGCCCGCTCCGAGCACCAAGTGCTGCTTGAGCGCGCGCACGACGACGAGAAGGCCGCCACCGAGCAGGCGGGCACGGCGAAGGCGAAGCCCGGCGCCCGTACGCCCGCAGCGCGCCGTTCCGGCCACGCTGCCACCGGCGTGCCGGCCGGGGACATGGGCGAGCTATGCCGTGTCTTGGTCGCCCTGCCTGTCGGCCAGGCAGGGCCGCCGGGCGGCGTCGCACCGCCACCGAGGGGTGCCTCTCGGGCCGGCGGGTGTTAGTGGCAGGTGGTGTAGCCGCGGCCGTTGGCCTTCCAGGCGCAGGTGTCCTTCTTGGCCCCGCCCGGCGCGGTCAGGGTGAGGGAGCCGGAGGAGTTGTTGAACCAGAAGGTGTCCCTCTTCCGGAACACGGTGGCGGCGGTGTTGCTCCCCTGCCCGTTCTTCAGCCGGACCGTCTTCCATGCCGCGAGCGTGAACGCCGGAAACGTGTACAGGGCCCCCGCAGTGGTTTTGACGGTGTAGCCGCGCATCTGCACGGCCTGGCCGGTGTTGTTGTGGAGGTCGACGTACTCGGCGTTCAGCTTGCTGTTCGTCCGGGGCAGATCCGTACCCGGCCCATCGAACTGCACCGCGCCGAAATGCAGACCGCTCTGATGCACGGCGGCACCCGCAGGGCCAGCCTGAGCAAACATGAGCACCGCGGTGCACACCGCGGTACCGGCGAACGAAGCCCTCTTCTTCACGTGCGTCCCCTCCCGAATGCGGCAGCGAGTCACCACACCACCGACGATCCGACAGCCGCCGGCGAACCCGTCGAGCGGAAGGCCGGGCTGTCCGCAGGTGGATCAACGGCAGCACGGTCGAAACGGCACGGGCACATCTGCCCAAGGGCCGCCAGGGGCGTCATCCGCTGCGCTAGAGCTAGGGACTTCGGCGGCCCCGCCTGCCTGGACGGCTTCGATGACGCTCTGGTGGAGCGCGGCGAGGCCTTCGGTGCGGCTACGGCACCTACGTCGAGGCCTGGCTCAGGGCCCCCACGACGACGAAGCCGAAGAAGCACAGATCATCGCCCCCGCCCGGCTGAGGCCACGTCCTGACCGTCGAGACCCGGCACCTTGCCGAGGCCGAGACGATCGAGCATGCCTTCGCCGAGTGACGGGCTCCCACCCTCCGCTACAGCCGCCAGGCCCCCGGATACTGCCCTCACCGGCAGCGTGCGGGGGCTTCGTGCTGTATACCGAGGCACCCACACTGCGTGCCCGCCCCGCGTACCGCCGGCCGTACGGTCCGGACATGACCGACATCGCGCACACCCTCCACGCCCTCACGTCCACCGGGTAGGGGTCACGGTGCGTGGCCCGGTCACACGGGGCGCAGCAGCTCGGTTTGCCCCGTATGGAGGAACTCGAGGTAGGCAGCGTTCATTGCGCCGCCGTTCTCCACGAGGATGTCCAGCCAGACGCCCGTGATTTCAGTAAGGTCGGGCTGCGGCACTACGAGAAGGGCCTCGGCCAATTCCTCGTTCCACAGCATCAGCGTCGAACGGAAGCCCTCGGCCTTCGCGCGGACAACGCCCCCTGCCGCCTGAACAGACGTCGGTCCCAAGAGCGCTAGGTGGCTGCATGCGCCGACGAGAGCGGCCAAGGCAGCTGTGAAGGAGTCCAGTGTGGGTTCATCGAGCGGCCGGCTTTCCTTCAGCTGCTCCCGATACTGGACACACTCTCGGCTGAACTGTCCGTAGCAGTCCATCACTTGCAGGCATGCCTTTTGACGCTCCTGGCGGACCCATTGTTCAAGGGCACCTGCCGCTTGAAGCCGCCCCTGTGCCAAAACCGCGGCAGCGTTCACCTCGGCGCCGATCCGGGCGCCTCGTACCGCGGCGAGGCCGCCGACGAGAGCACCACCGACCGCACTGAGAAGTCCCACCCCGCCAGCGAGAACTGCCGCCCACCCTTGATCCATGGCCTGAAATTCGCAGAGCCAGCAGGCTCAGCGAGGCGATACCAGGAACACCGTCCGAATCAGGACCTGGTCGTGGCGGATTCCCAATGCCCGCCCGCCGTTCCTCGGCGAGCGGGCCCATCCACCCCGACGCGCAGGCCCTGGTCGTGATCGGGCTGCACGCCGACCGGCGGTGGGCGGCCAAGCGGGCCCGCGCGGCCGACCTGAAGGTGTTCCTCGCCGACCCGGAGGGAGTCCCCCGTCCAGACGGTGCCTCAGATCGCTGCGGGCAGGCCACTTGCCCAGCAGATCTCGAGGGGCCATGGTTCCGGATACTGCGTCGAGTTAACGGGGAAGGCTCCCCGCCTAATGGTGCGGCCGCAGCAGTCGCAGAGCAGCCTGGTGCGGGCGCCTGCGTCCTCAAGCGTCCGAGCCGTCTCGACAGCGGCTTCGAACCAGCCGGCTGCCTCGATCTCTACGGGTGCGTCGGCAAGCAGAAGCTTGCTGTTCCACAGGCTGAGGCCGGTGACCGTCCGTATCGCACGGACTGCCTCCATTTTCCGGTCGCCTGCTTCTGTCAGCAGCACACGGAATCCTGGCTCTTCCACACGCCCTCCCCGGCCGTCCACGAGCTGTCCGGCAAGTGAACCATCATGGCAACTGCTGAGGGCCGCGGGCGGGTGGACGATAGGCCCAGCAGGCTATCGCCGGACCCAGAACAAGAAGGCGGCGAGGTGGAGGGCGCAGTGATCGGGCCACGGGTTGGAGTTGGCGGCGTCGTCGATCGACTTGGTGCTGCTAGAGGACTTGAAGTGCGGCGCGGCGGCCGCCGGGGACGCCGTGACGAGGGGCGGCCCCGACAGCCACGGCCAGCACCGCCGCCGCCAAGCCTGGGTGCGTGAAGATCTTCATGCCCGCTCAAGACCCCCGAGCGCCCCAGTGACACGGACCGGTGGCAAAGCCGCATCCAAGGGGGTACTCCTCTCCGACGGATATCCGGACAAGACCAGGTCGGAGCCGGCCTACACGGCGAGCGTGGATGCGGCCTCGGTGCGGACGAGGACGTCGCGGCGGCGGTTGTCCCATCCCCGGATGACGAGCATGTCCGCCAGGGACGGGGCACGGTGAGGCCGGTTACCGGGTCCTCGTCCAGGAGCCGCGACCACACGGCATGGGCGTGCGGGCTGCGCGTGCGGTGTCGGCCTTCGGCCGGACCTTGGCGGCCTGGCGCCGTAGGACGGCGGCGATCAGGAGTTCCACCGTGGCGTGCAGGTCGGTGCGCTGGTAGAGGGTGAGCCATGCCCGGATCGTCAGTGCGTAAGAGCCGTCGCAGGACCACACCGTCTACATCCACGTGCAGAGCTGCGACCTGCAGCGAGCACGCTGCCTGGCTGCGCGTACCGGACGCGAGATCCTCGGCGAACCGCTCTTCGCGGGATAGCCCCGCCCGGCCCGATGGAACCACGGCCATGCGGACCGGACCGGACTGGAGCGGCGGCGACGGCGCCCGCCCGGGCCGTCGCATGGGCCGTCGTGCGCGACGCCGTGTGGGACGCCCCGACCGCGAACCCCGCCGCCGTCCTCACCATCGCCAACGGCCTCGCGTTGATCGCCGCCTACCTCCAGGAATCCCCCTGACGCGGTGAGGGGGGTGCGGGGCTCTCGTCGAGAAATCCGCCCGACTGGTGCTGCCACAGCTTCGCGTACGTGCCCCCGCAGGCCAGCAGATCGTGGTGCGTGCCCTGTTCGACGATGCGGCCGCGGTCGAGGACGATGAGCCGGTCCATGTGGGCCACCGTGCTCAGCCGGTGCGCGACCACGAGGGCGGTCCGCCCCTCCATGAGCTGCCACAGCGCCTCCTGTACGAGGACCTCGCTCTCGGAGTCCAGGGCGCTGGTCGCCTCGTCCAGCAACAGGATCGGCGCGTCGCGCAGGATCGCCCGGGCCAACGCGACCCTCTGGCGCTGCCCGCCGGACAGCTTGACCCCGCGCTCGCCGACCATCGTGTCGAGGCCGTCGGGCAGCGCGTCGGCGAACTCCGTGACGTGCGCCGCCTCGGCCGCGCGCCGGATCTCGGCCTCGGTGGCACCAGGCCGGGCGAACGCGATGTTCTCCCGCAGGGTTCGGTGGAACATCGCCGGGTCCTGCGGGACGTACGCCATCAGCTCGCGCAGATCGCGCTGTCGCAGCCTGCTGATGTCCCGGCCCCCGATCAGGATCCGGCCCGCGTCGATGTCCGTCATCCGCAGCAGCAGCCGGGTGAGTGTGGTTTTGCCGCCACCGGAGCGGCCCACCAGTCCGATCTTCGCCCCGCTGGGCACGTCCAGGTCGAGCCCCTCGAACAGCGGCTCCGCGCCCGCGTGGGCGAAGCCCACCTTTTCGAAGCGCACCTCGCCGGCCCGGTCCGGCTCCGGCACCGGCTCTGGGGAGTGTGGGTCGCGTACGGTCGCCGGCGTCAGCAGCAGCTGCGTGAACTGCGCGGCCTCCGTCATCGAGCTCTCCAGGCGGCGGTAGATCTGGTTGAACTCGAACATGATCCGGGTGGCGTTGGAGAAGTACGTGAACGCGACCACGACCGCCTCCACCCCGTGCCCGCTTCCGCCCACACCCCCGCCGCCGCTCCCGGCGATCGTGACGGCGATCAGCAGGCCCAGCGCGTTGGTCACGACGGACATCGGTGCGACCAGGGTGTCGATCCGCAGGTTGCCGTAGTCCCACGACCGCAGCGTGAGCGCCCGCGACTGCGCGACCCGGGACCGGTGCTCGGCCGCCTCGCGCTCCTCCGCGGCGAACGCGCGCACCGTGTCCATGTTCATCAGACTGTCGGAGACGTGCCCCGACACCCGCGCGATCGCCTCCTCGCGCCGGGCGACGAGCGCCTGGCGGCGCCGGATCAGGGGCAGTACGCACACCCCCGTCACCGCGAGCATCGCCAGGAGTGCCACGACGAGCAGCGGTTCGTAGCGCCAGAGCACCACCGAACCGAACAGCAGCGGTACGAACCGGCCCACGACCGAGAAGGTCAGCGCGTCGACGAACTCTTCGAAGCGGGAGGCGAAGCTCAGCACCCGCTTGGTCAACGACCCGGCGAAGTTGTCGTGGAAGAACGCGGCATCCTTTGCGAACAGCTCGTCCATGCCGACGATGTACAGCCGCTCGATGCCGAGGGCGTCGAGCCGGTTCAGGCAGTGCAGTCCGAGGCGCCACGCCGCTTCCGAGAGCAGCAGGACACCGGCGAAGCCCAGGACGTACGGGAGGCAGGCGCCGAGGCCGAGCGCGGCGCCGCCCGCGATGCGCCCGACCAGCTTCGCGACGACCAGCGGGGCGATGTAGTTGATGCCGATGTTGCCGAGGGCTGGCATCAGCATGGCGGGCGCGGTCAGCCAACGCAGCCGCGCCAACTCCCGCCCGTAGTAGCGGAGTGCGAGGACCACCGGCCCTCTGCCTGGCGGACCCTCTCGTTCCAGAGACGCTTTCATGGCCACCCTACGAATTCACTCGGTTACGGAGACGGCAGTCTCCCGCGCTGCCGTCCGCGCCGTCCAAGCGTTTTCCGTGTGGGTGACGACCGGCCCGTATCCGGCCGGCGACCGGGTCGCTATCCGCCCGGGAAGAACGTCACAGGCGGGGTCAGCGGGCCGCCCCGGCGCGTCCCGACGCCCCCCAGCCCGGAGTTGCTGTTCTGTCACGTCTGCGGGCGGGGCCGCAGCACGGATCAGTTCACGCCACCGCGGTGACCTCCACCCAGCCGCGCGAGGTGGTCACCCGACTGGTGCCCACTGGGCAGTGGCGGCCGGGCGACGCGTACATCCTCGTCGTCATGGACACCGACTACGACGTCACCCGCCTCGCCTGCGTCCTGGCCGATCTACCCGTCGAGCCGGTCGGCCGGCTGCGCTCGGACCGGGTCACGCTCCGGGTTGCCGGACCGCGTCGCTCCCCAGGAGGCGGACAGCCCCGCTGGCACGGCGGAATCCTCACCTTCTCCAAGCCTGAGTCCTGGCACACTCCTGACCAGGCCACGACGTGCGACACCACCCACTGAGGCACGGCCGAGGGCCTCGCCTGGGACCGGATGCACCCCAGATTGCAGGCCCGTGGCCCTGGCTCGACCACTGCGACAAACCCCCTTTCATCCACGGCACGTCGATCCGGCTGAAGGTCGAGTACCTACCTGCCCGGTGACCGCGAACCCCAAGCCGGTGCGCCTGTGGTCCTCGCGCACCGCCATGACCGGCCGGGACGTCCATGTCGACTGACGGGCGTTCCTCCGCAGATTCGATCTTCAGCACACCTTCCGGCTGTTCAAGCAGACCCCCGGCTGGGCCGTCCCCAAAGTCCGCGATCCGCACGCGGCCGACCTGTGGACCTGGGTGGTCGTCGCCGCCCACACCCAACTCAGCCTCGTCCGGCCCCTCGCCGAGGACCTCCGCAGGCCCTGGGAACGGCCCGCCGAGCCGCGTTCACTCACCCCCGCCCGGGTCCGCCGAGGGTTCAGGAACCTGCACGCGCGGACGGGGATGCTGTCGCATAACTGCCGCCCGGTAGCGGTCAAAACCCTGTTCTGGCCTTGTGATCGAAGAGTTTACTGAGGTTGTTGACCGCGCCGAGGAATTTGATCTTCACGCACACCGACCTGATCCAGTAGACGACTGCTGGAACCGCCCCGCGCCCCTGGACGGGCGACCTGCAATCTTCTAGTAGTTGCCCTTTCACGAGTTGACGATCAGCGGGGGCACCGCCTGCAGTAGCCGGACGGGCATCACGGGCCAGGATCGGGCAGCCGAGTTGGGCGCTTTCGGAGCTGGGGCGGCTCTGATGGAGCTGTCCTCGATGAGGATGCCGACCGGGAGCGTGTTCGAGGGTGTGCCAGCGGCCTTCCGTATCGTCTTCCGGTCGTCTCGGTCCGGTTTCCGGGTCCGGCGAATTCAGAAGGAATCGAGGTGGGCGTCCACGTCGGGGTAGCGGGTGACGGATGGCCGGTCGATGACCGTGCCTCGTGCGACGACCATCAGCGGGTCGGTGAATGCCCGGAATCCGTCGAGCGGGTTCGAGCCGAGGACGACCAGATCCGCGGCCTTACCGGGCTCGATCGAGCCCGTGACGTCGTCCAGGCCGAGGATCTTCGCGTTGGTCCTCGTAGCGGCATTCAGCGCCCGTGCCGGGGTGAGCCCGCCGTAGCGGACCACAAGATCCATCTCGCGCCAGGCGTTGTAGTGGGTGACAAAGGTGAGTGCCGAGTCGGTGCCCATGCCGATGCTGATCCCGTGCTCCTGGGCAGCCTGGATGCCCTGGATCATCTCCTCCAGGACCATCCCGGCGTTCGCCTTGACGGTGTCGTTGATGCCGGTGACCGCCTGATCTAGCTTCACCAGCGGAAGGCACGCCTGCAAGGTCGGAATGAGCGCCGACGTCCCCTTCAGCGAGCGCGGATTGTCCAGGAACAGGCCGATGATCTCTGAAGTCATTCCCGCGCCGTGCTCGATCGTGTCGGCACCGGCGCGCAGCGACGCGAGGATGCCCTCCTTGCTCTGGGCATGCGCGGCGACGAGGACGCCGGCGTTGTGAGCCTCCTCGCAGATCGCCGTCATCTCCTCCTCAGTCATTTCCGGTCGCCCGGCCTGACCGATCGTGCGGGCATCGGTCACCCCGCCGGTGGCCGAGATCTTGATCGCCTTGACGCCGTGCCGCAGGTTGAGACGGGTGTTGCGACGGGCCTCCCAGGGCGAGTCCGCGATCAAGGCGATCTGCGGAGCACCGTGGCCTCCAGTCACCGCGAGCAACGGCCCCGACGCGAGCATCCGGGGCCCGAGGTATCTGCCGCGGTCGATCTCATCCGCGACCGCGACGACCTCGTAGGCGACGTCACCCACTGTGCGAATCGTGGTCACACCCGAACGCAGCTGCGTCAGGACGTTGGTCTTCGTGCGCCGTTTGAAGAACCGCCTGCCGACCGGACTGTGCGAGAACAACGAGACCAGTCCCTGCGTGGACTCGTTCAGCAGGATCGCAGGAAGCGGTCTGCCGTCGGAGAACAGATGGGCGTGCGCGTTGATCAGACCGGGGACGACGAAGCGTCCGGCCGTGTCGATGGCTCGGTATCCACCGGGTACGGGCGTCGTCGCAGTGGGCCCGACCTGCTCGATCTCTCCATCGGCGCCCACGACGATGGTCCTGTCCGGCAGCACGGTTCCCTCCGTGTCACCGGTGACGATCGTGGCATCGGTCAGAGCGAACCGTCCTGCCATGATCAAGCTCCTTGCGACGAGGTTGAACGCATCCGACCGGCCGCCTGCCTGATGGGGAGGCGCTGGACCAGTCGACCTCAGTTTGCAGCCGCCCGCCATCGCAAGAGGCTCTCGTGCCGACCGGTTGCACCACCGGGACCAGCCGGGCGCCATGCGACCGCGCCTGGGCCGCCCCCAGCCTCGGCGGCCCCTAACGCCCTGCGCCGTCCTTGACCCGCTCGCCCGCGCACATCGGCGGGTCAGGGTCCTGCGGGGGCGGAATGCCGGAGCACCTCCAGCACCTGCGAGGCGATCGCGCTTTCGTTCTGCTCGAACGCAGCGCCCGTCAGCTGGTTCGGGTCGGAGGGCAGCCCTGTGAGCACGGGCGTGTGCAGGTGGCCGCCGGGCAGCCGGGGGCTCAGTTCCGTCCGGAGCCGGTTGGAGCGGTAGGCGACCTCGTTGGAGAGGTATCCCCCGCCTCCGCCCGCAACGGCACGGGAGCCGGGGGTCGGCCCGTCCGCGCGATCCTCGGGACTGTCCTGACCTGCAGGTATCTCACTGACCTCGGTGTTCAGCAGCACCGCGTACGGGCTCTGCACGGCCGTCATGGCGTCGGTGGGGAGGGTGGTCCGCAGGAACTCCGCTCCCGGACCGAGGCCCGGCGCCGTGACGGGGTGTGCGTACGTACCCCCCGAAAGCGCGTCGGCATTGTCCGGATACGGGTCGGCCGAGCGGGCGCGCCCCGCCCAGGCCTCCAGCGTGAAGATCCCGGGGTAGCCCTGGCTGATGCTGGTGATCATGTCGGCGGCGCGGGGACCCGCAGCGAGACGGGGACCGTACGCACGCTCTACGATCCCGGCGTCGAACGCGGCGTAGCGCACGGGCAGGACCACGGCCCGGATCTCCACGGGGGTGCCGTCGGCGAGCGTGAGGCGGCGTCCGTTGAGCTGGAGGACCGCGGAGCCGGAGGGGTTGGCCCGGCGCAGTTCGGTGTCCAGGCCGAAGGGGTCGAATCCGCTGACGAACAGGCGCCGCACGCCCGGGGTGCCGCGGAAGTCGTTGGTGGTCAGCCCCCGCGAGGCGTCCTCGAAGCGGGAGCGCAGGGCTGGCCGGTCGACCGGGAACCCCGGATTCCAGTCCGCCAGTTGGACGGTCATCCGCAGCCGGGTCCAGTACAGCGGGCGGTCGTCTCCTGCTGCCAGGTCCCCGCCGGCGCGGCGCCCTTGCGCCCGGTTCACGGCGGCCTGCCACAGCGCCTCGCCCCAGGCGTCGAGGAGCCGGCCCGCCTCGGTGGCGTCGCGCGCGGAGCAGAGCGCGGCCGGGAAGCGGCGCACGAACTCGCCGAACGCGGCCCGCTCCGCGAAGGCGGCGGTCCGCGGATCGGCGAGGCGCGCCTGCTCGGGGTCACGGACGGTGGAGGGGTGGGCCGAAGGCTCGGCGGGGGCACCGGTGGTGGGCGAGGCGGCCTCGACCCCGCAGGTTGGCGGGGCCGCGGCGTGCGCGCCCGTGGGAGGCAGGACCGCGGTGACGCCGAGCAGGGCGGCGATGAGGGCCGCACGGTGGAGAATCTTCATGCCATGTGACATTACGTAGAAGGGGAGTTGGTAGGGCAGACCCTTTTGAGGCAAGCATCGGACATGACAAACCGGTGCTCGACACGGAGCCGTGGCCGGGCCCGCACAGCCGCGCCGCCCGTGGCGGAATCAAGGACGTTCGTGGGCCTGCTCGCCGGTGCCGGGCCGGCCGATGCCGCGCGGACGGCGGTGTCAGGGGCGGGACCTACCAGTGGGTGAGATCGAATACCTCCGCGCGGTAGGGGGCGGTCTCGTCCGACGGGTTGTACTGCAGTTGGTCGTTGGCGATGAGGCTGGGGAGTGCCGCCGACAGGCCTGTGAGGGCGGAGATCGGCGTGCCGTCGCGGTCGCGCAGGTGGACGTCGAGGCCGACGGTGTCGGGCAGGCCGCTGCCGGTGAGGTACAGGCGGGCGCGTTCGTCGGGGAGGAGGAACCCCAGCAGGACGAGGCCGTCCTGGTTGTCGGTGTCCGCGCTCGGCGCGATGCCGGTGGCTGCCGCGTGGAGGGCGTCCGTGAGGTTGAGTTCCGCGGCGTGGGCGTCCAGGAGCAGTCGCACTGTTTCCGCCGGCACCACGGGGACGCCGGGGCCGTCCGTGGCGCCGGGGCGGTCGGCCGGGGCGTGCCGTACGAGCCGGCGTACGGTGGCCGGCAGCTCGGCGGCGGGGATCTCGTTCCCGTCCGGGTCCAAGAGAGGGACGTCGTACGCCGTCAACGCGGTCGGGGCGGCGCCGTCCCCTACGACGACACGGACGAGGTCCCGGTGATGCCGCAGCGGCAGGACACCCCTGACCACGGGGCCACCACCAAGCGGTGTGGCCGTCAGGCGGAGCAGGGCCCGGGTGGCCGCGGCCTGTCTCTGTGTCGCTACGTCGGGCGAGGAGGGGGAACCGGGGGGGTGGCGTGCTCAACCTTCGGACCGTGCAGAGCCCGCCCCGAATTCCGCGGCGTAGGCCTCGTCGGACATCACGACGAGGCCGTCCCCCGGCGTTGCCGGCGGGTGAGGGGCGGCGGGCGAAGCCGCAGCGGCCGACAGAAGTACGGCTGCGGCGGCGCCGACGTAGACGGCAGCACGGATGCGAAATGGCACGTCGCTCTCCTCGAACATGCCCGGTCCTCCGCAGGACACGGGGTCGATCAAAGGATGGGGCAAACTCCGCGTGCGGGGATGAGGACGCCCGGGAAGTTCACCCGTGTTGGCTCCAGGAGTGTGTTCTCAGTGGTCGAGGCAGAGGCAGAGGCAGGCGAGGGCCCGGGCGCGGTGCGGGCCCTCGCGCCGGGTGCCCGCCCCGGAGTTCGGCCCTGCCGGCCCCTCGCGGACCACATCGACCTGGTTACCTCACAAGGCCGCGCTCCACTTGGCGCGGGCAGGTGGAACGGCAGGGGCGTCGCGTACGAGCGCCTGCCATTGGTTTCGGCCAAGGTGTCCTCCCAGCCGTGCGCACAGTTCATCGAGGAGCACTTCCGGCTTGAGAGGGGGACCGGGCCCCGGTGGGCGGCCTGGGCGAGCCAGCGGCACTGGTCGGGCGTCCGCAGCTCACGCCCAGGTAGCCCGGCGGCGAGGTTCCCGCCGCGCTGGAACTGCAGGGATCTGGCGGTGTCGGCCGGTAGGAGACCGGGCCCGCCCGCGGCCTCCGGGGTTTCGAGCCAGCGGTAGAAGGGCCGTACGGCGCCGACAGCGGCATCGCGCGAGCGTGCAGCGCCGGCGTAGCCGACGGCCTACTTCTGCAGGGCCGTCGGGGTGGAGCGGAGATAGCGGTCGGGGTCCAGGATGCTGTCCCCATGGGGCCGCATCCGACGGTGAGCCAGTGCAGGACCGCCGGCCGGTAGTGCTCGGGGGCCTGGTAGCCGAAGTAGCCGCTCGCCTAGCAGTTCGACCCTGCCAGCCACTGACACTCGAAGCACCGAGGGCCTGCCGCGCAGGGGAGCACCTTGGCGGCAGGCTCCACCGGTTAAGTCGCCTTCGGCCAGAAGTCGATCGTGTACCGCTCCACTCCGTGCGCAGTGCCTTCGGTACGGGTCACCCTCTCGACCTCGGCTCTGCCCGCGCAGCTCACGCGGACCCGCCACAGGGCGGCACGGCCCAGTCGGATCAGTTGATCGGAGCGGCCGGTTCCCCACACCGCCACGTCGCCCGTGACGGACTCGAAGTCCACCTCGGCCTGCTCGTCCCAGTCGGCGGCCTCCACCTCGGGCTCGCTGTCCCAGACTCGTGCGATCACCGCGGCGGTGTGCGTGTGCCCTGCGCTGAACAGGTCGAAGCGCCGCACGTGCGGCTGGAGGAACACCCCCCACTCAAAGCCGTCGGGATACGGTACGGGCACCAGATTGTCGTCCGATTCCTGGAACCCGAACGACCTGAACGCGACCTCGGCATCCAACTTCTGTTGCCCCACCAACGTGGCCATAGCTCCTCCAGCCCTGAGCCCCACAGGCCCCACAGGCCCCACAGGCCCCACAGGCCCCACCGTGACGGTAGTACAGGCCGGCATCGAGCCGATCGGGTTGGGAATCTCATCAGTAACAGACTTGGCCCACCACTTCCCAGCCCGCGCTGTACCAAGGGCCGGAACCCAAAGGTGCGGCGCGAGGCGGGGCCCTGCGCACTCGGGCGAGTGGGTGGGCTGGAGTCTGCTGCATACAACTTGATCGCCGGGCACGCCTCATGCCCGTCCTGGCGGCCGCGTTCGCGGGCGGGCGCCTGCCCTTCCAGGTACTTCTCGCGGATGTACTCGCGTTCGGACTCGGCCATGCCGGCGAAGAACGCGAAGAGGGCGGCGCCGTGTCCGGACGGGTCGTAGACCCCTTGGAGGGGGCCGGTGAGGAGTTCGAGCCGGATGTCGTGGTGGCGCAGGTCCTCGGCGATGGCCAGAAGCTCGGCGGCGCGGCCTGCCCGGCGCTTCGCAGGCAGCCTTTGTGCGCTGTCGGGCCTGGCGGACACGGGATTGGGCGATATCTTCGTCACCAAGGTTCTACACGCCAACTCATTCTGCCTATGGGGGACTTGATGCCGGATCCGGCGGCTGTACTGGCGATGACCGCGGCGACGACGATGGTTGCGGCGATGGGGACCAGCGCTTGGCAGGCCATGAAGGCCGGGGTTGCAAGCATTGTTCGGCGGACCGGTGGCGCCGAGTCGGGGCCTGAGTCCGGTGCCGGCATCGAGGTGCGGCTGGAGCGCAGCGCGGCGCGGATCGCGAATGCCGCTGACCCGGAGGAGGTGCGGCAGGCGCAGATCGTCCGGTGGCGGGAGGACCTCGAGGATTTGATGCAAGAGCATCCTGACGCGGCGGCCGAGCTGCGGACTCTCGTGGAGGCGATCCGGCAGCAGCTTCCGCCGGTCCAGCAGCAGTGGGTCCAGCGCATCGAGGCGCGCGACGGCGGGTTCGCCGTCGGGGCGCAGGGGCCGGGCAGCAGGGTCATCGTCCACCACGACCGGGACACACCGCCCACCGGGGAGGGCCGTTGAGCCCTGCCCAGCAGCAGACCGTGCAGGCGGTCAACGGCTTCGCCTACGGCTGCATAGGCGCGGACATCCACGTCTTCGGCGACGGCGTGCCGCTGTACGTCCTTCAGCGATGGCGCCCCGAGGTCCGGCCTGACGCGTCCTGGCTGCTGGATTTGCCCAGCCGCATGCTCCATTCGCGGTTCGAGGTCGTCGCCTTCACCGGGCGCGAGAAGGAACTGGCCGACCTGCGCCACTGGCGCGATCACGGTCCACGGCTCTCGGTCCAGTGGCTGCACGCGCCGGGCGGCCAGGGCAAGAGCCGACTGGCCGCACAGTTCGCGAAGGAGTCGGAGGCCGCCGGTTGGACCGCGGCAACGGCCGCACGCGGCCCAGGTGTCGCCCACCCGCCGCCTGGAAGCCAGGACCTGCGCACCGACACCCGTGCCGGTGTGCTTCTGGTCGTCGACTATGCCGACCGGTGGCCGGTGGCCGACCTGACATGGCTGCTCAGCAACTCGATCCTGCACCGGGCCACGGATCAGGCGCGCGTGCTACTGCTGGCCCGTGGCCGAGATGCCTGGCCCGCTGTACGCGCATCCATCGCCGACCTCCAGGCCGATGCCTCGACACGTGCCCTGCCGCCCCTGGACGATGGCGACGGCCGGGTCGGCGACAGCGAGCGCCACGGCATGTTCCTCGCCGCGCGCGATGCCTTCGCCGCCCTCTACAGCGTGCCCGCGTACGCCATTGAGCTCCCCGAAGGACTGAGCGGACCGGACTTCGGGTTGATACTCGCGGTACACATGGCCGCACTGGTGGCCGTGGACCGCCACGCCCATGCCGCCACCGCGGCCATGGCGCCGGATATGGCCGGCCTGACCGCCTACCTGCTGGACCGGGAACGCCGGCACTGGCACACGCTGCACGAGACCGGGGCGCTCGGTAGCACCAGGGAGGAGATCTCCCGCGCCGCCTTCGTGGCGGCGCTCACCGGACCGCTCCCCTACCGGGAGGCGAAGGCAGCGCTCAAGACGGCCGCACTCGATGCCGATGCGGACCGCCTGCTCACCGACCACGCCTACTGCTACCCACCCGGCGCCTCCGGCACCGTCCTGGAACCTCTCTACCCCGATCGCCTCGCCGAGGACTTCCTGGCGCTCTCCCTTCCGGGCCACCACCTCCCCGACCACGCCGCCGATCCCTGGGCCGTCGGCATCCCCGAACTCCTGCTGCCTGCGGCCGAGTCCGCCGGCTCCGAAAACGGTGTCGGCCGGGACGGAGACAGCCGCAACGGTCTGCCGTCCTACGCCCCCCGGGCCCTCGTCTTCCTCACTGCCGCCAGCCGCCGCTGGCCCCATCTGCTCGCCACGTTGGAAAACCTCGACGCGCGCCTGCCAAACGACGTCGGCAGCTACGACGAGCTCGCCGCGGCCGCGGCCGACCTCACCGAACGCCTCGCCCCGCCCCGGCTGTCGGCGACCACCGACCCCGCCGAACGCGCCCGGATCCACCACAAGCTGGGGCAGCGACTCGAACAGGCAGACCGGGCCGAGAAGGCCGCTCCCGCATTCGCGGAGGCCACGCGGCTGTATCGCGAGCTGGCCGCCTCGGCCCCTCAGGCTTTCGAAGCCGCCTTCGCCGAGTCGTCGTTCAAACTGGCCGTGGCGCTGGTGTTCGCGGACCTGAAACCCTGGACACGGAAGCCTCACGAGAACCTCACGGCCGACGCGGAACGGCTCGATCAGGCAGCGGCAGCGTTCCGGGACGCCACTGAGGTATACCGCCGACTGGCAGCGGAGAACCCTGCCGAGCACCGAGATGACCTGGTCGCGGCGCTGACTGTGGCCACCTTCCTCGTGCCGCGGCTGGGACCGTCCGACCTGGCGATGGCCACGGCGCTGGAGGTGGTCGACATGGTCCGCCACCTGGCGGACGAGGAGCCCGACGAATGGGCTCACCAGCTGCCCTATGCGCTGGTGGCCTCTGCCGTAGCCCTGGCCGGAGCGCACCCCGAGCAGGCAAGGGCTCTGGCCGATGAGGCGGTCGGCATCGCCCGCCGGATGGCTCACGAGGACCCGGAGAAACACATAGAGCACTTGGTCTTCGCGCTCTCCACCCAGGGGTCGGTGCTGCTGAGGCTGGAGCGGGCCGAGGAAGCCATCGACGCGCTCAGCGAGGCCGCGGAGCTCAGCGGCCGAGGACCACAAGCGGGCCGGCACAAGGATCCCTGGTACGAGGTCATGGCCCACGCGATCAGCTTCGTGTGGATGCAGGAACGGGCCACCGGTGCGACGACGGGGCGCGGCACGGCGGTGGAAGTGCTGAGCCGACTGGCCCTCGGCGACACCTCCGGTCGCGGACCCGCGCTGCTGACAGCCCTGACCGGCCTCTACGGCATGCTCGATGCCTCTGCAGGTTCGGAGGACGTGCTCACCGTGCATCGCGCCATCATCCACCTCCTCAGAACGTCGGACGAGATCTCGTACGCAGGGGACGACACCATAGGACGGTCCGACGTCCTCGGTGTGCTGGTCGAAGCGAGCGTCCTCCTGGCCAGGACGGGTCAGTGGGACGAAGCCTTGGCCTACCTGGACGAAGCGGCCCGGGAAATATGGGTGGAGGGAGATCACCCCCTCGCAGCGAGCTTGGGAGGCGCGCTCATCACCATGACCGCCATGCTCGCCGACCTCGATCCGCGCGAGGACGGTGATCCCTACCGCCGACTGGCCCGGCCTCAGGCTGTGCGTGTGCTGGAGCGGACAGCCGAGACCTATCGCCACCTTGCGCAGGACGACCCCGCCGGGCACGAACTCGGCCTCGCCGTCACGGCGAAGATCCTGTCCGAGGCGCTGTGGAACCTGGAACGGCGGCAGGAAGCCGTGGACATCGGCCGGGAGGCGGTCCGAACCTGGCGTCGCTGCGCTGCCCGGGACAGTGCCGCCGACCACCGCGACCAACTCGCCCTCGCCCTGCGCCGCCTCGCGGCCAAGCTGACGGACACCGGCCAAGCGGAACAGGCGACCACCGCAGCGCGAGAGGCCGCCGCCCTCTGGCGCGCTCTGTTCCGCGAATCGCCGTCCCGCCACTACCCGGGCGGCGTCGCCGCAGCCCTCTACCTCGTCGCGCTGAACCTGCGTCGGCTCCGCCCGGCCGAGGCCCTGTCCGCCGCAGAGGAATCCGCCGTCCTCCTCACGCGCTTTCCTGCCGACGACCCCGCCGAGCAGCACTCCGTCCTCGCCACGGTCAACAGCCTCATCGCCGAGATCCGATCTGCTGAAAGGCCCGGCATCTACAACCGAGTATCCGACGAAAGGGCCCAAGAGCACTGGGCAGAGCCGATGGCGAGGGCGATCCAACAAGACGGCTGGCTCCTGCTTCCCAAGCCGAACTGGGAACCCAGCGCGCCGACGGACAGCCTGCCCACCGATGCGATGGTCGGCGGCTGGCAACTCGACGAAGAGGGGAGAGCCGGGCCGTTCATACCGAATCCCCACTACATACCTGACGACAAGTCAACGCCTACCGACCCGATGCACGAACTACTGTGCCTGGTCGCATCCGGCCAAGGAGAAGGTATCGGCGATCAGCTCTTGTCAACGCTCCGGAACACCGTTGTGGAGCTCGCATGCGAGGGGCCCGATCGCCTCATGGTAGGGCCATCGCCAGACGGAGTGCCGTGCGTGGCGGTTGTCACTGCCGCGATACACAAGCGCCGGCTGGCCGGGGTTCACTGGGTATCGGTACTGGGAAGCATGCTGCCCGAAATCGTTCCCACCGGTCTGGACATGCTGATCAACCCAGGAGACCCTGCGCAGATCCGCCTCCTGACTGACGCATTACGGGAAAGCGATTCTTGACTGCGGCCGGGTCAGGCGGCCTGGCCGAGACCGGCGGCGGCCAGGCCCTGCTCAGGCTGCGAGGGAGACCGCCTTGGGCACGGAGACGTCTTCAGGACATCTCCCGGACGAAACCCTCCAGCGGCAATCATCTGGCGTGACAAGCCCCCGGAGTCCGACGTGTCGGGCACATACCACCCGGGGCTGACATTCAGGAGGCATCAGGAACCGGTTTCCGCCGCGTTCAGCACACCGCCCGGAGCCTGATGACCGACTCCCCTACGCCCCCAGCCCCGCCGCACTACGTGAGCGGCCGCCCCGCCATCGTCGTCCGGCGCCTCGGACGTTGTCCGGATCACACCCGCTCGGTGACCAGGAACCTCACCGGCCCACCAGGCTTGCCCTCGTACGGACGGCACCAAGGGGTGGGGACACGAGCATGGGCGACGACGCTCTCATGGGCGCGGTACGCGCACTTCTGAAGGATGCGCGCGCGCATACGGAGGCGGAGGTGTCGACCGTTCAGGAAGCGGACCGCGCCATTCGTCTCCTCGACGAGGGGCTGCGGGGAGGTCTCGGCGTACACCTCCAGATGGCGGAAGGCGCGCAGGAAGGCGCGGAGACGCTGTCGACCAACCCCCTGCAGTTCCTCTCCGAGTTCGTGCAGAACGCCGACGACGCCGGAGCCCGGCAGCTGCGGTTCCTGCGCCACCCGGACGCGCTGCTGGTCGCGCACGACGGTGGCGGGCTGCGCCTGGGCGACGTCCTCCTGCTCAGCCAGCCCTGGCTCAGCGGCAAGAAGACCGACGCCAGGAGCACCGGGCGCTTCGGCATCGGACTGTCCACGCTCCGGGCCCTGTCCACGACCTGGGAAGCCCACTGTCACCCCTTCCACGTGCGCTTCGTGGACCTGACGCTCGAGCCCGTCCCGGCGCCGGAACTGCCCGTGGAGATCGCCGGCCCCGGTTGGACCGTCTTCCGCATCCCTCTGGAGCCCGGGGTGCTGCCTCCCGAGGAGCTTCTGCAGTGGTTCGAGAGCTGGAGCGACGCCTCCCTCCTCTTCCTGCGCAGCATCGAACGCATCGAGGTGAAGGCGGGCGGCAGCGCCACCGTACTGGCGCTGTCCTGGGAGGACGTGACAACGCAGCGGTTCCCGGTGGACGGCGCCGAGCACGAGGTAAAGGTGCAGCACGCCCGGACGGCCGACGGGGCCCTGTGGCGCGTGTACACGGTGGAGGTACCGCCCCGCCCCGACTGGGTACGCCATCACAAGGCACTCGGAGCGACCGTGCCCGTGGGGGTCGCACTCCCCCTCGGCCCGCAGGCGCGGGGCCCGCGTGCGCAGGGCAGTGTCCACGCGGGCCTGCCCGTGGCCCCGCTGGGCGTGGCCGCCCGCGTCCACGCCCAGTTCGACCCCGTGGCCAGCCGCGAGGGCTTCGCCGGCAGCCGCCTCAACGCACAGCTGGTCCCTGTCGTAGCCGACCTCTGGGCGGCAGGGGTCCGGGACGTCCTGGAGCGGGTGGATCCCACCGCATGGCACCTGGTCCCCCTGCCCCCGCCGACGGGCTCCGCGCCGCCGGAACGGATCCAGGACCGGAGCCAGGACCGGATCGAGGACCGGGTCCAGGGCCGGATCGAGGAACGGATCCTGGCCGAGCTGCTCGCCCGGGCCCGTCGGTCGCTCGCCGCCGAACTCACCCTGACGGTCCCCGAGACCGGGCGGAGCGCGCCGCTGGCCGACTTCGCGGCCGAGGAAACCGCCCTGGCGGGGGTACTCGCCGACGCGGACGTCGCGCGGCTGGGCGGGGTCCCGTACTCCTTCCCCGCCGCCGCCCGTGACGGCGGCGGCCGCTGGCGGCAGGTCCTCGCGGACTGGCGGGTCTCGGGAGCGGACCTGATCCCGGAGGTACGGGTCGTCGACGCGCTCGGCCTCTTCGCCGAGGAACAGCAGACCCCCGAACAGCTCGTCCGCCTCAGCGCGGTCGCCCTCGACTCCGGCCTCGGGTTCCAGCTCTCCCTGCACCCCTGCGTGGTCACCGCCGACGGGCTCCGGCTGCAGCCGCGGGGCAAGAAGAACGCCTTCGCGATCGCAGGGGCCGCCGGGCCGCTGGACGTCCTCGGCATCGTCCTGGATCTCCATCCCGCCTACGAGGACGACGGCCTCGGGGCGAAGCGGGTCGTCGAATGGCTGAAGAGCCGTGGCTGCCTGGTGAGCCGCGACGACACGGCAGCCCTGCTGAGGATCGCCTCCGGCTTCGGCGAAGCCGGCGGGCGCCTCTCCGAAGCCGGCGAGCCGACGTCGGCCGAGCGGCTCGTCGCCCTGCAGCGCGCCCTGGCCGGGACGCCCAAGACGGTGCGCGATCCTCTCGGTCCGGGCATCGGCCGCGCCGTCGTCCTCGAGGGCATCTCCTACGATGCCGAAGGCGCCGAGCAGTCCCGTCGGGTGCGGCCCCACCACGCGTATCTCCCCCAGGCGTTGCAGAGCACCGACGGAGACCGGTTCGCGACGGCCGCCCGCCGGACTCCCGGCCTCGTATGGGTGCACCGGTCCTACGCGCGCTCGCTGCTGTCCGCCGGCGAGGCCGGCGGTCTGAGCAGGACGGCCTTCCTGCGGCTGCTGGGCGCGGCGGACACTCCTCGCCTGACCCCCGTGAAACCGGAGCACCACTACGCGTACACCAAGGTGTACTCAGGAGACACCCGCCTCGGGCTGAAGCGCGACTGCATGTGGTTCGTCAAGGGCCGATGGACGCAGATGTACCGTGCGGGTGCCGGCTTCACGCTCGACGACCTGGTCAGCGAGGACCTCCTCGCCGTGGTCGCGCACATCGTCGCCGAGAAGGAACAGAAGGAACGCCGTCGCCGCACGGCGGCCCTCCTGCGCACCCTCGCCGGACCACTGACCAGTGAGGACCAGGCCAAGGTCCGTATGGCCCATGGCTATCAGCGGTGGAACGACAAGGGGCAGACGGCAGCCCTGTGGGTGTGGCGGCTCCGGGACACCGCCTGGCTGGAGAACAGCCGGGGCGAGCTGTGTCCACCCGCCGAACTCACCCTGCGTACGCCGGACACGGAAGCCCTCTACGGACAGGAGGACCCCAACTACCTGCACCCCGAGATCCAACGGGCCCTGGCCACGAGGCAGGACGTCCTCACCGAACTCGGGGTCTCCGGTGACCCCGACGTACCGCGTCTGGCACAGCGGCTGCGCGAGCTCCGCAAACGCTGCGAGGACGCCGCCGAGGTACCGGAGGGCCTGCAGGCGGAGGCACTTCTGGTCTACCGAGCCCTGGCCCGGCGTCTGACGCACCGCTCCGCCGACACGTCACAGGCAGCGGTGGAGGAGAAGGTCCGCCACGAGTTCCGGGGCGAGGACCTCGTACTGACCGACCGGGGCTGGAAGAAGTCCCGCGAGTGCTTCCGCGGGCCGGCGATCCTCCGTGGGTTCCGCGCCTTCGCCCTGACCGGCGAGGACCTGGATCCGGTGTGGCGGGTCCTGTACATGGCCGAGCCCGGGGCGGGCGAGCTGGTCGACGTTCTGAGGGAGATCGCCGGATCCGGTGACGCGCCCGATGCGGACGGCCAGCAGGTCATGCTCTACGCCCTGCGCCGCCTACGGGACCTGCTGTCCGGTGCTCACCGGCCCGTGGACCCGGGATTGCGGAGCAAGCTGCGCGGTCTGCCGCTGTGGACCACGGCCGGCTGGGTGAGGAGGACCAAGGGCCGGCAGGTGTTCGCGGTGACCGACCCCGCGGTCGAACGGTCCCTGGGAAATCGCCTTCCGCTGTGGAAGCCGGGAGGAAACGTCCTCCAGTTCACCGCCCTCCTCGGGCTGCTGCACGTCACGCCCCTGGAGGTGGCGAACGCCGAGGTCCCGGGCACCGCCGGCGCCGGGGACCTGTCCGCAGGGGACCTGTCCGCGGAGGGCCTGCCCAGCGAGGGCGGGCCCGCCGATGCCACCCTCACCGAGGACTTCCGCAGCGGAGTGGTCGCCCTGCAGGACCTCCTCGTACGCGACGAGCCGGAAACCGCGGAAGCCTTCACCGGGTGGAACTGGCTGGCGGGCCTGGACGTACGGCTGCGCCCCGGCCTGACGATCCGCCTCGAGCCGGGCGGCAGCCACGGAACCGTCGAGTTCTCCGCCGACGCACACATCGACCGCGATCGCGGCACCCTGTTCCTGGCACACCCCGAGGCGCTGCGCACCAAGCCGGGGGCGGGAGCGGCCATCGCCGCCCACTTCGCGGGACAACGCTCCCGCGTGGGTCACGCCTGGCGCGACATCTGGGAGGAAGGCCTGGTGGAGTCGAATCCCGGGACCGCACTCGTCTCCGCCGAGCAGCGGGACCGCGAGGAACGGCAACGCCTGGCCGAACAACTCCACCGGCGGGCACAGCAGATTCCCCCCGTCCCTGCTTCGCGGCCGGGTCCCAAGCCCCCCGAGCAGCGCGCCGCGGCGGCCGGGCCCCTCTCCCCCGCTGTCTTCCCGCCTGCGCCTACGACTCCCTCTCCGACTCCCTCTCCGGCGGCCGGTCCGCAGCAGCAGGCCGCCGCCCGCACTCTGGTGGACGGGGCCGTGTTCGAAGCCCTGCCCCGCAAGGTCGTCGTCCGGGACGGCACACCGCCGCGCCCCGGCATCGCCCCTCCCCCTCCGCACGGTTCACCGCGCGAAGCACCGTACGGAATCCCGCTCCCCCGCCCCAGGGCGGGCGGAGCCCCACTCCACAACCAGGCTCCTCCCCGCGCCTACGCCGACCACGACAAGGAGGAACTGACCCTCAGGGCCCTCGGCCGGATCCTGCAGGAGCAGGGCCTCACGCTGGAGGAACAGCGGGGCGTCTCGGGACTGGGAACCGACGCGGTCGATTCGGCCGGGCGCTACTACGAGATCAAGGCCCACGGACAGGCAGTGCCGGGCGAGCTGTCCCTGACCCGGGCGGAGTTCGTACGGGCCTGGTCGGAGGGCACGAACTACACCCTCGTCATCGCCTCGCACCTGGCGGAGGGCGCAGGCACCCCTACCCTCCGCCTGGTGAACGACCCCGTCCACCGCTTCGCGGTCGAGCCGACGACGGACGTCAAGCTCAAGGGCGTACGGAACCCGGCGGTGGAATGCACCGTGTACGACTGGCCTGAGGAAGCTTAATCACGTCCCTTGGAAGGCAGAGTGCGAGTTGGAATGCGGGTTGAACAGCACCTCTGGAGGGGGCGTCATGGAATTGATACGGCTTCAGCCGAATGGATTCGAGGCACTGTCGCTTCGATCGTGGTCGAGTGGAACACTCCCCGTGGCGACAGGCACACCGCACTCACTCCGAGAAGCAGGCGAATCGCCATGGCCACGGATATCGAACTCGGTATCTCCCCACCCGCACCCGTAGGTGATCGGGAAATCTCCGGCGAGCCTTCGGACGAGAGGGAAAAGTTCGCCGAGATCTCCGCCCGCGGCGCACTCTCTTGAGGATGTGCCGCCCGGCCGGGGCCGCGTCCAGTGCCTCCGCCTCGCCCAGCAGAGACAGGAACGGGCGCACGGTGTTGTAGCGCAGGCCGAACTTCGCGCGCATCGCCGCCTCGGCCGACCCGTCGTCCTCGGGCACCAGGGCCTCCACCGTCGCGACGGCCCCGGCCACGGCCCAGTTCTCGTAGAGCTCCCACCAAGTGGCGAGTAGCTCCGTGTAATCGCCCTTCACCTGCGGAGACGCTGCGGAGCCAGTTGACTGATTCTCGGGCGAGGGGAGCGCTCTGGCGCCTGTCAGCGCGCTGACCTGTGAGTTTCGCCGACTTCGGGATTCATGAACTCACGCCTCGGCCCGGTGTCGATGCCCTGCTCGATCACGTGCAGGCCCACCCCTCGGGTAGGCCCAGTTCTCAACTCCGGCGGGTACGACTCGCTGTCGGAGGCGGCGGCCCGCGGATGGAAGCGGGCGGAGGCAGGGGCCAGCGGGCCGGGCGGGGCCGGGGACCTCGCCGGAGCGGGGCCGGGGGCGGGTTCCGTCCTGCGGCAGCACGGCATCCAACGGTTCCAGGCACAGCGGACGAGACATCAGATCGAGATCGTCGGCCAGCTCGTCCGCACCGCGGCTCTTCGCCAGGGCGGCCAGGGCCTGGAGGAGTTGGGGGGCCGGCTTCCACGACCTGGCTACCGGCCCGTCGGCAGCCAGGCGCCCTACCAGGTTTCCTCCGCCACGCTTCTGCCGATCGGGCCGTTGATCCTCACCATGCCGTGTTCCTGACCCACTCCGGTACGCCAGGCCGCGAATGCCTCCGCCAACCTTTCCACCTTCTCAAGAGCAGCCGTCTCCGCCTCGCCCTGCAGACTTTCCTTCCCGTGGAAGTTGAACCCGGTGACGATCTTCGAGTACGGATTGGAACCGGAGTCGGCTGTCTCGCTTATGGCCCAAATATCGATCATCGTGAGATCTTTCGTGCCCTCATGGGTGGCCAGGTACGCATGGAAGTCCTTTACGTCCTGACTGGCTTCCCTGCCCTCTCTGGTGGGCTGCGATGCCCGGAACGTCGGACCCGCATCCGGCCCGCCACCACCGCCGCAGCCCACCAGGACGGCTGCCAGGACGGAGATTGCGGCCGCAGCGGATACGCGCCGGAATCGGCGGCCAGGTCGGCTGTACGGGGTCTTGGTACTGGAACGATCGCTGGCCATCATGCGCCTCCGTTCATCGGCTGCTATTCCTGAGAGCAAGACGAGGCTCCCGGGCAGAGGGTTCCGGTTGCGAGGACGCCGGAACGCCCGGCGAAGAACGCTCAAGGGCCTTCGCCGGGCTTGCTGACCGAGGGGACGGTCACCCCTTGATGCCTTCTACATGGGTCACACTGGACACGCCGGATGTGCCGTTGTACGAGCAGGTTCCGCTCGATGTCCCTGTCTGCTGCCAGTCCCCGAGTTTCGAGAGTCGGGGCACCTTCGTGAAGCGGCCGGTGTGGTAGGTGCCGGCGACCGCGCCGGAGCGCGAGCAGCAGGGTGAACCTGACAATGCGCTACAGCGCGGGCAGGGGTGGCGCTCGACATCGTCCACTTCGGACGCGAGTGCGATCTGAACATCCGTCATGACCTCGAGTCCTGCCACAAACCATTCCTAAGACTTGTCCCGTAAATGATCTTTGAGTCGCCGGGGCGGTCGATCGCGGTGCGGGCCGCTTGCCTATCCGGCGAGGGCGAGGTTGTGCATGCGGGCGATGCCGAGCATGGCGTGGTGGACTCCGTCGCCTTTGAGGCGGCAGTCGCGGAGGGTCTTCCAGGTCTTCATACGGGCGAAGACGTGCTCGACCCGGGCACGGACCTGCTTGTGGGACGTGTTGTGCACTTCTTTCCACTCGGGCAGGTCTTCGCCCTTGCGGCGGCGGTGCGGGATGACGAGTCCGGTGCCCGGGTAGCCGCCATCGGCGATCGTCGTGGTCCTTCCGACCGCGGCCTTGGCGCCGGATTCCTCCCAGGCCTTGCAGTCGTTGCGGTTCCCGGCGAGCGGCCGGCCGACCACGACGACCAGGCGGGTGTCGGCGTCGATGACGACCTGATGGTTGGTGGAGTACCGGTAGTTCTAATAGGTCATCGGTGACCCAGGCGCGTGAGTGCAAGGGCCACCAGGCGAGGTCGAGGCCCGGATCCCTCCGGTCAGGCCGGCCCTGCCTCGCCCGCGCCCTGCCGGGCGGAGACCTTCGGTAGTTCCGTGGCCTTGACCTCTCGTCAAAGACCGGTCCCGCCCGGCAGAGGCTCGAATATCACCAGCTTTCATGTTCTCAGCCCGCCGGCAGGGGCCGACCTCTCAACAGTTCGCGAGCCGATGAGCTCTCCAACAGACCGAGGTCCCTGCCGGTCGCTGGAGACACGAACGGCTCATGAGATGGCGTGCCCAGAGCACTTCTATTAGAGCGCCGCGTGCTCCGCATGGGATCGACCTGCAGGTTGAGACGGAGGCACAGTGTTGAGCGAGATCTTCTGTGGAATTGACTGGGCGGAGGGACACCACGACATAGCCCTGGTCGACCAGGACGGATCCCAGGTCGCCAAGCTACGGATCAGCGACGACAGTGCCGGCTTCCACGCACTGATCGAACTCTTGACCAGGCATGGCGACTCCGCAGAGCATCCGATCCCCGTTGCGATCGAGACGCCACGCGGCCTCCTAGTCGCCGGCCTGCGGGCAACGGGCCGACAGGTCTACGCAATCAACCCCCTGGCCGCGGCCCGCTACCGCGATCGCGCCAGCGTCTCCCGAGCCAAGTCCGATGCAGCGGACGCCCGTGTTCTAGCAAATGTCCTTCGAACCGACCGGCACGCCCACCGCCCCCTACCCGACGACAGCGAGGCCGGGCAGGCCGTCGCTGTCCTGGCCCGCGCTCACCAGGACGCCATCTGGGACCGGCAGCAGATGATGAACCGGCTCCGGTCGCACCTGCGCGAGTACTATCCAGCCGCTCTCATAGCCTTCCATGGCCCCGGCAAACCGGGACTCGACTCGCCACGTGCCCGCGTGATTCTCACCGCTGCACCGACGCCGGCCGACGCTGCCGTACTCTCCCGCAGCCAGCTGCGTGCGTTGCTCAAGCGGGGCGAGCGTCCGCGCTGCGGAATCGAGGCTGAGGTCGAGCGGCTTCGGGCAATCTTCCGCGCGGACTACCTGAGGCAGCTGCCGCAGGTCGAGCAGGCCCTGGGGCACCAGGCAGTAGCGCTCATCCGCCAGCTCGATGCCTCATGCAACAGCGTCGCTCAGCTCGCGGCGGCGACGGAGGAGGCATTCCTCGCGCACCCAGATGCCGAGATCATCACCAGCTTCCCTGGGCTGTCTGTGCTTTCCGGAGCGCGAGTTCTCGCCGAGCTCGGAGATGACCGCGAACGCTTTGCGGATGCCCGCGCCATGAAGGCGTACGCGGGAGCGGCCCCTATCACCCGGGCCTCCGGGCGAAGCCACGTAGTGGTCGCACGGACCGTCAAGAACCAGCGCCTGGCCTCAGCCGGGCACATGTGGGCCTTCGCAGCCCTTCGCACGCAGGCTCCACGCGCCCACTACGACCGGCGGCGCGCTGGTGGAGAGCGCCATACTGCAGCTCTCAGGAACTTGTTCAACAAACTGCTCGGCTGCCTCTATCACTGCCTGCAACGCCGCACGCTATTCGACCCCGATCGTGCTTTCGCGGCACCCCTGGAGCTCGCCGCCTGAGCACCTACTTGACCTACCGACGACATGAGATGTCTTCGACTGCGCGGCGATGGTGTGGTCGCGGGTGGGTACCAGGGTGCGTCCACGATGAGCACGGTGTCCTTGGCGAACCGCTTGCGGGGCTGGAGCGCGAGCATCGGCCCGAGGTGGTCGATGATGCGGTCCGCCGCCGACTTTGAGACCCCGAAGAGCGGTGCGATCTGCCGCATCGTCAAGTTCGTGCGCCAGTACGCCGCGACCAGAAGTGCCCGGTCCTCCAGCGGCAGGCCCCACGGCCGGCCCTTGCGAACCGCATCAGCGCCATCGCGCCGTAGCACGGTCACCAGCTTCCCGAAAGCACGCGGGCTCATCCCGGTGAACGGGGCTATCCAGGACGGCTCGGACGCCGTGATCACACCAGCCACATCAAGATCATCTCACCCGTGACCAGCAGTTACGGGACAAGCCTTAGGCCAGCAACCGTGCGCTTCCGCGTGACTGGGTCGGCGCGCTTCGGAACGAGCCGCTGCGACGCAGTCAGCGGAGTGCAGTGCTGGTCACGCTCGGGTGGGGTCCTTGGTGAAGCGGTGTGGGTGGGCTGCCTTGACGTATCTCATGGCTGTGGTGTCGGCGATTCCGAAGACGCGCATCAGGCCGCAGGTCAGGGCAGTGCGAAACGGGACGCGGGGTGAGACGGTTCCGACAACGGGTGGCCCGGATGGAACAAAGCAGCTCCCGGGAAGACTCACCAGGGCGCACGATCGGCAACAACGATGACCGTGCGCACGGCCCCCGGGTGAGGGTCCGGCAGGCAAGCAGGTCGAGGGAATCGGCAGCTGGCGCGCCGCCTCCGACCCCGGCCCCATCGGCGGGACGGGTGTGACGACGGCTCACTGAGCGTTTGGTCCGGTGATTCGCGTGTAGTCCCGGATTGCACCCCGCGCCGGTTCGGGGTGGCTTCGCCGGCCAGTCTGCGGGCCATGAGGTCGATCACGGCGAGGTGGATCACAGCTTCGGGGCGGAGCGGTGCGGGTGGCGTTCGTGGTCGCGGGCGAGGCGTCGGCGGTGCATGAGCCGGCCGATGCTGCGCTCGACGATCCACCGTCTCGGGATGATCGTGAACCCGCGCTCGCCGGGCGGGTGTTGGACGGGGTGGACGTCGATGTCGAGGAAGCGCCGTGGTCGGTGGCGGTGGTGCGATATGCGGCCCGTCCGGCCCCATGTCGCCGCCGCATCCGACCACCAGACCCATCTCCTCGTTCTCCGCGCGCTGCACCAGAGCATTGTCGATGGCCACGACGCTCCCGCCAATGAGGTCGAGGCCGCCGATGGCGACCTGAGGGCCGGTACACCCGTGCAAGCTCACAGCCCCGACGGTGGGGAGGTGTCTCTGATGGGTCGGCACTGATGGCTCGTCAGGTTTGGGCGTCGTGCTACTGGTCAGCGGTGCTTGTTGGTGGTGTCTCGCTGGTGTCATGACGGTCCTCGCCCGCGACCACGCCGCCATCGCGGCCGGCCTCCCGACCTAAAACCGCACGCTCGCGGCGCCCCAGAGAATGGTTGGCGACTTCGACTGCTCCGGCGAGGACATTGAGCTGGGTGGAGCGGACGGACTGCTGGAGCTCGGCGCCCCGGGTGCTGCTCACCTACGAGCTGGTACGCGTACGGGCTCCCGGCGACCGAGGGGGAAAGCGGCGATCCGAGGTGGCCGGCCTTCGCCCGCCGCTACGGCTTCGACCCCCGCCACCCGGTGCAGTGAGCCTTTTCCAACCTCACCTGATGCGTGGTGAAGGACGAGGACTGCCTTCACCACGTCGGTGATTCGGTTGGTGCTGCAGCGGAGCTTCCGCAGGAGGCGCCAGCTCTTGAGGGTGGCCGTGGCCTGCTCGCCGAGGCAGCGGATCTTGGCGTGGGTGGTGTTGTGGCGACGCTTCCATCGCTTGAGGCGGCGGCCCCGAAACGGAACCCGGACGGATCCGCCGGCGCCCTGGTATGCCTTGTCCGCCCAGCATTTGAGCCCCGCATCGGCGAGGGCGGGGCGAGGGCGGCCAGGGCCTCGACGGCTTCACGTATGTAGCGGTACACCGTCGCGATCCCGATGCCGAACCCGGCGGCGAGCTGGGCGTAAGTGTCACCGCACCGCAGGTGGGCCAGGGCGAGCAGGGCCTGACGTCCGGCAGGAAGGCGCCGCCACCGCGTTCCGATCTCCTGCCGCCGGGCTGTCAGTTGCCTGGTCAGGAACCGCAAAGTGCGGCCGGACAGATCAATCGAGGACGGGTAGACAAGCACGCGAAGCTCCTGGCGGACACGGGTGATCTTGGTCGAGAACCCGTCTACCAGGAGCTTCGTCGTTCCGCAGGACAGTCCAACTCGCGGTCAGCACCGCCAGCTCGAAAAGGGCTCGGTCTACAGGAGGATTGGCGGTTTGCTGGGGGGGTATTTCTGCCTATTACTGGTTTTGATCTTGCCGGGGCTGGATGATGGAGGGGTGTCTCCGGTTGCGTTGAAGTTGGTGGGCTGGGTTGTTGTTGGTGTGGCGGTTGGGGGGCTGGCTGTCTATCTGGTGACGCTGGGCTGGGAGAAGGCGGGGTGGGTGGCCAGTGTGGTGTCGGTCTTCTTGACTGCGGCGGGCCTGGCCTTGGCGGTGCTCGGGGAAGTGCGGAGCCGGGCGGCTGGTACGGGAGAGGGTGGGTCCCTGCGAGTAGTGCAGCGGGCACGCGCTACCGGCCCTGACAGTGAGGTCGTGCAGGTGGGGGGTCACCGCTCGCGGAGCCGTTATCGGGCGCTGCTGGGCCGGGTGAAGCAGTTCGCGGTCGCAAAGGATGGGAAGGCGCGGCAGGTGGCGGGGAATGAGGATCCGCCAGCGGGTTCTTGAGTGGCGTGGCCGGACGGGGCCCGGGCGAGGGGGTGAGGGGCCGTGAATGCGCGCAGGGTGCGGCAGGAGGCTGTGGCAACGTGGTTCGCGCGTGTCTTCCAGGCCGGGGGCAATCAGATCGTTTTCCAGGGCGATGCTCCTTACCGGTTGTCGGTGTGGCCGCGGGAACGGGCACAACCTCCCCCAGCTGAGAAGGCCCTGGCCCGACCGAGTCTGTTGTTGCAGGCGGGGTTGGAGGTGGTGGGGTTCACGGGCCGGCATTGGGAGCTGGAGAAGCTCCTGGAGTGGCAGGGAGGTCCGCCTTTCGCTGTCCGGCTGCTGCATGGTCCTGGAGGACAGGGCAAGAGCCGTCTGGCAGCAGAAGTCGCACGGGGGTGGGGCGGGCAGGGGTGGGTGGTACTGCGCGCTCATCATCGTGACGACCCTGCCGGACCGGCAGCCCTGGAGCAGCCGCCGACTGAGGGTGTGGCGGGAGTGCTGGTGGTGGTCGATTATGCGGAGCGGTGGGCGGTACCGGACCTGCTGCAGCTGCTGACCGATACCGCCGCTGCGGCCGGGGCGGTGGTGCGGGTGCTCCTGTTGGCCCGTCCCACCGGGTGGTGGTGGAGTGGCCTGTGTCAGCAGATCCCCAGGGCCGTCGGACGGCCGGAGGTGGAGCCGGACGACCTTTTGCTGCCGCCGGTGGAGGAGACGACCCTATGTGATCCGGAAGAGGCCCGGCGGGATCTGTTCCACCAGGCCAGGGACCGGTTCTGTGGTCTGCTGGGCGTGCCGGACCCCGACCGTATCGTTGCCCCCGCCGGACTGGACTCCTATCCGGATTACCACCTGGTCCTCGCGGTCCACATGGCTGCCCTGGTCCTGGTCCTGGCCGCCCACGACCACGACCACGACACCACGAACGGCGGCGACCGGTCCGGGAGCGCCCCGCTCTGGGCGGGCGGGTGGGGGGCGGAACCGGTGGAGGTGTCGCAGTTTCTGTTGACGCGTGAACGCCTGCACTGGGAGGCGGTGTTCACGCGCGCCAAGCCGCCCCTGCTCACCGAGCCAGACGCGATGGGTCAGGCCGTCTACCTCGCTACTCTCACCGGCCCTGTGCACTACAGGGACGGCCTGGCCGCGCTCACCCGGGCCGGGGTGGAGTCCGCTCAGCCCCCCGGCCAGATCCTCAAGGACCACGCCCACTGTTACCCGCCGCCCGGTAACCAGACCGTGCTGGAGCCCTTGTACCCTGACCGGCTCGGCGAGGACTTCATCGGTTTGCTTACCCCCGCCTCCAGCCCCCGCCCTACGGCCGGACGGCGGAGCGGCAACAGGGCTGCCTTCCCCACCGATCCCTGGGCGACGGCCGCATCCGCCCGCCTTCTCCTTCCGCGCGCCAGTGACACCCCCGGCCCCGCAGCGGCATGGGTGCACCCTGCCCTGACCACCCTTATCGAGACCGCACACCGGTGGCCCGACATCGCTAGCGATGTGCTCTTCCCGCTCCTGCGTGCCCGCCCACAGCTCGCCCTGGCTGCGGGCGGAGCCGCTCTGGTCTCTCTCACTGCCCTGCCGGGTATCCCCCTCGACCTCCTCGCGGCCATTGAGGAGCACCTTCCCGCTCATCGGCACATCGACCTCGATGCGGGGATCGCCGCCCTGGCTCAGCGCCTGGCCGAGCACCGCCTCGCCACCACCGCAGACCGGGCCGAGCGCGCCCGTCTCCACTACAACCTCGCCACGTGCCTTCACCGCGCGGGACTCCACGACCAAGCTCTGGACACCAGCCGCCAGGCCGTGCTCATCTGGCGCCAACTGGCCGATCTCGACCACGCCATGCAGCTGCCTAGCCTGGCAGTGTCGCTGAACAACCACGCCGTCCTGTTGGCCCAGGTGGGGCGGCGGGATGAAGCAGTCCCCGTGTCTCAGGAAGCCGTTGACACCTATCGGGAACTGGCCGCCCTCGACCGCGACACATACCTGGCCGGGCTGGCGATGTCGGTCCACAACCACGCCATCCGCCTGGCCCAGGTGGGGCAAAGGGCTGCAGCACTCGCCGTCTCCCAGGAAGCGATCGACATTTGCCGGGAACTGACCGACCTCAACCGCAAGGCCCACCTTCCCGAGCTGGGTGGCTCGGTCACCACCTACGCGGCCCTATTGGCCGACGCCGGGCGGCGGGGTGAAGCCCTGGTCGCCTCCCAGGAAGCAGTCGAACTGTGCCGGGAACTAGTCGCCCTCAACCGCAACACCCACCTTCCCGAGCTGGGTGGCTCGATCCACAACCACGCCGTCTGCTTGGCGGAGGCAGGCCGATTGGCCGAAGCAGTGCCCGTCTCCCAGGATGCCGTCGATCTACGCCGGGAACTGGCTGGCCTCAACCGTGACGCCCACCTCCCGGACCTGGCCGCCTCGGTGACTAACCATGCGAACCGGCTGGCAGAGGCAGGAAGGCACAAGGACGCGCTCCCTCTATCCCAGGAAGCCGTTGACACCTACCGGGAACTGGCCGATATCAACCGCGCCGCCCACCTCCCCGACCTGGCAATGTCGGTCCATAACCACGCCATCCGCCTGGCCCAGGTGGGGCAAAGGGCTGCAGCACTCGCCGTCTCCCGGGAAGCACTCAAACTACGCCGGGAACTCGTCGCTCTCAACCACGACGCCCACCTACCCGACTTGGCGATGTCGATCTACAACTACGCGACCCTGCTGGCCCATGCCGGGCGACCCAATGAAGCCCTGGCCGCATCCCAGGAAGCCCTTGCGCTACGCCGGGAATTAGTCGCCCTCAACCGCGACGCCCACCTGCCCGACCTGGCGAGGTCGGTTAGCGGCCACGCTGTTCGCTTGGCCCAGGTAGGGCGCCGGAATGAAGCCATGGCCGCCTCCCAGAAAGCACTCGAAATGGGGCGGGAATTGGCCGACCGCAATCGCGACGCCTACCTTCCCGACCTGGCGGTGTCGATCAATAACCACACGGCCCGGCTGGCCGATGCCGGGCGACCCAATGAAGCCCTGGCCGCATCCCAGGAAGCACTCGCACTACGCCGGGAGCTGACCGACCGCAATCGCGACGCCTACCTCCCCGACCTGGCGGTCTCGGTCAGAAACCACGCGGCTCTGCTGGCCAATGCCGGGCGACCCAATGAAGCCCTGGCTGCCTCCCAGGAAGCGATCGACATTTACCGGGAACTGGCCGACCTCAACCGCGACGGCTATCTGCCCGACCTGGCGAGGTCCTTGCGCAACCTCGTAGGTCTGATGATGAGGGCAGGACGGTGGGAAGAAGCGGTATCCGTCTCCCAGGAAGCTGTCGACGCCCACCGCGCACTGGTCGGCCTCAACCGCGACGCCTACTTGCGCGACTGCGTCCAGACCCTAGCCGCTTCTGGAGAGGTACTGGTGGAAGCCGGACGGCTCCATGAAGCTGTGTCTGCCTTGGGAGAGGGGCTTTTGCTCGGCCGATTACTGCCTGCGGAAGCACAGGGAATCCTCGGGGTGATCGTCGATCTGCTGCGCCGGTGCTACGCCCTCGATGCGCCCGTCACCGACAGCGCCTTCCATGCCGTCACCGGACAACACGCCCCTGTGTGGATGCAACAGCCTCCCAGACCAGACCGGTGAGGTGCTCCGAATGTGAAGCTCCGCCGGGCATGCGAGGTCAGGCTGCGGGCCTGGAAAGGGAACGGAAGGCGTACCTGGCCCGGCTGGAGAAGCTCGTGCACACCTACCGGGCAGGGTGTGAGCGAAGTACGGGCTCCAGTCGGCGACCGCCATGCACGGGCGGTACGAGCTGCTGGCGCACCCGGTGTCGCAACTCGCCCGGGTGCTGCGGGATGCACTGGCCGAGCTCGACCCCGGCTGGTGCCCGACATGGGACGCCGGCTGGCAGCGCTGCTTTCGGCTCGTGCAGAACCATCTGAAGAACGGCGGCCGCGTGCCGTTGGGGGCCGGGGAGGTCGTGGTCCAGGGCGAGGACTTGGGGCGGTGGGCCCAGGGGTGCCGGTTCTGCTGGGATGCTCTGCTGCCCGCGCAGCAGTGGCTGCTGGAGAACGCCCTCGGACTCGAACCAGCCGGTGAGGACGAGCGGCCGGAGAAGCGCACGCAGGACACAAGTGGAAGCTCAACCTGCGGGCGGCAAAGGCGTTCCACATGCGTGAGGGGCATCTGTCGGTGCCGAGGAAGCGCGTCGAGCACGTGGAGACGGTCGACGCGCTGACAGGCGCCCAGGGGGCAGTTGGTCCTGGATGACGTCTCTGGCGGCCCACCGTGTCTACGGCGGTCCGTCCGACCGCCTTCTGCGGGGCTGGCGTAGACGTGTCGTGGCGGCATGGGGATGATCCCTGGGGGGAGGGCGGTGGTCGGCAGTCTCCGCGGGTCCCCTACGGGAGAGACCCCAGGCCCGCCCCTGACTTCAGCCTCGAAGTCACTGAGCCCTTTTCGAGCTGGCGGTGCTGACCACGAGTTGGACTGTCCTGCGGAACGACGAAGCTCCTGGTAGACGGGTTCTCGACCAAGATCACCCGTGTCCGCCAGGAGCTTCGCGTGCTTGTCTACCCGTCCTCGATTGATCTGTCCGGCCGCACTTTGCGGTTCCTGACCAGGCAACTGACAGCCCGGCGGCAGGAGATCGGAACGCGGTGGCGGCGCCTTCCTGCCGGACGTCAGGCCCTGCTCGCCCTGGCCCACCTGCGGTGCGGTGACACTTACGCCCAGCTCGCCGCCGGGTTCGGCATCGGGATCGCGACGGTGTACCGCTACATACGTGAAGCCGTCGAGGCCCTGGCCGCCCTCGCCCCGCCCTCGCCGATGCGGGGCTCAAATGCTGGGCGGACAAGGCATACCAGGGCGCCGGCGGATCCGTCCGGGTTCCGTTTCGGGGCCGCCGCCTCAAGCGATGGAAGCGTCGCCACAACACCACCCACGCCAAGATCCGCTGCCTCGGCGAGCAGGCCACGGCCACCCTCAAGAGCTGGCGCCTCCTGCGGAAGCTCCGCTGCAGCACCAACCGAATCACCGACGTGGTGAAGGCAGTCCTCGTCCTTCACCACGCATCAGCGTGAGGTTGGAAAAGGCTCAGTGGGAGGTCGAAGCCCTGGAGCCGGACGAACTCCAGCACCTGGTCCTCGCCGCCGTCGCCCCGTACATCGACCGCGACGTCCTCGCGCGGCAGGGCTCCCGCGAGGAACAGCAGCGCCGCGCCCTTGGGGAGTTCGTCGGACGGTGGGGTGCGACGCATGAGGGGCCGCCGGTGCGCCAGTACGCCGCGACCAGCAGTACCCGGTCCTCCAGTGAAAGGCTCCAGGGCCGGCCCTTACGACCGCGTCCGCGCCTCGCGCCGCAGAACCGAGACCAGCTTCCCGAAGGCACGCGGGCTCAGCCCCGAGAACGGGGCTATCCAGGACGGCTCCAACGCCGTGATCACACCAGCCACACCAAGATCGTTTCATGGAGTGACTGACGACCGACCTGCCTGTCAGCTGCCGCTCAGCGGAGATACCCACGAGGGGTCGTGTCGGGATCTCCTCGCGAGGTGGTCCAGCAGGTGCTCCGCCGCGATGGAGGCGGTGTCTTGCGGCGCGCCGACCACGCCCAAGGCGGCGGCAATCCTTGACGATGCTGTTTCCGGCACGTCCGGGTCGGTGAGGAAAGGAAGCAGCAGCAGGAAACGGACGGCCGTGTCATGGACGCCATCGGCCGTAAAGGACGGGCTATCAGCAATCCGGATCAGTTCACACCATGTCAGCCCAGTGCCCGAGAAGTCGCCATCCCAGCTGGCGATCTGCTCGACACAACTCCTGCCTGGATGGGTCAGGAGGTAGTCGGTGGCGTAGTCGCCATCCAGGTTGCGGTAGATCACCACAGCTCCGGGATCCTCTTCTGCCGGCACCCTGAACACCGGCCAGCGTTCAGGATCGAAGAGGACCTCGGACAGGGCATCGGCATCGGCGCCGTCCTCACCAAACCACTCCGGAACCGGCCGCTCAGCACACCCCCCGTCGCTGCACATCGACAGAAGGTAGTTCGACCAGAAGCCCAGGCGGGCCAGCAGTGACTCGCCCGCCACCAACGGGCCGACGTCGTATCCCTTGATCAGCACCCTCCGATCCTGCCACCAGCCACCGACACGGTCCGATCCCGGATCGGCAAGGGAGGACCGCCCAGTGACGGGACAGCCCTTGGAGGCCCTTGTGACGTCCACGTACCCGTCCTTGACTCGTCCATATCTCGGGCCTCTTTCTGTCGAGCGGCCCCTGCCGGCTCCGGCGAACCCCCGGTGAGCCGAACGTAGAGGTTCTCGGCTTCGCGAACGTTCGCCGGGGTCCCGGAGACGGTGGCTACGACGATGGGGGCTCCGAGCAGGAGAGCAGCCCGGAGTGGGATCCGGAGTGCTCTCCTGTACCCGAGGCCGCCTACGCGTACGGTGACCGGCCGACCACGAAGGGCCGAACCCCTCCTTCAGGCCCGGTCTGGCCTTTCAGCCGGTCGCGGCAGCCATGTCGGGCGAGGCCGGGGAGTCAAGCATCGCGTCGCGGACCAGGCCTTCGGGCATCGACGCGGTAGCTGGTCCGCCACAGGGCGGCGCCGCTGGTCCAGGTGCAATCCTCCATGTGAGCATGGAGAGTCTCAACGAGCTGGTAGCGACGGTGTTTTCGGGGAATGCCATCTCACACGCCCTCTCTGACAGCTGCAAGCGCCGGAGTCCCCTGGCGCTACCTACCGCACGACTTCCCACCCTGGCAGAGCGTCTACGGCTACTTCGCCCACTGGCAAAACGACGGCGTCTTCGACCGCCTCAACGGCCTCCTGCGCAGCCTGCTCCGCCAGGCCGAAGGCCGTGAACCTGAGCCCACCGCCTGCCCGCTCAACTCCCAAAGCATCAAGACCTCAGCCACCGTCCACCTCGCCGATCAGGGCATCGACCCCGCGAAAAAGATCATCGGCCGCAAACGGCACATCGCCACCGACCCCCTCGGCCTCCTCCTGGCCGTCCTCGTCACCGCCGCCAGCGTCCACGAATCCGCCGCCGGCACCCACCTCATCGACCACCTCGCAGCCCGCCACCCGCGGCATCGACCTCGAAATCGTCCAACGCGACACCTGACCCCAGATGAAACAGACAACCGAGAATCAAATGCTCACTTAACAACTTGAGGGCAGTCTCCGTGTCCATCACCCCGTACCGCTCGGCCAGGACGGATCGCGCCCGCTCAGCCCGACCGCCCGGTCCAGCAGCGGGGCCTCGTCCGGTACGGGGACGGCGGGGCCGAAGATGCCCCCGTTGTCCCCCTCTTCCTCCACCGATGCCAGCAGGAACCCGTACGAGGTCTGCAGCGCGGCCTGATCGGGTGCGTACTCCTGGCCGGTGGCCCGGGCCAGGTCCCAGCCGTGGATGACCAGTTCGTTGACGGCCACCAGGCCCGCGATCTCGCCAGGGAGGTCCACCCCGCCCGCACGGGTCGTGCCGGTCCAGGCGGCCGGATCCGTCCAGGCCTCGGCCAGCTCGCCGAGGATCCGGGGCAGTTCCTCGCGCCAGCCGGCGGGGAGGGAGGGGAGGGCTGTGCCGGGGTCCGTGTTCGTGGTGGGGCCCAGGTCCTTGCGGGCGGCGTCGCGGAACGCGACGGCCAGGCCGGTGAGGTGGCCCAGCAGGTTGCCGACCGCGTACGCGGGGCAGGGCGTCGGGTCGGCGAGCCGGGCTTCGGTGACGCCCGCCGCGAGTCGGGCCACGATCCGGCATTGCGGTCCGAGGTCGAGCATCGTCGTGTCGGTCATCTGCCGCTCCTTCGGGGTCATGGATCTGACGGACCGCCCAGTCGGGAGGGGGAACCCCTCCCGAGCGTCATGTCAGGGGCAGCTGATGCGGGTGTCGCCCGCGTCGGTGGTGCAGGTGTCGGTGCCCATGCCGCCGTTGGCGGTGTCGTTGGCGCTGACACCGTCGGTGGTGGTCAGGCGGTCGTTGCCGTAGTAGCCCGTGAGGGTGTCGTTGCCCGGTCCGCCGCCCAGGGTGTCGTCGCCGAAGCCCCCGTCGATGTTGTCGTTGCCGGGCCCGCCGTGGACGGTGTCGTTGCCGTAGCTCGCGCGGACGGTGTCGTTGCCGCTGAGGGCGCAGATGACGTCGTTGGAGTAGCCACCGTTGAGGGTGTCCGTACCGCTGGTGCCGATGATCGTGCAGCCGCGGGAGTTGTTCACCGAGGTCGACGCGCCGGCGCTGTTGTTGGCCGGGTTCGGGTCCTGGGGCAGGGCGGTGGCGGAGGCGCTGTTCGTCAGGGTGCCGGTGGCACGCGGTTCGGCCGTCACCGTGACCGTGGCGCTCGCACCCGGTGCGAGGCTGCCGAGGGCGCAGGTGGCCCCGGTCGCCGATGTCGTACAGGTGCCCTGGGACGGAACGGCCGACAGGAGGGTGCCGCCGGCCCCCGAGAGGGTGTCGGTGAGCGTCACGCCGGTCGCGGTCACGGTGGACGTCGCGGCGCTGGAGACCCGTACGGTGTACGAGGCCTGGTCGCCGATGCTCACGGTCGTCGTTCCGGTGTTCGTCACCGAAAGGTCGGCGGCCGGAGGCGGAGGCGGGGTGCCGCCGCCGCCTTCGTAGCGGGCGATGCCGAAGGCGCCCAGCCCGGCCAGGCCCGCGGCCACGGTCTTCCCGTCGGGCTGCACGAGCAGTCCCCGAATCTCCTCACCGCCCAGCATGCCGGTGTACACCCGGCCGTCACCGCCGCCGAAGCCGGTGTCCAGACTGCCGCTCGGCAGGTAGCGGGCGAGGGCGAAGTCCGAGGCCTCCTGGCTGTCCGGGTCGTCTGCCGTGCCGCCGACGAGGATCTTCCCGTCCTGCTGGAGCGCCATGTCGTAGGCCATCGCCGTGCTGAGGGGCCAGACGGTGGTGACCCGGCCGCCGGTGCCGAAGGCGGGGTCGGGAGTGCCGCCGGCGGTGAACCGGGCCAGCGCGAAACCGGTGTTGGCCGACCCGGCGGCGACGACCGCGCCGTCGGACTGGACCGCCACGGCGCGGCCGAAGTCCGTACCGCCGAAGTCCGCGGTGGCCATACCGTCGCCGCTGAAGGATGTGTCGAGGCTGCCGTTGGACAGGTAGCGGGCCACTCCGAAGTCGAAAGCGGTACTGCCCACGTAGCCGACGGCGACGAACCTGCCGTCCGGCTGGAGCGCCAGGCCGGTGGCCTGGCCGCCCGCCTCCCCGGGGAAGGTGGGAGCGAAGCCCGCCACCACCGTGCCGTCCCCGCCGAACGACGGGTCCGCAGTGCCGTCCACGTTGAGGCGGGCCAGCGCGAAGCCCGCCCCGCCGCTGAGGCCGACCGCGAGGATCCTTCCGTCCGGCTGGACGACCAGGTCGGAGGCGCCCGAGGCGCTGCCGAACGACTCGACGCGGACCAGGCCGCCCGAGCCGAAGCTCTGGTCGAGGGAGCCGTCCGTGTTGTAGCGGGCGACGGAGAAGATGCAGCAGCCCCCGCCCTCCTCCATGACCTCCGTACGGCCGGCGACCACGATCTTCCCGTCGGAGGGCTGAACCGCCACCGCCTCGGCCTGGTCGTCGCCCCCGAAGTCACTGGTCACCCGACCGTCGCCGCCGCCGAATCCGGAATCGACACTGCCGTTGGCGTTGTACCGGATCAGCGCCATGTCGAAGGGGACGCCCGGCCCCGTGACACGGCCGGCCACGACCAGCTTCCCGTCGCCCTGCCGGGCGACGTCCAGACCCTCCGCGTAGTCCCACGGCCCCCCGTCGTCGGGGAAGTACGTCTGGACCTTCCCGGAGCCGGCGAACGCGGGGTCCAGGTCCCCTGGGGCCGCGAGTGCGGTGCCGGGCAGCGCGAGGACCAGCGCCAGGGCGGCAGCGGACGCGGCTGCCACCATCCGCGCCGACCGTCCGCGGTGCCGGACGGAGCGGCGACGCCCTTCGGGTGCGCTGGGGTGTGAGTGGGTCATGGGCGTACGGACCTCCGAGTCGCGCCGAAACGAGCAGGCAGCAGCTTTGTGCCGAACGTGCGCCGGACGTCCGAGGCGCGGGCCGCGCTAAGCCCTCCGAGGGCGGAGTTCCACCCCTGCGGACGAACCGGCGGGGTTCCCCGGACCGCGAGGAGTCGAGGCGGCCGCCGCCCTCTACACCGCGCAGTGCCGGCTCTGCGGCGGCGCGTACAAGCTGCCCCGGCGCCTGGTTGTCCCCGCAGCGCCGGTCGGTACCGCGACATCGCCCTGATCGGCCCGGATCACGGACTGGATGTGGGCGATCCGCATGATCGCTTCGCGTAGATCCGGCCAGTGGTCGGGATGTCGAGCAAGACATTGACTACTACGACGCCCTCGTCGATGCGCCGGCCCTGTGCATCGAGACCATGCGGGCCATGGCGCTGAAGTCCGCGATGTACGAGCTGAGCGTCTGGACGAGAAGGCCGCCGAGCTCGCTCTGGCGGTGGCCGTGGTCGTCATTTCGCACGCCCTGATTGCCCAGTTCACCGTCATGACCCGGATCCAGCGGCGCACCGGCATCCTCTTCGTCCACGCCACCGACATGGAGGACGGGATGTCCGGCGGAACCTGGGTCCACGGCGACTTCACCCACCAGTCCTACCGCACCGCCTTCGGTCCGGTGAACCCGAGGTTCTGGATCGATGCACCCGAGACGGAGCGCCGCCATCAGGTCCTCGAGGTCCCATACGCCGAGATCGGCATTGCCGAGCGAGGAAAGACGGCGGCCATCGCCTTCGCGGCCTCGGAGTAGCGGCCGTCTCGTCGTCCGGCGCGATCGGTTTGGGCGGCGGCGCGATCCGGTCCGCCTCGACCCCGAGCTCGTGCGGGTGGACACAGGCCGGGGTTCCGTCGGCGGTTTACCGCCACCCGTCGGCCGGGTCGAACGGGCCCTCCCGGCCGGGCCGGTACGTAGACCCCAAAGCCTCGCGCGGCAGCCGCTTCGAGGGGTAGATCCCACACGCCGGATGGTCCTCGCCCGAGGCGAACGGCTCACTCATCCCCGGGTCATAGCCCCCCAACGACCGCTGGAGGACCTCACCACACGGACGAGAACGGATCCCACCCCGGCGTCCGGGGTGGGATCCGCCACGCCTTCGTAGGGCCTGCGCCCTCAGCTTCGGAACGTCGATTCCGGGTTGCTCGACCACCTCAGCCGGCGGCCGACAGCACCGGATGCTCGATGTGGTGGTGCTTGACCTCTACGCCCCGCTCGCCGCCCCACGCCGTCCAGACACGACGCGCAACTGCCTCTGCGACCGCCACGGAGCTCTTCCGGACCATGGAATCGGGGACTCTGCTGTGTGACGCCCAGTCTCGGCTTATGCTCCCTGCTCCCTGCTCCCTGCTCCCTGCTGGGTGCTGGGTGCTGGGTGCTGCCACACTCCAGCTGTGACGGACATAGCAGGGCAGTTGATCCCCGTGGCATCCGCGCCTGCCGGAGTCGCCCTCACGCTCCTAGGAAACGTGTATTTGGAGACATGCAGGGGGTCGCGGATCGCATCGACGACCTCATCGGTCAGGTCCGACGGCAAGGCACGGGCGCCCGCATCGTTGGCCCCCGCAGCACGTTCAACTTGATCACGATGCTGGAGGGGTAGATTGCCCCGGTCTGCCATCTGGTCGCCGAAGTTGGGCGCTCAGGAAACGGTGCCGCCCTCGTTGAGCCTGCTCGACAGTTGGTGAAGACACGGGACGCCTTGATCGATCTCCTTCGGAGCGACGATGGCATGTCTTCGCCCTGAGAGCCGGGGATCAGCGTTACGCCCGGGCGAGAGTTGTCCGTCAGCGAAGGAGTGCAGTCGCCTCACGGCTTTCGGAACGGCTTGAGGCGGCCCCGGGTTGCGGTCTGTCCTGGCCCCGCTCACGGGTTCTCTCGGTCGAGGAAGCGAGGGTCGGCCGTCTGGATGTAGTGGCTGAGGAGTTCGCGGTTGTGGAAGGCGGAGTGCAGAAGGACGGCCGGCTCCGTGAGGGCCTCGAGGTCAGGGCTTGTGACCACGAAGGTGCCGGCCTCTGATCCAAAAAATTGGAGCTCGTTGCCGTTTTCGGGCATGTGGGAGTGGGCCAGTGACCGGGCCAGGCCTTCCCAGCCGTAACCATGGGATTCGGCGTTGTGTTCTTCGAAGACGTCGGCCACCTGCTCCATGGCACCGTCGAACAGATAGAGGCAGTGGGAGCTGTCGGCCTCACTGTGTTCGTCCAGGTGGAACGGGGCCAGGGCTGATACGTCGGTCATGCCGTGATGGTAGAGATGGCCTTGATCCGAGCCTGATCCGGGGCCCGTCGGGCTGAGCGGGGCGGCCGGGATGGCCAGACTACGCCCCGTACTCGTCGCCGAACCTCCCCTCGCCCCAGCGCCTGCTGTGGTCGGGTAGCCGGAGATCAGCAGTGGTCTCTGGTTACCCGACCTCATCCGGGGTGACTGGGCGCGGCAGTTGGCCCGTCTGGCTTCCCAACGGAGAAGTCAAACAGCTCGGGAGTCCGCTGCGGGTAGTGGAGTCGTTCCTCAGATGTCTTGCCCATGACCCCACTGGGCGTCGGGACTCACTCACAGTCAGGCGAGTGGGGATGAAGGGTGACCGCGTATTCTCCGGGGATGCCTCTCCACCAGTACGTCTACTTCGCTCTGTCCAGCCGAAGCATTACCGCGCAGGAGATAACTGATGCGCTGGGTATCGAGCCTGATGAGACGAGAGTGGTCAACCCGCGCCGTCTCCCTGTTGACCCGGCGAATCCGTTCTGTCAGATCTGGAAGGTCGTGTGCAGGGAACCGGGCCTGTGCGTGGACGAACAGATCGCGCACGTCCTGGGCCGTCTCCGGCCACAGACCGACCGCATAGCCGAGCTCATGAAGCAGTACAACAGTGCAGACGGCGAAGACGAGCCGTACCTCGAAGCCCGGCTGGAGGTGGTGCGCTACTTCAATGACACCGAGCAGCAGGACGAGGCCGGGCAGCCGCAGGATAGGGACAAGCACAACCTCTTCGGCTGGGCGCTCGACCGCGAAGCGATCACCTTTCTTGCCGCTACTGGCGCGCTTCTGGACGTCGATGAGTACGACATGACCCCTTCCCCGGCGTCGGCCTGAGCGCCCACGAGATGCCCGCCTACTCCGTTCGTTCTTGGCGCCTTGAAGACACCACCATGGCTTCGGGCCGGGTCAGTGCAGCGTGGCCGGTGGCGGTGCAACTTCGTAGAGCCGCCGGTCACGGATGAGGGCCCAGAGGACATTGACGCGGCGTCGGGCGAGGGCGATCACGGCCTGGGTATGGCGTTTCCCCTCGGATCGTTTGCGGTCGTAGAAGGCCCGGGAGTTCGGGTCGTAGCGGACGCTGGTCAGCGCGGACATGTAGAAGACCCGCTGGAGGCCGCGGTGGGAGTGGCGGGGACGGTGGAGGGTGCCGCTCTTCTTCCCCGAGTCGTGCGGCGCCGGCGCAAGACCAGCGAACGCGGCCAGCCGGTCCGGGGTCGCGAAGAAGGTGAGGTCGCTGCCGACTCCGGCGAGGAACTCGGCGCCGAGGAGAGGTCCGATGCCGGGCATGCTCGTGATGATCTCGGCGAGGTCGTGTGCGCGGAAGCGGTCCTCGATGAGCCGGTCGACCTCCGCGACCTTTTCGTTTAGCACCCGCACGTCCGCGGCAAGGGTCCGCACCAGCTGGGCGATGACCGCCTCGCCAGGGACTGCGGTGTGTTGCTGTTCGGCGGTCTCGATTGCCGTCGTCGCGAGCTCCTCCGGACTGCGGACGCCTCGAGCGCGGAGCCAGCGGGTCAGTCGGGTGGTGCCCATGCGTCGGATCGCGGCCGGGGTCTGGTAGCCGTCAAGGAGGATGAGCGGGCCGGTGCTGGTGAGGACGAGAGCTCGTTCCAGTGCGGGGAACATGCCGGTCAGCGTGGAGCGCAGACGGTTGATCGCCCGGGTCCGGTCACGGACGAGATCCGTGCGGCGGCTGGTGAGGATCTTCAGCTCGATAGTGGCCTCATCGGTGGGCCGCATCGGCTTGAGGTCGCGGCGGATGCGGGCCTGATCGGCGATCACGAGCGCGTCGCGGGCGTCGGTCTTCCCCTCGCCGCGGTATCCGTCACTGGCCCGGTTGACGACGCGGCCGGGGATGTAGAGGAGCTCCTGGTCGTGGCCGGTGAGCAGGGCCAGGAGCAGTGCGGGTTCCCCACCGGCCATGTCGACGGCCCAGGTGACGTGGTCGGCCAGGGCGAGGACGTCTTGGAGGAGCTGGAGTAACTCAGGTTCTCCGTTCGGCACCCGCCGGGACAGCAGTTTCGCCCCGTCCTGGTTGATGACGACGCAGTGGTGGTGGGTCTTGCCACTGTCGATTCCGGCCCAGATCCGGTTCATCGTGCTCCAGACGATCGTGCGTGCAGGTCTGCCGCAGACGACCTCGCCGGCATGGCCTTACGCAGCGATCTTTGTCGCACTTCCCAATCTGGCGGCCGGGTCGTCGTGGGGAAGCCGGGCGGCCAAGCCATTGCAGCCACGGGTGGCAGCCAACTAGAAGCCACACCCGGCACCCCCGGGCGGCGCAACCATACGAAGGGCTCTGCCATCCCGTCCCAGGAACGTAAGGCCAACTAGAGCGCTAAGTTCGGAAGCCTCTGAGCTGCAGCGATGTCTGGGAAGTAGACGTCCGAGGGCTACGCGAACCCGCTCGTCCGGTCGGCTGGGTATGGGGTCGTCGCACGGAAGAGGGCCAGGAGGGCCTGGGCCGATGGGGTGTCGGCGTCGAAGAACTGCGTGGCCAGCGCGGGTGGCACGGCCGTTCCGTGCATGCGGACCTCGTGGCACCTAAAGCAGAACGCCGCTTCGAACAGCGCCAGGTCGAGCGAGTCCTCGTACGCCCGGACGCTCCAGCCTGGCGAGAAGCCGCAGCGGTGTTGTTCGCTGCCGGGCAGGTTCTCGATCAAGGTCAGAGCGTCGGTGGCCTCGCTCCCGGCCCAGTGGGCGACCGCCCTGCCGGGATACGGGGCGCCCCGCTTGGTCGGGAGGGCGGAGATCCTCACGACCTCGATCAGCACGGTGGCGGCAACGGCTTCGGTGGGGAGCTGCATGTGCGCAGTCTGCCCGCCGTAGAAGGCCAACTGCAGTTGTGAGCCTCACATCCGTGAGACTCAGCGCTGCAGTTGGCCCCGACGGCGAAGTAAAGCGCTCAGCAGGTGTGCGGGACGGAAGAGCAGGGCAACCTCCCCAGCGGCCCTGGAAGGCCACAGCCCGGTCGATCTCCGCAGCGGGGATCCCGTGTTCAAGCCATACCTCGCGACAGAGCGTAAGGTCGCGGCGGGGAGCGCACAGCCCATGTCCCTCAACGAAGTACCGGGCTCGCCGGCTTAGGCTTTCCGGCGCCACCCAGGCAGGACAACTAGAACGCTCAGGGGCCAACTACGACGCCAAAGGGCCAACCAGACCCGGACTCCGCGTGGCCAGGTCAGGCGCCGGCATTGGCTCCGCGGTCCGGGAGGAGCTCGGGCGTCCCCTCCACCAGTACTACGACCCCGGCCACCTCGCAGGCTTCGGTGCGGCCGACCCAGACGGGATAGGTACCGTCCCCCGTCGTCGCGAAGGCCGCCAGCTCGCCGCCGGAGGCATGGTCCCGGGTACGGAGCAGGTACATGGAGTCGCTGAATTCCTTGTAGACGTCCGGGTCCAGGTCCGGGTCTGCCTGGATCATGCCTTTCTCAAAGAGGGCGAGGAGCGGCTCCCATGCACCGGCATCGGCGAAGCAACCGGTGGCGCCGTCCGTGACGAATCCGGAGATCTGGTTCTCGATGAACAGCCGAGGGTCGTCTTTGGGCGTGAGCGCCATCTCCCAGGTCACGGCGGGAGCCGCGCTGACGAGGAGGCGGACAGCCAGGGGGTCGGTGCGCGTGACCTCGCTCTGCTCCCACTCGCAGTGGTAGGTGTGGCGGGCCCGCGCCTCGTCCAGTACGTACTCCCCGGGCGGGACGGGGACCGTGACGTGGGGTCCGTCTGCGTGGTCGATGTCCGGGCCGGAAACGGCCAGTAGCCCGCTGGGCACGCGCAGGGTGCCGATGCTCCGCGGCTCCACAATCGTCATCTCAGGGTGGTACCCGTCGGTCACGCGCACCCCGGGTCGGAACAGCTCACCAATCGGTCCGGGCTGCGCGGGGCGGGGCGGACGCCAGGAGGTGGCGGGAGCGTGGCTGCTGCTGTCGTCGGCTGCCGAGGCCGCCTCGGCGACCTCGAAGTCCGTTGTCTCCGCTACTCCGTGGAACTGGGCCGAGAGAAGGGGCCGCTCTCCGAAGACAGGCCGTTCCATCCAGCGCTCGTTGTCGCGGACCTGGGGCGCGGTGATGTCGCCTCCTCCGAGCTTGCCCCTGGGCTCCTCCGTCCGCCGGCCCCTCCCGTCCGGGAAGAGCTCCACGGTGACGCGCGGGCACGCCTGGTCGAATTCCGCCATGTCCGGGCCGGTGTACTTCCAGCAGACGGTGTACCGGTGCAGCAGGCGCATCTGGTCGTCCAGCAGCCGCATGTCCAGGTCGTAGGTACGGCGACCCTTCGCGTCGTAGACCAACAGACCGACATGGTGATCCCGCCAGGAGACGAGCCGGACCTCCAGCGGAGCCTCCCGGCCCGCCATCCGGTAGACCACCACGTACGGAAGCCCGGCTGCATCCCGCTCACGGGCTTCCTTCACGGATATCGGCCGCCATAGGACGCGAGCCTCCAGGTCCCACGCCTGCGCGTACCCCACCTCAACCACCATTGCCGCTCCCCCGTCGCCTACGTACCGAGCTGCAACATAGCCGCCACCTGCGACAACGGCCGTGTCCCGTGGCTCTACTGCTGAGTCGGTACAGGGGCGTGACCACGGTGGCGCGGGAGAGCTCGTTGACCACGTGCCGCCACGTGCCAGCCCCGAATTCTCCAGGGCCGTGGTGCGGGTCGGGTACGCGAGTGCACGGCATGTGGGAGCTGGCGTCGCCGACGGCGACCTTTCCTCTGCTTTCTTCGCTCCTGGCCCTGCGACCCCGCAGACGGTGCCGATGTCCTCACGACCGAGGTGAGATGGTGATGGTCGACCGGCAGGCCGTACGGGCCGTTGGCCATGTGGCCGACCAAATCCGCGCCGGCCGCCTCAGGCCGCCGCCGGCTCCGGCGAGGAACTCGGCGCCGAAGAGGGGCCGTTGCCGGGCGGGACGGCGGGGGCGCGGCGCCCGGTTCCCACGCGCGAACCGGCTCACGGGCCTCAACTCGATCGGGTGGGCTTGAGGAGCAGCAGCGGGGTGCCGGTGAGCAGCACCACCACGCCGAGGACCGATCCCCATCCGGCGTAGAAGAGGCTGGAACAGAGCACCCACAGGCAGCTGAGGGCGAAGAGCACCGGCGTCACCGGGTAGAGCGGGACCCGGTAGTGGTGCCGGCCACCGGCCTCGCGCTTGCGGAACACGTGGATCGAGACGGCGACCAGCAACATGAAGAACCAGAACACGGGCGAGGTGTAGGAGACCATCGCCCGGAATCCGACACGCGTGGCGGACCCGAAAGCGACCAGCGCGGCGGACACCGCACCCTGGAGCAGGAGCGCGTTGGCGGGGGTCGAGCCACGCTCCTTCCACGTACCGATCGCACGGAGGGCGGTGATGTCCCGGCCGAGAGCGTAGTAGGAACGGGACCCGGTGATGATCAGACCGTTGAGCGTGGTCAGGGTGGTGAGGACGACGATGACGCTCATGATCGTTGCTCCGGTGTCGCCGGCGACGGCCCGCATCATGGCGGCGCCCACGGCATCGGAGTCCCGGACGCCGTCGAGCCCCAGCACGTGCAGATAGGCGAAGTTGATCGCGAGGGAGACGGCGATGACGATCAGGACGCCGACGACGAGGGCGCGGGCCATGTTGCGCCGTGCGTCCTGGAGTTCGCCCGAGAGGTAAGCAGCTTCGTTCCAGCCGCCGTAGGTCAGGAGGACGAACATCATCGCGAGGCCGATGCCGCTCGGGGAGGTGTCGTGGGGCGTTTCCGGGCTGGGCGCCGGTCCCCGCGTGACGAACGCGGACACGATGATGCCGATGACGGCGAGGACGACGACGACCTCGACGACCTTCTGCGTCGTCTTTCCCGGCCCTGTACCAACACAGTTGACCAGCGTGAACAGGACGATCGAAGCCAGGGCGTAGACGCCCGGGCCGTACGTGCCGAGGGGCACGAGCACCTCCGCGTAGTCGCCCATGACGAAGGCCGCGGCGGCGATGGCACCGGGCTGGATGACCGTGCAGCGTGCCCAGCCGAACATCAGCGCCAGGCGCGGCCCGTAGGCCTCGCGCAGAAAGGCGTACTCACCTCCCGCGTTCGGGCGCGCACTGCCCAGTTCTGCGTAGCAGAGCGCACCGAGGACGGTGATCAGCCCACCCAGCAACCAGAGCGACACGAAGGCAGCCTCGTCGCCGCCCGAGTACTGCGCGACCAGCGATGGCGTCTTGAAGATGCCGATACCGAGGACGATGCCGACCACCATGATCGCGACGTCGGTGGGTGTCAGGTCGGCCCGGGGGCGCGCGCCGCCGTTTTCGGGCACAGGGCACCTTGGAGTGTGGGAGAGCGGATCGATTGGTGGGGCGGGCGGGAAAGAAGGCGTCGTCAGGATGCCAGGAGCAGGCGGCCCGGAGCCCGTGACTCGCGGGGGCCTGGAGCTCGAGAACCACCCGACCCATCACTTCCAGAACCCGGTGGGAACCTCGAAGGCGGGAACGCCGATCGGCGGCACGGGCGACCTCACCAGGTTCGACGACGGCCACGGGAGCAGTACGGATTCGACCGGTGGCAATGCCTGTACCTCGAGGTGACGCCCGACAGCGAGCGGCGCGTGATGCAGTGCGGCTCGACCCTGACACCCCCGACGGGGGTCGTCACCGCGATGGCGGCCCGGTCCGGGACTCGCCGGGGCGAGGTACTGATCCAGCGGCCGGCGGGAGGAGAGACTCGGATGGTCATCGGGAGGCTTCGCGGGGGGTCCGCGGGCCCGACCGGTGGCAGTCGGTTCCGGCGGAACGACCCTCGATCGGGCACCCTCACATGCGCGAACTCACCGTCACGGCTTCGAGGAGACTCCTGGCCGGAGGCCTCATCTGGCTCTCCCTGCTCCAGGTGTTCGTAGTGAACTACGCCATCGTGCTTCCCCGGGCTTCGAACCGCAGCCTGGTGCACGAGATCATCTCGGCGCTCGGGATCACCCGGTGCAAAGTCATCGACGGGATCCGCTTCTGCTCCCCCTGGCACGAGGCCGCCGACAGCGCCTGGATCGCGGGCGGGGCCTGCCTGGCCGTAGGCGCGCTGCTCAATGCGGCGATCCTCGCACCGGACCGGCTGCGGAACATGGGGTTCGGCGCACTGACCCTCAGCGGCGTGGGACTGCTCGCCAGCGGCATGAACCCGTACAACCTCCGTCCGGCCGCCCATCTGCTGTCCGCCGGAACGTGCTTCATCGCCGGCGGGGTCGGCGTCCTCCTGCTGGGCATCGCGTTCCGGCAGGCGGACCGGCCGTTCTGGGGCACCAGCGGCATCGTCTGCGGGGTGACGTCCCTCGTCTTCACCGCGCTGACGGCGCTCAAGCCCGACGTCGGGATCCAAGGCCTGTTCGAGAGGACGGCGGCCTGGCCCAGCATCGTGTGGGTCATCGGCACCGGTGCGGCCATCGTCCGCCTCGCGTGGCGGGCGTCCCGGAAGGCCGGTCGTTGATGCGCTCGTCGGGTCCGTGAGCTGCCGGGAACGGGACGTGGACCCGCTCGGCCGCCGGCCGGTGCCCCACCTGCGGCGCCGCAGGCAGTACGGCCCGATGGGTCCCCTCCTTGTGCGCACCGCCACCGCCGGGCACTACCTGCGGACGCGGGACCAGGCCGAGGTGGGCCGGTGTACTCGTCCGAGGCGCCCTCGCCGTACGAGGAGCCGGCCGGCGCCGCGGGCGGGCCGCCGGTCCCCGCAGCAGGCAGGCCCCCGATGCGCTGCTGCGCCCTCTTCCGGTGTGCGGGACGGCTCCTCTGCGGGGAGGATGGGGGATGTGAACGGCACAGGGGGCGCCGCCGGGGGCGCCTCCCCCGGTGCTCCCCACGGTGCTCCCGGTGCGGACCGCACACCGGCGGCTCCCGCACCGCGCGGGCGCGGGCGCGAGCGGCCGGAGAGTGGCCCGAAGCGGGTCCTCACCCTCGCGGCCATGCTCCTCGCCGTCGCCATGGTCTTCGTGGACCAGACGATCGTCAGCATCGCCGCCCCGACGATCGTCGAGGACCTGGACCTCTCCTCCTCCGGAATGCAGCAGGTGGTCAACGCCTACCTGCTCGCGCTCGCCGCGTTCTTCGCCCTCGGCGGACGGCTCGCAGACGTCTTCGGCCACCGTCGGATGTTGGTGACCGGCACGCTCGTCTTCGCCGCCTCGTCCGTGCTGTGCGGTTCGGCGCCGATGGGAGGCTTCGCCCAGAGCTGGCTCGTGCTCTTCCGCGCCACCCAGGGACTCGGCGCGGCGCTGATCTTCCCGGCCGCGCTCGCCGTCGTCATCAGTGCTTTTCCCGTGGCCGAACGCGGCCGGGCACTGGCTGTCTTCTACGTCCTCGCCGGGTCGCTCACCATCGCCGGCCCCCTGCTCGGCGGTCTGCTGACGGCCTGGACCTGGCGGGCCATCTTCTGGGTCAACGTCCCCATCGCCCTCGCCTCGCTCGTCCTCACCGCGCTCGCCCGCCTCCCGAACGTCCGGCGCCCCGAACGCATCGATGTACCCGGCGCCGTGCTCGTCGCCACCGGTCTGGGGCTGAGCGTCCTCGGGCTCCAGCGGGCCCCGTCCTGGGGCTGGGACGCCCCCGCCACCTGGGGGTGCGTGATCGGCGGGCTGGTCGTCCTCGCGTTCTTCTGCAGGCACGAACTACGGACCGACGATCCGCTCATCAAGCTGCGCGTCTTCCGCGACCGGGCGTTCACGGCCGACGTCCTGGTGCTCTTCTTCGCGATGCTGGCGTTCGTACCGGTGATGTTCTTCGCGTCCGTCTACGCGCAGATCTCGCTGAGCGCGTCACCCAATCAGGCCGGGCTCTACCTTCTGTACTTCTTCGCGGGCTTCGGCCTCTCGGCCCAAGCGGGCGGCCGGATCCTCGACAAACGCGGTGCCCGGCCCGCGATGCTGCTCGGCACCGCGCTCGGCTCCGTGGGGTTCGCCCTGTGGGCGTGGAAACTGACGGACCTCTCACCCCACGACCAGTGGCCCTACGTCGCCCTCGCCGGAGCCGGCATCGGCCTGCTGCTCTCCCCGGCCTCCACCGACGCCGCGAACCGAGCGATCGACTCCTCGTACGGCGAGGTCACCGGCCTGACCCAGACCGTGCGCAACTACGGGGCCGCCGTGGGCATGACGATCTTCGGAACGGTCCTCGTCCATGTCACGACCAGCCGGGTCTCCTCGACGCTCGCCACGAACGGCATGCCCGAGGACAAAGCCCGCAACGCGGCCCGAGGCATCGCGGAAGCCATCACCGGCCATCCGGACGACCACCAACCCACCGGCGACGGGCCAACCGCCTCTCTTCTACGGAGCGCCGGGCACGCCATCCGTACGGACTTCGCCGAGGCCAATCAGTGGGTCTTCTACGGGATGGCCATCGCCATGAGCGTGGGATTCCTGTGCTCGCTGCTGCATCCAGGGACGCGGGTGACGGGCGACGCCGCGACAATGATCGGAAGCGAGCAGCAGCGGATTCCGCGCTGATCCCATCCACGCCGAACACGGACGACCCCGCGGGCGTAGCCGTCACCCCGCTTCATCGCCACGCAGAGTGTCGGCTTGTCGGCTTGTCGGCTAACAGTCCGGGGCACTCGGACGGACAACGGCCAGCGGCACGGAGCCAGCCAGGAGAGACAAGGCCGAGCTCCCGCGTGTACCTGGACTCCAAGGGCCGCGAGCCACACCTGCGGTCCGCTGACCGCGTGAACCTTGGCGGGTCGTCAACAGGTTCCAGGCGCGACCCCGCCGGCGCGGTCTTCCTCGACCCCGACCTCGACTGCGAGATCGAGCCCGAAGACACCGAGGAGATCCGACTGCAGGCATGGCCGGCCCCGTACTCGGACCCGCCGCACGTCACCAAACGAGGGGCACGTCCCGACGCGGAACCGCTCTCGTGAACCGGCTCTTCGTGTTCACCCTGTCGCCGCACACGAAAAGGGATCTGACTCCCCACCGAGCCAACACTGATGTCCACCGCAAGCGTCGCGAGCCCCCACCTACGCGTGCTCACATAGAGAGTGGCCTGACACTCGGGTGCTGGCGAGACGCTAGATTTCTCAATGTCCTTGTCAAGCCGCGCGGGTGCTGTCCGGACGGCGCTACTCCGCTGGTTCGACGCTCACGGCGAGCGCTCGTCTCCGAAGGTGGATCGCCAGGACCTCCATCTCGACGAGCGTACCGATGAGACCCATCTCGGCTAGTTCCGTCGCCTGCGCCCGTGCTTCGCCCAGGGCCACTTCCCGTGCACTGCGGAGGACCTGCAGTACGGGAACAAGGCTCGGCACGTCTCCAGACAAGCGAAGCCGCGCCGGCCCGTGCGTTTGCAGCAGAGCCTGCCGAATGTTCTCGGGCGTGACGGGGCCGCTGTCTTCCTCGCACCACCCATTCGGGCAGTCCACGCATCGCCCTTCGGTGCCCCAACACAGCATGCCGCGGTCGAAGAACTGACCAACATCGCAGGTCGTCACACCTCCGCAGGCACTGCACCGGCCTGTGACCTGCACTCCTTGTGTGATCACAGGGATCTCCTCAGCGTCATGGGTCAATGCTGATGGGATCTTCCCTGAGAAGTTGGCTTTGGTCGATCAGGTTGCGATCGGCGAGAAGCCCTATTGGGCGTTTGCTAGTGGTGGCGTGAGTTCGAAGTGCCGCTGTTCTCGGAGAAGTGCGTGCGCGCACAGCCGTCGTTTTGGATCACGGCCATCCGGCCGACACCCCGAGCGAAGGCGCAGCCAGCCCATGCCCCCACCGTCAGAGTTCGACCGTTCGGCCCACCTGGCCTCGGCCAGGCCGGAGTGTGGTGGCCGGGCCGGTACGTTGGCCGTGGCACCGAAGGGTTCCGGGACGAACTGGCGGCTGCCGCCGAGTGGGTCGCCGACTACCTCCAGGGGATCGGGCAACGTCCGGTCACCCGGCCGGTGCCGCCGGCGCACCGACAGGCCCTCGCCACCGGGTCGCTGCCGCAGGACGGCCAGGACCTTGGCACTCTGCTGGAGTTCGTCGAGCAGGCGATCGCCCCGTACCCGACCGGCAATTGGTCATCCCGCCTTCTTCGCCTGGATCAACTCGCCGCCGTCCCCGGCCGGGGTCATCGCCGAACTGCTGGCCACCGCGGTCAACGCGACCTGCGGCATGGATGAGCACGCCCGCGCGAAGGCCGCGGCCGTGATCGGCCTGCCGCCCTGGAGGCTGCGCGCCGTCCCCACCACCGCCGACCGGTCCATGGACGTCGAGGTCCTGCGCACCATGGTCGACGCCGACCGTACGGCCGGTCTGCTGCCCTTCTACGTCGTCTCCAACCTCGGCTCCACCGCGACCGGCGCCATCGACCCGATCGAAGCGATCACCCAGGTCTGCCACCGGGCGGGCTTGTGGCACCACGGCGACGGAGCTTGAGGCTGACTCGGCGCCCAAGTCCCTGAACTGGCCCCCTCCTACCGAGGCGTCGCCGGCCTGGACTCCCTCACCGTCGACCCGCACAAGGCCCTGTCCGTGCCGGTCGGCTGCGGCGCCGCCCTGGTCACCGACCCCGCCCGGCTGCGCGACGCGTTCACCTTCCGCGCCTCCTACCTCGAGGGCGACCAGGACTGGCCCTGGATGTCCGACTACACCATCGAACTCACCCGCCCCGGCACCCGCGCCCTCACCCTCTGGGCCACCCTGCGCCACCTCGGCCGTACCGGCGTGACCGCCCTCCTCCAGCACTACCAAGACCTCGCCCGATACCGTCGCCAACGCGCTTCCGCCTGCCGGCCCGCCCGGGAAACGGGCCGGCAGGGAAACGGGCCGGCAGGGCCAAGCGGGCCTGCACACGGCGGTGGCCGCCCGCGTCCAGGCCCGTGGCCACGCCTACCTGGCCACGGTCAGCCACGACGGGCAAACAGTCCTGCGCGCCTGCGTCTGCAACCACCTCACCACCACCGACGACGTGGACACCCTCCTCCACGAGGTCCTGGCCGCCGCCGACCACCTCCGGACCACCCAGTAGGTGGCTGTTCACGAGAACGTCTCGTGAACAAAGCCATCTGATGCAGTAGTCGACAGCCCGAGTCGCGTGACGGCTGCTGAGATCACCGCGTCGGCCAGTCCGGTGTTTGGGGCGAGGCCGGCCAGGACCGCCGCCTGGTGAGAGGCTCCGCCCGCAGGAAGCCCAGGCAGTCCGTTGACCTCCAGGAGGTGCAAGGCGCCATCTGGTGCGAGGCGGAAGTCGGCTCGTGCGAAATCGTGCAGCCCCAGGGCCTGTACGGCTGTGTGCGTGAGGGTGCGGGCCTGAGCGGCCAAGGCGCTGGGGATGGGGGCGGGTACCTTCAGATGGCTCCAGCGCGACGGATCCTGCTTGAGAACGTAGTCGAACAGCCCACCGTATGCTGCGGTGTCCGGCATCGTGGTCTCGGCCACCGTCAGGGCCCCGCCCGCCGCCGTGAAATAAGGCACGGTGAGGTCGCGTCCCGGCACGTACTCCTCCACCAGCACTCCGTCCGGATACTCCGCCAGGCATCCCAGGGCGCGGGTGCGCGCCTCATCGGGTGTGGCGGCCAGCGACTGCGGGCCGATGCCCTTGGAACAGGACTCGAAGTTGGGCTTGACGATGACCGGAAACCGCAGATGGTCCAGCGCCGGCACCTGTGCTCCGTCCCTGACGAAGACCCAGCCGGGGGTGGGAATCCCGTGGGCGCGCAGCACGAGCTTGGTGAGGTGTTTGTCCAAGGCGAGTGCGAGCGCCTGGGGCCCCGAGCCGGTGTGGGCGAGCCCCAACTGGTCGTAGAGAGCGGGGTAGAAGGATTGCCGCCACGGCCCGCTCCACCCTTCTGCGAGGTTGAACACCAGATCCGGGCGAGCCGAGCGCAACCGTGCCAGCGTGACTTCCAGCGTTGCGCTGACCTCCACGGCGACCGGTTCGTGGCCCAGAGCCCGCAGGCCCGTCAGTAGCTCCTCCACCTCCCCAGGCGAGGTGAAGCCGCGCTGGCCCACCTCGTCACCACGCCGCAGGTTGTGGGCAAGGGCAATACGCACGAAAAACCTCCCCGACAGGCCGAACCCGCCTTGGGCCGACCACCGCAGGTCACTACCCGCCCCCGACCTCACCTCACCCTCGTCACGTACTTCGCCAGGATCCTCCCCAGGCAAGTAGTCGGGGTGCCCGCCACCCAAGTGGGACCGGGCTGTCCGAGACGGCCGTTCACCCGCGGCCGCCGTCTCGGACACGCGGGCGATGCCCTGCCTGCTCGTGGGCAAGCCGCTGCCGGCCGTCCGATCCCCCGGCAGGGCCGCCTGGCTGGAGCCGGGTGGTCAGTTGTGGGGGTCGAGGCGGAACTTCTGGTGGTCGGGCCGCCATTGCCGATCGGTTCCGCCGCTCCAGTCCCACTGCCACACGGCGGTGCCGGCGTCGGTGACCTCCAGGTCCTTGCTGCTGTGCTGGGCAGTGATCCGGTAGTAGCCGTCTTCTGTCGCTTCCAGGGTGAAGCGCTGGTTGTCGGCGTCGCGGCGCTCCCACTGCTGCGCGCGGTCGCCGTCGCCGTTCTTCCGTGCCGGCGGTGCCGGGCCTGGCAGGCGCCACCGCTCACAAAACCCGCCCGGCAGCAGCCCGACCCACCGGCTGCACCTGGTGCCGCAGGATCCACCGCGCCAGCCCGGTTGACGTACCGTCCGTATGTCCGGTGCTTCCCGCTCCCTGTGCCCGCTGTCGCCTCAGGCCACGACGGCAGTGCCGAGCCCGCCGGGACTTCGGCAGAATCCTGACGGCAACTCAGAGTCGCTTTCACATAAGGCGTTTGTCCGGCTGCAAGCGGGTCAGACGCTTAGACAGCGGAGCACGCAGCCCGGACTGCAGCAAGGCTTCGCCGGCAGGGGCCGTGCGGGAGGACGATGCTCGCGCGGCCCCGGCCACGGGCACCACGACTGCCGCACGGGATCCGCGCGGCACCGGGAACTCCGACGCCCCGACCAGCTCCCCAGTCGCGACAGCGGAGCGGCTTCCCGGCAGCCCCCGACGACGGCGCTCAGACCACCGTCCCCGGGCCTCGGATCCCGGCGGCAGCCGCCCACCCGGGACGCGCGCGGAGGCGGCAGTGCCCTTCCCCGCCGAAGCTGAGAAAGAACATCCGTGTCGTCACTCGGGGTCGCAGACTTCCGCCCCCAAGGACGGTGAACAAGTCGCGCGTGCACGGCAGCCCCAGTGGGTGCTGCAACAGCGGTGAGAGCGACTACTCCCGCTTGGGTCTCCGCAGCGTCCGACGCGGCGAGGGGATCCGGAAGTTGATCCTGCTTCAGTGACCGAACGTCATCGCTCCCCCTAAGATCAAACGGGGCACCTCGAATCCAGCCATCCGGACCGCCCCCGCCCGCCCACGAATTCTGGTTCCACCGGCTTCGGCGAAGTCGCGCGGCGCGGCCCCGCTGGCTGGGCCGCCCCGCTACGTCAGATCGCCTCGTGCTCCACCCGCGTGTGACCGCAGACGCGGATGATTGCACCTGAGCCGATATCCGGCCCCGTGAAGTCCCGGTACTGGCTGAAGCAGGAGTCGGAGTCGCCGCGGAATCCCGGGCACCCGCAGGCTTGGATCGGCGTGCCTGGGGATACCACCCCGGTGCAGAATTCCAAGGACCCGTGCGACGCGATACCCGGGTCGATTCCGGACCGGGCCAGCACGTCGGCGGCGGTAGCGCGTGCCTGACTGATCAGCCGCGCCGCCTCTCTGAGGGCCTTCACATGCTCGTCACTGAGACGACCGTCGGGTCGATAGGACATCATGGCTCCTGCGATTCGATACGGGGCTTGACGATCCCCTTCCGGAGTCCGTGTAGGTAGTTCGGGCTTGGGGCATGCGATGGCGCTGCCCGCGTCACTGTTCGTCGACCCGCTCACACATGGCAAGTCCGGGTTCGATTTCCGTGCACTCGAAGACCGGCTGAGTGATTGCCGCCGTCACCGGTTTGCCCGGTTCCTCTCCACGATCCGTGGGGTGGTATGCGAGCGAGAAATGTCCGACCGCCTGCGGGTACTTCTCGAGGAGGCCGCGAAATTCCGCGATCAGTCCGCCGAACTCATCCGGGATGGCTTCTCTGCTCTTGCCCCTCTTCGTCATGGCGCCTCCTTGGTCAGAGAATCGCTGGTGCCACCCCGAGGTAAGTGGTGGCCCTCGACGCCATGCCACCAGTCGAGTACGGCACACCGTCGCCCACCCATCAGCTTCAGTTTCGCGCGACAAACGCGCATGCGCAGCGCGGGCTACGCGGAGGGACCGGACCGAGCCCACGATGGGCCAAAGTCGTCGCCACATCTGGCAGACGGCGAGCCTGTTGCGCCTCCTGGTTTCTGCTGTCGGACGCCACCCTGCCGATCTCGGCGCGTATGCGACGCTGGAAGGGCCAACCGGGCCTGTTCGACCCCGCGCGGCCCGGCCGACCAGGGATACCGCTATGTCCCAGCGCGCGTTCCTCGCCTCCCCTACCGTGCCGGCGGTGCTTACCAGCGCCGTCCTCGCTCTCCTGCTGACGACACCCGGCACGCCCGCGGCGGCGACCGGGCCGGCCGCAACAGCTCGCCCACAGTCAGCCGTGCTGTCGATTCCGGCCATCGGCGTGTCCGGGCTGTCTGTCGTCCCGTACCGCGGAAGCCCCGACGACTCGCCGGGCACTCGAATCCAGGACCGGGGCCTGGCCGCCAGCCCGCATGGTCCCGCCGGCGGCGTCGGCCCCGGCGATGTGGGCAACTACATCGTCACTGGACACCGCATCGTGGCGGGCGGGCCACTGCGGGCCCTGCCGTCACTGCCGACGGGCGCGTCCGTCGTCGTGACCGCCGGCGGTGTGACGTACACGTACACGATCACCACGACCCGGACGACCTCCTTCCGCTCCCCGGCCTCCATGGCCGCGCAGCGCGCCGCTGTCCCCGGCTTCCCCGGCCCGGCCCCTGCCCGCGCGATGATCACCGTGACCACCTGCCTCACGCCCGAGGACGATGCGGCAGGCAATCACTGGCGGGACGCGCAGAACAACCCCGAACACCGCATCGACAAGATCGGCGTCCTCACATCCACCACGTCCTGACCGTCACCACGTCCCGTCCCGTCCCTGGGAGGGCGAAGGTCACAGATCCGGCCCATATGAACCTCTCGCTCCGTATGTCACTCTGGCGGGCAAACCGGCTCGGGCCCTGCCCCGGCGACCCCGCCAACCAGTACGGAAACGCCCATGCCCCTGCTTTTCCCGTCCCGAGCCGCATCCGCTGCGGCGGCTGGCGCCGTGGTCGTCCTGATGGCGGCTTGCAGCACCACTCAGGCTGCCGCCGGCGCGGCGGCTCCCGCACCGCCGGCGACGGCAGCGGCACCCGCTTCGGCCCGGGCCGCCACCGCCGCACGGCCGTCCGAGCCACCGGTTACCTCCGTGCAGACCGAGGCCTCCGTCCTGGCCATACCCTCGGTGGGCATCACCGGACTGCGCGTGATGCCGTACGAGGGCACCACGGACGATGCGCCCGGCACCCGTATCCAGGACAAGGGCGTGGCGGCCAGCCCGTACGGGCAGCGTGGCGGAGTCGGGCCCGGCCAGGCGGGCAATTTCCTGGTCACCGCGCACCGCCTGTCGGCGGGCGGCCCGCTGCGTGACCTGCCTGCCGTGGCGAAGGGCGACTCGGTGCTCGTGACCGTGGGCGATGTGGTGTACACGTACGAGATCACCGCGAGCCGCAAGACGTCCTTCCGGTCGGAACGCTCGCTGAGCGAGCAGCGCGCCGCGGTCCCCGGAAAGCCGGGTGCGACCCCGACCCAGGCCATGATCACGATCTCGACCTGCGCCACCCCGGAAGACCACGCCGAAGGCAACTTCTGGAGCGACGCCCAGGGCAATCCCGAACACCGCATCGACAAGATAGGCGTTCTCCGCAAGACGACTACGGCGCCGCCTGCCGGATAGCGTCTGCAAGCAGATGCCGCCATCGCGCAGCACCGTACCCAGGAGCTCGAAGACCAGCTCGAGAGCGAAGCCATCGACGGCAAGCTCACCCGCAACCTCCTGAGTGGCCGGAAACTCAAGACGTGCCGGGGTCGGGACATCGCTGCGGCCGTCGTGTGAGCGTCGGCGGCTGGCAATGCGGCGCCGCTGATCAAATCCTGCCGTCCCCACGTCGGGCAGCGACGCGCAGTGGACCAATGCGTTGGCCCATCCTGCCAAAGCGACGAAGCCCTGGGTCTTGGCCAAGAGGACCGGAAGGGGCTCACAGGGTGCGTATGGGCTTTCGGCCATCAGGTGGTGACATCTTCGGGAGCGATGCTGGTGGCGGCATGGCTGGTGGTGACCGAGTGTGTGGGCAGCGACCGCTCGGCGCACAGCAGGATCGCTGCGCCGGTCAGCACCATGAGCGCAAGGACCGTCCACAGTTGCCACTGCCCCGCGTCGAGCAGGAAACCCAGCAGCATCGGCGCGATGGTGCGGCAGACCGACCAGGACAGCTGATAGACCGACAGGTACCGTCCCCGCAGGTGATCGGGGGCGGCCTGGACGGACAGGCCCTGCGAGGGCGCGGAGTGGATGAGTTCGCCGGCGGTGTAGAGCACCGCGATCGCGAGGACGGCGATGAGGGCGTCCGGGCCGCTGACGAGCTGGGGCAGGACCGCGAAGGCGGCGAAGGAGAGCGCGAAGGTGACCGCGCCGAGGGCGGCAGCGCGGGTGCGTCTACCGCGCAGGGTCAGACGGGCGACGGGAACGCCGAGCGCGGCGACCAGGGCGGTGTTGACCGCGAAGACGGCCCCGGCCAGAGCGTCGGGCAGGGCGACATCTCGGGTGAGGAACACCGGCAACGCCATGGCCTGGGTGGTGTAGCCGAAGGCGATCAGGAAATTGGCTGCCGTGATGAGCAGGTAGGGCCGGTCGGCGAGCACCTGCCGGTACCCCTCGTGTGTCGGTGGCCGCGTGACGCCGCCGCGGACGTTCGGGATCCGGGCCACTAGGACTGCGGCGGCGGCGAAGACCAAGGCCAGAACCTCGGCTGAGGCGATGAAACCAGCTGTGCCGTTGACCGCCAGCATGCCGGCCGCCGCCAGGCTGCCGCATCCCATCCCGGCGTTGCGCAGGCTGCGGTCCCACGCCAGGAGCCGGTCGCGTTCCGCACCTTGGGCGATGTCACCGATGAGCGCTTGCTGGCTGGGCGAGGAGGCCCACATTCCCACCGCGACCACCAAGGCGATCGCCAGGAAGGCGGGGTAGGAGTCGGCGAACGGGTAGGCGGCGAAACCGATCGCGCGCAGCGCGAGGACACCGATGAGCACCCGCCGGCCGCCGAACCGGTCGATGAGGATGCCTGCGGCCGGCATGAACGCCAGCGCGCCGAGCCCGGCGATCGTCAGGCCCGCGCCGACCGAGGTCAGGGACAGGCCGGTGAGCGAGTGGATGAACAGCATCGTCAACGGCACGTATATGCCGTCGCCGATCGAGCTGACCAGACTTGCGGCGATCACGCGGCGGCCCGTGCGAGCGCCGGGCTCAGCGAAGGTCGAGCGCACCCGGACCCCGCTTCGACTCGGCGAACACCCTCAGTGGGGCGGTTTGAGAAACGCAGACATCTTCCATGGAAGGTTTTTTATCATCCGTGGAAGATATAGTGAAGGCATGCAGCCCGACGCCATTGCCGCCATCGTCGAACAGTGGGAACGCGAGCGACCCGATCTGGATCCAGCGCCGATGCTCGTCATCGGCCGGCTCTTCCGGCTCGCTGACGCCCTCGACCAGCAACTGCGCCCACCCTTCAACGCCGCGAACCTGGGAAACGGCGACTTCGACGTACTCGCGGCCCTCCGCCGTGCCGGCGAGCCCTATGCGTTGTCCGCGGGCGAACTCAGCCGCACCGTCCTGGTCACCACCGGCGCGATCACCAAGCGGGTCGACCGACTCGAAGCCCGCGGCCTGGTCGCCAGGACCGTCGCCGAGACTGATTCACGCGGACGCCTCATCACCCTGACCGCCGAGGGCATCGCGCTGACCGACGAACTCATCGCCGCCCATCTGGACAACCAGCACCGGCTCCTTGCCGGGCTCAGCGACGATGAGCAGGCACACCTCGCCGACCTGCTCGCACGACTCGCCGGCACCCTCACCTCAGGGCCGGATGAAACCCGGAGATCCCCGTGAGCATCTGCCCCAGGTCTCCCCCTCCGGGCAGGGGCTTCTGCGGCCCCGTAAGTCCTTGCTCTCCAACCACCGCACCACGTACATGATTTCGCGAGCCGGCCACGGCGCCGGGGCGCTGCGCGACAGCCTCCCCTCCCCTGGGCAGGTTGGTTACGCTGCCCGGCATGGACGAATCCACCGCGCACCCGTTCCTCGCGAGGCCGGTCACCGGGATCAATGGCGCTGTCGCCACCCTGCGTTCCCTGAAGAGTGAAGACGCCTCCAGTTTCGGGGAATTCCTCGAGGCGCTCTCGGCGGAGACCAGAGAGCGCTACAGCCCACATCCGCTCGACCGGACTGAAGCGGAGCGGATCTGTGCTGCTCTCGACGACCCGACCGCCCTGCGTTTCGTGCTGGCGGATGCCCATGACGATCGCGTGGTGGCCTATCTGCTGGCCCAGTTCGTAATCCCGGAGGGCGAGAAGGCGCGTTACCGGAATCTCGAGTGTGCCATCGAGGACGGCGCGGACTGCCGCATCGCCCCCGTCGTTGCCGATCATTTGCAGGGCAACGGTCTCGGAACCGAGCTGCTCAAAGGGGCGCTCGGCATCCTGCGTCAGCGCGGATGCCGGCACGTCATCCTGTTCGGCGGCACCCGAACCTCCAACGCCCAGGCGATCCGCGCCTACGAAAAGGCGGGATTCAAGCCGGCCGGAGTCTTTCGCGAACGGGGGATCGAGAGCGTCGACATGTGGCTCTCCCTGAAGTAGCGGGCGGGCGGCATCTCAGCGCACGATCCGGCCGGTCAGTTCGTCGGCCGGTGGGGCCGAGCGGAGGTCTCGGCAACCCCATCATCATCAGCGGCGGGCGGCGAAGGCGGTGTGGGCCGCTTCGACGGCTTCGGGGTAGGCCCAAGGTCTTCTCGTGTGCGGCCAGAGCGCGGTAGACGCTGCTGACGGAGGGGCTGTGCCCCCTGTGCGTTCTCATGGGGCCACCGTCCACACAGCGGTCCTGCCACCCTCGAACGGCTTGCCACCCCAACGTCATGACCTAAAGCAGATCCGCGCGGGTGGCGGATTGGGCCGCCCGTACCGCGAGGTTCGTCGCGTCCTCCACGAGCGTTGCCGCCGAGCGGTCATCGCTGGTCAGTGTCCAGCCGCACAGGGCCGCCCAGACCAGCGCGGCCGAGGCCGCCTTGGCGCGCCCGGTCCGCTGGGGCAGAAGGGTGCCGAAGAGCAGCGCGTCCCCCGCGTCGATGGCGACCCGGCACAGTACGGCCGTACGCAGCCCACCGCCCTCGGGGGCCGCGAGCATGGCTGCGCCGATGACGGCGTCCCGTGCCCCCAGGGCGCGGATCAGCAGTGCGGAGGAGGAACCCCGTTCGGCCAGGCCGCACGGGCGGGCCAGCACCTCGGGTCTGCAGGCGACCGCCACTCCGTATCCGAGGGTGGCCGCGCCCATCACCCGTGCCGCTGTGGTGCGCATCCGCATTCACTCCGTCCCGTTGTCCCCGCCGCCGGACGGCGCCTGGTCGTTCCGGCGGTCCGGCTCCTTGCTGCCGGTACCGGGGCGCTGTCGCTCGGCCCCGTCCCCGCGGGCGACGGATTCGCCGCCACGGGCCGGGCGCCGGACGACGGCTTCGTCCGGCTGCCGCCGGGCCTCCCGGTCGCCGCGCTCTCCCGCCGCCTCGGACGGGGTGGGCCGCGCGTGGTGCCGGGGATCCTCGTGAGCCGCCATCTCGGCCTTCTTCAGTGGTTGCCGGTCTTCCGGCGACTACCCCGTCCTGCACCTGCGACGCGTCATGCTCGGGCGACCTGTTCGGGGGAAGGAGAAACCCCTCCGGTTCGAGCTGCTCGAAAGCGTCACGGTGGCGGGTCCGGCGTGCTCCTGTTTGGCTTGGAGGACCCTAGCCCCGACTCTCATCGAGGACGATCATGAGCACCGAAAGCCAGCCGAGCGAGCGGGCCCGACAGATGCGCGACAAGGCTCAGGAACTGGAGCAGGCGGCGCAGCGAGCCGCCGATCCCGCGGAGCGGGAGCGGCTGACCGCCAAGGCCCTGCACATCCGGGAGAAGAGCGAGCGGGAGAACGGCAGGGGCAGCGGAACCATGGACCCCATGTAGACCGCTCGAGCCGTCGGCCGTCAGCCCGCGGCGTCGTGGCCGCGGGCCCTGCTCCGCTCGTGCATCCTGCGCACCTCGTCGGTCGGAGCCACCGCTCCATGCCACGCGCTTACCCGTACGGCGGAGCCGTAGACGGGCAGGGCAGAGTCGGTCCCGGTGTCGGCCGGCGCGCTTGCCCCGCCGGGCCGGGGACCCGACGAGCGGCACGGTGACACGTTGCTGCCGGGTCCGTGCCCGTGGCCGACTGCCCGGGCCGCCTACGGTAGGGCCCTCGTACAGGTGGGGCACAGTCCGCGGTAGGTGACCTCGACCTCGGACACGGTGAAGCCGAACCGCTCCGCCGCCGGGAGGCCGGCCAGTGGGTCGCCGGTCGGGTGAACGTCGCGGATGAGGCCGCAGCCTGAGCACACCAGATGCTGGTGCGGGTGGTGCGCGTTGGGGTCGTAGCGCTTCGCACGCCCCTGGCCGGAGACCTCCACCACCACGCCGAGCGAGACCAGCTCGCCCAGGGTGTTGTAGACGGTCGCCCGGGAGATCTCGGGGAGCCGCCGCGCCGCGCGGGCGTGCACCTCGTCGGCCGTCAGGTGTACGTGCTCGCCGTCGAGCACCTCCGCGACGACCCGCCGCTGGGACGTCATGCGCCAGTCACGTTCTCGCAGCCGTTCCAGCAGGTCGTTCATTTCGGTTCACGTCTCCGTTACGCGCCGGGCCGGCCGGCAGCCAATTCACTTCCGATTCTCATATCAGCGGTGAAAGGTCACAATGATCGGAAGATTTCACTTTGGGATTTATTTCTGCTGTTTGCTATACGAGAGAGGGTGCTCTGCGTGTTCTCGCCGCAGTGCGCTTCGCGGTGCGCGACCATACGGACGCCGATACGCGCGCTCGATTTATCGGCGTCGTTCGTGAGCATACGGTCCCGTCGGAGTCATGGGTCGCATTGCTCGACTCGCAGAAGCAGACGGCGTCAAGAGCGAGCAGCGCAGCCGGCAGAGGAAAACACTGCGACAGGAAGAAGGACTACGTGTCCGGCAGCGAGAGCGAGAACCCGGCAATCCCCTCCCCGACCCCCACGCCGACTCGCCCCAGGGCGAACCAGGACTGGTGGCCGAATCAGCTGGACCTTCAGGTTCTCGACCAGCGTTCACCCCGGTCCAATCCCATGGGTGAGGACTTCGACTACGCGGCGGAGTTCGCGACCCTGGACCTCGAGGGGCTGAAGCAGGACGTCTTCGGGGTGATGACCGCATCACAGGACTGGTGGCCCGCCGACTACGGCCACTACGGGCCGCTCTTCATCCGGATGAGCTGGCACGCCGCGGGGACGTACCGCATCGCCGACGGCCGGGGCGGTGGCGGCTCCGGCGCCCAGCGCTTCGCCCCGCTCAACAGCTGGCCGGACAACGCGAGCCTCGACAAGGCGCGCCGGCTGCTCTGGCCCGTGAAGCAGAAGTACGGCCGGAAAATCTCATGGGCCGATCTTCTGGTCTTCGCCGGAAACTGCGCCATGGAATCCATGGGGTTCAAGACGTTCGGATTCGGATTCGGGCGCGATGACATCTGGGAGCCCGAGGAAGTTTTCTGGGGGCCGGAGGACATCTGGCTCGGAGATGAACGATACAGCGGCGACAGGGAACTCACCGGGCCTTTCGGCGCCGTGCAGATGGGACTGATCTACGTCAATCCGGAAGGACCGAACGGCAATCCGGATCCGATCGCTGCGGCCCGGGACATTCGCGAGACGTTCGCACGCATGGCGATGAACGACGAGGAGACGGTCGCGCTGATCATCGGCGGCCACACCTTCGGCAAGTGCCACGGCGCCGTCGACCCCGAGTACATCGGTCCGGAGCCCGAGGCCTGCCCCATCGAGCAGCAGGGCATCGGCTGGACGAATTCGTACGGCAGCGGCAAGGGTGTCGACGCGCTCACCAGTGGGCTCGAAGGCGCGTGGACCTCGGAGCCGACGAAGTGGGACAACGGCTATCTGGACAACCTGTTCCGGTACGACTGGGAGCTGACGAGGAGCCCGGCCGGCGCGCAGCAGTGGACCCCCACGGACGCCTCGGCCCAGGGCACGGTGCCCGACGCTCACGATCCGTCGAAGCGGCACGCTCCGATGATGCTGACGACGGACCTCTCGCTGAAGCTGGACCCGGTCTACGGGCCGATCTCGAAGAGCTTCCACGAGAACCCGGAGAGGCTCGCGGACGCGTTCGCCAAGGCCTGGTACAAACTGCTGCACCGTGACATGGGCCCCCTCTCCCGGTACCTCGGCCCGTGGATCGCCGAGCCGCAGCTGTGGCAGGACCCCGTTCCCGAGGTCGATCACGCGCTGGTCGGGGACGCGGAGATCGCCGACCTCAAGGCACGGATCCTCGCCTCGGGGCTGTCCGTCCCCCAGCTGGTCACCACCGCTTGGGCGTCGGCGGCGAGCTTCCGCGGCACCGACAAGCGCGGCGGGGCCAATGGGGCACGGATCCGGCTCGCGCCGCAGAAGGACTGGGAGGTCAACGACCAGCCCGAGGTCGCCGAGGTGGTGCGGGTCCTGGAGCAGATCCGGCAGGACTTCAACGGCACGCCGGCCGGCGGTGCGCAGGCCGGCGGTGCGCAGGCCGGCGGTGCGCAATCCGGCGGTGCGTCGGTTTCGCTCGCCGACCTGATCGTCCTGGGCGGTTGCGCGGCCGTCGAGCAGGCCGCGAAGAACTCCGGGCACGCCGTCACCGTGCCGTTCGCACCGGGGCGCACGGATGCCTCGCAGGAGCAGACCGACGTGGAGTCGTTCGCCGTGCTCGAACCCAGGGCGGACGGGTTCCGCAATTACCTCCGGGCGGGAGAGAAGCTGTCGCCGGAGACCCTCCTGCTGGACCGGGCCTGCCTGTTGACCCTGACCGCACCCGAGATGACGGTGCTCACCGGCGGAATGCGGGCCCTGAACACCGGCTTCGACGGGACCCGACACGGTGTCTTCACCGACCGGCCGGAGACGTTGACCAACGACTTCTTCGTCAACCTGCTCGACATGGGCACGGAGTGGAAGGCGTCGGCCTCGGCGGAGAACGTGTTCGAAGGCCGGGACCGCGCGACGGGCCAGGTCAAGTGGACCGCCACCGCCGTCGACCTCGTCTTCGGTTCGCACTCCCAGCTGCGAGCCCTCTCGGAGGTCTACGCGTGCCAGGACGCGGGAGAGAAGTTCGTACGTGACTTCGTGGCGGCGTGGGACAAGGTGATGAACCTCGACCGGTTCGAACTCGCCTGAGCGGAGTTCTGAGCCGGTGAGGTGTTCGGCGTCGGGATCTGGGCGGTGAAGGGTGAGGGCGGCCTCGGCGTGGCCCGGCTGCCCGCCGGGATGCTCAGACCCGGCGCCAGCAGGCCATGGCCCAGGAGAACAACCCGAACAGCACGAGCCCGAGGGCGACCACCAGGAGCAGCCACGGGCCCGCGGGGGTCTGGGTGAACGCGCGGAGCGTGCCGTCGACCCCCTTCGCCTTCGCCGGGTCGTAGCTCAGGGCTGCGTACACGGCGAAGGCGCCGGCCGCGGCGAAGACGGCGCCGCGCGCCACACCGCCCACCACCCCGAGGATCTCGACCGCCTTGCGGACCTCCTCGGGCTGTCGATCCATCGCCAGGTGCTTGCGGAAGGTGCGCCGCGCCGCCTGTACGGCGATCACGACACCGCCGATGGCGATCCCCACTCCCACGGCCGCCACCCACCACGGACCACCGGGCACATCGAGCACCCTGGCCGTCACGTCACGCGACTGCGCGTCGCCGGACCGGCCCCCGCCGGTGCCGGCGGCGAAGGAGAGCACGGAGAACGCGACGACTCCGTAGAACACGGCCCGGGCCGCCGCGGCCAGTCGCTTGCCGGGCTTGTCCCCGTCGGGGCCCGCCGCACCCAGCGCCGCCTCCGAAAGCCGCCACAGCGTCATGCAGACCAGACCGATACCGACGGCCCATACGAGGACACCGCCGAAGGGCTTCTCCGCGAGCTCCTGCAGCGCGCCGGTCCGGTCCGCTGACCCGCCGCCGCTCACACCGAAGGCGACGCGCACCGCGAGTACACCGATGATCACGTAGAGCAGCCCACGCGTCACCAGGCCACACCGGGCCAGCACTCCCCGCGCCTTGCCGCCGCTCGATGCCGTCTCCACACCCTCGCGTACCGCTCCGCCAGCCGTCATGCCCCGCGAATACCCTGCATTCCCCCCTCCATGCCCGGCCCGGCGGTGCCCCGGGCACGGTGCGCGATCCGGAACTGGCGAGACCCACGGACCAGTCGCTCGTAGGGAAGATCGAAACCACAGGAACGGCGCGAGAGTTGCCGAGTCCGGTCCTATCTCACCTTCGGTGATCCGTACCCATCGGGGCCGGGTCCGGCGGCGTGGGCGCGTTCCATAGGGTGACCCCATGTCTGACACGTTGAGTTCACAAAAGACCGCGTCCGCGCTACGTGCGTCCGCACGGGTCTCCGCCGAGTTGCTCCTGGTCTTGGTGATGACGGCCGTGACGTTGTGGCTTCTGGGTCGGATGTGGTCGGTGGTCTGGCCGCTGGTCGTGGCCCTGTTGCTCACCACGCTGACGTGGCCCCTGGCCGCGTTCCTGCGCCGGCGCGGGTGGCCTCCCGCCGTGGCCGCGTCCTTGGTGACCGTACTGTTCCTCGTGGTCGCCGCAGGTGTCGTGGCACTGATCGCCGTGCCGGTGGCGGCGCAGGCCGGCGAGCTGGGCGACGGCGTGGTCAAGGGGATCCAGCACCTGCGCGGGTGGGCTGCCGGGCCGCCGCTGAACATTGGCGACGCCCAGATCACGGCGGCGTTCGACAGCGCGGTCGACCGGGTCCAGAAGAGCGTCGGCACCACGGTTTCCACGGTCGTCACGGGCGTGAGCACCGTCTTCAGCGGTCTGGTCACCGCCGTCCTGGCGCTCTTCCTGATGTTCTTCTTCCTCAAGGACGGCCCGCGGTTCCTGCCGTGGCTCACCCGGCAACTCCCCGGCCGGCTCGCCACCGACGTCCCCGTGGTCGCCGAGCGCGGCTGGGAGACCCTCGGTTCGTTCGTGCGCTCACAGGCGTTCGTGGGGCTGCTCGACGCCGTCTTCATCGGGCTGGGGCTGTGGATCGTCGGGGTTCCCCTGGTGCTGCCCCTGGCGGTACTGACCTTCGTGTCCGCGTTCGTGCCGATCGTGGGTGCCTTGTTCGCCGGCCTGGTCGCGGTGCTCATCGCGCTGGTCTCGAACGGTCTGACGGACGCACTGATCGTGCTGGTGATCATCATCGTGGTGCAGCAGCTGGAGGGCAACGTCTTCCAACCGATGATCCAGAGCCGCGGTCTCGGGCTGCACGCGGCGGTGGTCCTGTTGGCGGTGACGCTGGGCGGCAGTCTGGCCGGAGTGGTCGGCAGCCTGCTGGCGGTTCCGGCCGCGGCGCTGATCGGGGTCGTGTGGAAGTACCTCCGCGAGCAGCTCGTCCAACCCGCGGCCGACCCTGAGACCGACCGGGCGCCCACCGGCGCCACCCCGTGCTGAGCCGAGCCGGCCTGCGAAGCTGACGACCTGAACCGGAACCTGGCCGGGCCGCCGCACGCCAGGGGGCGGCCCGGCGAGCCACCGCGCCTCAGCCGCGCGGGACCTTCGGGACGCTTGAAACGGCGGCAAGATCGCGCATCTCCCGTCGTTGGCTGCCGACCTGGCACCCGTCTGGCCCGCCGACAGAACCCACCCCCGTCAGCCCCGCCTCAGTGGCCGCGCCCGTCGAGCGGGTGGCCGCGGGGCTACGGGGTGGTGAGCTTCGGAAAGGTGAAGGTGTAGCCCTGCGCCGTGAGCCACGGCAGGTACTCCTTGAGCGCTGCGACCGTCTCGCTGCGGTCGCCGCCCCCGTCGTGGAAGAGGACCGTCGGCTGTGCGGGCAGGTTTCCCTCCACGGCGGCGACGATCGCCGGCAGGCCCGGCCTGCTCCAGTCCTTGGGGTCCACGCTCCAGCCCAGCGGCCGCATCCCGCTCCCGGCGGCTATCGCACGGCTGTCGGGGGTGAAGGCGCCACCGGGGGCGCGGTAGTAGCGGACGGCGACCCCCGGCACGGCCCTCTCGATCATGGACTTGGCGTCGAGGATCTGCTGCCGTTGGTACGCGACGGGCTTGTGGTCCATGGTCACGTCGTGGTCGACCGAGTGGTCGCAGAGGCTGTGCCCCTCGGCGGCGACCGAGCGCACCAGGTCCGGATACTGCTGCGCGCGGGTTCCGATCATGCAGAAGGTGGCCTTGACGTGGTTCTCCCGCAGCACCTCGAGGACCTGGGGCGTCCAGCGCGGGTCCGGACCGTCGTCGATGGTGATGGCTATGTCGTGACCCGGGCCCTGCGCCAGCCTGGAGATGCCCGGCGGAACCTGAGCCGGGCCGTTGGCGCTCACAGCGGATGACCGGACCCCCGCCGAGGGCTCCCCCGGCCCGTCGGCCGAGGCGGCCTGGCCGCTCGGGGCCGCGAAGGCCGGCGCGCCGGCGGCCGCCGACAGGACGATGACGGCAGCAGCCGCCACGGCGGACCCCGCCCGAAGACGGCTTACGGAACTGCGGGTGATGCCCATGGAGGCGCTCTTCCTTCGGACTCGGCCCCCCGGGTCTCCCACTGCTGCCGGTCCAGGCTAGGCCGTACGCCCCGGCGCCGTCCTCCCCCGATCGGCCGATCCGGAGACCCGGCGCGGACGGGACGTACGGCCCCGTTCGCCCCTCTCCAGAGCCGGGGCGCAGCAGGATCCGGCGGGAGCGTCGTCGTGCCCGGTCCGTTCCTGGTTTCGCCCCGCCCAGCCCTTGCTTTCGGCTCTCACCGGCCGGTCCAGCCGGTCGATCAGGCGGACCACTGCGGGTGCACAGCGCGGGTGGGCATGGTGGGATCGGCCGGGTGAAGGATCCCTTTGGTTGTGACGAGCCTGCATCCCTGGCATGTTCCGGGTCCACGGACCGTGCGGCAGCGCGCCGCTTTGTCGCCTCACGGGCCGCCGACGCGAGCGAGCTGGCGCTGCTGTTGGACATGCTCGGGCTCCTGCCCGAGGCCGACCCACGGCCTGCACCGCGCGGTCCGAGGCACAGCCCGCCCTGAGGCCTCCGCCAGAGGCTCCCCGTGGGCTTTCCGGCTTCGGCCCGAACGCCGCCGAACTGGCGGGCCGCATCGCAGACGGCTTCGTCCTGATGAGCCCCGACCGAGCACCTCACGGCGATCCGCACCGGGTCGTGATCCCGTTCAACATCTCCTGCGGCACCTGCCATATGTGCACTCATGGTCTGCAGTCGCAATGCGAGACGACCCAGGTGTGCGGGTACGGCAGCGGAGCGTCCCCGTTCGGCTACACGAAGCTGTACGGGCAGGTGCCCGGCGGTCAGGCCGAGTGCTCGCGGGTGTCCTTCGGCAACAACCTTCCCGTTCGGGTGCCCGTCGACGGGCCCGACGACGGGCCCGTCGACCGGTTCGTCTACCTCTCCGACGTCCCTCCCACGGCCTGGCAGGCCGTCGAGTACGCGGCGATCCCGCCGGGCGGAACGGTTGCCGTACTCGGCCTCGGACCGATCGGCGACATGGCCACCCTCATCGCCGCGCACCGGGGCGCCGGCCTGGTCATCGGCATCGACCTCGTCCCCGAACGCCTCGGCCGGGCGGCCGCCCGCGGGGTCCACGCCCTCGATCTGGGCACCTACGGCGAGGCCATCGCCGACGAGGTGCGGGCGCTGACCGGTGGACGAGGTCCGGACGCCGTCATCGACGCCGTGGGCATGGAAGCCCATGGGGCACCGCTCGCGAAGGGGGCCCAGGGCCCAGGGCGACGGTGAGCGCCCGGTCGGGGCCGGACTGGAACAGCACCAGGCTTCGCCACGCACCGGCTGCCCCTCGCCGAGGCACCGGCCGCGTACGAGATGTTCCAGAAGAAGCGGGACGGCGCCGTCAAGGTCCTCTTCACACCCTGACCTCGGCGTCCGGTCCTGCGTTCGGTCCTGCGTTCGGGGCTACTGGTGGCGCCGCCCGCTCCCGGGCGCGTGATCAAGGCGTGGCGGGGTAGCCGCAAGAGATGATCACGGTTGGCGTCGAAGAAGAGTACGTGCTGGTGGATCCGGTGACCGGGCTGCCGGCACCACGCGTGGAGGACGTGAGACGCACGGCCGGGCTCGGACGGATCACGGATCGCAGCGAGGTCCAGAACGAGCTGCTCCAGGCCCAGATCGAGGTGGCCACTCCCGTCTGTTCGAGCCTGGACGAGGTGGGGGGCCACCTGCTGCGCCTGCGCCATGCGGTGGCCTCCGCCGCGGAAGCGAGCGGCTGCCGGATCGCCGCCACGGGTGCGGCGCCCTTGCGGGGGTCCCTGCCCGTGCCTGTAACCCCGACCCGGCGCTTCCTACGGATGGAGGGGGAGGCCCGGCAACTGGTCGACGAGCACCTGATCTGCGGGATGCACGTCCACGTGGCGGTCCCCGACCCCGGGACCGGCATCGCGGTGATGAACCGGATACGCGGCTGGCTGCCCGCGCTGCTCGCCATGTCCGGCAACTCACCCCTGTGGGAGGGCCGGGACACCGGGTTCGCCAGCTGGCGAACCATCATCTTCGGACGCTGGCCGGTGAGCGGCCCGCCGCCCGTCTTCGACGGCTTCACGGACTACGAACGGCGCCTGGAGGCCCTGGTGGGGTCCGGGATGATCGCCGACCGCGGTCAGGTGTACTGGCAGGCCCGACTCTCCGACCGCTATCCCACCATCGAGGTGCGCTGCCTGGACGTCCAGCTCCGGGCCGAGGACGCCGTCATGCTCGCCGGCATCGTACGGGCGCTGGTCGTGACGGCGATCGCGGAGGAAAAGGCGGGCGCACCCCTCGCCATGAGCGATCAGGAGCTCCTGCAAGCCGGTAACTGGCACGCGGCCCGGCACGGCCTGAACCGTACCCTGTTGGATCCGTACGGCCATCCGCACAGCAGCGGCGACGTCCTCTGCTCCCTCCTGCGCCACGTCACCCCGGCCCTGGAGGAAGCCGGTGACCTGCGACAGGTCAGCGCCCTCGTCCACCGGCTCCTGCGGGAGGGCACCCCCGCCGACCGCCAGCGTCGCGCCTGGGCCGAAGGCGGACTGCCCGGACTGCTCGACCTGATCACCAGTGCGACATCGGTGGGCTGATCGTCGGCGCCGCCGACACCCGCCCGCCCCGCCCCGGGCTGCGCCCTTGCGGCGAAGCCGGGGCACGTTCCCCCTCTACCGGGCCAGGAACTCGTCGAGGAGCTTGTCGAGATCCAGGAACTCTGCGCCCGCGCCGACGACCGCGTAGGTCTGCTGCAGGAAGACCGTGAGCGCGTCGGCATCCACGAAAAGAACGGCTTTCTCTTCTCGCTCACCCCCCTGGCCGCGCAGGTCCATTCGAAGTTCGCCGACGCCGGCTCGCGTGTGGGGACGGAAAGCGACGTCGCCCTCGCCCACCGGGCGTTGGAGTCCTTCGGCCAGCATCTGCCGGTCGAAGCGCCAACGCGCCAGCAGGTAGGGGCCGTCGAAGAACGCCGCCTGCACCGCGTACGGGTCACGGCCGTTGTACGAGAAACGAACGAGGAGAGGCACACGGCCCGTCGCCGCATCAAGGCGAACAGGGACCAGAGCGGACTCGCAGAACATCGACAGGCCTCCTGGGTGGGCTGCACGGCTGCATTCGTCTGCCCCGCCTCGGCGCCTGCCACACCGCCCCACCCCATCGAAAACCGCGGTGCAGGGGGGGCTGGAGACTTACCGGCCGATCAAGAGCGGTCCCGAGTTCCACCGGGACAAGCCCGCCGGCCGCGGACGGGGTCGGACGCGTCACCCTGCCCTGGCCGCGCATAGCTGCCCCCGGCCCGGGCATCAACGCCGTACGCAACGATGTCGTCGTGGAGACGAGGAGTGCCGGTGCTGCCCTTCAAGGTGACCGATGGCGGTGTGCTGATCATCCGACTGCGAGCCGACCTGGACATCTCCGGCCGTGCGGCCTCCGCCTGGGCGATCGACGGCTGTCTCACCGGCCACCGGTCTGCGCCCGTGGTGCTGGAACTGTCGGACGCACCGCTGACTCCCGCCGCGATGAGCACGGTCCTACGGGTCCACCACATGTGCCGCTTCGCAGGTGCGCCGCTGGCCGTCGTCGCGGCGCACGCCGAAGCGCGCCGGGCCCTGACGGCGGGCAACGCGGCGCCGGCCGTCCACCCCACCCGTTCTTCGGCCGTTGCCGCACTCTCGGCCACCCTGACCAAGGTCGTCGCGGCGGCGTGAAACCCGGGCCGCGGCCCCTCGGTGCACCGGATCTTCGGCCACCAGCGACAGCGTCGGCGAGCCGGGGCCGCCCGGCTCCGACGGGTGCGGGTTCACGTGGCGCGAGCTCCTGCGGCCAAGAACGCGGTGATGGTCTTGCCGCCGTGCCCGTATCGGATCTCGGTGCGCTGCGCGATCTTCTTCACCAGCAGCCAGCCGAACCCTCCTGGAGCCGCTGCCGGCGTTCCCGGCGTGTGGGGAGCGAGTGGAGAGGCGTCCGATACTTCGACGGCCACCGAATCCGACAGGTACAGGACCCTCAAAGCGGTCACCCCACCCGCGTGGCGAACCGCGTTGGAGACAAGTTCCGAGACCACCAGCAGGACGTCGTCCATCAGACGCCCCCTTACGGAATGGGCCGAGAGGACCTCCCGGGCAATCCGCCTGGCGTCTTCGCATTTCAGCCTGCCCACGCGACCTGCCGTCCCTGGCATCGGCCTCTCCTCCCCTGGTAGCGCCTACCCTCCGCCTCCACGAAACCCTCCACCGGAAGGTTCCCCCTCGGCACGCCGGTTCAGAGGCTGTCCCCGCGAACCCCGGGCAGTAGCCCCCTCGTGTGGCCATGAGGGGCGCCCGCCTCGGGGCGCCTTGCGTCCAGTGTTCCCTCATGAGCCCGTCTCATCCTCGTCGTGGAGGACGTGCACAGCCGCCTCCTCGGCAGAAGCCGCTCCCCCGTCGGGGTCACGAGACGGCTCCGAATCGTCGGGTACGTACGGGACTCCCTCGCGCCTGCCCCATCGCGTCCTCCTGAACCGGGCGCGCACCCCCGTGTGCCCTATGCGGTGACGCCGCGGCCGGCCGGAGGCGTGCGCAGGGCGCTGACTCCTTGCTTCCACGCGGTACGGATGTGGGTCGCGAGGCGGTCCTCCAGGAGGACGGTCGCTGTGCAGCCGAAGGCGACATCGGGTTCCAGCCCTGGCTCGTCGGCCAGGAGTCCTCCGATGACCTCGTGGCGCACGACCTGCTCGTGGACGGCGTCGGCCTCGACGTGCTCGGTGTAGAAGTGCTCGGCGGCCGGACCGGCCCCGCAGCGCCGCATGGCGTTGGCCAGGCGCCGGGAGCCGGGGGAAGAGGTGACTTCGACGCACGCGAAGTGCCCGACGAGCGCGCCGCGCAGGGTCCGGTGCAGGCCGAAGAGGGACATCAGGTTCACGGTCGCGAGCAGGGGCGCCGGCGCCTGTTCCACGTAGCGGCCGTACGCGGGATCGAGGTCGAGGTCGGTCATGAGGTCCGCGAAGAGCCTCGCGTGGATGCGCTCCGCGCGCCCTGCCCCGAACTCGTCGTACTCGATCGCGGCCATCGCGGCCTTCGCCCGGCCTGTGAGCCGGGGGATGACCCAGACGTGCGGGTCGGCCTCCTTGAGGTGGTAGAGGGAGCGCAGGGCCGCGTACTCGCGCAGTTGCCAGAGCTCACCCTCGGTTTCGAGGTGGTGGCTGAGGCTCCCGGAGAGGTCCACGGGCTCGACGAGCAGCGGGGCGAAGGCCTCCTCCACCGATCGCGGCCCGTCCGACAGGCCCATGCGCAGGGCGTGCAGGAAGAGGTCCTCCAGGGCACGGCGCAGCCGCAGCAGGTCCGGGTCCCATTCCCGCGCGTCGTCCACTCCCTCGAAGCCCCGGTAGTGCGGTTCGTACAGCAGGTACAGGGCGAGCTGCAGGTCCTCACCCCACGGATCGGCCTTCAGTACCGCGCCGGGGGCGTACTCGGGTGGAGCCCCCGACCTCAGGGCCTCGATCACGGCGTCGGAGAGCTCGCCCCGCCCGTCTGCGAGGCGGGGGCCGGGGGCGACCGTCGTGACGCCGGCACTCGTGCCGGGCGTGGGCGGGCGCTGAGGCGTGGGCGTCAGGGTCATCACGGGCTCCTGTCGTCGGGGGACACCGATCGTTCGCGGCGTCGGTGGCTGGTGTCGCACCAGGGGTAGGTGCGGCTCCGGCGGCAGGTGCACACCGCGACGACGAACCGGTCGGACCGGGCCACCGTCCCGTCCTCGAGGGCGATCTCGACGGGGCCCTCCACCAATGCCGGGCCGCAGGGCTCGACCGTCACCCGGCGTGCACTGGCCTCCCTGAGCTCGGCGGGGCACGTACGGGCGGCGGCGGTGTCGTCAGTGGAGTCGGGCACGGATCACCACCAGCTCTTCCCATTCCTCCGCCGCGTCCACCAGGCCCCTGCGCTCCAGCCAGGCCCGCCGTGAGCGCAGGACGGGCCCCCAGGGCACCTCGGCCTTCGCGGTGACTTCCGCGGTCATCCCCACCCCGGTCAGCCGGGCGAGGGTCTCTCCCGCCCCGCACATGCCCGAGTGGACCATGAGCAGGAACCCGCCGGGCCGCAGTAGGGCCGGGGCGCCCGCACAGATGCGGTCGATGACCGCCCGTCCGTCGACTCCCGCGTCCCAGGCACGGGCCGGCCCGTGTGACGGCAGCCGGCTCCCTGGACCCGGGACGTAAGGGGGGTTCGAGACGACCACGTCGAATCGGCGTCCCGCGGTGCGTGCCTCGAAGTCCCCGTGGAGCACCCTGAGGGGAAGCCGGAGCTTCTGGGCGTTCAGGCGGGCCGTGGCCACCGCCCACCAGGACACGTCGACCGCCGTGACACGGGCACCCCTCCTCGCGGCGTGCAGGGCCAGGGCGCCGGTACCCGTTCCGATCTCCAGGAGGTCGGTGCGGGGGCCGATGTCCTCAAGCGTGAGGGCATCGGCGAGGAGCCGAGTATCCGTCTGCGGCCGATAGACGCCGTGCAGGGCCAGGAGACCGCCGGGCAATGCGGTCGGGGAGAGAGCAGTACTGGGCATCCGTTTCTCCGGTTTCACCGTGGCCCTCGGAACGGGCCGCCGGAACTTGATCAGGTGGTGCGCCTGCCCGGTCCGGAGCGCCCCATCCGGGGAGGCGTCGATCTTCGGAGGATCAGACGGAAACCCTCGGGTGCGGTTCAAACGGTGCGGGGCCTGCGCCGGCCCGGCACGCCGACACGACACGGGCCGGCGTGCGCCCGGGCGGCGGAAGCCGGGGCTACGGTGGAGGCGTCCCCTGCGAGGTGAGCGCCATGATGCGGCCCGGAGCTGTGTCCACGTCAAGCCATGAGGTCCTCGGCGCACCGTGCTGGGTGAGTCTGATGACCCGGGATCTCGATTCCGCCCGGAGGTTCTACGGAGCCGTACTGGGCTGGACCTTCCGCGGCACCCGCCTCGGAGAGCGGTTCACGCTCGCCCATCGCGACGGCGCTCCGGTCGCCGGCTTCGGGATGCTCGCCGACGATCTGTCACTGCCCGCCGCCTGGACGCCGTACTTCGCCGCCGACGACGCCGAACTCGCCGCCGCCCGCATCCGCGAGCGCGGGGCGACCGTGGCCGTCGGCCCCCTGGCCTTCGGAGCGGGCCGGGCCGTGCTGGCCGCCGACCCCGCCGGAGCGGTCTTCGGGCTCTGGCAGGGCCGGGTGCTCAGGGACTGGCGAGTGGGCCACGGCCCCGCTCCGGCCTGGCTGGAACTCCGTACGCGTGACGCCTTCGCGGCCGCCATCTTCTACGGGGAGGTGCTGGACTGGGCCGGCGAAGCACCCGGGTCCTGCGTGGCGGCCTACGAACACGACCACGTCGTCCTGCGCCACGGCAACGACACGGTCGCACGGATCAGCGGCGGAGCCGTGGACGAGGACCCCGACCCGCACGTCCGGCCCCGGTGGCACGTCCATTTCCGGGTGCCCGATCTGGAGGCCGCCGTCGCGGCCGCGACCAGCGCGGGCGGGAGTTCCGTCTCCCCCGTGGAAACCTCCGCAGCCGACCGGTCGATCACCCTTCGCGACCCCGAGGGCGGCCTGTTCACGATCCTGGCACCGCAGGGGTGAAGTCCTTCCGTAGTCGTCCGCCATCGGTGGCCGCTCCGGGCGGGGAACGGTGGGCCGGGTCCATAGCCAGGTCGTCCCGAGCTCTACCGGAGGGGCAGGCTTCCGCGTGAGGGGCAGACGTGAAACCCCTTCGCGCGCGTGGCCACCCGCCCTCTGGCCGCGCCCAGGGCTCTCGTGTGGATGACGGGCGACGTTTCTGCCGTGGCCGAGAGCCGGCCGGCCGGCTCCGCCGAGGCCGAAACCGCGAGGCTGCGCCGTTGCGTGGCGGAGCTCGGTGCGCCCCTTGGCCTGACGGGGAGCGGTAACGATCGGCTCGCCTTCGCGGGCGCGGCCCCCTTGGCCGATGTCCTGCGACATCTGGCCGACACCGTCGCTCCCGCCCGTTCCGAGGACGACTCCGTGCTCTTCGCCATGCGAATCGCTCCGGCCGCAGCCACGGGCTGACGTCCGCCCGCAAGCACCAGGCGCCCGTCCGCGGGCCGGGGCAGCGGCAGCCCGGCCGGCGTGCTTCGCAGCCGTGCGTCGTCGACGCGGCCGCGGTTGAGACCGCCGTGCAACGCGCCGTGCCCACGACGGTGTTCGGGTACCAGCGCCAGGTCGACCACGGTCCTCACCGGCCCGTCGGAGCACGGCAGCCCGTCACAAAGCTCGAACAGCTCGTCGCCCCGTCTGGTCAGGCACGCACCCATAGAACTCCGACCGGAAGTGTGACGCTTCCGCTAAGGCCTCACGGCGGACATCCTCATCCAGCAGACTCGACTCCACGGCCTTCGTCACGGTCAGGTGCGCTCCTTGGCCGGAGCACAGGATCAGGCGAAGGCCGCCCCTATATCCGCTGAACTGCCAAAACGCCGCTCAAGTGCGAGGGGCGTTCGACACCTGGACGATAAACGACAAGGTCAGAGGTTGTCCCAGAACCGGCGCCAGAAGTTGGCGCGCACATCGCTGATCCAGTGCCGGGTGTCGCAATGGAGCTTGGGAAACACGGGGAAGCGCTGCGGTACGGGGCGCCCACACCACTGGCACGGCTTCGTGCACCGCACCGAAGGGCCTGACGCGCCTGCGGGGTTGGTCTCGGTCATGGCACCACTGAACAGGCCCCCGGCGCGCCGTACCACGGTGCCCCTACTCAGTCCCCCTGCGCGTGGTACTCATACCGCGCCCCACATCGAACGGCACCGCCGGCCCATGTCAAGACACGGGATCCCGGGGCGTGACCGTGCGGGGGCGGACGAGGCGTACTGAACGCTCCAGGTCCGCTCCTGCGGACCACCGATCCACAGAACCATCAAACCCTGGAGTTCCCATGCCCCCCTCCCTCCGGATGCCCTGCCTCCTCACCCTGGCCGCTTCGGCCGCCGCGGTCGTCAGCGGCCTGCTGGTCCCGTCGACCGCGCTCGCCGCCACCACTGCGGCTCCCCACGCCCTCCTCGCGGACGACCGCGTCGTGGCCCCCGGCGATCCCGGCGCCGTCGACCGCGGGTCGAGCCTCCTTCTGGTCTCCCGTGACCGCTTCGGCGGCGGGGACCACGGGAAGGTCGGCTCCGACACTGGCATCCTCATCGATCCGCCCAAGCGCCACACCTGGGTCTGCGTGGCCGCGCCCTGCGAGCCCCCGACCTGACGGCCACGCCGGATCATGGCCGGGATGACTTCGCCCTCTTCCACATCAACATCCGGCGGCGAAGCGGCTTTCGGGTCCACGTCCAACTCAACACGCTGCGGTGGCCCGGCGGGCAGGACCCTCCCAAGCAAGGTCGACACCCGGCGTGGGCACGCATGCGCACCCGGCGACGAAGGAGCCCCCTGCTGACGTGACAGCGGCTTCGACGCCGTCTCTTGTCCAATGCCCACAACATCGCGCGCGGACCTCCGCGGCAGACCGCCAGCGGACTGCGGCCTCGCAAGAGGCTCACCTGCGGCAGTCCGTCCGTGGCAGCCGAAGGGTCCATGAGCAAACCCCTCCACGCGATCACCCTCGGCTGGGACCTGGAAGTCAGCAAGAGCCAGCATCAGAGCCCTCAGCACCGGTCCCGGACATCGCTCGCGCCCGCGAGATCGCACAGCGGTTCACCGCCCTGGTCCGCGACCCCACCGGCCGTCTGTTCTGCTGCCCAACTGGATCAGTGATGGGCAGAGTGACGCACCGCCAGCCCTCATTCCGGTCCGGCCGCTCCCAGATGCCCTGCCCGGCGGCGCGGTAGCGGAGACGTACCGACGCCTCCGCCGACTGGCGGGAACGCACCCCCCTACCGGCTGGACCCGGGCTCACGACGTCGCCGGAGATGCCCAGGGACCCTAGGGTCGGGTACGACGGGGTTCGATTGACGACGGGGTGCGACGCACGTGATTCGGGTAGTGGTGGTGGATGACGAGGCGCTGGTCCGATCCGGTTTCGGCCTCATCCTGGGCGCGGCAGAGGACATCGAGGTCGTCGCCACGGCGTCGGGCGGGGACGCCCTCGACGCGGTGCGGGAACACCGTCCGGATGTCGTCCTTCTCGATATCCGAATGCCGGACGTGGACGGCCTCACGGTTCTGACTCAGCTGCGCGCCCTGCCCGCTCCCCCTGTTGTGGCGATGCTCACCACCTTCGACACCGACGAGTACGTCCTCACGGCCCTCCACTCGGGCGCGGCAGGTTTCCTCCTCAAGGACACCGAACCGGATCACCTGCCCCAGTTGGTCAGGACCTTGGCCGACGGTGGAGTGGTGATGTCCTCCAAGGCCTCCCGGAGCCTGCTGCGCACGCATCCTGCTGCCGCGGGGCCTGCGGCCGTGGACGAGGAGGCGGCCCGCGTGGAGCGGCTGAGCGACCGGGAGCGGGACGTGCTCGTGCTGCTGGCGGAAGGTTTGTCCAACGCCGAGATCGGAACCCGTCTGCATCTGGGCACCGGCACGATCAAGGACCATGTCAGCGCCATCCTCACCAAACTGCGGGTGGCCGGCCGGGTCCAGGCGGCGCTGCTCGCCCAGCGAGCCGGGCTGCTGGACGCCGGCCGGGGAGGCCGGTGAGCGCCGCACTGGGGAAGCGGCTGTGGAATCGGGTACCGCCACCTGCGCGGGATGCCGCTCTGGTCGCCCTCGCCGCGCTGGACGCATGGCTCAGCCTCTGGGACGGCACCCCGCTCGGCTTCGCGCTCGCCGCGATCGCCTGCGGCGCCCTGGCCCTGCGCCGGCGGTTCCCGTTGGCCGTCTTCCTGCTCACCCTGCCGGCCACGCTGGCCCAGGACATCCTGGTCGCCCCGGTCGCCGCCCTCTACACCCTGGCCGAACGCTCGCGTGACCGTCGGCTGCTCGGCGCATGCGCCTTCATGTCCGCGATCGCCATGGCCGTGCAGTCCCCGCTGAAGGATGACCCGTCCAGCAGCCGGGCATGGACGCTGATCTTCTTGCTGTACAACCTGGCGACGGCCACCACCCCGGTCCTGCTGGGTCAGCTGGTCCAGGTACGGCGGGACTTGGCACGGCGTCTGGCGGAGATCGAGGAAGCACGGGAGCACGAGCGCGAACTGCACGCCCAGGCCGTCCTGGCCCGGGAACGCGCCCAGCTGGCCCGCGAGATGCACGATGTCGTCTCCCACCAGGTCAGCCTGATCGCGGTTCAGGCCGGAGCCATGCAAGTGGCGGCCAAGGACGCGGGCAGCAGGGAAGCGGCGCGCACCATCCGCTCCCTGAGCGTGGACACCCTCGACGAGCTGCGCACCATGGTCACGCTTCTGCGCGCCTCCGGCGGAGCCGCGACGGAACTCACCCCACAGCCCACCCTCGCCGACCTGCGCAGACTGGTGGCGTCCAGCGGCATCGAGGCAGAGCTCACAGGCGATCTCCCAGCCTCTGTGGGCACGCCCGCCCAACGTGCTCTGTACCGCACGGTGCAGGAGGCGCTGACCAACGTCCGCAAGCACGCCCCCGGAGCCACGGCGACCGTCGAGCTGTGGCACGACGGCGACGCCGTCGGCGTGACGGTCACCAACGGCCCGCCGTCCCGCCCCTCACTGCCCCTGCCCGGCGCACACCAGGGCCTGCTGGGCCTCAAGGAGCGCGCCGACATCCTGCACGGCGCCTTCGAGTCCGGACCGACCGGCGAGGGCGGCTACCGGGTGCGGATGCGGATCCCGTCCCGCGCGGACTGACCGCACAGCCCACCTCACACACGTAGTCCGGTCCATCGCCAGCGGGCATCCCGCCGCTCGGTGGCAGTTCCGCCTGCGCGCGAAGCGCCGACGCGCACGGCCCGGCCCCTTCTTCGCCCCGTATCCGTAACGTTCTGCGCCCCGAAACAGGAATCCCATGCTCTCCACCTTGATCGTGATTACGGCTGTGGCCGCCGAATGGGCGCTCCTCGCCGGATGGCTGGACCGGCGGCACATCAGGGCCCCTCTGGTGCTGGTCCTCGCCGGGATCATCACCGGGTTGTTCACCCAGAACGAGATCGCCGCCACCTTGAACTCCGAGGTCGCCCAGCACGTGGCCGAGGTCATCCTGGCGGTCCTGCTGTTCGTCGACGCGACCGAGCTGCCGGGCGGGCGACCGTTCGGCAAAGATCCCGGCGCGGCCGCCCGGCACTGCTGGTGGCGCTGCCCCTGAGTCTGGCCGCGATGCTCCTGCTGGGCTCGCTGCTGCTGCCCGCACTGCCCGTGGTAATCCTGCTGCTGATCGCGTGCGTCATCGTTCCGACCGACTTCGCCCCGGCCGAGACACTGGTGCGCGACACGCGCATCGCCGCACGGGTGCGCAACGTCCGGAACGTGGAGAGCGGTTACAACGACGGAATCGTGTCGCCCATCTTCCTGTTCGCCCTGATCCTCGCCGGTGCGACCACCCAAGCCCTCACGCCCATGCAGGCACTGGGCACAGCCCTTCCGTCCGCGGCGAAGGCACTCATCGTCGGCATCCTGCTGGGGCCGCTGCTGGCCTGGTTGATGAACTCGGCCGACCGCACGCACCGCATGACCGAACAGTCGCGCCGGATCCTCGTGCTGGTCGCCCCACTGCTCGCCTACACCATCACCGTGGCGGCCGGCGGCAACGACGCGGGCCCGCCGGTCGACGGGTGGCGCACCCGCCGGTCGGCGGGGAGAACCGGACACCTGTCGGATACCACCCGCCCAGAGCGATACGTGACGCTGTACCGCAACGGCGCGGAGTGGAAGATCCGCGCGGCCGGCCAGGGCTACGCCTCCGCCCCGACCGGCATCGCCCGTGACTTCGGCGCCAGCCTCCGGCACCGGAGCAACCCAGCCGGGAGGTGGTGGAGGCCGTCTCCTTCAATTACCTGGTCAGCACCTTCGGCGCGGTGAGGCACTCCGGCGGCTGCTGCCCGTGGGACGACGAAGCCATCACCGTCGATTTCACACGGGTCCGCCCGGAGGTCGATCAGGTCGTCTTCACCGTGAACTCCTTCGCCGGGGTGACCTTCGACAAGGTCGGACACGCCTACTGCCGTGTGGTGGACGACACCACGGGCGGCGAACTCGCCCGCTACACCGTGTCCGGCGGGGGCACCCACACCACCCAGATCATGGCCAAGCTCGTGCGCCTGCGCGTGGGCTGGCAGTTGGCCGCCATCGGCGAACCCGCGGCCGGGGAATGAAAGTTTCCGGACGACCGGCCCCTACCGGCGCGGTGTGGACCGCCCGGCGGACGCCATCCCGACACCTGGCCGACGCGTCGGCCGAGCGCAGAAGCATGGAGCCCCCGATGTCGATCACCACCCGCACCCTGCTCGCCGGTGCTGCCGCCGCGGCCATCCACCGGCACCGTCCCGCACCGTCGGGCCGGGCCGGATCCCACCAAGAGCAAGGAGAGAACCCCATGGGTGTTTCGCTGTCCAAAGGCGGCAACGTTTCCCTGAGCAAGGAGGCCCCGGGCCTGACCGCGGTGCTGATCGGCCTCGGCTGGGACGTGCGCACCACGGCCGGCGTCGATTTCGACCTCGACGCGAGCGCGTTGCTGTGCAACGAGGGCGGCGAAGTCCCCTCCAGCTCGCACTTCGTCTTCTACAACAACCTCAAGAGTCCGGACGGTTCGGTCGAGCACACCGGCGACAACCTCACCGGTGAGGGCGAGGGAGATGACGAGGTCGTCAAGGTGAACCTCGGGGCCCTTCCGGCCGACGTGGTGAGGGTCGTCTTCCCAGTCTCCATCCACGACGCCACCGCGCGTTCGCAGAACTTCGGCCAGGTGCGGCAGGCATACATCCGCGTGGTGAACGAGAACGGCGGGGCCGAGCTCGCCCGCTACGACCTGAGCGAAGACGCCGCCACCGACACCGCGATGGTCTTCGGCGAGCTGTACCGCAACGGCGCGGAGTGGAAGTTCCGCGCCGTGGGACAGGGTTACGCCTCCGGCCTGGCCGGCATCGCCCAGGACTTCGGCGTCCGTCTCTGACACCGGAGCCACCCAGCCCCCGCCGCCCGCGCCGTCCACGCGGAACCCCCCCCTCCGCGTGCGGGCGGCGGGCCCCACCGGGCCGCCGCACCCGCCCGGCCCCAGCCCCAGCCCCCTGATCAATCCCGGGAGCCTCTATATGTCCACAGTCCTCGCCAAAGGCCAGACGATCAGCCTGGCCAAGTCCGACGCGCCCCCCTCATCCGGGTACGCATGGGCCTGGGCTGGCAGGCAGCCCAGCGCAAGGGTTCCTCGGAAAACTGATCGGGCCCAAGGAGATCGACCTCGACGCCTCCGCACTGATGTACTCGGGCCGGGAGATGCTGGAGGTCGTCTACTTCAACTACCTGGTCAGCTCCTACGGCGCGGTGAGGCACTCCGGCGACAACCGCACCGGCGGCGACGGACCGGGGGACGACGAAGCCATCACCGTCGACTTCACGCGCGTCCCCCCGGAGATCGATCAGATCGTCTTCACCGTGAACTCCTTCACCGGAGTCACTTTCGACGAGGTCGGACACGCCTACTGCCGGTTGGTGGACGACACCACGGGCCGCGAACTCGCCCACTACACCTTGTCCGGCGGGGGCTCCCACACCGCCCAGATCATGGCCAAGGTCATCCGACTGCCCGAGGGCTGGCAGCTGGCCGCCATCGGCGAACCCGCGGCCGGAGAAACCTTCCAGGAGCTCCTGCCCAGCATCGACCGCTACCTGTGACAGTGCGGTAGACCGGTTCGAAGGCTGAAGGCCGGGGGGCTGTGGGCAGGCGTGCGCACAGCCCCGCCGACTGCCTGATCCTGCCGGACCGGTCGGGACAACGCCCGCCGGTCGGCGGGGTGGTCACCGCCGACCGGCGGGGCCGTTACCGAAGCCTGCCGGATGGCCCGGATCCCGCGTCACCGCGAGATTCTCCCTATGAAACAGATGCAGCCGCCCCTGGAGACCTCGCCTCCTGAGCCTCGAAACTCGCCCGAGTCCGCCGTGCCGGCCTCGCCCGGTCCGTCGATGGGACGCCTCGTCGGGGTGGACCTGGCCCGCGCGTTGGCGGTGTTCGGCATGTACGTCGTGCACATTGGCCCGCGCTGTCGGCCACGGACGGCGTCGGCAGTTGGATCCGGTACATGTCGGACGGTCACTCGTCGGTCCTGTTCGCCACCCTCGCCGGGTTCTCACTGGTGCTGATCGCCGGCCGCCGCGAGCCGAAGACCGGCCTGGCCGGCCGGCAGGCGAAGGCCCGGATCGCGATCCGCGCCGTGATCCTGCTGGCGCTGGGCACCGTGATGGCCATGGAATACGGGTCAGTGGTCATCCTCGCCTTCTACGGGGTCTACTTCCTGCTGGCCCTGCCCCTGGTGCGACTGCGGGCCAGGACACTCGCGATCATCGCGGCCGGCCTCGCCCTAGTCACACCACAGCTGTCATTCGCCCTGAACTCGCTGCTGACCCAGCCGGTCCGGCAGAGCATCAACGCCTACGACCCGCTCCACCGGCTCAGCGACCTGGGAGTGCTCGATCTGCTGTTCACCGGCTTCTACCCGACGATCACGTGGATGCCGTTCGTGATCGCCGGGATGGCGCTGGCCCGACTCGACCTGTCCGCCACCACCGTCCAGCGGCGCCTGGCCGCACTCGGTGCCGCCCTCACCGTGGCCGCGTACGGCACGTCCCTGCTGCTGGCGGGCAAGGACGCGCTGCGGAGCACGGCGGAGAGCGGGAAGCCGTCCGGCGGCTCCGAGGCGGCGTCCTCCGCCGGCGGATCCTTCGACGCCCGCAGGTCGGCCTCGGATCTGTTGTCCGCCGGGCCGCACAGCGGCACCACGTTCGACATCATCGGCAGCGTCGGCGTCGCGATCCTCGTGATCGTGTGCGCGACGGTGCTGATGGACCGTCTGCCGCTCCTGCACCGTCTGGCGAAACCGATCATCGCCGTGGGCGCCATGTCCCTGACGGCCTACGTCGGCCACTTCGTCATACAGGGCTGGCTGCCCGGATTGGGCGCGACCTACGACGAGGGGTCCTGGGTGACGCTGATCAATTTCGTCCTCGGGGCGATCGTGTTCGCCGCGCTCTGGTCCCGCTTCTTCCGCCGCGGACCGCTGGAATCTCTGCTCAACGCCGCCACCAAGCCGGCGAAGTACATCCGATGAGGTCCGGCCGGGGTGGCCTGCCCTCCTGCCCCACCCCGGCCCGGACACGCCGCGCGCGGCTCGCCGCTGACACCGCCCTACCTCACCAGTGGGCACACCAGCCACCTGGGGGGTCTGCTCCAGCCACCTGGGGGTTGGGGTCCGGATGACTGTCGGATACCCGTGAGCCTGCCCCTCGCCGAGTCTGGACGCATGGACGACAAGCGAGTGGACCGAGACGGCAGGTACTCGTCGCACGGACATCTCAGGGGTGGCCGGGAAGCCGGCCTCCTCGTCTTCCTCGCGGCGGCCGGAATCCTGGCGGTCCTCCGGCCTGATCAGTACGCCGGCCTGGTCCACCACGCCGGCGGGATCCTCGCCGGGCTGTCCGGCTGAACACTCCGCCCCCAGTTGACACACCGGCACGACCTGGTGCTCAGATCCGCGACCGCAGTGACCGGGCAACCGGACGACAAAAGGACCACGTCATGACCGCGACCGACCCATCGGCCGCCGACACCGCACGACTGACCGCCCCGAAGACGTTCCAGGCGCTGTACGCCCATTTCCGACCGCACCACAAGGCCGTCTCGCTCGCCGCCCTGCTCACCCTGATCGGGGCCGGGAGCGGGTTGCTGCAGCCCCTGGCCACGAAGGTCCTCGTGGACCGGCTGGGCTCCGGCGAGACGATCAGCAGGATCCTCCTGGCCCTCACCGCGCTCGTGGTGCTGGGCGCGGTGCTCCAGGCGCTCGGCGCGTACGTGCTGGAGCGGATCGCGGAGTCGGTCGTACTGGCCGCCCGCCGCACCCTGGTCGGCCGGCTGTTGCGGCTGCGCCTCACGGAGGTCGAGCGGCACCAGCCGGGCGACCTGATGTCCCGGGTCACCTCCGACACGACGCTCCTGCGCGCCGTCACCACCCAGGCGCTCGTCAACGGTGCCACCGGCGTCGTAACGCTGGTCGCGGCCATCGTCATGATGGCCTTCATGGACGCCGTGCTGCTCGGCGTCACCCTGTCTGTGGGCGTGCTGATCGGCGGGGCCGTCGGCCTGGTGATGCCCAGGATCGCGCAAGCCACCGAGCGTGCGCAGGAGGCGGTCGGGGAGGTCTCCTCCGTCCTCGAGCGGATCTTCGGTGCGCTGCGGACGGTCAAGGCCTCAGGTGCCGAACAGCGCGAGAACGCGGTCGCCGACGCGGCATTGCAGCGGTCGTGGCGGCACGGCGTGACGAGTGCGAAGTGGGAGGCGGTGGCGGAGGGGTCGGTCGGTCTGGCCATGCAGCTGTCGTTCCTCGCGGTGCTCGGGGTCGGCGGAGCACGCGTGGCCTCCGGAGCGATCCCCGTGTCCACTCTGATCGCCTTCCTGCTCTACCTCTTCTATGTCATCGAGCCGGTGGAAAGGCTGGTCCAAGCGGCCTCCGCGTATCAGGAGGGATCAGCGGCCATCGCCCGGATCGACGAAGTAGAGCGGCTCGAAACGGAGCCCCTGGACCAGGAGCACCCCGAGCGCCCCGGAACATCGGCGGCGGCCTGCGGCCCGGCGGCGGTCCGCTTCGAGGACGTGGGTTTCCGCTACCGCGATGACCTTCCGCCCGTCCACCACCAGGTCGACTTCGAGGTGTGCAGCGGCGGCATGACGGCCTTCGTCGGCCCCTCGGGAGCGGGCAAGTCGACCGTCTTCGCGCTGATCGAGCGGTTCTACGAGACGACCGGAGGCCGGGTTCTGATCGACGGCAAGGACGTCCGGGACTGGTCGCTGCCGGAGCTGCGGGGCGCCATCGGATACGTGGAGCAGGACACGCCGGTTCTGGCCGGGACGCTGCGGGAGAACCTGATCTTCGCGGCGCCCGACGCGGCCGACCAGGACATCCACGACGTCCTGGTCCGGGCGAAGCTGGACACGCTGGTGGACCGCCTGCCGCAGGGACTGGAAACCCCGGTCGGACACCGCGGTACCAAGCTGTCGGGCGGCGAGCGGCAGCGCATCGCGATCGCCCGCGCCCTGCTGCGCAAACCCCGGCTCCTGCTCCTGGACGAGGCGACCTCGCAGCTCGACGCCGTCAACGAACTGGCGGTACGCGACGTCATCACGCAGGCAGCCCGAACCACCACCGTCCTCGTCGTGGCACACCGCCTCTCCACGGTGACCCACGCCGACCGGATCGTGGTGATGGACGCGGGGCGGGTACGAGCGGTGGGCACCCATATGGAACTGCTCGACCAAGACAGCCTGTACGCACGCCTGGCGGCCACCCAGTTCCTGGGGCCGGCACGGTGACCATGAAGCTTTCCCGGATGGGCGCGGGCGTGGCGCTCCTTGGCGCCGCGGTCGCGGCAGTACTCGCGAGCGGCCCCGCACAGGCCTCAGTGGGCGAAGTCGGGATCAGCCACGTGTTCTTCATGGCGCACTGCGAGTCGTGCGTGCATGACAGCACCACGCAGGGGGACGTCACCTTCAATTCCACCGCCGAGCCGGGCCCCGCACCGACCAGTGAACCGGCAACCGGTTGGGTACGCACCGAAACGGTGATGCTGGGCGGCGGCGCTTTCGCCGCCGCCACTGCCGCGGTCCTGGGCCTCGCCGCTCGGCGCCGGATCGCGCGCCACAACGACTGACGGGCTACGGCCTCAGCTTGATCGTTTTCGCATGACCCGGGCGGGCTCGGCCTTCCGCCGAGCCCGCCACACCGGCTCCGCTCCGGAGCCGGACCCGTGTCACACCGTTAGCGCTGCAGTGTCAGCAGACCCGGCCGGTAGGGCCATTGGCCGTAGTCGCCGCCGGAGTTGGGGTCCCGCCCCTGGTAGAGGAACTGCAGGTTGCAGGGATCGACGGTGAAGGTCTGATCGGCGCTGGTGCGGATCAGTTCGCCATGGCTGATGTCGTTGGTCCAGGTGGCGCCACTGTTGGCCTTCCCGGCGAAGGGGTTGCTCGCGGTCGCGGCCTGGGGCGTCCACGAGCCGTTCAGACTGGTGGCCGTGAACGAGCGGAAGTAGCGGCCCTGCGGGCCGCTCGCCTCGACGATCATCAGGTAGCGGTCCTGGCCCTGGAGCTTGTAGACCTGCGGGGCTTCGAACAGGTTGTCCGGCGTGTCGCTCATGATCGTTGTGTAGGTCGAGCCGAAACTGCTCGGGAAGTTCCCGATCGGCATGGCGGCCCGGTAGATCTTGCCGTTGTCACCGGCGAAGAACAGGTACATGTTCGTTCCGTCAGCGATGAGCGTCTGGTCAATGGGGCCGGTGGTGGAGCCGGTGATGCTTCCGGAAAAGAGCACCTGCTGCGAGGACCAGCCGTTGGGGTTCGTGGGGTCGCTCGACGTCCGGTAGGAGAAGGCGCTCCCGCCTCCCCACTGGTAGGCGAGCACCCAGATGTTCTTCGGCGCGAAGTAGAAGAGCGTGGGCGCGACGACGGAGTTCGACATCGTGTTCTGGTTGGCCGAGGCCATCTCCGACCAGTTGCCGAACAGGCCGAAGTTCATCGAACCCCAGCCCGCTCCCGTTCCCGCGGCGCCGTGCGTCGTCGCATAGACGAGATGCTTGCCGTTGTAGGGGGCGACGGTGAAGTCCTTGAGCGAGGCCCACCCTGACTTGGGCTGCGCCAGCGCGCCCGTCGAGGTCCAGCGGTAGGTCGACGGAAGAGCGCACGCACCGGGGTTGCCGGCACCGACCTTGACGAGCTGCCACTGCTGGTTGGTGCCGCCCCAGTCGTCGTACTGGACGATGTTCGCGTTGTCGGCGGTGGAGCCGCCTTGTACTTCGAGGGCCTTGTTGCTGTGGCGCGCGATGAGCCTCACGTAGCCGTCCGAGCTGTCGGCCAGCCGCCACTGCTGATTGGTCCCGTTCGCGTCGGCCCACTGGGCGATCGAGGCGCCGTTCGCGGTGGACCCGTTCTGGACGTCCAGCACCTTGCCGGAGTGGCGGGACTTGATGCGGTAGTTGCCGCCGCCGGAGTCGACGAACTGCCACTGCTGCTGGTTCTGATCGTTCCGGGTCCACTGGGTGATGCGGGCGCCGTCGCCGGTGGCCAGGTTGTAGACGTCCAGGGCCTTGCCGCTGTTGCGGTTGACCAGCACGTAGGAGGCGTTGGGGTCGACGGTCGCCGCGCTGGCGGGCTGGACGCTGAGGAAGGTGGCCAGGAGCAGCAAGGGCGCGAGGACGGCGAGCAGGCGTCGCCTCAGGTGGACCGGGGAGGGATGGCGAAACCACATCAGAAGGGCTCCTTTGGAGGGTGGGGATGAGGTGACCCCGACGGACCGCGGAACAGCCGTATTGGGGGGTCGGGGACGGGATAGGTGTGAAGGCGGCCGCACATGCCGAAGCGTTGGTGCTCCGGACGCTCCAGTCGCGACACTTCGCCGTGGTCGAGGTGGGAGAGGTCTCCGGCCTTCAGCCGTTCCAGCTGACGGCCGGTCGTGACGGCAGCGGCCATGGGGCCGTCACGCCAGCGGATCCACCAGGCGTCCAGGAGCTCGCTCTTCAGGCGGTGGGCTGCGATGTGGAACTCCGGCAACCCGCCTTCGCACAAGGCCAGGAAACCCTCGACCGCCAAGTCGCGGCGGCGGCGCGCTGCCGCGGAATGGTCACCGGTCAGGGCCGCCGCCCTCCGGTAGGCGTGGGGATCGGCCAGGAGCGGAGCAGGGAAGGTGAAGACGGCGTCGCCCGCCTCGGGGAGTCCGCCGTTCTGCATGAGCACCACGAGGCGCAGGCCGCCGTCGTTGACGAGGCGGTGGATCGTGCCGGGGGTGAACCAGACGACGTCGCCGGGGTGCAGCGGGGTGTCGGCGAACCCGGAGGTGGTGAGCGTCTGGACGCTGCCCGCGCCGCCGGTGACTACGTAGGCTTCGGAGCAGACGAGGTGCATGTGGGGCGTGCCGCCGCACAGCCCGTCGGCGGCCTCCCAGTCGTACACGGTCAGCCCGGAGATCCCCACGCCGCCGGGGAACGGGGTCACCACGAGTGTTCCGCGATGTGGCGGGACAGGCGCCCGGGGGTCCACGCGCCGTTGGCCACGACGATCCGGTAGCGGCGCGACATGGTCTCGCCCGGGGCCAGCGGCAGTTCCTCGTCGAATGCCAGGGAGGGGTTGACGGCTGGGAAGGGCTCGCTGCGGACGAACCAGTCGCAGGGGGCGTCCGGATCGTCCAGGAACAGGAGCGTGGAGGAGCGGTCGACCTCGTCGTGCGTGCCGGTGAAGGCCAGCCAGTCACCCTGCTCGCCCATCGCGGGGCCGATCACGTCGCCGCCGGTGAGATCGCGCGGGCCGCGCCAGAACAGGCCGCAGTATCCGGCGAGCCTTCTGCCCTGTGTGCCGGGGCTACCGAACAGCAGACCGGCGCCCCGAACGTTGGTCAGTGCGGTGGTGACGTCCAGGGTCCAGGAGTCGGCCTCGACGTCCCGGGCGGTCAGCGTGCGGCGCTCGTCGATCCAGTGCTCCCCCGCCATCGTGTACCAGGCCAGGGCTTCGGTGATCACGGCGCGGCCTCGGACCGTCTCGGCGGACAGAGTGAGGCTGCGCATCGTGCCGAGGTTCGGCAGGTCCACGTAGCCCTGGCCGCGCAAGTAGGTTCCGCCGCCCCAGAAGTTGTGCCCCGACACCCACGACGCCGTGATCTGAATGCCCTTGTGCCAGCGGTGGTCGTGCGGCCGGTAGCCGGTGACCACGTCGCCGGCGAGCGTGCGCACCGGATGGAGGTAGGGTTTCGGCGCCTCGAAGGGGTCCATGACCGGCCGGTGCACGTACCGGAAGAGGTCGACGCCGCGAGCTCGGACGGTCAGCGAGTCCTCGTCCTCGATGAGTTCGAAGGTCATCGGAACACCTCCGGGCGGCCTCCGTTGAGCAAGCCGTAGAACGGGTCGGCCGCGTCGATCTCTCCGCGCCGGACCGGCAGGCCGGTGATCGCGGCCTTGTACAAGGCGGTGACCAGTTCCATGGTGGGCCTGCCGAGGTCGGGCCGGATCCCCGCCTCGTAGTCGTCCAGGAAGGCCGCGAGTTGGGCGGTGTGCGAGCTGGGCAGGTCCTCCGGCGGCTCCCACTTCACGCTTTTCGAGCTGGTGGTGAACGTCCAGTCCGCGTTGGAGTAGCCGTACAGATGGCGCAGTTCGACCGTGGCGTCGGTGAGATCGAACCGCAGGTAGCTCTCCTCCCGCGGGGAAAGGACGCTGTTGACGACCGTCGCGATGGCTCCGTTCTCGAACCGGACGAGGGCCGCGGACACGTCCTCGGTCTGGATCTCGCGTTCGAGGCGGCCGGCCATCGCGCGTACCTCGGTCCATTCGCCGAGCACCGCGAGCATCAGGTCCATCTGGTGGATGCCGTGGCCCAGAGTCGGGCCACCGCCCTCACCCTCCCAGCTGCCGCGCCAGGGCACGTCGTAGTAGGCGTCGTCGCGGTACCACGCCGTGACGCACTGCGCGACGAGCGGACGGCCCAGCGTCCCGGCCGCGATCCGGTCACGCAGGTACCCGGCCCCCGAGCCGTACCTGTGCTGGAACACCGCGCCCGCGACGGCGGGCCCCTCGGCGCCGCGGATCCGGTCGAGCTCGGCCAGCGACAGGGCCACCGGCTTCTCGCACCAGACCCACGCGCCCGACTCCAGGCAGACCACGGCCTGGTCGGCGTGCAGGAACGGAGGCGTGCACAGGTGCACGAGGTCCGGCCTCTGCTCCTGGAGCATCGTGTGCAGGTCGGTGTAGACCGCGGGTATGCCGTGTTCGGCCGCGAACGCCTCGGCGCGCGCGGCGTCCACGTCGACGGCGGCCACGATCACGGCCCGGTGCGCCTGCGCCCGGAGGGCGGGAACGTGGCAGAGACCCGCGATCCCGCCCGCTCCGACGATCGCCGTTCGGATCATCCGCCCAGCACCTTCCTGATCGAGTGATAGGCCGGCTTGGGCAGCAGGTTCTCGTCGTAGGGCAGCGCTGCGCCCTCACCGGGGAAGACGGAGGGGATCCACGAGTACTTGTCCGTGTAGTCCCAGATGGTGATGCCGACGCATTTCTCGACCGCCAGGCAGGCCTTGACGTAGTCGGCGTACCAGGTGGCCTGGGTGGCGAGCTTCGAAGGGGTCGCGGGGAGGTTCATCCGGATGTCGAGCTCGGTGATCGCGACCTCGACCCCGAGATCGGCGAAGCGCTGCATGTTCTGCCGGACATCGGCGGGGAAGCCGTACTGGAGCGCCAGATGGCCCTGGATGCCGAAGCCCTCCACCGGGACGCCGTCGGCCTTCAACTGCTTGATCAGGGTGTAATAGGCGTCGCTCTTGGGTCCGATCCAGTCGACGTTGTAGTCGTTGAGGTACAGCTTGGCGTGCTGGTCGGCCTCGTGGGCCCAGCGCAGGGCGTCGGCGATGTAGCCGGGGCCGAGCGTCTTGTAGAAGAGGGTCTCGCGGTAGGTGCCGTCTTCGTTGAAGGCCTCGTTGACTACGTCCCAATGGATCACCTGGCCCTTGAAGTGCCGGACTTCCGTCTGGATGTGGTTCTTGAGGACGGCGCGCAGTTCGTCGGCGGTCCAGGCGCGCTCGGTGAGCCAGGCGGGGAGCTGGTTGTGCCAGATGAGGGTGTGGCCGCGGACCTTCTGGTGGTGGGCCTTGGCGAACGAGACGACCTCGTCGGCGGCGGTGAAGTCGAAGACGCCGCGCTCGGGCTCGGTGGCGTACCACTTCATGGCGTTGCCGGGGGTGGTCTGCCCGAACTCGCTGCCGAGGAGCTTCAGATAGGCGGCGTCGGTGAACTCGGGGTTGTCGGTGGCCGAGCCGAAGTACTTGTGGTGCTTCTTGGCCAGTTCTCCGAGCGTCCTGGGGCGGGGCTCGGCGGATGCGGGCGCGGCGGCGAGGCCGGCCGCCAGGCAGACGGCGGCGGACAGAGCGGTGAAAATCTGGGACGTTGACCTGGGAATGGGCATGACGGACTACTCCTGCGGTGATGGTCGGTTCAGTCGAGGACGATCGTGGTCAGCGCGCGTGGGGCGATCGTCGCCTTGAGGGTCGTGCCGTGCATGGAGACGATGTCGGCCGGGGTGATCGAGCGGGTCTCGTCGGTGACGTAGCCGTCGGGGCGGCGGTCGTGCCCGCCGCGGAGAGAGAACTCGGCGGAGCTTTCGTTGGTCGCGGTGTTGAGGATCTCGATCACGCGGCTGCCGTCGGTGTTGCGGAAGGCCGTGATCTGCAGTGCCGGGTCCGCCTTCGTGACCGGCACGCGGACGGCGCCGGGGCGGATGAAGCGGCTGAAGGCGGCCAGGGCCCAGTACCGCTTGGACACCCGGTAGTCGTCACCGGGGTTGGCCAGCTGGATGAGCCCCCGGGTCGCGCCGAGGGACGCGCCGGTCCAGTAGACGTAGGCGCTGGCTTTTCCGACGGTCAGTGTGTTCTGGATGTCGGCCGCGACGGCGAGACCGTCGTAGCCGCTGCCGTCGTCCCAGTTCTCGTTCCAGGTGGCGCCGTCCGGAGACCATTCCGACATCCACACTGGCTTGTCGGTCGGCTGCGGGACCGCGGTCGGACCGCTGTAGCGGTGGCCGGTGATGGCCCGCACCGACTTGCCGGCGGCGGGGTCCGCCTCGATGGCCTCGGTGTAGGCGGCCTGCCGGTCCCAGCCGGCGGCGTCGCAGCAGACCAGCTCGGTCCTCAGCCCGGATGCGCGAACGGTCGGCCCGAGCACCTTGAGGAAGTCGACGGCCTGCTGCGGGGTGAACCGCATCGAGGCGTAGGTCGCCGTCCAGTCGGGTTCGTTGGTGAATCCCAGGTCGGTGATCCCGATGCCTTCCTGCCGGTAGAACTTCGCGTACTGCACGAGGTAGTTCGCGTAGGCCTGACGCCATTCGGGCCGCAGCTCGCCGCCGCCGTTCTCGCTTCCGTTGGTCTTCATGAAGGCCGGGGCGCTCCAGGCGTCGGCGTAGAACCGTTTGACGCCGTAGGACTTGGCCTCCTTCGCGAGCCAGACCTGGCCGCCGTCCCAGCCGTCCCAGACGTACTTCGGCGTGGCGTCCGGCCCGCCGGGATCGGCCGGCAGGATCGTCGGCATGTGGTCGTAGACCCTGTCGGTCGACGACCCGATGCCCAGGCGCAGGATCGAAAGGCCGGCGCCCTTGTCCTTGCTGAGCAGCAGGTCGAGCACTTCGCGCTGCTTGGCCGGGCTGAGGCCGCGCGCCGTGCAGCAGGTCGGCCCGCTGGAAGGCCATCGAGAAGCCGAATCCGTCCATGGACTGGAGCGCTGTGCGGAAGTCGATGCCGTTTCGCGCGGTGGTGGGGGCGGCCGCGGCCTGCGTTGTTAGCGCTAACAAAATTGGGACTGCCAGGGCGATCAGGCGTTTCACAACGTCTCCTCGGGGGTGGATGTCGTGCGGGACGAATCAGCCCTTGGTGGCGCCCGCGGTGAGTCCGCCGATCAACTGCCGCTCGGCGACGGCGTAGAAGGCGAGGGCGGGGACCATGGCGAGCACGATGTAGGCGAGGACGAGCGCGTAGTCGGTCGAGTACTGGCCCTGGAACTGCTGGACGCCGACCGGGATCGTCTGCCATTGGGGGTCGTTGAACACCAGCAGCGGCAGGAAGAAGTTGTTCCAGCTCGCGACGACGGCCAGCACCGACACCGTGCCGAGCGCCGGACGCGCCATCGGCAGCAGGATCTTCCAGAAGAAGCGGAACTTGCCGCAGCCGTCCATGACGGCCGCCTCCTCGACCTCTGCCGGAATGGTCCGGAAGAACCCCCGCAGAATGATGATCGTCATCGGGAGTCCGAAGGCCGCCTGCGGGAGGATCACTCCGAGCGGGTTGTCGAGCAGGTCGAAGTTGCGCAGGAGCAGGAACAGCGGCAGGACGGCCACGGCGAACGGGAACATGAGCCCGATCGTGAACAGCGTGTAGAACAGCTCTCTGCCCCGGAAGGCGTAGCGGGCGAGCACGAACGCCGCCATCGCGGACGCCGCCACCGTGCAGCACGTCGTGCCGATCGCGATGCCCGCGCTGTTGGCGATCTGCCGCCAGAACATTCCATCGCCGAGAATGCCGGTGTAATTGCCGGTCTTCCAGTGTTCGGGCAGCCCGAACGGGTTGGTCGTCAGCTCGGCGGTGCTCTTGAACCCGGAGATCACCGCGTAGACCAGCGGCACGACGACGAACGCGCCGATCATCCAGACCACGGCGTGCAGCGACAGGCCGCGTGCCGTTCTGCGGGCGTTCATCGGCCACCTCCCGTTGTGACGGCCCCGCTCAGGTCACGGCGCAGTACGTAGCGCTGGTAGAAGAGGGAGAAGACCAGACTGATCATGAACAGCACCACGCTGATCGCACTGGCGTAGCCGACCTGGTAGCGCTTGAACCCGAACTGGAACATCGAGATCGCCATCGTCTCGGAGGAGTGGTTGGGCCCGCCGGCGGTCATGACCCAGACGAGGTCGAAGAGCTGGATGGCACCGATGACCGAAAGGAAGACGCTGATCCGGATCGTCGGGCCGAGCAACGGCAGCGTCACGTGCCGGAAGCGCTGCCAGGCGCCGGCGCCGTCGATGGAGGCGGCCTCGAGGATCTCGCCCGGAATGCTCTGCAGTCCGGCGAGGAAGAGCATCATGTGGAACCCGAAGTACTTCCATGTCATGACCACGAACAGGGTCGGCATGACCGTCGAGGGATCGGCGAGCCACTTGCCCTGCAGCCCTTCCAGCCCGAGGGCGCCCGCGAGATGGTCGGCCATGCCGCCACCGGGAAGGAAGATCATCGTGAAGAGGACCGCCGTGACCACTTCGGACAGGATGTACGGCGCGAAGAAGAGCATCCGGTAGACGGCCCGGCCGCGCAGCCTCTGGTTGAGCAGGACGGCGGTGAACAGCGCGAACGGCAACTGCACCGTGATCGACAGCGTGATCAGGTACAGCCCGCGCTCCAGATCACCGAGGAAGACCTGATCCCGGAAGAGGGTGGCGTAGTTCCCGAAGCCGACGAACTCCTCCAGGGGGCCGACCCCGCCCCACTTGAAGAAGCCGGTGTAGACGGCGACCGCGATCGGGGCGAGGACGAAGACGAGGAAGAGGACCAGAGCCGGGACGAGGAACCAGGCGACGGACGCCCAGCTTCCCAGCCGGCGAGGGAGCGAGCGTGCCGGGGCGGGCGGGCCCACCGGCCCGGCGTCCTGCGTCCGCTCCTTGGTCAGGGTGGACACGGAGCTAGGCACCCTTCGCAGCCTCGGTGATCGACTTGGTGACCTGCTCGGGCGTCTTCTTGCCCGCGATGAGGTCGGCGACGCTGTCGTTGACCTCCTGGCCGACCGCCGGCGGGTAGGCCTGGTCGAGGAAGAGCTGGAAGCCCGTCGCCTTGACCAGGCTCTCTGCCACCACCTTCCTGTTGGGGTCGGCGAGCTGGCTCTCCGCGCCCTTGACCACCGGCAGGTAGCCGTTGGAGGCCAGCAGCTTGGACTGGTTGTCCAGGACGAAGAACTTCAGGAAGTCCAGCGCCTCCTTGGGCGCGCCCTTGCGCAGCGCGAAGCCACCGCCGCCGCCGAACACGTCGGTGGCCCGGCCGACCCCGCCGTCGACCGTGGGGAAGGGGAAGAAGCCCAGGTCCGCCCCGAGGTCGGCGCCCGCGTCCTTCTGGACCGACGGTCCCCACTGCCCCATCAGCTCCATGGCGGCCTGACCGTTGCCCATGGTCGCGGCCTGGCCGCCGGGGGTGGCGTAGCCGGCGCCGAGGAAGGCGGTCTGGAACGGCTGGAGGTCGACCAGCTCCTTGAGGTGGGCGCCTGCCTGGACGAAGCCGGCGCCGGTGAAGTCCTTGGTGGTCGCGGCCTGCTGCAGCGCGGGGAGGCCTGCGACGCGCATCGCGAGGTAGGCCCAGTAGTAGTGGCCGGGCCATTTCTCCTTGCCCGCGAGGGCGATCGGAGTGACGCCCGCCGCCTTGAGCTTCTTGACGTCTTCGAGGAACTCGGCCCAGGTGGCCGGCGGAGCGGTGATCCCGGCCTTGGCGAAGAGCTTCTTGTTGTACCAGAAGCCGACCATGCCGACGTCGTAGGGCACCCCGTAGGTCCGGCCCTCGAACTGATAGGCCTGCAGCGAGACCGGGGTGAGCTCGGACGACCAGCCGAGCACGTCCGTGAGGTCCTCCACCAGACCCGCGTCGACCTGCTGTTGCAGCACGCCGCCGCCCCAGGTCTGGAAGACGTCGGGGAGCTTGCCCGACGAAGTGGTGGCCGTCAGCTTGGACTTGAACGCCTCGTTCTCCAACGAGGTCGTCTTGATCGTTATGTTCGGGTGAGCGGCCGTGAACGCCGAGGAGATCTGCGGGAAGAGGGACTTACCCGGCTCCGTCGTGGCGATGTTCCACCACGCGAAGCTCACCTTGCCGCCGGCCGTCGGCCCCGAGCCGGAGTCCCCGCCGCCACAGGCCGCGGTCAGCGAGACGGACAGAGCGGTCAGGCCCGAGAGCGCCAGGAAGCTTCGTCGGCTCGGGGGTGTGCTGGCCATGGGACCTCCGGGGTGGGGAATGCGGTTCGATTTCGAAACTGTTTCGCAAAATCCTCGCTTCGGTGCTGCCACAAACTAGGAACGCGTGACTCCTGGGTCAAGCCTTCTTACCGATTTCCCCGATGCAGCAACGCAGTTGGAGCTTGACAACCTGGTCGCACCGACCGGAAACTCTTCGAAAGTTTGCGATACCTGTCGTGAGCCCAAGACGTTCGCGCAGAGGAGAGAAGTTGAGCGAGCAGCGTCCGACCCTGGCCCTCATCGCCGCGGAGGCAGGGGTCTCCCAGGCCACCGTGTCGAAAGTTGTCAACGGCCGCTCCGATGTCGCACCCTCGACGCGCGAACGGATCGAGGGCCTGCTGCGCTCCCACAACTACCTCCACCCCGGCGGGCAGGCCAGGGCCCGCAGGTCAGGCCTGGTCGACCTGATCATCGGCGGTCTGGACAGCGCGTGGGCGGTGGAAATACTGCGCGGCGTAGAGGCCGAGTGCGCCCAGCGGAGCGTCGGCACCGTCGTGTCGCTCGTCCCGCCGGGCGAGGCCACGCCGTCGAGCTGGGCCGCCCTGCCGGTCCTGCACCACAGCGACGGCGTCATCCTCGTCACCGCCTCGGTCACCCAGGCCCAGCGTGCCCAGGTCGAACAGGCAGGGGTGGCGCTGGTGGTCATCGACCCGATCGACCTGCCGGGCAACGGTGTGCCGAGCATCGGCGCGACCAACTGGGCGGGCGGCCTCGCCGCCACGGAGCACCTGCTGGAGCTGGGGCACCGCCGGATCGCCGCGATCGGCGGGCGCAAGGAGATGCTCTGCAGCCAGGCCCGCATCGACGGGTACCGCGCCGCGCTGGAGCGGGCCGGGATCGAGGTCGACCGCGACCTGATCCGGTTCGGCGACTTCCAGCACGAGGGCGGGTTCCAGCGCGCCCGGGAACTGCTCGCCCTTCCCGAGCCGCCGACCGCCATCTTCGCCGGTAGCGACCAGCAGGCGATGGGCGTCTACGAAGCCGCCCGGCAGGGCGGGCTGAGCATCCCGCAGGACCTCAGCGTCGTCGGCTTCGACGACCTGCCGATGTGCGAATGGCTGTCACCGCCACTGACGACGGTGCGCCAGCCGCTGGAGGAGATGGGCCGGCTCGCGGCCCGCACGCTCTTCCAGCTCCTGGACGGCCAGCCGCTGGTCAGCCCCCGGATGGAGCTCTCGACCGAGCTCAAGTTCCGGCTCTCCACCGCCCCGCCCCGTCTCTAGGTCGTGTCGTCGAAGTCCCTAGGAGAACTCCTTGACCGAGCCCTGGCGTGACCCCCTCATACCCGCGTCCGCACGAGTCGCCGATCTGCTGAAACGGATGACTCTGGAGGAGAAGGCGGGGCAGCTCACCGGCTTCTGGGCGCTGCCCTCGGATCCGGGCGCACCGGTCGCGCCGATGGAGGACGATTCCGGCGAGACCGCGCCCGGCCTGGACGACATCGTCGCCCACGGGCTCGGCCAGCTCACCCGGGTGTACGGCACCGCGCCGATCACCGCGGAGGCCGGGATGGAGCGGCTCGCCTCGCTCCAGCGGCAGGTGACCGGATCCGGCCGGTTCGGGATCCCGGCGATCGCTCACGAGGAGTGCCTGACCGGGTTCATGACGTTCGGGGCGACGGTCTTTCCCGGGCCGCTGGCCTGGGGAGCGTCCTTCGATCCCGAGCTCGTGCGCCGGATGGCCGCCGCCATCGGGGCGGGGATGCGGCGGGTCGGCGTCCACCAAGGGCTGGCTCCGGTGCTCGACGTGGTCCGCGACTACCGGTGGGGCAGGACCGAGGAGTGCATCGGCGAGGACCCCTATCTCGTCGGAGCGATCGGCACCGCCTACGTGCAGGGCTTGGAAGGCGCCGGGATCGTGGCGACGCTCAAGCACTTCGCCGGGTACTCGGCCTCGCGCGGCGGCCGGAACATGGCCCCCGTCTCCTCGGGGCCGCGCGAGTTCGCCGACGTACTGGTCGAGCCTTTCGTACGGGCACTGCGCGAGGGAGGCGCCCGGTCGGTGATGAACAGTTACACCGACGTGGACGGAGTCCCGGTGGCCGCCGACGAGCGGCTGCTGACCGAGCTGCTCAGGGGTGAGCTCGGTTTCCGAGGTGTGGTCGTCGCCGACTACTACGCCGTCTCCTTCCTGGAGACCCGGCACGGCGTCACCGGATCGCGCGGCGCGGCCGGCGCGCTGGCGCTGACCGCCGGAATCGACGTCGAGCTGCCCACGGCCCGCTGCTACGGCGAACCGCTGACCGAACTCGTCCGGTCGGGAGCCGTACCCGAGGAGCTCATCGACCGGGCCGCGGAACGGGTCCTGCGGCAGAAAGCCGAACTCGGCCTGCTCGACCCCGACTGGGAACCCGTCAAGCCCGAGCCGGTCGACCTCGACCCGCCGGAGAACCGGGCACTGGCCGGGCTCCTGGCCGAACGGTCCACCGTGCTGCTCGCCAACGACGGCATCCTTCCGCTGCGGCCGTGCCGCGTGGCGATCAGCGGGCCGTACGCCGACGACCCCCAGTCCTTCCTCGGCTGCTACTCCTTCCCCAACCACGTCGCCCTGCCCGGCGACCTCGGACTGCACATTCCGACGCTCGGCGAGGCGCTCACCGCTGCCGGGTTCACGGTCACCGCGGACGATCCGGACGTGAACGTCCTGGTGCTCGGGGACCGGGCCGGCATGTTCGGCCGGGGCACCTCCGGAGAGGGCTGTGACGCCGAGACCCTCGACCTGCCCGGCGACCAGGCCGCACTCGCCTCCGCCGTTCTGGACTCCGGGGTGCCGACCGTCCTGGTCCTCGTCTCCGGACGGCCCTACGCGCTCGGCACGTTGGCCGAGCGCGCATCGGCGGTGGTGCAGGCCTTCTTCCCCGGCGAGGAGGGCGGGACGGCGCTGGCCCGGATCATCAGCGGGGCGGCAGAACCGTCCGGGCGGCTGCCCGTCTCCATCCCCCGCCAGGTCGGCGGCCAGCCCGGCACCTACCTGCACGCGAGGCTCGGCGGCCACACCGACTGGAGCTCGGTGGACCCGACCCCGCTGTTCCCCTTCGGACACGGGCTGAGCTGGACCAGCTTCACCTACTCGGAACTGTCGGTGGATCCCGTTGCCGCGACGGACGGGGCCGTCTGCGTTTCGGTCACCGTGCGCAACGTCGGCGAGGTGGCCGGGACCGAGGTGGTCCAGCTGTACCTCTCGGACCCCGTGGCGTCCGTCGTCCGGCCGCAGCGATGGCTCGCCGGATTCGGCAGGGTCGGGCTGCAGCCGGGCGCGGCCGCCCGGATCACCTTTTTCGTCCATGCCGACCGGACCTCCTTCACCGGGCTCGACCTGCGCAGAAGAGTGGAGCCCGGGGAGATCGGCGTGGCCGTCGGACGGTCCAGCGGCGATCTTCCGCTCCAGGGCTCCTTCACTCTGGAGGGCCCCGTACGCCACCCGGCGGCCGACCGGGTGCTGTCCGTGCCGGTCGAGATCGTCCCTGTTCCATGACCGGGTTCCTCGGTGATCCCGTGCTGCCAGGGTTCCGGCCCGACCCGTCCGTCTGCCGAGTGGGCGCGGACTACTACCTGGTGACGTCCAGCTTCGAATGGTTCCCGGGCCTTCCCGTGTTCCACAGCCGTGATCTCGTGAACTGGCGGCGCATCGGCTCCGCGCTCGACCGGGCGTCCCAGCTCGATCTCGACGGGTGCGAGCCTTCACGGGGACTGTTCGCACCGACGATCCGGCACCATGACGGGGTCTTCCATCTCGTCTGCACGCTGATGGACGGCCCCGGCCATTTCGTCGTCACGGCCACCGACCCGGCGGGGCCGTGGTCGGAGCCCCACTGGTTGGACGGTGAGGGCTTCGACCCGTCGCTGTTCTTCGACGACGGTCCGGACGGCGGCGGCGGGGACGGCGACGGCGACGGCGACGGCCGGGCTTGGTTCACCGCCGCACGAGTCGTGGACGAAGCCGCGGGCCGCACGGAGATCTGGATGCGCGAATACCTTCCCCGCGAGCGACGGCTCACGGGACCGGAGCACGTCCTGTGGACGGGAAGCCACCCGGGCGCCCGATGGTCGGAAGCCCCGCACCTCTACAAGATCGACGGCAGCTATCTCCTGCTCACCGCCGAGGGCGGCACCGATGTGGACCACAGCGTGGCGGCCGCCCGCGCCGCCCGCGTGACCGGCCCCTACGAGGGCGCCCCCGGCAACCCGGTGCTCCCACCCGCCAAGGGGCCGGTCACCTGCACCGGGCACGCCGACCTCGTGCAAACCCCGTACGGCGACTGGCGGGCCGTCCTCCTGGGCATCCGCCCGGGCTCCGCTCTCGGCCGCGAGACCTTCCTCAGCCGGATCACCTGGGACGCGGGCTGGCCGGTCTTCTCCCCCGTCGTCCACACCGACCGTCACCGCCCGCTCCACGACGATTTCGCCACCTTCTCCCCCGACTGGAGCACCCTGCGCACCCCACCCGCACGGTTCTGGACAACCGGTGACGGGCTCCGACTCCAGCTGCGCCCCGACCGCCTCGGCGAACGCACCACCCCGTCCCTCCTGGCCCGCCCCCAAGAACAGCCCGACTGCGACGTCTCCACCGAACTGCATTTCACCCCCGCCGCACCGGCCGAACAGGCAGGCCTCGCCGTAGTCCTCGACGACGACGCCCATCTCCTCCTTCTTCGCACCACGGAGGGACTCAGCCTCCGCCACGGGCCCGAGGTCCTGGCCGGCGTTCCCGTCCCCCCGGGCCCCGTTCGCCTGGGGGTCCGCATCCGCGGGTTCAGTCACACCTTCGCCCACGCGGCTCCGAACGGCTTCTGGGAAGACCTGGCCACCATCGAAGCCACCTTCCTCAGACCGCTGTTCACCAGCATCCAGCTCGGCCTCTACGCCACCTCCAACGGCCGACCCTCCACCAACCAAGCCCACTTCACGCGGTTCGACATCACGTACCCGAGCCGGCAGGAGACACCAGGCAGGCCCTGACGTCGCTGACGCCGCGACCAGGTGGCGGTGCGCGGGACGGCCTTGTCGCCGCCCCCGTCGAAAGTATTGACACGTCAATTGTGAGCGTTAACACTCGTCCGCAGCAGGCCGCCACCGCACCGACCTCGCGGCCGCCGGTCGAAGCCCAACAGCCCCTGTGCGCGGCACCCCTATCTCTCACGGACCATGGAGTTCGCCATGCCGGTTCCCCCCTTGAGCCGCCGCGCCGTGATCAAGGCGACCGGCGTCGCCGCCGTGGCCGCGACGGTCGGCCCCGTACTGAACACCGTCTCCGCCACGGCGCAGACGCCCCCGGTCAGGTCTGACGTCGGAGTGTCGGTGTTCCCGTTCGACCTGGGTCAGGTCCGGCTCACCAGCAGCCGCTGGCTCGACAACCAGAACCGCACCCTGGCCTATCTCCGCTTCATCGACGTCGACCGCCTGCTGTACAACTTCCGCACCAACCACCGGCTCTCCACCAACGCCGCGTCCCCGACCGGAGGGTGGGACGACCCGGCGTTCCCCTTCCGCACCCACGTGCAGGGCCACTTCCTCACGGCATGGGCCCAGGCCTACGCCGCGGTCGGGGACACCACCTGCCGCGACAAGGCCGACCGCATGGTGGCCGAACTCGCCAAGTGCCAGGCCAACAACTCCGCCGCGGGCTTCTCCGCCGGCTACCTGTCGGGCTTTCCCGAGGCCGACTTCACCAGCCTCGAAGCAGGCACGCTGACCAACGGCAACGTCCCGTACTACTGCGTCCACAAGACCATGGCCGGTCTGCTCGACGTGTGGCGCCTCATCGGCAACACGCAGGCCCGTGACGTGCTCCTCGCGCTCGCCGGCTGGGTCGACCGGCGCAGCGCCGCGCTCAGCCAGAGCCGGATGCAGTCGTTGTTGGGCGTCGAGTTCGGCGGCATGAACGAGGTCTTGGCCGACCTCCACCAGCAGACCGGCGACGTACGCTGGCTGACCACCGCCCAGCGGTTCGACCACGCGGCGGTCTTCGACCCCCTCGCCGCGAACCTGGACCAACTGAACGGTCTGCACGCCAACACGCAGGTGCCCAAGTGGATCGGAGCCGTCCGCGAGTACAAGGCCACCGGGACGACCCGATACCGCGACATCGCCGCCAACGCGTGGACGATCTGCACCACCTCGCACACGTACGCCATCGGCGGCAACAGCCAGGCGGAACACTTCCGGGCCCCGAACGCCATCTCCGGCTTCCTCGTCCCCGACACCTGCGAGCTCTGCAACTCCTACAACATGCTCAAGCTGACCCGAGAACTGTGGCAACTGGACCCCGGCCGGGCGTCGTACTTCGACTTCTACGAGAAGACGCTGCTCAACCACGTCATCGGCGCCCAGAACCCGGCCGACCCGCACGGGCACGTCACCTACTTCACCCCCCTCAACCCGGGCGGCCGCCGCGGCAAGGGCCCGGCGTGGGGCGGCGGCACCTGGAGCACCGACTACGGCACGTTCTGGTGCTGCCAGGGAACGGGCATCGAGTCCAACACCAAGCTGATGGACTCCGTCTACTTCCACGACGGCAGCACCACCCTCACCGTGAACCTGTTCCTCCCCTCCGTCCTGAACTGGACCCAGCGAGGCATCACCGTCACCCAGACCACCACCTACCCGGCCGACGACACCACAACGCTCAAGGTCACCGGCGGCGTAGGCGGGACCTGGTCGATGCGCGTCCGCATCCCCGGATGGGCTTCGGACGCCACCATCAGCGTCAACGGCGTCGCCCAGACCGTCACGGCCAGTCCGGGCACCTACGCCACGCTCACCCGATCCTGGGCCTCGGGCGACACCATCACCGTGAAGCTCCCCATGCGCGTGGCTCTCCAGGCCGCCAACGACAACCCCGGTGTCGCGGCGATCACCTACGGCCCCGCCGTCCTCGCCGGCGACTACGGCAGCACCGCACTGTCCTCCCTGCCGGCCCTGGACCCTTCCTCGATCACCCGAACCAACAGCACCGCCCTCGCCTTCACGGCCACCGCCAACGGTACGAAGGTCGGCCTCGGCCCGTTCCACGACGCCCAGGGCTTCAACTACACCGTCTACTGGCGGACCGGCAGTCCCGGCTTCCGTCTCGTCAACGCGGCCAGCGGACTCGTCCTCGGCATCCGGGACATGTCCACCGCCGATGGGGGCCTCGCCCTGCAGTGGACCGACTCCGGCACCGCCGACCACAAGTGGGTCCTCATCGTCGACGGCGCCGCACTGCGGCTGCGCAACCTCAACAGCGGGAAGGTCCTCGGTGTGAAGGACATGTCCAGCGCCGACAACGCCCCGATCCTCCAGTGGACCGACACCGGCACCGCCGACCACCGGTGGACCGTCGTCGACGCCGGCAACGGGTACCACAAGCTTCGGAACGTCCACACCGGCAAGCTGCTCGGCATCGAAGGCGGCTCCACCGCCAACGGCGCCGCAGCCGTACAGGTGCCCGACAGCGGCGCCCCCGCCGGCCAGTGGCAGTTCGTCCCCGACGGCGCCAGGCGCATCCAGAACGTCGCCAGCGGGCGGGTGCTCGGTGTGCGGGACATGTCCACCGCCGACGGCGGCCTCGCCATCCAGTGGGATGACAACGGCACCGCCGACCATCTCTGGACGGCCGTAGTCGACACCGGCGGCCACTTGCGCCTGCGCAACTCCCACAGCGGCAAGGTCCTCGCCGTGGAGAACGGCGACACCGCCAACGGCGCCCGGATCGTCCAGTGGGCGGACAACGGCGCCGCCGACCACCGGTGGCGCCTGCGCCACGGCGGCGGCGACACCTTCAGGATCCAGTGCGCCAACAGCGGCCGCGTCCTCGGCGTCTCCGGCGCCTCCACCGCCCAGGGAGCACAGACCGTTCTCTGGGACGACAACGGCACCAGCGACCACCTGTGGCGATTCATCTGACCCGGCGCCGAGTCCCCCGATCGCCACGGGCCGATCGCGGCGACGGGAAGTCGAGTGGGAGGCGCTCCCGTCAGATCGGGCCGGCCCTGCCGGAAGCGCCCGCCCATCAGGCCGACGCGGGCAGATCGGGGGCGGACTCGCGCACGGTCAGGCGGGTCGGGAGGATCAGCGGGGTGGGGCGGTGTCCCTCGATGGCACTGACCAGCATCCTGGCCATCTCCTGGCCCAGCGCCCGCACCGGCTGATGGACCGTGGTCAGCGGCGGGCTGGTGTGCCGGGCGCTCGCCAGGTCGTTGAAGCCGATCACCGCGACGTCCTCGGGCACCCGGAGCCCCCGTTCCCGCAAGGTGCGCAGAGCGCCGATGGCCATCGCGTCGGAGGCCGCGAACACCGCGTCGGGATCGGGGTGTGCCCGGAGCAGCCTCTCCATCGCCCCGGCCCCGCCCTCCTCGGTGAACTGCCCGGGCTCAACTCCGAGCAGCGGCAGCCCGGACAAGGTCAGACCGTCGGTGAACCCCTGCTCCCGCGCGACGGAGGCCCTGGTGTCCACCTGGCCGGTGATCATGACGGGCCGTCGGCGGCCCGTGCGCGCGAAGTGCTCGGCGGCCAGGCGGGCACCGCCCCGGTTGTCGGCGTCCACGTACCAGGTAGGTTCGCCAATGAGGGGAAGTCCGCCGAAGACGACGGGCAGATCGACCTCCTCGCCCAGGCGTCCCAGCGGATCGTCGCCCCGCAGCGCCATCAGCATGACGCCGTCGGCCCGTCGGGAGCGCAGCAACCGTTCGAACCTCTCCCGGCCGCGCGGGGTGTTGGCCAGCAGCAGGATCAGTTCCAGTTCGGTCTGCTCCAGCGCCTCGCTGACGCCGACGATGACCTCCGCGAAGAACGGGTCGGCGAACAGCCCCGGTTCGTCGCTGGAGACTGCCAGCACCACCGCTCCCACCCTACGGGTCGCCAGGGCCTGAGCGGACGGGTTGGGCACGAAATCCAGCTCGCGCACCGCTCGTTCGACCGCCTCCCGTTTGGCGCGGCTGACGTGCGGGGCGTTGTTGATCACCCGGGATGCCGCCGTGCGTGACACACCGGCTCGTGCGGCCACCTCGTCGAGCGTGGGCATGCGCTTGGGCGACGGCTCCATGAACGAACTGCTCCTCAGGCTCACGCGAACAGCGAACAGCGAACAGCGGCCATGATTCCATCACCGCCCCGAGTTCGGGCCTGCACCCGGCGCCGCCCTCGGCCTCGATCTGGTAGCGCTTCCAACCAATGGCGCCACACCGACCCCCGACAGTACTTCCGTGTTCAACCACTTGACACACCCCGGCGACGGCCCCAATCATCCCATCAGCGCGGTCCGACCCCACACCAAAACTGGAAGCGCTTCCACTTCCCCACCCCCACCGGAGGAAGAACCATGCGCAAGTCCGTCCGAGCCGCATCCGCCCTGCTGGCCAGTGCCCTCACCGCCGGTCTCGCCCTGATCAACGCCGGCCCGGCGTACGCCGCCGACCCGACCACCATGACCAGCGGCTTCTACGCCGACCCCGACAACTCCGCCCTGCGGTGGACCAACGCGAACCCAGGCGACGGGCGGGCGGCGGCGATCCGGACGTCCATCGCCAACACCCCGGCGGCCCGCTGGTTCGGCAACTGGAGCGGCGACATCGGCGCGGCCACCGGCGCCTACGCCGGCCGCGCGGACTCCTACGACAAGTTGCCGATCCTGGTCGCGTACAACATCCCCAACCGGGACATCTGCGCCGGCCACTCCGGCGGCGGCGCCGGGAGCCGCGCCGCGTACGACGCCTGGATCGCCGCCTTCGCCAGTGGCATCGGCAGCCGCCCGGCCGTCGTCGTCCTCGAACCCGACGCGCTCGGCCACGAGAGCTGCATGACGGCCGCCCAGATCACCGAACGCAACGCCATGCTGAAGAACGCGATCGCCCAGTTGAAGGCCAAGGCACCCAATACCTGGGTCTACCTCGATGCCGGGAACCCCGGCTGGATCGGCGCCTCGACGATGGCGCAGCAGCTCGCCGCCGCCGGTGTCAGCGGGGCACGCGGCTTCGTGCTGAACGTCTCCAACTACTTCACCACCGACCAGAACACCTCCTACGGCAACGCCGTCAACTCCGCCCTGGGCTCCTACGGCTACACCAAGCCGTTCGTCGTCGACACCAGCCGCAACGGCAACGGTTCCAACGGCCAGTGGTGCAACCCCGCCGGCCGCCGGATCGGCACTCCCAGTCAGCGCGGCGGCGGTGCCGAGATGCTGCTGTGGATCAAGGTCCCCGGCGAGTCCGACGGCAACTGCGGTGTCGGGGCCGGCTCCTCGGCCGGGCAGTTCCTGCCGGAGGTCGCCTACAAGATGATCTACGGCTACTGACCCCGCGACCCGAACACCCCTACCGAAGGAACCCCGTGCGTATCCCCCTGCACCGATTAGTCCTGGCATCGAGCGCACTCACGCTGCTCCTCGGCGCCGTCGCCCCGGCCTCTGCCGAGGCGAGCTCCGCGCCGGCCTCCCACACGCTCCCCACGAACACCCGCTTCTACGTCGATCCCGACGGCGACGCGGTCCACCAGGCCGTCACCGACCTCCTCCACCGCGACTTTGAAGGCGCCAGGTCCATGGCGAAGCTGGCCAGTTGGCCGGAGGCCTCCTGGTTCACCGATGGCACCCCGGAGCAGGTCGAATCCCGAGTACGCGACCTGGTACGCCGCGCCGAGCGGACCCGGACGGTTCCCGTCCTGGTGGCCTACAACATCCCGCTGCGCGATTGCTCCCAGTACTCCTCCGGCGGCGCGCAGTCGGATGCCGAGTACCAGGCCTGGATCAGCGCCTTCGCCCGGGGGCTCGGCCGCAGCAAGGCCGTCGTCATCCTCGAGCCGGACGGGCTGGCCAACCTCCCCTCCGACTGCGGTCCCGGCAGCGACCCCACCGGCGCGATCACCACCGGACGCTTCGCCGACCTCAACCACGCGATCGACGCCCTGGAGCGGCAGCCGAACAGCATCGTCTACCTGGACGCCGGCAACAGCCACTGGCGCAGCGTCGGCGACATCGCGCAACGCCTCCTCCAGGCCGGTGTCACCCGCACCCAGGGCTTCTCACTGAACGTCTCCAACTATCTGGCCACCGACCTGTCCACCCGTTACGGCACCTGGGTCTCGCAGTGCCTGTGGTTCGCCACCAAGGGCCCGGACTGGGCCAGGGGACACGCCGACTGGTGCGCGAGCCAGTACTACTCCCCCGCAGCACCGAACGACGGGCAGCCGGGAAACTCCGTGAACGTGGACGACCCGTCCACTTGGCACTGGACCGACCGGTGGTTCCAGCAGAACGTCGGCACCCCGCCCGCACAGGAGCTCACCCACCTCGTCGTCGACACCAGCCGCAACGGCCGGGGCGCCTGGACCCCGCCCGCGGGCAAGTACAGCGGCGACCCGCAAACCTGGTGCAACGCTCCCGGTCGCGGCGTCGGCGACCGGCCGACCGCGAACACCGGCGTCCCGCTCGTCGACGCCTACCTGTGGATCAAGACCGTCGGCCAGTCAGACGGCCAGTGCAACCGCGGCATCCCGGGCGGCACCATCGATCCGGAGTACGGCATCGTCGATCCCGCGGCCGGCGTGTGGTGGCCGGAGCAGGCCAAGTCCCTCGTCCGGAACGCCGAGCCCGCACTGGACTTCAACACGGTCCTGCGCTGACCGGAGATACGAACCGAAGGAAATACCCGCAGCCCAGTCGAGCGATCCTCATCGAAATACTTTCGATGAGGATCGCTCTATGAAAAGCGGCTATTGGGCTATCCAGAGAGACGATTTCTCGAAACCCTTTCGAAACTATTGACATGTTTCGGCGGTGTTTCCAGACTGATGCCAGAGGCGATACCCCCCGTCTGAATCCGGGTGCCGGGTATCGGCCTTGAATATGTACGCCCTGACCGATGAGCGTCCTTTGTCAATGGACGCGGGCGTCGTTCGCGCGGATTCACTCTGCCGCGCTCCAATCCTTCCGTGTTTTCTTTCCTGGAGGCTCTTTCATGGGCTCGCATGCCATTCACCCACCCACCGTCCGCCGGAAGATCGGCGCTCTTCGCACGGCCCTGGTCCTCGGCGTCCTCGGTTCGGCCGCCGCGCTGGTGGCTCCGCTGACCTCACACGCCGCCGAGAGCACGCTCGGTGGCGCGGCCGCGCAGAGCGGCCGCTACTTCGGCACCGCCATCGCCTCGGGCAGGCTGGGCGACTCGGCGTACACGACGATCGCCGGCCGCGAGTTCAACTCGGTGACGCCCGAGAACGAGATGAAGATCGACGCCACCGAACCTCAGCAGGGCCAGTTCAACTTCACCGCCGGTGACCGCGTCTACAACTGGGCGGTACAGAACGGCAAGCAGGTACGCGGCCACACCCTGGCCTGGCACTCGCAGCAGCCCGGCTGGATGCAGAACCTCAGCGGCAGCACGCTGCGCCAGGCGATGACCCACCACATCAACGGCGTGATGGCCCACTACAAGGGCAAGATCGTCCAGTGGGACGTCGTGAACGAGGCCTTCGAGGACGGTACTTCGGGAGCCCGACGCAACTCCAACCTGCAGCGCACCGGCAACGACTGGATCGAGGTCGCCTTCCGCACCGCGCGCGCCGCCGACCCGGCCGCCAAGCTCTGCTACAACGACTACAACGTCGAGAACTGGACCTGGGCGAAAACCCAGGCCATGTACGCCATGGTCCGGGACTTCAAGCAGCGCGGCGTGCCGATCGACTGCGTCGGCTTCCAGTCGCACTTCAACAGCGACAGCCCCTACAACAGCAACTTCCGCACCACCCTGCAGAGTTTCGCCGCCCTCGGGGTCGATGTCGCCGTCACCGAACTCGACATCCAGGGCGCCTCCGGCACGACCTACGCCAACGTGACCAACGACTGCCTGGCCGTCCCGCGCTGCCTCGGCATCACCGTCTGGGGTGTGCGCGACACCGACTCCTGGCGACCGGAGCACTCGCCGCTGCTGTTCGACGGCAACGGCAACAAGAAGCCCGCTTACACCTCCGTGCTCAACGCACTCAACGCCGGCTCCTCCACTCCGACCCCCACGCCCGGTTCCGGTCAGATCAAGGGCGTCGGTTCGGGCCGCTGCCTGGACGTGCCCGGTTCCAGCACCACCGACGGCACCCAGGTCAACCTGTGGGACTGCAACAACCGCACCAACCAGCAGTGGTCGTACACCGCCGGAGGCGAGCTCAAGGTCTACGGCAACAAGTGCCTGGACGCAGCCGGCACCGCGAACGGCACCAAGGTCCAGATCTACGCCTGCTGGGGCGGCGAAAACCAGAAGTGGCGCCTCAACTCCGACGGATCCATCGTCGGAGTCCAGTCCGGCCTCTGCCTCGACGCCACCGGCAACGGCACCGCCAACGGCACCCTGATCCAGCTCTACTCCTGCTCGGGGGGCAGCAACCAGCGCTGGACCCGCACCTGACGACCTGCCACGGTGAAAGGGTGAACCGATGAAGACCTATGGTGCGGCTTCCCCCGCCCCTCCACGAAGGCATCGCCGGTGGTCCCGGATCGCCGCCGTGGTGGCTGCGACGCTCGCGATCGGCGTGTTCTTCGCGGTGAAACCGACGCCCGCCGAGGCGGCGACGGTGGACGGCAATGCCTGGTACGTCCTGGTCAACCGCAACAGCGGCAAGGCGCTGGACGTCTATGGCTCGTCCACCGCCGACGGCGCGCGGGTCAGTCAGTGGACGCGCAGCGACGGAGCCAACCAGCAGTTCCGCCTGGCCGACTCCGACTCGGGCCACGTCCGGCTGATCAACCGCAACAGCGGCAAGGCCGTCGAGATGCAGGGCGGCTCCACCGCCGACGGCGGCAACGTCGTCCAGTACACCGACTGGGGTGGCGCCAACCAGCAATGGCAGATGGTCAAGCTGTCGTCCGGTGGCGGCGGATGCGGCAGCGCCCCGACTCTGGCGAGCGGTACGCACACGATTCAGAGCAGTGGTAAGAGCCGCAGCTTCATCCTCAGAGTTCCCGACAACTACACCAACAGCCGGCCCTACCGGCTGATCTTCGCGTTCCACTGGCGGGGCGGAACCGCCGGCGACGTCGCCTCGGGCGGAACGAGCGGGACTGCATGGTCCTATTACGGCCAACAGGAACAATCGAGCAACAGCGCCATCCTCGTCGCCCCCCAGGGACTCGGCAACGGCTGGGCCAATTCGGGCGGTGAGGACGTCACCTTCGTCGACGACATGATCCGGCGAATCGAGGGCGGCCTCTGCGTCAACACGACCCAGCGCTTCGCCACCGGATTCAGCTGGGGCGGCGGTATGAGCCACGCACTCGCATGCACCCGGGCGAACGTCTTCAGGGCTGTCGCGGTCATCTCCGGCGGCGAGATCAGCGGGTGCAGCGGCGGCACCCAGCCCATCGCCTACTTCGGAATCCACGGCGTCGGCGACTCCGTCCTCAACATCGCGCAAGGACGGTCCCTGCGCGACAGGTTCGTCGGCAACAACGGCTGCACTCCCCAGAACCCGCGCGAGCCGGCGCCGGGCAGCCGGACGCACATCACCTCCACCTACTCGGGGTGCCTTGCCGGGTACCCGGTCCAATGGGCCGCTTTCGACGGAGGCCACCTGCCCGGTCCGGTCGACGGCTCCCCCAACGAGAGCGGCGTCACGACCTGGACCAAGGCAGAGATCTGGAGGTTCTTCTCGCAGTTCCAGTGACACGCCCGCACCATGGAGTGGAGCCGGGAAGAACCTGGCTCCACTCCGTCGTCCATCGCCGGGCGGGCGGGGCGTGACGATCGTTCAGGAGCAGAGTGCACCATTCAGCGTGTAGCGCGCCGGGATCGCATTGGTACCCGAGTACGTCGCCTGGAAGCCGAAGCTCGCGCTGCCGCCGGGTGCCAGTGTTCCGTTCCATCCGGCGTCCCGGGCGGTGACCGTGCTGCCCGACTGGCTCACCGTGGCGTTCCAGCCATTGCTGATCCGCTGATCACCCGCGAAGCCCCAGCCGAGGGTCCACCCGGAGACCGCCGAGGTTCCGGTGTTCCTCACGGTCACCGTCGCCGTGAAGCCGTTGCCCCAGGCGTTGTCGATCCGGTACGCCACTGTGCATGAGGCCGCCGACACTTCGTCGTCCGCCTCCGTCGCCGTGAACGTCGCCGGCTGCGCGCCAGGACCACCGACGGTGAATGTCGCACTGCCCGAGGACGCGTCGGCGTCCTGCGCGGCGAAGACCGGAACCTGCTGCACCGTCGCCCAGTCGGCCGGGGTGAACACCAGGGTCGCGGCCGCCGACAGGTCCTGGTCGCCGGAGTTCCGGGCCACCGTCACCGTGACGTTCTGCGCGGGGGCGGCCGAGAGCCGCACGCCCACGGGGACCGAACCGCCCTCCGGGACCGTCACGGCCGCCGGTGCCACCTGGACCACGGGCACCGCCGGAGCGCTGCGCCGCTCAGCCGCGAAAGCCGCCAGCCAGGCCAGCGAGGCGTTCCAGTTGATGGCCACCTCGTTGGTGGAGTACGAGCCGATGTCGTCCACGTAGCACGCCGCCGGTGCGCAGCCCGCGAGCTTCTCCTTGGCCACCGGGTCCTCCAGCCCCGCGTTCGGCCCGCCCGCGAAGGAACCGGCCGGCGGTTGCGGCAGCGAGGCGTCGTTCTGGTGTGCCCAGAACCGGTGGTGCTGGTTCGCGGAGTAACGGTCGCCGTAGCCGGTGACGTAGGAGAGGTCGAGCGCGTTGCGGCCGAGCAGGTAGTCCAGGGACTCCAACGCTCCAGCTCGGTAACGCTGTTGCCCGGTGATCTCGTACGCCACGGCCAGCACCATCGCGTTGTTGGTGACGGAGCTGTTGGAGCCCCACACGTATCCGGTGGCGGGGAGCGGCACCGCGTAGCCCTGTCCGGCCATGGTGGACAGGTGGCCATCAGCGGCCGTGGTCAGCAGGCCGCGCAGCCGGGTCACGTCGTCGGCCGGCAGGGCCACGCCGGGGACCGTGGCGAGGGTGATGCGGCCGGGCGTCGCGGTGCCGCCCCACCAGAACGCGTCGACGGCCTTGGTGTGGTGCGGGGAGGAGGTGACGGCGTCCCGGTACTGTGCCTCTCCGGTGGTGGCCAGGAGTTCCGCCGCCGCCCAGTAGAACTCGTCGGAGACGTCGGCGTCCTCGTACGCACCGCCGCCGGTGTTGTCGCTCGCCAGGGCGAGCACGTTCGGGTTGGCCTTGGCGGCCGTCCAGGCGCGGCGGGCCGCGTCCAGGCAGCGCGCGGCGAACGCGGCGTCGTAGGGCGCGTACACCCGGGCGCACTGCGCGGCCGAGGCCGCCAGGTTCAGCGTCGCGGCGGTCGACGGCTTGTGCAGCTCGCGCTGTTCGGCATCGAGTTCGGGCCGGGTCGGCAGGGCGGTCCACTTGGCGTCGTGCATCTTGTGGAAGGCCATCCCGGCCAACGGCTTCCCGGCGGGGACTTGCATCCGCAGCAGGAACTCCAGTTCCCAGCGGGCCTCGTCCAGCACGTCCGGCGTTCCGTTGCCGCGCTCCGGCACCCGCAGCGTCGCGTCGCCGAGCGCCGCGTCGCCGCCCGAACGCCGTGCCCGCTCATAGGAGTTGACCATCTCCCAGACGGAGATGCCGCCGTTGACCACGTACTTGCCCTGGTCGCCCGCGTCGTACCAGCCACCGCGCACGTCCAGTTGGTAGTCGCACACCCCGGCCTGGCAGGGGACGCTGGTGTCGCCCTTGTTCGGGGCGACACCCAGGTGCCCGGCGGGGCGGGCGTAGGCGCTGCCGCCCGCCAGGGCCGCCTCGATCGCGATGCCGCTGCGCTGCTGGTAGAAGAACGACATGCTGTCGGCGCGCAGTCCGTCGTACAGCGATGCGGAGATGTCGAAGGGGTGGCTGCTCTGGCCGTCGACGGCCAGGGTGAAGCCGGTGCCGGTGCCGGTGTACGCGCCGAAGTCCACCAGGTGCGTGGACTGGCCGGACGCCTGGTCGAACCCGCGCACCGTGGTGGCACCCGAGGCGGCCACCGCGCCGGAAGCGTCGCGCAGTTGCCAGACGAGCGGAGCGGTCGCGGAGGCGGCCACGGTGGCTCGCTTGGGGCCGTCGGGCAGGTAGCCGAGCCGGTTGACCCGTACGGGCGTGACGGCGGCGGCTGCCGTGGTGGCGGCAGCCGCGACCGGAACGGTCAGGGCGGTCGTGGACAGGCCGCCGACGGCCAGCGCGACGCCGGCGAGCACGGCGGCCGCGCGACGTGGCACGCCGCGGGCGGAGGTAGCAGGAGGCACGGTGAAGCCTTCCTCGGGGGGTGGGAGCTCATGTGGGAGCGCTCCCAATGAAGCCAGGCGCCCGACGGGAACGTCAAGGCGCCTGGCTGAAACGGTAGTTGAGTCCCCCTGACTCAGGCCGCGCCTCAGACGCCCGGGGCGTGAGGGGCGTGAGGGGCGTTGCCGTAGTAGGCGTCAGGTCCGTGCTTACGGGTGAAGTGCCGCTCCAGCAGGTGCTTCGGCGGTTCGGAGGCTTCCCCGAGGCGGGAGCCCAGCGCCAGCGTGTGCAGCGCCATCTCCGCCACGGCCTCGCAGACGACGGCGTTCTCCAGCGCCGCCTTCGCGGTGGCACCCCAGGTGAAGGGTCCGTGTCGTGAGACGAGCGCTCCGGGAACCTCCTCGGCCCGCCGGGGGTCGCCGCCGAGCCGGGCGACGATCACCTGCCCGGTGTTGTACTCGTAGTCCCGCGCGCACTGTTCCGCGGTGAGGTCCTCCGTCACGGGGACGGGCCCGTTGAAGGTGTCGGCGTGCGTCGTGCCCAGTACGGGGATCGGGCGGCGCGCCTGGGCGAAGGCGACGGCGTGCGTCGAGTGCGTGTGGGTGACCCCGCCGATGGAAGGGAAGGCCCGGTAGAGGCACCGATGGGTTTCGGTGTCGGTGGACGGCCTGAGCCGCCCCTCGACGACCCGGCCGTCCTCCAGCGCCACCACCACCAGGTCCTCCTCCGTGAGGTCGGCGTAGGAGACCCCGGACGGCTTGATGACGAAGACGCCGGCGTCTCGGTCCACTCCGCTGACGTTTCCCCAGGTGAGGGTGGCCAGACCGGCCTCCGGGATGCGCAGGTTGGCCGCGAGGACCTCACGACGGAGGTCCCCCAGGAAGGTCTTGCTCACTACGCTCTCACCGTCTCTCCGGCATGCGCGGCGGGTTTCTCCGGGACCGCCGTCGGGCAGGCCCCGCGGTCGCGCATGAGTGGGCTGGACTGATCGGGGGCCGCAGCAGCAGGCGTCGCGGTTGACCCACCTCGGCCGCCCCGATCAGATTGTGAGCGCTAACATGCAGCAATCTCAAGAGGTACGAGAAGATTCCTGCCCACAACGTGCGATCCACGCTGCATAATGTGAACGCCAACATCTTTACCTGGTCGACGATCTTCCGGTCGGTCCGAGATGTGTGCGGGCCGCGGCTGGTTCGGTACCTTGAGGGAAGGCCGCTCGATGAGGAAAGGAAGAGAGTTGACCCAGCTCCCAGACGTCTCGCGAGCGCCCACGATGACGGACGTCGCGCGCGTCGCCGGCGTGTCCCATCAGACCGTTTCACGGGTGCTCAGCGACCACCCGAACGTCAGCGCCAAGACCCGGGCGGCGGTGACTCAGGTCATCGAGCAGCTGGGGTACCGGCGCAACTCGGCGGCCCGGGCGCTGGCCACCCGCCGGACCCACACGCTGGGCGTCATCGCGGTGAACACCACTCTGCACGGGCCCGCCAGCACCGTGGCGGGAGTGCAGGAGGCGGCTCGGGACCGCGGCTACCTGACGTCCGCCGTCACGCTGCGCACCGCCACACAGACAGCCCTCGCCGAAGCCATGCAGCACCTCGCCGGGTGGGGCGTGGAGGGGATCGTCGCCGTCACTCCGCAACGCGCCGCGGTGCGCGCCCTGGCGGCGCTGGAAGCGCCGTGCCCGGTGGTCACCGTGGAAGGCGGCCACACCCTCGACCTGCCGGGGGTGTCGCTGGACCAGAACCTCGGCGCCCGCATGATCACGGAGCACCTTCTCGCGTCGGGCCACGCCACCGTGTGGCATGTGGCGGGCCCGCCCGACTGGCTCGAGAGCGAGGCCCGCACGCAGGGGTGGGAGGACGCGCTGCGCGACGCCGGCGCCGAGGTGCCGCCCGTGCTGCGCGGCGACTGGAGTCCGCTGTCGGGATACCAGGCCGGCCAGCAGCTGGCGGGGCGGTTCCTGGCGTCCCGAGGGCAGGGAGCCGGCCTCACCGCGGTGTTCGTCGCCAACGACCAGATGGCCCTCGGTGTCCTACGGGCCTTGCGGGAAGCGGGCCTGCGGACGCCCGAGGACGTGGCGGTCGCCGGTTTCGACGACATCCCCGAGGCGGAGTTCTTCCCGCCCCCGCTGACGACGATCCGTCAGGACTTCGCCTCGCTCGGCCGCGACAGCATCGGGCTGCTCCTGGACCACATCGAGGGCAGGACCGACGAGTCGACCCACCTGGTGGTGGCGCCCGAGCTCATCGTGCGCGCCAGCACGGCCCGCAGGATCGCTCCACCCGGTGAATGACCCCCACCTGCCCGGCTGTTGGCCCCTTCCGCCGAGAGCCGGGCCCCGGGAAACCTCGTACGGGGAAAGTCGGCACAAGCGCGAAAGCCGCTGTCCGGCGCCCCCCTGCGGCACCGGACAGCAGCTACGGCCGCCGCCCCTCTCAGGCGGTGACCGTGGTGAAACTGTGGATCGTGGTCGACCGGTACAGCTCGCCCGGCCGCAGGACGACCGTCGGGTAGTCGGGGCGGTTCGGGGAGTCCGGGAAGTGCTGTGTCTCCAGCGCGATCCCCGCGTAGGCGTGGTAGGGTCTGCCGGCCTTGCCCGTGATGTCACCGGTCAGGCCCTGGGCGGTGTAGACCTGGATGCCCGGTTCCGTGGTGCGCACCTCCATGCGGCGGCCGGATGCGGGGGCGTACAGCACAGCGGCCTTACGAGGACCGGCTCGCCGGGCGTCGTCGAGGACCCAGTTGTGGTCGAAGCCTCCGCCGGCGAGAGCCAGTTGCGCCTCCGTATGGGTCAGGACGTCGGAGAGACGCCGGGGCCGGCGGAGGTCGAACGGGGTGTCGCTGACCGGGCGGTGGGGGCCGTCGGGGATCAACTCGGCGCCGACGGAGGTGTAGAGGGGAGCCGCGACCTGGAGGTGGTGCGCCAGGACGTTGCCGCGCCCCTCCCCTTCGAGGTTCCAGTAGGCGTGGTTGGTGAGGTTGACGATCGTCGGCGCGTCGGCGACCGCCTGGTACAACATGGTCAGGTTGTCGTCGCGGTCCAGCGTGTAGGTGAGGCGCACGTTCAGGGCACCGGGGAATCCCTGGTCCCCGTCGGGGCTGTGCAGGAACAGGCGGACACCGGTGCGGTGCGCCGAGTGGAAGGGTTCGCACCGCCACAGGCGCTGGTCGAACCCGTCGGGACCGCCGTGCAGCGTGTGCCCGGTCTCCTGGGTGGCGAGCTGGTGGGTGACTCCGTCGACGACGAGCCGGCCGTGCGCGACGCGGTTGGCGTAACGGCCCACCGTCGCGCCGAAGTAGCGTGCGGAGCCCTCGCGGTCGGCGGGGTCGCGGGGCGCGAGCACCACGTCGGCGGTGTGGCCCCAGCGGTCCGGCAGGATCAGGGAACGGAGGCGGGCGCCGCGCGTGTGCACCTCCGCGCGGGCCCGGCCGGGGAAGCCGAACCGCCACCTCTCCCCCCTTTCCTCATCGGCCAGACGCAGGGGACGGCCCGCCCCCGGGCAGGTGGGAGCCTGCCCGGGGTCAGTGGCCTGGTCGGTGGATTCATATGTGTGTTCCATGGCGGTGTTCCCTGGAAGTCGGTCCGTCGGAGGGCATGCCGGGAAGCAAGGTGGAATCGCGGCACTCGAACGCTGGGGCCGGGGCTGACGTGCAGAGCGGCAGGGCGTCAGCCGGCGGCGGGGCGGCGGCCGCTCATCAGTCGTTGCAGCACGATGAACACGAGCAGCAGGGCGCCGATGACGATCCGGGTCCACCAAGAGCTGAGCGTGCCCTGGAAGTTGACCACCGTCTGGATCGTGCCGAGGACGAGCACGCCGAGGGCCGTGCCCAGGACGAAGCCGGAGCCTCCGGTCAGCAGCGTGCCGCCGATCACGGTGGCGGCGATCGCGTCGAGTTCCATGCCCATGGCGTGGAGGGCGTAGCCGGAGAGCATGTAGAAGGTCAGCAACAGGCCGCCGAGCGCGGAACACAGGCCGCTGACGGCGTAGACGGCGATCTTGGTGGAGCCCGCCGGAAGACCCATCAGGCGTGCGGAGGACTCGTTGTCGCCCAGTGCGTACACGTTGCGGCCGAACCGCGTGTGGTGCAGTACGACGAAGGCGATCACCAGTACGGCCAGGGCGATGACCACCGGGATCGAGACGAACAGTCCTCCCGGGCCGTACAGCCGGGTCTGCGCGATTCCGGCCGTGGTGGGGTCGCTGATCGTGATGGATTCGGTGCTGATCGTGTAGCAGAGCCCGCGGGCGAGGAACATGCCGGCCAGGGTGACGATGAACGGCTGGATCTCGAAGGTGTGGATGATCCAGCCCATGAGCGTCCCGCTCCCGGCGCCGACGAGCAGGACCAGTGGAATGACGGTGGCCAGGGGCCAGCCGTGCGACTCGACCAGCCAGGCGGTGAGCATGGTCGACAGGGCCACCATGGAGCCGACGGACAGGTCGATGCCGCCGGTGAGGATGACGAAGGTCGCCCCGACCGCGACGACCAGGAGGAATCCGTTGTCGATCAGCAGGTTCAGTACGACTTGCGCGGAGAGGAAGCCCTCGTAGCGCACCGATCCGACGCCGAACATGACGGCCAGCAGGACGGCCGTGACGATCAGTGGGATACGGGTGCGGGTGCGCGGGGACACCGTCGCGAAGGGGCGGGTGAGATGCGCGGCGGCGCTCGCGATGCCGGTACTCATGCGCGTACCTCCTGCTGCTGCGGGGTGGCGCCCGCCGGGGTGTGGGATCGGGGAGTGGCCGGCCCGCGGCGGCGCAGGACCTTGGCCCGGAAGACCGGGGACTGCACGAGGCAGACGACGATGACGACGAAGGCCTTGAAGACGAGGGTGGTCTCGGGCGGGACGCCGAGGGTGTAGACGGTGGTGGACAGGGTCTGGATGATCAGGGCGCCCAGAACGGTGCCGCCGAGGGAGAAGCGTCCTCCGGTCAGTGCGGTGCCGCCGACGACGACGGCGAGGATCGCGTCGAGCTCGATCCACAGGCCGGCGTTGTTGCCGTCGGCGCTGGAGACGTTGGAGCTGATCATCAGCCCGGCGACGGCGGCGCACAGCGCGCTGAAGACGTAGACCAGGGCGAGCAGGCCGCCGGCCCGGATGCCGACCAGGCGGCTGGCGGCGGGGTTGCCGCCAACGGACTCGATCAGCATGCCGAGTGCGCTGCGACGGGTGACGAAGGCGGTGAGCGCGACGAGGGCGGCTGCCAGAAGGACGGCGAACGGGAAGGTCAGCCAGTAGCCCCCGCCGATCATTTTGTAGGGGGCACTGGTCACCGTGACGATCTGGCCGTCCGTGATCAGCTGGGCGACGCCGCGGCCCGCGACCATGAGGATCAAGGTGGCCACGATGGGCTGCACACCCAGCCCGGACACCAGGAAGCCGTTGGCCAGGCCCAGCACGAGTGCGACGCCGAGTGCGAGGGCGACGGCCGTGAGCATGGTGGCGACACTGCCGGGACGCGCGGCGGTGGAGATGTGCCCGCAGGCGAGGGCGCCGGCGATGGCGACGGTGGAACCCACCGAGAGGTCGATCCCGCGGGTGGCGATGACCAGGGTCATGCCGAGCGCCACCAGGATGAGGGGCGCACCGAACTGGAGGATGTCGATGAGGCTGCCGTAGAGGTGGCCGTCGCGCACGCGTACGGAGAAGAAGTCGTGGTGGAACGCGAGGTTGCCGAGGAGCAGGGCGAGCAGGATGAGCGCGGGCCACAGCAGGCGGTGGCCGGCCAGACGTCTCCCGATCGCTCCGGCCGCCTCGGACTTGGCGGGCTGGGTGGTCATGAGTCCGTTCCGGTGGCGATGGTCGTCAGGAGGCGTTCGGGCGTGACGGTGTCGTCGTTGGCCAGGGTGGCCACCATGCGGTGGTCGCGGAGCACGGCGATGCGGTGGCTCAGGCGCAGGACCTCTTCGAGTTCCGCCGAGATGAACAGCACCGCGGTGCCTTCGCCCGCCAGGCGGGCCACGAGTTTCTGAATCTCGGCCTTGGCGCCGATGTCGATGCCCCGGGTGGGTTCGTCGAGGATCAGGAGCCGGGGGTCGGTCAGCAGCCAGCGTGCGAGGAGGACCTTCTGCTGGTTGCCTCCGCTGAGGTGGCGCACTTGCGCTTCGGGGTCGGCGGGGCGGATGTCCAGGGCTTCGATCCAGTGCCGTGCCAGTTCGTCCTGCTTCGTGCGGGCCAGCGGCCTGGTCCAGCCGCGGGTGGCCTGCAACGCGAGGATGATGTTCTCGCGGACCGTGAGCTCGCCCACCAGGCCCTCGGACTTGCGGTTCTCGGAACAGAACGCGATGCCCCGGGCGATGGCGTGGCGGGGGGTGCGCAGGAGTACCTTCTTGCCCTCGATGCTCACGTCTCCGGAGTCCGCGCTGTCCGCGCCGAACAGGAGGCGCGCCACCTCGGTGCGGCCCGAGCCCAGGAGGCCGGCCAGTCCGATGACCTCGCCGGAATGGATGTCGAGGTCGTACGGTTCGATCGAGCCCGTACGGGCCAGCTGTCGTGCCTGGAGGAACGGCCCGCTGGTCGCTCGTTCGGCCGCTTCCTCCTGGGCACGGCCGGACAACTGGTCGAGGGTGGCCAGTTCTCCGCCGATCATGCGCTGCACCAGGGTCACCGGGGTGAGTTCGCCGATGGGGTACTCGCCTTCCATCCGGCCGTTGCGCAGGATGGTGACGCGGTCGCAGAGATCGAATACCTGGTCGAGGAAGTGCGTGACGAACAGGATGGCCACGCCGCGGTCCCGCAGGCGCCGCACCAGGGTGAAGAGCTGGGCGACCTCCTCGCGATCGAGGCTGGAGGTGGGTTCGTCCAGCACGAGCACCTTCGCCGAGACGTCCACCGCCCGGACGATGGCGACCAGTTGCTGCACCGCCAGGGAATGCGAATCGAGCAGGCTGGTGACGTCCAGTTCGAGGTCCAGTTCCGTCAGCAGTTCGGCCGCCCGCTGCCGCATCGCGGACCAGTGGATGAGACCGAACCGGCGCGGTTCGCGCCCGATGAGGATGTTCTCTGCGACCGAGATGTTCGGGCAGAGGTTCACCTCCTGGTAGACGGTGCTGATTCCGGCCCGCTGCGCCTGGAGGGGGTCCGCGAACGCGTGGCTCCGGCCGTCGACGACGATGGTGCCGCCGTCGGCGGGGTGGACACCGGTGAGCACCTTGATCAAGGTGGACTTCCCGGCGCCGTTCTCGCCCATCAGGGCGTGCACCTCACCGGGGAAGAGCCGCAAGCCGACTCCGTCGAGGGCGAGCACGCCGGGGAACTGCTTGCGGATGTCGTGGGCTTCCAGGACCGGGTGCGGGCCGCCCGCGCCCGTGGGCGGCGGGGTGGACGGAGATGCCATCCGCCCTCCTCTCGTGTGTGGGGTGGTGGAGCGGGCTCCGGTGCCAGGCGTCGCGGGCCCCGCGAGCTCCGGCGGGGCCGGGCCGGGCCGGCCTCCTGCGGCACCGGAACCTGCGGGGTCAGTAGTTCCGGGTCGGCAGGGCGGCCGCGGCCTTGTCCTGCGGGAAGACGCCCTCCTGGGTCTCGACCCGGGTCGGGACGCTCTCCCCCGCCACGACCTTCTTCGCCAGCTCCATGAGCTGGTCGCCGAGCATCGGGTTGCACTCCACCACGACGTTGATCTTGCCTTCGGTCATGGCGACGAAGGCGTCCTTGATTCCGTCCACCGAGATCACCTTGATGTCCGTACCGGGCTTCTTGCCGGACTCCTCGATGGCCTGAATGGCGCCGAGGGCCATGTCGTCGTTGTGGGCGTAGAGGACGTCGATGTCCTTCTGGGACTTCAGGAACGCCTGCATGACCTCCTTGCCCTTGGCGCGGGTGAAGTCGCCCGTCTGCGAGGCGACGATCTTGAACTTGCCGTCGGCACGGATGGCATCGGCGAAGCCGGCCTTGCGGTCGTTGGCGGGTGCTGAGCCCGTGGTGCCCTGGAGCTCGACGATGTTGACCGGGCCCTGTTCGTTCGCGTACGCGCCGGTCAGCCACTCGCCCGCGGACTTGCCCTCCTTGACGAAGTCCGAGCCCAGGAAGGTCTTGTAGAGGGAGGTGTCCTTGGTGTCCACGGCGCGGTCGGTGAGGATGACCGGGATGCCCGCGTCCTTGGCCTCCTTGAGCACCGTGTCCCAGCCGGATTCCACGACCGGCGAGAAGGCGATCACGTCGACCTTCTGCTGGATGAAGGTGCGGATCGCCTTGATCTGGTTCTCCTGCTTCTGCTGAGCGTCGGAGAACTTGAGCTCGATCCCGGCCTTCTTCGCCGCCTCCTGCACGGACTTGGTGTTGGCGGTACGCCAACCGCTCTCGGCGCCGACCTGGGCGAAGCCCATGGTGATGGCGCCGCCGGAGCCCGTCTTGGCCCCGGAGGCCGGGGCGGAGGCGGGACCCTCGGTCGAGCAGGCGGTCAACGCCGAGGAGGCGAGAAGGGCGGCGGTGAGGACGAGGGCTGCTCTGCGAGCCATGACGGGTGTCCTTTCGGGGCTACGGATGAGGCTCCGCACGGCCGGTGCCGGGCTGTGCCCGCGGTCGGGGGCGTGGCGGGGCCGGGGGCGGGGGGGTGACAGGAGCGGGATGCCTTTGAGGGGCGCCGTCGCATTGTGAGCGCTAACAAGCTGGGTTCTCAACCCCTTTGCGCACGTTACCTGTCCGTTACCGCGTGACGTGCGGCGACAAGACGGACTCCATCCGTTCACGCGACCATCGACCCCGCTACCCGAATCGGAGACCTCAACCCGCCTCGAATCAACGACACATCGAGGCGTGACCCTGTATACGAAGGCCACCACACCAAGAGGGTCTCCCGCATGATCCACGCAGACCTCTTGCCTATCGACATTGTTAGCGCTCACACTGCAAGCTGATCGGATCCTCCGCCGACCGCCAGGATGGTCGGGACGGCATCTCCGGCTGCCGGGCCGCGCCGCGTGCCGCCCACGGCTCCTTCGAAAGGCACTCTGTTGACGTCACCCCATCTCCTCGCGCCCATCCCTCCCTCCGAGGAATCGGAGCAGTACACGGTCGGCGTCGACTTCGGCACGCTGTCGGGCCGCGCCGTGGTGGTGCGGGTTCGCGACGGTCAGGAACTTGCCGCGGCGGTCCACCCCTACCGGCACGGCGTCATCGACCGATACCTGCCGCAAGGCGGCGCGCCATTGCCTCCGGACTGGGCCCTGCAACACCCCCAGGACTGGCGGGACGTACTGCGTCACGCCGTCCCGCAGGCCCTGGCGGCGGCGGGGATCGATCCCGCCGCGGTGATCGGCATCGCCACCGACTTCACCGCCTGCACCGTCCTGCCCACGCGGGCCGACGGGACCCCCCTCGCCGAGACCGAGCTCGCCGGACGGCCGCATGCCTGGCCCAAGCTGTGGAAGCACCACGCCGCCCAGTCCCACGCCGACCGCATCAACGAACTCGCCCACGCCCGCGGGGAGAAGTGGATCGCCCGCTACGGCGGCCGGATCTCCGCCGAGTGGCAGTTCGCGAAGGCCCTCCAGGTCCTGGAGGAAGATCCGCTCGTCTACGAAAACTGCGCGCGGTGGATCGAGGCCGCCGACTGGATCGTGTGGCAGCTCACCGGAACCGAGTCCCGCAACGCCTGCACCGCCGGGTACAAGGGCATCCACCAGGACGGTGCCTACCCGAGCGAGGAGTACCTGGCCGCGCTGAACCCCCGGTTCGCCGACTTCGCACGCACCCGCCTCGCATTCCCGCTCTCCGCCCTGGGCTCACGCGTGGGCTCGCTCAGTACGGAGGCCGCAGCGTGGACAGGGCTGCGGCCCGGCATCGCCGTGGCCGCGGGCAACGTCGACGCCCATGTCACCGCGGCGGCGGCCCAGGCCGTCGAGGACGGACAACTGCTCGCCATCATGGGGACCTCCACCTGCCACGTCGTGAACGCCCCCGTCCTCGCCGACGTCCCCGGCATCTGCGGTGTCGTGGCCGGCGGGATCGTCGAGGGAACCTACGGCTACGAGGCCGGCCAGAGTGCGGTCGGCGACATCTTCGCCTGGGTGCTGGAGCAAGGCATCCCGTCGGACTACCTCGCCGAGGCCGCCGAGCGCGGCGAGGACCTGCACACCCTGCTGACCCGGAAGGCCGCCGGCCAGCCGGTCGGCGGACACGGACTGGTCGCCCTCGACTGGCTGAACGGCAACCGTTCGGTCCTCGTCGACCACCACCTCTCCGGAGTCATCGTGGGTCTCACCCTCGCGACCCGCCCCGAGGACGTCTACCGCGCGATGCTCGAAGCCACCGCGTTCGGCACCCGCGTCATCGTGGAGGCCCTGGAAACAGGCGGCGTACCGGTCTACGAGTTCATCGTCGCCGGCGGACTGGCCAAGAACGAACTGCTGATGCAGATCTACTCCGACGTGCTGCGCCGCCCCGTCTCCCTCGCCGCATCCGACCAGGGCCCCGCCCTCGGGTCGGCCATCCACGCCGCCGTGGCCGCCGGCGCGCACACCGATGTGCGAACGGCCACCGCCGCCATGGGCCGCCGACTGCCTGCCGTCTACAGGCCCGACACCTCCCGGGCCGACGCCTACGACGCCCTGTTCGCCGAGTACAGGCTCCTGCACGACCACTTCGGGACCGGCGGTCTGCTGCACCGCCTGAGGAGCATGCGCGACACGACCCGCACAGCGGGCTGACCTAGGCCGCCTCCTTCGGATCTTGCCTGACCGTCCGTCACCACTTCCCCAACCGCCCGCCGTCTCACCACCGTTGCGGGACGTCACCATCAGGAGTCCATGTGCCCAGCCAAGCATCCCCCGCCCAGGAGATCTGGTTCCTCACCGGCAGCCAAGGCCTGTACGGAGAGGAGACGCTGAAGCAGGTCGCCGAACAGTCGCGGCAGATCGCCGCCGCGCTGGCCGACGCCTCCGGCATTCCCGCGCGTGTGGTGTGGAAGCCGGTGCTGACCGACGCCGACGCCATCCGCCGGGTATGCCTCGATGCCAACGCCGACGACCGGTGCATCGGGCTGATCGCCTGGATGCACACCTTCTCGCCGGCCAAGATGTGGATCGCCGGACTGGACGCGCTGCGCAAGCCGTTGCTGCACCTCCACACCCAGTCGAACGTGGCCCTGCCCTGGGACACCATCGACATGGACTTCATGAACCTCAACCAAGCCGCCCACGGAGACCGCGAGTTCGGGCACATCCAGACCCGTCTCGGCGTACCCCGCAAGACCGTGGCCGGCCACGTCACCGATCCGGTGACGAGCGCACGCGTCGCGGTCTGGGCGCGGGCGGCCGCCGCACGATCCGAACTGGCCACCCTCAAGGTCGCCCGCTTCGGCGACAACATGCGCGACGTGGCCGTCACCGAGGGCGACAAGGTCGAGGCCCAGCTGCGCTTCGGCGTCTCCGTCAACACCTACGGCGTCAACGACCTGGTGGAGGTCGTCGACAGCGCGGACGAGACCGGGGTGGCTTCCCTCGTCGAGGAGTACGCCGACCTGTACGACCTGGCGCCGGAACTGCGACCGGGCGGCGAACGGCACGACGCGCTGCGCTACGCGGCCCGCATCGAAGCCGGCCTGCGCACCTTCCTCGAAACGGGCGGCTTCGGGGCCTTCACCACCAACTTCGAGGACCTGGGCGGACTGCGCCAGCTGCCCGGCCTCGCGGTCCAGCGGCTCATGGCCCAGGGGTACGGCTTCGGAGGAGAGGGCGACTGGAAGACCGCCGTCCTGCTGCGCGCCCTCAAGGTGGCTGCCGCCGGCCTCCCGGGCGGCACCTCCTTCATGGAGGACTACACCTACGACCTGACACCCGGCAACGAGCTCATCCTCGGCGCGCACATGCTGGAGGTCTGCCCCACCATCGCCGCCGCCAGGCCCAGCTGCGAGATCCACCCCCTCGGCATCGGCGGGCGGGAGGACCCGGTGCGCCTGGTGTTCGACGCGGCCCCCGGCCCGGCCGTGGTGGTCGGGCTCGCCGACCTCGGCGACCGCTTCCGCCTGATCGCCAATGACATCGACGTGGTGGCACCCCCTCACCCGCTGCCCGCACTGCCCGTCGCCCGCGCGGTCTGGCGGCCGCGCCCCGACCTGCGGACCTCCACCGAATCCTGGCTGACGGCCGGAGGACCGCACCACACCGTCCTCAGCACCGCCCTGACCTCCGACCACCTCGACGACCTCGCGGAAATGCTCCGCCTGGAGCTCGCCCTCATCGACGAGACCACCACCCCGAAGCAGTTCCGGCGCGATCTCCGCTGGAACCAGGCGTACTACCGGCTGGCGCTGGGGCTGTGAACCGCTCGCAGCCCGGGGCGTGCCGCCGTCACCGGTAACGACGCGGCCCGGGCTTCCGGCAGAGCGGGTGCCGGATGGACGCGTAGAGGCCGGGCAGCCCTTGCGGGCTGCCCGGCCTCGTCGTACGCGGAGCTGCTCTTCAGGCGGGGCGGGCTGTTATTCGAGCAGCTCCGCGTACGAACCCATGGCCAGGGCGATGTCCGCCTGGGCCCAGAACCGGTGGTACGTGAAGGCGGGCGCGGCGCCGCCCTCGAGGTAGGCCTCGATCTTCGGCCAGGCCGGGTCGTCCTGGTAGAAGGTGCGGATCGAGGCGAAGGTGGAGGCGGCGTTCACCGCGTCGCCGTTCGGCATCGTGCCCGTCCACGTGCTGGGGACGTAGACCGGGTTGTCGAAGCGGCTGTAGTCGGTCCGGGTCTCCTGGACGGCGACGCCCAGGGGGTCCTGGTGATCCGCAGCCCGAAGGGCCCAACAGGACCAGGAACTCTGCCGGTTCCACGGTGAGGGAGAAGTGCTCGGCGGCGTGGGAGTCCCGGCCCGCTTCCGAGTGGCCCCGCAGCGGTGTACCAGTCCCAGGCGCAGCCACAGACAGAACCAGAGCGGCCTCAGCCGACTCAGGGACCGGGCCATGGAACGGCTGTCCGGTCCGGCCGGGGTCCTGGAGGCGCCGCCGGCATCAGCTCAGGGCACTGACGCGAACACCGCTCCGGCACGACAGGGGGCGGTGCGCGGCGACCTCGTGGTGCGCACGGGGCCCCATGTCCGGGTACGGGTGGGCGCCCGGATTCCGCTGCTGGTCGATCTGGGGCAGCTGTACGTGTTCGATCACACCGGGCGCCGGGCCGTGCCTGGCGTCCTGGCACGGTGAGCCCTTCCGGTCACAGCACCAGTCAGCGGATGGGCAGGCGGGCGGGATCAGCGATGATCTGCCGGACGGTCGACCATGCTGCGCCCAGCACCGGTCCGCGGCGCCCCAGGGCGGAGGGGCGTACCGCCTCCGGGTTCCAGGGCCGGACGGTGACCCGGGCGGCCAGTTCGGCGCGTACCGACGGGAGGAGCCAGTCGGCGAGTTCGGCGTAGGCGCCGCCCAGAACGAGGCCGTCCGGGTCGATCAGGTTCACCGCCGAGGTGAGGGCGAGGCCCAGGGCCCGTCCCGCGCGGTCCAGGGCGCGCAGGGTCGCGGGGTCCCCGGCGGCCGCCCGCTCGGCGAGCAGGGCCACCGGGTCGCCGACGGGTTCCAGCCCGGCCTCGCGCAGCACGGCCGCTTCGCCCGCGTACTGCTCCAGGCAGCCGCGTGCCCCGCAGGCGCAAGGGGCGCCCTCCGGGTGGACGGGCAGGTGGCCGAGTTCGCCCGCGAAGCCGCGGGCGCCACGGAACAGCTGCCCGCCGATGACCAGTGCGGCACCGATTCCGGCCTCGGCGGAGACGTGTACGAAGGTCTCGGCGGGGTTGCCCCGGTGCCACTGCTCGGCCAGCGCCCCGAGGTTGGCTTCGTTCTCCGGCTCGGGCGCGGTCTCGGGGTCGGGCCAGTGGTCGGCGGGGCGCACCGCCTGCCAGCCGAGGTTCGGCGCGTTCGCGACCAGCCCGCCCGGCGAGTTCGGCACCACCCCCGGCACGGCCAGGACGCGGCCCTCGACGCGCAGGCCGAGGGCCGCGGCCTCGGACTCCGCCTCGGCGCCCAGCGCGGCGGCCTCCGCCAGCACCTCTCCGGCCGGCCGGCCCGCGTTGGCCCGCTCCACGCGACGCCACACCCGGGGTTCACCGCGCAGGTCCACGACGCACGCGGCGAGATGGGTGACGCCGATCTCCAGGCCGAGGCCCGCGGGACCCCGGTCGTTCAGGGCCAGCGCCCGTCCGGGGCGGCCGACCCGTCCGCTGGGCGCGGTCTCCGTCTCGGTCAGCGCTCCTCGGCCGATGAGCTCGTCGACCATGGAGGAGACGGCCGGCCTGGTCAGGCCCGTGTGCCCGGCCACGTCCGCCCGGGAGAGCGGTCCGTGTGCGGCGACCACGCCGATCACCACCGCGAGGTTCCGCCGGCGCATCCCCTGCTGCGAGGCGGGCGCGGCCTCCGCGCCCCCGCTCGCCCTGCCGGTCCCCGTCATCGGCCCGACCCTCCTATCGCTCTCCCGGCGGGACCTCCTGCAAGGCCCGCGCCCGCCGCAGCGTACTGGTGATCCGTTCGAGCGTGTCGTCGTCACGGGGTACGGGCTCCAGTACCCGGCCCTCGGCGGTCCGCCAGCGCCGGGCGACGGCGTCGGCGGGCTCACCGGTGAGCAGTGCGGCGGCCTGGGCGGCGGCCCCGAGCGCGACCAGTTCCCGGGCCTCGGGCACCTGGACCGCTCGGCCGGACAGTCGCAGTACGGTCCGCTGCCAGGCCCTGCCGCGGGCTCCGCCGCCGATCAGCAGGAGTGGTTCGTCGGGGGCGGGGTTCTCGCCTCCGGCGCGCAGCACGTCGTCCAGGGCCGTGAGCAGGGCGTGGGCGGCGCCGTCGTAGGCGGCCTGGAGCAGCTGGCCCTGCGTCGTGTCGTGGCGCAGGCCGTGGACCAGGCCGGAAGCACCCGGGAGGTCGGGGGTGCGCTCGCCGTCCAGGTAGGGAAGCACCACCGCCGTGCCGCCTCCCTCGACGTCCTCCCGGTCGCGGCCGACGAGGGCGGCGAAGCGGTCCACGGCGAGGGTGCAGTTGAGCGTGCAGGCGAGCGGCAGCCAGCCGCCGAGGGCATCGGCGAAGCCGGCGACGGTTCCGCTCGGGTCGGCGGGCCGGGTCCGGCCGACGGCGTAGACGGTGCCGGAGGTACCGAGGCTCAGCACCGGACGCCCGGGGGTCAGGCCCAGCCCGAGGGCGGCGGACATGTTGTCACCGGTCCCGGTCGCCACCAGGGCGCCCTCGCGCAGCGGCATCCCGGCTCGGACGACGCCCGCCCGGGCGCCCGGCGCCAGGACCTGCGGCAGCAGCCCGGGGTCGAGGCCGATCCGGCCGAGGACGTCCTGGTCGTAGCCGTCCGGGCCCCACCAGCCGGTTCCCGACGCGTCACCGCGGTCAGTCACCGCCTCACCGGTCAGCCGCTCCGTCAGGAAGTCGTGGGGAAGCCGGACGGCCGCGACGCGGTCGGCGGCGGCACGCTCGTTCGTGTGCAGCCAGGCCCATTTGGCGGCCGTGAAGGCGGCCGTGGGGACGCTTCCGGTGCGGCGGGCGAGCTCTGCCGCGCCGAACGCGGCCGCGAGTTCGGCGGCCTGCGGGGCGGAGCGGACGTCGTTCCAGAGCAGCGCCGGGCGCACCGGCCGTCCGGCCGCGTCGAGAGTGACCAGGCCGTGCTGCTGGCCGGCGATCGAGCACGCGGCGGCGCGATCCGCCCAGCCAGTGCCCGCCATGGCCTTGCCTAGCGCCCGCCACCACTGTTCGGGGTCGCTCTCGCGGCCGGCGCCCTCACTGACGGTGTGTGCGGCGCGGCCCTCGCCCACGACGGCGCCTGTGTCGATGTCGACGGCGAGGGCTTTCGTGGACTGGGTCGAACTGTCGACACCGATCACGACACGCTGAGCAGACATGCGTTCCTCCGGTGGGGTTCCTTCTGGCGTCTCGGCATACTAATTTGTTTTTCGCCATTACAAATAGCCCTCGGCCCGGAACCGGAGCGCCTCATGACCAGCGACCCGCTCGTCCCCACCCCCGCGCACAAGTTCACCTTCGGCCTGTGGACCGTCGGCTGGCAGGGCCGGGACCCCTTCGGCGACGCCACCCGACCCGCCCTCGACCCGGTCGAGAGCGTGGAGCGGCTGGCCGAGCTCGGCGCCTACGGCGTCACGTTCCACGACGACGACCTGATCCCCTTCGGCGCCGGCGAGGCCGCCCGCGAGCAGGCGGTCAAGCGCTTCCGCACCGCACTCGACACGGCCGGGCTGAAGGTCCCGATGGCCACCACCAACCTCTTCACCCACCCGGTGTTCAAGGACGGCGCCTTCACCGCGAACGACCGGGACGTGCGCCGGTACGCGCTCCGCAAGACGATCCGCAACATCGACCTGGCCGTGGAACTCGGCGCCTCGGTCTACGTCGCCTGGGGCGGCCGCGAAGGCGCGGAGTCGGGCGCGGCCAAGGACGTGCGCTGCGCCCTCGACCGGCTGAAGGAGGCCTTCGACCTGCTGGGCGAGTACGTCGAGAACCAGGGGTACGACCTGCGCTTCGCGATCGAGCCCAAGCCCAACGAGCCGCGCGGCGACATCCTGCTGCCCACCATCGGCCACGCCCTGGCGTTCATCAACGAGCTGGAGCGGCCCGAGCGGGTCGGGCTCAACCCGGAGGTCGGCCACGAGCAGATGGCCGGGCTGAACTTCCCGCACGGCATCGCCCAGGCCCTGTGGCACGACAAGCTGTTCCACATCGACCTCAACGGTCAGACCGGCATCAAGTACGACCAGGACCTGCGCTTCGGCGCGGGCGACCTGCGCCAGGCCTTCTGGCTGGTCGACCTCCTGGAGTCGGCCGGCTACGACGGCCCCCGTCACTTCGACTTCAAGCCGCCGCGCACCGAGGACTCCGCCGGAGTCTGGGCTTCGGCGGCCGGCTGCATGCGCAACTACCTGCTCCTGGCGGAGCGCGCCCGCGCCTTCCGGTCCGATCCGGAGGTCCAGGCCGCGCTCGCCGCTTCCCGGCTGCCCGAACTGGCCCTCCCCACTGCCGCGGACGGCCTGGCCGGGCTACTGGCCGACCCGACCGCCTTCGCCGAATTCGACGTCGACGCCGCCGCCCGCCGCGGCATGGCCTTCGAGCAGCTGGACCAGCTCGCCCTCGAACACCTCCTCGGCGCCCGCTGAGCCGGTGCACCCAAGAGCCGGGCCGTGGCGTTCCACGGCCCGGCTCCCCTGTGCCTTGGCCGAACCGGAGCTGTAAGGGATAGACGCGGGCGAGATCGACGCCGGAGACAGAATGAGGAGCCCCAGCCGATGCGCGGCTGGGGCTCCTCGGTGCGGTGAGTATGGGTCAGCAGGTGGAGTTGCCCACGCCGTAAACCGCTCGTCTACACGTCGGCGGACCGCACCACATCGCGATCACCGTGGATCGGGCGGCTCAGCGCTGCAGGGTGAGCAGACCCGGCCGGTACGGCAGCTTCAGGTAGTCGGTGCCCTCCGGTGTGCTGGTGGGGAGGCCCTGGTAGAGGAACTGCAGGTTGCAGGGATCGATGGTCATGGTCTGGTCGGGGTTGTTGCGGACCAGGTCACCATGGCTGACGCCCTTGGCCCAGGTGGAACCGCTGTTGGCCTGGCCCGCGAAGGGGCTGCTCTCACTGCCGGCCTGGACGGTCCACGGACCGTTCAGGCTGGAGGCGGTGAACGAGCGGAAGTAGCGGTTCGAACCCTGCGCCTCAACGATCATGAGGTACTGGTTCTGGCCCTGGACCTTGTAGACCTCCGGCGCCTCGAACAGGAGGTCCGTCGCGTCGCTCATGATCGTCGTGTACGAGGAGCCGAAGTTGCCCGGGAAGTTCCCGATCGGCATGCTCGCCCGGTAGATCTTGCCGTTGTCAGCGGCGAAGAACAGGTACATGTTCTGGTCGTCGGCGATCATGGTCGGGTCGATCGGGGCGTCCTTCTGGCCCGGCGCGGGGCCCTCGGGGAGGCTGCCGGTGAACAGCGGCTGCGCGGCGGACCAGCCGTTGGGGTTGGTGGGGTCGCTGGACGTGCGGTAGTAGAGCGGCCACTGACTCCACTGGGAGACCATCACCCAGATGTTCTTGGGCGCGAAGTAGAACAGCTCGGGCGCCACCGCAGGCTCGTTCATCTTGGTCTGGGTGGCCGCCCCCATGTCCGACCAGTTCGTGAAGGGACTGAACGCCGTCGAGCCCCACGCCGTTCCGTTGGAGGTGGTCGCGTAGACCAGGTGCTTGCCGTTGTACGTAGTGGTGGAGAAGTCCTTCAGCGCGACCTGCCCGTTCGCCGGCTGCGCCAGCGGACCCGTCGAGGTCCACCGGTAGGTCGACGGAAGAGCACACGCGTTGCTCGCCCCGGACAGACCGGTCCACTTCTGGTTGCTGCCACCGTGGCACGACCAGAGCTGCACGCCCGTGCCGTTGGCCGTACCCCAGCCCGAGACCTCCAGGCACAGCCCGGACCGCACGCCGACGATCGTGCCGTCGGAGTTCACCCGCCACTGCTGGTTCTCGCTGCCGTTGCACGTCCAGATCTGCACCGGGGCCCCGGACGTGGTGGCGCCGCCCCGGACATCCAGGCACTTGTTGCCGTACACGGTCAGCTGGCTGCTGTCCGTCAACGTCCACTGCTGGTTGATTCCACCGTGGCAGTCCCAGATGTGCACGTTTGCGCCGTCGGTCTGGCTGAAGCCCGCCACATCAAGACAGCGGCCGGAGGCAACACCGCGCAAGTCGCTGGTGGTGGCCGCCTGAGCCGGGCTGGCGACGAGCAGCGCCGCCAACGCGGCCAGGGCCGCAACCGCGGCGGCGAGCACCGCGGACAGGCGTCTGCGGCTGGAACTTTGTCTGCGCATTGAGATCTCCTTTGTGACCGGATGGGCTGTCACACGGTTGAGGCAGGGGCGACCTGCCCTCGGCGCCTGCGGATCCGGCTGGATCGGGCACGGCGCGTCGGAGCGGCGACAAGGTGTGGCCCCCTGGGGGGACGCCGAGCGTTGTTAGCGCTAACAATTTGCAGCTCGCACATCGGCGTTGGAGGCAGGAGACCAGGGGCCTGAGCGACTGTCAAGATCTTCTGCAAGAATCCGTCGGATCGCTGAAGCAGAATCGGGACGGTCAACCGCACGGGGAGTTGGTGGAGTTGAGGCCCCCGTAAGTCGGCCTCAACCCGTAACGGCCCCGCACTGCCCACCTGAAGCCAAGCGGGTCTGCCGCGGACTGGAGCGGCCTGGAAGGGGCGTGTGGTCCGCGGATCACGGCCCAGAGGACATTGACGCGGCGCCGGGCGAGGGCGAGGGCGAGGACTGCTTGCCTGTGTCCTTCACCTTCCTTCCTCTTCCGGCCGCAGTACGCCTTGGAGACCGGGCAGAAGAATACGCCGACCTGCGCGGAGAGGCTGAGGGCCCGCTGGAGGCCTCGGTGGTAGCGGCGAGGTCCGCGCATGTTCCCGCCGACCTTCCCGGAGTCCCAGGGGACGGGTTGTGGGCGGCTACCGAGCGGGCGACGAGCTCGGCGGCCCAGCTCTTCGCCTCGCAGGGCGGCCATCTGGTTCCGGACAGCTTCCACGGCCCGGGCTGCGAGCGCGGCCGCCCCGCCGAGCTTGCGGTTGCGGAGCCATGTCTCCAGCCGCCTGACGCCCATGCGACGGATCGCGGCCCGGCCTGTGAGGTAGGCGACGGACTGGCCGTGGTTGAGGAGGAGACCGGTCGCCAGCGCGGCGATGCCGGCGCCCACGCCCACCGCACGTCACCCGGTAACTTCAGGACATCGCCGATGAGCTGGAGCAGTTCTGTCTCGTCGTTCATGACGCGGCGGGACAGCAGTCGGGCTCCATCGATCCCACGAATGAGCGGTCCGAACCGCAGTAAGAACGTAAGACCAGGCACCCAACCCCGGCCGCCCAGGTCGTGCACGGCGCGGTGGCCGAGACCGAGCAGCAGGTACGGTGCCTGGTGGCCGCCTCGGGGCCCGGATCTGTTCTCCACCACAGCCATGGGACCCTCGGCCAGCTGCTGGATCCGACCGCGACGTGCGGCACCGAACCGGCGGGCCGGGCGGGGCGGGCCCCTCGAAACCCCGTCACGCTCCCGTCCTCGAGCAGACGAGCGGTCGGCGGTAGGCGGTAGGCGGTAGGCGGTAGGCGGGCGGCGGTAGGCAGGCGGGGTGCCCAGGACCAAGATCCGGTCCACTCGTGGATACGCCTCACCCCAGCCGCAGGAGCCGCCGCTTGCGGTCAGACCGCCCCGGACGCGCTCGATGCGGAGGCGCATCGCGGAGAACGGCGATCCCCGCCCCGTCGTCGCCCCAACGGCGATCCGAACAGACCCTTGACGGCGCACTTGTGAGCGTTAACACTCAGGTATCGCCAGGCCGGAGCCGCCGCGAACCCGGACTTCACACAGTGCGAGGAAACGACTCCCGGCCGGCCCCGCTCGACCGCTTCCGGTTTCTCCCAACCGGGTCGCACCGTGCCGGTCGCGGAACATCACTGGAGGAACTGTGCGGAAGCTTTCAGCGGGCCTTGTCGCCCTGGGTCTGACGCTGTCGCTGGCAGCCTGCGGCCAGAGTGCCAACGGCGCAGGCGAGGGTGGGACCGCCGGGGGCGGCGGGGAGGCCAAAGGCGGCCTCGTCGGCATCGCGATGCCGACCAAGTCGTCGGAGCGCTGGATCAATGACGGCAACAACATGGTCAAGGAGTTCCAGGCCAAGGGTTACAAGACCGATCTCCAGTACGGCGACAACGTCGTGGAGAACCAGGTCTCCCAGGTGGAGAACATGATCACCAAGGGTGCCAAGCTCCTGGTGATCGCCGCCATCGACGGTTCCTCGCTCACCAACGTGCTGCAGAAGGCCGCCGACGCCCACGTCCCCGTCATCTCCTACGACCGGCTGATCCGCGGCACCGAGAACGTCGACTACTACGCGACCTTCGACAACCACAAGGTCGGCGTCCTCCAGGGCAGTTACATCGTCGACAAGCTCGGCCTCAAGGACGGCAAAGGCCCGTTCAACATCGAGCTGTTCGCCGGCTCACCGGACGACAACAACGCCACGTTCTTCTTCAACGGTGCGATGAGCGTCCTCAAGCCGTACATCGACGACAAGAAGCTGGTCGTGCAGAGCGGCCAGACCTCCTTCAATCAGATCGCCACGCTGCGCTGGGACGGCGGCCTCGCCCAGTCCCGGATGGACAACCTGCTGAGCAAGTCGTACACCGCCGCCCGCGTCGACGCCGTGCTCTCGCCGTACGACGGCATCTCGATCGGCATCATCTCCTCGCTCAAGGGCGTCGGCTACGGCGCCGGCCAGCCCATTCCCGTTGTCACAGGCCAGGACGGCGAGCTGGCCTCGGTGAAGTCGATCATCGCGGGCGAGCAGACCCAGACCGTCTACAAGGACACCCGCCAACTGGCCAAGGCGGCAGTTCAGATGGGCGACGCGCTACTGACCGGCGGCAAGCCCGAGGTCAACGACACCGGCCAGTACAACAACGGAGTCAAGACCGTACCGGCGCAGCTGCTCCAGCCGGTCAGTGTCGACAAGGAGAACTACCAGAAGGTCCTGGTGGACAGCGGCCAGTACACCGCGGACCAGCTCAAGTAGCCCACGGAGCCCGACCGACGGGTCCGGCGACGAAGAAACGGCGGTGCGACGCCCGCGGGACCGCCCGGCGCCGCACCGCCCCGACGATACGGATGCACAACCATGGCCCGACCCGTTCTCGAGATGCGGTCGATCAGCAAGACGTTTCCCGGCGTGAAGGCCCTCTCCGAGGTCAACCTGACCGTCGCCGCGGGTGAGGTGCACGCCGTCTGCGGTGAGAACGGCGCCGGCAAGTCCACGTTGATGAAGGTGCTCAGCGGGGTCCACCCCCACGGCGGCTACCAGGGCGAGATCTACTTCGAGGGCGAGCCCTGCAGGTTCCGGGACATCCGGGCCAGCGAACAGCGCGGCATCGTGATCATCCACCAGGAACTCGCGCTGGTGCCCTACCTGTCCATCGCCGAGAACATCTTCCTCGGCAACGAGCATGCCACCCGGGGCGTCATCAGCTGGCACAAGACGCTGACCCACGCCGCCGCACTGATCCGGCAGGTCGGACTCGACGAGAGCCCGCACACCAGGATCGCCGATCTCGGCGTGGGCAAACAGCAGTTGGTCGAGATCGCCAAGGCGCTCGCCAAGAAGGTCAAGCTGCTGATCCTGGACGAGCCGACGGCCGCCCTGAACGACGAGGACAGCCGCAAGCTGCTCGACCTGATCCTCGAACTCAAGGCACAGGGCATCTCCTGCATCCTCATCTCGCACAAGCTGAACGAGATCGCCCGGGTCGCCGATGCCGTCACCATCCTGCGCGACGGGCGGACCATCGAGACCATCGCGATCGATTCCGAGGGCATCTCCGAGGAGCGGATCATCCGTGGCATGGTCGGCCGCGACCTGGAACACCGCTTCCCCGAGCGTGCCCCCGAGATCGGCGAGGTGGCCTTGGAGATCGAGGACTGGAGCGTCCAACACCCGATCGACCACCGGCGCAAGGTGGTCGACGGCGTTTCCCTCAACGTCCGTCGAGGCGAGATCGTCGGCATCGCCGGCCTCATGGGCGCCGGCCGCACCGAACTGGCCATGAGCGTCTTCGGCCGCTCGTACGGGCGGTGGACCGGCGGCCGGGTGCGGCTGGACGGCCGGGAGATCCGTACCCGGACGGTGCCGGAGGCGATTGGGCACGGCATCGCCTACGTGACCGAGGACCGCAAGCAGCTCGGCCTCAACCTGGGCGACGACATCAGCCGGAACATCTCCCTGAGCGCCCTCGGCAAGGTCGCCCGGCGGGGCTGGGTCGACCGGCACGAGGAGGCGAGGGTCGCCGAATCGTTCCGGCGGACCATGAACATCAAGGCCCCCTCGGTGTTCGCGCAGACCGGCAAACTCAGCGGCGGCAACCAGCAGAAGGTCGTCCTGAGCAAGTGGATCTTCGCCGAACCGGAGGTGCTGATCCTCGACGAGCCCACCCGGGGCATCGACATCGGCGCCAAGGCGGAGATCTACACCGTCATCGCCGAACTCGCCGCCCAGGGCAAGGCGGTGCTCGTCATCTCCTCCGAACTGCCCGAACTCCTGGGCCTGTGCGACCGGATCTACACCATGGCCGAAGGCCGGATCACCGGTGAGGTCGACCGCGCGGAAGCCACCCAGGAATCCCTCATGCGGCTCATGACCATGAGCGCGGCATACCCCGACAAGCAGGTGTGAGGCATGGCCCAGACCAAGACCAACCCAGAGACCACGCCCCGCACACCAGAGCCCGGCCGACGACCGTCGGCCGGTGCCGTACTGGCACGAGCGCTGCGCGGCAACCTGCGCCAGTACGGGATGCTGCTCGCGCTGGCGCTGATCGTGCTGCTGTTCCAGTTCTGGACGGGCGGCATCCTGCTCCAGCCGCTCAACATCACCAATCTGATCCAGCAGAACGGCTACATCCTCATCCTGGCCATCGGCATGATGATCGTCATCATCGCCGGGCACATCGACCTGTCGGTCGGTTCGCTCGCCGCCTTCGTCGGGGCGGCCGCGGCGGTGATGATGGTCAAGCACCACGCGCCGTGGCCCGTGGCGCTGGTGGCCGCGCTGCTGATCGGGGCTCTCGCCGGAGCCTGGCAAGGGTTCTGGATCGCCTATCTCGGGATCCCCTCGTTCATCGTCACGCTGGCCGGCATGCTGCTGTTCCGCGGCGGAACCCAGATCCTCCTTCAAGGCCAGTCGGTGGCTCCGTTCCCCAAGGGCTTCCAGAACATCAGCAGTGGCTTCCTCCCCGCGGTCGGCCCCCACACCAACTACCACAACCTCACCCTGCTGCTGGGCTTCGTGGTGCTGGCCGTCGCGATCCTGCAGGAGGTGCGCGGACGGCGGCGGGCCGCCTCGTACGGGCTGGAACCGCTCCCGGCCGGACTGTTCCTGGTGAAGCTCGGCGCGATCACCGCGGCCGTGGTGGCCTTCACGTTGCTGCTGGCCAGCTACCACGGGGTGCCGATCGTCCTCCTGATCCTCGGCGTCCTGCTGGTCGGCTTCGGATACGTGATGCGCAACTCGATCCTCGGCCGGCACACCTACGCCATCGGCGGAAACGAGGCGGCGGCGAGGCTGTCCGGGGTGAAGAGCAAGCGGGTCGTCTTCCTCGCCTTCGTGAACATGGGCGTCCTCGCGGCCCTGGCCGGGATGGTCTTCGCCGCGCGACTCAACGCGGGTACGCCGCAGGCCGGCATCAACTTCGAGCTCGAGGCGATCGCCGCCGCCTTCATCGGCGGCGCCTCCGCGAGCGGCGGTGTGGGCACCGTCATCGGCGCGCTCACGGGCGGTCTGGTGCTGGGCGTACTGAACAACGGCATGTCGCTGGTCGGCGTGGGCACGGACTACCAGCAGGTGATCAAGGGCCTGGTACTGCTGGCGGCCGTCGGCTTCGACGTCTACAACAAGCGCAAGGCCGGATCCTGACCCCGAAGCCCGAAGCTCGGAGTCCGACCCCACCCCTCCTCGGCTCAGCGGCACCGCCCGGCCGCCCGCCCGAGGAGGGGTGCGGCGCCTGACGGGGATCCTTCTCCTGCGGCTCCGCTCGCGCGTCGACGATCCGCTGCCGCAGCACCGGCACGGCGTCTTGCCCCCGCTCGGGAAGGATCGCTCCGGTCGTCATGCCTGTGCCTCCGCGGGGCGATTGGAGACCCTGGTCAGGCGTCGCTGTCGTTGCGCCGGCCCTCGTGCCAGAGGCCGTGGTGCAGAAGCACCACCGTCACGGCCGGACAGGCCAGTCGGTCCTGGCCGCGCAGGTTCTGGTAGCGGCCGGTGTCGGACTCGTTGATCCGCCGGAGGTGGCTGCCCGGCACGGTGAGCGACGCGGCACTCGCCCACCTTGACGAGCCACCCGCTCTCGCCCCCGTCGGCATCGGCATGCACGGCCCGGTCGGCCACGTGGACGTGTTCTCCCTGCCCGGATCTCTGGCAGCTCCATCTGTACGACCACCAGGCCGATTTGACGGTGGACGGCACGGAGTACGCGATCCGCCCCGGCCAGGTCAGCCTGGTACCGCCCGGCGCCGAGGTCCGCCATCGCTACCGGGGCCGGTCCTCACACCCCGACGTCCACCTCCGCCTGGGCTCAGGTGGAACTCCGCGCAGCGTCCCGGTGATCCAGGACTCCGGCGCCGAACTCACGTGCCGACTGCTCAGTTGCGGCAGGCATTGGCCGCCTGGCCGAGCACCCCGTCTCTGCGTGCCCGCCGTCGCCGCGTCGGTCGGCATTCCCGACCTCCAGGCGTTCAACAAGGCCTGTCGCCGCGCACTCGGAGCCTCTCCTCGCGACATCCGTGCCGCCCGACCCGTTTCCCCGCACTCCCTCGCTCAGTGAGCGGACCGATGCGGGACACCGCTGCCCGGCCGCCCTGAAGGACCCGCCGCGCGCCTGCTTCCCACCGTCGGCAACCTTTTCGCGTCCTGCGGCGACAAGGCAGTGCACCTCGACTCGGATCTTCGAACGGACGGACATGCAGACTGCACGGCAGGCCGCGCGGCAGCGCAGGCGCAGACACAGGCTGATGCTCGGTACAGCGGTGATACTGACCGCCGCGGGCGTCCTCTTCTGCCTGGTGACGGCCATGCTCCCCGGCCCCAAGGCCAGGGCCGGCGCTGGGGCCGACGTGGCCGCCCCCGCCGCCACCCGTACGGGAGCCACGCCCTCGGCCCCGACGAGCCCAGCACCCCCGGCGTCCGGCTCGCCTACCGCGGCGACCCCGAGCGCGACCGCCGCGACAACCACCGCGGCGGCGGCGCCCCCGCCTGCGGCGAAGAAGACCCCACCGGCGGCATCCACCCCGGCACCGTCGGCAGGACGCATCCGGCCGGATACCATCTACAAGGGCGTCGCCACCGCCTACGCCGCCGCCGACGGCAACGGCGCCTGCCTGTTCGGCCCGAGCGACGACCTCATGATCGCGGCGATGAACGCCACCGACTACGAGTCGTCCAGGGCCTGCGGCGCGTACGTGCGCGTCCGCGCCGCGAACGGCGCCTCGATCACGGTCCGGATCACCAACGTATGCCCGCTCCCCTGCGCGCCCGGACAACTGGACCTCAGCGAACAGGCCTTCGCGAAACTGGCCGAGCTCAAGGTCGGCCGCATCCCGATCACCTGGAGCCTGGTGAGCCCCCGCACGTCCGACACCCTCTCCCTCCGGTACAAGACCGGGTCCAGCGCCCACTGGTGCGGCATCCAGGTGATCGACCACCGGAATCCGGTCGCACGGCTGGAGGTACGCACCAGCAAGGGCTGGCGGAAGCTGCCCCGTACCGACTACAACTACTTCCTCTCCGCCGACGGCGGTGGGTGCGGCGGCGCGATAAGGATCACCGACATCTACGGAGAGCAGTTGACGGTCGACGGGACCGCGCTGCTGCCGAACGTCGCACAACCGACCAGGGTCCAGTTCGCCGCGCACTGAGACTCACCGCGGCGGGGGCAGAGCCGGGGCACGCCGCATCGGCGCGCCCCGGCCAACCGGGCACTGGTACGCTGCCGCCCGGATGTTAGCGCACACATTTTGCGGAGGGGACGACCAACGGACATGGTCCTCGATGACGCGTCCGCGGAGTTCCACGACTTCTTCGAACGCCACTACGCCGAACTCGCCCGGTTCGCCCGTCTCCTGACGGGCGAGGCGGACGGGGCCGACGATCTGGCCGCGGACGCCCTGATCGCGCTGTGGCAGCGCTGGGACCGGCTGCGCCAGGCCGAGTACCCGCTCGCCTACGCCCGTGGCGTAGTCGCCAACCTGGCACGGTCGCGGATCCGCAGCACGGTGCGCGAGCGCCGCCGGATCGCCCTGTTCTGGTCCCGCGGTGCGGAGCCGTCGCACGGTCCGGACGTGGCCGCCGTGGTGGACGTGCGGACCGCTCTCGCCCGGTTGCCGTTCCGGAAGCGGTCGTGCGTGGTCCTGCGGCATGCCTTCGACCTGTCGGAGAGGGACACCGCTCTGGCGCTCGGAATATCGGTCGGTACGGTGAAGAGCCAGACCTCGAAGGGGATGGCCGAGCTGGAACGGATGCTGGGCAGCACAGGAGCAGCCGGGGAACTGTTGGCGGGGAGGAGGAGCCGTTGAACGAGGAACTCACCGGGCGGCTGCGCGCGGCCGCCGAGGCCCACCAGCCCGACCGTGCCCGGATCCTGGCACGCGTGGAACGCGGCATGTCCGGTGCCCCCGTCCGCCACCGCGAGTCTTCGGGCGCGAGGCCCTGGCCCAGGATCGCGCTCGCTTCCCTGGCAGCGGCCGGCACTCTGGCGGTCGGCGGCTTCGCCGTCGCCGCCATCGTCCAGTCGCCGCCGGCTCGGCCGGATGTCTCGGCCACCCCCGCCGCGCCATCCGCGCCGTCCGTGCCGTCCGGGACTCCCCGGCCGACACCGCCGACACCATCGGCGCCCGCCACCGGCCGCCCGACCACGCCGGACCGTTCGTCCCCGACGGGCCCCAGCCCTTCGGCATCAGGCGCCGCGGGCTCGGCCCGGCCGGGCAACGCGCACGTCCAGGACGGGCCTCTGTCGTCGGCCGGCTCCTTGGGCACGAACAGCAACAGCTTCTGGGCGCAGAGCAACATCACCCTGAAGTCCACCCAACCGCTCACCGCACTCACCGTGGAACTGCGCATCACACAGACCGGCGCGGTGCAGAGCACCGGCAGCTGGCGGACGCTGCCCGCCGAGGACTTCACCGTCACCGTACAGAACGAGGGCGGAGCAGTGGTCTACCGCTGGATCCTCAAGCCGGGCCGCACGGTACCGGCCGGACAGCATGTCTTCGCCGGCCAGTACAACCACGCCGCCGGCGCACGCGAGGTCGAGCACGACGGCTACCGCGTCGACGCCCACGGTCCCCGCGGCGCCCTCTCGGTCTGGGGCGGCTTCACCCCGGCACGATGAGGCCGTGCCGCTTCGCCGGCCCGTGGGTGGACGGCGCGGACCGCCGCCCGCCCACGGGCCCGGAGCATCAGGACAGGTCGCCGTACACCACGCCACGGCCGTAGGCGCCCAGGTAGACCCGCCCGTACACGTCGGGGTCGCCGCTGATGACGTTGACGGCGATCCCGCCGAACTGGTGCTGGTCGTCGTTGATCCGGACCCAGACCGAGCCGCCGTCGGTTGAACGGAACAGCCCGGTGACGCCCTTCACCTTCCCGCTGAGGTACAGCGCCTGGTACCGGGCGCCCGGGGCCGGCTTGCCGAAGCCGACGGCGCTCGCCTGCTGCACGCCGCCGGGCTTGCCGAAGCTCGTACCCCCGTTGGTGGAGTGCAGGAGTCCGTTGCCCCCGCCGGCGATCCACAGATCACCGGCTATGCCCGGAACCGTCTTGAGCTGCCCGCCGCCCAGACCGGTGGCCCGGGCGGTGAAACGCTTCCCGCCGTCGGTGCTCGCGTACAAGGTGCCGCCGCTGAGGGCGTAGAAGGTGTTCGCCGCCGACCGGTCGGCCACGACGGCCGTGTCCTTGGGGAGACCGGAGGCCGCCGCCCAGGCCGAGCCACGGTTGGTCGAGTAGAACGGAACCTGGCCGTCGGGGGTCCACACCACTGTGCCGCCGTCCGCCGAAACTGCCGCGGAACCGCCGCCCGCGTCGCGCACCGGCGCCGTGGCGAACGGCGCCCAGTCGGCTCCGCCGTCGGTCGAATAGGCGCCGTGCTGCTCGCCACCGAGACCGACTCGCACCATGAACTGCGGCTTCGACTGGGCGAAGTCGATACCCGTGGTGTTGGTGAACAACGGTTCGGAGAGCGCCTTGGCGGGCACCTTGGTGAGGTCCTCGTGCCGGAACCCGCTGACATCGCCGAGGGCGCTGATCAGGGGAAGACCGGGAGGCTTGATCAGTCCGAGCGTCGCGGTCTCCTCCAGGCCCTTGGCCGGGATGGTCCAGTGCGTCGCCCGCCCACTGTCCGCCGCGGTCACGTCGTTGCTGCCCCACATCCCCGATCCGGTGCCGTACAGCACGTGCCCGGAATCGAAGGGGTCGATGGCCAGGGCGCCCATCCAGTGACCGATGCCGGTGCCCACGTACGGCGCTGCGGAGCTGTCCCGGACCGAGGTCGCGCCGAGCGCCTTCCAGGAGGCGCCGCCGTCGGCCGACCGGTAGATCTCGTCCGAGGGCCACCAGCGGTCCAGCGTGGTCACCATCACCGTGGACGGGCGCTGCGGATCGACCGCCAGGCCGGCGAACCCGTAACCGCCACTGGACGGCGAGACGTTCTTCCAGCCCCCGGTGGACGGCGTGTGCTTCCACACCGAACCGGCCGTCACGCCGTTCGGGCCCGGCGCGTTGGTGTACGTCAGGTACAGCGAGCCGTCGCCGGACAGCACACCGTGCTGCGGCAGCTGCCCCTTCGGCTGGCCGGGCACGGCCTGCCAGGTGCTTCCACCGTCGGTGGAGCGGTACAGCGAGGTGGTCTTGTCGGCCACCCCGACGTAGATCGTCCGGCTGCCGGACGGACCGAAGGTCACGAACGAGAGGCCGACGCCGCTGCTCGCACCGTCCTTCACGGGGAAGCTGCCGACCTGGCTCCACGTCACGCCGTAGTCGGTGCTGCGCCAGAGCCCGTTCTTTCGGGTACCCAGGTAGAGCGTGCCGTGGTCGGACGGGTCCACCACCAGCCGCTCGCCCATGGACCGGCCGTCCTCGTTGCCGCCCAGTTTGAACGGCAGGTCGGTGCGCTGGAACGTCCTGCCCTGGTCGGTGGAGCGCAGGATCGCGCCGTTGCCCGCCCAGTCGTTGGTGTAGGTGCCGCTCGCGAGGTACAGGCGGTTCGGGTCGACCGGGTCGGTCGCCAGGCTCTCCATCCCCAGCAGGTTCCAGTCGGCTCCGCCGATCCAGTCGGTCAAGGAGGTCCAGCGGGCGGCGGTAGCGTCCCAGCGGTAGGCGCCGCCGATGTCGGTCCGTGCGTACAGCAGGTCCTTGCGGGCGGGGTTGAAGACCAGCCCGGTGACGAACCCGCCACCGACGATCTGCGCGTTGTGCCAGGTGTACCTGCCCGAGCCGCCCGCCTTCACCAGCTTCCACCGCTGGTTGGTGCCGCCCTGGTCCGCGTACTGGATGAGCGGCACGCCGTCGCCGCTGGAGCCGCCCCACACGTCCAGCACCATGCCGCTGCTCCGCGAGACGATCTTCACCGATGCACCGCCGGCCTTCTCGATCTTCCACTGCTGCGCGGCGTCGCCGTGGCCGGACTGCTGCTCGATGGCGGCCGCCGGCTGTACGGAGGCACCCCGTACACCGAGGACCTTCTTGCTGCTGCGGTTCTCCAGCTCGTAGTAGCCGTCCCCCGTCGGCCTCAGCCGCCATTGCTGACTCGCGGCACCGGCCACGCGGCTCTGCTGCCGTGTCCAGGCGCCGTCGGACGTGTCGGCGCCGGGCACGTCCAGCACCTTGTCGCTGCGCACGGACACCACCTCGTAATAGGCGTCGGAATCCAACGTCGCGGCCTCCGAGTCGGCCTGCACGAACAGCAGGTAGGGGCCGAGCACACCGGGCACGCCCAGCGCCAGGCCCATCGTCGTCCAGCGCCGGCGGTGGCGTCCACGCGTACGTCGCCCGCCACCGGCCGCGCGCGTGCGCCGACCGCGACCGTGCGCGGTGGGATCCGTCTCGTTCATGGGGGGCTCCTCGCTCCGAGCCTGCCTCGCACACCGGTTCTGGTCAGCGGTGCGCAGCAGCATGCGGCGGTGTGATCAGACGATCCGTGGGTGTGATCGTCTTCGGGTCGCCCGTCAGTCGCCGCAGCTCCGCAAAAGGTTGCCGCCCGCCGAACGACGGCAGGCCAGGTCGATCTTCCGCAGGGCTGGCAGCAGTGGCGTTCGGCCGTACCGCGGAGGTATTGCCGAGGTTGGCGGCGTCCTGGAGGTAGAGAGTTGAGGTGCGGGCGGTGTCGGCGGCCGCGACGTTGACGGTGCGGACGTTGCGGCAGGCGTTACGGTGTGCGGCCTCGGTGACGCTGGTGTGGAAGGCGGGGGATGCCTCGATGGCGACGACCCGGCCGTACGCTCCGACCTGGCGGGAAGCCAGGAGCGTGTAGTGGCCGGTGTGGGCGCCGACGTCGATGAACACATCGCCGGGGGCGAGCCGGTCGCGGATCCGGGCGGTGAGGTCGGCTGCCACACGCCGTGGAGGTAGAGCGCTGCGCGGGTGGTGGGCCAGCTCCCCGTCGAGGTACCGGATCAGGGCCGGCCACGCCACGTCCTGGCCGCAAGTAGCGACGGCGGCTTCAACACCGCGCATTGTTGACTGCCCACAACGTACCGCCCGCCTGCGCGACAGACCGCAAGCCGGCCGCAGCCTCGCGCGAGAGCCACCCAGCGCCGTCCGTGACAGCCGGAGAGTCCAAGACGTGGCGCCTCGCCGTGGCGTCGCCCTGCTGGACGACACCCCGAGCTTCCGATTCAGAAATCTAACTACTCGTCAGTAAGGTCAGCAAAGGGTCAGCACTCGTCCGGCCAGACCTGACCACACCCTGCTCCACGTGGGACGCGACGCCAAGATCAAGAACCCTGTCCGGAGGCCGTGGCGGCGTTCACCAGGCCACGGGGACCGGAACGAAATGACAGTCCCCGTCCGATCCACTCCCGGACAGCGTCAGCGCAGGTCAACACACTCTTCCCGTAGGCTTCAGGCGAGTTGGGGGCAGCTCCGGCGCCGGAATCGGAGGGCCGTCGTAGCCCTTCACCTCGCCGTAGCGGGTGCCGTTCATCCACTCTTCGCGGAAGCCCGCGATATCCTCCTGGGACCGTCCGATCCAGTTCCAGGACATCACACGAGATATCCGTCTTCGTGCAGGTCAGGAACGCATTAGACCCTCCAGCGTCAGCAATAGGTCAGCATTGACGCCGGACGGATCCGCGACGCCTACCGCCTCGGCATCTACGCCGAGAACCCCGTCCTGGGCGTCAAACCCCCTCAGTACGACCCGGAACGCGCGGTCACCCCTTCCCCCACCCAACTCCGCGACATCCGCACCTCCGGCGACGACCGCTTCCTCCTGATCGCCGACCTCATGAGCGGCTGCGGCATGCGCAACGGCGAGGCGGTGCGTCCGCGCAGCGGACGGTTCAGGCGGTTCTGACGATGATGCCGGCGTCTTCGAGTGCGGTCACCTCGGCGGCGCGTGCGGTGGTGTCGGTGACGAGGGTGTGCAGGAGCGTTGGAGGTCCGACGTGGGCGAAGGCGGTGCGGCCGAGCTTGCCGCCGTCCGCGGCGACGATGGTGCGGCGGGCTACGGCGATGCTCGCCTTCTTCACCGCGGCGTCGTCGAGGTCGTAGGCGGTCAGGCCGTCGGTCGCACTCAGTCCGCAGCAGCCGATGACGGCGGTGTCGAAGCGCAGGGCTGCCAGGGAGGCGAGGGTGAGGGGCCCGGTGAGGGCCCCCTCGGCGGCGCGGGGCTGACCGCCGGGAAGCACCAGCGTGGCCGGGCCGGGGGGCTCGCTGAGCAGATGGATGGCCTGCAGGGACAAGGCCATCACGGTGACGGGGCGCTCGCGCAGGAGCCGGGCGACCTCCAGGCAGGTGGTGCCGCTGTCCAGTACGACGCTCTCGCCGTCGGCGATGAGCGCGGAGACCTCGGCCGCGATCCGGCGCTTGGCGTCGACGGCCTCGTGGGCGCGCAGCGCGAAGGGCGGCTCCTCGCCCCTGAGCAGCAGGGTGCGCGCCCCGCCGCGGACGCGTTCGAGGACGCCCTGTGCGGCCAGGGTGTCCAGGTCGCGCCGGATGGTCATTTCCGAGGCCCCGGTCAGCTCCGCGAGTTCTTGGACGGTGGCGCCGCCGGAGGCGCTGACGGTCTTCGCGATCAGCCCGTGCCGGTCTGTGTTGCTCATGCGGCGATTGAACACCACCGAGAACTGAACATGCAAGATGTTCGAGAACGGCATTTACGAACATGATAAATGTTCGTTATGGTGGATGTCATGGAACGTTCACTTCGAGCCGCCCGGGTGGCGACCTACGTCCACTTCGTCCTGTGCGGCACTCTGATGGGTGCCTGGGTGGTGCACATCCCCGCCATCGAGGAGCGCGTGGGCATCAGCCACGCGACGCTGGGCGGCCTGCTGGTGCTGCTCGGACTCGGTGCCTTCACCGGGATGCAAGTGGCCGGCCGTCTGACCGACCGCCTCGGCGCACGCGTCGTGATCCCCGTCGGCGGCGTCCTGTGCGGTGCGGCCCTGGTCCTGCCCGGCCTGGCCCGGGATCCGTGGACGCTGGCGGGCGCCCTGCTGGTCTTCGGCTTCTGCAACGGCTGCCTGGACGTAAGCATGAACGCCCACGCCGTGCACGTGGAGAAGGCCTACGGCCGGCCCGTCATGTCGGGCTTCCACGCCACGTTCTCGGTCGGTGGCGTCCTGGCCGCGCTCGTCGGAGCCGGCGCCGCGAGCTCAGGCCTGAACCCGGCCGCGAGCATGGCCGCCCTGGGAGTCGTGGGCATCGTGATCACCCTGGCTTCGGCACGCGCCCTGCTGCCGACTGCACCCGCTGGTGCCGGCAACGGCACCGCCGAGGAGACCGGGCCCTCGCCGGACGGCACGCGCCGAAGCGCCGCGGGGCGCGTCCGGCTCCTGGCCGTCCTGGCGCTGATGGTCATGCTGTGCGAGGGCGCCGCCAACGACTGGAGCGCCCTGCACCTGAAGGACGTCCTCGGCGCGTCCACCAGTACGGCCGCCTTCGCGTACGGCACCTTCGCGGCGGCCATGACCGCAGGCCGGCTGCTCGCCGACCGCCTCGTCTCCCGGTTCGGCTCCATGGCGATCCTTCGCCACGGCGCCGCCACGGCCGCCGCCGGCATCACGCTCGTGGCCCTCGGCCCGTGGATGTGGACCACGTTCGCCGGCTGGGCGCTGTTCGGCCTGGGCCTGTCGGGCTGCGTCCCGCAACTGTTCAGCGCGGCCGGGCACGCCGACCCCGCCGCCGCCGGCGCCAACGTCTCTCGCGTCGCCGGGCTCGGCTATGTCGGCATGCTCGCAGGCCCCGCCGTCATCGGCTGGCTGTCCCACCTCGTCGCCCTCAACCACACCTTCATCCTGCTGACCCTGCTGTGCGTGACCACCGCCGTGGCCGCCGGGGTCCTGCGCACCGGATCCGACCGCACGCCCGATCCGCTCGCATCCCCTTCAGGAGCTCCGCGATGACTACGCCACCCCTCACTCCGCTGCTGCGGCGCATCCAGACCACCGCCCGCGCCCTGATACGCGTCACCTCAACCCGTGCCGCACAGGGCCCGTCTCCCCAGCCACCAGTGCAGGGGGAGAAGAACCCGCAACAGGTAGAAGGAACCCTCCCCATGTCCACCGACCGACCCATCGTGCTGTTCGACCTCTTCGGCGTCATCGCACGCCACCAGCGCCCCGGCGCCATGGACGAGATGGCCGCCCTGAGCGGCGGTGCGCCCACCGATGCCTTCGACGCCGCCTACTGGGCCTGTCGCCAGCCCTACGACGCCGGGCTGTTCTCCCCGCGCCAGTACTGGACGGCCGTCCTGCACCAGCTGGCACTCCCTGCCCACCCCGACATCATCGAGGAGCTGCGGCTCGCCGACATCGACAGCTGGTCACGCGTCGACGACCGCATGGTCGCCTACGTACAGTCCCTGCGGAACGTCGCGGAAGTCGCCCTGTTGTCCAACATCCCCGCCGATCACGCGGACGCCTTCCTGGCCTCCCAGCCCTGGCTGCACCACCTCGACCACGTCGCCTTCTCCGGGAAGATCCATGCGGCCAAGCCGGACCCGGCGGCGTTCCGCCACTGCATCGCCGCCCTCCACGCCGACCCCACCGACTTCCTCTTCGTCGACGACCGCGCCGAGAACGTGCGCGCCGCGCGGTCCCTCGGCATGAACGGACACGTCTTCACCGGAAGCGACGAACTGGCGGCAACCCTCGACGCCTGGCTGCCGAGCCACGGATGAGGTCTGATCGGCGCGTTGGGAAAAAATCTTGGTCTGCCTGGGAACCGATGCCCCAATACCTGTAGAACGCCACAGCTCAACGAATTCTGTCGGTTGACCCCGCACTTCCGCGCCGCGGGATGCTGCCCCCGGTACTGCGCGCATGGCACGGCACTCACCCCGAGGTCCGCATCCGTCTGCTGGAGTTCCGCCACTCCCAGGAGCTGCGGGCGGCCATGACCGAGAACCGCGCCGACCTCGCCGTCGGGCCCGGGCCGCAGAACCGGGAAGGATCCGCACGGGAACCGGGTAAGGAGGAGTTCCTGGTTGTCCTTCCCGCCGGAGACCCGGCCCTCGGCGACCACTTGGACCGCATCCGCCTCGCCGACCTCGCCCACCGGTACTGGTCCCAGTACGCCCCCGGCAACGGCCTCGCCGAAATCCTGGACGCCGCCTGCGCTGCCGCCGGATTCCACCCCCGCGTCACCGTAGGCACCGAGCAGGCACCCTACTGGCCTCTGGCGGACTGGGCTCGCCGTGGTTCCCGCCAATCTGCTGCCGCCCGGACCCGCCGACCGCCGCCTCCACCCGGACCCGCCGGTCCGCCGCAATCCTCTACGCCTACACCCGTCCCTCCCGGACCTCCTCAGGCACCCTGGCCGCCCACGCCCACGTATGGCCCTGTCCGGACGATCTCCGCGAGCCCTCTCTGGCCGATCGGGTGATGTGCGGGCGCGCTCGAACGCCCGTCACGCCGGTCACCTCGGGGATGGCTAGCGTGGACGAGCGCCTCCCCTTCCCGTCCCCGAGCCACCGCGGAGCAGGTCCATGACCACCACCCCCCTCACCTCACTGACCGGGAACTACGCCCTCGACCCGGCCCACACCCAGATCGGGTTCGTGGCCCGTCACGCCATGGTCACCAAGGTCCGCGGCGCGTTCAACGAGTTCGAAGGCACCGGACACTTCGACGGCGAGGACCCCACCGAGTCCACCGTGTCCGTCACCATCAAGGCCGCCAGCATCGACACCCGTAACGAGCAGCGCGACGGCCACCTGCGCACCAACGACTTCCTCGACGCGCCGAACTTCCCCGACATCACCTTCGTCTCCACCGGGGTGCAGCAGCTCGACAGCAGCAACTTCCGACTGACCGGCGACCTCACCATCAAGGACGTCACCCGGCCACTCAGCATCGACTTCGAATTCCAGGGCAGCGCCACGGACCCCTACGGCAACCTGCGCGTCGGATTCGAAGGCTCGGCGCCGATCAGCCGCAAGGACTACGGCATCACCTGGAACGCCGCACTGGAAGGCGGAGGCGTCCTCGTCGGCGACAAGGTGGTGCTGGAGTTCGAGGTCTCCGCGATCCGCCAGCCCTGACCTTGGGCCTGCGCAGGACCGGCGCCGCGCTCATGTGTCGCCGCCCCGGCCCCTTCCGCCTACCTCCGGAGCCGCGCGCCTTCCAGCCCGCCGTGGCCGTGGGTGGCGACGGTGTGCGTCAGCCGCTTCCCGCTCGCCTCGACCCAGTCTCCGACCTGCTCCGCCGGCCCGCGGATCAGCGGCAGGACTACGAGTGGGACTCGCAGCGCAGTCGAACGCATTCGACAAGCTGAAGTCGATCTCCTCGACTCGCACCGTCTGGGGCTCTTCGACGAGGCGGGTGATGGATTGAGTGCCACCCTGGCAGTCGTCCAGGGAGAGGGAACGTCCCACCTGGACGACGGTGTCGCTGGCCCGGCCGGAGCGGATGCCGGCCATGGCGTCCAGGGCCCTGCTCCATGTCTGGCGGGTGGGCGGCGCGCTCCATGACCGCGGAACTATCAACTACGCGGTCAGCCCTGCAGGTTGTGATGGCTGTCAGCCGAACCCGTGCGTACCCTGTGCAACGGGACCCGATGCCACCATGGATCGTGGCCGCTGCCATCACCACTGTGCATCGGACGTGCGTCGCGGCCCATATCCCGAGGGTGATACGAGGCTGTCGGCCATGCCCGTGGCCTCGGCGAAGGGCGAGGGCGGGCCAGTGAAAGTGACCATCGTCGGTGACGGCATCGCCGTGTGGACCTGTGCCTCGGGCATGCGCGCCACCGGCTTCGAGCCACGGGTGTACGAAGCGCCGCGGAAGGTCGAGGCCGTCGGCGTCGGGATCAGCCCGCTAGCGCACGCTGTCCGGGAACTCTCCGAACTCGGCCTGGACGGCGGGCTGGACTCCCTCGCGCCGCCCCCGCACGGGCTGAGCCAGCACGACCGGACGGGCGAAATGGTCCAGGAGAAGCCGCCGGGACGCGCAGCCGAATGCCAATGGCCGCAGCGCTCCGTGTGCCGCGGCCCTCTGCAGATGCTGCTGGTGGCGGCGGTACGCAAGCGGCTGGGGCCCGACTCGGTCCGTCAGGGGCTGCTCTCCCGGCCGGCCGCCAACGCGATCGTACTGGCCACCTGGAACCGGCGACCGGCCGAGTTCACCGCGCGAGCCGAGGAGCACGGCGGCCCCGCCCGCCGGGCGGGCCCAGAGGACCACGGCCCGCTACAAGAAGCTGAGCCGGGCCACGATGGCCAGGTCAACACCGACCTGGGCCGGGCCGTCCCTGCCATCGCCGCTGATCGGGAGCGACTCCATGAGTGAGACAGACCGAGCCGGCTTCGGTGAGGTACTGCGTGGTCACCGCCGCGCGGCGCGAATGACGTTGGAGCAGTTGGCCGAGGTTTCGGGGGTCAGCGCGCGGACCCTGTCGGACATGGAGCGCGGACGGAGCAAGGGGCCTCAGGCCCGGACCGTGACCGCCCTGGCGGACGCACTGAAGCTGGACGACGGCGCTCGCGCGAGGCTGATCGGGCTGGCACGCGACGGGCGCCTGCGGGACCACTGGACGCGGCGCAGCAGTCTGTGTGAACTTCCCGGTTCGGTTGGTGACTTCACCGGGCGCGGCGAGGAACTCCTCTGGTTGGGCGAGCTGGTGTGTGCCGAGAGTTCGCCGGGTGTCGGTGTGGTGGGGCTCATCACCGGCTCCGCCGGTCTGGGGAAGACCACGTTCGCCGTCCGTGCCGCGCATTCCGTGCGACCGAGTTTCCCCGACGGGGTTCTGTTCCTCGACTTGTTCGGCATGTCGCAGCAACCCCTGACCCCCGATGACGCGCTACGGCTGCTGCTGCGCGCCCTCGGTGTCGCCGACCAGGACGTCCCGGGCGATCCCCGCGAACGCGCCTCCTTGTACCGGTCGCTGCTGAGGGACAAGCGTGTCCTGGTCGTCCTCGACAACGCCGCCGCGGAGGAGCAGGTGCGCCCGCTGCTGCCGGGAGGGGGCGCGAGCAGAGCGCTGATCACCACACGGCGGCTGCTGGCGGGTCTGGAGGGGGTCCGCAGACTCGCCCTGGGTCCCCTGCCGTTGCCGGAGTCCACGGAACTGCTGACCGGGATTCTGGGCGAGCGTTCCGCACGGGACGAGGAATCGACGCTCGCCGGGCTCGCCGAGTTGTGCGGAGGGCTGCCCCTGGCGCTGCGGATCATCGGCAACCGACTGCTCAGCCGCCCCGACTGGGACGCTGCTCAACTCGCCGCCCGGCTGGCGGACGAGGAGCGCCGGCTGCATCAGTTCAAGGCGGGCGACCTCAAGATCGCCAATGCGTTCGGCATGTCGTACGAGCAGCTCGCGGACTCCACGCGGCGGGTGTTCCGCAACCTTGCCGTGGTACCCGGCCGGGATCTGGATGCCGCTCTCACGGCCGTGGCCGGAGGGGTACCGATCGCGGACGCGTGGGATGCCCTCGATGAGCTTGTCGACCTGGGCCTGCTGCAGGACAGCGCCGAGGGACGATACCGGTTCCACGATCTCGTCCGTCTGTTCGCGCGCGACCGGCTCCAGGAGGAGGAGACCTCTACCGGGCGCGAGGCGCTGGAGAAGAGGGTGACGTCGTGGCTGCTGCGGATGGCGACGATGTCCGGGCGGTGGTTCGAGCCCGGCTACGGCCGCCCCGACCGACCCGACCCCGATCTCACGGCGCTGTCCTGCGAGGAGGAGGCAGACGGGTGGCTGCGGGTGAACGTGGACAACTGGATGGGTGCGATGCGGGGCGCGGCAGGCAACGGTCTGCACTCTCTCGTCCTCGACTGTGCGGAGTCGATGCACTGGTTTTCCGACCGTTGGGCACACAGCCCGCACTGGCGGGAGGTCTTCGCGCTCGGAGCAGAAGTCGCAGGCGCTCTCCGCGACCCCGGGCAGCAAGCGACCCAGCTGAACTATCTGGCCTGGGTCCACTCGGTGCCGCCCGCTGATCCGGAGGCGGTCCTGCGGTACGCGGCCGAGGCGCTGGAGCTGGCCACCCGGGCCGATGTCACTGCGCAGATCGCCTGGGCGCACGAGTACACCGCTGAGGCGCTCCTCCTGCTGGGCCGACACGACGGGGCCATCGAGTCGTCCTCCCGGGCAGCGGAGATGTTCCGGGCCATCGGCGACGTCGACTCCTATATCCAGAGCAACGCCGCCATCACCAAGTGTCTTTTTGACGAAGGGCGCTACGCCGAGGCTTTGGAGCGCTACCTCGGGCTGCTCGCGGTGCTGGACGATCCCGAGTCAGGGATGACACCGAGCGTCGCCGTACACAGTCGGCCGCTGGCGCTGCTCCGCATCGGCTCCTGCCTCGGACATCTCGGCCGTCGTGCGGAGGCGATCACCGCGCTCCGCGCGGGAATCGACCTCGTGGACGAGCTCCGGGCGTCCGACTACCGGCAGGCGGACGCCCTGGAAACGCTGGCTTCCCTACTGGCCGAAGAAGGCCTGACCGACGAAAGCCGCAGTGCCTACCTGCGGGCGGCGCAGGTCTTCGAAACCATCGGTGACACCACGGCGAGCAGCCGGTGCCAGGCCCTGTCGCGCCCTGATCCCCCGTGTGCCCCAGCGGGCACGCCGTGAACCCGTACATCTGCCGCACTGCATACCCGGAACAGCCGTCGAGCAGCCTTCGTCGCTTCGGCTCGGGGGGCGGACGGGCTCATGCGATCAGGGTGGCAGGACCGGTGGTCACTGCTCGCGGGAGTCGATGAGGCGGCGCAGTTTGCCGACCGAGCGTTCGAGGGTCTCGGGGTCGACGATGTCGACGGTGACCGTGACCCCGACGCCGTCCTTGACTCCCTTGGCGAGGATTCCCGCCGCTGCGGCGCGTGCGTCCGCCGTCGCGTCCGGCCGTGCCTCGACGCGGACGGTCAGGCTGTCCATACGGCCGCGCCGGGTCAGCTCCAGCTGGAAGTGCGGGGACAGGGCGGGGATGCGCAGGACGATTTCCTCGATCTGGGTGGGGAAGACATTGACTCCGCGCAGGATGATCATGTCGTCGCAGCGGCCGGTGACCTTCTCCATCCGCCGGAAGGCGGGCCTGGCCGTTCCGGGCAGCAGGCAGGTGAGGTCGCGGGTGCGGTAGCGGATGATGGGCATGGCTTCCTTGGTCAGGGAAGTGAAGGCCAGTTCTCCGCTTTCGCCGTCGGGCAGGACCTCGTCCGAGAGTGGGTCGAGCACCTCGGGGTAGAAGTGGTCCTCCCAGACGTGCAGTCCGTCCTTGGTCTCGACGCACTCGCCGGCGACGCCGGGGCCGATGACTTCGGACAGGCCGTAGATGTCCACGGCGTGGATGCCGAGGCGTTCCTCGATCTCGGAGCGCATCTGCTCGGTCCAGGGTTCCGCACCGAAGATGCCGATCTCCAGTGAGGTGGTGCGGGGGTCCACTCCTTGGCGTTCGAACTCGTCGAGGAGCGCGAGCATGTAGGAGGGGGTGACCATGATGATCCTGGGCTTGAAGTCCTGGATGATCTGGACCTGTCGGGCCGTCATGCCGCCGGAGGCCGGAATGACCGTGCAGCCGGCGCGTTCGGCTCCGTAGTGGGCGCCGAGTCCGCCGGTGAACAGGCCGTACCCGAAGGCGTTGTGCAGGATGTCGCCGGGCCGGCCGCCCGCGGCGCGGATGCAGCGGGCCACGACATCGGCCCACATCGAGAGGTCCTGCTCGGTGTAACCGACCACGGTGGGGCGCCCGGTGGTGCCGCTGGAGGCGTGGATGCGGCGGACATCGGCCGTCGGTACGGCGAACATGCCGAACGGGTAGCCGTCGCGCAGGTCGGCCTTGGTGGTGAACGGGAATCGGGCCAGGTCCGCGAGGGTGCGGCAGTCCTCCGGCTTGACACCGGCCTGGTCGAACTTGCGGTGGTAGAGCTCGACGTTCTGGTACGCGTGCTTCAGGGTGCGCTGCAGGCGCGCGAGCTGTACGGTCCTCAGCTCTTCGGGAGCCATCCGTTCTGCGGCGTCCAGCAGGCCCGGAGGGGGCGTCTCACCGAGTCGGCGGACCAGGCCGTCCGGAACTGTCGTGCTGGTGCTCATGGCTTCTCCTTGGCAGGCCTGAGGGTGCGGCTTCGGCCGCGGAACTCCGCGATCACCTCGTCGCCGCGCTGGATGGTGACGTCGTAGACGCCACTGCGCCCGTAGCGGGTGCGTTCGTGCGCGGTCGCCACCAGTAGGTCACCCTGGCGGGCCGGGGCGACGAAGGTGATGTCCGCGCCCGCGGCCACGGTCACGGGGCCGTGGCTGTTGCACGCACCCGCGAACGCGGTGTCCGCCAAGAGGAACAGGTAGCCGCCGTGGGCCATGCCGTGCCCGTTGACCATCTGCGCGGTCACGGCCATGTACGCGACAGCGGTCCCGTCACCTGCCATCCGGAGGTCGATGCCCAGGTGCCGGGACGCTTCGTCGGCGGCGAACATCGCATGAGCGGGGCCTTGTTGAACAGGTGCGGGTGTTGCTCTTTCCATGTGCTCTTCACCACCTTGGCCACCGACCGAACATTCGGTTAGCGTTTCGGTGCGGTTAAGTAACCCCACATCGGAACTGCCTGTCAAGAGGTGGAACGCATGGCGCCGTACGCGCACACGAGAGCAACCACGCCCGAGGTCTACCTGGTCGACGGGGCCCGCACCCCGCAGGGCCGCTACGGCGGCGCCCTGGCCTCAGTACGCCCGGACGACCTGGCCGCCCTCGTCGTCGGTGAGGCGGTCCGCCGGGCCGGTGTCCCCGCCGAGGCGGTGGACGAGGTCATCCTCGGCGCGGCCAACCAGGCCGGGGAGGACAACCGGGACGTGGCCCGCATGGCCGTGCTCCTCGCCGGGCTCCCCCACACCGTCCCCGGCTACACCGTCAACCGCCTGTGCGCCTCCGGCCTGACGGCGGTCGTCTCCGCGGCCCAGGCCATCCGCGCCGGCGAGGCCGAGGTCGTGGTCGCGGGCGGCGTGGAGTCGATGACCCGCGCACCCTGGGTCATGGAGAAGCCCGGCTCCCCTTGGGCCAAGCCCGGCTCGGTCGTCGATACGTCCCTCGGCTGGCGTTTCACCAACCCCCGCTTCACCGCGGCCGACCGCGCCGTGCCCCTCGGCGCCGGACCCGAGACGGTCAAGACCACCCTGTCCATGGGTGAGACCGCCGAGGAGGTCGCGGCGCTCGACGGGATCACCCGTAGGGAATCGGATGCCTTCGCGCTCCGCAGCCACCAACGGGCCGTAGCGGCCCAGCTCGCCGGCCGCTTCGACCGGGAGATCGTGCCCGTGCCGGTCAAGGACGGCCCAGTCACCCAGGACGAGAATCCCCGGCCGTCCACCACCCTGGAGAAGCTCGGCACGCTGCGCACGATCTTCAGGGAGGGCGGGATCGTCACCGCGGGTTCCTCCTCCCCGCTCTCGGACGGCGCGGCCGCCCTGGTGGTGGCGAGCGGAGCCGCCGTCGAGCGCTACGGCCTGACCCCGCGCGCCCGCATCGTCACCTCCGTGTCGGCGGGCCTGCAGCCCAACCTGATGGGCCTCGGACCGGTCCCCGCCACTGAGAAGGCGCTGGCCAGGGCGGGCTGGCAGAGCGATGACCTGGGAGCCGTGGAGCTGAACGAGGCCTTCGCCGCGCAGGCGCTGGCGGTCATCCGCCGACTCAAGCTGGATGAGGACCGGGTCAACGCCGACGGGGGCGCCATCGCGCTCGGCCACCCGCTCGGGGCTTCCGGTGCCCGGATCCTGCTCACCCTGGTCGGCCGACTGGAACGCGAAGGCGCCCGCCGCGGCCTGGCCACACTGTGCGTGGGCGTCGGTCAGGGCGTCGCGATGCTGGTGGAACGCGTATGAGAGACAGCAAGGCATCAACAGCCGCTTGTTCGAGCGGATCCACCGACTGCCGACGCCTGCGACATCAGGATCGCGGGCCCCGACGCGGTGTTCGGGAACCCCGAACCGGGCCTGGGGATCCTCGCCGCCGCAGGGGCGTGCCGGGGGCTGCCGGAGCTGGTCGGCGAGCCGATCGCCAAGCAGGTAGGTCCTACTGGCCGGCCGGAACCTCGACGCCGCCGCCGCACTGGACTGCGGGCTCGTCATCGACGTCGTCGCGGCAGCAGACCTCCTGAAGGAGGCACACGCCCTGCTGGATCGCATGGCCCGCTCCTCGGCCGGGGCCAGGACAAGAGGGACCGCATGACACGGTTCCTGGCGAAGAAGGGGCACCACCTGGGCCGCCCATGAGCGGCGCAGCAGGGGTCCGCGACGTCGTTCGTTAAAACGAACGCCAGGTTCGACTTGCTGGGTTCGTACGTTATAGTGAACGTATGGTTCACTCATGCGCCGCCTGGGATGGCCGATGACGCCTCCTTCGCCGACCGGCCGCCGACCGGTGAGCAGTACCGCTGCCGCGGTCGGCGCGAAGATCCGGCTGCGGCGGCAGCAGCGCGGCATGAGCGCCGCGGAAATGGCCCGCCGTGCCGGGCTGAGCAAGGCCACGCTGTCGCAGTTGGAGTCCGGAAACGGCAATCCGACGATCGACACTCTCGACGCGATCGCGATCGCCCTGCGGATCCCGATCGCCGACCTGCTGGCGCGCGACGCCGACACCGGGCCGGTCTTCCGGGCCGGCACGGACGCCGAGCCGGGTGAGGTCTCCCGGGAGCTGCTGCGCCGCATCAGCAGCGGCAACAGCCTGGAGATCTGGCGGCTGCGCATCCCGCCCGAGACGGAGCTCGCCGGTGTGCCCCACGCCACCGGCACCATCGAGCACCTGCTCATCGCCACCGGGTACGTCACCGCCGGCCCGGTCGAGGCGCCGCAGGATCTCGGTCCCGGCGACATGCTCGCCTTCGCCGGTGACGCCCCGCACTTCTACCGCACCGGCGCCGATGAGGTGGACATCACCGTCGTCTTCGCCTCCCCCATCAGCACCTGAGCACCTGAGCACCTGAGTACCAAGGAAGTCCCCCACATGAGCACCACCATCGCCACCACCCCCTCCGGCCGTGCCTTCATCAGCGACAACATGGCCGGGGCCTCCCCTCGGATAGCCCGGGCCGTCGCCGACGCAGCCGCCGGACAAGTCCTCCCGTACGGCAACGACCCCTACACCGAGTGCGCCCGACGCAGGCTCGGCGAGATCTTCGAGCGGGAGGTCGACCTCTTCCCCGTCTCCACCGGGTCCGCCGCCAACGGTCTGAGCCTGGCCGCCCTCACCCCGCCCTGGGGCAGCGTGCTGTCCCACCCCGACAGCCACATCAACCACGACGAGTGCGGCGCCCCGGAGTTCTTCACGGGCGGCGCCAAGCTCGTAGACGTCGCGGGCCCCGACACCAAGATCGACCCCGAACTGCTGAAGAAGGCGGTACGCCGACGGGCCGGTGACGTGCACAGCGTGCAGCCGTCCGTACTCAGCATCAGCCAGGCCACCGAGAGCGGCAGCGTCTACACCCTGGACGAGATCCGCACCCTGTCCGCCATCGCCAGGGACGCCGGGCTGCGGGTGCACATGGACGGCGCTCGCTTCGCCAACGCCCTGGTCCACCTCGACGCCACCCCGGCGGAGATGACCTGGAAGGCCGGGGTCGACGTCCTGTCCTTCGGTGCGACGAAGAACGGGGCGATGACCGCCGACGCGATCGTCTCCTTCGACCCCGCGATCGCCACCGAACTCGCCTTCCGCACCAAGCGTGCGGGCCAGCTCACTTCGAAGATGCGCTTCCAGACGGCTCAGATCGATGCGTATCTCACCGACGGCCTGTGGCTGGACAACGCCCGCCAGGCCAACGAGATGGCCACCCGGCTCGGAGAGGGCCTCAAGGCCATTGCGGACACCGGGCTTCTGGCCGTCCCCGAGGCGAACATCCTCTTCTGCCGGCTGCCGCAGCACGTCACCGCAGGGCTCCTGGCCGAGGGCTACGCCTTCTACCACGACCGGTGGGAGCCGGGGATCGTCCGTTTCGTCACCGCCTTCTCCCACAGCGCCGAGGACATCGACCAGCTCCTCGAAGCGGTCCGCCGCCACACCCGCTGAGGAACGCGTCGGCCCCGCAGCCGCCGACCCGGTCGGATCGTGGCTACGGGGCCGGGAGCCGGGCCGATCAAGCCCTCACAGCCGCCAATCCAGGAAGGTCGTGACGCGGTTCATGATCTGGGTCGTGGTCCACATGGGAGCGCTGGTGTCGCCGTTCGGCACGAGGCTGCCGTGGCCGGCGTCCTTGACGACGAAGCGTGTGCTCTGGACTCCCTTCCTGAGCAGCGCGTCGTGGAGTATCAGGGACTGGCTCGGGGAGACCACGCGGTCCTGGGTGCCGTGGAAGTGGACGAACGGCGGATCGGTGCGGTCGATGTAGGTGACCGGGTTGGCCGCGGCGACGGCTGTGGGCACGTCCAGCAGCCGAGCCTGCTGGTTGGGGCCCAGGACGTACTTGACCAGCGGGTTGTCGGTGGAGTTCTCGAAGTATCCGCGGGTCGCGGGGTCGAAGTCGGCGGCGAACTTGGAGAGGTCGGAAGCGCCGAAGAGGTCGACCACGGCCTGGACGCGGCTGCTCTGGTTCAGGTTCTCGCCCTGGTCGAACTTCTGGACCCCGCCGGTGGTCCCGACCATGGAAGCCAGGTATCCGCCGGCGGACTCTCCGTAGACGGCGACGTTGTTCGGGTCGATGCCGAACTCGGCGGCGTGGGCGCGCAGGTACCGGATCGCGGCTTTGACGTCCGCGACCCCGTCGACGTAGGTCGCCCCGTCGAGGATGGTGCGGTACTCGACGGACGCCACCACATAGCCCTGCTCGGCGATGTGGGTTCGCTTGTCGAGGGACTGGGACTTGTCGGCGGTGACGAATCCGCCGCCGGGGACGTACACGACGAGCGGCTTGAGACCGCCGGACGTCGGGAACTGGACATCCAGTTTCAGTCCGCGCAGTTGTCCGCCGGCGCTCTGGCCCGTTCCGTAGGTGACGTCGGTGCGGAGCGTGAGGGCCCTGGCTCCGCACTGCATCTGCGGGTCGGTCGCCCGGGGGGCGATGAGCACGCTCGTACGCAGGTCACCGGCCGCCACGGTGGCGGCGAAGGGAACTCCGGCGCTGAACGGCGGGAGTGATCCGCAGCCGATCAGCGACGCAGCCGTCGCGCTCGTCTGCGCCGTGGCCACCCCTGGAGCGCCTGCCACCAGGGCCAATCCGCACATTGCCGCGCCTACGAGCATGTTCCTCGAACTGAACGTCATGACTCTCCTTCGAATTGTTGCGGGATGAGGCAGGCGCGGCTCTTCAGCGGGCCTCACGGAGAAGGCGGTGCGGCCTGTTACAGCCCGCTGGGGTCAGTGCTGACCGCAGGGCTGACCGCAGGTCGGCCGCTCGTTCCACGGGTGACGAGCCATACGCAGCCGAGGCTGACGAGGGTGACGGCCGTCAGGTAGATGCTGATCGGGGTGGTGGATCCCCAGCTCGTGTAGAGGGCGGTGGCGACGGTGGGGGCGATGCCGCCCCCCAGGACCGATCCGAGCTGGTAGCCGAGGGAAGCACCGCTGTAGCGGACCTCCGCCTTGAACAGCCCGGAGAACAGTGCCGCGATCGGTCCGTAGACGATGCCCATGAACACCGCCGTCACGAGCAGGGCGATCAGGATGAGGGCCGGGGTCGCGGTGTTGATCAGCGGGAACAGGATCGCGGCGCAGACGGCCAGACCGACCGATCCGACGGTAAGGACTTCACGCTTGCCGCGCCGGTCCGACAGTGCCGAGGCCCACGGGATGACGGCGAGCCACACCAGGGACGCGAGCAGGGTGAAGGTGAGGATGAGGTTCCTGCTCAAACCCAGTACCGCGGTCGTGTAGGAGAGCAGGTAACTCATGAAGATGTAGCCCACCGCATTGATGCCGATGAAGGCGCCGGCGGAAAGGAGGACTTCTTTCCAGTTCTCGCGCAGCACGGCGACAATCGGAAGACGCTGCTCGGATCCGGTGTTCTTTACTGATTCGAAGTCCGGGCTCTCCGTCACCGTGAATCGAATGATGAGACCGGCGATGATCAGAACTGAGCTGGCCAGGAACGGGACCCGCCAGCCCCAGTCCATGAATTCCGATTTGGTGAGACTGGTGGTGAGCCCCAGAAACGCCAGGTTCGCGATGATCAGCCCGCCCGGTACACCCATCTGCGGGAAACTCCCGTAGAAGGACTTCTTGCGCTCGGGAGCGTGCTCGACGGCCATGAGGACCGCTCCACCCCATTCACCGCCGACGCCGATTCCCTGGATGAACCGAAGGGTCACCAGGAGGATCGGCGCCCAGACGCCCGCCGTCTCGTAGGTGGGTAGCAGTCCTATGCCCACGGTCGCGAGACCCATGGTCAGCAGCGAGATGAGCAGCATGGACCGCCGGCCGACCCGGTCTCCGAAGTGGCCCATGATGATGCCGCCGAGCGGCCGGGCCGCGAAGCCCACGGAGTAGGTAGCGAACGCCGCCAGGGTGCCCGCCGCCGGGGAGACCGTGGGAAAGAACAGTGGTCCGAAAACGACTGCCGCGGCCATCCCGTAGATGAAGTAGTCGTACCACTCGATAGCGGTCCCGACGAAACTCGCCGCTGCCACGCGAAGGGGGTTGATCCCTTTCGGGGCCACTCTTTCACTCAACTCCTGGTTGATGGCCATTTCTCTCCAGACGGGGTGGCTTGCGCCAGGGAATGGGGGTCTGTCGAATGCGCGACGGGCAGGCCTTTGTGAGGCGGTTTTGCCACTGCCGCGGCTCTCTGCTGGCGTGGTGACCGATAGCCTCCACAACCCCCGACCGAACGATTGGTCGTCTCGTGTTTGGCCAGTAAAGGGAGCGGTGCAACCGCTGTCAAGGAGTTGAACCGAGCGGATATCCAGGGGTCGGAGTGTCGGATTTGCGGGATTTCCCGCACGCTCGCCGGGATGTTCCGGGCCGCAGGCCGCGCCACCGTCGCCCGCGGACATCCAGAGCGTCGGGGGGCTTCGCGACATGCTGCGTGACGGGTAGGCGGCGATGGCCCTCCGTGCTAGCGTGCGCCCAAAATGGAGTGATGATCTCCATTTTTGTGATGCTGCACGGGCCTTGAGAGCAAACTAAGTGGATGAGAGTATCCACTTAACTGTAGGGTGATGACCTACTCAGACCGTGAGAGGAATCCCCATGTCGCGCAGAGTCCAGCTCCTGCTGGGAGCGGTCATCCTCGTGGTGAACGCGTTGCAGTGGGTGATCGTCGAGGCGGTCGCCTCGGCGGCCTGGACCGAGCCGCCGTACAGCTACGCCGCGAACTACATCAGCGACCTCGGCGTGCCGGAGTGCGGCGCGCAGTTCCAGGGCCGCGACATCTGCTCTCCCCTGCACACGGCCATGAACGCGTCGTTCGTGCTCGAAGGAATCCTCTTCGCGACCGGCATGGTCCTGCTGGCCCACTTGGTCACCGGGCGTGCCCGGCGTGCCGTCATCGCGCTGGCGATCGCGCACGGTGTCGGGATGGTGCTGGTCGGGCTGTTCCACGGCTCCCCCGACGGCCCGAGCATCGGCCTCGTCGTCCACGCCGGGGCCGCCGGGATCGGCATTCTGTGCGCGAACACCCTGGTCATCATGGCCGGGGCGCTGCGGAACCTCGGCCTGCCCGCCGCGTACCGGGCGTTCAGCATCACGGTCGGCTCCCTGGGCCTGCTGAGCGAGGTCTTCGTGGGCCTGTCTCCGAGCACGGCAGGGGTCTTCGAGCGCGGCGGGGTCTACTCCTGGCTGCTGTGGAGCGTCGTGACGGGCGCACTCCTCCTGGTCAAGAACCGGCGCGACCACAGGGTGGTGGAGAATGTCGTGGCATGAGCCGGGACAGCCAACGCCCACTGCGAGCGGATGCGGAACGAAACCGTCGACTGATCATCGATACGGCCGACCGGATGTTCGCGGAGCGGGGCACCACCGTCACCCTCAACGAGATCGCGGCCGAGGCCGGCGTCGGCGTCGCCACGGTCTACCGACGGTTCCCGGACCTGCAGTCCCTGATCGACGACCTTTTCACCGAGCGGTTCACGATCTTCCTGCGGCTGGCGACGGAGGCCGCTCAAGAACCGACACCGGGTGGAGCGCTGTACCGCTACCTCCTCGATGCCGCGCAGCTCAGGGCCGTTGACCGCGCGTTGGAGGTCATCCTCGCCAACGCGAGCATCGACGTCCCGTCGATCGCCCGGATGCGTGAAGAACTCGCCCTTCTCGTGGACGGCATCGCCGAACGGGCGGTCGCGGCCAGCGCCGTCCGCGCGGACTTCGCCAGCCCCGACGTGTACGCCTTCCTCTACATGATCGGCGCGGTCGCCGACCGCACACACGAGATCGCGCCCGACGCCTGGCGCCGCTACGTCGACGTGCTGCTGACGGGCTTCGGACTGGAACGGCCTGCGGGAACGCGCACGTCCGCCATGACCGAGGACGAGCTGCGGCACACGTGGCCGAAGCCCCCGCCCCGGCATCCGGGTAGCACCGCGCACCCGTCGCAGGACTTCTGACCTCCTGGCAGCCGGCCGGCCCCGTACAGTCCTGGCCTTTGCCTCCCGGGGGACCCTCCCGTGTTGAGGTGATCATTCGGGAGGACGGCCCAGCCACTCCTGCTACCTTGCGTAGCGACCTGTTCTCTCTGAGTGTTCAGGTGATCGAGTGCGTCTTCCCGTGCCCCGCGCGAGGTGTGCGGTCGTCGGCGCGGGCCTCTGCGGTCCCGGTCACCGGAAGGCGTGGATCCATGCCCGGTGGGTTCGGCGGCGCGTCCGCCGTGGGCCGACGGCGTTTCCTGGTGATGTCTACGGCTGCCGTGGGGCTGCCCCTGCCGGCTTCCCGGTCCGCGCCCGGCAGTTCTGCGGTCCTGACCCCGGCGGGCACCGGCACGACATCGACGGTCGCGCTGACCGTCAACGGGAAACCACGGTCCGCCGTGGTGGACAACAGGACGTCGCTCCTCGACCTGCTGCGGGAGCACCTGGGGCTGCCCGGCACGAAGAAGGGCTGCGACCAGGGAGCCTGCGGGGCGTGCACGGTCCTGGTGGACGAGCGCAGGGTGAACTCCTGCCTCACGTTCGCCGTCATGCACGACGGCGCGCACGTCACCACCATCGAGGGACTCGCGTACGGCGACCGGCTTCACCCCCTCCAACAGGCGTTCATCGATCACGACGGGCTGCAGTGCGGATACTGCACGCCGGGTCAGATCGTCTCGGGGGTGGCCTGCATCGCGGAAGGGCATGCCCGCTCCCGGGAGGAGATCCGCGAGTGGATGAGCGGCAACCTCTGCCGCTGCGGCGCCTACACGAACATCGTCACGGCCATCGAGCAGACTGCGAAGGGTGGGTGAATCCGGCGTGTACCCCTTCGTCTTCAGCAAGCCGGCGACCGAGAGCGCCGTACTGGCCGCAGGGGCCGACGGCGGCCGCTACATCGCGGGCGGCACCACGCTCGTCGACTTGATGCGTGAGACCGTCGAACGCCCTCCCCACGTGGTCGACATCAACGCTCTCCCGTACCGGGGCATCGCCGTGTCCTCCGAAGGTCTACGGGTGGGAGCCCTGGTCCGGATGAGCGAACTCGCCGCACACCCGGATGTCCGCTCCCAGTACCCCGTCATCGCGCAGGCGCTGGAGCTGGGTGCCTCGGCGCAGCTGCGCAACATGGCCTCCATCGGCGGGAACCTCATGCAGCGCCCCCGGTGCCCCTACTTCCGGGACGTGCACTCGGCGTGCAACAGGCGCTCCCCCGGCGCGGGGTGCGACGCCGTCGACGGCGACAACCGAATGCAAGCGGTCCTGGGGACCAGCGCGCACTGCGTGGCCACGCACCCGTCGGACCTCGCCGTGGCGCTGGTGGCCTTGGACGCCGCCGTCCATCTGCGGGGCACCGGGGGCGCCCGAACGGTCCCGGCCGCGGAGTTCTTCCTGCGGCCGGGGAACACCCCGCACCGGGAACAGGATCTGAGGCCGGGAGAGCTCATCACCGCCGTGCACGTCCCCGCGGGCTCGCATACCCGGCGGTCGGGGTACCTCAAGGTCAGGGACCGCCAGTCGTACGAGTTCGCCCTCGCGTCGGCGGCCGTCGCGCTCGACATCAAGGGCGGTGTGATCCTCAGCGCCCGCGTGGCCGTCGGCGGCGTCGCCACCGTCCCGTGGCGGCTGCCGGGGGTGGAGCGGGCTCTGGTGGGCCGGCGCCCCGGCCGTACGACGTGGACGCAGGCGGCCTCCCGTGCCGCCGACGGCGCGCGGGCTCTGTCCGGCAACGCCTTCAAGATCCAGCTCCTGGAGCGGACCGTGCGACGGCAGCTGACGACGATCGGAGGGCGATGATGGCCAACAAGGTCGTGGGGCAGGCGCTCTCCCGCGTCGACGCCCGGCTCAAGGTCACGGGCGCCGCCCCGTACGCCGCCGAGCACCGCCTGGAGGGTTTGCTGTACGGCGTCATCGTCAACGGAACGGCGGCCCGTGGCAGGGTCTCCGGCATCGCCACGGACGCGGCCCGCGCCCACCCCGGCGTCCTGCACGTCCTCACCGACTTCAACTCCTTGAGGCTCGCCCATTCGGTGACCGAGCTGGCGTTCTACGGCCAGCCGATCGCCGTCGTGGTGGCCACGACGGCGGAGGCCGCGGCCCACGGAGCGTCCCTCTTCGAAGCGACGTACGAACGGCGGCCGGCCCTCACCGATTTCGACGACCCCGGTGCGGTCTCGGTCACGGCGCCGTCGAACCCGGACTACAGCCGCGGCGATCCGGACGGCGCCTTCGGATCGGCGGACGCCACGGTGGACCTCTCGTTCACCATCGGCCGGGAGAACCACAACCCGATCGAGCTGCCCTCGACCATCGCCCGGTGGGACGGCGGCAAGCTCACGCTCTGGGACAAGTCCCAGTGGGTCCAGGGCGCGGCCCGTACGGTGGCCGGCGCGCTCGGCATCCCCGAGCAGGACGTCCGGGTGCACTGCGAGTACGTCGGCGGCGGGTTCGGCAGTGCCATCCGCGCCTACGACCACGTCATCCTGGCCGCGTTCGCGGCGCGGCAGGCCGGACGGCCCGTCAAGGTCGTTCTGTCGAGGCGCCAGTTCTACTACGGCACCGGGTACCGGCCCGCCAGCCGGCAGCGCCTCGCGCTCGGGGCCGGCGTGACGGGACGCATCGAGAGCCTCACCTACGAGGTCCGCACGGAGACTTCGCGCTACGAGCAGTACGAGGAGGGGCTCACCGACCTGCCGAAGTTCCTCTACGGCGTCCCCCATACGAGGACCCGGTACCGGCTCACCGCCATCGACACCCAGTCGCCGGCGTCGATACGTGGCCCGGGCGTCGTCACCAGTGCCTTCGCTCTCGAAACCGCCGTGGACCAACTGGCACACGACCTGGGCATCGATCCCATCGAGCTGAGGCTCCGCAACGAACCCACCCGGGACGAGGTGACACGTCTGCCCTTCTCCACCCGCAAGTTGCGCGAGTGCTACGCCCTCGGCGCCCGCCGTTTCGGGTGGTCTCGGCGCAGTGCGGCACCCGGCGGCCGCACGGAGGGGGACCTGCTGATCGGCATGGGCATGGCCACCGCCTGCTACCACAACAACCGCCGCCAGGTCGGCTCGCGCGCTCGGGTCGACGCGGACGGAACGGCGACGGTGGCGACGGCCACCAGCGACATGGGGCCGGGTACGACGACCTCCGTCATGCAGGTCGCCGCGGACGCGCTCGGTCTGCCCGCACGGCAGGTCACCTTCCGGCTGGGGGACTCTGCCTACCCGTCCGCTCCTCCGCACGCCGGCGCCACCACCATGGCGAGCGTGGGCTCCGCCGCCCACACCTCGTGCACGGCCCTGCGGAACAAGTTCATCGGCATGGCGGTGGCCGACACCGCCTCGCCCCTGTACCGTTCCGACCCCGCCAAGGTGGCGGTCCGTGACGGCCGGCTCGGCTCCGGGGAGAGCGGCGCCACCGACAGCTACCGCGAGATCCTTCATCGCGCGGGCCTGCCGGGCCTGGAGGCCACCTCCACCTGGGGGCCCGGCGACGCCGACCAGAGGATCTCCAGTTACGGCTACGGGGCCGTCTTCGCCGAGGTGTCGGTCGATCCGCTCCTCGGGCTCGTCCGGATCCGCCGGATGTTCGCGGCCTACGACGTGGGCCGCGTGATCAGCCCCAAACTGGCCCACAGCCAGGCCATCGGAGGGATGGTGGGCGGCATCGGGATGGCCCTGCTGGAGGGCACGGTCACGGACCACCGCGACGGCCGGATCGTCAACGCGGGCCTGGCCGACTACCTGGTCCCGGTCAACGCCGACGTTCCCGAACTGGACGCCGCGTTCATCGACACGGAGGATCCCCTGGCGGACCCCATCGGGGTCAAGGGACTGGGGGAAATCACCATCGTGGGTGTCCCGGCCGCCATCGGGAACGCGGTATTCAACGCCACCGGCAAACGCTTGACGGACTTGCCCATCAGGCTGGAGGCGCTGCTCTGAGCAGCAGACGGCGGCCAGCTGGTGCCGTGAGTACGGGAAGCGGCGACTCTGCGCGGACCAGCGGGCCATCACCGCGGCGCAGGAGCGCCATCGCGTACCTGGTCTGGGTTTGGTCACGTCGGCTCGGGCGTCACCGAGGTTCACGGCAGTCGTTGCCTCGGTATGACCGATTTCATGGTGAAGGTCCCTGCTGACTGGCTCGCCCGAGTTTTCCTCACACTCCGTCACAGTTCATCGGAGGAGTCCCAGGCTGTTGCAACGGAGTTGCAGCCGTTCACGGAGAAGCCCGGCCAGCGGGTGCCTGTTCCCCGGGCGACCGTCATGCGGTCCGAACTGGCCTTGGCGGTGGAACTCGAATGGGTCGAGGATCCGGCCCGGCGGGCGCGGCTGTCGGAAGGGGCTGAGCAGTTGATCAGTGCCCGTCTGGGTGGCCCGGGCGGCGCGAACGTCCACGACTCCTAGCCGGCATCGCTGCGACCCGCCCGTGGCCGTGTCGGTGATTCGGGCCCCGGAACAGTCGCTGCGCTGACTCCACTGCGTCAAGGATGACCACCACGGGTGACGTGCGGCGGGGCGCCCGAAGAGCGCACGGGAGCCGCCGCCGGGCACGGAGAGCGGGGGCGGCCGGGTTGTGATCAGCACGGTTACCATGTGGCCATGACTCAGGGTTCCCGGACCAGCGCTCGGGAGGACGGCGACCGCCCGCTGAGGCGGGATGCCGCCCTCAACCGGGAGCGGATTCTGCGCGCCGCGCGCGAGGTCTTCGGGCAGCGCGGGCTGGGGGTCACCCTCGACGACATAGCCCACCACGCCGGCGTCGGCGTGGGCACGGTCTACCGCCGCTTCCCCACGAAGGAAGCACTCGTGCGCGCACTGTTCGAGCAGGACCTCGCCATCCGCCAGGCCTCCGCGGAGAGGGCCCTGGCCCATCCGGATCCCTGGGAAGGCCTGGTGGACTTCCTGGTCGAGATGTCGGCCGACCTCGCGGAGAACCGCGGCCTCCACGAAGTGATCATGCTGGGCAGCCACAGCTCGGGGCCCATCGAATCCGCACGTCAAGGCATGCTGCCGCTCCTCGAGTCCCTGATCAGCCGGGCCCAGGAAAGCGGGCAGCTCCGGACCGAGATCACGCCCTCCGACATCCCCGTCATCCAGCACATGCTCAGCGCGGCCTCCCAATTCGCGCAGGGCACGCAGCCCGACATCTGGCGCCGCTACCTCGAGATCCTCCTGAACGGCCTCAGGCGGCGCCCCGACAACGTTCCCCTGACCACGCCGAGCCTGGGCAACCCGACCGTCGAACACCTGATGGGGCTCACCAGGCCCGTACCGCCGCAGGCATAGCGCGTCTCCGGAACGAGCGTCCGGGGAGCGTGAGCACTCCCCCTCCAGGCCTCCCCGCGTTGACGCGCCACCTGGCCTCGACGAACCCTGACCCACCCGTCCGCCGGCGCAGCCCGCGGCACCTTTCGACGCAGCCACACGCAGCCGGCCCCTCCCCTGCCCCGGCGCGTCCGGGAACCCGTACGGGCGTCACACGACACACCCGGCTCGTGACTTCCCGTGGATTCGGCCACGCCGTGAACGGGAAGGGGCCTCTGACGCGTTGCCGTCGACCGGTCAGGCACGGAGCCGCCGGAGCAGCAGAAGGAGCCGAACCATCTCGATCCCTGGCATACCGCGGGTGGACGGACCGGCATCAGTGGGCGGGGGCGGGGGCGGGTGAAATCTGCTGGAAGAGGCTGATCAGGTCCGGCGCGACCCATTCCTCGGCGATCCGGTCGCCCTCGAAGCGGTAGACCTCGACGCTGCGGTAGCCGACCTGCCGTCCGGTCGCCTCGAACTGCTGGAACGCACCCAGGTGCGTGGCCTGGAAGTGGACCAGCACCGTCACCTTGTCGCCGACGCCGAACATGTCCCGCACGTCGATCTTCAGGTCGGGGAACGCGTCCTTCATCATCCGCGTGCCCGTCCGCCAGGTCTCCCGGCCGTGCAGCGGGTCGGGGCATCCGGGGACGTTGGCGATGAAGTCTTCGCTCAGCAGCTGTTCGGCAGCGTCGATGTCGCCGCTCTCCACCAACCGGTACGCGGTGCGCAGCAGGGCCATGTTCTTCTCGACAGCGGTGGTCGCAGTCATCCGGGAGTCCTCTCGGGTGGGTTGCCGTCCCGTGAGCTCGGTGCGCCCCGGGGGATGTCACTCAGTACAAACCCTGACGTCGCGGCAAGGTCAAACCGGCCTTGGGCGGCCTCGGGTCGCTCCTGGCACCCTCCGGCGACGGTGGCGCAGGACACGGGATCCGCGGCTCGGACCGTCCTTGACGTTGCCGCGACGTCATGGTCTGCACTGGGGCTCATGCGAACCGGCGAGAACGGTGGCGGCCTGGCGGACGTCATCCTCGCGGACCCGGCCCCGGACCCGGCGTCTGCCGTCCGCCACGCAAAGGAACTCGCGGCACATCGACAGGAAGACGCGTCATGACGACTCCCGAGACCCGGCAGACCCCGCCCCCACCCGCCACCTCCGCCCGGTGGCCCGCGCTGCGGTTCCTCACGCACGAGCTGCGCCTCATGGCGAGCCTGGTGCGGTGGGCCGCCCGCCGCCGGCACGGCGTCGACGGCGCCGACGCGTTCTTCTCACACGGCCGCGACCAGGCGATCATGATGTACGGCCTCACGTTCGCGTGCGTCGTCGAGACCGTCGCCCTGTCCTACCTGCTCGCCGACTGGCCGGTCATCCACACCGTCTTGCTGGTCGTGGACGTGTACACGGTCCTGTTCGTTCTCGGGCTGCACGCCGCCTCCGTCACGCGGCTGCACGCCGCCTCCGTCACGCGGCCGCACGTCCTGGCCGACGGCGCCCTGCGCATCCGGCAGGCAGCCCACGTCGACGTCCGCGTACCCGCACGACCAGATCGCCTCCGTCCGGCGCGAGACACGCTTCACCCACGAGAAGAAGGACGGCGAGCTGAACCTGCCCATCGGCTCACAGACCTCCCTCCCGCTCACCCCGACCGAACCGGTCAACGCACCGAAATTCCTCGGCGCACCCCACCTCGTCAAGGTGATCAGGCTGCACGCGGACGACCCGAAGGCGCTCTACGACGCGGTGACGCGGGCACGGACCGAACTCACGCCCGTTCCGGGTCCGGCTGCGTCGGCCTGACACGGCAGGCATCGGTGGCCCGGGTCACCGACTCCCGGCGGCTCCGGTCCGGCGGGGTCCGGAGGCCCGGCGGCCACCGCGGTCGGTGGGGTGCGGGCTGCGGGTGAGGTAGCCGGCCTTCTCCAGCCGGTCGAGCATCGTGGTGACGCTGCCGGGAGGAGCTGCGACGCCCGTGCGTCGAACGGATCGTCAAGCAGGCCGCCCGGATCAACAACAAGGCCGGGGGCCCGGCCGGACGGTCATCCGCGACCTGCTGGTGCCGCTGGTCCTGCCGCGGCTGGCCAACGGCGAGCAGAGCCGGCTGACCTACGGCCACCACATCGACTGGGACACCACGACGGCCACGACCGCATCCGCGTCGCGTCTCAGCAGGCGAACGCACCCTTGAAGTCACCGTAGTTCTCCCACGTCGGGCTGGTCGTCGCGGTGTTCGTCCCTCTCCCCCGCGCGCCCGCCAGGTCGCCCGTCCCCGATCCCGAGACGATCCGCCAGGTGCCGCCGCCCGCCGTGGTGCCCACGCCGATCCAGGTGAACGATCCGGTTCCGCACCCCGCTGCCGAGCCCGTGAGCGTTTCCGTCCCGATGTAGCGGTACTGGCCCGGCGTGGCCTCGGGATAGAGGCAGTAGTCGTAGGTCGTCGTGCCTTGCCAGACATCACCCGGCCGAGTTCCGAACGTGGCCCTCCCCTGGATCGCCTGGCCACCCGGGGCGCAGACGATGTTCTCGGAGGGAACGATCTCCGTGCCCGAGTCGTAGTAGTGGCTCAGGACGACCCGGGAGTTCGTCGCGGTCGCGGGGGCCGCGGCGAGCACGGACACCATCGCGGAGGCCGTCACCACGCCTGCCGCCCTGGATATGCTCCATTGCATTCGATTTCACCTGTCTTTGATGGACCATCAGGGAAGTGAATAGACGCCGGAGCCCGGAAGAACCGCATGCAACCGAGCTCCCGCATCCCGCATGCCCGGACGTTCAGAGAATTCCGGACCGGACCGCACACGCCACGGCCTGCGTCCTGTTCTTGCAGTTCAGCTGCTTCACGGTGTCATGGACGATTCCCTTGATCGTCCGCTCCGAGTAGCTCATCTTCTCGGAGATCTCGAGCGTGCTCATCCCTTCGGACAGCATGCGGAGCACCTCGATCTCCCGGGTCGCGAGTCCACCCCTGCGCGACACCTGCGCAAGCGTCTGCTGTCGCTGCTGATGGCCCAGTTCGGAAATCAGGTGGCCCACCAGTTCATCCGGTATGCGACTGTGTCCGGAACTCGCCTCGATCGTGGCGTCGAGAAGCTGCTCGAGGCTGGAGCTGCTCCGGTAGAGAAAGCTCGTCAGCCCGTACTCGACCGCCGTGGTGAGTTGCCGCTCGTCGACGTGATCGGCCATCACCACGACCGGGACGGGCGCGCCGACCGCGCGCGCGGCGTCCTGCCTGAGGACCCTCAGCCAGTCCTCGTTCAGGCTGTGCATCAGCATGACGGACACGTCCGCGTCGGGAAGTCCGTGCTGGGTGACGATGTTCACGCGGGAACACGACTGCAGGTAGGCGCCGGTCGCATGTTCCAGGAAGGCATCGCTCGCCCTCAGGGCGACCCTGATCGAACCGCACCGCACGGTTCCCGTCTCAGCCGTCTCAGCCATAGTCACAGTCACGTCAGCAACCCCCTGATGAGCCTCGGGACACATCACCACGCTAGACGGCCGGCGGTCACGCAGCTTCGGTCAAATGACCCAGTGGGATTTCAGACGGTTCATCTCTATAGCGCCGTATGGGCAGTTCTCCAGCCATCGGCGGGGGTGCGGGCAGCACTCCCGCGAGGTGACCGGTAGGAGGGCTTGGCGCACGGAGCAAGATCTGCCAATGTGAGCCCCGCTCGTTCACAAATTGATCTTTTGCCCCCTCCTTCCGTCATGCCGTACATCCGGCTCGAGTGCAGTGGAAGGCCTCTATGTCGTCCCGTACGCCGTCGCCCCCGGAAGGCCGCAAGGACCCCGCAGATGACGGCGGAACGCGTTCAGCGGGCCGTCTCGTCGGGCGTTCGGCGGAGCTGGCGCTGATCGACGACCTCTTCGATTCCGCCGCCACCCGGGGCGTCGCCTTGGTGCTGTCGGGAGAGGCGGGAGTGGGGAAGAGTGCCTTGCTCGACGCCGCGGCGCAGCGGGCGGCAGAGGCGGGTTTCACGGTTCTGCGGGTGGTCGGCTCGCAGTTCGAGCAGCGGGTCAGCTTCTCGGGTCTCGCCCAACTGCTCCAGCCCCTGGCGGAGGAGATCCCGGCTCTGCCGTTACGGCAGGCGCAAACGCTCCAGGCGGTTCGCGAGCTGTCCTCGGAGCAGCCGGCCGAACTGCTCGCCATCGCCAACGCCGTTCAGGTCCTGCTGGCCCGAACCACGGCGAAACAGGGCCCCGTCGCGCTGGTCGTCGACGACGCGGCCTGGCTCGACCGGCCCAGCGCCGTGGTGCTGGGCACCGTCGCCCGTCAGGTCACGACCGGTTCGCTGGCCCTGCTCGCGGCATCCCGGTCCGGTGACGAGTCCTTCCTCAGCAGCACCGGAGTACCCGTGTACGAGGTGCATCCCCTGGACGAGGAGTCCGCGAACGAGCTGGTGGCAGAGCATTTTCCGGCCATGACGGCCAGGGTCCGCCAGCGCCTCGTCGCCGAGGCCGCCGGCAACCCGCTGGCTCTGCTGGAACTGCCCGTCCCGCTCAACGCGGCACAACACTCGGAGCGGGGACCGCTGCCGGCTGTACTGCCCCTCTCCGAACGCCTCAAGAGCGTCTACTCGGAACGGGTCGGCGCCCTGCCGCAATCGACGCGCGAGCTTCTCCTGCTCGCCGTTCTGGAGGGCTCCGGTGATCTGCACGTCCTCGAGCGGGCCGTGTACAGCTCCGACGTCCTGTCCCGGCTCGCCCCCGCCGAGCGGGCGGGCCTGCTACGAGTGGACTCCCTGACGGGGCGGCTGGCCTTCCGGCACCCCCTCACCCGTTCCGCGGTCATGGAGCTGTCGACGAGTGCGGAGCGTCGTCGCGGACACCTGGACCTGGCCGAAGAATTCCCGGAGGGATCGGAGCGCCGGATCCGCCATCTGGCCGCCGCAGCCGTCGGGCCGGACGATCAACTGGCCGCGCTGTTGCGCGATGTCGCCTACCGGACCCTGCGTCGCGGCGACGCCGTCGGCGCCATCACCACCCTGCTCCGCGCCTCCGAGCTGACCGGTGTGGGAAAGGCCAGGGGCAGGATCCTGGCCGAGGCGGCCTGTCTCGGCGCCAACGTCACCGGTGACCTGCGCAACGTACGCGGCCTGTTGGACAATGCCGTGCTCGCCGACCCCATGGGCACCGGTTCGCTTGCCGCGGCGGTCGCGGCGGCCAGCCAACTCCTCAACGGGGAGGGCGATGCCGACACGGCCCACCAGCTCCTCGCGGGTGCGATCCGCAGTCATGCCCGCCCGGGCCACACGGACGAGGACATCCTGCGCGAGGCACTGCACACCCTCCTCATGGTGTGCTTCTTCAGCGGTCGGTCCGAGACGTGGCAGGCCTTCGACAGTGCGGTCGCCGATGTTCTGCGACACTCTCCCGATCCGCTGCTGTACGTGCTCCGCGGCGCCTTCGGTGACCCCGCTCACGCGGCACCCGCGGTTCTGGACACGCTCGACGAGCTCGTCCTCGGCCTCACCCGCGAGACCGACCCCCGGCGCATCGTGCGGACGGCCATCGCGAGTTCCTACGTCGACCGCCTGCCCAACTGCCGCAGTGCCCTGCGGCGCGTCGTCGACGACGGCCGCAACGGGGGCGCCATCGCCACCGCGATCGAGGCCCACTTCCTCCTGATGAACGACGCCTACGCCAGCGGACAGTGGGACGACCTAGCGGACCTCACCAACGACGGGCTGCGCTGGTGCGCGACGCACAACTACCGCCTGCTGGGATGGACGGGGCACTTCCTGCTGGGTCTGCTGGCCGGCGCACGGGGTGAGAACGAGACCGCGCGCGAGATCGCCGACCGGCTCGTGCTCTGGGGGAATCCCCGAGGACTGGGCGCGCTCCAGGTCTACGCCTCCCACATACGGGCCCTGTCCGCGCTGGGCAGCGCCGACTTCGAAGGTGCGTACCGCTGCCTGCGTTCCTTGGGCACTCCCGGCACGCTGCCCTCGCACATGCCCCATTCCCTCTGGCTCTTCTGGGACTTCGTCGAGGCCGCTACGCGGACCGGTCACCATGCCGAGGCTATCGCACACGTCGCCGCGGTCAGGCAGTCCGGCATCCCGTCCTTCTCGGCGCACCTGTCCATGATGACCGACGCGGCCGAGGCCCTGGCCAACCCGGACGCCATCGACCACGATCTGTTCGACAGGGCCGTAGCCGCGCCCGGCGCCGAACGATGGCCCTTCGACTGGGCGCGGATCTGTCTGGCGTACGGCGAGAGGCTGCGCAGAGCCAAAGCGGGAAGCGCCGCCCGCGTCCACTTGGCGACCGCGCTCGGCACGTTCCAGCGCCTGGGAGCCCAGCCGTGGTGTGCGCGAGCGGCGAACGAACTACGGGCGAGCGGCATCCTCGTCACGACCGCGGCATCGGCCGAGGACGGCGGCACAACGCCGCTGACTCCGCAGGAGCAGCAGATCGCGCAACTGGCCGCCACGGGGCTGACCAACAAGCAGATCGCCGCCCAGCTCTTCCTGTCACCCCGCACCGTGGCCGCACATCTGCGGAGCGTCTTCCCAAAGCTGAACGTCACCTCTCGCGGCGGGCTGCGCGACGCGCTCACCCGCAGAGCATCCTCTTGATGAGGAACAGGTCAACCGCCACCGACGCTCCACCAACTTGCGTTGATTGAGGTGTAGTTATCCATATCCACTGAGTAGGATTGCGGCCGTCACCAGTGGATCGCATGTACGACAGCACGGTAAGGAGTGCCCCTCATCGCTGCCACGCCCAGTTTCGCGGAACTGCTACGCCGTCATCGGCACGCGGCACGCCTCACACTGGAGCAGCTCGCCGAAGCCTCCGGCGTCAGCGCCCGCACCCTGTCGGACATGGAGCGGGGACGCAGCAAAGGGCCTCAGCAGCGCACCGTCACCGCGCTCGCGGACGCCTTCGCGCTGGAAGGGTCCGACCGCAAGCAGCTCATCGAGCTGGCACGTGACGGCCGCTTGCGGGACCACTGGACGCGCCCGACGGGACTGTGCGAACTCCCGCGCGGGATAGACGACTTCACCGGCCGGATCGCTGAACTGGCATGGACGAGGAACCTCGTCCACGACGCGGACTCGACGGCTGTCGCCCATGTGGGGCTCATCACCGGGCCCGCCGGTCTGGGCAAGACCACGTTCGCCATCCATGCCGGCAATGCCCTGCGCCCGGACTTTCCGGACGGGGTGTACTTCATCGACCTGTTCGGCATGTCCTCAAGTCCGCTGGCCGCCGATCAGGCGCTGGCGCCGATGCTTCGCGCGCTGGGAGTCCCGGATCAACAGATGCCCCCCGACACCGCCGGGTGCGCCTCGCTGTACCGGTCGCTGCTCCGGGACAAGCGCGTACTCGTCGTGCTCGACAACGCCTCGTCGGAGGAGCAGATCCGCCCCCTGCTGCCCGGGGGAGGTCTGGGCCGGGCTCTGGTGACCAGCCGTCGGCTCCTGGCGGGCCTGGAGGGCGTACGCCGGCTGAACCTGGGCCCGCTGCCCTTGCCGGACACCACGCAGTTGCTGACCGGCATCATGCGGGACCACAGGGCCAAGGACAGCGAGTCGGTACTGACTCAGCTCGCGCAGCTGTGCGGCGGCTTGCCCCTCGCGGTGCGGATCATCGGGAATCGGCTGGTCAGCCGCCCGGCGTGGAGCGCCGCCGAGCTCGCCACCCGGCTGGCCGACGACGAGCGCCGCCTCGACCAGCTCAAGTCCGGCGACCTCAAGATCGCCAACGCGTTCCAGATGTCGTACGAGCAACTCGCCCCGCCCGCACGGAAGGTCTTCCGCCGGCTGGCCCTCGTACCCGGCCGGGACTTCGACAGCGCCCTGGCCGCGGTGGTCGGCGAGATCTCCCTGTCGGACGCCTGGGACGTGCTCGACGAGCTGATCGACCTCGGCCTGCTCCAGGACGGCGCGGCGGGCCGCTACCGCTTCCACGACCTGGTCAGGCTGTTCGCCCGCGAGCGGCTCAAGGCCGAGGATCCACAGGACGAGCGGGAGGCGATCGGCGAGACGATGAGGTCCTGGCTGCTGCGGATGGCCATCACCGCCGGGCGTTGGTTCGAGCCCGCGTACGGCCGTCCCGAGCGCCCCGATCCCGACCTCGCCGAACTGCCCACACCGGAGGCGGCCGACCAGTGGCTGCGCGTGAACGCCGACGGCTGGCTGAGCGCGCTGCGGACCGCGGCGGGCGAAGGCCGGCACTCCGCGGTCCTCGACTGCTCCGAGTCCTTGTACGAGTTCGCCGACCGGTGGATGCACGCGCCGCACTGGTACGAGGTCTTCACCCTCGGTGCCGAGGCCGCCGCCGTCCTGGACGATCCGCCCCGGCGGGCCGGCCAGCTCAACTCGCTGGCCTGGGTCCATCTGGTGCCGAGGGACGAGCCGGAGACGGCACTGCGGTACGCCACCGAGGCGCTGGACCTCGCGACGCGCTGCACCTCCTCTGCGCAGATCGCCTCCGCCCACCATCACGCGGGTGCCGCGCTCCGCAGGCTCGGACGGCTCGACGAGGCCACGGCGGCGGAGACCCTGGCGGCGGAGATGTTCAAGGCCGCCGGGGACATCGACGGGTACTGCCAGTGTCTCGGCGCCCTCGGCACCTGTCTGCGCGACGCGGGACGCCACGCCGAGGCTCTGGAGCAGTACCAGGAGTTGTGGAGCTTGCTGAACGACGACCGCTCCGGGGCGACTCCGGGCATGGCGGCGTTCCTCCGGCCGATCGTCCTGTCCCGCGTCGGTGAATGTCTGGGACTGCTCGGCCGCCGGGCCGAAGCGATCACCGAGCTCACCGAGGCGATCAGCCTCATGGAGCAGGCCCAGGTACCCGTCCAGCAGGCCCGCGCCCTGGAGACACTGGCGTCCCTGCTCGCCGAGGAGGGCCGGCCCGACGAGAGCGGCCGGGCGTACGCGCGGGCAGCCGAGGTCTTCGAGGCGGTCGGCGACGCCGACGCGAGCCGCCGCTGCCAGGAGCTGGCGGCCGCCGCTCCCTGATGCCTCGCGCAGTTTCCGGGTGCGGAACTTCTGCGTGCTGTTCTGCGTGGGCCGGGCTCTTGCGAGCGCGTTGACTGGGGTCAGCCGGACGGACCCGTGGGGGCCTGTCCCTCCACCCCGGGAGACAACGTGCCCACCATCGGAGACATCGTGATCGTGAACGGTGGGTTCTTGGACGGGTCCAGCTGGCGCGGCGTCTACGAGGAACTCATCCGGGACGGCTTCCGCATCCGGATGGTCCAGAACCCGACGCTGTCGCTCGAAGGCGACGTCGCCGCCACCCGCCGGGTGCTGGACGCGCTCGACGGCCCTGCCCTCCTGGTCGGCCACTCCTACGGCGGGGCCGTCGTCAGCGAGGCCGGAACGCACGCCAACGTCGCGGCGCTGGCCTACATCGCCGCCTTCGCCCCCGACAAGGGCGAGTCGGTCGGCATGCTCATGGCCGAACGGTCCCCGGCGGCGCCAGTGCCACCCCTCCTGCCTCCGCGGGACGGTTTCCTCTTCCTGGACCGGGACAGGTTCCACGAAGCCTTCGCCGCCGATCTGCCCGCGGGGCAGTCCGCGTTCATGGCCGATGCCCAGGTCCCCTGGGGCCTGGACGCCCTCGGCGGCACGGTCACCGAGCCGGCCTGGCGACACAAGCCCAGCTGGTACCTGGTCGCCACCGAGGACCGCATGATCCCGCCGTCGGCGCAGCGGTCCATGGCGGGGCGCGCGGGCTCGACCTCGGTCGAGGCCATCGGCAGCCACGCCGTCCACGTAGCGCAGCACGGCGCGGTCGCCGCCCTCGTCCGAGAGGCCACAGCGTGATGAACAGCCTCCTCCTCCAGCCCTCCGCCCCTGTTCGTGGTGCCGCGGCCCGCGCATCCGCCCTCGCCCCGGCGCCCGGGCACGCGATCGCTCGGCGCGGGTCCCACAGCGATACGGGCCGTCTCGTCGGGCGATCGGCGGAGCTGGCGCTGATCGACTCGCTCTTCACCGAGGCCGTCACCCGCAGTGGCGCGCTGTTCCTGACGGGTGCGCCCGGAGTCGGCAAGAGCGTGCTGCTCGATGTCGCGGCGCGGCAGGCGGCGCACCGCGGATTCCGCGTGGTGCGGGCTGCCGGAGCGCCGTTCGATCGCCATGTCGGTTTCGCGGGGCTGAACCAGATCCTGCTGCCCTTGGCGGGAGGGCTCGCCTCCCTGCCCGCGCCGCAGGCGCACACGCTCCAGACGATTCTCGGGCTGACGGCGGGCGAACCGGAGGAGGCGTCGGCCGTCGCGTACGCGATGCGGAACCTGCTGTCCCGAACGGGCACCAGGAGCCGCCCGCTGGCCCTGGTCATCGACGACTACGGATGGCTGGACCGGCCCAGTGCGGCGGTTCTGGAGAGCGTCGCCCGTCACCTCGACGGGTGCGTCGCGCTGCTCGCCGCCTCCCGTCGGAAAGCGGCTTTTCCCCCCGGCACCGGGATCCAGGTGCACGAGGTGCAGGCGCTCGACGCGCATGCGGCCATCGAGCTGGTGACCCACCGCTTTCCGGCCATGGCGCCCGCGATCCGTCGAAGGCTGCTCGCGGAGGCCTGTGGGAACCCCCTCGCCTTACTGGAGCTGCCCGTCCCGCTCAGTCTCGCGCAACAGACGCGGTCACGTGCGCTGCCGATGGTGCTGCCGCTGACCGAGCGGCTGCGGACGATCTTCTCCGAGCGGGTCACGGACCTGCCCGAGGCCACGAGGAAGCTGCTCCTGCTCGCGGCGCTCGACGACTCGGGCGACCTTCGCCTCCTGCCCCGGACCGGCGACGGGCCAGGGGCCCTCGCGGATTTCTCGGCTGCCGAGCGAGCCGGGCTGGTACGTGTGGACGCCGGGGCCGGGCGCCTGGTCTTCCGGCAGCCGCTGACCCGCTCTGCCGTCATGGAGCTGTCGACCAGTTCCGAGCGCCGATGGGCGCACCAGGCGCTGGCCGACGTACTCCCGGAGGGATCCGTACGCCGGGCCCTGCACCTGGCCCGCGCCACCGTGGGGCCGGACGAGCAGGTGGCCGCCCTGCTGCACGAGTCCGCTTACACCACCCTGCGCCAGGGTGACGCCGTTGGTGCCGTCGCCGCCCTGCTGCGCGCTTCGGAGCTCAGCGGCTCGGGGCCGGCCAAGGGCCGGCGGCTGGCCGAGGCCGCCTGTCTGAGCGCCAATGTCACCGGCGACCTGCGTGGCGTACGCGTCCTTCTCGCCGAGGTCGCGGCCGTCGACCCGCAGGCCGGTACGACTCCGGCCGCCGCCACGGCGGCGGCCGGGGAGCTCCTCCACTGCGACGGGGACGCGGCCGGCGCCCACCGGCTGCTGGTCGGCGCGCTCACCGGCGATGCCGGTCGGCCCCCGGCCGGGGACGTGATGATCCGCGAGGCACTCCACACCTTGACCACTGCGTGCTTCTTCGGCGGGCGGCGGGAACTGTGGCAGTCCCTCGACACCGTCCTGGCACGGTTCGGCCCGGTCAGCCCCGACCCGCTGCTACCGGTTCTGCGGGGGACCCTCGGTGACCCGGTCCGCACGGCGTTGCCGGTGCTGCCCCGTCTCGACGCGCTGATCGCCGGCCTCCACCGGCAGGCCGACCCCTCCCGCATCGTCCGTACGGCAGCCTGCGCCGCCCCCGTGGACAGGCTGCCGGGCTGCCGTACCTCATTGCTGCGCGTGGTCGAGGACGGCCGCGGCGACGGAGCCGTGGCCTCGGCCATACCCGCCCTGCTGCTCCTGGCCGACGACGCCTATGCCAGGGGCCGGTGGGACGAGGTCACCGAGCTGACGAACGAGGCCCTGGGCTGGTGCGCGACCCACGACTACCGGCTCCATGCCCGGTCGGGCCACCGGTTGCAGGGACTGCTGGCCGCCGCACGAGGTGACGAGGACTCCGCGCAGAACGTGGCCGACCGGCTCGCGTCCTGGGGCAACCCCCGAGGGCTGGGCACCCTGCGCGTGTACTCCGCGCACATCAAGGCATTGTCCGCGCTGGGGCGCGGCGACTTCGACTCCGCCTACCAGCAGTTGGCGTTCATCAGCCCTGCGGGCCGGCCGGCGCCGTACGTACCGCACGCCCTGTCGCTCGTCTGGGACTTCACCGAGGCGGCGACCCGCTCCGGCCACCATGCCGAGGCGGCCGCCCATCTGGCTGCCGTCCGGGCCGCCGGCGTCCCCTCCCTCTCGGCGCGGCTGGCCATGAACACACGGGCGGCCACCGCCCTGGCCGACCCGCACGCCGTGGACCGCGATCTCTTCGACGAGGCCATCGCCACACCCGGCGCGGAGCGCTGGCCCTTCGACCTGGCCCGGATCCGACTGGCCTACGGCGAACGGCTCCGCAGGTCGCAGGCGAGCGTCGCGGCACGCCCACACCTCGAAGCCGCCCTCAGTGCCTTCGAGCGCCTCGGCGCCGCCCCGTGGAGCGGCCGCGCGGCCGCGGAGCTGCGGGCAAGCGGCCGGCTCCCGGCTCCCGTCACGCCCACCCCGTCCGTCGACGGACCGGCCGTGCTGCTGACCCCTCAGGAGTGGCGGACCGCCCAGCTCGCCGCCACGGGGCTCACCAACAAGCAGGTCGCCGCTCAGCTCTTCCTGTCCCACCGCACCGTGGCCGCCCACCTGCGCGGCACCTTCGGCAAGCTCGGCATCACCTCCCGCGCCGGGCTGCGCGACGCGCTGACGGGCCGTGCTCCGGGCCCCGTCACTCCCTACGTCACATGACGGAAGCGGCGTAAAGGGTTGCATTCCTAGTGTTTTGACCACGGGCCACTCATCCGGGCCCGCAGGAGCACTGGAGGAATCTTGAGCGACAACGCGCAGCGGGGGAACGTCGTGCTCGTCCACGGAGGTTTCGTGGACGGATCCGGCTGGCAGGCAGTCCATGAGGCCCTCAAGGCCGACGGCTTCCGGGTGGCCGTCGTGCAGAACCCCACGCTCTCGCTGGAGGGCGACGTGGCCGCGACCCACCAGGTGATCGACTCGCTGCCGGGGCCGGTGACCCTGGTCGGCCACTCCTACGGCGGGGTCGTGATCACGGAAGCGGGCAACCACCCGAACGTGACCGCGCTGGTCTACATCGCCGCCTTCGCGCCCGACAAGAGCGAGTCGGTGAACACCCTGATCTCCGACCCGCCGGCCGGAGCCCCCGTACCGCCGATCCTGCCGCCCGACGAGGGCTTCCTCTTCCTGGACCGCGAGCAGTTCGCCGACTCCTTCGCCGGTGACCTCCCCCGCGCCCAGGCCGAGTTCATGGCCGACTCCCAGGTCCCGTGGGGCGTCGGCGCCCTGACGGGCGCCGTCTCCCAGCCGGCCTGGCGCAGCAAGCCGTCCTGGTACCTGGTGGCCACGGACGACCGCATGATCCCGCCGCCCGCCCAGCTGGCGATGGCCGACCGGATCGGGGCGCAGACGGTCGAGGTGGCCGCCAGCCACTCCGTGTACGTCTCGCAGCCCGATGCCGTCGCCGACCTCATCCGGCAGGCCGCCCGCGGCTGACGCCGCCATCAAGGCGCAGCACAGTTGAGGCCCGGGACCTTCGCTCCCGGGCCTCAACCGGCTTCAACGACCCGTTCCCTCAGGCTCTGACGTAAGCCGCAAGGTGTACGCCCGTGAGGGTGGAGCGGGCAACGACGAGGTCGGCGGGGGTGCCTTCGAAGACGATCCTGCCGCCGTCGTGGCCGGCGCCGGGGCCGAGGTCGATGATCCAGTCGGCGTGTGCCATGACCGCCTGGTGGTGTTCGATGACGATGACCGACTTACCGGAGTCGACGAGCCGGTCGAGCAGGCCGAGCAGCTGTTCCACGTCGGCGAGGTGCAGACCGGTGGTCGGCTCGTCGAGTACGTAGACTCCTCCCTTTTCTCCCATGTGCGTGGCGAGCTTGAGCCGCTGGCGCTCGCCTCCGGAGAGGGTGGTGAGGGGCTGGCCGAGGCTGAGGTAGCCGAGGCCGACGTCCGCGAGGCGTTGAAGGATCTTGTGTGCGGCCGGGATGCGGGACTCGCCGGAGTGGAAGAACTCCTTGGCCTCGGTGACCGGCATCGCGAGGACCTGGCTGATGTCGCGGCCGCCGAGGTGGTAGTCGAGGACCGAGGCTTGGAACCTCTTGCCCTCGCAGTCCTCGCAAGGGCTGGGGACGCCGGCCATCATGCCGAGGTCGGTGAAGACGATGCCGGCGCCGTTGCAGGTGGGGCAGGCACCCTCGGAGTTGGCGCTGAACAGGGCCGGCTTCACACCGTTGACCTTGGCGAAGGCCTTGCGGATGGGGTCGAGGAGCCCGGTGTACGTTGCCGGATTGCTGCGCCTGGAACCGCGGATGGGGCTCTGATCGATCGAGATCACGCCCTCGCCCGCCGGGATCGAGGCGTGGATGAGGGAGCTCTTGCCGGAGCCGGCGACGCCGGTGATGACGGTGAGCACACCGAGCGGGATGTCGACGTCGACATCCCGGAGGTTGTGTGAGGTCGCGCCTCGGATCTCCAGCGCGCCGGTGGGCCTGCGCACGCCGTCCTTGACGGCCGCCCGGTCGTCGAAGTGGCGGCCGGTGACCGTGCCCGATGCGCGCAGTCCTTCGAGAGTTCCTTCGAAACAGATGCTGCCGCCCGCCGTGCCGGCCCCGGGGCCGAGGTCGACGACGTGGTCGGCGATGGCGATGGCCTCCGGCTTGTGCTCGACGACGATCACGGTGTTGCCCTTGTCGCGCAGTCGCAGCAGCAGGTTGTTCATGCGCTGGATGTCGTGGGGGTGCAGGCCGATGGTGGGCTCGTCGAAGACGTAGGTGACGTCGGTGAGTGCGGAGCCGAGGTGGCGGATCATCTTGACGCGCTGGGCCTCGCCGCCGGACAGGGTGCCCGAGGGCCTCTCCAGCGAGAGGTAGCCGAGTCCGATCTCCACGAACGAGTCGAGGGTCTGCTGGAGGACGGCGAGCAGCGGGGCCACCGAGGGCTCGTCCAGGCCGCGTACCCACTGCGCGAGGTCACGGATCTCCATGGTGCAGGCGTCGGCGATGCTGATCTGTTTGATCTTGGAGTTGCGGGCTCCTTCACTGAGCCGGGTTCCGTCGCACCGGGGGCAGGTGGTGAAGGTGACCGCGCGGTCCACGAACTCACGGACGTACGGCTGCATGGACGCCCGGTCCTTGGACAGGAGCGACTTCCGGAGCTTGGGGATGAGCCCCTCATAGGTGAGGCCGGCGCCGTCGACCTTCACCTTGGTCGCTTCCCGGTAGAGGAAGTCCTGCATCTCCTCCTCGGTGTACTTGGCGATCGGCTTGTGCGGGTCGAGGAAACCGGACTCGGCGTAGGTCCGCACGGTCCACCAGTTGTCGGACTTCCAGCCGGGGATGGTGAAGGCACCCTCGGCGATCGACTTCGAGTCGTCGTAGAGCTGGGTGAGGTCAATGTCGGACACGGTGCCGCGGCCCTCGCAGCGGGGGCACATCCCGCCGGTGCGGTTGAAGGTGGCTTCGACGGCCGTCTTGTTGCCGCCCTCGACAGTGATCGAACCGTTTCCCTTCACCGAGGCGGTGTTGAACGAGTAGGCGCTCGGCGGTCCGATGTGCGGCCGGCCGAGCCGGCTGAAGAGGATGCGGAGCATGGCGTTGGCGTCGGTGGCGGTGCCCACCGTCGAGCGGGGGTCGGTGCCCATCCGCTGCTGGTCCACGATGATCGCGGTCGTCAGCCCGTCGAGGACGTCCACCTCGGGCCGCGCCAGGGTCGGCATGAAGCCCTGCACGAAGGCGCTGTAGGTCTCGTTGATCAGCCGCTGCGACTCGGCGGCGATCGTACCGAAGACCAGGGAGCTCTTGCCCGAGCCGGACACGCCGGTGAAGACCGTGAGCCGGCGCTTGGGGATCTCGACGCTGACGTCCTTGAGGTTGTTCACCCTCGCACCGTGCACGCGGATCAGGCCGTGGCGATCGGCAGCGTGCGGCGCAGAGGACTGCGTATGGGGGGTGTGCGTGTGCTGAGGCATGCTCGTCGTTCTCCAAGACTGATGTGCGGCAACGCAGTTGTGCGGATCCGTGGCCGTCACTGGATTCGCGGAGTCGCTGTCGCGCGGTAGGCCGGCGCCGATCGCGCCGGGTCGGCCCTGGCCTCCGGTCCGGATCGGAGGCCCGGGCCGGGTTCGTCAGCGACTCAGGTCCCGGAACCGCTTCACTGCCAGCGGGAGGAACACCGCGATCAAGACAACCGGCCAGGCCACCGCGAGGAGTTCCGCGTGGGTCGCGGCCCAGGAGTCGCCGGCCGCGCCCGGGTTGCCGAAGAGGCCGCGTACCGCGGTGGCCGTCGCGGACATCGGGTTCCACTCCACGATCACGCCCAGCCAGGAGGGCATCGATTCGGGCGAGGCGATGACGTTGGAGAGGAAGCTGACCGGCCAGACGAGGATCTGCACGGCCTGCACCAGTTCCGGCTTGCCCGCGACCATCGCCAGGTGGATGCCGATCCACAGCATCGCGAACCGCAGCAGCAACAGCAGTCCTACGGCGCCCAGGAAGGCGGCGAGGCCCTCGTGCCAGCGCCAGCCGATCGCATATCCGACCGTGATCATGACGGTCAGGCCGACCGCCGACTGCAGCATGTCGGCGACGCTCCGGCCGACCAGGACCGCGCCGGAGTTCATCGGCATCGAGCGGAACCGGTCGATGACCCCCTTGCCGAGGTCCTGCGTGACCGAGAGCATCGTGGCTTCCAGGCCGAAGGCCATGGTCATGGTGAGCATGCCGGGGACCAGGTAGGCCGTGAAGTCCCCGTCGACGCCCTGTCCGCCGCCGATCAGGTAGCTGAACATCAGCAGCATCATCACCGGGAAGACCAGCCCGACGACCACCTGCACGGGCTGTCGCGCCCAGTGGGCCAGCTCGCGCCGGGTCATCGTCCAGGAGTCGACGGCCGCCCAGCCCAGCTTCGAACCCGTGCCGTGCTCCGCGCTCACACCGTGCGTCGCACTCATACGGCCTCCTCCCTCGTCAGGTGCATGAAGACCTCGTCGAGCGTCGGCCGGCGTACGGCGATGTCCTCCGCCTCGATGCCCGCCACTTCCAGTGCCCGCACGGTCTCGGTCAGGGCCGCCATCCGGTCGGTGACCGAGGCGCTGACCATCCGCCGGTCCTCGTCCACCACCACGTCACCGGGCAGGAGTGAGGCCGCTCGGGCCAGTTGGGCCGTGTCGTGCAGGACCACGTCGATGCGGTCGCCGCCCGTCTTGGTCTTCAGCTCGTCGGCCGTTCCCTCGGCAATGACCTTCCCGTGGTTGATCACCGCGATCTTGTCGGCCAGCTGGTCGGCTTCCTCCAGGTACTGCGTGGTCAACAGGACGGTCGCGCCGCCGCCCACCAGGGAACGCACCGCGTTCCACACCTCCGTGCGACCGCGGGGGTCGAGCCCGGTCGTGGGCTCGTCCAGGAAGAGCACTTGAGGCCGCAAAATGAGGGAGGCCGCGAGGTCGAGCCGCCGCCGCATGCCGCCGCTGTACTGCTTGACCGCCTTCTTGCCGGTGTCCGCGAGCCCGAACCGGGCCAGGAGCTCATCAGCCCGCGCGCCCGCACGGCGGGAGCCGAGATGGTAGAGGCGGCCGAACATCTCCAAGTTCTGGCGGCCGCTGAGCTCCTCATCGACAGCGGCGTGCTGGCCGAGCAGCCCGATCCGCGAGCGCACCTCGTCGGCCCGGGTCCGCACGTCGAAGCCCGCCACCTCGACACGCCCCTCCTCGGGGCGCAGCAGCGTGGACATGATGCGTACGGCCGTGGTCTTTCCGGCGCCGTTCGGGCCGAGAATCCCATGTACGGTCCCGGCTCGGACGGTGAGATCAAGGCCGTCGAGGGCCTGCTTGTCCCCGTACTTCTTCCGCAGACCTTCGACGACGATCGCCAGATCATGGTCAGACAAAACACCCTCCTTCACCTAATGATCAAACTTGACTAGAGATTCCAAGGTAAGGCGCTCCGCCCTCTTAGTCAAACTTGATTAGATCGCGAAGCGAAGGGAGTGGCACGGCTAGTCAAACTTGGATAGAGATAGTCTAGTCAAAATTGCCCAAGAGCGCCGTCGGCGGCCCGCCCCGCGTCGAGTACGAGATCACCGACAAGGGAACCGAAGAGTTCTTCACCCTGCTGCGCGAGGCCCTGAGCTCGCACGAGCAGAAGTCCGACGTCGTCTCGGCCGGCCTCGGCTTCATCGTCGACCTGCCCCGGAACGAGGCCGTCGCCCTCCTCAAGCAGCGGATCGCGGGGCTCGAGCAGTGGCGGTCCGCCGTCACCGAGTACTACACGCCGGAGGACGGGCCCGGGCAGCTCGGCCACATCGGCGAAATCATGAACCTGTGGGTGCACTCGGCCGACAGCGGCGCGGAATGGACCCGCGGACTCGTCGAGCGGATCGAAGGCGGCGCGTACACCTTCGCGGGGGAGGGCGAACCCTTCGTGGGCGTGCTCGCGGACGATGAGCCGAACCCGTACGCGACAGGGCCACACCCCGGGGACAACCGCTAGCCGCAGGTCCTGACGGCGGCGCCGGGGCCGGTGTCGCCGCTCAGATCCGTGCAGGCACGGTCCGAGCGGTCGGACCGCCCCGGGGAATGACGTCCCCGGGCAGCCCGGCCGGTCAGCCGAAGGTCAGGTTGGGGCTGGTCGTGGTGCCTCCGGCGTAGAACCAGGTCGAACCCGGGTTCTGGGGGTGCCCGGTGCCCACGTAGAACGTCCCGGGGTTGGTGTTCCAGTAGCCCCAGATCTTGACGTAGCTGGTACCCGCTTGGAGCGGGACGTACTGGCACACTCCCCTGGGAACTTCGCCGGAGCTGCCCTGCTGGGGGAGCTCGAAGCGGATCCTGTAGTTGCCGGATGCGCAGATGGTGGTCGAGCTGGTGGCGGCGGACGCGGGGACCGCCACCGCCATCACGACCGCCGCGGCGGCGACGGCCGTGACTCCGGCGGCTCCGGCACGCTTGATGCGGGTGCTCAGGTTCATGGGATGCCCTTCCTGGGAAGTGGTCGCGGAAGACGGGGCCGAGGGGCCGACCCACGGCCCGCCCCTGTGCAGTTCATGATTGCCACGCTCGTCGGCCACGGGGCCGGATCCTGGTGGGGTTTGCCCGTTCAACGGCGCCTTCTGCCCGGACGGGAAACTCCCGCCCGGGCGGGATTCCGCCGGCCGGTGGCACCCCTCCGGGACGCCTGCCCTGCCGCCGATCAAGGTCGGGGTTCGGTCAGTTCACGGGGGAGGGAGAAGCGCTGGCCCTCGCGCGCCACCTCCACCGTGCGCACGTCCCGGTAGCCGCGGGCGGCCAGTTCCGCGACCACGGCGGCGATGGATTCCGCGGGCGCGGAGGCTCCTGCCGTGACCCCGACGACCGCGGCGCGGTGCAGCCACCCGTCCTCGATCGCGGCGGGGGCGCCGACCAGGTGGGCCGGGGTGCCGCAGGCCCTCGCCACTTCCACCAGGCGGCAGGAGTTGTGGGAGTTCGCGGAGCCGACGACCAGGACGATGTCGCTCGCCCCCGCCAAGTGCTTCGCGCCCGCCTGACGGTTCTGCGCGGCGTAGCAGATGTCGTCGCTCGGCGGGTCCTCGATGCCGGGGAACCGCTTGCGCAGCTCCGCCGCGACCCGTTCGGTCTCGTCGACGGTGAGCGTGGTCTGAGCGAGCCAGACGAGCCGCCCCCGGTCGGGGACTTCCAGCACGCGTGCGGCTGCGACGCCGTGCACCAGGTGCGTTCGGCCGGGGGCAACTCCGGCCGTCCCGATGACCTCCTCGTGCTCCGGGTCCCCGATCAGCAGGATGTCGTAGCCGAGTTCGGCGTACCGGTCGGCCTCGCGGTGCACCTTGGTCACCAGCGGGCAGGTGGCGTCGATGACCCGCCGGCCACGGTCCGCCGCCGCCTCCCGCACGTGCGGGGCCACTCCGTGCGCGGAGAGGACCAACACCGCCCCCGCCGGGACCTCGTCGGCCTCGGCGACGAACACGGCGCCCGCGCGCCGCAGCCGTTCCACCACCTGCCGGTTGTGCACGATCTGGCGGCGCACGTAGACGGGCGCCCCGTAGCGGGCGAGGGCTTTCTCGACCGTCTCGACGGCCCGGGACACCCCCGCGCAGAACCCGCTGGGCGCGGCGAGCAGAACCGATCTGGGGCCTGGTGCTCCGGATGGCCGTGCGGACCCGTTCGACATGTCGTCCTCCAGCACTCGTCGGCTGAGGAGGAGAGAAGCATCGCGCGCCCGGGCGGACCACTGGCACGGTCCGAACCTTGCACCATCGGGTACCGGCTGCGCCCGAAGGGGTGCGGGCGTTCAGCCTCCGGGTTTGCGCCCCGGGGTCACATCGTCTCGGTGAGGGAGTCGGCCGGCCGTCGGCGGGCCGCTCGTGCGGCCGGCAGCAGTGCGGCCGCCACCGCGCCCAGTACGGCGCCTGCCACCAAGGTGAGCAGGACGGAGGCCTGCGGGTGGCCGGCGATGCCGGATCCGGTCCCGTCGGCCCGGCCCTGGGCGTCGACGAGCCAGCCGCCCGCGAGGGTGCCGAGGGTGGTTCCCAGTACGGCCGCGGCCAGGGCGGTCAGGCCCGCCGCGGTCACGATGACCGCGCCGACCTGCCGGGGGGTCAGGCCGATGGCCTTGAGGGCGAGCAGGTCGCGGGAGCGGGCCCGTACGTCCGCACCGATCAGGGCGAGCAGCTCGATCAGCCCGATCAGCGTCGACACCGCGATCAGGGCCGCGATGACGCCCCGCGCCGGATCGAGCCGGGCGGCGGCGTCGGAGGTCGCGCGGACGTCCACGGTGCTTCCGGCCGCCCGGCTGAGGGCGTCCCGTACCGCCCCGGGGTCGGCGCCGGGTCGCAGTTCGAGCGCCAGGAACTCGGGGCGCAGCCGCGCGTCCCGCTGGCGCAGTACGTCGAGGGAGGTGGAGATCACCCGGCCGTCGAAGTCGGGCTCGATGCTGCGTCCCACGATGTGCAGGATCTGCGGGCGTCCCTGTACGGTCAGCCGGACCCAGTCCCCCACGCCCACTCCGAGGAGGTCGAGGAGGCCCTGGCCGGCGACCGCTTCGTCGTCGCCGTGCGGCGCGCGGCCCTCCGCCACGGTGTGCGGGTACGGGACATCGCCCAGTCCCAGGCCTCGCAGGACGATGGTGCCGGTCTGGCCGGGGGCCAGGGCCGCGAGTTCGACGCCGGGGTGGGCGGCGGCGATCTGCGGTACGGAGCCGATGGCCCGGTCCAAGTCGGCTTCGGCCAGGGCGGACGGCCCGGAAGCGCGGACGGTGAGCGCGGCCGGGACGCCCATCCGGGCCGGGTCGGTGCGGAACTGGTCGAGGGTCGACCAGGCGACCAGGCCGACGGCGATCAGTACGAGCGGCAGGGCGAGGCGGACCACGGGGACCAGGGCGTGACCGGGGCGGGTGATCGCGGCGCGCCAGCCGAGTACGAGCGCCGGTGACAGCCGCAGGCCGAGCGCCCGGCGGCCGAGGGCCGTCATGGGGGCTCCGCCGGGCTGGGCCGACCTGGCCGCCGGTACGGGCGGGACGCGGCCGGCCCGCCACGCGGTGAGGGCGGTGGCGCCCGCGATCAGCAGGACGGTGGCGGTCGGCAGGCCGATCGTGAGGGCGGTGTGGCCCGGCATGTCCTTCCACAGGCGGGCCGCGTCGCCGATCCGGCCGGGTATCCAGCCGCCGAGGAACACGATGGCGGCCGTGCCGAGGGCCGTGCCCAGCACGGCGAAGGAGAGGTGCTGGACGAGACAGGCCCTGATGACCTGTCCGGGGGTGAAGCCGATCGCCTTGAGGACGGCGATGTCCCGCAGTTGGCCGCGCACCCGGGCGGTGACCGCTCCGGAGGCGGTCACCGCGGCCGCGATCAGGCCGCTGAGGCCGAAGGCGGCGAACATCCGCCCCAGCAGCTGGTCGTCGCCGCCCGCGTCGGCCCTCGCCTGCTGCCAGGTGGTGACCTGTCCGACGTTGTCGCCGCCCAGCAGAGTGACGGCCCGCTGGACCACGAAGTCGGTGTCGGCCGGGTCCTTCAGGCGCAGTCCGATGCTCTGCCCCTTGTCCGCCGGGCCGAGCCGGTCCAGGGCGGACTGCGGGGCCCAGGCCACGCCGGGGGCGAGGCCGGGACGGTAGCGGGGTTCGGCCGCCTCCGCCAGACCGACGACCCTGAGGTCTACGGGCTGGCCCTGGGCGCCTGTGAACCGCACGGTGTCGCCGGGCCGGGCCCAGACGGCGCGGGCGAAGCTGCTTTCCAGGACCACCTCGTCGGACCGGTCCGCGGCGGTGTGGCCCTTCATGTCCGCGGCGGCGTCCACGTCCCCGCCTGCCCCGCCGAGCCAGCGTCCCGCCGTGATCAGGGGGCGCGCCTCCTTCGGCGGGCGGTCGCCGGTGGCGCGCAAGGTGACGCGCCCGCGCGTTCCGTGAGCCTCGACGGTGGCCGGGGCGGTGGCGAACGGCCCGGAGACCGCGGCCACCTCGTCGAGGGCGGCCAGCCGGCCCGTGTCGGTGTCGGCCCGGGTATGGAGCCAGATGTGGGCGCCCTGCGACTGGTTGAAGACGCGCTGCCAGGGGTTGGTCGCGTAGCTGAACAGGGCGCCGGCCAGCAGCAGGGAGGCGATGATGCCCGCGCTGGCCAGGACGAGGAAGAGTGCCTCTCCGCGGTGTGCGCGGAGGTCGGCGTGTGCCCAGCGCAGGGTGGCCCGCACGCTCAGTCCTTCAGTTCGAGGGTGCCGGAGACTCCGCCGCGGCCGGGCCGGACGCCGACGCCGCCGAGTTCCGCGTCGTCGGCTATGCGCCCGTCGAAGAAGCTGATGACGCGGTCGGCGGCGCTGGCCATGCGGGCGTCGTGGGTGACCATGACGATGGTCTGGCCCCGTTGGTGGAAGCGGGTGAGCAGGCGCAGGACCTCGCGGGTCCCTTTGCTGTCGAGGCTGCCTGCCGGTTCGTCGGCGAGGAGCAGGGCGGGCTGGTTGACCAGGGCTCGGGCCAGTGCCACCCGCTGCTGTTCGCCGCCGGACAGCTCGCCGGGCAGGGCCCGTTCGCGGCCTTCGAGTCCGAGTTCGGCCAGGAGTTCCACGCGGTGGGCGCGGGCGGTCCGGGTGGTGGCGCCCGCGAGCAGGGCGGGCAGCTCGACGTTGTCGGCGACGGTCAGGTTGGAGACCAGGTTGAAGAACTGGAAGACGACGCCGATGCGCCGGCGGCGCAGGACGGCCCACTGGGCCTCGGAGAAGGCGTCGACGCGCCGGCCGTCCACCCAGAGCCGCCCTCCGTCGGGCTGCTGGAGGCCGCCCAGGAGGTGCAGCAGGGTGGATTTCCCTGCGCCGGAGGGGCCGGTGACGGCGACGAACTCCCCCGGCCGCACGGTCAGGTTCACACCCCTCACCGCGTGGACCGGGGCGCTGTCGCCGGCGTGGGTCTTGGTGAGGCCCTCGGCGTGGACGATCGCGTCGTGCGGAGGTGCTGCGACCGCTGCGGCGGCTGCGTCGGCCCGCATCATTCCAGCTCCTCCTGACATCGCTCCAGCCAGTCGAGGTCGGCCTGCAGGTGCAGCATGGCGCCCTCGATGAGCAGCTGGGAGATCTTGTTCTCGCGGTCCTCCGACGCTGCCAGCTTGGAGAGGTCGCGCATGGTGTTGAGGTACTGCCGACGCTGTCGGTTGATCAGGGTGATGGGATCGGCCAGGCCCGCGAAGGGGGCCAGGGCCAGCTTCATGAAGAACTCGTCGCGCACCCGGGGTTCGTCGGCCGTCTCCTCGAACCACGCCGCGACGGCTTCCTGCCCGGCCTCGGTCAGCCGGTAGGTGCGCTTGTTGGGCCGGCCCGCCTGTTCGACGTCCTCGCCCTCGATCAGTCCGGTCTTCTCCAGGCGCCCGAGGGTCACGTAGATCTGGCCGACGTTGGGCTGAGGGTACGCGGCGCCCAACAGCTGTTCAAGGGCCAGCTTCAGCTCGTAGCCGTGGGCGGGGCCGCGGGTGAGGAGTGCCAGCAGCTGTAGCCGCACGCGCTCCCCCTTCTCTATGGTTCCGTAGTTACTTGTTAGTGAGTGCCGACCCGTACAGGACTACGAAACAGCCCCGCCGACCGGGTGTCTAGTATCGCTTATCACCAAGGGGTATATATGGGCCGCGAGAACGGCGACGCGGCCGCGATTCACACCGGGAGGAACCTTTTGCGGTGGATGCGTGCCGCGGGTAGGGGACTCCTGGCGGCGACGGTGGTGCTGGCCGGCTACGCGGGCCTCGGCCAGCGGGCGGAAGGCGCGGACCCGGGCGGTCGCGGGCCCCTGACACTGGCGACGGCCGGCGACCTCACCAACTACCTGGCCCCGCTGCTCGACGACTGGAACCGTGATCACCCCGGTGAGCGGGTCACCCTGGTCGAGCTGCCCGATTCCGCGGACGAGACCCGGGCTCAGATGATCAGCGAACTCCGTTCCGGGAGCGGCCGGTTCGACGTGCTGAACATCGACGTGGCCTGGACGGCCGAGTTCGCCGCGGCCGGCTGGATCGCACCGTTGGAGCGCGACCGGTTCCCGGTGGACTCCTTCCTCCCGCCGGTGGTCGACACGGCCACGTTCGAGAACCGGCTGTACGCCCTCCCCTACGTGACCAACGCCGGACTCCTCTACTACCGCAAGGACATCCTGGACGCGGCGGGCGAACAGCCTCCGCGGACCTGGGCCGAACTGGAGCGGCAGGCCCGCGCGCTCGCCCCCCGGTACGGGATCGACGGCTACGCCGGGCAGTTCCTCCCGTACGAGGGGCTGACGGTGAACGTCACCGAGGCGATCCAGTCAGCGGGCGGCACCGTGCTCGGCGACGACGGGCACCGGGTCGCGGTGGACTCCGCGGCGGCCCGCGCGGGCCTGGAGTTCCTGGCGGGCGGGGTGCGCGAGGGGTGGATCGCCCCCGAGGCGCTGGCCTATACCGAGGAGAACTCCCGTACCGCCTTCCAGGAGGGCGGGCTGCTCTTCCTGCGGAACTGGCCCTACGTCTACGCCGACGCGAGCGCTCCCGGGCGAAGGTGGCGGGACGCTTCGGTGCCGTGCCCCTGCCCGGCCTCGACGGGCCGGGCTCCAGCGTGCTCGGCGGTTCCAACCTGGCGGTGTCCGCCCGGTCGCGGCACGCCGCCTCGGCGGCCGACCTGCTCGCGTACCTGACCAGCGAGGCGGTGCAGCGCCGCGTACTGACCCAGGGCTCCCTGCCCCCGGTGCGGGCGGCCCTGTACGAGGATCCGGCGCTGATCGCCGCCCATCCGTACCTGCCGACCCTGCGGCAGAGCATCCTGTCGGCCGTGCCGCGCCCCAAGAGCCCGCGCTACGGACAGGTCAGCCTCGCCGTACAGGCCGTGGGCCAGGACCTGCTGGCGCAGCGCGAGTCGCCTGATCAGGCGGCCCGGCGGCTCGCCGCCGAGCTGGGGACGATCGCCGGCGCTCGCTGAGCCCGGTCCACCCTCGATCGAAACCCGTTGGTCTCATCTCTGCACCTTCGGGCAGCCCTCATGGGCAAACACCCCTGACCAAGGCCGAGTTGGCCGCAACATCGTTGACATCCGGCGGCCGCCTGTACTTAACATGAATGCATAACGAGGCACGGTATTCGAGACGCCTCCTCGCATTCAGCAGACAGGTCGACGCGAGATGCTCAACACGCTCCCGGCCGACACAGGCCGCCCCTCCCCCACCGCAACTGCCGCTCCCTGGTGGCGCGACGCGGTGATCTACCAGGTCTACGTCCGCAGCTTCCTGGACAGCACCGGCGACGGCATCGGTGATCTGGCCGGTGTCCGCGCGGGCCTCCCGTACCTCAAGAAGCTCGGCGTGGACGGCATCTGGCTCAGCCCCTTCTACCCCTCCCCGCAGCACGACCACGGGTACGACGTAGCCGACTACCGCGCCGTGGACCCGGTCTACGGGGACCTCGCCGAGTTCGACCGGCTGGTCTCCGCGAGCAGGCGCATCGGCCTGAAGGTCCTGCTCGACATCGTCCCCAACCACTGCTCCAGCGAGCACCCCTGGTTCCGCGAGGCCCTGGCCTCCGGGCCCGGCACGGCCGCCCGGTCCAGGTTCCACTTCGCACCCGGCCGGGGTGCGGACGGCAGCGAACCGCCGAACAACTGGCGGGCCATGTTCGGCGGTCCGGCCTGGACCCGGGTGACCGGGCCCGACGGCGTCCCCGGCGAGTGGTACCTCCACCTCTTCACCCCCGAACAGCCGGACCTCAACTGGCGCCACCCCGAGGTCGGCGACGAGTTCGAGCAGGTGCTGCGGTTCTGGCTGGACCGCGGGGTGGACGGCTTCCGCATCGATGTCGCGGCCGGCCTCTTCAAGCACCCCGAACTGCCGGACTCCGAGGACCCCGAGGCCGACGAGCGCTCCCGCGATTCGGTCAACCCCCTCGCCTGGAATCAGCCCGAGGTGCACGGGGTGTGGCGCCGCTGGCGGGCCGTGTGCGAGGAGTACACCGCCCGGGACGGGCAGCACCGCCTGCTCGTCGGCGAGGTGTCCGTACCCACGGCCCGCGAACACGCCCTGTACGTACGGCCGGACGAGCTGCACCAGGCCTTCTTCTTCGACCTGCTCAGCGCCCCCTGGGACGCTGCCGCCTTCCGCACGACCATCGACGCGGCGGTACGCGACATCGCGGGTACCGGCTCGACGGTGACCTGGGTGCTGAACAACCACGACCAGGTCCGCACCGTCACCCGGTACGCGGGCGAGCCCGGAGTCGAGGGCAGCGGGCTGGGCGCCGCCCGGGCCCGGGCGGCCGCCCTGCTGATGCTGGCCCTGCCCGGCGCCGCCTACGTCTACCAGGGCGAGGAGTTGGGGCTGCCGGAGGTGCTCGACTTGCCCGACGACGTACTGACCGACCCGATCTTCTCCCGTACCGGAAGCCGCAAGCACGTGCGCGACGGCTGCCGGGTCCCGCTGCCCTGGTCCGGCCACGCCTCCCCGTTCGGCTTCAGCCAGGGTCCGGCCGGCGCCCAGCCCTGGCTGCCGCAGCCCTCCTGGTTCGCGGACCACGCCACGGACCGGGCCCTGGCCGACACCAGCTCCTTCTGGCACCTCTACCGCGAGGGCCTCCAACTACGCCGCAGCATGCCCCAGTTGGGGGAAGGCCCACTGGGCTGGCTGGAGACGCCCCCGCAGGTGCTGGCCATGGTCCGCGGTGACGGGCTCGTCTGCGCGGTGAACTTCGGCTCCGACCCGGTACCGGCCCCCGTCCCCGGGGCTCCCCTCCTCGCCAGCGGGCCCTGCCCCGACGGCGTACTGCCCGGCGCGACCGCCGCCTGGTGGATCACCGACCTCAAGACCGCCTGACCCCACGCTCGGACAAGGAAGGATTCGTCATGGGACGATCCAGCAGAACGGCACGACGCGGCGCGGCCGCCCTCTCCACCGCCCTGGTGCTCGGCCTGACCGCCGTGGCCTGTAGCGACAGCACCGAACCCGCTTCGGGCGGCGGGGACCTGAAGGGCAAGACGGTCACCGTCGCGGGCGTGTGGACCGGCAGCGAGCAGCAGAATTTCAAGAAGGTGCTGGACGCCTTCAGCGCGAAGACCGGGGCGAAGACGGAGTTCGTCCCCTCCGGCGACAACGTCTCCACCTTCGTCGGAAGCAAGATCGAGGGCGGCAACGCGCCCGACGTCGCCCTGGTCCCGCAGGTGGGCGTACTCCAGCAGTTCGCGGCGAAGGGCTGGCTGAGCCCTCTCTCCGAAGCGACCGCGCAGACCGCCTCGGCCGGGCTCGCCCCGGTCTGGAAGAACTACGGCACCGTCGACAACACCTACTACGGCCTCTATTTCAAGGCCGCCCACAAATCCACCGTCTGGTACTCCCCCGCCGCCTTCACCCAGGCCGGCGCCGCCGAGCCGAAGACCTGGGCGGAGCTGCTCACGACCGGCCGGTCGCTGGCCGATGCCGGGCTGCCCGCCTTCGCCGTGGCCGGCGAGGACGGCTGGACCCTCACGGACTGGTTCGAGAACGTCTACCTCTCGACGGCGGGCGCGGAGCGGTACGACCAGCTCGCCCAGCACAAGCTCAAGTGGACCGACCAGAGCGTCGTGGACGCCCTCACCACCCTGGCCGAGGTCTTCGAGGACCAGCAGTTGGTCTCCGGCGGGGCGAGCGGTGCGCTGCGGACCGACTTCCCCGCCTCCGTCGGCCAGGTCTTCGGGCCGGAGCCCAAGGCGGCCATGGTCTTCGAGGGTGACTTCGTCGGCGGTGTCGCCAAGGACGAGTTCGGCAAGAAGCCCGGTGAGGACGCCAAGTTCTTCGCGTTCCCGCCCGTGGGCGCGGGCCTGGCCCCGGTCGTCAGCGGCGGCGACGCCGCCGTCGTCCTGAAGGACGCCAAGAACGCCGACGCCGGCATGAAGCTGCTGGAGTTCCTGGCCACTCCCGAGGCCGCGGAGGTCTGGGCGGGGGCCGGCGGCTTCCTCTCCCCGAACAAGAACGTCAAGGCGTCCGCGTACGCGGACGACACGGCCCGCGCCACCGCCGCCTCGCTGGTCGCCGCCGGCGACTCCGTCCGCTTCGACATGTCCGACCAGGCCCCGGCGGCCTTCGGCGGCACGAAGGGCGCCGGGGAGTGGAAGCTCCTCCAGGACTTCCTGCGCGACCCGTCCGACCCCAAGGGCACGGCCGCGAAGCTCGAAGAAGCCGCCGCCAAGGCCTACGGGAACTGAGGAAGCTCCATGGCGCACATCGTGAAGGCGCGCGGCACGGCGGATCCGCAGGTCCGTGCCCGGCGCAGAAGGAGACGTCTCGCCGTCCTCTTCGTCCTGCCCGCCCTGCTCCTGCTCGGGGCGCTGGTCGTCTACCCGGTCGTGTTCTCGGTCGGCCGCAGCCTTTTCGATGCGCGTGGCGACCGGTTCGTCGGGGCCGCGAACTACGTGGAGATGTTCCGGGATCCGGCGACGATGAAGGCGGTCCGCAACAGCGCCGTCTGGATCGTCGTCGCGCCCACCCTCCTCACCGGGCTCGGTCTGGTCCTCGCCGTGCTCACCGAGAAGGTGCGCTGGGCGACCGCGTTCAAGCTGGTGCTCTTCCTCCCCATGGCGGTGTCGTTCCTCGCCGCCGGCATCATCTTCCGGCTGGCCTACGAGCAGGACCCCGACCGGGGCGTGATCAACGCGGCGGTCGTCGGAGTCCACGACGCCTTCAAGGAACCGGCCCCGTACCCGACGGCCCGCGCCCGCGAGGGCAAGGGTCTGACGGGCAGCCCCGGCGGCCCCTACGTCTCCCTGGGCACCGTCCGGCCCGGGGGGCAGGGCCTGGCCCTGCCGCTCGTCGGCATCGCACCCGGTGCGGTGCCGGCGGGCTCCGCCCCGGCGGCGGTCCCCGCGGGCTCCGGCTCCGCCTCGGGCGACGCGGTGACCGGGACCGTCTACCTGGACGTCGCCCCGGGTGCGTCCGGCACCCAGGGCGCGGTCGACCCGGGCGAGAAGGGCCTGCCCGGCGTACGGGTGGAGGTACTGCGGGACGGGAAGGCGGCGGCCACCACGACCACCGGCCCCGACGGCTCCTTCCGGCTCGGCGGCCTCGACGGCGCGGCGGAGTACACCCTGCGCCTGCCGGCCTCGAACTTCGCCGTCGGCTACACCGGGGTGGACTGGCTCGGCCCGACCCTGGTCACCCCGGCGATCATCGGCGCCTACCTGTGGGTCTGGACCGGCTTCTCCATGGTGCTGATCGGGGCGGGCCTGGCCGCGATCCCGCGCGATGTACTGGAGGCGGCCCGGGTGGACGGGGCGAGCGAGGGCCAGATCTTCCGGCGGGTCACCGTACCCCTGCTGGCGCCGGTGCTAACGGTGGTCTTCGTGACCCTCGTGATCAACGTCATGAAGGTCTTCGACCTGGTCTACATCATCGCGCCGGGGCCGGTGCAGGAGGAGGCCGACGTCCTGGCCACCCGCATGTGGCTGGTCTCCTTCGGCGGGGGCAACAACCAGGGCCTGGGCAGCGCGCTGAGCGTCTTGCTGCTGCTCCTCGTCGTGCCCGCGATGATCTTCAACATACGTCGCTTCCGAAGGGGCGGAGCATGAGCAGCAGCCACACCACGACCAGGGGAAACCGGGCGGGCCGGTGGCTGGGCAACTCGGCCGTCCAGGCCGTACTGATGCTGGTCGCCGTCCTCTGGCTCACCCCGCTCGTCGGGCTCTTCCTGTCCTCCCTGCGCTCCGAGCGGGACAACTCCTCGACGGGCTGGTGGACCTCGCTCACCGACCCCGCCCAGCTGTCCATGGACAACTACACGGCCCTGTTCGCCGATTCCGGGCTGCTCCGGGCGTTCTGGAACACGGTGCTGATCTCGGTACCGACGACGGTGCTCGTCGTCGGCATCGCGGCTCTGGCCGGATACGCCTTCGCCTGGCTGGAGTTCCCCGGACGCGACTGGATCTTCCTGATCGTCGTGGGGCTCCTCGTGGTCCCTGTCCAGATCGGCCTCCTCCCGGTGGCCAAACTCTTCGGCGCCATCGGCCTGTTCGGCACGGTGGCCGGTGTGGTGGTCTTCCACGTGGCGTACGGACTGCCCTTCGCGGTGTTCCTGCTGCGGAACTACTTCGCCGAGATCCCGAAGGAGATGCTGGAGGCGGCCCGGCTGGACGGGGGCACGGAGTGGCGGATCTTCTCCCGGCTGATCCTCCCCCTCGGCCGGCCGGCCATCGCGAGCCTGGCGATCTTCCAGTTCCTGTGGGTGTGGAACGACATGCTGGTGGCCCTGCTCTTCGCGGACAGCGGCTCGCAGCCGCTGACGGTCGCCCTCCAGTCGCAGATGCGGCAGTTCGGCAGCAACATCGGCGTCCTCGCCCCCGGCGCGTTCCTCTCACTGGTGGTGCCGCTCGTCGTGTTCTTCGCCTTCCAGAAGCACTTCGTACAGGGGGTGATGGCGGGCTCGGTCAAGTAGACGCAGCGGTAGGCGAGAGGCGGAGGCGGTCCCGGTCATCGGGGCCGCCTCCGCCTCTCGCGTGCGCCCGCTCAGTCCCCGGTGGGCCCGGTCGTCTCCTCGGGCCGCGGAGGATCGACGCGCATCCACTGGCCGTCCGCTTCGGTACGGACGCGGGCGATCCCGTCGGGGCCCGCCTCTAGGCGTGACGCCGTGACGGCGACCCATACCGGGGTGCCCGTCACGTAGGACAAGTGGAAGGCGAGGTCCTGCCGACCGTCCTCGTCCCCCGCCCCGACCAGGACGAACGCCTCCGGGACCACCCCGGCTCCCACCCGCACTCCCGCCCTCGCGAGGGTGTCGGCGATGTGGGCCGCCGCCAGGTCGGGGGCGTACGACTCCCAGGTGCCCTGCGGGTCGGGGAGCAACAGGTTGCCGCCGTCCGGTTCGAAGAGGAGCAGACGCACCCGGACGGCCCCCCAGGGCGCCGGAGCGAGCGGGGCGACGGAGTCCCCGTCCCACAGCAGGTTCCGGGTCTCCACCTGCGGTCCCACCTGCTCGCGGCCGCGTGGGCGCAGGTCGATCAGGGCCTCGGCGGCGGGCAGCACCGGCCAGGGGGCCGGCTCGGGGAGCTGTGCGGGTGCCTCCTCCTGCTCGGTGTCCGACCCCGTGTCGGAGTCGGCGTCCGCCCACCAGCCCCCGGGCATCAGGCCCCGCAAGCCGCGCGACGGAGGCCGGTCGCCCACGAGTGGCTCGGCGATGGCCTCCGGCTGCAGAGCCAGGAGCCGGACGGCCCGCTCCACGGGCGCGAACAGGGTGAGGGCGTCCTGCTCCACCGTGACCTGGACGCCGGCCGACCTGCCGCCGGACCGCTCCAGGCCGATGTTCCAGCGGGCCCGACCCACGGAGAGCTGGGCGAACTTCCGCCGGTCGGAGTCGGTCAGTCCTTCGCCAAGGGTGCCCATCGATTTGTCCCCGCTCTCCAGCATGCTGGAGAGGCCGCCTCCGCTCTGACCGGTTCCCCGGGTCTGTCCGGCCTCGGCGGTGATACCGGGGCGCAGGACGTCCGGGCCCTCCGTGGCCAGGCCGGAGCGCAGCGATCCCGATCCCCTCAGGGTGAGGGCGACGTCGACGGCGCCGCCGACCGAGCGGTGGGAGCGCCGGAAGTCCTTGACGATCGTGCCGGTGATGGTCGCCCCGCCCTCCGCCGGCACGGGGTCGAGGCTGTCGTGGTCGAGGGACAGGACGAGGGTCAGCTGTTCGTTGGTGAACATGCCCGGGACGGTGAGCGGGACGCGCAGCGTGCCGCCGCCCACCAGGTGCACGGCGCGCTGGTGGAGCCAGGCCATGCTGAACACGACGGCGAGGCGGCTCCCGAGGTGGGCTCGGGCGCCGTGCCAGCTGTGGGCGCCGAGCGCCGGGCCGACGTTCTCCTCCAGCAGGTCCTCGGCGTGGGCCAGGAGCTCGCGCAGTCCGCCGATGGTGCCGATGAACGACTCGGTCAGGTCATCGGGTTCGGGCCGTAGGCCGGTGCGCCGCGGGGCCTGGTGGGCGGGGGTGGCGTGCGCTGCCGGGCGGCCCGGTCCCGTGGGAGGTTCGGTCCGCATCAGTTGCCGGGGGTGTGCGAGGGTCAGCTCCCCGGGAAGGTTCGCCTCGGCGAGTTCGTACCGGGTGTGCTTTCCGATGAGGGTGAGCACCGGGCCGACCAGCCCGGGCGTCGCCGTGGCCGCCCAGTAGTGGTCGAGGGAGAGGGTGATGCGTACGTCGTACCTCACCAGGGCGGGGTGGGCGTCCACGTGCAGCAGGCCGGAGCTGCGGGTCTGGCCGAGGGAGGAGGCAAGGGAACGCCCCTGCCCGTAGGAGGCGTTGAAGCCGACGCCGCCGCCCCCGTCCAGGACGGGCCGGGACGGGTCGTGCGTGGTGTGCCCGTAGCCCCAGCCGGCGCTGCCGGAGTGGGACCAGGAGTGGGAAGCCGAGGCGGAGACGTCGTCCCGGCGGACGTTCTTGCCCTCGATGACGTGGAGGGTATCCGCCTCGCCCGCGTGGACGGGGTTCGAGAGGTCGACTTTGGCCGTGATCACGGCGAGCGCCGTGGAAGCCTTGCCCCGGTACGGCACCACGATCCGGAAGACACCGGAGGCCATGGGCTCGATGGCTGCTTTGGTGCCCTGCCGGGTGGCCAGGGCGGCGCGCAGGCGCGTGAGGACGAGTTCGGCGTGACCGGCATCCAGGTGGCGGTAGAGCGTGGCACGGGCGTCTTCGACCACAGGCGCGAAGTCGGGGATGTCGTACAGCACCGCGTGGCCCAGGCCGTCGGCCGGGTGGGACGTGGGGAACGTGCCCCCGACGCCCGTGCTCGACGGCGGGGACAGTCGCGACGGCCCGGCCGCCCCGGTCCCGGCCTCGCGGACGCGGGCCGCTTCGCGCATCCGCTGCGCGCGCCCGGCCGGGATCACGAGCAGGGCATGGGCCTCCTCGATCGTACGGGGGGCCGTGCGCTCCCCGTAGGTATGTGCGGTGGCCGGATCGGTTCCCAGGGGTACGGGGCTCCAGGAAGACACCTTGCCCACGAACCGGTACTCCATCCGGGCGTAGATGTGCTCCTGATCGCCGGTGACGATGTCCACCCGGTCGCTCTGCCCCTCGGAGCCGGCCGACAGGGTCTGCGGGGATCCCGATCCGTAGCGGTAACCGAGGGAGGGCGTGTGCGTGTGGTCGGTAGCCGCGCCCCGCTCCTCCGGTGTGCCGCCGTAGTTCTCGGGGCGGGGGTCGGAAGCGAAGGTGGCGCTCACACCGATGGATCCGCTCATGCTGATCAGGTCGCGGCTGACGCTGTCGCTCACCGAGGCCGTGGTCAGGGTGTGGTCGTACTGGTACGAGGTCTTGCTGACTCCTCTGGTCCTCATCTCCTCGACGATCGCCTGGAGTTGGATTTCGAGCTGGATCGGCATGCCGAAGGCGTCGCGGCCGATGGTGCGGGTGTAGAAGGGGCGGCTGCCGCCGATGAAGTCCTGTACGCGAGAGCCCACGGCGCTGACTGCCGTGTGCAGGCCCACCCGTTCCGAGGGCTCCAGGTCCACGTGGAGATCGGAGAGGAGTCCGTCCACGGCGCCGTGCATCCGGCTGGTGTCGGCCAGGAACAGGGTGTGCAGCGGCAAGCGTTCGTGCTGTTGCGGCCTGTGCACGAGTGGCTCCGCCTGCTCCGGGTCGAGCTTCCGGCCGGCCAGGCCCGTCCCGGGGTCGAGGTGTGAGCGCATGGCGACCGAGTCGTGCCACCGCCCGTCCGGCCCCTGCTCCTCCAGCAGGTCGTCGGCGACCATCAGGCGCAGCTTCAGCGAGACCGGCCCGGTGGTGTCATCCGGCCGTGCCCGGCCTTCCTCCGCGGCGGTCTGCGCCGCGTCCTGCGCCACCGGATCGGTCGCGTTCGCGGTCCCGAAGTCCGTCATCTCGAAGGTGTCTGCGCCGTCCTCCGTGACGGCGGCGGGCTGTCCCACGGGGACCTGATCCTCCGCGGGAGCCTGGGCCGTCGCGGACCGCAGGGACCGTGTCACCGTGACGTTGACGTCGACCGAGCCCTCGAAGCCGGCCATGAACCGTGATCCGCCCCCCGAGGCGCCGCCCACGGAGAATCCGCCGCCGGTGGTCGACGACCAGCTGGTGCCCAGTCGTGGCCCGATACGGCCGCCCGCGCCGCGGAAGGTGAACTGGTCGGGGGTCGAGTTGTAGCCCAGCGGTGCGTCGAATCCGCCCTCCACGGAGAAGGAAGTGGACCGGTCACCCTGAAGCTCGTAGAAGCCGCCGTAATACGTCTCGCTGTTGCCGTCCCACATTCCCTCGTGGGTGAAACCGTCCGGGTCGATGGTGCCCGAGAGGCTCAGGACCACCTCCTGCGCACCCTTCAGCCCGGGCCTGCTCAGCACGACCGAGATCCCGCCGTTGACGATGTCGTGCAGCCTCGCCGCGAGCGGTTCGGGACGCACGAGGTTGGCGACGGTCATGAGGTTGGTGTGCTCGTGGGTCTTCACCCCGCGCACCGACCGGGCCTGGGCGACCACCAGGTTTGCGGGCGGGTTCCCGTCGTCCGGTGGCAGCATGTCCGGCGCCACCGCGCGCACCGCGCGCATCACCCGGCCCAGCAGCCGTTCGGCGTCGTCGTGGTCCACCTCATCGACCCGGCTGAGCTGGGGCAGCCAGCCCCCCAGCAGCGGGGCGAAGCGCAGCCGCCGGCCGGGTGCGGTGCGGGCATGCAGCTCCACGTTCCCGGCGTGCGGCCCGTCCACGGTGGCGCGGGGCCGGCTCCGTTCGTCCACCAGCCCCAGCCGCACGGCGTCCTGCAGCAGGATCCGTACGCGGGCGGTGCCCTCCACGGTCTTCGCCTCACCGCGGCCGCGGACCGTGGTGCTGGTGCGTCCGGAGAGCACCACTGTGGGCTCCTCCAGCTTGATCTTGTGCAGGGTCACGGAGCCCGCCTGCTGTCCGGGGTCGGACATTCCCACGGCGCGGCGGCCCCCGAGCGCGGGGACGGCGATGTTCGCCCCCAGCTGCCCGCCGGCCGCGTCCAGCAGTGCCGCTGCGGAGAAGGTCACGGCGTCGCTCCCGCTGTAGCGGCTCGCGACGTTGTCGACGTTCACGTCCTCGGTGTCGATGTGGATCAGCCAGTCGACCTGAGGTGTGCCGTCCTCGTCGGTGACCAGCGCCGCATCGTGGAACACGGTGCTCAGTTCGATGGACTCCGTCGCTCCGCCACCGGTGTTGAAGGGCATGGAGAGGTAGCCGCCCGACATGGCCCGGTGGAGGGCACCGGCGATCGCATGGACCGCGGTGAAGGCGTCGACGGCGGCCTTCTGCGGCGTACCGACCCGCGACATCGAATCGGGCAGCACGGAGAACACGGCGCGGCGCAGCTCCTCGGTGTGGTCGAAGGACTCGACGACCGAGGTACGGGGCACGCGCAGCGGGTTGCGCGGCCGGTTCGGGGACCCCGCGGTGGTGGCCGGATCCGTGTCGGCCGGATCCGTGGTGGCCGGATCCGTGGTGGCCCGGTCCGTACCGCCGGTTCCTCCTTGCGCGGCCGGCGGACCGAACGGCCGCCACTCCTGGTAGGCGGCGCTGTCCCGGGCGGTGCGGGCCCGGTGCTGCCCCAGGTTCGGCAGGGCGTTGGTGAGCAAGGAGGTGGTCGCTTCCCAGCGGAGCGGCGCGGCCGGGATCTGGATCTCGGTGGCCTCCGCGACCTCCGACGGGCCGGGTGTCTGCCGCCACCACTCGGAGGTCGCGTAGGTGATCTCTCCCTCCGCGGGCTTGGGGCGGCTGCGCAGCAACTGGCGGTCGTGCCGGCCCACGAGGGCCCGCTTCAGCACCGCCTGGTTCTGGGTCGGGGCCGTCGATCCGCCAACCTCCTGGACGGTGACGTCGTAGAGCACGTCGTAGAGGAAGTCGACGGCCCGGAACGTGCCCTTGGTGTAGCGGGCGGTGGTCGCTCCCGAGGAGACCGTGCTCGTCGACGCCGCGCTGTACCCGGCGAGCACCGAGCTGAAGGTGGCCGCGGCCGCGCCGAGGTGCGGGATCGCTTCGAGCGTGTGGTTGAGCAGCAGCGCCGCGGGCAGCCCGAGGCCGAGGGCCCGGGTCCGACTGCTGCCGACCGACTCCCCCGACTCGAGCAGCTGGCGGGTCCGCGGCTCGCGCTTCTCGGACACCATGAGCGGCGCGTGGTTCTCGGTACCGGCTAGGCGGCGGCCGTGCGCGTCGGTGAGCTGCCTCCAGTCGCCCACCCGCACGCGCACGGCGGCCTCGAAGCGCCTGCCGCCCGCGTGCAGGCCGAGCACGAGACGGTCACCGATCGCCTGCGGCAGCTCGCTGATGAAGTTCTCCACCGAGAAACGGCTTTCGAGCTCCCGCCGCATGCCCTCGCGCGCGGCCTCGGGGACCGCGTCCAGGACCGCGTCGCGGATGGCCGCGTGAAGGCTCTCGTCGGGAAGGTCGAAGGTGCCGGCCCCGGCGGACTGCCTGAGGCTGGGGGCGGTGAAGGCCTCGGGCGGAGCGAAGAGGAGGTCCGCGTCCCGGGCGTCCCGGGTCCGTATCCACTCCGTCGGGGTGATGTCCCGGACGGGAACCGCTGCGGGGAGGTGCCCGGAGCCCGAGGCGCCCGGGGTGTCGATGCCGTCATCGACCCGGCCGGCCGGGACGGAGCCGCCCTTGCCGGGCCTGCGGCCCACCGGCAGATCGCGGAGCGCCTCGTGCAGGTCCGCGAGGTGAGCGGTTGCCCGGGCGGGAGGCTCACCCTTGTCGGGCTGTCGGGAACCGTGGTGTTCGACGAGGGCCATCGCCTCGTGCGGCGTGTCGTGCAGGGCCGCGGCGGTCAGCACCACCGCCTCGCGCTGCGCGATCCGGTCCCCGTCCGTCACCGCCAGGGGCAGGGCGAGGAGCCGCGAGGCGGCGCCGAGTTGCCGCTGCCAGGCGCTGGGAAGCTCGCGGCGCAGCCGGGTGAGGACCTGCGCGGCCCGCGGACTCAGCTCGTCGACGCCCTCGAAGCCTTCCTCCCGCTGCTCCGAGGTGCCGGAGTCTTCGGTCGCGGACGGCCTGGTGTCCCGGCGCTTGCCGAGGGACTTCTCGGAAGGCTGCCGGGACGGGCCGTCCTCCTCCTGGGCCCACTCGGTCAAGGCCTCGGCGGGGGGCGGGTTCACCTCGGCCGGCTCGGTGTCGGTATCGGTGCCCGGCGGCCAGCCGCCCGGCATCAAGCGACGCAGGCCGTGCCGCGCGGGCTCCGCGCCCACGAGCGGGGGCCCGGTGATGGCCTTCGGCTCGAGTGCGAGGAGCTGCGCGGCACGTTCCTCGGGAGCGAAGAAGGTGAGGGCGTCCTGCTCCACGGTGACCTGGACGCCGAATCCGGTTCCGCCCGACCGCTCCAGGCCGATGTTCCAGCGGGCCCGTCCCACGGAGAGGTGGGCGAACTTCCGCTGGGCCGGGTCGTCCAGTTCGGCACCCCAGGTGCCCATCGATTTGTCCCCGCTCTCCAGCATGCTGGAGAGTCCGCCTCCGCTCTGTCCGGTCCCCCGGGTGCGTCCGGCCTCCGCCGTGATCCCGGGCCTCAGGACGTCCGGGCCCTCCGTGGCCAGGCCGGACCGCAGCGACAGCGATCCCCGCAGGTCGAGGGCGGCGTCGACACCGCCGCCGACCGAGCGGTGCGAGCGCCTGAAGTCCTTGACGATCGTGCCGGTGATGGTCCCCTCGCCCGCGCCGTGCGTCGAGGTGGGGGTCAGGCTGTCGTAGTCGAGGGACAGGACGAGGGTGAGCCCCTCGTTCATGAAGGCGCCCGGGACGGTGAGGGGGACCCGGAGCGTTCCGCCGCTCAGCAGGTGGACGGTGCGCTGGTGCAGCCAGGCCATGCTGAACACGACGGCCAGGCGGCTCCCGACGTGGGCCCGGGCGCCGTGCCAGCTGTTGCCGCCGAGTGCCGACGCCGCGTTCTGCTCCAGCAGGTCCTCGGCTTGTGCCAGGAGGTCGCGCAGTCCTGCGATGGTGCCGATGAACGACTCGGTCAGGTCCTCCGGTTCGGGCCGCAGGCCGGTGCGTACGACCGCTTCGTGGGCGGGGATCGTGCGCGGAGCCGGCCGGTCGGTGCCCCGGGGAGGTCCGGGCTGCATCAGCTGCTGCGGGTACGCCAGGGTCAGCGCCCCGGGCAGGTTCGCCTCGGCGAGTGCGTACCGGGTGTGCCTGCCGATGAGCGTGAGCACCGGTCCGACCAGGGCGGTCGAGGCGGTGGCTCCCCAGTGAAGGTCGAGGGAGATGCTGATGGCGACGTCGTACGCCACCAGGGCGGGGTGGGCGTCCACGTGCAGCATGCCGGAGCTGCGCGTCTGGCCGAGGGAAGCGCCGAGGGAGCGGCCCTGCCCGTAGGTGACGCCGAATCCACCGCCGCCGCCCCCGTCCACGACGGGGCCGTCCGTATCGTGCGGGTTGTGCCCGTAGTTCCAGCCGGCGTTGCCGGAGTGCGACCAGGAGTGGGAGGCCGAGGCGGAGACGTCGTCCCGGCGGACGTTCTTGCCCTCAATGACGTGGAGGGTGTCCGCCTCGCCCGTGTGGACGGGACGGGAAAGGTCGATCCTCGCCGTGACCACGGCGAGCGCCGTGGAGAGCGCGCCCCGGTACGGCACCACGATCCGGAAGACACCGGAGGCCATGGGCTCCAGGGCGGCCTTGGCGCCCTGCCGTGAGGCCAGGGCGGCGCGCAGGCGCGTCAGTACGAGCTCGGCGTGATCGGGATCGAGCCGCCGGAAGAGCGCGTCCCGGGCCTGCTCGACCACCGGGGTGAGGTCGGGGATGTCGTACAGCACCGCGTGGCCCAGGCCGTCGGCCGGGTGGGTGCTGGGGAACGGGCCGCCGTCGACCGTGATGACGGGCACCGGCGACTGCGGCAGGGGCCCCGCGATACCCGTCTCGTCCGCGCGCCTGCGGCTCGCCTCGCGCATCCGCTCCGCGCGCCCGGCCGGGATGACGAGCAGGGCGTGGGCGTCCTCGATCGTGCGGTGGGCCGTGCGCTCCCCGTAGGTGTGCGCGGTGGCCGGATCGAGCCCCAGGGCCACGGGGCTCCGGGAGGACACCTTGGCGACGAGGCGGTATTCCATCCGGGCGTGGATGTGCTCCTGGGGACCCGTGACGATGTCCACCCGGTCGCTCTGTCCCTCGGCGCTCGCCGACAGGGTGCGTGGCGCTCCCCTTCCGTAGCGGTAGCCGGCCACCCCCGTATGGGAGTTGTCGGTGGCGGCGTTCCTTTCCGCGGCGGTTCCGCCGTACCCCTGCGGGCGGGGGTCGCTGGTGAGGGAGAGGTTCGCACCGAGGGACCCGCTCATGCTGATGAGGTCGCGGGTGGCGCTGTCGCTCACCGATGCCGTCGTCAGGGTGTGGTCGTACTGGTACGAGGTCTGGCTGACCCCCCTGGTCCTCATCTCCTTGACCGTCGCCCGCAGGGAGATCTCGATCCGCTTCGGCATGCCGAAGGCGTCCCGCCCGACGGTGCGGGTCCAGAAGGGGCGGCTGCCGCCGATGAAGTCCTCGACGCGCGAGCCCATGGCATTGAGCGCCGTGTGCAGTCCGACCTGCTCCGAGGGTTCCAGGGACACGTTCAGGTCGGTGAGGAGGCCGTCCACCGCGGCGTGCATCGTGCTGGTGTCCGCCAGGAACAGGGTGTGCAGCGGCAGGCGTTCGTTCTCGCCGGGCACGTGGACGAGCGGCGGCTCCTGCGGGTCCGAGTGGAGCTCCCGGCTGGCGACGCGCGTGTCCGGATCGAGGTGCGAACGCATGCTGACCGAGTCGCGCCACACGCCGTCCGGCCCCTGCTCCTCCAGGAGGTCGTCGGCGACCATCAGGCGCAGGTTCAGCTCGACCGGCGCGTTCGTGTCCTGCCCGGCCCGGCCCTCCTCCGCGGCGGTCATCGCCGTCTCGTGCGCCGCCGTGCCCGTCGTGGGCCCGACAGGGGTCATCTCGATGGCCTCACCGCCGCCGTCGGTGAGGGCGCCGGGCAGTTCCGCGGTGGCCTCCGGCGTCGCGGTCCGACGGGACGGGGTCACCGTCACGTTGATGTGGACGGCGCCCTCGAAGCCGGCCATGAACCGCGAACCGCCGCCCGAGGCGCCGCCCACCGAGAAGCCGCCGCCGGTGGTCGTGACCCAGCTGGTGCCCACGCGGGGCGCGATACGGCCGCCCGCGCCGCGGATGGTGAACCAGTCGGGGCTCGTGGTGTGGTTCAGCGGTACGTCGAAGCCGCCCTCCACGGAGTAGGCGGTGGACCGGCTGCCCTGGAGCTCGTAGAAGCCGCCGTAGTACGTCTCGCTGTTGCCGTCCCACATCCCCTGGTGGGTGAAGGTGTCCGGGGCGAGGGTGCCGGAGAGGGTCAGCACCACCTCCTGCGGGCCGGTGAGGAGTGCGGGCCTGCTCAGCACGACGGAGATCCCGCCGCCCATGATGTCGTGCAGTCGCGCCGCGAGCGGTTCGGGACGCACGAGGTTGGCGACGGTCATCAGGTTGGTGTGTTCGTGGGCCTTCGCCGCCTGGTTCTCCTCGCCCGTCTCCGGCGGCAGCATGCCCGGCGCCGCGGCGCGCACCGCGCTCATCACCCGGTCCAGCAGGCGCCCGGCGTCGTCGTGGTTCACCTGGTCGACCCGGCTGAGCTGGGGCAGCCAGCTCCCCAGGGCGGGAGCGAAGCGCAGGTTCCGGTCGGGGGAAGTGCGGGCGTGCAGTTCGAAGTTCCCGGCCTGCGGTCCGTCCACGGTGGCACGGGGCACGCGCCGTCCGTCCATCAGCCCGAGGCGCACGGCGTCCTGCAGGAGGATGCGCAGCCGGGCGGTGCCGTCCACGGTCCTCACGCCGCCGCGGCCCCGGACCGTGGTGCGGGTGCGTCCGGTGAGCACCACGGTGGGCTCTTCCAGCTTGATCTTGTGCAGGGTCACCGAGCCCGCCTGCTGTCCGGGATCCGACACCCCCACCGAGCGGTTTCCCCCGAGGGCGGGGAGCGAGACGGTCGACGCGAACTTCCCCGTGTTCGCGCCCAACAGCACCGTCGAGGAAAGGGACATGGCGTCGCTTCCACTGTTGCGGTGGGCGACGTTGTCGACGTTCACGTCCTCGGTGTCGATGTGAATCATCCAGTCGACCTGGGCCGTGCCGTCCTCCTCGGTGACCAGCTGCGCGCCGAGGAAGTCGGTGCGGAGCTCCACGGCCTGGGTCGCTCCGCCGCCGGTGTTGAAGGGGACGGACAAGTAGCCTCCGGACATGGCCCGGTGGAGGGCGCCGGCGATCGAATGGACGGCGGTGAAGGCGTCGATCGCGGCCTTCTCCGGCGTGCCGACCCGCGACATCGAGTCCGGCAGTACGGAGAGCACGGCGCGACGCAGCTCCTCGGTGTGGTCGAAGGACTCGACGACCGAGGTACGGGGTACGTGCAACGGGATGTCCTGCTGGTTCGGGACCGTCACCGTGACGGCCGGGTCCGTACCACCCGCTGCCCTCGGTCGGCCGAACGGCCACCACTCCTGGTAGGCCGTGGTGTTCGCGGCGGCGCGCTCCCGGTGCCGCCCCAGGGAACCCAGGACGTTCCTGAGCAGAGTGGTTCCGGCGTCCCAGCGGTACGGCGTGGCCGGGGTGTGGATCCCGGATTCCTCCTGCGAATCCGCGTCGTCGGTGGACTGCTCGGGTGTGGCCCACCACGCGGAGGTGGCGTGGGTGACCCCCTCCGGAGGCTTGGGCCGGCTCCGCAGCACTTGCCGGTCGTGCCGCCCCACCAGTGCGCCCTCCAGGACCGCCTGGTGCTGTCGCGGCGCCCTGGACGCGCCGACGGCCTGGACGGTGACGTCGTAGAGCACGTCATAGAGGAAGTCGACGGCCCGGAACGTGCCCTTGGTGTACCGGGCGGTGGTCGCTCCCGAGGAGACCGTGCTCGTCGAGGCCGCGCTGTACCCGGCGAGCACCGAGCTGAAGACGGCCGCCACCGAGCTGAGATGCGGGATCGCTTCGAGCGAGTGGTTGAGCAACAGTGCGGCGGGCAGTGCGACTCCGTGGGCCCGGGTCCGGCTGCTGCCGACCGACTCCCCCGATTCGAAGAGCTGGCGGGTCCGCGGCTCGCGCTTGGCGGACACCGTGGGCGGGAGGTGGTCTTCGGTGCCGGGGAGGCGGCGGCCGTGCGGGTCGGTGAGCTGCCGCCAGTCACCGACCCGCACGCGCACGGCGGCCTCGAAGCGCCTGCCCCCCGCCTGTAGGCCGAGGACGAGGCGGTCACCGATCGCCTGCGGCAGCTCGCTGATGAAGTTCTCCGCCGAGAAGCGGTCCTCGAGCTCCCGCCGCACGCCTTCGCGCGCGGAGTCGGGGACCGCGTCCAGGACCGCGTCACGGATGGCCGCGTGGAGGCGCTGGTCGGGCAGGTCGAAGGTGCCGGCCCCGGCGGACTGCCTGAGGGTCGGGGTGGTGAAGGCCTCGGGCGGAGCGAAGAGAAGGGTCGCGTCCCGGGAGTCCTTGGCGCGCACCCAGTCCGTCGTGGTCATGTCGGGGACGGGAACGGGCTGGTGCAGCGGGGCCTGGGCCTGGAGTGCCGGAGCCGGGGTCGCGAGGGGCTGCGCCGGGAGGGTGACGGGATCCGGCTCGGGCGCACCCTCGTCCACCGGCGCCGGCCCGTTCACCGGGCCCAGCTCGCCCGCCAAGCCGTCTGGTTCGCTGCTCACGAGCGCGCCGATGGCGGGGCTCGGCGGAAGCACCGCGTCTTCGGGACCCCGCTGATCCGGGGAGCGGGGTCCCGAGCCCGAGGCGCCAGGGGTGTCGACGCCTTCGTGTCCCGGGGCGCCGCCAGCCTGCGAGCCGCCCTTGCGGGGGCTCTGACCCACGGGCAGGCCGTGGAGCGCCTCGTGCAGGGCCGCGAGGAGGGCGGTGCCCCGGGCGGGCGGCTCGCCCTTGTCCGCGCGCCGGGCGCCGTGGTGGTCGAGGAGGGCCACCGTCTCGTGCGGAGTGTCGTACAGGACCGCGGCGGTCAGCACCACCGCTTCGCGTTGCGCGATCCGGTCCTGGTCCGTCACCGCCATGGGCAGGGCTAGGAGCCTCGAGGCGTCGCCCAGCTGTTCCTGCCAGGTTTCGGGAATTTCGCGACGCAGCCGGGCGAGGGCGTCCGCGGCCGACTGGCTCAGCTCGTCGGCTCCCTCGAACTCTTCGGTCTCGGGCTTCTCTTCGGTCCCTTCGGCGTCTTCGGGCTCTGTGCGCCCTCGTGACTCAGCGGAGTCCTCCGGGTCGGATCCGTGCGGGTCCCGGCGCTTGCCGAGGGCCTTCTCGGAAGGCTGCCGGGACGAGCCGTCCTCCTCGGCCCCTTCGGTCAGGGCCGACAGCAGGCCGTCGACGGTCTCGTCCACCATCCGGCCCTTGCCGTCGAGCCGGATCAGAAGGTGCAGACCGGCGGGGACGTCGAAGCGCAGCACTCCCCCGACGGTGACGGTCAGGTCGGCCTCCAGTCCGCCGTAGACGGACTGGGAGACGGCATTGGCCTCCTCCGTGCGGCTCTGCCCGGCTGTGGTGTCCTCGCCGGACGACCGGCCGTACGAGCCCACGAGCCGCTCGAAGAGCCGTACGCCGTCCGAGTCTCCGCCGCCGTCGGGCCCCAGAGTGGTGTCCACCCCGGAGCTGAAGTGGGTGGACGCCTCGGCCGAGCTGTCCGACTGTTGGTAGCGCCGGGCCGTGAGATCGGTGCCCTCGGACGGCCCGAACCGCCGCAGGCGGGAGAGTTCGAAGCGGACCGTCCGCGTGGTGCTCCCCACGGGGACCTCGTAGCTGCCGCGCAGCAGGTCCTCCAGCCGCGGCCGCATCACCTCGGTGCTGGTGGCGTGCGCGTACCGCAGTCCGGCCATCGTCGTCAGCTCGGACGGGGAAAGCCCTGGGTGCTCCTCCGCCGCGATGGCGGCGAGGTCGGGGCGCCGGCCCACGGGCGCGGGGGCGTACCTCGCCCACTGCTGCACGGCGTGGGCCGCGGGCATGTCGAGGGGGATGACGTGGTCCGCGAGCAGGCCGGCCAGGTCGCCGGACGCGAGCACCCCGTCCCGGCCCTCGCCCTCCGGCGCCGGGTCGGCCCAGCGCGGGTTCTCGCCCCGGGGCCGGTGGATCAGCGGCGCGGGCGCCGGGTCCGGCGTCCCGTCCGCCGTCACCGCCGCCGGATTCGGGACGGTGAACCGCGTCGGGACCAGGAGCCGCATCGAGCCCGCGGTGGTCGCCGTCTCCTGCCATTGCGCGTACCGGCCGAGGCCGGTGCCCAAGGCCGGGTTGAAGCGCAGGCCGAGGCCCCCGGCCAGCAGGGGCGTGCTCATCGCCGCGGCGTAGGCGCCGGTGACCAGGCGGATCGGCGCCGAGACGAGCTCCATGGGCTGCTTCGACATGCTGATGCCGACGCGCAGGGTGAAGGCGTGAGTGAAGGCCGTGGCGCCGCCCACCGCCAGGCGGTGGATGTCCAGTTCGGAGGTCGAGCTCGTGGTGCCGGCGCCGCGGCTGCGCGAGTAGCCGGCGATCGCCTCGAACCCGCCGTGCCCGTGGCTCGCGCCGGAGCCTTCTGCGGCGAGCCGGAGCTTGACGCCGGCCTCGCCTCCGAAGGAGTACCCGGTCGTCGTGTCGTCGGCCTCCTCGGAGGAACCCTGGGCGCGGCCCGTGAGTTCGACGTCGGGGTGGTCGGTCTGCGCGTGGGCGGCCGCCACGGACTCCATGCGCACGCTGACGGCCAGGTACTCGGTCGTACCGAACGGCGAGGGCTTCGGGATCACCCGCAGGACGCCTGAGCCGAGCAGTGCCGGGACCTGTGCGGCGAGGGAGCGCGGGGAGAACGCGGAGCGCACCGCGTCGAGCACTCCCGGGGAGGTGACTCCGCGGGCGGACAGCAGGCGCTGGATCTCGCCGAGCGCGCCGTCCGCGCGGAACACCTCGGGATGCGCGACGCCGACGCGCAGGAGCTGCCCGGCGTAGGTGTGCGTCGGGGTGGTGTGCGGCGGGGTGGGCGGAGCCGGGGGCGTGGCCCCGGGTACGGCGGACCGCATGGCGGAGGACGGCCCCGCCGACGGATCCGCCGACGGCTCCGGCTCCGGCTCCGGCTCCGGCGAAGGCACCGCGCCCACCGAAGGCGCCGGGGCCGGCCGGAGGATCTCCGCCGCGCGCCACGTCGGCATCAGCATCTCCAGCCCGGCCTGGACCCGCAGCCACCGCTCCCCGGACTCCGCACGGACCCCCTTGCGGCGGTCGAGCCGTACGTGGAACACCGGGTCCGCGGTGAGCCGGTCCTTCGTGCCGCCGTACGTGGCACGGCTGATGCTCATCATGCCCTCGGCCGTCTTCAGCGAGGTGCCGCGCACCGCGCTGCCCGTCACCTGGAGGATTCCGGCCGCGCGGCTCTTCGTAGCACCGCCGCCCTGCTGTTCCTGCTGCGGGGAGCCGTCTTCCTCGTCGGTCTCCGCCGCCTCGTCCCCGCCCCAGCTCCCCTGCGGACCGAGTTGGAAGGCCAGGGCGCCGGTAACGGCACTGCCGGTCTCGATGGCACGGCGGGAGGTCAGCTGGCTGTACTGCTCGATCTCCACGGGGTCCGAAGTCGTCCCCTGACCGCGCGCGTTGTACGCGGCCACGCGCAGGGTCAGCCGCTGCTTCCAGCCGTCACGGTCCGGCAGGGCCACCTCGAAGCCCTCGGCGGAGGTCAGTGCCCCGAAGTACGCGGCCAGGGTGTCGGGGCCCGTCGCCTCGAGGAACTCCTCGGGCCACAGGGCGGAGTCGGCGAGCCACTCCCCCGTCATGCCGTTCAGGTCTTGGTAGACCTCCGCGAGGTGCCGCCCGAGGGCGCGCACCGCGAGGAACGTCGGGCGTACGCCGGAGGAGCCGCTGGTGGTGAGATCGGCGCGGGCCTCCCCCGCGAGGTCCGCAGGCTCCCGGTCGTACCGGGTGACCGTCCCGACGGGCCCGAGTACGGCAGGTGCGTAAGGGGTCGGGGGTGCGAACACCTTCGGCAGGAGGAGCTGGGCCGAGGTCCCTCCCGGCGTGTCCAGTTCCCATCCCCTGCTCTGGCGGACCGTGCCCGTCGAGGACATCCGGTGGACCGCGAGCGCCCAGCGGAGCTCGTAGTTCCCCTGGTGGACCAGGCCGCCTGTCTCGTGCCGGTTGGTCTCCTTCACCGCGGCGACGAGCTCGTCGCCCCGTTCCCTGTCGTACTGCAAGCGGCCCCGGAGGGCCCCCAGTTGCATGCGCAGCCGGGTGCCCGCGGGGACCCGCAGGGCAGCGCCCAATGCCCCGGAGACGCTCCACCCGGTCGACATGCTGCCGGTGAGCCCCCAGGCCGCCGTGGCCCGGGTGTTGACCGTCAGCGGGTAGTCGGCGCCGCCCAGCCGCCGGCCGAGCGTCGCCCTGAGCCCCAGCCGATACTGATTCCCGTTCAGGTTCAGTACGTGCGTACGCCCCACGAGCAGGTCGGCCAGGGAGCCTTCCAGGGCGGGAGTGCCGAAGAAGACGGAAAGCCGGTGCAGGACGGGAGCCGTGACCTTGGTCGTACCGGCCATGCTCCGCAGGGCATCGGCGAATCCTTCCAGCACGGACTCCGAACCCGGCAGCGCCAGAAGCGTGCTGAAGCCCAAGCCCTGCGCGTCCTGTGTCCGGGCCGCGAGGGGCAAGGGCTCCGATGAGTGCGCGGGGTCTGGGGTCGCCGGGGCCGGTCGGGCGCCGGTCGGGAGGCCCGCGGCTGCCAGGAGGGCGGTCACCGCCGCCGAGGGGCCGGCCTCGGGCTGCGGGTCCGGGTCCGGGCCGTCGACGGCACCGGTCCCGGGGTTGGCGTGGGTGTCGAGCCCCGGGGTGCGGATCGCGCCCAGGGTGCGCGTCTCCCAGTCGGCCGCGCCCTGTCCGTACCGCCACGGAACGCCGATCTCCCCGTACGTTTCCAGGACGACTGGCTCGATGCCCGGGTGGGTGTCGGACTCGATGGTGACGCTGAGCCGGACCTCGGCGTCGTACCGCGCGTACTCCTGCGCGGCGGTGTTGAGCACGGTGTGGCTCTGGGTCTTGGCGGAGGTCGAGAAGCCGTCGCTCCGAGTGGATCCGACAGTGACCGTGGCGAGCGGCAGCACCCCGCGCGGGCGGTCCTCGACGGGGTCGTGGGTGAGTCCGAGCACCGAGTTCCCGAAGGAGAGCGAGGCTCCGCTCGAACCGCTGCGTGACTGCCCGCGGGTGGCGCCCAGGCCGAGGTCCGCCCGGGTGCGCAGGGCGTCGGTCACCTCGCGCAGCGTGGCGCCGGTGACCTCGGCGCGGACCACGAGGTGGCCCCTGAACTCGGAGAACCTGCTCAGCTTGCGCCGGATCGGCGCGGTGCGGTCGCCGCTGGTGAACCAGAAGCGGCTGCGGTCCAGGGCCGCCGCCTCGCTGACCACCTTCTGGATCTCGGCGGACACCGAGGCCGCGGCGTCGGGCCGCAGTCCGACGCCGCGCAGCCTGGCCTGGATTCCGGCGACGACGGGGACGAGGTCGAGGGCGTGCAGGGTGCCCTGGGTGTGGTCGGCCGCGCTCTCCCGGCCGGCCGGGATGTCGGAGGGCGAACTGACCGAGTCGAGCCGCAGGGGCGCCGGCGGCGCCGAGAAGATCTTCGGGAACTCGACCCCGAGGTCGCGCGGCACCACGACGGAGTGCTGCTGCTGGACGCCGTCCAGGAAGATCTGGATCCGCAGGGAGCTGACGAAGGTGGCCGTTCCCCTGGTGAGGGGCTTCAGGCCGGAGATGACCTCCTGTTCCCAGCTGCTGGAGCGGCCGCGCGCGAAGGACAGTCCGAGGTGCGGTACGCCCGCGGTGGCGGCCGACGCGAAGGCGGAGGCGAGCTGGAAGCCGAACTGGAGCATCGACTCCAGGCCGGTGCTGGTCTCCGTCGACCGCTCCCCGCTGTAGCTGGTGGAGCCGAAGGCGATCCGGTAGCGGGTGAGGGCGCCCGGGGCCGGCCCGGAGCCGGGCACCGGGACCGCGAGGTCCGCGGGGGTGGGCAGCAGCCAGACGAGCTTGTCCCCGACCGCGAGCCGGACACCGTCGCGCAGCAAGGCCGACCACGCCTCCGGGGTGGTGCTCAGGAGGAGCCGGACCACGGCCTCCTCCACCTCCGGCCTGATCGCCCCGTCCAGGTGGAGGGTGGTCGCCGCGGCCCACAGCCGGGCGCGCTGCTCGGTCCAGGCCGGTACGGTCTCCACGGTCATGGAGCCGATGGCGCCGCCCCGCACGAAGGCGGGCGCCACGATCCCGGGGGTGGACGCCGGGGGTTGGACAGGCCCGGGCTCTTCCGGGGCGGGCTGCTCCGAGGCGGCGAGCTCCTGCCCGTTCGGCGGTTCCCGCCCCACCGCGCCGTCCGCGGCCGGCTCTTCCTCGGCGACCTCGGGGATGGTCTCCAGGGCCGCGGCGGTGGGCGAGGATGTCGAGGCCGTGGGCTGCTGCGGGACGGGCTGGGCCGTCTTCTCGGGGTTCGCGCCACCGACCCGCCGGAAAGGGTCCACAGGCGCTGCCGGGAGGTCCCCGACCAGCCGCTGCGCGAGCGCGCGGGCGCCCTCGGTGTCGCCGGGCCAGGTGTAGAGGTGGTGCGCGACGCGGCGTACGACTTGATCCGCGGGCCCCAGGCGGTGGTACGGGGCGGTGTCGCGGTCGATCGAGGCGGGAAGCCTGCGCAGCGGGCCGACCAGGCCGCGCGCGTCCGCCAGGGCCGAGTCCAGGCTTTCGCCAACGGCCTCGCGCCGGGCGCTCTCCCAGAGCCGGTCGAACGCCGTCGGATCGAAGGGCAGGTTCGTGCGCAGCTTGGCCGCTTCCGCGGCGCGCTTCGTCTCGTCGAGGAGCCGCGCCGCGGCCGTGCCGGCCCCCTCTGTGTCGGCGGGATCGCGAAAGAGGTGCGCCGAGGCAGCCTCGGCAAGGGCGGCGCGCTGCTGCGGGGTGAGCGTTGCGCCCCTGTTCGTGAGCAGGCCGTCCACCAGGGCCACCGCCCGCTGGGAGGCCCTGGCCACCTGGTCGTGCACGGACGGGGCAGTTTCCTCCTCGGGAGGCGGCGACTTGCTGTCGAGTTCCCATGCGGCCGTGCCGAACCTCCCGCCCCGCGGTCCGAACCCCAGGTCCCAGCCCCACTCCTCCACCAGCTCGGCGAGGTTGATGTGGTCGGGCGGGGTCAGGACGGGAGCGGTGGAGGTCCGGCGGGCCAGGTAGTGGGCGAGCCCCTGGCCGGGGTACGTCAGCCCTTCCCAGCTCACCTGGTAGTGGGCGGCGACCGCCAGGAGCCAGCCCTTGCCCTGGGGGTGGGAACCCGCCTCGGGATGCCCGTCCCGGGCACCTAGTGTCCAGCCCGCCGAACGCGCCAGGTCACGCGCCGCCCGGTCCCCGCCCTCGCGCAGGGCCGGACCGAGTACGGCGGAGACGTGGCGGGGATCCGCACCGAGGTCTCGGGCCATCTTGTAGAGGCGGACCGGCGTCAGCCCCATCTCGGCGGCGATCCGCGGCAGGTCCTCCGGGACCCGCCCGATACTCTCCGCGAGGTCCAGGAGGTCGCTGCTCCTGCGCAGCCCGAGCTCCCGCCGCAACCGGTCGACGGCCTTGACGTCGAACCACTGGTACGCGAGCAGCCGTGCCGTACGGCCCCGGTCCGCCCGTAGGTGTTTGGAGACGGCCGAGACCAGAGCCGGTGAGCCGGCCGGGTTCACCCGGTCCGCCGGGTAGGAGGGCGCCGCATCGCCCTCCGCGTAGGAGGGCAGCTCCGGCTGCGGTTCCGCGGGCGGTACGGCGCGCTCCTCGTACGCGGGCGGGGACGGCGTACCGGGCTCGGCGCGCTCACTCGGTACGCCGTGCTCGGCGGGATCCGCGTACGCGACGTCCGAGTCGTCCACGTCCGTGAGCGGCTCCCAGCCTTCGTCCGAGGACACGGAGGAGACGGAGGAGACCGAGAACAGGGAGGAGGTGTCGGGGTCCTCGTCGGACCACGCGGAGGATTCCGTGGCCGGACTGCCCGGCGCGGAACGGGCCGCCCCGTGCGGGAACAGCGGGTCTTCGAGCAGTTGCAGCGCCCAGGCCCGGGCCTCGGTTCGGCGGGCGGGATCGGTACGGAGTCCGGGGTCGGTGTGGAGCGTGTGGGTGAGGCGCCGGGCGGCGCGGCCGGCGTCGTCGAGGTCGGCGAACGGCGTGGAGCTGAGCGGGTCGGTGACCCGGCCGTGCTCGGCGAGCAGCGAGCGTGCCGCGGCGGCGGCCTCCGCCAGCTCGGGCGTGTCCCTCTTGAGCTTGTCCCAGCGGCGCTGGAAGGAGCGCTCCGACATACGAGTGGCGTCGCTGTCGTGGTCCTGCTCCTGATCCTGGTCCTGCTCCTGCTCCTCGACGAGGGTGTCGAGGTCCGTCCCCGTCGTGGACACGGCGTCGGACACGGTGTCGGTCTCCGCGGAGGACTCCGTGACCGGCCTGGGCGGAGCGGGATCGCCGAGCAGGTGCAGGGCCCAGGCCAGGGCCTCGTCGCGACGGTCGAGGTCCTGGTAGAGCCTGTCGCCGTGGAGGACGACCGCGAGCCGGCGGGCCGCCCGGTCGACTCCGTCGAGGTCGGAGAACGGCGTGGAAGTGAACGGTCCGGCTACCCGGCCGTGCTCGGCGAGCAGCGACCGCGCCGCGGTGGCAGCGCGTGCGAACCCCACCGTGTCCGTGGGGAGTTGCTCCCAGCGCTGCTGGAAGGCCTCGGTCGACAGGCGAACGGCCTCGGGTGAGTCCTCGGGCCTGGCCGCTGCCAGCCACCGGTCACGGTCGTGTCCTTGCTCTGTGGTGCGGCGATTCCTCGGCAGCCGGGCGACGGTCACTGAGCGCCCGTCCGGCGAGCCGACGAGCATCATGCTGCCGTCCGGCTGCACGACGTTGACGGTCAGCCCGTAGACCCGTCCGGCCACGAGGGGAAGGACATCGTCCGTGGCGTCGGACGCGGTGGTGTACGTGCGCATCGCGTGTGCGAGCGAGCGCCGGTTGTCATCGCCCCAGGTGTCGTGCACGGCCCGGAGTTCCTGCTGGTAGATCTCCGACCGCGGCAGCGGGTCACCGACGCGCAGCCGGTCCGCCGTACGGTCCGCGGCGACGGCGGCCTGGGACTGCTCGTCGACGGCGTCCCACAGCGGCCGCGAGCCGGCGCCCGGGTCGGCGTTCAGCTCGGCGACGAGGGCGTCCGCCAGGTGGGTGCGGATCTCGGTCGGCGTTCCGGTGACGAGATCCGGGGCGGAGGCCTCCAGCGCGAGGACGAGGCTGTCCTGACCGGGGGCGGAGGCGCGCAGGATGGCGCCCTGGGTAATCAGGGCTTCCTGTTGATCGACCGTCAGCTCGCTCTGGCCCGTTACTTCTCGGTCCAGGGGCCCCGATTCGCTGAAATTGCCGGTACCCGTGACGCCGGTGGTCCTGGTGTCGGTGGTGGAGGTGTCGCCGTCGGTGGTACCGGTGCCGATCGTGCCGGTGTCACTGGCGACGCCGTCGCTTTCGATGACGCTCGTGCCGCCGGTGTCGATCGGGCCTCCATCCGTCTGGAAAGCGGGGCCGCTGGTCTCCAAGGAGCCCGGCTGCGGCACGGGGCGCGTGGCCGCCACCGGGTCCGACGGGTTGGTACCAGGAGGGGGGTTGGTACCGGAGGTGGGGTTGGTACCGGGAGCCTGGACCGTGCTTCCGTCCGCTGCGGGGACCGGCATCGGCACGGGCTGCTGTCCGGGGCGCTGCCCGTCGGGGATGACGTCGCCGCCCGTGCTTCCCGGACCGGTCACCGTGAGGGGGCGGCCGCCCTGGCCGTTCGACGGGGTGGTGCCGGAGCTACCGCCTGGGTCCGCGAGGAATCCCTGGGACTGGTTCGGGAGCTGCCAGGGGTCCTGGCCAGAGTTGCTCCGGAAGGCGTCCGGGGTGGGCATCGAGGGCCCGGGCGACGGGGTGTCGCCGCCGGGCTGATAGGTGGAAAGGTCGGGGAGGTCCCGGGTGCTGGTGGCCACGCCCGGCGGGCGGGTGGATCCGCTGCCGTTCCCGTTCGGGATACCGCTGCTGTCGCGGCCGCCGGTCCCGTTCGGATTCCCACCGCCGTCCCGTCTGGTGCTCCCGGTGCGGCTGGGGCTGGGGTTTGTCCCGCCGGTTCCGTTCCGGTCTCCGTCCGAGGTCGTGAGGGGCCGGCGGCGGGTTCCGCCGCCCGAGCTGATGTCCGTACGAGGGCCGCTACGGCCGTTCGTGCCGCTGCTCCTGTCGTTACTCCCGTCGCGGCTCCGGGTCGAGCCGGGGCCCGAGCCGGAGTTCGGGTCCGAGGTGCGGGTCGGCCAAGCGCCGCCGGAGTCGCGGTTCACCCCGTCCGGGGTCGGCGGCGGGTTCACGAACTTGTTCCGGAGCCAGCGCGCCCCGCCCTCCGCGCCCCCCTCCAGGTTGCGCTCGACGACGCCGCTGCTGCCGGCGGACACGAAGGTCGCCCAACTGAACGAGTATCCGGCGAAGAACAGACCCATCGCCGCGGCGCCGAGGCTCTCGCCGAAGCCCTCGGACACGAAGTCGTTGGCGTTGCCGTAGCCCTCCTTGACCACCCGGTCCCAGTTCGTCTGGTTCTTGACGCCGTTGCCGAAGTCCGGCGAGTTGCGGCCCACCTTGGACAGGAGGTCCTTGCCCTTGTTGAAGGCGCCGCCGAGTATCTCGCCGATGCCGCCCGCGAAGAACCCGAAGAGGGCGTCCTTGCCGATCGCCCCCCAGTCGAGGGAGTCCCGCTTGAAGAGCTTGTTGCCGAAGACCTTGTTCGCGAGCTGGACGGCGAACGAGAGCAACGCCTCCTCGAACGCCTCGAAGACGCCCGGCAGCACCTTGACGCGCTGGAGGAGCTGGAGGATGCCGGCCAGCACGGCCACACGGGCCTGGTTGAGGATCTGAGCCTGGAGGCCCGCCAGGCCGCCGAAGCCGAACGCGGCCAGAAACGCCACCCAGGCCAGCAACGCCAGCATCTGGATCAGGGCGGCCATGACCTGCCAGTACATCTCGTAGATCTGCCGCGACTTGTCCTCCAGATCGAGGCGCACACCGTGCAGTTGACCCGTGAACTCGTCCAGGCGCGTCTTCCCCCGGCCGGAGGTGAAGCTGTCGACGACCCCCTGGAACTGCTTGCGCGCCTCCTCGGGCATTCCGTCGCCGATCTTCAGGCTGACGTTTCTGGCCATTTCCATCAACTGGTCTATGTCGCGGGCGAGTCGCTCGTAGACCTGCCCTGCGTCCACGGCCTTCTGCGGCAGCGCGCTCGGAGGCTCGTCGCCCGTCAGGATCTTGACCAGGACCCTGGCCCATTCGGGCCAGCCGCCGAGTCCCGGGTCCAGGGCGGGGCTCATCCGCGGTGCCCGGACTGCCCGTCGTTCTCCTTCTTGATCGAGGAGAGGACGTCACCCTGGTGGCTGAGGAACTCGTTGGCGTTCTCCATCGTGCCGTTGGCCAGCTCCGTGAGGGCCTCCGCGATGGCGACCAGCGTCTTGCGCGTGATGTCGACCGTTTCCAGGTAGACCGGGCCCGCCTTCTTGGCGAACTCGTCCGTGCCCGTCCCGAACCAGGTGATGGTGTCGTTCACGCCGTCGTCGAACACCCGCACCACTTGGTCCACGGCCAGCGTGAAATTGCGCAGCACGTTGGTCGCGTTGAGGACGTCGTTGGCGGACGCTTCGAAACCTGAGGGCATGCCTACTCCCGGTGTCGTGCCGTGGTGCGATGGTGGAGTGATGGGGGGCAATTCTGTGCCCGGAAGTCCTGCGACGCTTGCGTCAGTTGACGTACGCGGTGGCGACGGTCACCGGTCCGGCAGGCCGCACCCGCCGCCGCTCAGTCGTGCGGGTCGCCGTCCACCTCGTCGTAGAGGGCGCGGCCTCGCTGCCGGCGCCGTCCGCCCGGCCGGTCGGCGGCCCCCTCGGGCTCGGGGGGAGCCGCCGGGCCGAGGAACTGGCCGATCAGGGCGCCCCAGTCGGCCTGGGTTCCTGGGATGCCGGGCAGTTGTGGCGTGCCGGACATGGAACTGAGGGCGTTCACGCTGTCGGTGAGCGGTTTGACCACCTCGCTCACGTCCCGGGAGGCGAGGGACCGGGCCTTGCCGAAGGCCTCCATGACGGAGGCCGCCAACTGCGGGGCCGCCATGCTCCGGTAGCGGCTCTCCAGGAAGCGGACGGCCGCCATCTCGCCGGTGCCCGCGACGGTCACCTCGACGGACCGGTCCTTGGAGGTGGCCGAGACCCTCATGCCGCGGACGCGCTCCTGGGCCTGGGCGGCCGCGCGCTCCGAGGCCTCCAGGTCCGCGATCGCCATGGCGAGGCGCTCCTCGATCGAGTGCTGTGACGAGCTCATCCGTTCTCTCCCGTCATGAAGGCGTTGCGCTTCCCACCGCTGGCGCCGGGCTCCTCCCGGCCCAGGACGGCCGGGTTGCCCTCGTCCTCGGTGCCCCAGACGTCCTCTTCCTCGGCCAGCCAGTTGGCCCGCTCCCGGTCGGAACTCTGGGTCTGCTGGCCGCCGTTCTGACCACCCCCGGGCGGGGGCATGTACGGGGGCGTGCCGCCTACGCCCTGACCGCCGGGGCCCTGGGCCATCCGGTGGGAGGAGCCCGCGGGATCCCCGGTGAACTCTCGGACCCGATCGCCACCGCCGCCCATGCCACCGCCCGCGCCGCCGGCGCCGCCCATGCCCCCGGCTCCCATGGGGGGCATCATGGGCGGGGCCCCGGTCGCGGGGGAACCGCCCGGCACGCCGCCGGCAGGGGCGCCGCCGAGGGCGTCCACTCCGTAGGCGGGGAAGTCGGTGGACAGGTCGTAGCCCGCCTCCTCGTAGCTGGGCGGGTTCGCGAGGAGCGAGCCTCCGCCGCCGCCGGACGTACCGCCGGCGCCACCCGGCACTCCACCGCCCGAGCCCTGGAGGCCGCCGGCGCCGGACACCCCGGGGAGGTCGAAGCCGGAGCCGTTGAGGCTGGGGAGCGGCGGTGTAGTGAGGGGGATGTCCGGGCGCTCCCCCAGCGGTTTGCCGTCCGGGCCCACGTACGAGGTGTGGCCGTCGGGGGTGGTCACGGTGACGACCCCGCCGGGGTGCAGCACGCTCTTGCCGCCGTCGGGTTTGACGGTCGTGGTGGTCCCGTCGGGCTCGGTGGTGATCTTCGTGCCGTCGGGCTTCTCCGTCAGAGTGGTGCCGTCGGGGTTGCGGGTGACCTTCGTCCCGTCCGGGCTGGTGGTGACGACGCTGCCGTCGGGCAGGACGGTACGGGTGCTCCCGTCGGGGAAGGCGATCGGGGAACCCGCGCCGTCCCGGCCCTGGAGGCTGGGCGGCTTGATGCCGACGGTCGAGGTCGTGGGCGGGACGGGGATGACGGGGCCGCCGCTGCCACTGGAGCCGGTCCCGTCGGGACTGCTGCCGCCGGGGAACCCGCTGCCGGGCAGACCCAAGCCCGGCAGGCCCGGCTCCGGGATCCGCGTGCCCGGAAGCCCGGATCCTGGGAGGCCGGAGCCGGGGAGACCCGAACCGGGCAGGCCCGAGCCGGAGAGGTTGACGTTCGGAGCGGGCACCCGCGTGCCGGTGGTCGGATTCCCGCTGCCGCCGGGGCCTCCGGAACCGGTGGTGCCCGGTAGGCCGCCGGGCACCCCGCCCGGGACACCGCCCGGCACGTTGATGCCGGAGCCGTTCAGGCCGCCGCCGGAGCCGGTGCCACCGGGGTTGTTGAGTTCGGGGGCGGGCACGTCCCGGAGGAAGCTCTGGGGGTCGGGGATGTTCTTCCCGCCATCGCCGCCCGTACCGTCCTGGCCCCCGGTGCCGTCGGCTCCATTGCCGCCCTTGTCGCCCAGGTCGCCCAGGTCGGGGGGCGGCGGGAGCCTCCTGTCGTTCCCGCCCGTGCCGTCGTCGCCGCCCGTGCCGCCCTTGCCGTCATCACCGCCGAGGCCCAGCTTCTTCAGGAGGTCGTCGACGCTCTGGTTGTTCTTGTCGTCGCCGCCCGTGCCGTCGTTGCCGCCCTTGCCGTCGCTACCGATCGGCGAGGTGTTCCGTGTCACCAGCGGGTTCGTCAGGACGGCGGTGGCATCGACGAAGGCGTTGTTCACGATGCTGAGCTGTCTGTTCCCGGCGGGCACCAGGGCAGCCTCGACGGCGTCGTTCCAGAGCTTGACCGCCTCCTTGCCGATGTTGCCCCAGCTGTCGATCTGGCTGAGGTCGCCCCATCGGGGGTGGTTCTGCTGGAAGGATCCGCCGGCCACCATGATGTAGGAGCTGGAGTTCTCGTTCACGTCCATCAGACCCTGGCCGAGGTTGTTCGCCTGGATCCAGAGAGCTACGTCGTAGATCAGGCTCGACAACGCCTGCATCGGGTTGGACACCGGCGTGGCCGCCCACTTGTGCCACTCCATGACCAGGTCGTAGCTCGACTGATGGACCGCGTTCGCCGCACCGATGAGGGAATCACCCTGTTTGGTGAGGGAGGCGCCCCGGCCGTTCACCGGCAGCAGGGCGTAGTTCTTGGCCGAGAAGCCGGGCGGCAGGAGCTGTTCCTTGTAGCCCTTGTAGTTCTCCTCCATCCGCCTGATCAGGGCGGCGAACGCGTCGGCGGCCGTCCCTTTCATGTCCGCGTCCTTGTGCCCGAGGGAGTCGCCCCACTGCTTGAGGACGATCTCCTCGTCGTTGAAGTACTGGAAGGAGCGGTCGTAGGCGCCGGCGACGTCGGAGAACGTCCGCAGGTTGACGGCGTTCTGCGGGTCGACCACGAGGCCTCCGTAAGAACGGCCCTGCGTGGAGAAGGGGGTGTTCACAATGGCGTTGAGCAGGGTCCAGCCGCCGAAGATGTAGTTGTCGAGCGGAGTGCCCGCCTGGGAGGGGCGCTCGGCCGGGTTCCAGAGGAAGTCGATCGAGATCTTGTTGAGGTCGAGGCCGCCGCCCTTGCCGCCGCCACCGACCGTGTAGTAGCCGAGTACGTACGAGTGGCCCTCCACGTTGGGGCCGACGGTCGACAGTTTGTAGGCCGCGGCGACGCTGCCGAGCGATTCGACCTTCACGTTCATCAGCGGCGTCTTCTCGTCGCTGCCGGCGAGATCCTGGAAGAGGGTCGAGCGGTCGGGCATCGGATAGCCCGTCAGCAGCTGGACCGCCGAGGCCCACAGGTCGGCAGGCATGGATACCCTCCGCTCTTCCTTCTGGTCCGGGTCCGGCGCTCAGGCGCCGGTCTTGGTCGGGTCGGTCGGCGGTTTGGTCGGGTCGTTCGGGCTGCCGGCCGACTTGATCGTGTTGAGGAACTCCTGTGCCTTGATGTCGTCGAGGGTGGTCCCCTGCTTCTTCAGGAACTCCTCCACCATCTTCAGGAGGGTGTCCTTGATCTCCTGCGAGAGGTTCGTCATGTTCTGGAGCATCACGTCGATGCTCTGCGTGAACTTGAGCGTGGTGGTGTTGAGGGTCGATCCGTGCACCGTGTCCCCGCTCGCCATCAGCCCCATGCCGAGCGGCTTCTGGAGCGAGAAGGTGTCCGGATTGGTGTAGCCCCGGGCGATGTTGCGGGGCGAGAGGGCACTGCCCGAGTCCTTGCCGAGGTCTTCGATCGCGGTGAGGAACTCGGTGAGCGGCCCGTTGACGAAGGCGTTGACCGCCGGGGTGTCGAGCTTGGTGAGCTGCGCCTGGGTGGGCACCGGGATGCTCCCTGGGTCCGGAGGGGTGGTCAGTAGACCTGGAGGTTGCCCCAGTCGTTGGCCAGGCCGCGGTCGAGGACTCCGTAGCCCTCCGCGATGTCGCGGAGCAGCTTGCCGCTGCCGGCGACGGCCTGCGCCGCGTGGTCGACGTAGCCGTGCCACTCGACGATCTTCTCGTTGAAGGCGCCCTTGTCCATACCGACGCAGCTGTCCGCCCACTGGGCGATGGCCGTCTGGAGGTTGTTCAGGACGGTGTCGATCGCCTCGCTCGCGTTGATGAGCTGGGCGGTCACGCCATCGGTCGTGGCGTAGTGGATGTTGATGGATCCGTGGTCGTAACTGGCCTCGGGCACGAGGTCCTCCTTCGTCTGCGTCTGCTGCCGGATGCGATGCGGAGCCGCGGCGGGCGGTCTGGACTTCTACGGGGCCGCCGATGGGGTCCGTGGGGCCGGACGGATCAGCCCTTGAGGCCGGCGATGGCGTTCTGCATGCGCGTGATCTGGCCGGTGGTGGTGTCCTGAAGGTCCGTCTGACGGCCGGAGTTCCTGATCATGGTCTCCTTGACGCCTTCCAGGCCCCGCTCGACCTTCATCACGTCGGCGTCCCACGCGGCGAGGAGGTCCTGGTACGCCTTGCCGTCGGCGCCGCCGTAACCACTGGGGCCCACCAGCTCGTTGGCCGAGGAGTGGACGATGCCGCGGATCCGGGTGATGTCGTCGTGGGCGTTCTGCATCAGCTCGGCGACCTTGAGGTTCGCCTCGACTACGGTTTTGTATGCTCCGCCGGGGATATCGGCCATCGGGATCACCCTTTCCGTGAGTGTCGTGTCCTGAGGTTCGAGTGTGCTTCTCCCTGCCCCCCGGGCGAATCCGTTGTGTGACGTACCTGCCGCCGCGAAGCCTGATCTACGTCAACTGCCCGCTGGTGAGACTGCGTTGACGGACCGCGCGGGCTGCCCCCCGGCGGCCGGCACCTCGGCGGCGCCCGGGCAACTCCTGCGCGGAGCCCCGGAGTCCACCGCGGGGGCCTTGGCCGCTGCCGCCGGATCCAGGGTCGCGCCGGTCGGCAGGGTCATGAGCAGAGCCGAGGGCAGACCGCGTACGTCGGCGGCCGTGTAGCCGAGCGCCGTCAGGGCCCCGGCCGAGGCCACCGGGTGGCGTACGCCCGAGTCGGTGACGAGGAAGACGGTGTCGCCCATCCGGGTGCCCGAGCTGCTCAGGGCCTGGATCAGGGCTCCCTTGCCGGGCGGCACCTCCACCCGGTCCACGGGCAGGCAGGCCGGGGCCACCCCGTGCGCCGGGGGCTGCGCCACGTGGTCCTCGGCTACGGCGGCGGGGGCGAAGGCGACGCTGACGCCCGTGCCCGTGCCGTCGCTCGGCCGGACCAGGGCGCAGGGCTCGGTGCCGCCGGGGATCGGCACCAGACGGGGCGGCGAGGCCGGCAGTCCGGAACCGGCGGGACGGCCCGTCGCGGGCGCCAGGTGCCCGCGGGCGGCCTCCGCGCCGACCGGGCGCGCGGTCGGGCTCTGGCCCTCGTACGCGGCCTTTCGGGTCTCGGGGTCGCCGAGGACGAGGGCGGTCTCCGTCTCGGTGAGCGGAGTCAGTCCCTCGCGCAGCAGCAGGTGGACCTGGCCCGTGCCGCCCGGGACTTGCACGCTGAGGACCTGGCCGATGCGGGTCGGGCTCCCGTCGAGCGCCGGTCCGGGCTCTCCGCGGCCCGGTACGGCAGGCGCGGCGAGGTCGGCGGCGGCGGGGAGCGCGACGAGGAAGGCCGCCGAGACGGGGTGCACCGGGGCCGATCCGTAACCGAGCGAGGTGGCCGCGCCGGTGGCCTCGTCCAGGAGGTGGCGCTCCCCTCCCGAGAGCACCGAGCGGCGTCCGTCGGGCCCCTGCACGAGGAGCCCCTCACCGGGGCCCAGCGGCCGCCCGCCCTGGGCCCCGCCGAGGGCGAGGCGCGTCCGTACGACCACCTCCCGGGAGGTCTGCCTGGTGGTGGCCGCGCACACCTGCCAGGGGGTGGACAGCAGGCTCTTGCGGCCGGGGAGGTAGTCGGGAGCGCCGGGGATCCCCACGGGCGGGCCGTGCGCGGCGTCCTTCGTGGCCTTGCTGCCCACCGTCGCGGACTTCATCGTGCCGCCGAGCAGCAGGCGCGCGGAGGCGTAGTTCAGGACGGGGCGCAGCCGCCCCTGGGCGTACACGTACCGGTTCCCGGTGTCCTTCTCCAGCACCAGGGTGCCCTCCGCCCGCCAACTGGAAGAGGTGCCCGGGGAGAAGAGGCCCCAGAGGGCCGAGACGAGGACCGCGACCACGCCGATGACCAGCCCGAAGGTCATCCCGCGGTTGGTGCGCCCGCCGGGGGGCTCGAGATGGTCCGGGTTGGCGCGGAGCATTCCGGAGGTGAGGCGGCCCATCTGGAAGAGATGGGCCTGTACCTGGTCGCGCCTTGACTGCACGGGGCCCTCCGGGCTGCTCGTCGGTGTTCGGGATGTCTGCGAGGGGCTGCGGGCAGCGATACGGGCGGTCTCCGCGTCAGCCGGTCAGCTCGCGTGCCAGGCCGTACACGCCCAGCACCCACAGGGCGAGGGGCAGCAGAGCGAGCGCCACCAGGGAGTGCAGGAGCTCCGCCGCGCGTCCCCAGTAGGGGACCAGCCGTCGTCCGGGTACGGTCCAGATCGCGATGGTGAGGGCGATGGCGAGTGCCACCAGGGCCGCCACCAGGCCGAGCCTGCCGCCGGCGTCGAGAGCCCCGGCCCAGGCCATGGCGAGGACGGCGACGCCCCAGACCCCGGGGGCCAGGATGGACGCCCGCTGCCAGACGCTGCCGAGGTTGCGGCCGTGCAGGAGCAGCAGCCCCGTCAGGGTGGCCGCGGTGACGGCCTCGGCGAGGCCGAAGTGCCGGGCGAGCACGGTGACGCAGACGGTGCAGACGAGGCCGGTCGCGGCGTAGAGGGCGGTGAGCCAGGCGTTCGCGGTCACCGCTCGCCGGGCCACGTCCTCGCTCGGGTGCGGTTCGATGGCCTGCTGGAGTTCCTCGGGCGAGGTGGGCAGGGGCCGCATCTGCATGCCGGACATCCGGAAGGCCAGTGCAGGGACGAACCCACCGAGGATCACGGCCCAGACGGCGACCACCGCGGCGACGTCGGAGGGCGGAAAGCCGGTGGCGGCGATCAGACCGCCGGCAGCGGTCCCGAAGGCGGCGACCACCCCGACGGAGAGGAAGACGGCCGCGGAGGCGTCCACCACCGACAGGGCGAGTACTGCGCCGCCGGCCGCGGCGGCGCCGCCGGACAGCAGCCGGGGGCCGAGCAGGTCCGCGCCGGGGGGTCCACCGGGCAGCAGCCAGCCCGCCAGGGCCAGGAAGGGGACGGCGGCGCACCCCAGCACGACCGCCGTGAACGCGTCGCCGACGGCCCGGCTCGCGGTGCCCGCGCCCGCCAGGAGGAGTACGCCGCACAGCGCGGCCGTCAGCCCCCGGTCGAAGGGCGGCAGCCCGGGCATGGCCAGGACCAGGGCCACGGCGGCGAGGAGCGTGGCGGCGACGACCCGGACGAAGGCGCGGCTGCTGGACTCGGTCCAGTCGCCGCCGAGGCGTCCCATCACCGTGGAGATCCCGTCGACGATGTCGTCGAAATGGGCCTCCGGCATGGCGTCGGCGGCGGACCGCAGGTACAGGGTCTCGCCGTCGCGCACGTCGAGGGTGGACAGGGTGCCCTCCTCGTCGAGCGGTGCACCGCCCAGGCGTTGGAGCACCCAGCCCTGCCCCTCGACGGTGGTCTCCTCCGCCGCACTGCCGGCGAAGGAGAGCAGCGCCGGCAACAGGTCGGACACGGGTATGTCGGTCGGAGCCGCCAACTCGACTCTCCGGCCGGGCATGTGGATGGTCAGGCGGCTCAGACCGGCGAGGGGACTCTCACTCATGGGCCGCACACTACGGGCGCACGAGGCCCCCTCCCTTCCGACGAATGACGCAACTTCCCGGCCCGGATGACGGTGTTTCCCCCGGCCCCGGCCGAGCCTGCCGTGACGGCACCTAGGGTGCGAATCCCGAAGCGCCCCACCCGTCCGCGCAGACACGTACAGGCGCGCGCGGACGCGCGGTGACATGTAGTGACGTCTAGTGGCGCGCCCAGACGAAGGAGCAGCCCGTGAGCGTGGTCCTCTTCCGCAGGCCGGCCCGCCGGCGCGGGCCGGAGATGCCGGACGGTGAACTGAACCTCCAGGAGCCGCCGGTGCTGGCCGAGGCCCAGCCGAACGCCGGCGGCATCTGGACGTTCCTGCCCATGGGCATGATGTCGATGTCGATGATGTTCATGTTCCTGCGGCCGGGCGCGGGCGGCGTGTTCATGTACGTGGCGGTCGGCATGATGGCGATGGGCATGGTGGCGATGCTGGTCGGCCAGGCCATGCAGCGCCGGGGCGAGCGCAAGTCGAAGATGAACGGGGAGCGGCGCGACTACCTGCGCTATCTGTCGCAGGTCCGGCGGCGGGTGCGCAGGGCCGTCGTGGAGCAGGGCGAGGCCCTGGCCTGGCGGCATCCCGCGCCGGGGGCGCTGTGGTCGCTGGCGCGCTCCGGCCGGCTGTGGGAGCGGCGGGTGAGCGACGAGGACTTCGCCGAGGTACGGATCGCCCGCGGACCGCAGCGGCTGGGGCTGCGCCTGGCTCCGGTGACCACCCGCCCGGTGGAGGACCTGGAACCGCTGACGGCGCACGCGCTGCGCTGCTTCGTGGAGGCGTACGCGCAGGTACCCGACCAGCCCATCGCCGTGTACCTGAGGGCGTGGTCGCGGGTGCTCGTGCGCGGGGAACCGGAGGAGGCGCGGGCCTTCGCGCGGGCCGTGCTCGCGCAGTTGGCCACCCTGCACAGCCCGGACGACCTGTGGATCGCGCTGTGCGTCTCGGACGAGGTGAAGGAGGAATGGGACTGGGCGAAGTGGCTTCCGCACGCGCTGCACCCGCAGGCCACGGACGGCGCGGGACCGACCCGGATGACGGCCTCGGCGGTCGGCGACCTCACCGACCTGATCGGCGCCGAGTTCACCGAGCGCCCGCCGTTCGACCCGACGGCCTCACCCACCCGGGACGAGCCCCTGGTGGTCGTGGTGGTCGACGGGGGCGGCGTGTCCACCGGGCACCGGTTCGACGGCGCGGGCTTCCGCAACTGCGTGGTCGTCGACCTGTCCGGGGAACTGCGCTGGCGTCCGGGCCGCACCACCCTGCGGCTGGGGCTGACCGAGGGCCGCGTCGAGCTGATCCGTACGGACAGCAACCGGCGGGAGCAGTCGACGGTGCTCGGGGTCCCCGACGCCCTGGGGCCGAACGCGGCCCGGGCCCTGGCCAAGGAGCTGGCTCCCTTCCGGGCGACGACGGGCGGGGAATCCGCCGAACCGCTGGCCTCGGACATCCAGCTGACCGGGCTGCTGGGCATCAACGACCTGCGCCGCCACGAGCCCTCCACCCTGTGGCAGCGCCGCACCGCCCACCAGCACCTGCGGGTGCCGATCGCACTGGCCGGCAACGGCGTCCCGGTGGAGCTGGACCTGAAGGAGTCCGCGCAGGGCGGCATGGGACCGCACGGCATGCTCATCGGGGCGACCGGCTCCGGAAAGAGCGAGCTGCTGCGCACCCTGGTGCTCGGGCTGGCGCTGACGCATTCCTCGGAGCGGCTCAACTTCGTCCTCGTCGACTTCAAGGGCGGCGCGACCTTCCTGGGGCTGGACACCCTCCCCCACGTCTCGGCGGTCATCACCAACCTCTCCGACGAGGCCGCCCTCGTGGACCGCATGCAGGACGCCCTGCACGGTGAACTGATGCGCCGACAGGAGCTGTTGCGGCAGGCCGGCAACTACGCCTCGGCCCTGGACTACGAACAGGCCCGGGCCGGCGGCGCCCCACTGGCCCCGCTGCCGAGCCTGGTGGTCGTGGTCGACGAGTTCAGCGAACTCCTCTCCGCACACCGCGACTTCATGGACCTGTTCGTCATGATCGGCCGACTGGGCCGCTCGCTGGGCGTCCACCTTCTGCTCGCCTCGCAGCGGCTGGACGAGGGCCGGGTGCACCAGCTTGAAAGCCACCTGTCGTACCGGATCGGGCTACGCACCTTCTCCGCGATGGAGAGCCGGGGAGTCCTGGGCGTGCCGGACGCCTATCTGCTGCCGCCCGAGCCGGGCAACGGCTACCTGAAGACCGGTGTGGAGGAGCTGACCCGCTTCCGCGCCGCGTACGTGTCGGGTGCGTACCGGAGCCGGAGCGGAGCCGTCTCGACCTCCCGGGTGGCCAACCAGATAGTGCCGTGGACCACCACCTGGGTGGTGCCGCGCCAGCCGGTGGAGCCTTCTGAGGAAGAGGCGCGGGCCGCGGCCGAGGAGGAGTCCGACTCGCTGCTGTCGGTGGCCGTGGGCCGGCTGCTCGGCTCCGGGCCGGCGGCCCACCAGGTGTGGCTGCCGCCGCTGGCCGCCTCCCCGCCCCTGGACATGCTGCTGCCGCCGCTGGAACCGCACCACGAGCGCGGGCTGAGCGCCGTCGACGCGGAGCCCCGGCTGCGCGTCCCGGTCGGGGTGGTCGACCGGCCCTTCGAGCAGCTGCGGGACCTGCTCACCGTCGACCTGTCGGCGGCGGGCGGGCACGTGGGGATCGCGGGCGGGCCGCAGAGCGGCAAATCGACGATGCTGCGCACCCTGATCACCTCGCTGTCACTGACCCACACCCCGCGCGAAGTCCAGTTCTACTGCCTGGACTTCGGTGGCGGTTCCCTCTCGGGCCTGGCCGGGCTCCCGCATGTGGGCGGGGTGACGGGTCGACTGGACGAGGACCGGGTGGGGCGAACGGTCAGCGAGGTGAGCGTGCTGCTCGGCCGGCGGGAGCAGTTCTTCCTGGACCACGGCATCGACACGGTCACCGGGTACCGGCGTCGCCGGGCGGCCGGGGAGTTCGCCGACGAGCCCTTCGGTGACGTCTTCCTCGTCATCGACGGCTGGCCTACCGTGCGCCAGGACTTCGACCACCTCGTCGACGACATCAACAAGATCGCGCAACGCGGGCTCAACTACGGGATCCACCTGATCCTGTCGACCGCGCGCTGGATGGAGCTCACCCCCGTCCTGCGCGAGGCCGTCGGCACCAAGCTGGAGCTCCGCATGGGCGATCCGATGGACTCCTCCATCGACATGCGCAAGGCGGCGACCGTGCCCGCGAACACGCCGGGTCGGGGACTGACCGCCCAGACCAAGCTGCACTACCTCACGGCGCTGCCGCGGATCGACGGCGCCGAGTCGGTCGACGACCTCGCCGACGGCGTGGCGGGCCTGGTGAGCGCCGTGTCCGACGGCTGGGCCGGACGCCCGGGAGCGCCGACGGTCCGCATGCTCCCCGCGCGCCTCGGGTACGGGCAACTGCCCGCGCCGCAGGGGCACCGGCTGCCGATCGGCATCGACGAGAACGAACTCCAGCCCGTGCACCATGATTTCGAGGAGAGCCCGCACCTGGTGGTGGTCGGGGACACCGAGTGCGGGAAGACCAACCTGCTGCGGTCTCTGGCCCGGTCGATCGTCTCCCGCTACTCCCCCTCGGAGGCGAAGATCCTGATCGCCGACTTCCGGCGCGAACTGGTCGACGCGGTGCCGCCCGAGTACCGGCTGGGCCAGGCCGTGTCGGGGGACGCGCTGCGCGAGTACGCCCAGGGCGTGGCCCAGGTCATGTCGCAGCGGACCCCGGGCGAGGACATCCCGCCGGCCCGGATGCGGCTGTGCGACTGGTGGGAGGGGCCGCGGCTGTTCGTCCTGGTGGACGACTACGAGATGGTGGGCAGCGGCTTCAACTCCCCGCTGGAATCCCTGCTCCCGCACGTACCCCTCGGTTTCGAGGTGGGCCTGCACATGGTCGTGGCGAGGGCCTCGTCGGGCGCCGTGCGCGGTGCTTCGGACAGTGTGATCCGGACGTTGATCGACGCGAACAGCACGGCGCTGCTGATGTCGTGCCCGCCGAGCGAGGGGACGTTCATCGGGAACGTGAAGCCGAAGCTGCTGCCGCCGGGCCGTGCCGTACGGATCGCCAGGCGGCGCAGCCTGATGATCCAGACCGCGCTCCTGGAGGACTGAGCGGGGCCGCCGGGCCGGGGCCGGCAGACCGCGGACCGCGGACCGCGGACCGCTCCAGTGGCTCCCCGCTCAGCCGGCCCGCCAGCCGCGCGCCCGCGCCCTCGGCAGCAGCCAGCCGAGGGCTCCGACGAGGAGGACCAGGGATAGGCCGCCCATCGCGATCAGCATGCTGCGCGCCCGGGCGCCCCCGTCCGGGGCCGCGACCGGCAGGGTGACGGGAGCGGCCTGCTCCAGGGCCGGCGCCGAGTCGGCCGGGAGCACGCCCGAGACGGCCGCGTACGGGTCCAGGCGCGGTACGGCGGCCGTGTACGAGCCGCCCAGCAGCCGGGTCCGGGTCCGGTCGGCGCTCAGGTCCGGTTCGTAGGACCGGACCAGGGCCGCCGCGCCCGCGGCGAAGCCCACCGCGAGGGAGGAGCCGGACCCGGTGAAGGCGCCCTCGCCGCCCGGCCCCACGCTGACGACCCCGTCCCCGGGGGCGCCGAGGTCGGCGTGGAGCGGTACGACCGCGTTCGCCGGGCGGGATCCGTTGGAGGCGAAGTCCACGACGGAGAGCACCCCGGGCTCGGCCGCCGGCCAGTGGTCCCGGGGCTTCGCGGCCTCCGCGCCGCCCTGGCGGGGCGGCTGGTCGGGCACGGCGGGCGCCACCACCAGGGCGTCGGCGCGCTGAGCCAGCTGCACGGCGGCGGTCAGTTCGGCGCTGCGGTCGGGGAACGCGTAGGGCACGGCGATCACCTTGGCACCGCCGCCGACGGCTGCCTCGACCCCCCGCGCCACCGCGGCCGGGGTGGTCGCGCCTCTCGGAGTGGTGGCCCGGACCGCGAGGATCCGCGCCTCGGGGGCCACCCCGGTGAAGCCGGAGCCCTCGCGCGGGGCGGCGGCGATCAGCCCGGCGACGAAGCTGCCGTGGCCCACGCAGTCCTGCCCGCTCTCGGCCCCGAGGGCGGTCACCCGGCCGGCGAGCGCCGGGATCGTGGTGCCGACTCCGGTCCCGACCACGGCGACGGTGACCCCCTGTCCGCGCGCCATCCGCCACACGCGCTCCAGGCCGAGCATGTCCTGCGTCCACGGGGGCTGTTCGGCCCGTTTGTCGGAGGCGGGCCTGCAGGGCGCATCGTCCGCCAGGGCCCGTACGACCACCGGCAGGGCCTCGTCCTCGGACCCGGCGGCCTCGCCGGGTGCGGCCGCGACGGCGACCAGAGCCATCGCCGACATCAGGGGGGCCGCGCCCCGTCGCATCGCTCTCATGAGCGCAGCGTAGAAGCCGCCTCGCCCAACAGCTGTATGGGCGGACGGAGTTCGGTATGCCGGGGGCCGCAGCGGCGGAATCTACGTCATCGACCGCCCGCCCTACGTCGTCGCAACCAGTCATTGTTCGGTGGCTTCGCCCCACCGCCGCCCGGCAGCCTGTGAGTCGGCGCGATCCGCGGCACACATCGCCGCATCACTGCACCATCAGGGGAGGCACCGTCGTGGTACGCCAGGTACTCACCGTCGATCACAACGGCTCCGGCGAGTACCGGACCATCAAGGAAGCGCTTGCCCACGCCCGAACGGGCGCGGTCATCAGCGTGCAGCCCGGGCGGTACGTGGAGAACCTGCTCGTGGGTACGCAGGTCACGATCGTCGCCGACGGCCCCAAGGGGAGCGTGGAGATCGCCCCGCGCCGCGACACGGCGATCACCCTGACCGCCGACGCGGTCATGCTCACCGACCTCCTGGTCCGCGGCGGGGAGAGCGACGTGCCCGTCGTCCACGCCGCCCGGGGCCAACTGGCCATGCAGGACTGCGAAGTGGTCGGCAAGGGATGGGCGGCCGTGTGGGCCTCCGACTCCGGCTCGCTCGCCCTGCGGGACTGCCGGATCACCAACCCGGACGGAGCCGGCATCGTGGCGACCTCCGCCCAGCCGAGCGCCGTGGAGGATTCGGTCATCGAGCACCTGGGCACCTCCGCGGTCGTCATCGTGGACCAGGGCCGGCTCAGCCTGCGCGGCTGCCGGCTGCGCGACGCGCGGGGCAACGGGATCCTGGCCAACGGGCAGGCCCGCGGCTCCGTCGAGAACTGCGAGATCTCCTCCACCGACAAACCGGCCGTGGCCCTGGAGGGTTCCAGCAGCGTCACCGTGCAGGACGTCACGGTCACCGGGGTGACCGTCGGCGTCTATGTCACCAGTACGTCCCGCACCGTCCTGGAGAACGTCCAGGTGACCGACACCACCGGTCACGGCATGGTCGTGGCCGCCGGATCGGACCCCCTGCTGCGCCGCTGCGGCACCGCCGATACCCGCGGCAGCGGCCTGCTCGTCACCGGCAAGTCCCGTGGTACGTACGAGGACTGCGTGTTCCGCACCTCCGCGCAGGCGGCCGTGCGGATAACCGAGTCCAGCAGTCCGGTACTGACCGGGACGACGGTGCGGGACACCGAGGGCGTCGCCGTACTCCTCCTGGACGAGTCGGTCGCGGAGATCGACAGGCTCGACGTCATCGACGCCGGCGGCCACGGCATCTCGGTGCGCTCGGGGGCCAATCCACTGCTGCGGCGCGTACGCGTCAACGGATCGAAGGGCTTCGGGATCGAGGTCGCCGAGGACGGTCGGGGCCGGCTCGAACATTGCGAGGTCGAGAACACGGGCTCGGCGGCCCTGCGCATCGAGGGGCACGGCAACCCGCACGTCGGCAACACCGCACTGCGCGGCTCCAAGCAGGCCGGGGTGTCGGTCGGCGCCCTCGGCCGGGGCTCCCTGCGGGACTGCGAGATCAGCGGTACGGGGACCGAGGGCGTCTCGGTGGAGGACGGCGGCGAGCTGTCCATGACCCGGGTGGACGTCAAGGAGGCGGGCGCCCACGGCATCCTGGTCGCGGCAGGCGCCCGGGCGGCCCTCAACTCCTGCGGGTTCGCCGACAGTACGGGCGACGGCATCCGGGTCGACAGCGCCGAACAAGTCACCATCGCGGGGTGCGCGGTCCGGGGCAACCGGGGCGCCGGACTGCGGCATTCGCGTCCGGGGACCCGGCTCTCGGTGGACGGGCTGGTGAGCACGGGCAACGGCGCCGCCGACATCTGGGAGGGCGCCCCGAAGCAGGAGGCGGCCCCGTCGGAAACCGGCGGCCGCAGCGGCGCCCCGGCCCAGGCCGGGGCGGGCGGCACGGCCCCCGACACGGCGCCGAAGGGGCCGCTCGGCGAACTGGACGCCCTGGTCGGCCTGGAAGGCGTCAAACACCAGGTCAGTACGCTGATCAACCTCAACAGGCTGGCCCAGCAGCGCGCCAGCCTCGGGATGCCCGCACCTCCCATGAGCCGTCACCTCGTCTTCGCGGGTCCGCCGGGTACGGGCAAGACCACCGTGGCCCGGCTGTACGGCAGCATCCTCGCCGAGCTGGGCTCGCTCCCCTCGGGCCACATCGTGGAGGTCTCCCGGGCCGACCTGGTCGCCCAGATCATCGGCGGTACCGCCATCAAGACCACCGAGACCTTCGAACGGGCCATCGGTGGAGTCCTGTTCATCGACGAGGCCTACACCCTGCTCTCCGACAGCAAGGGCTCCGGGGCCGACTTCGGCCAGGAAGCCATCGATACCCTGGTCAAGCTGATGGAAGACCACCGCGACGAGGTCGTCGTCATCGTCGCCGGCTACTCCAAGGAGATGCAGGCCTTCCTCTCCGCCAACCCCGGACTCGCCTCCCGGTTCACCAAGAGCATCGAGTTCATCAACTACACCGTCGACGAACTCGTCACGATCGTCGAGAACATGTGCGCCGCCCACGGCTACCAGCTCGCCCCGACCGCTCGCGAGGCCCTGGCCCTGCACTTCACCCGGATGCCCCGGGACGCGAGCTTCGGCAACGGACGCGCCGCCCGCAAGGTGTTCGAGGAGATGGTGGACCGGCAGGCCTTCCGGCTCGCGTCCCGCTCCGAGATCAGCCAGGCCGACCTCGCGCTGCTCGTCGCGGAGGACGTGGGCGAGGCGGAGGCCGCCCTGATCAGCTCGGGCGGCGAGGACCGGCCCGCGGACTCGGAGGTACTGGCCCGCCTCAACGGCATGATCGGACTGTCCGCCGTGAAGGAGGAGGTCGCGGGCGTGGTCGACCTCCTCGCGGCGATCCGGCAACGCCAGGCCGCCGGACTGGCCGCGCCCAGGATCAGCCACCACCTCGTGTTCGCCGGGCCTCCCGGCACCGGCAAGACCACCATCGCCCGCCTCTACGCCGACCTGCTGTGCTCCTTCGGGGTGCTGCCCCGCGGCCAGCTCGTCGAGGTGGCCCGCGCCGACCTCGTCGGCCGGTACATCGGCCATACCGCGCAGCTCACCCGCGAGGCCTTCGAACGAGCCCTGGGCGGAGTCCTTTTCATCGACGAGGCCTACACCCTCACCCCGCTCGACGCCCCCTCCGACTTCGGGCGGGAGGCCGTGGACACGCTGCTCAAGCTGATGGAGGACCACCGCGACGAGGTGGTCGTCATCGCCGCCGGCTACACCGACGAGATGAGCCGGTTCCTGGATTCCAACCCCGGTCTCGCCTCCCGCTTCTCCCGCCACATCACCTTCGAGGACTACACCACCGACGAACTGGTGACCATCGCCGACCGGCACACGCTCGAACTCGGCTACCAGTGCGCCCCCGACACCCTGGAAGCACTGCGACTGCTCTTCGAGGCCACCCCCCGCGGAAAGTCCTTCGGCAACGCGCGCCTGGCCCGCCAGCTCGTGGAGACCACGATGACCAGGCAGGCCGGCCGGCTGAGGGGGCTCACCGATCCCAGTCTGGAGGCACTGAGCCAACTGCTTCCGGAAGACCTGCCGTTGGGGGCCTCCGCCTCGCGCGGTGAGCGGCAGCGGGTCCTGCAGCACGACGGAGGTGCCCGCTCATGAGCCTCTGGCAGAGCTTTCTCGGCCGCCGGGGGTCCGGCAGCACCGACGACGCCGCGGCGTCCGGGGTCCAGGAGCCGCCCGCGCCCGAAGGCGCTCCCGGCGTCTACCTCTTCCATCCCGCGCAGCACCCGCCCCAGCACCTCACGGACGCCGCCGAGTGGCTGGGTCCCATGGCCCGGGACCACGTCGTGCTCCTGGTGGACAGCGGGGTCGAGGACACCGCGTCGCTCCTCGACCAGTTCACCCCCATCCTGGCCGCCGCCGTACGCCGGGACGTCGGCCGCGTGACCCTGGTCATGGCCGACGGCGCGGGCTCCGGCATCGCGGCGCGGATCACCGAAGCCTGGCCGGTCGAGGTGCTGGCTTGCAACGGGGTCCCCGTCGTCGGACCGGGCGGCACCCTCTTCACCCACCGCCGCTGGCTGCGTTTCGCCGCCGACCGCGCCCCCGAGATCATCGGCCGCCGCTTCCCGGTGCCCGTCTGGCGGGCCGCCTTCTCCCGGCTTGCGGCCGACACCGCCGAAGGGCACCGCATCGACCACATCCCCGCCGGGATCATCCTGCGCCCCGACCGGTACACGGCTCCCCCGGTGCCGGCGCTCGCGCACACGGTGCCCATGGAGGCGAGCAGCCCCGTCCTGCTCGTCGGCGGCCCGGGCGCCGCCGGCACCTCCGCCGAGGCCGTCGCCAGCGTGCTGGCCGCCCTGCCGGACCGGATCCGCCGAGCCACCCGGCTGGTCCCCTGGTCCGGGGACCTACTGCCGGTGGCCAAGGAGGCCGCCCACCTGCTCGACACCGAGGTGGAGGTCTCGGGGGGACTGCCGCTACTGCTCGACGCGGCGGCCGGCGAGGCTCCCGAGTCTCGGACCCTGCTGATCTCCGCGGAAGGCGACCCGACCTGGAACGCGTACGTGGAATCGGTGGTCTACGGCCCCCTCGACGGTCCGGGCGGGCGTCTCAAGCGCTGGCGGCCGCCCTTCGCCGGACTGGCCCCCGGGCCGCAGGACGGGACGTACCGGCTCTCCGACGACTGGCAGGTGACGGTGACCCGCGCGGGGCTGTGGGTGGGCCCCACCGGCCAGGACACCAGCGCGTCGGAGCGCCCGGTGGAGGCCGAGGTCCTCGCCATCGACGTCGGGCTGCCCGGTGTCGCCACGGACGACTCGCTGCTGCCCGTGCTGGACGGCATGCTCTCCCGGCTGGAGGCATCGGGCCTCGAACGCGCCATGCTCCAGATCCACTCGGACTGCACCACCGACCAGCTGACCCAACTGCGCCGCATCACGGTCCGGCACGGCATCGGCCTGGCCCGCCGGGGCTGGCTGCCGGGTGCGGGTGCGAGTTCGTACCTGCCGGGGCACGCGGCCGCCGGCATGGCGGAGGCTCCCCCGCAGCAACCCGCCCGGCCCGCAGCCGCCGTTTCCGCGCCCGCCTCCCTCATGTCCTCCACCGCGCCTTCGCTGGCCCCGGCCGAGCAACCGGCCGCTCCCGAGGCGGAGAATTCGATCCCGGCGGTGGAGAGTTCGCAGGCCGCGCAGCTCCTGGCGCTCCCGCAGATCGGCGTCCCCGGGGGTTCAGGCGCGGCCGCATCAGCAGGCGCCCTGCCGAGCTGGCTGACCTCGGGCACCCCGGTCCGGACTGCGGAGCCCGCGGAGCAGGCCGTACCGGTAGCGGCAACGACGGCGTTAGCTCAGGCGGAGGCGGATGTTGAGGCGGAAGCGGCCCCGGCGCCGGCAGCCGTTGAACCTCCGGCGCCGTCGGCTCCGGAGCCCACGCCGGAGCCGGAGCCGGTGGCGGTGGCGGCGCCGGAACCAGCGCCGGCCTCCGCACCGACCGTGCCCGTGGGCCACCCCGTCGACCTGCGCACCCTCCTCGGCCCGGCCTGGGAGCTGCACCACCAGGCCGTGGTCCGGGCGCTGACCCGCTTGCCCTCCGTACGCAGCCGCGCCGACGACGCGATGCGATCCGACCTCGTCGCCCTGCACCTGCACCTGACGGGTGGGGCGGCTGTCCTGCCGGAAGGCCGTCGGCGGGCGGCGGTCAACGCCGGCCTGCGCCGGCTGCCCTCCTACCGGGGCCCGGCACTGCGGAGCTCGGGCCCGAGCGGCGCGTCGCACGATCCCGTACCCGGTACGGAACTGAGCGCCGACGCTCCCATCAGCGCGCTCGCCGCCGACCGGCCGCTCCCCCGGACGGGCGGGGACCGGTACCTGATCTGGTCGGCGACCTCGCGCCGGATCCGGCCGCTGCTCGACGACGGGTCCGCCGACGCCGACGCCGTCGAGGAGGTCGTGTTCCGCGCGGGAACCCGGCTGCGCGTACTAGGCGTGCGGGACGGCCCGGCCGGCGGCCGGCTGGTCCTGCTCCGGGAACTGCCCGAATCCGCTCCATCAGCCGTCCCCGGTGAACTCGACGCCCAGGACGCGCTGTTCCAGGAACGGCTGCTCACGTGGCTCGCGGACTCCGAACCTCGGTGGCACGAGGCCGCTGTCTGGCCCGAGCGCTGCGTCGGCCTACTGACGGAGCCGCCCGGTGCGAGGCGACCGGCGGCAGCCGGTTCCGCACCCGCCCTGTCCTGAAGGGCGGGACCGACATCCATAGACAGGAGATTCCCATGGCACAAGAGGAACGGAACGTCAGCCAGGACCCTCCGGAGGCCCGGCCCGACAGCACGGAGCGGCCGAGAATCCGGCAGGCGGTGGCCCTCCACGGCGCCGCCACTTCGGAACAGGCCCCCTCCGGGCAGGTATTCGTCTCGCAGCCCGCCCCGGCCGAACCCGCACCCCAGTCCGCCGCCGAGCCGGCTCCCACCCGCCTGGCGGGGCGCGCCCGCAGGCGTTCCCGGCCCACCGCGCAGGCCCGCCCGGCACGCCCGACGGCGACGCCGACCGCACCGGTCTCCACGGCGGTGGCCGAGGGCCCGGGCGACGGCGGCTCCACTCGTACGAGCACGGCGGCGGCCGCTCCCACCACGGCGCCCCCGCGCGCCGCGGCGGACGGCTCGACGCCCCCTACCCGCCAGGCCGCGGGTGGGAGCGGCGGCCAGGGCGGGCGTCCGCTGATGGCCGCGGCGGCCATCGCGGGAGCCGTACTGGTCTCCGTACCGCTGGTGGTGAGCCAGCGCTCCGACGCCGAGCAGACGATACGTGCGGTCGGCGACATCACGGCCTCCGTCCCCGTCGCCATGCTCGGGGAGCGCGGCGGCGCCAGTTGGCCCAGCGCGCAGGGCGGCACGGGCGAGAAGTCCCCGGAGCCCGCCGAACGGCTCCGGCAGCCCGCATCCGTCCTGCCGTCCAAGACCACTCCCGGCTCGCCGCGTCCGGTGGACACCTCCGTCTACCAGCCGCCGGTGATCACTCCTGCCGGCGAAAAGGCGATCGAGAAGACCGGGGCCGAGGACCGGACGAAGCCCGGCGGAAAGCCGGACGGCCCGCCCGGGACCACGTCACCCGGTCGGAACGACGACGCGGGTGGCCGGAAGGGCGGGCGCGGCCCCGGCAACACGGACTCGAACTCGGACAGCGGGTCGCCCAGGACCTTCCTGGCGGCCTCCAACTCGACGGCCGACCCGGCGGCAGGCCCCGACTCCGGGACGAGGGTCAGGACCCTCCCGGCCGCCGCACCTCCGACAGCCAACGCCCGCAACCTCCCCGCACCCACACCCCCGACAGCCAACGCCCGCAACCTCCCCGCACCCACACCCCCGACAGCCAACGCCCGCAACCTCCCCGCACCCACACCCCCGACAGCCAACGCCCGCAACCTCCCCGCACCCGTTCCCCCGCCTACCGCGAAGCAGGGGCAGACCAAGGTCCTGCGCGGCACCTACGTGATCAAGCGCGGCCAGTCCGTCTCCACCAACCGCATCTCGATGACCATGCAGCGGAACGGCAATCTGGTCATCTTCGACGCCAAGGGCCGGGCCCGCTGGTCCGCGGGCACCTCCGGTCGTGGAGACCGCGCGGTGTTCCAGGGCGACGGCAACCTGGTCGTCCTGGCGGCGGACGGCAAGACCGTCTGGTCCACCCGTACGGACGGCAACCCGGGGGCCAAGCTGATCCTGCAGAACGACGGCAACGTCACCATCCAGGCGGCCGGCGGCAGGTTCCTCTGGGGCAGCGGCACCCAGTACTGATCGGCGACACTCTCCCGCAGAAGGAGGAAGGCCTCCACCCGGCGACAACTGCCGGGTGGAGGCCTTCCGCATAAGAGAGTTGATGTGCCGTCACAGAAGATTGCGGCGCAGCGCGTACGCCACGGCATTCGGACGATTGCGCAGGCCCTGTCGTACGAGGATGCGCTGGATGATGGCTTTGATCGTGCGCTGGGAGTAGTTGAGCCGGGCCGAGATCTCCGCGGTGCTCAGTCCCTCCGACAGCAGTCGCAGCACGTCGAGTTCACGCGGGTGCGAGTCCGTCCCCCGACCGGACGGCCCTTCCGCCGGCGGGGCGTCCGCGGTGTCCGCGCCGGCTCCGCGCGGACCGCGAGTCCCGTCGGGAGGCCCCTGCTGCGCGTCACGGCCGTAGAGCAGGGCCCGTACGACGATGTCGGCGTCCGCCTGGGGCCGGTGGACGAGGCCCACGAGCCCGAGCGCCTCGACGCGCGCCCGGTCGGCCTCGGTGATCGACTCGGCGACCAGAACGACCGGTACCCCGGGAGACCGAGCTTCGGCCACCGCGCGGCGGATCCCTGTCAGGGTGTCCCCGCCCACGCCGAAGGCCAGCGCGAGGACCACCTGGGTCCGCGCGTACCCCTTGGGGTCGAGTACCTCGACCCGGGCGTCCTGCTCCAGACAGGCCGCCATCGCGAAGTCCGTGATCGGGTCACCACCGACGACTCTCACCAGCACCGGACCCACGGCCATTACAGGACTCCGGACCTGATGGCGTGGGCGATGGCGTGCGACCGGTTGCGCAGACCCAGTCGGCTCATCATGTGGGTGATCACGCTCTTGATGGTCCGCTCGGAGTAGTTGAGCCGGCAGGCCACCTCCACCGTGTCCCATCCGTCGGCGAGGAGCCGCAGTACGTCGATCTCGCGCGGGGAGAACGCGTCGGGGGCCGAGTCGGGTCCGCACGGCGCGAAGACACCCTGCTGTGCCGACTGCATCCGGTCGATGAGGGAGCGGATGATGCTGCCCGGCAGTTCCGTCCTCCCCGCCCTGCTCGCGAGCACGGTGTCCCGCACCTCGGCCAGGGTGGCGGTGCTGCGCATCATGAAGCAGACGAGGCCGTGGTCGAAGGCCCGGACGAGTTTCCAGTCGTCGATGTCGCTGGCGACGAGGACGATCCGCATCCCTCCCACCCTCGACCGCTGTGCCACCCAGCCCATCCGGTCGATGACCTCGTCCGTCACCTCACCGGCGATCACGAGCAGGACCTCGGCGTCCATCTCGCGGCCGGGTTCCTGGACTTCGATGTCCTCGAAGGCGCGGAAGTACTGCTCCACACCCCTGGCCGTGATGCTGTCCGTGGCGTGCACCGCGAGGGCGAGCGTCGTCCGGGACGCCGTTCTCTCCTCGCTCAGCATGTCGGTCGGCATGTCGGTCCCCTTCCCGTTCCCGTCGCTGTCGTCTGTGCTCCTGCCGGGCCTCGTCCGGCCGGGGTAGGCATCCGGGACTCCTGGGGATCCACCCGCTCGCGGATCGGTCCCGCCGGGTCGACCGTCTGGCACACGGTGTCGACACAACCGGCATTGTATAGATACATGTTAGGCATCCGGAACTACCTGAACCGACCCCGATCCCTACCTCCTGAACAAGCTGGTGGATATGTGTTGGCTACTCAAACCGGACCTCCGAACCCCTCCCCGCTGCCCCGGAGGGCACTCCTCCTGCACGAAGGGGACAGGGCCCCGCCGGCGGATCGGGGATCCCCGGATCCGCGTGCTCTGCTGAAGGAGGAACCGACGGGAACACGAAGCAAGGGGGCGAACACGATGGAGTCCGCTGAGACGAGGACCCCCTGGCAACTGGTCGGCAGGGAACAGGAGACGGCCCGGCTCGACGCCCTCATAGGCGCACTGCCGGGTCGGGACTCCGGGCAGGCGCTGACGCTGCACGGCCGGCCGGGCATGGGCAAGACCGCTCTCCTCGACGGCTGCGCGGCCGGGGCCCGGGCCGCGGGGGCTCTCGTACTCCGGGCAGCGGGTGTCCGAACCGAGGCGTCCTTGCCGTACTCGGCACTGCACCAGGCCCTCTGGTCCGTGCAGGACGAGTTGAACGAACCGAGGGAACCGAACGAGGTGCCCTGCCCTCAGCGCGCCGCGCTCCGGTCCGCCCTCGACACGGGAGACACCTCCCGCGCCGATGTGTTCGGCCTTTCCACGGCGGTCCTCGCTCTGCTCCGGGGATCGGCCCGGGAGCGGCCCGTTCTTCTGGTTCTCGACGACGCCCACTGGTTCGACCCCGAGAGTCGTGCGGCGTTCGGATTCCTCTACCGCCGCCTGGCCGGCACGCGGATCTCCCTCGTAGCCGCGACGGCCGACAGCGCCGACCCGCTCCTCGACGACGCGCGGACCGTCGCGCGCTCCCTGGGCCCGCTGTCCCGTACCGACGCGGCGGAGATGCTCGACGCGCGGCACCCCGCGCTCGCCCCCGAGGCACGGCGCAGGATCATCGAAGCCGCTGGTGGCAGCCCTTTGGTGCTGGCCGAACTGCCCGGAGCCCTGTCCGACGCCCAGTTGGCCGGACACGAGCCGCTGCCCGCCCTCCTCCCCCTCGGCGCGCCCCTCCGCAGGGTGTACGGCCCCCTGGTGGAAGCCCTCCCTCACGAGGTACGGGAACTGCTTCTGCTGGCCGCCCTGGAGGCGCGCGGCAGTACGCGCACGGTGTGGGCCGCCTACCTCCACGGCTGGGAGGCCGCGGGTGAGGCGCTGGTGACCGCCGAGCAGGCCGGTGTCCTGCGGGTCGTCGGGGAGCGGGGGCGGCTCGAGTTCACCGAACCCCTGCTGCGGTCCGCGGTGGTCGCGGCGGCGGCGCCCGACCGGGTGCGGGCCGCGCACCGGGCGCTGGCCTCCGTGCTCGACCATGAACCGGACGAGCAGGTGCGGCACTTGACGGCTTCGGCCGTAGGACTCGATCCCGCCGCGGCGGGCGCGCTGGCGGCCGGGGCGGCCCGCGCGGCGCGGCACGGCTTCGAGCACTTGGCCCTCACGGCCCACAGCCGGGCGGCCGATCTGTCCGGGAACCTCGCCGAACGCGCCGAACTGCTGGCGCTCGCCGCCCACAGCGCCGGGCGGGCCGGGCGGTTCGCGCTCGCGGCGGATCTGCTGGGTCAGGCTTCGGCGCAGGCACCCCTGCCGGAGGGTCCGGCCTTCGCCCTCGCCCATGCGCAGCTGCTGGCCGAGCGGGACGGTGACAACCGGGCCGCCTTCCAACTGCTCCTGGGAGCCTTCGACTCGTGCGGCGACGGTCCGGGCGACGGCTCCGGCCCCCGGGGCGCCTGGCGCGACGCGCTGCTCACCCGGCTCTTCTCCCTCGCCGTGCTCTCGGGCGACGCGGAGCAGTGGCACGCGACCGCCTCCCGGCTGAGTACGGGGCCCTCCTGGGCCCGTCTCGTCAAGGAGCTTTCCGCGCCGGTCACCGACGGGGCCCCGCGGAACCCGGCGCGGCTCGACTCCGCCGTCAAGGATCTTCCCGCGGACGCCGGCAGCGCCGAAGTGCTGCGGCTCGCCCACCTCGCGGTCGCCCTGGACGGGCTGGGCCCGCTCCGGGACCGGCTGCGGCAGGTGGTCGGGGCAAGCGAACGGGGAGGGGCCGTCGCGGACTGCGCCGACGCGCTCGGCACCCTCGGGCTCGACCTCCTCCTCGGCGGCCGCCGGGACGACGCCGAGGAGGTCACCTCGCGGATGCGGCGGCTCGCCGAGGAGCACGGACTCGTCCTCACGGCCCGGCGCGCCAAGGCCCAGTCGGCCCTGATCGCGGCGGCAGGCGGGAACGCGGGGACGGCACGCGCGCTGATCCGCGAACTGACCGCGGCGAACAGCCTTTCCGGGCAGACATCCCTGATGGTCCACCAGGCGAGCGCCTGGGCCGCCCTGTCGGAGGGCGCGTACGCGGAGGCCTACGCCCACGCCCTGCGCGCCTCCGGGACGGCGGCGGACGGTGCCGCCCTGTCCCCCTTGCACCCGTGGGTCTTCCTGACCCTGGTGGAATCGGCCGTGCTGACCGGGCGAGCCCACGAGGGGCACATGCACCTGTCGGCGGCCCAGGCCGCGGGACTCCCCCAGCGCTCGGGACGGCACCTCGTCCTGGTCGCGGGCGCGCGCGCCCTTCTGGCCCCGCCGCAGCAGGCGGAGTCCCTCTTCGAGACCTCGGTGGGCTCGGCCGAGCGGGATCGGCACCCCTTCGAATGCGCCCTCCTGCGCCTGGCCTTCGACCGCAGCGGCCGCACTCACGGCGACGGGGGCGACGGGGTCTGCGAGGGTGCGGGTGGTGGCAGTACGGGTGGCGGCGTCCTGCAGGCCGAGGTGCGCACGGACGCGGTCCGTGCCGTCATCCGCCGACCGCAGCAGGAGCACGAGCGTGCGGACGTGACCCCGCTGCTACCCGTACCGGCGGGTCCGCCCGGTAATCCGGCCGAACTCACCCGACAGGAGCTGCAGATCGGCAGGCTGGCGGCATCAGGTCTGTCCAACAAGGAGATCGGCCGCAGGCTCTACCTCTCGCCGCGCACCGTGAGCACCCACCTGTACAACCTCTTCCCCAAGCTCGGCATCACCTCGCGGGCCTCCCTTTACCAAAAGCTCTCGGAGCTGGGCTACCACGAGGAGAGTCGGCCCGCCGAAGCGGCCCGCTGACAGCGCGTGCCGCCCCGCCGTCAGCCTGTACGGCGGCACGTCCGGAATGTGTCATCCCAGATCGCGCCGCGTCGGCGGGTCCGCGCCGTGGCGGGAGCAGGTCAGGGCGGCCACCCGGGCGGCGAAGGTCAGGGCCGGTCCGAGGGCCTCCGGGAGCCGGGCAGAGGCGGTGGCCCCGCGTAGTGCGCGGCGGGAGCGCGCCGCGGCCGTCGTATCCGCCGGGCCGACGCCCAGGAGGCCGGTGTGCAGCAACCCGCTGAGCAGTCCCGCCATGAAGGCGTCGCCCGCCCCGACCGTGTCCACGACGTCCACGGGTGACGGCGGCAGTCGGTAACTGCCGTGGCGCCAGAACGCCGTGGCGCCTTCCCCGCCGAGGGTGAGGACGACGAGCGAGGGCCCCGTCAGCGCCCAGCGCTCGGCGATGAGGTGAGGATCCACGCCGGGATGAAGCCACGCCAGGTCTTCGGAGCTTGCCTTGACCACGTCGCTCAGGGCGACCATCCGCTCGACGCCGGGCCGCTCCCGCTCGGGCTCCGACAGGAGCGCCGGCCGCAGGTTGGGGTCGTACGAGAGGGTGGCCACGGCCCGGAGCCTCTTGGCCGCGGTGACGACCAGGGAGTTGCCCGGGCCGAGGGCGGTGGCGAGGGAGCCGGTGTGCACATGGACCGGCGTGGAGCCGTATGCCCCGTCCACCACCGCCGGGTCCGGGTTCCACGTGAGGTCGAACTCGTACGTGGCCGAGCCGTCGGCGGCGAGGCGGGCGACGGCGCGGGAAGTGGGGGCGCCGGTGACGGATCCCTTCGCCAGCTCCACCCCGCTGTGTTCGAGGTGTTCGCGGATCTGCCGGCCGGGAGCGTCGTCACCGATGCGGGTGGCGAGCCGTACCGCATGGCCGAGCCGGGACAGGCCCAGGGCCACGTTCGCCGCGCTGCCCCCGGGCCGGGAGCTGCGCGCCCCGGTCGGCGGGGCGAGGACGTCGACGAGGGCCTCCCCGATGACCAGCATCGGCCGCGAGCCGCCCGTCACGGTATGACCAGGATCTTGCGGCCGCGTCCCGCCTGGAACTGGTCGAGCGCACCGGCGTAGTCGGCCAGGGGCAGGCGGTCGCTGATGAAGACCTCGGGATCGAGCACGCCCGCGGCGAAGAGGTCCGCGGCGCGTTCGTAGCTGTGCAGGACGGCCATCGAGCCGGTGATGGTGATCTCCTGGTTGTAGATGCGGTACGGCTCGATGATCGCGCGGGCCGCGTAGTCGGCCACGCCGAACTGGAGGTAGGTACCGCCGCGTGCGACACGTCCGAGGCCGTCCTGGATGGCCCGCTCGCTGCCGGTGGCGTCGATGACCACGTCCCAGCCGCGCGGCCGTTCGATCTCGGCCGCAGCGGTTGCGGTGTGGGTGCAGCCCAACTCGTGTGCGGTGGAGAGTCGTTCGGCGTTGATGTCCACGATGTCCACCGTGGACGCCCCCGTCCGCTTGGCCAGTTCCATCATCATCAGGCCCATGGTGCCCGCGCCGTAGATGAGTACGTGACGGGCCAGGCGACTGCTCAGCACGTCGTATCCCCGCACGGCGCAGGACAGCGGCTCGATCAGGGCGGCGTCCTGGGTACGGATGTGGTCGGGGAGCTTGACGCAGTTCGCTACGGGTGCGACGGCGAACTCGGCCGCGGCCCCGGCCGTGGTCACGCCGATGGCGGCGTAGCGCTCGCACAGGTTGTTGCGGCCCAGCCGGCAGTAGTGGCACTCGTTGCAGTAGAGGGAGGGGTCGACCGCCACCCGGTCGCCGGCGCGCAGCTCGGTGACCGCCGAGCCGGTGGCGACCACCTCGCCCGCGAACTCGTGGCCCGGGACCAGGGGCAGGCTGGGGGCGAACTCGCCCTGGAGGATGTGCAGATCGGTGCCGCACAGGCCGCAGGCCGCGACCTTGACGACCACGTCGCGGGGGCCGGGGGCGGGATCGTCGACGGTCTCGACCGATACGGTGCCGGGTGCGTGGATCACGGCGGCTTTCACTTGACTGCTCCAAGGGACAGGCCCTGGACCAGTTTGTCCTGGGCGGCGAATCCGGCGATGAGCACCGGCAGGGAGACGCAGACGGCCGCGGCGCACACCTTGGCCAGGAACAGTCCCTGACTGGTGACGAAGCCGGTCAGGAAGACGGGCGCGGTTCCGGCGACCACCCCGGTGAGCACCCGGGCGAACAGCAGCTCGTTCCAGCTGAAGATGAAGGAGATCAGGGCGGTGGCCGCGATCCCGGGGGCGGCCACCGGGGCGACGATGCGCATCAGCACGGTGGGCAGTCCCGCGCCGTCGATCGACGCGGCTTCCAGGATCTCGACGGGCACTTCGGCGAGGAAGGAGCGCATCATCCACACCGCGATCGGCAGGTTCATGGAGGTGTAGAGGATGACGAGCAGCCAGACGTTGTCGAGCAGGCCGGTGTTCTGGGCGATGAGGTAGACGGGGAGCAGCCCTGCGACGGCCGGCAGCATCTTCGTGGAGAGGAAGAAGAACATGACGTCGGTCCACTTGCGCACGGGCTTGATGGACAGGGCGTACGCGGCCGGTACGGCGAGGGCGAGTACCAGGAGGGTGGAGGCGAGGCTGGCGGTGAGGGAGTTGATCAGGGGCGGCCAGGGGGTCACGCCAGCGCCCGACCCGAAGAACTCGCGGTAGCCCTGGAGGGTGAGGCCGGCACCCAGGCTGGGCGGGTTGGTGGCGGCGTCCGGCTCGCTGTGCAGGGACGTGAGCACCATCCAGGCGAACGGAAGGAAGAAGAGGAGTCCGCAGGCCCAGGCGAGCAGGCCCCAGATGCCGCGGCGCGGCAGATACTTCCGGGTGTCCGTCCTCACGCCGCCCGCCTTCACCATCACTGCCTTCACAGCGTCTCCTCCTTGAACAGGGACGACACCGTGCGCAGCGCGAAGGTGGCGATGGCCATCGTGCAGACCACGATGATCACTCCCTCGGCGGACGCCTGGCCGTAGTCGTGTGCCTGGTAGAACGTCGCGTACACGGTGTAGGGCAGGTTGGCGGTGCCGAGCCCGCCGGAGGTGAGGGTGAAGACGGCGTCGAAGTTCTGGACCACGTAGATGCTGCCGAGCAGGGCGGACAGTTCGAGGTAGCGGCGCAGGTGGGGGAAGGTGAGGTGGCGGAAGACCTGCCAGGTGCCCGCTCCGTCGACGCGGGCCGCCTCGACGATGTCCGGCGGGCGGCTCTGCAGTCCCGCGAGCAGGATGAGCGTCATGAACGGGGTCCACTGCCAGATCAGCGACACCTCGACGGCGACGAGCGGCAGCGCGGACATCCAGTCGGGCTGGGGGGCGCCGTCGCTGCCGAAGAGGGACCACAGCCAGGTCAGGGACCCGTTGATGAATCCGTACGAGGCGTTGTACAGCGCGTGCTTCCACAGCAGGGCCGCGGCGACGGGGACGATGAGGAACGGGGTGATGAGCATGGTGCGTACGACGCCCCTCCCCCAGAACCTCCGGTCGAGGAGGAGCGCGAGCCCCAGCCCGAGCAGGAGGCTCACGAGGACCACGACGGCCGTGAGGACGACGGTGGTCAGCAGGGCCGCGCGCAGGTCGGGGTCGGTGATCGCGGCCTTGTAGTTGGAGAGCCCGCCGAACCCCCGGTCGTCCGGGTCGAGCGCGTTCCAGCGCATGAAGGAGATCACCAGGGTGCCGACGAACGGCAGTTGGGTGACGACGATCAGGAAGATCAGGGCGGGCAGCAGGGGTGCGCGGCGGGACCAGGCGCCGGGCGGGCGGCGGCGCGGGGGGCCGGCCGCCCCCCGTCCTGGCGCCCGCCGTCCCACGGTGGTGGCGGGACGGGTGAGGGGCGGTGCGGCCATGTCATCGCCCCCGGTACTTGGCGGCCACTGCCTCGGCCCGGGCCTGGCCGTTGCGCAGGGCCTCTTCCACGCTGGTCTTGCCCGCGATGGCGGCGCTGATCTCCTGGGACACCTGCGTGCCCAGGTCGGTGAACTCGGGGATGCCGACGAACTGGATGCCGGGTGCGGGGCGGGGCTGGACGCCGGGGTTCGCCGGGTCGGCGGCGGAGAGGGCTTCCTTGGTGGCCGGCGCGAAGGCGGCCGCGGCCTCGACGTACTTCGGGTTGACGTAGGTCGAGGTGCGCTTGCCCGCGGGGAGCCGGGACCAGCCGAGCTGTTCGCCGACGAGGGTCTCGTAGCGCGAGCTGGAGGCCCATGAGATGAACTTCCAGGCGTCGTCCTGGTTCTTGCTCGCCTTCTGCATGCCCCAGGCCCAGGTGTACAGCCATCCCGAACTGCTGGTCTTCTCCACGGGCGCGGGTGCGTAGCCGAGCTTGCCGGCCACCGGTGAGCCGGCGGCCTCCAGAGCGCCTGCGGCCGAGGTGGCGTCATACCACATGGCCACCTTGCCCTGGGTCATGTCGTTGAGGCATTCGGTGAAGCCCGCCTGGGGTGCGCCGGCTTCTCCGTGCGCGCGCACCAGGTCCACGTAGAAGCCGACCGCGCGGGCGAATTCAGGGCTGTCGAGCTTGGCGTTCCAGTCCTTGTCGAACCAGGTGCCGCCCATGGTGTTCACGACGGTGGTGACGGGGGCCATCACCTCGCCCCAGCCGGGCTGGCCGCGCAGGCAGATGCCCTTCATTCCGGGCTGGGCGCCGTCGGCGGCGGCGGCCAGGTCGGCCACCTGCTGCCAGGTGGGGTGTTCGGGCATGGTGAGGTTCTTGGCGGCGAGGACGTCCTTTCGGTACATCAGGAAGGACGATTCCCCGTAGAACGGCTCCGCGTAGATCTCGCCGGAGGCGGTGAGGGACTTCTCCAGGGCCGGCAGGATGTCCGCCTGATCGAACTCCGCGTCCCCCTTTGCCCGTTCGGTGAGGGGGGCGAGCCAGCCGTTCTTGGCGAAGATCGGCGTCTCGTAGTTGCTGATCGTCGCGACGTCGTACTGGCCGGCCTGGCTGGAGAAGTCCTGGCTGATCTTGTCGCGTACGTCGTTCTCGGGCAGGACCGTGAAGTTGACCTTGATCCCGGTGTCCTTGGTGAAGTGGTCGGCCGTCAGCTTCTGGAGATCGGCCATCTGCGGGTTGTTGACCATCAGGACGTTGATGGAGCGCGCGGCGGAACCCCCGCCCGCTCCACCCGCTCCCGAGCAGCCGGCGAGGAGCGTGCCGCACAGCAGGACCGCGGCGGCACTCGTGGTGTTTCTTCTGTTCATCACGGGGAACATCCCTTCATTTCGCCATGGGCATGCCAGATCAACCCATGTCGGGGTGCGTGCTGACCTGCACTGACGTGCAGTTTGATGGTGGGTGGACGGGTACCGGCCGAGGGGTACCGGCCGCCCGGTCAGACCCGGATGACCTGCGGGCCCAGCAGGGAGTAGCGATGGGCCTCCGCCGTGGACAGGCCGGTATCGGTGATGATCGTTTCGAAGTCCGGAATCTCGGCGAAGCGGCAGAAGCTGCTGGCCCCGAACTTGCCGTGGTGGCCCATGAAGACGCGTCGCCGCGACACCTCCAGGGCCTTGGCCTTCACATCGGCCACCACGGGGTCGGGAGTGGTGAGGCCGAACTCCCGTGAGATGCCGTTCGAACCGATGTAGGCGAGATCGATGACGAATCCGGAGAGCATGGCCGCCGCCCACGAGCCCACGGTGGCCAGTGTCCGGGCTCGGACCCGGCCGCCCAGCAGCAGCACCGTGGTGTTGGGCGAATCGGCTATCGCCGCCGCCGTCGACAGCGAGGCCGTCACCACCGTCAGCAGCCTGTCGGTGGGCAGCAGGGACGCCAGTATCTGCGGCGTGTAGCCCTCGTCGACGAAGACCGTCTCGGCTCCGCCGAGCAGTCTCACCCCCTCCGCCGCAATCCGGCGCTTGTTCTCCACGTGCAGGGTGACCCGCCGGGCCAGGTCCGTCTCAAAACCGGCGCTCTCGACCGGATAGGCCCCGCCGTGCGTGCGCCGGACCAGACCACGCCGTTCCAGCTCGCTGAGATCCCGCCGGATGGTCTCCGGTGCGACCCCGAAGTCGGCTGCCATTCCCGCGACTTCGATGCGGCCTTCCCGGCGGGCCAAGGTCAGCAGTTTCTGGTGCCGTTCCTCCGAACGCATAGCAACGACCACCCTCCCTTGCCCGTTCGGGCATCCGGCGCCCGAATGGGCCTGCCCGATTTTTATACCCCTGCCGCACCGGCGCAGCCCGGTCCGTTCCACACAAGAGCGCGCCCGTCTGGGCCCGTTTCGCACAAGTGGCAACTCCGATCTGATCAGGGGTTGTTGAGGAAACATTCCGAGAGATCTGCCCGTCAAGAGGTGAACAGGGACCGAATCGCGCCATCGCGGGCCTCTCGGGTGAACCGGTTCCCCCGCGGCTACGTCAGCCAGACCGCACGTATCCGACCCGCCGGAACACCAGGAGAGGCCCATGGCACAGCGCCGGAACACCATGCGTTGGTCGCTGATCGGAGTGATCACGGCACTCGCCGTCGCGCTCGCATTCGTGGTCACCAACATCGACGGGGGCACCCGCGCCGAGGCGAAGCCCGGGCCGAAACCCTCACTGACGGCGGCTTCGAAGTCCGCGGCCCCCTCGAAGAGCACGGCCAAACCGGCCCCGCCCGCCCTCAAGGGCATCGGGTGGTGGCCCACGGACGAGAAGTCGGGCGGCGTGGCCCGGGACGCCGCCGGCAAACACCCGGCAGACCTCAAGGACGGAGCGGGCTGGACCAAGGGTGAGCAGGGCGGGGCCCTCCTCCTCAACGGCACCAGCGGCTATGCGGACGCCGGCGCCCCGATCGTCGAGACGGTGGGCCGCGACTACTCGGCGGCCGCCGCGGTTCGCCTCGACGCCGACGGCTTCCGTACTGCGGTGTCCCTCGACGGCGCCGGGTCCAGCGTCTTCTTCCTCCAGTACGTCGCCGACTACAGGCGCTTCTCCTTCAGCTTCTCCAATGCCAGGGCCCTGGCCAACCTGGTGGAGGCGCCGAAGCTCGGGCGCTGGTACCACCTGGTCGGCACGTACAGCCACAGCGAGAAGAAGCTGCGGGTCTACGTGGACGGGGTGGCGGCCGGAGAGGTGCTGGCCCCGGACAACCCCGAGAAGCCCGCCGGAAATCTCGTCATCGGACGCGGCAAGTATCAGGGCAAGCCGACCGACTTCTGGCCCGGGGCCATCGCCGACGTGCACGTCTACGACCGCGCGCTGACCCCGGCCGAGATCGCCGCACTCGCGGCGCGCGAGCCCTCCCGGTAGACGGACGGGCCAACGACCGCTTGCAGGCGGCCCGTTGATCGCGAGCTGACCGGCCGAAGACCGAACCGGGCCCGCCTCCAGGCCCGGTTCGGTCACGGGCCGAAGCGCGACCGGGCAGCGAAACGGGCAACGGCGGGACCTGATCGGGCACGGAGCCGAGCCGCCACAGTGGCAACACCGGACGTGGACGGCCCGGTCCGGTGCCGCACAAGCGGTCAGGTTCGGTCGTGATGCGTGTCGGAACGGACCCGTTCGGCGTGCCCGGATCGCCGTAGAACTTCTGGTACCGCTCGTGGACATGGGCACGACCTGCCGGTTCCGGGCGATGACCGTCATCCGAAGTGCCACGGAGGGATCCGCCATGCCCGAATCCACATATAGTCCTGCCCGCTCGACGGAACCCGACGAGGAGTTCCTGCGGGCACTGTACGCATTACACGGGTCCGTGCTGCTCCGCTTCGCGGCCCGGATGCTCGGCGGGGACTGGCACCGCGCCGAGGACGTCCTCCAGGAGGCCGCGCTCCGCGCCTGGCAGCACTCCGCCAAGCTCGATGCGACCACCGAGGGCCTGCGGCCCTGGCTCTTCCACGTCGTCCGCAACCTCGTCATAGACGGCTACCGCGAACGCAGGGCCCGGCCCACGGAGGACGGGGAGCCGGACATCTCACACCTGCCCGTGGCCGACGGGGTGGACCACGCGCTGACGACCCAGGTAGTGGTCGACGCGATGCGGGACCTGGCGCCCTTCCAGCGCGAGGTCCTCCTGCACGTCTACTACCTGGGCCACAGCGTCAACCAGACGGCGCGCGTCCTCGGCGTACCGCCCGGCACCGTCAAATCACGTACGCACTACGCGATGCGCGCCCTGCGCGACGGGCTCAGCAGCCGCGGCCTGAGCACCGTATGAGGGCGCGGCGCACCACGGTCAGGACAGCAGCCGGCCGGCGTGCACCGCGATCCGCAGCCCGAGCGCGCCGGTGTCGAGCGAGCCGTCGGCGGAGACGTCGAAGCGCCAGGAGAAGTCCGGTGCCTCACCGAGCACCAGCAGGGCGTCGGCCTCACGCAGGCCCGCCATGGCCGCCCGCTCCTCCGTGAACTGCGCGGCGTGGAGCACGAACAGCCGGGGCACGCGGCCCTGTACACCGAGCGGCCCGCGTCCTTCGATCATCCGAAACACCTGAGTGACCGCCGGAGACGAGGCGCCCGTCCGCGCCCCGGCTCCTTCCGGTCCCGCGCTCAGCCCCTCGTCGAGGGTGGCCACGGTGTGCAGCCGGGCCGACATCAGCCCCAGCCCCATCGTCATCTCCGCCGTCGCCGCCGAGCCCACCAGGGTGACCTCCGCCCGCCGCCCGACCGGCCCGGTGATGAGCTCGGTGACCAGGGCGCGCACCAACTGCCGTACGCCTTCGCCGTCGCCGGTCACCGCGATCGGCGCGGAGGACCGCGACAGGTCGATGAGGACGCGCTCGCCCGCCTCGATCCCGACGGTCACCGCCAGCGGGAAGGGCTGGGCGGCGGAGGACAGTTCCACCGCTCCCATGCCCGCCGACAGCTCGGCGGGCGGCGCGGTCCACTCCTCGCCCGTGTCGTCCGCCTCCCACGGGGCGGGCGGGTTCTTGTCGGCCACCGTCAGCCTCAGCAGCAGACGGTCCTCCGCGTAGGTGACGGCGTATACATCGGGCAGATGGCGCCCGGCCCGCGTGCATTCCGCGTCGAGCCGGCGCAGCCCCAGGTCGATGGCGTCCAGCGCCTCGCGCCCCGAGACGGCGGCGGCCGACCGGGGCGGGGCGGCCGACCTCGGCCGCAGTTCGTTGCGGACCAGCGCCACGAGAGCGGCGATCAGGGCCAGGCCGATCACCACGGCCAGGACGACAAGCAGGTTCATCGCGATCACCTTCATCAGTCACGTGCGTTGCGGGGAGCCTCGTCGGGCAGTTACGAGGCCCGGCGGCGGATGGTTCACCCCCGAGCGGCGGACGGTTCACGCCCCGAACGGCGGACGGTTCACCCCCGGTCGCCACCGGTGAACCACCTGACGGCCGCGCCCGTAGGCCCCGGTGCGCACGGGCCGCGTCCGGCCCGCTGCCGCTCCCCCGTCGGTCCTGTCCTCCCAGGAGGAATCCCGTGCCCCTGATCTTCACCGTCGTCGATGACGTGGGCGACGCCTACGACATCCGGCTCGAAGCCGACCCCGACACCCCGATCGGTGTGATCGCCGAGGCGATCGCCGAGGCGGGGGGCCGGCCGCTGCCTGCCCCGGCGTTCGGCCTGCAGATGGACGGCGTACGCCTGCCCGCCGACCTGCCGCTACGGGATTCCCCCCTGCGGGACGCGGCCGTCGTGGGTCTCGGCCGCGCGGCCGAGCCCGCACCCGCCGAACCCGGCGGACTGGTCGAGGTACGGACCGTCGGCGGGCGGGGCTCCGGAGCGGTGCACCGGCTCGACATGGGCGACTACCGGGTCGGGCTCTCCGCAGAAGGGCTCCCGCAGATCGTGCGGGGCACCCCGGACCACACCTACGCCTCCCTGCGCGTGGGGCCCGGCGGGCGCTGCCTGCTCACGGCCCCGCAGACCGGGTCCGGCCCGCTGGAGCTGGACCGGGTCCCGCTCCAGGACGATCAGGCCTGGCCGGTCGGCGGTCAGCTCCTGGTGGGCGGCAGCCTGCTCGAACTCTTCACTCCGGAGGGCCCCGACGCCGCCGTCCAGCGGTCCGAGGACGGCGCGGGCTGGGACTACAACCGGCCGCCCCGGCTACGGCCGCCGGTGCCCGAGACCAAGTTCACCCTGCCGAGCCCGCCCACGGAGCCGCCCAAGCGCCCGCTGCCGTACATCGCGGCGATGCTGCCGCTGGTGATGGCCGTGGCCGGCGTGTTCATCTTCGGCCGGCTGTACATGCTGCTGTTCGGCCTGCTGTCGCCGGTCTCGCTGTTCGCCAACCACTGGTACAACAAGCGCAGCGGCCGCCAGACGTACGCCGAGCTGCTGTCCGAGTACAACGAGAAGAAGGCCCGGATCGAGGCCGACGCCCAGGAGGCCCTGGTCGCCGAGCGCACCGCGCGTCGTGCCGGTTTCCCGGACCCGGCGACCGTGCTGCTGACCGCGGTGGGACCGCGGCGCCGGCTGTGGGAGCGCCGGACCTCCGACACCGACTTCCTGGAACTGCGGGTCGGCACCACCGACCGGGCCTCCGCCGTCGTACTGACCGACCCGACGCGGGACGAGCACCGGCGCAAGGTGTCGTGGGTGGCGCTCGACGTGCCCGTCACGGTGGCCCTGCGCGAGCACAAGGTGCTGGGCATCTCCGGCGAGGGCCCGGCCGCCCGCTCGCTGGCCCGCTGGGTCACGGCCCAGGCGGCCGTGCTGCACAGCCCGAAGGACCTGCTGCTGTACGTGCTCACCACCGGCCAGGGCGGCGGCGAGGACGCGTGGACCTGGGTCCGCTGGCTGCCGCACGTGCGTCAGCACTCCGGCGACGTACTGGCCACGATCGGCACCGACACGGAGACCTCCGCGCGTCGGGTGGCCGAGCTGACGGCGCTCATCGCAGCCCGTACGGACGCGCGCCGCGACTCCCGCGCCGTCGTCCGCGAGCCGGACGTGCTCGTCGTCCTGGACGGGGCGCGCCGGCTGCGGTCGCTGCCCGGGGTGGTGCAGATCCTGCGCGACGGGCCGGCCGTCGGGGTGCACGCCGTGTGCCTGGACGCCGAGGAGCGGCTGCTGCCCGAGGAGTGCCAGGCAGTCGTGGTCGAGGAGCGGGACGGCTCGCTGCGGGTGGGGCTGTCCGGCTCGGCCACCGTGCCGGGCGTGCGGCCCGATGTCGTCTCACCCGACTGGTGCCGGTCCGTCGCGCGGGCCCTGGGCCCGGTGCGGGACACCGGCGGGGCCGACGAGGAGAGCGCGGTACTACCCGGCGCCGCGCGGCTGCTCGACGTCCTCGCGCTGGACACGCCGACGCCGGAGCAGATCGCCGCCCGCTGGACGACGGGCGGGCGCACCACCTCGGCGGTCGTGGGCGTATCGCTCGACGGCCCGTTCGCGCTCGACCTCAAGCGGGACGGGCCGCACGGCCTGGTCGCCGGAACCACCGGGTCGGGCAAGTCCGAGCTGCTCCAGACCATCGTCGCCTCGCTCGCCGTCGCCAACCGCCCCGACGCGATGACCTTCGTGCTCGTCGACTACAAGGGCGGCTCCGCGTTCAAGGACTGCGTGTCACTGCCGCACACCGTGGGCATGGTGACCGACCTGGACGCCCACCTGGTGGAGCGGGCGCTGACCTCGCTGTCCGCCGAGCTCAAGCGCCGCGAGCACATCCTGGCCGATGCCGGCGCGAAGGACATCGAGGACTACATCGACCTGCTGCGGCGCGATCACGGCCGCGCGCCGATGCCCCGGCTGCTCATCGTGATCGACGAGTTCGCCTCGATGGTGCGTGACCTCCCCGACTTCGTGAAGGGCTTGGTCAACATCGCCCAGCGGGGCCGCTCCCTGGGCATCCACCTGATCCTGGCCACCCAGCGCCCCGGCGGCGTGGTCTCCCCCGAGATCCGCGCCAACACCAACCTGCGCATCGCCCTGCGCGTGACCGACAGCTCCGAGAGCCAGGACGTCCTGACCTCGCCGGAGGCGGCGGGCATCTCCAAGGGCACCCCGGGCCGGGCGTACGTCCGCCTCGGCCAGAACTCCCTCGTCCCCTTCCAGGCGGGCCGGGTAGGCGGCCGCAGGCCCGGCACCGCCGCCGAGTCGGCGCCCGCCCCCTGGGTGGTGCCCCTGGGCTGGAACCAGCTCGGTCAGCCGCTGCCCTCGCGTCCCGGCAGGACGCGGCAGCGGGAGGAGGACGCGATCACGGACCTCGCCGATCTCGTCGAGGCGATCCGGGGCGCGAACCGGGACATGGACATCCCGCCCCAGCACAGCCCGTGGCTGCCCGCGCTGCCGACCGTGCTGGTCCCCGAGGCCCTCCCAGTCGTGGCCCCGAGTGCTTCGTACGACCTTCCCCCGGTCGCGTACGGCCTGGTGGACGTGCCCGAGGACCAGGCGCAGCGGCCCCTGGTGCTGGACTTCGCCACCCTCGGGCACCTGCACATCGTGGGCTCCCCGCGGGCCGGCCGGTCCCAGACGCTGCGCACCATCGCCGGCAGCGCCGCCCGGGCCGTCTCCTCGGCCGATCTGCACCTGTACGGGATCGACTGCGGCAACGGCGCGCTGCTCACGCTGGAGTCGCTGCCGCACTGCGGGGCCGTGGTCCAGCGCAGCCAGCCCGAGCGGGTGGCGCGGCTGCTGTCCCGGCTGACGAAGGAGGTGACCCGCCGTCAGGAGCTACTCGCCGCGCGGGGCGCCGCCGACCTGCCGGAACTGCGCCGGGCGCTGGCGCCCGGCCAGCGGCCCCCGCACGTCCTCGTGCTGCTGGACCGCTGGGAGGTGTTCGAGAAGACCCTCGGGGAGTACGACGGCGGCGCCCTGTACGACGGGGTGTCGGCCCTGCTCCGGGACGGCTCCAGCGTGGGCATCCACGTGGTGCTCGCCGGGGACCGCTCGCTCTTCGCGTCCCGGATCAGCTCGACCACCGAGGACAAGCTCGTGCTGCGCCTCAACGAGAAGTCCGAGTACGCCATGATCGGCGTCAACCAGCGGTCGGTACCGGACGACATCCCGAGCGGCCGCGCGCTGCGGGCCGCCGACAAGTGCGAGGTCCAGATCGCCCTGCTCGGCGAGGACGCGAGCGGGCAGGGGCAGGCCGCGGAGGTCCAGCGGATCGCCGCCGCGTGCCTGGAGCGGGACGCCGAACTCCCCGATGCGGCACGCCCGTTCCGGGTGGACGTCCTGCCCGACCGGCTCACGTACGAGCAGGCCTCGGCCTACCGGCCGGGCGGGCAGCCGGGCGGTCAGCCGGGGGCGATGTGGGCGATGGCCGCCGTCGGTGGTGACCAACTCGTCGCATTGGGGCCGGACTTCACGCTGACGCCCACCTTCCTGGTGGCCGGACCGGCGCGCTCGGGCCGCAGCACCGTGCTGCTGACCATGGCCCTGTCACTCATCGACGCGGGCACGCCGGTCGTGGTCGGGGCCCCGCGCCGCTCGCCGCTGCGGGACCTGGCGGGCCGGCCGGGGGTGCTCGCCGTCTTCGACGGAGCCGACATCGATCCGGAGGCCCTGGAGGACGTCCTCGGCAGCGCCCCGGGCGGAGCCGTGGTGATCCTGGACGACGCTGACCTGCTGCTCCAGACCCAGGCCGAGGACATCCTCAACCGGATCGCGCGGACCGGGGCCGAGACCAAGCAGGGGCTGATCGCGTCGGGCCAGCTCGACCGGATCTCCTCCGCGTACTCGGGCTGGAGCGCGGACATGCGGCGCAACCGGCAGGGCATGCTGCTCAGTCCACAGAACGTCAGCGACGGCGACCTCATCGGCGCGAAGATCCCGCGCAGCAGGCTGGGCGGAGGCCGGGTCGGGCGGGGAATGCTGCACCTGGGCGACGGCGTGCTGCGCACGGTCCAGGTGCCGGAGGCGGTCCTGGAGACATGGACGGCACCGGCCGCGCCACTGGAGTCGGAGCCGGGTGACGCGCCCGAGCCACTGGCGGCGGACGACGCGGCCGGAGCCGAGGGCTGAGGCCCGGGCCGGACACGCAAGCGGGCTCCCGCGCCTTCCGGCGCGGGAGCCCGCTGCTGTATCGGGGGTGGTGGGGCGGTCAGGTGCCGTTGTCGTTCGTGTTGCCCACCAGCGGCGGGGCGTGCACGGTCCCGCTCCACGTGCCGGCGGTCGCGCCCGGGGCGTAGATGGTGCCGCCGAACGCGGTGGAGGCGCCGATGGTGCCCGGGACCTGCTGCCAGCCCCAGACACCGGTCTTCAGGTCCTGGATGTACTGGTTCACGAAGCCGGGGTTGTTCGGCAGGATCGACGGGGGCGGCGACGAGGGAGCCGTCGAGGGCGGCCCCGACGGGGGCATCGGAGTGTTCTCCGGGGTGCTGGGCCGCGTACTGGGGAGCGGAATGTTCTCCGGAGCGTCCGGAGTGGGAGGCCGGCTGGTGGGCGGGGTGTAGAAGGCGTCGTCGCTGGAGGAGGAGGACGGCGGCCGGCTGCCGGGCGGGGTGTAGAAGGCGTCGTCGCTGGAGGAGGACGGCGGCCGGGAGGGCGGCAGCGGCGGCTCGCCCGGCGCCGGGCGCGGCGTGGACGGCGGCAGCGGCGGCTCGGCCGGAGGCCGGGGCACGAGCGGGATGTCGTCGGCGGCCCCGGGCGCCGGGGGTTTCACGGGGCCGCCCCGGATGCCCCTGATGTTCTGGATGACGCCCTTGCCGATGCCGCCCCACCCGGCGGCGATGCCCTTGACCACGGCGAAGCCGCCGAAGGCCGCGCCGAGAACGCCGAGGACGATTCCGGCGATGTCCCAGTCGCCGGTTACCGCTCCTCTGGCGATGTTGATGCCGAGCGGGACGAGGCCCATGATCAGACTGACGGCGCCCAGGACGAGCCCCAGCGCCCCGAGTCCGGGGATGAGGAAGGAGATCACGCCGAGGACGGCGCTGATGATGCCGAACGCCGAGCCGATGGTGTCCCAGAGCTTGTCCCAGAAGTTCTTCTGCTTGACCGCCTTGTCCTCGGCGTCGCCCATCGCGACTGCCGCCGTCGAGGCGTCGGCCACCCGCAGCCCCCTGGCCTCCAGGGCCAGGTTCTTGGCCGCGTCCAGTGCGCTCTGGGCCGCGTCGACGCCGGCGGTGGCGGACCGTGCCTCGTCCCTGGCCCGGTCCATGGCCTGCCGGGCGGCGAGTTTCGCCGACTCGTCGTCGGGCGGTGGCGGCGCGGCGTTGTCCAGCCCCGTGACCGCCGCCGAGGCCGACCTCGCGGTGGCGATGGCCGAGGTCAGATCGGCCTTCGCCAGCTGGCCGTCGGCCAGGGCCCGGGCCGCCTTGTCCTGGTGGTCGCGCAACTTGGGGGCGTAGGCCTCGACCGCGTCGGCGGCCATGTCGTAGGAGTCCCGGAGCGCGGCCACCTGGTTGGGCAGCTCGTCGAGCACCTTCTTCAGGGCCTCCATGGCCTTGCCCTTGCCCAGGTCCTGGTTCTTGATCCGGTCGAAGGTGCCGAAGGCGTCGCCCGCCTCCTCGGACACCGTCCGGTACTCCTTGGCCAGGTTCTTCAGTATCTCGGGATCGCCAGGGGTCGGATCCTGGTCCAGGTCCAGGACCGCCCATTCGGCCAGTGCCGGACGTGCCATCGCGTCGGCCTCGCTTTCTGCTGTCTGGGAAGGGGAGGGCAGTCAGAGCGCTCAGGGCAGGAACCGCAGGGTCCCGCTGATGGCGTCGAAGAGGTCGAAGAATGCGTCCACCAGGCCGAGGTTGGGCGTGGAGCTGGAGACCACCATGAAGTCCCGGCTGTGCGGTACGGGCACGATGGTGTGCATCAAGGCGGTGCGCACGGTGCCGTTCCCCCAGTAGTCCACGTCCTCGATGGCGGTGGCGCGTCCCACGGCGCCGAGCCCCGGCACATCCACGAGTTCCACCTTGTTCGCCCGGGTGCCCCTGCCCATCGGGTTCTCGGAGTTCTTCAGGGCCACGGGAATGAGCAGCTCGGCGAGGTCCGTCGAGGAGTCCTCGGGCGGGGACACCCGCATCACCACGGTCGTCGCGCTCAGCGTGGCGGCCGCCTCGGTGAACTTGACCATCCCGGCCACCTGCAGCGCGCCGCGGGCGTGGGCCTCGCGCGCCGTCTTGCGGGTGGACCGGATCAGCGCGTCGACGACCTCGCGGTCGGCTTCGGCCCCCTCCGCCTGCCCCTCGATCATGCGGCGGATTGCCGCGTCCCTGCTGTGCCCGTCGAGGTCGAGGGTCCACCAGGAGTCGGGGTAGCCCATGGTGAACCGCTGCGGTGCCGCCTCCGCGGTCGTGCTCGTCGTACCGGCTGTCTGTGCCATCGAACTCGTCTCCCTTCCGCCCTACGGGGCTTCGGTGCGGCCGGTCGCCGGGGGGCTCGCGCGGAGCCCCCCGGGGACCGGCCCCACCGGTGCTATTCGAATCCCGACGTGGTCTCGCTGTCCGTCTTCTCGAAGTTGTCGATGACGCCCTGGTTCGCTTCCCTGAACGCCTCCACGTTTTCCTGGACCCGCTCGTGGCCGGCCTTCCAGGCGCCGTCGAAGTCGTTGACGGCCTTGATGAGCGCGGGATCGCCCACGTCCTGTTCGCTCCCGACGCGCTGCAGGCCGGTCTTCGTCTCGATCCGCTCCTGGATGTCGGAGAGCAGCTTGATGACGTCCTTCAGCTCGTCGAGGGGTATCTCGATCGTCGCCATGACTCCCTTTCTCCACCGCGCGCGGCTGTGCGGCTCTACCGCCCCGCGGCTCTACGGCTCCACGCCCCGCGGCCCCGCCGAACGGCCGGGGGCCGGGTTCCGGGCCGCCGAGGCGCCCGCAACCCGGCCCGGTGCCGTGGTCGGCCGAGGCGTCAGCCGATCCCGGAAGTGGTCTGGTCGTCGGTCTGGACGAACGCCTCGGCGGTCTTCTTCAGGTACTCGCTGATCTGCGTCATCTCCTCGACACCCGTCTCCAGTTGGCGCTGGAAGTTCTCCCACATCGGCGCGAACTTGGCCTTCGACTGCGGGGTGTCGTACGAGTTGTCGACCACGTGGTCGATCTTGTTCTTCGCCTCCTTGATGGCGTCGAGCATCCGCTGCTTCTGGTTGTCCATCCAGACGGCGGCTTCCTGCATCTCCTCCGGGCTGACCCTGATGTTGCCCGCCATGTCGGTGTCCTTCCGTCCTTCGTGGAACGGCGTCCGGCTCCCGGCGCCGTACGCGGTCCTACGCACCCCCGAAGGAAACGGTTCACGGGCGGCGCGGCCTAGAGCTCCGAGCGCGGCAGCTCCAGAACGAAGGCGGTGTCGCCGGCCCCGCTGCGCAGGGTCAGGGTGCCGCCGTGCGCGGTCACCAGGGATCGGGCCACCGCGAGGCCGAGACCGCTGCCGCCGTTCACTCGGCTGCGGGCCTTGTCCACGCGGTAGAACCGGTCGAAGATCCGGTGCTGGTCGGCGTCCGTGATGCCGGGCCCCGTGTCGGCCACGACCAAACGGGCGGCCCCCGGAGTCACGCCCACCGTCAGCGAAACACGCGTCCCCGCGGGCGTGTGGACGGCCGCGTTGGTGAGCAGATTGTCGAGCACCTGACGGACGCGGACGGGGTCGAGGCTCAGCGGCAGCGGCCGGGACCCCGCGTCGAGGGTGAGCGGATGACCGGGATGGACGGCGCGGAAGGCGTCGGCGGCCTGCCGGGCGAGCTCCGCCAGATCGCACGGTTCCATGCGCAGCGGCGCGTCCACCTCGGCGGCGTCGAGCCGGGCGAGCAGCAGGAGATCGTCGAGGAGGATGCCCATGCGGGCGGCTTCGGAGCGCAGTCGGGCGAGGTGCCTGTCGCGCTCCTCGGGGATGTTGGCGGCGGCGTACTGGAACAGGTCCGCGTAGCCGCGTACCGACATGAGCGGGGTGCGCAGTTCGTGCGAGGCGTCGGCGACGAAGCGGCGCAGCCGCTGCTCGGCCTCGGCGCGTACGGCCAGGGAGTCGTCGATGTGTTCCAGCATCGTGTTGAAAGCAGTGCGCAGTTCCTCGACCTCGGGTCCGCCGCCGGACCGGTCGGCGCGCAGCGGCAGGCGGGCCGCCGACTCCGTGAGGTCGTGCGAGGCGATGCCGTGTGCGGTGTGCGCCATGTCGCTGAGCGGTTTCAGGCCGCGCCGCAGCAGGATCCGCCCGAAGGCGACGAGGGCCAGCAGGGCGACCGTGAACGCGATCACCTGGACCGTGATCAGCTGCTCCACCGTCTCCTCGATCTCCGCCATCGGGGCGGCGCTGACCAGGACGACTCCTGGCACTACCTCGCAGGCCCGCAGCCGGTAGGCGCCCTTCCCCGCGAGCTGCGCGGTGCTCGTCAGGTCGCCGTCGGAGTCGGCGCGCGCCTGAGCGAGGGCGGTGAACTCCCCGGTGTCGTCCGGGACATCGGCGGGCCGGCGCAGCGCCGCCGTGCCATCACTGACGTCGTAGACAGCCGTGTACCACCCGTAGTACGGCTGTCGCTTGACCGTGCCGTGCTCGGCGGCGTCCTTGGCCTGCGTGTTCTGCACCAGCTTCAGCTGGGCGACCTGCTGGTGTCCCAGGTAGTCGCGCATGTACGCGGTCAGCGACGTGCCGACGACGGCGAACGCCAGCAGCGACAGCACGCCGAGGCCGAGCGCGAGCCGGGTTCCGAGGCGGAGTCTGCGGTACGTGTCGCGCAGCCGCGCGCTCATTCGGCGGCCTGCCTCACCACATATCCGAAGCCGCGCACGGTGTGGATCAGCGGGCTGCCCGTGGCGTCGAGTTTGCGGCGCAGCCGGCTGACGACCAGTTCGACGACGTTCGAGCGGCCGCCGAAGCCGTACTCCCACACGTGGTCGAGGATCTGCGCCTTGGTGAGCACGGTCGGGGACTTGCGCATGAGGTAGCGCAGCACCTCGTACTCGGTCGGCGTGAGCGTCAACTGGTCTTCTCCACGCCGCACTTCCCGTTTGTCCTCGTCCATCGTCAGATCGGCGACGCGCAGGACGGACCGCTCGAATCCCGGCCCGGTGCTGCGCCGCAGCACGGTGCGCAGCCGGGCCATCAGCTCCTCCACCGCGAACGGCTTGACCAGGTAGTCGTCACCGCCGCGGGTCAGCCCCGCGACCCGGTCGGCGACGGTGTCGCGTGCGGTGAGGAACACCACGGGCACCATCGTCCCGGCCGCGCGCAGACCGTCGAGCACGCCGAAGCCGTCGATGTCGGGAAGCATCAGGTCCAGGACGACGATGTCCGGGGAGAAGTCGCCGGCCAGCCGCAGCGCTTCCCGGCCCGAGTTGGCCGTGACCGCTTCCCAGCCCTCGTAGCGGGCGACCGTCGCGACGAGGTCGGCGATCGGCGGGTCGTCGTCCACGACCAGCACTCGTATCTTGTCCACCCGCCCATCTTGCGTCACGCGCACGGCGGAGCGGCCCCGCCGATCAGCTCCGGGGCACTTCGATAGGGAGTTGAAAGTCTCCTGACAGGGAATCGACAGGTCCCGGCGGCCAAGCTCTCTCCAACGACTCGATCCAGGAGGTTTGGCCCGTGACCGCTGCCCCCACGACGTCCTCACCGCCGTCACCGGCGCCGGCTCCGCCCCGTCCACCCTCGGCGCTGCGACCCCGGGTGGTGGCCAGAGCCGGCCTGTACGCCCTGCTCGCCTCGAACGCGGCGGCCGTCGCCTACTTCTTCTCCCAGGCGGGCTTCGCGTCCAACGCGCTGATCGTGCTCGGTCGCCTCTGCGGCCTCTACGGCGCGCTGTTCATGGCCTTCCAGCTGCTGCTGGTCGCCCGGCTGCCCTGGCTGGATCGCCGCATCGGCATGGACCGGCTCACCGCCTGGCACCGCGTCACGGGATTCGGGCTGCTGTGCTCGCTGGTCGGACACGGCGTCTTCATCGCCTTCGGCTACGCCCAGGCGTCCTCGCTCGGCCCGGTCGACCAGCTGATCGACCTGGCCGAGACCACCGAGGGCGTGCTGCGGGCGATCGTCGCCATGGTCCTCATCCTGGTCGTCGGCGGGGCCTCGGCCCGCTGGGCGCGGCGCCGACTCGCTTACGAGACATGGCACTTCATCCACCTGTACACCTACGTCGCGGTGGTGCTCGCCTTCACCCACCAGGTCGCGGCGGGCACCACGTTCGCCACGTCGCCGGCCGCCACCGCCTACTGGTACGGACTGTGGGGCTGCGCGCTCGGTGCGGTGTTCGCCGGCCGCTTCGCGCTCCCCCTGCGGCGAAACCTCCGGCACCGGCTGCGCGTGGCGGCCGTCGTCCCCGAGTCCGACCACGTCGTCTCCGTCTATGTGACGGGCCGCGACCTGGACCGGCTCCCCGCCCGCGCGGGCCAGTTCTTCCTGTGGCGGTTCCTGACGAAGGATCGCTGGTGGCAGGCGAACCCGTATTCCCTGTCGGCTGCCCCCGACGGCACCCGCCTGCGCCTGACGGTGAAGGCCTCCGGCGCGGGATCCTCTTCCCTGCGCCACCTGGAGCCGGGGACCCGCGTCTTCGCCGAAGGCCCATACGGCGCCTTCACCACCCTCCACCGCACCCGCCCGGACGCCCTGCTGATCGCAGGCGGTGTCGGGATCACCCCGATCCGCGCGCTCCTGGAGGACCTGCACGGGCATGCCGTGCTCGTCTACCGCGTCTCCGCCCCCCAGGACGCGGTCCTCTACGGCGAACTGCGGGAGCTCGCCGCCGCCAAGGGCGCATCGCTGCATCTGATCAGCGGCCCGCCGAACCCCGACCCGCTGTCACCGGGCGCGCTGTCCGCGCTCGTCCCCGACCTCGCCGAGCGCGACATCTACGTCTGCGGCCCGCCCGGCATGACCGGCGCCGTACTGCGCGGCCTGCGCACGCTCGGCGTGCCCACACCACAGATTCATTTCGAACGCTTCAGTCTCGCCGGATGAGTCAGCCAGAGCAGAAAAAGGGGAACATCACGTGAGACGAGCACTGCCCGCCCTTGTCCTGTCCATCGCGGCCTTGATCCCGGTCTGGCGGTACACCCCGTCGACCGGCGCGTCCGCTCAAGCGCCGCCGAGCCCGGCGGAGGCTCTGTCCCCGGACGCGCCCCCGTCGGACTCCTCGGCCTCCTCCGCCCCGCCGAATTCCCCGTCGGAGTCGTCCGCCCCGCCTTCGTCTCCCTCCGGCACCCAGGTGATCGCCGGGTCGACGGTCCCGACCGCGAAGGGGGCCGTACAGGTCGAGGTGACACTCACGGCAGGAAGGATCACTTCGGTCAGGGCCCTCAAGGCGCCCCGGCACCCCCAGACCACCGCGGCACTGCCACAGCTTATCGAGTCGACTCTCGACGCCCAGAGCGCCGACATCGACGCGGTGACGGGGGCGACGATCACCAGCGACGGCTACAAGGAATCACTCCAGGCGGCCCTCGACCGGAAGAGCGGCACCTGACATGAACCGGGTCGAGCACGTCATGGGCCTTCCGGTCTCCCTGCGCATCGACGACGCACACGTCCCCGAGGGAGCCGCGGACGCGGTCTTCGCGTGGCTACGCGAGGTCGACGGGCGATTCAGCCCGTTCAAGCCCGACAGCGAGGTGTCTCGTCTGAACCGGGGCGAGCTGAGCGTCGCCGGCGTCAGCGCCGACCTCGCCCATGTCCTGGAGCTGTGCGAGGAGTACCGGAAGGCGAGCGGCGGTGCCTTCGACGTACGGCTGCCGGGCCGGGGTCTCGACCCGTGCGCCGTCGTCAAGGGATGGTCGGTGCAACGCGCCGCCGAGCTGCTGACGGCCGCCGGGGTACAGCGGTTCTGCCTGAACGCCGGCGGTGACATCGTCGCCGGCGGCGGCCCCTGGAGGGTGGGCATACGTCACCCCGAGGACGCCGGCCGGCTCTGCGCGGCCCTGGAGCTGACCGACGCTGCGGTCGCCACGTCCGGCCACTACGAACGCGACGCCCACATCCTCGACGCCCGGACCGGCCGCCCGGCCACCGGTCTCCTCTCCCTCACGGTCGTCGCGCCAACGCTCACGGTGGCGGACGCCACGGCGACGGCGGCGTTCGCACTGGGCACCGACGGCGTCGCGTGGGCAGCTGGGCGCCCGCACTGCGAAGTGTTCGCCATCGACGCCGCTCGCAAGGTCCTCCACACCGCGGGACTGCCCACGCCACGCAACCCCGACGGCCACCCTCTCCGGACATCCGCCGGGAGGTGACCGGCAGGGCCAGCTCCCTCCTCGCCCGTATGGCCCTTCACCACGCTTGGCTCCAGATCGAAACCTCTGACGACCACGCTCCGTACAACCTGTCGCGCCCAGCCCGAGGACGGACGGACCCACCCGCTCTGGCCGATGTGGCGCGAGCCGTCGCTCGCAGACCCGCGCACGTCCCCGTCCCCGTGAGCCCGGCGCCGATGCCGATTGCGACGGGGGCGACGTCCGGTCGCCGTCTGGGATCGTCACCGGTCCCCGCCGTGGGCGGCGGGGTCCTCGCGTACGGCCGCGAGGACGAACGCGTGCCCTGCCGGATCGCTGAACCGGCGCAGCGTCGTGCGGTCGTCCAGCCGGCTGCCGTCCTCTTCGGCGGCCAGCGGGCGCGCACCGAGTGCCACGGCCTCCCGCTCGGCTTCGTCGAGGTCATCGTCCGCCACCAGGATCCGCAGATGGGCCTGTTGGGAGTCCTCCGGCGGCGGCCAGCTCGGCGGCAGGTGGTTCCGATCGCGCCGGATCCCGAGGGGCACCACGCCGGAGTCGCCAGTGACGAGGATCAGTTCCCCGTCCCCGGTCGCCGGACCGGCCGTGGCTCCGAGTAGTTCGGCGTAGAACCTGGCCAGGGGTTCGGGATCGGCGCAGTCCAGGACGAGAACGCTTGTCTTGAGTACCGTCATGACCCGCGTGTGCCCTGGGCCTTCGCCTGCACGCGCTCCGTACAACCCCTGCCGGTAGGTGAGTTGGACCAGTTTCCATGCCCGGCCAGTGGACGCAGCACGGTGCGCTGCGGCCTGCTGGCGCGCGGGGTGCTGTACGTACTGATGGGGAGGAACTCTCGGGAAGAGCTTCGGCGGCTTCCTCGTCTGGCCGTGGGCATGACGCTGCCGTGTCTGTCGGCCCTGTTCGGGGCCGGTGCGCGCTTCACCGCGGTCGAGAGGCGGTGGCCCAGGGCGACCAAGGTGCCGGGACGCTCCGTGAGGGCCCGCTCGGCTCGCTCCTTCGTCCGCGGATCCAAGGGACAGGTGGCCTCGTCAAGCAGCGGCAGAGCCGGGAAGGAGCCGGGCAGTTCGAGCCACTCGGGCGGCTGGAGGACCGGTGCACGGCGGTCAGTTGCACGCTGCCTGTCGAGGGTCTCCCCTGCCAAGGGGGTCGCAGCCCCACCGGTTGGCGAGCCGACGCACGAGGTGCTGGCGGTGGCCGCCGGGGGGGCCGGCCGGCGTACGGCCCGGGGCTCGGCAGCTCCGTCGAGCACCTCGATCCGCAGGCTCTCTCTCGCCAGCGGTCAGTACGAGCTCTTCGCAGCCGTGCCCGTGCAGGGCCGCGTTGGTCACCAGCTCGGAGACGACGAGCAGCAACGTGTACTCGACACTCTCCCGTCCGTCCCACCCCGGTCCAGCAGGGTCCAGCAGGGTCCAGCCGGTGAAGTCACGGCCCGTGCCGACGGCGCCCCGCACACCGCCCGGAGCGAGCCGACGCCGCTGGCCCATGACCGGCCCTCGCACGCGCACGCGCCGATGATCGCCCTCAGCCTCTCCCCTCATATTCACTGCCGCCTCACCCCGACCGTTGACTCACTGTGTTCGTCCGCGGCGGGTGGCCCTGTCCGCGGACCGCCCGGCCTACCCGGACTACCCGGACAGGCCGTCCCACGGCCGTCGGCGCCGGTCCTCGTAGGCCCGACCTGATCGTCCGGACACATGGGCGCCGTCCCCGCAGTGGATTCCCGTTCGGCAGGGTTCCACCGTGAAAGCAGCACCTGGAACGGCCATGCACATCACCTCACCCCCTGACCCACCCGTCCCCGTCACCGCACCCGCCGCCGACGCCCCTCGCGGATGCCTCGGAACCGGCCGGGGCGCAGCGGTCGTGGCGGACCCGGGCGTGTGCCGGTGAGATGACCAGATCCGGTGAGGCCCGACGGCTGTCGCCCTTTGGACGGATACGCAGCGCGGCCCGCCGCGCGCGGGCCGGACGCCGCTGGGTGCACGTGCGGGACGTCGACCTGTGGCAACGCTCCCTCGGGTTCGCGGCGCTCGGGTTCCTGACCCTGGTGCCCCTGCTCATCGTCGTGTCCGCAGCGGACACCCGCAGCGGACAGGGGTTCGCGCAGTGGCTGGGCGGCGACGGGCTCGGCGTATCGCCGACCGCCCGGGCGGAAATCGAGCGGCTCTTCGCCCTGCCCGGCCAGGCCTGGCGGACCACGACCGCCTTCGGCCTCGCGCTACTCGCCGTGTTCGGCCTGTTCGGCCTGTTCGGCCTGTCCTTCGGCACGATGCTGCAGGGCGGCTACGAACGGGTCTGGGACCTACCTCCCGTCCCGTTGGTGGGCCCGATGGCGTCACATGCTGTGGCTCGGCGTGCTGGTGGGTGTGCTCTTCCTCTCGGCGATCGCCCCGCCGTGGCGCGATTCCCCCGCCCGAGGCTTCGTCACGGTGGCGATCGGCACCCTCTTCTGGTGGTCCCAGCGCCTGCTGCTCGGCGGCCGGGTCCCGTGGACCGCCCTGCTCCCCGGGGCGGTGGCCACCATGTTCGGGCTTCTCGGGCTGCGGGTGTTCTCCCGGCTCGTCTTCTCGCCGCTGATCGCGTCCAGCGCCGTCACCTACGGCCCCTTCGGAACCGTCCTCGTCATCCAGACCTGGCTCGTCGGCATCGGCGTGGTCGTGTTCGGGGGCTCCCTCGTCGGCCGGCTCCTTCACGACGAGCTGCTGCGCCGGCCACCTCCGGTGGAACCCGGCCAGTGAGGCGAGAGCCGGGGCGGCCGGGACCCTGGCCCGACGGGCGGGCGGGCTTCGGCATGTGCAGAACCCGCGCCATCGGGTGGGGCGGGTTCTGCACATGCTGGCCTCGGTTCCACTCGCAGCGCTCTACGTGGCCCCGTGACGGCCGCGAACAGCATGAACAGCACGCCGCCGCCTCGGCTGCACGGGCCTAGGATGGTGCCCGGACCTGCGGGGTGCAGGTCAGGGGCGGGCGGGCCCGGCCCCCGGGTACGCATGGGAGGAAGACGGTTGAATCGGTTCGCCCGGCTCGCCACCCGCGTGCTCGCGGTCCCGCTCGGACTCGTATGCCTGGAGCCGGCCGGCGAGGCCGCCGGCGCGCTCCCGGAGTGCTGGCCGCCCGAAACGAGACCCGACCAGGCAGTACTGGAGTGCTGCCGCCGCGTCGCGGAGGACGGGCGACCCCGGTTCCTGTCGAGGGCCGGTGACGGCACCGCGGCCTTCTCGTTCGCCGGTGTCCCCCTGGTCGGGAGTTCCGGCGAGCTCCTCGGCGTCCTCGCCGTCATGGACCCCGGCCTCCGGGTCTGGAGCGAGGACGAGGTACAGGACCTCTCGGACCTGGCCGCCGCGTGCAGCGCCCAGGCCCGGATGCGGGTCCGCTCCGAGATCGGGCGTCAGGCCCGCGAAGCGGCCGAGGTGGCGGCCATCGCGGCCGAGGAAGAGGCCTCCCGGGTGCACGAGCTGCTCAACCGTTCGGAGCTGCTCCTGCGGGCCTCCGAGGACCTCGCCGACACCCGCGGCCTGGACGACGTACGCCAACGGGTCGGAGACCTGGTCAGCGGAGATCTGAAGCCGGCCCGGGTCGACCTGCTCCTGGTCCGGCAGGGGATGCTCCACCGCGTGCCGAGTCCTGTCGACGGTGACGCGGCCGCCGGAGGCGTTCCCGAACGGTTCGCCCTCGGCTCGCACTGGCCGGTCTCGCGAGCGGTGCGCGAGAACCGGATGGTCGTGGTCGCCGGGCCGCCTTCGGATCCCGACGCCCTCTCCGACACCGTGGCGAGCCCGGGATTCGACACCCTGAACCTTCACACCGCCGCCTGCCTGCCCCTGCGCGGCACGCACGGCATACTGGGCGCCCTCGTCCTGGGGTGGGACACCCCGCACGAGATCGGCTTGGACGAGCGGGCGGTGCTGACCACGCTCGCTGGTTACACCGCCCAGGCGGTCGAACGCGCACTCCACCTGGATGACCGCGTCACGGCGGCCAGCCACCTCCAGCGGGCCATGCTCACCGACCTCCCCGACGCACCCGGTCTGGAACTGGCCGCCTTGTACCGGCCCGCCGCACGGGACGACATGGTCGGCGGAGACTGGTACGACGCCTACCCATTGCCCCGCGTGCCGGGCAGCGGCGTCGCAGGGGCGCTGGCCCTCACGGTCGGCGACATCACCGGACACGACATGCGGGCCGCCGCCCTCATGGGACAGGTCCGCAGCATGTTGCGCCAGGCGGACCACGACCACCCCGGCCAGGGACCGGAACAGGCCCTCAGCGCCCTCGAGCGGGCCTGCCGGCGCCTGAACCTGCCGGCCAGCGGCACCGCCGTCCACGCACACATCCGTCCGGTGGCAGACGGTCACTGGCACCTGAAGTGGAGCAACGCCGGCCACCCCGCCCCGCTCCTGCTCACCCCGGACGGCGGAGTGGAGAACCTCACCGACCACGATGTCCTGCTGCACCACACCCTGCCGCCCGGGCCCCGCACCTGCGGAACCCGTTCGCTTCCTCCGGGCAGCACGCTGCTGCTGTACACCGACGGGCTGGTCGAGGAACGCGGCACGGACATCGACGAGAACGTCGAGCGCCTCGCCCGAGAGCTCGTCACGGCCCCGCCGGGCATCCGGCTGCACGCGTTGCTGCGCTCACTCCTGGACACCATCGGGCCTCAGGAGGCCCAGGACGACACCGTCCTGTTCGCGGTGCGCGTCCCCGCCCCCTGAACCGCGGACGGAACGTCCAACCCAGCGACCAACCGACCGTGGTCCTTCCCCGGCGGGATACGGACGCCCGTCCAGGTAACGGATCACCCGGACAGGAGCCGGGCCGTGACCCCGTGCGCCGGTTCCTGACCGGCCCCGGTGGCCAGTACGCGCACTTCCGACTGCTCACTGATCTCCGCCTGGATGATGCCCGTGACGTCCTCGTAGACCGGGTGGCCTCCCGGCCCCGTCCGGTCCGTGACGGTCACCCGCACGACATCCGGACCGCCCTCGGTCATGCCGGGGAACACCAGCTCGTACGCACGCCGTACCTCGCCTCCCGGCACGTCCGCCACCGGATCCGTTTGTCCCATCACCCTCTCCCCTCTGCGCCGGTGCCGACGCGGGACAGTCGCAATGAGTCCTTCCGTTTCATCCTCCCCCTGCCGGACCGATGGTGCTGATCGTGGAAGGGACCGGTGGCGATTCCATCCGCAGGGCCTGTGTCCACCACGCCTCCAGGAAACCGGCCGCTGCCCCAGCCTGCTCGCGGGGCCACCGCGGGCTGGTCGCCCCAGTGGAACGGAGCACTAGTCGAGGTCGAGGAGGGCCTTCTCGACGAGCTCGGTGAGCGCCGGGTGGATCCAGTACGGGGATCTGGCCAGAGTGGGCGCGTCGATGCCCAGGGTCATCGCCAGGACGAGGGGCTGGATGAGGGTGGCGGCCTGCGGGCCCATGAGGTGGGCGCCGAGCAGGCGGCCGGTGCCGCGTTCGGCGAGCACCTTGCAGAAACCGGTGGTGTCCTCCATCGCCCAGCCGTAGGCGATGTCCGCGTACCGGGCCTCGCCCACCAGCGGATCGAGGCCCCGGTCGCGGCAGGCTTGCTCGGTGGCGCCGATCGAGGCGATCTGGGGGCTGGTGAAGACGGCCGCGGGCACCAGGTCGTGGTCGGCCGTGATCAGGTCGTCCGGGTGACGAAGGTTGTGGGCGACGACCTGCGCCTCGCGGTTCGCCACGTGCTTGAGCGGTACCGGTGTGCAGATGTCGCCGAGCGCGAAGACCCCTTCCGCGGTGGTGCGTTGGTACGCGTCGACGACGATGCGGCCGTCGTCGTGGGTGGCGATGCCCGCGGCGTCGAGGTTCAGGCGATCGCTGTTGGGCACGCGGCCCGCGGCGACCAGCAGCATGTCCGCCTCAACCGTGGAGGCGTCGTCCAGGGTCAGCCGCAGGGCGCCCGGACGGCCGCCCACCGCGGTCACTTCCCGGCCGAGCCTGAGGTCGTAGCGGGAACGGACCAGTTCGGTGAACCGTTCGGCGATCGTCTCGTCCTGCGGGCCGAGCAGGCGGTCCTGCGTCTCCACGATGACCACGGAGCTGCCGGCCGCCGCGAACACCTCCGCGAGCTCGGCCGCGATGTAGCCGCCGCCGAGGATGGCCAGTCGCCGGGGCGGGGCTTCGATCCGCATGACGGTGTCGGACGTCTCGTACGGCAGCGAGGACCCGAGCACAGGTGCGGGTACCACCGGGCGGCCTCCGGCGGCGATGACGATCTGCCGGGCGCCGATGTCGACGAAGCCGTCCGCGCGCTCGACCCGCAGCTCCCGCGGGCCCGTGAAACGTGCCCTTCCCTCGTACACGGTGACGGAGTGGGCCTCCCGGCGCCCCCGGCGGCCCTCCTCACGCTCGGCGTCCAGGCGGCCGAACACCCGGGCACGCATCGCCTTCCAGCGCACCCCGAGGAGCTCGGCGCCCACGTCGTACGTACCGGCTTCGCCGACGGTCCGGGCCACGTGCGCGGCGTAGGCGAACATCTTGCTCGGGATGCAGCCCGCGTTCAGGCAGGTTCCGCCGAACCACTTCTCCTCGACGATCGCGACGTCGAGTCCGGCGAACGAATCGTCGATGACGGCGTTGCCGGATCCCGCACCGATGACGACAAGATCGTGCTGACGCATCAGGCCAGGCTACGGGCCCCTCGGCGCGGGGCGAGTTTCTGTTCGTCCGTTTTCGGCCTGCAATTTACGTCACCGCGCCCTGCGCGGGGCGCGGGGCGCGGACGACCAGGCGGTCGGGGGCCGTCGCCAGTGGTGCGGGCAGGGTCCGGCCCGCCGCGCCGGGTGTGAGCGAGCCGAGGACGCTCGGGTGCCGGGCGCCGGTGCAGGAGGGGAGGGTCGCGGGCAGGGCGTGCGCGGTGAGCCAGCCCAGGACGGCGAAGGCGTATGCCTCCTTCGTGCCGGACGGCAGTCCGAGCTCGTCCGACGTCCGCAGCACCACCCCCGCGCCGCCCCCGCCCAGTTCCTCCCGCAGCCACCGCATCAGCACCGGGTTGCGGGTCCCGCCGCCCGACGCGATCACCTCCGTCGCCCCGAAGGGCCGGACGGCGTCGGCGACGGTCCGTGCCGTGAGCCGGGTCAGGGTGGCGACGACGTCCTCGGCGGACAGCGGCCCGCAGGTGTCCAGCGCCGCGCGCAGATAGGGCAGGTGGAACAGTTCCTTGCCCGTCGTCTTCGGTGCGGGCAGGGCGTAGTACGGCTCGTCCAGCAGTTTGCGCAGCAGCCCCGGGTGTACGGTTCCGCGGGCGGCGAGCACGCCGTCCACGTCCATGAACCGTGCCCCGCCCGGGGCGCCCACCTCTGCACGTTCCTGCACCGCCGCGTCGATCAGCGCGTTGGCGGGTCCGGTGTCGAAGGCCAGCGGTGCGCCGCCGCCCAACCCGTCCGCGACCACCGTCACGTTCGCGATGCCGCCCAGGTTGAGCGCCACGGGGACGCCCGGCCGCCCGCGCAGCCACATGACGTCGAAGACGCTGACCAGGGGCGCCCCCTGTCCCCCGGCGGCCACGTCCCGCGTGCGGAAGCCGGAGACGACGGGCCGGCCCGTGGCTTCGGCGATCCAGGCCGGCTCCCCGATCTGGAGCGTGCCGTGCACCCGGCCGGCCTCGGCCCAGTGGTAGACGGTCTGCCCGTGCGAGGCGATCAAGTCAGCTCGTCCGTCACACAGTTCGCGGTCGGCCCGTACGGCCGCCGCGGCGAAGGCCTGTCCGATGCGCGTGTCGAGCCTGCACACCGTGGCCAGATCCGTCGCGGCGGGTGGCAGCGCCCCGGCCAGCTCCGCCCGCAGCCCGTTCTCGTACGCGGTACTGATCATGCCGAGCGGCGTGAGCACCAGCGTGTCCCCGTCCATGGCGAGGTCCGCGGCGGCCGCGTCGACGGCATCGTACGAGGTGCCCGACATCAGCCCCACCACGCGCAGGGCGCCCGCCCCGCGGACGCCCACCGGCGGGCCGCTCACCGGAGCGTCCGCACGTGGTCGTCGCCGCGCAGGGTCAGCAGCGCGGCGACGCTGACCGCGCAGGCGGCCGCGGCGTAGTACGCGGGAATGTCGGCGTCACCGGTCCACGCGACGGCCCGGGTGATGATCAGCCCCGCGCATCCCGAGAACACGGCGTTGGACAGCGCGTACGCCAGCCCCAGCCCGGTGTAGCGCACCGTGGTCGGGAACATCTCGGACAGCATCGCAGGACCGGGTCCGGCCATCAGTCCGACGGCAGCCCCCGCAGCGAAGAGCGCGGCCCCCTTCACGTACACCGGCGTGCCCGTGTCCTGGACCAGGTTCAGCAGCGGCAGGGCGAGCACGGCCACCAGCAGCGCTCCGGCCAGCATCACCGTCCGCCGCCCGAGCCGGTCGCTGATCGCGCCGGCGGGCAGGATGGTCGCCGCGAATCCCAGGTTCGCCAGCACGGTCGCCACGAGGGCCTGCTGGAACGTGGCGTTCAGCGTGTTCTGGAGGTAGGAGGGCAGAACCACCAGGAAGGTGTACCCGGCCGCCGACCAGCCCATGACCCGCCCGGCGCCCAGCGCGACGGCCTTGGCCGTCTCTCCGGCGGGCGGTCGCCGCGGGGGTCCACCCGCCGGAGAGAGGGCCGACACGAAGGCGGGCGTCTCGTCCAGGCGCACGCGCAGCCACAGTGCGGCGAGCCCGAGCGGAAGCGTCAGCAGGAAAGGCACCCGCCAGCCCCAGGCGTTCAGCTCCGAGGCGGTCAGTACGGTCGCCAGGAGCGCCGTCGTACCGGCGCCCGCGATCAGACCGAGCGAGACCGTGAACGACTGCCACGCCCCGTACCGCCCCCGGCGGCCCGGCGGCGCGCTCTCCGTCATGACCGAGACCGCTCCGCCGAACTCCCCGCCCGCCGACAGCCCCTGCAGGATCCGCAGCAGCGTCAGCAGCCACGGCGCGGCCGCGCCGATGCTCGCGTACGTCGGGAGCACGCCGATGAGAGTCGTGGCGCCGGTCATCAGGCAGATGACCAGGACGAGCGTCGGCCGCCGGCCGATCCGGTCACCGAGCCGCCCGAACACCGCCGCCCCGACGGGCCGGAAGAAGAACGCCAGGGCGAAGGAGGCGTACGTCTTGACGAGCCCCTCCACCTCGCTGCCGCCCTCGGGAGTGAAGAAGTGCGCCGCGATGACGGTGGCGAGGTAGCCGTAGACACCGAACTCGTACCACTCGATGAAGTTGCCGACGCTGCCGCCGAGCAGCGCCCGACGGGAACCGGACCGCCGGGCCGCTGCCACGGATGAGAGGACCGGTCCGGGGGCGGGTGAGAGCATGGAGGCAAGCCTGCTGAGCAGGTGGCCGCTCCACAAGTTCCGTCCGCCATATGCCACACAGGGCGATGGGGCGGAGAGTCATATCTGACACGAACAGCCGTGTCCTGTCCGGACTGGCCAGTGGTGACTGCGGCCGCCAGCCCACGGATGAGCTGGACATGGCCAGGGCCCCAGGATGCCGATCCTCCAAGTCGCAAGACGAGGCGGTCTCGCTCGTCAGGCGGTGGACACCTGCGCGGCGGGATCGCGGCTGCCCGATTCCCAGGGCGGGGCCACGGCCGACTCGGTCCAGGCGGCCAGGGCTTCGCCGTCGACGCAGACGATGCCGCACGCGTCGGCGTACTCGAGGGCAGGGGTGGTGTAGGCGCTCGTGGTGACGACGATCGCCACGTCGGCGCCGTGAACGGCGAAGCAGGTACCGCCGAAGCGCTGCAGGTCCTGCGATCCGACGCGATGGGTGTCGGCGTAGTCGGATCCCTGCGCGGGACCGGCTGATCACTCTCTGAAGGACGGGGAACCTCATGCCCTTCCTCATCTGACCCGGATCGCCGCCCGCAAACACACAGGCGGACCGCCCTGCGAGGCCTGGGCCGGACGAAGCAACCGGGGAGCGGCGTTGCGATACGGCGGGTCGCGTCACCCCGGACCGCGGTCAGCTCCTTCCCACCTGGATCCCCGACAGCGCCACGTACTCACGACAGCAGGTTCACGGCCTGCTGGAACAGGCCGGGGAAGCGGGCGGCAGCTGGGGTGATCAGGGGCGCCAGCCGGGGCTGGTTGCGGGCCCAGAGCAGAGACTTGGTCAGCACCCGGTAGTTGCGGGACAGCTGGCGCCACGCGTCTTCGTAGGCTTCGGGGCGGCCTTCGCGCAGGCAGCGCACGAGTTCGGCAGCGGCCGTCAGAGCGAGGGCGAGTCCCTCGCCCGTCAGGGCGTCCACGTATCCGGCGGCGTCGCCCACGAACAAGACCCTCCCGGCCACCCGGGAGCGGGCCTGCTGGCGGAGCGGACCCGCGCCCCGGACCGGGGTCCGGCCCGCAGTGCCGAGTTGGGACACCAACAGCGGGAATCGGGCCAGCTGTGCTTCGTACGGGAGGCGTTCGGACGTGAGGACGGCGATTCCGACCTGGTGTGGGCCCAGCGGAGTGATGTAGGCCTCGCAGCCGGCCGACCAGTGCACCTCCACCAGGTCGCTCCACGGTTCGACGGAGTAGTGGCGCCGCAATCCGTACCGCGGCGGCCGGCGCCCGGCCCTCGGCCGCTCGTCCAGGCCGAGCGACCGCCGGGTCGGTGAATGCAGTCCGTCCGCCGCCACGAGATACCGGGCGGCCATCCCGTCCGCCGTGACGTGGTCGATGGACTGGCTCACCTGGCGAACCCGGCGGCGGAGGATCGGAATGCCGAGCTGGACGGCCCGGTCGGTGAGTGCCTCGTGGAGCAGGGTGCGGCGCGCGCCGAGGCCGTGGCCCGTCCGGAACACGGCCTCGGCGCGCCGTTCGCCCACGGCGTCCACGTAGCGGATGCCGCGCAGAGGATGGCCCGGCACCTTGACGCCGAGGGCGTCCAAGGCGCGGACCGCACCCGGCATCAGGCCTTCTCCGCAGGCCTTGTCGATGGGCGCGGGACGCGGTTCGGCGACCACGACGTCGAACCCGGCGAGCGCTCCGTGGATCGCGGTGGCCAGGCCCGCGGGGCCGCCACCCACCACGAGGAGATCGATCACTGAGCCGCGCCCAGGGCGGGTAGCGGGCGTGTGGGCGCCAGTGCGTCGTCCTCGCAGCGGATGCGTACGGACAGCAGGGCGGCGTTCAGCAGCGTGAAGCCAAGGGCGGTCACCCACGCGGTGTGCACCAGGGGAAGGGCCATGCCTTCGACGACGACGGCCAGGTAGTTGGGGTGACGCAGGTACCGGTAGGGGCCGCGGGTCACCAGCGGAAGGCCGGGGACGATCAGCACGCGGGTGTTCCAGCGGGGGCCCAGGGCTCCGATGCACCACCACCGCAGCCCCTGGGCGGCCAGCACGAGGACGAGGGCGGGCCAGCCGAGCAGGGGCAGGAAGGGCCGGTCGGCCGCCCACGGCTCCACGAGGCAGCCGAGCAGCAGGGCCGTGTGTAGGGCGACCATCGCCGGGTAGTGCCCGGCCCCGTACTCGAGCCCGCCCCTGGACCGGCTCCAGGCAGCGTTGCGGCGCGCCACGAAGAGTTCCGCGAACCGTTCCGCGATGACCAGCAAGATCAGCAAGGTGTACGGCGTCGTCATAGTGCAATCACCAGGTCAGCAGGACGAGTTCGGAGGAGAAGCCCGGACCGAAGGCGATCATCAGGCCTGCCGATCCCGGCCGTGGCGCTGCGGCCCGGGTGTCTCGCAGGATCTGCAGCACCGAGGCGGAGGACAGGTTCCCCGTGGCGGCCAGCGCTCGACGGGAGGGGGCCAGGGCGGAGTCCGGCAGGCCGAGTTCGTCGGCGAGCGCGTCCATGATCTTCGGGCCGCCGGGATGGCAGACCCAGGCCGCCACGTCCCGGGGCTTGAGGTCGTGAGCGGCGAGGAAGGACTCGATCTCCTCCGCCACGTGCAGCCGGACGAGCTCGGGGACCTCCCGGCCGAGGACCATGCGGAAGCCCCAGTCGCCGACGTCCCAGCCCAGGAGGTGCTCGGTCCCCGGGTACAGGCGGCTGCGCGTGGCCGCTACGACCGGTCCGGACGTGCCGGCCGCGCGCGCTGTCGCGGGAGCGTGGTCGCCGCCGACCGCCACCAGAGCGGCGGCCCCGTCGCCGAACAGGCTTCCCGCCACCAAGTTCGCCATTGAGGTGTCCGTGGGCTGCAAGGTCAGCGAGCACAGTTCGGTGGACAGCAAGAGCGCCGTACCGTCCGGATGCCCGGTGAGGAAGTCGTGCACCCGGGCCAGCCCCGCCGCACCGGCGGAGCAGCCGAGTCCGAACATCGGCACCCGCTTGACGTCGGGCCGCAGGCCGACCCGTGCGGCCAGCCGGGCTTCCACGGAGGGCGCCGCGATCCCGGTCACTGTCGTCGAGACGACCAGGTCGATCTCCTCGGCGCGCACCCCCGCCTCGTCGAGTGCCCGCTCGACCGCTTCGGCGCCCAGGGCGACGGCGAGTTCGACGAACAGGCGGTTGGTGTGGCCGAAGCCGCCGAGCCTCCGGTACACGTCCAGGGGGAGGGCGAGGTGGCGCGTCTCCACCTGGGCCGCGCCGTGCAGCCGGCGCAGGAGCGCGCTGTCGGCCCCGGGCGGCAGACAGGAAGCGAGGACGTCGGTGATCTCCTGCTGCATGTAGCGATGGGGCGGGAACGCCGTGCTCACCCCGAGGACGCGTGTCATTGGTCCAACATAGGGACAGCAGGGCGCAGGCACGCTGAACACAGCCGCCACGGGCGCGCCGGACCCATAGCGTGGTGCGGTGCCCATCATCAGCACCACCGACGAAGGAGCCGCCGCGGCCGCGGGGTCGGCGGGGTCGGCGACGGCCCGGCGCCTCGCCCGCGTGGGCTTCCTGGGGGTCCTGAAGGCCAGTCACCCCGTGCCGGCCGCCGCCGTCACCCTCCTCACGGCGCTGCTGGCCGCCGCCGTCGGGCTCGGACCCGTCGCCGGAACCACAGCGGTGGCCGCGGTCGCCGCGGGCCAACTGTCGATCGGCTGGTGCAACGACCGGCTGGACATGCGGCGCGACGTGGCAGCAGACCGCCTCGACAAGCCGCTCGCCACGGGGGAGGTACGGCCCGGAGCGGTGACCGCGGCCGCCTGTGCGGCCCTGCTCGCCTGCGTCCCGCTGTCGCTGGCCTGCGGCGCCCGGGCCGGCTGGGTCCACATCGGCTGCGTCGCCGCAGCCTGGTCGTACAACCTGTGGCTGAAGCGCACTCCCGCCTCCTGGCTGCCGTACACCGTCGCCTTCGGGCTGCTTCCCGCCGTCCTGACGCTGACCCTGCCCCTGACCTCGCCGTCGGCCGGATGGCCCCCGATGTGGCTCACCGCGGCAGCGGCTCTGCTGGGGACCAGTGCCCACTTCGCCAATGCCCTGCCCGACATCGACGAGGACATCGCGGGCGGTGTGCTGGGGCTCCCTCAGCGACTGGGGCGACGCGTGTCCGTCGCGATGGCCGCGGGTCTCGCCTTCGCCTCCTGCACGGTGGTGACGCTCGGTCCGCCCGGCCCGGTGCCCCTTGCCGGTCGGCTGCTGCTGGGCGTGACGCTGGCCCTGTGCCTGGCGGCACTGGCCGCACCGCCCGCCCTCGCCCGCGGCCGGATGCCCTTCCTGATCATCCTGGCCCTGGCCGGAGCCGACGCCGCACTCCTGGTCCTGGCCGGCGACGCCCTGACCGCCGGCTGACTGCGGTCCCCGGGCGGAGTCCGGGCACCGGCTCAGCGCGGAGTCGGGGGCGGCGGGGCCATCGCCCACCGGATCGTGCGGGTCAGGGCGTGCCCGGACAGGCGTACGCCGGTTGCCCTCGGGCCCGTCGCGGGGCTCAGGCCGAGAATGCCGGGAGCCCACGGTGGGAGCAGGCTGACCGCGTTCGCGGCGAGCAGCGAGTACGGGGCGCGGGCGGCCCAGGGCAGCGGCGGGTCGCGGAGGATGAATCGGGCCGCGTCGAGTGCCTCGGACGTGGCCCGCAGTTCCGGCCGGTACGCCGTCAGCAGGGATGTCAGCGCCTCCCGGTCACGGGGCGGTTCCACCACCCCGAGGGCCGTCGCCACGCGCGCTGTGTCCACGACGTAGGCATCGCAGCCGGCCGCGTCCAGCGGGTGCGCGCCGAAGCGTTGGTGGGCTCGCAGGAAGCTGTCGACCTCGGCCGCGTGCACCCAGCCCAGCAGGTGGGGATCGGCCGCGCGGTACGGCTCGCCCGCCGCGGTTGCACCCCTTACCCGGTCGTGGACTGCCCGAACCCGGTCCACGGCTTCCTGGGCGTCCTGTGCGGTACCGAAGGTGGTGACGGCCAGGAAGGTGCTGGTGCGCTGGAGCCTGCCCCACGGGTCCCCGCGGAAGCCGGAGTGCGCAGCGACGGCTGCCATGGCGAGCGGGTGCAGGGACTGGAGCAGGAGTGCGCTCAGGCCTCCGATGAACATCGAGGCGTCGCCGTGGACCGTACGGATGGGCCTCTCGGGACCGAACCATCGAGGTCCGGGCGTGTTGTGGATCCGGGCACGATTGGCGGGACCCGACGGCCCGGCCACCCGACTGAACAGCGCCGAGCCGAGCCGCGCCCGCAGGTCCGCACCTCCTGCCAGAGGCATCTCCATGCAGCTGTCATACCCGCCACGAGCTCGGCCCATCGCATCGACCGGATATCGAGGGTTGCACTCAGGGAGCCGACGATGGCGGCGATCCAGGTGGCGCGAAGTCCCTTCCAGCCGGCCGAAGACGCTCACGCAGAGGCGCCGCGGCACCATCTGAAGGCAACGCAAGTGCACATAGTGCGGGTCACGTTGAAACCAGCGGTACATGGTCGCTTCCTCGAGCGCGGACGAGCCCTCACGAGCAGCACGACCTTGGCCTACTCGGCGTACTCCAGCCGACCGATCCGGTCGGGTTTCCATTGTCACGTCGCCGACACGGTTAGCCTGCGCGGATGGAGATCCATGGGGGAAGAGCAGAGGTCCACTACGTGGAGCACGGAACCGGTCGACCGGTGCTGATGCTCCACGGGGCCGGCGTCGACCACCGCGAGGCCGAGGCCTGCTTCGAGCCGGCGTTTCACGGCGTGGCGGGGCTCCGGCGGATCTATCCGGATCTCCCCGGCATGGGCCGGACCATCGCTCCCGCATCGCTGCGCAGCGCCGACGACGTCCTCGACACTCTGCTCGCCTTCGCGGAAGCCGTCACCAGCGAGACTCCATTCCTCCTCATCGGTCACTCGGCAGGCGCGTACTTCGCGCAGGCGATGGCCGCGAGGCGCCCGGCGCAGGTCGCCGGTCTGGCGCTCGTATGTCCGTTGCTGCCGGGACTGCGCGACGTGCCGGAACACCGCGTCGCAACCGGATCGGGTGAGATCGGCGACGACGTCTTCCGGAACTACTTCGTGATCCAGACCCCGGAGATGCTCGACCGGTACGAGCGCTACGTCGCCCCGGCCGCGGCGCTCGTCGACGAGGCGGCGCTCGAACGAATCGGCGAACGGTGGGCGCTGACGCCCATCCACGCACGGGCTTACGAGGGTCCGACCCTGGTCGTCGCGGGGCGGCTGGACTCCACGGTCGGATATGCCACCGCCGCTGACCTGATCCACCACTACCCACACGCCACGCTCGCCGTGGTCGACGACGCTGGACACGCCCTTCCTCACGAGAAGCCCGAACTCCTGCGCGCCCTCCTCCTCGAGTGGCTCGCGCGCGTGGAGGATTCGAGCTGACCTAGCCAGGCACTGCCCGCTGCTTTCGATGGGCCCGGCTCGGGGAGCCGTTCTCCAACCCGGTCTGCTTCGTCGAGTACCGGGTCCGGTGTCTTGTCCTTCACGAAATTCGCGGTCTGCTCCGTCATCACGGACGCCTTCTCCAAGGCTTGTGCCGTCAGGTCCTGGGCCTGAGCCTTGACGTCGGCTGCCACGTCCATGGCCTGCGCCTCGATATCGGCGGCCTTCTCCTCGACGGCGTCTTCGGGCCTGGTGTGCTGCGAGGCCTGCTCGAGGTTCACGATCCTGGCACCGCAGGGATGAACCCCCGGCACCGGGGGCGGCGTGCTCGTGCAACGGCGACGGCTGGGTAGCCGAGCCGCATGACGTCGTCTTCACCCATCTGTGAGAGGAAGCGGAGAGGCGGCCGAGGCCGCGCGCCCGGTCGGCGAAACAGGGCGTCCCGGAGCGCGGACCTTCTTCGGGACCGTGGAGCGGGTCAGGCCCCTTCGCCGAGGACCGCACGGATCAGTTCCCGCTGGTCTCCGGTCAGGCTCGCCTCGTCGAGGTCGACCGCTTGGCCGTCGATCGTGATCCGGTAGTGGAAGCCGTCCGCGACCGGCCGCACGGCGCGTCGCGCGAGACCCTCCCATTCCGCGGCGTCCCGCCGGGCAGAGGTGTCGATCTTCCGCATCTTGTCCACGCCGGTGAAACCCCCGGAGCGACTGACAGTGATCAGCATGGCCGTTCTCCTTCGGATGTCGAAGCTGTCGGTGGATTCGCCTGCCCCCGATCGGGCGCCGCTCCCCCGCCGGGCCCGCGCCGCGGGGCCAACGGCTCGAACTCGTCGGTGCCTGGCCGACAGTCGGCAGGTGGGGCGGGGGCCTGCGGGTCGGCCGGGGGCGCTTCGGGTTCGGGTGCGGTGAGTTCCGGCTCCAGGCCCTCGGCCACCGCCGTGCGGCGCCGTCCGGTGTCGGACCGCCAGGCCTCGAAGGCCAGCGCCGTCGCGGTGACCACCCCGAGGCCCAGCAGCCAGCCGCCCACGACGTCGCTGACCCAGTGGACCCCGAGCGCGACGCGTGTGTAGCCGACGCCCACCACGGTGACCAGGGCGAGGGCCCAGGCCAGGGGACGCCAGGCCCGCGGAATCACCGGCAGCAGGGCCAGCAGCAGGACGGCGCACGAGGTGGTCGCCGTCATCGCGTGGCCGGAGGGGAAGGAGAAGCCGGGCGCGTGGGCGACGGGGTCCGGCAGGTGCGGCCGGGCCCGCTCCACCGCGATCTTGACCAGGAGCCCGATCAGACCCCCCGCGACCGTCGTGACGCCGGCCCAGGCCGCCAGTCGCCAGGCGCGCCGGCTCACGAGCCAGGCCACGAGCGCGACGACAAGCAGGCGCATGGTGACCGGGTCCCAGACCCGCTCCGACAACACGTGCAGGAGGCCCACCCTGTCCGGGTGGGCGAGCGCGGCGGCGTGGAGGCGTTCGGCCGTGCCCTGGTCCAGGCGGTGCAGTGGCGCCCACTGGGACTCCACCAGTACCAGGGCGAGGGCGAACGGTACGGCCGCGACGGCGGTCGCGACCGCGGCGAGCACGAGTCTCGCGCCGAAGGTGGCGTCGGGTCCGGCGTGCCGCGCGAGCAGGCTCCGTAGCGGACCTCCCGGATGACGCGGTCCGTGCGGATCCCTGGGGCCTCGCGGATGTCGCTGAACGCGTCGAGCGCCTTCCGTGCGCCGTGCCATGGTGGCGGCTCCCTCTTGTGTGCGTGCGGTGGCGGGCCTCCGGCCGCCGGTGGCCGGGGCGGTCAGACCCCGGGGTCGTTCATGACCGGCTCCCTCACCCCCGCCCGTACGGCTTCCAGCTGGGCGGCGAAGGAGAGGCCGAGGAAGAGCGCCATCGAGGTGAGGTAGGACCAGAGCAGCAGGGACACGATGGCGCTCAAGGGCCCGTAGACGCTGGTGAAGGAGCTGCTCTCGCCGATGTAGAGGCTGAGCCCCCAGGTCGCGAGGTTCCACAGCACCAGGTGGACGACGGCCCCGAAGGCCAGCCAGGTGTAGCCGGGTTGGCGCCGGCGCGGGGAGAGGCGGAAGATCGCGCTGGTGGCGAGGACGGCGAGCAGGATGCCGAGGGGCCAGCGTAGGAGTTCCCAGGCCCGCACGGTGTCGGGAGAGAGCCGGTACACCTCGGCCATCGCACGGGTCAGGTGGGCGCCCAGCACGGTGAGGATGAAGCTGAGGCCCAGCGGGAGTCCCGCGAGGGCCGCCATCGCCAGGCCCCGGCCGTACTTGGCGAGGAAGGGCCGGTCCCGCTCGTTGCCGTATATGCGGTTGGCGCCCCGTTCGACCTGGCAGAGGGCGGTGGTGACGTTGGCCAGGGAGAACAGCAGACCCAGCCACAGCGCGGCCTGGCCGCCGTCGCCGGCGTGGCGTCTGCTCTCGCTGAGCGCGTCGTCGACGACGGCCTGTCCCGGGCCGCTGGTGAGCCCGCGGATGGTGAGCTCGGCGACCCGACCCACGTCCTCGGTGTGCAGCACCACGGACAGGCCGACGGCGGCGATGGCCAGCGGGACTATCGACAGGACGGTCTGCAGGGCGAGCGCGCGGGCGTGGCTGAAGCCGTCGGCGTAGCGGAAGCGCACGAAGGAGTCGCGCGCCAGGCTCCAGCCTCCGTAGCGGCGCAGTGCGGTCCACGCCTCGTCGGCGGAGAGCTCCTCGCCGCTCACGTTGTGGCGTTGCGGTACCCGTCTCGCGGTGCCCATCGTGTTCCTGCCTTCTGGTGGCGTCTCGTCTCGTGGAACCTGCGCGACGCGCGAAGCCCGCGGACCCTCGGGGCTTGCGGTCGGCCTGTGTCGCCGATGCCGCCGCAGGGCGTACCCCGCCGGGCCTCAGGACGGGGTACCGGGGGCCGCCGCCGGAAGCTGCTCGGCGGGTGGGGCCTGCGGCACCCCGGGCGCGCGGGGCAGGTACACCCGCAGGGCTCCCGGTTCGATCTCGGCGGTGAGGCGGACACCATCGCTCACGGCATCACCGTCGAGCTCGCGCGGCTGCGGTACGGCGCAGCGGACGTCGATCCGTGTGGCACTGAAGTACTCCAGCGCTCCCCCGGCCTCGCTGCGCCCGTCGGGGGCGGCCGGGCCGGCGGCTGCCGGCGGATGTCGGCGCAGCAGGCGGGCCGCGAGGTGCCCGGCGGCGGTGAGCCATCCGGCGGGGCCGCGCGGGTCGAAGAGCACCACTTCCAGGCGTCCGCTGTCCGGCCGCGCCGCCGGCAGGAGCGGCAGTCCGCCCTGCAGGGTGCCGACGTTCCCGATGACGACCATGCGGGCCCGGCGCCGCAGCCGGCGGCCCCCGTCGACGCGGACCGTGAGGCGCACGCCGGGATCGCGCAGGTGCCGCAGAGCCGACAGGACGTACGCGGCCCAGCCCATCCGTGACTTGAGCCGCGGGGAGGCGTCCCGGACCATCGCGGCGTCGAACCCGGCGCCTGCCATGACGGTGAACCGCGTCGGCTCGAGCCCGTCGCCGCGGACCCGGCCGACGTCGATGCCGAAGCTCTCGCCGGACAGGGACTCGGCCAGGGCGGCAGCCGGATCCATCGGGAGGCCGAGGTTGCGGGCGAGCAGGTTTCCGGTGCCGCAGGGTGCGACGGCCAGCGGGATCCGGGTGCCCGCCAGGATCTCGGCGCAGGCGCGCAGGGTGCCGTCGCCTGCGCAGACCACCACGAGGGCGGGGCGGATGGTGCGGAGCTCCTCCGCCAGGGTGCCGCAGGGGAGTTCGGCGGAAGTCAGGATCCACCGCAGGTCCCGGTGGCCGTGCTCGCGCAGGACGGCGGCCAGCCGGTCTGCGAGCTCGTCCGGGCAGCCGTACGGGTGGCGCACGGCAAGGACCGGACCACCGGTGCCGCGCGGGGCGGGCACCTCCCGGTCGGATCGCTCCGCTCCGTCGGTCCCCGCGGCGGGATGTCGCCCGTACAGCAGCGCGAACCCGGTGATCAGCAGGGTCAAGGTGCCGTTGAGCAGGCCGCCCGCCACATCGCTGGGGTAGTGCATGCCGCGGTACATCCGCGACAGTCCGACGGCCGGCGGGATCAGCAGCAGGATGCCCGTCACCGCGTGGCGCCACGGGCCCCGCATGCGCAGCGCGGCGATGACGGCCAATCCCCCGTAGAGCGCGAGGGAAGCGCCGACGTGCCCGGAGGGGAAGCTCGACGTGGGCGGCGCGGCGTCCTCGTGGGGAACCGCGGGCCGCGGGCGGTCCACGAAGGCCGTCACCGACACGAACACCGCCGACTGCGCGGCCACCGAGACGCCGAGGAACAGTGCCTCGGTACGCAGTGCGGCGCGGGGAAGGACGAGCAGGGCAACGATGGAGACCAGGGTCACGCCGATGACGGCCTGAGTGCCGGCGAGTACGGAGAACAACTCCGTGACTCCGGACGTGGCCGGGTCCCTGCCCTCCACCAGGTCCCTGCCGATCGAGGCCTCCGCCGAAAGCGGCCAGTGCCCGGCCGCCGGCCCGGTGACCAGCCGTCCCAGCCCGACCATCAGGGCCGCCTGCACGGGAAGGAGCAGAAGCGGTCCGACACCGCGCACGGAGGAACTGCGGCTTCGTCTCATGGATGCCTTCTGGCCCGCACCGACCGAATGATGCGCGGTCCTTGACTGCCGCCCCCACTCCGGAGCGGGCGATGGCTACCCCGTGCTGTCGTCCTCAGACGCTTTGCGCGCCCCCGAGGCCGGCCGGGGTGTCCGGCTGCTCCAGCAGGAACGCGCGTACCTGCCGCTCGACGGCGGTCTCGGCCGCCTCGCCGCCGAGTTGCGCGCGGGCCCGCCCGCCCGAGGGTGTAGGCGACGTGGACGAGCAGGATCCCGATGAGGATGGAGGCGCAGGCCTCGTACTCGATCTTCCCGGCCGCCATGTGCAGGCGATGCCGACGCGCCAGAAGTGTGCCGGCGCAGCCGGTGCCGTTCGTGGACGGTCTTCCACGGCCCGAACCGTTCGGGCAGGTCACGCCACTGAACGCCCGTCCGCACCCGGTGCGGAATCCCATCGGTCACCTGCCGGTGATCCCGCCACCGGCCACCACGCCTGTTGGGAACCCTGACCCCTACTACTCCGTGACGAAGGGCGTGTACCCGACCGGGACCTCGCTCGCCTGAAGGTCAGAGAAGACCAGGGTCAGGTTGTGTGCGTTGGTCTCAATGCGTACCTCATGGAAGTCGATCCCGACGGCCTTCGCCCAGCGGCGGGTCGCCTCGGACTCAGGGAGAAGCTTGGCTCCCGGGTACAGGTCATGCCACTTCACGCCCCAGACGTATCCATCAAGGTCGACACCGGTTTCGCGGTCGATGAGCCGGTCGTCCAAAGAGACTCGCCAGGTCGCAGCCGACACTGACGTCTCACAACGGGCCTCAACGCAGTACCGGAAGAGATACCGCAGGTGGGACGGCGTGATGCCGGTACGGGGAGCAGCCGTCGCATAGACGATGACCTCGTAGTCGCGCATGTAGTTGGTGTATCCGTGATGGACGACAGCCTGATCGAAGGTCTCGTCCAGCATCTGTTCAAGTACGGCGGTGTCCATGCCCCCTTGTACCTCACCCGAAGAGACCTTCGACAACGAGATGCACAGGTGTCGAGATTCTGTGGATGATGGCGCTGAGTGGCCAGGTGGTGATCACTGATCCGCGAGGAGGCCGGGCAGTCTGCGCATGTCGTCGAAGACGACGGTGCCAGGGCCTTCGAGTCGGTCCGCGGGAATCATCCCCCCGGCGTAGGCGAATGCTCGCATGCCTGCGGCTCGGGCTGCTTGAAGACCGTATGGGCTGTCCTCGACCACGGCGCATGCCTCAGGCGCGATGCCCATCCGTCGCGCGGCGTGGAGGAACAGATCTGGGGCCGGTTTGCCGTGCTTGACCTCGGTGGCGCTGAAGATGCGGCCTTCGAAGCGTGGGTAGAGACCGGTGATCCCCAGTGTGAAACGCATCTTGTCGTGGCTCCCGCTGGATGCCACGCAGGTGGGGAGACGCGTGAGCGCATCGAGGGCGTCGACGATGCCCTGGACGGGGGTGAGCTCGGCGGCGAGCGCATCGCGGTAGAGGGGCTTGAACTCCTCCTCCCAGTCGGCCGGCAGGCTGTGCCCGAGGTGGTCCTCTATCTGCTGCGTCATCGACTGGCTCGAGCGCCCCATGAATCGGTCGACGATCTCGGCTTCGGTGAGGCTCCATCCCAGCTTGGCCAGGACGAGTGCATCCACGCGCACCGCGATGCGTTCGCTGTCGACCAGCACGCCGTCGCAGTCGAATATGACGAGTTCAATGGGATGGATCATCCCCACAGGATAGGTGGGCTGTCCCGTCACGCGGCAGCAGTGATCTCGGGGCGTTCGACAAGGTGTCCGCGTTCGAAGCGGGCGCCGGCTCGGACCGGGCACGAAGTCACCCGGCCAGCGGAGAATCTGCCCCTTGACCTGCTGAAAGGAGTCTGAAGCTCCCTGAAGATCATTTCAGGGAGGTCGTCGCGTCCCGTGGATACTGGCGATCATGAGAGTGCTGGTGGTTGAAGACGAGGAGCGGCTGGCCGCGTCCCTCAAGCGCGGCCTGGAGGCCGCCGGGTACGCGGTGGACGTCGCCCACGACGGCAGGACCGGCCTGTCGATGGCGGGAAGTCATGCGTACAGCGCGGTCATCCTCGACATCATGCTGCCCGGCCTCAACGGCTACCGGGTCTGCGCCCGCCTGCGCACCGACGGCGTCGACACCCCGATCCTGATGCTCACCGCCAAGAACGGTGAGTACGACGAGGCCGAGGCGCTGGATACCGGCGCGGACGACTACCTGGCCAAGCCCTTCTCCTACGTCGTCCTGGAAGCGCGGCTCCGTGCCCTGCTACGCCGCGCCGGGCCGCGGGTGCGTACCCGGCTGCGCCTGGGCGACCTGTGGCTCGATCCCGCCGCGCGGACCTGCGGACGCGCCGAACACCGGATCACTCTCACTGCCAAGGAGTTCGCGGTGCTGGAATGCCTGGCCCGCCGGGCGGGCGAGGTCGTTCCCAAGCTCGACATCGTGGACGAGGTGTGGGACGTGTCGTTCGACGGGGACATCAACATCGTCGAGGTCTACGTCAGTTCCCTGAGGCGCAAGATCGACGCGCCCTTCCAGCGCGCAGCGATCGAGACGGTGCGCGGCGGCGGCTACCGGCTGGCGGCCGACGGTGGGTGACATCCGCGCGGGCCGGGACCGCCTCGCCGCCATAGCGGGCCTCAGCACCTTTGCCGTGCTCGGCGCGGGCCTCGCGGCCTCCCTGATGATCAGCTCCATGCTGCCGGCGCCGATAGGTGCGGGCTCCGGTCTCCTCGGCCGCGTTCTCGCGCTCATCGAAGAGGCAGCGGCGCCCGCTGCGCTGCTGGCCGCCTCCCTGGTGGCCACCGCTGTATGGAGGCTGGGTGGGAGCGCGCGCAGCCGGAGCGCGGTGACGGCCGCTGCCGCGACCGCACTGTTGGTGACCTTCGCCAATGCGCGCTGGATGCCCACCGTCGTCATGTCCAGCACCGGTCAGACGTCCTCCTATCTGCGGTGGCTGGTCCTGAGCGTCACCGTCGCGGTCCCCGGGCTGCTCGTCGCCGCCACCACCTGGGCGACCGCGCCGCCACGGCAGGAAGGCGCACCGGCCGCGGACCGGGACCGCACGCGCACGCCCCGCATCCTGCTCCCGTTCTCCGCAGCAACGGCTCTGGTGGCCACGGGCGCTTGGTTCAGCGCCCTGAGCAGCGGGTCCCACGAATCCACGCGCGCGCTCACCAACTGGCTGTTCGCCATCGGCGGCGGACTCGCCGTCGGCGCCACCGCCTGGGCCGCGACCCGCATCGTTCTGGGCCCGGTCGAGACCCTCAACCGCGAACTGCAGGAGATCACCACCAGCCGCGCCTTCGACCAGCGCATCACGGTCTCCGAGATCGGCACGCTGGTCCCCTGGCTGGCCCGCACCATCAACGTCAACCTCGACCGCGTCTTCGCCGGCGTCACCCGCCAGAAGCTCTTCATCGCCGACGCCTCCCACGAACTGCGCAGCCCCATCGCCAACCTCCGCACCTCCCTCGAAGCATCCCTCGCCCATCCTGAGAAAGTGGACTGGCCGGAGACCGTTCGGGGCGCGCTCACCGACATCGGGCGGCTCCAGCGCCTCACCGACGACCTGCTCCTCCTCGCCCGGCTCGACGACACCGCCCCACCGGCCGGCAGCCCCGTCGACCTCGCCGCGCTCGCCCACGACCTGGTCGAGGAGTTCCGCCACCTCCGCATCCACAAGACACTTCAATTCACGTTCCACTCCGACGACCCGGTCGTCGTTGACGGCAGCGCCGTGCAATTGGAGCGGCTGCTGCGCAATCTCCTCGACAACGCCGCACGGCACGCCCGCACGGTCACGGACATCACCGTCACCGCCGGCTCCGACGGCCGGGCCCGGGTGGAGATACGCGACGACGGCCCCGGCATCCCGACCGCCGACCGCGAACGGATCTTCGAACGCTTCACCCGCCTCGACAGCGCCCGCGCCCGCAACACCGGCGGATCCGGGCTGGGCCTGGCCATCGGCCGCGAGATCGCAGCCCGCCACGGCGGCACCCTGCACGCGGCTCCCAACCCGTCAGGAGCCCTCCTCATCGTCGATCTCCCCCACCGACCGTGACTTCGAGCTGCTTGACCAGGCAGCACATCCGCGCCCCCGCGGGCTTCGGGTTGGGTCGGCGCCCTGCGCGGACACGCCGAGCCCGTGCGAGCTCGCCGGTCTGCCGCGTCATGCGGACGCGCCACGCTGGGGCTCGACGAGGCGACTTGGAAAGCGCATCTGCGCCGCGCCTGCCTCAGAGCGAGACTCGTACGGCCCCAAGGCGCCTGGCAGGTACAAAGTCCTGGACGGCGCCTGCCGGAGTGAGTCAGCCTGGATGCCGTGGACGGAGTCAGTGTGGGAACGGTACTTGCCTTGGTCGGTGTCCTTCTGGGAACCATGGGCACACTCGTGGGACAGCACCTGGCAACGCGCGTTGAGATACGACGCGACCTGCAACGCCGAGTGGAGACCGAGCGGGCGGAACGCAAGGAGGTCATCCTCATATTCCTGGCCGCCGCGCAGAAAGTCGAACTGGTGCTGGACCGAAGGAGCTTAGGTCTGCCAGCGGTGGATGAGCCCGAAGATCAGATCCTTCACGCGTTGTGGCTCGCAGAAAAGGCTGTTGAACTGGTCTGCTTGCAGGAGGTCGCTCAAGCCGCGCGTCGCTACACCGAGGCACTCCACCAGATCGTCCGCGACGTGGCGGGACACGGCCAGGCGCCCACGAAGCGCGAGTGCCGCCTTGCCTTCGTGGAGGCGGCCAGGAGCGGGCTCGGCAGCGACCGCCCGCAATTGCGGCGATGACACATTCGGGGCAATACCGCTGCCTCCTGCTGGTCTCCTCACCCTCACGGAAATGCGACCTCGCCCGCGCCTTCGCCGAGCTCCTCCGCCACCGACTGGCAGATGTCCGGCAGAGCCTCATTCGCTCTCTTCAGAGCCCGCTTCCTCCTGCAGTCGCAGGCATCACGGAAGCACGATCGGGGCCACGGCGAGGTCGAGGCCGTCGGTCGTCCCGGTCTGCGGCTCCGCTGATCCCGGGTTCCGGGTTCCGGGTTCCGGGTTCCGGGTTCCGGGTTCCGGAACGATGTGATCCACATCGCATTCGGCCGTCCGGACCGTTTGCGAGCACGATGATCGCGCAGACGGGATTGCTGGAACACCCACCGAGGAAAGGACAGGCCCATGGTGGCCCCCAATCCCCCGCAGGTGGCCGATCCCGAAGCGGTGAAGCGCCATCCCATCCTCTTCCGTGTCATCAGGCAGCGCAGGAATCCCAGACTCCGCAGGACGGACATCACCGTCACGGACGAGGCGACGGTCATGCGTGCCGTCAAGGCGGCCTCCCTCGGCAATGCCATGGAGTGGTTCGACTTCGGCATCTACTCCTACCTGGCCGTCACCCTCGGACACGTCTTCTTCCCGACCGGGAACGACACCACCCAGCTGCTGTCTTCGTTCGCCACCTTCGCCGTGGCCTTCCTTGTGCGGCCGCTGGGCGGGATGTTCTTCGGCCCCATGGGCGACCGCCTCGGCCGCAAGCGGGTCCTGGCACTCACCATGATCATGATGGCGGTGGGCACGTTCGCGATCGGGCTCATCCCCTCGCACGACGCGATCGGCCTGTGGGCACCCGCCCTGCTGATCCTCTTCCGCATGATCCAGGGCTTCTCGACCGGCGGTGAGTACGGCGGCGCCTCCACCTTCATCGCCGAGTACGCGCCCGACAAGCGCCGCGGGTTCTTCGGCAGCTTCCTGGAGTTCGGCACCCTGGCCGGGTACGTCGGCGCGGCCGGCCTCGTGACCACGCTCTACGCCGTGCTCGACGACGGCCAGATGGAGACCTGGGGCTGGCGCATCCCCTTCCTCGTCGCCGGGCCGCTGGGCCTGGTCGGCCTCTATCTGCGGCTGCGCCTGGACGAGACCCCTGCCTTCCGGAAGCTGGAGGGCGGCAAGGCGCTCGCCTCGGAGGCCGCGGACGCCGTGGAGACCACCACCAAGGGCGACCTCGCGACGATCTTCCGCGACTACTGGCCGACGCTGGTCCTGTGCGTCTGCCTGGTCGGCGCGTACAACATCAACGTCTACCTGGTGCTGTCGTACCTGCCGACCTACCTGTCCGACGAGCTGGGCTACAGCGAGACGCACGGCCTGCTCGTCCTGCTGGGCATGATGATCTTCCTGATGCTGGTGATCAGCCGGGTCGGCAAACTCTCCGACCGCTTCGGCCGCAAACCGGTGCTGATGACGGGCATGGCGGGGTTCTTCCTGCTCTCTCTGCCCGCGTTCCTCCTGATCCGCCAGGGCAGTGTCATCGCGGTCGGGCTGGGGATGCTCGCGCTGGGGCTGTCGCTCGTCTGCATGCTCGCGACGATGTCCGCCGCGCTGCCCGCCCTGTTCCCGACGCAGGTCCGGTACGGCTCCCTGTCGGTCGGCTACAACCTGTCGACCTCGCTCTTCGGCGGGACGACCCCGCTTGTGGTCACCGCCCTGATCAGCTGGAGCGGCTCGAACCTGATGCCCGCCTACTACTCGATGGGGGCGGCGCTGGTCGGCATCATCGCCGTGGCCTGCATGAAGGAGACCGCGCGCAAACCGCTCGACGGTTCCCCGCCCGCCGTCGAGACGCAGGAGGAGGCCGCGGAGCTGTGCGCGGCCCAGTCCCCGGACCCGAAGTTCTGAGCCGCGTGCGGCCCGGAAGGCCGACCCCGACCAGGCTCACGCCCATGTCCGAGCCAGCCCCTGACCCTCGCATTGCAGTCCTTGGTCGACCACCTCCGGCCGGGGGCCGTGCGAACGGTCAAGGTCACCGGATTCGACGGGGCGGACGTCCTGGTGCAGGTCGTAGATGCCGAGGGGGAAGAAGTCGAGGGGGAAGAAGCCGAGATCGCTCGGATTCCTCGGCATGAGGCGTCGATGCGCCGGATGGAGCATCCATCCGAGCTGTTCGAGGTCGGCCAGGAGATCAGCGCCGAGGAGATCGGGCGTTGGCGCGAAGGTCAGCTTCACCTCTCCGCCAGGGCGTGCGAAGTCCCGGCCCTGCGATCCTTCCTGCTCTCGATTGAACGGGGGCAGGTCGTGGCCGGGACAGTCTCCGAGGTTCACAACTTCGGGGTCTTCGTTCACGTCGACGGCGAACCGGACGGCCTCTGTACCGGCTTCATTCGGGTGCCGGACCTCACGTGGGGCTGGATCAACCACCCCTCCGAGGCAGTCGAAGCCGGCCAGCGGATCACCGCTGAAGTGATCATCTCCGAGACGCGCTCCGGACAGGTCACGCTCTCGTTAGCGGATGGCTGCCTCGGCGCCGTCACCGTTACGGCCTCAGGCTCCGCTCCGCATCCGAGTGGCAGGTCCTGCACCAGGAGGCGGACACACTCGAGTCCGCCTCCTGGAAGGAGGCGTGCCGGGCTTTGATCGAGGCGGCCCACGCGGAGTCGGCATTGCGTGCCCTCTACCCGTTCACGAGCCACTGGGTTTTGCGGTTCCCGACCACCACCCGCCCGAGCCTGACCATCGTCGTTCGCGCGGCCGAAGCGAAGCAGGTCAGATGGCCACCCCTTTGGCCCGAGCCGAGGCCTCCTATCTGGCGGGGCGCTATGCCGAGGCCGAGGCGGAGGCACGCTCCGTGGCCGCGGCCCGGGCCCGGCCGCGCAACGACATGTACGCACCGCTGGCCCTGGGCATCGCGGCGCTCGCGGCGGGCGCCCAGGGCCGCCATGCCGAGGCCGTCACCACATACGACGCACTGCTGCCGGTCTTCGGCAAGACCTTCGGCGCAGGACACCCGCAGACCCTGAAACTGCGCTCGGACCGCGCCCAGGTGCTGACCGCGCTCGGCCGCTACCCGGAGGCAGAGGCACTGGCGCGCCAGGCACTCGCCGTCCATCGAGTACCGGACCGGTTCACCTGGTCCTGCGTCTCGGGCTGGCCCGCAGCCTGAGTAGCCAAGACCGCTACGAGGACGCTCTCGCCGAAGCGGAGCGCGCCGACGAACTGCGCCGCAGCTTGTCCCAGCAACAGAACCGCGCGGAAACCGGCGCCGTTGAACTGGCCGCGGCCACCGCCCTCCTGGGCTTGGGCCGTGACACCGAGGCCCGCCAGCTCGCGGCGACGGCGCACGACGCCTGCCTGGCCGCTTTCGGCCCGGATCACCGCCGCACCACCGAGGCTCGGGCCCTGCTCGACCGCATCAACGCCGGTTGAGCACGCGCGCAGCCCTGCTCGGTGCACACCGCCCCTCGTGCTCAGCGCAGTTGCTCGGCCAGTCCGACGATGATGCCCGCCGGGCCGCGGAGGTAGCAGAGCAGATAGCTGTCCTCGAACCGGGCGATCTCGCCGACAAGTTCGGCGCCGTGCGGGTGCAGGCGGGCCACGGTGTCCTCAAGGTCGTCGACGGCGAACATGACGCGGTGCGTGCCCAGGATGTTGTGCGGTCGGTCGCGCGGCCCGGCGCTGATGGCCGCAGGGCTGCGGTACTTCGCCAGTTCGAGCCGGCTGTGACGGTCGGGGGTGCTGAGCATCGCGATGTCACAATGGACGCCGTCGAGGCCGGTGCACTGGTCGGCGACAAGGCCCGCGACCTCCGCTTTGCCCTCCAGCTCCATACCGAGTTCCACGAAGAACGCGATGGCGGCGTCCATGTCCTCGACGACGATGCCGACGTTGTCCATCCGCTGAATCGCCATGGCGGCTTCTCCTTCGTTCTCGCGCGGCGGGTGGTGGCCGCTGATGTCCCTGGGTCGGAGCCGGTGACACGTTCTCGACATCCTCAGACTCCCGGACTCCCGGACTCCGATAATTCCGGATCGACGCACGTCGGGCTGGCAGGCTGATCCTTGACGCCGCTGTCGATGACGGCCACCGTGATGCCGCTGCCGTCCGCGACCTTCCACATCTCCTGGGCTTTCATCTTCGTGAGGTAGCCCCGAGGGTCGGAATCGGCGGCCGCCGGCATCACCGTGCCCGCGCTGACCGTCAACGCCGCGACGACGACGCCCGCCGCCCTCAGCCACGACCCGTGTCGACACCACCCGGAGGCTGACCGCCGAGGACCTCTTGCGGTTTGACGGTCTATAGGAGCTCAAAGTCGCTCACCTGTGGTGCGCCTCAGCGTCCCTACCGGGGTTGTCAGGTGCTGCTTCCGTCGGGTTGGGGAGGTTGCTTGTCGCGATCCGGAAGCCCACCGGGTACAGCGGGCCGGGGAATGCTCCGTGTCGGCGGCGGGTGCGGGTGAGGTCTCCGTAGCGGGCGAAGCTGCCTCCGCGGGCGACGCGGTAGGCGCCCATGGTCTCCACGAGGTGGTCTTCCACGTAGGGGCCTCCGGGATAGGGGAGGTAGAGGTCTGCGACGTACTCCTCGACGTTGCCGCCCATGTCGTGGACTCCGTACGGGGAGCGTCCGGCGGGAAAGGCTCCTACGGGAGTGGTGGTGTGCACTCCGGTCTCGCGCGTGTTGGCCGCTTCGGGGTCGAAGGCCTCCCCCCAGGGGAACGGCCTGCCGTCGTCTCCTTTGGCCGCGTGCTCCCATTCGGCTTCGGTGGGCAGCCTCCACGGGTGGCCCGAGCGCCGGCTCAGCCAGTTCGTATAGGCATCCGCGTCCTCGGGCTCGATGCCTGCGACGGGATGGTTGCTGCGGTCGTAGGGATAGGCACCGAGATACCAGGTGGTCGGGCGGCCGGGGTGGCCGGTGTCGTCGAGGAAGTCCCGGTACTCGCCGTTGGTCACGGGGTAGGTGCCGATCCAGAAGTCGTCGAGATGGACGGTGTGGGCAGGCGTCTCCTTGTCGATCCAGGACTGTTCGACACCCACGTGCGCCCAGGTGGCGACGACGTCCGCGACCGCCTCAGGTGGCAGTCCGATTTCTGTCCGGCCGCCCGGGACGAAGCAGGTGGCCGGTGTGGTGGTCATGCGCGGATCGCCGGTCAGGGCAAGGATTCCGCCCGCTGCCAGTCGTTGAGGCAGCGGTGCCCGCCGGTCGGCCAGAAGCGCGGTCAGTTGCTCGGTGCTCGTCCCGAGCAACTGGCGTGCCATCGACGCCGACGGGCGAACATCCCCTCTCTGCGCCAGGGCGGCCTGCTCCTGGAAGTGAGGGGAGTTCGCCACGTCCTCGAGCCTCATACCGTCTCCCGTTCGCCCAGGGCCAGGGTGTGCCCGGCCAGCCGTGCCTTCGCTTCGAGATAGCGGGCATTCTCGTCCGTGACGTGCACCGTGGTGGCGATGACGGAGACTACGTCGACTCCGTGGTCGCGTAGTTGCCGGACTTTCTCGGGGTTGTTCGTGAGCAACCGGATGCGCGGGACGTCCAAGGCGTGGAGCATCGCGGCGGCGACCGCGTATTCCCTCTCGTCCGCGCCCCGGCCAATAAGACGGTTCGCTTCGAAGGTGTCCTTCCCGTGGTCTTGGAGCAGGTAGGTATCCATCTTGTTGTACAGGCCGATGCCGCGGCCTTCTTGCCGGAGATAGAGGAGTATGCCGCCCTCGGTGGCGAGGAGTTGCAGGGACTCGTCGAGCTGTGGGCCGCAGTCGCAGCGGGCCGAGCCGAAGACATCGCCCGTCAGGCACTCGCTGTGCACACGGACCAGGGGGATGCCCGGACTCGTCTCGGCGAGCACCACGGCGACGTGTTCGCCGGGATCGGGGAGCCCGGTGAAGGTGAGCAGTTCGGCTCCTTGTCCTCCGGTGCGTTCCAGGGTGATGCGGACCCGGGCTCGTACGGTGACCGGAGGGGTGGTTACGGTCCGGGAAGCGTGCGTCATGCCGTCACGCCCTTCTCCTGGAGGCGAGCGGTGGCCGCCAGCTCGTTGACATGCAGGGTGCGCTGGAGGCGGACCTGCCCGTCGGAGTCCTGCCCGACCACCACGATCTGGCCGTCCCAGCCGGCGACGGCGACCCGGGACCCGTCCAGGGGGCACATGCAGGACAGGCCCTGGCTGAATTCCGCCAGTACCTGGCCGGACGCGAGGGTACGGGTGCTGTCGTGCCAGTCCACACGCCACTGGTAGAGCGCGAAGTCGTACGATCCCGCGAGGACCACCGGCGCGTCCGGTGTGCCGAGCAGCCCGACGCACTTCACGGATTCGTCCGGGCCTAGGAGCGTTTGCAGGTTCAGTATCTGCGACTCGCCGTTCTCGTCGACCTCGAACCGGCCGACCTTGACTGTGTGGTCGCGGGATGCGGTGGCTGCGATGGAGTCGTCCAGTACTGCCACGGCGTTGATCAGGTTGCCGTGTTCCCACAACGTGGCGCGTTCGCGGAAGGTGCCGGTCGCGACGGTACGGTCGGTGGCCGCGGACAGGAATCCGGTCCGCAGCGCGGTCAGCGACTTCACCGAACCCTGGTGTGCGGAGCGGCGGTCGACGACGTCCAGTGTGCGCGGGTCCAGGGCGATCAGTTCGCCGTTGTAGGTACCGGCGACAATCGTCTGCCCGCCGGAGCACAGGGACGGCACGGGGGCGCCGAGTTGCTCGCTGATGTGCGTGCGGCCGCCCTCGTGGCGGATCACGTGTCCGGAGTAGGTGCCGGCGTAGAGCGCTGTGCCGTGCGCGGCCAGCGAGAGGATGGGCCCGTCGGTCAGGTCCAGTCGGCGCACGGCGGCGGTGTCGAGGTCCGCGTCCAGGTCGACGGCCAGGACGCTTCCAGAGTCGCAGCCCACGAAGAGCTCTCGGCCCAGGACGACCATTGCGTTGGGCCCGTGGTTCACCGTGTCCGGGGCTGCCAACGGCTTGGCGGTGGCGCGATCGAACAGGTGGGGGCCGCCCCGGAAGCTGCCGACGGCTACTACGCTTTTTGCCACCGACACCGACCTGGGCCACACGCGGGCGTCGTACACCTGGTGGGTGCGTTCGCCTGTGATGTCGAAGAAGTGCAGGGATCCGTCGTAGGCGCCGACGACGAAGGTGGCGTCGTCCTCGGTCCAGTCCACCGTGCGGGCGGCGGAGTTGGACACCTGGATGGTGCGCAGATGGCCCAATGTGTCGGTCAGCAGGTCGATGGTGCCGTTGTCACAGGCGACCGCCAGGATCTTGCCCGAGTGGGACCAGGCGCAGCCTTCGATGGAGGAGTCGTAGTGGCGGACGGTGGGGCTCTGGTGGGTGTCGGGGTCGCTGACGGCGACCATTCCGTCTTCTCCGACGGTGGCGACGAGGCCGTTCGGGCTGACGGAGACCATCATGCAGTGGGCGGCGTGGGAGCTGACCTCGGCCAGGAAACGTCCGCTGTGCGCGTTCCACAAGGTGGCCCGGCCGTCCTCGGAGACGCAGATGAGGCGCTCGCCGTCGGGCATCCAGGCGACGGAGTTGATGTCGTCGGTGTGGCGGGCGAGGACGTTGACGAGGTCGGCCCGGCCTTCGTCCGGTATGCGCCACACGGCGACCGACTTGTCCGCCGAGGCAGTGGCCAGGAGCGCGCGGTCCACGGGGTTCCAGGAGGAGGCGTTGACGAGGCGGCGGTGGTGCAGCCGGGTGGTCTGGATCGGTTGCGTGGGGTCGGTGGTGTCCCAGATCAGCACGGTGCCGTCGTAGGAGCAGCTGGCGAGACGTCGGCCGTCGGTGCTCAGGGCCACGTGGGTGATGGGTGCGGCATGGCCTTTCGGGTTGGCCGGCAAGTTGATCGTGCGCATGGCTGTGTCCTTGCTACTTGACGGGTACGTCGCCGCTGACGGGTGTGTCGGTGCTGGTGTGGTCCGGGTCGCTCCAGTGCGGCCAGAAGCGGGCGAGGCACAGCAGTGACAGGCCTGCCGCGGAGCCGAGGAACATCAGGACGGCGGTGCTGCCGAAGGTGCCTTGGACCAGCGGGATGAGGAGCGGGGCGAGCAGCAGGGGCGCGCCGCCGATGAGGTTGAACAGGCCTTCGGCCCGGCCGACGACCTCGGGGGGCAGGTATTTCACGATGATCATTGCCGAGACGGCGGTCATGGCCGAGCGCATGGTGAAGAAGGCCACCATGCACGCCACGAAGCTCCAGGTGGAGGGGATGGCCATGGTGAACAGCGCGGCGGTCATGATGGCGGCTGACAGTGCCAGGACCGTACGTGGACGGGTGCGGGCCCGGGCCGCGATGTAGACGCTGCCCGCCAGGGCTCCGATGTTGGCCACTGCCTGTGCGGTGCTGACGCCGCTCGCGGACATCCCCCAGTGGTCGCGCAGGTACCAGATCATGAAGGCCAGGACTCCGATACCACTGGCGAAGTGCAGGGGCAGCGCGGTGAGCTGCACGTACAGGACTCGCTTCTCGGCCTTGATGATGTGCCAGCCGTCGATGATGTCGCGCCCGAGGCTGGGGCGGTCGAGGCTGGGGCGGTCGATCGCGACGGGCCGCTTCCTTGCCGGGGGGTGCACGCCGAGAAGCCACACGATGATCGGGGCGATGAAGGTGGCCGCGTTGAACCACAGCAGTCCGAGGTAGCCGACCAGGCCGACGCCGGCCGCGACGACGAGCGGGCCGGCGATGTTGGACGTCACGAACAGGCTGCTGAGGACGGCTCTGGATTGGGCGGCGTTGCGCGGGAACATCCCCGGTACTCCGGTGATCCAGCCGGCCCGGTACATCTCGCCGCCCAGTTGCACCAGCGCTGCCAGGCAGAACAGCGGCACGGTGGCGATATCGCCGGTGAGGGCGATGAGGTTGAGTGCCACTGCCGCGACGAGCTGGAGGAGGAGTCCGGGGACGACGAACACCCGAGGCCCCCACCGGTCCACGATCGCTCCCAGCCAGGGGCTGAGGAGCAGCATCGCCGGGGAGAGGGCGGCCAGGAGTGACATCGTGGTCAGGGAGCCCGTGAGCTCGTAGACGTACAGCGGGAGGCCGACCTTGTAGGCCGCCTCACCTAGGTTGTTCGCGAAGTTCCCGGAAGCGAAGATCAGGAACTTGCGATCGCGCCACGGGGGGAGGTCAGTGATCGCTGTGGTCTGTCGCGCCATCGTGTGTCACGCCTGACCAGTGGTGGGGTTGTCGTGGTGGGTCAGGGTGTAGTGGGCGGACCTGCGGGGTAGCCAACGGTCCTCGAGCTTGGCGAACGTTCCGGCTTCCGACGGCTTGTCGAGACGGTAGAGCGAGAGCAGACCGGTGCGGGAACCCGCCAGAAGGTGGGCGGCACCGTCGGTGTCGCGCACGATGGTGAGCGCCTTCGGGTAGTCCGGCAGGTCTTCGAGGAAGCCCACGAACTCGTCGTCGTCGTAGGTGTAGGCAGCGATTTGCATGCCGTAAGAACTCACGCACACCAGACCGTCGTTGATGGTGGCGTTCTCGGCGGTGTTCGACAGCAGGTCCGTCCACTGCCGTGTGACGCCGCGCCCCATCTCGATCTCTTTCAGTCCGCCGTCGCCCACGACGTAGACGAATCCGTTCTGGGCCCACATGCGTTTGGGGTATTCGCCTTGGTCTAGCCGCCAGGACGGCTCGGCCGACTGCTCCGCGAAGACGGCGATGACTCCGTTGCGGGTGGCCAGCACACGGTCGCCGTTGGGGAGGTAGGTGCAGGCCCAGACCGGCAGCCCGTCCAGCGTGAGGGTCTCCAGCTCCTCTCCGGTGACGGCGTCGAGTTCAACGGCGCCGGCATTGCCGGCGATCAGTGTGCGCGAGCGGTCGGGGGACGTCGCGACGGTGTGGAGGAGCGAGGGCAGCCGGCGGGTCCACAGCACTTCCCCGCCCCGTGCCGCGCGGAAGACGTGGCGGTCCCGGGTGATTCCGATCCAGCCGCCGTCGACGGGGGCAACACGGCGCGTGAAGCCGTAACCGGTTTCGTGGTCCTCCTGGATGCGCAGGGTCGGTCCGCTCGCGGTGTGGTGGACTTCGGCGACCGCGACGCCCGAGTCGGTGGCGCAGTACAGGGTCTCGGGGTCCTCGACCGACGGCTGGATGTCCCAGACGGCCTGGCGGCGGAAACCGAGACCTCGGACAAAGGTGCCGTCCGGAGCCAGTTGTACGATCTCGCCGTCCTGGCACAGGACGAAGACGTCACCGGACGCGCTGAGCGTGATGTCACTGAGCTGGTGCGAAAACCCGCTGACGGTACGCTCGATGCGCAGTTCACGCTCCGAATTGTCGAAGATGTGCAGCTCGCCGTCAAATCCTCCGGAATAGGCCCGCAAATAGTCGGGAGAGAAGATGACGAATTCCACATCATCACGGGCGAAGAGGCATTCGTCCAGTTTCTCACCGTCCATGGACACGAGGACGACGCCGTTGGCGACGTCAGCGGTCTCGCCTTCACCGAAGTCCTGAGTGCACCAGAACCGATCATGCCGGGCGTCGTACCGCACTCGGTGAATATTTCCGTCATCGAGTTTTACGAGCTGGGGGAATTCGAGCGTGGAGAAACTCCCGAACCGAAGGTTCCCATTCTTGTCCGAGACGGCATGCCGTGTCGGGTGGTCCGTGGATGCCCATTCCATGGGGCTGTCTTCACAAATATTGGGCCTGATTTCGAGCACGTCGAACGTCTCAAGGTCGAGGACCAGCATCTGTTGGTGATAGCCGCTGGTGATGAATACGCGCCCCTCCCAGATCCCGATGCCCCGGGAACTTACGGGAGAGGGCTCCTCACCTTCGATGAGCATAGAGGGATCGCACACCGTCGCGGGGTCCAGCCGGTTGACGATGTCAAGTGTGTCCAGGGACCAGCGCATCACCGCACCCATGCGGTCCTTGCCGATGACCCATCCGTCGGCGACCGCCAGCCCGTACAAGGGACGCCCGTGCTGCACGCGCGGCGAGGACCTGATGACCCGCAGCTCTTCGTCGAGGAGGTGCACGCGGCCGAACGCGTCGGAGGCGAGAAGCCCCACGCCGTCAACATGCAAGATCCGGATGATGCGGTCTGTCAACTCCACGACGATTATCCCTCGCGTAAACGGTACGGTGACGGGAAAGGGCCGGCCGAGCGAATCACAAGACCCCATCGGCCGGCCCCTGACCTGACAAACTCAGGCCTCAGGATGCCCTCAGGCTTACTTGTTGTTGCGCACGTTGCGGCGAACCGGCTTCTTCATGTTGAACACCTCCCACCCGGATTCAAGAGCGACTGATCTGCAATTCAGCGCTCCAACGAGATCCACTAGATAGGGAAGGAAAATTCTACGCAAGCGAATCCGCCGGTGACGTAGATCACAGATTCCATTACTTGACCATGGGCAAGTCCATGATCAAAGTGCGTTAGGGGGGATTTAGGCCACGGCGTTTTCGGCATGCCCAGAACCCCCGATATTCGGCAACAACGCTATCCCAGGCAGGGTGAAAATGTCCTCTACCATCCCAGCTCAGCTGTGGAAGACGCTGACAAGCACGATCGGGCTCGTCACCGTGCGCCACGAATCCGGCGTAAATGTCATGTCAGCGGAGTGGTCGTACTTCGTGAACAAGGAACCGTTGTACGTGGCCGTGGTGCTCAGCCCGCGCTCCGACACACGCAACCTGCTGCCCACGGCCAAGGAGTTCAGCCTTACTCTCTGCGCCGAGGAACAAGCCGAACTCGCCGACTTCGCCGGCAGCTTCTCCCTCGGCGACATCGACAAAACCAGCAGTGAGCTCATCGAGTTCGGCACACCGGAAGCCACCCGCACCCCCTGGGTCACCGGTGGCGTGACGGCCCTGGAGTGCGTGCTGCGCAACACCGTCGACTTTCCCGTCCACCGCATGTACGTCGGCGAGGTCGTCGCCGTCCACACCCCCGCGACCGCACGCAACCCCCTGGTCAAGCACGGGGCGATGCACTCCCTGGGAGCTCCGGTGCAGCGCACCGCCGTCGTCGCGGCAGCCCAGTTCCTTCCGGAGCACGCGATACGGATCGCCGCCACCGGACCCAGCGCAGCAGGCCCCGACGAATGGCACCTCAGCCTGCTGTCATCCGACGGCCAAGAAGTCCCCCTGGGCACCTACCCGTCCGCCGAGTACGGGGACTTCCTCCTCGACGTGCCCCTGCCCCAGGTCCCGTTCCCACTCTCCGATGCCCGGGTCAAGGTGGAACGTCCCGGAGCCAAGCCCGGCTACGCCCGCCTTTCCCCCATGACCTCCCGATGAGTGCGTCACTGCCCACTGCGCCCCTGCACCTCGCCGCCCTACAGACGGAGGCGGTACCCGGGGATGTGGCCGGCAATGCCCTGCGCGCCGCAGAGCTGATCTCCCGGGCCACGCGTCTTGGCGCCCGGGTAGCGGTCCTGCCAGAGCTCTACCTGTCCGCCTACGATCTACCGACCATCGCCGGCGCCCCCGAAACCTGCCAGATCGCGGCTGACGCGGCCGGCCACATCACCGACGCCCGGCTGAAGCCCCTCGCCACCGCCGCCTCGGAGGGGGCGGCCGTCGTCCTCTTCGGCGCGGCGGTGCGCAGACCCGACGGCACCTTGACCAATTCCGTCCTGGCCGCGGCCCCGACCGGTCGCATCACCGTCGTCTACGACAAGCAGAACCTCTGGCACGCCGACGAGGCGCGCCTGTTCACCCCCGGTTCCCGCGGAGGATGCGTCGAAGTCGACGGCTGGCGGCTCGGAATCGGCGTCTGCTACGACATGTCCTTCCCCGAACACGCCAGAGCCGCTGCCGCGGCGGGGGCTCACGCCTATCTGTGCCTCAGCGCGTTCGCCACCGGAAACGAACACCGGGCAGCCGTCTACCTTGCGGCCCGCGCTCTCGAGAACACCGTCTACACCGTGTTCGTCAATCCCGTCGCAGGCCCCGCGGACCGGCCGGCCAACGGCGGCAGCGCCATCTACGGGCCGGACGGCAGCACCCTGGACCGTGCGACGGCGCCCCGCACCGCGACGCTCATGGCCGAACTCCACCCCTCGGCCATCGCACACGTCCGGGACTTCCTCCACATGCTCGCCGAGTACCAGACCCAACAGCCGAGCCCCGCCGGCCGCCGCGACGGCGCCGCGCCAGCAGTCCTCAGCATCAGCTGAACCGGTCTGCGCTTCACCACCGAGGGATGGGCAACCCTCCGCACGGGAGCATGAACCACGGCTCCCTTGAGGAACAGCCAACCCCCAAGATCGAAAGGGCCGCATCCCCCGGTCGATAGCGGGGGATGCGGCCCTTGCCGGTTTCCCCGGCCTCCGGTGGGAACAGAGCTCCCCCGCATCGAACGCCGCGCCGAGAACGGTCCGGACAGGCAGGGAAAACCCCGCTCCCGATGAACACCTCGCGGTCCACCGACCACGGCGAAGGGGTGGTGTGCTGCGGGGCAGGCGGCGAGGATCAACCCCATGGGTTGGGGAAAGAACTTGGGCGTCCGTGCCGGAGTGGCCTGCTGTGCGGCCGCGGTGGTCTGGCTGGGCGCGATGGCGGTGCGCGACGGTTGGGGCGAGGCGGACCCCGTCGCCAGTGTGCTGGGAGCCACCGCGGGGATTGCCGCCCTCATCGCGGTGTTGCGCGCGTCCCGCACCGACCGGACCTCCGGGGCAGGACTCCCGCCGTCCACCGCGCCGACGGTTCCCGAGTGGGTGGTGGACAGGGCCGAGGTGAGGGATGTCGCCACCGCGGTGTGCCGTCGACGGGGTGGTGGGGCGGTGGGCATCACCACGGGCCTCCACGGTGCCGGCGGCTTCGGCAAGACCATGCTGGCCAACGTGGTGTGCGCGGATCCCAAGGTCCGCCGCCATTTCCGCGGTCGTGTCTACGTCGTCACGATCGGGCGCGAGGTACGCGGTCGATCGGCGATCGCGGCGAAGGTGGCCGAGGTGACCCGATATCTCACCGGCGACGCACGGGACATCGGTCAGGACCCCGACTTGGCAGGGCAACACCTGGCGGGCCTCCTCGCGGAGCAGCCCCGCATGCTGCTCGTCTTGGACGACGTCTGGGAGGCCGAGCAACTGGCGCCGTTCCTGCAGGGTGCATCTCGCACCTGCGTCAGGCTGGTGACCACGCGAAACCCCGGTGTGTTGCCACCGGGATCGAGGCCCATCACCGTGGACCGGATGTCGTCGCAGCAGGCGCTGGCGGTCCTGACGCACGGTCTGGATCTGCCTGAGTCGATCTCACGCGCCCTGGTCGACGCCACGGGCCGGTGGGCACTGCTCCTGCGCATGGCCAACCAGCGTCTGTCTGCTCAGGCCGCCACCGGCGCCGACCCCGCCGCCGCTGCCTACCAGCTCCTCACCCGGCTGCGTGCGCAGGGGCCGACCGGCGCGGACGATCCCGATGCCCCTTTGGACCTGAACGACCCCAAGCGACGCAACGCCGCCGTGCGCGCGAGCATCCAGGCCGCCACCACCCTGCTACCGCCCGACGGCGCCCGCCGCTTCGCCGAACTCGGCATCTTCGCCGAGGACGAAGCCATCCCCGTACCGCTGGTGCTCCTTCTCTGGCAGGCCACCGGCGATCTGGAGGAAGCACAGGCGCGAGCCTTGTGCAAGCTGATGGCGGACCTGTCTCTCCTCTCTCTCGACCCCGCCGTAACCGAGGGCGTCGTGCGGGTCCACGACGTCGTCCGCGACTACCAGCGCGCGGAACTCGCCGGCGAGCTGGCCGCGGTGAACCGCGCGTTCGTGGATTCCCTGGCCATGGACCTCCCCCAGGCGGCCTCCGCGTCGGACACCCTGACGCCCGTGGTCAGAGCGTGGTGGCAAACCGAAAGCCGCTACCTGCAAGATCACCTCATCGGACACCTCGTGGACGCCGACCAGAGCGACGTTGCGCAGGCGCTGGCCGGTGACCTGCGCTGGATCAGAGCGCACTTGGAGCGTCTGGGGCCCAACGCCGCCATCCGCGACCTCGATCGCGTTCGAACCCCTGCCACGCGCACCATGGCGCGGGATCTGGCCCGCGCCGCACCCCTGCTCGCACCGACCGACCCGCCCGAGGCCCTCGACGCCGTGCTCCGCAGCCGACTTGGGCCGCTTCCCCTTTGGAACACCCACCACATCCCCCTCCCCACCTCCCACCCCACGCTGGTCAACAAGTGGACCCCACCGGACCTGCCCGACCCGTCGCTGATGCGCAGCCACACCGACACGAACCACGGCGCGACCGCCCTGGCCGTCAACGCGCACGGCACATGGTTCGCCACCGCCGGCCAAGACGGCAGCGTTCGCATCCGGAGCGTCAGCACCGACGCGGAGATCAGGACCTTGGGAGGAGCACAGAACGGACCCTTGGGCACGCTGACCATCAGCCCGACGGACACGTGGCTGGCCACCGCAGGCGCGGACGGAACCGTACGCGTGTGGGACACGGCGTCCGGCGCTCACGTGCGCACACTCGCCGGCAACACCAGCTGGGTCACCGCACTGGTCTCCGATCCGAACGCCGCATGGCTTGCCACCGTCAACCGCGACGGCACCACACAACTGTGGAGCACCACCTCCTGGAAGCGGCTGCGCACTCTCGCCCTACCGACCGGCGCACCGGCTACCTGGTCCCCGAACTCCATACGCGCGACTGGCACAAGCCCTGACGGCGCCCTGCTCACCACAGTCGACTCCGCCGGCACAGTGCGGACCTGGAACACCGCCGACGGCACCCTGCTGACCACCGCGACCTGCGGTACGGGCCCAGTGCGCGCCGCCGCCCTCAGCCCGGACGGCAGCTGGCTCGCCATCGTTGGGAACGTTGGCACGGTGAGTCTGCACACCACTGACACGGGCACCGAGATCCGGACGCTGACGGCGCATCCCCGTGCGGTGGACGCCCTCTCCGTCAGCCCCGACGGTACGTGGCTGGCCGCCAGTGGCACTGACGGCACGGTGCGGCTCTGGGACGCGGAGACCGGTGCCGAACTCAACCCCCTGACCGGAATCGCCCACGTGCGGAGCATCGCCATCAGCCCCGACCGCACGTGGCTGGCCGCCCTCACACGCGACGGTGCAGTACGCATCTGTGACACCTCCGTCGGTACAGGGCCGACCAGCGGAACACGCCCCGTCGTAGCCGTACGTACTCTCGCGGTCAGCCCGGACGGCACATGGCTCGCGACGACCGGCGACGACGGGCTGGCCCGCACGTGGAACCCCGCAACAGGCGAGGAGACCGGAACACTGACCGGCCATCGTGGCCACCTCGACGTAGTCGCCATCAGCCCGGACGGCACCATGATCGCGACGAGCGGAAGAGACGGATCGGTACGGCTGTTCAACCGCATCACCGAGCAGGAATCGCACTCAACCCAGCGACGCCGTGCTCGGGCACTGGCCGTCAGACCGGACAACTCGATGGTCATCACGGTCAACCTCGAGGGCACGGCGGGCCACGTGACCTTTTCGCCTCCAGATGAGATCCGCCACAGCGGTCTTGCCAGTGCCGTCGCCGTCAGTTCCGACGGAACCTGGTTCGCGGTCGCCTGTTGGCATCACACCGAGATATTCACCGCCGACGGACGGTCGTGGGCACGTAGTCACAAACTTGGCCACGAGGAATGGGTAACGCACACCGACGTGTCGATCAGCCCCGATGACACTTGGCTGGCGGTGTCTCAGGACCGGGGAGCGATCCTAATCTGGGACACCCACAGCCGCCAGCTGCTACGGACGCTCAGCGGCCATACCGGTCAAGTCAACGCGGTGGCCATCAGCCCGGACGGCACCAGGATCGCATCGGTCGGCGCCGACATGACCGTGCGGATCTGGGACCCCGGCCAGGAAACCACACAGACCCTCATGCGCACGCGCAGTCCCCTGCATACCCTCGCCTTCGGACCGGACAGCCGCTCCCTGTACGTCGGTGGCGACCAGGGCCTGTTCGGATACTCCCTGGATCCGGCGACCACTCCAGGCCCTGACCGGGGACCGACAAGCCTAGGAAGCTGATCCAGGCAGGTCGGAGGCCTGATGCGGAGGGGTGCCCGGCGAGGGGCCCTCCCTGCCGCATCTCCCTTCGGACCTGGCCGAGGTCGCCGCGGATCGCCCCGGCCTGACGCCGGAACTTGAGGAGACGGCCCGTAGGGAGGCGTGGTTCGGGCCCGCAGATGCTCTGGCGCGTGACAGAGGCCTGCCTGTACAGCGACGAAGCAGCGTTGTGGATGCGAGGCAATGGGTGAGGAGCCCAAGGGGAGCGTCCTGCGCGGGCCCTGTGCAGACCCGCACACGGGCTCGCAGCACGAGGGCGTGGCCAGGGTGTGACAAGAGTTACACGGATCGCGATAAACGCGGCTTTGGCTCACTCCGTCTCCCCATCGGAGCGGGTTTTGATCACGTCTGCTCCGATCAGCACGAGCGGCCGGACGCGGAGGGGCGGTGCTGACGCCCCGAAACGAGCCCTGCCGGGCCGCGCACCGAAAGACCGATACATGACCTCCAGTCAGCACCGATCGACGCCGTCCCGCAGGCACTTCATGCTGACGTCCGCAGCGGCGGTGGCGGTCGTCGGAGCCGCCGGGTATGCGGCGGCTTCCTGGCCGGGCGGAACCGAAGGCGCGGATGACCGGGCGGGAACGGGCAGTGCGCAGGCAGCGCCCCTGGTGAGCAGCGAGTCGGTCATGCAGATCGTCGCCCACGCCGACGACGACCTGTTCTTCATGAATCCGGACACGGGCCATTCCATACGCTCCGGGCGTCCGATGACCTCGGTGTACGTGACGTCCGGGGAGGCCGACGGGATCAACGCCCCCGGGCACGCGTCCCCCGGGCACCCCATGCCGCCCGCCAACCGGGCGCAGTACGCCGAGGCCAGGCAGAACGGCATACGCGCGGCATACGCGCAGATGGCGACCGGCGACAAGAGCAGTCCCTGGACACGCACCTCCATACCCACGACCGGCGGCGGCAGCGCCGAGCTGGACACCCTCCGGACACACCCCCAGATCAACCTCGTCTGGATACAACTGCGCGAAGCGCGCGAGATGTACAAGGACGTACCGCACAGCCTCCGCGGTCTGTGGAACGGCCAGACCCCCTCGCTGGAGCCGTGCCTCACGTCCGGCACCCCGGCCAAGCCCATCAGTTACACCAGGGACCAGCTCATCGACGCGCTCGTGGGGCTGATGCAGCGCTTCCGCCCCACCCACATTCGCACCCTGGACCCCACGCCGGCCCGAGAGGGCGTCAGGCATCAGATCATCGATCACCAGGACCACGTCTTCAGCGCCCGCTTCGCCCAGGCGGCGCTTCAGAAGTACGCCGCCACCTCTGGCCGCCCGAACTTCACCGTCCAGAGCTACTACGCCTACAACACCAGCTACCTGCCGCACACCTTCGACAAGGCGGGGGCGGATGCCAAGGCTGAGACGGTGAAGACGTACGCCTGGATGGACCCGAAGGACAACTTCTGCGGCAGTGCCGCGGGTTGCGGCGACCGCAAGGTCTCCAATCGCCCGTACGGCAACAACTGGGCGCAGTCGGTCCGATACTCCCGCTCCAACTCGACCCGCTGGCTCCAGCCCGGCGACGACGGCAGCCTCTGGGCCTTCGGCGTCCTCGACCAGAAGCTCGCCGTCTGGCACAAGCCGTCCGGCAGGGACGACGCGTGGACGGGACCGAAGCTGCAGGCGGCGGTCGGCCTGCTCGACGCCGGACTCACCTCGGTGGGGCTGCCCGACGGGCGCATCGCCGTGTTCGGCACGTGCACCCACCTCGGCCCGGGTGCCGCCTACCGCCGTGAGGTCGTCACCGCCGTCCAGCAGCGCCCCGGGGGCGACTTCGATCCCTTCCGTCCGCTCGGCTCGCCGCCCCAGAGCGGCGCCAGCGTCCTGTCCGACCTGTCGGCCCCGTCCGCTGCCGTCGACGGCTCCGGCCACCTCAGGGTGTTCGTACGCGGAGGAGACCTCAGGCTGTACCAGATCGAGCAGGACGCGAACGGAAAGTGGTCCGCGTGGAGCGATATCGGTGGTTCGGGCCTGCACGGCGACCCGGCCGCCACGACCGACAAGGCCGGCCGCGTCCACGTGCTGACAGCCACCCAGAAGTCCGTACTCGTCTGGGCCCAGGCATCGCCCGGCGCCCCGTTCTCCAACCGTCCCCAGGAGAGCGGCCTGCCCGCGACCACGGTCAGCGGACTCTCCGCCTGTGCCGACAGCGACGGCGACGGGATACGGGTCTTCTTTCGCAAGCCCGACTCGGGGGCCGTCCAAACCGCCGTCCTCGATGGCTCGGGCCGCCGCCCGGTCGTGCTCGACGTGGGCGGAGTCGGGGGCTACGGCGCGGTGGGCCTGTGCGGCCCCGCCCTAGCCGGCCGCGGCCCCGACGGCACCCTCGGCACGGCTCTGACCGGCAGCGGCACACCGCAGTGGACCACCGCCGAGCTGCTCATATCGGGTGCCCCCGCCGGCGCCGGGACCGGATCGGACGGCTTCCTCGCCGCGCTGGGTCTCGACGCCAAGCTCTACTGGGCCCGGGCGCCCGAGGCGGACGCACCGAAGTGGAGGCTCGCGCCCGGATAGTCAGAGGCTGGTCGAAAGCTCACCACGCAGGTGCGGAGACCGCGGAGACCCTCGAGTGGACTCCGGAGAACAGCCTCGCGGACCCGGGGCAGGGCTACCGCGTACCTGACGAGGGCGCCGTCGTCCGCCCGACGGTCGCGCACGCGAAGGCCCGCGTCGCGGAGCCGCCGGTCAGGGGGCGTCGATGAGTACCCGGCCGTCGGTCGGCACGGTTGCCGCGAGCCCGTTCGCGTACGCGTTCTGCACGCGGGACCGCTCGGTCGCGTTGGGCACGGCGTTGGTGCAGGCCGTCCCGGCGCTGGACCCGGACATCAGCTGGGAGCACGGCCCCGGCTTGGTGTCCGGGAGGCCCAGGCTGTGGCCCAGCTCGTGCGCGGCGATGCGCGTCTTGTCGTACCCCTGGCTCACGGCCTGCGCGCCGAGTTCGACTCGCACCTGTCGCCCAGGACGGACCGGACCGAGGGTGGCCTGCGGCCAGCCGGTGGTGGCCACGATGACGATCTCGGCCCGGACCCCGGGCGCCGCCTCCACCAGCCGGATGTTACTGACGTTCGCGTTCCAGGAAGCGACCCCGGCCGTGATGGCCGCTTCCCAACCTCCGGCCCGGCTGTCGTCGTAACGGAGCGTCACTACCGCTGCGGAGGCGGCCGGTACGGGTGCGGGTGCCGCGGTCGCGGCGGTTGCCGCCGCGAGAACCATTGCGGCGGCGGAGGTGCCGAGTTTCAGCCAGGTGCCCAGAGCCATGGTCGTCTTCCTTCATACGTGGGGGGACCCGGCTCCTCGGCGGAGCCGGGGCACTGGAGACGCCGCCGCCGCCCGCCCGTGGCCGCACGTTCGGACAGCCGCCCCTCCGGAGCCCTAAGAAGGTAGCCCCGCACCCCACTTACCCGTCATGCACCTGCCAGCCAATTCCGGCAGGCACTCCAGCCGATGCCCGGTCAGCGGGCGGCACCACCCAGATCATCGATCGGCGGGCGGATCAGTGCTCGCGCGCCTCCGGCGGCAGCAGGCCCGAGCAGGGGTTGAGGGTGGAGGGCAGGCCGGAGCAACCCACAGCACACGCCCGGTGTGTCCCGAAAAGAATAGATGTTGATCTGATGTAAACAATGATCGGATCACCCCCGGCGCCTCCCCCCAACAAGGAGTCAGACGATGAGGCCACTGCGCCGCCCCCACCAGGCCACTACCTTGCTCGCCGCGCCCGCATTCGCTCTCAGTTTCGCCGGCCTGGTCGCCACCCCCGCTCACGCCGCCACCATCAACGTCACCTGCTCCCCCGCCGCCCTCATCCAGGCCATCACCACCGCCAACAGCACCCCCACCACCTCCGACACCCTCAACCTCGCCCGCGACTGCACCTACGCCTATTCCGAGCAGATCGCCGGCCCCGGCCAGGCCGCGCTCCCCCAGGTCACCAGCCCCATCACCATCAACGGACGCAACGCCACCATCACCCGCGACGAGAACACCGACCACGAATTCCGCTTCTTCAACCTCCCCCCCACCACCGGCGGGAACCTGACTCTCCGAGACCTTGCCCTCACCAAAGCCAAAGTCGGAGGAGGCGCCCAGGGCGGGGCCATCCAGCTGGGATTCGGCACCGTCGCTTCCCTTTCCAACACCCGCCTCACCGGCAACACCTCCAGCAACGGAGGCGGCGCCATCAACAACAACAATGGAAGCCTCCGCGTCGTAGGTTCCTACTTCAACAGCAACAACACCGAAGCCGGCCACGGCGGTGCCATCCTGAGCAACGGCACCACACGCGTAGATCTGAGTGTCTTCACCAGCAACTCCACCGGCCCCGTCACCGGTGGCAACGGAGGAGCCATCGCGCACAGCACCATCTCTTCACCCTTCACCCTGACCGCGAGCATCCTCACCGGCAACGAAGCACAAGGCCTCGGCGGTGCGGTCTACAACACCAGTTCCTCCGCGACCATCACCAGCAGCCAGATCCGCAGCAACGACGCCAGAACGGGCGGGGGCATCGCCAACTTCGGCACGCTCACCACCAACGTCCAAACCACCATCCGTGGCAACACTGCAAGCTTCTCCGGTGGTGGCATCTACAACTTTGGAACGCTCAATACCCGCAACACCCTCATCGACGGGAACGCAGTCACTCAAGGAACCGGCGCCGGCATGCACAACCAGGGCGAGGCGACGCTCCACGACTCCCGCATCACACGCAACACCGCGGCCTACGCCCCCGCCGGCCTCCACAACAACGGCGGAACCGTCACCCTCAACCACACCACCATCGCAAACAACAACCCTGGCAACTGCGATCCCTCAAACCCCGCTGCCGCTGGCTGTATTCAGTAGGTCCGCCCAGGGCGGGGGAAACACCACACCCGGCCGGTTCGCTCTCCCCGACCACCCCAGGTCAGAGCCCTGCCACCCGATGAGCAGCCTTGTCGCCGACCTACGAAAAATCGGTGACGCCCATCAGGAAACGGAAGAAGCAAGTCGATGGCCCTCAGTACCAGCAGTCCATTTCGAGGAAATCTCCCGCTTCCGTTCATTCCCCCCAACCTGCCTCGCGGGGCACCCGGATGCCGTGCAGCGCGGCCGTAAACCGCGGGCCGTCTCCCCGCTGACCGGCTGTGACCAGCAGGGATAGCGGCCAGTCGTCCTCGCGATGGGCGATCGGAGCCTTCGGGAGATCAGGTCGCGTTCACGGTGAAGGTCAGGTCTGGCACTGCTTCGTGGCCGCCTGGGACCAGCCGCTCCAGGCGGCGCCGTCGGCCCGGGCATGGACGCGGATCTCCACCTTCACCGGGCCGCACACCCGGGTCGTGCTCCCCACGGCGGTGGGGTCGGCGGCCGCGCCGGGCGCGAGGTAGGTGCGGCCGCTGCCCACCTTCTCCCAGTGGCCGCCGTCGACGACGCGGAAGAACGCCTCGTAGGAGACGTTCAGCCCCTTCTTTCCCGTGTTGCGCGCCTTGATGTACGCCGTGATGTCCCGCGTGGGGAACCTGCCCACGGAGCCCCGTTCGGCGCTGATGCAGCCGTTGACCGCCACCCGGCCGGTCGACACGCCCCCTCCGCACGCGATGGCTGCGGCGTGCGCGTTGGCCGGCAGTGTCAGCACCGCCAGCGCGGCCGCGCCCAGGATCGTTCCGGTACGCCTCAGGTGCAATGTTCCGTCCCCATTCTTGAAGCCCGACGTCTCTGAGAGACGATGACGCGCCTTCGAGCACGTGGAGCAGCCTCTGAGCGGGTTTTCGCCCGAATGGATGCAGGGACCGGCGGCAGCGGTGGCATGCCGCCGGGTCTTACCCGCGACTCGTCGCCAGAGACGACGAGCGCGAGGAAGGACAGAAGCCCATGCCGCGAGCCGAGGAGGAAGACGTCGCCGCCCACCCCATCGGTACCGTAGAGCAGCGCCCGGGCGGAGCCGCCGCTCACGCGATTGCTTTCCGCGAGTTCCTCATACCGGGAGGTCGTCCGCGGCCGGTTGAAGTGGCCGCTCCGCTGAAGGATCCGTGGAGCGGAAGTGTGCCTGGTGTTCCCGCAGGAAGGCGTCGAGGGTGCGGGGCGGGCGGCCGAGAAGGTCGGTGACTGTGGTGGTCGGGCTCTCGGGCCTGGTGACGGCGAGCTGCTGGATCTCGGTCACGTGGTCGGCGAGCCAGTCGGGCATGTGGGCGTTGCGGATGAGGCTGACGCGCAGTTCGTCCGGGGCGAGGTTGACGTAGCGGACCGCACTGCCCGTCAGAGTGGCCAGCCGTGCGGCGAGTTCGGGGTAGGAGACGGCTTCCGGTCCGGTCAGGGTGTACGTGCCGCCGGCGATGCCGGGCCTGGTGAGCGCGGCCGCGGCGACGTCGCCTATGTCGCGGCAGTCGATGTAGTTGCAGGGCGCTTCGCCCATCGTGCCGAGGATGACGCCCTGGGCGACGGCGGGAGCCAGGCGCAGGAGGTTCTGCATGAACGCGTAAGGGCGCAGGACGGTGTGGGTGAGGCCGCAGGCGCGCAGGTGTTCTTCGACGGCGTGGTGTCCGCGGGAGACGGCGACCGGGGAGTGGGGTTCGGCGGCGGGTGCGGAGATCTTGACGATGTGTCCGATGCCGGCTTGGGCGGCGAGGTCGATGACGCGGGTTTCGAGCGCGACCTGCGCGGGGCCGTTGGCCATCGCGAGGAAGAGCTGGTCGGCTCCCTTGAACGCGGTGCGCAGAGAACCGGGGTCGGCGGCGTCGGCGTACTGGACCTCAACGGGCTGCCGGTGTGCGCCGGTTGTGCCGGGGATCGGGATGTGCGGAGTGCGGGTCAGCGCGCGTACGGGTGCGCCGAGGGCGAGGAGGCTGCGGAGCAGGGCGTTGCCGGTGGCTCCGGTCGCTCCCATGACGACGATCATCGCGTACTCATTCCTTTGCTCGTTCCTTGGTGACTTCGGTCGGGCCGGGGCCCGTCGGGCGGGTGGGCCGGTGGAGGTAAGGGTTACGCCGGGGAGCCCGGGAGTGCCGGAGTGGTGGCGCGCCAGCGGAGGGTGACGATGGTGGCGGCGAGGGCCGCGGAGACGGGCAGGTCGATGCGCAGGCGCTCCAGCCAGGGGGTGGCGGGGACCGGGGTGTGGGCGGGTACCCATTGGGCCGTGAACCATCCCAGCAGGGCCGCCGCGCCGGCGGCGGTGATGAGGAGTGCGGCGGTCAGGACGAAGCTCGGGGTGGTGACCGTCCAGCGTCGGGGCCGCCCGCCACGCCGCAGCCAGAGGCCGACCAGGAACGCCACCACGGCGGAGGTGCCGGCGATGGAGGTACAGGCGGCCACGGCCAGGTCCCGCTGCCCGTTGACGAGACCGGCGGTACCGGCCATCAGCGCGGGGGCGGCGTAGGCGGTCAGCACTTCACGCCACAGGGTGAACGGCCGGGACGGCCGGGACGGCCGGGACGGCCGGGAAGCTGCTCGATTGCGGCTGGTCCTGTCCTTCGTTGCGGGCATGGTGGCCTCTTTCTCGTACGTGCGAGGGAAGCGAAGGGTCACGGCGAGGGTGGGGGCGGGGCGGGGCGGGGTGGGGCGGCAGGCCATACCGCCCCATGTGATTAGGCAGCTAACTATCGGGTCACAAAAAGGGCCCGGCCGGAGGGCGGGGCCAAAACAGCGGAGAGTGTGATCAGTCGTCGACCAGGGCCGCGCTACCGCGGACCACTCGCGCGAGCAGGTTCAAGAACACCGCGCGCTCCTCGACGGAAAGTCCGCCCACCATCGCCTCGAGCCGCCCGAAGTGCTCGGGCGCCATGTCGCGCAGGAGCTGCGCACCACGCGCGGTCAGGATGGCCACCGTGCCCCGGCCGTCCTCCACGGAGGGCCGGCGCGCGATCAGACCTTCACGCTCGAGGCCGTCCAGCAGGCCGGTGACCGTGGCCCTGGAGACACCGAGGTCGGCGGCGAGGCGCGACGGAGACTTCTCCCCGCCGTGGTCTTCGAGGTCGGCCAGCACCCGGTACCGCCCCGTCGACAGGCCGAACCGGGCGAAGTGCACCTCGGCCATCCTGCCGACCCGCGCGCCCGCCGAAATCAGCCGCACCGCGACCAGCACCGCCTGCGGATCGACCTCCAGGCCGTAGTGCTCGACCTGCCTCCTGGCCTGGTCGAGCGTGGGCGCCTCACCGTCGATGCCGTCGCTCGTCATGCAGATAGTATGGCGGCTAACTACTTAGCCCGTCAAGGCGTTCCGGACTACGCTCGCGGTTTCACGATGCCGCAGCGAGCCTGCTACCGGGCCACCGGAGGGGTAGGGGCTTACCCCACCCGCTGACCGCTACCAGTCGTCGGAGAGGCGGTCGGCCAGCGCCTGGATCTCCGGGTCATGGGGCCAGCGTTCGGCGAGTGCCATCACGGCCGCTCGCTGCAGGCTCCAGTCGGAGTCGTCGACGGCCCGCTCGCGTAGGAGTTCCTCGGTGACGGGGTCGTCGCGCCAGCCGCCTGCCAGTGCCCGGATTGCCGCGCCCCGGCTGATCGGGTGGTCGGTTTGGCTGGTGACGATTCGCCGGAGCAGTTCGCCGGTCTCCGGTCCGTGCCAGCCCGCCGCCAGGTTGTAGACGGCGACTGCGCGCAGGCGGTCGTCGGGGTCCTCGATGGCGAGCCGGGCGGAGCAGGGAGACGGTCTGCGGGGTGCGACCGTTTGTGACGAGGGCCTGGACGGCGGCTCCACGGACGTAGGGTTCGGGGTCGTTGCCGGCCCTGTCATGCGCCAGCTCGACGGTCTCGGGGTGGTCGCGCCAGCCGGCACCCAGCGTCCGTATCGCCGCCGCGCGTACGAACTCGGGGTTGCCGTCGACTGCGAGTCCGCGAAGCAGCGACAGGGTTTCCGGGTCGTCGCGCCATCCGGCGGCGAGGGCGAGAACGGCCACCTCGCGGGATTGCGACTGGCCCCGGCCGCCGGCAACCCTGCGGAGCAGTGCCCCGGCGTCGGGATGGTCGGGCCAGACGGCGTAGACGGCCCACAGCGCGGCCTGCCTCACCGGCTCGCTGGCGTCGGCGTTGGCGGCGAGCGCGCACAGCCACGGCAGCGTTGAAGGATGGTCGTGCCATTCCGCGGCCAGTGCCCGCACCGCAGCCACCCGGACCGTGTCGTCGGGGTGGGCTTCGGACTGTTCGCGCAGCAACACAGGGGTCTGCGCGTCGGTCCGCCGGTCGACGACGAGGGGCTTCAGCGCGGCATGTCGCGGATCCTCCACGGCGGGCCCGGACGCCGACCGGGCTGGGGCAGGCGCGACGGGTCGGGGCTCGGAGCGGGCGAGCGCCCGTTTCGCGGCCCCTCGCACCCATTCCTCGATTCCGGGGTCGCTGGCGACCGAACGCAACAGCTCCACGGTCTGTGGATCGTCGGGCCAGACCTCTACGAGGATGTCGAACGCCCTGCACCGCAGGTGCGGGTCGGGGTCGCGGGCGGCCCGGTCGCGTGCCGCGGCCGCGGCGTCCGGGTTGCGCGGCCAGCCGGCCGCGATGGCCCTCAGGGCGGTGAGGCGGACCGAGTGGTCGCGGTCGCCTGTCGCGGATCGGCGTGCCAAGGCCAACGTCTCGGGCTCGTTGCTCCAGCCGTCGGCGAGCGCGGCCAGCGCCCCTTGCCGTAGGTACAGGTCGTGATCGGTGAGGCAGGTCCGGAGCCAGTCGCCGGTGGACCGGTCCTGGTGACGGGTCATTGCGAACAGCTGGAGCGAGAGTCTCCGGACGTCTCCGTCAGGGTCCGTCTCGGCGAGCTCGCGGAGCAGGTCGGCGACCTGCGGATCGTCAGGCCATTCTTGGATGAGTGCGCGAAGCGCCTCCTCTCTGAGAGCGGGCTCGTGGCGGAAGACCGCCTGACTGAACAGGCTCTCGCGGAACTCGCCGTTGTCGCGTAGCAGCGCGGCGCCGACCCGCGCGGCCGGCGGTACCTGAATCCATACGAAATCCTCCCCCTCCCTCATGACGCGCAGGAACTGGCCGCGTGCCCGGTACCAGTCGTGGTATCGCCGGCGAATGGCGCGGTCGCGTGCTCCGAGCCGGCCGAGCACGGGCGGTAGCGTCTCCTCGACCGTGCGGGTGACCGGGGAAGCCTGGGACACCCTTTCCGCGACCATGTGCTCGATCAGTGCGATCACGGCGTTGACGACGGCTGAGCACTGGACGCGTAGCTTGCCGGGATCACGGACCTCGCCCAGGCAGCGGGCGGCGAGCACGATGTGGTGTGGGGTCTCGCCCGCGAACGACCTGCGCGGCGGAATGAACCACAGCGGATCGGCCGCGAGGAGGTGGTCGACGATCTCGCCTGCGAGACGCGGCTCGACCATGCCCGCGACGAGGACGAGGGTTTCGTGCCACGTGGGGTCGGCCCAGTGCTTGCCGTACACCTGGTGGATGAGGGCATCCCCCGTCAGGCTGCCCTCGATGGTGAGCCGGCGGCGGAGTTCGGCCGCGGCGTGGTACTCGAGGAAGGTCTGGTGGGGGAAGCCTAGTCCGTCGGCACGGTGGACCATCAGTCCGGTGTGCAGGAGGAGGTTCTCCAAGAACGCTTCCCAGCGCTCTGGGCGGATCTTGCCGGGGCGTCGCACGGCTTCGTGTGAGGCCAGAGCCTCCGCGAGCGGGGTGTCGTGGTCCGAAAGCCTCTGGTAGGCCAGGTGGTTGATCAGCTCGGGCAGTCGTTCGTGGACATGCCGGGCAGCGGCGTCGGCTTCCTTGCGTGCCCGCGGGCTCTGGACGCTTTCCACGAGGTGCTTGATCGACTCTTCGTGGCTCTTCGCAACGTCCTTGGTCTGGTTGTACTCGTAGACCAGGTCGGTGAATGCTTCGTACACCGCGGTACGGCCCTCCGGCAGCGGCTGCTCGGGCCTGGCGAGATAGAGCTGGCACAACATGAAGGCCATCAGCGGGGTACGGGCCAGCTCGTCCAGGGAGGCGCTGCGGAGCGCACCGGTGAAGTGTCCGGCGCGGTGGATCGCTTCTTCGTGCGGCCAGCGGGTGCTGAAGTACTTCCCCATGTAGGTGTGCAGATCGTGGGGTGTGAAGGGCTGCAGTTCGTAGTGGGGCGCCTTCAGGCCGAGAACGCGGTCGAGGACGTTGAGTTCGCCCTCCGCCAGAGGGCGGGTTGCCACGACGCACCGGTACAGCGGCGGGTCCGCCGCGACGGCGTTGGCCAGTTTCTCCAATACGGCCCGTCGCTCCTGCGCGTTGGGGAGCTCATCGAGGCCGTCGACGAGAAGCTGCCAGTGCGCGCCGCTCCACGGCCGCTGGAGGAAGCGGTCCCGGGTCAGTCCCGGGCCCCGTCCGAACCTGCTGAGCCTCCCGGTGGCGTCGGCGAGCACATCGGGTACCTGCTTCTCCTCTCCGGCAAGGGCATGTGCGCTCACCCAGACCGGGACGGCCGAACCGGACTTCCCGGCGTTGCGCGTGTCGTCGAGCAATTCACCGGCCGCGTCGCGCAGCCGCGTGCGCAGCAGAGTGGACTTGCCGGTTCCGGGGCCGGCGATGAGCACGCTCATCCGGTCGGCCGTCCGGAAGACCGCTTCGGCCGGTTCGGAAGGAGCGACGAGGCCGGTACTGCTCCTTCCGCCGGTAGAGCCGTCGCCGGGCGGGGCCTGCCCGTCCCGGGCCGTGGGGTGGCTGCGCTGGCGGACGTAGACCTCGGTCAGGGAAGGCGGTTCGGGAATGTCCTGATCCGGATGCGTCTCGGCGGCCTTGCGGGCCGCTTCGAGGTAGCCGCGCACCTCCTCGTCCATGCCGGTCCAGCGCTGGGCATCCTCATGGAGCTGCGCCCAGGTGCGGCGGAACCTGCCCTCCACGTACCGCGTGTCCCTCCCGCTGATCACTTCGAGCATCACGACGACCACGGACCACAGCTCATCGAAGTGCTGCGGCACGGTTGGTTCCTTCGAGCCCGTCTTCTGCTTCGGGAACCAGCCGTTGACCGTCGAGGAGCCCAGGTCGCCGCCTTCCTTGTACGGGCGGAGGCAGGGTTCGGTCTCCAGAAGGCCTGCGGCTTTGCGCCGACGCCGGTTGACCTTCTCGATCACGGTCCTCTCCGTCGTCCGCTTTTCACGCAGGGCTTCCCTGAGATCCCCGAGCCGCTGCGCCAACACCAGCCGTCCCTCGTGCTCTTGCCTCGCGCTCACTTCCGGCCTCCCCACTCGGGTGCTGTTGTGATCCGACCGATCCGGCACCCCCGGAGCCATGGTCCTGCGACCTGGCGGCTTGCGGCGGGAAATCCGGCGATCCGGTATCCATGGCCGCCCCCCAAGGGTCCTGGAGAAGGTTCTCGTGGCCACCTCGTCCGGGGCGGTCGAGGCTGCTTGGGGAAGGACTGACACATGGACATCTGGTGGGCGGCGGTGCCTCTGGCCGGGCTCGCGATCCTCGCGATCACCCTGGTCGCCATCACCGGCCTGGCGCTGAAGGACACCCCTTCACAGGACCGCGCCGGCATCCTGCACGCCGTCGCGGCATGCGTGCGGGGACTTCGAGGACGCCGATGACGATCCGGGTCCAGCGGCGGGCGGTGTCGGATACCACGGTCCCCCACGGCACTGGTGGCGTTGCGCGCGTCGAACGCGGCCGCGATCCGTCCGGCTTCGGAGCGGACGTGGGCGAGGAGCGTTCCACCTGGTGCTGGGCGAGGTGCCGTATCTCGCAGGCCTCGCAGTCGCTCATCTCGGTGCGGGGGCGCGTGGCCCACAGGTCGTAGGCGTCGGCCTGGCAGGTGCCCGTGTGGTGCGCGAGGTGGTAGCGCATCGCCGCGACCGGCTGCATGCCGTGGTCGGCCGCCGCGTAGCGGCCGCGCATCGTCTCGAGCCAGCCGTGGATCGCGGCCAGTGGTACTTCGGGCACCTGCAGCAGGGACGTCGCCACCCACTTGAAGCGCCAGAAGACCTGACGTGCCTCCCACTGGCTGAGGGTGCCGGGGGCCGTGTCCCACAGCTTGAGCAGCCGGGCGAAGACCACCGGCGACTTGCGGTGCTCGCCGGTGAACTCGTACGAGCTCATCAGCTCCAGCAGGGCCGTGACGAGGGCGTCGGGCTCGTCGAGGAGCTCGGCCGCATCGACGATCTCCTCGGCGGTCACGGTGCGGTGCAGGCCGTGCGGTCGGTCATGATTCTCGCGGAGTGCCTCGACCGCGGCCTCGGGGGTGTCCAGCATCTCAGAGCGGCGCAGGGACGCCCGTAGCGGTTCCGGTGACACCGCCCTGTCGTCTCGCGCTGCGACGGTGGTGCGCGGCTTCTCGCGGATCACCGCGCCGGCGAGGACGGCTCGCTCGTACTTCGGAGGCTGCGGAGGTGGTCGGGGCCCTGCAGACTTGATACTCCATCGAAAGACCGAGGAACCATGGCCACTCTTTTCTCCGCGGCACACCGCCGGAAGTCCCGATGAGGCCAGGACCGGCCTTGCGGGCCGTGACCTTCTGCGCGATGGCCGTCGGCATGCTGACCGCCTGTTCCTCGGCCTACGATGCCGAAGACGTCGCGTACGCCGGTGACTACGGCAGCCACCCGCCGCTCGCCGTGGTCGGATACCCGTCCACGGGATCCTTGGGCATCACCCAGCAGGTGGTGTGGCGCATCGCCGACGGCAACGTCGGCGAGCTGGCCTCGCTGGTGGCGGACAAGGAGGACGAGGGCATCCCCGAGAGGACCGCCGAGAACTGGATCGCAGCATTCGGCAAGGGGGCCCGGGGCAAGGTGACCGCGGAGTTCTACGACGAGGGCTCGCTCCGGCAGGAGGTCGTGCTCTATTTGCACGAGACCGGCCAGATCAAGCAGATCCAGGTCCGGGCAACCAGCGTGGACGGCAAGGACGTCTGGCGCGTGACCATGGACGAGCCTGCCCCCGAGGAGGCCACCGCCGTGCACCCGTGGGTGCCGAAGAAGCCCGGCGAACTCGGTTCGAAGACCGCCCGGTGAGCTGATCCGGACGCGTCCTTCGCCGCGGTCCCGGCAAGGGGCATCGCCCGGTGGGGACACGGCGTGGGCGGCGAACCTCCTTCGGTACAGGCCGCGCCCGCGCGGCCTGTACCGAAGGAGGTTCGCGTCGGGGACCGGCCCGGATCAGCGGCTGCCGGTACGAGACTTGAGGGGTACGCGTCGCTGGATTCCTCGGCGCTCCGACCGCATCGCATCACCGCCGCGTCTTAATTGACTGGCACGCGGTGCGCGGGCCTGCCTAATGTGACGGCGCGACCGCGTCCCCCCGATGCGCTCGGCTGCGGCTACTTCCTTCCGAAACCAAGTGACGCCGCGGCCACTTCTGATCTCGGGGTGGCGCGGGCGCCTGCGCCCCGCCCGTCCCTCCGCTCCGTCGGACGTCTCGGACGGGGCTCCCCAATTGCCTTTGGATCCGGGGGGATTCCCTGCCTCGCCACACCCCGCGCACGTCGAAGATCTGGTCCGAGATGCTCGTGGCCCCGCACATCTCCGCCGCGGCGGCCCGTACCGCGCCCGGTCCGTGGCCCCACCATCACCCCACCGGGGCGGACCCGCTCACTTACGAAGGCGGCCCCGGCTTCGTCCGGGAGCCGCGCGAGGAGCTCTTCCTCCTGGCCGTGGGGAACTTCGTCTCCCAACAGACCGTCTACGAGGGCGGCCCGGAACGCGACGAGCGGTACACCCGCCTCGTGGGTGAACTCGCCCTCCAGGACCCCGTATGGACGGCCGGTCTGCTGCGTTGGCTCCGAGGCGAAGGAAACATGCGTACGGCCTCCCTGATCGGCGCGGCCGCGTACGTCAGGACACGGCTCGCCGCCGGGTCCTGCGCGGGACCGTCCAACCGGTCCGTCATCGACTCCGTGCTCCAACGAGCGGACGAACCAGGCGAGTTGCTCGCCCACTGGACCTCGGCCTACGGGCGGAACGTCCCCCAGCCCGTGAAACGGGGCATCGCCGACGCCGTACGGCGGCTGTACTCCTCCCGCTCCCTGCTGAAGTACGACACCGCGTCCAAGGCCTTCCGCTTCGGCGACGTCCTCAACCTCGTCCATGCCACACCCGACCCGGCCAAGCCCTGGCAGGGACCGCTGTTCCGGCATGCCCTGGACCGCCGGCACCATCCGGAGGACGCGGCGCCGCCGACCGGCGACCGGCTGCTCACCGCACACCGGGCCCTGACGGAATTGCCGCCGGACGAGCGGCGGGCCGTGGTCACCGGGCCGGGCGGCTCCGAACGGCTGGCCACGGCCGGCATGACCTGGGAGGCCCTGGCGGGCTGGCTCCAGGGACCTATGGACGCCGCCGTCTGGGAAGCCGTGATCCCCTCGATGGGGCCGATGGCGCTGCTGCGCAACCTGCGCAACTTCGACGGGGCCGGGATCTCGGACGAGGCGGCGGCCGGAGTCGCCGCACGGATCTCGGACGCCGAGGAGGTCGCCCGGTCCCGGCAGTTCCCCTTCCGCTACCTGGCCGCCCACCGGCACGCACCCTCGGCGCGCTGGTCGGCGCGGCTGGAGGTGGCGCTGAGCCATTCACTGGCCAACGTGCCTGCGCTGACCGGCCGGACCCTGATCCTGGTGGACCGGTCGGGGTCCATGTTCTACGGCACCGTCTCGGAGCGGTCCACCCTGACCCGGGCGGACGCCGCGGCCGTGTTCGGCACGGCGCTGGCGATGCGTGCCGAGGACGCGGACCTGGTGGAGTTCGGATGGTCGAGCGCGCAGGTGCCGTACCGGTCCGGGGAGCCGGTGCTCGACGTACTCAAACGGTTCAACAACCTCGGGGGCACCGACACCGCCAAGGCGGTACGCGCCCACTACCGGGGCCACGAGAGGGTCCTGATCGTCACCGACGAGCAGACGGCCCCGTACCCGGGGCGCCGCGGTCCGGCGGAACCGGTCCCGGAGGACGTCCCGGTGTACACGTGGAACCTGGCCGGGTACCGGCCCGCCCACGGCCCCGGTGGCCCCAACCGGCACACCTTCGGCGGCCTGACGGACGCCGGGTTCCGGATGATCGGCCTGGTTGAGGCCGGCCGCGAGGCCCGATGGCCATGGACGTCACAGGACTAGCGGGTTCGGTTGGATCAGGTTGGATCAGGGGGCCGCCTACTCCCCCGATGTGGTCGGGTCAGCGGTAGGGGCTCCACTGTCCGAAGCGGGCCATCAGCTTCCGGGTGGCGTTCTCATCGAGGCCGAGGTGGGTGGCGGCCTGCGCGGTGTCCACGTCGCGGGCGGTGTCCCGGGCCGCCCAGTAGCCGACCCGCTCGGCTATCACCTCCAGTCGGCGGGCCGCTCTCACCGCCGCGATCGGGGAGGTCCTCGTCAGCTTTTCGATCTCCGCTTCCAATCGGGCCAGCAACGTGGTGACCGTCTCCGGCAGGGGGATGGCCGTCGCCTCGACCTGGTCGGTGTGCCCGTACCAGTCCCGGTCGCACGCGTCAGCCTGCTCGTCCCCGCCGTCCACCAAGTCCTGGCCGCCGATCGCATCCCAGTCCAGCCGGCGCTCGGGGCCGGTCCAGCCGCAGGAGCACACCGCCCGCAGCGCGGCCGCGCGCGGTACCTGGGTGCGGCGGCCGTCGTAGATGCTCCACTGCGAGACTGCCTCGCCTCCCGAGCCGGAGGCGCTGTCGAAGTACACGGGGTCCGGGACGGTGCCGTCGGGGAGGACGGCCTCGACGGCGCCGGCGTGGGATGTGCCGAACTCCTCCGTCGTCCAGGTCTCGCGCCTGCTCACCATGCCCCTCCTCGCACCGCGCCGCGTTCAGGCGGCCCGCTGGTTGTGTGCCGCCCGAAGATGACGATGCCGCAGCCGGGCCGTCGAGCAAGCGGTATTCACGAAATGGTGTCGGGGACTTCCGCCGCACCGCCGGCCTTGACGGCGTCGACGACGCGTTCGTGAAACGCCGCGAGTCCGCCTGGCGGGTGCGGCGCGGGGCTGCCGGTGAGGGTGTACCACTCCTCCGCCCCCGTGTACTGGACCCGCACCTCGACGCTGCCGTCCGGGCCGGGCTCGGTTGTCAGGGTGACGTCGCCGGTGATGACACCGACCTCATCCGTCATCACCCCGCCAGGACCCGCCTTCACATGGGCGGTCAGCCGAACTGCGCCATCCTGGCTGCTGCCGCGGTGGGGATGCGGGGCGTCAGCCGGCTGGTTGGTGGCCATCAGGGGCACATCCTTCACATTCGTCCACGCTTCGCACTCGCTGTCGCGCTTCACGTCTTTGCCTGCCCGCTCCGGCACGACCGCGCGGGTGTCGCACGAGTCTCCCTTCCCGGTCCGGTGCGCGCCGGTGCCCCCGGCGCACCCTGCCCGGCATCCTTCCCGCGCTCGGGCCGGGCCGGCTTCGCGTCATCGCCGGCCGAGACCCCCGGATCGCAGCCCGCGAGCGCTCCCACCAACAGAGTGGCCGTCACCATAGGGACACCCAGCTGCGTCTGGCGAAGCATAATCACCCCAAACCCTCTTGAAAGTACCTTCGCGACCTTACCCACCGCGCCTACCCCGCCAAGACCACCCGAGCACGTCCCGAAGGAAGTTCCTTATGCCTGCGGCCTTGACGCCGCCGCCACCGCCACCGCCACCGCCACCGGCTGCGGGCCTCGCCCCCGCCGCCACACTTTCACCCGCAGCGGCCCCCGGCTCCGCTCAGGAGCCGGTGAGCTTCTCGACCTTCCGGGCTACAGCCTTCGCGCGCGTGCCTGCCTTCTCGGCCGCCCGCCCGGCCTCCCGCCGGCGGGCGAGGGCATCCGCCCTCTCCGCACGTGCCGACTCCACCTGCTCCTTCGCGGCTTGGACAGCTTCCTCACCCAATTCGACGGCTGCGCCGGCACGGTCCACCGACTCCTGCGCGGCCGTGACGGCCGACTCCAGTCGGTCCGCCTCCGCGCGGGCCTCGACCAACTCCGCCTGCGCCGCCTCCACCCGCTGCCGGTCCGCCCGTCCCGCAGCGGCATCCGTACCGGGCTCCCGCGTCGCGGGCCGCACGTGGCCCGACGGGGATCCTGCGGGCTGCTGCGTCCGTCGTTGCGGTGCGGTGCCCGGCTGCACTTCCAGACCGGTAAAGCCCGACGCGGCATCTGGAGCCTTCGTCAACCGACCCGCCACCCACTGCCCGGCAACGTCGGCATCAGCCAGGACCGCGTGGAGGATCTGCTCTACCTCGTGCAGCACCGGCTCGCTCAACGCCTGCCCCGCCTCGACGGCCAGAGCGCGCGCCGTCCGCGCAAGCTCCCCGATCACCACATGCTGATCATGCGACAGCTTCCGCAACTGTTCGGCGTCCAGGGTTCGGTGCGCGGAGCGGAGCGCCTCGCCGAGATCGACCAGGCCCTGCGCCTCCTTCGGCCGGCGGCGCGCCAGCAGACCGGCCGTCCACACCGCGACCGTCGGCTTCCGCAATCCGGCGATCGCCGAGGCGAGCTGCCTGTCGCCGGCCTTGCGGGCCATGGCCACGTACTCGTCCCGGGCCGCGGTGAACTCCGACGGCTTCAGCTCGGACAGCTCTGCTGCCAGCGACTCCACATCCATAGCCGAAGTCTCCCGCCCGGCCCGCAAACTGTCCGTCACCTGAGGGGCACCGCGCGTCGGCCCGCCCGAGCTCATTCGGCCGGCCGGCCGGCTCGGCGAAACGATTGGCCCCGCCCGGGGGCGTCCTACCGTGGACGGGATGCAACGTCCCCTCGCCGCGTTGTCTGCCGCCGCCGCGCCGCTGCTTGGCGCCCCGCCCCACGCGGCCGCCGCCACGGCTGCGCCGTGCGCGGACCCCAAGGATTCCACCGAGACCAAGGCCCACAGCTCCGTCGACGGGGGCGAGATCCGGTGGACCTCGAGCACGAAGTACAAGGCCGAGTGGGCACACGCGGTCAAGGTGTGGCAGTTCTCGGCGCGAGGATCAAGATCCTCGCGGACTCGAACTCGGACTCGGCCCTCGACCGTGAACGACCTGGACGTCTCCGACTTCTCCAGCAAGACGGACAAGAAGGCCGGGCATTGGACACAGGACACGGAACCGCCGCGACCGACAGGATCACGCTGAACGTGACCCAGATCGACAAGGCGAACTACCGAAAGCCGTGGGGCTCATGAAGAAGATGCTGCTGATCGCTCCGGTCGCCGCCACTGTGCTCCTGGGAGGGGGCGGCTGGTACCTCTGGGACGCGTCTTCGCCAGAGTCCGTGGAGAGCCTGTGTGACGCGCCGTACGGCACGGATACGGAAGTGGCCACCTCCGCACAGGGCATCGCCGTGGTGGAGGCGACCGGCCCGGCCGGACCGGTCTCGCTCGAGGGGATCTCCGACGCCGAGGCACGGAAGTTCGTGACGACCCCTGTGCGCGTCCTGGAAGTGGTGAAGGAGGAATGGGCGCCTGCGGTGGCGATCACCCAGAGGGTGCAGTCCGGCGGGGCCCCGGGGAGCTACACCCTGACGGTCACCCCGAACCGGCAGGAGGTACTCCTTGAGGCCGGCCGCCAGTACGTGGTGGCCGTCGGTCCCGGAGACCTGACGGCCGGGCCCGGGACGAAGAACTACGGCTTCGCGTTCGCCGAGGTCGTCCAGCCCGTGAAGCGGGGCGTGGCCGGGGAAGCCGCCTACTGGCGGGACGTTCTGGCGAAGGCCCCGCCGAAGCCGACGTGCGACGACACGCTCACCAGCTGACCTTTGGCCGGCCCGTAGCCGCCCCGCCCAGACCAGGCTCTCTTCCGTGCTCGGCGCACTGATCGGCAACCGCGGCTTCGCCATCCGCGAACCACCTCTCATGGGACTGCCCCTCAGCACCTTGCACGGGATGCTGTGTCGCTGTGACCCGAGTCCGTACCGCCGGCGGCAGTTGTCGGCCGCGGCAGCCACGCTCGGGTGGACCCTGCCCGATCTCTTCGCGGTCGCCGATGAGCCGTACTCGGAGGAGCTCCGCCCGATGGTGCACTGCCGCCACCTCCGGCGGGTATGCACGGCGGCCTTCCCCTTGACCACCTCTCAGCTGATCGAGACCGCGAAGGAAGCGGACCCACTGAGCGTGCGTGAGGACCACGCGTGATCCGCCCTCACCGTGGAACTGCCGGAGGCATTGTCCGAGGCTGCCCCTAGAGTCACACCAACGTGATCGCGGCGGCGCTGCGACCGGGGGTGTGCCATGCCGTGCCATGCCCCGGACCAGGCCGTCTGACCGAGGAGACAGCACATGGGGTGGGTTCCGGCCGGCGACTACGAAGTCGCCCTCGACGACGGGAAAGTGGTCTGCCGCAATGCGGCGGGGCGCCGGCTGAAGACGGTCCCGGGGAAACTCGCGGACGACCCGGCCGTGGTCGGACTGCGCCAGCTGGTGGAGTGGCTGGACCGGCACGAACGCCAGTGCGTCGCCGACGTGGAGCGCTGGATGGTGCGCTCGCTGCCCGTCCCCGTCGCGGTCATCGCCCAGGTGTGGCAGGACACGGCCTGGCGCTCCGCGCTGTACGACCTCGTCGTCACGGGCGAGGACGGCGAAGTCGCCGGATTCCTGCGTGACGCCGACCCCGTCCGGGGCCTCGGCCTGGTCGACCTCGACGGCGACACGGTGCGCATCGGCCCGGAGCTGGTCCGCATCCCGCACCCGGTGCTGCTGGCGGACCTGGAAGAACTCCGCGAGTTCGCGGTCGAACTCACCGTGGACCAGCGGGTGCAGCAGCTCTTCCGCGAGGTCTGGCACCGCCCGGCGGACCTGGACCCGGAGACCGTCTCGGTCGACGACTACGCGGGCGGCGCCTTCAAGGAACTGCGGTTCCTGCACGGGCGCACCACCCAGCTCGGCTACCGGGCCCGCGGCGGCCAGGCGGTGTGCCCGGTCGTCGAGGACGGCGCGACGGTCGAGGCGCGCATCTGGATCGGCGACTACGACGGCTACGAGCGGACCGAGACCGGCTCGCTGACCTGGACCGACGCCGCAGGCCGGGTACTGACCGCCGGACAGGTCGGCCCGGTCGCCTGGTCGGAAGGCATGCGCATGGCGGCGGCCCTGTACGCGGGACGCGACATCGATGACGAGGAGCAGGCGGCATGAACACCGACGACATCACCCGGGCCGCGGCCCTGCTGGACGCCGGGGCGATCCTGCGCGCGGGCACCGTCGCCCGCGACGACGCCGACACCCTCACCGCCCGCACCTACACCCACCCGGCCCTGGACGACCGGCGCGTGGTGCGCCTGGTGGCGGGCACCCTGGGTGAGGCCGAGGACCTGGCACTGGACTTCCTGGGACTCGCCCGCGAGCCCGACGCCCCCGAGGTGGGGCAGGTGCGCCGCGAGACGCTGGGGTTCCCCGCCTGGGCCCTGGTCAACGATCCGGCCAACGGCCACCACGCGCTGGCCCTGGTCAAGGACATGGAACGGCTGGCCCGCCAGGCCAAGTCCCGGGCCGGCGCCGCCAAGGACGGCTTCGAGGCACTCGCCACCCGGCTCGGCCGCGCCGTACCGCACTTCCTGCCCACGTTCTACGAGCAGGCCGCGCGCGTCTTCCTCCAGCACGACAACAGCACCTACGCCGCGACGCTCTTCGGCAAGGCGCGCGCCGCCGAGCGCGTCCACGGCCTGCCGGTCGACGAGGAGCGGCAGCGGGCCGTCTTCCTGGAGTTCGCCTTCGCCGGGGCCCTGACCGTCAAGGCGCTCAAGGACCACGCGCAGGACCTGTCGCGCCGCCTCGACCCTGCCGAGGCCTGGGCGCAGTTCCGGCAACTCGCCGTCGAACGCTGCGGTGCGGGCATGGCACCGTACGCCGCCCTGCCGCAGGACGCCCGCGCGCTCGTCAAGGCCGCGGGCCTGGACCGGGAGACCACCGAGAGTGCCTTCGTCGGCGACCTGATCACCTCACCGAGCATCGTCCGGGCCCCCGCGTCGTTCTGGACCGCCTACCGCCCGACCCTGGTGGCGCTCGCCGCCGCACGACCGGAGATCCGTACCCGCCTGTTGGAGATCATGCCGACCGGTCTCGGCGACGACCGGAAGGCCGACGAGGCCTGGCTGTCGCTGCTCGCGGAGACGGGCGCGGACGCCCTGCTCACCGACGCGGAGAGCACGGACGGCGTCGACCCCGCGGACTGGCTCAGCCGCTGGGCCCTGCACCGCAAGCACGGCTCGTCCAGTTCGCAGCGCTGCGCGCACACCCTCGCCCTCGTCGAGCGCATGGCCCCCCGGCTGCGCGCCGACGGCCGCCCCGTCGACCTCTTCCAGGGGCGCTGGCACGCGGGCGCCGACCTGGACCTGCTCGACGCCTGCGTCGCCTGGGACATACCCGTCACCGAGCCGGCGGCGGGCGCCAACGTCCACCTCCCGCTGGAGCGCTGGATCGGCGACGACACCCCGGGCCGCCGCGACCTGACGGCCGTCGCCGGCCGTGCCCGCTTGCGCGGACTGCTGTACGACGCGCTGAACGGCATGAACGGCCATCGCTCGAAGGACTCCGTGCTCGCCGCGATCGCCGCCCACCCGGTGCTCGGCGCCGTGCTCCACGACTGGCTGCGCGATCGCTCCGCGGAACTCACCGGGGCGGCGGGATTGCCCGGTTCGCGAGCGGCGCTCCGGCGCCTGTCGTCCTTCCGTGCGGTCGCCGGCCAGGTCAACCCGGAGGCCATCGCCCGGATCGCCGCCCACGACCTGGCACCGGTCCTCGGCGCCACCCTGCGCGCCGGCATCCTGGACGAACTGGGCTGGCCCGCCCTGGAGGAGACCTACCGGCGGCTCGACACCGACCGGACCGACCAGCACCACTGGATGGTGGTCGCCGAGGCCTGGCCCGCCCTGGTCCTCGCCAACCGCCACACGGCCGTCGTGGTCGGCCCCGAAGGGGTGCTGCTCGAACACGACCTGCGCCTGCCCGCCGACCTGGACCGCTGGCGGCGTCCCCGCTTCCGGTACACCGACGGCGAACTGCTGGTCATCTGGGCGGAGGACGGCAAGCAGCGCGCGTACTGGTCGAACCGCCCCGGCGAACCCTTCACCCTCGGCGGCGAGCAGCTGCCGCAGTGGTGGAACGGGCAGGATGTCGGCTCCCCGTCGCTGCCGCTGCCCGGCGGCGGCCGCGCCACCGGCGGCCGCACCCTGCACGCGGGCGACACCACCCTGCCGTCCACCCGCCCCGTGCTGGGCGACGGCACCGGACACTGGCGCCAGGGCAAGCAGGGCCGCGACCACTGCTGGGTCGAGTACGACCCGGCGGGCGGCACCCACGGGCGTGCTTCACTGCCCGCCTTCCTGCAGTCGGGAATCCGCGACGGTGCCCGCCTCGTGACCGAGGAGTGCGAGGTCCTGCCGCTGGTCCCGGGCCTGGAGACCACGCCGTTCGGCACCGACGGCGCCGTCCTGGGCCGCTGGGTGCGCACCGAGGGACAGGACCCCGACCGGCGCGTCACCTCCGGCACCCCCGACGGACGGACCATCACCCTGGCCGTCGCGCCGGGCCGCCGGGACCATCCCGTCCCGCTGGGCGCCCTGCTGCTGCCGGGCGGAGCCGCGCCCCTCGCCGCCGTCGTCGGCGGCACCGTCGAGCTCTATCCGGCGGGCGCCGTCACCACCCACGCGCTGGGATCGGTCCCCCTCGGCGAGCAGGGCGGCGAGTACGCCGCCGGCACCCGGTACGTCCCGCCGCCCGCGTTCTGGCACGCCCTGCGCCCGCGCGACGAGCGGGGCTCGGCCGCCCTGCGCGCGGTCACCGACGCGCAGATCGCGACCCTCCTCGACGCCGTCGCCACGGCACTGGCCGGGCGGAGGGCCGCGCTCGTCGCCGACACGTCGTACGACGGCCCCTCCGCGGACGAGCTCATCGAGGCCGCCGTCGCCACGGCGCTCCCCGCGCTGACCGACACCCGGCTGCTCACCGGTGTGAGCGCGCTCGTGCGGACGGCCGCCCGCCATCGCGCCGACACCGCCGCGTACGTCGCACCCCCGCAGGACGAGCCGCACGGCGGGAAGCGGCACGGCGACGGGATGTACGCCGATCACCGGCCCGTCCACGGGGACGACACGACCCTGACCGCCGCCGCGGACGGGATCGCCGCGCCGGGCGGATACGGCTATTGGGGGCGCGAAGCGAGGTGGAGCTGCCTCCAGCAGATCCTGTCCGTCAACCAGGTCCTGTCCGGCAAGCCCGCCGACGGCAAGCCGCTGCCCGACCCCACCCCGTTGCCGGCCCTCGGCGACGGCTGGACGAGCGAGACCCACACCGTCCCCGGCATGGAACTGGCCTGGCTGGCGTTCCTGGACGCCCTGGGCCCCCTCGCCTACCGCGCCGCCGCCCCCACCACCACCGACGAACACCGGGAGGCGCTGCTGCTCCTCCTGGAAGCGGTCGCCACCGGCCCGCTCGCCGACCCCGCGGGCGCCCTGCGGCAGGTCCTGCTGTGCGAGGAGGACAGCGAGGACCAGGTCGGCAAGAAGGCGCGGCTCGGCCAGGTGCTGCGCCGCGGCGACCGCACGGTGGTGATCCTCGGCCGGGGGCACACCCAGCGCAACGACCGCGTCCACTGGCTCGCCCTCGACCACGACCCGGAAGGGGCGTTCGGCCAGATCGCCGGCTTCACCCACCACGAGGACCAGCGGTACACCCCCACCCTCCCCCACGAGCGCCTGCTCCCGCTGATCCGCCTCGTCCGCGAGCGCGGCGCCGCGCCGTGGCGGCCCGAGGCGCCCGTCGCACTCGACGCCGCCACCGGCATCGGGCCCGCACAGGCGGCCCTGCTCGTCGGGGCGGGCACCGGTGAACCGGACGCGGCCGGGCTGGCCTTGGTGGGCCTCAAGGCCCGGCAGGCCGAACGGGCCGACGCCAGGCTGAGCGCGCTCGGCGGCGCCAACCGGCTGGCACTGCTGGACGCGCTGCTGCCCGCCGCCCCCGCCGACCTGTGGGAGACCGGCCCCGACACCGCGGCGGCCGCCAAGACCTGGGCGGAGCGCCTGGGCTCGCTGGTCCGGCTGCCGGAGGAGCTGGGAGACGTCCTGGCCGGTGTCTCCATCGCGTCGGCCGAAGCCGTCCTCAACCCCGGCACCACCGCGTGGCTCAGCCGCACCACCCCGATGCGGCTCGACAAGGACGGCCACCTCGTGGCGGAGGACCCGGCCGCAGTCCCGGGCCGCGGCCACCTCACGAGCGCGGTGGCCGCGCTCAGCGGGCTCGCCTACGGACTGCCGTACGGCCATCCGCTGCGCGCCCACCTGCCGGCCGGACTCGCCGCGCTGCGCCGGCGCCTGGCCGACCCCGGCCTCATCCTCGACCTGGACGTGGAGTGGACGGAGAAGGGCACCGCCACCGCGGTCCCGCTGCGCACCGCGTACGGCCTGCCCGCGACGGGAGGGGCGGGAGCCGACGGCCTCACCCGGCTCGGGGACGCCCTCGTGCTGCGCCCCTGGTACGGCGACACCGAGATGACGTTGGTGCGTACGGCCGGGATCACCGGCGCGGACGACCCCGTCCTCGGGCTGCTCGAAGGGCTGGTCGGCCCGGGCCGCGGCCACTCCCTGGCGGCCGTGCGGGCCCTGCTCGGCGACGACCTCGAACAGGCCGTCCTGGCCGGGTCGGCTCCCGGCGGCTTCACCGGTTACGCCCAGGACCCCGCCCGCTCGGTCCCGGAGCTGGTCGCCGAAGTGGCCGCGGCCCACGGTCTGGGCGACGACGCGGCCGCGCTCTACCTGCAACTGCTGGCACTGCCCGACCCGACCGACCGCGACCGCGCCCGGTGGACCGGCTGGACGCCGGGCCGGTCGAAGAAGGCCAGGACCGAACTGGCCGCCACCGGCCTGGTCCTGGAGGCCAAGCGGTCCCGCGCGGGCCGGACCCTGTTCCTGCCCTGCGGCTGGCACGACTTCAAGGCCCCCGCCCTGCCGGTGGAGACCTGGAAGGAACCCCTCTACCCGCTCCGCGACCACACCCGGGCCGTGCCGCACCTGCCGGTGCCCGCCCTGTTCGCCCGCGCGTGGGGCCGCGTCAAGGACGGCGACGCCCCCGCCTTCGAAGAACTCACCACCCGTGCCACCCGGAAGGGCCGCCGCCGATGACCACCGACACCGCCACCGTTTCCGCACCCCCGTCCGCACCCCCGTCCGCCCGGCAGGTCAGCCCGCCCGAGGACCGCCACGCGACCGAACTGGCCTTCCTCGCCGCCCACGACAACGGCCCCCGGCCGCCCGCCTGGCTGCTGAGCCCGCGCGCCGTCGTCACCTTCGTGATGGGCAGCGGAGGCGAGGCCCTGCGACTGCCCGAGGGCGCCGCGGCGCCCGACGGCGTCCCGCGCAAGCTGGTGATCGAGCAGAAGTTCGTCGGCGACCGCGCCCTGGTGGAACGCTGCGTCGTCACCCTGGCCGGAGAACGCGGGCTGCTGCTCGTCGGCGAGCCCGGAACCGCCAAGTCGATGCTCTCCGAGCTGCTGTCCGCCGCCGTGTGCGGCACCAGCGGCCTGGTGGTGCAGGGCACCGCCGGCACCACCGAGGACCAGCTCAAGTACGGCTGGAACTACGCGCTGCTCCTGGCCCAGGGCCCCACCCGGCAGGCCTTGGTGCCCTCCCCGGTCCTCACCGCCATGACCCGTGGCGCGGTGGCCCGCATCGAGGAGATCACCCGCTGCCTGCCCGAGGTCCAGGACGCCCTGGTCTCCCTCCTGTCCGAACGGCACATCGCCGTCCCGGAACTGGCCGGCAGCGCCGACGCCCTCGCCCACGCCGCCCCCGGCTTCACCCTCATCGCGACCGCCAACCTGCGCGACAGGGGCGTCTCCGAGATGTCCGCGGCCCTCAAGCGCCGCTTCAACTTCGAGACCGTCGGCCCCATCGGCGACCTGGACGCCGAGACCGCCCTGGTACGCCGCCAGGCCCACGCGGCCGTCACCCGGGCCGGCGCCCCCTTCCAGGTGGACGACGCGATCCTCGAGGCCCTCGTGACCGCCTTCCGCGACCTGCGGGACGGGCGGTCGGCCGAAGGCTGGGAGGTCGAGCGCCCCTCCACGGTGATGAGCACCGCGGAGGCGGTGTCCGTGGCCGGTTCGCTGGCCCTGGCCGCCGCGTACTTCCCCGGCGACCGGGACGTGCTGTCCCTGCTCCCCGGCCACCTTCTGGGCGTGGTCCGCAAGGACGACCCGGCCGACGCCGCCCGGCTGCTGGGCTACTGGGACGGCGCGGTGCGCCGCCGCGCAGAGCAGGGTTCGGCGACCTGGCGCACGCTGTGGGACCTGCGCCCGGCCCTGGAGAGCTGACGCCATGACCGTTCCGTCCCCGGCGTCCGCCACCACTGCGGAAGCCTCCACCGCCCTGTCCGGCTCCACCGCTCCTGCCGGCTCCACCGCCCCGTCCGGCTCCACGACCCCGTCCTGCTCCACCACCCCGTCCGGCTCCACGACCCCGTCCAACTCCACCGCCCCCGCCATGACTCCGGACGAGGCGGTGGCGGCCCTGACCGACCCCACCGCCCCGTACCTCATCGGCGTGCGCCACCACGCGCCTTCGCTCGCCGCCGTCATGCCGGAACTACTGGACGCGGCGAAGCCCGAGGTGCTGCTCGTCGAGCTCCCCGCGGAGCTGCAGGAGTGGCTGCCCTGGCTCGCCCACGCCGACACCCGGGCCCCCGTCGCCCTGGCCGCCGTCCCCGCCGCCTCCGGCAGGGACGGCGGGGACGGCGGGGACGGGCGGGGGCCCGCCTTCTACCCGTTCGCCGACTTCTCCCCCGAACTCGTCGCCCTGCGCTGGGCCGCCCGCCACAACATCCCCGTGATCGCCTGCGACCTTCCGCTGTCCGACCCGGCCCGTCACGAGCCCCGGCACGAGCCCCGGCGCCCGGCCGGCGCGGGCCACGAAGGACCCGGGCTGCGCGAGGCGCTCACCGCCCGCCTCACCGGCCGTCCCGGCGAGGACCTGTGGGACCGTCTGGTGGAAACCGCCGCCCCCGGCTCCTCGCCCGAGGCGCTGCGCCGCGCCGCCCTGCTCACGGGCTGGGCACTGCGACACGACGCCGAACGGGCCGGGGCGGTGGCCGAGTCGGACCTGGCCCGCGAGCGCTGGATGCGTGCCCGGATCGACGAGGCCACGGCCGCCGGCCGCCGGGCCGCCGTGGTCGTGGGCGCCTTCCACACCCCGGCGCTGCTGGGCCCCGGGCCCGGCCCGGTGCCGCCCGGGGACGCGCTCCCCAGCGGTCCGGCCTGGACCGTTTCCCTCATCCCGTACACCTATCCGCTGCTGGACGAGCGGTCCGGCTACCCGGCCGGCATCCGCGACCCCGAATGGCAGCACCTCGTCCTGGAGGCGGCGGGCCGTCCGGCCGCCATCGACGAGGCACTGCTCACCACGGCCGTACGGATCTGTGGCGAACTGCGTGCACAGGACCACCCCTCGGGGCCCGCGGATGCCCGCGAGATCGTCCGGCTGGCGGGCGACCTCGCCCGACTGCGCGGCCTGCCCGCGCCCGGCCGCGGCGAACTCATCGAGGCCGTGCAGACCGTACTGACCCAGGGCGAACCGCTCGGCCGCGGGCGCGCGGTCGCCCGGTCGCTGGAACGGGTCCTGGTCGGCACCCGCTCCGGCCGGCCCGCGCCCGCCGCCCCGCGCAGCGGTCTGGCACCGGCCGTCGAGGACGAGGTCGCGGCCCTGGGCCTGCCCGGCCCCGCCGATACGGGCCCCGCCGCCCGCGACCTGCGGCTCGACCCCTTGCGCTCGGACCTCGACCGCCGCCGCGAACTCCTGCTGCGCCGGCTGTCGGTCTGCGGCATCCCCTACGCCACCTCGACGCCCGTCACGGGCGCGGGCGCCGGCGAGGCCCTGACCACCCGGTGGGAGGTGCGCTGGACCCCGGCCACCGCCGCCATGCTCACCGCCGCCGCAATCCGCGGCGTCACCCCGGCCCAGGCCGCCGAAGGCCTGCTGCGCGAACGCCGCCGCACCGAACAGGACGACGGAGGACCCACCGCCGCCCAGAGCATCGACGGGCTCGCGGAGGCCGCCGCCTGCGGACTGCCCGCGCTGGCCGACGAACGGCTCACGGAACTGGGCGAGGCAGTCCCGGCCACCGGCACGCTGCCCCAACTGCTGGCCGCCCTCGGCCTGCTGGACCGCATCCGGGCCGGCCACATCGCCGGACTCGGCCCGGACCCGGACCGCGCCGCGCGGTCGGCGGCGGCCGGCGAACTGCTCACCTCGGCCGCCGTCCGCCAGGTCGACGGCCTCACCGGATCCGACGACCCCGACGACGCCCGAGCACTGCTCGAACTCGCCCACCGCGCGGACGTCTTCGGCGGGATCCGGCTCACCGACGCCCTCACCCGGCTGGCCGCCGACGGCTCGCCGCTGATGTCCGCCGCGGCCGGAGCCGTCCGCGTCCTGCTCGGCCACGAGGACGCCCGCGCCTTCGGCACCCGTACAGCGTCCTGGGTTGACGCGGCCACCGACGCCGCCGCCCGGACCGCGCTGACCGCCCGCCTCACCGGCCTGCTCACCGCGGCCGCCCCGCTCCTGGAGACCATGGCCCCCGTCCTCGACCCGGTGCTGGACCGCGTCGCCGACCTCGCGGACACCGCTTTCCTGGACCGCCTGCCCGCGCTGCGCGGCGGCTTCGACACCCTCAGCCCCGCCTCCCGCGACCGGCTGCTCACGGCGGTGGAAGACCGGCTCGGTGACGCGGTCGGCCTGGTCACCGACACGGACGGCATCGACCCGGCCGCGCTGGCGCTGTGGACCCGCGCCGACCTCGCCGCCCGCGGGACCCTGGCCCGGCTGGGCCTCCTGCCCCCCGCCCTCCCGGCGGGGCCCGACGTCCGCGGACCGTCCGCGACGCCGCCGCATGACGGCGATCACCGCCCCGGCGAACCCTCACCCGCCCCCCTGGCCGAGCCCACGACCCCTGGTCCGACCGGTACGCCACCGCACTCCCCTGGCCACCCACCGGCCCCGGACGCCGCTGCGCCCGGCGGCACCGCCGACCGCGCGGCCGCACAGCGGGCCGGCCTGCCGCCGACGGCATTCCCGGCGGCGCCCGCCGCGTCCGGGAGCACGGCCGGGAAGGCCGCACCGGCGCGCGACCGCGTCCTGGCCCCCGCCGACCGCTGGCGACTGGTGCTCGGCCGCCGTACCGACCAACTGCCCCCATCAGCAGCCCCGTTGGCCACCGCGTTGGACGAGCTGTACGGCAGCGGCCGCGGCGAGGGCTCCCGCGGCGATCTCGGCGCGGGCAACCGCGGCGGCCGCCAGGCGCCCTACCCCGGCGTCCGCGAATGGTCCGAGGAACTGTCCGCCCTGTTCGGCCCCGGCATCCGCGAAGAAGTCCTCGCGGCGGCCGCCGCGGCCGGCCGCCGCGACGTCCTGGGAGAACTCGACCCCGCCCGCGTCCGCCCCTCCGTCGACCTGCTGCGCACGGTCCTCCAGCACGCGGGCGGCCTCCCCGAGGCCCGGCTCGGCGCACTGCGCCCCCTGGTCCGCCGGCTCGTCGACGAACTCACCCGGCAGCTGGCCACCCGGCTGCGCCCCGCCCTGACCGGCATGACGCTGCCCCGCCCGAGCCGACGCCCCGGCGGACGGCTCGACCTGGCCCGCACCCTGCGCGCCAACCTCGCCACCGCGCGCCGGACCCCCGACGGCCGCGTCCAGGTCATCCCCGAGCACCCGGTGTTCCGCTCCCGCGCCCGGCGCGCCGCCGACTGGCGGCTGATCCTGGTCACCGACGTCTCCGGCTCCATGGAGGCCTCCACCATCTGGTCGGCCCTCACCGCCGCCGTCCTGGCCGGGGTGCCCACCGTCTCCACCCACTTCCTCGCCTTCTCCACCGAGGTCATCGACCTCACCGACCACGTGCACGACCCTCTGTCCCTGCTGCTGGAGGTACGGGTCGGCGGCGGCACCCACATTGCCGCCGGGCTGCGCCACGCCCGCACGCTGGTGACCGTGCCGTCCCGCACCCTGGTCGTCGTGATCAGCGACTTCGAGGAGGGCCATCCGGTCGGCGGGCTCCTCTCCGAGGTGCGCACCCTCGTCGGAGCCGGATGCCATGTACTCGGCTGCGCGAGCCTGGACGACGCCGGCCGCCCCCGGTACTCGACCGGCGTCGCCGGCCAGCTCGTCGCCGCAGGGATGCCGGTGGCCGCCCTCAGCCCGCTCGAACTCGCCCGCTGGGTAGGGGAGAAGATCGCATGAGCCAGCACAGCCGACACCTGCCCGCCGTCGCGCCCGCCGTGACCGCCGAGATCGTCGGCGCGCTCTCGCCCAGGCTGCGCAAGCGGCTCGACGCCGCCATCACCAAGATCGCCGACCGGCCCGTCACCCGCGACGGCGACACCGTACGGATCGCGGTCGACGACGAGACCGGCCTGGAACTCCACGCCCCCGCCGGGGTGGTGGCCACGGCGGACGGGATCCGCTGCGGCTGCCTGCTCGCGCCGGGCTGCCTACACCGGGCGGCGATCGCGTCCGCCGCGCCGGTCGCCGACCCCGTGGCCGACCCCGTGGCCCGCCCGTCCTCCGACGCGGACGCCGGGCCATCGTCCCCCGGCGGGGACGCCGGATCCCCGGAGCCGCCGCATGCCGAGGTGAGCGCGGCCACCCCCGAGCAGCGTGCCGCGGCCGGCCACCTGTGGGCCGCGGGCGCCGCCGTGCTCGACACGGGCATCGAAGGCGCGGGAGCCGTCCTGCAGTCCGAACTGCTGCGGGCGGCCCACGCCGCCAAGCTCGGCGGCCTGCCCCGTCCGGCTGCGGCCGCCGTCTCCGTCGTCACCGCGCTGCGCTCCGCCCGCTCCGCCGACCCCGCCCACCGCCTCGCCGACCTCACGGCAGCCGTCCGCGAACTGCTCGGCACCGCCCACCGGCTGCCCGACGCCACCGGCCCCGAACTGGCCGCCCTGCGCGGCACTGCCCGGCAGACCTACGTACCGGACGGATCCCTGCGCCTGTACGGCCTGTTCACCGAACCCCTGATCACCGCCGGCGGCTACGCGGGCGCCATCACCTGGACCGCCGCCGCCGACGGCCGCCTCTACACCGTCTCGGACATCGCCCCGGGCGGCCCCGGCCGTGCCACGGCGGCTGCCGGGCGCACCGTACGCCTGGGCGACACCGCGCTCACCCACCGCCAGTTGTCCCACGCCGGGCTCGCCCTGTCGGGGGCCACCGTCTCGCCCACCGGCCGCCTCGGCGCGGGCGCCGGGAGCAAGGCGGTCCAGGCGGCGGGCGCGGCCTGGACGGACGAACCCATCGCCGCCCTGTGGGCCCCGCCGGCCGCCGGACAGGCCGCTCGCGCCCTGCACTCCCAGGCTCCCGGCGGCGACCTGCTCTTCCTCGACGTGACGATCCTGGGCCCCGCCCGCGAGACCGGCGGCGACTGCCTCCTCGCCACGTGCGAGGACCTGACGCTCCGCCTCACCGCGGCCCACGACCATCCCGCGCTGGCGTACCGCGACAACCTCCGGATGCTGGCGGCCCTGCCCGGCACGCGCCTGCGCGTCGTCGGCCGCCTCGTCCCGGACTCCCGGCCCAGCCTCCAGCTGCTGGCGGCCGCCCATCCGGCGGATCCCGCCCGGCGCGTCGACCTGGGCCTGGACCGGCTGCAACGTGCCGACCTCCCCTCCGTCCCACCGCCGCCCGTCGCCCAGGTCCCTGCCGGCCGTGGGGCGGACCCGGCCCCGCTCCACCTCCTGCGGCGCCGCCTCGAACAGGCCGTCGCCGCCGGACGGCCCTTCCTGGCCGTCCCCGGATCGCTGTCGGCCGACGCCGGGCAGCTGCGCCGCTCGGCCCTCCCCACCGCCGCCGATCTCCTGGCCGAACTGCAGCGCACCGCCACCCGGCGCGGCCGCGACCCCTTCGGCCGCCTGCTCCCCGCCGACCCGACCGACTTCGCCCGCGCCTGGCTGGGCGCGGCCCTGTACGCCGAGGCGGCCGAGACCTCACTGTGCGCGGCGGCGTGGCAACCGGACCGGTGAGCGCCTGTTGTGAAAATGCCGACGGGCCGGACCAGGTGATGCCCAGGTCCGGCCCGTCGTCCGCTTGTCTCTACAGGTCGAGCTGGTACTGGACTGTCGTGTGGGTGGGCACGTAGTCGAGGCTGTCGCTGATGTGTCTCATGTGCGTGTTGCTGTCGGCGGTGTCGGTCAGGAGGCCACCGAGGTCTGGATGGCGCCCGTGGGCCTGTCGGATCGACTCGGCCTTCATCCATCGGCCGAGGCCGTGTCCACGGTGCTCGGGGAGCACGCCGGTGCCGTAGTGCTGGCCATCACCCGTGCCGTTGCCGGGGACGACGAGTTCTGTGAACCCGGCGATCGAGTCGTCGGCCGTGTCGATGGCGACGACCGTGTGCAGCTGGTCTCCGCGGTCTTCAACGGCCTTCGCTGCGGCCCGGACCCGGTCCACGTCCCAGGTGACGGTGCCGTGGTCGGTGTCTTCCATGGGCATGTCGTCCATGGCGCGGCGTGAGGCGGCGAACGTCTGGGCCAAGTCGTCGGGGACGGTTCCCTGCCATGACGCCAGCCGATAGCCGGGATGCGGACGATCGATGATCTCGGCGAGGGCGGTCAGGTCCACGTCGGCCAGCGCCAAGCGGGCGAATCTCAAGGTGAGCACCTTGCGGAAGCCGTGGGCCGGCAGGAAGCGAGTGCCGGGCGATCCGGCCTCGGCCTGCGCGCTGACGCAGCGTCGGGCATTGTCCCGGGCGGCTGCCACGGCGGAGTCGAGGAGCCTGGAGCCGACGCCCTCGCGGCGCTCCGCGGGATGGACGTGGAGGGTCAGTTCGGCCAGGTGCTCTTGTCCGCCATCGAACAGGCGGAGAAAGGCCGTCCCCACGGGGATGGAATCGGCGTCGGATGCCAGCCATGCAAGGCGTCGGCTGTGCGCCCCGTGAGCGGGGTCGGTCAGTGGGGTGATGCGAAGCGACAAGGTGTCTCCGTCGATAGGAGGTGGCAAAGGTCAGTGCGCGGGCTCACCTGCTGGGCACTCGTACGCATGTGCTCCACACCTCCTCGTCGACAGTGCCGGTCCGGAACCACAGGGACGGCTTGGGCGAACTTAGCTGGCCATCCGTTCCTGGGCAAAGGTTTAACTGAAGGCAGGTACCACCTGGGAGTGTGCCCGGAAAATGCGCTGCGAAAGGCCCCTCGGGCCGCTCCTGGAATGCCTCTCCCGCGCCTGTGGCGGGGCCTTCGCGCAGCTCCGGTCCCAGCGGCGTCCTCCCAGAGCCGTGGGTTCGGCAAAGCCTTGGACGCACCCGCCCGGGACCTCGCCACATAGGCCCTGACCTGCTGATTTACCTTCAGCTTGAATAGGATGTACCTGCACGGCCGACGGCGTGGAAGCCGCGTCGGCCCTTCGGTGACACCCACCCACACACATGCACTGGACGACCCAGGAAGGGTGCTTCATGACCGAGTCCGGCAACCCCAGTCAACCCGTGAACGCGAGCGAGTACGACGCCAGTCACATCCAGGTGCTCGAGGGCCGCGAGGCGATACGCAAGCGCCCCGGCATGTACATCGGCTCCATCGGCGAGCGCGGCCTGCATCAACTGGTGTACGAGGTCGTCGCGTACGCCGTCGACGAGTACGTTGCGGGCCACGCGGACACCATCGACATCACCATCACCGCCGAAGGCGGCGTTCGCGTCGCGGACAACGGGCGGGGCCTGCCCGTCGAGGTACAGGGGCCCGACGGTAAGACGGCCGTCGAACGCGAGCTGACGGAGTCTTCCTTCGGCTCCAAGCCCCGCACCGGCTACTGGGTGTCCGGCGGGCTCGGCTGCCTGGGCCTGTGCGTGGTCAACGCGCTGTCGAGCCGTCTCACGGTCGAGATCCACCGAGACGGCCACCGTTGGACCCAGGAGTACGAGAAGGGCATCCCGACCACGGCGCTGACGAGGCACGAGGCGAACAGCGGACACGGCACCACGCTGGTGTTCCTGCCCGACGGCGACATCTTCGAGACCACCCTGTATTCCTTCGCCACGCTGTCGCAGCGCCTCCAGGAACTGGCCTTCCTCCACGGGGGCCTGGCCATCTCACTCACCGACGAGCGTCCGGAGCGTCCGGTCCGCTACCACCACACAGAGGGTCTACGAGACTACGTCGCCGTGGCGAAGACATCACTGCCGAAGCCGTCTACCGGGGGCTGACCGCAGTCATCTCTGTGAAGCTCGCCCGCCCCGTCTTCGAGGGCTCCACCCGGACCAAACTCTCCAATCCCGAAGCCGACTCCTACGTCCAGGAGGTCGTCCGCGAGCACCTCACCAGCTGGCTGGACCACCACCCGAACGAAGCCGCTGCCATCATCCGCCACATCCTCAACGCCGCCGCCGGACACGGAAAGGCGTGACGAAGGACGTCCCGCTGAGCAGCCACACAGAGCGCGGTACTGGCCTTCTACGTAGCCGCAAGACGGCGGGGCTGCGCACCGGCGGGGTCAAGGGGTGATGATGACCTTGCCTCGGGTCTGGCCCTCTTCGCTGCGGCGGTGGACGTCGGCGAAGCCTGCCAGGGGACGGAGGTCGCCGATGTCGATGCCGAGCACAGTCGCGTCGACGAGTTCCACGAGCGCCGCAAGCTGCGCGACATCGTTGCGGGCGACCATGTGCACGGCGCTCACCCCGGCATCGGCGGACGGCTCGATCGGGGTTGCGATCGACACGAGCCTCCCGCCCTGCCGCAGCACACGTGCCAGAGCTGCGGCGTCCGGCGGACTCAGCGGGACGAGATTGAGCAGGGTGTCCACCGGGCCGTCGAGCGCCGCGCCCACCGGCCCGGCGGTGTAGTCGGCCATGGGAGGGCCGCAGCGTTCGCGCAGCAGTCCGGCACGCAGAGCGGCCTCGGCGGGATTGAAGGAGGCCGCGGCGACCACGAGCTGTACGACGCCTATGCCTCGGACAGCGTCGACCGGAGCGGAGACGGCGGTCCGGCCACCGTAGTGCTCTGCGGGGCCTACCAGCTGGACCCGTCCCGCGCTCGCCCCCTCCTGCCGGCTGTACATCCTGCGCTTCTGGTTCGACGAGCCGCCCGCCCGAGGCGCGACCATCTTTCGGCCGTTGCTCGATCGGCCCGGCGTCCTTCAGATCGTCGAAGCGGTTCCTGATCCTGGGGACCGTTACGGGGACCCGAGGCGGGTCAGTGCCGCGGTGGTCAGGGCGCGGACCCCGGCGGGCAGCGCGGTGCGGGCGTCGGGGGCGAAGTCCGGCGCGTGGTTGGCCGGCAGGGCGGCCAGCTTCTCGGCCGCCGTACGGCCGGGCGCCCGGGACCAGGCGGCCGGGCCGACGGTGCCCAGCATCCAGTAGCCGAGCCGGATGCCCCGCTCGCCGTGCACGTCCAGGCCCGCGTCGCCGAACAGGGCGAAGTCCTCCGTGGCGAGCGAGGGCGGCCAGAGCGCCACCCTCTCCGGCCCGAACTCGGCCGCGTGCGCCTCCCGTAGGGCCGCCGTCGCCCCGGGATCGGGATGGGTGACGGGGGAGACCGAGAGCCGGACGATCTCCGGCTCCCGGGGGCAGTCCGCCGCAGCACACTCGGCGCGCACGATCCGCTCCACCGCCGCGGCGGCCCGGGCGAGCGAGTGCTCGCCCACCGCCCTGACCGTGAGGGCCAGTTCGGCGCGGTCGGGGATGATGTTGGCCCGGTCCCCGGCCCGGAAGGAGCCGACGGTCACCGCCACCTGCTCGGCCGGCGCGGCCTCCCTCGCCACCACCGTCTGAAGGCGGGTCACCACGTGGGCCGCCGTCACCACCGGGTCCACGGCGAGGTGCGGGGCGCCCGCGTGCCCGCCCCGGCCGTGCACCACCACCCTGAAGGTGACGCTGCCGGCCGTCACCGGCCCGTACCCGTGCGCGACCATCCCGGCCGGGAGCGGCGCGGCGTGCTGGGCCAGGGCGTCGTCCGGCCGGCCGCAGCGCCGGTAGAGGCCGTCGGTGAGCATCGCCCGGGCCCCTTCCAGCGTCTCCTCGGCGGGCTGCCCGACCACCACCAGGGTGCCGCGCCAGGCTCCCGGTGTCTCGGCCAGCAGCGTGGCGGTGCCCGCGGCCGCGGCCAGGTGCAGGTCGTGCCCGCAGGCGTGCGCCGCCTCCCCCTCGGCCGCGTACGGCAGTCCGCTGGTTTCCCGCATCGGCAGGGCGTCGAGTTCGGCCCGCAGCAGGACCGTGGGCCCGTCCCCGTTGCGCAGTACCCCGGCCACTCCGTGTCCGCCGATGCCGCGCGTGGTCGCGTACCCGGCCGCCTCCAGCCGCCCGGCGAAGCGTTCGGCCGTACGCCGCTCCAGGCCCGACAGCTCCGGATCGCGGTGCAGTTCCAGGTAGAAGGCGGTCAGGTCGCGCAGTGAGCCTTCGAGTCGGGCGAGCGGTGCGGGGGCGGGCGCGGGTACGGGTACGGGTGCGTGGCCGGTCATGCCGCCATGATCGCCCCGCGGGGTGGGAGGGGGCAGGGCAGAGCGCTGACATCTTGTGTCAGCGGAGTGTCAGCGGCGCGACGTGTCCCGTGCGGCAGGCACCGGCTCTGATGGGGGGCGGGCACAGCACGTCCCGGTGCCCGTCCCCACGCCTGAAGGAGTCACCATGGAGAAGTCGCCGCTCGCCTCGCTCGCCGACGAGATCCTGGAGCTGGAGTCCGAGACCTTCGAGATCTCCGACTACTCGGACGCCAGCGAGGTCGTGCTCGCCGGTTCCACGAGCTGCAGCTCCACCTCGACGTGTTCCTCGACCACGAGCACCACCTCCTGTTCCGCCTGACCCCGTCTGACCCACCCTTGGGGTGCGCAGCAGCGGATGCCCCGGTCCTCGCGTGCGAGGACCGGGGCATCCGCCCGTACGGGGGACCGGCGGGAGAACGCCTAGGGGAAGGGGTGCGGGACCATCCGGATGTCGGCGTCGGTGAGTTCGGCCGCCCGAAGACCGGCCCGTCGCGGCGCGCTCCGCAGTCGCGGCAGGTACGGGGCCCGCTGTCGGGACCACCCGAAGTCGATGGGCAGCAGCCCCGGCACCACCGCGCAGACGGTGTGCAGTCCGATCCGCCGCTGCTCCGGTGTGGTCTGGTCGACGGCGATCACGTCGTGGCCCGCGCGCACCAACTCGTCGGTGACGCACCGCAGATCGTCCCGCAGATCCCCGGTCCTCGGACGTCCGCTCTCCTCCCAGGCCTGGTAGACCTCCTCCATCGCGCGCACGCCCACGGGCTCCCGGTAGGGCGCTACGTACTGGGCCATGGCCGGCAGCCCGTACAGCTGGGCGTGGTCCTTCAGGTGCAGCACGCGGTCGAAGTCCCCCGCCATCGCCTCCAGTTCGTCCCGCCGTTCCTCGACCTGGCGGGGCAGGTGCGGAATGTACGTGAGCACCTCGGACAGGGCCGCCTCCACCGCGGTCGCCGGATCGAGCGCGGCGCCCGCACCGAAGGAGAACAGTCCCGGGCCGCCGTCGCGCCGTACCGCCAGCCCGGTGACCACCGGTACCGCGAGGTCGACACGGTTGTCGAAGGCGTGCACGTCGTACCCCTGGAGGGCTGCCCGGTCGGCCATCGTACGGACCGCCGTTCCCGGTACGGTCGCCAAGTCGATCTCGGTCAACGACAGTCCGCCGTACCAGGCGAGCAGGAACGCGTCCCGCTCGACGAGTTCGAGGAGCGCTCCGAGCAGGGCTTCCTCGAGGCAGCTGCCGATGGCGCAGCCGTTGGAGCACTCGAAGACGAAGTTGTCGGCGGCGAGGCCCGCGCTGTAGTGCACCAGCCGGGCCGGCACCAGGACCGGGCGGTCGTCGCGCAGCGAGTGCCCGTAGACCCACGGGATCGGCCGCTCGGGGTCGAAGGGGGACAGCAGGGGGTCGTCGCGGTAGGTCTGCGGGGCGTAGAAGCCGCACTCGGCCGGGTGCAGGGCGCGCTCTCCCAGTTCCGCGTAGGAGGCGGTGAGCAGGGTGTTCCCGGTGCGGCGGTGGGTGCCGGCGTACCGTTCGAGCCCCTCCAGGAAGGCGAGGTCGCGGCTCGCGGCGAAGCTGTTGGCCTGGCCGCTCCAGGTGACGTCGGTGAGTCCCGCGTACCCGCGCATGAACACGCTGCCCGCGACGGGCGCGGTGGTCGGGGAGGTGACGTTGAGCCAGGTGCCGCCGCCGAGCACGCCCGTCACCGGGTTGGCCAGCGCCCCGTACGGCATCGGGTACGAGGAGGCGGCCCGCAGCCGCTGCGCGCCCGGATCGGGTTTGGGCCTGGAGGCGGGTACGAAGGGCCGCGGTGCATCGGTGCCGCGCGGGCCGCAGTCCGGGCACAGCGGGTCGGCGAGCAGCGGGTACGTCCGGATCCGCAGGGTCTCCAGGTCCAGCCGGGACACCTGGGGCAGGGCCCGGTCGGCCGCCGCCCCGGCGGGTGCGCCGACCCGGCCGCCCTGGACGGCCTCGTACAGCCCGTACGCCGCGTCCCGCGCGTACGGGGACAGCCGGGGCCACTCGGGACCCGCGGGGGTGCCCGGTCCCCCGCCCGTCTCCAGCGCGTCGCGCTCGCTGCGGCTGCGCAGCCGCTGGCGGCGCATTGCCAGGCACTGCCCGCACGCCGGAGCTGTGCCGTCGCCGCCCCACGGGCCGACGAGCACCTCCCGCGCGGTGAGGTGCACGCTCGCGCCCGGCCGGACCGCCGCGAACGGGTCCGCGGCGCGCGGGCCCAGGGCGTCGTGGACGCCGAGGGTCACGACCACGGCGCCGAGCGGTCCCAGCTCCGCGGCGAGGTCCCGGCGGGCAGCTTCCAGGGCGGTCCCGTCGGGGGCGGAGGGGTGCGGTGGGCGCGGGTCGCGCACCGGGACGGGGGTCGTCGTCATGTCCGGTTGCTCCAGCGGAAGGTCTTCAGCCCGATCGCGCCGAAGAGGAGGGCGAATCCGAGCAGTACCGCGCAGCCGGTCCAGAGGGTGGAGAGGGAGCCGCTGCCGGTGAGCGCGCCGGTCGCGGCGTCGTTGAGGTAGCGCAGCGGCAGGGCGCGCGAGACCGACCGGAGCCAGGCGGGCATCATGTCCAGCGGCAGGAACGAGCCCGACAGGAACGCCATGGGCACCATCAGGCAGTTGGCGATGGCCGCGACGGCCTCCGGGGTGTTCGCGTACGTGCCGACGATCACGCCGATCGCGAGGAACGCGGTGATCCCGAGCACCAGCGCGGGCAGTACCAGCGGCCAGCGTCCGTCCAGGACCAGCCCGAAACCGGGCAGCATCGCCACCGCGATGAACACGGCCGCCTGCACCACGCCGACGGCCAGGGCCAGTACGTACCGCGAGGCGAGCACGGTGGTCAGCGGAGTGGGCGTCAGCCGGATCAGCCGCAGCAGGTCGTCGCGGCGCCACTGCATCAGGGTGAACGCGATGCCGAAGACGGCCGCGTTCGCCACGCCCCACGACATCACCCCGGGCGCGATGTACGAGATGTAGGGGCGGCCGGTCTCCTCGACGTCCTGCCCGCTGAAGATCAGGCCGAAGACGACGAGGAAGAGGAGGGGGAAGGCGAAGGTGAAGAAGAGGGTGGCCTTGTCCCGGACCTGCGCCCGGTAGCCGGCGGCGGTCAGGACCGTGTACGCGCTCATGCCTGGTGCTCCGTCTGTGCGTGGGGGCCGGCCTGGGAACCGATGTGCGAGGCGGGCGGGGGTACGGAGCCCGGCGGTACGGGACCAGGGCGCGCGGCGCCGGTGAGTTCGAGGTACACGTCCTCCAGGGTGGCCGTACGGGTCATCACCCCTTCCAGTCCGGTGAGCGCGTCGACGGCCCGGAGCACCTTGCCGGGAGCCGAGGTCTCCAACACCAGGGAGCCGCCCTGGACCGTGGCCCGGTCCACGCCGGACAGGGCAGCGGCCTCCTCGACACCGATCCGGCCCACGGGCAGCAGCAGCCGCGAGGGCGCTCCGGCCGCGGTGACCAGCCGGTGCGGGGAGTCGAGGGCGGCGATCCGGCCGTCGACGAGGATGGCGACGCGGTCGCACAGCGCCTCGGCCTCGTCGAGGTGGTGGGTCGTGTAGACGATCGTGCGGCCCTCGCTCTTGAGGGCGCGCAGCACCTCCCACAGATCGCGGCGGGCCTGCGGGTCGAGGGCGGCCGTCGGCTCGTCCAGGAAGATCAGCTCCGGGCTGTGGACGAGGGCGGAGGCGATGGCCAGGCGCTGGCGCTGGCCGCCGGAGAGGTCCTCCACGAGGACGTGCCGCTGCTCGGTGAGCCCCACGCTCTCCAGCGTGCGGTCGGCGGCCGCCGGTGCGCAGCGGTACAGGCCCGCGACCGTGACGAGGTGCTCGCGCGCGCTCTGCCGTACGAAGAAGGCCGAGGCCTGGGTCTGCACGCCCATCCGGGGCAGCAGGTCGGTGTTGCGGGGCCAGGGACTCCGGCCGAGGACGGTGACCGTGCCGCCGTCGGCCTGCCGCAGTCCCTCCATGATCTCGATGAGGGTCGTCTTGCCCGCCCCGTTGGGGCCGAGCAGTCCGAAGAACTCGCCGCGGCGCACGTCGAGGGAGACCCCGTCGACCGCCCGGCGGTCGCCGTAGCGTTTGTGCACCTCGTGCACGGCGATGGCCGGGGAGTCGGGCGGCTGGGTGTTGTCAGTCGTCATGGGTCGTGCGTCCCTTTGTCTGTGTCCGTGGTGCCGGTGTTCGGGCGGGCGTGGGGCGTCGGTTCGAGGTGTGGGTGTGGATGTGGGCGTGGATGTGGGCGTGGGTGTGGGGCGTGGTCAAGTGGTGGCGGCGTGCCAGACGGCCCCCGCGAGACCGGCCGCCAGTGCCAGGACGAGCACGGCGGAGCCGATGCCGTATCCGAGGTAGAGCCGGCGCGCCCGCGGCGGGTATGCGGCCGCGGCGGCCCGGTCGCTTGTCCGCAGCCGCAGGTACGCCGAGCTGGCGGGCGCCAGCCGGGTGACGCGCAGGGCGTGGCCGAGCATCGTGTAGCCGTCGAGCGGGGGCAGCGGGATCAGGTTGACGAGGGCCTGCGCGCTGCCGATGAGCAGCAGTGCGCCGAGCACCCGCCGGGTGGGGTCGCCTGCGGGGAGCGCCGCCCACCAGCCGAAGAAGGGGAGCAGGAACAGCAGGTTGGCGTACGCGCCCGCGGAGGCGACGGCCACCTGGTGCCTACGCCGTTCCAGGAAGCGGTAGTTGTCCACGGTGCAGTACATGATGGCGACCGGGAGCCGCCACCGCAGGCCGATCTCCCCCACGGTACCGCCGACGTGGCGGGCCGCGATGCCGTGTGCGAACTCGTGCAGGGCGGTGCTCAGCCACATGAGGGTGGCCACCGCGGCCAGCGGCACCGGTCTGCGCAACAACCACCCGAAGGAGTCGGCCAGTTCCCCGAACGAGGTGGCGAGCACCGCCTCCATGGCCAGGCAGGCCAGGAGCAGGACGCCGAGCGGGACGGGGTGCAGCAGTGGCCGCAGCGCGCGGTGCAGCCGTGCCGTGGTGGCGTCGGCGTCCGCGACCAGCCGCAGCGTGCCGCGGAGCAGGGTGCCCTCCAGGGGTTTGCGGGGCGGCCCGGGCGCGGTCGTCGGCGGGCCGCCGGCGAGCAGTCGGCGGCTGCCGAGCAGGGCCAGCAGCTGCTGCCAGTTGCCCTCGCCGAGGCGGCGGCCGAAGGCGTGTCCGTACTCGGCGCCGATCTCCGCAAGGCTGCGGGAGCCGTCCAGCCGTGAGACGAGGAAGAACTCCTTGGGTCCGATCTCGAACGAGGCACCGGAAACGGGGTCCTTGACGAGGTGGACGGTGACCGGTCCGTCGAGCAGGGGTGCGGACAGCAGCACGTCGGGCCGCAGGGCGGGCCGGTGCTCCAGCAGTCCGGCGGGGCCCGGCCCGGGGGAAGCGCCGGTCACGGGGCCACCGCCGCACCCTCGGCCCGGCCCGCGCCCTCACGGAGTACCCGGCCCAGCAGATGGGCCAGGTACGCCTCGTCGCGGATGGTGACGTGCAGCCGGTTGTTGGTCATGTGCATGTACGGGGAGAGCAGCAGCGGCAGCGCGACGGCGGGATCGGTCACCCGCTCGTCGCGGGTACCGTCCCAGGAACGGAAGACCAGCTCCCCGCCGACGGCAAGCTCCTCCGCGCGCTCGCGCAGCTCCCGGCAGTGCTCCGCCCATCCGGCGAGGAAGGCCGGGAGCCGGCCGGTCTGCCCGGAGGCGAGCGCCTCCCGCACGGCACCGAAGCGGCGGGAGAGCCCGGGGGCGGTCTGCCCGTAGGTGCGGTCGTACTCCTCGGAGCCGATGAAGCCGGTTCCCGGAAAGGCCTGGTGCCAGAACTCGTAGTACCGGTCGAGGTATCCGGTGAGTTCCTCGCGCTCGGGCAGGAAGACGGCCGCCATGACCATCATCAGCTGGGCGGAGGTCCCCAGCAGGACGGTCCGCAGGTGCAGGTTCATGCGGTGCAGGGCGTCGATGACGAGCTCGCTGGAGCGGGCGAAGTGCCATTCGGCCAGTTCGATGCCCGCGGGACCGCCGTACTTTCCGAATTCGGGCTCGTACGGCTCCCAGGAGAAGGAGTTGTTGGGGCGCAGGTTCATCCGGCCGTCGGGGCCCATGAAGGCGGCCCGGTCCCCTTCCGGGAACTCGATGTCGAAGAGCGTGTTGTAGAACTCGTTGAGGAATCCGGAGTCGACCTCGTACAGGGCCGGACGGGTCTTGAGGAACCCGGCGACGGCCTCCTCGGCGCGGCGGCGCACTTCCGGCTCCGCCTCGGGGCCGGCGGGGCGCAGCCGCAGCCGCACGTGCGGGCCCTCCAGCCAGTAGTTGATGAAGAAGTGACCGGCGAGCAGCCCGTCGGCGGTGAGTTCGGCGATGAGCGGGCGGACGCACCGGACCAGCAGGGGCTGCGGGTTGGCGGCGTAGAAGACGTGCAGGGCCTGCCAGGCACCGCGGGTCCCCGGCGCCCCGGCGGGGGGCGGGGTGGAGGGGGTGGACGGGGTCAGCTCTGACATCGGGGGCCGCCTTCCTGGTCTTCCCTGGCTTCTCTGGGTCGCCTGGGTTCTTCGGGCTCTCTGGGCGCTGTCGTGGTGAAGGTCTCCACGGCCAGCTCCGCGACATGGCCGCCGCGCGCCGTCCGCACGTGCGGACCACCGGGGTCGGGGAGCATCTCGCGGAAGACGACGCGGTGGTGCGGATCGCGCAGCAGCGTCTCGAAGGCCGCGAGCGAGAGGAGGCTCGCGAAGTCGACGTAACTCGGCTTGGCCCCTGCGGCCGAGGGGCCGGCCGAGACGGTCGCGAACACCTGCTCCGGCAGGCCGTGGAGGCGCCGCCAGCGCTGCCAGCCGAGGAAGTGCCCGGCCTCCTCGGCCCCTTGGACAGGCAGGTGCCCCGCCGTGGTGGTCCAGCTGCGCCGGCTGAGCACCACGTCCCCGTGGACCACCCGGGGCCGCGAGGTGACGTTGTCGCGCACCGGCCCCTCCGGTACGCCCGCCCACACGTCGAGCGGGGACATCGACGACGGGGACAGCAGCAGGAGGGTGCGCGGGATCGCGGGCAGGGCGAGCGGCACCAGGTAGCCGAGGTAGACGGGGATCACCTCGCACCCCAGTCGGCGGGAGCGGAGCACCACCCGGCCGGTCCGGGGCACGTGTTCGGCGTACAGGTCGTCCAGGTGCAGCCGGCGGTCCGGCGGGAGCGTGCCGGTCTCGCCGGGGCAGACGATCTCGTGGTCGGTGAGCTGCCCGTGCAGGTTGAGGTTGGTGGTGACGGGCCCGCCGGTGACCTCGGCGAGGACCGCGCCGGGAGGGGTGAACCGGTGTGCGGTGTCCCGCAGTTCCCCGGAGAAGTCGGCGGACGCCCCGTCCGGTTGGTCGTACACCTGCGTGAACCGGCTGAAGGGGAAGGAGAGTCCGCCGTACGAGCGGTTCAGCACGGTCAGCGCGGAGCCGTCGGCGGGGTCCCGGGCGAGCTGGAGATGGTGACAGCGTGGCGCGAACTCGGATGTCAGCGAAGTGAGTTCCGTGGCGACCGCCGTCAGGTCCGCCGCTTCGAGGCGGAGCACGGTCGGGTGGTCCGCCGCCTCGGCGGCCGTGGCCCCGTACGCCGTCCAGGCCTGACGCATCCGGCCGATGAAGGCGCGGCGCGCCGAGTCCAGGGCGCGGATGGCCGGCAGGCCCAGCCAGTTCTCCTCCGCGACGTACTCGCCGTGCTCGTCGAAGGGACGGCGCCGGGCGGTGAACGAGAGGTACTGGTCGAAGAAGTCCTCGTGGAAGTCGTGCACCAGCCCCAGCAGGTCCTCGCAGCGGCCGCCGGCGCCGTACCGGGCCGTGAAGAACCCCTCGAAGGTGATCCGCTGTGCCAGAGTGAGGTCGAAGGCGGGCAGGATCCGCTCGACCGAGCGCAGCGCGGCCCAGTCCGGGGCGGGGCAGGGGATCTCGCGGCCCGCGCTCACGTCCTCGTAGAGCAGGGTCTGCGGCAACGCCGCGTCCGGTGCGCCGAGTTCCTCCTGGACCCGGCGCAGTCCGGTGCGCAGGGCCCGCAGCAGCCCGGCGCGCTCCGCGTGCCCGGCCGCCGGATAGCCGGCCAGGGCTTCGGCGGGCGCTTCGAGCAGGGCCGCGAGCCGGTCGGCCCAGGGCCGTTCCAGGGAGGCGAGCGAGCGCTGGAAGGAGCGCAGCGGGTCCCCGCTGTGCACCTCGGTGTCCAGGCAGGGCACGCGGACCATGCCGAGCTGGAGGAGAGCGGAGACGTACGCCTCGCAGTCCGCGGGGTCGGCGTCCTGCTCGGCGGCCAACCAGTCGGTGAGCTCCCGGTGCCGCAGCTCGGGGCGCTCGGAGAACAGGCCGAGGAGGCGGTCCAGGGTGCCGCTGCGGCGCAGGAAGAACAGCCGGTCCTTGACGGCGTCGAAGGTGACGGCGGCCGCGTCGTCTCCGGCGGTGACCGAGCGGCGCACGTAGCGGATCCGGTCCTCCTCGTGGCCCCAGCCGGAGGCCAGGCGCACCGGCAGGTCGCGGCGGCGCACCGGGTCGGCCAGGATCAGCTCGGCGAGCCGGGCGAGGACCACGACGTTGAGCCGGACGTGGCTGGTCCACGCGTCGGCCACGCGCATTGCGTCGACTGGGGGACGAGCCGCTGCGCCCACCTCCGTGCGGCCACCGCGCTTGAGGCCACCGCTCGTGACGCCACCGCCCGAGACGCCACCGCTCGTGAATCGGCCCGTCGCCACCGCGGTGAAGGTGCTGAACGGGCTCGTCTTGCAGGCCGTGCGGTACACGTACGACAGGACCGACCGCTCGACCTTGCGGGCCCGCCCGCCCGGCACGCCCGGGGTGCGCGCGTACCCGTCGAGCTGCCCTTCGAGCACCGGCGATGCCAGCAGCATCCCGAGCCGCAGCCGGTCGTCGGCCACCAGCTCCCGCAGCGCGGCCCGGTTGCGGACCAGGTCCCCCCTGAGCAGCGACGGGCCCTCGGCCAGCAGTTTGTCCAGCAGCCGGCGCCGGTGCAGCCAGCCGGCGAGCCGCTCGGCGGAAGCCTCGTCCACGAGCGCGACGGCCTCCACCGCCGTCTGCGTGGACGCGTCCGGGCGGGACGGCAACCGGTCGTTGTGGATCTGGCGGCGCAGCTTCAGCAGTGCGCGGCGCCGGGCCGCGCCCGGCCCGTCCGGCGCCGGGTCGGTGGCACCGACCGCCTCGTACAGTACGTCGCCCAGCCGCTCGGCGCCCTCGCGCAGCGCCGCCTCGGCGGCGAGGACGTCTTCGGCCCAGCGGTGGGTGTCGGCGGCGCGCAGTCCCTCGACCGCCGACAGCGCGAGCCCCGCGACCCGCAGCATGAAGCGGTCGCCCGCATGCCACTCGGTGGTGTCCATCTCCCCGCTCCTTTCAGGCTGTTTCGTGACGGAAGTCGGCCGGCCGCGGGCGCTCGTGGCCCAGCAGCATGATCAGCAGGGGTGCCTCGTCGGTCCCGGTCAGCCCCAGCTCCTCGATGTACGCGATGTTGTCGAAGCCGAGGGCCACGCCGGCGCCCAGTCCGAAAGCGGCGGCCGTGGTGTAGAAGGTCTGCGCGACGGCTCCGACGGTGCCGCCGACCAGCCGGTAGCCGCGGTCACCCACGGCGTCGAGGACGGCCGTGGTGCGGACCGTGGGCACGAGCACCGCGGCCGCCTGCTCCAGGTTGTAGTTGGACAGGAAGTAGTTGCGCTGGAGGAAGGGGCCGGGCGGGCCCGGTTTCACCGGGCGCAGGGTGTGCGCGGCCGGGTCGTACGCGTAGGCGCCGGGGGCGATGCCCGCCACGTGGTTGACGAACGCGTACAGCGCGGTGAGCGGGGGCCCGCCCGGGCGCTCGGCCTCCGTTCCGTACCCGGTGGCCGCGCAGTCGGCCAGCGCGGCGGCGAGCTGCTCGGCCTCGACCGGCCGGGAGGCGTCGAAGCGGCCGAAGCTGCTGCGGCGTTCGCGCAGGGCGCGTGTGGTGGCGGCCGGCGGCGCGGGGGGTGCGGGCAGCGGCAGCGGTCCGGCGCCCCGCGGCGGGAACGCGGCGGCCGCGTCCAGCGCCCCCGGCGCGGGACGTTCGGCGGCGCGCCCGGCGGTGGCCTCGTGGATGCGGAGCAGGGTGTCGAAGGCGAGGACCCGGCGGGAGCGTTCGACGTCCCGGTGCCGTACGGCGACGTCCGCGGTGCGGGCCGTCCCCGGGACCGGAGCTCCGTCGCCGGAGGGCGCCCCCGCCCAGGTCAGCGGCACCACCGCGAAGACGCCTTCCTCCTGCGGCGCCACGCCCAGCAGCCGGGCCAGGCGTTCCTCGTCGAACCAGAGCACGGGGTCGATCCGCAGCCCGTACTGCGCCGCCCAGAGCCGCCAGGTCTGCACCAGTGCGCCCACGTCCATGCTCACGGCGTGGAAGGAGAAGCTGTTGTACTTGAACGCGTTCTGCCAGTACTTGACGCTGAGGACCAGGTACTGGGTCGCCTCCGCGGCCACGCCACCGCCCGGGGCCGCGCTCCCGCCCGCGCTCCCGCCCGCGCCGCCGATCGCGCCCCCGCCCGACCCGGCGCCGAGGGCCGCCCGGACCTCCGCGGTCACGTCGCCCGTCAGCAGCCGCCGCAGCCCGTGCTGGTGCGGCGCGTAGTGGTGGATCCCCGGGGTGAGGGGCCCGCCCGGTCCGGACACCCAGTGGATGGCCACCGGGTAGAGCCCGCCGCCCGAGGCGGTGCCCCGGGACCAGTTCGCGTGCGTATAGTGCGGCAGCGCGGCCAGGTCGGTGTTGGCCTGCACCGCGAGCCGCCGCCCGGTCAGCCCGTACGAGTCCCTGAGCATCCCCGACAGCAGCGGGAGGGTGAATCCCGGCACGGGCCCGGGCCCGGCCCCGTCCGTCGACCCCGCCTGCTCATCCGGCCCGTCCGGCAGCGGGATCGTCTCGGCGTCCGGGTGGAACTTGGCCTTGCGGGGCCGGTCGGCCCAGTCGGGTACGAAGTCGGCGGGCTCCATCGGCACCCGGCCGCGGTGCATGATCTCGTGGGCGTAGACATGGGCGTAGCCCATGGGTCCTCCTGCGTTCGGGGCGGGCGCCGGTGGCGGCGGGCGGGGTGGGGGAGCCGGGGTAAGGGGGGCCGGGTCAGGGGAAGGGGTGGGGCGCCGGGTTGAGGTCGGCGGGTTCCAGCGGGCGCTCGCGCAGCCCGGCGTCGTACAGGGCGCTCCACATCCGCGGCATGCCGAGGGCCCGCTGCCGGGACCATCCGAAGTCGATGGGGAGCAGCCCGGGGACGAGGACGCTCACGGTGTGCAGGCCGAGGGCCCGCTGTTCCGGCATGGTCTGGTCGACGACCACGACGTCGAAGCCCTCCGCGGTGACCGCCGATACGCACCGCTCCAGGTCCGTGCGCACGTCGTCGGAAGCTGCCGAGCCCCACCGGTCGGGCCAGCGCAGCTCGGCCACGGTGCGCGGCCGTCCGTGCCCCTGCCCCTGCCCCTGCCCCTGCCCCTGCCCCTGCGAGCGCAGCAGGAAGTCCGCGTGTCGGCCCATCTCCGGGACCCCGTAGACGAGCGGATGGTCGTGCAGCGCCGTGACGAGTCCGAAGTCGGCTGCCATGGCACGCAGTCGGGCTTCGTCGCGCTCGGTGCGCCCGGGAAGGTTGACGGCGTCCGTGGCGATCTCGCAGAGCGCCGAGTCCAGGGCCGACTCCGGGTCGAGACCGGCCCCCGCGCCGAAGCACATCCGGCCGGGGCCGCCGTCGAAGCGCTCGGCCACCGCCGTCACCACGGGGATCGGGAAGGTGATCCGGGTGTCGAAGAACCGGGCCCGGTACCCGTACATCGCCAGCCGGTCGACCATCGAGCGCGTGGCCGGGCGCGAACTGCTCGCCGGGTCGATCTCGGGCAGCGGCTGGCGTCCGTACCAGGTGAGCAGGAAGGCGTCGCGCTCCACGACCTCCATCAGGCCGAAGTACACGGCCTCCGCCTGACTGCCACCGGAGGCACAGCCGTTGGAGCTCTCCTGCACGAACCGGTTCTCGATGCCGGGCGCGTGATAGTACGTCAGGATTTCCGGTACGAGGCGGGGCACCCGGTCGCGCAGCGACCAGCCCCACACCCAGGCGATCTCCCGGTCCGGGTCGAAGGGGCGCACGCGCGGGTTCTGTCGGTGGAACTCATCGCTGTAGAGGCCCACTTCGCGCGGATCGACGGCATCGGCTGCGAACTTCCTCAGTGAACCGGTGACGCTCGTGGTCCGCGACCGGGCCCGCATTCCGGCGTAGCGCTCCAGCCCCTCCAGCACTCCGACGCGGGCGCTGCGGGCGAAGGAGTCCGTGTGGCCTCCCCAGAAGGTCTCGCGCAGGTACTCGCCCGAGCGCATCGAGAAGCAGCCGATGGTCGCGGATGTGGAGGTGGAGGAGACGTCCTGGACGAGGGAGGGTCCCAGCGCCCCGCACAGCGGGTTCGCGAAGGCTGCCACGTCGATCCCGTACGACTCCACGGGGCGGGTACGGAAGACCCCGGGTCGGTACTTCGGTGCCGACGGCAGCTCCAGCACCGCCCCTTCGGCGGTGTCCTGCCCCGGAGTTGCGCACACGGGGCACTCCGGGTCGGGGACCAGCGGGTAGCGGCGTACGCGGCCTGTCCCCAGGTCCAGCAGCCGGACCTCGGGGAAGCCGCCCGCGGCGGCCATGGCCGCGGGCGTCGCGGGCGCGGGCGCCGTGGCCGCCGCCGCGATCAGCGCGGCCAGCGCCTCGACGGCGAAGGGATGCGCGTAGGGCCAGTCGCCCGTGGCCCGCGTGCCGCCGCCCAGTTCCAGCGCGTCGCGGAGCGCGACGGACCGTACCGCCTGCCAGCGGCGTTCCAGACAGCGGGCACAGCCGCCGGGCGGCCCGACGACCGCCTGGTGTGCGTACAGGTGCACGGACACGGAGGCGGTGTCACCGGCCCGGGCGGCGGGCGCCGGCCGGGTGAAGGCATCTCCGAGCCCCAGGACCGAGAGGCGCACCCGGGGGCCGCCGAGCTCCCCGAGGGCGCGGCCCAGCAGGGCCGTGAAGCGGGCCGCCGCCTGCGGGCCGAGCGCGTCGGCGAGTTCCGGACCGGCCGTCAGCGGACCGGGCAGACCCGGCAGGCCGGGCGGATCAGTGGTCATCGCCCGGCTCCTGGGCGGTGGTGAGCAGCACCCGGACGGTGTGCAGCCCGGCCGAGGCCAGGTCCGCGGAGCCCGTGGGGACGAGGTAGGCGTCGCGGCCGGCCGTACGCAGCCGGTCCAGCACCTCGGGCCAGCCGGTGACCGCGGGAGCCTCCTCTTCTGCGCGGGAGGCGACCGACGCCGTGAGCGTGCGCGCGTCCAGGTCCCGCAGCAGCGGGTCCCCGGTGTCGGCCGCTCCGGAGGCGGCGGGGTCCCGCTCGTACTGCACGGCGCCCAGAAGGTCCCGCAGTGCGGCCGCCGCAGCCGTCCGGCGGTCGAGGTCGGCGCCCACGGCCCAGCGCTCCCCCGCCCGGGCGAGCAGCACCTGGATCCCGGACCGCGCGCCCTCGCCGAGGTCCAGCAACTCGACGCCCAGCCCGAGCCGCTCCGACGACCGTACGAGAAAGGTCAGTTCGGCATCGGGTGACTCGTCCCGCAGCGGTACGGGCACGGCTGCGGCCCCGCGTACCGCCCTCAGCAGCGCGTCGTGGGACACCGCGGACAGCAGCCCCGCGGCGGCCGCGTCGGCGGCCGCGGGGCCGGCGCCCGCGCCGGCCCGGGTGCGTTCGAAGAGCCGGTCGGTGTTGTGCGGGCCGAAGGGGCGTACCGCGCCCGCCGGGACCAGCGCCGGCTCCTTCGTGACGAGCGAGACGGCCCGCTGCCAGACGGCGGCCGTGCCCGGCAGACCGGAGGCGACGGTCAGCGAGCCCTCCGCGACGGCCTCCCCGGCGGCCCGGGGCGCCACCGCGCGCGCGGGGACCACGTGCTCGGCGTAGACCAGGGCCGCGGCGTCGAGGGCCCGCATCCGCGCCCCGGCGACGTGGTGGACGTCGAAGGCGGCGATGGCCCGGGGGCCCGCGTGGCCGATGCCCAGCTCGACCACGCTCAGCTTGAGGGGGATCTGGGTGAGCGGCTCGTCCGCGTAGCGCGTGAAGAGGCCGGCGTACGGGCGGACGAGCGTGGATCGCCGGTTCAACTCCTCGACCAGTGCGTCCGCTTCGCGCGCGGTCTCCAGGGTCGGCAGGGCGGGCGAGCGGGACTGGCCGGCCGCGGTGAGGTCCACGGGCGCCACGGCGGCCAGGGACTCCTCCGTCTCCCCCGGTGCGCAGAACGGGCACCGGGGGTGCGCGAGGAGCGGTTCCGCCGTGACGTCCAGGGAAGCCATGTCCTGGACGATCAGCTGCCCCGCGGTTTCCGCGCGCAGGGCCCCCGAGGTGGCGCGGAACACCTCGTACCCCAGCAGGTTGCCGATCATCGCGGCCAGTGGCCGCCCCGGCTCGGTTCCGGCCGCGGCGAAGCCGCCGGGCAGGGCCAGACCGCTCCACAGCTCGGCGGCCGCCGCGGTGCCGCGTCCGGCGGCGGACCCGAGCCGGAGTGCGGCGCAGGCCCAGCAGCCGGGGGTGCCGTGTTCCATCAGGGGGCCGATCACGGCGTCGGAGCCGTACGTCCAGGCCGGCAGCAGGGTGCGGCCTTCGGGTATGCCGGCGCGCAGGAGTGGCAGCACCCGGGCGGGGGCGGTGCGGCCGCCGGTGACCACCACGAGGTCGTAGTCGGCCAGTTCGGACCAGGCGGGCTCCTGTCCGGGGGTCGGCGGCAGCGTGCGCAGTTCGACCGGGCAGCCGTCGGCCACGGCCTCGGCGGCCTCCGCATCGAGCTCCGGGGTGTCGGGGCCGGCCGTCACGCCGACGACCGCGGAGCCGTTGCGTATCAGGCTCTTCGCGCACCAGCGGGCCACCTCGTCGTCGCCGATGACGGCCACCCGGGTCTCCCGGAAGCGCAGGAACCGTGCCTCGGCGTCGTCCGCGTAGTGGTCGGCGTACGCGATCTGCGGGGCGTAGCGGCGGGCCACGTCCGGATCCGGCACCCTCTGCCCGGCTCCGTCCTCGGCCGGGGCGGTGACCGGCCGGGCGAAGTCCCGTTCGTACAGGGTCCGTACGAGTTCGCCGACCATGGCCCGCTGGGCCTCGCCGAGCCCCCGGCACAGATCGGCGACGGAGTGCTCGCCGGTGAGGTGGGGGACGATCAGCGTCGCGAAGCGGTACGCGGATTTGGCCGTGAGGCGGAAGCCGCCGTCGGCGTTGTGGAAGAGCACGCCGTCGGGCGTCTCGGTGAACAGCACGTCCCGGCGGATCCGGGGACGGGTCGCGGCGACGGCTTGGTAGCTGGCGTGAGCCATGGGAAACACCCCTGAGTGCGGTCTGGGCGGGATCGGGGAGGAACCGGGAGTGGGAGGCAGCTGAAGCGGAAGCAGAGGGGGACGAGAGGGGGTGGGAGGGGTTGGGAGGGGTTGGGAGGAAGGTGAGAGGGACTTGAGGGGTCAACGGGGCGCTGCAGCGGCAGCCGTTTCGTGCGTGCGGACGTGCCAACGCGCGTAGATGCGAAGGAAGTCGTGGAGCCGGTACGGGCCGGGCGGCCCGTCTTCCAACATGCCGGTGTCCACGAGCTGTTCGAGGACGGCCTCGCTCTCCTGGGACGCCGGGCCGTCGGCCTCGGTACGGGTGCCCAGCCGGAGGAACGCCGCCCGCAGCTCCGGGGGCAGCGCTCCGAGCGCCTGCCCCAGCACCTCGGGCACCGACAGCCGGGCGTCCTCGGCGAGGGCGAGTCGCGAGGGGGGATCCTCGGCGAGCCAGGCCGCGCAGTCCGCCACCGAGAGTCCGGGCCGGGTCAGCAGCCGGCCCGCGGCGATCCGCAGGGCGAGCGGGAAGTGGCCGCACACCGCGGCCAGTCGCCTGGCCGCCGCGGGCTCGGCGGCGATCCGGTCGACGCCCACGAGCCCGGCGAGCAGACCGTTCGCCTCGGCGGGGCGCAGGACGTCCAGGCGGTGGACCGCGCCGCCGTGCGTGGCGACGACCGCGGCCAGGCCGCGCCTGCTGGTCACGACCACGGAGGCGTCCCCGGCGGCGGGCAGCAGCGGCAGCACCTGCCAGGCGCCGGCCGCGCCGTCCATGACGATCAGCCGCCGTCCGGGTCCTGGCGCCGGCAGCAGCCGCGCCGCATCCTCCGCGGTGACCGCACTGCCGTCCGGATGCGCCAACTGGACGGTGAACACCCCGCCGGGGAAGGCATCTTGAACCTCGTGGGCACTCTGGCGGGCCAGCGCCGACTTTCCGATGCCCGGAGCTCCCGAGACGACGACCAGACGCGGTCCGTCGGCGGCGGTGAGCCGTGCGGCCATGACTCGGCGGTCGCTTTCGCGCCCGGCGAAGGCCGGTACGGGGAGCGCCGCGCGGGCGGGCCGGACCGGGGTGGCGTCCGCCCCGGCGGAACCGGCGCCGAGGGCCGGTACGGGGGCCGCTCCCCCGGTCACCGCCCGCGCGGACGGCTCCCGGGCGGGCGCCAGATCCTCGGCGCGCAGGATGGCGAGTTCCAGGCGCCGCAGTCCGGCGCCAGGGTCGATGCCCAGCTCGTCCCGCAGCTGGTCGCGCACCGTGCGGTACTCGGCGAGTGCCTCGGCCTGTCTCCCTGTGCGGTAGAGGGCTTCGATGAGCTGCTCGGTGAAGCGTTCGCGGACCGGGTGGCGGCGTGCGCTCTCGTAGAGGTCGACCAGGACCTGATGGCAGTTCCCGGCGGCCAGTTCGAGGTCGCAGACGCGCTCCAGCACGCGAAGCCGCTCCTGTTCCAGGGCGGGCACCGCGTCCTGCTGGAGCATCCGCGAGGCCACGTTGGCGAGCGGCTGCCCCTGCCAGAGCGACAGCGCCTCCCGGAGCCGGTAGAGCTCCTCCCCCAACCCGGCCGCCGTACCGGCCCGGGCGGTGAGCGCGCGGAACAGTACGAGATCGAGGGTCTCGGTGTCGTTGTGCATCCGGTATCCGCCGGGGACGGCCTCGATGGTGGTCGCGGAAATGCCGTACTTGGCGAATAGCCGGCGCAGCCGCAGGACGCACGTCTGTAATGCGGCGCGGGCCGTGGCGGGCGGTTCTTCGTCCCATACGGCACGCAGCAGATAGGTGGTCGACACGACGGTGCCGGGATTCAGCAGGAGAGCGGCGAGCAGACTGGTCGGCTTGGACGGTTTGAGAACGACTGTTTCGGGTCCGTGCGCAATGCTCAAGGGCCCCAAAAGCTGGAACCGGATGATTGATCCCCCGTGTCGGGACACGCATTCCCCCTATAGGGAGCGTGGCGGGGGCGGTGGTCTGCCGGCTCCGCGGGGCCCGTCACACGCCGGAAATAGTCCGGACCAAGCCCGCAGTCGCTGCCCGCCCCCCGTTGGGCGGTGAATAACTGGAACACTACATAACGGATCTTGCGGAAGTCGAGCCGCTGGATGACCCATTTGACACCCGTCGACCATTTCTCCCCTCTGCGTAACCTGAACACTTCGAGGAGTTACCGATGGGCCGTCAAAACAGTTCAGCCATAAACGAATTGCTGTGTCGGCGTCATCCAAGCACGATGTCGTGATCCAATTAAGGTGCATATCCCGCCACTACCGAAACGTCCGTGGCCGATCCTCATCCTTGTCCAAGGACCGGCCCGCGCGTCTCGACATCCGGTACCCCATCACCGCGGCCGGGAGCCGGCTGGGTCCTTCGACCTTTCGGTCCAGGCCGAAACCTTCGCCCGCCCCCGCGCGTCCGGCGCAGCATCGTACCCACCGGAGGCCACCAGCGCCGCCGCTACAAGAGGGGACCCACCATGCCGACCACACTGCGCCGTGCCGCCACCACGGCACTGGCCACCGCCGCCCTGATCACCGGGGCGATACTCGGTGGAGCCGGAACCGCCAGCGCACAGCACCAGTACGGCGACCGACTCAACCGGGGCGAGAGCCTGCAGCCCGGCGAGATGATCCAGCGCAGCATCTGGGACCCCATCGCCAATCTCCAGGTCTGGTACCGCCTCGTCATGCAGACGGACGGCAACCTGGTCGAGTACAAGATCCACCGATACGGCCAGTCGGTGTGCTGGGCCACCAACACCTACCCCTACTCGGGCAACTACGCCGTCTACCAGAGCGACGGAAACTTCGTCCTCTACACCAGCGGCGGCCATGCCCTGTGGGCCAGCCACACGATGGGCCTGCCCGGCGAGACCGTCGACATCAACCGCAACGGCGTCGTCTACGCCGGCCACACCCCCTTCACCGGCTCCTGCTGAACCGGCTCCTGCTGAACCAGCTCCAAGAGATTGCGAAGTCCCCCGCCCAGAGGCAGGGGACTTCGCAGTCTGTGCGGGCAAGCAGCGTTTCCGATACGGCCCGGAATCCAGAACGGGGCAGGAAAGACCACTTCGGTGTCCCCCTGTTCACCGCGACCATTCCCGCGCTGCTGGAGCGGAGCCTTTCCACGGATGAGTGAGCCGTGCCGCTCGGGCCGTGCATGGGGATCCCGAGTGGGGGTAGCCGCGCCTGCGGATGTCGGCGGCAGGTCCCGCGCCGCGGGGTGCGGGCCGCCGACCACACGGAAGGGGATCGCATGTCGCACGTCGAGGAGTACGTCGAGGTCAACGTCCCCGTGCGCACGGCCTACAACCAGTGGACCCAGTTCGAGGAGTTCCCCGTCTTCATGGAGGGAGTCGAGCGGATCGTCCAGCGCACGGACACCCTCACGCACTGGGTGACGAACGTGAACGGGGTGGAGCGCGAGTTCGACGCGCAGATCACCGAGCAGCTCCCGGACCGGCGCGTCGCGTGGATCACGGTCGGCGGGGAGGCCCGCCAGGCCGGGCTCGTCACCTTCCAGCCGATCGACGCGACCACCACCAAGGTCGTCCTGCACATGAATTGGGTCCCCGACGGCCTGGCCGAGTCCGCCGCGGACAAGCTCGGCTTCGTCAAACGTCAGGTCGCGGGTGACCTGAAGCGGTTCAAGCTGTTCATCGAGTCGCGCGGGGTCGCGACGGGCGCCTGGCGCGGCGAGATCTGACCCGCGACGCGAACCGGGCTCGCGCGCGAGGGTGCCCGTACCGCCTCCCGGGGCGCGGCGGGGCGGGAAGGGCACGGTCTTCAAGGGGATTCCCCGCCTAAAGGAAGCCCGAATTCCACGGTGTCTCGGCCAACTTGCCCACACGCCCCCGCGCGCCCCCTGAAGTGACGTTCCATCTCCTCCGTCCGGGGGCAGCCGCGTGGTGCCGTTGGTTCGTCTACCGAGGAGACCACACGATGACGAAGGTCCTCGTCCTGCACAGTGTCAGCCTGGTCCGGTCGGCACTGGCCGCGCTGCTGAGATCGGAAGGCCCCTTCCAGGTGACGTCGGCGGGCTGGCGCACCGCGGTGCGCCAGGCCGAATCCTTACGACCAGACGTCACGGTCGTCGACCTCGACTGTCCGGGGACGGCGGCCGCTCTGACGGACGCGGGACGCGCGAACCGTCAGGTCCTCGCGTCACCGTCCGCGGTACTGGTCCTCGCGTCGACCGGTGCCCCCGGTTCCCTGCACCGTGCGTTCCGGGCCGAGGCCCGCGGCTACGTCGACAAGGACGGCTCGCCGGTGCGGCTCGTCCGGGCGGTACGCAAGCTCGCGGCCGGGGAACGGTTCATCGACGCCTCGCTGGCCTCCGCCTTCATGGAGGCCGACCCCGTGCCGCTGAGCCCGCGCGAGCTCAGCGTGCTGGCCCGGGCCGCGGAGGGCGATTCCATCGCCGAGATCGCCCGTACGCTGCACCTGGCGAGCGGGACGGTACGCAACTACATCGCCGCGGCGACCCGGAAGACCGGAGCGCGCAACCTCATCGACGCGATCCGGATATCCCAGGGGGCGGGCTGGGTCTGATCCGCGACGCCCGCGTCGGTCGGCCTCATGTGTCCGTGGTCCCGTGCCAGCCGCCCACCAGATCGCGGTAGAGCGGTGAGAGCGCCGGGAGTTCCGCGTGCGTGCCGCACACGACCCGGGTCCCGTCGAGGACGAGGACCCGGTCGGCGCGGGCCGCGGACGAGACGCGGTGGGCCACGACGACCAGGGTGCCGGGACGCTCCGCGAGGGCCCGCTCGGCACGCTCCTCCGTCCTCGGATCCAAGTGACAGGTGGCCTCGTCGAGCAGCAGCAGCGGAGCCGGGGAGAGGTAGGCGGCCGCGAGCGCGAGGTGCTGGCACTCCCCCCGGGACAGCAGCCGGGGGGACACCTCGCCGTCCAGGCCGCCCAGCCGCTCGACGAGGCCCTCCAGTCCCAGGGAGCCGACGGCGCGCCGCAGTTCGGCGTCTCCGGGCAGCGAGCCGTCCGCGCCCGCGGACAGGTGGGTCAGGTTCTCCCGTACGGTGCCGCTGAACACGTAGGCCTGCTGCGGCAGCAGGGTCCGCCGCGGATCCGGGCCCGTGGCACCCGTCTCCCGGCGGGCGGCGGCGCCGGCGACGAGGACCGTCCCCGCACCGGGTGGCAGCATCCCGGCCAGCAGGGCGGTGAGCGTGGACTTCCCGATGCCGCTCGGTCCGACCACCGCGAGGTGCTCCCCCGCCCGCACCTCCAGGTCGAGGCCGTCGAGGACGGGTGCCGCCGCGGGGCCGTAGGCGAAGGTGACACCCCGGAACTCGGCAGCCGCGGGGTCGGGCTCCACCGGATCCACCGTCTCCCCCGGCGTCTCCCTCTCCCCCGCCTCGCCGGTGCGGCGGGCGCCGGGGGGCGACGGCGGCGGCTCGCAGAAGCGCTCGAGGACCACCAGCAGTCGGGTGCCGGCCGAACCCAGCGCGGTCATCAGGGTGTTGAGGGCGGGCAGCAACGCCTGCACCACGTAGGTGAGGCCTCCGGCCAGCGCCCCGGTGGTGATCCCGTGGCCGAGCAGCCAGGGCGTCGCGGCGAGCAGCGCGATCACCGGCAGCCGGCCCGCCGCACCGAGGGCCAGGGTGCGCAGAGCGGCCCACCGCGCGAGCGTGCGCGCCAGCCGCTCCTGGGCGGCGATCAGCGGCTCCACCCGGGCCCGCGCCTCCGCTTGCCCACCGCAGGCCACGATGTCGCGCAGCCCCTCCCCCAGCGCACCCACCCGGTCCGCGAGGGCCTCGTCGGTGTCCAGGGACCGGCGCTGTACGGAAGCCATGGGGCGGAGCGTGGCCAGGAAGGCCGCCACGCCCAGCAGCAGGGGCGGCAGCACGATGAGCAGCAGGACCGGAGCCAGGGCCGCCATGCCCGCGAAGGCGCCCACGGCGGTGAAGACGAAGGAACGTACCGTCAGTACCAGTCCGGCGAAGGAGTCACGGGCCATTTCCGTCTGCTGGGTCAGCCGGGACACCGCGCCCGCGTCCGGTGCGCGCGCCGGGTCGGCCACCGCACGGTCCAGTGCCTGCCGCACCGCCCGCCGCATCAGGCCGTCCCGCAGCGGTTCCACGAGGTCCGCGAGTCCGGCGAACACGCCGCGCAGGGCGAACCCGCCGATCAGTGCTCCGGCTCCGGCCGCGGCCAGCCATGCGAGGCCGGTGGTGGTGCGGCCGGCGAGGAAGCCGTCGTCGAGGGCGCGGGCCACTCCGTAGCCGCCGAGGAAGGTCTGCGCGGATTCGAGGAGCGACCATGCCGCCAGCCGCCCCAGGGCGCGCTTGTGGCCGCGCAGGAAGCGGCGGCCCTCGGGGGCGACCCGGCGCCAGGTTTCCGCCTCGGTCATGGTGCGACCTCCCGCTTCCCCACCGGCATCCGGCGGGCGTCCGCTTCCGCCTCCGCCCCGGCTCCGGGGGCAGCGTCCGGCGCCGCCTGCGCTCCGGCCGCCGTCCCCGGCCCGGCGGCGAACACGGCCCGGTAGTCGGGGTCGTGCCGCCACAGCTCCTCGTGGAGGCCCGCCGCCCGTACCCGCCCGTCCTCGAGCCATACGACGAGGTCGGCGCGCAGGGCCGAAGAGAGGCGGTGCGCCACCACGATCCGGGTGCCGGGCCGGACCTCGTGCGCGAGCGCCCGCTCGACCTCGCGGGCCGTGACGGTGTCGAGGCTGGAGGTGGCGTCGTCCAGTACGAGGAGCCGGCCCGCGTGGCAGAACGCCCGGGCCAGCCCGAGGCGTTGGACCTCACCACCGGACATCGGGGCATCGGCGAGGTGCGTGCCGTACCCCTGGGGCAGGCGCCGTACGAATGCGTCGGCGCCGGCGGCACGCGCCGCGGCCCGGACGGCTTCGCGGCCGGGGTCCGGACCCGATCCGAAGCCGATCGCGTCGCCGACCGTGTCCCCGAACAGCGCGGGGCGGTCGAAGGCGTAGCCGATCTCGCGGCGCAGCGCTTCGGCGGTCAGCTCCCGCAGGGGTACGCCGTCCAGAAGCACCTCGCCCGCGTCCGGGTCGGTGAGCCGGCCGGCCACGGCGGCGAACAGCGTCTTGCCGGAGCCGGACCGGCCCACCACCGCCACCGTGGTGCCGCCGGGGATCACCAGGTCGATGTCGTGCAGGACCGCCGAGCCGCCCCGCACGACCCGGACGCCGCGCAGTTCCAGGGTGCCCGCGCCGCCTTCCGGCAGTTCCGCCCGGCCGTGCTCGAACACCGGCAGGGCCAGGAGGGCGGCGGTCTGGCGGGCGGCCGCCCGGCCGCGGACGACGGCCGCCAGTGCGCCGGTCACCCCGCCGACGCCGGCCGCGAGGCCCGCGTACCGCATGGCGGCGAGGAGTTCGCCGACCCCGAGGGCTCCGGCCGACAGCCGGATGCCTCCGACGGCGAGGACCGTGTACAGGAGCATCGGCATGAGGGCCGCGGACCGGGCCGTCGTCCCCCCGTAGGCCCGCCACATCCGCCTGCCCTCGGCGGCGAGCTCGGGCAACCGCGCGAGGATCCGGGCGCGTTCGCGCTCCGCGGTACCCGCGGCGGCGATCGTGCGCGCCCCGGCCAGCGCCTCCACGAGCAGCCCTGCGGTGGCGAGCTGCACCTGCTGGTAGCGGGCGACGCTGGTCAGGGTGGAGCGGGCGAAGGTCCGCAGCAGGAGCGCGAGCAGCGGAACGCCCGCGAGGAAGGCGAGCGCCGTCCACACGTCGATGAGGAAGAGCGCGGCCACCGCGCCGATCGGCGGCAGCAGCGAGGCGACGGCGTGCGCGGCGGCGGCCGGGGCCTTCCCCGCCTCGGTGGCGTGCGCGGTCAGCCGTGCGGCGGTGTCTCCGGGTGCGTGGCGGGCCGCGTGGTGCGGGGCCGTCCGCAGCAGCCGGGCGGTCCCGAGCCTGCGCAGCCGGGCGGTGGAGCGGCCGTCGACCTCGCCGGTCAGACGTGCGGCCGCGGCGTCCAGCGCCACCTCGGCGGCGATGACCGCGGCGCACAGCAGGGTCCAGGTGGGGCCCGAGGGGTCCCGGCGGAGCAGCAGGTCGAGGGTGTGGCCGAGGACCGCCGGTTCGGCGAGCGCCGCCGCGGCGGCCGCCACGGCGCATCCGAGGACGGCGGCGGTGCGCCCGGCGCTGTGCCGGGCCGCCGCCACGAGTGCCCGGTCGGCGTCGCGCGCCTCGGCGGGCGCCCGTTTCGGGCCGTCCGCCGCGTCGGGTGGGCTCATCGTCGGACGCCTCCAAAGACGTGGTGCGGGCCCGGGCGGTGAACCGCCCGGGCCCGGAGTGACCTGGTTAGTTACAGGTCGTGATGCTGAGGCTGCTGTCGCCGCAGAGCAGGAGGCTGGCCCGGCTGCCGCCGCCACCGCCGCCGTGCATCTCCGTGATCTCTTCCTTCGGGGTCTCCATCGACTGCAGGTCAAGAAGGGTCATGTCGGTTCCTCTTCTTCTCTCGAGTGGTGCGATGGGTCACGGTCCCGGACGGGACCGGCTCTGGGGCCGCCGCGCGTTCGCGCAGCGGCGGGAGGAACGGCAGGTGTGCGCGCCCACCGGGCGCAGCGCTGCCGAGGGCGAGGAGGGCGCCGGCCGTGCCCGTGGTGAGGTCCATGGACAGCCGCATCATCTGCTCGCCGGGGAAGGCCAGGTGGCCCTGGTAGGGCACGGCGTGCCGGGCCAGGGCGTCGATCTGGCGGGCGACGGCCGCGGGTCCGGTGCCCGGGCCCGGCGTGGTGGTCCGGGCCAGGTGCAGGATCATCCCGGCGGCGCCGCGCATCAGCCCGGGCTGGGCGTAGAAGGTCGCCTGGGCCGCCCGTACGATCTCGCGCCGGGCCTGCTCGAAGCGCTCGTCCGGGCCGTGCTCCAGCCAGTCGTCGAGCACCATGCCGATGCCTACGCTGCCCTCGCCGAGGTACGGCATCGTGCGCCAGCCCTCGTTCACCTGGAGGGTGCCGAACGCGCTGGTGACACAGCGGTCGAGGTCGCGGTGGAGCGCCTGGGCGGCCTGGACCAGCAGTTCCTTGTCACCGGTGCGCTCGTAGAGCCGTACGAGGAGCAGGGCGGGGCCGGAGTTGCCGTACAGCAGTCCCGCGCGGGCGGGGCGCTGCCCGGGCCGGGCGATCAGCTCGGCGCAGCGCAGGGCAGCGGTGTGCAGTTCGCCCTCGCCGCTCGCCGCGGCGAGGGCGTCGAGGGCGAGGCCGATGCCTGCGAGTCCGCCGTGCAGGTCGGGGCCCGCGCTCTCCCAGGGCTGGTGCAGCAGCTGGTCGGCGAGGGCGAGGGCCCGGTCGTGGTGTCCGAGCCGGTGCAGGGTCCAGGCCGTGCCGGCCAGGCCGTCGTAGAAGCCGAGCGGGGTGCCGGAGAGCGGCTCCAGGGTCCGGTCGAGGAGCCATTCCTCGGCCTCGGGCCAGGGACCGGCGCCGGTCTCGGCGAGGGCGTACAGCACGCCGGCGATCCCGTGGCCGAAGCCGGTGCCTCCACCGGGGTTGGCGAACTGGGCGATGTCGCCCGGGACGATGCGGTCCTCGCGGTCCGGGGTGGCGCTCGCACGCACCGCCGCGCTCATCGACGTACGGGCGGCGGGCCAGTCCCGCGGCTCGACCGGCAGGTACGGTCCGGCCGGTGCGGGCGGGCGGTCACCCGGTGCGCCCTGCGGAACGCCGGAGAGGATCTCCCCGACGGCCTCGTCGAGGAACTGCCTGGGTACGGGGAACTGTTCGGCGACCACGGCGGCCAGATGCACGGCCTTGGCCCGGTCGAGGACGAGCAGGCTGGTCAGCGGGAGGAAGAGGGCGAGCCGCAGGCAGGCGAGGGCGTAGCGGTCGACGGAGAACCCGCGCCGCCCGGCCGGGGCGACGAAGGCGGGGTTGGCCACGGTCTGCCGCAGTCCCTCGTCGACGTGCGCGGCCGCTTCGAAGTCCAGTAGTGAGACGGTGGGTTCGCCCGCCTCGTCCTCGGCCACCATGATGTTGAAGAGGTGGAGGTCGTTGAAGACCACGCCGCGGGCGTGCACGGCGTCGACGGCCTCCGTGACCTTCCGGTGGATGGTGAGGGCCCACTCGGTGTACGAGGCGAGCTCCGCCGGTTCGGGGTCCGCCTCGATCAGCGGGTGGCGGCGGGCGAAGTAGGTGTTGAGCGGTTTGCCCGCGAGGTGTTCCAGGACCAGGAAGTGGTGGTCGCCGACCGTGAACGTGCCGAGGACCGACGGGACGCAGTCGAGGCCCGCGAGCCGCTCCAGCGCGGCCCGTTCGCGGTGCAGCCGGGTCACGGCGTCGGCTCCGTCGGCGGCGAGGCCCGCGTACGGCCGGGCCTCCTTGAGGACCACGGACCCTCCGGTGCGGGTGTCCTTGCCGACGTACACGCCGCCGCCGTTGGAGAAGTGCAGCGCCCGCTCCACCGTGAAGGGAATCCCGGTCAGGGTGAGCGCGGAGCGTGCTTCGAGGTGCGGCTTCAGGAAGCCGGGCAGTTCGAGCCACTCCGGCGGCTGGAAGACCGGTCCGCGGCGGTCCGGTACGAGCCGCCCTTCGGGGGTCTCGATCGCCGGGACCAGCTCGCCGTGCTCGTCGTAGCAGTGCCGCAGGGTGAAGCTGCCGTAGCGCAGGTGGACCGGTCCGGCGCCCCAGCGCAGATCGCTGAGGATGTACGGGCCGGCCGCCCCCGCCAGCGCGGCGTCGAGGTCCTCCGCGATCCGGCGGCACTGCCCTTCGTCCGCGGGATACACGGTGATGAATTTCCCGCTCGCGGCGCGGTCGGCGTACTTGGCGTTGCGCAGGTGCAGCAGGTAGCGGCTCGGTACGAACTTGAAGGCGATGCGGCGCGCCGTGCAGTACTCGTACACCGTCGTCAGCAGTGACTCGGCGTTGTCGAGCGTGGCCGAGACATGGATCTTCCAGCCCTGTGCGGGCAGTTCGGCATCGGTGGGACGCAGCGCGAGCCAGTCGCCGCTCCGGTGCGAGCGCCATCCCGGAGGGACGGGGGCGAGGGCGGCCGGATAGCTCTCGCCGGCCCGCCGGTACGGCGCGTCGTAGAACCACCGGTCCGCGTCGCAGAAGGCTGCGTACCCCTTGTTCACACCTGCTCCCTCGGTCGGTTGCAGGACTGACCGTGTCACGCGCGGCGCGGGCGCCGACAGTCACGGCTGTCACGGATGGGGTGTGCAGTACTCACGCGTAACGAGGCTCCGCTTCGGGTCGCGGGAAGGGGCGCTGTGGGGTGTCGGCGCCCCCGGCAGGACCGTCCCGATGAGGGCGGCCACCACCACCGGCGCATGCGCGGGGCCCCGCCGGGCACGCGCACGGCATGACCGTCATCCCCCGCGCGGCAGCACGTCGAGGCCATCCACGCGTCATGGCCCGCGCGGCACGCACCCGCGCCGAGCTGCGGCGTACGGCCGTCCATGCCTGGACGGACAGCCTGGCCGACCACGCGGCCTCCCTCAGTTACCTGGCGGTGTTCCGGCGCGCCCTGCACGCGATGCACGGGGTACCCGACACGCGGCCACCGCTTCGCGCGGCCCACACCCTGGTCGTCAACGCCTTGGTGCCTCCTGGTCATGATCCTGTTCCGCACCGGCCCGGCCGGCCGCCTCGGGGCTCTTCACCCTGTACACGGAGCTCAACACCTACGGTTCGCCAACCTGGCGCTGCTCGCCGGCGCCCGTTTCAACGCCGAACGGGCCCGGGGCGTAGCCACCCGGACCCAGGCCTGAGCATCGGCGGCCCCGGTCGGGGCGGCGCGGATCTCCCTCCCGGCGCCGGTCAGCGGCGTCGCGAGGTCCCCCGTCGTGCGCGCCGGACGATCAGGGCGCCGGCCAGTACGCCGACGGCCGCAGTCAGCGCGGTACGGCTGCTCCGCACGGCGGCCGCGGCCTGAACCGCCTTGCCCCGCACGGAGTCGAGTCCGTTGTGCTTGCCCTTGCCCTTGCCGTTGCCCTGGTCCGCCGCGAGCCGCCCTACGTGCGCGGCCGCATCCCGCAGCCGAGCGGCGGCCTGCCCGACCTGACCCTTGACGCCGGCCATCCCGTCGTGGGCCCGCCCCGAGGCGTCCACCTTGGAGGACAGCGCTTCGACCGTCCGCCCGATCTCCTTCCGCGTGCGCGCGACCTGCCGCCGGACCTCCTGTGCGGTGGGGAGGGACGTGCTGCCGTGTGACCCGGTCTTCGTCATCGAGGTGCCCTTTCCTTCGAATCCTTCTCCGCTTGCCTGGGCTGTCTGCTGCGCGGATGCCCGGTAACGGGCCGATAACGCACAGGAGACCGGGTTCGCCCGGCGCGGCCGCGCCGGACCAAGGCAGTGGGCCCGGACTCGAGGAGTCCGGGCCCACTGCCTTGGTCTGATCAGGCCGGCGGGATGCCGAGGGGGCTGCCGGTGGTCGAATTGTAACTCCACACATGTTCAGTCACGCGAAAACAACTCCTCCGGTCATGGGAAAACGGCGGGCAATTCCCTGCCGTCCAGAAAGGGAAGAAGGGGAAGAAGGGGAATCATGATGATTGACCTCCGCCGGGCCGTCTGCCCCGTTCCCGCCCACTCACACAGGCGAATTCGTGAAGGCTCAGGTGGTGCGGGGCTGCCGCACGCGGGGCCGGCGGAGAGGGGCGCCCGCGTGGTGGAGGCTGGCGAGAGTCTGTCGGTAGGAGTTGATCAGGCTCGTCTCCAGGTAGCTCACTCCGAGCTCCTGGCAATGACCGCGGACGATGGCCTGGGCCCGGCGCAGGTGCGGGCTGGGCATGCTCGGGAAGAGGTGGTGCTCGATCTGGTAGTTCAGGCCGCCGAGCACGATGTCGGTCAACCGGCCGCCCCGCACATCGCGGGAGGTCAGCACCTGGCGGCGCAGGAAGTCCGGCCGGTCCGCGCCGCGCAGGGTCGGCATGCCCTTGTGGTTCGGGGCGAAGATGGATCCGAGGTAGATGCCGAAGAGGCACTGGTGGACCATCAGGAACGCGATCGCCTTGCCGGGCGGAAGCACCAGGAACAACGCACCGAGGTAGACCGCGATGTGCGTGAAGAGGAGGATGCCCTCCCACGCCCGGTTCTTCAGGGTGCCGTCGGCCAGGGACCGGATCCCGGACACGTGCAGGTTAAAGCCTTCCAGCGTGAGCAGTGGGAAGAACAAGAAGGCCTGGGAGCGCCCCAGGAACCGCGGTAGCCCCTTCGCGGTCCGGGCCTGGTCCTGTGTCCAGACGAGGATGTCCGGGTCGAGATCGGGGTCGAGGTCCTCGTGGTTCGGGTTGGCGTGGTGCCGGCTGTGCTTGTCCTGCCACCAGCCGTATCCCATCCCGATGCCGAGGTTCCCGGCGAGACGCCCGGACAGCTCGCTGGACCTGCGCAGGCGGAAGACCTGCCGGTGCGCGACGTCGTGCGCCAGCAGTGCCACCTGCCCGAAGACGGCGGCCAGGAATCCGGCGGCCAGCAGGGTCCACCAGCTGTTCCCGATCAGCACGAAGGCCGTGCACCCCAGGGCGTAGAGAGTCATCACGACGGTGATGCGCAGTGCGTAGTAGCCCGGGCGCCGACCCATCAGTCCGGCCGCCTGGATCTTCTTGGACAACCGGGCGAAGTCGCTCCCCGTTTCCGCCCCTGCGGGCGGGGGTCGCACCTTCTCCACAGAGTTCATGATCGGACGCCGCTCTCCACAGCCTTGGCGTGGCTCCCTTCCACGACCCCGGCCAGGCGAGGTCCTCCTCTGACGGAGGTGGGAGTCGCCGGGCGTCCGTGGCGCACCGGCTACCAATAGTGGCGCCGTCCGCCGACCGCGTGCCCGACCGAGCCCAGAATCCAGAATACCGCGCCCACCACGAGCAGAATGATCCCGATGGTCCACAGGATGGAGATTCCGGTCAGGAATCCGATGAGCAGGAGGATGAGTCCGGCGAAAATCATCATGGCCTCGTTCTCGTGTCGGGAATTCGACGGAACGGTTGATCCGCCGGGTGCTTCACATTGCGTGTACCCGATAATTTCGTCCTCAGCTGTCGATCGGCCCTGAACTTCCGCGGTGGAAATTCCCCCGCGAAACCGGTCGATGATCGCGCGTACGGGGGGCACGGAGGACACGGAGGGGACGTGTCACGTCGTGTCAAGTAACGAATAGCAGGGGCTACGGCCCCGTCACCGGCCGGGGCACGGTGGAAATCCACCGTCCTGCACCAGAGCAGGACGAGCCGCCACCCGGATCGGAGACCCCGATGTCCCGTCGCGCAGGTGTCTTCGTGACCCGCCGTCCCGGACTCGTCCTCTTCGCCGCCCTCGTGTTCCTCGCGCTGTCCGTCGTGTTCGGTGCGGGGGCCACCGGCCGGCTGAAGACGCAGGGGTACGACGATCCCCGGTCCCAGTCCAGCCGCGCCGCCCGCGTGGCCGCCGAGCGCCTGGGGGCCTCCCCCAACCTGGTCGTCGTCGCAGAGGCCCGCGACGGTTCCGTCGACGGCCCGGCGGCCCGGAGCGCGGGCGAGGACCTGACCCGCCGGCTCGCCGCCCAGCCGCACGTGAGCGCCGTGACCTCGTACTGGACCGGCGGTGCGGCGGAGCTGCGCAGCCGGACCGGCGACGCGGCCATGGTGGTCGCGCACGTGGACGGGGACGGCGAACAGCTCGGTGCGCGGGTCGAGCGGCTGAGCGAGGAGCTGACCGCCCCCGGCGCTCCCGGTGCCCCCGGCGCTCCCGACGCGGCCCTGACCGTGCACGTGGGCGGGTCGGCGCTCACCGACGCCGAGCTCCAGGACATCGCGGAGTCCGACCTGAAGCGGGCCGAGGCCGTCGTGCTGCCGGGCACCCTGATCCTGCTGGTCCTGGCGTTCGGCAGCGTCGTGGCGGCCGCGCTGCCGCTGCTGATCGGAGTCCTCGCCATCGCCGGGACCCTGCTGGTCCTGAGCGTCCTCGGCTCCGTCACCGACGTGTCCGTGTTCGCACTGAACCTCACCACGGCGCTCGGCCTGGGGCTGGGCATCGATTACGGGCTGCTGATCGTCTCGCGGTTCCGCGAGGAGCTCGCCGCCGGGTACCTGCCGCGGACGGCCGCCATCCGGACCGTGCGCACCGCCGGCCACACGATCGCCTTCAGCGCCGCGACGGTCTCCGCCGCGCTCGCGACGCTGCTGGTGTTCCCGCCGTACTTCCTGCGCTCCTTCGCCTACGCGGGCATCGCCGTGGTGGCCATCGCCGCCGTGAGCGCCGTGACCGTCCTGCCCGCTCTGCTCACGCTGCTCGGCAAGCGGGTGAACGCCTGGCCCGTGCCGTGGCGCCGCCGGGCCCGTACGGGTTCCGGATCGCGCTTCTGGGAGGGGCTGGCGCGGTTCGTCGTACGCCGCCCGCTGCTCGCGGCGCTGCCGGTGATCGGCCTGCTGCTGGTCCTCGCCGCGCCGTTCGCGCACGCCGGTTTCGCCACCCCCGACGACCGGGCGCTGCCGACGAGCGCGGCCAGCCGGCAGACCGGTGACCTGGTGCGCGACGCGTTCGACATGAAGGGCGCCGACGCGCTCACCGTCTCCGTGACGGGCACGGCGCCCCGGTCGGCGAAGGAGGACTACGTCCGCAGGCTGTCCGCGCTCCCCCATGTCGCCCAGGTTTCCCCGGTCGCCGGATCCGAGGGCGACGGTCCGGCCCAGCTCTCCGTGGTGCCGCGGGTCGACCCCCGCTCGCGGGCGGCCCAGCAGCTCGTGCACGACGTCCGCGAGACCCCCGCCCCGGCAGGCACCGAGGTCCTGGTCGGCGGACCGAGCGCGGTACTGGTCGACGCCAAGGACACGGTGGGGGGCCGGATTCCGCTGGCGCTCGGCCTGATCACCGCCACCACGTTCGTGCTGCTCTTCGGCTTCACGCGCAGCCTGCTCCTGCCTCTGAAGGCCATCGCGCTGAACGCCCTGAGCCTGACGGCCGTCCTGGGAGCGATGGTGTGGATCTTCCAGACGGGCCATCTGAGCGGCCTGCTCGGCTTCACGCCCGGACCGCTCAGCACGACCATGCCGGTGCTGCTGTTCTGCATCCTCTTCGGACTCTCGGTGGACTACGAGGTGTTCGTCCTGGCCCGGATCAAGGAGGCGCGCGACGCCGGAGAAGGCAACACCGACTCGATCGTCACGGGCATCGCCCGGACGGGAGGCATCGTCACCACAGCCGGAGCCCTGCTCGCGTTCACCCTCTTGAGCTTCGGTACCTCCCAGGTCTCCCTCCTGCAGTTCTTCGGCATCGGCGCGGGTCTGGGCGTCCTCCTCGACGCCACGCTCGTGCGGGGCGTCCTCGTACCGGCGCTCATGCGCCTGGCGGGCGGCCTGAACTGGTGGGCACCGAAGGCGCTGAGGCCCAAGGTGCCGGAGCCGCCGCCCCGGCGGCCACCGGCCACCGCGAGGCGGTGCGCCCCGGGCCGCTGCTCTCCGAGCCGCACCGTCGTCCGTACCCACGCCCACGCGCGCCGCTGACCACCAGGCGCTCACCCTCCCCCATCCGGTCCTGCCCCCGCTTCATCCCGCCCCTCCAGCTCCGCCCAGCCCCGGCCACCGTCCAGGGCGCTACGACAAGGAAGACCCATGACTGACATCGCCATCGTCGGACTCGGCTGCCGCTTTCCGGGCGCCCCCGACATCCGCACCTACTGGAAGCTCCTGATGAGCGCGGAGCGTCAGTTCTCCGCCGTCCCGGGGGAACGCTGGAACCACGGGACCTTCCACGAGCCGGGCAACCGGTCGGCCCCCAACGCCTCGTACACCGACCAGGTCGCCTTCCTGGAGGACCTGGACCGCTTCGACGCCGCGCACTACGGCGTACCGCCCGCTCGCGCCCGGGCCATGGACCCGCAGCACCGGCTGATGCTCGACGTCACACGCGAGGCGCTCGCCGACGCGGGGATGGGCCGCGGCGACTTCGACCGCGAGAACACCGGGGTGTTCTTCGGAATATCGGTGTCCGACTACAAGGACCTCATGACGGCCCCCCTCCGGGCCATCACCCTGGCCGAGGACGCGCACGCGGCGGACGACGGGGCCGAGGCCGCAGGCGCCGCCGACGCCGCCAAGGAGCGGGCGCGGCAGCTCGGCACCATCGACGCCTTCACTCTGCCGGGGAGCCTCCTCAACATGGCGGCCGGGACCGTCAGCCGCCACTTCGACCTCGGCGGTCCCAGCTTCGCCGTCGACGCAGCATGCTCCGGTTCGCTGGTCGCCCTCGACCAGGCGATCGCCCAGGTGCGATCCGGCAGCTGCCGGATCGCCCTCGTGGGCGGCGTGTACCTCAACCTCACCCCCGACAGCCTGGTCGGCTTCTCCCGGCTGCGCGCCCTGTCCGCCGCCGGGGTGTGCCGCCCCTTCGACGCGGAGGCCGACGGCTTCGTCCTCGGCGAAGGCGCCGGTGTCGTCGTCATACGGCCGCTGGCCGACGCGCTGGCCGAAGGCGACCGCGTCTACGCGGTGATCAAGGGCATCGGCTCGGCCAACGACGGCGCCTCCCCCGGACCGCTGGTCCCCACCGCCGAAGGCCAGCTGCGCGCCATGCGCCGGGCCTACGAGGACGCGGGCGTCGCGCCCTCCTCCGTGGGCTTCCTGGAGGCCCACGGCACCGGCACCGCGGCCGGGGACCGGGCCGAGTCCGAGGCCCTGCGCCGACTGCGCACCGAGTACCCGGACGACGACCCCGCCCTGTGCTACCTCGGCGCGGGCAAGGCCCTGATCGGGCACTCCCTGGCCGCGGCGGGCATCGCGGGCCTGATCAAGACGGCCCTGGTCGTCCACCACCGCACGATCGTGCCGCAGCCGACCACCACCCTCCACCCCGACCTGGGCATCTCCGCGGCCGGCCTGCGCTTCGCCGCCTCCGCGCTGCCCTTCCCGGAGACCGGCGCCGGCACCCCGCGCCGGGCCGCCGTCAGCTCGTTCGGCTTCGGCGGCACGAACGTCCACGTGGTGCTGGAGGAGCGTCAGCCCGACACCGCCCCCGGTCGCCTCCCGGACCGCACCGAAGACGCCGGGGGAACCGGAAGCACCGGAAACACCGAAGACGCCGGACCCCACCTCGTCCTCCTCTCGGCCGGCAACGCCGAACTCCTGGACCGGCACATCGGCGACGTGCTCGACGCGCTCGACACCGCGGACCGCGGACCGCTGGCCGCCGTGGCCCACACCCTCGGCTCCCGGGAACCGCTGACGGCCCGGCTCGCGATCGTCGCCGCCGGCACGGACGCGTTCGTCGAGCGGCTGCGCCACGCCCGTGAGCAGCTCCTGGCAGGCGCCCGCGGCGACCTCGGCGAGGGCGCCTTCGCCGCCGACGCCCCCCTGCCGGCCGCGCAGCGCCGCGTGGCCTTCCTCTTCCCCGGTCAGGGCAGCCAGCGGCCGGGCATGATGCGGGACCTCCACCAGCGGTTCCCCGCCTTCCGGTCGGCCGTCGCCGTCCTCGACGCCGTGGCCCGCGGGGACGTCGGCTTCGACCTCTCCGACCTGCTGTACGGCGATGAGGCCCGGTCCCACGGCGACACCGAGGAGCTCAGGAAGCGGCTCGCCGCCACCGATGTGTGCCAGCCCCTGCTCGGTACCGTCCAGATCGCCACCACCCGCGTCCTCGCGGACTGCGGCATCCGTCCCGACCTCGCTCTCGGCCACAGCGCCGGGGAGTTCGCCGCGGCCGCGGCCGCGGGAGCACTCACCAGCGTGGACACGGTCCGGCTGCTGGTCCACCGGGGTGCGACGCTCCGGCAGGCCGAGTCCCGCTTCCCGGGCGGGATGCTCGCCGTGCAGACCGACGAGGAGACCTGCCGCCGGCTCACGAACGGGATCGACGGAGTCTGGCTCGCCTGCTTCAACCAGCCGCGACAGATCGTGGTCAGCGGCACGCCGGAGGGTCTCGCCGCCCTGTGCGAGGCCTGCGCGGAAGCCGGGATCGTCACGGCGGCGCTCGACGTGTCCCGTGCCTTCCACTCACCGCACCTGGCCGCCGTCGAGGACACCATCCGCTCGGGCCTCACCGCCCGCCCGATCGCCTGCCCCGTCGTGCCGTTCGTCTCGTCCGTGAACGGGGAGGTCTGCAGCGACCCCGGCCGGCTGCGCGAGCTGTGGACCCGGCACGCGTCCGCGCCGGTCCTCTTCGGGGATGCCGTCCGCACCGCCTACGACCAGGGCGCCCGCGTCTTCCTCCAGGTGACGGGCGGCAACTCGCTCCTCACCTCGGTCCGCCGCAACCTCACCGGCCACGGCGACGTCCACGTCGTCCCCGTCGAGGGGACGGCCGACGGCGGGCGCACCTTCGTCCTGGCCCTCGCCCGGCTCGCGGTCCTGGGCGTCCCGGTCGACCCGCGCGCCCTGATCGCCGAGGAGGACCGCCGGCTGCTGGACCTGCCGGTGGCCGGGCTCGCCACCCAGTCCTACTGGGTGCCTGCCAGGCGCACCGCGAAGCAGGCTCCCGCCGCCGCCTCCCTCCCGGCGCAGCCCGTACAGCCCGTACAGCCCGTAGAGCCGGCACAGCCCGAGGAGACCTCGATGAACGCCCCGACGTACGACCCGGCGAACCCCCCGATGGACGAACTGCTCCAGCTGGTCCGGCAGCAGGCGGAGCTGCTCGCCCGCATCACGGCGACGCTCCCCGCCCCGATGGCCACCGGCGCGGCCGTACCCGCTGCCGCAGTCCCCGAGGAGTCCGAGGTGCCCGCCGCCGCCCCTGCCGACCTGCCCGCCCCGCACGCGGCGGCCGACGAGGTCACCAGTGAGGTCACCGGGGCCGTGCTCGCGCAGGTGGCCCGGATCAGCGCCTTCCCGGTGGAGCAGCTGAGCAACGACCAGCTGCTGATCGACGACCTCGGATTCGACTCGCTGATGCTGACCGACCTGTTCGCCTCCCTCAACCGGCAGTGGCCGCAGTGGGCCTTCGACGAGCGGGCCGCGGACCGGCCGACCGTCGCCCGGCTCGCCGCGTCGATCACGGGCGCCTGCCCGGACGCCACGGCGGCGGCGGCCGTCCCCGGACCGCGCGCCGGACACGGTGACGGGACCCCGTCGGCGGCTGTCGCCGACCTGCCGCAGGTCGCGATGGCGCCCGCCCCGCCCGCGGCAGCGGACTCCCCCCGCCTGCGCGTGGTCCCGACGCCCGCGGGCCGGCCGACGGACGACCCGGCCGCGCCGGAGGAGCACACGCGGATCGACCGCTTCCCGGAGGTCGCCGCCCACGGTGAGCGGATCGGCACGCTCGCCGGGCTGGGACTCGCCAATCCGTACTTCCTCGTCCACGAGGCCGGTATGACGGACACGACGGTCATCGACGGCCGGGAACTCGTCTCCTTCTCCAGCTACAACTACCTGGGCATGGCGACCGACCCGAAGGTGAAGACGGCCGCCCAGGACGCGGTCGAGCGCTACGGCACCTCGGTGTCGGCCAGCCGGCTGCTCTCCGGCAGCCGACCGCTCCACCTCGAACTCGAAACGGAACTCGCCGGCCTGCTGGGATGCGAATCCGCACTCACCCTCGCCAATGGACACGCCACCAACGTCACCGTGATCGGGCACCTCATCGGGCCCGGGGACCTCGTCCTCCACGACTCCCTCGCCCACGACAGCATCCTGCAGGGCTGCAAGCTCTCCGGCGCCACACGACGCCCGTTCCCCCACAACGACGCGGCCGCACTCGACGCCCTCCTCGCACAGGTCCGCCACCAATATCGGAGGGTGCTCATCGTCATCGAGGGCGTCTACAGCATGGACGGCGACATCGCCGACCTGCCCGCCCTCCTCGAGGTCAAACACCGCCACGGCGCGCTGCTGATGATCGACGAGGCCCACAGCATCGGCACGATCGGCGCGACCGGGCGCGGCATCGGCGAGTACCACGGCACCGACCGCTCGGCCGTCGATCTGTGGTCGGGCACGCTGTCCAAGGCCCTGGCCAGCTGCGGCGGCTACGTCGCCGGGAGCCGCACGGTCATCGAGTACCTGCGCTACACCGTGCCCGGATTCGTCTACAGCGCCGGCATGACCCCGGCCGACACCGCCGCCTCCTTGACGGCCCTGCGCCTGCTGCGTGCCGAGCCGGAGCGGGTGGCACGCCTTTCGCGGAACGCGGCCCTGTTCGTCCGCCTGGCGCGCGAGGCGGGGGTCGACGTCGGGGACAGCCACGACACGCCGGTCGTCCCCTGCATCGTCGGGGACTCGCTGAAGACCCTGAAGCTCGCAGAGGCCCTCTTCCGGCAGGGCATCAGCGTCAACCCCATCCTCTACCCGGCCGTACCGGAGGAAATGGCCCGGCTGCGCTTCTTCATCACCAGTGACCACACGCCCGGCCAGATCCGGCAGGCCGTGACCGCGCTGGAGCGCGAACTGCGGCAGCTGGACGCGGACACGGCCACCGCCGCGTCCCCCGCCGCGTGACCCCCGGCACCGTGCACACCGTCTTCGCGAAAAGTGCGGTACCGGCGTTTCAGCCGGTTTCCAAAGCCTTCTTGAGGTTGCGCAGGGTCGTGCCGATGTTCCTGCGCTGGAAATCGGCGAAGACGCTCCCGCCCGTCGCCACCCGGTCGAAGGTGTTCGCCACGAAGTCAGGCCACGACCGGCGGTCGTCGGTCCACGTCTCGGTCACCCGGGTCCCCTCGGGAACAGGCTCGAAGCGGTACTCCCACGTGGCGATGGGACCCTGCAGCCGCGGCCGCCTGACACCGATGGCATGCACCCGGAACCGGAACAACCTGTCCGGCTCGAGTGCCGTCACCGTGCACCGGGTGGTCCAGCGGAAGGCGCCCCGTTTGTTCCGCCCGTCGAAGACCATGCCGACGCTCGGTTCCCGGGCGCCCCCGTGCACGGTGGCACCGAGGTTCTCGGGGCTCCAGTCACCCATCCGTGCAGGATCGGATAGGTGCCGGTAGACCTCTGTGGGACGGACATTGACGACGATGCTGTCGGACACCGTCAGCGTACGGGGCATGGTTCTCCCTTCAAGAAGTCAGACGCTACCGCCCTGACTCACCCCATGACTACCCCCCAGTAACTTCACGGCGGGGCGGCGTCGCGCGAACCGAGCGCCGCGGCGGAGCCGATGCGGACCTTCCCGCACCAGATCACCTCTACAGATGTAGAGTGCAGCCCCACAAGGCCCTCTACATGTGTAGAGGATGATCTGCCCCGTCCTCAAGGAGTCCCGATGAGCGCGACCACCCCTTCAGTCCTCGGGCAAAAGCCCGAGCCGCTGCGACCCTTCAAGGTCGGGGTCGGGGGCTTCTTGCTCCTGGGTACGGGACACCTCGCCCTTGCCGCCGCAGCGGCCTGGGCCGATCCGACCCCGCAGCAAGAAGCCTCGTCGGCCGCCATGCGGGCCACGAGCATGACGCTGATGGGTCTGGAACGCACCACCCTCGAAGTCGTCCATGGCATGAGTTCCGCCATGGCCCTGTTCGTCATATCCTGCGCGCTCCTCGCCCTGTTCGCCGCCCGGCACTCCCCGGCCTTGATCGAACGCCGCACCGCCTTCGGGTGGACGCTCCTCGCCGCCTCACTCGTCGGCCTGGCGGTATCCGCCCTCTTCCTGCCCCCGCCACCGATCATCGTCCTCACCGTCACCAGCTGCGCCTTCGCCCTGTCCCTGCGCCGGGCGGCATCCTGAGGAACCGTCAGGCCCATGTCAGGCCCATGGAGGAGACTGCCGGGCGTCGGGTGCGATGTCGCCGTTCAGGTGGACTTGGCGGAGGTGGTCGGCGGCTTCGGAGCTGCGGGGGTTGTTCAGCCGGACGAGCGCCTCGTGAGCGGTGGTCAGAACCGTGTGGGCTTCGTGGTGCCGGTTGAGGTGGAGCAGGACGATGCCGAGGTCGAGGCGGGCAGGTTCGCTCCAGGCGGGCATCTGCGCCGCCTGGAAGTGGGTGAGGGCGTAGCGCAGGAGATGTTCTGCTTCGTTCCATCGGTTGAGGGCGGCGAGATCGTTGCCGATGTGCTGGCGGGTTACCGCGAGGTAGAGGCCGATCAGTTCCCGGGGCTTTCCCGGGACGCCGGTGTGGCAGATGGCTTCGCTGCGTCGGTGGATGGCCAGGGCCTCCTGGGCGCGGCCCGTCTGGCGCAGCTGCTGGCCAAGGGAGTTGAGGGCGGTGAGTTCGGCAAGGCGGCTCTCCGCGCCGGTCTGCTGGCCGAGGTGGTCGGCGGCTTCTCGGAGCCAGGCGATGGACTCGTCGGTTCGCCCGAGCCGGTGGAGGGCGCCGGCGGCGTAGCCCAGGGCCCATCCGATCTGGAGCTGGTCGGCGCTTTCGCACGCTGCGACCAGGGCGGCCTGTGCGCAGGTCAGGGCGGCGGTGTGGTCGTAGAGACACATGTTGTAGGCCCAGGCCAGGTAGTTGAGGTGGACGGCCTCGTCGCGTCTGCTGCCCAGGGCGCGGGCGGAGTCGACGGCCCACTGGAAGACCTGTGCCCATGCTTCCCAGTGCGAGGTGCGGTCGGAGAACCAGTGCATCGCCTCGGCGGTATCGATGACCTGTTGGTGCAGGCCCCTGGCCTGGGCGCGGCCCAGGGCGGCGAGCCACTGGGCCTTCTCGGCCTCCAGCCAGACCCGCGCCTGTTCGTGGTCGGCGGGCGCGGTGGCGGGATCCGGGTCGGGGGTGGGGCTGGTGTCGGGGTGGGGCGCGGTATCGAAGAGTTGGGCCGCGGCGGTCGCGCGGTGCAGTGTCCAGAGGTCGGCCCGGTTCTGGGCGCCGGCGGTGTGCTCGGGCCCGTCCTCTTCTGCGAGTTGTTCGGCGGCGAAGAGGCGCAGGAGGTCGTGGAAGCGGTAGCGGTCGGCGGTGGGGTGCGGCTGGAGCAGGCCTGCGTCGATGAGGTCCTGTGCACATGTGGCGGCTTGCCGTAAGGGCAGCCCTGCCAGCAGGGCTGCGCTCTGGGGGCTGAAGTCGGGGCCGGCGGCGAGCGCCGCGCGGCGGAAGACGGTGCGGGTGGGTGGGGGCAGTTGCCGGTAGGACAGGGCGAACGCGGCGCGGACCTGTAGCGACCCGGCTTGCAGGGTGTCCAGGCGGGTGGTGCTTTCGGCGAGCTGGGTGACGAGTTTGGCGAGGTGTTCGCCCGGCCGGGCGGCGAGACGCTGCGCGGCGATGCGGACCGCCAGCGGGAGGTTTCCGCACAGGTCGGCGAGGTCGCGGGCGGCCTGGCTCTCGCGGCTCACCCGTTCGGCTCCGATGACGCGGGTGAGGAGTTCGACGGCTTCCTCGCGGCGCAGCAGTGCGAGTTCGGGGCGGTGGACCGCTTCGAGGCCCGCCAGGGCGTTGCGGCTGGTGATGAGGGTGAGGGAGGGGCTGTGGCCGGACAACAGGGGGCGGACTTGGTTCTCGTCGGCGGCGTTGTCCAGGAGGAGGAGGATCCGGCGGTCGCGCAGCAAGGAGCGCAGGAGGCCGCTGCGGTCCTCGGTGGTGGTGGGGATGGCGTTGCCGGCGGCGCCGAGGGCGCGCAGGAGCCGGGCGAGCGCGTCGCGCGGCGGGGTGGGGCGGGGGTCCATGCCGCGCAGGTCGATGGCGTACTGGCCGTGCGGGAAGTGGGGGGTGAGGGCGTGGGCGGCGTGGACGGCGAATGCGGTCTTGCCGAGGCCGGGCTGTCCGCTGACCACTACAACGGGTGGGTGAGCGGGGTCGAGGTGTTCGGCCAAGGCACGGAGCCGGTTCAGGGCAAAGCCGCGGGCAGTGAAGTCACCTAGATCGCGTGGCAGTTGGAGGGGGTGGTGCGGGACCGGCGGTGCCTCCGGCCGGGCGGCGGGCCCGGCTTCCGAGCAAGGGCGGGTTCGGGGTCGGGGTCGGGGTCGGCCGAGGCTGGCGGTGTGTTCCAGTTCGGCGGCGGCCGGACCGTCCAGGCCCAGGGCGGTGGCGAGGGCCTGTACGGTGCGGCGCTGCGGCCCCCGGGAGCGTCCGCGCTCCAGGTCCGAAAGGGCCCGCACGCTCATCCCCGCGGCCTGCGCCAGTTCCTCCTGACTCAGCCCCGCACCCGTTCGCAGGGCATGCAGGCGCGCGGCGAACCCCCCGTTGCTCATGCATCGAATCCCCTGATCGGCGCGGTCCCCCCGAGTCGGTGGGCCCTACCGGCAGAAGTATGCCAAGACGGCATGTCTACTTATGGTGGCGCGAGTTCGTGGTCCGTATGCCCGCCTCCGGGCGCTGTCAGTGCCGCGGCCCGGGCGTGCCCGGCCGATTGCCCGGCCGGGCCGCTTCGGGCGCTGGTTTGACGGACGTGACAGGTGCCCGGCCGGATCAGGCCCGGGGGCTCATCCGCGGGTCGGGCAGACGTCCTGCGTGACCTTGCCGGCCTTGCCGCCGGTCGTCGCCGGGTCCAGGGTCAGGCACTTGCCGGTCCACTGGTTGATGAAGTAGAAGGCGCGCCTGCCGCCGTACTGCTCTGCCGGCATGACCTCCCACAGCTGGTTGGACGAGGCCCACCGGCTCTCGCACGGCCACCAGAACAGCTGCATGCCGTTGCCGGGCGGCACTCCCAGGTTCCACGGGATGGTGAGGCAGTTGCCGTTGCCCGCCTTGATCCAGTAGTAGTTCTTGCTGTCGTAGGGCGGCAGGGGCACCGTCCACTGCTGGCTGCTGGGCGCCGGGCTGGCGCAGGCCCGCTGCGTCATCACGCCGCCCGTGCCGTCGGGGAAGTTCTCGCCGCGCACCATGCAGCGGTTCGGGGCGGTGGTCTCGTAGGTCTGGCCGATGAACTGCCTGTTCGAGGTGACGGTCCACAGGGCCGGGTGCGGCGGGAAGATGTGGGCGTTGCGGTTGAGTTCGTTGACCACGGACATCGGGGTGACGCCGCCGGTGTCGCTGTGCTCGTAGAAGTTGACCGCGACGTAGTTGGGGTTGCGGCCCGCGGCGGGACGGCACTCCTTGTCGATGCGGTTCTTCAGGGCCGAGCCGTTGTCGCCCGGCGCCTTGGCCTCGGGGTTCAGCACGCTCGAGTCGAACTGGTTCATGGTGAACAGCGGTGTCAGGGCCGTGCCCGGCATGGGGTTCTGCCCCACCGGGTTGCCGTTGCGCGACGCGCAGCCGCTGGGCCGGCCGTCGTAGTCGTAGAGGGTCTCCACCGTACGGTTCCACGTGTACATGAGGCGCCCGTATTCCTTGGTCCCGTCACTGGACTTGACCGGAACGTCCTCTCCCCACCGGTCCTGGAACACCACCAGGCGGCGGTTGTCGGAGACCATGTCGCGCAGCCGCGGCCAGTTCCGCTTGTCGATGTCGTACTGGCTGGGCGAGAACAGCAGGTTCTTGGCGTTCTCGGCCTCCAGCACGTCGGTGACCGCCTGGGTGAGGGACGCGCGGCTGGCGTAGTTCTCCAGGAAGACCGTGACCACTTCGTCCGGGTGGGCCTTGAGGAAGTCCACCACCCTGCCGAGCCCGCTGCGAAAGGTCTCGTGGCAGGAGAACGTGGAGTGGCACAGCATCAGATCGACGTTGCCCTCCTGGTCGTAGGCAATGTCGTAGGTGTCGAGCATCAGCCCGCGCACGCCGTCGTCCAGCTGCCGGGAAATGTTGCGCGACTGGTTCCTCGGCGGCGCGATCCCCGAGTCCGCGTAGGAGTTGTGGGTGGTCAGCGACGACCACTGGTCGAGGCGGGCGTCTCCGTACTTGCTCCCGGACGCCGCCACGGCGGCCGTGGGAGTGGGCAGCGTCGCGGCCAGGAAGAGCAGCGGCAGGACGGGTAGGGCCAGCCTTCGCAGTACGCGGAAGCCTCTTTCAAGCATGTCGTTCCCCAGGGGTCAAAACGGTCGTCGGAACCGGAGCGGGCGTGCGGTACCGGTTGCCGGACGGCGGTGTGGGCGGCCCCGGGCATCGTGACGCCCGGCGGCCCGGCCCCGCCGCCCGTTCCACGCCGAGCCAACACGGTGGGCGCGGGCTGGACCATGCGGTTCCACCGGCAGAAGTAGGGCCCTTCCTACTTCTGCCGGGCGATCCGCCGCGAAGGTCGGCGGCCGGCAGCGACTGTCGGCGGCCAAAGGGAGTGCCCACGACGAGGTCGGAGAACCCGTCGCCGTCAAGGTCCGCGGCAGAGCTCGATGTGCGGGCCGCTAGAGTGTTCGAGCTCATGACGGTGCGCGCGTGCCCCACGGAGCTTACGTAGCAGACGCGTTACCCGGAGGCATCGAGTGAGTGGGACCAGGGCGGTATACGGGAACCGGTCGGGGCGCGGCGGCGCACTGGGGGCGTTCTTCCGCGCCTGGGTGGCCGATGTCGACAACACCCCCATCGCCGGGCGCGTGCAGGACAAAGTGATCGGCGGAATGCAGGTCGCACGCGCTGTGGTCGGCCTGGTCGCCGCCGTCTGGCTGGTCGTGGCCTACCCGCTGAGCAGCGGCGGGCAGGAGTTCGTCCTCGGCAAGCTCGTCGAACTGGGCTTCTCCTGCGGCATCCTGGCGGTCGGCTGCGTCATCGGCATCACGGCGTTCCTCGTCGCGAGCACCCCCGACAGGCGCCGTGACTTTGCCGAGCGTCTGCGCGGGCCGATCATGGCCGTCGTCATGCTCCTCAGTGGCCCCTTCTGCATATGGCTGTCCCTCAAAACCCTCCAGGGCGAACTGATCACCGCGCAGGACATGGGGGCCTTCTTCGACGCGACCATCGGCCGCGGGGTCATCGCCGGCGTGCTGGGCTTTCTGATCCTTGTCATCGGCTGGCTCGCGGCCATCGCCCTACTGATCTGCTCGATCCCCTTCACGCTCCTCGCCGCCTACGCCTGTGTCTTCACGTGCCTGCGAGCCTCGGACGTGCACCAGCTCCTTCCGGCGCTGCTCTCACCCCTGCTGGTCTGGTCGCTCTTCGCCTTCCAGCTCTTCAGCGGTCCCGACGTCGCGGCACCTGCGGAGGTGCTCTACACGTTCATGCTCGGCGGCCCGCTGTCGGTGACCGCGCTCTCGGTGTGGGAAGTACGGCGCCTGCGCAGCCACCACGGGATCACCCTGCGTGGCGCACTGGGCCGCTGAACGGCGGGGGGACCGAATCCGGACCATCCGGCGTACCGCAGGCGGCCGGTTGAGCCGCCTGCGGTACGCCGTACGCCGGTGCGGAGGTCAGGCGTCGGTGACCGGGGTGCTGCCCAGCCTGATGTTGTCCACGGCCCAGAACCAGTTGTTGCCCGCGTGGTGGATCCGGAAGTTGACCTTCACCGATTTCGCGTCGGACGGGACCGGGAAGGAACAGGTCACCAGGCGGTTCTGCTGATCGCGGCCGGCGTTGGTGTTCCCCGATGCCGCGCCGGAGTAGTGCAGGACGCGCGAGGTGACGCCGGTGTCGAACTCGACGGTCACCTCGGCCTCCTGCGGGCTCTCCTGGCGGTAGTGGGAGTCGAAGCCCAGGTGCAGGGTTCCGGTTCCCGCCGGGATCGCCACCGCGGGCGTGGTCAGCGTCGAGTCGAACGTGCCGCGGCCGGAGGGGCTGCCGGTGTCGTCCCAGTCGTCGGGGTCGGCTACGGCGACGATGCCGAGGGCACGGTCGAAGGCGGGCCGTTCCTGGCCCGCCGGGAACCAGAACTGCCGGGAGAGGAACGACCAGCCGGTCAGCTCCTCCGTTCCCTGCGGCATGTCCGGGGCGTTGGTGACGGTCCACCCCTCGGGCGCGGTCCGCGTCCACCCCCGCAGGCCGGGCCGGCTCAGGTCGGCGGCCGGTGCCAGGTGCTCGGAGAGGGACTCGAAGTCCTCGGCGAGCAGGTAGCCGGTCATGACCGGTCCGACCCGGGTGGCCAGTGTCTCCGTCCGCTCCACCGCGCCGCCGCCCGAGCGGGCGCCGACGGTGGCCTTCAGCGTCGCGGATGTCCGGGCCGCCGCGGCCGGAGCCGTGACGTCCCACACGACTTTCGCCGACGTACGGGCCGGTACGGAGGTGGGGGAACCGGGGACCGGGGCGGCGCGCCAGCCGTCCGGTACGACGAGGGAAGCCGACAGTCCGGTGAGCGGGGTGCTGCCGGCATTGGTGACGGTCGCCGTCACGGAGAGGGGCTTGTCCGGGGAGAGTACGCGGCCGTCCGTGCCCGGCGAGCTCGCCGGGGCGCTCAGCGTCATGCTCACCGCGGGGGCGACCTCCGCCCGTACCCGGGCGTCCGCGATCCGCAGCAGGCCCGCGCTCTCGGCGCGCGCGGTGACGAGCAGGGTCGTGGCGGTGGCGTCGGCAGCGGGGGTGACGGTGAAGCGGAGGTCGGCGGAACCGCCCTCGGGCAGGCTCCGCGGGACGGCACCCGAGGGTGTCACCGTCCAGCCGGCGGGGGCCAGGAGGGACACCGCGAGGTCGCGCAGTCTGCCCGCGTCCTGGTTCCGTACGTTCACCACGACCTCGGCCGGACTGCCCTGCACCAGCGGGGCGTCCAGGGGAGGCAGCGGCTTCGGCAGGGTGATCGTCGCGGCCAGCGCCGGTGCGGTCCCGGTGGCCGGGTCGGTGGTGCCCGGCTGCCCGTCGGCCGGGCGCCCGGTCATCCGGCGCAGGAAGCGGGGGTCGTCCTCGTCGACCACCACGATGTCGTACCAGCCGTGCCGGGCGAGCGGCACGGACACGGTCCGCTTCCGGCCGGGCCCGAGCCTGACGGTCACGATGCCGTCCTCGCCCCGGCGCGGATGCGTCGCCTCACCCACCAGGAGCGTCCGGGTCCGCCCGGACGGATTGCCGCATTCGACCTGGACGCTCCGCGCGCGGGGTCGTTCCACCACGTACGCCTCGGCCCCCACGCCGAGACCGCGCAGCTCCCACAGCGACCAGCCCGGAGCCTGCACCTGGACGTCGTAGCCCCCGGGCCCGTGCGGGAACGTGCCGGTGGCGCTGTCGCCGCCGGCGACGGTCCAGGTCCGCGGAGCGGCCGCGTCACCCGGGTAGGCGGTGACCGCGGCTGCCCGTGGGCCGTCGTTGCCGAGGCGCAGGGCGAGCTGCCCGTCGGTGACGGTGGCGCGCAGCGAGAGGCGGTACGGCGAGGGCCGAGTGGGCCGGACGCCCGGCTCCTGAACGGGCCGCGCCTGCAGGGCCGGCGGCACCGGATTCCAGCGGCCGACCGGCGCCGGAATCGGGCCCGGTCGCACCACGTCGGGCTGCCGGTACGCCCGGTCGAAGTCGAACACGGAGGTCAGGTCGCCGAAGACGCTGCGGCGCCAGGCGCTGATGTTGGGCTCTTGGACTCCCGTCCACTTCTCCAGGAAGCGGATCACCGAGGTGTGGTCGAAGACCTCGGAGTTCACGAATCCACCGACCGTCCACGGCGAGACGACCGTCATCGGAACCCGCGGGCCGGGGCCCACGGGGCGCCCGCCGACCCAGTCGTCGCCGTCGCCGGTGTCCGGCCGGGGCGCGGTCGGGGAGGGCACGTGGTCGAAGTAGCCGTCGTTCTCGTCGAAGTTGATGAACACCGCCGTCTTCGACCAGGTCTTCGGGTCGCTCGCGATCGCGTCCAGGAGGTCGTAGACCAGGCCCGCGCTGCCGACCGGAGTGGACGAGCCGGGGTGCTCGGACAGGGCCGCTGTCGGCACCACCCAGCTCACCTTGGGGAGCGTCCCGCCCTTGATGTCGGCCTTGATGCGGGTGAGCAGGGTGCCCGGCTCGGAGCGGTGGGCGCCGCGCAGGAAGAGGCGGCGGTCGGCCTCGGGCAGGGAGTCCACAGCCGTGCGGAAGGTGGCCAGCGCGGCCTCCCGCTCCGTGGCGCTCTTCTCCCACAGCGCGTCGTAGAACTGCTCGGTGGTGGAGTAGGGGAACCCGGCGGCGGTCAGGATCTTGGCGCCGATCCGCTTCCAGGGTTTGAAGTACTCCACCGCGTTGTCGGTGAAGTTGTCCCACTCCTGGTAGATCTGCCACGACACCCCGGCGGCTTCCAGGCGCTCTGGATAGGTCGTCCAGTCGTAGCCGGCGTGGGTGTGGGAGTACGCGGCGTTCGTGACCGCACGGCTCCCGCCGTTCGGCTCGAACCCGGTGGTGCCGGTCCACAGGTAGTTGCGGTTGGGGTTCGTCGACCCGAAGACGGAACAGAAGTAGGCGTCGCAGATGGTGAATCGGTCGGCCAGCTCGTACTGGAGGGGGATGTCGCGCCGGTCGTAGAAGGCCATCGTGCTCTGTCCCTTGGCCGCGATCCAGTCGTTCCACCAGCCGTTCGCGCGGGCCTGAACGCCGTCGCCGAAGCCGTGCGGCAGCGAACCCAGGTACTGGATGTCGCTCTCGGGCCGCCCGGCGTCAACTGCCGCCTTCCGCGCGGAGAACGGCAGCACGGCCGGGCCTCCGGAGCGGGGCTGCTCGAAGACGCTCGCGCCTCCGGGCAGCCGTAGCGCCGTCCGGTCGCCGAAGCCTCGTACGCCCTTGAGAGAGCCGAAGTAGGTGTCAAAGGAACGATTCTCTTGCATCAGCACGATGACGTGCTCGATGCCCTGCAGACCCCCGCGCGGCATCGGCGCGGCCATGGCCTGGAGGAGGGAGGGAGGCAGGACGGAGAGCACGGAGCCACCGGCGAGCGTGCCGAGGGCTTTGCGACGTGAAATAGCGGGCATGCCGGGGAGGTTATGCGTGGAGTAGACCACGCGAAACCCGCGGAGGCAGGGATTTCCCCAGAGTTCATTCCCGAGCCGTATTTGATTTTCGCAGGTCAGAGGCTTGATCGCAGATTCGTGACGGCCGTGCGGCAACCTCCGGGTGGTCGTGGACCACCGGCCGCATTGCTTTCCGGGTCAGCCCCGCAGGGTGGCGATGGCCTTCTCGATACGCCGCTGGCGCGTCTCGGGCATCTTCGCGCTCTCGATGGCGCGCACGTGCTCGCGCTTGCGGCTGAGCGTGAGGTGGTCGTAGGCGGCGCGGGCGGCCGGTTCGTCGTCCAGAGCCCGGGCGAAGTCCTCGGGCTCGACGACGACGCGCGGCTCGGTGTCGAGCTCGACCTCGACCTCGATCTCCTCGCCGATCTCCACCTCCGCGGCCCGCCGGTTGGCATGGCTGAGGCCGATCAAGTGGCGGCCGCGCAGGTGGGCGAGCCGGCTCCGCCAGGAATGCCCGTTGATCGTGATCGTCACCGGCGGCCGCGTGCCCTCGCCGAGCGCTGTCACCACCTCGGACGGAACTTCCAGCCCCCGCATGGGCTCGGGCGGCTCGACGATGGACCGAAACTTCAAGACCTTCTCCTCTTCGTTCTGCCGTTCACCACGGACCCGCCCGCCCGGCTCCGATCGCCGCTCCCGCTCCCGCGCCCTCGCCCGCTCCCGCGCCCGTGTCACAGCCGTCCGGGACGGCAGCGGCACGCGCCCCGCCGTCCCGGACGGCTGTGAGACGAAGATCGCGGCTACTCCGCGTAGGGCTGGTCGGTTCCTTGGTCGCTGTAGCCGAGGCTCCAAATGTAGCCCTCCGGGTCGGCGAAGGTACCGCCGTACCCGCCCCACGGCAGCGCACCGGCGGGCTTGAGGACCTTGGCGCCGGCCTTCTGCGCCTCCGCCATGACCTCGTCGACCCGCGTCTCGCTGCGGACGACGTAGGTCAGCACCAGTCCGCTGAAGCCACTGCCTTCCTGGTCCGTGCCCACCTGGCCGGCCAGGCCTTCACGGCTGTAGAAGCCGACGGGAGAGGCGCCGTCCGATTCGAAGAACACCGAGATCCCGTAGTCGTTCTGGATCTTCCAGCCGAGCCCCTCGGTGTAGAACTTCTTCGTCCGGTCCATGTCCCGGACACCAAGAAGGATCGAGCTGACGTGCGCTTTCATGTCTTACTCCTTGCACTGTGGATGTATACGTGCCGGACGTCCGGGCCAGGGGCCGGACGTCACATCGGCGCGTGAGCGCCGGTCAATCGGTAGGAAAAGGCCGGGAGTCAGGACGGCTCGGGGCCGAGCGACGCCTCCGGGTCACCATCCGGAGGAAAAACCGTGTGACCGGTGATGTCCATGGTGAGTAGCCTAGAGCGGCTCCGTGAACCGCGCTTCTTGATTCCTGATCGATCCGGCTACACCCCGGACGTTCACGAGTGGGCGCTACCGACCTCGATGCGGTTCTCGTCGAGGCCGTTGAGGATGCTCAGGCGGCCGCCGGCGAAGACGAACTCCACGGCCACGGTTCCTGCCGCCAGGTCACGGCCTGCCGGCCGCCACTCGACAAGGGTGACCTCGCGCAATTCCCGGCCGACGAACGGTTCGATCTGTTCGTCGCTGTGCGACCACTGGGGCGTAAGCTCGAACCACTCCCACCCGGTGATGGTCGCCGCGGTGTCGATCGTGTCCCAGCCGATCGAGAGTTCGTCCAACTTCCAGTGGCAGACCTCCACCTGGACTCCTTCGAAGTCCAGCACCACCGGGCAGTCGGCGAACCAGTCCCCGTCCTCGGCGAACCGCACCAGTGCGAACCCCGTCAGCCGCCTGCCGGCGAGCGTCGCCAGTCTCGCTCCGTGCGCCTGCCGAATCGCGTCGACACCGATAAGGAAGGACGGCTCGAAACCAGAGATCCCCATGTTCACAGCATCCGATTCTCTCGGCCCTGGACCCAGCCGGCCACCACACATCGACCCCGGCGTGTTCCGGCCCGCGAGCTGCCGCACCGGGCCGCCGGGCGGGGTGCCGGATCAGGCCATGGTTGCGTCACCCGACCGGTCCAACAGGTCCTAGAGTGTGCGCGTGACCGAGCAGAAATCCGAACTCATCGCCGGCCGGTACCAGCTGGTCGAACCCATCGGCCAGGGAGGCATGGGCCGGGTCTGGCGCGGCATCGACCAGCAGCTCTTCGGACGCGAGGTCGCCATCAAGGAGATCCTCTTCCCGGCGGGGCTGGACGACGGCGACCGCGCGACGCTGCTCAGGCGTTTCACCGGCGAGGCCCGCGCGGCGGTCACTCTCAGCCATCCCGGGATCATCACCATCCACGACGTCGTCGAGCATCACGGCGCCCCCGTCATCGTCATGGAGTTCATCCGGGGGCAGTCCCTCGCCGCGGTCATCCGCCGGCAGGGCCGGCTGCCCGTGGAGCGGGTGGCGGAGATAGGGGCGGCCATGCTCGGCGCGCTCACCGAAGCGCATGACGCACGGATCATCCACCGCGACATCAAGCCGGACAATGTGCTCCTGGCCAAGGACCGCGTCGTCCTCACCGACTTCGGCATCGCCCACCTGGCGGACGCCACGACCAAGCTCAGCCGGAGCGGGACCGTCATCGGCACCCCGCACTACATGCCCCCGGAGCAGTTGGAGGGCAAGCGCCCGACCCCCGCCAACGACTTGTGGGCGCTCGGCGCCACCCTGTACCACGCCATCGAGGGACGCCCGCCGTTCGAGGCCGACGGACTGCACGCCCTTGCCGTAGCCGTCTTCACCCGCCCCCACCGGCCGCCGGCCCACGCCGGCCCGCTCGCGCCGGTGCTGGACGCGCTCCTCACGAAGGACCCGGCGCAACGCGCCAGTGCGGCAGAGGCCATCGAGCTGCTGGCTTCGGCGCTGCGGTCCTCCCGGTCCCGGACCGACACGACGGCGGAAACCGTCCCGCGCAAGCCCGTGGCGGCACCCGTCCCGGAGACGGCGACGGAGCACGTCCCGACCCCGACCCCCACCGAGCGGGAAGCGGAGCTGCCGTCACCGGCGCCCCCGCCGACGCCTACGCCGACGCCGACGCCGACGGTCGAGGAACCGGCGCACGTACCCGATACGCGCCGCCTGCCCGTACCGGAGCGGCCGACCACCCCGCCCGTGTCCGTACCCCCTGCCGAGGACGTGATCTCGCTCGGTCGGCCGGACCGGCAGGGGCGGGAGGAGGGGGCCTCCGCCCGCCGGCGCACCCTCACGCGGCGCTCCGCCGTTCTGGGAATGGCCATGGTCACGCTCGCGGCCGGCTCCGTTCTGACCTGGAAGCTGACCCGTGACGACACGCCCGGCGGCGGGACGCCCGGCGGCGGTTCCGCGGCCTCCACCATCACGGTGGTCATCGGAGTGGACGCACCGCTCAGCGGTGGCCTGTCGGCCATGGGGGTCGGCATGAAGAACTCCGCCGACCTGGCGGTCAGGACCTCCAACCGCGCCAAACACGTACCCGGCGTGAACTTCGAGATCAAGGCCCTGGACGACGAGGCCGCTCCCGCCAAGGGCCGGCCGAACGCCACCCGGTTCATCGACGACGAGAAGGTGCTCGGCGTCGTCGGGCCACTCACCTCCGGGGTCGCCAAGACCATGGCGGAACCGCTCGGACTGGCGAACCTCGTCAACGTCTCACCGGCCAACACCGACCCCGTGCTGACCCTGGGCCCCCACTGGGCCAAGGGGTCCAAGTCCCGCCCGTACACGTCCTACTTCCGAACCGTCGCCACGGACGTCGACCAGGGGCCGTTCGCCGCCCGGTACCTCCACGACGAGGCCGGGAAGAGGAAGCTGTACCTCATCTCCGACGCCAGCGCCTATGGCGACGGCCTCACTTCGGGGTTCAGTGCCGCGTTCGCGAAGCTCGGTGGGACCGTCGTGGGTACGGACCAAGTCGATCCCGCGCAGGACGACTTCTCCTACCTGGCCTCCCAGATTCGGGGCTCCGGCGCCGACGCCCTGTACTTCGGCGGCTACTACGACACCGCCGGGCCGCTCTCCGAGCAGCTCAAGCAAGCGGGCGTCACGATCCCCCTGATGGGCGGCGACGGCATCTTCGACCAGCAGTTCCTCACGGCGAACACGAAGGCCGAAGGTGACCTCGCCACGGGCATCGGCGTTCCTGCCGAGGACCTGGAAAAGGGACCGGACTTCCTTTCGCAGTACCAGGAGGCGGGGTACCCGGAGGCAGCCGGTGCGTACGGACCCTACGCGTACGACGCGACCTGGGCCGTCATCGAGGCGGTGAAGGCCGTGGTGGAGGCCCACGGCGGAACCCTCCCCGCGGATGCCCGGGCGAAGATGTCGCAGGCCGTGTCGGGGCTGGCGTTCGACGGAATCACCGGCCGTGTCGCCTTCGACGAGTACGGCGACGCTGTCAACCGCCAACTGACGGTGTACGCGGTGAAGGCCGGCAGCTGGACGACCGTGAAGAGCGGCTCCGGGGCCCCCTGATCCGGCCCTCGGGCGGCCGCTGCGTACGTACGCCGGAGGCGCCGTGGCTCCCCCCTTGGCAGCCACGGCGCCTCCTGTCCCACCGGCTGACCTACAGCCGTTGCCAGAGCGCCGGGACCACGGGCGGCTCCCAGCCCGTCTGGGCCTGGTGGCCCTGGATACAGCGGTAGCTCGCGCCGCCGTAGGTGACGGTGGCGCCGGCCGCGTAGACGGAGCCGGCCTTCCAGGTGCCGCCGGGCTCGGGGTCGCCCGGGCCGGGGCCCGGGTCGGTCCCGGAGACCTTGAGGGTCAGGCCGTAGGAGGACAGGATCGGGTTCAGCGGCTGGAAGAAGGTGGTTCCCCCGCTGGAGCAGTTGCCGGAGCCGCCCGAGGTCACGCCCTGGGCCTGGCTGCCGGAGATGTAGGAGCCGCCGGAGTCACCGGGCTCGGCGCACACCGTCGTACGGGTGACGCCGGAAATGGTGCCCTCGGGGTAGGTGACACTGGTGTTGTGCTGCTGGATGGTCCCGCAATGCCAGCCGGTGGTCGAGCCGGAACGGCATACCGAGGCCCCGACGGGTTGCAGCACCGAGCCGGTGACCTGCACGTTCGCGCCGCCGCTGCCCTTGACGTAGGGGGTGGACCTCCAGTTGGCGTTCGCCGCCACCCAGGCCATGTCGTTGCCGGGGAAGACGGAAGCCTGGAAGGAACCCTGGGCGACCTGGTTGAAGCCGCTGGTGCTGGTCCCGGCCCGCCCGCAGTGCCCGGCGGTGGCGAAGCCGTTCACCGTTCCCTTGGTGATCGGGAAGCCCACGGAACAGCGGCCGCTGCCGTTCATGTAGTACGCGTCCCCGCCGCGCAGGTCATACAGCGGGCGCGGGGCCTCGGCGGTACGGACCACCGTGACCAGTGCCGCGTCGGTTCCGGTGGCCGCCAGCAGGCCGGCCGCGGCCCCGGGCCGGGTCTCCTCGACGACCAGGGTGTTGCCGCGCGGGTCGACGTAGCGGACCGGGGTCCCGGCGGTGGCGGCCCGGTCCAGTACCGCCTTCGCGGTGTCCAGGTCGGCCAGGGAGCGGCTGACCAGCCTCGCCCGGGCCCCGGTGGCCCGTATCGAAGCGGTGTCGGCGGCCCGGGTGGTGGCCACGGTCAGGGTCCCCGCGTCGGCACCGTCCAGCCAGGCTCCGGCGAAGGCCGCGCCGAGGCGGGCCTGCAGCCGGGCTGCGGTGGCCCCCGCCTCGGCCTCGTGGGCCAGGCGGGCCTTGGCCTGCGTGGAGGTCAGGCCGAGGTCGCGCTGCATGGCGGTGAGCAGCTCGGGAGGAGCGTCGGCGGTGCGCAGGGTGGCGGAGGCCGACTTCTGCGGGCGCGCGGTGTCGGCGGGGTCCGAGGGGGCGGCGGTGGCAACGGCGCCGGTGGCGGCCAGCAGCAGCCCGGCGGCGGCCAGGGCGGTACACGCCGCGCGGGCGTGTCGCTTGAGCATGGGGGATCTCCTCGGTTCGGTGGGGGGTCAGCGACACCGTAGAAATCCGAACGCTCCTGCGGGAGATGCCGGTTGGCCCCTCCCCTGGTGTTATGGCCGCCCGAGCGGCGGGCGCCTCCGCCGGGCGGTTCACCACTCGACGCCTCGCCCATCCTCGCCTCGCCCATCCACACCTCACCGCTCTACGCCTCACCGCTCCCGGCCTCACCCCATCCCTTGCCTCGTCCGGTCTACGCCCGTTCCGCCAGTGCCGCGGCGACTGCGGCTGCGGATGATCGCGCGAGCGCCTCCGTGTGCGCGTTCCGGGCGTGCTCCAGCACCGCTGCCGCGCGGGCGGCTGCCCGCGCGGCCGGATGCCAGCCGAGCAGGTGCCTCCACACCAGCGGGCTCCCGGCGAGCGGGCGGGTCACCAGCCCGGGGGTCACGGGGAAGGTCGCCCGGCACAGCCCCACGGCCCGCCCGACCTGGACGAGGTGCACGCACGAAGCCGTGTCCGTCTCGTACACGCACGCCGGGGTGAACCCGGCGCGGACGCACGCCGCCGCGAAACAGTCCCCGAAGCATCCGTCGCCCGGTACGTCGGTCCAGGCCTCGGCGGCCAGCTCGGCCAGCTCGATCCACGGCCGCTGTGCCAGCGGGTGGTCCTCGGCCAGCATCACGTGCACCGGGTCCCGTGCCACCTCCCTCCACACCAGTCGCGCCGCCGGCTCCGGCGGGGCGCTCTCCCCGCACACCCCGACCAGGGCGAAGTCCAGCCTGCCGGCGGCCACTCCCCCGGCGACCTCCCGTTCCGACCACGAGGTGTACGTGGTCACCGGCACACCGGGCTCCTGCCTGATGATCCGGTCGACGAGCCCGCCCAGCAGCGGCCCGTGCGTCCCGCCGAGCCGGTAGCCGGCCGTGCCCTGCCGGGCGAAGCGCACCGCCTCCTCCTGGAGCTCGCACACGGCCGGCAGCACCACGCGGGCCCGTTCCAGCACCAGCTCCCCGAGCGCGGTGGCCCGTACGCCTTCCCGCCCACGGACGAAGAGCGGCCCGTCCAGCGCCCGCTCGATCCGCTTGAGCTGGGTGCTCAGAGCGGGCTGTGTGAGCCCCAGCACTGTGGCCGCGCGGGTCAGGCTGCCGGCGTCGGCGACGGCTCTGACGATCTTGAGGTGCCTCAACTCCAGATCCATGCTCCGAGCTTGGTCCAGACCTATGGATCTGCGCTACGGGTCTGCCGCATCCGGAATCGCGGGCACCCCTACGGGCCCGCACAGCGGCCCGACAGGATCGGGTGTCTGCCCTGCTCAGGAGGGTGCGATGCTTCATGCACGCCGGCAGTGAGCCGGCTCGGTGAAAGGTGGCGTCCCATGGCAGCAGGATTTTCGGAATGGAAAGTCAACCGCCAGTACGCGGCGAACGACCGTGTCGTTCATTTCGGCAGGCAGTACCGGTGCCTGGTGACGCACAAATCCAATTCCGCGAGCAACCCGGCAACGACCGTCAAGATGTGGCAGCCCTACACCGGCTGACCGGCCCGCGGAGCGGGACAGCGCCCTCTTTGAAAGCGCTCTCATCCGTCCGCCCCTTCCGGCGCTAGGCTGTAGACGATCCGGCGACGGCGCAGGTCCGCACCACCTTGCGTGTCGCCGCCCCCGTCGACGAGGAGCGACCGCCTTGCCCGAGCAGTCCCCCGGGTCCCGCCCCACCCTGGAAGCCGTCGCGGCGCGTGCGGGAGTCTCCCGGGCCACCGCCTCGCGGGTCGTCAACGGGGGCGACGGGGTCCGCAAACCGCTGGTCGACAAGGTGCTGCGGGCGGTCGACGAGCTCGGCTACGTCCCCAACCACGCGGCACGGACGCTGGTGACCCGGCGGACGGGCGCCGTGGCCGTCGTCATCGCGGAGCCGGAGGTGCGGATCTTCTCGGACCCCTTCTTCTCCCAGCAGATCCGGGGCATCAGCAAGGAGCTGACCGCCCACGACACCCAGCTCGTACTGCTGCTGGTGGAGGGGCCGGGCGACTTCGACCGGATCACCCGGTACCTGTCCGGCGGGCACGTGGACGGAGCGCTCGCCTTCTCACTGCACACGAACGACCCGCTGCCCGCGATCACCCGGCGAGCGGGGATTCCGACCGTGTTCGGAGGCCGGCCCGGCTGGACCGCCGGCCCCGGCGAACAGGTCGTTCCCTACGTCGACGCCGACAACCGGGGCGGGGCCCGCGTCGCCGTGCGGTACCTGCGGGACCTCGGGCGGGAGCGGATCGCCCACATCGGCGGGCCGCCCGACCAGACCTCGGCGATGGACCGCCTCGACGGCTACCGCGACGTACTGCTGGACATGGATCCGACGCTCGTCGCCCAGGGCGCGTTCACCGTGGAGAGCGGGGCACGGGCCATGGCGGAACTGCTGGAACGGCGGCCCGACCTGGACGCCGTGTTCGTCGCGAACGACCTGATGGCTTCGGGGGCGCTGCGGGTCCTGCGGGAGCGCGGGATCGCGGTGCCCGAGCAGGTGGCGGTCGTCGGGTTCGACGACATGGATCCGGTGGCCAAGGAGACCGACCCGCCGCTGACCACCGTCAGCCAGGACATCGAGGGCCAGGGACGGCTGATGGCACGCCTTCTGCTGCGCACCCTCGACCGTACCGGGAACGGCACGGCACCCGACTCCGTGATCACCCCGACCATGCTGGTCCGGCGGGCCTCGGCCTGATCCGGAGCCGGAGCCGGAGCCCTGACGTACGCGTACGGCGGGTCTCCGCCCCGAGGAGCCGGAGACCCGCCGCACTCGATCAAGCCCATACGCCCGGTTCATCCACCTGGTGGACTACACGTACGGGATCCTCAGCACCGCCGCGTCCGTGCCCGTCTGCACCTGGGACGTGCCCGTGCCCAGCGCGTTCCAGATCTCCAGGCGGACGGTGCCGTTCTTGAGTTCGCCCAGGCTGCCGGTGACGGCCTGCGCGCCGACCGCCTGCGTGTACTCCTCCCAGCCCGCGACCGGGTCGGTCGCGAAGTAGCGGAAGGTTTCGGTGCGGTCGAAGGTGCCGTCACCGGTCAGGTCGTAGCTGACCCGGACCTGCGGGGCGAGCCCGACCCTGGCGCCCGCGTCCACCCGGAGCCGGAACGCGGTGGCGACCCCCGCGGCGAGCTTGCCGTTGACCTGCTTCACCTCGTAGACGTTCGGCCGGTACGGGGTGCCGTCCCGGTTCACGCCGTCGGCCGAGGCCAGGGTGTCCGCGCCGGCCGGATCGGTGGTGGCGGTGGTGAGGACGCCGCCGGTCTTGAGGCGAAAGGTGTTCCCGGTGGACGGTCCCGGCTCCTCCGGGTCCGGGTTTCCGGCGCCGGTGCCCGTGGCCGTCGAACGGGCCGGCACAGCAAGGGTTTTGCCATCCGAGAAGGTCACCGTACGGGCGGCGGAGCCGTGGTTGTGCGCGGCGTAGGTGCGGGTTCCGTTCTTGCTGAAGACGGCGGACGTGGGCAGGTCGCCGCTGACCGTCATGTCCGGTGCGCCGAGTGTGCCGAGGGTGTTGATCCAGTGGTAGGCGTGCGCCTTGGACTCACCCTGCTCTGGGGTGTAATTGCCGTTCACACCATCCCACTTGGCCTTCGCCGAAGTCGGATCGGCCAGTGCCTCGAACTCCCAGAGCAGGTCGCGCCACTCCTGGGCCGGTCCTCCGTTCTCGCGCTCCATCTCGGCGATGTTCCGCGTGATGGCGGCCTTCTCACGGGCCAGGTGGAGTGAACCTCCGCTCACGGGAAGGACGTTGATGCCGTGGATCTCCTCCGGGTTGGCGGTCCACCAGGTGGAGTACGCGGCGCCGCTGCCCCAGACCATGCCGACCGTGCCGTACTTGTAGGAGGCGGGGAAGACCTGCTCGCTCGCGTCGAACCAGTACTGGGTGATCGCCTCGGACTCCGTCGTCAGCAGGTAGCTGCCGAGGTCGCGGAGCGAGGTGTCTCCGGTCGCCGCGCCCCAGAGCACGAGACCGGCGCTGAGGTTGACGGACTCCGACGAGGACTCCTGATTGTTGCCGGCCGCGAAGCCCTGGTGGCCGGAGGCCCAGCTGTGGCCCGCGTACACGTCGAAGCCGCGCAGGAAGGGGTACGCCGAGTCGGTGCGGCTCGGATTGGCGGTGTCGCGGATCAGGTGCTTGATCATCGCGCCCCAGGCCGAGTCGGCGGCCCAGGCCTGGTCGTACTGGGCGATGATCGCCGCCGCGTAGACGTAGTAGCTGTAGTGGAAGTGGTGGTCGTTGAGTTCGGTGTCGCTGCCGTACGAGGCCGGGTAGCCGGTGAGGGTCTTCCAGTCCTTGTCGTAGCTGAACCCACTCGCCCCGCCCGCCGTGAACCACTCCTGGAGCCGGCCCTTCATCAGGCCGATGAGCTTGTCGCGGGTCGCGGTCTGGCCGATCTGGTCGGCCACGGGCACCAGTTGGGCGAGGCGGCCGAGTGCCTTGCCGGCCCAGTAGGTGTCGGTGGCCCCGGAGAACGGGTCGGAGGCGTTGGCCACCTCGTTGAGGTAGCCGGTCAGCCGGGCACGGTCGACACCGCTGGAGGCGGGGAGGGCGGGCAGCACGCCGCTGTTCTTCTGACTGGTGGTGAAGGAGGCGGCCTCGCGCACCTTCATGGTGCCGCGCGGCGAGACGTACGTGTACGGGGTCAGCGCGTCGGTGGTGTGCAGCCACTGGTGGCGGTAGAGGGCCTGGAGCGTGCCGCGCTCGGCGCCCTCCTTGGCCTCCGTGGTCAGGGTGTAGGTCGCCCGGACGTCGCCGCCGGCGTTCTGCCAAGCCACCTGGGAGCCGGTGACGAAGCTGAAGGCGTACTTGCGGTAGGTCGCCAGCGCGTCCGTGGAGGGCAGGACGGCGAGCGAGAAGTAGTCCTTGCCGGCGAGTCCCGCGGTGATCGTGGTGCCGGAGACGTTCCAGTCGGCGCCGGTCGGGGCGAAGAGCGCGTAGTGGTGACCGGCGACCGTGATGCCGAGGACGTTGCCGTTGTCCGCGAAGACGGTGGGCGTGGAGGCGGTCGTGATGCGGGCGTCGCCACCGGAGCCCTTGGCGTACACGAAGGGCATGCCGTGGCCGATGGTGGCGCGGAAGGTCCGGGAGCCGTCCGCCCAGTACGGGGTGACCGTCCAGTCCGACCAGGCATCGGCCTTGGTGTCGGGAGAGTTCAGGCCGGTGAGGCCGACGGTGAGGTCTGCCTTGTGGGCGTACTCGTACTGCCGGCCGTCACCGACGATCGCGGGCGTGGTCGGGTAGCCGACCTCCAGTCCGGAGGCCTTGGCCTGGTAGGTGAGGGGGTGGCCGTACATGGGGGTGGAGTACGGATTGTCGCCGTAGCGCTGGTAGGCGAGCGAGGTCCACCAGTCGTTGGTCGGGACCGGCTTGTCCCGGGCGGCGGCGGTGAGTTTGGGGGTGACGGGGGCGCCGGTGTTCGTCGTGGGTCCTGACGTGCCGGCGGGTCGGATGTCGGTGTAACTACCGGAACCCGCAGGAATGGTGGCGGCGGCCGCCGGGGAGGCGGCGGGGCCCAGGCCGACGGCGGCCAGGCCGATGGCCAGGAGCGTCGCCACTGCGGGTCTGGAGAGGGAGGCTCGCACGAAACAGCACCTCGATCACGTGGGGGGAAGAGCGCGCTCGAGAGCGCTCTCAAGTGCCAAGGAACGTAAATCTCCTGAAACCTAGGTGTCAAGAGAGCAGGCACAGCGGGCGGTTGGGCGTAACACCAAGCTGTTATGCGTTCGAGTCTTGACGGCGGGCGGGCGGTGGGGGACGCTCCAGACGCACGCACTGAGAGCGCTCTCAAGGCGCTCGGTTCATCCCGAAGTCAAGGGAGGCTTCCCATGCCCATCGCCCGAGCCGCCAAGAGAGCCACAGCCCGCCTCGGCGCGGTCGCCCTCACCGGGGCCCTCCTCGCCGCCTGTGGATCCGGCGCCTCACCGGACGCCTCCGACGGCGCGGGCGGAAAAGTCACCCTCACGGTCGACCTCTTCGGATCCTTCGGCTTCAAGGAGGCCGGGCTCTACGAGGAGTACCAGAAGCTCCACCCCAAGGTGACGATCAAGCAGAGCGACACCCAGGACGAGGCGGACTACTGGAAGTCGCTCCAGACCCGCCTCGCGGGCGGCGGCGGTCTCGCGGACGTGCAGGGCGTCGAGGTGGGCAGGATCGCGTCGGTCACCCAGCAGCAGTCCGACAAGTTCCAGGACCTCAAGGAGTTCGGGGCCGACAAGCTCAAGGGCCAGTTCGCCGAGGCCAAGTGGTCGGCGGCGACCACGAAGGACGGCAAGGTCCTCGGCCTCGGCACGGACGTGGGCCCCGAGGCCATGTGCTACCGCACCGACCTCTTCAAGCAGGCCGGTCTCCCCACCGACCGCGAGGAGCTCGCGAAGAAGTGGTCCACGTGGGACGGCTACCTGGAGCTGGGCAAGGAGTACAAGAAGAAGGCACCCGCCCAGAGCGCCTGGCTGGACAGCATCGGATCCCTCTACGGGGTCATGATCGGCCAGGAGAAGGAGCGGTACTATGACGCCTCGGGCGAGTTGATCTACGAGAAGAACCCAGCGGTCAAGACGGCCTGGGACACCTCCGTCAAGGCGGCCGAGGCCGGCCTGAGCGCCAAGCTCGACCAGTGGTCGCCGCAGTGGAACCAGGCCTTCGCCGCCGGTTCGTTCGCCACCATTCCGTGCCCGGCCTGGATGCTCGGCTACGTCAAGGGCCAGGCCGGCGAGGCGGGCCAGGGCAAGTGGGACGTCGCCAAGCTGCCGGGCGGAGCGGGCAATTGGGGCGGCTCGTACCTGTCGATCCCGCGTGCGGCCAAGCACAAGGAAGAGGCGTACAAGCTGATCGAGTGGCTCACCGCGCCGGAGCAGCAGGCGAAGGTCTTCCAGAAGCAGGGCAACTTCCCCTCCTCGACGGGCGCGATCGCGAAGATCGCGGATGCCAAGGACCCGTACTTCTCGGGCGCCCCGATCGGCCAGATCTTCGGTGACGCGGCCAAGGAGTCCCCGGTCCAGGTGCTGGGCGTGCACGACCAGAACGTGATGCAGCAGTTGACGAACGCGCTGAGCGAGGTCGAGCGCAAGGGCGTCGCGTCGGACACCGCGTGGGAGACGGCGAAGAAGGGCGTGGCGAACGTGATCGGCTGACCCCGGTCGCGGGGCCGGCCGCCGACGGCCGGGCCACCCGGGCACCTCGGTGGACCGGCCGCGCCCCGGGCCCTCCCGCCCCCATAACTCCTCCTGCCCCCGCACCCGTCCTGCCCCGTGCCCCCTCCCGCCCCGATCCACCGAAGGGCCGCATCGTGTCCCCCACCTCCACCGCGAAGGCCGGACCCCGCCCGGCCGAAACCGGTCCCGGGTCCGCTCCCGGATCCGGTGCCGGGACCGGCCCGGACGACGGTCCTGCAGCCGCTCTCCGGCGTACCTGGCGCAAGGCCTCCCCCTACGCCTACATCGCCCCCTTCTTCACCCTGTTCCTGGCCTTCGGCCTCTTCCCGCTCCTCTACACGGCGTTCGTCTCCCTCTACCGCGTCGAGCTCCAGACGAGTGGCGAGATGCAGTGGCGGGGCATCGCCAACTACACCGCGCTCTTCGCCGACGAGTACTTCTGGATCTCGCTGCGCAACACGTTCACCATCGGCGTGCTGTCCACCGTGCCCCAGCTCGCGATGGCACTGGGCCTGGCGCACCTGCTCAACTACAAGCTGCGCGGCCGGACGTTCATCAGGACCGCCGTCCTGCTCCCCTACGCGACGTCCGTCGCCGCCGCCACGCTCGTCTTCGCCCAGCTCTTCGGCCGCGACTTCGGGCTGATCAACTACGTCATCGGACTCATCGGCGTCGACCCGGTGGACTGGCAGACGGGCACGGTCGCCTCACAGATCGCCGTATCGTCGATCGTGATCTGGCGCTGGACGGGCTACAACGCGCTGATCTACCTGGCGGGCATGCAGTCGATCCCGCACGAGCTGTACGAGGCCGCGGGGATGGACGGGGCCTCTCGCTGGCGCCAGTTCATCCACGTGACCCTTCCCGGGCTGCGGCCGACCATCGTCTTCACGGTGATCATTTCGACGATCGGCGCGACCCAGCTCTTCGGTGAGCCGCTGCTGTTCGAGGGGTCGATCTCCGGCGGCATCTCACACCAGTACCAGACCCTCGGCCTGTACATGTACGAGCAGGGCTGGGGCTTCTTCCACCTGGGGCGGGCCGCGGCCATCGCCTGGGTGATGTTCGTCCTGATCGTGGTGCTCGTCGGGGTCAATGCCCTGATCGCGCGCCGCCGTGCACGCAAGGAGGCCGGCCGATGACCGCGCTCGCCCCACCGCCGACCTCGCCCGCGAAGCGCCGCCCTCCGCGGGAGCGGCCCGGCAAGCACCCCTGGCTCCGCAAGGGCAGCGGAGCCGGGAAGACGATGACGGGCGGCTGGATCGCCTACCTCATCCTCGGATTCGCGCTGCTGATCTCGGCGTTCCCCTTCTACTGGACGATCGTCGCGGCCAGCCGGTCCAACGCGGACCTGGCTCAGGTGCCGCCGAGCCTGCTGCCCGGCCCGAACCTGATGAAGAACGTCGAGGCGGTCCTCGAAGAGGCCGACATCGGCAAGGCCCTGCTGAACTCGCTGATCGTCTCCGGGGCCATCACCGTGGGCACGGTGCTCTCCTGCACGCTGGCCGGGTTCGCCTTCGCCAAGCTGAAGTTCCGGGGCCGGAGCGCGCTGCTGACCCTGACGATCGGGACGATGATGATCCCGCCGCAGCTCGGCGTGATCCCGCTGTTCATGCTGATCGCCGAACTCCAGTGGGTGAACCAGCTCCAGGCCGTGATCCTGCCGGGTCTGGTGTCGGCGTTCGGGGTGTTCTTCATGCGCCAGTACCTGATCCAGTCGTTGCCGGACGAACTGATCGAGGCGGCCCGCGTCGACGGGGCCTCCACGGCCCGCATCTTCTGGTCGATCGTGATCCCGATCGCGCGTCCGGGGATGGCGGTGCTCGGAATGCTCACGTTCATGACCGCGTGGAACGACTTCTTCTGGCCGGTCATCGCGCTGTCCTCACAGGAGCCGACCGTGCAGGTCGCCCTGCGGCAGCTCGGCGGCGGCTACGTCAACGACCAGTCGGTCATCATGGCCGGCACCCTGCTCGGCACCCTGCCGGTGCTGCTCGTCTTCGGCCTGCTGGGCCGGCAGATCGTCGGCGGCATCATGCAGGGCGCGGTGAAGGGCTGACGCGTTCCCGGGCGGCCACCTGCGAGAGCTCGGCCCCACCAGCCCCATCTGATCGTCCCCCCTCCTCCTACTCCCTGGAGTGTCCGTCTCATGACCGCTGTCGATGCCCGCCCGGCGACCTCCACGGGCAACCGCCCCGAGACCGGGACGGGGCTCCGTTTCCCCACCGGATTCCGTTGGGGCACGGCCACCGCCGCCTACCAGATCGAGGGAGCAGCCACCGAGAACGGCCGGACGCCTTCCATCTGGGACACCTTCAGCCGCACCCCCGGCAAGGTCCGCAACGGTGACACCGGTGACATCGCCGCCGACCACCTGCACCGGATGCCGGACGACGTGAAGCTGATGAAGGAGCTCGGCGTCACGGACTACCGCTTCTCCGTCTCCTGGCCCCGGGTCCAGCCGACGGGGCGGGGCCCGGCCGTGGAGCGCGGCCTGGACTTCTACCGCCGTCTGGTGGACGAGCTGCTGGCGAACGGCATCAGGCCGGTCGCGACGCTCTACCACTGGGACCTCCCACAAGAGCTGGAGGACGCGGGCGGCTGGCCTGAGCGGGACACCGCGCACCGGTTCGCGGAGTACGCGGGCCTGGTGGCCCGGGCGCTGGGCGACCGGGTGACGACCTGGACGACGTTGAACGAGCCTTGGTGCGGGGCGTTCCTCGGGTACGGGAACGGGGTCCACGCCCCCGGCCGCACCAGCGACCTCGCCGCGCTGCGAGCCGCCCACCACTTCAACCTGGCACACGGCGGCGCGGCCCGCGTCCTGCGTGACCGGCTCCCGTCCACCGCCGAGATCTCCCTGACCCTGAACCTCCATGCCCTGCGCCCGCTGACGGACACCGCGGCGGACCGGGACGCGGTGCGCCGGATCGACGCGGTGGCGAACCGGATCTTCGTGGACCCGGTCTTCCACGGGCGGCTGCCGCAGGACCTGGTGGAGGACACGGCGGGGGTGACGGACTGGTCGTTCGTCCGGGACGGCGACCTGGACGTCACGTCCACCCCGATCGACTCGCTGGGCATCAACTACTACTCCCCCAGCGTGGTTTCGGCGGGCTCCTCCACTTCCCCCGCCCCCTGGGCGGGCGCCGAGGAGCATGTGGCGTTCACCCCGGCGGCGGGCCCGCGCACGGCGATGGACTGGCCGGTGGACGCGAACGGCCTGTACGAGTTGCTGACCCGGCTGCGCGACGAACTCCCGCACCTCCCGCTCCTGGTGACGGAGAACGGGGCGGCGTACGACGACTACGCGGACCCGGAGGGGCAGGTCCACGACCCGGAGCGGGTGGCGTACCTCGACGCGCACCTGACGGCCGTCCACCGGGCGATCCAGGACGGCGTGGACGTACGCGGCTACTTCCTGTGGAGCCTGCTGGACAACTTCGAGTGGTCGTACGGCTACAGCAAGCGCTTCGGCATCGTCCACGTGGACTTCGCGTCCCAGCGCCGGACGGTGAAGGACAGTGCGCGGTGGTACGCGGGGGTGATCGCGCGGGGCGGGCTGGCGCGGGACTGAGGGGATCTCCTCCGCTCGCGGCCCTGGGAACCTCCCGGGGCCGCCCGCGTCGTAGTCTCGGGCCGTGCACGAAAACGAGATCAAACTCAAAGCCATCGCCGCGCTCACCGCACTGCGCGCGGATGTCGGCGAAGGCCTCGCCTCCGATCTGCTCGCGGAAGTGACCCCCAGTCACTTCCTGGTGCCGGAGGGAGCCGCCCCCGAGGAGATCGGCGGCGCCGTGCTCGATCAGCTCTCCGCGCCCCTGAGCGCTCTGGTCAACGGTTTCATCGCCGCCTTCGCGGCGGTCGCCTACGCGTACGACGAAACCGGCGCGGAGCCCGGTACCGACGCGATCCTGCAGGAACTCGCTCTGCGTCTCGCCCGCGAGGAAGGTCAGCAGCAGCCCTGACCGTCACCCGGCCGCCCGCCGGGGCCGACCAGCGGACCATGGCGCCGCCGGGGTGAATCCTGCGGGCTCGGCCCGTCCGTATGGCCGTGGGCTGCGAATCCCCCAAGGACCGCCAGGTCACCGACCTCGCCCTCCCGCTGAACCAGGGCTGACGACGTCCGGGCGTCCGCGGGCCGCTCGGCGGCGCGGCCGCGGGCGGTCGGCCGCTCCCCGCCCAGTTCCCTGAGATGCGTGAGGCCCAGGTGTGTGCCTAGCCTGGTGGGAGGAGGGCCGCACCGTGGGAAGCATCCGGATCGCGAGGCACTCCGAAGCTCTGTCACGCACCTCGCTCGTGCGTTTCCCGTGCAGGGCTCACCCCGCGGGCCGGGAGACCTGCCTCCTGGACCCATGCGCCGGACCCCCCAAGCCCCCGCAGGTCTCCGACCCGAGAACCGACCGATGTCCGCCGCGGTAGTAGTGGGCAGCGAGAAAGGTTTGAACCATGCAAGCACTGCGAGTGAAGAGGCTTTTCGCAGTATCCGCCATCGGCGTTCTGATGGCCGGCGGCGCTGCCATCGGCGCAGCCGGTACGGCTGCGGCGTCCGTCCCCACGCATTCGACCACCTACGTCACCGGTGGTGGTTGGGACGACGACGATTACGGCTACAACCACCACGGCTGGCATGACAACGATGACGACTGGGGCGGTTACGGCCACCACGACCGCGGCGGCCACGGCTGCTGAACATCGGCCTACCCACAACGAACTGGCTGACGTCGGAGTGCCCGACGTCAGCCAGGGCGTGTCAGTCGCGGAGCCGGCTGTATCCAGCCCGGTCAGCGGGCATGGTTCTGGATCCCGTGCTGCGGGGGAATTCGGGGCAACCGGGGCCCCGTGGTGCGGCGGTGGGTGGCCCGGCGCCGACGGGGGCGGCCCGGAAAGGCGTTGTTCCGGACGGGCGCGTTGGGTGCCAAGGCCAGGAGAGCGATCAGTGCGGGGACCGCGACGAGGATGAGCACGGTGACGAGGGTCATGTTCCTGCCTTCCGTCCGGTACTGACTGCCTGTCACTACTTGGTGTAACCGGTATTCGGGTCGGTAAACACGGTAGGTGACCAACGGGCTCCCACCCGAGGGGGAACCGGATGGCTCCCCCTCGGTGCGAGTGGACGGGCACGGGCCGGCTCACATGGGTGTGAGGGCCGTGTCGTCGTTGCCGAACGGCAGATCGATTGCCGGAGGAACGTACAAAGAATGGTGTGGCAACGAAACACACGCGTCCGCAACGCCCTGTGACGGGCGCATGGATGGCAATGCGGCCGGATCGCCCTCGGAAGCGGTCCGGCCCCGCTCGAAGGACAAGGACCACCATGCGATGGACACCTCGCCCCTGGCCGGTCGCCGCCTGCCGGCCCTTCGCCTGGTCGCCGCCACAGGAGTCCGGCCGGTGAACGAACCGCACCCGTCCGGCGCCCGCCCGGGTACCGCTCCCAGCGACCTCGGCGACGTCATGCAGAGGGTCGCGCGCGGCGACAAGGAGGCCTTCTCCGCCCTCTACGACGCCCTGGCACCGATGGTGTTCGGGCTCGTGGTCAAAGTCCTACGGGACCGGGCGCAGTCGGAGGAGGTCGCGCAGGAGGTCATGATCGACCTGTGGCGGCAGGCAGCGCGCTACCGGCCCGGGGCGGGCAGCGTCCGTACCTGGGCGGCGACGATCGCTCACCGGCGTGCTGTGGACCGGGTGCGCTCCGCCCAGGCTTCAGCCGACCGTGAGCAGGCTCAGGCCTCCCGCGAGCACCGGACGGCGTACGACGAGGTCGCCGAGCAGGTCGAGACCCGGCTGGAGAGCGAACAGGTCCGGCGGTGTCTGCGCGGCCTGACCGAGCTCCAGCGCCAGGCCGTGACCCTCGCCTACTACGGGGGCCTGACCTACCGTGAAGTCTCCGAAGCGCTCCACGCACCGCTTCCCACCATCAAGACACGCATGCGCGACGGGCTGATCCGGCTGCGCGACTGCATGGGGGTGACCACATGAGGCAGCACCATTGCGACGTTCACTCCCTCGCCGCCGCCCACGCCCTCAACGCTCTGGATCCCGCCGAGCGGCAGTTGTTCACCGACCACCTCGCCCAGTGCGAGGCCTGCCGGCAGGAGACGGCCGAGTTCGAGGCCACCGCCGCGCGCTTGGGGTCCGCCGCGGCCCAGGCTCCTCCGGCCGCGATGAGGCAGCAGACCATGGCCGCCGTTCAGGGCCTACGCCAACTGCCCCCGCCCCTTCCCGCCAACGCGTCGGCGAACACCTTCGGCAGCCTCCTGCGACGCCGGGTGGTCCCCTTCGCACTGGCGGCCAGCCTGGCCGCCGCCGCCTCGTTCGCCGGGCTGGCCGCCTGGGAGCATCGGGAAAGCAAGGACTTCGAGCAGCGGGCACGGCAGGCCGAAGGGCGACTCGACCAGATCAGCACCGTCCTGGCCGCACCCGACGCCCGCACGGCCCATGGCCGGGCCGGCAACGGCGCCCTCACCACGGTCGTCGCTTCCCGGCAGCAGAACAAGGCCGTCTTCACGGCGAGCGGCCTGCCCGCACCGGCGCCCGGCCAGACCTACCAGCTCTGGCTCGACCACGACGGCTCCATGCGCCCGGCCGGGTTCATCCACCAGGACGGCACCGTGCTCATCCGGGGCGACAGCAGCGGCGCCGGCGCGGTCGGTCTCACCCTCGAGCCCGCGGGAGGGTCCGCGCAGCCCACCACCACCCCCCTCCTCCTGATGCCCCTGCCCACCTGAGCGGACGCGGAGAGGGCCCGTGTGGCCGGGCCCTCTGCGCCCCGGGTCAGGACCCGGCGCCATGAAGAGCTCCTCCTCATGCCTCAACCTGGTGATGCGAAGCCCCAAGCCCACCGGATGGGTGCGCGTCAGTGGGCAGACCCTCCGAATTCGGCGTGCTGCGGGTGGAAGGCGTACTCCGCCTCGTCTTGTGAGGGCGGAGCCGGGAAGGAGACCTGTCGTGCCTCCGCCCGTGCCTGGGCCAGGAGACGCTCGAACTCTTCGTCGGTCATGGGGCTCACCTCGCAGCGTTCTCTATGCGGGTGATTCGCGGCCGAACCCTTGCCGGATGGGCGTGTTCCGGCCGTGGGTGCCACTTGGGCTGCTTCGCCGCATCGTGGGCCGAGCGGGTCGTCTGCCGTCACGTGTGAAGGCAACGGTCGTTGGCCCCGACATGACTGACCTCATGGTGCAGATTCCGGCTGCCTGGCTTGCCCGGGTGTTCCTCTCGCTGCGGCGTGGCTCGTCGCAGGACGCGCACGCCCTTGCGGCGGAGCTGCGGCCGTTCACGGAGAAGCCGGGCCAGCGGGTACCGGTGCCCAGGGCGACGGTGCTGCGCACCGAGCTCGCCCTGCGCGGGGAGCTGCTGCAGGTGAACGAGGACGGACGACGCCAAAGGCTCGCCGAGGAAGCCGAGTACCTGATCAACGCCCGCCTGGCGCAGTAGCCGACGCGGAGGGACCGCGATGAGCCGACGACCTGCGGCCGGCCCGCTGATCCGGACCCGGGGCCGATGGCCGACGTCCAATTCTTCTTCGCATGCCGCGATTCGGCTCGCACGCGGGCAGCCTGTGGGTCACGGTGGACTTTCTCTGCACCATCGTGTTCCAAGGAGACCCGTCATGAACTGGACGCTCGAAGTGGTTCTGGTCCCTGTCACCGACATGGACCGGTCGAAGGAGTTCTACGCGGACAAGGTCGGCTTCAAAGTCGACCTCGACAGCGAGGTCGCGCCCGGCGTCCGCATCATCCAGCTGACCCCGCCCGGCTCACGCTGTTCGATCGCGCTGGAGCAGGGGATGCCCCCGGCGCCCGGTGCGCGCCAGATGGCACCGGGCATGCTGCAAGGCCTGCAGCTCTGCGTCACCGACATCGAGGCCGCTCGAAAAGAGCTGACGGTGCGCGGTGTGGAGGTGTCGCCCGTGCGGCACATCGGCGAGAAGGGCTGGGAGGACGGCAAGGGCGACACCTGGAACTCCTTCCTGACCTTCACCGACCCGGACGGCAACGGCTGGGTCGTCCAGGAGGCACCCTCGGAGCTGTCGGAACGCTGAGACCGCCGGGCGCCTGCGCCCCCCGACGGCCCTTCGCCGGGACCCTCATCACGGGGTTCGAGCCGGCGGTGCGGGGGCGGGCGGTGCGGGGGCCGGGTCCTGTTCCCGGATCGCCCAGGGGGAACCGTACGCGGTGAGCAGGTCGAGGAAGGGGCGGGGCGGCAGGGCCTCCGGGCCGAGGACTCCGGACCCGGACCACACGTCGGCGGCGAGCAGTTCGAGTGCCACCACCGGGTTGACGGCGGTCTGCCAGACCACGGCCTGGGAGCCGTACTCGCTCATGGACCACTGGTTGTCGACCACGTGGTAGAGGTACACCTCCCGGGGCAGGTCGTTCTTGGTGCCCTTCACCCAGGTCCCGGCGCACGTGCGGCCGGTCATCCGGTCCCCGAGGGTCGCCGGGTCCGGCAGGCAGGCCGCGACCACGTCCCGCGGTGAGACGCGGACCGGGCTGCCGTCCTCGCCGCGCACGGTGACCGGTTCGGTGGAGTCCAGGCCGAGCGCGTGGAGGGTCTTGAGCTTGCCGATGAAATCGTCGCCGAGGCCGTACTTGAAGGTGACCCGGCGGGCTCCGACCCAGCGCGGGACGAGGAGGACCTCCTCGTGCTCGACGTTGACGCACTCCACGGGGCCGATGCCCTCGGGGAAGTCGAAGACCTCCGGCTCGCTGAACGGTTCGGTGGTGAACCAGCCGCGCTCGCGCTCGTACACCACGGGCGGGTTCAGGCACTCCTCGATCGTCGTCCAGATGTTGAAGGACGGCGCGAAGTCATAGCCCTCGACGGCCAGGTCGGCCCCGTCCCGGATTCCGATCTCCTCGATGTCGTCGAAGAGTTCCTCGGCCGCGTAGCGGGCGAAGACGTCCGAGAGACCGGGTTCGACACCCATGCCGACGAGTGCGAGCCGGCCCGACTTCTCCCACTCCGCGGCCCGTTCGAACTGCTCGTCGCCGAGCTTCACCCCGCAGGTGCCGTACGGGTCCGCGGGGTGCGGGCGGGACAGGGACATGGCCATGTCCACGTAGTGGGTGCCGGCCGCGAGCGCGGCGTTGAACAGCGGCATCACGAACCGCGGGTCGGTCGCGTTCATCAGGACGTCGCACTCGTGCTCGGTGAGCAGGCGGGTGATCCCCTCCTCGTCGGAGGCGTCCGCGCGGCAGGCGGTGAAGCGGTGCTCCTCCGCGCCCAGGGCGGCGACCGCGGCCTCGGCGCGGGCCAGGTCGTAGTCGGCGACGACGAATCGTTCGAAGAAGCCGCGGCGGGCGGCGATCTTGGCGATCGCGCTCCCGACACCGCCGGCACCCACAAGCAGAACGCGCATGACGAGGTCCTCTCTCGGTGGGGCGTGTGCCCCTGGGGGCTGATGGAACCGTCTGCCAAGAGTTAAGGTCAATGGTGTTGGCATAAGGGCACGGAACGGTCCGGGAGGCGAGTCCGTCATGCCGAAGGACGTGGTACCGGAGGAGGCCCGCCGACGTCGGCGGCCGACCCGGCAGGGCACGGTGCTCTCCGAGCGGCTGATCGTGGAGACGGCGCTGCGGATGGTGCGGGAGCACGGAAGCGCGGGTCTGACCGCCCGGCGGCTCGGCGCCGCCCTGGGCGCGGACCCCAGCACCCTCTACCGCTACTTCGACGGCATGGACGGGCTCACCCTGGCCATCGGTGAGGAACTCATCGGCCGGGCCCTCGCCGGCTGGGTCCCGACCGGGCACTGGCGCGAGGACCTGCGCTCCCTGGGCCTGCGCATCCACGGCGCCTACCTCGCCCATCCGCAGGCCGCCCTGCTGACCGCGAGCCGGGTGACCGGGCGGCCCCGGGAGATCGCGGCCGACGAGGCCATCCTCGGCAGCCTGCGCGGTGCGGGGTTCGGTGACGAGGATGCCGTGCGGATCTACCACGCCTACATCGACCAGTGCCTGGCCTTCGCGGCGCTCGACGCGGGATCCCTCGCGTTGACGGAGCAGGCTCGGGAGTCCGACGAGGAGCGGTGGGAGTCGACGTACGCCCGCCTGCCGGCCGGGACGTACCCGAACATCGCGGCCACCGCCGGGCTCCTCGCCGCCCGGATGCCGCACAGCGCCTATCCGGTCGCGCTGGACATGTTGCTGGAGAGCGCCGAGCGCGAGCTGGCCGGAGGAGCAGGAGCGCGGGGCTGAGGGCTCTGGGCTCTGGGCTCTGGGCTCTGAGGACACCCAGAGCCCTTCGGGTAGATGTTTATTGCGACGTCGCGTCTGGTTTTTGCGCAGGATCATAGACTTCCTCCATGTGGAGTCGTAGCGTCCCGGGTTGAGCCACTTCCCCTCTCCGCCGATCGAGCCGCAAGGACGTGCGTGCCCGTGCTCCAGCCCCCACAGAGCCATTCCGCGACACCCCGGCACATCCGCTCCCTCAGACGGCGGGCCGGCGCCGTCTTCCTGACCCTCTCCCTCACCGGGACCGCCGCACTGACCGCGCTGACCTTCGGCGCCGCCCCCGCGGCGCACGCCGCCGGGGTGCCCGCGCCTTCCCCGATCGGCATAGCCGGGCGGGGTGCGAGCGTGCCGTTCACCGAACTGGAGGCCGAGTACGCGGCCACCAACGGCACGTTCATCGGCCCCGACCGGCTCTACGGCAGCCTCCCCTCGGAGGCCTCCGGCCGGCAGGCCGTGACGCTGAACGCGGTCGGCCAGTACGTCGAGTTCACCCTGACCAAGCCCGCCAACGCGATGTCGCTGCGTTACAGCCTCCCGGACACCGGCGACGGAAAGGGGCGCGACGCGACGCTGGACGTACGGGCCAACGGCCAGTCGGTGAAGACCCTTCCCGTCACCTCCAAGTACAGCTGGTACTACGGCGGATACCCCTTCAACAACAACCCGGGCGACACCAACCCGCACCACTTCTACGACGAGTCCCGCACACTGCTGGGCGCCACCCACCCGGCCGGCACCAAGATCCGCGTGCAGGTGACCTCGACGGCGCAGTCGCCCGCCTTCACCATCGACCTCGCCGACTTCGAGCAGGTCGCCCCCGCCGCCGCCAAGCCGGCCGGGGCGCTCGACGCCGTCGCCGACTTCGGCGCGGACCCGACCGGCGCCACCGATTCCACGGCCCGCATGCAGGCCGCCGTGGACGCGGGACAGGCACAGGGCAAGACCGTCTACGTCCCGCCGGGCAGCTACACCCTCTACGACCACGTCGTCGTCGACGGGGTCACGGTCCAGGGTGCGGGACCCTGGTACACCGTCTTCGGCGGGCGCGACCCGGTGAACCGCAACCGCGCCGCCGGCTTCTACGGCAAGTACGTCCCCGGCGGCGGCTACACGGGACCGGCCCGGCCGCACGAGGCGAACGGACCGAGCAAGAACGTCACCCTCAAGGACTTCGCGATCATCGGCGACATCCGCGAGCGCATCGACGACGACCAGGTCAACGCCGTGGGCGGGGCCATGTCCAACTCCACGGTGGACAACCTCTGGATCCAGCACGTGAAGGTCGCCGCCTGGATGGACGGTCCGATGGACCGCTTCACCATCCAGAACAGCCGCTTCCTCGACATGACCGCAGATGGCGTGAACTTCCACACGGGTGTCACGAATTCTCGCGTCACCAACACTTTCGTGCGCAACGCGGGTGACGACGGCCTGGCCTCCTGGCCCCAGGACAAGCCGAACACCAACATCAGCTTCGACCACAACACGGTCGTCCTGCCGATCCTCGCCAACAACATCGTCACCTACGGCGGCAAGGACTTCACCATCTCGGACAACGTCATGTCCGACACCATCAGCAACGGCGGCGGCCTGCACATCGCCAACCGCTACCCGGGGGTCAACTCCGGCAAGGGCACCGCGGTGGCCGGGACCATCACTGCCGCGCGAAACACCCTCATCCGTGCCGGGAACAGCGACTTCAACTGGAACTTCGGGGTCGGCGCTATCTGGTTCTCCGGCCTGAACGAGGCCGTGCAGGGCGCCAGCATCAAGATCTCCGACACGGACATCCTGGACTCCTCGTACGCTGCGATCCACTCGATCGAAGGGCCGATCAGCGGGGTGGAGTTCACCAACGTCAACATCGACGGGGCCGGGACCTACGCCATCCAGGCGCAGTCCAACCTCGCCGCGAAGTTCACCCACGTCACCGCCAAGAACATCGCCCAGTCGGCGACCCCGATCCACAACTGCATCGGCGCCGGTCTCCAGATCACCGATGGCGGCGGCAACTCCGGCTGGAACACGGGGCAGACCTGCTCCGGCCTGTGGCCCGCGCCTGTGTGGACCAACGGCGGCGTTCCCAGCACTCCGACCACGCCGCCCACCACTCCCCCGACGACCCCGCCCACGACGCCCCCCACCACGCCGCCGACGACCCCGCCGACGACACCCCCCACCACCCCGCCGAACGGCAACCTCGCCCAGGGCAGGCCTGCCACCGCCTCCTCGGCCGTCCAGTCGTACACGGCATCGAATGCCGTCGACGGCAACGCCTCCACCTACTGGGAAAGCAACGGAAACTCCTTCCCTCAGACCCTGACGGTGGATCTCGGCGACACCAAGCGGATCGGCAAGGTCACCCTGAAGCTCCCGCCCACCTCCGACTGGGCCACCCGGACCGAGAACCTGGCGGTGCTCGGCTCCACCGACAACTCCTCCTGGTCCACGCTGCGCGCCTCCGCAGGCGTCACCTTCAATCCCGCCTCCGGCAACGCCGCGACACTCACCCTGGACCCGGCTGACGTCCGCTACGTACGGCTGAACATCACCGGGAACACCGGCTGGGCGGCGGGACAGATCTCGGAGTTCGAGGTCTACGCGGCGGCCGACGGCACCCCGACGACGCCGCCGACCACTCCCGCTCCGACCACCCCCGCACCGACCACCCCGCCGGCCGGCACCAACCTCGCGCAGGGCAAGAGCGCGACCGACACGACCCACACCCAGGGTTACGTGGCCGCCAACGTCACCGATGGGAACTCCGGCAGCTACTGGGAGAGCGACAACAACGCCTTCCCCCAGTCACTCACCGTCGACCTCGGCGCCACCCAGACCGTCGGCCGACTGGTGCTGAGGCTCCCCGCCACCTGGGGCAACCGCGTCCAGACCCTCTCGGTGCTCGGATCCACCGACAATGCGGTCTGGTCGACGCTCAAGGCGTCCGCCGCCTACACCTTCACCGAGGGATCCCACACGGTCACCGTCACGCTTCCCGCGTCCGGCGTCCGCCACCTGCGCCTGACCTTCACCGGCAACACGGGCTGGCCCGCGGGCCAGCTGTCGGAACTGGAGGCGTACACCTCCTAGCCAGCTCGTGCGCGCACCGCGCACCGCACACCGACGGCCGGCCCGGCTCCCTCCGGGCCGGCCGTCCCGGTTCACCCGTGCTCGGCCGTTGAGCTTCCCAGGAGTTCGGCGCCCAGCGGGGTGACGGTGTGCACGACGGATTTGCCGCGTCGGCTGGTGGTGATCAGATGGGCGTTGCGCAGCACTGTCGCATGCTCGCTCGCCGCTGCGATCGACACGTTCAGGCGCCGGGCCAGCTCGGTGGTATTGCACCCTTCGGCGGCCACCTTCAGTGCGGCGGCCCGAGTACGCCCCAGCAGCGCGGCCAGTGACTGGTCCGCGGCCTGCGCCGCACCCCACAAGGCGGCGCCCGCCTCAGCGTCACCGATGGTGGGAATGGCAAGGGTGGGCGCCGAGGTCTCGTCCCGCGAGTCCCACAGGAGTGCCGGGTCCTTCCACAGGAAGACCGTCGGCGCGATGACGAGACCGCGTCCCCCGAGATGGACGTCGACGTTCCGGTGGTACCGCACCTCCAGTACGGGCGCCCGCCACCGCACGAGCGAGACGCACATGCCTTCCAGGAGGCGTTCGATCCCGCCGTCGAGCAGCGTCCGCGCGAAGGTCGCCCGTACGCCCTCCAGACGGGATCTCGCCCGGTTCCAATAGGGGGCGACGATCGCCTCGTTGCAGGCTACGAGCCCCGCGGCGAAGTCCCTGCGGGCTTCGAGGTCGCCCGCCGCGAGGTTGCGTGCCCACGACAGCTGCGAGGGGTGGAAGTCGATGTGCTGGAGTTCGGTCTGCAAACGGGCGGGCGAGGCCCGAAGCAGGTTCTCGATCCCTTCCTCGAGGGACGGCGCGGCGCCCATCAGTACCGTGAGGTCGATGTCCGGGCCACCCACGGCCAGCAGGCTCGTGACGGGGCGGGCCTGCGCACCCAGCCGCCCGCGGACCGCCTCCTGCCACGGACGGAAGGGCAGGGCCGCGGCGGCACAGTCGCGCAGCAGCCTCAGGCTGTACATCGTTTCCGCGGCCGCTCCGATGGTCGCGGCCACGCGGGTCCGAGCCAGATCCTCGGCGGTGAAATGAATGCGTAGCACCGAGCATCCCCCATGGCTGTCCGATCCAGCGCCGCTTGATCGTCCACCGCAGTCTGTGCCCTGCCCGGTGCTCCGTCCAGGACCGGTTTCAGCCAAGACCCCGTCAGTGGCCCCGGTTGGCAACGGCGACCTCGCCGGTGCGACTGCTCCTCCTGGCCCGGGTGTCGGCGACGGCATAGGGCAGGCCGGGCAGCAGCAGGATCGGCGCCGCCCACAGCGGCAGCGTGAACAGCGCCCCGTCACCGGCCCAAAGGCCGGTGAGGATCGCGGCGGGCAGGGCGGTGACGAGGGCGAGCGCCCAGCTCGCCACCAGGCCCAGGCTGCCCCGGCGTAGCTCCCAGACGACCGTGGCCACACCGAGGACCGTCCAGAAGGCCAGGTGGTCGGGGGTCACGGCGAGCGTGGTGGTCCACCGTCGCAGGTAGGCGAACAGCAGGACACAGCCGATCACGAAACAGGCCAGGGACACGGTGCGCAGCGCCCGGCGGGAGAGCGGGGCCCGTGCCCGCGCCCATGCCGCGGCGAAGCCGCGGACGTCCCGGCCGACGACGTCCTGTGCCGTACGGCCGGCTGCCTGGGCGTCCTCCAGGTGGGAGGAGAGCTCGTCGAGCATCTCCCGTACCGACGCGTCGTCGATCCCCCGGTACTCCCAGTTGCTGCGGCAGGCCGCGAGTATCTGCTCGTTCGTCATGGTGTGGTTCCCCCCGTGGGTTCCGTGGTGGTCATGATGCGGCCCACCTGCCCGGCGAAGGCGAGCCAGTCGGCCCGGCCGCCGCTCAGTTCGGCGTGCCCCGCCTCGGTCAGGCGGTAGTACTTGCGCGGGGCGCCGCCGCTCGAAGAGGGGGCTCGGTAGGAGGAGACGATCCCCGCCCGCTCCATCCGGGCGAGCAGCGGATAGATGCTGCCGTCGCTGACCAGCTCCAGCCCGCCGGCGGCGAGCGCCTCGGCGAACTCGAAGCCGTACCTGGGGCGTTCGGCGATCAACGACAGGAGGCACAGGTCGAGCACTCCGCGCAGGAGCTGGCTGCGCCGTTGGTCACCGGCAGCGGGCAGTTCCTTTGTCATGCGGTACAAGATAGTCAGCGAGTACCTTGCACCGCAAGAGACTTGGGGGCCGCTGGATCCGGGCCCGTTCCGACTGCTCGGTAAACTCCACGTGTGATGCATGAGGCTGTGGTCCACATTTCGGAAGCGGAGTACCGCGACGTCTGGGAGCGTTTCGACACGGAGTTCGCCTTTCGGCCCGGCATGAACCCGGCCACTTGGCCGGCGATCAAGGAGCCGCTCGACTCCGTCACCTGGAGCGTGGCCTCGTTGGACGACGACCCCGCATACGAGCGGCTCGACAGGCTCGTCGAGGTGGTCAGGCAGAGCCTTACGGCCTGCGTACCTCCGCACGGCACGCTGCTCGCACTGGACTGGCAGCACACCTCTTTCCGCTTCTCGCCCCATCGCGTTCCCGGCTCCGGCCAGGGACGGTGGCCCCTGAGCCCGTACCCCGACGGCGACTACTACATCTACCTCTCCGAGGACTTCCGGACGGGCAGCTTCAGTCACCCCTGGGAGGGGTCACTGTGCCTGTTCGGGCAGGGGCTCCTTGACGTCGCATCAGCGAAGATCGATGACATCCTGGGCTCACCGATTCGCAGGTCCGGCCTGCGTGCTCATCACGCATAGCGCGTCGATACACAACGCCCGCACTCCCGCACACCCTCCCGACCGGCACGAACCGATGGCCTCGGCACGGCACGCACCAACTGGGCATCCGCGGAAGGGCGTCGATGCGGAGCGACCCCGCCCGTTGTCACTGGCCCGGCATACGCTGCACGGACGGAAGTGGGGGCCGCTCACGCACGGACGCGTGTTCCGGGGCACACGGCAGCACGTGCCCGGACAGGCCCCCACGCCTCGATCCTCAGGGGGGATCTTGACTTCACCACACCTCGGACACCTGCGCGCCCTGGCCGCCGGCGGCGTACTCGCCCTGGCAGTCGGCGCCCTCTCCGCCAGCCCGAGCACCGCCGCCCCGCAGCCCCCGGCACCCGCCTCCGCCCTCGCACGGCCCGCGGCCGCCCCGGCACCGGAGTCGGCCTCCGGCGCCGCTCCGCGTCGCGACGGCGGGTACCCGACCGTCGTCATGCCCGGCCGCGCCACGCCCCTCGCGCGGGCGGCCGTCAAGGCTCCGCCGCGGCACGACGTCGACGGCGACGGCATCAGCGACAAGATCGTCATGCAGTACGACCAGAGCACGGGCGTCTACCTGTCGTCGATCTCGTCCTGGAGCGACTACACGATCTCCAAGACCGACCCCGATTCCTCGTTCAAGGACCTGCTGCCGGTCGGCGACGTCGGCGGCACCACCAAGGCCGAGCTGCTCTCGCTTTCCTTCGACGGCGTCCTCACGCTCTACGAGACCGGCCTGAAGGGCACGTCGGCTCCCCTGTGGTCGGGCCGCGGCTGGCAGAAGTACAACCGACTCGCGGCCACCGGCGACGTGACCGGGGACCGCCGCCCCGACCTGCTGGCCCGCGACCACGTCGGTGACCTCTGGCTGTACACCGGCACCGGAAGCGTCGGCAAGCCCTTCAACACGCGGGTCAAGGTCGGGTCCGGCTGGGGGACTTACGACCAGATCGTCGGCGCCAGCGATGTCGACGGAGACGGCCTCGGGGACGTCTTCACCCGCACTCTGACCGGCGAGCTGTGGTTCCACAAGGGATCCGGCAGCGCCACCGCCCCGCTCAAGCCCCGCGTCAAGGTCGGCACCGGCTGGAACACGTACAACGTGATCAGCGGCCCGGACGACGTCGACGGCGACGGCATGAGCGACCTGATCGCCCGCAACCGCGACGGCTTGCAGTACTTCTACAAGTCCATCGGTGGAGGCAAGTTCGCCGCACGCGTCTACCACGGCAGCGGGTGGGAACTCAACCGGTTCATGGTCGGCGCCGGCACCACGCAGCTCTACGGCAAGTCGCAGAACCTCATGACTCAGGCCAACAACACGCTGGCCAAGTACACCGCCCTGGCCAACGGCGACTACCTGTCGCCGCCGATCGGGGCCGGCACCGAGACGCCCGGCTCCCGCACGACCTACGCCGCCGGGCTCAACAGCCACAATCACGCCGCCTATGTGCAGAACATCGGCAGTGATCTGTACATCCGCGGCCAGAAGGTCAGCACGGCGTGGAACTACACGCTCATGGTCGGCCCCGGTGACCTCACCGGCGACGGCAAGGGCGACCTGCTCAGCCGCGACTCCGCCGGCGCCCTGTGGCTGCACCCCGGCGACGGCGCGGTGTACACCAAGCTCGGCGCGCGGATCCAGGTCGGCACCGGCTGGAACATCTACAACGCGCTCGTCGGCGCCGGCGACTACTCCGGCGACGGGCGGCCCGACGTGCTCGCCCGGGACACTTCCGGCCGGCTGTTCCTCTACAAGGGCACGGGTTCGTCCACCGCGCCGTTCGCCGCACGGGAGCAGGTGGCCACCGGCTGGAACGTGTACGACATGCTGGTCGTGCCGGGTGACATCGACGGCGACAGCAAGGGCGATGTGCTCGGCCGCCTCCCGAACGGCGACATGTACCTGTACACCTCGACGGGCAACGCCGGCACCGCGACCTTCACCGCCAGGGCGCTGTTCGGCAAGGGCTGGAACATCTACAAGAACATGATCTGAGTCCGCGGGTCCTGTCAGCAGGTCTTTCGGTAAGGGAGATCCGGGAGGTAGGTACGCCAGTCGGACCGGGATAGTCCGGTTCCGGCCCGGGTGCAGACGGACTCCGCCAGTCGGACCGGGGTCACCTCGTGGGTGCGGACGGTGCTGTGTTCGCCCGCACTGTGCAGGGTGTGTCCGTCGGCGGCGAAGGCGACGGCGACGATCCCGTCGCCGGGGGTCGGCAGCGGTGGTCCCAGTGGTCGGGCAGCGTTCACGTCCCAGAGTCGGAGCGTGCCGGAGGCGCCCGCCACGGCCAGGGTCAGGCCGTCCGGGGAGAAGGCCAAGGCGGTGACGGCCTTTGCGGAGTCGAGGCCGATCGCGTCGAACCCGGCCGGGAGGGTGGCCAGCCGTCGCTCGGCCTCCTTGTCCCACAGGGTGACCCCACCCGTCGTGTCACCGACCGCCAGGCGTGTGCCGTCGGGGCTGTAGGTCATCACCCCGCCCGGTTCCGTGGTGAGGCCCCGTTCGGTGCGCCGGCCGGTGGTGATGTCGAAGGTGCTCGAGGACGTCGCGAGCAGTCGGCCGTCAGGGCGGACCGCGACCGGAGCGGATCGGCTGCTCCGTGGGCTCTCCACGGGGGAGGTCCGGTCCTTCGTGAGGTCCTGGGGTCGGGTGCGGCGTCCGCTCGCCACGTCCCGTACGTCCAGGGCGTCAACGCCCGCGCGCGTCGTGAGCAGGGACCGGCCGTCGGGCGCGACGGCCATCCCGGTGATGGGCATCCGGGCGGCGAACGGCGGTTTGATGTCGGTGGGGAGCGGGCGGGCCGCGTTGGCCGGCACGTCCCACAGGGTCGGCTCCTGGGCGGTCTCCCGCTGTCCGTCCCCCGCGGCGGAGCCTTCGGCGAGGCCGGTTCGGGCGTGAGCGAGGGTCTTTCCGTCGGGGGTGAGCGCGAGCAGGACACGGCAGTCCTGTTCTGTGGGCGCTCCGGTGGATCCCGGCACGGCTTTCGGGCAGTCGGCCGGCGGGGTGCGGGCGGTGCGCCGGCCGCCGGCCACGGCGTAGGCCTCGGACCAGGTACTGGCGCCCTGCCGGCGGTCGACCGCGACGGTCGTGGCGTCCGCGCTGAAGGTGCCCGTCGATGCCGGTGCGGCACTCCACTCCGGTGTCGTGGCCGGTCCGTAGGAGATCGTGCGCACCATGGTGTCGCCGAGCCGGCGTTCGGTCAGGTACCTGATGACACCGTCCTCCGGGTCGATCCGGAGCTGGGAGGCGGCCCCGTTGGCGAGGGAGTACCGGAAGACCGGCCGTTCGGGCGTGGCGAGTCGCCACATCAGGATCTCCCGGCCGTCGACGGCCGCGGCGAACCGGCCGTCGGGGCTGGTGGTCACCTCGGTCAGGCCCAGGTGGTCGATCCGGGCAGGTTCCCGGCCCGTGACCGGGTCCCACAGGCTCAGGCCACCCGGTGTCCGGCTCACGAGGACGGCGCCGTCGCCGGTGAAGCGGAACGAGTCGACGGCACACGCGCCGGGTCGGGTGGCGGGCAGTTCCGTGCTCCGGGCCACGTCCCAGACCCTCAGGGGCACGTCGGCCCGTTCGAAGGAGTTCACCGCGTCACCTCCCCTGGCGCACAGGGCCAGGTGGCGTCCGTCCGGGCTGAGCGCCCACATCGGATGCCGGCCGGTCGGCACCTCCAGCAGGGTGCGGCCGCTTCGTGCGTCCCGGAGCGAAAGGCGGCCGACGGCGCCGTCCATGTCCTGGTTGGCGACGACCTGTTCGGCGGCCGTCCAGGCAACGGAGGGGCCCGACGGCCGGGGCACGGCGTCGAGCGCCTTCCCGGACGCCAGATCCAGTCGCCGAGCCCCGAGCCCGGCTCCGGGCCCTTCCTGCTCCCGGGCCCCCTGCACCAGGGCGGTGCGGCCGTCCGGGGAGATCCCCCGGAACAGAGCGTCCCGGCCGAGGGCCGTCTCCGGCCCCACCGCCGTCTTCGTCTTGACGTCCCAGGCGCGTACGGAGTCCTCGTCGACGGTCACCGCGATGCGGCCGTCCGCGCTCAGCCGGACCGGGAGCGCCGGGTGGGAATCCCAGGGCCCCGCCTCGTCCGGTACGTCGTAGGCGTCGGACTCGGCCTGGACGGACGCCGCCAGCAGCGCGGACCGGGTCTCGGCAGTCTCGGCGAGCCGCCAGGCGGCCACGCTCAGCCTCATCGCCAGCGCGGGGTCGGAGCTCCGCAGGCCCTGGGCGACGGCCGCCAGCTGACCGGCGGCCAGTTCCTCCCCCTTGACCCGCCGGATCTCGGCGTCGACCCTCTGTCGGACGTTGTCGCGGCCCTGCTGCCAGGCGGTCGTGCTCGCCACCGTGAGGAGGACGAGGAGGAGGGCGACGACGGAGGTCACGCCGCGCCGGATGCGTCGCGTACGGGCCCGGGACGCGAGACCCGCGTGCAGGAACTCCCGCTCCGCCGGGACCAGTTCGACGGTGCGGCCCGCGTCGTCGGCAAACGTGGCCTCGGCCTCGGCCAGTTCGCCTCCGCGCAGGAGCGCCCCGGCGTCGCGTCGGCGGGTCAGCCAGTTCTGGGTGGCCTGGGTCAACCTGCGGTGGCGTCGCAGCCGTTCGCGGTCGGTGTCGATCCAGCCGCGCAGCCGCGGCCACGCGGTGATCAGGGCCTCGTGCGTCAAGTCCACGACGTCCCGGTCCAGGGTGACGAGCCGGGCCCGGGCCAACCGGTCCAGTACGGCCCCCGCCTCGGCTGCTTCCGGCGCGTCCGGGGGCACGAGGGTGTCGCGGGGGACGGGCCGCCGGGTGTCGGCGGCTCCGTCGCCGGGGGTGATCAGGTTCAGCAGGAGGCGCCGCGCGACGGGGGCCCGGTCGGGCCCGAGTTCCGCGTACACCTCCTCGGCGGTCTGGGCCAGGGCGCCGCGCAGACCACCGGCCGCCTCGTGTCCGGCCAGGGTCAGTGTGCGCCCGCGGCGGCGCCGCCAGGTCTCCAGGAGGGCATGGGAGAGCAGCGGCAGGCTGCCTGGTTCACGGGTGACCTCTTCCACGAGCCGGGCCGTGAGGGCGCGTTCGACGGTGAGGCCGGCCGCTGCCGCGGGGCGCACGATCGCGCCGCGCATCTCCTCGGCGGTCAGCGGGCCCACGGGGAGGGTCGCGGCCCGGGCGGCCTCGGCCAGGTCGGGGTGGGCCAGGAAGTTCGCGTAGAAGTCGGCGCGTACGGCCAGCACCACGCGGATCCGGCTTCCGGGGCTGCGGGCGGCGAGGAGGGCCGCGAGGAAGTCCCTTCGTTCGTCGGGGTCCGCGCAGAGGGTGAAGACCTCCTCGAACTGGTCGACGATCAGCCAGGTTTCGCCGTTTCCGGGGGCCGGGGTGAGAACCGGCGCGTGGGTTCGCATCGGGTGTTCGCCGGGGGTGAGGACGCGCAGGGCCGCGGCGGGCGGCAGCGGCGGCGCGGAGCGGCGCAGCCGGGGCACGAGACCGGCCCGCAGCAGGGAGGACTTGCCGCTGCCGGAGGGGCCGAGGACGACGCCGAAGCGGTGTTCCGCGACGAGGGCCGTCAGTTGGTCGGTCAGGCGTTCCCGGCCGAAGAACACCGTCTCGTCCTCGGGTTCGAAGCGTGCCAGGCCCCGGTAGGGCGGCGTGCCGCCGCCGTCGGTTCCGAGCTCGAGGGAGGCCAGGGCTTCGGTCTCGGCTTCGGCCTCGCGCCAGCGTCGTTCCCATTCCGTCCGGGCGGCGCCGCAGACCTCGGCGTAGGCCAGCGCCACGGGCAGGCTCGGGAGCCGGTTCCCGGCGGCGGCCTGGGAGAGCGCCGTCACCGAATAGCCGGCGCGCGCGGACAGTTCCCGGTAGGGAACGGAGCCGGCCGAGCGGCGCAGGGCGCGGAGCTCACCGGCGAACCGGGCGATTGGACCGGCCTGTGGATCGAGCGCCTTCTCCGGCCTTCCCACACCACTGCCCATGCTGCTCCGCTCCCCCGGGATCAAGATCTTTTCCACCGTATGAGGGGGCGCCGGCAGCCACAAGGGCCTCTTCGGCCACGGAAAACAATTGTTCAGTCCCCCGGATCAGGGCTGCTGAACAATGCGCGAGCCGGTGGACTGCTGCCGTACCCGGTCGCCGCACGGCCCGGACGGCTCGCACCGCCCACCTCCGCCTCTCCCCCGGGGCAGGTGGGACACGGGTCGACCCGGCCCCGGCGGCCGGCGTCACCACAACCCCACGCACACACCGCGTACATCACGTACGCCACACGACGGGGTGCGCGCCACGGCGTCCGACCGCCGTGCGCGCCTTCCACAGGAGCAAAGTTGTTCACACGGACACACACGCCTCGACGCGCCGCGGGGGCCCTCGCCCTCGCCACGGCGGTCGTCGCCCTCAGTACGGGGCTGACCGCCCCCGCCGGGGCGGCGCCCGCCGCCTCCACCACGAGCGGCACCCCCGCCGCCCAGACCACGGCCGCCCCCGTGACCGTCACGCTGATCACCGGTGACCGGGTGACCGTGAACGGCAGCGGCGCTGTCGTACGCTTCGAGCCCGCCAAGGGCCGTGAGCGCATACCGGTCGAGATCGAGCGCGCCGACGGCCGCACCCTGGTCCTGCCCGCCGACGCCCGGGCCCTGCTGGCCGCCGGCAAGCTGGACCGGCGCCTCTTCGACGTCAACACGCTCGCCGACCCGACCCTGCGCGCACTGCACCGCGGCGGACTCGGCCTGATCGTCCAGTACGAGGGCGCCGCCGCGGCGGCACGTACGGAGCTGCGGTCCGCCGCCGGCAGCGGGGCGAAGCACACCCTCCAGGCCGTCAACGCCGAAGCCGTCGAGGCCTCGCCCGCCGACGCCACGAAGGTCTGGGAGGCCCTGACGAACCCCACAGCACGCGGAGTCCGGGCCGCCGGCGCCGGCATCGCCAAGGTCTGGCTGGACGGCGTACGCAAGGCGAGCCTGGACAAGAGCACCAAGCAGATCGGCGCCGACCGGGCCTGGCAGGCCGGGTTCGACGGCAAGGGCGTGAAGATCGCCGTCCTGGACACCGGCGTCGACAAGACCCACGCGGACCTGAAGAGCCAGGTCGTCGGGGAGAAGAACTTCTCCGACTCCCCCGACACCGCGGACCGCGTCGGCCACGGCACCCACGTGGCTTCCATCGCGGCCGGAACCGGGGCGGCGTCCGGCGGGGCGCTCAAGGGCGTCGCGCCCGGCGCCAAGGTGATCAGCGGCAAGGTCCTCGACGACCAAGGCTACGGCAGCGATTCCGCGGTCATCGCGGGCATGGAGTGGGCCGTCGCCGAGGGTGCGGACATCGTCAACCTCAGCCTCGGAAGCCGGGACTTCCCCGGCGTCGACCCGGTCGAGGCCGCCGTGAACCGGCTGTCGGCGGAGAAGGGCGTCCTGTTCGCCATCGCCGCGGGCAACGACGGCGCCGGCGAGTCCACCGTCGGCTCGCCCGGCAGTGCCGACGCCGCCCTGACCGTCGGCGCCGTCGACTCCAAGGACGTCCTCGCGGACTTCTCCAGCAGAGGCCCGCGCGTCGGCGACGGCGCGGTCAAGCCCGACCTCACCGCGCCCGGCGTCGGCATCACCGCAGCGGCGGCCAAGGGGAGCAAGCTCGACACCGATCCCGGGGCCCAGCACCCCACCCCGGGGTACCTGCGGCTCAACGGCACCTCCATGGCCACCCCGCACGTGGCCGGAGCGGCAGCGCTGCTGAAGCAGAAGAACCCCGGCTGGACCGGGACCGAGCTCAAGGGCGCGCTGACCGCCTCCACGAAGGGCGGCGCGACCGGCGTCCAGCAGCAGGGCACCGGCCGCGTGCAAGTCGACAAGGCCCTCACCCAAACGGTGATCACCGAGCAGCCGTCGGTGTCCCTCGGCACGGCCCGGTGGCCGCACGCCGACGACAAGCCGCTCACCAAGAAGATCGCCTACCGCAACCTCGGTACCAAGGCCATCACCCTCGACCTCGCGGTGACCGGCACCGACTCCCGCGGCAAGGCCGCCCCGGCCGGGTTCTTCTCGCTCGGCGCCTCCAAGGTGACCGTGCCCGCCGGCGGCCGGGCCGAGGTCGACCTGGCCGCCAACACCCGGCTCGGCACTGTCGACGGCGCCTTCTCCGCCTATGTCACCGCCACCGGCGGCGGCCAGTCGGTGCGCACGGGCGCGGCAGCCGTCCGTGAGGCCGAGGCGTACGACGTCACCATCACGACGGTCGACCGCGACGGCCGCCCCGCCCGCGAGTTCTCCCACTCCCTGTTCGGAATCGGCGGCGCCGCCGACGGCATATGGGAAGGCGTCAGCAACGAGACCGGCTCCCGCACGCTGCGCCTGCCCAAGGGCACCTACGCCCTCCACGGCGCCGTGTACCAGGACGGCTCGGACCTCACCAAGGGCGTCGACTGGCTGGTCCAGCCGCGGCTGGAGGTCGCCGGAACCACCAAGGTCAAGGTCGACGCGCGCACCGCGAAGCCGGTGGACATCACCGTTCCCGGTCTGGCCACGGCCGACTTCGCCCTGCCGTACTACCAGCAGCAGGTCGGCGAAGGCCACCTCGGCAACGGCTGGGTCCTCCCCAAGGGGTACACCGGCTTCCGCTCCGCCCACATGGGGCCGGCCGTGACCGACGGCTCGCTCACGCAGAGCTGGCTGGCGACCTTCATCAAGGCGCCGGCCTCCCAGTACAACGTTGCCCTCGGCGGCGTGACGAACCGTCTCGCCACCGGGTACAAAAGGCACGTGAAGGCGACCGAGCTGGCGAAGCTCTCCCTGGAGATGGGCGCGCCCGCCCCCGGCAAGTCCGGTTACGCCTACGCCGCCCCCACCCTGCCCGGCATGGCCCAGGGCGACTTCTACGGTGCCGTCCAGCCCGCTCGCGGCACCCGTACCCTCCTGCTCTCCGCCCTCGACGGCGCGACCTGGCGCAGCGGGTTCTGGCAGCTCGGCGCCCCGAACGCCGACGGCGAACAGCGCGTGGAGGCGGACCAGGCCTCCCTGCAGCCGAAGCGCTACAAGGCGGGCTCCTCCTACCGCGAGACCTTCAACACCGGAGTCTTCTCACCGCTCCTGGGCAAGGGCCTGGGCGTGTTCCGCAGCGCGCCCGACCCCGAGACGGGCAAGCAGACCATCACCGCCGCGGTGCCCCTCTTCGGTGACGGCGCGGGACACCCCGGCTCCTCGACGCTCACCAAGACCGCCACCACGCTGTACCGCAACGGAGTGAAGTTCGCCGAGAACGAGGACCCGCTGAGCGGCTGGGAGCCCTTCACGGTCGACGGCGCCGACGCCGAATACCGGCTGACCACCTCCGTCGAGCGGTCCAGGGACATCTCCCCGGTCTCCACCCGCATCGACACGAGCTTCACCTTCCGCTCCCGCCAGGTCGCCGCTCACACCGCGCTCCCGGTCTCCACGGTTCGCTTCCACGCCCCGCTCGACATCGCCTCCCGCGCCCCGGCGGGCAAGGACACCCGGATCCCCGTGACCGTGCAGGGCGCGGCCTCCGGGAAGAACCTCAAGTCGCTGACGATCTCCGTGAGCGCAGACGGCGGCAAGACCTGGAAGCGCGTCACGGTCACCGACGGCGCGTTCTCCGTCCGGAACCCCGCAAAGGGCCAGGGGATCTCCTTCCGGGCCAAGGTCACCGACAAGCAGGGCAACGTCTCCGAGGTCACGATCCACAACGCCTACCTGGGCAAGTGATCTCACTTCCCTGAGCCGACGGCGGTTCGGTGGGCCGGTCGACGGCCTGCCCCAACCCGCCCCGCTCATCCGCCCTATCGCCCGCCCGCCACGAACCGTGGCGGGCGGGTCCTTGCTTTCGGGCACGAGAGCGGAGCCGACGGTCGGCAACGTTTCGATTGCGCCGGGCGGCAATCCAGCCAAAAGACTTCCGGCGCGATGCGACATGTGAAATTTTACATGTCACACACCAATCGCCCGTGTTTCCAGCACGTGGCCACAACGGCCCCGGAGGCCCCCGCAGATGCATCCCTTCCGGATATCGAAGGCCAACACGCGCAGACTTCCCGCGCTGGGCGCAGCCGTCTTCATTGCGCTCGGCCTGCTCGCGCCACAGAGCCAGGCCGCCTCCGCCGGCTCCACGACCCCGGCCAGTGCGTACGCACGTGGAACCGCGGCCCCGGCGCCGCGGTCCATCCCGGTTCCCAAGTCGCCCGATGCGATGAGCAACAGCTCCCGCTTCCGGATCTCCTCGCAGGACAGCACCGAGGAGTCCGCCCCCGCCCCGACCGTCAAGCCCGTACAGCCGGCCAAGTCCGGCAAGGACGGCCGGCGTTCCTCGGCCGCCGCCGGGGACGAGTGCGGCGACCTCTCCGGCGTGATCAACGCGACCGGCACCGCCCTGGTCCAGCAGCTCAAGGCGCTCCCCCGGATCACCTGTACGTACCCGCTGTTCAACCTCACCGGGGAGAACGCGCGGAAGGCCTTCAACGAAGCCCAGATGGTGACCGTCGCCAACGCACTGCGCGACGCCTCCGCCACCTATGCGGGCGGCAACAGCACCGCCGTCGGGCAGTTGGTGCTGTTCCTGCGGGCCGGCTACTACGTGCAGGACAACAACGGGGATGTCGTCGGCCCCTACGGCACGGCGCTCGACGGTGCCGCGCGCGGCGCGCTGGACGCCTTCTTCGCCTCCCCGCGCAGCAAGGACGTCACGGACGCCAACGGCGAGATCCTGAACGAGGTCGTCACCCTGATCGACAGCACGCACGCGGCCGGCCGCTACGCGGGCGTCGTCAAGTGGATGCTCGGCAGCTACGACGGCACCTGGCCCGGCCAGATGAACCTCGCGATGCAGCACGTCGAGTGGGTCGTCGAGAACGGCTTCAAGGCCAAGAACGACGACCGCGGCTGGCGGGCCGCCCTCAAGGCCGATCCCAGCATCCTCAACACCTGGGCCGGATTCATCACGCGCAACGGCGCGCAGCTCAACCGCCTGGACGTCGTCAGCAACGTCGGCCGCTTCCTCGGCTACGCCCTGGACGTCCCCGAGCTCAAGGAGCGGGTCCGCCCGCTGCTGAAGGACCTGATCAACCGCTACCCGAACGTCGGACCCACCGCGCCGATCACCATGAACCTGGGCTGGTACACACGCCAGTACGACAGGAACAACTGCGCGGCCTACGGCATCTGCGACCTCGGCGCACGCGTGCTCCCGGCCATCCTGCCGATCCAGCACACCTGCACCCCGGGACTGAAGATCCGCGCCCAGGACATGTCCCCCGGGCAGCTGGAGGGCACCTGCACCAGCCTGGTCAACCAGGACGCCTACTTCCACCGGGTCATCGGCGACAAGGGCGCGATCCCCGGTGACGTGAACACCAACCTCGAGGTCGTCGTCTTCGACGACTACACCAACTACTCGCTGTACGCCTGGGCCATCTACGACATCGACGTCGACAACGGCGGCATGTACGAGGAGGGCAACCCTGCCGCCGCCGGCAACCAGGCCCGCTTCATCGCCCACGAAGCCCACTGGCTGCGCCCGGACTTCCAGATCTGGAACCTCAACCACGAGTACACGCATTACCTCGACGGCCGCTACAACATGGCCGGCGACTTCGAGGCCGGCATCGTGACGCCGACCATCTGGTGGGTCGAGGGCATCGCCGAGAACATCTCGTTCGGCTACCGGGGAGAGCGCAACGCCGACGCGATCGCCGAGGCCGGCAAGAAGACCTACAAGCTCAGCGACCTCTTCGACACCGTCTACGGCCAGGACGCGGACCCCGAGGTCAACTCGAACCGGGTCTACCGCTGGGGCTTCCTCGCGGTCCGCTACATGCTGCAGGCGCACCCCGCCGACGTCGAGACCGTGCTGGGCAAGTACCGCACCGGCGACTGGAACGGTGCCCGCACGTTCCTGAAGCAGACCATCGGCACCACGTACGACGCCGGCTTCGCCACCTGGCTGACGACCGCCTGCGCGACCAACGACTGCGGCCCCCTGCCGGAGGCTCCCTCCACCCCGGTGTGCACCATCAGCGACCCCCGGCAGTTCGACAAGAACTGCCGGCGGGACAACCTCGCGGCCAACACCGGGAACTACAGCTACCACTTCGTGTACCTGCCGGCCGGCGTCAAGCAGCTGACCATCACCAGCAGCGGCGGCACCGGCAATGCCGACCTGTACTACGGCGGCAGCAGCTGGGCCACCACGAGCAGCCACCAGGCGAAGTCCACCAACTCCGGCAACGGCGAGACCCTGACGGTGGACAACCCGCCGTCCGGGTGGGTGTACTTCAGCCTCGCCGCCGCGCAGGACTTCAGCGGGGTGAGCCTCTCCACGCAGTCCAAGTGAGCCGGTCCACCGGGTCCTGAAACGTGACGGCGGTCCTTGCCATCCGATGACGGAGGGCAAGGACCGCCCGGCACACGGCCGACTGCCGGCTGCCTTGCGGGCGCCGGTCGGCCTCCAGGTCATCTCACCGATGGGGCTCTACGGGAAGCAACGGCGCCTGGCGGTAGGAGCCGTGTGTGCGGGAGGCCTCAGCAGGTGAGGGTGACCTCGTGGACCACCGGACTGGCCGCACGGGGGTACGCGGCCACGCCGAAGGTGCCTCGGACGGTGGAACCGCACGAAGCGGTGGCGGCGGGAGCACGCACCTCGAGGGTGGCGGAGGTGAAGAGGACCGGCTTGACCTGCGTCTGGGGCGAGGCGGCTCCGACGGTCTCCACGGTCAGGGTGGTCAGCAGTTCCTTGGCCGCGGGTTGCGGGCTGCCCGGGGAGGGCGGGCCGGCAAGGCCGACCTTCCCGTAGAACGTCACGGTCGTGCCGGTGATCTCCGCGCACACCCGTGTGGCCAGACCCGCCTGGAGGCCGGAGCTGCCGCAGGAGGTGACCGTCTCGGTCGTGCCTGCCGGCGGGGCGGCGGCGGTGGTGGCGGCGGCGGCGGCCGGAGTGATCGTGCAGACGGCCAGACTCATGGCACTGGCTGCGAGCAGGGCTAAGCGGTTCATCGCGGTTCGTTCTCCTTGTGATGGAGCACCGTCCGAGGGTTCCCGGCCGGTGCTTATGACATGTGATATTTCACATGTCATCAGAACGGAGCGTGTTCACCGCCTGAACTCCGCCAGGCCGCCACACGACACTCTCCCGGCGCGGGCCGCGCTACGGCCCCTCGTCGTAGACCCCCGCCTCGACCTCGAGGGCGAGTTCCTGGAGGACGTCGATCGCGGAAAGGTCCGTACGCCCGTTGTCATGGGCGATCGCGAGACTGGTGAACGCCAGGCTGAATCCGGAAACCATCGTGTGCAGGGCCGGGCCCAGGGCCTCGGCGACCAGGGTCGCCACCTCCTTCGGCGACGCGTCGACCGGCACCTTGATCGACGGGAGCATCTCGTTCAGGAGCGTCGTGGCCACTCCGACCGCCGGCCCGTCACCCGCCGGCCCGTCACCCGCCGCCCCGTCGTCATGGCCGGGGTCCTCCCGGCCGGACTCGGCGGCCCGCCGGATGTCCTGAGCCTCGGTGAGGATGCCGATGACTCGCTTGAGTACCTCTCCACGTTCCATCTTGTGGAGGGTAGCCCCGCATCCGGACGACGACCCCGGACGGCCAGAATTGCAGATTCTGTGAAGAATGGGGCCATGATGACCGTTCTGGTGACGGGCGTGGCGGACGGTGCCGAGTTGGAAGCCCTCCGTACGTGCATTCACGCGGGGCCGCACTTCCGCATCGTCGCCCACACCCGCGACGCCGACGTCGCCTTGGCGCAGGCCCGCGTTCTGCTTCCGGACATCGCCGTGGTCACCCTCCACCGTCCCGACGCCCGGGGAGAACGCGACCGCAGGACCCTCGTTCACGCCCTTCGGTCCTTCGACCCTCCCACGGGGATCATCCTGCGCCGCGACCCCCACGAGGCGGACGAGGCGATCGGCCCCGGGCTAGAGCCGGCCGAAGGGGCCATCCACGAGGTCCGACGCGCCGATCTCGACGCCCTCCACCACGCTCTGGTCGCCATTGGGCGCCGCCGGGCCAGCTGCAACATCGACCCCGCGGCACACTGACCGGCCGGCCGGCCAAAGCCTAGGAGGACCTGCGGCGCAAAACCATGCGCGCCGCGAAAAGGATCGCGAGCACGACGATGACGAGGAGCACGACGATGACGAGGGTCTTGAAGAACCCGCCCTTCTTCTTGCTCTTCTTTTTCTTCTTGTTGCCGCTGGTTGCCTGGACTTGGGACGACGTCGGGGCGCGCAGGACGGTCACCGCGCCGGCGCCGGCCAGGAGGGGGCTCTGCGGGAGGGCCGCGGCCGTGGGAGCCTGGCGGACGGACGCCGCGGCTGCCGTGGCGGTCGCCGCCGGGCCCAGCAGCAGCCCGGCGAGCACGAAGAGCGGTACCAATGCGGACACGGCCGTACGGGAACGCTTTCCCGGAATGCGACGGTTTGCCACTTTTCCCCCTTTTGTTCGACGCCCCCGGCAAACGGCCCGGTGGAGCCGGACGGAAGGGGCCTTGCAGCATCGTCCGCGAGTCCGGCCTCCCCGGCAAGGAGATGAGCGGGGGAACACCCCTCCAGGCGCCTTCGGTTACCCGCCGAAACTCACCGCGAGCAGGTGGTGTCGCCTTCCTCCGTGCGCGGCCAGCACCGCCCCTCGAGGGCCTCGGCGCTGCGGTTGAGCCGGACCAGGGCGTCCTCCAGCTGCCGCACTTCCTCAGGGGACCAGTCTGCGACCACCCGGGCCAGGCAGGACCGGTTGACCTCACGGTCTTCGGCGAGCCGGCGCCCGCCCTCCACGGTGACGCGCAGCTTGCGGGCCATGCCGCCTTCCGGGTCCGCGAGGCGCTCGGCCAGTCCGCACCGCAGGAGCGCGGCCGTCTGGCGGTTCACGGTCGAGGTGTCGAGCCCGAAGGCCTCCGACAACTGCCCGATGGACATGGGGCCTTGTGTGTCGAGACGGCTGAGCAGCACGTACGCCGACCGCTCCAGGCGTTCGGGGTCACGCTCGCGCCGGGCCAGCACCTGGTGCCGCGAGAGCAGCATCAGCTCCCGCTCCAGTTTCTCCAGCACTGAGCCTCCCCACTCCTTCCGACGCTCCAGTATCGCGGACCTGTGCGGCCGGGGACCGGCGGACCCCCGTAGGGCCCGGCCCGCGTGCGTCGCGGCACGACGGCCGGACGCTGCAATATGCATGATACATAGCCTGTGTACTATGCACTTCTCGTTGTCACCCGACGAGCCGCAGCCTCAACCCGGAGGACCCGCATGACCGTCACCACGGCCACCGCCTCACGCGCGGCCGAGATCCTGTCCCGGCCCGTCACCCTGAACGGCCTGACCGTCCCCAACCGCATCGCGATGGCGCCGATGACGCGGATGTTCTCCCCCGGCGGCGTACCCGGCGAGGACGTGCAGGGGTACTACGCCAGCCGAGCCGCCGCGGGTGTCGGCCTGATCGTCACCGAGGGCACCTACGTCGGTCACGACTCGGCCGGGCAGAACGACCGGGTCCCGCGGTTCCACGGCGAGGACCAGCTGGCGGGGTGGACGAAGGTCGCCGCGGCCGTGCACGAGGCGGGCGGCACGATCGTGCCCCAGCTGTGGCACATAGGCATGGTGCGCAAGCAGGGCGAGGCACCGTACCCCGACGCCCCCGCCGTCGGCCCCTCCGGCATCCGTGTCGACGGCACCGAGGGGACCGGCAAGGCGATGACCCGCACGGACCTCGACGACGTCATCGGCGCGTTCGCCGACGCCGCCGCGGAGGCCGCGCGGATCGGCTTCGACGGCGTCGAACTGCACGGAGCCCACGGCTACCTGATCGACCAGTTCCTGTGGGAGCGCACCAACCGCCGCACCGACGCCTACGGCGGCGACGCGGTGGCCCGTACGAAGTTCGCCGCGGAGGTCGTGGCCGCGGTCCGCGAGCGCGTCCCGGCCGGCTTCCCGGTCATCTTCCGCTACTCCCAGTGGAAGCAGGAGGCCTACGACGGGCGGCTCGCGCAGACCCCGGAGGAACTGGAGGCCATCCTGGCCCCGCTGGCGGCCGCCGGCGTCGACGCGTTCCACGCCTCCACCCGGCGCTACTGGCTCCCGGAGTTCGATGGCTCGGACCTCAACCTGGCGGGCTGGACCAAGAAGCTCACCGGCCGGCCCACCATCACGGTCGGCTCGGTCGGCCTCGACGGCGACTTCCTCCGCGCCTTCGCCGGCGAGGGCGCCGCGCTCGGCGACATCGACAACCTCCTCGACCGCATGGAGCGCGACGAGTTCGACATGGTCGCCGTCGGCCGGGCACTCCTCCAGGACCCGCAGTGGGCGGCCAAGGTCCTCGGCAACCGCTTCGACGAGCTGAAGCCGTACGACGCGGCGGCGCTCAAGTCGCTCAGCCGGTAGCCGCTAGCCGGTGGCCGTGGCCGGCAGCCGTCCGGACGGACGGCTGCCGGATGCCCCGCCCGCGAACGCCCCGTGACATCGGTCCGCCGAAGTCACGGGGCGTTCGTGCCAGAGGGCGCGGTCGTCGGCGGATTGCCCGATGCCGAGGCGGAGTTGGTCTGCCCAGATGAACGCGGCATGGGGATACTCACGAGAAGCGCACCGCTGCCCCACCCCACGGCTTCCGACCCGCTGTGCGTCGGCCCGTCCGGAGTGAGCCGACGGCCGCGCCTCACAAGAGGGGGATCGTGTATGGAAGACGGCTTGCGTGATCTGCTGATCAACCTTGCGGCGGCCGCCATCGCCTTCGCCGCGGGCGCTTCCCGGCGGAGGGTCTTCTTCAGCCTCAGGACAAGGGTGCTGAGAGGTTTCTGGAGGCCGATCCTGAACGGGGGCTTCTGGGTCGCCGTGGGCAGTTTCATGGAGGACGAGTACTACCGCAGGGAACGGGCGGGGTTCGCCGGGCTCGGAGACATCGAGGCCTACTTGAAGCTCAAGGGCCAGCTCCACCGCAGCGGCTTCCGCGACTTCGACCTGGGGCCGGGTCACCAGGTCTCGAACGACCAGCGCAAGTCGAACCTGATCCTCATAGGCGGCCCGCACTCCAACCCTCTGACGGCTCAGGTGCTGGGCAGCCTGACCACCACGCTCCGGTTCGGCGAGGCGAGCAGGCCCGAAGGGAAGGACAGCGCCATCTACGACAGCCGGCTGAACACGGTCACGGACTGCCGGGTGGACTCGGGCGAAAGGCTCCAGTCCGATCAGGGACTCATCATCCGGTGCGCCAACCCCTTCGCCCCGGAGAAGACGGTGCTGATCCTGGCGGGTTCGTGGGGCTACGGCACCACGGCCGCGGCGCACCTCATCGAGAGTGGCGACTTCCTCAACAACCCGATCGTCAGGTCGAAGGACCCCTTCGAGGCCTTCTTCAGCTGCCGGATCGTGGACGGTGCGATCGGGGAGATCACGCTCGACAGCGTACGTCGGCTGGCCCGGTAGCCGACCCGGGCCGGACCTCCGGGCGGGAGCCTCGGCCAAACGGCCGGGCCCGCCCCGGCCGTCCGCGACATCAGGCGTTGGTGCTGGATTCGCCTCGTACCGCCTCGTCATGATGGGGCGGCCCGGGTGCCCCCGGTTTCGCCTGCTTCGTCGGAAGGCTTCTTCGCCATGACGCGTACCCGGCGCCGGATCGGGCTTCTGCTCGTCGCGGTGTTCCTGTGGAACCTGCCGTTGGGACACTCCGCGCCGCGGGCCGAGGCTGCCGGGCCCGGGCACTGCCCGGCCGGGGCGCCCTTCGTCCGGCCCGGTTCCCCGGAAGGGGAGCCGCAGGGGCAGCTCGTCGCGCTCCAGCCGGATGCCGGCCCTCGGAGCGGCGGCAATCAGGTCACGCTGACCGGCTCCGGCCTCAGCACCTATACCCGGGTGTTCTTCGGCACCCTGGGAGCCGACGGGTGCTTCGCCGGCCGGGAAGCCCCGGACGTGGTGGTGCTCAGTGACACCTCCATCGTCGCCCTCGCACCCCCGTGGCCCACGGCCGCCACCGTCTCCGTCTACGCGGGCACCGACTGCGGGCGTCTCAGCAACCCGCTCGGCTACACCTACCTCGACTGACGCCCGCCTATCCCGCCCGGCCGCCCCGGCTCCGGTTCCCCCTTGTGGAGGGCGAGCGGTTCGGGAGCGGTCAGGCCAGTGCGGCCAGGAGTTTGGCTGCCGTTCCGGCCCACGAGTAGGCCTCCTGGAGGATCTCCCGGAGTTCCGCGGCGCGCCGGAATGCCTCCGGGCGGTCGCTCAGAACGGCCTCCATGGCCTCGCTCCACCGTGCGGCGTCCTCGCCGTCGTCGCGGGTGCGCACGACGAAGCCGGCGGCACGCCGCACGCCCAGGACTTCCGTCAGCAGCGCGGCGACTCCGCTCGTACTGCTCACGAGGGTGGGGGTGCCGGCGGCGATGGCCTCGGCGGCGGACAGGCCGAACGCCTCCGCACGGGAGGGGAGCACCAGGAGACTCGCTCCGCTCAGGTCTTTGGAGCGCTCGCGGGCGTTCGCGCTGAACGGTCTGATCACGAGGTGCGGTCCGGTCTCCAGCAGTTCCGTGAGCCGGTTCACCGCGTCCCCGTCCGCTGAAACCCCTCTGACGATGAGCCGGGTGTCCGCGAGTTCCTCGCACCGGTCCACCAGCAGCGACAGCGCTGCCGATGCCGTGTCGAGCCCCTTGACCTTTACGTCCTCGGTCCGTCCGAGGACCAGTACGCGGGGGCTTCCGGGTGGCGGCAGGCGCGGTTCGGGCGGGACGGTCGGCAGGGAGGAGAGGAGCGCCGACTCGGGGCCGTCGAATCCCGGTACCAGCTCTTCCAGGGGCCGGTCGGAGAAGTCCGCCGCGTACCTGTTCCACAGCACCCGGCCCACGGCGAAAGGGTGGTCGGCGCTGCCGCCGAGGTCCACCTCCACGCTGTTTCGCTCGGCGGCGACCAGGGCGGCCTGTCCCGCGCGGTGGTCCTTGAGCCATTCGAGATCGTCCGGATCCATGTGCAGGATGTGCACGCGGGCCGCGCCCGGGTAGTGGTCGTCGGCCAGGATCTGCGCCGCTCTGCCGGTGATACGGCCGTGGCCGATGACCGCGTCCGGCGGCATCGGCAGCATCTGTTCGGACGGTTTGCGGAACAGCGCCCACTCCCCCGCCCAGGCGGGCCCCCGCCCGTGCCCTGCCTCCAGCAGGGTCACCTTCGACTTCCGGGCATCGTCGCGTTCTTCGTCGTCGGCCGTGGGAACCAGGCAGTACACCGTGGCGCCGGCGGCGGCGAGCCCGCGGCACAGCCGGCGGTTGAAGGTGCTCAGGCCTCCGCGCCGGGAGGACCACTCGGTCGCCACGGCCAGGATCCGTTTGGGCGTGGGCGGTTCCGGAATCGACGGGGGCTGGTCGCGGCGCCCGGAGTAGACCTCCGTCCATGCGGCATCGGCCGACAGGATCAGGGTGTGGCCGGACCGGGGCGGGAGCAGCGCGTCGAGGGCCGCGGGCGCCGCCGCCCCTGCCAGGACGAGCAGCCAGCGGTCGCGTCGGCCCAGATGGGCGAGGAGATCCGCCGGCCGGTCGCCGCGCTCACCGCGGGGAACGCCGAGCGAGTCGGCGAGTTCGGCGTACGCGGTGCGCAGCGAGGTCCGGTCGGTCGCCGGCACCCGCCATACCAGGTCGTACTGCGAGCCGAAGCGCCGGGCGTACTCGCGGGCCACTTCCTCGGCGCCGATGCCGTCGGCCCCCGGCACGGCGTCGACCGGGGCGCCGCCGCGGCCGAGCAGTTTCTCCCGCAGCATCTGGAACAGGGATTCACGGCCGAGGTCCGCGTTCACGGCCGGAGCGAGATTGGTCAGCGCGGGGGACGCGGCGGCCGGGTGGCGCGGCGGCGCTTCCGCGGAGCCCTCCGCTCCGGTGGGTTCCGTGTCCTCCTCTTGCGGGGCGTGGTCGTATTCCTCCGGTTCGCTTTCCACTGGTTCCCGCAGGTCCGGTTCCCGGTGCCACGGGGGCGGATCGCCCTTGGCCGGCGCGTTGTCCGGAGGGATGAGCCGGCGGGCGACACCGTCGACCGCGGCCAGGAGGGACCGGACTGCGTCGTGTTCCCCTTCCGCGTACAGCGGGAGCATCATCCGTGCCGCCAGGGCGGGGGGCAGCAGGTGTCTCGGCACCGGCTCCACGAGCACCGGCACCAGTCGGGCGACGACGTCTCCGACCGCGGTGGACCATTCCCCCGCGGTCCACTCGCTTTCGAGGTACGCGCGGGACACCAACAGCAGCACCACGGTGTCCGCGCCCGCGTCGGCGTCCAGGCGGTCGGTGACCAGCTGAGTGGACCAGTCCCATGGATCGGTGACCACACGGTGTCCGGCGCGCCGGAGTTCCCAGGCGATCCATTCGGCCCAACTCCGGTCAGGTCCGACATGGTTGACCACTACACGCATCGTGCCCCGTTCCTCCCCCGGCCCGCGATCACCCTACTGCGCCGTCATGCGGCCGAGCCGGTGGTTCACGTCGTCCCGGCGCGCAGTGCCGGGTCCACCCCTGTCAGCAGCAGTCCTCCGCGCGGCCGGAGCAGTGTGACGCGCCGGTCCGCGACGAGCTCCTCCAGCTGCTGGCGGACCACCAGAAGAGGGGCGTCGGCCGCCCTGGCCAGGTCGGTGTCACGGAGGGCGGGGTCCTCCGGCCGGTGGCCGGTCAGGTGCGCGACCACCCGGCGGCGCACGGCGTCCAGGTCCGGTACGACCGAGGGTGCGGCCCGGTGATATCCCTGGGGAGTCAGCTCGCACCAGAGGATCCGGCCCCGGTGCCGGGTCGCGGAGGCCAGGCCCTCCGCTTCCAGTGCGCCCAGGGCTCGCTCGCGTTCACCGAGTTGCGAGGGAACCCCGCTCTCCGCCGAAGCCTCCTCCGGCCAGGGCAGCGGGCCGAGTTCGTCGACCTCCAGGGCTTGGCGGAGCAGCAGGCGCAGCAGGGTGAGGTGCTCCTCGGGCAGGCCGGGGAAGGGCGGAGGGCGTGAGGTCTCGTCCCTGGCGGGCGGCGGCGTACGGACCGACCTCCCCGGCCCTTCGCCGCCGTGGAGCCAGGACGGTGTGAGGACCGGGGGCCGGTCGTCGATCCCGTAGAGCGTCCGGGCGATCTCCACGGCGGCCCGCAGGACCTCCGGTTCCGAGCGCCCGGTCCTCAGGGGGTGCAGGTGGGCGAGCGGCGCCGGCGCGGGAGCACTGCCCAGCAGCACGGGGACGAGGCGGCACCCGTTCTCGATGCGGCGCACCGTCATGACGTCCAACTGATCGGCCAGCCAGGGGTCGTGGGCCCAGTGCGGCGAGTGGACGAGGATGAACGCGTCGGCGCCGCCGATCCCTTCGACGTAGAGTTTTCGGCCCAGGCTGTCGCCGTACCGGACCTCCCAGAAGTCAGCCCAGGTCACGACTCCGTTCGCGGCCAGTCCTCGCCCCAGGCTCTCGGCGAAGGCGCGGTCCGCCGTGGCGTGACAGAGGAAGACCCGGGGCGGTGCGGGCGGGGCCGCCGGATCGTCCGTGGTCATCGTGGCGCCCGGGCGAGAAGGTCCTCCAAGTGGGCGGCGGCCTGCACCAGTTCGGCGTGCCGGGCGCGGACCGGCGCGAGGAGGGCGTCGGGCGTCTGCCGGGTCACTATGGTCTCGGCGAGCAGGTCGGCCTCGCGCACCCAGTCGCTCTCGGAGACGGTGGCGAGCGTTTCCGCGAGGGCCTCGATCCGTCGGCGCAGCGCCGCCTCTTCGCTCGACCGGAGCTGTTCCCGTTGCTCGTTGTGGTGGACGCGCCACAACTGGTAGAGGGTCGTGAGGCTCTGCGTCACGGGTCCCGCCAGGGAGGCCGCGAAATGATCGTGCCCGGCGGTGGAGAACGCCGGTGGGTCGCCCGGGGAGCCCTCGTCGAGCGTCCGCACGCTGCCGGAATCGGCGGTCGCGGGGGCGCTCCCGGAATCGGAAGCCGAGGCCTGTTCGTTCCACTCCGGCTGTCCCGGCTCCGCCGAACCCGGTGTGTGGCCGGGACGGCCGTCCGGAACATCGTGGCCGTCTGACACCGCGGAACGGTCGGACCGGATGGGCGCCCCCTCCCCCCGGTGTGCTTCGAGGAAGGCCGTCAGCTGCTGGTGCGCCGTCCGCATCGCGTCGCCGTGGGCCCGTTCGACCTTGCGGGCGGTCAGCTGCTGGATGGCCGAGTTGATCGATGCGAGGTTCAGCCAGACGGCCTGGTCGGTCCGGCCGGTGGCGCCCCCCGGGGACGGGGCGCCACCGTCCATCGTGTGGCGGAGGATCTCGGCGACGTCGTCGGCGTAGGCCAGGAAGGCCTGGCTCCCCGGCTGGGAGCGCGAGGTCTCCTGGGCCCACTCGACCTGCCGGCCGAGGCGGCGGAGTTTCGCCGTCCAGCTGCCGTCCCACGCTCGTGCGATCTGCGCGATCCGCTCGAGTGCGGCCTTGCTCAGCGTCTCGTCGGTCACGTCGGTGGGGAGGACTTGGGCGAGAGTGCGCAGCCGTTCGCGCATCAGTGCGCGCAGCTCCGCGACGGCGTCGCCCCGGAGCGCCTCCAGTTCGCTCTCCAGCAGGACGTGGCGCTGCCTGCGGAGGTCGCCGCCTTCGATCACCGTCTCGAGGTCGCCGATGTCGCGCCGTGTCCCGTCGATCGCGAGGCGGGAGCGGGCGCTCCAGTAGCGGACTCCGGCGGCCGCGCGCAGTTCCGGCGTGCGGACTTCGAGCCCTGCGAGGTCGTCGCGGAGCCCGGCGATGCCGTCCCATGCGCGCGAAGCCGCGTAGTGGGTCTTTCTGAGCTGGTCCGTTCGCAGGTCGGAGGTCATGCCGCCCGGGTCCGCGGTGATGAAGTGGATCGCGGGCAGGGGCTCGGGGCTGCGGACGGCCCGGAGCTTGGCCCGTACGGAGGCGCTGAGCGTCGCCGCGAGTTCACCGAAGCCGGGGGTTCCGGGGAGACGGCCGCGGTCATCGCTCTTCGTCAGGGCCAGCAGCAGGGCTCCGGGAGGAAAGGGGTGCGGTCGGGAGGGGTCCACGAACGTGCCGCCGACCAGGGCGAGCAGGTCTCCTTCGGACGTTCCGCCGGGCACCTGGTCGAGCACGAGCAGAACGGCGTCGGCGGTCAGCACGGCCTGCGCGGCGCGTTCGGCGTGGCCGCTGTCTCCGGCGCCGATGCCGGGGGTGTCCACGTAGCGCAGCCGGGCCGACCACGCCTCGCCGTTCCGGTAGGTCTCCTTGCGTGCGCTCACCACGGCCCACGAGGGAACGTCGGCCCCCTCCTCGACCAGCAGGCGGCGCAGCAGGGTGGTCTTGCCCGAGTTCTGGGTGCCGAAGAGGACCACCGTGGGCTCGGGTCGCTCCGCCGCCTCCGCCCAGACGGCGTCCGCGAGGTCGGCGGCGGTGTCGCCGGCGGCCGTTCGGTAGGCCGCGCGGATCCGTGTGATCCAGTCGCCGCCGGCTTCCGGTCCGGTCATCACAGGCCCTTCCGGTGGGAGGGGTACGGAGTGCGGGTGGGGAGGGGGCTGCCTCGGCGCTGCGCCGGCAGGGCGGGGATGCCGAGCCGGGTGGTGGCTCCGCCGGCCGCCGCCTCGTAGGCCCTCAGGCGCTTGCGTGTTCCGCCGAGTTCGTCCAGCGCCTCGTTCTGGCGGTCGGTGTAGCGCATGGCCAGGGCGTCGAGGCGACCGCAGATCGCCTCGACCGGGGCGAGCCCGCCGCGCACTCCCGTCGCCCAGGTGTCGGCGGAGTCGCCGACGGCCGCGAGCAGTGCCTTGCGGGCTGCCTCCACCTGCTGCTCCTCGGCGGTCACCGACATGAGCTTGGCGATCCTGCTGATGGAGTTCAAGATCTTCAGGAAGCCGCTGCCCACCGCCAGGCCGTCCAGGATCGCCACTGCCTGGTCGTGGTCGATCAACACGCCCAGGTGATCACCGAAGGCGGACAGGTCCTCCGGATTCAGTTGGGCCAGGCTGCCTGCGGCGACGGCGGTGTCGCGCAGCAGGGCACCGGTGTCCGTGCCGTGCGGTGTCATCGTGTCGAGGACGGCGGTGTCGGTCGCCGGCAGTCCTTCGGGAAAGGCGAGGCGGAAGCGCTTCGATGTCAGCCGGCGCCGCAGCGCGGCACGGACGTCGGCGAACCACTCCTCGGCGCGCCCTACGGCCTCGGCGCGGGCCTCTTCCCAGAGAGCGGTGAACTCCGGGTCGGCGGACCAGTGGTCGAGCCGGGCGCCGCGCGTCTTGCGGAGGGGATTGTCCAGCCCGGGGGCCAGGGCCGCGTCCACGAGTCCGGCGGTGAACTCCCGGGCCGACTGCCGGGCGTCCTGCACCGCCGCGGCGACGAGGTCCCGGCCCGTGCGCGCACCGGCCTCGGCCTCCTCGGCCAGCTCGCCGAGCCGGGCGATGCGCTGTTCGAGCCGCGTCGCCCGCCGCCGCTCGGCATCCGTCAGTTCGGCGAGGCGGGCCAGGCCGCCGTGCAGCACGGTGACGTCGACCGCGTTGCGCCGAAGGTCCGTACGGAGTCCGCGGAGCTGCGCGGCGAAGTCCCGGAAGCCGTCCCAGTCGCGGAAGGCGTCGTGGGCGCGCGCGGTGTCGTAGCGGAGTTCTCCGGGGGCGGCGGCCATGGAGACGACCTGATGGCCGGGGCTCCGGGGGCGGGCGGCGTCCTTGACCGTGCCCGGGCCCTTCGGCCCCTTGGAGGCCAAGCGGTCGAGGTAGAGGCGCAGGGCGGCTTCCCGTCCCTCGACCATCGTCCGGAACACATGGCCGAGGCGCGGGTCGGGGGCCAGTTGGTCGATCTTGTTGATGACGAAGACGACCCGGTCGGCCTTGGCCGCGCGGCCCTCCTCCGGGTTTCCGCACAGCAGCAGCGCCAGGTCGGCCCGGTCGCCGGTGACGAGATCCGGCCCGACGAGGTAGAAGACGGTGGCCGCGTCGGCGAGCGCGGCGACCGCCGCGGCCGTGTGCGGTTCGATGCCGCTCTGGAACCCCGGTGTGTCGACGAGGAGCATCCCCTCCCATTCGTGTGCGGAGGCGGTCGCGGTGACGGGGCCGGGAGCGCTGCGCAGGGCATCGGGCACCGGCAGTCCGGACTCGATCAGCAGCCGCCGGACGAAGGCGGACTTGCCGGAGTTCGTCGCCCCGGCGACGACGACACGGGGCCGCGGATCCGCGGCGAGCGCGTCCAGTTCCGCGAGGAGCGGCAGGGCTTCGGGAGTCTCGTCGAGTTCCTGGTGCAGCAGTGCCAGCCACTGTCGTCCGCTGCCGGGAGCCGGGACCAGGGAGCGGGCCGAAAAGGCGGAGCGCAGCCTCATGAAGAGGCTCTCGGTGAAGCGGGGCGTGGACCGGGAGCGGCCGCCGGCAGGTTCCTCGGAGGCGGGTTCGGCCAGGTTGAAGGGGTCTTCGCACCATGAGGATCCCAGCCAGTACCGGTCCGGCGCGTCGGCGACGTCGCGTTCGCGCTCGATCCGGCCCATGGCCTCGCGCAGCACACCGGCCGGTTCGCGGATCTCGGGCAGCCCCGCGGCCGCGTGGAGGAGGCGTTCGGAGTCTCTGGCCGCGTCGGCCGCGATCCGTCGCAGGGCCAGGGCTTCCGTGACCAGGGGAGGCGCCGCACGCAGGAGCGTGTCGTGGACGCGTTGCCCGCCCTGTGCGAGCACCTGGGCCTCGATGTCCGCGAAGTGTCCGCGGACAGCGCGCCGTACCTCCTGCCGGCTCTCGATCCGTGCGGCCTCGCGCTGCCGGGCCGCCCGGCCAAGGCCGAAGCGGCTGAGCACCTGCCCGCCCACGTACGCGAGGGAGGCGGTGACCGCCACGCCCGCGGCCACCCAGCCGACCGGGTTCCAGAAGTGGAACACCACGGCCGCGGTCAGGGCGGGGCCGAGGATGCCGCCGGCGGAGCTGACGCCGCCCGACCAGAATCCCAGGCGGCGCATGCCGCTGCCGGCGTCGCCGGCCACCCGGACCGTGGGGGCTGCCACCGCCTTCAGGTTGGCGCGTGCCTCGGCGGCGGTCAGCGAGAGCCGGGCGAGCAGATGGGTCTCGAACTGCGCGATGACGGCGTCCACCGCGTCGGCAACGGTCTTCACGGAGAACACCGTCCGGGAGAACTCCTCGTCGGATATCTCCCTGCGGTCGCGGAACCCGCTCTCCACCAGTTGCTCGGCCCGGTTCTCCGCCTGCGCGCGGAGCAGGGCGATCCGGGCGGCCAGCCGGTGTTTCAGATAGCCGCGCACTTCACCGGTGGAGGTCGCCTCGAAGCGGCTGCCGCGCAGCCGTTCCAGCTCGCCGAGTGCCGTACCCAGAGCCCTGAACGCGGTGTTCCGGTCCGCTTCGGCGTCCGTGGCGGCCGGGCGGGGCGACGGTGGGCGGCCCAGCGCGGTCAGCAGTTCCTCGAGGCCCTCCTCGTACTGCTCGCCGTAGGCGGTGACCGGATGGGTCAGGACGCGGGTCAGTTCCCCGGCGACCTCGGTGAAGGCACCGGTGAGCCGGCCGGTGAGGGCACCGAGCCGCAGGTCCTGGGCCCCCTCGGTGACCGCCGCCACGAGCAGGCTCTCCAGCGCGGGCAGGTTGGACCAGGCGAGGAGCAGCTCGCGGCCGTCCCGGTACGGGAGGTCGCGGCCGCCGCGGCGCATCAGCTCGCCGCTGAGGTCACGCAGGAGGGCGATGGTCTCCCCGTCGGGCCCCTGGTAGTCCTCCGCGCCCCGCGCGGCGACGGCCCGCTGGGCGCTGATCGCGACCAAGGGGACCCGGGCGAGGCCGTGAACGCCCAGGTGCTCACGAATGTTGGAGGCGTGCTCGGCCACCTTGACGGACAGCTGGGAGCGCCGGTCACCGGAGGTGACCTGTGCGGGGTCCCGCCAGTAGCGGTTGCGGACGTTGAGCACCGCGACGGCGGGCTTCCCGTAGGCCAGCACCCACTCGGCCACCTTGGCGAACTCGCCCTCGAGCTGGTGCAGGGTGTCGAAACAGAGCAGGACCACGTCGGCGACCAGGACGGCACGGCGGGCGGCCTCCTCCAGGTCCTGGTTCGCGCCGTCGGCCCGCCAGCCGTTGGTGCCCGGGGTGTCGTACACGCGCAGCCCCTGCCACGCGGCCACGTCCACCGTGGTGGTGTAGTCGATGTCCCCGGTGGAGATCCGTAAGCCGCTGCCTCCGGTGAGTGCCTCGACGAGGGTGCTCTTGCCGCAGTTGGTCCGGCCGAACAGGACGACGTTGAAGGTGTCCATGGATTCCAGCCGGGACACGGCCAGCTCCCGCACGGCGGCCACGGCCCGCTCCCGCACCGCGCGCTCCTCGGCCAGCAGCCCCGAGGAGTCTTCGCCGGCCCGCTCCGGTGGGGCGAGCTCCTTCGCCAGGTCGGACGTCAGGGTACGCAGCCGCTCGACCATCGGGGCGCTGTCGGCCACCGCTCTCTCGGCGGCCGCGGCCAGCCCGTTCTCTCCCATGTGTCCCGTGCCTCCGTCGCCCCGACGCGGACCCCGCCCCTCGGGAGCGCCGCCACGGATCCTCCCCCGGCCCCGGGAGGCCCAAGCCTCCCGGGAGAGCGCCGCCGGTCAGTGCCTTCCGGCCGGGGCGGACCGGTCGGAGCGGTCGGAGCGGTCGGTGGTGCGGCCGGCTTCCCGCTTGCGTAGTTCCTGGAGCTGCTGCCTGATGACTTCCAGGCTGCGGGTGACGGCGCCGACCTCGTCGTGGTGGCGCGGGAAGAGGACGGTGCGGCGGTCGCCGTCCGCCAGGACTTCGGCCCGCCGCGCGAGTTCGCGCAGGGCCCGGACCACGATGAGGTGGAGCCATCCGAGGCAGGCCACGGCGGCCGTGAGGCCGAGCAGGCCGGCCAGCACCGTACGGTTCTGCAGGCTGTACTCGGGGATGGCCAGGTTCCTGACGGGCTGCCAGCTGACCACGGTCCAGTTCATCTTCTTGGCGGCGCCACCGCCCACGAAGGGGGTCGCGGCGGCGATGGTCGGCGAGCCGTGGTCGCGGTAGAGGACGCCGGCCGGGCGGGGGGCCATGCCGACCTTGAGGGAGGCACCGTCGACCAGCGCGCCGAGCCGCTCGTCGCCGAGCTTCTCGAAGGCCTGGTAGCCGCTGTTGGAGGCGATCACCCGGTGTTCCGCGTCGACGACCCGGATCTCGCCCAGGCCGGGCCGCTTGAGCAGCGAGTTGAGGAAGTCGACGCGGAATTCGCCGACGACCGCCGCCCCCTTGCGGCCGGAGGCCTCGGCAGTGGCGACGAGGATCGGTTCGTTGCCACCGGTGATCAGGGTGATCGGTTCCCGGTCGGCGCCCTTGGTGTCGGACGCCTTCGGTTGTGAGCCTGCCTTGGCGAGCACCTTGCCGTTCGCGTCGACGACGTACAGCGACTGGTAGCGCAGGTGCTCTTGCAGCGTGCGCTCCAGCACGGTGGTCATGTGCTGCGTCGTGGTGCGGTCGTTCATCAGCGAGGCGACCGACAGCAGGTCGGCGTGCCCTTCGTTGAGTGCGCGGCGGACCCGGTCGTTCACGGTGTCGGTGCGCTCGCGCTGGTCGTTGACGATCTGCTGGGGCACGACGACGTCTTCGCCGGCTCGGTTGAGCATCAGCCCGAGGGGCAGGCACCAGCCGATCAGCAGGACCAGGGACAGTGCGACGAGGGTGCGGACCCCGGTCTTGCGCAGCTTGCCGCCGGCGGCGATCCCGTCCGGGCCCGGGTCGGGCTGGTCGAGGAGCTGACGGCGCAGGCGTTCCAGCGCCAGGCCGATCCGAGCGCCTTCACCGCTGTACGGGACCCTCACGGGCCGGTGCAGGTCACCGCGGGTCAGCCGCCGGCTCTCCAGGAAGAGCGCGAGCAGCGGTCGCTGGACGGTGGTGACGAGCAGCAGGATCACCAGGCCGCCGATGAGCAGCAGGGCGCCGGCCGCGAGGAGGCCGACGACGGCGTCGGTCGCCGGTCGGGTGTCCTCGGCGACGTTGACCATGGCGACGACGGTGAGGCCGAGGCTGGTGGCGGTCGTGCCGACACCGGCCTCCGGGCCGGCGAGGCTCGCGTAGCCGGCGGCGGCGCGGTCACCCGCGAACTCGCCGCCCAGCAAGCTGCCGCTCACGCCGCGGAACCCGCCGGAGCCCGGCTCCTTGGTCGTCAGCGGGTGGCTCTTGGCCTTCTTCGCCCCCAGTTTGGCGAAGGACTTGAGCTGCTTGGTGTCCCGCTTGACGTCAGCGCGCTGAAGGTCGGTGAGTACCTGTTCGGGTTCGGGGATGCCGTCGCTGCTGAGGATCCGGCCTTCGGAGTCCACGACCGCGATGGCCCGGAAGTCGCCGAGGCTGATGCCCGGGAAGCGCAAGCTGCTGGAGGCGACCAGGAGTTGCTGCGGCCGGCCCGGCCAGGAGAGCAGGGCGAGGGTGAGCAGTCGGGTCTCGCCGTTCTTGAGGCGGATCATCCGGGGTGTGAGGCCGCTCTTCTCCGACAGCTTGGAGAAGTCGATGGCGGGCAGTGGGAGGTTCTCGCCGCGGGCGGCGAGCAGCCGGCCGGAGCTGATCTCGACGAGCGCCGTACCGCGCCATTTCTGGTAGGCGCTACCGATCTTGTCGAGGACGGCGTCGGGAGCAACCGGGTCACCCGCCGTGAAGAGGGACGCGGTCCGATTGAGGTCGGTGACGCTCTCGTCCAGCGAAGCGCGCAGGGCGATCGCGCCGTCCTCCGCGAAGTGTTGCTGGGAGGTCAGCACGGCTTCGGGCAGTTGGTCCTTGCGGACGCTGCCCATGCTCAGGGCGGTGAGACCGGCCAGGAGGAGGAGCAGGGCGGACAGCACGGCGATCGGCGGGCGTATGCCGCCGAGCAGGGACATGTCGGCCCTGCGGCGGGCTGTGCGCCGCCGCTTCGTATGGGAAGCGGCCACAGTGGCGCTCCTCTCCTTGGGTGCGGGTCGTGCGGAGCGGATGGGGTCGTACGTACGGGTACGGGTGAAAAGTTCCGGTGCGGGAAGACATGCGGATGCGCCGCGGGCCGCGCAGGGGGCAGGAGGGCAGGGGGCAGGGGGGCTCAGCCCAGGAGGTGCCGCGGAGATCGCAGGCCGTCCCGGGCCGGGCGGGAGGGCTCAGCCCGGGAGTTCCTGCAGGGGGCGCAGGCCGTCCTTGGCGGCGCCTCGGTTCATGACCGTGCCCACGGTGCGTTCGAAGGCCACGCGGTAGCGGGACCGCTGCTCGGGCAGCAGGTTCCCGTCGCTGCGGAGTGCTTCGGCCACGTCGACCAGGCGGTGGTCGCGTACGGGCTTCATCTCGACCCCGGTGGCGGCGCCGTCCTGTGTGGCCTCGGGGTCCGGCGGGATGTCGGTGAAGGTCGGCACGAACCGGGCCTGCACGTCCCACTTGCCGCCCTTCTCGGCGAACTCGAACCAGCCGATCGCGCCTTCTTCGGTCAGGCCGGTGGGCACGTCGTGGCGGGCGAGCTGGTTCCCGAGGCCGTACGCGATCCAGGTGCCGGCGACCTTCTCGAAGGGCTGCACCACGTGTGCATGGTGTCCGATGACCAAGTTGATCCCGGTCTTCTCGGCGATCTGGCGGCCGAGCTTGAGCTGCGGCTTGCTCGCGTTGGGCTGGTGCTCACGGCCCCAGTGGATCGACAGGATCACGACCTCGGCGCCTGCCTTGCGGGCGGCGGTCTCCGCGGCGGCGATCTTGTCGAAGTCGGTCAGGTTGGCCAGCCACGGCTTGTCCTCGGGGATTTCCCGGCCGTTGAACCCGAAGGCGTAGGAGAGCTGTGCCACTTTGACGCCCTTGACGTCCATGATCAGCGGCTTGTCGGCTTCGGCCTGGTCGCGGGCGGAGCCGGTGTGCTTCAGGCCCGCCTTGTCGAGGGTGTTCAGCGTGCGGTACACGCCCTCGGGGCCGTGGTCGAGGGAGTGGTTGGAGGCCGTGGAGCAGGTGTCGTAGCCGATGTTCTTGATCGTGGTCGCGATCTGCGGCGGAACCAGGAAGTCCGGGTAGCTCTGGAAGGGGCCGCCGGGCTGTCCGAGGACCGGTTCCATGTGGCAGATGCCGAGGTCCGCCTTGCTGATGACGGGTTTCACGCCCGCCATGATCTTGTCGAACTCGTACCCGGACCGGCCTTCGGCCTTCGCGTCCCGGGAGGCCTGATCGATGAGCTGGGGGTGGATCAGGATGTCGCCGGCCGCGGCCACGGTGAAGGACCGCCCGCCACCGCCGGCCGTCATGGCGCCGCCCGCGTAGTCGTCCGAGCCTCCCGGGAATCCACAGGCGGTGAGGGCGGTGGCCAGGAGCACGGCGAGGACCGCCGTGCGGAGCGTGGCCGGGGAGGCGGAGCGCCTCGCTCCGGCCGACGGGGAGGAGTCCCCCGGGGCGCCGCCGGCCGCCGAGCCGGCGGCGGTGGGCGCCCCTGCGCCCCCGGCCCCGAACGCGACTGCCGTACCGACGGCCGTCATGGGACTCTTGAAGCTCTTCACCGGTCTCCCCCGTGCGTTACATCTGATCGACTACAGGGGGTTCGACTGCCGACCCGCCCCCGGGGTTGTACGGACATCGGCACCAATGCACGTCCCACACGACGCAGGGCCCCGGCCGGAACCGCGTCGGCCTGCCGGACACCGTCGGGGCGGCAGACGATGTAGAGGTCGCGTGCAGGTCGTTCGGGTTCCGGGCCGAGGGCACCGCGGACCGCGGGCCGCCGCCCTCTAAGACCGTGACCGTGTCACCGCTTCCTTCTCAGGACCGGCCTCGTCCGCTCGAAAGGCGCGCCGGTAGGCGGCGGGTGTGGTGCGCAGGGCCTCGTGGAAGCGCCGGCGCAGGTTGACGGCAGAGGAGAGGCCGACCCGGTGCGCGATGGATTCCACGGGCAGGTCAGTCTCCTCCAGCAGGGCCCGGGTGGCGGCGATGCGCCGGTCCAGCAGCCAGCGTCCGGGGCTGATTCCCAGTTGCTCGGTGAAGCGCCGCGTCAGTGTGCGCGGCGAGACCTGGGAGCGGACCGCCATTTCGGCGACGCTGACCGGCTGGTCCAGCCGCCCGGCCAGCCATTCCAGCAGCGGGGCCAGTGAGTCGGCGACCGGTCCGGAGGTGGGCAGTTCGGCGTACTGCAGCTGGCAGCCCTCGCGGTGCGGCGGCATCACCATCTGGCGGGCGATCCGCATCGCGTACGCGGCGCCCTGGTCGGTGCGCACCAGGTGCAGGCAGAGGTCCACGCCGGCCGCAGATCCGGCGCTGGTCGCGACGTCGCCGTGGTCCACGTACAGCACGGCGGGGTCGACCCTGACCTGCGGGAACCGGGCGGCCAGTTCCGGGGCCTGGCCCCAGTGGGTAGCGGCCCTCCGGCCGTCCAGCAGTCCGGCGGCGGCGAGCACGAAGGCGCCCGAGCAGATGCCGACGATTCGCGCGCCGCGGCGGTGCGCCCGGCGGACCGCCGCGATCAGCGTTGCCGAAACATCGGTGGCGGCGGGTTGTTGCCAGCCGGGGATCAGGACGGTGTCCGCGCGCTCCAGCGCGTCCAGGCCCGTCGTGACCAACAGGTCGTATCCGGCCTGGGTTCGCACCGGGCCGGGGTGCTCGGTGCAGACCTCGAAGGCGTAGCGGGCGGGAATCGCCGGGCTGTGGTCGGCGAACACCTCGGTGGCGCAGGCCAGGGGGAAGGTCGACTGCGGGGGCTGCAGCACGGCCACGACCCGGTGGAGCGCCGGGGATTTCGGCAGCGAACGAGGCGTCATGGCGCGAAAGTACCCCATCGTGTCGTTCAGGACACTGGAGTCACCGATTGGTCCAGTCCAATATCATCCCGTGACCAGCACACAGACACAGACCCCGACCGACCACTCCGTCCCAAGCGACCGCTCCGCCCAGACCGATGCACCGACCGGCAGGCCGCCCTTGTGGGACCGGCGGTTCACCCTCTACTTCACCGCCCGCGCGGTCTCCTTGGTCGGCGACGCGATGATGCCGGTGGCCGCCGCGCTCGCGGTCGGCCCGCTGTACGGGATCTCCGGAGTCGGCCTCGTCCTCGGCACCTGGACCGGGACGTTCGTCCTCCTGGTCCTGTTCGGCGGGGTGTTCGCCGACCGGATCGGCGCACGCCGGATGATGATCGGCGCGGACCTCGTCCGGGTGGTCACCCAGGGTGTACTGGCGGCCGCGTTCTTCGCGGGGACGCCACCGTTCTGGCTGCTGGTGACCATGGCGGCACTGGCCGGTGCGGCCGTGGCGATGTTCCAGCCGGGGGTGAACGGGATGGTCCCGCTGGTCGCCCGGGAACCGCAGCGCGCCAACGCCACGCTGAAGGTCGCCGACGCGCTCGCCCAACTGCTCGGCCCTGCCCTGGCGGGTCTGCTGATCGTGCTGACCGGCGCCGGAACCGTGTACGCGATCGACGCGGGCACCTTCGTACTCAGTGCGCTGTGCCTGGGGCTGATCCGCCTCGCCCCCGCGAGCACCTCCACAGGAACCCTGACCGGCGGCGACTCCGATTCCGACTCCGTCTCTTCCGCCTCCACCGCCACCCAGATGAGTTCGCTCCGCCGCGACCTGCTCCAGGGCTGGAAGGAGTTCCGCTCCCGCACCTGGATGTGGGCGGTGATCCTGATCTGGGTGGCCTACGGCCTGCTGCTCTTCGGCCCGCTGGTGCCCTTGAGCTCGGCGCTGATCGGAGCCCGGCTCGGCCCGAACGCGTACGGCCTGGCCGTCTCCTCCCTCGGCGTCGGAACGGTTCTCGGAGGCTTGCTCGCACTGCGCCTGCGCCCCGCCCGGCCGCTGGCCGCCGGCGCGATGGCCATGGTGCTGTTCACCGTGCTGCCGCTCTGCGTGGCCCTGGGCGTCGGACTGCCGGTGCTGCTGGCGGGCCACGTGATCGGCGGTGGGGCCTGGGCGTTCTGGTCGGTGATGTGGGCCACCAGCGTCCAGACCCACACGCCACCGGCGGTCCTCAACCGGGTCACCGCGTACGAGCTGGCCGGGTCGGTGTCCGGAATCGCCCTGGGTCAGATCCTGGCGGGGCCGGCCGCGGAGCTGGCGTCCCCGGAGACGCTGCTGCTGGTCTCGGGGGGCACCTGCCTGGCGGGCTGCGTGGCGCTGCTCTCGATCCCGGCGATCCGCACCTTGCGCCGCGCCGCTCCCACGGACAGCGCCGAACCGGCGGCGCCCGCCGGTGGGGGCCGGTGAGAGACGGGGGCGTTCACCGCGCGGGTGAGATCCGCCAGAGCATCCGGGCGTCGTCGCCGCACTCGCCCTGCCGTGCCTGCTCCCCGTCTCCGCCGTCCGTGTTCACCAGGACGCACTTGCCGCTGTTGCGGTTGACCAACTGCCAGGCATGGCGAGGGGTGTTGTAGCGGAAGGTCCAGAACTGGTCGGGGAAGAGGCCGTCCCCTTCTCCACACAGGTACTCCGTGACGAAGGCGTCGTTCGTGGTGCGCGCCGCGTCGACGGACAGGCACAGACCGCCGTTGCGGTTGCGGATCGAGTACTCCGTTCCAGCGGGGCCCGTTCGCTCCTTGTTGAGCTGCCAGAACTGCTCGGGGCTCGCACCGCAGACGGTCTGCACGATGCCGTCCGAGGGCACCGGGCTGTCATCGGGGCCGGACAGGCACATGCCGCCGCCGGCGTTGGACAGCCGGAAGAACCCGTCCGGGAGCCGCGGCGGCAGCGAAGTGGTCGGCGAAGGGCCGCTGGGCACCGGGTGGGAGGGCTGCGGAGTGGAGGGCTGCGGGCCGCTGGACGTGGGGCCGGGCCCCGCGGAGGTCGAGGGCCCCGGGCTGCCGACGGACCCCGAGGGCGGGGCTGTCGTCGGCACGGTCTGCGGCGGGGCACTGGTCCCGCTCGCGGTGGGGGAGGTGGTGGCCGCGGGTGCGGTGGTTCCCGAGGGGGCGGGCGTCGGCGTCACGCCGCCGGGGATCACGGCCCCGGGCGAAACCCCCGGGGGCGGGGCGGCGTACACGGTGGGCGCGGTGACAGCGGGTCGGCCGAGAGCGATCGCGGCGGCGGCGGCCGTGATGACGCTGAGGGCGCAGGCCGTGACGAGCACGAGGAACGAAGCCCTGCCCTCGCGTCCGCGCCAGGGCGCCGGCGCGGACGCGGACGCGGGCACGATCGGAGAAAGATTCCTCCCTCGCCCGCCGGCCGGGGCGGCGGCCACGGCCGCGGCGGCAGGGGCCCCTGCCGTCCGGGCGAGGGTGACCACTGCCGCAGACGAGGTGTCCGTCCGCTCGAGGACGACCCCGTCCGCAACGGCCCGGCCACCGCCGCTCTCTTCCTGGATCTCCCGCCACAGCCTTCGCACGTCCTGCCGGCGATGCTCCAGCGCACTGCCGACCTGGGCCAGACCGAGGGACAGTTCGCGGTCGGCCCTCGCCACCTGCCCGCTCCCGTCGGCGACGGGCGGGGCCGTCAAGGACTGCTCCTGCGCGTCGGCGTGGACCATGCGGGCCGTGGTCCGCAGGGCCAGGGCAGCCCCGAGTTGTTCGAATGCCTCGTCCAAGTGCCCGGCCGCCGGCTCGGGTTCCGGTGGGCCCTGCCGTCCCACCGCCGGCCCGGTGGGCGCGGCCTGGAGCGGTGAGATCGTTTCCTGCAGCATGGTGATGACGGCGAGCAGGCTCTGGACGAGCCGGCCGGACTCGGCGAGGTCCGCCTCCGCCCGCCGCAGGGCCTCGTCCACCCGGGGCGCGGGCGCCTTGCGCATGTCGGCCGTCAGGGCGGTGTCGTGCAGGCGGCGTGCCCGCTTCAGCATCGCCTCGCGCCCGCGTCCGTCGCGCACCCGGTCGCGGATGACGGTGTTGAGGCGGCCCAGCGGAATGATCCGCTCGCCCGAGCGGTACTGGCCCCAGGCCGTCTTGCCGCCTCCGTAGCGCTCCGCCATCTCGCGCACCGTCAGGCTTTCGGTGACCTCGCGGAGGAACCGCGCGAGTTCGTTGGCCGCCTCCGTACCACCCTTCCACGTGCCCTGCGGACGACCTGCCGCCACCGTGCTCCCCCAAATTGTCCGCGGACAATTCGCATTGTCCGCCGCCTGACCACCCGCTGACCTGCGCAGTCGTCGCCGAAGCCGCCGGTTCGACTTCCCGGCCCGGCAATGTGAACGCCGTGCCCCACCGGGCACACCACCCCACCGGGGAAGGCGTCCCGACAGATTCCGGCGCCCCCTCCCCTCCGATTGCGCACGCACGGTAGGCACCCGATCACACGCCGGGCCAGGCGACAGAGAACACGTTCCCCCTGTTCCCCGTCCATGGCGCGGGGCCCGGTTGTCTCGAAAATGCGCACCCCGCACACCACTCCGGCCACCACGGCGGATTCCTCGCACCGCAATCACTCAGTCGTCGTTCTTCATCCATCTGGAGGATTCATGCAGTTCCCCTCTGTCCGGCGTTGGGCCGTCGTCGCAGCGACCGCCGCGATCGCCGCACTGTCGGTCACCACGCCCGCGCAGGCCCGTGCCGACGTCTTCTACTTCGACGGGCAGAACAACGCGACCCGCCGCTGCATGGACGACAGCTTCGAGTACGGGCTGCGGGCGTACGCCTGCAACGGGCTCGACTTCCAGCAGTTCCGGTACTCCGACGGCACGTACCACGAGCTGCGGAACAAGGTCACCGGCCGGTGTGTCGACGACAGCGCCGCCTACGGGCTGCGGGCCTACGCCTGCAACGGCCAGTCGTACCAACAGTGGTCGGTCAGCAACACCACCGGCGGAACGACCTTCAGGAACCGGAACACCGGCAGGTGCATCGACGACAGCGCCGCCTACGGGTTGCGGGCGTACACCTGCAACGGGCAGAACTACCAGAAGTGGTGGGGGGTCCACGCGAACTGACCGCGCCCCGCGGGCCCGAACAGCCGTCGGCCCCACCCCAACGGGGGTGGGGGTGGGGTCGACCGGCGTCGGGTCGGAAGCCGACGCACCCGAAGACAGGGGTGCACGGAGCTCCTCGAAGGACGTGAAGGGCGGCGCCTGGTAGAATTGCCGACAACAGCAAGCCTCTTCGGCCGGATGCGCAATCCGGCGGGGAGGCTTTTTTCATGCCCTGGAGCCATCGCGCCCCGGGTTCCAACGCCGATCACCCGGGTGACGGTGGCCGCTCCCTCTAGGGCCGCTCCGGGCCGACGGCGCCCGCATTCGACCGTCCTTGCAAGGGAGTCCCGTGACAGACACTTCCATGCGCCTCGCGGCCACGGCCGACCGCGCCGCGGTGGAACGGCTGTGGCTGATGTTCCGCCATGACATGTCGGAGTTCCAGGGCGTGCTGCCCAACCCCGACGGCACCTTCCGCGACGAGTGGCTCCACCAGGCCTTCTCCGACGACTCCGATTGGGCTCCCCATCTCCTGACGAGCGATGACAGGCCCGTCGGCTTCGCGTTCGTCCGCGGCCTGACCGCCTCAACGCGCGTGCTGAACAGCTTCTTCGTGGTGCGCGGTGCGCGAAGGTCGGGGATCGGGCTGCGCGCCGTGCGGGAGATCGTGGCCTTGCACCCGGGCTCGTGGGAGATCGCGTTCCAGGACGCCAACACGGCCTCGGCGCGCTTCTGGCGTCGGGTCGCCACGGCGATCGCCGGCGACGCATGGGCCGAGGAGCGCAGGCCCGTACCGGGTCGGCCGGACCTGCCTCCCGACGTCTGGCTCTCCTTCAGCACCCCTGCCCGGACGAAGCCATCGCCTGCGCCGGCTCCGGTTCCGCGGGGCCGGCCCCTTGTTTACCTTACGGGTCGACCCGTAAGGTAAATGCCATGAGTTCCTCTCCACCCTCCAGGGGGCGCCCCAGGGATCCCCGGTCCCACGAGGCGATCATCAACGCGACGGCAGAGCTGGTGGCCGAGGTCGGCTACGCCGCGACGTCGATCGGGGCGGTGGCCGCGCGGGCCGGTGTCGGCAAGGACACGATCTACCGACGGTGGCCGGGCAAGCCGGAGTTGGTCTTCGAGGCCGTCTTCACGACCACCGATGACGCTCCGATCCCGGACACCGGAACGCTGGCCGGGGACCTGACCGTGCTGCTGCAGGGCCTGGTCGACGAGTTCCGGGCGCCTGCCGCCGGCGCGGCACTCCCGGGGCTGCTCGCCGACTTCGCCGCCGATCCGGAACTGAAGGCGCGCATCCGCGGCGACTTCCTGGCCCCGTCCAAGGAACGGCTGCTGATCATTTTCGAACGCGCCGTGGTGCGCGGGGAGATCGCGGCCGAAACGCCGGTGGACCTGGTCCTGGACACGCTGGCAGGAGCCGTGTTCTTCCACGTAGGACTGGTCGGGGAACACCCTGACCGGCAGTTGGCCACACGGCTGGCCACGGTCGTGGCCAAGGGAATCGAGGTCCGATGAACAGCTGGTTTCTCGCGGCGGGCATCACCGCTCTGGGCGTGGCCGCCGTGCACATCATCGGCGGGGGCCGCGATGTGGCGCGCCCGCTGCTGTCCTCCGGGCTCGCGGACGAACCCAAGCGGGTCCTGCATGCCGTCTGGCACATGGTGAGCGTCGACCTGGTGCTCTCCGGACTCGCCCTGCTGTACCTCGCCCGGACGGACGGGGCTACGCCGGGCACTGGTCTGGTGGCCTGGTTCGTGGCCGCGCACTTCATCGCGTACGCGGCGACCTTCCTGGTCGTCACCCTGTCCGTCGGCTGGCCCCGGCCACTGCTCCGCCTGCCGCAGTGGATCCTGCTCCTGCCCGTCGCGGTGCTGGCAGCGGCGGGTGCCGCGTAGCCGGTTCACGGCCTCGTACTGTTCACCCATGCATCCCGGAAGATCCGTAGCCCTGCTGATCGGCAGGGCCGCTGGTGGACCTGGGCGGCTTCGAGCGTCAGCGACTACCCGGGCCTGTGGCCTCTGGGTACAACTGGAGCCGCTTGCACCCGGCAGCCACCCATTGAGCATCAGGGGATCATCGGGCTCTTTCGCCGTCTCCGTGGATCACGAGCTTCAGGTCCCGGCCGGCCGAGACGGTCGGTCGCGCCGGGCGGGACCGGCCGTGGCCGACCCGGCTCCGGGCGAGGCAGATATCCCGGGTGCCTCCGGCGCGTTCAGACGCACCCGTAGGCCGCCCGGCCCACACCTGGATCGCCACACGCCGTCCAGTATTTTAGATTTCGGCGGGTATGCGGGACTCCACCCGCTTTGACCGAAAGGGCTGCCCGCATGGCTCGTCGCTGGTTCACATCCGCCCTGTGCGCACTCGCGCTTCTCGCACCGGGGTCACTCGGCGCGGCCTCGGCCGCCGAAGGAGGCCGGGCTTCTCTCCGGGTCATGACCCGCAACCTCTACCTCGGCGCCGACCTCGCGCCCGTTCTCGCCGCCACCAGCCCCCAGGGGCTCGTCGCCGCGGTGACCGGGGCGTGGGCGAACGTCCAGGCGACGAACTTCCCCGAGCGAGCCGAAGCACTGGCCGACGAGATCGCCGACAGCGACCCTCACCTCGTGGGCCTCCAAGAAGCCGTGCTGTGGCGCAGCCAGACGCCTGCCGGGCCGGGCAGCGCCACCCACGTCGAGTACGACTTCCTGCAGATCCTTCTCGATGAGCTCTCCGCCCGGGGCAAGCACTACACGGCCGTGGCCAGCGTCACCGTCGGCAGCGACTTCGAGGCCCCGCGCTCCACGCCCACCGGTCTGCAGGACATCCGCCTCACCGACCGCGACGTGCTCCTGGCCCGCACCGACCTGCCCGCACACAACTTCTCCGTGGCCAACCCGCAGGCCGCCCGGTTCCAGAGCCACGTGCCCATCTGCCGACCCGTGCTCGGCTGCCCGCCCAATCCGGCCCTGCGGGTCGAGCGCGGCTGGGTCGCGGCCGACGCCACGCTGCGCGGCCACACCACCCGAGTGGTGACCACCCACCTCGAGCCCGCGGCCCCCGCCGTCCAGGAAGCACAGACCGGCGAACTGCTCGCGGGCCCGCTGAACACCACGCTCCCCACCGTGCTGCTCGGCGACCTGAACTCGGCCGCCGGCGGAGTCGGGGCGACACCGGGAACCAACACCCAGAGCCACAACCGCCTCCTGGCCGCCGGATTCACCGACGCCTGGACCGCCACCCGCCCCCGCGACCCCGGATTCACCTGCTGTCAGGCCCCCAACCTGCTCAACCCCTCCTCAGCCCTCGCGCAGCGCATCGACTACGTGCTCTTCCGCGGCAAGTTCACGGCGCTGACGACCCACCGGGTGGGCCACGCCCGGACCGACCGCACCCCGTCAGGTTTGTGGCCCTCCGACCACGCCGGCGTCAGAAGCGTGCTCAAGCTGCGCTGAGGCACGGCCGCGCGGGCGGCGTACCGTCCCGCCACCCGCCGGCCGACCTCAGACGTCCCGGCGCCGTACGACCGTCACGGCAACGGTCACCGAGACGAGCGCCCAGGCCGCGAGCGCCGTCCAGGAGCCGGTGATCGTGCCCGGGTGGGCGCCCAGGCTGGTGTAGGAGTCCGGGTTCAGGGACAGACGTGCCTGGGCGGCGAGCGGGAGGTGGTTGCCGATCTCCCGCAGGGCCCGGTACCTGTCGCCGCCGAAGAGCAGGGGCAGGATGAAGAGGATCCCCACGACGGCGACGATCGAAGCCGTGGCGTGGCGGAGGACGGCTCCGAAGGCCATCCCGATGAGTGCGCAGACCGGGATGACCAGCGCGTAGGCCACGACGGCCCGCAGGCAGCCGGGGTCGTGGATCGAGAGCCCGACGTGGCGGGACGCCAGCATCGCGTTGATGGTGAAGAACGAGGTCGCGGAGACGAGGGCGCCGAGCAGCAGCGTGGTCGCCGCGACCAGGGCCACCTTGGCCGTGATCACCGCACGCCGGTCGGGAACGGCCGCGAACGTGGTGCGGATCATCCCGGTGGTGTACTCGCCGAAGATGGTGATGGCGCCGAAGGAGGCCGCCGCCAGTGCCATCACATCGACCGCGATGCTGTTCAGACCGTGGAACAACGGGTCGTACAGGTGGGGAGGTTCGCCGGGGAGCGGGGGGTGCGGCTGGTCGATGTACGGGAAGTCGGAGTGGACGGCGTTCACGTTGATCGCGATCGCGACCACGGCGCTGAGGACGAGCACCCAGTAGGTCGACCTGAGCGAGCGCATCTTGATCCACTCGGCGGCGAGCAGGTCGGCGAATCCGGCCCTGGGTTCGGCCCCGGGTTCGGCCGCTCGCTCGGACGGCCGGGTACCGGAGGGGGTCGGCGCGCTCATCGGGGTTCTCCTGCGAGGTATTCGACGCTGTCGGCGGTGAGGGACATGAACGCCGACTCCAGGGACGAGGTGTGGCCGGCCAGTTCGTGCAGCACGAGGCGGTGCCGGTGGGCGAGGTCTCCGATGCGGGCCGCCGTCAGGCCGGTGACGTGGACCGCCGGGCCGTCCGCCCGGTGCACCGACGCGCCCTCGGCGACCAGTACGGCCTCCAGGGCGGCCGAATCGGGGGTCTGGACCGTCACTCCCCGGGAGGCGTACCGCGCCGAGAACTCCGCCAGGCTCGCGTCGGCGATGAGCCGGCCCCGGCCGATGACGATGATCCGGTCGGCGGTCTGCTCCATTTCGGCCATCATGTGGCTGGAGACGAGGAGGGTGCGGCCCTCGGCCGCGAGCTGCCGGAACAGGCCGCGCACCCACAGCACGCCCTCGGGGTCGAGTCCGTTCAGGGGCTCGTCGAAGAGCAGCACCGGCGGATCCCCGAGCAGGGCGCCCGCGATGCCGAGGCGTTGCTTCATCCCGAGGGAGAACCCGCCGATCCGGCGGCCCGCCGCCTTCGTCAGCCCGACTTCCCGCAGGACCTCGTCCACGCGGGACGGAGGGATGCGGTTGCCGCGGGCCAGGGCGGACAGGTGCGCCCGCGCGCTCCGTCCGCCGTGCACGTCCTGGGCGTCCAGCAGCGCGCCCACGTGGCGCAGGCCGCGCGGGCGGTGCGAGAAGGGAACCCCGTCCACGGTGACGGTCCCGCCGGTCGGCGTGTTGAGGCCCAGGATCATCCGCAGGGTGGTGGACTTGCCCGCGCCGTTGGGGCCGAGGAATCCCGTCACCCGGCCCGGTTCCACAGTGAAGCTCAGGTCGTCGACGGCGACGGTGTCGCCGTACCGCTTGGTCAGTCCAGTCGATTCGATCACGGGGTCCACGCTGCCGGTGCGGGTACGGTCCGTGCGTCGGCCCGGGGTTCACACTGCGGCGCCCCGCAGGTAGCCCGGGGGATTAGGCCCGCGGGCCGATGTCCCGGCGGGCGGGCGCGGATACGATCGACCGATGACCACCCTTCCTCGTCCACCCCTGCTCAGACGTGTGCCCCCGGGCGCCTGGGTGGGCGCCTTCTGGGTGACCCTCATCCTGGTGCGCACGCTGCAACGGCCGGACGAGCTACGCCACTTGGTCCAGTACAACGGCAACATCGAGGACGCGCCGCTGCTGGCCACCGCCGTCGTCACGACCCTGGGCGCGCTGCTGCTGTTCCGCGCGCCACTGGCGGCCGTGGCCGTCGCGCTCGCGGGCTGCGTGTTCTCGCTCGGGATGGCGGTCGGCGAGACGCCGTTCGTCCTGTTCCTGCTCGCCGACGCGGCCGTCGGGTACACCGCCGCGACCCGTCCTCGGCGGGTCTCGGTTTCCGCCGCCCTGCTCTGTTTCGCCACTCTGGCGGGCTACGCGGCCTGGGACCTGGCCAGCGGCGACTTCTTCAACCCCTCGGCTCCGGCCGGGCTCGCGTCGACCGTCGTCATCGCCTGGCTGATCGGCAACACGATCCGTCAGGACCGGGCGCACGCGGACTCGGTGCGCGCCCAGGTCACGCGGCAGGCGGTCACCGCGGAGCGGCTGCGGATCGCCCGGGAACTGCACGACATGGTCGCCCACAACATCGGCATCATCACCATCCAGGCCGGCGTGGGCAGCCGGGTGATGGACACCCAGCCGGCCGAGACGCGCAAGGCGCTCGACGCCATCGAGGCCACCGGCAGGGAGACCCTCGCCGGTCTACGGCGGATGCTCGGCGCGCTGCGCAAGGGCGAGGACGAGTCCGCGCCGCTGGAGCCGGTCCCCGGTCTGGCCGCCCTCGGCCAACTGGTCGGGCGGAGCGCGGCCGCCGGTGTCCGTATCGAGGTCCGCCGGCGGGGGGAGCGTCGCGAACTGCCCTCGGACGTGGACCTCGCGGCCTTCCGCATCGTCCAGGAGGCGGTCACCAACGTGGTGCGGCACTCCGGCACCCGGGACTGCACCGTGACGGTCGACCACCGCGGTGACGAGCTGGCCGTCGAGGTCGTCGACCTCGGCCGCGGGGGCAGCGTCGGCGGGTCCGGATACGGCATCGTCGGCATGCGGGAGCGTGTCGGCCTGCTGCACGGCGAGTTCAGCGCCGGGCCGCTCCCGGACGGCGGCTTCCGCGTGGCGGCCGTACTGCCGGTACCGGTGGAGGCGGGCCGGTGATCCGTGTCGTGCTGATCGACGACCAGCCGCTGATCCGTACGGGCCTGCGCGTCCTCATCGCCGACACCCCCGATCTGGAGGTGGTCGGGGAGGCCGGGAACGGCGCCGACGCCGTGGAGCTGGTGGCGCGGTTGCGGCCGGACGTGGCCATCATGGACATCCGGATGCCCGGCGCGGACGGGATCGAGGCCACCCGCCGGATCGACGCGGACCCGCGGTCGACGACCCGCGTCCTGGTCCTGACCACCTTCGACGACGACGAGTACGTCTACGGTGCGCTCCGCGCCGGCGCGAGCGGCTTCCTCGTCAAGGACATGCCGCTGGAGTCCATCCTCGACGGGGTTCGGGTCGTCGCCGCCGGCGACGCCCTCATCGCGCCGAGCGTCACGCGCCGTCTCATCGGGGAGTTCGCGGCGCGGCCCGACCTCTCCCCCGGTGTCCGGCCGGGGGAACGACCGGGAGCCCGCCGGGTGGGCGTCGACGGCATCACGGACCGGGAGCGCGAGGTCCTGACCCTTGTCGGCCGCGGCCTGTCCAACACGGAGATCGCCGGGGAGCTCACCATCAGTGTGGCCACCGCGAAGGCCCACCTCGCTCGGCTCTTCACCAAACTCGACGCGCGCGACCGCGTCCACCTCGTGATCCTGGCCTACGAATTCGGCCTCGTCGCGCCCCCGGGGTGAGGTTCACCGGCGGATCCGGGTCTCCTGACCGTTGACCGCTCTCCTCCTCACCTGCCTGCTGGCCTGCCTGCCTATGCCGCGGTGCCGTCCGGCTCCGTGGTCATGCGGGCCACGTGGAGTGCCAGGTAGGAGACCTCGTCCTCGCTCAGGTGCTCGCCCAGACGCAGCTCGACGATCGTCGCCAGCTGCTGCGCGGTGCGGGTCGCCTCCGGGTAGTGCCGGCGGATGCCCTCGCCGATGGTGGACTCGTGCCCCTTCAGCTGCCGGTGCTGCTGGATGCGCACGAAGAGGTAGCGCACGTGGGTGATGAACCGGGCCGCGCTCATGGACTCCTGGGACACGGACAGCCCGTACCGCTCCCGCACGACGGCGAGCATCTGCTGGATGACCCCGGTCATCGTGTACGTGAAGGACAGGTCGCCGGTGGCGAAGCCCGCGTTGACCAGGTGCAGCGCGAGCGCGATCGCCTCGGAGTCCTCCAGCCGCGGGTCCAGGCGCTCGTTGATCGCATCCAGCAGGCGCTGCGCCTGGGCGTACTCGGAGGCGTACAGGGCCTGGACCTCCGCGCGCAGCGGGTACTCGATGACGATGCCGCGCGCGGCCCGGTCCATCGCGCCGGCCACGTGGTCGGCGACGGCGATGGCGAGGGTCGGCCGGGTGGACTCGCGCCCCTCGATGCCCGCTTCGTCGAGGGCGATCACGACGGCCCGCAGGACCTCCTCGTCGATGAGGGCGAGGACCTCGCTCAGGTGGTCGGGGTCGCGGCCGTCCGCCGGAACGAAGACGCGCACGATCAGCGCGGGGTCGACCGGCTTGCCCTGGCGGGAGCTGAACCCGATGCCGCGACCGGTGAGGATGACCTCCTGGCCCTTGTCGTCGCGCGCGAGGACCACGTTGTTATTGAGGACACGCAGCGCCTTCAACGCCTGCTCTCCTTCTCGTTCGCGGTCCGGTTCTGCCCAATGATCCCGCATTGTCTGGCACCCCTGCGCCACCCTCTCCCCCGAACCGGTCCGACGCGGGCGCGCCCCACGAGGTGGCGCGCGCCCGCGTCGGACCGGTGGCGGTCGTTACCGCCGTACGGTCACCACGGGGGCGCCGGCGGCGACGGTCTGCCCGGTGTGCGGCTCGACCGAGGTGAGGTCGGCGGTGTTGGTGACGGTCATGAGGGTGACGGTCGGGTGCTCCGCCGCGCGCACGGCGTCGAGGTCGACCTCGGCGAGGAGGTCGCCGACGGAGACCTGCGTGCCCGCCTCGACGCGGACGTCGAAGCCCTCCCCGCGCATCTGCACCGTGTCGATGCCGATGTGGATGAGCACCTCGACTCCGTCCGCGGTACGGATGCCGAAGGCGTGGCCGGTGGCGGCGACGATGATCAGCTCCCCGTCGACCGGGGCGACGATGCGGCCGTCCGCGGGCTCGATGCCCACGCCTTCGCCGAGCGCGCGGGAGGCGAAGACGGGGTCCCCGACCTCGTCGAGGCCGACCACACGGCCCGCGACGGGCGCGGCGAGCTCGGTGCCCTTGGCGGGGGTGGAGGCGGGGGCGGGGGCACCGGCTGAGGAGGCGGATGCGGTGGCGGTGGACGCGCCCACGGCGGTCGTGGCGCCCACGGCGCTCGCGCCGACTGTGACGAGCTCGCGGTCATCGGCCGCCGCGGCCTCCCCGCGGGAGGCGGCCTCGGCGGCGTCGCGCTCGGCGTTGGCCTGGACGCGGTCCTCCGGGGTGCGGAAGTCGGAGAAGTAGACGAGCGCCATCGAGACGAAGAAGGCGGCCGTGATCGCGATGCCGTAGGTGGCCATCGGGGAGAAGACCGGGATGGTCAGCAGGGAGGTGAAGGCGAAGGCCTTGGTGTCCACGCCGCCCAGGACGCCCACGATCACGCCGCCCACGAGGCAGCCCACGAGCATGCGCGGATAGATCCGCTTGAACCGCAGGTGGATGCCGTACAGCGACGGCTCGGAGATGCCGCCGAGCAGACCCGCGGCCAGGGCGCCGGTCGCGGTCTGGCGCATCTCCTTCTCGCGGTGGCGCAGCGAGAGCAGCAGGACACCGGCGGTGGCGCCGAAGCAGGCGAAGTTCCAAGCGCCCATCGGGCCCTGGATGAAGTCGTAGCCGAGGGTGTTGATGTTCACGAGCATGAGCGCGTTCAGCGGCCAGTGCAGGCCCAGCGGCACCAGGAACGGGTACAGCAGCGGGATGAGGATCGCGAAGACGATCGGGGCGTTGCCGTTCAGCCAGGACAGGCCCTCACCGAGGCCGTTGCCGGCCCAGACGCCCAGCGGGCCGATGAGGAAGGCGGTGATCGGGATCATGATCAGCATGCTGAAGAACGGCACGAAGACCAGGTGCACGGCCTCCGGGAAGACGCGCTGCAGGCCCTTGTAGACCAGGGCGAGCAGGGCGACCATCAGCAGCGGCACGAACACCTGGCCGCCGTAGTCGTTCAGCTGCATCGGCAGTCCGAAGACGTGCGCCACGCACTCCTGGGTGCCCAGGGTTCCGTTGGTGGTGCAGGTGATGCCGGGGATGCCGGACTTCGGGTTGAGCATGCCCGTGAAGTTCGGGGTCATCACCGCGGCCATCACCGCGGCGCCGACCCAGGGGTCGATCTTCAGCTTCTTGGCCGCGTTGTAGGCGACCATGATGGGCAGGAAGTACAGCACCGAGCGCCACATGGCGTCGACGAACACCCAGGTGGCGGACTTGTCGGCAGCGCGGAAGTCGACGAAGCCGAGGGCGTCGAGGACGGAGGCGATCGCGATGATGAGCGAGGAGCCCAGCAGGACGCCCATGAGGGGGCGGAACGAGTCGGACAGGTACTCGAAGAAGTTGTCGACCACGGCGTAGCGTCCGCGGCTCTTGGCCCGCATCGCGGCCTTGACGTCCGCGTCGGACTTCGGGCCGGGCGTGCCGCCGCCGCTCATCGACGGCAGGTTCATGATCTCGGAGTAGACGCGTGCGACGGCGCCGCCGATCACGATCTGCAGACGGTCGCCGGACTGCGGCACGGTGGCCATGACGCCGTCGAGGGCATCGAGCGCGGCCGCGTCGGCCTTCGCCCCGTCGTGGAGCTGGAAGCGCAGCCTCGTCGCGCAGTGCGTGAGGCTCTCGATGTTCTCGGCTCCGCCGACGCCGCGGAGGATCTGCTCCGCGAGCGTGCCGGGTCCGGCTACGGGTGTGTTCATGATGCGTCCTTGCATCCTGGGGCTGATGCCATCCTGCTTCGGTTCGCGATCTCTCACGCCCGGATCCGGGCAACAAAAAAGGCCCGGGTCGCGCACGCGGCGCCACCCAGGCCTTGCCTCCCCTCAAGCGGTGCACCGCCTTGACGTCGCGTGGCGACGAAGATGGTGTCCTCGGGGAGTAACAATCCTGCGATCGAGATCGATCAGACAAAACCTTAACACCGGGAAATGCGTGCCCGGGACGGCGGCGCCGTGACGCGCCTCGTGGAGCGGGATCGGCGGCTCCCGGCGGGGCGCCCCCTAGGGCCTGCGGGCCAGCAAGTGGGAGTCGAGGAAGCCGCGTTCGGAGGCCGGGTCGTGGAGGAGGCGGGCGAACGTGACGAGACCGGCTCCGGTGAGCAGCTCGGCGAGCCGGTCCGCCGGCCAGCTGTAGGCGGGCGTCACCTTGTGGTCGAAGCGGACCGGATCCGGTCCGTCGGTCCCGAAGAACGAGACCAGGAGCAGGCCCCCCGGTGCGAGGACGCGGACCTGCTCGGCGAGCAGCGCGGGCAGTTCCGCGGGCGGGGTGTGGATCATCGAGTAGTGAGCCAGTACGCCGCCGAGCGAGCCGTCCTCGATGGGGAGGGCCTCCATGCGGGCCTCGTCGAACCGTAGCGCCGGATGGGCCCGGCGGGCGTGGTCGATCATGGCCGGCGAGAGGTCGAGCCCGAAGGGGTCCAGTCCGAGGTCGTGCAGCATGGCCGTGAGGTGTCCGGGGCCGCACCCGACGTCGGCTGTTCGCGGGTTCCCCGTGCCTCGCACCAGCTCGGCGAAGGTGGTGATCATGGCGCGCGCGAAGGGCTGTGTCTCCAGCCGATCCGCGAACATCGACGCGTACAGCTCGACGATCCCGTCGTAGGCCACCCTGGTCCGCTCTTGATGATCCGCCACGCGAAGGAAGCTAGCATCCGCGCGGGGTGACCCGCCCCGCCGAGTCCGAGAGGGAGCGCCCCGGGGTGGCCCGAGACGACGCCCGGTGTTCGGTGGGGGTGATTCCGTAGGCTTCGCGGAAGGCCCGGCTGAACGTGGTGGCGCTGGAGAATCCCCAGCGGGCCGCGATCACTTGAACGGGCTGACCGCTCAGGTTCCCGCGTGCGAGGTCGGCGTGGGCCCGCTCCAGCCTGCTCTCGCGGATGCGTGCCGCGATGCTCAGGTCCTGGCCCGCGAAGAGGGCGTGGAGGCCGCGCAGGGACATGTTGTGCCGGTCCGCGATCACCTGAGGGGTCAGGCCCGGGTCGCCGAGGTTGTTCTCGATGAAGCGGTGGATCCGCTGCAAGGCCTCCTGGGTGCGCGCCTCGGCGGGCGCCTCGCCGAGGTCACCCAGCTGCTGCGCGAGGCACGCCGCGGCCAGGTCGAGGGCGATGGCCCCCATCCCGCGCAGCTCCTCCGGGCGGCAGCGCGGGCCGTGTGTGAGCAGCGTCTTCAGGAAGTCGGCCAGGATCGCCCCTGAGCCCGTGTCCGCGGCCAGGCTCTGCGCGAGCAGGAGGTCCACCCGGTTCGGGCGCAGCGCCAGGGCCGGGCGGGGTATCTGCAGCACGATCGTCTCCACCTGCCCGCCCGCGCAGGCCCCTGCGCTCGGTCGTGAGCTGTCCGTGAGCACGAGCCCCCCGGCGACCACCGCATCACGGCCCCGCTGAGAGATGCGCACCTTGCCCTGCGTCACGAGGGCCAGCTGGAAGTGCTCGGGGTCACCACGCCGGATGTGGGCCGAGGTACGGCGCGAGAGCACCGGCGAGCAGGCCAGGGACGACAACCGCACCACGCCGAGATCCAGCTCCGTGATCTTCGCGCGGAAGTCGGCCGTGTCCGGGGTGCTGAGCATGACCGGCATCACCTCGCTGGACACCGCCTCGCAGAACCAGTCGAACCTGTCCTCGCGCGCCACGACGTCTTCCGACGCCCCCAGCGAGCCCATGCGATCACCCACACCCTTTGACCTGGCGGTGAACCAGTCCTTCACCGGTCGACCCACCGCCGCGCTTCCCCCCGTCACGCGATCAAGTATCTGCCACACGAATCCGGCGGGGACCCGTCCTCGTGCCCGGTTCCGCACCCCCCCTACCGCCCCGTTGCCTCACCAGGTATCTTGCATCGCATGGAACCAGGTGATTCGACCAAGCAGGCCCGGGCGGCCGCCCAGCTGCGCAAGGGGGTGCTGGAGTACTGCGTGCTCGCCCTGATGCGGGACCGCCCCCGCTACGGCGTGGAGCTCCTCCACGCCCTGGAGGACTCCGGGACCCTGGCCACCAGCCAGGGCACCGTCTACCCGCTGCTCTCGCGGTTGCGCCGCGACGACCTGGTCACCACCACCTGGCAGGAGTCCGCCTCCGGGCCGCCCCGCCGCTACTACGCGCTCACCGACAGCGGCCGCGCCGCGCTCGACGAGTTCACCCGCGTCTGGCCCGGCTTCCGCAACGCCGTCGACGCCTTCCTGACCACCCCGCACCACTCCACCGGAGAATCCGCATGAAGACCTCGGCCGACCCCGTACGCGACTACCTCTCCGCCGTCGAGCGCGAGGCCTCCGCCCTGCCCGCCGACCGTCGCCGGGAACTCCTCGCCGACCTCGCCGAGCACATCGAGGTGACCCGCGCCGAGCGTCCCGACGTCACGATCGGCGAGGTCCTGGCGGAGCTGGGGGACCCCCGTACGATCGCGGCGACCGCACTGGCCGAGGCGGGCGACGGAGTCGCCGGGACCCCGGCCCCGAGCGGCGCCGGCGCACCCGTCCGGCAGGGCAAGGTGCACCCCCTGGTCCCGCTCCTGATGCTGACCGTCCCCTTCCTCGTCGCCGCGGTCCTCCCCTACAGCGACGCCACGGCCTTCTTGAGCACCTTGTTCCGCGTCATCGGCGCGGTGCTCCTCTGCACCTCCGTGCACTGGACCTCCGCCCAGAAGACGACCGGTGTTCTGCTCACCGCCGTCCTGCCGACCCTCGCCATCGCCATCTGGAAGTTGTTCGCCGCCGCGCCGACGGGCGACAGCGCCGCCAACCTGGCCAACCTGGCGACGCTCGTCCTGCTGGCCGCCACGACGGCCTGGCTCTGGCGGATCCGCCGCGCCTGAGGCGCTGTTCCCGGATGCGGATCCGGCAAGAGCCTCAGGTGAGGGACTGGGCGGCGTAGAGGGTGCCGACGGCGGCGGCCAGGGTCCCCAGGAGGAGCCGGAGGGCCTTCTCGGGGAGGTGGGGCTGGACGCGGGCGCCGAGGTAGCCGCCGATGAGTCCCCCCGCCCCGCAGGCCAGGCCCAGGAACCAGTCCGGCGCGATGCTGCCCGGCCCGGAGAGCGCCAGCAGGGCGTACGTGGCGGCGCCGACCACGGAGGTGGCGAAGGTCGAGGCCAGGGCCGCCGGGGCGACTTGGGCCACGGGCGCCCCGCGGCCGACGAGGACGGGGCCGAGGAGGGAGCCGCCGCCGATGCCGTAGATCCCGCCGACCACGCCGACGGCCAGGGCCAGACCGGTCACCGCGCGCGGCGACAGCGCGTCACGGGCCTGTCGGGAACGTCGGGACGGCAGGAGCGTGCGGATGATCAGCCACAGCCCGAGCGGAAGCAGGAAGCCGGCCACGAGGGCCTTGAAGACGACCGGGCCCGGGATCGCGAAAACCCGGATGGCGGCGCCGACGACCACGCCGGGCAGGGTTCCGAGGACCAGCCTCCGTACCAACGGCCCGTGCAGGGTGCCGGTGCGGTGGTGGCGCAGGAGCGCACCGGGGCCGGCGACGACGTTGTAGAGCAGGTTGGTCGGTGTGACCGCAGGGCTCGGGACCGCGAACACGCTCAGCTGTACGGGCAGCAGGAACACCGCCCCGGAGACGCCGACCGGTGCGGTGATCACCGCGATCAGCAGGCCGGTGACGAGGCCGGCCAGGCCGGTCCCCCAGTCCAAGGCCGTTCAGCCGCGTTCGACGTGCACGCTGGTCGACTTCACTCGGGCGGTGACCGTCACGCCCGGCTCCAGGCCGAGTTCCTCGACGGCCTCCCGGGTCAGCAGCGACACCACCCGGTGCGGCCCCGCCTGGACCTCCACCTGCGCCGAGACGGTGCCCAGCCTGATCGCGGTCACGATCCCCGGGAAGGCGTTGCGCGCCGAGGTGTACGGGGTGTCCTCGCCGTCGGCGCCTTCATGGGCGACCTCCACGCAGAACGCGGCGAGGTCGGGCCCCTCCACGATGCGCCGGTTGCCCTGCCGGTGGGTCGGGAAGCGGCTCGCGTCGGCCCACCGCCGCACCGTGTCCACGCTCACGCCCAGCAGCTCGGCGGCCTGCCCCATCGTGTACGACTCCATGAGGTCCACCCTAGGGGCAGCAGGGCATGGGCAGGTTCACCGCCCTCGGCCCCCGCCGGAGCGGGCTCCCGCCGGGGCAAACCGATCATCGGTTTGCCCTCCTCGGGCAAGTGGGTAGATCATGCCTCGTGATCGGCAGTCGTGTGTCCGAAGTACCGCTTCACCAAGCGTCGGAGGACCAGGGCAAGCAACCCACACCCAAGGGTCCTCACAAGCGAGGACCCTCGTCCCCGACAGGGAGCATTCAGATGGCCACCGGAACTGTGAAGTGGTTCAACTCGGAAAAGGGCTTCGGCTTCATCGAGCAGGACGGCGGCGGCCCCGACGTCTTCGCCCACTACTCCAACATCAACGCCCAGGGCTTCCGTGAGCTCCAGGAGGGCCAGAAGGTCGAGTTCCAGGTCACGCAGGGCCAGAAGGGCCCGCAGGCCGAGGACATCCGTCCCCTCTGAGCCGCAGCTCTGAGCGCAGCATCCAGACGCCCCGCATCGCTTCGGTGCGGGGCGTCGCCGCGTCCGTGGCCCGCAGACCGCGGGCCGTGGCCGGCAGCCGCACCCCGCAGCCCGCGGGCACCTCGCCGTCGGGCCGGTCCGGGTCCCGCCGTACTCTGTGCGGGTGATCCTGCACAGCCTTCACGACCGATCAGCCCTGGCCGCCCGCTTCGAACGGGATCCGGCCGTGAACCTGATGGAGCTCGGCGACCTCGACGACCTGCCGTGGCCCCACACCAGCTGGTACACCCTTTCCGAAGACGGGCCGGTGGCGCTCCTCTACGCCGTCGGCGACATCCCGACCCTGCTGGGGTTCACCCGCCCCGGGCAAGCGGCCGCCCTGGAGGAACTCGCCGAGGCACTGCTGCCCGTACTCCCCCGGCGCTTTCTCGGGCATCTGACCGGAAACGCCGCGAAGGTACTGGAATCCGCGTACGCCGCGGAGTCGCACAGCACCCTGCTCCGGATGGCGCTGACCGAGCCAGGCCTGGCCGACCGGCATCCCGCCGGACCGTGGCGGCCCGCTCCGCTGAGCCGGGACGATCTCCCCGAACTGCTCGAACTGTTCGATCAGGCGTACCCGGGCAACTGGTTCGACCACCGCATGCTCGACACCGGCCAGTACCTCGGCGCCCGGCAGGACGGGCAACTGGTCGCCGTGGCGGGCGTGCACGTCCACTCGGCCGCGTACCGGGTCGCCGCGCTCGGGAACGTCACCACGCACCCGCGGGTACGCGGGCAGGGCGCCGGCGGCGCCTGCGTCGCCGCGCTGTGCCGAAGGCTGGCCAAGACCGTGGACCACATAGGGCTGAACGTCCGCGCGGACAACGCCACCGCCGTCCGCCTCTACCGCCGGCTCGGCTTCAGCGAGGTCACGGAGTTCACGGAAGCGGCGTTCACGGCGCGTCCGTAGGGAACCGGCGGGCAAGGCGCCTTTCGGCCCGCGTGCTGCTCGAGGAACGCCGCGCTCCTCCACGAGCGGCGCCGCCCCGACGCGGGTCGGGGCGGCGCCGTCCGTGTGCGTACCCGCTCCTCAGGAAGCGGGCGTGAACTTCGCCGCGGCGGGTGCCGCGGCGGCCTCCTTCACCACCTTCATGCCGCCGGGGACCGTCGCGTCGGGCTTGAGGATCACGCTCTGCCGGGTCGAGGGGGCCTTGGGGTCCGAGAAGTCGTGGATGATGCCGAAGCCGTTGTCGTAGGACTTCAGGCTCAGCAGCGCGGCCCGGATGCCCTCGCGGGTCAGGTCCTTGTCGGCGCAGGCCTTCTTCAGCACCTCCCCGAACAGGGCGCCGGCGCTGAAGCCGGCCACCACGCCGTTGTCCAGACCGGAGTCCGGGTACTCGGCCTTGTACGCGGCGGCGAGGGCGGCCGGGCCCGCCTCGGTCGAGCCGATGGGCAGGGCCGAGGAGGCCACGTAGTAGTCCTTTTGCAGGGCCGCGCCCGCCGGGGTGGCCAGGAGCTGCGGGGCGAAGGCCGAGTTGTTGCCGACGAACGGCACGTTCCAGCCGCCCGCGGCGGCGACCCCGACGAGCGAGGCGGCCTGGCGGGGGCCCGCACTGATGACGACGGCCTTGACCCCGGCCTGCTTGAGGGCGGCGACCTGGGCCGTCATGTCGTTGTCGGTCGGCTTGATCTTCTGCTCCACGACGGTCAGCCCGGACTCCGCCGCGGCGGCCTTGGCCCCGGTCAGCGCGTTCTCGCCGTAGTCGCCCTCGAAGTAGACGTGCCCGATCTTGTCACCGGAGGCGACCCGCTTCTGGTCGAGGAGGTAGCCGACGGCGTTGATGGTCTCGATGTCGTACGTCGCGCCCACCGTACGGATGTACGGACTGCCCAGCAGGGAGGCGGACCAGGCCTGCGGGATGACCAGCCCCTTGTCCTGGCCGTCGATCCGCTGCTTGACGGCGGAGACGAACGGGGAGCCGATGAACTGGGCGAAGCCCAGCACGGAGGGCTCCAACTCTGTGTAGGAGGCGAGGGCCTTCTGCGGGTCGTAGCCGTGGTCGCGCACCGTCAGTTCGATGGTGCGGCCGCAGATGCCGCCCGCCGCGTTGGTCTGCTTGACCCACAGCTGCTGGGCCTGGGTGACGCTCTTGCCGAGGGAGGCGTAGACGCCGGTCATGTCGGTGAGCGCGCCAAGCTTGATGGAGGTGTCGCTCACCCCCGCTCCGGCCTTGACCCCGCCCGCGGCGGGCTTTTCCCCGTCCGTGCCCCCGGCGGGTTTGGCCTTGCTGCTGCACCCGGCGGCGCCGGTCAGGACGAGTGCGACTGCCAGAACCGCGGCCGCGTGCCTTCTTCTGTTCACGTTCGCTCCTTCGAGGGTGTGGTGCGGGTCCGGATGATCCGGGTGATGCCGGTGAGGCCGCCGGGCAGGAACAGGACGGCCACGACGACGGCGGCTCCGTAGAGGTAGCGGGAGGCCTCGCCCGGCGAGACCCCGCCCGTCCCGGGTGCGGACACCAGGGGGAGGGCGTCGCTGTAGTGGGTGAGGAGTTGGGGCAGCAGGGAGACGAAGACGGCGCCGATGACCGCGCCCGAGACGGTGCCCAGGCCGCCGATCACGATCATGGCGAGGAACTCCAGGGACAGCACCATGCCGAAGTAATCGGGCACGGTGCGCTGGAAGACCAGGGCGAGCAGTACGCCGGCGAGCCCCGCGTACATGGACGACAGTACGAAGACGGCGGCCCGGTACCGGGCGACCGGCACTCCCATCACCCCCGCGGCGATGCTGTGGTCGCGCAGGGCGTTCATGGCCCTGCCGGGCCGGCCCCGCAGGACCCCTCGGGCGAACAGGGCGCCGGCGAGGAGGGCCGCGAGGGCGACGTACCAGAGCTTCTCGGCGGAGTGGAAGGGCACGGCGGCGACGACGGTCTCGGTGTCGTCGAAGGTGAGCCCGAAGAGGGACAGGGGCTCCACGGCGCGGCCGTTGAAACCGCCGGTGAGGCTGGTGGCGTTGAACAGCAGGTGCTGGCCGATGAAGATCAGCGCGAGCGTGGCGATGCCGAGGTACGCGCCGCGCAGCCGGCCGGCGATCGGGCTGAAGAGGCCGCCCGCCGCCCCCGCGAGGGCCACGGCCAGCACGGCGGCCAGCCAGCTCGGCAAGCCGAGCCCGACCAGGGTGTGGCCGCCCGTCGTACTGCCGTCCCCGGCGAGCGCGCAGTACCCGTACGCGCCGACGGCGAGGAAGAAGGCGTGGCCCATGGAGAGCTGGCCGGTGGCTCCGGTGAGCAGGTTGAGCCCGATGGCCCCGATGGCGGCGGCGATGGCGAACAGCCCGGCCTGCAGCCAGAACCGGTCGAGGTAGAACGGCAGCACGAGGAGGACCAGGCCGGCGGCGGCCACCGCCGCGTTCCGGGCGCTGAGCGGCCGCGGCCGGGTGGCCGCCACGGGGGCGACGGCCTCGGGTTGCAGCACGGGGCTGCGGGTGTCAGACACGGGCGAGCTCCTTCGTGCCGAAGAGTCCGGCGGGACGGATCAGCAGGACCGCGACCATCACCAGGTACGGGGCCAGGTCGCCGATTCCCCGGCCGAGGAAGGCCAACTGGCCCTGGTAGCCGGTGGCCAGCGCCTCGGTGACGCCCACGATCAGGCCGCCGGCCAGTGCGCCGGAGGTGGAGTCGAGACCGCCGAGGATCGCGGCCGGGAAGGCCTTCAGGGCGGCGAGGGAGGTGGCCCGCTCCAGGCCGGGCGTGGGGAAGACGGTCAGGAAGAGCGCGGCGACGGCGGCCAGTGCCCCGGCCACGGCCCACGCCGCGAGCGAGACGCGGCCCAGCCGTACGCCCATCAGCGCGGCCGTCTCCGGCTGCTCGGCGGCGGCGCGCATGGCCACGCCCCAGGAGGTGTGCCGGAACACGAGCAGGAACACGGTGATCAGCAGCCCGGCGGCGAGGATGGCCGCGATCCGGGTCTGGGGCACGACGACCGGTCCGAGGTGGACGACGCGGTCGCCCCACGGATCGCCGAGCGAGAGCACGTCGGTGCCGATGCGCCGGGTGAGGTCGGTGATGAGGAGGATGTCGACGCCGATGGTGACGATGGCCAGCACGCTCTGGTCCTGGCCCCGGTAGCGCCGCATCACCAGGAACTCGATCGCTGCTCCCACCGCGGCGGCCGCGAGGGTGCCGGCCAGCAGGGCGCCCCAGAATCCGAGCTCCTCGTGCAGGGTCGCGGTGACGTACCCGCCGGCCAGCAGCAGGGAGGCGTGGGCGAAGTTGACCACTTCGGTGGCTTTGAAGATGACCACGAAGCCGAGGGCTATCAGTGCGTAGACGGAGCCCATGGAGAGCCCGCCCAGGAGCAGTTCGAGGAAGGTCGTCATGCGGCCGGTTCCTCCTCTCCGAGGTATGCGCGGACCACCGCGGGGTCGTTCTGCACCTGCGCGGGGGTTCCGCCGCCGATGCGTTTGCCGAAGTCGAGTACGGTCACCGCGTCCGCGAGCCGCATCACCACCCCCATGTCGTGTTCGACCAGCACGATCGAGATGCCGAGGCCGTCCCGGACGCCCGCGATGACGGCGGCCGTGCGCTGCCTCTCGTCGGCGGTCATCCCGGCGACGGGTTCGTCGAGGAGCAGCAGCCGGGGTTCCATGCACAGGGCCCGGGCGAGCTCGACGAGTTTCTGTTTTCCGTACGGGAGGGAGCCGGCGGGCGCCGCGAGGTCGTCCTCCAGTCCGACGAACTCGGCGATCTCCCTGACCCGTTCGCGGTGCCGGCGGTCTTCGCGGGCGGCGGCGGGCAGCCGCAGTCCGGCGGCCAGGAACCCGGTCCGCATCAGGCGGTGGCGGCCCAGCAGGAGGCTGTCGGCGACGGTGGTGTGCGGGGGCAGCGCCAGGTTCTGGAACGTGCGGGCGATGCCGAGGTTCGCGACGTCGTGCGGGGCGAGGCCGGTGAGTTCGGCGGCGCCGAAGTGCACGCTTCCGGCGGTGGCCCGGTACACCCCGGACAGCACGTTGAAGCAGGTGGACTTGCCGGCTCCGTTGGGTCCGATGACGGCGTGGACGCTGCCGGGATCCACCGTGAAGGAGACGGAGTCCAGGGCGGTCAGGCCGGAGAAGCGGACGGTGACGTCGGTGACGGTGAGCGGGGGCGGTGGGGACGAAGGCGGTGGGGACGGGGGCGTGCTCACGCGGACCACCTGCGCAGTTCCCGCGGGGGCCCGGCGTCCGCCGGCGACGGCGCGGCTTCGTCGGTGATGCCGAGGTAGCGGCGCCGGACCTCGTCCGAGGCGGCCAGTTCGGCGGCCGGGCCGTCGAGGGTCACTTCGCCGACCTCCAGGACGTAGGCGTGGGAGGAGAGCCGCAGGGCCAGGGCGGCGTTCTGCTCGACGAGCAGGACCGAGGCGCCCGAGGCGTTGATCTCGGTGATGGTCTCGGCGATGGTGGCGGCCATTTTGGGGGCCAGTCCGAGGGTGGGTTCGTCGAGCAGGAGCAGGCGGGGGCGGGCCATCAGGGCCCGGCCGAGGGCGAGCATCTGCTGTTCGCCGCCGGACAGCAGTCCGGCCCGCTGCCGCGCCCGCTGGGCCAGTACGGGGAACAGCTCGTGCACCCGGGCCAGGGAGCGGGCGGTGTCGGCGCGGGATCCCGCGCGGCCGCCCAGGGCGCCCGCCCGCAGGTTGTCCGCGACGGTCATGCGGGTGAAGATCTTGCGTCCTTCGGGTACTTGCACCACGCCGGCGGCGACGACCCGGTCCGGGGTGAGCCCGTCCAGCGGCCGGCCGTCGAAGGCGACGGCGCCCTCCGTCACGGTGCCCCGGTGGAATCCGAGCGTCCGGGACACCGCGCGCAGCAGCGTCGACTTCCCGGCGCCGTTGCCGCCGAGTACGACGACCACCGAGCCGGCGGGCACCTCCAGCGATACGGAGCGCAGTGCCCGGACGGGTCCGTAGCCGACGGAGAGCGCGCGTACCTGTAGCGAACCCACGTGTTTCCTTCCTCTGGGCAGCCTTGTGCTGGCGCACACATCAGCACCGTGGCGGGTCGGGCGTCCACCGGCCGATGCGGAATCGCTGCCGATGACCAGCCGGGGAAGGAGCGCGTTGTGCACGGGCACAGACAGGCCGCGCACGCCTCTGGCGGCGACGGGGGACGGGGTGACATCGTCGGCGGCCATGAGCGGACGCAGAACGCGCACGGAACAGGAGTGGTCGGTCCTGCTGTCGGCGGCGGACGTGCTGATCGCCGACATTCCCGGACTCACCGACCAGCTCATCGAGGATCTGGCGAAGCATTCGCCGCTGTTCGACCTGGCCGTGCCGCGGGACGAGCACTGGCAACAGGTCAGCGAGGCCATGCACTACGGGATCGAGGCCTTCGCCGCGCCCAGGTCCGGCCCGCGCAAGGACCTGGCGTACGCGGAGGAGCTGGGCCGCCGGCGGGCCGAGCAGGGGCTGCCGCTGGACCTGTTGCTCTACGCGTACCGCAGGGCGGGCCGGCTCACCTGGGACGCGCTGCTGGACATCGTCACCGAGAAGGATCCGGAGGCGCTGCCCGTCCTGGCCCGCACGGCCGGGGCCATGTGGGCGGGTATCGAGCAGCAGGCGGCCGCGACCGCGGAGGCGTACCGCACCGCGGAGGTGGAGCTGCGCCGGCGCAGCGACGAGCGGGCCCAGGCCCTGCTGGACGCCCTGCTGGAGGGGGACACCGCACCGGCCCTGGCCGCGCAGGTGGCGCTCGCCCTGGACCTGCCGGAGCAGGGGCGGTACGCGGTGGTGGTGCTGCCGGCCGACCGGGGCGATTCGGTGCACCGGGTGGTCGCGGCGGGCGGGATGCGGCTGTTCTGGCGGATGCGCACGGAGCGGGAGCTGGCCGTGGTGGCGCTGGGCGACTCCTCGCCGGCCGATCTGGCGGCGGAGCTCGCGGACCGCTGCCCGGGGCCGGGCGGAATCAGCCCGGTGGTGGACGGACTGGCCGAACTGGGCCGGGCCCGGAGGCTGGCTGAGACGGCGCTGCGGACCTGCGGGCAGGACGAACGGGTGCTGGTGCGGCTGGCCGACCGGCTGCCCACGGCCCTGGTGGTGCGTCAGCCCGAGCTGTCGGCCGAGCTGGTCCAGGCGGTGCTCGGCCCCCTGCTGGACCTGGACCCGGCGGACCGGGCGATGCTGCTGGAAACCCTCGACGCCTGGCTGGCGGCGGAGGGTTCGGCGGGCCGCGCGGCGAGCCGCCTGTACTGCCATCGCAACACGGTCTTCAACCGGCTGCGCCGGCTGGAACACCTGACGTCGAAGTCCCTGTCCCGTCCCCGGGACCTGATCGTGCTGACCCTGGCGCGGGACGCGTACCGGCTGTCGGGCGGCTGAAACCGTCCGGTGACGAGGGCGGCGGCGAGACCGGTGGTTCCGCCGATGTGCGCCCGCGGGGTGCGCCCTGACAGTGGTCCGGCCAGCGCAAGCGGCGGGACCGACTGATCGGCAGGCGGCACGGACCTCGGCACGGAGCCGGGTGCCGGCCCTCGCCGGGCCGGCTCCGCCACGACCGAGAGGACGACTCCGTCGTGCAGCAGCAACACTTCGAGAACGCCCACCAGGCCCACTCCGACCTCGGCGCCGCCGGTACGAGGGGGCGGTCCGTCGACCCCGTCGGCGGAGGGACGCGGCTCCGTTCGCTCGTGTCCGCACTGGCGGCGCTCGTGACGATCGGCGCGATCGCCACGTTCACGGCGTCCGGGGCCCAGGCCGCGGCCAACCCGTACGAGCGGGGCCCCGCGCCGACCAAATCGAGCATCGAGGCCCTCCGCGGCTCCTACGCGGTGTCGCAGACCAACGTCTCCTCCCTGGGGGTCACCGGCTTCGGCGGCGGCACCATCCACTACCCGACGTCCACCGCGGACGGGACCTTCGGCGCCGTGGTGATCTCACCCGGCTTCACCGCCTACCAGTCGTCCATCGCCTGGCTCGGACCGCGCCTGGCTTCCCAGGGCTTCATCGTCCTGACCATCGACACGCTCACCACCCTCGACCAGCCCGACAGCAGGGGGCGCCAACTGCTCTCCGCCCTCGACTACTTGACGGAGCGCAGCACCGTCCGCACCAGGATCGACAGCAGCCGGCTCGGCGTGATGGGCCACTCCATGGGCGGCGGCGGCACCCTGGAGGCCGCCAAGACCCGGCCTTCGCTGCAGGCGGCGATCGCACTCACCGGCTGGAACACCGACAAGTCCTGGCCCGAGATCCAGACGCCGACCCTGATCGTGGGTGCCGACGGCGACACGGTCGCACCGGTGGCCACGCACTCGGAGCCCTTCTACACGAGCCTCCCCGGCTCGCTCGACAAGGCGTACCTGGAACTCAACAACGCCACGCACTTCACCCCGAACAGCTCGGACACCACCATCGCGAAGTACAGCATTTCGTGGCTCAAGCGGTTCATCGACAACGACACCCGCTACGAGCAGTTCCTCTGCCCTGTGCCGAGCCCCAGCCTGGCCATCGAGGAGTACCGGGGCAACTGCCCCCACACTTCCTGAATCGCCGCCGGCAGGTGGGCGGCCGGCACGCTTCGGCCCCCCACCCGCCGCGTCCCGTCTTCCGCCACTGTTTACACGGCAGTAACCTCACCGGCGTGACCGGACAGACGACCGTGGAGAGTCCTTGCCGGATTTACGGCCGGACGACTGAACTGGCGGCTGCGGCAGCCCTGTCGGCCGAGCTCCGGGCCGGACACGGCGGGGCGCTGCTGCTCGTGGCGGAGCCGGGACTGGGCCGGAGTACCCTACTGGCGGGGGCCGCGCGGGAGTTCACGCCCGGGCCCGTCCTGCGCCCCCGACCCCTCCCCCGCGACCCCCGGCCGTACGGCGGCATGCGCGCGCTGCTGTGTGCGGCGGCCGAGGTGCGGGGGGCGGCCCCGCCGCGGGCCGGGTTCGGAGCCGGCCGGCCGGACCAACTGCCCGAACTGCTCAGGCGGCTCCTCCCCGGGGAAGAGCCGCTGCTCGTCTGCGTGGACGACGTGCACCTGTGGGACGCGCCCTCGCGGGCCGTTCTCGGCGCCGCCGCGCACCGCCCCGGCCCGGGGCGCCCGATCGGGTTCCTGCTCTCGCTGGCGGAACACCGGGCGGAGCAACCGGAGTTCACGGGGTGGCCCGTGGTCCGTTTCGGCCCGCTGGACGACAGCGCGGCGACCGCCCTCCTCCGGGACCTCACCGGTGGGTGCCTGGATCCCGCCGTGCGTTCGGAGTTGCTGTCCGAGGCCGAAGGCAATCCCGCCGTTCTGACCGCCCTCACCCAGCGCCTGACGCCGGATCAGCTCGGTGGGCGCCGGCCGCTGCCCCGCCCGCTCGTGGACCGCGGCACCCTGTGGGCCACCTTCGGGAGCCGCCTCGCCCCGCTGCCGGCCCCCGCACGGCAGCTCCTGCTCCTGGCGGCGGCCGCGCACGAACCCGACCCCGACGCGGCGGGCGTGGATGCCTCCCTGGTCCTGCGCGCCGCCCGCAAGGCCGGACTGGACCCGGCCGCGCTGGACCCCGCCGAGGCGGCGAGGCTGGTGCACCACGACGGGGACCGCATCACCTTCGCGGGCTCCTTGCTCCGCCGGACCGTCTACTCCGGCGCGCCGTCCTCGCAGCGCCGGGCCGCCCACGCCCTGCTCGCCTCGGCCATCGACGCCGACCGCTTCCGCCTGCGTCACCTGCTCCACCTGGCCCTTGCCGCGCAAGGGCCCGACGCCGTGCTCGCAGCCGGCCTCGCCGAGGCGGCCGCTCCCGGCACGCCGACGTCCGGCATGGAACGTTCGGCCGCCCTGTCGAGGGCCGCGGAACTCACCGCCCACGAGGATGCCCGTACCGCACGCCTCACCGCCGCGGCGGACTACGCCCGCCTGGCGGGGCATCCCCGCAGGGCGCGCCGGCTGCTGGCGGCCACCCGGGAAGGCGCGTCCCCCGATGCGGTGCAGGGCCGCACCGAACTCGTCCGGGGCAGCATGGCCTTGCGGGACGGCCCGGTCGGCGACGCCTACCAGGCGCTGCTCATGGCCGCGGAGCGCCTCGACCCGTACGACGCGGAGGCGGCTCTGGAAGCCAGGATGGAGGCGATGGACGCGGCGTGGGCCGCGGGCGACGCCGCCGCCTGCCTCGCGGCCCTCGCCGAAGCCCCGCTCGTGACTCCACCACCGGCCCCCGCCTTCGCCCACGCTCCGGCGGCGCCGGCCGACCCGTTCACGCCGGTCCGGCGGGTGGCGTCCGTACGATCCGGCGCCCATCCGTATGCCCGGCCCCAGTCCCAATCCCAGTCCCAGTCCCAATCCCAGCCCACAGCCGCTCCCCGGAATCCGATGCTCGACTACCGAGCGGGGCTGCGCACGGCGATCGACGGGCACCTGGCCGAGGCCGAACCGCCGCTGCGCCGGGTCCTCGACCGTGCGCGGGACGACGATGACCCCACCCGCCTGCTGCGGGCCGGGGTGGCCGCGCTGGTGCTCGGCGACATCGCGGCGGCGTGCCGGGCCAATGCGCGGGCGCTGGCGGTATCCCGGTCGCGGGGGCTGGCCTCCCTCACGCCGCGGATCCTCGAGCACCTCGCGTACGCCGAACTGCGGGCCGGCCAGCACGCGCGGGCCAGGGCCCACGCGCAGGAAGGCCTCCGCGCCGCCCACCGGGCCGGCCAGCGCAACGTGGCCGCCGGTCAGCACGCGATCCTGGCCCTGGTCGCCTCGGTCGAGGACGACGCGGCAGCCGTCACCGCGCACGCCGGAGCCGCCGTGGAGATCGCACGCCCGCACGGGCTCCTCCAAACCGTCACCCTGGCCGAATGGGCCTCGGCACGCGCCGACCTGTGCCGCGGCCGGCCCTTCGAGGCCGCCGCCCGGCTCGGCCCGCTGACCCGGCCGGGACCCGGGCGCGGCCACTTCGCCGTCCGCATGCTCGCCCTGCCGTGCTTCGTGGAAGCGGCCGTGCAGTGCGGGGCTCCGACGGATGCGAAGGCGGCCGTCGAAGAGTTCGCCCTCTGGGCCGCCCAGGGCACCGACCCGCAGGCACCGGCACAGTTGGCCCGGTGCCGCGCCCTGATCGCCCCGCCGGACGACACGGCCGATGCGCTCTACGCCCTGGCGCTGACCCGGCACGAGACGGTGCACGGCGACTTCGAGCGGGCCCGCACCCAGCTGCTGTACGGGAAGTGGCTGCGCCGCCGGCGCCGTCCGGCCGAGGCGAAGAACCGGCTGCGGGACGCGCTGGTCACCTTCGAGCGCTGCGGGGCCCCGGCCTGGGCCGAGCAGACCCGTGCCGAACTGCGGGCCACCGGTGACGCACCCGCCCCCGTACCGGCGGGTGGGCTGGCCCTGCTGACACCGCAGCAATTGCGGATCGCGCGCTGCGTGGCCGAGGGCGCCACCAACCGGGAGGTGGCACTGAGCCTCTCCGTCAGCCCGCGCACCGTCGACCACCACCTGCGCAACGTCTTCGCCGTACTCGGAGTGCGCTCCCGGACGGAGCTCGCACGCCTGGTGGACCGGGCCGAGCGGGGCGGCGGGTGAGGGGTGGGGGTGGGCGCGGAGGCCGCGTACGCACGCGAAAACGCCCGGCCGGAGAGTCCGGCCGAGCGTTTTCGTGGTCCCGCGGTCCGCTGGTGGTTTAGTACCAGTGGTGGTTCTGCCAGAACGTCCAGGCGCCTGCGGGGCTGCCGTAGCGGGAGTTCATGTAGTCCAGGCCCCACTTGATCTGGGTGGCCGGGTTGGTCTTCCAGTCCGAGCCCGCCGAGGCCATCTTCGAGGCCGGCAGGGCCTGGACCAGGCCGTAGGCGCCCGAGGAGGAGTTCGTGGCGGTGTGGTTCCAGCCGCTCTCCCTCGAGACGATGTTGTTGAACGCCGCGAACTGCGCCGGGTCCTTGATCATCTGCTGGGCGATCGCCTTGGCGCTCATCGGGGCGGCCTGCGCGGGAACCGCGGCCAGCATGGAGCCGGCGACACCCAGGGCGAGGACGGAACCCACGAGGGTCTTCTTCGAAGCGGCGATGCGGCGGATGACGGCGTTGGACACGGACGGACCTTTCGAAGGGGACAGGGGCGGTCGCAGCACGCCGGAGACGTGCGTGAGCCACTCACGCGAAGGAGAGGGGTTCGTCGGCGGGAGCGGGAGAACCGGGGTTCCGGGGGTGAACCCGGAGTCCGGGGGTGAACCCGGGGGATCTCCGTCCGCCTTGCGACTCATCCAGTTCTACGGGGGTCCGGGGGGTCTGGCAACGACCCCTCTTACTAGTGGTCCTCGCAGCCGGGGCGGAATGGCCCCCCACTGGTCGAGTAGACATCCGGGCAGGTGGGGGGTGGTCTGAGGGGGTGGGTAAGGGCCGTTTAAGGACTACTATCCCGCTTCGTATGTGACCAAGGTCCTGTGGGGCGGGTCACCGGCGGACGGCCCGAATCTCACCCTCCGTCGCCACTCGTACCCCTTTCGGGGGAAGGTGAGCGGGCGGATCCGGCCCCCGGATCGAAGGCCACGGGCGCGTCGAACGCCGCTTTACGAGTCGCCCGCCGCGGCGCCCCCACCTCTGTCTCGCGCTCGCCCGCGCGCTCCCTTCTCTCCCCTGCTCTCGCCGTGCGAAGCCCGTGCGAAGCCCGCCGTTTGCAACCGCCGCCGCGGGACATGCGTGATGAATGGTTGAGATCTTGGTCCGGAGAGGAAGAGGACGACCGTGAACACCACAGGGAAGACCCCGTCCCGGCGCGCCCTGCTCGCGTGGGGCGCCGGAGCGGCAGTGGCCGCCTCGCTGCCGGCGGGCGGGAGCGCCTTCGCCGCGACCGCGTCCCCCGCAGGCAGCGGCGCGGTCGCGCACGCGCTGGCGGACCTGGAGCGGGAGCATTCCGCCCGCCTGGGCGTCTACGCCCACGACACCGCCACCGGCCGCACCGTGCGGTACCGGGCGCAGGAGCGCTTCCCCCTCTGCTCGGTCTTCAAGACCCTGGCCGTGGCCGCCGTCCTGCGCGACCTCGACCGGGACGGGGAGTTCCTGGCCAAGCGGGTCCGCTACACCGCGCAGGAGGCCGCCGCCTCCGGGTACGCGCCGGTCACCGGCCGGCCGGAGAACCTGGCCCGCGGAATGACCGTCGCGGAGCTGAGCGACGCCGCGATCCGCTTCAGCGACAACGCCGCCGCCAACCTGCTCCTGCGGGAGCTGGGCGGCCCGACCGCCGTCACCCGCTTCGCCCGCTCGACCGGGGACGCGGCGACCCGCCTGGACCGGTGGGAACCGGAACTGAACAGCGCCGAACCCGGGCGGGTCACCGACACCACCACCCCGTACGCCATCGGGCGGACCTACGAGCGCCTCGTCCTCGGCTCCGCACTCGCGCCGGCGGACCGGCGGCGGCTCACCGGCTGGCTGCTGGGCAACACCACGAGCAGCGAGCGGCTGCGGGCCGGTCTCCCGGCAGGCTGGGCCGTGGCGGACAAGACCGGCGGGGGCGAGTACGGCACCAACAACGACGTGGGCATCGCCTGGCCCCCCGGCCGGCCGCCCCTCGTCATCGCCGTCCTGACCACCAAGCCCCACCCCGATGCCCCGGCCGACAACCCCCTCATCGCCCGGACCGCCGCCCTTCTGGCCACGGCCCTGACCGGGCGGTGACCACGTCGGCCTTCCCCGCCGCCCCTCGCCCCTCTCTCCCCCGCGCCCCTCTCATTGCTCCGTCATACGGAGCTCGACCGCCAGTCGACCCGGCCGCCCCTCTTCCGCCACGAGCGGCCGTCCCACCCGGGCGGTCTCCGCGCACACGAAGTGCCGGTGTTCCTTCGGCGCGACGTCGGCCATGCCCCGGGCGAGTTCGGCACCCGGGTTCCAGACCACCACGTCGCTGTGGTCGTGGTGGGCGAGGGCGACGATCCTTCCCAGCACCTCGTCCCGCACCGTGGTGACGGGCGCCGGCGCCGTCTGGAACCGCTCGACGTGGTCCACGGGGGTCAGCGTGCCGTCTTCGTCCTCGTAGCGGCGACGGGTGAGCCCGTCGGTGTGTTCGGGGCCGAGGCCCGCGAGGTGTGCCCGTCCGAGGTCGCCGATCCGCACGTAGGTGTGGAGCGCGGTGGTGGCGGTGTGGTCGCCCCGGTCCTCGATCTCGATCAGACAGGTGTCGGTCAGGGTGTACCGCGCCACGAGGACGAACTCCTCGGGCCACAGTGCGCGGGTCGCCGGCGAGGGGCTCAGGGTGCATTCCACGACGACCCGGTCCGCTTCCTCCTCCCACGCCGTCAGCTCCCAGTCGGTGGTCCGCGCGAACCCGTGCGAGGGCGAGCCGGCGGGGCCGGAGGGGCCGAACCACGGCCAGCACAGCGGGACTCCGCCGCGCACGGCCGTTCCGCGCCGCCACAGGTCCGGATCGGCGGACCACAGCACACCGGGGTCGTCCGGGCGGGCGGCGGCCGGCCGCCAGGTGACGAGCTGTCCTCCCTGGATGCTCAGGCACGCCTGTCCGGCTCGCGGGTGGTCCACGACGAGGACGGGGAAGTCCGCGTACCTGCGACGAGTGAGGGCCGGGGAGAGCTGCTCCTCGACGGGCAGGGCCCGGAACTTCTCGAAGATCTGATCCATGCCCTGACCTTCCTTCACGGCACGGAGCGGGTCAAATCACCACGGTGGGGGGGTTGTCCTCTTCGCAGGGCTTGCGGCCGGCGCCTTTCAATTGCCTCGCTCCTCAGCCACCCCGCATTGCACGATGGCCCCATGAGCACCTCCCAGCAGCCCCCGCACCACTCCGCCCGACCCGGTCGGGAAGCCGCAGCCCGGCTCCTCGCCTCGCTCGCTCCGCTCGCCCACCGCGAGCGGATCCACGCGGCCGTCGCCCAGGTGCGCGCGCTGCCCCCGGCCGAGGTGCCCGACCTGCTGACGGAGCTCGCCGACCCCGACCGGCACGTCCCGGACACCCGGGCCACGGCCCTGATCTGCGCCCGCGCCGTCCCCTGCGACCCCGCCCACGGCGACCGGCTCGCGGGCCTGCTCGTCGCGGGGCTCACCGATCCGCACGGGGCCGTACGCGCCCAGGCGCTGGCGGCGCTGCGCACCGGACGCATACGTCCGGCGGCCGACGCCCTGGTGACCGACCGGGTCACGGCCGCCGCCCGCGAGCAGCTCCTCACCGCGCTGCACGGCACCCCGGCTCCGCTCGCCGATGCCCTGATCGACTCCGTCCGCGCGACCTGGGGCGACCGCGAGGCGGCACGGCTGCTGCCCGCCTGCTCCCCCGCCACCGTGCGGCGGCTACTGCCCGAGCTCCGGCACTCCTTGCACTCCTGGCTGCCGTTGGCGCGCCGGATGCCCGAGGCCGTGTACGAGACCGTGGTCCGGGAGGCCGAGGCACAGGCTCCGGCAGCCCGGCAGACCTGGTGGCTGGTGGTGGCCGACGGTCCCCTGACCGCGTTGGCGCAGGTCGATCCGGGCGCGACCCTGGACCTGTTCGAACGGGTGGGCCCCGAGCGGCTCACGGCCGGGCTGGTCCCGTACCTGCCCGGGTTCGTCGCCCACCGGCCGCGGCTCGCGGCGCGGTTGTGGGGGCAGGGCCGTCTCGTACTCGCGGCGAGGACGCTGTCCCACAACGGTGCCCGCCGGTTCGCCGCCGCCGTCCCCGAAGACGAACTCGTCGCGTCGGTCCGCGCGGCGGCCGCCCCCGCACCGGTGCTCGCGACGCTCCTGCCCGCGCTGCCGCCCGGTCGGCGCGGGGCGGTGCTCGACGCCGTCCGCGCCGGGGAGGGCTCCGCACCCGCCCCGCCCGCCGGCTCCGAGACGGCGGTGCTCCCGCCCGAGCTGATGCGTCTGCTGCCCGCCCGGGACGCCGCGCCCTTCGCCCGCCACGCCCTCGAACGGGCGCGGGCCCGGGGCGCCGCGCCGATCGAGCTGCTGGAGCTGCGGGCCTTCCTGCCCTACGAGGAGGAGGCCGCCGCGCTCGGGGCGGACACCCGACGGGCCGACTCCGCCGAGCGCGCGGCCGCCTGGCGGGCTCTGGTGCACGCGGCGGCGCGGGCCCGGCGCCCGGAGGCCACGACCGAGGTGCTGACGGAAATGGCCCGCCTGCGCTCCGAGCAGGACCCGGTGCGCCAGACGGCCGTGGGCGCTCTGGGCGCCTTGCCGGCGCACACGTTCACGGCGGCGGCGGTGCCGGCGCTGGAGCGGATCGCCGCGGACGCGCTCGCCGCGCGGGACCTCTCGTACGGCACCCTCGTGGCCCTCACCCACCTCTCGGGCCGCCTGCTGGACACGGCCGGGGACGGGACGCATCCCGCTCCGAAGGCTCCCGGAACCGGTTCCGCGGCGCTGCCGGCGCTCGCCGCGTGGGCGGTCCGCACGCTGGCCCGCGCGGACGGCCCCGACGTGCCCGGCGGCGGGTTCGGCAGGTTCGTGACGCAGGCCCTGCGCAAGGATCCACCGCCCGCCGCGGCGCGGGCGCTGCTCGACGCCGTACGTCCCGTGGTGACGGAGTCCTTCGGTGCGGGAGATCCCGTCCCCGCGCTCTCCCTCGCCGAGTCGCTGTCATCGGATCCGCGTTGGGAACGGGCCGAGCCCTGGCTCGCGGAGGTCGTGGAGCGGATCGCGCTGACCGGTGCGCGCGGGCCGGCCGAACGTGCCTGCGTGCTGTGGCTGGCCTCGGCCGGTCCGCATGTCGAGCGGGTCCGCGCCCTGCTCGCCGCGGACCCCTCGGCCGTCGTACTGCCCCGCGTGGTGGAGCTCGTGGCGCGACAGGCCGACGACCTGTTGCCGGCTCTCGTCGCCACGCCCTTGGACTCGCCTCCCCGCGGCCGCTTCCACGACCCGGCCCAGGCCGTGGGCCGGCCTCCGCGACAGGTCTTTCCCCCGGTCCGGGGGTACGCGCACCGGTGGACCGGCGCGACGTGCACGGCCATGGCCGACTGGCTCGCGGCCGGGCTGCGTGCCCGGGCGCATCCGGACAGGTCCCCCGGCGATGAGCTGCTGCGGGAGCTCGCGGCGGTGCCGGGCGGCGGTGGGCTGGCGGCGGTACGGGCGTGCGCGGAATCGGCGCACGTACCGACGGCCGAGGCGGCCCTGGCCGCGCTCCCGGGGGCCGACCGGCCCGGCCTGGTCCTGCCCGACCTGCTCGCGCGGGCCGACGGCGACCGGGCGCGCGTCGCCGTGTACGCGATCGGGCGGGTCTGCGCGCACGTGCCGCCGCCGGAGCTCGCGGAGCGGTTCCGGCCGGTGCTGGAGCGGGCGACGGGCACGAAGGTGACGAGCCGCAAGGAGATCGTCCGGCTGGCGGCGGACCGGCTGCCGGCGGCGCTCGCGGGCGAGTTGCTGGTGGCGGCGTTCTCGGCGCCGGGCCAGCACCGCGACGTCCGGGCGGCGGCGGTGACGCGGGCGGCTCGGCTCGTCACGCTGGAACCGGTGGAGGCGTGCCTTCGTACGACGGCGCGGGAGGGCTCGAGGGCGGAGCGGGAGGCGCTGCTGCGCGTGCACCCGGCGGACCTCCCGGCGGCGGCGCGGGAGCCGTACGGGCAGCTGGTGGCCGAGGTGTGCCGCGGCTTCCTCACGGAGGCGCCCGCGCACGCGGACTCCCCCGCCGGGGCCGGCCGGGGCCCTGGCGAGGCCCCTGACCGGGTTCCCGACGATGGGCTCGACGCTCGGACGGTCGCCGAGGCCTGCCGGGTTCTGCGCCTGTGGGCCCTCGCGGCGCCGGACGCAGTGGACGCGGGCCTGCTGCCGCGTCTGGCGATCGAGCCGCGGAGCCACGAGGTCGTGTGGCGGGCGGCCTTGGACGCGGTGGTGGACGCGGCACGGGTCGATCCGGATGCGTACGGTCCGGGGCTGCGGGCGGTCACGACGGCGCTGCTGGGCCGGCACGTGCGGGAGGCCAGGGCCCAGGCCCGGGCGCGGGGTCGCGGCGCGCGGGCCGAACCGGCCGCACGTGCCGCACGGGACCCGCGTGAAGCCCTGCACCGGATCGCGGTGCTGGCGGGGAGCCTCGAGCGAACGGCCGGGCAGGGCCTGCCCTCGGCCTGCCGGCCCGTCTGGCAGGACGCGATCGCGCTGATCGCGGAGCAGGACGCGAGCCTGCGGTGGGCGGTCTCGGCCCGGACGGCGCTGTGGGACCCGGCCGCGCCGGCGGCCGAACGGGCGGGGGAGCTACGGGCGCAGGCGCGGGCGGTACGCGACCGGCCGCTGCTCGCGGCCCGTACGGCGGTGGCGCTGGCCCGCCGCTCGCCCCGGGTCTCCCCGGCCGCCCTGGCGGAGGCGCGCGACGCGGCGCTGGCGATCGGAGGGACCCGGCGGCTGCGGCGCCGCACCGGCACGCTCCCGCCCCGGGACGGGCTCTTCACGGGCCTGTACGCGGTGGCCCTGGCGGCGGACCACGCGAGCCGGGCGGCATCGACGGGCAGCGAACTCGGCCCGGCACTGCGGGTGTTGCGGGACATGCTGGGACACCCCGTCCCGGAGGTCCGCGACGCGGCGGACGCGGCGCTCACGACGTGGGAGCGGAGCCGTTAGGCCCCGCACCCCTCTGACGGTGGCCTTCCCCGAGGGGCGCCCGATGCCGTGCCCGGCGTCGGCGGCCCCGGCTCCTCCGGTCCGGTGCCTCCGGGGGTGCCGGCGGCAACGCGCCTCGTAATGCCCGTACGGACGGCAATGCCCGTACGGACGTGACCGGAAGCCGGGCGCGCCACCTTCGCGGATCTCCGGGCGGCTCCCGCACCCGCAGGGGCCCGGACCGGTGACCGGGGCCCGCCGACGTGCCGGGCTCGGCCGGGATCGCGCAGGACCGTACGTCAGCGGGGGACCGGGGCCGGGGCCAAGGGCCCCCTCGGGGGGACCAACGGCGGCCCGGGGCCGGGGGCCCGGTGGCTAGGGTCGTAGCCATGACCACTCAGCGAATCCTCGACCTCGACCGCGACGCGCTCTCCGCCCTGCGCGGCCGCGATCTGACCCGGGCGGTGGCCGCCGCCGAGGGCCGCACGATGGTGGCCGAGGTCTTCGCCGAGCGCGCCGCGCTCTCCCCGCACTCCGACGGGCGCGGTGTGCACAACGCCGAGCTGGTGGCCGCCTTCGGCGCCGACATCGTCATCCTCAACCTCATCGAGCGTGCCTGGGACGGGGAGCGGCTCGTCATGCCCGGACTCGGGACCTTCACGTCCTTCACCGATCTCGCCCGTCTGATCGGTCGGCCCGTGGGCGTGAACCTGGAGCCCGGCGACGTCCCGGAGATCCGCCGCGCCACCTCCGAGCACGCCCGGCGCCTCATCGACATGGGCGCCGCACTGCTGTGCATCACCGCCAATCCCGGAACGGGCGGCACCTACGACGGCATGGCGCGGGTCACCGAGGAACTACGCAAGGGGCTTGGAGACGACGCGGCCCTGTGGTCGGGCAAGATGCACCACGCCGGCTGCCCCGAACGCGTCACCCCCGCGCGGCTGACCGCCCTCGTCGACGCCGGCGCGGACGGCGTGGTCGCCCCGCTGCCGGGAACCCTGCCGGGCATGACCCGTGAGCTGGCCGCGACGGCCGTGGCCGCGGTCCAGGACGCGGGTGCGATCGTCATGGGCGCCATCGGCACCAGCCAGGAGGGCTCCCACGCGAACGTGGTGCCGCAACTCGCCCTCAACGCCAAGGAAGCCGGCTTCGACGCCCACCACTTCGGCGACTCCTACCTCCCCGGCATGTGCGACCCCGAGGTCATGTACGCCTACTCGGTGGCCATCCGCGGCCGCCGCCACACCTGGAACCGCATGTCCTTCGCCCCGGGCCGCTCCAACCACGCCGAGGCCGCGCCGGGCGGCAACTGGTAGCCCCGACGACGGATCCGGCCACCGGCCACCGGCCGCGGTCGGCTTCGGAGAGTGGGGCCGCCCCGGGCGGGCATGCGCAGGGCATGGAGAACTCATCGCACGACGCGGAGCGCGGACCCGCACCGCGAAGAGAGCCTCGGCGGTTGCCTTGGTGGGGACGGGCCGCGGGTGGGGTCGCGGTGCTGGCGGTGGTCCTGCTGCTGGCCGGCCGGTTCAGTCTGCTGCCCGGCTTCGGCGATCTGTTCCGCGAGGACACCGTGGACCGTTCGGGGCCGGTCCTGCTCAAGTCCATCCAGGACATGCGCCGTTACGAGGGAGCCGCCGGCAACTTCCAGGTCGTGGTGGACCTGGAGAAGGACGCGGCCTTCCTGCCGGACTCCGTCCGCGGGACCAGGACCCTCTACGTCGGCGCGGGTTCCGTGAGCGGGTACGTGGACCTGGGCGGGCTCGGCGAGCAGGCCGTCACCGTGAACGAGGAGCGCACCAAGGTCTCGCTCCGGCTGCCCCACGCCGTCCTCGGTACGGCGGCGCTGGACCTGGACCGTTCCTACGCCGTGTCCAAACAGCGGGGACTGCTCGACCGGCTGGGCGACCTGTTCACCGACAATCCGGCCGGTGAACAGGCCGTACAGCGCCTGGCCGTTCAGCACATCACGGATGCGGCGCGCGACAGCGGCCTCGTCGAGCGCACCGAGAAGAACACCACGGCGATGCTGGAGGGCCTGCTCCACTCCCTGGGCTTCCGGGAGGTCACGGTCGGCTACGTGTGATGCTGCCGAACGGGTCGCTTCAGCCCGGCGTCTGACACAGGACCAGGGAAACGAAGCCCCAGGAGTCCCGATAGGTGCGCAGCCATTCGGTGCGGCGGTCCGTGGCTGTCGCCAGCACGTGCGCGCTGTCCGGATCGGCGGGGTGGTCCACGGCCCAGGAGGCCAGTGACCCCCAGCAGGCCCATTCGTAATCGTCCAGTTCGCGGCGGGTGCTGACGTGCCCGTGGACGGGAGTCCAGCCGTCGGCGACGACCTGGTCCACGGTGGTCGCCAGGTCGGCCAGGTCCCCGAACATCTCGACGGCCTCCGGGGACGGGGAGCGGTCCCAGAATCCCTCGCCGATCAGGACCCGCCCGCTCGGAGTCAGATGCTTGCGTGCCGCCGCGAGGGTGGGCAGCAGACCGCCGAAGGCATGTGTGGCCCCGACGCTGAGCACCAGGTCGAACGGCTCCGGGGAGGCGAAGTCCGCGGCCTCCTGGTGGTGGAGGACCAGGCGCTCTTCGACCCCGAGGCGGCCCGCTGCCTGCCGGGCCTCTGCCAGAGCGTCCTCGGAGATGTCGACGCCCTCGGCGTGCAGGTCCGGTCGGGTGGCCAGGGCGCGCAGGAGCCACTCCCCGCCGCCGCACCCAAGGTCGAGCACCCGCTCGTCGCCGGACGGGAGGCCCCGTTCCAGGAGCCGGCGTACCGAGTCGTCGTCGAGCGGGGACTTTATCGGGTGGTCGCGATGGGCGATCCCGGAGATCTGTTCACGGTTCACGGGCGCAGCTTGCCAGCCCCCGGAGGCAACGCGCATCCCGATTTCGATCACGGAATCGAACGTCCGAGAATGGCCGATCCCCGGCTGCCGCGCCCCGCACGATCGGTCCCGGTGGATCTCCACGGCGCGCGCGGGCGCGCAAGTACCGCGCCGGACAGGGAGCTTGGACGTTGTCGGACGTGGGCGTGGGCGTGGACGTGGACGTGGTACCGAGTCGGCCGGGGCCGGACGCGTCGGGCTGTTCGAGGACTCGGCGCGGGACGGCGCACAGGCGAAGACCTTGATGAGTGCCGGCTTCCGGGTGCGGGCAGGAATTCGAGGCGACCCGGCAAGTCGCCCTGGAGGCGCAGGAATCGGTGAGTCCGTCCGCGATCTGCCGGGGCACGGTGGAGGACGTACGGCTGGCGCTGGGCGCGGTACGCGGTGCGGCGCACGGGCGGATCATGGTGATCGTGGCCGCCTCGGAAGCCACGGCCCGTGCCCTGGTGCACACGGACGCCCGTACGGCCCTGGACCGGGGCCTGGACGTGGTCAAGGAGGCCGTGGACCGCGCGGGGGGCACGGCGGTGGACGTGTGCCTGGTGGACGCGCCGCGCGCGGACCACGCCTTGGTGGCCGAGTACGCCGGCCGGATGACGGCTCAGGGCGCGGCCACGATCGTACTGGCCGATACGGTCGGCGACCTGTTGCCCGGCCAGACCCGGGACCTCTTCCGGCGGGTCGCGGCCGGCGCCGGTCAGGACACGGTCCTGGTCTCGCACCTCCACAACGACCTCGGCCTCGGCCTCGACCTCGACCTCGGCCTCGCGAACACCCTGGCCGCCCTGGAGAGCGGGGCACGGGTCGCGGCCTGTTCCTGGCTGGGCATGGCCGAGCGCAGTGGCATGGTCGCCACCGAGCAACTGCTCTTCCTCCTCGCGCACGACCCGGCCAAGGCCGCGCACGTCCTGGGGCCCGACTGCGAGCCGTGGTGGACGCGGCCCGATCTGACGCGGCTGCCGGGCATCGCCCGGATGGTGTCCGCGGAGACCGGGGTGCCGCTCACCGTCACCACTCCGATCGTGGGCACCGGGGCCGCCACGATCTCCACCGGAACCCCCTTCACGCACCCGCACGCCTTCCAGCCCTACGACCCCGAGCACCACCTGGGCCTCGCACCGACCGTGGTGCTGACCCACCTCGCCAGCCGGCGCGCACTGCCCCCTCACCTACGTCGTCGCCGCCACCACTCCCGGCGCCGTCAACGGCGCGAAGGGTCGCCCCACCGGTCAGGAGGTCGCCCTGTGGGTCCACGACGACGCCGTCTGGGGCGACCTCGGCACGGAACTGGCCCTGCCACCGGCCGCGCTCCGCACCGCGTTCGCCCTGCTGCGCGACGAGCTGGTCACGCTGGTGGTGCCCGTACGCGCGGACGCGTGGCCGTCGCCCTGGACCGGACCCGCCCTGCGCGACGGCCACCTCCTGCTGTTCGGCGCACACTGGCGGCCGCTGTCCCCGCTGCTGACGGGCTTTCCGCGGCTCTGCGTCAGCAGCGTCAACCGGACGGGGCGGCCACCGGCGGACACGGCGGCCCGTGCGACGGCGATGTTCGGGCCCGGCATCCCGGTCGTCGACGCCGACGCGCTGCGCCACCCCGGCACCCCCCACGCGGCCACCACCATGCTGCGCATCGGCTCCGGCGGGGACCTGGCCCTCGTCCGGCGCGGAGCCCAGGACCGGGCACACGGCCCCGATCCGGACCTCTACCTGGCACGCCTGCGGGCGGCGCAGGGCGGCAGGTGACGCCGGTCAGCCCCCGCGCACTCCTTCCAGACGCCCGACCCGCCCCTTCTCCCCCGCCGCCCAGCAGCCGCCGTCCGGTGTGCAGGTGACCGTGTCGAACGAGCCCGGGTCGAGCGTTCGCCAGGTGCGGCCGCCGTCCCGGGTCACGTCCGTGCCCGTCGGACCCACCGCCAGGGCCGTGCCGCCGCCGTACGGGAACCAGGCCGCGCCCGACCGGTAGGCCGGCGGCGGGGTGGAGGACGGGCTCCAGGTGCGGCCCGCGTCCGAGGTCACCGCCCCGGCCCGCGGGGAGGCCTGCCCGGTGCGGTAGTCGCCGCCGACCGCGAGGCCCCTCGTACGACCCTTGAAGGCGAGGGCGAAGACGCCGCGCGCCGGGTCACCCGCGGGGAGGGTGGAGTCGGCGACCCGCCAGGTCAGGCCGCGGTCCGCGGAGTGGAGCACCCGCGCGACCGGGCCCCCGCCGGTCGCCAGCCACACGTCGCGCGGTCCGGCGGAGACCAGGCACTGGCCGCTCGCCGCGAAGCCCGCCTCTCCCGGCAGCGCGTCCGGCATCCCGGCGTTCGGCAGCACCCGCCAGCTCCGGCCGCCGTCGTCCGTGGCCAGGATCCGGAACTTGCCGTCCACCGGGTCGCTCATCGCGAGCCCGTGGCGGGAGTCGAAGAAGGTGAGGCAGTCGTAGAAGGCCCGCGGGTCGGGGTTGCGGAAGGTCTCCGTCCACGTGGCGCCGCCGTCCTCGGTGCGCAGCACCCTGGAGGCCTCGCCCTCGCCGATGGACAGGGCCACCGCGCGCCGCCCGTCGAAGGCCTCGATGTCCCGCAGCTCCAGCCCCTCCGCGACGGCTCCCGGCGGCGAGACGTCGCGCCAGCTGCGACCGCCGTCCGCGGTGCGCAGTACGGTCCCCTTCGAGCCGGCCACCCAGGCCGTGGACCGGCTCACGGCCGCCAGCCCCCGGAAGCGGGCGTCCTTGCCGGTCTCCTTCAGTGCCCAGCGCGCATCCCGGAGGTCCCGCGCCCCGTCCGCGGCCTGCGCCGGGGCGGCCACCACCCCCAGCAGCAGGGCCGCCGCGCACATGCCAACTCCCAGAAGTCTCATGGCGCCGGAAGCTAACGCACCCCGGATTCGGCGTCCAGGGCGCCTCCCGGCCACCCGCCTCCCCTCGGATCCGGCCGCCGAAGCCGTGTTGCGGCTCTAGAGCAGCCCTCGATGGGTCCGGTACACCCGCAACTGCGCGACCTCGTAGGACAGCTCCGTGACCCCGGGCTCCGGTGCCGGGTGGTACCTGCCCGCGCAGACCGAGAGATTGACGATGAGGTAGGCGGACCAGCGGCGGCCCACTCCCCTGCCGTCGCTGAAGACCCGGTCGCCGTTGACCCACCAGACGACCGACCCCTTCCCGAACTCGACCTTCAGGTCGATCCACGCTCCGGGCCGGACCGCCGGGTCACGGTGGTAGCGGTGCGCCTCCCGGACGTGGTTGGAGAGTTCGAGGAGGTCAGGGTTGTCGGGGTGGTACTCGAAGACGTCGATCTCCTGGCCGCCGTCGCGCCAGGTCCAGATGGCGGGCCAGGCGCCGACCTGCACGGGCAGTTTGACCCGGGCCTCCAGCACGTCTCCGGTGCGCACTTCGAAGCCTTCGTCGCTGCCCTCGGTGGTGAGCAGGCCGCTGTCCCAGTCGCCGTCGGGGCGCGGTGTCGCACGGAAGACCCCGCCGCGGCTGTAGGCGGGGTCTTCGGTGAGGTGGTCCAGCTTGTTGTCGCCCGGGTTGACCGGGCCGCCGTCGGGATACGCCCACGAGTGGCCGGCGATCCACTGGGTGGGAGAGGCGAAGTCGGCGGTGAAGACGGGAGTCCGGCGCGGGCGGGGCAGGAGCCGCAGCCGTTCGATCATGTCCGAGAGCATGCGGGATATCTGCCCGCCAGAATTCCCCGCACACCCGAATCCTCACCCACTGCAACGCTTCGGGCACTCTGTGTTCCGACTGGGCGGCCTGCTCCTATGGTCAGATCCAACTCCCGGCACGTAAGGTCCCCTTATAGTCATCAGCCATTACCAGTCAGGGGGCGGGCCGCGATGCCGGACACCAGGATCAGCAAGCTCGTGCAGATGTGGATCAGCGGCTGGGTCGTCTCCCGCGGCAGCTCGGACCCGATCGACGAGCCGTGGGGGTGGACGATCGACGTCGGGCAGCCCCGGCACGTCGCCCGGCACGTGCTCCCGGAGCCCTCCGAGGCCGATGTGCGCAAGATCGTGGCCGAGACCAGTGCGCCGGGAACCTGGCTGAAGCTGTTCGCCGAGGACCAGACGGTCCTGCCCTGGGTCGGGCCGGGCTGGCGGCTCGACGGTCCGGGCTTCCTGATGACCTGCAACCTCGCACCGGAGAGCCCTGAGGTGCCGGCCGGTTACACACTCACCCGCTGGACCCGGGGCGGCGTCAGCCGGGTGCTGGTCCGCACCCTCGACGGGCACTTCGCCGCCCGCGGACAGATTGCCCATGCCGGCTCCCGCGCCGGCGCCCATGCCGTGGTCGACCAGGTCGCGACCGCCGACGAGCACCGGCGCAAGGGCCTCGGCGGCCTGGTGATGCGCACCCTGCAGAACACCGCGTACGAGGCCGGCGCGAGGACCGGCGTCCTGGTCGGAACGCCCGACGGTCGGGCGCTCTACTCCGCGCTGGGCTGGACCGCGCACGCCCCGATGGCGAGCCTCTGGTACGAGCCCTCGGATGCCGCGCAGTGAGCTGAGGCAATGAGCTGAGGCAATGAGCTGAAGGGGCGCCGCGGAAGTCAGGTGATGCCCACGGTGTACGCCGCCCGGTAGCCGGACGCGTCCGGTGACGGGGTCAGGGTCGTCGCGGCGCCCGAGTCCCGGTAGCGGCTGTCGCGGGTGTTGGGGTGGGCCGGGGCCCGGCGGCGGGCGTAGGGCTGGAGCTCGTACACGCGCACCAGGAGTTCCTCGGGGAAGAAGAACTGCGAGGTCGTCTCGGTGTGCCGGTCGGGGCGCACCTTGAAGTGGATGTGCGGCGCCAGCCCCCGGTACCAGCCCGGCACGATGGTGCGGAAGGTGCAGCGCCCGGCGGCGTCCGTGAGCTGGGTGCCGCGGAAGAAGGTGTCCTTACCGGTGGAGTAGGTGCCCGAGGGGTCCGCGTGCCAGACGTCGACGGCGGCCCCGGCTACCGGTCGACAGCCGGCCGGTACCCGGACCACGGTCAGGTCCAGGCGGAACGGCACGCCGGCCATGCCTTCCGTGATGTCGGACCGGACCCGGTCCAGGTCCAGGTAGTACGGGCCCTCGCCCGACTCCGTGGTCAGTACGCACGCCGGAGCGGACGATCCAGCCCCGGTCGCGGTCCCGGTTCCGGTCGGGGGCGCGGGGGCCTGAGGCAGGCCTGCCGCCCCCCGAGTGGTGGCCGGACCCGAGCAGGCCGCCGCGAAGGCGGCGGCTCCGGCCGATCCGGCGGCCAGCAGGAGTGTGCGGCGGCTGGTCCGGGAGTTGCCGTTCTCCGTCATACGCACCCCTCGCGCGCTTCTGGGGCCGTCATGGGCGGACGGCCACCGGCCGCGCCCACCGTGCCGGACCGCGGGGGCCCGGCACGGTACCGACACGCCTCGGGGCCCCGCGATGGGGCGCACGAGCCTCTCGGGTCCGCTGATCGGATGACCCGCACGGCGTTTCTCCCCCGGGCGGAGCGGGACACCGGTATCAAGATCCGGTCCCTGCTCTTGGATTGGAACCCCATGCTCTCGAACGTTCTCCGCGTGGCCGCCGGCGCCGCACTCGCCGCCGGGCTGGTCACCGGGCCCGCGGGGCCGGCCTCGGCCGCCGCCACCTGTGCGTACACGCCGGACGGAAAGGCGGCCGGGAGCGTGGGGACTCCGCCCGGGGATGTGAGCCGTCTGCGGCCGTACGCGGCCACGCTCCGCACCAACCACGGCGACGTGGTCTTCGAAGCCCTTACGGCGAAGGCGCCGTGCACCACGAACTCCTTCGCGTACCTGGCCGGCCGGAAGTACTTCGACGGGACCACGTGCCACCGTCTCACCACCGCCGGCATCTTCGTCCTGCAGTGCGGGGACCCCACCGGTACCGGCTCGGGCGGACCCGGCTACCGCTTCGGGGACGAGAACCTGACGGGCGCCGTCTATCCGGCCGGTACGGTCGCCATGGCGAACGCGGGGCCGGGAACCAACGGCAGCCAGTTCTTCCTCGTCCACGAGGACTCCCGGCTGCCCCCGGCCTACACCCCGTTCGGCAGGATCACCCGGAACGCGCACGTGCTGGACGAGATCGCGAGGAAGGGGACCAAGCACGGCGGGGGCGACGGAGCACCCAAGCAGGAGGTGATCGTCAACTCCGTCGGAATCGCTGCCCGGTAGACGGCCCGCGGCCGGGGGTCCTCAGCCGACCCGGATGCCGATCACGCACGTGTCGTCGTCCGTGTCGGAGCGGCTCGCGGCGAGGAGGCGGTCCAGTTGGCCGTCCAGGTCCCCGGCAGTGGCGGCCGCCGCGTGCACCAGGTGTCCGAGCGACTCCTGCACCGAGGAGTCCCGGCGCTCCACCAGACCGTCGGTGTACATCAGCAGCGTGTCGTCCGGTTCGAGCTGCACCTCCCGCTCGACGTAAGTGACTTCGGGCAGGGCGCCGAGGAGCAGCCCCTCGATGAGCGGGAAGGCCTCCGCCTCCCCGCGGCGGACGAGTACGGGGGGCAGGTGGCCGGCGCGGGCCCAGCGCATCACCCTCGTGCCCGGGTCGAAGAGGCCGCAGACGGCGGTGGCCGTCACGTGCTTCGCCAGGTGATGGGTGACCGTGTTGAGCCAGGACAGCAGCTGCGCGGGGCCCGCCCCGGTCACGGCGAGGCCCCGCAGGGCGTTGCGCAGGACGACCATGCCGGTGGCCGCCTCGATGCCGTGCCCGGCGACGTCGCCCACCGACAGCATGATCAGCCCGGAGGGCAGGACCACGGTGTCGTACCAGTCTCCGCCGACGAGCGCCTCGATCTCCGCCGGCCGGTAGCGGACCGCGACCCGCAGGCCCGGGGCCTCGATGGCCGGTGGGGTCGGGGGCATGATGGCGTGCTGGAGCTGGAGGGCCAGGCGGCTGCGCTCGGCGGACTCGGCCTCGGTGTGGGCGAGTTGGTCCCGGGTCGCGGCCAGGGCCACCTCGGTCCAGTGCTGGGCGGAGATGTCCTGGTAGGCGCCGCGCACGGCGTGCAACCGCTGGTCCGCGTCGAGGACGGGCTCGGCGACGACCCGGATGTGGCGGGTGATTCCGTCGGGTCTGCGCAGGCGCAGGTTGACGGAGGCGGGGCGGCGGTGGCGGAGCACCGCGCGCAGGAAGCGGGCGAGGGCCGCGGAGTCGTCGGGGTGCGCGGAGCCGGGGAGTTCGTGAAGCCGGACCGGGGGCGCGGTGGGCGGGAGTCCGTGGAGATCGTAGAGCTGTGCGTTCCAGGTGGTCTCCCCGGTGACGAGGTTCTCCTCGAAGCCTCCGATCCGGCCCAGCCGCTGGGCGTGCTGGAGGAGGCTGGCCAGCCGGGCCGTCTCGTCCTGGATCCGCCAGATCAGCAGGACGGCGGAGCCGTGGCGGCTGACGCTGATGTTCGCGACGGAGGTGAGGGGGATCTGGTCGACGAGCGCGGTGAGGCTCATGCGTTCGGCGCGGAAGGGCTCGCCCGTGGCGTGCACGCGCTCGATGATGTCGAACAGCCCGCTCTCGCCGGCGGCCAGGGGGTAGGCCTCCAGCAGCAGGGCGCCGTTGACGTCGCCGCGCGGCCGTCCCACCGGGTCGACGAAGCGGCTGCCGGTGTGCCGGATCCGGAAGTCGGCGAGCCGGCCTTCGGAGTCGAGGACCGGGGTGAGGACCACGGCCGGGTCCTGGAGCCCCTCGGCGAGGTCGATGAGCTCGGCGAGGTCGGGGAGGACCGCGTCGGCGGCCGCGGGGTCGCGCGGGGGCGAGGCGTCCATGGTGCGGGCGCACAGCTCGGCGAGGGCCTCGACCTGCCGCTCGATCTGGGGTGACTGCGGTTCCAGGGGGCGCGGCCAGCAGATCTCCAGGACGCCCTGGATCCGTCCGCCCGTCCCCGTGGGCACCGCCATCCGCCCGCCGTCGGGCCATGCGGCGCGGCCGATGGAGGGGAGTCCCTCCCGGTCGAGGTCGGCGAGGGTGACCAGCCTGCGTTCTCCCAGCGCGAGGCGGGCGACGGTGGAGACGCCGGGGGGTACGTGGCGCCAGCGGGCGGCCTCCCTGGGCGGGAAGCCGGCGTGGCCCGCGAGCGCCAGCGACCCGTCGGGCACCGCGGTCCACACGGCCACCGCGACCGCTCCCAGGGGGCCCAGGGCGTTCGTCAGGAGGGACTCGGCGACCGCCTGGGTGTCGGCCGTGACGGCGAGCACCCCGCTCTCGGCGGTGCGCAGCCGTACCGACACCGTGGAGTTGGAGTGCCGATCGGCCGGGTCGCCGCCGCCCGTACTCCCGACCGTGCCGGCGCCCGCGTCCGTGCCCGTTCCCGTGCCGGTACGCGTACCCGTACCCGTACCCGTACGTTCGACGAACTCGGCGGCGATCGCGCTGACGTGGTCGCGGGAGGCCTGGTTGACGATGTCCGCGGCGAGTTCGAGGGGGGACATCCCGCTCTCGCGGCACAGCACGTCGAGCTGGCGGGCCGCCGCGGCCGGGGTGCAGTTCAGCTGCCCGATCAGGATGCCCTTGGCCAGTTCGACCAGGGCCCGCCCGTCGGCGGCGGCTTGCGCCTCCAGCACCTCGCGGCGCAGCCGTTCCACGGTGGCGACGAGACGTCCCATGGGAGTCGGGGCCTGTTGCGGCACCAAGCCCGTGGGCCGGTCACCGTCCGGTGTCTCCGGGCGGCGGGCATCGTCGTGCCGGTGCGTGTCCGCGGTCACCGGGTGAGCCTGCGCCGGATGCGGGCGATGAGGTCGTCGGCGTCGACGGGCTTGGTGACGTAGTCGCTGGCGCCCGCGGCGAGGCTCTTCTCCCGGTCTCCGGGCATCGCCTTGGCGGTGACCGCGATGATGGGCAGGCCCACGTACTGCGGCATGCGCCGGATCTCGGCGGTGGCGGCGTAGCCGTCCAGTTCGGGCATCATCACGTCCATCAGGACGATGTCGACGCCCGGGTTGCGGACGAGGGCGTCGATGCCCTTGCGGCCGTCCTCGGCGTGGAGCACGCGCATGCCGTGCAGCTCCAGGACCCCGCTGAGGGCGAAGAGGTTGCGGGCGTCGTCGTCGACGACGAGGACGGTGCGGCCGGCCAGGTCGCCTTCGAGTACGTGCTCGGCGGGCCGGCGCCGCGCGTCGCCGTGCACCAGGGGCAGGACGTCCCCCGGCTGTTCGGCGGACAGGTGGAGCGCGATGCGTTCGCGCAGCTCGTCCAGGCTGGAGAGCAGTTCCACGCGGCCTGACGCGGACCGTCGGCGCAGGGCTTCTTCCTGGCCGGTCCGCACCCGGGGGTTGTTGTGGGCGAGGACGGGGAGCGAGGCGAGGGCCGGGTCTCCGTCGAGGGCGTCGAGGAAGCGGAGGGCTTCGCCGTCGGGCAGGTCCAGCTCCAGGACCACGCAGTGGAAGGAGTGCGCCGCCAGGGCGGCGGCGGCCTCGCGGGAACCGGTGGCGTTGACCACGTGAATGCCGCCCCGCTCCCCCGCCGTCCGGTGGTCGGGGGCGAAGTCCCGGTCGGCGCTCTCGGCGACGAGGGAGAGCAGGCCGTTCGTCCGCTCCTCGATCACCAGCAGGCGCCGGGGCCGCCGCTGGTCCGGGAGCACGGGCCTGCCCGGACGGACGCCCTGCCCCGCCGCCGCCCGGTACGAGGCCCCGGGCGGGAGCGCCGGGGGGGCCTCGGTGGCGGAGGCGTCCTCGTAGTCCGCGCGGCTGACCGGCAGGTAGAGGGTGAAGGTGCTGCCCTGGCCGGGGGTGCTTTCGGCGGTGACGGCCCCGCCGAGGAGCTGGGCGATCTCGCGGCTGATGGAGAGCCCGAGACCGGTGCCGCCGTACTTGCGGCTGGTGGTGCCATCGGCCTGCTGGAAGGCCCCGAAGACCGACTCCAGCTGCTGTTCGGGAATGCCGATGCCCGTGTCGCGCACCCGGAAGGCCAGCACCGGGCCGCGCCGGGAGAGTCGGGCGGGGATCTCGGGGGCCGCGGCCGGTTCGATGCGGAGCTCGACGCCTCCGCGTTCGGTGAACTTCACCGCGTTCGAGAGGAGGTTGCGCAGGATCTGGCGCAGCCTCGAGTCGTCGGTGAGCAGGTCGTCGGGGGCGCCGGGGGCCGTGGTGACGGTGAAGTCGAGGCTCTTCTGCGTGGTCATCGGCCGGAAGGTGGCGTCGACGTATTCCAGGAGCTGGGGCAGGTGGACCCGCTCGGGGTTGATGTCCATCTTCCCGGCCTCGACCTTCGACAGGTCCAGGATGTCGTTGATCAGCTGGAGGAGGTCCGAGCCGGCCGAGTGGATGATGCCGGCGTACTCGACCTGCTTGGGGGTGAGGTTGCGCGCGGGGTTCTGGGCGAGCAACTGGGCCAGGATCAGGAGGCTGTTGAGCGGGGTGCGCAGTTCGTGGCTCATGTTGGCCAGGAACTCGGACTTGTAGGTGGAGGCGAGTGACAGCTGCTGGGCGCGGGTCTCCAGCTCCTGCCGGGCCTGCTCGATCTCCAGGTTCTTGGCCTCGATGTCGCTGTTCTGGCTGGCGAGGAGGGCGGCCTTCTCCTCCAGCTCGGCGTTGGAGCGCTGGAGTTCCTCCTGCTGGACCTGGAGTTCCTCCGAGCGGGCCTGGAGCTCGCCGGTCAGCCGCTGGGACTCGCCGAGGAGTTCGTCGGTGCGGGCGTTGGCGACGATCGTGTTGACGTTGGCGCCGATCGCCTCCATCAGCTGGGCCAGGAAGTCTCGGTGCACGGGGTTGAAGGCGGTGAAGGAGGCGAGCTCGATCACGCCGAGGATCTGGTCGTCCACCACGATCGGCAGGATGATCAGGCTGCCCGGGGTGGTGTGGCCCAGCCCGGAGGAGATCACGTACCCGCCGGGGACCTGATCGGTGGCGATGATCCGGCGGCTGCGGGCCGCCTGTCCGACCAGGGACTCTCCGAGGGCGAAGGCGGCGCCGTCCTCCGCGGCGGCGGAACGCCCGTAGGAGCCGACGAGGGTGAGCACGGCGGCGCCGGGGCGCTCCTCGGCGAGGTAGAAGGCTCCGTACTGGGCGGCGACCAGCGGCGTCAGCTCGTCCATGACGAGTTCGGCGACCGCGGCCAGGTCCCGGTGGCCCTGCATCAGGCCGGAGATGCGGGCCAGGTTCGATTTGAGCCAGTCCTGCTCCTGGTTGGCCCGGGTGCTCTCGCGGAGCGAGCCGACCATGGAGTTGATGTTGTCCTTGAGTTCGGCGACCTCGCCCGAGGCGTCGACGGTGATCGAGCGGGTCAGGTCGCCCTCGGCGACCGCGCTGGCGACCTCGGCGATGGCCCGGACCTGGCGGGTCAGGTTGCCCGCCAGCTCGTTGACGTTCTCCGTCAGCCGCTTCCAGGTGCCGGAGACACCTTCGACCTCGGCCTGGCCGCCGAGCCGGCCCTCGCTGCCCACCTCGCGGGCGACGCGGGTGACCTCGGCGGCGAAGGCGGAGAGCTGGTCGACCATCGTGTTGATGGTGGTCTTCAGCTCCAGGATCTCCCCGCGGGCGTCCACGTCGATCTTCTTGGACAGGTCGCCGTTGGCGACGGCCGTCGTGACGAGCGCGATGTTGCGGACCTGGCCGGTGAGGTTGTTGGCCATGGAGTTGACGTTGTCGGTGAGGTCCTTCCAGGTGCCCGCCACATTGGGCACCTGTGCCTGGCCGCCGAGCCGGCCTTCCGTGCCCACCTCGCGGGCCACCCGGGTCACCTCGTCGGCGAACGCGGACAGCGTGTCGACCATCGTGTTGATGACCCCGGCCAGCGCGGCGACCTCACCCTTCGCCTCCACCATGATCTTCTGTGAAAGGTCGCCGCGGGCGACGGCGGTGGCCACCTGGGCGATGGAGCGCACCTGACCGGTCAGGTTGTAGGCCATGACGTTGACGTTGTCGGTGAGGTCCTTCCAGGTGCCGGAGACACCCCGGACCGTGGCCTGGCCGCCCAGGTTGCCCTCGGTGCCGACCTCGCGTGCCACCCGGGTGACCTCGTCGGCGAACGCGGAGAGCTGGTCGACCATCGTGTTGATGGTCTCCTTCAGCTCCAGGATCTCCCCCCGCGCGTCCACCCGGATCTTCTGGGTCAGATCGCCCTGGGCCACGGCGGTGGTGACCTCGGCGATGGAGCGCACCTGGGCGGTCAGGTTGTCGGCCATGACGTTGACCGACTCCGTCAGGTCCTTCCACGTGCCGGAGACGCCCTGGACGTCCGCCTGGCCGCCGAGCCGGCCCTCGGTGCCGACCTCCCGGGCCACCCGGGTCACCTCGCCGGCGAATCCGGAGAGCTGGTCGACCATCGTGTTGATGGTCTCCTTCAGCTCCAGGATCTCCCCCCGCGCGGTGACGGTGATCTTCTGCGAGAGGTCGCCCTTGGCCACGGCGGTCGCGACCTGGGCGATGGAACGCACCTGGGCGGTCAGGTTTCCGGCCATGAAATTGACCGAATCCGTGAGGTCCAGCCAGGCGCCGCCGACCCCGGGCACGTCGGCCTGGCCGCCGAGCGTCCCCTCGGTCCCCACCTCGCGGGCCACCCTCGTGACCTCGGAGGTGAACAGGGACAGCTGGTTGACCATCCCGTTGAAGACGGTGGCGATCTCCCCGAGCAGCCCGTCCGCCGCATCGGGCAGCCTGGTACGGAAATCCCCGTCGCGTACGGCGGTCAGCCCGGCCAGCAGCCTGCGCAGCTCCGCCTCACCGATCCCGCTCTCACCGGGGAGCGGGGGCACCCCGCCCGCCGAACCCGTACCCGCCCGCTCGGCCATCCGTCCCAACCTCACACTCGAAACCGACACTCCGACGAACGGGACAAGGCGGACCCCGGGTTCGGGGCGCACCGCTGCGCCCCGCTCCGCGGGGATCCGGCTTCGCCGCACCACCGGTCCGGTGAAGGCTAGCGCCGCCGAAGGGACCATAAGGCACGGTCGATCACACCGGGGACGGCGCATCCCGCCCGCGCGAAAGGGAGATGGGCCGGAGGCCTCCGCACCCGGCCCGAACCAGGCCTGGGGCAGCCCGGTTTGGAAGGCTTCGCGGGCTCCGGGGTACCCCGACGGGTTTCGGGTAGACGAACCGGTGACATTCGCACACAACGGAGGAAACGGGGTGAAGGCGATGGCGGTCAAGGCTGTGGGATGGGCCCGGTCGTTTCCCGTCTCGCAGGGCGTCCGGGCGGCGCGGGAGTGGACGGCGGGACACCTGGCATCACTGCCGTGGAGCGGTTCGGTGGCCGACACCGTGTACTCCGTGCTGATCTGCGTCTCCGAACTCGTCACCAACGTGCACCTGCACGCGGTCGGCACCGCGCACCTGGTGCTGACCTGGGACGGCCGCTGCCTGCACGTGAGCGTCGCGGACGCCGATCCGCGGCTGCCGCGGTACCGCGGGCCCGCGGCCGACACGGGTGCCACGTCGGGCCGCGGGTTGGGGATCGTCGGCGCGCTGGCCGATTCCCTGGACGTGCACGCGTGCCACGGCGGGAAGGCCGTCACCGCGTGCTTCCGGCCCGGCGGCGGACCGGACCCGCATGCGCGGAAGCCGTAGGCGCTCCGGGGCGCGGGCGCCGGCCGACCGGCGCAACGGCCGGGCACCCGGCCCGGAATCACGGCCCGGACTCACGCCCCGACGGCGGCCTCGACGCTCTCGTGCAGGGACAGGACCGTATCGGCCCCGGTCACCGCGAACAGCCTCCGCAACTGCTCCCCGGGGGCGGCGATCCGCAGCGTCGTGAGGCGGTGCAGCCGCAGCAGGAGGTTCAGGAAGGACGAGTCCCCGAAGGTGATGGAGCCGGCGTCCAAAATCACCAGCGGATGCCGTCCGGCGGCCGCGGTGAGGGCCTCCTCCAAGGGGACCAGCGTGTCCTGGTCGAGCTCTCCCCGGGCCTCCACCACCCAGCCGGCCCCGGCCGGGTAGCCGTCCCCGACCACGCTCTGCCCGTATCCGTCCCCTGCTCCGGTCATGTCCGCCTCCCCGGATCGTCCGTCGTACGTCCTTCCAAGGGAGTATGCCTGCTCCTCGCTCCGGCACGGCAGCCTCCCGGCCCGGCTCCCCCCCGTCCTGCGCCTCCGGCTCTCAGTTGAAGACGTCCAGGGCGTCCAGCCAGGAACCCGCGTCGTCGGCGGAGCGGCGGGGCCGCACGGGCAGCGGATCCGGGTAGGTCTCCGCCGCGGCCCTCGCGCGGACGATGTCGGGCCCGCCGCACGCCGCGACCGCGAAGGCCCCGAAGACCTTGGCGAACGCGGCCGGGTCGCGGAACTCCACACCGAAGGCACGGCCGTCCCGCAGCGGCACCCACACCACTCGCTCGGACCGCGTCCATGCCGACACCGGCTCGGCGTCCGCGGTCGACCGCCCTTCCAGCCACAACCGGGCCACGTGCAGCAGGTTCACCTTCTCCATGGCCAGCCGCTTGCGCCGCACCCGCAGTTCACGCGCCGTCACTTCGACCCGCTGGTCCTTCCTCGGGTACCAGACGACGCCGATCCCGAACGGCACCCACAACAGGATCCCGATCATCGGCCACACCAAGGCGTCGCCCCACGACCGGAGCAGCCCGCCGTCCAGCAGGGACAGGACCCCGAAGAACAAAGCCCACTTCGCCGTCATCCGCCAGAACCCACTGCCCTGCCGGTACAGGACCCGCCGCTTCCCCGTCATCTCCATGCCACCCACGCTATCCACCGGTCCGCTGTCGGCCGCAGGCGCCCGTCGGCACCGCCGTCCCGGGAAAGAATCCTGCCTCGACGTGTGTAGCCCCTCTCAGGCGGGGCAGAAGCGCCCCCGGCAGCCGTCAGTCAATCGGGAGGGAGCGGCCACCATGTATCGCTCGGCCACCGTTGTAGGCCCCATTCGTGCAGCAGACGCTCAAGTACACGCGTGTGACCTGGAGTCCGCGGGAGCGCCCACGCAGGACGTGGACCTGTTCCGGGTGGAGAACGCACGGGAGATGGCACCCGCTGACGCCCGCGAGCTGTCGCGGCTCTTCTTCGCGAGGCTGCGCACGCTGGAGGAGGGGACGCGCGAGTACCAGTACACGCGCAACACCCTGATCGAAATGAACCTGTCCCTCGTCCAGTTCGCCGCCCGGCGGTTCCGTGCCCGCGTGCTCGGCGGCGGTCTCGACATGGACGACGTCATCCAGGTGGGAACGATCGGCCTGATCAAGGCCATCGACCGCTACGACACGGAGCGCGAGGTCGAATTCTCCACCCTCGCCCTCCCGTACATCACCGGTGAGATCAAGCGGTACTTCCGCGACACCACATGGGCCGTGCACGTACCGCGGCGCCTGCAGGAGCTGCGTACGGAACTCGCCAAGGCCCAGGACGCCCTGAGCGATGTCCTGGGCAGGGCGCCGACGGTCAAGGAAGTCGCCCAGCACCTGGAGTTGTCCGAGGACGAGGTCATCGAGGGGCTGGTGGCCGCGAACGGCTACACGAGCAGTTCCCTCGACGCGGCCTCCGTCGACGGCGACGCGTCGTCCGTGGCGGGCCGCAGCGCCCGGCCGGCGGCGGAACGCCACGGCGCCGTCGATCCCGGCATGGAACTCTTCGAGGAGTTCCACACCCTCGCGCCCCTGCTGGAGCAACTGGACGAACGCGACCGACTCATCCTGCGGATGCGCTTCGGCCAGGAGAAGACCCAGGCCGAGATCGGCGCAGCGCTCGGCGTCTCCCAGATGCAGGTCTCCCGCATCCTGTCCCGGACCCTGGCACGGCTGCGCACCGGCATGCTCGCGGTGTAGGAAGGGACCATGAACCACCCATCCGGCGCGGAGGCCGGAGCGGAGGCGGAGGCCGGCGCGGGCGCGTCGGCGCCGCTGACCGCACGGCCATGGCAGGACCGTCCGGGAGCGCGCCTGAGCGGCAGCTGCGACCTCGACACCCGGCAGTGCCTGGGCGCCGCGCTCGGCATCGTGACCGCGATTCCCGGCCCCGTCGTCCACCTCGACCTCTCCGCCGTGGTCTTCCTCGACACGGCCGCGGTCGCCGCCCTCGTACGGGCGGCGACCGCCCTCGACGGACAGGGCCGGCGTCTGTTGCTCCACGACCCGCCATACTCGCTCCGCAAGGTCGTGGAGATGTTCCCGGACGAATGCGCCGCGCTGGAGGTCGCAGCATGATCCCTGTTCCTGAGCCCGCCGGGCCCGGGGCCTTCGTCCACCCCGCCCTCTTCTACAGCGACCTCCCCGGGTACGTGGCCGGAGTAGGCGCCTTCGTACGCGAATCCCTGTCCACCGGCGCGCCGGTCCTCGTCGCCGTACCGGGCCCGCACCTGGAAGCCCTGCGCGACAGCCTCGGCGCGGACGCTTCGGGCGTCACCTGGACGGACATGACGGAACTGGGCCGCAACCCCGGCCGCATCCTGGCCGCCCTGCAGGACTTCGCCGACCTCCACGTGAGCCGGGCCGCCCGGATCGTCGGAGAACCGATCTGGCCCGGCCGCTCCCCCGCCGAGATCCTGGAGGCCACCCGGCACGAAGCCCTCATCAACACGGCCTTCACCGGCCGGCCCGCCACCATCCTGTGCCCCTATGACGCACGAGGGTTGGCCCCCGAGGTGCTGGCCGACGCCCGACGCACACACCCCACCCTGATCGAGGACGGCCTCGACCTGCCGAGCCCGGTCTACACCGATGCCGCTCAGGTCTCGGCGGACTGCGACCGGCCGCTGCCCGAACCCGAAGACGAGCCGCCCCGGTTCGCGTACGCCCACGGAGGACTGGCCGAAGTCCGCGAGTACGCCGAGGGTTGGGCGTACGGGACGGACCTGACCCCGGCACGCCGCGGCGACCTCGTCCTGGCCATCAGCGAGGCAGCAGCCAACTCCCTCTCCCACGGAGGCGGGAAGGGCACCCTGCGCCTGTGGACCACCGGCGGCCCCGGTGCGGGCGTCGTCGCCGAGATCCACGACAGCGGACGCCTGGCCGACCCCCTGGCGGGACGCCGCCGCCCCTCCCTCGCCTCGGCCAACGGCGGCCGCGGCCTCTGGATGATCCACCAGCTCTGCGATCTCGTCGAGGTCCGCGCCCTGGACGACGGCTTCACGCTGCGGCTCCACATGGCAACGCCCTGACACCGGAGGTCACCTACACTCGGGGGCGGGCCCGGGTGTCCCCGGGCCGCTCGGGGGCATACGGAGGGTCCGGGACACCGACCACGATCTCGTCGTGCGGTCCCGGGAACAGCGAACAGGGCAGCGTCGGCACGGGGGTGCGAGAGCACGGTGGAGACCATCGGACCGGAAACGGGAGATCCAGTGAGCGCCGGCCTTCCCGGCGGAGGCCAGCGGCGTCGCCTCGCCCTCACGGGCGTCGGGGGCGCGGTGGCCAAGGGCCGCGACTTCACGCGCCGGGCCCTGCGCGACTGGGGCTGGGACGGCACCGAGACCGCCGAGGACACCCTGCTCCTCGTGTCCGAACTGCTGACCAACGCCTCCCTGCACGCGGACGGCTGCCGGGAACTCGTCCTCACGGCCGGGGAAACCCTGCGCATCGAGGTCTACGACGGCACGACGGCCCTGCCCCTCCTCCACCCGGCCCCGCGGCGCGGCATGCCGGGCGGCCACGGCCTGCACATCGTGGAGCGCCTGTCCGACCGCTGGGGCACGCACACCCATGAGCAGGGGAAGGCCGTCTGGGCCGAGATCGAGGCGGCCCGTCTGGTGTCCGGCAGGCCCGCGGCCCGCTGACAGCGTCGGGAACCCGGCCCTCCGGGTCCGATCGCCGCCGCCCCGCGAGGGGTGCGTCGATCCGGCTGCCGGGGGCAGGAGCGCGTCATGACCTCTCATCAGCTCACCTCCCTGTCCCTGGCCCCGGCGATCGGGCCCTCCTGGGTACACCTCCTCGTCATCGCCTTCGCGCTGATCGTCCTCGTGCACACCCTCGCCCGGCACCGGTAGGAACGTGCTGCGCCGCCCATGGCCCGTGGCCGCGTAGGCCGGTAGCCCCGTAGCAGTACGGGCCCGGTCCCGGCCGGGAGTTCCGTCAGAGGTGGCGCCCGTCCGTGGTGTCGTGCGCTGTCGGAGCCCGGTCCAGGAGGATGCGGGGCAGCGCGCCGGGGTGCTTCTCCGCCAGCCAGGCGATGAGCTTCTCGCGTACGGCGCAGCGCACCGTCCACAGGTCGTCGGCGTCCTTGGCCGTGACGATGGCCCGCACCACGATGGTGGAGGGCGTCGTCTCCGTGACGGCGAGGTCCCAGCCCCGGCCGTCCCACTCCGGGCAGTCGTGCAGGATCTCGTGGACCTTGTCCCGTACGAGGTCCACGGGCGCGCTGTGGTCGCAGTGGAGGAAGACGGTGCCGGTCATCTGGACGCCGCCGCGCGACCAGTTCTCGAAGGGCCGGGTGGTGAAGTACGAGACGGGCATGGTGATGCGGCGCTCGTCCCAGGTGCGTACGGCGAGGAAGGTGAGGGTGACGTCCTCGACCACCCCCCACTCGCCGGCGACCACGACCGTGTCTCCGATGCGCACCAGGTCGCCGAAGGCGATCTGGAAGCCCGCGAAGAGGTTCCCGAGGGTGGACTGGGCCGCCACGCCGGCCACGATGCCGATGATCCCGGCGGAGGCGAGCACGGAGGTTCCGAGCGCGCGGAAGCTCGGGAAGGTGAGGAGCATCGCGGCGACCGCGATCACGGCCGCGACGACCGTCACGACCCTCGTGATCAGCGTCACCTGGGTACGGACCCGGCGTACGCGGGCGGGGTCGCGGGTGCCGGTGGCGTAGCGGGCGTACCCCGACTCGACGATGGCGGAGGCCACGACCACGATCAGCCAGGCCCCGGCGCCGATCAGGGCCAGCGAGAGGATCCGCCCCGCGGCAGCGGCGTTGTCCCGCAGCGGCGGCCATCCCGTCTGCCGGTAGGCGCCCTTGAACAGCGCGGCCAGCATGACGATCTGCAGGGCGTGGCGGCAGCGCCGCAACAGGTTCCACAAGGGCGTTTCGGGGTGTCGCGCGTCGGCGCGGCGGAGCAGTCGGTCGACGGCCCAGCCGGCCGCGGCGGTGAGCAGGATCGAGCCCCCCAGAACGGTCAGGAGGCGAAGGGCGGTGTTCATGTCTCCCCAGTGGGTCGAAGCGGCACGGACTCCCGCACGCCTGCCCCATGGCGGGGACCTGACACGCGGAGCCCCCGGTCGGGGTCCGCACCGAGGTTTGACCGCGCGTCACTTGTCGCGGTGGAAGGCCTTCCGCCAGCCCGCGCGAGGCGCCTTCACCACCGGCTTCGAAACCGCTCCGAGACCGGCTTGGAAGCCCGCTTGGAAGCCGGCTTCGGTTCCGGCCTCGGCGATGGCACGGGCGTGCCTTGCCGGGGCCGGCGGTGCCACCAGTGCCTGCGGCGCGGGTGCACGGCCCGGCCCAGGCGGCGGCCGATCAGCAGGTAGCCGAGGAGGGCTCCGGTGGTGTTGAGGATGACGTCGTCGATGTCGAAGACGCGTCCCGTGACGAGGGCGCCCTGGATCAGCTCGACCAGCGTCATCAGACAGATCGTCACCGCGGCGACCCGCAGCAGGCCTCGGGCCGGGGGCATGAGGACGGGCAGGAGCACGCCGAACGGCAGGCCCAGCAGCAGGTTTCCGCCCAGCTGGCGCACCGCCTCGACGGTCGACGCTCGGTCCAGGTAGGCGCTGATCGAATGGCCGGGCCGGACGTTGCTGTGCACCAGGGCCACCGAGGCGGCGGACGGTTCCAGCGTGAGCCGTGCCAGGACCACGCTGAACAGGACGGTCCCGACGAAGGCCGCCACCATGGCCAGCGCCCGGATGACGGGGTGCACCGGATCGTGCCGTCGCCAAGTGGCCGCCACGGCTCCCCTGCCGGATCCCTCACCGCGACGCAGCGCGTGTCTCCATGTCATGGCGGCCGTCTGCCCCGCGAAGGGGCCGGTACGCACCCGGGCCGGAGCCGGGGGCCGGACCGGCGGGCCGCCCCACCGTCGGCGCTCGGGAGGGAATGAAGGGGCGAAGCCGGGGCAGGCGAGTTGGCGCGGGGCGCCGACCGTGCCCCGTACGACATCGAAAGAGAGGGACGGCAGGCACCGCCCCGCCGCCCCCTGTCTGGCGAAGGAGTTGTATTCGCGTGACTGAGCATGTGTGGAGCTACAGGTCGACCGCGGGCCACCTGACCGGCACCGATCTGATCGGGTACACGGTCGAGGCGACCGACGGCACTATCGGCAAGGTCGACAAGCACTCCGACGAGGCCGGTGACGCCTACCTGGTCGTGGACACAGGGATGTGGATCTTCGGCAAGGAGGTCCTGCTCCCGGCGAGCACGGTGATCATCGTCGACGTGAACCAGGAGAAGGTCTACGTCGACGGCACCAAGGAGCAGATCAAGAACGCTCCGGAGTTCCACCGCGAGAAGCACCTCGACGACGTCGGCTACCGCGAGGAGATCGGGACCTACTACTCCATCGGCGGCTTCGGCGGCCGGATCATCTGACCCGGAGGCGCGACGGGGCCCGGACTCTTCGAGTCCGGGCCCCGTCGCCTTGCCGCGCTACGCCGAGCTTGCCGCGCTACGCCGGGCCGGCGGGCCGGCCCCCGGCCGCGCCGGCGTCGCCGTCATCCCCGTACGAGTGCGCGCACGTTCTCGACGCTGCCGCAGTCGGCGGCGAGCCGGCGCTCCCGCTCCCGGAGGAAGGCCGCCCCGAGCTCGGCCCGCCGCTCGTCCGGGACGTTCTCCCGGGCTCCGTTGAGGATCGTGCGCTCCTCCTCGTCGAAGTGGTGGTTGACCGCCTTGACCAGGTCCTCCAGGCGCGCGTCCCACGCGTCGGAACCCACCTCGGACACCTCCAGCAGCGCCAGGAGGGCCTCGTTCCCCTCGGCGTGCTCCTCGGCCCCGTGCTCGACCTCCGCGTTGTCGACGTCCTTGAACCGCTTCAGGGCCCCGTACACCTCGGCCTCTTCCGCCTCGCCGTGCGCGACGAGGAGTGCGGACAGTTTCGCGAGCGCGCCCGCCCGGTCGGCCTCCACGCTGCGCATCCGGCGGAAGAGTTCCTCCATCGTGCGGTGGTCCTTGAGGATCAAGGCGACGACGTCCTGGTTCTCGTGCTCCTGCGCGTCCGCGGCCATGCCACGTCCCTCCTCGGCTTGCGGGGTTTCGTTCCGCAGGGGCGCCTGCTCGATACCGGCGGGTTCAAACCTTGCCCGGCGTGGTGCCGTGCGGGTTTGCCCGCCGCCCGGCAGGGCAACCGCGCCGACTGAGACGTAGAGCCCCCGAACGGAGGCCGGAGATGTCAACCATTTCGCTGATAGCCGTCATCGTCGTGGCGGCGGTCGTCGTGATCGCGCTCATCGCGCTGCTGTGGGCACTGTCCCGGCGACGCCACCTGCGCGAGCGGTTCGGCCCGGAGTACGAGCGCACCGTAGAGGAACGCGGGGACAGGAGGGCCGCCGAGCGGGACCTGCGGGCCCGTGAGGAGCGGCACGGCCGGCTCCGCATCAAGGAGCTGCCGCCCGCGCGCAGGCAGGAGTACGCGGACGAGTGGACCGCTGTCCAGCGGCGGTTCGTGGACGGGCCCGAACGCTCCGTGGCCGAGGCCGACGAGCTCGTGACCCGGCTGATGGGTGAGCGCGGCTATCCCACCGAGGATCACCGGGAACAGGTGCGGGACCTCTCCGTGAAGCACGGCCACACGCTGGAGCAGTACCGGGCCGCCCACGCGACCAAGGTGCGCGGCGGTACGGGCGGGGCGACGACGGAGCAGCTGCGCGGGGCGATGGTGCACTACCGCACCCTCTTCGAGGAGCTGCTCTCCGACCAGAGGAGCCGATGACATGAAGAAGATCTACGAGGCCAAGACCGGACGGGGGGCGGTGTCCGAGCCCGTGCTCACCGCGGAGGACCTCGCTCGTCCCACGCCGCCGCCCCCGCCCACGGCGGTGCCCACGGACGGGCCCACCGACAGGCGCACCGGCGGGCCGGAAGGGCATCGGGGGTCGCGGAACGGGGAGGAACCGCTCCTGGGGGCCGTCGAGGCGGAGCGCTACCACACCACGTGGAGCGAGATCCAGGGCCGCTTCGTGGACGATCCGCAGGAGGCGGTCCGGGCGGCGGACGGGCTGGTGTCCGAGGTCATGCTCAAGTTCTCGGACACGTTCTCCGAACGCCGGGACGGGCTGGAGAAGCAGTGGGACGGCGGTGAGCAGGTGGCCACCGAGGACCTGCGGCAGGCCCTGCGCGCCTACCGCTCACTGGTGGACCGGCTCCTCGCCGCCTGAGTGCCGGATCCCGGTGTCGGCATCCGGACCCTTCGCCGTGGTCGGCCCGCAAGGCGGCCACGGCGAAGGGCTGTGGGCCATCCGGAGCAACGGGGGCGTGTTCCCTACGGGCCGCCGACCATCCGCCGCCCGGGCGGTGGATAGTCGGTCGGGCGGTCGGCCGCACGGGCTGCCGGCCCCGAGGCCAGGCGATACAGGGAGAGTGGATCCGATGGTGAAGAAGGCATTGCTGACGTACGCCTTGGCGGCCGGAGTACTGATCGGGCCGCTGAGCTCGGCCGGTTGGGCGGCCGACGGGCTCGCCGCCGGGTACGGGCAGGGCAAGTCGGGCCCCGTGGGCGTGGTCGAGTCCCGCGCACCGCTCAACGTCCGCGAGAAGCCGACCGTGTACTCCGACGTGGTGAAGAAGCTGCGTCCGCACGAGCGGGTGGTCCTCGTGTGCCAGAAGCGCGGGGGCTGGGTGGACGGCAACCCGTTGTGGTACCGCCTGCACGGCTCGAAGGGCTGGGTCTCGGCCCGCTACGTCCACAACCTCCAGCCGGTCCGCCCCTGCTGAAAGCGCGGTGGGCGGTGGAAAGACGTAAAGGGAACGGCCCCCGAACACCGGGGCCGTTCCCTTTGCGAGTCCCGTGACGAGTCCCTTTTACGGGCGCCGGCGCTCACGCGGTGGAGGGCAGTGCGGACCTCCGCGCTCCCGCCGTACGCAGTCCGCGCCTCTCGTGCGCGGTGAGCCCGCCCCAGACGCCGAACGGCTCCGCCACCTCCAGCGCGTGTCGCAGGCAGTCGGGCTGCACCGGGCACAGCGCGCACACCTCCTTCGCCGCCGCGTCACGCGCCTCCCGGTCCGCACGCTGCTCGCCCGTGGGGTGGAAGAAGAGGCGCGAGCCCAGTTCCCGGCAGGCGGCGTCCTCCTGCCACAACCAGTGGTGCTCGGCACGACCCGGCAGACGCGACACATTTCCCACCTCGGAACCTCCATCGGAGACGGCCCGGATCCGGCACGGATCCGCACCTCGTCCGGACCTGATTCGGATACACGATCCCCTCTCGTCTGGCCCGGAACGCGCGGTTCAAACGGCTCGCGCGGCCCTGTAGGACGATCGGTCGTTCAGCCCGTACGCGCGGTCGGCCGTGCCCGCGAAGACCTGAGTCCCTCTCCGTAGTCGTGTGCCACGTCGAGGAGCGTGGCCATCCGTGCCTGCCAGGCGATGTTCACCGGCAGGCTTTCGAGGGCGGCGAGGAGACCCGCGGGGTCCAGGAGGCCCAGGGCCTCGGGCACGTCGCCCGCGATCTGGTCCTCGCGGACCCACCGCGCCCCGGTCGCCCGCGACCCCGAGGCCGCACGGGCGGCGGCCGCCGAACACATCGGTGAGGTCGAGGAGTGGATGCGCGGCCGGCTCGACGACTGACCCGCCCCACCCCCACCCCCACCCCCACCCCCGCCCCCGCCCCTGGTGAGAACCGACCAGTTTTGGTGACCTGCCCCCACGCGGCGGGCGGACACCCGGGCCTAGCTTCGAAGTGCGCGGTCCACGAGGCCGCGCACCCCGCCCCCCTCTCACCAAGGGAATCCGCTCATGCCGATGCAACCCTGGTTCACCGACGCCAAGTTGGGCATTTTCGTCCACTACGGCATCTACTCCGTCGACGGGGTCCCGGAATCCTGGTCGCTCTACAGCGGCGAGGTCCCGCGCGAGCAGTACATGCGGCAACTGGACGGTTTCACCGCCTCGGCCTACGACGCCGGCGCCTGGGCCCGCCTGTTCGCCCGCGCCGGAGCCAAGTACGCCGTGCTGACCGCCCGTCACCACGACGGGTTCGCGCTCTGGGACACCGGGCACGGCGAGCTGAACGCCGTCCGCAGCACCCCCGCCGGCCGGGACCTGGTGGCCGAGTACGCCGGGGCGCTGCGCGAGCAGGGCCTCAAAGTGGGCCTGTACTACTCGCATTCGGACTGGAGCCACCCCGACTACGCGAGCGTGACCCACCCCGAGCCGCCGAACGACTCGGTCGCCACCCACCCGCTCGTCACCCCGGCGGACGGAGTCGACGATCCGCGGGCCTGGTCCCGGTTCCTGGCGTACCGCGACGCCCAGGTCGGCGAGCTGGTCTCCCGCTTCAGGCCCGATCTGCTGTGGTTCGACGGCGAGTGGGAGCGCAGCGAGGAGCAGTGGGGCCTGCGTGCGCTCTCCGAACGGATCCTCGACGCGAACCCCGGGACCGTCCTGAACGCACGGATGCTCAGCTACGGGGACTACGCGACTCCCGAGCAGGGAGTCCCCCTCCGGCAGCCCTCCGGACCCTGGGAACTATGCCTCACCGTGAACGAGTCCTGGGGCTTCCAGCCGCAGGACCGGGCCCACAAGTCGGTCCGCCAGCTGGTCCGTTACTTCGCCGAGACGATCGGCATGGGAGGCAACCTGCTGTTGGCCGTCGGGCCGCGCGAGGACGGCACGTTCCTCCCCGAGCAGGTGGAACGGCTGGAGGGACTCGGCGACTGGATCGCCAAGCACTCCGAGGCCGTGCACGCCACCGTCGCCGGACTCCCGGCCGGACACCACTACGGGCCGAGCACGCTGTCCGCCGACGGCCGCACGCTGTACCTGGTCTGCTTCGACCCGCCGCTCGAGGCCGTCTCCCTGCGGGGCCTGCGCAACAAGGTGCGGCGGGTCTCGGTGGTCGGCTCCGGCACCACGCTCGGGCACCGGATCACCGGTGGACTCGGCGAGGTGCCCGGCGTCCTGTGGATCGATGCCCCGGCGCCCGCCGACGTGGACGGACGGGCGACCGTGCTCGCCGTGGAGCTGGAGGGCGAGCTGGACCTGTACCGGGGCGCCGGCCGCGACTGACATCAGCCCTCGCCGCCCCGCACACCGCGGGGTGAGGCACCCCACTCGCGCCTGCAGGCCTTGTTGAAGGCCTGCAGGTCACCGATCCCCACGGCGTCCGCGATCGCGGCGATCGGCAGGGTGGACTCGCGCAGCAGGTGCCGGGCCCGCTCCATGTGCCGGCGGCGTACGTAGGCCACCACCGTGCTCCCGGTCTCGGCCCTGAACAGGCGCAGCAGGTGGTTGTGCGAGACGCCGGAGGCGCGGGCCACCTCCGGCGCGGTCAGCGGTTCGGCCAGGTGCGACTCGATGTGCGCCAGGGCGGCCGCGACGGCCCGGTGCGGTCGCGGCTGCCCGTCGGCCGGCCCGGCCAGGGCCGCCACACGCCACAGGGCGCCCCAGACCTCCGCGTCGGCCCGGCGCGGGGTGGCCACAGGTCGGGCAGCCGCAAGACGTCCAGGGCGCGTGTGACGCCGTGGACGCCGACGCCCAGCCCGGCCACCCGCGGCGGCGCGTCCAGGGGGACGCCGACGGTGCGGCCGGGCTCGGTCCAGTAGGTGTCGTTCACGTGGCGCCTTCGTCGGGACCGGAGTTACGGGATGACCGTGACCGAGTCGGTCACCCTGCTGGGGACCGGTACGGCCCTGGAGTGGTCGGTGCAGGCCCAGCTGAAGGACATCCACACGGCGGCCACCGATCCGGTCGGCGAGCTGCACGTGGGGATCCCGGGCGAGCTGCTCGACGACCTCTGCACGGTGGTAGCCGTGGACCTCGGGCCGGAGAGGCGGTAGCGCCGGCCAGGTGGGGGCGCCGGTCAGGCCGACAGGTCCAGTTCGTAGACCTGTGCGATCAGATCGGCGCCGAAGCTGTGGTGCGGCTCCTCCTCCACGAGCCGGAAGCCGGCGGCCAGGTAGATCCCGCGCGCGGCCACCAGGGTGTCGTTCGTCCACAGCCGGATCCGCTCGTACCCCGCCTCGCGGGCGAAGTCCACGCACCGTGCGACCAGGCGCGAGCCCAGGCGGTGGCCGCGGGCGGCGGGGTCCACGAGGAGGATCCGCAGTTTGGCGGTGCCTCCCTGGTCCTCCCCGCCTTCCCCGCCCCCCTTGTTCTCTTTGTCCTCCTTGTCGGCCACGCAGAACACGCTGCCGACCCGGCGGCCGTCCAGTTCGGCGATCCAGGCCGACTCGCGGGAGGGATCGCGGCCGGCCGCGTAGTCCGCGACGATCCGCGCGACCAGGGCCTCGAAGCTGGTGTCCCAGCCGAATTCCTTCGCGTACTGCTCGCCGTGGGCCATCACCACCCAGCCGAGATCGCCCGGCTCCCCCAGCGGCCGGATCACCGCACGGACCTCATTCATGGGGACCCTCTCTCCACCACCGCCGAACCGCCGGCGAGCTACTGAAACGACTGTTTCAGTAAAGCATAATGTCCGTGTGACGCCTTCCGCCCGTGACGACTCCGCCCACGCGAATTCCGCCCGCACCGATTCCGCCCGCAAGCAGCAGCTCCTGGAGCTGGCCTACGCGCACGTGCTCGACCACGGGCTGGCTGACATGTCCCTGCGCCCCCTGGCCGAGGCGATCGGCAGCAGCCCGCGCGTCCTGCTCTTCCTCTTCGGCAGCAAGGACGCCCTGGTGCAGGCGCTGCTCGCGCGGGCCCGGCAGGACGAGACGGGGATGCTCGAAGCCGCACGCGCGGCCCGGCCGGAGCACGGGCTCGCCCGCACGGGCGAGCTGGTGTGGAGCTGGCTGGCCGCCCCGGGACACCGCAAGGTCCTCACCCTCTGGGTCGAGGGCTACTCGCGTTCGCTGAGCGGTGGCACGGGACCCTGGGCGGGCTTCGCGGAGCGGACGATCGCCGACTGGCTGGAGGTCTTCGCCGCCGCCCAGCCACCGGCGCACCGCGACACGCCCGAGGGGCTCGCCGAACGCACCCTGCTGCTCTCGATCCTGCGCGGGGCCCTGCTGGATCTGCTGGCGAGCCGCGACGAGCGGCGCACCACGGCGGCCGTGACCGCCCACCTCCGCACCCTGGAGGCCCCGGCCGACGGCACACCGGCGCACCGGGACCGGTCCGAGAACGGGTCCACCGGCAGGACCGACCGTGCCGCCCGGACGATCGCGGCGCCGCGGGCGGCCGTCTACGCCGCCCTCCTCGACCGCGAGGCCCTCGAAGCCTGGCTCCCGCCGGACGGCATGAGCGGGCGGATCGAGCGGTGGGACCCGCGGCCCGGCGGCGGCTTCCGGATGGTCCTCACCTACCTGGATCCTGCCGAGAATCCCGCCGAGAGCCCCGGCAAAACCTCCGACGCGACCGACGTGGTCGACGTACGGTTCACCGGCCTCGTGCCGCCGGAACGCGTGGTGCAGCAGGCCGTGTTCGTGTCCGACGACCCGTCGTACGCCGGCACCATGACGATGACCTGGCACCTCGCCGCCTCCGGCTCCGGTGAGGGCACCGAGGTGACCGTGACCGCCACGGACGTACCGCCGGGCATCGACCGCGCGGACCACGAGGCGGGCATCGCCTCCTCGCTGGCCCATCTGGCGTCGTACGTCGAAGCGGCCCGACGGCCTGGCTGAGGGTCGGCGCTACTTGCCCACCGCGGTGGCGGTCGTTTCCGCCGAGGGCCCCGACTGGTCCCGGAGTTCGAGCCGCTGCGGCCGGAGGGCGGGGATCAGCGCGGCGATGGCACCGGACAGCAGGGCGAAACCGCCGCCCATCAGCAGGCCGGTGCGGAAGCCCGCCTCGGAGGTGAAGGTGAACCCGCCGGCCGTGGTGGTCATCTGGGCCAGGACCACACCGACGACGGCGGCGCCGACGGAGGTGCCCAGGGACCGCATGAGGGCGTTGAAGCCGTTGGCCGCCCCGGTTTCCGTCAGGGGTACCGCGCTCATGATCAGAGCGGGCATGGCTCCGTAGGCGAGGGCGACACCGCTGTTGATGACCATGACGGCGACCATCAGCCCGGCGGCCGTGCCGGAGAAGAGGAGCGCGACCCCGTAGCCCGCGGCCAGGACGAGCGCTCCGCTGACGAGGGTGACCTTCGGGCCGTGCGTGTTGGTGAGCTTGCCCCCGAGGGGGGACACGGCCATCATCATCAGCCCGCCGGGGAGCATCCACAGGCCGGCCGCCAGCATGGACTGACCCAGGCCATAGCCGGTGGCGGCGGGGAACTGCAGCAGTTGCGGGACCACCAGCATGCCGGCGTACATGCCGAAGCCGATGGAGACCGAGGCGAGGTTGGTCAGCAGGACGCGCGGGCGGACCGTGGTGCGCAGGTCGACCAGCGGGTCGGTGGTGCGCCATTCGAACCACCCCCAGGCGGCCAGGACCACCACGGCGGTGGCGATCAGCCCGAGGGTGGTGGCCGAGCCCCAGCCCCAGTCGGCGCCCTTGGACACGAACAGCAGCAGGGACACCAGGCCCGCCGCGAGGCCCAGCGCGCCGACCGCGTCGAAGCGCTGCCCCTTGGCCGCGCCCGAGCCCTCGGGTACGAAGGCCACGATCATGACGGCGACGCAGCCGGCGAGCGCCGCGGACCCCCAGAACAGGAAGCGCCAGCTCGCGTACTGGGCGACGGCCGCGGAGACCGGGAGGCCGATGCCGCCGCCGATGCCCATGGAGGCGCTCACGAGGGCGATGGAGGAACTGAGCTTCTCCGCGGGGAGGATGTCGCGGAGCAGGGCGATGCCCAGCGGGATCATGCCCATGCCGATGCCCTGCAGGCCGCGCCCGACGATCATTTGGACGACGCCGCCCGCCAGCGCGCACACCACCGATCCGACGATCAGCGGTATGCAGCAGGCCAGGAGCATGCGGCGCTTGCCGAGCATGTCGCCCAGGCGCCCGCTGATCGGTACGCACACGCCGGCGACCAGGAGGGTCGCGGTGACGACCCAGGCGGCGTTGGAGTGGGAGGTGTGGAGGATGTTCGGCAGGTCGGCCAGCAGTGGCGTGACCAGTGTCTGCATGACGGCTGCGGCGATGCCCGCGAGGGCGAGCGTCGCGATCACCTTGCCGGTGCGGGGGGCGGCCGTGGGCGGCTGTCGCATGAAAGGTCCTAGGGGGTGTCTTGTCGGTCGCGCCGCGGGCCCGGCGATGCGCGGGCACGAGGTCGGCCCACACCACAATCAGTAGTCAACTATCAGTTCGCGGTGTGCGACGTGTCAACCGGATCCGATCGCCGACTATCAGTTGTATTCTCGGCAGCGTGCCGACCGAAAGCCCCAAACCCCTGCGCGCCGACGCCGTGCGCAACATCGAGAAGATCGTCAGAGCGGCACGCGGCGTGTACGCCGAGCTGGGACCCGACGCGCCGCTCGACGAGATCGCGCGGCGGGCCGGGGTGGGGATCGCCACGCTCTTCCGCCGCTTCCCGGACAAGGCCGCCCTGCTCCGGGCCGTACTCGACCAGCAGTTCACGCAGGACGTCCTGCCCGCCATCGACCGCGGGCTGGCCGACGAGGACCCCCGCCGCGGCCTGACCGCCGTACTGGAAGCCGCCCTGACCTCGGCGGCCGACGAGTACCACGTGCTGACGGCCGCGCGGAACGCCGGCGTCCTCTCCGCGGAGACCAGCGCCCGGTTCTTCGACGCGCTCGACCCGCTGGTGACCCGGGGTCAGCAGGCCGGGGTGATCCGGGGGGACCTCGTGCCCGACGACCTGAAGAGGATCATGAGCATGCTCGTCAGCGTGCTGTGGACCATGGACCCCGCCGAGGAGGGCTGGCGCCGCTACGTGACCCTCGTCATGGACGGCCTGAGCCCGGCCGCGGCCACCCCCCTGCCCCACCCGGCTCCCCCGCTGCTGCGCCGGCCGCAGGAGTGACGTCCTCCGGGCCGTAGCGCCCTGCGGCGCAGGTCGAGGCGGAGCAGGGTGTTGCCGCCGCGGCCGGCGCGGATCAGTTCTTGCGGCGGGCGGCCCAGACGGCGCGCTCGGTGCGTACGGCGAGGTCGTCGCGGCGCAGGATGCTCTCGGGGCCGTCGGTGTCGAGCAGCCGGTCGAGCGCGGCGAGGTCCTCGGGCCCGAGGGTGTCGACGATGCTGCGGCGGAGGCGCTGCAGGCTGCCGAGGGCGTACGCGCCGACCGCTGCGCTGCGGGAGCCCTCGATGTTCACGTCGATCACGCGGTCGCCGTCGAGGGTGAATCCGGCCGAGGTGAGCTTCGGTCCCCAGTCGGCGCCGCGGTGGGGCACGTGGTCGGCGTGGTAGCTCTCGCTCGCGGTGTGGCAGCGATCCTCCAGTCCGGGCCGGCCTTCGGGGGCGTCCGCGGGCAGGAAGCGGGGGAAGCCCGCCAGCTCGACGACGGCGAACAGTCCGCCGGGGGCGAGCCGGTCCCGGACCGTGCGCAGGGCCTGGTCCGGGTCGGCCATGTGGTGCATCGAGGCCGAGGCCCACACCAGGTCCGGCGTACCGAGGTCGGGCCACACGGTCTCGTCGAGGTCTGCCTGCACGGTGCGGACGCGGTCTTCGACCCCCCGGGCGCACGCCTTCTCCCTCAAGCGCTGCAGGTGCCCCGCCGAGGAGTCGACGGCGGTGACGTGCGCGTCGGGGAACCGGTCGAGCAGGGCGAAGGTGCCGGCTCCCGTGCCGCAGCCCAGGTCCACGACGTGGCGCGGGGGCTCGCGCAGGGGCAGCCAGGTGGTGATGTCGGCGATGTGCTCGGCGAGGACTTCCGCGTCCAGGTCGAGGATCTCCGCCTGGCCCTCGAGGTCGTCGCGGGTGTGGCCGTGCCCGGCCGCCGGGCCGTGGTCGCGGTCGTGGCCGTGGTGGCCGTGACCGTGGAGTCGGTGGGCGTCGTCGTGGCCGTGCCGGGGTGCGTGCTGTGCGCGGGTCATGGCTCCACGGTAGGACGCCCATGCGCTTGCCGCATTGATTCTTGCCGGTTAGGCAAGAAGATGGCCCCGCTGCCCCCGGGACGCGCAAGACGCCCGGGCGCGGCACCCCGTACGGGACAGAGTGGGCCCACCGCGCATCGTCAATGACCCGGGTCCTGAGCAGCACCTTCGCCGCTCCCGTCGCCTCCCCCGTCGCCGGTACCGTTGTCCCGCTGGTGGCCGCGGCGGGCGTCCCGGTCGAAGATTCCCAGGATCTCGCACGGTCCGCCCTCGGCGCCGATCGCGTGCGGCATCATCGTGGGGAACTCCGCGGCCTGGTTGGTCTCGATCCGGAAGCGGCGGTGCCCCAGCATCAGGATCGCGGTGCCGGACAGGACGACGAGCCATTCGCGCCCGGGGTGCGCGCGCATGCGGGAGGGGTTGTCCGGTGGCGGCTCGGTCATGCGCTGGCGAATGACCGTCATGCCCGGTTCGCCCTTGATCGGCCAGCGCATCTGCCCGCGAGCGGCGTCGATCATCGGGCTGGTGACGACATCGTCGGTCGCGGTCTCCACGAGCTGGTCCAAGGTGGTGTCCAGCGCGCGGGCGAGCGTGACCAGGCTGTCCAGCGCCAGGCGGCGCTGGCCGTTCTCGATGCGGCTGAGCGTGGACTGGCTGAGCCGGGCGCGTGTGGCCAGTTCCTCCAGGGACCAGCCCTGCGCCACCCGCAGCGCGCGGATGCGCTTGCGTACCAGGCTGTCCAGGTCGCCATCTTCTTGCGTCATAGGCAACATTGTATGCCCGTCCTGCAAGTCGCGGTTAGCGTCGGTGCAGACGGCCCCGGACCACCGGGCCGGTACGAAGGAACATCCAGAAGGGAACCCGACGACATGGACGACATGTCCGCGACGACTACCGCCTACGCGACCGACGCACTGCCGGACGGGACCGTCGACGCCGTGGTGATCGGCGGCGGCGCCGCCGGTCTGAACGGTGCGCTGATGCTCGCCCGCTCCCGCCGTTCGGTCGTCGTGATCGACAGCGGCACCCCCCGCAACGCACCCGCCGAGGGCGTGCACGGCCTGCTCGGCCTGGACGGCACCCCACCGGCGGAGCTGTACGGGCGGGGCCGTGAGGAAGTCCGCCGCTACGGCGGCCTCATCGTCTCCGGTGAGGTCTCCGCCGCCGAGCACGCCGACCCGTCCGCCGACGGCGACCTGCGCTTCACCGTCACCCTGGCCGACGGCCGCGCCCTGACGGCGCGCCGCCTGCTGGTGGCCACCGGACTGCGCGATGTCCTGCCCGAGCTGCCCGGACTGGCGGAGCACTGGGGTCACAGCGTGGTCCACTGCCCGTACTGCCACGGCTGGGAGGTGCGCGACGAGCCGATCGGCGTCCTCGCCACCGGCCCCGCATCGGTGCACCACGCCTTGCTGTTCCGTCAGCTCACCGACGACCTCGTCTACTTCACGCACGGCACCGAGCTCGACGACGACACCCGGGCGCGCTTCGCCGCACGCGCCATCCGCGTCATCGACGCCCCGGTCGAGGAGGTCCTGGGGGACGGCTCCGGCGGGATCCGCGGTGTCCGCCTGGCCGACGGACGGGTCGTCGACCGCCGCGTCCTCGCGGTGGCGACCACGCTCGTGGCCCGCACCGAAGGCCTGGCGGGCCTGGGCCTGCCGATGGAGGAGCTGCCCGGCGGCGGCCGCCGCTTCACCTCCGGCACGGCCGGCGCCACCGACGTACCGGGGGTGTGGGTGGCGGGCAACGTCACCGACCCGATCGCCCAGGTAGGGGCCTCCGCCGCGGCCGGGGCGCTGGCCGGCGCACACGTCAACGCGCTCCTCGCCGTCGCCGACACCGACGCGGCGGTCGCGGCCCTCGCCCCGGCGGGGACCAGCGCCACCGCCTGACACCTGGCGCCTCACACCTGACGTCCGGCCCGTCGGGCGCACGAACGCCCGCCCCCACCCCACCCCGGCAGCGCCGGACCTGGTCCGGCGCTGGCCGCCCTCCCGCTCCCGCGAAAAACCCGGGCATTCCTACGACACCGTGGGCGCGCTGACCTCCGTCGTCGCCGTGGCCGGTCTCATCTTCGCCCTCCAGGAAGGGCCTGAGCGCGGCTGGTCCGATCCCGCCACCCTCGTCGGCCTCGCCGTCGGGCTGCTCTCCGCCGTCGCCTTCGCGGTCTGGGAGCTGCGCCTGGGGGACGCCGCCCTGCTCGACGTACGGCTGTTGCGCGAACGCGGACTGGCCGGCGGCTCCCTCACCCTGCTGACGGTCTTCGGAGTGCAGGCGGGGATCTTCGTGGTGCTCTTCCCCTTCTTCCAGGCCGTTCTCGGCTGGTCGGGCATCATGTCCACGCTCGCGCTGATACCCATGGCCGTGGACGTGGACGTGGCCGTGGACGTGGACGTGGCCGTGGCCGTGGCCGTGGCCGTGATGCTGGCCTCCGGCCTGGCGCCCCGGCTGGCCGCGCGCGCCGGTGTCCGCTCGGCCATGGCGGCCGGCATCCTGCTCGCCGGCGCCGGCCTCGCCCTGATGGCCGGCATCGTCTCCGTCGACGGCGGCCACCCGTCCGTCCTTCCGGCCATGCTCGCCATGGGCATCGGCATGGGCCTGGCGATGACGCCCTCCACCGAGGCCATCACCGGCTCCCTGCCGCGAGGGCGCCAGGGCGTCGCCTCCGCGCTCAACGACGTCACCCGCGAGTTCGGCACCGCGCTGGGTGTGGCCCTGCTCGGAGCGCTCCTGTCGGCCGGCTACCGCGATGCCGTCGACGGACGGCTCCAGGACATCCCGCAGGTGTCGCCGTCATGGGCGTCCTGTTCCTCTACGTCCTCGCCCGCGGCCCGAAGAACCCGGAGCCGGAGCCGGCCGCGGACCCCGAGGTCCTCTCCGCGAGGTGACGTAGAGACAAATCCCGCTATGTCATCATCGAGTTCATGAGTGAAGTCGAGACCCTCCCCCTGCGACTGACCCACCTCGATGCCGTTCTCGATCTCGGCTACCGGGCCTTCGACGTGAAGGCGATGCCCTACACCTCCTGGTCGCTGTCGTCGGTGGCAGCGCACTGGGACGCCCAGCCGGACGCCTGCTGGATCGCCCGCGACGAGCAGGGACTGCTCGGTTTCGTCCTCGGATCGCTGTCCTACGACGAGCGCGAGGACTGGGGCTACCTGGAGTGGATCGCCCTGGAGGAACGCGCCCGGGGCCGGGGAGTCGCGAGTTCCCTGGTCGAGCACTGCTGCGCCGCGCTCTTCGCCGCGGGCGCGTCCCGGATCATCACCGACGTGGAGAGCGGCAACGCGGCCTCCGCCGCGATGATGCGGCGCAACGGGTTCACCGAGAAGGTCACCGTCACCCTCTTCGTCCGCCCGAACCCGCGGGAACACACCGGCACGGCCTCCTACTCCCCCCAGGACCCGGCCAGGTCCCGGCTGCGCCGCGCCGCCCGGGCCGGCGGAGGCGCGGCGGGCCCGGCAAGCGCGGGTTCGACGGGCGCGGGGCCGCTCGCATAGGCGACCGGTCCGGCTCGCCCGCCGGGCTGCGGGGCCGGCCCGGCGCGTGCGCGCGCCCGGACGTGCGCCTGCGCGCCGCCGCACGCCCCCGCAGCAGGGATGACCCCGGACCGGAGCCCCCACGACCATGAACTGCCGCCATCATCCGGGGCGACTCGGTCAACACGGGGGAACCATGGGACGACGCTGGCTGGTCACGGGATGCTCCTCGGGGCTCGGGCACGCACTGGCCACCGCGGCGGCCCGGGCGGGGGACGAACTGGCGGTCACCGCCCGCAAGACCGCCGACTTGGAGGACCTGGCCGCCGCCTGGCCCGGCCGGATCGTCCCGATCCCGCTCGAGCTGCGGGACGGCGCTTCCTGCGAGGAGGCCGTCCGCACCGCGGTCGAGCGCCTGGGCGGCATCGACATCCTCGTCAACAACGCCGCCGTCGGGCTGTTCGGCGCGGTCGAGGAGGTCTCGGACGCCGAACTCCGCGACCAGTTGGAGACCCTGGTCGTCGGCCCCTGGCGGCTCGCGCGCCTGGTCCTGCCGCTGATGCGGGCCCAGGGACACGGCCACATCCTCAACGTCTCGTCCGTGGTCGGCCGGATGGCCTTCCCCGGTCTGGCGGCCTACACCGCCGGGAAGCACGCCCTCGAAGGCATGAGCCGGACCCTCGCCATGGAGGCGGCCCCCCACAACATCCGCGTCACCGTCATCGAACCGGGCATGTTCGCGACGCGCTACGGCACCTCCATGGCCGAAGCCGCCCACCGGGTCCCCGCCTACGACGCCACCAACCGCGAGATGCTCGAAGGGGCCCGGGGTCTCGCGGACAGCCCCGAGACCGGACGCCCGGAGTACTTCGCCGAACGGGTCCTCGACATCGTCGCAGCCGCGGGCCCCACGCCCCTGCGGATCCCCGTCGGCGACGACGCCTACGGCTACATCGACGCCTCGGAGGAGGCGGACCGCGCCGACCACGCCGCGGCCCGCCTCCTCGTACAGGGCCCGCTCGTACCGGGCCCGCCCCAGGCCTGACGCGAGGCCGCGGCAGCCGGTTCAGCGGGCGGCGGGGAACACCTTCAGCCAGGTGCCGCCCGGAAGCGCGGTGGCGTCGGCGTAGCCGCACCCGTCGGCCTGGGCGGCCGCGGCCCCGTAGGACACCTCGATCCGCACCTTGGGGAAATCGGCGACGAAGGCGGCCACCGCGGCCCGGCCGGCCTGGCTGGGCCCGCGTTCGCCGAGGAGCCGGACCGTGCCCTGGTCGATGCCGCGGATCCACTGACGGACGGAAGGACTGCGGGCGCATCCGCTGACCCGGCGCCATCGTGGTGCGGATCTGGTCCGCGACCTGGTCCAGGACGGCGGCGACCTCGTCGAGGGGCGCCGCGGTGACACTGGGCGCCGGATACAGGAACGAGGTGCGGGGCTGCCGGTCAACGGCCGTGACCGTGCCCCGGAAGCGGTAGCCGTCCGGGCCGGCGACCTGGGCGTCGAAGGTCGCGGTGACCGCGACCAGGGGGCTGCCGGGGTAGTTCTTGACCCACGACCCGCCGTCGCCCGGCTCGGCGTCGCCGATGCCGTAGCTCCCGTACAGGCCGTCGCATGGCGCGGAGCGCCGACCGACGGCTGAACGCATGGTCAACGCCCGGTCCCGGAGGGCCGGATGCCCTCCCGAATCGGCCGAAATTCGATCATCTCGAGGGAAACCGAGGCGAACGCGGATTCGTTCGACCATGTGCCAGAACCTCAAGGAGCCCTGACCGGGGACCGGTTCGGGGCCCCACCCAAGGAGTCACACCGTGCGCATCCTCTTCACCGGCCCCGCTTCGGTGGGCCATCTGTTCCCGATGGTGCCGACCGCCCAGGCCCTCCAGGCCGCGGGTCACCAGGTGCTGTTCGCCGTTTCGGCCCCGTACGACCAGATCCGGCAGTCCGGCCTGCCCACCGTCGAGATCGGCGACGGCTCGACGCTGCTGGAGGCCTTCCGGCGCGCCTCGAACGGCTCGGACCTGCAGTTCGTCACCGACGGCAAGAGCCCGCAGGAGACCGAGCGGAGCGCCGCGGCGGGCTTCGCCGAACACGGGCGGGTCTCCATCGACGACCTGTTCGCCGTCGCCGCGGCCTGGCGGCCGGACGTCATCGTCCACGCCGCCTTCCAGGCCGCCGCTCCCCTGGTCTCCGCGGCCCTGGGCATACCGGCCGTGGTCCACAACTTCGGCGTGATGTCCGGCCTCGGCATGGTCGGCCGGCTCGCCGACCTGCTGGCGGACGAGTACCGGGCCCGTGGGGTCGAAGGCCCGGCCACCCACACCGTCCTGGACGTCGTACCGCCCTCCCTCGGCGGGGACGGCACCGGCTGGCGCGTCCGCTTCGTGCCGCACAACGGTGGCGGTTCGGTTCCGCGCGATCTCCTGGCCCGTGGCTCCCGGCCCCGGATCGCCGTCACCCTGGGGACCGTGGTGACCGCGTTCGCGGGCGTCGGACCGGTGACCCGGGTGATCTCCGAGGCCGCTTCCGTCGACGCCGAGTTCCTGCTCGCGGTCGGCGACACCGATCTGAGCCCGCTCGGCACGCTTCCCGACAACGTCCGGGCGCTGCCTTGGGTGCCCCTGGCGCAGCTCCTGGACACCGCGGACGCGATCGTGCACCACGGCGGCGCCGGCACCATGCTCACCGCCGCCTCCCTGGGCGTCCCTCAGCTGATCCTCCCGCAGGGCGCCGACCACTTCATGAACACCGATGCCGCGACCGGCCTGGGCTTCGCCCTGCGTACGACCGGCGACGAGGTGGACGCCGACCTGCTCGGCCGGCTGCTCACCGACGAAGCCCTCCGCAAGGGGGCCGCCGCCACGCAGGCCGAGATGGCCGCACTCCCCTCCCCCACCGATCTCGTCGCCTCCTTCGAGGCCATCGGCTAGGCCGGGAGAGTCGCGGGGGCGGGCGGCCGGTTCATTCGCCGGTCAGCAGGCGCAGCTTCGGTGTGGCGGCGGCCATCGCGAGGCCGGCCACCAGCGCCAGCCCGCCCAGGGCGATGTAGAGGGCGGCGCCGGTGAGGTGGGTGGCGACCTGGCTGCCGATGGCGTCGCCCGCCGCCGCGGCGAGGAAGAAGAGACCCACGAGCTGGGATCCGGTGCCCGCCGGGGCCAGCTTGTGGCTGATGGACAGTCCGGTGGGGGCGAGGAACAGTTCCCCCGTGCTCAGCAGGACGTAGAGGCCGACCAACCAGAGCAGCGAGATGTGGGCGCCGCCGGTGGCGTGGCCCGCGGCGAGCGCGAGCAGGAGGAAGGACAGCCCGCCGAGGACGAGTCCGGTGGAGAACTTCGCCGGGGAGGAGATGCGCACCTTGCGCCACACGAAGGCGAGGACCCCGGCGAAGGCGATGGTCATGACGGGGTTCAGGGCCGCCTGCCAGGTGACCGGGATCCCCATCATGTCCACGTGGTCCGCGGCGAACAGCTGCACGTTGGACGCGGCCAGGTCGAAGATGCAGAAGAAGGCGACGGCCGCCGCGAACAGCCGCGCGTAGGCGCGGATGCCCGCTCGTCCCCGCTCGTCGAGGTCGGTGCGGCGCAGCAGGGTGACGAGGTAGCCGACCGGTACGACCACGGCCAGGACCGCGAACGCGGTGAGTGCGTGGGGCAGGGTCAGCGTGCCGGTCGCCCGGGCCGTGGCGCCGGCCGCGACGATGCCGGCCACGCACCACAGCGCCCGGACGGCCACCGTGCGCGCCTCGGCGCGGGTGAGGGGACGGCCGGGTGCGTCGGCGGCTTCCCGGAGGCTGCCCGAGGCCTGGAAGACGCACAGGCTGAGGGCCATGGCCACGGCCGCCGTACCGAAGGCGACGTTCCAGCCGAAGTGGAGTCCGAGCCAGCCCACCAGGAGGGTCGAGGCCAGGCCGCCCACGTTCACGCTGGCGTAGAACTTGCTGTAGGCCGCGTCCCGTTCCTGGTCGGTGCCCCGCGCGTACAGCTTCCCGACCAGGGCGGTCATGTTGGGCTTCTGCAGGCCGGTGCCGACCGCGATGAGGAGGAGTCCGGCGTAGACGCCGCCCGCTCCGGCCTCGAAGGCGAGCGCGAGGTGGCCGGCCAGGATGGCGAGCCCGCCCGTGAGGGCGGTCTTACGGGCGCCGAGCAGCCGGTCGGCGATCCAGCCGCCCGGCAGGGCGGTGAAGTAGCAGGCGGACAGGTAGGCGCCGACGAGGGCGACCGCCGTGGTCTTCGACATGCCGAGGCCGTGGGCGGTGTCGATCAGGAAGAGCGCCAGTACCGCGCGCATTCCGTAGAAGGACCTCTAAGGAGAACCGCTCCGCTGCTTCGCTCAGGCACAGCGGCAGCAGACCCTTGCGGGTGCGGTTCTCTGCGATCACCTCCGCCCTCTGCTCCGTGGACGTCGACATGATGGCGTTCCAGCCTCTCGGGGGTGTGGGCTCCGGCTGTTCCGGCTCCTTCCAGCCAACACCCCGCAGGGCCGTGTGCGCACCGGCCGAAAGGACGGAGCGGCCCACGATGAGAGACCCGGGCCCAAAGTCCCTGGTCGGCGTCGTAGATGCCGTCGTTCTGGGCCGCCCGGAGGGGGCGATCGCCTTGCAGGCGCTGCTCGCCCGCATCGCGGGTCAGGCCCCGGCCTGACCCGGGCACGGGCCTGGCCCAGGACCAGGCCCGGCCGGGCGTCAGGGCTTCATCTCGTACGCCCCCGCGAGACCCTCCACCCGGGCCCACACGCGCGCCGAGCGGTCCGCGTCCACGGCCGGGCGGCGGACCGCTCCCAGGGCCCAGGCCTGCTGGTCCGCCGTGGCGGAGTCCTTGCCGTGCAGTTCGACGGCGTGCGCGGAGAAGTCCCGTACGAGGACGCCGAACAGCTCGTCCAGCACGTCCTCGTCCAGGCCGGTCAGCCGGGCCTGCTCCAGGACCAGCTGGCCGTGCACCACCAGGGCGAAGAGCTGGCCGACCGCCAGCAGGAGGTCGAGGTCGCGGCTCTGCCGCTCGTCGGGGGCGGCGGTCTCCACGAACGTACAGAGGGCGTCGGCCTGTGCGCGGAACCGGGCGACGTTGGGCACGGCGGCGTACGCGTCGTAGGCCGGGCGCCAGTCGTGGAACCGTACCGATCCCAGGCCGCGGGCCGGGCCCTGGCGGAAGAGGAACCCGTCGTCGGCCGCGTCGAGGCGGGTCGGGACGGGGGCGTAGTCGGCCGGTTCCAGCAGGTGGTTGCGCATGAACTTGAGGATGAGCGCCAGGTTGACGTGGACCGTGCCCTCCAGCTTGGGCAGGCCTCGGATCTCGACGGCCGCCTGGGCGAAGTAGGTGTCCTTTTCGAAGCCCTTGGCCGCGATGACGTCCCACATCAGGTCGATGACCTTCTCCCCCTCCGTGGTGACCTTCATCTTGGTCATGGGGTTGAAGAGGAGGTAGCGGCGGTCGTCGGGGCCGGCGGAGCGGAAGTAGTCGACGGCGCGGTCGCTGAAGAGCTTCATCCCGACGAGGCGGACGTACGCGTCGGTCAGCTCGCGGCGCACGTGCGGGAAGGCGGTGACGGGGCGGCCGTAGAGGATGCGGCCCTGCGCGTGGGTGACGGCCTCGTACATCGCGTGCTCGCAGATGCCGATCGAGGCGGTGCAGAGGTTGAACTTGCCGACGTTGACGGTGTTGAGGGCGGCGTCGAAGGCGGCGCGGCCGGTGTGCAGGACGTCCTCGGCGCCGACCGGGTAGTCCGTGAGGCGGAACTCGCTGACGTACTTGGAGGAGTCGACGACGTTCTTCACCACGTCGTACGCGGGGTGGCGGCTGTCCGCGGCGAAGAAGACGTAGCCGTCCGGGCCCTCGACGTCGGTGCGGCGGCCGAAGACGGACACGAGGCCGGCGGCGTTGCCGTTGCCGATGTAGTACTTCGAGCCGGTGGCCCGGAAGCCGCCGGAACCGTCGGCAGCCGGTTCCAGCAGCATGTCGGTGTTGTAGATGTCCGCGCCGTGGGTCTTCTCGGACAGGCCGAACGCGAACACCTCGCCCGCGTCGAGGAGTTGGGCGGCGCGGTCGCGGGCGGCGGCGTTGCCGCTCTGCCAGACGGGCCCGAGGCCGAGGATGGTGACCTGCCACGCGTACCAGTAGTCGAGGCCGTAGAAGCCGAGGATCTCGTTGAGGGCGGCGATGCGCGCGGTGTCCCAGCGCTTGTCGGGCCCGTCCTGGCCGGCGGCCGGTTCCGGGGTCAGGAAGGTCGCGAACAGTCCCTCCTTCGCGGAGAAGGCGAGGAAGTCCCCCAGCCAGGCACGGGTGCGGTAGTCCTCGATCAGCCGGCGCTTGCCGCGCTCCTCGAACCAGTCGACGGTCGCGCGCAGCAGCCGGCGGGTCTCGGGGTCGAAGTGCGCGGGGTCGTAGGTGCGCGGGTTGAACAGCAGCGGGTCGCTCATGGGCGTTCGCCTTCCGGTCGGAGGATGCGTCGGATGGGTCGAATGAGGGGTGAAGAGGACGGGACGAGGAGGAAGCAGGGGGAGGGAAGGATCGAGGGAGGGGTAGGGGGGTGCGGCGGCTTCCGGTCAGGGGGCCGTCAGGCGGTGGAGGGTGGCCAGTACGTCCTCCAGCCAGGCGAGCTGCATGCGCTCGTAGGCGATGCCGCCGCGGAGCACGACGTGCTGGAGTTCCCGCCCGGCGTCGGAGGGGCCCGAGGCCGGAGCCTGCGGTCCGGTGAAATCGCGGAGCTCTCCCGCCAGGTAGTGCGTGAGCCGGTCGGCGTGCGTCCGGTGGTGCCGCTCGACCTCGCGGATCAGGGCGGCCGGATCGTCGAAGGCCGCGCCGCGGATCTTCACGGCGAGCTCGTGGCGGACGGTGTCGGCCTGGATCGGCTCGTGGAGCCAGGCCGAGAGGGCGGCGCGGCCGGCGTCGGTGACGGAGTACTCCTTCTTGTCCGGCCGGGTCCGCTGCGGCACTTCGCGGACGTCGAGCCGGCCGTCGGCCTCCATCCGGTTCAGCACGCGGTAGATCTGCTGGTGGGTCGCGGTCCAGAAGTAGCCGATGGAGCGGTCGAACCGGCGGGCCAGCTCGTATCCGGAACCCGGCTGCTCCAGCAGGGAGACGAGGATCGCGTGCTCAAGTGCCATGCCCCGATCCTTCTATGCAACTCGTTGCATAGACAAGCGCCACCACGAGGGTGAGACGCGGCTCACCCGCGCGCTCGGCTAGGGTCGGCGGGACAGCGCATCGTTTCCGGACCGACGAACCATCATGAGGAGCAGCCGTGAGCCAGCCGGCGTCCACCGCCCTGCAGCAGGAGATCGCCCGGGAGCTCCTGGTCGCCGAGACCTTCGACGCCCAGCGGGAGATCGAGCGCCGGGTGGCGTTCCTGGCCGAGCGGCTCACGTCCACCGGCCTGCGCTCCCTGGTCCTCGGGATCAGCGGCGGCGTGGACTCCACGACGGCGGGCAGGCTCTGCCAGCTCGCCGTGGAGCGGGTCCGCGCCGCCGGGCACGAGGCGGTGTTCTACGCCATGCGACTGCCGTACGGGGTCCAGGCCGACGAGAGGGACGCGCAGCTCGCCCTCGGTTTCATCAACGCCGACCGGGTGCTGACCGTGGACGTGAAGCCCGCGAGCGACGCGGCGCTGTCCGCCTCCCTGGCCGGCGGGACCGTCTTCCGCGACGCCCACCACCAGGACTTCGTGCAGGGCAACATCAAGGCCCGCCAGCGGATGATCGCCCAGTACGCGGTGGCCGGCGCGCACGACGGACTGGTCGTCGGCACCGACCACGCCGCCGAGGCGGTCTCCGGCTTCTTCACCAAGTTCGGCGACGGCGCGGCCGACGTGGTGCCCCTGACGGGCCTGACCAAGCGCCGGGTACGGGCCTGCGCCGACGCCCTGGGCGCCCCGGCGGAGCTGGTCTGGAAGACGCCCACGGCGGACCTGGAGACCCTCGACCCGGGCAAGGCCGACGAGGACGCGCTGGGTGTCACGTACGACGAGATCGACGACTTCCTGGAGGGCAAGCCGGTCGGGGAGCGCGCCTTCGAGACGATCGTCCGCCGCTACCGCCTGACCGAGCACAAGCGGCAGCTGCCGATCGCGCCGTAGCGGCGTCCGCGACGGGGGCGGGGGTGGCGGGCGTGAAGTCCGTCTCCCCCGGGTACTGGTCGGTCACGGCGAGCAACCACCTTGCCGGCTCGCCCAGGCGGTGCCCTTCACACCCCGAGGAGTCCCCGTGGCCGTCCTCAGCACGATCCTCGTGATCCTCGGCGCCTGGTGCGCCGCCAGCGTGGTCACCGCGGCCCTGTACGCGGCCCTGCGCCGCCTCCATGTCCGCCGCCAGCGGGTGACAGCAGCCCTGCCGGACGCCGCGCGTGCCGCGCGGTGCGCCGGGCCGGGCGTGCGTACGGGTCGGCCCGGCCTTCCCGGTCAGTCCGCTCACTCGGGGCCTTCCGGTCGCTCCGGACACGCGGACGGCTCCGGACACGCGGCGCGCTCCGGTCACGCGGACGGCTCCGGCCACGCGGACCGCCCCCGCCGCCCCGCTCACCCGTCCGGCCGTTCCGGCTGGGGACGCAGGGTCCCACCGCCGGACCTCCAGGCGGGCTGAGCGTCACGATCCGTGTTTGGCTGACCGCATGACGTCCGCCAGCGGAACCTCACCCGGCCCGATGTCCGAAGCCGTGCCCCGGCCCGCCGACGGCGCACCGGCGGGCCCTCCCGATCCCCGGCGCTGGTGGGCGCTGGCCGTGATCGGGCTGGCCCAGCTGATGGTCGTGCTCGACGCCACGATCGTGAACATCGCGCTCCCCTCGGCCCAGCGCGATCTGGGGATGTCGGACGGCAACCGGCAGTGGGTGATCACCGCTTACTCGCTGGCGTTCGGCGGGCTGCTCCTGCTCGGCGGGCGCCTCGCGGACCTCATCGGCCGCAGGCGGGCGTTCGTCATCGGCCTGAGCGGCTTCGCCCTCGCCTCCGCCCTGGGCGGCGCGGCGAGCGGACCGGGGATGCTCTTCGCGGCCCGGGCCCTGCAAGGGGTCTTCGCCGCGCTCCTCGCGCCGTGCGCCCTGTCGCTTCTGGCCACCACCTTCGACACCCCCAGGGAACGCGCCAAGGCCTTCGGCGTGTTCGCGGCGATCGCGAGCGGCGGCGGCGCCGTCGGCCTGATCGCCGGAGGCCTGCTCACCGAGTACCTGAACTGGCGCTGGTGCCTCTACGTGAACGTGACCATCGCCGCGATCGCGGTCATCGGCGCCTTCGCCGTCCTGCGCGGCACGGGACGTACGGGGGCGAAGCTCGACGTCCCGGGAGCGGTCCTCGGATGCGGCGGACTCGTGGCGATCGTCTACGGGCTGAGCGAGGCCGAACCGCGCGGCTGGTCCGACGGCCTGGTCATCGGCCTCCTCGCCGGCGGTACCGCCCTGCTCGCCGTGTTCGCCTGGTGGCAGACACGAGCGAGCGACCCCATGCTCCCGCCGCACATCATCAGGGACCGGACGCGAGCCGGCTGCCTCGTCACCATGGCCCTGGCGACCATCGGCCTGTTCGCCCTGTTCCTGTTCATGACCTACTACTTCCAGCTCGTCCTCGGCTACTCCCCCGTCAGGACCGGGCTGGCCTTCCTCCCCATGACCCTGGCGACCATCACCGGGGCCACCCAGGTTTCCGCGCGCTTCCTCGACCGGCTCGCCCCCCGCTCACTGATCGTCCCCGGGCTGCTCCTGGCCACCCTGGCCCTGGTCCTGCTCACGCGGCTGACGGTGGACTCCGCGTACGCGACCCATGTGCTCCCCGCGATGCTGGTCCTCGGGTTCGGCATGGGCCTGGTGTTCATGCCCGTGATGTCGACGGCCACCCAAGGCGTGGCGCGGAGGGACTCCGGGGTCACCTCGGCCACGGTCAACACGGCCCAACAGGTGGGCGGGGCGATCGGAACGGCGCTCCTCAACACCATCGCCAGCACGGCCGCGACGGCCTACGTCGCCGCGCACCTCGCGGGTCCGGCGGAGTCGGCCGACCGCGTCCCCGGGTCCCCGGCGCAGCGGTTGATCGAGGCCCAGGGCTTGGTGCACGGCTTCGGGGTCGCGCTCTGGTGGGCGGCCGGCATCATGCTCCTGGGCGCCGTCGCGGCCGCCGTCATGGTCACCGCCCCTGCGCCGGCGCTCCGCCGCGAGGTGCCGGGCGCGGCGGTCGCCGCTCCGACGGCCTGACGGGGCCGGCGTGACGGGCGGGGCTCACGGGCCCTGCGGGGCCGGCCGCGCGGTCGGCGGGAGCAGGGTCGTGGCGATGCCCGCGAGCACCGCCGCGAGGCCCGCTTCGAAGCCGGCGTCCTGGTCGCGGAACATCTCGGGGCCCGCCTCGGCCGTCAGCGGGAAGCCGGCGAGCCGTTCGGCGCGGGCCTCCAGGTCGTAGCCCTCACCGTCCGAGCCGGGCAGCGGGCCCATCGACTGCTCCTCGATCACGTACCCGATGGTGTAGCTGTAGACGGTGAACCAGGCCCGGGCAGCCCCGGCGGCCGTGAAGCCGCCCGCGACGAGCGTCCGCAGATGGCCTTCCATCGGAGCGGCGTAGCTCATGTCGGTGAAGTGCGTACCGCTGTAGACCTTGGCTCCGTCCCGGTAGCGCAGCAGGTGCCCCCTCAGGCCCCGCATCGCGGCCTCCAGTGCCCGCACCCAGTCCCGGGGCGGACGGGCCGCGTCCAGGTCCGCCGTCATCCGGCGGAACATCTCGGTGGCCATCTCGTCGAGCAGGGCCTGCTTGTCCTTGAAGTGCCAGTACAGGGCGGGCGCCTTGACGTCCAGCTCCTTGGCGATGGCCCGCAGGGTCAGCCCCTCCAGCCCCACCTCGCCGAGCAGGCGCAGGGCGGTGGCGGCCACCGTCGCCCGGTCGAGCCGGGCCCGTTCGGGTTTCGCTTCTCGTTCTTCTTTCACCACCTTGACAACTTAACAGCGTTAAGCACATTCTCGTACCCATGACCGCACTTAACAGCGTTAAGGAAATCGGAGCTCCCGACGTGCTCGTCGTCGGCGCCGGCCCCACGGGACTCGCCCTGGCCCTCGACCTCACCCGCCGCGGCGTCCACGCACTGGTCGTCGAGCGGGCCGACGCCCTCTTCCCCGGCTCTCGGGGCAAGGGGCTTCAGCCCAGGACCCTGGAGGTCTTCGACGACCTCGGAGTGGGGGACGCGGTACGGGAGGCGAGCGCCCACGCACCGATCGGGCGGATCTGGCAGGACGGCAGGCCCGTGGGCGAGCACGACATGCTCGGAGACGCAGGCGTCGGCGGCCCCACGGACACCGAGCCGCATCCGCGGGCCCGGCTCCTGCCCCAGTGGCGCACCCAGGAGATCCTGTTCGAGCGCCTCACCGGGCTCGGCGGCCGGGTCCGCTTCGGCGCCGCCCTGACCGGCTTCGACCAGGACGCCGACGGGGTGAGCGCGCACCTCTCGGACGGCAGTACCCTGCGCGCCGCTTACCTGGTCGCCGCCGACGGCGGCCGCTCCACCGTCCGCAAGGCCCTGGACATCGGCATGACCGGCGAGACCGTGGATCCCGCACCGATGGCCGTGGCCGACGTCCGGCTGCGCCCCGGCGCCCTGGACCGCGACCACTGGCACCTGTTCCCGGGAGCGGACGGCGGCTTCGCCGCGCTGTGCCCGCTGCCCGGCACCGACGAGCACCAGTTCGTCGCGCGGACCGAGGCTTGCGACGCCCTCGAGATCCCGGCCGCGGTCGCCGCCCTGACCCACCTGAGCGCCGAGGACGTCATCGAGGTCCGGTGGGCCTCCGACTTCAGGCCCCGCGCCGCCATGGCCGACCGGTTCCGCGCCGGCCGGGTGCTGCTCGCGGGCGATGCCGCCCACGTGCACTCCCCGGCCGGCGGCCAGGGCCTCAACACCAGCGTCCAGGACGCCTACAACCTCGGCTGGAAACTCGGACAGGTGCTGCGCCACGGCGCGGACCCCGCGCTCCTGGACACCTACGAGCAGGAACGTCAGCCCGTCGCCGCGCACGTACTGGGCCTGTCCACGCGGATCCACCGCGGCCAGGCGGAGCGCGGCGACGCCACCCGCCAGCTCGGCCTGGGCTATCGGGGCGGCCCCCTCTCCGAAGGGGCCGCGGGCGCGCTGGAGGCCGGGGACCGGGCCCCCGACGGCCCCCTGCCGGACGGGCGCAGGCTCTTCGACCTGTTCCGGGGGCCGCAGTTCACGCTGCTGGCCGTCGGCACGGATGCCGAACTGCCGCCCGTGAGCTCGGAGTTCCTGCACGTCCACCGGATCGGACCGTACGAGCCGTACGGCAAGGGGCTCTTCCTGGTCCGGCCCGACGGGTACGTGGGCTGGGCGGGCGAGGACGCGACCGGACTCGTGCGCTACCTCGCCCGCCTGGCCCGCCCCGGCTCACCCGCGACGGCCGGCTGAGGCGAGCGGCCCGGGCGGGCAGCCGAGGCGGATCCCCCGTCAGCGCAGGGTGGGGATCACGTCGTTCGTCTCGTCGGCTTCCACGGGACCGGTGGTGCGCCGGCCGAGCGCTTCCGGGGGCGTCTCGTCCGCGCAGACCGTGCCCCGTGCGGGCAGGGCCAGGGTGGCCAGGTAGTCGTTGACGAGCGCGCTGACGCACGCGCTCCGGTTGTAGGCGGTGTGACCCTCGGCGTCGAAGGTCAGCAGCCGGCCGGCCTCCAGCGTCCCGGCCAGGACCACTGCGTCGCGGTACGGAGTGTCCGGGTCCCCGGTCGTGCCGAGCACCAGGATCGGGGCGGATCCGGCCGCCCGGTAGGAGCCCTCGTAGCGGCTCGGGCGTTCCGCCTGCCACTGCGCGCAGGCGGGCGCGTGGTTGTGGTCGTAGGTGGGCGGTCCGAGGCCGATGGGCGGGCCGAGCAGGGGCGCCGAGGCGGACTGTGCGCCGACCATGGCGCCCAGGAGGAGCCGGCTGGTCGGGTAGACGCGGTCGGCGCACTCGACGGCCAGGTTGACGTTGAGGAAGTCGAAGGACCCGGGTGAGGGGGGTGACAGCAGGAAGGAGGTCTTGTGCGCCTGGGCCGCGGCCAGCGCCTCGCCCAGGTAGGGCCAGATCTCCTTGCCCGAGTTGATGTTGAACATCAGGCGGTAGGCGAGGGTGTAGCCGGTGGCCGGGCGTCCGCTCGGGGTGATGACCGGATCGGCGTCGAGGTCCCGCTTGAGCTGATCGAAGGCCTCCCGGGGCTTGCCCGCGCCGAATCCGCAGGCGGTGGCGTTCTGCGCGCACCAGTCGAGGAACCGGCCGACCGCCGTGTCCAGCGCGGTGAACTGCGCGGCGTCGTAGGCGTACGGCACGTCGGCGTAGCGGCGCGGATCGTAGGCCCCGTCCAGGACCATGGCCCGCACGCGCCGGGGGAACTGGGCGGCGTACACGGTGCCGACATAGCTGCCGAAGGAGCGGCCGTAGAAGGTGAGCGTCTCCTCGCCGAGGGCCTGGCGCAGCAGGTCGAGGTCCTTGGCGTTCGACCCGGTGCCGATGAACGGCACGAGGCCGCCGGCGCGTTCCCGGCAGGCGGCGGCGAACTCCTGGCCCTGCCGGATGGCGGTCCGCAGGGCTCCCGGTCCGGGGACCCCGCGCGCGGCGTCGACGGCGGCCGAGTACTCCGCGTCGTTCCAGCACTCCACCTGGCCGCTGCGGGCCACGCCCCGCATGTCGTACCCGACGACGTCGAAGCCGTCACGGAGGGCGGCGGGGAGAGCGGCGTAGCTGTTGCGGGCGAAGTTCACGCCGGAGTTGCCGGGTCCGCCGGGGTGCAGCACCAGGACGCCGGTGCGGTGGGCCGGGTCGGCCGCGAGCCGGCGGGTGACGGCCAGCGGGATCGTGCTTCCCGTGGGCTCGCGGTAGTCCAGCGGCACCTGCGCGGTCGCGCACTCGAAGCCGTCGCCCTGGTCGTCGGCGCAGGGGCCCCAGGTGAGCACGGGGACGGGCGGGGCGGGCAAGGCGGTCGCCGTGGCGGCCCCCGGCCCGGCTCCGAGGAGCGCCGTGACCGCGATCAGGACGAGGGCTATCCCCCACACCACTCGCTTGCGCGCATCATCGGCTGAACGGGTCTGCATGCGGTGAACTCCCTTGTTGGCAGGTCGGCGGCAGGGGGGCGACCCGGGTCGGGGGGAGGGTGCGGGCGCCCCGCGCTCGGCTGAGCGGCAGCCTCAGGTTCCCATCCGCGGGGCGGGCCGGGATAGACGGCGGGCCCGACGGGATGCGGAACGTACGGCCCCGGCCTGCGGATTCGACCCTGGGGCGCGCTGGGCCGACCGGATGAGGGCGGGGCCGACCGGGGCCACCGGCCGGGCCCGCCGCCCGGGTCCCCGGCCGGTGGCACCTCGGCCGGAGTGGAGGTCAAGCGGTCCGGGCGGCCCCCTCGAGCAGCAGCCGCGCGGCCACGGTCGTCCCGTCGGTGCGGACCGCCGGGGCCGCGGCGGCCGCACGGGCGCGGGTCTCCGGGGCCAGGGCCGTGTGCAGTGCGGCCGACAGGGCCTCGGCGGCAGGGGCCGGGCCCTCGTGGGCCGCGCCGATGCCCAGGTCGGTGACCCGGCCGGCCCAGTAGGGCTGGTCCGCCCCCTGGGCCAGCACCACCTGGGGCACACCGGCCAGCGCGGCGGTCGTCGTGGTGCCCGCGCTGCCGTGGTGCACGACGGCGGCCACCCGGCGGAAGAGCGCCTGATGGTTGACCTCGTCGACGAGGAGGCAGTCGTCCCGGCCGTCGGCCAGGGCCAGTTCGGCCCAGCCCCGGGAGACGACCGCACGGCGGCCCCGCGCCCGGATCGCTTCGACGGCCGCCCGCGCGACCCCTTCGAGCGCGCCCTGGGGCATGCTGCCGAAGCCCAGGTAGACGGGCGGGGGGCCGTCATCCAGGAACTCCACCAGCTCGGCGGGGAGCGGGCGTTCGTCCGGTGCGCACCACGCTCCGGTCTGCACCACGCCGAGTGCCGTCGGCTGCCACGGGGAGAGGAAGGGGTCCGCGGCCAGCCACGGGTGGGCGGTGAAGGCGTAGTCACGGACGGAGTCCACCGGCGCCAGGCCGGCCGCCGTCCGCAGGGTGTTGAGCGTCTCGCCGAACATGGCGTCCGCTATCCGGGCGTCCTGGTCCCACAGCGCCAGGTTGTCGGTGGCGTCCGGCGGCAGCGGTTGCCCCCGCCGCGCGGGCGGCCGCCGGTGGGGCGACGGCAGGCTGACCGGCTGGTGGCTCGCGTGCACGTAGCGCAGACCCAGCTTCTCGGCCACCGACCGCGCGCCCGCGGTGACCGGCAGCGGACCGGTGGCCACCAGCACGTCCGCCCCCTCGGCGGCCGCGGCGACGATGTCGAACTGCGCGGTCATCAGATCAGCCGCCCGCCGGGCCAGGCCCTCCGCCGATCCCGGCGTCACCGAGGTCACCAGCGGGCGCACCGCGCTGCCGGCCGGCAGCGATTCCACGCCGAGCCCGGCCAGCCGTACCGCGAACTCCTCGTCGGGCGGTGCGCACATCCGCACGTCCGCACCGAACTCCCGCAACCGCACCGCCAGCCCCGCCATCGGCTCCACGGCCCCGCGCGACCCGTACGTCGACAACACCACACGCATGCGGCAACTCCCATTCCGGTATGTGGGCAGAGGCGAGGGGCCGTGGGTCGCGGCCCCGGCCGACGATTCTTCGACACGCCCCCGGGCTTGCCGCAAGCCCCCTGCGCCCCTGTATGTTGATCATGGTGGGGGGTGTACCGTGCGCGACGGATTCGAGACGATCGTCGGCCTGGCGTGCGGCCCGCCGCGAACCTCGGGCAGTGTCGCCCGCCGTGTGGATCCGCTCACACGCGAAGCACCCTCCCCGCGCGACCACGGGGACGCTGCGCGACCCGGCCGCCGACGTCTCGCCAGGTGCCGCGGGGGCGGCCGCTGCCGCGCCCACCAGGGGACGGGCTCCGCGGACAGCCGGATGCGCCGGGCCTGCGGCCTCGGCGGGGGCGGCGCGGTTCACGGGGGCACGGGGCAGGGATCCACTCCTGATGTATAGGGACAAAAAGGCCCAACATGGGTGATAGGGGGAAAGTCACTCGATGTCGATGGATACCGGACCTGACGGTGTGTCAGGCGCACGCGCGCGAGGCATAATCAGACCCGGTCGTCTCCGGAGAGCGGTGGGGCCAACGGGGCATCGACCCGCCCCGCAGCCCAACTTCGCACCCGACCGACCGACTCCCGAGGCGTTGCAGATGTCCCTGGCCAGCCGCACCCGCCTCGCGGCCGTACTCACCGTGCTCACCGTCGGCGCCGTCGGAGTGACGACCTGGGCCTACGGCGACGGGACCATATCGGAACCGGCGGCCCCCGGGGCGGCCCCCCGCCCGAGTGTGACCGAGGGCACGGTCCTCCAGGTCGTCGCACATCCCGACGACGACCTCTTCTTCATGAACCCCGACCTGAGCCGCTCCATAGCGACGGGCATCAAGGTCACCACCGTCTTCCTCACCGCCGGCGAGTCCGACGGCCACAACGAGGCCCACGGCCCGCACCTGCAGGACCCCGTCGTCCCCGCCAACCACGCCGCCTACGCGGAGGCCCGGCAGAACGGCATACGGGCCGCCTACGCACAGATGAGCACCGGCGACCGCACCAGCGCCTGGCAGCGCCGCTCCATACCCACCGTCGGCGGCGGGAGCGCCGAAGTGGACGTCCTCGTGGCGCGGCCCGAGGTCAACCTGGTGTGGATGCAGCTGCGGGAGGCCCGCAGCATCTCGGGGGACAATCCGGACAGCCTGCGCGGACTGTGGGACGGCCGCGTCCCCGCCCTGGGTGTCCAGGTGAGTTCGGGGACTCCGGTCAAGCCCGGGTTCTCGTACAAGAAGGATCAGGTCGTGGAGGCCATCGCGGGGATATTCGCGATGTACCGGCCGACCACCATACGGACGCAGGACCCGACGCCCGGCCGGACGCGCATCGGCGGCAACTTCCTCGACCACCAGGACCATCTCTACGGTGCCCGGTTCGTGCAGGCCGCGGCCGAGCGCTACGCGAAGTCCACGGACCGGCCGCACTTCTCCATCCAGAACTACATGAGCTATCCCACCACCGCCCTGCCCCCGGCCCTCGACCCGAAGACCGCCGCGGAGAAGCTCGGCTACCTCAAGACCTACGCCTGGACCGACCACCAGAACTGGTGCGGCAGCCCCGCCGGCTGCGGCGACCGCAAGACGGCCACCCGGCCCACCGGCGCCGGCTGGAACCGGACCATCCGCTACAGCCGGGGCGATGTCAGCTCCTGGATGACCGAGGGCGCATCCGGCCGGCTGTGGGCCTTCGCCGTGCTGGACGGCCGGATGGCCTACTGGTCCCGGATCGGACGCAACACCCCTTGGACAGGGCCCCAGTTCCTCGCCGGAACCGGGATGGACACGGGTGCGACGGCGGTCCGGCTCCCCGACGGCAGGGTCGGGGTCTTCGGTACCCGGACCACGCTGGGCGCCACGCCGAAGGAATACCGGCGCGACCTGGTGTACTCCGTGCAGGCGGCGCCCGACGGCGACTTCGGCCCGTGGCTGTCGCTGGGCACCCCGGAAAAGGACGACGTGACGGGCACCTCGGCGATCAGCGGACCGGCCGTGGCCCAGGACCGTACCGGCCGGATCACCGTCTACGTACGCGATTCCCGGCGCACCCTGCGCGCCAGCACGCAGGCGGCCCCCGACGGCGCCTTCGGCGCGTGGGCCTCCCTGGGCGGCGCCGGCCTGCAGGGCGACCCGGTCACCGCCACGGACGCGTCCGGCCGGCGCCACGTGTACGCGGCCACGGCCCAGAGCGTGTTCGCCTGGATCCAGCACGCACCCGACGCCCCGCTCGGCCCCCCCGTACCCACCAAGCTGCCGGCGACCACCGGGCCGCTCGCGGCGTGCGCGGAGGGCGAGGCCGTCGCCCTGTACTTCCGCCGCCCCGGCACGGGCACCTTCGCCACGAGCACGGCCACCACCGACGGGCCCGTACCGAAGTTCTCCCCGCTCGACGAGCTGGGCGGCCAGGGCGGCTACGGCTCCGTCGGAATCGCGGGGGACCTGTTCGCGGGCCGCGCGGGTTCGGGCACGATAGGCATCTCGGAAACGGACCGCGGACCGTCCTGGTACGAATCCCAGATGTACTACACGGGTGCCCCGGCGGCCCTGAATCCCGAGGACGGCACGGCCGTCGGCGCCGTTCTCGGTCTGGACGCCGGTCTGCACGTCACGACTCCTCCCTCGGGCGCCGCCGGGCAGCGCGGCAGCCGGCCTCCCTCCGCTCCCTGGTACCCGGCCGTCCCGCCGCCGGAGGGCGCACCGGGCAGCCCCTAGGTCCTGTCGCCCGTAGCGGGCCGCCGCGGCGGCCCGCTACGGGCGCAGGGGCGGGGTCGGGAGCCCTGTGCCCTCGAGCGCCACGAGCGCCAGGACGGCGATGGAGCCCGTCCACGCGAGAGGGGCGACCGAGCAGGGCCGGCCCGAACCGTCCACCTTCTCCGGCAGTTCACCGAGCGCGTTCCGCTTGGAGAGGACCCAGTCCAGGACCCGCCCGGCCTTCTCCGGTCGGCCCGTGCCGGCCCAGGCGAGCGCGAAGAAGCCCGTACTGGGGGTCCAGGCGTAGGCGCCCCAGCGCGCCCCGGGATCGTTCCCGGGCGTCAGCCCGCCGTTGGGCAGCAGCAGTTCCCGGTACGTGGTGTCCAGCGCCCCGGCCAGGCCGGCGGGGGCTTCGTTGAAGGGGGGCGCCATGAAGGCCACCGCGCTGTCGTGCCCGTGGCGTCCGTCCACGGTGCGCTGGTACCCCAGGGGGAGGAAGCGCGTGGAGATCCCGGCCGACAGCCGCCGCGCGGCGCCGGCCCAGCGGGCGGCGTCCCCGGGCCGGTTCGCCTCCCGGGCGAGGTCGGCGGAGGCGTTGAGCCCGGCGAGCAGCGGGGCGGCCGTGCCGATGTTCGCGGTGGGCGTCGTCAGTTCCCAGTAGTCGGGGGAGGCCGGGGGCAGCCCGTCCGCCCGCAGGGAGCCCGCCGCGTGGTCGGCCGCCTTGCGGATCATCGGGTAGAGGGTGGCCAGCCGGGCCCTGCGGGTGGCCCGGGGGGCCTTCTGGTACCACTGCCAGGTGGCCCAGGGGACCCAGCCGTTGGCGTCGAGCTGCGGGCTCCTGGCGTCGGGCGGCCCGGATCCGTCGAGCTTCGTACGCGCTTCCCAGGTGCCGTCGGCGCGCTGGGTCGCGGCGCTGTAACGCAGGATCCGGTGGGCCTCGGCGTCGTGTCCGGTGTGTGCGAAGGCCGCCGCGGCGAAGCTGGAGTCGCGCGGCCAGGAGTACTTCCAGCCGTGGCTCCAGCCGGCCGCCACGGCGCCGTTGGGCAGGAGCAGGGCGCGCATGGCCAGCAGGGCCCGCTCGGCCGCCGCGCGCTGTTCGGGCGAGGTGCCGGGAACCCGGCCGGAGGCCAGCCAGGCCCGGCTGCGTTCGATCTGCCGCAGGGCGGCCGGATGGCCGGCGGCGACCACGGCCGAGGCCGTCCTGCCGTCCGGGAGGTACATCCACCGGCCGGAGGCCAGCCGCAGGACGTGACTCCCCCGGACGTAGCGCGCGTCCGCGGCGAGGGACGGCGGAACGCCCTCGGCTGCCGTCGTGTTCGACAGGAGCCCCGCCGTGGGGGCCTCGAGCGCCGTCCGGTGTGCGTGCCCGGGCCAGGCGCCGGAACGGGCCCGGTGGCCCACGGGCAGGGCGAACGGCGCCGGGCCGCCGTCCTGCTGCTCGGCGTGCCGGTCCCCGGGGTGTGCCGCCTCGAACGGGGTGGTGTGCCCGGCCTCGAACGGGGTGGTGTACCGGGTGGCCTGCCCCGGGTGCCGGGCGGTGGGAGGGCCCGAAGTACACACGGGTACGGCGACGCTCGCCAGGGCCGCCGTGACGACCACCCAACGGCCGGGTCGGACACCGGGCATCGCCGCTCCCTCCGCCGGGCCCGCGTGCGTGCGGACCCTGATTCCCCATAGTGGGAGCGCCCCGCGTAGGCTGCCACGGAAGGCCCGCCGCGCGGGTGACCCGGGAGCGCGGAGGGGCCTCGTGGCCCCGTACCCGTCCTGGCGCACCCAGGATGCCGGGGGCCGCGGGCCGTGCACATCATGGATTTCCGCGGGCCCCAGGTCACCGCGGGGCGGCGGGCGCGTCGGCCGCTTCTCACGGCCGGCTTCCGCTGCGAAGGACAGGTACATGAGCACAGTTGAGGGCCAGGGCGAGACCGAGAGGGAGAGGGTGAGGGACACCGGTGGCCGGCGCCGCCCGCTCCTGCGCGGAGTCTTCGCGGCCACCGGGGCGGTACTCGTCGCGGCGGCCGGGGCACTGGTCGCCGTCGGATGCTTCCTCGGTCTCTACGTGCGGCCCACGTCCGACGACTGGTGCGCCGCGTGGAAGTCGCGCGACATGGGGGTCTTCGGCATCACCTCCGACTTCTACATGACGCAGAACGGAAGGATCACCAACGCCTTCCTCAGCGGGATCATCTACGGCGACGGACTGGTCGGGGCCAAGGTCCTGCCCGCGGTCATAGCCGTGACGTTCACCGTGGGACTGGTGCTGCTGGGCCGCGAATTCGTCCGGTTCATCGGCGGAAGGCCCCGGCTGTCGGTCCTGCTCGCGTGCGCCCTGGTCATCCAGGCACTGGTCTACTTCGCGGGCCCCCGCAGCTACCAGGCCCTGCTGTGGGCCCCCGCCACGATCTCGCACACCATACCGAGCGTCATCGGCGTGTGGGCGCTCCTGCTGGCCCTGCGGACCGCCTCCCATCCCCGTACCGCCGTCCGGGTGACCGGTCTGGTCGGCGCGTTCCTCATCGCCTTCGCCATCGGCACCCTGAGCGAGCCGTTCGCACTCGTCAGCGGTCTCCTCGCGACGCTGGTCGGGCTGCTCTGCGTGCCCCGGCTCGGACTGACGCGGAACTGGCAGCCCTTCACCTGGTGCCTCGTCTGGTGCTCGGGCCTGGTGACCGGCCTGATCGTGCTCTACACCTCCCCCGGCGCCCGGTGGCGCCGGGCGCAGCAGCCGGCCAAGGAGTCCCTGCTGTCCGCGGGCGAACTCCGGGCCACCTTCGACGACTGGCTGCGCATGTGGGACTCCGTCACCGGCCGGCCCGCCTACCTCGGAGCCGCCGCCGTCGGCGTGCTGCTGGGGCTGGCGATGGTCCTGGGCAGGGCCCGCCCGGGCGGTGTCGTACCCGAGAAGCGGGAGCCGCGCCGGACCGTGCCGCGCGGCACGATGATCGCCCTCCTGCTGCTCCCGGTGCCCGTGGTGATCCTGGGCTCGTTCGCCGTGGCGGTGGGCCTGCGCAGCGGCTACGGGCCGACCGGGTGGACGTACGCCCGTACCTGGACGAGCTACCTGGTGCCGATGGAGCTGGCGCTCTGCGGCTACGGCGCCCTGCTGGGCGCCTGGGGCGGGCGCCGGCTCCGGGAACACCGCAACGCCGTCCCGGCCCTCCTGACCGGGGCCGTGGCGGCGGGCTGCCTCGCGCTGGCCGCGGTGGCCGTCCTGATCCCGGAGGTCCAGCGGCTCACGACCATGACGGTCGCACGCTCGACCGCCTGGGACGCGCAGAACGCGCGCATCGAGGCCGAGGCCGAACGCGGTGCGACGGACGTGGCCTACAAGCCCCTGTACATCGGCAGCCTCGCCGAGCCGTTCTTCACGAAGACCTACAAGCGTGACTGGGTCGCCGCCTGCGTGTCGGAGTGGTACGGCATCGACCGGATCCACCGCCGCTGAACCGTCCGTGCCGGGGGGTCACACCGAAGGGAACGGATGACCGATCTCGCCGACTCCCCGGCACGACCGAGCGGGCGGGCCCTGGCGCTCCTGCGCACCGAGGGGCCGGCGGCCGCCCGCATCGTGGTCACCGTGGCCGCCGCCTGGCAGGCCGCGCTGTGGCTCGGCGCCGACCAGCCGCCGGTGTTCGCGGCGATGGTCCCCCTGGTGGCCCTGCGCGGTGATCCGATGACGGCCCTGGGCACCTCGCTGCAGCGGATCCTGGGGGTCGTGGCGGGCGTGCTGATCGCGATCGGCGTCCTGAACCTGTGGCAGCCCTCCACCCTCACCCTGGCCCTGGTGGTGACCCTGGGCCTGGGCGTCGGCATGGTCCTGCGGGCCGGCGGTACGAACAACATCCAGGTCGCGCTGTCCTCGCTGCTGGTCTTCGCCAACACCTCCCCCGATTCCTACGCGCTGGACCGCGTGTGGGAGACCGTGGCGGGCGCGGCCGTCACCATCCTCCTGGCCCCGCTGCTGTGGCCGCCCGACCCCCAGCGCGTCCTGGCGGTCGTCGCCGGCGACTGCGCCGCGCGCCTGAGCCGTTCCCTCACGGGCACCGCGGCGGTGCTGGGCGGCGGGCCGGCCGCCGCCCGTGACAACCTCGCCCGGGTGCACGCCCACGTCGAAGCGGTGCACTCGGGCGCCGCACGCGCCCGTGAAGCCGAACGCGCCCTGCGCTTCAACCCCCTGCGCCGCCGTCAGCGCGGCACCGTACGCCTCCGGGCCGAGCGCATCGCCACCGCCGACGGGCTCGCCGTGCACGTGGCGACCCTGGCCGGCGAAGTGGACGCGTTCACCTGCCGGGACGACCTCGCTCCCGATCTCGCCCGAGCGCGGCTACGGGTGCCGGAACTGACCTCGCTCACCGCGCGGGCCGTCGAGCTGGCCTTGTCGGGAGACGATCCCCGGGCCGCCGTGACCACCGCCCGCGAGGGGCTGGCCGCCTATGCCCGCGCGGACTCCCGGCCCGTGGCCGTTGCCCTGCGCCGGCCCTTGCACCGGGTCCTGGACGAGCTGGAGGTCCCACCCACAGGTGACCAAAGGCCGACTTATGGTTGAGCGGCCATTACGGATTCTCCCTTATGGTGGGCGCATGAAGACGATCGGGTTGATCGGCGGTATGAGCTGGGAGTCGACGGCGGAGTACTACCGGATCCTCAACGAGCGGACCCGCGAGCGCCTCGGCGGACTGCACTCCGCCCGCTGCGTGCTCTACTCCGTGGACTTCGCGGAGATCGAGCGGCTGCAGGTCCAGGGCCGCTGGGCGGAAGCCGGCGAGGCACTGGCCGATGCCGCCCGCGCGCTGGAAGCGGCGGGCGCGGAGCTCCTGCTGATCTGCACCAACACCATGCACAAGGTCGCCGACTCGGTCGAGGCGGCCGTCTCCGTACCGCTGCTGCACCTCGCGGACACCACGGCGGCGGCCGTCCGCGGCGCCGGACTGCGCCGGGTGGGGCTCCTGGGCACCGCGTTCACGATGGAACAGGACTTCTACCGGCGCCGCCTCGCCGCGGGCGGGCTCGACGTCCTCGTCCCGGATCCCGAGGGGCGTGCGCTCGTACACCGGGTGATCTACGAGGAGCTCTGCCTCGGCATCGTCCGCGAGGAATCACGGGCGGCCTACCGCCGGGTCGTCGAGGACCTCGTGGCCGGGGGCGCCGAGGGAGTCGTCCTGGGGTGCACGGAGATCGAACTCCTCATCGGTCCCGCGGACAGCCCCGTACCGCTCTTCCCCACCGCCCGCCTGCACGCCGAGGCCGCGGTGGACGCGGCCCTGGCCCCGTAGGGGGGCGTCAGGCGGGGACGAAGAGGTCTTCGTGTGCGTCGTCGAGGATGAATCCGTTGTCGAAGCGCACCCCGACGGTCACCCGGAGCGGCTGCGCGCGGTAGGCGATCCACGCGGGCTCCAGGCCGGCGACCTTCTCCTCCAGCTGCTTCCTGCTCTCCGTCGGCATGCCCGCGCCGAAGGCGTCGAGGAGCGACTTGAGCCTCTCGTACTCGCGGGACTCCGGAGTCTGCAGGTCGTGCTCGACCACCCGCACCACGGTGCCCTCGGTGCCCGCCGCCAAAGACAGCGAACCGGCGACGGCACCGGTCCCCGCCGAAGGGCCCTCCGTCATCGCGACCCAGTCGGTCAGCCGGGTGTCCGCCGCCAGCCTCACCCGCCGGCCTTCGTTCAGCGTCATCGTCTCTTCAACTCTCCGCTCGGTACGTGCCCCGCCATTATCCGTCCCGGCCCACGCCGACCCGTCGGCGGCATCCGGAACGGCCGGACCGGGCAGCCGAGCCCCCTCTGGGGCCTGTCGTCAAACTCCCGTCTGCCTAGGTGTATTGATCACGAGCGTTGTTGACACCTGGCAGGTCTTGAACATGGCGAAGACCTCCGGTGTGGTGGGAGCTGTCTAGGAACCCATTGCACAACGGAGGTCTTCGTGTCCCACCGTAATGCCCGGCTGACTGTCTTCGGTAGGCGCCTGTTGGTCGATCGGGTCGCATCGGGACGTCCGGTCGCCCACGTAGCAGCCGAGATGGGCATATCGCGGGCCACTGCCCACAAGTGGGTGCGCCGGTGGCGGGCCGAGGGCGAGGCGGGTCTTCACGACCGGTCCAGCCGGCCTCACAGGACGCCGCACCGGACCCCGGCCGCCATCGAGGCGAAGGTCTGCGACCTGCGTCGGACCCGCAAGCTGGGCCCCGCGAGGATCGGCCCGGTCCCGGGCCTGCCCGCCTCGACCGTCCACCGGATCCTGACCCGCCACGGCCTGAACCGGCTCGCCTGGTTCGACCGCCCCACCGGCACCGTGATCCGCCGCTACGAACGCGACCGCCCGGGCGAGCTGGTCCACATCGACGTGAAGAAACTCGGCCGGATCCCCGACGGCGGCGGCCACAAAGTCCTGGGCCGCCAGGCCGGCCGCACCACCCGCTCCGCCATGGGCTTCGACTACGTCCACTCCACCGTCGACGACCACTCCCGCCTCGCCTACAGCGAGATCCACCCAGACGAGAAAGCCGCCACCTGCGCGGCCTTCCTCACCCGCGCGGCCGCGTTCTTCCACTCCCAGGGCATCACCCGCATCGAACGGGTCCTGACCGACAACGCCTGGGCCTACCGCAAAGGCCTGGCCTGGAAGAACGTCCTGGCCGACCTCGGCGCGAGCGGCAAACTCACCCGCCCCTACCGGCCCCAGACCAACGGCAAAGTCGAACGCTTCAACCGCACCCTGCTGGACGAATGGGCCTACCTACGGCCCTACACCTCAAACGACGAACGGACAGCAGCCCTGACAGACTTCCTCCACACCTACAACCACCACCGCTGCCACACCGCACTCGACGGCAAACCACCCATCAGCCGCGTCAACAACCCTGCAGGTCAATACACCTAGGGCTGGGCGCGGGCGCGGTGATGCGGTAGCCCACGCCGGGGGTCGTGGTGATGATCTGCGGGGTACCCAGTTTGCGGCGCAGGCGGCCCATGGTGACCGCGACCGTGTTGGTGAAGGGATCCGCGTTCTCGTCCCACACCTGTTCCAGGAGCGCCTCGGCGCTCAGGAAGCCCGGGCCGGCCCGGAGCAGGGCCTCCAGGACGGCGAACTCCTTGACGGAGAGCTCCAGGCGGGCGCCGTCCCGCAGGGCCGTGCGGTGGACCGGATCGAGTTCGATTCCGGCGGCGCGCAGCGTGCGGGGCCGGGCCGCGGGCCTGCGGCGGGCCAGGGAGCGGATGCGCAGGATCAGTTCGGGGAAGTGGAAGGGTTTGGCGAGGTAGTCGTCGGCGCCCAGGGTGAGGCCGCTGACCCGGTCGCCGGGCGATCCGGCCGCGGTCAGCATCAGCACCATCGCGCGGTCGTCCCGCTCCGTGATCATCCGGCAGAGCGTGTCGCCGTGGATGCCGGGCAGGTCCCGGTCGAGGACCACCACGTCGTACGTGTTGACGTCGAGCTTGGCGGCGGCGGCCAGCCCGTCGTACGCGAGGTCCACGGCCATTCCCTGGTCGCGCAGTCCCTCGGCGACGACCTCCGCGAGCGAGCGCGCGTCCTCGACGACCAGGATCCTCACAGCGTCCCCCCGTACGGACCGCTCGAGGCGTCCGCCGCCGGCATCGCGGCCGTCACCTTCAGCCCGCCCTCCGGCCGGACGCGGAGGTCGAGGCTGCCGCCGTGCGCGGAGACGATCGCGGCGACGATCGACAGCCCCAGTCCGGAACTCTCCTGCGATCCGGTCCGGTCGGCGCCAAGCCGCTCGAACGGCTGTGTCAGCCGGTCCACCTGGTCTTGGTCGAGGACGCTCCCGCCGGTTTCGACGACGAGGCGTGCGGCCCCGTGCGTGTCGCTCCCCCGGGCCTCTTTCCCTGTGGCACCGCCCCCGGCGGCCACGTCTCCGGCCGCGCCGTCCCGGTTCGCACCGTCCCGGTTCGCACCGTCCCCGGTCGCGCCGCCCCCGGTCGCGCCGTCCTCCGTGGCGATCCGGATCCAGCCGCCCTCCTGGTTGTGCACGATCGCGTTGTCGATCACGTTCTGCACCAGCCGGGACAGCAGCGCCGGACTGCCCCGCGTCCACGCCTTCGAGCTCAGCCCGTCCTCGACGGTCAGCTCCTTCCCGGCGATGGCGGCTGCCCGGGTGGCCAGTGCCTCCGTCGCCAGTTCGGCGAGCGATACGGGTACCCGGTCGGGGAGGGCGCCGTGCTGCGCCCGTGCGAGGACGAGGAAACCTTCCAACAGGCGGTCCACCCGGTCCAGTTCGGTCCGCAGCCGGTCGGCGAGCGCGATGGTCTGCGGCGCGGGCTGCGGTTTGGCCACGGCCACGTCGAGCGAAGCCCGGATCGTCGCCAGTGGGGTGCGCAGTTCGTGCGAGGCGTTGGCCACGAAGCGGCGTTGCGCGGCGAACGAGGCCTCGAGGCGCGCCAGGAGGCCGTCCACCGTGTCCGCGAGTTCCTTGACCTCGTCGTCGGGCCCGGCCACGGCGAGCCGCTGGTCCAGGTTCTCCGCGGAGATCCGCCGCGTGGCCGCGGTGATCAGGCGCAGCGGGCGCAGGACGTGCCCGGCGAGGATCCGGCCGAGCAGGAGCGAGACGGCCGCCATCACCACGATCGCGATCAGAGAGCCGAACAGGAGCTGCCTGGACTGCTGGGCGTGTACGTCCGCGAGCTGTCGTTCGAGGTCGAGGACGTGCTGCGCGACGCCCGTGGCCGGCCCGCCCGGCGGTGGCTGTCGGGGAGCGGACACGGTCAGGTCGGAGCGGGAGAACAGGTAGATCAGGCCGATCAGCCCGATCCCGGACACCAGGAAGACCGTGGCGTAGAGAATCGTGAACCGTCGCCCGACGGTCCTTCTCCGCAGTCCGACCATGTTCCGCTCCCCGTCCCGCCCCGTCCGATGCGGTCCAGCATGCCCGGCGGCACCTAACAGCGTCATGACAGCGGCGGTTCGGACCCCGTTACGAGCCGCTGCGTAGAACCGGAGCATGCTCACACACAACGAACTCCTCCGGCAGGAGTGGACCCGCTTCCGGCGTCCGGGCCGGCTCATCGCACTGGTCACGGCGGCCCTGATGGTCCTCGCCCTGGGTCTGCTCTACGCCTTCGGCAACCACGCGTCCTGTGCCGCCACCTGCCCGGCCGAGCCCACCGGTCCGGACGGCTCCGCGGTCAGCGACCAGTTCGCCTTCATGTACCGGGACATGGGGCGCGAGGGCAGCATCACGGTCCGGATGACGTCCATGACGGGCACCGTCACCTATCCACCGCCCCACCACGACCAGATCGTCCCGGGCCTGGTGCCCTGGGCGAAGGCCGGGATCATCATCAAGGACGGCGTCCGCCAGGGGTCCTCGTACGCGGCCTTGATGGTCACCGGCGAGCACGGTGTGCGGATGCAGTACGACTACGGGCACGACATCGCGGGGAGCAGCGCCAACGGCGCCGCGGTCTCGGCCCGCTCGCCGCGGTGGCTGCGGCTGGCCCGGGCGGGCGACACCATCACGGGCTACGAGTCCTCCGACGGCGAGCGGTGGGTGATGGTGGCCGCGGTGAAGGTTCTCGGGCTGCCCGAGACGGCGCAGGTCGGCCTGTTCGCCACCTCGCCCGGTGACCTGACGCTGCGGCCGGTGGGCCTGGGCGGGGCCACGGAAGAGGTGCGCTTCACGCAGGCCGCCGGTTCCTTCGACCACGTCGGCCTGGAGGGCGCCGCCGCAGGCGGGAGCTGGCGGGGCGGGCTGGTCGGCGAGATGAACGCGACCGACTGGGAGAAGCACCACCAGCCGTCCGGGGCCGTGGAGAAGGACGGCACGATCACGGTCACCGGCACCGGTGACATCGCGCCCGTGGCGGCCTCGGGCGGCCGCCCCGTGGAGGGGATGCTGACCGGTCTGAGCCTCGCCCTGCTCATCGTGCTCGTGGTGGCGGTACGGTTCGCCGGTGGCGGGTCGGGCCGGCGCCGGCCCGGGGACGGCGCGCCGCTCACCCGGGCGGTGTTCGGGGCGAGGGCCGTCGTCGTGGGGGCCGTGACGTTCGTGACCGGGCTGCTCGCCGTGGGCATCGTGGTGCCGGTCGGCGCGGCGGTCCTGGAGTCGAACGGGGTTCCCGTCGTGGGGCTGTCCGCGCTCACCGGAGCCCGGGTGGTCATCGGCGTCGCCGCGGCGCTCGCCCTCACGGCCGTGCTCGCCCTTGCCCTGGGCGCGGTGTTCCGGCGCCGCCTGATCGCGGGTGTCCTCGCCGTCTCGGCCGTCGTGGTCCCGTACGCCGTGGCCACCGTCCCCCTGTTCAGCGACGGGATCGCGCAGTGGCTGCTCCGGGTGACTCCGGCCGCCGGTTTCGCCGTCCAGCAGACTCTGGTGGAGTACCACCAGGTCACCGCCCACTACGCGCCTTCCGCGGGGTACTTCCCGCTGCCCTGGTGGGCCGGGGCCGCGGTGCTGTGCGCGTACACGGCGGCCGCTGTCGCCCTTGCCCTGCGCCGCCTGCCGCGGAGCGGTGAGCGGGCCGAGGCCCGGGCCGCCGACCCCGTGGGCGAGCCCGCCTAGGCCGGTCCGCGGAGCGGAGGGGAGGGGAGGGGAGGGGAGGGGAACGACGGCGGCGCGGGAGCGATGGCTCCCGCGCCGCCGTCGTCGGGGCTGCGCCCGCCCGGCGGTCCGCTACCGGCGGACGTTCCAGGCGGCGGTGGAGCGCAGCGTGCGGGCGATCTCCGGGTCGCGGACCGAGGGGGTCCGGTCCTCGGCGGTGACCGACAGGGTGTGGGTGCGCGGGTCGGGGAGCCGCAGCTCCGCGACCGTGACGTCGGTCCGGCCCGCCAGGCGCTTGACCTCGCGGCCGTCGACGTACCAGCGGACCAGGATCCGGCGGCCGTCACCGCCGGTGAGCAGGGGCACGGCCACCTTCGCGGTGTGCGCCGTCCGCAGGGTGCGGTCCGTCGGGGTGAGCGGGGTGACGGCCTTCGCGTGCTTGTAGAAGCCGGCGATCATCGCCTCGACGCCGGGGAGGTTGAAGGGTTTGCCCAGGACCCGCATCAGCGAGTTGTCGGTGGGCCGCTGGATCCCGGTGACGAAGTAGCCGCCGCCCTCGTACGCGCCCACGGTGCCGCCGTCCGGAGAGGGCTCGCCGAGCCAGCGGTACCACTTGGCCCGCTGCCGGGCCATCCGGTCGGCGGACAGCTTGGAGGTGTTGGACTCGGCGGGCTCGGGCCCGGTGTACTTCGCGTAGTCCGGGACGCCCGGGTAGAAGTACTCGTCGGCGAGTTTGCCGAGGGAGTGGCCCGTCTCGTGGATGGCCACCTGGCCGGACTTGGCGTTGTCCGCCGAGGCGGTGGAGATGCCCTCGTAACCGAGGGCGGCGCTCGGCTCGTTGTAGCCGGCGCCGCCGTACTTGGCACTGTTGGCCAGGACGATGACCAGGTCGGCCTCGGGCGCCTTGGCGACGTAGGCGTCCACCTTGGGCTGGTCTATGCACAGGAGCCGCTCGATCTCCTCGCACCAGAAGTACGAGCCGAGGGCCGTGTCGCGGACGGCCGTCCGGTCGGGATCGCCGGAGACTCCGGACTCGTGGGAGACGGCGTCGACCGTCCAGACGTTGAAGAGGTTCCGGTAGGTGGCGTACGGCTCCACGGCGGTCACCTCGGCCCACTTGGCCTCGGCGTCGGTGTGGAACTTCCCCAGCTCGGCCGCCGTGTAGCCGTCGCCGATGACGACCACGTCCAGCCGGTCGCCGGTGGGGCCGTTGTCGACGAGCTTGACCACCTCGCCGTCCGCCGCCCGCTCCGCTTCGGAGAGCCGGGCACCGGAACCGGCCGCCCGGCCGGCCCCCGCAGGGACGCGGACGTGGCCCGACCCGGCGTCACCACCCTGCTCCGGCCCCGGAATCTCCACCACCAGCCGCGGCACGACCGGGTCGCCGGCCGCGCGGACGGGCCCGGCGGCCAGCAGGGCGGCGGTCGCGCAGGCCGCCGCGACGGCTGCCCGCAGGACCGCCCGGGCGGCCGGGCGTCTGACGTGGTGCATGAAGTCCTCCTGCGATGACGGGAGTTAAGTAGGTGTGTAAACACATTGAATCGATTGCTTAAATTAGGCGGCGCACGACGGGTGCGCAATGCCCTGCTCCCCCTGAATACTGGGCAGTTCGAGCAACCAGGGGGATCCCATGGACGAACCGGCCGAAATCGGCCGCAGGGTTCAGCGCATGCGCACCGAACTCGGCCTGACACAGCGCAAGTTGGCGGAGCCCTCGTACACCCCGGCCTATATCTCCACCCTGGAGTCGGGCAAGGTGCGCCCCTCGGAGGCCGCCCTGCGCTTCCTGGCCGGGCGGCTCGGCACCTCCTACGAGGAACTGGCCACCGGACGCCCCGCCGGGCTGGCCACCGAGCTGCGCCTCGCCCTCACCGACGCCCAGCAGCTCCTGGCCTCCGGCGCGGCGGGCGAGGCCGCCCTCCACTACCGGCGCCTGCTCGCCGAAGCGGAGGACCTCGGGCTCACCGGCGAGCGGGTCGAGGCGCTGCTCGGACTAGGCGACTGCGCCCTGGAGACGGGTGAACTCCCCGATGCCATCGGGTACTTCGAGTCAGCCGAACGACTCCTGGCCGACGAGCCGCTCCCCCGCCGCGCCCGCCCGATCCGCGGCCGCGCCGTGGCGCACCTACTCGCCGGGGAACTGCGCTACGCCTGCTACCTGCTCGAATCCACCATCGAGGAGCTGGGGGCGAGCGGGCTGGCCGATCCCGAGGCCCTGCTCCTGCTCTACGCCGCGGTCATCGGGCCGTACATCGACATGGGCGCCCACGCCCGGGCCGCCCACGCAGCCGAGCTCGCCCTGGCGCTGGCCCCCCGGGTCACCGACCCGGCCCTGGTGGCGGGCATGCACCGGCAGGTCGCGCGGACCTTCCTGACCGAGGGGCGGGTGGCCGACGCCGACGCCTCCCTGGCCAAGGCCCAGGCGATCTACGGGCAGCTACAGCTGCGGACCGACCTGGCGCACTGCCACTGGATGCGCGGCTACGTACAGGCCCAGGACGGGGACCTCGCCTCCGCCGAGCGGGAACTGCGCACGGCGCGGGACATGCTCTCGGCCGGGCGGGCGGCCCTTTACACCGCCCAGGTGGAGGTCGAGCTGGCCGACGTACTGCGCCGGCTCGGCCGGTACGAGGAGGCCGCCGGGCTGCTCTCTGCGCTGCTGGCCCTCGGAGACAGTCACGGCGCCGTGCACGCGGGCGGCGCGCACCGGCTCCTCGGCCTCATGGCCGAGGAACGGGGCGAGCCCGAGGCCGCCGAGGAGCACTACGTGCAGGCCCTGGCGCTGCTGGAGCGCAGCGGGGCGACGGGCGACCTCGCGGACCTGTGCCGGCTCCTGGGTGATCTGCTGCGCCGGGCCGGCCGCACCGAGGCGGCCCTGGACGCCTACCGCACCGGACTGGGCCACCGGGCGGCTCCCGGCACCACCACGCTGGGCCCCGCTCCCGCGGCGCCGGCGTTCCCGCACCGGCCGGCGGCGCGGTAGCGGGCACGTGGTGGCGGTGGAGCGCAGGTGGTGGCGGCGGGTCGGCTAGAGGTCGATCCAGTAGCGCCGCTTGGGGCCGATCAGGGTCTCGCGGACGTCTTCCAGCACTCCGCCGTTGCCCTCGATCGTGCGGATCGAGGCCTGGTTCCCGGGGTCGCAGGTGAGCAGCACCCGGTCGATCCCCAGCAGCCGGGCCTCGTGCTTGACCTCGCCCAGGGCCCAGGTGGCCAGGCCGCGGCGGCGGGCCGAGGGGCGCACGCTGTAGCCGATGTGGCCTCCCGCGTCGAGCAGGAAACCGTTCAGGTAGTGCCTCAGGTCGATGGCGCCCAGGTACTCGTCCCCCTCCGCGATCCACCAGTACGTGGCGTGGACGCGTCCGTGTTCGAGCGGCACCGCCCGGTCCCCGTACCGCCGCAGCCGCTGCGTCCAGGCGGTGAAGCCCTCCAGGGTGTCCACGTCGTCATCCGAGCCGAGCCCGGCGCCGTCCATGTGCGCGTCGGGCCCCCATTCCTCCTGCGCGGCGATCCAGGAGGCGTACAGACGGGGGGTGGGTGTGATCAGCTCGGGCATGAGCGGACGATAACAGTCCGCGGAAACCGTCCCGGCGGGGGTGGGGACGTACGGGCCGCCGGCATGCCGGACCGCCGCGGGGGGCCAAGACTGGAGGGGCGGGGCCGCGCTCCCACCGGGCGCGGGCCGTACGGGAGAGGGGCGCGCATGAGTGCGGACGCGGGACGGGTCGCCGTCCTCGGTGGCTGCCCGCTGCTGCGCCACGGTGTGGCCCGTGAGCTCGAAGCGGCCGACGGCCCGGCCTTTGTGCTCGGCGCCGGATCGGTCGATGAGCTGACCGCCGCGGTGGAGCGCGGGGACGCCCGGGCCGGGGACGTCCTGCTCGTCGACCTCCGGCTGTCGCCCGGCTGCCTGGCGGAGGTGGTGGCGCGGCTGGCCGGACTCGGGGTCGCCGTCCTGGTGCTCTCCTCCGGCCCGCCGGACGACGTCCGGGGCGCGCTGCGCGCCGGGGCCCTCGGCTGCCTGAGCCGGCGGGCCGCGGAGCGCGAACTGCCGGCCGCGATCCGGCTGGTCGCCGGCGGCTGTCCGTACGCCTCCGCCGATCTCGCCGTGGGGCCGGTCCCGGACGCGGCGCCCCTCTGCCACGTCACGGACAGCGAGCGCAGGTCCTGGAGCTGGTCGCCCACGGGGAGACGGACCACGGCATCGCCGTCCGGCTGGGGATCAGCGAGCACACCGTGCACTCCCACCTGGACCGGCTCCGCGACAAGATCGGCTCGCGGCGGCGGGCCGACCTGACGCGTTTCGCCCTGACCCACGACCTCATCGCGGCATCCTCCTGACCGGGGTAACCCTGCCCCGCCCCCGCGTGGGTTCTTCTGCCCTGTGCCCGTCCCGGGTTCCACCGGACACTGAAGGCGACAGCCCTCGTGTGCCCGGATCCGGGAGGCGCTTTGCGATGAGTGGTACGAGACGCTCGACGGCTATTCGGTCGTCTACGACGACGCCCGGGGCCTGTACTGCTTCGCCGAGCCCGACGGCGGCGGCTCGGGGCGCCGGTTCGTCTCCAGCGGCACTCCGGTCTCCCGGCCGGCGCCCGAGGGGCTGCCCCGGCACCTGCGGGAAGGGCAGGTATACCGGCGGGACGTGGTGAGGGAACGGCTGATGGAGACGGTCCCGGCGGAGGACCGGGCCACCACCGATCCGGACACCCTGCTGACCTTCGGCCCCAACAAGGGCCTGCTCCCCGGCTTCGTCCTCAGCGAGGGCGACGTGCAGGGGCTGACGATCCTCGTCGACTTCCCGGACAAGCCCACCGAGGTCACCGTCGACGAGGTCTCCGCACTGCTGAACGGCCCCCATTTCACGGCGAACGGAAACAGCTCCTCGGTCAAGGAGTTCTTCCGCACGATGTCGACGGGCCGGCTCCGCTTCACCAACACCGTGGTCGGCCCGCTGCGTTTGAGCCGTCCCCGCCTCGCCTACGGGCTCAAGGCGAACCGGGGACGGCTCGTACCGGAGGCTCTGCAGGCCGCCGTCGACGCCGGCGTGGACTTCAGCCGGTTCGACTCGCTCGGGCGGGGCGTCGTCGACTCCCTCTGCATCATGTACGCGGGCCGGACGGAGTTCAGGGAGGACCTCTGGCCGCACAACTCCCGCTTCCCCGCCCAGATCGGCGGCGTGCGCACCGACTTGTACACCGTCACGAGCATCGGCGACACGGCCTCCGACCTGAGCATCGGCACCTTCTGCCACGAGAGCGGCCACCTGCTGTGCCGCTGGCCGGACTTGTACGACTACGGAACGGCCGAACGCGAGGGCGACGACTTCTCCAGCGCGGGACTGGGCACGTACTGCGCGATGGCCGCGGGCAACAACCTGGGCGACGGGTTCCTCCCGTCCGCGGTCTGCGTCTACCTGCGGCGCCTCGTGCACTGGACGCACGACGTCGACATCTCCCTGCCCGGCGTCTACGAGGCCCGGCAGGGCGAGTACGACGAGGCCCTGATCTACCAGAACCCGCAGCGGCGCGACGTCGAGTACTACCTCGTGGAGAACCGCACCCGCACGGGCTTCGACTCCCGGCTCACTTCCAGCGGGCTCGCCGTCTACCACTGCGACATCAAGGGATCGAACGAGTTCCAGAACGGCACTCCGGTGGGCCACTACCAGTGCGCCCTCCTGCAGGCCGACGGCCACCTGGACCTGGAGACCAACCGGAACCAGGGCGACGGCGCCGACCTGTTCGGCCCCACCCAGGGCACCGCCGTCTCGCACAGCAGCCGCCCGGCGTCCCTGTGGTGGGACGGCACCGAGTCCGGGCTGACCATCTCGGCCGTCTCCGCGCCGGGCCCGGTCCTCACCTTCCGGACGGGCGAGCAGGGTGTGGCCGGAACCCTGGTCACGGGTGCCTCGGCGCCCGGCGCCACGATCCCCGAGGAGGACTTCGGCGGTCTGACCGACGCGATCACCCTCCAGGGCCTGGGCACGGTCCGGGACCTGACGGTGACCATCGACATCGAGCACCCCCGCATCGGCGACCTTCGCGTGGTGCTGATGGCGCCGAGCGGCCGCCGCGCCGTGATCCACAACCGCTCGGGCGGCAACACCAAGAACCTGCGGGTGACGCTGGATTCGCAGCCGCCGTCCCTGCTCGCCCCGCTGATCGGCGACTCCGTGCCGGGGAGCTGGAAGCTCAGGATCACCGACGCTGTCGTCTCGAACGCCGGGGTGCTGAACGAGTGGTCCCTCGCCATCCGGACGGGCACCTGACTGCGGTACCGGGACTCCGGGACTCCCTCCTCCTTTTGGCCCATGGGCGTCGATTACATTTGGGGCATGACCGAAATGCCCCGTGATGTGGATGCCCAGCGTGTGCACCACGCCTTGGCCGCACCGTCGCGCCGGCGCCTGATGACCCTGCTGCGGGAGGCGGACGACCTGCTGGGCGTGGAGGACATGGCCGCCGCCACGGGGCTTTCGGTCGCCACCGTCCGCCACCACCTGGCCGCTCTGGCCGAGGCGGGCCTGATCACGGCCACCGCCTCGGCCGGCCCGGGCCGGGGCCGACCCCGACTGCGATACGCGGCCATCCGGTCCGATCCCCGGGAGGAACCGGCCGACACCCCCTTCCGGGAGCTCGCCCGGGCCCTGGCCGAGGCGGTCGGGGGCGGCCCGGGCGCTTCCCGCGAGGCCGGCCTCGGCTGGGGGCGCCGGCTGGCCGGGAGCGGTCCGGCGGCGGAACGGGTGTTCGCCGCGGCCGCCCGGATGGGCTTCGCACCCCGGGACGCACCGGGTCCCCACCCCGACACCCGGCGGGTACTGCTGCACGAGTGCCCGTACCGGGACCTGGCCCGCGCCCGGCCCGAGGTCGTGTGCGCCGTCCATCAAGGCGTCCTGGACGGACTGCTGGAGGACTGCGGGAGCACGGTGCGACTGCTGCCCTTCATCGGCCCGGACCTGTGCGCGGCGGACCTGCGCACGGCCTGACCCGCGGGTCAGCCGCGGGGACGGTTGCGGCGGCGGTACTCGTCCGTCGGGACGCCGCCCACGCCCCAGTCCTCCAGGGCGACCTCGTCGATGAGGACGAACGTGGTCGCCGGGTCCTTGTCGAGGACCTTGACCAGCAGGTCGGTGATGCCCGCGATGAGCTCGGCCTTCTGCGACGCGGTGGCGCCTTCACGGGTGATCTTGACGTTGACGTACGGCACGGGGATTCCTCTTCTCGTGGCGGTGACGGGGGGCGGAAGCGTCAGATGCGACGGCCGGTGACGTGACCGCCGTCCACCCGCAGGGAGTGGCCGGTCACGAAGCCGGCGCCCGCGAGGTACAACACGGCGTCCGAGATCTCGGCGACCTCGCCGACACGGCCCTGCAGGGCGAGGCCGCCGTAGGAGTCCACGTCGGCCCCCTCGTGCAGGGGGGTGCGGATGATGCCCGGCGCGACCAGGTTGACGCTGATCCCGTCGGCGGCCAGCTCGGCCGCGAGGCTGGTCGTCAGCGCGTGCACACCACCCTTGCTGACCACGGGCGCGGAGGCCGGGAAGCCCGCCAGCGCGTGGTCGACCAGCACGGTGCCGATGTTCACGATGCTGCCGCCCTCACCCTGGGCGCGCAGCGCCCGTACGACCGCCTGCGTGGTGAGGTAGGTGCCCTTGAGGTTCCCCGTCAGATAGCCGTCGAGCTCCTCCTCCGTCACCTCGGTGAAGGGCTTCGGCTCGAAGGTGCCGGCGTTGTTGACCAGGACGTCGATCCGCCCGAAGCGCTCCAGCGCCGTACGGACGAGTGCTTCGCCCGTCTCCCGGGCGGCAGTGCTGCCCGCGACGCAGGCGGTGCGCTCCGGATGCCCGAGGCCGGCGGCGGCCTTGGCGAGACGGTCGGGGTCGCGGCCGTTGAGGACGACGTTCGCGCCGGCCGCCAGGAAGGCGCGGGCGATGTCGAGTCCCATGCCGCTGGAGGAGCCGGTGACGAGGGCCGTGGTCGTCCTGCCGCCTGCGCTGGTGTTGGTGCTGGTGACGCTCATGGAAGGGGTTCCTTTCGTGGGCGGCGGCCGGGGAGTTCCGGTGGCCGACACCAGAAACCTAGGAGCCTTCGACCCATAACACCACGACGGAATATGGAGCATGTGATAATCCAGCGTTATGGATGTGGACTTGCGTGACCTGGAACTCCTCGAGGCCACGGCCGAGGCCGGTTCGCTGACCGCCGCTGCGGAGCGGCTCTACGTCAGCCAGCCGGCGCTGAGCCAGCGGCTCACCCGGCTGGAGGCCCGTCTCGGGATGCCGCTCTTCGACCGCAAGGGCCGCCGGCTGATCCCCAACGCCGCCGGCCGCCGGCTCCTGGTCGCCGCCCGCCACGTCCTCGGGGAACTCGAATCGGCCTCGCGCGACCTGCGGGAGCTCCGGGACGGGCGGGACCGGCGCGTGCGGTTCGCCGCACAGTGCAGCACCACCTTCCCGTGGCTGCCTCCGGTCCTGCGCGCCTTCCGGGCGCGCCAGCCGGACATCGAGGTGCGGATCGAGACCGTCGCCGACGACGCGCCGATCCCGGCCCTGCTCGCCGACCTGGTCGACGTGGCCCTGGTGACCAAGCCCGACCTGCAGATGGACCGGGTGTCCCTGACCAGGCTGTTCGACGACGAGATGGTGGCGGTGGTGCCCGCCGGCCACCCGTGGGCCTCCCGCGCGCACGTGACCGCCCGCGATTTCGACGGCACGGATCTGGTCCTCTACGACTTCTACGACCAGAAGCGCATCCCGTCCATGCCACTGCCGATCCCCGCCGGGGCGCGGCCCGCCCGCATCACCACCATGCCGGTGGTGACCGACCTGGTGATCGAGATGGTGGCGGGCGGCCAGGGGCTGACGGTCCTGCCCAACTGGGTGGCCGCCCCCTACGCGACCTCGCACGATCTGGCACTGGTCCGCATGGGCGCGAAGCCGCTGACCCGCACGTGGTTCGTCGCCACCCGGACCGGCGTCCGCCCGCCCCACCTGGAGGCGTTCGTCGAGGAACTCGTCGGCCGCCTCGAGGCTCCACGCGTGGACTGACTCGAAGCCCCACGCGTGGACCGGGGAGACGGTCCGGACGCCGGACCGGCATGGGGATGGTTCTCCTCTCGGCTCGGGAATGAAGGCGTACGGGGACGGTGGGCACAAGCTCTGAACCAGTGGGAGCGCTCCCACTGTGCATTCGTGACTCAAGGCCGTCAAGGTCCGTGAAGAGTCGAAGCCATTCCCATGGAAAATTCGTCAACTCCTCTGTTGCTTGGCGTGAGTTGCCGCTACGGTCTGGCCCCAACCAGTGGGAGCGAATCCGTCAGTCGGCGCGCCGTCACAAGCGTGCCCTCGCTGCAAGGACTCGCTCATGCGACACCCCCCACGCACGTCCGCGCTGCTCACAACGGCAGCGCTCGCGACGGCGAGCTGCGCGCTCGCCGTCATGGGTACGGCCGCAGGAGCCGCGGCCTCACCCTCCTGCACGGTGACGTACTCGGTCGTCGGCCAGTGGGCCGGCGGATTCCAGGGTTCGGTCACCGTCACCAACAACAGTTCCGCGCTGAACGGCTGGAGCCTCGGCTTCGGCTTCCCGGCAGGCCAGACCGTCAGTCAGGGCTGGGGCGCCAAGTGGTCCCAGACCGGGTCGGCCGTCACCGCCGTGAACGAGAGCTGGAACGCCGCGCTCGGCACCGGCGCGAGCGTGACCACCGGCTTCATCGCCTCGTGGTCGGGCGCCAATACGGCGCCGAGCACGTTCACGCTGGGCGGAGCCACCTGCACCACCGACTCCGGGCCCGGACCCACTCCGACGCCCACACCCACGCCGACGCCCACCGTCCCCACGCCCACACCCACCGACCCGGCCTCCGGGGCGCCCGAACTGAGCGTCACCGGCAACCGCCTCACCGACCGGAACGGTGCCACCCGCCGCCTCCTCGGCGTCAACCGCTCCGGGGCCGAGTTCATGTGCGTCCAGGGCCACGGCATCTTCGACGGTCCCGTCGACGACGCCTCGGTGCGCGCCATCGCCGACTGGAAGGCCAACACCGTCCGCATCCCCCTCAACGAGGAGTGCTGGCTCGGCCTCGACAACATCAAGCCCGAGTACCGGGGCGCGAACTACGCCGACGCCGTCAAGGGGCTGGTCGACCGGGTCCTCGCGCACGGCATGACCCCGGTCGTCGAACTGCACTGGACGTACGGCCAGTACACCGGCAACTCCTCCGGATGCGCCGACGTGCACGCCTCCTGCCAGAAGCCGATGCCGGACGCCCAGTACACCCCGGCGTTCTGGACCTCGGTGGCGAACACCTTCAAGAACGACCGGCGGGTCGTCTTCGACCTGTTCAACGAGCCCTATCCGGACCGGGCCACCTCCACCACCGCCCAGGCATGGACCTGCTGGCGCGACGGCGGCACCTGTCCGGGCATCGGATACGAGGTCGCCGGCATGCAGGACCTGGTGGACGCCGTCCGCGCCACCGGCGCCCGCAATCTCGTCCTCGTCCCCGGCATCGCCTACTCCAACGACCTGAGCCAGTGGCTCAGCCACTCCCCCACCGACCCGACGGGCAATCTGGCTGCGGCCTGGCACGTCTACAACTTCAACTCCTGTGCCAGTGAGGCCTGCTGGGACTCCACTCTCGCCCCGGTCGCCGCCCGGGTCCCCCTCGTGGCGGGCGAGATCGGCGAGAACACCTGCGCACACGCGTTCGTCGACCGCGTCATGAAGTGGTTCGACGACCGCTCCCTCTCGTACCTCGGCTGGACCTGGAACACCTGGAACTGCAACTCCGGACCGGCCCTGATCACCTCGTACGACGGCACCCCCACCGCATTCGGCACCGGGTTGCGCGACCACCTGCGCGCCCTGAACTGAAAGGCATTCCAAGAAGATGAGCCGCACAGCACTCGGCACGACTCCCCGCACCACGTCCCGTACGACCAAGCGCACCGCCCTGTTGGCGGCGCTCAGTCTGGTCACGGCCGCCGGCGCGACCGCGACGGTCTTCGGCACCTCGGCCGGCGCCGCCGCCGCGGGCTGCAAGGTCGAGTACCAGATCACGAACCAGTGGAACACCGGGTTCGGCGCGAACGTGATCGTCACCAACACCGGTGACCCGGTGGCCTCCTGGACCGTGGAGTGGTCCTACGCGAACGGCCAGCAGGTCACGCAGGGCTGGAACGCCACGATCACCCAGTCCGGGGCGGCCGTGACCGCCAGGAGCCTCTCGTACAACGGGTCGCTGGCCACGGGCGGTTCGACTTCCTTCGGGTTCAACGGTTCGCACACCGGCACGAACGCCGTGCCCGCGACGTTCAAGCTCAACGGCGTCACGTGCAACGGCGCGACCGACCCGACCCAACCGCCGACCACTCCGCCGACGACACCACCCACCACACCCCCCACGACCCCGCCGCCGTCGGGCGGCAAGGTCGACAACCCGTACGCCGGCGCCAAGATGTACGTGAACCCCGAATGGTCCGCCAAGGCCGCCGCCGAACCGGGCGGGTCCAGGGTGGCGAACCAGCCCACCGCCGTCTGGCTGGACCGCACCGCCGCCATCGCGGGTGTCAACGGCGGGATGGGCCTGCGCGCCCACCTCGACGCGGCGCTGGCGCAGAAGGGCAGCGGCGAGATGGTCGTCCAATTCGTGATCTACAACCTGCCCGGACGCGACTGTTCGGCACTCGCCTCCAACGGCGAGCTGGGGCCGACCGAGATCGACAAGTACAAGACGCAGTACATCGACCCGATCGCCGCGATCCTCGCCGACTCCAAGTACACGGGGCTGCGGATCGTCACCACCGTCGAGATCGACTCGCTGCCGAACCTGGTCACCAACGTCTCCGGTCGCCCCACGGCCGTCGCCAACTGCGACGTGATGAAGACCAACGGCAACTACATCAAGGGCGTCGGCTACGCACTGAACAAGCTCGGTGCCGTCGCCAACGTCTACAACTACGTGGACGCCGGCCACCACGGCTGGCTCGGCTGGGACGACAACCTGGGCGCCTCCGCGGAGATGTTCAAGCAGGCGGCGACCGCCGAGGGCTCCACGCTCGCCAACGTGCACGGCTTCATCGTCAACACCGCCAACTACAGCGCCCTGAAGGAGGACCACTTCAAGATCGACGACTCGGTCAACGGCACCTCCGTGCGCCAGTCGAAGTGGGTCGACTGGAACCGCTACACCGACGAGCTGTCCTACGCCCAGGGCATGCGGGCCAAACTGGTCACCCTGGGCTTCGACGCCAACATCGGCATGCTGATCGACACCTCCCGCAACGGCTGGGGCGGCACGGCCCGCCCGGCCGGCCCCGGTGCGCTGACGAGCGTGGACACCTTCGTCAACGGGGGCCGCTACGACCGGCGCATCCACCTCGGCAACTGGTGCAACCAGTCGGGCGCCGGCCTCGGCGAGCGGCCGCAGGCCGCCCCGGCGGCGGGCATCGACGCGTACGTGTGGGTCAAGCCGCCGGGCGAGTCGGACGGGGCGAGCAAGGAGATCCCGAACGACGAGGGCAAGGGCTTCGACCGCATGTGCGACCCCACCTACACGGGCAACGTGCGCAACGGCAACAGCATGTCGGGGTCCCTCCCGGACGCACCGCTCGCCGGACAGTGGTTCTCCGCCCAGTTCCAGGAGCTCATGAAGAACGCCCACCCGGCACTGTGACACACCGCTGGTGAAGGACCCGGAGCCGTACGGAGCCGTCTACATTCCGTACGGCTCCGGGCCGTACCGCACCCGGGCCTCAGGCATCAGGCATCAGGCATCAGGCATCAGGCATCAGCACCATGCAGCAGCAGCTCGGATCCCTCAGTTCTCAGGAGGAATCCCGCACGATCAGCTCCGTGGGAAGGACCCGCCGCCACTCCTCCCCCGCCGCATGACCGGCTTCGGACCCCTCCGCGATCTTCTGGAGCAGCAGCCGGGTCATCGTGCGGCCCATCTCCTCGATCGGCTGGCGCACGCTCGTCAGGGGCGGATCCATCAGGCGGGCCACCGTCGAGTCGTCGACCCCCACCAGGGCCACGTCCTCGGGGATCCGCCGTCCGGCCTCGCGCAGCACCCCGCGCGCACCGGCCGCCATCACGTCGGAGGCGGCGAAGACCGCGTCCAGACGGGGGGCGCGCTCCAGGAGCTCGCGCATCGCCAGCCGGCCGCCCTCCTCGGTGAAGTCCCCGGTCGCCACCAGCGATTCGTCGGGCCGGAACCCGGCTTCCGCGAGCCCCGCGCGGTAGCCGCCCAGACGCGCGCGGGCCACGTACATGTCGAGCGGACCGCTGATGGTCGCGATCCGGCTGCGGCCCCGCCCCACCAGGTGGGCGACGGCCGCGCGTCCCGCGCCGATGTTGTCGGAGTCCACGTAGGCGACGGGTTCGGCCTCGGAGCGCCGCCCGTTCATGACGACCGGCAGCCCCAGTCGTGCGATCCGGTCCGGCAGCGGGTCGTCGCCGTGCACGGACGCCAGCAGGACGCCATCGACCCGCTGGGCGGCCAGGTAGTCCTCGAACCGCCGGCGCTCGGTCTCGGTCCGGACCAGGGTGAGCAGCAACTGCTTGTCTGATTCCGCCAGTTCGGCGCTGACCCCGCGGATCAGGTCGAGGAAGTACGGCTCCGAGAACAGCCTGGCCTCGGTCTCCGGGATGACGAGGGCGACCGCGTCGGTCCGGCTCCCGGCCAACGCCCGGGCCGCCTGATTGGGTACGTACCCCAGCTCGACCACAGCGCGGGCGACCGCTTCCCTGGCCTGCTCACTCACCCGCGGCGAGCCGTTGATCACCCGGGAGACCGTGCCCCGGCCGACACCGGCCAGCGCCGCGACCTCTTCCAGGGTGGGTCTGCCGTTCTGCCGTCCGGTCACGATTCTCGAACTCCCCTCGTGCGCTCTCGCGCTCCGGGCCGGTGCGGGCCCGGGCCGGTCGCGGCTGATCAGGTAAGAAGTGGATCCCGCCCCCATCTCACGCGGAACACGTTACGCCGGTCCGGCGCACGGAAGGCACGAATGGGAGCGCTCCCACACTACTCATGATCCCACCTCGACGCCATGACCGCATTCAGGAACCGACGAAGGCGCATCGGAAAGCGGGGCGCGACGCGCACCGGACGCCTTCACGTCACGAATCCGCGTTCATCTCTTGACACCCGCACCCACCAAGCAGCAACCTTCCGGCAACGACGTGGGAGCGCTCCCATCCTCGGATGCGAGAACGAGCTTCACATCAGGTCCTGGCAGGGCCCTCGCCGAGCCGCGAACAGCCCGCCGGACCTCCCGGCGCACAACGAGCACCACCTTGGACGAGGAGAGTGGAATGCGCACTTCCAGCAGCAGACACGGACGCGGACGCCGCACCGCGGTCAACGCGGTCGCAGCGATCGCCGTCATGGCGACCGGTGCGGCCCTGCTCACCGGCTGCGGCAGCGACGGCGACGGCGCGGCCGGCGGCAGCGGCGAGCAGATCACGCTGCGGATCGGAACCTTCGGCTCCTTCGGCTACGACAACGCCACCGGCGCCAAGCTCTACGCCGAGTACGAGAAGGCCCACCCCAACATCAAGATCGAAGAGTCGAACGTCGCGGACGGCCAGAAGTACTGGGACACGCTGAAGCTGCGCCTCTCCCGTGACAGCGGTCTGGCGGACATCCAGGCCCTGGAGGTGGGCTACATCGCGGAGGCGACCGGTCCGGCCATGGCGGACAAGTGGACCGACCTCGGCAAGACGGGCGGCGCGGACCTCGGCGCGTTCCTGGACTGGAAGGTCAAGCAGGCCACCACGGGCGACGGCAAGGTCATCGGCCTCGGCACGGACATCGGCCCGATGGCCATCTGCTACAACAAGGACCTCTTCGCCAAGGCCAAGCTACCGACGGACCGCGCCGAGGTCGGCAAGCTCTGGGCAGGCGACTGGGCGAAGTTCATAGCCGCCGGCGAGACGTACAAGAAGAGCGCCCCGGAGGGGACCTCCTTCCACGACTCCGCGAGCGGTCTGTTCAACGCGGTGATCTCCAGTGAGCCGGTGCAGTACGCGAACACCAAGGGCGAGCTGGACTACGAGAACAGCCCGGGCGTGAAGAAGGCGTGGGACACCGCCGTGGCGGCGACGAAGGGCGAACTGACGGCCAAGCTGCGCCAGTTCGACGAGAAGGGCACCTGGAACGCGGCCTTCAAGAACTCGAAGTTCGCCACCGTCGCCTGCCCCAGCTGGATGACGGGCATCATCAAGGACCAGGCGGGCCCGGAGAACCAGGGGAAGTGGGACATCGCCGCACCGCCCGTGGCCGGGAACTGGGGCGGCTCCTTCCTGGCCGTGCCGAAGTCGGGCAAGCACGCCAAGGAAGCGGCCGAGCTGGCCGCTTGGCTCACCGCACCGGCGCAGCACGCCAAGGTCTTCGGCGTGAACGGCAACATCCCCTCCACCAAGGACACGCTCATCTCGGCGGCCGTCCAGGACGCCAAACTGCCGTACTTCGGTGACACCCCGATCGGCAAGATCTACTCGGAGGCCGCGGCCGGCATCACGCCCGCCCCGATCAGCCGCTGGGACGGACAGGTGAAGACCTTCCTCACCGACAACGGCATCCTCGACATCGAGCAGCGCGGCACCGACCCGGCGAAGGCCTGGGAGAACGTCAAGAAGCTGGTCGACGACAAGATCGACCAGTAACGGAGGCCGGGCGCGGCCCGTCGCACCGCCTCTCGGGCGGCGGGCCGCCCCCGTCCGCACCTCCCGTACCGACCACACGTACGCGTCTCCCGTACCCACCCACCCTTACGCATCTCCCCTTACGCACCCACCCGGAAGGACGCCCCCGTGGCCACCTCCGTACGGGCGACGAGTGGCGGCTCCCCGCCGCCCGCCGGCCTGCGCAGCACGCTCTACCGCCTGGACCTGAAGGCGGTCCCCTACGTCTTCGTCGCCCCCTTCTTCCTCACCTTCGCGGCCTTCGGGCTCTTCCCCCTGATCTACACGGGCTGGCTCTCGCTCCACCGGGTCGAACTCGGCGGCAGCACGCAGTGGAAGGGGCTGGAGAACTACAGTTCCCTGGCCACCAGCGAGTTCTTCTGGAACGCGCTCGCCAACACCTTCACCATCGGCGTGATCTCCACCGTCCCCCAGCTGCTGATGGCCCTCGGGCTCGCGCACCTGCTCAACTACAAGCTGCGTGGCCGGGGTTTCTTCCGCGTCGCGGTCCTCGCCCCGTACGCCACCTCGATCGCGGCGGCCACGCTCGTCTTCGCCCAGCTCTTCAATACCGACTACGGCCTGATCAACACGGTCCTGGGCTGGGCCGGCTTCGACCCGGTCGCCTGGGAATCCTCCAAGTGGCCCGCCCAGATAGCCATTTCGGTGATCGTGACCTGGCGCTGGACGGGCTACAACGCGCTCATCTACCTGGCGGCGATGCAAGCCGTACCCCAGGACCTCTACGAGGCCGCCGCGCTGGACGGGGCCTCGCGCTGGCACCAGTTCATCAGCGTCACCATCCCCTCGATCCGGCCGACGATCCTCTTCACGGTCATCGTCTCCACCATCGGCGCCACGCAGCTCTTCGGCGAACCGATGCTCTTCGGCGGCAGTGTCGGCATCAGCGGGGGCAGCGGGAACCAGTTCCAGACGCTGAGCCTGCTCATGTACGAGAAGGGATGGGTGACCGGCGCGCTGGGCCAGGCCTCCGCCATCGCCTGGGTCATGCTCCTGCTCCTCCTGCTCATCGGCGGCATCCAGACGCTGATCACCCGCTCGAACCACAAGCGCAAGAAGTCGGGGAGCTGAAGCTCATGGCCCGCACGGTCGACACGCCCACGCCCACACCCGTACCTACGCACACGGCCACGGCCACGCCCGGGGGTCCGGCCACCACACCGGCGCCGCGCCGCAGGCTGCTGCGCCAGTCGGCAGGCCGTCAGCATCACGCGGGACCGCTGACGTACGTCCTCCTCGGACTGGCGGCCCTCGTCTCCCTCTTTCCCCTTTACTGGAACCTCGTGGCCGCCTCCCACACCGGCGAGCGCGTGGTCGAGGCCCCGGCCCCGCTCCTGCCCGGCCCCCGGCTCTTCGACAACCTCACCTTCGCCTGGAACCAGGTCGACATGGGCGAGGCACTGGTCAACACGACCATCGTCGCCTCGCTGGTGGCGCTGTCCACCGTCCTGTTCTCCACCCTGGCCGGCTTCGCCTTCGCCAAACTGCCCTTCAAGGGCAGGGGCGCCCTGCTGGCCCTGGTGGTGGCGACCATGACGATCCCGCCGCAGCTCAGCGTGATCCCGCTCTACCAGATCATCACCGACCTCGGCTGGGTCGATCAGCTCCAGTCGGTCGTCCTACCCTCCCTGGTCGCCGCCTTCGGCGTGTTCTTCATGCGCCAATACCTCATCGAGGCACTGCCCGTGGAACTCGTCGAGGCGGCCAGGATGGACGGGGCGCACAGCCTGCGCATCATCTGGCACGTGGTGTTCCCCGTCGCCCGGCCCGCTATGGCGGTCCTCGGAATGCTCGTCTTCGTCCAGGCCTGGAACGACTTCTTCTGGCCCTTCATCGCACTGACCCCGGACGGCAATCCGACCCTCCAGGTCGCCCTGGCCGGCCTCGGCGCGGGAAACCACACCGTCGACCAGGCCGTCGTCCTGACCGGCGCACTCATCTCCACCCTGCCCCTGCTGCTCGTCTTCGCCGTACTCGGCAAGCACATCGTGGGCGGCATCACCGCCGGCGCCGTCAAGAACTGACCGGCTCCGCGCCGCGCCCCCGCCCGTCCCCTCCCCCTCTGTTATCCGGCACCACTCCATCCAATTTCGCGTTGGGAGCGCTCTCCTATGACCGCGTCCGAGACCCGGCCGCTCACCGCCGTCCGCTCTTTCCCGTCCGACTTCCTCTGGGGCACGGCCACCGCCGCGTACCAGATCGAGGGCGCCGCCCGCGAGGACGGCCGGACCCCGTCCATCTGGGACACCTTCTCCCACACCCCCGGCAAGGTCTTCGAAGGCCACACCGGCGACGTCGCCGTGGACCACTACCACCGCTTCCCCGAAGACGTCCGGCTGATGTCCGAACTCGGCCTGGGCGCCTACCGGTTCTCCGTCTCCTGGTCCCGCGTCCAGCCGACCGGCCGCGGCCCGGCCGTGCAGAAGGGCCTCGACTTCTACCGCAAGCTGGTCGACGAACTGCTCGCCGCCGGTGTCACCCCCGCCCTCACCCTCTACCACTGGGACCTCCCCCAGGACCTGGAGGACGCGGGGGGCTGGCCCGAGCGGACGACCGCCGAGCGCTTCGCCACGTACGCGGGCCTCGTCGCCGACGCCCTCGGAGACCGGGTCAAGCACTGGATCACCCTCAACGAACCCTGGTGCAGCGCCTTCCTCGGCTACGGCTCCGGCGTCCACGCCCCCGGCCGGACCGACCCGGTCGCCGCCCTGCGCGCCGCCCACCACCTCAACCTCGGCCACGGCCTCGCCGTCCAGACCCTGCGGGCGGCGCTGCCCGCAGACGCCCAGCTCGCCGTCTCCCTCAACCTCCACGAAGTGCGCCCCCTGACCCCCTCGGCCGAGGACCGGGACGCGGCCCGGCGCATCGACGCCGTGGGCAACCGCATCTGGCTGGGCCCGATGCTGGAGGGCGCCTACCCCCAGGACCTCCTCGCGGACACCGCGCACCTGACCGACTGGTCCTTCGTCCGCGACGGTGACACCGCCACGATCCACCAGCCCCTGGACCTCCTCGCCGTCAACTACTACACCCCGACAGTCGTCTCGCACGTCGCGCCCGGCGACCAAAAGCCGCAGGACGACGGCCACGGCAACAGCGAACACTCCCCCTGGCCCGGCGCGGACGAGGTCGCCTTCCACCAGGCACCAGGCGAACGCACGGCGATGGGCTGGCCAGTGGACCCGAGCGCCCTGTACGACCTGCTGACCCGCACCGCCGCCCGCTACCCCGGACTGCCGCTCGTCATCAGCGAGAACGGAGCGGCGTACGAGGACGAGATCGGGCCCGACGGCACGGTCCACGACCCCGAACGCGCCGCCTACATCCACGCCCACCTCGACGCCGTGCACCGGGCGATCACCGACGGGGTGGACGTGCACGGCTACTTCCTCTGGTCGCTGCTCGACAACTTCGAGTGGTCCTACGGCTACGCCAAACGCTTCGGTGCCATCCACGTCGACTACGACACCCTGAAGCGCACACCCAAATCGAGCGCGCACTGGTACGCCCGCGTGGCACGGACCGGTGAGCTGCACGCCCCGTCGTAGCGGGTGCGCGTGCCCCGGCGCCGGATGCCCGGGTCAGGCCGGCGGCACGGTGGCCCGGCTCCGTAGCGTGCGGCGCATCAGGGGCGCGTAGAGGGACGCCGCCACGGCGATGCCGACGGGCAGGGAGAGGTCCACGCCGTCCAGGGCCCGGGCGACGGGGCCCGTGTACAGGGTGTCCACACAGAGGGCGGCCGCCGCGATGCCCGCCGTCAGGGCCAGCGCTCCCGCCCGGTTGACGCCCCCGGTGTACCAGAAGGGGCCGCCGGGGCTCTCGTCGCCGAGCGCGCGGCCGTCGTAGCGGCAGCGGCGCAGCAGGATGTCGGTCGCGTAGACGGCCGTGCTGGGGCCCAGCACGACGACGCTCAGCTGGAGGAGGTTGCCGACCGTGTCGAGGAAGTTGGAGACGAGGAGCGCGTACAGGGTCACCACGACCCCGAGCGCTCCGTCGACGAGGACGCCGACGGAGCGGCGGACACGGACGCCCATGGCCTGGAGGGCGAGGCCGGAGCTGTAGGCGGTCATGGCGTTGTTGGCGATCGTGCCGAGCACGATCGCCAACAGGAACACGGGCGAGAACCAGGAGGGCAGGATGCTCTCCAGCCCGGCCTGCGGCTCGGCCATGTCCACGACGGTCGCGGCGAGCGCGCCCAGCGAGCAGAGGAGGACTCCGGGCAGGAATCCGCCGAGCGCGGTCCAGCCCGCGACCGCCCTCGGGGAGGTCGTTCGCGGCAGGTAGCGGGAGAAGTCCGCGCTGTTGGTGTAGGAGAGCGGGCCCGAGGCGATGAGCGTGACGCCTGCCGCGAGGGTGGCCCACAGGGCGGTGCCGGTCAGTGGTTCGGAGGGCTGTCGGCCGAGGCCGGGGCGGGTGCACACGTAGCAGGCCACGACGGCGAAGGTGACGGTGAGGGCGATCGCGATCGGGGGGTAGAGCCTCACCATGGTGGCGTGTCCGTAGACGCCGATGGCCAGGGTGAGGGCGGCGATGACCACCACGACGGCGATCTTGACCCCGCTGTTCGTGTCGATGCCCGCCTTCTCCACGAGGACGAAGGCGGCGACCGCGGCGGCGGCCAGGTTGAGGGCGATGTAGCAGATGCAGAGCAGCCAGCCGTTGACGGCGATGTTCACCCGGTTGCCGCGGACGCCGTACATCGCCCGTGCGATCACCTCGCTCGGCGTGCCGGAGGCCGGCCCCGAGACGGCGAGCAGCCCGATCGGCGCCCAGAACAGGCTGCCCAGCACGATGACCGCGATGGCCTGACCCAGGCTCAGGCCCATGAGGACCAGGGCGCCGCCGACCACCATGCTCAGGTAGTTGACGTTCGCCGCCGCCCAGACGGGGAACAGCTCGCGGGCCCGGCCGTGGCGCTCGCGGTCGGGAACGTGGTCGATGCCGTGGACCTCGACCCGGCCGGGCCGGTCCGTGCCCGTATCCGTATCCGTATCCGAGCCCGAGCCCGAGCCCGTTCCCGAGCCTGTGCCCGTGGATCCCATGGAGCCCTCCGTCTGCGGTCGTACCCACCTGCGTGTTCTGGCGGAGGCGTGCGCGTCGCTCCCGCCCGATCTTCACGCACGCGGGGAGGAGTCGCGTACGACGACATCGGCGCACTTGGGCGCCGCGACCTGCCTGGGTCCTCGGCCGGGCCCTCTACCGGGTCCCTCGACCGGGTCCCGCCCGTGCCCGGCCGGCGCCCTGCGGAGGCCGCACACAAGGCAGTTGGCCCCGACCGGTACGGTTTCGGCATGGACGATCACGCAACGAATTCGACATCCGCCGACGCGATCCTGTCAGAGTTGATCAAGAAGACCGCGCGCCTGCACCTGGCGGAGCTGGGCGGCGGAGGGCTGTCCCTGGACTCCCTCGCGCGCGACTGCGGTCGTGCCGTCACCGAGGTACGGGCCCTCTTCCCGCACCGGGACGACCTGCTGACCGCGCTGGTCATCGATGCCTATGACGGGTCCGGCGCCGCGATGGAGCGCGCCGACAAGGCCGCCGCCCTCCACGCCTCCGCGGGCGCGCGGCTGCTCGCGGTCACGCGCGCGCTGCGCCAGTGGTCCTTCGACCACCCCGCCGAGTTCACGCTGATCTACGGATCGCCCGTCCCCGGCTACCACGCCCCGCAGGACACCGTCCTGCCCGCCTCGCGCACGCCCGGCGTCCTGGCCGGCATCGTGGGCGCGGCCCTGGCGGGAGGCGAACTCACCCCGCCCCGGCGCACGGTGCCCGGGCCGCCGTTGCTGCTGCCGGCTGCCGTGGAGGCCTTCGGCGGCCTGCCCCCGGCCCCGTTCTCCGACGTCATCGAGCGCGGGATCGTGCTGTGGAGCAGCCTGATCGGGCTCCTGGTGTTCCAGGTCTTCAGCCGTACCCACGACAGCGTCCGGGACGAGGCCGCGTTCTTCGACTACGCCATCGCCGTGGCGGCCGAGACCATCGGACTCGTGGTTCCCCTGGACGGGGACGCCCACTGAGGACCGGGGGGCCTTGGCCAGGGCTTTCACGGGCGGGTTACCGTGTCCCTTCAGTCGAGGGGGAACACCGATGTCGCACCACAGCGGGTGGGGTCACCACCCGGGTCAGCCCGTGCCGCCGCAGTGGGGAGGTGGCTGGATGCCGCCTCCCGCACCACAGCCGGGCGTCATGCCGCTGCGCCCGCTCGCCACGGGCGAGGTGCTGGGCGGGGCCTTCGGGACGTTCCGGCGGTACTGGAAGCCCCTGATCGGCGTGATGGCCGCGGTGCAGGGCATCGGAATCCTGCTCGCGGCCGCCGCGCTCGCGCTCTCCTTCGCGGCCGCGTACGACCGGTTCTCCGCCGTCTTCGATCTCGCACCGGGAGAAGACCCTGCGGGCTCGGACGTGGCGGCCCTCTTCCTCTCCTTCGTACCGGCGTGCGTGGTCCTGCTCGTCGTGATGACGGTGGGCGCCGCGATGTTCAGCGCCCTGTGCCCCGCCTTGATCCAGGAGGCGGTGCTCGGCCGCCCCACGACCTTCGGCGCGATGTGGCGCCGCAGCTGGTCACGGCTGCCGTCGGTGCTCGCCGCCGTACTGCTCACGGCGCTGATCGCGGGCGGGCCGGCGCTCCTGCTGTACGCGATCTGCATCCCGCTGATCATCATGTCCGCGGGCCCGGACGGCTTCGGCACGCCGGCCGCCGTCGGGCTGCTCCTCCTGGGCTCCCTCCTGTGCGTGCCCTTCTCCGTCTGGCTCATGGCCCGGTTCAGCCTGGCGCCCGCCGCGGCGGTCTGCGAAGGACTCGGCCCCGTCGCGGCACTGCGGCGCTCCTCGCAGCTGGTCCGCGACGGCTGGTGGAGGGTGTTCGGCATTTCGATGCTCGGGTACGTCGTGGCGATGGCCGCCGGGTACGCCATCCAGATGCCGTTCGGCTTCGTCGGCATGTTCGCGGCCTTCCCGAGCCTGCCGGGGTCGGACGATCCCTCGCCGGACCCCGGCACGCTGATCGTCGGGTTCCTCGTCTACGGGGCCGCCATGCTGCTCGGCGGCGTCATCAGCTCGCTGTTCCAGTTCAGCTTCCCGCAGATGGTCATCGCCCTGATCTACGTCGACCAGCGGATGCGCAAGGAGGACCTCGCGGCGACCCTCACCGCCGCCGCTTTCCCCGCACCGAGGACGGAGACCGCGGCGGGGCCGGCTTCCGCCCCCGAACGGACCTGAGGGCACCGCAGGCCGGGCGGGGCTCGCGCCTACAATGCTCGAATGATCTTCATTGTGGTGAAATTCCCCGTCAAGTCCGAGTACGTCGACCAGTGGCCCGAACTGGTCGCGGAGTTCACGCAGGCCACCCGCGGCGAGGCGGGCAACCTGTGGTTCGAGTGGTCCCGGAGCCTGGAAGAGCCGGACACCTACGTACTGGTCGAGGCGTTCCAGGACGACGCCGGCGAAGCGCACGTCACTTCCGCACACTTCCGCAAGGCCCTGGAGACCATGCGTCCCCTGGTCACCCGGACGCCGGAGATCGTCAGCACCACCATCGAGGGCGCGACCGGCTGGAGCCGGATGGGCGAGCTCCAGGTCGACTGAGAACAGACACGCTCCACTTCACGCCCCGAACCTCCCCGAACCCTCCCCGTCCCCCTCCCGGCATCGCGCGCTACGGAGCGGCCCGGGAGGGGGGCGCGTGCAACACGTTCAACAGCGCCACCCGTTCCCACCGTTGCCCTCGGGCCGTGGAAACGGTTGATGGACTCGAGGACGGCAGCACCCCGACGTCAGCCGGACGCCTGGACAGCCGTACCTAGTTCAGCCTTTGGGGCGATACCCCGATGCCCCATCGGCCGTAACGTTTCTTCCTACACGCCGCTGAGCTGCGGCGATGATGCAGAACCAGGCATTCAGCACATCCGTTCCCCCGCACCTCCGCGCCCGACGTGATCTTGACCCGCCCTACAGTCGTGCCGCTCCCCCGAGATCCCTCCTGAGAGACGTGCGTGACTTCCCTCTTGCCTTGCTCAGAAGACCAGTTGACACCCCCGGCCACCCGGTCCGCCCCGCCCGCGGCGGTGCTGGAGGGCATCGCCGGATACGTTCCGCCCCGGGTGGTCGCCAACGCCGGACTCCCCTCGGCCTGGGGCATCGACGACGCCTGGGTGCACCGCCGCACCGGGATCCGCGAGCGGCGCCGGGCCGACGCCGGAGTGTCCACCGGGGAACTCGCCCTCGAGGCCGGGCGCCGCGCCCTGGCCGTGGCGGGCGGCGCTCCCGTGGACACCGTGCTCGTGGCCACCTCCACCCCGGACCGGCCCATGCCGGCCATGGCCCCGCAATTGGCCACCCGTCTGGGCCTGGGCGGCGCGGCCGCCTGGGACGTCAACGCCGCCTGCAGCGGCTTCCTGTACGGGCTCGCCACCGCTACCGGAGCCCTGCTGTCCGGCTGCGCGGACCGGGTCCTGCTCGTCGCGGCCGACCTGTACTCGACCCTTCTGGACCCCGAGGACCACTCGGCCGGCATCGTCTTCGGCGACGGTGCGGGTGCCGTCGTCCTGCGCCGGGGCCGCGCCGGGGAACCGGGCAGCATCCTCGCCTTCGACCTCGGCAGCGACGGCTCGGGCGACGAGCTGATCGAGGTGCGCGGAGGCGGAGCCCGGGAACGGTCCGCCCCCGACGCCTACGGCCCCGGCGACCGGCACTTCCGGATGCAGGGGCGCGAGGTGTTCCAGCACGCGGTGACCCGGATGACCCAGTCCTCTCAGACCGTACTGAAACACGCGGGCTGGTCACCCGAGGACGTGGACCGGTTCTGCGCCCACCAGGCCAACGCCCGCATCGTGAAAGCCGTCGGGGAGCGGCTGCCCGTCCCCGGACCGCGCCGGGTGACCAACATCGAGCGGGTCGGCAACACCGGCGCCGCGTCCATCCCGCTCGCCCTGGCCGACGCCGCCTCGCGCGGCGAACTGCACGCCGGGGAGAGGGTGTTGCTCACCACCTTCGGGGCCGGGCTCACCTGGGGGTCTGCCGCCGTGCTCTGGCCGCGGCTCGAGCGTGCGGTGCCCGCCATCGACCCGGCGCCCTGAGCTCTGCTCGTTCACCACCACGCCCAGCCTCACCCACCACACCCAGCCGCACCCACCGCCTCCACCCGACTCCGCCCACCGGGTTCCCGCGGGGTCCCCGTGACCCCCGCGCAGCCTTCGGCGCCCACCACTTTCACCGTCCGCGCCGATGCCGTAGGGCCCGATCGGTCGCACCGGACCCTGCCGCCACGTGATCCCCGGTCCCTGAAGTCCCGCTCCCCACACCGGTCCCGGATACCCGCTCCCAGCCGCCCACCGCGCCCTGCCCGTCTTCAGCTCACGCTCACCACCCGTCCCGGAAGGACGCTCCGCCATGCCCCCTGTCCAGACCGTTCTCGCCACCGTGCTCACCGAGAAGTTCGAAGTCTCCCCCGAGAGCGTCCTGCCCGACGCCACCCTGGAGAGCCTCGACCTCGACTCGCTCGCCCTCGCCGAACTGGCCCTCGCCCTCCAGGAGGAGCTCGGCGTGAAGGTCGAGGAACACGAGGCCGCCAAGCGCACCACCATCGGCGAGCTCGTGGCCGTACTCCACTCCAAGCGGACCGCGCAGGACGCCCTGTGACGGCTTCCCCGCACCCCCGCGCCGTCGCCGTCACCGGCCTGGGGCTGATCACCCCGGCCGGGATCGGCCGTGAGGACACCTGGGCCGGGGTGCTCCGGGGCCGCTCCACGGCGGACACCGATCCCGAGCTCAAGGACTGCCCGGTCGGCTTCTCCTGCCGGATCCCCGCCATGACCCCCGAGCAGGGGCGCATCGGCGGCGGCAGGGCCTGGCGGATGGGCCGGTTCACGCAGCTCGCGGTGCTGGCGGCCCGCGAGGCCGTGGCCGATGCCGGACTCGACCCCGCTTCCTGGGACGGGGCCCGGGTGGCCGTGGTGATCGGCTCGGGACTGGCCGGGGCTCTCCATCTGGAGACGATGACCCTGCGCCACCACCAGGGGGGACCCGACCTGGTCTCGCCCTCCCTCATCCCGATGCTGATCCCCAACATGGCCGCCGGCGAGGTGTCCGCGGACCTCGGCGCCCACGGGCCCTCCCTGGCCACCGAGACGGCCTGTGCCTCCGGGGCCACCGCCCTGGCCATCGCCCGTGACCTGCTGCTCTCCGGGGCCTGCGACATCGCGATCGCCGGCGGTGCGGAGGCGGCCGTGACCCCGGTGGTCACCACCGGGTTCGCCCGGATGGGCGCCCTGTCCGGGCGGGTGGACCAGCCGGCCCTGGCCTCCAGGCCGTTCGCGGCGGACCGGGACGGCTTCGTCATCGCCGAGGGGGCCGCAGTGCTCGTACTGGAGCGGCCGGCGGACGCGGCGGCTCGCGGGCGGCGCGGCTACGCGCACCTGGCCGGAGCCGGCCTCACCTCGGACGCACACCATCCGACGGCGCCGTCCCCCGGCGGCGAGTACGCCGAGGCGGCCCTGCGCGCGGCGCTCACCCAGGCCGGGCTGTCCCCGGCGGACGTCGACCACGTCAACGCCCACGGAACCTCGACCCCGCTCAACGACCGCACCGAGGCAGAGCTCATCGCCCGAGTCCTGGCGCACGGCCCCAGCGTGACCGCCCCCAAGGGGGTGCTCGGCCACAGCCTCGGTGCCTCCGGCGCCGTGGAGGCCGCGCTCACCGCCCTCACCATCCGTGACTCCCGGGTGGCACCGATCGCCAACCTCGCGGCGCGCGGCTCCGGTTGCGGCTCCGGCTCTCCCTACGACATCGACTGCGTGACGGGCACGGTGCGCGAGCAGCGGGTCGGCGCCGCCGTCAGCCACTCCTTCGGCTTCGGCGGGCACAACGTGGTGCTCCTCCTCACCGCGCCCTGACCGCCGCCCGTCCCCCACCAGCAGAAGGCTTCGTACCCTTGGCCGTTCACAGTGCCGTCGTCCACGCCACCGTCCACGTACCGCAGGAGCGCCAGAGCGTCTCCGCGGTCGAGGACCGCTTCCGGGCGGGCAGCCCCGGCGTCCCGATGTCCCGGGGCGTGCTCCGGCACATGTACGGGCTCGACCAGCGCACGGTGGCACCGCCCGAGGAGCAGCCCTCCGACCTGGCGGTGCGCGCCGCCCGCAGTCTGCTGGAGGAGAGCGGCACCCCCGCCCGGAAGGTGGACCTGCTGCTGTACGCCGACATCCTCGCCGATATGGAGGAACCGGCCACCGCCCATGTGGTGGCGGCCAAACTCGGCCTGGACTGCCCTGTGTTCGACCTGAAGAACGCCTGCAACGGCGTACTGAACGCGCTGGAGGTGGCCGACGCCTTCGTCCGGGCGGGACAGTACCGGCGGGTGCTGATCACCAGCGCCGAGGTCAGCACCCGGTAGAGCCGATGGAGCGTCACGGACCCGGACGAGTTGCTCAGTGCCCTGCCGAGCCTGAGCACCGGCGACATGGGCTCGGCGGTCCTGGTCGCGGCGAGTGCGCGGCCCGGGATCCTCGAGAGCCGGTTCTTCGCCAACTCCTGGGGCTGGCAGGCCGCGACACTGTCCAATCCGTACGCGAACCACCGCAGGATGGGCCGCCTGGAGATCGACTCGGCGCGGCTCGTCGCCTCCTTCGACGGGATGCCGGCCAAGGTGCGCGGTGCGGTACGCGAACTCGGGGTGGGTGTCGAGGACTTCGATCTCGTCTGCGTGCACCAGCCGTCCGTGCCCTTCACCCGGGTGGCGTGCGACTGGGTGGGCTGGATCCCTCGCGGATCCTGTCCACCTTCCCCGCGCACGGCAACGTCGCGACCAACACCATCCCGCTGCAGCCGGCCACCGCGATGAAGTCGGACCGGCTCCACCCGGGCGACCTGGTGGGCATGTTCGGGTTCGCGAGCGGCGCCAGCGCCGGCGTCGTCGTCTGCCGGTGGTGAGCCCGATGACCACCGAACCGCCCGAGCGCCCCGTACGCATCACCCCGCTGCCGCCCGAGCAGTGGACGCCCGCCCTGCGCGGGCTGCTGGCCGGATCCGCCAAGGACGGCCCCGGGCGGGTGAACCTCTTCGGCACCCTCGCCCACCATCCCGGACTCGCACACGCCTGGCTCTCCCTGGCCCGGGTCCTGACCCACGAAGGAACCTTGACGAACCGTCAGCGGGAGTTGGTCGTCCTGCGCACCGCACACCGGCGCGGAGGGTCCTTCGTGTTCGACCGTCACAGCGCGGTCGCCGCCGACGCCGGGCTGGACTGCCGGGAAGTGGCGGCGACGACCTCGCCTCTCACCGAACACCCTTGGCAGGACGCCGATTTGTCCCTGCTGGAGGCTTCCGACGCGCTCGCGGCCGGTGAGCCGCTGCCGCAGCCGCTGTGGGACCGGCTGGCGGGCGGACTGCGCGCCGACCAACTGATCGAACTGCTGATCCTCGCCGGGCAGTGCGCCACCATGTGCGCCACGCTCGGCGCCCTCCACACCCCGCCCGACGGCGGCCGAACCCCCTCCGGACGAGATCCGCCACCATGACCGTCACCACCACGCCGACCGTCACCACCACGCCGACCGCCGCCTCCGCCGACACCGGCTTCGGCTCCGGAAACCCGGCCGCCGCCGCGGCCCCGCTCGCCCTGCCCGCCCCGTACGGGTCCTGCCCCTACGACCCGCCACCCGGCTACACGCAGGCCGCCGCCAGGGCTCCGGTCAGCCGCGCCGAGCTGCCCGACGGCACCCCCTGCTGGCTCGTGACGGGCCACCAGGAGGTGCGGGCCGTCCTCGCCGACGCCCGCTTCAGCGCCGACGCACGCACCCCCGGATTCCCCTTCCTCTCCCCCGGCCAGCGTCAACTGGCCACCGCGCAGCCCAGTTTCATCCGGATGGACGACCCGGAGCACTCCCGGCTGCGCAGGATGGTCGCCAAGGACTTCCTGAACCGCCGGGTCCGGGAACTGCGCCCGGCCATCGCGGACGTGGTCGAGGCCGCCGTCGGGGCAATGACCTCCGGCGGACGCCGGACCGCCGACCTCGTCGCGGACTTCGCGCTGCCCGTCCCGTCACTGGTCATCTGCCTGATGCTGGGGGTCCCGTACGAGGACCACGCGCTGTTCCAGTCGCTCAGCCGGACCCTGCTCGACAACACCACCGACCCGGGACGGGCCGCCGGGGCCCACCGCGGGCTGATGGGCTACCTGGCCGAGCTGGCCGAGCTGGCCGAGCTGGCCGAGCTGGCCGAGCTGGCCGAGCTGGCCGAGCTGGCCGAGCTGGCCGAGCGCAAACGGCGGGATCCCGGGGACGACATCCTCAGCCGGCTCGCCGTCCGGCCCGACCTGACCGCGCGGGAGACGGCCTCGCTCGGCTTCATGCTCCTGATCACCGGCCACGAGAGCACCACCAACATGGCGGCGCTCAGCGTCCTGGCCCTCCTGCGCCACCCCGGGCAGGCCGCCCGGCTGCGTGCCGAACCGGCCCTGATTCCAGGTGCGGTGGAGGAACTGCTGCGCTACCTCACGATCATCCACCTCGGCCTGGGCCGCGCCGCCACCGAGGACGTCACGGTCGCCGGAGCGGCGATCCGGGCTGGGGACGGGGTGATCTGCATGCTGTCCACCGCCAACCGGCAGCCGGAGCTCTTCGGCTCCGCAGACTTCACCGAACCCACCGAACCCACCGAACCCACCGAACCCACCGACCCGGCCGAACCCGCCGAAGCCCCGGGCGGCGGCTCCGCCTGTCCCGCCGAGCTGGACGTGACCCGGGACGCGCGCCGGCACGTGGCCTTCGGCCACGGTCCGCACCAGTGCCTGGGCCACACCCTGGCGCGCGTCGAGCTCCAGGTCATGCTGGAGACCGTCCTGCGCAAACTGCCCGGCCTGCGACTGGCCGTACCCGAGGAGCAGCTCGTGTTCCAACGGGACACCATCGTCTACGGGTTGCGGGAGCTCCCCGTCGCCTGGTGACCCCCACGGACGAATTCGTGTGCGAGCTGATGTTTCCCGCGTCGGCGGAGAACCGAACGGGCCCGCCCGGCGTGATACCCCACACCACACGCATGGGCATGCACACGAACGCGGGGGAACACGGGTGGGATTCGCAAGGAAGGCCCGAACGGCGGCACTGGCCGCAGCGGTGACGGGCACACTGGTCGCGGGCACGGTGTCCGCCGGCGCCACGCCGGCGCCGGCCGCCGGCACCACCGCACAGGACGGCACGGGAGGTCCGGCCAAGGGCCGGGCGAAGAAGGAAGCGACGCCGTCGGCGACCGTGACCCTGGTCACCGGTGACCGGGTCGTCGTCAAGGGCGACGGCAGCGTCGAGCAGGTGATCCGCGGCGCGGGCCGTGAGGGGACGGCCCTCTCGGTGCGCCGCGAGGGCGCGCACACGTACGTCGTTCCGCAGGACGCCCTGCGACTGGTCGCCGACGGGGTGCTCGACCGGCGGCTGTTCGACGTCACCCAGCTGGTGAAGGACGGGTACGACGACGCGCACCGCACCACGCTGCCCCTGATCGCCGGCTACCGGCGCGACGCCTCGGGGGCCAAAACCTTCGGCGCCGCCGGCGACACGCTCGCGGCGGTCGCCCGCGACCGCCGCGAACTGCCCGCGGTGGCGGGCGAGGCGTTCAACGCGCGGAAGGCCGACGCCGCGGCCCTCTGGACGGCGGTCACCGGCCGGAAGGACGCCCGCGCGCTGGGCTCCGCGCCCGTACCGCCCGTCGCCCACCTGTGGCTGGACGGCAAGGTGAGCGCCACCCTGGACAAGAGCGTGCCGCAGATAGGCGCGCCCGCCATGTGGAAGGCGGGCTACACCGGCAAGGGCGTCAAGGTGGCGGTCCTGGACACGGGGGTCGACGAGACCCACCCGGACCTCAAGGGCGTCGAGACCCTGCAGAAGAACTTCAGCAGCTCACCCGACTCCAAAGACCGGTACGGGCACGGTACGCACGTGGCCTCCACGATCGCCGGGTCGGGCGCGCGGTCGGGCGGCCTCTACAAGGGCGTGGCACCCGATGTGCAGCTCCTGGACGGCAAGGTCCTGGGCGACGACGGCTTCGGCTCCGACTCCGAGATCGTCAGCGGTATGCAGTGGGCCGTGGACCAGGGCGCGACCGTGGTCAACATGAGCGTGGGCTCTCCCGACCAGCCGGGCGTCGACCCCATGGAGGAAGCGGTCGCCCAGCTCTCCGGCAAGGCCCTGTTCGTGGTGGCCGCCGGGAACGAGGGCGACCAGGCCGGCACGATGCGCACGCCCGGCAGCGCTGCCGCGGCCCTCACGGTCGGCGCGGTGGACAAGCAGGACCAGCTCGCCGACTTCTCCAGCCGTGGTCCGACCGCCGATGGACTGGCCAAGCCGGACATCACCGCCCCGGGCGTCGACATCACCGCCGCCGCGACCACGCAGAGCGCCGATCCCGGGCCCCCCGAGGGCTACGTCAGCATGTCGGGCACCTCGATGGCCACCCCGCACGTCGCGGGCGCCGCGGCCCTGGTCAAGCAGCAGCACCCGAACTGGAGCGCGGCCCGGATCAAGGCCCTGCTGACCGCCTCGGCCACGCCCAACCCGAAGCTCAACGCCTATCAGCAGGGCGCGGGCCTCACCGATCTGGTCCGGGCCGTCAAGGCCGTCGTCACCGCCGATCCCGGTTCTCTCGCCTTCGGTACGCACCTGTGGCCGCATGCCGACGACAAGCCGGTGTCCAAGTCCCTCACGTACCGCAACCACGGGACCAAGCCGGTCACGCTGAAGCTGAGCACGGCCGGCACCGGCCCGTCCGGCCGTCCGGCCCCGGCCGGGATGTTCACCGTCAAGGACGCGCAGCTCACCGTCCCCGCCGGTGGCAGTGCGACTACCACCGTCACCGCCGACACCCGCAAGGGCGCCGCCGACGGCGCCTTCGGCGGAACCGTGCTGGCCTCCGGGGACGGTCAGCAGGTGCGCACTGGTCTCATGGTCGAGCGTGAGGTGGAGTCCTACGACGTCACCCTGAAGCACCTGGACGTCAACGGTGCGAAGCCGGCGACGTACTACACCACGGTCACCAAGCTCGGCACGGGCCTGGAGGGCCGCTTCGAGGTCCCGTACGACCCGAGCGGCACGGTCGTCCAGCGGCTGCCCAAGGGCGACTACCTGCTGGAGGGCGTCATCTGGGGCCCGGACGCCACCCTGGGCTTCTTCGTCCAGCCGGTGCTGAAGCTCACCGGGAGGACCACGGTCACCTTCGACTCCCGCAAGGCCAAGCCGTTCGCCGTCACCCCGCCGGATCCGTCCGCGAAGCTGGTGAGCGCCTACGCCGGGTTCTACGACGAGGCCGCGATGGTGTCCGACATGTGGGCCACCGACGGGGCCACGAAGATCCTCACCCAGCACCTGGGCCCGGCCACGCCCACGCTGCGGGCGCAGTACAACGGTCTGTGGAAGACACCGGGGGCGGCGGGCAAGAACGTCGACTACCGGCTGGCCTTCAACCGTTCGGACACCTGGTTCACCGGGCTCGACCGCAAGCTCACCCGGGCGGACGTCGCCGAGGTGAAGCTCGGGTTCGGCGCCTCGGTCACCGGGGCGAAGGGCCTGCTCTACGCGACGCCGACGGACGCCAAGGGCTACACGTCCGGCGTACAGGACCCCGCCGAGCGGAGCCTGCCGCTGGCGAGCACCCAGTACGTCAACACCGAGGGCGGTGTGCGCTGGTCCTGGGTCGCCTCGCAGATCGACTCCAAGGGGGAGCCGCGCGTCGTCTACACGCACGACCTCCGTTCGTACAAGGCGGGCCACCGGTACACGCTGAACTTCAACACCGGCGTGGTCGGCCCCGATCTGGAGGCCGGGAAGGAGCAGGCCGCGACGCGCTCCGGCGACTACGTGGACTTCAATGTCGGGCTGTTCAACGACGGCGCCGGCCACGAGGGCTATTCCATCACCACCGGCGGCGTCACCCGGCTGGAGTCCGGCGGCAAGGTCATCGTCGAAACTCCGCCGAGCGGCTGGCTGAGCGCCGAGGTGCCGGCCGGCAAGGCGACGTACCGGCTGACCAAGGAGGCGAGCCGCTCCGCCGGGGACACCTCGACCAGCACGAAGGTGAGCGCGATCTGGACGTTCACCTCGGCCCGTCCGGCCACGGACGAGACCGTGGCGCTGCCGCTGTCCACGGTGCGGCTGTCGCCGAAGCTGAGCCTGAGCGGGACCGCGCCGGCGGGCGGCGCGCTGAAGGTGCCGCTGGTGCTGGGCGGGGCGGCCGCGAAGGACGGGCAGGTCGCCGCATTGACGGTCAGGGTCTCCTTCGACGGGGGCAAGACCTGGCGGCTCCTCGCGGTGGCTACGGACGCGGAGGGGGCGCGGTCGGTGACCGTGCAGCACCCGGCGTCGGCCAAGGCCGTGTCGTTCCGGGTGGACCTGAAGGACAAGGCCGGCAACACCGTACGGGAGACGATCACGAACGCCTACCGGCTCGCTCCCTGAGCCGACAGCACGACACTCCGGCCCGGCCCCGCACCACGCGGGTGCCGGGCCGGAGCCGTGCCGGGGGCATGGTTTTGACCCGGCTGTGTGCCGCTCGCTTTGATTGCTCCGGGCGACACAAGTAGGTTCGTACGCTCGCTCGCACCACCGGGCGGGCGTGCGAGAGAGCGGGGGCTGCGGCGATCATGCCGATCACGAGGACCGGGCGGTCACTGGGACGGCAGTTCGGGTGGCTCTGGGCGGCGTACGCGGTCAGTACGCTCGGCACCTGGCTCGCCTTCGACTCCTTCGCCCTGATCGCGATCTTCGTGCTGCACGCCGGGCCCGCCGAGGTGTCGGCGCTGGCGGCCGCGGGGCCGGCGGTCGCCGCGGTGGTGGCGCTGCCGCTCGGGCCGTGGGTGGAGTTCCGCCGCAAGCGGCCGGTGATGATCGGGATGGACCTGATCCGGTTCGCGGCGCTGATGAGCGTGCCCGCGGCCTTCGCGCTCGGCGGGCTCGGGATCACCCAGCTCCTGCTCGTCTCGGTCGTCGTCGGCGCGGCGGACATCGCCTTCACGGCGGCCGGCGGCGCTTGTCTGAAGGCGCTCGTCCGGCCGGAGGACCTGCTCGTCGCGAACGGCCGGTTCGAGTCCACCACCTGGACCGCCACCATGCTCGGGCCCCCGCTGGGCGGGGTGGCGGTCGCCGTGTTCGGGCCGGTGATGACGGTGGTGGGCAACGCGGTGAGCTACCTGCTCTCGGCCGCGGGGATCCGCGCGATCGGCGGCGAGGAGCCACGCCCCGCTCCACCTCCCGGAGCCCCGGCGCGGCTGCGCTTCGGCGACCTCTTCGAAGGCTGGCGGTACATCCTGGCCGACGCCGAGCTGCGCCCGCTCTTCGCCAACACGATCCTGGTCAACGGCCTGATCATGGCGACCTCGCCGCTGCTCGCCGTCCTCATGCTCGGCCCGCTCGGCTTCACGCCCTGGCAGTACGGACTCGCCTTCGCCGTGCCCTGCGCCGGCGGCCTGCTCGGCTCACGGCTGACCCCGCGGCTCGTCGAGCGGTTCGGACAGCACCGGGTGATGCTCACCGCCGGGGTGCTGCGGGCGTGCTGGCTGCCCTGGCTGGCCTTGGTCCACTCCGGGACCGGCGGGCTCGTACTGGTCATGGCCGTCGAGTTCGGGCTGATCACCTGCATGGGCGTGTTCAACCCGGTGTTCGCCACCCGCCGGCTCACCCGGACCCCGCCGGACCGGGTGGCCCGCGTCCTGTCCGCCTGGTCGGTCACCAGCAAGGCCTCCATCGCCGCGCTGACCGCGCTGTGGGGCCTGTTCGCCGCCCTCACCGACCTCCGCACCGCCCTCGCGGCCGCCGGCCTCCTGACCATGGCGACCCCGCTCCTCCTCCCCCGGCGCGACCTCGCGCCGGGGCCGAAGCAGGGAGCACCGCCGGGCTGAGACGCGTGGGGGAACGGTGCGTGCGTCCGCCGGCCGGACTGTGGAGTTCCGGCCGGCGGGATGCCGTACGCGGGTCAGGAGATGGTGAGGAAGCGTGCCGTGCTCGGTACTCCCTGGGCGTCGAGGGCGAAGAGCATGTAGGTCCCCGGCAGGACCACGCCCGGGTCGGCGGGTACGGACACCGTGTATCCGCCCGTTCCCGTGGCCGTGGAGGCGAGGGGGACCCGCCGTTGGTCGTTGTCGGTGGAATGGGTCGCGGCCGCGGCGCGCATCAGGACGAAGGATGCCGCCGGGGAGGAGGTGGAGAGGGTCAGTGAGGTGCCGGGGCGCGTCCTGGAGGGGACGTCTCCCGTGATGTCGGGGCGTGGTTTCGGCGATCCGTCCGGGTTGAGGAGGTACGGCGGTGTGAAGACCGCCCCGTCGGCGTGGTTGGTGGCGCAGTCGCCGCAGAGGCCTCCGCCGCCGGAGAAGACCCGTCCGTCCGGCAGCAGGTTGGCCACGCTGTGGTAGTTGCGCGGGACGGCCATGGTGGCGAGCGGGGTGAAGGCGCCGGTCGCGGGGTCCCACAGTTCGGGGGTCAGGACCGAGGTGGCGTCGCTGAACGGCACCGGATAGTTCTGCCCGCCGAGGACGATCACCTTGCCGTCGGGCAGGACCACGCTGTTGGCGAAGGCCCTGGCGTACTCCATGTCTCCGGTACGGGCGGTCTCGACCTGGCTGCCCGCGATGCCCACGGTGTACGCGCGGCGCGTGGCGGGGGTGTTCTGGTAGGCGGGCGAGCCGCCGAGGGTGAGCAGTTTGCCGATGTCGTAGGCGACGGCGTTGCCCGTCATGGCGTCGGCGCTGTCGGCTCGGACGCCGGCGGGGGTGATGCTGCCCGTACCGGTGGTCGAGATCCAGTTCATCTGCTTGCTCGGGCCCACTTGCAGCACTTTGCCGCCCGAAGTGGCGTGCAGCCACATGTGGTTGTCGGCGCGGTAGGGTCCGGCGGGGTCGGCCGTGGACGCCTGGAGGGCGGGGACGCCCGGGAGTCCGCGCCAGGTGCCGGTCTCCGGCGACCAGGCCTCGCCCGCCTTGTCCCCCGCGGGACCGCTCCAGGATCCGCCCAGGACGAAGGCCTCGCCGGTGGAGAGCAGCGTCATGGACTGGTAGCCGCGGGGGATGTTCATGTTGCCGGCGGCGGACCAGTCGTCGGTGGCGGGGTCGTAGATGCTGGCCTTCTCCGCGTTGCTGCCCCCGGTGACCAGCACGCGGCCGTCGGCCAGCATGGCTATGCCGGGGCAGAACATGTCGTGCCCCGTGTTGTCGATGCGGCGCTGGGTGACCTTGCCCGTCTTCAGGTCGAGGATCGCGGTCTGGGTGTAGCCGTTGCTGCCGCCGAAGCGGTCCACCGCGTACGCGGACCAGGCCAGCAGCTTGTCCCCGGGCAGCACGGCCGTGGCCACGGGAACCAGGGGGAAGCCGGTGATCCGCCCCCAGGATCCGTGGACGGCGGGACTGGCCGGCCCGCTCAGGCGGATCTCGGCGGCGGAGGTCCACGGGCCGCGGGCGCCGGCCTCGGCGGTCACGGTCAGCCGGACGAACCGGGCGTTCGCGCTGCGGGTGAAGGTGGCGGTCTTGACGGTGTCGTCGTCGCGCCAGGTGCCGGCCGCCACCGGTGCGCCGAAGGCGGCTCCGTCGGTGCTCGTGGTGACGGTGTAGGCACCCGCCCGGCCGTTGGGTCCGTTCGTGCGGGGGTGGTAGACGAGTGCGGAGACCGCGGCCGTGCGGTGCATGTCGATGGTGATGCTGTGCGGCAGGGGCGCCGGGGTGCCCGACCACTTGCTGTGCCAGAGGGTGCCGGTGTCACCGTCGAGGATGTTGGCGGCGCGGCCGTTCTCACCGGCCGTCTCCTCGTCGCTCGCCGCGGCCGTCCATCCGGTCCGGGCCAGGTCCACGGTGGCCTCCGGGGTGCCGGGGTCGCCCAGCAGGTTGATCTCGGCGGCGGAGGTCCACGGGCCGCGGCCGCCGGCCTCGGTGAGCGCCGTCAGCCGTACGAACCGGGCCCCCTGTGGGGCGAACCCGAGCGTTTTGGCGCTGCCGTCGTCCGCGAGCGTGCCACTGGCGACCGGGGCCGGCCAGTTCGTTCCGTCCGCGCTGACGCTGAGGGTGTACTCGCCGACGCGCCCGTTGGCCCCGTTGGTGCGGGGGGTGTAGACGAGCGCCGAGACGACCGCCGTACGGTGCAGGTCGATGGTGATGCTGTGCGGCAAGGGGGCCGCGGTGCCCGACCACTTGCTGTGCCAGAGGGTGCCGGTGTCACCGTCGAGGACGCCCGCGGCGCGGCCGTTCTCACCGGCCGTCTCCTCGTCGCTCGCCGCGGCCGTCCATCCGGTCCGGTCGAGGACGGGGGCCGTCGGCTCCATGGCGTTCGCCGGGGCGACGCCGTGGTGCGGCGACTGCCGCGCCGCCTGCTCGCCGACCGGCCCCGGGGTGGGCGTGGGGCTCGCGACCCCGAGCCACGGCGTGAAGCCGATCAGCAGCGCGCCGAGACCGAAGGCTGTGAGCAGTCTCGACCGGCGAAGCGTGCGGGGTAAGGCGAAGAAGCGCCTGGACTGCAATCTGACCTCCTGGGGCGAACCGGTATGCCCCATGGAAGATAGGTCAGGATGGCAGCAACTCACCTAAATCAGAGGCAAGTTGACGCAAAACCGAAGGCACCGACGCGATCCGGGAGGGAGCGCCTAGAGCGGCACGGTGCCGTCGGCGGCGAACGGGCCTCCGTGGCCGGGCACGATCAGGTCCGCCGCGGCGAGCACCCGCAGCCGGGAGGCGCGCAGCACCTCGCGGTCCGGGGCGACCGGGTCGTCGGCGGGGCCCTCCGCGTGCCACCACAGGTCGCCGGCGAAGGCCACCACGCCCGAGTCCGTTCCGGCCAGCAGGGTGATGTCCTCGTGGCTGTGCCCCGGGGTACGGATCAGGCGCAGGGAGGGGGTGAGTTCGTAGCCCTCGGCGTCCCGGTTCGTCCACTGGTCGCCCCGGTACTCCACCTTGTGGTCGTGCACCCGGGCCCGGCCGAACAGGCCCACGTTCATGGTGTTGTCCGGGTGGTGGTGGCTGAGCACCACGTCGGTGATGTCCTCGGGGCCCAGCCCCAGTTCCGCGAGCGGGCCGAGGATGTCCGTGTGGCTCGCCACCATGCCCGGGTCGAAGATGAAGTGCCGGCCGGCATCGGATACGTAGGAGACGGTGGCGGCGACCCCGGGCCCGGTGGATCCGACGTAGCCGGTGGTCAGGACCTTGTAGACGGCGCTGCGACCGAGCGGTGCGTCGGTGCGGAGGTCCTGGACGGTGACCGTGTCGTTCTTCGCCGTGTCGTTCTTCGTCGTGTTCGTCATGGCTGTAATCCTTCCGCGGCGACAGGGAGCGCACGAGTGGCACATCTGCCAGTGATCGCAGGATTAGTGCCAGTAGTCGTGCCACGGTGGCAGACTGCCCCCGTGCCCCCTTTCGCGACCGTCGCCGCGTACGTCCCGCCCGGCGTCGGCATGCTTGCCGTCGGGATCGTCGCCGAGGTCTTCGGCCCGCACGGGCAGGGGCTGCCCGGCTTCGACTTCGCCCTGTGCGCCGAGCGGCCCGGGCCGGTCCCCACCGACTTCGGGGTGCCGCTCGCGATCGAGCACGGCCTCGACCGGCTGGCCGCCGCCGATCTGGTGATCGCCCTGCCGGGGGCCGGTTTCCGCACACCGCCCGGTCCGGCGGTACTCGACGCCCTGGTGGCCGCCCACCGGGGCGGCGCCCTGCTCGCGGCCCACTGCGTCGGCACGTTCGCCCTGGCCGAGGCCGGGCTGCTCGACGGGCTACGGGCCACCACGCACTGGCGGTTCGCCGAACTGCTGGCCCACCGGCATCCGGACGTGGCCGTCGAACCGGACGCCCTCTATATCGACGAAGGCCGGATCGTCACGGGCGCGGGGGCCGCCGCCGGCTTCGATCTGTGTCTGCACCTGCTGCGGCGGGAGCACGGGGCCGCGATGGCCAACGCCGTCGCCCGGGACATGGTGCTGCCCTCGCACCGCGACGGCGGGCAGGCCCAGTACCTCGCGGCGCCCGTCCCCGAGGACTGCCGGGACGAGCGACTCTCCGAGGTGCTCGCCTGGGCGCGCGACCACCTCCACGAGCCGCTTCCCGTCACGGAGCTGGCCCGTCGCGCCGTGATGAGCAAGCGCTCCTTCGCCCGCCGCTTCACCGCCGCGACCGGCACCACCCCGCACGCCTGGCTGCGGAACCTGCGGCTGAGCAGCGCCGAGGAACTCCTGGAGAGCACGGACCTGCCCGTCGAGGAGATCGCCCGCCGGGTCGGCTACGGCAGCGCGGCGGTCCTGCGCGAACAGTTCGTGCGGCGCAGGGGAGTTCCGCCCCGCGCCTACCGCCGCTCCTTCACGAGCACGCCGTAGGGCCTGTCGCCCTGGCGCGAGGCCCCCGGCGCCCGTACGGCCCTGTCCTATGATCCTTCCCGTGACCTCCGCGCTGATCCTCATCGACCTGATGCCCCGCATCATCGACCTGCCGGTCGCCCCTCACTCCGGTGAGGAGGTGCTGGCCCGCTGCCTCCGGCTGGCCGAGGCCTTCAGGGCCGGCGGGCGCCCGGTGGTGCTCGTCCGAGTGGACCGGCCGGGGGTGGCGGAGCAGCCGCCGGGCAGCGGCTTCGCCGACGGGCTGGAGCGGCCGGGTGACGTCCTGATCGTCAAGCAGACCGTGGGGGCCTTCCACGGCACCGGCCTGGACGACCGGTTGCGCGGCATGGGCGTGGACACGCTGGTGCTCGGCGGTCTGGTCACCACGATGGGCGTCGAGTCCACGGCGCGGGCCGCGAGCGACCACGGCTACGAGCTGGAGTTCGTCGCCGACGCCATGTCCGGTTTCACCGCCGACGAGCACGCGTTCACCGTGGAGCGGATCTTCCCCCGGTTCGGCGACGTGCACAACACGGCGCACTACACCTGACCACGATGAACGACCGGACCGCCCGAAGCACTGTACGAAGTCTCCTGCGAACGATGTGAACACTGTGACCGATGCGAACGCCGTGGACGATGCGAACGCCGTGAACGGACAGACCCGGCCCGCGACCGTTCGCGTGTTCATCGCCCTCGCCCCGCCCGACGACGCCAAGGAGGAACTGGCGCGGGAATTGGGCCCCGCCTACGCCGCGTACCCGGACATGCGGTGGAACCGCATCGAGGACTGGCACATCACCCTGGCGTTCCTCGGTGAGCTGCCGGTCGAGACCGTCCCCCTCCTGGGGCCGCCGCTCGCGGAGCTCGCGGCGGCGCGCAGTCCCGTACGCCTGGCCCTGCGCGGGGGCGGGCACTTCGGCGAGCGGGTGCTCTGGAGCGGGATCGACGGGGACCTCGACGGACTGCACCGGCTCGCCGCCGAGGTGCGCGCCGTGGTCAAGGAGTGCGGCATCCCCTTCGAAGACCGGCCGCTGCGCCCCCACCTGACGCTGGCGCGGGCCCGCCGTAACGACGCCACCTCGGCCGTGGAGGCCGCCGCCGGACTCACCGGGTTCACCGGTCGCCGCTGGCGGACGGAGCGTTTGCACCTGGTCGGCAGCAACATCGGCCGTGGGCCGGGTCCGATCCACTACCGCGACATCGAGGCGTGGAACCTCGGCGGCGGGGAGGAGCGTACGAACGGCGGGCCTTCGGCCTCGGACCGCGACAGCGACAGCGACAGCGACAGCGACAGCGACAGCGAGGAAATGCCTTGACGCTAAGCCACTTATCACTAAGCTACTTCCCGGCAATCCAATCGGGGGAGAGTTCTACGTGGTCAAGGGCATGCGCGAGGAGCGGGTGGCGGGCGAACGCTCACTGCTGCTCGGAGTGGGCATCAGCGCGATCGGGATCGGGATGTACATCCCCTTCTCGCTCGTCTTCTTCCACCACGTGACCGGGCTCTCCTTCGCCCTCGTCGGCATCGTGCTGACGGCGACCGGCCTGGCCGGACTCGCGGTCATGCCGCTCGCCGGCTCGACCGTCGACCGGTTCGGGGCAAGGAAGGTCAACCTGCTGCTCTACGCGGTCCGGGCGCTCGGCTTCACCCTCTACCCGTTCGCCGGATCGCTGCCGGCCTTCGCCGCCGTCGCACTGGTCACGGCCCTCGCCGACCGGTCCTTCTCCATCGTGCAGCAGTCGCTGATCGGGGAAGTGGCCCGGGGTGGCGCCCGCGACCGGCTCCAGGCCTCCATCAGGGCCCTGCAGAACGCGGGCATGGGCGCCGGCGCGCTGGTCGTCTCCGGGGTACTGGCCCTGTGGGGCACGGACGGGTTCACCTACACCGCCTGGGGCAACGCGGTCGCCTTCGCGCTCGCCGGACTGCTCGTCAGCCGCGTCAAGCCGCTACGGGACCACACGAACGGCCTGCTCAGCGCGGACGGCGCACCCGGCTCGGCCAAGCGGCCGCCCGCGGGCTACCGGATGGTGCTCGCCGACCGGCCCTTCCTGGGCCTCACCGCCGCCAACTTCCTGACCGCCCTCGGGTACTCGGCCCTGTCCGTCCTCTTCCCGCTCTACATCACCACGTGGCTGCACGGACCCGACTCCCTCACCGGTGCGGCCTTCACCGTCAACACCGCCCTCTGCGCGGGGATCGGCGTCCTGATCGCGAGCCGGGTCCGCCGCTCCGGAGCCCGCCGCACCCGCTCCGCGGCCCTCGGGGCACTGCTCTTCGCCGCCGCCTTCGTGGGGCAGATCGTGCTCGGCACGGTCCGGCCCGGACAGACGGCGACGCTGGTCGCCCTGCTGGTCATCGTGGTGGTCTACACGGTCGGCGAGCTGGTCCACAGCCCCTCGGGCGGCGCCCTGTCGGTCTCGGCCGCTCCCGAGGCCGTACGCGGCCGCTACCTCGCCACCTACCAGCTGTCGTACTCCCTGGCCACCGCGCTGGCCCCGTCCCTCTTCACGGGGTTGCTCGCCCTCGACGGCCGCCTGCCCTGGGCCTTCCTCACCGTCGCCGCACTCGGGGCCGCGCTCGCCCTGACCCGGCTGGAACGCCACCTCCCGCCGGAGGCCGTCCACGCCACTCCACCTTCCCCGACCCCTGCACCGGCCGCGGCCCCGGCGGAAGCGGTCACCCGCGAGCCGGCCACGACAGCCACCGGCTGAGCGACGCGCACTCTGACCAAGAGGCTCCGCAGCCCGCCCGAGCACGGTTTTCCCGCGTGCCGGCCTGCTCAGGCGGGCTGCCAGAGCTCGATCCGGTTGCCCTCGGGGTCGGTGACCCAGCCGAACCGGCCGACGCCGTCCATGTCCTGGGCCTCCGGAGCCACTTCCGCGCCCTTGGCGCGCAGCTGCGCGAGCATCGCGTCCAGGTCGCGGACCCGGAAGTTGAGCATGGTCTGCTGGGCGGGGGAACCGAAGTAGTCGGTCCCGGACTCGAACGGTGCGAACACCGTCGGTCCGGCTCCCTGACGCCACAGGCCGTGCTCGTCCGAGTCCAGCCCCAGGCAGTCCCGGTACCACGCGCCCAGGGCCGCCGGATCCGCGGCCCGCATGAAATATCCACCGATTCCCAGCACACGTTCCATCCCGCGATCCTGCCAGGACTCCGTCAGAATCCCTTGCCGAGCGCGCCCAGCAGCACGGGGTTCATCCCGCTCTCGACTTCCGGCAGCGGACGGGGTTCGGGTCCCCGCCCCTCGAACAGGGGGCGGATGCCCATCAACCCCTTCGTACCCTCGACCGCCCACGCCGCGTCCGACTCCGGCAGCGACACCGTCATCCGGTACGAGCCGACCTCCCAGTGCACCTCGGTCATCGCTCCCACCACTCCCTCAGCCGATCAGATATCCCGTTTGTCCAAACTACGGCCGCCTCGATCCCCCACAAGGGACCAAGGCCCCCACCCCAGCCGCCATCCGGCCCCCGCTCCACGCGGCCGGATACCGGCCTGTTCAGCGGGAGGTGACGCATAAGATCCACCCGTGTCACCTCACATCACGCTCACGGCCGCCCCGACGGCCACCGCTCCCGCCCTCGCCCTTCGTCCCTGGCGGGCGGCGGACGTCGGCGCGCTCGTCGAGATCCACCGGGACCCCGTACTGCGCCGTTGGGCGACTTCTCGACTGGAGAGCCAGGAGGACGGGCTGCGGTGGGTGCGGGACCAGGAGCGGGGGTGGGCGGCGGGCGAACGGTGCGGCTTCGCCGTTCTGGAGGCCGTTCCCGGAGCGCCGGAGGGGCGGTTGGTGGGCAGCGTGGTGGTGAAGGAGCTCTCCCCCGGCAAGGCCGCCGCCGAGGTCGGGTACTGGACTTCGGCTTCGGCCCGCGGCCAGGGGGTCGCTCCCCGCGCCCTGGAGGCCGTCACCGCCTGGGCGCTCGACACGTTCCGGGCCCAGGGCCTGGAACGGCTCGAACTGCTCCACCAGGTGGACAATCCGGCGTCCTGCAGGGTCGCGGCGAAGGCCGGCTACGGGTTCGACGGGATCCTGCCGGCAGCGCCGCCCGCCTATCCGCTCGACGGCCACCTGCACGTACGGCGCTAGGCCGCTCGACCGGCTCCGTCCCGCCCGGGGAAGACCGCCAGGGTGGTGTGGAAGCGGTAGCGGTCGGCGCGGTAGACGACGCGGTTGGACTCGCAGGGGCGGCCGTACTGGTCGTAGGTGAGCTGCTCGATGTCTCCCTCGAACGGCTCGTCCGCGAACTCGACGTCAGCGCGATGACCATCCACCGAGATCTCCGGCTCCTGGACTCCCGGGCGAGGTGCGCCGGGTCCGCGGTGGCGCGGTCACCCCCTGGACGGCCACGGCGCCCTGACCGGCGTCCCGAACGGCGCCCCCGCCCGCGCCCCGGCCAAAGAGAACGCCGCCCGCGGCCCCTCCGGGGACCACGGGCGGCGCTTCGCGCCCTGCCGCCGGTACCGGTTAGTCGGTGCCGAACTCCATCGCGGCGCGGTCCAGCAGCTCGTCGTCGCCGGAGACCTCGCCGCGGGAGGCGATGGCCTCGGCACCGCCCTCGGGCATGGCGCCGATCAGGCCGGAGCCCGGCGCCTCGACGGCGCCGATCAGGGCGGGGTGGGTCGTACCGACGATGCCGAGGCCGGCGTACTGCTCCAGCTTCGCGCGGGAGTCGGCGATGTCGAGGTTGCGCATGGTGAGCTGGCCGATGCGGTCCACCGGGCCGAACGCCGAGTCCTCGGTGCGCTCCATGGAGAGCTTGTCCGGGTGGTAACTGAACGCCGGGCCCGTGGTGTTCAGGATCGAGTAGTCCTCGCCGCGCCGCAGTCGCAGCGTCACCTCGCCGGTGATCGCCGTACCCACCCAGCGCTGCAGGGACTCGCGGATCATCAGCGCCTGCGGGTCCAGCCAGCGGCCCTCGTACATGAGGCGACCGAGGCGCCGGCCCTCGTTGTGGTACTGGGCGACGGTGTCCTCGTTGTGGATCGCGTTGACGAGGCGCTCGTACGCGGCGTGCAGCAGGGCCAGGCCCGGAGCCTCGTAGATGCCGCGGCTCTTCGCCTCGATGATGCGGTTCTCGATCTGGTCCGACATGCCCAGGCCGTGGCGGCCGCCGATGGCGTTCGCCTCCATGACCAGGTCGACGGCGGAGGCGAACTCCTTGCCGTTGATCGTGACCGGGCGGCCCTGCTCGAAGCCGATGGCCACGTCTTCGGTGGCGATCTCGACCGAGGGGTCCCAGAACCGGACGCCCATGATCGGGTCCACGGTCTCGACACCGGTGTCGAGGTGCTCCAGGGTCTTCGCCTCGTGGGTGGCGCCCCAGATGTTGGCGTCGGTGGAGTAGGCCTTCTCGGTGCTGTCGCGGTAGGGCAGCTCGTGGGCGAGCAGCCACTCCGACATCTCCTTGCGGCCACCGAGCTCGGTGACGAAGTCGGCGTCGAGCCACGGCTTGTAGATGCGCAGGTGCGGGTTGGCGAGCAGGCCGTAGCGGTAGAACCGCTCGATGTCATTGCCCTTGAAGGTCGACCCGTCGCCCCAGATCTGCACGTCGTCTTCCAGCATCGCGCGGACCAGCAGCGTGCCGGTCACGGCGCGGCCGAGCGGCGTCGTGTTGAAGTAGGCGCGGCCGCCGGAGCGGATGTGGAACGCACCGCAGGCGAGAGCCGCCAGGCCCTCCTCCACGAGCGCCGCACGGCAGTCGACCAGGCGGGCGATCTCGGCGCCGTACGCCGTGGCCCGCGTGGGCACCGACGCGATGTCGGGCTCGTCGTACTGGCCGATGTCGGCGGTGTAGGTGCAGGGGACGGCACCCTTGTCGCGCATCCAGGCGACGGCGACGGAGGTGTCGAGGCCGCCGGAGAAGGCGATACCGACGCGCTCGCCGGTGGGCAGGGAGGTGAGAACCTTTGACATGGGATGAGTATGCGCGATGATGCATGTTCATGCAAAATGACGGGCCGATGAGGCTCCTGGGCACCGGACGGGCGTGCCGTCATTGTGGCGCGCGGCCGGGTCGGCGGCGCGCCCGGCGGGGCGCCCGAGGGGCCGCACCGCCGGGCCGCGGCGCAGGGTGGTTCCGGGTGGTTCAGGCGGTCGCGGCCGCGAAGGGGCCCCCGGCGGCGAAGGCGTGGCGGGCGAAGTTCCCGGCGATGCGCACGTGGCCCGCGGGGTCGGGATGCAGGTCGTCCGGGAGCGGCAGCTCCGCGTGGTCCGTGGCACCGTAGAGGTCACGGCCGTCGAGGTAGTGCAGGTACGGATCTCCGGCCGCCCGCTGCGCGACGATCCCGGCCAGCGCCTCGCGGACGACGCCCAGCGTCAGGCGCCCGGCGGCCCGTTCGGCGGGGTCGCCCAGGGCCTTGAACCGCAGGGTCCCGGTGCTGAAGTCGGTGGCGAGGGGGCCGGGGGTGTCCTCCTGGATGGGGCACAGGAGGGGCGACACGACCAGGAGCGGAGTGGCCGGATGGCCCTCGCGGAGGGTGTCGAGGAAGCCGTGGACCGCGGGGGCGAAGGCGCGCAGCCGCATCACGTCCAGGTTGACGATGTTGATGCCGATCTTGACGCTGATCAGGTCGGCCGGGGTGTCGCGCATCGCGCGGGCGGTGAAGGGGTCCAGCAGGGCACTGCCGGAGAATCCCATGTTGACCAGGTCCACGGCCCCCTGCGCCGCGGCCAGCGCCGGCCAGGTACCGGTCGGACGCTCCGCGTTCGAGCCGTGGCTGATGGAGCTGCCGTGATGCAGCCACACCCTGCGCCCGCTCTCCGGCGCCGTTGTGACGGGGGCGTCGATGCGCAGGGCGATCAGCTCCGTCATCTCGGTGTGCGGGAGCCAGATCTCGACGTCCTTGTCCCGCGCGGGCAGATCCGCGAAGCGGGCGGTGCCGGGCGGCCCTTCTTCGAGTTCGACGGCCTGGGTGGCCAGGTCGAGGGTGCGGACCCTGCCTCCGGGCACGGTGGCCCGGGCCGTGAGCACGCCGTCGATCACGAGGTCGTACGCACCGTCCGGCGAGGCCGGGAAGCCCCGGTAGGCCCGCTTGGTGGGCAGTGCGTCCAGTTCGATGACGGTGGCCCTGGTGCGGAAGACCAGGCGCACGCCGGACGGGCGGGCCTCGGCCGTAGCCAGCTGGTCGTCGGGGATCTGCAGGCGGGCCCGGGCGGGCAGCCGGTGGGGCAGCAGGCCGTGCGCGGTGCGTTCCACGTCGAGGGCGCCGCGCAGGAGGTCCTCGGTGACGGGCGTGGTGATCCGGTCGCGGTCGGTGGTCATCGCCTCAGCCTCGTGATGATCGGGGTTATGGGACTACGGCACTACAGGACTACGGCACTACGGGGTTATGGGACTACAGGGTTACGGGATTACGCGGTTACGGGCTTGCGCAGCATCGCGTCGAGCGAGTCCACGATCCAGTCCCATGACTCTTGCGGGTCCACGGCGGTGTGACTGAAGCCGCCGCCCAGTTCCAGGCTGACGTAGCCGTGGAAGACGCTGCCGAGCATCCGTACCGCGTGCGTCTGGTCCGGTTCCGTCAGGTCGTAGCCGCGCAGGATCGCCCGCGTCATCCGGGCGTGCCGGACGCCCGCACTGGCGGCCGCCGTCTCGGGGTCGAGCCGGAGGCGGGCGGCATCGTAGCGGCCGGGGTGCTGCCGGGCGTAGTCCCGGTAGGCGTCCGCGAAGGCGGCCAGGGCGTCCTTGCCCGCCCGCCCGGCGAGCGCGGCCGCGACCCGGTCGGCCAGTTCCTCCAGCGCGAACAGGGCGATCCGGGTTTTGAGGTCCTGGGAGTTCTTCAGGTGCGAGTAGAGGCTCGCGACCTTGACGTCGAAGCGCCGGGCGAGCGCCGAGACGGTCACCTGCTCGAAGCCGACCTCGTCGGCGAGCTCCGCGCCCGCCCGGGTCAGCCGCTCCGTGGTCAGTCCTGCTCGAACCATCATGTGCCTCCTAGCTGGCGATAGCCATTATGTATTTGCCTAAAACCTTTAGGCAAATTAGCCTGCCGCTCATGAAGCCGTTGACCGAGCAAGAGATCCGTGCCGCCTTCGTGAACTGCACCAAGGGCGAAGCCAAGCGCCTGTCCGTACCCCGTGATCTGGCCGAACGGCCCTGGGAGGACCTGGACTTCCTCGGCTGGTGGGACCCCAAGGCCCCCGAGCGCGCCTACCTCGCCACCGAGTTCGACGGCCGCCCGGTCGCCCTGGCGCTGCGCACCTCCGCCGCCGCCCCCTCCCAGGCGCGGCGCAGCATGTGCTCGCTGTGCCTGACCACGCACACCGGGGGCGTCTCCCTGATGGTCGCGCCGAAGGCGGGCAAGGCCGGGCAGCAGGGGAACTCCGTGGGGGCCTACATCTGCAGCGACCTCGCCTGCTCGCTCTACGTACGGGGCAAGAAGGACGCGGGCCCGGGTGCACGGCTCCACGAGTCGCTCACGCTGGAGGAGAAGATCCAGCGGACGGTCGCGAACCTCGCCGCCTTCTTCGGCAACGTCACCGGCGACGTCAAGGCCTTCGGCGACGTCAAGGCCCTCGGCAACGTCACGGCCTGAAGCACGGCTCCCTGCGGCCCGGAGCGGCCCTCCCCTACTCCGTACGAGCCCTCTTCGGCGCCCATTCGGCCCCACGGGCCGAGTTCATGATCATCAGGCTGCCCGGAAATCGTTTTGATGCTGCCATCCGGCCGAAGGCGATCTGGGAGGGCTGCGTGGCGCGCATGCTGTCATCGACACACCGTGGAGGACTCCGGCGACGGAGCAGGACGTGGAGCGTGGCCGGGGCGGTGGCCGGGGTGGTCTTCGTCGTCGCCGCCGCGCCACAGCCCGCGTCGCGGCCCGGTGACGGGCGCCAGCCCGGCGGCGACCACGCCGGCTCCGTCGAGCTGCTGGTCGGCCGGGTGCTGGACGACGGGGGCCGGGGGTGCGCGATGGACGCCTTCCGGGCCGGTCTGTGCAGCGGCCTGGAGCAGCGGGTGGTCCTGGCCACCTCCAGCGGAGCCGGTTCCGTGGTGCGCGATCCCTCGTCCCGCGGCGCCTCGCGGGCGGCGGCGCACACGGTCGTCCTGCCCACCGACGCGGCCGGCCCCCTGGAGATCGCCCTCGCCGGACCGGGGCTCCTCACCTACGTCACCGTCCACGACGGTCACGGCCGCCACGTGGGCGGCTCCCTGGGCGCCCGGGGGCACCGATGGGCCAACACCGAGCCGTTGCGGGCCGGTGAGACCTACACCGTGCGGGTCGGCGCCCAGGACGCGGCGGGCACCCCGGTCGGCGTGACCATGGCGTTCCGGACCGCGCCCGCGGCGCAGGAGGACCGGCTCACGGCCGAGTTCGGGCCCCGGCCCGGCACGTACGGGGCGGGGCAGATCGTGACGGCCTCCCTGAGCCACCCCGTCCCCGCCACCGACCCGGCGGCGCGGGCCCGGCTGGAGCGCGCCTTGCAGGTCACCTCGGAGCCGGCGGTCGAGGGAGCCTGGCACTGGGTCGACGAATCGACCCTGCACTACCGGCCCCGTACCTACTGGCCCGCCCACGCCGTGGTGCACGTGGTCAGCGGGCTCGACGGGGTCGAGGTCGGGGAGCGGCAGTACGGCGGCCCCTCCGAGTCCCTGCGGTTCACCATCGGGGACCGGATCGAGGCGCTCACCGACGCCGCCGCGCACGAGATGACCGTACGCCGCAACGGCCGGACCGTCCGGACCATCCCGGTGACCACCGGCAAGGCCGGCTTCCTGACCCGTACCGGCATCAAGGTCGTGCTCGGCAAGGAGCGCAAGGTGCGGATGCGCGGGGACAGCGTGGGCATCAAGCGCGGTACGAGCGAGTTCTACGACCTGCCCGTGTTCTACGCGACCCGGGTGACATGGAGCGGGGAGTACGTGCACGCCGCGCCCTGGTCGGTCGACGCGCAGGGCGAGGAGAACGTCAGCCACGGCTGCACGGGCATGAGCACGGCCGACGCGGCCTGGTTCTTCGACACGGTGCGGGAAGGGGACGTGGTGTCGGTGGTGAACAGCGGCGGTGAGCCGATGGCCCCGTTCGCCAACGGGTTCGGCGACTGGAACCTCGGCTGGGACGCCTGGCTGGCCGGCAGCGCGCTGGGCGGCGACACCGATGCCCCGCTCGCGTCGCCCGCCTCCGCGCCCCCGTCGGCGCACGGGCCGTCCCGGCTCCTCCCCCTGACCTGAGCCGGCCCGGCGGCTTCCCCGCGGAGGTGGGGGCGGCGGCTCCGATAACATCCGATCCGTGCCCGCCTCCCCCTCTTCCACCCCACCCTCCCCCGCCGTGACCGGGATCGACGTCGTCCTGCTGACGATGAACGACCGTCCCGACGAGGAGGCGGCGGCCGTCCGGACGCTCCTCGCACAGCAGGACGTCGACCTGCGCATCGTCGTCGTCGGCAACGGCTGCGTCCCCGGGCTCTCGGTGGACGGGGCCACCGTCGTCGCCCTTCCGGAGAACCTCGGCATCCCCGAGGGCCGCAATCGCGGCGCGCTCGCCCTGCGGGACCCGGGCAGCGAGTTCCTCTTCTTCCTCGACAACGACGCCTCGTTCCCCCGGCCCGACGTCCTGTCCCGGCTGGTGGCCGAGGCCCGCCGGCGCCCGGAGGCCGCGTACGTCCAGCCGCGGCTGACCGGGCCCGACGACACCACGACGCCGCGCCGTTGGGTGCCCCGGCTGCGCGCCGGGGATCCGGGGCGGTCCGGGACCATCGCCACCATGACCGAGGGCGTGGTCATGGTCCGCCGGGACGCCTTCGACGCGGCCGGGGGCTGGCCCGACTTCTTCCTGTACCACGAGGGCATCGACCTCGCGTACCGGCTCTGGGAGCAGGGCGGCAGCGGCTGGTACGCGGCGGAGGTCCGGATGCACCACCCGGTCACCAGCCCCACCCGGCACGCGCTCTTCCACCGGCTGGCCGCCCGCAACCGCGTCTGGCTCGCCTACCGCAACCTCCCCGCGCCCCTCATCCCCGCGTACCTCGGCGTCTGGACGGCCGTCACGGCCCTGCGCGGGCTGCGCGGCGGCGGACTCCGGGACTCGCTCCAGGGGCTGCGCGAAGGGTGGGCGGCCCGGCACGACCAGGTGCGGCGGCCCATGCGCTGGCGCACCGTGGTGCGGCTGACGGCAGCCGGACGGCCGCCGGTCCTCTGAGGAGCCTGCCCCACGGCCCACCGGCCCGCCGGTGCGCCTCAGGGGCCGCTGCGGCGGGCCGCACCGTACGCCGTGAGGGCGGCCGCGAGGTGGCGGGCGCCGGTGGGGTCGGTGGCGTCGTGGCCGGTGAGCAGCCGGATGCGGCCCAGGCGGTAGGTCAGGGTGTTGCGGTGGACCGTGAGGGCTTCGGCGGCCTCGGCCCGCCGGTAGCCGGCCGCGATGAACTCCCGCAGCGTGGCGATCAGATGGGGCTGGTCGTCGAGGGGTGCCAGGACCCTGGCCAGGGCGTCGCGGGCGGGGCCCGGCTGCACGATCTGGTACTCGACGGCGAGGTCGGCCAGCCGGTAGAGGCCCGGTGGGCGCCCCAAGTCCTCGGCCAGGGAGAGCACTTCGGAGGCCTCCGCCTGAGCCCGGGGGATCGATGCGTGGTCCTCGGCGACGGCGGCCGCCGCCGTGCACCGCAGTTCGGCCGCCGTGTCGAGGCGGGCGAGCAGCCGCCTGGTCGCGCCGTCCGGCGCGTCCGTCCCGTCCGGGGCGAGCGGGACCAGGAGGACACCGCCTTCGCCCTTGAAGGTGGCCAGAACCTCCGGATTGCCGTCCAGTTCGGAGCGCAGGGCGCGCAGGATGCGGTTCGTCGCGCCGCCGGGTGCCTCGGGGAGCCGCAGGACGACCACCTCGTAGGATTCGGCGAGGGTGCGCCCGTACCGTTCGGCCGCGCGGCGGGCCGGGCGGCCCGCGAGCAGGACCCCGGCGAGGTTGCGGCCGTGTTCGCGCTGCTCCCAGTCGAGGTCGGCCTGTTCGCGCAGGTAGGCCTCGGCGACCTTCGGCATGACCTCGCCGAGGAATGCCAGCAGGCCCGTGACCAGGGCGTACGGGTCGTCGACGGGTTCGGGGCCGGCCACGGCGAGCTCCCAGGCCCGTCGGGCGCCGAGCGGGTAGACCCGTAGCACCGCCTCGAGGGGGACCCCGTCCCGGGCCCGCTCGGCGCCCCAGGCCACGGGGAGGGCCAGCTCGGCCTCGGTGGGCGCCCGCCCTTCGGCGACGGTGGTGAAGAACAGCTTCAGCACGGCTTCGGTGTTGGCGACGAGGTCTCCGCCGAGGACGCTGTCGGGCAGCAGCCGGTAGGCGGGAATGTCGGCGGTCAGCCGGGCGACGGTCTCGGCAGCCATCTCCGATATCCGGGGCAGCAGCGCGGCGGCGAGCCCCGGCGCTGCTCCCGACGCCCCGTCAGCGGACCCGCCAGCGGACCCGTCAGCCGCCCCGGCCGTCGTCCCACCGGATGCCACAACCGCCGTACCGTCCGCGTCGTCCATCCCCGCATTGTCACCGTGCACAAACGCGGGAGGAAGCATTCTGCGCGTACCGCCAGGGGACACGGGCGGCGCGCCGGAGCATTCTGTGCAGTCCGACCAGTGCACGACCCCCCGTCAGGAGATGTCGTATGGCCCCCCGTACCCGTGCGTCGCGCACCCGCACCCTGCTCGCCAGAGCCGCTCTCCCGCTGGCCCTCCTGCTCGGCGCCGCCTTCCCGGCGCACGCCGCCACCGAGGGCGTCACGGGAGGCGGGGTGAACGACTTCTCCTGCCGGCCGAGCGCCGCGCACCCCGAGCCCGTGGTGCTGCTCCACGGCACCTTCGCCACCTGGTACGAGGACCTGAACTTCCTCCAGCTCGACCTCGCCGCCCGCGGCTACTGCACCTTCGCCCTGACCTACGGCGCCTACGACGGCTTCCCGCTGGTCGGAGGCCTCAAGCCGGTGGCCGTCTCCAACCTGGAGATCAAGGAGTACGTGGAGAAGGTGCGCGGTGCGACGGGCGCCGCCAAGGTCTCGGTCGTCGGCCACTCCGAAGGTGGGCTCCAGGCCCTCTACCTCGCCAAGATGCAGGGCATCCAGCCCCACATCAAGGCGGTCGTGGCCATCGCTCCCCCGACCCACGGCACGAACGCCGCAGGCCTGCTCGACCTGGGCGACAAGCTGCTCGGCCGGGCGGCCATGGAGAAGATCGTGACCACCATCGGCATCCCGGTGCTCGCCGACGAGGTGCCCGGCGGCCCCGCGATCCTGGCGCTGAACGACGGTCCGGTGGCCCAGCCCGGGATCGCCTACACCATCATCACCTCGCGCTACGACGAGCTCGTGACCCCGACCGAGACGGCGTTCGTCCGCGAGCCGGGGGTCAAGAACCAGTACGTGCAGGACTTCTGCCCCTTCGACCCGGTGGGCCACATCGGCGAGGCGTACGACCTGAACGTCTGGCACCTGGTCCGCAACGCCCTCGACCCGCGCCGCGCCACCCCGATCCTGGTCTGCGCGGTCGGCTCGCCCGGCTAGGACAACAAGCCGCCCCCTAGGGAAGCGGACCGCCCCGGGCCGTGAGCCACAGGGAGTACCACTCCTCGTGGCCGAGGTCCGGGGCGCGCAGGGCGGCGTCGCGGCAGGCCCGGATGCGCTCGGGGCGGCCGGTGCCGATGACGGGGGCGATCCGGGCCGGGTGGCGTTGCAGCCACCACAGCAGGATCGTCTCCGGTGTCGTGTCCTTGGCCTTGGCCAGGGCGCGCAGGTGCTCGGCGGTCGCGTGCTCCCCGACGCTCGACTCCCGCCCGGTGAAGCGGCCCTGGGCCAGCGCCCCGTAGGCCTGGAGGCGGACTCCGTTGGCCGTGCAGTACTCGACGGTGCCGGCCGGGAAGCCGACGGCGGCCGCGGCCGGGGTGTTCACGAGGACCCCGTCCTCCAGCCAGTCCCGCCGCTGCAGGCTCATCTCCAGCTGGTTGGCGACGAGCGGGACATCGAGGTGGCGTTGCAGGGCGGCGCACTGCGCGGCGCTCATGTTGGAGACGCCGAACTCCCTGACGAGGCCCTGGCGGTGCAGCGAGGTGAGCGCCTCGGCGGTCTCCGCCGGGTCCGCCAGGGGGTCGGGCCGGTGCAGGAGCAGGACGTCGATGACATCGGTGCGCAGCCGTGTGAGGCTCTCCTCCACGCGGCGCAGGATGCTCGCGCCCCGCAGATCGTAGATCCCGGGGCGGTCGCCATCGGCGAGCCGGATGCCGCACTTGGTCTGCAGCGTGATGCGTTCGCGCAGGCCGGGGGTGCGGGCGAGCACCTCGCCGAAGACGGCTTCCGCCTTTCCGTGCCGGTAGATGTCGGCGTGGTCGAACATCGTGATGCCGCTGTCGAGGGCGGCCTCGATCGCCGCCTCGGCCGCGTCGATGTCCTCGGCCTGGTACGGGCCGGGCTCCCAGCTCCCGCCGAGAGCCATGCAGCCGTAGATCAGCCGGGTGTCGCCTGTCACTGGTGCCGTGATCGCCATGGCGTCACCCTACGAGGCGGACGCCTTCCACAGCACCCGGTCGCCGGCCACGATCACCAATTCTCCGGTGGGGCGCAGCAGCAGGCGCGCGCCGGGGTGGCCGGTGGTTCCGCTCGACCAGGCCGGGCGGCCGTCGGCCTTGCGCACGAGCAGTTCGCCGTCCTGGGTGAGGACGGCGTCGTGGCCGGAGCCCGCGGTGTTGGTGTGCCACGTACGGCGGCCCTCGGAGTCGAGCAGGGCGAGGTCTCCGGTGCTGTCGAGGGACAGCCGGAACGTGCCCGCGTCGAGGAGCTCGCCGGGGCGCAGTACGGAACCGGTGTGGAACTCGATGGAGTCGTCGAGTTCTCCCTTGGCCAGGGCCCGCAGGACGGGCAGGGAGGGGCTGAAGGCGTAGACCGAGCCCTCGGTGCGCACGAACCGTCCGAAGTAGAGGGTGTTGGCCCGGCTGCCGGTGCCGTCCGCCGAGGGGGTCTCGAAGGCGATGGGGGAATCGGGGCCGAGCACCGGGTCGCAGCCGGTGCGCGGGTTGCGGCCGGCCGGGAAGTCGGGTTCGTTCACCCACTTGCGCATCACCAGCTCGAACTGCCCCACCAGGTCCGACTGGTGGCAGACGAAGACCAGCCCGCGCGAGGTCTCCGGACCGTGTTCCCCGCCCAGTTCGGGCTTGTAGACGGGGCCGTACGGGATTCCGCGCCGCATCAGGCGCCGTGCGTCGAGCTCCGCCTGGGCCACGGGGGGACGGCCCGGGGTGAGGACGAGGCCGTCGCGCGGGTTCCCCTTGCGGATGTGCGCGAAGAGCGGCATCTGCCAGCCCTGGGGATCCCGGCCGTAGTCGAGCTTGGCGTCGGGGTGCTCGCCCGGCACGGGCAGTTGCTCCGCCGCGGGGCACAGGGCGACCGGCATCCCGCCCGGCCAGCGGCCCATCAGGCGGGCTCCGAGCCATTCCCGGCCGGCGTCGGCGGGCGCGGCGCCGGCGCGCTGGAGTTCGGCGAGGCGCAGGGCGACCTGCGTCCACCAGCCGGGCACGTCCTGCGCGAGGCGGCGTACCACCTGGAAGGCGCCGCCGGTGGCCCAGGCGGGCAGGCCCGTGGGGCGCTTGCCCACCCGCTCGGCGCCGACGACGAACTCGCCGGCGGGGATCAGCCGGGTTCCGGGCTTGCCGAGCAGGCCGGTGGCGTCGGCCGGGTCCGGCTCGTCGAAGCCCCGCACTCCGGGTTGGCTGATGCAGTCGAGGAAGCCGAAGTGCTCGTGCCCGCGCAGCTCGCCGGGGAGCGTGGCCCCGTCCTGGCGGAAGAGGACCGTCGCGCCGGCCGCGCCCGCGCCCGCGCTGTGTTCGGAGACGGCGGCGTCGAGGCGTTCGGGCTGGTCGGCGGCGAGCGTGAGGACGGCGTGCACCACGCGGCCGGGCTCCTCCGAGCCGAACAGCCAGGACTGCGGGGCGCTGGTTCCGGTGTCGCCGATCTGCTGCGCGCGGGCGGCGCAGCCCTGGGTGAAGGCCTCGGCGCTGGAGCCGGCCGGGGCCGCAGGGAAGGGTTCCTTGCCCGCGAACAGGAGCAGCCCCGGATGTGTCAGGCTCAGCCCGGTCCACAGGGTGGCCATGGAGTCGGGGTCGATGCCGCCGCTGCGCCGGCGGGCCCTGCTGAAGGCCCGGTTGAAGCGGGCCACTTCCTCGGTGGTGGAGATCGAGGGCAGCAGACCGGTCAGCCAGTGCCGGGCCTTGTCGGCGTCGCGGAAGTGGAGGAAGAGGAAGCAGGCGTGGTCCTTGCGGAATCCGGCGAGGATGTCGCCCTGGGAGTCGCGGTCGGTGCGCAGCGGGAGGGGTTGGGGCTCGGTGTCCCTGCGCGCGGGCTCCGCGGCCGGGCCGGCCGCCGGGCGGGCCGGGGGCTCGGCGGCCCACGCCGTGGGCGCGAGTCCCGTGGCGACTCCGGCGGCGGCGAGGGCCGCGGCCTGGACCACGGTCCTGCGGGCGGGTCCGGTGTGGGGGCAGCCCGGGGGCGACGACGGGGCGAGGGCCATCGGCTTGCTCCTAGTGGCGGTGAGGGGGAAGGGCGGGGTCGGGAGGAAGGGGGTGGGGAGGGGCGGGGTGGGGTGGGGAGGGGACGGGAAATCGAGTGGGGGAATCGAATCCAGGGGAGAGCTGCCGGGTTCAGCGCAGCGGCGCGGCGGGCACTCCGGAGTCGAGCTTGATCCACTGGGCGACGCCGGGCACTCCCTTGGCGTCGAGGAGGAAGAGCATGTAGTAGCCGGGCGGGGCGGCGGCCGCGTTCGGCGGGGCCTGCAGGGTGAGGGTGTCGCCCGCACGCCGCTTGATGCGCAGTTCCACGTGGCGCTGGCTGGTGTTGACCGCGTGCGTGGCGGTGGTGGGCGCCAGCAGTACGGCCCGCTTGACCTGGTCGGGGGTGCTCGTGGTGACCTCGAAGCGGGTGTTGTGGCCGACCGGGCCGGTGGGCGCCTTGTCGAGTGCGGGCCGGGCGCCCTGGTGGAGGTAGGAGGGCTCGTAGATCTCGATGGTGCCGTTCATCTCGTCGGTGATGTCGGCGTCGTTGGCGAGCTGCTGGAGCTCGTCCCCGGTGACCACGACCCGGCCGTCGGGCAGGACGACGGCATTGGAGTGGTAGCCGCGGGGAAGCCGCTGGGCGGGGCCGAGCTTCCAGTTCCCCTGTCCGTCGCGCATCTCGAACTGCCGGTACTTCAGGTCGGCGTTGGGGTTCAGGACCCCGTTCCCGTAGTCGCGGATGTCGTAGCCGCCGCTCGCCGTCAGCAGCGTTCCGTTCGGCATCAGCAGGGTGTTGTCCTGGGTGCGGCCGAAGGCCCGGGGCCTGTCGATGGTCCAGCGGCCCTCGGACAGCTTGTAGGTGTTCGGGTCGGCTCGGTCCCCGCCGATGATCAGGGCCTCGCCCGGGCCCTCGTACCCGCCGGGGAGCGGCACCGCTCCCCCGTACGTCCGGGAGCTGGCGTCGGGGCGGGGCGGCAGGTCGGTACGGGACTCGGCGACGGGGTCGAAGGCCCACTGCTCGTTGTGGACCCTGCCGAGCCCGTAGACCAGCCCGCCGCGGAGCGAGAAGAGGTGGGGGTAGTCGCGGGTGAAGGGGGCCTTCGCCTTGAACGGACCGACCGGGGCGTCGCGCGGGACGTCCGTCTTCTCCCGGGGCACGGGGTGCCCGAGGGCGGGGAAGCGCTCGACGAGCGGGGTCGGGGTGCCCCAGCCCAGCTCGGACTGGCCGGACATGATGAGCTGGCGGCCGTCCGCGGCGGTCACCACGGAGGGGTACCAGCGCCCGGTGGCCATGTCCCCGTTGCGGCTCCAGGTCTCCGTCCACGGGTCGAAGACCAGCGAGAGCTTCGCGCCGCTGCCTCCGTTGGAACCCAGGTTGCCGCCGAAGACGCCGAGCATGCCGTTGGGCAGGAAGGAGTGCCCGGAGCAGAAGAACGGTGCGGGGCGCGGTGCGTGGGTGCCGTCGGGCATGTCGACCACCGGCGGGGTGACCTTGGTGAACGCCGACGCCCCGGTACCCTTGGCCGGGTCCCAGAGGAAGGCGCGGCCGGCGTTCGTGGCGCCGATGATGTTGGTGGGGGCGGGTTCCTTGGTGGGGTTGGTCTCGATCCGCTCGAAGGAGAAGAGCAACACCTTGCCGGTGGGCAGCAGCGCGATGTGGGCGGCGAAGTCCGGGGAGTCGAAGTACTCCTTGAACACGCCGTACTTCTCCGGCGCCAGACCGGCGTTGGCCTCCGCCTGGGACTCGGTGAGGGCCTTCAGCCGGGCGCGCCGGGTGGTGTCGGGGTAGTCGGCGGCGTCCCGCAGCGCGATGCGGGTGCGGGCGTGCTCCTCGGCGTGGTCCTCACCGAGATTGCGCCGCTCGTCCGCGCTGACCTCGCGGCGCACCCACTCGGGGGCGACGTACGGCGTCGGCCGCGCGGCATCCGGGTCGTACGGGGCCTCGTGCGCGGCCGCTGGACCGGCGGGGAGCAGGCCGAGGAGGGTGCCTGCGACCAGGGCGCGGGCGACTCCGGGACGGGACATGGGGAACCCTTACGTGGGGGGAGGGGGAACCGGGGTGTCTCAGATGCCGTGCGCGGTGGCGAACGCCGTCCGGCGCAGCGCCTCGTGGAAGCCGGCGGGCGGGACGTACACGCCCGAGGCGTAGCCGTGGTGGTCGAGCTGGAGGACCAGCCGGACGCCGTACCCGCAGATGCCGCCGAGCGCGGCGATGCCGAGGACTCCGAGCATGCCCCTGGGCCGGCCGGTCAGGAGCGGGAAGGCCACCGCGAGCGCGGCCGCGCCGATCAAGGTGACCACCATGATGACCGCGGCGGTGCCGACGGCTGGACTCACGTCCGGCATCCTGCGGTTGCCTGCCGCGCGGTGGCCCGGTTTCGCCGCGCCCATCGCGATGAGCGCGGCGCATAAGACGGAGAGGACGGCGGCGACAGCCATGGGGCCGGGGACTCCTCAGTGCGGGGGCCGACGGGCAGCGCACCCGCTGCCAGTGATCAACACACTCGGTGATCAACGCCGTGCGCGCGCGCCGGGGCCACCGATGGGGTGACGCATCGCTGTCGGACCGTCACCCGTACGCACCAGGCCCGGGGCTGTCGCCCCGTCCGGGCGGGGTGGGGCGGTTGGTGCGGCAGGGCCGGGTCAGCCCTCGGCGGTCAGCTCCCGCCGGTAGGTCAGCCCGGGGCTGCCGTCCAGGACGGTCTCCCCCACGACCGTGAATCCGGTCCGCCGCAGCACCGCCGCCGAGGCCGCGTTGTCCAGGGCCGCGGACGCGGTGAGGACGCCGAGCCCGTACTCGGTGGCGGCGAGCCGGCAGACCTCCCGGACGGCGGCGGTGGCCGCCCCGCGGCCCGCCGCCCGTTCGCCGATCCGGTAGCCGAGGTCGGCGGCGCCGTCCGCCAGGTCCACCAGGTTGACTCGTCCGATCAGCTCGCCGGCGGTGTCCAGCACGAGGTGGAACCGGCACGCGCCCGTGTCCTGTTCCGCGAGCAGGGCGCGGTGGCGGGAGGCGAACTCCGCGAAGTACGCGTCCCCGCGATCCGGTACGGAGCGGGCGAAATAAGCCCGGTTGTCCCGCTCGAAGGCCAGCAGGGCATCCTCGTGATCGGCCCGCAGGCGTTCGAGTCGCAGCATGCCGGGCAGGATATCCGGGCTGCTCGGACGGGCGCCCGCGAGTTTCGGGGGGCTTCCCTGCCGGTCGGGGAGGTGTGCGGGCGTGTGACGATGAGGTCCCGTACGGGGGACTGGGGCGGCAACCGGCCAAGGGGTGGGGCATGAAGGCAGGAACAGTCACCGCGAGCATCGCGGCGGCCGTGATCGTGGCGGCCGGACTGAGCGGTTGTACGGCCGGCGCCTCCGTGGGCAAGGAGACGGTGGACTCCGCCGAGTCGCTGCTCGCGACGCTCGCCAAGGCCTCCGACAAAGCCTCCGAGGCGGGCTCGGCCAAGGTCGAGATGAGCCTGACGATGCCCGGCACGGGCGGCAAGCCGGTCCAGGTGAACGGCACCTATTCCTGGGGCGGCGGCCTCGCGATGGAGGCCGAGATGCCGGCCGAGAGCCTCCGGCTGGAGGACCTGGTGTCCGACGGCACGGTCACGTACCGGCTCGTCCAGGGGGCGTACTACTACGGCATCGATCCGGCGCCGAGCGGCCCTTTCGCGGGCAAGACCTGGCTGAAGGTCGAGGCCTCGGCCGTGCTCGGTGAGCAGGGCGCCGCCGGGATGAACGCGGGGAACAGCGACCCGACGGCCGCGCTGAAGTCGCTCAAGCGGGCCAAGAACGTCACCAAGGTCGGCCGGGAGGACGTCAACGGCAAGAGCTCCATCCACTACCGCGCCATCGTTCCGGTGGACGAACTGGGCGACACCAAGACGCTGCTCGCCGCGGTGGGCGGCGGAGGTGCGACCGAGCTCGTCTCGGACATCTGGGTCGACGACAAGGGGATGCCCTCGCGGCTGAACCAGACCTTCGGGGACGCCGACGTCAGGATGGACTTCCTGTCCTTCGGCGTCGCGAAGGACATCGCCGCCCCGCCGGCAGCCGACACGGCCGACGTCACCGAGGCCGTCAAGAAGGGCAGAGGCGCGCAGGGCTGAGGCGCGCGACGGCCGGGCGGGGGGGGCCGGGCAGGGGCAGGGGCAGGGGCAGGCTGTGCGTACCGACCGGTTCGGTTCCTACACTGGCCCGGCACGCACCGCCGCCCCCGTTCCACCCCGCAGGTACGAAGGACTCCCCCATGGAAGCCGAAACGGCGAACGCCACCGACGAGTTCGGCATCCCGGTCCTCCCCGCCATCCCCGCTTCCTCCGACTCCGTCCGGCGCAAACGCCGGGCGATCACCGCCGCGGCCGCCGCGGAATTCCTCGCCGAGGGGTACGCGGCCGCCTCCATGGATGCGATCACCAGCCGTTCCGGGGTCTCCAAGGCGACGGTCTACAAGCACTTCGGCACCAAGGAGCGACTGTTCCTCGCCGTCATCGGCGGCATGCTGCGCGAGATCCGCGCCGGCCTCGAGTTCGACGACTCTCGCCTCACGGAAGCCGCCGACCTGCGCGCCGCCCTGATCGCCCTCTCCGTCGAGTGGGCCGGGCTCCTGCTGCGCCCCGACGTCATGACGCTGCACCGCCTGGTGATCGGCGAGACCCACCGCTTCCCTCAGCTCGGCCGGCTCTGGTACCGGGTCACGTACGACGGGTACGACAAGCCCCTCGTCGAGGCCTGCACCGAACTCGGCCGGCGCGGAAGGCTCGACGTCCCGGACCCCGTACTCGCCGTCCGGCAGCTCGTCGCCGCCACCGCCGGCGTCCCGCAACGGGTGCACACCCTCACACCCGGCACCGCGACGGACCCGGCGGAGCTGACCCGCGTCGTCACCTCGGGAGTCGACCTCTTCCTGGCTCGCTACGCCGCTCCGTAGCGGAACGTCGGGCGGCTCCGCCGTCAGGGGCCCAGTGGGAGCGTGGCGACCAGGCGGGCGCCCTTCGGGGAGTCCCGGACGGTGAGCGTGCCGCCGAGGCGCAGGGCGATGTCGCGGGCGATGGCCAGGCCCAGACCGGTGCCGCCCTCGTCGCGGGCGCGGGCGTCGTCGAGCCGGGTGAAGCGTTCGAACACGCGCTCGCGGTCGGCGGGCGCGATGCCCGCTCCGTCGTCGGTGACCTCCAGAACGGCCTCGCCCCGGGGCTCGTCCAGGCGCAGGACGAGGGTGACGTCCTGCTCGGCGTGGCGGCCGGCGTTGTCCAGCAGGTTGGTGACGAGCCGCGACAGCCAGATCGTGCTGCCGCGGACCGCGATCCCGGGGGCGATGTCGGCGTGCACGGGGACGCGGGCGCCCCTGCGCGTACGGGCCGCTTCGCGCACCACTTCCGTGAGGTCGACGGCGGCGGCCGGCGGCGGCTCCGAGGTGTCGAGGCGGGCCAGCAGGAGCAGGTCGGCCGCCAGGTCCTGGAGCCGTACGGTGTCCTCCAGCGCGCCGCTGACCAGTTCGCCCCACAGTTCGGGATCCGGGTGGGCCTGCGCGACCTCCAGCTGGGTGCGGAGCACGGTGATGGGGCTGCGCAGTTCGTGCGAGGCGTCGGCGATGAAGCGGCGCTGGCGGATGCCGGCGGCCTCCAGCCGGTCCAGGGTGGCGTTCATGGTGACGGCGAGCCGGGCCACCTCGTCGCGGGTGGGCGGAACGGGCACCCGGCGGTGCAGTTCGCGGTCGCCGATCTCGGCGACCTCGGCGCGGATCGCCTCGACGGGGCGCAGGGCCCAGCCGGTGACCCGCCAGGTGATCATGGCCACGACCAGCACGAGCAGCGGGACCACGACGGCCAGCACCGCCATGATGGTCGCGTCGGCGGTGTCGGCGTCCCGGAGCGAGGTCCCGGCGTAGACGGTGACCAGGCCCTTCGCGGTGACGGTGGTGACCTGTACGACGCGCTGGCGGTGTTCCTGACGGACCCGGCCTCCCTTCCACGTGTCGCGGACCGTGCCGGGTGCGACGGGTGGTTCGGGGACGAGGGCGGGGCGGCCTCTGAGGTTGGGGCTGGATGCGAGCACCCGGCCCTGCGCGTCCACGACCTGGATGAAGTCCGTGCCGCGGCCCGGCGGCGGTACGGGCTCCAGTTGCCCGGTGGCAGCCAGCGCGGCCACCTTGACGGCCTGCCGTTCGGCGTCCTCCTGGGCGCTCATGGTCAGGTTGGTCTCCAGGGCCCCGAGCAGGGCGAAGGAGGCCACGCCGAGGGCCAGGGCGACCACGGCGGAGGCGCCGAGGGTGGCCTGGGCGCGGACGGACCTCGGACGGAGCCGGGACGCGGCCCTGCGCAGCCGGTGCGCGAGCTCACGGGAGCCGTATGAATCGCCGGACCGGTCGGGCTCAGCCACCGTCGGCCGCCAGCCGGTATCCGGCGCCCCGGACGGTCTCCACCGCGGCCCGGCCGAAGGGCGCGTCCATCTTCCGGCGCAGGGCGCTGACGTGGACCTCGACCACGTTGAGGTCCCCTTCGTAGGCGGCGTCCCAGACGTGCTCGAGGATGTCCCGCTTGGGTACGACCTCTCCGGCCCGGCGCGCCAGGTGCACCAGGACGGCGAACTCGCGCGCGGTCAGCCGGGCTTCGACGCCGCCGCGCGTGCAGCGCTGCCGGGCCGGGTCGACGAGGAGGTCGCCGAACTCCATGACCTGCGGGCTGCGGCGTCCGGTGCGCCGGATCAGGGCCCGCAGGCGCGCCACGAGGACCACGTAGGAGAAGGGCTTGGAGAGGAAGTCGTCGGCTCCGGTGTCCAGGGCCTCGGCCTCGTCGTACTCGCCGTCCTTGGCGGTGAGCATGAGGATGCCGGACTCGCAGCCGGCCGCGCGCAGCCGGGCGCAGACCCGGTAGCCGTTGAGGCCGGGCAGCATGATGTCGAGCACGATGGCGTCGTAGTCGTGCTCTCCGGCCATCCACAGGCCTTGCGGGCCGTCGTGTGCCGTGTCCACAGTGAAGCCCTCGGCCCGCAGACCACGTTGCAGGGCGGCGGCCAGCCGCCGCTCGTCCTCGACCACCAGTACGCGCATGGGGCAAGGTTCTCAGGTCGCGCCGCCGGCTTGCTGAAGGGTTCTTCAGCTCGCTTCAGCGGGGCTTCAGCATCCTGCTCGCAGGATCGGCCGAGCCGGGCACGTCGCCCGGAGAACGCGAGGAGCATCCACATGACTCAGTCCAGTCCGCAGCCACCCGAGTACCCCCCGGCCGCTGTTCCCGTCGAGGGCAGCGGCGAGGGCAGCGGCGAGGGTGGCGGCGACCCGGCCGGCAAGGCGGCGGGGCGCGGTGCCCGGATCGCCCGCTTCACCCGGTTCACCCGTGAGGGCCGGGGGCGCTGGGTGGCGCTCGGGCTCGTGGTGGTGGCCTCGGCCGGCGCGGGAGCCGCGGTGGTGGCCGTGGCGGACCACGACCACGACGTCCGCCGCACGCGCGCGGAGCGGGTGTGGGACCGGTTCGACGTCGAGCGGGAGGGGGGCGGCGAGCTGACGGCTCCGCTCCCCGCGCGCCCCGGGAAGCCGGGCGAGCCCGGGAAGCCCGGCCTGCGGGGTCAGAAGGGCGAGCGGGGGGTCTTCCCGCCGGACGGGCCGGGACGGCCGGGGATGCCCGACGGCGAGGAGGGGTTCGTGGTGGACGGGCCCGACCGGTCCCCCGCGCCGCTGCCCGCGCTGCCGGCGGCCCAGGCCCTGGAGAAGGCGGAGGCCGCCGTGCCCGGCGGCAAGGCCGAAGCCCTGCGCGTCGTCGCCCAGGAGGGCGGCGGGAGCGCCTGGCGCGTCGTGGTCCTCGGCTCCGACGGGGTCCGGCACGCCGTGACCCTGTCCGGCGCCGACGGCACGGTCACGAGCAACACGGTCGCGGGGAAGGGCGCCGGGGCGGCCCGCTGAGCGGGTGGGGGCGCACGCCCGGTGTCCCGTGCCGCGGCGACGGCGGTACGGGACACCGGAGCGGCCGTCCCCGGATGAACCCTTGTCAGGAGGAGAGGCCCAGCAGCCGGGCCGCCGTCTCCCGCATCTCGACCTTGCGGATCTTGCCGGTCACCGTCATGGGGAACTCCTCCACGACGTGGACGTAGCGCGGGATCTTGAAGTGGGCCAGCCGGCCCTCGCAGAACGCGCGCACGGCCGCCGCGGTCAGCGGCTCGGCGCCCCCGCGCATCCGCACCCACGCCATGAGCTCCTCCCCGTACTTCGGGTCGGGCACGCCGATGACCTGGACGTCCATGATGTCGGGGTGGGCGTGCAGGAACTCCTCGATCTCGCGCGGGTACAGGTTCTCGCCGCCGCGGATCACCATGTCCTTGATCCGGCCGGTGATGCTCAGGTACCCGTCCTCGTCCATGACGGCGAGGTCTCCGGTGTGCATCCAGCGGGCCGCGTCGACGGCTTCGGCGGTGCGCTCGGGCTGGTCCCAGTAGCCGAGCATGACCGAGTAGCCCCGGGTGCACAGTTCGCCCGGTTCGCCGCGCGGGACGGTCACTCCGGTGACCGGGTCGACGACCTTGACCTCCAGGTGCGGTCCGACGCGGCCCACGGTCGAGACGCGACGCCCGACGGAGTCGTCCACGCGGGTCTGGGTGGAGACCGGCGAGGTCTCCGTCATGCCGTAGCAGATGGACACCTCGCGCATGCCCATCCGGTCGATGACCTCCTTCATCACCTCGACCGGGCAGGGCGAGCCCGCCATGATGCCCGTGCGCAGGCTGGAGAGGTCGTAGGTCTCGAAGTCCGGGTCGGCCAGCTCGGCGATGAACATGGTGGGGACCCCGTACAGCGAAGTGCAGGCCTCCGCCTGGACGGCGGCCAGGGTGGCTCCCGGGTCGAAGGCGGGTGCGGGGATGACCATGGCCGCGCCGTGGCTGGTGCAGGCGAGGTTCCCCATGACCATGCCGAAGCAGTGGTAGAAGGGAACCGGGATGCAGACCCGGTCCTGCTCGGTGTAATGACACAACTCGCCTACGAAATAGGCATTGTTGAGGATGTTGTGATGGGAGAGGGTCGCCCCCTTGGGGAAGCCGGTGGTCCCCGAGGTGTACTGGATGTTGACGGCGTCGTCCGGGCTCAGCGCGGCCTGGGCGCGCAGCAGTTCGGCCCGGTCGGCGCGGCGGCCGCGTTCCGGCAGGGAGTTCCAGAGCGGGCCGTCCAGCAGGGCGGTGAACTCCAGTGCCGGACAGCGCGGCCCGACCTCCTCGATCATGGCCGCGTAGTCGGAGCTCTTGAACCGGTCCGCCGCGACCAGCAGCCGGATCCCGGACTGGCGCAGGACGTACTCCAGCTCGTGGGAGCGGTAGGCCGGGTTCACGGTGACGAGGACCGCGCCGATCCTGGCCGTGGCGTACTGCACCAGGGTCCACTCGGGGCGGTTGGGGGACCAGATGCCGACTCGGTCCCCCTTGGCGATCCCGAGGTCCAGGAGGCCGAGCGCGAGGTCGTCCACGTCGGCGGCGAACTCCGCGTACGTCCACCGGCGTCCGGAGGCCATGTCGACGAGGGCGTCGCGCCCGGGGAACCTGCGGACGGCGCGGTCCAGGTTCTCACCGATGGTGTCGCCGAGCAGCGGCACCTCGGCAGCCCCCGACGCGTAACTCGGCTCGACGGACGGCACGGACGGCACATGGACCCCCTGGGCTCGGTGGCGGCGCCGGGGCCCCTTCGCTCCGGCGCCCCCTCATGATCCACGCGACCCGCGGCCGGGGCCAGACCACGGTGGCCACCCAGCGCGGAATCGGACTTTTCCTCCGAGGACGGACGGGAGGTGTCGCTGCGGGCGGGTGACCGGAGCCACCCACCCGGATGCCGCGTACGTCCTACGCCGGGAGGGCGAGCAGGACCAGCGGGCCGGTCGTCGGCTGCGCCGAGCCCCCGGCGGGCTCCAGCGTCAGGCCGACCGCCGTGGCCCTGCCCAGGCCGCCGTCCAGTACGGCCGCCCCGTCGCCGGTGAGGAAGCCGGCCGGACGCATCGTGCCGCCGTCGGCCAGCCACAGCTGGTACGTGCGGCCCTCCCCGGGGGCCGGCAGCCGGTCGGCGAGGAACACCGCCCGGTCCCGGGCCGCGGAGGTGATCACCGTCGCGGCGGCTCCGCCGCTGGTGCGGCCGTGGACGGTACGGGCGTCCGGGGCCGTGACCACGGCCCGCAGCTCCTGGCTGCGCGCCTCGGCCTGCCGGGCCTCCTGCCGGGCCCGGTCCGCCCGCCCGCTCTCGTGGAGCGCGGCGCCGCCGAAGAGGGCCGCCCCGGCGAGGGAAGCTGCGACGACGAAGGCGCCGGCCCTGCGCGGGAGGCGGTCCAGGAATCCGGCCGCCCGGCGTGCGCCCACCCTCGGCGGAAGTTGGCGGACCGTCTCGATGCGGGCGAAGACCTCCGCCTTCAGCTGCGGCGGGGGCATCAGGGCCACGGCGGAGGCCAGCCGGCCGGCGGTGGCGGAGAACTCCGCCACGTCCCCGGAGCACGGCGCGCAGCGCGCCAAGTGACGGGAGAAGGCCTCCTGTTCACCCGGTCCGAGCGCGTCCAGTACGTAGGCCGCGGTGAGGGTGTGCAGTTCTTCGTCGTGCTTCACGTGGTCACCCCCATGCAGTCGCGCAGGCGGATCAGTCCGTCGCGCATCCGGGTCTTGATCGTGGGAAGAGGAGTCTGGAGGGTCTCGGCGACCTCACGGTAGGTCAGCCCCTGGTAGTAGGCGAGTGTGACGGCCTGGCGCTGGAGCTCGGTCAGCCGTCGCAGGCAGCGTGTGACCTGATCGCGTTCGAGCCGGGTCTCCACCTGCTCGCTCACCTCGTCGAAGGGCCGTTCCTGGCCGCGTACGCCCGCGTCGTGCTCGCGGGTGGCCGAGGCCTGGGCGGAGCGGACCCGGTCGACCGCGCGGCGGTGGGCGATCGTGGCCACCCATGCCATGACGCTCCCCTGGTCGGGACGGTAGCGGGCGGCCTGGCGCCACACGTCGATCATCACCTCCTGGGCGACCTCCTCCGACTGTGCGCGGTCGCGCACCACTTTGACGGCGATGCCGAAGACGGTTCCGGCGACGGCGTCGTACAGAGCGGAGAACGCGTCCTGGTCACCCTGCGCGACGCGCGCCATCAGCTCCGCGAGTTCGGCCGCGGCAGATCCGGGTCCCGGTCCGGGTCCGATGCCGGGGCCGGGCCCGCTGCCCGGGCCCGGTCCGGGGAAGCGCAGGTTCTCGGGGTTCACCTGAGCGGCCCCCGTGTACGGCCGGGCCCGGGCGGGCAGTCCGGGGCCGCGAGCGGCTCTCGCCGGTCCATCCATCGCATGAACGATCCTTCGTGGCAGGCACACCCGTTCCCCGTACGCCGGGGTCTCGGTGCGCGCCGGGTCCTTGCTGTCTCACCTTGTCTTCGGAGCCGGTCCGCGCACGGATTGGCCGACATACACGCGAAAGCGCATCCGTTCGGGGGAACCGGCGCCCCGGGACCAAACCGCGCCGGGGGTCCGGGCCGAAGGAGGGCTGCGGGTCCTCTCCAGGACCCGCCGCGCGGCGGGTCACGGGGCCGAGCCCCGAAGTCCGCCGGCGCACAGCCAGCAAGGAGATCTGTCGTGTCGCGTGTCCTCAAGAGTGCCGCACTCGCCCTCGCTTCGGGCGCCCTTCTCGTGGGCGGGGCCTCGGCGGCCTCGGCCGACGCCGGAGCCCGGGGCCTCGCCGCCTACTCACCGGGGGTCGGCTCGGGCAACCTGATCCAGGTCCCCATCCACATCCCGATCAACGCGTGCGGGAACTCCGTCAGCGTGATCGGACTGCTCAACCCCGCGTTCGGCAACACCTGCGTCAACGCCTGACGGGTCGCACGGGCCGCAGTCTCCGGCCCGCCGCCGGCTACGGGGCGGCGGTGGGCCGGTGGTCCCGCGAGCCGGCGGGAGTGGGTCGACACTCCTGAGCGCCGCCGGGCCCCGCAGGACCCGCGCGGGCGGCGGCCGTCGGCGCCGCCGCCCGCGCGCACCGCCCGTGGGCGCGGACCGTACGGAGCGATGCCTCACGGAGCGATGCCTCAGGGAACGGCGCCTTACGGGGCGATGCCGGAGGGCGGGACGCCGTAGAGCCCGATGCCGTACGACCCGCGCACAACGGTCAACACACCGGCCGATCTTCACGTGATCGGATGACCGACCCATCCGCGAGGGGCCCCGCGCCGAATCAGGGTCGTGAGCATCAACCGAAGGACAGTCCAGCGCGGCACCCTCGCCGCGGCGAGCGGCCTGCTGGCGGGTTACACGGCACTGGCCGCCGCCGAGCTGACCGCGTCCCTGGTGCGTCCTCAGGCGGGACCGGTCACGGTGATCGGCGGGGCTGCCATCGACCGCACTCCGGCTGCGCTCAAGGACTTCGCCATCCGCACCTTCGGCGAGAACGACAAGCTGGTCCTCCAACTCGGCATCCTCGCCACCGTCGGCCTCCTGGCGGCCCTGCTGGGGATGTTCGCCCTGCGCCACCGCCGTACGGGCGCGGCCGGTGTACTGGCCTTCGGCGCCCTCGGCGCGGCGGCGGCCCTCAGCCGGCCCGACGCGGCCGGAGCGGCGGACGTACTGCCCTCGCCGGTGGGGGCCGCGGCCGGGGCGCTGGTGCTGTACCTGCTGGTGGGGAAGGTGGGCGGCCCCACCGCCCGGCCCTCGGGAGCGGACGGCGCACCGCCGGACACGTCGGCGGAGACATCCGCGGGCACGTCGACGGTGGCCTCGCCGGACGACTCGACGGACGACTCGACGGGCCCTTCGGCCGTCCCGTCCCCCGCCTGGAACCGCCGGGGCTTCCTCCTCGCGGCAGGGATCACCGCGGTGGCCTCCACCGGCGCCGGCGCCCTCGGCCGGGCCCTGACCGGCCGCCGAGGCCAGGGCGCCACCGCCTCCCGCGCCGCCGTACGTCTGCCCGCTCCCGCTTCGCCGGCCCCGCCGATCCCGGCCGGGGCGGACCTGCGGATTCCCGTGGTCAGCGCCTTCACCACACCGAACAAGGAGTTCTACCGTGTCGACACCGCCCTCGTGGTCCCCAAGGTGGACACCGACACCTGGCGGCTGCGCATCCACGGCAAGGGGGTCTCCCGCCCGCGCTCCTACTCCTTCGCCGAACTCCTCCAACGCCCGCTGATCGAACGGGACATCACGCTCACCTGCGTGTCGAACGAAGTCGGCGGCCCCTACGCGGGCTCCGCGCGCTGGCTCGGCGTACGCCTGTCGGACCTGTTGCGTGAGGCGGGCGTGCGGCCGCCGTCGCGCGGCGGCCGGGCCGACCAGCTGATCGCTCGCTCGGTGGACGCGATGACGCTGGGCACTCCCGTCGAGGAAGTCATGGACGGCCGGGACGCGATGCTGGCCGTCGCCATGAACGGCGAGCCGCTCCCCTTCGAGCACGGCTTCCCGGTCCGGATGGTCGTCCCCGGTCTCTACGGCTACGTCTCCGCCTGCAAGTGGATCCGGGAGATCGAGCTCACCACCTTCGACTCCTACGACCCGTACTGGGTCAAGCGCGGCTGGGCCCGCCGGGCGCCGATCAAGACACAGGCACGGATCGACACCCCCAAGCCCTTCGCCCGGATCCCGGCCGGGACCGTGACGGTGGCCGGGGTGGCGTGGGCCCAGCACCGCGGCATCGAACGGGTCGAGGTCCAGGTCGACGACGGGCCCTGGCAGGAGGCCTCGCTCGCGGCGCAGGCGACCACCGACACCTGGCGCCAGTGGTCCTTCGACTGGAAGGCCGCGCCCGGCGGTCACCGTCTGACGGTCCGCGCCACGGACGGCCGCGGCGAGGTCCAGACCGAGCTGCGGACCCGGACCATCCCGGACGGCGCGAGCGGCCGGCACGGCGTGTTCGCCACGGTCGGCTGACCGAAGCGACCCCCTTCCACACCACTTCACACACTTCCTCCCCGCCCTTCCGTATGCACCAACCCATTTCCCTGGAGAACACCATGAACATCCTTCGCTTCCGCCGTACCGCCCTCGCCGTCGCCACGGCAGCCGTACTGCCCTTCGCGCTGGCCGCCTGCTCCGACTCCGACTCCGGCAAGGACGCGGCCGCCGGTTCGACCGCCGAAGCGAGTGCGGACGCCTCCTCCCCCGCGGCGGACGCCTCGGCGCCGATGACGGTGGACGGGCCCTTCGGCGCCGCGTGCGCCGGTGTCCCGAAGGAGGGTGCGGGCTCCTTCGACGGGATGGCCAAGGACCCGGTCGCCACCGCCGCGTCCAACAACCCGGCCCTGTCCACCCTGGTGGCGGCCGTCAAGCAGGCCGGCCTCGTCGACACCCTCAACAACGCCAAGGACATCACCGTGTTCGCACCGACCAACGACGCCTTCGCCAAGATCCCGAAGGCCGACCTCGACAAGGTCCTCGCCGACAAGGCCACCCTCACCAAGATCCTCACCTACCACGTCGTCGGCCAGAAGCTCACCCCGAAGCAGCTCGAGAACGGCTCCTTCCCCACCCTGGAGACCGGCAAGGTCACCACCACCGGCTCGGGCCTGTCCTACCAGGTCAACGGCACGTCCAACGTCGTCTGCGGCAACGTCCCCACCGCCAACGCCACCGTCTACATCGTCGACACCGTCCTGATGCCCAAGTAGGCGGTGGCGCCGTACCGGTGACCCGCGCGGGCACCGGTCGTTGTAGAAGCGGTCAGCGAAGTGGCCCCCGGAGTCCCGGACCCGTCCTCAGGGTCCGGGACTCCATGCCGTGCTCACCGGTCCGTCACTCGGTCGGCACAAGTGGCAACGGATTGGACAAGCGGCCGATGTTACTAACACGATGGCCCCCCAAGTTCGCGGCTGTGCAGGGGGGCAATCCGCTCGTTTCACGTCCCTCCGCCGGGCCGCCCGTCCCCGTCACACCCCTGGAGAGACTTCGCCATGAGCTTCGGCGACCCGAACAACCCCTACGGCCAGCAGCAGCCCCCGCAGGGTCAGCCCGGCTACCCGCAGCAGGCACCGCAGGGTGTTCCCCCGCAGTACGGCTACCCGCAGCAGCCCATGGGCGGCGTCCCCCCGCAGCAGCCGTACGGTGCGTACCCGCCGGCCGGGATGCCGGGTGGCATGCCGCCCATGCCGGGCACCGGAATGCCGCCGCTGGCGCACTGGGGCCTGCGCGTCGGCGCGACCCTCCTCGACGGTCTGATCACCGTGGGACCGATGTACGCCCTCGGCTTCATCGACCTCGCCATGAGCGATGACGCGGGCGCCTCCGGGCCGGGCGTCTTCTTCATGATCGGCATGCTCTACGCCCTCGGCATGGGCATCTTCCAGCTCTACAAGGAAGGCGCGACCGGCCAGTCGATCGGCAAGAAGGTCGTCGGGATCAGCGTGCGCCGCGAGGCCGACGGCAACGTCCTCGGCTTCGGCATGGCCTTCGTCCGCAAGCTGGCGCACTTCCTCGACGGCATCGCCTGCTACATCGGCTACCTGTGGCCGCTGTGGGACGAGAAGAAGCAGACCTTCGCCGACAAGGTGTGCAGCACCGTCGTCATCGTGGTGCCCAAGGGCTGATACCGCGTGACGCCGGGGCCCGTCCGGATTCCGGGCGGGCCCCGACGCGTTCGCTACGGCTTGGGGAGCGTACAGCCGGGGCGGCCCAGGTCGATCGCGTTGCCGGGGCCCACGCACGGGACGATGATGTACGTCTGCTGCGCGTAGTTGATGCCCTGCCGGACGGTGACGGCGCCGCTCTCGGACACCTCGCACGGGTTGTTCAGCGTGCACGAACCGCCGTCCTCGTTGCCCGTGTTGTTCACGGCGACCACCTTGCCGGTCGTCGTGTCGATCACCGGGGAGCCGGAGGTGCCGCCGATGGTGTTGCAGGACGAGGTGTAGCGCAGGGAGTCCTTCCAGGTCCACTCCCCCTCCTTGAGGCGGTAGGCGAACCCGTCGACGTTGCAGCTGTACGTTCGCTTCCAGTACCCGGACACCACCTTGATCGAGGTGCCCTGTACCGGGTGGGCGTCGTTCAGGGTGAGCGCGTTGATGCCGTACTGGCTGCTGATCTGCGCGTAGGTCTTGGTCAGTTGGTAGATCGATATGTCGGTGTCGGTCATCGTGGCGTACGAGATCTTGCTCGCGCGCAGCGTCGCGACCTTGGAGCCCGAGGCGTTCAGCAGCGAGAAGGAGCGGCTGGACGCCTTGTCCTTGACGACCTGTCCGGCCGCCGGCATGCCGGACTCCAGACAGTGGCCGTTGGACAGGACGAGCGCGGGGTCGGTGGGCAGCGAGTTCGGCACGCGGACGACGGAGCCTGAGCAGTTGCTGAGCGCGACGGTTCCGGCGAAGTTGACCGCGACGGCCGGTGCGACCGCGTCCCGGGGTGCCTGGGCCACGGCCGGCGAGGCCGCCGCTCCGGCGAGGAGCAGGGCGAACGCGGCGCCGGCGAGAGGCTTGTTCATGTGGGGGTTCCCCTCTGGGTGACAATGCGACCGAAGATCCTTCGGTTGTCATGCGCATTGTTAAGAGCCGAGGCTCAACTCACAAGAGGGCCATGCCAGTTCACGCTCTTCGAGAGAAAGGCCGTAATCAGACTTGCGGCACGACCGCAGCAGAAATCCGATCGGGTTACCCTGCTGTCCGACAGGGCCGGAGCCCCAGGGCCCGGGCCGCCGCCCCCGGACACGCACGAGGAGCGCCCGTGGCCGAACAGGTTCCCGCCGGCCGGCCCACCCTGGAGGCGGTGGCGGCGCGCGCCGGGGTGTCCAGGGCCACCGCGTCCCGGGTCGTCAACGGCGGCGACGGCGTCCGCACGCACCTGGTGGACAAGGTCCGCGCGGCCATCCTGGACCTCGGATACGTGCCCAACCACGCGGCCCGCACGCTGGTCACCCGGCGCACCGGAGCGGTCGCCGTGATCATCGCCGAGCCGGAGATCCGGATCTTCTCCGACCCCTTCTTCTCCCGGCAGATCCGCGGCATCAGCAAGGAACTGACGGCGCACGACACGCAGTTGGTGCTGCTCCTGGTCGAGCACCGCGGGGACTACGGCCGGATCGAGCGGTATCTGGCGGGCGGCCACGTCGACGGCGCGCTCGCGTTCTCGCTGCACACCGACGACCCGCTGCCCGCGATCACGCGCCGCATCGCCATGCCCACCGTCTACGGCGGGCGTCCCGGCTGGACCGGGCAGGCGGAGGGGGCCGCACCGTACGGTCCGCTGTCGTACGTCGACGCCGACAACCGCGGGGGCGCGCGCGAGGCCGTACGGCACCTGCTGTCCCGGGGGCGGCGGCAGATCGCGCACATCGCCGGGCCGCTGGACCAGACCTCGGCGACCGACCGGCTCGACGGGTACCGGGACGTACTGCTCGACGCGGATCCGGCGCTGGTCGCCGAGGGGGACTTCACCGCGGCCGGCGGAGCCCGGGCGATGGCCGAACTGCTGGAGCGCTGCCCGGATCTCGACGCGGTGTTCGCCGCGAACGACCTGATGGCGACGGGCGCGCTGGGCGTGCTGCGCGAGCGGGGCCGGTCCGTGCCGGGGGACGTGGCACTGGTCGGCTTCGACGATGCCGAGCTGGTGGCGGAGAGCGCCGATCCGCCGCTGACGACCGTACGCCAGGACATCGAGGGCATGGGGCGCCTGATGGTCCGGCTGCTGCTGCGGTCCCTGGATCCGGCGCACGGATCGCACCGGGTGCCGGCATCCGTGATCACCCCGACCTCACTGGTGGTGCGCGGATCGGCCTGAGGCGCCTCTTTCGGATCCGGCATGGTGGCGGGCCCCGCACCCGAGTGGGTGCGGGGCCCGAGGCCTGCCGGTCGTGCGGGTGTCTCCGTGCGGCTAGCCCGTACGGGAGGTGCCCGGACGCTCCCAGCGGTAGAACTCCTGGGCCATGGCGTCCTTCGGGCTGCGCCAGGTCTCCGGGTTGTGCGGGCTGACGTAGGCGGTGAGCCGGTCGCTGAGGTCCCGGAACTCCGGGTGGCCGGTCACTTCGGCGATGGCGGGGCCGGGGGGCCGGTCCGACTCGATGAAGTGCATGTACACGTCGCCGAACTGGAAGAGGCTGCGGCGGGTGACCCCGACGAGGTGCGGCAGCTCGCCCGCGTCCGAGGCGGCGAAGAGCCGAGCGATGTCGGGGGCTGACTGCGGCGCCATGCGGGCCACGATGAGAGCGCGGTGCATCCGGTGTGCTGCCTTTCGTCTCAGACGCCGCTGGCCGCGGGCGTGCGGCTCTCGCGTTCGCGCTGTTCGATCTTCTCCCTGATCAGTTCCAGCTGGATCTTGGAGTTCTGGTTGATGCGCGCGGTCATCCCGGCGTCGTCGACGGGTGCCTGCGGCTTCATCGCGAAGTCCTGGGTCCACACCATCCGGGTGCCGCCGGGGACCTCGAAGTACTGCCAGTGGATGTCCATGTGCTCGAACGGACCGGTCTCGACCCGGCGGGCGCGCACGGTGCGGCTGACGGGGTCGGGAGTGCGTTCGGAGACCCAGCTCCACACGGTGCCGTTCTCGTCCGGGTGCATCGTCAGGCGGAAGCGGGTGGTGGGCCCGTCCTCCTCCAGGATCTCCAGCGAGGCGTACTCGCTGAACAGCCCGGGCCAGCTGGGGAGATGGTTGGTCATCTCCCAGACGGTGTCCATGGGCGCCTTGACGACGATCTCGTTCTCGGTGTGTCCTGCCATCTCAAGCTCCGGTCATGAGGCTGGTGTTGACGAGTTCGAGGAACTCTTTGGGGGTCTTGCAGCGGTCCGCGTCGGTGGGCAGGGCCCGGCCGCGCTGGTTCTCCAGCAGCCCGACGATGCCGAGCAGGCCCAGCGAGTCGAGGCCGTAGTCGTCGAACAGGGAGTCCGGGCGGTTCTTCATGTCGGCCGGGTCCACGGTGATGCCGGCCCCGGACTTCATCAGGGCGGCCAGCTCCTCGACGGTCAGTCGTTCGGACATGAGCGGCTCCTTCTGTCTCTAGGAGGGGATTTTGATGACGAGCGCGGCGTTGGAGCCCATGAGGCCCCGGCTCAGCACGAGCGCGGTGCGCAGCTGTGCCGGGCGGGCACTGCCGGTCACCACGTCGAGGTCGTGGCACACGTCGAACACGTTCGGCGTGGGCGGGACGATGCCGTGCTCCAGGGCGAGGACCGCGGCGGCGGTGTCGAGGGCCGGGGCCGCGCAATAGGCTCGGCCCGTCCCGGCCTTGGGCGCCGTGACCGGCACCTTGCGCCCGTGTGCTCCGAGGGCGGAGTGGATCGCGGCCGCCTCGGCCCGGTCGGCTTCCGGGGTGCCGAGCGCGTCGGCGAAGACCACGTCGACCTCCTCGGGGGCGCAGCCCGCGTCCCGCAGGGCGCCCTTGATGGCGTGGGCCAGGCCCTCGGCGGACGCGTCGGCCCCTTCGGGGTGGTGCGGGCCGGTGAAGGTCGCCGCGTGCCCGGCCAGGAGGGCCCGGACGGAGGCGCCCCGGCGCAGGGCCGCCTGCTCCTCCTCCACCAGGAACATCGCGCCGCCCTCGGCGGGTACGAAGCCGCAGGCCTTCTCGGTGAAGGGCCGGTAGGCCCGCTCCGGGTCCTCCTGGGTGCTCAGTGCCTCGTAGCCGAGCTGGCAGACGATGGAGTACGGGGCCAGGGGCGCCTCGGTGGCTCCGACCAGCATGGCCTTGCTGCCCTGGTTGATGGCCCGGGCGGCGTGCGCGAAGGCGTCGAGTCCGCCCGCCTCGTCGGCGGCGACGACCCCGCAGGGGCCCTTGAGGCCCCGGCGGATGGAGATCTGCCCGGTGCTGGCCGCGTAGAACCAGGCGATCGACTGGTACGGGCCGACGTAGCGCGGGCCCTGGCCCCAGAGGTGTTGCAGCTCGCGCTGGCCGAACTCGCCGCCGCCCGACCCGGCGGCGGTGACCACGCCGACCGAGAAGGGGTCGTCCTCGTAGTCGGCCCGGCCGAGCCGGCCGTCCTCCAGGGCGAGGTCGGCCGCGGCGAGGGCGTGGTGGGTGTAGCGGTCGGTCTGGACGAGATAGCGTTCCTCGACCACCGAGGCCGCGTCGAAGCCCCGCACCTCGCCCGCCACCCGCAGCGGGAGGTGTTCGCAGCCCTCCCGGGTGACGCGGCCCAGGACGCAGGCTCCCGACTGGGTCGCCTTCCAGAAGGCCTCGGCGCCGATGCCGTTGGGCGCGACCACTCCGATGCCGGTGATGACCGTACGGACGCTCACGAGACCACCTCCTCCTTGCGCTCGTCGGGGCGGGTCATGACGACCGCGGACTGGAAGCCGCCGAAGCCGCTGCCGACGGAGAGCACGTTGCGCAGCTTGCGCTCGCGGGCGACGCGCGGGACGTAGTCCAGGTCGCATTCGGGGTCGGGGGTCTCGTAGTTGGCCGTGGGCGGGACGACCTGGTGGGTCATCGCCAGGACGCAGGCGGCCAGTTCGATCGCCCCGATGGCGCCGAGCGAGTGCCCCACCATGGACTTGATGGAGGTCATCGGCGTCTTGTAGGCGTGGTCTCCCAGGACCTTCTTGACCGCCGCCGTCTCGTGGCGGTCGTTCTGCTTGGTTCCGGAGCCGTGCGCGTTGACGTAGTCGATCTCGCGGGCGTCGGTCCGGGCCTGGGCGAGGGCGGTTTCGATGGCGCGGGCCATCTCGAGGCCCTCGGTGGTCAGCCCCGTCATGTGGTGGGCGTTGCCGAAGGTGGCGTAGCCGCCGATCTCGCAGTAGACGGTCGCGCCGCGGGCGCGGGCGTGTTCCAGCTCTTCCAGGACGAGGACGGCGCCGCCTTCGCCGAGGACGAATCCGTCACGGTCGGCGTCGAAGGGCCGGGAGGCGTGGGCGGGGTCGTCGTTGTTGGGCGAGGTGGCCTTGATGGCGTCGAAGCAGGCCACGGTGATCGGCGAGACGGGTGAGTCGGAGGCGCCCGCGATGCAGACGTCCATCTTGCCCTCGGCGATGGAGTGGAAGGCGTAGCCGATGGCGTCGAGCCCGGAGGTGCAGCCGGTGGAGACGGTCTGGACCGGTCCGCGTGCTCCCGTCTTCTCCGCGACGGCGGAGGCCAGGGTGGCCGGGGTGAAGGCGCGGTGCAGGTGGGCCCCGGCGAGCCGGTGGTCCACGTCCCACCAGTCGCCCTTCTGGCTGACGGCCACGTAGTCGTGCTCCAGGCGGGTGGTGCCGCCCACGGCGGTGCCGAGGGAGACTCCGGTGCGCCAGGCTTCGTCCGTGGTGAGGTCGAGTCCGGCGTCGCGCACGGCTTCGGCGGCGGCGACCAGCGCGAACTGGATGTACCGGTCCGCGCGGGCCGCCTCCTCGGTGCCGAGGCCGTGTGCGGCGGGGTCGAAGTCGACCTCCGCGGCTATCCGGGAGCGGAAGCCGGTCGGGTCGAAGAGGGTGATGCCGCGGGTCGCCGTACGCCCGTTGGAGAGGAGCTCCCAGAAGGCGGAGGCGCCGATCCCGCCGGGGGCGACGACGCCGACCCCGGTGACGGCCACGCGTCGGCGGGTCACGAGACCGCTCCCGCGCGGTCCGGGGGCCGCTCCCAGGCGGATCCCTCCGGGTGGACGGCCTCCTCCGTGTCCACGTGCCCGAGCTTCGGGTCCGGGGCGAGCGGTCCGAGGTGGAAGACCATGCGGGCCTCGGTGCCGCCGACGTTGCGGAAGCGGTGGCGCACGTTCATCGGGACGAGGAGTCCCTGGTCGGTGAGGAGCGGGTGGGCCTCGCCGTCGAGGTCGACCTCCAGCTCGCCGGCGACCACGTACACGAACTCCTCGGAGTACGGGTGGTAGTGCTCGGCGATGTGCTCGCCCGGCGCCATGACGGCCAGGCCCATGAAGCCGCTGGTGCAGCCCACCGAGGTCGGTGTGAGGACGGCCCTCAGGTCGCCGCCGCGCCGCGTGTTGGGCTGCGTCTCGCTGAGGTCCACGATGTGCGGTGGGCGTTGTCTGGTCATGGCGGGGGTTCCTCCTGGCGGTGGGGAGCCTGGACGGGGCTGGTGGGTGGGGGGTCCGGGGATGAGGGATCCGGGGGGCCGGCCGGGCCGGCGGGGCGATGCCGCCGCGGGTCAGCCTTGGGCGGGGGCCCTGCGGTCGGTGATCAGGCTCATGGTGTGGCGGACCGCGGACTCGGCGGCCCCCTCGGACCCGCTGACGGGTCCGGCCATCAGGCGGGCGAGTACGGCCGCCTTGCGCGGGCCCCGGACGCCGAAGGCGGTTTCCAGCCCGGCGCCGTGCGGGCTGCGCACGTCGATGAGGCGTACGACGATGTCGTCGCGCTGGAAGATGCTGCTGCTCACGGTCGGGGCGTCGGGCCGGTGGGCCGCCTCCTCGTCCTGCCGGGCGAGGAACCGGGCCAGCGCCGGTCCGCAGCCGGGCTTGGCCGGGTAGAACAGCGCGTGGCGTCGTACGTCGGAGCGGTCGGCGCCACCGGCCTCGCGCGCGGCGACGTGGTGGACGGCGGGGAGTGCGGCCTTCATGAAGAACATCCGGGCGGACTCGGGGTTGCCGAGGTCGCGGTCCTGCTCGAGGTAGGGGTTGATGGCCTCTTCGACGGCCCGTACCTCGGGCTGCTCGGAGACGTGCCGCAGGGCTGCCATCAGGTCCCCGCGGACCTCCACCGTACGCACGACCCGGTTGCCGTGCATGAACAGGGTGGTGCGGCAGAGCCGGGTGTGGCCGTCGACGTCGGCCGCCGGGGAGGCGTAGCTCGAGAGGAGAGCCGCGACCTCCTTCTCACTGCCGGGCTTGACCGTGAAGGTCAGGGCGTGACGGACGATGTCGGCGCCGAGCCTGGGCGCTTCCTGCAGCCGGGCGCCCTTGGGCCGCTGCGCGTCCTGGTAGCCGCGGCCGGTTTCGCGCAGGACGGTGTACTTGAGCGGGCGCATGGCGCGGGCGCAGGCGCCGAGGGGGCGCACCTGCTCGGCGTGGTGCTCGCTGTTGACCCAGGCGAGGTACTGCGGTGCGCTCTCCCACTCGCTGGTGATGAGCCACTGCGAGGGGTTCTCGAAGGACTGGCAGAGCTGGTCGCTGATGTGGCCCGGTTCCGACGCGATGTCGTGGCGCAGTTGCTCGTACGCCTCGAAGAACCGCTGCTGGGCTCCTTCGTGGAGGTCCATCAGCAGGACGACCCGGAGCATGGAGCCGTCGAAGGCGGACTGTGACACCCGTTCGGACAGGGTGGTCGTCATCTGCTCACTCCTTCGTGAGGGCCCTGGGGGAGGGCGGGGATGTTCATCGCGTACGGACCCTCGTCCGTCCTCGGCGGTGACGCCCCGGGCCGGCGGCCGTCGCGGGACGGCAGGCCGGCGTGTCTTCGGGGGAACCGCTGTCGCTCATCGTCATCCGGGTGGGGACGTACCGCTACATCTCCGGATCAAGCGGGTGACAACCGGCGTATCTCCTGGGCTTGGCCGGCGATCGGGGGCATAAGAGAGTGCACTCCCCCCACACAGAATTCAGGAGCTCGCAGCTGATGGAAGACACGGCAGATGTTCGCGTACCGGTTCTCGTCGTGGGCGGCTCCCTCGTGGGTCTGTCCACCTCGCTGTTCCTGAGCCGTCACGGCATCAGGCACCTGGTAGTGGAGAAGCACGCCGGCACCTCGGACCACCCGCGCGGGCGCGGTATCAACGCCCGGACCATGGAGCTGTTCCGGGTGGCCGGGGCGGAGGGCGCCATCCGGCAGGCGGCGTCCGCGCTGGAGAACAACATGGGGATCCTGCAGACGCAGTCCCTGCTCGGCGGCGACCACAAGTGGCTGGTCAAGGCCATCGACCCGGCCGGGGCGCTGAGCAAGTTCAGCCCGAGCGCCTGGTGCGTGTGCAGCCAGAACAACATCGAGCCGATCCTCGCCGCGCAGAGTCGCGCCCAGGGCGCCGACGTGCGGTTCTCGACCGAGCTGATGAGCTTCGACCAGGACGAGACCGGGGTGAACGCGCTGGTCAAGGACCGGGAGACCGGTGAGCACATCACCGTGCGCGCCGACTTCCTGATCGCGGCGGACGGCCCGCGCAGCCCCGTGCGCGAGCAGTTGCGCATCCCGCAGACGGGCAGCGGCGAGCTGTTCCACAACGTCAGCGTCACCTTCCGCTCGCGGCAGCTCGTCGAGGTGCTGGGCGACCTGCGGTTCATCGTCTGCTACCTGATGAAGCCGGGTGCGGACGGGGCGCTGCTGCCGGTGGACAACGACACCCAGTGGGTCTTCCACCTGCCGTGGCACCCGGACCAGGGGGAAACCCTGGAGGACTTCACCGAGGAGCGGTGCAGGGAGCAGATCCGGGCCGCGATCGGCGTACCGGACCTGGACGTGGAGATCGGCGGCAAGGCTCCCTGGCACGCGGCGGAACGGATCGCCGAGCAGTACTCCTCCGGTCGGGTGTTCCTGGCCGGCGACGCGGCCCACGAGATGTCCCCCACCGGCGCCTTCGGCTCCAACACCGGCATCCAGGACGCGCACAACCTGGCCTGGAAGATCGCGGCCGTCCTGAACGGATCGGCGGACATGGGCCTGCTGGAGACCTACGGGGAGGAGCGCCACCCGGTGGCCGTGGCGACCGCCCAGCGCGCCTCGGCCCGTTCGGCGGAGCACAGCCACCCCGGGTACGCGCCGCCGCCCACCATGGGCGGCGGACCGGGCAGCGGGGTCCTGACGACGGCCATGGCCTACGCGTACCCGAGCGGGGCGTTCGTCGGCGGACCGCCGGACCGCCCGGTCATCCCGGAGGGGATGCGCATGAAGGGCGACCCCGGTACGCGGGCCCCGCACATGTGGCTGACGCGGGCCGACGGCGAGCGCGTCTCCACGGTGGACCTGTACGAGCGCGCGTTCGTGCTGCTGTGCGGCGCGGGCTCGCCGTGGCGGGCGGCGGCCGAACGGGTGGCCGAACGGCTGTCGGTGAAGCTGGACGCCTATGCCATCGGCTCCGCGAGCGCTCCCGGCACGGATCTGGTGCAGGAGGAGGGCGCCGACTGGAGCGAGGTGCACGCCATGTCCCCGGAGGGCGCCGTGCTGGTGCGGCCGGACGGGTTCGTCGCCTGGCGCTCGCAGGGTCCGGCGGCCGATGCGCAGGCCGCGCTGACCGAGGCGCTGTCGACGGTGCTGCGCCGGGCCTGACCGGCCCGAACGCCGATTGGTCCCCCTGCCGCCGGCCCGTAAGCGGGCCGGGGGCAGGGGCGTTCATGGGTGCTGCCGATCCGTGCGGGTCGCGATCAGCCGCAGGCCCAGCAGCCCGCCCAGCAGCCGGAGCCGTGGTGCGCGGGGCGCCGGCGGCGGGCGGCCCCGGCGGGGGACGTTCCCGCTCCGGGGGCCGTTCCCGCTCCGGCGGAGTTGCGGCGGGCGAAGCAGGCGACCACCACCGCGATCGCGGCGAGTTCCTCAGGGGCCGCCACGCCCTTCTCGACGCGGAGCAGGCTGGCCATCTGGTCTGTCTGGGCTATCGGAGCGTCCTTCAGCATCGGCTCGGCCTCTCGCACAGGCGGATAGCAGGACCCCCCTCGCGGAATCACCAAGGACTCCGGACTCTGCCGACGCTAGTGGGGCGCGACACGCCCGGCATGCCGGGCAGTTGCGCGAAAGCCCAGGTCGCAGCCGTGTCGACCGGGTGACGCCGGGGATGTTCGCGGCGCGCGGCGATTGGGCCGTCGGAGTGGCGGGCCCCCGGAAATCCCGGAGCACGGGTACGGCTTCAAACGAATCAGCTCGCGGGCCCCGGACCTCACGCCGGCCGCCTTGAGCAAGCGGCAGGCGGCCGCGCGGGGAGACTCCTGAGCTGGAGTCCCGCGCGGCCGCCCGTGGGGAGTGCGGCGGGCCGGTTCAGCGGGCCGGGCACTTCTTCCAGGAGAAGTGGTAGACGCTGTTGATGCTGCCGTCGGTGGAGTCGAGCGCCATGTAGCTGGTCGTCGAGGGGTCCGAGGTTCCGACCTCGGCGCGCAGTTCGGTGTTGATGTTGAAGTTGCGCAGTTCGCCACAGGGGGCGAAGACCAGGGCATCGATGCCCGTGGTGTCGGTGGCCTGCCAGTTGTCGTTGTACTTGCCCTGGAACTTGTGGGTGCGGTAGTCGGTCTGCTTCATGCCCTGGAAGTAGTAGCTGGCCTTCTGGGTGCCGATCGCGCCCTGCTGGAGGCTGCCGAATCCCCGGTAGTCGACCTGGGCGACGGCGTAGGTGTACCCCTGCGGGACGTGGACCAGCAGGGAGAGCTGACAGTTCTTGCGACCGTCGGTCGGGGCGCTGTTGCCGCCCGCCATGGCCAGGTACTCGCTGTAGGTGACGGTGAAGGCCGACTTGTCCTCGGCCACGGCGACGGTGGCGCTGCCCGGCCGGCACCCCGAGCCGTTGACCGTGGAGACGTCGACGGTGACCCGGTCCTCCGGGGCGGCGGCGGCCGCGGGGCCACCCGCCGCCCCGGCGGCGGAGGCGGGCAGGAGGGTGAGGAGGCCGCCGGTCACGAGGACGGCGCCGAGCGCGGTACGCAGTGTTCTGATCACGCGGCCATGCAATCGGTCCTTACCCGGCCGGTGGGGGAACGGGTGCGCGGCCTCACTCCGATGGCCGGGCCCTTTCACCGCAGAAACGTTCGGGCACCGTCGCGGGGAGGGCCGAACGGCTCATCGGCAGGGCGCCGAGCACGTCGGAGCACCCCATTCATCCCGGTATTTCCTATGCTGAGCGCCCTACGGAACCGCCCGCGCCGAGGAGCCCCATGCGCCGCCTGCACCGGTCCGCCCTGCTCTCCGCGACCGCGGTCGTATCCGCCCTGGTCCTCGCGACCGCCCCGACCGCGGCCGGGGCGCCGGGGCACGGCACGGACGGCGGGACCGGGGCAGCCGGTGCGGCGCACGCCACCGAGCCGACCGGTGCGACCGGTGCGACCGGCGGGACCGGCGGGACCGACGCGGCCGAGGCCGCCGTGATCGGCGCCGGCCACGCGCGCGCCCACGCCGAGCTGCGCCGCGCGGCCAAGGGCGCGGTGGATTACCCGCAGTCCCGGCGCGACGCGAGCCTGGCCTCGCTGGCCGCCTCGCAGCGCGAGGCCAACTCCGCGTTCAAGGCGGAGGTTTCGGGACGGTTCGCCGCGTACTTCCCCTCCCCCGACTTCGGTGTGCACGTCGCCCAGCTGCCCACCGGCAAGGTGCTGCTCTTCTCCTTCTCCCGGGTGGAGACCGACCCCACCAAGGAGACCGGGCCCACGGACCGCATCGGTCCGACGAACGCGGGCCGCGCCTATCTGTGGGATCCGGCGAAGGGAACGGGCGCGCGTGCGTTCAAAAAGGTCACCCCGCCCGTCGTGCTGATGCATGACGGTACGCACGCCCCGCGCCCGGCGCCGTTCTTCTGCGCCGGGCACTCCTTCCTGCCCAACGGGATGCTGGGGGTGTTCGGCGGCAACACGGGCGGGAAGGGCGGCAGCGGGGCGAAGCTGTCCTTCGTCTTCGACCCGTGGACCGAGGGCTGGTACCGCAACCGCGATATGGCGGTGGGCCGTTGGTACCCGTCGGTGGTGACCGGCGCGGACGGCCGCCAGATCATCATGTCGGGCCAGTCGGAGCGCGGCACGGGGACACCGACCCCGGTGGTGGAGCGGTTCCCCGCACTGGGGCAGCAGGTGCCCTGGCGCCCGTACGACATCCCGCTGGACCTCTCCGTGCAGCGGATGCGCTCCGACGCGCCGTTCCGCAACGACTACCCTCACCTGTTCTCGCTGCGCGACGGCATGATCTACGGCCTGGGGCGCGACGCCGACCAGCAGTGGCTCTTCGATCCGCGCGCGCAGACCCGTACGGACCTGCCCAGGCGGCCCGCCGATTTCCGGGGCTACGGCTCCGCCGTGCCACTGCCGGCGGGATTCCGCGGACCGGACTCGGTGCTGGTGCTGGGCGGGGATCCTCTCGACCCGAACACCTACCGACTGTCGGACGGTACCTGGACCACGGAGGAGCCGCGCGCCTTCGGCCGGACCCAGGACGACACGCTGATCCTGCCGGACGGCACGCTGCTGACGGTCAACGGGGCGAAGGACACGAGGGATTACGGGTTCGGACCGTTCAACCCGAAGGCCGATCTGAAGTTCCGCCAAACCGAGCTGCTGGGTGCGGACCGGCGGTGGCGGCTGGGGCCGGCCCAGCGGCTTCCGCGGGGTTACCATTCCAACGCCCTGGTGCTGCCGGACGGCCGGGTCATGGTCACCGGGGACGAGCTCCAGCAGATCGCCAACGACCCGGACATCAAGGACGGCATGGACGGCTCGATCGAGATCTACGAGCCCGCCTACCTGCACCGGGGAGCCCGGCCCGTGCTGGACCGGGTCCCGGCGGGCGAGATCGCCCACGACGCGGAGTTCTCCGTGGAGAGCTCGACGGCCTCCGGCGTACGGCGGGCCGTGCTGCTGGCGCCGACCACGGTCACCCACGCGGTGAACACCAGTCAGCGCCATCTGGAGCTGCGGATCACGGGTGTCCGCGGCCGCACGATCGGGCTGCGGGCGCCGGCCACTTCGGCCGACGCCCCGCCCGGTTACTACATGGTGTTCCTCCTCGACGCCAAGGGTGTCCCCGGTACGGCGAGGTGGGTCAAGCTCGGCAAGCGGTGAACCCGCCTGCCGTCAGCCGCCGTTGATCAGGAACTGCGATCCGGGTTCGATCAGGATGTTGCCCTGGGCGGATCCGGTGATGGTGACGTTGGACAGGATGGCGTTGCCGCGCGCCCCGCCCATGGCCAGGATTCCGGACCCGTTGTTGGACTTGTCGATGGTCACGTTCGTGATCTTGACGTCGGACATGACCCCGCCGCCGGTCTTGAACTGGATCCCGTCGTAGGTGGAGTCGTGGATGTCGGTGTCGCGGATGACGACACCCGGGATGGGCAAGTTCGACGGGAAGAGGGTGATCGCGCCGAACTCCTGGTCCTCGTTCCAGAACGCGCCGCCGGTGCGGAAGAGCCCGTTGCCCGCGATCAGGGTCTGCCCGGAGAAGGGCAGCGGATCGTGGTCGGTCGCCAGCATGATGCCGGGGTAGTTCATGGTGTCGTAGATCAGGTTGTTCTCGATGGTGTTGCCGTAACCGCCGTACAGGGCGATGCCGTTGGCCCGCCACGGGAGCTGGATGGTGTTGTTGCGGAAGTGGTTGTCGTGGCCGATGTCCACCGACTGGTCCTTGACGTACTTGCTGGACCACACCGCGAGGGCGTCGTCACCGGTCGTACGGAACGAGGAGTTGAAGACGGTGGAGTTGCGGGTGCCGTTGGCGAAGTTGATGCCGTCGGCGTAGGTGTCGCGGATCCGCATGCCGTTGAACTCGATGCCGTCGCCGGGGCCCCACAGGGCCGGGATGTTGTCGTAGTCGCGGCCGACCCAGACTCCGACGTTGGCGTGTTCGATCCACACGTTGGTGATCTTGGTGTTCTTGCCGAAGCGTCCGTTGAGGCCCACACCGCCCTCGGCGTTGCCGTCGCCGCCGCGGATCCGGCCCGATCCGAAGATGGCGATGTCGGAGATCTGCGTGTTGTCGTCGATCTCGAAGCCGAAGTTGCCCTCGTGCGGGTGGTTGATGCCGCCCGCGTCCTGCGGCTGGGTGAGCGTGTAGAGCTGCGAGTGCCACATGCCCGCGCCGCGGATGGAGACGTCGCTGATGCCCACCTGGTTGAACTGGCCCCGGTTCAGCGGGTCGTCGGTGAGGATCTTCTGCTCCTGGCGCCACTGGCCCTGCGGGATCCAGACGCAGGCGATCTGCCCGTTCTGGTCCGCCGTCACGGCCTTCTGGATGGCGAGCGTGTCGTCGATGCCGTCGTTCGGGATCGCGCCGTAGTCGGTGATCGAGGTGCACTCGGCGGGCTTGGACGCCGCCGGGGCCACCTGCTCCAGGTCGATCAGATCGATGACGTAGTACGAGGCCGTGTCGCCCGCGTCTCGCTGGAGGCGGAAGGTGGTGCCCGGCGGGTAGCTCTGCGCGAGCAGGGCGTGGGACTCGTCGAAGAGCCTGCGGGCGTCGCCGCCGGGGGTGTTGGTCAGACCCTCGGGGCTGTCGGTGCTGCCGTAGAGCCAGCTGTGCTTCGAGGAGAGGTTCAGCTTCTGGGCGAAGCTGCCGTTGACGTACAGGCTGATCGTGGCGTCGGCGCCGCCGCCGTTCGCGGCGTCCGGGATCGAGTTGCGCACGACGATGGAGTTGGCCTGGTTGGTCGAGGTGAACTGCACGTACTGGCCGGCCGAGGAGAGGCGCACGGACTCGCGGCCCGAGGACTCGGTGGCGAAGTTGGTGTGCCCGAAGGTGCGCTTGGCGTCGCTCTGCAGCAGGGTGCCGGTGTAACTGCCGGCCTCCGCCTCGTACTCGGTGTACGGGAGCGCCGCACCGCGGCCGACGACCACGGCGCGGGAGTGGCTGTTGTTGGTCTCGTTGGTCTCGGTGACGAGGTTGGTCCCGTCGGCGGTGGCGGTGAGGGTGGCTCCGCCGCTGACCGCCGTCCAGGTGCCGTTGATGGGCACGTTGACGGTTTCACCGGCGGGGATCGCCGGGGTGGGGCCGTTCAGGGTGGTGGATCCGGCGACCAGCCGGGTGATGGTGCCCGCGCTCACCGCGCTGGTGCCCCGGTTGCGGACGGCCACGGTGAAGGAGACCGGGGCGCCCACGGCCGGGTTGGCCGGATTGGTGGCGATGGAGAGGGCTTCCAGGTCGGGGCCCGGGGCCTGGCCGACGACGAGCTTGGCCGCGGCCGTACGGCTGTTGTTGGTGTCGTTCTGCTCCGGAACGGTGCCGGCCGGGTCGACGACGGCGGAGACGGTGTAGCTGCCCATCGGACGCTTGCCGACGGCGACCGGGACGGTGGCGGAGGCTCCGGCGGCGAGGGCTCCGACCGGGGCGCTGCCCGCGACGGCGCCTTCCAGGCTGACGTTGACGGTGGTGGCCGGGGAGGCGGCCGTACCGGCGTTGCGGACGGTCGCGTTGACCGTGACCGCGTCGCTCTCGGAGGGGGTGGCCGGGGACCAGGCGAGGTCCGTGACCGTGAGGTCCGGGTTCGGGGCGGCGGCGCCGATGACCTGGAACTCGGCGGCCTGTCCGCCACCGGCCCCGGTGTTGCCGGAGAACTTCAGCTGGACCTCGGCGAGCCGGCCGGAGACGGGAACGGTCACGGTGTTCTGGTTGCCGGCCGGGCTGAACGCGTAGTCCGCACGGGCCTTCAGGGTGGTGAACCCGCTCGCCGACTGCTCCCGGCCCAGGATCTCGAAGCTCTGGGTGCGGTTGCCCCAGGCGGGGTCGGGGTTGAGCTTGAGGACCACTCCGGTGACGTCGGCGTTGGAGCCCAGCTTCACGGTCAGCGTGGACTGCTGGCCTCCCGCCTCCCAGTAGCTGGTGACGCTGTCGTCGTTCGCGTTGGCCGCGACGAACGACTGGGTGGTGGAGGAGGCCTCGATGGGCTTGCCCTTGGCGAGGTTCACGCCGACGGGCGGCGGAGTGCCCGGGTCCCCGGGATCGCCCGGATCGCCGCTGCCGTCGGCGGAGTACACCTCGAGCTCCGATATCTGCGCGGCCTGCCAGCCCGTGTTGGCGGAGACGTTCACCCGCACGTAGCGGACCGTCGCGGCGGTGAACCCGATGGTCACCGCGTTCGACTGGGCGGGGTTGAACACCCGGCCCGCCGAAGCGGACAGGGTGGTGAAGGTGTTTCCGTCGGTGCTGCCCTGCACGGTCAGCGTCTCGGTCCGCGTCTCCCACGGGGCGGGCAGCTTCAGCACCACCTGGTCGACGGCGACGCTGCTGCCGAGGTCCACCTGCACCCACTGCGGGAAGGTTCCCGAAGGCCCCTCCCAGTAAGAACCCTGGTTGCCGTCGGTGACCCCCGGGGCCCCGTACCCGCCGAGGGAGCCGCTCGCGGAGACCGCCTTGCCGAGGGCGAGGTTGGGTCCGCCCGCCGCCGCGGCGAGGCTGACGGGCAGGAGCCCGACCGACATCAGTCCCGCGACCACCGTGCCGGCCACCATCAGCCGACCACCTTGCTTCCATCTCATGCTGTCCTCTGTTCCATGAGGGGACCCGGCCCGACGCAGCCGCGCCTGCCGCAAACTTGCGTACCGTTATTAATTTTTTGAGTGATCTGATCGCAGTTATGCGGCCATGGCGCCACAGGTTTCTAGCAGATGACGACTTTGTCAACGCTTCGCACAGAGGGGGGAGTTCGGATCACACCCCGGGCCAGCCGCGCTCCAGGTGGGCGAAGGCCACGTCCAGGGCGCTCCTCGGGTCCGGCCGCGTGCCCGCGAGATCGGGGATCTCCAGGACGTAGCGGGCCAGGATGCGCAGCGAATCGTCGTCGGCCGGGCGTCCGCACCTCGGCGATGACCCCGGCCAGGACCTCCTCGCAGCCCGTCCACATCCGGCGGGCGTAGGCGCGCAGTGCGGGGGTGGCCACGACGAGCTGCGTCTTGAGCAGGAACTCCGGTGCCGGATCCGGATCGAAGGGGCCGCGGCCGGCGAAGAACGCATGCAGGGCCGCCAGGACCGACACCCCGTCGGCCCGGCCGCGTACCGCGAGGGCGAGGGACTCGGCCCGCTCGGCGCCGTCCTCCAGGATCAGCGCCTCCTTCCCGCCGGGGAAGTGTGCGAACAGGGTCGTCAGGGCCGTGTCGGCGGCCTCGGCGACCTTGACCTGGTCGAAGCCAGCCTCACCCTGGCCCGCGTCCTGCACGTGCACGGAATCGAGGCGGCCGTCTTCGACCTCGACGCCTCACCCACCGCCCGCGACCAGGGCGGCGTGCTCGATCTGCACGAGGAATCCGGCCAGGCCGCCCTGCGCGCGGCCGGGCTCCACGAGGACTTCCGCGCGCTCGTACTCTCCGGCGGCCAGGCCATGCGGATCCTCGACAGCGGCGCGGCCGTCCACCTCGAACACGCCGATGAGCAGGACGGCGAGGACCACGGCCGCCCCGAGGTGCACCGTGCCGCGCTGCGCGACCTCCTCCTCGACTCGCTCCCCGCGGGAACGGTCCGCTGGGGGTCCAGGGCCACCGGCGTACGGGCCCTCGCCGACGGCGTCCACGAGGTGGCTCTGGCCGACGGGTCCGTCTTCACCACCGGCCTGCTCATCGGCGCGGACGGCGCCTGGTCGAAGGTCCGCCCGCTGGTCTCGTCCGCGCTCCCCCGGTACAGCGGCCTGTCCTTCGCCGAGGCGCACCTGTACGACGCGGATGTCCGCCATCCCGCGAGCGCGGCCCCGGTCGGCGGCGGGATGATGTTCGCGCTCGACGAGGGCCTGGGTCTGCTCGCCCACCGCGAGCCGGGAGGCACCGTGCACGTCTACGCCGCCCTGCGGACGGGCGAGGACTGGGCCGCCGATTCCGCCCCGGCGATGGAAGCCGTCCTGGAGCGGTTCGCCGGATGGGACCCGCGGCTGCGCGCGCTCGTCGCCGGCAGCGACGTCCCGCTCGTGGGACGGCCGATTCACGCGCTGCCGGTGGGCCACCGCTGGACCCGCACCCCCGGCGTGACCCTGATCGGCGACGCCGCGCACCTGATGTCCCCCTTCGCCGGGCGCCAACCTGCCCATGCTCGACGGCGCCGAGCTCGCCGCGGCCCTGGTGGCCCGCCCCGGGGACCCGGAGGGTGCCTTCACCGCGTACGAGGAGGCGATGTTCCCCCGCTCCGAGGCCGCCGCGGCCGAGTCCGCGGACAACCTCGACCTGTGCTTCGGCGCCGGAGCGCCGAAGACCCTGGTGGAGCGGATGGCCTCCTACACCGGCTGAGCGCGGACGGGCTCCGCCGGGGCCGGGGCGAGGCGGACCACCGCCGCGCGCCCGGAGCTCCGTAGCAGGACCTCGCGCGCTCCGGTCATCAACGCGGCGTCGTACGAGCCCAGTTCGGTGGAGCCGTCGACCTCGGCCGTCCCCTCCAGGGCGACGATCAGCAGGCTCTCGCCGGGCCGTACGGCGAGCGCGAGGTCGCCCCGTACGACGGCGGTGTCGGCCCTCACCACGCCGCGGCGGTACATCACGTTGAAGTTCACCACCGGCCCGCCCAGCAGCCGGCAGCCGGTCGGCTCGTCGCCGGGGAACCGCTGGGGCGCGTACCGCCGGTCCACGAGGCGTCGTACGCCGCCGATCTCGAGGTCCATGCCGGCGCCCTCCGCGAGGGTGAGCGTGCGGTCGACGCCGGGGAACACGGAGAAGGCGCCGTCGGCGGTCACCTCCGCGAGGCTGACCCGCCAGCCGAAATCGTCCATCCCGGAGCCCTCGGGCCCGGCGGCGATCTCGCGGGTCACTCCCCCGCCGTTCTTCCACCGGGCCGCCGGGCGGTCGGCCGCCCGCAGGATCCGGATCACTGCTTCGCTGCTCATGGCACCCTTCCGGGCCCGGGGAGATCCTTTCCGGGCCCGGTCGAGCCTATCCAGCCGAAGGCCGGCCGGTGCGCTCAGCCGATCGCGAGGTCGTCGCCGTGGACCGGGCCCTGGCCGTACCAGCCGTGCGGGGAGACGGTGGCCGTGCCGGAGGGACCGGTGGTGAACGGGACCGTGAGCGTGGTCCAGCCCGTGGAGCCGGTCCAGGGCGCTGCCGCTCGCGCCGGGGTTTTGGGCGCTGCCCGAGCAGGTGTCGGAGCCGCCGGTGCCCGGGCGGCCTCCGTTGTCGCGCCGCAAGGCCCAGAAGGAAAGGGTGTCGATGCCCTTGGCCGTGGCCCAGTTGTAGACGGCGGTGGCGTCGGCCGTGGTGAAGGTCTCGGCGGCGCCGAAGTCGTCGATGCCCGGCATCTCGGTGACGCCGATCATGCCCCTGCTCCCGAGCCCGCTCGTGGTGGTGGGCAGGGTGTACGAGATCTGCAGCGGCGGCCGGTGGCGGCGGCCCGGTCCTGGAGCTTCTTGACGGCCTGGTTGCGGCGGTCGACCGCCGCCTTGTCGGTCAGGGACTTGTCCTCGATGTCCATGTCGAGGCGGCTGACATCGTAGGTCGTGACGACTTTCTGGTAGGCCGCGGTGATCGCGTCCACGCTGGTGCGGCTGTCGGCGATCTCGGTGCCGCCGCGATGGGCCGCGTAGCCGCCGAAGGAGGGGATGACGTCCCCGCCGCGCGAGCGGATGGTGGTGAAGTCTCAAGGGTGCGGTCTCTTGAACGGGTAAAGCCGCCCCCGGGCCCCTCCGCATCTGCGGCGGGGCCCGGGGGCGGCTCGGTGGTGAGGTGACGCCGCTCCGGTGATGCGGTGCGGACCGACCAACCGATCAGGCGTCGGCCTTCTCGGCCGACGGCACGGGAGTCTTCGCGGCGGACTCCGCGGCGGCCACCGACGCCGGGCCGCCGCCTGCCGCCGGCGCGGTGGCGTCCGTCGCGTCGGTCCGCGGGCCGTGTGCCCCGCGCAGGCCGATTCCGCTGATCACCGCGACCAGGCCGAAGGCCACGGCGCCGATGGCGAAGGTGAGGGTGAAGCCGGATTCGGCCGGCAGCGCGGGAACTCCCGCCGGGAGGTGTTCGATCGTCTTCGAGGCCAGGATGGTGGTCACGATGGCGCTGCCGATCGCGCTGCCGGTGGACCGGGAGATCGAGTTGATGCCGTTGGCGATGCCGCTCTGGTGGTGCGGGACGCTCGCCATGATCACGGCCGGCATGGCCGCGTAGCCGAAGCTGACGGCCGCGCCGACGATGAGGCCGGCACCGATCACCGAGGCGCTGTGCCCGTGGTCCAGGGCGAGCCAGCCGAAGCCGGCGGCTCCGAGGGCCGCGGCCACGGCCAGTGCGGCGCGCGGCCCGCGGTGGCGGACCAGCTGCCCGCCGATCGGCGAGGCGAGGAGAGAGACGATCGCGCCGGGCAGCAGGAACTCCACGGAGGCCCGCAGGATGGAGGCGTCGAAGCCGTAGCCGGTCAGGGCCTTCGGCATCTGGACGAGGTAGGAGACGCCCAGGAAGTTCGCGAACATGCCGAAGCCGACGAGGATGCCGGCCAGGTTGGCCATCAGGACCGGACGGTGGACGAACATCCGCATGTCGACGAGGGGCTCGCGGACCTTGAGCTCGGTGAGCACCCAGACGGCGGTCATGACGACGGCGCCGGCGAAGCTGCCCAGCGTGCGGCCGGAGGCCCAGCCCCACTCGTGGCCCTGGGAGATCGGGAGCAGGAGCAGCAGCAGGGCGATGCCCAGGGTGAGCGCGCCGAGGAAGTCCGTACGGCCTCCGGTCTTGTGCCGGGTCGCCGGAACCAGGAAGACCACGGCGAGCAGCGCGAGCACGGCGAAGCCGGTGGCCATCCAGAAGGCGTTGCGGTAGTCGGCGTCGCTGCCGGAGGTCAGCAGGCCGGTGGCGACGAGCGCCAGGCCGCTGCCGAACGCGAGGGTGCCGCTGACCAGGGCCATCGCTCCGGGGAGCTTCTGCGGTCGGACCTCTTCGCGCAGCACCGAGAGGGCCAGCGGGAAGATCGCGGTGGCGGCGCCCTGGAGGACGCGGCCGAGGAGGAGCAGGGGCAGGGAGGACGCCAGCGCCGCGATGACGGAGCCCGCGACCATGACGCCGAGTACGGCCACCAGCGTCGGCTTCTTGCCGTGCTGGTCGCCGAAGCGGCCGAGCAGCGGGGTGAAGACGGCGGCGGACAGCAGGGTGGCGGTGGTCACCCAGCTGACGTTGGCGGTGGTGGTGCCGAGATCGCTGCGGATCAGACCGAGGATCGGGACCGGCAGCGTCTGCATCATCGACACGACCATGGCGGCCAGGCTCAGGGCGAAGACGATGACCGTCTCGTTCCGGCGGCCGCCGGCCTGGGTGGTGGCGGAGGGGGTGGGGCTCATGGCAGGGAGGACCTTTTCAGTGCTTCAGATCGCAGATGTTTGACGTCATCAAGTACTTCGACTCCAGCAGACGGTAGACCTCAATAGTTAAGGTGGTCAAGTAAAAGGTTGATAATGTCAAACACCTTGAGTACGCTCCGAGCATGAGCGCCACCACCCCCCACGCCGTCCCGACCAAGCTGGAGCTGCTGGAGCTGCTCGCCGCCATCGGCACCGCCCAGTGGCGGGATTTCGCGTCGGCCGCCGCGCACCACGGCCTCACCTCCACCCAGGCGAAGGTCCTCGCCCAGCTGAAGGGCCCGCTCCCGATGCGGGGCCTCGCCACCCTGCTGGTGTGCGACGCCTCGAACGTGACCGGCATCGTGGACCGGCTGGAGGCCCGCGAGCTGGTCCGCCGCGAGCCCGACCCCGCGGACCGGCGCGTCAAGAACGTCGTGGCCACGGACGCGGGCCGCGAGGTGATCCGCCGGGTGCGCGAGGAGATGCAGGCCACGCACGGCGCCCTCGACGTCCTGGACGACACCGAGCGCGCGACGCTCCACGCCCTGCTCGAGCGGTTGCGGCCGACCCTGGAGAAGGAGGCCTGAGACCGGTCCGGAGCCGCCTCGCGCGAACGCGTTGGCCAGGGGAAACACCACCTGACAGACTGCAACGGCTTCAGAACATTCCAGGAGGACGCATGTCAGAAGAATCAGACACCCCGCAGAACGAATCGCCGGCCGAGGAGGCCAAGCGGAAGTTCAAGGAGGCCCTGGAGCGGAACGCCGCCAATGCCCAGTCGCAGCAGGCACACCAGAGCCGGGCGAAGATCCAGGGCGCCGGCGGCAACCCCGGGGGCAAGAACAAGAAGGTCCGCCGCAAGACCGGCTGACCGCCGCGGCGTCGCGTTGCCGCGACACCGCCCCTGCCGGCCTCGACCGGGTCCGGGACCGCGCACGGTCCGGATCCGGTCGGGGGCGGCACCTCCCCCAGCGCACGGGGCGCGAACCAGGGGGGCACGCGCACGTACGCACCCGGGGAACGAGATCCGCCCGCCTGTCGGCATTGGGTCAATCGGCCGACGCCCGACCGCACCGGTGGAGTGCAAGGTTGAGCCACTCGGGTGATGGGTGATAACCCCCGGTGTCCACGGCAGTTGAGCAGCTCGTCCCGCCGAGGGCAGCTATCTCATGCGACAGTGCGACAGAAGAAGGATCTCCCACATGCTCAAGAAGTTCATGGCCACCGCAGCCGCCACCGCCGCCGTTCTGGGTGCCGGTGCCGCCGTAGCCTCCCCGGCGATGGCGATCGGCAACGACAACGGCGTCAACACGGTCAACGGCAACAACTCCTCGCAGCTCTACGGCAACCAGGAGACCGGCGGCGCCATGAGCCCGCAGATGTCCGCCATCCAGGGCTCCCTGAACAAGCTCTGTGTCGGCCTGCCCGCGAAGCTCAACGTCCAGTCGGTCCTGGCCCTGGTCAACGTCGGCGTCCAGGACATCCCGATCGCGTCCAACCCGCAGAACCAGCAGTGCGCCGAGAACTCCACCCAGGCCAAGGGTGACGAGACCGCTTCGCACATCCTGGACAACATCCCGGTCCTCTCCGGCAACCTCTCCGCCGGTAGCTGACCCCCACAACCAAGCGCCGGTGCACCGCCCTTCGGGGCATGGCACCGGTGCTTCATTTTGGTCTAGACCTTGACAGGTCCAGACCATCCTCGCTTCAGTGGGCGCAGTTGTCCGTTGCCCGTTGCCCCCCACGGCGACACGGCAACTCCCCCCACCGAAGGAGAACTTCCGTGATACGCACCCTGCGCCGCCGCGCCCTCTCGCTGGCCGCCACCGCGGCCGTCACCCTCGGCCTCGCGATCGCCCTCCCCTCCTCCCCCGCCGTCGCGGCTCCCGCCTGCGCCGGCGCGTGGGCGACTTCGGCCGTCTACACCGGCGGCGCGACCGCCTCGTACGGCGGTCACAACTGGCTGGCCAAGTGGTGGACCCAGGGCGAGACCCCCGGCACCACCGGCCAGTGGGGCGTCTGGTCCGACCAGGGCGTCTGCGGAGGCGGCGGGACCCCCAACCCGGACCCGACCACGCCCAACCCCTCCGGATTCGTGGTCAGCGAGGCCCAGTTCAACCAGATGTTCCCGAACCGGAACCCCTTCTACACCTACAACGGCCTGGTCGCGGCCCTGTCGGCCTACCCCGGCTTCGCCACCACCGGTGACGACACCGTCAAGCGGCGCGAGGCGGCAGCCTTCCTGGCCAACGTCTCGCACGAAACCGGCGGGCTCGTGCACATCGTCGAGCAGAACACCGCCAACTACCCGCACTACTGCGACACGAGCCAGTCCTACGGCTGTCCTGCCGGACAGGCCGCCTACTACGGGCGCGGGCCCATCCAGTTGAGCTGGAACTACAACTACAAGGCGGCCGGCGACGCCCTGGGCATCAACCTCCTGGCCAACCCCTACCTGGTGGAGCAGGACCCGGCCGTCGCGATGAAGACCGCGCTCTGGTACTGGAACACGCAGAACGGCCCGGGCACGATGACCGCCCACGCGGCCATGGTGAACGGCGCGGGCTTCGGCGAGACCATCCGCTCCATCAACGGCGCGCTGGAGTGCAACGGCGGAAACCCGGCGCAGGTGCAGAGCCGGATCAACACCTACCAGAGCTTCACCCAGGTCCTGGGCGTGACCCCGGGGAACAACCTGAGCTGCTGAGCCGGGTCGGCGCGCCTTTGACCGGCACGTTCTTGACCGGCACGTTCTTGGCCGGCACATTCTTGGCCGGCACATTCTTGGCCGGCACGTCCTTGGCCGGCACGTTCTTGTTCAGCGCAGCCGCAGCGTGGTGGCCAGCTGGGCCCGGGACCGGACGTCGAGCTTCTGGTAGATCCGGGTCAGCCGGGCCTCCACGGTCTTCACGCTGACGAAGAGCTTCGCGGCCGCCTCCTGGTTGCTGGCGCCCTGGGCCACCAGCACCGCGAGGCGGGTCTCCGCCTCCGTGAGGGCGGCCAGGGGCCGGGCCCCGCCGCCGCCCTCACTCCCGGAGGCGGACGGGGACGGCTCCCTCGCGAGCTCCGCCCACGGGGTCGCGCCGGCCCGGGCGAAGGCCTCGGCGGCCGCCGTCAGTGCGGCGCGGGCGGGTGCGCGCCGACGGCGTCGGCGCTCCACCCGGGCGAGGGCGAGCAGCGTACGGGCCCGCTCCAAGGGCAGTTCGAGGCGTGCGAAGCGCTCGGCGGTGTCCTCCAGCAGGGCGACGGCCGCCTCGGCGTCACCGTGCGCGGACAGGCACAGCCCGCGGGCCCGGTCGAGGGCTGCGATCACGCTGGTGCGGCCGAGCGCGAGGGCCGTCGTGCGGACCCGGTCCTGCAGTTCGGCGGCCTCGTCGGGTGCGTCGGCGGCGACCAGGGCTTCGGCCAGCTCTCCGTGCCAGCGCAGGATCGAGGGGTCGACCACCTGCTGGGCGGCTTCCAGTTCGGCCACGCGGCGCAGGGTGACCACTGCCTTCGCGGCCTCGCCCGTGGCCAGTTCGACCAGGCCGAGGACGTACAGGCCGCGGGAGAGGAAGATCTGGTCGTGCTCCTCCTCGGAGGCCTGGATACCGCGCCGGGCATATCCGGCGGCGCGCGGGAAACCGCCGCCCATGACCTCGGCCATCGCGGCGACGTACCAGGCGGGTCCGGGCGAGAGGCCCGCCTCGACGGTCAGCCGCAGGGCGGCGCGGGCGTGGGCCGTGGCCGCGGCGCACCTGCCCCGGCGCAGTTCCACCTCGGTGAGGCTGCGCAGTACTTCGAAGACGTCCTCGGCGGATCCGGTGCGCCGCACGGCGGGCAGCAGGACCAGGAGCTGGCGTCCTGCGTCGGCGAGCCGGTCGTCGAAGAGGGCGTGGCGGACGGCGAGGTACTGCGGGGCGTTGCGCATGCCGAGCGGCACTTCGGGTGCGGGCAGGGCGAGCGCCTCGGCGAGGATGTCCTCGGCGTCCGGATCGCCGAGGATGCGCCCCATCCGGGCCCGTACGGTCAGCGCCATGGCCTCGGCGACCTGGTCGCCGCCTCTGCGGGCCAGCACGCCGGCCTGCGCGGCGGCGTCGCGGGAGCGGACGGGGTCGCCGTCGCTGAGGTTGTGCTTCCAGGCGAGTCGCAGCCGGATGGCGGCCTGCAGGGCGGGGTCGCCCTCGGCGTCGGCCGCGGCGTGCGCGAAGGTTTCGTCGAGGGATCCGAGGGCCTGGCCCTCGGCGTCGATGACGGCGAGGCGGGCCCGCACCCGGTCGGCGGGCGAGGCGTCGCGGGCGAGCACGGCGCGGGTGGCGCGGCGGGCGAGGTCGGCGCGGCCGGCCCAGCCCGCGTCCTCGGCGGCGCAGACGAGCCGGGCGAGCTCCTCGCCGGGCAGGTGGCAGGGGGTCCGGTCGGCGGCGAGCAGGCCGAGCTCGGCGGCCAGGTCCCGCTGGCCGCGGCGTCTGCAGGAGGCGGCGGCTTCGGTGATCTCGGCGGCGAGCGTCTCGTCGGGGGCGTCCACGGCCAGCGCGCGGTGGCGTACGGCCTGGACGGGGTCGTCGACGGCGGCGGCCAGCGCGGCGTGTCCGGCTGCGCGTTCCGGCCAGCCCGCGTCGGCGGCCAGCGCGGTGGGCAGGGCCCCGGCGGTGAACCGGATCGTGCCGTCCTCTTCCACGGTGAGCAGCGCGGCCCGTTCGGCCACGGCGAGCTCGGCCTCGGCGTCGGGGCGCCCGGCCCGCCGCAGCAGCGCGGTGGTGGGGCGGGCGGCGAGGGCGGCGTAGAGCAGGGTGCGCCGGGCCTGGCCGGGGACGGCGCCGAGGAGCCGTCGGGCCACTTCGCGGGCCTGGCCGGAGACGGGCAGCGGATCGGCGTGGTGGGCGCCGCCCTCCCGGGAGCCGGCGGCTTCGGCGAGGGAGTGGCCCAGCGCCAGGGCGAGGCGCGGGTTGCCTCCGCTGGCCTGGTGGATGCGGCCGGCGAGGCGGGCCGGGAGCCCGCGGCGCACCAGCAGTTCGGCGACCTCGTCGGTGCCGAGCGGGGGCACCCGTATCTGGGGGGTGTCCGGTCCCCACAGGGCCTCGCAGAGCGGGGCCCCGCCCTGGACGCATTCGGCGGCGAGGACGCGTACCCGTGGCGGGGTCAGGCGCAGGGCGAAGCGGAGCAGGTCGGTACTCTCCGCGTCGAGCCACTGGGCGTTGTCGAGGGCGAGCAGGACGGGTCCGCGGGCGGCGAGGGTGCGCAGCACCTCGACGACGGCGAGGCGCAGGGCGACGTGGTCGCGGCCGACGCGGGGTGCGTCGGTTTCTCGCCGCAGGAGGGCGATGGCGGTGCGCTGCGGTCCGGAGAGGCATTCCAGGGCGGCGGCGGGGACGGAGGCGAGGAGGGCGGCGGCGGAGGCTTCGGGTATCCACCGGTCGGCGGCGCCGGGGGCGAGTCGCAGCACGGTCTCGTGGCGCAGCGCGGCGGCCTCGGTGAGGGCGCGCAGCACCTCGGTCTTGCCCGAGCCTGCGGGCCCGGTGAGCAGGGCGCGTCCGTGCGTGGTCAGCGCGCGGTCGACCGCCTTGATCAGTTCACCGTGTCCGACGGTCGTGTCGGCGTTCCCCGTCGCCACCACCACGCACAGCCACCAGCCTCTCGCTTGCCCGCTCCTGTGCCCTTCCTGTGAGACGCGACAATACGAGGTCGGATGCCCGGCGGGCCCGGATTGTGACGCAGAATTCAGTCACGTGACAGGAAAACCCGCCGGACCTGCCGATACGTGGGGTATCGGCAGGTCCGGCGGGCTCGTTTGGTCCGTACTATCGCACCGTCAGGGGTGGTTCGGGTGCGGGTGGGACCGGGCTCAGAAGGTCAGGCTCCAGGAGTCGATCTTTCCGGTGTCGCCGCCGGCGTTGTCGTTGACGCGCAGCTTCCAGGTGCCGTTCGCGCCCTCGGAGGAGGCGTTGACGGTGTAGACCTGGTTGATGTTGTCGGCGCTGCCGCCGGTCCGGTTGTGCACCGTGTAGACGGTGCCGTCGGGGGCGACGAGGTCGACCTTCAGGTCACCGATGTAGGTGTGGACGATGTTCACGGCGACCTTGAGGGTGGCCGGGGCGTTGCCGGTGACACCGGTGACGGTGACCGGGCTCTCCACGGTGGCGTTGTCGCCGATCGCGAAGTCCGTGGTGTTCTCGAAGCCCGGGGTGGGCGGGGTCGAGGTCACGGCGGTGACGCTCGCGGCGGCGTCGGCGAGGCCGGTGCCGCAGCCGCCGGTGCAGGTGCCGGCCAGCGGGCGGGCGTTGGTCTTGATCGCGGACTCGATCTGGGCCGGGGTCAGCGCGGAGTTCGCCGACTTCAGCAGGGCGGCGAGGCCCGCGACGTGCGGGGCGGCCATGCTGGTGCCCTGGTAGGGCTCGTAGTTCTCGGCGCCGGGGGTGGTGGCGCCGGTGTTCAGGGTGGACCAGATGCCGTTCTCGGGCGTGGTGATGGTGCCGGGCGTGTCGGTGGCGCGGCGGGTCTCACCGCCGGGGGCGGCGACGTCGATGATCGCGCCGTAGTTCGAGTAGAAGGAGCGGTCGCCGGTGCGGTTGCTGGCGGCGACGTTGATCACGTTGTTGCAGCTGGCGGGCGAGAAGCCGGACGCGTCGGCGTTGCTGTTGCCGGCGGCGACGACGACGGTCGTGCCACGGCCGACGGCGGCGTTGATGGCGTTCTGGTACGTGGCGGTGCAGGCACCGGAGCCGCCGAGGCTCATGTTGATGACCTTGGCCGGGGTGGCGTTGGCCGGGATGCCCGAGACAGTGCCGCCGGAGGCCCAGGTGATGGCGTCGACGATGTCCGAGGTGGCACCGCCGCACTTGCCGAGCACGCGGACGGGCTGGATCTTCGCGCCGTACGCGATGCCGGCGACGCCCTTGGCGTTGCTCGTGGCGGCGGCGATGGTGCCGGCGACGTGGGTGCCGTGCCAGGAGGAGTCACTGGCCTTGGAGCCGGTGCCGCACTCGCCGGCCGCGCTCCAGTCGCCCTGGTCGGCGGGGTTGTTGTCGCGGCCGTTGCCGTCGCGGGCGGCGGTGGAGCTGGCGATGAAGTCGTAGCCCGCGACCACGTTGGCGGCCAGGTCGGAGTGGGCGACGTAGCCGGTGTCGATCACGGCGACCGTGACGCCGGAACCGGTGGTCGTGTCCCAGGCCGCCGGAACGTTCATGCCCGCGGTGGGCTCGAAGAGGTCCCACTGCCTGGCGTACTCGGTGTCGTTGGGGGTGACGGCGAGGGCGTAGGCGCGGGAGTCGGCCTCGACGTAGGCGACGTCGGGGTCGGCGCGGAACTGGGCCATGACGGCGGCCGCGTCGGCCGGGGCGCCGAGGGTGACGAGTGCGGCTCCGGTGCCGAGGCGGCGCTCGAAGGTGGCCTTCTTCGAGGCCTTCTTGCCCTTGGCCGCCACGTCGGCGGCGGCGGCGGAGTTGGAGCCGGCCTCGGCGGCCGAATTCTTGTACCCGACGATGAGGTTCTCGACGGGGGCCGCGGCGGTGGGGGAACCGGCGGCCGGCAGGGTCTGCGAGCCGGGGGCGGGATCCGCGGCGGTCAGTGCCAGGGAGGTGGTGGCGGTGCCGGCGAGCAGGGTGACGGACATTGCCACCACGGATATGAGCCTGCGTCGTCTGGATGCGTGCACGGTGTTCCCTTTCGCGGGCCGCCACAGGATGCGCCGGGGGCGGCCGGTTGGTGCAGTGTGGGAGGTTGACCGGCGGCCGCGGGGCCGGAACGGGCTGGTCAAGCCCGCCCGGCCGCCGCTGCTGCACACCACGTCGTCGCCCGCCGCAGCGTCGGGGCTGGGCAACGGTGGCACCGGCGAAGGACCGACTTGCCAGCTTCACGCCATGTGGGGTGGGCGCGGGGGCTGTTCGGACGGGGAGGATCGCCGGTGGGCAGACAGTAGGCAAAGCGGGGATGAACGCGATACGGGGAAAACCCTTGTCCGCACCCTGCCGGGCCCGCCGTAGGGTGGCCGGATCCCGACGGGCGGACGGCAAGCGGCCGTCCGGGACGGGGAGATAGAGGAGGTCGGGGACGTGACAGTGCTCTACCCGCCGGTCGAGCCCTACGACAAGGGGATGCTCGACGTCGGCGACGGAAACGTCATCTACTGGGAGGTCTGCGGCAATCCGGAAGGAAAGCCCGCGCTCGTGGTCCACGGCGGTCCGGGGTCCGGGTGCACCGAGCACGCCCGCCGGCTCTTCGATCCGGCACGCTACCGGGTGGTCCTGTTCGACCAGAGGGGATGTGGCCGCAGCACCCCGCACGCGAGCGATCCGGCGACCGACATGCGGCACAACACCACCGGCCACCTCGTCGCCGACATGGAACGGCTGCGCGAGCACCTCGGCATCGGCCGCTGGCTGCTGTACGGCGGCTCGTGGGGCTCCACACTGATCCTGGCCTACGCCGAGCGGCACCCGGAGCGGGTCTCCGAGATCGTCATCGCGGCCGTCACCACCACCCGGCGCTCGGAGATCGACTGGCTGTACCGCGGCGTCGGCCGGTACTTCCCCGAGCAGTGGGAACGATTCCTCGCCGGCTCCGGCGGCACGGCGCGCGACGGCGACCTCGTCGGGGCCTACGCGCGGCTGGCTGCCGATCCCGACGAGGAGGTACGGGCGAAGGCCACGGCGGACTGGTGCGCCTGGGAGGACGCGGTGCTGTCCGGCGAGACGAACGTCGCCTCCCGGCCGTACACCGGCCGGCCGGCCGCGGCCCGGACCGCCCTCGTGCGCATCTGCTCGCACTACTTCTCGCACGGTGCGTGGCTGGAGGAGGGTGAGCTGCTGCGCGGCGCCCACCGGCTGGCCGGCATCCCGGGCGTCCTGATCCACGGCCGGCTCGACATGGGCAGCCCCCTCGACACGGCCTGGGAACTGTCCCGGGCCTGGCCCGGCGTGGAGCTGACCGTGGTCGAGGAGGCGGGACACATGGGCGGCCAGGACACCCTCGACCACGTGCTCGGCGCCCTGGACCGGTTCGCGGCCGGCGGCTGAGAGCCCTCGGGGCGGGCCCGTCCCGACCGCTCAGGCGCCGGGCGCGTCCGACGGCGGGTTGAGCCTGCGGAAGTACGTCCAGCTGGTCTCGTTCGGATCCGTCCACTTCTCGGGGGCGTGGGCGAACTCCGGGTGGCGGGCCTCGATGTACGCGCGGGTCCGCTCCGGGACCTCGGCGTAGGAGTCGAGTTTGCGGCCCCGGCAGTGGAAGGCGAGCCCGCCGGGGCGCGGGCCCTGTTCCATCCACGGGAGCCAGGGCGACATCCGGGTCCAGGACATGGTGGACGGGACGCCGGGCGCGTCGGTGGCGAGGACCGAGGCGGGGGCGAAGAACTGGAAGAGCTCCAGGGCCCGGTAGGTGTCGTCGGCCGAGTTCGCCGGGTACTGGGCGACGGGCAGCGGGGAGGGGTAGGCGAGCGGGATCTCCAGGCTGAAGCAGACCTGGTCGCCCAGTTCGGTCATGGGGACCGGGAAGGGACGCCACTTCTGGTTGGCGGGGTCGTTCCAGACGTGGACCACGGGCTTGTCCTCCCAGGTCTCCAGGATCTCCCGGGTCAGCGGATCCAGGTAGAACGCGGCCTCCCGGGTGAGGAGCTGGTAGGTCCCCGGCGCCTCGTCCTCCACCAGCCGGGCCACGTTGACGCCTTCGAATCCGAAGAGGCGCCGGTAGGGCTCACCGGGGGCCCAGGCGTGGACGTCACCGGTCCACCAGAAGGTGACCTCGGACCCGTCGAGGGAGGCCCGGGTACGGGCGAGGGCCTGCAACAGCTCTTCTGGTGTCATACCGCCCCACTCTGCGCGGTCGGCCCGTAACGGGCAAGGACCGGACCGGCCATGCGGGGCGAACCGGTCGGGCGAGGGTCGGCAGGCCGGGCGAGGGTCGGCAGGCCGGGCGAGCGAGGGCCGGCCGGGGCGGAAAAGCCTTTCCGCCACACCGCCGGGCCGATCTAGTCTTCGGCCCATGCCATCGACAGTTCGACTCCTGATCCTCGTCACCACCCTCCCGGGCCGCGGCCGGGAGCAGGTCGACGCCTACGAACGCCTCGCGCCCGTCGTGCGGGCCGAGGAAGGTTGCATCCGCTACGACATGCACCAAGTGAGCGGCGATCCGGACCGGTTCGCCCTCATCGAGGAATGGTCCTCGAGGGCAGCCCTCGCCGCGCACGACGTCACCCCGCACATGATCGAGGCGGACGCGGCGAGCCCGGCGTTCCGTGCGGGACCCGCGGAGGTGATCGAGCTCGACGCGGCACCGCTGGCCTAGGGCGTGTCGTTCGTATCAGGCCGGGCCCAGGAGCTCGATCTCGCGGGCCGCGCGCGGGGAGTGGACCCCCCGGTTGAGGGTTTCCGCGTACCGCAGTTCGGCGGCGGCCTCCCGCTCGTGGCCGCCCTGCCGGTACAGCCGGGCCCGTTCCACGTGGGTGAGCATGATCGCGCGTTGCTGCTGGGCGGGGCGGGAGGCCAGCGAGGCGTCCAGGGCCGCGTGGGCCGCGCGACGAAGGCCCGTACGGCGTCGGGCGCACGCGGGGCGATCTCCAGCGCCTGGCGTACGTAGGCGAGGGCGACGGCCGGCTGGTTCTGGTCCAGGGCGTCCTGGCTGAGCATCCGCAGGGCGATGGCCTGGGTGGAGGGTTCCCCGGCCAGCTCCGCGAGGGAGGCGGCCCGGCTCAGGGTCCGGCGCGCCTCGGCGAAGGAGCACTGGTCGGCGTAACTGCGGGCCAGGAGCAGCACCGTGCGTGCCGCGTGGCCGATCTCGAGGGCGGACAGGGAGCCTTCGGCCCCGGTGGCGGTGAGGGCCGTACGGAAGGTGCTCTGGAGGTACGCGAGGAGCACGGGCGCGGTGGCGTCCCCGCCGAGGGCGTCGACCTGGCCGGTGAAGAAGTTCTCGGCGGCCCGGCGCAGTTCGGTGTGGGACAGGGTGGGGACCTGGCCGGCGTCGGGCCGGTCGCGTTGTTCGGGGACCCGGTGCGCCTCTCCGCCGTTACGGGGCCTGCGGTGCGGGTGCAGACCGGGCACGGTGGCGAGGAGTTCCGCCGCGAGGGAGTGGAGTCCGGGGGGCGGATCACCGCCGGAGGGGGCGGTGCCCGGCTGCGCCGGGGCGCTGTGGTGGGAGCCGGCGTGGTGCATGCCGGCCTGGCGCATGCCGATGTCGGCCGGGGCGAAGGGACGGTCCAGGCGGGCGGCGAGGATCTCGCAGAGGAGCCCGGGGACGGGGTCGCGCGGGGTGGTGCCGCGCAGCCAGTGGGCGACCGAGGTCCGGTCGTAGCCGGTGGTGAGGCCGGCCGCCTGCGCGCTCGTGTTGAGCCGCCGGGCCAGGGCTTCGTAGGTCCAGCCGGTTTCCCTGATCAGGCGGTGCAGGAGGTGGTTGGCAGCGGGCACGGCGGTGGTCCTTCCTTGCGATGCGGGTCGCTCGAGAAGGTTGCTTTGCCTTATGAACAGTCAAACGGGGGCAAAGGTTGCGGGGCCCGGGCGGCGGGGCCGGAGCGTGCAACACCTTCAACGGATTTCGGCGCCCCGGCCGGGCGGTGACCGTCCTGCGGACGCCCGGTTGACGCAGGCGGGGGTGGGCGGCAACCGTGACCCGCATGGGGAACGAACGCCGACTGTTCACGCTGCTGATCTGCCTGGTACTCGGCGCCGGGCTGACCGCCGCCGTACTGGGGGCCGCGCGCGCGGGCGGGCCGCACCCGCCGGCCGGTGCGGACGGGCCCGTGCCGTCCGACTTCGTGGACTTCCGGGAGGTCCCGCCCGGGCCCCCCGAGCCTTCCGCGGCCGGTCCGCAGGCTTCCACGGGCCGGGTGTCGGTGGATTGCGGCCGCAACGAGGAGGGCCACTACAACGAGGACAACCTCGTCGTCTCCCCCGGCCTGCGCTCCGGCGCCCACCACACGCACGGCTACGTCGGGAACCTGTCCACGGACGCCTTCTCCACCGATGCCTCCCTGGACGCGGCCGCCACCAGCTGCGCGGGCGGGGACCGTTCCGCGTACTACTGGCCGGTGCTGCGCCGTACGGACCGTCCGGGTGAGCGGCCGCACGAGGGATCCGCGGGGCACGGCAACGCGGGCGCGATCCTGCCGGAGGCGGCGGTGTCGGTGGAGTTCCTCGGCAGTCCGGTGAGCAAGGTGGTGGCGATGCCCCGGTTCCTGGGCGCGCTGACCGGTGACGCGGTGGCCTTCACCGCGGACTCCGACGAGGACGTGCGGGCCCGCTGGGGCTGTTCGGGCTCCCCCGACCGGTCCACCACCCGCTATCCGCGCTGCCCCGAGGGCGAGCGCCTCACCCGTACGCTCACCTTCCCCAGCTGCTGGAACGGCCTGGACACCGCGAGCCCCGGGCACCGGTCGCACCTGCGCTTCCCGGCGGCGAACGGTGTCTGCCCGCAGGACACCTTCCCCGTGCCGCGCTTGCGGATCTCCCTCGCCTACGACGTGCCCGAGGGGGCGCCCATCGCGCTCGACTCCTTCCCGGAACAGCGGCACAGCCCCGAGACCGACCACGGGATGTTCGTGAACGTGATGACCGGCCCGCGGATGGACGAGGTCGTGGACTGCCTCAACCAGGGCCGCGCCTGCCGCACCTGAGCGGCGGCGCGAACCACCGGCTCCCGGGTGACGCAGGTCACGTGAACCCGGTGCCCGTGGGTGGCGTGTTCTGACCGCACCAAAAAAGCGAGGAAGACGGAGAGGGTGAGATGGCCGGACCACTGTGGCCCCGCACGCGGCGGGGCTCGACCGACGAGGCACTGATCAAGTCCGTGTACGAGGAGCACGGTCACGCCCTGCTCGCGTACGCGACCCGGCTGACCGGCGACCGGGCCGCGGCCGAGGACATCGTCCAGGAGACCCTGATCAGGGCCTGGCGCCACTCCGAGGTCCTGGTGAACGGGAAGGGTTCCGTACGCGGCTGGCTGCTCACGGTGGCCCGCAACATCATCACCGACCGGTACCGGGCGAAGGCGGCCCGGCCGCCGGAGGTGTCCGGATCGCCCGCCCATCCGCCGGTGGAGGCGGACCACGCCGACGCCGTGGTGGACACGATGACCGTCCTGGGTGCCCTGGACCAGCTGTCACCGGAACACCGGGACGTGCTGACGGAGTTGTACTACCGCCAGCAGAGCGTCGCCGAGGCGGCCGACGCCCTCGGCATCCCGGCCGGCACGGTGAAATCGCGCTCGCACTACGCGCTCAAGGCGCTCAGAGAAGTCTTCAGGGACAGCACACGCACGGGCGGCCCGTCTCCGCGGCCCGGCGGACTGCAGGAGGTGGTGGCATGAACGGGCAGCGGCACGAGGAGGAACTGCTCGGCCCGTACGTTCTCGGCGTCCTGGACGACGCGGAGGTCCGCCGGGTCGAGGAACACGTGGACGGCTGCGTGCAGTGCCGTCAGGAGGTGACGGCTTTGCGCGAGATGGAGGCGGCGCTGGGCGAGGTGCCCCCCGAGGCGTTCCTCGACGGCCCGCCGCAGGGCGGAGACCTGCTGCTCCAGCGCACCCTGCGCCAGATGCGCCAGGAGGTCGACGGGGCGCGGCGGCGCCGCACCGTCTTCACGGGACTGGCCGTGGCGGCCTCGTTGACCGCCGTCTTCTGGGCCGGTACGCAGCTGGGCGGCGGGAGCACAGGCGTCGAGGCCCGGCCGCAGCCGCCGGTCTCGGCCGAACCGTCCGCGCCGCCGGCGGGAACCAAGGTGGCCTCCGCGACGGATGCGGGCACCGGCGCGCGGATGACCGTACAGGTGACCCCGGCGGCCAAGTGGGTACGGGTGCGCGCCGCGGTGACGGGGATCCCGGCGGGCGAGCGCTGCCGGATCGTCGTGGTCTCCCGGGACGGTACGCGCACCACGGCGGGCGGCTGGGTGGTGGGCACCGCGGCGCACGGCGAGGGCAAGGGCGCGGCGCTGGACGGCTCGGCGGCGGTGGACCCGGCGGACGTCCGGGCGGTCCTGGTGGAGAACGAGTCGGGCACGGCGTTCGTGTCCGTACCGGTGCCCACGTAGTTGATCCGGCGCCGCGTCGACCCCGCGCCGCGCCGCGCGGCGGAGGTCACGAACGTGACGGAGGTCGCGAAACGTGACGGAGCCCGGGAGCATGTCCAGCTCCCGGGCTCCAGCTTGCCACCCATTTGCGCACACCGGCGGCGTTTAAGAGCCGCGGGTCATCTTGAGATCGACGTGTTCTGCCGTTGAACTACAGCGCCACGCAAGAGGCGCCGAGGGGACTTGAACCCCCATCCGTCGATGTTCGCCCGCGCTCGGTCGATCCGGTGTTCGGCGGCGAATACTGAGACTGGAGCGAGAATCTGAGTTTGACGGGGCCGCCTCTGCCGGGCTTGGGCCACCCCCGCACGTGGTGCGGGGGGAGGGATTCGAACCCCCAACTGACACCCCTCGATCAGCTTCAACATCAGTTTCAGCTTGCGCTCATCGCGCACCCTCCGCTCGCGACGGAGGGCGAATGTGGGGGCTACCGGAAGAGGTAGCCGAATACCGCGTCACCGATCCGCTGGTCGGTGACCTCGCTGTTGTTCGCCTCCTCGCGGGCGAACTTGACGGACTGCTGGAGCTTCTCGACCCGGTCGAGGAGCTCGTTGACCCGCCGGGCGGGCAGCGCGCCGGAGAACTTCACCGTGGTCCAGTAGCCGACCGCCACGTCCTCGTAGTACACCTCGACCTGCGCCGGGTGCTTCTCCGTGGCCTCGGCCTTCACGTGGTTGCGCGGGACCTTCTTCGTACGGATGGTCCGCACCGGGTCCGTCTTCCACGCGTCCGTCGAGGGGTCCAGGTTCCACGACTCGGAGGCGTCGAGCACCGGCAGCTTGCGCACGAAGGTGTGCAGGTCGGTGAGCTGCTTCTCCAGGAACAGCAGGTACGGGACGGGCACCTGGGGCAGCAGGACCGTGCCGTCGACCACCACGTCCGCGACCGCGGACCGGTTCGCCCAGTCCTTCGTCGCGGTCACGTCGAAGAGCCGGGTGAGGGTCGAGGCGGTCGCCCGCAGGGCGTCCTCGGCCTTGATCTGGACCCGGGTGGACTCGGGCGGGAGCTGCTCGCCCTCCTCGTCCTTGGGCTGGTAGGTCCGGGAGATGCCGGCCAGCAGGGCGGGCTTCTGCACGTCCTGGTGAGCCTGGGTGAGCTCCTGGAGGGCCTTGGACTTGACGCCCTTTTCGACTGCGATGATCTGATTCAGCTTCGGCACACGGCGAACCTAACAACCGCGCCCCGTCAGCACATCCGATTAAAAAACGCAGCCCGCCCCCTCCTGCACCGAGGGGGCGGGCCTCCCCGGTCAGGCCAGGCGGACCGGGAGGTCGAAGAGGTCGTTCTGGGTGAGGATCGGCTTGTTGCGGAGTTCGGCCGCGGGGACGGCCAGGGTGAGGTCCGGGAAGCGGGCGTAGAGGGCCGGGAGGGCCACCAGGGCTTCCAGACGGGAGAGGGCCGCGCCGGGGCAGACGTGGGGGCCGTGACCGAAGGAGATGTGCCGGTTCGGGGTACGGGTGGCGTCGAACCGGCCCGCGGTCTCGCCGAACTGGGCCTCGTCGCGGCCGAGCGCTCCGAAGGAGACGATCAGGCCCTCGCCCTTGGGCAGGATCCGGTCGCCGACCTCCACGTCCTCGGTGGCGAAGCGGATCAGGACGTGCGAGGTGGGGCTGGACCAGCGCAGGGTCTCCTCGATGACGTTCTCCCAGGAGACCTCGCCCTTGAGGACGAGGGCGCGCTGCTCCGGGTGGGTCTCCAGGGCGACGACCGCGTTGACGATCAGGCTGATGGTGGTCTCGTGGCCGGCGGCGACGATCAGCTGGAGGGTGTTGGTGATCTCCTCGGTGCTGAGGTGGTCACCGTCCTCGGAGGCCTCGATGAGGGCGCTGGTCAGGTCGTCGCCCGGGTTCTCGCGCTTGGCCTCGACGATGCGGGAGAACAGCGCGCCGAGGTCCGCCATCATCTGCGGCACCTCCTCGGGCAGGGTCTGCGTGGAGAAGAACTTCTCGAACAGGGCCTTCAGGCGCGGGTGTTCCTCGGCGTCGACGCCCATCAGGTCGCTGATGACGTTCATCGGCAGCGGGTACGCGAACTGCGCCTTGAGGTCCACCGTCTCGCCGGCCGGCAGCCCGGCCAGCTTGTCCAGCATGCCGGCGGTCAGGGCCTCGATGCCGGCGCGCAGCTTCTCCACCCGGCACACGGTCAGGGCCTGCGCGACCAGGGTGCGCAGCCGGCGGTGGTCCTCGCCGTCCACGGTGAGCATCGAGCGGCCGGGGTTGGCGAGACCGATCAGCGGCCAGTCCATCGGGATCTCGCCGCGCTGCCAGGCGCCCCACACGTCGATGTCCTTGACGATCCGGGGATCGGTGAGCAGCTTGCGGGCCTCGGCGTGGTGCGTCACGGCGTACACGGCCACGTCACCGGGAAGGACCACCTGGACCAGGGGACCTGCGGCGCGCAGCGCGGCGCTCTCGGCGTCGAGGTCGGCGACGAAGGGGTCCAGGACGATGGCCGCGGGGCCGGAGTGGTCGATCGGGCACGTCATCGGGTGGCTCCAAGGGCGGGGGTCGGGGTGTAGGTCACGGGCAGGGCGGTCAGCCCGCGCAGCCAGGGCGAGGGGCGGCGGGCCAGGTCCCCGGCGGGAACGGCGAGGTCCACGTCGGGCAGCCGGTCGAGGAGCACCTCGATGCCGGTGCGCGCGATGACCTCGGCGACCTCCTGGGCGGGGAAGGGGCAGCGGTGTTCGCCGTGCCCGAAGGAGAAGAAGGCGTTGTTGCCGCCGGTCAGCTCTCCGGCGTCGGTGCGCACGTGCGGGTCTGCGTTGGCGGCGCCGATGCCGAGCAGGACGAGGTCGCCCCCGGCGATGCGCTGTCCGCCCAGGTGGGTGTCGCGGGAGGTCCAGCGGCCGGCCACGTTCTGGGTGGGGGTGTCCTCCCACAACACCTCGTTCATGGCCTCTCCGACGCTGTGCCGGCCGCCCGCCAGGGAGGCGGCGAAACGGTCGTCGGTGAGCATGAGGCGCAGGGAGTTGCCGATCCAGTCGGCGGTGGGCTGGTGGCCCGCGGCCATCATGACCATGAGGTCCTGGGCGACCTCCTCCACGGTGAATCCGGACCGGTTGGCGAGCATCCGGGAGACCACGTCGGTTCCGGGCTCGGCGAGTTTGGCGGAGAGCAGCGCGAACATCGACTCGGCGAGGTGCTGCTGGCCGGCCAGGGCGCCCTCCCGCCCGTTGATCATGTCGTTCATGGCGCGCACGAGTCCGGGGCCCTGCGCGTCGGAGAACCCGTAGAGGCGGGCGAGGACGCGCAGCGGCAGCAGCATGGCGTACTCGCCGACGATGTCGCAGGAGCCCTTGCCGCACAGTTCGTCGATCAGCTCGTCGGCGAACCGCTCGGCGTGCCCTTTGAGTTCGAAGGGGTCGACGGCTTCGAGGGCCTCGGAGATGACGGCGGCCCGCTCGCGGTGGCGTTCGCCGACGGTGTAGAGGATCGACGGCTGGCGGCGGCCGATCATCGGGAGCAGCGGCCAGTCGGCGGGGATGCGGTCCCACTGGTTCCACAGTTCGGAGTCCCGGGAGAAGAGCACGGGGTCGCTGGTGACCTGGTGCAGTTCGCGGTAGCCGAGGACCAGCCAGGCCGGAACGTCTCCGTCGAGGACGACCGGGGCGACGGCGCCGTGGTCGCGGCGCATCTCCCGGTACAGCTCGGCGGGGTCGGTCTGGAACCGGGGGCCGCCGAGGTAGACGGGCTGGTGCTCGGGGGCGGCGGGGCAGGTCACGGGGTGGGCTCCGGGGTCTGGGACAGGGGGCTCGGCTGGAGGCTCGGCCGGGTGATGGACAGCGCGGCCGTCTGGAGGTGCTGGACGAGGGAGATCAGGACCTGCTTGCTGGACTCCCGGGAGCGCGCGTCGCAGAACACCAGCGGGATGGCGTCCGGCAGGTCGAGGGCGGCGCGGATCTGCTCCGGGGTGTGCTCGGGGCCGCCGAAGTCGTTGCAGGCCACGACGAAGGGCGTGCCGTGGTGTTCGAGCCGGTCGATGGCGTACCAGGAGTCCGCCAGGCGCCGGGTGTCGACGAGGACGACGGCGCCGAGGGTGCCGGAGAAGAGCCGGTCCCACAGGAACCAGAACCGTTCCTGGCCGGGGGCGCCGAACAGGTAGAGCACGTTGCGGGCGTCGAGGGTGATGCGCCCGAAGTCGAAGGCCACGGTGGTGGCGCTCTTCCCGGCGATCCCCTGGGTGTCGTCCACGGCCTCGCCGGCCTTGGTCATGGTCTCTTCGGTGTTCAGCGGGCGGATCTCGCTGACCGACCGGACCATCGTGGTCTTGCCGACGCCGAAGCCGCCCACGATGACGATCTTCAGTCCGTTGTCGGCCGTGCTGCGCAGTGCCTGGCGGGGCCGGAGCGGTTCGGCCCCCAGGGGCGCGGCGCTCGTCGGCGACGCGGCTTCGGGGATCGTCGCGTCAGAGATTGCGGAGTCCAACGAGCACCTGCTCCAGGATGTCGGGGTCGGTAAAGCTGTACGCGGAGTTCGCCGTACGCGGGTGCCGGGCGCGGATCCGTCCGGTGGCGAGCAGGTCGGCCAGCAGGATCCGTACGATCGAGACCGGGAGTCCGAGCTCGGCCGCGATCTCCACGACGGCCGTGGGGAACTGGCACATCCGCAGGATCGCCGCGTGTTCGGACTGCATGCCGGGCACCGGATCGCTTTCGGCGACGACCAGGGTGACCAGGTCGAAGACATCGGATCCGGAGCGGCTGCGGCCACCGGTGAGGGTGTAGAGCCGGTCCGGCGAATCGTCCCGGCCCGGCCGGGGCCGGCTCATCCCCGGGGCCTGGCGATGAGGTGTTCGCCGAGCTGCTCGACCAGTTCGGACATGTTGTGGCCGACGAGTCCGGCGTCGGCGTCCTCGCCCGCGACGAGCGCGAGGTGCGCCCCCTCGCCGGCCTCGACGATGAACAGGATCCCGCCATAGAACTCGGCCATGGCCGAGCGGACTCCGCCGGTTCCGTCGCCGAACTCGATGGACGCCCCGTGGGACAGGCTCTGGATGCCGGCGGCGATCGCGGCGAGCTGGTCGGCCTGGTCGACGGAGAGCTCGGGCGTGCGGCACAGCTTGAGGCCGTCGCGGGAGAGCACAAGGGCGTGGCGGGCACCCGGTGTCCGCTCCAGGAGGCCTTCGAGGAGCCAGTTGAGCGTCTCGTCGGTGGTGAAGCCGGTCATGATCGCGTGTTGCCTTCCGGGTCTGGGGTGTGCTCGGGCTGCTGCTCGTCGCCGGGGGCGCCGGCCTCGCCTGAGGCTGCTCCGCCCGGTGCCGCGGCGCCGCGGACGGCTTGGCGGAAGCTGCCGAACCGCGCGGCCGACCGGGACGCCCCGCCGGGCGCGGAGGCCGTGGCAGGGGCCGTGGCGGAGGCCGGGGAGGTACGGGTCTCGGTGCCCGCACCGTCCGTGCCCTCGGGGTGGGCCGCTGCCAGGGTCCGGCCGCGGCGGCGCTGGGGCAGGCCGCTGTCGCCGAAGTGCGGGTGCTCGCCGGTGGATTCGGACCCGGCGCCGGCGCGGGCGTCGGCTTCGGCTTCGGCTTCGGCGTCAGGGCCGGTACCGGTGCCGCTGCCCGCTTCGCCGCCCACCGCGGTCCCGCGGTCCGTCGCCGTACGGTCCTGCGCGCGGACGGTGTCGTCCTGACCGGCGGCGGTGTCGTGCACGGCCTCGGGCTCGGGCCCGGCCGCGGCGGAAGCTCCGGGCGCCGCGGGAGCCTCCTGCGCGGCCCGGGCGGCCGGCTGCGCCGGGATGGCGAGCGGCGCGGCGGGGGCTTCGGCGGGCGTGCGGCTGATGAGCTCCTGCGGGAGCATCATCAGTGCGCCCGTACCACCGCGGGCGGAGGGCCGGAAGGAGACGGTCAGTCCGTGCTTGCGGGCGAGTCGGCCGACCACGGCGAGGCCGAGGCGGGTGCCGGACAGTCCTGCCAGGTCCAGGGAAGCGGCGGTCACGGCCTGTTCGGCGCGGCGCAGTTGGACCTCGCTCATGACGAGGCCGCTGTCCTCGACGGTGATGACGATCCCGGACGGCACCTCCTCCACGTAGACGTGGACCTCGGCGGTCGGCGGGGAGAAGTTGGCCGCGTTGTCGAGGAGTTCGGCGAGGGCGTGCATGACGCCCTCGGCCGCGTGTCCGGCGACGGCGGCGTCGCTGGTGGAGTGGAGCCTGACGCGCTGGTAGCCGCCGATACGGCCCATCGCGCCGCGAAGGATCGATTCCATGACGATCGGCTTCGCCCAGCGGCGGCCCGAACGGGCCCCGGTCAGTACGGCGATGGAGTCGGCGAGGCGGCCGGCCTGGGCGGTGCGGTGGTCGAGGTGGAGCAGGTCGCCGAGGACGTCCTCGTCGGCGTGCCGGTGCTCCATGTCGCGCAGGTCGGCGAGCATCGCCGTGGCCAGGGCCTGCATCCGGCCGGCGGCGTTGGCGGCCGCGGCCATGGCGGCGGCCCGGCCGGACTCGGCACGGCGCAGCTCACCGCCGAGCCGCTCGCGGGAGGCGTTCTGGGCGGCGGCCAGTCCGTCGAGTTCGGCGGCGTGCGCGCCGGCCAGGTGTTCCAGTGCGGCGGAGTGGTCGCCCGTCAGCCGCTCCAGTACGGCGGTGTGTTCGGCGGTGAGGCGGGTGCGTTCGGCCGTGCGCGCGGCCGTGTCACGGGCCGCGTCGGCGATCAGCCGGGCGATGTGCCCGTCACGGGCGACCAGTTCGGCGCTCAGGCCGGAGATGCGGCCGCGCTGCGTCCTGGAGGTGCGCGCACTCCAGGTCACCGCGAAGGCCGCGACCGCGAGCAGCAGGACGCCCGCGCCGGCGAACCAGCCGAGGGCGGTGGCGATGGACGACGGGGCCGCGGCCACCGCCGCCGTGGTGAGCGCGCCACCGGCCACTGCGGTGATCAGCAGGGCCAGCGCGGAGGGGCGAAGGGGGGAGGGCGACGCCGTCATCAATCAAAGCCTCATACCGGGCGTAAAGGGAGGAGAAGGTTCCTGGCAACGAGGCATCACTATAGGAGAGTTGTTGATCGCTTTGGGCAGCCTCTGACAAGTTTTCCACTCAACCGCGACCGGTAAGTCGCCTTCTGTAGCGCTTTGGCCGGAAGGGAAATCGCCGGCTCGCGACATCCGATCCGCCCGCGTCTCGGTGGCCGGACGGTGGCCGGACGACCATCGGAACCGATCCCGCCCCGGCGGCGCCGTTGCGGATGGCTGCGTACACGGACCGATCATCACATTGCGGCCCATGACATCCTGTGACGTCACAACTCGCCGGACGGGATCGGCGGACGTCCGGGGAATATGGGGAAGGTCCATGAGGCTCTGCTTCCTGGTGGAGGAGCACTATCGCCACGACGGCATGCCGAACGAGGTGGTCCGGCAATTGAAGGCCTGGGGCCACCGGGTGGAGGTACTGCGGCCCGGTGGCTCGCTGCTGCGGATGAGCGAGGCCGTGGAGGCCGGCGCCCATGACGCCTGGGTCCTCAAGACGGTGTCCGGCGGGCCGGGGCTGACCCTGCTCGAAGCCGCCGCCGCGGCCGGTGCGATCACCGTCAACGACGCCCGCGCGATCCGGGGCGTACGGGACAAGGCGCTGGCCGCCGCCATCGGGCGCGGCCGGGGGCTGCCGCTGCCGCCGACGTACGCGGCGGCCCGGCCGGAGCTGCTGGCCGAGATCCCGGCGTCGGAGTACCCGCTGGTCGTCAAACCCGCCGACGGCAGCTCCGGTCGGGCCGTACACCTGCTGTCCTCGCCCGAGCGGCTGGCCGCGATGCTCCCCGAACTGGCCGGCGAGGGCATGCTCGTCGCGCAGCCGTACGTGCCGAACTCGGGCACCGACCTCAAGGTGTACGCGGTCGGCGGGGAGCTCTTCGCCACCGAGCGCCGCTCTCCCCTGCATCCGGACACCTCCGTCCCGGAGCGCCTCGTCCCGTTGTCAGCCGAGATCGCGGAGATCGGCGCGCGGGTCGGTGAGGTGTACGGGCTCGACCTGTACGGGGTGGACGTGCTGCTGGGGCCCGACGGGCCGGTGGTCGTGGACGTGAACGACTTCCCGAGCTTCCGTCAGGTCCCGGACGCGGCGGCCCGGGTGGCCCGCGCGGTACTGGGCCTCGCCCGGGGCGCCGGTTCACGGCCCGGCGCCGGCGTCGCGGCCGCGCTCCCGCTCCGGCCCGGGCAGGCGATGTCGATCCCCCTCCAGGCCACAGCGGCCACCGCTGCCGCGGCTGCCGCGACTGCCGGTGCCGTCGCGGTCGTCACCCCGCCGGCCTCGCCCGCAGGAGAGCCCGTATGAGGATCGGCCTGATCACGGACAACCCCGGGCATCCGCTGCTCTCTGCGGCGGCCGGCCTCCTGCGTGCCGCCGGACACGGGGTGGAACTGCTGGATCCCGGCGCGCCGGACGCGGCCGCCGGGGCACCGGCCGACGCGTACCTCCTCAAGGCACACACCCCGCACGGCCTGGAACTGGCCCGGCGCCTGGAGCGGCTCGGGGCCCCGGTGGTGAACTCCGCCGCGGCGACCGCGCTCTGCCAGGACCGCACGCTGATGGCGGAGCTGGCGGTACGGGCCGGGCTGCCGTTCGCGGGAACCCGTACCGTCGGCGCGCTCGCGCGGTGGGCCGCCGGGGTCTCGCTGGGCTCCCCCGTGGTCGTCAAGAGCCGCCACAGCCGCCGTGCGGACCTCGTGGCCCTGGTCGACGACACCGTGCACCTCGGAAAGTTGGCGCACGACTGGCCCGAGGAGCCGGTGGTGGTCCAGGACTTCGCCCCGAACAGCGGCTGGGACCACAAGCTCTGGGCGATCGGCGACCGCGTCTTCGCGGCCCTGCGCCGTTCGGAACTCTCCCCGGAGGGCCGCGGCCCGACCCTGCCGCTGCCCCGGATCCCGGACGGCTGGGCCGATCTGACCCGCCGGGTCGGCGAGGTCTACTCCCTGGACGTCTACGGCGTGGACATCATCGCCACGGCCGACGGCTCCCCCCTGATCGTGGACGTCAACGCCTTCCCCGGCATCCGCGACCAGCCGGGCGCCCCGGAAGCCCTCGCGGACCTGGCCCTGCGCCGGGCCTAGGCAGCGACCGTCTCGCGGGTGCGGTAGAGCGGGGCGAAGGCGACCAGGAGGAGTACGGCTCCGAGGGGTATGAAGTCCTTGCCGACCAGGGGCACCACGGCGTTGGCGAGGACCAGCACGGGCGCCCACGGCTTCAGGACGCGGCGTGCCGCGAGCTGGGAGACCAGGATCAGTTGGCCCACGAAGAACAGCAGCGGACCGAACTCGTAGACCACCGGGAGCATGCCGGGTATGTCCTGGACCCTGGTGAACATCTCTTCCATGGCACCCCGGTCCGCGGACATGAAGCCGACGACGAGGTCGATCGCGAACTGCCCCACCAGCGACACCGCTCCCGCCACGCCGGTCCACAGGCCCACGGCGGACAGCTTGCCTCCGCCGGCCATCGCCCGCATCGCGGCGAATCCCTGGACGAAGAGGACCAGCGCACCGAGGAAGCACAGGTGGCCGAGGCTCCATGCGAAGCCCGGACCGCGGCTGCCGTCGAGACCGTCGAGGATGCGGATGACGCCGTAGGCCCCTGTCAGAACAGGGGCTGCGAAGAAGGCGGTTCGGGGTGTGGTCATACGCAAGACGTTACGGGCGCGACACCCCGAGTCACATCGGGTACCGACCCCTGAGTTGTCCCCTAGACAGGTCGCCACGTGCAGACAGGTCGCCCCGCGTACGGCGCCGGGGTGACGGCCGTTCGTCATGGGCGCGTCACGGAACCGCCACAGCGGCGTGCGGCGGGAACCTGCTCGGGTCAGGGGTCGTGTTCCTGCACGCGAGTGCCGGTGCGGGACCGGTCGTGAACCTCGGGGAGCACCCAATGCAGTACACAGCAGGCATCGGCCGGACCGCGGCGGCTCTGGCGGCGGCCCTGGCGGCCGCGGCCCTGATGACGGGCTGTACGCCGACCGGCGACGGCGGTGGGGTCGCGGGCCCGTCGACGCCGCCCACGGCCTCGCGGCCCGCCGAGGCGACACCCACCGGCGGCGACAAGGGCGGGACGACCAGCGGCGGCGGGACCGGAGGTTCCACGGGCGGCGCGTCGCCCTCGGGCAGCGCGCCCTCCTCGGGCAGCTCCTCCTCGGGCGGCGCCTCCTCGGGCGGCGCCGGCGGCGTGACGAAGAAGCCCTGCACGGTCGGCGACATCAAGGTCTCCGAAGGGCACCAGGCCGACGTCCGCCCGCCGGGCACCGGAACCGGGGCCGCCGTCGTCTCCGTCACCAACACCTCCGCGTCCCCCTGCAAGGTGTACGGGTACCCGACGGTCGCGGCGGCGGGCAACGGCTCCCCGGAGAAGAACAAGCCGCTGGCCACCACCCACACCGGCCCCGGCGCGGCCGACGTGGTGCTGGCCCCGGGCGCCCGCGCCTGGACGAAGCTCACGTTCGTCCAGGTCCAGGGCGAGGCGGACGGCTACTGCGCGTCCGGCGCGACCCCGGGCTCCTACCCGACGGTGGTCATCGGGGTACTCGGTGCCGGGAAGCACCAGATCGCCATGGACGACGGCGTGTTCGCCTTCTGCGACGACAAGGTGTCCGTCACCGCCTGGTCCTCCGCCAAGCCGTCCTAGGTCGGACAGGCGCCACCGGGCCGCGGGTCAGAGGGGCTTCAGGCGGGTGCGCAGCAGGCAGAACTCGTTGCCCTCCGGGTCGGCCAGGGTGTGCCAGCTCTCGGCGCCGGTCTGGCCGATGTCGACCGGACGGGCGCCGAGGGCGAGGAGGCGCTCCAGCTCGGCGTCCTGGTCGCGGTCGACGGGGTTGACGTCGACGTGCAGGCGGAGCTTGCCCCGCCGCGGGTCGCTGCTCGGGCTGAGGACGAGGGTGGGCTGCGGGCCTCCGAAGCCGGTGCCGGGCGGCCCGATCTCGATGCTCCCGTCGTCCCGGGCGAGTTCCACGTAGCCGAGGGCCTCGCTCCAGAACGCGGCGAGGCGCTCGGGGTCGGCGCAGTCGATGACCAGCTCACTGATGCGGCTTACCATGCCCGCCAGTGTAAGGAGACCTCCCGGGTGCCGCTCGGGCTACTTGATGACCTCGACCTTCTTGTCGCCCGCGGCCGCGTGGGCCGACGCGCTCGCGCCGAGGGCGGTGACGGTCACGGCGAGCAGGACGGATACGGCGGCGGCCGTGGCGCGCTTGTGGGTCGCCTTGCGGGTCGTCTTGCGGGTCATGGGGTCCCCCTGATGGTGTGTGGTGGTCGTCCCGGCAGCTTCGCATCCGGGCCCGGGGCCGACAAGGGAGCCCGGGCCGGACGGATCAGACGAGTGGAGGCGGTCGGCGTGCGCGTTGTGGTGTTCGAGCGGTACGGGGAGCCCGGCGCGGTGCGGATCGTGGCCGATCCGGTGCCGCCCGTGGGTGGGGTGGTCGTACGGGTCGAGGCGACGGGGCTGTGCCGCAGTGACTGGCACGGGTGGATGGGGCACGATCCGGACATCACGCTCCCGCACGTGCCCGGCCACGAACTGGCCGGTGTGGTCGAGGCGGTGGGCCCGGGAGTCTCCAACTGGCGCGCCGGGGACCGGGTGACGGTGCCCTTCGTCTGCGCGTGCGGAAGCTGCGCCGAATGCGCCGCCGGGCAGCACCAGGTGTGCGCCAGGCAGACGCAGCCCGGGTTCACCCACTGGGGGTCCTTCGCCGAGTACGTGGCGCTGGAGCACGCCGACGTCAATCTGGTGGCCGTGCCCGGGGAGCTCTCGTACGACACCGCGGCCGGACTGGGCTGCCGGTTCGCGACGGCCTTCCGGGCCGTCGTCGCGCAGGGGCGGGTGGCGCCGGGCGAGTGGGTCGCCGTACACGGCTGCGGCGGGGTGGGGCTCTCGGCCGTGATGATCGCGGTGGCGGCGGGAGCCCGGGTGGTGGCCGTGGACACCGCACCGGAGGCGCTGGAGCTCGCGCGGGCCTTCGGGGCCGCGCACTGCGTGGATCCGCGGCGGGGCGACGCGGCCGAGGCCGTACGGGAGTACACGCGCGGCGGTGCGCACCTGTCGCTGGACGCACTCGGCTCCGCGGCCACGGCGGCGGCGTCGGTGGCCGGCCTGCGCCGGCGCGGGCGGCACGTGCAGGTCGGGCTGCTGCCCGCGGCGCGGGGGGTCGCGGCGCTGCCGATGGAGCGGGTCATCGGGTGGGAGCTGGAGATCCTCGGCAGCCACGGGATGGCCGCGCACGCCTACCCGCCGATGATGGAACTGGTCCGCTCCGGAGCGCTGCGGCCGGACCTGCTGGTCAGCTCCACGATCCCGCTGGACGGGGCGCCGGCCGCGCTGGCGGCCATGGGTACGGCGCCGGGACCCGGAATCACGATCATCCGGCCGGGGGCCGACGCGCGGAACTGAGCCGGGCGGCCGGGCTCCTGGGTTCGCGGGGCTTGTGGTGCGGGGAGGGCATGGCTACATTCCTTGATTACACGTGTAAGCACGAGATGTGGCCACACCGCAATCGGCCACACCCCTCGGCACGCGCCACCCCATCCCCGCACCCCTCGTCACCCCTCGTTCCCCTCTTTTCCCACCCGCCGCGAGAGGCAGCACAGCCATGTCCACGATCCCCGTCGACCCACCCCTCGAAGCCGGCGCACCCGCGTTCGCGACGGACCGGGGCAGCAGGGGCACCGGCACCGTCACCCTCGGAATCGCGCTGCTCGGCTCCGCCGCCGCGCTCGCGCTCGTCGTGCGGAGGGACGTCGCGCGACCGCCCTTCCAGGGACTCGACGACCGCTGGCTGTCCTGGATGGGCGGACCGCACGAGGGGTTCCCCTCCGTGGTCGCCACGCTGCTGAACTGGTTCGGGGGCCCGGTGGGCGCCGTCGTCCCGCTCGCCCTGCTGCTCTTCCTTCTCGTCCGGCGGCGCTGGGTGTCGGCGGGGTTCCTCTTCCTCGTCTACATGGCCGGAAACATGCTCGTCGTACAGGGCCTCAAGCACCTGGTGGACCGGCCGCGCCCGGAGAATCCGCTGGTCAGGGTCGACCACGGCTCCTTCCCCTCCGGGCACGCGGCCAGTGCGGCGCTCCTGGTGGTCATCGTCGGCGCGCTCCTCGTCCCGGCCGCCCGGCGCCGGGCATGGTGGATCGGCGGCGCCGTTTTCACGCTGGCCATGATGTGGAGCCGCACCTGGCTGCACGCGCACTGGCTCAGCGACACCGCCGCCGGGGCGGTGGCCGGCGCGGGGGCCGGGCTGGTCGCCTGGTGGCTCTGCGCCCCGGCCCTGGCCCGGGAGGCCGGGCGGAGCGCGGAGCGTGCGCGCGTCCGGCTGCGGTCGGCGGAAGCCCAATCCCCCGCCCACTGACGGCGGGAGCCGCGCCGGTCACGCGTGCGGGCTCCCCGGCACGGCGGCCGTCCGGCCGCGCCGCAGCCGCAGCGCGGTCAGGACGGCCACCAGGGCCGCCATCGCCAGCGTGCCCCCGAGGGTCAGGATCCAGACCGGGACGCCGCCGGCCGTGAGCAGCTCGTCGGTGTAGTCGACCCGGCGGTACGGGGCGTCCGCGGCGGCGGCGCGCAGTTCGTGGTCGCCGTCGATCCGGGACGGGGCCGGGAAGCTCTGGTCGATCGCCGTCAGGAACACCGGCTCCGCGCCCGCGAATTCGGCGACCGGTCCCGTCGGGGTGATCCGCCCGGCGAAGGTCACCTCGGGTGCGTTGCCGCCGATCGCGGAGACGGGTTCCATGCGGTGCTCGGCCAGGACGTACAGGCCCAGGGACTGGGCTGTGGAGGCCAGCCGCGACAGCCGCATCGGGTAGACGAGCCGGTCGCTCTCGAAGCGGATCAGGAGCGGGTCCAGGGTGCCGCTCAGGGTGGCGCCGGGGTCCCGGGGGGCGAGGCGTACGGCGACGTACTCCCAGCGCTGGTCCACGTACGGCTTCAGCTCGGCGGAGAGCCGGGCGGGGAGCTCGAAGCCGTTCGACCCCAGCCAGTCACCCAGCGCTTCGGGGTCGGTCGCGGTCAGGCGGGCCACCTCGAAGTCGCCGAGCCGCTCCCGGCCGATCACGCCGACCCGCGGCTCGCCGTTGCCGGGCGGCGCCGCTCCGGCCGCGTCCCCCCGCCCGGAGTCGAGGGGCCAGTCCCCGCGCCGGGGCCAGAAGTAGCCGCGGGTGCGGTACTCGGGTCCGGTCAGGTCCACCAGCTGCGGGAAGAGCGCGACGTCGCCGAGGCGCACCGTGGCCCGTCCCGGCACCGGCATGATCCAGGCGGCCCGCTTGGCGTCGCCGCCGACCGTGAACCGCATCGCCACCTGTTCGATCCGGCCGTCCCAGCGGACCACGGAGGCCTCCCGGGAGACTCCGATCCGGGAGCTGCCGTCGGGGACCATGGCCCCGCAGCCGCAGGCGTGGGCCGGGCTGACGAGGGACCCCAGCTGGGTCGCGAGCAGGGCTAGCAGCAGGAGTCCGGCCCTCCGCCTGATCCACAGGGCCGCCTGAGCCTTCGCCGCCCGCAGCCTTGTATGCCACACCGTTGCCGTCCGCCCCGTTGCCGTCCGCGCCCTTGCCGCCCGCGCCCTTGCCGCCCGCACCGTTGCCGTCCGCACCGTCTCCCCCACGCTCCTCGCTCAGCGGTCCGCGGGCACATGCGTCCGCGGGCGCGTCTCCCCGGGCCCGTCCGCCCCGGTCTCAGACGGCCGGCGCCGCGATCCGGTTCCGGCCATCTGTGCGCCACCTGCCGGTCACCTGTTCCTGTCACGCTGCGGGCACCCCGGAGTTGTATATACAACTTTCCCGAGCATGGCAGGAGCCACGATGTCCGTACCGGCGATCACCCGCCCGCCCGCGCCCTGGCTGCGCGACAACTGCCCCTGTGCCGAGTGCCGTGACCCGCGTACCGGCCAGAAGCTGTTCCAGATCACCGAGCTGCCCGCCGGCCTGGCCGTCGGCGCCGTGCGCGAAGCGACCGCCGCCGACGGCGGGCCCGGCTGGGAGGTGGAGTGGCAGCCGGACGGGCACCGCTCCGTGTACCCGGCCCGGTGGCTCGACTCGCACGCCCCGGACGGGCCGGCCTACCGCGCGGCCGGGGACGGGCGGACCGAGGCGGACAAGGAGCTGTGGGCGGCGGCGGACCTGGACGGGCGGATCCCGGAGGCCCGCTGGGACGCGTACATCGGCTCGCGCGAGACCCGCGAGCAGGTCCTCGACGGCGTGGTCCGGCTGGGCTTCGCCCTCCTGCGGGAAGTCCCCTGCCGGGACCGGATGGTGCTCGACGTGGCCCGCACCTTCGGCTTCGTCCGCGAGACGAACTACGGGGAGCTCTTCGAGGTCCGCGTGGAGGCAGACCCCAACAACCTGGCGTTCACCGGCGCGTTGATCACCCCGCACACCGACAACCCCTACCGGGATCCCGTCCCGACCCTCCAACTGCTGCACTGCCTGCGCAACGAGGCTCGGGGCGGCGACTCCGGGCTGGTCGACGGCTTCCACGCCGCCGCGCTGCTGCGCGAGCGGGATCCGGAGGCCTTCGCGGTACTGACCCGCGTACCGGTGGAGTTCGCCTTCGCCGACGCCCGCTGCGAACTGCGCGCCCACCGGCCGCTGATCGACGTGGACCCGCTCGGGCGGATCCGCGAGGTCCGCTTCAACAACCGCTCCATCTCCACGCTGCACCAGCCCGCGGCCGTACTGGAGGAGTTCTACGCGGCCTACCGCCTCTTCGGCGAGCTGCTGGAACGGCCCGAGCTGCGGCTCGACTTCAGGCTCGCGCCCGGCGACTGTGTGGTCTTCGACAACACCCGCCTGCTGCACGCCCGTACCGCCTTCGCCGAATCGGGCGGACGCCACCTCCAGGGGACGTACGCCGATCTCGACGGGCTGCTCTCCACCCTTGCCGTCCTGCGCCGCGAAGGAGCCTCCGCGTGAACGCCTCCGAGGCCACCGACCCCTCCGGCGCCCCCGCCGTCGGCGCCGTCGACGCGCTGGCCCGCCTCTTCGAGGGCGAGGGCAGCGCCGAGTACTTCGGCGAGGCCGTCACCCAGGCCGGGCACATGCTCCAGGCCGGGGCCCTCGCCGAGGCCGCCGGGGCCCCCGCCCACCTGGTGGCGGCCGCGCTGCTGCACGACATCGGGCACTTCCACGGAACCGTGACCGGCCGCGACCTGATGGAGGGCGGGCAGGACAACCGGCACAGCCACACCGGGGCCGACTGGCTGGCCCGGTGGTTCGGGCCGGAGGTGACCGAGCCGGTCCGGCTGCACGTGGCCGCCAAGCGCTACCTGTGCACGGCCGAGCCGGGCTACTTCGACCTGCTCTCGGAGGCCTCCGTACACACCCTGCGCGTCCAGGGCGGCCCGATGACCGCCGAGCAGGCGCTGGCCTTCGAGGCGCTGCCGGGGGCGGCCGACGCGGTGGCCGTGCGGCGCTGGGACGAACAGGCCAAGGACCCCGAGCTGACCACTCCGGACTTCGACCACTTCCGGCCGCTGCTGGAGGCCCTGCTGATCAAGAACGCCTGATCAACGCCTGATCAACGCCTGATCAAAGCCTGGTCAGGAACCGAGCTGTCGGCCCAGCGCGCTGGCCGCGGAGGTGTGCACGGTGAAGGCCACCGTCCCCGGCAGGTAGCGGTCCTGCGACCACTCCACCGGGACCCCCGCCGGGTCGGTGGAGCGGCGCCGTTCGCGCAGCAGGGCCTCCCCCGCCGGGCAGCCCAGCAGCCGCGCGTCGGCCGCGTCGGCCGCCGCGATGTCGATGGTGTGGTGGGCGTCGGCGAAGAGGACTCCGTGCCGGGCGAGTTGCTCGGAGTAGGAGACCGTGTCCGGCGGCATGCCGGCGACCAGGGCGCCGACCGGCTCCGGGTACGTCGTGCGCTCCACCATCACGGGGGCTCCGGACAGGGTGCGCAGCCTCAGTACGCGGTACACGGGGGCGCCCGCGTCGATCCGTAGCTGCTCCGCCTCCTCGGCGTCGGCCCCGCCGCGGTCCACGGCCACGGTCCGCCCTCCGGGCTCCTGGCCGAGGGAGCGGGCCCAGCGGGTGAAGCTACGGAGCTCCGCGACTCCCCCGGCCTCCCCCGCGCCGCCGCCGAGGACGACCCGGCGGGTGCCGCGCCGCGAGGTGATCAGCCCGTCGGTCCGCAGGGCGGCGAGGGCCTGGCGCACCGTACCCCTGGAGACTCCGTAGCGGCGGGCGAGCTCGTCCTCGGCGGGAAGTCGCGCGCCGGAGCCGTACTCGCCCGCCGTGATGGCGGTCCGCAGGTCCCCGGCGACCTTCAGGTAGAGCGGTGTCCTGGGTGCTGGGTCGCGCGGTGCCTCGTTCACGGACACAGCCTGTCATGGTCGGGGCGAGGCGAAAGGCCCGGGAGGTCGGGACGTTTCGCCCGGTATTGAGATGATGCCCGTCGTCTAAATTCGAAGCGTGACCGGAGGGACCGGTGGCCGTGGCCCGGCCCGCGCGGCGCGGGCCGCGCACCAACGCGTAGAGGAACCACCCATGTTCGGCATGACCATCGACACCACCCCCGACACCACCGCCGGCGGCCCGACGCTGCGCCTCGACCCCGAGGGCGGTCCGTTCCGCGCGCTCGCGGCGGTCCGGATCCAGGTTCCGGCCGGCGGGACGATCCCGGCCCACGCGCACGGGGCCTCCGAGCTGCTGCTCACGGGCGTCGCCGGGACGGTGGAGGCCTCGTGCGGGTGCGGTGCGAAGACGGTGGCCCCGGGCACCTTCGCGATGCTGCCGGCCGGCAAGGAGGTCACCCTGGTCAACCACGGCACCGAGCCGGCGACGGTCCTGGCGGTGTTCTCTCAGAGCGAGTTCACGCAGGGGCTGCCGCGCGCCGCGGCGAAGGGCTGCGGCTGCCAGGGGCACGGCGGCTGACCTCCCGGTCCCCTTCGGGCGGGCCGCTCTTTACTGGCCACCGGCCTGATCCCATACTTCTCCCGTGAGAACGACGGAGAAGCAGCCCCGCACCAGCCCTCTGGTGCCCGACGCGGTGGCCCGGGAGATCGCCCGGCACGACTGGAACTCCATCGAATGCGGCTGCGGCCGCCCGGCCGGTCATCTCGGTCATCTCGCAGACACCTTGTGGGACGCTGCCGAGGGGCATCCGGCCGCCTTCCGCGCTTTGGAGGGCCACGCCTTCCACACCGGCGTCCTGCGGCCGCCCGCCCCGGCGGTGTGCGGGGTCCTGATGGCCGTCTGGTTCGCCGGCCCGCCCCGGCAGTCGACCCGCGAGGCCCTGCTGTGGGCGCTGCTGCGCCTCCTCGGCGCCGAGGACGACGGTTCCTCGCACGAGGCCGGTCTGTACGGCCAGTGCGCCGCGCACATCCGCTCCGGCCTGCCCGGACTGCGCGACACCGTGGCCCGGTGCCCGGGCTCCGAATCGGCCGCCTACGCGGACGGAATCCTGAGCCTGCTCGACCTCACCGGCTAGCCAGGTCGCGTCACACCCCCAGCGGAGCGACCAGGCAGGCCCGCAGGGTGTCCGGGGTGACCTCGGTGAGGGAGGACGCGAAGGTGCGTACCGGCGACGGGGGGACCTCCAGCAGGGACGGGACCACCAGGACTCCGCAGCCGGCCGCCTCCGCCGAGGCCGCGCCGTCCGGGGAGTCCTCGACCGCCACGCAACTCCACGGCTCCGCGCCGAGGCGCGCCGCGGCGGCCCGGTAGGGGTCCGGGTGCGGCTTCGTGAGGGACGTGTCGTCGGCGGAGAGCGTGAAGGCGAAGGGGACATGGGCGAGCGAGCCGCCCACCACCGAGTCCACGACCACCCGCGGCGAGGCGCTGACCAGTGCGAACGGCAGGCCATCCGCTTCCAGGGCGGCCAGCAGCCGCTGCGCGCCCGGCCGCATCGGCGCACCCTGCTCGACGCGGCCGAAGAAGCTGTCGGTCAGGGCCCGCGCCACCTCCTGTGCCTCCCCCGCGCGGGCGACCCGTACGAGGTGCGCGGCGGTGTCCTCCACCGCGCGGCCGACCACCTCGGGCGCGTCCGCGTCGGTCAGGGCGTAGCCCAGGCCGGCGGCGATTTCCGCGGTGGTCTGCCACCACAGGACCTCGGTGTCGACGAGGGTGCCGTCCATGTCGAAGAGGACGGCGGCGAGTCCGATCATGAAGCTTCCCCCGTGTCTGAGGCGGTGGCCGTGGCCGTGGCGGTGGCGACGACGAGGACGGGGCGTTCGGCCAGGCCCACGGTCGCCCGCGCTCCCGGTACGAGGGCTCCGGCCTCGCGCGAGGGCAGGTCGGCCTTGATCCGGATGCCGTCGGGCAGGTCCAGGTGGAGCCGGGTCACCGACCCGAAGAACGAGGCCGACACGACGGTGGCTGCGCCCTCGGTGCCCTCTGCGGCTGCCGTCACCGTGATGTTCTCAGGCCGTACGAGCACCTCGACGTCCGGGGTGGAGGGCACCGGGCCGTCCACCGGCAGCCGGGAGCCGGCCACTTCGACCGTGCCGGAGCCGGACAGCCGTCCGGGGAGCCGGTTCATGGTGCCGACGAACTCGGCGACGAACGGGGTCGCGGGCCGCTCGTACAGTTCGGCGGGGGCGGCGCACTGCTCCAGGCGGCCCGCGTTGAGCACGGCGACCCGGTCGGCCATGGACAGGGCCTCCTCCTGGTCGTGCGTGACGAACACTGTGGTGATGCCCAGGGAGAGCTGGAGCCGGCGGATCTCCTCGCGCAGGCTGGCCCGTACCTTCGCGTCGAGCGCGGAGAGCGGCTCGTCGAGCAGCAGGACGCGGGGGCGCAGGGCGAGGGCACGGGCGAGCGCGACGCGCTGCTGCTGGCCGCCGGACATCTGGTGCGGGTAGCGGTCGCCGTGGTCGGGCAGGCCGACCAGGTCGAGGAGTTCGGCGGCGCGCTCGCGGCGCGCGGCCGCGCCGACCTTGCGGACGCGCAGGCCGAAGGCCACGTTGTCGCGGGCGTTGAGGTTGGGGAAGAGGCTGTACGACTGGAACACCATGCCGGCGTCGCGGCGGTTGGCCGGGATCCGGGTGATGTCCTTTCCGTCGAGCAGTACTTCGCCGGAGTCGGGCTGTTCGAAGCCGGCGACGACGCGCAGCGCGGTGGTCTTGCCGCAGCCCGACGGGCCGAGCAGGGCGACGAGTTCGCCGGGCTCGATGGTGAGGTCGAGTCCGTCGAGGGCGACGGTGGAGCCGAAGGCCCGGCGCAGGCCCCGGAATTCGACGCGCGCTCCGCCGGGGGCCGCTTCGCCATCCGCGGACTTCCTGGCCTCGGGAAGGGTGAGGGACATGCGGGTCAGGACTCCTTGCCGGAGGTACGGGAGGTACGGGAGGTACGGGAGTTGCGCGAAGGCCCGGGGGACACGGTAGCGGGGGCGGTGCCGGCCCGGGAGAGGAGGAGCAGCAACAGCCAGGTGATGAGGAGGCTGAGGACGGAGACGGCCACCGACATGCGGGCGTGCGCTCCGGAGATCGACACGATCCACACGGCGAAGGGCTGGAAGCCGAGCAGCGAGGCGATCGTGAACTCTCCGAGGACCAGGGCCAGCGTGAGGAAGCCGGCTCCGGCGAGGGCGGCCCGCAGGTTCGGCAGGATCACGCGCAGGACCACGTACGGCCAGCTCGCGCCACAGCTGCGGGCGGCCTCGACCAGGGTCGGGACGTCGACGGCGCGCAGGCCCGCGTCGAGGGAGCGGTAGACGAAGGGCAGGGCGAGCACGGTGTACGCGAGGACCAGGACGACGGGGAAATCCGGGTTCTGGACCGCGAGGAAGGTCTGGTAGAGCGGGGTCGTCGAGAGGTGTTCGGGACCCCAGCGCAGCACCGTGGTGATACCGGTGACCAGCGCGATCGGCGGCACCACCAGCGGCATCATGCACATCACCTCGACGACCGGGCGCAGGCGCGGCGAGCCGATGCGTACGGCGACCAGCGCGGGCACGGCGAGGAGCAGCGAAGCCGCGATGGTCGCGGCTGCGAGGCCCAGCGAGAGCAGCAGGCTCTCGGTGAACCCTTCGGCGGAGAGCAGTTGGGTGTACGCCTCGAAGCTGATGCCCTGGCCGGGGACGTGCACGGTGAACACGAAGGAGGCGAGGAGCGGGAGGACGAAGTACGCGCCCGCGAGCGCGAGCACCGCTCCGCGCCACACCCGGGGCCGGGTGCGGGGGCGCGGCCGGCGCGGCGCACGGGCCGGGGGCTCCTGCCGGTCCCGCTCCCCGTCCCGGGCGGCGACGGCCGGACCGGCGGCCGGGGCGGCCGTGGTGTGCGCGACGGCCGTGGCCGCCGGGGCGGCCCCGTCGTTCGGGGCGGGCGTCGGGGTCATCGCAGCCATCGGGCGCTCCGTCGCTGGAGGGGCAGGTAGACCGCCATGACCAGGCCGGCGATCACGATCATGTCGAGGCCGAGGGCCAGGGCCACGTTCTCCTGGCCGGTCAGCACGTTCCCGGACAGGGCGTCCGCGATCTTGAGCGTCACCAGCGGGACGGAGCCGCCGACGAGGGCGGCGGCCGTGGCGTGCGCGGCGAAGGCCGTGCCGAAGAGCAGCACGAACCCGCCGAGCAGGGAGGGCGCGAGGACGGGCAGGCCGACGTGGCGCCAGAACTGCCATCCGGTCGCCCCGTTGTTCTGGGCGGCCTCGCGCCACTGCGGGCGCAGTCCGTCCAGCGCGGGGACGGTCACCAGCACCATGAGCGGAGTCAGGAAGTAGAGGTAGACCACGGTGAGGCCGGTGAAGGAGTAGAGGTTCCAGCCGAGGCCGGTCAGGTCGGCGAGCTGGGTGACGACCCCGGAGATCCCGACGGTGGCGATGAACGCGAAGGCGAGCGGGACCCCGCCGAAGTTGGCGAGGACGCCGGAGGCGGTCAGCGTCGCCCCGCGCAGGGCGCGGGAGGGGGAGGTGACGACGGCCTGCGCGATGAGGACGCCGAGCACGCCGGCCACGAGTGCGGTGAGGGCGGAGAGCTGGACGCTGCCGATGAGCGAGCCGAGGTAGGGCCCCTGGAGGGAACGGGCCAGGTGCTCGCCGGTCGCTTCGGTGGCGCCGCTCACCGGGTCCGTACGGGTGACCGCGCCGAAGGCGATGGCGCCCAGCGGGACACCGAAGCACAGGGCGGTGAAGGCGAGGAGCGGGAGGGCGGCGAGCCAGGTACGCGGGCCGCGCCGCCGGCGGCGGGTGGTGCTGCCGCCGGCGGTCCCCGTCGAGTGGGGGAGGGTGGTGGAGGCGGACATCAGCTGAGGGCCTTGTCCCACTTCTCGGCGAGGGTGGCCTTGGCCTTGTCCAGCTCGGTGGAGGCCGGGAAGGCGGGGGTGCCCTGGACCTGCGGGAGCTTGGTGACGGCTTCCTTGTCGACGGTGCCGGCCTGGGTCATTGCGGGCAGCAGCACGGGGCGGGCGAAGCCCTTCAGCCACAGGTTCTGGCCCTCGGTGCTGTAGAGGAACTCCATCCACAGGCGGGAGGCCGCCGGGTGGGGGGCGTCCTTGTTGATGGCCTGCGAGTAGTACTGGGCGTAGACGCCGTCGGTGGGGATGGCCACCTTCCAGTCGACGCCCTTGCCCTTGAACTGCTCGGCGTAGCCGGCGTTCAGGTAGTCCCAGTCGATCGAGATGGGGGTCTCGCCCTTCTCGACGGTGGCCGGGGTGGACTCGACGGGGATGAAGTTCCCGCTCTTCTTCAGCCGACCGAAGAAGTCGATGCCGGGCTGGATGTCGGCGAAGGAACCCTTGTTGGCGAGGGCCGCCGCGTAGACGCCGCCGAAGGCGGAGCCGGACTTGGTCGGGTTGCCGTTGAGGGCGACCTTGCCCTTGTACTCGGGCTTGGCCAGGTCCGCGAAGGACTGCGGGCAGTTCGGGATGCGGGCGGCGTCGCAGCCGATGGAGACGTAGCCGCCGTAGTCGTTGTACCAGCGGGCGTCCGCGTCCTTCTGGGCGGCGGGGATCTGGTCCCAGGCGGTGACCTTGTACGGGGCGAAGAGGTTCTCGGCGGCGCCGCTGCGGGCGAAGGCGATGCCGAGGTCCAGGACGTCGGGGGCGCGGGTCTGGCCCTTGCGGGACTTGACGGCGGCGATCTCGTCGGCGCTGGAGGCGTCCGGGTTCTCGGCGTTGATCTTGACCTTGGGGTACTTGGCCGCGAACGCCTTCTGGATCTCGCCGTAGTTCGCCCAGTCGGCGGGCAGCGCGATGACGTTGAGCTCGCCCTCCTTCTCGGCGGCCGCGACGAGGCCCTCCAGGCCGCCGAAGTCGGCGACCGAGGTGGCGGCGGCGGGCTGGGTCTTGTTCTTGCCGTCGCCACCGGCGGAGCCGGCGGCCTTGTCGGGTGCGGCGCCGCACGCGCTGAGCGTGGTGAGCACGGCGGCACTGAGCAGAACGGCCGCACCGCGACGGGCGGAGGAACTGAGCACGGTCTCTCCCGGAGACGAAAACGCATGAAGAACGCGTGGAGGGGGATTCACTTGTCTGAACAAGTTGGCTCCAGTTCGCCCTGGGTCGCTGTACGGACGGTGAACGGCGGCTGTCCCCCGGAGCACGTCTCGACGAAGACCGGAGAACGGCCGGATACAACCGTGACGGACAGACCTCAAGATGATCTTCAGGGTCGGCACGGCCTAGGCTTGCGGGCGGGCGACGTACTCCGGGCGGCAGGGCCTGCACACACATCCACGCAAGGGGGAACAGGACAGCATGGCTACGGTGCGGTATCTGGAGATCGCCGAGGCGCTGCGCCGGTCGATCCTCTCCGGCCAGTACCCGGTGGGTGCCCAACTGCCCTCGGAGAGCGATCTGGCGGCGCTCTGGTCGGCGTCCCGCGGGACCGTCCGCCAGGCCGTGGCGACGCTTGCCGCCGAGGGGCTGATCGGTTCCCGGCAGGGGGCCCGCAGGATCGTCCTGCGCCACGAGCGCAAGCACAGCTTCGGTGAGCTCAACAGCTTCGCCCAGTGGGCCGAAGGGGTCGGCCACCAGGCCGCGAGCCGCTTCCTGTCGCGCACCCGCCGTCCGGCCACCGCCGAGGAGGCGGACCGGCTGGCCCTGCCGGCCGGCACGGAGGTCCTCGCCGTACTGCGGCTCCGGTTGCTCGACGGGGAGCCGACGATGATCGAACGGACCGCGTACGCCGACTGGGTCGCGGCGGCGGTCGAGGCGATGCCCGAGGACTGCCGCTCCGTCATGGACGGGCTGGCGAACGACTCCGGCATCGTCGCCCACTACGGCGAGCACCTCATCGACGCGCTTCCGGCCGGCAGCGAGGACGCCAGGCTGCTGGAAATCCGCCGCGGCAGCCCGCTTTTGCGCCAGCGGCACGTCTCCGCGACCCGCACGGGCCGCCCCATCGAGTGGTCCGACGACCGCTACCGGGCGGGAAGCGTCACCTTCAGTGTGAACAACTCGGCAGTAGCAACTCCGTTGGAGCGCCGGGCCGGGGACCGCTAGGCCCGCGTCGCGCCGCCGGCCCCTGCCCCCCTGGGCTCCCGGGCCGGCGGCGCGGCGGCTCGTCAGCGGGCGAGTACGCCGAACTGGGGGCCGGTGCCGATCTGCGCGTCGGTCGGCGGGTTGACGACGCGGGTGGGCGAGGTGCCGGCGACCTTGCCGTCCTTCGTGCCGACGGACCAGACCTGCGGGACGGTCGCCGCGACCGCGAAGGTGATCTCGGGCTGCTTGTCGTTGTTCAGGTCGGTGACCTTGAGCAGCGTGGGGATGCGGTACGTGCCCGCGGGGATGGGCAGGCCCGGCGCGTTGTGGGCGTACCAGGAGGCCCCGGTGCCGGTGACGCCCTTGGCCGTGCCCTTCAGCACGTAGAGGCCGCCGCCGGTGACCTCGCCCTTCCGTTCGCCCGGGGCACCGACGATCAACTCGGCATATCCGTCCAGGTTGAGGTCGGCCGCGGCGACGGACTGGCCGAAGCGGTCGCCCGTGCCCACGCCGCCCGGGATTCCGAGGGTGTCCTCGGTGAACGTCTGGTAGCCGCGGGATTCGTTCACACCCGTGGCGGAACCGAAGCTGACCCGGACCAGACCCGCCGCGCGGATGGTATCGATCTGGGTCTCCGAGTCGCCCACGGCGATGTCGCCGTAGCCGTCCTTGTCGAAGTCACCGATGGCGACGCTGCCTCCGCCGCGCATGGTGACCGGGGTGAGGCGCAGTCCGGACGTCCCGCCGAAGAGCACGCGGCCCCGGATCGGTGCGCTCGGGTCCTGCCTCTCGCCGAGGACGACGAGGTCGTCGATGGCGCCCTTGTTGATCCGGCCCACCGCGATCCGGTTCTGCGCCTCTCCCGGCAGGAAGACGGGGTACTGGCGGCCGAGGTCCAGCCGGTGGGTCGAGACGGGCGACCCGTCCGCCGTGAAGGGGCCCCGGAACAGTTCGAGCGTGGTGGAGTAGCCGACGAGGAGGTCGGTCTTCCCGTCGCCGGTGAAGTCACCGGCCTTCAGGACGACGCCGAAGCCGACCCTCTTCAGCGGGTCGGCCAGTGAGATGGCGTCCTTCAGCCCCGTGGGACTGCCCCAGATCAGGGTGACGTGGCCGGGCCGCGTGCCCCGGTCGTAGTTGTCCCGGGTGCCCACGACAAGGTCCGCGTAACCGTCGGCGTTGAAGTCGCCGGTGGTGAGGACCTCACCGAAGCGCTGGCCCTCCTTCGGGTCGCCCGGCATTCCGGGGCTGTTCTGGGTGATGACCTTCAGGCCGGTCTTCTGGGCCCCGTACTTGCCGCCGTAGGAGACGGTCACGTAGCCCGCGTTGCCCACCGCGGTGGTGGTCCCGTCCACGCCCTTGACGTTCACGACGGCGTCCGGGGCGCCGATCGCCAGGTCGTGGTAGCCGTCGCCGTTGAAGTCGTCGGCGTACCGGGTGGCCGCGGGCCCGGCGGCGACGGCCGCCTCCGCCTGCGCGCCGGTGGAGACCAGCAGGCCTCCGGCAAGTGTGGTGACCGTCGCGGCGAGCGCGATGGCGTGACGGGTGTGGTGTCGCACGTCCGTTTCCCCCTGGAGATTCGATCGACCATTCACTCCTAAGACCCCTGCCGCGCCAGGACGGTTGTACGGGATCGCGCGCCATCGCGGTTCGGCGGTCCCACCCGGAGCCGGTCCGTGCCGGAGCCGGTCCCTGCCGGAGCCGGTCCCCTCCGGTGATCATCGCTCGATCCCCGCGGCCGTCTCACCGATGGCCTCCGGGAGCCAGTCCTCGAGCCGCCCGAAGCGGAAGCCGAGGGCGGCGGCCCGGCCGTTGTCCATCGCGTAGGCCCGGTCGAAGGAGAACGGCGAGGCCTCGGTCCCGGCCGCGACGGTCCGCAGGCGCGGTGCCCGCCCGACCCGCTCGGCCACGGCCCCGGACAGTCCGAGCACGTCGAGCTCCCCGTGCGAGGCGGCGTTCACCGGCCCGGTGAAGTCCCGCTCCCCCGCCCAGCGGAGGAAACGGGCGATCTCGTGGTGGTGGATGAAGGAGGTGGGGTACGGGGCTTTGTGCACGGCCACCGGGATCCCGGCGCCGATCCGCTCCACGTAGTGCGCGAGGCGGCCGGTGAACTCCGCCCGGCCGCCGCCGAGTACGTGCGCGGCGCGCACCGCCACGAGGCCGAAGGCGGGCTCCGCCCCCAGCACGTCCTCGGCCCGCCGCTTGCCCTCGGCGTAGGCCCGCGCCTCGGGGGTGGGCGGCGCGGGGTCGTGGACCTCCATCGTCGAGGTCATCACGTACCGCCCGGTGCGGCCGGCGAAGACGCGGCGGGCGGTCTCCGCCTGCCCGGGCGTGTAGCAGACCTGGTCGAAGACCACGTCGAAGGTGCGCTCCCCCAGCGCCGCGCGGAGCCCCGCTTCGTCCTCCCGGTCGGCGACCAGGTGGCCGACGCCCCGGGGCGGGGCGGTGGAGCCCCGGTTGAGGACGGTCACCTCGTTCCCGGCGTCCCGCTCCAGGGTGACCAGGTGCTTTCCGAAATAGCGGCTTCCGCCGATGACCAGGATCTTCTTCATGTCCGGGACTCTGCCGCTGTACCGTCCCCAGCGGAACTACCGGAATGCTGTTCTCGTCGTAAGGAAAACTGATGATCGATGTGCAGCGGCTGCGCATCCTGCGCGCCGTGGCCGAGCACGGCAGCTTCAACAAGGCCGCCGGGGCGCTGCTCCTGACGCCCTCGGCCGTCTCCCAGCACATCGCGGCGCTGGAGCGCGGCCTCGGTCACCCCGTCGCCGTGCGCAGCACCCGCGGGATCACCCTCACGGAGCCGGGCCGGCTGCTGGTGGAGGCGGCGGAGGCGGTGTCGGCCGAGCTCGACCGGGTGCGCCACGAGATCGACCGGGTCACCGCCGAGCGGCCCCGGCTGACGGTCGCCACCTTCGTGAGCGGGGGCCGGAGGCTGCTGCCGGGCGCGCTCGCCTGGTTCGTCGCCGCGCATCCGGAGGTGGAGCTGACGGTCCTGGAGGCCGAGCCGGAGGAGGCGGTGCCCATGGTCCGCTCGGGCGCCGCCGATCTGGCGCTGACCTACCACTTCGACGGGCCGCTTCCGCTGCGTCCCGGGGCGGCGCTCGACTGGCTGCCGCTGACGGAGGACCCGCTGGCGCTGGTCCTGCCCCCGGGGCACCGGTTCGCCGGGCGCGCGTCCATCGCACCGGCCGAGCTCGCCTCCGACCGCTGGGTGCTGGGCTGCCTCAAGACCGGGGCGTACCTGCGCCGGTACGCGGAGCGGGCCGGTTTCGAGCTCCGGGTGGCGGCTTCCACCACGGACTACTTCTTCGCGCGCTCCCTCGTAGCGGCGGGGGTCGGCGTCGCGCTGATCCCCCGGGTCGCGCTGCCGCCGGGGGACGGGGCTGCGGCCGGGGACGGAGGCCGGGGCGGGGACGGAGACGGGGGCAGGGACGGAGACCGGGGCGGGGATCGCGACCCGGACACCGCCCGCGTGACCGTCGTACCGGTCGAACCCCCGTCCCCCGCACGGCACATCGGGGTGCTGTCCGCGCGCCGCCGCCGTCCCCATCCCTACGCGGCGGCCCTGTCCGAGGCCCTGACCGGGATGGTGCGCGGCTGAGCCGACCGGCCCAGGGGGGGCGTCTTGCCGGTCAGGCCGGCGACCGGTCAGGGAGCGGCGGTCATCTGGCCCTCCAAGGTGGTGGGCTGCTCGCCCTTCGTGACGGTGACGGGAATGCCCCCGGTGGCCTTCTCCAGCTTCGCCTTGAACTCCGCCGACGCGGCGCCCTCCTTCGTGGAGGTGACCTCGACCGCCGCGCCGTTGCTTCCGGAGACGCTGTAGATCGGGAAGCCCATCTCCAGATCGATCAGCTTGTCCCCGGCGGCCTGGAGGGTCCGGTGCGGGTACTTGCTCAGGTACAGGTCGGCCAGGGCCGGGTCCGCTTCCGGATCGGCCGCGTGCGCCGCCGCCACGAGGAGCCGGCCGCGGGCGAGGTCGGTGACGCAGAGGGCCACCCGGCCCGACGGGTGGTCCACGATCTGGGTGGAGTAGACGTCGGCGAAGTCGCCGTAACCCTGCTCTCCGATGGCCTGCGAGAGCCGCTCGCCCTCGGGGGTGTTGACCGGGGTGCCGTCGATCAGCATCGGCGGCGACTGTGACGCGGTGGGGTCGATCACCGGGCACGGTGCGGCAGCCGCGGGCGGGGCGGGCGCCGCCACGGGATCGGCCTTGTCGGCCACGCCGGACTTCCCGCAGCCGGTGAGCAGCACGGCGGCGGCGCCCACGCACACGGCCGCGGTGACGGCCGCCTTCGTCTTCATCACCCGCAGGTATCTTTCGCTGGCTCGACGCATCGTCGGTCCCCCTCGTTCTCCGGTGCCGGATCGGCACGGCTCTGACGCATGCCCGGCTCCGCCGGTTCCGCGTCCGTCCCCATGGTGATCGCCTCCATACGGGCGGCTCAGAGTATGGGGGGCGGCGCCGTGGGCGCCACAGCCGGCCCTCCCTACGCTTCGGGCCATGACGAGCGAACCTCCTTCCCACACCGGCCTCCCGGGGCGCGTCGCCCTGGTGACGGGCGGCGGCAGCGGCATCGGCCGGGCGTGCGCGGTGGCCCTGGCCGAGGCCGGGGCCGTGGTGCACGTGGCCGACGTCGACGCGGCGGCGGCCGAGGCCGTCGCCGGCCTGGTCGGCGGGCACGCCCACGTCGTCGACCTGGCCGATCCGGCCGCCATCGGGGAACTGCCCGCCGCCGTCGACATCCTGGTCAACAGCGCCGGGCTGCAGCACGTCGCCCCGATCACCGAGTTCCCGCCCGAGCGCTTCGCCCTGATCCAGCAGGTGATGGTCACCGCGCCCTTCCTCCTGCTGCGTCACGTGCTGCCGCACATGTACGCCGCCGGCTGGGGCCGGGTGGTCAACATCTCCAGCGTGCACGGGCTGCGCGCCAGCGCGTACAAATCGGCCTACGTGGCGGCCAAGCACGCTCTGGAGGGGCTGAGCAAGGTCACCGCGCTCGAGGGGGCCCCGTACGGGGTGACCAGCAACTGCATCAGCCCCGGCTACGTCCGCACCCCCCTGGTCGAGGGGCAGATCCTGGACCAGGCCGCCGCCCACGGCATCGACGCCGGGGACGTGCTCCGCGAGGTGCTGCTGACCCGGTCGCCGATCAAGCGGCTCATCGAGCCCGAGGAGGTGGCGGCGGCCGCCCTGTGGCTGTGCGGCCCGCACACCGGATACGTGACGGGCTCCTCGCTCCCCCTGGACGGCGGCTGGGGCGCCGGCTGACCCCGTCCGGGTGACAGCCCGTGCGCCGCGCCGCGGGGAGTGCCGGCGGGTCCCGTACGGTCCCGCACGTGACCGATGCGAACCAGCCCCAGAGCCCGAAGTTCCCGACGGACCCGGCCGCCCCGGATTCCCTGAACGTCACCACCGGACCCGACCCGCTACGGGTCCTCGTCCTCGCCGGGTCCTCCCGCGAGGGCTCCGTGAACGCCCGGCTGGCCGCGCTCGTCGCCGGTCAGGTCGAGCGGTCGGGCGCCGTCGCGGACCTCGCCCGGATCGGGGACTTCGTGATGCCCACCTACGACGGCGACGCCGAGCAGGCCGACGGCCAGCCCTCCGGGTCGGCCGCCCTGCGCGAGCGGCTGCTCGCGGCCCAGGCCCTGGTGATCGCCTCGCCCGAGTACAACGCCTCGGTGCCCGGCGTCGTGAAGAACGCCGTCGACTGGGTGTCCCGGTTCCGGCCTCAGCCCTTCAAGGACAAGCAGACCCTGCTGGTGTCCGCCTCTCCGTCGATGGTCGGCGGGAACCGCGGACTCTGGGCGCTGCGGGTTCCGCTCGAACACCTGGGGGCCCGTGTCTACCCCGACATGTTCAGCCTCGCCATGGCGCACTCGGCCTTCGGCGAGGACGGCGAGCTGACCGATCCGGGCCTGCGCGAGCGGCTGGCCGACACGGTCGATTCCTTCCTCGCGCTCGCCGAGGCGGACACCCGCTACCTGTGCCTGCAGCGCCGCTGGTACGAGTTCCTGGGCGACGAGAGCAACGCTCCCGTGACCCAGCGCGCGGAGGGCTGACCTCCTGCTCAGGGGGTGCCTGAAGGAGCGATCCGCGCGCGGGTTAGCATATGAGCGCCGCCTAGCTCGAAAGATAATTCTGTGACTGTCAATGACGACTCGTTCACCAACTGGAAGAACCGCGAGAAGATCGCGGAGTCGATGATCCCGATCATCGGCAAGCTGCACCGGGAGCGGGACGTCACGATCCTGCTGCACAGCCGCTCCTTGGTGAACAAGTCCGTGGTGAGCATTCTCAAGACCCACCGTTTCGCGCGCCAGATCGACGGCGAGGAGCTCTCGGTCACCGAGACCCTGCCGTTCCTCCAGGCGCTCACCACCCTCGACCTGGGTCCCTCGCAGATCGACCTCGGCATGCTCGCCGCGGCGTACGCGACGGACGACCGCGGTCTGTCGGTGGAGGAGTTCACCGCCGGCGCCGTCTCCGGCGCCACGGGTGCCAACAAGATCGAGCGCGGGGAGGGCCGCGACGTGGTCCTCTACGGTTTCGGCCGCATCGGCCGCCTCGTCGCCCGCCTGCTCATCGAGAAGACCGGTTCCGGCAACGGCCTGCGCCTGCGTGCCATCGTCGTCCGCGGCGGCGGTGAGGCGGACCTCGTCAAGCGCGCCTCGCTGCTGCGCCGCGACTCGATCCACGGCCAGTTCCAGGGCACGATCACCGTGGACGAGGCGACCAGCACGATCATCGCCAACGGCAACGAGATCAAGGTGATCTACGCCAACGACCCGTCCGAGGTCGACTACACGGCGTACGGCATCAAGGACGCCATCCTCATCGACAACACCGGAAAGTGGCGCGACCGCGAGGGGCTCTCCAAGCACCTGCGCCCCGGTATCGACAAGGTCGTCCTGACGGCTCCGGGCAAGGGCGACGTCCCGAACATCGTGCACGGGGTCAACCACGACACGATCAAGCCGGACGAGCAGATCCTGTCCTGCGCCTCCTGCACCACCAACGCGATCGTCCCGCCGCTGAAGGCGATGGCGGACGAGTACGGCGTTCTGCGCGGCCACGTGGAGACCGTCCACTCGTTCACCAACGACCAGAACCTGCTGGACAACTACCACAGCGCCGACCGCCGCGGCCGCTCCGCGCCGCTCAACATGGTCATGACGGAGACCGGCGCCGCCTCGGCCGTCGCCAAGGCGCTGCCCGACCTCAAGGCCCCGATCAGCGGCAGCTCGATCCGCGTCCCCGTCCCGGACGTCTCGATCGCGATCCTCAGCCTGCGCCTCGGCCGCGAGACCACCCGCGAAGAGGTGCTCGACTACCTCCGCGAGGTGTCGCTGACCTCTCCGCTGAAGCGCCAGATCGACTTCACCACGGCGCCCGACGCGGTCTCCAGCGACTTCATCGGCTCGCGTCACGCCTCGATCGTCGACGCGGGCGCCACGAAGGTCGACGGGGACAACGCGATCCTCTACCTCTGGTACGACAACGAGTTCGGCTACTCCTGCCAGGTCGTCCGGGTCGTCCAGTACGTCTCCGGGGTCGAGTACCCGACCTACCCGGCGCCGGCGGTCTGATCCCCCAGGCCCCGTAGGACCGGATGCACCGCACGCCCCCCGAGTGACCCCAGGTCACTCGGGGGGCGTCCGTGCGTCCTGGCCCGGGGCCGCGGCGGCGCGGGCCGCCGCGAGCTGGGTGCGCGAGCGGACGCCGAGCTTGCGGTAGACGCGGCTCAGCATGCCCTCGACGGTCTTGACCGAGATGAACATGTGCTGGGCAGCCTGCTGGTTGGTGGCTCCCTGGCAGATGAGGTCCGCCAGGCGCGACTCGGACTCGGTCAGCCTGCCCGCGCCCGGGGCCGGACCCGGGGCCGGACCCGATCCGCCCGCCCGGTCGAGCAGCTCCCGGGTGAGTTCCTGCCAGGGGCGGGCGCCGGTGTCGTCGAAGACGGCCCGGGCCGCCTCCCAGGCCACGCGGGCGGCCGCCTGGCGTCTGCGGGCCCGTTCGACCCGGCCCAGGGCGAGGAGCGTACGGGCCTGCTCCAGGGGCAGCCCCAGCCGTTCGAAGGCGGCCGCCGTGCGGTGGAGCAGGCCGCTCGCCTCCTCCACGGCGCCGCCGCGGGCCAGCAGGATCCCGTGCGCGCGGTCCAGCGCCGCCCCCGGTCCCGAATCGGCTCCGGCCGGGCCCGCGACCGGGCGTGCCCGCTCCAGCAGCTCGCGGGCCCGGTCGAGCCGGCCCGCGCAGGTGAAGGCCTCCACCGCGTCCGGCTGCCAGCGGAACATGCCGGGGTCGGCCGAGGGGACGTGCCGCTCGGCCTCGGCGACGGCCGTGAGGGAAGCCACGGCGTCGGCCACGTCCCCGGTGTGCAGCTGGACCGCGCCCATGACCCAGAGGTTGCGCGACACGTACAGCCCGTCGCCCTCCTCCTGCGAGGCGCGGGCCCCGCAGGACGCGGTGCGCAGGGCGGCCGCGAAGGATCCGGCGGCGCTCTGCGTCAGCGCCGCGGTGTACCAGGCGGGGCCCATGGACAGTCCCGCCCCGGTGGACAGCCGTACGGCCTGATCGGCCCACGCGAGCGCGGGGGCGCACGCGCCGAGGCGGGTGTCGACCTCGGCGAGGCTGCGCCAGATGTCGACCAGGTCCTCGGCGTCGCCCTCGTGCTCGGCGAGCCCGAGCAGTTCCACGAGTCGCTCGCGCGCTTCGGCCAGCCGGTCGTCGAAGACGGCGTGCCGAGCGGCGAGGTACTGGGCGCTGTTGCGGATGCCGGAGTGCTGGGCCGGGATCCCCAGGGCGAGCGCCTCGGCGAGGGTGCCCGGCGCGTCGGCGGTGCCGAGGACGCGTTCCATCCGGGCGCGCATGGTCAGGGCGGCCGCCTGCAGGGGGCGGTGGCCGCCGGCGGCGGCGAGTTCGGCGGCCCGGCCGGCCGCACGCAGGGCCCGCTCGGGGGCCGAGTGCGCGACGTTGGCGGCGATGGCCGCCCGGAGCTCCACGGCGGCGAGGAGGTCGGGGTGGCCGGCCGCCAGTTCCCGGCAGCGGGCGAGCAGCGGCTCGAGGTCGGAGATGGCCTGGCCGTGGGCGTCGACGACGGCCAGCAGGGCGGTGACCTGGTCGGTGGGTTCGGCCCTGCTCGCGGTCAGGGCGTCGGCCGCCTGCCGGGCGATGTCGACGGAGCCGGCGCAGGCCGCCTCCTGGGCGGCGTACGAGAGCCTGCGGATGCGTACGGCGGACCGGGCCGGCGGGGTGATCTCGGCGGCCAGGAGGAACAGGTCGGCGGCCAGGGCCCGTTCGCCGGCCTCGCGGGCGGTGGCCGCCGCGGTCTCGGTGTCCTCGGCCAGCCCCTGGTCGGGCAGGTCCGCGGCCAGGGCCCGGTGGCGCACCTCGTGCACGGGGTCTCCGACGGCCCGCGCGAGCGTCAGGTGGGCCGCCGCCCGCAGGGGCCTGGCCCCGGAGCGGGCGGCGGCCCGGGCCAGGGCCGCCGCCGCGAAGTGGACGGCGCTCGCCGCGTCCACGCTCAGTACCCCGGCGGCTTGGGCCTGGGCCAGATGTTCCTCGGCGTCGGAGCGGCCCGCCCTCAGGAGCAGCGGCAGCGAGGGCCGGCTCGTCAGGGCGGCGAGCATCAGGGTGTGCCGGGCGGGTTCCCCCAGCGTGGCGTGCAGCCAGGCACCGGCCGCGTCGACCGTCTGCTCGGCCATGGCGGGCCGGTACCGCTGCGACGCGGGCAGCCGCGCAAGTGCCGTACAGGACACGGAGGTCAGCAGGGGGTGGCCGCCGCAGTGGCTCTGCAGCGGGCCCGCCCAGCGGGTGGGCAGGCCGTGCGCGTCGAGCAGGGTGGCCGTCTCCTCGGCGTCGAGCGGGTCCACGTCGACCTGGGCGGGGTGGCCGCCGAGCAGCCGGGCGGCGCACTGCGCCCGGCCGTGGACGCGTTCCGTGACGATCGCGGTCAGCCCGGGCGCGGCAAGGGTACGCAGGGCGTAGCCGAGGACGTCGGCGCTGGCCGGGTCGAGCCATTGGGCCCCGTCCACGGCCAGGATCCAGCGCCCCGGCGCGAGCAGCGCCGTCACCGCGAGGCGGGCGGGCAACTGCTCGGAGGCGGCGAGCGGTTCGTCGGCGCCCCGGTGCAGGATCCGGTCGATCACCTCGTTCTGCCTGCCGGAGAGCACCGCGAGCTGGTCCGCGCCGCAGCGGGACAGCATCTGGGCGAGCGCGCCGAAGACGTGCTCCCGGTCCTCTTCGACCGTCGTGACGCGCAGCACCGTCCGCCCGGAGCCGGAGCCGGAGCCGGAGCCGGAGCCGGAGGGCAGGGTGCGCAGCACGTCCTCCAGGACGGTGGTCTTGCCCGCGCCCCAGGGGCCGGCGAGCGCCACCCGCCCGTCGCGCTCCAGCACTCCGGCCGCGTGGGCCGCCGCGCCCGGGACCGCGCGCCGGGCCCCTGCGGGCGGCGCGGAGTCGGGGTGGGCGGGGTTGGAGGAGTTGGGGCGGTTGCCGGAGGAGCTGTCTGCCGTCACGAGGAGGCACCGTAGGCGGCGCCGGTTCCCGTGACAACGCCGGGTTCCGCCGGGCCGGGGGATCAAGGGTTTCCCCTGATGCCAAGGGGTGCCGCGCCCGGCGATGGTGGTGCGACGGCGGGCCGTCCGCGCTCCGGGTGCGGGGTGGCAGACCCGGAGCACCACTGCCCTCCACGGGAGGAGCGGGGGCGTGGTCCGGGCGGCTCGCCGTACAGCGTGTCGGGCCTGGCGCGACGGGCACGGCACGCCGTACGCGCGCCGGCGCGGGCCGCCGCCCGCACCACCCGTACCGCCCGTACCGCGCGCGCGGGCGTCGGCCGGTCGATGCGGGAAGACAACGCGGCCCGGGGCGAGGCGGGTTGGGGCGAGGCGGGTTGGGCAGCAAGGGATTCCTCCGATGCTCCCGGCACCGGCCCGGGATCACTCTGTTGGCCACCCCGGAGTGCGCAGACGCGGCTCCCCGAGACGCGGACTCCGGGGACGTGACCGGTCCCGTGCTCCCCCACGGGGCCCGCATCCGTACCGGCCTACCCCTCCGGTCCGCCCCCCCATGAAGGGATTTCCGTGCGAAATCTGCCAAACAGGTCCAAGTGGGCCTCCGTTACGGCCGCCTCCGTCACCGCCGTGGTCGCGCTCGGCGGCCTGGGCGTCCTGCCCGCACACGCCACCGCGGCCGCGCAGCCCGGACCGTCCGTGCCCCCGCAGGTCCTCGAGGCCTTGCAGCGCGATCTCCACCTCACCGCCGGAGAGGCCCGCGACCGGATCGCCGACGAAGCGGCGGCCGGCAAGGCGGCCACCCTCATCCGGGGCCGGGTCGGCGACCGGGTGGCGGGCATGTGGTTCGACTCCTCCACGGGCCGGCTGAACGCGGCCGTCTCCCACGCGGCGGACGCGGCGCTGGTGCGGGACGCGGGCGCCGTGGCCCGGCAGGCCCGCTACAGCCAGGCCGAACTGGCCGCCACCGCCCGGACCGTGACGCGCGACATCGGGGCCGGGATCCCGGGTGTGGTGTCGTGGGGTCCCGACGTCCGGAACAACCGGATCGACGTCACGGTGGACCGGACGGCGCGCAACGCCTCCACGGGCGCCTTCGTGGCCCGCCTCTCCGCGCTCGGCGGCATCGTCCACGTCACGGAGACCTCCGACAGCCCGCGGCAGCAGGCCGACGTGACCGGCGGCGAGAAGTGGGTGCCGGGCAGCGAGAGCCCGTGCTCCGTCGGCTTCGCCGCCACCCGGGTCACCGGGGGCGCCAAGACCTTCCTGACGGCCGGTCACTGCACCAACGACGTCAACCAGCCCGCCTACGGCAAGGACGGGACCCGCGTGGGTACGTCCAACAAGGACGGTCAGAGCAGCGTCAACGCCCGGGAAGGCGACATGGGCGTCGTCGACGTGGACCAGTCGGGGTGGAACCTCTCCCCGTACGTCGCGGGCGACTCGACCCACACCGCCATAGCCGTCACCGGCTCGGCCGAGGCCGTGGTCGGCACCGCGATCTGCCGCTCCGGGCAGACCACAGGCATGCGGTGCGGCGAGGTCACCAAGGTCAACCAGAGCGTGGACTACGGCAACGTGGTCATCGACGGCCTGTCGTACTCCAACGCCTGCTCCGCGGGCGGCGATTCGGGCGGTGCGTACGTCAGCGCGACCGGCGGCAAGGCCGTCGGCCTGCACTCCGGCGGCGGCAGTGCGACCTGCACCTCGGGCAGCGGTGAGAAGTTCACCATCTTCCAGCCCGTGGTCGAGGCCCTGACCAGGTTCAACCTGGCCCTGGTCGTCACCACCCCGCAGCCCGGCAACGTCACCGTCGCCGCGGTCTCGGCCCAGAACGGCGTCATCGGCGCCCGGATACCCGAGCTGCGCAACAGCGCCGAGGGCGGCACCGCCCCCTACACCTGGTCCGCGACGGGCCTGCCCGCCGGGCTGGGCATCGCCTCCTCGACCGGCACCATCGCGGGCACCCCCACCACGGCCGGAACCTCCCACGTGACCGTCACCGCCACCGACAACGCGGGCAAGACCGGCTCCGCCTCCTTCTCCTGGACGATCACCACCGCGGGTACGGCCCTGTCCGTGACCAACCCCGGCAGCCAGAGCTCCGCCGTCGGCGCCGCGGCCAACCTGACGGTCAAGGCCACCGGTGGCACCGCGCCCTACGCCTGGTCCGCGACGGGCCTGCCCGCCGGCCTGAGCATCGGCTCCGCGACCGGCACCATCACGGGCACCGCCACCACGGCCGGTACCTCCAACGTGACCGTCACCGCCACGGACAATGCGGGCAAGGCCGCCTCCGCGACCTTCTCCTGGACCGTCAGTACCGTCACGGGCACCAGCCCGGTCCTGACGAACCCGGGCAACCAGACCGTCTACATCGGCAAGCCCGTCACCCTCGGCCTCCAGGCCACCGGCGGCACCAAGCCGTACGCCTTCAAGGCCACGGGCCTGCCGGCCGGCCTGAGCATCAACGCCGCCACGGGTGTCATCACCGGCTCCCCCACCACCTGGGGCTTCGGCGGCAGCACCCTGACCGTGACCGACGCGGCGGGCAAGTCGTCCTCGGTCAGCGTCACCTGGAACGTCTACTTCTAGTCCGGTTCCGGAACGCGTGAGCACCTAACCCTGCCCCTGCCCCTGCCCCTGCCCCTGCCCCTGCCCCTGCCCAGTCTCCTCACCCGTTCCATGCGATGCCGCCGCCTCCAGACCCCGGAGGCTGGCCGGCACCTCCCCGCGGGGCCCCGGCCGACACCCTGGCCGGGGCCCCGCCCTGGTGCGCGCCGCCGACCCCCGCCTCAGATCCAGGCGGCCCGGTCCGTCCCCCAGCGGGAGGGTCCCCGTTCCCACCCGCGGCCACCGAGCGGCGAGGCCGCGTACCGCAGCGGCCCGTATCCCGACACGGTCTCGCGCAGCCACGGTTCCGGGGCGTACCCCGGTACGGCGGCGCCGGCCCCCGGGACCTCGCGGACCAGCCACGACGCCGTCCCCGCCAGGGAGAACCGCAGGGCCTGCCCACCGCCCTCCGCGAGGGCCCGTAGCACCCCGGCGGCCGCCAGGTACCCCGTGCCGTGGTCCAGTGCCTGCGCCGGCAGCACCCCGGGGCCGTGCCCGTCACCGCAGGCCGCGGAGATCCCGTACCCCGCCTGCACGAGCGAGTCGAAACCCCTGCGGCCCGCCCAGGGGCCCCGCCAACCCCACGCGCACAGCTCGGCCACCACGAGCCCCGGCCGCCGCGCGAGCAACTCCTCCGCGCCCAGCCCGTACCGCTCCAGTGCCCCCGGCCGGTATCCCGTCACCACCACGTCCGCGCCGGCCAGCAGCCCGTCGAACACCGCCCGGTCCCCCGCCTCGCCCAGGTCGAGGAGGGCGGAGCGCTTCCCGAATCCGGTGTCCGCGTACGCGTCGTCCGATTCCGGGAGTCCCGGGGAGTCGATCCGCAGGACGTCCGCTCCCAGCAGTCCGAGGGTCCGGGTGGCCACCGGCCCCGCGATGACCCGGGTCAGGTCGAGCACCCGCACCCCCGCCATCGGCAGCCCGGTGCCTGCGGGCGCCGCCCCGAGGGGCCGTCCGCGCACGCCGGAGCCGGTCCGCTCCACGAGGGGTTGCGGCTCGCCGTACCCCTCCGTCCTCACGGCCACCGCCAGCCCGCCGGCCGCGTAGACCTCCTCCTGGACGTCCACCGCCCGCCGCCGGGCGATCGCCGCGGCCACGCCCTCCCGGGTCCCGGCACCCAGGACGCGTACCAACGCGGACTCGTGGTGCGGATAGTTGGCGTGCGTACGGACCCAGCCGTCGGCAGCCCGCCAGAAACCCGACAGCGGCGCGAAGGTGACGGGCGGCCTGCCGTCCACCAGCAGGTGACGCTCGCTGACGAAGGCCGTGGCCACGGCCCCTTCCTCGACCAGCAGCGGAGCCACGTCGTCCGCAGCGCCCCCGGCCCGTACGGCGGCCAGTTCCGCGGCGGCCAGTGCGCACACGCCCACGGTGGCCCGCGCGAGTTCCCGTACGGGCAGCGGTCCGTCCCCCAGCCCGCTCGGCCCCCGGTAGCCGACCCGCCCCGCCAGCTCCTCGGGGCCTCTCAACGCGCCCCACGCCTGTCCGGTCCCACCGTCACGACTCGTCATGCGCCCATCCTGCCCGCAGCCCCGCGGCCCTCGCGGGGCGGGCCGGGACCCGATCGGGCGATGTAGCGCTCCAGGGCGTCTCGAATTCCCCCGTACGGCGTTACACGACCCGGAACATGAACATCGCCTCGGCTGCCTCGTCTTCCGTCGCGGCGCAGCCGACGCGTGCGGGGCCGGGGGCGGCCGGTGGCCCGTACGAGGGAGCACGATGACCGACCCGACCGCGGTGGACACCTGGCGTGGAAGGCTTGCCGCACCTTGCCGTGACGTGTGCGAGGCGCCCGCGTTCTCGCTCACCGTTTTCGCGGTGATCCTCTTCAACGCCGCACTCCTGGGGGCCGAGACGTACAGCGGCCTCTCCGCCGAGTACAGCGGCCTCCTTTCGGCGACCGAGCGTTTCTGCGTGATCGCCTTCACCCTGGAGATGCTGATCCGCCTCGGTGCGCACGCCGACCGGCCGAAAGCTTTCTTCCAAGACCCTTGGAACGTCTTCGACTTGCTGGTCGTCTCCTCGGCCTTCATTCCCTTCCTCCGGGAGAACACCACGCTGCTGCGGCTGCTGCGGCTGGCCCGGGTTCTGCGGACCGCCAAGTTCATGCCCCAGCTGCGGGTCCTGCTGGTCGCGGTGGGCCGCAGCCTGCCCGGCACCGTCAGCTTCCTGTTCGTGGGCGCGCTGATCGTCTACGTGTACGCCATGATCGGCTGGATCTGCTTCGCCGGCCACGACCCGCAGCACTACGGGTCCATCGGCCGGGCCGCGCTGACCCTGTTCCTGCTGATGACGCTCGAAGGGCTCGGGGACGCCGTCCACGCGGGGCTGGCCATCTCCCCGCTGAGCCTCCTCTATTACGCCTCCTACGTGCTCTTCGGGTCCTTCGTCCTGGTCAACGTCCTGATCGGCGTGGTCCTCAACGCCCTGGAGGAGGCACGGGAGATGGAGGAGGAGGCCGAGAAGGAGGAGAAGCGGTCCCTGCTCCTGGCGGAGCAGTCGCCGCCGGACGCGGCCGACGAACTCCTGCTGCGGATCGCGGCGGTGCGCAGCGCGCTCGACGACATGGAGACGCAGCTCGACGCCGTGCACGCCACGTCGGCGGTGGCGGCCTCCGCTCCGCCGGCCCACGCCTCGGCGGGCGCCCGCTAGGCCTGTCGTCAGACTCCCGTCGCGCAGGGCGTCGTGGCCGGCAGGGGAAGCGCGCGGGTGAAGTCCTGCCGGCCCGTGGGACGGACCGCCTCGGCCTTGAACAGCAGGGCCGGGGCGGCCCGCCCAGGGGCAGTTCCGCGGTCATCGGGCCTGGCTACCGAGCGGCGCCGTCCCGCGGGGGCGCCACGGAGTCGCGGCGGGCGTCGAGGAGTTCGGCGAGCCGGGCGACGGTGATGTCGCGGAGTTCCTCCTCGTCGACCTTGACGTCCAGTTTCTCGTGCAGGGCCATGGCCATCTCCACCACCATGAGTGAGTCGGTCAGCAGGTCCCCCATCCGGGCCCCGGCGTGCACCTCCTCGGCAGAGCATTCCACCATCGAAAGGAGGATTTCGCCGATCAGATCGATCATCGATCCGGTCGATTCGTGGGCGGAAGTGGTCATGAAAGCTCCTGTTTGCGATATTGCGGCCATTGCGCCAAGGTGGCGCCGATGACCGGCGGGAAAAGGAGAATACTCGTGTCGGAAAGCATTCCCGATGTGACGGGGGCGGGGGCCGCCGAGTTCCGTTACGCGAAGGAGCGGCTCGGCGAAGCCGGGGAGAGCGCGTGGGACCGGCTGCTCGACTGGCTGATGGACGACTATTTCCGCCTGGAGGTCACCGGTGGGGAGAATATCCCGCAGGATGGGCCGGCCGTGATCGTGGCCAACCATTCGGGGGCCTGGGGGCTCGATGCGTTCGTCCTCGTCAAATCGCTCACCCGCATTCTGAACCGACCCCTGAACATTCCGGCCGCATCTCTGACTTTTCGATTTCCGGTGATCGGTTCGTACGCCCGGAAAATGGGCGCCTTTCCGCTCGATCCGACGCTCGGGCTGGAACATCTGACCGCCGGGGAACTCGTGACGGTGTTTCCCGAAGGGATTTCCGGCCTGGAGAAGCCCTTCCGCAGCCGGTACCGGCTGCGCCCGTTCAGCCCCGGGTTCGCGGCGACCGCCGTCCAGGCGGGGGCTCCCGTGGTTCCGGTGTCCGTGATCGGCGCCGAGGAGACCTACCCCAAGTTCGGTGACGTCCCGGCCCTGGCCCGCCTGTTCGACCTCCCCTACTTCCCCCTCACCACGATCCTCCCGCTGCCGGCGAAGTGGCTCATCACCGTGGGCGAGCCGATTCCCGCACCGCCCCGGCCGGAGTCCTACTCCGCCCGCAGGGCCGCGGCCCGCCGGCTGTGCGACGAGGCCCAGGAGGCCGTGCAGTCCCTGGTGGACGGGGAGCGCGGCAGGCGCGAGACCCCCTTCTGGTAGCCGGGCGGCGACCGCTCGCCGCCCGGTCCCGCACCTCAGTCCGCCAGCCGGGCCGCCGCCCTCCGTACGCCGTCGGCCGCCCGCGCGCACCGGCCCGCGTGGTCGAGCAGGACCATGCGGAAGTTCTCCCCCGCCTCGTCCCGGTCCCAGCCCTCGGCCCCGGCGCAGGCCGCGAGGCTCTCCGCGTGCGCCGCCAGCCGGTCGGCGCTGGTCTGCGCCAGGGCCCCGTAGGACGCGGGCGCGCAGCCGCGCACCGGGACCGGCAGGGCCGCCGGCCTGCCGACCGTCACCCGGCCGTCGCCCCGGCCGCCCGGGAGTTCCCGGAGCGAGACGAGCAGCGACCGCGCCTCGAACGTGCCCGGCAGCCGGCCGGCGGCCGGCCTCGGCGAGACCAGGAAGGGCCGGGCGACCGCGGTGATCGCGAGGACGAGCTCCTCGGCGACCAGCACCGCGAGCCGGGTCGCCGCGCACGCGCCGGGCGCTCCGCACAGCGGCGAAGGCCAGACGCCCGGCCCGGCGCCGCCCTTCGGCGCGGGGAGCCAGCCCGGCGCGCACAGGATCTCCGTACCGGCGACGATCTCCAGGTCCTCCCAGACGAACGGCGTCCGGACCCGGTGCACGGCGGCGGCCACCGGGGGGTAGTGGCACAGAACCCGGGCCACAGCCTCTTCCGGGACGGCCGCCGGTTCCACCGTGTGCAGGGCCAGGGCCTGCAGGGTCGTGGCGGTGGCGGCCTCGGTGACCAGGGCGAGGGCGTGGGCCACCGCCGCGGCCACGGTGTCCGCGCAGGCGCCCGCCGCGACCAGCCGTCCGACCAGGGAGTCCGGGTCCGGGCTCGCCAGGTAGCGGGCCGTCCTGCGCCGGAGAGCGGCCTCGAAGTCCGCGCGGGCACCTCGGCCGTCCGCTGCGGCGGCCCGGGTGACGATCTCGCTCAGCAGGGTGTCCTCGGTGGCCTCCTCGCCCGCCACCAGGCGGCGGCCCAGCCCCGCCATCGTCCGACTCCAGGCCTGCCACTCCAGGGTGCCGTCCCCGCGCCGGGCCTCGACGGCCTCGTCGACGTGCCGCGCCACGAGCGCGGGCAGTTCGTCTCCCGGTGCGACGGTCTCCCAGGTCAGCGGGGTGTGCGGGGACAGCCCGTACCGGTGCCCGGCGGCCGTGAGCCCGACCGCGGGATCCAACGCCCGCCCCTCGTCCGCCCGGACGAGGAGGGATTCGGACGCTTCGGGGGTCAGCGGTACGAGGAAGTTCCCGAAGGGTGTCCGCAGCCGGACCGGGCGGCCGGAGCGGGTGCGCCTCAGGTGTTCCAGCAGGGCGCGCCGCACCCCTTCGCGGGTCAGGGACTCCAGGCCGAGCGCGCGGGCCGCGGCGTCCGTCCAGGGCAGGCGCTGGGCGACCATGGCCGCGGTGAACACGGCGTTCTCCAGGGCCCAGGCCGTCTCGGGGGGTCGCGGGGCGGTCTTCGCCGTGGAGTCGCCATCGTGGTCAGAGGTCATCTCGCGCTCTCCCTGGGTCACTTGTCGCGCAGCATGTAGGGCTGGTTGCCGACGATGCGGCCGTCGTAGGCGCCGATCAGCGCGTTGACCTTCTTCCGGTGGTGCGCCATGGGGCCGCGCAGGGTGTCCGAGTAGGCCTGCGGAGCGTGCGACAGCGGGTAGTCGTACGACTCGTCCAGCCAGGCCAGTTCGACCCAGCTCGTGGGGATGTCGTTGGGCGAGGCCGGGCCTCGGCCGTCGATCATCGGGATCACGTCATGGTTGTTGACGAGGCTGATCACCTGGGTGGTGTGGTCGGCGGGACGTTTGCCGTCGATGGGCGAGCCCACCGCGATCACGTGCGTGAGCCGGTAGCGGGAGGAGAACTCGACGTCCGCGGCGAGGTTCATCGCGGTCATGCCGCCGAGGCTGTGTCCGACGATCATGAGCTCCGAGCCGGCCGGCACCCCGGCCCGCACCAGCAGCTTGCGTGCGGCGCGCGTGTACGTCGTATCGGTGCGCAGCAGCCCGTCGAACGCTCCGACCAGGTCCTGCGGGGTGCTGTTGCTCAGCAGGGCGAAGCTCGTTCCGGGCAGCAGCAGGACGTGCCGTACGGCGCCGTCCGCGCACTCGACGCGGCGCAGCAGCACCAGCCCGTGGTTGCCCAGGGCGCCGATGTCGTTGACGTAGCTGACGATGTCGTTGCCGGACGTGGCCAGCACCTTCGCCAGGATGGAGTCCGCGTCCGCCCGTTCGGCCCGGCCGGGGCCCGGGTTGAGGTACTTCAGCAGGGTGCTCGGCAGCCCGAGGAACGGATCGGTGGTCGGCACGCCGCCGGCCAGGGTCACCCACGAGAAGTCGTCGTTGACCGGGTTCTCGTCGAGCAGGCCCAGCAGCGCGGACAGTTCCATGATCACGGGGCTCATCGTGGTCAGGGCCCGGGTGACCCCCAGGCGCTCGACGAGCGCGTGCATGGCGCGCAGCGCCTCCAGCCTGTTCCCGGCCACCATGGCGTCGGTCAGCCGCCTGGCGAGCGGCGAGTCCAGATTGGGGTGGTCGGAGGCGATCGCCCGGATCCGCAGGGCGAAGGCATCCACGGCCATCGCCACGGCGGCCGGCCTGCGGTACGTCAAGTTCCCCGCGATCCGGGCCAATTCCCCGGCCGGCCCGCCGTTGGCCCCGAATCCGAGCCCCGCCGGGCTGGTCAGCGCACGCGCGCACGACACCGCCGTACCGAGCGCCCAGGCGGGGCGGCGCAACGCCTCCAGCCCCAGCCGCCAGCTGCTGAGCGCGCCCGTCAGCTCGGCGCCCGCCTGCTTCGCCGTGAGGGCGGCGTCGGCCAGCAGCACCGAGGCGGCGAGCAGCAGTTCCGGATCCGTGCGGCGCGGACCCTGCCCGGCGGCTGCCGCGCTCCGTGCCGCAGCCGCCTCGACGACTCCACCGGCCCCCGCAGCCGCACCCGCTCCGACCCCGCCACCCCCTGCCGGAGTCGCGGACCCGGATGCTTCCGCGACCCCGACGGGGTCCGCGGGCGCCTCCGCGGACCTGCGCCCTGCGGGCGTCGAGCGAGCCGCCGTGCCCACCGCTTGAGCGGTCACTTACCCACCTCCCGTACCTGCGCAACGGCTTCGCCTGGGTTCCGTTGCCCGAACGGGCATGCTGGCATCGCGCGCGGTCCGTTCCGCGCGGCGATCCCCCGTCGCCGCGCGGCCCGCGCCCGCGCCGTGGACGCGGGAAACCGCCGGATGCCCGTGGGGACCGTGGCCCTCGGGGCATCCGGCGGCGTGGCGGCACCCCCCGGGCCGCCGTCCTTTCGGTGATCACCAAAGGATGAGCTCCGTGCTCACGCGTTGACGCGCGCGCGGATCACCCCCGTACGGACCACCGAGTCTCGTCTCCCGTCAGAGCGGCCGGGAGGGCTGGTCGCGCCAGAAGCCGCACTGGTGCTCGGCCGCGAACGCCCGGTCGAGCCGGTCCCCCGCGGGCGCCAGCGTCAGTACCGTGCCGCCCGGTCCGGTCGCCGGCCAGGGGGTCTGACCCGCGACCGCCGGAACTCCGTGGCGTGCGAAGGCGCCCCAGTAGCGCTTCATCCTTGTCGCCAGGGCGACTTGGACGCCGGTCAGGGGTCGCTCACCCATCGTGAAGTCGTGCAGGTAGGCGAGTTCGGCGCTGTGCGCGTTCGATTCGTCCAGTCCGGGGACCTGCGCGCCCGCCAGTGTCGGCGAGTCCGGGTCGTCGAACTCGTAGGCGAAGGTGGGGACCTGACGGGCGAACGACTGCGCCGTCCGGGCGGTTTCGCAAGCGAACGTCGAATCGGTCATGACCGCCGACAGCGCCAGGTACGGGGATCCGTGCGCGGCGACCGGGTAGCGGGCGAGGACCTCCGGCCCGGCCTCGCCGTAGCCCGCGAGGACCTGCTGCGCGTACTGCTCCGCCGTCAGGGCGGGCTGGGTCAGCGCGACGAAGAAGCGCGCCTCGGAGCGGGTGCTCCCGATCAGGACCGGGACCTTGTTCCAGTACCCGGCCGAGATCGCGGCGGCCGGGTCCCGCGGCAGCAGCCCGTCGCCCGACGCAGGGCCCGAAGTGGCCCGCGTACGGGCCGCGTCCACCAGCGACCGCCCGGAAGCGGCGCGCAGGCACGCCGCCACTCCGGCCGGTTCGGCACAGCCGGCGCTCGCGGCGAAGGCCCGCGCCTCGGACTCGGCCCGCGCGCCGTCGGGGGTACGCAGCAGCGTGCAGGGCCCGCTCTGCAGGACGGCCCGGTGGAACAGCCCGGCCGCCGGCGGGGCGGCGAGCAGTCCGCACACCGAACCGCTGCCCGCGGACTGGCCGGAGACCGTGACGTTGCCCGGGTCGCCGCCGAAAGCCGCGATGTTCTCCCTCGTCCAGCGCAGCGCCTGGATCTGGTCCATCAGGCCGAAGGAGCCGGAGCGCAGCACGTTTTCCCGCCCCAGTTCGGGAAGGCCCAGATAACCCAGCTGCCCGAGCCGGTAGTTGATGCTGATCACCACGGACCCCGTCAGCTCGGCCATGGTGCGACCGCCGAACTGCGTGCCGGTTCCCTGGCTGTACGCGCCCCCGTGCATCCAGAGGATCACCGGAACCCGGGCCCCCGCGCGGACCCGGCCGGGCCGGTACACATCGAGGTACAGGCAGTCCTCGCTGACGGCCGAGGGATCGCGCAGCCCGAACGGCGAGAACTGCAGGCAGGCGGGCGCCTGTTCGACGGCCTCGCGCACCCCGTTCCAGTGCCGGGCCGCCTGCGGGGCTCGCAACCGGTTCTCCCCGACCGGTGCGGCGGCGTAGGGCACGCCGAGGAACTCCTGCGCCCCGTCGTGGGCGCGGCCGCGCAGCACGCCCTGCGCGACGGACACCACCGGGCGGGGCGAACCGACCGGCGGGCCGCCGGGAACGCCACCGGGGAAGCCGCCCGGGAGGCCGCCGGGAGAGGCGGCCGCCGGAAGCGCGGTGGCGATCAGCGCGGTGAGGGCGAGTACCGTGCCGAGTAAGGGTCTTGCCGTGGAAAGCCGGGTGATCCGGTGCGAGAACCGCTGCATCCGTACTCCTGAGTGGGGGACCTTCCGGGGGCGGGTCGGGGCGCGGGACGCCCGCCCCGCCCCCGGAGGGCCGGCTGGTGTGGTCGGCGGGACCTTGCCCGGGGGCGAAGGCCCGGCCTGCGGGCGAGGCCCGGTTAGGGGCGAAGCCCGGCTACCGGGGCTGTCCGGCCTACGGGCGGAGCCCGGCGAGCAGAACCGCGGTGACGGCGAAGTCGACCGGTCCGGTGTTCCAGTCGGCGTTCATCGGGCTGACGGCGATCTTCCCGGCGCTCACGGCTTCCACGTCGCTGCCCCGGGCCGGGGTCTTCAGGTCCACCGTCACGCCGACCTTCCAGGTGCCGTCGCCGGCATCGGTGAAGTCGGCCTTCAGCAGCGCCTGCGCGTCCTGGAAGGTGGTGGCCACCCCGGCCGGGGTGCCCTTGCCGTCGGCACCGATGACGGGGTGGTTGACGTTGAGGCCGACGCCCTGGGGCAGCAGGGGGCCGGAGCGGGCCCGGGAACGCAGCCGGTCGATCAGCTTGACGGCGAAGTCGAGCGTCGGGCCCATCGCGTTGACCGTGGTCACGGGGTCGGGAGCGGAGAGGCCGCCGGTGCTCAGGGCGATGGCGGGCACGCCCGCGTCCAGTGCGGCGACGGCGCCGCCGACCGTGCCGGAGTGGCTGGCGAGCGCGGCCACGTTCGGGCCGAAGTTGGTGCCCGACACGACGAGATCGGGCGCCCGCCCTTCGAACACCTCGGAGAGCCCGAAGTTCACCGAGTCACCGGGGGTTCCGTCGACCGCCCATACCTTCGGCTCAGGGTGGCGGACCGTGAGGGACGGGGAGTTGGAGGTCTTCGTGCCGGCTCCGCTCTGGTTGGTCAGTGGCGCCACGATGGTGACGTCGTGCCCGGCGGCGGTCAGCCGCGCGAAGGCCAGCCGGATGCCGGGCGCGTTGTAGCCGTCGTCGTTGGTGAGCAGGATCCGCAGCGGGCCCGCGGGCACCGGTGCGGGCGCCGGTCCGGCCTGCACCTCGGCCGCGACGGCGGGCACCGTACCGGCGAGGGCCGGCGCGCAGAGCAGCAGGGCGGCCAACGGCAGAACTCGCTTGCGTTGCAAGGAAGGCTCCTTCGGAGAGGAAATGCGAACGGGGAAGGGGGAAGGGGGAAGACGAACTGGAAACTGGGAACTGGGCGAGGGTGGCCTCGAGGGGGGGTGAGGCCCGGCGGGCTCGCGACCCTCGGCGCGAGCCCGCCGGAGTGCGGGCCGGGCCGCCACCCGGGAGGGGCGGCCCGGAGGTTGGGGGAAACCCGAGGCCGGAAACCTTTACGGGGCCACGGGGCGCGGGGCCACGGGGTCCGGCGGGATCAGCGCACGCTGCGGATGGGGAGGATCGCCAGGGCGCCGATCAGCGAGAGCGCTCCGCCGACCAGGAACAGCGGGGTGTAGCCGCCCAGGGTGGTGACCACGGCGGAGGCGACGAACGGGGCGATGATCTGGGGCCCGGCGTTCGCGATGTTCAGTACGCCCATGTCGCGGGCGGCGTCCTCGGCCCGGGGCAGCACCAGGGTGACCAGCGCGGTGTCGACGGCCATGAAGCATCCGAAGGCCAGGCCGTTGAGCGCGCTGAAGACGAGCATGCCCGTCCACGTGGGACTGACGACGGGGACCACCATGACCAGCCCGGCGAGGGCCGCCGAGACGCCGACGAACACCTTGCGGCGGTTCCAGCGGTCGGACAGCAATCCGCCGACCACCGTGGAGACGGCCATCGCGACCATCGAAACCGGGGTGAGGATCGCCATCGCGGCGGGCGGGGTCAGCCCCGCGGGGAGCGCGATGTGATCGCCCAGGATGTAGAGCTGGTAGCCGACCACCGAGAAGTACCCGAGAACCATCAGGGCGCGCCCGATGAAGGCCCACCGGAAGTCGTGGTTGGCGAGCGCCGAGAGGAAGGCCTTGAGCTGGGCCCCCTTGGGAGCGGCGGGCGCGTCCGGGGCGGGCTCGGAGCGCGGTACGTCCCGGCAGAAGGTGGTGAGCAGCAGCGCGGCTGCCGCGATGACCCCGCCGAAGACGAGGTAGCCGGTGCGCAGGTGCTCGGAGGTCTGGGAGGCGATCAGCACACCGACCGTGCCGCCGATGGGCAGACCCAGCCCCACCAGCGCGGACGCGGTACCTCGCCGGGCGGCGGGCACCCGGTCGGGCACGATCGCGGTGACGGCGGCCTGGTAGATGTTCATGGTCGCCTGGACCAGGCACCAGCCGATCCCGACGAGCAGCGCGGTACTGACGCTGCCGAGAACGGCGAGGCCCACGAGCGAGCCGAGCGCACCGCCCAGGACCCAGGGGTTGCGGCGGCCGCTGCGGTCGGAGAGGGCGCCGGCGATCGGGTTGAACGCGGTGGCGAAGATCGCGCTGATACCGCCGATCAGGCCCAGCACCGCCACCTTGTCGTCGCCGGCTATCGCCTCGATCTGGGTGGGCAGGAGGACGGAGCCGACGCCCATGTAGACGGCCATCATCGCGGAGTTCGCGACCAGCAGGAGGAGCAGGAGCCCGCGTCCGCGGGAGGGTTCGGGATCCGCCGGGGCGGGCGGGTCGATGATCTCGTTCGTAGCCATGACGACTCCTCGGGGGACGGAGCGGGGAGGTGGCGTGGGGGGACCGCCGGAGGTGCGGTGCGCGGGGAGGGCGGAGACGCCGAGGGTGCGGTTGCGCACGAGGGCGTCGCCGGGAAATGCCGCGCCGAGCGCGAGACGGCCGACGCGGTGCGGTTGCTCGGCGCGGTGCGTGCGGTGCCTGCGGTGCGATGCGGTGTGGAGCAGTGTTGAGCGGTGCCGTGCGGTGTCGTGCGGTGCCGCACTGTGCGGCTGACCCGATGTTGTTACACGTGTCACTTCAGGTGCTTGGACACTGTGTAGCACTCACTCACCGGTCTAGCCAAGGGTTGACGCAGACCTCCGTGCAGATCGTGACCCGTGGACGAAGTCCAGGTCGATCACGTGTAACCAGCCGAATGCGGCCTACGGACTAGTCCGACCCGGCTGAGAACCCTCTTGCACTTGTGGCGATGGTCACGCTTCCGCAATACTCCGTGCCGCACCGCGCCGACCCCCACCGCACCCGGCAGAGCCCACCCACCCCTGCGGGGCTCACCCACCACGCCGGCGCACCTCGGGGCCGACGCACGTCGGGCCGCTCAGCAGCCTGGAGCCGAGCCGGCCAACTCTGCCGATCCGGCCGACCTGACCAACCCTGCCGACCCCGCCGACCCAGCAGACCTGACCGGCCCGGCCGACCCCGCCGATCTGGCCGACCCGGCGGACCTGGCTGATCCGGCCGACCGCACCGACCCGTCCGACCTGGCTGACTTGCCGGACCCGCAGACGTGACCGGCCCAGCCGACCGAGCAGACCCGGCAGACCCGATCGAACCTGCCGACCCGGCAGACCCGGCCGATCTGGCAGACCCGATCGAACCTGCCGATCCGGCAGACCTGACCGATCTGGCGCACCCAGCGGACCTGGCCGGCCCAGCAGACCCGGCCGACCTGACTGACCCAGCAGACCCGGCTGATCCGGCATACCCAGCCGATCCGGCTAATCCGGCTAATCCGGCTGACCCAGCCGTTCCCCACCGATCCGGCTCATCCGGCCGGATCCGGCCCGCGAGGGCCTGCCGACTCGCCACCGCACTTGGGGCCGCGTGCCGACTGGTCGGCGAGGAGCGGGGCCGCCTACGCCCCTCCCGACCCGACCCCGCACAACACCCATCCGCTCGGACCCTCAGCCCCCTTCCACCCGCCTCCGCACGCCCTCGCGCATCCCCTCCGCACGCCGCTCCCGCTCGGCTCCGCCCATCTCGTCCCCGCGCTTCGCGCCCGTCCGCCGCCTGCCATGCGCCCCAACGCCTGGAAAGGCGGCCGCGAAAGGTTCGTTCATGTCCGACTTCTTCGGTCACGCCCTCACTCCGCCTCCGCCCCCGCTCCCCGTCCGGCCGCCCAGGAGGCCGGTCCCCGCAGCTCCGCCCCGGCACGCCCTCGCCTGGGGACTGCTGCTGACCCTGCTCTCCGTGCTGACGGGCGTGCTCCTGCGCGTGGACGAACGGCCCTTCTTCCAGGGCCTCGACAACGCGTGGGCCGCCTCACTGGAGGGCTCGCCCGCAGACACCGCCAGCGGGTTCGCCACCTTCCTCGACCGCCTGGGCGGGCCACTGGGCACGGTCGTGCCGCTGCTGTTGATGGGCTGCCTGTGCATGTACGGGCGCTGGCGGTCGGCGCTCTTCGTCTTCGCCACCGCGGTCCTGGCCAACATGCTCCTGGTGCTGCCGCTCAAGCAACTGGCCGACCGGCCGCGGCCCCCGCACACCTGGGTGTTGGTCAACGACGGCTCGTACCCCTCCGGCCAGGTCTTCAGCGCGGTGGCCCTAGTGATCGCAGCCGCGGTGGTGCTGTTCCCGCCGGGTGGCCGGCGCTGGTGGTGGCTGTTCGGCGCGGGCTACACCGGCGCCATGATGTGGAGCCGCACCTGGCAGCACGCCCAATGGTTGAGCGACACCTTCGCCGGCGCCCTCGCCGCCGTGGGAGCCTGCCTGATCCTGTGGCGGGTGTTCGCCCCCCTGCTGGAGACGGAGGCCGAACGCATGGCCGCCGACACCCTCTGGGTATGACTGCCCCTCTGTGACCGTCAAGCCGATTCGGCCGGAACGCCCCGCCCGAACAGTCCGAACAGCCCAGACCGTCCGCGCACGGCATGCCGGGCAACTCCGCACCAGGCCCGACGGCGGGCCGGTCCGCTCGGCCGCCAGGCCGGCCGAGGCCGTCCCCGCCGTCCAGGCCGGGCCCGTAGTCCCGGCAGGGCGGTACGACCCGGGACAGTGGCGCAGCCGACACCAGCACCCCCGGCGGGCCACGGGGCCATCCCGGGAGGCACGACAGCCGCTGCCGGGCCGGGCCGGGCCGGGGCCATCCAGGAAGCTCGGGCACCCGGGAGTGCGCGGCCCAGCTCTCGCGCGGGCCCGGTCGGCCCGGCCGGCCCGGCCCGCGCAGGCCCGAGGGGGCCGTCGATCCCGCCCATATATCGTGAAACATTGACGGTCGTAGAATTTTCGCCATACTCTCGACGGGTCGGCGCGCGCTCGGCGCGCGGCCCAGGAAGGATCGACTCATGGCACCCACCCCAGGACCCGCTCACCCCGTGGCCCACCCGCCCGCGGGCCCGCTCCTCGGGGCGGTCGAGGACGGGCTCGCCGTTTTCCGGGCCGTGCCCTACGCCGCTCCCCCGGTCGGCGACTCGCGCTGGCGGCCCGCACGGCCGCATCCGGGCTGGAGCGGCACCCGGGCCGCGACCGCCGACGGGCCCAGCGCCCCGCAGATGTACATGGAGGGCGGCGACCCCGTCCTCGGCGGGCACGGTTCTCCGCCCTTCGACGAGGACTGTCTGACCCTCGACATCTGGACGCCCGCGGTGGACGACGCCCGGCGGCCCGTGCTGGTCTGGATCCACGGCGGCGGCTTCGTCTCCGGTTCCGGGTCGCTGCCGAACTACTCCGGCGCGACCTTCTCCCGCGACGGGGACCTCGTCGTGGTCAGCATCAACTACCGCGTCGGGCCGCTCGGCTACCTCCACACCGGCGCCGAGGACGAGCCGGAAGGAGCCGGCGCCAACCACTGGCTGACCGACCAGCTCGCCGCCCTGCGCTGGGTACGGGAGAACATCTCCGCCTTCGGCGGCGACCCCGGCTCGATCACCGTCGCGGGCCAGTCGGGCGGCGCGGTGTCCACGGCCGCCCTCGCCGGACTGCCCGAAGCCCAGGACCTGATCCGGCGGGTGATCCTGATGAGCCCGCCCTTCGGGCTCGACCTCCCCGCGCCCGACGCCTACCGGGAGCGCACCGCCGCGTACCTGGAGCTCGCCGGGGTCAAGAGCCTGGCCGAGCTGCGCGCCGTGCCCTGGCCGGAGCTGATCGGCGCCATGGGCGGGCTCTTCGCGCTGACCACGCGCTGGGGGTACTGGCCCACGCCGTTCCTGCCCGTGGTCGACGGAGTCACCCTGCCCCGCCACCCGGCGCAGGCCCTGCTGCACGGCGCCGCCGCCGGCATCGAGGTGATGATCGGCTGGACCCGGGAGGAGGCCAACTTCGGCTTCGCCCTCAACGAGGCCTACGCCGCGGCCACCCGGGAGCAGGTGACGGACCGGATCGCGGACACCTTCGGCCCCGAGGCCGCCCCCGGGGTCTACGCGGCGTACGAGCGCGCCCGGCCGGGCGCCGGTCCGGCCGGCGTCCTGATGGACCTCATCACCGACGAGCTCTTCCGGGTGCCCGCCCTCCGGCTCGCCGAAGCGCGGGCCGCGGCGGGCCGCCCGGTGTGGGCCTACCAGTTCGACTTCCCCGCCGCCGCCTACGACGGCCGGCTAGGTGCGGCGCACTGCCTCGAGCTGCCCTTCGCCTTCGCCAACTTCGACCAGTGGGCCCACGCACCCCTGACGGCCGGACTCGACCCCGCCGTCCGGGACGGTCTCGCCCACACCATGCACGAGGCCTGGATCGCTTTCGTCCGCACCGGCGACCCGAACCATCCCGGCATGCCGACGTGGAACCCGTACGAGACGGACACCCGCACCACGATGCGCTTCGATTCCGTGGTGACCGCGCTCGACGACCTCGCCGGTGACTCCCTGCGCCTGCACGAAGGGTCACTCGACCGACCCGAGTGACCCCTGCACCCTCTCCCCGACCTCCCTCACCCCTGGCCCGCCCATCCGGGCGGGCCAGCGCTCCCTTGATCTAACTCGTGTAACCTTCGAAGGGAAGGCATCGACCCGATCAAAAGGAGCGTCGATCGACGTCATGGCCAAAGACACTCCTGTTCCGGCGTCCCCGACCAGCGCCGACGTGGCCCGCCTCGCCGGGGTGTCCCGCGCCACGGTCTCCTTCGTCCTCAACGACACCCAGGGCCACCGCGTCGGCGAAGCCGCCCGCGCGCGCGTCCTCGACGCCGCCCGGCAGCTCGGCTACGTCCCGCACGCCGCGGCCCGGTCCCTGCGGGCCGGCCGCAGCAATCTCGTCCTGATGCCCTCGTCGATCTCCGCGGTCGGCCGCCTCGTCAGCGACTGGGTCGACGACCTGCACAGCGAGCTGGACCGGCACGGCTACACCGCCGTCCTGCACGCGGGACGCTTCGCCGATCCCCTCGACGCCGCCCGCGCCTGGGCCGAACTGCGTCCGGCGGCCGTCATCGCCCTCGACGGCGACCGCCTCACCCCGCAGGCCGCGGAGCTGCTGCGGCGCGCCGGAGTACGGGGCCTGATCGCCTTCGCCGCCCGTCCCGTACCGGGCGTGCACACCATCGGCTTCGACCACGCCGTGATCGGCGCCACCGCCGCCGAGCACCTGATCGCCCGCGGCCGGACCCGCATCGGCGTGGTCATGCCCCAGGAACGCGGCCTCGGCGCGTTCGCCGCGCCGCGGCTCGCCGGCGCCGAATCGGTCGCCGCCCAGCACATGGCCACCGTGACCCCGGTGGAGCTCTCGTACACCCGGGAGTCCGCGGCCGCGCTGGCCCGGCGCTGGCGGAGCCTCGGGCTGGACTCCGTGTTCGCGTACAACGACGAGTACGCCGCCCTGCTCCTCCACGCGCTGCGGGCCGAGGGGATCTCCGTACCGCAGGACGTGGCGGTAGTGGGCTCGGACGACCTGGTCCTCGCCGGGCTCCAGGAACCCCCGCTGACCTCGATCCGCCTGGAGCTCGCCTCCCCGGCCCTCGTCGCCGACGCCGTGCACGAGCTCATCGAGACCGGCAACACGGCTCCCGTACCCGAGATAGAGGCGATCCTGGTCCAGCGCGAGACCTCCTGAGACTCCCTCACGCTCCCTGGCCCCTCACGCTCCTTGACCCCTCTCACGGTCTGACCCCTTCGCGCTCATTGAGCCGTCCGCACGTCTTCGTGCTCCGTCCGGGCTGTCCGCCCGCCTGTATGGATCAAGCCCGGAAGCCGAAGGTGGTCGCGCGTGGTCGGCTGGGCTCGGCTGGTCGCGGTCCCCTGACGGCCGGCCCACAGCGCAGAAGGAGGAGTTTCCCCGATGTCTCGTCGGCATGTCTCGACCGTCCTCGGCCTGGTGGCGGGCGCGTTGGTGGCGGTCCCCGCCCCGGCCGCTCACGCCGCCGCGGTGCAGGTTCGCTGCTCCGTTCCCGATCTGATCGCGGCCATCGGCGCCGCGAACGACTCGCCCGGACCGGACACCCTCCAGCTGGCGCGCGGGTGCACGTACAAACTGACGGCCCCCGACCCCGAGAACCCCGGCAACGGGCTGCCGGTGATCACCAGTGAGATCACCATCGACGGACGCGGGGCCACGATCAGGCGGGACGAGCGCGGGCACAAGGTGCCGAAGTTCCGGATCCTCCTCGTCGGCCCGACGGGCGACCTCACGCTCACCCGCACCACGATCAGCGGTGGCTTCGCCACGGACTGCCCCGCCTTCCCCGATCCCCCGGGCCTGGCCTGCGGCGGCGGCATCTCCAACACCGGAAAGATGAGCGTGACCCGCAGCAAATTCAGCGGCAACACGTCCAAGTCCGACGTGTTCGCCCAGGGCGGCGCTATCGACAACCCCGGAACCGCAAGCGTGAGCGAAACCGAAGTCACCGGAAACCACGTCATCTACAGCGGGAGCGACAACGGTGGTGGCGCCGCCGGCGCCGCCATCGCGAACGACGGTCCACTGACGGTCACCCACTCCCGGCTGACCGGAAACACCGCGACCGTCACCAAGGACACCCAGAGCTTCGCCTTCGGGGCCGGCATCATCAGCTTCGCCGAGACGACCGTCGAGGACACGATCATCAGCAAGAACCGTTCCTTCGCCCCGGGCGGATTCGCGCGTGCCACCGTCTCCAACGGCATCCCGGCCCCCGGCAGGCTGACCGTGACCGGCGGCGCCATTAGCGACAACACCTCGGACGCTCCGCACGGTGTCGCCCAGGGCGGCGGCATCGCGAACAACGCCCTGATGACCGTGAGCAAGGTGAAGATCAGCGGCAACCGGGCGGTCGCCAAGGACGGCACCGCGCGCGGTGGTGGCGTCCGCGTGGGCCCCTTCGGCACGCTCGACCTAACCGACAGCCACATCACCGGCAACACCGCCGACGCACCGAACGGCACGGCTCAGGGCGGCGGCCTCGACAACCCCGACGGCGGCACCCTGACAGCCCGGCACAACAAGGTCCTCCGGAACACGGCCACCGCCGAGGACGGCACCGCGCAGGGCGGCGGCCTCTACCACGCCGGGGGAACCACGGGGCTGGGCACCACCACGCTGGAGGAGAACACCATCACCCACAACCGGGCGGGCGACGGCGGCGGCATCTTCAAGGCCTCCGGCGTCCTCACCGTCAACGGCGACGTCATTCGCGACAACCAGCCGAACAACTGCAGCCCGGCCGGCGCGGTCCCCGGCTGCACCGACTGACGGTCCTCCCGGACCCGGGCCGTCCCGTCGGGGCCGTGACGCCCGCGCCTTCCGGCGGGAAGCCGCCGGCGGGCCGACCGGCCATCGCCTCCGGGTCCCCCCTCCCGCCTACGGGGCGTAGGGGGGATCCGACCGGTCCGCCGGCGGCAGCGGGCGCCCCGGTGCCGAAACGCCCACCGCCGGCGCCGTCCCTTCATCGGCTAGGGGACCTCAGGCGCCCGGTACGGGGCCTCAGGCGCTCAGGTGGCGGGCGAGGAAGGCGACGCTGTCGGTGACGATGCGGTCGATGTCGGGAGAGCCGAGGAAGATGTGGTCGGCGCCTTCCACGGGCGTCAGGACGACTTCGCCCCCGGCCTTCTCCAGAGCCGCGGCGAGCTCCTCGCTCTGGCTGTAGGGGACCAGTCCGTCCAGGGTTCCGTGGATCAGCAGGAACGGCGGCGGGTCCGAGCCTTCGACGGCGTACGTGACGGGGCTCGCGGCCCGTGCCAGCTCGGGGCGTTCGGCGACGGAAGCGCCGAGGAGGGCTTCGTAGGGGTCGGGGAACTCGACTCCGCCGGGCAGCGGCGGGAACGCCGGCATGGGGTGATCGGCAAGGGTGACCAGGTCGGAGACCCCGTACCAGTCGACGACGGCCCGTACGGCGGTGTCGCCGGAGCCCACTCCCTGCGTGCCCTCCAGGGCCTCGGCGTCCGGGGTGGCCGCGGCGACGACCCCGGCGAGGGCCGCGAGATGGCCGCCGGCGGACTCGCCCCAGACCCCGATCCGGTCCGGGTCGATGCCCAGTACGGTGGCGAACCGCCGGACGTACCGGATCGCGGCCTTCACGTCGTGCAGCTGAGCCGGGAACGGGGCCTCCAGGCTGTGCCGGTAGTCGATCGAGACGAGGGCCAACCCCGCCTCCAGCACCGACCCGTGCAGCAGCTCCACCGGCACGGTCGGCGGCGGGTAGCGCCGGTCGCCGTCCAGCCAGCCGCCCCCGTGGATCCACACCACCGCCGGGAAGGGGCCCTCACCCGCGGGTACGTGGACGTCGAGCAGGCGGGGACGGTAGCCGGGCGAGGTCGCGTACGTGACCCCCTCGAAGCGGCGGACCCCGTCCGCGTCCACGACGGCGGACACGGGGGTCCGGAACGGCGGAGGCGGCCAGGTCATGTCCGCCGGATCGATCGCGGCGGGGAGCGATTGCGTCATTGCGGCCCTTCCAATCTGTGCGGCCCGGGAGGCCGGGGGTTCAGGTGCGGGTCCCACCGCGGCCGAGCGAGCACGGAGCGCTACGGACAAGGCTTCGTAACGTATGTCCGAAATGCTTGCGCGGGGCGGGGTGGGAGGCCTAGCGTGTTACACGTGTAATCACGACTCTAGCGACGCGTTTCCGCAGACCACAAGAGCACGGGTAGTACCAGTTCCCCGGCAGTTACACGAGCCACCGCGCGAATGTCGTCGCCTTCCCCTCCGGGAGCACGCCATGCTCACCTCCACACCCCCCGCCACCCAGCCCGCCACGCAGCCCGTCGTCGGCCCGACCGACCCGGCCCCCGCGGCCGCTTCCCAGGCCCGCGGCTTCGACCACTGGGCCGCGGAGCCCACCGCGGCGACCGTCCCCCTGATCCGCTCCCGGGTGCGCTCGGTCCTCGACGGCTGGGAAATCTCCGCCGACATCGCGGACGTCCTGCTGCTGGCCGTGAGCGAGCTGGTCGGGAACGTCGTCCTGCACGCCTCCGACGCGGGACGCCTGCGCGTCGGAATCTCCCTGGGAGGGGGATGGCTCCAGCTGGAGGTCGCCGACGGAGCCCCCTCGCTGCCGCGGCTCCCGCACCCGCGAGGCGAGGCGGACCTGGACGCCGAGAACGGGCGCGGCCTGCTGATCGTGCACCTGATGGCCGCCGAGGTGGGCGGCCAACTCAGCGTCCAGGCAGATGAGTTCGGCAAATCCGTTCGGGTACGCGTGCCGGCCGCCTGACAGGCGGATCGGCGTGGATCGGCGCGGATCGCGGGCTCGGGAGAGGGCCGGAGGGGGCCCACCGACGAGCCGCCGGGGAGCCGCCGGGGAGCCGCCCGGAAGCCTCCTGGAAGCCGACCGGAGCGCCCCCCGAGGGCACGATCACCTCACAAAAATATGGCGAGGAATTGACGGCCGCCAATTTATCGAGATACTTGCCCCATCTCCCCCGCTGCTCCCTGATTGAGGTGCCGCCCCATGGAGCTCTCCCCTTCGGCGCACGCCGATACCTTCTGCCGCGACCGGCTCCCGCCGTTCGACCTCTGGCCCGAACTCCACTTCGATCTGCCGGAGTTGGACTATCCGGACCGGCTCAACTGCGCCCACAGCCTCCTCGACGACGCCGTCGAACGCTGGGGACCCGACCGCCCCTGCCTTCTGACCCCCGACGAGCGCTGGACGTACGGCGAGCTGCTGCGACGTGCCAACCAGGTCGCCCAGGTGCTCACCGAGGACCTGGGGCTACTCCCCGGGAACCGCGTCCTGCTGCGCGGCCCGAACAACCCCTGGCTCGTCGCCGCCTGGTTCGGCGTGCTCAAGGCGGGCGGCGTGGCCGTCACCACGGTGCCGCTGCTGCGCGCCGCCGAGCTCGCCGCACTGTGCGAGATCAGCCTCCCCTCCGTCGCCCTGTGCGACCACCGCTACCTCGAGGAACTCGAAGCGGCCGCCGCCGGCGCCGACGGCTCCGCCGCGTACACCGCCCCGCGCGTGGTCGCGTACGGCGGCCCCGGCGAGGACGACCTCGCCGTCCGCTGCTCGGCCAAGACCGGGGTCTTCACCTCCGTGGACACCGCCGCGGACGACGTGGCCCTGATCGCCTTCACCTCCGGCACCACCGGGCGCCCCAAGGCGACCCTCCATTTCCACCGGGACGTGCTCGCCAACGCCGACACGTTCTCGCGGCACGTCCTGCGGCCGGAGCCCGACGACGTGTTCACCGGCACCCCGCCGCTCGCGTTCACCTTCGGGCTCGGCGGTCTGGTGGTCTTCCCGCTGCGCGTCGGAGCCGCCACGCTGCTCCTGGAGACCGCGACGCCGGGGCAGTTGGCCGACCTCGTGGCCGCGCACGGGGTGACCGTCCTGTTCACGGCGCCCACCGCCTACCGCGCGATCCTGGCCGCGGGCGCCGCCGGCCTGCTGGCCGGGCTGCGCCGCTGCGTCTCGGCGGGCGAACCCCTGCCCGCCGCCGTGTGGGAGGAGTTCCACGCCGCCACCGGGCTGCGCATCATCGACGGCATCGGCGCCACCGAGATGCTGCACGTGTTCATCTCCGCGGCCGACGAGGACATCCGCCCCGGCTCCACGGGCCGGCCCGTCCCTGGCTACCGGGCCGCCGTGGTGGACGCGAACGGAGAGCCCGTTCCCGACGGGCAGCCCGGCCTGCTCGCCGTCACCGGGCCCACCGGCTGCCGCTACCTGGACGACCCGCGCCAGACCACGTACGTCCGGGACGGCTGGAACATCACGGGCGACACCTACATCCGCGACGCCGAGGGCTACTTCTGGTACGTGGCCCGCAGCGACGACATGATCGTCTCCTCGGGCTACAACATCGCGGGGCCCGAGGTCGAGAAGGCGCTGGCCGACCACCCGTACGTGGCGGACTGCGGCGTCGTCGGGGTCCCCGACGAACGGCGCGGGATGCTCGTCAAGGCGTACGTGGTGCTGCGCGCGGGCGTCCCGGCCGCCCCGGAGACCGTCCGCGCGCTCCAGGAGCACGTCAAGTCGGCCATCGCCCCCTTCAAGTACCCGCGTGCGGTGGAGTTCGTCGCCGAGCTCCCCCGGACGGAAACCGGCAAGCTCCGGCGGGCCGAACTCCGCAGCCGGGGAGGGAGGTCGGCCGAGGCCGCCTCCCGGGGAGGGAAGTCGGCCGAGGCCGCCCCCACCGCCCCGGCACCGGACGACGGTGGCTGCGCCGCCGGGTGTCCCGAGGCTCAGGTGCCGCACCTGCCCAGCGTGGTGGTCGAGCGCCGGGTCGAGTGGACCGACACCGACGCGGCGGGCCATTACCACCACTCCACCGTGATCCGCTGGGTCGAGGCGGCCGAGGCCGTGCTGCTGCGCCGCCTGGGCCTGTCGCACCTCTTCGGGAGCACGCCCCGGGTCCACTTCGAGGCCGACTACCGGGCCCGGCTCTGGTTCGGCGAGGCCGTACGGACCGAGTTGCGGGTCACCAAGGTCGGCACGAGCTCCCTCCACTACGCCTTCACCGTCCGCGGCGAGCCGGGCCCGGAGGGTCCCGACGGCACAGGCGGCACAGGCGGCACGGAGGGCCCGCACGGTGCGGTGGCCGCCACCGGCCGCATGGTCATCGCCCACTCCGCGGCCCGCGCGACCGGGACCACCCCGTGGCCCGCCGAGGTCCGCGAGGTCCTGACGAAGGCGGGCCGGCAGGCCCCCGAACTGATCGAGAACAACCGAGGAGGCGCCCCGTGCGCATAGCAGTCATCGGAGGCGGGCCGGGCGGCCTGTACTTCGCCGCCCTGGCCAAGCAGATCTCCCCGCACTGGGAGGTGACCGTCTGGGAGCGCAACGCTCCCGACGACACCTTCGGCTTCGGGGTGGTCTTCTCCGACGAGACCCTCGACGGCATCGCGCAGGCCGATCCCTTCGTACACGCCGCGATGTCGGCGGAGTTCGCCCGCTGGAGCGACATCGACGTCCGCCACCGCGGCCGCACGCTCACCTCCGGCGGGCACGGTTTCGCCGCGCTGGGCCGGCGCCGGCTGCTGGAGATCCTCCAGGAGCGCTGCGCCGCCCTGGAGGTGGACGTCCGCTACCGCACGCAGTCCCCCGCACCGGAGCAACTGGCCGCGGAATACGACCTGGTGGTCGCCTGCGACGGCGTGCGCTCGGCCACCCGGGCCGCCTACGCCGACACCTTCGGCGCCGATCTCGACGAGCGCGCGGGCCGCTACATGTGGCTCGGCACGGACAAGGTCTTCGAGGCCTTCACCTTCATCGTCGAGGAGCGGGACTTCGGCACGCTCCAGGTGCACGCGTACCCGTACGACGACACCCGCTCCACCTTCATCGTGGAAATGGACGAGGACACCTGGCAGCGCGGCGGCTTCGCCGGGTCCGCCGGCCCGGACCTGGCGCCCGGCGCCAGCGACGAGGAGGGGATCCGCCGCTGCGAGGAGATCCTCGCCGGGCACCTGGACGGCCACCGGCTCATCCCCAACAACTCCAAGTGGCTGCGCTTCACCACCGTGCGCAACCGGACCTGGCGGCACGGCAACACCGTGCTGCTCGGGGACGCCGCGCACACGGCTCACTTCTCCATCGGCTCCGGCACCAAGCTCGCCATGGAGGACGCCCTCGCGCTGGCCGCCTGCCTGCACGAGCACCCCGGCGTGGAGAGCGCGCTGGCCGCCTACGAGGAAGAGCGCAGGCCCGTCGTGGAGTCCACGCAGCGGGCGGCCCAGGCCAGCCTGGAGTGGTTCGAGAACATCGACCGGTACACCGGCCAGGATCCGCACCAGTTCGCCTTCAACCTGCTGACCCGCAGCCGCCGGGTCACCTACGACAACCTGCGGGTGCGCGACGAGGAGTTCACCACCGCCGTGAACGCCTCGGCCCCGGTCCCGCCGATGTTCCGGCCCTTCCGGCTGGGCGGCCTGCGCCTGCGCAACCGGATCGTCGTACCGCCCATGGCCCTGTCCACGGCGGTCGACGGGGTCCCGGGCGAGTTCGACCTGGTCCACCTGGGCACCCAGTCCCTCGGCGGCGCGGCCCTGGTCATCGCCGGCATGACGTCGGTCAGCGCCGACGGCCGCACCGACGCGGGCTGCCCGGGACTGTGGACCGACGAGCAGGAGGCCGCCTGGGGCCGGATCACCGCCTTCGCGCACGGCCAGTCCGACACCTGCCTCGGCATCCAGCTCACCCACGCCGGCCGCCGGTCGGCCGGGGGGCCGCTCCTGGCCGCCTCCCCGCTGCCGTGGGTGGAGGGCGGCCAGGTGCCCCGCGAGGCGAGCCGCGCCGATATGGACCTGGTCGTACGGGACTTCGTGCGCGCGGCCGAGCGCGCCGACCGGGCCGGCTTCGACGTCCTGGAACTCCAGTACGGGCACGGCCATTTGATGTCCGGGTTCCTCTCCCCGCTGACCAACCGGCGCACCGACGAGTACGGCGGAGCGGTCGCGAACCGGCTGCGCTTCCCGCTCGAAGTGCTGGGCGCGGTGAGGGCGGTGTGGCCGGCCGGGAAGGCCCTCCTGGTCCGGGTCTCGGCCACCGACTGGGCCGAGGGCGGCCTCGACGAGGCGGACGCGCTGCACATCGCGCGGTCCCTGGCCGCGGCGGGCGCCGACGGGATCGACGTGTCGACCGGGGAGGTCGTGTCCCACGAGCAGCCGTCCTTCGGCCGCAGCTATCAGACCCCGTACGCCGACCTGATCCGCAACACCACCGGGGTGGCGACCATCGCCGTCGGCGCGATCTCCACCTACGACGACGTGAACTCGGTGATCCTGGCGGGCCGCGCCGACCTGTGCGCGGTGGGCCGCGCACAGCTCCACGACCCGCTGTGGACCCTGCACGCGGCCGTGGCCCAGGGGTACCGCGGACCGGCCGCGCCGTGGGCCCGGTCCTGGCGGGCCGGCAGCGCCCGGCCGCCGGCCGCGCGCACCGACCGGGTGCCGCCCCGCCTCGAACTGCTGCGGCGGCCCGCCGCACCGGTGCACCAGCGATGGCTGCCGCGCGTCGCCGCGCCGGCCCTCTGAACGGAACGGCCGAGATCCCATGGAGACCCGTCCCCCGAACGCCCTGCCCCGCTTCACGGCGGCCGCCGTCCAGGCCGCTCCCGTCTACCTCGATCCCGCCGCCACCGTCGACAAGGCCGTCGCCCTGATCGCGGAGGCCGCCGGGAAGGGTGCCGAACTCGTCGTGTTCCCCGAGGCGTTCGTGCCCGGCTACCCGTACTGGAACTGGACGATGAACCCGGTCCAGGGCTCGCCGTGGTTCGAACGCCTGCAGCGCGCGTCCATCGACGTCCCCGGCCCGCACGTCGACACCCTGCGCGCGGCGGCCCGCCAGTACGGGGTCGTCCTGGTCATCGGCGTCAACGAACGCGCCCCGCACAGCCTGGGCGTGCTCTACAACACGCTGCTGACCATCGGCCCCGGCGGCGAACTGCTCGGCGTCCACCGCAAGTTGGTTCCCACTTGGGCGGAGAAGCTCACCTGGACCGGTGGTGACGGCAGTTCCCTGCGCGTCCACCAGACCCCCGTCGGCCCGGTCGGCGCCCTCGCGTGCGGGGAGAACACCAACACCCTGGCCCGTTTCACCCTCCTGGCCCAGGGCGAACTGGTGCACGCGGCCTGCTACATCGCGCTGCCCGTGGCGCCCACCGACTACGACATGGCCGAGGCCATCGCCGTGCGGACCGCGGCCCACAGCTTCGAGGGCAAGGTCTTCTCCGTCGTCGCCTGCTCCACGGTCTCCCCCGAGATCGTCGACGCGGTCGCCGGTGAGGACGAGGCCGTGCGGGCCCTGTTCGCCCGGCCGCGCAGTGCCCTGTCGGGCATCTTCGGCCCCGACGGCCGCCCGGTGACGGAGCCGCTCGTCGACGTCGAGGGCATCGTCTACGCCGAGATCGACCTGAACCGGTGCATCCAGCCCAAGCAGATGCACGACATCACCGGGCACTACAACCGCTTCGACGTGTTCCGCCTCGAAGTGGACAACCGGCCGCGCCCGCCGGTCAGTTTCACCGTCCCGCACACGGCCCTGCCGGCCACCGCCACCCCCGAGGAGGACGCATGACCACCGATCAGGACGACACCGCGCTCGGCCGCGCCCGGGTCTTTGACACCCCCGAGCTCACCGCCTACTACGGCGAGCTCGAAGCCCTGGAGGCAGGTGCGCTGTGGACGGTGGCCAACGACATCGAGCCCTGGTACCCGCAGCCCAAGTCCGTTCCGGTGTTGTGGCGTTACGAGGAGTTGCGGCCCCTCGTCCACAAGGCCCTCGGTCTGGTCCGGGCCGACGACGCCGGCCGCCGCGTGGTGATGCTGGTCAACCCCGGCCGCAGGGACGTCAGTGCCGCCGCCGGACTCCTCTACACCGGGCTGCAGATCATGGGCCCCGGCGAGGCGATGACCGCCCACCGCCACCAGGCCGCGGCGCTGCGCTTCGTGCACGAGGGCACCGGCGCGTGGACGATCGTGGACGGCCAGAAGCTGAAGGTCGGCCCGCGCGACTTCGCCATCACCCCGAACGGCACCTGGCACGAGCACGGCAACGATGCCTCCGACGCCCCGGTGATCTGGCAGGACGGTCTGGACATCCCGCTGGTCAACGCCTTGGACGCCGGGTTCTACGAGGTGCACCCCGAGCTGTACCAGCGGCCCGGGAAAGTGGTCAACTCCTCGGTCCTGACCTACGCCGCGAACCTGCTCCCGTACGGATCCGAGAAGTGGACCCGCCCCTACTCCCCGCTGCTCGCCTACCCCTGGGAGCAGACCTACGAGGCCCTGCGCGGCCTGGCCTCGGCCACCGCGGGCTCCCCGTACGACGGGGTCATCGCGGAGTACACCAACCCGGTGACCGGCGGTTCGGTGATGCCCACCATGAGCGCCCACATGCAGCTGCTGCGCCCGGGGCAGGCCACCCAAGCCCACCGCCACACCGGGTCGGTGATCTACACGGCGGCCAAGGGGCACGGCGTATCGGTGATCGCCGGGCAGCGCTTCGAGTGGAAGCAGGGCGACGTCTTCTGCGTCCCGTCCTGGGCCTGGCACGAGCACCACAACCTCGACCCGTCCGAGGACGCCTGCCTGTTCTCCTTCAACGATTTCCCCGTCATGCGCTCCCTCGGCTTCCACCGCGAAGAGGCCTACCCGGACAACGGCGGGCACCAGCCCGCCTCCTGAGCCGCGTCGCCGCACCGGGCCGCCGGCCCTGACACCGGTCCCGGTGCGGCGGCGCACCCCGCGCCGCCGTACTTCCTCCCCTGCTCTCCCCCCACCTCTCCCCTAGGAGCCACCGATGCGACTGGTGACCTACACGACCGCGCCGATGACCGCCACCGCCGACCGCCTGGGCGCCCAGGTCGACGGCCTGGTGTACGACCTCGCGGCCCTCGCCCGGCACGCGGGCGTCGAACTCCCCGCCGACCTGCTCTCCTTCGTCCGGGCGGGCGCCCCCGCCCGGGAGACGGCCGCCCGCTTGCTGGCGGGCGATCCCGCGGACCGGCCCGCCGGGTCCGTGCACCGGCTGGAGGACGTCGCCCTGCGCGCCCCGCTGCGCCCCGGCAAGATCATCGGGGTCGGGCTGAACTACGTGGAGCACGTGGAGGAGTCCAGCCGGACCCTCGACACCGACAAGGACCTGCCGCCGCGTCCGGTGCTGTTCAGCAAGCCCGCCACCGCCGTCACCGGCCCCGGGGCGCCGATCCTGCACAACGCGGACCTCACGGCGCAGCTCGACTGGGAGTGCGAGCTCGCCGTGGTCATCGGCCGGACCGCCTTCCGGGTGACCGAGGAGGAGGCGTACGGCCACGTCTTCGGCTACAGCATCGTCAACGACATCAGCGCCCGCGACCAGCGCCGCTCGGGCCAGTGGTTCTTCTCCAAGGGCCAGGACTCCTACGCCCCCTTCGGCCCGGCCGTGGTCACCGCCGACGAGGTCCCGGACCCGATGGACCTCGACCTCGAACTGCGGGTGAACGGGGTCACCAAGCAGAAGTCCAACACCCGGCACATGCTGTTCCCCATCGCCCGGCTCATCGCCGACATCAGCTCCGGCGTGACCCTGGAGCCCGGCGACGTCATCGCGACCGGCTCCCCCTCCGGCGTCGGGGCCGGCATGGTCCCGCCCGAGTTCCTCGTGCCCGGCGACACCGTCGAGGCCACCGTCGAGATCATCGGAACCCTCGCCAACCCCGTCGTCGACGCCCGCTGAACCCGGCCGGACCACACCCCGGCCGGACCACACTCCGGCCGGACCACACCCCCGCCGGACACCACCCCGCCCGACCACCGAGGAGCACCCGTGTCGCCCCGCACCTACCGCATCGGCCAGATCGTCCCCAGTTCCAACGTCACCATGGAGACCGAGGTGCCCGCGATCCTGCGCGCCCGCATGGAGATCGCACCCGACGACCGCTTCACCTTCCACTCCAGCCGCATGCGCATGACCCATGTGACGCCCGAGCAGCTCAAGGCCATGGACGCCGATTCCGACCGCTGCGCCGTGGAGCTCTCGGACGCGCGGGTCGACGTGCTCGGCTACGCCTGTCTGGTCGCCATCATGAGCATGGGGCTCGGCTACCACCGCACCTCCGAGGACCGCCTGCACGCGCGCACCGTGGAGAACGGGGCCCCCGCCCCCGTGGTCACCAGCGCCGGCGCCCTGGTCCACGGGCTGCACACGATGGGCGCCAGGAAGGTGGCCCTGCTGGCCCCGTACATGCGCCCCCTGACCCAGACCGTCGTCGACTACCTCACCCACGAGGGCATCGAGGTCCTTGACTTCCAGGCCCTGGAGATCCCGAACAACCTCGACGTGGCCGCCCACGACCCGGCCAGGCTCCCCGGCCTGGCCCGCGCCCTGGACTACGCCGACGCGGACGCGGTCGTCCTGTCGGCCTGCGTGCAGATGCCCTCGCTCGGCGCCATCGAGGAGGCCGAGCAGCTGCTCGGCAAGCCGGTCGTCTCCGCGGCCGTCTGCACCGCCCACCAGATGCTGCGCGCCCTCGACCTGCCGGCCGTCGCCCCCGGCGCCGGCCATCTGCTCTCGGGCGCGTACGCGGAGGCTCCCCTGCACCCGGGAACGCGGGCCTCGGGGTGACCGGAGGCGGCCCGGCCGCCGCCCCTCGATAGGATCACCACCCCACACCACGGGAAGGTGATCATGTCGGACAGCCCCCTCAGGCCCAGCTCGTTGATCAGTACGGTCTACGGGGCCTTCGTGCGCGGGAGCGGCGGCTGGATCTCCGTCGCCGACCTGATCACGCTCATGTCGGAACTCGGCGTGGAGAGCCAGGCCGTGCGCTCGGCCATCTCCCGGCTCAAGAAGAAGGGCGTTCTCGAACCGGAACGCCGCGGGGCCACCGGGTACCGGCTCAGCCCGGCCGTCCACCCGGTCTTCGACGCCGGCGACCGGCGCATCTTCGCCAGCCTCGAACCGGCGGACCTCGCGGACGGCTGGGCCATGGCGGTCTTCTCCGTGCCGGAGTCCGAGCGCTCCCACCGCTACCAGCTGCGCACCAGACTGACCTGGCTCGGCTTCGGCAACATCGCCCCCGGCGTGTGGCTGGCGCCGGGCCGGCTCCTGGAGGACGCGCGCGACATGCTCGTCCGGCTCGGCCTCAGCGAGTACGTCCACCTGTTCGCCGCGGCCGACTACGCCGCGTTCAGCGACCTGCCGCAGGCGGTCAGCTCCTGGTGGGACTTCCCCGCGATCCAGGCCCAGTACGCCACGTTCACCGGCGCGTACGCGCCGGTCGCCGCGAAGCTCGCCCTGCAGGACGGCATCGACCCCGCCGAGGCCTTCCGTCACTACGTGCCGATGCTCACCGAGTGGCGCCGGCTGCCCTACCTCGACCCGGGCCTCCCCGCCGAGCTGCTCCCCGCGGACTGGAACGCCGTGGGCGCCCGGCAGGTCTTCCAGCAGCTGCACGAGGTCCTGGCGGGGCCGGGCCTGCGGCACGTACAGGACGTGACGGGCCCTTCCGAGGGGCGCGGCGCCTGAGGGAGCGCTCCCTCGGGACGATTCGCGGACCACGAGGTCGTTGGGCATGACCATGCGGTCCCTGGGGCCGCCCTCGATCAGGCCCAGGAGCAGCCGCACCGTGGCCGTGGCCTGGTCGGCCATGGGGCTGCGCACGGAGGTGAGGGCCGGGACGGTGTAGGCGGCGGCCTCGATGTCGTCGAAGCCGACGACTGCCACGTCCGCGGGGACCCGCAGACCCACCTGCCGCAGGGTCCGCAGGGCTCCGATGGCCATCAGGTCGTTGGCCGCGAACACCGCGTCCAGCTCCGGGTCGTCTTCCAGCAGCTGCCGCATGGCCTCGGCTCCGGAGGCCCGGGCGACTCCCCGCCGCTCCCCCCGGACCCCGCGAATCCACCGAGGCTGGTGTGGAGCGACGAGTTCGACGGCCCCGCGGCCGGCAAGCCCGATCAGGCCAAGTGGCGTGCGGACCCGGGCACCGGGCAGAACGGCGAGCTGGAGTACTACACCGACCACCAGATGAAGATCTTGTGCCGGTACTTCGTCACGACAACCAAGGGGCATGAAGCACGAAAGCGCAGTGCCGACCAGTGCGGATGTTCTGATACCCGGCCGTGAACCAACGTGAGTACGCTGATCGCCATGCGGCTTCGGTACAGCTTCCGCCTGTACCCGAACGGTCCTCAGCGCTCCGCGCTCGTGAGACCGCCCGCAGGTCAGGCGATGCGTTCCTGAACGCCTACAAGAACTTCTTCGACGGCCTCAAGGGCGAGCGACCCTGCATGGGCGCACCACGGTTCAAGTCACGCAAGGACAACCGGCAGGCCGTACGGTTCACCGCCAACGCCCGATGGAAGATCACGACCGGCGGCGACCTGTCGTTGCCGAAGATCGGAGACGTGCGGGTGGAATGGTCCCGCACCCTGCCGTCTATGCCGTCCACGGTTACCGTGGTCAAGGACGCGGCCGGCAGGTACTTCGCGTCGTTCGTCGTGGAGACCGGGCCGGATGAGACGCTGCCCGAGGCGACGCCGGAAGTCGGCATCGACCTGGGGCTCACACACTTCGCGATCCTCTCGGACGGCACGAAGATCGAGTCTCCGCGTTTCCTGCGCCGGGCGGAGAAGAAGCTCAAGCGGGAACAGCGTCGCCTGTCCCGCAAGGCCAAGGGCAGCAACAACCGGGCCAAGGCCCGCATCAAGGTCGCCCGCGCTCACGCACGGGTGGCCGACGCGAGGCGCGAGTTCCACCACCAGCTCTCCACCCGGATCATCCGTGGGAACCAAGCGGTTGCCGTGGAGAACCTGGCGGTCATGGGACTCGCCCGTACGCGCCTGGCCAAGTCCGTCCACGACGCCGGATGGTCCGCGTTCGTGGCGATGCTGGAGTACAAAGCCGCCCGGTACGGACGCACCTTCGTGCGGATCGGCCGCTTCGAGCCGACCTCTCAGGTCTGCTGCGTGTGCGGCGTCAAGGACGGCCCCAAACCCCTGCACGTCCGCGTGTGGGAGCGTGCGCAGGGCGCGAGCGCTCTCGGGGGAGGAACTCGACCGGGTCTTCGCCACCGCCCTGCGCGCCCATCTCACGCAGTCGCTGCTGCTCTGCGCGGGCGAACGTGCCTCGGGCGGGGCCGGGGAGGCGCGGGAGCTCGCCGGGGAGCTGGAGAAGGCCGGATCGGAGCAGCTGGCCCTGCTCGACGCGGCACGCTCCGGCAAAAGTTGAGAATTGTTCACTTTCCATTGACAGGGCGGGTCCGGGGACCCGAAAGTGCCGTGAACGTCCCCGAACGAAGCGAGTCCGCATGGCTACGTCCGTACCGCCGCTCCCGCCCGTGCCCCGTTTCCCGGCCGGTTTCCGCTGGGGCGTCTCCGCCTCCGCCTTCCAGATCGAGGGCTCGCCCACCGCCGACGGCCGGGGGCCCTCCTCCTGGGACGCCTTCACCCGGGAGCGGGGGCGCGTCAAGGACGGCTCGCACGCGGAGGTGGCCACCGACCACTACCGCCGCTACCGCGAGGACGTGGCCCTGATGGGCGGACTGGGCGTGGACGCCTACCGGTTCTCCGTCTCCTGGTCCCGGGTCCTGCCCGACGGACACGGGGCCGTCAACCGGGCGGGGCTGGACTTCTACGACCGGCTCGTCGACGAGCTGTGCGCCGCGGGGATCGATCCGGTGCCGACCCTTTTCCACTGGGACACCCCGCTCGCCCTGGAGGAGCGGGGCGGCTGGCTGGAACGCGACACCGCCGAGCGGTTCGCGGCGTACGCCTCGGTGGTCGCGGAGCGCCTCGCCGACCGCGTGCCCATGTGGATCACCATCAACGAGCCCGCCGAGGTGACCCTCCTGGGGTACGGCCTCGGCGAACACGCCCCCGGCAAGCAGCTCGTCTTCGACGCCCTGCCCGCGGCCCACCACCAGCTGCTGGCCCACGGACTGGGCGTACAGGCCCTGCGCGCGGCGGGCGCGCGCCACATCGGCATAGCCGCCTCGCACAGCCCCGTGTGGGCCGCCGGCGAGGGCGAAGAGGACCGGGCCGCCGCCGCGTTGTACGACACCCTCACCAACCGCCTCTTCGCCGACCCGATCCTGACCGGCGCCTACCCGGACGGCCTGGAATCCCTGCTGCCCGGCCCGGTGGCCGAGGACCTCAAGGCGATCTCGGCCCCGCTGGACTGGTACGGGGTCAACTACTACAACCCGATGCTCGTCGGCGCCCCCACCCCGGCCGGCGCCTCCGCCTTCGGCGGGATCGAGATCCCCTCCGGCCTCCCCTTCGCCTTCCGGGAGATCGAGGGGTACGAGCGCACCGACTTCGACTGGCCGGTGGTCCCGGACGGGCTGCGCGAACTGCTCGCCACCCTGCGGGAGCGCTACGGCGACCGGCTGCCGCCGCTCTACATCACCGAGAACGGCTGCTCGTACGGGGACGGCCCGGATCCGGGCACCGGCCGGATCGAGGACGCGCGCCGGATCGCCTACCACGAGGGTCACGTGCGGGCCCTGCACGAGGCGATGGCCGAGGGGGCCGATGTCCGCGGCTACTTCATCTGGTCGATCCTCGACAACTTCGAATGGGCGGAGGGCTACCGGCAGCGGTTCGGCCTGGTCCACGTCGACTACGAGACCCTCGCCCGGACCCCCAAGGAGTCGTACGCCTGGTACCGCGACCTGATCAAGAGCGGCAGGTGACCGCCGGGCCGAAGATCGCGGCGGCCACGGAGGCCGCCACGCCGCCGGGCGGCCGGTGGGTGAGCGCGCTGTCCCTCGCCAACCTCGGGGTGTGGGTCGGCTGGTTCGGCCCGCTCCAGCTGCTGCTGGCACGCCAGGCCGAGTTCCTGACCCCGGAGAACAAGGCGTCCACCCTCGCCCTGGTGACGGGACTGGGGGCGGCCGTCTCGATGGTCGCCAATCCCGTCTTCGGCGCGCTGTCCGACCGTACGACGGCGCGCGCGGGCCGCCGGATCCCCTGGGTGGTCGCCGGGGTGGCGGGCGGGGCGGTGGGCCTGGTGGTCCTCGGGCTGGCGCAGAGCGTCGCCGTGGTGATCGCGGGCTGGTGCCTGGTGCAGCTCGCCCTCAACGCCGCCTTCGCCGCGCTCACCGCGGCCGTCCCCGACCAGGTCCCGGCCCGGCAGCGCGGGCTGGTCGGCGGCTGGCTCGGCGTCTCCCAGGTCATCGGGATCCTGGTCGGCACGGCGCTGGCCACGGTCGCGGGCGGGATCACCGCCGGCTACCTGGCCTGCGCGGCCTTCTCGGTCCTCGCGGCCGTGCCGTACGTGCTGATGCGGCGGGACTCCGTGCTCGCCCCCGCCGCACGGCCGCCCTTCCGGTGGCGCGGCTTCCTGACCGGCTTCTGGATCGACCCGCGCCGCCATCCCGACTTCGGCTGGGCCTGGCTGACCCGGTTCCTGATGAACCTCTCGTACTCCATCAGCACGATGTACCTGCTCTACTACCTGACCGACGCCGTGCGCTACCGGGGCGACGCGGACACCGGGGTCCTGATCCTCACGGCGCTCAACGCCCTCACCCTGCTGTCCACCGTGGTGATCAGCGGCATCCGGTCGGACCGCAGCGGCCGCCGCAAGTCCTACGTGATCCGGTCCGGGCTGGTCATCGCCTCGGCCACGCTGCTGCTCGCCGTCTGGCAGACCTGGACCGGCGCGGTCGTGGCCTCGCTCGTCCTGGGCCTCGGCTTCGGCGTGTACACGGCGGTGGACTTCGCCCTGCTCACGGACGTACTGCCGACCGCGGAGGACCGGGGCAAGGACCTGGGCGTCATCAACATCGCCAACGCGCTGCCGCAGGTGCTGGCTCCGGTGATCGCGGCCCCGGTGGTCACCCACCTCGGCGGGTACACGGCTCTGTACGCGCTGGCGGGCGGTCTCGCCGTGGCGGGATCGCTGCTGGTCAGGCGGATCCGCTCGGTTCTCTAGGGGTACTCCGTGGCGGCCGGTCGCGGCGCGGGTCGTCACCGCTCGCGCTGTCGGGCGCGGTGCCGGCGGACGGCATCACGGCTGCCGCAGCGCGGTGAGCAGTACCGCTGGGTGCCGTTCCTCGAGGTGTCGACGACGACGTTCGCGCAGGGGTGGGCCGCGCACCGGCCGAGGCGGTGCATGCCGCGCGTGGTCAGGTGCAGTGCGGTGCCGACGCTGAACACGGCGTGCAGGACGCGTGCCAGGTCGTCGTCGACGTCGCGATAGTGCAGGTGCCAGCCCTCGCCGTTGTGGTCGGTCAGGCGTGGATACGCGGTCGCGGCGGCCATCTGCCCGTTGAGGATCTCCGCCCGCTCGTTCGGGTCGCGGGCGTCGACGACCCGGATCCAGTCGTCGAGCACGGCCCGGCAGCGGGCGTGGTCGTCGGGCCGCTCGGGGAAGAGCATCGTCATGCCGAACTCGCGGGTCCGCTCGACGATCCCGTCCCGGGTGTCGGGCCAATCGTCGGCCAGGGAGCGGGCGAGGAGCACGGCGTACTCGCCGTAAGGGTTGAGGTGCACAAGGCCATTACATCAGGGTGGGGGCATGTCCCTCACCTCGTTGTCCTCACCCGTGTCCGGCGTGTCCGTCTTCGGGATGGCGCTCACCGCTCTGGTCATGGTGGTGACCCCCGGGCCCAACATGATCTACCTCGTTTCGCGCAGCATCAGCCAGGGACGCACCGCGGGCCTCGTCTCCCTGGCCGGCACCGGCGTCGGCTTCGTCGTCTACATGCTGATGGGCAACCTCGGCCTCGCCGTCGTGTTCGTCGCGGTGCCCTGGCTGTTCATCGGCTTCAAAGCCGCGGGAGTCCTCTACCTGGTCCACCTCGCCTGGCAGGCCCTGCGGCCCGGAGGCCGAGGCATGTTCGAGGTCCGTGACATTCCCCGCGACAGCCCGGCCCGACTCTTCCGCATGGGGCTGGTGACGAACCTGCTCAACCCCAAGGCCGCGATCATGTACCTGACCCTGATCCCGCAGTTCATAGACCCGCATCGCGGGCATCCGACCGCGCAGGGCCTGACCCTCGGTTCGGTCCAGATCGCGGTGAGCCTGACCGTCAATGCCCTGATCGTCATCGCCGCCGGCGCCATCGCCACCTTCCTCGGGCAACGCCCGAGCTGGGCCACCGCGCAACGCCGTATCACCGGCACCCTCCTGGGCGCCGTGGCACTTCTCCTTGTCCGCGAGGTGCCCGCTCGAGCCCGAGCCTGACGGCGCCCAAGCACCGGCGGGCGCCCGGTGGCGGGGCCTTCCGGGCCCTCTGGCGTGAGACCCGGCACATTTCTCACCCTTTTGGTCCGATTTAGACCAGACTCGTATGGTTCGGATTCCGAAGCGACAGGGAGAGACATGCGACGCGCCCACGGCCGTACGGCCACCACGCGGATCGCCCTGATATCGGCCGGCACGGCCGCTGTGCTCGGCCTCGGCGGCCTTTCCGCCGGTCCCGCGGCCGCCGTGGGCACACCCGCCCCGGACCGGACCGGACCGCCCACGGCCACGGCCACGGCCACCGACACCGCCACCGCCACCGCCCCGGCGGCCGTCGGGCAGCAGATCCTCTCCACCTTCACCGTGGCCTATCCCGCGGCGCCCTACCGGACCCACAACATCGCGCGCGCCGTGGGACTGATCAACGGGGCCGTCGTCCAGCAGGGCGACGTCTGGAGCTTCAACCAGGCGGTGGGCGAGCGGACCGAGGAGAACGGCTTCGTCGACGGCATCATGATCAACGACGGCCGTTACGTGAAATCCCCCGGCGGCGGCGTCTCCGCGGTCGCGACGACCATGTACAACGCCATGTTCTTCGCGGGCCTGAAGCCGCTGGAGCACGGAGCCCACTCCTTCTACATCGAGCGGTACCCGGAAGGCCGCGAGGCCACCGTCGCCTGGGGCACCCTCGACCTGCGCTGGCAGAACGACTCGGGGCACCCCGTGACCGTCCGGGCCTCCTCCACCTCCACCTCGGTGACCATCACCCTGCTCGGAACGAAGCAGTACGACGAGATTCGCGCCACCAAGGGTCCGCGCACCCACATCACCCCGCCGGCGAAGCGCACCGTCACCGGCCCCACCTGCGAGCCCCAGACCCCGCTGGAAGGGTTCGACGTCTCCGTCGACCGTGTCTTCGTCCGGGGCGGCCACGAGGTCGGCCGCGAGACGTTCCGTACGCACTACACCCCGCGCGACGAGATCATCTGCGCCCCGGAGTCCCCGACGGCCACGCCCGGCGCGACCCCGTCGGGCTCCCCCGGGACCCCGGCCGCGCCCGCCGCGCCCGGCACCTCCCCCGCTCCCACCGCGTCCCCCTCGACCACCGCTCCGAGCACGTCCGGCGCACCCACCGCGTCCGGCAACGGCAGCGGCAGCGGCAGCGGCAGCGGCAGCACCGGAACGGCGCCCACGCCTAAGGCGTGATCAGGATCTTTCCGCGCGCCTCGCCCCGGTGGATCCGGTCGATGGCCTCCGGGGCCTCGGCGAGCCGGCAGGTGAGGTGGACGGCCGGGGACAGGGTGCCGTCCTCGACGTGCCGGCGCAGGACCTCCAGGTCCGCCTGACGCTCGGCGGAGATGAACCCCTTGAGGCCGTGGCGCACGAAGGGGTTCAGCAGCGCGGCCCACAGGACCCGGCCCATGCCGCCCAGCCAGGGGCCGCCGCCCTCGCCTCCGACGATCACGAGCGTCCCGCGCGGGGTCAGGGCGCGCCGGAGGTGCGACAGGGCCCGGTTGCCCGCGGTGTCCAGGATGAGGTCGTAGCGGCGGACGCCGTCCGCGAACTCCTCGCGGGTGTAATCGATGACCTCGTCCGCGCCGAGCCCGCGCACCAGCTCCGTCTTCGTGGTGCTGCACACTCCGGTGACGTGCGCCCCGTACGCCTTGGCCAACTGCACCGCGAAGGTGCCGACCCCGCCCGCGGCGCCGATGACCAGGACCCGCTGCCCCGGCCGTACGCGCCCCGCGTCACGCAGCGCCTGGAGGGCGGTGAGCCCCGAGATCGGGAGGGCCGCCGCCGCCTCCAGGGGCATCCCGGCGGGCCTGAGCGCCAGCTTGTCCTGCCGGGCGGTGGCGTACTCCGCGAAGGAGCCCTCGCAGATGCCGAACACCTCGTCCCCCACGCGGAAGGCGCTCACCCCCTCGCCGACCGCCTCGACCCGCCCGGAGACCTCCCGGCCGCGCACGGGCACGCCGGGCGCGCGCAGTCCGTAGCCCAGGAGGCGCAGCAGGTAGGGCTTGCCGCTCATGAGGTGCCAGACCCCCGCGTCGAGCGCGGCGGCCCGGACGGCTATGAGCACCTCTCCCCTGCCCGGTCTCGGCGTTTCGATGTCCCTGAGCTCCAGTACTTCGCTCGAGCCGTACGCGTCCTGCACGATCGCCTTCACGGCGCCGTCCCTTCCTCGTCGGTGTCGTCCGTGTCGTCCGTGTCGCCTGCGCCGTCCGCATCGTCCGCGCCATCGGCGTACTGGAATACCTGTTCAAGGGGCACCGCGAAGACGCGGGCGATCCTGAACGCCGTCTCCAGCGAAGGCGAGTAGCGGCCCTTCTCGATGGCGATGACGGTCTGGCGGGTCACTCCGATGCGCTCCGCCAGCTCCGCCTGGGTCATCTCCCCGCGCTCGAAGCGCAGGATCCTGATCCGGTTCGTGATGCCGGTCGGCTTCACCACGACTGGAACCCCCAGCGGTAGGCGGCGAGCTTGACGACCGAGCCGAGCACGGCCGAAAGGACGAAGCCCAGGTAGAGGGCGTTCGAGATCCAGAAGCGGTCCGCGCCGGCCATCGAGAGGATCAGCGCGGTCACGGCGCCGATGACGAGGAAGGACTGCCCGGCGTGCTCGCCGAGGCGGCCGATCTCCTTGTCCCGCTGGTCCTTGACGTCGGCCTCGCCGGGCCCGGCCACCGCCACGGCGATGTTGAGGAGGATCGCGGCGGCGATGGCGCCGCCGACCGTCCAGAGCAGCGGCGTGACGTACGGGACCTCGGCGAGGGGGACGCCGTCGCCGGACCGGCCCAGCACGAGAGCCAGGTAGACCGCGTACCCGATGACCGCGACCACCCCCATGATCCATGCGCGCTTCTCTTCGAACGCCACGACCGCACCCGCTCCCATGTAAAAGAACTTTGACATCACCAAGGTAAAAGGATCCATACCTGGTGTCAATAATTTCTTACATCCACCTCTCGGGTCCGGGGACCGCGACCCGTGTCACCCGGGCGCACGGCCCCGCTGGCACCACGGCCGCACCCGGGGCTTGCTGGACGCATGAGACCAGAAGCGCCGGAGACCGCCCCCCGGCAGAGCCTGAGCACCCCCAGGGCGGCGGGGCTCGCGGGGATCCTCTTCGCCGCCCTCATGGCGGCGGCGATCGTGCTGGCCCGGATCGCCCTCCCGGAGGGGGGCGGCGCGGCCGAGGTCGAGATCACCTCCGGGCAGCGGGACGCGGTGACCACGGCGCTGGAGCTCGTCCCCTTCGCGGGCATCGCCTTCCTGTGGTTCATGGGCGCGCTGCGGGAGCACTCCGGCGAGGCCGAGGACCGGTTCGTGGCCACCGTCTTCCTGGGCAGCGGGCTGATCTTCGTCGCCAGCCTCTTCGGCGCCGCCGCGGCCGCCGGGACGGTGCTGGACGCCGATCAGCCCCAGGACTTCGGCCGCCACTTCGCCTACAACCTGCTGACCACGTACGGGATGCGGATGGCCGCCGTGTTCGTGTTCGCGACCTCCACGATCGGCCGCCGGCTCGGGGTCTTTCCGCGCCCGCTGGCCCTGGCGGGGTACCTCGCCGGTCTGGTGCTGCTCGTGGCGGGCTCCTCCGTGCCCTGGTCCGAGCTGGTCTTCCCGGCCTGGGCCCTGCTCGTGAGCCTGTACATCCTGCGGTCGGGCCGGGGCCGCCCCAGCCAGGCCCCCTGACGGGCGCCACAACCCTCACTCCAATAGCCGCCGCCTACGAGCTTCCCGGCACCACCGCGCGCACGCTGGTGCGGGAAGCCCAGGGGGGCACCGAAAGGACCACACCTTGCTGAGGCTCGTCGTCGATCTCAACCGGTGCCAGGGATACGCGCAGTGCGCCTTCCTCGCCCCCGACGTCTTCGCGATGCACGGGGACGAGGGGCTGCTCTACGATCCGCAGGCCCAGGAGGCCCAGCGCGAGCGCGTGGCCCAGGCCGCCGCCGCCTGCCCCGTCCAGGCCATCCTCGTGGACGATCTGGACCGGCCGGACGGCGCCGCCGCGCGCACCCCGGCGACCGCGGCCTCCGGCGCCGGGGGCGAGGCCTCCGATGGCTGACACCGCCCTGGACCAGCTCAAGCGCTCCGGCCGGATCGTGGTCGTCGGTGCCTCGCTGGCCGGCCTGCGCGCCGCCGAGGTCATGCGGGAGAAGGGCTTCGCCGGCTCACTGACCCTGGTCGGCGACGAGCGCCACGAGCCGTACGACCGCCCGCCGCTGTCCAAGCAGGTGCTGCTGGGCAAGGCCGAGGCCGACGGCACCCTGCTCCCCCGACGGCTCGACATCGACGCCGAATGGCGCCTGGGCGTCGCGGCCACGGGGCTCGACATGGCGGCCCGTACGGTCAAGCTCGCCGATGGCGAGGAGGTCCCGTACGACCGTCTCCTGATCGCCACCGGCGTCCGGGCCCGGCCCTGGCCGAACGAGGCAGAGGGCGAGCTCGACGGGGTCTTCACCCTGCGCACCCGCGAGGACGGGGCGGGCCTGGCCCGCGCCCTGGCGGCCGGACCGCGCCGGGTCCTGGTCATCGGCGCCGGGTTCACCGGCTCCGAGATCGCCTCGGCGTGCCGGGAGCGCGGACTGGAGGTGACCGTCGCCGAACGCGGTGACGGCCCCCTGGTCGGCGCCCTGGGCGGGGTGATCGGGGCGGTCGCCGCCGAACTCCACCGGGAGAACGGCGTGGACCTGCGGACCGGGATCATGGTGACCGCACTGGAGGGCGACTCCACCGGACGCGTGCGGGCCGCACACCTCTCCGACGGCACCACGCTGGAATGCGACGTGGTGGTCGTCTCCCTCGGAGCCCAGCGCAACACCGAGTGGCTGACCGGCTCCGGACTCGGCGCGGGTCCGCGCGGCATCGCCTGCGACGCGGGCTGCCGGGCCTTCGACCTCCGCGGGATCGTCACCGACGACATCTACGTGGCGGGCGACGTGGCCCGTTCCCCGCACGCGCTGTTCGGCTACCAGTTCCTCTCCCTGGAGCACTGGGGCAACGCCGTGGCGCAGGCCGAGACCGCCGCCCACAACATGCTGAGCGAGGGCACCGACCGCCGGCCGCACCTGTGGGTGCCGGCGTTCTGGTCCTCTCAGTTCGGGGTGAACATCAAGTCCGTGGGCGTTCCCTCCATGGGCAGCGAGATCATGATCACCCAGGGGTCGCGGTCCGAGCGCCGGTTCACCGCGGTCTACGGCTACCAGGGCCGGGTGATCGGCGCGGTCACCTTCGACAACGGGCGCTGGCTGCAGTTCTACGAGAAGCAGATCGAGGCCTGCGCGCCCTTCCCGCCGCCGTTCACCACGGTGGACCGGCGCCCCGACGGGCAGCGGCCGATCCCGGCCGACTTCCCCGACCCCTCCCTGCCCACGCACGGCCCGACCATCACCCTCAGCGGGTACTCGCCGGCCGACCGCCGGATCGCCACCTTCACCCCCGCCGGGCACTGACCCGCACGTACCCGGAGGACTCCCATGGCCCACGGCATCCTGAGCCAGATCCTGGACTATTCCAGCCGCGCGAACCCGTACCCGCTGTACGAGGAGCTGCGCAAGACCCCCGTCTTCCACGACGGGACCGGACCGTACGTCATCAGCACCTACTACGACATCCAGAGCCTGCTGCACGATCCGCGGCTCAGCTCCGACGCCCGCAACCTGGCCGCCACGGCCGGGGACCCGCTGGCCGAGGGCGGGGAGGCGGAGGAGACCGCGCTGCCGCCGAGCTTCCTGAAGCTGGACCCGCCGGAGCACGACCGGCTGCGCCGGATGACGAACCGGCCCTTCGGGCCGCCGCACTCCCCGCACCGCGTCGACGGGATGCGCGGCGGCCTGAAGGACATCGTCACCGGTCTCATCGACAACCTCGGGGACACCGAGAACATCGACCTCGTCGACCAGTTCGCGTACCCGTTCCCGGTGACGATGATCTGCCAGCTGCTCGGCGTACCGCGCGAGGACGAGCCCAAGTTCCACGTCTGGGCCGACACCCTCGCCGCGAGCCTGGACCCCGATCCGGACGCCGATCCGGCCGAACGTCAGCGCAAGACCCACGACTCCCGCATGGAGCTGGGCATGTACCTGGCCGGGCTGATCGAACAGCGCCGCAAGGATCCCGGCGAGGACATGCTCTCCCAACTGGCCGTGGGACACGGCCCGGACGAGTCCATGTCCACGATGGAGCTGCTGAGCACGGCGGCCCTGCTGCTGATCGCCGGCCACGAGACCACGGTCAACCTGATCACCAACGGCATGCTGACCCTGCTGCGCAACCCGGACGTGCTGGCGCAGTTGCGGCAGGAGCCCGGACTGGCCGTGCCGCTGGTGGAGGAACTGCTGCGGTTCGAGCCGCCGGTGCAGTTGCTGCCGCAGCGCACCCCGCTCGTGGACATCGAGGTCGGCGGGGTCACCATCCCGAAGGGCTCCTCGATGTGGCTGATCCTGGCCTCCGGCAACCGGGACCCCGACCGCTTCGAGAACCCGGACCGCTTCGACCCGTACCGCAAGGACATCCAGCACCTGGGCCTGGGCAGCGGCATCCACAGCTGCTTCGGCGCCCCGCTGGCACGGCTGGAGGCCCAGCTCGCGCTGAGCGAGCTGGCCCGGCGGCTGGAGAACCCGCGGCTGCTGGAGGATCCGCCGCCCTACCGGCAGAACGCGGTCCTGCGCGGGCCCCGGCACCTGCGGATCGCCTGCGACGGGGTCCGCGACTGAGCAGCCGCCGGGCAGCCGCCCTGCAGACGCCGAGCAGGCCCTGAGCCGGGCCCCGGACCAGCCCTGGTCCGGGGCCCGCTCGCGGCTACCAGCCGAAGCGGCGGTCGACCTCGCGCTCGAACTCCTCGAAGGACAGCACGTCGTCGCCGTCCGCGTTCGCCCGGTCGAAAAGGGCCGAGGAGGTGTCGACGTCGCCCACGGCCCAGAAGGGCAGATCGCCCTGGGCTGCGAGGGTGGGGCCCTTGCTGCGCAGGGCCGTGATCACCTCGACCCTGGTCAGCACCCCGTCGCTGTTCAGGTCGAGCGCGTCGAAGAGCTTGCGGGCCTTCTCACTCATGACAGGGTCCTTTCGATGGACTGCGCGGTGCGGGAGACGACGGGGCGCGGACCCCGGGGCGTCAGCTTATGACCCGCCTCCGCGCCCCCATCCGCCGGTGTCCCTCGCTACCTCCCTCGCTACCGCACACCGTCCGCCAGGGCCGTGACCGGCGCCTCGCGCTGATGCGGGACCGGCGACACCGGAGAGACCAGCGCGACCCCTGCGAGCGGCACGGACCGGGAGTCCTCCTGGTGGAGCGCGACCGTCCGCGTGGGGGCCGGGATCGAAATGCCCTCCGCCCGGAACCGGCTGTGCAGGCGTTTGATGAACTCGTGCTTGATCCGGTACTGGTCACTGAACTCGCCGACGCCGAGGATCACCGTGAAGTTGATCCTGGAGTCCGCGAAGGTGTGGAAGCGTACGGCTCCTTCGTGGTCGGGGACCGCGCCGTTGATGTCCGCCATGACCCCGTCGACCACCTCGAGGGTCACCCGCTCGACGTGCTCCAGGTCGCTCTCGTAGCCCACTCCCACCTGGACCATGATCGACAACTGCTGTTCCGGCTGGGTGAAGTTGGTCATGTTCGTGCGCGCGAGCCGCCCGTTGGGGATGATCACCAGGTTGTTCGACAGGTTGCGGACCACGGTGTTGCGCCAGTTGATGTCGACGACGTACCCCTCCTCACCGCTCGTCAGACGGATGTAGTCACCGGGCTGCACCGTCTTCGAGGCGAGGATGTGCACGCCCGCGAAGAGGTTGGCCAGGGTGTCCTGCAGCGCCAGGGCCACCGCCAGACCGCCCACGCCGAGGGCGGTGAGCAAGGGTGCGATGGACACGCCCACGGATTCGAGGGCGACGAGCAGGCCGATCGCGAGCACCAGAACGCGCGTGATGTTGACGAATATGGTGGCCGATCCGGCCACTCCCGTCCGCGCCTGGGCCACGGACTGGACGAGGCCGGCGACGACGCGGGCCACGCCGACCGTGGCGACGAGGATCAGCAGCGCGGTCAGCGAGTGGTTCACCCACCCGGAGACGCGTGCGCTGAGCGGCAGCGTCGAGGCGGCCACGGCGGCGCCCGCGATGACGGCCGCCGCGGGTGCGAGGGTGCGCAGCGCGTCGACCATGATGTCGTCGCCGCTCCACCGGGTCCTGAGGGCGTGCTTGGACAGCCACCGCACGAGGGCGCGCAGCAGCAGCCCGGCGAGACCGCCCGCGGCCAGCGCGATGCCGGCGATCAGCCAGTCGTGCAGGACGAGGTCCCGGCTCAACGGACGTCCTCCGCCGCTCGCCGGACCAGGGAGGCGGGGGCCGGCCCTGCGGGCCGCCCGATGAGGGGTGTGGTCACCTTGTCACCTGTCAGTTCGTCGTGCGTGGGGCCGCGTTCGCGCATGCGTGCGCATCCGGAACGGACTGCCATCCTGCCCCATGGGCAGCGCGGCGCCGAGCTCGGGCCCCGCGGGTGCACGACTCGCTCGGGAACCCCGTCCGGTCGGGGGCTCGACGCCGTCAGGGACGGAACGCGGTCAGGTGCCCGGGCCGGTCAGGCGTCCGCGGCCCGGCCCGGTTCCTCGTCCCGGGGCCCGGGCGGCTCGGCCGACGCCGGATCCAGGATCCGGTTGAGGAAGCTCCTGGTCCGCTCCTGCCGGGGATCCCCGACCACTTGGGCCGCCGGGCCGTGCTCGACGATGACCCCGCCGTCCATGAACACGACCCGGTCCGCGACCTCGCGGGCGAAGCTCATCTCGTGGGTGACCACCATCATCGTCATGCCCTCGCCCGCCAGGACCCGCATCACCGCGAGCACCTCGCCGACGAGTTCGGGGTCCAGCGCCGAGGTCGGCTCGTCGAAGAGCATCACTTCCGGGCCCATGGACAGGGCCCTGGCGATCGCCACCCGCTGCTGCTGGCCGCCGGACAACTGGGCCGGGTACGCCTCGGACTTGTCGGAGAGGCCGACGCGGGCGAGGTTCTCCCGGGCCACGGCCTCGGCCTCGGCCTTGCTCCGGCCCAGGACGCGGCGCTGGGGCAGGGTGAGGTTCTCGCGCACGCTGACGTGCGGGAAGAGGTTGAACTGCTGGAAGACCATCCCGATGCGGCGGCGTACGGCGTCGATGTCGACGTCCAGGTCCGTCACCTCGGTTCCGCCGACGAAGACCCGGCCCTCGCTGGGCTCTTCGAGCAGGTTCACACAGCGCAGCAGCGTCGATTTGCCCGAGCCGGAGGGCCCGATGACGCACACCACCTCGCCGCGGGCGATGTCGAGGTCGATACCGCGCAGGACGTGGTTGGCGCCGAAGGACTTGTGCAGTCCCCGGATCTCGATCTCCGGGCCGTCCTTGGCCGTCGTGTCCACCGCTGGGGTCTCCTGTGGCATGTCTTCCTCACACGGCCTTGTCCGCGCGGGCCTCCAGGCGGCGCACCACGAAGCTCAGCGGCACGGTCACCAGGAGGTAGCACAGGCCCGCGACCAGGATCGGGGTGGAGTTGGCGGTCTGGCTGGCGAGGTCCCGTCCGAACTTCGTCAGTTCGCGCTCGGACAGCGTCACGCCGAGGAACAGCACGAGCGAGGAGTCCTTGAAGAGCAGGACGAGCTCGTTGGTGAGGGGCGGGATGACGATGCGGAAGGCCTGCGGGATGACGACCGAGACCATGGCGCGGGCGTGCGAGAAGCCCAGCGAGCGGGCGGCTTCCATCTGTCCCTTGGGGACCGCCTGGATGCCGGCCCGAATCGTTTCCGCCATGTAGGCGGCGGCCACCAGTCCCAGGCCGATCGCGACCTTGCCGTACGTGCCGCCCGGGATCTCCGTACCGGGGAACGCCAAGGGCACCGCCACGCCCACGAAGATGAAGATCAGCAGGGCCGGGAGCCCCCGGAACAGCTCGATGTAGACGCTCGCGACCCACCGGTACGGGGCCACGGAGGACAGCCTCATCATGGCGATGACCAGACCGAGGACCAGGCCGAGGAGGAACCCGGAGGTCGTGTAGACCACCGTGTTGCGCAGGGCCGTGGTGATGATCTCCGGGAAGAGCCGCAGCGCCAGGTCCTTCTGGGCGAACTGGTTCTGCAGCCTCCCCCAGTCCGCGGAGACGGCGATCAGCACCAGCACCGCGACGAAGAGCGCGTACTGCAGTCCCTGCGAGACCCGGCGGCGCTGGCGCCGGGTCAGCCGGGAGGTCACGGGGTGGTCTGGGGCAGCGGGCCGATCCACTGCTCGTAGAGCTTCTTGTAGGTGCCGTCGGCCTTCGCGTCGGTGATCGCCTTGTCGATCGCGGCCACGAGGGCGGTGTTGCCCTTCTTCACCGAGAAGCCGTACTGCTCGCCGGTCTCGATGTTCTGTCCGAGGGTGAACTCCGCCGCGTTCTTGGGGTCCTTGAGCCAGCCCTGGACCACGGGGTAGTCGATGACGACCGCGTCCACCTGGCCGGTGCGCAGTCCGTTGATGACCGCGTCCGAGCTTTCGAAGGCGACGGGGTCGAAGCCCTGGGCCTTGGCGTAGCTCTCGCCGGTGGTTTCGGCCTGCGCGCCCAGCTTCTTCGACTTCGCCTTGAGGTCGGCCAGCGAGGTGACGCCGCTCTTCTTGGTGGCGAGCAGTGCCTGCGTGGCGTCGAAGTAGGGGACGGAGAAGTCGACGTTCTTCTTGCGCTCGTCGGTGATCGTCATTCCGGCGGCCGCGAGGTCGCACTCGCCGGAGTTCAGGAAGGCTCCGGTCTTGAAGTTTTCGAAGGGCGTGTCGAGGATCTTCTGCTCGACCTTGAGCCGGGTCGCCACCAGGTCGACCAGCGCCACGTCGAATCCGACGACCTTGCCGTCCTTCTCGAACTGGAACGGCGGATAGGGCAGGTGGGTGCAGGTCGTCAGTTTGCCCTTCTCCACGACGGGCACTCCGCCGGCCGCCTCGCTCGGGCCGTCATCGCCCGAGGAGCATCCCGCGACGAGGAACGCGCCCGCCGCCGCGGCCGCGGCGGCGACGCGGATGCGGGGACCTGCGGGGCGCTTGCGGTTTCCTCTGGCCGTCCGGAACACGGTTGACCTCCACGAGTGCGGGTCGAGCGGCGATCACGGGCGGGACCGTCCGCGGCGATCGTAAGCCACGGGCGGCGCCCGCTGAGGGATCTTCCGCCATGCGTTCCGGCGGCGCCAGGGCGGATCCCGGCCATGATCACCCGGCTGCCCGGAGGTGCCGGGCCGTCCGCCTCGCCGCCGGGGCGGGCTCGTACGAACCCGCCCCGGCGTCACACCCCTGCCGCCGTCGCCTTCGCTGTCGGAGCCGCCGTCGCCGTCGCCGTCAGCGGGTCCAGCTCTCGGCGGCGCCGGCTGATCGAGTCGGGGTCCCAGCCCGGACGGGGTACGGAGGCCAGCAGCAGCCGGGTGTAGGGGTGCTCTGGGTCGGTGAGGAGCTCGCCCACCGGGCGGTGTTCCATCGTGCGGCCGCGGTACATGACGAGCGCCTCGTCGCAGACGTAGCGGACCACGGCCAGGTCGTGGCTGACGAAGACCAGGCCGATCCCGGTGTCGCGCCGGATGTCGGAGAGCAGGTTGAGCACCTGTGCCTGCACGGAGACGTCGAGGGCGGACACCGCTTCGTCGAGCACCAGGACGGCGGGTTCGACGGCCAGTGCCCGTGCGATCGCGGCGCGCTGGCGCTGTCCGCCGGAGAGCCTGCGGGGCAGGGCGGCGGCCTCGCGGTCGCCGAGGCCGACTTGGGCCAGCAGTTCCCGTACCCGTGCGGCCCGGGCCGTCCGGTCGGACAGGCCGTGCAGTCTGAGCACGCCGTCGACGGTCGCGCCGATGCTGATCCGCGCGTCCAGGGAGAGGTAGGGGTCCTGGAAGACGATCTGCACTGCCTTGGCGCGGGCCAGCCGGGCAGGCCTCCCCCGTACGGAGGCCGCCAGCGGCCGGCCCTGGACCAGGATCTCGCCCGCATCGGGGCGTTCCAGGCCGATCAGCATCCGGGCCGTGGTGGTCTTGCCCGAACCGGATTCGCCCACGATGCCGAGCGCCCCGCCTGCCCGTACGGAGAACGACAGGTCGTCGACGGCGACGACCTCCGTCCCGCCGGTCCGGTAGGTCTTGCGCAGTCCGCTCACCCGGAGGAGCTCCGGAGGGAGTTCCGGGGTGGTGTCCTTGCTCGGAAGGTTGCTCAACTGTCCTCCTTCAGGCCGATTTCGGCGGCGCGGTGGCAGGCGACTTCGGCCGGTCCGTGCCGCACGAGCTCCGGCACGGACCGGTCGCAGCGGCCCGGTTCGGCGAACCGGCAGCGGGGTGCGAAGGCGCAGCCGGGGGCCGACTCCAGCAGGCCCATCGGGGCGCCGGGGATGGGGGTGAGGCGGGCCAGGGGTCCCGCGAGGGGCGGGGAGGATCCGAGCAGGCCCGCGGTGTAGGGGTGCCGGGGGGAGGCGAAGAGTTCCGCGACGGGCGCCGTTTCGACGATCCGGCCCGCGTACATGACGTAGATCCGGTCGCTGACGGAGGCGGCGAGCTCGATGTCGTGGGTGATGAGGAGGAGCCCGAGGCCGCGTTCGCGCTGGAGCCGGCCCAGGACTGCCAGGATCTCGGCCTGGGTGCTGACGTCGAGCGCGGTGGTCGGCTCGTCGCAGAGCAGGAGCCGGGGTTCGGCGGTGAGGGCCGCGGCGATCACGACGCGCTGGAGCATGCCGCCGGAGAGCTCGTGCGGGAACTGGTTCAGGTGGCGGACGGGGTCGGGCAGGCCGACCGCGTCGAGCAGTTCGGCGGCCCTGACGTTCGCCCGGGCCTTGGACCAGCCGTGCACCAGGCGCAGCGGTTCGGTGAGGAAGTCCCCGACCCGGCGTACCGGGTTGATGGCGGCCCGGGGGTCCTGGTAGATCATCGCCGCTTTGTTGGTGCGCACCTCGCGCAGGCTCGCGGGGGTGGCGCCGACCAGGTCGGTGCCGTCCACGCGGACCCGGCCGCCGATCTCGGCGCCCTGCGGGAACAGGCCGAGTGCGGCGCGGGCGGTGACGGACTTGCCGGAGCCGGATTCGCCGACCAGGGCGACGACCTCGCCGGCCGCGACGGTGAGGCTGACCCCGTCGAGGAGGGGGCGGGCCATCGCGGGAAGGGTGACGCGCAGGGCTTGGTAGTCGAGCAGTGTCATCGGGAGTCCCTCCCCGCGAGCCGGTCGCCGAGGTCTTCCCCGACGACGTTGAAGGCGACCACGACCAGGACGACCGCCACGGCCGGCGCGATCGCGGAGAGCGGCTGGCCCTGCAGGACGGCCGCCTGCCCCTGGTTGATCATGGCTCCCCAGTCGGGGGTGGGCGGCTGGACGCCGAGTCCGAGGAAGGAGAGGGCGGCGAGGTCGAGCAGCGCGTAGCCGAAGTTCACCGTCGACTGTGCGAGCAGCGTCGGGGCGATGTTGGGCAGCAGCCTGCGGACGGTGACGTAGAGGGGCGAGTGGCCCTGTACCTGGTAGGCGGCGATGTAGGGCCGGGACTTCTCCCGGACGGCCAGGCCCCGTACGAGGCGTGCGGTGTACGGCATGTAGGCGATGGCCATGGCGATCACCGGAGCCGTCATCCCCTTGCCGAACAGGGCCACCGCGAGGATCGCGAGGAGCAGCGCGGGGAAGGCGAACAGGACGTCGAGGACCCGGCCGACGGCGGTGTCGATCCAGCCTCCGCGCCAGGCGGTGAACAGGCCGACGGCGACACCGAGGACCGTGGAGAACAGCACGACCGCCAGGGGTCCGGCCAGGCTGGTCCGGGTGCCGACGACGAGCGCCGAGAGGGTGTCGTGGCCGCCCTGGTCGGTGCCCAGCCAGTGCTGGGCGCTCGGCCCCAGGAGGGTGTCGCCGAGCTGTCCGAAGGTGGGGTCGTACGGGGCGATCCAGGGGCCCAGGATCGCGAGGAGCACGAACAGGACGAGGAGCGCCAGGCAGGTCCGCTGGAGCCGGCCGCCGCCGAGGCGTCGCAGCCGGGCGAGCGGATCGCGCCGGGCACGGGGGGTACGGGTCGGGACGCCCGTTTCGGGAAGGGTGCTCATCGGGCGCTCCCCGCCGCGGCCGTGCGCGGATCGATCAGTGGGTGGACCAGGTCCACGAGGGCGTTGACGATGACGAAGGCGGCCACCACGAGCAGCACGATGGCCTGGACGACCTGGAAGTCGAGCTGGTCGACGGACTGCACCAGCAGGGAGCCCACGCCGGACATTCCGAAGGCGGTCTCGACGATCGCGGTGCTGACCAGCATGCCGGAGACCAGGAGCGCGGAGACGGTGACGATCGGTCCGAGCGCGTTGCGCAGGACGTGCCGCCTGATCACGGTGCGCCGTGGCGCTCCGCGGCTCAGCGCGACCTCCACGTGGTCGCGGCTCAGCTCGTCGAGCATGGCCGAACGGGTCACGCGGGTCACCAGGGCGGTGAAGGTGACGGAAAGGGCCGCCGCCGGGAGGATCACGTGGTGCAACCGGTCCATGAGGCCTTCGCCGTTGCCGATGGTGGGGAACCAGCCCAGCTCCACCCCGAACACCGACCTGAGCAGCAGGGCGGCGACGAAGGCGGGTGCGGCCGCTCCCACCGTGACGAGCAGCATCAGGGAGCGGTCGGTGCGCGAACCCCGGCGCAGGGCCCCGATGATGCCGGAGCCGATGCCGAACACGGCGATCATCAGGCCGGATACGGCGATCAGCAGCATGGAGGAGGGCAGCCGCGACCAGATGACCGCGGAGACGTCCTGGTGGAAGAGGTAGGAGCGGCCGAAGTCACCGTGCAGCACCCCTTCGAGCCAGTTCCAGTACCGGACCAGGAAGGGTTCGTCGAAGCCGTACTGGCTGCGGAGCGCGGCCAGGTCCTCCGGGCTGGGGCTCCGTCCCTTGACCAGGAAGCTCGCCGGGTCCCCGGGGGCCAGGAAGAGGGAGGAGAAGACGAGGAAGGAGGTGACGAGCAGGGTCGCCGCCATGCCGGCGAGCTTGCGCAGCACCCGTACGGCGCGGGTCTTCGCGGCCGTCGCCGCGGCCGTCATCCCTTGGCTCCGATCTCGGCCGCCCACGGGTAGTAGAGGTAGGCGATGGAGGGCTGGACTCCGGTGATCTTCTTGCCCATGAAGACGCTGACGGGGAGGGTGTAGAGGGGCAGCCAGGGCAGTTCGCGCGAGGCTATCTTCTGTGCCTCGGCGTTGGCGGCCGCGTGCCCGGCCGGGTCGTAGGCCCCGACGGCCTTCTCGACGGCCGCGTCGAAGGCCGGGTCGGACCAGTTGCCGTAGTTGCTGAAGGCTCCGGTCTCCAGCGAGGCGAACATGTCCAGCGGGTCGGTGATGGACGTGTACCAGAAGGTGAGGAAGAGGTCGATGCCCTCGCGGGCCGCGGGGTCGGTGAAGAGGGTCGTGTACTTCTCCGCGGAGAGGGAGTCGATCCGCGGCTTCAGTCCGATGGCGGTGGCGGCCTGGGCGACGGCCTGGGTGATGATCGTGGTCTGCGAGTCCAGGGGGCTGGTCGCGATCACGACCTCCTGGCCGTTCACTCCGGCCTCGGCGGCGAGCGCCTTGGCCTTGGCCGGGTCGTACGGGTACTTCGGCAGGTCCTTCACGAGGGCTTCGCGGGTCGCGGGGGGTGCGTCGGCCCACAGGTTGTCGGTGACGAGGGAGTCGGAGACCTCGCCGACCCCGCCGGCGCCGGCCTTGACGATGCCCTTGCGGTCGATGGCCATGAGGAGCGCCTGGCGGACCTTGGGGTTGCCGAGGGGGCCCTTGAGGTTGGCGACGACCTCGTCGGCGACGGTGGTGTTGCGGCCGAAGTAGAGCTTTCCGGCCTCGGTGGAGCCCAGTTGGGCGTAAGCGTTCGGCGGGACCATCCAGCCGCCGTCGACCTCGCCGCTCTGGAAGGCGTTGACGCGGGTGGTGGCGTCGGCGAGGAAGACGAACTTCACCTCGCCGGACTTGGCCTTCAGCTCCTGGTTCCAGTACCCGTCGAACCGCTTGAGGGTGAGGGACTGGCCGGAGGTCCAGGAAGCGAAGGAGAAGGGGCCGGTGCAGTTCACGCCGGTCTGCGGATTGCCGTAGTCCTTGCCGGACTTGGCCAGGGTGGCGGCGGACTCCACGGTGCCGGGGCTCGCGGCCAGGTACTTGTTGAAGGTGGAGTCCGGCTTGGTCAGGGTGACGGTGACTTCCATCGGGCCGGTCTTGTCGATGGACTTGACGTTCTTGTACTGGTTCGCCCAGACGCTGCCGGTCCCGGGGTCGAGGTTGCGGCTCAGGGAGGCGACGACGTCGTCGGCGGTGAGCACCGTTCCGTCGTGGAAGTGCACGCCGGGGCGGATCTGGTACACCCAGGTGGTCGGTGTCGGGTTGGCGTACGAGGCCGCGAGGCCCGGGGAGGTCGTCAGGTCTGGGTTCCAGCGCAGCAGGCTCTCGCAGACGTTGGCGAGGATCTGGTTGGGCGGGAAGTCGAAGGAGTACGCGTAGTCGATGGTGGTCGGCTCGGCGTAGACGGACCAGGTGAAGGAGTCGACGTTGCCGGCGGCTGCGGGCGTCTTGTCCGTGATCTTGTACGCGGTGGCCCGGTCCGCGTCCTTGTCGGGTGCGGCGCCGCTGCAGGCGCTCGTGACGAGGACGGCGGCCGCGGCAAGGGCGGCCGCGGCGCCGTTGCGGATGCGGCGGCCGCGGTGCAGCGGGGATCCCGATCGGGTTGATGACATCGTCTGACTCCCTGAGGGATGAGCTCGGTGGGGTGGGTGACGCTCGGCCGGTGGCGGGTCGGCCGGAGGGGATACGGCCGGAGGGGATGCGGCCGGTGGCGGGTCGGCCGGAGGGGATACGGGCGGTTCGCGGCTCAGTCGGTCGCGGCGAAGACCAGTTCGCCGTCGATGTAGGTGCGCAGTACGCGGGTGTCGGCGATTTCCATCGGGGGGTGCGCGAAGGGGTCCCGGTCGAGGACGACGAGGTCGGCGTACTTGCCCTCCTCCACCGTGCCGGTCACCTCGTCGAGGTGGTTCACCCAGGCGCTGCCGGCGGTGTAGGCGGTGAGCGCCTGGGAGAGCGTGAGGGCCTGCTCCGGGAAGAACGGCGGCGCCGGCTCGAAGGTCCCGGTCGCGTTGGGGGCCTCGTCGGGTACGGAGCGGTTGACCGCGACGTGGATGCCCCAGAGCGGGTTGGGGCTGCTGACCGACCAGTCGCTGCCGGCGACCAGGCGGGCTCCGGCGCGCTGGAGGTCGCCGAACGGGTACTGGAGGCGGGCCCGTTCCGGTCCCAGGAAGGGGATCGTGAGCTCGTCCATCTGGGGTTCGTGGGCGGCCCACAGGGCCTGGATGTTGGCGGCCGCGTCCAGGCTCGCGAAGCGCTCGATGTCCTCGGGGTGGACGAGCTGGAGGTGGGCGAGGTGGTGGCGGTTGTCGTTGGTCCCGTTGGTCTCGCGGGCCCCGGCGAGGGCGTCGAGCACCTCGCGGACGGCCCGGTCGCCCAGGGCGTGGAAGTGGATCTGGAAGCCGGAGCGGTCGAGGCGGGCCACGGCCTCGGTGAGCACCTCGGGCTCGATGAAGCTGAGTCCGGAGTTGCCGGTGGCGCAGCCGCAGCCGTCGAGGTAGGGCTCCAGCATGCCGGCCGTGAAGTTCTCGGCGATGCCGTCCTGCATGATCTTCACGCTGGTGGCGTTGAAGCGGCCCACCTGTCCCCCGGCGCGGCGCTCCTCCAGTTCGGGTATCTGCTCCAGGCCGCGTTCGCGGTCCCACCACAGCGCGCCGACGACGCGGGCGCGCAGGGAGCCCTCGCGGGCTGCGCGCAGGTAGACGCCGTAGTTGTCGGGGTTGCCGGGGAAGGAGCCGATCATGGCGTCCTGCCAGCTGGTGACGCCGAGGGAGAAGAGGTGCTCCTGTGCGGCCAGCAGGCCCGCGTGGGCCTCGTCGGGCGTCGCGAGGGGCACGTGGTGGGCCACCAGCTCCACGGCGCCTTCCTGGAGGGTGCCGGCCGGGCTTCCGTCTTCCTCCCGCTCGATCCGGCCGTCGGCCGGATCGGGGGTGGTGCGGTCGACCCCGGCGATCTCGAGCGCCCTGGTGTTGACCCAGGCGCCGTGGCCGTCCCGGTTGGTGAGGAGGACGGGCCGGTCCGGGACCACGGCGTCGAGCATGGCGCGGGTCGGCGTGCCCCCGGGGAAGATGTCCATCGACCAGCCGCCGCCGCGGATCCAGGCCGCCTCGGGGTGGGTCCGGGCGAATTCCGCGACCACCGCGAGGTAGCCCTCGATGGTGCGCTCCTCGCTGAGGTCGCAGCCGAGCATCTGGACGCCGGCCACCGCGGGGTGCACGTGGGCGTCCTGGAATCCGGGGACGAGCAGTCCTCCCGCGAGGTCGACGACCTCGGTGTCGGCGTCCGCGAGCGAGCGGACGGTGGCCGCGTCGGCGACGGCGATGATCCGGCCGCCTCCGACGGCGACGGCGGCGTCGATCGGGGTCGGAGAGGTCCCGGTGAAGACCCGCCCCCCTACGAAGACGATGTCGGCACGCTGCCTGGTGTTGCCCATCGACGCATCCTTCGGCTCGGCGGGTGAGCCCCGCACGGCTGGTTCGTTGAGGAGGAGTGAACGGGAGCGCAACAATGTTGTCAACGGTGTTGCGCTGCCTCTGTTCCACATCGTTACACTGGCCCCACCATGCCGAAGTCATCCGACACACCCACCCGGTCCAAGCGCGCCGGCAGCCAGCTCACACCCGACGCGATCATCGAAGCGAGCCTGCGCATCGCGGCTCGCGGCAGCGAGGACGCCTTCACCGTCCGACGGCTCGGCGAGGAACTCGGCGCCGACCCGACCGCGATCTACCGGCACTTCCGCGACAAGGACGAGCTGTTGCTGTCGGTCGCCGACCGCATGCTCCGCGAGGTGCTCGACCGCATCCCCGAGGGGCTCGACTGGAAGGACCGGCTGCGGGCACTCGCCGAAGGTTCCCTCGAGGTCGCGCTCAGGTACCCGGTGGTCGGCTCCACCATGGCCAGCCGGACCACGCGCAGGCCCAACGAGTTCCGTGTCGTGGAGCTGATCCTCGGCGCGGTGACGGAGGCCGGCCTCGAAGGGGCCGAGGCCGCCGTCCACTACCGGATGGTCGGCGACTCCCTCCTCGCCTACGTCGGCCAGCGCGCCGCCTACCTGCTGTTCGACGCGGACGTACGGGCCGCCGACGAGTCCTCCTGGAACCGCGAGTACCGCCTGGTCGACCCCGATGGATTCCCCAACATCACCCGGCTCGGCGCCCAGCTGGCCGAGGTCACGGAAGAGCAGATCTTCGCGACCAGGGTCGAGGCACTGATCAACGCGATCGAGACCCGGGTCCGGGCGCTGCGCGGAGCCTGATCCGGGGCCGCCGGCCCCGTTCGCCCCGCCCGCGGACACCCGTCCGCGGACATTCCCCTGCCAAAAGTGGCGCAACACCGTTGACAACGGCGTTGCGCCACCGCTCCACTCCCCTCTCGGCGCGGGTCACCTCAGCGCGGGTCACCTCAGCGCGGGTCACCTCAGCGCGGGTCACCTCGGCGCAGTCACCGCTGCGGGGTCACCGCTGCGGGGTCAGCCGCTCCCACAGGAAGGTGTGGACCAGCGCCTCGTTGAAGGCGCTCTGTCCGTGGTCGGTGGCGCCCGAGTGGCCGCCGCCGAGGTGCTCGTGGAAGAGGACGGGGTGACCCGACTCCCGCAGCCGGGCGGCCATCTTGCGGGCGTGCCCGGGGTGCACGCGGTCGTCGCGGGTCGAGGTCAGCAGGAGCAGCGGCGGGTACGGGGGCCCCTCGGTCCGGACCTGGTGGTACGGGGAGATCCGCTCGAGGTGGGGCCGGTCGGCCGGGCTGTCGGGGTCCCCGTACTCGGCGATCCAGCTCGCTCCGGCGAGCAGCTTGTGGAAGCGGAGCATGTCCAGCAGCGGCACGTGGGCAACGACCGCGCCGAACAGTTCGGGGTCGCGGGTGAGCATCGCGCCCATGAGGAGCCCGCCGTTGCTGCCGCCTTCGATGCCGAGCTGGGCGGGGGTGGTGACGTCCCGGGCGATGAGGTCCCGGGCCACGGCGGCGAAGTCCTCGTAGGCCCGGACCCGGTTCGCCCCGAGCGCGGCCTTGTGCCAGTCCGGCCCGTACTCGTGTCCGCCCCGGATGCCCGCCACCACGTAGGTGCCGCCGCGCGCGAGCCAGGCCCGGCCGGTGACGGCGCTGTAGGACGGGACCATGGAGATCTCGAAGCCGCCGTAGCCGTAGAGCAGGGTGGGGCCGGGGCCGCTGCGGTCCTCGGGGCCGACGACGAAGTACGGGACCTCCGTGCCGTCCGCGGAGCGCGCGAAGTACTGGCGGACCGCGAGGCCGGCGGTGTCGAAGAGGGCCGGGCCCTGCTTGACGGTCTCGTCGGCGCCGGCCGGGGCCGTACCCCGGTAGAGGGTGGACGGCTGGAGGTGGCCCGAGACGTTCAGGAAGAACTCGTCGCTCACGTCCGGATCGGTGCCGGTGACGGACGCCGTGGACAGCGGCGGTACGCCCGCGAGCGGGGTGCGGCTCCAGCCGTCGGGTCCCGGCCCGGGGGTCAGGATCTCCAGCCGGGAGGAGACGTCGGCGCTGGTGGTGAGGATCAGGTGGTGGCGGGTCCAGCTCCAGCCCGCGAGGGCGGTGTGCTCGTCCGGGGTGAAGAGCACGGCCGCCTCCCGCTCCCCCGCCCGGAAGGCCTCGAAGTCGAAGGCGAGCAGGCTGCCCGCGACGTGGCCGAGCCACGGGGACTTCGGCGCGACGATCAGCCACTCGCGGTGGACGGAGGCACCGGCGTCGTCCGGGACCTCGATCCTCTCGGGCCCGGCCGCCGGATCCGGGGTTCCGTCCCCGGGGAGCAGGAGCAGCTCCTGCTTCCAGAAGTCGATCTGCCGGTGGACGAAGTCCCGTTCAAAACCGGGCGTGTCATCGTGCCAGCCGGATGCGTTGAGGTCCGTCGGCCGGCCCTCGTAGACCGTTTCCGCCTCCGCGAGGGGGGTGCCGCGCCGCCATCGGCGCACCTGGAGCGGGTAGCCGGAGACGGACATCGAACCGGGGCCGAAGTCCGTGCCGATCCAGACCCGGTCCTGGTCGATCCAGCCGATATAGGTCCTGGCCTCGGCGACTTCGAAGCCACCGGTGACGAACTCCCGCTGCTCCAGGTCGAACTCGCGCACCACACAGGCGTCCGCGCCGTCCCTGGACAGCATGACCAGGGCATGGCGGTGATCGGGAGCCAGGACGGCGGCGCCCGCCCAGGCCCACTTCTCCCCCTCGGCCTCGGCGAGCGCGTCCAGGTCGAGGACCGGCTCCCAGTCGGGCCGCTCCTCGCGGTACTCCTCCAGGGTGGTGCGCCGCCACAGGCCGCGTACGTGGTCGGCGTCCTGCCGGAAGTTGTAGAGGTGGCGTCCCCGCCGGCGCGTATACGGGATCCTGCCGTCGTCGTCGAGGGCCTCGCGGATCTCCGGCTCCAGCACCTTGAACCCTGGATCCGAAGCCAGTGCGGACACCGTTTCTTCGTTGCGCTCGCGCACCCAGGAGAGGGCGGCCTCGCCGGTGACGTCTTCCAGCCAGAGGTAGGGGTCTGCATCGCTCATCCGCCGATTGTGCAGGATCGGACGGCGGCCCGGGCCACGAGCGAAAATCGGTTGCCCGCCGGCGGTCGGCCGCCGACGATGGCCACTCGTGAGCAGATCCCGTTTCGCCTCCGTACTGCCCGACCTGGCCCCGCTGCGGTCCAGCCCCGATTTCCGGCTGCTGTTCTACCAGGGCACGGTCACCTACTTCGGCTCGTTCATGGCGATGATCGCGCTGCCGCTCCAGATCAAGCACCTGACGGACTCACCCCTCGCGGTCGGTGCGATGGGCGCGGTGGAGCTGCTCCCGATGGTGGTCTTCGGTCTTTACGGGGGCGCCCTCGCCGACGCCGTGGACCGGCGGCGGATGATCCTGCTGACGGAGGCCGGGCTCGGCGTGCTCGCCCTGATCCTCCTGGTCAACGCGGCCCTGCCGAGTCCCCTGCTGTGGCCGATGTACGTGGTCGCGGCCGGCGTATCGGCACTGACCGGCCTGCAGCGGCCGGCCATGGACTCGCTCATGGCGCGGATCGTGCCGCACGACCAGCTCACCGCAGCCGCCGCGCTGAACGGGCTGCGCTACCAGTTCGGCGCCATCGCCGGTCCTGCCGTGGCCGGTCTGGTCGTCGCGTACGCCGGGTACGTCAGCGCGTACGCGGTCACCGTCGCGGGGTTCCTCGTCTCGGTGCTGCTGTGCCTGCGGCTGCGTCCGGCTCCGCCCGCGCGGGACGCCGAGCGGCCCTCGCTGCGGGGGATCGCCGAGGGGGCCCGGTACGCGTGGAGCCGGCCCGTGCTGCTGGGCACCTACGCCGTGGACATGGCGGCGATGCTCTTCGCCTTCCCGAACGCCATCTTCCCCTTCCTCGCGGACGAGCTCGACGCCGTGTGGGCGCTGGGTCTGATGTACGCGGCGGGCGCGGTGGGCTCGCTGGCGCTGGGGCTGACCAGCGGCTGGGCCTCGCGGGTACGCCGGCACGGGCTGCTGGTGGTGTGCGGGGCCGCGGTCTGGGGCCTGGCCATCGCGGCCGCGGGCTGGTCCGGGAACATCTGGCTCGTGCTGCTGTGCCTCGCGGTCGCCGGCGCGGGCGACATGCTCAGCGGGCTCGGGCGCGCCACCATCTGGAACCAGACGATCCCCGACGAACTGCGGGGCCGGCTCGCGGGCATCGAGGTGCTCTCCTACACGGTCGGCCCGCAGCTCGGCCAGGTCCGCGCGGGCACGATGGCCGGCTGGACCGGCACCCGCCCGGCCTTCTGGAGCGGCGGGCTCGCCTGCGTGGCCTCGGTGGCGTTGCTGGCCGCCCTGCTGCCGAAGCTGATCTCCTACGACGCGGACACCGACGAGGACGCCCTGCGGCAGCGGGCCGCCAAGGAGCCGCAGCCGAGCGGAGCACCGGCCTGAGCCGATGACCTCACCCCTCGGGGGATTCCTCCCCCGAGGCGTGGCCGCGGCCCCCGAAGGCGGACGTGGCCGCGGTGGTGGCGGTCAGGGCCAGCAGCAGTCCCCCGGCCGCCGCGGCCAGCGCCGGGCCCGGTCCCCACAGGGTCCAGGCGGCCCCGAAGAGCAGGGACCCCGCGAACCGCGCCAGGGCCTGCGCCGTCTGGAGCACCGCGAGCCCGGTGGTGCGCAGCCCGGGGGGCAGCAGCGGCCCGGCGGCGGCCATCAGTACCCCGTCGGTGGCCGCGTAGAACAGGCCGAGCAGGCCGAGGACCCCGCACACGAGCGCGGGCCCGGGCGGTACCGGGGCCAGGAGCAGCAGGCAGGCGCCGAGCAGCAGCAGGTGGCCGCCGAGGAAGACCCGGTGGCGGCCCAGCCGGTCGGCGAGCCGGCCCACGGGCACGGCGGCCAGCAGGAACACGGCCGCGGTGCCGACCGCCAGCAGCGGGAACCAGGCGGCCGGCAGGTCCAGGCGGCGCTGGAGCAGCAAGTAGAGGAAAGCGTCCCCGACGGTGAACAGGCCGAGCACGGCGGCCGTCAGACAGAGCCTGCGCAGGCCCGGGATCCGCAGGAGGGTACGGACCGATGGGGTCCCGGCTTCCGGTGCGGGCGCGGGGCTCTCCCGTACGAACAGGGCCAGCACCAGGACGCCCAGCACCGCGAGGCAGCAGCTGACGGTGAACACGGCCTCGTACCCGTCCACCGCCACCCAGAGCACGCCGAACGCGGCCAGCGGTCCCAGCAGGGCACCGGTCGTGTCCAGCGCGCGGTGCACGCCGAAGGCGCGGCCCTGCTCCCCCGGCGGGCAGGACAGTGAGATCAGCGCATCGCGCGGGGCGGTGCGCAGCCCCTTCCCGGTCCGGTCGGCGGCGAGCACCGCCGCCACCGACCAGGGGGTGGTGACCGCGAGCAGGGCGGCCTTGCAGGCGGCGGAGATCGCGTAACCGGTGCCGGCGACGAGCTTGCGGCGCTGCGTGCGGTCCGAGACCCGTCCGCCCACGAGGCGCAGCAGCGCGGTGGCGCCCTGGCTGAGTCCGTCCAGGGCGCCGAAGGCGAGCGGGGACATCCCGAGTCCGGCCACCAGGTACAGCGGCAGGACGGCGGTGACCATCTCCGCGGAGACATCCGTGACCAGGCTGACCATGCCGAGCGCGAGCACCGTGCCGGGGACGGCCCGCAGGGGGCCCTTCGGAGCCGGAGGGTCTGCGGCGATGTCCGCCGCACGGCTGGTCGACAGGTACACGGGTGCCTCCTTTAGAACCAGGTGAGGGTGAGGGGGAAGGTGGTGGTGGCGGTGGCTCCGGTGGTGTCGGTGGCGGTGGCGGTGATCTGGAGGGTTCCGGTGGCCCAGGGTTTGCCGGTGATGCGGCCGGTGGTGGTGTCGAGGGTCAGGCCCCAGGGCAGTCCGGTGGCGGCGTAGCGGACCGGGGGCTTGCCGCCCGTGGTGGTGAGCTGGACGGTGCAGTTCTGGTTGAACTTGCAGCTCTGCGGGCCGGGGTTGGCCAGCTTCAGCTCGGCCGAGGTCGGGGTGGGGGTCGGCGTGGGAGTGGGGGTCGGGGTGGCGGTCGGGGTCGGGGTCGGGGTCGGGGTCGTCGAGCCGAACACCTCACTGATCGGCTGCACGTTGGCGGCGTTCCCGGCGTGCGTCGCCGTGCCGAACAGGTCCTCGAAGGTGCGCAGCAGGTGGTGGTGGTTGAAGGCCGTGGAGTAGGTACCCGTCTTGACGTTCGCTCCGTAGAAGACGGTGGCGATCTGGTTGGAGCCGAGGTAGTTGTCCTCGTCCCAGGTCAGCACCAGCAGGCTGTTGTTGGCCTTCGCCCACTGCGCGTAGGCGTCGATGTTGTTCTTCGTCCAGGTGTCGCCCGTGCCGACCGAGCAGGAGTGCATGTCGTTGCACTGGTTGGGGACGATGAACGACAGGTTCGGCAGCGCCGCGAAGTTGTTCTGCGGGAACTGCGCCCAGGTCTTGCCGGTGTTCAGCGGCACGTTCTTGAAGGCGAACCACGGGTTGTGCTTCTGGGCGTACTGGCCGTTGGTGCAGGCCGTGGAACCCTCGCTCGGCAGGTCCTCGTTGTACGTCGCGAAGGTCTTGCCCGCCGCGATCAGCTCCTGTCCCAGGTTGGGCGCGGTCATCGACTGCGGGGTGTAGCAGCCGTCCCCGGTGATGCCCTGGGTGGCGCCGGAGAAGAGGTTGAAGTAGTTCGGCTGGCTGGGGTGGGTCAGCGCCTTCATTCCGGTCAGGCTCGCGCCGCCGCTCGCCAGCTGGTTGATGTACGGGGCGTTGGCGCTGCCCATGATCTCGCCGTACTGCTTGTTCTCGTACACGACGACGACCACGTGGTCGTACGCGGGCAGGGCGGCCGTGGCCGAAGGGGCCGCTGAACCGGTTTCGGCGGCTTGGGAGTTGGCGATGGTGAAGGCGCCCAGCAGGCCGAGGGCGCCGATGCCGGCGATCAGGGCGGACCGGTGGACCCGGTGTCTCGCGCGAGGGGTCGCGCTCGCGCTCGGTGTGGTCGGGGGGCTGAGGGGCATGGGTGGTTCCTCCTCGTGATGAGTGGTGGGGTGCTAGGGGTCGGGGTCGGGTCAAGGTCGGGGGCCGGTGTCAGGCCCCGGTGTCACGCCTCGCGGCGGGCCGCTCCGGCGACGGTGATGTTCAGGAACCGGGGCACGGACAGCCCCCGGTCGCGGAAGTCCTCCGCGACCGCCGCCCGGACCTCCGTCAGCCGGGCCTCGGGCAGCAGGACCAGCACGCTCCGCCCCGGCCGCTGCCCGGGCGGCCAGGCGCTCAGGGCTCCGGCCCGGCGGGCGCACCCGACGGCCCGGGCCAGGTCGGCCGTACGGTCCTGCGCGCCGTCGGGGTCCGGCCGCAGGGCCAGCAGCACCAGGCGCGCGCCCGACCCGGCCGGGTCGAAGACCACGTACCGCTGGCGTTGCCGCCGGGCCTCCGGCCGGGGCACGCCGTCGCCGAGCAGCAGGGCCCTGCCCGGCCGGGCGAAGAGGGCGCCCCGGCGCAGGGCGTCGTCTCCGTCCGGCAGCGCCTCCGCCATGAGCCGGGCCAGCCGCACCCGGTCCGGGTCCTCGCCCGGCGGTGTGTGGACGTCGGCCACCGCGAGCGCCACCGCGCAGTCGGCCGCCTCCTCCGTGGCCAGCCCGGCGGCCGCGGTGAGGGAGCCCTGCACGTGCAGGTCGGTCCCGCCCCGGCCATACCCGGCCCGGGCCAGCGCGCGCAGCAGCGCGTAGGGACGGGCGGCCCAGGCCGGGGTGGCGGGCGGCGGACCGGACAGGGTCAGGGGGAGGTCGCAGCCGTCCGCCGGGTGGGCCAGGGAGCTGAGCCGTACCACGCCGTCGGCGCGCGGGGCCGCCGCGGCCGCGACCGGCCAGCCGGCCGCGGCGACGAGGCCCGGGGAGCCCAGGTGGAAGGTGTACGGGGCGCTCCAGACGGCGGCCGGGGGGCGGCCGTGGGCGGCCTCCAGGGCGTAGGCGACCAGGCGGAAGAGGGGATCGGCGGTGGCCCGGCGGGCGAGGTCTCCTCCGGTGGGGGCCCCGGGGCCGGGGCCGGCGGCGGCCGGGTCGGGGACGGTGACGGCGGGGACGGCGGGGACGGTGACGGCGGGGACGGTGACGGCGGGGACGACGGCGGCGACCGGGCCGGTCCGCGCGCCGGGGCCCGTCACAGCTCGTCCTTGCGGGCCAGCATCCGGTAGGCGTTGCCGCCGTCCGTGCGGCGGGCGGCGGCGCTGCGCAGTCCGTCGAGCACCGCCGCGGCGGCGAAGCAGGGCAGCGAGGCCAGCCGTACGGCGCCGGTCAGAACGCGCCGGCCGGTGGTGGCCGGGGGCCCCCAGGGGCGGTCCGGGTCGGGGGCCAGCCGGGTCGCGGTCAGGGCCACCGCACCGAAGAAGTCGTTGCCCTGGTGGGCGGGCCCGTGTTCCTCGGCGAGGACGGTGAAGCCCCGGTCGGCCAGCGCCTCGCGCAGGTTCGAGGAGGGGATCAGGTGCTGGTGCTGCGGCTGGAACCAGGGCAGCCAGGCCGGACCGAGCAGCCGGGCCATCCGGGACTCGGGGTCGGGGAGTTCGATGGTGAGGTAGCCGCCGGGGGCGAGGACGGCGGCCGCCGTGTCCAGTTCGGTGAGCGGGTCCCGGGTGTGCTCCAGGTAGTGGTACATGCTGACCACCTCGTACTGGCCGGCCAGTTTGACCGCGAACTCCGGGAACTGGCCCTGGTAGCCCGTCTCCGCCCAGCCGCGTCGCTCGGCCTCGCGGACCCCGTCGCCCATGTCGAGCCCGTCGAAGCGGGTGTCGGGCCACACGGCGCGTGCCGCGTTGCAGAAGTGGCCGTGTCCGGTGCCCACATCGAGCCAGGACACGGGATCGGTGTGCGGGCGGAGCATTTCGGCCCGGCCGCGGTAGGCGGCGCCGAGCCGGCCGAACACGGTGGCCGCGCCCTCGCCGCCGCGGCCGTCGTAGAAGTCGCGGTAGTAGAACTCCAGTCCCTCCAGGGAGAGTCGGGGGTTCTGGAACACGTGCCCGCAGGCTCCGCACTGTTCCAGGGTGAACCGGCCGGGCTTGCCCTGGAGCATGTCGGGCACCCGGACCCGGACGGTGAGCTGGAGGGAACCGCACCAGGGGCAGTCCGGCCGGCGCGGTTCGAAGAACCGGTCGGTCCCGGCGGCCAGGTCGGCCCGGTACGCCTGGACGGAGGCGGCCGGGAGGCAGTCGGCCGCCACGGACTCCGGTCGGACCGGCTCGGCCCCCGGCGTACGGGACGTCGCGGCGGCCGTGCTCAGGGCCGCGCCGAGGGAGCGTACGGGCCGGGCGGCCGTGGCCCGGGCGAGGTCTGCGGGACGCAGGGGTGTGCCGGGCCGCCCGAGGGCGAGGTAGGGCTGGATCCAGTACAGCCCCGCCGCGGCGGCCCCCCACCGTCCCTGGCGTACGGCGACACCCGCCAGCAGGGCCAGCCCGGCGAGCTGCGCGGCGGCGAGCGCGAGGGGCGGCAGTCCTTGGGCGCGCAGTTCGGCCGCCCGCGCCGGTCCGGTGGCGGCGGCTCGTGGTCCGCAGCTCAGGGCGGGTGCGATGGCCAGTCCCGTGGCGTCGGCGGCGAACTCCTTCACGCGCCGGATCACGGCCATGAGGTCCGCCGGAGTGGCGCCCGGGCCCGCCGGGTCCACCCCGGCGCGGGCGAGCACCTCCTCGGTGACGAGCACGGCGAACCCGGCGCCGCGCCCCTCGCCGAGCCGGTCCTGCCGGTAGCCGGCCGGGTCGACCAGGCGCAGCAGGCTGAGCACCCGCTCGGCGGGCAGGTCCCCCGGCAGCAGGTCCAGTACCTGCAGCCCCTCCCGGTCGGCGTGCGCGCAGGCGGCGAGGAAGGTGGCCGTGTCGGGCTCCACCCCGTCGGCGGTGAGCAGCCGCCACCCGGCGGCGCGCGGTAGCCCGGCGTCCGCGTACGCGGCCATGGGCAGCACCGGGACCGCCCGCAGTCGGCGGGCGGCGCGGACGGTGCCCGCGCCGAGGGCGGCGAGCAGCAGGGCGGAGGTCCACCGGACGCCGGGCAGAAGGAGGGGCACGGACAGGCGCGCGGAGAGGGGCATCCGGGCGGGGAAAGGGAGCGGGGAGCGCGTCATACGAGTTCCTCCAACCGGTCGGCCGCGGCGGCGGCCCCGCCGGCCGCGGCGAATGAGGCCTGGATCCGCCGGGCGCCCCGGCGGTGGCCGGGTTCGTCCAGGACGGCCGTCAGCGCGTCGCGCAGTTCCTCGGCCCTGGTCCTGCCGAACCGCACCCGCACCCCGGCCCCGGCTTCCACGACCTGCCGGGCGACGATCGGCTGGTCGTCGCGGATCGGGGCGACCACCAGCGGCAGCCCGTGCGCGAGGGCCTCGCAGACGGTGTTGTGGCCGCCGTGGCAGACGACCGCGTCCAGGTGGCGCAGCAGCGCAAGCTGCGGGACGCTGTCGCGCCGCAGTACGTTCCCGGGGACGGCACCGACCAGCGCGGCGGGAGCCACCAGGACCAACTGGACCTCCTTGTCGAGCCGTTCGGCGGCGCCCAGCACCGCACCGTAGAACCGGCCCCCGGCCTCCTGGTTGAGGGTTCCCAGCGAGACGAGCACCCGCCGCCGCTCGGGATCCAGCCGTTCCCAGGGGAATCCGGGTACGGACGGCCGGGCCCCGAAGGCCGGACCGACGAAGGCGTAGTGCGGCGGGAACTTCCGATCCCCGCCGACCAGTTCGCGGCTGGAGAAGACCAGGACCAGCCGCTCCGAGAACCGCGGATCCCACGGCGCCCCGGCCGGCTCGGGATCGGCCCCGCACTCCGCCAGCAGTCCGGCGATCTGCGCGGCGACCCACTCTCCGACCTTCGGGAAGTCCGCGAAGGGAAGGGTGAGTTCGGCCGAGGTGCTGGCGGAGGTCACCCAGGGCACACCGAGCCGCCGCGCGGCCACCGGGCCGGCCAGGGCCTGCTGATCGGCGACGACCACGTCCGGCCGGAAGGCGCCGACCGCCCGGACCACGCCGGGGAGCATCGCCCTGGCCAGGGGGACCAGCGCCTCCTCCCAGAGGAACCGCAGCGCCCCGACCCCGCGCAGATCGCGCCAGCGGGCGTGCATCATCGCGTAGTCGCCGCCCGCCTCCGCGCCGGCGGAGAGGATCCGGGCGTGCTCGGGCAGCAGCCGGGCCAGCGCCCCGGGCGGGCCGGTCCAGGCGACCTCGTGGCCGCGGGCGGCCAGTTCGGCGCCGACCGCCACGGTCGGATTGACGTGCCCCGCGAGCGGCGGCACCGTGAAGAGCACCCTCATCGGACCAGCGCTCCCGCCCGCGGTCGCACCGTCGACGTCGGGGCCGCCGCCGTCGCCGGGCGTGCCCCCGCCGCGGCCGTGGCCGTCGCGTCGAGGTGGGCGAGTACGGCCGCGCGCAGCGCTCCGCTGTTCTCCTTGAGCACGTCGTGCCCGAGGCCCGGCAGGATCTCGACGGCGGTGACCTGCGGGGCGTGCCGGGCCAGTTCCAGGGCCCCCGGGACCAGTTCGGAGTGCTCGCCGCAGACGATCAGGACGGGGCAGCGCAGTGCGGCGTAGTCGGCCGGGGTGAAGGTGCGGCTCGCGGCGATGTCGTCGATGAGGGTGGTGCGGTTGAGCAGGTCGTCGGCGATGGCCGTGAGGTTGGCCGCCTTGCGCAGCCGCAGGGTGAGCAGCTCGGCGGGTACCGCGCTGTCCTCGAGGCTGAGGGCGGCCGCCGACAGGGTGTCCACCATGTTGTCCACCCAGGCTCCGCTGAGCGGGGGTTCGAGCAGAGTGAGCCCGGCGACCAGGTCGGGCCGGGCGAGGGCGGCGTGCAGCGCCAGGGTCCCGCCGTAGCTGTTGCCCACGAGGTGCACCCGGCGGTGTCCGAGGCCGAGCGCGCCGAGCAGGGCGAAGAGGTCCCGTACGGCGGTGCGGCTGTCGTAGCCGGTGGCCGGGCGCTCGGTACGGCCGTGGCCGCGCAGGTCGTAGAGGACCACCTCGTGCCCGCCCCGGGCCACCGGGACGGCCAGGGGGCAGTAGAAGGAGGAGAGGTTGTCGACGACCAGTCCGTGCAGGAACACGACCACGGGGCGGTCGGCGGTGTCGGGGCCGGCGGCGTGCGCGGTGGCCGGGAGCTGTTGGACGTGGAAGCGGACGGCGCCCGCGGGAACGAAGGCCATGGCGGGATCAGCCGTCCGATCCGGTCGCGGCCGCGGCGCGGGCGCCGCTCGCCGAGGCACGGGTGCGGGTGGCGTGCGTGAGGGAGGCGTGGGTGAGGGAGGCGTGGGTGATCCGGCCGATGTGCGTGACGAGTTCGCCCACGGACATGGCGAGGATGCCGTCCATGTCCTTCTCGGACAGGAAGCCCATCAGGTCGACTTCGGCGCCGTAGCGGTGGTGGAGGAGTTCGGCGAGGGCGACGAACTCGATGCTCTCCAGGGCGAGATCCTCGTTGAACGTCGTCTTCATCGTGACCTCGTCCGCGAGGAGGTGCTCGTCACCGACGATCTCCACGAGCATGCCGGTGATCTCGGCGAGGATGTCAGCTGCCATGACTGGTCTCCGTGAGGTGGAAGGGGACGGGGGACGGAGTCGCGGGCCGGTCGGTCCAGGCGACCACGTGGTCGGGGTGGGCCAGTGGCGCGTCCGCGAGCGCGAGCAAGGTGGTGCGCACCGGATACGCGTGCCCGTCCGGGGAGAGCACCCGCAGCTCGCCGGAGCCCGGGTCGCCGGTGGTCCGCCAGTCGCGCGGGCGTCCTGCGAGTCCGGTTCCGGCGGCTTTGGCGGCCGCCTCCTTGGCGCACCACAGGGCGGTGAGCGCGGCCGGGAGTCCGGCGCCCTCCTGGGCCGCCAGCCGCTCGGCCAGGGCGAGTTCGCCCGGCGCGAGGGCGATGCGGATGAGCGCGTCGGGGTCGGTGGTCACGTGTTCCACGTCGATGCCGACCGGCAGACCGGGGTGGGCGAGGGCGACCGCGATCCGGTCCTTGTGGGCGATCGTCAGGTGGACTCCCCCGGCCAGGGCGCCCCCGGCGAAGGGCCGCCCGGCCGGGTCGTTGCCGATCGGCACCTCGGCGGGGAAGACCGGCCCGGCTCCGCCGTCCCAGAGCAGGTGGCGCAGCGCGTCCTTGGCGGCGATCCGGCCCAGCAGCCAGGGTGCCCGGGCCCGCGGCCCCAGCCGCTCGTAGGCGGCGCGCTCGGCGGCGCCGAGGTAGCGGCGCATCACCAGCTCCTGCGAGGCGGGGTCGGTCCAGCGGCGGCGGGCCAGGCACCAGCCTTCGGGACGGGGTTCGCCGATGCCGCAGACCTCCGGGGTGAACTTCATCGGCCAGACCCGCTCGTCGGCGCCGAAGCGGCGGTACGTCCAGCCGTCGATCCGGGCCCATACCCGGCCGTCGGCCCGCAGCAGCTCGATGTCGCCGCGCACGGTGACATCGCGGACTTCGCGGATCCGGGCCGTGGCCGAGACGAGCTCGTAGGGGGCCGGCGGGGGCCCCGAGAAGCGGATGCCGTCCACGGTGGCGGGGAACACCAGCCGGTCCACGGGAAGCCGCAACTGCATCCAGTGCCCGAAGAGCTGCCCGGCGGCGTCGAGCAACGCCCCCGGGTCGGGCAGCGCCCGCAGCACGCCCCGGATGCCGTCCGAGCCGACGGCCCGCACCTCGTGCACCCCGGCGAAGCGGGGGCCGTGGAACATCCACCGGTCCCGGTAGAGGGCCTCGGCGCTGACCGGGGCCGGCCGGGGCTCGCTCAGCGGGGTCGTGTCGGGGCCGGGCAGGGATCCGTAGCGTTCTCCGAGGAGGACGAACACGTCGGCGTACTCCCCGAGGGTCACGCGCACCCGCCCGGATCCGGCGGGCCGTACGGTGACCTCCAGGTCGAGGGCCGGCTCCACGGGGAGCCAGCGCAGGGCCCGTACCCGCTCGTAGCCGATGACGGCCAGGCCGGGCGGGGCGTCCCGCAGCGCGGCCTCGGCCGCCAGCTCCAGCATCGTCGTCATGGGGACGACGGGGAACCGGTCGGAGTCCTCCGTCCATCCGTCGGGCTGCAGGTAGACGCAGTGGTCCCGTACGTAGGGCAGCGTGGCGAGGGAGAGGCGCAGGGTGTGGGTCCGGCTCTGGGACTCCGGCTGGGACTGAGGCTGTGGCTGTGGCTGGGGCTGTGGCTGGGACTCCGGCTCGGGCTGTCCTTCGGTGAGGATCGCGTCCAGGGCGGAGAGGAGGACCGGCCGGGGGTCCGCGGGCGCCGGGGCGGTCGGGGTGGGGGCGGTCGGGGTGGTGGCCTGTGGCAGGAGGCCGGTCAGGGCGGCGCGTGCGGCCTCGCCGAGGCGGACCAGCGGCGAACCGAGGTCCAGGAGCACGGCTCGCCCGGCCGCCCGCGCTGCCGGTGGTCGGGCAGGTCCGGCAGGTCCGGCGCAGGCCCGGTCCGGGCCTCCCGTTCCGCCGGGGGCCGGGGCCAGGCGGTCCCAGCGCGGGGCGTGGCCCTCGGTCCACAGGGCGGCGCAGGTGCGCCGCAGGGCGGCGAGGCCGGTGAGCCGGGGCGAGGAGGCCGCCACCGAGAAGTGGGGGCGGTCGCGCAGGGTGTCTTCGACGAAGCCCGGCAGGCTGCCCGGGCCCAGCGTGACGAAGCCCCGGACGCCCGCGTCCTCGTACAGCCTCGTCGTCAGCGCACGGAAGCGGACCGGCTCGAGCAGATGGCGGACCACGAGCTCGCGCACCGCTTCGGGCTCCGGGGGGAACGGCGCGCAGGTGGTCGCCGACCAGAGGGGCAAGGTCCCGGGCTGGAGGGGCAGTCGGGCGAAGGCGGCGCGCACCTGGCCGAGGTAGGGTTCCCACATGGGCGTGTGGAAGCCGGAACGGAAGGGGAGTTCCTGGCCGAGGACACCCTCGGCCTTCAACCGCTCGAGAGCGGTGGCCACTTCGGCGGGAGTCCCGCAGACGACCGACTGGTGCGGGCAGTTGTCGTGGCTGACCACCACGCCGTCCAGTCCGTGCAGCGCGGCCTCCGCCCGCCGGGTCCCGCACCCCAGTGCCGCGTAGACCAGGTCGGGCACCTTCACCGAACCGGGTCGCAGCGAGTCCAGGAAGGTGTCGGCCGCGTCCTGCCGGTACATCCCGGCGGACACCATCGCCGCCCACTCCCCCAGGCTGTGGCCCGCCAGCACATCGGCCTGGATGCCGAGTTCGGGCAGCACCCGGGCGAGGAAGCGGCCCGTCGCGATGGCGTCCAGGGCCCGCTCCGTCAGCTCCTCGCCCCTGGTCAGCCGGGGCCGCTCCAGTCCGAGCCGGTCCGCCACATCGTCCAGCGCCGGGGCGAACTCGGGCTCCAGGCCCGGGAACAGGAAGGCGAGCCGGCCTCCCAGCGGCGCGGGCGTGAACCACACCTCCCCGCGCCCGCGCCACGGCCTGCCGCGCGCCACCACCTTCGCGGCGAGCGCGAGCCGCTGGGGCGTGGGACCCACGACGGCGAGCCGGCAGGACCCGTCGCCGCCGGACACCGGGGAGCCGGATGCGAGCCGGGCCGACAACTCGGCCGCGTCGGAGGCCGCCAGCAGCAGCACCTCTTCCCGCGCGGGAGCCCCCACCGGGGCGGCCGGGCCGCCCAGGGGCAGGAACCGGCGTACGGGCGCCGCCGGTCGCGCGGGCGCCGACAGGCCCGGGGGCGCGGCGCGGCGCGCGGCGCCGGGAGCCTCCTCCAGCACCACGTGCGCGTTGATGCCGCCGAAGCCGAAGGCGTTCACTCCGGCCCGGCGCGGCGCCGGCCCGCGTTCCCACGGTTGGGCCGCCATCACCGGCCGCATCCGGGTCCGGGCCAGGCCGGGGTGCGGCTCTTCCAGGTGCAGGGTCGGCGGCAGCACCCCCTCGTGCACCGCGAGCGCGGCCTTGATCAGCCCGGCCATGCCGGAGGCCTGCATGGTGTGGCCGAGCATGGACTTCACCGAGCCGAAGCCGATTGCGTTCCCGATCGCGTTCCCGGCGTCGAGGCCGGTTTCGGGGCCGGTATCGAAGCCGGTGTCGCGGCCTGCCCCGACCCCCGCACCACCGCCCGCAGACGGTCCGAACACCTGGGCCAAGGTGTTCAGTTCGGCCGTGTCCCCCACCGGAGTCCCGGTGCCGTGCGCCTCCAGCAGCCCCAGCGCGCCGGGCGCCCGCGGATCGAGACCCGCTTCCCGCCAGGCCCGTTCCAGCGCCCGTACCTGGCCGGCGACGAGCGGGCTCATCAGGCTCGCCGCCCTGCCGTCCCCGGCCACGCCGGTGCCGCGGATCACCGCGTAGATCCGGTCTCCGTCCCGCTCCGCGTCGGCCAGCCGCTTCAGCAGCACCACCCCGGTGCCCTCGGAGAGCAGGGTTCCGTCGGCGCGCCGGTCGAAGGGGCGGATCCGCTCGCTGGGGCTCAGGGCGCGCAGCTGCGTGAACACGCTCCACAGGGTGGCGATGTGGCAGTGGTGCACCGCTCCGGCGATCACCGCGTCGCAGCGGCCGCCGGCCAGCAGCCCCACCGCCTGGTCGACGGCCAGCAGGGAGGAGGCGCAGGCCGCGTCCAGGGTGTAGGCCGGTCCGTGGAAGTCGAGCCGGTTGGCGGTCCGGGCGGCCGTGAAGCTCGGTACGAGTCCGATCGAGGCGTCGGGCCGTTCGGGGCCCAGCGCCTCCTGGAAGGCGGAGCGCACCGCGGCGATCCGCCGCTCGCCGAGCTCGGGCGCCAGCTCCCGCAGGGTCTGCGCCAACTGGTGTGCCGTACGGACCCGTTGGTCGAGCCGGGCGGTGGCCACGCCCATGAAGCCGCCGCGCCCCAGCACGACCCCGATCCGCGAGCGGTCGGCAGGCAGGCGGCTCTCGCCGCCCGCGTCGGCGATGGCTTCGGCCGTGGCGTGCAGGGCCAGCATCTGGTCCGGTTCGGCCCCTTCCACGGTGGCCGGCATGATGCCGAACCGGGTCGGGTCGAAGGCCGCGAGCCCGTCCACGAAGCCTCCACGACGGCAGTAGAACCGGTCGCCGGAGACCGGTCCGGTGGCGCCGCCCGGGTCGTAGTACACCTCGGGGTCCCAGCGGCCCGGCGGGACGTCGCCTATGCAGTCCGTGCCGGCCAGGAGGTTGCGGCGGTAGGCGGCGAGGTCCGCGGCGCCCGGGAACACGGCCCCCATCCCGACGATCGCCGCATCGGTGGGCCGAGGGCCGCGGTGATGCCGCCGCTGCCCCAGACCTTGGCTTTGGCTTTGGCTTTGGCCTTGGCCTTGGCCCTGTCGATGGCGGTCAGCCACGCCGTCCACTCCCCTCGCGCCCGTCGGCCGCCATCAGGACCACCTGTACGTCGGTCCCGTGCGCGAGTTCGGCGAGGAACGCGGCGCCGCCCGCCTCCGGGTCGATGAGCGCGATGCCCCGGCGGGTGTACGCGCGCGCCAGTTCGGGGCTGACCATGCCGCCCGCCTCGGCGGACCAGGGGCCCCAGTCAAGGGAGAGCACGCGGCCCGGGAAGTTCTCAGCCCAGATGTGCGCGAGGCCGTCGAGGGCGTCGTTGGCGGCGGCGTAGTCGGTCTGCCCCCGGTTTCCGTACACGCCCGCCACGCTGCCGAACAGGGCGAGGAAACGGGGTGCGGGAGCCGTGCCGTGCTCGGCCGCGGCGGCGGCGAGGTGGCGCGCGCCGGTCACCTTGGTGGTGAACACCTCGGCGAAGACGGCCGGTTGCTTGTCGCGGAGCAGTCCGTCGTTCAGGGTCCCGGCTCCGTGCACGATCCCGTCCAGCCGGCCGTGGCGGGCCCGCACGGCGGCCACGACGCCTCGTACCGCCTCCTCGTCCGTGACGTCCGCGCAGTGGTAGCCGACGGACGCGGCCACGGTCGCGAGGGCGGCCAGGGCGGCCCGCACCTCTCGCTCGGCGAGGATCCGCGAGGCCGCGGCCTCGATCTCCGCAGGGGTGCGCAGGCCGGTGGCGATCAGTGCGGCACGCAGGGCGACGCGGTCGGCGGCGTGCCCGAACTCGTCCGCTTCGGCAACTGGTCGAGGCGTGCGCCCCATCAGCTCTACGTGGCATCCGGTGGCCCGGGCCACCGCCAGGGCGGTCCGGGCGGTGATCCCGCGGGCCCCGCCGGTGAACAGGACCACCGAGTCGGCATCGAGGGGCGGCGTTCCGTCCCCGGGGGCGAGCGGTGCGGGTACCGGCCTGGGGGTGACCCGTAGGCCCTCGGCGGTGTAGGCGACGGAGGCGGGGGCGTGGGCCTCCACGGACGTGGTGGCGCCGGCCGGCTCGGCCGGCTCGGCCGGTTCGCAGCTCAGCTCGGCGAGGAGCTGCGCCGCGATCCGCTCCGGGTCCTCCTTGGAGTGGACCTCCACGGCGCGGATCAGCTTGCCCGGATATTCGAGGGAGGCACTGCGGGCGAAGCCGTGCACTCCCGCTCCGGCGGCCCCGCCGCGGACGGTGACCAGCAGGAGCCGGTGCACACCGCCGGTCAGGGCCCGCTGCAGCCCGGGAAAGCGCTGGGGCAGGACGGGTTCCGTTCCCGGCCGCAGGGCGGCGAGATCCAGGACCGCGTCGAACCCGGCCTCGAACCCGGCGTCGAACCCGGCGTCGTCTTCGGCCAGTTGCCGGACGTCCGCCCCGTGGGCCCGCAGGGCCCGGGTGAGCGCGGGCACGACCCCCTGACCGTCCCCGGCCTCTCCGACGAGCCCGATCCGCAGACCCCGCAGGGCCTCCGGGTCCCCGGGCGCGGGCGGCAGGGCGTGCAGCTCCACCCGGAGGCGGCCGAGCGCGGGCGGGGCCGCCGGCGCTGCCGTGGCCTCCCCTTCGACGGGCGGGGCCTCGGGCCGGGCGGTGTGGCCGGAGACCCAGTCCACGATGCCGCGCAGGGTCTTGATCCGGGACAGCTCCTCGATCGCGGACTCGGCGGAGCCGCCCGCATCCCGGGGCAGGCCGATCCGGTCGGCCAGGGCGCCGATGATCTCGACCCGCTTGATGGAGTCGATGGACAGGTCCGCTTCCAGGTCCAGCTCGGGAGCGAGCATGTCCCGCGGGTACCCGGTCCGGGTGTGGACGATCTCCACGATCACGTCCATCACCTCCTCGGCGGACCGTGACTCCGCACGGGCCGCGCCCCCGCCGCCGCCCATGTCCCCACGGCCGTCACCCCCGGGCAGGCCGTCCGCCGGGGCCTCGCCGCCTGGCATCCCCGATCCCGAGACCACACCGCCGGGCATCCCACCCCCGGGCATCCCACCCCCGGGGGCCGCACCACCGGGGGCCGCACCACCGGGGATCCCGGTCCCCACGCCCGCGCCGCCGGGCGCCCCGACCTCCAAACCCACGCCGCCGGGCGCCCCGGAAGCCGCGGCGAAGCCATCGGGCATCCCGGAGCCCGTGGCCCCGCCGCCCACCAGCCCGGAACCCGGGACGACACCGTCAAACGCCGGCCCACCCGGAGCCGTCGGCCACGGTCCGGTTGCTCCGGGACCCGCGGCCGCGCCCCCGACCCGGGCGGCGGACCAGGAGGCGTCGGAACCAGTGACCGCACCGTCAACGGCCGCCCCACCAGGAGCCGCCGACCACGCACCGAACCCCCCGACACCGGGATCCACGCCCACCGGGGCCACTCCGTGGGCACCGTGCCCGGCCCCATCGGCGCCCCCGGGCACGCCTCGGCCGTCCGGCCGGGGCTCGGACCAGGGGGCAGCCCAAGACGCGCCCTGGAGCGTCCCCGGGACGCCCTCCGCTCCCTGCGGGCCCGTGAACCCCTGCCCCCGGCCCCGGTCCGGGGGCGCCCCCACGTCCTGCGAGTCCGCGGAGCCACGGGTGGCACCCAGGAGGGAAGGAGGGATCGCGCGGGCCGGGCCGGTGGTGACCTCGAAGTGCCCGGCCGGAGCCGGCCCGCTCCAGGACGGCGCCGTCGCGGTCGACGCAAGGTAGCCGATCATGACGTCCCGCTGCGCCTGGACCAGTTCGCGCGATCCGCGAAGGTACTCCAGGACCGCCTCCTCCCGGCGATCCGCCGGGGCAGGTGCGGTGTGCTCGGCCATGTGACCGGTGCGAGCGCCCGCCCAGGAGGTCGGGCCCGCCGGCCGCTCAAGGCCCGCGCCGGGGCCGCCGTTCGCGGTCCAGAGGTACCGGCCATCCGTACCCCCCGCGACCGAACCGGCCGCCGGCCCACCGTTCCCGGAGAGGAACGTCGCCCCCTCGGCCGCCGGAAGCCCGGCCCGGCCGTCGTGCGGGTCCGCGTACCCGCCCATCGGGCCTCCCACCGGAGCGGAACCTCCACCCGAGCCACCCGCACCCGGCCCCCCGCCCGGCAGCCGGTGTCCGCCTCCGGAAGGACCACCACTCCCCGAACCGCCCACGCCAGAGCCCGCGCCCGCACCCGCACCCGCGCCCTGCGACCAAGGCCCACCCCCGCCAGGGGCAGCGCCGTGCCCGTTGCTCGCGAGGCGGCCGTTCTCGCGGCCGTCCGCCATGGCCGCCTCCCGGGCGGAACTCCAGGCCGAGCCGGCCTCCGCAGGGCTGCCGGCCGGCAGCCAGTGCCCGACCCCGGCAGGGGCCGGCAGGCTCGCGGGGCCGGCGTTCGCGTGGGCCCCCGACTCGGCGGAACTCCCCACCTGACCGGTGCCGTTCTTCGGCTGCGCCATCTGATGGGCTCCCTTTCCTTCGGGTACCGCGACGTGGACCCGGCGGGCCGGGCGGAGGCCGCCGGGGACGGGGTTGCCGTCCCGGGTGCGGACCAGGTGGCCGTCCACCAGCCAGCCCGGGCGGCGTGGAGCGCGCTCGGGGAGCGGGGAGGTTCGGCCGCGGAACAGGGCTTCGGGTGCCACCGGAACGCCGGCCGCGGCCAGTTCGGCCAGCGCCGTGACCAGGCGGAGCAGCCCGTGCTCGCCGGGCACGTCCAGCGGCACCGCCGTGTGGGGCCGGTCGCCCAGGATGCGGCCGACGAGACCGGACAGGACCCGGCCCGGTCCGGCCTCCACGAAGGTCCGGACTCCGGCCGCGTACATGTGCTCCACCTGCTCCACGAACCGGACCGGCTCGGCGACTTGACGGGCCACCAGGTCCCGTACCGCATCGGCGGTCACCGGGTACGGGCCGGCCGTCGTGTTCGACCAGACCGGGACGGCGGCGTCGGCCAGTTCCGTCCCGGCGAGTTCCTCGGCCAGGGCCGTGGCCGCCCCCGCCACCACCTCGCTGTGGAACGCGCAGGCCACGGGGAGCGGGGCCGCCGTCAGGCCCGCCTCCCGCAGAGCGGCCACCGCATCGGCCACGGCGGCGGCCGGCCCTGAAATCACGCACTGCCGGGGTGCGTTGTGGTTCGCGATCACGCATCCGGCACGCGCGGCGATCTCCCGTACCTCTTCCGGCGCGGCCGTCACCGCCGCCATCGACCCCGGATCCGTCCCGGCGGCCGCGAGGATGGCTTCGGCCCGGCGCGCGCTCAGCCGCAGCAGGCTCTCCTGGTCCCACACCCCCGCCGCCCACAGCGCGGTGAGCTCGCCGTACGAGTGCCCGGCCACGCAGTCCGGCCGTACGCCCAGCTCCCCCAGCAGCAGGTGCGCCGCCGAGCCCACCAGCCCGAGGGCCGGCTGGGCCACCCGGGTGTCGGTGACCGCGGCCCGCTGGGCGGTCCGCCCCCGTGCGGTGAAGGCCGCCGGGGGGAACATCGCGGAGACCACTGCCGCCGGCGCCGCGTCCAGCAGCTCCCGCAGGGGCGGGAAGCCGGTGAACAACTCCCCCAGCATGCCGGATCGCTGGCTGCCCTGGCCGGGGAAGAGGAAGGCCACCTGGCCTGGCTCCGCCGTGTCCTCCCGTACGTGGACCCCCTCGCCCGGCGTGAAGGCCCGCGCAAGCTCCAGCCGGGCCGCCAGCTCGTCCAGGTCGGCGGCCACGACCGCGACCCGTACCGCACCCGCCCCGGCCGCGGCCTCCGCGGCGAGGTCCCGCAGCGCCCACGGACGCCCGGCCGCGTCGTTCTCCTCCAGCCTGGCCGCCAGCCGGGCCATCGCCCGGCCCGCCGCACGCCGGTCCTCGCCGCGGAAGCAGAACAGTTCGGCCGGCCATTCCTCCACGCCGTGCCGGGGCTCCTCCGCTCCCGCGTAACCGGTCAGCACCGCGTGGTAGTTGGTGCCGCCGAACCCGAAGGCGCTCACCCCGGCGATCCGCCGTTCGGCGGGCACCGCCCACGGCCTGGCCCCGGTGTCGAAGGAGAAGGGGCTGGTCTCCGCGTTCCAGGCCGGGACCGGTGCGTCGAGGTGCAGGGTCGGCGGCCGTACGCCCGAGTGGACCGCCCGGACCGCCTTGATCAGTCCGGCGAGCCCGGCCGCGCACTTGGTGTGCCCGATCTGCGATTTCACCGAGCCCAGGGCGCAGGCTCCGGTGGCGGCGCCGGACTCGGTGAACAGGGCTGTCAGTACGGCCAGTTCGGTGGTGTCGCCGACCACGGTGCCGGTGCCGTGCGCCTCGACGAGGCCGACCTCGCCGGGGTTGATCCCGGCCCGTGCGTAGGCCCGGTCCAGGGCCCTGCGCTGCCCCTCCGGCCGGGGTGCGGTCAGACCGAGGGAGCGTCCGTCGCTGGCGGCTCCGACCGCCTTGATCACGGCGTACACCCGGTCGCCGTCCCGCTCCGCGTCGGCGAGCCGCTTCAGTACGAGCGCCCCCACCCCCTCCCCGAGGGCGATCCCGTCGGCGGCCGCGTCGAAGGGCCGGCAGCGGCCGCCCGGGGACAGTGCTCGGACCGAGGAGAACAGCAGGTAGTCGTTGATGCCGTTGTGGACGTCAGCGCCCCCACACAGCACCATGTCGCTGTCCCTGTCGCGCAGTTGGCGGCAGGCAAGGTCGAGCGCGGCCAGCGAGGAGGCACAGGCGGCGTCGACCGTGCAGTTCGCGCCGCCGAGGTCCAGCCGGTTCGCGACCCGGCCCGCGATGACGTTGGCGAGCACACCGGGGAAGGAGTCCTCGGTGAGTCGCGGGAGCTGCTCGTCCAGTTCGGGCGGGAGCTCGCCCAGGTATCCGGGGTACAGCGCGCGCAGCCCGTACGCGCCCGCCAGCTCGGTGCCGGCTTCCGCGCCGAACACGACCGAGGTCCGGGACCGGTCGAACTCCCGCTCCTTGCCGTACCCGGCGTCCGCCAGGGCCCGCGCGGAGATCTCCAGGGCTAGCAGTTGCACCGGTTCGATCCCGGCCAGCGAGGCCGGCGGGATGCCGTGCGCGAGGGCGTCGAAGGGCATCGGGCCGAGGAAGCCGCCCCAGCGGGACGGGGTGCGTTCGCCCGCCCGTGCCGGGTCGGGGTCGAAGTGGAAGGCCGGATCCCAGCGTTCGGCCGGGACCTCGGTCACGGCGTCGCTCCCGTCCAGGATCCGGGCCCAGTAGGCGGCGAGGTCCGGCGCGCCGGGGTAGGCGCACGCCATGCCGACCACGGCGACGTCCAGCGGCTCGGGCCGTGCGGCGTCGGTGGCGGCAGCGGCCATCGCGTCCGCCGTACCGCCTTCGGGGTCCGGGCCGGCGAGTTCCCGGGCGCGCTGCCTGAGCAACTCGGTCGCCCCTTGGGTGACTTCGGCGTGCAGGGCGGCGATCGTGGTGGTCCCGGAGCGCAGGGTGGCGGCCTGACCGAGCATGAACAGCCCCTCGGAGCCCTGTTGTTCCTCGCTCACCGGCTCCAGTCCGGCGCCGTCCACCCCGCGCCGCAGGCCCTTGCTGGCGATCCGGAGCCGTCCCAGGTTGAGCCGCTCCAGCTCCTCCCACACCTCGCGCGGCTCGGCGCCGCTTTCCGCGAGCCGCTGCCGGGTGGCCTCGAAGGTGTCCGCGTACGGGGTGAGCGCGCAGCGCGTGGCGTGCCCGGGCGCGGTGTGCAGCAGTACGGTGTCGGCGCACTCCAGCGCCGCCCGCTGGAAGCGGGGCACGACCGCGCCCGCGGCCACCGCTTCCTCGGTGAACAGGTACGCGGTGCCCATGAGCACCCCGATGCGCGCACCCCGTTCGGCCAGCGGGGCCGCCGCGGCGGCGGCCATCGCGGCGGAGCGGGCGTCGTGGACTCCTCCCGCGAACAGCACGTCCAGCGCGGCCGGTTCGGGGCAGGAGAGCAGCAGCTCGATCTGCTCCTCCCACAGCGGGAACGAGGCGCGCGGCCCGACGTGGCCCCCGCATTCCAGCCCCTCGAACACGAACCGCCGTGCCCCGTCGGCGAGATACCGCTCCAGCAGGCCCGGCGAGGGCACGTGGAGATGGGTCCGGGTCCCGGCTGCCTCCAGCGGAGCCGCCTGCCCCGGGGTGCCGCCCGCGATGATCGCGTACGGCGGACGCACCTCGGCGACGGCCGCGAGCTGCTCGGCCCGCAGCTCGGCGGGGGCGAAGCCGAGCATCCCCACGCCCCAGGGCCGCTCCCCGAGCCGCGCGGCGGTCTCGGTGAGGAGGCGGCGCACCTGCGGCCCCTCCATGACCGCGAGCGCCAGGTAGGGGACCCCGCCCCCGGCGGCCACCGCTTCGGCGAAGGCCGCCTGGTCGCTGACCCGGGTCATCGGCCCCTGCGCCACCGGGAGCGGCCGCCCCGGGCCGTGGCCGCCCCCCAGCGGCCGGGCCCGTACGACGGCCTCCAGGTGTCCCGCGACGGCCGCCCGGATGGCTTGGAGGATGCCTCCGGTCGTCCGGTGGCGGACGGCCAGCCGGGCCGCCGCGGCCCCGTCCTGGCCGACCGGGAGCAGTTGTGTCCGCAGGTCCCGGGCGCCCAGCAGGCCGGCGGCCGGGCCCTGCGGCGGGGTCAGGTCGGGGCGCGCGTAGACCCGGTGGCCCTGCACCAGCTTCGTTTCGGAGCCGTCCATGGCCCGTACGGCCGCGGCCACTTCGGCGGGCAGCCCGGCCTCTCCCTCGGGCGTGAGGGCCAGTTGTACGTCGACCAGCACGCCGGCGGCTCCGCCCGCGACTGCCGCGGCCGCGGTGTGCGGCCCGATCCCGCCGTATGCCCGTACGGGCAGTCCGAACGCGGGGTCGGCGAGCAGCTGTTGGAGGAGTACGAAGGTGGTGGTCCCGCCCACCCGGCCGCCCGCCTCGTGCCCCTTGGCCACGAGCGCCTCCGCTCCCGCGGCCACCGCGAGCGCGGCCTGGGCCGGATCGGTGACCTCGGCCCACACCCGGGGCCGCCCCGCGGCGGCCGCCCAGCCGGCCACCCCGTCCGGGGTGTGGGCCGCGGGGTCGGCGAGCAGCACGGTGTCCACCTCGGCCGGCAGCTCCTCTGGGCCGATCGGGCAGCCCTCGGGCACCCGTACGCCGTAGCGGCCGGCTCCGAGACGCCGGGCGATCTCGGCCACACCGCGCCGCGCCGCCCCGGCGTCCCGGCCGAGGTCGAGCAGGCCCAGGGCGCCGGCGCGCTCCGCGGCGGTGACGATCCGCGGGTTGGGCTCCCCGAACGGGCTGACCGCGACGACAAGGTCGCGGTCGGCGGCGCGGAGGCGCCCGGGCCGCCCGGGCCGCCACGCGGAAGGCGACGGCTCGATCGACCCGGGAGCCGACCGCTCAGTCGGCTCGGCCCGCTCCGCCCGCCCTGTTGGCCCTGTTGACCCTGTTCGCCCTGTTGGCCCTGTTGGCCCTGTTCGCCCTGTTGGCCCTGTTGGCCCTGTCCGCTCGGAGCCCGACGGCCCGGTCCGCTCCCCCAGCGGCGCGGGCTCCTCCCCCGATGGTCCGGTCGTCACGGATCGTGCGGGCCCGACCGGCCGGACGGGCCGCGGAGGCCGCGGGGTGCGGGAAGGCCGCGCCGTGCGCGGAGCCGGCGGGGGCTGCTGGGGCTGCTGCTGCGGAAGGGCAGGCGAGGGCTGGGGGGACGGCTCGGGTTGGGGGGACACGGACGCTCCTCTTCCAGTGCGGTGTGACATGGCGCAGTGCGGGACGGAAGACCGGGAAGGCGTGGGAGAAAGGCGGCGGACGAGACGCCCTCCCGCCGGGGATCCGGGGTGGACGGCACGCGAAACGGCCGGGCGATGCGTCGGGGCAGGGTTGAACGGTGGTCAAATTCCCTGGCGCCGCGATGCATCGTGCGGTGACGGCCTCGCACTGTCAACGGCCATCCGGAGCCGTTCACTTCGCACCCCTGACGGCACCCGCCCACCCGGACGACCTCCCGGGCGCGCCGTCGGCACGCTCCCGCCAAGGCCGTGGCCTGCGGTGTTGCGCCGGGACGGCCCGTCTCCGGCCCGCCGGCCGGCGCGCCCGCGGCGCCCGCGCTCATGCCGCATGGGTATGAGTTGTCACCAGTCCGGCATGAACACCTTTGCGGAGTCTGATGGTTGTTCACCCGCCGCGGTCTTACAGGTACACCCTTGCCCGGTTACCGTCCGGTCATGACCCCCACCCTCGCGCAGCTCCGCTACCTCGTCGCCGTCGCCGACTGCCGTTCCATCACCGGCGCGGCGGCCTCCGTGTTCGTCGCGCAGTCCGCCCTGTCCCGGGCCGTCCAAGCCATGGAGCGCGACCTCGGCGTCGATCTCCTCGCCCGCCGGGGAAGGGGGGTGGACCTCACGCCGGAAGGGGCCCGGGTCGTCCGGCTGGCCCGTACCGTGCTCGACGCGGTGGAGGCGATCGACGATATCGGCACTCCCCACGGTCTGGGCGCCAGGGCCGCCCTGGCCGTGGTGACCACTCCCACCCTGGCCCTCGATCTGGCCTCCGAGCTGGTACATACCTTCACGGAGCGGCACCCCGGCCTCGACGTCAGACTCCACCAGTACGACAGCCGCGAAGCCGTGGTGCAGGAACTGACCCAGAGCCGGGCCGAGTTGGCGCTCGTGGATCTCCCCCTCGACGGGGAACTCTCCACCCATTACATCCAGGAGCGCGAGGTGGTGCTCATCTCCCCCGTCGGGTCCGCACTGCCCGACCCGCTGCCGTTCCGCGCACTCGACGGGCTGCCCATGGTGCTACCCACCCCCGGGACGGGCCGGCGCACCGAGATGGAGGCCATGTTCAGCTGTCTGGGCGTGCGCCCGGTGCCCTGCCTGGAGGTGGACGAACGCCTCGGCTGGGTGACCGGAGTGACCGACGGCCGCGGCTCCCTCATCTGGTACCGCGACGTGGTCGCCAGGGCCTTCGGCAGCAGGGCGGAGATACGTTCCTTCACCCCGCCGCTCCTGCGCCCGGTGGGTATCGCACACGCCCGCCGGCCGCTGAGCCGGGCCGCCCGCGCCTTCATCGCGCACGCCCGGCACAAGGCACCCGTACGCGAGCCCTCCCGGTGACCCGTGCGGGTCGCGGGCGCCACACGTCCCGGGCGGGCCGACCGGAGGTCCCTCCCGGCGGCCGGACATGCCCGTCCGGCATTGAACGATGCTCAAACGGGGGACGATTGACCCTGGCGCCGCAACCTGACTCCCCCTCACATGGTGGGCATGTTCCGACTACTCCTCACACCCCCGCGGGCCGCCGCCCTCACCACCGCGGCCCTCGCCATGGTCCTGCCGGCAGCGGCCTGGCTGACCGGACCGGCCGCCGGGCCCGCGGACGCCGCCCCCACGGCCGCGATGCCCGCGTCCGCACCCCTGTCCGGCGCCACCAACGCTGCCGCCGCTCCCGAACGCCAGTGCACCCTCCCCGGGGGCCTGGCCGAGATCAGCGGGCTCGCCATGAGCCGCAAACACCCCGGCGTCTTCTACGCCGTCAACGACAGCGGCAACACCAACCGGGTCTTCGCCATCGACTGCAGTGGCGCCACCGGCCTGCTCAAGGCCACGTACACGGTCTCCGGGGTCGGCAACACCGACTGGGAGGGGTTGACCATCGGCAAGGACTCCTCCGGCCGCCCCGCGATCCTGGTCGGCGACATCGGCGACAACTTCGGCAGTCGCGCCGAGATCACCGTGCACTCCTTCGCCGAGCCCGACCAGCTCTCCAACGCCTCGGTGACGCCCGTGACGTACCGCTTCGCGTACGCAGACGGGAAGCACGACGCCGAATCCCTGCTCGCCGATCCCGTCACCGGCAGGATCCACATCGCGAGCAAACTCATCGGAGCCACGGGCCAGTTGTACCAGGCGCCGCTGCCGCCGGTACCGGGGCAGCTGGGGACCCTGACCGCCGTCCGGCCGGGCCCGGTGTTCGCCACCGACGGCGCGTTCTCCCCGTCAGGGGCCTCGTACACCCTGCGCAGCGGCGGCCCCCTGGGGGCCAACACGGCCTCGGTGTACGACACCTCTGGCACCAAGCTCGCGGACGTGGCCCTGCCCGCGCAGTCACAGGGCGAGACGGTGACCTACCTCGACTGCACCACCCTGCTCGTCGGATCGGAGAACGACACCCAGATCTGGCGCGTCCCGCTCCCCCCGGAGGCCACCCCGGGCTGCGGCGGCACCCCGACACCCACCCCGACACCGACGCCGACTCCCACACCCACGCCCACACCCACCCCGACTCCCACCCCCACACCCACGCCCGGTGACCTGAAGCTGGGCAACCCCGGCCCGCAGAGCTGCAAGTTCAACCAGAACTGCACCGTCCAGCTCACCACCACGGGCGGCAAGCCCCCGGTCCGCTACGCCGCCACCGGACTGCCCTGGGGCCTGACCCTCGACACCACCACCGGCCGCATCACCGGCAAACCCTGGGCCACCGGAACCCTCCAGATCACCGCCACCGCCACCGACACCACCGGAGCCACCGCCACCACCACCTTCCCCCTCACCCTCACCTGGTTCTAAAGGAGGCACCGGGGATCAGCCCCTCGCCGGGTCAGCCCAGCCTCGACGCCACCTCCCGGTCGGCGACGAGGGCGTCCACGGCCGCCCTCGTCCCGCCGGTCCCCCCGGGGCCGCGAGCTCGCGGCGCACATGGAGAATGGCCGGCCCGGCCCTGGCGCGGAGGCGCTGGGCACCACGGCGGAAACCGGCCTCTGGACACGCTGATCCTTCTGGCGGCCCCGGCGGCCGTGAACTACTACCCGCACATCGGGTTCACCGCGCACGACTCCGCCTGGACGATGGTCGGTCCGGCCGCCCGGGCCCGAGCCCTACGTACGCGTACCCCTCCGCCCGTACCCGGCTCCAGGGAGCGCGGTGTCGCCAGCCCGTCAGCCCGTCCGCGCAGCGGACGGCGAGGGCGCGGCGGGGGCGGAGGCGGAGGCGGAGGCGGAGGCGGATGGGGCGAGGACGAAGTCGAGGCGGCGGACGGCGGAGCGCCGCTGGAGCACCGACAGGGCCGTGATCCCCGCGCCGAGGGCCAGCCAGCCCGCGGGCCCGGCCGTCATCACCACTCCGGTCAGGAGCAGCGGACCGGCGGACTTCTGGACGGACTGGGCCATGCCCGCCACCCCCAGGTACGACGCCCGCGCTTCCTCGGGGGCGAGTGAGACCGCCAGCTCCCAGGAACTCACCGACCGCAGCAGTTCCGCGGCCGTGACCAGCACCGCCGCGGCGAGCAGTACGACCGTCGCGGCCACGGTCCCGGCACCGGAGGTGAGGGCCAGGAGGGTGCAGCAGGCGAGCATCGTCAGCCCGTACAAGGAGACCGCCGCCGCGGCCTGGCGGGGTTCCTCGAACCTGGCGGAGACGCGGAGTTGGAGTACGACGACCAGCACGGTGTTGATGACGAGGAAGGCCGGAACCAGCGCGTGCGGTGCGTCGGTGTGTGCCACGAGCCAGAGCGGCAGGCCGACGGCCAGGACCGAGTCGTCGAGGTTCATGGGGATGTCGAGCAGGACGAAGCGCAGATAGCCCCGGTCCCGCCACGGGCTCGGCGCCCCCGCCCGGCCGGGCGCGGCATCCCCGAGTGCGGCATCTCCGGTCGCGGCATCCCCGGCCCCCGCGCCGCCCCCGGAGGCCGCGCCCCCCGTCAACGCATCCCCCGCACCCGCGGCCACCCGCCCCTCGGCTCGCGGTTCCCGGGTACGCCAGACCAGAGCCGCGGCAGCGGCGAACGAGAGCGCGTTGCCCAGGATCAGCACCTGGTACGCCGCCGGCGTCCCGACGGCGAGGCCGGCGGCGGCGATCCCCGCGCCCACCGCGTAACCGGCGTTCGCCGTACTGCGCGACAGGGCCTGATAGGTGCCGCGCCGCTCACCCGCCACCCGTGTGGCGAAGAGCATCTCCAGCGCCTTGGCCGCCCGGTCGCCGAGGTAGGTGACGGCGACCAGGGGCAGCAGCACGTCGAAGCGGGTGACCACGAGCAGTGCCCCGAGGGTTCCGAGGCGCAGCAGGTGACAGCCGATCAGCAGGGACCGTACCGGGAAGCGGCCCGCCAGGTGCCCCGCCAGGGGCGATCCGGCGATGCCCGCGACGGCCGCGGCGCCCAGGAGGAGGCCGATCCGGCCGGCGTCCAGGCCCAAGACGAAGGTGAAGTAGAGGACCGAGGAGGCCGCCCAGACGCCCGTTCCGGTGCGGTCGAGGAGCTGGGCGAGCAGCATGATCCGAGCGTCCCGACCGCCGGGCGGCCGCCGCAACTGCGCCACCAGTCCGGGCCGTCGCTCCCGCTCCCGTACCGGCCGCACCGGCTGCACCGGCCGCTCCCGCCACCCCTGCGGACCCTTCCCGATCCCCGTACCGCGCCGCCGCATCCCATTGCCTCCGAGCCCCCGCGAAAGTATCTCGACATCGAGATACCAGCGGAAGCCTGCCCGAGATCAATCTTGACGTCAAGATACTTCCGGATGCGGCCCGCCCACCGGACTGGGCCACCTCCCGCTGCATTCCGGCAGCGGATCGGGGCAGAAGCAGCCTGCGAGATGGGAGAACATCATGATCGCGCTTGGCATCGTCCTGTTGATCATCGGCTACCTCCTCGGCATTTCGATCCTGTGGACGTTGGGGATCATCCTCGTCGTCATCGGGGTCGTCCTGTGGGTGCTCGGCTCCGTCGGGCACGCGGTCGGAGGGCGGCGGCACTATTGGTAGCGCGCAAGTGACGGAGCGGACGCGCACGGACGCTCGGGAGACGGTTCCATGATCCAGATGTCCATACCGCTGATACCCGCGGATGACGGCGTACTGCTGATCCCCGCCGATCACGTCACCGGACTCCTGCGCAGCCTCGCGGCCGACTGGCTGGAATCGGAGCACACCGGAGAGATGCGCGGCGACGAGCAGACCGTCCGGGACCTGGCGGGCGTACTGACCGAACTCGCCGATCAGATCGACGTCGAATGCATCGGGTTCACTTCGGCCGCTCCACGTCCGTAGGACAGCGGCCGCGCAGAAGGAATCGGCAGGAGAGGGGCTTCGCGCCAGATCCTGGACCGCTCCCGGCAGCTGGAGCCGCCACCTCCGGGCGGGCCTGTTCACGTGGGCCCTCGGCGTCGCCTGCGCGACCCTGCCCGTCTACGCCGTCGCCACGTCTTCGCCCCCACTGATCTGGGCCTTCGCCGCGGTCTGGGTGCTCACCCCCATCCGGCTCATCCGGCTCATCCGGCTGGCGATCGGCTGGTGCCGCACGCACGACATCGCCCCGTGACGCCGTTCCCCTCGGAAGTCCCACGGGGAACGGCGTCACGGGGCGATGAGACGAGAGGACGGGGGGACGAGGAACGGAGCCGGGGCGGCCGTCAGTAGCCGAGCTCGCGCTTCAGTTCGGCCTTGTCCATGGAGGAACGGCCGTGCAGATTGCGCCGCTTGGCCTCCGCGTAGAGCTGGTCGTACGTCGGCCCCTGCGCGCCTTGGTGCGAGCGCAGCCCGCCGCGCCTGGCCGAGGAGATGTCCTCGATGGAGCTCTTGCTCGCCGTCTCGGACTCCCCCGCACGGGCCCGCTCCTTGTTGACGGTCCGCGCGGCGATCTCCTTCGCCCGCTCGGCGCTCTCGCCGCGCTTCTCGGCGCTCTCCTTGATGTGCTCGTACTGGCGCTCCCGCTTGGCACTGGAACCACGAGGCATGATCGCTCCTCGGACTGGGGGACACGGGCATACGGGACGCCTACCCGGGGCCCCGTACCGCATTCCTCGCCGGACTTCCACAGGCCCGGGCGGTCAAGATATCGGGCAATTCGCTACGGATTGCAGGCCGCCGCCCCCTGACGCATGGTGGCAGCAGTACCCCCTCAGGAAGGAAGAAATCGTCATGGGCAAGGCAAAGGGCAAGGCGAAGCAGGCCAAGGGGAAGCTGAAGGAGAACCTCGGCAGCGCGATGGACGACAAGCGCATGCAGGCGGAGGGAAGCACCGAGCGGATGGCGGGCAAGGCCGAGGAAATGGCCTCCGACGCCGCGGACAAGATGAAGAAGGCCAAGGGACAGCGCTGAGGATGCCGGACGAGCACGGCGCGCACGATCCTGCCGGCCCGCCTCCCCCTGCCAGGGAGGCGGCCGTGGTCCGCCTGTCGGGGGAGATGGACCTCAGCCGGGTCGACGAGGTGCGCGCCGTGCTGCTCGAAGCGGTGACCCGATGGGACGGCCCCGCCGACATCGTCGTCGACCTCAGCGCTCTCACCTTCTGCGATTCCGCCGGACTGAACCTGCTGCTCCGGGCCCGCCTGCAGGCACTGGAGGGCGGCCGCACGCTGCGCCTGGCGGCGCCGAACGCCCAGATGCTGCGGCTGCTGGACATCACCGGCTCCCTCCCCCTCTTCCCCATCGACACCGTACCGCCCGGGTTTGGCGACCCGTGACGGGGTAGGCGCGAGACATATCCGGTGTGTCGAGACCCGAACCACCGGGGAAGGGGGTACGCGATGCCCTCGGCGGACGAAGACCGCTTCGCGGTCGACGTGCGACCCCTCGACGGGGCCACCGTCCTGACCTTGGCCGGGGAGCTCGACCACGACACCGCAGAGCCCCTGCGCGCGGCTCTGGAAGCCGCCCGGGCAAGTGGCGGGCGACGTCTGCTGGTCGATGTCAGCGAGCTGGCGTTCTGTGATTCCACGGGATTGAACGTGCTGCTGCACAACCGGCTCGCGGCCCGGGAGACAGGTGGCAGCCTCGAACTGATCGGCCTGCACCGTCCGGTCGCACGCATGTTCCACGTCACCGGCGCCGACGGGCTCTTCCCGCAGCACCCCGATGTGGAGGCGGCCCTGGCGAGTCAGCAGCGCACGTAGCGAGGAGCGAGGATGAGCGAGCGCCGGTCATCGGAGTGGACCCGGCGTCTGCTGTTGCACGGCACCACGGACGTCGTCGGCCGATGCCGCGATTTCACCCGCCGCGCCCTCACCGAGTGGCAGTGGCTGCCGGAACCGGAAGCCGCCGACGGCACCGGCACCGGCACCGCCTACAGGCACGGCCGCGGGAACGCCGGCGAGGACGAGACCGCCGAAGCCGCGGACGACGTGCTGCTCCTGGTGTCCGAAGTGGTGGCCAACGCCTGCATGCACGCGGGCGGGCCGAATTCGCTGCTCTTGCGCTACACCGCCGAGCGGCTGCGCATCGAGGTCACGGACGCCAGTCCGGTCCTACCCGTCCACCGGCTCCCGACCGATCCTGCCCGGCCCGGCGGCCATGGGCTGCTCATCGTGAAGCGGCTGGCCCGTGCGTGGGGGGCGGATCCGGTCGACGGCGGGAAGTGCGTGTGGGTGGAGGTCGCCACTCCACCTGCCCTACGGGAGTACGGAGAAACCCCCCTCCCGGCGGCCGGGCGAGTCTCCCCGCCCGGCATGAGCGCGTCCTAGTCCCGGCCCTCGCCGCCGCTCCGGCCCGCGCCGTCGTCCTCGTCCTCGCCGTCGTCCTCCAGCATCCCGGTCCGCAGCCTGGCCATGATGCGGCTCAGCAGTCGTGAGACGTGCATCTGGGAGAGGCCGAGCCGCTCACCGATCTCGGACTGGTTCAACTCTTGGCCGAAGCGCAGCGAGAGGATCTGCCGATCGCGGTCACTGAGCGTGGCGAGCAGCGGCTTCAGCGTCTCCAGGCATTCGATGCGGTCGTACGCCGCCTCTTCCTCCCCCAGCGGCCACCCCCGGGTGCCGCCGTCCGCCTCGGGTCCCACCGGGGCGTCCAGGGATCCCGCCATGTAGCCGTTGGCCGCCCGGCGGCCCTCGTCCAGAGCCTCCGGGGTGATCCCGAGGCACTGCGCCAGTTCCAGGTCGGTCGGGTGGCGTCCCAGTCGCTGCTCGAGCGCGTCGTGCGTTTTGGCGATGTCGAGACGGAGTTCCTGCAGGCGGCGCGGAACCTTCACGGACCAGCTGGTATCGCGGAAGAACCGCTTCATCTCGCCGGTGATGGTGGGAATGGCGAACGTGGTGAACTCGACCCCGCGTTCGACGTCGTACCGGTTGATGGCCTTGATCAGGCCCACCGTGCCGACCTGGACGATGTCCTCCAGGGGCTCGGAACGGTTGCGGAACCGGCGTGCCGCGTATTTCACCAGGCTGAGGTTGAGCTCGACGAGCGTATTGCGCACGTACGAGTACTCCGGCGTCCCTTCGCTCAGCTCCTTCAGCCGCCGGAAGAGCGCTACGGACAGGGTCCGCGCCTCGCCGGTGCTGACGGTGAGCGGATCCTCCGGGACAACGGGCGTCTCGGTGCGGAGGTCGATGCGGAACGGATCCGTGGTGTCGCTGGATACGGGTGCCATGAGCTTCCTCCGACGGATGGGTGGGTACCGGCCGACCCGGAGCGGGGCGGCGGGAACCGTCGTGGTCCTTCCGGGGGGATATACCCACACGGGGGAATGCTGACCCCCTTTTTACGGAACATCCCCGTCCGGTACCTCCTCCGGGCCCCCGCCCGGGCCCCCGCCCGGGACGTGGACGTCCAGAACGCAGATGTCGTCGCGGTGGGCCGTCGACAGGGAGACGAGGGTGCGGGCGAGGGTTTCGCCGCGGCCTTCCCGGAGGAGTCGCACCGCCGTCTCCGCCAGGCGGTCGAGGCCGGTCTCTATGTCCTCACCCGGCTCCTCCACGAGCCCGTCGGTGTAGAAGAGCAGGTGGTCTCCGGGCAGCAGGTCGATGGCGGCCTGCTCGTAGGGGGCTTCGAAGGTCGCCCCGAGGAGGGCACCCTGGGGCTGCTCGAGGAACTCCGCCCGGTCGCCGCGGATCAGCAGGGGCGGCAAGTGGCCTGCCCGTACCCAGGTCAGCCGCCGGTCCCAGGGCTGGTAGCGGGCCATGACCATGGTGGCGGTGGCACTGCCCGACGGGTCCGAACCGGTGTGCAACAGCAGCGTGTTGAGCCGGCGCAGGACATCGGGCAGGGGTGAGCCGGTGACCGCCATGCCCTTGGCGGTGAACCGGAGCTGGGCCATGGTCCCGACGGCGGCCAGCCCGTGACCGGCCACGTCTCCGATGACGAACAGAGCGCTCTCGTCGGGGAGTTCGATGGCGCTGTACCAGTCGCCGCCCACATTGATCCCGCTGTCGGCGGGGACGTAGGCCACGTCGATGCACAGGCCGGCCAGTTCCAGGGACTGTTCGGGGATCGGCAGCAGGGTGTCCTGGAGACGCGCCGCGAGCGCGCGCTCGGCCTGGAGCATGCCCCGCTGGAGCAGGACGGCGCGCTCGCTCTCGTGCAGCGCGACTTCGATGTCGTGCTGTGTGGTGAGGTCCTGGAAGAAGCCGTGCACCTCGACGGGTGTGCCGTCGGCGTCCGTCTGGGCCTCTGCGACGATCCGCAGGTGGCGCACTCCGCGCCGGGTGGTGATCCGGAACCGCTGGTCGACGGCCTGCCCCTCGCTCAGCAGCCGCTCGACGGCGGCGCCCAGCTGGTGGAGGTCCTCGGTGACGACGTGGCTCGGCAGTTCCGCCAGCGGCATCGGCCCCCGGATCGGATCCCGGTCGAAGATCGCATAGACCTGATCGGACCAGGTGACGGTGTCGGTGACCAGGTTCCAGCCCGCCCAGCCGAGGTTGCCGAGGCGCTGCATGTCGGCCAGCCGGCGGGTCTCGCGCTGGCTGGTGTCGTGGCAGATCCAGGACACGACCAGGTGGTCTCCGAGCCTGGACGCCCGGACCGAGTAGACGGACTGCCGGGGGACGCCCGCGACCACTTCCTCGTAGGTGAAGGGTTCCCCCTCGTACCGGGTACCGGTGGTGAGCGTCCTGAGGTACCCCTCCCACAGGGCGGTACCCGCCACGGTGGGGTACGTCTCCAGGATCCGGCGGCCCACGAGTTCCTTGCCGCGCCGTCCGGCCACGTCGACGGACTCGGGCGCCGCCGCGTCGATGCGGTAGTCCTCCACCTCACCCGTCTCGGAGCGCAGCGGGGTGAGCAGGGTCGCGGGGCCTGCCATGGTGTCCAGGATGAGCTGGACGGCCTCCGCGTAGCCGCCGACCACGGCTCCCGCGCCCTCGGGGTCGCGAGGTGCCGGCGCGCCCAGGGGCCCCGCGCACAGCCGGGTCGCCTGGCGCAGCAACGCCCGGATGTCGGCGGCGAAGGGGCCCGGCCGGGTGCGCAGGAACCCGATGGCGGCCCGGGGAGGGCCCTCACCGGGCACGGGGACCCAGGCGCGCGCCGGCCACCGTTCCGGCGGGTCGCCGATGAGCAGATAGCGCCGGGCGTCCTGTTCGGCGTCCTCCAGCCAGAGGGCGCGGCGGCCGGCGACCGCTTCGAGGGCGGCGACCCCGCTCAGCGGGGGAATGTGGCGCCACTGCTCGGCCAGGGCCGCGGTGATTCCGGCGCTTCCGGTCAGATCCAGGCTTCCCGCGGCCGCGACGGTGTAGATCATCACCGCGTCCACGTCGGTGGCCGCACCGAGCACGGTCACCAGCAGCTCGGCGATGTCGTCGCCCCCGTGCGCCGCGGCCAAGCCGTCGGCGACCCGCGCCAGCAGGCCGTTCAGCTCGCCGTCGTGGTCGTGGTGACCGGCGAGATAGCGGCGGCGGCTGAACGCCGAGGTGCCCGTCCCGTTCTCCGGGCCCGTGACCGTGCGCGTGGCAGTGGCCGTAGGTGGCGTAGACGTGGCCGTGGCTGTGGCCGTGGGCAGCGAGATCCGGGCGGTCCCCCGCGGCCGGCGCACACGGAGCTGCCCGAGGGTGATCCAGCACTCTTCCAGGACGGTGCGGTCGCGCCGGCCGGCCCGTTCGAGGAGCAGGGCGTACGCCGCGTCGGCGGAGACCCCCGCCTGGGCCATGAGTACGCCCTTGGCCCGCTCGACCACGGCCGTGGTCGCGGCGACGCCTTCCAGGTCGACGACCTCCGACCGGAGTCTGGCCACGACCCTGGCGAGCGCCACCACCTCGGGTGCGGCGCCCTCACCCACGGGTGCGGCATCGCCCTTCACTCCTTGAGCATGCCACGCCCGCTCCCCACCCGCTCAGGTGCGGTCCGGCTTCATTCATCGCGCGGTCCCACCCACCGCGCCGCCTTCCGGCCCGGCTTCTCGGGCTGCTGCGGACGGTCCAGACGGCTGGCTTCGTCCGTGTCGGCCGCGGGTGTGGTCCTTTCGTCGCGGCGACCGGTGCGTGCGGTGTCGTCACTGCGCTCGGAGTGCGCCTTGCGGCGCCGGTCCTGTTTTCCCGCGCCCTCCAGGGGTACTCCTCCCGCGCCACCCTGCTCGTCCATGGCGGTCCTCCTCGGTCGACGGGAGCCGCGCGGCTCGGCGGCGGCCCCGCACGGGCGACTGCCCCACTCCGGTCCGCGCAAACCGGTGGCACGCGCACGGTCCTGCGGTCACGGTCCCGCGGTCGGGTCTGCATCGGACGCGCCCGGCTGGGTAGGCGCCCGGTGCGGGGTGCGGCCTCGGCCTCATGGCTGCGACGGGGGTCGCACTCCGTCGTCGAGGATGACGCACCGGGAACCGGGAATCGCGACTCACGGAGAGGAGCGGACCATGAGCACACAAGACATCTGGGTCTGGGGTCACGAGGACACCACGGGCTACTTGAAGGGGCTCGACCTCGTCGGCTACAAGGTGGAGGCCACCGACGGAAGCATCGGGAAGGTCGACAAGCACTCCGAGGAAGTCGGCGCCTCCCTCATCGTCGTGGACACCGGCATGTGGATCTTCGGCAAGCACGTCCTGCTGCCGGCCGGCGTCATCACCCGGATCGACACCGCCACAGAGACCGTCCACGTCAACCGGAGCAAGGAGCAGATCAAGAACGCGCCGGAATTCGACGAGTCGAAGTACGACAGTGGGCCCAGCTATCTGGAGCAGTTCGCCCGGTACTACAACCAGCCCCACATGTAAATCGGCCCCCACCCACCCGGCCGTGGTCGCGACGCGCGAGCCCTGGAGCGGCACGGATTCCCCGGGTGGCCGGACTCAGGTCACGGACTCAGGTCACGGACTCAGGTCACGGGCTCCGGCGCCGGCACCGGTCCCGGGAGGGGCCCCGGCGGAGGATGCCGATCGGGCCGCGGTACGGGCGGCGGGTCGGGCTCGGGCTGCGGTGGCGCCGGCGGTACCGGGTCCGGCCCGGGGGCCGGCACCGACCCGGCAGGGGCCCGGGTTGCGGTCCCGGGCCGGGGCCCGGCGCGGGGGTCGGGTTGGGCGGCACCGGGTCATGGGGAGGCGTCCCCATGGACGCCTCCCCTCCCGGTACCGATTCGGGTCGGGTGTGCGCGCAGCTCTTCGGATTCGTCACAGTGCGTCCGATCGTTCGTCCGGAAACCGGCGGACCGGACCTCGAGGCCGTCCGGCCGGGCACCGTCCGGGTGCCCGCAGGCGCGCGGGTCGCCGCCTCCCGGCAGCACGCGCGGCGTACCGCGCCTACCCGCGCCGCCGGGCCCTAGACACACCAAGTCCGACGTCGCGGAAGCCGGACCGCCGACGCCTGGCCGAAGCAGTACCGGGGACCGGGGACCGAGGCCACCGCGGGCTCCTTCTCCGCTGCCGCCGAGCGGCCCTGTGCGACTGCGCGTACGGGTGACGCGGACAGCGGGGTGCGCACGCTCGCCGGTGGGCGTCGCGAAGCATCTCTGGCGGCCGGTCACGCGCCGGCCCCGCACCGCCGATGCGGCCGGGCCGCCCTGTGCCGTGGCACCGGTCCGTCGCAGGGAGTCCCCGTGCACGTCCTGCTCGTCGCGAGCGCCTTCAACAGTCTCACCCAGCGGGTCCACGCCGAGCTGCGCGACCGTGGCCACAGCGTCGCCGTGGAGCTGACGCTCCCCCCGGCCGACCTGGCGGCGTGCGTCCGGCGCCACCGCCCCGAGCTGATCGTCGCGCCGATGCTGACCTCGGCGGTGCCGGAGGAGGTCTGGTCCGCCCACACGTGCCTGATCGTGCATCCCGGTCCGGTCGGGGACCGGGGTCCCTCCTCGCTCGACCGGGCGGTACTGGACCGGGTCCCGCGGTGGGGCGTCACCGTCCTGCAGGCCAATGCGGAGATGGACGCCGGCGACGTGTGGGCCTCGCGCTCAACGAGATCGCCACGGCCTCCGGCACCGGCGTCCTCGTCCACGAGACCCGGGTGCCCGTGCCCCCGGCCGTCGCGAACGCCTGCTCGATCCTCGGCCTGGACCCGTTCTACGTGGCCAACGAGGGCAAGCTCGTGGCCTTCGTACCGCGCGAGCACGCCGAGGCCGTGCTCGACGCGATGCGGGCGCATCCGCTGGGGCGCGGGGCCACCGTGATCGGCGAGGCGGTGGAGGCCCGCCCGGGCATGGTCGTGGCCCGCACCCGGCTGGGCGGCACCCGCGTGGTGGACCTGCCGATCGGGGAGCAGCTGCCGCGGATCTGCTGAGCTCGGCCCGGCTCCGCCGCGCCCCTGCGCGGCGGAGCCCAGGACCGCCGCCGCGTCCGGGGTTAGGCTCGGAGCAGGCCGCGAAAGAGAGGTTCGCATGTGCCGCTGGCTCGCCTACTGGGGTTCGCCGATGCTGCTCGACGCCGTGCTCTACCGGCCCGAGCACTCGCTGATCAACCAGAGCCTCCACGCCCGGATGGGTGTCGAGACGACGAACGGGGACGGCTTCGGCATCGGCTGGTACAGCGGGAACGGGGACGGCACGCCGGCCGTCTTCCGGGACGTCGCACCGGCCTGGAACAACCGCAACCTGCGCGAACTCGCCGCGCACGTGTGCTCGCCGCTGTTCTTCGCGCACATCCGCGCCTCAACGGGTTCGGCCGTGCAGCAGACCAACTGCCACCCGTTCCGCCACGGCCGGTGGCTGTGGATGCACAACGGGGCCATCGCGGACTTCCACCGGCTGCAGCGCGACCTGTGCCTTGCTGTCGACCCGGCCCTCTTCCCGTCCATCGAGGGCTCCACCGACTCCGAGGTGATGTTCTACCTGGCGGTGACCTTCGGGCTCGACCAGGACGTTCCGGGGGCGGTGGCCAGGATGACCGGGCTCGTGGAGCGGCTCGGCAAGGAGCACGGCGTCGCCGAACCGGTCCAGATGACCCTGGCCATCAGCGACGGAGAGCGCCTCTGGGCGTTCCGCTACTCCAGCCGGGGCGCCTCCCGGTCGCTCTTCTACAGCAGCCGCGCCGATACCATCCGCCACCTCCACCCCGAGGTGGAGTTCCTCGACCACATCTCCGACGACTCGCGCCTCGTGGTCTCCGAGCCCCTGGGGGACCTGCCCGGCGTGTGGAACGAGCTTCCCGAATCCAGCTACACGGTGATCCCGTCCGTCACGGACCGCGATTACCTGCCCTTCGTCCCGGTGCTCGACTGACCCCCCTGCCGGAGCCCGTTCTGCGGCGGCCTCCCCGCGTGGGCGCCGGTCCGAGGGGTAGACACACTCCGCCAAGCCGCTTCGGATCCACGGAGGGGGTTCCGATGTCACTGACCGTATCCACACCCTCGGCCGGACGGGAAAGAGACGCGTCCGTCCCCGGACGGGTCCCGGTCCTGACGATGGGGGTGGAGGAGGAGTTCCTGCTCGTCGACCGCGGCAGCCGGGCCCCGGTGGGGCGCGGCCCCCGCGTCATAGACGCCGCCGCGCGCACGCTCGGTCCGCTGGTCCAGCCGGAGTTCTTCACCGCCCAGGTGGAGGTCTGCACCAGCCCCACGACGAACGCCGCGGCGCTCAGATCGGAGCTGTCCCGGATCCGGGCGGAGGTGATCCGCGCCGCGGCCGCCGAGGAGTGTCTGCTGCTGGCGGCGGGAACTCCCGTCGTACCTCCCGAGCATCCGCTGACGGTCACGCCCGACGAGCGCTACCGCAGGATGGAGTCGCGCTACGCCCGGGTCCTCGGCGACTACGACCAGGCCGTCTGCGGCTGCCACGTCCACATCGGGGTCGACTGCCGGGCCCAGGCCCTCGACCTCGCCAACCGGATGCGCCCCTGGCTGCCCGTGCTCCAGGCCCTCGCGGCCAACTCTCCCTTCGACCGGGGCAGGGACTCCGGTTACGCCAGCTGGCGAGCCGTGGAGCACGCCCGCTGGCCGACCGTCGGGCCCGCCCCCGTCCTGGACGAAGCCGGGTACGAACACTGCGCCGAGGAGCTCGTGCGCAGCGGCACGGTGCTGGACCGGCGGATGATCTACTGGTACGCCCGCCCGTCCGAGCACGTGCCCACGCTGGAGATCCGCGTGGCCGATGTGAACGCACGGATCGGCACGGTCGTCCTCCTGGCCGTTCTCGTACGGGGCCTGGCCGCCACCCTGCGCGCGGAGGCCGCCGAGGGTGCGCCGGCCCCCGAGCCGCATTCGGCGAGGCTCCGCGAAGCCCACCTGCTCGCGGCCGCCCACGGCCTGCACGGCGCCGGCCTGGACCCGGTCGACGGCGCCCCGGTGCCCGCGTGGACCCTGATCGCCCGACTGCGGGGCCGGGCCGCCCCCGGACTCGCGGCGTCGGGCGACTCGGAGCTCGTCGACGCCCTGCTCGAGGAGGTCCGGACCGAAGGCACCGGGGCGGCCCGGCAGCGCGCCGCGCACCGGCGTCACGGTCGCCTCTGCCGGGTCGTGGACAGCCTCGTCGAGGCGGTGGCCGCGGGCTGAGGTCCCCGGCCCGGCCCGCTGATTGAGGGCGCGCCGGGCCCACGCCTGAGGAGCCCGGTCCCACACCGGAAGGCCCCGGGCCCACACCGGAGGGGCCGGATGCCCTGCCCCGCGATCCGGTGCCCGCGCGTCCCGGCCCCGAGCCCGGCGACGCCGAACCGGCTCTCGGGCAGCCCTCGCCCGGCGAACGGCCCGTGGTGCCGGAACCCCCCGACTGAAGGAGGCGAATCCGGTGCGCATCGCCTTTCTGACCGCGCCCGAGGGCGTGGAGGAGATCGAACTCACGGAGCCCTGGGAGGCCGTCCAAAAGGCCGGCTGGAATCCGCAGCTGGTGTCGACCGGACCGGGCCGGGTCCGTGCGTACCACCATCTCGACGAGGCCGGCAGCTTCCCCGTCGACCACATCCTCGCCGGCGACACCTCGGACGCCTTCGACGCCCTCGTGCTGCCCGGCGGGCTCGCCGGCCCCGACGCCCTGCGGCTGGACGAGCGGGCCGTCGGGTTCACCCGCAGCTTCTTCGAGACGGGCAAGCCCGTCGCGGCGATCTGTCACGCGCCGTGGCTGCTGGTGGAGGCGGACGTGGTCCGGGGTCGCACACTGACCTCGTGGCCGAGCCTGGCCACCGACATCCGCAACGCCGGGGGCACGTGGGTGGACGAACCCCTGCGCGTCTGCCAGGCCGCGCCCTCGACGCTCGTCACCAGCCGCAAACCGGACGACCTCGACGCCTTCTGCGCGGCGCTCGTCGAGCAGTTCGGGAGCGTGGACGGGCACGGGCGGACCTGACCCGTGCGGCCGCCGGGCCCGGGCCGGTCGGCGCCGCCGGGCCCGGGCCGGTCGGCGCCGCCGGGCCCGGGCCGGTCGGCCGCGCGGGTCATGCAAGTGGTTCGGGCCCTGAACCAGCGCGCCGCGTGGCCCGTGCTCAGACGGCGGGCATAGCGTCCCTACGCGGACCACCGCACCGCCCCCACCGCCCCGGACCGGAGGAACCCCGTGCTGACACCCGGAGAAACCACTCCACCGACCCGACAGGCCCCCGCCGCGCGGACGCACGGGCACCCGGTGCCGGGGCCGACCGGCAACCGGGCCGTCGGGATGCTCATGGCCACGACCCCCTGCTCGGCCCGCGACGCGCTGCGCATCCTCGCGACGGCCGCGGACCTGGCCGACGTCCCCGTCGAGGACCTGGCGGCCGCGATGACCGGCACCTCCCGCGGTACCGCCCTGCCCGCCCGCCTCGAACGCGCCCTGCGCCGCGCCGTGGAAGCCGCCCGGACCCGCGGGACGGCGGGTGGTCCCCGTCCTGCCGGGCTCGCGCCGAACCCCACCCGGACCGAGGAGGTGCTGACCCGGCTGCGCGGCTGTCAGGCCCGGCTCGCGGCCTCACCGCAGGACCCTGCGGCCCTGCGGGCCATGGACGACACCGCGTACACCCTGTGCGTGCTGATGGGCAGGCCCACCGCCCTCGAAGCCATCACCGCGGCGGAGGAACAGCTCGCCGCCACGCCCTACGGGTCGCGCTCGGGGTCCTCGGGGTCCTCGGGGTCGACGCTGGCGGTGTAGCGGACGCGTGCCCACAGGGGCAGCACGAACCAGCACAGCACGTACCAGGCGAACACGCCGCCGACGAGCCACGTCGCCAGGGCGTTGCCGGTCGCGACCCTGAGGACGAGGAGCAGGGCCGAGGTGCTGGTGGCCAGGAGCAACAGGAGGCCGGTGAAGGTCAGGCGCGCGGCCCACGCGACGGCCTCCGGCTTGATCCTGCGCCCCGAGACGAGACGGTGGAAGGCCACGGGGCCGATCAGGGCGCCGGTCGCCAGGGATCCCAGGACCACCGTCACGACGTAGATCGCCTTCTCGGTCTGCGGGAGCCCCGCGAACACGGGGGCGAAGGCCACTGTCAGCAGGAACCCGAACAGGATCTGGACACCCGTCTGGGCGACCCGGATCTCCTGGACCAGTTCCTGCCACTGCCGGTCGGCGCGTTCCTCCGGCGACTCGTCCCGTCCCCGCTGGTCCGTCCCGTTCGCCATCGGCCGCCTCCCTGAAATGAAAGGTCCCTTCAGGACCCGTCTGCCCACGGGCCCGGACATCATGTCTGGCCGCCCGCCACCGAGCAGACGCCGGGTGGGGTGGGGCGGGGCGGGTCGCCACGGCGGAAGGCCTGCGCAGGGCAGCGTCCGGGGGCCGCCGACCGGGGTCCGCAGCGGGTCGGCAAGACGCACTCCTGGTGGCCGTCCCGCCCGTCGGCGGTGCTCCGCGTGCCGAGGTAGCGGCCGTCCCGGGTGTATTCCTTGCCTGCGCTGACGTAGCTCACGAGCGGCGCCTCCCCACGAGCGGCCGGATGACCCGCTCCGGCACGGCGAACGGGGCCGACGCCGGCCCGGGCACGGCGGGAGGGGCGGGAGCCCGGGCGGCGCCGGCGTTCGGGAAAGGCGCCCGGCTACCTGGTCGGGGGCGCCGGCGGCGGTTCGGGCATCGGCTCCGGGTCGGGGAGGGGCACCGGGACCGGCCTGGGCGTGTGCGCTGCGGTCACGTTCGTCATGGTGACTCCGCCTCCTCGCGAACGGTATGTGCACTCCGGTGTGTGCACTCCGGTGTGTGCACCGGGCGCCTGCCCGCTCCGGCCCGGCCCAATCCCGCCCGGTCAGGCTGCCTTGCGCGAGCGGCGGCCGGACCCGGTGTCGGAGGCGGAGGCGGAGGCGGTGAGTGCGTCGCGGAGTTCGTCGCGGGTCATGCCGGAGCGCCCGGGGATCCCGGCCGCCGCGGCCTTCTCGTAGAGCTCCGCCTTGGTCATGCTCTGCGGGTCCTTCGCCCCGGCCTTCCCCCGCGCAGGCTCCTGCGCGCGTTTCGGGGTCTTCCCGTGCTTCCCCCTGGTGCCCGCGCCCCCGGCCGCGGCCCGCTCGACGCTCGCACGCAGCGCCTCCGCGAGTCGGCCGCGGGCTCCGCCTTCTCCACGCTCTCGCCCGCCCGCTTCGCCTTGATCAGGGCGGCGACCTTCTCCCGGAACGTGTCGTGGAACTCCTCGGGCTTCCACTCCATGCTGAGCGCCTCGACCAGTTGCTCGGCCATGCGCAGCTCCTTCGGCGCGGCCTTGGCCTTGCGCGGCAGGGAGTCGATCTCCGCACGGGGATCGCGGATCTCGTCGGCCCAATGGAGCGTGTGGCAGGTGAGCAGGCCGTTCTCCGCCTTCACGGCCACGAGGTATTCGTGGCTGCGCATCACGAACCTGGCGATCCCGGCCTTCTCCGCCTTTCCGAGGGCCTGCTGGACGAGGCTGTAGATCTTCCCGTACTCCTTGCCCTTCGGCGCCAGGTAGTAGGTCGCGTCGAAGAAGATCGGATCGACTTCGGCCAGATCCACGAACACCTCGATGTCGAGCGACCGGGACCGGCCCGGCGCGATCTCGTCCAGCTCCTCCGGCTCCACGAGCACGTACGCGTCGCCGTCGTCGAAGCCCTTGACGATCTCGTCGAAGGGCACCTCCTCCCCGGTCCGCTCGTTGACCCGCTTGTTGCGGACGCGGTCGGAGGTGCCGCGCTGCAGCTGGTGGAAGTGGATCGTATGGCTGTCGGTCGCCGTGTAGAGGCCCACGGGCAGGCTGACCAGGCCGAAGCTCAGTACTCCCGCCCACACCGGTCGCGCCATGACCACCACCGCCGTTCTTCTGTCGCGCGCCCGCCGCACTCAGGCCCAGGCGCTCCGCAGCCGGTCGCGGTGGGCGGCGAGCCAGGTGCCGAAGGACTGGAGCGCGGGGTTGAGCCCGCGGACGGCGTCGAGGTCGCGCGCCGCGGTGAAGCGTTGCTCGCAGTCGGCGTGGTACGGGAACAGGTTCCCCGTCTCGTCGGCGCCGGGCATGTCCTGCGCGCCAGGCGTCCGGGCTCAGCGGCCGGTACCGTACGGGCTCGCCGATGGACTCCTCGATCGCGGCGGCCCTGCCGGCGACCGCGCGGTGTTCGCCGGCGATGCTGACCGTGGCGGCGATGAGGTCGGTGCCCAGTCCACCCAGCCGGCGACGGCCGCCGGCCCGGCTCCCGCGAGTCCGACGGCCGTGAGCACCGCCGCCGCGGGCTGCCCTCCCGGCACCGAGTCCAGCACCCCGGCGGACAGCCAGCAGCCGACCGGGAGTTGGACCAGCACGGGATGCAGGGGATGGCCGAGCTGTCTGCCGCGCAGGACGTCGCGTACGCCGCCCGGCGGGAGGGTGCGGATCCCCTGCTGGAGCGCGTGGACGGCCCGGTCGGCACCGGAGGTCCGCTCGATGGTGCCGAGGGCCTTGAGCCACCCCGCGGACACGGTGTCGAGGGTCTGCGCGGGACCCGACCGCACGGTTTCGACCGGCATGTTCATCCGAGTCGCCGCCCTCCGTCGTCCTCGGGCACGGCGCTCGTCGCCTCCGCCCGGGAGGTGCGGCGGGACCTCTGCCCGAACAAGCGGTCCATCTGCCCGCGCACCGCTTCGAAGTCGTCCCAGCAGTTCCGCGCCGTCTCCCCGGAGCGGCCCGTCCGCCTCTGGCCCTGATGCGTCCCCTTCACGGTTCTCTCCCTCGGCCCGCGGTCTGCGTACACCCCCTCGTCACGTCCGGCGCCTACCCGGAGAGGCGGTACGCACACACGGGCCGGCCGGCCCCGTGGAGATCAGTGCGGCGGGAACAGCCGGACACCGGTGTGGATGGTCTTGCCGCCCGGCCGGTGCCGGATGCGTACGCCGCTGCCGAGCCGGTGGACCAGGGCCCAGCCCCATCCACCGCCGCCTTCCAGGTCGGGCGCTCTCAGACGCGGCTCCGCGTCGCTGTAGTCGGTGACGTCGATGGCGATCTCGTCGGGCTCCAGTTCGAGGTCCAGCACGCAGCCGTCCGCCGTGTGGCGGATCGCGTTGGTGACGAGTTCGCTGACGAGCAACAACGTCGTGTCCATGACCGCGGGGGCCACGGAGCGCCCGCCGCGCGAGGCGTCGTCGAAGAAGTGCCGGGTGAGGTCGCGGGCCGTGCCGGCCGCGGTCGTCCCGTCAAGATCGCTGTGCTGTCTCAGATGGAGAGTCATCCCCGCTCCCGCGGCCCCCAGTCTCGCTGCCCCGGACCCGACCGCCGGATTCGACGGTGACGGCCGCCCGGGGACGGGTGGTGTCCACATCGGTGCGCCTACCCACTCCACACGGGTTCACCACGCTCGGCGGCCCCGCAGTGTCCATGCCGCAGGCACGGCCCTCGGCGGCGCTCCGTCCACGTCCAGCCGGAGCAGCCCGGCCATGGCGTCACGGTCCGCTGCCTCGGCGGTGACGGGCGGCCCGAGACGGTCGACCATCGCCAGCAGGCCGGCCGGCGCCGCCACTGCCACGCGTGGACCCGGATGCCCCGCTCCCGCGCCGTCCGCACGAAGTCGAGCAGGTGGTGCAGGCCGGCCACCTCCAGGAACGTCACCCCGCGCATATCGCAGATGACCACCTCGGTGGCCCGGGCCGAGCACGGGGCGCAGGCCGTCGAAGACGGCGCCCGCCTCCTCGTCCAGCTCGCCCTGCGGCATCAGGTGCACGGTCCGGGCAAGCGGGCAAGCACGTAGGCGTGACCGGGCCCGGCCCGGCCGGGTCGCGGACCGCGACCGCTCACCGGCGGCGGGGCGTACCCGGGTCCTTCGCTTCGGCGGCGGCCCGGTCGACGCGTTCCGGGTCGCACGGCGGCGAGCCGGAGCCGGTACCCGTCCGCGACGGAGCGCCGGGCGGGCGCCCGTGCTCGTCGACCATGGCGCCCTCGTCGGGCAGCAGTCCGGGGCGGGGGTCGCCCTCGGGCCGGTCGCCCTGAGCGCGATGAGGGCGTACCTGCTCCTCGCGTCCTACACCCGGCCGCTGGCGCTTGGCGGCGTGCCCGCCGGAGTCACGTCCGGCGGGGTCGCTCCCCGCGCGGTCACTCCCTGCGGGGCCGATCCTCGCGGATTCGCTCCGCCCGGCTTCGCTCCGCGCGGGTTCGCTCTGCCCGGACGCGCTCCCTGCCGCGTCCCGTCCGTGCCCGCTCATGGCTGCCTCCTCCATCGCGTCCGCCCCTCCTGGTCCCTGGTTCGCCTACCCCGCCCGACCGCGACCAGACAGGGCGACCGCCCCGCCCGGCCCGACGCCGCGCCCCGCGCCGGGGTTCGGCCGCGTCGGGGACGGGGGCGCCGCCTGCGCAGAGGGCCCGAGCGCCGCGAGTTCGTCGAGCGGTGCGCGCTGGACGGCTTCGACCAGGCGGCGGCTGTGGGCCCAGACGGCGGCCCGGGCGCGCACCGGGGAGCAGCCGCTGCGCTGCGCGAGCACGGCGCCGAGGACCAGTCTGCGGCTGCCGTCGACCTCCTTGTACGCGGCCCACAGGACGTTGCCCCCGGCCGGGGTGCTGGTGCCCGTCTTCAGCCCGGCGACACCGTGCCGGCCGAGCAGCCGGTTGGTGGTGCGCGCCTCGCCCCGGTTTCCCGGGAGCCGGACCGAGGGGGTGGCGACGATGGTCCGGAACGCCTCGTCCCGCATGACCGTGCGGGCCAGGACCAGCAGGTCGCCGGCCGTGCTGGTGTTCCCGATGTCCATGCCGCACGAGCCGGTGAACCGGGTACGGGTCATGCCGAGTTCCGCGGCCGACTCGTTCATCCGGCGCACGAAGGCCGCTTCGCAGCCGGCGGTCCAGCGGGCGAGGAGCCTGGCGATGTTGTTGCCCGAGGGAATCAGCATGTACGCGAGCAGTTGCCGCAGGGAGAACTCCTGCCCTTCCTCGACGGGCACCACCGATTCGATCGTGGAACCGGACTCGCGGGCGGCCGCCCCGTCGACGCGGATCGTGGGACCGGAGTCCCGCGGGCCCAGGGGATGCTCCCGCAGGACCACGTAGCCGGTCATCACCTTGGTGATGCTCGCGATGGGCACCGGGCGCTGTTCGCCGACCGTCCCGAGGCAGCCGACCCCCTCCACCTCCACGCTCGCCTGGCCCTCGTGGGGCCAGGGCAGCGGCGCCGCCGACACCGCGCGGCGGGCGGCGGCGACGGCCGCGTCACCGGCGCGGCAGGCAGCGAGCCGGCCCCGTCCGGGCAGTTCGGCGGATCGGCTGAGGAAGGCGTGGGCGGACATGACACTCCCGGGATCGGGTTCGCGGTGGGGGTAGGTGCCCCGCCGCGCCCGGAAGGGTCCGGGCCCCGGCCGTCCGGCAGCGGAGGGCACACACCGCAGCATGGCCGCCCCGCGCATCGGAACCCCGACCGCCGTCCATCGGCGGGCGCTCACCCGTGTATCGGTTCCGCAGCGGGCGACCGCCCGGGCGGCGCACCGCACCGCCGCATGGCCCGGCCGCGGCCCACGCGTACGGCCACGGCCTCCGTCCCCCGTGCCCGGGGAAGGAGGCCGTGGCCGCCGGTGCTCCGGCTGTTGGGGACTCGGCCAAGTCGCCCTGCCGTGCTAGTCCTTGAGGGCGTCCTTGGCCTTCTCCTTGGCCTGGCGCGCATCACCCTTCATCTGCTCCGCGCGCCCCTCGGCGGTCAGGCTCTCGTTCCCGACCGTGCGGCCCATCGCTTCCTTGGCCTTGCCCTTGGCCTGTTCCTTCTTGGCCTTCATCTTCTGCTCACCCGACACGGCTCTCACTCCGATCGTTGGCGATCATCTGACGTGGCGCGTCTGTCCTGATAGCCGTCCGGTAAACCTGCCCGCTCGGCTCCGCGCGTTAGCCGCGAGCGGCTCGGGGCAGGCGCCGGGGGGAACGGCAATGGAGCGGAGGCAGTGGTGGAGACCTCGAAGATCGCCTACAAACCCGTGGGGCTGGCGCTCGGCGCCACAGGGGGTCTGCTGGCCGGTCTGGCCTTCAAGCAGATCTGGAAACGGCTCGGCCACGAGGACGATGCGCCGAGCGCCACGGACGAGGACCGTACGTGGCGGGAGATCCTCATCGCCGCGGCCCTCCAAGGCGCCGTGTTCGCCGCGGTCAAGGCCGCGATCGACCGTGGCGGCGCGGTGGCGGCCAAACGCCTGACCGGCACCTGGCCCGCCTGAGGCGGCTCCGGACGGGTGACGCGGGTGCGCGTACGGCGGGTCGCGGGCCGGGACGGGCGGGGGACGTCAGGCTGACCCCGGTCGGCGGGTAGCGCCCGCCCTACGAGAAGGAGCAGCCCGTGCTGGAGCGCAAGCGCCGGAAACAGACGACCGACGTCACCTTCGTACTTCCCGGTGACCTCCCGCCCGGGCCGGTGAGCGTCGTGGGAACGTTCAACGACTGGCATCCCGGCGCGCACGTCCTCGCACCCCGGACCGACGGGACGCGCGCCGTGACCGTCGCCCTCCCCGCCAAGGCCACCCACAGTTTCCGCTACCTCGCGGCAGGCGACTACTGGTTCGACGAGCCGGCCGCCGACGGGCACGAGGAGGGCAACAGCCGCCTGAACACGTAACACCGGGTGGCGGGGGGGCTGATCACCCGCGCCGCGCCGGCATCCCCGGCTTCAGCCGGTTGACGGCGATCAGCTCCTCGGCGGCGAGCAGCGCGCCGTAGGGCTGCGCGGGCCCATCGCGTCCTCGACGGCGGGTGCGCCTGAGCTGCTGTGCCGGGGTGGCGGCGGGCACGGCCCGGGGCTGCTGATCAGGGGTCCGGGCCGTCCTCCGCCTCTGCCTCTGCCCGCGGATCCGCCTTCGGATCCTCCGGCGGGGCGCCGGACGGGGGTGACGGGGGTGACGGGGGCTCCGCTCCCGTGACGGCGCGGGCGGGGTGGGCCCGTAGGTGGGTGATCACCGTATTGGCCACGGCGACGAGCGGGACCGCCACGACGGCCCCGCCGATCCCCGCGATGGTGCCGCCCGTGGCGACGGCCAGGACGACGGCGAGCGGGTGGACCCGCACGGCCCGGCCCAGGATGAACGGCTGGAGCACGTGTCCTTCGATCTGCTGCACCACGAGGACGACCATCAGCGCCATCAGGGCGGTGAAGACCCCGTCGGTGACGAGGGCGACCACGACCGCCAGTGCGCCGGAGACGACGGCGCCCACGAGCGGCACGAAGGAGGACAGGAAGATCACCACGCCGATCGGAACGGCCAGCGGGACGCCCAGGAAGTAGATGCCCACGCCGATGAAGACCGCGTCGATCATCGCGACGATCATGGTGCCGCGCACGTAGGCGGTGAGGGTCCGCCAGGCGGGCGGGCCGGCGCCGGCGACCCCCGGACGGGCCGCCGCGGGGACGAGCCTCAGGGTCCACTGCCAGATGCGCCTGCCGTCGTACAGCAGGAAGAGGGTGGCGAACATGGCCAGCAGCAGTCCGGTGATCACCTCCACCAGGACGGTGACGCCCTGGAGGCCGGTGGAGGTGATCTCGCTCGTACTGGTGCCGATGGTGTCGCTCAGACTGTCGGCGATGTCGTTGATCTGTTGTTCCGTGACGTGCAGCGGACTGTCGATCAGCCATTGTTTGAGCTCGCCGATGCCCTCCTGAACCCGGTCCGAGAGGTTGTCCAGATTGTCGAGCACCTGCCAGACGACGAACCAGCCGACCAGTCCGAGCATCACGAATCCGCAGGTCGCGGTCAGGGCCGTCGCCGCGCCCCGCGACAGCCCGCTCCGGTGCAGCCGGGCGACGGTCGGCTGGAGCAGCGCGGTGACCAGGAGCGCGACCACCAAGGCGAGGGCGACCAGCCGTACCGCCCCGATGACCCGCATCAGCACCCAGACGGTGGCGGCGAGCACCAGGAACCGCCAGCCGGCCTCCGCCGCCACCCGTACCCCCCAGGGCACCGCGGCCGCGGGATCCCGTGCTCCGGCGCCGGGCGGCCCCTGCGACGCCCGGGGCGGAACCGGTTCCTCCCATGCCGCGGCGGCGTCCGCCTCACGTTGGGCATGGAGCCGGGCCCGGCGCTCGCCGAGCCCCGCGGCGCCCTGCTTCACGCGCCCGAACCATCCGCGCACTCCGGGCAGAGGTCGCTCCACCGTGGGGTTCCTCCTCGTCGTCGCGTAGGAGACCTTCCTCCAGGCTGGACCGTGCGGGGCCTCCCGGCACCCCGGTACCCAGCCCGCCGGGGGTCAGGCCGGGTGTCCGGGGGCGATCGCCCTGACGTCGCCGTACCGCATCAGCTCGGGTACGTCCCGCAGCGCCGGGGAGACCTCGGTGGGCGCCAGGAGGAAGCCCATGTGGTCGCCCCCGTCGATCCGTGTCTCGATCCGGCCGACGAACCATGCGGGTGCGCCGGTCAGCAGCGGACTGCCGTCCGTGCTGGGCACCCACTCGGCGCGGGCGAACTTGTCCGTCCGGTCGCCCGTCTCACCGCCGAACAACTCCGCCAGCTCCCGCTGGTCGCGGCCGAGCACGTGCACCGCGAGGTGCGAGGCCCTGCACGCGACGCGGAACGTGTGGTTGAGCGTGGACAGCCACACCATGAAGCGCGGCGGCCTGATCGAGCACTGCGAGGCGAAGCCGACGAGACAGCCCGCCCGCTCGTCCGGCGCCCCGGCTCCGCGTCCGGCACCGGCCGTGGCGGCCGTGACGACGTACACGGGGCCGTCCAGGACGTCGGCGAAGGCGTCCAGTTCCGTTTCCGTCACGACATCTCCTTCCGGGCCATGCGGCCACCCGTCCCGAGTGGAAGGGTGGGAAGCGGGTACCCGCTTCAAGAGGAGGCCCCACCATGCCCGCCTCGGACTGGCTCCTGGCACCTGGAGAGCGCGGCAATACGGCCACCCGGCTGGAGCATCGCCGGGCGGACGGGGCGGCGTGGTCCGAGGGCAACGAGGCCCGTCCGCTCGTCCACGGCGCCACGTACTTCGCCGAGCTCCTCGCACGGGTCCGGGCGATGTGCGCCGGCGACCTGCTCCTGTTCACCGACTGGCGCGGCGATCCCGACGAGCGGCTCCGCGGACCCGGTACGGAGATCGCGGCCGTGCTGGGCGCGGCGGCCGGGCGCGGTGTCATCGTCAAAGGCCTGCTGTGGCGCTCCCATCTGGACGGCTTCCGGTTCAGCGAGGAGGAGAACCGGTCCCTCAGCCAGGACGTGGAGGCGGCGGGCGGTGAGTGCCTGCTCGACCTGCGCGTGCGGCCCGGCGGATCGCACCACCAGAAGATGGTGGTGCTGCGGCACCCCGGCAGCCCGGAGCGCGATGTCGCGTACGTCGGCGGGATCGATCTCTGCCACAACCGCAACGACGACGCCGACCACCGCGGCGACCGCCAGTCGCTGCCCCTGGCACCCCGGTACGGTCCGCACCCCCCGTGGCACGACGTCCAGCTCGCCCTGAGCGGGCCGGTCGTCGGCGACGTCGAAGCCGTCTTCCGCGAGCGCTGGGAGGATCCCGCGCCGCTCAGCCGCAGTCCGCTGATGCGCCTGCGCGAACTGCTGGACCGGGAGGACACGCATGCGGACGCGCTGCCGCCGCAGGAACCCGACCCCCCGCCGTGCGGCACGCACGCCGTCCAGGTGCTGCGCACCTATCCGAACCGTCTGCTGCGCGGCTATCCCTTCGCCCCCGACGGCGAGCGCAGCATCGCCCGGGCCTACCTCAAGGCGCTGAAGCGGGCCCGGACGCTGATCTACGTGGAGGACCAGTACCTGTGGTCCCCGCGCGTCGTGGACTGCTTCGCCCAGGCCCTGCGCACGTGTCCCCGACTGCGGCTGGCCGCCGTCATCCCCTCCGTTCCGGAGCAGGACGGCCTGCTCAGCGGGCCCATGAACCTGATCGGACGGATCACCGCCCTGGAGGAACTGCGCCGCGCCGGAGGTGACCGGGTCGCGGTCTACGGCCTGGAGAACCGTGCCGGGACCCCTGTCTACGTGCATGCCAAGGTGTGCGTGATCGACGACGTCTGGGCCGCCGTCGGGTCCGACAACGTCAACCTGCGGTCGTGGACGCACGACTCCGAGCTGAGCTGCGCCGTCCTCGACCGGGCCGCCGATCCGAGGCCGCCGAGCGACCCCGGCGGACTCGGGGACGGGGCCCGTCCGTTCGCGCGGGAGTTGCGCCTGGAGCTGATGCGCGAGCACCTCGACGCGGGTGACGGGGAGGAAGCGACGCCGTCGGCGGACGTGCTGTGCGATCCGTCGGCCGCGTTCGACCGATTGGGCGAAGCCGCCGCGGCGCTGGACGCCTGGCACGCGGCCGGGTGCCGTGGCCCGCGTCCTGCGGGGCGCCTGCGCCGCTACGCCGCTCCGCGGCTGCCGACCGTCCGGCGCCTGCTCGCGACCCCGCTGCACCACGCCCTGGTGGACCCCGACGGCCGCCCCGTCAGGATGCGGCTCCGCGGCGGTTTCTGACATTGCGGGTCCACCGTGCTCAGGTCTTGAGCAGGCGGTTGAAGAAGGAGCGGTAGTGCTGCAACGCCTGCCGCAGGTCCTCCGTCTCCACTTCCTCGCCCCGGCCCCACTGGGCCTCCAGCTCCTGCTTGTGCGCGGCGAAGGTGCCGGCCAGGGTCTGCATGACTTCGGCCACCAGGGTGTCCGCGGACCTGACCGCGTCCTGGGGATCGTCGACGAAGCGGCCCTGGATGTCGGTCCACGACTGCCGGAACTCCTGCGTGTCGGAGGCGCCGAGGAGCGGCTCGGAGTCACCCTCGGGAGCTCCGTCGGGCGACGCGTCCGCTCCGGCGGGGGCGACCGTACGGTCCTCCTCCGGGGGCGGGGTGAACTCATCGCGCATCTCGCGGTTGCCGTAGCCCTCGCGGTCCTGGCGGACTTGCGGGTCCTCGCGGGACTCGGCGGTCTCGGGGGGCTCGCGGACCGCTCGGTCCTGGGTGGCCTCTCCCGGGTACACCGGGGCCGGTGCTTCGTCATCCGTGACGGGGTGTGCCAGGTCTTCCGTGGTCAGGCCGGCTTCGGTGGTCCGGCCCTCGGTGTCCGCACGGTTGTCCATGTCACCGGTTCCTTTCGTCCGTGAGCAGCTCCGTGAAGAGGGCGCGGTAGTGCACCATCGCTCCCCGGAGTTCCTCGGTGGTCGCCCGCCCGTCGGCGCTCCGTACCTTGACGTCGTGGGCGGAGCGGTAGTGGTCCAGCGTGCCCGCGTGTTCGACGGACAGGTGGCTCAGTTGCCGGCCGTAACCATCGGTCGGGTATCCGCGCTCGCTCATCAAGCGGGACACCAGCTCGTCGGCCTCGGCCACGGAGCCGTCCGGCCGGTCCACGAAGTGTTCCTGGACGGTGGTCCACTCGTCCGCGTACTGGCGGCGCCGTTCGGCGGGGAGCTCCTTGATGTCCAGCCGGTCGTGCCGCTGCTCGCGGGCGCGCAGTTCGCGCTCCGCGGCCAGCGCGCCGCCCTTCTCCTCGACGGTCCGCTCGTACTCCGGCCCGAAGCGGTCGCGCAGGTGGCGTCGGCGGGCCAGCATGGTGAAGGTCAAGGTCAGCGCCACGACCACGACAACGGCCGCAACGATGATCGCTATGAGTGTGTCGGTAGACATGTGCCGCCTCCATCGAGGGGTCCACAGGGTCGTCGCCCCCTTCGGCTACCCGCTGGGGGAAGGCGAAACCTGCACCCGTCGCATATGCCCTGCCCGGCGACGCCGCCGGGCGGCCGTTCGCTCGCCGGGCAGACGGTGGGGTGGTTGGACGGTTCGGCCGACCATCTCCGGGCAGACGCCGGGCATGACCTTGGAGCATCCGGCTGAAAAGGGTGGACCGGGGCGGCTCGGTCGCTTCGAGAAACTGGCGGAACTCGCCTCCAATTTCACGAGTTCGGCACTCTTCTCCTTCCTCTGCGTCCTCCTGGTGGCGGCCTTCGTCACGGTTCACCTCTTCCACCTGCCGATCGAATGGCAACACCTCGCCGGTGACGCCATGGGCGCGGTGTCCCTGCTGCTGCTCGCCCTGCTCAAGAACTCCGAACGCCGCGCCGAGCACGCGATCCAGCGCAAGCTGGACGCCATTGCCAACGCCCTGCTGGAACAGCAGGAGGGCTCACGGCCCAAGGCTCACCGGGACCTGGAGGAGGCCGTCGGGATCGAGGAGCAGGAGTAGCCCGGATCCGCCCGTGGCCCACCGGCCACCCCGGGCCGAGGCTCTTCGCCTACCGGGAGCACGGCGCCTGGCACGAGGTCCATGCCGAGGACCTCACCGCGGAACGCGCCGTCCCGGACCTCCTGCGAGCCGGTCACGGGCGACCCGGCCCCGCAGTGCGACCGGGTCCGCTCGCGGCTACCGCGTCACGCCGGGAACCTGCGGCCGGCCGGCCGCGGGCGGGGCGAACGGATCCGCGTCCGGGGCGGGTGCGCGCCCGTCCGAGGCGGGTGCGCGCCCGTCCGAGGCGAGGTGGTAGACGGCGAAGGCCCGGTCGATGACGGGCATGGCGACGTTGCGGACCCTGATCCCGCCCGCCGTCATCCCGTGCTCGGTCCCGAGGTGGGCGTGGCCGTGGACGGCCAGGTCGGCGCCCTGCTCGTCCATCGCCTCGGCGAGCAGGTAGCTGCCGAGGAAGGGGTAGATCTCCCGCGGCTCGCCCGCCAGGGTGTCGGGTACGGGTGCGAAGTGCGTCAGCGCGATGCGCAGCGCGCAATCCGCTGCGCGGAGCTCGGCCAGTGCCCGCCCGAGGCCCTCCGCGCAGCTGCGGGTGTAGCGGATGAACGCCTTCATCTCGGGTTCGCCGAACTCGCTGCCGCTGCCCCCGGCGAAGCCGCCGCAGAAGCCTTTCGTCCCTGCCACGCCCACGGTCGTACCGGCGAGGCGCAGGGCGACCCCGTCGCCCTCCAGGACGTGGACGCCCGCCGCCCTCAGTTCCTGGGTGACCGCCTCCTGCTGGTCGCTCTGGTAGTCGTGGTTCCCGAGGACCGCGACGACGGGCACCGCCAGCCCGGCGACCTCCGCGGCCACGACCCGCGCCTCCACCGGGGTGCCGTGCCGGGTGAGGTCTCCGGCCAGCAGCAGTACGTCCGCGCAGGCGCCGAGGGTGTCGAAGGCGGGCCTCAGCAGCCCGGCGCTGTCCGGGCCGAGGTGGATGTCCCCGACGGCCGCCACGCGGATCACGGCAGGTCCTCGGAATGGTCGGGCGGGCGGGTACGGCTCACGGTGAGGTCTTCGTACCAGTCGAGGCCGGTCAGCTCCTCCCCCGCGATGCGCAGGACGGCCGTCCTGCACTGCTCGTCGGGCACACGGCCGCGGACGACGGCGCGGGAGCCGTGCGTTTCCACGCGTACGCCCAGTTCGGCGGTGTCCTCGCGCGCCAGCCGGTCGCGCAGGTGCTCGATGCGGTACTCGGTGATCCCGGTGCCGGTCACGTCGCTTCCTCGCTCTCATCGGGTCCCGCGGAGCGGCGGTCGATGACCTGGAGTCGCGCGAGCAGGTAGAGGAAGGCGTCCGAGAGCGGGGTGGCGCGGTGGTCACGGTCCAGCCGGTCCCAGTCGATCTGTTCGCGCAGCATGCGGGCCATGGGCAGCAGGTCGCCGAAGTCGCAGTAGTGCTCGCAGAGTGCGACGAGCCGGCTTTCCATGAGGTCGGTGGGCGAGAGGACCGGCATCCACACCGAGTCCACCGCCTTGACGCAGGCCCGTCCGAGCAACTCCGTACTGACCGGACGCCTTGCCAGCTCGAAGATGAGGTCGATCTCCTCCCCGCCCGAGCGGCCCTTGACCAGCCAGTCCTCGGGGGCCCGGCGCATGTCGATGCCGCCGCCCTCCAAGGCCTCGATCGCCGCGTCGGCGTCCTCGGGCCGGACGCAGAAGTCCGTGTCGTGCTGGAAGCGGGCCGGCAGGCCATGGGCGAAGGCGGCCACGCTGCCCGCGAGGGCGAAGGGCCTGCCCGTCTGTTTGAGCAGCGCCGCCACGTGCTTGGTGGTTTCCAGGATCGCTTGGGTGTGGTCCTCGGGCAGCGGAGCACCGGGCGGAGCCGGCGGGCTCAGTCCTCCGGGAGGGGACAGCGGACCCGCCGGATCCTCCGGGGTGGTCTTGAGCACCATGGCGCCTCACTCGACCGGGGACTACGGCACCTGGAGCATCTAACCGCCGTGGACCACCGCAAACCATCAGATACAGGCTGAAACGTGCGAGCCTGGCTGGCCGGCCCCTCCATCGAAAGGCCTCCCCGTGCACTTCACCCTCCGCAAGGACCTCGGACTGCTTTCCCTGCGCCTCGCGGCAGGCGGCGTTCTGATGGCACACGGCACGCAGAAGCTCTTCGGCTGGTTCGGCGGTGGCGGCATCGAGGGCACGGCCCGGGCGATGGAACACATGGGGTTCACACCGGGCAGGCGCAGCGCCATCGCCGCCGGGCTCGGCGAGGCGGGCGGCGGCGCCCTGCTCGCGCTGGGGCTCGCCACCCCCGCGGCGGGCGCGGCCGCGGCCGGTGCCATGGCAGGGGCCGTCTCGGTCCACGCTCCCGCCGGCTTCTTCGCCCAAGGAGGCGGCTTCGAGTACCCGGCCCTGCTCGGTACCGTCGCCGCCTGTCTCGGCGTCACCGGGCCGGGGCGCATCTCCCTGGACCACGTCAGCCGCCACCGGCTCGACCGTCCCGCCGTCATCGTGGTGGCGTTCGCCCTCAGCGCGGTCGCCGCCACCGTCGTCGTCAACCGGCGCGTCGCCGCGATGGAGGCCCCGGCCGGAGGCGACGAGGACTGATCCGGCCCGCCCGCGGCGGACGGCCCGACGGCTCCGCTCCCTCAGATGTACATGTTCTTCTCGTCGTACGAGGGCCCGTAGTAGCGCTCCAGATCCTCCAGGGACTCCTGCGTGCGCTCCAGGCTCTTGGAGATCCTGGCCCTCGACGGAGCCGCCTCGGGGTTCCAGGTCTCCGGCTTCCACAGTGCGGATCGTACGAAGGCCCGGGAGCAGTGGAAGTAGACCTGTTCGACCTCCACGAGGAGGGCGAGCGTGGGGCGGTGCCCCTTGACGGTCAGGTCGTCGAAGAAGGGCGCCTCGCGCAGCAGCCGGGCCCGGCCGTTGACGCGCAGGGAGTCGCCGCGCCCCGGGATCAGGAAGAGCAGGCCGACGTGGGGGTTGGTGAGGACGTTGTGGTAACCGTCCGCCCTGCGGTTCCCGGGGCGGTCCGGGATCACGAGGGTGGTGTCGTCGAGGACCTTGGCGAAGCCGGGCGGGTCGCCCTTGGGCGAGACGTCGCAGGTGCCGTCGGCGGCGGAAGTGGAGATCAGGCAGAGCGGTGACCGGGCGAGCCACTGCCTGTGGTGGTCGTGGAGGGTCTGCCGCTCCTTGTCGAGGGCCACGGCGGAGGGTTCGCCGAGCAGTTCGCGCAGCTCCCGCTCGGTGCCGATCTCCTCGAACGCCCGTGTGTCCACTGCCCGCCCCCGTCTTCCCGGGCGGCCGGTGCGCCGCCCCCTGCTGCGACTATGCCACGGGCGTCCGTGGCGGACGGTCGCTCCGCCGGCCCGGATGACCGGACCCGCCACCCGCCACCCGCCACCCGGACGGGGCCGACCGCTCGGGCGGCCCGCTCAGGCCGCCCGACCGGGCCACCCGAGCGGTCCCGATGGCCGGTCCCGAGACCGGAATCGAATCGAGAGGCGGAAACCCCTGTCTGACTCCGGCTCCGGATGGCAGGCTCTACTCCTCGAAGCGTCGTCCTGGGGGGGATCACACGTCATGGAGCCGGGTACGGGCATGGGCCTGCGGGGCCGCAGCGGCATCCTGTCGCTGGTCGACGCGTGCCTGAAGGAGAACCCGGCGGCCGAGCGGCCCCTGACCATGCTCCTCGGCCCGGCCGGCAGCGGCGCCAGCGAGGCGCACAGCGCGCTCATGGAGCGCTTCGGGCCCGACTACCCGTTCGCCTTCGTCAACTTCGGCGGGGCCCAGTCCCTGCTGCCGCGCTACGCCCTCGGGCTCCTGGCCCGCCAGCTCGAGCGCAAGCTGCCCCGCTACGGCCGCTCCCACTTCCCGCTGCTCAGCCTCGGCCTGCTCGCCTCCGACCAGGAGCTGCGCATGCGCAACCTGGTGGAGGGCCGGCGCGCGGTGCAGCGCCAGCTCGACCGGTTCCAGGAAGAGAACGAGGCGCGGCACGGCGACTACCTGGCCGCCTTCTTCGAAGTGGGCATGGGCGCGGTCGGCATGCCCGAAGGCGCCTCCAGCGCCGCGCTCGCCCTCTTCCAGGACGCCTTGCGGCGCGGCCGCCGCACCGTGCCCGGCCTGCTCGGCGGCCGGCTGGGCAGCCGGCTCACGGCCGGGGCCCACTGGTACGGACGCCACCCCATGACCCGCAGCGCGGACCCCATGGAGGCTCTCGTGGAGCTCAACCTGTGGCGCCACGAAGGCGACGAGAACGAACAGGAGCGGCTCGACCTGGTCCTCTTCTCGGCCTTCCTGGAGGATCTCAGGCGCAACACCGCCCGCAATTTCATGCCCCGCTCCTACCTGCTCCTCCTGGACAACTCCCACACGGAGTACGGCCGCCACTTCCTGGACCTGTTACTGCGCTCCCGGCACGACCAGACCGTCGTCGCCGGGCACGCCAGTGATCCGCTGACCGTGGTCGCCAGCTCCAACCGCTGGCTGCCCCGCTGGGGTCCGGCCACCGGGGACTCCTGGCCCTGGCAACTGCGCGGCCCCGACCGGGCCTCCCTGGCCGACTGGCACGCCCACCGGCCGCCCCGCGACAGCGAGGACAGCTGGTGGTACCCGCTGCGCCTGCGCGACCTCAATCTGGACGAGGTGCGCATCCGGATAGAGCTCCAGCTCGGCGGGAACAGCGATCTGGCCCCGCTGACCCGTCTCACCCCCTTCGTGCACCGGCTCACCGGAGGGCTGCCGCGCGCCGTCCACCAGGTGCTCGACGTACTGCGCCAGGCCGGGACGCTCCCGGACTCGGGCCCCCAGCAGGACCGTTGGCTGCGCACCCTGCCCGACCGGCCGCTGCGCACCGGGGAGAACTCCGCCACCCTCGCCGACACCGCCCTCGGTCATCTCCTGCGCGATTTCGACGGAACCCAGCGCACGGCCCTGGCCGAATGCTCCGCCGCCCGGGACTTCTCCGTGGCCACCCGGCTGCTCAGCCCCGACGACTCCCTGTTCGGCGAGATCCGGGCGCGCTGGCTCCTGACCGGACCCGTCGCCATGGTCCCCGTACTCCACCCGTGGCTGCGCCGGCTGCTCCTGTGGCGGCTGGCCGCACGTCCCGAGGGGTGGGAGGCCGCGCACGAACTCCTCGCGGAGCACTACCGCGGCGAGGGCAAGCCGGTCCAGGAGATGTACCACCAGCTCGCCCGCGGGCGGACCGAGGAGGTCACCGCGCACCTGACCCGACGGTTCACCGCCGTACCGGCCGCGCAGTGGATCTCCGAGTTCGACGCGATCACCTCCGCTCCGAACCGCCTCCCCGCGGGCAGCGGGCCGCTGGAGCTCCTCTCCGGGCTCGTCCCGCGCCGGCCCGGGCGGGTGATGGACACCGAGGCCGTGATCCACACGCTGGTGACCACCCGCTGGGTGTGGACCGATCCGCTGGCCGACCCCGCCATGCGGCTGGGGAATCTGATCGCCGACGGCTACACCCAGCTGTCCCAACTCCGGAGGAACGACATCGTGGCCCTGTTCAACGAGGCCGAGCGGTACCGGCATTGGCGCGATCCCCAGACCGCGGGCTGGGAGGGCTGAGCACGTGCCCAGACTCGAGTGGCCCCTGCACGTCGTACGCCGCGTCGCGCTGGCCACCGCGGCGGCCCTCACCCTCGTGGCGGCGCTCTGGCTGGGCGTGGGCTGGCTCCAGGAGCGCCAGGCCAGGTGCGCCGACGGGGTCGTCGAACAGGGACCGGACCACGAGTGCGTCGGCGTGAGCGACGGCTCCTACGTCTTCGCTCCGCACCTCGACGCCGTCAGCGCGAAGATCGAGGCGGAGAACCGCCGGGTCCTCGCCCATGCGGACAAGGACCCGTACGTCAGCGTCGCCTACTTCACCTCGTTCACCACCAGCGCCGCGGACAGCAACTCCGCCGAGGGCGTCCGGCACGAACTCCAGGGCGCGTACCTGGCCCAGTACCGGCACAACCAGGGCGACTTGGCCGCCACACCCAAGATCCGGCTGTTGATAGCCAATCCGGGCAGCAAGTCCGCGCACTGGAAGCACACCGTCGACGCGCTGATCGCCCGCAGGGACTCCCCGGACCGGCTCGTCGCGGTGGCGGGCCTCGGCCCCAGCACCAACGAGAACCTCGCGGCCATCAAGCGATTCTCCGAGAACGGCATCGCCATGGTCGGCGCCACCATGACCGCCTCGGACATCAAGGACATCAACGGCTTCGTCCGGATCGCCCCCACCAACGAGGACCAGGCGTACGCGGGCGCCGGGTACCTGAAACGGCGCGGTGTGGCCACCGGCGTCGTCATCCAGGACGTGGCGGGGGGAGACCTCTACTCCTCCACCCTCGGCGACGCCTTCACCAAGGCGTTCCACGACGGCGGCGCGCACAAGCTCGTCACCGAGAGGATGACCTACGATTCCTCCGTCAGCAGCGCCTGGCAGAACGAACTACGGTACATGCCAGGGCAGTTGTGTCAGCAGCGCCCACAGCTCGTCTACTTCGCGGGCCGCGGCCTGCACCTGACCCGGTTCCTCGACGCGCTCGCCAACCGCAGCTGCACCGAGCAACAGTTCACCGTGTTCACCGGGGACGACACGACCAACCTGAGCCCCGAACAGCTCGCCCGAGCCGCCGAAACGGGCATCGAGGTGCTCTACACCGGCCTCGCCCACCCCGACATGAACCGCGCGGCGCCGCAGGCGGTGTCCGCACCCTCCGCGAAGAACTTCCAGCCGGGCGGACTGATGAACCAGTGGTTCCCGCAGGACCCCCGCGAGGACGGCGGGGCCCTGATGGGCCACGACGCGGTTCTCGCGGCGGCCCACGGCATCCAGATGGCCGCCCACTGGCAGGGACAGGTGGCCGGAGACGCGGTGGCCCGGATGTTCCACCAGATGGACGGCACCCAGCAGGTGGCCGGGGCCAGCGGATTCGTCTCCTTCCAGAACAACGGCAACCCGCGCAACAAGGCGGTCCCGATCCTGCGCCTCAACGCCAAGGGCCAGGTGGAGCTGGTCGAAGTCTCCGCGGCGGAGGGCAAGCCACCACAGGGACAGTGAAGCGCCGGGCGGGGCAGGACGGGCCCGGTCCCGCCCTGTCGCCCTTAACCGCGCAGCCGCGATCGAAACCCTCGACCAGCCGACGAAGACATCACACTCGAGCGGAAAACGTGAGACGGAGCAAAGACGTTATCCGCTCGTTATAAACTCGAGGGTCGGGTGGAGATGTCCCCATATTTCACGAAACATCAGCCGCGTGGCGCGCGCTTTCGTGACCCCTGGAGGACGTCTCCACCTATCACGATCGGCACCCTCCTCGTAACCCCTTGGGCCCGTGCAATCCGCTCCATCCCTGGGTAACTTCGGCCCGCATGACTGCTCATGCAGAACTGGCCCATTACCGGAAGACCCCGCCGTCCACTCCGTCCACCTCGACCACCTCGACCACGCGCATCGACCGCCCCCGCCCCGGTGACGGCCGCCTCCTGTGGCGCCTCGCCCGCGATTCCAGGACTCTGGACCTCAACTCGGCCTACAGCTATCTCCTCTGGTGCCGTGACTTCGCCGGCACGTCCGCGGTGGCCCGCGACTCGTCCGGGCGCCCCGTCGGATTCGTCAGCGGATACCTGCGGCCCGACAGCCCCGAAACCCTGCTCGTCTGGCAGATCGCCGTCGACGAATCCGTCCGCGGCCTGGGCATCGCCGGGGCCCTGCTCGACGGCCTCTCCGCCCGTGTGGCGGCGGAGCACGGACTGAGCTCCCTGGAGACCACCATCTCCCCCGGCAACCTCGCGTCGGAGCGGCTGTTCGCCTCGTACGCCGCACGGCACGGCGCCACGCTCACGCGCAGCGTGCTGTTCGCCCCGGAGGAGTTCCCGGACCGCGGCTACGCCCCGGAGGTCCTGCACCGCATCGGGCCGCTCCACTTCTGATCCCGGTCCGGACATCTCGCGCCGGAAACCTCGCGCCGGATATCTCGGGCCGAACGCCTCGCGCCTCGCGCCGAGGCACCGTACACACCACCCCACGCTCATTGGAGAGTTCCCTTGACCATGACCGAGCCGGTCCTGTCCGTTTTCGAGACCATGGAGTCCGAGGTGCGCAGCTACTGCCGCGCCTGGCCCGTCGTCTTCGAGCGCGCCACGGGAAGCCGGCTGTACGACGAACACGGCTCCGGTTACCTGGACTTCTTCGCGGGCGCCGGTTCCCTGAACTACGGCCACAACAACCCCGTCCTGAAGCGGGCCCTGCTCGACTACTTGGAGCGGGACGGCATCACGCACGGGCTGGACATGGCGACGACCGCCAAGAGGGCCTTTCTCGAGACCTTCCGGTCCCACGTCCTCGAACCCCGCGCTCTGAACTACAAGGTGATGTTCCCGGGGCCCACCGGGACCAACGCCGTCGAAGCGGCGCTCAAGCTGGCGCGGAAGGCCAAGGGACGCGAGTCGGTCGTGTCCTTCACCAACGCCTTCCACGGCATGTCGCTCGGCTCCCTCGCCGTCACGGGCAACGCCTTCAAACGGGCCGGCGCCGGCGTCCCCCTGGTCCACGGCACCCCGATGCCCTTCGACAACTACCTCGGAGGCAGGGTCCCCGACTTCCTCTGGTTCGAGCGGCTGCTGGAGGACCAGGGGTCCGGCCTCAACCACCCGGCGGCGGTCATCGTCGAGACGATCCAGGGCGAAGGCGGGATCAACGTGGCGCGCGCGGAGTGGCTCCGCGCCCTCGCGGACCTGTGCCGGCGCCGCGACATGCTGCTGATCGTCGACGACATCCAGATGGGCTGCGGCCGGACCGGCGAATTCTTCTCCTTCGAGGAGGCGGGCATCACGCCCGACATCGTCACGCTGTCGAAGTCCATCAGCGGCTACGGACTCCCCATGTCCCTGTGCCTGTTCAAGCCCGAGCTGGACCTGTGGGAGCCGGGCGAGCACAACGGCACCTTCCGCGGCAACAACCCGGCCTTCGTCACCGCGACGGCCGCCCTGGAGACGTACTGGGGCGACGGCGTCCTGCGCGAGCGGACCCTCGTCCAGGGCGCGCACATCGAGAGCGCGCTGCGCGAGCTCTGCGCCGAACACACCCGGCTGGGCGCGACGTACCGGGGCCGCGGCCTGGTCTGGGGCCTCGAGTTCGCCCACAAGGAGCGCGCGGCCGCGGTGTGCCGGAGGGCTTTCGAGCACGGTCTCCTCGTCGAGACCTCGGGCCCCGCGGGCGAGGTCGTGAAGCTGCTCCCGCCGCTCACGGTCACCGGCGACGAACTCGACGAGGGCCTCGCCGTCCTCGCCCGCTCCGTCCGCGAAACCGCCTGACCGGCACCCCGCCACACACCACGAAGGGGCACCACCATGATCGTCCGCTCGTTCCGGGACCTCGAGGGAACCGACCGCCACGTCAAGGCGGCATCCGGCACCTGGGAGAGCAAGCGCATAGTCCTGGCCGGGGAACGCGTCGGCTTCTCCCTGCACGAGACCGTCCTGTACGCCGGCACCGAGACGTCCATGTGGTACGCGAACCACGTGGAGGCCGTGGTCTGCACGCAAGGAGAGGCCGAGCTCACGGACGAGGAGACGGGCCTGACGTACACGATCACGCCGGGAACCATGTACCTCCTCGACGGCCACGAGCGGCACACCCTGCGCGTGACGCACGAGTTCCGCTGCCTGTGCGTCTTCAACCCGCCCGTGACGGGCCGCGAGGACCACGACGAGAACGGTGTGTACCCGCTGCTCACCGAACCCGACCTCGGCTGACGTACGCGAGAACGCACAGACCAGAGAAGATCCAGAGAGGAGAGGCAGGCACCGCCATGACCTCCGCACCCACACGCACGGTGAACGACCTGTATCCGACCCGGGGCCCCGAGGAGGTGCTCACCGGCCGCGCGGACCCCGTCGTCTGGTCCGAGCCCGGCACGCCGGGCCCGATATGGGCCCACGAGCTGGATAGCTACGAGCGCGACGGGTTCCTGTCCGTCGAGGAACTCATCACGCCCGACGAGACGGACGTCTGCCGGGCCGAGATGGACCGGCTGCTCCGTGACCCCTCGACGCTGGCCGACGACCGGTCCATCGTGGAGCCGAAGTCCCGGGAAGTGCGCTCCGTCTTCGAAGTCCACCGGATCAGCGAGGTGTTCGCGGCCCTCGCCGCCGATCCGCGCGTCGTGGGGCGCGCGCGGCAGATCCTGGGCTCGGAGGTGTACGTGCACCAGTCCCGGATCAACGTCAAGCCCGGTTTCGGCGCCAGCGGCTTCTACTGGCACTCCGACTTCGAGACCTGGCACGCGGAGGACGGTCTGCCGCACATGCGCACGGTGTCGGTGTCCATCGCCCTGACGCCGAACTACACCACCAACGGCGGCCTGATGATCATGCCCGGCTCCCACCGGAGCTTCCTGGGCTGTGCCGGTGCGACGCCGAAGGACAACTACAAGAAGTCCCTCCAGATGCAGGATGCGGGCACGCCGTCGGACGAGGCACTGACCACGTTCGCCTCGGCCTGCGGCATCAAGGTCTTCACCGGAAAGGCCGGCTCGGCCACTTGGTTCGACTGCAACGCGATGCACGGGTCGGGTGACAACATCACGCCCTTCCCGCGCAGCAACGTGTTCCTCGTCTTCAACAGCGTCGAGAACCGCCCGTCGAAGCCCTTCGCCGCCCCGGTGCGCCGCCCCGGATACATCGCCTCCCGGGACTTCACCCCGCTGCGCTGACGCCTCCGGCCGACCGGACCCGACCCGACCCGGCACCTGCGCGGCCGGGTCGGGTCCGGTCCGTCCGGTCGGTCGGTCCGTCCGTCCGTCCGTCCGGCTAAGCCGTGGGCGTGATGGTCAGAATGTTCCCGGTGATGCGCGCGACGAGCCGCATCGCGAATCCGTTCTCGGTGAGGGTGTCGATGGACTCCTTCGGGCCGTCCGGGTCGTCGGCGATGGCGAGTTGCGCGGAGATCCACTCCTTCTGCCGCGCGGTCGCCTTCCCGTCCAGCACGATGTCCGCACACTCCGCCAGGGTGGTCGCGACCTTCTCCGACGTCGAGTTCAGGGCCATGCACTCGACGCGATGCGCTCGGCCGTCGTCATCGCTGTTCGCCCGCACCCAGAGCGTGAACCCCTCCGGAAGGATCCGCTTGGCCTCGTACGGTCCCTGCCCGTAGCGGCCCGAACGGTGGACCTCCATGCCCCACCGCCCGGCGACCTTGCTCATGATCACGTCTGCGCCGGGACCGGGAAACGGCGGGGAGCCGAACGACTCCGTCGGCGAGGGTGAGGGTGTGGCGGACACGGACGGCGACGGGTCGGGGGTGGCCGCCGGCGTGTCCGACTGACCGTCACCGTCCGTGCAGCCGGCGAGCAGAATCACCGAAGCCGCCAGCAGGAGGCCGGTCGCACGTATGCGGAGCGGGACGCCGGCTGATCCGGTCCGGCTGTTGTGGTCGTTCATGAGGCCGCACCTTAGCCCGGTCAGCCGAAGCCCTGCGCTCCGAGCGCGCCGGGCACAGGCGTCGGCGACCGCGTCGACCAGCGGTCTGGAAGGCGGCGCCGCCACGGCCTCGTACTGGACGGTGAGTCCCGGGAGCCCGAGGAGGAGGCCGCTCGCGGCGGCTCCCTTCGCTGCCGGGACCCCTACCGGGGGTCTGCGGTGCTGCGTAGACTCCACCCGCATGACTGCGGGGATGGGCGCATCGGTGCTGGTCGGACGGGATGCGGAGATTCGGGCGATGCGTTCCGCGCTGGCCCGGCCGCCCGCCGTGGTGCTGATCGAGGGCGAGGCCGGGATCGGCAAGACGCGGCTCGTGCGCGAGATGCTCGCGCGGCGGCCCGACGGTGCCGCGCGGGTGCTGTCGGGAAGTTGTCCGCCGCTGCGCGAACCCTTCCCGTACGGGCCGCTGTTCGATGTGCTGCGCACCCTCGCCCACGCCGTCCCGGCCGGGCTCAGCCCGGTGTGCGGAGCACTGCGTCCGTACCTGCCCGAGCTCGCCGAGCGGCTGCCCCCGCCCTGCGAGCCGTTGCACGACCCGGCCGCCGCCACGCACCGGATCTTCCGTGCGGTGGGGGCGCTGCTGGCCGCCGTGTGTCCGGCCGTACTCGTCGTCGAGGACCTCCACTGGGCCGACGACGGCACCCGTGACCTGATCCGGTTCCTGATCGAGGATCCGCCGCCGGGGCTCGCCACCGTGCTGACGTACCGTCGGGAGGACCTGCCCGCCCCCGGGTTGCCGTTGGGGCGCGCCTATCGGCGGGCGGCCGGTCACGAGTCCCTCCTGATGCGGCTGGAGGCCCTCGACGCGGGTGAGGTGCGCACCTTGGCCGCCGCGCTGACGGGCGGTCCCGTATCCGCGCGGCTGGCGGCCGAGTTGCACGAACGCACCGCCGGGATCCCCTTCGTACTGGAGGAGTTCGTGCGCGGGCCGGGCGCTCCCACGACCGTTCCCACCCTGCTCCAGGAGGCGATGGCCGACCGGACCGCCGGGCTGGACACCCCGGCCCTGGCCGTCGTCCACGCGGCCGCGGTGCTGCGCGATCCGGCGCAGGAAGCCCTGGTCACCGCCGTGGCGGGGCTCGACGAGGAGGCCGGGGCCGAGGCGGTGGGGGCCGCGCTGCGGGCCGGAGTGCTCCACGACTGGGGCGAGGACCGGTACGGGTTCCGGCACGGACTGGCCCAACAGGCCGTCTACGAGGCCCTGCTGGGCCCGGAGCGGCGGCGCCTGCACCTGCGGGCCGTCACCGCGCTGTCCGCGCTGCCCGCGCCCCCGCTCGTACGGCTCGCCTTCCACGCCCGGCAAGCCGGGGCCGTGCGGGAGTGGCGCCGCTACGCGGAGGAGGCCGCCGAGCACGCCCGGGAGATCGGCGACACGGCGCTCGCCGTGGAGCTCCTCGAAGGGCTCCTCGACGATCCAGGGCTGCCGGCCGAGGACTGCGCCCGCCTGGCCCTGCGGCTCAGCCGCGCCGCCACGATCGGGCTCACCCACCGTCGCACCGCCCGGCTGCTGCGCCGGGTGGTCGACGACGGCGGAGCGCTGCCCGACGCCGTGCGCGGCGACATCCGGCTCAACCTCGGGCTCCTGCTGAACAACCAGGCGGGCAACCACCGCCAGGGCCGGCTGGACACCGCCCGCGCCGTCGCCGAACTCCACGAACGGCCGGACCGCGCCGCCCGGGGCATGGCCGGGCTCGCCATGCCGACCTGGGGCGGGGACCCGTACCCGGTCTACCAGGAGTGGATCGATCGCGCCGAGCGGATCGCCGCCTCGCACGGGGACGAGGCGCTGCGGCTCGCGGTGCGCGGCAACCACCTCGTGCTGCGGATGAGCCTCGGCGAGGGGGCGGTCCGCGGCGAGGCGGAGGCCCTGCTCGCCGCCGGCGCCGCGGACCGGGCGGGGCGCCTGGAGCTCGCGCGGATGTGCGGGAACCTCGCGGACGCCTCGGCCTGGCTGGGCAAGGATCCGGAGGCCGAGCTGTTCCGCCGGGAGGGCGATCGCATCGCGGCCGCGTGCGGAGCTCCGTACCTGCGCGGGATCATCGACGCGACCGTGCTGCGGCTGGAGTGGACCCAGGGGCGCTGGGAGGGGCTCGGCGAGCGGGCCCGGCAGGTCTGGGAGGCGGCCCAGGGCGCTTCCGGGATCGAGTCGGAGGCGCGCCTCGTGCTGGGGCTCCTGAGCGCCGCCCACGGGGAGTGGGAGGAGGCCGGGGAGCACCTCTCGGCGGCCGCCCTGGGTGATCCGGAGAACGCGGCCTCGCCCGTCCTGGCCGCCGCGGGCGCCGCGGCGGTACGCATCCACCTCGCGCGGGGTCAGGCCGCGCGGCCTGCGCCGAGGCCGACCGGGGGCTCGCCCGCGTCCGGCACAAGGGGCTCTGGGGCTGGGCCGCCGACCTGGCCGCCGCCGGCGTGGACGCGTACGTCCGGGCGGGCCGGCTCGCCGACGCGGGGCGGCTGACCGGCGAGTACGCCGAGGCCATCGCGGGACGCGACCACCCCCTGGCGCTGGCGGCGCTGCCGCTGTGCCGGGCGGCCGTGGCCCGGTCGGCCGGACGGTCGCAGGAGGCGTCGGCGCACTACCGCCGGGCGGCGGCCGAGTTCACCGCGCTGCGCCGGCCGCACAGCGCGGCCCAGGCCGTGGAGGCGGCTCTGGAATGCGTACCCGATGCAGGGGAACTGGCGCTCCTGGCCGCCGAGTTCGAGCGCATCGGGGCCGTGCGGGAGGCGGCCCGGTGCCGGCGGGCGCTCCGCGGGAGCGGGCACGTGGCGGCGGCCCGGCGCGGCCGGGGCGGGTACGGCGAGGGACTGTCGCCGCGGGAGGCGGACGTGGCCCGGCTGGTGGCTTCGGGCCGGACCAACCGGGAGATCGCCGAGCTGCTGTTCCTCTCGCCGCGCACGGTGGAGCAGCACGTGGCGAAGGTGCTGCGGAAGCTGAAGGTCAGCAGCCGTACGGAGGTACGTACTCCGTAGGGGCGCGAGTGGCGGCTGCGAATAGGTACTCCTACGGACCCGGATACGGATTGCCGTGCTCCCCGGGTGTCACGAGGGTGATCCCCGTGCCCCGGCCCCCACGCCGGGGCATCCAGGAACCCGATCAGTAGGAGCAGTTGGATGCGTGCACAGCGTGCGGCAAGTAGCACCCGGCTCGGGGCCATATGTCTCGGTGCCGCCACCGCGACCGTCCTCGGCCTGTTCGGCGCCGCCACCCAGGCCCATGCGGGACCCGCGGAGGGCCGGGTCCTCGGCGAGGGCGCGGCGGACACCGTGAGCGGCCGGTACCTCGTGGTCCTCGACGGCGCACCCTCCCTGCGCGCCGCCGCCACGGCCGAGACCGCCGGGGAGGCGAAGACGCTGACGGACCGCCACGGAGGGGCGGTCCGTCAGCTGTACACGGCCGCCCTCAAGGGCTTCTCCGTGAAGGCGACCCCGGAGCAGGCCCGGCGCCTCGCGGCCGCGCCGGGCGTGCGCTACGTCCAGGCGGACACCGTCTTCCGCGTCTCCGGGACCCAGCCCAACCCGCCGTCCTGGGGCATCGACCGCGTCGACGGGGCGAAGGACAGCTCCTACGCCTACCCGAACGACGGCAGCGGGGTGACCGCCTACATCGCGGACACCGGCCTGTACCGACAGCATGCGGATTTCGGCTCCCGGGCCTCCTCGGGCTACGACTTCATCGACAACGACGCGGACTCCGCCGACTGCCACGGGCACGGCACGCACGTCTCGGGGACCGTGGGCGGCAGCGCGTACGGCGTCGCGAAGAACGTCAAGCTGGTCGGGGTGCGGGTGCTCGACTGCCAGGGTTCCGGTTCCACGGAGCAGATCGCGGCGGGGATGGACTGGATCGCGAGGAACGCCAAGAAGCCGGCCGTCGTCAACATGTCCCTGGGCGGCAGCGCCGACCGTGCGCTCGACGACGCCGTGGCCGGGGTCATCAACGCGGGCATCCCGGTGGCCGTCGCCGCGGGCAACGACAGCAAGGACGCGTGCAACACCAGCCCGGCGCGGCTGCCCGCGGCCATCACCCTCGGCTCCACCGACAGCAACGACACCCGTTCCAGCTTCTCCAACTACGGTTCCTGCCTCGACCTGTTCGCCCCCGGCGGCTCCATCGTCTCCACCAAGATGGGCGGGGGCACGCAGACGATGAGCGGCACCTCGATGGCCACTCCGCACACGGCGGGAGCGGCGGCGATCTACCTCTCGGCGCACCCCGACGCCACCCCGCAGCAGGTGCGCGACGCGCTCGTGGACAACGCGCAGTCGGGTGTGGTGACCGGGGCCGGCTCGGGCTCCCCCAACAAGTTCCTGAACGTGACGAAGCTCGGCACCCCCACCCAGCCCGGTGAGCCGGTCGCGGACTTCGCCGCCCAGTGCTCGGCCTCGGCCGCTTCCTGCTCCTTCGACGCCTCGGCCTCCAAGGACCCGGACGGCTCGATCGCCTCGTACGCCTGGGAGTTCGGCGACGGCGCGAAGGGTGAGGGCGTCAAGCCGTCCCACGAGTACTCCGCGGCCGGCACCTACTCGGTCAAGCTGACGGTCACCGACAACTCCGGCCGCACCTCCACCGTCACCAAGCCCGTCACCGCCGGGACCACGCAGCCCCCGTCGGGCACCCCGCCGACCGCGGCGTTCTCGGTGTCCTGCTGGTACCAGGACTGCTCCTTCGACGCCTCGGCCTCCAAGGACTCCGACGGCTCGATCGCCTCGTACAAGTGGAAGTTCGGCGACTCCACCACGGGCGCCGGCGCCACCGTCGCCCACCGCTACCCGGCCGGGCAGCGCAGCTACACCGCCGAACTGACCGTGACCGACAACTCCGGTCTGACGGGGACCGCTTCGCGCCGCATCGACTGCTACGGCTTCGGTACCGGCCAGTCCCTCTGCTTCGTCTCCTGACCCTTCCCTCATACAGGCGGCGACCCGGCCCTCCCCCTCCCCGGGGAGGGCCGGGTCGCGCGCGCCGTCACCGCCGGCCGACCAGCCGACCAGCCGGGGAGCATGGACGTTGAAAGTGAACGCGGCTAGCGTTTCGCGCATGGACCCGGAGCGTTCCGCACGGCCCGGCAACATCCGTATGCCGCACAGCTGTTACCGACGCGGCAATTGCGCGGCAACGCCCGTCCTGGCGGTCCGCTGGGCCGTCCTCGGTGCGATCGCCGTGGCACTGACACTGTCGGGCTGCACCCGGAACGGTGAGCACCAGGGCCCCGATCGACCGACCGTGTCGACACCCGTGCCCGCGCCCGAGGGCGACGCGTTCTACGACCCGCCGAACCCGCTGCCCCCGGGCAAGCCCGGCACGGTGATCCGCCAACGCCCGTACACACCGCCGGAGGCGAAGCTGACGCTGCCGTCGCGCACCTTTCTGGTGATGTACCTGAGCACCGGAACCGACGGCGAGCCGGTGGCCGCGAGCGGGCTGGTGACCGTTCCGGACGGCCCCGCCCCCGCCGGCGGGTGGCCCGTCGCCGCCGTGGACCACGGCACCATGGGCATCGGCTCGACGTGCGCCCCGTCCCGCATGCCCGCCTTCGCCGGGCTGGAGGACGGCAGTTCGGTCGCGAAGCTCCTCGCGCGCGGATTCCTCGTCGTACAGCCCGACTACATCGGGCTGGGGGTGACCGGGGTCAGACACCCGTACCTGAACGGCAGGTCCGCGGCGTACGCCACCCTCGACATGCTCCGCGCCGCCCGCGGGATCGACCCGGGGGCGGGCACCACCGCCCTCGTCTACGGTGGATCACAGGGCGGGCACGCGGCGTTGTGGAGCGCGCACCACGCCGCCGAGTACGCCCCGGACGTCGACCTCAAGGGCGTGGTCGCCAACGCACCGGCGGTCGGATTCGAGTGGATGCCCGCCCTGTTCGCGGCGCAGAACGAGACCGCCACCCCCTACACCGGGATCCTGCTGACGCTCATCAACGGTGCTTCGGCGGCCGACCCGGCGGTCAAGCCCGCCGACCTCCTCACCCCGGCGGGCCTGGCAGCCGCGGACCGCGCCTGGACACAGCCCTGCATGGCCGGCGACTCCGATCTCCCGCCCGCGACCGACATCCTCCGGCCCGGCGCCGATCTGGGACCGCTCAACGCCGCCCTCAAGGCCAGCGCCACCGGTGAAGTCGCCGTCAAGGTGCCCGTGCTGTTGCCGCAGGGCGGAAACGACGTGCTGAGCAACCTCAACCAGACACTCGCCCGGGAACTGTGCGACAAGGGCGTCAGCCTGGAGTTCGCGTACTACCCCGACCAGGGGCACACCATCAGCGACGGCCCGCTGAACGATGCCATCGCCTGGATGGACGCCCGACGCACCGGCGCACCGAGGGGCGCGAGCTGCGTGTTCTGAGCGGGCTCGCGCAGGGCGGCCCGGCCTGCGTGCAAACGGGTGACTTACCGCCACGTGTGCCCGGCCACACGCGTTGCCAGGGCGAAGCAACCGACGGGTACCGCCCCGCTCCAACGAAGGATTTCCAGGTCATGCTGAAGAAGATGATGGTCACCGCAGTCACCACGGCCGCCGCGATCGGCGCCGGCGGCGCCATGGCCGCTCCGGCCATGGCCATCGGCAATGACAACGGGATCAACACCGTCAACGGCAACGGTGCCGTGCAGGCGTACGGCAACCAGAAGACCCACGGCGCGATGAGCCCCCAGCTCGCCGCGGTCCAGGGCACGCTGAACAAGCCGTGCATCGGTCTGCCGGTCAAGGTCAACGCGCAGTCGCTCGTCGCGATCCTCGCGAACGTGGGCGTCCAGGACGTCAACGTCCTGTCCAACCCGCAGAACCAGCAGTGCGCCGAGAACTCCACCCAGGCCAAGGGGGACGAGTCGCTCTCCCACATCCTGGACAACATCCCGGTCCTGTCGGGCAACCTGTCGTCCGGAAGCTGACGGCCCCGCCTCGGACACCGACTGCCCCGGCCCGGCCGCGGACGCCTGCACGAGCGCTCCGCGGCCGGGCCGTCGGCCGTCCGGGCCCCGGCCGGTCCGGGCCCGGCCGTCCGGCCCTCGAGCGAAGCCCCTCGATCAGCTGGCCGGAGCCATGTCGTAGGTGACCCACATCGTACGCGTGGCCACCTGGTCGTACTTGGCCCGTGCGCGGTGATTGTCGTCGGCCGTGATCCAGCGGACGACGCTCCAGCCGCGTTCGGCAGCGATCTCGCTCAGGGCCGCGAGCAGCTGATCGGCGGCGCCGGAGCCGCGGTGCACGGGGTCGACGAACAGGTCGTCCAGGTACCCGCCGGTGGTGGCCGACAGGGGACGCGCGAACGGGCGGTAGTGCGCCAGGCCGATCAGCCGGCCGTCCCCGTCCTCGGCGACGAGGGCGTTCACCTCGTGGGCAGGGTCGTTCACCCACGTCCACACGCGTGCGGCGGCCTCCTCGGTCTGCTCGACCCGGTAGAAGTCCGCGTAGCCGCGGTACAGGGCGCGCCACTGCGGGAAGTCCGCGTCGCGGACCGCGCGGACGGTGATGGTCGTCGACATGATGCGTACTTTCGTCGTCGGGAAGGGTCCTCGACCAAGGATCATGCCGGGCCCGCCCGATCGCCGGCATCGCCCGAATGTCGAATCCCGCACTGACCCGGGGACGCCGCGTCCATTTCCAGGGCCGCCGCGCCGAGTACGGCCCGGCGGCCCGTCCGACATGCCGGACACCGCCGCGCAGGATCTGAGCTCCTCCCGGCCCCCCATGGAGCATGATCGACTTGGGTACTTATGCCCCTGTACGGAGGGATTTGCCACTCATGCCACTCATGCCCCTGATCGCCTTCACCGAGATACGGCCCGCGGCGGACTGCCCCTGCCCGGGGTGCCGTTCCGAGCGCCGCTCCTCCGCCACCCGGCACACACCGCGCAGGCACGTCCGGGCACTGGCCGTCGCCACCGTCGCCGGAGCGTGCGGCCTGGCCGTCACACCGGGGATCGCCGCAGCCGCACAGGCCGTCGAAGCGGGGCGCGCCCCCTTCCCCGACGGCACGCGGTCCACTCCGCAGGGACCGGCCGGCCCGCTCGTGCGGGGCTCTGCGAAGCGGCTGAGCACGCCGGGGTCCACCACCACCGCCGCCGCCACGACCACCACAGCCACCCGTGCGGACATCATGCGCCGGGCACAGCAGTGGGTCGACGCGCAGGTTCCGTACAGCATGAACGCCTACCGCAACGGCTACCGGACGGACTGCTCCGGCTTCGTGTCGATGGCCTGGGGCCTCGGTTCCAACCAGTGGACCGGCAGCCTGGACCGGTTCGGGCAGCGCATATCCAAGTCCGAGCTGCGGCCCGGCGACATGCTGCTGTTCCACAACCCGGCGGATCCGGGCGCGGGATCCCATGTGGTGCTCTTCGGCGGCTGGACCGATGCGTCCAAGACGCGTTACACCGCCTACGAGCAGACCCGCCCGCACACCCTGAAGCGCACGAACCCGTACGCGTACTGGAACAACTCTTCGCGTTACGTCGCCTACCGCTACACGGGCCTGCGCGAAGGCGGTGGCGAGGACTCCGGCGCGTACCCCGGGGCGCACGCCTTCGGCCCCGGGGCCGACAACGCCCACGTCACCCGGCTCGGCGAGATGCTCGTGGCGCGGGGTGGAGGCCGCTTCTACACCTCCGGCCCGGGACGCGTGTGGGGCCCCGCGGACCAAGCCGCGACCAAGGCCTTCCAGGAGGCGCAGGGGTGGCGCGGCGCCGAGGCCGACGGAATCCCGGGGCCGGCCACCTGGGCCCTGCTCACCGGCGGCAAGGGGCGGAACATCCCCTCCGCGGGCGACGGATCCGCGACCGGCTCCGCCTTCCCCGGCAGGCAGTACTTCCGCCCCGGTCAGGCCGGTGACCACGTGACCCGACTGGGCCGCCGCCTCGTGGAGCGCGGCTACGGGCGGCACTACTCGGCAGGTCCCGGACCCCGTTGGACCGAAAGCGACCGGCGCAACGTGGAAGCCTTCCAGCGGGCGCAGGGCTGGCGCGGCGCGGAAGCGGACGGCTACCCGGGCCCGGAGACCTGGCGCCGCCTCTTCGCCCCGCCCGGCCGCTGACCCCGTCCAGATCTCCCCTGCCCCCGCCCCCGCGACGTCCACGGCACGGGCGTGGCGGGGAGGCCGTACCGGCCGCCACCCCCGTCGGGTGTCGGCCGGTACGCGGGGGCCCTGGGAAACCTCGGCGATTCGGCCAAGCTCCCTTCGTGGCAGCGCCGTTGCGGGAGACGGGTCGGTGTAGTCCCCACGGTCCCCCGCGCCCGCCGTTCCGGGATTTCGTGGCCGACCGAAAAGCGTGCGTTCGAAGAGCCGGGGCCGTCGTTGACCGCACGACAGCATCCGCACGCCGATCCGGGGACACCGACGAGCGCATCCCGTGAAGGAGCTTCATGACGAGTACCTCGACCGCCGCGTACTGGGATCCCCTGTGGGCCAAAGGCCGCCGGTTCCGCCGGCTCGACGAGCTGGAGACACGGCTGCTGGACGCGCACCTCGGACCCGGCCGGGGACGGCCGGCCCTCGACATCGGGTGCGGCGACGGAGCCTTGACCCGGCACCTCCACCATCAGCTGGGATACCGCGCCACCGGGATCGACTGTTCCCCCAGCGCCCTCGCACTCGCCGCCGCCCGGGACTCCGCGGACGAGCCCGGACCGCTGTGGAAGTGCGCCGACATCGGGGCCGGCGACCTGATCGCCTTGCCGGAGCCCGCGTACGCGGCCATCACCTGCCGACTGGTCTACCGGTGGCTCGACGACAAGGGGGCGTTCGTCCACCGCGTCCGTCGCCTGCTGGTACCCGGTGGGGTCTTCTGGGTGGTCGCCGAGATCGCCGGCCGCCGGAAGGAAACCGACCCGTCCCAAGGCCTCGGGATCAGCCCGGCCGAGGCCGAGATCCTCACCGCGGGCTGGTCCGTCGTCCGGACCCACGACCTCGACGTGCTCCGCTGCTACGCCCTGCGCCCCTGACCCAACCCGCCCTGTTGGAGGACATGTTGATGGACGTCGAGACGCGGACCGCCGAGATCTGGACCACCTACGGGGCGCACCAGCTGACCGCGTGCCCGGACCTGCCGGAGATCGAGCGGTGGGACTGGGGCATCGCGGACACCGGGCCCGGCATCGAGAGCCTCGGTAACGTGCGGGGGCTTCGCGTCCTCGACCTCGGCAGCGGGCTGGGCCGCCACGCCGCACGCCTGGCCGGCCTGGGCGCCGAGGTCACCGCCGTCGACGCCTCCTCCACCCAGCACGAGCGCGCCGTCACCCGGTACCCGAGCGCTCCCGGGCTCCGCTTCGTCTGCGCCGATGCCGTCTCCCACCTGCGGGACGCGGCCCCCTACGACCTGATCTACTCCGTCAACGGCCTGCCCTACCTGGACCCCAACCGGGTCCTTCCCGCGCTGGCCCACGCCATCAGGCCCGGTGGGCGCCTCCTGTTCTCCGCGTTGCACACCAACTCCGCCGGCGCCGGCCCCTCGACGGTCGTCGCCCCGCGCCCGGAGGACTTGCGACTTCCGGGCACCACCCGGACCCATCCCGTCCATATGTGGGTCCTCACCCCCCGACTGTGGGAGGAACTCCTGGTCGAGCACGGCCTCACCGTGCGGACGATCACGGCGATCGACGCCCCGCAGCCGGACAACGCCGCCTCCTACCGGCTGTACGAGGCCCTGCGTCCACCCGGGCCGCCGAGCCTTCCCCTCGACCACCCACATGCAGCGTCCGGGTGAAAGGACTGCGCGGGCGTACCAGCCTGACTCTCGTCGCGCCCTTCACGCGCCGACCGTGTTCAACGCAGCGTAACCAGCAGCACACCAGCGCGGGAGCCCGCACCGCATCCCCGGAACAGGTGGAACTCCGCCATCCCGGCAGGGATTTGCAGCCACACGCCGGAGAGGGTGCGCGGCATCCGTTCGGGCATGTGATGCTCGGGCGCGCCATACTCGGCTTGCTCGACTTGCTCCACTTGCTTTTGATGGGGCGGGCCGCACATCCAGGTGACCTGCCGACTTCTATGTCGCGGCCGCATCCGACGCCCCCGTAGGCCCCCACAGGCCCCGGGGAATGATGCAGACGGTCTGCACCGGAACGCATCCGCAGGTCCGTCCGGACCGGCATCAGCCGGACGGCCTCCACCGACCTCACCGGGACCGCCAACGAGCGGGAGGACGGCTCATCCGGCTGCCGCCACCAACACGGCATCCGTCACACTCCGTACACCACGTCGCAGGTCTTCCGAAGGGTCACATCGGACCCTGCCCGTCCCGCCCGGAGCCTTGGAAGATCGGCTCACGCAGGACGGATACACCGGGTCGCCTCACCGGCGTCGCCCGATGCGGATGGACGTCGGCGACCGCCGTCCGACCCTTCACTTTCAGCCACTGACGATCCCTCAGGGCGCAGCGTGCCTAGGGATGTTTGGGTGGACGCCGGTACAGATCGGTGCGCGCATGGGACCGATTCCGGGCTGTGGACGGCCCTTGACGGTGAATGGGCGTTGTGCGAATCTCTCGACAGGTCTGGACCAATTGTCTTCATCGGGCGGGGGCCCGAGCCACCGAACGTGCCGGGGGATCCCGGGATGTCCGGCGGTCCTGACTGCTCACGGCCGTCGGCCGGTCCCCGGGGGAGGGCCGGACGCCACACAGTGGCCGGTACCTCAGCGAACCCGGTCTCCGCAGCCTGTCGTCGGCCTCCGAAGCCCCGACGTTGCGGTAGCCCGTACCCAATGCCGCGTCCGCACGTTCACCCGTGCTGCTCCTCCGCCCTGCTCCCACGTCCTAAGTGAGCCGCCGAATGTCCGAAGTCCTCCCCCTGCCCGACCGCACCCCGGCCTCGCCGGCCCAGCAGGGCGTCTGGCTCACCGATCGGCTGGGACTGGCCCGCGAGGCGTTCCACATGCCGGTGCGGATCTCCTTCGACCGGATCGACACGGCGGCGCTGGTCCGTGCCGTGGGCGCTGTGACCGAGCGTCATCCGGCCCTGGCCGCCCGGCTGGTCGAGCGTGACGGCCAGGTGTGGCAGGAGCCCGCGGCGCAGCGGCCCGAACTGGTGCGAATCGAAGCGCCCGAGGACGAGGCCGACCTGGAGAAGCGGCTCGAAGAGGAGGCCGCTCGTCCCTTCGCCCTGGAGACCGGCCCGCTCAGCCGCTTCACCTTGCACCAGCGCGCCGACGGCAGTGCCGAACTGCTGGTCACCGCCCACCACTCGGTCTTCGACGGCAACTCCAAGGACGCCCTGACCAGGGACCTCGCAGTCGCGTACCGCAACGCGACGCCCCTCTCCCCGGCCCCCGCACCGGGCGCGCCGACTGCACCGGCCGCGGATCCGGGCACCGTCCAAAGGGCTGCCGAGTGGTACGGGCCGCGCTGGGCCGCCGCCACCGACCCGGTGCTGCCCGGCATCTCGCGCACCCCGACTGTCGGCGGGGCCGGTGAGACGGTCGAGTGGCGTCTCGCCGGCGCCGAGGTCGCCGAGTTGGCCGCCGCAGCCGCCCTCGGCGGCACCACGGTCTTCGAGTTCCTGCTCGCGGCCCTGCACGGGTTGCTGCGCCGGTACGGCGGCGAGGCGGTCCCGGTGTCCGTTCCGCTTTCCACCCGGACTCCCGAACTCCGTGAGGAGATCGGCCTGTTCGTCAACGAGCTGCCCGTTCACGCGCCCGAGGCCGATGCGTCACAGTCCTTCACCGCCTTCGCCGCCGCCGTCCGGGCCGAGTTGCGGGCCGGCTATCCGTACCGCAGCGTGCCCTTCGGCGCCGCCGTCGCCGGGCTGGGCCCCCGCGTCGGCCTGACCGCGGTCTCGCTCGGTTACCGCAGGCGCGGCCCGGACCCGGATTTCGCCGGCACCGGTGCCCGGATCGCCTGGGCCGTGCACAACCGCACCGCCCGCAACACCCTCCACCTCCAGATCGTCGAGGCCCCCACGACCGGCGACGCCCTGGACGGCGTCATCGACTTCAGCCTGCAGTACGACCCGTCCGTGCTGGCCCCGGACACCGCCCGCCGGATCGCCGGCCACTACAGCACCCTGCTCGCCGGCGCGGTCGCCGACCCCGGCGCCCGGCTGCTCGACCTGCCGCTCCTGGGCGCCGCCGAGTTCCGCGCCGTCACCAGCACGCCGAACGCCACCGCCCGGCCCTATCCAGCCGACCGGACCGTGCTCGACCTGATCCGCGCCCAGGCCGCCGCGACCCCCGAGGCGATCGCGGTCAGCGCTGCCGGCCGCCATGTGGGCTACCGCGAACTACTCTCCCGTACCGATGAGTTGGCCGTGGCACTGCGCGCCGGCGGCGTCAGACCCGGCGACCTGGTCGCCCTCCACCTGGACCGTACCGCCGACCTGCCCGCCGCGCTGCTCGCCGTCCTCGCCACCGGCGCGGCGTACCTGCCACTGGACCCCGGCTATCCGGCCGAGCGCCTCGCCCTCGTCCTGCGCGACTCCGGAGCCGTTCTGGTGCTCGCCGACCGCGAGCCCTCTCCCCTGGTCGCCGCCGCCGCGCCTGCGGTCCTACGGCTGCCCACGCCGTCGGCGCAGGACCCCGCCGAGGCTGGTCCCGGGGCCGGCCCCGCGGCCGCCCCCGGTCCGGACGACGTGGCGTACGTCCTCTACACCTCCGGCTCCACGGGCCGACCCAAGGGGGTCGCGGTCGGACACCGGGCCCTGGTCAACCTGCTCACCTCCTTCGCCGACCGGCTCGGCTCGGGCCCCCGGCACGCCTGGCTCGGCTTGACCTCGCTCTCGTTCGACATCTCCGCGCTGGAGCTCTACCTGCCGCTGATCACCGGCGGCCGCCTGGTCCTCGCCCCGGACGGCCTCGCCGTCGACGGACCCGGCCTGCTCGCGCTGGTCGGCGCCGAGGGCGTCACCCACGTACAGGCCACCCCGTCCGGATGGCGGGTGATGCTCACGGCGGGGAGCGCCGCCGACGCGCTCGGCTCCGTCACCGGCCTGGCGGGCGGCGAGGCGCTCCCGCTGCCGCTCGCCCGTGAGCTGCGGGCGCGCACCGCCCGGCTGTTCAATGTGTACGGGCCCACGGAGACCACCATCTGGTCCACCTGCTCGGAAGTCCCCTCCGCGCCCGAGCACGTCAGGATCGGCTCCCCGATCGCCAACACCCAGGTCTACATCGTCGACGAGCGGCTGAGGCCCACCCCGCTCGGCATTCCCGGAGAACTGCTGATCGGCGGGGACGGGGTCGCTCACGGCTACCTCGGCCGACCTGAACTCACCGCCGAACGCTTCGTGCAGAGCCCGTTCGGCCCGCCCGGCGCCCGGCTCTACCGCACCGGGGACCGCGCCGTCTGGACGCCCGACGGCGAACTCGATTTCCTCGGCCGGATCGACGACCAGGTCAAGATCCGCGGCCACCGGGTCGAACTCGGCGAGATCGAGTCCGCCCTGCTGGAGCACCCGGCCCTCGCCCAGGCCGCCGTGGCCGTCCGCACCGAGGAGGACGGTGAGCCGTTCCTGGCCGGCTACCTGGTCCCCGCCGCCGGCGCCCGGCCGCCCGCCCCCGCCGACCTGCGCGACCACCTGCTGCGCACGCTGCCGGCCGCGATGGTCCCGCAGCGCTGGCTCACCCTGGACCGCCTGCCGCTCACCCCGAACGGCAAGCTGGACCGGCGGGCCCTGCCGGTGCCGCCGCGCGAGACTCCGGCGCCACAGGCCGCCGACGCCGATGTCGACGCCGACGCCGATGCCAAGGCCAATGCCGATGCAGCCGACGAGACGACCGCAACGGTCCGCCGGATCTGGGCCGAGGTGCTGAACCTGCCCGGCGTAGGCCCCGAGGCCGACCTGTTCGACCTCGGCGGGCACTCGCTGACGGTGATCCAGATCGCCTCGCGGATCCGTGACGCGCTCGGCGTGGAAGTGGACTTCGACGTCTTCTTCGACGTCCCGACCCCGGCCGGCATCGCCGCCGCCGTCCGCGAGCGCCGCTAGGGCCTGCGCCTCCGTACGCCGGGCACGGCACACGGCCGTGCCCGGCCCGGCCGTGCCCGCACTCTCCGATTCCCTCGCCTTCCCCCGCCGTACGCCCGAACAGGAACTCGATGACGGATACCCAGGACCTGCCCGCCGAGTGGTCCGCGGCCAAGCGCGCCCTCCTCAGTCAACGGTTGCGCGGCGCCGCGGCCCCCGCCCGGGTGGTGGACCCCCGCCCTGCGGACGCCGCGCCTCCGCTCTCCGGCGGCCAGGAACGGCTCTGGTTCATGGACCAGTTCGCTCCCGGCTCCACGGCCTACACGCTGGCGCCGGCCCGCCGGCTCCGGGGCCCCTTCGACCGCGCCGCACTGGACGCCGCGCTGACCGACCTGGTGGCCCGGCACGAGAGCCTGCGGATGACCTTCCGCACCACCGAGGCCGGCACCGCCGAGGTCCGGGTGGCCGATCCGGCACCGTTCGCCGCCCAGCACCTGGACGCCGTGGCGGACCCGGATCCGCAGGCGCGTGCCGCCGCCGAACTCGGCGCGCTGATCGCCGAACCCTTCGACCTCCAGGCCGGCCCGCTGCTCCGTGCCCTGGTGGTCCGGATCGCCGAGGACGACCACGTACTGGCCCTGGTGATGCACCACATCATCTGCGACGGCTGGTCGATCGACCTCCTCAACCGCGAGCTCGACCTCCTCTACGCCCACCACGCCCACGGCGGCCCGGCTGAACTGCCTCCGCTCCCCGTCCAGTTCGGTGACTACGCGGCCTGGCAGCGGGACCGCCTGGAGAACGGGCAGCTCGCCGCCTCGCGCGAGCACTGGCGCAGCGAACTCGACGGCGTCCCGGCCCTGGAGCTGCCCTCCGACCGGCCCCGCCCGCCGGTGTTCACCTTCGACGGGGCCGCGACCGAGTTCCACTGGAGCGCCGAACTCTCCGGCCGGATCGGCGAGTTGGCGCGGGCTCACGGCGCCTCCACGTACATGGTGCTGATGGCCGCGTTCCAGGCTCTGCTGGGCCGGCACTCCGGTCAGCGCGACTTCGCCGTCGGCTCCGCCGTCGCCGGCCGTCTCCATCACGAACTCGAAGGCGTGGTGGGAGCGTTCGTCAACATGCTGCCGATCCGCGCCCGGCTCTCCGCCGACCTCGACTTCGGCCGGCTGATCAGCCGGGTCCGCGAGACCACGCTCGACGCGTACGCGCACCAGGAAGTGCCGTTCGAGCAGATGGTCAGCGATCTCGCGGTGGAACGCGACGTCAGCCGCGCCGCCGTCTTCCAGACCACCTTCGCCTTCCAGAACTACGGCGACCGCGCCACCACCCCCGCCGCGGGCCTGGACTCCGAGGGCTTCGGCTACGAAGCCACCACCACGCACGCCGACCTCGCCCTCTACATGCGCGAGGAGCCGGACGGCGGCCTCTACGGTCTCATCACCTACCGCACCGACCTCTTCAACGCCCGGACCGTCGAGCGCCTCGCCGAGCGGTTCGAGCTGCTGACCGCGGCCGGTGTCGCCGATCCCGCACTGCCGGTCGACCGGCTCCCGCTGCTGAACGCGGCCGAGCGGACGGCCGTGCTGGAGACCTGGGCCGCCGGTCCCGCGCTACCGCAGGGCGGTCCCGCCACACTCACCCGGGCGCTGGCCCGGACGGCGGCCCGGACACCGGATGCGCCGGCGCTGGTCTTCGAGGACCGCACGCTGACCTACGGCGACCTCGACCGGCGCGCCACTGCCATGGCCCGGCGCCTGCGGGCGCTGGGCGTGGGTGCGGACGACCGGGTGGCCGTCTGCCTGGAGCAGTCCCCCGAGCTGGCGATCGCCCTGGTCGCCGTACTCAAGGCCGGCGGCGGCTACCTGCCGCTGGACCCCGAGCAGCCCCCGGCCCGGCTCGCCCACCTGGTGGCCGATGCCGGAGCCAAGGTCCTGATCACCGACGCCGTACTGCGACCGCGGTTCGGCGACCACCCGGCCGTCGACCTGCTGACCGGCGGCAACGGGGACAGCGGCGACAACCGGGACGGCAATGCGGCGGAGGGGGACGGCGCGGAGGAGGACGGGGCGCCCCTGGAGGAGGCCTCGGGCGCCGACCACCTGGCGTACGTGATCTACACCTCGGGCTCCACCGGTACGCCCAAGGGTGTCGCCGTGCAGCACCGCCAGATCCTCAACTACCTCGCGGGCGCGGGCGAACGGCTGCGGATCGAGCCCGGTGCCTCCTTCGGGCTGCTCCAGTCGCTCGCCTTCGACTTCAGCATGACCATGCTTTACCTGGCGCTCACCACCGGCGGCCGGGTCCACCTGCTGCCGCGCCGGATAGCGGGCGTGGAACTGGCCGCCGAGATCGAGCGGGCCGGCATCGACCACCTGAAGATGACCCCCTCCCACCTGGCCGCGCTGACCGCCGACGCACCGCTCGAGCGGCTGCTGCCGCGCCGCACGCTGGTCCTCGGCGGCGAGGCCAGCAGCTGGTCCTGGGCGGCGGGCATCGCCGCGCTGGGCCGGTGCGCCGTGTTCAACCACTACGGGCCGACCGAGGCGACGGTGGGAATCACCGTCCACGAGGTCACCGCCGACGGCCTGAACGCTCCGGGCAGCACCCCGATCGGCAGCCCGCTCGCCGGCGGGCGCTGCTACGTGCTGGACGAGGCCCGCAGCCCCGTTCCGCCGGGCGTCACCGGTGAGTTGTATCTGGGCGGGGACCGGCTGGCCCGGGGTTACCTCGGGCGGCCGGACCTGACCGCCGAGCGCTTCCTACCCGATCCGTACGCCGACCCGGCCGAGGCGGCGCCGTCCGGAGCAGAGCCGTCCGGAGCGAAGCCGTCCGGCGCAGAGCCGTCCGCGGCCGACCCGTCCTCCACCGACCGGGACGCCCCGGTAACGAGCGGCCCGCGGATGTACCGTACGGGCGACCTGGCGCGCTGGCGCACCGACGGAACCCTGGAGTACCTCGGCCGCAGCGACGACCAGATCAAGGTCCGCGGCTACCGGGTCGAGCCCGGCGAGATCGAGGCCGCGCTGACCGCCCTGCCCGGGATCACCCAGGCGGTGGTCCTGGCCCGCGGCGAGGGCGTCAAGCAGAACCTCGTCGCCTACCTGGAACGCCCCGCCGGCGGCGAGCCTCCGGCCGCCGCCGAACTGCGCGCCGCCCTCGGCGAGGTCCTGCCGGACTACATGGTTCCGGCCCGCTACGTGGTGCTGGAGCGACTGCCGCTGCTCGCCCACGGCAAGGTCGACCGCAAGGCGCTGCCGGCGCCCGCGGACGGCCCGGCCGCCGGCGCCCACGTCGACCCCGAGGGCGTGACCGAGCAGGTGATAGCCGCCATGTGGGCGGACCTGCTGGACCTCCCGCGAGTCGGCGCACTGGACGATTTCTTCGAGCTCGGGGGCCATTCCCTGCTCGCCACCCAGGTGGTCGCCAAGATGCGCCGGGCCTTCCCCGACCTGGCCACCCCGGTCGGCGTGATGGACCTCTTCAAGCACCCGACGATCCGCCGCCTCGCCGAACTGGTCGCCACCCCCGAGGCGGACCGCGGCCCGCGCCGCCTGCTGCACCTGCTCACCCCCGAACGCCGCAAGGCGGCCGCCACCGTGGTCTGCGCCCCCTACGGCGGCGGCAGCGCACTGATCTACAAGCCGCTCGCCGACGCCATGCCGGCGGACTGGGCCCTGCACTCCATCGCCGTCCCCGGCCACGAGCTGGGCGAGGAGGCGATGGACATCGACGAGGTCGCCCGGCTCTGCGCCGAGGAGATCGTCGCGAACGTGACCGGACCGCTGGTGCTCTACGGGCACTGCGGGGTCGGCGTCCGGCTGACCGTGGAGATCGCCCGCCGGGTGGAGGCGGCCGGCCGGGAGATCGACGCCGTCCACCTCGGAGGCATCTTCCCGTTCGCCCGTCCGAAGGGCCGCGGCGCCGCGATGGCCGAGCGCTTCGCCGAGCTGTCCGCCCGCCTGCGCAGCGACCAGGGCATGATCAACGCCCTGGCCGCGGCGGGCCTGGACGTGGACGAGGTGGACGAGGACCAGCTGCGGCTGATCGTGCACAACCGCCGGGTCGGCACCCAGGGCGCCGAGCGCTACTTCGGCGAGCTGTACGAGAGCGAGGGCGGCGCCATCACGGCGCCGGTGATCGCCGTCTGCGGCGACCGCGATCCGGCGACCGAGTTCTACCAGGAGCGGTTCCGCGAGTGGCACCGGATCACCGGGACCGCCGCCGTGGTGGTCCTGGACGAGGCCGGGCACTTCTACCTCAAGTACCGCGCCGAGGAACTGGCCGACATCCTGACCGGGGTGCACCGCTCGATCGCCGCGGGCGAGGAGGCGCGCCACGAGCACACCGCCGACGCCACGTGGTGGCTGGCCGGCCTCTCCCGCGACGCCACCGGGACGGATCCCGCCCCCGAGCCGGAACCGGGCCTGGAACCCGGTCCGGAATCCGCTCCGGAACCCGGGAAGCCGGGGAGGTCCCGCAAGGCACGCGTGCGCCGCCCGGTCCGCCCGACCATGGGCCGCTTCCTGGCCATCGCCACCGGCCAGCAGCTCTCGATGATCGGCTCGGCCCTCACCGAGTTCGCCCTGCCGATCTGGATCTACCTGCAGACCGGCTCGCTGTTCCAACTCGGCATGCTCGCCGCCTTCGGCCTGGTGCCCGGCATCGTGGTCGCTCCGCTGGCCGGCGCCATCGTCGACCGCGGCGACCGGCGCCGGGTGATGCTGTGGGGCGACGTCGCGGCCGGCTTGACCCAGGCTGCCCTGCTGGCGCTCTACCTCAGCGATTCGCTGGAGATCTGGCACTGCTACGTGATGATCTCCCTGCTCTCCGCCGCGCTGGCCTTCCAGCGCGTCGCCTGGGGCTCGGCGGTACCGCAACTGGTGCCCAAGCGCTTCCTCGGACGTGCCAACGGTGTGGTGCAGATGGCCCTCGGCCTCGCCCAGTTCCTCGTTCCGCTGATCGCCGTCGGCATCCTGCACGTGATCGGCCTCGGCGGCATCCTGGTCTTCGACGTCGTCAGCTACCTGGTCGCCACCGGGGTCACGCTGGCGGTCCGCTTCCCCGACGTGATGGCGGCCACCCGCCGCGAGAGCGTCGGCGCCGAGATCCGGGCCGGCTTCCAACGGGCCCTGGGAAGCCGCCACTTCAGAGCCATGCTGTTCTGGTTCGCGGCCCTGAACATCTTCCTCTCGCCGCTCTTCCTGCTCATCACTCCGCTGGTTCTCTCCTTCTCCTCGACCGCCGCGGCCGGCTGGGTCTCCACCGCGGCAGGCCTGGGCGCCGTCCTCGGCGGCCTCACCCTGTTGGTCTGGGGAGGGCCGCGCCGGATGCGCCTGCGCGGCGTCCTGTTCGCCACCCTCGGCCTCGCCGCCGCCTGCGTGGTCACCGGCCTGCGGCCCTCGGTGACCGTGGTCGCCGCCGGAGCGTTCGGCATGACCTACGGGCTGGCCCTGCTCAACGGCATCTACGCGACGGTCATCCAGACCAAGGTGCCGATGCGCTTCCACGGCCGGGTGATCGCGGTCAACACCCTCGTCGCCTGGTCCACCCTGCCGATCGGCTTCGCCCTGGTCGCCCCGGCCGGACCCGAGCTGCTCCAGCCCCTGATGGACGAGGGCGGTGCGCTGGCCTCCAGCGTCGGCGCACTGATCGGCACCGGCGACGGGCGCGGCATCGGCCTGCTCTACCTGGTGTTCGGCCTGGCCATGGCCGCACTGGTCCTGATCAGCCTCTGCATTCCCGTCCTGGCCCGCTTCGACCGGGAAGTCTCGGACGCCGAGTCCGACGACCTGATCGGCCTGGAGACCCTGCAGGCCCGCGCGAAAGGCGAGATGAGCGCATGACCTCCCCGACCCCGATCTCCCGCCATCCGCTGACCGACGAACAGCGACGGCTCTGGTTCCTCCAGCAACTGAACCCCCAGGACGCCGGGTTCAACATGTACCTGAACCGGCGCTGGAGCGGGCCGATCGACCCGCGGGCGCTGAGTGCGGCGCTCACCCGGCTCACCGAGCGGCACCGTGTGCTGCGCACCCGGTTCGCCCTCGACGGCGAGCATCCCGTCCAGCTCGTGGAGCCCGTACGGGACGTCGAACTCGTCCTGGTCCCGATACCGGACGCCGCGGAGGAATCCTTCACCGCGGCCTGCGCCCCTTTCGTCAACGCCCCCTTCGATCTGGGCGAGCGCCCGCCACTGCGGGCCGTCCTGGTCAGCGCCGGAGAGCACGAGCACGCCTTGAGCGTGGTGGTCCACCACATCGTCTCCGACGGCTGGTCGTTCACCGTGCTGTGGCGCGAACTGCTCGCGCTGTACCGCGAGGAGATCGGCGAGGGAGGGGCCGAACTGCCCGCACTCAAGCTCCAGTTCGGCGATTTCGCCCTCGCCGAGCGGACCAGGCTGGACGGCGGCGCCGCCGAGGAGGCCGTCCGCCACTGGAGCGGACGACTGGCCGGTGTCACTGCCCTGCGGATGCCGCTGGACCACCCCAGGCCCGCCGAGCCCGCCCACCCGGCCGGCTTCGCCGACCTCGCCCTCGGCCCCGATCTCGTCGCCGGACTCGACGCCCTGGCCCGTGAGCAGCGCTGCACCCCGTTCATGGTGCTGCTCGCCGCCTACCAGAGCGTGCTGGCCCGCTGGAGCGGCTGCTACGACTTCGCCGTCGGCACCCCGCTGGCCGGCCGCAACGAGACCGCCCACGAGGCCCTGCTCGGCTACTTCTCCCGCACCGGGGTGATCCGTGCGGACCTCACCGGCGGTCCCGATTTCCGTACGGTGCTGCGCCGGGTGCGGTCCGCCACGATGGCGGCGCTGAGCCATCAGGACATCCCGGTCGAGCGGGTGGCGGCCGAGCTGGGGCTGCCCGTGCTGCCCGGCGTCGGCCCGCTCTACCAGGCGGTGTTCGTCCACCAGAGCCAGTACGAGCCGGCCGGCGCCGACGAGCGGACCTCGCTGCCCGCGGGCGTCCGGACGGCGAGCATGGACTCCGGTTTCGACCGGGCCAAGACCGATCTGCTGCTGGACAGTTGGCGTACCCCGGACGGCGGGATGACGCTCTCGTTCTGCTTCGACCGGGAACTCTTCGAGCGCGCCACGGTCGAGGCCCTGGGGCGCCGGGTCCGCGACCTGCTCGCCCGAGCCGTAGAGGACGTCGAGGTCCCGCTGCACGGCGACTGGTTGCTGACCGGCGAGGAGCGCGCCGCGCTGCTCGCGCTCGGTGCCGGACCCGCCGTCAGCGAGGACGCCGATCCCATCCTGCGCGGCTTCGCCGACCAGGTCGCCGCCCACCCCGGGGCACCCGCGCTCGAGTGTGCGGGCGGCGTCCTCACCTACGCCGAACTCGACCGCGCGTCTGATGAGTTGGCCCGCCGACTGGGCCCGGTGAACGGCCGGGCGGTAGGGGTCCGAATCGAGCCCTCCTTCGACCTGGTCACCGCCCTGTTGGCGATCTGGAAGGCCGGCGCCGGCTACCTGCCGCTCGACCCCGCGCACCCGGCCGAGCGCCAGCGGCTGATGCTCGCCGAGGCGGACGCCGCCCTGCTGCTCACCGGAGGCGAGCGTCCGGACTTGGGAGTACCGGTACTGGGGGTCCCGGTACCGGGGGTCCCGGTGGCCGCGGGCATCGATTCCGGGAGCACCGTGCCCGCAGGGGCCGCGCTGCCCGGGAGCGACCCGGGCGGCCTCGCGTACGTCCTCTACACCTCGGGCTCCACCGGCGCTCCCAAGGGAGTCGCCATCGAGCACGCCTCGCTGGCCGAGCGCGTCCGGTGGATGGCCGGACCGGAGGGCTACGGGCTCCGGCCGGGCGACCGGATCGTCCAGTTCGCCTCCATCGGCTTCGACACCCACGCCGAGGAGATCTGGCCCGCCCTCACCGCGGGCGCCTGTGTGGTCCTGCTGCCCGGCGGCGGCCGGATGCTGCCCGACCTGCTGCGCAGCGAGGCCGGACGGTCCGTCACCGTACTCGACCTGCCCACCGCGTACTGGCAGGAACTGGTGTCGCTCGGCGACCAGACCCCGTGGCCGCCGGCGCTGCGCCTGGTGGTCCTCGGGGGTTCCGAAGCGCACGCCGTCACCCTCGCCCAGTGGCGGGATCGGCACGGCGACACCGTCCGGCTGGTCAACACCTACGGTCCGACCGAGGCCACCGTCATCGTCACCGCGGGCGAGCTCGCGGGCGGCGGCCCCGGCTGTGGTGTCGGTGGCCGCCCGGCCGGCGGGCCCGGCGCCGATCGGCGCCCGCCGCTCGGCCGTCCGCTGCCGGGGGTACGGATCTACCTCCTGGACGAGCACCGCAGTCTGCTGCCCGCCGGTTCCGAGGGCGAGCTGTACATCGGCGGCAACGGCCTCGCACGCGGCTACCCGGCCCGGCCCGACCTCACAGCGGAGGCCTTCCTGCCGGATCCGTTCACGGGCGTCCCGGACGGCCGGATGTACCGCACCGGCGACCGCGCCCGGTGGCGCACCGACGGGCAGTTGGAGTTCCTCGGCCGCGCCGACGGGCAGGTGAAGATCCGCGGCTACCGGATCGAGCCCGCCGAGATCGAGGCCGCCCTCACCGCCCATCCGGAGGTGGGCCGGGTGGCCGTTCTGGTCCGCGACGGCCGCCGGCTGATCGCCTACGCCGTCTTGCGGCGGGACGCCGGGCGGCTGTCCGAAGCGGCTTCGCGGGCGGGCGAACTGCGCGAGTACCTGGCGCTGCGACTGCCGGCCTTCATGGTGCCGGACGCCGTGGTGCTGCTCGACACCCTCCCGCTGAACGCCAACGGCAAGCTCGACACCACGGCCCTGCCCGACCCGGACCCGGCCGGCGCCGCCGCCGGGTACGTGGCGCCCCGCAGCGATGCGGAGGCCCTGGTGGTCGACCTGTGGCAGGAGGTGCTCGGCGTACCGAAGGTCGGCGTCCTGGACGACTTCCTCGCCCTCGGCGGGGACTCGCTCCTGGTCACCAGGGTCGCTGCCCGCATCCGGGCCGGCGTCGGGCTCGACGTGTCGATCCGCGACGTCTTCGACAGCCCCACCCCGGCAGCCCTGGCAGCCCGGATCGAGGCCCTGCTGATCGCGGAGATCGATGCCCTCAGCGAGGAGGAGGCCACCGGCCGGCTGGCCTGACGCCGCCTGCCCGGCCGCCTCCCTCACCTCCCCCTCGCTCTCGCTCTCTCCCCCGAATCACACCGGAGCTCGCCATCGCCACCACCGTGCCCCCCGCCGCGACAACCGTCCCGGAGCTCCTCGACGCCCGGGCCGCCGAACACCCGGACCGCGTGGCGCTTCAGGTCGTCGGCGGCGGGGAACTCAGCTACCGCCGCTGGCGCGAGGAGGCGCTGCGCGCTTCCGTCGGGCTGGCCGCCGCCGGGGTCGGGCCGCGCGACCGGGTGGTGCTGCGGTTCTCCAACGCGCGCTGGGAGCGGTACGCCGTCGGCTTCCTGGCCGTCCAGTACGCGGGCGGGGTGCCCGTCCCGGTCCGTGAGGACCTGTCCGAGACCGATGCCGTCGCCCTGGCCGCGCTGGCCGGAGCCGGCACGGTCCTGCGGGAGGGGGAGCGCGAGGGTAAGAGTGAGGGTGAGGGCGAGGGTGACCTGTCCACCATCCCGGGACTGGTGGACCTGCGGCTGGACGTCCTGCTGGCGGCGCACCCCGAGGTGCCGGCAGGCCCGCCGCACCGGGTCGGCCCGGCAGACCCGGCCCAGGTGATCGGCACCTCCGGCACCACGGGCGCGCCCAAGGGCGTGCTCGCCGCGCACGGAAACCTGACCGCGGGCCTCGTCACCCACCCCCGCCGCCGCGCCTACGCGCATTCGCGGCACGCCCTGCACGCCTTCCCGATCGGGACCAACGCGGGCCAGGTGATGCTGCTGGGCGCACTGACCGCCGCGCCCACCACGCTCAGCCTGCCGCGCTTCGACGCGGACCGGTTCGGCATCACGGTCGAGAAGTTCGGGATCGGCACCGCCTTCCTGGTGCCCTCGATGGCGATCGAACTGGTCAACGCCGGCACCGCCGGGCGGTACGACCTGAGCAGTCTGCGCCTGGTCAACTCCTCAGCCGCCGCACTTCCCGTACCGGTGGCGGCCGCGCTGGCCGCGGCGCTTCCCGGCGCGACGCTGGTCAACACCTACACCTCCGCCGAGGCCTCGCCCGCGCAGATCTCCACCGTGGTCGACACCCGCCGCCCCGGCTCACTGGGCCGCCCGGCGGACCCCCGTGACGTCCGGATCCTCGACGCGGACGGGCTGCCGCTGCCCGCCGGGCAGGCCGGCGAGGTCTGGCTGCGCCAGCCCGGACCGCCCCGCGGCTACCTGGGGGCCGCCGGGGAGAGCGCCCGGGTGTTCCGCGACGGCTGGGTACGGATGGGCGATGTCGGCCGCCTCGATCCGGACGGCTACCTCTACTTGGTCGACCGGGAGAGCGATGTCATCAAGAGCGGTGCGCTGAAGGTCTCCACGCTGCGGATCGAGGAAGTGCTGCACGAGCACCCCGGGGTCTGCGACGCGGCCGCGCTCGGCCTGCCGCACCCCGTGATGGGCGCCGTGCCGGTGGCGGTCGTGGTGGCCGGGCCCGGCGGCCTGGACCTGGACGAGCTCCGGCTGTTCCTGAGCGCCCGGTTGAGCCGGCCCGAACTGCCGGTCCGGATCCTGCTCGCCGACGGCCTGCCCAGGAACCCGAGCGGCAAGGTGGTCAAGCACCGGCTCCGCCCGCTGTTCGACGCGCCCGCCGAGTCCGCGGGGCCCGCGGACGCGCCGACCTCCCCGACGGAACTACGGTTGGCCGGACTCTGGCGGCGCCTGCTCGGCCGGCCGGTCACCGACGTGGCCGCCGAGTTCTTCGCGCTCGGCGGTGACTCGTTCCGAGCCGTCCAGCTCGCCACCGCCATCAGCGGCGAGTTCGGGGTCCGGGCGAGCACCGCCATGGTCTTCGAGCGGCCCTCGCTGCGGTCCCAGGCCGCTTGGGTGGACCACCCCGACCGGCTGCAGAGGCCTGCCGACGGGATGTCCGCCGAGCCGTCCGCCGAGATGTCCGCCCAGCTGTCCGCCGGGACGGAGACGACCGTCACCCCCTACCTGGCCGCGCTCCGTGCGCAGCCGCACGCCGTCGCGCTCACCTCGCAGCAGGAGAACTTCTTCCGCTGGATGGCCGAGGCACCCGGGCGGGACGCCGGCGCGGTGACGGCGCTGTTCCGGGTGACCGACCGGCTGGAACCGCAGACCCTGGGCCTGGCGCTCACCGAAGTGGTCCGGCGCCATCCGGCGCTGCGGACGCGGTTCGAGGCGGCGGGGGAAGGGGTCGTACGGGCGGTGCTGGACGAGGAGCCCCGGGTGCGGATCACCCTGACCCCGGCCCCTGGGGCCACGGACGCGGAGGTGGACGCGCTGCTGCTGGCCGAGCGCGACCGTCTCACCGACCTGGCCCGGGACCCGATGGCGCGCCTCCTGGTGGTCAGCCGGTCGGAGACCGACCACGTGGTGCTGGTAGCGGTGCACCACATGGTCTCCGACGGCTGGTCGATCGGTGTGCTCCTGGCCGACCTCGGGGTGTTCTACTCGGCGCTGCGGCGCGGGCGGTCGGCCCCGCCTGCCCGTACGGGTCCGGGCTACCAGGAGTTGGTGGACTGGGCGAACGCGCACTGGCCGGCGTCGCGGACTCACTTCGGGTCCGCGCTGGCCGGGGCACCGGAGGCCGTGGAGCAGTTCGCCGGCCGCCGGGCGGTGGAGGAAGTACTCACCCAGGCCCACGAGTTCGAGGTGTCGGCGCCGTTGGCGGAAGCATTGCGGGCCCGGGCGGCCGAGCTGGGCGCCACGCCCTTCCTGGCCGTCACGGCGGCCTGGACCGGACTGCTGGCGAGCCGCAGCGGCCGTCCCGACCTGGTGGTGATGACCCCGGTGCCCGGCCGCCCGCGCCCGGAAGCCGAGCGGACGGTGGGCTGCTTCGTCCAGTCGCTGCTGCTGCGGGTCGACGCGAGCGGGGGACCTGGTTTCGCCGAGCTGGTGGACCGCCTGCGGACGGTCTACAGCGGGGCACTGGACCACCAGCTGTACCCGTTCGCCGAGTTCAGTCCGTCCGTGCCGTTCGCGGCCTGGCTCCGCTACGAGGCGTGGGCCGCGCCCGCCCAACTGCCCGGCCTGGCCTGCGCGCCCTGGGAGCTGCCGCGCGGCAGCACCGTCCCCTGGCCGCTGCCGGGCGGCGACAGGGGCGTGCCCGAACTGACCGTGGTCGAGCAGCCGGACGGCGGCCTGCGGTGCTGGTTGCAGTACAACGCGCTGGCCTTTGACCTCCCCGTCATCACCGAACTGGCGGCGGAGTTCACCGCCGCGCTGACCGCCGCCTGCGGCTGACCCGCTCCCGGCTCCGGTCGGACCCGGCCGGCGGAGTGTCCGCCGGACCCGGGACCTTGTCGAGCTTGTCTCGGCGGCGATGACCTCGCCCGGCAGTGGGTTCGGGATCCCGGGCGGGTACGCCGCCCGGGTGTCTGCCGACCGGTTCCCGGCGAGTTTGTGCGTACTCGACGTGACGAGGTCCGCGCCGAGGGAGAGCGCGCCGGCGGGTAGCGCGGGATGGAAACCGAGGTGCGAGCCCACGCCTCGTCGACGATGAGGGGCACCCCGGCGGCGTGGGCGGCGTCCGCGATGGCACGTACGTCGGCGACCGCGCCGAAGGAGCTCGGGGAGACGATGCAGACGGCCGCCGCGTCCGGCGTCCGGTCGAGTGCCCGCGCCACGTCCGCGGTCGTCCGAGGGCTCGTGGCCGCCGACACGGGCGTGGCCCTCATCCCGCGACTCGCTCTGGGGTCCCCCCGCGCCGACCTGGTCGTACGCCCGCCGGCCGGCCCCGAGCTCGCCCGCGAGATCAGCGTGGCGGTACTCCGCTCGACGTCGGCCGGCAGCGCCCAGGAGCTGGTCTCGGCTCTTCAGGAACAAGCCATGCTGATCACGGCCCGCTGGGCTGCCACCGGCTGAGGAGGTGGCCTCCGGCCGGGCCGGAGCGGGGCGCCCGTACCGCGCCCCGCTCGGCGGTGCGTCCTTGTCGGGTCAAGAGCACTGCAGGCCGGACTGGGCGCTCACGACGGCCGTGTCGAGCTTCTGCAGGTCCGGGGTGAGCTTGGTGAGGGCCTCGGCGCCGGTGGTGTCGCCGGGCAGGTCCTCGTACGTCTTCTTCACACTGTCCGCGGCGTACTTCACGGCGTCCTTCTGGGCGGCGTTGAACTGCGCGGTGGACTCGGCGACGGTCTTCCAGTCGTCCTGGACGGCCTTGTGCGCGTCCTTGATCTGGTCCTTGGTGGCTGTCGCCGGGTCGAGCGTCCGCAACTTCGCGTTGTCGGCCTTGAGTTCGGTCAGACTGCTGCACAGCTGCGTGGTCGCGTCGTCGGTGGGCGCGGCGGCGAAGGCCGAGGCGGCCCCGCCGGCCACGAGAAGCGCTGCGGCGGCCGTGCTCACGGCCGTGGCGAGAAGTCGGTTCATCTGTGATGCACCCCTTCGGGGAAGACGCCCCCCGGTCCAGCCCCCACTCGTACCAACCTGACACAGGCCCCCCGGGCCCGCATCCGCACGCCACACCCCCGACCCACCGGCATTCCGGATGAAACCGCAGGTCAGCGGGGATGCACGCCCGGTCTGCGCCCGCATGCGGCCGGCCCGGTCGACCGGGCCGGCCGCAGAGGGTCGTGGGGCCGGCCGGCGCTTGCGGGCACGGTGCTTTCGACAACGCCGTGCCGGCCCCCGATTGTCTCGCCGAGCTCACCGCGCCCGTGGCGCGAGCGGTCGGCGGCCGGCGGGGAGACTTACCCGCCGCACAGATCATTTACGTCGACACCGACCCGGCCATCGCCGACACCGCCGCTGACGGGCATGGAGGACGGCGGTATCACCCCACTCGGGCTTCCGGACGACTGGCCACTGCTGGTGGACACGGCCGTCCGCGACATGCCGTACGTGTTGATCGGCAGCGGGCGCCGCCGCGGGAAGCTCATCGCGCCCGGGATGCCGTTCACCGAACTCCCCGATGTCGAACTGGTCGACGGCCTCGCCATCCGACGAGCGGCGGGCGCCAACAACCGCCGCTCTTCCGGATCCTCGGTCGAGGCGGATCCAACAGGGATATTGCGCAGCCCTGTTGGATCGCGCCCGTCAGCTGCGGCGGGCGCAGGTCCAGGCCCCCATTCCCTGGATCTTGGCGAGCCTCCTCGCCGTGGCGATCTGCTCCGACTTCGTGGCGAGGTCGGCGCGCGGTGCGTACTTGCGGCCCCCTGCCGCCTTCCAGCTCGACTGGGTGAACTGCAATCCGCCGTAATGGCCGTTGCCGGTGTTCGCCCGCCAGTTCCCTCCGGATTCACACCGGGCGATGGCATCCCAGTCGGGGCCCTGTTTGGAGTGGACCGCGGCGGCATGAGCCCCGGAGACGTCCACGAGCGGGATAGCCAACACCGCGATCAGGACGAGCAGTTGACCGATCCTGTTCCGGCTTCGCCGGTCCTTTCGGTAGCGCGACATCAGTCCTCCTTCGCTGTTGGGGCCGAACCTGCCGCGAACAGCGGGCGGGCCCGCGTACGACCGTCTTCCGGTCGTGGCCACAGCACAGCACGGACCGTCCGAATTCCAGGCGCACTTACCACCGGCGAAGGGACAACGCCACCCGAACGGACGCTCTACGACCCTCGCGCAGCCGCAACCGGCCCCCAGAAAGGGAAACGGCGGGCACTTCTCCCCCATCCGGGCAGCCAGTTACTCCCGGATGGCACGAAACGTCGCCCGGATGCTTCGGTCGGCGCACCCTCGCAACTGGTGGACCGCCGCAATTGCGGCAGGAGTTGACGAATCCCGGCGGCCGAATTCCGGTGGCAGGCAATCCGGTAATTTTCATTCTATTGCTGCATGTGGGTGACTGGTGATCTTCGTCGGGATTTTCCGTGCTTATGATTCCGGCGCTATGACAGAAAGTCAGAATTTTCGAGGGTTACGCGCCTCGGCCGATGTGGTCGTGCTCGGCGCCGGACCCGCGGGCCTGGTGCTCGCCAACCTCCTGCTCGCCGCCGGGACCGACTGCGTCGTTCTCGAGCGCGCCGAGCGCTCACACGTCGAGACCCGGGCCCGGGCCGGCTTCCTCGCTCCGAACACCGTAAGGATCCTGGACCGCCACGGCCTCGCCGACGGGCTGCACCGGCACGGGCGCACCCACGGTACGTGCGAGTTCCGTACCGGGGACGGCAGCTTCCGCCTCGACTACGGCTCCCTCGGCCGGGGCGAGCCGCACACCGTCTACCCACAGCAGAACCTGGTCACGGACCTCCTGACGCACTACCTCGATGCCGGTGGCAGGATCCACTTCGCGACCGAGGCACTGGCGGTCCACGACGCCGACGGCGCCCGGCCGTACGTCACCACCCGGGAAGCGGACGGCCGCCCCACCCGATGGGACGCCCGGTACGTCGCCGGCTGCGACGGCCGCCACGGAGCGTCCCGCCGCTCGCTGCCGCCCGAGGCGCTCCGCCACCACCACGACCACGGAGTGAGCTGGCTCGGTCTGCTCGCCGAGGCTCCGCCCAGCCTCGACGCCGTCGGCTACGCCGTCCACGACCGCGGCTTCGCCGGCCACATGGCGCGCAGTCCGCAGGTCACGCGATACTACCTCCAGTACCGGCGCGGTGCCCCCGCCGACGCCTGGTCCGAGGAGCGGATCTGGGACGAACTCGACCTGCGGATGCGCGCTGCGGAGCACGGTCCGCTGCTCAGGGGGCCGATCATCGAGCGCGGCGTGGTCGACCTCGCGTGCGACGTGGTCGAACCGCTGCGCCACGGCTCGCTCCTGCTCGCCGGCGACGCCGCGAGCCTGACCGCGCCGGCCGCCGCGAAGGGCGCGAACCTCGCCGTACTGGGGGCGGAGATCCTGGCCGGGGCCCTCACCGAGACCCTCGCCGGAGGGGACGGCGCGGCCCTCGACCGCTACTCGGCGCAGTGCCTGGCGCACATCTGGCGCGCGCAGGAGTTCACCCAGTGGATGACCGGGCTGCTGCACGCGATCCCGGCCCGGGACCAGTCAGAGGGATCGTTCTTCCAGGCTTCCCTGCGGCGCGCCCGCCTCGACTCCCTGCGCACCTCCCGCGCCCACCAGGACTGGTTCGCCGAGAACTACGTCGGCATGTGACCACCGCTTTCCCCCGCGCCGCCCCCCTTCCCCGATCACCGCACAGCCGATCCACCATGCCCCGCTCCCCCCGGAGCACCCGCCCCGGCACCACCCGAGGAACCTCCGCGATGACGACGACCCTCCCCGCCGAAGCGACGCGCCCCGCCGGATCGCCGCTTCGAGGCGAAACCATGCCTCCCGACGACACGGCCCGCCTGCGTGCGGCCGTCTCCTTCGTGCGGGAACACGACACCGCCACCCTGTTGCCCCTCCTGCTGCCCGGCCTGCACGGCCCCGAACTGCAGTCCCTGGCCCCACACTGCCGCTTCGCCCACGCCGGCCTGCTGCTCTTCCCCACCGACCCGCAGGACCTGCGCCGCCAACTCGCCGCCTGCGGGCTCGCCGTCGACACGCCGTCCCGGCCCAGCGTCGTCGTACGGGAACGGCTCGCCCGGCGCCACCACCGTGACCTGGCCGACCTCGACGTCCGGATCCTGCGACCCCGCGTCCACGGCCCGGCCCGAGAGCGCCGCGCGGTGGAGGTGTTCGCCCTCACGGTGCCCGCGCACTCGGACCTGGAAGCGATCGCCGCGCACGAACGCGCCCGGGGCCACGAGGCCCACCTGGCCCTCGAACTGGAGCACCCGGATCCCCTGGTGCTGCGCGGGCTGTGCGCGGTGCTCGCCCGACACGGCGCCCGCCCCGACGGCGGCGGGTACAACCCGCACGAGGACGGCACCGTCCTCTACTTCACCACCCCCACGGCCGGGGCGTCGGGCTACCGGCGCCTGGAGCTCTACACGCCCGGCGACCACCGAGACGCCCTCGACGACCACCTCTGCGCGTACGCCCGGGAGCGCCCGGACGCGGGGCCGCCCGCCGAGACGCTCCTGCGCCTCCTCACCGGAGCATGGACCACCCAGGCACTCGCCGCGTTCGCACGCCTGGACCTGCCCGAGGCCATGGACCCGCACGCGGCGACCAGCGCCCGGGAACTCGCCCGCCGTACCGCCACCCGGCCCGAGAACCTCGCCACGCTCCTGCGGTACCTCACCATGCTCGACGTCGTGGCGGCAAGCACCGCGGAGACCGAGGACGCCGCCGCAGAGGAAAGCTTCCGTCTCACCCCGCTCGGAGCCCTGCTCCGTGCCGACTCGCCGGACACGATGCGCCCGCTGGCCCTGATGTACGCGGGTCCCTTCTACCGGTCCTTCGCCGCCCTCGACCACACCGTACGGACCGGACAGCCGGCCTTCGACCACCTCTTCGGCGAGAACCACTTCGACCACTTCGCACGCGACCCCGAGCTCGCCGACCTCTTCGACCGTTCCATGGCCGCCAGTTCGCGGATGTTCCATCCGCTCCCCGCCCACCCCGTGATCACCAGCGCGGCCCGGGCATCCACCCCGCGGACCGTCGTCGACGTCGCCGGTGGCAACGGCGAACTCCTCGGGCGCATCCTGACCGCACACCCGGGCCTGCGGGGCACGCTCCTGGAGCGCCCGCACGCCGTCGAGGCCGCCCGCCGCTCGCTCGACGCCGCGGGCTGCGGCGCCCGCTGTGACTACCGCAGCGGCGACTTCGCAGACGTACCGCACGGCGGCGACGTGTACGTCCTCTCCCGCATCCTGCACGACTGGGACGACGACCGGTGCCGGGAGATCCTGCGCCACTGCGCCCGCGCGATGCCCGCCCACGCCGACCTGCTGATCATCGAAAGGCTGCTGCCCGCCGACGGTTCCCCCTCGCTGGCCACGGCCTGGGACCTCCACATGATGTGCAACGTCGGCGGTCGCGAACGCCGCGGCGAGCACTACGCCCGCCTGCTCGCCGACGCCGGACTGGAGCTGCTCGACCACACCCCCCTCCCCTTGGAGGCGTACGTCCTGCATGCCCGCAAGGCCCGGTAGCCGTTGGCCGAGGCGGTGGGGACGAAGGTGGTGGGACGCCCGTCGGGTTCTGCCCCGGCGGGTCGTGGTCAGCGCGGCTGGGTGGAGTAGTAGCGCCGGCAGGCGCGGAGCATTCCCTCGTCGGAGAGGGTGAACACGTCGACGAAGTCCCGCTGTTGCGGGGCGATGCGGCCCATCGCGACCACGCAGTCCCCCTCGGCGACGATCCGGGTGATGTGGTGCCGCGCCCCATCGCCGCAGGGGGCTTCCAGGTCGGGTCCGAGGCTGCCCGCGTGCAGGAGGGACCCGTAGCCGTCGACGTCCCCGCAGTCGAGGTAGTGGTACGCGAGGCGGACGTGGTCGACCCCGGAGTCGGTGATGACGGGGCTGGGCGGGATCCGCCTCGGGTGCCGGCTGGTCATGAGGGTCCTTTCGTACGGCCGCCTCCCCTCCGGGGGTGGCAGGTACACCGTCCTCCAGTCGTGCAACTCGGGGCTATCCCCGCCCTATCACCGGGGCCCTGCCCTGCGGCGCCGCCCGGGCCGCGATGGCCTGAACTGCACGGTCCCGTTCATCGCCACGAAATCTCCACACCATGGACAACCGCAGACGTGTTCGGGAAGACTGACCTCCGCTCCACCCGTCTTCCCTCCCGGCTCGACCGCGTCGTGCATGCGGTGCGAGCGGGATCAGGCATGCCCCAGCTGGGAGTCTCATGACCGTTTCGCCCGGCGGCGTTCCGCCAACCCCTGACTCGGTGGTGTTCCGGCTCCTCGGGCCGTTACAGGTGACCGGTCTCGGCGGTCCGGTACGCGTTCCACCCGGCCGGCAGGAGGTCATCCTGGCCGCGCTGCTGCTCGAGGCGAACCGGGTGGTGAGCACCGACTATCTCGTCGACCTGATCTGGGACGACGAACCCCCGGACACGGCCCGCACCCAGGTGCAGATCTGCGTGTCGCGGCTGCGCAAGCTGTTCAGCACGGCGGTGATCCCGGCCGCGATCACCACCCGGCCGCCGGGGTACGTCCTCAAGACGGAGGGCGACCTCGTCGACGCCGCGCTGTTCGCCCGCACCGTCGCCGAGGCGCGCGCGCTGGCCAAGCAGGGCGCACTGGGCGGTGCGGCAGAACTTCTGCGTACAGCAGGCGAGTTGTGGCAGGGCGACTGCCTCAGCGGGGTGTCCAGCGAGACCCTTCGCAGCAAGGCCCTGCAGTTGGACGAGGAACGCCTCACGGTGGCCGAGACCCGGATCGGGCTGGAACTGGAACTGGGCCGACACCACCAGCTCGTCGGCGAGATCCAGTTGCTCGTACGGGTCCACCCGCTGCGGGAGCGGCTGCGCGGCCAGCTGATGCTCGCCCTGTACCGCTCGGGGCGACAGGCCGAGGCCTTGGAGAGCTACCGGGTCGGGCGCGAACTGCTGGTGGAGGAGCTCGGCCTGGAGCCGGGATCCGAACTGCGGGCGCTGGAATCAGCCATCCTCGCGGGCGAGGTCGCCCCGCCGTCCCGGCCCGCGGCCGGCGGCTACGGCGCCGAGAGCGCGGACCCGGGCACGGGTACGGGTGCACATGCGGGTAGGGGTACGGGTACGGGTGCCGCTCCGGCCTCCGCCGCTCCCCCCGTAGCGGTGCCTGTCCCGACCCCCGCGGTCACGGCCGCCGTCGCGGCTGCCGACGCGCCCGGGGCGGAACGGCCCACCCCACTGCCGCCCGCGCTCCCGCCCGTACCCGCAGCCGCCTCGTACCGGGAGGAGATCCCGCGCCAACTCCCCGCCGACACCTCCGATTTCGTCGGGGACGAGGCACAGATCGGCCGGATCGAGCGGACGCTGCTCGGAGAGGGCGGCCGGGCGGTCGGGCTCGCCGTGGTCGTCGGCAAGCCGGGCACCGGCAAGTCCACGCTGGCGACGCACATCGCGCACCGGCTGAGCGAAGACGGCTTCCCCGACGGCCAGTTGTACTGCGACCTGCGCGGCACCGGCACTCCCGCGACCTCCTCCGAGGTACTCGGCCGGTTCCTGCGCGCACTCGGCATCCCCGGGGCGGTGATCCCCGAGTCGCAGGACGAGCGCGCCGAGATGTACCGCACCCTGATGGCGTCGCGACGGGTTCTGGTGGTGCTCGACGACGCGGCGTCGGAGAGCCAGATCCGCCCGTTGCTGCCCGGAAGTTGCAGCTGCGCCGTGCTCGTCACCAGCCGGGTCCGGCTGACCGGCCTGCCGGGCGCGCACCGCGTGGAGCTCGACGTGATGAGCACCGACCACGCGCTGGAACTGCTGGTACGGGTGATCGGCGAGGACCGGGTGAGGCGCGAAGGGGTCGCCGCCGAGGCACTGATCCGCACGGTGGGCGGACTGCCGCTGGCCCTGCGCATCGTCGCCGCCAGGCTGGCGGCCCGGCCGCACTGGACGCTGGCCTCGATGGTGCACCGCCTCGCCAATGAACGGCACCGCCTCGACGAACTGACCCACGGCGAGATGACGATGCGGGCGAGCCTCTCGCTCACGCACGACGGGCTGGCCGCGGCGGACCGCCGACTGCTGCGGCTGCTGAGCCTCGCGAAGGGTCCGACCCTCCCGGGCTGGCTGGCCGGGGCGCTGCTGGACGACGACCGCCCCTTCCCCTCCGACCTCCTCGAACCACTCGTCGACGTACAGATGCTGGATGTCGTCGGGGTCGAGTCCACCGGCGGCTTCCGCTACCGCTTCCACGAGATCATCCGGGTGTTCGCGCGGGAGCAGCTCGCCGCGCACGACGAGCCGGCCGCGCAGTCGGCGGCGCTCGGGCGGATGCTGGGCGGCTGGCTGTCGCTGGCCGAACAGGCCCACCGGCGCATCTACGGCGGGGACTTCACCGTGCTCCACGGGAGCGCACCGCGCTGGGAGCCGTCCGCTCCGTGCGTGGACGAACTGCTCGTGGATCCGCTGGAGTGGCTCGACAGCGAGCACGCGAACCTGGTCCAGGCCGTCGAGCACGCGGCGGCGGCGCAGATGGACGAGCTGTGCTGGGACCTGGCGACGACGCTGACGACCCTGTTCGAGGGCCGGGGCTACTTCGACGACTGGGAGCGCACGCACCAGCTGGCGCTGGAGGCCGTCCGGGCGGCGGGCAACAAGCGCGGCACCGCGGCCCTGCTCGGGTCACTGGGCGTGCTGTACCTCGGCCGCAGCCAGAAGGAGGAGTCCCGGGCGGCGCTGACCTCGGCGCTCGGGCTGTTCCAGGAGCTGGACGACGCCCACGGGCTGGCACTGTGCCACCGCGATCTGGCCCTGCTGGAGCGGATGCGGGGCAACGAGGACCGCGCGCTCACGCTGTACGACCGGGCGCTGCGGGATTTCGACCAAGTCGGTGACGTGGTGGGCCGGGCCATCGTCCTGACGCAGAGCGCACAGATCTGGATGGTGCGCGGCCAGCTCTCCGCCGCGCAGGACCGGCTGGACGAAGCGCTCGGCATCTACCGTTCGGTGGGGTACACCGGCGGGCAGGCCAGAACCCTGCGGAGGGCGGGCCAGTTGTCGCAGGCCCGCGGCGAGCACGAGCGCGCGGTCCGGACGTTCACCGAGGTGCTGGAGCTGTGCCGGGACACCGGGGACGTGATCGGCGAGGGGCACCTGCTGCGGGACCTGGGCCACGCGCACGCCGAACTCGGCCGGGGTGAGGCCGCCCGGGGCTTCTACGCGCAGGCGCTGTCGGTCCGCGAACAGATCATGGACCAGGGCGGGGCCGCGCTGGTGCGGCTGGATCTGGCGAGGCTGCTGGTGGCGAGCGGGGGCACCGGTGAGCGCTCGCGGTCGCGGGAGCTGCTGGAGAGTTCGGTACGGGTCTTCCGCGATCGGCGGATGGACTCCGAACTCGCCGAGGCGATGCGGCTGCTGGGTTCGGCCGCGCTGCCGGCCCGGCCGGTCGTGGTCCAGGCGGCGGGCCAGGTCATCGGTGGTGTTCACGCGGACCCGGCCCTGAGGACGGCTCTGGTTCCGGGGGTTCCTCACGCACCGGCGAGCGGGGCGGCTGCCGGGGTCTGACCCGGGGGGCTGATGCGGAGGTCCGACGCCGGGGGCTGACGCGGAGGGCTGACGTCGAGGGTCTGTCGCGGGAGGTCCGTCGCGGGGTGGGGGCTGTCGCAAAGGCCGTGCGGGAACGTCAGTCCCACGGGTTGGTGTCCGTGGTGGTGCTCGGCGACGGGGTGGCCTGCGGGGCCGGGTTGCCCGCCGTGGTGGCGGGGGCGACCGGGCCGTCGGCCTGGGCGACCTGGGCGCCGAACACCGCGGTGCCGGCGATGGCGACGGTGACGAGGGCGGTGCGGAAGGCGGTGGCGAGCGTCATTTCTGAGTCCCTTCGTCGGTGCGCTCCGGGTCTTCCGGGGCGCTTCCTTCGTTCTGGGACAGACATTAGGAAGAGCCGGAATCTCCGCACCGTCCCCGGCCCTATCCCCGCGCTATCACGGATCTCCACGGACGGTGATAGCCACCGGTCCGCCTGCCCGCAGCGGCGGCGGGGGCGGTGCCGGCGGGCCCGCGCGGTGATAGGCGGGCCCACCGGAGGCGGTTCGTCCGGGGATGCCGGGGCGATAGCGCGCTGCCGACGATGGGAGTCAGGAACCGGGCCGCGTCACCCCAGGCCCAGTCGTTCCCCACCACCACCGCCGGGAGCGCACATGCACAGCACGGCCGTCGCCGCAGCAGTCCCCCTCGCACAGGAGGCCACCCGACTGGGAGTCCTGATCCGCGCCCACCGGCTGCGGATCGGGCTCACCCAGCGGGAGCTGGCCGATCTGTCCACCATCAGCGTCCGCGCCATCCGCGATCTGGAGCAGGGCAAGGCGAGACGGCCCCGTCCCGAGACCCTGCGCCTGATGGCCGACGCGCTGCGGCTGGGCCCGCGGGCCCGGGCCTCGCTCGAGGCGGCGGTCCAGCGGGGGCGGGCGACCGGTGCGGGCTGGGAGCAGCCGCCCGCCCCACCGACGGCCCTGCACCCGATGGTGGGCCGGGAAGCGGAGCTGGCGGGGCTGGAGCGGGAGCTCTCCTCGGGCGCGGAGCGGCTGGTCCACCTGGTGGGGCTGGCCGGTGTGGGCAAGACGCGGCTGGCGCTGGCGGTGGCCGAGCGGCTGCACGCGGCCGGGATGCCGGTGCTCTGGCACACCTTCCCCGGTGCGGCGGCCGACCACCTGGGCTGCGCGGACGGCGAGCCCGCGGCCCGGGTCGCGGCGGCGGTCACCGAACTGCTCGCGCCGGCGGACGGGGAGCGTCACCCGGGGAGCGGTCCCGGCGGCGGTACCGCAGCCGCCGCGGGCTCACCTGGTGCGGTGGACTCCCTGGCGGAACTGCTGGGCGATCAGCCCGTGTTGCTGGTGCTCGACGGCGTTGCGGCGGGTGCGGCCCGGTGCGACCGGCTGACGGGCCTGCTGCGCGCCTGCCCGGGGCTACGACTGCTGGTGACCTCCGACCAGCCGTGGGAGGTGCCCGGTGAGCGGATCTTCCTGCTGGCCCCGCTGGAGGTGCCCGCCGCCGGCGCGGTGGACACCTCGGCCCCCGCGGTGAGGGTGTTCCTCGACCACGTCCGGCGGGTGCGCCCGGAGTTCGCCCCGACGGCGGCCGACGCGGACCGGGCGGTATGGGTCTGCCGGTGGCTGGACGGGCATCCGGGGGCGCTGGCCGCGGCCGCCTCCTGGCTGGTCGTGTGCGATCTGCCCGCGCTGTGCGACAGCCTCCGCGAGGATCCGGTGGCCCTGCTCGACCACCTGGGCGGCCGGCCGGGGGCCGACGGCTTCCGCGGTGTGCTGCGCCACCGGCTGGACCGGCTCTCGCCCGCCGCGCGGGACCTGCTGGGGGCCCTGTGCGGCGGGGCCGGGGAAGAGTTCGAGCTGGCCGGGATCACCGCCCTCACCGGCGGCGGCCTGGCGGAGTCCGGCCGGCTGCTGCGCGAGCTGCTGATCAGCGGTGTGGTGCGGGCCGCGCACGAGGGCGGCAGCTCCCGCTTCCGGGTCCTGGGTTTGGTCCGGGCCGCGTGCCGGGCGGCCGCGCCGGAGCACCGTACGGCTGCCGCCCCGGAGCACCGTACGGCTGCCGCCCCGGAGTCCCGTACGCCTGCCGCCACTGCCGCCTGAACTGCTGGCCGAGTGCCGGAGCAACTGCCGCAGGCCCCGGGGGCCCGCCGGTTGGATGGCGTACGGCCGGACCGCACGGCAGAACCCGGACCGGTGTCCGGACCCCGCTCGACCGCCCGCCACGGAGACCATTTTGAGGAGCCCCGGCATGTCCCCCAAGCCCGCTGAACCGAGCAGCACCGCGCACGGGCCGGTCGCTGCGCGGCTGCCGCTGTCGGCGGCGCAACGCGACATCTGGATGGCCCACGGGCTGGACGCCTCGGGCTGCCGCTACAACATCGGGGAGTACCGCGAGATCCTGGGCGACCTCGATCCGCAGCTCCTCTCCCGGGCCTGGTACCAACTGGCCCGCGAGGCGGACGCGCTGCGCATCCGCGGGACCGGTGCGGACGAGGACGGCGGTCTGTGGCAGCTGGTGCGGGCCGAACCGGGCGACCGGCGGCTGGAGTTGCTGGACGTGAGCGGCGAGGCGGACCCCGCGGGGGCGGCCCGGGACCGGATGGACGCGGAGCTGGCCCGGCCCTTCGACCTGGTGGACGGCTGGCTGACCCGGCACGTCCTGATCGACGCGGGCACCGCGCCCGGCGGCGAACGGCGCTGGTTCTACTTCCACGCCTTCCACCACCTGGCCGTCGACGGCCTGGGCGTCGCCCTGATGGACCAGCGGCTGGTGGAGCTGTACGAGCGGGGCGCGGCCGGGGAGCCCTGGGGGCCGAGCCCGTTCGGGACGCTGGAGGCCCTGTTCGCCGAGGACGCGCGGTACCGGACCTCGCCGGAGGCGGCGGCGGACCGGGCGCACTGGGCCGGGCACCTCTCGGGGCTGCCGCAGACCCCGCGGCTCGGCGAAGGCCGCAGCGGCGGACCGGCGCCGGGCGCACTGCCCTTCGTACGGCGCACCGTGGTGCTGCCGCCGGACCGGGCGGACCGGCTGCGGGCGGTGGCGCGGGACCGGCGGGCGCCGTGGACGATGCTGGTGATCGCGCTCGTCGCGGCCTACGTGCACCGGGTGAGCGGAAGCACCGAGCCGGTGCTCGGGCTTCCGGTGACGGGGCGGCGGACCGAACTGGCGCGGTGCACACCGGGGATGATGTCGAACGTGGTGCCGCTGCGGGTGCCGGTGGCTCCCGGCGGGACGCTCGCCGAGCTGTTGGCGGCCGTGGTCAAGGAGACGCGGCAGGGCCTCGCGCACCAGCGCACGCGGTACGAGGACATGTGCCGGGACCTGGGTGTCGGCGAGTCGGAACGGCGGATCACGGCGCCGCTGGTCAACATCATGGCCTTCACCCCGGGGATGCGATTCTGCGGCTTCCCGACGACCCAGCACAACCTGAGCAACGGTCCCGTGGAGGACCTGGCGGTCGGTGTCTACGACCTGGGGCCCGAGGGCGGCCTGCGGATCGACTTCGATGCGGCGCCGCAGGTCTGCGACCTCGCCGCGGTGGCCGGGCACCAGGACCGGTTCCTGCGGTTCGTGACGGCCGCACTGGACTCGGTGCTCGAAGTCCCTTTGTCGGAGCTGGAGTTGCTGGGTGAGGCCGAGCGGCGTCAGGTGCTGGAGGAGTGGACCGGCCGCCGCGCCGAGATCGGTGAGGAAACCCTCGTCGACCGCTTCGAGGAGCAGGCCCGCACCCGCCCCGATGCCCTCGCCCTCGTCTTCGGCGACGAGGAACTCACCTACGCCCAACTCGACGCCCGCGCCAACCGGCTCGCCCACCACCTCGCCCAACACGGCCTGGGCCGCGGCGACCTCGCCGGGGTCCTCCTCGACCGCGGCACCGACTTCGCCACGGCCCTCCTCGCCGTCCTCAAGACCGGCGCCGGATACGCCCTCCTGGACCCCGAGTTCCCCGACGAACGGCTCGCCGGTACGGCTGCCGAGGCCGGTCTGCGGGTGCTGGTGAGCGACGGGACGCACCATGCACGGGTGGGCGGCGGGCCCTGGACGACCGTACTGGTGGACTCCGGGGCGGAGATCATCGGCCGCCGGCCGTCCGGCCCCCTCGGCATCCGGCTGACGCCCGCCGACACGGCGTGCGTGATGTTCACCTCCGGCTCGACCGGACGCCCCAAGGGCATCCTCTCCTCCCACCGCAACCTCGTCTCCACCGTCACCGCCCAGACCTACGCGAACTTCGGACCGGACGAAGTCTTCCTCCAGTGCTCCCCCGTCTCCTGGGACGCCTTCAGCCTCGAATTCTGGGGCGCCCTCCTCCACGGCGGCACCACCATCCTCCAACCCGGACAGCGACCCGAACCCGCGGCCATCGCCGCGCTGGCCCCGAGCCGGGGCGTCACGATGCTCCAACTGTCCTCCAGTCTCTTCAACTTCCTGACCGACGAACACCCCGAGTCCTTCGCGACCACTCGGATCGTCTACACGGGCGGCGAACCCGCCTCCCCCACCCACGTGCACCGCCTCCACGCCCGGTACCCCTCGCTCACCATCACCAACGGCTACGGCCCCGCCGAGTCCATGGGCTTCACCTCCACCCACCCGATAGCGGTCACGGACGAGGTGGCGGCCACGGTGTCCATCGGCCGGCCGCTCACCAACAAGCACGCCTACGTCCTCGACGCACGGCTGTGCCCCTCCCCTCCCGGGACGACCGGCGAGCTGTACCTGACCGGCGACGGCCTGGCCCACGGCTACCTCGCCCAGCCCGCCACCACCGCCACGAGCTTCGTCCCCAACCCCTACGGCCCACCCGGCTCCCGCCTCTACCGCACCGGCGACCAAGCCCACTGGGACACCGAAGGAAACCTCCACTACACCGGCCGCACCGACACCCAGATCAAGATCCGCGGCTTCCGCGTGGAACCCACCGAGATCGAGACCGTGCTGACCGGGCACCCGCGGATCGCCCAGGCCACCCTGGTGCACACCACCCACCTGACGGCCTACGTCACCCTCGTCCCCGGCCCGGAGCTGGGCCCGGAGCTGGGCCTGCAGTTGGGCCCGGCCGAGCTGAAGGGCTGGCTGCGCGAGCGGCTGCCGGAGCACATGGTCCCGGCGCAGTTCGCCGTACTGGACCGGCTGCCGCTCACCGCGAACGGGAAGATCGACAAGCGGGCGCTGCCGGCCGTCGAGCTTCCGCTGCCCGCCGGCGGCCGCCAGCCCCGTACCGAACTGGAGGAGATCGTCCGGACCCTCGTCAGCGAGGTCCTCGGCTCCCCCGCCCCGCTCTCCATCGACGACGGCTTCTTCGACCACGGCGGCCACTCGCTGCTCGCCGCCCGGCTGGTCAACCGGATCGGCGCCACCCTCGGCGTCACCCTCACCCTGCGCGACGTCTTCCAGCACCCCACCCCGGCGGCGCTGGCCCGCCAGGTGACGGCCGCATCGGGCCGGCCCGTGCTGCCGCCGCTGACCCGGGCCGCCGTGCGGCCGGAGCGGCTGCCCCTGTCCTTCGCCCAGCAGCGCCTCTGGCTGGTGTCGGGGCTCGAGGAGCAGGGGACCTCGTACAACGTGCCGATGGCGGTCCGGCTGGACGGCGCCGTGGACGTGGCGGCGCTGCGAGCCGCCTTCGGTGACCTCGCCGGCCGGCACGAGCCGCTGCGGACCAGGTTCACCACCGTGGACGGCGACCCCCGGCAGGTCGTCGACCCGGCAGGGCCGGCCGTCTTCGAGGTCCGCACGGTGGCCCCGCACGACCTGGACGCCGAACTGCTTTCGGCCGCCCGGCACTCCTTCGACCTGGCCGCCGAGCATCCGCTGCGGGCGACCCTGCTGCGGACCGGGGAGGCCGGGTCCACCCTGCTCGTCCTGATGCACCACATCGCCACCGACGGCCAGTCACTGCGCCCGCTCTTCGAGGACCTGTCGGCCGCCTACGCCGCCCGCCGGGAGGACCGCGCGCCCGACTGGGCCCCGCTGCCCGCGGACTACGCCGACTACGCGCTCTGGCAGCGCGCCGCGCAAGCGGACGGCGCGGTACTGGAAGGGCAGCTGGCGTACTGGAAATCCGCGCTGGCCGGGCTGCCGGAGGAGCTCGGGCTGATCCCCGACCGGCCCCGGCCGGCCGTGGCGGGGCAGCGCGGCGGGGCGGTGCGCGTCGACTTCGGGCGCCGGCTGCACAAGCGGATCGTCGAGCTGGCGCGCGCCGAGCGGTGCACGCCGTTCATGGTGGTGCAGGCCTCGCTGGCCGCGCTGCTGACCCGGCTGGGCGCGGGGACGGACATCCCCCTCGGGTCACCGGTCGCCGGACGTACGGACGAGGCCCTGTCGGACCTGGTGGGGTTCTTCGTCAACACCCTCGTGCTGCGGACCGACACGTCGGGCGATCCTGCCTTCCGGGAGCTGCTGGCCCGGGTGCGGGCCGCCGACCTGGACGCCTTCGCCCATCAGGACGCCCCCTTCGACCTGGTGCTGGAGGCCGTCAACCCGACGCGTTCGCTGGCCCGCCACCCGCTGTTCCAGATCTGCCTGGCCCTGGAGTCGGGCCCGGCGGTCACCCCGGACTTCCCGGGCCTGCGGGCCGGGGCCGCGGAGCCGCTGGTGACGGGGGCGGTCAAGTTCGACCTGGAGTTCCTGCTGCGGGCCGAGCCGGACGGACCGCTGACGGGCGCGGTGCTGTTCAGCTCGGACCTCTACGAGCGCGCCACCGTGGAACGGCTGGCGGACATGCTGCGGCGCACCCTGGAGCACGTCGTGGCCGCTCCCGACGTTCCTTTGTCGGAGCTGGAGTTGCTGGGTGAGGCCGAGCGGCGTCAGGTGCTGGAGGAGTGGACCGGCCGCCGCGCCGAGATCGGTGAGGAAACCCTCGTCGACCGCTTCGAGGAGCAGGCCCGCACCCGCCCCGATGCCCTCGCCCTCGTCTTCGGCGACGAGGAACTCACCTACGCCCAACTCGACGCCCGCGCCAACCGGCTCGCCCACCACCTCGCCCAACACGGCCTGGGCCGCGGCGGCCTCGCCGGCGTCCTCCTCGACCGCGGCACCGACTTCGCCACGGCCCTCCTCGCCGTCCTCAAGACCGGCGCCGGATACGCCCTCCTGGACCCCGAGTTCCCCGACGAACGGCTCGCGGGGACCGCGCGGGACGCGGGGGTGGGCGTCCTCGTCACGGACTCCCGGCACCACGCCCGGGTGGCCGGACCGTGGACCTCCGTGCTGGTCGACTGCGAGGCCGAGGCCATCGGCAGGCGGTCCGCCACCGGCCCGGGCGTCGTCCTGACGCCCGCCGACGCCGCGTGCGTGATGTTCACCTCCGGCTCGACCGGACGCCCCAAGGGCATCCTCTCCTCCCACCGCAACCTCGTCTCCACCGTCACCGCCCAGACCTACGCGAACTTCGGTCCGGACGAAGTCTTCCTCCAGTGCTCCCCCATCTCCTGGGACGCCTTCAGCCTCGAATTCTGGGGCGCCCTCCTCCACGGCGGCACCACCATCCTCCAACCCGGACAGCGACCCGAACCCGCGGCCATCGCCGCACTGTCGCGGCGTCACGCCGTGACCATGCTCCAGCTCTCCTCCAGCCTCTTCAACTACCTCACCGACGAACACCCGGACGCCTTCGCGACCACCCGGATCGTCTACACGGGCGGCGAACCCGCCTCCCCCACCCACGTCCACCGCCTCCACACCCTGCATCCGGCCCTCACCATCACCAACGGCTACGGCCCCGCCGAATCGATGGGCTTCACCACCACCCACCCCATCCCGGTCTCCGACCGTCCGACTCCCACCGTGTCCATCGGCCGGCCGCTCACGAACAAGCACGTCTACGTCCTGGACACCCACCTGCGCCCCACACCGCCCGGTGCCACGGGCGAGCTCTACCTGGCCGGCGACGGACTGGCCCACGGCTACCTCGCCCAGCCCGCCACCACCGCCACGAGCTTCGTCCCCAACCCCTACGGCCCACCCGGCTCCCGCCTCTACCGCACCGGCGACCAAGCCCACTGGGACACCGAAGGAAACCTCCACTACACCGGCCGCACCGACACCCAGATCAAGATCCGCGGCTTCCGCGTGGAGACGACGGAGATCGAGACCGTCCTCACCACCCATCCGGAGATCGCCCAGGCCACCCTCTCGACCCACCCCGACCACCACAACACGCCCCAGCTGACGGCCTACCTCGTCGCGACCTCGCCCGGCCTCTCGGGGCAGGACGTCCGGCTCTGGTTGCGCACGCTGCTGCCGGACCACATGATTCCGGCCTTCGTGGTCCTGCTGGACCGGCTGCCGCTCACCCCGAACGGGAAGATCGACAAGCGGGCCCTGCCCGTCCCCGAGGCGGCCGCCACGGCCGGCGGGCGCGCTCCGCGCACCGAGCTGGAGGCATCGGTCCTCGCACACTTCGCCGACGCCCTGAACACGACGGCGCCGCTCTCCATCGACGACGGCTTCTTCGACCTCGGCGGCCATTCCCTGCTGGCCGCCCGCCTCACCAACCGGATCGGCGCCGACCTCGGCGTCACCCTCACCCTCCGCGACGTCTTCCAGCACCCGACGCCCGCCACCCTCGCGCAGCGCATCGAAAACCTGCGCCGGTCCGCCCCGGCGGCGCCCCGCCGGGCCCGGCCCGCGCTGCGCCGCCGCACCCCCGACCAGGAACGGAGTTCCTCATGAGCAACGACACGTACCCGGACTTCACGCCCGCGCCCGACGACGTGGTGTGGGACCTGCCGGGCGACGGCCCGCAGCGGACCTCACTGCTGGTCCTGCCGCACGCCGGCGGCAATGCCCACGCGTACGCCGAATGGCGCCAGTACCTGCCCGCCGACGTCCGGCTGCTGATCGGCCAGTACCCGGGCCGGGGAGCCCGCTTCGCGGAGGACTTGCCCCGCACGATCGCCGACCTGGCCGGCCCGGTCGTGGCCTCGCTGCCGGCGGGGACCACGGACGACCTCGTGGTGCTCGGGCACAGCATGGGCTCGCTGGTCGCCTTCGAGGTGGTACGCGCCCTGCAGGCGGCGGGCCGGACCCCGCGGGCCCTGGTCGCCTCGGCCTGCCGGGCCCCCTTCCTCGCCAACCCGTGCGCGGTGCACCCCGAACTCCTGGACGACGACGAACTGGTCGCCGCCATCAAGGAGCGCGGGGGAACCGACGACGGCATCCTCGACGAACCGGAGCTGCGGGAGATCATCATCCCGTCCATCCGCGCCGACTTCGCGATCGACGATGTCTACCGCTGCGAGGAGTCCGAGGCCCGCGTGGACTGCCCGCTGACCGTGATCGGCGGGGACGCCGACCCGGTCGCGCCGGCCGCCTCGCTGGACCGCTGGGCGCAGCTCACCGACCATCCCTTCGCCTCGTTCGTACTGCCCGGCGGCCACTTCTACTTCCAGCAGCAGCTGTTCGAGTTCTTCGCCGTCCTCGGCTCCGTCCTCGGCCCCGTCCTCGACTCCGCCGTCGGCGGCCGGGCCACGGCCGGCTCCGCCGCCTGACCTCCCGCGCTCCCCTTCTTCTCGCCTCCGCACCCTCTTAAGGACCTTCCATGACCACGTTCGCAGACGCCCCCGCCGAGACCGGGATCCGCCCGCTCCGCGAGGCCGGCAAGCCCGTCGTCGTCCGGACCCCGGCCGGCGCCGACCTGGAGACGGCAGTCGCCTGGCTGAACGCCCACCGCGGCGACATCCAGGCCGAGTTGCACCGCTCGGGCGCCGTCCTGCTGCGCGGGCTGCCCGTTTCGGACGCGGCGAGCTTCGCCGCCGCCCGCGACGCGCTGATCCAGGAGCGCGCCGGCTACAAGGAGAAGGCGACCCCGCGCACCGACTTCGGCGAGGGCGTCTTCTCCTCCACCGACCTGCCGGCCGTCCAGCCGATCCGGCTCCACAACGAGAACAGCTACACCCTCGACTTCCCCGGCGTGCTGCTGTTCGGCTGCGTGATCGCCCCCGAGGAGGGCGGCGCCACCACGGTCGGGGACATGCGGGAGGCGCTGCGCCTGCTGCCGCCGGAGCTCGTGGAGCGGTTCGCCCGGGCCGGCTGGCTGCTCGTGCGCAACTACTCGGAGCTCGCGGGCCTGCCCTGGTACAAGACGTTCGCGACCGAGGACAAGGCCGTCGCGGAGGCCTACTGCGAGGAGAACACGGTGGGCTACGAGTGGGTCGAGGAGGACGACTCGATGATCACCCGGCAGCGCCGGTCGGCGATCGTCACCCACCCCGCCACCGGCGAACAGACCTGGTTCAACCACTTCGCCTTCTGGAACAGCCGCACCCTGGACCCCGACGTCCGCGAGGTGCTCGTGGAGACGTACGGCGAGGACGGCCTCCCCTTCAACACCTACCTGGGCGACGGGACCCGCCTGACCGACGCCGAGGTCGACGCGATCAACGACGTGTACGACCGGGTCACGGTCCGCGAGACCTGGCAGCAGGGCGACCTGATGCTCGTCGACAACATCCTGTGCGCCCACGGCCGCGAGGCCTACAAGGGCGACCGCAAGATCCTGGTCGCCATGGGAGAGCCGGTCGCCCTGGCCGACTGCGCCCCCGCCACTCAGCCGTCCACCACCGTCTTCGCCGGGGAGTGACCACCATGACCGCCGTGCTTCCCGAGCGTTCCCGTACCTCCGAGTCCGTCCCGGGCGACGCCCCGCGCGCCGTGGCCGACCTGCTGGACCGGCTCGCGCTGGTCCCCGCCGCGCGGACCGCCGTCGTCGCGGCGGACCGCGAGCTGACCTTCGGCGCACTGCGCGCCGAGGCCATGCGGATCGCCTCCCGCCTCGCGGCCCGCGGCATCGGGCCCGAGAGCGTGGTCGCCCTCGCGCTGCCGCGCGGCGCCGGCCTCGTGGCCGCGCTGATCGGCACCCTGACCGCGGGCGCCGCCTACCTTCCGGTTGACCCGAAACTGCCCGCCGACCGGCGCCGCTACCTGATCGAGGACTCCGGCGCCGACCTCGTCGTGACGGCCGGCCGGGACCCCGAGCCGCTCGGCGCGCCGCCGGCCGCCGGTACCGAGCACGTGTCCCTCGCCGAACTGGCCGCGCCGGACGGGGCGTCGGACCCGGTGTACGCCCCGGTGGCCGTGTCCGCCGACACCCTCGCCTACGTGATCTACACCTCCGGCTCGACCGGCCGCCCCAAGGGGGTGGAGATCGGCCGGGCCGCCGCCTCCGCGCTGCTCGCCGAGCTGGAGGGCGCACAGATCGCGGCCACCGACGGGGGCCGGGTCGGCTGGAACGCCTCCCCTTCCTTCGACGCCTCCGTGCAGCAGTGGGTGCGCGTCTGCCGCGGCGACACCCTGGCGATGATCGACGAGGAGACCCGCGCCGACCCGGCGCTGCTGGCCCGCTTCGTCGACGAACAGGCGCTGACCGACCTGGACATCACCCCCTCGCACGCCGAGCCGCTGCTGGACCTGCTGAGCGCGGACGGCGGGCCCCGCCCGCTGACGCTCCTCATCGGCGGCGAGGCGGTCGGCCCGGAGCTGTGGCGGCGCCTCGCGGAGAAGGGGGCGCAGGGCGTCCTGCGCACGGTGAACCTGTACGGGCCCACCGAATGCACGGTGGACTCCACGGCGGGCTGGATCGACGGCGCCGACGAGCCGCACATCGGTAGCGTGCTGCCCGGACTGCGCATGCGGGTCCTCGACGAGAAGCTGAACCCGGTCGCCGAGGGCGGCAGCGGGGAGCTGTACCTGGCGGGCCCCCGCGTGGGCCGGGGCTACCGGCGACGGCCCGCCCTGACGGCTGAACGGTTCACCGCCGACTCCGGCGGGGACTCCGCGTACGGCGGGCGGATGTACCGCACCGGCGACCTGGTGCGGCTGCTGCCGGACGGCCGGCTCGGCTATCTGGGCCGGGCCGACGGACAGGTCAAGCTGCGCGGGCACCGCATCGAACTCCCGGAGATCGAGACCGCATTGACCGCCGTCGAGGGGGTCGCGGAGGCGGCCGTCCTGCTCCTCGACGAGGTGCACGGGGCGCCCGGGCTGGTGGCGTACTACCGCACCACGCCAGACGGTGCCACCGAGGTCACCGAGGGAGCACTGCGCGAGCACCTGGGGGCGGCGCTGCCCGCCTACATGCTCCCGGCGGCCTTCGTCGCCCTGGACCGCTTCCCCACCACCACGAACGGCAAGCTGGACCGGGCCGCACTGCCCGCCCCGGCCGCCGCCTCCCCGGAGCAGGCCCCGGCCGCCGAGGGCCTGACCCGCTCGCAGGAACTGATCGCGGGCGTCTGGGCCGCGGTGCTCGGCGCCTCCCGCATCGGGCCCGACGACAACTTCTTCAAGCTGGGCGGGCATTCGCTCCTCGCGATCAAGCTGGTGTCGCGGGTCCGGGCCGAGCTGGGCGTCGCCCTGCCGGTGAAGGCGGTCTACGCCAACCCCCGCCTGCGGGACCTCGCCTCCCACCTCGACACGCTCGTCGCGGCGACCGCCGACGCGGCTGCCGACGCGGCCGCCGGCACGACCGCCGCGCGCCAGGACAGTTAGGACAGTCAGGACATGACCGAGATCCCGTTGTCGTTCGCCCAGCGCCGGCTGTGGTTCCTGGGCCGGCTGCACGGACCGTCCGCCGCCTACAACGCCCCCGTGGTCGTCCGCCTGGACGCGGTGCCCGACACCGCGGCCCTCGGCGCGGCACTGGCCGACGTGGTGGAGCGGCACGAGGTGCTGCGGACCGTACTGCCGGCCGGGGCCGACGCGGAGCCGTTCCAGCGGGTGCTGGAGACGGCCGCCGTACCGGGGCTCACCACCGCGGAGTGCACGCCCGGCGGCCTGGACGCCGCCGTCGCCGCGTTCACCCGGCAGGCGATCGACATCACCGCCGAACCGCCGCTGCGCGCCCGGCTGTTGCTCCCGGGCGACGGGACCTCGGTACTCGTCCTGCTCATCCACCACGTGGCCACCGACGGATGGTCCGTACGCCCCCTGCTGCGCGACCTGTCCGAGGCGTACGGGGCCCGCCTCGCGGGCCGGGAACCGGACCGGGAGCCGCTGCCGGTCCAGTACACGGACTACAGCCAGTGGCAGCACGAGCTGCTCGGCGACCCCATCGACCCGGACAGCCTCGCCCACGAGCAGGTGGCGCACTGGCGGGAGGTCCTGGCCGGTGCCCCGCAGGTCATCGCCCTGCCCGCCGACCGGCCGCGCCCGGCGGAACCGTCGGGCCGGGGGGCCACCGTGACCTCCGGGCTGGACGCGGCCGGCCACCGCGGGCTGCTCGCCCTGACCCGCGGCCACCGGACGAGCCTGACGATGGCGGCGCGCGCCGCGCTGGCGGCGGCGCTGTCGGCCACCGGGGCGGGCGAGGACGTCGTGATCGGGGCGCCCGTCGCGGGCCGGCCCGACGAGGACCTGTACGACCTGGTGGGCTTCTTCGTCAACTCCCTTGCCCTGCGCACGGATCTGTCGGGCGCCCCCTCGGTCGGCGAGCTGCTGGGCCGGGTGCGGGACGCCGACCTGGCGGCCTACGAGCACCAAGAGCTGCCCTTCGACCTGCTGGTGGAACAGCTCGCACCGGAACGGGCCCTGGGCCACCACCCGTTCTTCCAGGTGATGCTGACGGTGGACGCGGGCGCCGGTTCGTCCGCGCCGGTGGAGCTGGCCGGCGGGATCCGCGGCCGACTGGAGGACGTCGGCCTGGACGCGGCCAAGTTCGACCTCACCTGGTACTGCGCGGAGCGGCACACGGCGGACGGGGCCCCCGACGGGATCGACGTCGCCCTCCAGTACGCGGCCGACCTCTTCGACGAGGACACGGCGCGGCTGCTGCTCGAGGTGTACGTCCGGGCCCTGGGCGCGTTCGCCGCCTCGGCGCAGGACCCGGACCGGCTCCTCGGCGAGCTGGACCTGGTGACGGCCGCGGAATCGCGGGCGCTGGCCGCCCGGCACGCGGCGGCCGTCCCGGACGCGGCCGCTCCGGCTCCGGCCGGGCCGGTGCGCCGCGACGTCCTGTCGCCGCGCGAGGAAATCCTGTGCGGACTGTTCGCGGAGGTGCTGGGCCGCGAGGCGCTGGACGCCGACGCCAACTTCTTCAAATCGGGAGGGCATTCGCTGCTGGCGAGCAAGCTGGTCAACCGGATCAGGGGCGCGCTCGGCCTGGAGCTCGGCATCCGCGACCTGTTCCTGGCTCCGACCCCGACCGCGCTGCACCGCCGCCTCGTCGAACTGGGCGGCGCGGCCACGAGCAGGCCGTCCCTGACGGCCGCGGCCGACCGGCCGCAGCGGCTCCCTCTGTCGGCGGCGCAGCGGGCGCTGTGGCTGCTGGACCGGATCGAAGGGCCCTCCGCGACCTACAACGCGCCGCTGGTGCTGCGCCTGGCGGAGGTCCCGGACCGGGCGGCTCTCGCGGCCGCGCTGGGTGACGTGGTGGGACGGCACGAGGTGCTGCGCACCGTGTACGGCTCCGAGGGCGGCGACCCGTACCAGCGGGTGACGGACAGGGACGGGACGGGGAGGGAGTCGACCTGCCTGGAGGTGGCGCGGTGCGCCCCGCAGGCGCTGGAGGGGCTGGTCGCCGGCTTCGGCCGCGAGCCCTTCGACCTCGCGCTGCGGCCGCCGCTGCGGGCCCGGCTGTTCCTGCCGGGGGACGGTACCTCGGTCCTGGTGCTGCTGGTGCACCACATCGCGACGGACGGGTGGTCGATCGCCCCGCTGCTGCGGGACCTGGGCGAGGCGTACGAGGCGCGGCGCGCGGGCCGGGCCCCCGCGTGGCGGGCGCTGCCGGTGCAGTACGCCGACTACGCCCTGTGGCAGCGCGAGCTGCTGGCGGATCCGGCGGGGCTGCTCGGCTTCTGGAAGGCGGCGCTGGACGGCATGCCGGCCCGGACCGTCCTGCCCGTGGACCGGCCCCGGCCGGCCGAGCCTTCCGGGCGGGCGGTGACGGTCTCGGCGGAGCTGGACCCCGTGGCGCACCGGGCGCTGCTCTCCCTGGCACGCGGGCGCCGGGCCAGCCTGTTCATGGTGGCCCGCGCCGCACTGGCGGCGGCGCTGTCGGCGGCCGGGGCCGGGGAGGACCTGGCGATCGGCACTCCGGTGGCGGGCCGGCCCGACCAGGACCTGCACGACCTGGTGGGCTGCTTCGTCAACTCCCTGGTGCTGCGCACCGATCTGTCCGGGGACCCGGCGGTCGGGGCGTTCGTCGAGCGGGTGCGGGACGCCGACCTGGCCGCCTTCGACCACCAGGACCTGCCCTTCGACGTACTGGTGGAACAGCTGGCCGAACCGGGGCGCGCCTTGGGCGAACACCCCTTCTTCCAGGTGATGCTGACGGTGCAGGAGGCCGCGGACGACACGGTGCGGCTCGGCGGCGTCCGGGGGCGGGCGACGAGCACCGACCTCGGCGCCGCGAAGTTCGACCTCGCCTTCCACTGCGCCGCCCGGCGCGGCGCGGACGGCGCACCGGACGGACTGGACGTGCACGTGCAGTACGCCGAGGACCTCTTCGACGGGGAAACGGCGCGGCTGCTGCTGGAGGTGTACCTACGGGCGCTGCGCGCGTTCGCGGCGTCCGCGGAGACCCGGCTGGGCGCGCTGGAGCTGGTGACGGCCGAGGAGGGGGCGGGTCTCGTCCGGCGCCGTGAGCGCCTCGCCGCGGCCGCCTTGGCCGCCCTGGCGGCGAAGGGGCCGGCGGTGGCCGCGCCCGTGGCGCTCTCGCCCCGGGAGGAGATCCTCTGCGGGCTGTTCGCCGAGGTGCTGGGCCGCGAGGAGATCGCCGCCGACGCCAACTTCTTCAAGTCGGGCGGGCATTCGCTGCTGGCCAGCAAGCTCGTCAACCGGATCCGGGCGGTGCTCGGGGTGGAGGCGGGCATCCGGGACCTGTTCCTGGCCCCGACGGCCACGGCCCTGCACCGGCGGCTGGCCGCGGCGGGCCCGGCGGGCTCCCGGCCGGCTCTGGTACCCGCCGTGAGGCGGCCCGAGCGGCTTCCGCTGTCGTACGCGCAGCGCCGGCTGTGGTTCACCGACCAGCTGGAGGGCCCCTCCCCCGCCTACAACATCGCCCTGGTGCGCCGGCTGGACCGGCCGCTGGACCCGGCGGCGCTCGCCGACGCCCTGGCCGATGTGGCGGCCCGGCACGAGGTGCTCCGCACGGTGTACGGGGCCGAGGGCGGCGAACCGTACCAGCGGGTGCTGGAGCGGGCCCGGCCTCAACTGGAGCTGGCGCGACCGCAGGACGTCTCGGCCGCCGTGGACGAGGCGGCGGGGCACGTCTTCGACCTGACCCGCGATCTGCCGCTGCGGGCCTGGCTGTTCCTGCCGGACGGGGAGGGCCCGCAGACGCTGGTCCTGCTGCTGCACCACATCGCGGCCGACGGCTGGTCCACGGGGCCGCTGCTCGCGGATCTGGCAGCGGCGTACGAGGCACGGCTGGCCGGGCGGGCCCCCGGAGCCCAGCCGCTTCCGGTGCAGTACGCCGACTACACGCTGTGGCAGCGGGAACTGCTCGCCGAAGCCCGGTCCGAACTGGACTTCTGGCAGCGGGCCTTGACCGGTCTGCCCCCGCTGATCGATCTGCCGGCCGACCGGCACCGGCCGGCCGAGCCCTCCGGGCGCGGAGCGCTCACCGCCTTCGCGGTGTCCGCCGACACCCACGCCCGCCTGACCCGCCTCGCCCACGCCCAGGGCGCCACGCTCTTCATGGTGGTGCAGGCGGCGCTCGCCGCGGCCCTGACCCGGCTCGGCGCGGGCACGGACCTCGCGCTCGGCACGACGGTGGCCGGGCGCGGCGACGACGCCCTGTCGGGTCTGGTCGGCTTCTTCGTGAACACCCTGGTCCTGCGCACCGACACGGGCGGCGACCCGACCTTCGAGGAGCTGCTCGGCCGGGTCCGGGAGGCGGGCCTGGCCGCGTACGCGCACCAGGACCTCCCCTTCGACCTGCTGGTGGAGCACCTGAACCCGCACCGGTCCGCGGCCCATCACCCGCTGGTGCAGGTGATGCTCCAGGTCAACCGGGCGGACGGGGGCACGGACGCCGCCGCCGGGGGCCCGCTGGCGGGAGTGGAGCTGCCGTACGGGTCGGCGACCGCGAAGTCCGACCTGACGTTCGCCCTGACGGAACGCCCCGACGGGGGCCTGTCGGGCGTGCTGGAGTACGCCACCGACCTGTACGGGGAGGAGGGCGCCGAGCGCCTGGCCGGGCTGCTCGTGGCGGCGCTGGAGCTGTTCGGTGCCGACCCGGGCCGCCGGGTCGGCGACCTCCCGGCGCCGGCCGACCGACGGGGTGCCCGGCCGGTGGCCGGCGGCTACCGGATCGACGTGGAACACGTCGCGGCGGTCCTCGCGGAGCACCCGGCGGTGGCCGGGGCGCGGGTCCGCGTGCTGGAGGACCGGCTGGTCGCGGAAGTGCTGGACCGTGAGGGCCCGGGCGGCCCGCTGACGGAGGCGGCCCTGCAGGAGTGGGCGGCGGAGCGGCTGCCGGAGTACGCGGTCCCTTCGGCGGTGCGCCTCCTCGCGAGGGCGGCACCGGACCAGGGGCCGTCGCGACCCGCGGCGCGACCCGCGACGGGGTCCACAACGGGGTCCGCGGCTCAGGCGGCGGGCGAGTCCACGGCGCAGGCTTCAGCCGGGTCCGCGGCGCACGCTTCGGGCCGGGTCCAGGACTCGACCGGGGCTTCGGGCCGGGTCCAGGACCCGACCGGGGCCACGAGCCGGGCGCCCGCTGCGGACGGCGGCGACGACCGGCGCGGCGACGACCGGCTGGCTCCGGCGCTGCTGCGGCTGTTCGCGGAGGTGCTGGAGCGTGGGCAGCTCGGCCCCGACGACAACTTCTTCAAGTCCGGCGGGCATTCCCTGCTGGCGGTGCGGCTGGTCAACCGGATCAAGGCGGAGCTGGGCCGGGAGCTGACCCTGCGCGAGGTGTTCCGGCACCCTACGCCGGCCCGGCTGGCGGCGCTGCTCGCGTCGGCGCCCCCGGTCCCGCCGACCCCGCCGCCGGCCCTGCGCCGCCGCACCCGCGCGGGCTCCCGGGTCCGCCAGCCGTAGCGGCGACGCGGCACGCCCCTCCTCTCCCCCCTATCTCCCCGGAAACCGCACGTGAGGCCCTCCCCGACAGCCTGCCGGGGAGGGCCTCTCCGTGGGGGGTCACATGCTGTCGGGCGGGACGGGTGTGGCCTGGTGGTAGTACATCCGCCACGTCGTGGCGGCGCCCTGCCTGCGCCAGAGCGAACTCCGCCGTACCCGCTTTCCGTCCAGGGTGGTCTCGTAGGTGAGGTGCACCAGCCCGGGTGCGAGCAGGACACCGGTGAAGTCCGCGGGCTCGTGGCGCGGGCCGCCTTCTGCCGCGCCGTCCAGCTCGGGCAGCGCGGCGAGCATCTCGTCGTGCGTCCACCGCCGCCCCGACGCACCGACCTCCACGAACTCCGGGTCCAGCAGCTGTCGGGCAAGCGAGCGTGATGCCCGCACGCAGGGGTCCATCAGGCGCAGCTCGCCCGCGATCGCTTCGCGTACCTCATCCGTCTCTTGGGTCACGCAGGCATCGTCGCCCAGGTGACCGAGCCCCTCGCAACCGAGTTACCACGCGCAGGGCACGGCTCGTCGGGGATGCGCGCTCCGGGTGACCGGCCGGGCCCCGGGTGACCGGCAGTTCGGGGCGGCAGTAAGGGGAGCGGGGAGCTGCCGCGGGGACTGCCCGGCGGGGCGGGGCGCGGTGCCTAGCGTGGGGGCACGGACTCCGCTCCGCATCCCATCCCCCGCCTGGAGGCTCCGCGATGCCCTCGACCGCCCCCACCGCCTCCGCCGTCCTGGACGGCGGACCGGCGATCACCCCGGCGCCCCGCGTGCTCGACCGGATCGACGCCCGGGTCGCCGACGGCGCCGAGCGGCTCGCCCTGGTGCACGGCGAGCGCCGGATGACGTACGGGCAGCTCGCCCTCGCCGTGGCGTTCCGCGCCGAGGAGCTCGCCACCGAGGGCGCCGGGCCCGGCCGGCTGGTGGCCGTGCACCGGCCGCGCGGGATCGACGCGGTCGTGGGGCTGCTGGCCGCCCTGCGGACCGGCGCCGCCTACCTGCCGCTGGACCCCGCCGCACCGGCCGCCCGTACGGCCGCCATCCTGGCGGACTGCGCCGGGCAGGACGTCCGCCCGGCGGAGGGCGAGTCCGTCCTCCCCGGCCCCGGCGTCCCGCAGGACGCCGCGTACGTGATCTACACCTCCGGCTCGACCGGAACCCCCAACGGGGTGGTGGTCGGGCAGGACGCCCTGGCCCACTTCACGGCCGGGGCCACCGTCCGCTACGGCATCACCGCCGAGGACCGGGTCCTGCAGTTCGCGCCGCTGCACTTCGACGCGAGCGTCGAGGAGGTGTTCCTGACCCTGGGCGCCGGCGCCACGCTCGTCCTGCGCGACGAGGAGATGCTGGACGTACCCGGGCTGCTGGCCGGGTGCGCCGCGCACGGCGTGACCGTACTGGACCTCCCCACGGCCTACTGGCACGAGCTGGCCCACGCCCTCGCCGCCGGAATCGCCGAACTCCCCTCCACCATCAGCACGGTGGTCATCGGCGGCGAGGCCGCGCTGCCCGAGCGGGTGGCTCAGTGGTGCCGGGCCGTGGACCCGGACCGGGTGCGGCTGCTGAACACGTACGGCCCGACCGAGGCCACCGTCGTCGCCACCGTCGCCGACCTCTCCCGGCACCCGGGCGGTCCGGTCCCGATCGGAGAGCCGCTGCCGGGCGTGCGCGCGGCCGTCGTGGACGACGAGCTGTGGTTGCTCGGCGGAGGTCTGGCCCTCGGCTATCTCGGCCGGCCGGAGCTGACCGAACGGCGCTTCGCGGCGCTGGGCGCCGAGCGCGCGTACCGGACCGGTGACGTGGTGTTCGTCCGGGAGGACGGGCAGCTCGGCTTCCGGGGGCGCGCCGACGACGAAGTAAAGATCAACGGTCACCGGGTGGACCCGGCGTCCGTCGAGTCGGTGCTCACCGCCCACCCGGGGGTCCGCGAGGCCGCCGTGGTGCCGCAGGAGACCGCGGACGGAGTGAAGCGGCTGGCCGCCTTCGTCGTCGCGGATCCGGAGGTGGACGCCGACGCGCTGCGCGCCCGGGCGCGGGCCCACCTGCCCCCCGCCGCCGTGCCGTCGGTCATCACGCTGGTGGAGGCCCTGCCCCGTACCTCCTCCGGCAAGATCGACCGCAAGCTGCTGCGTACCGCGCCCGCAGGGGACCGGGCTGCCGTCGCGTCGGTGTTCGACGGGGCGGTCCTGCCCGCCGAGGAGCGGATCCCGCTGTCCTTCGCGCAGCGCCGGCTGTGGTTCCTGGCCGGGCTCGAGGGCCCCTCCACGACCTACAACCTCCCGCTGGTGCTGCGGCTGGACGCCGTCCCCGACCGGGACGCGCTGACCGCGGCCCTCGCCGACGTCGTGGAGCGCCACGAGGTGCTGCGCACGGTGTACCCGGCCGTCGACTCCGAGCCGTACCAGCACGTCCTGGAACCGCTTCCGGTCCCGCTGGCGGTGACGGAGTGCTCGCCGGGCGAACTCGACGCGCTGGTCGCGCGGTTCACCGCCGGCACCTTCGACCTGTCCTGCGAACTCCCCATCCGTGTGCGGCTGTTCATCACGGGTGACGGCGGGTCCACCCTCGCGCTGCTGACCCACCACATCGCCACCGACGGCTGGTCGGTGGGCCCGCTGCTGCACGACCTGGGCGAGGCGTACGCGGCGCGGCTGACCGGCGCCGCACCCGGCTGGGAGCCGCTGCCGGTGCAGTACGCCGACTACACCCTGTGGCAGCACGAGCTCCTGGAGGATCCGGCCGGGCTGCTGGACCACTGGCGGGCCGCCCTGGACGGGATGCCGACCGTACTGGACCTGCCCGCCGACCGGCCGCGGCCCGCCGAGCCCACCGGGCGGGGCGGCGGGCTCACCGCGCGGCTGGACGCCGACGCGTTCCGGCGGCTCGCCGCGCTCGGCGAGGAGCGGGGCGCCAGCCTCCTGATGGTCCTCCAGCCGGCCCTGGCCCAGGCGCTGGCCGCCGTCGGCGCGGGAACGGACATCCCGATCGGAACCCCGGTCGCGGGCCGCGGCGACGAGGCCCTCGACGGCCTCGTGGGCTTCTTCGTGAACACCCTGGTGCTGCGCACGGACGTCTCGGGAGACGTCCCGTACGCGGAGCTCGTGGACCGGGCCCGGGACGCCGACCTGGCCGCCTACGCCCACCAGGAACTGCCTTTCGACCTGCTGGTGGAACACCTCGCCCCGGACCGCTCGCTCGCCGTCAACCCGTTCTTCCAGGTGATGCTGACGGCCCAGCAGCAGGACGCGCAGGACGCGCAGACCCCGGAGCCGGCCGGCGCACTCACCGGCCGGTTCGTGGAACCGGGCCTGGAGGCAGCAAAGTTCGACCTCAGCGCCGCCTGCGTCGCCGCGCCCGACGGCACTCTGGAGGTGTGGTGGCAGTACGCGGCGGACCTCTTCGACGAGGAGACGGCGCGGCTGCTGCTGGACGTGTTCGTACGGGCCCTGGCCCGGGCCGCGGCAGACCCCGGCGGGCCGCCCTCCGCGAGCCCGCTGCTCGACGAGGCGGAGCTGCGGGGCCTCGCCGAGCGCCGGGCCCGCGTGGCCCTCGCCCGCGCGGCGCAGGCCCAGGCCCAGGCGGTGTGCGCGGCGCAGGCCGCGCCCATCGGGGACTCGGCCGCCGAAGGGGTGCTCTGCTCGCTGTTCGCCGAGGTCATCGGCATCGACCGGGTGGCACCGGACGACAACTTCTTCTCGGTCGGCGGCCATTCCATGATGGGCGTGCGGCTGGTGAACCGGATCCGCGCCGTGCTCGGCCTGGAGGCCCGGATCCGCGACCTGTTCCTCGCGCCGACCCCGGCCGGGCTGGCGCTGCGCCTCACCCGGGACGGCACGGGCACCGGACGGGCGCCGCTGGTCCCGGTGGCGGAGGCCGACCGGCCGGAGCGGGTACCGCTGTCGTACGCGCAGCGCCGGCTGTGGTTCGTCGACCAGTTGGAGGGCCCGAGCCGCTCCTACACCATCCCGTTCGCCCTGCGCCTGGACCGGCCGCTGGACCCGGCCGTGCTGGCCGACGCCCTCGCCGACGTGGCCGGGCGGCACGAGGTGCTGCGGACCGTGTACCCGGCGGTGGACGGGCAGCCGTACCAGCACGTACGGGAGTCGGCGCGGCCGGTGCTGGAACGGATCGCGGCGCCGGCCGGCGGACTGGAGGCGGCCATCGACGCGGCGGCCGGGCACGTCTTCGACCTGGCGGCCGAACTTCCCTTCCGCGCCGCGCTGATCGACCCCGCGGACGGAGACGGAGACCGGGACGGAGACGGGGACGGACACGGGGACGAGGACGGTGACAGGGCCGGCGACGGAAGCGGACAGGTGCTGGTGCTGCTCGTGCACCACATCGCCGCCGACGGCTGGTCGACCGGCCCGCTGCTGGCCGACCTGGCCGCCGCGTACGGGGCCCGGCAGGAGGGGCGGGCCCCCGGCTGGCGGCCGCTCCCCGTGCAGTACACGGACTACACCCTGTGGGAGCGGGCGGCCCTCGACGGCGGGGCCGCCGCCGGGCACGTCGCCCACTGGAAGCAGGCCCTGGCCGGCGCGCCCCCGGTCCTGGAGCTGACGGCGGCCCGTACCCGGCCCGCGGAGGCCACGCACCGGGGCGCGGCGACCCCGCTCGCCCTGGACGCCGATGTGCACGCCCGGCTGGAGCGCCTCGCCCTGGACCACGGGGCCTCCGTGTTCATGGTGGTCCAGGCGGCCCTGGCGGCGACGCTGACCCGGCACGGCGCCGGCACCGACCTGCCGCTGGGCACGGTCGTGGCGGGGCGTGACGACGAGGCCCTGAACGACCTGGTCGGCTTCTTCGTCAACACGCTGGTGCTGCGCTGCGACACCTCCGGCGATCCCCGGTTCGCGGACCTCCTCGAGCGGGTCAAGGACACCGACCTCGCCGCGTACGCCCACCAGGACCTCCCCTTCGACCTGGTGGTGGAGCAGCTCAACCCGGCGCGGTCCACCGCCCATCACCCCCTGGTCCAGGTCGTGGTGCAGGTCCATCCCGCGGAACCACCGGCTCCGGCGGACGCGGCGCTGGCCGGGACCCCGCTGGGGACGGCCTCCGGGTTCACCAAGTTCGACCTGACCGTGTCGCTGCGCGAGACGCGCACGGCGGACGGCGCCCCGGACGGGCTGGAGGGCGTACTGGAGTACGCGACGGACCTCTACGACGAGGGGACGGCGGCCCAGCTGGCCGCGCACCTGGCCCGCACGCTGCGGGCGGTTGCCGAGGACCCCGGGCAGCGCATCGGGGACATCGCCCTCCTCTCCGCCGAGGAGGAGTTCCGCCTGGTCACCGAGTACAACGACACGGCGACCCCGCGGGAGGCCTGCGGACTGGTCCACGAGCGGTTCGCCGCCCAGGCCCGCCGCACCCCGGACCGGATCGCGGTCTCGTACGAGGAGGAGACGCTGACCTACGCGGCCCTCGACGCCCGCGCCAACGTCCTCGCGCACCGGCTGCTGGCGGCCGGCGTGGCCCGGGACGGGGCCGTCGGCGTCCTGATGGACCGTACGCCGGACCTGCTGGTGGCGGCGCTCGCCGTACTCAAGTGCGGGGCCGCCTACGTGCCGCTGGACCCGCGGCTGCCCGACACCCGGGTGCGCATGGTCATGGAGGACGTGGCGGCGCGGGTGCTCCTGACACAGGAGTCGCACCGCGAACGGCCCGCCGTGCTCCAGGAGGCGGCGGCCGGGGTCCGGGTGATGACCGCCGCCCCGTCGCCGGAAGGCGGCGGGTCCGGGGCGGGCGCGGGGGCCCCGGCCGGGGCGGACGCGTCCGATCCGGGGATCGCCGTGGGCGAGGACGCCCTGATGTACGTGATGTTCACCTCCGGCTCGACCGGCCGCCCCAAGGGCGTCGGCGTCACCCACCGCAACGTGGTGGAACTGGTCACCGACCGCTGCTGGAACCGGGCCAACCACCGCCGGATGCTGGTCCATTCGGCCATCGGCTTCGACGCCTCGACCTACGAGCTGTGGGTTCCGCTGCTGAACGGAGGGCAGCTGGTCATCGCCCCCGGCGACGGCACCGACGTCGCCGAGCTCGACCACACCGTCCGTACCCACGGCGTGACCGCGGCCTACTTCACCATGGGCCTCTTCCACATCATGGCTGACGAGGGCCTGGACACCCTCAAGCTCCTCGACGAGGTCTGGACCGGCGGTGACGTGGCCTCCCCGAGCGCCCTCCAGCGGGTTCTGGAGCACTGCCCGGAGACCGTGCTCGTCCACTCCTACGGCCCGACCGAGACCACCTTCGCCTCGCACCAGCAGCGGATCCCGGCGGGACGGGGCACCCTCCCCGGCGTGTTCCTGGGGGCGGCCCTGGACAACACCCGGGTCCACGTCCTCGACGAGCGGCTGCGGCCGGTCCCCATCGGGGTGGCCGGCGAGATGTACATCGCCGGCACCCAGGTGGCCCGCGGGTACCTGGGCCGGCCGGGGCTGACGGCCGAGCGGTTCGTCGCCGACCCGTTCGGCGCCGACGGCGGCCGGATGTACCGCACGGGCGACCTCGTGCACTGGACCCCCCAGGGCGAACTGCGGTTCGTGGGGCGGGCGGACGGCCAGATCAAGCTGCGCGGCTTCCGGATCGAGCCCGGGGAGATCGAGTCGACGCTGGCCCGCCACCCCGGCGTCGGGCAGGTCGCGGTGGTCGTCTTCGAGGACGGCCCCGGCGGCAAGCGACTCGTCGCGTACGCCGTGCCGCGCGCGGGCCACGGCCTCACGGACGAGGGGCTGTTGCGCTGGGCGGCGGGCGAACTCCCCGAACACATGGTGCCGTCGGCGGCCGTACTGCTCGACTCCATCCCGCTGACCGTCAACGGCAAGCCCGACCGCAAGGCCCTGCCGGCCCCCGCACTCTCCGCACGCCCCTCGGGGCGGCCCCCGCGCAATCCGCGCGAGGAGATCCTGTGCGGCCTGTTCGCCGAGGTGCTGGGTGTGGAGGGGGTGGGCATCGACGACAACTTCTTCGGCCTGGGCGGTCATTCGCTGCTCGGGGTGCGTCTGGTGAGCCGGATGCGGACCGTGCTCGGGCTGGAGCGCGGGGTGCGCGACCTGTTCCGCACTCCGACGGTCGCGGGCCTCCTGGGCGACGAGCCCAGCGACTTCGACCCGATGGGCGTGGTGCTCCCGCTGAGCACCGGCGGGGCGCGGCCGCCGCTGTTCTGCGTCCACCCCGGTACCGGGGTCGGCTGGCCGTACGCGGGCCTGGCCCAGCACCTGGGGCCGGACCAGCCGCTGTACGCGATCCAGGCGCGGGCACTGAGCGAGCTGGGCCACTCCCCCGCATCGGTGGAGGAGATGGTCGCGGACTACCTCCCGCTGATCCGGGAGGTCCAGCCGCACGGCCCGTACCGCTTCCTGGGCTGGTCCTTCGGCGGCACGGTCGCCCACGCCCTCGCCGTGCGTCTGGCCGAGCTCGGGGAGCGCACCGAGCTGCTGGCGATGATGGACGTCCACCTGCTGCCCACCGAGCCGGTGCGACGGCGGATGACCCCGGCGCAGAAGCGGGACATGCTGGTCGGCGACGCCTCCGACGAGCCGGCCGACGCGCCGTTCGACGTGGACGCGCTGATCGGCCTGGTCCGGCTGAAGGACCCGGTGCTCGGGGCCTTCTCGGACGGGGAGATCCGCTCCGTCATCGGAGCCTCCATCAACCACGCCGAAATCATGAACCTGTACGCCCCGCGCCCGGTCGCCACCGACATGCTGTTCCTGGCGGCCATCGAGGACGGGGAAACGGAAAACACTCTCGCGCAGCACTGGATTCCCTATGTGGAAGGCAGCGTCGAGAATCACATCATCGGGGTCCCGCACACCAGAATGGGTGAACCCGAACCGCTTGCCCTGATCGGCCGTATTCTTTCCGAGAAATTGAGGAGCCTGTCATGACCAATCCTTTCGACGACACCGAGGGCACGTTCCACGTCGTGGTCAACGCCGAGGGGCAGCACGCCCTGTGGCCCGTCTTCGCCGATGTTCCCGCAGGCTGGGACGTTGTCTTGGCTGCCGGCACACGGGCGGACGCGCTCGCCTACGTGGAGCGGAACTGGACGGACATCCGCCCCAAGAGCCTGGTCGCCCAGTACGCCTGACCCCTTTCCAACCGTTCAGGAAAACCGTGTCCCGCACTGCGGGGCACGGTTTTCCGTTTTCACCGAACGCATCCCTCCCGGAGTTTCCACCGCCCCGGATACTGCCGGTCCAACTTCCCCTCGAGCGGGCCGCCTCTTCCTATATTCGTCCGTATGCGACGACGGAATGTGAAAATCCTTCTCACGGGTACGGCTTCGGATTCCCACACATGGAACCTGGTCTATCTGCAGCTGCTCCTGGAGGAGCTCGGGCACCCGGTCTGCACTCTGGGTCCCTGTGTGACGGACGAGCTCCTGACGACGGCCTGCACGGCCGAGCAGCCCGGCCTCGTGGTCATCAGCAGTGTCAACGGGCACGGCTACCGGGACGGGCTGAGCGCCGTGCGCGCCGTGCGCCGGGCCGGCCTGACCCTTCCCGTCGTCATCGGCGGCAAGCTCGGCGTGGCCGGCGCGGCCGACCCGGAGCAGCGCGCACGGCTCCTCGACGCGGGCTGCGACGCCGTCTTCGACGACGGTGACGTCACCGCCCTGAAGTCCTTCGTCGCCGCCCTCGGCGCGACCTCGCCGACCGGCCGGCACGTCGTGCCGCGGGCCACCCCGCTTGCCACCCCGCGGGCCGTCGCGCCGAGCGCGGCACGGGCCGGCGCCGGGCCGGCCACCGCCCGGCAGGCCGTCGCATGACCGCCGCCACGCTCGCCGCACCGAACGTGGCCGCCCCGTCCGCCTCCACGGCTTCCACGGCTTCCCCGACTTCCACGGCTTCCACGGCTTCCTTCGGCGCGTTCGTCGCGGACGCCGCCGCCTCCGGTCAGCTGGTCGTCCAGCCGCGGATGGGTTTCGGCGATCCGCGCCGGATGCGGGCCGGTCTGGAACGCACCAAGGCCGCCGTGGCCACCACCGTCGGCACCCTCACCATCGACAGCTACACCCGGGTCGGCGACCACGCCGCGGCACGCGACGCCCTCGCCGAGGGCACCCCGCTCAACGGCTACCCGATCGCCACCCACTCCGCCGAGCTCACCCGGAACCTCCTCGCGGGCGTGCTCGACGCCGGGTTCCCCGTCCAGGTACGGCACGGCTCCTCGCGGCCGGAGGCGATCGTCCGGGCGCTGGCCGCCGCCGGGCTGGACGCCACGGAGGGGGGACCGGTCTCGTACTGCCTGCCCTACGGGCGCACCCCGCTCGCCGAGTCCGTGAAGAACTGGGCGCACTGCTGCGAACTGCTCGCCTCGCTCGTCCAGGCGCCGCGGACGGCGCACGTGGAGAGCTTCGGCGGCTGCATGCTCGGCCAGCTCTGCCCGCCCGGGCTGCTGGTCGCCATCAGCCTGCTGGAGGGCCTGTTCTTCGTCCGGCACGGCATCCGCAGCGTGTCCCTCAGCTACGCGCAGCAGACCGACCCCGGGCAGGACGCGGAGGCGGTACGGGCACTGCGCCGGCTGGCCTCGGAGTTCCTGCCTCCGGACGTGGACCAACACGTCGTCCTCTACACCTACATGGGCGTCTTCCCGCACACCGAGCGCGGCGCCACCCGACTGCTGGAGGCCTCGGCACGGCTGGCCGTGACCTCGGGGGCACAGCGGCTGATCGTCAAGACGGCCGCCGAGGCGCACCGGATCCCCACCGTGCTGGAGAACGTCCGCGCCCTGGAGACGGCCGCGGCGACGGCCGCGCTGACCGGGCCGACGCGCGAGGCGGCTCAGTCGGCGGACAGCGAGGTGTACCGGGAGGCCCGGGCCTTCGTGGAGGCCGTCCTCGAACTCGGCGAGGACCTCGGGAAGGCCCTGCGCACCGCTTTCGCGCGGGGAGTCCTGGACGTCCCGTACTGCCTGCACCCCGACAACGCCGGGCGCTCGCGCAGCTTCGTCGACGCGGGGGGACGGCTGCGCTGGTCCGAGACGGGCGCGATGCCCGTCGCCCCCCACCCGGTGCGCGGCGGGCGGGTGCCGGGGTCCGTCCGGTCGATGACCTCGGACGGGTTGCTGGCGGCGCTGGGCCGGGTGGCCTCGCAGTACGACGGCCCGCCGGCGCCCGGTTCCGGGGGCGCGGGCGGAGCCCGGGCCGGGGCTCGAGCGGCCCGGGCCCCCGCGTGAACCGCTCCGACGACGGCACGCCCGGGCCCGGTCCCCGTCACGCGCACACCGGTACACCACGACCACGAACAGGAAAAGGAACAGGACCCGACATGGACTTCTCGACCCCTCCCCCGCTGGGTGAGCACCTGCGCTCGCCGCAGCTCCGGTCCGCGATGCTCGTCCAGCAGGAAGCCCTCCACGCGGCGCGGCAGTTCCTGCGCGGCGAGGGCTTCGTGGAGCTGCTGCCGCCCCTGGTGGGCCCGGTCACCGACCCGGGCGGGCGCGGCGCGAAGGCGCTGGACGTCGACTACTACGGACAGCCGTACAAGCTGATGACGAGCGCGATCCTCTACAAGCAGGCTTCCCTGAAGGGCTTTCCGCGCCTCTTCTACATCGCCCCGAACGTCCGGGTGGAGCCCCCCGAGACCGCGGGCACGGGCCGCCACCTGGTGGAGTTCCACCAGATCGACGTGGAGATGGCGGGCGGCAGCCGGGCCGACGCCCAGGAGATCGCGGCCGGCCTGCTGACCAGCGTGGTCGACCACGTGTGGACGGCCGTCCCCGAGGTGCTCCGTGAACTGGGCCGGGACGAGCTGGACTTCGCCGAGCTGCGGTCCGGGAAGTTCGACTCCTGCACGCACGAGGAGGCGGTGGCCCGGCTGATCGGGCGGGGCCACCCGCAGAGTCCGGACGCGGAGATCGACTGGGAGGGCGAGAAGGTGCTCTCCCTGGAGGCCGACCGGCCGTTCTTCATCGACGACTACCCGAAGGGTTCGCGCGGCTTCTACGACCGCGAGGACCCCGAGCGCCCGGGCGTGCTGCGCAACTTCGACCTGATCGCGCACGGCGGGTTCGGCGAGCTGGTCAGCGGAAGCGAGCGGGAGTCGGGCTACGCGGCGATCGTGACCCGGATGCGCGAGAGCGGCGAGAACCCGGCCAAGTACGCCTGGTACCTGGAGCTGGCCCGCGAGGGCATCGAGCCCAGCGCCGGCTTCGGCATGGGGCTGCAGCGCCTGGTGCGGTACCTGACCGGGCTCGACGCCCTCTGGCAGGTCAGCGCCTACCCGAAGCTGCCGGGGGTGATCGCGCCGTGAGCTCACTGGGTGCGCCGGGCTTCCCGGAGCGGGCGGTACGGGCCAGGGCCCGGGCGGGCACGGCCGAGGTGTTCCCGGCGGCGGACGCCTACGGGGCGGAACTCTTCGGGTCGGCGGCCGGCGGGTACGGGACCGACGGCTACGGGAACGACGGGTACGGGAACGGCTCGTACGGGAACGGCTCGTACGGGTACGGGGCCTGGTCCCCGGGAGCCGCCCCCGACGCCTTGGACGCGCTGCGGATCGCGCCGCCGGTCTTCATGCCGCGGCGGCTGGAGAAGCTGATCGACCTGGGCCGCGAGCCCTCGTACGAGGACGTGGACCTGGACACGTCGATCGGCGGTTTCACGGCCCGACTGCCGCTGTACCTCTCGGCGTTCGGCTCCACCCGGGCCGGCAGCGGCGACCTCGGGGTGGCGGCCGGGCGGCAGGCGGCGCGGCTCGGGATCCCGATGGTGATCGGCGAGAACATGGTGCCGGTGCACGGCTACGCCCGCGGCGGTGACGGCGGGGCCACCCGCTCGGCCCTGCTGGAACGGGTGGCCGCCTACGCGGAGTCCGTCCCGGACGGGGTCGGCGGCGTCGTCGTCCAGCAGTCCACCGAGGACGCCGACTCCGAGGTCTGGAACCTGCTCTACAGCGACCCGGGGACCCGGCCGCTGCGCGATTCGGGCCGGCTCGGCTTCGAACTCAAGGTGGGCCAGGGCGCCAAGCCCGGACTCGGCGGGATGACGGTGGTGGGCGCGGAGGAAGCCGGCCGGCTGGCCGGGCAGTTCGCCGTTCGGGACCTCCTGGGCGCCGCCGACGGCAGGCGGCTGCGGTGTGCGACGCCCGGCACCTTCACCGAGGAGATCGTCCGCCAGCAGCTGCGGTTCATGCGGAACAACTTCCCGCTGGCCCGCACCTGGGTGAAGTTCCACCCGGGCCGGGACATCGCGGCGGCCACCGCCACCGCCTGGGCGGCGGGCGCGGACGCGGTCACGGTGGACGGCGCCGAGGGCGGCACCGGCTGGGCACCGCGGGTGTTCCTCGACCAGGTGGGGCTGCCGCTCGGGGAGTGCCTGCGCCGGATCGGCCGCCCGGCCGGGGACCTGCTCGCGACGGGCCGGATCTGGGAGGGCGGCCGGGCGGCACGGGCCCTGGCGCTGGGCGCGACCGCGGTGGGCCTGGGCCGGGCCGCGCTGCTGGCGGTGGACGAGGACCCCGAGGCGGGCCTGATCCGGCTCGTCGAGGCCCTGGCGCTGGAGCTGCGGCTGCTGGTCAGCGCCCTCGGGAAGTACCGCGTCGCCGATCTGGACCCGGCGGACCTGTGGTCCCCGGACACCCCGGTGCCGGGAGCCGTGCCGGCCGTCGCGCTCGGGAGCCCGTCATGAGGGCGCCCGGCCCGGCCCGGCCCGCCGTTCCCGCCGTCGCCGGCCCGGTGCCCGGGCGGGCCCTCCCGAGGCCCGTGCCGGGCGGCCGGCTCGCGGGGCCGCCCGGGCGCCGTCGGCGTGCGGCGTGCGTCCGCGGACGGTTCCGGCTCTCGGAAGTACCGGGGGTCAGTGCGGCCGCCGTCCCCGCGGCGGGCCCGGCCGCCACCGCCGCCGCGGCCACGGCCGCGTACCGGGCGCTCGGAGCGGCGGGCCTCGGACACCTCGGGGGCCGCCTGGAACTGCGGACGTACGGCGGCGCCCCCCGCGGCTCCGACCTGGCGCGCGCCGCACGGCGGGCCGTGGCCGTCGCCCTCGCCGGCCCGCACCGCCACGGTGACCGGCGATGAACCACCCCACCCCTCCCTCAGCCCACACAGAGAACAGGTGCACCATGGACACCCCCGTACAGCAGGTTCCGCAGCCCTCCCAACCGGTCCAGTGGGGCCGGGTCGGCTCCCTCGTCGGCGGCCAGGCCTCCGTGCAGCTCGGCAGCTTCGCCCTGCTCATCGCCATGAACTGGACCGCCGTCGAGCTGGGCGGCACCCGTGCGGTCACCCTGCTGATGCTCGCCGCGACCGTGCCCCGCGCCCTCATGCTGATCTTCGGCGGGGCGGTGGCCGACACCCTCGGACCGCGTTTCATCCTCCTGCGCACCACGGCCGCCCGCGTCGTCTTGCTCGCCGCGGGCGCCGTGGTCACCGCCACCGCCCACCAGCTGTGGCCGCTGGTGGTGATCGCGCTGGTCGAGGGGATCCTCCTGGGCCTGGCCGGACCGGCGTCCGGCGTCCTGCTGCCGATGTTCGCCCGCGGCGACCAGCTGGCCCGCGCGAACTCCCTCTACGCGATGGTGCTGCGCGTCGCCCCCATCCTCGGCGCCCCGGCCGGAGCACTCCTGATCACCGTCGGAGAACTGTGGCTGGCGATGCTGGTCGGCGCCGTCACCGGAGCCATCTGGCTCGGCTGCCTGCTGCACGTCACCCACGGCTTCGTCCGCCCGAAGCCGGAGCCCGGCGTCTCCCTGGTCAAGCGCTCCGGCGACGGTTTCCGGCTGCTTGCCGCCCACCCCCGGCTGCGCTGGATGTTCGTCGCCGCCCTCTGCCTCGACCTCGCCTTCAGCTGGCCCGCGGAGGTGGCGCTGCCGCTGCTGGTCTCCGAGCGCGGCTGGGGCGTCAGCGCCGTGGGCGTGGTGCTGGCGGCCTTCAGCGTGGGCGCGCTCGGCTCCAGCGCGGTGGGCGCCGCGATGGCGCACCGCATCCCGATGTTCGTGCGCCTCGTCGTCACCGGCGCCGGCCTCGCCGCCGGAATCCTCGTGATGGCCCTGATGCCGTCCGTGGTCTCGCTCACCGCCGTCGCCGCCGGGGTCGGACTGCTGTCCGGTCTCAACGGCCCCGCGATCGTCACCCTGTACCAGCAGGCGGCCCCCGAGGACCGGATGGGAGCGGCGATGTCCACCCTCGCCCTGGCCGGTATCGGCACCGCCCCCATCTCCATCGCCGTCTTCAGCTCGCTCTCGCTCGTCCTCGGCATCCAGACCACGTGGCTGTTGTGCGGCGCGATCGCCTTCGTCTCCCCGGTGGCGGCGGTACTCGCACTGCGCCACCCCGCGCGGGCCGAGGAGCCGGCGCCGGTGGAGCAGATCCCCGTCCCCGCGGCCGCCTGAGGAGGTCCCCCCATGTCCGTACTGACCCGGCAACTCCTGGTCCCGGAAAGGCTGTCGGACCCCGGTCCGGCGCAGGCCGTCCTGGTGGCCGCGAGCCCGCAGCTGTGGCTCGTGGACACCACGAACTACCGGGTGCACGCCGCCCGGCACGCCCCCGGCACCCTGGACGCCCAAGAGCTGGCCCGCGCGGCCGAGTTCGTCCAGGCCGCCGACCGGGACGCGTACGTCTGCGCGCACGTCGCACTGCGGCGGCTGCTCGGCGCGTACCTGGGCATCGTCCCGCGCGAGGTCACCGTCGAGCGGGCTCCGTGCGCACACTGCGACGAGCCGCACGGACGCCCCGTACTCCCGGGCGGAGCCCTGCACTTCTCGCTCTCGCACTGCACCGACATCAGCCTGCTGGCGTTCGCGACCGCCCCGGTCGGGGTGGACGTGGAGGAGCTGGTGGCACCCCGGACCATCCCGGAACTGGCCGACGTCCTGCACCCGCGGGAAGCCGCCGAACTGGCGGCCCTCTCGCCCGGGGAACGCTCGGCGGCCTTCACCCGGGTCTGGACCCGCAAGGAGGCCTACCTCAAGGGCCTGGGGGTCGGGCTGTCGGAGAACCCGGCCGCGGACTACGTCGGTTCGGGCGCCGCGCCGGCCCGCCTGCCGGGGTGGACCCTGACCGACGTCCTGGTTCCGGCCGGCCACTGCGCGGCCCTCGCCCTGCACACGCCGTGACCCGGCAGCCCGGGGGCGGCCCGACCGGCCGCCACCCTCGCCGCGCCCGGGACGGCCGAACCAGCCGTGCGAGCAGCGGCGTTCGGGCACCGGTCGGATCCGCCGACGGGAGCGCGGCCTGCTGACGGTCCGGTAGATTCGGTGACACAGCTGATCTTCAGGGGAGCGGCGGGTGCCGCGCGTGCGACACGGGGGCAGTGAGTGCGGAGCGGTGACGCGCAGAACCATCGGCGGAGGGCCCTGCTCGAGTGCTGGCGCGCGATCGAGCTGTTCAGTCCGCCGACCATCCCGGCGCTGCCCCGGCGGCGCCCCGCCGCACGCTCCGCGGGGAGGGACGAGTACATCGTCGACCTCACCCCGGAGCCGGGCCGGGTGCCGCCGCTCCTGCCGTGGGCCGCGGACCACCCGCAGACGGGGGCGCGGCGGGCACCGCACCGTTGGATGTGGCGGCACGAGGTCTACTGCGGTGTCTTCGAGCTGGAGTTGCTCCGCCAGGCGATGATCGCGGTACTGCCCGCGGGGACCGATCCGGACCCCGGCGTGCCGCAGAGCGAGCTGGTGCTGTCGGGCCAGAGCGCGATGTTCGCGCTGGTCCTGGACGACGAGGGCCGACCGCTCGAGGACACGTCCGTGATCTCCGCGTGCGGCTGGGCTACGGGGCGTCTGTTCGATCCGGGACCGTCCGCCGCCGGGTGGCTGGACGGCTTCGAGGAGCTCAACGACGCGTTCGGCACTGCCATCGACGAGCTCACCACCACCGCGATCCCCTACGGTCCCACCGCACCGGCCGCCGGTGCGACGTACGAGCGCCGGCCCGGCTCCGGGGGTGGGCCGGGGGCCGGCACCGGAAACTGGCAGCGGCTGCTCGCCGAGATCCTGGGCGGCGCTGCCGTCGGCGCGGTCGGGGCCCTGTTCGGCGAGGTCGCCGGCGCCGCGTTGCAGGGCGCGGCGGAGCCCCTGGTGCGGCGCGCCGCGGACTGGGCCGCGGCCCGCCGTCCTGCCGAGGAACAAGGGGAGTCCGGGCGGCCCGAGGGCACCGCGGGCGTCCCCGAGACTGCGCCGGCCGACGGTCCTGGCACGTCGGCGGAGTCCGGGACGAGCGCCGACGCCGGCCCCCGTGCGCTCGGGTTCGCCGATCTCGTCGCCCTGACCGCGCAGATCGCCGACCTGTGCGGGGTACGGGACCAGCTGCGGCCGCAGGTGGTCCGGGTGCGCAGCAGGCTGGTCCGCCGGCCGGCGGACCCGCGGAAGAAGGCCGCCGTCGCGGCCCCGTTCCTGAACAGTCTGCTCCCACCCGACCTCGCCCGGGTGTCCGCGGCGGTCGGCAAGGGCATCGGCCCGGCACTGGCGGCGTACCTGACCGAGCTCGACTCCGTCGCCGTGGGGGCGCGGACGGATGTCCGCCAAGAGCGCGGGGTCGTCCTGGACGGGGTCGCTCCGGACCTTGTTCCGGCCGGCCGCTGGCCCGCAGCGGCGCGGTTCCCGCTCGCCCTGAGCCAGCAGTTCGCGGTCGACCGCATGCTCGCCGACCGAGCGGGGAGCGAGGGCGGGATGTTCTCCGTGAACGGCCCGCCGGGCACGGGCAAGACCACGATGCTGCGCGACCTGGTCGCCGCCCTGGTCGTGGAGCGAGCGGCGGTGCTGGCCACCTTCGACCGGCCCGGTCAGGCGTTCACCGGTCCCCCGTGGCGTGGCCGGGACCGCCAGGGTCGCCACCCCCGCTTCGTGTCGCGGCTCGACCCGCGGCTGACCGGGTTCGAGATCGTGGTCACCTCCTCCAACAACGGCGCCGTGGAGAACATCACCGCGGAACTGCCCGGCATCGGCGCGCTCGGCGAGCACTGGCGGGGCGGCCCCGACCACTTCTCCGACCTTGCCTCCGCGCTCCTCGGCGGGCCGGCCTGGGGGCTGGTCGCGGCGGTGCTCGGCAACAAGTCCAACCGCAGGGAGTTCGGGGAACGGTTCTGGTGGGGCAGGCTCCCCGAGAAGGAGACCGATGCCCGCTCCGCCGCCGGTCTGCCGCCGCTGCGGGGCATGCGGGATGTCCTGAGCGACTGGATTGGGCCGAATCCCACACCCGGCGGCCGGAGTCCCGTGACCCCGGAGCAGCAGGCCCAGGCCGCGGTCGTCGGCCCCGCCCTGCCCGTGCCGTCATGGACCGGGGCCGTCGCCGCGTTCCGGGCCGCCCAGGCCGAGGTCGAGCGGCTGCGCTCCGGGCGCGCCCGGCTGGCCGCGGCCCTGTCCGCCGTCGAGTCCCCGTCGGCCGGGCAGCGGATCGCGGACCTGGAGGCGGCCGTGTCCAGGGCCGACGGGCAGGTCGCCGCCGCCACGGCCGTCCTGGACCGGGCCGCCGCCACCGGCGCCGCCGCCCGGACCGCCACCGCGAGGGCCGAGGCCGGACACCGGGCGGCCTGCGAGCACGTACCGCGGGCCCGCCAGGAGCTGGCCACCGCCCGCGCGGACCTGTCGGCCGCCCGTGAACTGGCCGCGCGGCAGCGTGAGTACGTGAGCGCGCTCACGGCCCGCCACGACGCACCCCCGGCCACCGAGCGGGGCCTGCGCGGCGGACTGCGCCGGCTGCTGCAGAGCTCCGCCGACCGGCAGGCCGCCGAACGGCAGCAGGAGCACACCCAGGCCGAGATCGGGTACTTGCTCGTCCAGCAGCGCACCGCGCTCGAGGACTCCCTGGAGCGGGTCGCCGCAGCCGCGCGCACCGAGTCGCTGGCCGCCACCCGGGAGGACCGGTCCGGCGCCGACGTCGACGAGGCCGCCGCCGGTGTCACCACCGCCCTCGCGTACGAACGGGCCGCGAGCGCGCGGGAGGCCACGGCGGCCACCGCTCTGCGGCAGGCCCGGCAGGCCGCCGACTCGTCCCGCCGCGACCTGCGGGGCGCCGTGGCCGAACTCGACGGCCGCCACCGCGAACTGCGGGAGGCCGCACGGACCCTGACCTCACTGCCGCTCGGCTGGGCCCACCTCGACGAGGCCGACCAGGAGCTGGGCGCGCCCTGGTCCGACGAGGCCTGGTCGACCGCGCGCAGCGACCTGTTCCTGCGCGCCCTCGACCTGCACCGCGCCTTCGCCGCCGGGGCCGCGAAGAAGATCCGTGGCAACCTCCAGCTCCTCATGGAGCTGATGGCCGGTACCAACGGGCCCGTTCCCGACGAGGAGGTCGAGCGTGCCTGGCAGACCCTCTTCCTCCTGGTGCCCGTCGTCTCCACCACGTTCTCCTCGGTCGGCAGCATGTTCGCCCGCCTCGGTCGGGAGTCGATCGGCTGGGTCCTCGTCGACGAGGCCGGACAGGCCACCCCGCAGGCCGCCGTCGGTGCGCTGTGGCGCGCCCGCCGCGCCGTCCTGGTCGGCGATCCGCTCCAGCTCGAACCCGTCGTCACCATGCCCACGGCCCTGCAGCGCCGGCTGCTGCGCGCCCACGGCGTCGACGAGCACTGGCTTCCCTCGGCCACCTCGGCCCAGGCCGTCGCCGACCGGACCAACCGCTACGGCACCTACCTCCCGTCCCCGGACACCGACGACGAGCACGTCTGGGTGGGTTCGCCGCTCCGCGTGCACCGCCGCTGCGAAGATCCGATGTTCACGGTCAGCAACGAGGTCGCCTACGGAGGCCTCATGGTCTACGGCACCGAACCCAAGGCGTTCCCCGACGCGGAACGCGGCGGCCTGCTCCCCAGCCGCTGGCTCAACACCGACGACCCGGCCCGCCCCTCCGACGCCCCGTGGGGCGAACGTGACCGCCGGGCCTTCGAGTTCGTCCTCGACGGTCTGCGCCGGCACGGCGTCGAGGTCGAGCGCGTGCGCGTCATCGCCCCCTTCCGGGCCCTCGTCGCCGAATGCCAGAGGGTCTGCCGCAGTCGTGAGGGCTGGACGTCCGAGCTGATCGAGGAGCGCTGCGCCACCGTCCACCGGGCCCAGGGCAAAGAGGCCGATGTCGTCGTCCTCGTGCTCGGCGGCGGGCGCCCCGGCGCCCGTGAGTGGGCGGCCGGCACCCCGCATCTCCTCAACGTCGCCGCGAGCCGTGCCAAACGCCGCCTGTACGTCATCGGCGAGCGCAGCCTGTGGGCCCCGCTCCCGCACTTCGACGTCCTCGCCTCCGAGCTGCCGCAGTTCCACCACGTCCGAGACCGCGCCACGTGGCCGCCGGACACCGAGTGACCGCTCATCGGGTTCGCACCTGTTCGGTGAGTTTTCCCTTGCGCAGGCTGAGGATGCGGTCGGACCGTGCGGCCAGTTGCCGGGAGTGGGTGACGACGACCACGCACGTGTTCCGCTCGTGAGCGAGGTCGCGGAAGGTGTCGATGACGCCCTGGGCGGTGTCCTCGTCGAGGTTTCCGGTGGGTTCGTCGGCGAAGAGGATGTCGACGTCGCAGGCGAGGGCGCGGGCGATGGCGACGCGCTGTTGCTGGCCGCCGGAGAGCCGCATGACGTTCCGGGTGGCCATCGTCTTGTCCAGGCCGATGTGCTCGAGGAGTTGCAGGGCGCGGGCCTTGCGGCTGCCGGTGCCGGGTTTCGCGCCGGTGATCTCCATGGCGGTGGTGACGTTCTGGAGTGCGCTCATGTAGGTGAGGAGGTTGTACTGCTGGAAGATCGTGGCGGCGTGCTTGTTGCGGTAGCGGCCGAGGCCGAGCTCGGTGAGGTCCTGCCCGTCGAAGCTGATCGTGCCCTTGGTGGGGGTGTCGAGGCCGCTGGCGAGGGAGAGCAGGGTGGTCTTGCCGCTGCCTGAGGGGCCCAGGATGGTGTAGAAGGTGCCTCGTTCGAAGGCGTAGTCGATGTCCTTGAGGACGGTGGTCCTGCGGCGCCGGCCGGAGTAGGTGTGGCTGATGCCGGTGAGACGCAGGACGGGCGGGGCCGGGGTGGCGGTGGTCATGGCGGGTCACTTGCCCTTCGTGAGGATGGTGCGGGGGCTCAGCCGCAGTACGGACGCGGCCGGGACGGCGGTGGCGAGGAGGCCGATGGCGAGGCCGACCCCGCCGAGGGTGGCGAGGTCCGCCGGGTCGAGTGCCACCGTGATCTCGTCGATGGGGTCGGCGTTCTCGACGGGCCTGTCGTTCGGGTCGAGGCCCTGGTCGATTCCGGTGCTGCCCGGGGCCGGCGGCTTCCAGGAGCCGATCTTCCGCTCGGCGGCGGAGGCTTCCTCGCCGAGCAGTGCCTGACCGGCACGCTGGGTCAGCTCCGGGGCGAAGAGCGAGCTCACACCCATCGCGATGACGGCGACGGCGACGATCTCCAGGGCCTGCTGGCCGATGAGCTTCCACTTCTTCTCGCCCATCGCCAGCAGGACGCCGTACTCGGTGCGGCGCCGTTTGACGGCGAGGTTGACCAGGAGGGCCAGGACGGCCGCACCGGCGAGGCCCATCAGCCACATGGCGACGGTGGCCGTGGAGCGGATGCTCTTGAGCGGGCCCGTCATCTGCCGGACGGCCTTGTCATTGGCGTCCAGCTTGAAGCCGGCCGCTGCGGAAGTCCGGTAGCAGCGAGGAGTCGAGGACGCCCATGGCCGCGGTTCCACCGGGGCCCATGGGCTCTTTCGGCCCGCCGTCGACCAGCTTGTTCTTGCCCGTCAGGAGGGCGCGGTCCCACGTCGAGTACGTGTACTTCTGCACCTGGGGCAGGGTCCCGAGCCTGTCGACGGTCGCGGCGTCGATGCTCGGTGCCTGGAGCTGTGCCGTTGTGCCCATCCGGCTCATGTCCACGTCGAGGTTGACCTCGGCGCCCACCGAGCGTGTGGCGTCCTGTTCGGCGCGGGCCGTCGCACCGTTGATCAGGACGCCGGCCAGCACCATCACGGAGATGACGAGGAAGGTGGCGAGGGTGATCAGGGTGTGGCCCTTGCGGGCCCACAGGCTGAGCCCTGCACGTGTGACGAAGTTCAAGGGGATCCGCTGCTCTCTCGGTCCGTTTCGGCGGGTGAGTGTTCGTGGGGGTGGGGCGGCTATTCGCTGTCGGTGAGGAGGGAACGGGGATGCAGGCGCAGGATCCCGAGGCCCGGGATGACCGTGGAGACCAGGGACATGCCGAGCGCGATTCCGGCGACCTTGCCGACATCGGCCGCCTCGACCCGTACCGTGGGCGAAGCGATCTCGGCGTCCGGGGTACTGCCGGACGAGACCGGCTTGTGGCCCTGGTGGCCGAGGAACGCCTCCCCGGCGGGCTGCCCGGCGAACGAACCGGCCAGAGCGGCGAGGGCGACGGCGGGCAGGGCCACGGCCGCCACTTCGACGGCGTGCTGGCCGATGAGCTTCCACTTCTTCTCGCCCATCGCGAGCAGCACTCCGAGCTCCGTGCGCCGTTCGCGGATCTGCAGGGCCACGACGAGGCCGAGGATCAGCGCTCCGGCCAGGGCGATCACCCGGACCATCAGTCCCGCGAACGTGCCGACCCGCTCGATGGGCAGGACCTGGTCCTTGTAGGCCTTGTCGTTGACGCGGAAGTCGAAGCCGCCCTTGCCCAGGAGCCTTTCGGTCTCGGCGTGCAGTCGCCGGGCCCGGTCCGGCGAGCCGATCTTGAAGACCGCCTCGCTGACCGTCGCGGTACCGGCGGTGAGCTTCTCCGTGGTGCCCACCGGGACGTACAGCGTGTTGCCGGGCAGTTCGTGCGGCGCCGTCCACATCGCCGGATCCCGTGCCGGGTCCCGGAAGATGCCGACGACCGTCACGGGCATCGTGCGCGCGCCGTCCGGCGACCGCACCCGTACGGTGTCGCCCGCCTTCAGATGGTTCGCGTCGGCCAGGCGCTGCTCGATCACCGCGACGTCGCGCCCCTCGTCTTCAGGGGTGATGCCGCGACCTGCCGTGACCTTCGTCGAGCCGTACGAGAAGGGCAGGAGCATCCCCGTGTCACGCACACCGTTCACGGCCAGCTCGCTCTTCGCCCCGTCCTCGGTCGCGGTACCGCCCGGCTCCGGAAATCTCGGCGTCAACGGCGTGAACCCCTGCGCGGCGGCCCGCACCCGCATCTCCGCGTTGTAGCGGTGGACCAGGCCCGGGGCGGCGAGCCGGTCGGCCTGAGCCCGGGTGAGACCGTCCTTCCGGACGGTCACGTCGACGCCGATGGAACGCCGCGCGTCGCTTTCCCGGCGGGCGGCGGCATCCTCCAGCAGAAGGCCGCCGAGGAGCAGGGCGCAGATGACGAGGAAGATCGCCAGCAGGGCCGCGGTCTTGGATCTCCTGCTCCCCAGGCTCATGCCGGCGCGCTTGACGAAGTTCATGGCCACGACCAAAGCAGTCTGCTGTTTGCTGCGGGATAAGCGTGTTGCAGGGAGATAAGGACGCGCCTCACACGGCGCCGCACACGTCCGGCCCTTCAGGTGCCGATCACCGCACCCCACGCGTGCGCGTCCTTATCCGGCTGCAATCGTGATCTTGGTTCCCTGTAGTCATGAGAGTCCTGGTAGCGGAGGATCACCGCGTTCTCGCCCGCACCATCGCCACCGGCCTGCGCCGTCAGGCGATGGCCGTCGACATCGCCACCACGGGCGTCGAGGCCGAGCGGATGTGCTTGCTCACCTCCTACGACGTACTGGTCCTCGACCGCGACCTGCCGGTCATGAGCGGCGACGAGGTCTGCAGACGGCTGCGCGAGCTCACCGACCCGCCACGGATCCTGATGCTGACCGCGGCGGGCGAGCTCACCGACAAGGTCTACGGCCTCACCTCGCTCGGCGCCGACGACTACCTGGCCAAGCCCTTCGACTTCACCGAACTCGTCGCCCGGATCAGGGCCCTGAGCCGCCGCACCCCCAAGCCGCCCCACACCGTGCTGAGTTTCGGCAACATCACCCTCGACGAGACGCGTCGCGAAGTGTCCGTGGACGGAAACCCGCTGGAGCTCTCCCCGAAGGAGACCGCGGTCCTGCGCCTGCTGATGCGGGCCGGTGGGGCACCGGTGGCCCACGACGAGATCGTCCGCACCGTCTGGGACGAACACCTCGACCCGGGCACCAGCGCCGTCCGCACCACCATCAGCCGGCTGCGCGCCAAGCTCGGCGACTCCTGCCCGATCCTCACGGCCAAGGGAGAGGGGTACCGGCTGTGCGGCTGAACCCCCGGGCACTGCTCACGAGGCTGCCCTTCCGCGCCCGCCTCGCCATGGCCTTCTCGGGGCTGTTCCTCCTCGCCGGCATCCTCCTCCTCGCCTTCGTGGTGGTGCTCGCACGCTACGGAACGTCCCAACAGGTCCAGGGCATCTCGGTCACCTACGGCGGCGACCTGCCGACCGGCACAGCCACCCCCTTCGGGCCCGTACACCCCACCCGCCCGGACCCCACGCTCGATCCCCCGAGCGATGTCGCCATGATCCAGAAGATCGACCGGACCGTGCGGGCCGTCCAGGACACGGCACTGCGCCAGATGGTGCTCTGGTCGGCCGTCGGCCTCCTCGTCATGGCCCTCCTCGCCGGATTCCTCGGGTGGTGGCTCGCCGGACGGGCACTGCGCCCCGTCGCCTCCATGACCGAAGCCGCCCGCCGCATCAGCGAACAGAACCTGCACCAACGCCTCGCGCTCACCGGACCCGACGACGAACTCCACCGCCTCGCCGACACCTTCGACACCATGCTCGACCGGCTGGAGAAATCCTTCGAGAGCCAGCGCCGCTTCGTCGCCAACGCCTCCCACGAGCTCAAAACGCCGCTCGCGGTTCAGCGCACCACCCTCCAGGTCGGCCTGGCCGACCCCCTGCCCGACGGCCTCACCGAAGTCCGCGAAGACCTGCTCAACGCCAATCGGGAAGCGGAACAGCTCATCAACGCCCTCCTGCTCCTGGCCCGCAGCGACCGCGGACTGGAGCAGACCGAGCCCGTGGACCTCACGACGACCGCCCGGCTCGTGGTCGCCGAACTCGCCCCCCTCGCAGCCGAGTCCGGGCTGCGCCTCGAGACCGACGCACGCTCCCCGATGGTCCTCCCCGGTGACCCCGTCCTGCTACGGCACCTCCTGACGAACGTGATCCGCAATGCCATCCAGTACAACCACCCCGGCGGCCACGTCCTCGTGCGAGCCGGGGCCTCCACCGTGTCGGTGACCAACTCCGGCCCCCGCGTCCCCGCCGACCGCGTCCCCGACCTGTTCGAGCCCTTCCGCCGCCTCGACGGCGACCGTACGGCCACCTCGGGCCACGGTCTGGGCCTGTCGATCGCGGCCTCCATCGCCCAGGCCCACCACGCCACGCTGGCCGCCCGTCCCGGCCCGGAGGGCGGACTCACCGTCACCCTGCACTTCCCCTGACGGCCCCGGGTACGTCACGTCGTCACGAGCCCCGCTTCGTAGGCGAACACGACGGCCTGCGCGCGGCTGGTGAGGGCGAGTTTGGTCATGCAGCGGTGGACGTGGGTCTTGATGGTCGCCGGGCTCAGGACGAGCCGGACGGCGATCTCGGCGTTCGACATGCCGGCGCCGACGAGGGTGAGGACTTCCCGCTCCCTCGGGGTGAGGGCATCGGCCGGGTGTGAGGTCGCCGGCGGCACCGCGGGCCGGACGGCGCAGAGGGCGAGGAGTTCCTGGAGGGCGGCGGGACTCAGGAGGGTGTCGCCTGCGTGGACGGTGTGGATGGCGGCGATCAGGCGGTCGGGCGGGGTGTTCTTGAGGAGGTACCCGCCGGCTCCCGAGCGCAGGGCCTGGAGGACGTAGGTGTCCAGGTCGAAGGTGGTCAGGATGATGATCTTGGGCGGGTTCCAGGGGGCGTTCTCCAGGATGTGCCGGGTGGCGGCGATGCCTCCGATGCCCGGCATGCGGATGTCCATGAGGATGACCTCGGGGCGGAGTTCGGCCGCGGCGACGATGGCCGTTTCGCCGCTTTCGGCCTCGCCGACGACCGTGATGCCGGGCGCGGCTTTCAGGAGCGCGACCAGTCCGGATCGGACGAGGATCTGGTCGTCGACGACGAGGATCGTGGGCATGAGCTGGATTTCCCCCGGGGCACGGCAGCAGTGACCGGCGGCCGCGATCACTGGTGGTTCGGTATCGGCAGGGTGAGGTCGACCTGGTATCCGCCCTGGGGGCGGGGGCCGGCAGCGACGCTACCGCCGTAGATTGTGGCCCGCTCCCTCATGCCCATCAAGCCGTGACCTGGGAAATCTCGCTGTGCGGGCAAGGATTGGCCGGTTCCGTCATCTGTGATGCGCACGCTGAGGCCCGAGGTGTCGTGGCGGAAGGTCATCTCGACGGCGGCGTGGTGAGCGTGTTTGAGAACGTTGGTGAGGGCCTCTTGGACGATCCGGTAGACGCACATGTCGATGCCCGCGGGAAGGCGGGTGGGGACCTCTCCCACGACCCGTACGGCGACTCCGGCCGCGTTGACGCGTTCGATCAGGGGCGGGAGCGCGGCCAGTCCCCGCGGTTGTACGTCGTCCTCGCCGGGACGAGAGCCGGCCCGTTCGGTGCCGTGCCGCAGGACGGTCAGCATGCGCCGCATCTCGTCGCCGGCCTCGCGGGCGCTGTCCGCGGCCGTGTGCAGGGCCTGGCGTGCGGCGGGCGGGTCGGAGGTGAAGACGTAGTCGGCCACCCCCGCCTGGATGGAGATGACGGAGACGTGGTGGGCGATGACGTCGTGGAGTTCGCGGGCGATGCGCATGCACTCGTCGGTGACCGCGCGGCGCGTCCTCTCCTCCTGTTCGTCCCTCAGTTGCCGTGTGAGGGCGGCCAGGCGTTCGCCGCGTTCCGCGAAGCGGCGGGAGACGTCACCGGTGACCCAGGTGACCGCGGCGGTGGACGTGACGAAGGCGACGCCGAGGCCTCCGATCCCGGGCTCCAGCAGACGGGTTCCCCACAGGAGTACGAGCCAGGTGACCACTGCGGCGGGCACGGAGACGGTACGGACCCGACGGGAGGCGACGGTGTAGCAGGCCAGGCCGAGCCCGCATACGGTCACGGCGGGATAGTGGGCCAGGCTCAGGTAGACCACGTCGCACAGCGCGACCCAGACCAGGACGGGGACGGGGAACCGGCGGCGGACGGCGAGAGGGAGGTAGACGGCGCACAGCAGGCCGTAGGACCACAGGTCGTTGTCGCGCCAGTACCCGTTGGGGTCGGGCCAGTTGTGAAGCATGGCGGCGGAGATCCCCAGCGACCCCAGCGCGTAGACCACATCCGCGATCTGGGCCAGGAGCTGAAGGCGCGGGATCGTGAACGGGGCGGAGGGTCTTGTCATGGCCGCAGCCTAAACACCGGCCATCCGGTGACCGCTCCGCCGGGGTGCGGCCCCGACCGGCGGGCGGAGGTCAGGGGTGGCCGGAGGTCGGGGTGGCCCGAGGTCAGTGGTGGCCCGAGGTCAGTGGTGGCCCGAGGTCAGTGGTGGCCCGAGGTCAGTGGTGGCCGGACATGATCATGCCCAGCGGCCGACCGGTCACGGGCGGGCAGGTCCCTGCCGCCCGCCGAGGCGGTTCCCGCCCCGTCCCGCGGGCCGGCGATCGGGTCCGGCGACCCGGGGCGGGCCCCCGGTCGGTTCGCCGGGTCGGTTCGCCGGAGTGCCGTGCCTCCATGAGGTGGATACTCTGGACATTGTGATCGAGTCTGGACCGCCACGGCACCGTAGGCGCCCAGGCCCGGGAAGCCTTGTACGGCTGTCGCCGGTCATCCTGACCGTCGTCATTGCCAGCCTGGCCTACACCACGCCGCCGGACATGGCCTTCAGCCGCCTCCTTCCCGCGGCGCCGGCCCTGGCCGCCGCGATGTGGCCGGTCCTCCCCACCGTCCTGCTCGGGACGGTCTGCCTCCTTCTGATGATCGGCCTCAGCCTCGTTTTCCCCGATCTGGGCACGTGGTGGACGGCCTCGGGCATCATCGCGGTCACCGTGGCCGCCGCGTACGGAAGCCACGTCCGGCTCCAGCGCGAGCGCACCCTCTTCCAGGTGAGGCTCGTCGCCGACGCCGCGCAGCAGGTGGTGCTGAGCCCCATGCCGCGCCGCTTGGGCAACATCGAGATCGAGTCGCTGTACCTCGCGGCTGCGGCGGAGGCCCGCATCGGCGGGGATTTCTACGAGGTGGTCGACACGCCTTTCGGGATCAGACTGCTCATCGGTGACGTGCGCGGCAAGGGCCTGCCGGCCGTGGGAGCGGCCGCCGCGATCGTCAACGCCTTCCGGGAGGCCGCCTTCGGCGAGGCCGCCATGGTCGACGTCGCACGCAGACTGGACGCCAGCAGCACCCGTTACAACTCCGCCTTCCCCTCCGACGGGGCGGAGCGCTTCGCCACAGCCCTTCTCGTCCAGATCCCGCACGGGGGCGGACGGATCGACATCCTCAACTGCGGACACCCTCCGCCGATGCTCCTGAACCGCAGGAGACTTCGCGTCCTGGAGTCCGCCACTCCCTCACCGCTGATCAGCCTCGCGGAGCTGGTCGGCGATCACTACAACGTCGAGACCTACGATTTCGACCCTGGCGACCTGCTGCTCCTCTATACCGACGGGATCGCCGAGGCCCGCGCCCGAGACGGCGAGTTCTTCCCCCTGGCAGCCTGGATGCGCCGGCAGCCGCCGACACCGCCCCGCGAACTGCTCACCGCGCTTCACCGCGATCTCCTGCGCTACAGCAGGGGACGCCTCGACGACGACGTCGCCGCCCTCGCCGTACGTCTGTGCGAGCCCTGAGGGCGGCGCCGGCGAAGGCCATGCCCACCGGCCCCGCTCAGTGTTCCGGCAGCGGCTGCTCGGACCAGATGATCTTCCCGGTGCGCGTGTAACGGGTGCCCCATCGGCCGCTGATCTGAGCCACCAGGAAGAGCCCACGACCCCCTTCGTCCATGGTCGCGGCGTACCGCAGGTGGGGTGAGGTGCTGCTGCCGTCGGAGACTTCGCAGGTCAGCAGCCTGCCGTCGTTGAGCAGCCGTACACGGACCGGTGCGCCGCCGTGCCGGATGGCGTTCGTGACGAGCTCGCTCAGTACGAGTTCCGTGCCGAAGGCGAGCTCGGAGAGGCCCCATTCCTCGAGCTTCTCCACGGCGCGGGCCCGCACGCCCCCCACGGCGGTCGGCTCGAACGGCACCTCCCAGTCGGCGATGCGGTCCGCGGCCAGCGCGTGCGTCTGCGCGATGAGGACGGCCACGTCGTCCTTCGGGCGTACCGGCATCACCCCCTTCAGGACGGCCCGGCAGGTCTCGTGGGGCCCCGGACCCGCGTGGGAGAGTGCCGAGCGGAGCAGCTCGAGCCCCTCGTCGATGTCACGGCCCGGGGTCTCGATCAGGCCGTCGGTGTACAGCACCAGCTGCGAGCCCTCGCTCAGGTCCAGCTCCGCCGACTCGAAGGGGAATCCGCCGAGCCCCAACGGTGCGCCCGGGGGCAGGTCGGGCATCTGCGCCGATCCGTCGGGACGCACCACGAACGGTGGCACGTGCCCCGCGCGGGCCATCGTGCACCGCTGTGTCACCGCGTCGTACACGGCGTACAGGCAGGTCGCTCCGATCAATTCGCCGTCGGTGCCGACGCCCTCCCCGCTCTGGTCGATGTACTGGACGAGGTCGTCCAGGCGCGCCAGCAGCTCGTCGGGAGGAAGGTCCAGGGACGAGAAGTTGAGCACGGCCGTACGCAGCTGGCCCATGGTCGCCGCGGCGCGCAGTCCGTGGCCGACGACGTCACCCACGACCAGGGCGACCCGGCTGCCGGGAAGCGGGATCACGTCGAACCAGTCGCCGCCGACGCCGGAGTGGGCGGGCAGATAGTAGTGCGCCACCTCCACGGCGGTCTGCTCGGGCAGCTCGCGCGGCAGCAGGCTGTGCTGGAGCGTCACGGCCAGGGCGTGCTCACGGGTGTAGCGGCGGGCGTTGTCGATGGTGACGCCGGCCCGTGCCACGAGCTCTTCGGCGAGCGAGAGGTCCTCGTCATTGAAGGGTTCCGGTTTCCGCGAGCGCCAGAAGTTGGCCACGCCGAGCGTGACCCCGCGGGCCGTGAGGGGGGCGGTGATCAGGGAGTGGATCCCGAACTCGACGATCTTCCGGGTCCGCTGCGGGTCCTGGGCCTGCCAGCCGGGCGCGTCGGCGAGGTCGGGCACCACCTCGGCCCGGCCGCTGGTGAAGCCGCGGGCCTGCGGTGTGGACGGCAGGAAGTCGATCAGCCTGCCGCGCGGATAGAGGGGCGCATCGTCGCGGATGCCGCTCACCCCGGTCCGGCGCAGCTCCGCGTCCGGGGTGGGCTCGTCCCCGTGCAGCACGCTCTCGGCCAGGTCCACGGTCACGAAGTCCGCGAAGCGCGGCACGGCGACGTCGGCGAGTTCCTGGGCCGTCCGCTCCACGTCGAGGGTGGTGCCGATGCCGGTGCCGGCGTCGTACAGCAGCTTCAGCCGTCTGTGGGCCGCGTCGGCCCGTGCGCTGAGCACGCGCATTTCGGTGGAGTCCCGGATGGTGACGGCCGCTCCCTCGGGCCCGCCGCCGGGCCGGGTGGGCCTCTGGCTGATCACCAGCAGCCGGTCGCCGGCCTCGTGCACCTCGTCGGTGGCCTCCCGACGGGACAGCAGGAGTTCGGACACCTGCCGATCGAGGCCGGGCAGGTCCCGGATGAGGGCCCCTTCGGCATCGGGGGCGAGCCGCAGGAGCCGCTTCGCCTCGTCGTTCGCGAGCAGGAGCCGCCCCGCGCCGTCGGTGATCAGCACCCCCTCGCGTACGGCGTGCAGCACCGCGTCGTGGTGCTCGTACATCCGTGTCATCTCCAGCGGGCCGAGGCCGTGGGTCTGGCGCCGGAGGCGTCTGCTGATCAGTGCCGCGCCCCCGGTGGCCAGGGCGAGGCCGGCCGCGCTGACGCCGAGGATCACGGGGAGTTGCCGGTGGACCACTCCGGTGACGCTCTTCACGGTGAGGCCGGCCGAGACCAGTGCGACGACCCGGCCGTCGCCGTCGACCACCGGCACCACGGCCTGGATCTCGTTGCCCAGCGGACCGTCGACGCTCTCCGTGTAGACGCGGCCGGCGAGCGAGGGCGCGATCGTCCCCACGAACCGCTTGCCGATGCGGTCGGGCAGAGGGTGGGTGTAGCGGATCCCCTCGGTGTCCATCACCACGATGAAGTCCACCCCGGTGGCCTTGCGCGTCGACTCCGCGAGCGGCTGGAGGATCGCGGAGGGATCGGGGGAACGGAGGGCCTCTTGCAGCCCGAGCGAGCGGGCGAAGGTCTCGGCGACCGCCACGGACCGGCTGCGGGCCTCGCGGTCGATGTCGTGGCGCGACTGGAGCACCAGTGCCAGCACCGCACCTGCGGCGAGCAGCACCACGACCGCCACCTGCAGGACGAACACCTGCCGGGCGACGCTGCGCGGGCGATTGCCCTTCAGTGACCGCACCGACGTCCCCGGTACGGGTTACAAGGAGAGGTCACAAATCAGTTGTAGCATTCCCGGCCGCCCGTCGTTCGGCACCGGCGCATCACTGCGCGGGCCGAACCCGATCGCGGGAACGTCCGACGGCAGGTCCTGCACGTCCTCGACCCCGCTCCGGGCACCACCCGCGGCCGCCTCGACACACTCCGTGACCCCATGACGCCGGCTCCGCACCGGCCTACCGGGAGGGTGAGGGAGGCAGGCTGCCGTCCCCCGGACCGTCCGTCCTCGCGCCCACCCGGCCACCGGCCGCCAGCAGTGCCAGTACGGCGAGCACGGCGAGCAGGATGAGGGCCAGGAGCAGGACCGTGAGCACCGTGGGGTGGTTCCACAGGGCGAACACGAGGGCGAGGACCAGCAGCACTCCGGCGGTGAGCAGGCGCCGGTGGGCTTGCACCCACGTGCCGACGCGGCCGGTGTGCACTCCGTGGGCGGCGCTCCAGCCCGCTGCGGAGTCTGCCGCGCGCTCCGCCGTGCCCCGCACACCACGGGGCAGTCGGCCGGCACCGGACAGCCAGGCGCCGAGGGCCACCACGATCCCGAGGACCATCGCGGTGCGGAGGCTGACCCTCAGGAACCGCACGAGCGTGTCGAAGATCGCCACCGCGGCCGCGGGCGACTGGACCTGCTCCGGAAGGTGGTCGAGGTAGTAGCGGCGGGCGACGGCGAGGCCGATGGCGAGGATCAGGCAAGCGGCGGCCGCGCACAGCACGGTGGTGACCAGCGCCCGGCGCCGGCGCCGGGCGACCAGCACACCGATGGTGCCGAGGACCACGGTGAGCACGGGAAGCCAGTTGCCGAGGACGTCGAGGAGGTGGACGGCTCCTCTGATCTTCGCAAGCTTGTCGGACTGGAAGAGCACCATCTGCTTGTCGACCTCGGGGATCTTCTCGGCAGGTTCGAGCCCCGCCTTCACGAGGTCCTGCTTGAGGGTCTCCACGGCATCGCCGATGTCGAGCGTGACGGTGCCGCCCTCGACCTCCACCGGGCCCCGGCCCTCACCGGTCAGCGCCCGCACCACGGACGAGTGCGCGGCACGGTTGGCGGTGACGGACGTCGGCCACCTCGGAGATGCGGTGCACCGCGGCCGCTTCGATCGCCGGGTCGGAAGCGAGGCGGGCGACCGTGGCCACGTAGCGGTCGGTGTCCAGCACGATGTCGTGCACCCAGACCGTGAGGAGCGAGACCGGTACGAAGACGCACGTCATCGTGATCAGTACTGCCGAAACCGCGCTCGTCACGATCCGCCGGGCACGCCCTCCGCCCTTCCGGCCCAGTGCGGGTGACCCATCTGACGGTTCGGGCGGCACACCCATGGAGCTCCCTGGGGACAGAGACGAAAGAGGACCGGTTCTGGGCCATTGGACACGCCACACCGCGGTTCCGCGCGTTCGGTTGCGCCTACGGTGGAAGGAGCCGGCCACCCGTGGGGCCGCGGGGGCAGCCGGTCCCGGCCGCTCCGCGGCCGCCCTCCGTCACCTTGCCGGGGAGCTGACGGGCGTGCGGAGCCAGCGCGTCGGCAGGGGCTCGCGGGCCACCACGTATCCGATGGCGATGGCGGCCGTGGCGACGATGAAGTAGACGATCAGCCAGGACAGCAGGACGAAGACCGAGCCGAGACCTCCGAACTGCTGCAGGCTGCGCTCCACGGCATGGGGCATGTAGATCCTCGACCCCCAGGACAGCAACTGCGCCCCGGACGCGACGAGCAGGGCACCGGGCAGCAGCGGCAACCATGGAACCCGGGCGCCGAGCAGCAGGTGCTGGGTCCACCACCACAGCAGCGTGTTGCCGGCCAGCGCGAGGAAGAAGCCCCCGGCCAGACCGGCGCCGAAGGCGTCCTGCAACGTCCCCTGGAACAGCACCACACCCAGGCATACGGTGAGCCAGGCCAGCCACCGCCAGGCGGCGAGCCTGGCCTTGGCCTTGGGCAGGTGCCAGGACCGCTCGCACGTCATCTGCATGGCCCGGCTCCACGCGGTCGCCGACAGCAGCGTCACCGCGATCCCCACCCCGCTCACCGAGACCGTGTCGCCGGTGGCGGCGTACACCGACCGCACCTGGTCCAGCGCGGCGCCCTGGAGCCCCAGTGTCGTACGGAGGGACGAGACCACCTGCTCCCGGAGCGAGTCGGGGGCGAGTGAGCCGATGACGAAGAGGGCGGGCAGCGCACCGAGAAACGCCTGTGCCGCCAGCCTGGTCGCACAGTCCAGGACGTTGACCGCGGCGAGCTGTTCGAGGATCCGGCCCAGGAACGGCGTGTGCCTGCGCATCCAGCCGGGCACGGTGAGCCAGCGCGGCCTGCCCTCTGGTTCGGACACGGTGAACTCCTCACGAGGAACGGTTCGCGACGGCTGCGACCACCCTTCCACGAGAAGGGACGAAAGGGTGGATGTCCGACCTCTACGGCGAGCACCGCGGCGGGAGATGCCGGGCACGCAGGGCATGCGGGGGATGCCTGAGATGCAGGCCGCCGCGACCGGTGCTGCAATGGCTGCGGATCTCTGCCCACGAAGGGATGCCCGGGCGGATCCCGGTCCGGTGCGAGGAGTGGTGATGAGCGACGACGAGGGGGGCGGGCTCCCACCGCGACAGCGCCGCCGCGTACTGGCCGAGTGCCTGTTCCGCTCGACCGCATCGGCCGTCCTGCTGACCGCCCTGTTCTATCTGGTCCCCCTGGAGCGCGGGTTCGGCGTCCTCACCGTCACGCTCCTCGTCCTCGGCCTCGCACTGTTCGGCGGTCTGGTCGCCTGGCAGGTCACCGCCATCACCCGTGCGGCGTACCCGAGACTGCGCGCCATCGAGGCACTGGCCACCGCCGTGCCGCTGTTCCTGGTCCTCTTCGCCGTGTCGTACTTCCTGCTCGCCGAGGAGGTACCCCAATCGTTCTCGGAGCCCCTGAGCCGGACCGACGCGCTGTACTTCACGGTGACCGTGTTCGCGACCGTGGGCTTCGGGGACATCGCCCCCACCACCGAGGTCGGCCGCGCCTTGACCACCGTGCAGATGATCGCCGACCTGATCGTGGTGGGAGTGATCGCCAAAGTGCTCTTCGGCGCCGTCAGGATCGGGGTGCGAAGGCGGGGGGAAGGGAAGTGACAACGCTCCCGCCTCATGCGAACCGGTCGATGAGGATCATCGCCACGTCGTCCGTCAAGCGGCCCTCGGTGTGCCGGATCAACGCCTTGTGCACTTCTTCCAGAAACTCCTGCGGAGAGGTACCGGCGGGTATCCGCTCCATGATCTCCGGCAGCGGGAGGAAGTCGTTGTCACGGTTGCGGGCTTCGATGACGCCGTCGGTGTAGAGCAGGAGCCGGTCGCCGGGCAGGAACGGGTAACTCTCGGGCCGCGCAGGAGGGCCGCTGAAGAGGTCTTCGAGACCGAGCGGTGGCAGTGGCGAGGCGGGCATCAGGGTCTGAACCCTGCCCTCGCGCAGCACCAGCGCGGGCGGATGGCCGCGGTTGACCAGGTGCACCACCGGTTCGTCCGGCACCTGGGCGATGAGGGCGGTGGTGAATCCCTCCATGAGGACTTCCGGAAGTTCTGCCTGGGAGTAGGTCCCCTGCACCGCGGCTTCTCGCCGCAGCGCGGCCGCGCAGTGGTTCATGACCTCCTGCACTTCATCCTCGTAGTGAACGGCCTCACGGAACGCGCCCAGGGCCACCGCCACCGCACGTATGGCGGACAGGCCCTTCCCCCGGACGTCCCCCACGATCAGCCGGACGCCGTACCGCGTCTGCACGGCCTCGTACAGATCGCCGCCCACCAGTGCCCCCGTCCCGGCCGCGAGGCAGAGACTGGCCGCACGTACCGGGCCCAGGAGCTCGGGGACGGGCCGCAGGACGACCTCCTGGGCCGCCACCGCGATCCGGCGGACCTGGTCGAGCTCGCTCTGCCTGCGCGTGCGCACGGCGTTACTCAGGATGACACTGGCCACGGACACCACGATGATCCCCAGGAAGTTGCCGATGATCAGCTGGGTCTGGGTTCCCCACGACTGGTTGTAGGTCGCGGAGGTCGCGTTCACCCCCGCGGCGAGGGCTGCCACGGACAGCGTGCCCACCGGGCCCATCGTCAGCGCGGCCAGCGCCGGCGTCGTGGTGAGGACGGGACCGGTGACCAGGTCGTGTGCGGGCGAGAGCTCGATCCCCAGCACGCCCAGCGCGATCGCGAAGGGCACAACCCGCCCCAGCGTGAACAGAGCCTCGCCGTGACCGCCCGCTCCCGGCCGCGAGGACGCTCCTGACCGAACGCGCGACCGAGGATGTGACCTCATGGGAACAGCCTGCCTCGCGGAAGCCGCCAGGGCCTCCCGGAGGCTCATCCGGACTGCGCCCGCCGCGGCGCGGACCTACGCTGATCAGGTGACGGCCGTGTCGGAGCCGGCCGCAAGGAGGTGAGGCCGGATGTCCGCATCCCGGGCAGTCGTGGTCCGCTGCGCGGCCGCCGGAGCCGTCTCCTCGTTGATCCTCGTGGGCGCGGGAGCCGCCAGGGCCGACGACAACGGCATCGCCGACAAGAGCGCCCAGGCCATCGCGGACGCCTCGCGTGAGGCCATGTCCGGCGTCACGTCCATGCGCATGGTCGCCGAGGTGACCGACAAGTCGGGCACCACCGCCCTGGACCTCCGATTCGACGAACGGGGCGACTGCGTCGGCACCGTCACGCCTCCCGGCAGTTCGGGCACGGCCGACATCATCAAACGCGGCGAGGACGTCTGGATGAAGCTCGACGACGCCCTTCTGCGCGCTCAGGTACCGGGCCCCGCGGCCGAGGACGCCATCGCGCTCGTCAACGGCCGTTACCTGCACGGCACTACGGACAGCGTCCTGTTGCGGGACTTCGCCGAATTGTGCGACCTGGACTTCTTCAAGAAGGAGTTCTCGTCGAAACCGGTGAACGAACAGCTGGCCAAGGGTTCGCGCACCACCGTCGACGGCCGCCCGGCCATCTCGGTCACGAGCCGGCACGACGACGAAACGGGCACCTACCAGGTCTCCACCGAGGACAAGCCGTACCTCCTGCGGCTCCAGGGCACCGAAGCGCCCGACAAACGGGTCGAGGCATCCTTCTCCGCCTTCGACGAGCCCGTCCCGGCCAAGCCCCCCGCCCCCGCCGACTCGGTCGACGTATCGCGGCTCCAGTAGGAGTGACACCACGGCGACGGGTGTGGTGTGCACACACCCGTCACCCGTCCCCGCGTTCTACGCGAGCCCGCCCCACACGGCCTCGGTACGGACGGTGGCGCCCATCAGCCCGTCGGGTTCCAGCCGTCGGTACCGGCCAGGTAGGTGCGGGCGGTGTGGCGTGCCGCCTGGTCCGGGCCGAGCTGGGGCCGGTTGGCTCCGGTTCCGGCGCCGGGGCCCGTGTTGGCGTACTCGGCGAACCGGGCCGACTTCCAGGAGAAGCCCCCCATGTCGGTCCACGGTCCGTCCGTCTTCACGGCCGCGGGCAGGCTCGTGTTGCGGACGACCAGCCGGCCGACCGCGCTCGCGCCGGGGTGCCAGGGGCGGCCGAGGTAGTAGGTCCGGGGCCGGGCGGGGCTGCTGATCGTGCTGTCGGTGATGAGGATCCCGTACGGCTTGGCCGAGTCGGTGTTCGGTGCGGCGAGGTAACCGTTGTGACCGCCGGCCGCGGCGCCCCGGTCCCGCAGGGTGATGTTGACGTGGTCATAGACGGCGGTGGCGTTGCCGAAGACGAAGTCGACGTCGCCCGTGACGAAGCAGTGGCGGAAGTACTGGCGGTACTGGCCGGTGGCCGAGGGAGCCCAGTTCAGGACGGTGTCCTGGTGCCCGATGAAACGCGAGTTGAGGTACTGCTGGCGGTCGCCGGACGCGTTGAGAGCCACCGCCTGGGTGTCCTTGACGCCCGGGTGCGCCGACCTTTCCCAGGTGTTCTCGACCGTGACACCGGTGACGGTGATGTCGTTCGCCGAGAAGGTCGCGGTGGCACTGCCCGCGGTTCCGTACGTACCGCCTCCCGGCTTCGGCGTGCCGGAGGCGTTGTCGTAGCTGATGACGACGTCCTCGGCATTGCCGGTGGCGCCCTTGAGCGTCAGTCCGTGCTTGGAGGCGGGGACGTTCACCGTCTCCCGGTAGGTGCCGCGCGCCACGAGGACGGTGTCGCCCGCGGTGGCGGCGTCGATGGCGGCCTGCACGGAACGGTGGGCGGCGGAGCCGTCGGCGGCGACCGTCAGCGCACGGCCGCCGGCGGGACGGGACGGGGCAGTTGGGGACGGAGTGGGAGCGGACGGGGCGGACCCCTTGCCTCCGGTCTCGGTGAGGACCCCCGCGCCCGCCTGCACCGCGAGTTTCGTCGGCAGTCCGGCGGCGGGTTCCAGTCCGGCGGTGAGGGTGGGCTTCCAGTCGACCGTGGTCTTGATCTTCTTGCCGGGGTTGGCGGCGTTGTGGGCGGCGACCAGGTCCACGGGGGCGCCGCCGACGAGGTTTCCGCTGCCGGCGATCGCTCCGGTGCCGTCGCCGCTGAACAGCTGGGAGGCCTTCCGGTCGGAGGAGAGCTTCCAGTGGTTGTTCTGCGCGACGACCTGCGCTCCGGCGCGGGAGTTGACGCTGTAGCTGTGCGCGTAGCCCTCGGACGCCGTGGTGTCGTAGTAGTTGTCGTACAGGTGGATCCGGCCCACCCGGGCGAGCGGGGCGCGCTGGACCACGCCCTGGAAGACGTTGTGGTGGAGCGTCACCCGGAGTTTGGTGTCCTGGTCGCTGCCGCCGATCAGCATCGTCTTGTCGTGGTTGCTGAACCTGTTGTACCCGACGGTCACCAGGTCGGAGGCGTTGGTGATGTCGAGGGCGCCGTCGTGCACCTGGTAGTGGCGGCCGAAGCGGACCGGCTCGGCGGAGTCCGGGTGCGGGGTGTCGGAGAAGCTGTTGTGGTCCACCCAGACGTGGGTCGCGCCGCGCAGGCTGACGGCGTCGTAGGCGGAGTTCCAGTTGCCGGTGGAACCGTCGGTCGGATCCCACTGCGGGAAGCAGTCCCGGACGTCGGTGAGCGAGAGGTTGCGGATGATCACGTTGTCGGCGTTCTTCACCACCAGGCCGCCGCCCCGGATGCCCGCTCCGGTGCCGGGCACGCCGATGACCGTGGTCCGCGCCGGGACCGTGAACACCATGCGGGCGGCCTGCTTGGCCTGGGCCGCCCTGCGGGCGTTCTCCTGAGCTCCGGACGGCAGTTCGGTACGGCCCCAGACGGCGGGATCGTAGGCCTTGAGGTACGAGTCGAGCGAATAGCCGGTGCCCGCGGCGTAGTCGGCGCAGGTCTGGCGCTTCCCGCTGTCGTCGGTGCTCGCGTCGATCAGGCCCTTGACGCGGACGATCCGCGGGGCGCCGGCCGGGCCCGCGGCCAGGGCCTTCGCCAGTTCGGCGCGGGTGGAGACGGTGAAGACCCGTGCCGCGGCCGCGGCCCGGCCGCCCGTGGTGCCCGAGCCGCTCGCGGCCCAACCGTCCCGGGCGGGCAGCACACCGTGGGCGAGGTCGGCGGGTGCCACGGCGTCGGCCTTCACGACGAGCGGTACGGCGCCGAGACCGGCGGCGACCAGGGTGGCCGCGCCGGCCAGGGCAAGCCTTCGGCGCCCGACGGGGCGGCGGTGGGGGGAAGTGGGCATGGGGGTGGCTCCTTGGGACGAGGTGCACCGTTCACCCCTCAGTTGCCGCCGGAGCCCGAAGGGTTGCCGGGCACCCGTCGAAACGTCAACGGGATGTCCGGCAGCCACGCGGGCCCACACCCCGCCGCAGACGTGGGCCCGTTCGCTTCCGCCGGCCGCGCAGGCCCTACCAGGACGACTTCGTGACTCCGGGCAGGAAACCGGCGTGCGCCTGTTCACGCATCCGCACGCGGGACAGTCCGAACTTCCGCAGGTGTCCGCGGGGCCGCCCGTCGACACGGTCCCGGTTGCGCACCCTGGTCGCGCTCGCGTCGCGCGGCTGCTCGCGCAGCTCGGCGACGGCCGCTCCCCGTTCGGCGTCGGTCGACGACGGCCTTCGGATGATCTCCTTCAGCCCCGCCCGCCGGGTGGCGTAGCGCTCGACGATCGCCTTGCGCTTCTCGTTCTGCGCGATCTTGCTCTGCTTCGCCATCAGACCTTCACCCCCCGGGCGCGGATGCGTGCCACCGCGGCCTCGACACCGATCGCGTCGACGGTCTTGATCGCCTTGGCGCTCAGCTTGAGGCGGACGTGGCGCCCCTCACCGGGAAGCCAGTACCGCTTGCTCTGGATGTTGGGGTCGAAGCGGCGGGAAGTGCGCCGGTGCGAGTGGGAGATGGCGTTGCCGAAGCCCGGCTGGGCGCCGGTCAGCTGGCAGTGGGCGGACAAGGGGTTACCTGCCTCTCTGGACGGGGATCACTATTGGAAATGATTTCCATTCCCGTATAGTAGCCCCATGGCACGCAACGAAGTACGCCCGATCGTCAAGCTCCGCTCCACCGCGGGCACCGGCTACACCTACGTCACCCGCAAGAACCGGCGGAACGATCCCGATCGGATGGTGCTGCGCAAGTTCGACCCGGTGGTCCTCCGGCACGTCGACTTCCGCGAAGAACGCTGACCCCGTCTCCCGCTCCCCGCTCCCCCTGCCTGAAGGACACGCCGTGAAGCCTGGAATCCACCCCGCCTACGGACCCGTCGTCTTCCGCGACAAGGCCGCCGACTTCGCCTTCCTCACCCGCTCGACCGCCACCAGCGACAAGACGGTGGAGTGGGAGGACGGCACGACCTACCCCGTCATCGACGTCGAGATCTCGTCACAGAGCCACCCCTTCTACACCGGCACCGCCCGTGTCCTGGACACCGCCGGCCGCGTCGAGCGCTTCGAGCGCCGCTACGGGGGCGGCAAGTGAGACTGCCCGTCGTCATCGTCGGCGGGCTGCACCGCGACGCCCGCAAAGAAGTCGTGGACCGGCTGCTCCGGTCCGTTCCGGGCAGCGTCGCGCTCCACCACGACCTGGCCACAGCGCCCGCCGGTACCGTGCTGCGCGTCGTGCGCGACGCTTCGGGCGAACTGTCCCGAGGCGAGGCGCCGCTCTTCAACGACTGCGCCTGCTGCGCGCTCCGCGAGGACCTGGTTCCCGAGCTCGAACGGCTGGCCGGCAGCGGATTGACGCGCCTGGCCGTCGTCGAGCTGTGGGACTCCGTCGAGCCCAAGGCGATGGCCGAGGTCGTCGCCGGGCACGGCGGCGGCGTACTCGATCTCACCGGCGTGATCACCGCCGTGGACCCCGCGCTCGTCCTGCCCTATCTCGTCAACGGCGACGATCTGGCGGACGTGGGCCTCGCGGCGGCCGCCTCGGACCGGCGCACGGTCGGGGACACCTGGGCCCGGCAGCTGGAGTACGCCCCCGTACTGGCCCTCGTGGACGGCAACGACGCCATCGACGCCGACGAGACCGACCTTGCCCTCTTGGCCCAACTCCATCCGACCGCCCGCCGGGTGTCCGCCGGATCCGGGGAACTGGCCCAGGCGGCCTTCGCCGGCTTCGACGTGGAGACCGCGGCCGCCGCCCAGCACCCGGCCTGCGCCTTGCTGCCGCAGGAGGCGGAGGAAGCGGGAGTCGCCACCTTCGTCTGGCATCGCAGCCGCCCCTTCCACCCCGAGCGGCTCTACGAGGCCCTGGAGGACCTCTGCTGCGCCGCCGCCCGCAGCCGCGGCCGGTTCTGGCTCGCCGACCGCCCCGACACCTTGCTGGCCTGGGACGCCGCGGGCGGAGCTCTGTGCGTGGAAAACGCGGGGCCCTGGCTGGCCTCCCTCCCGGACGCCGCCTGGGAGATGGTGCCGCCGATGCGCAGGGCGGCCGCCTCGCTCGACTGGCATCCGGAGCACGGCGACTGCTGCCAGCACCTCGTCTTCACCTCTCCCGGCCTCGACCGCGACGGGCTGGAGCGACTCCTGGAGTCCTGCCTGCTCAACGACGCCGAGTACGCCTCGGGGCCCGAGGAGTGGCGGAGACTGCCGGCCGCCTTCGACTCGCTCCTCGCCCCCGCCTCCTGACGAACGCCCGCGAAATGGCCCTGCTGCCGTACGGCGGCAGCCGGTAGAGCCACGAGCGCGAGCTCCACCCGCCCCGGCTACGCACGAAGGCGTACGAGCGCGGCCCGCTCCGCCCCGAGGGCTGAGCGCTCACGAACGCGTACGACCGACTTCATCGTCCCCGCCTTCACACGGCGACCTGCGGGGTGTCGGCGGTGACGCCGTGGTGCTCCTCCTCGGGGCGTCCCTGCCGGGGCAGCAGGAAGGTGACGGCGAGGAACGCGGCCAGCAGGCATGCCTGGACGACCAGGGCGTGGTGGAAGCCGCTGGTGAACTCGCCGGCCTTGGCCCGGTCGAAGAACACGGAGCCGAACACGGCGACACCGATGGAGCCCCCGATGGACTGGACCGCGGACAGGACTCCGGAGGCGGAGCCGATCTCGTCGTCGTCCACGGCGGCCAGGATGAAACTGAACAGGGCGGCGATGACCATGCCCGCGCCGATGCCCGAGACGGCCACGCCGGGGGCGATGTCCCGGATCGAGAACGAGGCGTCGGTCAGGCCGTCGAGTTCGAACCAGAGCAGGGTCGCGCCGGCGAGCTGGACGAGCGGGCCGATCTGGAGGACCTTGCGGCCGATCCTGTCGGCGAGGACGGCGCCGCTGACCGCCCCGCCGATGGCCGTGCCCACCGCGAGCGGCAGGTTGCCGAGTCCCGCGTCGCCGGCGGTGAAGTGGCGGCCGATCTGGAGGTAGAGGGTCAGCACGAGTTGCGTGCCGACGAGCCCGGCGAAGAACAGGGCGATGGCGCCGAGCCCGACGGTGAAGGCGGGCTTGCGCAGCAGGCCGGGGGTGACCAGCGGCTCGCGGCCCGCCGCGGCCGTACGGCGCTGCCGCAGCGCGAACAGGGCGAACCCGATGGCCGAGGCGGCCATGGACAGCCAGGTCCACAGCGGCCAGCCGGCCTCCTGCCCCTGGTTCAGCGGCAGGACCAGGAACGTGCAGGCCATCACGACCAGCGCCGCACCGGCCAGGTCGATGCTCACCGTCCGGTCACCGGGCTTCTTCGGCACGCACTTCGCGGCGACGATCAGGGCCGCGATGCCGATGGGCAGGTTGACCAGGAACACCGACCGCCAGCCCAGGCCGAAGAAGTCGCCCTCGATGAGGAAGCCGCCGAGGACCGGGCCGATGATGCCGCCGAGCCCCAGTACGGGCCCGAAGATCCCGAAGACCTTCGTGAGCTCGCGACCGGAGAAGTTCTCCCGCAGCAGGCCGAGCCCCTGGGGCGGGAGCATCGCCCCGGCGGCGCCCTGCAGCAGCCGGAAGGCGATCAGCGACCCGATGTTCGGCGCGAGCGCGCACAGCAGCGAGGTGACGGTGAAGGCGGTCAGGCCGAGCAGGAACATGCGGCGCCGCCCGTACCGGTCGCCGAGCCGGCCGCCCAGCACGAGCCCGGCGCCCAGGGTGAGCGCGTAGCCGCCGATCACCCACTGCAGGCCGACGGAGCCGGCCCCGAGGGACCTCTCCAGGTCCGGACCGGCGACGTTGACGATCGAGGCGTCCAGGAGATCCATGATCTCCGCGACGAGCATCACCACCAGGATCAGCCACCGACGCGACCGCCGTACCGGAGATCGCCGCCGCCGAAGAGCGCGGCACCCCACTGTCTCCGGCGCGGCTGAGCGAGCGCATCCCCCTGTCCACGGGGGCCACCACCGCGCTCCTGAACCGTCTCGAAGCGGCGGGGCACATCACCCGCGTCCGCGAACACTCCGACCTGCGCGTCATCACCCTGCGCAGTGGCGGGCACATCCAGGCACGAGCGGACGAGTTCTTCGGCCCGCTCGCCGACCGCCTCGCCGCCGCGATGTCGCACTACCCGCCGCAGCTCCTGGATGAGTTCGACTCGTTCATGGCCGACCTGAACTCCGCCATGGACACCCACCTGGGCGAGCAGGACACGGCAACGCCGCGCGGGTGAGTCGGCCACTTGGGTGGCGACCACGATGTTCCGGCCCGGCCCTTGGGGCAAGGTCTGCCGAGCGACGGCTCTGCCCGCCGGAAAAGAAGTCCCGGAACACCCGCGAGGAGCGCGGATTCTGCCCGCACTGCCATACGCCGTGCGGGCAGAAGTCGGTGATGCTGTGGTAGAGCGGCCGGTGCTCCTCGATCCATGCCAGCATGCGCCGCACGTACTCGGGGTTGTCGCCGTGCCGGAACAGCCCCCACTCGGGGTACGAGGTCTCCTTGCCGTGGTCCCTGGCGAAATCGACCTGGTGCTGCAATCCGTAGGGCTGGGCGACCTGCTCGTCGAAGGTCCGGCCGGGTTCCTGGTCGTACGAGTCCATCCCGACGACATCGACCACGTCATCACCCGGGTAGCAGCGGGTCCACGCGATCGCGTCACCGCCACGGTTGGGGGCGAAGTCGAAACGGAAGCCCTGCCCCTCCACGGAGCGCATGGCGGCCACGATGCGCCGCCAGTACTTCTTCCAGTTCTCGGGGTCGGGCCGGCACCGGTGCGTGTAGTTGAAGCCGTTCATCTCCCAGCCGAGCACGATCACCGTGTCCGGCACGTCGAGGGCGACCAGCCGCTCGGCCAGCCGCCGGAAGTGGTGGTCGTACGTGCCCCGGGCACCGGTGCGGATCAGCTCGGCGACCCTGGCGTCGGGGACGCCTGCCTCGTTGCGCTCCTGCATGGGCACGTTCAGGACGAACAGCCGGTCGGCACTCGCGTTGCGCCACCGCGCCCAGGTGCGCAAGGAATCGGGTGCCCCCTCGATGTTCGCCCAGGTGTCGCCCGGCAGGTAGGTGTGCCCGGCGCGCAGCTCGGTACCCCCCAGCCAGCGCGACAGCTCCTGCATCCGCTCGACGCCGGGCGATCCGTAGTGCAGGTAGGCACCCACCGCGACCTCGCTCCCGGCATGCCTGCCGGAGTCCTGCCGCGGCTGCGCGGTCAGGCCGCCCCGGGCGCCCCCGGTCAGGAGCAGGCCGACGGCGACCGCAGTCGCGCAGACGCCCGCCAGCAAGCCGGTTCGACGGGACATGACACCTCCACAAGCCGCGCGCACCGATGTCTCTGGCTGCGACGTTAGGCATCTCATCCGATGCACGGCCTGCCCGGTGTCCCGATGCTGGGCCATTCGCGGCAGCCACCCGCCCCCGCTTGGCCCGACCGGGTGAAGCCTCACCGGCGCACCGGGCCTGTGGGGACGACCGGCGGAAGACGCCGCTGAAGTCGGGAGTACGTACACGGGCGGGCCGGGCACACCGGCTCCTGCGGCCGGGAGCCGTGGCCGCTCCGGTAGCGTGGCCGGGTGATCTCCGGTGACACCCTCCTCGAGCGGCTGCGGGAGCTGGCCGCCCGAGTCCCGTTCGACCTCGCGGTACAACCCGGCGTCGCGGCTGCCGACTTCGGCCGCTGGCCCGTCCCGGTGCCGGCCGAGGCCCGCGAACTCCTGGTCCGCATCGGCGGCTTCGCCGTGCCGCCGGTGGAATTCACGCTGACCGGCCACCCCCGCCAGTCCGGCGACCACGGCCTGCCGCACCCCCACTGGCTGGTCACCGACGACGGGGGCGGCGGCGTCACCTGGGTCGACATCGAGGCCGACGGCCGGTGGGGCCAGGTCCTGATGCAGTACCGCGAGGGCGGCCTCCACGTCGAGGCCGACTCGCTGCCGCACTGGCTCGACCGGATCATCGGCACGGCCGAGGAACTGGTCGAGGAGACCGGCTTCGAGGAGGGCGTTCAGCCGTACGCCGACGACTTCTGGGACCTCCTTCAGCTGGACGGCCCCGATCTGCCGCTGCACCCCGCAGCCGGACTCCGCGGCAGCCCGGACCCGGTCGTCGCCCGCCTCGCGGCCCGCGTACCGGACGGCGCGCTGATCGCCGACCTCCGCGGAGTCCTGCCCGGCAGCCGCGCCCGTTTCGACCGGGCGCTCAGGCGATACCGCCTGGCCCGGGCCGTCGGCGGCCCGGTGTTCGCCGCCGTTCCCGGCGAGGACTGACCCGGGGCTCGCGCCTTTCGACGTGACGGCCGAGTCCCGCATACGGTCGGGTGACCGGCCGACCCCTGCCGCCAGCACCGGAACGGGAGCAGACCATGCTTCTCTACGCCCAGACCCCAGCACGGCGGAACCGACAGATCCTTGCGGACCTGATCGCCGTCCTGCTGATCGCCGCCACGGTGAAGTTCGCCTTGACCGTCCGCGGCGCGATCATGCGGCTGGCCGAACCCGGACGCAAGGTCGAGAGCTCCGGCGAAAGCCTCGCCCACGCCCTCGCCGAAGCCGGTGACACCGCCTCCGGCGTGCCGCTCGTCGGCGATCTCCTGAGGAAACCGTTCCGGTCCGCGGCCGACGCCGGCACCGGACTCGCCGACGCGGGACAATCGCTGCAGGACGTCGTCAGCCAGGTGGCCACCCTGGCCACCTTCGCCCTGATCATCCTCCCCGTGGCCTTCGTGCTGCTGCTGTGGCTTCCCCTGCGCGTGCGCTGGATCCGCCGCAGCGCCACCCTCCGGGACCTCCTCGACGCACCCGGAGGCGCCGACCTGCTCGCCCTGCGTGCCCTCACCGGACCTCCGGGCGCCCTCTCCACGATCCCCACCCCCGCGGGCGGCCTCGCCGATGCCTGGCGCCGCGGCGACCGGCACGTCATCGCCGCCCTGTCCGAGATCGCCCTCAGGCGGGCCGGTCTGAAGCCCTGACGGGCGCGGCAGGGAAGAGGACCGAGCCAGGAGGAGCGGTGCGGACCCGTCGGTAAATGCCTCGACACCCCTCGCGCCGATCAGGGATGCTGCGCGGGATGACCAGAATCAACGACACACCGCCCGCGTGGGACGAGCGCACCCAGCTCACCACGTTCCTCGACTACACACGTGACACCGCCCTCTCCAAGTGCGCGGGCGTCTCCGATGAGAACGCCCGCAAGGCGCTCCTGCCGGGCTCACCGCTGATGACCCTGAGCGGATTGATCAACCACCTGCGCTGGGTCGAGTACTACTGGTTCCAGGTGGTCCTCCTCGGCGAGGAGGACCAGGGCCCCTGGACCGACGAGGACCCCGACCGCGAGATGCGCGTCGCCGTCGACTTCCCGCTCGCGCAGCTCCTCGACGAATACGCCGAGCAAAGCGCCCGCTACCGCGAACTGGTCGCCAAGACAGCCCTGGACCAGCGGGCCGAACGAGCCGTCCGCAACGGCCTCCACGTCGACCTGCGCTGGATCCTCCTCCACCTCACCGAGGAGACGGCCCGCCACAACGGCCACCTGGACATCCTGCGCGAGATGCTCGACGGGACGACCGGCTCCTAGGTGGTCACGTCCGCGGACCGGACCCGGCGGAGGGCGCCCTGCGCCCTGAGGTCCGCCGGTGTGCGGTTTGCGTCGACGGCCATGACGAGGTCGGCCTCGGCGAGGTGAGCGGGTTGCCGAAATGCCGGGGCATCTCAGTCACCGTCCTCGCTCGCTGCGGGGGCCTGGGAGCTCGTGGAGGCGGCGTCACCCAACCAGTCGGGAGGCATCAACCCCCCGGTCGCCTCGGACCGCCACGTCTTCGACTTCGAGGAGCGGATCACCGCGGTGGACCTGGTGACGGGCGCGGTGGCCTGGAAGCTGGAGCCGGAGGGCACGAAACTGCTGAGCGCGCCCGTCTGCGTGAACGGCACGGTGTACGTCGCGGACGGGGCGCTCCAGGCCTTCGACGAGTCGACCGGGAAGAAGGTGTGGACCCACGACCCGGGTGCGTACGTCTCCATGCTGGTCGTCCAGCGGGGCAGCCGGCTCTACCCTCAGACCGTTGACCGCCTCGCGGCCGTACCGCTCGATTGACATCCCCCGTGATCCCGGCCGGCCACGGGAGGCAGGGCGGAACCTGTACCGCCCGGGGACGACCCGGGCGGTACAGGCTGTTCTTCCGAACGTGGATATAAGAGGGGCCGAGCCTCAGGGGTGAGCGGTCAGGTGGAAGCTCTGGGCGACGGAGTTGTCGCAGGCGCGCTGCACCAGTTGCACGCCGTTCGCCGCACCACCTGTGGTGCTCAGGCACTTGCCGCTGTGCCGCGTGGTGAAGTGGTAGCGGCCCGGGGCTTCCCGTACCGGCAGCCATTGCTGGTTTCCGCCACCGCCGTAGGACCACAGCTGCAGCGGCGCGTTGTCGGCGGTGGAGACCCCTGTGACGTCGACGACCTGCTGCGGATTGCCCCGGATCGCGATCCGGGTGTATCCGCCGTCGGTGGGGCGGAACTGGAACTGCTGGGCCGTGGTCCCGTTGCAGGTGTACTGCTGGATCGCCGTGCCGTTGGCCGTGGCCGCCGCTCGCGCGTCGACGCAGGCGCCGTTCGCGCTGTCGGCCAGTGAGTACCACGCGGTCTGCGAGATCGGGTCGGTCGGCGCGGGACTGCCGGCCACTCCGCCGAGCCACTTGAGCCCGTCGATCAGGAAGCGGTTCTGTGTGGGGCTCGCGAAGGTCGAGGACAGCCGGGTGTTGGAGCCGTAGTCCATGGCGTTGTGTCCGAAGTTGGCGTACAGCATCTTGTACTGGGTGTTGGTCCAGAGTATCGGGTAGTAGCCGCTGTACCAGGACTGGTTCGGGTCCGTGCCCAGGGGGAAGCTCGTCGGGTCGACCGATGCCAGGACCTTGATGTTCGCGTTGGCGCGCAGGTCGTTCGACCAGCCGTACCACTCGCTGACCGCCGAGGTGAACGTCGCGGGCAGCCCGGTGGTCGAGGTGTGCGTCCGGTCCTCCGTGCGCAGCACCGCCGTGGTCGGCCCCCAGGTGTTGGTCCTGAAGTTCCCGCTGCCGAGGAACCCGTTGTAGTACCAGGGCCATGAGCCGGCGTTGGTGGTGAACGCCGAGGAGTGGAAGCCCAACCAACCGCCGCCGGCCCTCACGTACCGCTCGAAGCCGGACCGCTGGGCGTCCGTCTTGGGTGCGTCATCCAGGAACAGGACGACCTGGTAGTCGTTCACCCCTCCGTTCGCCAACAGTTCCCAGTTCGTGGTCGGCGTATAGGTGAAGTTGTTCTGCGCGGCGGTCCGCGGGAACCACTCGTTGGCTTCCTTGACGAAGTCGATGTGCGCGGCGTCCCAGGTGCCGTTGTAGAAGGCGATCACCTTGAAGGCCGGGGCCTGGGGTGCGGCGGAAGCCTTGAGTCCGGCGTGGGCCGGGGCGGTCAGCCCCAGTGCCAAGGCCAACAGGATCAGCAGCCGTGCTGCGAGCCGCCTCACGGGTGGCTCACCAGGTTGGCCACGTTGGTGGACGCGTTGGAGGGTCCGCCCCGATCGTTGATGACGTGCCGGATGGTCCCGGTGCCGCCGAGCGAGACGGTCACCATGTTCTGGAAGCGCACGTTCGGGTTGTTGGGGGCCTCGAAGGCACGCTCGGCGGTCACGCTCGGGTTGACGTTGAAGTAGCAGTAGCTGCCGAGCCCGTAGGCCTGGTGGCTGGTGACCGAGTTCGCGACCTTGTACGCCGAGTAGCCCTGGGTGGAGCCGTTCATCCAGGCGGCCTGGTTCGGCGGGTCGTACGGCATCTCGTTCTGGTAGAAGTACGTCCGCCCGCCGTTGCCGTTCCAGATGGTCTGGTGCTTCTGGTAGTGCTCGACGAACAGGCCGTACATGGTCACGTTGTCGCCGTTGACGACGAGACCCGTGTCCGCCGTATTGCTGTTCCAGCCGATGCCGCTGCCGTGGTCGCCGCGCCAGATCCACATGTGGTCGCCGATGACGTGATCACTGTTGACCACCAGGCTCGTCGTCGCCCTGCCGACCGCGGCGCCCCCGACCCGGAAGTAGACGTCGTGCAGGGAGGTGGGGTTCGCCGCGTGGTTCGCGGCAGCGCCGGCCGGGCCGATCTCCATCAGCGTCTGGGAGTTGGTGGTTCCGGCGTCGAAGAGGACACCTGCGACCTTCACGCCGTCGACATCGGCGACCGTCATGGCGGTGACACCGTTGTCAGGAATGAAAGTGGCGAGGCCGAGACCGAGGACGACGGTGTCGGGGCGGGTCACCTTCAACGTCTGGCTGAGGTGGTAGACCCCGGGGGTGACCAGCAGGTTCTTGCCCTCGGCCAGTGCGGCGTTGATCTGTGCGGCCGTTGCTCCGGACTTGACGATGTAGAACTGCTCCATGCCGAGCGAGCTGCCCGCCGCGTTCCCGTTCGCCCAGCTGGTGGCCGTGGAGTTGGTTCGCAGGGACGGTACGAACACCTTGTACGCGCCCGCGCCGTCCACGTACAGGAAGGGCTTCTCCCGGACCGTCGGCGTCTGGTTCACCGTGGTGTACGGCGGATTGGGGAAGGTGTTGCCCGGCACGCCCTGGCTGCCGACGAACACCATGTTCCAGTTGGAACCGGTCCAGCTGCCGAGCTGGGAGTTGCGGGTCAGCCACTGCTGCTGGGTGCCGGACCGGACCTGGCCGTCGATCTTGCTGTCGGCCATGAATCCGCCGCTGGACCAGCCGCCGTCGCTCAGCTCGAGGTTGCCGCGGACGTGCATGCGCCGGTACCCGGACGCCTGCGAGACCGCCCACCGGTCGGTGCCGCCGGTCGGGTTCACCGACAGGTTCTCCGCACCGCGCCAGAAGTTCTGGGTGGCGTTCTGCGGCGGGAACCAGTCCGCCTCCACGTGCACGGCGCCGTTGATCGTCACCGAGTCGGGCGACTGGCCGAGGCCGAGGACCTGGGTGTAGAAGCCGACGTTGACATCGTTGGCGTACGTACCCGGCTTGAACATCACGGCGTAGCGCTGGGAGCCGAACTGGTTGGTCTCCTGCTGCTGGAAGATGGAGTTCAGCCGGCTCTGGATGGTGGACGACGGCATGGACGGGTCGAAGACGACCACGTTCGGGCCGAGGTCGACATCCCCGGGCGCGGTGTTCACGGGCGCCACCTGGAAGCGCTGGGCCGCCGTGCCGTTGCAGGTGTACTGCACCAGCTGGACGCTGTCGGCCGTCGAGGCCGCCGGGACGTCCAGGCACTTGCCGCTGTGGCGGCTGACGAAGTGGTACGCGCCGCCGCCCTCGTCGACGGCCTGCCACTGCTGGTTGTTGCCCCCGCCGTACGCCCAGAGGTGCACGGCGGCGTTGTCGGCCGAGGAGGTGTCGCTCACGTCGACGACCTGGGTGCTCGCGTTGCGGTTGCCGATCCGCACGAAGCCGTCGCTGGTCGGCGTGAAGCTCCACTGCTGCGCGGTGCTGTTGTTGCAGGAGTACTGCTGCACCGCCGTGCCGTTCGCGGTCGCGGCGGACCGCGCGTCCAGGCACTTGCCGCTGCCGGCATTGACGACTGTGGACCAGCCCGTCGGCAGATCGGCGGCCGCCTTCGCGGAGGCGTTCGGGGTGGCGGCCCGTGGGGTGGCGGCCTGGCTGGGATGAAGGGCGGTGAGGACCGAAGCGGCCGAGGCGGCGACCACGAAGGCCGCGACCCAGGGCCGTGTGACGCGGGCCCGGCTTGCGCCATGGCGAACCGCTCGGGGCGTGCGGGGGGAGCTGAGCACGTTCTCTCCTGTGCCGGCTGTACGGCGTGAGTGGGGGGTGGGGGTGGGGGTTGGGGTGGGGGTTGGGGGTGGGCTGGGACGGGAGGGTCAGCCGTTGTAAGGGTCAGCCGTTGTACTGGGCGAAGACGCGGGTGAAGTCCCACGGCTGCTGGGCGACGCCCGAGCAGGTGTCGGCTCCGCCGCCGGTGCAGGGCCGGTCACGATTGACCGACCAGAAGGTCAGCCGCGCGAGGTGACGCTGCTGGGCGTAGCCGAGGATGGTGCGGAAGTCGTCGACGGTCACCGTCTCGCCGTTGTCGGTGATGCCGTTCATCGAAGAGATGCCGGTGTGGCGGTAGGCGAGGTCGTCCGAGTACCCGTAGGCGTTCTTGACCGCGTTCTTGAGGCCCTCGGCCGCACGGACGGTGAGCCGGCCCATGTTCTGGCCGGCGCCGCCGAAATTGAACGGCATGATCGTCCAACTGTCCACGGTCAGCCCTGACGCGGCGGCCCTGCCGATCAGGCTGCTGTCGGGGCCGTTCTGCCCGGTGCCGAAGGTGACGTACAGCTTGATGCCGGGGTTGTTGGCCTTGACGGTCTTCAGCGCGTCGACCGTGCGCTGCTGGACGGTCGGGCTGTCGTACGCCGCCGCCTCGATGTCGATGTCGATGGCCTTCAGCCCGTACGCGTTGATGACCTTCTGGTACGCCGCGGCAAGCTCGCCCGCGCTGCCGCAGGAGCTTTCCAGCTTGTTGCCGCTCCAGCCGCCGAAGGAAGGGATGACGTCGCCGCCGTTCGTCCGCACGGTGTTGACCGTCTGCTGATCGACGCCTCCGGTCAGCGGTCGGCTACCGTCCCACTGCGGGTTGCAGTAGCCGTTGCTGAGGACGAAGGCGAGCGTGAACCACTTGACGCCGGTCGCGTTCGTCACGGTGGTGGGGGTCGGCGGGCTCCCCCAGCCGTTGTACAGGTAGGGCGCCACGGCCATGGCCCCCGGCCCGGGTGGCGGAGTGTCGCCGCCGCCCGGCGCCGTCCACTTCTGGTTGGCGGCGCCGGTGCAGCTCCAGATCTGCAGCCGGGTGCCGTTGGCCGGACTGTTGCCCGTCGCGTCCAGACACTTGTCTGCCTGCGGGTTGACGATGTCGCGGGCGGCGGTGGCCGACCACTGCTGGGCGGCGCTGCCGTTGCAGTCCCACAGCTGGATCCGGGTTCCGTCGGCGGCGCCGCCCGATGCCACGTCCAGGCACTTGCCGAGCGCGCGGATCGTGCCGTCGCCGACGACGTTCCACTGCTGTGCGGTGGTGCCGTTGCAGTCGTAGAGCTGTACGGCGGTTCCGTTGGCGCCGCTCGCCCCGGCGACGTCGACGCACTTGCCGCCGAGGCCGGTGATCCGGCCGGTCGCCGCTGCCGCGCCGATCGCGGGATTGCCGCTCAGGCCGGTGACGAGGGCGGCCGCCGCCGCCGTGCCCAGCACACCGCGCACGGTGGGCCTGCGCAGGAGTCTCGTGGTCATCGGGTCACCGTCCACTTCTGATGGGCGGCCCCGGTGCAGGTCCATATCTGCAGTCGGGTGCCGTTGGCCGAGCTGCCGCCCGAGGCGTCCAGGCACTTGTTCGCCTGCGGGTTGACGATGTCCTGAGCGGCGGGAACCGCCCACCGCTGGGCGGCGCTGCCGTTGCACTCCCACAACTGGACCGGCGTACCGTCGGCCGTACCTCCCGAGGCCACGTCCAGGCACTTGCCGAGTGCGCGGATGGTGCCGTCGGTTCCCACGCTCCAGCGCTGGGCGGCGCTGCCGTTGCAGTCGTAGAGCTGTACGGGGGTGCCGTTGGCGGTACCGGCGGCCGCGACGTCCACGCACTTGCCGCCGGTTCCGGTGATGGGACCGCCGCCGCCCGGCTGGGCGCTGTCGGTGCTGACTCGTACGTAGTCGACCAGGAGCTGCTGGGGGAAGACCGTGCTGCCGCCCGGGTCTCCGGGCCAGTAGCCGCCGACCGCGAGGTTGAGAATGAGGAAGAAGGGCTTGTCGAAGACCCATTGCTTTCCGCCGAGATCGGCGGGGGTGCGGCGCTGGTAGACCGTGCCGTCGACGGACCAGGTGATCGCGTTGGGGCTCCAGTCGACGGCGAAGGTGTGGAAGGCGTCGGCGAACGCCTGCCCACCGGGCAGGGCGTACCCGGCGCCGATTCCACCGGCGCCGGAGTACCCGGGACCGTGCAGGGTGCCGTGGACAGTGGACGGTTCGAAGCCCACGTTCTCCATGACGTCGATCTCACCGGAGTTGGGCCAGCCGACCTGGCCGATGTCGCTGCCGAGCATCCAGAACGCGGGCCACATGCCCTGTCCGCGCGGGATCTTCATCCGGGCCTCGACGCGGCCGTACGTCATCGTGAACTTGTCGGCTGTGTTCAGCCGTGCGGAGGTGTACTCACATCTTCCGTACCAACACTGGTAGTTGGCCGGGTTCTCACGGCGAGCGGTGATGGCCAGGTGGCCCTGGCCGTCGAGGGCGGCGTTGCGGTTGCCCGCTGTGTAGTACTGCCGCTCGTGGTTGTTGACGTTGTCGCCCGTCTCGATCTGCCACTTCCCGCCGTCCACGGCGGAGCCCGCCGGTCCGTCGAATTCGTCGGAGAAGGTGACAGCGGCTGCTGCGGCCGCAGTCGCGGGTGTCCGCGGCGCCTGCGCCGGCGCGGGCGCACCCTGCGCAAGTCCGGTGGACAGCGACGCGAGGGTGAGGACCGAGACCAGAGACAGCAGCAGGCGTCGGGATAAGTGTGGGGGGTGCATGACTCTCCCTTCCAGGGAGCATGGCGGATATATCGCCCCATGGCATGCATATGACAACGCCGGGCGTGGGGGCCCGCACGGTTGTCGCACCGACAGGGATGGGGAGCGAGGAGTCGAGCCCGGGGGACCCTTCCATCACAAAATGATTTAAGTAGTGAACGAAAACCCTGTCAAGGGCTTGGTATGGACCACATTCATGAACGCGGCCGTCTCGGCGTGGCCTCAAGATCAGATAGCGTGCGGGCCTTCGGGACGCCGGGGCTTCGCCCGGCCCGTAGGCAAGCACTCGCCCGTCCGCGACTCGGCGGGCCCGAGGGCCCTCCCGGTCGCGCGCCGCCGGGCAACCCCGGCGGCCTGCTCGACGAGCGTCGCGGATCGACGGGAACGGCGTCCGGTTCCCCCTTCGGGCCGTGACATGCATCACGGCCCGCATGTCACCCTGCGGCCCTCCGTGGAGATCCATTGCCTTGGGACATTTCACCGCATGTCCCTGTTTGAGATTGACATGCCTCACTCCGCCGGAAACGGAATTCGACGCTCCCTTTCCCTCGGCTCCAACAGGGCCGACAGGGCTGGGTTCTGGCGGCAGGCCAGGTGGGCGCCGCCGTGGCCGCGCCGCGGAGATGCACGATCTTCCGGCCGTTTCAAGCCCGGCCCCGAACACCCCGCGCGCCCGAGCGGCAGCGGCTTGCCAGGCCGCTGGAGGGCTTCTAAGAATGGCGATTCCTCCGGCGCCTTCGCGGTCCGGCGCCGGGAGCTTCGCGATCACCGAGTGAGGTCCCGCATGAAGAAGCACCGTAAGAAGACGCACCGCAGGAAAATAGCCGTCGCTGTCGGAGCACTGGCCCTCGTGGCCGTACCGACCGCGGCTAGTGCCTGCCTCGACCCACAGGGAACCGGCCCGATGCGGTCCGTCGTGTCCGAGCGGGACAGCCGTCCCTGGCACGGCGACCCTGGTGTGCAGCAGCCCGTGGAGGCCCCGGTTCAGGCCGACGCCCCCGCCGTGATCGTCGAGCAGTCGCCCGTCCAGCAGCCCGCCGAGTACGCGCCTCCCGCGCAGACCGAGGCGCAGCAGCCGGTGGAGCCGCCCGCCGAGCCGACTGGAGCCCCCGAACCCTCGGACTCCGCGGCACCCTCCGGTGCCGTGGCCGAGGTCCTCGCGCTCGTCAACAAGGAGCGCGCCGCGGTCGGGTGCCCCGTACTCACCGTGAACGAGAAGCTCACGAAGGCCGCGCAGGACCACAGTGAGGACATGGCCGCCCACTCCAACATGTCCCACACCGGCTCCGACGGATCCGACCCGGGCCAGCGGATCACCCGGGCCGGCTACCAGTGGCGCACGTACGCCGAGAACGTCGCGTACGGCTACCCCACCGCCGCCCAGGTCATGGAGGGCTGGATGAACAGCCCGGGCCACAAGCGGAACATCCTCGACTGCAACGTCAAGGAGATCGGCATCGGCCTCGCGCAGCCCGGCCAGTACTGGACACAGGACTTCGGCGCCACCCGCTGATCCGATCGCGGATCGCCGGGCATCGAGCAGCGGCAGCCGGAGGGCCTCCAGCCAGGAAGGGCGATGGTCCGGCCATCATCGTGTATCCGAAGCGGACCAGGCCGGGCGCCCCACCGATTCGGCCACCTTGCCACGTGCCCGGGCCGCCGACCCGGCGGGTCGCGCTCCGCGGCCTCCGGCGGGGTGGCCGGGACTGTCGACCGGCAGGCACACTCTCCCGGCACCGGGTCACAGCCGAGGTCGAGGAGTGCGTTCTCCACGACCTCTGTGAGCGCGGGATGGCTCCAGTACCCGAGGACTGTCCGAGGGTGACGGCGTCGATGCCCGGTGCCGCCGCCAGGACGAGGGGCTGGATGGGTACGGAGGCCTGCGCGCCCATCAGGTGGGCGCGCAGGCTCCGTCCAGTGCCGGGGTCTGTGAGCACCTCGCCAAAGCCGGCGGTGCCCCACCCTGTAGCCCAGCCCTCTCCCCCGGCAGTCCTGCTCGGTGGCGCCGCCGCATCCGCCGAAGCGGTGCCCGCAAGCTGAGCGGCACGCCCTCAACGCCATGCTGCCGACACGCCCGGCCGGCCCCCTCCTACGGGCGGCTTCGTCCACTTCGACCGTGCTTCCGGGCGGGCGGCCCCGCCCCCTCCGTTGGTTCCGCCGCCTCCGTTGGTTCCGCCGTCTCCGTTGGTTCCGCCGTCTCCGCCGGACGTACGGCACAGGGCGCGCGGCTCGATGGGTATGCGCGCATGGAGCCACACCTCTACCGGCGGTCGTGGCGCCCGCCTGCCGTGCGGCGGGATGGCAGCCGCCTTGCCCGAGCTCATCCCGCCCCGCGCATCGGCCGCTGGGCCGCCGCGGGCCAGACGCTCCGTCAGTGGGCCGTGGAGCACGCCTCCGTGCTCCGCCGCGCCGACCGGGCAGCGCCTTCCTCACGGGTCGTGACCAAGGGAATTCGACAGGTAGTAATTAGGTGAATCCTTGACTGAATTCCCGTCAACAGGACTCCACTTGTTATCTCGATTAGATAACGACTGACCTTGATAAGGCCTGGACCAATGTCGCTTGACGCGCGTAACTCGCCTTGTTTTATTGCTTGTTGAGTGTTCATCAGATCCGACGGACAGGTAACGGAACGATTTCTCGAACCGCACCCCTCTTTGTCCGAATTCTCCGCCGTATTCGTCTGGCAGGCTTCCGCGCACCCACTCATCCGACGCTTACTTGAGGTGCCCATGACAGAACGACGCAGACGGCGTGAACACCGCCGCAAACCGCGGCGGTTGATGCTCCTCACCGCCGCCATGGCCTCGGCGGCGGTGATCGCCGCCGGCATCGCCTACTCCGGACTGGGTGATGGTGCCCAGGCCGTGTCCGTACAAGCCGGTACGGAGGCCGCCGCACCGGCCGCCGCGCCCGCCCGGGACCAGGAGCCCGAACCCCTCGCGGCCGCGCCCGCAAACGAGACCGCGCGCGGCATGGTCTACGACGGTCTGGCCCCCGCCCCGAAGGGCGACCGGTGTGCCGGCGTTTACCGGACCGGCGCGGGTCTGTGTACCCACGGCCCCGACGCCCCGCCCAAGGGCGTCGACATAACGAAGGACATCCCGCCCGCGGTCAAGGCCTCGGCACCGGCGGCCGATCCGGCCCGCCCCGCCGCCGACGACCCGGCGGTCGGCGAAGGCGGCGGGCGTCCTCAGGACGCGCCCGCGGCCGACGCCGACCGCGCGGCCGACAAGTCCGCCGCGCCCGCGCCCTCCGCCGCCGGCCAGTCCGTCGCCGCCGTCGCAGCCGGCCCCGCGGGCCAGACCGTCCAGTGCGACGGAGACGGCAGCACGGGCAACCGCGTCCAGGTCGTGTACGTCCACGGCCCCGGCCGTGACCGCTACTCCCAGTACGTGGCCTCGTTCCGCAAATGGGCGGCCGACGCCGACCTCATCTACTCCGCCAGCGCCCAAGAGACCGGAGGCGTCCGGCACATCCGCTACGTGACGGCCGCCGACTGCACCCCGGCCGTGCTCAACATCGAGCTCCCGGACTCCGCGCTCGCGGAGTTCAGCGCGACCAACGCCGCCCTCGCCGGCAAGGGGCTCGACCGCCGCGACCGCAAGTACATGATCTTCGCGGACACCCAGGTCTACTGCGGCATAGGCACCTTCAACGGCGACGAGCGGCCCGGCCAGGCCAACCTGAGCAACTTCGGTCCCTCCTACGGGCGTACGGACTCCGGCTGCTGGGGCGGCCACACCGCGGCGCACGAACTCGGCCACAACCTGGGCGCGGTCAACAACAGCGCCCCGAACACCAGCCGCGGCGCGCACTGCACCGACGAGTTCGACGTCATGTGCTATTCGGACACCCCGTACTACCCGCAGATGCGCAACATCTGCACCAACCAGGCCGCCGAGAACATCCTGGACTGCAACCACGACGACTACTTCCACACCAGCCCCAAGGCCGGCAGTTACCTGGCCACGCACTGGAACATCGCCGACAACCAGTTCCTGATGAAGAACAAGGGCGGCGGCGGCACCGACCCCGGTCCGAACCCGAGCCCCTCGCCGACCAAGAAGCCGACGCCCAGCCCGACCAAGAAGCCCACGGGTGGACCCGCCGTGACGGTCGGCCAGATCCAGTCGGACTCCGCCGTCGTGAGCTGGCCCAAGGTCGAGGGAGCAGCCTGGTACCAGGTCCTGTTGAACGGCAAGCACCTGGGCTGGGTCCAGTCCCCGGTGCTGCGCGTCTACAACCTCCGGCCCGACACCTCCTACGCGGTCGCCGTCTCCGTCCGCGACAACGCCGGCCGGGACAGCGGAGCCGGCAAGGCCGCGTCCTTCCGCACCAAGGGCACCGGTGGCGGCGCGACCACCCCCGGGACCCGGTACCTGCTCGGGAACGGCAGCACCGGCATGGCCGCCGAGGTGTGGGGCGGGCGCGGCGCCGACGGCACCGTGCTCGTCGGGGCGCGCGCCAACGGGTACGCGCAGCAGCAGTGGTACTTCGACGACGCGGGCAGCGGACTGGTCCGCATCCGCTCTGCGGTCTCCGGCAAGTGCCTGCAGCCGGGCGGTACTCCCGCCGCGGGCATGTGGGTCGCGCAGCAGCCCTGCGGCCGCGCCGGTGCGCAGAGCTGGAAGCTGACCACCCGCGGTGGCGCGGTGAGCGTCACCGACCCGAGCGGCGGCTTCGCGCTGACCGTGAGCAGCCGTCCCTACTACGGGAACTGGCTGCTCGACCTCCAGCGCGCGGACGGCCGGGCCCCGCAGGTCTGGACCGTGCAGAAGGTCGGCTGACCCCGACAGCCTTCTGAAGTCCCCTCTGGCGTACGGCCGCGTCGCGCGGCCGTCCGCCGGCCCCTCACCCCACCCGGAGCACGCCATGATGCGCATGCGAATCGCTTTCCAGGCCGCCCTGACCGCCGTCGGTCTGATCCTCCTGTCCCCGGCCGTGGCGCACGCCCACGGCGACACCGTGAAGGTGGTGGTCACCGGGCAGCGGGAAGGCCACGTCACCGCGGAGGTCACCTGGGAGAACGACGGCGACGCCGTCGAAGAGGCGGTCGCCGCCACCGTGAACGCGGTCAGCGCCGACGGGGCCCGCACGCTGGGGCCCTGGCGGCTGGTGCGCGATCCCGCCGCGACGCCGGCCGGCTGGACCACGGTCGAGTCCCTGCCGCCCGGTGCCTGGAAGGTCAGCGTGGACGTGGGCTTCCCCGCCCTCGGCCACGGCGAACTCGAAGTCGGCGTACCGGTGGTAGACCCGGCCCCGACCACCGGCACCCCGGATCCGCGTCCCGCCGACCCGTCGTCCGCGCCGTCCACGCCGTCCACGCCGACCGGGACGCAGGCTCAGACCCCGATTCCGGCACCTGCGACGGCCTCCGAGTCCCCGGCGGAACCCGGCACGGGTCCCGCCGTCTGGTGGACAACGGCGGGAGTGGCGGCAACGGCCCTGGCCGGGGCGGCCGTCGGCATCCTCCTGCGCCGCAGGCGGGCGCGCGGCTAGACCGTCTAGAGGAGTGCCGACCGCACCTGGCTCCCGGCTCCGGCCTGCGTCCCACGGGATGCGAGCCGGACTTCCGGGATCGTGCGCGTGGGATCAGCAGGGCCCGTTGTCGGTCCACACTCCGTCCGGGCCGCTGGTGGAGGGGTCCTCGTTCAGGCTCCACCACCTGTTCGTGTAGGTCCGGCCCTTCCAGGAGACCTGGAAGCCCTTGTCCGGGTAGACGGTGTCGGCGTTCCAGCTCGGCGCGGTGCAGGTGCCCGGCGTCGAGGACGGGGAGGACGACGGCGAGCCCGCGAGCTCCCAGATCATGGTGCCACCGGCGCCCTGGTCCATGACGTAGTCGGCCTTGGCGGCCACGGACTGCTCGTCCTCCGTGGAGAGGAACACCTTCTGTCGCCGTGCAGGTGGGCCAGGACCCGGCGGCCGACCTGGCGCACGTCGGCCGCACGTTTCGCGAGGGTGGGATCGTCGAGCGAGCCGGTGACCGCGGCGTAGCTGTCGATGGCCTGGCGGGCCGCCACGGAGGAGGGCAGCCCCCGACGGGCCCGCTCGACCGCCTGCCCCCGCAGGTCCTCGTCGAGTGCGATGTAGCCGTTGACCTCCATGATGTCGGCCGTACCGAGTTTCCGTACGCTGTCCAGGCCGGCCTCAAGGGCTCCCGCGAACGCTTCCGCCTCGACGGTGTACGGAGCCCGGCCCTGATTCGCGCTCCCGGACCGACGGCCTCGATGGCCGTCGGCCGGGGAGCAGGGGGCGTCAGGAGTTGTGGGCGGACAGGTCCGCGCGGACCTCGTGGGCGGCGGCGACGAGGTTCTCCAGGGAGGCGCGGGTTTCGGTCCAACCGCGGGTCTTCAGACCGCAGTCGGGGTTGACCCAGAGCCGCTCGGCCGGGATGGCGTCCAGGCCCCTGCGGAGCAGGGACGCCGCTTCTCGTGTGGAGGGGATGCGCGGCGAGTGGATGTCCCAGATGCCGGGGCCCGCCTCGCGCGGGTAGTGGTGGGCGGCGAGTTCGCGCGCGACCTGCATGTGGGAGCGGGCGGCTTCCAGGCTGATGACGTCGGCGTCGAGGTCGTCGATGGCCTGGACGATGTCGCCGAACTCCGCGTAGCACATGTGGGTGTGGATCTGGGTGTCCGGCCGGACCCCGGAGACGGTGAGCCGGAAGGACTCGGTGGCCCACGTCAGGTAGTCCGCATGGTCGTCGACGCGCAGCGGGAGCGTCTCGCGCAGGGCAGGTTCGTCGACCTGGATCACCGAAGTGCCGGCTGCTTCGAGGTCGTTGACCTCGTCGCGCAGGGCCAGGGCCACCTGACGGGCGGTGTCGCCGAGGGGCCGGTCGTCGCGTACGAAGGACCAGGCGAGCATGGTGACCGGCCCGGTCAGCATCCCCTTGACCGGCTTGGAGGTCAGGGACTGCGCGTACGAGGTCCAGCGGACCGTCATCGGCTCAGGGCGCGAGATGTCACCGGCGAGGACCGGCGGGCGCACGTAGCGGGTTCCGTACGACTGGACCCAGCCGTACTGCGTCGCGAGGTAGCCGGTCAGTTGCTCCGCGAAGTACTGGACCATGTCGTTGCGCTCGGGCTCGCCGTGGACCAGGACGTCGATGCCGGTCTTCTCCTGGGAGGAGATCACCTCGCCGATCTCCGCCTTGATCCGCTGCTCGTAGCCGGCCACGTCGATCCGGCCGGCCCGCAGGTCGGCGCGGGCGACCCGCAGCTCGTCGGTCTGCGGGAAGGACCCGATCGTGGTGGTCGGCAGCAGCGGCAGGCCCAGATGCGCCCGCTGGGCGGCGGCGCGCTCCGCGTAGGGCTGGGCGCGGCGGCCGTCCGTGCCGGTGATGGCGGCGGTGCGGGTGCGGACGGCCGGGTCGTGGGTGAGCGCGGAGTTGGCGCGGGAGGCCAGGTCGGCCCGGTTGGCGGCGAGTTCGGGCGCGATGGAGTCCGTGCCCTGGGCCAGCCCTCGGGCCAAGACGGAAATCTCCCGCGTCTTCTGGCGGGCGAAGGCGAGCCAGCGGCGGACCTGCGGGTCGATGTCCCGCTCGGCGGCGGCGTCGATCGGGACGTGCAGCAGGGAGCAGGAGGCGGCCACGTCCACCCGGTCGGCGAGGCCGAGGAGCGTGCCCAGGGTGGTGAGGGACTTCTGGTAGTCGTTGATCCAGATGTTGCGGCCGTTGACGACGCCGGCCACCAGGCGCTTGCCGGGCAGACCCCCGACCGCCGCGAGGTCCTTCAGATTCGCGCTGCCGGCCTCCGTGAAGTCGAGTGCGAGGCCCTCGACGGGCGCAGCGGCGAGGACCTGGAGAGCTTCGCCGAGCCGGCCGAAGTACGAGGCGACGAGCAGCTTTGACCGGTCGGTCAGGGCGCCGAGGTCGCGGTAGGCCCGAGCCACGGCGTTCAGGTCCGCCGGGGTCCGGTCCTGCACCAGGGCCGGCTCGTCGAGTTGGACCCACTCGGCCCCGGCGGCCTTGAGGGCGGCGAGCACCTCGGCGTAGACGGGGAGCACCCGGTCCAGAAGGGTCAGCGGCTGGAAGTCGGCCGCCACGCCCGGGGCGGGCTTGGCCAGCAGGAGATAGGTGATCGGGCCGACGAGCACGGGGCGGGCGACGAGGCCGAGCGCGAGGGCTTCCTTCACCTCGGCGACCTGCTTGGAAGGGTCCGCGGTGAAGACGGTGTCCGGGCCGAGTTCCGGGACCAGGTGGTGGTAGTTGGTGTCGAACCACTTGGTCATCTCCAGCGGGGCCACGTCCTGCGTGCCGCGCGCCATCGCGAAGTACCCGTCGAGCGGGTCGGTGGCGACGGCCTCCCGGTGCCGCTCGGGGACGGCTCCGAGCATGACGCTGGTGTCCAGCACGTGGTCGTAGTACGAGAAGTCACCGGTGGGTACCTCGTGGACGCCGGCCTCCGCCAGCTGCCGCCAGTTCGTGCGGCGCAGTTCGGCCGCGGTCTCCCGGAGGGCGTCAGCGGTGACGCGGCCCTTCCAGAAGCCCTCGATGGCCTTCTTCAGTTCACGGTTCTGCCCCTGACGGGGGTAGCCGTACACGGTGGCTCGTGCGGCCGCGGCTGCGGGCTTCGCTGTCACGGAACTCTCCTTCGCGAGATGTGTCCAGAACGCCCCGGCAACGGGACGCGGACGCGAAGGAACGACACGACGAACGGCTCGCACAGCGGAATGACCGCTCGCGCCGCTCGATGTGTACGCCGACCCGCCCACGAGGTCACCGGGATCTCCGCACACGGAATCGTCCGCGTACGGGCAACGGGCAGGTCTTCGGACTCGCGGGCACGCGGACCCCGAAGGCCCGCACCTACTGGCCGTCGCTTCCCAGGACCGGTTCCGGTCCCAGTGCGTATGACGGCGGTCGTTCCCACTCACCGCTGCGGGGCAGTCCCGGATTCCCACCGGGTTCCCTCTTACGACGCATCCCGCCTGGCGGACGGGAGCGAACCAGCTGCGAGGCACACACTAGGCCGCCGCACGCGAGGATGAACCCTGCTGTCCAGCTGTCGGACGGTGAAATGAGACACGCGGATCCGGGCCGGACGTGGGAGCCGGCCGCTCAGGTGGAAGCTGCTCGGCCGGGAGCGTGCGCGGTGCCAAGCGGATCGGGGCCTGGAAGCGGGCCTTGCGGGCGGCACGGCGGAAAACCTTGAGCCGGACCGGAAGATGCCGGCGCCGCTTCGATCAGGAACCGGTGGTCGTGCACGGTGAATCCGCCTGTGATTCCGAGGTGCCGGTCGAGTCGGCGTAGTGCCGGTTCATGCTCGGCGGGCACGAATCCGGGGAACTGCCATGGGATGGCGCGCACTTGAAAGACCAGCGACCCGATGTCGTAGAAGGTGTAGGGGCTCATCTCCTCTCGTGCTGCGGTCACGTGAAGGCCCGCGTCTTCCAGCGCCCGTACGGCGACACCCAGGGTCCAACCGTCGGGGTCGATCGGCGAGGGGATGCCGAGGGCTTCGTTCAGTTCCAACTGGTTTCGGCTGCCCACCTGCTGGGTGAGGAGCCGGCCACCCGGCGCGAGGGCCGTGCGGATGCCTGCCGCATCCAGCGATCCGTGTCGGTTGAGGATCAAGTCGAAGGGGCCGGGCGGCAGGTTCGATCCCGATGTCCGGTGGACCTCCACGCCCAGCGGTGCGAGACGTTGCCGCGCCAGGCGGAAGTTGGGCGCCCAGTTCTCGGTGGCCACGCTCTGCGGTGGCAGCGGGGAGAGCGAGGCGAGGAGTTCGCCGCCGCCGGTGTCGATGTCCAGGAGGCTTCGCGCGCGCGGAAGCAAGCCTCGGGCGAGTTGTCCGTAGTCCCACGAGGGGCCCTCGCCGTCCGCCCGGCCCTTCAGCCAACTGAAGTCCCAGCCCGACATGGTCGCCTGTTGGGCTTCCGCAATGCGCTTCTCATAGCCGTTGGCGGTCGTCATGGGAGCACGCCAGCCCTGCACCCGCCGAGTGAACGTACGGATTTTCTTCGACTGGACACCTTCAGGGAGTTACACGTGTAATCATCTTTCCGTCGGCACACTCAGCGTCAAGCCACGGAGGCTCCGAAGCCCAGATGTCCACCTCACCTCGGCCGATGCCTCTGCCCTTCTCCTGGGCCGAACAGGAACGACACCTCGTCAGCCACCTTTCCGCGCTCATCCGCCTGGATACCTCGAACCCTCCGGGCCATGAGATCGCCGTCGCACGCCACCTCTCCCGCGAGCTGTCGGGCTCCGGTATCGCGCACAAGATCCTGGAGTCCGAACCCGGACGGGCCAACCTGGTCGCCCGGCTGCCCGGGACCGGTCAGGAACCGCCGCTCATGCTGCTGGGCCATGCCGACGTGGTCGGCGCCCAACCCGGCGGATGGAGCCGTCCCCCCTTCTCGGGCGAGGTCGCCGACGGCTGCGTGTGGGGCCGCGGGGCACTCGACATGAAGGGCCAAGTCGCCGCGAGCCTGCTGATCATGCAACTCCTCGCCGCACACCGGACCCCGCTCCGTCGGGACGTGCTGCTGGTGGTCACCGCCGACGAGGAAGCCGGCAGCAGGCTGGGGGCGTACTGGCTGTGGGAGAACCACCGCAGCCTCGTCGAGGCCGAGTTCGCGTTCAACGAAGGCGGCGGCCAGCGCTTCATGACGCCCGGCGGCCCCGTCTACACCGTCCAGGTGGCCGAGAAGGGCAGCGCCCGGATGCGGGTCACCGCGCGCGGGCCCGGCGGCCACGCCTCCGTCCCGCGCTCGGAGTCGGCGGTCTTCACGTTGGCCGAGGCCCTGCTGAGGCTGCGGGCGTTCGCACCGGAGTCGGTACTGCATCCGGCCTCGCGGCGGATGCTCACCACCTTGGCGGACCTGCATCCGGGCCCGGGCGCGGCGGCGATCGAGCAGCTGCTGAAGGACCCGACCTGGGACCGGGCACACGCTCTGCCCATCGATCCCGTCCTTCGGGAGTTCGTCGTCGCCGGGCTCCACAACACCGCGACTCCGACCATGCTGTCCGCGGGGCAGCGCCAGAACGTGGTGCCCGTCGAAGCCGACGTGGTGCTGGACGGTCGTCTCCTGCCGGGAGAACTGCCCGATCGGTGGGTGGCGCAGGTCCAGAAGGCGGTGGGTGACCGTGTCGAGGTGTCGCTGCTGCACGGCAGAGTGAGCCACGGCGTGCACGACGATCCAGAGCTCCTGCGCGTCCTGGGCGATACCGTCGCAGCCCACGAACCGGGTGCGCGGGTGCTGCCGTACATCAATCCGGCCGCCACGGATGCCCGCGCCTTCCCCGACACCAAGGTCGTCGGGTTCTTTCCCTCCGCGAGTGACGCGGACATCATGCGGCTCATCCACGCGCCTGACGAGCACACCCGGATCACCGACCTGATGTTCGGCGGGAAATGCCTGCTCGACGCAGTCCTCAGACTGGCCACGTGAGAGGCGGGAACACCGGTGACCGGCTGCCGGTCAGCGCAGGCCGTCCACGACGAACCGCACTCCCCCGTCACCGCCGCGCCGGAGCAGGCCGGCCGTGGGGGCGGGGAAATGGGTGCCGATCACGAGGGTTCCCGTGTCGGCGTACCGGTCGACGAACGCCCGCCGAGTGGCGGCGGCCCGCGCCGCGTCGGTGTCGGCGAGGCCGGCTACATCCGGTTCGATGAACTGCACCGGATGGTGCACGAGGTCACCGGTGATCACGGCTCGTTCGCCGCCGGATTCGACCACGACCGCGACCTGGCCCGGGGTGTGCCCGGGGGCGGCTTCCAGGCGTACGCCGTCACATACGCGGTGGTCGTTCCCCACGAAGTCGACCAGCCCCTCATCGAGCAGGGGCTGCATCGTGTCGTGGAGGTCGGCGTCCGCGTCGCTGGCCCAGTGGTCCCATTCCGCCCGGGTGACGAGGTGGCGTGCACGGGGGAACGTCGGCACCCACTTCCCGTCGACCCGGCGCGTGTTCCACCCGATGTGGTCGAAGTGGAGGTGGGTGCACACCACCGTGTCGATCGACTCCGGAGGGTAGCCGAGGGCGGCGAGGTCTTCGAGCCATGCCGAGTCCAGCATGGGCAGGAACGGCACCGACGCCCGGCCGTTGCCCACGCACGTGTCCACGAGGATCCGGCGTGCACCGGTGTCCACGACCAGCCCGTGGACCGAGAGGACAAAGGTGCCGTCGGCCATGCCGAAGTCGGGAGCGAGCCACGGGTACCTCTTCAGGAGCGCGGTGTCGTCCGTCCGCAGGACCCCCGCGAGAGACACGGTGACTTCCGCCTCCAGCACCTTGTGAATCACCGTCGTACCGATACGCCACGCCGTCATGCGAACCTCCACTTGATGATAGATAGAACAATATTGACGCTCGCAAGAAATACGCAATAACCTGTCGGCTCACGGTCCCTGGACACCTCGATCCCTGGACACCTCGATCCCTCGATCCCTCGAAACCGGCCTGGAAGGACGCACTGGATGGGTTTCGCCCAAAACCGCACCGCGCCCGTCGTGCACACGCGATCGGGCGCGATCCGCGGCGCCACCGAAGACGACCTGGCCGTGTTCAAGGGCGTGCCGTACGCGGCGCCGCCCGTCGGGCCCCTACGGTGGCGGCCCGCTCAGCCGCACCCGGGATGGAGCGGCACCCTCGACGCGACGGCTTTCGGCCCCGGTTCACCGCAGGCCGTCCGCGAGGGCGACCCGATCCTCGGCGGCCACGGCTTCGCCCCCTTCGACGAAGACTGTCTGACACTCAACGTGTGGACGCCCGGCATCGACGACGCCCGACGTCCCGTCCTGGTCTGGATCCACGGCGGCGCCTTCATCTCCGGGTCCGGGGCGATGCCGAACTACTCGGGCGAGACGTTCGCGCGGAGCGGCGACCTGGTGGTGGTGAACCTCAACTACCGGCTCGGACCGCTCGGCCTGCTGTCCTTCGCTTCGGAGGACGGCGAGGAGTGCGGCAACGTCTGGCTCACCGACCAACTCGCGGCCCTGCGTTGGGTGCAGGACAACATCGCGGCCTTCGGCGGGGATCCCGCCCACGTCACCGTCGCCGGCCAGTCCGCCGGCGCCCTCTCCGCAACCGCGCTCGCGGGCCACGCCGGTGGCGACCGGCTCTTCCGCCGGGCCATCCTCCAGAGCGTCCCGCTCGCCATGCCGCTGGCCACACCGGCCGAGGCCCGGGCCCGCACCGCCGCCTATCTGCAGATCGCCGGCGCGAAGGACGTGGACGAGCTGCGCACGGTGCCGTGGCCGCGACTGGTCGAGGCCACCGCCGGACTCCTCGCGGCCACCGCGGAATGGGGACACTGGACCGCGCCCTTCATGCCCGTGCTCGACGGCGTGACGGCGGTGCGGCAACCGGTCGAGAACCTGCTCGACGGCCCTGGCAGGGACATCGACGTACTCATCGGCTGGACCGCGGAAGAGTCCGCCTTCGTCTTCGCGCTGAGCGAGGCGTACGCGTCGACGACCAAGGAACAGGTGCTCCGGCGGGCACGGGACAGCTTCGGTGACGGCGCGGCCGAAGCGTACGCGGCATACGAGGCCGCCCGTCCGGACGGCCGGCCGATCGACGTCCTCATCGACCTGACCACCGACGAGCTGTTCAAGAAACCCACCCTGGCGTTCGCGGAAGCGCGGGCCGTACGGGGCCGCCCGGTCTGGACGTACGAGTTCGCTCTCCCCACCCCCGCGCACGAGGGCCGCCTGGGTGCCCCGCACTGCCTGGACCTGCCGTTCGTCTTCGACAATTTCGACAAGTGGTCGCACGCGCCGTTCCTGGCGGGGATGGACACCCGGATCAGGGACGAACTCGCCGGTACCGTGCACCGGGCATGGATCTCGTTCATCCGCACCGGCGACCCCAACCACCCGGCCATGCCGCGCTGGGACCGGTACGACCGGACATCGCGCACCACCATGCGCTTCGGGGCCCCGTAGGAACCTGCGAGACGGGCCGGCCCATGGGCTGCTCCCGGGAGCGTCAGTGCCCGGTCGCGGGGTGCGGACACCCCTGCAGCGCCGGGCGGTCCCTCGTGCGGACGGCGGGAAGCCACGCTGTGGCGGGTGTGGAGCCGGGCGGAAGGCGGACGTGGAACCAGCGCGTGGACTGCAGGTCCGCCTCGTCGATGACGGCCCGGCCGTCGGGCAACTGGCAGTCCACCGCGAGGACGTCGCCGTGCCACACCCGGGACGGTACGACGTTGTCCGCGGTGTACTGGCGCATCGGGTCGATCGCCAGGCCCAGACTGCACTGCGGGTCCCGGTCGGCCCGCTCCTGGCAGCCCTTCTCCGCATTGAACACCCGGATCGTGCCGGCCGCCGCGGCCTCCAGGCCGTCCAGTGCGGAGGAGCCCGCCCGTGCCGCGTCCGACCACAGGGTCGTACCGGCGATCCCGCAGAACGCGGTGGTGAGGATCGCGGCGCGGGCCCGGCCCCACAGCCGTCCCGCTCCCCTCCCGCGCGCCCCCTGTTCGGCGGTGATGCGGGCGAGCAGACTCTCGGCGGTGTGCGGGGCACGCGCCGCGTGGGTCGGGGCGAGGCAGTCGGCGGCGAGCTCGCGCCAGAACGGCGGCACGGCCTGGTCCATGCGCAGCGGCGCGCGCCCTTCGCCGTACTCCTGGACGGCGGCGCCGCGCGCCATGGGTGTGGCGCCGGAGAACGGGGAGGCGCCGGAGCCGAACACCTCGTGGATGATGATGCCCAGGGCCCAGATGTCGGCACTCGGCCGTACCTCCACGCCCAGCTCCCCGAGGGGTGCCCGCCAGCGCTCGGGCGGAAGGTAGTCCAAGGTGCCCATGGGGGGCGCGTACCCGTGCGTTCCCGTCATCTGGGTGGCGAGCCCGAAGTCCGAGAGCTTCACGCAGCGGCTGCCGTCCAGCAGGACGTTCTCCGGCTTGAGGTCGGCGTGGACCCAACCCGACCGGTGGAGGTGGGCGAGTCCCTCGCAGATCCCCGCGATCAGCCGGGCGCGGTCGGCCTCCGCCACCCCGGCGTCGAGGAGTTCCCGCAGGCTGCCCGCGGCCCGCTCCATGACCAGCACGATCGCGCCGTCCAGGGCGGGGCGGTCCGGTGCCTCGAGGACGAAGGAGTCCAGGAGGCGGATCAGCCGCGCATGCCCGGCTCTGCGTCCCAGTTCGACCTCCCGGCGGGCGGACTCCACGATCCTGCGCGTCTGGCGCGGGGCGTACCCGGCGGTCGGCATGATTTTGAGAGCGATGTCGGCGGGTGCCGCGGACGGGTGCGCGGGGGCCCGGCCGGTCCGGTCCGGCTGCCGGTCGGCAGGCCGTGCGGAGTAGACCGTGGACCAGCCTCCGGCCCCGATCAGGTCGGTGATCGTCCAGCCTCGCACCCGGTGGCCCGGCGGGAGCACGTCCGCACCGTCGCGGTCCGTGATGTCGCGCAGGGTGTGGGGCGTCGTCATCGCGCGGTCTGCCGCTCCCGCCCGCCGGCCCCCGTCAGGGGTGGCAGCAGCGTCAGGTGCTCCTCGCGCACGAGCCCGAACCGCAGGGCGAGCCCGACGATCTCCTCCCGCTTGCCGTTGCGGCGGTCGCCCTTGCCGGGTTCGCGCGGGTCCGAGGCGCCGATGCGCAGCTTCTCCTCGGCGAGGTAGTCGATGTGCGAGCTGACCGCTCGCGCGGTCAGGGTGGCGCAGGCGGCGTGGCCCCTGAGCCGTTCGACGATCTGAGGCGTGGTGGGGACCGCGACGCGGGACTGGTCGCGCAGGCGCGGTTCGCAGAGCGCGAGGAGTACCAGGAAGTAGGTGGCCGTCTCGTCCAGCGAGTAGGCGGTGACCGTGAGGCGGCCCCAGGGGGCGCCCATGGCCTCCGGGTCCAGGTAGACGTGATCGGGAGCGAACACCTGGAAGGAGACGGGGACGTCGCTGCGGGTGGGCAGCACGACGCGCGAGAACTCGAACGGCACGGGTGCCCCGACGCGGCGGGGCGGGACCCTCAGGTACTCCCCGGCACCCTCCGGGTTCTCCACGAGGTAGCTGTGGGTGGTGCTGTGGTTCGTCAACTGCCAGTGGTCGTCGGTGACGCGGATCTCCCCGGCGAGGCGGGAGATCGCCGCGTCGGCGAGGCGGAGCTCCACGGGGATCTTCGCGGATCCGCGTCCGAAGCGGGCGACTTCGCCCGGTCCGAGCCGTAACGTCACCGCATCGCCGTACGGTTCGCCGCCGTCGGCGCCACTGCACCCCTGCGGCAGATGGACGACCACCCCGCTCACCGCTCCCCCGTTCCACGCGTCGTGCCGGACCGACGAGTTGAACAATACTCATCTCTCAAGGGAGTTCATCGGCGCACTTCAGCCACTTCGGCCGGGACGGCCCGCCGGGTCGGACAGTCCGCACCGGCTGCCCCGGGAGCCCCTTCGAGCCCCCTCGAGCCCCTTGCCGGGAGGCTCTCCGGCCCTCTCCTCGCGGGCGGTTCCCCCTGTGGTCCCGGTCACTCCGATCCTCGTGCGGCGAAGGCGGTTTGGGGTCGTTTTCGACTCTCTGACGAGCGGTTCGGGGGAAGTTGTCGTGCCGCGGCGAGCGAGCGCGGCATACCGCCACCGCGGGCGGCCGTACGGGATCCCGTCCTTGCGCCCCCCGTAGCGGACGTCCCGTACGGGACCTGCCGGGGTGGGGAAGGTCACCGTGCCCGCAGGGTCGCGGCCCCACGAAACCGCCCTTTCGCCCCTTTCACTTGGCGCGATCCGCACTCCGGGTTCACAGTGCGGGACGGCCCGATACGACGGGTGCGACCGCCCGGTCACCGAAGGCCGTCCACGGCCGCCACCCGCCGCTCGGCCGATCCTGGACGCGGGTGCGCATCCGGCCGTCGGTGGTGACGGCGAAGACGTGCGTGCGCCCGGTGGGGTCGGACGCGACGGCGGGCGTGGCGGCGAGCCCGATACCGGGCTCCCCGAACTCCCCGCCGGAATCCCAGCTTCCACCGGGGGTGGTCTGCCAACGGTGGCCGAGTCGGCCACCTCCGGGCGTCAGCGAGAACGCCTCGAGGCGGCCGTCGGCGTTGGCGGTGAACGCCGGGGCGGCGGCGCTCCAGCCGAACATCGGCAGCCATGCATCCCAGCCTCCGTTCGGCACGGACTGCCGCCGGCTGAAGGTTCCCACGCCCGACGGTCCGATCGCGGCGACGGTGAGCCGGCCGCTACCGTCCCTGGCAACGCGCGGCGCGGCACCGGACGCGGTGCCGAAGCGCTGCCACGCGGGGGTCCAGGCGCCACCCGGGGTCTCCTGCCACCGGTGGAAGATCCCGGCGCCGCCGGGAGCGAGGGCGAAGACCTCGAGCCGGCCGTCGGCGTTGGCCGCGACCACCGGTGGCGCGCCCGCGGCGCCGCCGAAGCCCGCCTCCCACGGGTCCCAGGCCCGGGACCCCGACGCCGCTTGCCGCCGCCGGGCGACGGACGCGCCGCCGGGGCTCAGGGCGAACGCCTCCAGTCTGCCGTCGGCGTCGCGGGCGACGGCGGGGGCGGCTCCGGCCGGCCCGCCGAACTCCTCCCAGTCGTACCAGCCGCCGTCCGGCCGCTCGGCCCGGTGGTGCAGGTTGGCACCCTCCGGGGCGAGCGAGAACACCTCGAGCGCGCCGCCGGCGTTGCGCCCGAGCGTGGGCACCGCACCGGCCGGCCCGCCGAACGTCTCCCACGGCGACCAGGTGTCGGTGTCCGGGTCGAGCTGGACGCGCCGGAGCATCGAGTGGTCGGCGGCGTCGAGCGCGAACACCGTGAGGCGGCCGGCGGCGTCGAGTGCGGCCACCGGGTTGTCCGCGCTCTGCCACGGCGGTGGTGTGTCCCGCCACTGGAGGGGCGCCACGTGCAACCCGTGGCGGAACCAGCCCGCGGCGCAGGCGTACCAGGCCTCCCCGTCGGCGATCACCTCCACGGCGTGACCGGCCACGTGGCCCGCGTACCCGGTGAGGTCGAAGTGGAAGGGATCCCGGGACGCCAGCACGTCCGTACCCTCGTAGCCGCCCCTCGGGCCGATGAACAGGTAGTACCAGCCGTCCCGTTCGACGACGTACGGCGACTCGGTGACCGAGACGGTCGCGTACGTGGTCGTGTCGGTGAAGGCGACGCCCGGCTCGCTCCAGTGCACCAGGTCGGCGGAGCGCCTGTGGGCCACGACGTGCCGGCCGCCCGGGCTCGAAAGTTCCGTGTAGTACATGACCCACTGGCCGCCGGCCCGCAGCACCATCGGGTCGCGGGCCGCGATCCCGCGGAACAGCGGGCCGGACGGCTCGCGCGTCCAGGTGAACAGATCGTCCGACGTGGCGAGGCTGATCGCGGCGCCGTCCGCGCCGCCGCCCGCGTAGAACATCCAGAACCTGCCGCCGGCCTCGATGACATGCGGGGCCCACAGGTGCTCCTCGCCGTGGTAGCCCGGGTCGACGGTCAGCGCGTCGGCGTGGGTGGTCCAGGGGCCGTACGGGGCGGGCGCGGAGGCGTGCGCGAAGGAGACCTCCGCGGCACTGTCCGGCGCCTCGCCGGGCGCCGCGCTGTTGCCGACGATGCTGAACAGGTGCCACCGGCCGTTCGCCCGGATCAGGGTGTGGTCGTTGAGGTAGCGGCGCCGGCCGGGCGTGGAGGGGTCGTAGACGTGGGTGAAGGAACCGGCGCCCACCCACTGGGACGCCGTCCCTGGGGCAGAGGTCGCTGCTGCGGCACGGCCCGAGAGCGGGAGCGCGAGGGCTCCCGCTCCGGCCGCGCGCAGCAGGTGGCGCCTGCTGAACGGATGCACGAGAAGGCTCCAGATGGAACGTTTACCGTCAGTTGATTGCCGGTCCGGCGGTGTCTTTGAGCCAGCCCCACGGGGACCAGGTGGAGAAGTCGGTCTGCCAACGGTGGTAGACCCCGGTGGGATTGGTCCCGAAGACCTCGATCCGGCCGTCGGCGTTGGCCACGGCGGTGATCTCCGTGCCACCACCGCCGAAGGACTCCCAGGGGTGGTAAGGGGCGTTCACACCGGTCTGCCACATGTGCCGGGCCTCGCTGCCGTTGATCGCGAACACCTCGACCCGTCCGTCCACCGTGCGCTGACTCGTCAACTGCGAGTTCGCAAGACCACCGGTGTCCTCCCAACCCGACCAACCGGTCGGGCTGGTCTGGTATCTGTGGAAGACGCCGACGGGCCCGGAAGCGAACACCTCGAGCCGGCCGTCCAGGTTGTGATCCACCGTCAGGTCATGACCACCGATACCGAAGTCCTCCCAGGCAGACCAGCCACCATTCACGGACTCCTGGTACAGATGCTGGAAGACCTCGCCATTGAGAGCGAACACCTCAAGCCGGCCGTCGGACGCCTTCGCCAGCTCGATACGGCTCTTCCCAGGGCCACCGCCAGTGCCCTCCCAGCCCGACCAACCACCGTTGGGAGCCGTCTGGAACCGGTGGAACACGTTCTCGGGACCGGAAGCGAAGACCTCAAGCCGCCCATCGCCATTGGAACCCACGGCGACGTCACGACCACCCTCGCCGAAGTTCTCCCAGCCCGACCAACCACCCGACGGCTGATTCTGATAACGGTGCTGAAGAACCTGCCCGTTGATCGCGAACACCTCCAGCCGGCCATCGGCATTCGGCCCGATCGCCAGCTCCGCGCCCTGGGGCCCCGCAATGAACTCCCAAGCCGACCAGGCACCGTTGACGCTCTCCTGCCAAGCATGATGCACACCATCAATGCCCGCCGCGAACACCTCAAGACGCCCGTCCACCGACCGCGCCGACACCACACGACCCGACTCCGCGGGATACACCAACGGCGCAGGACCAGGCCCGGGGTGACCAAGACGGTCCACGGCGGCGCGCGCCGTGGCCATGTGCCGCTGATGGTGGCTCTGGTTGTAGGTGGACCAAGGGCTCCAGTCCGTGCCCCCGGAGGATATCCGGAAGGTCTCGTTCGCATTGCACTGCGCGTCGTAGGCACAGGCGTCGCTGACTTCGGCGTGCCAGTAGTCGTTGATCTGCCACAGACCACGGTCGGTGGACGGGGGCGTGTTGTTCGTGACGTTGTACGCCTGCGGATTGCAGCTGGACTCCGCCAGGGCGACGGCGACGGCGGTTACCAGGCTCTCGCCCCGGAAGCCCGCGTTGTACCCGACCTCCGCACACAGATCGCTCGCGGCGGCGGCGGAGGCCGGCTGCGTGACGCCGCCCATGATTCCCGCCGCCACGCACAGGGAGACGAACGCGGACAGAATGACGCGGTGGGGCGCTCTCCTTCGAGCGCACTGTGTGGCTCTCATCTGCCGTCTCCTCAGTCGATTGCCGGTCCGGCGGTGTCTTTGAGCCAGCCCCACGGGGACCAGGTGGAGAAGTCGGTCTGCCAACGGTGGTAGACCCCGGTGGGATTGGTCCCGAAGACCTCGATCCGGCCGTCGGCGTTGGCCACGGCGGTGATCTCCGTGCCACCACCACCGAAGGACTCCCACGGGTGATACGAGGCGTTCACCCCCGTCTGCCACATGTGCTGGGCGTCACTCCCGTTGATCGCGAACACCTCGACCCGCCCGTCCACCGCGCGCTGACTCGTCAACTGCGAGTTCGCAAGACCACCGGTCTCCTCCCAGCCCGACCAACTCGTCGGGCCGGTCTGATACCGATGGAAGACACCGACCGGCCCGGAAGCGAACACCTCAAGACGCCCGTCCAGATTGTGATCGACCGTCACATCACGACCACCGATACCGAAGTCCTCCCACGCCGACCAACCACCATTCACGGACTCCTGGTACAGATGCCGGAAGACCTCACCGTTCAGGGCGAACACCTCAAGCCGGCCGTCCGGCGCCTTGGCCATCTCGATACGGCTCTTCCCCGGGCCAACGCCCGTCCCCTCCCAGCCCGACCAGCCACCGTTCGCGGCCGTCTGGAACCGGTGGAACACGTTCTCGGGACCGGAAGCGAAGACCTCAAGCCGCCCATCGCCATTGGAACCCACGGCGACGTCACGACCACCCTCGCCGAAGTTCTCCCAGCCCGACCAACCACCCGAAGGCTGGTTCTGATAACGGTGCTGAAGAACCTGCCCATTGATCGCGAACAGCTCAAGCCGGCCGTCCGCGTTCGGCCCGATCGCCAACTCCGCACCCTTGGGCCCCGCAATGAACTCCCACGCCGACCAAGCACCGTTGGCGCTCTCCTGCCAGGCATGATGCACACCATCCGCCCCGGCCGCGAACACCTCAAGACGCCCATCCACCGACCGCGCCGACACCACACGACCCGACTCCGCCGGATACACCAACGGCGCAGGACCAGGAGGGTTGCCGGGTACGCAGGGCATGTCGATGCCACGTTCCGCCAGGTAGGGAATCGGGTCGACGCGCACGGACGCGCCCGCGTTCCCCCAGACCCGAAGGTGGAGATGGGGCCCGCTGGACTGGCCCTCGCTGCCCATCAGCGCGATCTGCTGCCCGGCGCTCACACGGTCGCCCTCCTGGACGTCCCGCCGGTACATGTGGCCGTACTCGGTGATGGTGCCGTCGGGGTGGAGGATGCGGATCCACTGCCCGTAGCCGGGTTCGTATCCCGAGATGGTCACCTCGCCGTCACCGACCGCGTAGATCGGGGTGCCGCGGTCGTTGGCGATGTCGATGCCGTTGTGCTCCCAGCTGTAGTACTGGGTGATGTCACCGGCGGCCGGGCAGGCGGCGGCGAAACCGGCGGCCCCGGCCGGGACCGGGGAGGAAGCGGTCTGCGCCCCGGCCGGTGAGGCGACGGCGAGCCCCGGTGCGAGGATCACGGTCAGCGCGAGAAGAATCCCGAGCACCCGCCCGGGCAACTGCCCGGACGTGCCTCGGGTAGACACGGACATCACGCGAGGTCCCCCCGTCACGCCTTGCGCAGGCGGTCGATGACGCCGTTGATGTCGTCCTGCAGCAGATTCCGGCGCACCCAGTGGCCGCCGTCCACCTCGTGTTGCTCGTAGGGGATGCCCGCGCGGTCGAGGTTCCACTTGAACTCCCGCTGGGTGGCGAGCACCAGGGTCTCGTTGGCGTAACCCTGGATGTCCTGGGGGCTGGTGCCGGCGACCAGGAAGACCCGCTTGTGCCGGTAGCTCTCGATGCGCTCGCACGGGTTGTCCGCGCTGACCCGGGCCTGGTCCCAGAAGGGCACGCCGTAGATGCTCCCTCCGTTCAGTTCCACAGCGGCGGAGGAGGCGTTGGCCCAGTGGGTCACCAGGTCACCATTGCCCCCGCGCAGGTTGGCCGGGCCGGAGTGGGCGCTGACCGAGGCGAAGTGCCCGTAGTACTTGGCCGCGTACTTCAGGGCACCGAAGCCGCCCATGGAGAACCCGGAGACGGCGCGGCCGTCGTACTCGGCGTAGGTGCGGAAGTTCGCGTCGATCCACGGGATCAGCTGCCCGATGTGGAAGTGCTCCCAGTTCCGGGCGCCGATATTGGAGCTCAAAGCGTTGGAGTACCAGCCGGCGCGCCCACCGTCGGGCATCACGACGATGAGGTTCTTCCAGGCCGTCAGACCCCGGATGTCGTGGTGCGCGTCGAAGGTGATGAAGTCCTCCAGGCCACCGTGGAGCAGGTAGAGGACGGGGTAGCGGCGCCCGCTGGTGTGGTAGCCGTCGGGGAGCAGCACGTTGACGGCCGGGGTCCAGCCGCCGATGGCGGAGGTCTGGAACCGGTAGTACCACATCCGGTGATCCTGCTCGTTGCGTTCCGTGACGCGCAGGTCGTCGGCCGCCGACGCCGCCGACGCCGACGCGAGAACGCCGCCGGCTCCCAGGGCCACCGCGGCGGTGAGCCCGCCGGCGGACTTGAGGATGCTCCTGCGGGTGGGGTCCTGCGTGGTCAAGGTGACCTCCTGTGGGCGAGCTGGCTGGTGACCCGGCTGCCGCCCCAGCGGCACCGGCGGTTTGGAAGCTAGCGAGCCCCGCCCGGGAGGAGTATCCGGAACCTTACGGACTGACAGAACCAGCTCGCGTCCTCTAGGGCCTGTGTGATGACGTGACCGCAACTCGCCGATGCTCAGTGGAAGTTCATCGAGCCGTGGCTGCCGATCGCTAGATACGGCGGGCCTGAGGGGCAAAGCGTCGCGAGCCTTAGCGGGAGGGGCCGCGGGTGACCATCCGTAATTCTCCGGATCCTCGGGCCGTGTCCCTCTCGGTAGCTTTCGGCGCGATCACGCTGTGACCCGGCGCGACCGCGGCGGGTCCCCATTTCCGTAAGTGCCTCGTACCGCTACCGACCAGGAGCCCGATGTGAGCGCACACCATCCCTCCCGCAGAGCGCTTCTCAGAGCCGCCGGTGGACTTTCGGCTGCGATATCCCTCGCAGGCGCAAACGTCCTCGCGACGGGATCCGGGGCCAGTGCCGCCGGAAACGGCATCGGTCTCCGCTCCGCCCGGACCGTCCAGTCGGACGTGGGCGGCCCGATCACCCGCGACGAGATCTTGCTCCGCGCCCAGAACTGGGTGGATCTGAACGTCTACTACAACCAGGGCGACTCCCACCCGGACCTGGAAGGCAGGCATTACCGCACCGACTGCTCGGGCTTCGTCTCCATGGCACTGCACTTGCCCTCGTCCCCCAGTACGGTCACCCTGCCCGAGTTCCTGGACCTGATCGCCTGGGAGGATCTGAAGCCCGGTGACGCCGTCGGCACTCTCGGGCCGGGAACCGGCGGCGACGCGGGACATGTCGTACTGTTCGCCGGCTGGGCCAACCGCGAGCACACGCGCTTCTTCACCATGGAGGAGATGGGTGGGGCGGGGTCCGTCAGATATGAGCGGCCGATCAACTACACCACGAGCGGCGGCCTGTTCACCGCCGCTCCGTACCGCTACAAGAGGGTTGCCGAGGCTCCTTCCCACCACGCCGCCAGCCCGGCCGAGACGGGCCGCGTGGTTTCGGCACGGTCGGCCGACGGCCGGCTGGAGGCCTTCGCGGCCGGAGCTGACGGGGTGTACCACGCCTGGCAGACCGAGGTGAACGGCGGCTGGTCGGCCTGGCGGCCGCTCGGCGGTCCGCGGAACGCGCAGATGGCGATCGTGCCCAACGCCGACGGTCGGCTGGAGCTGCTGGCGATCAACGGCGATACCGCCCAGCACATCTATCAGACCGGCCCGTCCGGGGACTGGTCCGGCTGGCAGGGATTCGGTACCGGTGGTCGGTATATCGCCGCCGGAACGAATGCCGACGGCCGTATCGAGGTCTTCGCCTCCGGCCCGAAGGGCGTGTACCACAGATACCAGACCGCGCCGAACGCCGGCTGGTCGGGCTGGGAGTTCACCGGTGGTGGTCCCGTCGACGCCCGTCTGGAAATGGCGAAGTCCCCCGATGGGCGCCTCGAGGTATTCGCTCTCAACGGCACGGTTTTCGAGCACCAGTACCAGCTCTCTCCCAACGGTGGCTGGTCCGCGTGGGAACATTTCGGAGGGGGCGGCCACGATCTGACGGTGGACCACAATGCCGACGGGCGTCTTGAGGTATTCGCCTCCGGACCGGAGGCCATTTTCCACCGATACCAGGAAAGCCCAACATCCTGGTCGGGCTGGGTGAGAACCGGCGGCCCGGCCAACTCGAAGCTCACCAGCGAGCGCACCGCCGACGGCCGGGTGGAGGTCTTCGCGATCAGCAATGAGATCGCCGTCCACGCTTGGCAGAGCGGGATCAACGCCCCCTTCGGCGACTGGGTCACCATCGGCACCGGGGGCACGGACATCACCGCCGCAACCAACGCCGACGGCCGCATCGAGGTCTTCGGGACCAGCCATGCGGGCGTCTACCACACCTGGCAGACCGGCTTCTCCGACTGGGCCCAGTGGGCGTGGCTCAACGGCCCCGGCCCCGCGATCAACTGACAGTGGTGGGCGGCGGGGCCGGGGCAGCGCCTGTAGCTCCGGCCCCGCACTCTTCGCTTCATGCGCTCCGGTTCACTGCCGGCCGGTAGGTACCCCTGGTGCCCTGTCACTCCGGATGGTTCCGGGTGCCCTGCCCCCTCCCTCGACTCCTAGTTTGTTCGTGGCCCATCCAGTCCCACGGACACGAAGGAGACGACGGATCACATGCGCGTCACGACAACGCTTCTGCTCAGCGGGGCCCTCGCCCTCGCCTCCCTCACCCCGGCGACCGGCGCCCTGGCCGCCACCTCCGGCCCGGCCGGCCAGGCGAGGACGTACGACGCCGTCCAGTCCTTCCAGAACCAGGCCACGGGCCTGTGCCTGGACGATACCAACAACGGCTTCCGCGCCTGGAGCTGCAACGGCTCGAATCCGCAGCGGTGGAGCGTGCACGTCTGGGGTGACGGGACGCGCCAGTTGATGAACATCAACACCGGCCGCTGCATCGAGAACACCAACAGCGGCTTCCACACCGCGGCCTGCAACTCCAGCCCGGAGCAGAGCTGGTGGATCAAGGTCTGGGACGACGGCACCGTCCGCTTCCAGAACCAGCACACCTCGCGCTGCATCGACGACAGCTCCCAGGGCCTCCGTACCTGGACGTGCAACAGCCTTCCGTACCAGAGCTGGTCCTGAGACCGGTGGCGACGTACGTCGAAGCCCTTCCTCTTCCCCTTCCCCTTCCCCCCTTCCCTTCCGGTAGTTCCGGTAATTCCGGTAATTCCGGCAGCCGATTCCCTCCACGAGGAGCAGGTTCGATGAAGTTGAAGCTGACCGCGTTACGGTTCTCGCTCGTCCTCGGTGTGGCCGGTGCGCTCCTGGCGGTGCCCACGGCCGCACAGGCACGGGCCCAGGCGCAGACCCCGGCCCAGGCCCAGGCGACCGCGGACCACTCCGCCACGCTCGCGGCCCTGAACGAGCTGAAGGCGGGCGGCGGTCCCGGGCGGGCGTGTACGCGGGGACCCGCGACGCCTCGTGGAACCTCTCCACCGGCACGGCCACCATCAACACCAACGATCCGATCGGCCCGGACGAGTACTACCGCGTCGGAAGCCAGTCGAAGACCTTCACAGCCGTCGCCGTACTGAAGCTCACGGAGGCGAACGGGATCGGCCTCGACGACCCCATCGAGCAGCACCTGCCCGGCGTGGTCTCCGTCAACGGCTACGACGGGAACCGGATCACCATCCGGCACCTCCTCCAGCACACCAGCGGCATACCGGTGAACGGCCTCCCGCTCGCGCAGGCCCGCCCGGACGGCTCGTACACGCTCGCGGCCCTGGTGAAGGACGGGCTGCGCTTCGCCCCGGCCTCCCAGCCGGGCGCCGCCTTCCAGTACTCGAACACCAACTACGAGATCCTCGGCATGCTGATCGAGAAGATCACCGGCCTGCCCGTGCACCAGGCCGTCACCCAGCAGGTGATCCAGCCGCTCGGCCTGGCCCACACCCGCTTCCCCGCCCCCACGGACCGCGCCGTGCCGAGCCCGGCGATCCACGGCTACCGGGGCACCCGGATCGGCTCGTTCTTCTTCTGGTTGGACGGGACGGCGTTCGAACCGTCCACCTTCTACGCCTCCGGCGCCGTCATCTCCACGCTGCGGGACATGACCGCCTTCTACCAGGCGATCGTCGACGGCACGGCGCTCTCGCCCGCGAACCTCACCGAGATGGAGAAGACCTTCGAGCTCGGGCAGCCCGGCTCGGGGAACGGCTACGGCCTCGGGATGCTGAAGATCGCCCTGCCCTGCGGCGGCACGGCCTGGGGACACGACGGAGCCGTCCCCGGCTACTACTCGCAGACGCTCGTGACCGAGGACGGGCGGCACGCCTCCGTCATGACCAACGCGCATCTCGTCACCAACATCCCGGGCGCGCAGATGTACAAAACCCTGACCAGCGCCCTGTGCGAGACGCCGTCCTGACCCTGCCCCTGCCCCCAGGCCGCCACAAGACCAGCCTCACAGAAAGGAGAACCACCGTGCGATCCCTGCTCACCGGCGCGGCCGGCCTCCGCGCCGCGCTCCGGGCCACCGCGCTGACCGCCGCCGCCGTGGCGGCGGTCGCGGCGACCGCCCTCACCGGCTCCGCGGCCCACGCCGTCGGCGTCGGCGACACCCCCACGATCCCGGCCTTCACGGACGGGCAGGGTCTGATCCAGGTCGCCGGAGCCACCGAGGTGCGCTCCGAGACCGACTTCACCCTCACCGTCACCACGCCGCAGCTCTCCGGCCGGCACAAGGTACGCGTCTTCCTGCCGAGCGGCTACTACGCCGAGCCGGGCAAGCGCTGGCCGGTGACGTACTTCCTGCACGGCGGTGGCGGCACCGTGAACGACGCCGCCGCGGCCCCGGCCCTGCGGGACGACCGGATGATCACCGTCGTACCGGACGGCGGCCTGAAGGGCTGGTACGCGAACTGGCGCATGCAGAACACCGCCGAGGGTGCCGCGAACTGGGAGACCTTCCACCTCCTGCAGGTGGTCCCCTTCATCGACGCCAACCTGCGGACCCTGCCCGACCGCGGCCACCGCGCGGTCGTCGGCCTGTCCATGGGCGGCTTCGGGGCCCTGCACTACGCCCAGGCCCGCCCCGACCTGTTCGGGCGCGTCGCCTCCTTGTCCGGGGGCATCGACTTCGGCCTGTGGGAGGTCCGTGCCGCGGTGCTGGCCACGGAGCTCAACCTGACCGGCGCCTGGTGCGCCTCCACGACCTCGGGTACCGGCAACTGCACCGGCTACGGGCCGGTGGTGGACAGCGACGCGATCTTCGGCTCGCCGTACCCGATCTTCAACGACCGGATCTGGAACGAGGTCAACCCCGCCTCGCTCGCCAACCTGGGCAAGCTCGCCAACACCGGCGTCACCCTCTATACCGGCGACCAGGGTCCGATCGACGCCAAGACGGCGGTCGCCTCCACCAACGTCGCGAACCGCCTGAACCAACTGGGCATCCCGAACCGCTTCGTCAACTACGGCAACGGCTCCGCCCTGTCGCCCACCTGCAAGGGCGACCACGCCTACGCCTGCTGGGCCCCGGCCCTCGCCGACTACATCCCCCGCCTCGCGAACGAGTTCGCCCAGACCGGCTGAAGCCCCCGGCTCAGCCAACCCGCGCATGGGTGGGGAGGGGTGCTGACCTGGGATTCCAGGTCAGCACCGAACCAGCACGGAGTTCCTGAGGGCCGTCTGCACCTGCCGAGTAGTGCCGTGATGACCCAGCCGATCAGCTCCTTCGATCCCGCAGACATCGACCGAGTACGCCGCGATATCGACTACTACAGTCCGGAGGTCGTAGTCATCGAAGGCCGAACCGGGTCGCGTTCAGATGACCGGGACTGGGCCGTTGCCATCGCCGACACCTGGAACGCACCTGGGGTTCTCGCACTCGCCAGTGACGACGTGCAACTGGGCGAGACCGGGTACGTGCGCTACGCCGAAGACCTGCCTCTCGGGCTGGACAACACCTCCTCGCCGGCCGAGACCCCGCAGCGGTGTGTCAACACAGTCGTCCAGCGCGTCAGGGATGGTGCGACCGTCAGGTCCGGGGAATTGCTCGAACCGGGTACCGGCCACAGGCTCGGAATCGGGATCGGGCCACGAAGAGCCGACAGCCTCCTCGAAGGTGACGCCTCCTATCCCGACGAGGTGCTGGATCGACGCGGCCGGCGGCTCGACATCCTTGTGGAGGCGGCCGACCGTCCGGGCCGGAACCGCCAGCACGGGCGCCTGTACCTCCCCGAACGCGGACCGGCCTTCACATGCCCTGCCGCGGACGAACTACCGGACGACACCCGCTGGGGCTCCCTGGACCACCGAGCCTGCGCGGACAGCCATCACGATCTAGCGCAGTTCACGATCCCGGGCCAGTCGACCCCGGGGCTGATCACCCTTGAGGTGCTGATCTACGTCGGAGCTGCCGCCGTGCACAAACAGATCGTCGAGTTGTCGGTCCTCGAAGGTCCGGGTGCCGGCGTCGGGACAACTGACACCGTTGCTCCAGCACGAGGCACGGGTTCGCGACCGGCCCCGATCATTCAGATCGCCCGAACGGTTCAACGGCCCTTTGCGGTCCCCTGGCAGGTCCTCTACGAGCTCCCGATGGAGAACCCCGACAAGCGACTTCAGTACTGTCCGTCCGTGGACGAGTACGGTCCAGGGGGCGACGGCTCCTGGCCTCCGCCCGCCCTCTGCCCTCACCAGGGCCAGCACGACCAGGCCATGGGGAGCCCCGACCGGCCCGCCCTGCTCTGCCCGTTCGGCTTCCAGAAGCCAGGGAACTGCTCCACGCCCTCTCACCGGACTCGACGGATATCGTCTACGTGCTCAGCCATTGCGAACGGACCGGACCCACCCTCCGTACGCCGGCTCTGATCTTCTCGGACCAGCCCCTGACCAGCGACGACATCTCGGTGTGGACACGCACTGTATGGCCGAAGGACCACTGGCACGAACGCCGTCCACTCGTAGTCCTCAACGCCTGCTACACCGCAGAACTCGTACAGACCACGATCGCGGGCTTCGTCTCCAATTTCGTGGCCGCAGGTGCTGCCGGCGTCGTGGGCACCGAGACGCTCGTCGAACAGCAGGCTGCGTCCTGCGCGATGGAATCCTTCCTTGCCGACTTCTCGGCAGGAAGTGGAGTCGGAGAAGCAGTCCGCCGAATGCGCTGGCGCCTCCTCGCCCGCGGCAACCTTCTCGGGTTCTCCTACACCGCCTACTGTTCGGCCAACCTCCGCCTCAGGCCTACCGCATCCAGTTCCGAGGAGGACCGATGATCACCGCCATAACCACCATCCAGAACCCGTCCGCCATCGTCTTGGTAGGCACGGTCTGCTTCGGCGTCGCCGTCGGCTACATCACCTACCGAACGCTCGCGCGCACCACCGACAAAGCTGCGATCACCGACCTGGCGACCGTGATCGGTGTCATCGGCGGCGGGGTCGTCACGACGCTCTACGGCCCGGCGGACGGCACCATGTTCGCCTGGTACAGCATCGGATTGCTCATCGGAATGGCCCTCTACGTGACGCTCTCCCTGATCATTCGCGGCAAGCAGCTCACCGGAGGGATTCTCGGCGGAGACGACCCTCAGGCGGGCTGACGACTCCGCCTTGATCCCCTGTCCCCACGGCGTAGTCTGCTGGTAACAGAGCGTGCGGACGGCGTTGAGGGAGCGGCATGGAAGCAGAGTTGGCAGTGTTGGCCGCATCAGGGGCCACGACAATCGTGCAGCTGATGGCTCAGGACGCCTGGAGCACGGCCAAGGCTCGGGTGCTGGCGCTCTTCAGCGGCAGGGCGAACAGCACGGAGTCGATCGAGGCCCAGCTCGACGAGACGCACGCCATCGCAGCTGCCGTTCAAAGCGGCGACGAGCGGCTCGTCGAGCTCATCTCTCAGTGGCAAGCACGGCTACTCGTGCTGATGCAGCACGAGCCGGCGATGGCTGAGCAGGTGCGCGCCTTGACAGAGCGCTCCGCTGATCACACGAGCTCCGTGCACAACATCATCAGCGGTGGTGAGGTAAAGGGTCCGGTGGTCCAAGCCCGAATCATCAACGGTGACCTGAACTTCGGCTGACCGCATCCCGTGGCCATGAGGGAGGAGCTACAGCGGATTCGATGGAACACTCTCGGCATGCGGGGTCCGCATCTCAGCTTCGCTCGCGCACGGCGGCGCCCGTGCGGACAATGGGGCACGAGCTGCCGCACATCGAGCAGACCTGGCCGACGTGGTAGCCGGCCGCGGCGACGATGCGCTCGGAGTCCTCTGGGTGCAGGGAGAGTTCCACCATCCGCGGCCAGTCGTTGGCATTGCGGGCCCGTGACATGGCGGCGTCGCGCGCAAGATCCCCGCTGAAGGCGATCCACCCGGCGTGCAGAGCCACTTGGAATGACCTGATCGACTGCAACAGTTCCTCATGCGTCGGCAGATGTGAATGTTCCCCGGCGGTGAGGCAGGCGATGAAGGACGTACCGTGCATGGCGGCCACCGCGGCGCCGATCGCTCCTGACACGTCGTCGTGGCCCATGGCCACGTCGGTGACGCAGGGCCCCAGAGCGCCGAAGGGGGCGCCGTCGAGCGCGGTCCGCGCCAGCGCGCAGTACTCCGCTATGAGGTGGAGCGGTACGTGCCCCATGAGCTCGACGACGACGTCGACTCCGCGCCGATGAGCGCGCCGCGCCAGTTCTCCCTGCCGGTGGATCTCGTGGACGTGACTCGCGCTGAGGGCGTCCACGACGCTTCCCGGTCGCGCGGTCGTCGCAAGGCTGATGGAGACGTGTGCTTCCGCGCAGATGTCCAGGATCTCGTCGAAAACCTCCTCGTAGCAGTTGGGCCGTCCGGTGTGGATGGAGATCTCGTTCACCATGGCACCGCCACGGCTTGTTACGGGGATGACCCGACTGGTGACCTCCTCGTCCCGCACGCCCGCGTTCGTGCCGGTGGCGTGGATCGTGATGCAGTCGACACTGTCCCTGACGTGCTCCCGCACCACGCGCAGCGTTGCCGTGCGGGCGTCCTCACCGGCTTTGAACGCCCGGTGGATGTCGTAGGTCGGAACCGTCCGGACGGCCACCGGCAGCGACTTCACGATCTGACGGCGCAGTGTGGCGTCGCCGGATGTCGAGACGTCCGTGACGATCCGGACCCCGAGCCGCGCTGCCTCTTCGGCTTTCGCGAACTCGGTCTCCACGGACGTCTCACCCGGTGTGATCCCGATGATCACGTCCAGCAGGGGAGGGAAGGCGGTGCCCACAGGCGCCCCCTGAATGTCGTGTCCTGTGCTGCGGATGACGAAGGAGCGCGCCGACTTCGGATCGCCGCTTAATGCTGCGGGCTGCTGTGGGTTCATGACGTCCTTCACGTGAGGCCGGTCATCGATCGATGGCTTTGAGTTTCTGCGTCAGTCCCGGGATGAGGTCGTCGAAGCTCTTCTTCCATGCGAAGCCACCGATTTCGGATACTTGAAGATGGAGCTCGGGGCGGTCCACCAGGAACCCGAAGCAGAAGTCCGCGTGCCAGTGGGCCGGCTCCTCTTTCCTGGAGTTCGCCGGAATATGGTAAAGACCGATGTCCAGCGGTCGCCGTTGGTTCAGTTCCGCGTCGATGGCGCTCTGCGGGATTCCGGTCTCCTCGACCAACTCACGTACCGCCGCGGCGTGCAGAGAGGCGTCGGTGGGTTCGAGGTGACCGCCCGGCAGCAGCCACTTGTCGAGCGGCCGATTGAGGATGAACAGCACTTCGCCAAAAGTGTTCAGCACGGCTGCCCCACACGTCACGTGCCCGCCTGCCTGGAACGCGTGCCGCCCGCAAAGCGATACGTCATCCTGTAGCGCATCGGTGAAGGGCGCCAGATCTTCCGTCTCATCAGGCCAGTGCGTGAGGTATTCACGTACCGTTGAAGCGATCTCACTATTGTGAACGGCCACGACTGTTCCTTTGCGTGTGCTTCTCAATTTTTTGTTCGACGGTACGGGCATCGGAGCGACCGGTGCTCCGCAGTATCCGTGCGCCGGCCTGCCAGGCGGCCAGCGCCTCATCGTCCAGCCCCTGACTGGACCGGATGTCACCGAGCAATTCGCAGGCCGCTGCCTCGGAGATCTGGTTGCCCAGTTGCGCTTCCAGCGCTATCTGCTGCTGCGCATATGAGGCGGCCTCGGACAGTTGGCCCGTGGCCATGCAGATGCGAGTGAGGTTCTGCAGTACCAGCGTCCTGCCGTGCGGATTGCCCAGCTCGGTGAAGAGCGACAGGGCCTCACTGCACTCCTGCACTGCGGTCTCCACGCTGCCCGCCCGGAAATGGGCCCACCCGAGGTCACTGAGGGCTCGGGCCTCCCGCGCCCTGTTCCCCTCCGCCCGCCACAGAGGCAACGCGGCCTCGGCATGGTGAAGCGCCGCGACCAGATCACCCTTCTTGTCGAACATGAAGGACAGTGCGTGGTGGGTGGTCGCCTGGCCGACCGTGTCGTTGAGCTCCGTGCAGATGTCGAGGACTTTCCGGTGCCAGTAGCCGGCCTCGTGGAACTGGCCCAGCCTGGTCAGCGCGCGGCCAAGGCCCCGTAACGCCTTGGCCTCGGCCTTGGAATCTCCGAGGTCTCGCGCTCCCGCCACCGCCAGCCGCTGCATGCGGACGATCTCGCTCCATTGCGAGCGCCAGTAGAAGTAGGTGTTGGCCGCCCATGCCAGGCGCCAGGTATGGCCATGACAGCCCTGCGTGGAGGAGGTCTCGGCGGCGTGGCGGACGTTGCGATGTTCATCGTCGAACCAGCTGAGCGCCTCGTCGTATCGGCTCATGGCGGGTACGTGGACGTCCGCCGCGAGCGGGTCGAGACTGATCATCCGCCGCGGAGGGTCAAGGAGATGGTCAGCCATCGCGCTCGTGTGGAGGTAGTGGTCGAGCAGGCGCCTGACCGCGGCCGCTTTGACGCGGGGTTCGTCGTGTTCGGCCTGCTCCGCGGCGTAGACGCGCACCAGGTCGTGCAGCCGGTAACGGCGGGGCCGGTACTCTTCGATCAGGTTGGCCCGCGTGAGTTCCCCCAGGGCGCCCAGGGCGGCGGGCTTCGGGGCTCCGACAAGGCAGGCGGCCGCGACCAGGCTGATGTCCGGACCGGCATACGAGCCGATCATCCGGAACAGCAGCGCGCCTTGGTCCGACAGCCCCGCGGAGGACCACGAGAAGACCGCGCGTACGTCGCTCTCGATCTCGCCGAGGTTCAGGTAGTCCAACCGGCTGGACTCGTCGTTCAGTTGCTCAGCGATGTCCGCCAGCCCGAACTCGGGTCTCGAGGCAGCTCGCGCCGCCACGATCGACAGCGCCAGCGGCAGTCGCGCGCAGTTGTCGACGAGCGCACGCGTTGACGCCCGGTCGGACGCCACCCGGTCCGAGCCCAGATGGGCCCCTAGAAGCTGTTCGGATTCCGTGAGGGACAGCGGCGCCAACTTGATGACGGTTGCGCCGAAACGGGCCACGAGACCGGGCAACTCGGTTCTGCTGGTGACGACGACCAAGCTGTTGGCCGCTGCCGGAAGCAACGGCCGGACCTGTTCGACCGAGCAGACGTTGTCGAGGAGGATGAGCGCACTGCGGTCGGCCAGCAGACTGCGGTAGAGGGATTCCTGTGCGGCATACGTGGGCGGAATCTCGCGTGGCAGGACACCCAATGAGTTCAAGAGTTCGTTGATCGCACTCTGTGGCTCGACCGCGGGAAGCAGCGGGTCGAAACCGCGGAGATTCACATAGAAACTGCCGTCAGGGAATTCGGCTGCATTGCGATGAGCCCAATGGACAGCAAGACTGGTCTTGCCGATTCCGGCCATCCCGTCGATGGCCACGATGGCCGGAGTTCCACCGAGCCGGGCCTCTCGGCCGGCCCACACTCCTGACATCGCCTCTTGCTCGTTCGCCCGCCCGGTGAAGCGCGGGTTGGCCGGCGGTACTTGCCGTGGGACGACCTGCACGCGCGGCGACTCACGGATGGCGATATCGCCATGAAGGGTGCCCACTTGAACCAAGTGCCCGAGGACCGTGCCGCCCGCCTCGTTGCGCACGGTCTGGTCCGGACATGCGGCGTCATGCGATGAAGGTCCTGCATCCACAAGATCACCCCGCGTCCCCCGGCCGGCCACCACAGCCACCCGTCGGTCTATTGGTGCCGCGCGCAGCACCGTCTCCGACCCGCTGCAGGGTATGGTACGCGGCCCTTAGCCGGATACAGTGCCTTATTCACTCCTTGGGGATTACGTACACGCGGACGGATTTGATCGCGAGGCGGGGATGACGCAAAAGATCGTGATCAGCGGTCTCACGGCCGCGGGCAAGACAACCCACGCCAAGCTGTTGGCCGAAACACTCGGCTTCCGTGCGGTGCACTTCACCGACCTGCTGCTGCAGGAACTACAGGTCGAAGCAGGCTCGGCCGATCAGGTCTGGTTCAGTCGTTTGCACGAGATCGAATCAATGCGCGCGGGCGGATCCGCCGATCGCAGGGTGGATGAGACCATTGGTGAGTTGTTGGCCGCCGATGAGCCGATGGTGGTCGACGCAGTGCTCGCACCCTGGCTGCACCCGGGCCGGCAGATCAATGTCTGGCTCGGTTCGGATCGGGCTTCGCGCGCCTGGAAGTGCAGCGTGTCACGGCTGCCTGGCGTCATCTCCACCGACGACAGCTTGCGCCTGCTCGACAAGAAGGACGCATTCACCCGGGCGTACCTCTGGCAGGAGCGCGCGGTCGACCTCTACACCGACCGGTCCTGCTTCGACCTTGTCCTGGACAACTCTCACCTGATCGGGGAACCGACTGCGGCTGCGGCCCGCAAGGGCATCAGACAACTGCACCAAGTGCTGCTGGCCTACGTCAACTGGCGGCTGGAGCGTCAGGACAACGCCCTGCTGGAACTCGCCGAAACCACCTCGCCCGGGTCGGCCGCAATCGTCCACATGGACGTCGACCATCTCACACCCTCGCGAACCATCCTGGCCTCTCGCCAGATCTGACCCCTCCATCGCCGGCCGGGAGCCGCTTCCTGTTCCCCAGCGGGCAGGCAACCCTCAACGGCAGCAAACCCATCTCGGACAGCTGGTGCCGCAGCCTCATGGAGAACTGGCTGCAGCGCATTCGTCTCCTCGGCGAACACGGACGTCCCGCAGTACATCGTCGAGCAGTTGCTTGATCACATGTCGCCGGAAATGACGGCCGTTTACGCGCGGCTCCACCAGAAGACCCTGCGCGAGCACCGGGAGAGGGCTCTCAAGGTCGACGCCGACGGGGAACCTGTCGTTCTGCCCACCGGCCATCGCCCTGTCGGGTGTGAGCAGCCCGGGATGAAACTCCGCCAAAACCGACGACAGCCCTACGCGGTGCGGGTCGTGCACCACCACCCCACTACGCTGCCGACCATGACGCAGCCCCCTGTTGAACTGGTGATCTTCGACTGTGACGGCGTACTGGTGGACAGCGAGAAGATATGCGTCAAAGTAGACGCGATGATCATGGCTGACCTGGGGTGCGGGTTCACCGACTCTGAAATCATCGAGCGGTTCGTCGGCTCGTCCACCGAGGTCTACACCGCAGTTGTCGAGGAACGACTCGGACGGCGCCTGGAGAAGGGATGGCAGCAGCGGTACGCGCATCTGTACGAGGAGGCCTTCGAGGCCGAACTGACCGCTGTCGACGGCATCGCGGAGGCCCTGAACCGCATCACCACCGCCGTCTGCGTCGCATCGAATGGCGATCACGCCGGCATCCGGCGAAACTTGGAGATCGCCGATCTGACGAACCACTTCGAGAACCGCATCTTCAGTGCGGCCGACGTCCGCCGGGGTAAGCCCGCTCCCGACCTCTTCCAACACGCTGCACGTTCCATGGGGGTACAACCCGAGCGGTGCGCGGTGATCGAGGACAGCGCATACGGGGTGCAGGCAGCCAGGGCCGCCGGCATGCGGGCCTTCGGTTTCTGCGGTGGCCTCACCCCGGCCTCGCGGCTGGAAGGGCCAGGCACCGTCGTGTTCGACGACATGCGCAACCTGCCCGAACTGCTGGCGACCACCTCCTAAAGCCGAATACGCGCGCTCCTGTCACTCTGCGCAGGCGACGACCTCACGGCTCTCCCACCTGGCTCGGGTTCCGTACCGGAGGGGTTGGGGAGCAGGTGCTCGGGTCATGTGGTGCGTGGGCACATCAGTCGTGGCTCGATTGTGATGGCGGGCCACATATGCCGGTGAACTGCGGACTTCTACGTTGTGGCCACACCCGACGTCCCCGCAGACACCCTGGAAGTGGTGCACATGGCCTCCCCCGGAACCGTCCCGCAGGCTCCATCCGGAATCCGGCGGATCGTCGCCGCCAGCCTCATCGGGACCACCATCGAGTGGTACGACAACTCATCCGATCAGAGCTGCCACCTGCGGTTTTCCACCACACAGGACGCCTGAACCAGCACCGAACCAGCACGGGATCCGAAGGGGGGCCGCTCGCCCTTTCCCCCGACACCACGACGGCATCTCCGCCAAGGGCATCAGCAAGGCGATCTCCGTCACGCTCTGTACAACACAGACCGGAGAGCCTCTGAGGCCACCTGGTCTCAATATCGCAAGCACGCCCGAATGTGTTTGATCCGCTTTGACGGGCCTTCAAGATCAGGGGTTCGTCCCCAGGAGGATGTCCATCATGGAGAGCATGGGGAAGAGGAAGCCTCGCCCTCGCTGTTCATTCGCGTCGCGTCCGCCTACGCAAGGCGTGGATGATGGCACATCACGTACGGTTCCTCCTCGAGATGTGCGCCGCCACCCGCCTGACCATGGCCGCTGGACGAGGCGACGGTGCACGTGCGGGCCGCGACGGCGTACGTCCGGGGCTTACCGGCTACCGCTGACAGCCCATGCAGGCGCCGGGCCCATCGAGGCCACCGGAGCGGACCGTGCCCACAACGGCCAGCGGTACGGTGGGCCAGCGCCCCGGACCACCGGCCCGTCCCCGTTTATCGCCATCCCGCCCCGAGCCCGAGTCGGCCGAACCGGCCCTCTGCCCCTCGGCGTTCCGGCGCCGCAGGCCCCGCTGACCGGGACCCGATGGTTCAGTCCAAGTCGTCCCACGTCCACGCTGGAGCGGTGCTCCCGTCAGGCTCACGACCTAGTCGGAATTGCTCCCGGTTTTCGCCAAGGCCAATGAACCAATCGAAGTGTCCTGCAGCAGGGAGCCGCTGGGTCAGGGTGGTGACCTGTTCGTTCGCCCCTATCCCCTGCAACTCCTTCAGGAGACTGCTGACGGCGTGCCAGTTGTTGAGGGAGGCATGGGCGGCGGCCCGTTTTGCCAGGACAGTGACCTGCTCGTCGGCACCCATCACCTGCAGCTCCTTCATTAGCGCGGCGACAGCGATCGGATGGTCGAGGGAAACGTGAGCGGCGGGCTCGCGGGCCAGCAGGATCCTGACCTGCTCGTCCGCACCCATACTCCGGAGCTCCTCCAACAGCTTGACGACGGCGATCGGATGGTCGAGGGAAACGTGAGCGGCGGGCTCGCGGGCCAGCAGGATCCTGACCTGCTCGTCCGCACCCATACTCCGGAGCTCTTCCAACAGCTCGATGACGGCACGCGTATTGATGAGGGGGATCTGGGCAGCAGCCCGCTCCGCGAAGGCAGCCAGCTGCTCGTGTACCCCCACGTTCCGCAGGAGCCTTATGACGGCGGTCGGGTTGTCCACGGAGGCGAAAGCGGCGTAGGCGGCGACCCGATTGGCCAAGGTGGTGACGTATTCGTTCGCCGCCCCCACCCTCCGCAGCTCCGCCGCCAGAAGGGTTACGGCATGCGGGGCGTCGAGGGCGATGTGGGTGGCGGCTTGCTCGGCCAAGGCGGAGATTTGCTCGTCCGCTGCCCCCACCTCCTGCATCTTGTCCAAGATCACGGCGACGATATGCGGATCGATGTGGGCAATGTGTGTGGCGGCCCGCTCGGCCAAGGTGGTGGCCGGGCCGCCCCCCGACTTCCCCAGCTCCTCAAAAACCTCGGCGACAAGGTACGGGTTGATGAGCGGCATGTGGGTGGCGGTCCGCTTGGCCAAGGCGGCAGCCAGCTCGTCTGCCCCCGACCTGCGCAGCTCGTCGAACAGCTCTTTGAGGTCGAACGGGTTGTCGACGCCGGAGTGGCTGGTGGCCCGTTCACTCAAGGCGGTGAACTGCACGTCCGCCCCCATGCTCCGCAACTCCCGCAACAGAATGGCGACAAAGGTTGGATGGTTGAGGGAGGTGAGAGCGGCGGGGTCGCGGGCCAGCAGTTTGGTGACCTCCACGTCCGCCCCCATACTCCGCAACTCCTGCAACAGGTCGGCGACGTCCAGCGGGTTGGCGAGAGAGGCCACAGCGGCAGGGTCGCGGGCCAGCAGTTTGGTGACCTCCACGTCCGCCCCCATACTCCGCAGCACCCTGAGCAAACTGGCGACGGCTCGCGGATTGTCGAGGGAAGCATGAGCGGCAGCCCGTTCCGCCAAAGTGGTCACCTGCTCATCCGCCCCCATACTCCGCAGCACCTGCAGCAGGCTGGCGACGAAACGCGGGTTATCCAGGGAGACATGAGCAGCGGCCCGTTCCGCCAAAGTGGTCACCTGCTCATCCGCCCCCATCTTCTGCAGCTGCATCAACAGCCTGACGACAGCGGACGGATTCTCAGCAGAGGCACTCGTGGCGACCCATCGAGAGGGATGGAGATCGGCGGGATGCAGGCTGCGAAGGTGGTCGACAAGGGCGGCCGCGGGGGCGGTGTTACCGTGGGCAACGGCTTGCTTGTGGAGTTGGGCGGCGTCGCGGTATAGGCCTCGCGACCACGCGGCGTCTCCGAGTGTGGTGAGGTCTGCCGGGTGGGCGTGGTGGGCGGCTGCGGTCCAGAAGTCGATGGGCGGAATGACCTCGGCGCGGTGATGGCGGCCGTGCTGGTCGACATAGTCGGCGAGCAGGAAGTACGGCCCCTGCGCTTGGGGGGCTGAGTGCCTTCCAACGGAGGTCGCCGCAAGCCGGCGGCGGGTGCGTTGGTTGCGGGGGCCGCTGGCGTTGACAGGGGTAAGAATGCCGGGCAGGCCATTGCAGTCACTGGTGACGTAGGCGAGGGCTGAGGTCAGCCAGTCGCCGGCGAGGGCTCGGTACTCAGTGTTGGTGAGGTACCCAGGGGCGGCGTCCGCGAGCCAACCCAAGGGGATCTGGGGGTCGGCGCCCAGGCGGCGCGCGTCCATCGCCGCGTGAACGAGAGCCCGCGCAGCTCCCCGGGCCACGTGGTAGCGGTCCATCAAGTTGGGCACGCCGGCCAGGTACTGGGTGACCTGCGCATCGTCCGCACACTGGATGGCCTGCGTGAGCCGGGGATCGACAGTATCGTCGGCGGTGGCTCCGAGGGCGACCAAGTCGACTGGGGCAAACGAGTCAGGCACGTCGATCCTGTGCCCGACGAGCAGTTCACGGACGCCGACATGCCCGTCGGCGGTGGTGCGGTTGGTCAGCGTGTCCCAGTGCTCGGGCCACAGGGTCCCCAGGACCAGCACCGGGGCCCGTGACGGATCATGCAGCAGCTCCCGCAAGCCCGCCGCGACCCGCTCGCCATGCGGGTCCGAGCGCAGATAGTGCTGCGCTTCGTTGAGCCACACCACCGTCCGCGGAGCGACGTTCCCTACCTCGGCCAGTGCCGCGTCAGAGACGGTGGGGCTCAAGGGATGCCATAGCCGCCAGCCGTCCGACAAGCGATCGACGGCCTCCCACAAAGCACGGGTCTTGCCCGTGGACGATCCACCGACCAGCACCGCAACCCCGCTGCGCCCGGCTTCCGCCGCGTCGACCACTGCCCTCAGGTGCGCATCGTGCTCCCGCGGGACATAGGAGGGCAGAACTCCGAACCTATCGCGAGCGCCATCGGTATCCAACGCAGGGTGGACCCCCAGGCCTGCGTCCAGGATGAGGCGGATGTCACCGCGGAAGTCGCTGACCGGGCGCCCCGCGCCCTGCGCCATCTGGGCCCGCACCCACAGATCACGCACTCGCCCCGCCAGATCCTGCGTATCCCAAGCAGCTCGGCGAGCCAAAACGGTGGCCACGGCGACCACGTCAGCCTGCTGGCCAGACCGGCCGTCGGTTATGACGCGGTGCACCGTGTCCCGGCTCGGCGCCCCCGCCAGCCCCTGATCTGCCGCGATATCCCCGGCGATCTGATCCAAGCTGGGTGCACCCGCCCCCAGATAGACCTCGTACAGCAATTCCTTGAGCTCGCGCAGCGTGGGTGGCCATGCCACCCGCGCCCGCCTCAGGGGCGGCATTGCTCCGCGCTTTCCTGTGCGATCGGCCGGCCACCCCATCTGTCGCCACTCATCGCACCATCGTCCTCGATCCTGGTCGCCCTCATGGCGTGAACAGCATGAATAGCCGTGCCTGTTCACGGCGCATCGCAACTCAGAGTGGATCTCCCCACAGGACTCAGGGTGGAGAGCAAGCCGGCCGGCTGACCACCCACCCACCACACTCCCTGTGGAGGACTACATGTCCCGCACGCGTCTGACCCACCACGAACGCCTCGCCCTGGCCGGAGCAGCCCTGCAAGGTGCCGTATCCGGTGCTCTCCGTGCCGTCATCACCTGGGCCCTGGACCACCTCGCCTGAGTCCGCGGACGTCAGGCCGGGGCTCACCAACCACACGGCCTCGGCCTGACGCACGACGCGCCTGTCCAACTAACCTCGGCTCAGGTGGACTCGAACCGTCCCAAGTCCCCTGCGAACCCGATCGTCGATGCCGACTCGCCGTGGGCCACTGCCAGGCCCCGGCACTGCCCTCCGTGACCGCAGTAAGCCCAAGGAGTCCTCAGAAGCCCCGTGTGAACGCGACCCTCCGCACGACGAGGAGGCCCGAGGGGCTTCCGAACGCTGCTCAGACGCGAGGGCCTCCTCAACCGGCCAGCCACGGACCTCGAGGAGGGCAACGCCTTCCTGCGCGAGAGTGCCCTCACCTCCGACGGCGAGTTCAAGGCGGGCACCGCCGTGCTCGCGACGCAGAGCCTCACCCCGGGCAAGTTCCTGTCCTGCATCGGCCCGAGCCCCCACAGCCAATCGGGGTTACGCGCTCGAATTCCCAGAAAGACGCGCCGGCCGACACCGAGCGCGAATCGCACTCAGAGGCGGAGCAATCTCGGATCCCTACCCCGCCCGTTCAGTATCGGATCGACCGGATCACATCGCGCTCAACGCTGCGTAACCAGCACCAAACCAGCACGGGGGGGGTTGCGAGGGGTGCTGACGTGGGGTGTCAGGTGGCAGCGAACCAGCACCAAACCAGCACGGGATCCGAAGAGGGCCGCTGCCCCTTCGCCTCGACACCACAACTGCGTCTCCGCCAGGGACATCGACAACGCAGCCTTCATCACTCTCTGTATGTCAAGAGCCCGAGAGCTCGAGTGGCGCCGGAGTCAACGTGGCCCCACCAGGAGTGTGATTGCACGGTAACCCGTCGTCCCCTGCTCCGAGGGTCGTGGCGCCGAGGGCGGTCAGCGTCGTACCGTCACCATCGCCGTTCCCGCCGGACCGCCGAAGGCGATCATGGGAGCCGTGTTCTCTGCTGGCCCGTCGGCGGGCAGGACACAGAGGGACGTGAGCCTGGTACCCGTGACCAGGCGGGCCAGTTCCTCTCCGGTCCAGGGGTCCCAAAGGCGCACTGTGGTGTCCTGGCCGCCGGCGCTGACGAGGAACGGCTGCGAGGCGGGCGACGGCCGCAGGAGGGCCATCGCGGAGACCGGCCCGCGGTGGCCCTTGAGCACGGGGTACGCCTCCCGCTTCGGAGCATCCGGAGACCAGAGCCGGACGGAGCCGTCGGCGCCGCCGGTGGCGAGGAGCGCGCTGCCGTCCTCCGCCGGGCAGACGGCGAGTGAGGCGGTGGAGCCGATGTACGGGGGCAGGCGGCGGTGCGAGGGTTCCCCGACGCGGCAGAACCGTACGGCGAAGCCCGAGGCGTATGCGACGAGCGGACCGGAGGCGGTCGGCAGCACGGACAGGCAGCGGACCGCCTCGTTGCTGCTCAGGGGTGCGCAGTACCGCTCGCCGGTGGCGAGGTACTGGTAGCTTATGACCCTCAGGCTCGTGGCACTGACGAGCACGGCGCGGTCCGCGTCATCGGCGGAAAACGTGGCGAGTGCGCGCACCCTCGTCGACGGCCCGCCCTCTCTCGCGAGGAGGGTCCAGCCGTCCCGTCCGTCCCAGCGCCCAATGACGCCACCCCGCAGACCGGCGATGACGGAGGCGGATCCGTCGCTCCACGTGTGTGTTGCGAGCGCCGTCAGCTCGCCCGTATTCCAGTCGGCGGGCCACACCACGCGGTGCAGCACGTCTCCGGTGGACGCGGACCGGAATTCGAGGCCGGACGATGGAGCCGGCCCCAGGAGCATCGCCCCGTCTCCTGCTTCGGCCGCCACCGCCAGGTGCGAACCGTCACCGCTCTCCTCGAGGTGGGACTCCCACCTCGACATGAGCGACTCGGGATTCCAGATCCGCACGGTCCGGTCGGCGGACCCGGACACCACGAGGGGTGTCCGGGCTCCCCTGTCGATGACGGCGATCCCCTTGACCCGCTTCGTGTGATCGGAGGTGGCTGCGTACGTCTCCAATCCGTCCTCGGGGTCCCAGAGACGGACGGGCCCGCCGTGCACCCCGCCGAGTGCGAGCAGTGTTCCGAGCAGGGGATGGGGGTAGAGCCCGATGGACGCCGCGGGCTGTGGGATGCGGGCGGCCTTGTTCTCGGCCCCGGTGAAAGGATCGTAACTGCGAACGTTTTGCGTCGACTTGAAGACCACCGTGAGCCGGGGCTGTCCGTCGGAGGTCTTGAACAGGGCGAGCGCGGCCACACCCCTGCCCGGGCCCTTCACCGAGGTCACGACACGGAACGAGTCGGCGTCCATCACGGCGACCGTGCCGTCATCACCGCCTGCGGCGAGCATCGTCGTGCCCAAGCCGAGCGGAAGCACGGCCAGTGCCCTGACCGGTCCGCATCCGAGATCTTCGAGTGTCAGGCGGGACAGTACCCGTCCCGTGGCGGGATCGCAGACGATCAGCCCGTTCGGGGTGCCGACGGCCAGCCGGGCCCGCCCGTCCGGCGCCGTGAACTCGGCCAGCGCATACACCGGTTCCGATATCGGGAAGTGAGTGGCGTCGCCCGTCTGTGGATCGAGGGTCCAGACGCCTCCGGCGCAGCCGACCGCGATCAGAGGCTGTCCGCCGGGGCCGCTCAGCACGGCCAGCGCACGGGCGTAGGGCCCGCGGCGGGTGGGCTGTCCGAACTCCGCGCCGGTCAGCGGGTCCCATACGGAGACCTCACCGTCCTGGTCTCCCGCCGCGACCAGGGGACTGCCGTCGGGCAGGGTGAAGGAGACGAGCGAGGAGAGGTCGGCCCGGGTTCGGCCCAGGATGTTGCCGGGTACCCTCAGCCGGTTCCACCGGGGGGTGATGCCGGACGCGTATCCGCCTTCCCGCATACCGGTTTCGGCCGGGACGGAGTCCCGTTCCAGGTCCGAAGCCAGGGCGCACAGCCGCAGGCTGTCGGCCCGGGCGGCGACACCCGCATCGGCGAGGAAGGGTTCGAGGCGGGCCCAGGAGGCCACGTACACGGACTCGGCATCGGCGTCGGCCGGAAGGCCGAGAGAGGCCTGGACCGTGCGGCTCGTCTCCCACGGCAGGAACCGCCGGGGGACGTACTGGTCGTCGAGCAGCCCGGCGGCAGCGGCGTGCGCGACCAGGTGGCGCCGTAGGTACGGGTGCGGGGCCTGATCCGGTGAGGCCGGGAGCAGCAGTCCGAATGCCGAGGCCAGCCTGGCGTGTTCGGTCGGATTTCCTTCGGCGGCGAGGCCTTCCGGCGCCGCCTGCTCGGGTACTCCGAGCAGGGTGTGGGGTGAGTCCCGGAGGGTTTCGGCGATGCGTTCGTGGATCGGGCGGTACACGGTACGGCCGTCCTCGACAGCGGTGGTCAGATAGCCGGTGAGGCGGCTGTCCAGCACCTGGCGGATGACCGCGTCCGGGTCGTGGACCGCACCGGGGGACAGCGCTTCCACCGCGGCCGGCCAGATGTCGGACCAGGGGAGTCCCGCCCCCCGCGCGAACGCCGAAGCCCGCAGCGCGGCCATCAGGTGTTCGGCCGGGGCGCCGTGGGAACGGGCCACCTCGGCCAGGTCCTCACGCAGGAGGGCCTCGGTGCCTTGGCGCAGGGTCCGACGCCACTCGGGATCCTCGGGGTCGGGCAGGACGCACAACGCTCGCAGGCGTTCGGCGGCGATACGGGCGTCCAGGAAGGACGGGGACACCTCCTGGGCCACCGCCTCGGCCAGCTCGTGGTGGCGGGCGGGGTCCGGGACCGACGTGGAGTCGTCCTGGCCTTCGAAGGGGGCCTGGAGCAGAGCACCTACGTAAGCGGCGATGTCCGGGGCGGTGGCACCGGCGTCGTCCGTGCGGATCGGCTCCCCGGAGTGCGTGGCCCGGACGAGCAGGCTGAGCAGGTCCGAGGGAGCGGGGGCGCCGGCGGCGGTGCTGCTGGCCGACGGGTCGCCCCCGGAGCTTCGGATGCCGAGCAGCAGCCGGACGGCGGGCTGCTCGGTCTCGGCTCCCTCCATGCGCAGGTCGGTGAGGGGGCGCAGGAGGTCGGTGATGACGCGCGTCGGGTTCCGGGCCTCGTCGATGCCGTCCACCACGAGGGTCAGCGCACCTCCGCGATGCCGGGCGGTGTCGCGTACGAGCCTGCGCAGTCGGGTCAGGGGCCCGGCGTCCTTGTCCACGGCGGTTCCGGCGGCGGGCGCCGGGCCGCAGACGCCGCCGAGTGCCTCGTACAGGGCCTGGGCGAGTTCGTCCGGGTCCGAGTTCCGGGCGAGCACGGCCGCGTCCACGGAGCCTTCGGGTACGTCGAGTTCCTCGGGGAGGGCTGCGAGGAGAGGACCGTAGGTCTCGTCGGCCCGGAACCCGGCGTCGCTGAGGGTCACGATGCGGGCGAGGAGGGCGGACTTCCCGGAGCCAGCCTCGCCGGTGACGACGAGTACGCCTTCGTCGCCGCCCAGGAACGCGAGCATGCGCTTGACCAAGGTGGTCCGGCCGGTGAAGTACCAGCCCGGCGTGCGGGCCCCGGTCTCGCCGGAGGCGCGCGAGACCCAGTACCTGTCGAGTTCGGTCCGGGTCCACCCGACCTGGCTGACGGAGGCGTCGAGCACCGGTTCGACCCCCGCGTAGCCGGGGTTGGGGAGGCAGGGGCTCGGATGCTGCTGTGCTTGCTGGACCGTGGCGGAGGGGGTGGGCCAGATGTAGTGGAGGTCGGCCATGGTGTCGTCGTCAAAGACCTTGCTGATGATGCCCTCCCACTCCTGCCAGCTGAGGTGGGGTTCGGCATAGCCGTTGGCCTCGTCAGCGCAGTGCTCGTGGGCGGCCCGGAGAAGGTTCGTGAACTGGCCCAGACGGGGCCTGCTCTCGTCGTCTCCGGCGGCGAGCACGACGAGCGAGCCGAGTCTGCGGCGTTCAGCGCGGAGCGCCTTCAGCTTGTGCTTGAGCTCGTCTTCGAGTCGACCGGAGAAGCAGGAGTCCACGATGACGAGTACGTGCGTGGCCCGGGAGTCCAGCACGGTCGTGATCAGGTCCGCGGTGGGGAACGCGGTGCTGAGCGGCCTCTCCTTGTCGGAAGCCGGCAGGCGCAGGAAGTGCTGGGGGGAGTTGTCGGGGGCCAGGCCGTGACCGGTGATGTAGACGACCAGGGCCTCATCGTCGTCCACATCGGCGAGTTCCTCGTCGAAGAGGAAGTCGCTGAGGTCGCGAAGGCTGTGGAGTTGCTTGGGACGGGAGGCTGTAAAGCGGCGACTGACCTCGAGGACCGGGCTGGCCCACCAGCCTTCGACGGTGGCCACCTGGGCCGAGATGCCGGCGCTGAATTCGTCCTGTTGGGCCGGGGTGTCGTCGTCGTACTCGGTGACCGCGATGACGACCAGGCGGCGAGTGAACGTCTTCGGGGCCGGCACGCGCGTCACCACGGGGCGCCCACCACGGCGTGGGCGACGGGTTCTTTGCGGAGGTAGCGCACGGCGCTGTGCGGGTCCCCGCTGCCGTTCTCGACCTCGGCGTCGGTGAGGTTCCGCGCTGCCGCGGCCAGGCCGGCGCCGCCGGTGATGAAGTCGTCGGGATCGTAGACGTTGATCCACCTGATGGGGGCGGGGAGTCCCAGGCGCTCGCCGTCCGCGATCCCCATCAGCCGGCGTACCGAGGGGATCCCCAGGGGGGAGCCGCAGGTGACGAGGGTGTGGACGGCGGGTCCGTGGGCGCCGTGTGCGGCGCCCACGTCCTGGTGGCGGAAGAGGTCGTAGGCGATGACACTGCCGAGGGAGTGCCCGATGACCACCGAGGTGGCGGAAGTGAATTCCTCCCGGACGAGGGCCCGGACCTTCGCCGCCAGGTCCGGCTCCGTCAGGTACAAGCGGACTTCTCGCATAGACCGGACGAAGAGCTGCGCGCCCCCGCGAGCGAAACGGCGGTCGTATGCCATGGCGAGGCGGGTGATGCGTGGTGACCACAACTTCGGGGGGCCGAGAGTTGCCAGTGCCTGTTCCTCGGCGAAGGCCAGGTCCTCGGGGCGGACCGCGTCACGGAGGGCGTCCGCGACGAACTCCTCTTCCTCGGAGGCCATCAGTACGGACTCCCCGAACGGATCGTCCTCCGGTCCCAGACGGTCCGTACCCTTGATCACCAGTGGTGTCCAGTGCGGCATGTGGAGCGTGGGGGTCTGGCCGGGCCGATCGGTGAACTCCTTGATGCCGCGCTGGAGCGCCTTGCCCCAATCCTCGGTCAACTGCCGCCGGGACGACCCGGCCTGACCGATCCCATGCACCCCGATGATCTGTACCGCTTGCACACGCTCCCCCTCCGACTGAACTCTCGCCTGCAATTCTCTCAGGGCCCACAGAGCCACCCCGACCCGGCCAAGCGCATGGCCCGCCGCAATGGGCCGCACAGTGGACCGGAGCCCTAGAGAGCGGCGGCCGATTGGAGCGGTGCTTCCGTGGATCACGTCATGACTGCCGATACCCCGCTCACCCGAGAGTCCTTCTGGCGCCTTCACCCGATGGGCGCGCCCCGGCCCTTGCCTCAGCTGCCGAATCGTGTCTGGACCGAACAGGGCTGGGACCGGATCCGCCTCGAGTACCGATCCCCGAGCATGCACGCGAAGCAGAACGTCTTCGCCGAAGGCGACGTCCTCTTCATACACCGGAGTTGGACCGGCCACGCGCACACCGAGCACACCGCTTCCATCCACCCATCCTGCTGCACTACCTTCTGCGCCGAGTTGACTGGCAGCGCCGGGTCAGGGCTCGAGGAACGACAGAGTCTGTGCATCGAGGTCGAGTTCAAGCCGACCGGCGCCGTGCTTGCGCAGCTGCCGCCAGGCCTCGTAGCCGACCATGATTGCCTTCTCCCAGTCGGCGGCCCTCAGCACGCTCACTTCGAGGTGGGCTGTCATGTGGTCGATGGTGGTCAGTAGCTCGTGGTCTACGTGACGGACGTTCTCGAAGTAGTGGTGACGGCTGGCATAGGAGAAGACCAATGCACTGATGCCCTCTTCGATTGCGATCGCGCGGCCACCGTCCTCTGCTTCGTCGACGCCTGGGCGACTCCGTCGCTTACAGCCAAGCAGAAAGCGGCTGACGGGTGACCAGCCCAGGACTGCAGCGTGGGCGAGGTGGAAGGCGTCATGGAATCGGTAGTCGTCTTCGACGTGGCTAGCACTGGTGAGAGGGCTGCCCGCAGTGGCACCGTCTTCGCGGGTGACGACGATGACGGTCCGTCCGTCAGGTTGAGGGGTGGGGGTGAAGGTAACGATGGTGCGGCGGGGAAGCTGTTCGTGAGGCGGGTAGGCGGTGTCGAAGGAAGGACGCTCACTATCGGGCGTGGCACGCCAACGATCCTTAGCCTTCTCCAGGCTTGCGGCGGCAATGTCCTCAAGGCTGAGGTCGAGTCGGTGGGCAAGCGCAGCGATGTACCACAGGGCATCGCCGAGTTCCTCACGCAACTGCTGCTTCGAGTGTGTGGCTTCAGCCCCGTCACGCAGTCGCTTCTTGTAGGCGCTGATCACGGAGCCGGTCTCGCCCATGAGCCCGAGGAGGGGTACCAGGACTGGGTCGATGTCACCGGTGGCGGGTTGCAAGGTCTTGAGGGCGGCTTCTTGATAACGGGCGAGGTGCACGCACACTCCTTGAAGGATCTTCAGGCAGCTCTGTCGGATTTCCCGACAGAGCTCTACAGTAGGTCACGTCAAGTCCTCTGTCCGGAAGTTGAAGGAAAGGGCCGGATGCAAGACATGCCGCCGCACACCGTTCAGGAGATCGTCGACATCGTCATCGACTTCCTGGCTCGGTATCAGGACCGCCCTGCAGACGAAGTGCACGAGGAACTGGCGGCAAGGGGACAGGACTTGCCAGTCGACTCAGTGCTGGTGATGGAGATCCTGGCCCGGGTTGAGCAACATTTCGGGGTGTCCGTCCCTGCCGATGCCGAGGCTGGCCGCTCCCTGCGCTCGGTGTGGGCGTTCGCCGAGACCGTGTACGACACCATGCAGTCGAAGGAGCAGTAACGATGAATGCCAAGGCACAGTCCGACCCGGGGGCCGAGGCCGAGCAGCGCTCCCACTTGGGCCGGCGGCTCAAGGAAACGCGTGAGTACTTGGGACTGTCCCAGCAGCAGGTCTCTGAGCGCACTGGCATTGTGCGTTCGGCAGTCAGCGACATCGAGCGAGGTGTGCGCCGGGTCGAGGTGATGGAGCTGAAGAAGCTCGCCCGCCTTTACCGGCTATCTGTGTCCTACTTCCTCGACGAGGACGAGGCCGCCGATGCTGGGGAGCATGCTCTGGCCGGTCTGCCGCGCACGAAGCAGCCCTTGAGCGAAGGCGACCGCATCGAGGTGGCGAGGTTCATCCAGTACCTGCACGCGAAGCGAGAGGCAGAGGAGCGCGAAGGGGATCAGGCTCCTTCTCCCCTGCGAGCGGGGCAGGCGGAGTGAGCTGGAACGATGCTCACGGGGTCGCGATGATCGCGGCTGCTCAAGCACACAAGGACCTCTCGGTCGCCCACGAGGCCGGCTACGTCGATGTCTTCGGTTCCCTGCGCGCCGAAGGCATCGACGTGATGGGGCGGGGGCTGGGCGGCCTGCTGGGGCTATACGTGGACGCCTCGGAGGGAGGTCCTGCATGCCTGATCAACGTCGGGCTGGAAGAGGTAAGCATGCGGCATACCGCAGCCCACGAGCTCGGCCACCATCGCTTGGGCCACGGCACCAGCTACGACCACAAGGACCAGGAGGTGGGACGGTGGGGAGAGGGCTGGCCGCAACACGAACGGGACGCTGAGGCATTCGCTTCTTGGTTCCTGATGCCACGGCCGGTTGCACGGGCTGCACTGGCCCGCTGCGGCCTGACGGACCGGCCCGGATCCCCCCACGACGTCTACCGGATGGCGCGCTGGATGGGCACCCCCTACGCCACGACCGTGCGGCACCTTGTGCGGTTGAAGATGATCGACCGATCGACCGAGACGCTCTGGCTCAAGCACTCCCCTGGCGCCCTGAAGGCAGAACTCGCCGGCTCGCTGCCACTGGCCCCCAAGGCCCACCTCCACGTGCTGACGCCCTCGGCGCACCGGGCCACCGTGTATGCAGCTGTCGGCGACTGCCTGCTGCTGCAGATTCCCGGCGGCAGCTTCGACCACCTGCCCCTGGGCCTGAGCACCACGTTGCCCGAGGTCAGCGGCCAGATCTCACTGCTGGATCTACCCGACGCGCTCCCCCAGGTTCAGGCGGTGTGGGTCGGTGAGGAGCTGCATGGCGCGTGCACACTAACCGCCACGGCGGCCAGCAGCCCGGACCTCTTCCATCTGATCGTCCGCCGGACACCCGACCGACAGGGCTCCGACTACTACCGCGACTAACCCCCGGGCCTCGCCCTTTCGTCGCTTCACCCAGCTCTACGATCCGCAGCCTGGCCGACAAGGAGTGAGCCGTTGCACACCTTCACCGTCGACGCCCCCGATGTCTCCACCGCATGGCTCGAAGCATGCGAGCGGCTTGCATCGCTGCCAAAGTCGAGGGCATTCCACACCGTGGTACGCATCGCGAACCCGCTGCAGGAGAACTCGGGCCTGCGCAGCGAGCTCGACCGGCGCCGGGCGGCCCGCACGGATCCGCTCTATCCAATCGACACCGTCGTCAACACCCTCTTCCCCGTCCAGCTCGCCGCGACCTGCGCGACCCATGAGGAACTCGCCGAACGCTACCGAGCTCTGTATCCGCGGCTGCGGAGGGTGAGGCGAAACGCCCATGGCACCTACTTCGGTCGGCTCATCGCCTATCCAGGAGCCGATAAGAAGTCCGAGCCAGTTGACCAGATTGCCCGGGTCATCAGCCGCATGGAGTCGTTGCGTAAGACCGCACGATGGAGCGCCGTTTATGAGGCCGGCACGGCTCACGTTCTAGACACTGAAGCAGCCTACGAAGACGATCCACCCGAATCCGCACCGGAGACTGAAGCCGTCATCCGCGCGGCCGCGCTGGACACTCAGCCGCGAGACTTTCCTTGCCTGAGCCACTGCTCCTTCCAGATGGACGCCTCCACGGATAGCGTCCACCTAGCCGCCTACTACCGCAGCCACTACATGTTCGAGCGCGCCTACGGTAACTACCTCGCGCTCGGCCACCTCTGCGAATGGGTGGCACGCCAGACAGGCTTGAAACCAGGCACGCTGACCGTCATGGCCGGCAGCGCCCGCCTGGACTGCACAAAGACCGAACTTGGCCACCTGCAAGCCGCCACAGCCAACGCACCTCTGTTCGACCTCGGAGCCTAACTTCCGGGGCTCTGCCACAGTAGAAACGTGAGTTGGTCGGCTGAGTTCAGGCTCTCAGCCGACCAGGCCCCACTTCGGCGGGAACCAGGCGCGCAGCGGGGCGACATCATGGCGGTATGACTGCTTGATACGGCTACGTCCGCTGATGCCTGCGATCTCGGGGTGCGCAACTCGGGCATACTTGTCGACTTCGCAGAAGAGGTTCTGGCAGTCAATCAGCTGCAGGGGGCGTCCTTTCAATCCATCGAAAGGAAGCCCCAGACGGGTGAAGTGCTCCTGCTGCGAGTCAGCCATGTAACGGATTACGTCGGCCTCAATGCCGTCGGCCGAACGACCGAAGCACTTGCGGATCCCGTCGCGCGCACCCGGGCCCGGCATGACGAAGTCCATCTCCGAGAAGGGCATCTCGGAGGCATAGTTGAGGTCGATGGTGAACTGATAGGCAAGGAAGGGCCCGAGTGCCGGGTAGGAGAGCAGCACCTCATACACCTCGCGCATCGTCGCTGCACCCAGGACGCGCTCTGCTGCCCGCGTCGCCATCATCATCTCCAACAGCCTCAAGTGGTTGAGATGCTTACGCCTCTCCCCCAGCTGCGGCGGAGGCACGATGTATGCGGCGGAGTAGAGCCGCTGGCTCTTGGCGAACGCTCCCGACAGGACTCGGTCGTAGGCTCCGTAGTCGTAGACATCCCAACGCACTTCGCCGAGTTCTCGGGTCAGTAGCTGCCAGGTTGATTCCTTGTTGAACACCTTGAACAGCAAGGTCCGGAAGAAGACCTCCTCCCATTCCTGAGAACCCTGGTAGATCACGTCGGCGATCAATGTCTGGCTGACGCGGTCGGCAGCCCGGTAGCAGTTGGTGAAGCGGTACTGCGACAGGATCGGGTCGTGAGTCCAAGGCTGAGGTCGGCCGACAAGCCGTCCCTCGTAGACCTCCTGCCGCGCCGAGGCGAAGCGCCAATACGTGTCGAACACCGGTGTCGGCTGCAGCACCCGCCCTGAAACACGCACCACCCTAGGGGCCGTCTCGGCAGGGCCGGAGGTCTGACGGTCTTGCAGCAGCATCACCATGGGCGCAATATATATTCGATATGTGTTGACTGTCACCGAGGGGGAGCTATGGAATTGCTGCGCCAACAGCATCGCCAGGTGACTTCGGTGAGCTGGCCTGGTGTCGTCGACACCAGACTGAACCTACTGGTACGTGCCGCTGCGGCAGCAGGTGAGCGAACCTCTCGTGCCGAGCTGCTGGCCGCATTGGTGACTGCAATCGATGTCGAGCCCGAGCAGTTGGCGGGCATCCTGCACCGTTACCGCCTACTGCCAGCCGACGCGCTCGACGGCGACGGCAATCGCGACGATCTCCCTGTCGTACGCACCCCTGGACCACGCCGCGTCATCCAGCCTTAACGAACGACACCCTTCCAAGTCACGCGCCCGAATCTGGCAGGCCCGCGCGGCGCAGTGAGCAGGCCGGACTTGAAGCGACTCAGGCCGAGCTGGTCGCCGCGCAGGCCGCTTCCGACACCCTCAACTTCGTACAATCATGCGGTATTTGCGGGCCTCTCAGGTGGAGCCCACGAGTTCTGCGGCACGGAGAGTACGCTCCTTCCAGAGCTGCTTGGCCCACACCCCGCCCCCTCTACAGGCCCTGGTTGGCGAACGCCAGGAGGTCTGCCACAGCCGGGAAGACTGAACGTCGGAACTGCTCGGGGAGCGTGCGCCACTGCCCACCGGACCCAGGGCCGAGAAGCCGATGCCGTCGTCCCCGTACCCGACGGCAGCCGGCCCGGCGCCCGCGGCGGGCCGCCCTCAGCCTGTACCTCCTCAATGTCGCCGCGAGGCGAGCCAACCGCCACCGCTACGTCGCCGGCGAGTGAAGTCTGCGGGCCCCACTCCCCCACCTCGGCATCGTCGCCTCCGAGCTGCCGAAGTTCCACCACCTCCGCGACCACGCAACCCGGCCGCCGGACCCCGAGAAGCCGCCGACGGAGCCGCCGGGCCACCTGCTCGCCGCGACACAACACCGCAAGCCGCTGCTCGAGCCGATCGCGCTGTATCGCCGAGAAGGCCTCACTGACGTCCTGTGAGTAGAGCGCGGCCTGCGTCGCACGAAGATGCCGCTCCCCGTTAGGCAGCCTCGGCGAGCGCCTCGAACGACAGGGGGAGAGTCAGCTCCGATTCGAGGGTGAACACCGAGTCCATTACCGTGCGCAAGCGTTGCGGCGCGTCCGGCATCACGTGGGCGTAGGTCTGGTAGGTGATCTTGGGATCTCGGTGTCCGAGCCACTCGGCCATGTCCGTCACCGGCACGCCCTTGGACAGTCCAGCCGAGGCGAAGAAGTGCCTGAGCCAGTGGGGGGTGATCTTCCGGGTGATCCCGGCAGCAGCCTTGGCCTTCCGCCAGAGCCGGTCCACGAGCGAGTACATGAGGATGTTGGTGCCACCCACGTTCGAAAACAGGTAGTCGCCCTCGATCCGATTCAAGCCCGTCGGGACCCGGTAGGTTCCGTGCTGCTCGACGTGCTGCCGGATCCTCTCCACGATGGTTCCCGGGATAGGGACGGCCCGTCCTTCATCCTGGTCGCGCCACTTCAGGTGGCGGATGCAGTGTGCTCGGCCCCGTCCCTTAGTGGCAGCCTTCTGGCGACGGGTCTTAGGCTGTTCGTTCTCGCCATCCTGGGTAATCTGCCTGTCCACGTAGATGACCCCGGCCTCAAAGTCGATCTGCTGGAGGCACACCGCGCTGGCCTCGCCGATGCGCAGCCCGCATCCAGCCATCAGCCACACCAGGAGCTGGTACGGTCCGGGCAAGTGGGCTGCAATGGTAGCGATCTCTTCCAGCGTGGGCAGGTGGATCGTCTTCTTGACCCTCCGCTTCGCCCTCCTACGGCCGGCCTGTACGTGCCGACAAGGATTCTTGACGATGTAGTCGTTGGCGACGGCGAAGCTGAATACGCCACTGAGCGTCTCGTACCGGTTTACAGCTGTACTCGGTTCGTAGCCGCGCTCCTCGACCATCCACCGGAGCCAGGTGGTGAGGTCCTTGGGCTTGACCGCGCCGATCGGCTTGTTCTGGAAGTACGGCCTGACGTGCAGACGAAGGCTTGTCTCGTACTGATAGCGCGTTCCATTGACGCGCTCACCAGAGGCAATGAACTCCCGGTACACCTCTACGAGTGGCGTCATGAATCCGAGCGGCTCTATGTAGGTTCCAAGGTCCTTTTCACGTTCGATCTTCGCCGCGAATGCGTCCGCCGTTCCCTTCTTCTCGAAGGTCTCCTCACGTTGGCGTCCACTGCGGCCACCAGGCTCCCTATACCGGACAGTCCAAGGGTGACCACATCTTACCCCTCCGCACGGATAGTTCTTGCTCCGAGCCTCTTCCTTGCACTTCTGAAAAACCGCTGCCAAGCTAGCGCCCCAAATTTCTCTCTAGCCATGCCGTCCGATAAATCAGTTCTCACCCGTACATTCGGTCGAGGTAGTCCACAACGTCGCGCTCACGAAAGCGCAACAGACGCCCAACCTTTTGCGACCTGAGCCCCCACGCCCGATGCTTGTTCTTCACCGTTACCTCACTGACCTTCAACCAATCAGCGACTTCAGCCGATGTAAGCAAAACGTAGCTCCCTCCGCGCGCCAACATTTTCCCCTCTCCAAGAACATATTCCTCACACCCACGAAAGCCGGAGGCGATGAGACCCACGCAATCGTCTCACCGGGTGCAGCAGGTGCGACGGGACCAATCTTGCAGAGAATTCGAGATTTCCGAATTCCTGGATCAGCTGATATACGCTCACTGAACGGCCACACCGCTCCGCCTTCATTCAGCCTGGTCGATCCGGACGGCATGACCTACAACCGCTTCACATGGCCCGACCGGCTACTGCCCCCCATAGACCAACGTTATGACCACCACCTTTTGGGCAGGTCAGTACGTTGACATGGATTGCGGCAAGGTCTCCACACCTGTCGCGTGCCTTTTCGTCTGCCACCAGCGAACTGGGAATGTTCGACTTGGTTCCGGCACAGGGAACGCCAACGGACAACAGCCACCATTGCGGCATTCACCCACGTCCGGGCCTTCACCCGGCCGAGCTGTACCCGATCACATTCGATTCATCGACCGCCCCTCAACGGCAGACCGCGTACCACCTGCGCGGCAAGGCCGGTACCGGAACGACTTCCCCTTCGTGGACCTTGGGCTACAGAAATGGAGCCGCCAGCCTCGATATCCAAAGGGCTGGTCGCCGATCGGGAAGGACGGCCAAGTGCACGGCGATACTGGGCGCCAGCCAGCGAACACCCCGCACCCTCAGCGCGTTGCAGCTGGGCAGATGGATCATCCACTCGATCCACCACTCGGCCGTCGAGTCGTGGTCTGCATCCTCAGGGCCGACTCCGTGCGCGGGGGCGGTCCATTGCGCCTGGGCCCTGATCGGGTTCATCAGGAGCACCTACATCGCTGACCGGATAACCAAGTCCTCCGGCGCTCATCAGCCGTCGGCCGGTTCGAGACCGGCTCTCCGACACCCTCGGAACCAGGGAATCCTTGGGCTGTTCGTACTGGGCGTAGGCCCCGTCACGAGGAGCGACACCGGATGGTGCTGGCCCACGGCAAGTTTTAGGTGGTGCGATCAGCTGCCGCTGCCCAGTAAGTCGGGTCCAGCTTTTCGCCCGGCCAGGCCAGCTGAGTGACAGGACCTCGCGGCCCCATCTGCTCGAAGTACCGCGCAATGTCGTGGTTGGGCGTGGCGCAGACGGCGTCGAAGTCCGTGACGTGCAGGTCGTATCCAACGGCCTTGATCAGACGCCGGAAGCTCAGCGCGAGCAGACGACGCCATGGGTCAGCCCGGCCTGCTGAGTTATCGACGCGACTCCTCCGCACCTGCCACTGGTCAGCTGGTTGCGGTGGGAGCCAGGATCGCGGCGCGGGCGGCGTGGGCGAGGACTCCCTGAGTGCGGGCGGACAGGCCGTGTCGGTTCCAGTGGAAGATCACATGGTGCGTCAGTACGCGGCGGGGGCCACGCTGGAGGTTGCCGCTCTGTGCGGCGTGCGCGATGCCCTGGCCTGCGGCTTCGAAGGCGGCGAGCCACGGGGCGATGGCCTCCATCGCCCCTCCACCAGCCGTCAGCGGTCGGGTGTCGAGGCTCAGGAGACGGTGAACGCCTCTGGCTGTCTGGGCCAGGTTGCCGGGGGTGACGTCGCCGGGCAGGGGGCGTAGCCGAGAGACCCGGTCCCAGACATCTCCTTGTTCGAACCAATCGAGCCCGGCTGACCGCAGCATTGCCGTGACCAGCAGAAGCGACGTCTCACGCCGCCCGAGGCCGGGGACGTGGTGAGTGCGTTCGAGGAAGTGGCGCGAGTCTGCGTGGAAGAGACCGTGGGCGATGTCGATGCCTTCGCGCCCGCCGAAGGCCGTAACTTCCGGTTCGTAGACGGTGGGCCACCAACGCAGGACTTCGGCGGACTGAACAAGGGATCCGAGGACTTCGGACAAGGCCTCGTGGAGGTGGCCGGGATCAGCACCAGCGGCGGGTAGGAGTCGCAGCCGCCAGCAGGGTGCCTTACGGATGAACCACCAGGCAGCGAGCAGGCCGGAGTCCTCCAGGGGACGTAGACGGGGGGCAAGGTGGTGGGCGGCGATGTCCTCGGCCCGGTCGAAGTCCGCGAACTCGACGCGGGACTGGTGCCAGTCGCGACTGGCGACCTGCTCGGCGAGCGCGGCTTGCCCTGCGGCCCGGTACAGGGCGGTGGCGTCGCCGAGTTCTTCGGCATCGATCCCGGCGTGGATGGCAGCTGCGGCGACGGACTGCCCGGCCAGCACCGCGAGGACTGCCCTCTCGGTCTGCTCGGGGACGTGCAGGGTGGTCATCGGGATGGATCCTCTCCGGGGAAGGGGACGAGACAGGTGTGGTCGGCACAGGTGGCGTCAGCCACCCGCGCCGGTCGAGGGTCAGCTGATGAGGAGGTACGCGTCCCAGCCAGAGGCGGGCGGTCGGCCTCGTGCGGCAGTGGCCAGGGCGAGGGCCTGTCCGGCTGCTCCTTCTAGGAGTCCGGGGTCGCTCTCGGCGCGCTGACCCATGAGAACGGTGCCGAGCCTGTCTGCGGCGACGGACAGGTCGGGCGTGCGGGCGTCCTGGGCAGTCCTCCAGACGGTCTGGAACAGTCCGGCCATGCCGTGACACAGGCCCGTACTGGTGATCCGGCCGAGCTGGCCGGCGTCGGCGAGGCAAGCGGCCAGTGCGTTCTCGGCCGCCTCCTGACGGCCGGTGTCAGCCGTGGCCAGGGCGGCGAGTTGAAGAGCGCGGGAGATGCCCGGGATGCCGTAGCACCACGATGGACGGCCGGAACCGGAGCCAGATGGGCGGCCGGTCGCCATCTCGGCTCGCGTGATCGTCTCTGGCCACCACGGGCCGCCCTCTCCTTCCTGACGCCACCGGTCGAACCAGTCCGTCAAGGTGGAGACGGCCTCCATCTGGCCTTCCACGAGAATTCCCCGGCGCGCCGCTTGGGCGAGGAGAGCGAGGGGGCCGGTGATGCCGTGGGCCATCCCGAAGTTCGCGTGTCCGCCCGGCGTGTAGTGGCGGGCGGGGTCGTGGACGCACCACCAGCCCGGCGTCTGTTCGCCGTGCACGGTCACCGGGCGGGTGAGGGCGACGAGGTAGCTGAGGACGGCGGCGAGTGCGTCATCACCGGGGGCGTGGTGGAGGAGGTGGAGGCCGATACCGGTCAGACCGTGCAGGAGGTCGTACTCGGCGAAGGCCGGGAGGGCACCGGACCGGATACGAGCCCGGCCGGCTGCCACGCGACGGTGGGCCAGGGCTGCGGTCGCGGCGTCGAGACGGTCACGCGCGGTGCCGTCGGCCCCGGCGGCGTGCAGGACGAACGCGAGGGCCGGCGCCCCGTAGGAGAGACAGGCGGAGTCGGTGGCCGTCACGTCGGCGCGGGCCCCTGCCGCGAGCCACGCCTTCACCGGCTCCCACGACCCGGCACCGCACCGTGCGTTTTCCACGTGCCAGAGCGCGATTCCGGCTGCTCCCTGGCTCAGGGACTGGCCCAGCGCCGGGTCCGCGGCCGGGTCAGGGGTCTGAAGACGGCGGCCGTACCGGGTCGCGAGGACAGTGGTGGCGTTCATGAGCGACCTCGGCGGCGATCGGTGCGGTGGGTGTGGGCGAGGGCAGCGGTGCGGGCGAGGCGGAGGGTGAGCGCCTCGCGGTCGGGGCCACCGCCGAGAGCACGCACGTGGTGGAGGTGAAGGAGCGACCGCAGGACGGTCAGCGGGTCTTCGCGCTGACCGTCCAGAGCCCAGCGGTAGGAGGTGAGAGCGGCGGCGCGGGCCGTCCACGCGGCCAGGAGCGGGCGGGCGCCGGCTTCGTGGCGCGACGTGTCGGGGTCGGCCAGCGCGAGTGTCTGCCGCACCAGGACGGCGTCCACCGGGCCGGACTCGCGCGGCAGGTTGGCGGACAGCCAGGACCAGCCCTCGGCCGGAGTGGGGGCGAAGGCGGTGGCAAGGTCGGTGAGGGAGGCAGCGGTGAGCGCCTCGGCGGGGATACCGGTGTGGGTGGCGTACGTGATCTGCGCGAGGGCGGCGGCGCTGTCGGCCGCGAACACCCCTTCGGCTGCGGCGCGAGCGGGTCCGTACCCGTACCGGCCGTCCTGGCTCTGGTAGGCGGCCAGGTCGAGCCGGGCGGCCATGCCCTGGCGACGCAGTCCGTCGGCCCATTTGCCGAGGCGGGCGGCTGCCGGTCCGAACCCGCCCTCGTCGACATGCATGGTGAAGGTCAGGGGGCGGTCACGTTCGGGGTGGCTGCTGTCGTGGTGGCGGGTGAACCACCAGAGGGGCGCCGGATTCCATCCGGCCAGCAGCCGGGGCAGGTGCTCGGTGAGGATCTCGTCCTGCCTCCCCGGGTGCCCGTGCAGGTGGGCGCAGACCGTGCGGGAGAGGCCAGGCTGCTCCGGGGCCGTCGCCGCGACGGTGGACCAGCGCCGCGGGACCGGGGCCGGTTCGGCGGCGTGTAAGACGGTGAGGAACTCGTGGGCACGGCCCATGAACCCGTCTGCCGGGGCAGGTGCCTCCCGCAGTGCCACCTCTCCCGTCCTGGTCAGGCGTGCACGCAACAGGTCCCGGTGCAGGGGTACGTCAAGGTCGAGCGGCAGACGCATCTCGCCTTCGACCAAGAGCACGCAGGGCGGGACGTCGCGGCGGGACCGCCACTGCTCGAACTCCTTCTCCCAGAGGGTGGGGGCAGCTGCCGGGCCGGGCAGGGCAGTGCCGGCCAGGAGCCAGCGTGCCGGGGCCAGCACCGCGCGCCCGTGCCGCAGCCGGGGGAGGTAGGGAAGACGGGAGGCCGCGCCCCAGTCCGGCAGCCGCCATGCGGTGCGGCGGGCCCCGGCGAGTTCGGCCAGGAAGCGGGCCAGGGGCGGCGTCATGACGGCCGGCTCCAGTGCGTGAAGGACGCGCGGCTCCACCACCTGGCCGGTGGAGGACCAGATCAGGTACAGGTGCCGGGCGTCGCAGGTGACGGCGAGCTCGGCGAGCGGGATGTTGCCGGGGCCGCGGTCGGGCCAGCCGAGGGCAATGGTGTTGCCGGTCGCGGCCGGGGTACGGACCACATTGCCGCTGCGGCGCCTGCGTGCCGGGAACAGCAGCTGCGCGGGGAGCGGTCCGGGCGGACCGGCCAGCGCCGCAATCCACGCGTCGCGGTCATCCTCGGGCAGGAGATCGGTGAAGCGTCCGGCCATGGACGACGACGGGCGGGCAGCGGACGCCGCCCACACCTCGAACCGGCCTCGCCGCACAGCCTCGGCGTTGTCGGCGTGGAGGTGGAAGGCCAGCTCCACGCACGGCGGCGGCACCAAGTCGGCGCCCCCGACCACGGCGAGCGAGGCGAGAAGCTCCTCGGTGAGGACGACTTCACGGGCCCGGTCGAGCGCGGCCTGTTGGGCGAGCGCGAGGAACCTCTCGTCGCGGGCGGAGAGGTTCCGGGCCGGCGACGGGTGGGCGGCGCCGAGATAGCCAGACGGTAACCCGAGCCCGGAGTCCGCGACCAGGTCCATAACTGGCACGACCGCGCCGTGGCCATACGTCTTCCGGAACCGCTGGTGATAGTCGCGCCAGGTCGGGGCGCCGAACGGGTACGGGGAGAGCCGCAGCAAGGCGGAGGCGGCATTCTCCGCCTCGGACAGGACGTTGGCGGGGATCGTGACCTGGGCGGTGAGCACCGTGTCCGGCCAGGTGGGCGAGACACCTCCGGCGGACTTCTCCGTCGGAGCCAGGAGCGGCTCGTGGTGGACGGCAGGGCCGCCCAATACCGCACGCAGGACGGCGACGGGTTCGGGGTCGGTGGCCACCGCGTCCAGCGAGGACAGCAGGACGCCGCTGTCCACCAGCTGTGCGAGGAGAGCCTGGACCGAGGCGGCGTCGGCATCGGGGAAGGCGGCGGCGACGGACTTGGCGACATCGGAGAAAACGGCCGGGACCTGGGCGGCGTCCAGCACGGTCCGGACGGGCCCGGTGGCCGCCACCGACACCTCCAGGGGTGCCAGGCCCTCGGCCGGCGCCCGGCCCGGGGCGACGACGCGCCCTCCCCGGACGACGGCGGCCGGATTCACCACCACGAGGAGCCCTTCCAGAACCTCGGGCCGGTCCACCAACTGGTCGCCCACGGCACCGAGCCAGTCGGCTTCCGGCCGCAACACCACCCGATGCTCCGTCCCCCAGTCCGCCTGTGGGTCGGGACCGACGCGGGCGGGAGCGGTCCCCGCGAAGTACCCGAACGGCGTCGCCCGACCCTGCCAGCGCAGCAGGTAGGCGGCGGTGGAGTGCACCAGCCGTCGAACGTCCCGCCCGTCCGGACCGTCAGCAGCCAGAACCGCAGCGGTCTGCGCGACCAAGACCGGGCTCGCCGCCTCCAACGCCTCACGGAACTGCTCGTGGGCGTGGACGGCCGCCAGCCAGCCCCGGCCCCGCTCGACTCCGCCCGGACCCGTCAGGTCCACGTCCACCGCCGGCACCCAGTGCCCAGGGTGGGTGGTCGCCCGAACCAGCACAACCTCCGCAGCCCGGTACAGCCGTCCTCGACCCGCCATAGTCCCGTGCCCCCCGTTGTCGTCGTGGTGTCCTCGTGACGCCGCCGGGCACACGACCGTGTGCCCGGCGGCGGGATAGATCAGCTGCCGTCCCTCACCGCGGCCGGCGGTGAGGGCTCGGCCACCTCGTGGCGGACCGGGTCAGGAAGGGTCGCCGGTGAAGGAGGCGCACGCGGTGCTGGAGCCGCCGCAGGACGAGCCACAGCCGTCGTCGGTGGCACGCAGGAGGTTCGCGACCGGGGTGGCGGACTCGACCACGCGCAGGTCGAGGTTGAATTCGCCGAGCTTGGTGGTGGCCTGTTCGATCTGGTGGGTCATGATCAGTTCTCCTTGTCGTTGATGGTGCGGTGGTCGGCCTGGCCCTCGTGGGGCCAGGAGATGACGATGCGGCGGTGCCGCTTCGTGATGACGCGCCCGGCGGGCAGGTCGGTCTCGGGGGTGCTGATCGGGTAGGCGTAGATCACCGGCTCGTCCTGCCGGTGGTCGCGATCCCACGTCCGGATCTGCTCCACCAGGGCCGCGGACACGGCCTCGGCGCGCGGGCCGTAACCGTGCACACCGAACTCGGCCCGGTTCCCGTCACGGCGGATGGTCAGGTAGGCGAAGGAGTCGCCATCGAGGAGCGCGAGGCAGGACTGCTTGTTCTGCGGGGCGACGAGGCCGGTGTCCAGATCAGGGTCCACGGCCATCAGGCAGAAGCCGTCCAGAGCGGTCGCCAGCCACATCTGGAGGCCGGTGAACGGCTCGGTACGCGCGACGCTGACCCCCGACCACGTCTCCACACGCTCGGTGTCGAACACACCGTTGAGGGCCTCGGCGTCGGCCGGCCACCCCTCATCGAAGCGGAGGGCGATCTCCTTGCCCCGGATCAGCAGCAGACGCTCCGCGTGCTCCCCCTCACCCTGCATGGTGACGAACCCGCACACCTGCGCCGACCGGGAGACGAGACGGTCACCATCGCGGTCGAAGGCGACCGACCGGGTCAGGCCGCGCATCCGCAGAGGCACGACCAACCGCCCGTCCTCTGCCAGCTGATCAGTCCACGCAGGGGGAACGTCCCAGGCGCCGACGGTAACCATCCACCGGTCCACCGTCCCGTGGTCGGGCAAGCCGTGCTCCGCGTCGGCGAGGAACACCTCCACCCAGCCGTAGCCCGCCGCGTTCAGCAAGGTGCGCGCCCGGTCGGTCACGTAGGAGTCGATGTCGATCGTGACAACCGATCCGTTCGGCCCCACGATCTCGGCCATCAAGGCAGCGTTGTAGCCGCCGGAGCCGATCTCGCCGACCCTCATTCCCACCTGGAGATCTGCCTGCTCCAACATCATCGCCTGGATGTCGGGGGCCGAGACGGAGCTGGTGGCGATGCCGTACTCGTCCCTCTTCGTACGCACGGCCTCGTGGGCGGTGTATGCCTCAACGAGCAGTGCGTCCGGTGCGAACGCGTGACGGTGAACGGTCCGGAACGCGGCCTCGACCCGCTTGGTGCGGATCGTGCCCGCCCTGACGAGCTGGTCCGTCATCGCGGTACGCAGCTCCTCGGCGGACGCGGTGGATTCTTCGACGGTTTCGGTCACGTGCTGGCTCCCTGTCGTTCAGTTCCTGGAGCATCCGGACGAACTTCGCGCTCCGGATGAGGTGATGCTTCTAGTCGTGCTTGGCCCTGCGGCCCCCGAGCTGACCGCACCCGTGGGGGTAACGACCGGGGCGTCGTACGCGGAGAACGGCCAGGCGCCGTGGCACGTGTGTGGTCCCTCTGGTCGGGACACCGTCCTCACGGCCCGGGTATGCGCCGCTGGGCGCGACGGCCCCAGGAGACCAGCCGGGCCCCTGCCCGGTGGTACTCCGTCGGTCCGGCTGCGCTGCGGATCACCGCAGGTCTCCCGCGGGCAGTTTCGGTTGATCCTCAACCGCGCTCACGCAGCGCCCGCGTGCTGGTGGCGGATCTCCCACAGGCGGGCACAGCTCTCGGTGGTCGACGTAACCCGCTGCAGGTGTTCCCACGCCACGAAGTTCGCTGTCGCCCCGGTCACCCGGCGGGCGCTCTCCAGGAGCCGGTACCCGCGCCGGTAGAACTCCCGAAGCTGGGACTCATCGCCGATGTCCTCGGCCAGGAGCAGCGCCAAGTGGGCCCGCATGTGCAGGGCGAGTTCGTCGATCTCCGCCCGGGGCGCGAGCAGCCCGAGGGCCTTCGCCAGGGTGATGCTCTGGCGGATCGTCTCCAGGTCAACCGGAAGGTCGTCTGAGCACAAGTCGTGCTCGACGTCGGTCTGTTCATTCTGATCGGGGGCAACTGTGGTCACCTGGGCCTCCCTCGTCACAGCCTGCTCGGGTCTGTGAAGAGGTAACCGCACCAGCACGCTCCGCGAGTACCGTGGAGAGGTCAGCAGAGTATGCAAGCCATGCAATGTCGGGAGTTGCACATGGCGGAACGCTCACGCACGCCCAACACGGGCTTGCCCTCGCTCCTTGACCAGGCGAATTGGTCCCGGTCTCAGTTCGCGAGCATCATCAACCGGGTTGGTGCCGAGGCCGGACTGAGCCTCACCTACGGCCAGCCGGCTGTCTCCCAGTGGATCGCCGGCCATCAGCCTCGTTCACAGGTCAGAGCGTTGATCATCGAGGCCTTCGCGCGGAAACTGGGCCGCCCCGTCACCTTCTCCGAGGCTGGTCTCACGCCGCCGCCGTCTGCGACAACCCAGGACACTGTGGGGGAACTTGTAGACCTCGGAAAGGCCGATATGGACCCGTCCCGGCGCGGCATTCTCGCCGCCGGAATCTTCTCCGCAGCGTTGATCGTTCCCCTGTTCCCTGATCTGGCCGTGGCTGCTGAGCCTGCGCCGGTACTGCCGGGGAAGGCCACTACGAGGATCGGAACCGGCCAGGTTGCCATCGTGCGAACGATGACCGACCGGATAGCTGACATCCTCGATGAGCTGGGCGCGGGGCATGCTCGCCCGATGGCTGCGGCCTTCCTGGTGAACTCAGTCGGCCCATGGCTGAAGGCGCAAGCCTCCGACGAGGTCCGACGCGACATGCTCGCGGCCGCCTCCGACCTGACCTACCTCACGGGCTGGATGGCCATGTACGAGCGGGCACATAGCCTGGGCCAGCAGTACTACGTGTCCGCCCTCAAACTGGCTGGTGAGGCGGAAGACCACATCACGTACTGCCGGACGCTCCGCGGGATGTCGTTGCAGGCCTCGAACCTCGGCTATGGACGGCGAGCGCTGGAGCTGGCTGACTCGGCGGCCGAGGCAGCTCCGGTGGCCGGACCGCGCCTGACTGCCTTCTTGCGAGGCCAACAGGCCCACGGGGCCGCAATGGTGGGAGACCGGCGGCAGGCCTTCAACCGGCTGAGGGAAGCCGGCGATGCTCTGGCGAGGGCTGACGACGGCAAGGACTCCGTCGGCGGGTATGACCGGACCGCCCTCCTCTTTCACGAAGCGCACGTACTCAACGAAACGGGTGACCTTTCCGGATCCATCCGTGCACTAAAGGAATCCATCCGCATTCAGCCATCAGGACAGCGGCAAGGCCGCCTGCACTCCTATGCAGTGCTCGCACAACGCCAGCACTCCTACGGACACGTGGAGGCTGCGTGCGACTCGTGGAACAGATTCCTGGACGAGTACGAGCATCTCTCCTCATCCAGGGGAGACGAGCACTTCGACACGATGCGACGTAGGTTGAAACCCCACGCAAAGATCCAGGCTGTCCGCACGCTGACCGAGCGAGCGGCCCTGGTGGGCGCCATGAAGGGGTAGCCGGAAGCAAGCATGGGGCCTCTGACGGGGGCCCCAGCCAACCCCACGCCGAGAGGCCCTCTGCCTCGCCCAATGGAACGGGGACGCGGCACCGCGGGCCTGCCGATCTCCTCCGCACCGGCCTGCGGCGTCTTCTTCCTGCTCGCAGCCTGGAAGGCACTCGCCTGGCTCGCCATGACCGGCCAGATCGAACCCGCCATCGCCGCCACGGCCGTCATCGCTCCAGACCACGCTCGCCGCACTCTCCGAGGTCGTCACCCAACGGCACGGCGATGTTCCACACCGCCCTGTACCTCAATCCAGTTCTATGACTCGTCCAGGAAGCTGCCAAGGACAGCGCGTTCGTCGTCATCAAAGCGACGAACGCGTCCGGCAACTGAGTCGAAGCCAGCCATCTTGGAGGTCGCGGACACGTACACGCCTCCGCTGTCCTTAATCTCATAGGCGAGTTCAAACGAGACGCCCTTCAATCTTGTCACCCACACCTCGATCTCCACCGGCTCCTTGCTGTAGACAAGCGGCTTGGAGAACTTCATCCACTGCTCCGAGAGGAGGAAGTTCTTACTGAGGCGCTCCGTGGGATCGCTGGGCACAAGCGCCTCGAACATGTTCATCCGCGCTTCTTCAAGATAGCGGGGGTAAACAGCGTTGTTGACGTGGCTGTTGGCGTCCATATCTGACCAGCGGATGGGACACAGGTAGTTGAAACGGGGCATGGCTCCTCCTGGGAAATTCGACAATGTGTTCCGTCCACAAGACAGCAAAGCTGCGACTAGCCGGCTGCATCCGTTACGAGTTGAGCAGAGGCTCGCGTGGGATCGTCATGCGACTTCACCGCAGTCGCTCTCCAGCTAGATCCGGCCAGCGGCAACTGGCGGACACGCACCGGCTCGTATGGCTCTGATCTGCCCGCGCGAGACTGCCCGGGATCGCTTGGTACCGGCCGGCCGGTGGGGGCAGGCCAAAGTGGTACGCGTTAGGGCATCGAGCTCTGTCGTGGTGTCCGGATCCTGTGCGAGTGGGAAGTGTGACAGGACAGCCGACGCGTCGAACTCCGCAACGGCCCACTTTCCGCACTCCCGAGTCGCCCAGATCACAGACCCGCTCGAAGGTGACAGCGTCAGCCGCACGTCAGGGCCAACATGTTTGCTCAGCGCCGGAAGATGGATACCACCATCGCCAGCAAGAGCTGCGGCTTCGTCCGGCGTACAACAGGACACGCTTCGTCGAGGAATCTCAGCAGGGCGTGTCCAGTCCCGGGAGTCATGGCGGACACCGCTCGCCCTCTCCGCCCAGGAATCGCGCACACCACCCAGGGCGTCAAGGCTGTGGCTGTTGGACTCGTCCCCCTCCACCCAGGTGATGACTACGAGTCGACATTCGGGCAGGCTTGCCGGGAAGAGGACATGGCTGACTACTTCCACAGTCTCGCCGAGAGCAGGAACGTTCATGTGGAATACATGACCGTCACGGTCGGCACCAAGGTCGTAATGCGTTTTCCAGATTCGATCAACGTCTGGGTCGGCACAGACGTCCGAAATGAGACGCAGCAAAGCCTTGTCCCCACTCCGGCTCGCCAAAGCGAACTTCAGCAGACGAACGTAAACCTCCGCATGCTTTTCCCAGTCGGAGTACTGAACGCGAGCCTCAGGCGAGAGCAGCGCCCACCTCATGAGATTCGCGTCAGGCTCCGTCACCCATGGCCACCATTCAGCCATTCCATGGTTATACGCCAAGATGGACCACGTGCCGTCACTGAGGTAGGCAGGACTGGGCATCTGCTGATCGATGAACAGCTGCAGGGCCTTCTTAACTCGCGGGTCGGGCCGGCGAGGCGCCGTCTCCGGCAAGGTGCCAAGACTGTGGAGCATCAAGGCTCGGCGTTCATCCCGGCTCAGCATCAATAGCTCGGCGAGCGCCTCACACTGCTCACTGGTGAGCCTGGTGGCAGTAGCACCCCGCTCTATGGCGCCGTACGAACGAACGGAGCGCTTGATAGCCGCCGCAGCTTCCTTCTGTGTGATCGTCCGCCCCCGGCGCGCACTGGCGGACGCACGCCACGCCTTGAGCAGGCCCGCGAACCCCATCACCTGACCAGGCATCGAATCCAGATCACCTGGCGGGATCGGATCGGCTCCGTGTTGCATAGCGGCGGCACCTCATTCGGGTAGCGAGAAATAAGCGGCAGCTCTCACAGCTACCGGATGCGCTGATTTTGGCGACAAGCCGTCGCCCCCGAGGCCAGGCATCTCGAGAATACGCCCGCTTACCCCTCCAAAGCTCACACTTCACGCGCACCGACAGGAATATCGACCAGAAGGACCACGCACCAGATCCAGATGCAAGGACCTTGTGCCCAAGCACTCCAGACCAAAGACCCCCAGAAGCACCCCTCCCCTTCTCCCACTCAGGCTCCACCAGCGGATTCGCTCGAAAGTGCCCCGCAGGCCCCCGACGCGCCATGACCATAGGCGGCCCACGACTCAACGAGTACCCAGCCCCTCCGAGAGCAGAGAAGCCCGCCTCGGATCAGACACGACCATCAGGTGCGCCCGCCAAAGGCACTCCGCCCAACGGCCGCGCCTCCCCCAATCGACCGAAGAGTCAAACCGGGAACGCACCCCGCCCCCTCGACTCCGCGCTCCTGCCTTCAGGGTCAAGATCACCCCCTTGTGACCAATGACACCTCGCTGCAAGTTCACACCCCAGAACGATCCCACCGGGGCACACGGTGCGTTTGAGAGCGAATCGGACACGGAAATCGGCAACTGATTTCCGATCTGGGAATCGGCAACAAATTGCCGACTTTCAGCTCGCTAGACCCGCTCCGCCCCACAACGCCGGGGCCACCCCCTCGCGAAGTGACCCCATCCCCCTTCCAGCGAGGGCAAGTTGCAAGGGCGAGGCGGCAGCACCCGCGACGAGGCACGAAGCAACTAGCGCCCGAAATAGGACTCTTTGTCATAGATTGACGAGGCTGGTCAGTCGGGTTTAAATCCCTCCGACCGACCATTTCAAGATCCGCTCACAACTGGCTGCTGCAGGGGGAATCATGATCACGAGCTTCACTCGCATCGTCTCGGCGATCGCCACACCAATTGCGTCACTCCGCAGGTCCACAGTGAGCGTCAATGCTGGCACCCCGATCACGTCTGATCGGTATTTCGTTAGCTAAGTCTGGATCTTGTCGCGGCATCCGCATATGTTCGTCGTCACCCGAGGGGCATACCCGCAGAAGGCGAGAGACGACGAGCTGGAGGCAGGCAGCGAGACAGCGGGAGCGAAACCGGACCAGAAACAGAGTCGGCGCCTGGGAGAGCGAACTCCCAGACGCCGCACACCGAATGGACCTCTAACCCTTGCCCGGGCGGGAGATCCATCAATCACCACCACACCGGCCCTTCTGACGGGGCACACCGGTGTGGGGCTTACCTCACCGGAGAGTCTTGCATGACCAGCGCCCTGCGCAAAAGGCCACTGAATCCGGCCTGCGCCGAGACACCAACCCTCCGAGCCCGCGCATTGGCGCAGAGGCTCGCCATCATGCTGCCGCAAGTCGCCTCCTTGCAGATCCGGCTTCAGGACGGCCGGACGGCATGGCCCCACCTCGACGTGAGGGCGACCGGCTCCGATGGCCGATCGGTGCGGATCAGTCGTACTCAGGCGCACGTCGCCGCCCGCCGGATCATCCGCACCTACCCTGCAGCCAGCTGGGCGGAACGTCGCACCTTTGATCTGCGGTCCGCCGCCCTCGACAGCGGCGATGTCTGATGGCACGTATCCGCACGATCAAGCCTGAGGCCTTCGAGTCGGAAGACCTGGCCTCGGTCGACGTCACTGCCATGGTCACCTTCTTCGGCCTGCTCACCCAGGCTGACGACCACGGTCGGTTCCGTGACCACCCCGCGATCATCGCCGGACGGCTCTGGGCTCTCCGCGCCGACCACACCCCGGCAGACGTAGCCAGGGACCTCGACCAGCTGGCCGGCGCTGGTCTCATCTGCCGCTACACCGGGTGCGACGGTGGCGCTTACCTGCACTTCGTGACCTGGGAGAAGCACCAGAAGATCGACCGCGCCTCAGCGTCGCGGCGACCGCGGTGCCCCGTACACCAGGCTCACAACAGGTGCAGCGAGTGCGACGGAGCGTCCTGCCCGGTCTCCTCGGCTCCGGCCCGGACGACGGCTCCGACCACTCCGGCCGAGCTCTGCGGCGGCGACCGGTCGCAGGATTCGGCGAATACTCGACGAGTCCTCGATCGCACCATTTCGTCAGATTCGGTGCCGTCCATGGCCCCCACGGCCTCCTCCCCTGGCAGCAGGACCGCCGTGGAGGCGGCTCCCCCGGCCCTCCGCCAGGCTGTCCCCGAGGATCCTGAGGAAGTCGCAGGTCAGACGGTTCTCGATGAGGCCTCGACGCATCTGCGCGAGGGCTCGGCGTCTGGATCTAGGATCCTGGATCCTGGATCTTTCCCTAAGGGGGGCGATGCCTCCGCGCCGGAGTCCCCACTCGGATCGGTATCGGCAAAGGACCTGGTGGCCGAGTACGTGTCGGCCTGCTCGCAACCGGTGCCGCAGACGGTGCGCGGTCTCATCGGCCGCCACGCCAAGGGGCTGCTGGAAGAAGGTTTCGATCCTGCGGTCATCCGCACCGCCCTGGAGCGGCTGCGCATCAAGGGCCTGCACGCCAGCGTCCTGCCGAGCCTGGTCAACGAGGCACTGAACGCCTCTCCCCCGGCGTCCGCCTCCGGCGCGGGGCTCTGGGCCAGCGCCCGGCCCGCGTATCAGCCCTGGCAGAACCCCACTGACAGCTCCGTCTACGAGGAGTCCCTGTGACCCGACGCTTCGACACCTCCGGACCGCACAAGCTGGGCACGGCCGCCGTGGTCCGCCGCTGGCCGGCACGCTTCGCAGAGCTGGGGATCGACCCGGACCGACCGCTGGCTGACACACCCGCTGGCATCCCGGCGCTTGAGGCCGCCCAACAGCGCATCCCCTCGCGCTACCAGAAGGCGACGATCACGGACCCGCGTGTCCGCCAGTGGGTGGACGACGTCGTCGCGAACGCCACCGCCCCCACGACGGGAGGACGGCGGGAGGTCTCGACCGGCCCCTCGCTGCTGCTGCTCGGCGCGACCGGGGTCGGCAAGACGTACGAGGCCTTCGGGGCGCTCCGGGCGCTGATCGCCACGGGGACCGTGGTGCGGTGGGAGTCCATCACCGCTGCCGACCTCTACGCCGAAATGCGCCCCAGCGCGGGTGTCGACCCGGAGTGGATGATGCGGCGCCTCGTGCGGATCCCCGTACTGCACCTGGACGACCTGGGCGCGGCGACGACCACCCGGTGGACCGAGGAGCTGACGTACCGGCTCATCAACTGGCGCTACAACCGCGAGTTGCCGACGCTGATCACCAGCAACCTCGCCCCGGTCCGTTCCGCCACGATGCCAGCGGAGCAGCCGGTCCTGCGTGAGCAGATCGGTGACCGGGTCGCCTCGCGCCTCGCGGGGATGTGCCAGCAGATCGCCATGTCCGGGCCGGACCGCCGCCGGACACGAGCCTCGGCCTGACCAACTTCCCTACCAGCGCGGCGTCTAAGTCCGCGCCCCTGCCCGCCCTCACCGCCTGGACCCGCCACGCCGCGCTGCACCGTCGCAGCGCGCGCCGTGGTGACCGTGTGCCGGCCGTGAAGCACCACGGAGAGCACCTTGCGATACATCACCACCCACGAGAACCCCATCGTCGGCATGCTCGGGATCACCGATCGCAGCTGGACCGAGCGAGGCTCCTGCTACGGCATGGACCCCGCCGAAGCGGACGAGGTCTTCTTCCCCACGGCCACCAACAGCAAGAGCACCGAGGAAGCCCGGGCGATCTGCAAGAGCTGCCCGGTCGTGCAGCAATGCTTCGACGGCGCCATGGACAGCGACGCCCGGAAGGGATTCCGAGCCGGACTCACGGAGAAGGACCGGCGCCCCTTCCACAACAAGGTCGCCAAGCGTCTGGACTACAACCGCGTACACGCCGTCTTCCGGGGCCGCGATGTCGCCCTGTCGATCCCCGAACGCAACGCTGTGGTCCGCCAGGCCTACCTCCGCGAGTGGAGCGTCGAACGTCTGGCGATGCTGCTGCAGAGCGATTTCGACTACACCCGCAAGCTGATGCGTGAGCAGGCCAAGGAGGTATCGGCGCGCGACCACCAGTGGCTCCAGCAGATGTCCGCCACGCGTGAGGCCGGCGGACCAGCGAAGGCCTCGTCCGTGGCCGTCACAGACGCCGCAGCTTCCTGCGACTCGGAAACTCGCACGGCCTATGGGGAAGCCGCGTGATGGACTCCCCCGCGCATGCCGCCGCCCCCATCGGCTTCTGGGACCGCCTCGCCATCATCACCCTCGGCACGGCCGGCTGCGCGCTGTCGTACGACGCGCTCCAGCAGATGGCCGTGGCCATCCACGTTCGCGGATTTCTGACCTACCTGTTTCCGCTGGTGGTCGACGGATTCATTGCCTACGGCGTACGGGCCCTGCTGGTGCTCGCCGAAGCCCCCCTGCGTGCACGGCTTTACGTGTGGACGCTCTTCGGTACGGCCACCGCATCCAGCATCTGGGCGAACGCACTTCACGCGGTGCGCCTCAACCAGCAGGCACCCAGTCCCAGCGGCCTGCGCCTGGGCGACACCGTGGTGGCGATCCTGTCCACGCTCGCCCCCCTCGCGCTCGCCGGCGCGGTCCACCTCTACATCCTCATCACGCGGCACCACCCCACGGACCAGACGCGGACCAACCCTGCGGACCAGCAACCTACTTCGCTGGTCCGGTCCGACACACCCGTCGCCCGGTCCGCCGGCGCAGAGGAGGGCGCCACCGGACCAGACCACCCGCGCGCGAGCAACGTTCAGGCGGACCAAGAGCTGGCGGACCACACCGCGCACCCCGATGCGCGCAACGGGGCCGGCGGCCAGACCGTCGTCCGCGAGGCGGACCAAGCCCTGCTCAGCGCGGTGAGCAGCGGCATCCCAGCAGCGGACCACCGGCCGCACTCGGGGGAAGACTTCGTCTCCAGCGAGCCCGAACACGACCGTTACGCCAAAGCCGCAGGTGGTGTCGCGGACCAAGACCTCTCACACCCCGTCGAGGAGGGCGGACCAGACCGGGCAGCGGACCACGTTGATGATGCGGAACCTGTGCCGGAGCCTCCGGGCCCCGGACCAGAACCAGCCTCAGACCATCACGGCGGCCGGAGGGTCGAAGACTCGGTGGACCAGACCATCGGCCCCTTCCCGGATCCGATCCCCCTGGAAGTGCTCGTCCCGATCGCGCGCGATGCGGCTCTGGCAGGCGGCCGAATGACCCGCAGAGTGATCGGACCGTACCTACGCGACCAGCGCCTCACGATCAGCAACGAGCGGTTCCGGGAGCTGCAAGAGGTCCTCTACGAGGACCCCGCGCTGGAGCATCTGCCTCGACCGAAACGGCGAACCCGCTGACGCGCGGACAACGCGCGTCTTGACCAGTCGGCAACACATCGCAGAGCGGGGCGGCCCGGAGACAGCTCCGACGCCCCGCTCCCTTCCCAAGGAGTCCTCGTGTCCTCATCGACCACCAGCCAGCCCTCGCAGTCGGCGAACACCGGCGCCGTCGCCTCCGCTTGGGCTGATGTACTCGTGCGCCGCGGGCACTTGCACGCTGCCCTGCCCGTGCCCACCGGTCAATGGCTGGTCCAGGAGGGGCCGAAGTCACCAGTGCTGGTGCTGCCTGGCCCCGAAGACCTGCTGGACCTCGCGGCCCAGGTCCAGCGCGATGAGAACGCAGTCCGGGGCGTCAGCCGATGACCGACCCGCTCTCGGATCCGATCCGCGAGCTCGACCAGGCGCACGTCAACTCGACCTCAGGGCGAGCAAGTTATCCCATTGGATACTCCACCGTCGGCGGAGTATCCAATGGAGCCGGCCCCCAGGGGAGCCGGGAGCCCTCCTGGCACCGGGGGGCGCCAGGAGGGTTGACTGCGACCGGGGGCGGATCGCAGTCGGAGGAGCAGCCGCACACCTGCCACGACAGCACGTGCGAGCACGTCGAACCCGTCCCCTCTCGTCCGCGCCGCCGCCGTCCGTACCAGCGCGGGCAGCGCCCGCATGTACGTAACGCCCGACTCAACGACGACGAACTCGCAGCGATCACCGCCGGCGCCCAGGCAGCTGGTCTGACCGTCGCCGGATTCATCGCTCACGCCGCACTCACCGCAGCACGAGACATACACAAGACAGCAGCAGAGATCGCCTCTGAACGTGAGGTGGTCGCGGAACTGTTCGCCGCCCGCCGGCACCTGGGCTACATCGGCAACAACATCAACCAGATCGCCCGCATCCTCAACTCCGGCGGTGACACCCCTCAGACCGACGCCGCACTCGCCGCTGTCCACCGGGTCGCACGACGCCTGGAAGCCGCTACCCAACAGCTGATCGACCGCTAAGGCGCCTGCGCATGATCCCCCGAGTCCACAAACGCGGAAGCCGCACGATCGGCCTGCTCCACTACCTCTACGGCCCCGGCACCCACGAGGAGCACACCGACCCCCACCTGGTCGCCGCCTGGGACAGCCTCGCCCCGGACCCTGGCCGGGACATCGAGGCCACCCTGAAGGAGCTGCAGCAGCTGCTCGACCAGCCTGTGGACGCGCTTCCCGCTAGCCGGCGACCGGACCAGCACGTGTGGCACCTGTCTGTCCGCGCCGCCCCGGAAGACCCGGTACTGACCGACGCACAGTGGGCGGACATCGCCCGTCGCATGGTCGCCGCGACCGGCATCGCCGCAGATGACGACCCCGCTGCATGCCGGTGGGCGGCCGTGCGCCACGCCGACGACCACATCCACATCATCGCCACGACCGTCCGCGAGGACGGCCGCAAGCCCCGCCTCCACAACGATGCCGCCCGCTCCCAGGCCGAGGCGCGCCTCATCGAAGCCGACTACGGCCTGCGCCGTCTCAACACCGGCGACAAGACCGCTGCTCAACGCCCCACCAGCGCCGAGCGGCACAAGGCGGAGCGCACCGGCCGGACCCGTACCGCGCGCGAGGAGCTCCGCGAGACCGTCCGCCGCGCGGTGGCCGGCGCCGCGAACGACGCCGAGTTCTTCGACCGCCTCGGCGCCTCCGGCCTCCTCGTCGTACGCCGCGTCGCACCCAGCGGCGATCTCCTCGGCTACAAGGTCGCCCTGCCCTCGGACCGGAACAAGGACGGCGAACCGATCTTCTACGCCGGCGCCAAGCTGGCTCCCGACCTCTCCCTCCCTCGAATTCGCCAGCGATACGAAGGGCAGGAGGCTCCCGACGAGACCGCGGTCGGCAGCCCGCAGCCGAGGCCGTCGCAGGCCCGTCGCTCGGCGACCGGTGCGGTGTGGACTGCACTGCTGGTCATCGGCCAGGACGACGACGGCGCGGCAGCCGCCCAGATCGCCGACGTCGGAGAAGTGCTCGACGCCCTGGCCAAGACCAGCGCCGCCCACACCCGGCGTGAACTCTCCGACGCCGCCTTCGCGTTCGAGCGGGCATCGCGCTCTCATATCCGTGCCGAACGGCAGCAGGACCGTGTCCTGCGTCAGGCAGCCCGCGACCTCGTACGGGGCGGTCCTGCCTTGGGGCGTGGCGAGGACGGCGCCGGCACGGCCATGGTCATCGACATGCTGTTCTTCCTCGTCATCACCGCCGCCGCCTGGCATGCGAAGAAGGGCCACGCCCAGCAGGCCGCGGCGGCGCAGCAGACAGCCGAGCACCTGCGTGCGGCGTACCGCAACGCCGCCGTGGCGCCGCTGAGCGTCCTGCGTGAACGGGGCCGCCAGCTGACCCTGCCTCTCCAGCGCAGATACAGCTCCGCCATGCGCGAGGCGGTCCCGGATCTCGCACAGCGGGTGCTCGACGAGGCCGGGTGGCCGGCGCTGGCCGCAACGCTCGCCGAGGCCGAGGCCGCGGGCCATGACGTGGTCCCGCTACTGGCCGAGGCAGCCTCGCGCCGCGAGTTGGACACCGCGGAGTCGATGTCCGACGTGCTGGTGTGGCGCCTTCGCCGGTTGGCAGACCTGCCTGCCGCCGCTGGCACGGACTCTCCCGCAAAGGGCACCAGGGCTAGCACCATCCGCTCGCGACAGAGCTCCGTCCCAGGTCAGGGCAGCCCTCGACAGGATCGTCCGGCGCCGGGCCGCTGATCGTTTCCTTAGTAGAAGTACGAACCGCTGCCGGGAGAGGATTCTCCCCTGCCACCACACACCAGGCCCGGGAGGCGCCCATGTTCCGCCGGCACAACCGACACCACGACCAGGCCAACGAGTTCCGTGCTGCCGCGGCAGAACTGATCGCGGCGGCTGAGGAGCCCACCCGGCCTGCCCCGGCGAGTACCGAGCCCAGCAACATGGAGCCCGAGGACGTAGAGCTTGAGATACCGGCGGAGCTCCACGTCCCGGCGGCCGGGGATCTGGCCGGGTCGATGATGCGCTACTGGGCGCCGTTGACCGTGGACGGGGTCGTGGTTTCCTGCGCGGAGTGCGGCGTGTACCGCGACTGGCTCGTACTGAACTCCGGCGGGCGGGTGTGGGTCCGCTGCCGCTCCGGACACGACACCCCCGTTCCCGGGCTGGACTCGGCCTGGTACGAGCGGACCGCCGGGCCGGTCGAGGGTCTCTACACCAGCAGGGAGGATGGCGAGGCCTCGTTCGGCTACGACGGAACCTTCGCGGGAGTGATCCTCTGATCACACACCAGGCGAGATGGATCTACCCCACCCGAGGTGATCGGGGTAGCGTACGGCCGCACACGAATTCTGGGGGGAATCACATATGCGAAACAACGTCAAGAATCTGCTCAGCCTGACGGCTCTGGGAGCCCTCGCGTTGACCGGCTGTTCCCAGGCTGCCGCACCTTCCGCGCCGGCCTCATCGGCCCGGGCAGAGGCGAAGAGCAGCGACGGATCCGGCGTATCCGCGAAGCCTTTGACCAGTGCTGAACTCGGCCCCCGCTTGCTGGACCTGATCGATCTGGGCTCCGACTACCGGGTGAAGCCCGAGACGACGTCGAAGCACGACGACATGGCTGTCGTCGGGTGCCCTGCTCTGGAGAAGCTCGGCTCCGGACCGGCGGACGGCTCGCTGGACTTCCCCAACCAGGCCAAGGTGTCCTTCACGTACGCCTCGAAGGATTCCGACCTGAGCGAAGAGGTCCACAGCGACACCGAGGAGAAGATCTCCGTCCGGTCCCGGGAGATCTTCACCGCCATGGAGTCGTGCCCGAAGTACCAGATGGTCTCTGGCAACGTCCCCATCGACGTGACCGTCCAGAAGGTGACCACGCCCCAGCGCGGCGACGAGCAGTGGGGGCACGTCCTCACGCTCACGGCAGGCGGACGCCCCAGCGTGATGAAGCAGATCGCCGTCCGCTCCGGCAACGTGCTGATCGTCCTCTCGGGGAGCCCCGCCCTGGTCGACGCCCACGTGGACAAGGCACTGGCGAAGGCCCTGAAGCCCGCAGGCTGACGCGCCCCGAAAACGCCCTGGCCCCCAGCGAAGAATCTCGCTGGGGGCCAGGGCTCTGTATGCGGATCACGTGCGTCGCGGATCAACCTCCAGTTGCGCCCTCGTCAGAGGGAAGGCCGGATCGTAAGACGTGCCCGGGAAGACGCCGGCAGGACGCGGCGCGGAACGGGCGCCTCGCCGACCAGGCCTGCCGCGAAGGCCGCGACCAGCTCATGCGGTGTGGACGTGCTGAACGCAGCGACCCACAGATACGGACCCGCGACTTCCGGCTGGGACCAGGCCTGCCAGCCGGGCATATCGGGGCGGGGGTCCTGGTCATGAATCCCGTCAGGAAGCGGCGCCCGGGTCATGCACGCCGTGAAGGACTCGTCCCAGAGCGTGAAGTTCGGGTCGTCCACGTCGCCCTGCCAGCCGCCGGCCACCAGCATCTCGGGGACGGCCTCGGGGCCGTCGAAACCCCACGCGGGTTCCGTGCGATCCGCAACGGCGAGGGCGAAGGTGGCAACGGCTTCGTAGGGCACGCCGCGGGTGAAGTAGGCCGTCCAGTTCACGGTGGCGCGCGACGAGTCCTCGCGTGCGGAGATCTCCCAGGCGACGGGCAGGTCAGCCAGCTCCGTGGTGAGCGGATCGGCCATGACCCATTCGGCACAGCGGAGTTGATCGGGGCTCGCGTAGAAGAGCGTCCGGCGTGCTGTGACCCAGTACGACCATCCGGCGCCGACGAGCTCGTCTCCCACACGTTCCGCCAGCTCTCCGTCGTCGCCGGCCAGGTGTCTCGGGCTGACCCAGAGCACGTCGACGCTCGGACGCTCTTCGGGCTGTTCCGCGTTCAGGGGCGCCTCCGGGGCTTCCACTGGATGGTCACTGGTCAGTGGCTCCTACTCCTCGGCGCGTCCTGGCCGGCACGATGGTGCGCGGGTGCCAGCCCAGCTCCTGGGCGGTGAGGGCCGGCAAGAAGCCCGCCTGTCCCGCCTCCCCGATGTAGATGACGGGGCTGCCGTCGTGGCCCACGCCCAGCACGATGCCTCCCAGCGTGTGGGCGTAGGGGAATTCGGGGTTGATGGCCATGCGCACCGGGGTGCCGGGGGCGTAGCGCAAAAGGTGCTCGATGATCTCGGTATTGGTGGGGTCACTGGCGATGGGACGCACGGAGCCTCCGGGGCTGGTTGTTGAAGAGCTGGCTGAGGAGTCGTGCTCGACGATCTGGGCTTCAGGCCGGACGTGAGGTGGAGATGACGGCGGCGACCACCGAGGCGACGAGATGAGCTGGGGTTTCGACGTCGAAGCCGATGCTGTAGCCGGGCACGGTTGCCGTTCCCGTGACGGCCAGCCGCCATCCCTCATCGCTTTGGCCCGGTCGGCCGTCGGGGAACCAGCCGAGGTAGAGGCGCCCGTCCTTACTGGCGATGTGCATGTCGGCTCTGTCGTCCACCACGAAGTGGAAGTCCTCGGCCGTGAACTGGTCGATCACCTGGGAGGGCTGGCCCCGTCCGAGCATCCATGTCCGGATCCGCAGGGCCTCGATGGTCGTGGAGAAACCGGGGCGTCCTATCTCGACGGTCATGCGCGAACACCTCTCTGACCTGCGGTTTCGGGGAAGGGGTCAACCTTGACATGGGTCGGCCGGTCGCTCCAGAGGTGTGCGCGTCTTACCCGTCTGCCGTGAGCGATGTCCGGACAGCACAGAGCGAGGGCGGCACCCCTGATGGGGTGCCGCCCTCGCTCGGTGTTCTTCGATTGTGGATGGGGCTCCGCGCCCAACGCACGACGGTGGCGGTACGTGTCGCCGCCTGGATGCACACAGTGCGCCGGAGATGGCAGCGGCTTGCTGTGCGACTTCGGTAGGGTGCTGCTCTTCACGGAGGGAAGCCCATGAACGACGAACCCCTCGACCGGTGGGCCGCACGCCGCCAAGGGCGCCTGCGTGCACCCGGCGAGCTCAAGGCCGTCACGCTCGGAAGCGGCCCGCATCGCGCGGCCCATATGAACCCCGATGCCCCGCGCATGATCTTGGAGTGGGACGGTTTTGCCTGGCAGGCGCTGATGATCGTGGACAACTTCGCGGAGGCGTGTCGGATCCTCTACCCGACACCCCAGCCGCAGCAGCATGCGCAGCCGGCGCCGCCGAAGCAGCCAGGCCGCCACCGCAAGCCCTGACTAGGCGGCCTATCCGGAGACCCCACGGAGACTCGCTGATGCCCGCCGGCTGTTCGCCACCTGCGTCCGGTCCAGCTACACCACCCGACGAGATCCCACCAAGGGCCGGTGGGCGAGCAGCTTCATCGCGGCGCCGGTCAACGTCATCGTCGTCCACTCCCTCCCGCTCCGGGTCAGTAGCCGCGCCGCCTCCAGCCGGTGAAGCTGGTGCGAAGCACTGCTACTGCTGGCCAGCCCAACCCTCTCCCCGAGCTCCCGCACCGTGAGGCCAACCCCGTACGTAGCAAGATGATCGCGGAGCGCTTCGAGGATCGCCCACTGCCTGGGCGTGATCCGCTTCACGCGGCACGCGCCCAACGATCCGCACGTGCCTGCCGCAGCAGCTCCACCCGTGCGGCCGTCGAACGCCCCGGCATCGCCCAGAAAGGGTGAGCCGAGATAGCACAGGAGAGCCGGATGAGCTGGCGCCGGTGCAGGCTGGTGCCCGTTCCGGCGGGCACGACGGCCATCGCCTCGTACGTGCACAACCAGGCTGTTGCCAGCGCCAGGAGATCGTCAGGAAAACGGAGGTACTGCATCCATCCATTCAAACATGCATTCGAACTTACGTGCGACTTGATCAGCGAGGTCTAGGCCACGGTCAGCCGCCACCACGGGTCGGAGGCCGGCGGAAGGTATCCGGCACAGCGGGCTTCGCGGCCGGTGCAGCCGTCCTCGGGCTGCCAGGGCTCGCCCCCTGTCCCTGTTCAGGCCCTGCGGAAGGCGGCCGGGTGGGCCCCAAGACCGTACGTCGTTCGATTCGTCCGAGCAGTTCGATGGGGAGGGCCGGGTGCGCGGGGGTGGAGATGACCGTGTAGCCGGCGTTGGCCAGCTCCGTGTACGACGCAAGGTGCAGTTCGGCGCTCAACTGCGTGCTGGTCTCTTCTGGGAGCGCGAACAGTTCCAGATCGCCGATCATGGTCGGCTGGAAGCCATGCCGTTCCAGTACGGCAAGGGCATGGGGTAGGTCCTTGAGCACGGCAACCCACAGCGGATGCGAACTGCCTGGAGTCTGTCCGTACAGGACGTCGGGCTCGATGGAGTCAGTCATGTAGCTCCTGGAGGAGGGGGCCAGTGAGCTGGCCGTCTGTTCTGCGTGGGAGGGCGTCGGCGAAGGAGCGGTTAGTGGGTCGTTCGCTCTGTCCGCCGGCGCAAGGCCCAGACGGCTCCGCCGCCCGCGATGATCAGTGCCCCGGCCAGGATGCCGATCCATCGGGCCGCTCCACCCCCTGTGTTGGCAAGGGAGCCGGTCGGCGCAGGGGTGGTGGTGCTCGACGCCGTTTCGGCGACCGTGGGCGTGCCCGACGGGGATACGGAGGCCGTCGCCGAAGGGGTGGCCGAAGTGCTCGGCTTGGGCGAGGTCGGGGAGGTAGGCGGCGTGCTGGTCGGGGGCTTGGTAGGCGGAATCTTCGAATTGGTGAACTCTGCGGTGACCGGTGCGCCCGGCTTCGCGGTGACGGTCACCGGCTTGGCCGACAGCTGGTATCCGCCCGGGGCCTTCGTCTCGGTGGCGATGTAGGCGGTCCCTGCTCGTGCGAAGACCGGCAGCTTGGCCTTGGCGATGCCGTCGGGTCCCGTGGTCAGGGTGACCGCCTCCCCCTTTGCGCCGGCAGGCGTCACGTTGATCACCGCGCCGGGCAAGGGCTTACCGGTCTCCTTGTCGGTCTTCTTGACGATCAGATCGGCCGCCTTGAACGGGTCGATGATCACCAGGGGTGTGACGGCATCCGTGATGATGACGTCCTGGTCAGCGACGGTGTCGTGGATCGGGCTCCCGCTGGCGGTCTCCTTTAGGCGGTAGGCCCCGGGCATGAGGCCGTCGAGGCGCAGGAGGCCATCGGCGCCAGTCTTCCCTTCGGCCGCCGGCTTGCCGGAGGCGTCGAGGAGGGCGAAGGAAGCGCCGGCAAGGACGTCTCCGGCCGGGTCCTTCTTCTGGATCTCGATCCCGCCCGTCGTCGCGGAGCGCCCGGTCGGGGCCGGCGGCGGGGTGGACGGGTCGGGGCTCGCGTTGGCGTGGGCGAAGGGAACGGTGGCGGTAAGTGCGGTGAGGGTGAGGACGAGGACCGGGGCTGTGCGGCGGCTGGGCAAGTGGTGCTGCTCCTGGTGGTGGGTGGTGGGGGCGGCTGCTCGGGAAGAGCGGTCTGCCGTTCTGGGGACATCGGGTGGAAGTGGGTGACTGTCCTACTGACGTGCGGTTCATCGCCTGGGGATGGTCGCGGGCTTCGCTGGCGTGGCCTGAAGGGTCGGGGCCGCGGCTGACCGAACGACTCCCCGAGGACGTTTCGGGGGGAACCAGAGGTCGGCGTAGCGTGTGATGGCTTCCCTCAGTGGAGTCCAGTCGCCTCCTGACCAGCCGGGTCCGCCCTTGGCGGTGGTGTAGTCGGTGAAGACGCCGTGCCCGCTGAGGCCCGGGTAGCTGCCGGCGGCCTGGTCGCGGCGCTCGAAGGTTCGGTGGTCGGCGAAGGACAGGACCACGTCGTCGATCGTGCCCTTGTCTTCGTGGAGGATCCGGACGCGCAGTCCCCCGTATTCGCGGTGAACGATGGTCGGGTGGAAGTCGACTCGCAGGCGCAGTGGGCTCCGGGGGCTGGGCGTTGCGTAGTAGCTCTGTCCGATGACCGTGCCGCCGGGGAGGCTGAGGGCGAGTTCCTGGTCGAAGAACCAGCGTGGCTGTAGGGACAATTCAGCACCTCCAGAGGTTCATGTTCAGCGGCCCGACCGGCGGGTGGGTGCGGGGAGGCGCGCGCTCGGTGCGGTGCTGGTCGACCAGCGCGGCACGCTGTGTGTGCGGGCGCTGGGCAGTGTTCGGGGGCGGGCACGGGCGACGTCGAGAGGTGTCGGTGCCTTGGGCGGCGCCGGTCGCACTGGGGTGAGCTCGGCGCGCTCGCGCAGCACCCTTGGCATCTCCTGCTCCCAGCGGAGGATCGGGGCCGGATCCGCAATCGAGGCGGTGATCGCGGTGACGAGGCTGACGGGGGTCTCGGAGGAGGCCGTCGCGTACCAGCGGTGCCATCCCTGCGGGCCACCCCACATGAGCCACCGGGCGTCCAGGGTGGTGAACTCCATCTCGGGGTCGAGGTCACCGGTGGTGAAGGCGACGCCCGCAAGTTTGTCGGGCGACGTCCATTCGAGGGTCCGTTCTTCAGCACGGGTCAGCTTCCACCCGTTATGGATCAGCGGAACGAGCCCGTCGTAGGCGCTCCCCTTCATGTGGGGAAGGTAGGCCTGGGGTCCTTCGGTGTAGCTCTACGCGAGGGCGTCGGTGAACGCGGTGACGAACTCAGTGGGCGCTGTGTCGCTGAAGCAGACGCCCCAGATAGGGGCGGCGTGCGGGTCGCGGTAGGCGGAGATCCGCCAGAGGCCGTCGTCCTCGCCTTCGGGGAGGTAGCCGAGTCGAACACGTCGGTTGGGTGCGGTCACGTAGCAGTTGCCGAGGTCATCGTGTTCGAGTGGCCAGCCCAGGTCGCGCAGGGGCTGAAGCCCTGGGTCTCCGATCGCGGTGGAGCCGGCGAGGTAGCGGGGGGGGGGTGACGTAGACATCGCCGTCGAGGTCTTCGGCTTCGGCGCCGGGGAGGGTCTCGCCCATCAGTCCTGTCCCCCGGTGCTGCTGACGGGTTTCCCCGGCGTGGGGCGGACGACGACCGTGATGTGGTCCTGGGCTTCCTGGATACGGGCGGCGGCCTGGGCCGCGTCCGCTGCGGTCACGACGACGAGGCCGACCCGGGCGACATCGACGTCGCCCTCGGGAGGCAGGACGACCTGGTCGCCGACCTCGCTGATCCAGCTGATCTGAGCCAGCCAGTCGGCGTCGAGCAGGCTGGGGTCGATGCCGCGCTCGATGACGGTTCCCGAGACATCGGGGTAGAGCAGGCGTACGGCTGCGGCCTGCCGGCGGGTGGGTGTGAGGTCGGGTGCGATACCAAGGGCGAGGTCTGCGGCGGCGCGGGGCAGGTCGATTCCGGTGGCGAGCTGGACGAGGCGTCCGATCAGGTCGCCGCCGATCCGCTGGTTGACCTCGATGATCCGCGGGCCGGTCGCGGTGAGCCGGAGCTCGACGTGGGAGATGCCGGTCGTCACCCCGAGGGCGGCCACGGCGGCCGTGGCGATCGGGCCGGCCTCGGCGAGCAGCGGGTCGGCCGCGTCCACGCTGTGGCCGGTCTCCTCGAAGTAGGGCTCGAAGCCCAGTTCCTTGCGTGTGACGGCCACGGCGGTGGTCTGGCCCTGATGGGTGACGCACTCGACGGAGATCTCCGGTCCATCGAGGTACTCCTCAACGAGGACGTCGTTGGAGTCGCCGCCGTGCAGGTTCGCGCCGGCGGTCGCGAACTCGTATGCCTCGGGCAGCTGTTCGACCTTGTCCACGCGGATCACGCCGACGCTGCCGGCCTGTCCCGCAGGCTTGAGGACGACGGGGTAGCCGATGGATTCCGCCGCGAGGGCGCTCTCCAGGAGAGAGGCGACCTTGATGGACTGCGCGGAGGGAACGGCATGGCGGGCGAACTGGGCTCGGCTGGTGGCCTTGTCGCGGCAGGCATGGAGGACCTGCGGGTCGTCGGTGAGGACGTCCAGGTGCTGGGCCAGGTGTGCGGTCGCCACGAGGAGCGTTTCGTTCCAGGTGACGACTGCGGCAACGGGGTTGCGCGCGGCGAGGCGTTCGCCCGCGGTCAGCAGGGCCTCGCGGTCGTACGGGTCGGCCGTCTCGTGGTCGATGACGAGTCCGTGCTCCCAGGTGATGGGGCTCGGGGTGATGACGACGGTGTCGTAGGCGGCCGCGACCGATTCCAGGCAGTAGCCGCGGTAAAGGAAGTCATTCGGGGCGACCACCAGGACGACCGGGCGGGAGGGAGCGGGGCGAGTGGAAGGCAAGGGTCGGAAGGGTCCCGTTCTAGAGGTGTTCGGTGGAGGGGCGGTGGCCCGCTTGAGGTGCCGGGTCAGCGCGGGTGGGTGACCTTGTACGGACGGCTACTCCGGCGCGACAGAGGTCATGGGATGGGGTAGACCTCGGGTGCCCGGAAAGGAAGACCGGTTCGGTAGCCGTCTGACCGGGGAGGGAGTGCCACCACGTCGCTGCTCGGCGACGGCCAGGTGTTGGCTGAGCTCGGGCAGCAGACCCTGGTCAGGGGGCACCGCGGCTCCGGCACGAGCAGTCGCGGCTTCGACAAGCAGGCAAATGTCGTGCACGAGCCCGGCTGGGACGAGGAGCGACTTGGCGAGGGATTCCGCTTCGGTCCGAGGAAGGGTGCGGAGTCGTGAGGTGAGGCTCCTCAGAAGGCTTCCGGCAGCCACGGCTTGGTCGGCGCTGAACGACGAGGTGTTCTGGTTCGGGGACGACATGGCTTCTCCGTGGGTCGGTGCTCAGGCGGTTGCCGGTTCGAGGGCCGGTCTGCTCGTGTCGTGCAGGGCGGGATCGCGGCGCAGGCGCCAGAACGCGGTGGCCAGGCCGATGGCTTGGAGCACGGCGCAGGCGGTCATGACGTGGCCGAGTGCCGAAGGCGGGGTGATGGCGACGAGTACGCCGGCGATCGGGAAGGGCAGCAGCATGATCAGGATGGTGATGCTGAGGGTGGCGCCGAAGACGTCGCGCGGGATGAGGCGGGAGCGCAGGGTGCGCAGGACCACGGTCATGGAGCCTTCGCCGGCCATCAGGATGGCGACGAGGACCAGGAAGGGCATGTAGGCGTCGGCCTGGGAGACGGCGATGCCGCCGAGAGAGGCGATCAGGGCTCCCGCTGTGCCGACGGGCCAGAGCCCGAAGCGGTCGATGGCGAATCGGGACAGGGTCGTTGCGAGGAGGGCGGCCGTCGCGGCGGCGGACCAGATGAGGCCGACGGACGCGGTGCTGAGGCCGAAGTTCTGTACGACGATCACGGGGGCCGCGGCCTGGAGGAGGCCGGTGGCGAAGTTGCTGACGGTCAGGCCTGCGATCAACCATCCGAGGGCAGGGAGTGCCCTGAGGGTCGACCAGCCCATGCGCAGGCCCTGGCGGACGGTTGTGGTCTCGGGGTTGGGCTGGGTCCGGCGGTCCCGGGGAGAGGTGACGGCGGCCAGGAGTGAGAGCGCGCCGATGGTGACGAGCAGGGTCTGCTGGCCGGCGTACTGGAGGAGGAAGGCGCCGGCGGCGGGTCCGGCGAGGGTGGCGGACTGGTCGATGCTGAGCAGTACGGACTGCACGCGGTGCTCGACTCGGCCTGGTTCCCGGCTGGCGGCGCCGCCGGCGGTCTCCGCGGCGACGTAGGAATATTCGGTGAGGACGCCGATGACGGCGGCGAGGGCCATCACCGAGACGGTGGTGATGAGCTTGTCGTCGATGAAGGTCAGGGCCAGGACCGCCGTGGTGACGACGAGAGTCCGGATGGTCGTCGCCGTACGGAAGACTCGAGCCGCGCCGTGGCGGTCGACGGCTGCGCCTGCACCGACGAATGCTCCGATCCGGGGAATCCATTCCAGGACGAAGGCGAGGCCGGTCAGCATGGCCGAGGACGTGGTGGCCAGGACGAGCAGCGGGATCCCGTAGGTGCCCAGGTTGAACGCGGCGGCATCCATGGTCCGCGGCAGGTAGATGCGGCGGAAGATGCCGTGGTCGGGGAGGCGGGCGTGGCGGCCACCAGCGGCTCTGTGACGGGTCATGATCACTTTCAGTCGGGGTGTGGCCGATGGGTGGTGGCCGGGAGTCTTCAGCCCTCGCGGCCCGGCGCTGGTGCGCCGGGAGCGTGCCCGCGTGGAGGGGCCCGTTGCTAGGCGGAGCGCCGGGGGGCCGCTCCGGGCAGGGCGGCTCCCTTCGCTACGCCGGGGATAGCCGCCTGCACCTTGGCCACAGGCGGGGCAGGCCGTGTGTGCCGCACGCGCTGGACGAGTGCGGTGTTCGCGGTGGCCCAGGCCTGCAGTTCGGCCAGCGGTCCTCGCAGTTCGCGTCCGGTGTCGGTCAAGATCCACGGGACGCGTGCGCCTTGGCGGACCAAGCCCGCGTCGACAGCTCGGGCGACCCGGCTGGCTTCGTACGGTGCATGGGGGTTGAGCAGCACGGTGACGGTGTTGGGGTCGCGCAGCAGGCCGAGGGTGGCTTCGACTCGGTTGACGAAGTCGCTTTGACCGCCGGGATAGTCGTGTTGGCGGGCCCATCGGCCGAGCTGGTCGTACACGTCCGCAAGGCCAGCGCCCGCCTGCGTGAGCCTGAGCTGGCGCTCGCCGGTGCTGAGGGTCTCGCGGCGGAGGAGCCCACGGCGGCGCAGTCCGGCCACGGCCGTCTTCAAGACGTCGACCGGGATATCCGGGAACGTGGCCGGCAGGCTGCCTCGACATCGGGCGACGGGCCCGTTGTCGTCGAGTTCGGTGATGATCCTCGTGGTCCACTGGTAGCTGAGAAGCGTCGCCGCGCGCACGAGGGATTCGGTCTCGTGCCTGGGCTGCGTCATCGGACGCGGCCTCCCATGGAGGACCCGGATCGGGGCCGGTCGGGGATCCCGTGGGAGAACAGGCCGGTGGGCCGCTGCGCCGTGCTCTCCGGCGTGGCCACCGTCGATGCGGGCCGCTGGGAGGGCGAGCTGTTCGCGGCCCACATGGCCGGACGGCTGGGAGCGGAGGCGGGTACCCACAGCGGGTGCGGGGTGGCCTTGGCGCGGCCGGCGGCCCAGGTGGACAGGGCCTGGAAGGTGTTGGTGAGGGCTTCGCCCTGGCGGGAGAGCCGGTAGCTGCTGTGGCCGAGCCGGTCGACGAGGCCATCCTCGACGAGCTGGCGCAGCGGCTGGTAGATCGGAGCTGTCGTGGCTGCGTGGTCGAGGACGACGTCGGCGAGCTCTCGGCCCGAAGCGCTCGGCTGGGAGCGCAGGGCCCACAACAGAGAGGTGGCGTACTTCGGCGTGATCAGCTTGAGCGTGTCCTCGGCGTGCTGGGCCGCGGGTATCCGCTCGGGCTCCAGTTCACCTGTGATCCGGTTGGGCTTCTTGATCTTGTCGAGGTGGGTGTCCCCGTAGGTTGCGAGGGCGGCGATGACCGTTCCCAGACTGCGTCCGCGTCCGGAAAGCTGGTAGGTGACGTGTCGGGCCGACTCCTCGTGCCGGTCGACGAGCCCGTCAGCGGTGAGCGTGGTCAGCCGGCCGGAGAGCTGGGCGTCGAAGAGCATCGGCAGCCGCGTCTTGATGTCGGTGTAGCGCAGGGGCTGTTCCCCGAGGGTCATCAGGATCCACACGCTCCAGCGGGGGCTGAGCATGTCGAGAGCCTCGGTGACGCGGGACAGGTCTTTCGCGATGGGGCGGGGCAGGCCGGGGGTAGCCACGGGAGGATCTCCTGAGCGTTTCGGATCAGTGGGTGCGTGAGGAAGTGCTGGACACGGCGCGGGCGGCCTTCGCGACGGGCGGGTCCACGGGCGGCTCGGTGCGGCGCAGTCCCTGCAGCACGGCGGCGAGGGTCTTGGCGTGCACCTCGTGCGCGGTCACTGCGCGGTGCAGCCTCTCGGCGCTGTCGCGGATGTGGCCGGCCTCGAAGGAGCCGATGTCGCGGTCTTCGCCCGTGTACGTGCGCAGGCGGTCCAGCTGGAAGTCGATGCTGCGTTCGGCGAAGACCAGGTCACCGTGGATGGTGAGGATGGCGCCGAGAAGGGTGGAGTCGGGACTCTGGGCGGCCGCTTGCTTAAGTTCGGTGAGCGGCTGGCCGAAGAGGGCTTCGATGCGGTTGCGGAGTTCGGACGAGGTCTGGTCGGACAGGTGGGTTCCTTCAGGGGTGTCGGGACCGGGCCGCGGGTGGGGCGGTGTTCGCCTTGGGGATGGCCGTGGGGATGGCCTGGTGTCGGCGGGGGCCCGCGGCTTCTCGGCCGGGCATGCTGCGGAGCAGCCGGGTGAGGGCGGTGACGATCTCGGTGCGGGAGGTGAGTGCCGCCTTCATCCACTCGACGTCTGTGCGCAGGTCGCCAGCGTCGAGTTCGCTCTGGTCGCGGCCGGGCGCGGTGGCCTGGTGGAGTCGGTCCCGTACGCGGTCCACGTGGGATTCGGCGACGGCGAGGAAGGAGCGGAGTTCCATCGCCCTAAACAGCGCGGGCCCTGCCTGGCCGGCGGTCGCCGTGCGGTGGAGCTCAGCAACCGGCCCGTTGAACGCGGATTCGATCGCCTGGTCCTGACTGCTGCGCTGCAAGGGCGTGTTCATCGTCCGGCGGCGCGGCTGGCGTTCGCCGGCGGGCGGGGTGGCAGTGCCGTGGAAACCTGCGTGGCGATGCGGGCCTGGGGGCGCTCCCCGCGCCAGACCCGGCGTGCGTTGGGTTCGAGGAGGTGGCGCAGGACCATGGCTCGGCCGTCTCTCGCCGCGACTGCGGTGTTGACCTGGTGGACGATGGCCATCTGGGACGGGGTGAGTTCGCCGGGAGCGCGGCCGATGGCCGCGAGCAGGGTGTTCTCGGCCCGGTCCACCACGGTCTGGGCTTCGGCGGTCAGCCCGTACCAGTGAAGCGCTTCGGTGGCGGGATGCGCGCGGCCGGTAGCGGTCGCTACTCGACGGAGGTCATCGAGCGGCTGCTGAAATGCCGCCTCTATGCGCTGGGTGAGGACACCCATGACGTGGTCGGATGACACGTCTTCTCCTTTCGCAAATGCAGTAGCCGACCAGCAGACATGTTCCGCTTGCGGCCTTCTCTAAGCATCCGGAGAATCCGGGAATTCGATAAGCACGAAGAGCCTGATATAGGGCCGACGGCGGTACGCCGGATTACTGTCAGCGCCGACGAGCGAGGCCGGGCAGCGTGGGCTGAACCAGCGCCGGGCGCAAGGCCGTTCGGGAGGCGAGGGGCGCCGGGCGAAGGGGTGCGTCCGGGCTGTCGATCCAGTCCATCGCGGCTTCGTAAGTGGGGAAGACGCCCTCGCGGAGGGTGTGGGTGAAGGCTCCCATGTCGGCAACTTCGTGCAGGACCCGGTAGGGGTGGGGATCCTTCTCGTCGAGGGCGCGCAGGACGACGACCACGACCGGCGCCGGCAGCGAGTCGTCGGTGTTGCTGTGCAGGAGGGCGAAGTGGTCTCCGTCCCCCATCAGCCGCTCCTGCAGCGCAGCCGTGCGCTTGTCAGCGGGCGCGGTCCCCATGCCTTTCGGGAGCCGGATTTCGTCACGCGGGCATCCTCGGGAAATCAGCCAAGACTGCACCATCACCGGGAGCGGAAGGCTGGCGTATTCGAAGGTGAACGTCTTGGCTTTCAGGTTGCGGTCGATGTGGAGGGCGAGGAGCTGGGGAAGTCCGGGGATCCCCCAGGTGACGGATTCGTCGAACATCACGTGGTAGCTGTGGCGGCCGTCGGGCGTGTGATGCTCGGCCATCCGGCCCAGGTGGTCGAGGTTGGAGTCGATCGCGTCGTAGAAATCGTCGTCGACTGAATCGTCGGCGGGCTCGAAGCCGTCGATTCTCAGGACGGGTTGGCGTTCGGGGTTCGGCACGTGCCTGCTTTCGGCAGTGGCTGGGTCAGGCCAGCGGGGAACGGGAAGGGGTTCGGGAGCCCGGCTGTGGGGGCAGATGCGTGCCAATGGCTGGGCGGCTGCCTGCGAGGACTGAGCGGCCGAGGTCGGTGACGGACACGGGCTGGCCGGCGTGCAAGGGGCGTGAGGTGTCGCGGGTGACGAGGCCGGCGTCCTCAAGGCGCTCGAAGTCGTACTGGGTGATCTTGGCCCCGGCTGCCGTCGCGACGGAGATGCGCCGGGTCATGAGGTTCTCGTGGAGCTTTGCGCCGCGGGCGATGGCGAGCAGCGCCGCGAAGTCCGGTGGCGAGATGTCGGGGCCCAGGGACCGGGAAGGACGGGGAGCGTGCTGTTCCAGCGGTACGAGCAGGGTGAGGGCTTCACCGAGGAGCTGGTCGCGGGTCTCGACGGCTTCCTTCAGTTGGCCCAGACCCCGGTCGATCCGGCCGAGTACGGCGCTGTCGATCTCGAACTGTCCGCTGGTCAGCCGCTGGAGCAGGACCCGGTTGAAGGTCAAGGTGGCCTGCGCATGGGCCAGGGCGCGGTGCGCGCGGACCACCTGCGTGACGGGCTCAGTCAGCAGGTTGCTGTCGTCGAGGCGCCAGAGGGCTTCGATGGATTTCCCGGTGACGGTTTCGATGCGGTCATCGATGCCGGTCTGGTTCTTGGGGATGGGCATGAGGGTCCTGTCGGGCGGGGCGGGGTGCGGCCGGCAGAGCAAGGAGTGAGAGCCGAAGCCGTACTTCGAGGTGGGCGCCGACGGGGTGCTCCGCGGTAGGACCGAGCTGCCGCAGGAGGGCCAGCATCGGCCGGTTGGACCGCTCGACGTACACGTGCAGGGTGAGGGCGCCTGCTGTCCGTGCACGGTCGGCGGCGGTCTGGATCAGGCGGGTCCCGATGCCGCGGCGGTGGTGCGGGTCGGCGACCTGAAGACCCAGGTCAACGGTGCCGGGTTCGCTCAGGACTGGCCCGGCGGATACGAGCCCGACAACTGCGCTGGCCTCGGTTGCCACCCAGCATTCCGAGAGCGCCGACAACCGCTCCCAGTCGCGCTGCCGAACCTGGGTGTGACCCCAGCGGCTGTGCAGGGACTTCTCAGTGCACGCGCGGTGGAACGCTTCGATCAGTGGCCAGTCGTCTACCCCGGTCCGGCGGATCTGGAGCGGTTCGGCGTGCTGGGTGCTCAGTGCGCGCCGCTCCTCCGCGAGCACGCGGAAGCCTTCGCCTCGCAGGTGCAGCAGCAGGTCACGCGGGTGCTCAAGGCCGCCAGAAGCGCGGTCAGGAGGGAGCAGACGCAGGTTGCGCTGGTAGTGCTCGCGATGTCGGCGCTGGCGGCCGACCGCGGGCAGGACGTGGAGGTACAGGGGGCTGCGGCGGGACAGGCTCGGCTACTCAAAGAGAGGGACCTCTCGGGTGGAGGGAGACGGGAGACGTGGTGGCGGGCCGAGCAGTGGGCAGGCCTGCCGTGATGGGGTAGGGGTGGGCTGCGGTCTGCGGGGACCGCGCCCGGGCGGCGTGGGCCAGCGCGCTCAGGGGTCGGTGTTCGATGCCCAGGCGCTCGGCGACGACCTTGTAGATCTCGTACTGGGCGCGCGGCCTGAGGGCGACGACGAACACCTCGCTCCGGTGAGCCGACGCTTCCGGTGCGGGGCGCAGTCCGTAGACCATGCGCCACCGGGCCGAGTCGATGTAGATCTTCCGAAACCCGGCCAGAGCCCCGGTCAGTTCCGGTCCGTGACGCTGACCGGTGACGGCGTCCTGGAGGCGGGAGAGCGCCACATCGCGGACGTCGGCGGGCGCGGCGAGGAGGTCGTTCAGGGCCCGGGGGTCAAAGGACAGGCTGTACACGGGCTCGGCCGGGCCGGTCACGATGCCTCGGTCGGCACGGGCGCCTTCGGTCCGGGCAGCAGCCGGTGGGAGGGCCGGCTCGGATCGGTCATGCAAGCGGAGAGCGGGCCGCCTGGGGCACGCACCGCAGCAATGGTGTGGGTGAGGAAGTCGCGGTGCCACACGGCCGGACCTGACAGGCCCGCTTCTGGTTCCATGTGCTGCTGGTAGGCCATCCACAGGGCGTGGAGCCAGCCCACGACGTCGAGGTGTTCCTGCCACTGCTGGCACCAGGGCGTCGAGGTGGTGACCTCGGCGCCGTAGACGTCGAGGAGGACGTCCTGGACCCAGTCGGTGAGGGCGTCGAGCTCGGCCTCGTACTCCTCGCCGTCGAGGGCGAGGATGAAGCGCGGCTCGGGGGGCGGTTCCGGCATCGAGCGCGAGCCCGGCATCGGCATGCCGGCGAACGGGGACATCCCTGGCAGTGGTTCGGCGGAGAGCGTGTCCAGGAGACGGCCCTGCTCGGCCGACTGGTCCATCAGCCGGCGCACAGAGGCCTCCAGGTTGTCCAGCTCTGCGTCTGCCAGCCTGATCGGCTCCAACCGTCCCTGGCCGGGATCGGTGGATTCAGACATGGGGGTCCTCCTTGACGCCGCACAATGCGGGAAATGTGGTGCCGCTTCCAGCAGCCCGGGAATCCGCGGATTCGGAATTCACGGACCAGGTGCTATGTCCGACCGGGGCAGGGAGACCCCTGCCCCGGGATCCGGTCATGCGGCGAGGATGAAGTCCTCGCGGGTGAGGGTCTGGTTGAGGGTTTCGGTAAGCCGGTCGGCCGCGATCCGGCTGTACTCGGCGGTCTTCTCCACGCCGATAAAGCTGCGGCCCTCCAGCAGAGCGGCGACTCCGGTGGAACCGCTGCCGGCGCAGAAGTCGAGGACAGTGCCCTTCTCGGGGCAGATCTTCACGAGCTCGCGCATGACGGAGACCGGCTTCTGCGTGATGTGCTGACGCTCCTTGCCCGAGGGCTGCGAGGCACTGAAGAAGCCGGGCAAATAGACCTCGTTCTGGGAGCCGTCCAGGGCGCCCTTGCTTCCCCAGATGACGAATTCCAGGTTCTGGGTGAAACGGCCCTTCTGGGGCCTGGCCTGCGGCTTGTGCCAGCCCAGGACGCCGCGCCACAGCCAGCCGGCGGCCTGCAGGGCGTCGGTCGTGGTCGGCAGCTGCCGCCAGTCGGTGAACAGGAGCGCGGTGCCGCCCGGCTTCGTCAGGCGGTGGGCCTCGGTCATGATCTGCGTCAGCCAGAACGAATAGGACCTCTGGTCCATGTTCTCGCCGGTGAAGTCCGGCAGAGCGTGCTTGGCGTCGTTGGAGGTGTACTTCTGCCGCGCCGTACGGGAGGTCCTCTCCTTCGCCGTCCGGCCGCCGCTGTTGTACGGCGGGTCGGTGATGACGGAGTCGACGCAGGCGTCGGGCAGGGTGGCGAGCACGCTGAGCGCATCGCCCTGGTGAAGGGAAAAGGGCAAGGGTGTACCGCGATTCTGGTTGGTGAAGGGGGAATCCCCAGCGCGACGGCGGCGTCACCTGGACGTCGTGGAGAGTGACGTCCGGGGGGAGCGGTGGCGGGGATATCGAAAAGGCTAGGGCACGATCCGGGAATGGCGATGGCCGCTCACGGCCATTTCGGTAAGTCCGGATCGGCGCCTAGAGTTTTGGATGTCCCGACCGGCACGGCCCGGTGGGACATCCCCTTCCTCGACTTCCGTGCCGGAGGCATGCCTTGATCCGAATCACCTAGCAGTGCGCCGGACCCGGTCGAGCGGCAACTCGACCGGATACGCCGGCCTCCCCGATCACCTACCGCCGGCCGTGGCGTCTTTCCGCTCCTCAACGCGCCACGGCCTGGCCCTCATCCAAGGACAACTCCCATGGCACACCCATGCCCTGAGGCAGCTGATGCCGCCGTCGACCAGCCCGTCCCCGCGCTGAGGCGGCCCGATTGAAGGCGCTGGCCGCCGCAATAGGCCTCGTCTGCCTCTCCCCGCTCCTCCTCGCAGCCACCGCAGCCGTAGCGGCGGCGGGCTCCGCCGGGCGCTCGACCACGTGCAACACGGGGTCGGGTACCGACGCGGCGGCCGTGGCCAAGGCCGTCGAGGCGATCCTCGGCAGCAACGGCTCTTCCAGCCAGGACGTACGCGTCGAAGGCCTGGAGCTTCCCGCCGAACAGATCCCCCACGCGAAGACCATCGTCGCCACCGGCATCTCCCTGCACGTCCCCGAGCGCGGCCAGGTCGTGGCGCTGGCCACCGCCATCCAGGAATCCCGTCTGCGGAATCTGGACTATGGCGACCGCGACAGCCTGGGTTTGTTCCAGCAGCGCCCCAGCCAGGGCTGGGGAACGCCCGAGCAGATCCGCGACCCCGTCTACGCGAGCACCAAGTTCTACAACGCGCTCCTCAAGGTCCCTGGTTGGGAGAGCCTGACCATCACCCAGGCCGCACAGAAGGTGCAGCTCAGCGGGTTCCCCGGCGCGTACGCGCAGTGGGAGCCGCTCGCCCAGGCCCTGCAGCAGGCCATCGTGAAAGTCCTGCCCGGCGGCGGAACCCCCACCCCGGGGGGACAGCCCCCAGCTGGCGGCGGATGCGAGGGCGGCGGGGACTTCGGGCCGATCCCCGAGGGCACGGTGCCCGAGGGGTACGAGATCCCCAAGGACGCGCCGGCCAAGGTGCAGACCGCGATCCGCTGGTCCATGGGTCAGCTCGGAACCATGTACCAGTGGGGCGGCACCTGCCTCGCCTCCCACGGCCCGGACCCCATGGGCCGGTGCGACTGCTCCAGCCTGACCCAGCAGTCCTACAACGCGGCCGGCATCACCCTCACCCGCACCACGTACACGCAGGTCAACGAAGGTTCCAGCGTGCCAGTTTCCGGCATCAAGCCGGGCGACCTGCTGTTCACCCGCCCCGGTCCGAACGGTCCCGAGCACGTGGCCATGGCCATCGGCTCAGCGAAGGGCACGCCCCTCGCGATCGAGGCCCCACGGACAGGGAAGCCGGTCCGGATCGTCACCCAAGCCAGTCTCGGCGACATCATCGCCGTCCGGCGGATGGTCCCCGCTCCCTGACCGTCTGACGGCCGTCCTTCCCATCCGGCTTCCCGACCGGATTTCCCAGCGACCGCGCGCTGCCCGCACCGGGCTCCGCCGTCGCTTTCCCCTCAGAACACGCCACCGCACGAGGCTGAACTACCCGTGCGGGCAAGGAGTTCAGCACACCCATGCCCCTGATCGATCACCTCGTCTACCTCGCCTATGACCCGGGCGTCGCCCCCAAGGAAGGCGGCCTGCCGGGCCTGTCGGTCCTCAAGAATGTCGTCAATTCCATCAACCTCTACGCAATCGTCGCCGTCGTCGGCGCTCTCTCGGTCAGCCTCGCCGTCTGGGCCTGGGGCCACTTCACCGGCGGCCACAACAGCGAGGCCAACGGGAAGAAGGGCGCGCTGGTCAGCGCGGGCGCGGCCCTCGGTCTCGGGGCCGCTAACGGCGCCGTCGCCTTCTTCTCCACGCTCGGCACCCAGGTCAAGTAGTGGCGAAACGATCACGCAAGCGCGCTCGCCTCCCTATGTACAGCCACGCAGGCCGCTGGCCGGCCAACAAGCGCATCACCTTCCTCGCCATCGGCCTGGCCGTCCTCCTCGCCCTCGCCGGACTCGCCGCCTGGTGGACCGGACGGTCCGAAACCAACCGGCTCGCCTCCCCCAGCCCTGCCAGCGCACCGCCGACCACGGCCCCGGCGCAGTCTCCGGCCGGCGGGACCGGCACGGTGGCCCCGCCCGCGAAGATCTCCGACCCGCTCGCGTACGGGAAGGCAGCGGCCCAGGTGCTGTGGACCTACGACACCCGCACCACCAGCCACCCCCAGCACCTCGCCGGTCTTCGCGGCTGGGTCACCCAGGAGACGAAGTATGCGGACTGGCCCGGAATCCAGGCCCAGATCCCCGACCCGGTCCTGTGGACCCGGATGCACGACAACGCCCAGCACGCCAAGGCCACCGTCACCGAGTCCCGCTTCCCCAGCAGCTTCAAGCAGGCGCTGGCCGAGGATCCCGCCGCGCTGACCACCGCGTACATCTACTTCGTCACCGTCACCGGCAAGCAGCAGATCAGCTGGAACGGCGGCGGCGCCGGGGCCGAGGACCGCTCGGTCACCCTCGCCGTCCAGTGCCGGCCAGGAGCCGACTGCTCCCTCGTCGCGATCTCGCCCCGGGCCCTGCCGTGATCCGCCCCGCTCCCTGAAAGGAGGCATCCCCCTATGGGGTTCTGTGACCTGCCCATGGCGAACAAGTTGTGCTCCGCTGCCGACCTGATCGACTTCGCCAACGACCCCGGCAAGGCGATCACCGAAGGCATCGGGAACTGGATCGCGAAATCGGTCGGGGAACTGGCGATGGCCTCAGCCGACCTCGCCGTCGACGGCATCACCGCCACCACCAAGATCGACCTCAACGCGACGTGGTTCAGGGACAATTACGAAACGTTGCTGCCCATCGGTCTGGTCATGCTCGTGGCGACCATGTGCGCTCAGCTGGTGCGTGCCGCGATCAAGCGCGACGGCCAAGCCCTGACCCAGGCGTTCACCGGCACCTTCGTGGGCGTGCTCTTCTCGTTCAGCGCCATCGCCCTGACCACGGTCGCGATCGAAGTCGTCGACGCCCTCTCGGACGGGCTCTTCGCGGCGGCCGGTACCTCCATGGAGGAGGCCGTCCGGCGCAGCATCAAGGCCTCCGTCATCGGTGGCGTGGCCGGGCTCGGCTGGATGGTGCCGGCCTTCGTCGGGATCGGCACCGCCGTCGGCGCGTTCATGTTCTGGTGCGTGATGCTGATGCGCAAGGTCGGCATCCTGGTCATGGTCACGCTGGCGGTCTTCGCCGGTGCCGGCGGCGGCTGGGAAGTCGCACGCCGTTGGCGGCGCGGCTGGATCGAGGCCACCGCAACTCTCGTCGTCTCCAAGCTCCTGATGACCGTCATCTTCATCCTGGGGATCTCCGCTCTCGGCGACACCGAGGGCAAGGACGGCACCCAGGCCCTGGCCGACGTCATGGCCGGCATCGTCATCATGTGCCTGGTCCTCCTCGCCCCGTACGCGACGTTCCGCTTCGTGCACTGGGCCGCCGAAGGCACCGACGGCGAATCGATTCACCGCGCCGGTGGAGCCGGTGCACAGGTTGCCCGTCAGCACACTGAGCAGGCGGCCCGCAAGGTCGCGACCATGGCCGCGACAGGCGGTGCCGGTGGAGCGGCAGCAGGATCCGCTGCTCCCCAGGGCCCCGACTCCCTTGCGAGCGGTAGGTTCCCCGGCGATGTCGCCTCCCAGTCGAGCGGTGACGGCGGGCAGAAGCAGGGCTCCCAGGAGGGCGGCAGCATGTCGCCCGCGATGGGCACGCTGACGAAGGCGGTCCAGCCTCCGCCGACCAGCCCGCAGCAGGACTCCAGCGGACAGCCCAGCGGCCCCTCCGGCCAGCCCGGTGGCGGGTCCCCCGCCAGCCCGGACTCCGGCGGCTCGCAGTGGTCGAGCCGGGGTGCCGGTTCCCCGCCTCCGCAGGGAGCCTCCCCGTCGGCCGACGCAGGCCAGGCAACCGGACCGGCGGCCCCGACGCCACCTCCCGCCGGCAACTGATCCCCATCCGCTGACGGCAGGAAGCCCCGTGGGACGCGCCGCGCCCGCTCCGGCGCGTCCCACGGACCCACCCCGGCCTCCCGCCCGTACCTGAACGGCCCTTCCCTTGTCAGACCTGACGCTCTCCCCCATGACGGTGAAGTTCCCCATCCGCTCCCGTCGCGGCATCCTCCTCGGCCTCACCCTCCCCCAGCTCGTCCTCGTCTCGATCACCCTCGCGCTGCTCCTCGCGACCGTCGTGACTTCCGGCCTGCTCGGCGCCCTCACCCTGACCCCGCTCTGGGCGGCCATCGCCACCCTCACCTTCGTACGCCGCCAAGGCCGGTCCCTGATCGACTGGGCGCCGATCATCGTCCGCTACGCACAGCGCCGCCGCACCGGACAGACCATGTGGCTGGCCCGCGCAGTCTCCCGGCCCCGCGTGGACGGACTGCTCCACCTCCCCGGCACCACCGCCTCGCTGCGCGTCGTCACACCGGACGGCTCCCAGGCCGCCGCCGTCCACGACCCCCAGCAGCAGACCCTGACCGCGGTCGCCCGCGTCACCTCCCGGGCGTTCGCGCTGCTCGACCCGGGCACCCAGAACGCGAACGTCGCCAACTGGGGCCGGGCACTGGCGAGCATCGCCCGCACCGGGCACGTCGCGACCATCCAGGTCCTGGAGCGCACGGTGCCCGACTCCGGAGACGGGCTGGCCCGTCACTGGGCCCAGCACGGCAACGCCCAGACCCCCGTCGCCGGCCAGGTGTACTCGGAGCTGCTGGCCTCCGCCGGACCGACCGCCGCCCCGCACGAGGCGTACATCGCGATCTCCCTGGACCTCAAGGCCGCCAAGCGCCTCATCTCCCAGGCCGGCGGCGGACTCGCCGGAGCCTTCACCGTCATGGCCACGACCACCAGCTCCGTAGCCCAGGCCGCCCGCTCCTCCGGCCTGACCGTCACCGGCTGGCTGACCGCCCGCGAGATCTCCGCCGTCATCCGCACCGCGTACGACCCGAAGGCCATGTCCGCCCTGCAGCAGTGGTCTCCCAACGGCCGTGCCGAGGCCGACCCGGCCGCCGCCGGACCCGTGGTCCAGATCGAGGAGAGCGACCGGCTCGCCACCGACTCCGCACGCCACGCCACCTACTGGGTCGAGGCCTGGCCGCGGACCGAGACGGGCGCCGGCTTCCTCCACGGCCTCCTCTTCAGCGCCGGCGTCCGGCGCAGCTTCTCCCTCATATACGCACCGCAGGCCCTGACGGCCGCCCTGCGCGATGTCCAGCGCCGCAAGGCGACGATCATCGCCGACGTCGCCGAGCGCCGGCGCAAGGGCATGGTCGACAGCGAAGAGGACAACGTCGAGTACACGGACGTCAAGGACCGCGAGCGCCAGCTGATCGCCGGCCACGCCGACGTCGCCCTCACCGGCCTGATCACCGTCAGCGCCGAGACCGACGCCCTCCTCGACGCGGCCTGCGCACAGATCGAAACCGCCGCCGTCACCGCCCAAGTCGACCTGCGCCGACTCCTGTTCCAGCAGCCCGACGCCTTCGCCCTCGCCGCACTGCCCCTGGCCCGCGCCGCCCTCTAGCCGCGCCGCACCATCCCTGCCCCGCAGGAAGGACTCCGTGACACCCCCCACCCCGCTCCCCGACTCACACCCCTACCTGCGCGCCGCCACCGCCGGTATCCGCCACCACACCCGCGGCACCACCACCAGCACCCCAGCCCCCGCCGTCCGGGCACACCTCGACACCGTGCACGCCCACCTCACAGCGCTCCACCAGCTCCTCGACAAGCTCGCCGACACCACCCGCACCACCTGGCCGACCGCCGGCCGTCACCTCGCCGGCGCCCACACCCGCCTGTGGCAGGCCGCAGCCGAAGTCCACGACGCCTTCCACACCCTCCCGGCAACAACCGCCGCGGCCCCCGGCGCGGCCGAGGACTGCGATCCAAACCGGCTTCCCGAGGGACCGCCCGTGCTGACCATCTGCCAGCGCCACCTCACCGCCGGCCACGCCATCCGGCGCAAGACCACCCCCGCCGACCTGCGCGGCCACGTCACCCACTGCGGGCGATGAACACCCCGCCCTCACGAGATCAGGCCGCCCCCGATGACCCACCGGCCCGCACGCCGCGCACGCCGCGCCAGCGCATCACCCCTGTTCACCCCCCACGGCACCGACCGCGCCACCCGCCGAACCGCGCGCCGCCAGCTCGCCGAAGCCCAGGCCAAGGCCCGCAACACGGCTGCCTCACTCCCCGGCGGACACCTGCCGACCGAAGCCGAGATGCCGCTGGCGCTGTACCCGCCCTCGGGCCGGCCCGGCGCCGCATCCGCCCGCGGGAACAAGCTGCGGCTGCCCGCACACCGCATGACCACGGCCACCGCGAGCGGCGCGTACCCCTTCCTCGCCGAGGGCGGCCTCGGCGCAGACGGCGTCTACATCGGCCGCGACGTCCACGCGGAGGCGTCCTTCACGTTCGATCCCTTCTCCCTGTACGGGAAGATCGAGGGCTTCACCAACCCGAACGTTCTGCTCGCCGGCGTCATCGGCCAGGGCAAGAGCGCCCTCGCCAAGAGCTTCGCGCTCCGCAGCATCGCCTTCGGATACAAGGTGTACGTCCCCTGCGACCCGAAGGGCGAGTGGACCCCAGTCGCCACGGCCCTCGGCGGGACCTCCATCGCCCTCGGCCCCGGCCTGCCCGGCAAGCTCAACCCGCTGGACGCCGCACCCCGCCCGCCCAGCGTCACCGAGGCCGACTGGGCCGGCGAGATCCGCAAGCGGCGTCTCCTGCTCCTCGGGTCGCTAGCCCGGACCGTTTTGGGCCGTGACCTCCAGCCCATGGAGCACACCGCGCTGGATGTCGCCCTCGATGCCGTCGTCCAGGCGGCCACCGCTGCCGGACGCACCCCTTTGCTGGGCGACATCGCGCATACCCTCAACCAGCCCAACCTCCTCGACCAGGCCGGCGGCACCATGTCCGGCCACCTCGGCGACGCCGCCCGCGACCTCGCCCACGCCCTACGGCGCATGGTCCACGGAGACCTGAGCGGCATGTTCGACGCCCAGTCGACCATCCGCTTCGACCCCAACAGCCCGATGCTCACCATCGACCTCTCGCGGCTGGGCGGGTCCGGAGACGACACCGCCCTCGTGCTGGCGATGACCTGCGCATCGGCCTGGATGGAGTCCGCGCTCACCGACCCGGGCGGCGGCCGCCGATGGGTCGTCTACGACGAGGCGTGGAGATTGATGAGGCACGCGGGCCTCCTGGAGCGCATGCAGGCCCAGTGGAAGCTGAGCCGCGGCCTGGGCATCGCCAACTTGATGGTCATCCACCGGCTCTCCGACCTGCTCACCGCCGGAGACGTCGGCTCCCGAGGCCGCGCCCTCGCCGAAGGTCTCCTCGCCGACTGCTCCACCCGCATCATCTACCGCCAGGAGAACGACCAGCTCGCCGCAGCCGCCGGACTCCTCGGCCTCACCAGCGTCGAGACCCAGGCCATCTCCCACCTGAACCGGGGCCGCGGACTATGGCGAGTCGCCGGACGATCCTTCATCGTCCAGCACCTCCTCCACCCCCACGAAGCCGCCCTCTTCGACACAGATGCCCGGATGCACTAGCTACCTGGCCAGCCCAGCAACTGAGGAACCGATCATCGAATTCCACCCCACCGCCACGATCTTCCCCATGCTCGACGAGGACGAACTCCACGCGCTCGCAGAAGACATCCGCCAGCTCGGCCAGCTCCAGCCCATCGTCCTGGACAGCGCGGGACGCCTTCTCGACGGACGAAACCGCCTCAAGGCCTGCGAGCTCATCGGCGTCAAGCCGGTCTTCGCCACCTACGACGGCGACGATGCCGACGCGTACGCCCTCTCTGTGAACGCGCGTCGGCGCAACCTGACCAAGGGGCAGCTGGCCATGATCGCGGCCAAGGCCCTTTCAATCACTGAACGATCGCACCGTTCAGCCGCTGAACAGTCCGCTCGTTCAGTCAGTGAACAGGCGGGAGTGTCCCTCGGCCGGATCGGGCAGGCCAACACCGTCCTGCGCCACGCACCCGATCTGGTCGATCCCGTCATCAACGGTGCCATCACCATCGACGAGGCCTACAAGACGGCACGCGAAGCGAAGAACCGCGCCGAGTCGGCGGAATCGCAGCTTGCCCGGCTCCGCTCCGAGGACCAGGAACTGGCCGATCGAGTGGTCGAAGGAGAACTGACCCTGGCCGGCGCCTGGGCGGAGCGGAAAGCCCGCGCGGAGGAAGAAGTACGCCAGCGCAAGGTCGCCACCCAGTTCCTGTGCGAGGTCGTCCCGCCCCTCGCACAGGCGCGCGGCACGAACACCGCCGGCAAGTTCGACCCCGAATTCGTGCTGCCGGGCAGATCCATAACCCAGGAAGTCATCGAGAACGCCATGACCGCCCTGACAGAGATGGCCGCGACCCTGCGGGAGCGTGATCTCGGATGAGTGCCCAGTCCGACGCCCGCCTGTGGCAGATCGTCGAGGACGCCGCCGCCACTGTCACCGACGAAACCGGCCGCTTCCGCAAGGGCGACCTCGAAAACGAGCTCCGCACGCGGTTCGCCCACGAAGATCTCGAAGTACATGTCCGGGCCGCGGCAGCCGACAAGCTCGTCCAGGGCATCGTGCGGGGGTTCGGCGAGCGCCGGAGCCCCAAGCCGCGCCGGCAGTCGGGAATGTTCCACCCCGAAGGCATCCTGAAGCTGGGCAACGGCATCTGGGTCTGGATGGACCGCGCCACCCGCAACGACCTCCTGGAGTGGGGCCGCCTGTCCACCCGGAACCTTGCGCAGGTCGCAACAGCCGAGATCGACCGCCAGCGCTACGTCGCCGAGCGTCTCGATGCATTCCGCGAGCACACCGGCTTCGACTTCCTCGGCGAGCTGGAAAAGACCGTCTTCGGGTACGTCGCCTCGGAAGCGGAGGACCCCTTCGACGATGACGATCCACTGCCGGATCCCGAAGGCCTTCTCGATGACGGCCAGCAGCGATGACCTCCTCCGAGGGGCCGCGCCCCTTGGCTCCGCTCCCCGACCATCGCAAGACCGAAGACCCCGCGTGGCAGCGGGCGTGGGCGAACAATGCGTACCTGACGACCCCGCTCCGCGAGCGCGGCATGGTCTGCGACGTCCAGCAAGGTCTCCAGTACGGGCTCGTCTACGCCTATCCGCCCGGCCACGACTCGGTCTTCATCATCGGCCCCGAGGACAGCGGCTGGCTGGTGACCCACCAGGCACCCGCGGAGGACTGGACCGACTTCTCCGTCGTCTACGACTCCCGCGCTGGGAGCACACCGCCCGCAGGCCCTGATGCAGAGCACGGCCACCAGCTCGCTCCCCTGCTTGCCGCCGTCGACGCTCATGTCGCCCGCCGTCTTCGCGCGCCAACGGCCCCCATCTCGGCGGTGCCCCGGCAAGTAGGGCCGCCCGCAAGCCGGCCAACGCACACCCGCTGACCAGATCCGATCGGATGACCATGAACCGACCATCCGGACTAAGCGAGGCCGACTGGGCGGACTACCGCGCAGCCGCCCGTGATGACGCACTCGTCCAAAGCGAACTCGCCGATCGCGAAGCCCAGATCGAGAATGGACTCCTCAGCCCCCATGAGGAGTACGACTTCACCTGGGAGCAGGCAACCGACCACACCTGGCCCCGTGGCCTCGACGATCTCGCATACGGGTTCGAGCAGGCCACGCAGAGCATCGTCCTGCTGAACGCGTCCGGCCAGGTACCCAGCGCTTCCCTGCAGCCCTTGCTGTACCAGCAGGTGCGCCGGGCGCAAGAACTCGCGCGTGCCACCAACGCAGTGCTCGACGAGGCAACGAGGCCCAACCAGCTCCCGACGGTCCGAGGTATCACCGCGCTCGCTCACCTTGCTTCCGCCGCGTCCCTGAGTGCCGCTGCTGTGCGCAGCCTGACCGAGGCTCTCAGGAGCGAGGTTGAACCTTCCAGCAATTCCCGGCACCACGAGGAATGGCATCTGGTGCTCGCCCATGCCGACGCTCGCCAAGACCTACGTCGGGCCGGCGAGGCCATCCGCTCCGCCAAGACCCTGATCACCCCGACTCCGCCTGCCAGCGGCCTCAAGCGGACAACCGCAGTCGCGCAACTCCCCACCCCTGGGCCTCCTCCTCGTATCCGGCGCTGACCCAGGACAACCAGATAGAGAGGCCCCCTTCCGTGCACCACCCCGCCAGCATCCGCATCGGCCTGCACACACCAGGCCCGCTGGACCGAGCCTCCAAGACGTCGCTCCAACGGCTGCTGTGGGGTCGCGGGTTCACCTACTCGCCGCGCTATCACGGCTACGTGGCACCGGGGGTACTGCCCGGCGAGCAGCAGGTCCACCTTGTCCATGAAGCCGTACACGCCGTGGCCGCCCTCGGCTATCCGGTAGCGCACTTCCACCATCCAGTGGCCGGCGGATGACGAATCCGGGCAAGGAGCAACCTCTGGACGCCTCGACCACGTACGGCCCCCTGTCCCAGTTCTCCCAGCAGGTCGCCTCCCGCCTGGGTGCCGGATGGAGCGCAACGTCCCGTCGAAGCCCCTACGCCACAGGGCCAAGGGGCTGGGATCCCGCCGAGAAGCGCTCCTGGGACAGGGAAGACGGCGTCCTGTGGAGGGCCCTGCGCCACGCTGAGGATGGCGAGCGGGCCGTGCTCACCCATCCCCACGGCTATCAGCTTTACCTGATGGAAAGGCCCGGACGGCCGCGGCAGGTTCTCGTGGCCGGAGTGCTCCCCGCCGGCATCAACTCGTACGGCGTGACCGAAGGCCCGGCCGCGATTTCCGTACCGAGGGACTCGGTACGGGCCGCCGCCGTCATGCGCCACCGCAGGTTCCTTTGGCACTACCGGGTTGCCGCTGCGCGAGTGTCGCGGGAGACGCGGTTCGGAGAAGTGAACAGCGTCGTGTTCGGCCGGGACCTCGACGGCACCCCCCTGATCAACGTGCTGTCGCAGCACGCGGCGCGCCTCCTACTGCAGCACGGCTCACCCTGGCTGCTGGATCCGGAGTCCGGCCTGTGCCGCCTTCGGGGCCCCGCCGGCGACAGCGAGAACCTCGTCCGCTCCGCCGCGACTCTCCTTCGCGCCTACGGCTACGCGATCACGCTCACCTCGGCACATCCCTGGAAGTACGCCTTCCGGCCTCCCACCAAGCCCGTCCCGCCTCCCGCACCAGTCCTGCCACCCGGTAGGACCGCCGGTCCGACCCGCTGACCAGACGGCGCCCTTCCCCTCTCGATCCATGCCGCGCCACGAGCGAGCCACCTTCACCTGGAGTCACCCTGGCAACCCGAGCCACCATCGCCCGCCCCACGGAGACCGGCTTTACCGGGATCTACGTTCACTGGGATGGATATCCCAGCAACCACCTCCCCCTCCTGCTCGCGGCTCATCAGCACCGTTTCGCCGGTGACACCGAGGCCCTCGCCGCTCACCTCATCGACTCGCCCGCCGTCGGGTGGAACTCGCTCGGGGAGGACCTCCTCGACGGCGCACCCGACGAAGTCCGCCAGCACGTCGTCGGCCCGCACGGCGGCCCCGGGCCGAGCTCGACCATCGACAACATGTTCCCCCTCGACGGCAGCCCCGCAGAGCGGATGACGTGCAACGAGGCCGCGGCCGGACAGGGGTGGCTGCAGTGGGCCTACGTCCTGCACCCGCACGGGATCGAGGTCCTCCCACTCTCGGAAACCGTCACGGGATCGGTCGTGGCCTGGGATCAGGACCCTATGACCGTCTTCCCCGATGACGTCCGTGCCTGGCTCCCAGGACGGCGCACGCCGCCGGCGACCACCGTCCGCAAGCCGGCTCCCGTCAGCACCGCTCCCGTCAAATCCGTACGACGGTGACACGCGATAGCGGCAGCGGCTCCTCCCAAGCCACCGCCAGGGACGAAGCACAACCGGAGGCTAATCCGCCGCCGGGGCCTGCAGACCTTCGCCGACAAGCCCGCCTGGAAGCCGGACCGTACCTCGCCGGCCTGGAGCTCCCAGATCCGGGCCGCGCGGTCCGGGCCTGGGCTGAGCAGGTCGCGCAGGTCCCCTCAGCGGAGGCACTCCACCTCCTTGTGGAAGGCGCCACCGGAGCGGACGGTGCGCTGCTCGGCCTGCGCGACCTTCTTCGAGGCGCCGCTACGTGGTGCCGGGAACACGAAGAGCCGGCCCTCGCCCGGCGCTACGCGCACACCAGCGATCTCTTCGATGTCGCAGACCGGCTGCTCTACCAGCTGGGCGTCGACCTGCTCGGTGCCGCACGCGAGGCCCGCACCAACTTCTAGCCGACCCACGCAGCGCCATCGGTCCGCGAGCAGGCGTTGGCTCCCCACGATGAAAGGCCCCTTGAGCCCTTGGAATCTCCGCACCTGCACCTCGGCTGGCATCCCGAGTACGGCTTCGTCGCCGCGTCCACCCCACGTCTGACCGACCATCTACGCGACTGGGCCCTCGAACGTGTCCAGTTTGAACCCGTCCCCGGCACCAACCTGCACCGCCTCACCGAGCCTGGTCAGGACGGCCAGCGCCGGGCACGTCAGGCCGTGACCGCGATCCGCAGCCTGGGCCTCGTTGTCCAGGCGGACTTCACCCTCGATCCGGAGCTCAGTGCCGACCCGCCGCGGCCCACCCTGCGCCACGGGCTCGCCGAGCGCCAGGCCCGCATCGCCGGCGCAGCCACGGCGCGGTCGCCTCAGCGCGCAGCATCCCTCACCAGCACCGTGGTCCCGACTCCCAGGCCGGCACCCGTCGCCGCACCGACAGGCACCGTCACCGGCACAGCACGAAGTCGATAGCACTGGAAGCTCCGGGCACGCCTCGCTTTCGCCCAACACCCCACCGCTTTCCTGCCATCACCGATAGGAGATCCGCCTTGCCCGAAACACCAGCAGAGCCGTTCATGACGATCCGGCACACCATCACCGGCGAGATCACCACCACCGGCTACAACGCCGCCGCCCGGCGGATCCTGTTCCAGGACGGCTTCGAAGAGACGCCAGGCTGCGCCTGCCAGGCGACGGAACCCGGTACGAAGCGGACGCACGAGCCTGCTCGGCAGCCAGCGAACTGCCCGTCGCCGACCATCCCCTGCACCTGGACCGAGCCCCCGGTCGACCGGTGAGCTCCGCCGGAACGCCCCGGTTGGCCCGGTCGCCGAGGTCGGCACAGTCCGTGATCCGTCCCAGAGCGGCCGGCCTCTCCAGCGCATCGCCAACCCCGCCCGTACACCCACCTGTTGAAGGGAGCCCGCTTTGACCACACCCGGAACGCCTACCAGTCCAGCGCGCACCAAGGGCGGCGAACTACGGGCCAAGGTAGCCCGACTGCTGGCGGACCGGCCTACGGACACTCTCACCATCGGTGACATGGCCAGGCAGCTGGGCCACTCCCATGGCGCCGTTCGCAACGCCGCGCTCACCCTGGTGCGACGCGGCGAAGCCGACCAAAGCGGAAAGGGGCAACCGGAGTTCCGCGCGAACGCGAAGACCGCCGCAGCCGCGCAGGCCGCTGTGATCAGCCCACCGGGCACCCACTCTCCCCGCGCCCAGACGACCACGAGCCGCACGACCACTCCCGCAGCAGCCACGCCCAGGCAGACCGGCCCGATCCGCCGCGCGGGGGGCCAGCTCTACCACCCCCGGGAGCTGGCCGATCTGCCCGACGTCGAGGCGCTGAATCGCTTGCGCGACGCCGACGTGCCGGTGCTGCTCTACGGCCCTCCGGGCACCGGCAAGACGAGTCTGGTCGAGGCGGCCTTCCCGGACCTGCTCACCGTCGCCGGTGACGGCGACACCACGGTCGGCGACTTGATCGGTGAGTACACGCAGGCCGACGGCGGAGGTTACGTCTTCCAGTACGGTCCCCTGGTCACCGCGATGACCGAGGGCCGCGCCCTGCTGATCGACGATGCCACCTTGATCTCACCGAAGGTCCTGGCGGCGCTGTATCCCGCGATGGACGGGCGCCGGCAGATCCAGGTCAAGGCCCACAAGGGCGAGACCATCACGGCCGAGCCGGGCTTCTACGTGGTGGCGGGCCACAATCCCGGCGTCCACGGCTCGGTGTTGACGGAGGCGCTGTCGTCCCGGTTCAGCGTGCAGATCCAGATCGGCACGGACTATGACCTCGCCTTGGCGCTGAGGATCGATGCGCGGGTGGTCCGGGTCGCCCGACACCTCGCCCGCCAAGTCGAACTCGGCGAGCTGGGCTGGGCCCCCCAACTGCGAGAGCTGCTCAGCTACCAGAAGACCGAGGCCGTCCTCGGCAGCAAAGCCGCGCTCGCGAACCTGGTCGGCATCGCTCCTCTGGAGGATCGCGACGCCGTCGCCGCTGCCGTCATCAAGACTGTCGGCGTCAAGGAGATCGCTCCCCTCACCCTCGGCAAGCAGCTCCCGGCCTCGGCCGTCCGGCAGCCCCCGGGCAGCACCGTCCCCGCGCACCGGGGCCGCTCGCGATGAGCGCCCACCACCACGTCCAGTACCCCGTCACCATGGCGGACGACGACGCCGACCTCGCGCGATGGGACGACGACGGCGCCCCGCCCGCGCATCCGCGTTCCTCCCCGGACGCGTGGCTGCGCGTGGGAGCCGAACTCGGCGACCGGCTGGTCGCCCTCTCCGGCCGCCAGGACCTCCTCGTCACCTGCCGCCCCGGCACGCGCAGCGGCGCACCCGCCGCGTTCTTCCCCACTCTGGGCGAGGTCGAGTTCGACTCCGGCTTGTTCGCCCCGCTCCAGCCCCACGAGATCCATCCGCGGATCGTGGGCGACGAGGAGCGGTATCCCGCCGCCTGGGGAGTGTTCGTCCACGAGGCCGCGCACGCGGCCCACTCCGTCTGGACACCCCCTGCCGGAGCGGACCCCCGTGTCGTCGAGGCCGCACTCCTGCTGGAGGAGAGCCGCGTCGAAGGCGCACACCTGACCAGGCGGCCCACCGACCGCACGTACCTGCGCACCAGCGCCCGAACCCTGGTCATGCCCGACATCGCCCACCCCACCCTCCAGGGCATCGAGCACGCCGCCTCCGTGGCGGCCCTGATCCTCGGCCGCCGTGACATCGGCATCCTGGACGCCGGCGAGACCCGGGCCGTCGCCGACCTGTGCGAGAAGGTACTGGGCGTAGACCTGCTGGCCACCCTCACTCGCATCTGGACCGCAGCCCACCAGTGCGCCGACCACGACGCCCCGACCATGCTGGCGCACGGTCAAGAATGGTGCGACGCTCTGGCCACCGCGGCCCCTGCCCTGCCCGTGCCGGAGAACCTCACCGATCTGCTGTCCGGCGCCGTGGGGGTCGTCATGGACAGCACGGCCGCCACCGACGCCGCCGACCGCGCGGCACAGGCCGCAGCGGCCAACGCCATGGCCGCGCAGTCCAAGGCGCAGGCTCAGGACCGCGCCCAGCAGGCCGGCCAGCGACGCAAAGCCGCCGCCACCGCCAAGTCGGTCTTCAACACCCGCGGCACCACCGTCACCCCCGACGGCACACCGGCGCCCTACAGCAACCCGGTCACCGGCACCCGCAGGCCCACCGCCGCCGAGCAGAGTGCCGCCGCGCGCCTGAGCCGTGCCCTGCGTGCCGCCGCCTACCGCGAGCGGACCGAGGAGCGGACCACCAGCCCCACCCCGCCCGGCCGCCTCAACATGCGCGCGGCCCTCGCCCGCGACGCTCAGCGCGCGGCCGGGTCGGTCCCCACCGCGGAACCCTTCACCCACACCCGCCGCCGGAACTCCCCCACCCCACCGCTGCGTGTGGGTATCGCCGTCGACGTCTCCGGCTCCATGCGTGCCGCCTGCGCGCCCGTCGCGTCCGCTGCCTGGATCGTGGCACGCGCAGCTGCCCTGACCGACCCCGACTCCCTCACCGCCACCATCGCCTACGACAGGCACCTGACCGCATTGATCCGACCCACCCACCAGGCACCAGAGCGCGTGACGACGTTCGACGCCAACGGCGGCCACCACAACCTCGGCGACGCCATCGACGCACTCGACCACGGCCTCGAACTCAGCCGCCCCGGCGCCGGCCGCCTCCTCGTGATCGTCACCGACGCCCGGTACGGCAGCGACGAAACCGCTCAAGCCGTCACCCGCGTCAGACAGCTCACGACCGCCGGCTGCGCCGTACTCCAGCTCACTCTCACCGCGGGGTCCCACCACTTGCCGGGGACCACCTTGCTGTACCTGCCCCGGCCCTCCAGTGCTCCCGCCGCCATCGCCGCGGCGGCCACAGACGCCATCCGCAGGTCACGCTGAGACGACGCAGAAGGCGGAAGCGTCCCCGAGACCACCGCCCAGCACTCGAGACCACCTCCGTCCGCCGCATGAATCGTGCACCTGATGCTCGACCGTCCGCAGCGACGCGTGCCACCACCCCAACCGCCAACGAAGGGCACTCGATTTGAAGCCCCAGACCAGCAGCCCGACCTCGAACGTAACGCCCATCAACCGGAATTCCCCGGGGGTTCCGACCCGTTGGAATATCGATCACCCCTGCGGCCACCAGGTCGAGCACGATCTCTCAAACCGCCCTGCCGACAAACGCGCCGGTCTCGCCCGATGGCTCGGCACGAAGGACTGCACAGCCTGCTGGAAGGCCGCTCGCGACGGCGACACCGAGAGCCGGGAAGCCTGGCTCGCCGGGAAGCGCGCCGAGGAGCAAGCAGCCGCCGACGAGTGGGCTGCCAAGTTCTCGATGCCCCCGCTGGAAGGGCCCGAGCGGGCTCTGGCGTGGGGTGAGCGCAGCCGACATCAGCTGGTCACCGCTGCGTACGAGGGTCTGGTGGTCGAAGGGTCCTGGGACGAATCCGAGTGGGCCACGCTGGAGGAAGCCGTCCGCGGCATCCGCCGGGCAGGCTGGTGGATCGACCAGCGCGACGCCGAGGGGAGCGACCTCCCCGAGCTCGTCGAAGCCGCCTCCGACACCGACCGCGGCAACGAGAACCCCCACCTGTAGCCGCTTCTATCGCACATTCCGCGAATTCGATAATCCGGGATTCTCCGCACCATTGAAGTAATCCCCACCGCCACCCGGCACCCATTCGCGGAAGGACCCGTCCATGCCCGAAGCTGTTCCCCGCCCGCCCTACGCCACGCCCCAGGACGCGCTCACTCCCAACCGCGACATCACCCACGGCCACTTCGCCCCCGGAGACCGAGTCGTCATCATCCACGGCGTGGCGGGGGACAGCCTCTACGGCGACGCCGTCACCGTCGTAGCCCCCTCCTGGCACACCCCCACCGACGAGGACGGCTGGCGGCTGCGCAACCCGCTCGGCGGCCAGCACACCTTCGTCACCGGCCACCCGCGCTACCTCATCCACCTGGACCGGCACTGCCCGGACTGCCTGATCCACATGCGGGCCCTGGAGGAACTCCTCCTGCCACGCCTCTCCTCAGCAGACGAGAACACCGAGATCGACTGCGGGTGGTACAGCCTGACCGCACTCGACCAGCTCGTCCACGTCGCCGACGCCAAGCAGGGCCTGTGATCCCCCGCGTACGACCCCGGCTCTTTCACGTCGAGGACGTCTTCGAGGATGCCCTCGGCCGGCCGGTACTCCACGTCGACGAGCTCACCGACTTCACCGTCGTGGCCCACGGGCCGGCCCTCAGCCAGCGACCGGTGCTGGAGGAGAACGCCCGCATGTGGAGTGCCGAGGACTGGGTCGAGCACCTCGAAGAACCCTTCCACGAGCACCCCTTCACCACCAGCCCGGGGGGTGACCGGCACGCCGTCCTGCATCTGGAGGTCCGGCTCCACCCTCTTGACCGCCCACAGCATCCAGCTGCGTGGGAGCAGATCGCCGAGCGGCTGGCCCAGGCCTCGGGAATCACCGCTCCCGCAGACGCCCCAGGATCCCGCTGGGTGGCCTTCCTCGGAGAATCGGGAACCCTGCACATCGTCGCCAACCTCATCCGCGCCGACGGCTCGTGGACCGAAGTACCTCACACCCTCGCGCGGACCCTCCTTGCCGAGGCACGACGTCTCGAACGCGACTTCGACCTCCACTCCCCGGCGCCGGACAGCGCACCTCACGAGCCACCCGTCCACCTCGGAGCGGACACCAACCAGCTGCTCGCAGAACTGGCCGATCCCGACCGGGGGCTGCTGGCCAGAGCCACCCAAATCAGCGCCCGCACCTCCGAGGCCCTGTCCTATCGCTTCGGGCACACCAACGACATCAGCACTCGGATCGCGGCCGTCGTTACCCACCTGCGAGCACTGAACGCCGAGGTCACCACCATCGCCACCCTCGCCGGCCCTTCATGGACCCGTCCGCCCCAACCGCACATGCCCCGCGTACCGCCAGCTCCCACCCAGTCGAGCATTCCCGGCCCGCGGGGACGCTGACCCATCTGGAGCCCCCCATAGCCCTGTCCGACCGCGTCGTATACATAGCCCGCGATCCGCACTCCGCCGAAGTCATCGCCCGCGGCGGGGACGCGGAAGCCGAAGCAATACTGCAGCGCGCGAAGTTCATCAATGTGGTCCGCGCTCATGACCGCTATTACCGCCTGCCGTACGGCCTCGACGCTGAAGAGCAGCTTCACCTCTCCCAACGAGCGGTCGCACTGCTGAAGGCCGCCGGGTACGCCGTACAGCACGATCCCGATTTCGCCTCACACCAGGTGGCTTTCCACGACCTGACGCTCGGCGGGCAGGTCGCGAACCTCGCTCAGAGAATCCGGGACGCCCAGCACAGCGAGGACGCCACGGCCGCCCTGACCGAGCTTGTGGCTCCCGCAGACGGTGTCCTGCCGGCCGCAGCCGAGGTCCTCGAAGCAGCGGCCGAGTTCTTCGCCGGCCTCGGCGCAGACGCCGACCCCCATCACGCCGCACGAATCCGCAGCCTCGCGGAGAAGATCGCGGTGGTCACCACCGAGATCTCCGCGTATCGCAACGCTCTCGCTGACCGGCACACCGCGCACCCGCTCCGTCCGGCCTGCATCGGAGTCGAGAGCACCGAGCGTGAAGCCTCCGTCGTCTGCTCCTGTCCACCACCACCTTCCCCGGCTCCCGCAGTACGACGCGGACGCTGAACTCCCCCACCACGCACAAGGTTCCCCATGCCCTCACCCCGCCGGCGCGATGACCTCGCCGCCTTCGCCGTCTCCCTCGCCACCCGCCTGCCAGGCCCGACCTGGACCAGCACGTACACCCGCCACGCCACGTATACCGATCAGATCCCGACGACCAACTCGCTGTGGGACATCGGTGCCATCAGATACGCGGCCTCCAACTTCGTCCTTGGCCACCAGGCGGTCCTCAGCCGTGCCGACGGAGCCCGCCTGCTCGTCTTCGACCGACCCATGCTGCCCCGCCAGTTCATGATCGGAGCCTTGGAACCGGATGCCGCTCCGGACGCCTTCCACAAGGTGGAGGAGCCCAACGGCATCACCGTCCCCGCAGAACCGGCCCGCGCGGCCTCACAGGTCAGCCGGCGACTCGTGCCCCGGTACGAAGCAGCCCTGCAGCAGGTCAGGCGAAACACGGAGCACCCCGTCCCCCGCCGTCCGGTGCCACCCCTGCTCACTGGGCGGGTCAGCATGGCTTGGTATCCCGACGGAGTCGTGGGCGCGGTATCAGGAGCGGAGGGCGCCGCCGACGTCCTGTACGGATCCGGCTTCCAGTTCCATCCGTACGACCGGATGTTCGTGCTACCAGCCGCGTACGGCGACCGTGAGCAGATCGCCCGCATCCACCTTGCCTCGCAGCGCCTGGAGCGTCTGGGTATCGGTGTCGTTGTCCGTCCCCTGCTCACCTCCAACCCGGCACGGCCAGCCGCCCTCGGCCCTGGCGTCCCAGTCCGAAGCCGGTGACCTCACCCCACAGACCCATCCTGAGAGAGGACAGCCCTTCTGAACCACGCTGACGAATTCGGCACCGACCTTGAGATCTACCGGCACTACTCCGACAAGGCCGTCTACGCCGACACCCGCACGGGAGCCCCCGAGCGCCTGCTGAAGCTGCTGGATGCCCAGGGCTTCGAGCGGAACATCCTGCCGCCCCTCTACGTGTGGCACCGGCTCCCCGACGCCCTCAGCCCTGACGAGGAACGGCAGCACGCGACCCGCGCCATGGCCGCCGGGACGAAGGCCGGCTACCGGGTCAACATCGCCCCCGAACTCTTCGACGAGGCGACCTACTCCGAGGCCATGACCGCCCGGAATGGCCCAGTGCCGCATCCGCCACGAGGCCTCCCTGCGCCGGGCGCCGCCCCACGCCGGCGTTCCTGACGTGCTGGAGACCCGATCACCTCAACACCCAACCCCGTCCTGCCTCCTCCGATCTCCGTCCGGCGCAGACCCCGGCTCGCCTTCCTCCTCATCCGCCGCTACCTGAAGGACTGCACCTTCGGCAGCGACCACCGCCCCACCCCGAGAACGGCGAAGACCCCCTTCGACGCAGGCGGCGGGAGCCGCCGCCGCTCCCCGCGCTGCAGTCCCGGGCAGCACCCCGTTCACCCCGATGCCTGAAAGGAGGCCGCTTGTTCAACGTCACCGCGCAGGACCTCAATGACTTCCGTCCCACCCTCGCCGCCCTGGCTGCACAACTGGACGAAGGACTACCCGCCGAGGACGCCGCAGCACTGCTGGCACCCGTCTTCGAGATTGACGACGGGCTGCTCTACCAGGTCAGCAACGTCCTGGGAGCGGTCAGCCGGATGGCCAAGCGATCCCAGGACGCCGGCGTCGAAGACGCTGACATCTGGCGAGACCTCGCCAACTCCCGCGACGCAATGTTCCGCCAAGCAGAGAAGCTCCTCGGCACCGAAGCCGAGATCGCCCAGTGGCCAGCCTGCGAACCCGCTCCGGCCAAGCCCGCCACCGCCTTCGCGCCTCCCCCGCCGGCCCCGCTGACTGGGCGGGGCCGATGAGCCGGCAGTGGAAGGGGTGGGGACCGGGAGCCGAGCTCCCTGAGCAGCACTACCTCATCGAGCCCCGCCACCTGGCCGGGGGCGGCGACATCCGGCACGTCACCGAATACCTCCGTGCCAGCGGATGGGCCGACAGGACGCCCCGCGCCGGTACTCCGGTCGTCTTCGACAGCCCCGACCAGGCCGTCCGGATCGGGTACAGCGTCGCCGCCACGCCCCCGGGCTGGACGGTCTCCGGTCGAGCCACCCCGGAACAGGACGCATGGCATGTGACCCTCACCGCATACGTTCCCGTCGAGATCATCGCGGGGTTCACCGACGCGCTGACGCAGCCCCGCCCGGCGCACGCCCCGAACGTGTGGGCGCCGTTGGAGGAGCAGAACTGGGCGACCGCCCGCGGGAAGCACTTCACCGCGACCAGCCCGGACGGCGACGCCTGGATCCAGTTCCACCAGAGCGGGCCGGGCAAGGCGCACTGGTGGGCCGGCGCCCGAACCGAACACGGACGGGCCTGGGACGCCGTGTTCTCCCAGACCACCCCAATGCATCTAGTCCAGGAGTTCGCCACCGCCCTCGCCGACCCCCAGCCTGTCATGCGGCCACGAGGCCACGTACCGGCCACCGACAGGATCCGCACCACCTCGGTGTCCGTCCTGCCCTCCCATCTCGCCGCCTGGAAACAGGCGCGCGTCACCGCCGCCCGCTCCGCGACCTGGGCCAGGAACGCGTGGGCCGCCCGCCAGCCTCGCAAGGCCGCACCCCGCGCCCACACCTCCCGGAGCGGCGCCGCAGCCGGCCGCCGTTAACCACCTCACCACAGGACGCACATGCCCGACAGCACCACCGACATCACGCCCGAGCAGCTCCAGGAGGCCGCGAACACACTCCTGAAGCTCACCGCACATCTGCGATCGGGCCCCGCCCCCGAACAGGCCCTGGACCTGGCTGCCGTCCTCCTCGACGAGGACCACGGAGTCCTCGTCCGCCTCTCCGAAGCCCTCCGAGCGACCTCCCGCTACCTGGTCCAGCAGGCACCCGTCCCATGGAGCCCGCAGGTCGAACACACCGTCCAGTGGCTCACCCTTGCGGCTAACGACATCCAGGACTGGACCATCCTTCACTTCGACGTCAGCCGGCTGCGCAAGACTCCCTTCCGGGGCCAGAGCATCCCGTGAACGAGGACCTGCGAGCCTTCATCGAAGACAAGAAGGGCAAGTTCCACTGCGAGGTCAGCCCCCGCCACCTGGCCGGTGCGGGGGACCCCCGGCACATCACGCACAGCCTGCGCGCGGCGGGCTGGAAGCACGATGGTGACCGCGGTCTCCCGCAGGTTTCCCTGACGAGCCCCGACCGCTCGCTGGGTCTCGTCCTCGACCCCTTCTCACCACACCAGGCATGGTCGGTGGGCAGCGCCCTGATGTTCGTGCCCGGCTACTGGCACGCCGGGTTCACCCGCAACACCCCGGTCGAGATCATCGCGGGACTGACCGACTCCCTCATCCGACCAGCCCCCGCCCACGCTCCGCCAGACCTATGGGAGACGCTGGCCGCCGCCGGATGGAACGCCAGCGACGGACCTCACGGGCGCGAGGCCTCAGCACCCGGCCAGGGACTGAAGATCCAACAGTTCGGATCGGACAAGCGGGACGACGACCGCTTCTGGTGGAGGATCCAGGCCGTCGAGGAGACCTACGGCGGCGGGGTCGAAACGGTCTGGTCTGCCGCCCTCGACCAAACCACCCCTACCCACGTCATGGCCGGCCTGATCGACGAGCTCGCCAACCCGGCTGCCCTGCTCCGAGGTTCACACGACCAAGGCGCCCACTACCGAGCGACTGAGGGCGCCGTCTTCGCCGCCGGGCCCCAGATCGTGGAAGCCCACAGCGCACGCCTGGACGCGGCGCGCGCCAGGGCCCGAGCCTTCGCCCGAGCAGCCAAGCTGCCATCCGCCCGACCACACTCGCCCGCCCCGGCCGCACCTGCCGCACCTGCCGCACCTGCCGCGGCGACGGGCCGCAGCCGGTAGCTGATCCCGGAGGGTGGCTCGGCACCCCGTGCTCGCCCTCCGGGAACCCCGCTCCCCTGCCGTTCGAAGGACACCCCTCCCCTTGGCCTTGTCCCCCACCGATCTCCACCGGCTACGCCTCCAGCAACTGGCCGTGTACGTACGCGACAGTCGCGCCCACCTCGAACCAGCACGGGACAACCCCCGCGACGAAACCGAAGAACCGCCGATCGCGAGTTCCGCAGCGCACGCGGCCACGTGGCGGGCGTTCCGGAAGATCTCCTACAGCACCGGGCAGCTGGTCACCGTCGCCGAGATCCAGGCCACGCGGCTGCCAGCGGATGTCCTGCCTGCTTCCTGGGCCGACGTCTGCGCGGGCTTGCGCGACGCAGCCCGCTGCCTGGAGGAACTCCAGGCCCAGTGGCTGGTGGACCGCGAGGAGATCCTCGCCCGCGACAGCGATACGCGGGCCGAGTACGAGGCGGTCCTGCAACGCCGCAACCATGCCGCCTGGCCGTACCTGTCTCTCTGGGCCCGCTCCGCAGAAACGATCCTTCAGCTCGACGTTCTCGCGCGCGGTCTCACCGCTCCCGTGGCCCGCGTTCCCGGGCTGCCGCAACTTCCCCGCCGCCGTGCCGCGCCTCCGAACCGTCCCTGAACCAACGCTCCTAGGACCTCCGCTTGCCGCCCAACCGACCCGACTCCTCCAACGACTTCACCGACCTGGCCTTCAAGCTGCTGCTCGGCGCCCTGGCCGTGGCCATCCCCTGGGCCAACCTCGCCTGGCTGGGCGGCAACAGCACCACCTGGCTGACCGGTGCAGGCGCTTGGGCCCCGTACGACCCGGCCAACGCTCTCCTCCACCCGGAACGGCTGTGGCCCACCACCGGCAGCACCGCCCTGGTGATCGGCCGCCTCATCGTCCCCGGGGTCCTCCTGGCCACGATCGCACTCGCCGCACTCAGCCTGTGGAAGAAGCGCGCCGGCGGGGGGACGAAGAAGAAGGTCGTGGGGATGGCCAAGGCCCGCGACATCGAACCGCTGCTGGCCAAGTCCCTCAACGGCAAGGCCCGATCACTGCGCCCCAGCCTGAAGGAGGTCAAGAACCTCGCGCCCAAGGACACCGGGATCCTCCTCGGCAACATCGCCGGGAGCCGTACCGAGGTCCGGATGAACTTCGAGGACGTGGCCGTCGCGATCATGGCACCCCGGTCGGGCAAGACGACCACGCTGGCCATCCCCATGATCCTGTCCGCCCCCGGACCGGTCCTCCTGACCTCGAACAAGGCCGCCGGTGACGCCTACACCTGTTGCCTCGACGCCCGCGGCGCGGTGGGCCGGACCTGGTCGATGGACCCGCAGCAGATCGCCCACGCGGAGCGGACCATGTGGTGGAACCCGCTCGCCGACGCCGACAGCCTAGAAGGGGCCGGCCGCCTCGCCGGCCACTTCCTGACCGCCGCCGTCGATGCCAGCCAGCAGGGCGACTTCTGGTCCAAGGCCGCCAGCAACGTCCTCTCGCAGCTCTTCCTCGCGGCCGCGCTCGACGAGCGCCCCATCACCGACGTCATGAGCTGGCTCGCGTTCCCCGCCGACCGCACCCCGCTCGACCTCCTGCGCGACCACGGCTTCACCGCCGTCGCCTCCCAGCTCAAGGGCACCGTGGAAGGGCCGCCGGAGACACGGGACGGCATCTTCGAAACCAGCAGGCAGTACTCCGCGTGCCTCCTCAACGCGGACATCGCGAAGTGGGTCACCCCGCAGAAGGACGCGGACGAGTTCAAGCCCCGCGACTTCGTGACCAGCACCGACACCTTGTTCCTCCTGAGCAAGGACGGCGGCGGCGGCGCCTCTGCCCTCATCGCGGCTTGCGCGGACTCCGTCATGCGCACCGCGACGGCCCAGGCCGAGCGCGCCGGCGGACGCCTCGACCCGCCCATGATCTGCGTCCTCGACGAGGCCGCAAACGTGTGCAAAATTTCGGACCTGCCCGACCTGTACTCCCACCTCGGCAGCCGCGGCATCATCCCCATCACGATCCTGCAGTCCTACAGGCAGGGCCAGCGCGTCTGGGGTGACGCCGGCATGGACGCCATGTGGAGCGCCTCCACCATCAAGGTCATCGGCAGCGGCATCGACGACCCCGACTTCGCCGACAAGCTCAGCAGGATGATCGGTGACCACGACGTCGAGACCACCTCCACCTCGACCTCCGACTCCGGGAAGTCCACCTCCGTCTCCATGCGGCAAGAACGGATCCTGCCCGCCGATGCCATCCGAGCCCTCCCCAAGGGATCCGGACTCCTCTTCGCCACCGGTATGCGCCCCGCGATGCTCGACATGCGTCCCTGGTACCTGGAGCCCGGCGCCGACGAGCTGTCCGCCGCCTCCGCCCGGGCTTCGAAGGCCATCACCGCCCGAGCCATCGCCAAGGTCGCACCCAGTCAGGCCGACTTCGACACCACGGCGTGACGCGACAGCACCCTCACCCGGCCGCTGTCCACCTTGATCACACACCCCAGCGGCAGCCCACTACAGCTGCGTATCGCGCGCTCACTGGACCCGGCACCAACCACCACCTGGAGCATCCCATCACCGAACCCACCCGCAAGAAGTTCCAGGACCTCACCGTGGATGAATACGAGCAGCTCTGCGACGACCTGACCGCTCCCCTCACCGAGTGCGACAGGATCCACGACGAACTCAACTTGCTCACCAGCGATGTTCGCCAGATCTCCTACACCGTCGGCACCGACGCACAGAACAAGATCACCCCTCTTGTCCTGCAGACGGAGGTCCTGGCACGCGCATCGGCCGAGCTCCTTACACAGTTCAACCACCCGCGCTACACGTCGATGCATCGCCGCACGTGGGTCCTGGAATCAATGCACGCCCTGGTACGCGACACCGCGAAGGCCAGTCTGGCCTTCACCACCGCACTCAGGGACAACGCGATGCCCGCAGACGCCGCTCCCGCGCCCCAGCCGGCCGCCATGCCCCAAGGTCACCATGCCGCAGCGGGGTACGAGATGGCCTGGCACCTGGCCGGAGCCTCGAACCTGCTGGAAGACGGCGCCCTCGCCTGCCGGAACGTTTACGACTGGGTGGTGTGGGACCTGGACGTAGCCGATCAAGCACCCAACCAGCGACACACGGACTACGTCCGCGCAGCCCAGGAGGCCGCAGCCCGCACGGCTGTCGCCGAAGCACCCGCCGCGGCAGGGCCGCGTGCCACGCCCCGCCGGTAGCCCTTCGCCCACGGACCGCGCCCCCGCAGACCCCGTAATCCCCGCCAAATCCTAGGAGTTGTCCTGAGTCCGCCGCCTTCTGAAGCCGATCGCTCCATCGAGCGCCTTCGGGCCCTCTCCCACGACCTCGGCACGCTGCGTGAGGTTCTGGACAGCGCACACCCAGTCGCTGGAACTCCCGCACTGCCAGAGCTCGCCTCCTGGTACGCCGCCGCCCAGGGGCTTTCCACCACCGCCTTCGCCTTGCTCCTCACCGCCTCCGAGCAGCCGTACGCGCACACCACTGTGTCCGGCCATCGTGCTGTGGAGGCACTCGGACAGCTCGCCAGGTGCTCTGCCGATGTCACCGCCCACATCGTCGGCGCGGTCGCGATAGCCACCGAGTACCACCGCATCGACGGCGTCCCTGACACGGTCACCGGCCGGATAGCCGCCCGGCCAGCCCTCCACAGGCAAGACCTCGACCAGCACATCGCGCGCACTCTCGGGCTGATCCCCGCCGCACGCGCCGCCTGCCACAACGCGATCGCGTTCACGCAGACCGCCGCGCTTCGTGAGGCCACCCGGGCCGCAGAACCGGCCCCGCTGCCCGAACTAAGCCGGGCAGAACGCCAGGCCCTGCTCCTCATCACGGACGACCAAGTCCTCCTCTCCGCTGACCGGCGCAACCGCCGCCGGGTCTGGGCCGGCAGCGGCGACCGCATCTCCCCCGGCACCGTGGACTCACTCACGGAAATGAAGCTGATCCGGTTGGACGCCAGCGGCAGCCTCGCCGCAGGGCAGAGACTGCGGCCGACCGAGCAGGGTCGCCGAGCCCTGGACAACGCCCGTCAACCTCCTGCCGTGACCAAGCTGACCAGTGCCCAGCAACCGTGCTCTGCACCTCGTCCACACCAGCACCGTGACGTACTGGCGGTGGCCGGGGAAGGCGCCCACCGTGACCGCCAAGACGCCGGAGACCGTCACTCTGCGCTCTGTGAATTCCCTCACCGAGAAGCGCCTCGTCGAGCGAGACTGCAGCACCAGCGTGCACGAGGGACAGCGGCTGTACCTGACCGACGACGGGCACCGTCTCCTTCGGCTTCTTGGCCCCGCGCCCGTACCAGCACCCCCCGCACCTGCACGTCGCCCAGGCCCCGCCCCGGCCCGCTGAACTTGATCACTGCCTGGTGGCGGAGCAGCCCATCCGGCGACGTCTCCCCTTCGAAGGCCCGCGCCCTTGACCGAAGACGTCCTCTTCTCCCTCCCCGATACGCCCTCCCCGACCAAGCCCGCCCCCACTCCCACTCCACCAGCCCCTGCCCCTGCCCCTGCCCCTGCCCCTGCCCCTGCGATCATCCCCGATCGGCCCTCTCCGGTGGTGCGTCTACTCGCGCTCGGCGACCAGTTCACCCAGCTAAACGACAGCCTGGCCCGGCTCCGGCCGGCTTATGGTGCCGACCGCGGTCACGCCTCGGCGCAGTTCCTGGTGAGCGCCTGCCTGGAGGCTGCCCAGGCCATCGAGGATCAGCCGATGTACGCGAACGTCGCCCTGACCGAGGCCGCAGTTCGGATCAAGCAGCTCGCCGTGCTCACCGGGCAGGCAGTCCGTCACCTCGCCGAAGCCAAAGCGCTCCTCGACGCCCCGGCTTCGGAAGCCGAGCCCCCCTCCAGGGATGGTGAGGTCGAGCGCCAAATCCAGCTGGCAAGGGAGATGACGGCTTTGGCTCCGGTCGCGGCCGTGGAGTCCGCGAGCTCCGTCGCGTCGGAAATCCACCGCCGTACGACAGCCACGACCACGGTGGCCGAGAGCCTGACACCGGCCGAACGAACCGCACTTCACGCTATCGCCCGAGGGCACGTTGTGGTCGGCCAGCGCAAGGGACACCCATACGTCCACAGCCGTGGCAGCTCCGTACACATCGACACCCTGCACGCTCTGGAACAGGCAGGGCTCGTCGCAATAGAGCCCGGATCCGCACCGCCGGCCTTCGACGGAGGCCCCCCTCACGACCGGGTCCGGCTCACCCTTCGCGGGGCAACGGCCCTGACGGCATCCCTCCGACGCCGCCCCCCGACCCCCGCATCAACCCCCAGTCCGCTCCCTGCCCGCACCACTGCGGCACCGGCACGGACCCGCTGAACACAGGGCGCCCTCGCGCCCGCTGCCCCTCCCGCCTCGCCTCGCCTCGCCTCGCTGCCCATCCCCCTCGCGCCTTGATCGCTTCGGCGCCCGCACCACTCCTGGACCCGCTCTCTTGGAATATCCCCGCTACCGCATCCCTTCTTTGGGCGCCGGAGTGCAGCCGTTTCTACGCCGCTCCCGCGTCCCGCTCGGTGTGGCTCCCCTCGACCACGTCACCCGCTCGGAACGCGACGCCGACGAGCCGGGGAAGGACGACTTCGGGCTTGCCTCGTGATGGACAAGCTCGTGGTGGACCTCTTCGCCGGCCCTGGGGGCTGGAGCCACGCCCTGCACGTCCTCGGGGTGCGCGACGTCGGTCTGGAATGGGACGAGTGGGCGTGCAAGACCCGCGCCCGCGCGGGCCAGTTGACGATCCGCACCGATGTGGCGATGTATCCGGTGCGGCCGCTGGTCGGCCGCACGCTCGGGTTCATAGCGAGCCCGCCCTGTCAGGCCTGGTCGATGGCCGGTAAGCGGCTCGGCCTGGTCGACCAGCCGCTGGTCCACCAGGCCGTCGCCGACCTCGCCGCCGGACGGGACACCCGGGCGAAGCTCTTGACCTCCTGCAAGGACCCCCGGAGTCTGCTGGCCGCGGAGCCGATGCGCTACCTCCAGGCCCTGCACTCGGTGGGCCAGCCGGAGTGGATCGCCATGGAGGAGGTCCCGGACGTCCTGCCGCTCTGGCGGCAATACGCCTCCATACTCCGGACCTGGGGCTTCTCTGTCTGGACCGGAATCCTCAACGCTGCCGACTACGGGGTACCCCAGACCCGGCGGCGGGCGATCCTGATCGCCTCCCGGACCCGCATAGCCGAGCCGCCGGCACCGACGCACGCCCAAAGTGCCGAGCCCGAGTCGTTCTTCGGCCCGGGCCGCGAGAAGTGGGTGTCCATGGCAGAGGCGCTCGGCTGGGGCGCCACGGACCGCCCCGTCCCGACGGTCTGCGCAGGCGGCGGGCCAGGCGGAGGCCCGGAGCCTTTCCCGTCCGGAGCCCGCAGGACCCTGACCGACGCCCGCGACCGCGGCACCTGGAAGCCCCCCGCATCGTCCCCCGCAGCCAAGCGGACACGAACGCGTCCGTCCCGCCCTGACGCACCAGCCTGGACCTGCGGACGGCACCCCTGGGCCTGGTCGCTGCGGAGCAACAACCAGGCCAACGCCACCTTCCGCGGGATCGACGAACCGACCGGGACCCTGTTCTTCGGGCACCGGGCGAACGAGTGCGTGCGGGTCGCCGGGCCGGCAGGCACCGCTCCCGACGCGGAAGCCGCTGCACCCGATCCCATCCGCATCACCGCCGCTGAGGCAGGGGCGCTGCAGACCTTCCCCGCTGGCTATCCGTGGGCGGGCACGAAGGGTGCGCAATTCAGCCAGATCGGTAACGCAGTCCCGCCCCTGCTGGCCGGCCATCTCCTTGCGCCGCACCTCGGCAAGACCCTGTCCCGCTCCGACTTCATCCTGGCCGCCTGATGCCCAACTCCCCAAACTCCACGCCCAACTTCGGCCTGGCGGACATCCCGCCGAACCCACCTGTCCACTTTGCCGAGCAGGCCCTTCTTGGCGGCCTTCTCCTCGACCCGCACCGGATCAAGACGCTCGGCCCGCTCAGCCCGGATCGCTTCGCGTCCGCCATTCACCGGGCGATCTTCGCGGCGATGGCCGCACTCCCCGCACCCTCTCCGGACCTCCACGCCAAAGAGCCGGTGTGGATCACAGCAGTCCTCGCCCACGCCCGCCCTCACGCTCGCGGGCTGACCCCCAGCTACCTCCACGCCCTCGCCGGGGCCTGCCCCGACCCGGCTCACGCACCCGCGTACGCGCGGATGGTCCGCTCCGACCACGCCCGGCGGACCGTCCTCCTGCACGCCGGTCTCCTCGTCCAGGCGGCAACCGACCGGGGCCTACCGGACCCGGCCACCGTGACACTGAGCCGGGCAGATGTTCTCACCACGCTGCTCGATCAGCTCGCCGGTTCCTTCCCCTCCCACCCCGGCTCCCTGCCGCGTACCCCGCCCCCGGCGCTACCTGGCCTCCAGGTGGGGCCCGAGGTCGCCAGCGAGGAGCAGCTGCTGCTGTCGACGGCCACCGCTTACCCGGAGGCTCTGACGTCGATGCGGTGGCTGCGCCCGGAGGACTTCACCACCGAGCTGTACGGCGGGCTGTACCGGTGCCTGATCTCCCTGGCCGGCCGGGCAGAGCCGGTCGACAGGGTGACCGTGCTCTGGGAGGCCCAGCAACACGGTTTGCTGACACCCGCGTTCGGCTCACAGGAAGCCCTGGAGCTGCTGGCCACCCCGGCAGGAAGCCCAGAGCACTGGGGCGAGCAGATCCTCCGGCGCTCCCTCCTGCACCACGCCCACCGAACGGGGCTGCAGGTCCAGGCCTTCGCCCAGGACCTGAACAACTCCCCGCACCAGGTGATCACCGGCAGCCGCCGGGCCCTCGCCCACCTCGCCGCGGTCCGGGCCCGCTGGCAGCAGGCCACCGGCCGGACGCCAGCGGGCCGCCTGCCGGCACCGCCTGCCCCAGCCTCCCGGGCCGGCCCCTCCCCTCAGCGGACCAGCCCCCCAAGCGCCTCATCACGATCCGCCCGATAGCCCACCCAGCCGGGTCCGGCCGGCCACCCGGCGGCCGGACCCGAGAATCGAGCCCCATGCCGCACGCCAAACCCGACACAACGTCCGCTTGGCCCTCCACCCTGACCACAGCAGCGCTGTGATCGCCACCATCAGCAGCCCCGACCGCTACCTCGCCCGCGCCGTGCTCTCCGAGTACGGATTCCGCCCGACCAGCGACGACAGCATGGTCCTGGCCCGAATCGACCACGACGAACCCCAGCATGCCGAGAAGGCCGCCTTCGCCCTCCGACAGGGCGGAGCAATCGGATCAAGGCCGGTGAGCCGGTCGTGTTCGTCTGTGGCGCCGGCAACCGTGACCTGGAGGCCTACGACGACCCCGACGACATGTCCTGGATCGCCGGGACAACCGGCACCTCGCGTTCGGCGTCGGCCCCCACCGGTGTGCCGCCTCCAACCTCGCGCGCGGCGCGAACTAGTCATCGCCCTGCAGGAGTTCCTCGCCGCCGTGCCGGACTTCTCCCGCACCGACCCGAGCACGGTCTGGGCCCGCTCACCCTGCGGATCGGACGGTGAGTGCGGTGTACCGAATCCGGATCGACTCCCAGCACTGCTAGGGACACGCGCGCTGCCTCTCCTTCCTCCCAGAGACCGTCGACTTCGACGAGGAGGGCTACGCGCAGGTCCCCGAGTCGAAGAGCCGCCGCGCCGAGATGACCGACGCGCTGCGGCAGGCGGTGGCGAAACCGCCCTGAGCGGGCCTTCCAGGTGGTGGAGGAATGAACAGAACCAACGCCGCCGAAGGCCGGCCGCCCACGTCCGCAACCATCACCATCGCTCTGACCGTAGTAGCCCTCGCCTGCGGCCTGCTGGCGAACCATATGCGGCGCCGCCATCATGCTGTGGAGCCGGGCCAGGACGCCGACGATCCCTCAGCACGCTCCGCCGCCAACGAGAGTGAGGCAGGGGGCCTGTTCGGTGGGCAGATCCTGGGGCCACGCCGCGGCTGTCTCGCAGGGGTCGGTGGCCCGCCGGTGTCCGGGGACAACGCTCTTGTGTCCTTGGTCTGGGGTTGGCGATAACCGGGCGGCCGGGGCGACGTCACGCAGGGACGCCGAGCGGCGGGTGCTCAAGCACCCGGGGCTTGTACTCGACCAGCTGGATACGGCCGTCGAAGGTACGGTGCTCGATCATCTCGAGGGCAACGTCCGGATAGCCGTCGTAGATGCGTTCCTCGCCCGTGGCCCCGGTGATCACCGGGAACATCACGACCCGGAAGCGGTCGACGAGTCCGGCCCGTAGCAGGGACCGGCACAGGCTGAGGCTGCCGATCGTGCTGAGGAGCCCCGAGCCACTCGACTTCATGGCGCGGACCGCCTCGACGGCGTCGTCGCGGACGAGCCTGGAGTTGGCCCACGTCAGTGGCTCCTCGAGTGAGGAGGAGAACACCACCTTGGACGCTCGCGTGAGCTCGTCGACGGACGCTTCTTCTTCGGGCCTGAACTCGTCTTGGCCATTGGGGACCTCGCCTGCAGCGAAGCCCGACATGAGGCGGTAGGTGTTCGCTCCCATCAAGTAGGTGGCCTCGGGCTGGTCCCCGAGCCATGCGAGGTACTCCGGGCCCTCGAGGCCCCAGAACCCGGGCCATCCCTTTCCCGATGCGTAGCCGTCGAGGGAGGTGATGAAGTCGACGAGAAGCTCCGACATAGCGGTGTCCTTTCCTCGGGTGTCACGAGCTTGGACTGGCCAAGGGCCACAAACTCATCGGCCACGCTGAGCAGAAACGAGAAACCCATGACGCTGCAGCCGCCGAACGGAGCGGTGGATCCGGACCTACGAGGCGCTCGCTCACCCCGCCGCCGGCTCATCGACCTCTCCAGGGCGCTGGCTTCCCGCCCCGACTGCACCACCTTCGGGTGCTCGCCCGCCATGCGCGCGTCGAGCGGGTGCGCCAGGCCCGCGCCTACGGCTGGGAGGCGGCGGCGTGATCCGGCTGAAGGCCCGCAGGATTCTGATCCTTCTGCAGAACTCCAAGGGCCGGCGCATAGGTGTGCAGCTGTCCGCCCGCGTCCGGGCCTTCGCCGCCGCTCGAGCGGCCCCGCGGCGGTCCGCGATGTGCGGCTCACGGCCACCCGGGTGGTCTCCTCCCGACCCACGGCCTATACCGCTGCTCTACGCGCGCAGCGGCGCGAGGATGCACGGGCCTCTCCCAATCTTGGTGGCTGGAGTCATTTCTATGCTCGAACGCAAGCAGCTCAAGGGCCGTACACGGGTCACCTTCATCCTGCCCGAGGACACACCGGACGGGCCGGTCAGTGTCGTCGGAGACTTCAACCACTGGAACCCCGCAGCCCACCCCCTGGAGCCCCGCGGAGACGGCACCCGCGCCACGACCGTCGCCCTGCCCGCCCACAGCGCACACTCCTTCCGCTACCTCGCGGCCGGCGACTACTGGTTCGACGACGAACACGCGGACAGCCACGACGGCACCAACAGCCGCCTCCACACCTGACCACCAGCCTGCCGCCCGCTGCGCCCCGGCCGGCTAGTGCCACGGAGCCCTCGCAGTATCCGGCGCTTGTGCTGTTCGCCGAGCGGGCCGCCGCGGCCAGCGGGGCTCCTTTGGCCCGGGACGACTGGCCGGACGTCGTGCGGCTGTGTCGCAAACTGGACGGTCTGCCGTTGGCCATCGAGCTGGCCGCCGCCCAGATCCGGGTGTTGTCGCCCGGGCAGCTCGCCCGGCGTTTCAGCGCCCTGCTCTCCGGGGGCACGCTCGACCAGGCGGTCCCGGCCCGGCACCGCACCCTGCAGGCGGCGATCGACTGGAGCCATGAGCTGTGCTCGCCGCAGGAACGGCTGCTGTGGGACCGGGCCTCGATCTTCGCCGGCAGGTTCGGTCTGGAAGCGGCAGAGGGCGTGTGCTCCAGTGCGGACATCCCGCGCGAGCAGATCCTGGACGTGGTCGCCGGGCTTGTGGACAAGTCCGTCCTGGTGCCCGAGGAGCAGCTCGGGGAAGTGCGGTACCGGCTGCTGGAGACCCTGGCCCACTACGGACGTGCCCGGCTGAGGGACGCGGAAGAGGAACAGGAACTGGTCCGACGCCACCGCGACTGGTACCTCGAGTCGGCCGAGAGGATGGCGGCCCAGTGGTATGGCCCGGACCAGGTGAAGTGGTCCCGGTGGCTGCGCCGTGAGTACCCGAACCTGCGCGCCGCGATGGAGTACTGCCTGTCCACGCCCGGGGAGGAGGAGGCGGGGTTGCGAATCACCGCCGCACTGCTGCCATATTGGCTCGGAGCCTTCCAGCTCGGCGAGGGTCGGCTCTGGCTTGACCGGGCCCTGGCAGCGGCCCCGGAACCCACCCTGACGCGTGCCACGTCCCTTGTGAATCTGACCAGGATCTGTGCCGACCGGGGGGACTTCGCCGCCGCAGAAGCAGCGCTGCGCGAGTGCCGGGCTCTGGCCGACTTCCTGGATTCCCCTCTGGTAGCCGCGCGGGCGGACGCCGCAGAGGCGGAAATGGCGGTGCTGCGCGGCGACCCCGCTACAGCGGTCGCCCTCTCGGAGAAGGCGCTGGCGTGCTCAGAGTACGCCGCACTGCCAGAACGCATGGAGTCGCTCTACCAACTGACCGTGGGACATGGGCTGGGTGGTCACTACGACGAGACCATGACCGCCTTCGAGGAGGCCCGACGCTGCAGCGCGGCGACCGGGGACCGCTCCAGTCTGACCTGGGCGCTGCTCGCTCGGAGTGTCGCCGAGTTCCTCGCAGGCGAGAACAAGGCGGCGATCAAGTCTGCCCGGCAGGTCGTTTCGATGGCCCGCGATTTCAACAATGGGATCGGCATTTCCGCAGCTTTTACTCTTCTGCTGTGTTCCTCGGTAGGTGACGGCGACTTCGATCGCGCCGCCGTACTGCACGGGGCGCGCCAGCGGATCCGCCAGCTGTTCCGCATCACCGGTTTCGCCTTGACCGAACGCGAGAACGCAAGCATCGAGGCTGCCAGCTCACAGATCAGGGCGGAGCTCGGCGAGGCACGATTCGAGGCGGCGGTGGGTCGTGGTCTCGCCTTCACCGCCGACGAGGCCGTCGCCTACGCACTCGGCGCCGAGGACGAACCTGCAACGGCCGCCGACACCCACACCGTGCAAGCCGAGCCCGATCCACTGACCGCGCGTGAGCGACAGGTGGCGCAGCTGGTGGCCCAGGGAATGTCCAACAAGCAGATCGCCGCGGCACTGGTGATCGGCGTGCGCACCGCGGAGGGGCACGTCGAACGCATCCTCACCAAGCTCGGTTTCACGTCCCGTACTCAGATCGCTGCCGAGATCGCCCACCGGGACGATTGACAGGCAGTCTGCTTCTCCCATGAGGCCGTCCTTCCACCCGAAGGTCCCCGGCGAAGCCGAACCGCGCCCTGGATACCGGTCCGGACGGCGGGGTGGCGAAGTAGCTCTCCGCGGGGGCGTTGTCCGCATGTGGTCGGCCATCGACCAGCCCACGACTTCCCGCGTGCACAGAGCGGTCACCGTCGCCAGGTACAGCCACTCCTCGGCCGTCGGCAGGCAGGTGATGTTCCCCGACGGATTTCAGCCCGGGCATCGGCGCGGTGAAGTCCCGCAGAATCAGATCCGGCGCCGACGGCGCCGTGCGGTCCTGTCTCGTCAGCGACCGCGACTTCCGTCGCGTTATCCCGACGGTCTCACGCTCCCGCGTGATACGAGCGTCACGCTTGCGGTTCACCACGTTCCCTTGGTCCCAGAGTTTCCTGGTGATCCGCGGAGCCCCATAGGATCCCGGGAGTCCGTGTGGATCTCCCGGATGCGGCGGGCTAGGACCTCTTCCTCATCGACTTTCTCCTGCCGTGCCTCCTTGTTCTGGTGCCAGGTGTAGTAGCCGGAGCGGTCCCATCCAAGAACGTCGCACATCCACTTCACCCTGTGGGCGTTCCGGTGCTCGTCGACGAAACGGAAGCGGATCACCGTGTGGTCTCCCGCGCGAAATAGGCGGCGGTCTTCCGGAGGGTCTCGTTGTCCTCCTTCGGCCGGGCATTCTCCCGCCGCAGGCGCTTGAGCTCTTCCTTCTCGTCCATGCCGGCCGCGAGCAGGGGCCGCTGGCGGCAACCGACCAGCATGCCCGCCTCCGTCTCGGGCAGGAAGAGAAGCGGTGACCGGCAACCCGGCCACCGCCTCTTCGTGCACCTCAGTTCAGCAGTTCAGCGCCGCGGGGGTCAGGCCTTGACGTTCACCCCCGCCCAGGCGGCGGCCACGGCCCTGGCCTCGGCGCTGTCCGCGCCGTAGAGGTCGGTGGCTGCCTTCAGGGTGCCCTCACGGGCGCCGTGGTAGTTGGTGGTGGAAGTGAAGTAGGTGGTCAGCGCCCGATACCAGATCTGCACCGCCTTGTCGCGGCCGATGCCGGTGACCGTGGAGCCGTCCACGGTCGGGCTGTCGTAGTGCACGCCGTTGATGTCCTTCGCGCCGCTTCCCTCGGACAGCAGGTAGAAGAAGTGGTTGGCGACACCGGAGGAGTAGTGGACGTTGAGGTTGCCGACGCCGGCGCTCCAGTAGTCGGCCGAACCGCGGCCGTCCTTGCTCGGCTTGTCCTGGTAGCGCAGCGGCTTTCCGTTGCCGAAGATGTCGATCTTCTCGCCGAGCAGGTAGTCGCCCTGGTCCTGGGCGTTGTCCGCGTTCCACTCCACCGCGGTGCCGAAGATGTCCGAGGTGGCTTCGTTCAGGCCGCCGGACTCACCGGAGTACAGCAAGTTAGCGGTGGCTGAGGTGACGCCGTGGCTGAACTCATGGCCGGCCACGTCGAGTTGGGTCAGCGCGTGCTGGTTGTTCGCGCCGTCGCCGTAGGTGATGGCGAAGGTGCTGTCGTCCCAGAACGCGTTCTCGTAGGCGTTGCCGTAGTGGACCCGGGAGACCGGGGCGCGGCCGTCGTTCTTGATGCCGTTGCGGTGCAGGACGCTCTTGTAGAAGTCCCAGGTCTTGGCGGCACCGTAGGCGGCGTCCACCGCAGCGGTCTGGTTGTTCGCAGGGGTGCTGTCGCCCCATGCGTTGTCCGCGTCGGAGAAGACCGTGCCCTTGCCGCCCGTACGGTGCTTCAGGTCGATGGTGCTGGATCCGCCGCGCGCACTGTCGACGAGGGTGTAACCCTTCGACGACGACGTGGTGTTGAGGCTGACGGTGCCGCTGTACTGGCTGGCGCCGGTGCCTACCGCGGCGACCCGGGCGTCGGTCGGCTTGGTGACCCCGGAGGCGACCCCGGCGGTGATGCCGTCGGCTATGTCGTTGATCAGCTGGACCTCGTACAGCTTCTCGCCCGTGTTGGCGTCGGTGACGATGCGCAGGCGGCTCGGGGTGACTCCGTCGCGCTGGGTGCCGGTGACGACCGTCTCGTAGGCGAGGACGGACTTGCCGCCGGCGGCCCAGATGACCTTGCGGGGGGCCTGGTCCGTGGCGGAGCCCGTGGCCTTCGCGGTCTCAGCCGCCTTAAGCGCAGCGGACTCGGCGGTGGCCGGGGTCTGCTTCGGGGTGACCGAGGCGACTGTGATGGTGGTCTCGACGGCCTTGGTGACGTCCTTGACCGTGCCGTCCGCGGCACGGTGGACTATGAGGTCGCCGCCCAGGACCGGAAGGTCCGCGTAGGTGCGCTCGTAGCGGGTGTGCACCGTGCCGTCGGCATCCTTGACGACGTCCTTGACGACCAGCTTCTCCTCTACGCCCAGACCGATCGAATGGGCGGTGGCCGCGACGGAGGGGCCGTCGTGGCGCTCCGTGGCGGCACCCGCCGAAGCGGTGGCGGCGCCGGTGGCGAGCAGGGTGCCGGTGAGGACGACAGCGCCGGACGTGAGGGCGAGACGGCGGGCCGTGCCGCCGGTGGGGGAATACGGAGACATGCGGTTTCTCCAGAGGTACATGGGGAGTCGGACGGCTTTGCCGCCCGCCTGTGCAAGGAACTGGCTTGCTGGGCACGGACACTCCCAGCCCGTCTCGCACATGTCACCTGGCACAAAAGGGGGTTCGGACGCTCATACCGGATTTGGGACCCACCTCTTCACGGGAAGGACAAGATCCCGAAACGCGCAGACAAAAATGACACAAGATTTCGCAACACGAGTACACGTTTGCACAGCGCGTGCGAGTCGCAGGCGCACCGAACTCCCTTAGACGCCAACTCAATTGGCGACTTGGGTAGGCTGTGGGCCGTGGTGGGGATCGTTGAGCGGCTGGTGCCGGACGAATTGTGGATGCTGTTCCAACGGGTGGTGCCGGAGGCGCTTTCGCGGCCGCAGAGTGGTGGCCGGCGTTGGCACGGCGACCGGGAAGTGCTCGCCGCGATCGTGTTCGCGGCCACGTCGGGTTGTACATGGCAGCAGCTGCCGACGGCTTCGTTCGGGCCGTCGGGGGCGACAGCCCGCCGGTGTTTCACTGAGTGGACGAAAGCCAGGGTGTGGGCCAAGCTTCACCGCCTGGTCCTCGACGAGCCTGGCGCCCGCGGCGAGCTGGACTGGTCCCGCTGCGCGATGGACTCCGTCAACGTGCGGGCTCTGAAATGGGGGACCTGACAGGTCCGAATCCTGTCGATCGGGGCACGTACGGATCGAAGATCCACTTGATCACCGAGCGGACCGGTCTGCCCCTGTCCGTCGGAATCTCGGGCGCGAACCTGCACGACGGCCAGGCCCTCGAACCCCTCGTTCGGGGCATCCCGCCCATCCGTTCACGCCGCGGACGCCGACGACGCAAGCCCGCCAGGCTCCACGCAGACAAGGGATACGACTACGCCCACCTGCGACGATGGTTACGCGGACGTGGCATCAAGCACCGCATAGCCCACAGGGGCATCGAGTCCTCGCAGCGCACGGAGGGGACGGACTACGCCTCCGAGGCCAGCCGCAAGGTGACGCCCTTGTCCTGCTCGGCGGCGCAGCCGGCCGAAGAGGCGACAAGGACGAGAACGGAAGCGGCTGCGGTCAGGACGTGGCGGCGCCTCGGCATGCGCATACCCCTTCTTGCTTTGCAGGGCGGCTGACGGCAGAACGGCCCGGCTCCCCTGCCGGTCGTCGGGAAGCCGGCAGGGGGCGGGCGGCGTGGTTGCCGATGGGACTGTCGATGCCGACCGGGGGGGGCGGCTCTCCGGGATGGTGGAGAGGGGTAGCCCCATCACGCACTCGTTCCACGCGGCGATGAAAGTAGAGATCACCGCGGTGACGACTCCCCGCATCGCGAGCGGAAGGGTGATCCGCAACAGCGCGCGGGGCCCGGCCGAGGCCGTCGATCACGGCCGGATCTTCGAGGGCCTCGGGGATGAGTGAGGACACCGATCGTGCGGGCCGCCACGAACGACAGCTTGTTCATCGTCAGCCTCGCCCTTGCATCTCCCAGCCGTCGCAAGCGACGAAGCCGGAGATCCCGGGAGCAGAAGCAAACTCAAATAATGCGCAACATGGAGACTGCTGCGACCTTTCGCTCACTAACACGCATCCATGGTGCACCTAGTAAACACGAACCAGGCCTGTGCACCAAGGTCGTTACGCGAACGAGGCCAACCAATGGCCGTCGGGCGCCTTGCCACCGGCCTCACGGCGCTCCGCGACCGCCAAGCCGGGGGGCCGACCGGCACAGTCGTAGCGGAAGGGTTGCAGGGCCGGCGTTCGGGTCATGGGGTGTGCCGCCACACCACCTCGGTCGCCGCAGGGTGAGCCCAACCTCCTCGCTCGCCGTGGGCGACAGCGCGAGTGACGAGATCCGGCTGGAAACAGCTGGAAGGTGGAGAAGAGCTGGGACCGCCACACACGTTCGGCCCGGGTCACTGACGGGCTCCTCCGGACCGTGCCCAACACCAGCACGCTCCTGGGCGCCTCAGCGAGTACGCGGATACCAATCCGCCAGAAGCGGCGTCACCGCCCGCAAGTCCTCGCCGTCCACCGTCGTCGAGGCCCTGTCACGTGCCTGCTGGTCCGCGTTGAAGGCGATGCTGAGACCGACTTCGTCGAACAGCGGCAGGTCCGAACGGCTGTCACCGATCGCGGCGCACTGGGACGGGCCGAGGCCGAGGTTCTCCGCATAGCGCAGCGCGAAGTCGCGTTTGCCGAACTCGTCGAAGGTGGCCTGCACTCGGCCGGTGAACGACCCGTCGACGCTCTCCAGCTCGGGCCCGCAGTAGGCGGCGAACCCGAACCTCCTGCCGAGATGCCTCCCGATCGGCTGCCAGGCCAGGGTGGCCAGTACCGGCAGCAGACGATGCTCACGGCACCACCCGACCGTCTCCGCGATTCCGTCGACGAGCGGCAGTTGAGTCAGCCAGCCGTCGATCTCCTCTTCCGTATGGCCCGCCCAAGCGAGCGCGTCCACCGCCGCGACTTCGGGGTTGGTCAACAGGCCGGCCGCATAGGCCGCCTCGGCCTCCGTCATCTGCTCCTCCGTGCCGAGATAGCGGGCCACGTGTACGGCGGAGCCGGGGGCAGGTACGAGGGTTCCGTCGATGTCGACGAAAACTATGCCGACCCATTGCGACGGATCGGAAACGACCTCCCACCCGTCACTGTTCTCCCGCATGATCACTCCTTCTCGTCGTGCCGATGTTGCCTGTCGGAAGCGGTGACGAAGCGTGCATCCACGTACCTCGGGGCTGCCACCTCACAGGCCCAACTGGGCAGGACCGCCACCCCTCTGACTCGGTCGGCTCTCGTGCCCGATCATGCTGTCGGCTGCGGCGAGGGCCGGGTCGTGGGCGAGCAGGACGGCAGCGGCTCCGGCACGGGTGAGCGACTGCGTCAACAGGTCCCGCAAGGGCCCGGGGCTGGTGGCCACCGAGCCTGCAAGGACGACGGGTCCGTCCAGGTGCCCCTGGTTCGCGTCGCGCGTGATGTCGCGCAGATGGCGTACTGCCAGCTCGATCGCTCCGAGTGCCGCCGGGTCGCCCTGTTCGGCTGCGGGCGCCAGCAACGGCGCCAGGGCGGCCAGGTGTTGCGGGCTGCCCTGGTAGGCCCAGCGGATCAGGCTGTCGTGATCGTGACACCCGCTGCGGGCGAGGACGGCCGCGACCAGTGGGCCGGTGGAGGCGCCGCCCCGCAGAGCGGCCAGTGCCCGGCGCACCGCCTCGCGGCCGAGCCAGTGTCCGCCGCCCTCGTCGCCGAGCAGCCAGCCGAGGCCGCCGCTGGTCCGGGTCACCACTCCGCGTTCGACCCGGCAGGCGATGGATCCGGTGCCGGCGATCAGCACCGTGCCGCTGGGGCTGCTGGTCCCGGCGGCGAAAGCGATGACGGCGTCCGAGGTCAGCAGGACCGGGGTGCCAGGGTGCAGGCCGAAGGCCCGGCCGGCATCGGTGGCGAAGGCGTCCCTGGCGGTGCGGTCGCCGAGGGCGCGATAGCCGGAGAGGCCGATCAGGCAGCGGCTCACCAGACCGGGGTCCGCTCCACCCAAGGCCTGCCGGACGGCGTCGGCCAGACGGGCGAGCGCGGTGGCGGTGCCGTGGGAGGCGGGGTTGCCGCCGGGGGCCGTGCCGCGTCCGAGCAGTCGGCCGTACTCATCCAGGGCGACGGCCCGAGTGGTGGTTCCGCCCACGTCGAGGCCGAGCTTGATGCCGGAACTGCCGGAGGCGCTCATCGCGGCTCCGGTCCGGGACCGGAACCGGGACCGGCCAGGGCCCAAACGGCGGCCCGGGGCCGGCCTCCGCACGCGGCCAGCGCCTGACGGGCCGTCAAGGGAGAGGCCCCGCCGGCCAGGACGACCAGTGCGGTCGCCGTCTCGCCGTCGCAGGAGTCCAGCGCGGCCAGTGCCTCCGCCGGGGCCACCCGGCAGGCGGCGACCAGCGTGCGGACCGCCCGTTCGCGCAGCTTGGCGTTGCCGGCCGAGGCGGACACCATCAGATTGGACCAGGTGTGGCCGCTGCGGACCATCAGCGCCGTGGAGAAGGCGTTGAGGGCGAGTTTTTGGGCGGTGCCGGCCTTCATCCGGGTCGATCCGGTGACCACTTCCGGCCCGGTCGCCAGCACGATGTGCAGATCGGCGAGGCGGGCGAGCGGCGCTGTGTGGTCGGAGCTGATCAGGGCGGTGCGCGCGCCGGCCGCGCGGGCGGCTGTCAGTGCGCCGGCCACGTACGGGGTACGGCCGCTCGCGGTGATGCCGATGACCAGGTCCGCCGGAGCCAGGTGGGAGTCGGCGAGGGCGGCGTCGGGCCCGCTGTCTTCGGCGCTCTCGTCCGCCCGATAGGCGGCGTTAGGGCCTCCCGCGAGGTGCGGGCACAGCGTCTCGGGCCCGACCCCGTAGGTGGGTTCCAGCTCCAGCGCGTCCCCCAGGGCGATCCGTCCGCCGGCTCCCGCGCCGAAGTAGTGGACGCGACCTCCCTCGCGCAGCGCCGCGAGCCCGGCTTCGACCAGGTCGCCGAGTCCGGGCAGGGCGGCGGCCACCGCGGCCGGCACGGTGGCGTCGGCTTCGTTGATCAGGGCCAGGATCTGCGGAGTGCTGAGGTGGTCCAGGTCCGTGCTGGCGCGGTTGCGCAGCTCGGTGGACGGCAGGCGGTCCGGTGGCACTTCTGCGGGCATGGGAAGTCCTGTCGGGGTGGGGAGAAGGGCGTTCAGCTTCGGGTGCGGCCCAGGGTGCGGCTGCGTACCGCCTCGTGGACCCGTTCCAGGTCGTCCATGGCGCGGTCATGCGAGCGCTGGGCGAGGGCCACGTACAGACAGTCCAGGACGGTGAGTTGGGCGCTGCGGGAGGCCATGCCGCCGCTGCGGAAGGTGGTCTCCCTCGCGGAGGTGGTCAGCACCAGGTCGGACTTGTCGACGGCGGGGGAACGGGGGTTGCTGGTGACCACGGCCGTGACCGCCCCCGAGCGGCGCGCCTCGGTGAGCACGTCGACCACCTCCCGGGCCCGTCCCGAGTGGCTGACGGCGATCACCAGATCGCCCGGCCGCAGCACCGCGGCGCTCATCAGCGCGGCGTGCACGTCACTCCACCAGGCGGCGGCGTGGCCGAGCCTGAGCAGCTTGCGGGCGCCGTCTTCCGCAGCCAGCGCGCTGGAGCCGACGCCGAAGAAGTCGACACGGCGGGCGCCCTGCGCGGCGTCGGCGAGGGCGGCGAGAGCGGTCAGGTCGAGCTGGGCGGCGGTCTCCTCGGCCGCACGGGCGTTGGCGGCGCCGATCTTGCGCACCACGAGGTCCAGCGGCTCGCCGGCGCCTATGTCGGATCCCAGGTCCAGCACGGCCCGGCCGTCGGCGCGCACCCGTTCGGCCTCTGCGGCCAGGCCGATCCTGAGTTGGGCATAGCCGCGCAGGTCCAGACTCCGGCAGAAGCGGTGGACGGTGGCCACGGAGGTCCCGCAGGCATGGGCGAGTTCGGAGATGGTGCGCTCGGCGGCGGCGCCCGGGTCCTGGAGGACCAGGTCGGCGATGCCGCGCTCGGCCCTGGGCAGGCTGTCCTGGAGGGCACGGATGTGGGTGAGTAGATCGACTGACACAGGTGGCAGACCCCTTCGGTATGAAACTTATTTTCATCCCGGAACTAGGTTCATCGTCAACCCACCGAGCTGCACCAAGGGTTGCGTTCACGTACTGGCAATATGACGCAATATTACTTCTCAGTATGAAAGATGTTTGCGGAAATAATTGACTGGAGCAGGGCCGGGTCAACACGATGGGGCCCAGTCGGAATCCACTGCGGGAGGGAAGACCGGTGCGCATCGTCGCTCGCCGTCCACTCCTCCCGGGTGTCCGCTGTCGCGGCTGAGTTCCCCGCCGCCTTCCCGCTCGTCCCCCACTGACGCCACGTCACCCCTCTGCGCATCCCTGCCCGAACCGTTGCGGGCAGTTCCTAGGAGAGCTCCATGTCCCGTTCGCCCCGCTCCGCCGTACCAGTTTTCGGCGCACTGCTCACTCTGACCACTGCCACCTTGACCGGGTGCGCCACGGGGAGCGCCGCCAGTACACCCACGACCGATGCCGCGGCAACAGTCGCCCTGCCCAGTGGCGTTCCGGGTGGCACCATCCTGCGGGTGGCCGACCAGAACCAGTTGCTACACACCCTGCTCGCGGCCTCGGATCAGGACAAGAACCTTCCTTACGAGATCAGTTGGTCCGCCTTCCAGGGAGGCCCGGCGGTCCTGGAGGCCTTCCGCGCCAAAGCGGTCGACGTCGGCTTCGTCGCCGACGCCCCGGTGCTGGTAGCCCAGGCCGCCGGCCAGAAGATCAGGATCGTCGGAGCGGTCCAGGGCAGCACCAGCGCCACCCACCTGTGGACGTCACCCACCAGCACGGCCAAAACCGTGGCCGACCTCAAGGGCAGGAAGGTCGCCGTCACCGAGGGCACCACCCTCCAGGTCGCCGTACTACAGGCTCTGAAGAACGCGGGCCTCAGCTCCTCCGACGTCACCCTGGCCAAGCTCTCGCCCACCGACACCCCGCCGGCGCTGGGCGCGAATCAGGTGGAAGTCGGCGCCCTGACCGAGCCCCTGGTCTCCAAGTACGGCGCCGCCTACGGCACCAAGGGCGCACACGAACTCGCCGACGACCAGAACCTCACCAGTGGGCTGCAGTTCCTGATCGCCCCCGACACCGTCGCCGCGGACTCGGCCAAAGCGGCAGCCCTGGCGGACCTGTCCGCCCGCTTCACCAAGGCCGAGCTGTGGCTGACCACGCACAAGGACGTCTGGGTGCAGAAGTACTACGTGGAGACCCAGAAGCTCCCCAAGGCCGTCGGGGACGCCGTGGTCGCCAACAACGGCACCGCCACCATCCCCACCTACGCCGCCGCTTCGGCCGCCCTGCAGAAGGTCGCCGATCTTCTTGCGGAATACCGGGCGCTGCCCACCAAGGTCGATGCCGCCGCCGCCTTCGACCAGCGCTTCGACGCCGTACAGCAGGCCGCCGCGAAGTCGGCGGGTTGAGGATCGAGGCGGAGTAAGGAAGAACGCCATGACACTCACCGTGCGGCCTGCCGCACCGATCAGCGCCACCACCCCCGCACCCCTGGCCGGCGGCCGGCGGCCGTTTCGATCGCCGATCCCGCGCACGCGGCGGCGGATCCCCTTCGCCCGCGCCGCGGGACCCCTGCTGCTGCTCGCGCTGTGGCAGACCGCCGCCGCCACCGGCTGGCTGGACCCGGAGACCCTGGCTCCGCCCGGCACGGTCGCCGCCACAGGATGGGACCTGGCCCGGAGCGGGCAGTTGGAGCAGCACCTGTGGATCTCCCTGCAACGCGCGGGAATCGGCCTGCTCTTCGGGGTGGCGGCCGCGGTGTTGCTGGCCCTGGCAGCCGGACTGACCCGGATCGGCGAGGCCCTGTTCGACGGCACCGCCCAACTGCTCCGGGCCCTACCGATCCTGGCCCTGGTGCCCCTGGCCATCCTCTGGTTCGGCATCGGCGAGGAGGTCAAGATCATCCTGGTGGCGCTGGGCGTCTTCGTTCCCGTCTACGTCAACACCCAGGCGGCGCTGGCCGGGCTCGACCTCAAGTGGGCCGAGCTGGCCCGGACCGTCCAGCTGGACCGCCGCCGGTTCCTGCTGCGGATCGCTCTTCCGGGGGCCGCGCCGGGGTTCTTCACCGGGCTGCGGCTCTCGGTCACGGTCTCCTGGCTGGTGCTGGTGGTCAGCGAGCAGATCAACGCCTCCAGTGGCATCGGCTACCTCATGACCGAGGCCAGGACCTTCGGCCAGACCGATGTGATCGTCGTCGGCCTGGTGCTCTACGGACTGCTCGGCCTGGTCTCCGACACCCTCGTTCGACTCCTGGAGCGAAAGGCACTCCGATGGCGAACCACCCTGGGCTGACCGAAGCCCTCGTGACCGAAGAAGCCCCCGAGACCGGTGGGGCTCTGAGCGGTGAGTCCCGCACCAGCACCCCAGCCGTCCGCCTGCGCGGGCTGACCCGGTCCTTTGCCGGCCGGACCGTCCTCGACGGCATCGACTTCGACCTCCCGGCAGGGCAGTTCACCGCCCTGCTCGGGCACAGCGGCTCCGGCAAGTCCACCCTGCTCCGCGCGGTGGGCCGGCTGGACGGCGCGGTGGCCGGCTCCGGCAGCGTCGACGTGCCCGCGCAGCGCGCGGTGGTGTTCCAGGACGCCCGGCTGCTGCCCTGGGCCCGGGTGCTCGACAACGTCCTGCTGGGCCTGTCCGGAAGCCGCGCCCGCGCCGCTGGGCGCACCCTGCTCGGCGAGGTGGGCCTGGCGAACAAGGAGCGGGCATGGCCCGGCACACTGTCCGGCGGCGAGGCCCAGCGCGCCGCCCTGGCCAGGGCGCTGGTCCGCGAGCCACGCCTGCTGCTCCTGGACGAACCCTTCGGGGCCCTGGACGCGCTCACCCGGATCCGGATGCACGCCCTGCTCGTCCGGCTGTGCACGCTCCACCGCCCCGCCGTCCTCCTGGTCACCCACGACGTGGACGAGGCGCTGGTCCTCGCCGACCGGGTACTGGTACTCACCGACGGCCGGATCTCACTGGACCTGGACCTGCGCGAGGAGGGCCTGGCTCCCGACCGCGACCGTGCCACCCCGGCCTTCGCCGGACTGCGCCGTCGCCTGCTGGCCGAGCTCGGCGTCCACGAGCAGGGCCCGCCCGCCGAGGTGCCGTCCCACGTCGGCTGACGAACGGCTCATTCCCCCCATCCCCCCGATCACCACGATCACCACGATCACCACGAAGAGAGGTTCCACCGTGTCTGTCGTCCGTCCCCTTGGAGCGGCCCTGTTGGCCGTGAGCCTGGCCGTCGGCATCGCCGCTGCCGGGCCGCCGCCCCGCGCCGAGGCGGCCACCACCGCCCTGCCGGTGGTCTCACCGACCCCCCAGTCCATCCGGGCCACCGGCCTCGACCTGGCGATCCCGGCCCAGGTCACCCTTCTCGCCCCGGCCGGGGCCGACCCGGCCGCGGTGGACGTCGTCACCGATACCCTGCGCTCCGCCGGGGCCGCGGTCACCACCGAGGCCACCCCGAGCAGCGCCGCCCTGACCATCTCGGTCGGCGGGCCGACCGAGAACCCGTACAGTGCCGGGCTGCTCGGCGAGATAGGGGCCGACAGTCCGGCCGGCCTGGTGTCGGGCGGCTACGAGCTGGCGACCGGCAAGGCCGGCATCGGCCCGGTCGCCGTACTGTCCGGCGTGGACGCGGCCGGCACCTTCTATGCCGCGCAGACGCTGCGCCAGCTGCTGGCCAAGGCCGCCGCCACGCACACCCTGCCCGGTGTGGCCGTCCGCGACTGGCCCGGGTTCGCGCATCGCGGCGGCAAGGAGATCTTCCACGGCACCCCCTGGTCCGCTGCGGACCAGGACGCCGAGGTGGACTTCCTCGCCGCCCACAAGATGAACGCCTTCTCCTTCATGCCCGCAAGGGACCCGAGGATCTCCGGCTCGACCTGGCGCGTGCTCTACCCGGACACTGAGCTGCCCCACCTCGCCGAAGTGGTGGCCCGGGGCCGGCGCCAGCACGTGGACGTGATGTACCGGATCAACCCGGAGGCTCCGCTGGCCCCCTCCGCCGGAATCTGCCACAGCCTGCAGGCCGACCTGGACGCGCTCACCGCCCGGCTCCAGCAGGTCTACGACCAGGGCGTACGCACCTTCATCATCGGATGGGACGACGTCAAGGAAAAGTTCACCTGCACCGCCGACACCACCGCCTTCGGTTCCGACACCAGCCCGCTGGCCGCCGCCCAGGCCCACGTGCTCGGCTACGTCCAGCAGCACTTCATCGCCACGCACAGCGGGGCCGGCCTGATCACCATCCCCACCGCTTACCACGGCACCGCCGCCAGTACCTACCGCACCCGCTTCAACGCCCTGATCCCGTCCGGGACCACCGTCTACTGGACCGGACCCGAGGTGGACTCCGGCACCATCACCACCGCCCAGGCCTCCACGGTGAAGGGCCAGTTCGGCGGGCGCCCGCTGCTGATCTTCGACAACTACCCGGTCAACGACTACATCACCAACCGCCTGCTGCTCGGTCCACTGCGGGGCCGCAGCGCAGACCTGGACACCGTCGCCGTCGGCCTGACGGCCAATCAGGCCATCGAGTTCCAGACCTCGTTGATCCCGCTCTACACCATCGCCGACTACACCTGGAACCCCACCGACTACAACCCCGACACGTCCTGGAGCAACTCCCTGCTCGAGTTCGCGGGCGGTGACACCCAGACCTACCAGGCTCTGCGGGCGTTCGCGGAGAACAACTACTCCTCCATCCTCACCACCACCGAGTCACCGACCCTGACCGCCCTGGCGGCGACCTTCTGGTCGGACCATGCCGCGCACAGGGACCTCACCGCCTCTGGGCAGGCGCTGTACGACTGGTTCGGGCAGCTGGCGTCCGCGCAGTCGGTGCTCACGGCCAGGCTCGACAACCCCGGGTTCCTCGAAGAGGCAGCACCCTGGCTGGACAAGCTCACCCGCTACGGGCAGGCCGGGCAGACCGCCGTCCGTCTGGTGCAGGCGGCGGCGAGCGGGGACGGCAGCACGGCCGCCAACCTGCTGTCCACCCTCGGCACCCAGCGCACCGCCCTCGCGGCAATCCCCCAGCAGGTCGCCACGGGAGTGGCCGACACCTTCCTGGCCAAGGCATCCGCCGTCGCCGTCCCCAACCTGGCCCTGCGGGCACCGGTCACCGCCTCCAGCACGCTCAACAGCGCCCGCGCCCTCGCCTACGCGGTGGACGGCAACTCCAGCACCCGCTGGACAAGCGCCTACAGCGACCCGCAGTGGCTGCGCATCGACCTCGGCGTGGTCCGCCAGGTCACCGGCGTGCGGCTCAACTGGGAGGCCGCATACGCCTCCGCCTACCAGGTCCAGGTGTCCAACGACGGCAGCAGCTGGACCACCTTGTGGTCCACCAGCGCCGGCACCGGCGGGGTGGTAAACCTCAACGGGCTGAACGGTAGCGGACGCTACGTCAGGCTCCTCCTCACCAAGCGGGTCAATCCGTCTTGGGGGTATTCGCTCTGGGACGTCAACGTCTTCGGTCACTGAACCCGATCCGTGCTCACGAGAAGATCGAGATGATGGAACGCCCCCAAAACCTCCCCGCCCCGCCGACCCGGCGGTCCGTCCTGGCCGGCGCGGTGGCACTGGCCGCCACCGCGCTCGGCGGCTACTCCGCCCTCGCGCTCGCGCCACCCGCCTCGGCTGCCGCTCCGCCGCCGCCCGACCCGGATTTCCCGACCGCCATCCAGCCCGTCGATCTGAGCGTCAACGCCTTCGGCATCGACAACTGGTACGTGTGGTGCGGCACACCCACCTCTCACGAGGGCCGCTACTACACGTTCTACTCACGTTGGCCCACCGGCTCCACCGGACGCGCGAGCGGCACTTCGGAGAGCATCTTCTACGGCTTCAGCGGCTGGATGAAGTACTCGGAGATAGCGCTGGCCGTGTCCGACCACCCCCACGGGCCCTACACCCACGTCCGAACGATCCTCTCCAGCACCAACGACCCGACCCGCTGGGACCAGTACAACGCGCACAACCCGCACATCCGCGAGTTCGACGGCAACTGGTACCTCTACTACATCGCCACCAGGCCGACCACGGGCCAGAGCACCAGGTGGCTGAACTACCACGCAGGACAACGGATCGGCGTGGTCGTCGCCGACACCTTCGACGACCTGATCAACGGACGGGGGCAACGCAGCGCCTCCCCGATCGCCGCACCGGACAACGTCAACACCTTCCAGATGGCGGTCAATCCCTCGGTCGACAGGACACTCGCGGGCACCTACCTGATGACCTACAAATGCTGGGACGCCCAGGGCCGGTACATCACGGTCGTCGGCACCTCCGGCTCGCCACAAGGCCCGTTCAGGTACGCCGCGAAAGCACTCGCCACCACGACGACGCAGGCCGAGGACCCGTACCTGTGGTACGACCACCAACGCACGCGCTACTACGCCATCGTCAAGGACTTCTACGGCGGCGCCGACCGCACCAACGCCCTCACTCCGCAGTACGGCGCCCTCGCCCTGGTCACCTCGCAGGACGGCATCGCCTGGGACCGATCGGCCCACCCCCTCGTGTCACTCACCCAGCTGAAGCTGACCGACGGATCGACCCTGCCGCTCGCCAACCTCGAACGACCCCAGCTGCTGTTCGACACCGACACCGACACCCCGATCGCCCTGTTCTGCGCCATGCGCGTCGGCTCCTCCGACGTCAGCAAGAACGTGTCCATCCCGCTCACCCCCGCCCCCGTGGACATCGCCCTCGGGAAGACGGTGACGGTGACGGCGTCGAGCACGGAGGCTACGGGCCGTGAACCGTCGCGCGTCGTGGACGGATCGGCCACGACCCGCTGGGCCAGCCAGCACACCGACCCGCAGTGGATTCGCATCGATCTCGGAGCTGTCTGGCGGGTCACCAGGGTCGATCTGGACTGGGAGACCGCCTACGGCGAGCAATACCGCATCCAAGTATCGATCGACGGCAACACCTGGAGCGACATCTACTCCACGACCACCGGGAACGGCGGCCCGGAGACACTGACCGGCCTCGACGGCATCGGACGCCACATCCGGATGCTCGGAGAGAAGCGCGGCACCGGCTACGGCTACTCGCTTTGGAGGTTCGGCGTCTACGGCTCCGCCGACCTTGCGGACTGATCGTAGATCCTGCGGTCTGGCTGGGCAGCGTCGTCAAAGGATCCGGCCCACAGGAGGAGTGAGGCGAGGGGCGGCGACTGCTCGGCAGGATCACGTATCTGATCCGACCGCCGGCCTTGGCATGGAAGACGGCCCGCGGCCACGCCGGTCAGGGCAGGGAAGGCGGCCGCGAGCCGTCGTTCTGGGCCGCTGCCATCAGGCAGCGGGTGGGAGGGGATCAGGTGGTTGATCCCACATGGAGTTCAGGACGGTGGTGTGCTCGGTGGAAGGTGCCACTCCGTCAGTCCCCAGGGCCGAGGCTTACAGGATCCCGGGGGGCCTTGCGCCAGGGACCTCAAGTCGGCCCACACGAGGTGGCCCGCATAGGAACGGTTGGCGCCCCAAGCCAGTGCGAGCACGGCCACGATGTCCAGTCCCCGGGAGGAGACGCGGTTCGCCGCAGTGGTCGCCTGACTCGAACGGAGCCCCCAGCCTTCGCCCTGGTCACCCACCACGATGCTGACCGAGCTGCCACCGTCAGCGAACAGCACCTGCCGCAGTGCGTGCCACACGGGTCGAATGCCCTGGCTCAGAGCATTCGTCACAAGTCCCGAGTCGATGCGCACCGCACCAGCGACCAGCTCCGGCACGCCCCACCCGTGCAACGCCTCATTGATCTGTCGGCCCGCACGGACCACGGATACGGAGGGAATGCCGGAGGCCTGCCAAATCGGAGCGGATCGAGCGACCTGACGCTGATGGGGGATGAGAGGGCGATTCATGGCGACTCCAGTGCGGCGAGGCCCCCCGTCCGAGGTGAAGCACGGACCGGACATCTCCAGGAAAAGGCCTGGAGGCGAGCGGAACAATGCGGACCCACCCCTATTCGGCGCGGCGGTTTCGTAGGTGGAGCTGTGCGGGGAGGGGGTGGGCCGTGGACGGCACGGCTGCCGGTTGGCAGCAGGCCGCCGTCGGGGGGCTGCCCACCTCGCTCCCCGCTTGTCACGTAGGACAGCGACCCCGCCGGGTGCCGGCGGGGTCGAAAGAATGCGGGTCCCGGGACGGACCATCGTTGTCAGGTGAGGTGGCACCAGACGGTCTTGCCGTTCGAGCGGGGGACGGTGCCCCAGCAGGTCGTCAGTGCTTCCACGAGTACGAGGCCGCGTCCGTGTTCGTCGTCGTCGGCGACGGCAGCGGTCCGCGCGGCCGGGACTCGCGGGTCCGGGTCGGTCACGGAGATGGTCAGGTCGTGGCCGTTCCAGTACACGTCCAGGCGGACGGTGCAGGTCTCGCCGCCGGTGTCCGCGTACTGCAGACCGTTGCTGAGCAGCTCGGTGGCCAGCAGCGCGGCCGTGTCGATCAGGAGCTCGGTGCAGCCGCAGGAGCCGAGGGTCTCGATGACGCTCCGGCGCAGGGAGCGGATGCCCGCGACGTGGTCCGTGGTGAGACTCAGGACGGGGGCCGGGTCGGCGTCCGCGGAGGTGGACCGGGTCTGGACCTGGACGGTTGCGGTGGACATCTGGACTCCCGGGATCGGACATATCGGGTGGTGTATCCAGACTCTCCGGACCGGGTGCGGTGCACAGCCGTGGTACTACCTGTTCCGGTACGCGTATGCCTGCCCCCCAGTACGTAGTGCCCCCGCATACACCCGCGACAGCACGTATCCGTGGAGAACAGGTAGTGCCACGGCCGTGCGGGTAAGCCCACCGGGCGAGTGTTTAGGCAGCCGAGACCGCGCATTGCAGCTTCCCTCTGGTCGGCGGGGAACACGAGCTGTCACTGCTGACCTCGGGCCTGTCGCGCTCGAACAACCTCCAAGGCGCCGGACACCGTGGGAAGTGTCCCTCAACCGACGACCCCGCCGTCCCCGAGTGCGGGACGGCGGGGCGCGGGCGCATTCGCGGGCCTATATGGCCGCGGTGTGTGACGGGGTCACGCCGCGGGGGGCGTGGTGAACGGGGCGCTCCAGGTCTGGTTGGGCTGGTGGTCGGCACAGTTGTAGGTGGTCACGGCGGCGGCCTTGTTGTCCAGGACGCCACCGGCGATGTCCGCGCAGGTGCCGTCGGCCTGCTTGAGCTGCCCGGCGCGGTTGTACGTCCACTTCTGCTTGGCGTCGGCCGTGTTGCAGGTGGCCAGCTTGAGGCCGGCGCTGTCACCCGAGACGCACAGGCCGCTGTTCGCGAGGGAGGAGATCAGCCCGTTGGACTGGCGCTTCCACTGCTGGTTGGTGTTGCCGGTGCAGTCCCACAGGGCGACCTTGGCACCGCTGGTGGCTCCGTTGTAGGCGTCCAGGCAGAGCGCCTCCTTCTGGAATGCGCTCTGTGCGGCCTGGATCTGGCCGACCGCGCTCGCGGCGCCGCAGCTGCCGGGCGCCACGGTGAACATGGCGTTGTCGTGGCTGCCGATCGTGGCCGTCAGGGAGCCGGTGACGCTCTGGTTGGTGTGGGTCCACAGGTTGCGCGCGGTGCGCGTGCAGCCGAGGTTGTCGAAGCCGAGCCGGGCGAGGTCCAGGGTGTACGTGGTCGAGGAGGCGTTCTTGTTGACCACCGTGACCGCGCGGCTGCCGTTGGCGAGGGGCTTCACGACGACGTCGATGCCCGAGGTGGCGGAGCCGTTGCGGGAGGCGACGTAGCCGCCGGCGCCCAGGGAATCCTGGTCGACGGCGATGATGTCGGAGTTCTTGAGGATGCTCAGCTGCTCGGCGTACGCCTGCGGGTCGGCTGCCATCTTGCGGACGTCGGTGCTGATCATGAGCGGGGAGCCCATGGCCGACCAGAGGGCGAACTGGCTGCGCTGCTCGGCGAGGGTGAGCTGGTTGTTGTCGCCGATGAGGAGCATGTCGGCGTCGTTGTAGTTGCCGGGGCCGTTGTAGCGGGCGAGAGCGGCCGTGTCGGTGAGGTTCTGGTAGACGCCGCCCTCGTAGGCGCTCGACGCCTGGGGCCAGTCCCACGCGCTGGTGCCCGGGGAGTGCCAGACGGCGATGTCGGGGCTGACCCGCCACATCTGCCCGAGGCCGCGCACCCATTCCATGACCTTGTACTTGTCACTGCTCGACGGGTGATAGCCGGCCGGGGCCGACTCGTTGAAGAGGATCTTGCGGCTCTTGTTCGCGGTCGCGGTGCCCAGCGCCTTGGACATGAGGGTGAACTCCTGTTGCCGGTTGGCCGCGGTGGTGCCGCAGTTGTCCAGCTTCAGGGAGTCGACGCCCCAGTACGCCAGGGAGTTGGCGTCGTCCTGCTCGTGGCCCATCACGCCGCCGGGGACCTGCTGGCAGGTGTTGACGCCGGAGGTGCTGTAGAGACCGACTTCCATACCGAGGCCGTGCACGTAGTCGGCGTAGTCGTTGAGTTCCCAGTCGTAGCCGGGCTGGCTGCTGCCGCCCCACGTCGCCGCACCGTGCAGATAACCCGCACTCGTGCGCTGCATCCAGCAGTCATCGACGGTCAGGTTCTTGTATCCGGCCGCCATCAGGCCGGTGTCCTTCATCGCCTTCGCCTGGTCCTGCATGAACTGCTGGAAGGAGTACCCGTCGCGGGTGCCGTCCAGCCGGGCCTGAGCGGCGCAGGTGAAGCGCGCCCAGTTGTTGAAGCCCATCATGGGCTTGGTCCCGATGGCGGTGCTGGTGTTCATGGCAACGTTGTCAGCGGACGCGGTGCCGGACATCGCGGGAACGGCGAGGCCTGCGACGGCGAGCGCCGCGGCCGTACAGATTCTGGTGATCTCCTTCCGCAACAGCACGGGGCCCCCTGGTGCGCACTTGCCATAGTGAGAGCATCTCTAGTGAGCGATCATGCTTGATAGCGCGTACTTCCACTCACGTTCTTGCAGAGGGTGTAGCCCCGCTCCATGGAAGGTCAATACATGTACCCAGGAGAAACCTGATGTTTCCCTGAGCGGACACGTTCGCCACGCAGGGTCGACATCTGGCCACGGGACGTGTGCGTCGGCGGCGAGCTGCTTCCGGTGCATGCCGGACGGCAGGCATGCATGGCTGAGCGGTGCGGTCGGGAGCCCGGCATCAAGCCTCGGTTCTACGAAGGCGGTGGCCGAGGAGGCCATCCTCCTAAGCGGCTCACCTACTGCGTCATGAACTGCGCCTGCCGGCGCAGGTTCCGAGTGGCATGACGTGTCAGCAGCAGGTCGGTGCTCGGCCTCATGGGCGCGCCGCTACCCCGGCCAGCAGGGCGCCGTAAGGTCGCCCTGCTCCGGGGTGGGGTGAGTCCTGTGCATCGTCGGCCGGAGCCCAGTTCGTAGGGCGGGACGACGCTCGTAGTGGTGACTGGAGAAGATGGCAGAATCCGAATGTGCCGTCGTAGCCGGCCTCGTTCAGAGGGAGACTCCCAACTCCTTCAGGAAGGCGACGGGGTCGGTGTGTCCGTCGTAGGTGTTGCTCGTGCGGGCCTCGAAGTGCAGGTGGGGGCCGGTCGAGTTCCCTGTGCTGCCGGACAGGCCGATCTCCTGAGCGGCGGCAACCTGGTCGCCCTGCTGCACGGTCATCCTGCTGAGGTGGGCATAGAGGGTGTACCTGCCGTCGGCGTGCTGGATGGTCACCGCGTTGCCATAAGCGCCCTGCCATTCGGCTGTGACGACGGTGCCCGCGGCGGCGGCGACCACGGAGGTGCCGGTCGGGACGGCGAAGTCGATGCCGGTGTGGAACCCGGCTGCCCAGGGTCCGGGCTGCCGGTAGGGGGTCGTCACCACGGCACCTGCAACCGGGAGGGCCCCGACGCCTGCAGCCGGCCGGGCCGCGGGGGCTGCAGCCGGCTGGGCCGCGGGGACTGCAGCCGCCTGGGCCGCGGCCTCCTGCCCTGCTCCGCCAGACATGTCCGAGCAAGCGTTCTGCTGCGTCTGCGGGTCGGGGGTGATGTACGGGTCGGGTTGCTCCTTGTCGCAGTCGTTGATGAGCATCGGTCCGGGCTGGAGGTCTTCGTCGGGGTCGGCGCCGTTGGGTATCGCGTTCTCGTCTCCCGGTTCTTCCCAGCCGACGCACGGCTGGGGCTCCATGGAGTCGAGGCTGCCGGTCTCCTCCGCGGTGAAAAATCCGTCGGCTTCGCAGGGCGGGCTACCTGCGGGACCTGAGTCCGGTGCAGTGGTGGGCGGTGGGGAGCTCTGACCGTCGCGGGTCAGCCCCGCAGAGACGGAGCAGGTGGGCCAGGCTCCGGGACCCTGTTCTGCAAGTACCTTCTCGGCGACGCTGATCTGCGCTTCCTTGCTCGCCTCGCTCGCGTTGGCTGCGTACGCGTGGCCGCCGAAGGCGGCCCAGGTGGCGGGCGCGAACTGGAGGCCGCCGTAGTAGCCGTTGCCGCTGTCGATGGCCCAGTTGCCGCTGCTTTCGCACGCGGCGACCTTGTCCCACGTGTCCGGGGTGGCGGCTGTGGCGGGCGCCGCGCCTGCCACAGCGAAGAGGGGGATGGCTGCGGTGGTCACGAGGAGGCCGCACAGAAGGCGCCGCCCGTCGAGGGGGAGGGATGAGGCATGGGGGTAGCGCATCAGGGGCTCCGTGGGGGCGAAGTAAGGGCGGGAGGGCAGTGCGTGCGAGCCGTCGCGCGGCGTGGAGGGTGACCGGGGCTGCTTCCTGTACGCGCTGCCCAGGCACGAGTGGGCGGTCCGATGGGTGTTGGCAGGCCTGGCCGGCTCCGTGCTAGGGGATTGCCGCGGATCCGCTGTCAGTAGGGGCCGTTGACGTTGTCGATGGACCCGTAGCGGTGGGCTGCGTAATTGCACGCTGCCGAGATGTTGGCAATCGGGTCGTAGCTGTCCCACGAGGTGCCGGCCACGTGGTAGGCGCGGAAGGTCGGATCGATGACCTGCATGAGGCCCTTGGAGGGGATTCCTGCCTTGGCGTTCGAGTCCCAGAGGTTGATGGCGAAGACGTCACCGCTCGACTCGCGCATGAGGTTCCGGTAGATGCCGTCGTAGGTTCCGGGAATTCCGTTGTCCTTCATCACCAGCAGCGCGTGCTTGATCCAACCGTCAATTCGCTTTTCGTCGGCAGGTGCTGCGAATGCCTGGGCGGGCATGACCGCGTTGCTCACGACGAGGAGAAGCGCTGCTGCGGTGAGCCCGCCAGCGGCGCTTTTGCGTACTTTCGAAGTGATTCTCCGTGCAAGGGCGGAAGGCGGCATGGCTTCGTCCTTCGGTAGATGCCGTGAGGGCGGAGATGTGGTCTTGGCTTTCCGTGCGCCATGAGCTGCCGCGTCCCGTGTCCGCTGCGCGTGGCCCGGCCGGCGGACCCGGAGCTTGTTGACGGGGGAAGCTGCCTGCGGTGCTGGGAGCTGACCAACCAGCCGACTCACACCCGGGGGCGCCCACTGGGCAGGATTTCCACGGACGCTCGGCGGAGGTGTCCCGCTACCGCGGTCGGGCAGATCCGGTTCTGCCCCTGAGGTGCGGCGTAGGGTCCATCGGTCGTGGATCCACACTCGCCGGTCCACCCACCCCGCACAGCCGTAGTACTACCTGTTCGCTACCCGTACGTCCCACGTATTACCTGGAGTGCCTGATGGCAGGCTGTGGCAGCACGTTCCAGGCACTGGGTGGGAAGACCTACGCGGGCCGGGCCGCCTAGCCAGAGTCGTGATCGCCGGCGGCCGGAAAAGGATCACCACCCAGCGCCCCGGTCCTTGGCGTCGAGCGAGGAGACCTACGTCACCCCCGGCGACGAGTGCCGACTCCCCCGCTCCGTACGATCGGGAGGTGACGCGCCCACCGACCTCAACGATCGGCTGGGCGTCGGCTGCGACGGCGTGGAGCACCGTGCCGATGTGCACGCGAGTGAGGGCGGACGAATTTCGTCCGCCCTCACTCGTCGTACGCCGGCTACGGAAGCGGCCGGATCAGCGGGTGGCGCCGAAGTCCTGCGTCCAGTACTGACCGGGCTGCGCGAGACCGATGCCGATCTCCTTGACGCCGCAGTCCAGGATGTTCCGCTTGTGGCCCGGGCTGTTCATCCAGCCCTCCATGACCTGGGCAGCGCTGGGGTAGCCGTACGCGACGTTCTCCGCGTACGTACGCCACTCGTACCCGGCACGGGTGATCCGCTGACCCGGATCGGATCCGTCCGAGCCCGTGTGGGACATGTTGGAGTGGGCCGCCATGTCCTCGCTGTGGTCCTGCGCGGCCTTCGTCAGCTTCTCGTTCACGGTCACTACCGGGCACCCAACGGCGATACGTTCCTTGTTGACGAGCGCGAGGACCTCGGCCGAAGCACCGGAGGGTGCCGCGGAGTCCGAGGGCACGGAGGTCCCCGCCGGCTCGGCGGTCGGGTCCGTCGGCTGTTGCGACGGGGGCTCTGCAGGGGGTTCGGACTCGGCGACCGGCTCGGTGGGCTCCTCGGGGACCGGCGACTCGAAGATCTCGGCGGGAGCGTCAGTCAGGACCGGGACCTCCTCGCCCGGGTCGACGAAGGGGCCTCCGTGCCAGGGGTGGCCATCCTTCTGGGCCACGCCCGGCCGCATGGGGCCGGGGCCCTGCGGGCCGAAGCAAGCCATGGCCGTACTGGGTACTGCGACGAGGGCCAGGACCCCGACAGCGACGGCTATCTTGCGGTGGTGCGTCCTCTTCCGGTGCTTCTTCATGCGGGACCTCACTCGGTGATCGCGAAGCTCCCGGCGCCTGACCGTGAAGGCGCCGTAGGAAGCGCCATTCTCAGGAGCCGCCGACGGCCTGACAAGCCCCCGCCGACCGGTCGCGCAGGAGGGTGCGGGACGCATCTTGAAATGGCCGAAAGATCGTGCATTCCCTGGTCGAGGCCACTGGGGCACGCGACTGACTCACCGCCAGAACCAATCCCCGTCAGCCGTGTTGAAGCAAGGGAAAGAGGAGTCTGGCATTCCGTTTCCAGTGGAGTGCGGCAGATCGATGCCAATAGGTACATACCGCCAAATATCTGTAGGCAGACGATCGCTGCTGGGCACGGAAGCGCCATGTCGCCAGTGACCCATATCACGGCTCCGGGGAGGAATCGGACGGCACCGTACCCACGCGCCAGTGCCCGCGCTCGTCGGGCGGGGACGTCGGGCCCATGAGGTGGTGGCTCCGGAGAAGACAAGGGTGGAGCCCCGCGCCTCGGGCCACGTTCGATGACGGGTGCGACCTGGAGAGGGGGCAAGCGGCCACGCACTACACCAGCCAGGGACTCGGACCAGAACTGCGGTAAGCCTGCCCCAGTTCACGCCGCCCAACACCATCTCGACGGCAGTGCGCGCGGTGACCGCCGCTCGGACCGGCAGGCTGGCGTGGGGAGTTCAGCCGAGGGAAGCGGCCCCGATGAGGGGGCCACGGCCTGACTTCAGCGGGTCGGGCGTCTTCCCCGGCCGTTCCAGGCACGTGCGGTGAGGGCGATCGAGCCGTCGGCCCCGGTGGGAAGGTCGGCGCGCAGACGCTCTCGCAACGCGTCCTGCCCCTTCGGCGGCAGTGAAGCGAGGTACGCAGGTGCGGGCCCTTGCCCGCCCAGGAACGGGGCCCAGTAATCGTCGAAGCCCCTGAAGCGTGTGGGGATGTTGATCTCGTCGACCTCCACGTCCGTCAGCCAGGCAGACCGCAGCAGCTCGGCCAGTGGCCCGGGCGCGCACAAGGGGAACCGGAGGGCCTCGTCCAGCTCCCGGCTGTCCGCGTCCAGGGAGACGGCGGCATCCCAGAAGGAGCGGATGAGTTCCACGCCTCCCCGTGTGTAGTCCCAGAGGTACGCGGCGACCGTGCCACCAGGGTGCACGATGCGGGCCATCTCGGCGACGGCCCGCTCGGGAACGGGGACGAAGTTGAGGACCAGCCCGCTGACCGCCACCGACGCCAGGCCGTCCGGGAACGGCAGCCTCGTCGCATCGCCGCGTACGAACCGAGCCCGGGAATCCGTGACGTGCCGGCGGGCGTACCGGACGTAGCCGTCCGACGGGTCGGCTCCCACCACCCGCTCGGGGCCCGCCACATCCAGGATCGCCTGCGTGACGGCACCCGTACCGCAGCCGATGTCCCGCCAGTCGCCGCCCGGGGCGACGTCCAGCCGGCGGACGCACTCCAGCGCCACCTGTCGGCTCCACCGCCCGATGTACGGCTCGTAGGCTTCCCCTTCGCCCCACACCGTGGTGCCCACCGCTCCACTAGGGCTTGATGTTCTGGTTCAGGTGGAAGAGGTTGCCCGGGTCGTACGTGCCCTTGACCTGGACCAAGCGGTCGTAATTGCCCTTGTAGTTGGCGCGGATGCGGTCCTGGTCGTCGTCCGCCATGAAGTTGACGTAGCCACCCTCCTCCGAGTGCGGGGCGGTGGCCCCGTAGTAGTCGCGGACCCAGGCGGTGTTGGCCTCGTTGTCGGCGGGGTCCGGCCACATGCCCGCGATGACGGTGGCGAAGGAGGCGTCCCGGTAGGCGAAGGCCGTCGCGTCCGGGGCAACGCGGTGGCAGGCACCGTTGATCGGGTAGATGTGGACCGTCGAGTTCACGGCGGGCACCCGGGGGCCGTGCACCAGGTGCGCCGCGATCGCGTCGTCACTCAGCTCCGTCACGAAGTTGGCCTTCCAGTAGTGCTGGAGACCGGGCGGCACCAGCGCGTCGAAGGCGCTGTTCAACGCGGGATACGGCATCACGCCGACGTGCTCCGCGACCACCGGGGCGAAGTCGTGGAAGGGCTGGAGGGCCCGCTCGCCCTCCTCGACCGGGCCCGCCCAGCACGACACCATCAGGATGAAGGTGTCGCCGTGCCGGTCCTCCGGGATGAACGGCAGCGGCGGGGCGATCTGGAAGGCCGGGAACCCGCCGAGCTGCTCCGGCGCGTCGGCGATGAAGTCCCGGTAGGCGCGCAGCACGGCGCCGGCGCTGTCCAGTTCGTAGAGGATCGGCCCGCCGTAGATGTTCTTGACGGGGCTGAGCCGGAATTCGAGGGAGGTCACCGCGCCGAAGTTGCCACCACCGCCGCGCAGTGCCCAGAAGAGGTCCTCGTGCTCCTGCTCGCTGGCCACGACGAGCTGTCCGTCCGCCGTCACCACATCGGCCGAGACCAGGTTGTCGCAGCTCAGGCCCAGTCCACGGTCGAGGTAGCCGATGCCGCCGCCGAGGGTGAGGCCGCCGACGCCGGTGGTGGAGATGATCCCGCCGGTCGTCGCCAGGCCGAAGGCGTGGGTGGCCGCGTTGAAGTCGCCCCAGGTCGCGCCGCCCTCGGCGCGCGCCGTCCGCCGTACGGGGTCGACGCGGACGCCGCGCATCGCGGACAGGTCGGCGACCACGCCGTCGTCGCAGGTGCCGAAGCCGGGCACGCTGTGCCCGCCTCCCCGGACCGCAAGGTCGAGCCCGTTCTCCCGGGCGAAGTCGACGGCCGCCATGACATCGCCGGCATTGACGCAGCGCACGACGACGGCCGGCCGTCTGTCGATCATGGCGTTGTAGACCGTGCGGGCTTCGTCGTAAGCCTCGTCCCCCGGAGTGACGACGGCGCCGCGCACCCTTTCGGTCAGCTGGTCCAGAGTGAGGTTGCCCATGGCCATCGCTCCTCTTGCCCCGGCTCGGGACGGTGTGACCTCCAGCGAGCTCCGGGACTACCCGCCGGCGTATAGGCCCTCAATTCACGCTACGCCGCTTGGGTGGAGCGGCAATCTGAACCCCCGGACCCCTCAGGCCTTGCCCGTGGCGCTCCAGCTCGCTCGCCGAACGATCTCGGCCAGCTCCCGGGGGTCGGGGGCGGCGTCCGCGGGCTCGTCGGGCCACTGCTCGACGATGGTGGTGGCCCAGTCGGCCCAGGTGGCGACGAGCCGGTAGTAGTCGGTGAGGAAGCGGCCGACGAGCAAGGTCTGGGCGGCCCGCTCCGGGAAGGGGGCCTCGCCGGCGAGATGGGCGTGCGCGGTCGCGGCGTTGCCCTGGTTGCGCTCTTCGGCCCAGGCCCGGGCACCGCGGAGGGTGGCCAGGGTGTCGGCGCTGGTGCCGGAGTCCGCGAAGAACACCTTCAGGAGCTGTTCGGACTCCAGGACCGGCCCGGCGCTCGGCTCGGGCAGCCAGTCGGCCAGCGCGCGCCGCCCCTCGGCGGTGATGCTGTACACGGTGCGCGGCCGCCGTCCGACCGCTTCTCGCGTCGCCTCGGCCAGGCCGCGGCGGACGAGCTTCTTCGGCTCCTCGTACAGCTTGCTCTGGGCCCGGGGCCAGATGCGGCCCAGGCTCCGGTCCATCTGCCGTGCGAGCTCGTACGTGCTCCAGGGCCGGACGGAGAGCAGGCCGAGGATCGCGTACGACGTGGTGGTGAGCGCCGGGTCCATTGACATCGCCAGCCTTGAGGCGTATTCCGGAAATAGTCCCTTTGGGACTATTTTGACAGCATAGGCGGTAGTGGTCATGATCAGCACTCTTCGGGTCGATCCCGCCAACACCGAACAGGCCCGTGCCTGGGACGGCCAGGAAGGCGCCTACTGGGCGGAACACGCCGATCGGTACGACCGGGCGATCCGCGCCCATCGCCCGCACCTCCTCGCCGCGGCCGGCATGTCCGCCACCGACCAGGTGCTGGACATCGGCTGCGGCACCGGCCAGACCACCCGCGACGCCGCGCTACGGGCGAGCGGCGGGCGGGCCCTGGGCGTGGACCTGTCGGCGGCGATGCTGCGGGTGGCACGGCAGCGCGCGGCCGCCGAAGGACTGCACAACGCCGAGTTCGTCCAGGCCGACGCCCAGGTCCACCCCTTCCCCGCCGCGGCGTTCGACGTGGCCGTCAGCCGCACCGGGACGATGTTCTTCGCCGACCCGGTCGCTGCCTTCCGCAACATCGCCGGCGCGCTGCGGCCCGGCGGACGCCTCGTCCAACTGGTCTGGCAGGCACCGGCGGACAACGAGTGGTTCCTCTCGTTCACCCGGGCCCTGGCCGCCGGACGCTCGCTGCCCACACCCTCGCCCGGCGCTCCCGGACCGTTCGGGCTCGCCGACCCGGATCGGGTCCGGGCCATCCTCAAGACCGCCGGCTTCACCGACATCGAGCTGGAACCCCACAGCGAGGCGATGTGGTTCGGCGAGGACGCCGACGACGCGGAGCGGTTCATACTCGGCATGCTCGGCTGGATGCTCGACGGACTCGACGACGCGGGCCGGCGGCGCGCCATCGACGACCTGAGTGCCACCCTCACCGCCCACGAAACCGCCGGCGGCGTCCACTACGCCTCGGCGACCTGGACCATCCGGGCGACCCGCCCGTGACGCTCCGGCGGGAGGGAAAGGGAAAGACCCTGAGCCTGTTCGCCGTCACCCGTGAAGCCGGTCCGAGCTGGATCGATGGCCAAGGCTCCTTCGAGCAGCCTGCTGTGAAGGACCACGCCGCTTTCATGGACAGCCTCGCGGACGAGGGCGTCGTACTGTTCGCCGGCCCGCTCGCCGCCAGCGGGCACGACCACATCCGAGCCCTTCTGATCGCGAAGGCCTCCGACGAGGCCGTCGTGCGCGGCCGTCTCGCCGGCGATCCCTGGGAACTCACACATCGAGTGGTGACCACGAGTGTCGAGCCGTGGAATCTGCTCGTCGGCGCAGAGCGACTCGGCACCCCACAGCCCATGACTCGACAGATCGGCCGGCGGTTCCTGGACACCGACTGCAAGGGCCCGTCTCACCAGAGGCGCGGACGGGCTGGCCAACCTCCTACGGCATCCTGGGGCGGGTCGTGCACTCGAATTTACTCACCGCGGCGCGCCAGCCAACACCCAGTGCTAAACGGGCCCGAGAGGCGGAACTCAGCCTGCTTCTCCGCCCTTCCGCTTCGCCTCCCGCGACAGCGCCCAACCCAGGGAACGGTCGGGAACAATCCACGGGATGGGCAACCGCTGGCCACCCGGTGAGCCACGTCCCCGACAGCTCGTCCGCGCGCACAACAAGAGCTTCACGGGCGAGTTCACAGGATCAACTCGGCTATGACCGGCACGATCCTGCGGGCAACGCCGCTGGATCGCCAGGGAGCGTTCGAACCGCAGATCGTCAAGAAGCGTCAGCGTCGGCTGACGGGCGTCGACGAGATCGTCCTGTCGCTCTGCGCGAAGGGCCTGACCCACGACGGGATCTCCCCCACCTGGCCGAGGTCTACGGAGCCGAGGTCTCCATGACCACCCGCTGGTGATTCAGCAAGCGCAAGCGGCAGAACCCGTCCGTCGCCGGGACCTACTGGGCCTTTGCCGAGCACACCAACCGCGAGGCACCCCAAAGCCCTCGAGCAGCCCACGCCGACCTCGCCGATCTGAACAACGGTGACCTCCCCAACCCGCTTTCGGGGCCAGAGTCAGGTCCGGCTGCGGGCCGCCGGGGCGGGCCGGAGCTGAACGGCTGCTGTGATCATCGGGGCTCCCGGGACGGTGCGGGTGACTCCCTGCTGCTCCACCCAGGTGGCTCTGCGGGGCGCGTACACCGGCGCCGCGTACCGCCAGCGGTCTCCCCGCGTACTCGGTGGCACCAGTGGTGCGGGGCGTGCGTTGACGCAGTGGCTGGACGTACTAACGTGCCGGATATGACAGCTTCTGTGGTGACTCGCTGGGGGGATGCCGACCTGCCGGTTGAGCTGACGAGCTTTGTGGGGCGGCGGCAGGAGGTGGGTGCCGTCAAGAGGGTGCTGTCCGAGGCTCGGGTGGTGACTTTGACGGGTGTCGGGGGTGTGGGTAAGACGCGGCTGGCGGTGCGGGTGGCGGGGGAGCTTCGGCGGGCTTTCGCGGATGGTGTGTGTTTCGTCGATCTGTCGTCGGTGTTGGATCCGGCGGCGCTGGAGTCGTCGGTGGCGGAGAGTTTGCGGATTTGTGACCAGTCGGCTCGTGGGACGTCGGAGATCATTGCGGAGTTCCTGCGTGAGCGGCAGATGCTGCTTGTTCTCGACAACTGTGAGCAGATCGCCGATGCGTGTGGGGTGCTGATCAATGCCGTAATTCGTGAGGCTCCGCGGGTGCGGGTGCTGGCGACGAGCCGTGAGCGGCTATGGGTCACCGGGGAGTACGTGTGGCGGGTGCCGTCCCTGCCCGTGCCACGTGCCGTCGACGCACCGGAGTCCGAGCGGGGGTCGTCGAGGCCTGCGGAATATCCGGCGCTGGCGCTGTTCGCCGAGCGGGCCGCCGCGGTGAGCGGGGTCTCGGTGGTCAGGGAGGACTGGGGAGACGTGGCCCGGTTGTGCCGCAGGCTGGACGGGCTGCCGCTGGCCATCGAGCTGGCCGCGGTCCAGACGCGGATGTTCTCCCCGGGGCAGCTGGTCCGGCGCTTCGATGATCGGCTGGGCTCCATCGGCACCCTGGACCGTGCGGCGCCGGCCCGGCATCGCACGCTGGAGGCGGCGATCGACTGGAGCTACGAGCTCTGCTCGCCGCAGGAGCGTCTGCTGTGGGCCCGGGCCTCGGTCTTCGCCGGCCGATTCGGTCTCGAAGCGGCCGAGGGCGTCTGCTCGGGCGAGGACCTGCCACGCGAGCAGGTCCTGGAGGGGATCGTCGGCCTGGTGGACAAATCGGTCCTCGTGCACGAGGAACAACAGGGGGAGGGGCAGTACCGGCTGCTGGAAACCCTCGCCCAGTACGGGCGCGACCGGCTGCGCCAAGCCGGCGCGGAAGAACAGCTCGTCCGGCGTCACCGTGACTGGTTCGTTCAGTGGGCCGAGGAGCTGGCGACGCGGTGGTTCAGTGCGGAGCAGCTGTCGTGTTCCCAGCGCCTGCACCGTGAGTACCCGAACCTACGCGCCGCGATGGAATACTGCCTGTCGACGCCGGGGGAAGAGCAGATGGGGCTGCGGTTCAACGCCGCACTCATCCCCTACTGGCACACGGGCGGCCAGCTGACGGAGGCGCGGCGGTGGCTGGAGCGGGCCCTGGCGGCGGATGAGGAACCCACCCCGGCGCGCGTCATGTCCCTGCGCAACCTGGGCAAGATCTGTACCGGTCAATACGATTTTGCTGCCGCCGAGGCCGCCCTGCGGGAATGCGGGACCCTGGCGCGTCAACTGCAGGACCCGTTCATGGAGGCGTGCGCAATCACCTCCGAGGCGGGGTTGGCGCTGGTCCGCGGCGACTACGCCGCAGGGCTCGCCCACGCCGAGAGCGCGCTGACGATCCCCGAGTACGCCGGACGCCTGGAGCGCGTAGAGACGGTCAGCTATATGGCTGTCGCCCATGGGATGCTCGGCGACTACGAGGCGGCGCTCCGCGACTACGAGGCGGCGCAACGCTGCAGCGCGGAGTCCGGGGAGCGCTACCACCTGTCCTGGGCACTCCAAGGCCAAATCTGCGCGGAGTTCGGCGTAGGAGCGAACACAGCTGTGATCGAGCACTCGCGGGAGGCCATGCGAATCTGGCGTGAGTTCAACGATGCGGTCGGCCTCTCCCCGGCCATGACGCTTGTGTTGTGCTCCACGGCGGCCATGGGCGATTTCGCACGCAGCGCCGTACTGGTCGGAGCGCGTGAGCGGATCCGCCGCGCCTTCGGTCTCTCCTTTGCCCACAAGGATGAGTCCGCCGTCATCGAAGCTTTCGTCTCCCAGATGCGAGAAGCACTCGGCGAGGCGCCTTACGAGGCCGCCGTAGCCCGCGGGCTGTCCTTCGACCTCGACGCAGCGCTCGACTACGCACTCGGCACCGAGGCCCCGCCCGAGCCGGCCACGGCGCAGGAGGAATCCAGTCCGCTGACGGCCCGCGAACGACAGGTCGCAGCGCTGGTGGCGCAGGGAATGTCCAACAAGCAGATCGCGGCGGAGCTGGTGCTCTCCCCGCGCACGGTCGAAGGACATGTTGAGCACATCCTCACCAAGCTCGGCTTCACCTCCCGCGCCAACATCGCAGCCTGGGCTGCCCAGCAGGGCAACTGACTCTGCCGCATCCCGCGGGTCAGCGTGACCCGCCGGGCGCGAGCGGGTGGCCCGGCGGCTCCGTCGGCGGCTTCTCGGGGTCCAGCGGAACCATCGTGGAGAGGATCCGGCAGCACGTCGAGCAGCACGGAACCTACCGGGTCCCGACGGGCTTGAATCGGATCGAGCTGGCAGCCTTCTGGCGACGGGTCTTAGGCTGTTCGTTCTCCACCTCCACGGTGAGGACCATCTCCGCACAGAGGAGACGGACTACGCCTCCGAAGCCGAGTCCGTAGCCGACTTCCACCGCCGCCACACCGTTGCGGTCCGCCCCGGACCGGACCCTCTCACCGACATCGAGCGTGACGCCTTCGAAATCCTGGGCATGGCACCGTCGTCCACGGCCCCGACGGCAGCGCCGTCGCTCGTCGCAGCCGAGGAGACGCCACAGCTGGTACCTGTGTACGCCAACGGTCCTGGCGACCACGAAGCCCTCCTGAACGACTTCTTCGCCGCCAACGGAGAATGGGAGAAATGGCGGCCTCACGACGAGACCACCATCGCCAGCCACGAGTCCCTCACTCTGCGCGTCGAGTTCCTCCACGAGGCCACCCACGGCGACAGCGCCTGGACGATCGCCGCCTACGAGTCACCCGTCGGCGATCGCCTCTGGCACGCCACCGCTACCCCGGCCACCCCCGTCGAGATCACGCGCATCCTCCTCAACAGCCTCAGCACCGAGGACTCCTGGGGCCTGAACCCCAGCACCCCCGTCAAGGAGGAAGACCTCGCCCGTGCGTCCCGCCCCCTGGAAGACGCGGGCTGGCCCTTGAAGGTCGGAGCCCGGCTGATCGACTGGACGGCACCCACGACCGACGGGGCAGGCCTGCGCTTCGATACTCTCGTCAAGCAAGGCAACGTCCTGCCAGCCTGGACCATCTGGGGCGGCAGCACGGTCAACAGCCCCACCTGGACCATCCACCTCTCCACGCACGCTCCCACGGCCCTCATCCAGGACGTCACCTTCGAACTGGCTCACGGCTACAGTCATCGGCCGCCCCCACGCCACGCCGACCCTGCCCTCCATCTCGCCCAGAAGCCGGTTGCAGCCTCACCCCCGGCCGCGATGCATCGACCTGCGCACAGGCGCTGAACCGGCGAACCCGGTCGAACCGATGCCGCTGTGATGCCTGCAGCTCGCAGGGCAGCTCGGTGCTGGGGGATGTCCACGGGAACCGTGGAGTGTTGCTGTGAGCACGAGCGTCAGACGGCGCACAGAGCGCCGTCGACGAGTACGAGGCCGGCACGACCCCGGAGGCGATCGTCGCCCGCGACGCCGACAAGCTGGAGTGCCTGGTCCAGGCAGTGGAGTACCGGGAGCAGGGCTACAGCCTCACCCAGAACTGGATCGACACCAGCCTCGCCTCCCTCAAGACACCGTCCTCGAAGGCCCTTGCCGACGCCGCACTGAGCAAATCGTCAAGTCTTCATCGTTGACCGAACGGTGAATGGTCCCCGGGTCGAACCACACGACCGCACCCGGCTCCAGCCGGGTGTCAGTGCTGCCGCGGGAGTTCGACGTCCGGACCATTCCGCGACCCGAGACGACGTAGTACCCCTCGGAACAAGCAAGGTGCATATGGGGCGACCCGCCCACCAGACCGTCTGCCGCCGGCTTCCCGCCGTACACCCGGAGTAAGGAGATCCCCACCCCGCCTGGAAGCTGATCATTCATGTCAGCTCCTCTTTACGGAAGGGGCTTTCCCTAACAAAGCAGCAAGGTTAGGGGCGGACTGCGGCCCGCGTCAATGGACCAGCGACAGGGAACGCCCAGCACTGGAGCACCATCCGCGCCACGGCTTCAGGGACTCCAAATGCCGTTCCCTCGAGGCACGTTGTGCGCGGGCGCAGCCCTCGGAAGCGCGGCAGTGGGAGCCGGACAGGCTGCAGTTGTAACGGGCAGTACTGGCGGGACCGCCGCGCGGTGGCGCGGCGGGCCCGTTGCCCTGGAGTGACGGCCGGCGGCTCCTCGCAGCGATCACAGCCACCTGCCGGTGGGCCACCACCAGCAGGTGGTGGCCCACCGTTGTTGTCAGGCCCGGACCTCGAAGGAGTAGAGCGAGTAGCCGTAGCCAGTGCCACGGGTGATGCCCTGAATCCGGACGTACCGGCCGGTCGCGGCCGGGAAGGTCACCGTGTCCACACCCGCGGTCGTCCGACTGCGGCGCTGCGCCACGGTGGTCCAGGTGGTGCCATCGGCGGAGGTCTGGATGTCGTAGTCCTTGCCGTAGGCACCCTCCCAGTTCAGGCGGACCGACTTGACCGTCTTGGAGCTCCCGAGGTCGACCTTCAGCCACTGGCTGTCGCTGTAGGAACTCGCCCAGCGGGTCGTGTCCAGGCCGTCCACCGCGTTCGCCGCGCCGAGCCCGCTCGTCTCGGACGAGGACGCGGTCGCCGTGCGGCCCCGCGCAAGGTCGTCGCTGATGACCTCGAACGAGAACAGCGAGTAGCCGAACGACGTTCCGCGGGTGATGCCCTGCATCCGGACGTACCGGCCGGTCGCGGGGGGGAAGGTCAACGTGTCCAGACCCGAGGCCGTCAGACCACGGCGCTGGGCCACGGTGGTCCAGGTCGTGCCATCGGCGGACGTCTGGATGTCGTAGTCCTTGCCGTAGGCGTTCTGCCAGTTCAGACGGACCGAGTTGAAGGACTTGGAGCTGCCGAGGTCGACCTTCAGCCACTGGCTGTCGCTGTAGGAACTCGCCCATCGGCTCACGTCCAGGCCGTCCACCGCGTTCGCCGCGCCGAGCCCGCTCGTCTCCGACGAGGACGCGGTCGCCGGGCGCCCGTAGGCGAGGTCACTGGGGTTGCGGTTGAGCATGACGGTCTCGGGCAGGTAGCTCGTGCCCGGCCCCTGGCCGACCGTCGCGACCTTGAGGAGGAAGGCCGAATAGTCCGTCCCTCCCGCCGTCGGCGACCACATCTTCTGGGCCAGCGCGGCAAAGCTCTTCTCGATCAGCCCGTGGACCTGCAGCTCGGTGTAGTCCACCCAGGTCTGGTCGTTCCAGACCGCGGGCATCCCACCGAGCAGGTTCGGGTCCTGCGCGGGAAGGTTGTTGCTGCCTCCGAAGATGTTGGGGGCCCAGCTGTTGAAGATCCAGCCGCCGTCGAGGCCTTGGCCGTGGTAATAAGGCGCGAACGGCACCACGTAGAGCAGAGCGTCGTTGGAGTTGATCACCTTGTAGCCGTCGGCGATGGCGGCCTTGGGTGAGTACCAGTCGTTGTTCCAGCTGTTGATCACCATGTCCTTGTCGTAGCCCGCACCACCCCCGGACATCTGGGTGAAGCTGCCCCAGGCGTTGACCTTCTTGCCGAGAGATCGCACGTACGGGGCGATGGTGTTGACGTAGGCCTTGTACTCGGCCGTCTTGTCGCTCGGATACTCGTCGATGCCGATGTGCACGGTCGGGCCCTTGAACCACGGCGTGAACTCGGCGAACAAGCTCTTCATGAAGGCGGTGGTGGCGGGCTTGCTCAGGTCCAGGTGGTCGGAATTCCCACCGTTGAGCCCCAGCTCGGGCTTGAAGTGGATGAACGCGAGGGAGTGCGCGGGCGCGTCGATCTCAGGGATGATCGTGATCGCGTTCTTCGCGGCGGTGCTCTCGAAGCCGTCCCAGTCGGTACGCGAGTAGGACCCGTCCGTCGCCGCGAGGCCCGCGAACTCCGGGTTGGTGCCCTTCAGCCGGAAGGCCGCCGGGGTCTTCGAGTAGTCATTGTCGTACTTCGAGGCGAACCCGTTGTCGTTGAGGTGGATCTGCAGGGTGTTCATCTTCAGCCACCCCATCCAGCGCAGCGTGGACTGGATGTACTGGGGCGTGAAGAACCGCCGCCCAACATCGAGCATGAACCCGCGCACGGCGTAGTCCGGGTAGTCGACCGCGGTGCCCACCGGGAGACTCAGGTGGTCGGATGAGCTGACCACGGCCTGCACCAGGCTGCGCGAGCCGTAGTAGGCGCCCTTGTCGCTCCCGCCGACGATCTCGACGGTGGAACCGACGGCGAGGCGGTACGCCTCGGGCTTCAACTCGGGCTTGGCCGCCCCGAAGTCCGCTGCCGCGTCGACACGGAGGGATATGTCCCCGGCCGCGGGCGTCCCGGTGACGACGGTGGGATGCAGCGTGGTCATCTCGGCCACGTCCGCCGCCAGCTGCTGTGCCACTTGCTGCAGCCCGGCCGGAGCTGCCGCCGGCACGACGACCCGGCTGTTCGCGGACAGTACCAGCCGTCCGGTTCCCCCCGTCCACTTCTGCAGGGCGGGCACCACACCGGGCGGTGCCGAATTCACCTCGGCCGACTGTGCCGCGCCGGCCGCGGGTGCCAGCCCCGCCACGACCACGCCGACCACCAAGAATTGCGACAGACGCGCGCGCCAAGTGGTATTCATCTGCGGACCTCCCGCCGGGAAGAAGGGGAACACTTGCCTGAGCCCGCCTCAGGGGCCCTTCGCCCGGCCGGAACCACGCAGGTGGTCTCGCCGGTCGAGGTACAGGCCTGGACCGCGATGCGCGATCCCGCCGGAGCTGCCGTCAGGCGGCTGGGGACAACGACGGCCACCGTTGCTGCCCGTGTGGCAGCGAGGGGTCTTTTCATGGCGTCCTTTCAGGTGGAGTGGTGCCGGTTGTGTTCCTCGGATGGAGTCCGCGTCGGCGGATCCGTCAGCAGACGCCGGTCGATGCCTGGCCCCCTACGGGCTTCGATCGCGTCCGAGGTCATGGCGACCATCACGCCGAGTCTTGGCGGATGGCGTGTGTGGCGGCGGCGCACGACCCTGCGCGCGCCAAGCGTCGAGAACGTCGCCGTGCCCGCTGCGGAATTCGGCGGCCCCGCGCACCAGCCGTAGCTCAATCAGGCCGGGCACGGTCCCCGACACCTTCGCCGCCGGAAGAGCGGTATGCCGGTGGGTCCCACCGGTGCAGCACTGACATCCGATCTTTGCTGAATACTCAACCCACGACCATGCAGGCGTCAAGGGTCTAGACCACTTGGGTTCGGGAGATGCGGACCTTCCTACGATGGGAAGGTTCACCGCAAGGGCAGGCCCTCGTCTGCCGCGGATGCCGTGTCGTGGCGGTCGTCGAGGACGATGACGATCTCGTCGGTGTGCGGTCCATGGACGCCTTCCACCCGATCGAGTTCGATGTCGATGGTGACCAAGGGCCTTCGAAGACCTCGGCGAACCGCGACCATCGGCACGACCTCGCGGCGGTAGCCGGTGTCGAAGTGCATCTGCCCGCAGCACGACTGCGCGGACGGCACCTCGATGGCGTGGACGAGGCGTTCCAGCAAGCTCACCACGGCCTGACCGGTCCACGGGTAGAGCGTGTTCGTGAGGCACGTGGCGAATAGTGCGATCCGCATCTCAGACGTCCTGCTTCGCAGGCGCGTCATCCCGTGCCGAGACCCGGGGGTAGCCGTGCCCGGCCGTCACGACGAGGCCGTCGGCAGTCGCAGGCCAGACATTCCGCCGTCCGCGGCGAGTGCTGTGCGGGGTGACGACCCCAGGGCACGCCGATCAGCCGAAGGTCGCCCGACCGCCACGTCCCGAAGTCGAAAATGACCGACACAGGGGTCGGCATGCGCCAGATGGCACGCTACGCGCCTCGGCCTCGACCACACCTTCCAGCAGTTCGCAGGCCCCCTCGCGCCGAGGACAGCCGAAGTCTCTGTGACAGAAATGTTGCGCACTTCTGTCACACGGTATTGATATGTCCCGATTTACGAAGTCTTGGAGATGTGACCAGAGCTGGAATTGTGCGCATCGAGCACAGAACTTGTTCGAATGGCGTGTAATCTTGCAATCGTACGCATGGGGGTCGTACTCCGGACCGCATGTTGTCGGTTGGCGCAATGCGCAGCAATCCTGCGAGAGATGCCCACCGATCGCCCTCTCCGCGCACACCCGCCTATCGTCCCCGGCCACAGGCCGTTGCGGAGCAGCGAGCGCGCTTACGGACACGAGTGCCGCGTTGCGATCACGACCGCGCAGCCTGCCGACCGCCTGTTATCCGACTCATCGTCATAGACCATCACCACAGCAACGGTTGCCGCAGACAGCGTCGCCACCCTGGGGGGAATTGCCATGCCCGAAGACAGCACCGAACTGACCCGACGGCGAATGCTGCTGGGTACGGGGGGCACACTGGCCGCCGCTGGACTCGCCGTGCTCGGCCTGGCCGGCCCGGCTGCCGAACCAGCCCGCGCCACCGAAGCCACCGATGCCGAGACCGACTTCGACGAGACCTACCACGGCCGCAGGATCCGGGGGACTTCCGCCGCCGAAGACCAATTGCTCGCCGCCAGACGCCAGCCCCACGCCGCCAGACACCAGAATCACGGCAGCCAAACCATCCTGATCGATGGTCAGGAATTGCACGCGATGCGGAACGCCGACGGCACCTGGATCAGCGTCATCCACCACTACCAGACCTTCGGCAGCCCGCGCGCCCTCGCCCGCGCTGCCGTTATCGAGCTCCAGGGAGCGTCTCTGCTTCCGCTCGGCTGAGCCCGCGCCTCAGCCGCAGAGATCGCCCGTACCACCCTTCCGCTGTCAGCCCATCGACAAGGATCACCGAGCATGGCAACGCGCAAGAACCAAGCCACCCTCACGGCCGCGGAGAAGAGCGACTTTGTCGCCGCCGTCCTCGAACTCAAGCGCCGAGGCCGCTACGACAGCTACATCACCACCCACAACGCCTTCATCACAGGAGACACGGACAACGGAGAGCGGACCGGGCATCGCTCCCCGTCGTTCTTGCCCTGGCACCGCCGCTTCCTGCTGCAGTTCGAAGCTGATCTACAGTCGATCAACCCCAACGTGACCCTGCCGTACTGGGACTGGACCGTCGACCGTACGGTCGACGCCAGCCTGTGGGGACCCGACCTGCTCGGCGGCAACGGCCGGACCACCGACCGCCAAGTGACCACCGGTCCGTTCGCCTTCAGCGGTGGCAAGTGGCCCATCACGGTCCGCACCGACACACGGGACTACCTGCGGCGCTCGCTCGGCTCAAGCACCGCCGGCCTGCCCACACGTGCCGACGTGGAATCCGTGCTCGCGGTCGGGACATACGACACCGCGCCCTGGAACAGTTCCTCCTCCGGCAGCTTCCGCAACCAGCTCGAGGGCTGGGTCGGGGTGAATCTTCACAACCGGGTGCACGTCTGGGTGGGCGGGAACATGGCCGAAGGCATGTCGCCGAACGACCCGGTGTTCTGGCTCCACCACTGCTTCATAGACAAGCTCTGGGCCGAGTGGCGCGCCCGGCACCCCGATCAGGGCTACCTGCCGACCACGGCGACCCCCAACGTGGTTGCTTTCGGGGACCGGATGAAGCCGTGGAACGACACCACGCCGGCCGACATGCACAATCACTTGCGCCGCTACCGCTACGACAGCGCGTTCTGACCGACCCGGCGTTCCGGCAACGACCTTGGCGGCCGGACTCGGCGGATTGTGGTCACAGGCAGCGGCATGCTGATCGGGGTGGCCGCGAGTCCGGTGCGTCTTCTCGATCAGTCCGCGGACCTGCAGTTCGGTGTAGGTCGCCCAAGTCTGGTCGTTCCAGACCGCGGGCATCGCGCCCAGCAGGTTCGGGTGTGGCCGAACTCGGCGGCAAGCACAAGGATTCCGACCGTGAGCCCCGCCGCCGGCGCCGGGCGACCTACAACCGCTACGGCGGAGTGCGGCACCTGTTCGCCGCCCTGGACCTGGCCAAGAACAACCTCTACGGCCACATCAAGCCGGTCAGGAAGCGCACCCAGTTCCTGAAGTTCTGCCGCTACCTGCGCAGCCTCTACCCGCCGGAGGTCCGCATCTCGATCGTCAGCGACAACTTCTCCCCGCACCTCACCACGAAGAGATGCCAGCGCGTCGGCACCTGGTCGGCGGCGAACAACGTCGAGATGGCCTACACACCGACCAACCGCTCCTGACTCAACCGCATCGAGGCCCGGCGACCCTGCCCCAGGTGTCCGGTGCGGCGGCTGTGGCGGGCGCCGCGCCCGCCACAGCGACGAGGGGGATGGCTGCGGTGGTCACGAGGAGGCCGCTCAGAAAGCGCCGCCCGTCGAGGGGGAGGGATGAGGCATGGGGGTAGCGCATCAGGGGCTCCGTGGGGACGAAGTAAGAGCGGGAGGACCGTACGTGCGAGCCGTCGCGTGGTGTGGAGGTGGAGCGAGGAGCGGCATGAGGGCAGTGATCGCCCCTCGTCGAGCCGGGCTGCTCGGTGTGGGGCCGGTGTGTGGGAGAGGTGCACGACGCCTTGGTAGCCGGGTCTACTTCCTGGACGCGCTGCCCAGACATGAGTGAGCGGTCCGATGGGTGTCGGCGGGCCTGGCCAGCTCCGCGCTAGGGAGCTGCCGCGGATCCGCTGTCAGTAGGGGCCGTTGACGTTGTCGATGGACCCGTAGCGGTGGGCTGCGTAATTGCACGCTGCCGAGATGTTGGCAATCGGGTCGTAGACGTCCCACGAGGTGCCGGCCACGTGGTAGGCGCGGAAGGTCGGATCGATGACCTGCATGAGGCCCTTTGACGGGATTCCTGCCTTGGCGTTCGAGTCCCAGAGGTTGATGGCGAAGACGTCACCGCTCGACTCACGCATGAGGTTCCGGTAGATGCCGTCATAGCTTCCGGGAATTCCGTTGTCCTTCATCACCAGCAGCGCGTGCTTGATCCAACCGCCAATTCGCTTGTCAGCGGCAGGTGCTGCGAATGCCTGGGCGGACATGACCACGTTGCTCACGACGAGGAGAAGCGCTGCTGCGGTGAGCCCGCCAGCGGAACTCTTGAGAACTTTCGAAACGAATCTCTTTGCAAGGGCGGAAGGAGGCATGGCTTCGTCCTTCAGTGGATACCGTGAGGGCGGGGATGTGGGCTTGGCCTTTCGTGCGCCGTGAGCTGCCGCGTCCCGTGTCCGCTGCGCGTGGCCCGGCCGGCGAGCCGGGGCTTGGTGGCGAGGGAGGCCGGCCGCCTGTGGTTCTGTGAGCTGACCAGCCGGCCGGCTCGCACTGGGGGTGCGCACTGGGCAGGATTTCCACGGGTGCTCGGCGGAGGTGTCCCGCTGGCGCAGTCGGACAGATCCGGTTCTGCCCCAAGGTGCGGCGTAGGGTCCGTCGGTCGTGGCGAGAGTGTGCGTGCACCGACGTGTGGAAAGTAGCCACCGCTTGGAGGACCGGAAGGATCGGTTCGTAGTCGTGGTCGTGGTCGTTGTTGTCGACCCAGATGAGTTCGTGGAACTCGACCTTGGTACGGACATCGATCCCGAAGGTCGGCTCGTCGATGATGAGCATCTCGGTTTGGCCGGCAAGCCACTTCGCGAGGCTTACCTTCTGCTGGTTTCCGCCCGACAGGGTGCCCACCTGCTGACCCGAGGCTCAGAAGAGGACGAGGGCGCGGGACGTGACATCACCGAGGCAGATGCCGATGGACACGGTCTGCGAGCCGATCCGGCTCAGACTCGTCGAGAACGACATCGGCCGACCCGGCGAAAAATGGTGAACGTCAACGCGCTGGCCCAAGAGCTCGATGTCTCCCCCACCTCGATCCCCGAGGCACTGGCCCGCCTTAAGCCGGACGGACTGCTCGTCCGGCGCTCCTTCGCGGGCTACGCGGCGGCCCCACTGCTGGGCGCCGCGAGTTCGGCGAACTGTTCGAGATGCGCATGATCCTCGAGCCGGCAGCGGTGGGGAAGGCGGCCGGCAGGATCACCGAGGCCGAGCTCGCCTCACTGGCCGAAGACCTCACCGCGCTGTGGGACACCCGCGGCTTCAGCAGCCGCGGGTCCCGCCAGTCCTTCCTCGATCACGACGCACACTTCCACGACCGCATCGCCGCCGCGTGCGGAAGCGCCTTGATGCGCCGAATGCTCGACCGCCTGCACGCCCACGCACACCTGTACCGGCTGCACTCTCGGGAGGACGTGGCGACCGAGACCTGCCAGGAGCACAATCGCATCCTGGAAGCGCTCGCCGCGGAGGACCTCGACATCGCCGAGTCGGCCATGCGCAGCCACATCCGCCGCTCCCGCGCACGCCTGACCAGCGCCCTTGGCGCCGATTCGGCCGGCCGCTCCGGTTCATGCGGACCGGATCGAACGCCGGGTGCGGCGACAACGTGACCGGTGAATCGTCCGAGGTTCGAGACATCGGGTGCTCCCCTACTCTTCGGTTCGGTTCGCTTCGGTAAGATCTTGGGCCACTCGATGGGCAGGCCGGGTCCGGCGGTCCATCGCCACTCAGGCGATGTGGCACCACACGGTCTTGCCGGCCGCGACCGGGCAGGCACCCCAGCGGGTGGCCAGCGCCTGCAGCAGCTCGAGGCCCCGCCCGTGCTCCGCGTCGTCGTCGGCGCTCGTGGCGACCGGCAGCCGCGGGTCCGGGTCGGTCACCACGATGGTCAGACCGCACGCGCTCCAGTACACGTCCATCCGGACCCGGAACGGCTCACCGCCCACGTCGGCATGCGTCAGTGCGTTGCTGAGCAGCTCCGTGGCCAGCAGCGCCGCCGTGTCGACCATCAGCTCGGCACATCCGCAGACCCCGAGGGTCTCGATCAGCCGCCGCCGCATCGTGCTGATGCCCGCTACGTGATCCGTGCTGAGGGTCAGATCCGGCCCGGAGGCACCTACGACGCAAGGCCGGGTACGAACGGCTGCTGTAGTCATCAGGACTCCAAGGGATGAATCGGACGATGTATCCACATTCGCCGGTCCACCCGCCGCGCACAGCCGTAGTACTACCTGTTCGCCACCACGTACGACCCGCGTAGTACCTGGGGTACCGGATGGCAGGTGCGGCAGCACGTTCCAGGCACTGGGTAGGAAGATCTACGCGGGCCGGGGCCTGCCTCGCCAGGGTCGTCGTCGCCGACGGCCGTTAAATGACCACCGCCCAGGGCTCAAGCGTCCGGGTGGCCGGCCATCCAGGAGGCGATCTGTGCGCGGGAGCGGAACCCGAGCTTGACGAGGATCTTCTGGACATGGCCCTCAGCGGTGCGCTGCGAGATGGCCAGTGCTGCGGCGATCTCCTTGTTGGACAGACCCCGGGCGACCTGTGTGGCGACGCCCCACTCCCGGCGGCTCAGGAGCTCCCTGCCGGATGCGGCGGACCCGGTCCGCGCAGCCGCATCCTCGCCGATGGTCACACCGAGGGCGTAAGCGACCGCCTGGTCGATGCCGAAGCCGTGCCCGCGGGCCACGGCGGCGTCGAACGAGCCCTCGCCGAGCTGCTCCCGGGCCAGCTTCCCGAAGAGCTTTCTCGTGCTGTCGTAGAAGGCGATGGACCTGAGCAGCGTGGCCTTCTCGCCCAGCCTCTCGGTGATGCCCAGAAGAATGGCGCCGCGCTCGTTCTCGCCACTGACGACGCCCGCCCCCGCCATGAGCAGGGTGGCCAGACCCGTGCCCGTGATGTCCCTGAAGGCCTGCGCGATATGGAGGACTTCACGCCCTCGGCCGGCTGCTGCGATCGGATCGAGTCGGCCGAGTTCGGCGAAGCCGAGGGCGATGAGCGCCCAGGAGCGAAACCACTGCTCATCGTTGTTCACGCAGTAGCCGAGGGCCTCCTCGGCGGCTGCCGCGGCTTGGTCGAAGTCTCCGAGCTGGTCCGTGGCCAGGGCCAGCAGGAGGAGCGCCTGTACCTTGGCCTGCACCTCGTCCGAGTCCGTCCCGTCCACCTCTCCAAGGCGCCGCAGAGCTTGGTCACCCAGCTCGACTGCCGCGGCCAGGTCACCAGCACTCAGGGCGATCAGCCCTTGGCTGGCCAGGGAACTCGCCTCCAGTGGCCGGTCCCCGAATCGCTCCGCGAGGCTCTCGCACTCCCGCTGCGCTCCTGCGGACGCGGCCTGATCGCCCTGGATGGAGGCAAGATGCCCCAGGGTCCTCAAGGCGCCGGCCCGCGCACGTGACGGCTCGGTATCCAGCGCGAGCGCCCGCTTCAGCCAGTGGTGGCCTTCCCCTACAGGCCCGGACGCAACCCAACATGCGTCCATGGCCGCAAGGATCCGAATGCCCGCCTGGCTCTCCCCGGGAGTGGAGAGACTGAACTCGAGAGCGGCGCGCAGATCGGCGCGCATCGCCCGCATCCGCCCCGCCCAACGGACTTGCTCAGGGCCGAACCACTCCTTCTCCATCCGCGTGGCCAAGGCCAGAAACCAGTTCCGATGCCGCCGGGCGAATTCAGCCTGACGGCCGGACTCTTGCAAACGCTCCCGCCCGTACTGAGCGAGCGTGTCCAGAAACCGGTACTGCACGTCTCCGAGCCTCTCCTCCCTCATCAGGATCGACTTGTCCGCGAGGCCGGTGACCGTCTCGAGGACCAGCCCGGCCGGCAGGTCCTTCCCGCCGCACACGTCCTCGGCCGCAGCCAGGCCGAACCAGCCGGCGAACACGGAGGACCGAGCCCACAGCAGGCGTTCCTCGTCCGAACAGAGCTCATGGCTCCAGTCGACGGTGGCCCTCAAGGAGCGTTGCCGGGTGGGGACCGCACGGTCCCCCGTCGCCAGAAACCCGAACTGGTTTTCGATACGTTGAAGGATCTGCCCCGGAGACAGCACCCGGGTCAGGCCCGCGGCCAACTCGATCGCCAGCGGCAGGCCGTCCAGCCGACGGCAGACCAGTGCGACCGTGGGTACGTTCTCCTCCGAGAGGAGGAATCCGCTCGCGGCTGCGGCGCGCTGGGCGAACAGCGTGATCCCCGGAAACTCGGCGGCAGCGGCAAGCGTCATGGGACGACCACCGCCCGGATCCTGCGGAGCCGGTACCGGAAGCGGCTTCACCAGCCACTCGGGCTCCCCGCTCATGCCCAAGGACTGCCGACTGGTCACCAGCATCCGGACATCAGGGGCCCGCCGCAGGACCACACGGATGAATTCCGCACAGGCCGAAGCGACCTGCTCGCAGTTGTCGAGCACCAGGAGCATGCTCCGCTGGCGAAGGAAGGCAATGACAGCCTCCAGCCCACCGCCCCTGGCCGAGCTGTCGATCCTCAGTGCGTCGACCAGCGAGTAGGCCAGTAGACCACCGTCCGTCAGGGGCGCCAGGTCGACGAAGCGCATGCCATCCTGGAACGACCGGCGAACCTGAGTGGCCACCTGCAGGGCGAGCCGTGTCTTGCCGATGCCACCGGGTCCGGTCAGCGTGACCAGCCGGGACTCGGACAGCAGCGCACTCACCTTGCCGATGTCCTCCGTCCGCCCTACGAAGCTCGTCAGCTCGGCGGGCATCTCGCCGGCGGATCCGCGGTGGGACGGAACGGTGTCTTCCATGTTCGATGGTTACACTCGCTTGTTTGGAGGGGCAACCGTACGTCCGCCTGCTCCTCGTCAGCCGCCCTGACGGACTGCCCAGGCGGCGATCTGGGCTCGGGAGGTGAAGCCGAGCTTGGTGAGGATGTGATCGACGTGCCCCTCGACGGTCCGCGGGGAGATCACCAGCCCCTCGGCGATCTTCCGGTTGGACAGTCCGCTCGCCACCAGCCCCGCAACCTGCCGTTCCCGTGCGGTCAGCGGACTGGGCTCCGCGTCCGCGGTGTCCGCATCGGCAGGCCGCTCGGGCTCGTCGCCTTCGATGCCGAGCGCATAGTCGATCGCCGCGTCGAGATCGAAGGCGTAGCCCCGCGCCGCGGCCGCATCGAAGGGCGGCCCACCGAGCTCCGCCTTGAGCTGCGTGGCGAGAGCATCGTTCACGACGGACTCCATCTCACTGAGGACAGGTACGCCGAGCTCGTTACAGATCCGCCGACGCGCTCCGAGGAGTTCGGCGGCGCGTCCGAAAGCGCCCTCGGCCGCCAAGGAGCGGACCAGGAGCAAATAGGAAGTGGCCAGACCGATCGCATTGTCATAGTCACGTGCGATCTGGATGCACTCCCTCGCGTACCGGATCACCGCTTGGTGGTCGCCGACGCCGTACTCCGCGATGGCCCGGCCGGCCAGTGCCCAGACGAGGTCCGCACGGCCCCCGAACTCCACGCTGCACCGTACGGCCTCCTCGTGGGCGCTGACCGCCTCGTCGTAGTGGCCGAGCATCGCGTGCGCGACGATCACAGCGGACAACAACTGTGCCCGCTCGGGCCCTCCGGCGTACTCGGGGCACGCCAGGGCCTGCTTCGCGCGGGCGAGCGCCGAAGGGTAATCGGCTCGGTTCACCGCCAGCTCCGCCTCGACGCTGTGCGCACGGGCGGCCATGAGCGGGTCGCGCAGGTGTCGCGCCACGATGTGGCAGTCCCTCAGGGCCGCCTCGGCAGGGGCGTAGTCCGCCCGACTGGCGCAGATCGAGGCCAGACTCCGGAGGGACATCGCACGGGCCAGGGTAGGTTCCGTGTCGGCGGCCAGGGCCCTCTCCAGCCACAGCCGCCCCTCACTTGCCTCAGCGCCCGCGTGCCAGTACGGCAGCAGTGCGGCCGTGAGCCTCAGCCCGGCCTCCCCTTCCCTCGGCGTCGTCACGCAGTACTCCACGGCGGCCCGCAGATTGCCGTACTCACGACGCAACCACCGCGACCAGTCCAGCTGGTCGGGTCCCCACCACTCCGTAGCCATCTCCTCGGTCTGCTGCAGGTACCAGTCGCGGTGGCGTCTGGCGAGCGTCTCCTCCGCGCCGGCTGTGCGCAGCCGGGTGCGCCCGTAGTCGGCGAGGGTTTCGAGCAGCCGGTACTGGAGCTCGCCGAGTTGTTCCTCAGGGACCAGGATCGATTTGTCCACCAGTCCGGCAAGGACGTCCAGGACCTGCTCCCGTGGTAGGTCCTCGCCCGAGCAGACGCCTTCGGCTGCATCCAGGCCGAACCTGCCCGCAAACACCGACGCCCGGGACCACAGGAGCCGCTCGTGTGGAGTGCACAGTTCGTAACTCCAGTCGATCGCCGCCTCAAGGGTGCGGTGCCGGTCGGGCACCGTCCGGTCGGGCGTGCCCATCGGCCCGAGCCGCTCGTCGTAACGCCGGACGAGCTGTCCGGGGGAGAACACCCGGGTCTGGACTGCGGCCAGCTCGATGGCCAGCGGCAAGCCGTCCATCCTGCGGCACAACCGCACCACGTCCGGCCAGTCCTCTCTGTCCACCGAGGCCCCACTGGCCGCCGCGGCCCGCTCCGCAAACAGCACCAGCGCCGGGTACTGCACCGGCGCCGGCGAACTCTGCGCACCTCCCCCTCTGAGCTCCGGTTCCGGGACAGGCAGTGAAGGAACCCGCCACACACACTCACCGGTAACCCAAAGGCGTTCGCGGCTCGTCGCCAAGATCCGTACCCGCGGCGCCCGGCGAATCACCGAGTTGATCAAGGACGCGGCCTGACCGACGATCTGCTCGCAGTTGTCGAGGAGGAGGAGCACCTGCCGCTCGCGCAGGAAGTCCAGGATGACGTCCGCGGCCTCATGCCCCGACCTGTCGTGGATCCGCAGGGCCTCGATCACAGACGCGTCCAAGGCCGAACGCGTCGTCGCCGCGGACAGGTCGACGAACCACACACCGTCCGCGAACGCCCTCCGCAGGTCGGTAGCCACCCGCATCGCCAGCCGTGTCTTGCCAACGCCACCGATACCCGTCAGGGTCACCGCCCGGAACTCGGACAGCGCGGCCTTGACCGCAGTGATGTCCTCCCGACGCCCCACGAAGGTCGTCAACTCCACCGGCATGCCGGTACCACCCCAGCGAGTCCGCACAGGAGTGGCCATATCCGGAACGGTAGGTCGATCCAGGAGACACGGCAACGTGGCGCCCACAACACAGGCAAAACACCCGCGGCGCGGTGGGTATGTCCGGCGCAGAGGCTGCCCGGCGTACAGGCAGATGGCTGAGAACCGCAGCGTCACAGACTCAGCACACACCGTAAGAGTTACCTCCAGATCGCTCCGCCCGCGCGCCTCGGCGAGCCGGTGTCATCCGAGTGCCAACCCTGCTGCCGCCGAGGGTGCCGCGCAGCCTCTGTTCGACCCCGGCCACGTGCACCGTGGCCCAGGCCTGGGGCGAGCTCGGGGCTGCGCTGGGTGATGGCGTCGAAGGTCGCGCGGTGCTGCTCGCGGGTCCGCGCGACCGCGCCGCGGCAATCGCCGTGGCGGAGGCCGGTGCCTCGTGTTCGCGGTTCGTCCTTACCCCCCGGACCCTCACTACCTTCGGTATGTCGCCGGGCGGCTGGAGCCGGTAGACACGGAGCGCATTGCCATGGAACACCGCGTTCCTCTCCCCCGGGCTCAGCCCCTCGACGAGGTGCCCGGCGATCCGGACAACCTCGGAGTAGTCGGCCCGGAGGGTGCAGACGGGCCAGTCCGAGCCGAAGAGCAGCCGGTCTGAGTCAAAGGCCTCAGGACCACGTCGGCGCACAGCGCGTCCGCGGCCGGTGGCGGCCTCGGTCACCAGCCCGTGGAGTTGGCGGACGCTGTCGGGCAGGGCGGCAGTTTGCGAACGTGTGCCGCCCACGGATCAAGGGTGCGTTCGGCGCCCAGCGGCTTGCCCAGGTGGTCGAGGACGAATGTCAGCCCGACGAGCCAGGCCGCCCCGAGCGCGGCCGCGGGCAACCGGTGCGGCTTGACGACCAGGTCGTACGCGAGGCCGGCCTCGGCGACGGCGATCAGTCCGTTCGACGACGCTGACGCCGGCCGCCGCGGCTCCGGGGGCGAGGTCGCCGGCGCCGAAGGAGCGGTTCAGTGGGGCAAGGGCCTCGCCGGCGGCGTCGAGAAAGGAGGGGGAGCCGAGCCAGACCACCCCGCGGTTGCCGGTGTCGCGCACTGTCCCAACATCTCCATGTCGGTCCACCTGCTCGGACCGGAGAAGGCCCCCGGCCCGGACTGCGAGTCGAGGATGTCGTAGCCCCCATTGGCCGGACAGTGGCACACCTCCCCGAACGGGAGGTCTGCCCACTGTCCGGCCAAAAAGGGTGATCGGACGTGTCCCGAAGGATGCACTTCTGCTGTACCGGGATCTTGGGAGGGTAGAGCCCGGCGCCCGCCCGCTGTCAGGTCGGGCGGGCGCCGGGGGTTGCGGGGTCAGCTCACCTTGGTGAACTTCCACTGCTGGTTGGTGCCGGTGTGGCACGTCCACTGGATCAGCTGGGCGCCGTTGGTCGCCTTGGCGCCCGGGACGTCCAGACACTTGCCGCTGGCGACCGATACCAGCCGGTAGAGGTCGGTGGTCCCGCTGACGGGCTCGGCCCGCCACTTCTGATTCGCACCGCTATTGCAGGCCCACTGCTGGATCAGGGCACCGTCCGTGGTGATCTTCTCGCCCGGCAGGTCCATGCACTTGCTGCTGAACGCCGCCACCAGCGCGAAGGTGCCGTTGCCGGCGTCCGTCAACCGCCACTTCTGGTTGGCGCCGGTGCCCGGCGTGTACTGGATCACCGCCGCACCGTCGGCGGAGGACATGGAGCGTACGTCCACCGCCAAACTGGTCGCCTTGTTGGTCAGGTTGTACGTCGACCCGGCCTGCGGGCCCGTCGCCGAACCGGTGGCGACACCACGGCCGTTGAAGGTCACCGAATCGACGTCGAAGGCTACCGAGCCCGGCTTGAACACCGCGTACACGGTGTGGGTGCCTCCCGGGTCCGTTATCTTGACGGCCGGCTGAGACGCGTAAGTGTCCCAACCGCCGGTACTGGTGACGGGGCTGGTGGCGATGAGCGTGCCGGTCGGGGAGTCGGCGCGCAGTTCGACCGTGCCGCTGCCGCCTGTCGGGGCCGAGGTCCGGAAGGACACCGAGTCCAGCCCGGACATGTTCATCGGGGCGAAGGAGATCCAGTCGTTGGTGCCGATGTAACCGATGCGCTTCCCGCCTTCGGCAGCAGCGCCCTCGACGACCTGGATGCCGGACTGGCCGGTGAAGTACTCGGCCTGCTTCTTCTTGGGCTGCAGGGTGGCACTGGTGGTGCCGGTCAACCCGCCCCGGTCGGTGTAGTCGGCCGAGAGCACGAAGTAGGTGTTGGCGTCCGCGTCGTGGCCGGAGGCGCTGGTCTGGATCGTTCCCGAGCAGCCGGTGTACTGGCCGGTGTCGTGGCTGTGGCTGTCGTGACCGAGGGCGGCGGTCACCTTGATCTTCGAACAGTCGATGGTGCCGTCCTCTGGATCGACCACGCTCACCGTGTAGTTGATGGTGTCGCCCAAGGAGAGGAAGCCGCCGTTCACCGGGGTGGTCAGGGTGACCTTGGGTCGGGTATTGCCGACGGTGACGGTCACGTTGGCGGTGCCGGTCTTACCACCCGGGTCGGTTACCGTCAGGCGGGCGGTGTAGGTACCGTTGGTCGTGTAGCTGTGGGACGGCTTGAGGCCGACGCCGGTGGTGCCGTCACCGAAGTCCCACTTGTAGGTGATGGCGTCACCGTCGGGGTCACTGGACCCTTCGGCGGAGAAGGTGGTGTTCAACGGGGCCTGGCCGGAGTCGGGGCTGCCGGTCGCCTTGGCGAGCGGCGACCGGTTGCCGGCCACGTAGTCGATCCGGTAGATACCGTCGTCCGTGTTCGCATGACCGTAGCCCTCGCCCCACTCGGCGACGTACATCGCGCCGTCCGGGCCGAACTTCATGTCGATCAGGGCGTGCGCGTTGAGCTGTGCGGCGAGGGGGTTGATCTTCAGGAGGCTGCCGGCGGAGTCCAGGCGCATCTCCTTGACGAAGTCGCGGGTCCACTCGTAGAAGAACGGCGTCTTGTCGAAGTACGCCGGGAACTTCCGCTCGGAGGTGCTCGCCGCGTCGTAGTGGTAGAACGGACCGCCCATCGGGGCCGCACCACCGGCGAGGTCGATCTCGGGGAACTCGGCGGAGGCGTGGTAGTTGTACCAGACCGTCGCGGGCTTGGCAGCCGGCAGGGTGGTCAGCCCGGTGTTGTTGGGCGAGTTGTTAACCGCCGCAGCGCAGTTGAACTTCGGAAGGACCGTGGTCGGCTTGGTGAAGTCGTAGTCGTTGTACGGCGTGTTGTTTCCCGTGCAGTACGGCCAGCCGTAGAAGCCCGGCTCCTTGATCAAGTTCCACTCGACCGTGCCTTCGGGGCCGCGGTTGGCGTTTGCCGCGTGTGAGTCGGGCCCGTAGTCGCCGGCCGCGATCCACCCGGTGGTCTTGTCGACCGAGAAGCGGAAGCTGTTGCGGAAGCCCATCGCGTAGATCTCGGGCTTGGTCTTCGCGGTGCCCGGGGCGAACATGTTGCCCGAGGGAATGGTGTAAGTTCCGTCGGCTTGCGGCTTGATGCGCAGGATCTTGCCACGCAGGTCGTTGGTGTTGGCCGAGGAGCGCTGGGCGTCGAACTTCTCCCGGCCCGGCCGCTCGTCGATCGGGGTGAAGCCGTCGGAGGCGAACGGGTTGGTGTCGTCGCCGGCACCGATGTAGAGGTTTCCGCCGGGCCCGAAGGCGAGGTTGCCTCCGGTGTGGCCGGGTTCGTCGGTGCCACGGTAGGCCGGGATCTCGATGAGCTTCTTCTCGCTCGCCATGTCGAGGGTGTCGTCCGCCTTCACCGTGAAGCGGGAGACGCGGTTGACCTCGGCCGTGCCGGTGGGTGAGTAGTCGACGTAGATCCAGCGGTTCGTGGCGAAGGCGGGGTCGAGCACCAGGCCGATACCGCCGTCCTCGCCACCGTCGTAGACGTCCAGCTTGCCCGCGAGGTGCGTCTCAGGTGCACCGTCATGGGTGTGGATGACGTTGACCTTCCCGGAACGCGACATGTAGAAGACCTTGCCGTCGGGGGCCACGTCCAGCTGCATGGGCTGGTCCGGCGCTCCGTCCAGGGTCACCTTCTGGTAGCGCTGGGTGACGCTGCCACCGCAGTCGCCGGGGGCGTTGCCCGCCGCCCACTTCAGGCCGCCCAAGAGGTGCTGCTTGAACAGCGTCTCGGAGTACGCGGAGGCCTCATGACCCATGGCGGTGGCCCAAACCTTGCCCCCCTCGGCATTGCGGCACCAGGAGATGGGATGGTCGGCGCCCATCTTGTTGGGGCCGGCGTCATAGGTGGTCTCGTCCGCGGTGACCAGCACGTGCACGTCGCCGCGCGCGTTCTTGTCGAAGTTGTACCACTCCTCGGTGCGCGCCCAGCGACTCGGGAGCCCCTTGGTCGAGGGGTGGGCCTGGTCGGCGACCTTTGCGGTGCCGGCGAGGATCGCCGAGTGCTGCGTCATGTGGGCGCCGCCCATGACGGTCTGGTCCCACCAGGGGAACTGGCTCTCGATGTTCATGTCGACCGCGTTGTGGACTGCTACGACACCGCGGCCGCTGCGCACGTAGTTCTGCATGCCCTGGCGCTGGGCATCGGTGTCCCAGACCATCCCGGAGGTCTGGAGCATGACGACGGCCTGATAATCGTTCAGGTTCGCCGAGGCGAAGATCGCCGAATCCGCGCTCTGGTCGACCTGGAAGTTGTTGTCGGTGCCGAGCTGCTTGAACATCCCAACGGCCGCATCGATGGAGCCGTGCCGGTAGGCGCCAGCGGCGGTCTCGGTGAACACCAGGACCTTGAAATCCGGCGTAGCGGCCTGTGCGGGCGGCGCCTGGACCACGGCCAGGGCGAGGAGGGGGGCACTGAGCGCGGTCAGGGCGCGCTTCAGTCGGGGTCGTTGCACTAGAAATCTCCCGATGAATGGGGGGAAACGGGGGTGGATCAGTGCTCAGAGCGATTTCAGGAAGGCGAGGCCGTCTGCGGCGAGCGCGTCCGGACTCTGCGCCAGCGGGCGCCAGATGGACGCCGCGGTGGCGATCGTCGTGTTGTCGGGGGTGAATGACTCGATGACCAACGGGCCCAGGTAGCCGCTGTCGTTGACGGCCGCGGCGAAACCCGGCCAGTCGAAATGGTCGCCTCCGGGGGCGCCGCGGTCGGTACCGCAGACCTGGAGGTGGACGATCCGCTCCCCGGCCGCACGAACGGCCCGGTCGGGGCTCCTTTCTTCGATGTTGAGGTGGTAGGTGTCGAGGGCGAGGCCGCACTCGACGGGCAGTGCATCCAGCGCCTGTTCAACGGTGTTGATCAGGCTGGTCTCATAGCGGTTGAGCGGCTCGACGCCGATCCTCACCCCGCGCCCTGCGGCATGGTCCAGGACCGGCTTGAGGTTCTCCCTCAACTCCGCGTATACGGACTTCCGTTCGTCGCGGCCCAGTTGCCAGGTCCGGCCCACCGAGGCGTACGCGGGCCCGCTGATCGCCGGGGCGCCGACGACGGCCGCCACGTCCACGCAGTGCCGCAGGTACTCCTGGGTGTCGTGGATGGTCTCGGGCGAGGCGGCGACCAGTTCCCGGCCGGGCGGCATGACGAGCACGACGGAGGCTGCCAGGCCGAGCCCCTGCAACAGGTCGGCGGCTGCGTGCGGGTCCCACTGACCCGGCTGCTCCACCGGGAGTTCGATCACATCGAAGCCCAACCCGGCTACGTGTGGTGCGAGTCGAGCAAGTGCGGCATCTGTGAGGGGCGAGGTCCAGACCCAGGTGTTGACGCCGATCGGGAGCATCTACTTCTTGCCTCCCCAGTTCTGCGGGTAGCCGGCCATGGCCTCACAACCGCAGAGCGCGTAGTGGAGCGGCGGCATGCCCGGCTTCAGGTAGCCGGCCAGGTTGTCCTGGGTGATGGTCGGCTGGGGCAGGTTCCAGACCTTGGGCACGCTCTCGCCGCCCAGGACCTTCAGGGCGGCGATGATCGGGGTGCGCCACTGGTAGGTCGGGTAGGTCGGCGCGATCGCGGTCAGCTTCGCTTCCTTCCACTTCTGCAGGAAGTCCTGCTGGTCTTCGCCGTTGATCGGCGGGACGGTCTGGCCGGCGTCCTCGAAGGCCTCGGCGGCGGCGACAGCGGTGGCACCGGCGTCCATCCAGACGCCGTCGATCTTGCCGTGGCGCTGGATGTAGTTGGTGACGATGCTCTTCGTCTTGGCGGCGTCTCCGTCGGTGAACTCCACGCCCACGACGTCGAGCTCACTGTTGTCGAAGGCGATCTTGGCGGCCGACCAGCGAGTCTCCAGGACGTCCACGCCGGGCAGGATGCGCAGCGCGAGGATCTTGCCCTTGGGCTTGACCTTCTGCTTGAGGAACTCGGCGCCCTCCGCGCCGAAGGCGTAACCGCCGATCGGCTTGATGAAGGTGACCGGACAGTCGGCCTCGACGCCACGGTCGAACACGATGACGGGGATCTTCCCGCACGCGGCCTTGACGGCGGGGGTGAGAGTGGTGGTCGTGTTGGGCGAGACGATGAGCGCGTCGCAGCCCTTGGCCTGGAGTTCGGCGATGTCGGAGATCTGCTTGTCGTCCTTGCCCTCGGCATCCAGGACGGTGAACTCCTTGATCTCCGGGTGGGTGGCGACCTCCGCCTGCATGGTCTTCCAGCCGACCTGCCGCCAGGGGTTGTTGGTCGCCGCATTGGAGAAGCACAGGTGGTACGGGCCGGCCTTCTTGTACTGGGCGGTGTCGACCGGCTGCGGGTCGATGGCCTGCTCCCACGGCTTCTCCGCCGGACCGGTCGCCGGCTTGGAGCGCATCGCGAGCTGGGCTTCGTAGTCGGCCTGGACGAAGAACTTCGACTGGTCGCCGGTGTTGTTCTTCTTCGCCCCGGCGGTGGCCCCCGGCGAGGAGGAGCTCGCGGGCTTGTCGGTGGCGCAGGCGCTGAGCGGGAGCAGTGTGGCGAGCGCGGCGGCGACAAGGACGTATCTGCGGTCGAGCGGCACGATGGTGGTTCCTTACGAAGCGAGGGCGGGGGTGGCACGCCGGCGTGGGTGCCACGGGAGCTGGAGGGTTCCGAGGGCGACGGCAACGATCAGAATGAGTCCCTGCACGGTGAACTCCAGTGCGCCGGAGATGCCGTGCAGGTTGAGCAGGGTGAACAGGGCTTGCAGGGTGAAGGCTCCGGCGATGGCGGCGACGACCGAGCCACGGCCGCCTCCGAGCACCACACCGCCGAGCACGACGGCGGTGATGGCCTGGAACTCCAGACCCTGACCGACCTGGGCCGACACGCCGGCGAAGCCGCCGAGCAGAATGGCGCACACCGCGGCGGACAGGCCGGACAGGACGAACGCGATGGTCTTGACCCGGTTGATGCGTACGCCGGACAGGGCTGCCGCCGTCTGGTTGTCACCGGTGGCGACCAGGGTGCGACCGAAGTCGGCCCGCATCAGCCAGACCACGAAGGCCACCACCGCGCCGAGGACGAGCGCCGACCACGGCACCGGCCCGAGGCTGCCCCGTCCGAACTGACGGAACTGCTGACTGAGCGCACCGCGCGGTGAACCGTCCGTCCACAGAGAGACGGCGCCGGACAGGATCATCAGCATGCCGAGGGTCACGATGAACGAAGGCACCCGCAGCAGCGTGGTCACCAGTCCGTTGACCGCTCCGACCAGCGCGCCGAAGGCGAGCAGCAGAGCGATCACCGGCCAGGTCGCGCCGGGGTCGCCGTCGACCAGCCGGGCCGCGATCACCACCTCGGCGGTGACCAGCGAGCCGACGGACAGGTCGAACTCGCCCGACACGATGACGAAGTACTGGCCGGCGGCCAGGATCGCCAGCGGGGCGGCCCGCTTGACGAAGGCCAGGAAGCCCTGGGGTTCGAGGAAGTACGGGTTGGCGATGGCGATGGCGACGAGCAGGACGGTCAGCACGCCGAAAATGGGCAGGTTGCGTCTCATCGGGCGTACCTCCTGCGGGCGTAGACCGCCAGGGCCGCGACGAGGACGACGCCGCGCACCACGTCCTTGGCGAAGGAGTTGATTTCGAGCTGGTTGAAGAGGCTGTCGAGGACCGCCAGGAGCAGGACTCCCCCGACGGTGCCCGCGACGCCGCCGCGGCCGCCGGCCAGTGCGGTTCCGCCAAGCACGACGGCGGCGACAGACTCCAGGTCGTAGCCGCCGTCGGTGCCCACAGTGGGCGCTCCGGCGCCGAGCCGGGCGGCCAGGAGCAGGCCCGCGGCGCCGGCGGCGAGGGAGCACAGGACGTGCGTGGTGACGATGACCCGGTCGGTCCGGACCCCGGACAGCCGGGCGACCTCGGGGTCACCGCCAACGGCGAAGATCCGGTAGCCGAGGGTGGTGCGGCTCAGCAGGAACCAGGCCGCGACCGCGATCGCGATCCAGAGGAGGGCGGAGACCGGCACGGGGCCGATCCGGTCGTAGCCGAGCCGTTGGAACGACTCCGGGACATGGCCGGCGGGCCCGTCGTACCGGCTCTCCAAGACGCCCTTGATGATCAGTGCGACGCCCAGGGTGGCGATGAAGGCGTGCACCTTCAGCTTGGTGATGACCAGTCCGTTCACCAGGCCGACCACGGCGCTGACCGTGAGCGTGGCGCCGATCCCCGCGAGGACTCCGTACTCGGCCATGGTCTCGGCCGCGATGAGCGAGCTCAGGCTGATCAGGAAGGCGACCGACAGATCGAGCGAGCCGGCCAGGATGGCCAGGGTCTGCCCGACGGCGACGATGCCGAGCGCTGCCGAGCGCTGCTGGATGCCGACGATGTTCGCCTGGCTGAAGAACTGGCCGCCGTCGATGGTGAAGAGCAGCCAGCTGACCACCAGCAAGAGGCCGAGGGCCAGGTAGACGGGGCGGGCGGGGCTGTCGACGGCCAGGCCTCGAGGGGCGGGGCTCTTCGCCCGCAGGTTTGCGACGAGCTGGGTCATGATCCGGCCGCCAGGTGCATCACGGCTTCCTCCGAGGGGTTTGCGGGCAGGTGACCGGCTATCCGGCCGTCGCGCAGGACAACGATGCGATCACTCATGCCGATGAGTTCGGGGAGCTCCGAGGAGATCATCAGGACGGCCATGCCGTCCTCGGCGAGCTCCCGGACGAGCTCGTGGATGGCGGCCTTCGCGCCGACGTCGACACCGCGGGTGGGTTCGTCGAACAGCAGCACCTTCGGAGCCACCGTCAGCCACTTGGCCAGCACGACCTTCTGCTGGTTGCCGCCCGAGAGGAGGCGCACCTCCTTCTCCGGGCTCGGCGGGGCGAGACGGACCCGCTTCAGGAGGTCCAGTACCTTCGCTCCGGAGCGTTGCCCGCGTGTCCGGGCCACCAGCAGCGCGTTGTCGCGGACCGACTGGTGCAGCACCAGCCCCTCGGACTTGCGGTCCTCCGTGACCAGGCCGATCCCGGCGGCGATGCCCTCCCGCACTGATCTCGGGCGCTTGGGGGTCATCTCACCCCGGCTGAAGGGCTCGGCACCGAACAGGGCCTTGGCCAGTTCGGTGCGGCCCGCGCCCTGGAGCCCGGCGACCCCGACGATCTCCCCGGCGCGTAGCTCCAGGTCGATGCCGTCGAGCCGGTCGTTGCCACCACCGCGCACCGTGAGGAGTACGTCCCCGGCCTCGCGGGTGGCGCGCGCCGGGTAGTAGTCCGTCACATCACGGCCGACCATCAGGCGGACCAGGTCGGCGGTGGTGAGCTGATCGATCGGGACGGTGGCGACCTTGACCCCGTCCTTCAACACGGTGACACGGTCTGCGAGTTCGAATATCTCGCGCAGCCGGTGCGAAATGTAGAGGACGGCGATGCCGCGCTCGCTCAACTGGCGCACGAGCCGGTACAGCAGCTCGACCTCGTGCTCGGCGAGGGCCGCGGTGGGCTCGTCCATGACGACGATCCGGGCCTCCACCGAGAGCGCCTTGACGATCTCGACGACCTGCTGCTGCGCGACCGACAACCGGGCCACCACGTCGCGTGGGCCGAAGGAGAATTCACCGAGTTCGTCCAGCAGCAGGGCCGTGGCCTTCTCCATGGCCTCCCGGTCGACCAGGCCGCGGCGCGCGGGCTCCCGACCGAGGAAGACGTTCTCGGCGACGGTCCGTTCGGGCAGGAGCGTCAACTCCTGGTAAATGATCGAGACGCCGGCCCGCCGGGCATCGATCGGGTGCCCGAACTCCAAGGCCTGACCGTCGAGCTCGATGGTTCCCTCGTCGGGCCGGTGCACTCCGGCGAGGATCTTCATCAGCGTGGACTTCCCGGCGCCGTTCTCGCCGATGAGGGCGTGCACCTCCCCGGCGGCGACGTCGAGGTCGACGTTGCTCAGCACGCGGGCGCCGGGGAAGCTCTTGCCTATGCCCGTCATCCTCAGCATTCGACCCACCCTCCCTCTCGGACGGACCGAAGGATCTCGTCGGTGATGTGAGCGGCACGCGCACCGTCCTCGAAGGTGGGCAGGCCGTCACGGTGCTCGCCCCTGATCGCGGCGTAGGTATCGGCGACGAACGCGTCGAAGCAGTCGTGGAAGCCCTGCGCGTGACCGGCCGGCAGCGGCGAGTAGGGCTTCGCGGCACTGGAGAGCGTCATCGGGTCGCGCACCAAGACGCTGGAGCCGCTGCGCCCGCCGAGCCAGAGCCGCTCGGGGTCCTCCTGGTCGAAGGCGAGGCTGCCGGAGGCCGCGGAGATCTCCAGGAACAACCGGTTCTTGCGGCCGGGGGCGACCTGACTGAGGGAGACCGAGCCGAGCGCACCGGTCGCGGTGGCGAAGTGGACGGTGGCGAGGTCCTCGGTGAGGACCGGTCCGCTCAACCGATCGGCGACCACCACGGAGGTCTGCGCGCAGACCTTGGTGATCCGGTCGCCGGTCACGAACTCCACCAGGTCGAACCAGTGTGAGCCGATGTCGCCGATCGTACGACCGGGTCCACCCTGCTTGGGATCCACCCGCCAGTTGTCGTCGGTCGACTTCAGCAGCCAGTCCTGCAGGTAACTGCCCTGGATCAGACTGATCCGGCCGAGGTCGCCGAGCCGCGCCCTGGCCTCACGGACCATCGCGTGGAAGCGGTAGGCGAACGGGACCGTGGCGACCACGCCTGCCTCTCGAGCGCGGCCGGCCATCATCTCGGCGGTGGGCGCGTCGGTGGCCAGCGGCTTCTCACAGACCACGGCCAGCCCGGCGTCCAGCGCCTTGAGGACGATGGGCGCGTGCAGGTGGTTGGGGGTGCAGACGTGCAGAACGTCGATGAGACCGGACTCGATCAGTTCGTCGGCCGATTCGAATGCGTTCTCCGCGCCCAGGCTCCGGGCGCCTTGCAGAGCGCTGTCCAGGTCCGCGCCCGCGATACCCACCAGCCTGGCACCGGCTTGCCGGACGGCTCGGGCGTGGATCTGTCCTATGAAGCCAGTTCCGACGACGCCGGCCCTAACTTCCGCTGACTCTCGTCTTATCTCGAGCATGTCCCGGATCATATGAATGACTTATGATGGAGGTCAAGCATAAGTGCAGCCGTTCCTACGATTAGTCCGACGACGGGGAGCACATGCATACGGGGGAGGCGCGGAGTTGACCAACGAATCCGCAGGGGCAGCAGGGACTCTTCTGGCGATCCTGCGAGACGGCACGGCCCGCACCCGCACCGAGTTGGTGCAGCTCACCGGTCTCGCCAGGTCCACGGTGTCGCAGCGCCTCGACGAGCAGTGGATCGTGCCGACCGGCGACGCGGTCTCCTCCGACGGACGGCCCGCGCCGGCGTTCACCTTCAACCCCGGGGGCCGGATCGTCCTCGCCGCCGATCTCGGCGCCACCCACGCACGGATCGCCATCACGGACATGGCCGCCTAGCCCTGGCCGAGTCCGGGCACGACCTCACCCATGTGTGCGGGGTCGGCATCGGGTTTCCCGGCCCGATCGAGCACACCAGCGGACGGCCCATCAGCCCGCCGATCATGCCCGGCTGGGACGACTTCGAGGTACCCCGCTGGCTCGAACCGCGACTCGGCTCCCCCGTCCTGGCCGACAACGACGTCGACATCATGGCGCTCGGCGAACATCGGGCGGCCAGCCCCGAGGTCGAGCACCTGCTGTTCGTGAAGATCGGCACCGGGATCGGCAGCGGCATCATCACCGAACACCGGCTCCACCGGGGCGCCCAGCGAGCCGCCGGCCACGGCGGCCCCGGTCAGATCGAGGTGTTCGCCAAGCTGGCCTCCACCGGCAACGTCGGCCAGCTCGGCTGGACCGCCGCCGGCGGCTGGTCCTCCTCCTGGTACGACCTCGGCCGCGCGAGCGTCGGTGCGCCGACGGCGGCCGCAACTGAAAGACCTTGACGTGAGGGGCCGTACCCGCCGCCCGGCGGGTACGGCCCCTCACCCATCGGGCGTCAGTTGGGCAGGACCCAGATCTGGTTTCCCTGGTTGGGCTTGGATACGCCACAGGTGCCGACGATGATGGGGTTGGCGTCGGTGGTGAGGGAGTAGTAGTCGTCGGCACAGAGGTTCAGGCCGGTGTTCTTCAGGTAGCCGTTGCGCTGGTATGCCCACTTCTGGCCGGCGCTGCCGTTGCAAGGGTTGAGCACCGCCCAGTAGCCGACATAGCGGCTGTCCGTGCTCTTGTAGGTCGCGTCCAGGCAAGCACCCAGGGTACGGATGGTGCCGTCGCCCTGCACGGTCCAGCGCTGGTTGGCGCCGCCGTGGCAGCTGTAGAGGGTGACCGGGTTGTTGGGTCCGGTACGGCTGTTGGCGTCGTCCAGGCACTTGCCGCCGATGCCGGAGATCTGCCCGGTGGGCTTCTGGCCGGTGCAGCCCGTGCCGGGCTTGATCCGGAAGATCGCCGTACCGTGTGCGGGCACCGATGCGCTGATCGTTCCGCTGCTGGTGGACGTGGTTCCCGTCCAGAGGTCCTTGACCGATGCGGTGCAGGCCGCGCCGCCCTGGAAGCCCACGCTTGTGAGGGTGGTGTTCAGGGTCGCGGTGCTGCTCCCGCGGTTGAGCAGCGCGACGGCCCGGTCGCCGTTGGCCAGCGGGCGGGCGAGGATGTCGGCCGAACCGTTCTGGGAGACGATGCTGGCCTGCTTGCCGAGCGGGTCCTGGTCGACGGCGATGATGTCGGTGTTGGACAGCGTGGACAGGGAGTCCGCGGAGAGGTTCGGCACGTCGACGCTGAGGATCAGCGGTGAGGCCATCATCGACCACAGCGCGAACTGGCTGCGCGACTCGTCCTTGGTGAGGGCGTCGCCGGTGATGAGGAAGTCCGGGTCGTTCCAGCTGCCGGGTGCCGCGTAGCGGGCGAGCTGGGAGTTGTAGCCGTACTGGGCCATGACCCCGGCCTGGTTGATGTTGGTGCTCCAGGCGTTGTGGGTGGAGCGGTACATCTTGACGTCATAGCCCTCGCGCCAGAGCTGGCCGCTCTTGCTGGCTTCGTCGATGACCGTGTACCAGTCGGCGAGGTCGGACTTGCCGATGTAGAAGTACGCGGGGGAGGACTCCGAGAAGACCATGTCGCGCTTGCTCGCGTTGGCCTTCATCGCGGCGCCGAAGTCCTTGTACGCCTTGATGTACCCGGCCGCGTCGCTCGCCGTGGAGGGCATGTTGCAGCCGTCGAGCTTGATGTAGTCGACGCCCCAGGAGGCGAGCAGGTCCACGTCGGCCTGATAGTGGCCCCAGCTGCCCGGGAAGCCGCCGCAGGTGTAGGTGCCGCTGTCCAGGTAGACGCCATACTTCATCCCCTTGGCGTGCAGTTGGTCACCGAGCCACTTCATCCCGTGCGGGAAGAGAGTGGAGTCGGCGACGAGGTTCCCGGAGGCGTCACGCGACCTCGTCATCCAGCAGTCGTCCACGGTGACGGTGTCGTACCCCTTGGCCGCCAGCCCCTTGCTCACGAGGGCGTCGGCCTGGTCGAGGAACAGCTTCTCGCTGACTCCCTCGTCGCCGGTGTTGGGGTTGTCGGGCCGACAGCCGAACCGGGCCCAGTTGTTGAACCCCATGGGCGGAGTGACGGCCAGCGAGTTGCCGGAGGGGCTGGTGGCCGTGGGCGAGGCCTCGGCGCTGGGCACGGACACGAACGCCGCCAGGGCGGCGACGGACGCGGCCAGGGCGGTGGCGGTGCGCACGGTGGTTCGGGGAGACGGACTTCGCATGGGGAATTCTTCCTCACCTTGGTCGTGGAGGCGGCCGGGAACGGCACCGTGCCTCTAGCCCCGAGCGGCGATTGCTCCGGCCATGTCGTCCCCGGCAGGCCCCTCCTATCGTGGCCGAGTGCACCGCAACACCACTCTGATTGTCAATACATGATTCAGATTGCATTAAACCAAGCAACTTCTTTCATTCCGACTGCCCGTATTGATGCGCCGGGCACTGTCCGCCGTCCCGGCGGCCCCACCGTCCCGTACGGTCCGCGCCCGGACCGGCCGTCACGGCCACGACAGCCCATAGCTACCGGCCGGCCTCGGCCCTCCTGGCGTCTTCGGCTATCTGACGCAGGGCTGTTGCGGGGCTGATGCTGGGCCTCATCGCACTGCCGACGTTCCGCTTGATGCTGTCGCTCACCGCTGCCCACGAGGTCTTGTCGACAGGGGGCAGCTGCGAGGAAGGCAGCCCGTCCAGGAACTTCCAAAGGTCGTTGTACTCGTCCGCCGCCCTCATCTGTCTGGTCACCGACAGGGTGACGGGCAGCAGGTTGTTGCGCGTCGCGAACTCCCGTACGTTCTCGTCCTTGAAAACGAAGTTGAGGAACGCGGCCAGTTCCTTACGGTGCCCATTCCTCTTGAATGCCATGATCCAGTCGAGCACCGCCAGCGCCGGCGCGGTCTTGACCTCACGACCGGGCACAGCCACCGTCCCGACCTTGATCCCTGCCGCCCGCGCCTCCTTGAGCAAGGAAGGCAATCCGTTGACCATGCCCACCTCGCCGCGCAGGAAGGCCGCGTACGCCTCCTTGCGGTTGAGCTGCTCCGGCGGGACGGGACCGGTGAGCCCCTCCTTGACGAGGTTCTCCTTCAGCCAGTTCAGGCTGTCTACGTTCTCCTCCGAGCTGATCGCGTAGGACCCGCCGGAGCGGGTGTATCCGCCTCCGCCTCCCAACAACCAGCCCATCGTCTCCATCTGGGCCTCCTCCGGTCCCAGCGGAACCGCTATCGGGAACGGGACGCCGGCACGGCTCTTCAGTCGTCGCGCGACCGCCTTCAGCTCGTCCCAGGTCGTCGGGGGCCGGTCGACGCCCGCCCTCGCGAACAGGTCCTCGTTGTAGAAGAGGAGCCTGGTCGAGGCCGCGAACGGCATGCCGAATTGCTCAGTCCGTTGTTCTCCGGCGGCGGAGAACGGTCGTAGGAAGTTCGTCTGCACGCGAAGGTCGAGCAGGCTGTCGGCGGAGTAGAGCTCACCCCGCTCGGCGTAGTTGGCGTACGCCCCGATCTGCGCCAAGTCAGGCGCTTGGCCGGCCTTGACCATATCGGCGACCTTGCGGTCCACGGAGTCCCAGGACACGACCTCCACGTCGATCTTGATGGCGGGATGCGCGGCCTCGAACGCGGTGATCAGACCATCCCAGTACCGTTCGGTGCTGTCGGACTGACCTCCCACCTCGTAGTCGGCGGCCACGAGCCGCAAGGTGACTCGATCCTCGTGGCTGTCGGCGCAGCCTGCCGACGAGACGGATAGAACGAGAGCGGTAGCGGCCGCAGTCAGGACCCGGCGGTGCCTCGGCACTGTGTTGCCCCCTTCTTCATCTGTGCGGGACGGCTGACGGCAGAGCGGCCCGGCTCGCCTGCCGAACGAATGGTGGGCGAGCGGGCCGCGGGCAGCTCTTCGGGTTACTTGACGGAGCCGGCGGTCAGTCCGGAGACGACCTTGCGCTCAATGAGCGCGAACAGGATGACGACGGGAACGATGGCGATGACCGAGCCGGCGAACAGGTAGTTCCACTGGACGGTGTAGTTGCCGATGAAGCTGTTGATGCCGACGGTCAGGGGCTGGTTCTCCGGGATGGTGGAGAGCGTCAGGCCCATCACGAACTCGTTCCACGCCGCGATGAAAGTGAAGATCATCGCGGTGACGACGCCCGGCATCGCGAGCGGGAGGGTGATCCGCAGGAGCGCGCCGCCCCGGCTGAGGCCGTCGATCATGGCCGACTCTTCGAGGGCCTCGGGGATGGAGGAGAAGTAAGCCGTGAGGATCCAGATCGCGAACGCCAGGTTGAAGGCGGCGTTGCAGAGGATGAGGGTCCACACCGAGTTGAGCATGTCCAACTGGTAGAACTCGCGGTAGAGGCCGACCAGCAGCGATGTCGGCTGGAACATCTGGGTGACGAGCACCAGCAGGAGGAACAGCTTCCGGCCCCGGAACTTCATGCGTGCCGTGTAGTACGCGGCGGGGATCGCGACCAGCAGGACGAGCAGGGTGGATCCCCCGGCGACGAGCAGCGTGACACGGAGGTTTTCACCGAGGTGGGACTCGCGCCACACGTCGATGAAATTCGACCATTCGAGCACGCTCGGCAAGTACGTCGCGTCGCGCAGCTCGTCCGCCGGCCGCAGTGCGGTGATGATCATCTCCGCGTACGGCAGCAGGAACACGGCGGCCAGGAGCCAGGCGACCGCTGTGACCAGCAGGGTGCGTGGGCTCAGGGTTCGCCGGCGCCGCGGGGCCGCTTTGCGCCTCCTGCCCTGTGCGGGAACTGGGGCCTCGGGGCGTGCGGGCGCGAGGGTGGGCTGGGCCATCAGTTCTCCTCCTGGTTCCAGCGGCTGGCCTTCAGGAAGAGGACGACCATGCCCACGACGAGGACAAAGTTCACGACGGACATGGCCGCGGACTGACCGATGTCGGAGTTCTTCATCTGGTACATGAACACCGTGGTCGTCGCGGTGTCGCTGTCCGGGCCGCCGCGGGTCATACTCCAGATGATGGGGAACGAGTTGAAGACGTTGATCAGGTTGATGACCATGCCGACGAGCAGAGCGGGCCTCAACAACGGCAGTGTGATCCGCAGGTAGGTCTGCCGGGCGTTGGTGCCGTCGACCTTCGCGGCCTCGTACACCTCCTCGGGGACTGTCTGCAGTCCGGCTAGCAGGGTGTACGTGGTGAACGGCAGCGAGACGAAGACGGCGACGAACATCATCCAGGGCCAGGCCGTGGACGGGTCGCCCAGCCAGTCCTCGGGACCGTCGATAAGCCCGAGGTCCGTCATCGCAGTGTTGAGCACACCGGCGGTCTGGTTGAGCATCCATTTGAAGCCGATGGCGGTCATCACCAAGGAGGCGGCCCACGGCGCGATCAGGGCCCAGCGGGTGACGCGGCGGCCGGGGAACTTCTGGTTGAACAGCTGGGCGAGCGCCAGTGAGATCACCATGGTGGCGGTGACCACGACCAGCGTCCACACGACGGTCGCCACGACGACCGAGGGCAGTGACGGCTCGTCGAACAGCTGCTTGTACTTGTCGAATCCGGCCGAGCCGCGGACGAACCCGCTGCTACTGATCTTCAGGAACGACGTGCGGACCATCTCGTAGACGGGCCAGAGCACGACGACGACGATCAGCAGGACGGCCGGACCGACCCAGGGCAGCGGCCCGAGGCGGGCCAGGCCGCCCCGGCCCTTGCGGGCGGGGCGGACGGAGGTTGATGAATTGCTGGACACGAAGGTGCCTTCCCTGACGTGCGGTGCGCCGGGCTACTTGTCGGCGACAGCGGTCTCGGCCTTCTTCTGCAGTTCGCCCAGCACCTTCGCCGGGTCGTTCACTGCCGTGCCGCCGCTCTTCTTGATCTCGGCGGAGACGGAGTCCCAAGTGGTGTCGCCCAGCGGGTAGAAGACCGCGTTCGGCAGCAGCGCGAAGAAGGGCTCCAGGTCCTTGTGCTTGCCGTTGGTGGTCATCTCCTGGAGCGTGTCCTTCGTGACCGGCATCAGGTTGTAGGTCTCGTCGAACTTCAGCGTGTTCTCCTTCGAGTACGCGAAGTCGAGGAACTTGCGGACCTCTTCCTTGTGGCCGCCGCTCTTGAAGGCCATAGTCCAGTCGGCGACGCCGAGGGTGGACTTCAACGCCCCCGCCTTGCCGGGGATGGGCGCGACACCGTAGTCGACCTTGCCGTCCTTCGACATCTGGATCAGGGAAGGGTGACCGTTGAGCATCCCGGTCTTGCCCGCCGCGAAGTCGGCGAACGCCGTCTTGCGGTCGGTGGTGGCGGGATTGGTGTAGGTCAGGCCGGGCTCGACGAGATTGGTCTTCAGCCAGGAGAAGGCCTCGATGTTGGCCTTGCTGTCGAGCGCATACTTGCCTGCCGCGTCGGTGTAGCCCCCGCCGTTGCCGAGTTCCCAGATCAGCGACTCGCCCTGGGCCTCCTCGGGACCGAGGGGCAGCGCGTAGGGCGTGACGCCCGGCACCTTGGCCTTGATCGCCTCGGCGGCGGCCTTGAGGTCGTCCCAGCTCTTGGGTGCCTCGGTGATGCCTGCCTGGGCGAACACGGCCTTGTTGTAGAAGAAGGCGCGCGCGGAGGCGACGAACGGGATGCCGTACTGCGTGCCATCGACCTCGCCGGCCATGGCGAAGCTGTCGATGACGTTCGCCCGGGTCTGCTCGGACAGGACCTCGTCCGCCTTGTACAGCAGGTCGTCCGCGACCTTGTCGGCGTAGCCGCCCGTCTGCAGGATGTCCGGCTCGTTGCCGCTCTGGATCATCGTCTTGACCTGGGCATCGATGTCGTTCCAGTTGATCACCTGGACATCGACCTTGATCTTGGGATTGGCGGCGGTGAAGCGCTCCGCCACGTCCTTCCAGTAGACCGTCGAACTGTTCGACGCCTTGTCGCCATAGTCGGCGGCGACGAGCTTCAGCGTCACCTCACCGTCCGCCGAACCGCCCCCGCCATTTCCGGAGCCGCACGCCGTGAGGGTGAGCACACCGAGCGTGCAGGTCGCAACGAGCAGCCGCTTCTTCATGATCAGTACCGCCTCTGTATCTGCCGGCTGTCGGAGCGACGCAACCGGGGAGTTGAACCAGCAGCAGACGCGAGACCTGCATAATTCTGGGTGCTGTCACGGGTTTTCACTCATTAACGAGCATCTGCTGCTGCCGCAGTAAACACGAACGCCAGTATCGACACCAAGAGTCGTTACGCGAACGATGCCAAATCCACCTGCGGTCAACGGGGTCCGTCCGCTTCGCACTGGCTCTTCCCAGTCAAGGACAGGGCGCACAGGGGAGCAATGAGGGCAGGTACCTACGGTGGCGCCGAATCCGTAGGTAGGCGCCGGCGGCATCGACGTGTTCACGGTCGCCGACCTGCGCCTCGGCCGGAATCCCGACTCCGCCGACAGCGGGCGCACAGGTCGGCGGCAGACCTCTGCGCCGTGCGCGCCTAGCGGGGTCCGACCGCGCGCAGGGAGCGCTGCGAGGGGGCCGACCATCGAGATCCGGCGGGCCACGTCGGCTTGACGTCGCGGGGCAACGGCGACTACGTCAGCCGGGCGGGGAGAGCGAGGAGGAGGAAGAGGAGAAGAAGGGGCGGCGACACCGGAGACCGGCGGTCCGGGCCCGCCGGGCACAACCGTCCCGCCTCCCGGCGTGGACCGGCTGTACTCCGTGCGTCCTTACCGGCGCACGGAGGCTCGGCGACTACCAGCGCTCAGACGGCGACGACCTCGATGCCAGCCTCGGTGAGCCGGGTCACCATGTCCGGGGCGATGCCGGAGTCGGTGACGACCACGTCGATCCGATCGAGGCTGCAGATCCGCGCGAAGGCACGCTTGCCCATCTTGGAGGAGTCTGTCGCCAGGATGACCTTGCGGGCGCGTTCGGCGAACAACCGGCTGATTCCGGCCTCGTCCTCGTGGTGCGTCATGACCCCCAACTGCGGGTCGATCCCGTCGACACCGAGCACCGCCACATCGAGCACCACCTCGTTCAGCACCCCGGCCGTCAGCGGGCCCACCAACTCATAGGTCTGCGGTCGCGCCACACCACCGGTCACCACGATCTTGAACTGTGGCCGGACCGCCAGCTCGCCGGCGATGTTCAAGGCATTGGTGACCACGGTGTACAAGGGGCCGGAGAGGCCGTCACCCGCTTCGGTCTGGCCTGCGCCGACCCGGAGGACGAGCGCGCGCGCCACTTCGGTCGTGGTCGTGCCGCCATTGAGGCCGATGACTTCTCCGACTCCCAGCATGTCGGCCACGGCTCCGGCGATCCGCTGCTTCTCGGAAGCCCGCCGGGAGGACTTGTACCGCAGGGGAAGCTCGTACGAGACACCGTGCGCGATAGCCCCGCCCCTGGTACGGACCAGCAACCGTTGTTCGGCGAGTTCGTCGAGGTCCCTGCGAATGGTGGCGGCCGACACCTCCACCGACGCGGCCGCCTCCTCCACGTCCAGCTTGCCTTCGACGGCCAGCAATTCGAGCAACTTGCTCCACCGCTCCTGCTTGGACATCCACCTCACCCTTCCGTGGCGCTGAGACTTCCGACCGCACACCCGGAGTCTCACGGCAGGCGTGGGGACTCACAGCCGACGGGGGAAGCATGCGCGAAGTTGATCGTAGTACCGCCATGATCCGCGCACTGCGGAGACCAGCACTTTTCTGCACGTCGGACGAGTGTGAGGCACCCCTCTCTAGACCTCAAGGGTCCCGCAGCAGATACTTCGAACGCAAATATTGAAGGAATGCGCGTGATTTGCTTGCCATACACGCATGATCGCTCACACAGAATGGTTCGAAAAGTGATGCACAGCTACGCCTCGCCCCCTTCGACCCCGGTGGTCGGAGCGGAAGCAGCCAGGTCCGGCCAAGGTCGCGACCCGGAGTGTGTGATCGCTCTCGACGTAGGAGGGACCGGCATGAAAGGCGCGGTCGTGGACCGCTCCGTCAAGCCCGTCGCGACACTGCACCTGCCGACGCCGCGCGCCGACGGACCGGAGGCGGTGGTCGACGCCATTGCCGGCGCCCTGCTCGCTCTGACGGACATGGCCGCAGAGCGCGGAGCGACGGTCCGCCACGCCGGTGTCGTGGTCCCCGGCATCGTGGACGAGGACCTGCAGAAGGCCGTCTGGTCGGCCAACATCGGCTGGCGCGACCTCCCACTCGGCGCCATTCTCGCTGCCCGAACCGGCCTGCGCGTGACGCTGGGTCACGATGTCCGGGCGGGCGGCGTGGGCGAGTGCGTCCTGGGCGCGGCACGCGGTGCGCAGAACGTGCTCTTCGTGGCAGTCGGAACCGGCATCGCCGCAGCCCTCGTCTGTGACGGCAGGCCCGTGCGGTCCGGCGGGTTCGCCGGCGAACTCGGCCATGTGGTGGTGCGCGCGGGCACCGCGTGCGCCTGCGGCGGGACCGGCTGCCTGGAGACCGTGGCCTCCGCGAGCGCCATCGCGACGGCGTACGGCGCCCGCACCGGACGTTCGGTCGCGGGCGCGGCCGACGTCGCCGCGCTGGTCGAGGCGGGTGACCGGGCGGCCCGGGCCGTCTGGAGCAGCGCCACAGAAGGCCTGGCGGAAGCACTTGCCGCCGTGACGACGCTAGTCGCCCCGGAACTGATCGTCCTGGGCGGAGGCCTGGCCGAAGCAGACCGGCTCCTGCTCGATCCCGTACGGGACGGCCTGACCGCACGACTCACCTTCCAGCGCGTCCCGCTACTCGTCCGGGCCGAGCTCGGGGACCGCGCGGGATGTCTGGGCGCCGGACTGATGGCATGGCAGGCGGCTGGCCACCGCATCCCCATCACCCTGACAGGAGCATCCAGTTCGTGATCATCACCGTTACTCTCAACGCCGCTCTCGACGTCACTTGGAACGTCCCCGCACTGCGGCCCCGGAGCTCCCACCGTGTCGACACGACGTACGAGCAGGCGGGCGGCAAGGGAATCAACGTAGCCCGGGTGCTCGCGTTCCTCGGGCACACGCCGGTCGCCACCGGGCTTGCGGGCGGTCCCACCGGGCGCGCCATACGCGACGGGCTGCGCTCCGCGGGCATTCACGACGCGTTCACGGCCGTGGAGGGTGACTCCCGGCGCACCCTGGCCGTGGTCTCGGGCGACGACGGCGACGCCACCGTTTTCAACGGGCTGGGCCCGACGGTGTCCCCGGCGGAGTGGACGACCTTCTCTCGGCACTACGCCTCGCTCGTCCGGGGCGCGAGCGTGGTGGTCCTGAGCGGCAGCACTCCTCCCGGTCTACCCGAAGACGCTTACGCCCAACTCATCCGCGGTGCGGCCGCGGAGGGGGCGATGACGGTGCTCGACACATCGGGCCCCGCCCTGTCGGCCGCCCTGGAAGCCGGGCCCGACGTAATCAAGCCCAATGCCGAGGAGCTCAAGGAGGTGACCGGGTGCGACGACCGCGCGGCGGCCGCCGCGGAGCTCCGCGCCCGCGGGGCCCGGGCGGTCGTGGTGTCGGCGGGTCCGGACGGTCTGCTTGCCATCACGCCGGCGGGCACATGGCGCGCGGCTCCCGCCGAACGTCTCACGGGCAACCCGACCGGGGCCGGCGACGCCTGTGTCGCCGCCATCGCGTCGGGCCTGGCGGCCTCCGCACGGTGGCCGGACATCCTGCGCGAGGCCGTGGCCCTCTCGGCTGCCGCCGTCCCGTGTGCCGTCGCCGGCGACATCGACGCCTCCGTCTATCGCCGGCTCCGTCAAGTGGTCCGCGTGGAGGAGGGCGAACCTTCTACGCTTGAAACTGCTTGAAACTAAGCTGTTCTGAGCATATCTTGGCAATATCAATGCTCCTAGAGAGCAAGCATCGAGTCGGACACTGCCGCGCGCGACGGCCCTCCTTCCCTCCCCTCCTTCGAGCCCAAGGAATCCCGTGACCACTGTCGAGACCTCCCGCACATCGCTCGAGATCGCATCCCAGCCGGACGCCTGGAGGCGTGCCGTCGCCTCCGTCCACTCCTACGCAGAGGTCTTGCCCCGGCGGGGCGAGCGCGTCGCGGTCATCGGCTGCGGCACCTCGTGGTTCATGGCCCTCGCCTACGCGCAGCTGCGGGAGAGCGGCGGTCACGGCGAGACCGACGCCTTCGCCGCGTCCGAGTTCCCGGCCGGCCGGACCTACGACCGCATCATCGCCATCACACGCTCCGGAACCACCACCGAAGTCCTCGACCTCCTGACGCGGGTCAAGGGCACGGTGGCCACCGGCGCGATCACCGCCGACCCCACAACCCCCGTCATGACGGCCGCCGATGCCGTCGCCGTGCTGGACTTCGCCGACGAGCAGTCCGTCGTCCAGACCAGATTCGCCACCACGGTCCTCGTCCTGCTGCGTGCCCACCTCGAAGCCGAGGGCGCGCTGCCGGCCGGTGTACGTCCGCTGGCCGACGCCATCGAGGACGCCGAGCGCGCAGTCGCGGAGCCGCTGGACCCCACGGTCTGCGGTGCCGAGCAGTTCACCTTCCTCGGAATCGGCTGGACCTACGGCCTCGCCCTCGAAGCGGGCCTCAAGATGCGCGAGGCCGCCGGTGCCTGGACCGAGGCGTACCCCGCCATGGAGTACCGCCACGGTCCCATCAGCATCACCGGCCCCGGCCGCGTCGTCTGGCTGTTCGGCGCCGAACCGCTCGGGCTGGCCGATGACATCGCCGGCGTCGGGGGCATCTACTCCGAAGCGTCCGGTGACCGGGCCGGGGCCCTCGACCCGCTCGCGGACCTCATCCGGGCCCAGCGTCTCGCCGTTCACCTGGCCGAAGCACGCGGCTACGACCCCGACCGCCCCCGCAACCTGACCCGTTCCGTGATCCTCACGTCTGCCGGCGCCTGAGAACCGTCCCGTAACGCCGCCCCGGCAGGGCTGGTGATGTGGACACCCGTTCCCACATCACCAGCCGTTCTTCCGTCACCGCTTCGTGGAGCACACACATGCCTCTGACCCCCACAGACGACATCATCCGGCCCGCGCGCACCGCCAACACGGGTGTCGGCGCCTTCAACGTCGTGCAGATCGAGCACGCCGAGGCGATCGTCACCGGAGCCGAACGCGCCGGGCTCCCCGTCATCCTGCAGATCAGCGAGAACACCGCCCGCTACCACGGCTCCCTCGCGCCGATCGCCGTAGCCTCCCTCGCCATCGCCGCTTCCGCCTCGGTCCCGGTGGCGGTGCACCTCGACCACGCCGAGTCCATCGAGCTCGTTCACGAAGCCGTGAACCTCGGATTCACGTCGGTCATGTTCGACGCCTCCACCCTGCCGTACAGCGCGAACGTCGCCGCCACTCGCACCGTGACGGACCACTGCCACCGGGCCGGCGTATGGGTCGAGGCGGAGCTCGGAGAAGTAGGTGGCAAGGACGGGGCCCATGCACCCGGCGTCCGGACGGACCCGGACGAGGCCCGCGCGTTCGCGGCGGCGACCGCCGTGGACGCCCTAGCCGTCGCTGTGGGCAGCTCGCACGCCATGCTCACCCGTAACGCCGAACTCGACCTCGGCCTCATAGGTCGGCTGAAGGACGTGCTCGACGTGCCGCTCGTGCTCCACGGCTCCTCGGGTGTCGACGACACGGACCTCGCGAAGGCCGTCGCGGCCGGGATGACCAAGGTGAACATCTCCACCCACCTCAACAAGCTGTTCACCCGCACAGTGCGCGAGCGGCTGGAGGCACTCCCCGATGTCGCCGACCCCCGCAAGTACCTGGGGCCGGCGCGCGACGCGGTGGCGGACGAAGTCGCCCGGCTGCTGAATGTGCTGGCAGGGCGCTGACCGCGACGCGGAACATCGAGGGCCCGGCCACGGCGGTGGCCGGGCCCTCGGCATGCCGTCCGGAGGGCATCGGCATCCGACCGGAGGACCCGCGCCATGGCGGGGCGTCGACCTTGGGCAGGAAGACGGCCCGCGGCCTCGCCGGTCAGGACGGGGGGGCGGCCGCGGGCCGCCGCTCAGGGGTGCTGCCGTCAGGCAGCGGGTGGAACGCCCGAAGGACGTTGCACGTCAGATCGCGCTGGTGAAGCGCCGCTCCGTCGGTGTCGAGGATCGAGGGCTGCCGGATCCCGGGGATCTTTGCTGTTCGATCCTCAGGTCGGCCCAGACGAGGTGGCCCGCATAGGAACGCGTGGCTCCCCAGGCCGCCGCCAGCATCGCCACGATGTCGAGCCCCCGGGCTGTCGTGCCCTTCACCGCAGCGGTTGCCGGACCCGATCGGAGTTCCCACCCTTCGCCCCGGTCGCCCACCACGATGTGGACCGAGTGGCCACCGTCAGCGAGCAGCACCTGCCGCAGTGTGTGCCATACGGGTCGGCTGCCGTGACGCAGAGCGTTCGTCACCAGTTCCGAGTCGATGCGCACTGCGGCGTCGACCAGGCCCGGCATGCCCCATCCGCACAGCATCTCCCTGACCTGCCGGCTTGCCTGGACCACGGAGAGCGAGGGGCCTGCGGAGACCCGCCACAACGGAGCGGACCGAACGACCTGACGGTGGTCAGGAGCAAGAGGACGGTTCATGACGACTCCCGTACGGTGAGGCCCCCCGTCCGAGCTTGAGCACGGACCGGACATGTCCAGGAAAGGTCCGGATCGCGAGCGGAACAATACGGGCCCCTCCCTATTCGGCGCGAGGGTTCCGTAGGTAGGAATGTGCGGGCGGACCCTAACGCGCTGTGACGACGAGGATCCGCAGGCAGGAGTGGTTGGGGAGACCCGGGTGCCGCCGGGGGACGGAGGCAGGACAGGCGTTTGGGTAGGCGGTGCCCCCACCCCCGTCGGGGCACCACCTACCCAGGGGAATCACACTCGGAGGGGAGGAGTGGGCCAGGCCGGCCCGCCCCTCCCCTCCGCTGTCAGGTGATCGTGAACGGGCGCGTGAACGAGTGCTTCGCGCCCGCGCTGTCGGTCACTGTGAGCCAGGCCGTGTAGCTGCCCGGCGCGGCGTAGGTGTGCGTGGTGGTGTAGCTGTGCACGTCCGCGCTGTTGTCACCGAAGGACCACGCCTGGTCGACGATCGTCCGCCCTGCGGGCGGCGTGACCGTCGCGGAGAAGTTCATCGTCCGTGCCGTCGTCGAAGCAGCGACGGTGGCCGTTCCGCCCGCGCCGGACTCCTGCTTGACGCCTCGCCCGTTGAACCGCAGCCAGTCCAGCGACAGCAGGTCTCCCGTCACGTTCGGGTTGTTGACGACCAGGTACAGATCGAACGTCCGGTTCGGGTTCGTCAGCGGCACCGTGGGCGAAACCAGGGTGTCGTAGCTGCCGGTGTTCGGGATGGCCACTGATCCGAGCAGCTGGCCCGTGGGCGAGTCGGCGCGGAATTCCACAGTCGCCCCGGCCGCCCCGGCCGACGCGCCGAGCGTGACCGAGTTGATCAACTGCAGGCTCTGCGGGGAGAACTTGATCCAGTCACCGTGGTCGAGGTCCGTGACCCGGACACCACCGTGCGCGGTGGTCCGGCCGGCGTTCACCGCACCGTTGGTGGCGTCGAAGTGCTCGGCCTCCATGAACCTCGGCCGCAGCTCCACCTCCGTGGAGCCGGCCAGGGCCGGGACGGCGCCGTTCAGCGCGCCGGCGTCGGTGTACTGCGCACTGACCACGGCGTAGAGGTTCTGACCCTCGCCGTGGCCGTCGGCACCGCTGGGGTCGGTGAGCAGCGTGCCGCTGCACCCGGTGTAGGTGTCCAGCGGGTGGGCGTGCGAGTCGTGCCCGAGCTTGGTCTGGACGATCACACGGGAACAGTCGATGGTGCTGTCCTCGGGGTCGGTGACCGTCACCACGTACGGTATCCGGTCACCCCATTCGAAGACGCCGCCGTCCGGAATGCTGATCTTCACCGTGGGCCGGGTGTTGCCGACCACGATGTCCTTGAGGGCGGAGTTCGACCCGGCCGTGTTGGTGACCGTCAGCTTCACGGTCTTCTTGCCCGTCGTGCCGTAGGTGAAGGTCGGGTTGGCCGCGGTCGAGTCGACCGTGCCGTTGTTGTCGAAGTCCCACTTGTACGTGAGGTTCGTCCCGGTGGACCCGCTGCTGGAGAACGCCACCGTCAGCGGGGCCTTCCCGCTGTCCTTGTCAACCGTGATGCTCGCGACCGGCGCCGGCCCGTTGGGCGTGTAGTCGATCCGGTAGATGCCCGCGCCCTCGTTGCTGCCGCCGCGGCCCGAGCCGGAGCCCTCTCCGAAGTCGATGACGTACAGCGCGCCGTCGGGGCCGAACTCGGCCTCGAACGGCTGGGTCCACGTCATGTCACCGAAGATCCCGTTGATCGACTGCAGGTCGCCGGCCTTGGTGGGTGCGAACTTCGAGTTGGTGAACGTCTGCGCGGTCTTGTGGATGGACAGCGTCTTGAACCACTGGCGCGTCAGCTCGTAGGTGATCCACTTCCCGTCGAAGTACTCGGGGAACTTGTTCGGGTTGGTGTTGGCCGGGTCGTAGTCGTAGACCGGACCGCTCATCGTCCCACCGCCGCCGGTGCCCACCTCGGGGAACTCGGCGGAGGCGGAGTAGGCGTACCACACCAGCGGCGGCTTGGACGCCGGCAGGTTCTGCAGGCCGGTGTTGTTCGGGGAGTCGTTGACCGGGGCCGCGCAGTTGAACTTCGCACCGGAGGTGTTGGTGGCGAAGTTGTAGTCGTTGAACGGGGTGTTGTTCCCGACGCAGTACGGCCAGCCGTAGTTTCCGGCAGAGGTGATCCGGTCGAACTCGACGGTGCCCTCGGGACCGCGGTTCGGGTCGGCGCCGCGCGCGTCCGGACCGTAGTCGCCGACGAGCACGGCGTTGGTCTGCGAGTCGACGGTGATGCGGAACGGGTTGCGCAGGCCCATCGCGTAGATCTCGGGCTTGGTCTTCGCGGTGCCCGGGGCGAACAGGTTGCCCGAGGGGACGGTGTAAGTGCCGTCGGCCTGCGGCTTGATGCGCAGGATCTTGCCACGCAGGTCGTTGGTGTTGCCCGCCGTGGTCTGCGCGTCGAACGCGGAACGGCCCGCCCGCTCGTCGATCGGGGTGTAGCCCGAGGACTGGAACGGGTCGGTGTTGTCACCGATGCCGGCGTACAGGTTGCCCGTCTTGTCCATGGCGAGCGAGCCGGCCAGGTGCGAGGCCGCTCGGCTCCCGCTGGGTACGAAGACCGGGATGGTCAGCAGTCGCTTCTCCGAGGAGAGGGCGACCGAGTTGCCCGACACGGTGAACCGCGACAGGTTGAGCTGTGACTGGGTCTTGTCGGACCACAGGATGTACAGCCACTTGTTGGTGGCGAAGTCCTTGTCCAGGGTCAGACCGATCAGCCCGCCGGACTGGCTGGTCTGCTCGGCCGTGTAGTCGAAGTCCAGCAGGGTGGTGGTGGCCAGGGTGCCCTGGTCGATGACCTTCAGGGCGCCGGTGCGCTCGATGTAGAAGACCCGCTTGTCGGGAGCCACGGCCAGCTCGAACGGGTCCGACAGGCCGTCGGTGACCAGCGGGACGCGCGAGTAGGAACTCTTCTTCGTGGGGCTGCAGTCGCCCTCGACGGCGCCGGCGGCCCACTCGATGCCGTACCGCAGGTGCTCGAGGAAGGCCGGCTCGCTGAACGCCGAGGCCGAGTGGCCGCCGGCCGTGTACCAGGACCGGCCGCCGTCGTAGTTCTGGCACCACGAGTACGCGTGGTCGACGCCCTCGTCCAGCTTGTTGTCGCCGTCACGCACCTTGATCTGGGCGAGGGTGTGCACGTTCCCGGTCGGGTTCGTGCGCCAGTTGTACCACTCCTCGTTACGCTCCCAGAGCTCGGGCAGGTTCTTCGTCGACGGGTGGGCGCGGTCGAGGACCTTGATGCGGCCGGGGCCGGTGCCGCCCGTGGCGTTGTAGTCGCCGTGGAAGTCGAAGATCGTGCCGACGAGACCGGCGTACCAGTCCCAGTTCCGCTCACTCGCGGTCGCGGCGTGCAGGCCGGTCCAACCACCGCCGTTGCGGATGAACTTCTGGAACGCCGCGCGCTGGTTCGTGTCCAACAGTGCCGGCGAGGTCTCGTTGGAGTTCGTGTTGTTGAACACGATGACGTCGAAGCGTGCCAGGTTCTCGTCCGTGAACGCGGCGGCGTCGACCGTGGACTCGACCTCGAAGTCGTGGTCGGTGCCCAACTTCTCGATCGCGGCAATACCCGCCGGGATCGAGTCGTGGCTGAAGAACGTGGTCTTGGAGAAGACCAGCACCCGGAACCGGGATTCGTGAGCGGCGGACGGCACCGCGGCCACGAGGACTGACAGGACGGCGGCGACCAACGCCGCCACCCATCGCATATGTTTCATCGACGCTCCGAATCGCGCTGAGTGCCAGGGCAAATTGCAGATGTACTGCGCGAATCTGCATGGTGCAGACCAATTTCAGTCATCTTCAAGCACTTCCCAGGATCGGGGTCACCTTACGCCCGGCCCGGGCGCCTTCAGCGGGGCTGTCGTATACACGACACAGCCGTCTGTCCGCGGACGCGGCCCGCGATGCGTTACGGCGGACCGGAACCTGCGGAAAGCCTGATCGATGATCAAGGCGGCGCGGGGGCCGATACGATCCGCGGGAATGGGCTTTCCGCGCCGACCTCGCCGCTGGGCCCCTGCCCGCCCAGTCGAGGAGTCCGCGCATGAACCGGTCGCAGAGCCATCCGGTCACCCTCGCCGACGTCGCCGCCGCGGCGGGCGTCTCCCTGGCGACCGCCTCGCGCGCGCTGCACCCGGGAGCCCGCCGCGTGGGAGAGGACCTCAAGGCCAAGGTCCTGGACACCGCGCGCAGACTCAACTACTCCACGAACGTGCAGGCACAGGCGGTCGCGAGCGGAACGAGCAAGGAAATCGGCCTGCTCGTCCACGACATCGCCGACCCGTACTTCTCCGCCATCGCCGCCGGTGTCATGCGTGCCGCGGACGCACACGATCTCCTCGTCACGCTCGGCAACACGGCACGCAGTCCGGAACGCGAGATCGACCACTTCGCCGCGCTGCGCAGCCGGCGCTGCCGCGCCGTCATCCTCGCCGGCAGCCGCGTCGCCGACACAAAGCTCAACGATGCCCTGCGAGCTGAGGTCGACGCCTTCCGTGCCGCGGGAGGCCGCGTCGTGTCCATCGGCCAGCACCGGCTGCCGGTCGACACCGTCGTCCTGGAGAACCGCGCAGGCGCCCGGCAGCTCGCCCAGGCGTTGGGCGAACTCGGCCACCGCCGGTTCGGGGTGGTGGGTGGTCCCCCGGAGCTGCTCACCGCCCGCCACCGCCTCCAGGGTTTCCGGGAAGGGCTGGCCCGCATACCCGGCGCCTCCCTCGAAGCGGTCGTCCACGGGGACTTCACCCGCGACGGGGGCCACGCGTCCATGGGGCAGCTCCTCGCTCGGGACCTCGCCCTCGACTGCGTGTTCGCGGCGACGGACATCATGGCCGTCGGCGCGATGGCGAAGTGCCGGGATCTCGGCATCGCCGTCCCCGACGACCTCGCCTTCGCGGGCTTCGACGACATCAGCACCCTGCGCGATGTCACTCCCGCACTGACCACGGTACGGCTACCACTGGAACACATCGGGGAGACGGCGCTCGATCTCGTGGTCACCACGGAACCCGACGCGGCCCCCCGCCTTCGGCGGGTCAAGGGCGAGGTCGTCGTCCGGGCGAGCACTCCCCCACGTGACCAACGCCGAGACGGGCACCGTCCGGGACTCGGCGCCCGCTGACGGCGTGCCCGTGCAGATGCCTGCCCCGACGACCATCCGCCCGGGTGATAGCGGCCAGTAGATACTCCCCGTAGGCGGCCATTTATCGGCCCACTCATGGCCACGATCTTCCCCACGTATGGCCAGATACCTCCCCGGACCTGGACGGATAACCGGTCGGCGAGGCTGGCTGGTGTGAAGAACAGCAGGGAGATCATGGAAATCCTTGAGGCATACGACCTCACGGGGAGTTACCGCGCTGCGGCCGAGCTGGCCGGGTGCGACCACCACACGGTGGCCCGGTATGTACGGATGCGTGAGGCAGGTGAAGGCCCGGTGGCCCGGCAACACCGGGCCCGGCCGATCGACGAGTACCTGGCGAAAATCGAGGAACTGGTGGTGCAGTCCCGCGGCAAGATACGCGCGGACATCGTCCACCGTCGGATCGCCGCGATGGGCTTCACCGGCGGGGAACGCACCACTCGCCGCGCGGTCTCCGAGGTCAAAGCCGCTTTGCGGGCCGGGCAGCGCCGGGTCTACCGGCCCTGGATCGCCGAGCCTGGACTGTGGATGCAATGGGACTGGGGCGAGGGCCCCAGAATCGGCGGACGTCGTACTTCGCTGTGGTGCGCGTGGGTGGCCTGGTCCCGCTTCCGCGTCGTGATCCCGGTGTTCGACAAGACGCTGCCGACGATCGTGGCCTGCATGGATACGACGCTGCGGCGGATCGGCGGGGTCCCGACGTATGCGCTGACCGACAACGAGAAGACGGTCACCACGACGCACGTCGCGAACATCGCGGTCCGCAACCCGGAGATCGTCGAGGTTGGGCGGCACTACGGCATGACGATCCGCACCTGTCTGCCGGCCGATCCTGAGTCGAAGGGCGGATCAGAGGCCACGGTCCGGATCGCGAAGGCCGACCTGGTGCCCACCGACGCCAATCTCCTCGAGCAGTACCAGACCTTCGGCCAGCTCGAGGCGGCCTGCCGGCTCTTCAGTGACGAGGTCAACAACCGGGTCCACCGCGAGACCCGTCGCAAGCCGGCCGACATGCTCGCTGAGGAACAGGCCCGGCTGCATCCACTGCCGAAGGAGCCGTTCACCGTCGCGTTCGGCACCACCCGCCGGGTCTGCTGGGATGCCACGATCTCCGTCGAAGGGGTCCGTTACTCGGTCCCGCACGAGTTGATCGACACGCGGGTCTGGGCCCGTTTCCACGGCGACGAGCTGATCGTCACCGCCGTCGGCGAGGCCGGCCCGGCCGAGGTCGCCCGGCATCCGCGGTCCACCCCGGGCAACCCCGTGATCGTCGCGGAACACTACCCGCCGCGGGAAAACAAGGAGGCCGACCGCACTCCGCGGGCGAATTCCGCTGAGGAAGCGGCCTTCCTCGCGATCGGTCCCGGGGCCGCATCGTGGCTGGTCGAGGCCGGTGCCGCTGGCGCCAGGCGGGTCAAGCCGAAGATGGCCGAAGCCGTCGCCCTGGCCAAACTGCACTCGGCCGCCGAGGTCGACCGGGCGCTCGGGTCAGCGGCGGTCGCCGGGCGGTTCGCGGAGAACGACCTGATCCGCATCCTCACCTACCAAGCCGGCCTGGAGACCATCGAGCCCACGAGGGCCTCGGAGGAGCACAGCCTGCAGCCGGGTACTTCCGCCTGGTCCAAGTTCGGCATCGCCGACGAAGGAGACGACCTCTGATGGCCACCCCGATCCGCGTGACCGGCACCCACGGCAACCCGCTGGCCGAGGCCATCGAACTCACCAAACGCCTCAAACTCCCGCACATGCGGCGGGCGTTGACCGACCTGATCCCCACCGCCAAGGCCCAACGCTGGGACCCCGCCGAGGTCGTCCGCGTCCTGCTGGCCGAAGAAGCCGCAGGCCGGGACGCCGCCAACCTGAGGACCCGGCGGAAACGGGCCGGGTTCCCGGCGGGGAAGACCTTCGGCGACTGGGACGAGACCGCGTCCTCGATCCCGCGGCCGACCCAGGACTCGCTGAAGATGCTCGAGTGGGTGACCCGCAAGGAGAACCTCTGCATCTGCGGGCCCTCGGGCACCGGAAAGTCGCACTTCACCGAGGCCCTCGGCCAGGCCGCGATCGAGGCCGGCATGACAGTCGCCTGGTTCACCATCGAAGACCTCGGAGCCCTCGTCCGACGCCACCGCGCGGACGATTCCCTGGCCAGAGCCATGGCCCGACTCATCCGCACTGACCTGATCATCGTCGACGACATCGGCCTGCTACCCGTCAGCCCAGACGCCGCCGAGGGTTTCTACCGCCTGGTCGACGCCGCCTACGAACGACGAGCACTGGCCGTCTCGAGCAACCTCCACCCGTCCGGCTTCGACGAGATCATGACCAAGACCCTCGCCACCGCGACCGTCGACCGGCTCCTGCACCACGCCCACGTCGTGGTCACCCAGGGTGATTCCTTCCGCCTCAACCAAGCAACCTCTGGCCAGGGGGTGATCCCCTTGCGCTGACCCACCCACCAACAGCGGGGAGATATCTGGCCGCCGTTGGGGAGGGCTTATCGGCCGCCAGCGCGTTGACTATCTGGCCGCCAGCGGGGAGCACTCAAAGGCCATTGACACCCGGGCAGGCATGGTTCAGGCGGCAAGCGCCTTCCCTAGCCAAGGACTTACTTCGCCGGATGTCTCGAGCGTGTCCTCGCATCAACCTCGGAGTGCACATTGACTGCGGACCACCCCCCTCTCTAGTTTTGTACCCGAGCGAGGGAAAGAGCTTTCCGGACGCCTTGGGCCCCGCCACCTTGTCCCCTCAGACCGGGCACGAGGTCATCTCGGGTGCGGAACGGCGCTGAGCACGGCCCGCGGCAACAACCCATCCGTCACACCGGTCCCTTTGGACCGCCTCACATTTTGAGGGCACCCATGGCGAGACTCACGGTGGACACCCCGGTTCTGCCTCACCCGGTCCCTGCGGACGGCGCCGCCGCCTACCCGGACGAACTGACCGAGGAAACGTGCCATCTGCTGGAACTCATGGCGACTGGCGCCACGGATGCGGCCATCGCCAGGATGCTGGGCGTCAGCGAACGGACCGTCCTCAGGAGGATCACCCGCGTCCAACAACAGCTGGGCGCTCAATCCCGCTTCCAGCTGGGGCTTCTCGTCAATGTGCTGCAGTGGGTTCCCTTACCCGCCCCTCCGGCCCGGCCGGCAGTGGAGCGCGTGACCAGCGCGGCCGACGCCTGAAATCCCCCTGAGGGCAGGGGCGCCCGTCGCCCGAGCTTCAGCAGCGACGCGGTCGGGTGCCGGCGGCTGTACGCCTGAGGGGCGATCTCGTCGAGATCGCCCCTCAGGCGTACAGCCGCCGGCACCGGTGTCCTCAGCGGGAAAGGCAGGACAGCAGGAACTGTTTGACTTCGGTGGCGTGGAAGCGTGCCCGGGCCTGGTCGGGAGCGGAGCACAGCAGGACGGGAGCGTCTTCGGCCTTGGCGGGGAGACGGCCGTGGCTGCCGCGGACGCATCCGGGGTCGGTCGGCACGACGGCCATGGTGCCGCGGATGCCGAGCTTCAACTTGGCCAGGGCAACCGCGGCCCGTGCCATCACCAGCGGATCGCCCGGGTCGAAGAACAGCTCCGCCGGGTCGTACCCCGGCTTGCGGTGGATGTCCACGCCGCGGGCGAAGTCCGGTGCCGCCTCGTCGTCCAGCCAGTAGTAGTACGTGAACCAGCTGTCGGGAGCGGCCACAGCGACGAGCTCACCCGACCGGGCGTGGTCGAGGCCGTGGTCCGCCTGTCCCGAGCGATCCAGGACCTCGTCGATGCCATCGAGCTCGCGGAGCACCTCGCGCACGCGCGGCACGTCCGCCGGGTCGGCCACGTAGACGTGGGCGATCTGGTGGTCGGCGGTGGCGAACGCGGGAGAGGTCCACGGGTCGAGGTATTCCATGCCCTGCTGTCGGAACACGTTGAGCAGCCCCGCCCGGCGCAGGGCTCGGTTGATGTCGACGGGGCGGCGTACTTCGGTGATGCCGTACTCGCTCAGGGCGACGACCGTCGTGCCCCGGGCGAGGGTCTCGTCGAGGAAGGGGCCCAGGACTTCGTCCAGCTCGCGGGCGGCCCTCCGTGCCTGCGCCGAGTCCGGGCCGTGGCGTTGCAGGTCGTAGTCGAGGTGCGGTACGTAGACGAGCGTCAGGTCCGGGTCGTACCGGTCGACGACCTGTCGGGCGGCGTCGATGATCCACCGCGTGGACGCGAGGCCGGCCCTGGGTCCCCAGTAGTCGAACAGCGGGAAGGCGCCCAGCTCGGCCGTCAGGGCGTCCCGGAGTTCCGGCGGATTGGTGTAGCAGTCAGGGGACTTGCGACCGTCGTAGTGGTACACCGGCCGCGGGGTGACGGTGATGTCCACGTCGGCGCCCATCGCGTACCACCAGCAGATGTTGGCCACCGTCAGGTCGGGCCGGGTCCGCCGCGCGGTCTGCCAGAGCTTCTCGCCGCCGACCAGCCGGTTGTGCTGGCGCCAGAACGCGACCTCACCCATGTCCCGGTCGTACCAGCCGTTGCCGACGATCCCGTGCCCGGACGGCAGCTCACCGGTCAGGAAGGTGGACTGCACCGAGCAGGTGACTGCGGGGAGGACCGTCTCCAGCTCGGCGCTGAAGCCGGTGTCGGCGACCGCGCGCAGCCGGGGCATGTCGGCGAGAGCTCGCGGGGTGAGCCCGACGACATCGAGGACCACGACACTCATGGCGAACTCCTTTTCACGGTGGACGGGGGCGCCTGCTCGGTGAGGCCCAGGGTGAGCAGCTCCCGGCGGGTCCAGTCGAGTTCGGCGGCTATGCCCGCGGCCAGTTCCCTCGCGGTGCGCGGCGGGGTGGGCAGAACCGACCAGGTGTACGTCTCGACGTCCAGGTGCGTGGTGCCTGGCCGGTCGGCGGCGAGCAACGCGGCGAGGGCCTGCCGCAGTACCGGCCGTGTACTGGTCAGCGGCGGTTCGGGGTCGGCGTGCAGCGGGACATGGAAATGGGAGCGCCAGGGGGCGTCGCGGTTCATCGCCAGAGGGCTGGCCAGCGCCTGGGACAGGTCGTCGACCCCTGTGGGAGGTGCTCCGGCTCTCCGGGTCTGGTGGAGGAAGCGAGGTTCGGTGAAGGCGGCCAGCGCCTGGAGGACGTCCGGGTCCGCAGGCCGCTCGGCGTGCAGGGCACACGACAGCTGCGCCTTGACGATGCTCACCCCGGCCCGGTCCAGCTTCCGCAGGGCCTCGTGCGGGTCCTCGAAGGCGACGGCCAGGTGGCACACGTCGAGGCAGATGCCGAAGTGGTCCGGGTCCAGATGGCTCAGGTGGTCGGCGGCCTCGCCGGTCGTCTCCACGACACAGCCGGGCTCCGGCTCCAGAGCGACCCTAATCGTGCGGCCGCTGCCGTGGCGGATGCCTTTGAGCCCGCGCCCGAGTTCCTCCAGGTGGCGCAGGGACCGAACGTGGCGGTCCGCGGTCCAGTCGGCGCGCCAGCCGAACGGGAGGGTGGAGATGGAACCGGTCGTGACGTCGTCGGGCAACAGCAGGGCGAGGACCCGTGCGAGGTCAACCGTGTACTCCAGCCGCAGCCGCGAGGACCAGTCCGGCCGGTAGACCGCGTGCTTGACCACCGGCTGGTGGAAGCCCTGGTAGGGGAAGCCGTTGAGGGTGACCACCTCCAGTCCGCGCAGGCCGAGTTCGGTGCGGAGCCTGAGCGTGGCACCGGGATCACCGGCCAGGGCGGCGGCGACGGGCTGGGCGAGCCACAGGCCCACTCCCAGCCGGTCCACTGCCAGCTGCTCCCGGACGGGGACCGCATAGGTGTCGAGCTGGTCCAGGATCCCGAGGAGGTCTTCGGCAGGGTGCACGTTGGTGCAGTAGCCGAGGTGGACGTCCTCGCCGCTGCCGTGACGGAACCTCATCAGCTGCCGCCCCTGCGTACGGAGTTGCCGGCGTACGCCGAGGTGTCCGACGGACCGGCCCCTTCGGACACGTCCTCCAGCGCGAGCCTCCCGCTCTGTGCGTAGAACTCCACCGGGTTGCGCCAGAGAACCTTCTCCACGTCGTCCTCGGTGAAGCCGGCGGCGCGCATGGCGCGGGCAGTGGCGACGGTCAGCAGCGGGTCGCTGTGGCCCCAGTCGGCAGCGGAGTTGACCAGCATGCGGGAGGTGCCGTGCTCCTGGAGGATGCGCACCATGCGGTCCGGGGTCATCTTGGTATCGGGGTAGATGGAGAAGCCCATCCAGCAGCCGGAGTCGGCGACGGGCGCCACCGTCACCTCGTTGAGGTGGTCGACCAGGACCCTGCCCGGTCCGATGCCGGAGGCCTTCACGAGTTCGAGGGTCCGGGCGGTGCCCACGGCCTTGTCGCGGTGCGGGGTGTGCACCAGGGCCGGCAGGCCGAACTCCTTGGCGAGGCCGAGCTGGACCGTGAAAGCCCGCTCCTCGGCCTCGGTCATCGAGTCGAAGCCGATCTCGCCGACGGCGACGACCCGGTCCTTGAGCAGGTACCGGGGCAGCTCGTCGAGGACCGGCGTACACCGCTCGTCGTTGGCTTCCTTGGGGTTGAGGGCGAGGGCGCAGAAGTGCTGGATCCCGTACTGGGCGGCGCGGTACGGCTCCCAGCCCAGCAGGGCGTCGAAGTAGTCGGTGAAGCTGCCCACCGACGTGCGGGGCTGGCCGAGCCAGAACGCCGGCTCGACGAGGGCCCGTACCCCGGCCGCGTGCATCGTCCGGTAGTCGTCGGTCGTCCGGGAGGACATGTGGATGTGGGGATCAAAGATGCGCATGGTGCGAGCTCCTGTTGTACGGGAAGTCCGGTTCGAGCTGCCGGCGCACGTCCGCGGGGACGAGCCTCCCGGCGGCGGTGCGTTCGGCGGCGAAGGCCGCGAACATGCGGTCCAGTTCGGGATCGCGGCGGCGGTCCAGGCCCGCCACGGCGTCCAGGGGCACGTCGAGGAACACGCATTTCAGCACGGCCTGGCGCCACTGCTCCTGGTCGAGGTGGCGGGCGGCGTACGGTCCGGCTGCCGCGGTGACGAGCCGGGCGTCGTTGGTCCGCAGCGCATCCTCGATCAGGCCCCTGGAGTGCGCCCCGATCCGTCCGGCCCGGTCGAGCAGGGGCAGGGCGCGCAGCACGGCGGTCCGCTCGGCTGTGTCCCCTCTCTCGTACAGTTCCTTCAGGACGGCGGCGAGTTCGGCGCCGGCGCCGGGCAGGGCCTGCAGCAATTGGATGCGTGTCGCCTCGCCGAGTCCCGGGTCGGGGCCGACGCTGCGAGCGGCGACCGGGAAGAGGCGGGTGATCGCGGAAGGGTCGGATGCCAGCTGCTCGCGTGCCTCGGCCGTCCACGGCGGTGCGGAGGCCGCGCGCAGGGCGTCGAGCGAGCGCAACGCGGTCTGCGGAGCGCTGTGCGAGTGGCGGGGCAGCTCCACTGCCACGAGTCCGGAGTAGCCGGTCTCCGTCAGTGCCCGCATGACTGAGGGGAAGTCGACCTCGCCGTCGCCGAACTCCAGGTGTTCGTGGACGCCGCGCCGCATGTCCTCGATCTGGACGTTGACCAGCCAGGGGGCGGCTCGCCGGACACAGTCGGCCGCGCTGTCGTCCTCCAGGCAGCGGCAGTGCCCGATGTCCAGGGTGAGGCCGAAGGCGTGCGGGTCGCCGAGGGTATTGCGCAGGCGCTCGTAGCCGTCCAGGTCGGCGACCAGCATGCCCGGCTCGGGTTCGAATCCGAGCCGTAGGCCGGCCTGCTGCGCCACCTCGGTCAGGGCGGCGCAGCCCTCGGCGAGAAGCTTCCACGCCTCCCCCTCGGGCATTCCCGGTTCGGGTATCCCGCTCCACAACGACACCGCCTCGGCCCCCAGTTCCGAGGCGATGTGCACGGCGCGGGTGAGGAAGTCCAGGCGGTGGGCGCGCCGCTCGGGCTCCGGGTCCAGCAGGGTGGGTGCGTGCTTGTGCCACGGGTCGAGGAGGTAGCGGGCGCCCGTCTCCACGACCGCGCCGAGTCCGAGTGCGGACAGCTTGCGCCGCACCCGGGTCAGCTGCCGGCCCAGGCCGGGAGCGTACGGGTCGAGGTGGCCGTGGTCCAGGGTGAGGGCCGCCCCGGAGTACCCGAGCCCGGCGATGACCTCCAGGGCGTCGTCGAGGCGGTGGTTGGCGAAGCCGTTGGTGCCGTAGCCGAAGCGCAGCCCGGTCATGTCGGGGACACCTTTCGTGACAGCCGCCGGGCCAGCGGGAACGCGGCCAGCAGTGGGAGGGCGGCGCCTACCTTGCCCGCGCGTGCGGTGAGGGCCGCCTGGAGCGGGATCAGGGCGTGGATGCCGGAAGCGACCGCCCGCCGGAGACGGGGTGGGTCCGGGCGGGCGGTCGCGGCCAGCTGTGCCGGGCCTCCTGCCGCGAGGTAGGCGGCCAACAGCACGGTCGATGCGGCACGGTCGACGGACTCCGTGCCGCTGGGGGGAAAGGCGGAGGTGGCCAGCGCCAAGGCGGTGGAGGCCGCAAGGGCCGCGGCGGGCAGTGCCGCGGTCGCCCCCTCGACCTCCCGCCGGCTCACCGTGGTGAGCATGTAGGTGTGGCAGCCGATCGTGAGGGCTGCGGGCAACGCGCCGCGCCACCGGTCGGGTCCCGCGCCCATGAGCACGTCGAGCCCGCGGGCGGCCGCCATGGCCGCCGGCCCGAACGGGGTCTCCTTGACGGCCAGGTCGTACGCCCACACGGTGGCGGCGAGCGGCACGGCGATGCCGAGCTGCCGCCGCCCCCCGGCCGCCGCGGCCAGTGCCAGGCCGGCGCCGGTGAGTACGGCGGCAGTGCCCAGGGCGGTACCAGGGCTGACCCGGCCGGAGGGAAGGGGGCGACCCGGCCGCTCCTTGGCATCGACCTCCCGGTCCGCCCAGTCGTTCAGCGCCATTCCGGCCCAGTACAGGCAGACGGAGGCCGCCGCGAGCCCGGCGGTTCCGGCGCCGAGCGGACGGCCGGCGGCAGTGGCCCCGGCCAGGGTGTCCCCCGGCACGGTGAGGGCCGCGGGCGCGCGGACCAGTTCCGCCAGGGCACGCAGGCCGGTCATCGGCCCACCCCGGCGTACCAGGCCCGGAGCTCCTCGAATTGGGTGACGAGCCGGTGGTCGGGAACGATGCCGTCCCGCGCGATCGGATCCTTGAAGAAGAAGCCGAGCTGCCGTTGCGGTCCGGCGGCACCCACCTGGCGGGCGCGGGCGAGGAACCGGGCCAGGTCGAGGACGAGGGGTGCGGCCAGAGCCGAGTCCCAGCCCTGCCAGGTGAACTGCAGGGTCATCGGCGCGCCCAGGAAACCCTGGAAGTCGATGTGGTCCCAGGCGGTCTTCCGCTCCCCCATGCTCGGCACGTTGTCGATGTGGGTGAGTCCTTCCACCCGCTCCCCGAGCAGGGCGTCGAGCCCGCTGCGCTTGGAAGCATTCTTGCTGGCCGCAGCGGCCGGGTCGGCGAGGGTGGCGCCGTCGCCGCCGCCGAGCAGGTTCGTGCCGGACCAGGACCGCACGCTCAGGGCCCGGTGGGCGAACACCGGGGCGAGCGCGGTCCGGATCAGGGTTTCGCCGGTCTTGGCGTCGCTGCCCGCGTAGGGGAGGCCCTGCCTTTCGGCGAGCTGGTGCAGCGCCGGCATCCGTACCCCCGCCGAGGGGGTGAAGCCGACGTGGCCGCATCCGGCGCGCAGGGCAGCGTAGGCGTAGAGGGAACTCGACGGGAGGGTCTCGGCACCGGAGGCCAAGGCCTTCTCCAGTGCGTCGAGCTCGTCGTGTTCGGGACGGGGGGCGGTCAGGGGTTCCGTCGAGGAGACGTCGACCACCACGACCTGATCGAGCCGTTGGCGTTGCCGGAACGAGGTCAGGTCGTCGATGAGGAAGGCCGCGGCCTCGGCCTGTGTGGGGCCTCCCGGTCCGCTGCCGGTACCGGTCCTGATCTCCGCCTCGGCCGCCTGGAGCGCGTCGGATACGAGGGGAAGGAGTGCGGTGGGGAACACGCCCGCCCCGGCGAGCTGCTCGGCCCGCTTGGAGAGCGGGGTGTCCGTGACGTCGTGCCCGCCGAAGACCAGCTCGTCCAGGGCGGGCAAGCCGCAGTCGGCGAACTCCGCCAGTTGGGAGACCATACCGGTGGGTGGGACGAAGCCGCCGCTGACGGCGGCGGCTCCGACGACTGCGGTCGTGGCGACCGACCCGCGGGCTCCGACGAGCCACACGCCGGTACGGCCGGTCTCCCGGGAAGTGGTGTCACTCATGGGCGTCTCCTTCTGCGGACTGGCGGGCGAACGCGGCGTCGAAGGCGGTGGCCGGAGGGGCTATGCGGGACAGTTCCTGCAGGAAGCCCCGGGCTTCGGCGGCGCCGGTCAGGCGGTCCATGCCGGCGTCCTCCCATTCCACGGAGAGTGGGCCGCGGTATCCGATGGTGTTCAGCGCGCGGATGCAGTCCTCCCAGGGGACGTCTCCGTGGCCGGGTGTGACGAAGTCCCAGGCGCGGCGCGGGTCGCCCCACGGCAGGTGGGAGGAGAGCCGGCCGCGGCGACCGTCGCGGGGGCGCATCCGGGTGTCCTTGCAGTCGGCGTGGTAGATCCGGTCGCCGAACTCCAGAATGAACTCGACCGGATCGATGTCCTGCCAGATCATGTGGGACGGGTCCCAGTTCAGGCCGAAGGACGGGCGGTGGCCGATGGCCTCCAGAGTGCGCCGCGTCGTCCAGAAGTCGTAAGCGATCTCGCTGGGATGGACCTCCAGGGCGAACCGAACGGCGTGCTCCTCGAACACGTCGAGGATGGGGTGCCAGCGTTCGGCGAAGTCGGCGTAGCCGGCCTCGATGGCGGCGGGCGGGACGGGCGGAAACATCGCGACGGTGTGCCAGATCGACGAGCCGGTGAAGCCCACGACCGTGTCGACGCCGAGCAGGGCCGCGGCCCTGGCCGTGTCCTGCATCTCGCGGGCCGCGTTCCGGCGGACGTGTTCCGGATCCTCGTCCCAGAGCCGGGCAGGCAGGATCTGCTGGTGCCGGATGTCTATGGGGTGGTCGCAGACGGCCTGGCCCACGAGGTGGTTGGAGATGGCCCAGACGTCCAGGCCGTACCGGGCGAGGACCGCCCGCTTCCGCATCACGTAGTCGGGTTCTGCGAGGGCCCGGTCCACTTCGAAGTGGTCGCCCCAGCAGGCGATCTCGAGGCCGTCGTACCCCCATTGGGAGGCGAGTCGGCACACCTCCTCGAACGGGAGGTCAGCCCATTGGCCGGTGAAGAGGGTGATCGGACGATTCATCGGGGGATTCCAGTTCTGGCGCGCGGGGCGGGATCGGTTGTGGGGTGCGGGGAGTCGTGCCGGTAGTAGGAGCCGGCAGGCGTCTCGGTGAACAGCAGGGCCTTGAACGCCGATGTGTTGACAGCCTGTTGGGCTGACATCCGGACCTTCAGAGCGTGCGAAGGAACGCCAGGCCGTCCATGGCCAGGGCGTCCTGAGTCGAGGCCAGCGGCCGCCAGACGGAAGCGGCGGTCGCGATCGTGGTGTTGTCCGGGGTGAAGGACTCGATGACGAGCGGGCCGCGATAGCCGGCCTCGTCGACGGCCAGGGCGAAACCCGGCCAGTCGAAGTGGTCGGCGCCGGGAGTTCCCCGGTCCGTCCCGCACACCTGGAGGTGTGCGATCCGGGATCCGGCGTCCCGGACGGCCTGCGCCGGATTCTTCTCCTCGATGTTGAGGTGATAGGTGTCGAGGGCGAGCCCGCATTCCTCGGGCAGCGCCTCCAGAGCCTGCTCAACGGTGTTGATCAGGCTCGTCTCGTAGCGGTTGAGCGGCTCCACGCCGATCCGCACCCCCCGGTCGGAGGCGTACGCGACCACCGGCTTGAGGTTCTCGTTCAGTTCGGCGTAGGCGGACTTGCGCTCGCCGGCGTCGAGCTTCCAGGTTCGCCCGACCGAGGCGTACGCCGGCCCGCTGACGGCGGGGGCGCCCAGGATGACCGCGACGTCCACGCAGTGCCGCAAGTAGTCCTGGGTCTCGCGGATCACCTCGGCGGGTGCGGCGACCAGTTCCCGACCCGGCGGCATGACGAGGACCACGGATGCGGCCAGGCCGAGACGGGCCAGCAGGTCCGCGGCCCGATGCGGGTCCCAGTCGCCCGGCCGCTCGACCGGGAGTTCGATCACGTCGAACCCCCACTGCGCGATGCGGGGGGCGTGCCGTTCCACTCCCCCGTTGGTGAGCGGTGAGGCCCAGACCCAGGTGTTGACCCCGAGGGAACGCATCTACTTTCCGCCCCACTTCTGCGGGTATCCGGGCATGTCCTCGCAGCCGCAAAGCGCGTAGTGCAGGGGCGGCAAGCCGGGCTTGAGGTACGTCTTGCCGATGCTGGTCATCGTCAGCACGCGACCCACCTGTCGGTTCGAGCGGACTCCGGCACGGCGTCGGTGATGACGACTGCCCGCGCGCCGTGGGCGAAGGTCGCCGGTCCGTCGCGGTGTTCGCCCCGCATGGCCGCGTAGGTGTCTGCGACGAACGGGTCGAAGCAGTCGTGAAAGCGCTGGGGGTGGCCGGCCGGGAGCGGGGAGCAGGGGCGGACGGATCCGAGTGGGGCAAGGCCCACGAGTCGCGCGCCCGGCTGCCTGACAGCCCCCCTGGCATGCACGCGACCTACGTAGCTAGTTCCAATGAGACCCACTCTGACTTCCGATGGTTCTCGGTGAATCTCTTGCATAATTCCGATCGTATGAATGACTTATGTCGATCGTCAAGCAAAAGTACAGCGGTCAGATACAATTACCAGGGGGGTGCATGGTCCGTCGTGACCCCTGCCATCGACGATGAGGAGACACCGAGTGCCAACGGAGGCAGTAGGCGCGGGCGCACTTCTGGCGATCCTGCGCGACGGCCGCGCCCGAACCCGTACCGAACTCATGCAGGTGACCGGCCTTGCCAGGTCGACGGTCTCGCAACGCCTGGACGCACTGCTCGAAGGACGGTGGATCACCCCGGCCGGAGAAGCGATCTCCTCAGGCGGGCGGCCCGCCGTGGCCTTCACCTTCAACGGCGCGGCACGCCTGGTGCTCGCCGCCGACATCGGCGCCACCCACACGCGGATCGCACTCACCGACCTGAACGCCCACGTGCTGGCAGAGCAGAGCACGAACATGCGGATCGAGGAGGGACCCGAGCACGTACTGACGTGGCTCGTCAAAGCGTTCGGATCCCTGCTCGCGGAATGCGACCGAACAGCCTCCGAGTTGTGCGGCGTCGGCATCGGACTTCCGGGTCCCGTGGAACATTCCACCGGCAGGCCGGTCAACCCGCCGATCATGCCCGGCTGGGACGGCTTCGATGTGACGGGGTGGCTCGGCTCCCGGCTGGGCGTGCCCGTCCTGGTCGACAACGACGTGAACATCATGGCGCTCGGGGAGCACTGGACAACGAGCCACGGGGTCGAACACCTCCTCTTCGTCAAGGTCGGTACCGGCATCGGGTGCGGGATCGTCACGGAGAGACGGCTCCACCGGGGCGCTCAGGGAGCAGCCGGCGACATCGGCCACATCCGGGTGGCGGCCGCCGCGGATCAGCTCTGCCGGTGCGGCAACACGGGCTGCCTGGAGGCCATTGCCGGCGGGGCGGCCCTCGCGACCCGGCTCGCCGCGGGGGGCGAGAACGCCACCGACGCCCGGGACGTCGTGCAATTGGTCCGCGCAGGACGGCCGTTGGCCGTCCAGCTGGTCCGCCAGGCAGGGCGGGACATCGGGGAGGTCCTGGCATCCTTGGTCAATTTCTTCAACCCGGACACGATCGTCGTCGGCGGGGACCTCGCAGATGTCGGCGAACACCTCTTGGCCGGCATCCGCGAGGTCGTCTACAGCCGCTCGCTGCCCTTGGCCACACAGCACCTGACCATGCGGGGGCGCACGCTCGGCGACCAGGCCGGTGTCGTCGGCGCGGCCGTCATGGTGATCGAGGACGTCCTCGACCCGGTGACACTGGACCGCTCGGTGGCAGCGGACTGAGCGGGCCGCGCGGGGGGCGGGAGTGAGGAATGGGGGCCACGGGAACCTCAGGTTTCAGGGGATGCATCAAGCGTGCGCATGCCGCAAACAACCAAGCACTATGTTCATTCGCGCGGGAAGTGGCGCTGCTACACGCAAGTTTGCGCATGTAGCCTGGAAGCGTCAATACGCCGATCACCCAAGAACACGGCTCCCTCCTGCGCGGGACCGGTCGGCGGACAGGCCGAGTCAAAGCGATCGCGCCGCATTGGCCGGCGGCACGCACCGGCCTGACCGCTACCGGGCCGGACCCCCTCGCGCCGTCTCCCGGCCCTGCTCCGGGACACGCCCACGCGGGCCTCCCGGGCGCCTGCGGGTGTGGATCGGCAACTCCACCCCGGCTTCGGTGAGCAGACTGTAGATGAGGGTGTGGGACCGGCGGTGGCTCCAGGCCAGCTCCCCGACGGTAGCTCCGGCCTCGTACAAGGTCCTCAGCTCCTGGGCGAACGATGTGCGTTCGGCCCCCCTGAGCCACCGCTGGTCGAGCCTCGACGCCGGGGAGGACTTCGGCATCAGCCGGACCACCGGCTGGCAATCGAGGCACGGCCGCGCCGGACTCCTGGGGCCCCTCGGCAGCACACCCCAGCTCTCGCAGCTCGGGCAGCCGTCGGCCGCGTCCAGGTCCGGCCGGAAGTCCACGGCCCGCCACGGTCCGGCCGACTCGGCCAGGTCGTCTGTTTGTCCCTTGTTCATGGCATGTCCCCATCCGTGCGATCCGCCGGCCGTCAGGACGGCAGGAGCCTTCCGGACTGCGTCCGAAGCTCCGGCGGAGCCACCGGGACCGGACGCGGGACTCGTCGTACGAGAACCTGACGCATCGCCGTCCCCACCTGATGTCGAGTGATGTCCCCCCATCCTCGAAGTGGGTCCTTGCATGCACCTGAGTAGTCGCTACTCAGATGGCGGTGCGTCCGACAGAGCACCGTGGCGCGCGCTGTCAGACGGTGATGACCTCGATGCCCGAGTCTGCGAGGCTCGACGCCACGTCCGGGGCGATGCCGGAATCGGTGACGATCGCATCGACTCGGTCGAGGCCGCAGATCCGGGCGAACGCGCGCCGGCCCATCTTGGTCGAGTCCGTCGCGAGGATCACCTTGCGGGCGCGCGTCGCGAAGAGCCGGCTGACGCTCGCCTCGTCCTCGTGGTGCGTCATCACACCAAAGTCCGGGTCGACGCCGTCGACTCCGAGTACCGCCACGTCGAGCACCACCTGCTGGAGGACGCCCTCGGTCAGGGGACCGACCAGCTCAAAGGTCTGCGGGCGCGCCACCCCTCCGGTGACGACGATCTTGAACTGCGGGCGCACCGCGAGCTCGCCGGCGATGTTGAGGGCGTTGGTGACCACCGTGTACTGCGGTCCGGCGGCGCTCTGTCTCCGCTCCGCGCCAGGTCCCCCCGTCCGCAGGACCAGGGCACGCGCCACCTCGGTGGTGGTGGTGCCGCCGTTGAGCCCGATGACGTCACCGTCGCCCAGCAGATCGGCCACGGCCTTGGCGATCCGCTGTTTCTCGGAAGCACGACGAGCCGACTTGTACCGCAGCGGGAGCTCGTAGGAGACGCCCTGCGCGACCGCTCCGCCACGAGTGCGGACGAGCAGCTGCTGCCCGGCCAGCTCGTCGAGGTCGCGCCGGATCGTCGCGGGTGAGACGACCAACTCGCCGGCCGCCTCTTCGACGTCAAGCTTGCCCTCGACAGCGAGCAGCTCCAGCAGCTTGCTCCACCGCTCCTGCTTGGACATGCGCCGCACCCTTCCCTGAACCCCGGACTCGAACTTTGATCGTATCCGCACCCTCGTCCGCTCCCGCCCGGAGCGGCGCGCCCCTGGACGAACTGGAGCTACTGCGGTCGATGGACAGATACGGCTCGGCTAAGCGCCAGGCAGCTGGTCCTGCTCGCCGCCGCCCGTCCGGACGGCCTCGGTCCTGGGGCCCGGGGGTGGCTCGGTCAGGCCACCGGGGGCATTTCCGAAGCGCGCGAGTCGAGGCCCGTACGCGGCTGGACCCAGGTGCCCCGGGTGAAGTCCGGGAAGGCGACCGGGCCGCCGCCGGCAGCGAGGGAGGCGACGCTCAGTGGAATGGGCGCACACCAGGCCGCCGAGTCGTAGACGTCGATGTCGGGGACCTCCCCGGCCCGCATCAGCTGCACCGTGCGCCACTGGAGGACGTAGTCCATGCCTCCGTGGCCGCCGTTGTTGGCCGCGTCGTCGCCGATCGTCTTCCACAGCCAGTGGTCGAACTCCTCGCGGTTCGGGGCGAAGTCGCGCCAGGTGTGCCCGCCGTGGTCGGGCTCGAGGTAGACGCGGCCGGCACCGCCCGAAGCGCCCCCCGCGTAGTCCTCGAAGATGCCGCGGGTGCCGGCGAGGGTGTTGATCCGGCTGTAAGGCCGGGGGGAACTGACATCGTGCTCGGCACGGATGACCCGGCCCTGTGCCGTGTCGATCAGACACGTCACGAGGTCCCCGTTGATGTACGTCTCCTTCCACGACGGGTGCGACCGGTCGACGAACCGGGCCCGGAAGTCGGCGAGGCCTTTCGGCTCCGTGGCGGTGGCGCGCAGTTTCGTCATGCGGTCACCGCGGTTGATGTCCATGGCGGCGGCGATGGGCGCGAGACCCTGCATCGCGTAGAAGCTGGCGGTGCTGCGCGTGTGCCAGAGCCGGCGCCAGGAGTCGGTGTAGTAGGTGTCGGAGAAGAGCAGGGACCGGAGGTCGTGCAAGTAGCCGCCGTGGCCGTTGGTGACGTCGCCGAAGAGTCCGTCGTGGGCCATCTTGAGCATGGCGAGCTCGTTGCGTCCGTAGCTGCAGTTCTCCGCGAGCATCAGGTGCCGGCGGGTGCGCTCGGAGGTGTCGACGAGGTCCCACAGCTCTTCCAGCCCGGTGGCGACGGGCAGCTCGACCATCACGTGCTTGCCCGCGAGAAGGGCGGCCTTGCCGTGTTCGTAGTGGAACTCCCAGGGCGTGGCGATGTACACGAGATCGACATCGTCGCGGGTCACGAGCCGGGTGAACGCGTCCGTGGAGCCTGTGACCTCGGCAGGCCGGGGCTTGCCCTTGGCGACGAGCTGATCGGCTGTCCGCTTGACCCGGTCCGCACGGACGTCGCACACCGCTGTCACGACGGCACCCGGCACGGCGGCCCACCCCTGGGTCATGCCCGATCCTCGGTTGCCCAGCCCCACCACTCCCACGCGCACCGTGCCGTGAGCGTCGAAGGCGACGTTCGCCATGGTCTTCTGTCCCGGCCGGCGGCCGGGTGTGGCGGATGTCGCCGCCACGGCCTCGGCCGCTGACGCCGAGCCGATGCCTGCGGCGGCCACGGTGCCGCCCGCCAGCGCGCCTCCGAGCAGCGAACGGCGGGAGACGGCGGAGTTTTTGGGCATGACGCTCCTCTGTGCTGAGTCGGATCATGTGCGGGGACGACTCTGGTCGGCACAGCGATCCCATGTCAACAGGTGCTCATTAAGCGTTTATTTCAAGCATTATCAAGCAAATTGACTGTGGCCTAGTAACATCGGTGCAGCCGTCCCTCGCAGGGCGCCTCACTCGTCACCGTGCTCTTGGAGCAGGGCGGCGAGTTCGCGGCGCGTGGAGACGCCCAGCTTCGTGTAGATCGTTTGCAGATGGTTGTCCACGGTGCGGGTGGACAGGTGCAGCGACTCCGCAATCTGTTTGCTGGTGGTGCCCTTGGCCGCCAGATGAGCGATGTCCCGCTGTCGGGGGGTGAGTTGGGCGGGAGTCTTCGCTGCGGCAAGAAGGGGGGTGCGGGCCCCCTCGCAGGTGCGGGCCAGGCCCGCGGACTGCTGGGCGGCGGCCGTGGCCCGGCGGGCCTCACCGCCCCGGCGCAGCGCGGCTGCTGCGGCGGCTGCGGCCTCGGCAGCCATCAGGTCCATGGCCAGCGCGTGCAGTTCATCGGCCGACGCCAGCAACAGGTCGGGGTCGCCCGCGTGCAGTGCGGCGGCGAGACGCGCCTGGGCCGCGACCAGCGGGCCGTCGCAGGACTCGGCCAGCTCGGCGAGCCGCGCCGCAACGTCCCCCGGGGCGCCCAGCCGGGCGATGTCGGTGAGGACGAGCGCCTCGAACGGAGCCAGACCGGCGGCCCTGGTCCTCTCGGCCGCCTCGGCGAGCACCCTACGGGCACCGGACAGGTCGCCCCGTGCCACGCACAGCCAGGCGACGCCCAAGGCGTCCCAGCCCGCGCCGAAGAGGTGGTGGTGCTCCCCGGACTCGCCGACCGCACGCTCGGCCGTTGCGACGTCGCCCAGCAGGGCGGCGGCCGCCGCCAGGCCGCGCATGGCCGGACGGATCATCCTGATGTCGTAGGTCTTGCTGAGGGCAGCGGTCTCGGCGTACCACCGCCGCGCCTCGGCCGGCCGGCCGCTCAGCCAGGCGATCGAACCGAGGTTCCAGGCCAGGAAGCACCTCACGACCGGAATGGCGGCCCTGTTGACCTCTGCATAGGCGGTCTGCGCCACCTCGCGGGCATCGGCCAGCCGGCCCTCGGTACACAAGGCGATCGCCAGTATGTTCTCCACCGTGGCTCCCATCGTCATGGGAAGGGACTCATCGGTGATCTGGTGGAACTCCGCCCGCAACCTTGCGCCGAGGGCCAGCGCCTCCTCCCCCCGGCCGGCCTGGATCAGGGCGTGGCCCCTCATGACGGCGGCGAACATCGTGAGCAACGGGTTCGGGCTGCCGTCGAGGGACCCGTCCATGCCGTCGGTCAGCCGCAGCGCCCGGGGCACGTCGCCCGCGAACACGTACATAGCCCCCTCGCAGTGACGCAGGGCCGTGCGCCCGGCGTGACTGGAGATGTGGGGACTCAAAGCATCGATGTACCCCGCAGGATCCAGAACGGGGTCATCCGACAGCGCCATGCCGTTAGCGCGGATCAGGAGGACGGCAAGAGCCTGGCGCTCACTACGCACATCGGCCTCGGCTGCGGCGAGGACCTGGTCGGTGTCGCGCGGGCGGCCCAGTTCCAGCAGTGCCTCGATCAGCATCAGCCGTGACCTGGCCGTGTGCGCCTCGTCGGGCACCGCTTCCAGCAGGGCCTCCACCTGGGCGTAGTCGCGGGCGTACCGGGCCAGCAGGGCGGCCTGGACCAACTGGCCGGGATCGGCGCTGCCCGAGGCGGCCAGCTGCCACTCCACGATCCTCCGAGGATCGCCCTGCCACCCCTCGCCCCGGTCCTGGGCCCGGCGGATCTGGGCCTCCAGGAGGTGCCGGCGCCGAAGGGTCGGAACCACCGCTCGCAGCACTTCGCCGTAGAGCGGGTGCGCCAGCCGGACGGTCGTGCGATGTCTCTCCGCAGTGACCGAAATCAGGTCCACGGCTTCGAGGTGTGCCAGCTCCCCCGGCCCCGTCTCCGCCTGAACGTCTTCCAGTGAGAGGGGCTCGCACAGCGCCAGCAGTTCCAGCGCGGGCCGGGCGGTCTCGGGTGCCGCGGCAAACCGGGCCTCGACGAGATGGGCCAGGGCCTGGGTGGCCACGCTCCGTTCCTCTGAGAGGTGCCAGATCTCGCCGTCGAAGGCCAGCACGCCGTCCTGCACCGCTCCCAGCATCAGTTCGCGGAGGTACAGGGCGTTCCCGTTCGAGGCGGTGCCCAGCCGGTGGACGGCACGCCCGGCGACCGGTCCGCCCAGCACAGCCTCCAGCACCTCCGCGATCTGCCCCGTATCGAACACCGACAGATCGATGCGGTGCACCATGTCGCCCTTGGACAGGGCAGCCACCGCGTCGGACATCGGCCCGCCCGTGCGGATGGTGCCGATCAGCCGCACGAGGTTCGCGTCCATCAGCTGGCGCAGGAGGACGGCCGATGCCCCGTCCAGCAGGTGCAGGTCGTCCACCAGCAGCACCCGCCCCCCGGACCCCGCCCCGGCCGGCCGGGCGCCGGCCAGACTGCCGGCGATCTGAGCGAACCCGGCCACCGGGTCACGCATGTCCACCCCGGCGGGAATGAGGTGGGCGATCGCGGCCAGCGGCACTGCGGCGGCAGCGGCCGTGGCGGTGGCCCTACCCGCCGTGAACCCTGCGGCCACCGCCCGGTCGAGACAGGCATCGGCCAGCCTCGACTTGCCCACTCCCGCCGGACCCCACACCATCACCGCCTGCAGACCCGACGAGCTCCAGGCCCGGTCGAACGCCGCGACTTCGGCGTCCCGCCCGACCAGCGGCCATCGCGACGCCAGGTCCGGTCCCACCATCACAGCCTCCGCGGCACGACGACATGACCGACGGAATTATGCCTTCCGATTACCCGGCCACCGGCGAACCGACCTGAGCGGCGCCCGTGTCCGTTCCACTGGACGGAGAATTCCAGTGGAACGGGTCGCGACCACGGCCTGGACCTCCAGGCGGCGCAGGAAGAAGGCGGTGATCCCGCCGATGACGATGAGGGCGCATCCGATGATGCCGGTGCCGGTCGGCCAGGTCCAGGGGCGTCGTCGAGGCGGCGGTTGGCGAAGCCGTTGGTGCCGTAGCCGAAGCGCAACCCGGTCATGTCGGGGACACCTTTCGTGACAGCCGCCGTGCCAGCGGGAACGCGGCCAGCAGCGGAAGAGCGGCGCATACGCTGCCCGCACGTGCGGTGAGGGCCGCCTGGAGCGGGATCAGGGCGTGGATGCCGCAAGCGACCGCCCGCCGGAGACGGGGGCAGATCCGGGCGGGCCGTCGCGGCCAGCTGAGCCGGACCTCCTGCCGCCGCCCCCCGGCCGCCGCGGCCAGTGCCAGGCCGACGCCGGTCGGTACGGCGGCGGCAGAGGGCAACGCGTGCAGAACTCGGCGTCACTCGATCGCCACGGCGTCCCCGTCCATGCCTACCACTCCGACCGCGTCAGTCGAGCGCGCTGCTCGCACCGAGCAGATCCCGGATCTCCGCGGCGAGGCCGTGGAACCCATCGCTTGCCAGGGTGACTCCGTAAGCGCGCTCGCGCGGCAGGTCGACCGGGAGCGTGCGCACGATCCGGCCCGGCCGGGGGCTCATGACTTCGATGCGGGTGCCGAGGTAGATGGCCTCGGCGATCGAGTGCGTGACGAGCACGACGGTGACACCGGTCTCGCGCCATATCCGGTTCAGTTCGATGTTCATGGTCTCGCGGGTGAGCGCGTCCAGCGCACCGAACGGCTCGTCCATCAGCAGGACCGGCGGCTCGTGCAGCAACGCGCGGCACAACGCGGCACGCTGCTGCATGCCGCCCGACAGCTCGTGCGGGAGCGCGTCCTCGAACCCCTGGAGTCCGGTCATCTCGATCAGGAAGTCCGCGCGCCGCTCGGCCAGGGCACGGTCCATCCCGCGGATCTCGGCCTGGAGGAGGATGTTCTTGCGCACGCCGCGCCACTCCAGCAGGGCTGACCGCTGAAACGCGAACCCGACGTCACGCTGCGGGCCGTCCACCTGCGTACCCAGCAGTTCGACCGAGCCGCTCGTCGGGCGGACCAGCCCGGCGATGATCTTGAGCAACGTCGACTTGCCGCAGCCGGAAGGCCCCACGATGCTGATGAACTCGCCGGGTTCGATGCTCAGCGACACGTCGGCCAGCGCCGTCGTCTGTGCCCGCTTGGTAGAGAACTGGCACGTCAGGTCGCGCACCGCGATCGCGGGAAGCTTCGTGGATGTGTGCATCAGTGCGCCGCCTTGGCGAACGAGGCGTCCCAGTAGTCAGCGGCCGGCCCCGCCTTCTTCAAGCCCGCGGTGTCCTTCAGCAGCTTGATCATGTCCGTCCACTGCTGCTCGGTGTTGACCCCGGCCGCACCCGCCTTTTCGAGCTGCAGCAGCGGCACGGCCTTGTCCAGCTGCTTGCGCATCACGTCCTCCGGTGGCGCCATGTCGGCCTTACCCCCCATGGCCTTGACCGCCGCGTCCGGGTCCTTGACGGCCTCCGTCCAGGACTTCTGGACCGCCCGCACCATCTTCTGGACCAGGTCCTTGTCCGACGCGATGGTCTTCTCGTTGACCACGAGGCCGGTACCCAGCAGGTTCAGGCCGGTGTCGGCGTAGAGCATCACGTCGACCTGCTTGCCGCTCTTGGCCTCGATCGTCGGTGCCTGGTCGTGGAAGAAGCCCATGATGGCGTCGACCTTGCCCTCGTTCAGGGCCGCTATCTTTCCCGCCGCGTCGACGTTGACCAGCTGGACGTCCGCGGGCTTGAGCCCGTTGATCTCCAGCCAGGCCGGGAACGTCGCCCACATCGCGTCACCGGCGGTGCCTGCGATCTTCTTCCCCTTCAGGTCCTGGGGGGTCTTGATGTTCCGGTCGGCGAAGAACTCCAGCGACGCCGGACCCTTCTGCAGGAACACGCCGGCGGACTTCACCGGCATGCCACTGTCGATCGCGTGCAGCAGCGGAGAGGTGTCCGCCCAGCCGAAGTCGGTGTGACCCTGGCCGACCGCCTTGATGGTGTTGCCGGACCCGGTGCCGGTGTTGATCGTGAGCTCGATGCCCTCGTCGGCGAAGTAGCCCTTCTCCAGCCCGTAGTAGAGCGGAGCGTGCTCGCCGTAGGGGGACCAGTTGAGCGTGAGGGTGACCTTGCGCTTGCCGTCCGCGGTGCTCTGCGGCTTGCTCGCGCCGCCGCACGCGGTCAGCGTGGTGGCGGCGACGAGCCCGGCAGCCAGGGCGGCGAGCGAACGGCGCGAAAGGAGGTGGTGCTGCGTCATGGGCGTGGCCTTCGGTGCAGGGGGATCAGACGGTCGTGAGTGCCATGCCGTCACGGCGGCTGGCGTGCCAGGGGATGAGGAGGGACTCGGCGAGCTCGATCACGACGAAGAGCACGATGCCGATGGCTGACATCAGGAGCAGGTCGGCAAACAGCAGTGGCGCGTCCAGATTGCCGCTGGAGGCGAGCAGGACGTATCCCAGGCCCTCCTGTGCGCCGACGAACTCGCCTACGACCGCGCCGACCACGGCCAATGTCACCGCGACCTTCAGGCCCGCCATCACGTGCGGCAGTGCTCCGGGCAGACGGAACTTGGCAAAGGTCTGCCAGGTGCTGGCGCCCATCGTCGCGGACAGTTCCAGCAGCTCGGGGTTGATCGACCGCAGGCCCGCCACGCTCGACACGACGACCGGGAAGAACGCGATCAACACGGCGAGCACGATCTTCGGAGTCATGCCGAACCCGAACCACACCACAAGAATCGGCGCGATCGCGATCTTGGGGATCACCTGGGCGAAAAGGATGACCGGGTAGATGGCCCGCTCCAGCGTCTTCGAGTACACGATCAGCACCGCGGTCCCCACCCCGATGCCGGCGGCCAGAACGAAGCCGATCAGCGTCTCGTACGTGGTCACCCACGTGTGGCCCATCAGCTCGGACCGCTGATCCACGAGGACGTCCAGCACGTCACCCGGCGCGGGGACCAGGTACGACGCCACCATCTCCTGCCAGGCCACGAACCACCAGACGAACTGGAGCACGCCCAGGAGCAGCGCCGGCCGCCAGGAGGCTTCGGCGACACGGGCGAGCCGGGCCGCCGCGTCGGGCCGGGCCGGGGGCCGCCTGCCCACCGGCCCGGCACCCGGGCTCCCGGGAGCGGACCCGGCGCGTTGCGACGGATGTGCGGACTCTGGAGTGTGGGCCGCGCCCCCAGCGGGGTACTCGGTTTGCTGCGGTGAGGAGGGCCTCATCTTTCGTTCAACCTCTTCGTCGTCACTGCGGAGCAAGATGGCCGCGCGTCAGGACCGCGGTGGGGCACCTTGCACGTACACGTCAAGCAGGCCGCACATTCCGGGCCTGCGCCGGTCGGTCGGTTCCGCCAGCGCGTGGACCACGGCCGCCGGAAGGTGTTCGCCACTGCCCTGTTCCAGGGCCTTCAGGTAGCCCGCTGTCGCGTCCGAGGCGCTCTGGGCACCGTCGCGCCACCGCTGCCGCCACTCGGGGATGCGGGGACGGACCAGGTCCACTGCACTGGCGTAGAACTGGTCCAGCGCTGCGGGCCCGTCGATCGCGTAGGCGCCCCGCAGAGCCGTGAATCCCTCGATCGCGAGATCGCGGCGGCGCATCGCCGACGCGAGGGCAGTCTCGCCCGTACCCGTCAGCTTGGCCGCGGCCGCGTAGGCCGGCCGGTCGGCCAAGTACGACTGCGGAAAGGTGAGAACGGCGTCGCCGGCCTCCGGGAGCCCGCTGTTGGACATGATGACGAGGATCGTCAAGTCCTCTTCGTTGACCAGGCGGTGGATGGTGCCCGGGTCGAACCACACGACCACACCCGGCTCCAGCCGAGTGTTGGTGCTGCCTCGGGAGTTCAGTGTCTGGACCATTCCGCGGCCCGAAACGACGTAGTACCCCTCGGAGCAGGCAAGGTGCATGTGGGGCGATCCACCGACCAGACCGTCGGCCGCCGGCTTTCCGCCGTACACCCGGAGCAAGGAGATCCCCACCCCACCCGGAAGCTGATCATTCATCTCAGTTCCCCCTACGGAAAGGGCTTTCCCTAGCAAGCAGGAGGCTAGGGGCGGCCTTTGGCCCGCGTCAATGGATCAGCCGAGATCAAGCATCGGGCCCCAACTTCCTTGCTTCCAGCACCTGTTACGCGTGTCGACTGCGGGCACGCCTACGCCCCGGTGCACCCCACCCTCCTCCAACGGTGGGGTGCCTCGGAGCCGTCTGATCACCAGGTCACCTGGTCACAGTTCGACGAACGGAAAACTCCTTGAGAAAGCGCTCACCTGCCCGATGTGGGAGCGGAGCCCCACCGGAATGGGCCTCAGACGGGGAGACCCCACCTCTGGTTGGAACCGCCCCAGCAGGTCCACAACAGGACCTTGGTGCCGTCCGCGGAACCTGCGCCGGCGACGTCCAGGCATTTGCCGGACTGGGGGTTGCGCAGCTCGCCGGCCGGGGTGGGCGTCCACTGCTGGGCGGCCGATGCGTTGCAGTCCCACAGGTCGACCTTGGTGCCGTCGGCGGTACCTCCGCCGGAGACGTCCAGGCACTTGCCGAGGGCGCGCAGTTCACCGGCCGGAGTTCGGGTCCACTGCTGGGCGTACCCTCCGCTGCACGTGAAGAGCTGGACCTGGGTGCCGTTCGTGGTGGCGGCGCCTGAGACGTCCAGGCACTTGCCCGCAAGGCCGAGCACCGGGCCGGGGGCCGGGGTGTTGAAGGCGAAGTCGTCGACGTCGAGGAGGCTTGATCCTGTACCGGTGAAGGTCAGATAGACGTCTGCGCGGCCAGAGGGCACGCCCGCCAAGGTCGTCGAGACGTCCTTGAAGGTCGCCCAGCCCCCGGTGTTCGGGACGGCGACGGAGCCGAGGACCGGGCCGGTCGGGGAGCCGGTACGGATCTGGATCGTGCCACCCGCCCCGCCGGACACGACACGCGCCTTGAAGGTGGTCGATCCGCCGACCGGGAGGTTCGCGTACGAGACCCAGTCGCCTGGGTCGAGGTAGCCGAGCGTCTGGCCGTTGTCGGCCCCCGCCTTGGTGACGGTCCGGCCACCCTGGGTCGTCTGGAACGACTCGGCCTGGACTGTCCCCGTCCCGCCGCCCGAGGGCGTGCAGTCGGCATTGACGGCCCCGGCCGTGTAGCGGATCCCGCCCAGAAGCATCTTCCGGTACGCCGGGTCGGAATAGGACTCCTTGGTGTGGCCCATGCCGGTGTACCAGGAGCGTCCACCCTGGTGGTTCTTGCACCACGTGATCGGGTGGTCGCCCATGGCGCCGCTGCCGGGGCTGTAGCTGGTCTCGTCGAGGGACGCCAGGACATGCGCGCTGGTCCGCGGGTTCGACCGGTAGGCGTACCACTCGTCGAACCGGCTCCACGACGCGGGCAGGTGCGCGGTGCTGGGGTGGACCGGATCCTCGACCCTGACGGCAGCTTGCTGCTGGGCGGGGTGGCTCTTGAAGTACGCACCGACGAGCTCCCCGTAGAACGGCCAGGAGTACTCGGTGTCGGCGGCGGCGTGGAGCCCCACGTAACCGCCGCCACCGCGGATGTACCCCTCGAACGCCGTCTGCTCCGCGTCGTTCAGGACGTCGCCGGTGGTGAGGGCGAACACGACCGTTCTGTAGGCGGAGAGACCGGCCCGGGTGAAGACGGTGTCGTCCTCCGTGACGTCGACGGTGAATCCGTTGGCGGCCCCCAGATCTTTGATCGTCTGGACGGCCGTCGGGATGGCATCGTGCCGGAAGGTGTCCGTCTTCGAAAAGACGAGCACCTTGTACGACGGGTCGGCCGGAGCCACCGACGCATCCGCCGCCGGGGCGAGGGCGAGCGCGGCCAGTAGGGCCGCGGCGAGGAACGGCAACGCTTTTCTGATCACGTGGAGTCCTTCCACTGCTGGTTCTGGGTACGGGTGCCTTGACACGTCCGCAGCCACGCCTTCGTACCGGCCGGGATGCTGCCGAGGTTGACGATGCGTCACTGCCCGGGTCGGGGCGATGAAGATGCCGCCGACCCGGACCCGATGACGTCTCAGTGCCTGCCGCGCGCTCCGCGTCGTCGCAGGAAGAAGACGGTGCCGCCGCCGACGGCGATGAGGGCGCCTCCGATGATGCCGACGCTCACGGCATTTTCTGCGGCGGGACCGGCTCCGGTGGTGGCGAGCCCCCCGCCCTGGCCCGCCGGGCCGGGGGCGACGGAGACGCCGACGGTACCGATGGCAGCAGGGTCTTCGGTGGTGGTGTGGGGTGCCGGGGTCGCCGTGTTGGCGGGCCGGGAAGGCTTCCCGGAGGGACGGGCGGTGGGAAGCGCCTTGCCCGGACCGGTCTTGCCATCGGCGCCAAGCCGGATCCGGACGTCGGCCCCGGTGGCGCTGACCCGCTCGACGCTGATCGACAGCTGCGCCGCGCTGTCGGTGAGCGGGGCGCTGCCGGCTGCGAACGAGCCGAGGGCGGCCTTGTCGTCCTGCTTGGCATTGCTGACCATGACCGCGTGGTCGTAGTGACCTCCCGGGACGCGGTAGAGGTTCACGCCCTGGGCGATGTCGATGTCACGGGTGGCGGCATCGGGGGTGCGGTATTCGATGACGAGCCGGTCGCCCTGCGCGTTGAGCGGGAGGTCGACCGCACGGACGCCGGAAGTGCCCGCCGTGTGTAGTGGAGTGAGATGCACCGTGGTGGAGCCGGCGGGTTTGACGGTCTGCGGGGTCGTGAGCCACTGGCGGGCCAGCAACTCGGGTGCGCTCAGGCCCTTCTTCGCACCGCCGGCACCCATGGGGGTGCGGCTGCTGAATCCGTCGCGAGTGCAGTCGGCAAGGGTGCCTGCTGGGCACAACTCGCGTTCCTGGTGGGCGAATCCGAGGTTGTGTCCCAGCTCGTGGAAGAGGGCGGCCTTGTCGGCGACGGCTCCTTCGTGGAACCAGGTGACGGGCCCGGGCATGGAGCCGAGCCCCCACCAGTTGCCGCAGAAGCCGGTGCGGAAGACGACCGAGATACGGTCGTACGGCACGTCGGAGATGGCCTTGCGGGCGAGTTCGGCTATCTTGCCGGTTTCACACGCGGCGGAGTCGTCCAGGTCGATCGTGAACGGTCCGAACACGCCGTCCCCCTTGGCGGGGACGATGCTCATCCGATGGCCGGAGTTCTCCGCGTAGTACGAGGCGAGGGAGTCGCGGGCGCCAAAGAAGTTCTGCACGGCCAGGCCATGCGTCTTCTCCGCGTCGGCGAGAGGGCGGTTCCGGAAGTTGACGAGCACCACGGCGTGGCGGTCGACGAGCTCCGGGGCGGCCGCGACCGGTGACGCGAAGAACGCCTGGCCGGCTGCCACGGCGCACGTGGTGCCCGCCGCGATCAGCAGGGGCAGCTTGAAGCCCGGGCGCCGCGCGGGACCGGCTGGCCGGTCAGGTAAGCGGGTTGCGACTCGGGTGGGAAACAGGCGAAATGCCATCAGAGGGAAGACCTTTGACTGGTGGGGTGTGGTGACGCACGCGACTCGAGTGGCGCAGGGGGTACGGCGCCCTGGTCCATGGCCGCGTCAGGGAGACGGATATCCGCCGCTGTGCCCGGAGGGCCAGCCCGACGTTCCGTCCTCTGGAGGTAGCAACGCGAGCCCGGAGTGGAGAACAATTCCTCGGATGAACTGCTGTCGCGACAGGGCTAGCGTACCCATATCCGCAAGGATGTTGGGTATTCCTGGTCCAACTTCGCTCCAACTGAGCATCACCGCGCATCTACACCGCGCCAACTGATCACTATTTCCCCGGATAGTCCGATCTCTCAGGCATCCGACCGGGTGCTGCGCGCCGGACAAGTCCATGCAGCGGCCCGACTGCGGCTTGCGCACCGGACCCGACCCGGCCGCGGGCACCGTGGTGGCGTTCAGCGACCGCCTGGAACAGCAGGTGGATGTCGAACAGGCCGGACTGCCTACGGCGCACGACCGCGACTGCCCTGCTCCTGCGAGGCCGCACGCCGCATCTGGTGGGGCACGAGGCCCGGCCCCTGCGGCAGCCGCGGAACCACGTCCCCCCACGACGGGGCCCTCTGGGAACCGCCTTCTTCCGGATCGTTGCCCATTGAACCGTCCGCCGAGTCGTGACACGACCCCTCCCCCGGCCTCGCCCCCACCCCGTCCGGTCCGGGGGGCGGCGCGCCGCGACACGGTGCGCCGTGTGACACAGAGCCGGGCAGCGACGCACCGCCCTCGGCGAGTAGGCGGACGATGACGGCCACCGAAGGCCGGTCGCCCCACGCCAGCTCGCGAAGGCTCGCTCCGGCCTCGCACCAAGCCTTCAGCCGCCAGGCGACCGTTGCCGACCACCCGGCGCCTGTCCCTGGCTCTCACAGCACGGACAATCCCCTAATCCCCTGCCGTCACCCGACCGGAGATCCGCGCGGCTCCGCGACCTGGGCGGCCGCTCCGAACCGGCTTCCTGGTTGTCCCTCACGAGGTCACCGGCCTTCAGTAGGGCATCGGCATACCGGGCGGTGTCCGCAGATCCTGCGGAGGCCGCGGAGCCGGACGCTGGATCCGACGCTGCGGCCTCCCAGCTTCCCCCGTCAACAAACCTCATGGGCGTTGGTCAGCGCCAGCACCAGCACCAGCACCAAGCGGAACGTCGGCGCCGCGATGACGCCCTGCGAGCACCAAGAGTGACCTTGCGGGCACGTCCGGCGAGCACCAAGACGGGTGTCTGATCCGGGGCGGCGATGTCGGACCAAGCTGATCTTGGCTCGGGTTGCACGCAGGGCCACAACGGGCCCTGTGGACTGCTCGTGGCGGCACTACGTGCACCGCGGCCCGCATACAGGTATCGAACAGGTAATACCACGGCTGTGCCCCGCATCCGGACCGGCAAATGTGGATACACCACCCGGCATGTCCGATCAGGGGAGTCCAGATGCCTACCGCAGCCGTTCAGCCCCAGACCCGGCCCATCGGGGCAGACGCCGACGAGCCCCTCCGATCTGAGCCTCACCACGGGCACCCTTGCGGGCATCAGCACCGTGCGGCGGTGCGTCGCGGAGACACTCGAGTCCCTCGACTGCACCGAACAGCTGATCCATACGGCCGAACTGCTGGCCACCGAGCTGCTCAGCAACGCCCTCCAGCACGCCGACACCAACGGCGCACCCAGCACTGTCCGCCTGGACGCGTACTGGAACGGCCGCGACCTGACCATCGCCGTCACCGACCGGGACCCGCGGTCGCCGGTCGCAAGGACCGCCGACGCCGACGAAGAACACGGACGCGGCCTCGCCCTCGTACAGGCGCTCGCCACCTGCTGGGGCACCCGTCCGTGCCCCGACGGCAAGACCGTCTGGTGCCACCTCGCCTGAACCGGCCTCCTTCTCTCCCCCGGGCCCATTCTTGCTCCCGCTTCGCCAGGGCAACGCGCCTTGCGACCTCAGGAGACAGCCATGCCCCTTCCCATTGCTCCCGCGCCCACCCTTCTGCGGCCCGCCATGTACCTCAGGTACTCACCGTGTGATGTGCACGCGGCCCACCGCCACCACAAGGCGCTGCAGAGCTACGCCCTCAGGCTGGGCCTGCCGGCCCCCGTCATCTACATGGAGACAGGTCTGCCAACAGGTGACATGCCACCGCTGGAGCGTCTTGTCCGTGCGGTGCACGAGGGTTCCCACCGCATCGTCCTCGTTCCCGGCGAGTGGGTCTTCTCTGACGACGATGCCCAGGTGCGAAGGATTGTGACGCTGCTCAGACAGGTCGGCGTCCGCCGCATCCTGGCTTTGCCCGCACCCCACCGCTGGCCCCGGTACGCCACACCTGCCATGCCGTCATCTGAAATGACTGAGCAGGAACACGGTCGGCCCTGAAGGTCAACAACAGGCCTTGTGCCAGGTGGCGCGTCGTTCCAGTCGATCTCACCCGCCTCGCCACCAAAGCCTCACCTCGAGCAGATAGGATCATGCCGCGCAGTCGACTTGCGGTTACGGCCGGTACGACGCACAGCCACTCGGTGGGAGTGTTCTTCGGTTCTTCCTCGGGCATCCGCGGCCGCGACGCCCGGATCCGACCGGACCGGATCCGACCCAAGTCGTCGACGCGGTACCGCTATCCATCATGCGCTCGTGCCCCAGGGACTCCAACGTGACCAGCACTCCTTCATCCGGAAGCCGTTCACGCGTCCTTAAGGAGATGACCGACGTCGCGGTGATGACCGCCCTTCGGCAGTCGGGCTCGACGGCACTGCGCGTGGCCGATCTGATGGCAGCAACCAACCTGTCCCACCCCTCGGTCACCCGTGCGTTGGCCGAGCTGGACCGGAGCGGCTTCCTGACGCGCAAGACGCAGCCGAAGGTCGGTCGACAGGCCGGTCGGCCCGCCGGACGGGTGCGCTTCCGCGCGAGTGCCGGCCATGTCGCCGGCATCGACGTGGGATCGCACAAGATCCTTGTGGTGCTCGCCGATCTGGCAGGCAAGGTCGTGGGCGTCCGCCGTGCCATGGTGCCGCCGTCGCACACCGGCTCCCGCCTGGCCGGACTGGTACACGAGACGCTGTCCCTGGCCCTTCGTGACGCGAGCCTCACTACGGATGCGCTCTGGGCCGCGTGCGCCGGCTCACCAGGGATCATTGACGGCAGGAGCGGGTGCATCCGGCTGGCACCCGGCGTGCCCGGCCGTGCTGGAACCGCGCTCGGCGCCGCCCTACGGGCGTCTCTCCCCTGCCCGATCCTTCTGGAAAACGACATCACGCTCGCCGTCCTCGCCGAAACCCGTGGTCCCGAGCCCGAGCCGGTGGAAAACCTGCTGCTGGTGCAGTGGGGCGAACGGATCGGATCCGGCATCATCATCAACGGCAAGCCGTATCGAGGAGCCTCCGGAGCCGCCGGCGAACTGGGCTTCATCGACGTGACCGGCGACCGTGCCGGAGAGCCGGTCTCGTCCCGGGGCCTGGGCCCTTTCGAGCAGGCCGCAGGAGCTGAAGCCATTCGTCGTCTCGCTGACACTTCCTACCGGCAGGCCGGCGCTTCGTCCCCGTGCCGGCCAGGCGACGACGACCGCGACCTCACACCGCTCTTCGACGCCGCGACCGCCGGTGACCCGATCGCCATGGATGTGGTTGACCAGGTCGCGGCCACCTTCGCCCACGGACTCGCGACCTTGCTCGTGCTACTCGATCCGGGGCTCGTGCTGCTCGGCGGCGGCATTTCCGGCGCGGGGGAGGTACTCCTCTCCTCCATCCGGCGCCACCTGGCCGGTCGTACGCTCACCCCGGTCCGGCTGCGGGCCTCCACACAAGGAGAGCAGGGCGTGGCTATGGGAGCCATGCACCTCGCCCTCGACTCCGCCGAGAAGCGGCTGGTGGCCGAGCTGACCAGGCCGCACCGCCACCAGTAGGCGGACCGATGCGGCCACTCGCCAGTAGGCTCAGCAAACCGCGCATCCCGCTCACTCCCCGCGGCGGCGAGCACCCGTCCGTTCCCGTTCGAGGTCGGACCCCGCTCGATGCTGTCTGCCGACCGCCCGATCTGCCCTCAGGGATGCTCGAGCCGGCAGCGGCGGCGAAGGAGCGTACGCCTCTTCCGCGGTGAAGTCCCAGCGGTGCCGGTGGGGCGCGGGGACCAAGCATCCGCCGTCGGCCAGGTCGTCACCGTCACCGGGGCCGGCGACCCACGGGGGGCGACGGTGCCGGGCAGCGGGGCGCCCTGGTCAACCGCGATGCCGTACTGGCCGCGAGCGCCAGCGCGGTGCACGTCGCCGCGGGCAACGGTGTAGCGAGGCAGGGCCCGCCAGCTGCTGTGCTGGTCCTCATCTAGCCCCAGCTCCCGCTGGCCGGCGCGTGGGCCTCGGGCCCGGTCACCGGAATCCGCGCCAGCGGCGGATACACCGTCGACGTCAACTGGACTCGGGAACAATTGCCCCGGCCCCTGCGACTCTACGAAACAGACGATGGTCCGCCAAGATCATCTGCAAGAAGAGCAGGTGGGAGCCCTGTCGGCCGCGTCGGGCTTGTGGTGACGCCCGGAGCAGAGCCCGGACCCGGCGGCCACGACGGTCCGCGCGGCCAGCCGGTCGTCCGCGCCTCCGGACACGCCGGTTCCGGACACGGCGGTTCCGGCCTCGCACCTACCGGCCGGACTCGGCCTTCTTGGCGTCGTCAGCTATTTGGCGCAGGGCCTTGGCGGGACTACCGCCGGGCGTCATCGCGCTGCCGATGTTCCGCTTGGTGCTGGCGCTCACCAACGTCCATGAGGTTTTGTTGACGGGGGGAAGCTGGGAGGCCGGCAGCTCGTCCAGGAACTTCCAGAGGTCCCGGTATCTCTCGGCCGCCCTCATCTGGCTGGTCACCGACATGGTGACGGGCAGCAGGTTGTTGCGCGTCGCGAACTCCCGCACGTTCTCGTCGCTGAAGACGAAGTTGAGGAACGTGCCGAGCTCCTCACGGTGCCCGTTCCGCTTGAACGCCATGATCCAGTCGACCACTCCCGGCGCCGGTGGGGTCTTGGCGTCACGCCCGGGCACAGCTACCGTGCCGACTTTGATCCCTGCCTTCTGCGCATCCTGCAGCAGGGATGGAAACCCGTTGACCATGCCTACCTCGCCGCGCAGGAAGGCCGCGTACGCTTCCTTGCGGTTGAGCTGCTCAGGTGAGACGGGACCGGTGAGCCCCTCCTTGACCAGGTTCGCCTTCAGCCAGTCCAGACTGTCGACGTTCTCCTCGGAGCTGATCGCGTAGGACCCGCTGGGGCTGGTGTATCCGCCACCGCCTCCAAGCATCCAGGCCATCGTCTCCATCTGGGCCTCCTCGGGTCCCAGCGGCACCGCCATCGGGTACCGGACGCCGGTACGGCTCTTCAGCCGGTGTGCCACCGACTTCAGCTCGTCCCAGGTCCTCGGAGGCTGGGCGACACCCGCCTTCGCGAACAGCTCCTCGTTGTAGAAGAGGAGTCTGGTCGAGGCAGCGAACGGCATGCCGTATTGCTCGGTCCCCTGTTCTCCGGCAGTGGAGAACGGTCGCAGGAAGTTCGCCTGTACGCGGACGGAGAGCAGACTCTCAGCGGCGTAAAGTTCACCGCGTTTGGCGTAGTCGGCATACGCTCCGATCTGCGCCAGGTCAGGTGCTTCGCCCTCCTCGACCATGTCGGCGACCTTGCGGTCCACGGAGTCCCAGGACACGACCTCCACCTCGACCTTGATGCCGGGATGGGCGGCCTCGAACGCGGTGATCAGTGCGTCCCAGTACTGCTCGGTACTGTCGGACTGGCCTCCCACCTCGTAGTCGGCGGCCACCAGCCGCAAGGTGACCGGACCCTCGTGGCTGTCGGCGCAGCCCGCCGACGAGACGGAGAGAACGAGAGCGGTAGCGGCCGCTGTTAGGGCATGGCGGTGCCTCGGCACGGGGTTACCCCTTCTTCTGTGCGGGATGGCTGATGTCAGAGCAGCCCGGCTCGCCCGCCGAAGGATGGCGAGCGAGCGGGGCCGCGGGCAGTTCGTGGGGCTACTTGACGGATCCAGCGGTCAGTCCGGAGACGGCCTTGCGCTCGATGAGCGCGACATGATGACGACGGGGACGATGGCAATGACCGAGCCGGCGAATAGGTAGTTCCACTGGACTGTGCAGTCCCTGATGAAGCTGTTGACGCCGACGGTCAGGGGCTGGCCAATGGCGCTCATAGCGCAGGCGTAGAGCTGGACCTTCGTCGCGGCCGCCGTGCCGAGGACCTTGAGGTCGAGGACTTACAGGAGGCCAGGCCCACGGGCGTCCCGTTGGCCGCCAGTCCAGCAACCTCGCCGCGACACATGCCGACCGTGGGGCAGAAGAAGAATCTCTGCCGCCCCACGGTCAGCTGTACACCGAATCCGCTCCTGCGCCGCACCTCCATCGCCCGGACTCATTGGGCTGGGGTGGAACCGGAGGGCGTCTGTCCTTAGGACCAGCAGGCTTTGTCGCCTGCACTGTTTCCGTTCAGCCAGAGGCTGAGGTAGCTGAGGCCGGAGATGACGCCGATGCGCTGTTCCTTGCCGAAGTAGCTGTTCTCGCTGTTGTTGGCGTAGGTGTGGCCGTCGGCGTGCCGGGCCTGCAGGGCGATCTGGGCGTCGTTGTGGAGCTTTTCCCAGGTCGATGCCTTGGTGGCGACGAGGCCGTCTTGGCCGTGGATCGAGACGAGGGCGTCGAAGCCTCCGAAGTAGCCGGCGAAGGTGGTGCCCCAGTCGTTGCCCTGTGGGTAGAAGATGTTGGCGGAGTTGGGCTGGTAGACGGTGTTGGTGCCGCCGTTGGAGGTCGGGTAGCGCTTGTCGACGAGCGCGTCGTAGACGAAGTTGGTGTTGCGCAGGGCTGCGACCGGAGCGCACTTCTTCGCCAGCCCCGCCGTGGCGGCCTCGTTCAGTCCCTGGTCCAGGATCATGTAGAGCGGGTGCAGGAGGCCGTGGTTGATGACGGTGCCGTCGTCGCCGATGTTGCTGCCCTTGAGCCAGGTGGACAGCTGGATGCCGTTGATGGTGGCCGGGTTGGTCAGGTCGGCCGGGCGGGCTGTGGCGGCTACGAGCAGTTCCTTGTGCCGGGTGCTCCAGGCGGTGGCCTGAGGGTGGTCGGGCATCATGGCGGTGGCGAGACCAAGCAGAGCGGCGCTCCATTGGTTTTCCTCGACCTTGCTGTCGCCGGCATCGGCCGAGGTCCCGTCTTTGCGGGTCATGTACAGCTCTTGTCCGCTTGTGCCGATCAGGAAGGTCGCGTTGCCCGTGGTGAACCGGTTGGCTTCGGCGACCAGCATGTTCACGACCTTGTCGCGGTCGGTAGCCGACAGCTTGTCCCACATCAGCCAGGCGGCCATGCCGTCGTAGTAGGCCCACAGCGAGGTCTGCCAGCCGGAGCCCCAGGCGGTGACGCTGTCAGTGTTGTTGGCCTTGTGGCGGGCGGCGACGGTACGGATCAGGTTGACATCGCGGGTGGTGGCGTTGGCCGCACTCAGATTGACCGGGTTGTACACGCCCAGCTTCAGCGCGATGGCGGCCGAGAGCGCGGTCATCGCGGGCAGACGGACGGCCTCTTCGGCCTTGCCGCCCAGGTTCAAGTAGCCGTCGGCCGCGTAGGCCGTGTACTTGGACGCGTAGGCCGGGCCGATCAGGTAACGGGACTCGTTGGCCAGGATGGTCTTCGTCCGCTGGCCCATCGCATCGGTGCCCGCATAGGTACCGAACGTAGTCCAGTCGATCGGCTGGACCTGCTCCCCGGGAGTGGCGCCCTGGGCGGTGGAGATCTGCAGCGTTGCTGCCACCACCGCGCCGGCCGCCACCGTGGCGAGACACCGAACAGACCTCTTCAGCTTCATAAATGCTCCTCTATATGCCCAAGTCCGACATTACGTCGGCAGGAGATCTACTGAGCGGCAGCGAAGTTCCGCACCACGGTTGGCATCCCAACCTCGCCGGGCCGACCCGCTGGGTTATCGACACCCGCAGCCGAACCTCAGGCCTGCGGTGAATTAGTATCGAACTATTCGATACTCGTGGGCATACTGTTGGGGTGCTCTAGGCCACCTGTCAAGAGGGAGATGAGGATCGATGACGATCGCGCCCACGGCTACCGGGCCCCATGTGCTGCGCCGCATCAATACCACCGCCGTGCTCGATGCCCTGCGGTCCACCGACGGCATGACCGCGCGGGTGTCGGCCCTGGTCGCCACCACAGGGCTGTCCCGGCCCGCGGTGTCCCGGGCCCTGACCGCGCTGGCCGACATCGGGGTGCTGGAGTTCCTGGTCACCGAGGACAGCGGCGTCGGCCGCCCCGCGCAGCGCGCCCGATTCCGCGCCGAGCACGGGCACGTGGCGGGCATCGATATCGGCCCCCACAAGCTGCTGGTGACCCTCGCGGACCTGTCGGGTACCGTGTGCGCCGAGCGGCGCGTTGCACTCGCACCCGGGGTGGTCGGCCGCGAGGCGGCCGAGCTGTTGCGGACCACCCTGGCCGATGTCGCGGCGGACGCCGGCGTGGAGCCGACCTCGCTGTGGGCGGTCACCGTGGGTACTCCCGGCGTGGTCGACGTCGAACGGGGCGAGGTGGTGCTCGCGCCGAGCATCCCCGGCTGGGCGGGCCTACCGGTGCTGGCCGAACTGCGCGACTGGCTGGGCTGCCCTGTGCTGCTCGACAACGACGTCAACCTGGCCGTGACAGCGGAACGCTGGCGCGGTCCGGCCGAGGACAACCTGCTCTACGTCCATTGGGGCGAACGCATCGGGTCGGGCATCATCATCGACGGCAAACCACACCGCGGCGCGTCCTCGGCGGCCGGTGAACTCGGATTCGTCGACCTCACCACGCCTTTGGACGACGAGCCGGAGCCGGTCGTCGACGGACTCGGCCCCTTCGAGCGGCTGGTCGGTGCACGGGCGATCCTCGAACTGGCAACGGAACGCTGCACCGGGCCACTGCGCGAAGCCCTGCGCTCGGGCGGTGACGTGGCCATCCTGTTCGAGGCCGCGGCGAACGGCGACGAGCAGGCCCTCACCGTGGTACGAACCGTGGCCCGCCGGTTCGCACGCGGTCTGGCAACCCAACTGCTGGCTCTCGACCCCGAGTGCGTGGTCGTGGGCGGCGGCGTGTCCGGAGCGGGCGACGTGCTCTTCGGCGCGGTCCGCACGGAACTCGCGCGGATGCTGCTGACACCGATCGAGCTGCGTACCTCCGCACTGCGGGAAAGGGGTGTCGTTCTCGGCGCGATCCGCATGTCTCTGGACACGGCGGAGCAGCGACTGACTGGCATGCTCTGACACGCGCCAGTCCGCCGTCGGCCCATGCGCGGCCGCGGCCGCGCATGGGCGATGCCCGCCGAGTTCACTTCTGTGTGATGACCACCATCGCGTCGTGCGGGGGGACGCTTACGGTCGCCTTGGGCCGACGTGGCCGTGTTCAAGCAGCATGAGCTACAGGGAGCGCTGACGGGTGCACGGACGACGGCGGGCAGGAGGGGGCGATCCACCGCCCGCCGCCCGCGCGCTTCGCTGGCTCCCCACTCGTGGCGGGTGGGGAGCCAGCGGCTCCACTCGCGACGGTGGTGCGTCAGGAGGTGAAGGACCACCGCTCGTCCGTGCCGCTGCCACACGTCGCCAGAGTCAGCCGCGTGGCGTTCACCGTGGCCGATCCCACCGGCGCCAAGCACTTGCCGCCGCTGCGGATCGATCCCTCGGCCCCGAGGGACCACTTCGGTCCGGTACTCGTGTTGCACGTCTGCACGGTGACTTCTGTGGTGGCACCGCCATCGGGGCAGACGTCGTTAAGACCCGTCAGCCACCCGTCCGATTGGAACGTCCACGTCTGGTTGCCGCCGCCGTGGCAGCTGTACAGCGTGGGCTAGTGCCGGGTGTGGTGCTCCTGCCCGGCAGGTCGACGCAGCTGTGCGAAGCAGCGTTGACCAGTTCCATGTTGCTCGGCAGCGGTGCCACCGTACCCGTGGCGGAGAGCTCGCCGAGGTCTGCGGGGAGGCCGGGATCGCGTTGGCGGTCGGGAGGGTGGTCCCGGTCGCCTTGACCGTGAACGCGCCGGACTTGATCCACAGGATGCCAGCGCGGTCGGTCGCATCGAAGTACCAGCCGGTGGTCGCGGCGTTGTAGGCGGTCTTGGAGCTCTGCTGTGCCAGCGTCGTGCTCCCGACCGTGACACCGGTGGGTACCTTCGCGGTGTGGACGCTGAACTCATAGCCGCGCGAGGCGGACTTTCCGGTGTAGGAACCGGTGGCGGCCCCCACGGAGACGGTGACGTCGCCGGACCCGGAGACCGGGGCGGAAACGCCGCCGCGGGTACCCGTCGCGACCTGACCGGTGGTGGTGTCGGTCGGCGGGTGGATTCTCTTGAAGATCCCGCTGCACAGAGTGTGCAAACCGAAGGACGCCGGCTTGGCGGTGAACCGGACGCGCCGCCGGCGGTCCACGACGCATCGACCGTCTGGAACGGCAGGTGAGTGTCGAACAGGCCGGACTGCCGTACGGCGCATGGGCCGCGACTGCCCTGCCCCTACGAGGCCGTCCGCCGCACCTGACGGGGCACGAGGCCCGGACCCTGCGGCAGCCGCAGAAGCACCTCCCCACGACGGGGCCCCTGCGGGGGCCGCCCTCTTCCGGATCGTTGCCCATCGCACCGCCCGCCGAGTCACGACCCGGCCCCTCCCGCGGCCTCGGCCCCACCCCGTCCGGGCCGGCGGCGGCGCACCGCGACACGGTGCGCCGGTGCGCGAACAGGACAGCGGTGCACCGTCCTCGGCGAAGAGGCGGACGATGACGGCCACCGAACGCCGGTAGCCCCACGCCAGCTCGCAAAGGCCCGCTCCGGCCTCGCACCTCCGGAGCTGCGGCGACTGGTGTACGCGGGTGCGGGTGCGCAGCGAGCCGCCGCACCCATGGGCGAGGGGCCGTACCCGCCGGCGGGCGGGTACGGCCCCTCGCTCAACACCCTTCAGCTGCGATCTGTCCACGGAGGACGAGTCGGATCAACCTCCGCTGCGGGGCGGATGCAGCGGAGGGATCACAACCCGACGCGTGTCCTAGTAATGGCCCGCCGCGGCGGGGCTCCCGGTCAGCTGGAGCGTGCTGTCCATCTGCTGCCAGGTGCCGGTCGGTCCGTTTCCGATGCGGTACCACTGCCACAGGGTGTTGTCCGTGGCGCGGGCGTAGACGTTGATCCGGGAACCTACCTGGGCCGCCGTCGGCGCACCGACGCTCGCGCGGCCGAGGTCGTACCAGGAGGAGGACCAGCCGCCGGCGGCGGTCCAGCTGAACTGGCCGACGTTGCCGGTGGAGGCCAGCTTGGCGAACACCTCGATCTGACCGGGGCCGCCGCTGACCGCGGTCGGCGACGAAGCCAGCGCTCCACCGCGCTTGCTCCAGCCCGTCCACTCGCCGCTCACGTAGCTCTTCTGCCACAGCGCGTCGTCGTTGCCGCGGGCGAAGAGGTCGATGCGGTTGAGCGATGCCACCGCGGTCGGGGCGCCGACGATGGTGCCGCTCCCGGTGGGAGTACTGGGGCCGGTGTGGGCGACCGAGCTGGTCGTCCACTTGACGTCGTACCAGTACGCCGGCTTGTCGTCCGCGCCGGGCGTCTGCTGGAAGGTCCGCTGGTAGATCCGACCGTCCGTGCCGCGGACGAACACGTCGATGCGGTCCCGTCCCAGGCTCGCCGCGGTCGGGCTCGACGTCAGCACCATCCCGGGGAAGGTGACCCAGTTGCCCCAGGCGCCGTTCTTGTAGGTGTTGGCCCACAGCGTGTCGTTCGCGCCCCGGACGAACACGTCCGTGCCGCCAGCAGTGGAGACCACGGCGGGCTCGCCCTTGATCGATCCGGGGCCGGTCGACCCCGCGGTACCCAGCGACAGGGTCTGCCACGCGGACCACGAGGAGCCGTTCCAGCTCTTCTGACTCACGCCCGTCGCGGTCGGGACGAAGACCGTTTCCGGCCGCTGGTCGGTCGCGCCGGTCAGCTTGAGCAGCACGGACTGGTGAGGGGCGAGGGTGAACGACTTCGAGTCCGTCGGGCCGAGGGTTCCGAGGCCCTGACCGGTGTAGAGGTTCTGCACCGTCGACGTGCCGTTCAGGCCGAGGTCCTTGGTAGTGAACGAGTGGGTCTTCGAGCTGCTGCTGGTGTTCAGGAGCAGGACGGCCCGGGTGCCCCCGGCCGCCAGTCGCTTGGACCAGACCTGGACGGAGCCGTCGTCCAGGACCTTCTCCCCCTGGCGGTTGGCGCTGTCCTGGGCAACCCCGATCACGGACTCGTTGCCGATGATCGCCGCACTCGCTGCGGTGACGTTGATGAGGTCGGTCGCCAGCACGAGCGGCGCACCTTGGATGGACCACATCCCGAAGTAGGACTGCTGCTCATCCGGGGTCAGACCCCACAGCGTGGTCGATGTTCCGTGGGTCTGCTGTTTTCCGGTGGTCGGGTCATTGCCGAAGCCGGGCCCGATCATCAGGTAGTCCGGGTCGTTGTACTGACCGGCGGCGTGATTGCTGGGGTGGTCGTTCAACTTGAAGTTCTCGTGGACCTGGCCCCAGTTGACCCAGGTCGAGCCGCCGTTGGACGTCGTCCCGTAACCGACGTTGCCCGAGAGGTCGCGACCGGTCCGCCAGGTGCGACCTGCGCCGCCGCCCCACATCCACGGGCCGTCCGGGGAGGCTGCGCCCCACTGGCAGATGTCCAGCGCCATCGGGTGGCTGACGCCGGCGGAGGTCTTGGCATTGGCCATGAGGCTGCCCCACGCCTTGTAGTTCGCCATGACCGTGGGGTAGCTGGACGGCATGCCGCCGCAGTGGTCCAACTTCAGGAAGTCGAAACCCCAGTCCGCGAACGTGGTCACGTCCTGGGCCTCGTGACCGGCACTGCCGTCCATGCCTCCGCAGCCCGTGGCGCCGGTGTCGGTGTACATGCCGGCCAGCAGGCCGAGGTCGTGGATGTAGTTGGTGAGGTCCTTCATGGTGTTCAACGCACGCGCGGGAACGGTGGTGCCGTTGGACAGGGTGACCGCCTTGGTCTGTGCGCCTGTCAGGAAGGTGGCATTGGGGACGAAGACGCCGTTGGCGTCGCGTCCCTTGCCGCCTCCGGACGTCCATCCGTCGTCGATGCCGACGTTGCGGTAGCCGAGGTCGGCCAGGCTCTTGTGCTTGCCTGAGCCGTTGAGTGGGAGGTTCGCGTTCGGCGTCGCCATCCCGGCCGCCTGGTCGGCGATGATCTTGGCGGAGATCGCCTTGCCGTAGAAGAACCAGGAGTTCCAGCCCATGTGTGGCTTCGTCGCACCGTACACACCGGGCGGCACCAACGCCTCGGCAGAAGTCGGTTCGCTGACGGCCGTCACCACCAGCGATCCTCCGAGGGCCACTGCGGCGCTCACGGCCACGCCGGTGAGGCGCCTTCCGAGCGAGCGGGCTGTTCTTGACCGGCGAACCGCCGGTACCGAGTCGGTCACTACGACCTCCTTGTTCATATCGGGTGTATGCGGGGTTTCCAAGCAGCCCGAGTCACAGAAGGACAGACGGGCACGTGTAGACGGCGGGCAGGCGGGGTCGGTCCACCGCGTGCCCGCCGCCCGTGTGTGTCGCCGTATCCCCCGCCCGTCACGGGCTGGGGATACGGCGGGTCCCTCCGTGACGGTGGCGCGTCAGGGGGTGAAGGACCATCTCTGATCCGTGCCGCTGCCACAGGTCGCCAGGGTCAGCCGCGTGCCGTTCGCCGTGGCCGATCCCACCGGCGCCAGGCACTTGGTCCCGCTGCGGATCGATTGCTCGGCCCCGAGGGACCACTTCTGTCCCGTACTCGTGTTGCACGTCTGCACGGTGACTTCCGTGGCGGCACCGCCATCGAGGCAGACGCCGTTCAGACCGGTCAGTCGGCCGTCGGACTGGAACGTCCACGTCTGGTTGCCGCCGCCGTGGCAGCTGTACAGCGTGGGCTTCGTACCGGCTGTGGTGTTGCTGCCCGGCAGGTCGACGCAGCTGTGGGACGCGGCGTTGACCAGTTGCGTGTTGCTCGGCAGCGGTGCCGCCGTACCAGTGGCGGAAAGTTCACCGAGGCTGGTCCAGGGGCCGCGGCCGCCCGCTTCGCTGAGCGCCTTGAGCTTCAGGTAGCGGCCTGTCTTCGGAGTCAGGTGCAGGGAGCTGCTTCCGGCGATGTCCGCGAGGGTGCCGGTCGCGACCGGGGAACCCCAGTCGGCCGTGCTGTCGGACACGTACACCTCGTACTTGCCGATCCGGCCGTTCACTCCCCCGTCCTGACGGGGCTGGTGGACGAGGCCGTCCACGGTGTACCGCTTGCCGAGGTCGATCCGGAGCTCGTGGGGCAGCGCCGCGGGGGTGCCGGAGGACCAGGCGGTGTGCCACAGCGTGGCGGGGTTGCCGTCGATCGCGTTGCCGGGGGGCTGGGAGGCTTCCTGGCTGTCGGCCGTGGCGGTCCAGTTCGTCTTCGAGATCTGCGGGGAGACCGGGATGGCGCCGGCGGTCGGGAGGGTGGTCCCGGTCGCCTTCACCGTGAACGCGCCGGACTTGCTGCCGGACTTGATCCACAGGACACCGCCGCGGTCGTTCGCGTCGAAGTACCAGCCGGTGGTCGCAGTGTTGTAGGCGGTCTTGGAGCTCTGCTGGGCCAGCGTCGTGTTGCCGACGGTGACACCGGTGGGTGCCTTCGCGGTGTGGACACTGAACTCGTAGCCGCGCGAGGCGGGCTTACCGGTGTAGGAACCGGTGGAGGCCCCCACGGAGACGGTGACGTCGCCGGACCCGGAGGCCGGGGCGGTGACGTCCACCTTCTGCTCGGCGAAGGCACCGCCCTCGTGCGCGCGGGTGATGCCGTCGTCCTCGTACAGGGTGAAGGAGGAGTTGCCGCGCGGGTGGATGTCGTAGGTGAGCGTCGAGACGCTCTTTTCGCCCGTGTAGTTCATCTGCGGCCACATCGGGACGATGGCGCCACCCTTGACGAACATGGGGAGCGTGTCGAGCGGGGCGCTGTAGCCGTTGATCCAGCCCGGCCCCGTGTAGCTCTTGCCCGTCCAGTAGTCGGTCCAGGTGCCGGCCGGGAGGTAGATGCCGTTGCGCACGTCGGTGTCGGAGACGACCGGGGCGACGAGGAAGGAGTCGCCCGCCATGAACTGGCCGCTGGTCTCGTTGCCGCGGGCCACGGGGTCGTTCGGGTACTCGAGCACCATGGCCCGGGTGCTGGGCACACCGGTCTCGTGCGCGACGCGGCTCATGCTGTACAGGTACGGCATGAGGCGCATCTTGAGCTGGAGGTACTTGCGGTTGATCGACAGGTACGGCTCTGCGAACCGCCAGGGCTGCTTGTCCTGGTAGCCGGCGGTCGGACCGGTCGTGCCCCAGCCGGACATGGTCATGAAGGCCGGGGTCAAGGCCTTCCACTGCAGGTCCCGGACGTACGTCTTGGGGCTGCCGCCGTAGATGCCGTCCACGTCGCCGGACGCGTAGTTGAGACCGGACAGGCCGGCGCCCGTGATGGCGGGCACGTGCCAGCGCATGTCGTCCCAGGTGCCGCTGGTGTCGCCGGTCCAGACGACCGCGTTGCGCTGGGTGCCGGCCCAGCCGTCGACCGTCCACACGAAACGGCGCGCGTCGGAGTTCTTCTCGATGCCGTCGACGGCCTGCTGGACTCCGTCGAACGCATACTTGTAGCCGCCGCCGACCCAGGCGACATCCGTCTTGACGCCCCGGCTTCCGGAGACCCCGACCTCGTCCTTGATGTTCGCAAGGCCGGTGGAGGTCCACAGACCGGTCTTGAAGCCCTTCTCGCCGAGCGCCTTCACGGTGTCGGTGAGGTCCGTGTAGCCGCAGCCGTAACCGTCGTTGGGCAGGAACCAGCCCGACGGCATGTTCGCGGCGCGGGCGTCCGAGGCGTATCCGACGATGTCCTTGGTCGTCTGGTGGTCGGCACGTGTGTGATCACCCCGGTAGTCCGGGTTGGACGCGTTCCAGCAGTCGGCGTTGCCGAGCTCGAAGCCCCAGTGGGGAGCCATGAACGGCTTGCCGGTGACATCGGTGTAGTCGTCGAGGACGCCCTTGAGCGAGGTGTCGACGAAGTACCAGGCGTCGAAGCGGTTCTCATTGTGGGTGAAGGCTCCGGGAGAGCCGAAGTTGTACGAGCCGGGCGCCCAGGTGTTGCGCATGACGCCGTAACCCTTGGTGGACATGTAGAACGGCGCCGGGCTGGCGTTGTCGTTCTCGTTCCAATGGTTGTCGATGGCGACCGGGACGGTCTTGCCGCGCAGCGCCCACTCGCCGAGTCGAAGACCCGTGCCGTAGAACTGCTCGTCCGCGCCCTGCGCGAGGTGCTGCGTGGTCTTCCCGCTGTCCCAACTGGTGGGCGCGGTCTCCTCCCACACCAGCGTGGTGTTGTCCGCCCGGTAGACGGAGAACCTCAGCGGCGACTTGTTGACCCGGATCGAAAGCTCCGGAGTGGTGATCCGGTAGTACGAGCCCACATCGCTGTAGCTCGTCGTCACGGGGCCGAAGTCGGTCTTGACCGCGAGAGCGCTCCCGGCGGGGTCGTTCGTGAACGAACCGTCAGGTGCGAGCCATATGCGGAAGATATCGCTGCGGGCAAAGGAGATACGCGCCTTGGCGCCCGAGGACGTCGTAGCGGTGAACGTGGAGCCCGACTGACTGAAATCCGTCACCGAACCGGCCGTCTCGACGGCTGCCGTGGCGACTCCCACGGTTCCCACGGTCGCGATCCCGGCGCCGGCCAGGACCAGGGCGATCGCGGCGGCTGTGAATCTCCTGCGGGGTGGGCGCATGCCCGGGTTCGACCCGTATCGCATCGAGGCTCCCTGAGACGGTCCGGGCACGCGGGGGCGTAAGTCCGGACTCCAAGTAGGTTGGGCCGCAATGTACGTGAGACGACAGTCATGTGAAAAGACATGCACGGTGACGGTTGATTACACACAGAAATGGACAGCTTGAATGCATGGAGAGTGCGTTAGCCTGAGCTCCTGGTCAGCCGTTGTCGGAGCGTAGGAGGTAGTCGGGCTGAGCGAGCACGTCCGTACGGCGCAGCACCTCTCGCGTGACACCCAGCTTCTTCAGCGTCCGGGCCACATGGTGCTCGACCGTCCTGACGGACAGGACCAGCGTCCGGGCGATGTCCTGGTTGGCCGCACCGTCCGCGAGGAGGTGGGCGACCTGCTTCTCCCGGGGGGAGAGGTCGAGGCCGTATCCCCGGCGGCCCGGAGAGGAAGGCCGCCACAGGCCGAAATCTCTCAACTTGCCCTCGCAGCGGGCGGTGTCTGCCGTGGCCCCCAGGGCCGCATACGTGTCGGCTGCCTGTGCGAGCTCGCCGCCGGCGGCTTCGCGGTCCCTCGTACTCATCGCCTCGGACAGAAACTCGGCCGCGTGTGCGGCGGCGTAGGGCCGCCGCATGTCCGCGTAGGCCGACCGGGCAAGGCCGAAGCGGAGCGCCGCCCCCTCCAGGTCTCCGTCGTGCCGCAGGAGCATGCCACGAGTGAGGGCGAACACGGCGGCAACCGCCGGCGAGTCCGTGCCCCGGGTGTCCTCCTCCACCGCGTCGACCAGGCGCTCGGCGGCGTCGCGGTGGCCGCACTCGAGAGCGGCTCTGACCGCCACGAGCATCAACCCGTTGGCCCACGCCCGCGGAGCCGTGAGCGAGGGGTCCAGAACCGGGGCGACGACCGCCCACGCCGCCTCCGCATCGCCTTGGGCGAGGTGGACCTGCGCAATGCCGCTCACGGCCGACACCACCTCACCCGCCCCGGCGCACTGGTCCTCCACGGGCACCGCCCGACGGAACTCCTGCAACGCACGCGCCCATTGGCCTCGGGCCATCGCGAGGTTCCCCCTGACTCCCGCCGCGGCACGTGTGACCGGAAGCATGTCGGGCGCCTCGGCACCGAGTACGCGGAACCGCTCCTCCAGTCCGTCCCACCGGCCGCCCAGCCAATCAAGAGTCAGCAGAGCGACACGGCTGTTGCACTCCGTCGTCCGGAAGCCGGACCGGGAGCTGAGAACGCGGCACTCCTCCAACAGACGGGTGCCCCGTCCGTCGAAGCCGCGCTCCATCGCGGCGACGCCGACGTTCTTCAGGGCGCGCAGATGGTGCCCAAGGACCTCGCGGTCCTCGACGTCCCTCGGGAGCTGGTCCACGAGGTCCCAGACTTCCGGATCCCCGTCGCGAGCCATCAGGTCCAGGCTGGTGGCATGCACCGCCGACTTGGCGAGCGCCGACGGGACTTCGAACACCGCTCGTTCGGCCCGCCGCATCCACGTCCTGGCCGTCGCGCGGGGCACGTGGGGCTCGCCCCGGGCCAGGGAGGTCATGGCACGCACGGAGAGGTCGGGCCGGTTCCGCAATTCGTCCACGGCGCGTTCGAGCTCGGCGTAGCCCTGCTTCTCGCCCTGCTGATCGATCAGGAACAGTGCGAGGGCGAGCCGTACCTCCCCTCTCGCTTCCGGCTCCAGCTCGGGATCAGCGAGGATCCGCCGCAGCGCCGTGGCACCCGCGGCGTAGTCGACGCTGTAATCGGCGATGCGTGCCAGGTTCAGCGCGACGCGAGAGCGGACATCGGGCCTCACGCCCGGCTGCCTGAGGATGTCGTGGTTGAGGGCGATGGCCACTCCGTCGTCCCCGAGGGCGAGCGCCTGGCCTGCCGCCGCCTCGGCCTCCCGCAGCCACCTGCGCACGTCTCCGAGGGCCCGGGTGTGGTGAGCGATCTGCACAAGGGGCGGAGTCGGCTGCGCCTCCAGGATTCGGTGAGCGCGCCGGTGAAGGCCGTCGCGCACCGGTCCGAGGATGTCGCGGTAGACGGCCTGCTGGGCCAAGGCGTGGCGGAACCCGTACAGTGCGGGGCCGGTCTCGCGCAGCAGGGCCGACCGAACCGTCTCGGCGAGGGCCGCGGTGGCCTCATCCAGGTCCATGGCCGCCGTCTCGGCCAGGGTGGGGAAGTCGGCGGGGACGGAGAGGACCGCGGCGGCCTGGACGAGGGCGGTCGCCGGCTCCGACAGGCGCGCCATGCGCATCTGGACCGCCTCCTGAAGTGCTCGGGGCACCTCGGCGCTCTCCAGTAGCGCAAGCTCGTCGTGCGCGTCCACCTCCCCGTCCTGCGTCCGGCGCTCCGCCCCCCGGCCCGTCAGGCAGAGAAGGTCCTCCTCCACGACGAGCGGCAGCCCTGCGCTGCGCTCGTGGACCGAGCGCGCCAGCCTCGAGGTGGCCCTCGCACCGAGAACGGCGCCGACGAGGTCGCATACGTCGCGCTCGGTCAGGACTTCGAGACGGATCTCCGCCCCGTTGGTCCCGGGCGGTCGCCGGTAGGGGGCGCCCAGGACCGGAGTGGCCCGGGGCAGGTCCTCGCTGCGGTAGGTGAACACGAGCGTCAGGCCCGGCGGCGGGTCACGTGCCAGCCATAGCAGGAGCTCCCGTGTGGTCTCGTCGGCCCAGTGCATGTCCTCGACCACGAGCACCGCCGGGCAGAGGGCTTCCAGGACGCCGCGCAGGCCCCCCAGGATCTGGAGCCGCGCGAGGCGAGGGTCCGACGGCGTATGCGGCTCCGGCGGAAGGTGGTCGGCCAGTCCGGGGAGCAGCGGCGCGAGCGCGCCGGTCTGGGGGCTGAGCCGAGCCACGTCGGGGAGCCAGTCGGCTGCGGCCGGCAGCGCCTCCAGTACGGGGCCGAACGGAATCGGCTCCCGCAGCGGGTGGCACCGGCCGACGAGCACGCGTACGCCACGGTCGCAGAGCGCACGCGTCGCTTCCTGGACCAGGCGGGTCTTGCCGACCCCCGCCTCACCCTCCACGAAGACGACCGCCGTCGGACGCGAGAACACGGAGGCCAGCAGGGACAGCTCACGCTCCCTGCCTACCATCGGGTAACCGTGCTTCGCGGTTTCTTCCTCTGTGGACATGTCCACAGACCTTCCGATCATGGTGAGTACCTCTTCGCAGGGACTGCTCGAACACCGCCCGTGGCCCCGTCGGTGACAGGTGCCTCAGGTCATGCCTCCACACTCGCCCGGCCGGGTTCCCTGCACAGCCGTGGTACTACCTGCTTCTCTACCTATGCGCGCGTCCGCACGGTACGTATGCCGGTGGGGCCCACGTAAAGGCGGAGGGGACGGCCTCCATCGCGGCGGCCGTCCCCTGCAGCATCCGGGCCGAATCGGCGCCCTTTACGAACCCGCCACGTGCGCGAGGTGACGCTCGGCCAACGTGGCGAGGGTCTGCGCGCCGGGAGCGTTCCAGACCTGCCCGTTGAAAATCTCGACTTCGATCCAGCCCGTGTAGCCGGCGGCAGTGACCATGCGGGTCAAGGCCTCGAAGTCGATGTAGCCGTCTCCCACGTGGCCTCGGCCGAGCAGGGCGTCCGCCGGCAAGGGCAGGGTCCAGTCGCAGACCTGGTAGGAGGCGATCCTGCCCCCGCCCCCGGCCGCAGACGCTCCCGAACCAGCGCGGGCGATCTGGCGCTCCAGGTCCGGGTCCCACCAGACGTGGTAGCTGTCGACCACCACGCCGACCTGCTCCACGGGGTGAGCCTCGGCGAGGTCGAGGGCCTGGCCGAGGGTGGAGACCACCGCGCGGTCGGCGCAGAACATCGGGTGCAGCGGCTCGATCGCCAGTCGCACCCCCAGGTCCCCCGCATGGGCAGCGAGTTCCGCGAGCCGGTCGGCGACCCGGGCGCGGGCGCCGGCCAGGTCTCGGCTGCCCTCGGGCAGACCGCCGACCACCATGACCAAGGTGTCGGTGCCGAGTTCGGCCGCCTCCTCGAGGGCACGGAGGTTGTCGGCGAGCGCGTCCTTACGGGCGTGGGGACCTTCGGCGGTGAGGAAGCCTCCGCGGCACAGGGTGCTGACGCTGAGCCCGGCGTCGCGCACGAGCTTGGCGGCCTTGGTCACACCGGTCAGGGCGACCTTGTCCCGCCAGAGGCCGATCGCCGGGATCCCGGCGTCGACACAGCCCTGTACGGCCTCGGACAAGCTCCAGTTCTTCGTGGTGATCTGGTTGAGCGAGAGCCGGTTCGCTCCCGGCAGCGGCCGGCTCACGACGCGACTCCTACGACGGTGAGGAAGCGACCCATCCGGTGCGCGGCCAGCTCGGGGTCGGGCAGGATGCCGGCGACCTCCGCGAGCCGGTGGAGCTCGATCAGGTGGGGGACGGAGCGGGCGCCCTGCGCACCGGCCACCATGGTGAAGTGGCTCTGGTGGTCGGCCAGCCAGGCGAGGAAGACGATGCCGGTCTTGTAGTGGTAGGTCGGCGCGGCGAACAGGTGACGGGCCAGCGGCAGCGTGGGGGTCATCAGGGCGTCGTACCGGTCGAGGTCGCCGGCGTCGAGCGCGCGCAGGGCGACGGACGCGACGGGCGCGATGGGGTCGAAGACGCCCAGCAACGCGTCGCTGTGTCCGAATTCGTCGCCGCGGATGAGGTCCGGGTAGTTGAAGTCGTCGCCCGTGTAGAGGCGTACCCCGGCGGGCAACGCACGACGGAGCGCGACCTCGCGATCGGCGTCCAACAGGGACACCTTGATGCCGTCGATGCGGTCGGCGTGCGAGCGGATCAGCGTCAGCACGGTGTCGGTGGCCCGGTCCAGGTCCCGCGAACCCCAGTAACCGGCCAGGGCCGGGTCGAACATCTCGCCGAGCCAGTGGAGTACCACCGGGCGGCCGGCCTGGGAGATCAGCCGCCCGTAGATGCGCAGGTAGTCGTCCGGTTCCCGGGCCACCGCGGCCAGGGCGCGGCTCGCCATCAGGATCGGCTGGGCGCCGGCTGCCTCGACGACCTCCAGCTGCTCCTCGTAGGCGGCCTGGATCTCGCTCAGCGACGCGGTCGGGGCGGTGAGCTGGTCGGTGCCGACGCCGCAGGCGAGTCGTCCACCGACGGCGCGGGCCTCGACCCCGGAGCGGGTGATGAGCTCGCGGGTGGCTGTCCAGTCGAGGCCCATGCCCCGCTGGGCGGTGTCCATGGCGTCGGCGACGCCGAGACCGAGGTACCACAGGTGGTGGCGGAAGGCGAGGGTGGCCTCCCAGTCGATGACGGCAGGTGCGCCGGGCGCGTTCTCACCGTGCGGGTCGGCGACCACGTGGGCGGCGGCGAAGGCGACCCTTTTGACGGGCGGGTTGTTGCCGAAGCTCATCAGACCTCCAGCTCCGGAACGTCGAGGCGGCGGCCCTCACGGGCGGAGAGCAGGCCGAGTTCGGCGAGTTGTACGCCCTTGGCACCTTCCAGCAGGTCCCAGTTGTACGGCGCGCCTACGGCGACGTGCTTCAGGAAGAGTTCCCACTGGATCTTGAACCCGTTGTCGAACTCACCGTTGTCCGGCACCTGCTGCCATTGGTCACGGAAGGACTCGGTCACCGGCAGGTCGGGGTTCCAGACCGGCTTGGGCGTCGAAGCCCTGTGCTGGAAACGGCAGTTGCGCAGGCCTGCCACCGCGCTGCCTTCGGTACCGTCGACCTGGAACTCCACGAGCTCGTCACGGTCGACCCGCACGGCCCATGAGGAGTTGATCTGTGCGGTGATGCCCCCTTCCAACTCGAAGATGCCGTAGGCGGCGTCGTCTGCGGTCGCGGCATAGCGCAGTCCCCGCTCGTCCACCCGCTCGGTGATGTGGGTGGCAGTGTGGGCGTAGACGGAGCGGACCGGGGCGATGATGTTGTCCAGCACGTAGCGCCAGTGCGGGAACATGTCGAGGATCATGCCGCCGCCGTCCTCGGCGCGGTAGTTCCAGGAGGGACGCTGTGCCTCCTGCCAATCGCCCTCGAACACCCAGTAGCCGAACTCGCCGCGCACGGACAGGATGCGGCCGAAGAAGCCGCTGTCGACCAGCCGCTTGAGCTTGAGCAGGCCCGGCAGGAACAGTTTGTCCTGCACCGCGCCGTTGCACACTCCGGCTTCGCGGGCCAGTCGGTCCAGCTCCAGGGCGGACGCCAGGGATTCGGCGGTCGGCTTCTCCGTGTAAACGTGCTTTCCGGCCGCGATGGCGGCGCGTAGGGCCGACTCGCGAGCCGTGGTGACCTGCGCGTCGAAGTAGATCTCGGCGAGTGGGTGGGCGAGGGCCTCGTCCAGCGAAGTGGTCCAGTGATCCAGACCGTGCCGCTCGGCCAGACCCTTGACCCGTTCCGCGTTGCGGCCGACCAGGATCGGCTCGGGCCACAGCACCTCGCCATCGCCGAGGGCCAGGCCCCCTTGTTCCCGGATGGCCAGGATGGAGCGGACCAGGTGCTGGCGGTAGCCCATTCTGCCGGTGACGCCGTTCATCACGATGCCTATGACCCTACGCGGCATGCGCACTCTCCTCTTTGCTGTCGATTGGACGGATATCAGGCTGTGCGGTGGATGTTCTGGGGAAGCACGGGGTGGGCGAAGGGCAGGTCCGCCGCGTAGCGGGCGAGTTCTTCCGCCGCGGCGGTGGCCATCCGGTGGAGTTCCGTGCCGAGCGAGCCGGCGACGTGCGGGGTGAGGAGCACGTTCGGCAGGTCGTACAGGGGTGAGTCGGCCGGCGGAACGTCCGGCGTGGAGACGTCGAGGACCGCGTTGAGGCGGCCTGCCGTCAGCTCCTCGACCAGGGCCTCCTGGTCGATCAGCGAGCCGCGCGAGGTGTTCACCAGGGTCGAGCCGTCGGGCATGAGGGCGAGCAGCCGGCGGTTGATCATGTGCCGGGTCTCGGGGAGTTCGGGCGCGTGGACGCTCACCACGTCACTCAGTGCGCACAGCTCGTCGAGCGGCATCGACCGGGCACCGAGCGCCGCAGCCTCGGCAGCGTCCACGAACGGGTCGTGGAGCAGCAGTTCGAGGTCGTACGGGCGGAGCAGTTCGAGCACGCGACGGCCGATCTGGGACGCCCCGACGATGCCTACGGTGCGACGGTAGTTGCCGATGCCGGGGTTGGCGTGCTGCCAGTCGTACGGAGCACGCCGCTCGCGGTACTCGGCGGCCAGGCGCAGGACCTGCTTGTTGGCCCACAGGACGGCCGCGACGGTGTACTCGGCCACCGGCAGGGCATTGGCCCAGGCCGCCGACGTGACCCGGATGCCGCGCTGCCAGCAGGCATCGGTGATGTGGTGCTTGACCGACCCGGCGACGTGGATGACGGCGCGCAGGCCGGGTGCCGCGGCCAGGACGGACTCGTCGATGGGCGGGCACCCCCAGCTGCTGATGATGACCTCTGTCTCGGCCAGGACGGCGACGGCCTCGGGGGTAGTGAAGTCGTCGACGATGACGGACGGGTCCAGCGAGGCGAGGCTGGTCAGCCGCACCAGGGTGCGGGGGTCGAGCAGGTGGGGCGCCAGCCGGGGGTGCATGGCCAGGACGGCCCGCGGCCGCGGGCGCAGCGGTTCGGATGCGGTCGCACCCGGGCTGTCCGTGGGCGCGGTCGGCGGATGGGGCACTCGTTTCTCCAGGTGGTGTTCGGGTGGCCCGGGACGAGTCACTTGACGCTGCCCGCGGTGAGGCCGGCCTTCCAGTGCCGTTGCAGAGCGACGAAGGCGATCACCAGGGGGATGACGGCGAGCAGTGAGCCGGTGACCACCAGCGGGTAGTACTCGGGAAAGGCCCGGGTTTCGGTGTTCCACGTGTACAGACCGAGGCTGACCGGGAAGAGCCGGTTGTCTGAGAGCATCACGAGCGGCAGGAAGAAGTTGTTCCAGATGGCGGTGAACTGGAAGAGGAAGATGGTGACGAAGCCGGGCATCACCATGGGCAGCCCCATGGACCAGAAGGTGCGCAGCTCGCTCGCGCCGTCCATCCGGGCGGCCTCCAGGACCTCGCCGGGTACGTAGCCGGCGCAGAACACCCGGGCCAGGTACACCCCGAACGGGTTGACCAGTGAGGGCAGGAAGACCGCCCAGAACGTGTTGACGACGCCGACCTTCGAGGCGATCAGGTACATGGGCAGCGCGAGCGCGGTGCTGGGCACCAGGACGCCGAGCAGTACCAGGCCGAACAGCTTCTCCTTGCCGCGAAAGGCGTAGACCTCGAAGGCGTAGCCGGCGCAGATGCACACGAACGCGCAGAGCACGGCGCCGATTCCCGCGTAGAGCAGGGAGTTGAGGTACCAGTGGAAGTAGACGCCGCCGTCGGCGGTGAAGAGGTCGCTGAGGTTCTGGCCGAGGTTCCAGCGTTCCGGGGTGAGCGTGCGCCCGCCGAGGAGGTCGCCGGTCTTCTTGGCGGCGGCGGTGAGCAGCCAGCCGAGCGGCAGCAGGGTGTACGCGGCGAACAGCGCCAGGGCGCCGTTGACCGCGAACTTCGAGAGGTAGGCCGGACGCCGTACCGGCCTGCGTGGCGCGGGCGCGGCCGTGTGCGCGCGGGTCCGGTCGGGGCGGGTGAGGGTGGTCATGTGGTGGCCTCCGCTCGGCGGTCGGACCGGACGCGGGTGAGTCGGGTGACGACGAAGGACAGGGTGGCGGCGACGACGGCCAGCAGGACGGAAGCGGCCGCCGCGAGGCCGTAGTCACCGCGCTCGAAGGCGGCGGTGTAGGCGTACATGTTCGGGGTCCATGTGGTGATCACGCCCGGGGCCGTGCCGTGCAGGATCATCGGCTCGGTGAACAGCTGGAGGGAGCCGATGACGGTGAACATCCCGACCATGGAGATCGAGGCCCGGATCAGGGGGATCTTGACGCTGAACGCGGTGCGCAGGGGACCGGCTCCGTCGACCACCGCGGCCTCCAGGACCTCGCGCGGGATGGCCTGCAACGCGGCGTAGAAGATCACCATGTTGTAGCCGGTCCATTCCCAGATCGCGATGTTGACCACGGCGGGCAGCGGGTGGCCGAGCACGTCGACCTGTGCGCCGAGGGAGTCGAGCGCCTCGATGACCGGGCTGATGCCGGGGGTGTACAGGTACATCCAGATCAGCGCGGCGATGATGCCGGGCACGGCGTGCGGCAGGAACAGGGCCAACTGGAAGAAGCGGCGAGCCCTGGCCAGGGTGGAGTCCAGCAGCAGGGCGAGCAGCAGCGAGATGCCGATCATGACCGGGATGTACAGCAGGCAGTACTGGGCCGTGGTCCAGAAGCCGTCGAGGAAGGCGTGGTCGGTCAGTGCCCTGGTGTAGTTGCCGAGGCCGGTGAAGAGGGTCTGGCCGCCGCCGAATCCGAGGCCCGAGCGCTTCTCGGTGAAGAGGCTCAGGTAGGCCGCGTAGCCAATGGGGATCAGCGTGCAGGCCGTGAAGAGCAGCAGGAACGGGGCGAGCAGGATGGTGGGCGCCCCGACCCTCCCGCGCCGGCTGACGGCGGCGCGGGAGGACGGCGTACGGGTCGAGTGGTGCGTCACTCGGCGACCTTGAGCCCGCGGTGGTTCAGCTCCGCGACCGTGGCCTGCTGTCCGGCGTCGACGGCCGTCTGGATGGTGCCGCCCTGGCTCAGCTTGCCGAACGAGTCCTTGATCGCGCTGTTGGTGGCGCCCATCGCCGGGCCCCACTCCCAGCCCTGCTTGATGGACTTGCCCGCGTCGACGAAGATCGAGTAGATGTCCTGGCCGCCGTAGAAGTCGGTCTTGAAGGCCGCCTTGGCGACCGGGACGAGTGCGGGAGAGGCAGGGAACATCGAGGAGGTGCCGGAGGCAATGCGCGCCTGGATGCCCTCGGGGGTCGTGGTGGCCCAACTGGCGAACTCCACCGCGGCCTTGGCCTTCTTGCTGTCCTTGGAGACGGCGAAGGTCGAGCCGCCGAGCATGCCGCTGGCAGGCTGTCCGTCCCAGGTCGGAACGGCGGCCGCGGCCCACTTGCCGCTGGTGTCGGGCACCGTGGACTTCAGTACGCCGCCGCCCCAGGCGGCTCCGAGGTAACCGGCGGTCCCGCCTTTCTGCAGCGAGGCCGTCCACTGCTGGCTGAACGACGGCTCGACCCGGACGAGGTCATCGCTGATCATCTTCTGCCAGTAGTCGGAGACCCGCTGGGTCTCCGCACCCTTGATGTCGATCTTCCAACTGTCATCGGCGCCCTTGAACCAGTGCGCTCCGGCCTGCCAGGACATCGCCTCGAAGACGCCCGGGTCGTCGGGGAAGAAGGTGCCGATGCGGGAGTTCGGGTCGGCCTTCTTCAGCTTCTCGGCGGCCGCACGGTACTCGTCCCAGGTCTTCGGCGGGGAGGTGATGCCGGCCTTGTCGAACAGGTCCTTGCGGTAGAAGAAGACCTGCGGGGCGGCGTCCAGCGGCAGCCCGTACGTGGCTCCGCCGAGCGTGGTCAGCTCGACGGACTGCGGGAGGTACTTGGCCTTCAGCTCGGAGGAGACGACCTTGGTGATGTCCTGGACGGCACCCTTGCTGACGAAGTCGGGCAGCTGAGCGTACTCGGTGTTGAAGACGTCGGGGGCGTTGCCCGCCTTCACCGCGTTGGAGATCTTGGCGTAGCCCCCGGCGTTGCCGGAGGGGATCGCCTCGAACTTCACCTGGACGTCCTTGTGCGAGGCGTTGAACGCGTCGACGACCTCCTGGGTTCCCTTGGCCCAGCCCCAGAAGGTGATGGTGACGGGCTTGCCGTCCTCGGCGGGGGCGGCGCTGTCCGTGCTGCTCCCGCAGGCGGCCAGCAGCGCCACGGAGACCGCGGCAGTGGTGAGGGTGGCGGCGGCACGCGTTCTGTGACGGCGCGAGGAGAAGGGAGTGGTGGGCATGCTCGACTCCTGGGGGAAGGACGGCGGTGTGCCGGAAGCGCCGATCGTCGGCAGTCGATCGTCGGCGGGGTGGGCCCATCCTGCGACCACCTCAGATCAGAGTCAAGACCCGATCGATCAAATGATCAGACGTGATCCCATTGTGATCACATGGACTCTGGGAGATCTTGCTGCCAGTGGATAGGGTCGGGAATCGGTTGAGCCCTCTTCAGATCATTCGGTCGGAAACGGCGGCCGATGGACCAGGCCGACCGCGATCGGATCCCCCCTCCCCCGGCCCAGGAGCACCGACATGCCCACGCTCGCGCTTCCCCCCGAAGACCGAACGCTCAGCCCCCACACCGGCTGGACCCGGGCCCACTGGGAGGCCGTGGCCGACGGCCTGCTCACTGCCGTCGAGCGGCACGCGGGCCCCGAGCACGCACTGATCAACCTCCCGGGTGAACGGCCCAGCGTGTCCGGCCGGCGCTCGGACGGCCTGGAGGGCTACGCACGCACCTTCCTGCTCGCCGCCTTCCGAGTGGCCGGAGCCGGTGGCGAGGATCCACACGGGCTGCTGCCGAAGTACGCCGCCGGCCTGGCCGCGGGCACCCGCACCCCGACCGCCGAGCGCGACCTCGCCGACGGGGACCTCGTCTCCTGGCCGGCGATCACCGACCGCTGCCAGGCACTGGTGGAGGCCGCTTCCATCGCCGTGGCGCTGCGCCTCACGCGCCGGTGGCTCTGGGACCGGATGGACGAGCCGACCCGCGCCCGCGTACGCGCCTGGCTGGCCCCCGCCCTGCGGGTCACCCACGTGGACAACAACTGGTGGCTCTTTCCCGCGATGGTCGGAGGCTTCCTCTCCGAGACCGGCGGCCCGGCCGGGTCGGTCCCGGACCCGGACGGCGCCGACCGGCGCGCTGTCGACCGTGGTCTGGAGAAGATCGAGCAGTGGTACCTCGGCGACGGCTGGTACACCGACGGCCGCCCCCGGGCGTTCGACCACTACAACGGCTGGGCCTTCCACTTCTACCCGGTCCTGCACGCCCACCTCGCCGACGACCGCCGCCTGCTCGACGTCTACGGCCCGCGGCTCGCCGCCCACCTCGACGGATACGCCCGCACCTTCGGCGCGGACGGCGCCCCCCTCCACCAGGGCCGTTCGCTCATCTACCGCTTCGCCGCGACCGCTCCCCTGTGGGCCGGGGCCCTCAGCGGTCACACACCGCTGTCCCCCGGCACCACCCGCCGCCTCGCCTCCGGCGCCCTGCGCTACTTCCTCGACCGCGGGGCCCTCGACGCCGACGGTCTGCTCACGCTCGGCTGGTCCGGGCCGTACGCACCGATGGTCCAGGAGTACTCGGGTCCTGCCTCGCCCTACTGGGCGAGCAAGGCGTTCGTAGGCCTCCTCCTGCCGGCCGACCACCCGGTGTGGACCGCCGTCGAGGAACCGGGCCCATCAGAGACCGCGGACGCCACCGTTGCCCTGCCCCGACCCGGCTGGCTGATCCAGTCCACCGCCGCCGACGGGCTCGTCCGGTTGCACAACCACGGCAGTGACGACCAGCCGGCCCACGAGGTACTGCCCGACAGCCCGCTCTACGCACGGCTCGCCTACTCCACCGCGACCGGGCCGGCCTTCGAAGGCCCCCCGGACAACCACTTCGGTCTGGTCGTCGCCGGCAAGTCGAGCGAGCGCGGTCGGATCCGGCCGCTCGGAACCGGCGACGGCTGGGCGGCATCAGCCCACCGCCCACGGCTCGGCGGCCTCGACCTGGACGGAGTCACCGTCACCTCTCTCGTCCTGGCCTCCGGCGCCGAGGAGGTCCACGTCCACCTAGTCGCCGGTGCCGAGCCCGGCACCGAGGTACGCCAGAGCGGCTGGGCGGCGGCCGGGAACCACGTGAACAGTACGTGCGACGGCCTCCTGGCCACGGCCACCGCCACCGGGCCGAGTGCCAATCTGACGTCCGCGCTCCAAGGCCTCCACGGCTTCACGGAGTCCAGCTGCCAGCCTGTCCCGACCGGCACCGCTTTCGGCACCGCAGCCGCGGTACCCGTGCTCGCCGGCCGTACGCCGGCGCACGGCCCCGCGCTCCTCGTCGCCACCGCACGGCTCTCCGGATCCGACCCGCGCTCCTTCCGGGTGCCGCACGTGAGCGTCGAGGGCCGGTCGGTGCGCGTGCTCTGGCCGGACGGCAGTGGACATCAGGCGCTCCTCGGGCCGGGCCGGGTCACCGTCAGCACCGTCACCCCGAAGGACTGACCATCGTGCGAATCGCACTCTCTACCCTCGGCCTGCCCGGTCGGCCGCTCGCCGAGGTCCTGCGGTTGGCCGCAGCTCACGGCTGGAGTGGGCTGGAACTGCGCTGCGCCCCCGGCGAACCGATCCACCCGGCGATGACCGGCGCCGAACGGAGGGCGGCCGCCCGGGCCATCGCCGCCGCGGGCATCACACCGGTCGCGCTGACCGGATACGCCGGCGTCGGGGCTCCGGGCGACGACCGCGAGCTCTTCGCCGAGGTCCGCGACCAGCTACTGCTGGCCACCGACCTCGGTGCCGCGCACCTGCGGGTGTTCCTGCGCGGCGGCGACCGGCCGACGGCCGAGGCCGACGCGAGGGCGGCCTTCCGCCTGGCCGCCCTAGCGGACACCGCCCACGCCCTCGGCGTGCGGATCCTGCTGGAGACCCACGACTCGCACCGGGGCGGACAGGATGTGGCCCGGGTGCTCGACCTGGTGGACCATCCGTCCGTCGGAGCGCTCTGGGACGTCCTGCACACCCACCTGGCAGGTGAGTCTCCCCCGGAGTCGTTCACCGCGTTGGCTCCGTACCTCGGCTACGTCCAGGTGAAGGACATCGCCGGTCCGGACGACCTCACCCCGCTGCCGCTCGGTGCCGGCATGCTGCCGCTCGACGCGTGCCTGAGCCTGCTGCCGGCCGGCTGCTGGGTGTCCTGGGAGTACGAGGCGCCGTGGTTCCCCTCGGCACCGCCGCTGCCGGGGCTCCTCGCGGCCGGGGCTCGCTTCCTCGCCTCGCGGGAGGGTTGACGGCTCCCCTCCCGGCCGCCCTCTGCCGTCGTCCCTGCGGGCCGAATCGCCCCCAGACAGGAAGCGTCCGCCTATTTCTCGGGTGAGTCGATCGAGAAATGATCAGCCTCCACGCAGGACCGAGCCCGTCCCCACGGCAGTCCACTTCACCCGCATCGGCCTCTGACCTGCTCTTCGATGCGTTCACGGCATGCGCAGCAGCTCCTGGTCCGACCGCCACGAGGAGGTGCACCAGGCTCAGGGGTGTGCGGGAAAGGTGTTCCGCGCCTTTCGATCGAATGATACAAATTGATCCCACCAGTAGGACCAGGTAGCCGTCGGGCACGAAAAGGGGATACAGCAGCATGACGATCACGGCCGAGGAACGCCGGGCCCGGATCCTTGATGTCGTCCGGGAACTCGGCGCGGTTCGCGTCGTGGATCTGGCCGAGCGGCTCGGCTTTCCTGCGGTCACCGTCCGCCGGGACGTGGCGACGCTCTCCGACATGGGGCTGGTGCAACGCTCCCACGGCTCGGTCTCGATGCCCCTCAGCGGCAGCTCTGCCGCCCCCGCCCGGCGTCCTCGGGTCGTGGGCATGCTCGTCCCCACGGTTGGTTCGTACTTCGACGAAGTGATCGCCGGTGCACGCTCGGCCGCGGCGAGTACAGGTGCCCGCCTGGTGTTGGGCGTCGCCGCGTACGGGGCCTCGGACGATCGCGCCCAGGTGGAGCAGTTGATGCAATCCGATGTCGACGGACTGCTGGTCACCCCGGACTGGAGGGTGGACGCCCACAGCGAGGGCAGCGCCTGGCTCCGCGACCTGCCGGTGCCGGTCGTCCTCGTCGAGCGGCGCGCCGCCGCCGGCAGTGTCTGCGCCGAGCTGGACGGAGTCTCGTCCAACCATCGGCACGGCGTCCTGCTGGCCCTGCGTCACCTGGCTTCGCTGGGGCACGGATCGGTGCTGCTCGCAGCACGCACGGACACCTGGACGGCGCACCAGGTGCGCGCCGGCTACGAGGAGGGCGTCCGGCTGTTGGGGCTCGAACCGCAACCGGTGATCGACATCCCCCAGCCCGGGGCGGACCCCGACTCGGTCGCCGCGCGGATCGCCGAAGGCACCGCCGCGGGTGTGCGGGCCGTGCTGGTGCACAACGACCGGGACGCCATCCAGCTCACTCCGCTGCTCCGCGCGCGTGGCCTCCACGTACCCGAGGACGTCGCCCTGGTCTCGTACGACGACGTCTTCGCGGCTCTGGCGGCTCCACCGCTGACCGCGGTCGCGCCGCCGAAGCGAGCCGTGGGCGCGGCAGCACTGGACCTGCTGCTCCATCGGCTGGACGGCGGTTCGTCTCTCCCCACGCACCACGTCGAACTGCTGCCGGAACTGAAGCTCCGCGCCTCCTCCGGCGTCACGCCCTGAGGGCCTGCTCCGCCTTCCGCGTCTGAGAACGGCACCGGGCACCGGGAAGATCTCCCGGTGCCCGGTGCCGTGCGAACAAGGTGACGGACTCAGACGGGCAGCGCGATCGAGGCCGTCGCCCTGGTGCCGGCACCGGTCGACAGGATCTCGCAGCCGGTGGCGAAGGCGCCGACGAGGTCCAGGCCGCGGCCACCGCCGGCCATCGCGCCCCCCGAGCGCGGACGAGGAGATCGCCACTGGCCGAAGTCGCGGACCTGAACCGCCACTCGGCCGTCGCCCACTGTGATCCGCAGAGCCACCTCGGGGCTGCCACTGTGCCGCACCACGTTGGCCGCCAACTCCGTCACGATGAGAGCCGCGGCCTCCCCGACCTCCTCAGGGAGGTGCCACTGCTCGATCAACCTGCGGGTCAGGCGTCTGAGCGTCGGGACGGCCGCGGCCGCGGCGGGCATGACGCACAGCGCGCTCTGCAGCCTCTGTGCGTTCTGGTGGAGGTGGGGCGTGCGGGCACGACGGTCGCTCTGCTCAGCACTGGTCATGTGAACCTCCTTCACACCCCGGCTGCTCTCGACGGCCAGGCTACGGATCTAGTAGGTCGTCAGGAGACGACGTACGAGCGGCCCGTCACGAAGGACGAGCCGCCACGGGATCAGCCCCGTAAGTCAGCTGGGCCTTGGTCCCACCGGTGAAGGTGGTGCCGGCATTGACCCGGTAGAGGTCGCGGCTGCCCGCGGGCACGGAGGCGGAAAGGGTGCCCGTGCTCGTGCTGGTGGCCTTCGTCCAGAGGTCCTTGAGGGTGAAGCCGGTGGCCGAGGAGCCGATGGCGGAGCCGGCTCGGCCGGAACGCGGTACGAACCACCCACGGCCGGGGACACGAACAACAGGAGCAACCATGCCGCTGCCCGGTAGTCACGCGCGCCGCCATCTTGCGACAGGGCCAGATCGACGTCACGATATTGATATTACATGAACATGCAATTGATCATTCGATCAATTGCGATCGAGCAGGGCTTCCTCAGACACCGCACCGTCGGGTTGGTTCAGGGGATCAGGCTCTTGGTGCGCGCCAGGACCCCAAGCCCCGTCAACCTGAGGTTGCGCTCCCAGGCGCGGACGCCGCCCGCGCCTGCGCGAGTGGACTACGTGCTCCACGTACAGGTACCGAACAGGTAGTACCACGGCTGTGCACCACCCTCGGACCGGCAAATCTGGATACACCACCCGATATGCCTGATCCCGGGAGTCCAAATGTCCACCGCAGCCGTTCAGCTCCAGCCCCGGTCCACCTCCGTGGACGCCGACCAGCGCCCCGAGCTGAGTCTCACCACCGACCACGTCGCGGGCATCAGCGCCCTGCGCCGGCGTCTCGTCGAGGCCCTCGAGGCCTTCGGCTGCACCGAGGACCTGATCGACACGGCCTCGCTGCTGGCGACCGAGCTGCTCAGCAACGGACTGACGCACGCCGACACCGGCAGCACGCCCTGCGCGGTCCACCTGGACGTGTACTGGAACCGCTACGACCTGACCATCGCCGTGACCGACGCGGACCCGCGACTGCCGGTCGCCAGGACCTCCGGCGCCGACGAAGAGCACGGACGCGGCCTCGCACTCGTGGACGCACTGGCAACCTGCTGGGGCACCATTCCCCTCCCGAACGGGAAGACCGTCTGGTGCCACCTCAGCTGAGAACGCCGGCCCGTACCGGCCCCGCATACCATCGGACCCCGCCGCTACCCACCCGGCGGGGTCCCTCCTTGTCTTGCAATCGTCATCGATCCGGCGATGACCGCCGGATCGGACGGTCAGTTCGCCTTGATGGCGAAGACGCGCACGCTCGGCGCGTTCGGCAGGGTGATGGACGCCAGCGTCTTCCCGGACGCGATCGACACCGACTTCGTGTACACACAGAACCCGGTTCCCAGGTCCGCCGGGCCGCGGGTGTCATTGCGCCCGAACACCTTGAACGCGACGGTCGCCGGGTAGTTCGTCGCGGGCGCGCAACTCCAGCTGGGGAAGCCCCACGTCGACGTGCTGGACGTGCCGTCGCTGTAGTTGAGGCGTATGGACCCACCGGCTTCGCCGACGCCCGAGGCGCCGAGGAAGTTCACCGTAGAACCGGTGTACGCGTAGTCGATCGTCTGCCCGACCGGCTTGACAGAGTCGAAGTTCCCGGACGTGGTGTTCGGCCAGGTGTAGCCGACGCCGCCGACCGTAACGGTCTGCCCGGCCTTGACGCTGAGCGCCGTTCCGTTCGGCAGCTGGGCGTTGCCTGCCAGCCGGTCGGACGACAGGGTACGACCACTCGCGTCCCAGGTGCCCGCGGTCGGCGCGTCACCGTCGGTGATCGCGGTGGCGTTGCGGGCCGTCGAGCTGTCGAGCCCGAAGTTCCACCCGGTGTACGTGGCCGTAGGAGCGGCCTTCAGGCGGTACATGGCCGTCGAGCCCGCCGGCACGGTGACGCTGAAGCTGCCGGCCGCGTCGATGGACGAGACGTTGGGTCCGAGGATCGTCGAGAGCGTGAACGCCTTCGCGGCTGTCCCTATCACCGAGCCCCGCGTCGTGGCCGTGACCGACGCCGTCGCCGAACGGTTCATGATCGCGACAGCGTAGTCGCCGTTGCTCAAAGGCTTGGCGAACACGTCGTACCCGGTGCCCCGGGCCACCCGCTTCGCCGGAACGGCCAACGCGTCCTGCCCCACCGCGATCAGGTCGGCCTTCTTCATGAGGTTCGCCTGCGTGGCCGAGATGGCGCCGCTGGAATTGGAGTTCCGCACCATCGCGACCATGTGGCTGTTCTGCATCGCCCACATCCCGTAGCCGCCGAGCTTGTTGTCGCTCGTCAGGACGGAATCGTCGAAGTACAGCCGGTCGGGGTCGAGGAAGTGGCCCTGCTTGCCGTACGAGCGCATCTGCTCGACCATGTCGACGAGTCCGACGGTGCCCGCCCAGCTGGTGCCGCCGACGTCACCGCCGATGCGGTAGGCGTGTCCGGCCGGCCCGATGCTGTTCATCATGCGCTGGTACAGCGGCGTGTCGTAGGTGTCGTTCTCCCAGTTCGCGTACGCCGGCGCGGAGATGTTCAGCACCATCGACCGACGCTTGCCGGGGTCCGCGTCCGTCTTGACCGCGTTGATCGCGGCGGCTGCCCGGCGCGACGACTCGATGGCCGAGTTGATCTCGGTGTCGCTGTCGAGAATGGTGTAGCAGCACTTGTTGCTCGTGTTCGGCTCACCGCAGTAGTCGAGCTTGATGTAGTCGGCGCCTGCGCTCGCGAGGAACTTGAAGTCCTTCTCGAAGTTGTCGTAGCTGCCCGGAGAGGCGGCCGAACGCCCACCCGTATCGCACATGTACTTGCCACCGCTGGTGTATACGCCGAAGAGCATCCCCTTGCCGTGCAGGTAATCGCCGACGTCCTTCAGACCGTTGGGATACTTCGTCGGCGACGGGATGAGGTTGCCGGTGGCCGTGTCGCGCCCGTCCTTGCAGTTCGGCACGACGGTGGCATTGGTGTCCCAGTCGGTACAGTCGCCCCGCACGGCCCACGTGTCGTCGAAGGAGACCGTGTTCCAGCCCAGATCGCGGAGACCGGTGGAGACGGCGTCATCGGCCGTCTTCTTCATGCTGGCCGCTGTCGTGTTCCGCCAGCCCTCCGAGCGCAGGATCATCTTCGGCGTGGTGGCATAGGAGTGGTCGACGTTGACCGTGTCGCCCGGGACGGGGCGGGACAGCGCGACCGACGGCTGGGTCGTGGCCGCAATGACGAGGGAGGTCAGGCTCGCCGTCGCGGTGAGCAGGGCAGCGGTCTGCCGGAGGGCTCGGCGGGGCCCGGTGACGGCCTTCGCTGCGGACGAGGCCATGTGCTGGGAGGGGGGCACAGGAAGCTCCATTTGTGCTCGGCGAATGGTGTGGAGGAGGGGTGCGTACGGGGCGCGGGGAGCGACAGGCCTGACGGCTACAGCGTCGCCCGGATGTGTGTCGGGAACGTGGTGTGGCTGGGGTGGGCCACTGGCCGTCCGCATCACTCCCAAGGGGTCCTTGGAGTCCGGGCCGCGGGGGACGATGGGGCGGACCAGTGCGGTTCTTCGACTGTCGCCATCCTGAAGCCATGGCCGGAGCGGAGTCAATAGATGTGTATCAAGTGAACACTGAATTGAGCATCTGATCGCAGATGGCTGCAATCGGTCCACTCTCCGTAGGGGCAGAAGCGAGCAGCCGTAGCCGGTGCCGCGGGCGATGCGTCCGATCTACAGTCCCGGCCGCCAGGGGAAGGGCAGAGGCAGATCCACGTTGCGGTCGGCGGGTGTGCCGGCGGTGGCGGGGCCGGACCAGAGCGCGTTGGAGGCGAGCTCACGGTGGAGTGCGGCGAGCGCGGGGCGCCCTCGGGTCAGGTCCGGGCTGACCGGGGCGTCGTGGTCCACCATCGTGCACAGGACGGAGAGTGTGCCGTCACCGTTGTCCAGGAGTTCGACCAGCCTGGCCTGGCACGGCCAGTCCATCACCGAGCACGTGCTGACCTCCCAGAATCCGCCCCCGTACCCTGCCGGGTCCGGCCGCGGGGTGACCTTGTTGACGTGCCGGTGTCCGTTCAACCACAAAACAACATTGGAAAACCGGTGCAGCAGCTCGATCAGTTCGTCCGCGCTCACGAGGGGCAGGGGGCCCGAGGAGTCCGGCGCCATGGCCCGATGGTTCAGCAGCGTGTCGGGGCCGTGGTGGGAGAAGACTACGACCGGGTGGTCCTCGTTCCCGGTCCGGCGCTCGGCACCGTCGGCTCCCCGGTGGCGGGAGTGCACCTCGGCCAGGCGCCGTTCCAGCCAGCGCCCCTGTTCGGCGTCGAGGCAGCCGTCTGCCCCGCCCTGAACGCAGTTGGTGTCCAGGCAGATCATCCGGATGCCGCAGGACGGCTCGTCGTAGGCGTAGTACGCCGTGCCGTCCCGCACGTTGTCACGGGTGAAGCCATGACCAGTAGGTCTGCCGGCGGCCTGGAGGTGCGCGGCTACGAATTCTCCCCGGGTGACGGCGCGCCGTGAGGGATCCGCCGTGACCGGGAGGGACCGGCCCGACAGGAAGGCCTCCGGGTGCTCGGCGAACAGCCGGGCCGCTTTGTCCCGGTCCATCGACTCCGGCGGGTCGACCGCTTTACGGCCGTCGAGCACATCCTCACCAAGCTCGGCTTCACCTCCCGTGCCCACGTCTCCGCCTGGAACGTCCGCCAGGGCCGGTGAAGGCGGCAACCCCGTCCGGGCCACCTGCCTGGTGACCGCTCGCGAGTGACCCCGGTGGGCCGGCCGGCACTCCCGAGTGCCGGCCGGCCCCTGCCCATCAGGACATGGTCCACCGCTGGAGGGACGAGCCGGTGTCCGGTTGTTGGGTCACCAGCGAGCCGGCGGTCGTGGAGGCGGTTGTGAGCAACAGTCCGCTACGAACCGACGCGACGGAGTAGGTGCCGCCGTGGCAGGTCCACTGGATCACCTCGACGCCCACCGCCGTGGAACCACCGCTGATGTCGGCGCACAGTCCGGATTCGGCGTTGACGATCTCGTAGGAACCCCGGCGGAGGCACGTCGTACACCTGGGACTTCGACGGCGACGGGGCCTACGACGACGCAACCGGCGTCAACCCGGTATTCAACCGCGTCGGCCAGGACGGTACGTACACCGCGCGTCTGCGGGTCGGCAACGCGGCGGGCGCGGACACGGACACGGACACAGCGACCGTGACCGTCACCAATGTCGCGCCCGAGATCACCTTCACCGTCGCCGGGCCGCGGGAAGAGGGCGGCACGCTCACGGTCAGTGGTACGGTCACCGACCCGGGCTGGCTCGACCCGCTCACCGCCACCATCGATCCCGGTGACGGCAAGCCCGTACCCCTGCCGGGACAGTCGGAGAACAACCGGCCGGACTCCACCCTCACGTTGAGCAGGCAGGTCGCCTTCGGCGACGACGACACCACGACCTGGGACTGGGGCGACGGCTCGCCGCACACCGCGACCACCTCCCTGGTCAACCCGCCGAACCCCGACCCGGACCGCAGTCCGAGCGTTCAGTCGCGCGATGTGACGGACACACAGGCACGCCTATGACAAGCCGTGCCTGTAAGGCCTCTCCTTCATCGCACACGACGACGGGGGCACCGGATCCGACCGGATACCGCTCGTCGTCCAGGGCAACGCGCCGCTGTCCCTCCTGGCCGACGTCTGGTACGTCAAGTACCTGACCGGGGACCTCACCGGGCTCGGCAAGGAACGGCTCGACTGCTATCTGAGGATCGTCGAGCACTCGAGCGCGGTCTTCTCGGAGGTCGTCGGCATGTCCACACAGCAGAAGGCGGCAAGCACCCTCTTCCTTACTCTGCTGAACCCGAAGCGCGCCTTCGACCGTCAGCTTCTCGGGGCCTGGCTGAACTTCGCCAACGGTGCTTTCGACGCGGGCGAGCTGGTCGACACCGATGGTGACCTGAAGGCCCACACCCCGTTCCTGCAAGCGGTGCAGAACGCCGAGAAAACGCCGCCGCTGTCCGTGCCGCCTTCGCGACCGGCCTCTCCGTTCCCGTCCGCGCCGGGTTTCCTCACCGAGGACAACGACGGGCGGACGGTGACGCTCACGGTGGGAGGGATGGTGCCGCTGCGACTGGACGGTCGCCTGCGGTGGGCGAACCCCACGGCCGACGGGTCCGCGGTCACGCTGGTAGCCGTCGCCTACAAGTCCGATGCCGGATTCCGAGAGTGGGAGATCCACGCCGAGCGCGATGACGAGTGCGTTGTCAGCATCGTCGGCGTGAGTCGGCCGGGCCCGCGGACGTTCCGTGTCACCCTGCGTGTTGCCGGCTGACCGTTCAGGGGTGCTCAGCCGCGTGTCCATTGCTGGCCGGTACCGCCATTGCAATTCTGTAGCTCGGTCTTCGCGCCGCTGCTTGTGGACGCTCCGACAACACCCAGGCACAGCCCGGACGGGACGCCACGGAGGGTGCCGTCGGATCTGAAGGACCACTGCTGGTTGGTGTTGCCGGTGCAGTCCCATGTGGTGACCCCGGTGCCTTGGGTGGTGCCCTGTCCTGAGGTGCTGAGGCACTGGCCGTTGGCGGTGAGCTGGCCACCCGGGTAAGCCGTCCACTGCTGGTTGGTTCCGGAGCCGCATGAATAGATGGCCACCGGATTGCCGTTGACTGTGCTGGAGCCGGAGTTGTCCAAACATTTGCCGGACGCCTTCGAGATCAGCAGGGAGGTACTGGTACCTGCAAGGCCGCGGGTCACGCGCGCGCCGTTACCGACCGGTGTGACCTGGTACTGCGCCTTGCCGATGCAATCGCCCTGGTACTCGTCGTAGGCCTTGCTCGTGCCGGTCAGGCCTCCTGCGTCCGTGGAGGTGGGGCCGAGGAAGTCAACGTCGGTGCGGGGCATCATGGAGCAGCTGGGGATTTTCAGGTAGTACTCGACGAAGCCGCTCTCGTAACCCTTGAGGTTGCCGCTGCCGGACGCCAGCTTGTAGGTGCCGATGTGGGTCGATGTGCCAGTGACGCTGTCGGTGGCTGTCCCGGTCCAGGTGTTGGTGCCCGTACGGGCGACTTTGAGGTTGTACTTGTGGCCGTAGGCGGCGTTGAACTCCACCCCGCAGCTGACGCCGGATCCGCCGTCGGCACCACTGCTGCAGTTGGGGTCGGCTGTGGAGGTGCCGTCGCCGAAGACGGAGAAGACACCGCGCAGGCGCTCCTTCCCGTCCTTGTTGATGCGCGGCTGCAGCCCGATGTAAGCGCGGTTGTTCTGGAAGCTGTACATCTGCGCGAAGTAGAGGCCGCTCTGGTGGGCGGTGCCGCTGTGGACGGTGAGCGGGAAGGTGATGTTGGTCAGCCCCGAGGAGGGGACGTTCGGGATCGACCAGCCGATCGATACATTGCCTCCCTTGACCGCTGCGGTGGCCGGGTGAGACGCAAACAACAGAAGCCCGGCCGCGGCGAGAGCGGTCGGGGTGAAATGTCTCTTCATATGCTTGGGCATGGTCCGTCCAGTCATGTGCAGGGTGGAAGCGGCCGGATGGAACCTGCCGACCGTCCGTGTGGGGGGATGCCGGTCTTCGGCCCTGCGGCTGGAGCCGCGAAGTGATGCCGGGCGCTTGACCGACGCGCCCCAGCGGCCGGAACCGCAGGGGTTCGGCACGGGCGATGTCGCGATGGGTCGCCCTGATGCCTCAGCTGGTCCAACGCAGTGCCCAGGACACCCACGACCGCAGACGGCCCGCTGGAGAACCAGCGGACCGTCGTCGCGGTGGAGGGTCCCGTCAGTAGGAGGCCTGGGTGACGTTGTACATGCCGTTGGTGCTGATGACTCTGGCGAGGTAGGCCCAGGCGGCGTGGTGGGAGACCCACTCTTCCCGGCCGGGGTAGTAGTCCTCGCCTGCGCTGGTGTAGGTGCGTCGGTCGGCGGACCTTTCCTGCATCTTCTGGACCTTGTTGAGGTGCTGGGCAGCCCAGGTGGCGCCCTTGACGCTGGCGAGGCCGTCTTCCTTGAAGCTGTCGGCGAAGACATCCATGGTGGCGAACTGCATGCGCCGGGAGGAGCCCCAGTCGTTGCCCATGGGGTAGTAGATGTCGCTGTTGTCACCCGGGGTGGTGTTGGTGCCGGCGTAGATCTTCCCGCCGGGGCTGTTGAACTTCTTGGTCGCCATCTTGGGGTCGGTGTAGGGCATGGTGCCGGCGGGGAAGTTCAGGTCGACGAGGGCGTCGTACATGCGGTCATAGCTGCGGCGTACCGCGTAGGGGGTGTCCTGCTTGGACAGGCCCAGGGTGAGCGCGCCGCTGAGGTTGATGGCGAACGACTCCATGTAGTCGGGGTGGACGATGTCGTGGTTGACGACGGTGCCGTCCTGGTTGACGTTGGAGCCCGCCATGCTGCCGAGCCTGAAGCCATTGATGGTCTTCCCGGCGTCCGCGCCGGTGCCGACGTCCGAGGGCCGGGAGTTGGCCTTGAGGGAGAGCGCGACGACCTGCTTCATCCACGTCTGCTTGTTGGCGTGGTCGGGCATCATGGATGCGGCCAGGGCGAGGACGGTGTTGTTCCAGGCGACTTCCTCGGCCTTGGTGTCGCCGGGGGAGGCGTAGGTGCCGTCGGCGTTGCGGTAGTAGCCGGGCTGGTAGGTGTTGTAGCGGTTGGCCTCGTACTCCACCATCTTGCGGACATTCTCGCGGTCCGTGGTGGACAGCTTGTCCCACATGAGCCAGCCGGCGGTGCCGGCGAAGGCCGTCCAGTGCGCGCTCTGCCAGTGGTCGCCCCAGCCGGTGCTGCCCAGGTTGACCTTGTGCCGGTAGGCCAGCGAGCTGATCAGCTTGACGGCCATCGCCTCTGCTGCCGCCTTCGTCACCCCGGTCTGGGTCGGGGAGTACACGCCCATGCTCAGCGCGGTCGCCAGACCGAATACCTGCGCGGCCCCCGGGCGGATGTTGTTCTCACCGGTGCCGCCGAAGTCCAGGTAGGCGCCCGTCTGCGCGTCGTAGTTCTTCGTGGTGTCCCACCAAGTGGTCACCGCGAACTTGTTGCTGTTGCGCAGGACCGTGACCACCTGGTTGGAGACGGCGTCGGTGGGCTGGGTCAGCGAGGAGAAATCGATCGGGACGACGCTACTGGTCGCTGCGCTGGCGGGACTGGCCAGGAGCACTGCGCTTGCGCCCGCCGGCAACGCCGTTGCGGCCAGGCACAGTCCGATGACGCCCAACGCGCCCCGGTTGATGTTGCGACGGCTGATTCCGGACATGGCGGCTCCTTGATGGGTGAGGCAGGGGTGTGGTGCAGGACCTTCCGGGGTGATGCGCCGGCGAGGGGAAGCCCGTTCGAGGGGCCGCCACCGATACGCGGCGGAGGGGCGGCGACCCCGTCGATGGTGGGGTACTGGACGTTCTCGGTGATCGGCATACCGGGGACCAGGGCCCGTTCCTGGTGGAGGGTCTGCCAGCCTTCGTGCGCTGCGGCTACTCCGGTGGCCAGGACTGTAAATCCAATTGTTTTATCTAGTCAACACCCCGGTAAAAAATGGCTGCATCAGCGACGAACAAGGGAGGGATCGCACTTTGATGGAACCGTCCGCATGGCACAGGAAGACGGCCCACGGCCGCGCCGGTCAGGGCGGGAAGGCGGCCGCGGGCCGTCGCTCAGGGGCGCCGCCGTCAGACGGCGGGCGGTGGGGCTACCGAAACCCGGGCATCCGGGACCACGGCCGGACGTGCGGTTCGCCAGGGCTGTCGCCGGCCCCGAATGGAGGCCTCATCCTTCGCCTGATCCGTCGGCCCGTATGGACCAAGGAAAGCGAGAGGAGGGCGGAGACCCGCCACGACCGAGCAGGCCGAGCGACCTGACGGTGGTCGGGAGCATGAGGACGGTTCATGGCGACTCCCTGCGGTGAGGCCCCCTGTCCGACCTGAAGAACGGACCGGACATGTCCCACAGAAGCGCCTTGTCGCCAGCGGAACAATAGGGGCCTGTACCTATTCATCCGCGACGGATCCGATGACTGCGTGGGAGCGGCCGAGGAGCTCGAGGCAATGAACTGATCACCGCCGGAAGCGGGAACCCGGTGCTATGCTCGCCGATCGACGGGAGCTCCAACCCGACCGCGCGGGCGCCGATATGGCGTGGCGCGAACGTCCACCCCAGCGACGTGCACGGTCATCCACGAGCGTGCAAGGTCGCCATTGCGGCTGGCGATGGCCTCGTAGACCGCCCGGTGCTGTTCCAAGATGCGGGTCACCCACGCCCTCCCTTTGGGTCCGACTCAGCGACGCGGCGAGGCCTACGGAGAGCTCCACCACCTCACCACTGTTCGCCCGCCCGGTCATCGCCATCGTGCCCGTCGCCATCCTGTCCGCGCTCATCGAGCGCACTGTCGTCTCCTACTTGTCGGCCGTATCCGTCAAGTAGCACCACGAGCTGCCCGCCTCCTCCACATCCGGCGGCGAGGCGGGCAATTCTGCCGTCAGTTCCCGCACACAAGAAGGTGGTAACACCGTGCCGAGGCACCGCCATGTCCTGACAGCGGCCGCTACCGCTCTGGTCCTCTCCCTCTCCACGGCAAGCTGCGCCGACAAACACGTCGAAGGAGTCACCTTGCGGTTGGTGGTTGCCGACTACGAGGTGAGGGGCCAGTCCGACAACACCGAGCAGTACTGGAACGATCTGATCACCGCGTTCGAGGCCGCACATCCCGACATCAAGGTCAAGGTGGACGTCGAGCCCTGGGACTACGTGGACGGCAAGGTCGCCGCCATGACCAAGGCGGGCCAAGCACCGGACCTGGCGCAGCTGAAGTCGTACGCCGACTTCGCAGAGCGAGGCGATCTCTACTCCGTCGACAGCCTGCTCTCCATCACCGTGCAGGCGAACTTCGTGCGCTCGTTCGCCGTCGCGGGAGAACACGACAAGACCCAGTACGGCATGCCGTTCACTGCCTCGACCCGGCTCCTCTTCTACAACGAGGACCTGTTCACAAAAGCAGGCATCCCCAACCCCCCGAGGACCTGGGACCAGCTGAAGGCGGCGGCTCAGAAGCTGAACAGCCGCACCCGTGTCTCGTACCCGATAGCCGTGCCGCTGGGGCCCGAGGAGGCCCAGATCGAGACGATGGCCTGGATGCTGGGAGGCGAAGGCGGATACACCAGCTCCATCGGGTCGTACACGATCAATTCGACGAACAACGTCAACAGCTTGAAATGGCTGAAGGAGAACCTCGTCACGGAGGGGCTCACCGGTCCCGTCCCGGTGAACAAGCTCAACCGCAGGGACGCCTACGCGGCGTTCCTGCGTGGCGAGGCGGGCATGGTCAACGGGTATCCCTCCTTGCTGCAGGCCGCAAAGGCTGCAGGGATCAGAGTCGGCGTAGTACCTGTGCCGAGCCGCAGCGGCGAGAGCACCCCGGCCCCGGCGGCGGTCGACTGGATGATGGCGTTCAAGCGGAACGGACACCGCGAGGAACTGGGCACGTTCCTCAACTTCGTCTTCAAGGACAAGAACGTAAAGGAATTCGCAACGCGCAACAATCTGCTGCCCGTCACCATGTCGGTGACCCAGCAGATGAAAGCGGATGCCGGGCACGAAGACCTGGCGAGGTTCCTGGAGGAGCTGCCGACCTCGGAGCTGCCCCCCGTCGGCAAGAACTCATGGGCCGTGGTGAGCGACAGCATCAAGCGAAATATAGGCACCGCGATGACCTCCGGCGGCAGCCCCTCCACCGCCCTGGACGGGATAGCCAACGACGCCAAGAAGGCCGAGGGGCAACCGCGTTAGGCGACGGACGGCAATCGGACCCGAGGACGACTCGTCCGGCAGAGCGGTTCTCGCCCCTACGCCGGCACACTTCAGGCCCGAGGGAGATGGAGCTGAGCGGGATGGGAGAGCACCAGGCAACCACGTCGTAGACGTCGGTGTCAGGGGCGAGAGCAGCAAGGCACTGCGGGACGATGCCGCTGAAGGACGTACCACCGTGACTTCGGCCGCCCCGAGCAGAGTGACCACACGCCGCTCTGCAAGCACAGCGCCCGCCGGGTCGGCGACCGTCACAAAGAGCTCGTGGGGGCCGATGTCGACGCCCGTCACGTGCCCGCATTCCACGGGAACCGAGCGCGCCGCGGGGCGGCCGGCGCCGCTGTCCTCGGTTACCGGTAACTCCACCACCCCGGCATCCGCCAGCGCAGCCAGCGCTCGGAACACCGCGGGCCTGGACACACCGGCACCTCGACTAGGCCGCCGCGATCATGAGTTTCAGCGCCCTGCGCCACCATCAAATCGGGCATAAACATTATATCCACACCTAGGACAACACACCAGCAGCGGCCGGCCACCGGGCCGAGCACCTTTTGACGTTCCTCCAGGGCCGACCTACCGTTCCGAATATGGTCACTGCCGTGCAGACCCGCTGGGGTGACGCCGGCATGCCGGTCGAGTTGACGAGCTTCGTGGGGCGGCGACAGGAGATCGGCGCGGTCAAGGCCGCGCTGTCCGAGGCCCGGGTGGTAACCCTGACGGGCGTCGGCGGCGTCGGCAAGACACGGCTGGCGACGCGTGTGGCGACAGAACTGCGTCGGGCGTTCTCGGACGGGGTGCGCTTCCTCGACCTCTCCTCGGTGTCGGATCGGTCGGCACTGGGATCCGCCGTGGTGGAGACCCTGGAGATCCACGACCAGTCGGACCGTGATCCGACTGAGATCATCACCGAGTTCCTGCGCGAGCGGCAGATGCTGCTGGTCTTCGACAACTGCGAGCAGGTCGTCGAAGAGTGCGCGGCCCTCATCAACGCCGTCATCCGGCAGGCTCCGCAGGTACGGGTGCTGGCGACGAGCCGCGAACGGCTGTGGCTCACCGGTGAGCACGTGTGGCGGGTGCCACCTCTGTCCGTCCCGGCCGCGGATCCGGAGCCCGGTGAGGACTTCGCCCGCAGCTCCACCGGGCCCCCGCAGTACCCGGCGCTGGTGCTGTTCGCGGAGCGAGCCGCCGCAGTCGGTGGGGCCGCCCTGGCCCGGGACGACTGGCCCGACGTGGCTCGGCTGTGCCGACGGCTGGACGGCCTGCCGCTGGCCATCGAGCTGGCCGCGGTCCAAACCCGGATGTTCACACCGGGACAGCTCGTGCGGGGCTTCGAGGAGCGGCTGGGCTCTCTGGGCACCTCCGACCGCACGGCGCCGGCCCGGCATCGCAGCCTTGAGGCGGCGATCGACTGGAGCTATGAGCTCTGCTCGCCGCAGGAGCGGCTGCTGTGGGCGCGTGCCTCGGTCTTCGCCGGCTGGTTCGACCTCGACGCGGCCGAGGGAGTCTGCTCCGGCGAGGACGTCCCGCCCGAGGCGGTCATGGTGCTGGTCGCCGGGCTGCTGGACAAGTCCGTCCTCGTCCAGGAGGAGCATCTCGGGCAGGCGCAGTACCGGCTGCTGGAGACCCTGGCCCATTACGGACGCACCCGGCTGCGCGCCACGGGCCAGGAAGCGGAACTGGTCCGACGCCACCGCGACTGGTACCTCCAGCTCGCCGAGCAGATGGCAGCGCAGTGGTACGGCCCCGACCAGCTGTCGTGGTCACGCCGTCTGCGCCGCGACTACCGCAACCTGCGCGCCGCCATGGAGTACTGCCTCTCCACACCGGGGGAGGAACACGCCGGACTCAGGTTCACCGCCGCCCTCCTGCAGTACTGGCACGGCAGCGGCCAAATGGCCGAGGGGCGGGCGTGGCTGGAGCGTGCCCTGACCGCAAGCACGGAGCCGAGCCCTGCACGCGTCATGTCCCTGCGGAACCTGGCCTCGATCTGCGCCAGCCAGCAGGACCTCGCCGCTGCGGAGGCGGCCTGGGAGGAAGGCCTGGCGCTGGCGCGCACGCTGCACGATCCGCTGCTGACCGCACGTGCTCTCGCTGTCGGGGCGGAGCTCGCGGTACACCGCGGCGATTTTGTCGCGGCGATCGCCCACGCGAGGGAGGCCCTTTCCTGCCCGGAGTACGCCGGAGCTCCCGAGCGCGCAGCCTCGCACAGCATGCTGGCCGTCGCGCATGCGTTGCTCGGCAACTACGACGAGACGGTCTCCGCCTTCGAGCAGACGCAGCGCTGCAATATCGAGTTCGGTGAGCGTTTCGCCCTGTCCTGGACACTGATCAGTCGGGCCGTCGCGGAGTACGGCGCCGGTGAGAACACCTCCGCGATCACGTACACGCGCGAAGCCATCAGGATCGCGCACGAGTTCAACAACCCGCTTGGTCTGTCGGCGGCCCTAGTGGTCCTGTTGTGCTCAACAGCGGCTGACGGCGATCTCGCACGCGCTGCCGTCCTGCTCGGCGCACGTCGACGCATCTCCCGCGTGTTCGGAATTTCCGAGTTCGTCAGCGACCCAGAGTCCGCCCTCGTCGACACCGCCACCTCGCAGATCAGGCAGGGACTCGGCGAGACCCCGTTCGAGGCGGGGGTGGCCCGCGGCTTCGCCTTCGACCTCGGCACCGCGGTCGACTACGCACTCGGCGCCGAGGAGGAGCCCGTGCCGGCAGCCGAGGCGAGCGCCGCACCGGCCGAGCCCAATCCGCTGACCGCGCGCGAACAGCAAGTCGCGGAGCTGGTCGCGCAGGGCATGTCCAACAAGCAGATCGCCGCGAAGCTGGTGATCTCCCCGCGCACCGTCGAAGGGCACGTCGACCACGTCCTCACCAAGCTCGGCTTGACCTCCCGTGCCCACGTCGCCGCCTGGGCCACCCGACACGGCAAGAGCTGATCACGAGGCTGCGGAGCCCGGCGCCCCGCCCGGTGGCCCCACCCACTGCGGCTGAAGGCATCTCCGCCGGCCGCCAGTGGCGCGTAGGAGCTTGAGACCCCTGGCCGGGCACGCCCCTACCCGACCGAGGGGCGTCCAGGTAGGGAGTAGGTAGTCCTACGGATGTGTGCGGCGCAGGTACCGGGGAGCGTGTAGGCATTGCCCACGCTTCAGGGAGTTCCGATGACCACAGCAGCCGCTTCCTTCCTGCCCTACGGTCCCTGCGCATCCCCGATCCCGCACCCTTTGGCCGCGGGCGGCCCTGCTCGCGGCCAAAGGAGCCGAACGACGTACCGAAAGGTAAAAGCCGAGGTGAGGGACGCGGGGCCCCGGCGCGGGGCCCCGGCCTTGCCGGAGCCCCGCGGGCCGCTCGCCGTCGGAACTGAATCGTTCCGCCCTATCACGCCGGCGCCGGACCGCGCGCACATCAGGTCAGTGCGTCGGCCGTCCGCCGCGTCGCGGCGCCCGTCATCGGCACACCACCGCGTCGACCTGCGACGCGAGCCATGCGGTGCGTGCGGCGCCGAGCAGGCCGCCGTGCCGTCCCATCGCGAACGGTTCCACGGTCACGCGCCGCACGAAGCTCAGAGTGGCCGACTGTGCCAGGTGCTGCCGCAGCGGTTCGAACAGCACCGGGCCCGCGGCCGCCACCCCACCGCCGATCACGACCCGGTCGACGTCACACAGCGTCGCGGTGTCGATGATTCCGCGCGCCAGAGCTCGGGTGCCGCGGTCGAACGCAGCCACGGCCACGACCTGGCCGTCTGCCGCGTCTGCAGCGAGGGCACGGGCGTCGGATCCGGTCCAGCCCTGCTCGCGGGCCCAGCGGACCATGGACGGGCCACTGGCGTACGTCTCGACGCAGCCGGTCGCACCGCACACACAGGGCGGGCCGGCCGGGTCGACCACCACGTGGCCGATGTGGCCGGCGTTGCCGCTGGGACCCGGGTACGCCATCCCGTTGAGCACGAGGCCTCCTCCGATGCCGGTGGACACGACGATGCCTAGCATCGCGACCGCCCCCTGTCCGGCGCCGAGCCAGTGCTCGCCCAGCGCGGCAGCGATGGCGTCACCCACGAGGCCCACCTGTACACCGGGCACGATGTCGCCGACCAGGCTCACCAGCGGGAAGTCCCGCCAGGCCGGGATGTTCACCGGACTCACCGTGCCGCGCGGCGGATCCACCGGCCCTGCGCACGCCAGGCCCACGGCCCGGGGTATCGCGCCGTCCAGCACTGATGTGAGCAGCTGCCGCAGCGCGTCGTCGAGCAAGGGACCGGTGGCGGGTGTGGGGACCTCGGCGTGCCGGTACACCCGGCCCTTCGCGTCTACGAGGCCCGCGCTGATCTTCGTGCCCCCGATGTCCACCGCGAGCACGGCTTCCTGGTCCATGGAGGGTCCTTTCTGTTGCGGCCAGTCCGAGCTGACGCGTTCAGTCCGAGAGGAGTGCCGACAGGTGCGGCGAATAAGTGGTGTGGAGGACGAGCGCCGCGGCGCCCACTACAGCAGCATCGGCGCCCAGCGGGGACAACGTCACATCCACTACGCGAATGTGACGGGACATCACCCTGGTGGCGACGGCTTCCCTGGCCGCTTCGACATAGAGCTCTCCGACCTGACGGATGCCGTGGCCGCCGAAGACGACCAGGTCGACGTCGGTCACATTGACGACGTTCACCACCGCGGTGGCGAGGTGCTGCGCGGCTTGACCAAAGACGGCGGTGGCCAGCGGGTCACCGGCGGCCAACGCGTCACGGACGGCCGCACGGTCGACCGAGGTTGGATCGGCTCGGAAGCGCTCGGCCAGCGAACTCCCCACGCCCGCGAGGAGCCTGCGATGCGTCTCGACGACGATCGCGGCCGGGCTCACCAGGGTCTCCAGGCAGCCCCGGTTCCCGCAGTAGCACTGCAGACCGTCCGGCACGACGGAAATGTGACCGAACTCCGCGGCGTTGAACGACCCGCCACGGTGGACTTGGTGATTGAGGATCAGTCCGCCACCGATGCCGGTACCGATGAAGAAGTACGCGAAGTTCGCGGCGCTTCGTCCGGCGCCCGCCCACCGTTCGCCGATCGCCGCGGCGCTGGAGTCGTTGTCCAGGGTCACGGCCAGACCGGTGGCTTTGCCGAGCATCTGCTTGATCGGGACCCTGGCCCAGTGTGCCAGCTGTGGCGGCGCCACCACCATGCCGTGTTCCTGGTCGATCGGGCCGGGGCTGGCCAGCCCGAGGCCGAGGACGCGCTCACGGGGCACAGCCGCCTCCGTCAGCACTTCCTCGACCAGGTCCGCCATCGCGGCCACGACTTCAGCCGGCTCCGCGCCCGCCGGTGTCGGGACCCGCTTCGTGACCAGCGGCCTGCCGAGCAGGTCCACCACGACACACGCGAGTTCGGTCGGATCGAAGTGCACGCCCACGGCGCTGCCCGCGTCGGCGTTGATCCGCAGGGTGGTGCGAGGCTTCCCGGCGCTGCTCACCCGGCTCGCCCCGTCCTCGCGCACGGTCCCCTCGTCGAGCAACCGTCGGACGATCCCGGACACGGTCTGCGGGGTCAGGCCGGTCTTCTGGGCGATCTCCAGCCTGCTGGTGCCATCGGCTCTCTGGATCTGCTCCAGCACTACCGCCTGGTTGTAACGCCCGACTTTGGGCAAATTCGTTCCCGCTCGCCGCATGGAGGCCTCCCTGATCTGCCGCTGACGACATTCTGCACCAGGGCGTTGACTAAGTAAAACAATTGGATTTACAGTCTCGCCACAAGCAACACCCCGCAGCACATGAGGTCCAAGCAGTGGATGTGTCACCCCATTCACTGCGGTCCGGATGCGGGAGAGGATTTGGGAGAAAACGATGCCAACATCACCCTTTGTCCCGCTGGGACCGGTCCGGTCCGGTCCCAGTCGGCAGCGCGGAGCGGAGCTCCTGTCATGAGCGCCGCCCCGGCCTTGCTCGAGATGCGCTCGATCACCAAGTCCTTCCCGGGCGTGACCGCCCTAGCCGGGGTCAACCTGGTAGTGCGCACAGGCGAGATCCACGCCATATGCGGGGAGAACGGCGCCGGGAAGTCGACGCTGATGAAGGTGCTGAGCGGGGTGCATCAGCACGGCACCTACGGCGGCGAGATCTTCTACGGCGGCCACGAGGTCCGCTTCAGGGGCATCCGGGCAAGTGAGGACGCCGGCGTCGTCATCATCCACCAGGAACTGGCCTTGGTTCCCGGCATGTCGATCACCGAGAACCTCTTCCTGGGCAACGAGCCGCGCAGGCGCGGGGCCATCGACTGGAAGGTCGCCCAGCGCCGTGCCCTGGAACTCATGGAGCAAGTGGGCCTCAAAGAGGACCCCGACACGCTCATCATGGACATCGGCGTCGGCAAGCAGCAGCTCGTCGAGATCGCCAAGGCGTTCGCGAAGGACGTGAAGCTGCTGATCCTCGACGAGCCGACCGCCGCGCTCAACGAGGCCGACTCCCGGCACCTTCTCGACCTGCTGCGCGAGTTCAAGCGGCAGGGCATCACGTCGATCATCATCTCGCACAAGCTCAACGAGATCGAGGCGATCGCCGACTCCATCACGATCCTGCGCGACGGCCGGACCATCGAGACGCTCGACGTGCACGCCGACGGGGTCAACGAGGCCCGGATCGTTCGGGGCATGGTGGGACGCGAGCTCAGCAGCCGCTTTCCCGACCACACGCCCGACATCGGCGAGGTGCTCTTCGAGGTCCGCGACTGGACGGTGCGCCACCCGATCTCCACCGAGCGACTGGTGTGCAAGGGGTCCAACTTCACGGTGCGCCGCGGCGAGGTCGTCGGCTTCGCGGGTCTGATGGGGTCCGGTCGCTCCGAGCTCGCGATGAGCCTGTTCGGCCGGTCCTACGGGGTGTGGCTGGGAGGCCGCATCTTCAAGAACGGCGCGGAGATACAGGTGAAGTCGGTCTCCGACGCGATCAAGCACGGCATGGCCTACGTCAGCGAGGACCGCAAGGCGATCGGTCTCAACCTCCTCGACGACATCAAGACCTCCGTCGTGGCGGCCAAGCCCGCGAAGGTCGCGCGGGGTGGTGTGATCGACCAGGTCGCCGAGTACCGCGTAGCCGAGGGGTACCGCCGCGACCTGCGGATCAAGACACCCACGGTCGATGAGGGCGTCGCCACGCTCTCCGGCGGCAACCAGCAGAAGGTTGTCCTGGCCAAGTGGATGTTCACCGACCCGGACCTGCTGATCCTCGACGAGCCGACACGCGGTATCGACGTCGGCGCGAAGTTCGAGATCTACGGGATCATCCAGCGGCTCGCCGCGCAGGGCCGGGGGGTCGTCGTCATCTCCTCGGAACTCCCCGAGCTGATCGGTCTGTGCGACCGCATCTACACGATGTTCGAGGGGGCCATCACGGGCGAGGTAGCACGCGCCGATGTCGACCCCGAACGCCTGATGACCCAGATGACCACTAACAAGAAGATGCCGGTGTCATGAGCGGATTCCAAGAAGTCAAGAAGAACCTCTTCGGGGGCAGCACCTCCGTCAGCCGGCAGTTCGGCATGATCTTCACTCTGGTGGCGATCATCCTCCTGTTCCAGGTCCTGACCAACGGGCTCACGCTGACGTCGGGCAACCTCATCGCGGTCGTCAGTCAGTACTCCTACATCCTCATCCTCGCCATCGGGATGCTGATGGTGATCGTCGCGGGGCACATCGACCTCTCGGTCGGCTCGATCGCGGCGTTCACCGGGATCGTGGTCGCCAAGTCGATGCAACACTTCGACCTGCCGTGGCCGCTGGCGATCCTGCTCGGCCTGCTGGTCGGCGCGGCCATCGGGGCCTGGCAGGGATTCTGGGTGGCCTACGTCGGCGTCCCGGCGTTCATCGTCACGCTGGCGGGCATGCTGATATTCCGTGGCGGCAACCAGTTCATCGGCAACGCCGACACCGTCCCGGTCCCCGAGGGCTTCCGTTCGATCGGCGCGGGCTACCTGCCCGAGGTCGGCCCCAGCACCGGCTACAACAACCTGACGCTGCTGCTGGGCATCATCGCCTGTGTCGCCGTGGTGTGGCGGGAATCGCGTGCCCGGAGCACTCGGCGAGAGATGGGCACGCAGAGCGCACCCCTGTGGATCTCCGGTGTGCGCGTGGCCTTGATGGTGGGCGTCATCATCTTCGCCACGCTGCGCTTCGCGGGCGGTCGCGTGGGGACGAGCCTGCCGGTGTCGGGCATCATCCTGATCGTCCTGGTGCTGGTCTACTCCTTCTACACCCGCAACACCGTCGGCGGCCGGAGCATCTACGCAGTGGGCGGCAACGCCCGCGCGGCCGAGCTGTCCGGCGTGAAGCTCAAGCGGGTCAACTTCTTCGTCATGACGAACATGGGCATCCTCTCCGCCCTGGCCGGCATGATCTTCGTGGCCCGCTCGGCGGCCTCCGGTCCGCAGGACGGGCTGAGCTGGGAACTCGACGCGATTGCGGCGGTGTTCATCGGCGGCGCGGCAGTCTCCGGCGGCCTGGGCACCATCGGCGGCTCGATCGTCGGCGGCCTGGTCATGGCGCTGCTCAACAACGGGCTGCAGCTCATGGGCGTCGGCGTGGACCTGGTGCAGATCATCAAGGGTCTCGTGCTGCTACTCGCCGTCGCGCTCGACGTCTACAACAAGAGCCAGGGCCGCTTCTCGGTCATCGGCTCCATCACACGTCCGTTCCGCCGCCAGGGGTCATCGCCCGCGGCCGAACGGCCTGCTTCACCCAGCGACAGCGAACCGCTCCCCGTTCGCCCGCTGTCGCACCGCAAGACCCCCGCCTAGGCGGACATCCCCCGCTGTCCGCCTAGGCGGACACCCTCCGCTGGACTCCCCTCCCGCGATGGCCCACGAAAAGGAATTCACCATGCGCAACCTCTTTATGAAGGCAGTCGCGGTCGGTGCCGTGACCATGATGGCGCTCGGTGCCACCGCCTGTTCCAACGAGCGCGATGGCCAGGGGGGCGGCACTGCCTCCTCCGCCAAGGGCTTCGCGGCCGACTCCCTGATCGGTGTAGCTCTGCCGTCCAAGACCTCGGAGAACTGGGTCCTCGCCGGTGACCTGTTCACCAACGGGCTCAAGGAGGCGGGCTTCAAGGCCGACGTTCAGTACGCGGGGGCCTCGAGCACCGTTGCCGACCAGCAGAACCAGATATCCGCCATGGTCACCAAGGGCGCGAAGGTCATCGTCATCGGCGCGACCGACGCCGCGCAGCTCTCGACCCAGGTGAAGCAGGCCAAGGAGTCGGGTGCGACCGTCATCGCCTACGACCGCCTCATCACCAACACCCCGGACGTGGACTACTACATCGCGTACGACAACTTCGAGGTCGGTCAGCTGCAGGGCAAGGCGCTGCTGGAGGGCATGAAGGCCAAGAAGCCGACGGGGCCGTGGACCATCGAGCTGTTCTCCGGCTCGCCGGACGACAACAACTCCGCCGTGTTCTTCAACGGTGCGATGGACGTCCTCAAGCCGCTCATCGAAAAGGGTGACGTCGTGGTCGGCTCCGGCCAGACGGACGTCAAGCAGACCGCCATCCAGGGCTGGAAGGCCGAGAACGCCCAGCAGCGCATGGACTCGCTGCTGACCTCCACCTACAACGGGGGCAAGACCCTCGACGGCGTCCTCTCGCCGAACGACACCCTCGCCCGCGCCATCCTCACCTCGGTCAAGGGCGCCGGCAAGCCGCTGCCGGTCGTCACCGGCCAGGACTCCGAGGCCGAGTCGGTCAAGTCCATCATGGCGGGTGCGCAGTACTCCACCATCAACAAGGACACCCGCAAGCTGGTCTCGGAGACCATCAACATGGTCAAGGCCCTGCAGGAGGGCACTGCGCCGCAGGTCAACGACACGAAGTCGTATGACAACGGTATCAAGATCGTCCCGGCCTACCTGCTTCCGCCGGTGATCGTGACCAAGGCCAACGCGGCCGAGGCCTACGCCACCGACCCCAAGCTGGCTGCCCTCACCAAGTAGCCGCACCACTGACGCGCGCGCCGGCCCCCTTCCGGCGCGCGCGTCGCTGTATGCCGCCACGGGTTCCGTACGGGCGCGCCTGTCCACACGCGCGCCGAAGGCGCACCTGCGCGCCCTCCCGCACGGCCCCCGCACCGCCCACGTCGCGGAGTCACCTCCCGCACCGAGGAAGCTGGAACGTTCGATGGACCGCCTCGACAACACCGTCCGCCCCTACCCCTGGGGCTCCACCACCGCCATCCCGGAACTCCTCGGCACCGCCCCCACCGGTGAGCCCCAGGCCGAGATGTGGATGGGGGCCCACCCCGGCGCGCCGTCCCGCACGGCGCGCGGACCTCTGAACGAGCTCATCGACGCCGCTCCCGTACGCGAACTGGGCGCCGCGGCCGTCGACACGTTCGGCCCGCGCCTGCCCTTCCTCCTGAAGCTGCTCGCCGCCGGCGCCCCGCTCTCCCTCCAGGTACACCCCGACCTCGCCCAGGCGCGGGCCGGATTCGCCGCCGAGGAGGCTGGGGGAATTCCGATCGACTCTCCCCACCGCACGTACAAGGACGCCAACCACAAGCCCGAACTGATCTGTGCTCTCACACCGTTCACAGGGCTGTGCGGCTTCCGCACCCCCATCGAGGCAGCCGGCTTCATCGGCGCACTGGGCGTCGACTCCCTCAAGCCGTACGTCGACCTGCTGGACGTGCGCCCCGAAGACGCCGCGCTGCGCGAGGTCATGACGGCCCTGCTCACTGCCGACCGCGAGCGGATGGTGCACACGGTCGCCGAAGCCGCTGCGGCCGCCGCCCGCCTCGGCGGTGCGCACGCCCCGTACGCCGCCCTCGCCCACCACTACCCGAGCGATCCCGGCGTCATCGCCGCCATGTTGCTCAACCACGTCGAACTCCAGCCCGGCGAGGCCCTCTTTCTCGGCGCGGGCGTCCCGCACGCCTACCTCGACGGCCTGGGCGTCGAGATCATGGCCAACTCCGACAACGTGCTGCGCTGCGGACTCACGCCCAAGCACATCGACGTCCCGGAGCTGCTGAAGATCGTCCGCTTCGAACCGAACGAACCGGCCGTTCTGCGCCCCCGGACCTCGGCGTCGGGCGAGGAGATCTACGACACCCCCGTCGACGAGTTCCGGCTCTCCCGCTTCGTACGGTCGCGGGGCGCCGCGCCCACCGACCTCACCGCCCCCACGCCTCAGATCCTGCTCGCCGTCGCAGGTCGGCCCAAGGCGAGCGGAGTGACCCTCTCCCCCGGCGAGTCGGTCTTCGTGCCGGCGGACGAAACGACCGAACTCTCCGGTACGGGCACGGTCTTTCGCGCCACCGTCGTAGCCTGATGCGACGCTGTCCGACCGGCTGCTGCTGAGCGCTCTCGGTCTCCCCCGCGTATCGATTCCCGTGCGCCGAGAATGCAAAGCGGCCAAGTCCGACATGACCTTCCAGGCTCTGTTCGCTTGACGAAACCACTGAGCACGAGAACGTCTGCGGCTTCCTCCGAGATCGGACTCACGTAGCGATGACGTGCTCCGCACGGAACTCGTCTGGCTATGCGAGCCGCTGACGCTCGCCGAAGGCGCCCTCGGTCCGGGGGATTTGGCCCAAGGCCGGGTAATTAGCGTTCTCGCAGGTCATGCAAGCGGTGTTGGTGTCCATGCTCTGGCGGCGTAGAGGCCGGGGCCGAGTTTGTGGATGAGGCCACTGGTAGCCATCTGGAGAGCTGTCGATGCCGGCGGGCTGGACGACCAGGTCACGGGCGGTCTGGAGGGCGACGGTGAAGCGGCAGCGGTCCGTACCGTTGCCGGGCAGGGACTCGGCGGCCTCGCCCATCACAGTCGGCAGTGCCTGATAGAGCGTGAGCAGGGCCACACTTCCTGCTCGACGCCGGCTGGGTCACCAGAGCGCAGGACGCGCCCGTTCATGATCGTGTGGCGGAGTGGGTAGTACGCGGATTCTTGCTCCCACCGCTTGCGATAGAGACCCTCCAGCGCGGCCGCAGGGTAGCGGCGGGCGGCGGTCAGGGTAGTGGCCAGCCGGTACGAGCGCCGCCATGCGGGGGTGGGCCATCTTCGCTTCGTGCTCGTTCTCGCTCACGGATTCGACTCTAGCCGCCAGCGACGATGCGGAGCCTTCGGTCCAGGTCGGCCCCGGGATGGGACGGCCGCCCTCTGTACCGTGAATCCAGCCGATGACCCGATCTCGGCTCATGCAGTGGTGGCCGGCCTCTGTTCGAGGGCAGCCTGTCTGACCTCCAGGAGGCCAGGGCTCGCGCATTCCCCGCGGTACGGGGAATGCGCCCAACACGCTTTCCAATTCTCTCGAATGCAGTTCACCGGCGTCCGTACCGGTGCTGACCTGCGGCGGAGGTGGTCGTTGACCAGTCGTTGAACCTGGCCGGACGGTGGTGAATGAGACCAGAACTGAGACCGGGGAGTTGCTTGTCCGCGTGAGGAGCACCGGGTGTGGTGAACGGTGGTGGTCAGCTGGATGCGAGTGCTTCGGCGGGGGAGGTGCGGGCAGCGCGGGTTGCCGGGTAGAGGCCGGCGAGGGCTCCGATGGTGACGGCGGCCCCTACGCCGGCGAGGACGGCTTGGGTGGGGATGGTGACGGGCCAGTTCTGGTTGAGTGCCCAGCCGACGCTGACGGCCAGACCGATGACCACGCCGCTGATGCCACCGAGGGCGGAGAGGGCCACGGATTCGGCGAGGAACTGCAGCTTGATCTGGCCGCGGCCGGCTCCGATGGCCCGGCGCAGGCCGATCTCGGCTCGTCGTTCGAGCACGGAGATGACCATGGTGTTGGCGACTCCGATACCTCCGACCAGCAGGGCGATCGCTCCCAGCCCGAGGAACATCAGCTTGAAGGTGTTCTTGACGGCGAGCGCGGTGGTGAGGGCGTCGGAGGGGCGGCTGATGTTCACCTGTTCGGGGTGCTGCGGGTTGACCGTCTGTGCGAGAACGTCGTGCACGTCGTTGACCGCCTCGTCGGCGGAGCGTACGTAGATGGTGGTCGGGTGTCCGTCGAAGCCGAGCTTGGCGGCGGCGTCCCAGCCGATCAGGGCGGAGCGGTCGATCTCGGGGGCGAGGGTGACGGGGCTCAGAATGCCGGCGACGGTGAACCACTGGCCGCCCAGGTAGACGGCCGTGCCGGGGGTGTGGATGCCGAACCGGTCGGCGGCGACGGAGCCGAGGACGACTGCGGGGTATTGCTCGGTGGCCGCGTTGAGCCAGGTGCCCTTGGCGATCGTGGCGCCGATGGTGGCGGGCAGGTCGAGCCGGGTGGCCTGGACGGCGATGCCGGCGGTGTCGCGCTGGTCGGTCTTGTCGTTGCGGTGCACGGTGGCGTTGGAGACCGTGCCCACGGCGGAGACCTGGCGCACGGGTGCGATCCGGCTCACCATGGTCGCGGATTCCGCGGGTAGTTCGGACTTGGTTCCGAACGGGTCCTGTCCGGTGGTGGCGGTGAGCAGGTTGGTGCCGACCTTGGCGATCTGGGCCTCGATCTGTGCCTGACTGCCGGCGGTGATGCCGAGGATGGCGACCATCGCGGCGATGCCGATCGCGATGCCGAGGGCGGACAGGCACGCGCGCAGCGGGCGCCCGCGGACGCCGACCAGTCCGACACGGATGACGTCGCCGGGGCTGAGGCGGGCGGACGCCGGTAGTGGGGCGGGTGCCTCGGTCCGGGTCGGTGCGGTGACCGTGTTCACGTCTCGTCCCTAGGCTCGTAGCGCGGCGGGGGCAGTATCACCGCGGCTGTCATCGGGTCGAGTGGTTCGCTGTCGTAGCGAATGCGGCCGTCGAGGATCTCGACCCGGCGGGGCAGCGATCGGGCGATGGTCTGGTCGTGGGTGATGACGGCGATGGTGGTGCCGTCGGCATTGAGCTCGTGCAGCAGCCGCATCACCTGGGTGCCGGAGGCGGAGTCCAGCGCTCCGGTGGGCTCGTCGGCGAGCACGATCGCGGGCCGCCCCACCAGGGCGCGGGCGATGGCCACGCGCTGCCGTTCACCGCCGGAGAGTTCGTGGGGCCGGTGGGCGAGCCGGTGGCCCAGGCCTACGCGTCCCAGCGCCTCGGCGGCGAGGGAGCGGCGGCGTCGTCGTGGCACACCGTGGTAGAGCAGCCCGGTGGCGACGTTCTCCACCGCGCTCAGGTGTGGGGTGAGGAAGAACTGCTGGAAGACGAAGCCGATCCAGCGGGAGCGCACGGCTGACAGCTGACGGTCGGTCAGGCGGGCGGCGTTGTGGCCCATCACCCTGACGTGTCCAGCGGTTGGCCGGTCCAGGGTTCCCATGAGCTGCAGCATCGTCGACTTGCCGGACCCGGAGGGGCCGACGACGGCCAGCAGCTCGCCGGGCCATACCCGCAAGGAGACCTCGCGCAGTGCGTGTACGCCCCCGGGGTAGGACTTGCCGACGCCGTCGAGTTCGATGACGGGGATCATGAGGAGGGGACCTCCACTTTCACGCCTTCGTGCAGGTCCGGGCTGGTGACCTCCACGTTGCCACCGGCGAAGATGCCGAGCGTGACGGGCACCAGGCGGGTGGTGCCGTCGTCGGCCACGACCTGGACGGCGTAGGCGCCCTGGACGGTGGCCAGCAGCGACGTCACCGGTACGGCCAGCACGTTCTTGCGCTCGTCGCTGGTGAACAGCACCGTGACCGGGGCCCCGTCGAGTCTGCCCGCGTCCGCGGGTTTGTCGAGCGTGACCTTCACCTTGATGGTGGCGTTGTCGGTTCCGGAGCCGGCCTGGCTGTTGCCTGCCGGGCCCGCCCTGCCGGCGTTGTCGGGGGCTGTGGCGACGGTGCCGACGTCGCTGATGTGACCTGAGGTCGTCGTGCCGCCAGGCAGCTGTACCTGCACGGCCGCTCCCTGCTTGGCCAAGGCCACCTTGCCGGTCGCCAGGTTCACGCTGACCACCCGGTTCGTACCGGTGGCGCTCAGCACCGTGCCGGAAGCGGGGGCGCCGACCGTCCCGGTGACGGAGGCGACCCGGATCGCGGTGGGCTCCACCACGACATCCCCGAGCGCGACCGTGCCGGTCTGTGACCGCCCCTGAGCCTTCTGCCAGCTCTTGACCGCCTGGGCGGTGGCATCGCTGAAGTGCTTGTTGTCGGCCAGGTCGCTGCCGTAGCCGAGGGCCTTGAGATTCTCCTTCAGCTCCTGCACGTCCGCACCGTCGGACACGCCCACTTTCAGGTCACGCCAGGACGGGACCGACCCGTACAGCAGCGGAACCGGCTTGTCATCCACGCGGTAGACCTGCTGGCCGCGCTCGATGGTCTGTCCCTGAGCGGGCAGCCACGTCAGCACGTTGGCACCCGCGTTCGACGCACCGGACGTCCTGGATGGGCCGCCACCCGCCGTGCCGGGACCGGAACCGGAGCCCGCGGTGATCGTGTAGGAGCCGTCGAAGCCGAGCGTCCCGTCGACCTTGTCCTGCTCCACCAGGTCGGTTCTGGTGACCGCTGCTGTCGTCGGCCGGGCCGTGCCGGCTACCTGCTTGTCTCCCGTGGGGCGGACCGCGAGGTACGCTGCGGCGCAGCCTGCCACCAAGACCAGCGCCGTGCAGACGACCAGCCAGCGACCTCCCCGCCGGCCAGGGCGCGCCGCCTCGGAGGCAGGCGTGCCGGGTACCGGGAGGGCAGCGGTGATCGGGTCGGGGTCGGGTGGGCCGGTGACCGTGCCGGGGCCGGCCGCTGCGCCGTGGTCAGGGTTCATTGGCACGTCATCCTGTTCTGTCGGTGGATCATCCCGCACCGCTCCCGGGCGCAGAGCCGGCCGGCTTCGACATGACCGACTGGCACGCCTTGTTCGCCGCGTCCATCTTCTGCGGGTCCACATTTCCTTCGACGCGCAGCGAACCGCTTCCGTCCGGGTCCTGCATGTTCACGCCGTGCTCGCGCATGCACTGGGCCATCTTGGTGAGCATGTCCTTGGCCTTCGGGTCGTTCATGCTCGAACCGCCGGCGCTGAGGAAATGCTGGCATTCCTGCAGGGCCGCCTGCACCTTGGTCGGGTCCTGGCCCGGACCGCCGAGCCTGACGGAACCGCCCGCCTGCGCGTCCGGCACGTCCACGCCCTTGTCGCGCATGCAGCGGGCGAACTGCAGCTGTGCGTCCTCGGGGTTCGCCGCCCCCGGAGACGGACTCGCCGAACTCCCGGCTTGCGAGCCGTTGCCGAGGCTGGCCACCTTCGGGCCGCCGTCCTGGCCGCCGCCGCAGCCGGCCAGCACCAGTGCCGCCACTCCCACCCCCACACCGGCCAGCCCCCGCCGGAGCCTGGAAGGCGTGCGCAGCGTGGGAGCAGGCCGGATCAGTGTGCTGATCTTCATCTTCTCGTACCCTTCGCCCTAGGGCCGGATTCGGCCGTCGGCACCAAGGAATACGCGGCTCGGCATTTCATGGGCGTTCCAGTTTTCTGTTATGCCGCAGAAACATTCGACGCGATACCACTTGGCGCAGGGAAAGCCGGCGCCCGATATATGCCCGGCGGCGACCCGCGGACAGGAAGAAGGGAACGAGCGATGCGCGTATTGGTGGCCGAGGACGAGCACGTGCTCGCCGACCTGGTGGCAGCGGGTCTGCGCGCGTACGCGATGGCCGTCGATATCGCCTACGACGGCCCCAGCGCCCAGCAGCGGCTGGCGGTCAACGACTACGACGTGCTCGTGCTGGACCGCGACCTGCCCGGCGTCCACGGTGACCAGATCTGCCGGGAGCTGACCGGGAGAGGCGCCCGCACCCGCATCCTCATGCTCACCGCAGCCGGCACGGTGGCCGACCGGGTCCAAGGACTGCGGCTGGGCGCCGACGACTACCTGCCCAAGCCCTTCGAATACGACGAACTGGTCGCCCGAGTCCAGGCGCTCGGCCGCCGCACCCAGACCGCACTGCCGCCCATCCTGGAAAAGGGCGGCCTCGTGCTCGACGCCGCGAACCGCCAGGTCCACCGGAACGGCCGCTATCTGGCGTTGTCCCGCAAGGAGTTCGCCGTCCTCGAAGTGCTGCTGCGGGCCAGGGGGGCGGCGGTCAGCACGGAGGAGCTGCTGGAACGCGCCTGGGACGAGAACGCCGACCCGTTCACCAACGCCGTCCGCGTCACCCTCTCCAGGCTCCGCAGCAAACTCGGACAGCCCCCGATGATCGAGACCCTGCCTGGCATCGGCTACCGGATATGAACGCGGCGCCCGTGCACCCCAACCCCGTCCACCCGCCCGTCCAGGCCGACCACCCCAGGAAGGTACGCCGCCTGCTGCCGACCGTACGGGTCCGCCTGACCGCCCTGTACGGCGGACTGTTCTTCCTCGCCGGCACGCTACTGATCACCGTCATCTACCTGTGGTTCCAGCAGCGCACGGCCACTGCTAGGACCGTGTCCGTCGGAACCGAAGCGGGCACACCGCTCGGCTCCCGACCCCCCATCGTCGGACCGCTCCCCTCGCTGCCCGGGCAATGGCGGCAGTCGGCCGTGCAGCCGCCGAACATCGTGCCGGGGGCGGTGACCGACGCCATCGCGCGGTACAGGCACGAAATGCTGCAGGAGCTACTGACCGTCTCCGGCATCGCACTCGCCCTGCTGGTGCTCCTCGCTATGCTGCTGGGCTGGTGGATGGCCGGGCACGTCCTGCGACCGGTCCACGCGATCACTACGACCGCCCGGCGGCTGTCCTGGGAGAACCTGCACGAACGGATCGCCCTCACCGGCCCCCGCGACGAGTTCAAGGAACTCGCCGACACCTTCGACGACCTCCTTGACCGGCTGCACAACGCCTTCTCCAGTCAGCGGCGCTTCATCGCCAACGCCTCCCACGAACTACGCACCCCCCTGACCATCCAACGCGCCGCCATCCAGATCGGTCTCGCCGACACCTCCCCCTCACCCGACAGCCTCAACACGGTCAGGCAGCAGCTCCTCGACGCCAACCGCCGTGCCGAACGCCTCATCGACGGACTGCTGCTCCTCGCCCAGGGCGAACAAGGGCTCACCCACCGCGAACCGGTCGCGCTGGACGAAGTGGCCGCCGAGGTGGCCCGCCAACATGAGTCCGTCGCGACCGCCTCCGGCGTCACGGTCGACCTGGACCTGCACCCGGTCAGCGTCCTGGGCAACCCGGTCCTGCTCACCCACCTCGTGACCAACCTGGTCCAGAACGCGATCCGGCACAACCACCGCGGCGGCGCGCTGCAGATCCGCACATCCCCGCACGGTGGACTGGTCGTCCACAACAGCGGACCCTACGTGCCCGCGGACACCCTCCCCGAGCTGTTTGAGCCCTTCCGGCGAGGCGTCACCGCTCGCACCGGCTCCACCAAGGGCGCCGGACTGGGCCTGTCCATCGTCCGCTCCATCGCCCAGGTCCATGCCGGGACCGTCACCGCCCGTCCGAACCCCGACGGGGGCCTGGAGGTCCACGTCAGCCTGCCTCAACTACCCACCGTCGCCATCGGTACCCGCAGCCCGCAGCCGGCGCCCGCCGGGTATCGGTCCCCGCAGACCAACAGCCCCGTATCGCCCAGCACGTGAGGTGTCGGGTGCCCTTCGGAACCAGAGGTTCGAGTGACCTCGGCCAGAAGTTCGCTCTGGGCTCCGCCGACTCGCGGCAACACCGCGATGCCGCCCAGCGGCTCCTGATCGATGCTGATGACAGTGCCTGATCGGGTGACCTGAACCGAATCTGCAACCACGGAACGACGAAGGCCCCGACCGCACTGCGGTCGGGGCCTTACGTTTGCCCATGCCCTTGATGTTCGGGGCTCCCTTGCGTGAGATGACGGGCAGGATCCGGCGTTTACGCAGCTCATCGCGGTTGGGGTTGGAGTCGTAGCCCTTGTCTCCGAGCAGGGCGTCCGGGCGCCTGCGGGGTCGGCCGGGACGGCCCGCCACGGGTGGGATGCCGTCGACCAGGGCGAGGGTCTGGGTGACGTCGTTGACGTTCGCCGCGGTCGTGATGACTCTGAGCGGGGTGCCGTGTGTCCGGTCTGCGGGGTGACACCAAGCTCGTCGGCATCGACTTCCGGGTGCAGAACGAGAAGCTCTACGGGGTCGGTGACCGCGGCGGCATCTACACCCTCAGCACCACCAACGCCAAGGCCGTGAAGGTCTCCCAGCTCACCGTGGCCCTGTCGGGCACGCGGTTCGGAGTTGACTTCAACCCGGCCGCCAACCGGCTGCGCGTCATCTCCGACACCGGCCAGAACCTGCGCCACAACATCGACGACGCCACGGCCACCCTGGGCACCACCCTCGACGGCACGCTGACCAACCCCACCACCCCGCCGTCGACCGCCATGGGCGTCACCGGCGCCGCTTACACCAACAACGACCTGAACGCGGCGACCGCGACGACCCTGTTCGACCTCGACACGATGGCCGACCGGATCTCCCTGCAGTCCCCCGCCAACACCGGCGCCCTCGCCCCCACCGGAAACCTCGGCATCAACGCCGTACCGGACGCCGGCTTCGACATCTACTTCAACGCCAAGACCGGCACGAACAAAGGCTTCGCCGCCCTCAGCACGGGCAGCTCCTACAGGCTGTACGAGATCAACATCCTCACCGGCAAGGCCACCAACCAAGGTTCACCTGAACCGGCAGCAGGTCACCGACATCGCTCTGCCACTGAACCAGGAGCTGACGACGAGGATGTCGGCGGCGAGGCCGAGGAGGAGGATGCCCGCGCAGACGATGGCCCAGATGGACCTGCGTAGCAATGACTGGCAGGCGACCACGGTGCCGGGGTTCTGCGGGTGCTAGGTGACCTGGATGATCTCGACGCGGCTCTGGGTGTACATGGAACGGCTCTGGCCGTGCATGTCCGTGTACACATAGTTCCCCGTCTTGCCGAACAGGTCGGTCATCATGTCGAGCCGTACCGCCTCGACGGTGAGCACGACGGTCACGAGGGCGACGGCCCCGGCCCCGAGCCTGAATACGCGTGTCCGCCTGTCCTGCTCGGGCTCGGTCAGGGCGTGGACGGTGACAAAGGCCGAACCTTCGACGGTCTCCCCAGCCTTCTCGGCGCGCTCGGGCAGGGTCGCGTTGACCGCGTCGACCAGGGCACCCGCGGCATGTCAGGCGCGGTCGCGGACCTTGGTTACACGCGACGTCGTGCTGGCCGCCCCTGAACACGAACCGGACCTCGACAGCGGGGCCGATCCGAGCTCCCCGCCGTTTCCGATTTGTGTCGGCTCGACCGGAGTCACGACGCTCTCAACGCTGCGTAGTCAGCACCAAGTCAGCACGGGACAGGTTGCGAGGGGTGCTGACATGGGGTTTCAGGTCAGCACCAAGTCAGCACGGGAGTCAGCACCACGACCCCAAAACGGCTGTAACTCTGCAATTCCGGCAGGGGCTTCCCACCCGCTTCCGGAGGGGTGCCAGGGAATCGGTTCGGACCTTATGGTGGCCGGACACACTCGGGTGGGTTTGATTGTGACGGCACGCCACATATACCGCTGACCTGGGGACTTCTACGTTGTGGCCACACCCGACGTCCCCGCAGACACCCTGGAAGTGGTGCACATGGTCTCCCCCGGAACTGTCCCCAAGGCTCCATCCGGAATCAGACGGATCGTTGCCGCCAGTCTCATCGGGACCACCATCGAGTGGTACGACTTCTTCCTCTACGGGACCGCCGCCGCCCTGGTCTTCAACAAGCTGTTCTTCCCCACCGCCGATCCGCTCACGGGCACCCTGATCGCTTTCCTCACCTACGCCATCGGGTTCCTCGCCCGGCCGCTGGGCGGGGTGGTCTTCGGGCATTTCGGGGACAAGGTCGGGCGCAAGAAGCTGCTGGTGCTGAGTCTGCTGATGATGGGCGGGGCCACCTTCGCGATGGGGCTGCTACCCACCCACGCGAGCATCGGGGTCTGGGCGCCGATCCTGCTGACCGTGCTGCGCCTGGTGCAGGGGTTCGCGCTGGGCGGCGAGTGGGGCGGGGCCGTGCTGATCGTGTCCGAGCACGGAGGGGCCGAGCACCGCGGGTTCTGGGCCTCATGGCCGCAGTCCGGGGCTCCCGGGGGGAACTTGCTGGCCACCGGGGTACTGGCGCTGCTCGCCGGGGTGCAGTCGGACGCGACGTTCCTCGCATGGGGCTGGCGGATCCCCTTCCTGCTCTCCGGGCTCCTCGTGATGGTCGGGCTGTGGATCCGTCTCTCGGTGTCCGAGTCGCCCGTCTTCCTCGCGGCGCAGGCCGAGGCAGCGGCCTCGGGGCGGGGCGAGGAGGAGAAGGCCCCCGTCGTCCAGGTGTTCCGCAAGGACTGGCGGCAGGTCCTGGTCGCCATCGGCACCCGGTTCGGCGAGAACATCTCGTACTACGTCCTCACTTCCTTCCTCCTCGTCTACGTCACCACCCATCTCGGGCTCCCCAAGACCACCGCGCTCAACGCGCTCCTGATCGGCTCGGCCGTGCACTTCCTGACCATCCCGGCCTGGGGCGCGCTGTCCGACCGGATCGGGCGCCGGCCGGTGACGCTGATCGGTTCGGCCGGCATGGCACTGTGGGCGTTCGCGTTCTTCGCGCTGGTGGACTCCGAGTCGTTCGCCGTCATCACCCTCGCCGTCACCGCCGGGCTGCTGCTGCACGGGGCCATGTACGGGCCGCAGGCCGCCTTCATCTCGGAGATGTTCGACACCAAGGTCCGCTACTCGGGCGCCTCGATGGGCTCCCAGCTCGCCTCGATCATCGCGGGGGCCCTGGCCCCGATCATCGCCGTCGAGCTCCTGAAAGACTACGGCTCCTCCGTGCCGGTCTCCGTCTATCTGAGCGCGGCCGCCCTCGTCACCACCCTCACCGTCCTGTTCGCCCGCGAGACCCGGGGCCGCGACCTGTCCGTCCCGAAGGCGGAGGCGGCGGGGCCGGCAGGGTCGTCCGCGGGAAGCGGGTACGCCGCCAAGGTGTCCGATCCCGCCTGAGCCCGCCCGCACGACGGGCCGCCCCCGTGACCGGTACGTCCGGTCGGGCGGGCGGACCCGCTCGCCACCCCGTACCGGAGGCTGCCACCATGGCCCCGTGAACGATCCCACCGCGCAGGCGACCGCGTTGCGGCAGCTCCTGGACCTGCTCGCCCAGGGCGCGCCCGTCGAGCACTTCGCGCGGCCCGGCGCGCAGGCCCGTAGCGCCGGTGCCGGCTCCGCCGAGCAGGCCCTCGTGGAGGAGGCGACCCGGGTGGCTCTCGACATCCGGCGCACGCTCGACCAGCACCGCAGGCGCGAGGCGGAGCTCACCGCCCTCTTCGACACGGCCGGCGACCTCGCGGCGCTGCGCGATCTCGACGCGGTGCTACGGGCCATCGTGCGGCGGGCCCGGACCCTGCTCGGTACGGACTGCGCCTACCTCACGCTCAACGACCCCGTCGTGGGCGATACGTTCATGCGGGTCACCGACGGCTCCGTCTCCGCCGCCTTCCAGCAGTTGCGCCTCGGCATGGGCGAGGGCCTCGGCGGGCTGGTCGCGCAGACGGCCCGGCCGTACGCCAGCGCCGACTATCGCACCGACGACCGCTTCCGGCACACCAGCACCATCGACGCCGGGGTGCGCGAGGAGGGGCTGCGGGGCATCCTCGGCGTGCCGCTGCGCGTCGCCTCGCGGGTCATCGGGGTGCTCTACGCCGCCGACCGGTCGGTGCGCGCGTTCACTCCCGACGCCGTCGCGCTGCTCTCCTCCCTGGCCGACCACGCGGCCGTCGCCATCGACGGGGCGCGGCTGCTGGAGGAAACCCGTACGGCACTGGTCGAGCTGAACGCCGCCACCGAGACCGCCCGGGCCCACAGCGAAGCGGCGCGGCTGGCCACCGAGACCCACGACCGGCTCACCGATCTGGTCCTGCGCGGCGGCGACGTCACCGATGTGGCCCGAGAGGTGGCCGCCCTGCTGCGGGGCGGGCTCGTGGTGCACGATGCCGACGGCGCCGAGCTGGCCCGGGTCGCCACGGAGCCGATCGGCGCGCCCGCCCAGGGGGTGGCGGCCTCCCGATCCGGCGGCCGGGCCGTGCCGGTCGACGGTGTCTGGGTCTGCGCGGTCCTGGCCGGGCCCGAACTCCTGGGCAGCATCGCCCTGACGGGCCGGGCCGAGCTGTCGGACAGCGACCGGCGGCTGTTCGAACGCACCGGCCTGGTCACCGCGCTCCTCCTGTTGCTGCGCCGCTCCGTGGCCCACGCCGAGGACCGGGTGCGCGGTGAACTCCTCAGCGACCTGCTGACCCCACGGAGCCCGGGGCATACCCCCGACACCGGCAGCCGGACGATCCGGGCCCGCAAGCTCGGCGTCGACCTCGCCCGCCCGCACTCCCTCCTGGTGCTGCACTGCGACGCGGCGCTGCGGCCCCGGCTCTCCGCGGAGGCGGCCCGCCGTGCCCGCGCCCTCGACGGCCTGGCCGGGCTGCACGAGGGCCACGTCGTACTGCTCGCCCCGGCCGAGCGGCCCGGGGACCTCGCGCGGTCCCTGGCGGTGGAGCTGGGGCAGGCGGTGGGCACGCCCGTCACCGTGGGCTCCGCCGGGCCGGCCGGCGACCCTGGCGGGCTGCCGGGCGTGTACGCCGAGGCCGTGCGCTGCCTGCGGGCCCTGCACGCGCTGGGCCACACCGGCCACGGGGCCGCCCTGCCGGACCTGGGCTTCGTCGGCCTGCTGCTCGGGGACCACGGTGACGTCGGCGGGTACGTCGACCGGGTACTCGGCCCCGTCATCGACTACGACGCCCAGCGGGGCACCGAGCTGGTCCGCACCCTCCAGGCCTACTACGTCCACGGGGCGAGCCTCTCCAAGGCCAAGGACGCGCTGCACATCCACGTGAACACCGTCGTGCAGCGCCTCGACCGGATCCGCCGGCTCCTGGGCGAGGACTGGAACACCCCCGCCCGCGCCCTGGAGCTCCAACTCGCCCTGCGCCTGCATCTCCTGGCCGGCTCCGGCCCGCCGCGGTCCTGATCCGTGGGACACGCCCCGCACTCCGGCCGCAGTGCACGGTGGCCCTTGAGGCAGAGTGGGGAGCATGACTCCGTACAAGATGATGTCGTTCCACCTCGAGACCGAGCGGCTGATACTGCGGCCGTGGGCCGAGTCGGACGCCGCCGCGTTCTGCGACCTGCTCGCCGAACGCGGCAAGGGAACCCACGAGGTTGAGGACATCCGAACGTCCATAGCGGAACTGCTCGCGGCGACGGCGCAGACGGGGATCGCCCTGTTGCCCATCCAGCGCCGTGACGAAGGCGATTTCATCGGCTACTGCGGGCTGATCATCGGCCGCTCCACCCTGGAGGAGCCGGAGATCGCGTACGAGCTGTTCCAGAGCGCACACGGGCGCGGCTACGCCACGGAGGCGGCCGGGGCGGTGGTCGATGCCGCCATCGCGACCGGGCGAAAGCGGCTCTGGTCGACCGTCGGCCCGTGGAACACACCCTCGCTCCGTGTCCTCGAGAAGATCGGCTTCGAGCGGCATCGCGTTGCCACGGACGACCGTGGTGAGCATGTATGGCTCACACGCGAGTTGCCGTGACACGAGGCCGGCCGGAGGAGTCCGCGCGGAACATCTCCAGGGCCGGTCGGCAAACTCCCGTCGTCGCCCGAAGACGGGAGTTTGACGACAGACCCTAGGCCGTTCCAGGGGTGACCAGGCCCGTCTCGTAGGCGAGTACGACCGCCTGGGCGCGGTCGCGCAGGCTCAGCTTGGCGAAGATCCGGGCCACATGGGTCTTCACGGTGGCCTCGCTGAGGGTGAACTCCCGGGCCAGTTCGGCATTGGAGAGGCCATGGCCCATGAGGGTCAGCACCTCCCGCTCGCGCGGGGTGAGGGCGTCCAGGTCGGGGTGGGATGCCGGGGCCCCGCCGCCGCCGCGCGCGGCCGATGTCGAGGCGCAGCGCTCCACCAGTCGGCGGGTGATCGACGGGGAGAGCAGCGCGTCGCCGGTGTCGACGATCCGTACGGCGTTGGCGAGGTACTCGGGGGTGACGTCCTTGAGCAGGAACCCGCTGGCTCCGGCGGCGAGTGCGGCATAGACGTACTGGTCGAGGTCGAAGGTGGTCAGCATGATCACCCGGCATTCCGGGGCTTCGGCGAGGATCTGCCGGGCGGCCTCCAGTCCGTCCAGCCGGGGCATGCGTATGTCGAGCAGGACGACGTCGGGGCGCAGACGGCGCACCTCCGATACGGCCTCCACCCCGTCGGCGGCCACCCCCACCACGTCGATCCCCCGTGCGGTGAGGATCATGCGGAATCCGGTGCGGACGAGTTCCTGGTCGTCGGCGATGACCACCCGGGGCGAGGCCGTCCTCGGGTCCGGCCCGGCGGCCGGGGCGTGCGTGGTCACGGCCGCTCCAGCGGGAGACGGGCCCGGACCCGGTACCCGCCACCGAGGCGGCGGCGTGCGTCGAAGTCCCCTCCGTACACGGCGACCCGCTCCCGCAGGCCGACCAGCCCGTGCCCCGCGCCGTCCGCTTTCGGGCGCGACACGGCGGACGCGGTGGAGGCGGCGGACGCGGCGGACGCGGCCGGGGCGGGCATCCCCGTCGGCGCGGGTATCCGTTCTCCGGACAGCACGCTCGGTCCGCTGTTGAGCACCTCTACCCTCAGCGCCTGGTCCGCGTATCTCACCGTCACCTCGGCCTTCACCCCGTCCCCGTGTTTGAGTGCGTTGGTCAGCGCCTCCTGGATGATCCGGTAGGCGGTGACGTCGATCCCGGCCGGCAGAGGCCGCGGTTCGCCGGATATCCGGACCTCCACCGGCAGCCCGGCGAAGGCTATCCGGTCGATGAGCGGACTGAGCCGGCTCAGACTCGGCTGCGGCGCCAACTCCGCCGCAGGATGACGCCTTTCGGCGGTCCCCTCCCCGTACGGTTCGTCATTCCCGTCCTGGGCGGGCGCCAGCAGGCCCAGCAGGTGTCGCAGTTCGGTCATGGTCGTACGCCCGGCCTTCTCCACGGCGGCCATCGCGGCCGCCGCCTCCACCGGCATCGTCGCCAACACCTCCCGGGCGGCGCCGGCTTGGACGATCATCAGGCTGACGTTGTGGCTGACTATGTCGTGGAGCTCCGCCGCTATCCGGGCCCGCTCCGCGTCGACCGCCGTGCGGGCCGCGGCCTCCCTCTCCCGCTCCAGCAGCCAGCCGCGCTCCTCGATCGCCGCCCGGTGCGCCGCGCGGGCCCGCAGGAGCGCCACGGTCAGCCCGAACCCGGCCGACACCGCACCCACCGTGGCCACCACGGCGGCGACCACCCATCCCGTCGTCACAGCAACTCCCCCTCCCCCGCCCGTGATCATCGTTCCAGGATTCTTCCACCCGACCTTCGCAGGCACCCCGTGTAGTCCACATCCCTCTCCCGGTTCCGTCCCGCGTACATCCCCAGGATGACCCCGCCTGCCGTTTACATCCGGGGGGTGACGCAGCCCTCCCGCCCCGCCTTCTAGGTTCGTGCCATGACACCTCATCACGACAGCGCCGGCCAGGTCGTCGTCCGACTGGACCGCGTATCGAAGGAGTACGGCGACACCCTGGCGCTCGACGCCCTGTCCCTGGAGATCCGCCGGGGCGAGGCCGTCGCAGTGATGGGCCCTTCCGGCTGCGGGAAGTCCACGCTGCTCAACATGGTGGCCGGCCTGGACCGGCCGACCGCCGGCGCGATCAGCGTGCACGGCCAGGACCTCGGCAGCCTGACGGAGACCGGCCTCGCCCTCTACCGCCGCCGCGACGTCGGCATGATCTTCCAGTTCTTCAACCTCATCGACGACCTGCCGGCGCTCGACAACGTCGCGCTGGCCGCCCAGCTCACCGGCACCTCCGCACGCCAGGCCCGCCGCCGCGCCCTGGAGCTCCTCGACGAGCTCGGGGTCGCCGACCGCCGCAACAACTACCCGACGACGCTCAGCGGCGGCGAACGCCAACGCGTCGGTGTGGCCCGCGCCCTGATGAACCGTCCGGCTCTGCTCCTGGCCGACGAACCGACCGGCGCCCTCGACAGCCGCTCCGGCGAGCAGGTGATGGACCTGCTGATCGACCTCAACCAGATAGGCCAGACCCTCCTCATCGTCACCCACGACCCGCACCTGGCGACCCGCTGCGCCGGCCGCCTCGTCGAAATGGCCGACGGCCGCGTCGCCCGCGAACGCGCCCTGGACGCCGAGAAACCGGACAGCGGGAAGCTGGACGGCCAGACGCTGGACGGCGAGACGCTGGACGGCGAATCCCTGGAGCGTTCCGCGTGAGCGCCGTGTGGCGGGCCTCCCGCGCCGCCGTGAAGCGCCGCAGGGTCCAGACGTTCGTCATCGGCCTCGTCGTCCTCTGCTCCACCACGACCGTCCTGCTCGCGCTCGGCCTGCTCTCCGCCGCCTCGGGCCCCTTCGACAAGGCGTACTCCGCCCAGCGCGGCGCGCACACCGTGGCCACGTACGACCCGGGGAAGGTCTCCGACGCCCAGCTCGCGCGGACGGCGGACCGCCCCGGTGTGGAGGCCGCCGCGGGGCCGTTTCACCAGGCCGTCGTCGACGTCCCCGGGGACTGGCTCTGGATGCCGGCCGGACCCCTCACCGTGGTGGGCCGTGCCGATCCGGCCGGGCCGGTGGACCGCATCGAAGTCCTGATGGGGCACTGGCCGCAGGCACCCGGTGAGATCGTCGTCAACTGGGCCATCGACGGGACTCCGTACGCCGATCTCCTCGGTACGAAACTGGAGGTACCCGGGCGCCCGACGCTCACCGTCGTCGGTTTCGCGACGAGCATGAGCAAGTCGGCCGGCGCCTGGGTGACACCCGAGCAGGCCTCGGCCCTCCGCCCCACGTCCGCGCAGATGCTGTACCGCTTCACCGACCCGTCCACCGGCGCGCACCTGCGCGACTCGCTCGCCCGGGCCACGGACGGACTTCCCGCGGGCGCGCTGACGGCCGCGCAGACCTACCTCACCCTCAAGAAGGCCTTCTCCGCCCGGGCGGACGCCTATCTGCCCTTCATCGCCCTCTTCGGCGTCCTCGGCCTGCTCGTCTCCGCCCTGATCGTCGCGAACGTGGTCAGCGGCGCCGTCGTTTCCGGCAACCGGCACATCGGCGTCCTCAAGGCCATCGGCTTCACTCCGAACCAGGTCGTCGCCGTCTATCTGACGATGGTCTCGGTCCCCGCCGTGGCCGGTTGCGTTCTGGGCACCCTGCTCGGCAACGCGCTGGCCGCGCCCATCCTGCAGATCGCGTTCTCCGGCATCGAGACGGGGACCGCGGGCGTGAGCACCGTCTCGCCCTGGCTCAGCGTCGCGTGCCTGGCCGGGATGCCGGCCCTGGTCCTGCTGACCGCGCTCGTACCGGCCCTGCGCGCGCACCGGCTGCCGGCCGCGCGGGCGATCAGCGCGGGCGGTGCGCCGCGCACCGGGCGCGGGCTGCGCGTCCAGCGCCTGCTCGCCTCCTCGCGACTGCCGCGCTCCGTCAGCCTCGGCCTCGGCCACCCGTTCGCCCGCCCCGGACGCGCCTTCATGACCACGGCCGCCATCGTCCTCGGTGTCACCACGGTGACCCTGGCGACGGGCCTGACCAGCACGATGGTCTCGTACGCGCAGACCGGTCGCGGCCCCGGCGGAACGGTGGTCTACGTCCTGGTCGGCGGCCACGGCAACAACCACCACGAGCCGCTGCTGAGCGACCCCCAGATCGAGGAGCGGCTGCGGTCCCTCGGTGCGCAGGAGGTACAGGCCCGCGCGCTGACCCAGGTCGGGCTGGTCGGGTACACACAGCCCGCCTTCGGGAACTTCTACCGGGGGAGCTCGTCCCCGGCCGAGGCCTTCGTGGAAGGCCGGCCGCCCAGCGGACCCGGCGAGATCGCGGCGGGCCCCGCCTTCCTCACCGAACGCGGACTGGCGGTCGGCGACCGGGTCACCCTGGAGGCCAACGGGAGGCGGGCGGCCGCGACCGTCGTCGGCCAGCTGATCGACAGCGACGCCCGCGCCCTCGAATCCACCTGGGAGACGCTCGGCCAACTCGCCCCGGACAGCAGCCCGGTCGAGTACACCGTCCGGCTGGCCCCGGGGGCGGACGCCCGCGCGTACGCGGACGCCGTCGACTCGGCCGACCCCGGACTGCACGCCGAGGTGGTGAATTCCGCGAAGGTCAACGCCGCCACCACCACGGTCATCGGCTTCTCCTCGGTGTTCTCGGTCATGCTGACCCTCGTCGCCTCGCTCGGGGTCTTCAACACCGTCCTGCTGAACACCCGCGACCGCCGCCGCGACCTGGGCATGCTCAAGTCGATCGGCATGACCCCGCGTCAGGTGGTGGCGATGACGGTGACCTCGGTGACCGGACTCGGCCTGGTAGGCGGGCTGCTCGGGATCCCCCTCGGGATCGTCGCGCACCGGCTCGTCGTGGACAACGTGGGCATCGTCGCCTTCCCCGAGTCGATGAAGGACGTCTGGCACGCGCCGCAGCTCGCCGGAATGCTGTGCGCGGGCATCGCGATCGCCGTCCTGGGCGCGCTGATCCCGGCCCGCTCGGCGGCCCGGACGACCATCGCCGCGGCCCTGCACACCGAGTAGTCCCCCGAAGTACCCGTAGCAGGCCCGTAGTACCCGTATTACCCGCGGCTCAGCCCAGCGGGTCCTACGGGGCCTCGGCCAGCTCCCCGGCAGCCGGTGCGTCCTGGGACGAAGCCTCCACGATGCGCCCGTCGCGCAGTTCCACCACCCGGTCCGCCAGTTCCATCAGCGCCGGGTCGTGCGTGGCGACCAGCGCCGTGACCCCCTCGCTGCGCACCACCGCTCGCAGCAGCCGCATGATCTGCCGGCCGGTGTCGGAGTCGAGCTGGCCCGTCGGCTCGTCGGCGATGATCAGATCGGGCTCGTTCGCGAGGGCCCGCGCGACGGCGACCCGCTGCTGCTGGCCGCCGGAGAGTTCGCCGGGGCGCTGCTCGGTGTGTTCGGAGAGGCCGACGAGGGCGAGCAGGGTGCGGGCCCGTTCCTCGCGCTGCTTCGCCGGTATCTTGCGCAACCGCATCGGGACCCCGACGTTCTCGGCGGCGGTCAGGGCCGGTATCAGGCCGAAGGACTGGAACACGAAGCCGATCCGGTCGCGGCGCAGCGCGAGGCGGCCGTCCTCGTCGAGGCCGGCCAGATCGGTGCCGTCGAGGGCGACGCTGCCGCCGGTCGGGGTGTCGAGGCCGCCGACCAGGTTGAGCAGGGTGGTCTTGCCGGAACCGGACCTCCCCTTGAGCGCGGTGAGTTCGCCGCGGCGGACCTCGAAGGACACTCCGCGCAGGGCGTGCACCGCCTGCTGACCCGTCCCGAAACTGCGCCGCACGTCGTGCACCACCACCATCGGCGCCGCCCCGGCGTCCTGCCCCGGTGCGTGTCCCGGTGCGTGTCCCGGTTCCTGTCCCGGTTCCTGTCGCCGTTCCTGGTCCTGCGTCATGCTGCGGCTCCCCCTCCAAGCGGATGAGCGGATGAAGGCCGAGAACGGCCTTCTTGCGGTCCCGCCCCGACGATTTGTTCATCCGTTGCACCACTCACGCAAGTCCCTTCCGCTATCTGTTCGAATCTGGCAGCATCGTCCGGTATCCGGGGTCACCAGTCCGGTGCGGGGGAGGAACAGGCACATGCTCGGCTTCGTCGTGCGCCGGCTGCGCGGGCGATTGCCGCTCGCAGCCGCCGTTCTGCTGACCGTTTTGATCACCACGACCGTGCTCACCGCGCTCTTCGCCTTCACCCGCGGAGTGGGTGACGCCGGACTGCGTCAGGCCCTCCAGGAGCCCGGTCTCGCGCGCGGCACCGTACTGGTCACCGGTTCCCACCCGGCGGCCGACCGCGCCAAGGACGACGAGGCGGTACGGGGCTTCGCGCGCGAGCTGTTCGGCCCCCTCCCGGCCGGTACCGAGAGCGTGGCGCGCAGCCGTGCGTACGGGCTGCCCGGCCCGCACACCCCCGGCAAGGACGCCGATCTGACGCTGCTGGCGGCCTTCGCCAAGGACCGGGTACGGCTCCTCGCGGGGACCTGGCCGCAGCCCGTCGCCGGACCGGTCTCCGATCGCGGAGGCCCGGTTCCCGTGGCCGTGCCGAAGGCGGCGCTGGACCGGCTCGGGCTGGCCGAGGGAGCACTGCCCGCGCGGGTGCGGCTCGACGACCGGTACGGCGGCTCCCCGCTGACCGTGCTGGTGACCGGCGTCTACCGGGCGGCCGACCCGGACTCCCCGTACTGGCGGCTCGATCCGCTCGGTGCGCGCGGTCTCCAGGTCGCCGGATTCGCCACCTACGGGCCGCTGCTGGTGGACGATTCCGCCTTCACCGCGGGCGGGCTGGTCCAGGACGGCCGCGCCGTGCTCCTCACCGCGGACTTCTCCACCGTGGACGCGGCGACGGCCGAGGCGGTCCGCGGTCGGTCCGCCAAGGCCCTGAAGGAGCTCCAGGGCACTGCCGGGCTCGCTCCGTCGACCGAGCTTCCCGCGCTGCTCGGGGAGTTGCGGTCGGGTCTGACCGTCGCCCGCTCCACCCTCCTGGTGGGCGCGCTTCAGCTGGCCGTGCTCGCGGGGGCGGCGCTGCTGCTCGTCTCGCACCTGCTGACGGAGCGCCAGCAGGGCGAGCGCGCCCTGCTCGCCGCGCGCGGCGCCTCCCGCGGCCGGCTCGGTGTCCTCACCGCGGCCCAGTCGCTGCTGCTGGCGCTGCCGGCCGCCCTCCTCGCGCCCCTGCTGACCCCGCCGCTGCTGCGCCTGCTCGGCGGCTACGGCTCGTTGGCGCACGTGCCGTTCACGGTCACCCGGAGCTGGCTGCTCTGGCCCGTCGCCGCGGGCTGCGCCCTCGGGTGCGTCGTGCTGACCACCCTCCCGGTCGTCCTGCGGGGCTCCGCCGCGGCCGCCCTGCACCGGACCGGCCGCCGCCAGGCGCTCGTCGCCGGCGCCGCCCGCTCCGGCGCGGACCTGGCGCTGGTGGCCCTGGCCGTACTCGCCTACCAGCAGCTCTCCCGGTACGGCGCCGGCGACGCCGGCCCGGCCGCGCGCTCCGACGGGCTGTTCGGCGTGGACCCGGTACTGGTCGCCGCCCCGACGCTGGCACTGTGCGCGGGCACCCTGCTGGTGCTGCGGCTGCTGCCCTTCGCGGCACGGCTCGGCGCGCGGATCGCCGCCCGGGGCCGGGGTCTGGGGCCGGCGCTGGTCGGCTGGCAGCTTGCCCGACGGCCGGGACGGGCCACGGGGCCGGTGCTGCTGCTCGTACTGGCCGTCTCCAGCGGGGTCCTGGCGCTGGGCCAGCACACCGCGTGGTCCGCGTCCCAGCGCGACCAGGCCGATTTCACCACCGCCGGGGGCCTGCTGATATCCGAGAGCGACCTGCCCTCGCTGGGCCGGGGCGGCAGGTACGCGGCGCTGCCCGGCGGGGAGCGCGTCCTGCCGGTGCTGCGTGCCCGGCAGGAACTGCCGGGCGGGCGCACCGGCCAGGTGCTGGCACTGGACGCGGCGGCCGCCGCCGACCGGCTAGCCCTGCGCGCCGACCTGCGCGACGGGCGCCCCCTGCGCGACCTGTTCGCCCCGCTGGCCCCCTCCCCCGCCGCCTCCGCCCCCGCCTCCGCCTCCGCCTCCGGGATCCCCCTCCCCGGCCATCCGGAGCGCATCGACCTCTCGGTCTCCGTACGTCCCACCGGCGCGGGCGGCCGCCCCGGCCTCGGGCTGCTGCTGCGCGACCGGTTCGGCATCACCTACCGGGCTGCGATGGTGCAGCTCCCGGACAGCGGTGACGCCACCGTGTCCGTGCACATCGGCACGATGCTCGGCGCGCCCATCGGGTCGGCCGCCACCCCGCTCAGCTTGGCCGGGCTCGTGTTCTCGTACGACCGGGAAGGCCCGCTCCCGGGTGTCGATCCGAACACCGAACCGGGTGCCGGCTCCGAGGAGCCCGGCACCACGGTCAAGATCTTCGACGAGCTGACCGTACGCGGCCTCTCGGTCGCGCAGACCAGGGACGGCGCGGCGGCGCCGGTCGACGTGCCCGCACCCGGCTGGAAGCTGTCGGCGCCGCCGCTCAACGACGGCTCCCCGGCCGCCGAACTGCTCTCGGACTCCGGGTCCGCGACGGGCCGCCCGGCCCTGGTCAAGCTGCGCTACCGGGACGGTTCCGGTGAACGCGGAGGCGTCCAGGCCGGCCTGACGCCGGGGCCCGCTCCGGCCGCCGAGGTTCCCGGGATCGCCACCCGGGCGTACCTGTCCGCGATCGGCGGGACCGTGGGCGATCTGGTGCCGGTCAAGCTGGACGGCGTCACCGTCCCGGTCCGGGTCACCGCTGCGGTCGGCTCGCTGCCCGTGGCCGGCGACACCGCGATCGCCGTCGACCTGGACTCCGCCGCCCGGCTTCTCGCGGCGGGCGGCCGGGAGCTGCCGACGCCCGGCGAATGGTGGCTGCCGGCCGCCTCCGCCGACGACCCGGCCCCGGCCCGCGCCGCCGCGGAACTGCGCTCCGGCGCCGGCTCGCAGAAGGTGCGGCTGCGCGAGGAGGTGGCCGCGACCCTGCTGGACGATCCGCTCAGCGCGGGCCCGCAGGGGGCGCTGGCCGCACTCGCGGTGGCCTGCGCGGTGCTGGCGGCGATCGGTTTCGCCGCCTCCGCCGCGGCCGCCGCCCGGGAGCGGGCCCGGGAGTTCTCGGTGCTGATGGCGCTGGGCGCCCGGCGCCGGGACCTGGCCCGGTCGGCCACCGCCGAGAGCTGCGTACTGGTGGGGCTCGGTACCGCGGTCGGGCTGGGGCTGGGCGTGGTCATCGTCCACCTCGTCGTACCGCTGACCGTGCTCACCCCGGCCGCCGGCCGCCCGGTGCCCGAGGTGCTCGTGGACCTGCCCGCGGCGCGGACCCTGCTGCTCGCCGCCGCCATCGCCGCCGTACCGCTGCTGTCCGCGGTCTTCGGCGGCCGGCGCAATCAGAACCGCTCGAAGCCGGCCGACCGGCTGCGGCACGTGGAGGACATATGACCGGGCCGGCCGCGACCAACGCCGACCGGCGCGCCCAGGGCGGGACCGCAGCGACGCCGACCGGACCGGAAACGCCGGGCCGTTCCGTCCCGGGCGCCGTGCCCCCGCCGGCGCCCTGGGTACGGACCCGGCTGCGCGCGACCCCGCTGAGCGCCCTGCTCGGCGCGGCCCTGGCCTTCGTCGCCGTCCTGCTCTCCGCGGCCCTGCCGCGCGCCATGGACCGGGGTACCGACCAGGCGCTGCGCTCCTTCCTGGAGTCGCGCGGGCCGGCCCAGACCAGCCTGTACGTCACTGCGCGCCCCCGCTACGGGGAGCAGAGCACGCAGAACCTGGACGAGGTACTGGCGACCCTGGTCTCCCGTACCGCCCCGGGTTTCACCGTCGCCGCAGCCGGCCCCGTCCACGGGTCCTCGGCCGGTGCCCGGCCGCTGGCCAACCCCGGTCTGACCGCCCCCGACGGGGTCCCGCCGCGGCTGGGCCTGCACCACCTGCGCACGGCCTCCGAGCACGTCCGCCTGGTGGAAGGACGCTGGCCGGGCGCGCCCGCCCCCGCGCCCGGCAGTCCCGTGCCCGTCGCGCTGTCGCAGAGCGCGGCGAAGACCATCGGCGTCCGGGTCGGCATGGTGCTGGAGACCGCCACCGGCCAGGCCCTGACCACCGTGAAGGCGGAGGTCGTCGGGCTCTACGTCGCGAACGACGACGCCGAGGACTACTGGACCGACTTCACCTGCCTCATCCGTGCGTGCCTCACCCTGGCCCCGACCCATCCGCCGCAGGCGTATTGGCGCACCGACGCCCTCGTCGGCCCGGAGGCACTGGGCCGGCTCCCCGAATGGGGCGACACGGCGAGCGAGGACTTCTGGCGGATCCCAGTGGAGACCGGGACGCTGCGGGCCGACCAGCTTCCGGCCACCGCCAAGTCCGTCGCCTCGTACGTCAGCGGCCCGACCGCGTCGCGCCTCACCCAGGAGACCCACCGGAGCGATCTGCGGGTCACCTCCGACCTCCCCGAGCAGTTCGCCCTCGCCGAGGCCCGGCGGCAGGCGGCCGCGCCGCTCGCCGCGATGGGACCGGCCGGGGTCGCCGGAGTGGCGTTCGTGGTGTTCTGTCTGGCGGCCGGGCTCACCGCGGACCGGCGGGAGTCCGAACTGCGGCTGCTGCTGGCCCGCGGCGGTTCCCGCGCCGGCATCGTGCGCCGGCTGCTCGCGGAGAACGCCGTCACCGTGCTGCCGGCCGCCGCTCTCGCGACGGCGCTCGCCGTGATCCTGCTGCCGACCCCCCGCTCGGCGGGCACCCTGATGGCCGCTTCGGCCGCCACGCTCCTGGCACTGCTGGCCGTCCCCGTACGGGCCTTCGTGCTGCTGTCGCCTAAGCGCCCGCCGGGCCCGCGGCGGCGGCTGGTCGCCGAGCTGCTCGCCCTGGCGGCCACCGCGGCCGCGGTGTTCGAGGTCCGTTCCCGCGGGGTCGCCCCGGCCGGCGCCGGGGTGGACCCGCTGCTGGTCGCCGCCCCGCTGCTGCTCGCACTCTGCGGCGGCCTGCTGCTGGCCCGGCTCCAGCCCGCCCTGGTCGGGGCGCTGGCCCGGGCCGCCGGGCGGGGCCCGGGGCTGATCGGCTTCCTCGGGCTGGCGCGCGCCGCGCGGGGCACCGGGGGCCGCGCACGTCCGTCCGTACTGCCCCTGATCGCGATGCTGCTGGCCGTCACCACCGGGGGCTTCGGCGCCACGGTGCTGACGGGGGTGGCCGACGCCCGGTTCGAGGCGGCGCGCGCGGCCGTCGGCGGCGACGCGCAGCTCTCGGCGCCCGGCGGCACGCTCCCGGACTCCCTGACGAAGGCGGCGGCCGCGCTTCCCGGCGTACGGTCCTCCGTCAAGGTGTGGACCGATGACAACGTGTTCCTCTACGGCACCAAAACGGGCAGCACCCAGATCTCCGTGGTCGTCGCGGACCCGGTGGAGTACGCGAAACTGTCGGAGGCGGCCGGGAGCGCCCGGTTCGATCCGGCGCTCCTGGCAGCCGGAGCCGCGGGCACCTCGGGCGCGAAGGTGCCCGCGCTGATCAGCCGGGACCTCGCCGACGACGACACCTCCGGCTTCCAGCTGCGGCTCGAGAACGGCGGGGAGCTGAAGCTGGCGGTCGTCGGAGTGGTCACCGGCACCCCCGCCCGGCCCGGCGCCAAGTACACCACCGTGGTGCTGCCGGCCGCCCAGGTGCTGGCCGCCGTCCCGCAGATGGGGCTGCCCAACACCTGGCTCGCGCTCGGCCGCGTCGACCAGCACCGGCTGGAGCAGGCGGTCCGCACCGCGGAGCCGGCGGCCCCCGCGGACCGCTATCGCGTCCGTACCAGCTCCGCCACGGTCGCCGAACTGGGCTCCGACCCGCTCCAGCGTTCCGCCGAGCGGCTGTTCTGGGCCTCGCTGGCCGGAGCCGCGGGCTTCGCACTGCTGGCGGTCCTGCTGACCCTGGTCCGGGCCGCGCCCGACCGCGCGGCGCTGCTCGCGCGGCTGCGCACCATGGGTCTGCGGCCCCGGCAGGGGATCTGGCTGATCCTGGTGGAGTCGGTGCCCCTGGCACTGGCCGCCGCACTCGGCGGCGCACTGCTCGCAGCCGGCGCCGTCGCGCTGCTGGGCCCGGCCGTGGACCTGACCACGCTGGTCGGCACGCGGGTGCCCGCCGGTCTGCAGGTCCTGGTCATGCCCGTACTGACCCAGGCCCTGGGCCTGGCCGTCCTCGTCGCGGGGGCCGTGCTCGCGGAGGCGGCGATCTCCGGCAGGCGACAGATCACGACCGAGTTGAGAGCGGGAGACCAGCGGTGAACAGCGATCAGCCCACCTACGAGGAGCTGCGGCGGCAGGCCCTGGCCGCCGCCGAGCCCCGCCGGCACGGCGCGGACACGGCCATCGCCTGCGACCGCCTGGTGCGGATCTTCAGTACGGACGGGGTCGAGGTACAGGCCCTGCAGGGACTGGAACTGACCGTGGCGCAGGGCGATCTGATGGCCCTGGTCGGCGCGTCCGGCAGCGGGAAGTCCACGCTCCTGAACATCCTCGCGGGACTGGACGTGCCCACGGCCGGCACGGCCAGCGTCGGCGGCTACGACCTGCTGGAGATGTCGGCGCGGGACCGGCTGCGCTACCGGCGCGAGGCGGTCGGATTCGTCTGGCAGCAGACGGCCCGCAACCTGTTGCCCTTCCTGACGACGGCGCAGAACATCGCCCTGCCGATGCAGTTGAAGGGAAGCCGGCGCGGCGCCGCCAAGCGCCACGCGGTCCGGACCGGCGAGCTCCTCGAAGCGCTGGAGATCGGCGATCTGGCGAACCGCCGCCCCGCCGAGCTCTCCGGCGGCCAGCAGCAGCGCGTGGCCATCGCGGTGGCGATGGCCAACGATCCGGCGGTGCTGCTCGCCGACGAGCCGACCGGCGAGCTGGACTCCGAGACGGGCGGGGCGATCTTCGAGGCCTTCCGCACCGTCAACCGCGAACTGGGCGCGACCGTGGTCATCGTGACCCACGACCCGCTCGTCGCGGGCGAGGTCCGGCGCACGGTGGCGATGCGCGACGGCCGCACCAGCAGCGAGGTGCTGCGCCGTACGGTCACCGACGAGCACGGCGCCGAGTCGGTGAGCGAGCGCGAGTACGTGATGCTCGACCGCACGGGGCGCGTACAGCTCCCGCAGAAGTTCCTGGAAGCCCTGGGCATGGAACACCGGGTGGCGGTGGACCTGGCCGCGGACCACATCGAACTGCGCCCGGACGACGCGACCGGCACGACGGCGGACGGCGGCGGCGTGCAGGAGTCTGCCGCGGGCTGAGCCACCCCGGGATCCCGATACTGCCTCCCCGGATCCCCGTTCAGCCCGTGCGTCGTTTCCGCGCCGCCTCGTCCGCGTCCTCGCGGATGTAGCGGAACATCCGGATCAGAGGCTCTCCGGGAAAGACCTCGCGGACGGGCTCGCAGTCCTGGAGCCGGAACGGCGCAGGGGCGACCGGGGTCAGGCTGATGATCAGGGGCTGGATCCCGGCCAGGTGGTAGGCCTCCAGCTTGTGATGACCGTCCAGGAGGTAGGCGGCGATGGAATCCACGGCGGGGCGCAGGGCCACCAGCGCGGGCCGGGCTCCTGCCCGGATCCGCCGCACGTACGCGCGTACGGCGTCCCTGTCGGGCGGGGGCCAGTGGTCGGTGGTGAGCAGGGCGAGCTCCTCGTCCGCGTACCAGCTCTCGACGTGCTCGGCGCGCGGGTGGACCACGCGCAGCGGGTGCGGGGCCGCGGCGGCGGTCATCGCGTACCGGCCGGGGGCGAGGAGGGAGAGCAGGGGCCGCAGCCGTTCCGGGTCCGGGGGCAGGAAGCTCCCGGTGAGCGGGTCGACGGCGAGCTCCGGGGCGGCCAGCCATGCGGTGAGGGCCTTGGTCTCCGCGGTGGTGGGAGCGCCCGGGCCGGTGGCGCGCGAGGCCAGCCAGCCGACGCTGCCGCAGAAGTCGCTGCCCTCCAGCACGACGGGGCGGCCCCCGAGGAGGAGCAGGCTGGCGCCGTCGTCCCCGGTGACTTCTATGAGACCGAGGCCGTCGGGGACTTCGCAGACGACGGCGGGAGCGGTGGTCATGGGCCGAGTCTGCCAGAGTGCGGGCCGGGAGAGAGAAGGGTTTGTGAGGGTGGTCGAACCGTGGGTGACCGGGCTGGTCAACTGCGTTCTGTACGACGCGATGTTCCACAGCGACGGGTCCGCGCTCGACGACGACCTGGTCCGGCGCTACGCGGTCGCCCTGCGGGTGCGCCCCCTCAGCGACGAGCCGCTGCACCGGCAGGCGGCGGGCCTGCGCGCGGCGGTCGCCTCCGACGCGGTGCTCGCCTCGGCGTTCGAACCGTATCCGGGACGGCGCCCGTACGACGAGGCCGAGTTCCGCGCGTTCCTGACCCGCCTCGCGGACGCCGTCGAAGAGAGCATCGGCCCGGACGAACCCGATCTCCCCGATGCGCCGGGTCCCCCCTACGCGCCGGGTCTCCCCGATGCACCCGGTCTCCCCGATGCGCGGGAAGCCCCGCGCCCGAGGGGGCTCCGCGCGCTCCTGCGCCGCCTGCGGTGAACCTGTCGGGGCCGGTCACCGGGACCGCCCGCCGGAGCCGGGCGCCGGGCCCGTGCACCCGGTCCGCGCTGCGCGCCTCCCGGTGAACCCCCTGGCGCGCGTCACTTCCGTGGCCCGGGTGTCGTTAGGCGCTCGGGGTTGACTCGGGGGTCGAAGGGATGACGGAATGCGGCAGTTTCCTCTGGAGATGCACCACATGGCACCCGGCCGGGTCGTCGAGTGGCGGTTGCGGTCCACGGCCGGGGTGCAGTCCCCCGGTCCGGACGGCACGGCGGACAGGAGGGCCTCCTTCAACCAGGACAAGCACTTCACCGTCGCCGAGGAGAGCCGCGCGGCCGACGACCCGACCGCGTCGTGGATCGCCGTCACCTTCGAGGTCGCGGGCCCCCTGGACGAGGACGCGCTGACCGGCTCGCTGCTGGCGTTCGTCCGCCGCCACGAGGTGCTGCGCTGTGAATTCCGGCGCTTGGCAGGCGAGTTGGCGTGCGCTCCGATCCCCGCCGCCGAACTGGCCCTGGACACCGTCCAGGTCGCCGACTTCGACCGCACCGAGGAACTGACCGGCTTCCTGGTGGAGCGGTTCAAGCGGAGCATCGACACGCTGTCCTGGCCGCTGTTCACGATGGGCGCCGTACTGCGCGAGGATTCGGCGACCGTCTACCTGGCCTTCGACCACATCGTCTGCGACGGGATGTCGATGCCGATCGTGGTCCAGGAGGTCGAGACCGGCTACGAGGCCCTGCGCCGCGGCGAGTTGCCCGACGCGGCGCCCGCGCCGAGCTATCTCGACTTCGCCGAGGAGCAGCGCGCCCGCTTTCTCTCCATCGACGCGGACGACGAACGGCTGGGCTACTGGAAGGAGTTCATGGCGAGTGGCGGCGGCGAGTTCTTCCCGCGCTTCCCCCTCGAACTGGGCGTGGAGCCGGGCCGGATGTACTCGATCGTGAACGAGGCCTCCCCACTGCTGGACGCCGCCGAGGCGGAGGTCTTCGAGAAGGCGTGCCTGGCGGTGGACGGCAAGCCGTTCATGGGCGTGCTCGCCGCCGTCGCGGTGTGTCTGCGCGAGGCGGGCGGGCCGGGGGTCTACCGGGGGTTCATGCCGGTGAGCGAGCGCGGTCGGGCCGGCTGGGGCAACTCGGTGGGCTGGTTCGTCAACACCATGCCCATCGAGTTCGACGCCTCGCCCGGCCGGGACTTCGAGCAGGTCATGTCCTCGGTACGGGCCGGCTTCAACGAGATGATCGACCACATCGACGTACCGTTCGTGCGGGCCTGGGAGCTGCTCGCTCCCCGGGAGTTCGCCGCCCGCTCCTGGCCGTACCCGGTGAACTTCTTCTCGTACATCGACATGCGCAAGTGCCCGGGCGCCGACCGGCACGAGGACTGGCGGCCCACCTCCCACGTGTGGTCGGCGCAGGCCAACGGCGCCTGTTCCTGGTTCCAGCGGGACGCGGACGGGCTGCACATGAACTCGATCTACTCGGACACCCCCGCCGCCCGCCGCACCATGGACGGTTTCCTGGAGGCCCTGCGCGAGACGGTCCGGGAGATCGCCCGCCACGGCTCGCTCCGCCGTCCCATCGCGCTGACCCCGCCGCGTCGGCCCGCGCGGACCCCGCTCGACGTGGCGGCGTTCGCCCGCCGCGGCTGATCCGGTTCGCGTCTCCCGACAGCGGCGGGCTTCAGAGGCGGGCCGCGCGGGCGCGCAGCAGGGTCTGTTCGCGGGCGTTGCGCGTGAGCGAGGCGGCGCGTTCGAACTCCGCGCGTGCCTCCGCCGGGCGGCCGAGCCGCTCCAGCAGGTCTCCCCGTACGCTCGGCAGCAGATGGTAGGAGCGCAGGGCCGGCTCCGCCGTCAGGGCGTCGACCAGAGGGAGCGCCGCCGCCGGGCCGTCGGCCATCGAGACGGCGACGGCCCGGTTGAGCTCGATCACCGGTGACGGGATCAGCAGGACGAGCCGTCCGTAGAGGGCGGCGATCGTCCGCCAGTCGGTGTCCTCGTAACGGACGGCGTCGGCGTGACAACCGGCGATGGCGGCCTGCAGGGAGTAGGGGCCGGTTCCCGCCCGGTGCAGGGCTTCGACGCCGCGGCGGATCAGCAGGCGGTTCCACTTGGACCGGTTCTGGTCGGCGAGCAGCACCGGCTCCCCGTCGGGGCCGGTGCGGGTGGGGATCCGCGAGGCCTGGAACTCCAGCAGCGCCGCCAGGCCGTGGACCTCGGTTTCCTTGGGCATCAGGCCGGCCAGGACCCGGGCGAGGCGCAGGGCGTCCTCGCACAGGGCGGGGCGGACGAGGTCGTCGCCGGCCGTGGCCGAGTAGCCCTCGTTGAAGACGAGGTAGATGACCTCCAGGACGGAGGCGAGGCGCTCTTCGCGGTCGGCTCCGTACGGGACCTCGAAGGGCACCCCCGCCTTCGCGAGCGCCCGCTTCGCCCGGACGATCCGCTGGGCGACGGTCGGTTCGGGGCAGAGGAAGGCGCGGGCGATCTCCTGGGTCGTGAGGCCGCCCATCAGCCGCAGGGTCAGCGCGATCCGGGCGTCGGTGGCGAGGACGGGGTGGCATGCGGTGAAGATCAGCCGCAGCAGGTCGTCGTCGATGGACTCGGGGTCGGCGAGCGCGCCCTCCTCCTCCGGCGGTGGGACGTCCTCCAGGGTGCGGCCCACCTCGGCGAGCTTGCGCGCGTAGGTCTCCTTGCGGCGGACGAGGTCGATGGCCCGGTGTTTGGCGGTGGCCATCAGCCAGGCCCCCGGCTTGTCGGGCACCCCGGAGACGGGCCACTGCTCCAGCGCCGCGACCAGCGCGTCCTGGGTGATCTCCTCGGCGATGCCGACGTCGCGCACGATCCGGGCGACGCCCGCGATGATCCGCGCGGACTCGATCCTGAACACCGCTTCGACCGCTCGGGTCGTACTCACTGCCGTCACGGCTACCCATCAGAGCAGCCGTGACGAGGCAGGGCAAACGGCGCGCGGCTGTGGCTGCCGCCGGCTGCCGGCTGCCGTCAGCTTCCGTCGAGCTGACGGAGCTCGGCGCCGACCGTCCAGTTCTCGGGGTGGATCTCCAGGAAGCGCTTGGTCCACTCCAGCGCCTCGTCCTTGTCCTTGCACTGCATGAGGGCGTACCCCCCGACGACCTCCTTGGTCTCGGTGAAGGGCCCGTCGGTGTAGCTGAGCTTCCCGCCGGACCAGGTGACCCTGGTCCCCTCGGAGGTGGGGAGCAGGCCGGCGGTGTCGAGCATGACCCCGGCCTTGGTGATCTCCTCCATCAGCGCGCCCATGCGGTCGTTGAAGTCGGCCGGGAAGGGGGTGTCGGGGGTGAGGTTCTGCTCGTCGATGCGGATCATCGAAAGGAAGCGCGGCATGGTGACTCCTCGGTGGTGGAGGACGGGGACCCTCCCCGCCTCTCACCCCTGCGTCGAACGGGAGACGCCGGGATCGACAGCTTCCCGGAAAAATCTTCGGAGATTTTCGGGGCGCGCTCGGCGGCGGAGCATCCGGTCACCGCCCCACCCTGAGCTACCGGCGAGTAGGATCGCCGGGCCCAGGCCCCTCCGCGAGGATCCTCGATGCCGCGCATGCCCTCCTCACCGCTCCTGCTCGCCGGTCTGCTGGCCGGCGCCGCGGTGGCGCACGCCGTCGCCCCCAAGCAGTTCGACGCGACCGTGCCGCGCTCGCTGCCCGGCAGCCCGCGCCAGTGGACGTACGCGAGCGGCGTGGCGGAGCTCGCGCTCGCGGCCGGCGTCGCGCACCCGCGTACCCGCCGGGTCGCGGCGCTGGCGACGGCGGCGTTCTTCGTCGGCGTGTTCCCCGCGAACGTCAAGATGGCCGCCGACGCCCGCCACCGCTCCCCCGCCCTGCGGGCCGTGGCCCTGGGCCGGCTGCCGCTCCAGGTCCCGCTGGTGCTGTGGGCCCGCAAGGTCGGCCGGAACGCGGCGGGCTGAAGCCTCAGCGGCTGTCGCCCGCCCAGTCCCAGTGGCCGGGATCGGCGGCGCGGCGGCGGTAGTGGGCCCGGCCGCCGGGTCCGTAACGCCCTATCTCCGTGGGGAGCCGGGCCTCTTCGGCGAGCTGCGGTCCGCTCCAGCCCGTGATGTCGAGCAGCAGTCCGTCGAGGGGACCGCCCACGAGCTCTCCGTAGGCGTGCCCCGGGAGCGGACCCGGGTCGGGGTCGTCGTGGTCGGCGCCGTAGACCCGGCGCCGGAGCATCCTGTCGTCCATACCGGCCAGCTTCACAGACGGCACTGACAACGGGCCCTCGGGCCTGTCGGCGATGATGGGAGCCGTTCGGATCGCACGGCACACGAAGCGGAGCACCATCCATGGCACGTCGGGTACACCAGCCACTGGAGGACCAGGAGTTCGACTTCATCCTCGGCATGACGCAGGGGCCGGTGCTCGCCTACTTCTGCGGGAGCTGGCCGAAGGCCCTGGAGCCCTGCCGCGCGATGGACACGGTCGTCGCCGCACTGGCGCAGGAGTACGGGATCCGGCTGACCGCGGTGCGCGTGGACATCACCCGCTGCCCCGCCCAGACCAAGCGGTACGGGGTGACGGGGGCCCCGACGGCCGTGCTGATCGCGGGCGGCGAGCCCGTGGCCACCCAGGCGGGGCCGATGACGGCCGGCGAGTTCCGGGCGTTCCTCGACGCCCATCTCTGAGCCGTCCGGGCGAAGGCGCGCGATCTGGCCGAAAGTCACATGGATCGGATAGGTGCCTGAGGCATGTAATGGATCCCGGCGAAACGGAACCATCGCGTGCGAGGTGCTGCATGTCCGAGAAAACCATTGCCTTCCCCCAGGACCGGACCTGTCCCTACCACCCGCCGGCGGCCTACGAGCCGCTGCGGACGGGCCGGCCGCTCTCCCGGGTCACCCTCTTCGACGGCCGCTCCGTGTGGGTGGTCTCCGGGCACGCCGAGGCGCGGGCCCTGCTCTCCGACGGCCGGCTCTCCGCCGATCGGCAGAACCTTTCCTTCCCCGCCCCCACCAGGCGGTTCAAGGGTCTGAGCAACCGGCGTGCCGCCCTGCTCGGTGTCGACGACCCCGTCCACAACACCCAGCGCCGGATGCTGATCCCCAGCTTCTCGCTGGGGCGCACCGCGGCCCTGCGCCCCCGGATCCAGGAGACCGTGGACCGGCTGATCGACGGGATGGTCGCCGCCGGGCCCCGCGCCGAACTGGTCGGCGCCTTCGCCCTGCCGGTGCCGTCGATGGTGATCTGCGCGCTGCTCGGAGTCCCGTACGCGGACCACGAGTTCTTCGAGAGCCAGTCCCGGCGGCTGCTGCGGGGCCCGGAACTCGCCGACGTCGAGGACGCCCGGGAGCAGCTCAACGGCTATCTGCGCGAGCTCATCGGCCACAAGCGCGAGCATCCGGGCGAAGGGCTGCTGGACGAGCTGATCATCCGGCGGCTGGAGACCGGCGAGACCGATGTGGAGGAGCTGGTCTCACTGGCCGCGATCCTGCTCATCGCGGGACACGAGACCACGGCCAACATGATCTCGCTCGGTACGTTCACCCTGCTCAGCCACCCCGAGCAGCTGGCCGAGCTGCGCACGGATCCGTCCCTGCTGCCGGCGGCTGTGGAGGAGCTGATGCGCTTCCTGTCGATCGCGGACGGCATGCTCCGGGTGGCGGCCGAGGACATCGAGATCGCCGGGGTGACCGTCCGCGCCGATGACGGGGTGATCTTCTCCACCTCCGTGATCAACCGTGACGAGAGCGTCTTCTCGGAGCCCGACCTCCTGGACTGGCACCGGCCCACCCGACACCACCTGGCCTTCGGCTTCGGCATCCACCAGTGCCTGGGCCAGAACCTGGCCCGCGCCGAGATGGAGATCGCTCTCGGCACCCTCTTCGAACGGCTCCCCGGCCTGCGGCTGGCGGCCGAGCCGGACCGGATCCCGTTCAAGCCCGGGGACACCGTGCAGGGCATGCTCGAACTCCCCGTGGCGTGGTGAGCCGGGTGAACCCCGCGGGTCCGGTGAACCCGGCAGGTCAGGTGAACCCCGGGAGCCCCGGGAGCCCCGCGAGCCGCGTCTTCGTCGACACGGCCGTCTGCATCGGGGCCGGGCAGTGCGCCCTGACCGCGCCGGGCGTGTTCACCCAGGACGAGGACGGCTTCGGCGCGGTGCTGCCGGGCCGCGAGGACGGCGGCGGCAACCCGCTGCTGCGGGAGGCCGTGCGCGCCTGCCCGGTGTCGGCGGTCAGGGTCGAGGAGGCCTGAGCGGGGCGGCCTGAACGGGGCCGCCGCGGGCCCCGCCGGCTCAGTGCCGGGTGGCCGCGCCCAGGCGCTGGAACAGGGCCTCGTCCAGGTCCAGCCCCTGCTGGGCCTGGTTGATGGCCTGCGAGCTGTAGATCCCGGTCGAGCGGGCGGCCAGTACGGCGTCCCGCGAGGCCGCGATCACACCGAGCCGCAGGTCCACGTACTGTTCGCGCGCGCCGTCGAAGGCGGGGGCCTTGCCGTGCCCGTCCTCGCGGTCCAGCCGGGCGTCCTCGCGGACCTTGGCGAGGACCTCCGGCGCGTACGGGCTGCCGTCGCCCTGGACGAGGCCCGGCTCGTCCAGGGCGGCCCGGCCGGCGGCGGCGACCTCGTCGAGCAGCCGCCCGTACTCCTCCTGGAAGCGGACCGGGTCGTCGCCGGTGATCTTCACCTTCCGGATCACGGCGGGCAGGGTCAGGCCCTGGAGCAACAGGGTGGTGGTGGCGACCACGAAGGCGATGAGCAGCAACTGGGGGCGGTACGGCGTGTCCTCGGGCAGGGTCTGGGCCGCGGCGACGGTGATCGCCCCGCGCATCCCGGCCCAGGCCAGGGCCACGCCGCTGCGCCAGCCGAGGCTCTCGTTGACCTTGAAGTCGACGTCGGCCGAGGCGCGGGTGACGCGCTCCTTCATCTGCTCCCTGCGGCGGGGCGTCAGCTCCCTGCGGGGGCGCAGCGGATGGGCCTGCCGCTCGAACTCCGGGGCGCCGAGCCGGTCCATGAGCCAGTCGAGCCGGGGCTTCTTCTCGGCGGCGCGCTGCGCGTCCTTGCGCAGCGAGGCGATGAGCGGGGCGACGAACACCATGCGCGCCACGATCACCAGGGCGGCGGCCGCGAGGCCGATGAACAGGGCGCGCCAGGCGCTGAGCCCGTCCGCGGCGACCTGGTCGAGGAGGCCCTTGAGGCCGAGCCCCATCAGGAGGAAGATCGCGCTTTCGAGCAGGAAGGCGAGGGTGCGCCAGTTCATGGCCTCGGCCAGCCGGTCCTGGGCGCTGAGGAAGCGCGGGGCCTGATGGCCGGTGACCAGGCCCGCGACGACGACCGCGAGGACTCCGGAGGCGTGGAACTCCTCGGCCGGCAGGAAGGCGACGAAGGGCACGACGAAGGAGATCGCCGTGTTCAGCAGGCTGTCCTTGAGCAGTGCCCGGACCCGGACGTTGACCAGGCCCACGACGAGGCCGACGGCGGTGGCCAGGGCCACGGAGAAGAGGAAGTTCCCGGCGACCCCGGCCAGGGAGACGGTTCCGGCCATGGCCGCGATCGCGGAGCGCAGCAGTACGAGGGCGGAGGCGTCGTTGACGAGCCCCTCACCCTCCAGCATGGTCAGCAGCCGTGACGGCAGGCCGAGCTGTTTGCCCATGGAGGTCGCGGCGACCGCGTCGGTGGGGCTGACCACGGCGCCGAGGGCGAAGGCGGCGGGCCAGCCGAGGCCGGGCATGAGCCAGTGGAAGAGCCAGCCCGCCCCGAGGGTGGTGACGGCCACGAGCAGGACGGCGAGACCGCTGATCGCCTTGATGTTGCGGCGGAAGTCCGACGCGGGCATGTTCACGGCCGTCGAATAGAGCAGGGGCGGCAGCACGCCCGCGAGGACCCACTCCGGCTCGATGGCGAGCGCCGGCACGCCCGGTACGAAGCTGAGGGCGATGCCGACGACCACCAGGCTCAGGGGGGCGGCGAGGCCGAGCCGCTTCGAGAAGGCGGCGACGGCGACGATGCTGCTGACACCGACGATCGAGGCGAGGGTCATTTCCATGCGCGGTACAGGGCCTCAGGGGTGCTCGGGGACGATTTGTCCACCGTACGCCCAGAGGTTTTGCCGCGTCAAAAATTGAGCGACTCAACCTTTGACGCGACCCCGCGCGGCCCTCACTCGGCGGGCGCCGCCTGAGGCAGCAGTGCGACCGCCTGCCGCTCCAGCGCGAGGGCGCCGTCCACGAGCCCGGCGCAGGCGTCGAAGAGCTCCCGCCGTCCCGCGGCGTCCGCCCCGGGGTCCGCCGTACGGGCCAGCTCGGCGAGCCGCGACCACTGCCGCCCGGAGTCGCGGAAGAGCCCGGCGGCCTCCCCGTGCCCGGCGAGGTCGAGGAAGTCCGCGTACAGCGGCCGGGTGGCGCCCGGGGCGGTCCACTCCTCCTCGAGGCAGGCGTACAGCCGCCGCGTACCCAGCGCGAAGGCCTCGGGCGTGGCGAAGCGGCGCTCCCAGCCGGTCTTGGTCCCGGTGTCGCGCAGCTGCGCGGCGAACTTCTCCATGCCGGAGAAGCCGAAGTTGACGTCGAAGTGGTTGCCGAGCACCGGCCCGGTGAGGCGGGAGACCGTGGCGGCGATCGCCGCGTCCAGGTCGGGGTCGCCCGCGGGCTTCCCGGTGGTCACCACCATCTGGTGGCGGCCCTTCTTGTGGCCGGACCAGGCGGCGCCGAACTCCTCGCGGCCGATCGCGTACGGGCCCCCGGCCCCGTCCAGACCGGGCGCCGGGTCGTCGACGTGGAGGGTGTCACCGTCATGGCCGACCACGGCCACCACGTACGGATCGGCGGCGGCCAGTTCGACCATCGGCGCGGGGCCGTGCCAGGGCAGGGCGGAGCGGTCGACGGTGCAGAACACCGGGGCCCCGGCGTCGAGCGCGGCCTCGACCCGGTTCCAGCGGGGCTTGGCGCTGCGCGTGGCCTCGTACGGGATGCGCAGGCGGGTCAGGGCGACCTGGACCCAGGGGTCGGGGTGGGCCTGGGCGACGATCGTCGGCATCGGCGGCCGGCCGGCGTACTCGAACACGAAGTACATGAAGCCGATACCGCCCGCCAGGCCCGCGACCAGGGCCTCTTCGTGCACGCTGCCGAGCGCGTGCCGGATCAGCGTGGCCTCGCGGTGGGATCCGGGGGCGAAGTCTTCATATACGTGCGCAGTCATGCGGTCAGCGTAGCCGCGCCGGGGACGGCCGGCCGCGACCCGACTTCCTGTACAGTTGTCCAGGAAGTCGGGGGGACCGCCCTCCGCTCACCCCGCCCCCAGGGAGGTGGCCGTGCACACGGTCGCAACGATCCTCATCGGCCTCGTCGCCGCGCTGCACGTGTACTTCCTGGTCCTGGAGATGTTCCTGTGGCAGCGGCCGCCCGGCCGGGCCCTGTCCGGCTTCGATGCCGACACGGCCCGCCTGACCGCCCCGCTCGCCGCCAACCAGGGCCTCTACAACGGATTCCTCGCCGCCGGCCTGGTCTGGTCCCTCGTCATCGACTCGCTCGCCACGCAGATCTTCTTCCTCGTCTGCGTGATCGTCGCCGGGGTGTACGGGGCCGCGACCGCCAACCGCCGCATCCTCGTCGCCCAGGCGCTGCCCGGCGCCCTCGCCCTGGGCGCGGCGCTGCTCGCCGGATGACCTCCGGCGAGCAGGGCGTGCGACCGCCCGCAGGACCGGGCGCGTACGCCGGTGCGAGCCCCGACGGACCGGCCGCCACGGATGCCGCCGCGGGAGCAGGCGCCACCCCCCGAACCGACCCCCGCACCGCCCGCACCAGGGCCCGGCTGCGCGAGAGCCTCCTCGCCGAGTGCGCGGACCGGCCGCTCGCCGAGGTCAGCGTTTCGGCGGTGGTCCGCCGGGCGGGCGTCGGCCGGGCCACGTTCTACCTGCACTACGAGGACCTCACCGCGCTCGCGGTGGACGCGTGCGCCGACGTCGTGCACGCGGCGGTCGACGCCCTGCACGCCTGGCAGACGGCCCCGTCGACGGCCGCGCCGCCGCCTCCCCCGGCCCGGCCCCCGGCCGCACTCGCCGCGTTCCTCGGCGGCGCGGCCGACCGGGCCCCCCTCTACCGCACCCTGCTCCTGCCCGGCGGTGGCGGCCCTCTCGGCGAACGCCTGTACCGGGAGCTGCGCGAGCGCAGCCGGGCCGAGCGCACCGCGGTGGGCGCTCCGCGCCCCGAGCTGGTCGCTTCGGCCGTGGCAGCCACCTTCACCGCCGTCCTGGCGGACTGGCTGCACGGCGATCTCCCCGCCGACCTGGCGGACCCTGCCGGGCTGGCGGACCGGATCTGGCTGCTCCTCGTAGCACTCCACCGAGCGGGGTGATCCACGGAAGCCGACAGGGCCGGGCGTCTTACCGGGACCGCTCCGGAACCCGGCCGGGGCTTCCACCCGGGGGGTGGGGCGGGGCGCACCGGCCGCCTGCCACCCCGACAGGCCCTAGAACGGCCCGCGTCGCGGAGAACGCTCCGTGATCAGAGGGTTCGGCCCTCCGTGCTCAGCCCGGTCTCGGCCATGACCCGGGCGACGGTGTCCTCCAGGGAGTGCTCCGCCTCGATGACGCTCTCCCAGTCGCCGGGCAGCAGGTCGAGGGGCCGGTACCACTCGCGCATCTCCGCCTCGCCGTACTCCGCCGCATGCGGCTTGCCCGCGTGGCGTCGCAGGGTCTCCTCGAACGGCACGTCGAGGTAGTAGAAGTGCGTCGGCCCGCGGTGGGCCCGGCGCAGCGCGTCGAGCATGGGGCCGTAGCGGTCCGCGTAGAGGATCCCCTCGACGATGACGTGGAAGCCGTGGTCCAGCGCGTAGCGCGCCACGCTGCCGATGAGCCCGATGTTCGCGGCGCCGGGAGTGTCCCGCTCGCGCAGGACGACGCGGCGCAGGTTGTCCTGGCCCACGAGCGCCAGGCCCCGCCCGTGGCGGTCGCGGATGCCCTCCGCCACCGAGGACTTGCCCGCGGCGGAGTTGCCGCGCAGCACGATCAGCCGGGTGTCCGGCGTGCCGGTCATCATCCGGCTCACGCTACCCGTCCGCCCCGGACGTGCGTGAGCCCCGCCGGAAGATCCGGCGGGGCTCCGTCACGGGCTGGGCTCGTGAAGCGGTGCTACCCGATCGCGACCACCTGCTCCGCCTGGGGCCCCTTCGGCCCCTGCGTCACGTCGTACTCGACCTTCGCGCCCTCCGCCAGCTCCTTGAAGCCGGTGGTCTGGATGGCGGAGAAGTGCACGAACACGTCGGGGCCACCGTCGTCCTGCTGGATGAACCCGAACCCCTTCTCCGAGTTGAACCACTTCACGATGCCAGTTGCCATCTGTACTGATCCTTCACAACGTTCCACCGGCCGCACACGCGGCCGGACCCGATCCTGCCCATTGATCGGCTCGAGCACACGCCAAGCGCGGCCAACCGGGGTGCTTCCGGATATTCGAACTTTTCTCCGTCCCATCCGTGAAACGGGGGAGCAGGCCTTCGCAGGGGCCCCGGGAAGGACCTCGGCGGGGCGCTCCGGAGGAGTCTTCGAGAGGGGACGGACATGGGTGAGCTCGCGACGTTCCGGGTGCCGGCCCGGGTCACGGGAACGACGGCGGACACCATGCTCGGCGGGGCGATGGTCCGCGCCTGGCAGCGCGACGGGATCTTCCAAGTGGCCGCCGACGGACGGCAGGAGGCCCGCACGCGGGCCGCGCTGGCGGCGAGCCGGCGGTTCTTCGCCCGGCCCGCGGCGGAGAAGGCCGCGTGCGTCAACGACACCTCGTACAGCGGGTACATCGCCTCGGGCGAGGAGGTGACGGACGGCCGGCCGGACGCCTCGGAGATCTTCACCATCACCCCCGACATCGCTCCGGTCGCGGCCGCCGGCCTGCCCTGCCACGGCCCCGTCCCCTGGCCCTCCCCCGGCTACCGCGCGGCCATGGAGGCCTACTTGGCGGGCGTCGGCGGGCTCGGCGAGCGGCTGCTGCGGCTCGTGGCCCTCGGACTCGGCCTCGGACCGGCCGGCATCGACCGGCTCGCGGGGCTGACCCGCGGAGGCTGGCACCACATGCGGGTGCTGCGCTTCCCCGCAGCCGAGCGGACCGCGGAGCGCGGGATCGGTGCCCACACCGACTACGGGCTCCTGGTGATCGCCGCCCAGGACGAGGTGGGCGGGCTCTTCGTGCGGCCTCCGGTGCCGGGTGAGGTGCGCCCGCGCAATTGGCTGCCGGGCGAGAGCACGGCGGGCTTCGCCGAGGACCTGCCCGGCTGGACCCCCGTACGGCCCGTGGCGCGGGTGCTGACGGTGTTCCCCGGGGACATCCTCCAGTTCATGACCGGCGGCGCGCTGCTGTCCACCCCGCACCGGGTGCGGCTCGCGGACCGGGAGCGGTACGCCCTCGCCTACTTCCACGAGCCGCGCTTCGGCGCTCGGATCCGCCCCCTCGACCCGGCACGGTCCCAGCGGGGCGGGGACGGCGGCGCGGAGGCCGCGGTGATCCACTACGGGGAGCACTTCACCCGGATGTTCATGCGGTGCTATCCGCGGCGGGCAACGACGCGGCGGATCGAGACGCAGGGGCTGCTGCGGCACCTCGCCGCGGCCCGCTGACCCGGCAGCCGAGGCAGTCGGCGTGGCCGGTGTGCGCCGCGGTGTCGCGGACCCGCCAGTCCCATTGGCTCTCCGGGCGGGGCCCGCTCGGCTTGCCCCAGCCGGCGAGGTGCAGCAGCCAGGTGGTGACGCCCGCCGCCGCGACGACCCCCAGGCCGATCCAGATGCCCGGGGTCCAGGAGGCGCACAGGGCCGCGCCCGCGGCCGTGCTTCCCACCAGGGCGATCGCGGTGCCGGTCCAGCCCGCCACCGTGTGGCCGAGGTCCACGTGGCCGTGAGCGCTCATCGTTCTCCCCTGCTTCGTCGGTTCAGTAGGCTCGAAAGGCGTTCTCTTACGGAGAAAGCCATTTACCTCACGAGCTAAGTAACTTAGATGCTAAGGAGTAACCGCGTGCAGGGCAAGCCCCGCCCCGCGGCCACGGTCCAGGAAGCGCTGTCGCGCATGGACCGGTACGTCGCCCTCGGCATCGTCGGCCAGCAGGAGGTCGCGCAGCTCCTGGGGCTGAACGTCACCGACCTGACCTGCCTCGGCCACATCCTGGGCGCCGGAAAGGACCCGCTCGGCGCGGGCGACCTCGCCGAGCTGACCAACCTCACCACCGGCGCGGTGACCGGCGTGCTCAACCGTCTGGAACGCGCCGGGTACGCGAGCCGGCAGCCCGATCCCGCCGACCGGCGCCGGGTACGGGTGGTCGCGGAGCCCGCCGCCGCCGCCCGGATCTTCGCCGTCTACGAGCCCTTCTACGCCCGGCTCGGCGCGGTGTTCGCCGAGTACACCCCGGACGAGATCGCCGTCATCGCCGACTGGTTCGGGCGGGCGACGGCCGAGGTCACCGCCCATCTGGACCGGGTACGGGCCGGGGAACTCGGGCCGGTGGCCCCGTAACCCCGATGGTAAAATTTGCCTTTTGGCGACGTTCGCGTCGCGCTCCCGATCATCTTGCCCAAACATTCGAAACACGCCTCACGGAAGGTTCTGCATGAAGAACCCGTCACCTCATGGGCGCTTCGGCATCAAGCCCGGAGCGAAGGCAGGCCCGAAGGGCGGTGCGAAGGGCGGCGGCAAGACCCCGCGGACCCTCGGCCCCCAGGGCGAGTACTCAATGCCCCGGACGACCACGCCGGCGCTGCCGCCGGTGGAGTCCTTCTCGGAGCTCGGCCTGCCCCCTGAGCTGGTGACGACGATGGCCGACCAGGGGGTGGCACAGCCGTTCCCCATCCAGGCGGCGACCCTCCCCAACTCCCTGGCGGGCCGCGACATCCTCGGCCGCGGGCGGACCGGCTCCGGCAAGACGCTCGCCTTCGGCCTGGCCCTGCTCGCCCGTACGGCGGGGCAGCAGGCCGATCCGAAGCGGCCGCTCGCGCTGGTCCTCGTACCGACCCGCGAGCTGGCGCAGCAGGTGACCGAGGCCCTGGCCCCGTACGCCCAGGCGCTGAAGCTGCGCATGGCCACGGTCGTCGGCGGACTGTCGATCGGCAAGCAGACGGGCGCGCTGCGCACCGGCGCCGAGATCGTGGTGGCCACCCCGGGGCGGCTCAGCGACCTCATCGGCCGGCGCGACGTGCACCTGGAGCGCGTGAAGATCGTCGTCCTCGACGAGGCCGACCAGATGTGCGACATGGGCTTCATGCCGCAGGTCACCGAGATCCTCGACCAGTGCCACCACGCCGGCCAGCGGATGCTGTTCTCGGCCACCCTGGACCGCAACGTGGACCAGCTGGTGCAGCGGTACCTGAAGGACCCGGTCGGCCACTCCGTGGACCCGCAGTCCGCTTCGGTGTCCACGATGGACCACCACGTGCTGCACATCCACGCGGCCGACAAGGTCTCGGCCGCGACCGAGATCGCGGCGCGCGAGGGCCGGGTGCTGATGTTCCTGGACACCAAGCACGGGGTCGACCAGTTCGTGAAGCACCTGCGGGCGATGGGCGTACGCGCCGAGGGTCTGCACAGCGGGAAGTCACAGCCGCAGCGCACCCGGACGCTCGGGCAGTTCAAGGACGGCCTGCTGAACGTCCTGGTCGCCACCAACGTCGCCGCGCGCGGCATCCACATCGAGGACCTCGACCTCGTGGTCAACGTGGACCCGCCGGCCGACAGCAAGGACTACCTGCACCGGGGCGGCCGCACCGCGCGGGCCGGCGAGTCCGGCAAGGTCGTCACCCTGGTCACCCCGAACCAGCGGCGCGACATCGTCCGGCTGATGGCCGACGCCAAGATCCGGCCGACCATCACCCAGGTCCGCTCCGGCGAGGCCGCGCTGAGCCGGATCACCGGCGCGAAGGCCCCCTCCGGCGTACCGCTGGCCGGCGCCGCGGCCACCGACGCCAAGGGCCGGCCCTCGGGCTCGGACCTCGGCTTCCGCGGGATCGGCACCCGGCCCGGGCGGCCCGGCAAGGGCAAGGAGTCCCGCAAGACCATCGAGGCCCGGCAGGCCGCCGAGGCCCGTGCGGCGGCGCGGGTGCGGCGCGGTACGAAGTAGTACGACGGGGCGCTAAGCAGCACGACGGAGGGCCGGGACCGCGGGAGCGGTTCCGGCCCTCCCGTGCATCCCGTGCATCCCGTGAGGTCACGGGTTCAAGCGGCCCGCCGCAGCAGCCGCTGCGCCGCCGCGTTGCGGACCCGGCGGGTCCGGGCGCCCGCGGCGAGCAGGCGCAGGGCCTCGTCGGAGTGCAGGGACTGGGCCGCCGTGCGCTGACACCAGTCGGAGGCGGCGAGGAGTTCCGCCGGGGACCAGGGCTCGCCCCGGGTGACGGCCTTCAGCAGGGTCCACTCGCGCAGTCGGCGGGCGGCGAAGGTGCGGCCGCCGAGGGCCGCTCCGACGGCCTGCGCCCAGGCCACAAAGGCCTCGTCGGCCAGCAGCCCGGACGCCCGCCGGTCGAGGTGCGTGACCACCGCGCTCTCGGCCATCACCAGGTCCGGGTCGCGCAGGACGGCGGCGACGGCCTCGGCTTCCGCGGGTTGGCCGGAGACGGCTGCCAGGGACTCCAGGTGCCGGGCGTAGCGCCAGTGCTCGGACGGCGTGTTCACCGCCACCGTGCCCGTCGGTCCCCCGGTCCGGCGCTCCGGGTCGCCCTGGCGTATCTGGTACTCGCTTCTCCCCATGCGGACATTCCACACGACACCGGTGAACGCCACGTTGTCAGGGTGGCATCAAGCCCGCGGCGGCACCGCGGCGGCACCGCGGCGGCGCCGGCACCAGGGCGCCGGCCGCGTGGCCCGGCACACCCCGAGGCCCACATCCGTGCAGGTCACAGGAGCATCACGTGATCACGGCACGTCTTGTGCCACGTGAACGGCGACCTGTGGGATGGCCGGAACCAAAGGCGAGGGCGGGGGCCGAACATGTCGGATCCGGTGGACTACATCACGCGACTACGGGCGGAGGCGCAGAACCCGGACCGTGAAGGGGCCTTCCGCGCGGACCGGCAGCGGCGGCGCCTGCGGCGCGCGTCCGTCGGAGCCTTCGCCGCCCTCGCGCTGGCCGGCCTGGCCACGTGGCTGGTGACCAGCACCGGGGAGCGGCCCGCCGACGAGCCTTACGCCGCCGCCGCGCTCGACGAGCGGTTGTGGCCCGACGCCTGGCCGGCGACGACCAACCTGCCGCTGCGCGGCTCGCCGGCCCGTACCTGGGCGACCGACGCGCAGGACCTCCCGCTGCCCGTTCCCGCGGCGGTCGGTTCACTGTCCCGCGGGCAGGTCTCGGAAGGACTTCGACGGGCACGGGAGTTCGTGGTCGCGGCCAATCTGGATCGGGTGGTGCTCCGGGGCGGACATCCCGCTCAGGCCCTGGAACTGCTCGATCCGCAGCAGCCCGCACGTGCCCGGCTGACGGAGCACCTGCGCGCCCCCGGCCTGCCGGACGGCGATCCCACCGAGATGTTCACGCGCTTCGACCCCGCCGAGCTCACCCTGGCCGACGAGGGCATCCGCGTGCGCGGCAGGATGGCCTTCGAGGCCGGCAGCATCCCCGGACAGCTGCGGATCCGCGCCGACTACACCTTCGTCTACGCCCTGCGGCGCACCGAACCGCTCTCGGAGCCGGGGCCGGCGCCCGACACGGAGGAAGTGGCACGGGTCGTCGTCCGCAGACAACTGGTCCTGCTCTACGCCCCGGCCGGGTCCCCCGGGGTGACGGCCGGGAAGCTGGTCCCGGCCGACTACCGCCGGCAGCTCGGCAACCACGACTGCGGCACGGTCGACGGCTTCGTCCACCCCTACTTCTCGAAGGAGGCGAAGGCCGCCGACCGGCCGTGGCCGGTGGTCGACCCGTACGACGAGAGCACCGACATCCCCGCAGGGCCGCTGCGCTGCACCGTCCCCTCCCGTACCTGACCGGACCCGGCTCCCGTACCCGACCGGATCCGGTACCCGACCGGATCCGGTACCCGACCGGATCCGGCGGGGCCCGTCCGCCGCTTCAGGCCCGCGGGTCGTGGGCCTCGTAGCCGCCGGAACCCTGTTCGTTCGCGTGCCCCTGCTCCGGGAGCGGGGCGCCGGTCTCCAGGAGGGTCTTGAGACTGGACGCGAGCATCGGCCAGGCGCGCCCGCACATGCCGAGGAGGGTGCTGCCCGGTTCGAAGTCCTCGTGGAGGATGGTCAGCCGCGCGAGCGTGTCACCGACCGGCTCGATCTCGTACGTCACCTTCGTGCGCCGCTCGCGGGCCAGTTCGGCGCGCAGCTCCTCGCCGATGCCCGCGGAGGCGGCCCACTGCGGGGTGAAGGTGTGCCAGGTGTAGGAGAGCAGCCGCTCCGGCACGCACTCCAGCACCACCTGCTCCGGATCGCTCGTCCGCGCCCCGCGTTCCACCCAGTCCATCGTCGAGCCCACCCGCCAGTCGGTCTCGAAGTCGAGCCCCCAGTACCGGCGGGTGAACGCGGGCTCGGTCAGGGCCTGCCACACCCGTGCGGGGTCGGCCTGGACGTACACGGTGTAGGTGATCGCAGTCTCGCTCATCCCCTCATGCTGCGGGACCGGGGCCCACGGACCGGGGATTGAGCCGCTCTGCGCTCACCAGTGGCAGCCCTCCGCGGGGAGTTCCGTCGGTGGGGTGCGGGGCGGTGACGGGAGGGACAGGTGGGTGCGTGCGCCGTGCACGGCGGCGAGTTCCTCGTGGCCCGCCGGACCCCAGTCGCTGAGTTCGCGGACCTGGTCGGGGGTGGCCAGCAGCCGGGCGTACGCCGGATCCGGGCCCGGGGGCAGCGCCGTGAGCCGGGCCGCGGTGCGCGGATGGGCGCCGTGGCCGGCGTACCGGTACCCGAGCGGGACCGCGGCCGCGGTGCGGCCCGCCGTCGGGGACGGGAGGCGGGCGGCGCCGGTGGCGCGGGCGACGAGCAGCAGGACGCGTCCGTCGGGGGCGAAGAGCCAGCCGGCGGGGTCCCGTGGCGTCAGGTGCGCGGGGACGGACCCCTGATGCCAGGTGCCGTGCAGCGGAACGCGGCGGCTGCGCAGGACGCCGAGCCGGTCCAGGGCGGTGGGGGTGGTGGGGCGGCCGTCCTCCAGCAGGGCGGCGCCGCCTCCGTTGATCCGGGCCCGCAGGGCGGCCAGGGCGCGGCGGGCGTCGCCCGCGTCCATCAGGCCGGGCAGCTCGGCCGGTTCGGCGAAGTCGATGCCGGTGATCTCCTGCGCGGGGAGGCGGACGGAGTCGATGCGGTCCCGGGTCCAGGTGCCGCCGTCGAAGACGTGCAGGATCTCCCCGGGGAAGCGCATCCCCGGCGGCATGCCGGGCGCGTCGGCCGGGACCCAGTCGACGGCGAGGCCGCGCGGGTAGCGGCCTTCGACGCCGAGCTCCTCGTACACCTCGCGGGCGGCCGCCGCGGCCGGTGACTCGCCGGCGTCCACCGCACCGCCGGGCAGCAGCCGGTCGGGGCGGTAGTCGACGCTCTGGACCAGGACGCGCCCGTCGGCATCGGTGACGAGGACGACCGCGCCGGTCCAGAGCGTGGCGCGGGAGGCGCCGTACTCCTCCGGGGTCATCCACGTGCCCGGACGCGCGGCCGGTGCCTCGGCCCCGGCCGCGGCCTCCGCCTCGACTTGGGCCTGGGCCTGGGCCTGGGCCTGGGCCTCCGTCTGGGCCTCCGTCTGGGCCTGGGCCTCGGGTGGGGCCGGGGATGCGCCCGTGTCCTGCGTCACGTCCTCGTCGGTCAGCTGCGGCATCGGACTCCATTCACCGTAAGGGCACCGCGGGGGGATGCCGTGCGGCCCCGTCGCGCGGGCCTCGCGCGGTCATCGCGCGGGCCTCGCCGGGGCGTTGCGCACGAGTGAACCCGCGGGCTGTGCAACAGCGCGGACGGCCCCCGGGTTACGGAGATCCACACAATCCCCTTTGCCACCCCTATACCTCCTTATTACCTGGTTACACGGATCTTGCTACGTTCCCCGGGCGGACTGGCGGCATGAAAACCGCCGGTCCGACCACGTCACCGGAGCGAGGAGAGACCCCGACATGCGACGCGCACCCCGTACGGGCACCCCGGCGGCCACCGGAAAACGGTGGACCGTCCCGGGCGTGGCCGGCGTGGCGGGCGGCGTCGCGGTCCTCGGCTTCGGTGGGCTGTACGTCGCGGGCCTGCTGGCGGGCGACGACATGGCCTCCGGTACGAAGGTGCGCGGCATCGACATAGGCGGGATGAGCCGCGCCGAGGCCCGGCAGACCCTGAACCGTGCGCTCGTCCCGTCCGCCGCGGCCCCGCTGGCGCTGCGGATAGGAGAGCGGACCGAGCAGGCGCAGCCGGCGACGCTCGGCCTGTCCCTGGACACCGGGGCCACCGTCGACCGGGCGGCCCGCTCCGGCTCCGACCCCGTCAGCGTGATCGGCCGACTGTTCTCGTCCGGTGATCCCGACGTGGAGCCCGTGGTCCGGCTCGACGAGAAGGCGGCCCGCGCCGCCCTGGACGGACTCGGTGCGAAGACCCGGCAGGAGGCCCGGGAGGGCTCGGTCTCCTTCGAGAAGGGCAAGGCCAGGGCGGTGGCCCCGGTCACCGGTACCGACCTCGACGTCGACGGCTCCCTCGGTGTGCTCCGCTCGTCCTACACCCGTCCCGCGGAGCGGGAGCGCGGCGGGCCCGTCGTACTTCCCGTCCGGAGCACGGAGCCCCGTATCGGGCGGGAGGAGACGGAGCGGGCGCTCAAGGAGTTCGCCGAACCGGCGGTGTCCGCGCCCGTCACCCTGACCGTGGAGGGCAAGCGCATACCCGTCGGCCCCGCCGTCCTCGCCAAGCACCTCACCCTCAAGGACGACGGCCGGGGCCGCCTCGCGCCCCGCCTCGACGCCAAGGCGCTGCTCGCCGACCCTGAGCTGGCCGGTCCGCTGCGCCGGGCCACGCCGGGACCCGTGGAGGCGAAGCTGCGTACGGACTCCGCCGGCGCGGTCTCCGTCGCCGAGGAGGGCCGGGCCGGACGCCGCGTCGCCGAGGAAGGCCTGTCCGCCGCCGTGCTCCCGCTGCTGACGCGGGCGGGTGCGGCGGAGCGCACGGGCGAGGTCGCCACGGAAGAGGTCGGGCCGAAGCTGACATCGAACACGGTCGGGCAGCTGGGCATCAAGGAGGAGGTGTCCTCCTTCACCGTCGACTTCGAGAAGGCCCCGTACCGTACGACGAACATCGGGCGGGCCGCGGAGCTGATCAACGGCTCCCTCGTGCTGCCCGACGAGACCTGGAGCTTCAACCGCCGCGTCGGCGAGCGCACGAAGGAGAACGGCTTCGTCGACGGTCTGATCATCAACAACGGCCAGTACGAGAAGGCCGCGGGCGGCGGTGTATCGGCGGTGGCCACCACCGTCTTCAACGCGATGTTCTTCTCGGGGGTCAAACCCGTCGAGTACGGGGCGCACTCCTTCTACATCGAGCGCTACCCGGAGGGCCGCGAGGCCACCGTGGCCTGGGGCAGCCTGGACCTGCGCTTCGCCAACGACTCGGGCAAGGCCCTCTACATCCAGGCCGAGGCGACCGACACCTCGATCACCATCACCTTCCTGGGAACGAAGCGGTACGACGAGATCCGCGCGGCCAAGGGGCCGCGGACGAACGTCAAGCCGCCCGCCACGCGCACGGACACCGGCCCGAAGTGCGAACCGCAGTCCCCGCTGGAGGGCTTCGACGTCGCCGTCGACCGGGTGTTCGTGAAGGGCGGGCAAGAGGTCAAGCGGGAGACGATGAAGACCCGTTACACACCGAGGGACAGCGTGACCTGCGGCTGAGTCCCCCTGCCGAGGAGCCCGGACCACCCGTGCGGGTGAGCGCGTGCGGGTGAGCGGGCGTTCGTCGGGCAGGGTGGGCGGATGGAGTCGCGCCGGGGACCGAGGGTGCCCCTGATCATTGTCGCGCTGGCCGTGGCGGCCGGGTGTGTGACCGGATGTGTGACCGTGGGCCCGGCCGCCGGGCCGGGCGCCGTTCCCGGGCCCGGAGCACGGCCCGCGCCGGCCGAGGTACGGACGGACCTGCCGGGAGCGGCGACCGAGGCCCGGCCGCTGGGGGCGCTGCCGGGGGCCGAGCAGCACACGGATCCGGTGCCGGACGAGCCCCCGAACGCCTTGCCCGGAGCCGCCGTCGCCCCGCGGCCGGCCGCGCCCGCGGCGCCGGCCGCCCGGGCGCGCAGCCGGGTGAAGCCCGCCGCACCGCGGCGCCGGCCGGAGCGGGCCCGGCGGGCCGCGCCGAAGAAGCCCGCGGCTCCGGCCGCGAAGGGCCGCGGCTCCCGTCCCGCGCCGAACCGCACGTACGACATGGCGCCGCTCTGCGCGGCGGCCCGGGGGACGGTGGACCCGGCCATCGTGGCGCTGTGCCACTGACCGTGCTGTGCCACTGACCGTGCTGTTCCGCTGACCGTGCCGTGCCCTTGGCCGCGGCGTGCCATTGACCGCGGCGCCCAACTGACCGCGCCGTGACTCGCGCCGCGCCACCGGCCCCGCTGTCACTGACCGCGTGGCGCTGCCGGGTCCGGGAGGCGGGATTCGCTTGGATGGGCCCGGCGGACCCCGACCGGGGCCCTCCAGCCCCCACCTCCAGGAGTGGCCATGGCGAAGATCGCTCTCTTCGGCGCGACCGGCACCATCGGATCCCGCGTGCTGCACGAAGCACTCGGGCGCGGGCACGAGGTCACGGCCGTCGTGCGCGATCCCGCGCACTTCGCCGAGTCCGACGCCAGCTCCGCGGACGTCACCGTCGTCCGCGGCAACGTCCTCGACCCCGCCTCCGTGACCCAGGTCTCGGCAGGACAGGACGTGGTGGTCAGCGCGTACGGTCCGGGCTCCGGGGATCCCGGCACGCTCGTCGGAGCGGCGAAGGCACTGATCGGCGGTGTGCAGGCCCTCGGTACGGACGGGCCCCGGCCGCGCGTGGTCACCGTCGGCGGGGCGGGCTCCCTGCGCACCCCCGGCGGACCGATGGTCTGGGACCAGGCCGGGATTCCGGCGCCGATCGTCGCCGTCATGCACGCCCACGGGGACGCCCTCGACTTCCTGCGGACCGTTCCGGTGGAGGAGGTCCACTGGACCAACCTCAGCCCCGCCTCCACGATCGAGCCGGGCACCCGGACGGGCGCGTACCGGCTGGGGCTCGACGACCTGGTCGTGGACGACCACGGAAACAGTCTGATCTCCACGGAGGACTTCGCCGTCGCCCTGCTGGACGAGATCGAGCGCGACGCGCACGCGGGCAAGCGGTTCACCATCGGGTACTGAGATATTCGCTGTTCCGGGCCCGTTCCGCCTCCCTAGAGTGACCGTGCACCAGCCTCGGCCCGCAGGGAGCGGATCATGCGCACGCACTACCCCCGGACCCCGCACCTGCCCTGGTCTCCGGGTGCGACGTCCGACGACGTGCGGACCACCGGGCCCGGCATGCTGGCCGGGTTCGCCGGGCGCGAGGTCGTGGTCACCGAGAAGCTCGACGGCGAGAACACCACCCTCTACACCGACGGCCTGCACGCACGGTCTCTCGATTCCGGCCACCATCCGTCGCGGGCCTGGGTGAAGGCCCTGCAGAGTCGTATCGGCCCGGGGATCCCCGCCGGCTGGCGGGTCTGCGGGGAGAACGTCTACGCCCGGCATTCACTCGCGTACGGGGAACTCGACGCGTGGTTCTACGGGTTCTCGGTATGGGACGGCGACCACTGCCTCGACTGGGACCGGACGGTGCTCTTCCTGCGCGGCCTCGGCGTGCCGGGACCGCGCGTCCTGTGGCGCGGCGTCTTCGACGAGCGGGCGCTGCGGCGCCTGCGACTCGACACGGCGCGGCAGGAGGGGTACGTCGTGCGCACGACGGCCGGCTTCGAGCGCGCCGACTTCGGCCGGTGCGTGGCCAAATGGGTGCGGGGCGGGCACGTGCAGACGGACACGCACTGGATGTACGCCCAGGTGGTGGTGAACGGGCTCGGTCCGGCGGCCGCTCTGTGGGACGCCCGGTCGGGCGCGGATCCGGACACGGCCGGGCTGCTCCGCGCGGTGGGGGCGGACCCTGCGGTCGAGGCGGCGGGAGTCGAGGCGGCGGCAGTCGAAGACCTGGTCGCCGAAGTGGCGGACCGCATCGACGGGTTGAGCGTGCGCAGGTCCGGCGAGGACCGGCTGGCCGGAGTTCTGGCGGCGGCCCTGCACGGCGTACCGCGCGCCGCGCTCGCATCCCGGCTGGCGTCGGGGCCGCTCGGGATGGCCACCGCACGACGGGTCGCCGACCTGGTCGGGCTCCACCCGGCGCTGCGCAAGCCCTTCCCCTACCCGGACACGGAACGGCGAGCGGGGCTCGTACGGATGGCGGAGGCCGCCGATCTGGGGGTGCTGCACGCACTGGCGGGCGCGGTCTCCGGGCCCGGCGGTCCTGTCGGGTCGCCCGGGTCCGGCGAAGGCGGCGAGCAGGGCGACGGGGCCGGCGAATGCGTGGAGTGGTCCGCGCTGCACGCCGAGGAGGCCGGGCTGCTCGGGCCCGCGCCGCTGGACCCGCTGCGGGCCGGACTCCGAGAGGCCCTCGCCGCAGCCGGCATAGGTGGCGACGACGACGCCGCCGACCGCTGCTGGGCCGAAGCGCGCCACGCCTTCGGGCAGGGCAGACTGACCGGCGCCGAGGAGGCGGTCGCGGCGACCTGGCGCTGGCGGGACGGCGCCGCCTTCCCCCGGCTCGTGCAGCTCTGCGGACCTTCGGGCAGCGGGAAGAGCACCTACGCCCGCGACCTGCCCGGGGTCGAGGCCTACATCAGCCTCGACGACCTGCGCGGCGCCAGGGGTTCCCGGGCGGACCAACGGGACAACGCGGACGTGCTCCGCGAGGGCCTCGACCGGCTGGACGCCGCACTCGCCTCGGCCGCGCGCCGAGGGGGCACGGTGGTGTGGGACGCGACCTCCCTCACGGCCCGGCAGCGCGGGCTGGCGGGCACGGTCGCCCGGCGGCGGGACGCGCTGGTCACCCACGCGGTGCTGCTGGTCGAGGAGGCGGAGCTGATGCGCCGCAACTCCACGCGCGCGCACCCGGTGCCGGAACAGGTGCTGACCTCGCAGCTGCGCAGGTTCGCTCCGCCCTATCCGGGCGAGGCGCACCGCACCTGGTACGTCGGGGCGGGCGGAGCCGTCGAGGACACGGCGGGCACGATCGCTGAGCCGGTGCGTGCGACGGCCCGTACAGCAGCCTGCACTTCGGCCCGTACGACGACCCGTGGGGAGGGCTGATGCGCACCAGCGAGGAGCTCTACCACCAGGTCCGCTGGGACCCCCGCTTCGATCCCGCCCGGTTCACGCTGGGACTGCTGCAGCGCGGTGCGGCGCCGAAGCGGATCCCCCTGCCCTCCTTCGTACCCGGGGGCGACATCCCCTGGCACCGGGTGCTGTTCGTGGAAGCGGACGGCGAGCTGGTGTGGGACCGGGCGACGGGCGTCGACATCATCGACAGCACCGCGGCCGGGAGGGTCAGCGACCCGAGGCTGCTGCGGGCACCCTTCTTCACGGCGCGGACCCCGTACGCGTGGGACGCCTCCGGTGACGGCGCGTGGCGGGCGGCGCGCGAGGTCGCCACCCATACCCTGAAGCCTTCGCGCGTACGCCTGTTGACATGGAACACGCTCTGGGACCGGTACGACGCCCCGCGCATCGCCACCGCCCGGCGCAGGCCGTTGCTGCTGGCCGACCTGGCGGCGGCCGACGCCGATGTCATCGCGCTCCAAGAGGTGGAGCGCGAGCTGCTCGGCATGCTGCTCGCCGAACCGTGGGTCAGGGCCGCGTACACGGTCGCCGCGGACCCGCGCGGCCGGGACGTGGCGGAGAGCGGGCTGCTGGTACTGAGCCGTCTTCCGGTGCGGGAGGCGGGCGTTCACCTATTGGGTCCGCACAAGGCGGTCGTCGCCGTGACCGTGAACACGGCGGGCGGGCCGCTGGTGGTCGCGGCCACCCATCTGACGAGTGATCACACGGAGCGGGGCGAGGACCGCCGCGCGGCCGAACTGGCCCGACTTTCCGAGGGATTGTCGGGCATCGAGGCGGCCGACGTGGCCCTGCTCGGCGATTTCAACGACAGCCGGTCGGGATCCGAGGGGCCGGCCGGGACGCTGGGCCTGCGGGACGCGTGGACCGAGGTGCGCGGGGTGCAGGACTCGACCCCCACCTTCGATCCGGTCGCCAATCCGCTCGCGGCGGTGGGGTCGTTGTCGGGCCGGGCGGCTCGCCTGGACCGGATCCTGTTGCGGTCGGCGGGGGTTCGCGTGGCAGAGGCCGCCCTGCGCGGCGACTCCGCGTCGGCGGACGGCCTGTTCATCTCGGATCACTACGGGGTCGAGGCCACCCTGGACTTCGACCCCGCGGCCGACGGAGACGATACGGGTGACGGGTCCGGGCCCGGACGCGGACACGCGGTACTCGACGTCCACGCCACCGCACGGACGGCGGTGGCGTGGCTGGCGCCGCATGACGAGGCGGTGGAGGCGGTACGTCGCGCACACGACCCGCAGGCGGAGCGCTGGCCGGCGCACGTGAACCTGCTCTTCGGCTTCGTGCCGGAGTCCTCCTTCGAGGCGGCACTGCCCCTGCTGGCCGAAGCGGCCGCCGAATCCGCCGCGTTCACGGCCCGGCTGGAGGGCGTGTACGGCTTCGGCCCGACCCTGTGGCTGGACCCCGCGGCAGCCGGCGACGCACCGTGGCAGGAGCTCCGGCGGGCGCTGGCGGCGCGGTTCCCGGGCTGCCGGGGCCGGGCCGAGGGGTTCACACCCCACCTGACGCTGGGACACAGCCCCGATCCCCGGCGTGCGGAGCGGGAGTTCGCGGCACGCCTCGGCGGTGGCCGGTCGGCGCGCGTGGACTCCCTCGCCGTATTGTCCCGGCGCGGCGACGGCCCGATGGAGGTCCGGGCGACGGTGGAACTCGGCACCGGAAGGACCACCTGGGCACCGGACCGCCCACGCCCCACGTCGGCCCGATCCGGCGACACGGAGCCGGCGGGGTCCGACGCGGGAGCAGGGGCCGAGGCAGGCGCAGGCGCAGGCGCAGGGGCCGACGCCGGAGCAAGGGCCGGAGGAGGGGCAGGGTCCGGAGCCGAACCTGGAGCCGGAGCTTGGGACCGAGCAGGAGCAGGAGCCGGGGCCGGGGCAGAGGCAGAGGCAGGGGCCGAAGAAAGGGACCAAGCAGGAGCCGGAGCCGCGTCAAAGGCCGGAGGAGGAGCCGGAGCACGGGCAGGAGCCGGAGCCGGGCCCGACGCCCGAGCCGGAGCCGCAGCCCCAGCCCCAGCCGGGGGGAGGGCCAGGGCCGGGACTCGTGCCGGAGCCGGGGCTGGCTTCAAGGCCGGCGCCGATGCCGCCCTTGCGGGAGCCGCGGCCCGTTCCGAGGCCGGTGCCGCGGCCCTCGCGGCGCGGATCGCGGCGGCGCTCCCCGAGGGGGTCGTACACCTGGCCGGCTCGCGTCGGATGGGCTGCGCGCTGCCGGACGCGGATCTGGACCTGGTCGCGGCCCTGCCCGGCGCCGTCGCCCTGGCGGACGTACGGGAGTTGGTGGCGTCGGCCCTGCCCCAGGCGGAGCGGCTTCGCGAGGTCACCGGCGCCCGGGTGCCGGGCCTGCGGCTGCGCGCGGCCGGGCTGGACGTGGACCTGGTGGTGGTCGCCACCGGTCCGGTGCCGCCGGACCGGGCGGTCGCCCGGCGGGCGGAGCTAGGCGGGGCCGCGGCGGTGGCGCTGAGTGCGGTGAGCGACGCCGAGGCGGTACGGGCCTTCGTGGGCCCGGAGCACGCGGCGTTCGCCGGGCTGGCCCGCGAGGTCAAGGCCTGGGCCCGGTCCCGGGGTCTGGACTCGGCGCCCTTCGGCGGTCTGCCGGGAGTCGCCTGGTCCGTGCTGGCCGCCCACACGGTCCGCTCCGCCCCCGGCCTCTCCCCCGGCCCCCTGCTGCGCACCTTCTTCGCCACTTGGGCCGCCTGGGACTGGCGCACCCCGGTGAGCCTGGCACCCGCCCCGGACCTGGATGCCGGCACGAACGGAGAAGGCGGAGAGGGCGGAGAGGGCGGAGAGGGCTCCGTCACGGTGTTGACACCCTCCTCCCCGGTGCGTAGCTGCACCACCCAAGTCGGCGCCGGGACCGCGGACTTGTTGACACGGGAGCTGTTCGCCGCGTGGGAGGCGCTGGAGGAGAGCCCCTCGACGCAGCTCGCCGTCACGGGCGCCGTGCCCCCGCACCGCCGGCACGCCGCCTGGGCCGTGGTCACGGTGACGGGTTCCCGGTCCGGCGGCTTCGAGGACAACCTGGGCCGCACGCGCGGCCGGCTGCGCGCCCTGCTCGGCACCCTGGCGCAGACGGGCCTCGCGGACGCCCATGCCTGGCCCCGGCCCTTCGAACGGACGGCCACCCTGGCCCGCTACGCGATCGGCCTCGGTCACACACCGCCGAACGCGAGCACGCTGGCCGCGCTCGTCGCACCGTGGGTGGCGAAGCTTCCCGGCACCGAGGTGACGTGGGCGGACTGCGGCACTGTTCCCGACCTCTCCTGACGACAAGTAACGAACGCACGGCAGCATCCGGCCGACAACCGGGCGCCCTCGCCGAATGCACGGCGAGGGCTCCCGACCGGAGCTCCGCCCCGCCACAGCGGGCACGGCGAGACGGAGCGGTCAGAGCCTCAGTAGAGACCTGTGAAGTTTTTTCGTCAACACTTTTCACAAGGATTGAAGAAACTCCAAGTTCACAGGCCTGATGCGCGTTTGACACGTCATTGGATCTTCAGTTCATGAACGTGTAAACCCTTGACGGCCCCGGCCCCGGGCAGTTCACTCACGCTTCGATCCCCCCGGATCCAAGACGTCAGGAGTAGCCCCGCATGCCCCTCCTCTCTTCCCACCCTCCCCACCGGGCGAGTCGCCCCCCGCGCCGACCCCGGCTGACCGTCGCGTCCCTGGCGGCCGCATTGATCGCGACGTTCCTCGTGCTCCTCCCGAGCACCGCGGCGACAGCCGCGCCCACGCTCCTCTCCCAGGGCAAGCCCGCGACCGCCTCCTCCGTCGAGGGCGCCGGCACCCCCGCCTCCGCCGCCGTCGACGGCAACAACGGCACCCGCTGGTCGAGCCAGTTCGCCGATCCCCAATGGATACAGGTCGACCTCGGCACCACCGCCCAGCTGAGCCAGGTCGTCCTGCGCTGGGAGACCGCCGCCGCGAAGGCGTACCGCGTCGAGCTGTCCACGGACGGCACGAACTGGTCCACGGCCTACTCCACGGCCAACTCCACCGGCGGGGTCCAGACCCACGACATCACCGGCAATGCCCGCTACGTCCGCGTGTACGGCACCCAGCGCACGACCGGATACGGCTACTCCCTCTGGGAGTTCCAGGCCTACGGAACCACCGGCGGCACCGGCCCGACCCTCCCCGGCGGCGGCGACCTCGGCCCCAACGTGATCGTCTTCGATCCGTCCACGCCGAACATCCAGGCCAAGCTGGACGAGGTCTTCGCCCAGCAGGAGTCGGCGCAGTTCGGCTCCGGGCGCTACCAGTTCCTCTTCAAGCCGGGTACCTACAACGGGCTCAACGCTCAGCTCGGCTTCTACACCTCGATCTCCGGCCTCGGGCTGAGCCCGGACGACACCACCATCAACGGTGACGTGACCGTGGACGCGGGCTGGTTCGGCGGCAACGCCACCCAGAACTTCTGGCGTTCGGCCGAGAACCTGGCCCTCAACCCAGTCAACGGCACCGACCGCTGGGCCGTCTCCCAGGCCGCCCCGTTCCGCCGGATGCACGTCAAGGGCGGCCTCAACCTGGCCCCGAACGGCTACGGCTGGGCCTCGGGCGGCTACATCGCCGACTCGAAGATCGACGGCCAGGTCGGCAACTACTCGCAGCAGCAGTGGTACACCCGTGACAGCTCCATCGGCGGCTGGTCCAACAGCGTCTGGAACCAGGTCTTCTCCGGCACCCAGGGCGCACCCGCGCAGAGCTTCCCGGAACCCCGCTACACCACCCTCGACACCACCCCCGTCTCCCGCGAGAAGCCCTTCCTCTACCTGGACGGCTCCGAGTACAAGGTCTTCGTCCCGGCCAAGCGCACCAACGCGCGCGGCACTTCCTGGGGCAACGGGGCCCCGCAGGGCGCCTCGGTCCCACTGAGCCAGTTCTACGTGGTCAAGCCCGGCACGAGCGCCGCGACGATGAACCAGGCACTGGCCCAGGGCCTGCACCTGCTCTTCACCCCGGGCGTCTACCACGTCAACCAGACCATCCAGGTCAACCGCGCGGACACCGTCGTCCTGGGCCTCGGCCTCGCCACGATCATCCCGGACAACGGGGTGACGGCGATGAAGGTCGCCGACGTCGACGGCGTGAAGCTCGCCGGTTTCCTGATCGACGCGGGCCAGGTCAACTCCCCCAGCCTGCTGGAGGTCGGCCCGGCCGGCACCACCACGGACCACGCGGCGAACCCGACCACCGTCCAGGACGTGTTCATCCGCGTCGGCGGCGCCGGAGCCGGCAAGGCGACGGCCGGCATGGTGATCAACAACCACGACACGATCGTCGACCACACCTGGATCTGGCGCGCCGACCACGGCGACGGGGTGGGCTGGGAGACCAACCGCTCCGACTACGGGTTCCGCGTCAACGGTGACGACGTGCTGGCCACCGGCCTGTTCGTCGAGCACTTCAACAAGTACGACGTGGAGTGGAACGGCGAGCGCGGCCGCACGATCTTCTTCCAGAACGAGAAGGCGTACGACGCACCCAACCAGGCCGCGATCCAGAACGGTTCGGTCAAGGGATTCGCCGCCTACAAGGTCGCCGACTCGGTCAACACCCACGAGGGCTGGGGCCTGGGCAGCTACTGCTACTACAACGTCGACCCGACGATCCGTCAGGACCACGGTTTCCAGGTCCCGGTGAAGCCGGGCGTGAAGTTCCACGACATCCTCGTGGTCTCGCTCGGAGGCAACGGCCAGTACGAGCACGTCATCAACAACACGGGCGCGCCGACCTCGGGCACCTCGACCATCCCCTCCACCGTCGTCTCTTTCCCCTGATCAACCCCTGACGCCCGGATCGCGGGGCGGCCACCGGCCGCCCCGCGTTTTCCGGGGCAACCGAGAGAGCGCTCTCCCACCCTCGCGCCCTCTACCCCCTCCCTCCAGAAGGAGCCGAACGATGCATCTCCGACCGCGGACCCTGTCCGCCTTCGTGGTCTCGGCGGCCATCGCCGTGACCGCGGCCGCCGGTCTCGGCGCCGCCACGCTCACCGCGCAGGCCTCGCCCGACTCGGGCACCGTCCACATGAACATGGACCACTCCGCCGTGGAGGCGCTGGCCGGGGGAGACGACCCCGACGGCGACGGGTACATCCCGGCCGTTCCGCAGGTCACCGGTGTGACCCCGTCCTGGAACAACCCGCCGGACCGCTACTTCCACGAGTTCCAGGCCAACTGTGCGGTCACCAAGACCGCGCCCGACGACCCGATCGTGTACGCGGGCCGGCCCGGCGCCTCGCACGACCACACCTTCATGGGCAACACCGGCACGAACGCCGACAGCACCACCGCTTCCCTGAGCGCCGGAGGCACGGCCTGCACCGCGGTCGGCGACCTGTCCGGCTACTGGATGCCGACGCTGTTCAACGGCAACCAGAAGATCCTGCCCACCGGCCCCCAGGTCATCTACTACAAGACCGGGGTCACCGACTACACGAGCGTGCGCCCCTTCCCCAAGGGTCTGCGGTTCCTCGTCGGCAGCCCGACCCAGACCGCGGCGGAGTTCCGCGCGCACAAGGGCTGGGTCGAGGGCTGGGAGTGCGGTGACAGCTTCAAGAACACCGAGTTCCCGGCCAACTGCCCGGCCGGCACCCAGCTGAACATCCGCATGCAGTCGCCCAGTTGCTGGGACGGCAAGAACCTCGACGTACCGGACCACAAGGCGCACATGGCCTACCCGGTCACGAAGCCCGGCAACAACGACAACGTCTGCCCCGCCTCCCACCCGGTCGCGGTCCCGATGGTCGAGTTCAAGATGGCCTTCCCGGTCAGCGGGGACATGTCGCAGGTCAGGCTGGCCAGCGGGTCCGGCCACTCCTTCCACTACGACTTCTTCAACGCGTGGGACGAGCGCACGCTGAAGGCCATGGTCGACCAGTGCATCAAGGGCGGCCTGCAGTGCAACAACCGCGGCTTCGACCAGTACCACCCGGAGGCCGGCACCGTTCTCGGCCCTGACGGCCGCCTCCCGTAGGGCGCCGGCTCCCCCCACTTCCTCCCAAGGAGGTTCCTGCATGCTCACCCGCATGCGCGGCACCGTGGCGACCGCCGCCCTGCTCGCGGGCGCGGTCACCCTGGTCCCGGCCGGCCCGGCCCGGGCCGCCAGCAGCGTGGTCAAGGTGACCGGCTCCCAGGGCAACTGGCAGCTGACCGTCAACGGCTCTCCGTACGTCGTCAAGGGCGTCACCTGGGGCACGGACGGGAGCAGCGCCCGGCTGTTCGCCGCCGCCGGTGCGAACAACATCAAGGTCGTGGCCGGTTTCTGGCTCCAGCCCGGCGGTGGTCCGGGCAGCGGCGGCTGCACGAACTACGTCGCGGACACGACGTACAAGAACAACATGCTGGCCGAGTTCACCAAGTGGGTGCAGACCTACCGCGACAACCCGGCCGTTCTGATGTGGAACGTCGGAAACGAGTCGGTGCTCGGCCTGCAGAACTGCTCCTCCGGCACCGAGCTGGAGAACCAGCGCAACGCGTACACGGGGTTCGTGAACGACGTGGCGAAGGCCATCCACCGCATGGACGCCAACCACCCGGTCATCTCGACCGACGCCTGGGTGGGTGCCTGGACGTACTACAAGCGCAATTCGCCGGACCTGGACCTCTACGCGGTCAAGCGGGCCTACGGCGGCGACACGGCGGGCGACCATCTCCCGCCGACGGCGTCCGTGCCCTCCGTGGCCGATCCGGGCGCCGTCCCGGCCGGCAAGGAGATCACCGTCCAGGCGCCGGCGACCGACCCCGAGGGCGACCAGCTCGCGTACGAGGTGCTCTGGGGCGGCAAGTACGTCGACGGGGGCGGCGGCCTGGTCTCCGCGCCGTCGACGAATCCGGGCAACGGGACGCTCAAGGTCACCGCTCCGGCGAAGACCGGCGCGTGGAAGCTCTACGTCAAGGCCAAGGACGGCCGCGGCAACGTCGGCGTCGAGCAGCACTCGGTGAAGGTGGTCCCGCCACCGGTGTCGGGCACGAACGTGGCGCTGAACCGGCCCACGACGGCGTCGACGTTCCAGAACGACGGCTACGGCGGTTGCCCGTGCGGCATCTCCGCGTCGGGCCGGTACGTACGGCTCGAACTGAACCAACGGGGCACCGGCTACGGCTACTCCTTGTTCCGCTTCGGCGTCTACGCCTGATCCCTGGCCCGACGCCCCGACGCCCCGACGCACACCCCGCGCGCCGCCCGGAAGCAATCCAGGCGGCGCGCGGTCGTGTGCCGGAGCACTCCAGCGGGCTCAGACCTCCAGGACGATCTTCCCGGCCGTGTGTCCCTCGCGGCTCAGCTCGAAGGCGGCCGCCAGTTCGGCCAGCGGGAAGGTCTCGGCGACGGTGACGGTGAGCTGACCGGCGTCGGCCAGCCGGCCCAGCTCGGCGAGGTCGGCGCCGACGGGCCGCACCCACATCCACTGGCCTCCGGCTCCGAGCACGGCGTGGTCGGCGATGGAGGCGTGCCGGCCGCCCTCGGCCAGTACCGCCAGGGTGGTGTCGAGGACTCCTCCGACGAAGTCGGCGACGACGGTGACCCCGTCGGGCGCCAGGGCGCGGACCCGGTCCGCGAGGCCGTCGCCGTACTCGACGGGTTCGCATCCCAGCTCGCGCAGCCGGTCGTGGTTGCGGGCGGAGGCCGTGCCGATGACGCGGGCCCCAAGCGCGCGGGCGATCTGCACGCCCAGGGAGCCCACTCCGCCCGCGGCTCCGTGCACCAGGACGGTGTCCTCCTTGCCGGTGTCCAGCCGTGTCAGCAGCTGGTACGCGGTGAGGCCGGCCAGCGGCAGCCCCGCGGCCTGCTGCCAGGTCAGGGAGGCGGGCTTGGGCGCGAGGGCCCGTACGGGCACGGTGACGAACTCGGCGAAGGTGCCGCCGTGGACGTAGTCCTTGCGGGCGTAGGCCACGACCTCGTCGCCGGCGGTGAACTCGGGGGTGTCGATGCCCACGTACTCGACCGTTCCGGCCACGTCCCAGCCGGGGACGACGGGGTACACGACGTCCATCAGGCCATCGAGCCCGCCCGCCATGATCTTCCAGTCGACGGGGTTGACGGAGGCGCACCGGACCCGGACGAGGACCTCTCCGGGGCCGACCTTGGGCACCTGGATCCGGGTCTCGGAGAGCACCTCCACTCCGCCGTACGTGTCGTACGTCATCGCCCGCATGGTGCCCTCTTGGTCCTCGGACATACCTCTCGCCTCTCCGTGAGCCGGTCGCGTGCCCCCCGCCCCCCCATCCCACCACGAAGAGCCGCGCCCGCCCCGGGAGGAGGGGCGGGCACGGCGCGGCGGAGCGGTTCGGGAAGGGGCGGGGCGCACGGGGCCGGGTGCTGGCACCCTGCTCCCACCGGGCACGCGACGCCCCCATTCCCCCGAGTTATTAATTTAGAACGTGAATTAAGTAGCGGGAAAGTGTCGCGCCCAAGGGCCGCGCACAGGTATGTTGCGATCGGTGTCAGGGCGGAAGGAGCCACATGACGGCGGGGCGCGGTGGACGTACGGTGCGGGACCTGCGAAGGGGCAACCGCAGCGTTGTGCTGCAGCAGTTGTACTTCGGCGGGCCCATGAGCCGGCAGGAACTGGGCCCCGCGACCGGGCTGAGCTCGGGTTCCGTCAGCAACGTGGTCGGTGAACTCGTCGCGGACGGGCTGCTGGAGGAGGCCGGCGTCGTCGACTCCGACGGCGGCCGCCCCCGTACGCTGCTGCGCGTCGCGCCCGGCAGTGCGCACATGATCGGCGTCGACGTGGGCGAAACCCGTGTCAGGGTCGAGCTGTTCGACCTCACCCTCACCGAACTGGCGCGCGCCGAACTCCCGTTGCAGCCGCGCGGCTGTTACGACGTCGGCCCGATCGTCGACCACGTACGGAGCGGGATCGCCTCCGTCCTGGAGCAGGCGGGGGTCGGGACGGACCGGCTCCTGGGAGTCGGCATCGGCGTACCCGGCATCGTCGACCGCGACGCGCCGGGCGGAACCGTGGTCCACGGGCAGACCATCGGCTGGGACGCGGTCCCGCTGGAGGCGCTGCTGCGCGCGACGGGAGCCGTGCCGCCCGGGGTCCCGTACATCATCGACAACGGGGCGCGCACGCTCGGCCAGGCGGAGATGTGGTTCGGCGCGGGACGCGGGGCCCGGGACGCGGTGGTCGTGCTCTTCGGCTCCGGCGTCGGGGCGAGCCTGATCACCGACGGTTCCCCGGACGGCGCCGCCACCGGGAGCGCGCCCCTGGAGTGGGGCCACCTGACGGTGCAGGTCCGCGGGCGGCGCTGCCGCTGCGGGGCCCTGGGCTGCCTGGAGGCCTACACGGGAGCCGAGTCGCTCCTGGCCCGGTGGGCGGAGCGGGGCGGCGGCGGGGACGCGGGCGCCGGGGACGAGGAGGACGCCCTGGCCGCGCTGCTGGCGGCGGCCGGCGCCGGGGACGCGATCGCACTCGACGTGCTCGACGAGACCGCGGAGTACCTGGGCGCGGGCCTGTCGGACGTCATCAACCTCTTCCAGCCGGAGCGGATCCTGATCGGCGGCTGGGCGGGCCTGATGCTGGGCCCGCACATCCTCCCGGCGGTACGGGAGCACGCGACGCGCTACTCGCTGCGCCACCCGGCGGCCCGGGTCACCATCGGCCTGGGCGCACTGGGCCCGGACGCGGTCACGGTGGGCGCGGCCACCCTCCCCCTGGCGGCCTTCTTCGCCACGGGCGGCCGCCGCACTCCGCCGGAGCCCGCGACGGAAGCCCCGGGCTGGCAGACGTCCCTCCAGACCCGCGGGGGCGCCGCGACGGCGGCGGGGCGGGAGTAGGGGCGGGCGGAGCCGGGGCGGTCACGGACCTCCCCGGCGTACTCTGACGGCCGGCCGGACCAAGGAGCGCCCACCATGATCCTCCCGAAGATCCGGGACCCCCGCTTCGTGACCATCCGCCGGGGCGGGACCCTCACCGACGCGGACCATCACCTCCTCGCCCTGTGGGCGGCGTCCTGCGCGGAACACGTCCTCGACCTGTTCGAGTCGGCCCGGCCCGAGGACCCGCGACCGCGTCAGGCGATCGAGCACGCCCGCGCGTGGGTGCGCGGCGAGGTCACGATGACCCAATCGCGCTCGGCGGGCGGCCATGCGATGGGCGCGGCCAGGGACCTGCGCGGCGCGGCCCGCCATGCCGCGTACGCCGCGGGCCAGGCCGGGGCCGTGGCCCACGTCGCCGCGCACGAGCTCGGCGCGGCCGCCTACGCGATCAAGGCCGCACGTGCCGCCGCGCCGGAAGGCGAGGGGGAGGCGGCGGGGCGCCGGGAGTGCCGGTGGCAGCGCGACCGGCTCCCGGAGGCGATCCGCGAACTCGTGCTCGACGACCAGCGGTTGCGCAGCGACATCTGCTGGTCGGCCTTCGACTGCTGAACCGGGGGCCGACGGCCGGCGGCAGCGCTCACGCCGAGTCGCGGACCACCAGCTCCGGGTCGAAGAGCACCTCCACCGGTTCGGGCGCCGCCGTGCCGGACACCCGGTCGAGGAGGAGGCGGACCATCTCCGCCGCCATCTCCTCCACCGGCTGGCGGACCGTCGTCAGGCGGGGCCTGGACGCCACCGCCGCGCCGGAGTCGTCGAAGCCGACCACCGCCACGTCTTCCGGGATCCGGCGGCCGTGTTCGCGCAACACCAGACAGGCGCCTTGGGCCATCAGGTCGTTCGCCGCGAACACCCCGTCCACGTGCGGGCGTTCGGCCAGGAGCGCGCGCATCGCCTGCTCGCCGCCGTCCAGCGTGAAGTCCGCCTCGGCCACCCGTACCGCCGTTCCGGCCAGCGCCTCCCGGAAGCCCGCCACCCGGTCCCGGCTCGCCGGCACGTCCGCCGGGCCGCCGATCGCGACGAGCCGCCGGCAGCCCCGGGCGAGGAGGTGCCGCGCGGCCAGAGCACCGCCCTCACGGTGGCGCAGGTCGACCCAGTCCAGCGGGATCCCGGGAGCCGGGCGGGCGAAGAGCACCGCGGGCAGTCCGGAGCGCGCGAGCAGGTCGGGCAGCGGGTCGCGGCCGTCGGTGGTGACGAGCAGGGCCCCGTCGCCGCCGCCCTGAGCGAGGTATTCGAGCACCTGCGCGCGGTCCGCCTCCCCGTCGGCGAACAGCAGCACCGGATGCACACCGCGCGGGCGCAGGGCCCGTACGACCCCGCTCACCACGCGCCCGAAGAAGGGGTCCTGGAACACCCGGCCGGTGTCCGCGCCGGCGCCCGAGACCACCAGCGCCACCGCACCCGAGCGCCGGGTCACCAGTGAGCGGGCCGCACGGTTGGGCACGTACCCGGTCGCGGCGACGGCCCGCTGGACCGCCTGCTGGATGGCGGGGTCCACATTGCGGACCCCGTTCACCACGCGGGACACCGTGGCCCGGGACACCCCGGCGGCGCGGGCCACGTCCTCCAGGGTCGGGGCCGTGCCGGTGCCGGTGGCCGTACCGGTGCCAGTACCGGCGGCCGTGCTCGCTGCGTCCATGGCGGCACTGTAGCCGCCCGCGCTCACACCCCACCCAGACCCCCGATCGCCCCCGGAGCGGCACAGCACTCGCGCTTCGACCGGCCGGGCCGGTTCGGCTGCGAGCCGGCCGTCGCCCCCTGGGTGACGCCCCCGGCCGGTAGTCCCCCCGGGGTGCGCGGCCGCTGTGGCGACTTCGCCCGGTAGGTCCTGCAGGAGCTCCGGCAGGCACTCCGGCAGGTCACTGCCGGAGGCCGTTTCCGCTGGTCCGCCGGATATCGCGGTGTTAGCCTGCCGCGATCCCAGGTGTGGGCACGACACGGGGTAATGCGTCATGCAGGAGGCTCATATGTCACGTCGTCCGATCACCATCGTCACGGGAGGCAGTCGCGGTATCGGCGCCGCCACGTGCGTCCGGCTCGCCGCCGACGGGCACGATCTCGTCCTCGGCTACCTGCACGACGACGCGGCCGCCAAGGCCACCGCCGAGCGGGTACGGGAGGCCGGCGCGCGGTGTGTGACCGTGCGCGGTGACACGTCCGAGGAGAGCGGTGTGGAGCGGCTCTTCGACATCGCCGGAGCCGAGCTCGGTACGGTGACCGGGCTGGTCAACAACGCCGGGGTGACCGGCACCCCGGGGCGGCTCGCCGACATCCGGGTCGAGGACCTGCGCCGCGTGCTCGACGTGAACCTCCTCGGGTACCTGCTCTGTTGCCGCCGGGCCGCCCGGGACATGGCCGAGTCGGGCGGCGGGGCGATCGTCAACGTCTCCTCCGCGGCCGCCACCCTCGGCAGTCCCGGCCGCTACGTCCACTACGCCGCGACCAAGGCCGCCACCGACACCCTGACCCTGGGCCTCGCCAAGGAGCTGGGCCCGGACGGGATCCGGGTCAACGCCGTGGCCCCCGGCATCATCGACACCGACATGCACGCCGCCATGGGGGACCCCGACCGCCCCGCGCTGGCGGCCGCCGAGATCCCGCTCGGCCGGGCCGGGCAGCCGGCGGAGGTGGCCTCGGCCATCGCCTGGCTGCTGTCGGCGGACGCCGCGTACACGACCGGTACGGTCCTGCGCGTCGCCGGCGGGCGCTGAACGGACGCCGCCCCGGCCTAGGGCCTGTCGTCAAACTCCCGTCTGCCTCGCGACGCCCGGCACGCGCTCTCGCCGCACCGGGCGAAAGCCAAGTACGTCCAGGCCGCCCTTCGGGCGACGACAGGAGTTTGACGACAGGCCTTAACCGGCCCTAACCAGAGGTGCTGGGCAGCCAGTTGGTGGCGCCCAGCACCTCGTGCGCGATGCCGACCACGGATCGTCCGTCGGTCGCCACACGCACCGTGTCCGGGGGCGTCCGCTCATCCTGGGTCCGCGCCTTACGGACGCTGCTCTCCAACTCGGACTCCAGCTCCGAGCCCAGCTCCTGCCCAGAGTGCCGTGGGGGATGCGCCTGCCCCATGAAGTCGCCTTCGATGACACAGTGCGCGACCATCGCCGCGCGCGGACGCGCCGATACCTCCCGTCCCACGGTCGTCTCGCCGACGCCCGCGCGCCCTCCCACGAGCAGTACCTCTGCTTGATGCATGAGGTGTCAGCCTTCGCTCGCGAAGGCCGCGCGGGTGGCCGGTCCGTAGATGCCCGGCGGGTCGCCCTCGATGCTCCTGTTCTGCTGGAGCTGGTGGACACCGCGCCGGGTCTGCTCGTCGTACACCCCGGTGACGGAGACGTACGTGAACCCCTGCGCGTGGAGCCGTTCCTGCAGGGCGCGCACCTCGGCCCCGCGGTCCCCCGGGCTCAGGGTCCCGCCCTCGCCCGGCGTCGGGCGCCCCGTCGGGCCCGTCGGCTTCGGGTCCCGGCTCGGACCCGCCGACGGGCCGGCAGAGGGCTGACCGGCGCCGGTCGGAGCCGTCGCGGACGGGGATCCGGGCGCGGACGGGCGTACGGACTCCACGGCCGGGGTGGGCTCCTCGTCCGCCCCCGGGCTGCGCGCGGGGAGGACCGGCACGGACAGGCCCGGCGGGGCCACGGCGCGCGGGGGCTCCCGGTCGGGGGTGCGCAGGAGGAACGCGAGGGCGCCGGCCGCCCCGAGGGCGAGCAGGGCGAGTCCGAGGAACGGAAGGCGGCTGCCCCGCCGGTCGGCCGCCGCGGGGGTCACCGAGGGGGCCGCCTGCTGCGCGGGACCTGATTCCCACACGGGTACGCGCGAAGGCCCGGGCGCCTCTGCGGGCGGCCCGAAGCGCGTCGGTACGGTCATCCGCCCGGACTCCTCGGGCCAGGCGGGCGCGGAGGAACCGGGCAGCGGGCCCGAGGGCGCCACGTAGGGGCGTACGAGCAAGCGATCGTCGTCGGGCACGAGCCCACTCTCATCGGGGTCAGGGGACACGGTTGTCTCCCGGCGGGTACGGGGGCCGGCGCGGCGGTGCGGTGTCGGCCCCCGTACCCGGCCGGTCAGGTCCTACGCCGTCGGGCGACCGGGCCCGTCCCGGCGCGGGCGGCCGGAACACGGCACGTCGCGGGCAGGGTCGGTCCGGATGACGGTGTTCGACCGGCGCACTCTTTCCCCAGGAGATGCCCCAGGTCAAGCCGGATGTCCGATCCACCCCATCCGCCCGGTCTGGGCATGCCCGGCATGCCCTCTCCATCGGAACCGTCCTGTGGGGCGCCGGCCCTCTGTCGGGCCCGGGTGGTCGACCGTCCGCATCGCGGACGGCCAACTCCCGGCCCGGGGCCCGCCGCTGGTCTATCGCCGGTCGGCCGGTGAAGCGTCGCGGTCGGTGACGTCGGCCGACGCGGTCGCGCCCGATCCCGATCCCGATCCAGATCCGGAGCCCGCGCCCGAGCCCGCGACTGCCCGCGTGGCCGTGCGGGACGTCGAGGTGACCCGGACGGTGACGGCCGCCAGGGCCATCAAGGCGGCTCCGGCCAGCGGTGCCGCGGGCACCGAGATGCCGTCGACGGCGAGGCCGCCCGACAGCGCGCCCGCGGCGATCGCCAGGTTGAACATCGCCACCATCAACGAGGAGGCGGCCTCCGCGTCGTCCGGGGCGGCTTTGATCATCCAGCTCTGGAGGCTGACCGAGACCCCGCCGTACACGAGCCCCCAGGCCAGCAGCAGCACCGTAGCGGCGACCGTTCCCGGCACGAGGGCGATCAACGCCAGGATCACCGTGAGGGCGGCACCCACGGTGAACAGCGTGCGGTACGGGTCGCGCGCTCCCGCCAGGAAGTTGCCCGCCACGCCCGCGACTCCGTATCCGAGGAGGAGGGTGCTCACGTAGGCGGCGTTCACCCCGGACACGTCCTGCAGGATCGGCCGTACGAACGTGTAGGCCGTGAACTGCCCCGTCACCACCAGGAAGGTGACGACCACCCCGGCCCGGACCGCGCGGTTGCGCCGCAGCAGGGCGGGGAGCTGGGCGAAGGTGATGGTCCGGGTCGGCGGCAACGGCGGGAGCAGCAGGAGCAGGGCGGCCAGGGTGAGGACTCCGAGCCCGCCCACGGCCGCGAAGGCGAAGCGCCAGCCTCCGAGTTCGCCGAGCAGGGTCCCGGCGGGGACGCCGAGCACCGAGGCGGTGGGGACTCCGCCGAAGACGAGCGCGGTGGCCCGGCCGACCTGGTGCGCGGGGACGAGACGGACGGCGAGGCCGCCTGCTATGGCCCAGAACCCGCCGACGCTGACCCCTACGAGCAGCCGGGCCGCCAGCAGCACCCCGAAGTTCTGGGCCACGGCGGCGACCAGGTTGGCGACGGCCATCAGGGCGATCAGCACGACCAGCACCCACCGCCGGTCGAGGCGGCCGGCGCCAACGGTGACGAGGGGTGCGCAGAATCCCGCGACCAGCCCCGGCACGGTGACCATGAGCCCGGCGGTGCCGTCGGACACACCGAGATCGGCGCCTACCGGGGTGAGCAGACCTACGGGCAGCAACTCGGAGGTGATGAGGCAGAAGATACCGAGCGCCACCGCCCCCACCGCTCCCCACCCTCGCCATCCGGCGACGGCCTTGTCCGGCACGCGGTCCGGGACCGCGGCCGGCCCGGAATCCGATGCCGGGGTGTGGGCGTTGCCCGGCGGGTGCTTCGGCTCCGGGACGTGTGGTTCGTTCGGTTCGTTGCCGGGCGCGGTGGCTTCGGTCATGGGGCGGGACTCCGTACGGGTCAGGCAGGCGGGCAGGCTGGCGGGCGGCCCACCGGAGCGTTCCCGCCGGGCGGGCGGGGCCGTCCGGGGAGCCGGCACGGCAACGCGGAGCACCGGGGGTCGCGCCTCCCCCGGCATCCGCACTGTCGTTCCCATCCGAACCTTGTCCGGATTTCCGCGCCAGGTCCACCCCCCGTCCACGTGCGCGTTCTCCCGGACCGGTGAACCTCCCGTCACGGCAGAAACGATCACAGTGGCCCCGCAGGACCGTTCCGGCGGCGCCCACGGCGCTTCCCCACCCCGTGTTCCGCGCGCTCCCGCGCCCGAGCGCGGGAACCGGCCTCCGGCCCGTGCGGCATGGTGGTCCGATGCAGTTGCGCCGGGTCCTGCCCCTCTCCCTCGTCGCCCTCCTCGCGAGCGCCGGCTGCGTGTCGGTCGGCGGCCCGCGGGATGCCGAGGTGCCCGCGCGCGGCTCCGTACCGCCCGCCGACGCTCCGGAGCTCGGCCGACCGGCCGACGCGTCGCCCGCGGCCGATCCGGTCGGGCTCGCCGCCAAGCCGCTGCCCCTCGGTGAACTCCCGGCGAGGGCCGAAGCCGACCGGGCCGAAGCCGATCAGAACGGCGCCGACCGTGACGGCCGACCCGAACACGCCCGGCCCGCCGCCAAGGCCCCCCGCCCGGCGGCCGAACGGCGCTCGAAGCCTGCCGCGCCGCGCCGCGCGCACCCGCCCAAGACGGCCGCCGCCCGGCCCGACCGCCCCGCACGCGCCCCCGTACCGCCGCTGCCCCGCACGGACGAGCTGTGCGCGGCCGCGGAAGGTTCCCTGCCGCCTTCCATCGTGGATCTCTGCATCCGCCAGGCCGGCCGGTGAGCCGAGCCGCTGCCCGATCCGCTGACCCCATCCGCTGACCTGAGCCACTGGCCCGATCTGCCGGCCCGCTCTGCTGACCTGAGCCGCTGACCTGGCCCGATGGCCGCATATTCTGGGCGCGCTTGACTCTCACACCGTGTCAGGGCCTGCACTGGAAGGCGTCATGTTCACCATCGGAGACTTCGCCAAGCACGGCCGGGTGTCGGTCCGCATGCTGCGTCACTACGACGCACTCGGACTGCTGCACCCGGCCCGTGTCGACCCCGCCAGCGGCTACCGCTACTACGAGGCCGGGCAGCTCGCCCGCCTCAACCGTGTCATCGCGCTCAAGGAACTCGGCTTCAGCCTGGAACAGGTGGGGTCGATACTCGACGAGCTGGTGAGCGCGGAGGAGCTGCGCGGCATGTTGCGGCTGCGGCAGGCGGAACTGGAGTCGGCCATGGCCGCCGCGGCGGCCCGGCTGACCCAGGTCGAGACGAGGCTCCGGATCATCGAGAACGAGGGAACCATGTCTTCCATCGACATCGTCGTGAAGAGCCTTCCGCCCGTCCGCCTCGCCGAGTTGAGCGGGGTCGCGGGCAGCTACGAGGGGCAGGACATCGGCCCGGTCATCGGCCCGCTCTACGACGAGCTGTGCCGCCGCGTCGAGGCCACCGGCGTCACGCCGACCGCCCCGGGAATCGCGTACTACGAGGACGCCGGCGACCCGGAGCGGCCGGGCGCCGTCCTGGTCCACGCCGGGCTGCCGGTGGCCGCCTCCGTGCGTGCGGAGGACCTCGGCGGCGAGGTACGGATCGTCGTGCTGCCCGCCGTCGAGCGGGCGGCGACGGTCGTGCACCGGGGTTCGATGGACTCCGTCCTGCCGACCGCGCAGGCCCTGGCCCAGTGGATCGACGCGAACGGGGAGCGCTCCGCCGGCTACGCGCGCGAGGTGTCCCTGGCCTGCCCTGAGGACCGGGACCAGTGGGTCACCGAACTCCAGGAGCCGCTCGGCGCCTGAGGCCGGGCACCCCACCGGTTAGGCTCCGCTGATGCAACGCGTCCTCGTGGTCGGCATCAGCGGAGCCGGCAAGTCCACCCTGGCCCGGGAGTTGGGGCGGCTGCTCGCGCTGCCCTACCACGAGATGGACGAGCTGCACTTCTCCGGGCCGGGGTGGGCCGTCAGCCCTTCCTACCTCGCGGACCTGACCCGGATCGCGGAGGGCGACCGGTGGATCCTCGACTCCCACGGGCCGGAGTCCGCGCGCGAGGTGCTGTGGCGGCGGGCCGACACCGTGGTGTGGCTGGACCAGCCGCGCCGGACCGTCATGCGCCGGGTGCTGGTGCGCTCGCTGCGCCGCAGCCTGCTGCGGGAGCGGCTGTTCGGCGGCAACCGGGAGCGGTGGCGCGAGTGGCTGCTCGCCGACCACCCCGCGTGGTGGGCCTGGTCCCAGTACGGGGCCCGGCGTGCGGAGATCGGCGGGCTGGCCTGCGACGGGCGGTTCGCTCCGCTGCGGGTGGTGCGGCTGCGCTCCCCGAAGGCCGCCGAAGCCTGGCTGCGGGCTCAGCGACCGGCCGGGCGGCCGCCCGTCACGGAGCGGCCGCCCATCACGTAGGCCCGACCCCGTACGGCGCCCCGCACCGTTCCGCGCCGGGCCGTGCGCAGCCGGCGCATCGTGGCGTGGCCGCGGCGGCGCCACTCCGCCCGCGGCAGACCGGCGCGCTGACCGCCGCCGGTGATCAGGGCGTTGACCGGTGCGTGCGGGTCCGCGGCGAGACCCTTGGCGACCAGGACCCCGACCACGAGCGGGACCAGGGCCACGGCCAGAGCCGATCCGGCGGTGGTCACGTGCTGCTGCATGCGCGGGCGGCTCGCGGTGGTCGCGGTGGCGGTCACGGTGCCGGTGACGGTCTCGGAGGTCATGCCCCCATTCGATCAGCGGGGGCCGTCCCGGGAATCGGGCCGGATACTCAGGTCGTTGGGTGTGAGGTACTCAGAAGCGGACCGGACCGGACCGGATCAGTCAGGATCGGATCGGATCGGACGACGGAACCAGGGGAAGAGGGGACAGCCGTACGTGAACACACCCGGGCAGGGCTTCGAACCGGCCGACGGCGACGGCCCCGCACTCTCCGCAGCGGGACGGGCGGCGGAGCTGCGTACCGCCTACGCAGGCCTGTTGCAGATCCGTCGGCTCGTCAACGGCCCGTCGGGCGCCGGAGTTCCCGCCCCGTGGGAACTGCGCCTGATGCCGCGCGCGGTGGCCCTCGTACTGGAGGCGGCGGGCCTCCCGCCCTCGGCCCGGGATCCGCAGGACCCGGACGGGCGGCCGCGCACCCGGACCGGCTACCGGGTGGGCCCCGCCGCGTCCGGGGACGGCCGCGTCGAGGTGACCTGGGTCGGCCCGGCGGGCGGCGGCGCGGCCGAGGAGGAGCAGGAACGCCTCACGGCCTGCGCGGCCGCCCTCGAACGGTTGGGCTGGGTCTGTCTGCTGTACCGCGGCCCCCGGCGCCGCCGTTTCCTGGAGGTCGAACCGCCACCGACTCCCTGAGGGCGGCCCGAAATCCGGTACCCGCCGGGCACGGCGCCGGGGCACACTCGCCCGATGGGAATGCTCGACGTCCAGGCAGAACGTGTCCGCGCGGGCGCGACGGTGGAGTTCCGGCCCACCGGCACGTCCATGGTCCCGCTCGTCCACAGCCGGCAACGCGTCCGTGTCGCCCCGGCCCACCCCCCGCTGCTGGAACCGGGCGACATCGTGCTGGCCCGGGTCTCCGGCACGGTGTACCTGCACCTCGTCACGGCCGTGGACACCCCGCGCCGCCGGGTCCAGATCTCCAACAACCGCGGCCGGGTCAACGGCTGGACCGGCCACGACCGGGTCTTCGGCATCTGCCTCGCGGTGGACGACGTCCCCCGCCCCGGCGCGGCGGCAAAGGTCCGCGCGGCCGGGTCGGCGGGCACGCGCGGGCCCGGTTAGGCCGTCTCTTTCCCCGGGCCTGGTCCTCCCGGCCTCAGCCCGTCGATCCGCCGCAGGGTGTCCCGTAGCGCTTCGGCCAGCCGTTCGTCCTCGCGCATCTCCTGGTCCTGGTCGCCGAGGTACATGGGGATGCGGACGCGTTGCTCCGCCGCCGCCCGCAGGGTGGGCAGGGCCGGGGCGGCCGCGGGGCCCAGGACTGCGAGGATCCGGCAGACGTACGGGCCGAATCCGTCGCGCACCACATGGTCCAGGAAGGCGTCCAGCGACGGTCCAGTCGGCTCGTCCCCGGCGTGCAGCCACAGGGTGGCGAGGAGTCGCGGGTGCGCGCGGTCCGCGTCGGCGGTGTTCTCCCCGAGGCGGGCCAGGTGGTGGGGCTCCAGTCCGCCGTTGTCGGCCAGCCACTCCAGGATCCGGGCCGCCAGGGCGATGTCGCGCGGCCGGTCGCCCAGCCTGCCGAGCGTCTCTTCCGCCCGGCGGCGGTCCCCGGAGATCCGGATCAGGGCCATGGCGGTGTGCCCGGCCCGGGTGCCCGGCCCGTTCTCGGGGATCGAGTCGAGCAGGGGCAGGGCGTGGGCCGCCGCCGGACCGATGGCTCCGAGCGCGGCGATCAGGCTGCCCGCCAGGCGGCCCGCCTGCTGGTTCCGCGGGCCATCGTCCGCCCGGCCGCTCGCCGGCCCGGCCAGCAGCCCGGCCAGCAGCCCGGCCAGCATCCTGACCAGCACCGGCACCGCGGGGGCCGCGGCCGCTCCACACGCGCTCAGGACGGGCAGTGCCCGTCCCGCGTCGTAGGGCCCGGGCAGGTCCAGGGCCGCCGCGGCCGCCTCCACGAGCGTGGCGAGGTCCGTGCCGGGTACGTCGGCGAGCCCCCTGGCGGCCTCCCCGAGCTGCCACCCGCACGCCCCCGCGCGGACGATCCGGCAGAGCTCCGGCAGGGCCCGTACGTCCCCGATCCTGGCGAGCGCCAAGGTGGCCGTCGCCGCCCGGGCGGGGCCCGGCTCCGCCAGCTCCTCCCGGCACAGCCGGGCTGCCTCCAGCGAGGCCCCGAGCACGTGTGCGGCGGCCGGCCCCGACCAGGGGTCCGCCAGCAGCGGCCGCAGGTGCGGTACGAGCGCCTCCGGGGCCGCCCGCCAGTGACGCATCGCCTGCTCCGCCAGGTCCACGGCCGCGACGCGGGCCGCCTGCGCCGGACGCACCGCGAGCCGGGCGACCTGCTCGTAGCAGGTGCTCTCGTCGGTGGAACGGCGCGCCTTCAGCCCCCACACGGTGCCGATCCGCCATGCCAGCCGGCTGCCGGGGCCGCCGAGCCGCGTCCCGGCGGCGTCGAGGTCCGCGAGGACGGCTGCGCCTTCGGGAGCCTGGGTGGCGCGCAGTCTGACCGCCGGATCGGCGTCGGTGCGCAGCCGCTCCGCGAGACCCTCCCCGCCCCGCACGAGCAGGGCCTCGGCGAGCGCGAGGCGGGCCACGGGGTCGGGTGCGCCCGGGCCGTCCATGGGGGCGGTCAGGAGCTCCTCGGCCCGTGCCCGGTCCGCTTCGGCGAGCAGCCAGGCGGCGGCGCGCCGCACGGGCGGGTCGGGGTCGTCCAGCAGGGGCAGCGCGGTCCGGGCGCCGGCCGCACGGTGCTCGGCGCCGGATGCCAGATCGGTGAGCAGCCGGATCACCCACAGCCGTACGCCGCCCCGCGCGTCGGATGCCAGGGAGGCGAGCCGCCTCGCCTGGGGGCCGTCGGCGTCGCGGCGTACGGCGTCGAAGACCGCGGAGCGCGCCGCCCCGTAGCCGTGGCCGGTACGGTCCTGCGCGGCCTCTTCCAGCCAGGCGTCCACACAGTCGGCCGGGCCCTCGGGACCCGGCGGTCGGGGGCTCACGGCCCCGGGCGCAGAACGCCCTTTCGCATCGTCATGCCGTGGATCCTCGCCGGGCCGCCGGGCTCGGCGCAAGCGGATTCTCATCGGTAGCGACCGGCCAGTTCGGCCACCGCGTCCGCGAGGGCCCGGCGCAGCTCGGGCGGGCCGAGCACCTCGGCGTCCGCGCCGAGGCGGAGCAGGTCGCCGACGGCCACGGAGCCGGACTCGACGGCGAGTTCCGCTTCCGCCCAGCCCTCCGCGTCGGGCGGACCCGCGGTGGCGAGGGCGCGGACGCCCGCCGCCCCGAACCACATCGGCAGCAGGCGCCGGGCGTGCGGGGAGAGCCGTACGACGGCGGTCCGGCGGCGCGTGGCCGCCTCCAGGCGGCGGGCGGACTCCTCCCAGTACGCGGCGAGTTCGAACCCGTCGGGGCGCTCGAAGCGCTGCCCGGGGGTCTCCACGGAGAGGAACCGGCCCACCCGGTAGGTCCGCACGCCACCCCCGGCCTTCTCGGGAGCGGGAGCGGCCTCCCCGGGCTCCACCGCCTCCGCGGGCTCAACCGCCTGCCCCGGCTCCACCCCCTCCCCTGCCTCCACCAGCTCCGCGGCCCGGGCGGCGGCCAAGTACCAGATGCCGCCCTTGAGTACGAGTCCGAGCGGCCACAGCGCGCGGTGGACGGCGCCGCTCCAGCGGCGGTAGTGGGTGGTCAGGACCCGCTGTTCCCACACCGCCTCGGCGATCTGCGCGAGGTGCGGTACGGGGTCGGCGTCGCGGAACCAGGCGGGCGCGTCGAGGTGGAAGCGCTGCTGGATCCGGCGGGCCCGGTCGCCGAGTTCGGCGGGGAGAGCAGCCTGGAGTTTCAGTTGGGCGGCGGTGAGGTCCGCGCCGAGGCCGAGGTCCCGGGCGGGGCCGGGGGCGCCGGCGAGGAACAGGGAGCCGGCCTGGACGTCCGTCAGACCGGTGAGGCGGGTCCGGTAGCCGTCGACGAGCCGGAATCCGCCGGCGGGCCCGCGCTCGGTGTGGACGGGGATCCCGGAGGCGCCGAGCGCCTCGACGTCCCGGTACACCGTACGGACGGAGACCTCCAGCTCGGCGGCGAGTTCGGGGGCGGTCATCCGGCCGCGGTTCTGGAGCAGCAGGAGGAGGGAGAGGAGCCGGTCGGCGCGCATGCGGTCATTGTCCCGCTTACCTGACAGGAGGTGTCAGGTAAGCCGCCCAGGCTGTGCACGGACGGGCCGACGGCCCGCGGATCCCACAACCAGGAGGCCCCCGTGCCCACGCCGACGCACACGCCCGCGCCCACCCACACCACCACGACGACGACGCCCGTACCCACCGCGAACCGCTTCACCTTCAAGGACTGGGAGGAGCACCCGGTCGGCCCGGAAGGCGTCTTCCCCCGCTTGGCCCGCGCCACCGTCACCAACGCCTTCACCGGGGTCCTCACCGCCCCCGCGACGACCTGCGCCTACACCGTGGCCTACGCCGGGGAGAGCACCGGCACCTTCACCGGCATGGAGCTGGTCACCGGCGCCGTCGACGGCCGCGAAGGCTCCTTCGTCCTGGAGGAACACGGCACCTTCGACACCACCGGCACCCTCTGCCGCTTCACCGTGGTCCCCGGCTCGGGCACCGGCGGCCTCACCGGCCTCGCCGGCTCCGGCTCCTTCGCCCACCGCTACGGCGACACCTCGGTGGAATACGCCTTCGACCACGCCTTCGACCACTCCTCCGACGGCGGGGGCACCGCGACCGCTGATCAGTCGGCGTAGCGCAACAGGCGCAGCGCGTTCGCGACGACCACGAGGGTGGAGCCCTCGTGGACCAGGACCGCCGGGCCGATGCCGAGGCCCAGGGCGGTGGCCGGGACGAGCACGGCCACGATGCCGAGGCTCAGCCAGAGGTTCTGCCGGATGACGCGGCTCGCGCGGCGGCTCAGGCCGGTGATGAAGGGGAGCCTGCGCAGGTCGTCGGACATCAGGGCGATGTCCGCGGTCTCCAGGGCCACGACCGAACCGGCCGCGCCCATCGCCACGCCGACGGTGGCCCCGGCCATGGCCGGGGCGTCGTTGACGCCGTCGCCGATCATCGCCGTACGGGCCGTGCGGCGCAGCCGGGTCACCTCGGCGACCTTGCCCTCGGGCAGCAGACCGCCCCGGACCTCGTCCATGCCGATCGCGCGGCCCACCGCGTCGGCCACCCGCTGGTCGTCGCCCGACAGCATCACGGTCCGCTGCACCCCGAGCCCCCGCAGGGCGGCCACCGCCGCGGCGGCTTCGGGGCGCGGGGCGTCCATCAGGCCGAGCGTGCCGAGCCAGCGGTTGCCGCGGCGGACCAGCATGGTGGTGCGGCCGGTCCGGGCGAGTTCCTCCGTACGGTCGCGGAGCCGAGCCGGTACGGGCGGGCCCGCGAGGGTGTCCGCGTAGGCGAGGCTGCCGATGTGGACGGCCTCCCCGTCGAGCTCGGCGACGACTCCGCGGCCGATGACGGCCCGCAGGCTCCCCGCCTCGGAGGTGGCGGCCCCCTCCAGGAGTCCCGCGCCGTCGCGGACCACGGCCTGGGCCAGGGGGTGGTCGCTGAGGCGCTGCGCGGCGACGGCGGTGCGCAGCAGCTCCTCGCGTCCGGCGGCGTGGACGGGCTCGATCTCGGTGAGGCGCGGCCGGCCCTCGGTCAGGGTGCCGGTCTTGTCGAAGGCGATGGTCCGCAGCCGGCCGAACTCCTCCAGCGGCGCCCCGCCCTTGACCAGTACTCCCCCGCGTGCCGCCCGGCCCACCGCGCTGAGCACGGCGGCCGGTGTGGCGATGGCCAGGGCGCAGGGGCTGGCGGCGACGAGGACGGCCATGGCGCGGTAGAAGGTGTCGGCGAAGGGCTCGCCGGTGAGCGCGCCGACGGCGAGCAGGACGGCGACGAGCACGAGGACGCCCGGTACGAAGAACTTCGTGAACCGCTCGGTGAACCGCTGGGTCGGCGAGGTGCGCTCCTCGGCGTCCTGGACCAGCTTGACGACCCTGGCCAGGGTGTTTTCCCCGGCGAGGCGGGTGACCGCGATGTCGAGGGTGCCGGAGCCGTTGACCGTGCCTGCGTAGACGCGGCTCTCGGGGCCGGTCGCGCCCGGGTCGGCGAGGGCGGCGGCCCGGTCGGCGACGGGGGCCTTGTCGGCGGGGACGCTCTCGCCGGTGATGGGCGACTGGTCGACGCTGCTGGTGCCCGCGGCGACGAAACCGTCGGCCGGAACGCGGGTGTGGGGGCGGACGACGACGGTGTCGCCCACGGCCAGCTCCTCGACCGGGACCTCCACCGGCGCCCCCGGACCCCGGCGCACCAGGGCGGTACGCGGGGCCAGCGCGCCGAGGGCTTCGATGGAGCGGCGGGCCCGGCCCATGGCGTAGCCCTCCAGGGCGTGGCCGAGGCTGAAGAGGACGAGCAGGACGGCGCCCTCCTCCCACCGCCCGATCGCGGCGGCGCCGGCCGCGGCGACGAGCATGAGGAAGTCGACCTGGAAGCGGCCGCCGCGTACGGCGAGCAGGGCCTCACGGAAGGTGAAGAACCCGCCGAAGGCGTACGCCGCGATGAAGAGGGCCTGCGGGGCGGGGCCTGCGTAGCCGGTGACCGGCATGGAACCGGGCCGCTCACCGAACCGGACGCCGCCGCCGTGGCCGAAGTCCTGCAGGGCCTGGCCTCCCCGGCCAGGATCCGCATCCTCGCCCGTCTGCTGCACGCCCCCTGCTCGGTCGGCGAGCTGGCCGAGGCACTCGACCTCGGCCAGCCCACCGTCTCGAACCATCTGCGGCTCCTGCGCCACCTCGACCTGGTGACCGGCCGCCGCGACGGACGCAGCGTGATCTACGAACTCCACGACGCGCACGTCGCGGCCCTGCTCCGGCAGATCCTGGCGCACGTCCACCACGGCGGACGCCCGTAGGAACCGCCCGGTCCCGCTACGGCGCGCCGAAGGTGAGCGTCAGCTTCGGGCTGCCCTCGTTGGCCGCGGCCTCGGAGGACCACAGCCACAGCGCGTCCGTCCCGGCGCTGCTCAGCGCCAGGCTGTACGCGCTGCCGAGCGCGCCCGCGAGAGCGGTCTTGTCCAGGCCGGTCGTGTGGACGGCCGACCCCTCCGGGACGCCCGCGAAGCTGCCGAGCGCCGGGCCCCCGAGTGCCGGGCGGTTTGCGTACGTGGTCCCGGCTTCGGTCCAGGAGCCGGTGACCGGGAGCACGGACACCGTGTCCGTCGTACCGGCGCCGCTCATGGTGCTGGTCTTCACGCTCAGCGTGGCCGCCTTGAGCACCGTGCCGGCGGGGGCCGCGGGCAGGTTGAACCGCAGGTAGCCCGCGTAGAACGAGGTTCCGCGCACCGCGAGCGAGCCGGACGTCCCGTAATTGGTGGTCGGGGCGCCCGCGTTGGCGTACGTGTCCTCAGCGGCCTGGACCACGACGACCGAGTCGGCCGGGGCGGAGGCCAGGGTGTGGTGGTTCTGCACCTGGGCCGCGCTCAGGACCGTCGGGTAGACGGCCGTCTCGTCCAGCCGGCCCGCCCAGTACTCGCTGATCGGACGGTCCGGCCAGCCGCCGAGGCTGTCGCCGCCCACGTGCCAGTAGCCCGCGAAGTTCTCGTGCGCGGTGAAGCCCAGCGTGCCCTTCTGGACTCCGTCCACGTACAGGGTCATGCCGCCCGGGCCCTGGGTCGCGACGACGTGGTGCCACTGGTTGTCGTTGTACGCGGCGGCGGTCGTGACGGTGTGGGTTCCGCCGCTGTAGACGCCGTAGACGAGCCGGCCGTCGTTGGTCATGTAGACGTGCTTGTCGTACTGACTGCTGCCGCGCGACTGGTTGTTGCCGAACCCGACGAGCTTGCCGCCCCTCGTGGTGTTCGTCTTGAACCAGGTCTCGATGCTGTACGTGGAGCCGACGTTCTGGCGGCGGTCCCCGTACACCTGGGTGTCCGTGCCGTTGAAGCCGATGGCCGTGCTCGCGCCCGAGACCGCACCGGGCGTCTGGCGCAGGGCGGGTGCGTTCAGGTGCACACCGCTCTGATTGCCGCCGTCCGAGGAGTCCGCGACGAAGGGCAGGGCCGACTCGTCGTAGCGCCAGAACAACTGGGCGCCGTCCGCGCGGACCGCACTGGGGTACGCGTCGGGCGAGTTCGGCACGGTCACGCTCGCCGTGCCCGACAGGGCGCTGGTGTTGCCGGCCGCGTCGGTGGCGGTCACCCGGTAGGTGTAGGTCTGTCCCGCGGTGACGGTGGTGTCGGTCCAGGAGGCCTGCGGGCGGCGGAAGAACAGCGAGTCCGCCGCGACCGTGGCGATCGGCGTGGCCGCGGCGTTGCGGTAGACCTTGTACGTGAGCGTGCCGTCGTCCAGGTCGAGGCTGGTGCGCCAGCGCACCTGCACCTCACCGGGCTTGAAGCTCACGGCGCTCGCCACCGGGACGCTGGGCGCGCCCGTGTCCCCGGTGGAGGCGAAGCGCGTCAGGCTCTGCTGCGCCGAACCGTTGACGGTGGTGAACTCGCCGCCCACCCAGAGGTACCGGACGCCGCCCTTGGAGCCGACCGCCATCACGCGCGGGCCGATGCCCTCGCCGATGCCGTCGTTGGTGTCGGGAGCCCAGCCCAGCTTGCCGGTCGCGGTGGTCGGCTGGGCCAGCAGGTGGTGGCGCTGGCCGTCCGGGAACTCGCCGATGCTGGAGCAGTCGTGCGCGTGCGAGGCGCTGTAAAGCACGTCCTGGTACGGGAGCACGGCCTGGGTCGCGCCGAGGCAGGTGTCGCGCCAGCGCTGGCCGAAGTCGCTCAGGTTGAGGGCGATCCGGCCGTCGAAGACGCCTCCGCCCGTTCCCTCGTTGGCGGTGTAGAAGCCGGTGGCGTCGGTGGCGATGTCCTTGACCACCGAGTTGGTATCGACGAACCCGGGGTAGGCCTTGGTGACGGCGCCGGTGGTCGCGTCGACGACGGCGAGGGCGTGGCTGTTCGTACCGCCCACGGTGAAGAAGTCACCGCCCAGGACCACGTTCTCGCCGTCGGGGGTGAGCTCTACGGCCCGGCCCGGCTCGTCGGCGTTCGCGGTGAAGGGCTTCAGCGTGCCGTCGGCCGCGTCGACGGCGGCGAACCGCTCGCGCGGCTGGCCCGCGACGGTGAGGAAGTCGCCGCCCGCGTACACGGTGTCGCCGGTGACGGCGAGGGCCCGGACGGTGGCCGCGAAGGCGGGCCGGAAGCCGGTCTTCACGGTGCAGGTCGCCACGTCGATGGCGGCGAGGCTGGAGACCGCGGTGCCGTTGACGGCGCCGAAGTAGCCGCCCGCGTACAGGGTCGCTTTGTCCGGCGAGAGGACGAGCGCACGGACGGTGGCGGTTCCGGAGCCCACGGTGAAGGACAGCTTGCAGGAGGTCGGGGCGCCCGTCGCGGCATCGAGCGTCGCGAAGTTCACCGCCTCCTGCTCGGTTCCGGCGGCGCCGTCCGGCGGGCGGACCTCGGAGAAGGTGCCGCCGACGAAGACCTGGTCGCCCGCCTCGGCCAGGGCCCAGACGACACCGTTGGCCTGCCAGGTGGGCAGTTCGTCGGCGGTGAAGGCCACCGGCGGGGTGATGGCCGCGGCCTCTTCGACGAGGCCGAGGCCCATGGCCGTGCAGGTGCCGGCCAGCGCCAGGGTGAGAGCTGTGGCCAGCCCTCTGGATCTACGCATGAACCCCCCAGTTCGGAAAACGAAAGCGAAAACGGAATACGGAGTGCGGCACATCGAATGGCTGGAAACCATCGTACGGATGTCCACGACCGTGACCACGGCACCCTAGGGGGAATCCCGGTTCCGTTCACCGCACTTGACGCATCACATGCCAAGTCACACCGCCCGCCCGCACCCCGAAGCCGGACCCGGCCCCCGACGAGCCCGGACCCGCCCGTCCGCGACGCGTCCGCTCCGTGGGACGCCGGGTCCGTTCTCGCGATTGCCGCCCCACCCGGGCCCGCGCCCCTCTACGGTGCCCTGGGAGGACGGCACGGCACGGGCGGGAGCGCACGCCCGGGGACGTACGCGGGCGCGGGACCGGAGGGGCGGAGCGGGATGAGCGACGAAGAAGACACGCGGCTGGCGAGGATGACCCCCGAGATCTCCCGCCGCACCCTGACCCTGCTCCGCGGTCTGGCCGGGCTCGAACCACCGGAGCAGGTGCCCGAGGAAGCGATGCACGCCGCCGACGAGGTCCTCGCGGAGTACGGCACGGACGGGCTCCGCGTGCTGGTGATGACCCTGGCGGCCTGGGCGACGGCACAGATCGAGAACGTCTCCGAACTGAGCGGGCGCAGCCACGAGGCCGTCCTCGACGCCATGGAGCTGGCCTGCCTGGAGGCCGGTGCGGAGGAGTAGCCGGGCCGCACTCGCGGTCCGCGGGGTTTGCGCCGCCGAAAATCGGACAATTCTCCGGAGACGGACGCCCCGGATTCGGTCCGGCGTCGGCGACACTGGGGGGAGCGGGGGGTCCCGATCGGAGGCCGTCGTGAGCACACCTTCCCCCATCCGGATCGCTGCCGTCCTGTCGACCGAACACCGTGGACGGCTCATGTCGCACGCCCGTGAGGTCAATTTCCGCGAGGGCGCGCGGATCTTCGACGAGGGCACCAGGGCGGACTCCTTCTGGATCGTGCGCTCCGGCACGGTGACCTTGGAGATCCCGGTACCGGGTCGCCGGCCCACGCCCATCGAGAGCCTGGGCCCCGGAGAACTGGTCGGCTGGTCGTGGCTGTTCCCGCCGTACGTGTGGCAGTTGGGCGCCGAGGCCATGACGCCGGTCCGCGCGTACGAGTTCGACGCCACGACCGTACGGATGCTCATGGACGCCGACCCGGCCTTCGGGTCCGCCCTCGGCCACTGGGTCGGACGGGTGCTCGCGCTGCGGCTGCACCAGACGCGGACCCGCCTCATGGACCTGTACGCGCCACGTCTCGCCGCCAGCTGATCCGGACGGGTTCGGGCCGATTCCGCCGACCGCTCCCCCACAGGTCAGCCGCCTCCGACCCACTGCGGTCTGCGGTCATGCGTGCGCGCTGCGTGACGAGAAGTAGAGGTGCGAACGGGCGTTCCGGTTCCGCATGGGCAAGACTCGCGTCCGTTATCCGACGCAACGACGCGAGGAGTGTTCGACATGCGATCCGTCACCAGGACCCTGGGACTGTCGTCCGCCGCCATGGGGCTCACCGCCCTCACCGCCCTCACCGGCTCGGGCGTCGCCGGAGCCGCGCCCGCCGGCACCGAAAGCCTGTACGCCCCGTCCGCGCTCGTCCTGAGCGTCACCGACGGCGAGGACGCGGCGAGCGGTACGGTGCTGCGCGCGGTCACGCTGGTCTGCGCGCCCCGGCCCGGCGGAACCCACCCGGACCCGGACGCGGCGTGCGCCGAGTTACAGGCGTACGCCCCCGAGCTGGACGCGCTCGCCGAGCCGCGCCCCGACGCGGCGTGTACCCGGGAGTGGAGCCCGCTGACCGTCACCGCCGAAGGCGTGTGGCAGGGCCGCCGGATGAACTACTCCTACACCTACGCCAACCCGTGCGCCCTGTGGAACACCACCGGCACGGTCTTCACCATCTGAGCCGCAGATCAGCCCAGCTCCAGACTCGTGACCCCGTACATGCCGGTCAGGTCGAGGTCCGGCTCCTGGCCGGTGTACATCCGGGCGGTCTCGAAGGTCGGGGTCAGGCCCAGTCCGCCCAGTAGGGCGGCGGCCCGCGGATGGGCGTCCGGTACGTCCACGGCGACCTTGCCGTCGGGAGTCCGCTCGGCGAGCCGGAACAGCAGGGCGGCGGCGACGGCCGGGTCGGCGGCGTAGAGCGGGCCGATCCGCGGGGCGCCGCTGCCCGGCCGGACGACGCCGAGCCCCTCGACCCGGCCGTCCCGGACCGCGGCGAGGGCGGTACGGCCGGGTAGACCGACCCAGGCGGCGAGGAAGGCGTCGCGCGGCTCGGGGAAGAACCTCCGGTCGTACGCGGCGAGTTGCCCGAAGGGCAGGGTGGCGGCGTCCACGATCCGCACCCCGGACGGCGCCTGGGGCGGGGGTTCCCCGGCCGTCCGCGGAACCCCCTCGTGGCGGACGTTGTTCCAGGCCGAGCGGAAGCCGGACTTGCGGTAGTTGTGCTGCTGCTCGACCACCCCGTCCAGGCCGACGAGCCGCCCGTCGAGCCGCTCCATTCCGGCCTTCCACAGCCGGATCCCGTAGCCCTGACCGCGGACGTCGGGCCGGGCGATGTAGAAGCCGATGAAACCGAAGCCGGCGCCGTACCGGACCGCCGAGATGCAGGCGACGGGCTCCCCGCGGAGCCGCCCGACGAGGAAACCGCCCGGATCGGCGACGGCGAACGCGAACCGGTCGGAGTCCCCGGGATTCCAGCCCTCCTCGTCGGCCCAGTCCCGGAGCAGCGCCATGTCGGCGGCGCTCGCGCCGTTGATCTCGAATCCAGTCAGTCCCGTCATGTCCGATGTTGTACCAGATCCACCCCTGCGACCCGTGCGCCCCCGCGCGAGGCCCGCAAGGGGCGCGGGGGCCGCCCGGATCGGGGCCCGGCCGGGCTCAACCACCCGTCAGGAGACGGGTGAACGCCTCGAGGTCGGCCTCCCGGTGCAGATCGCTCACCTGCCCGTCGCCCACCTCCACGACCCGCCAGGCTCCGTCCGCGCGCAGCGCGAGGTCCGTGGTGACGAAGGCGCAGCCGAGTTCCGCGACGGCGGCCCGCACTGGTCCGAGGTCCGGCGCCGCGGCCTCGGCGTACGGGCTGTCGGGGTGGGCGGTGACCAGCCGGGGCTCACCGTCGCGCCACCAGACCCGCACCTCGGTGGCCACGCCCTCGGCCGCCGTGAACTGTTCGAAGGCGCGCAGCACCACCCCGCCGGCCAGGTCCTCGCCCTGGAGTTCCACGAAGCGGTTCACCACGCGGTGGACGGCGGCCCGGTCCGCGAGGTCGGGGAGGTGACAGGCCTCGGCCCACTGGTGCTTGCGGGATTTGACGTAGTCCTTGACGATGCCGGCGCGGGAGGGGAGCGCCGCGGCGGCGCCCGCGAGCCGGTCCGGCTCCGGGGTCCGGCCCGGGGGTGTCGCCAGCCACCGACTGGGCGGGGTCAGCCCGGCGAACGCCTCGTACCAGCCCGGGAGTTCATGGGCGCGCCGGTACGCGTCCGGAGCGACGCGCAGTGCGCATCCGCGCTCGCGCAGGGCCGCGTCGAGCTCGGCGTACCGGGCCGCCGGGATCATCCAGCCCCGGTACCAGAGCGCCCCCGCCCCGGCGGGCACCCGTGCCACGGCCCGGCCGGCGTCGCGGGCGAGCAGCGCGTCGTGGTCGATGAGCCCGACGGCGCCCCCGGCGGCGCGCACCGCGCGTGCCTCCTCGGCGAAGTGGGCGTCGGCCCGGCGCTCGTTCAGCGGATCGGAGCAGTACAGGACGGTGGTCGACATGCCGCCACCCTACGGATGTCCGCGCGCAGCCGAGTCCCGGATGCACCGGTCGCCCCCCTGTGGTGACGCGGGAGAAACCCGTGGAGAACGCCGTCCGGGCTGCCTAGAGTCGGCCCCATGGGAAAGCCGCTCGTCGCAGTGTTCAGTGGGGCCGGGATGTCCACCGATTCGGGGATTCCCGACTACCGGGGGCCGCAGGGGTTGTGGCGGCGGGAGGCCGACGCCGAGAAGCTCGTGACCTACGCGTACTACATGGCCGATCCGGAGATCCGGCGCCGGTCCTGGCTGATGCGCGCCGAGATCGGGGCCCTGGGGGCGCGGCCGAACGCCGCTCACCTCGCCGTCGCCGAGCTGGAGCGCGCCGGGATCCCGCTGCGGGTGATCACCCAGAACGTGGACGGTCTGCAGCAGCTCGCCGGGACCTCCGCGCGCAAGGTGTTCGAACTGCACGGCACGGCGCGGTCCGTGGTGTGCACGGCCTGTCATGCCCGTTCGGGGATGGACGAGGCGCTGGCCCGGGTGGCCGCCGGGGACCCGGATCCGGCCTGCCTCGGGTGTGGCGGGATCCTGAAGGCGGCGACCGTGATGTTCGGGGAGCGGCTGGATCCCGAGGTGCTGGCGCGGGCCGTCGCGGTCGCCAAGGGGTGCCAGGTCTTCGTGGCGGTGGGCTCGACGCTCCAGGTGCAGCCCGCGGCCTCGCTGGCCGGGATGGCCGCGGAGGCCGGGGCCCGCCTGATCATCGTGAACGCGCAGGAGACCCCGTACGACTCCCTCGCCGACGAGGTGATCCGCGAGCCCATCGGGACGGCGCTGCCCGCCCTGCTGGCGCGGATCGCCGCGGACGGCGCGCTCCTCTAGCCGGCCGGGCCGAGCGGCGCCGGTCCTTGCCGGCCCGCCTCAGCCCGCCTCGGCTCGCCTCAGCCCTCGTCGGCCGCCCGCCGCATCTCCGCCACGTCGAGCTTCTTCATCTTCATCATCGCGGCCGTCGCCCGTGCGGCCCGTCCCGGGTCGGGGTCGGAGATCAGCTCGATGGCCCCGGCCGGGATGACCTGCCACGACAGCCCGAACTTGTCCTTGACCCAGCCGCAGGCGGATTCCTGGCCGCCGTCCGCGGTCAGCGCCTCGTAGTAGTAGTCCGCCTCGGCGTCGTCGGCGCAGTGGATCTGGAAGGAGACCGCCTCGGTGAAGGGGAACTGGGGGCCGCCGTTGAGGCCGACGAACTTCTGGCCGTTGATCTCGAACTCGACGACCATGACCTCACCCGCGACGCCGGGGCTCCCCTCGGGGTAGAGGCCGACGCGGCCGCGCTCGCCGTCCTTGAAGACCGACAGGTAGTAGTCGGCTGCGGCCTCCGCCGCACCGTCGAACCACAGACACGTGGTGAAGGGGGTGCTGGCCATGACTTGCCTCCAGAGTGTGCGGGGTGGGGAAATCCGTCCCGCACATACAGACCGGTCCCGGCCCCGAAACTCATCGGTGGGGTCGGGACCGGTCCGTGTCCAGCCCGGAATGCACTCCTGCGGGTTACATGTCGAGCATGCGGTCGACGATCCGGCGAGCTGCCTGACCGTCGTCCAGGTCGCAGAACTCCGCCCGGAACGCCGCCCTCGCCCGCGCGTACCGCGCGCCCACCGCGTCCGCGTTGCGGACGGCCGCGATCAGGCTCGCCGAGTCCCTGAGCAGCGGGCCCGGGGCCTTCTCCTCCAGGTCGAAGGTGAAGCCGCGGAGCGTGTCCCGGTAGTGCTCCAGGTCGTACGCGAAGAGCAGGACCGGCCGGTCGGTGTGCACGAAGTCGAAGATCGCGGAAGAGTAGTCCGAGATCAGCACGTCGGCGACGAGCAGCAGGTCGGTGGGGTCGGGCCAGCGCGACACGTCGACGACGAACCCGTCGCGGACGCCTTCGCGTACCTGCTCGGTGACCTTGTGGTGGCCCCGGATCAGCAGGACGTGGTCCTCGCCCAGCTCACGGCGCGCCGCGTCCAGGTCGATCCTCAGGTCGAGCTTGTAGCCGGAGGAGACCGACCAGCCCAGACGGTTCTCCCGCCACGTGGGCATGTAGAGGACGACCTTCTTTCCCTCCGGCAGGCCCAGCCGTCGGCGGACCTCCGCGATCCGCCCCGCGTCGGGCCGCACCAGCGCGTCCGTACGCGGGCTGCCGGATTCGATGACCTCGCCGTCGTAGCCCAGGGCCCGCTTCAGGACCGGCGTGGCGTACGAGCCCGGGGAGGCGAGCAGCGACCACTGGGCGCTGTCGTGCTCCAGTGCGTCCAGCACCTCGGGGCTGGTGTAGTAGTCGTGCACGAAGTCGTGGCCGATCTGCTTCAGCGGCGTACCGTGCCACGTCTGCACGACGGTCTGGCCGGGGCGGCGGCGGAAGGCGCGCGGCACGCTGTCGTTGACCACGTAGTACCGGGCCCGCGCGAGCACCTCCCAGTATTCGAGGCTGTCGTACGGGACCGCGCGGGCGGTCTCCGGGACCTCGGCGCGGCCGTCGCGCACCAGCCAGACGTGTTCCAGCTTCTCCTCGCGGCGCAGGAGTTCCTCGTGGACGGCGCGGGGCGAGTCGCCGCCGCCGTGCCCCTGGAAGGCGTCGTAGACCACGATGTCCTTGACCGGGAGGGCCCTCTGCGCCGGGTACGTCACGTCCCGCGCGACCCGCTGCGCGTAGCGCGAGCGGTCGTGCGGGCCGGCCATCGGGTCTGCGACCAGTACGACGCGGTCGTGGAGGCGGCATTCGACGCGTATCCGGCGGCCCCGGGCCGTGACGGCGTGCGGCCCCGAGTGCAGCGCGGTCGGAGAGAACTGCAGGGGGGCGCCCCGGTCGACGGCGGTCAGGCCCGCGGTGCCGCCGCCCCGGGAGACCGGACGCAGCGTGGTCCACCAGCGGCCCTGCGGCAGCGGGGTGCGGCCGGCTCGGCTCTCGGGGAGCACCGGCTCGAAGGAGGCTTCGAAGGCATCGCCGTCACGGGTGACGGGGTAGCTGAACTCCAGGCCGGACGAGGTGTGCAGGACCAGTTCGTAGGGCTCGTCCAGTGGTGCGGCGAAGCGGCCCCGGAGCCTCAGGGAGCCGTCCCCGGCCTCGACCGTGTCGATCAGCGGCGGGGGGAACTGGACCGAGAGGGCGAGGTGTCCGGTGTGGTCGCGCTTGACGTAGAGGGACCGGCCGGGTTCCTGGCCGGGCTCCTCGCCCGGCAGCGCGACGACCAGTCCGGCGAACCCGGCGCGCTCGTCGTGCACCAGCCGGTGCCGCGTGCCGTCGGCTCCGGTCACGGACAGGCTCCACGGCTTCGGCGTCCACTCGCCGAGTGCGCCCGGGACCCCCGGGACGGCGGCCAGATCGGCGAGCGGCAGGCGGACGGTGAAGGGGATCCGGCCGCCCGTGACGGCGGGGGCGGTCTCCAGCGGGAAGCTGAGCACGGTGCCGGTGGAGCCGTACTCCGCACGCAGGGCGGCTCCGGCGCCGACCTCGGCGGCGAGCTCGCCCGACACCTCGACGGCGTCGTCGCCGGCCGGGCGGACGTCCAGGGCGCGGGCACGGACGATCTCGACCCGGACGCTGAATGACCCGGTGGTGCTCGGGACGATCCGCACGTCCGGGGCGACCCAGTGCGCGGGCGGGTTCTGTCCGCTGTCGTGTTCGCCGCCCTTGAGCCGGCCGCGGTACAGGCCTCCGGCTCCGGTGACGAAGACGGAGGTGCCCCATACGCCTTCGTTCCACCGGCCGCCCGTCCGGAAGGCGGTGGGGTCGATGACGGCGGTGAATCCGGCCCAGTCGGCGTGGCGCAGGGCGAGGTGCGCGGAGTTCGCCGTGGCCGTCGGGGAGGCGACCGTACGGGAGGTGACGACGGCCCGGCGGCCCGTGCCCTTCTCGCGCAGGACGAGCAACTTGCGCGAGCCGAGGCGGCTCTCGGCGCCCAGGTGTCCGGGCACGGCGTAGCCGCGCAGCAGCAGTTTGCCGTCGGCCCAGCGGGCTTGCTCCAGGCGGCTGACGACGCGGCGTTCGCTCGGTCCGAGGGTGAGGACGTGGGAGGGGACCGGTGCCTTGAGGAAGGGGTAGGCGGCCTGCGGGCGGGCCAGTCCCCTGACCGGCACGCTGTGGGTGAAGTCGCGCTGGTGCTGGAGGAGGGCGACGAACTCCTCGATCCGGCCCTCCCCGGTGAGGTAGGCCTTGAGCCGGTCCGCGACCGACATGTCGGGCCAGGGCCCGGTGCCGATCTCCCGGACGAGGCCGCCGGCCTCCTTGGCGAAGGCGGCGCGGAAATCGGGGCCCGCCTCGGCAACGTGCTTGTAGATGAGCGGGAGTTCCTCGATCAGCACGTTGCGGTCGTAGTCGCGCAGGTAGTGGGCGTAGGCGGCGCCCTCTTTGCCCTGGAGGGCCTCGCGGACCAGGCGGACGGAGGCGACCCGGTCGATGACCGAGACCGGGTCGGTGGAGCGCTGGGTGATGGAGCGCTCGCCGGTTTCGCGGACGCGCCAGTGGTAGACGCACTCGGCGATGACGTCGACGCTCTTGGCGAAGTAGTGCGCCGGAATGGAGACGGGGGCGTCCTCGTAGAGGATGCCTTCCGGGTACTGGAAGGCGTGCTCGTCCCAGAAGCTGCGCCGGTAGACCTTGTTCCACGCGGTGCGGTCGGTGACCAGCGCCGGGAACTTGGAGATGTGGGTCTTCAGCCGGGTCGCGCCGAAGGCCGCGCGGTGTCCCCAGGACATCTGCATGCCGACGGAGCGGAAGCGCTTGACGTTGCCCGCCGCGAAGTCGGAGCCGGTCTCGTCGAGGGCGTCGACCAGGCGCCGGTAGGCGTCCGGCGGCATGGTGTCGTCGCTGTCGACGAATGCCAGGTACTCGGTGCCCGGGCTGATGTGGCGGGCGCCGGCATTGCGGGCGGCGCCGAGTCCCGCGTTCTTCTGGAGAACCAGCCGGAAGCGGTCGTCACGGTCGGCGAATGCCTGCGCGAGTGCCGCGCTGCCGTCGGTGGATCCGTCGTCGACGAGTACGACCTCGAAGTCACCGAATGTCTGTGCCGCGATGGATTCCAGGCACTCGTCGAGATAGAGCTCGACGTTGTAGACGGGGACGACGATACTCAGGCGCGGAGGCATGGGTGGCGAGTTCTCCAGCTTTATGGCATTGGCGATGATCGGGTGATTGCCGCAGCCTACTGGGTGGCGCGATGCCGAAAATCGGTCGTCTCGGGACATATGTGAGAAGCCGCGGGGCGGGCGGCCATGAGTTCAGCCGCCCGCCACCTCGCCGTCATCGGATCAGACTTCGAGCTCTGCCTCGATCTTCTTCAACTGGTGCCGGGCCATCGCGAGGTTGGCCCGCTTCTTGTCGAGGGCGAGGTAGAGGAAGAGCCCCGCGGAGCCCCGGCCCTTCAGGAGACGGATCAGGTGGTACTGGCTTCCGAGGGTGATGAGGATGTCCTCGATCTCGTCCTTCAGACCGAGCATCTCCATCGTGCGGAGTTTGGCCCGCACCACGTCGGTATTGCCGGCGGCGGCGACCGTGAGGTCGAGGTCCTTTCCGCCGCCGACGGTGCCGAGAGCCATACCGCTGCTGCAATCGACCAGGGCGACGCCGAGCACGCCGTCGATACTGGTGGTGGCTTCCTTGAGCGATGTCTCCACGTTGGCCATGACGTTTTCCTCTTTCTCTTCTGTTTCCCGGGCGCTTTCGGTCAGCGCGGTTCGGTGAATGCGGATCGGTGAATGCGGATCGGTCGGTACGGACGTACGTGGTCGAGGGGGTCAGGAGCCCTGGCCGGCCCCCGGGGCCGGGCCGCGGCGGCCGAGGCTGTGGTCGATCAGCTCGGCTATGCGCAGGCTGGACCGGCGGGCCTCCAGATGGAGGCGGCCGACGTTGACGCGCGGCTCCGCGATCAGGGTCAGCACGGCCGCGTCGCCCGCCGCGTAGGTGGCGACGTAGCCGTCCTCTCCCCGCACGAGCAGCTCACGGAACCCGCCCTGCCCGGTGCAGTCGCTGAGCCGCTGGGCCACTCCGAGGGCCGCGGCGGTCAGGGCGGCCACGGATTCCGCCTCGGTGGCGGCGCTGTCGTGGGCCAGGACCAGGCCGTCGACGCTCGCGGCGAGCGCCCCGCCCAGCTGCGGGACGCGGGCCCGCAGCCGTCGGAGCTCCGCGAGTATCTCGGCCTCGGCTTCGGCGGGCACCGTACTCATGTCGGACCTTCTCCTTTCGGACTGCCTCCGCTCGGAACGGTCGCCGCGCTGGGCGGCTCGCAGCGGGAGCCTCACAGGCTTGCCTCCAGTGCGTCGCGTAACCGGCGCAGCAACGCCACGTCCGGGGACTGCGCCTGCGTCATCCAGTCGGGCAGCGGCGTCTCCGCGGCGGCGGGTGCCGGCGCGTGCGGGGTCTCGACCAGCCCGGCCGCCGCGAGGCGTCGTACGTCGAGCAGGGTGTGGAAGGCCGGCCGGCCCAGCACCCAGGCGAGGTCTGCCGGTGTCCGTACCCCGTCGGCCTGGTCGAGCAGGATCCTTTGGCGTGCGGTGACGGTCTGGCCGGGAGCGGCGGGGCGGGGCACCACCGGGGAGGTGTCCAGCAGGGGGTAGGGCCAGACCGCGTCGAGCAGTTCCCGGCGGCGGCAGGTCTCCCGCTCGACGGCGGCGGCCGGAACGGAGCGGACGGAGCCGATCCAGTGGGTGGCCCCGCGCCGGAAGCGGGAGGGGCCGCTGCCCGGGGAGAGCGCGAAGAAGGCGGCGTCGAAGATCGCGGCGAGGTGGCATATCTCCAGCTCGCCGCCCGCGAGCCCGCCGCTGTCGACGAGGAAGCGGGCGACCTGGCGGCGGGCGCCGGCCTGGTTCACGGCGTCGGTCCAGCGCTCGGGGGTGAGACCCCCGCCGGTGGTGAGCAGGACGTCCAGTCCGGGGGTGGCCGGGCTCTCCGCGTGCACCACGCGGCCGTCCTCCAGGAAGAGCGTGCCGCGCTCGCGGAACAGGGCGCCGGTCGCCCGCTCGGCGGCGAGCCGCGTGAGCAGCGGGGAGACGGCGGCTACGGCGGCGGTCACTTCAGTACCAGCTCCTCGGCCAGGGCCCGGAGTCTGTGCCGGGCGAGGGCGAGGTTGCCGTCGGTCCGGTCGAGCCACAGGTGCAGGAACACGCTGCTGTCGAAGCTGGTCTCGACGAAGCGGAGCACGTGGTAGCCGGTCCGGGTGGTGACGATCAGGTCCTCCACCGGTGGCCCGGCGGCGTCCTGCGCCCCGGTGCCGCCCGGGGCGAAGGACTCGTACTCGGCGGCCGCCCGGGCCAGTTCGGCGGTCTCGGCCGCGGTGGTCTCGTGGTCCCCCACCGGTGACTCCCCGGCGGTGCCGAGGGCCAGTCCGCTGCTCCAGTCGACCAGCGCGGCCCCCCTGGCACCAGGCAGGGCCATGGCTTCGAGCAGGCATTCGTCGATCCCGGGCACGCGGGCTCCCCTCCCGGCCGGACCGTGCGTGGTGCACGGTCGTGCGGCGCGACAGAAGGGAACTTACTCAACTTCCACACTGCGGAAGGGCGTTCTGGCATTTTCCGCTGGAACATGCACGATGGCACGTGACAGCTTGGCCGGAACCCCACCCCTTTTGATCATTACGATGCGAGCGGCAGATCATCCGAGAGCCGGAAGGACCCGCCCTCGCGCTGGACGTAGCCCTCGTGGCTGAGGGTGCGCAGCAGGTGGTACACGGTGGGCAGCGGGATCCCGGTGACCCGGGCCAGGCGCTTGGCGGTCGCCCCGCCCTCCGCGTACATCGCTTCCACGAGCCGCAACGCCCGCTGCACGGAACCGATGAGGGTGGGTGCGGTGGTGGTGGCGGCGCTGCCGCCGTCCGCACTGTCCGCACTGTCCGCGCCGTCCGCACTGTCCTTCTGGCTGTGTTCGGTGCCCATGAGTGGTCCCCCTGCTCCGGTACGAGGCCTGGCAAACCCATCAAAGTCGCTCACCGGTCTCAAAACCAGCGGACTCGCGTAAACCTGAGCATAAGATCAACTAATGCTCGACCCCCGGAAACTGAAGCTCCTCGTCGATGTCGCGCGCACGGGCACCATCGCGGGTGCCGCACTGCGCGCCGACGTCACCGCCTCCGCCGCTTCCCAGCAGCTGTCCGCTCTCGAACGCCAGGCCGGTTGTGCGCTGCTGGAGCGCTCCGGTCGGAGCGTACGCCTGACCGCCGCCGGGCACACCCTGGTATCCCACGCCACCCGCGTGCTCGCCGAGATCGAGGCCGCGGAGGAGGCGCTGCGCGATATCGCGGGGCTGCGCGAGGGCCAGTTGCGGGTCGCCACCTTCGCTTCCGCCGCGGAGCCCTTCACGGTTCCGGCGCTGGCCGCGTTCCGGCGGACCCATCCGGGGCTCGACGTGAGCCTGACCGAGCTCGAACCGGAGCTGGCCCTGCCCTCGCTGGCGGCGGGCAGCCTGGACCTGGCGGTCACCCACCAGTACCCCCACCTCCCGGAGCCTGACCTGCGCGGTCTGCGGCAGGTGCTGCTGCGCCGGGAGAAGCTGGTGCTCGCCGTGCCCCCGCACGCCAGGCCGCCGCTCGACGGGCCGGTCAGGCTCGGCGAGTTCGCCCGTACCGCGTGGGCCTCGACCACGCCCAGCACCGGCTTCCAGGCGGTGACCGAGGGGATCTGCCGGGCAGCCGGCTTCGAACCGGACATCGCCTTCCGCGCCGACAGCTATCCGATGCTGCTCTCCCTGGTGGCCGCCGACTTCGCGGTGGCGCTGGTGCCGCAGAGCGCGGCGGACCGGCGCGCGGAGATCTCCTTCCACGACATCGCCGAACCGGCCCATCTCGTACGGGACATCTACGCGACCGTCCGGACCGGGGACCGCAACCCGGCGACCGAGTCGATGATCCGGCACCTGGCACGGCAGCTCGGCGGCTGATCCTCCCGGCCCGGGCCGGCCGGGTGACGGCCGTCGACTACGGCGGGCCGTCAGATGCGGGCCGGTGTCCAGCCCTCGATGTGCCAGGGTGCGCCGACGGTCAGCGCGTGCGGGGCGCCGGAGACGGTGAGGCAGGCCTCGCGCGGCGTGCCCTGCTCGAAGGTGAGCCGCAGGGAGCCGTTGCCGGCGACCTCGGCCGTGTTGATCCGGCACAGGGCCAGTTCGCCGAGGAGCGCCAGCGGATGACCGGGAAGCATGCTGCCCGGGCTGGCGGAGACCCGGACGTCACCGTCGGCGGCGATGCCGACCCGGACCGAGCCGAAGAGCGGCTGCTCCAGCCGCCAGGGGGCATCGATGACGATGCGGGCTTCCGCGTCGGTCAGCTCGTCGTGGACGGTGAGGAAGGGCGAGGCCCGGCGGCGCTCTCCCGTCTCCAGGACGAGGGTGCCCTCGAGGTCCACGGGCAGCGGCGCCTCCCCGCTCGTGACGGGGAACGGACCGCTGTCCACCCGCAGGCACGCCGGGTCCAGACAGTCGGGCACCGGATCCACCACGGGACCCGGCAGCGGGGGCCGGTCGGTCACCTCGCCCCACAGCGCGGGGACGGCGCGGCGCAGCACCACGTCCGTGACCTCGTCGGCGACGCGGGCGGCGGTGCGCTCGTCGGTGATGCTCCACCAGTGGTCGTGCGGATGGCCGAGGAGGCGTCCGATCCTGGCGTGCCAGCCGACGGGACCGACGCGGTTGGCGCTGAGCCGGGTCCCGAGGGCCGGCCGCAGCCGCCGCAGGGCCTCGTGTTCCTCGTACGGGACCGCGCGCAGGTTCACGGTGAACCTGCACTCGGCGGCCCCGGACGAAGCGCTCCGCTGGAAGCCGAGCAGCGCGTGGTCGGGTTCGGCGGCGCGGAGCCGGTACTCCAGTCCCGTTCCGGAGAAACCCGCGTCGCGCAGTGCCGGGGCGATCCGCTCGCGCAGCGTCTGGTGGAACAAATCGGTCGCGTTCACTCCCGTAGTGTCACAAGCCGCACCCTCCCCGACCAAAACCGTCCGTCCCCGGTTCCTACTGCGTGCAGGTCACGAAGGCCGGCAGCTGGGTCTCCTCGACGAGGCGCCGGGGCAGGGACAGCGCGAAGCGGTGTTCCAGTACGGCGAGGGTGAGGCGGTCGCGTTCCCCGTCCGGTTCGCCCTCGGGGCGGGCGTAGCAGCCGTCGGGGGTGAGGATCTTGGCCTCGACCAGTTCCGGCAGGAGGAAATCGGGCCGGTGGCCGCCGCGCCAGTGTTCCTCGCCGATGCCGAAGCAGCAGACCAGCTCGCCGTCCCGGGCGTACGCGAACTGCTTGGGCGGGTGATCGGGCTGCGGGTCGAGGTGTACGGCCTCGACGCCGGAGCGGGAGACCTCCGCGAGGCGCTGCGCCCCGGCGGGCACTCCGTGTTCCACGGCGAAGGACCAGCCGCCCCAGCTACCGACCCGGGCCACCCCGTCGCCGTCCACCGTCTCGGTGACCATGCTCCACGCGTCGATGGCGCCGAGCGGCCCGGGGTGCAGGTCCGGCAGGGCGCCGAGCCGGGCGGCCAGTTCCTCGGGGCCGATGCCCCGGGCGAAGGTGAGGCTGACGTACCAGGCGTTCCAGTCCGCGAGCCACTGGATGCCGCCGTCGCAGGCGCGGGCGCCCTCGCCCGTGCCCTGCCCCGTGATGTCCGCCATTGCCACGGTTCCTCCCGCGATCCCGCGATGCGAGCCGGTCCTGCCGGTCCGGCCGGTCCCGCCGGAACCAGCCCTACCGGCACGATAGTCAGTCGGCGGGTCCCTCCGGGAGGAGGCGCTTGACCATCGTGTCGATGAGCCCCTCGACTCCGTGGGGGGACTGGGGATCCAGCAGTCCGGGCACGGTCAGGTCGTCCACGATCAGACCGAGCATGGCCAGGTAGATCAGGACCACGCCCTGCCGGTCCCCCGGCAGCCCCGCCTCCAGGTGCCAGGCGATGTTCGCCTCCAGTTCGGCGCCCTGGAACCCGGCCAGTGCCTCCTGGAGTTCGGGCCGGCGGGTGGCCTCCAGGCGCAGTTCCAGCATCGCGGTGTGGACGCTGCGCTCGCGGCGCATCCGTTCCAGGAGCCGGCGCAGCAGCACCTTCGTGTCGAACGGGCCCGTCAGGTCCGCCGGGTCGGGGGTCAGCCGCTCGCGGGTGCGGTGCAGGATCTGCACGAGGAGCTGGGCGCGGTTGGCGAAGTAGTTGGAGGAGGTGCCGGTCGGAACCCCGGCCTCCGTGTCCACGGCGCGCAGGGTCAGCCCCCGTGAGCCCTCGCGGGCGAGGACTTCGATGGCGGCGTCGAGCAGCGCGGCGCGGCGCTCGGGGTTCTGGCGCATGGGTGGGGTCCCTGACCGTGTGGGCGCGGCTGCCGGTATGACCGCCGCATATGCACTGCACGTGCAGTGCTTCGGACACGCTAGCGGACACCGCCTCGTCGCGGCCCTCCCCAGCGCCCCCTCCGACGTGCCACCCTGCCCGTCATGGAGCGGATCATCGGGGAGATACGCGAGGACCTGGACCGCCGGATCGCCGTGGCCGCCGAGCGGCTCGCGGACCGGTCACCGGCCGAGGATCCGGCCTGCGCGGTCTACGTCGCCCTGCTCGGCCGGGCCGCCCTGCGCGAGCGGGTCCACCACTTGCTCCGCCAGGCCGTCGACGGACTGGTCCGCGAGGCCCGCGGCCTGCCGCCCGAGCTCGGCGAGGCCCGCGCCGACGGCGAACTGCGCGCCCGGCAGGGCCTGCCGCTCGACTCCCTGCTGCGGGTGTACCGGGTCTGCGGCCGGCTGCTGTGGCAGGTCCTGACGGAGGCCGTCGCCGCCCGGGACCGGGCGGCGCTGCCCCAGCTGCTGCCCGGGGCGCCCGCCCTGTGGGACGTGGTCGACCGGATGGCGGACGCGGCTGCCGAGTCCTACCGCCGGGCCGAGGCCGTACGCGGCGACCGCGAGCGGGAGCTGCGGGGGGCCCTGCTCGACGCCCTGTTCGACGGCGGCGGGCCGGCGGGCCGGTCCGCCGAGGCTGCGCGGCGGCTCGGGCTGCCGGAGCGCGGGCGGTTCGCCGTGGTGGTCCTCGACGCCGGGGACGGCGCGTGGGCGACCCCGCAGGGCGGCGCCCCGCGCGTGCTGTGGCGGATCCGGGCCGACGGGGAGACCGGCCTCGTGGAGCTGGGCCGGCTGCCGCTCGCCTCCGTGACCGATCTGCTCGCACCCCTGGGCTTACGGGCCGGGGTGAGCCCGGTGGTGGAGACGCCGGGCGAGCTGGCCGGGGCCCGCCGGCTGGCCGTCCTCGCGCTGTGCGCGGCGCCGGGAGCCGACGGTCCGCACACCGCCCTGCTGGACGAACGGCTCCCGGCGGCGCTGGTCGCGGCCGAGCCCGAACTCGCGGGCCGACTGCGCCAGGTGGTGCTGGGTCCGGTCCTGGCGCTGGCCGCGGAGGACCGCAGGGTGCTGCTGACCACCCTGGGGACCTGGCTGACCTGCCGCGGCTCGACCACGTACGCCGCCCAGCGGCTGTACTGCCACCGCAACACCGTCTCGAACCGGCTGCGCCGCCTGGAGCAGCTCACCGGCCGCTCGCTGGCCGATCCCGCACACGTCGTGGAGCTGGCGCTGGCCCATACGGCGGTCACCCAGCGCCCGGCCGGGTCCCCGCCTCCTCCTGCCGCTCCCCCGGCTCCCCCTTCTCCGCCGGCCGCGCGGACTCCAGCAGGTACGGCACGTCGATCACCGCGACCCCGGGCGTGAACAGCAGGCGCGCCTTGAGCCGCAGCGCGTTCTGGTTGTGCAGGGGCTGTTCCCACCAGTGCCCGACCACGTACTCGGGGATGACCACGGAGAGCATGTCCGTCCCTTCCGCGGCCGCCTGTTCCTGGACGTAGGCCAGTACGGGCCCGACCACTTCGCGGTACGGGGAGTGCAGCACCTTGAGCGGGATGCCCGGGTCGTGGTCCGCCCAGTCCGATCGCAGCCGGTTCGCGCTCTCCTCGTCGGCGGCCACCGAGACGGCCGTCAGGGTGTCGGGGCGCAGCCCCATGGCGAACCCGAGGGCCTTGAGCGTGGGCGCGTGCACGGAGGCGACGAGGACGACGACGTGGTGGCGGGCGGGCTTGCGGGGCTTGACCCCGGGGGCGACGGCGAGTTCCCGCGCCACGGTGTCGTAGTGGCGGCGTACGCCCTTCATGCCGATGAAGAGCAGCGGCATGGCGATGACGACGAGCCAGGCTCCGTGGGTGAATTTGGTGATCAGGACGATGACCAGGACCACGAAGGTCATGGTGGCGCCGACGGCGTTGATGGCGAGCCGGCGGTGGATGTGGATCCGCTCCTCCTTGCGGGTCTCGGGGGAGGCGAGCTCCTGCCGCCAGTGCCGGACCATGCCCGCCTGGGAGAGGGTGAAGGAGACGAAGACGCCGATGATGTAGAGCTGGATGAGGCGGGTCAGCTGGGCGTCGAAGGCGACGATGAGGCCGATGGCGGCGAGCGCCAGCAGGACGACGCCGTTGGAGTAGACGAGCCGGTCACCGCGGTTGAAGAGCTGGCGGGGTACGTACCGGTCCTTGGCCAGGATCGAGGCCAGCATCGGGAAGCCGTTGAAGGCGGTGTTGGCGGCGAGGACCAGGACGCCGGCCGTGACGGCCTGGAGCAGGTAGAAGAGGAAGTGCCAGTCTCCGAAGGTGGCCCGGCCGATCTGCGCGAGCGCGGTGGACATCGGGGTTCCGGGGGCCAGGCCCAGCTCGGTCGGGTCCGCCGCCACGTGCACCTTGTAGCTCATGGCGAGGATGGTGATCCCGGCGAACATGGTGACGGCGAGCACGCCCATCGCGGCCAGGGTGGTCGCCGCGTTCTTGCTCTTCGGCTTCTGGAAGGCGGGGACGCCGTTGCTGATGGCTTCGACGCCCGTGAGCGCGGTACAGCCGGAGGCGAAGGCGCGCAGGGCGAGGAGCACCACCGCGAGGCCGGCGTAGTTGCCCTCGGCGGTGATCGGCAGTTCGGCGGATTCGGCGCGGATCGTGTCGCCGGTCGCGAGCCGGTAGGCGGCCACCGCGAACATCAGGTAGATGACGAGGACGAAGCCGTAGGTGGGGATGGCGAAGACCCGGCCCGATTCCCGTACGCCGCGCAGGTTCATGAGGGTCAGCAGCACCACGAAACCCACCGACAGGGGGACTTCGTGGTCGGAGAGGGAGGGGATGGCGGAGGTGATCGCGGCGACGCCGGAGACCACGGAGACGGCGACCGTCATGACGTAGTCGACGAGCAGGGCGCTCGCGGCGGTGAGGGCGGCGGTCTGGCCGAGGTTCTTGGAGCTGACGATGTAGGCGCCGCCGCCGCCCGGGTAGGCGTAGCAGGTCTGCCGGTAGGAGGCGACGACGACCACGAGCAGGAACACGATGGCGGCGGCCGCGTACCAGGCGAGGTGGAGCAGCGCGACCCCGCCGAGGGCGAGGATCAGCAGGATCTCCTCGGTGGCGTAGGCCACGGAGGAGAGCGGGTCGCTGCAGAAGATCGGGAGTGCGAGCCGCTTGGGCAGCAGGGTCTCGCCCAGGCGCGCGGTGTCGAGCGGTTCGCCGACCAGCACACGTTTCGCATTGATACGCCTCATTCAGGCATGATCAGCCAAATCTGCGATGATTCGTCCCATATCAACCTTGTGTCATGGAGTGAACCGCCTACATCTTCGCCGCCGCGCTGCGGATCGCCTCCCGGATGCGGAAGTACGTGCCGCAGCGGCAGATGTTGGCGATCGCGTCGATGTCCTCGTCCGTGGGCGTGCTCGTCCGCTTCAGCAGGGCGACGGCCGCCATGATCTGGCCGGGCTGGCAGAAGCCGCACTGGGCGACGTCCTGTTCGAGCCAGGCCTCCTGCACCGGGTGCAGGTCCTCGCCGTCGGCCAGCCCCTCGATCGTGGTCACCGTCTTGCCCGCGCACGCGGAGACCGGCACCACGCACGGGCGGACGTCCACTCCGTCGAGGTGACTGGTGCAGGCCTTGCAGACGTCCACTCCGCAGCCGTACTTCGGGCCGCGCACGCCCAGCATGTCGCGGAGCACCCACAGCAGGGGCAGATCGTCGGGCGCGTCCACGGTGACGCTCTGCCCGTTGACGGTGAAGGTGTGCGAGGGCACGGCTCGGCTCCTGGAGTCGGTCGTCTAGCGCGGGTAAGGGGTGAAGTCGACGTCGAAGTCGAGGGGGAAGCTGCGCGGCTTGGTGCCGGTGGCCCGGGCGTAGGCGTTGGCGATCGCGCCCACGGCAGCGGGCAGGCCCAGCTCGCCGGCCCCGCCCGGCTCGGTTCCGGTCGCCGGGAGCACGAAGACGCGTACGTCCCTCGGGGTGTCGCGCTGCTGCGCCCAGTGGAACTGGCTGTAACTGCCTTCCAGCGGGAGCCCCTTGTCCAGGTGCAGGCCGGCCTTGAGCGTGGTGGAGATCGCGTCGGTCAGGCCGCCGATCATCTGGGCCTCCAGACCGCGCGGGTTGACGGGCAGGCCCACGTCGACGGCGATGACCGCCTTCGTGACGCGGATGTGCTCCGGGTCCCTGGTGTCGATCTCGACCAGGCAGGCCGTCCGGGACTTGTACTCCTCGTGGAAGGCGATGCCCTGGGCGCAGCCGGCCGGCATGGCCCGGCCCCAGCCCCCTTCCGTGGCCGCCTTGTCCAGTACGGCGCGCTGGGCGGCCGTCTTCAGGAAGGTCCGGCGGAACTGGTACGGGTCCCGGCCGGTCGCGGCGGCCAGCTCGTCCACCACGATCTCCTCGGCCCCGCGTGTGTTCGCCGAGTACACCGAGCGCCAGGACCCGGTGGGCACTCCGGTCGGGACCTCTGTGAGCGCCTGGGTGGTGAGCCCGAAGTGGTACGGGGACTTGATCGTGGTGAGGAACAGCGTCTGGGCGAGGGTGGCGTTGCCGATGCCGAGCGGAAGGCTCGCGGCCGTGGCGGTGATGATCTCGCCGAGGCCGTGCCGGAAGTCGGTCTCCGCGGCGGCGACCCGGTGTTCGAAGCTGAGCACCTCGCCCAGCAGGTGCGTCGCCCGGATCTTGTGGTGGGTGGCCGGGCGCATCCGGCCGTGCCGGGTGTCGTCCACCCGGGTCCACATCAGCCGGACCGGACGGCGGCAGGCCTTGGAGATCCGGGCCGCTTCCAGCGCGGCGTCGAAGAACAGCCGCCGGCCGAAGGAACCTCCGGCCTGCACCACGTGGACGGTGACCTTGTCGAGGGGCAGGCCGAGGTCGGCGGCTATCGTCTCGCGGGCCACGATCGGCGATTTGAGCCCGGACCAGATCTCGGCGCGGTCCTCGCGCACGTCGGCGACGGCCGAGTTGGTCTCCATCGGCGCGTGGCTGACGAAGGCGAAGTCGAACTCGGCGTCCACGTGCGCGGTGAGCAGCGGCGGCACGAGCAGCGGCGGGGTGGCGGCGCGCAGCTTCGTCCGCACGGCCGCGTCCGAGAGCTGGTCGGCCGGGCCCGGGCCCCACGTGACCTGGAGGGCGGCCTTGGCGTCGAGGGCCTGGCCGAAGGTCTCGGCGACGACGGCGACCCCGGTGGCGACGGTGACCACGTGCAGCACGCCGGGCATGGCCCGGACGGCGGCCAGGTTGGCGACGGAACGGACGCTGCCGCCGAAGGTGGGCGGGCGGCGGACCACGCAGGGCTTGGCCCCGGGCACGTCCAGGTCGAGGGTGTAGCGCTGGGCCCCGGTGACCATGGCGCGGGCGTCGATCCGGCTGGTGGGCTTGCCGACCAGGGAGTGCTTCGCCGCCGGCTTGGGAGTGGCGCCGAGGACGATCAGGGCGGGGTTCGCGGCGGCCGCGGCGAGGGAGCCGTAGGAGGCGGTGCGGCCGTCGGGGGCGCGGACGACGCCGTTCGCCGTGGTCAGGGTGGACGCCGGGAGGCTCCAGCGCACGGCGGCGGCCGCGACCAGCCGGGCCCGGGCGGTGGCGGCGCACTGGCGGACCGGGCCGTAGAGGGAGCGGATGGAGTTGGAGGATCCCGTGAGCTGGTTGAAGAGCAGCTCGGGGCGCGCGTCGTCCAGTTCGACCCGTACGGCGGCCAGCGGGGCGTCCAGTTCCTCGGCGACGAGCATCGCCACGGCGGTGGTGAGTCCCTGCCCGACCTCCTCGCGCGGCAGCCGGAAACGGATCGTTCCGTCGGCCTCCACGACGAGCGCGAGCAGAGCGGAGGTGGGGGCCCCGGCCAGGATGAACAGGTCGCCGAGGTCCACCAGGTCGGCCGGGGCGGGCAGGGTCGGGATCACGGCGTGCGCGGGCTGCGGGGCGAGGAGGTCGGCGCCGGCGCGCGTGACGAGGGCGAGGGTCGGAGCGGCGACCAGATAGGTGAGGAAGGAACGCCGGGTCTGCCCGTCGGTCGGCGCGTGGCTCTGCCCGGTCATGTCGTTGTCCCCACCCTGCGCGGCTCGCTCCAGCGAGCCTCCCGGCTCATTACCGGCACGTAGAGTAGCGATCAGGGGGTGTGGTGGGAAGTCCGGATCACATCCCGGGGGAAATATCGGACATGCCGTCAGCCGGGGCGCGGGGTCCTTCGTTCGGGGGGTACCGGCCCGGTCGTGTTGATCCGGGTCCCGCGTTGTCTTTCGCCGGCACGGCGCCGGGCGGGCCTCGTACACCTCGGCCGTACGATCGATCGCCCTCGCCCGGAAGGCCGGTTTCCGGCCGCGGGCGACACGGGCCGCCGCCGCTCCCAAGCACCCCCGGCGGAGGCGGTCCGGCGCATCCACGAGCGCACGGGGCAAGCCCGACGACGATTCGCCCGCTACGGGTCACCGTCCGACAGCCCGGGAACGGCAGGGGAACGCCGGGGGGACGACGAGGGCCGACAGGGTGTGCGCGCCGGCCCCGCCGGCGCGGGCTGACTGGATTCGTTCGCACGCTCCAGAGGGGCCGGAAGGCCTCGGGCATATGCCTGAGGTAAGTCCGCCACAGATGTTGCCAAACGCCTTACAGGCCGTCGCTGGCTGTGCAACAGTCGTAACCGGCCCTTCCTTCAGAACCGGTCCCTCCTCAGACTTGGCCGTGCCGCGCCTGTATCGGAGTTCAGATGCCGTCCCACCTGTACGCGGACCGCCCCGCGCAACCCCCCGAGCCAGGGTCGGTGGACGCGCTGATCTCGCAGACCCGACAGCTCCGGGGAGAAGTCGACGCCGTCCGCCGCGACACCGTCGTCGACGACGACGACGCGCAGGGCCGCTGGCAGCGCGCACTGTGCGATCTCGCCGTCCACCACCTCGACGACCTCCGCGCGCACCTCGGCCAGCTCAAGGAGGGGCTGCCTCCCGCCTCCCCCGAGTCGGCCGCACTGCCGCAGGCCGCCCCCGAGACGGGGGTCGAGGCACAGCAGACCAGGGTCGGCAGTGCCGAGTGGAACCTGCTGACCGATGAGGTCAGTTGGTCCGACGAACTCTTCCAGATCTTCGGCCGCTCCCCCGAGGCCGGTGCGCTGCCCCTCGACGAGCTGGGTTCCACCCTGTTCTCCGAGGACCAGCCGCTGCTGACCGCGATGGTGACGGCCTGCCTGGTGGACGGCAAGCCGATAGACGGCGAGTTCCGCATCGTCCGGGCCGACGGCCGCGTACGGACGCTGCACATGAGGGGCGAGCCGGTACTCGACTCCGACGGTTGCACGGCCTCCATGTGGGCCGTGCTGCGGGATGTGAGTGAACTGCGCCGGAGCCAGCGGGCGGTGCGCGAGTCCAGGGACTCGCTGCAGCGCCGGCAGGAGATCGCGCAGACCGAGCGCCGGCTGGCGGTCGAGCTGCAGGAAGCCGTGCTCCCCCCGTGGCGCGGCTCCCTGCGGTTCCCGCACGACAACACCAGGGCGCTGGACGTCGCGGCGCACTATCTGCCCTCCGCGACCAGCGCGCTCATCGGCGGGGACTGGTACGACGCGCTCGAACTCCCCGGCGGACACTCGATGCTGACGGTGGGTGACCTCACCGGGCACGGAGTGACCGCGACCTCCGGCATGGCGATGATGCTCGGCGCCCTGCGCGGGATGGCCATGGCCGGCATCGAACCGGGCCCGCTGATGGGCTGGCTCAACCAGCTCCTGGAGACCTCCGTCCAGCCCGCGCTGGGATCCGCCGTGTGCTGCCGCTACGATCCCGCACGCCGGGTGCTGTCCTGGGCCCAGGCCGGCCACCCCGCCCCCCTGCTGTTCCGGCGCGGCCAGGGCCGTTCCCTGCTGCCGCCCGAGGGCGTCCTGCTGGGAGCGACCTCCGGAGCCGCGTACGGCCAGGCCGAGGAGCGGCTGGAAGTCGGCGACGTGCTCGTCCTGCACACCGACGGACTGACGCCGCGCAGCATCGAGTTCAGCAAGGCCGACGGGACCGAGCGGCTGCTGGCGCTGGCACCGCACTTCTCCGCCGCCCGGTCCGCGCAGGACTGCGTGCGCCTGGTGATCGGGGAGTTCGGCGAGGGCGAGCGCGAGGACGACGCCTGCGTACTGGTGGCCCGGATCGGCTCGTAGCGAGGGACGGACCGCGGGCTTCGGTCCGCGACCTGTCGTCTGCTACCTGCGGTCTGCGGGATTCGGTCCGCGGGCGATTCGCGGGACTCAGGGCCGCGCCGGAAGGCGCGGCCTTTCCGTCCTCGGCCCCCGGCGGCCACCGGTCTCAGACCGACCGTGCCACGGGGCTGTTCGGAAGGGCCAGCTTGATCTCCTCGCGGAGCTCCTCGATGCCGGCGAACCCGGAGTACTGACCGGTCAGCCGGTACATCTCGCGCAGCCGGTCCCATGTCCGGTGCGAGGAGGTCTCGTTCATCGAGACCAGCGCCAGGCGGGCGTAACGGTCGGCCTGTTCGGGGTCGTCGGCGATGAAGCAGGCGGACGCCATCGAGATGTAGTCGAAGATCTTCGAGCGCTGGTGGCCGTCGGCCCGCAGCCGCAGGGCCTCCTTCGCGTGCTGCTGCGCGATGGTCGCCGCCGACGGGTCGTGGTCGGCGAGGGTCCGGAAGGCCAGCGCCTGCATGCCGTGCAGATCGGCCTCGTCGAAGTGCTGCATCCAGGACGGCGCCGGCACGTCTCCCGAGGTGGACACGAACAGGTCCTCGGCCTCACCCAGGGTGCGGCGCATGGCCTGCCCCTTGCCGAGCGCGGCCTGCGCCCAGGCCTCGATGGTGTGGAGCATGGCGCGGGTCCGGGGCAGGGTCTGCTCGCCGGAGCCGGACTGTGCCAGCTTCATCAGGTCGAGGGCCTCGTTCGGCTTGCCCAGGTGGACCATCTGACGGGCCGCGCGGGAGAGCGCCTCACCCGCGCGCGGCCGGTCGCCGCCCTCGCGGGCCGCGTGCGCGGCGATGACGAAGTACTTCTGCGCGGTGGGCTCCAGGCCCACGTCGTGGGACATCCAGCCCGCCAGGACCGCCAGGTTGGCCGCCACCCCCCAGAGTCTGCGCTGGAGGTGGTCGGGGTGGTGGTACGCGAGCATGCCGCCCACCTCGTTGAGCTGGCCGACCACGGCCTTGCGCTGTAGGCCGCCGCCTCTGGAGGCGTCCCAGGCGCGGAAGACGTCCACCGAACGCTCCAGGGCCTCGATCTCCTGGGAGCCGATGGGCGCGGCCTCGTAGCGGTCGTAGCCCGCCGAGTCGGCCTGGAAGGCGTCGGCGTGGCGCTGCACGTCCTTCGCGCGGGTGGGGTCGGTGTGGAGCCAGTCGTGCATGGCGTTGCCGATGGCTGAGCCGGCGGTGAGCGCGGCACCCGCGCTCATCAGACCGCGACGGTTGAGCATGAGGTCCATTCCCGTGAATTCGGTGAGGACCGCGGCTGTGCGTTCGGGCGCCCAGGGCATTCCGTCGGGGTTCTCCTGCTCCCCGTCCGGTTGCCGTTTGGCGGTGCGCCGTTGTCGTACGAACCCGAGGTCCTCGATGGTCACGACACGACCGAGCCGCTCGGTGAACAGTGCTGCCAGTACCGTGGGCACCGGTTCGCGCGGGGTTTCCCCCATGTCGATCCAGCGCCGCACCCGCGAGGTGTCGGTGGCCAACTGGTGGTGGCCCATCGAGGCCGCCTGCCGGTTGACCATCCTCGCCAGTTCGCCCTTCGACCAGCCGGCCAGGCCGAACAGGTCGTTCAGACGGGTGTTTGGACCTTTGCTCACGTCAAGCCCCCAGGTTCTCGGCTGAGTTGACAGTAACCCCCCGTCAGATGCCGAGCGACTATTCGCCAGGGTTCGCCAGGGCACGCAATGTGGTCCGCCACCCACGCCCGGGTGTCAGGTAGGAATGCGCCTCCCCGACCCGGTCACCGGCGGAACTCCCCAGGGTGATGCACGGGATCCGGCGGGGCGGCGTACGCAACTCGTCGGCGCACGAAGGGATCCGTAACGCCATGTACGCAGCCACGTCCTCCGTGTCCGCCCCGGTCCGGCCGCACCGCACGCTCCCCGCGGGCGGCGGCCCCTACCTCGAACCCGGCCGCCCCGCGGCCTCGGCGCAGGGCGCCGTCCGGGCGCGGCGGATGCCGGGAACCGGATCGCAGCCGCTCAGCGGGAGAATCGACCTGTCGGGCCCCCAGGGGGCGCAGTTGCGCACCGCGCTCGCCTCCGTGCAGCGCATCTGTCCGGAGTTCGCCCCGGTGCAGGTACTGCGGCGCAGCGGCCGGTCGGTCCTGCTGGTGGGAACCACCGGACGGATGACGGCCGTCGCGAAGGTATTACTGGATCACTCGCCCGAGTGGCGCGAGCGGTACCGGCACGAAATAGCGACGTACCGGACGTTCGTCCGGCACCGCCCGCAGGTCCGGGTGCCGCGGCTCATCGCCGCCGATCCGGAGAACTGCGTACTGATCGTCGAGCGGATGGCCGGCCGGGTCGCCGCGCTCCAGCGGCATCCGGTGGAGGCCCCGCCGCGTGCCGACCTGAGGGCGGCGCTGGGAGCGGTGCGCCAGGTGAACGGCTGGCAGCCCGCGGACGAGCTGTTCGGGCGGCCGCTGGACTACGACCGGCGGATCGCCCGGGACTACCAGCTCGGCCTGCTGACCGACCGTGACTTCGGCGATCTGCAGAAGCTGCTGCACGGCGTGAAGATGTCGGGCAACCCCTGGCAGTTCAACCACGGCGACGCGCTGCTGTCGAACCTGCTGCTGTCCCCGACGGGTCCCGTGCTCCTCGACTGGGAGCACGCGGGCTGGTACCGGCCGGGCTACGACCTGGCCACCCTGTGGACGGTACTGGGCGACGCCCCGGCCGCACGCGCCCAGATCAGCCGCCTGGCACAGGTGGCCGGACCGGCCGCGCGGGACGCGTTCCTGGTCAACCTGATGCTGGTGCTGACCCGGGAGATCCGGATGTCGGAGACGGCCGTGCAGCGCTCGATGCTGGCGACCGCCCCGACTCAGGCGCCGCCTGCCGGCTGCCTGTCCTCGGGCGAGGAGCAGCGCCTGCTGCTGCGCCGCCTGCACGACGACGCGGGCATGGCCCGCAGGGCGGTCCGCGCGGCGGTGGGCACGCGCTGACCCTCGTCGCGCCGCCCGCTGGTCCCGTAGTCCCGCGGCTCGTCCGGCCGCGGGACTACGGCGTGTTGCACACTGGTGTTCGCCCCGGCGGCACGCCGGGGCGAACAGGGGAGGAAAACCATGCGCATACGCAATCTGGCGGCCGCCGTCGCTCTGACGGCAGGGCTCGCGGCAGCCGGTACCGGGACGGCGGCGGCAGCAGCGGCAGCGGCAGCGGACGAATCCGCGCAGCTGATCGCGGGCCCCACCCCGTACGCCAACTACGCCCCGGCGGGCGACGGGGACGGGGCCGTCCTCGCGGCGGACTTCACGGCCGACCGGTGACATGACCCGGGCCCGACGGCCCGGCCCCCGAGATCCCGTGGTGCGCACATCCGGTGCGTACACCACGGGATTTCCCATGTCCGCTCCGGATGGGCGACCGGCGCGTATGCCTTGACTTCACATGATCCCCCGAACACCTTTTCTGACTCAGCATCAGAATGCTGGATCCATCCCCTCCCCCCTCTCCGCTGGAGCCCGCCCATGACCGCGAGAACCGTCTCCGCAGCGAGTCCCGAACCAAGCGATGCCCTCCCCTCCCGCCGGACGGTCCTCGCCGGGACCGGCGCCGGGGTGCTCGCCGCCACCGTGCTGCCGGCTGCCGTCGCGCACGCCGCGGACGGGCCCGCACTCGGCGAGTACGACGTCGTCGTGGTCGGCTCCGGAGCAGCCGGAATGACCGCCGCGCTCACCGCGGCCAAGCGGGGCCTGAGCGTGCTCGTGGTCGAGAAGGCCCCGACCTTCGGCGGTTCGGCCGCCCGGTCGGGCGCCGGGATCTGGCTGCCCAACAACTCGGTGATCCTGGGCGCGGGCGTCCCGGACACCCCGGCGAAGGCCGCGCAGTACCTCTCGGCCGTCGTCGGCAACGGCTCCTCCGCGGACCGGCAGGCGGCCTTCCTCTCCAACGGGCCCCGGATGCTGGACTTCGTGATGGCCAACAGCCCGCTGCGCTTCCGTTTCATGGACGGCTACAGCGACTACTACCCCAACCTCCCCGGCGGGCTCCCGAACGGCCGCTCCATCGAGCCGGACCAGATCGACGGGAACATCCTCGGCGCCGAACTGGCCCACCTGAACCCGGCGTACATGCCCGTGCCGGCCGGAATGGTGGTGTTCAGCCAGGACTACAAGTGGCTCAACCTCGCCGCCGTGAGCGCCAAGGGGCTGGCGGTGTCCACCGAGTGCCTGGCGCGCGGTACGGCGGCCGCGCTGTGCGGGCAGAAGCCGCTGACCATGGGCCAGGCCCTGGCGACCGGCCTGCGGGCCGGGCTGCTGCGGGCCGGGGTCCCGGTGTGGCTGAACAGCCCGCTCGTCGACCTGGTCCAGGAGGGCGGCGCGGTCACCGGCGTCGTGGTGGAGAAGGCGGGCGTACGGGGCGTGGTGCGGGCCCGCAAGGGCGTGGTCATCGGCTCGGGCGGCTTCGAACACAACGCGGAGATGCGGGCGCAGTACCAGCAGCAGCCGATCGGCACCCAGTGGTCGGTCGGCGCGAAGGAGAACACGGGCGACGGGATCCGGGCCGGCCAACGGGCCGGTGCGGCACTGGCGTTGATGGACGACGCCTGGTGGGGTCCCTCGATCCCGCTCCCGAACGAACCGTACTTCTGCCTGGCCGAACGCACCCTGCCCGGCGGCCTGATGGTCAACGCGAAGGGCGCACGCTTCGTCAACGAGGCCGCCCCGTACAGCGATGTGGTGCACGTGATGTACGAGAAGGACCGGGGCGCGACCGGTTCGCACATTCCGGCCTGGCTGATCGTGGATCAGAACTACCGCAACAAGTACCTGTTCAAGGACATCCTGCCGACGATCGTCTTCCCGGACTCCTGGTACCAGGCGGGCGCCGCGAAGAAGGCGTGGACCTGGGACGCGCTGGCCAACCAGATCGGGGTGCCGGCGGCCGCCCTGCGCTCCACCCTCAACCGGTTCAACCTCCAGGCGTGGAACGGCACCGACCCCGACTTCCACCGGGGCGACACCGCCTACGACCACTACTACACGGATCCGGGCGTGACCCCGAACTCCTGCCTGGCCCCGATCTGGGCGCCGCCGTTCTACGCCTTCAAGATCGTGCCGGGTGACCTGGGCACGAAGGGCGGCATCGTCACGGACGCGCGGGCCCGCGCGCTGCGCGCGGACGGATCCGTGATCCGCGGCCTGTGGGCGGCGGGCAACGCGAGTGCGGCCGTGATGGGGCACAGCTACGCGGGAGCCGGGTCGACGATCGGTCCCGCGATGACGTTCGGCTACGTGGCCGCCAACGACATCGCGGACGCGTGAGCGCCGCACGCCCGCAGGCGCGGCTGCGGGCCGACCCCGCCGGCTAGCCCTGCTGGAAGAGCTCGGCCGGGAGCGGCTTCAGCAGCGCGTAGAGGTCGTCCGTGATCGGCCGGTCCCAGCTCGCGATGGTGACCAGCACGTTGTCACTGCGGTCGAACTGCACGCAGCTGATCCGGCTCTCGGAGAGCTTGACCTTCCGGACGATGAGGAGGTTGTCGCCCTGCATGACGGGGCAGTCCTCGGCACCGGTGACCTCGACGTCCTCGTCGTTCTCGAGGGCGTCGAGGAGCTGGGCCACCTCGAAGGGGACCTGGCCCTCGGAGAGGTCGCGCGCGGGGGAACCCTCGGGAAGGTTTCCGATGATCATTGCGGGGCCGCGTCCGCCGAACAGGTCGTAGCGGAGAAAGACACCCTGGCAGCTGCCGTCGGGTGCGGGCAGCAGCCCGGCCCCGAGATTGCCCGGCCAGTCCCCCGGGTCCATGGCCAGGACGTCGAAGTCCGGGCCGGCGGGTGTGGCGGCGCGGTGGCGGCGGAGGAAGGACATGCCGCCATGGTACGTGCCCCGCCGCGTTTCCCGGCCCTCCACCCCCTGACCCGGGGCCCGGCCCCCGGCCCCGAAGCCGGCTGTCCCGCTGCACGGGGCGAAGCCCCCGCATCGCCCCTCGCCGCTGCGCGGGTCAAAGTCCCCGCAGCACCCTTTGCCGCTGCGCGGGTCAAAGTCCCCGCAGCACCCTTTGCCGCTGCGCGGGTCAAAGTCCCCTACCCGCCCTTCGCCCGTTCCCCGGGGTTGTGCCCCGGACCCCCTGGGGCTCCGCCCCAGACCCCGCGCCTCAAACGCCGGCGAGGCTGGATTGTGCCGCGCAGCGGCACATTCAGCCCGTCCGGCGTTTGAGGACCGGGTCCGGGCAGAGCCCGGGGAACGGCGGAAGGGCGGGTAGGGGACAGCCCCGCAGGGCTGCTCCTCCGCTACGGCCCCGACCGGCCGGTCAGTGGGCGGTGGCCGGGGCGGCGCCGGGCACGGGCGGCACGGGGAGGCCCGGCACCGCCCCGCCGAGGGCGAGCAGCGCGTCCATGATGGTGGCCACCAGGCCGTCCGCCGCGCAGGCGCGGGCCGCCACCCCCGCACGCTGCAGGATGTCGGCGTCTCCCCGCTCCTCCCCCAGCGCGGCCAGCGCGAGCGCCAGCTCGTAGGCCGCCGGCGAAGCCGACAGGACCACCACGGCCTCCTCCAGGAGGCCCGCGCGGTCCTGCGGCGAAGCCACCTCCGCGGCCACCCGCAGGGCCTGGCCGATGCCGGACGCGGCCCCGAAGGCGCGGGCCCTGCGTACCGCCTCCTCGGCCAGCTCCCGCGCACGCGCCGGGTCCTCCGCGGCCACCGCGCGGGCCAGGTGGAGCCGCCAGGGGCACCAGGACGGGTTCTGGATGCCCCTGGGGGTCAGCCGCCGGTCCACCGCCTCCAGCTCCGCCGCCGCGGCCTTCGCCTGGCCGCGGGCCAGCAGCAGTTCCGCGTAGACGGTCTGGGAGTCGGGGAAGACGACCGCCGCCGGGAAGGGCTCCCCGTACTCGTGTTCCCGGGCCAGCTCCCAGGCCTCCTCCGCCCGGCCGCGCGCCAGCAGCGTGGTGACGAGGATCGCGATGGCGTACCAGTGCACCGGCGTGCGCCGTCCGACGCGCTCGGCGAGGCGCAGTCCGGCCCGCGCCAGCTCCTCCGCCTCGGCCAGCCGCCCCCGGCGGTAGCGGATGTAGGCGCGCAGGCTGTAGGCGAAGGACAGGTGCGCCCCGCGCCAGCCCTGCCGCTCGAACTCGGCGGTGCCGGCCTCGAACAGTTCCTCGGCCCGCTCCGGCCGGTCGGCGTACATGTGCACCATCGCGACGAGCACCGGGACCTCGAAGCCCCGGTCCGCGTACGCCCAGCTGAACTCGGTTTCCAGGACCCGACCGGCATGGTGGAGGACCACGTCGACGGGCTCCCCGCGCAGGCAGGCGTCCCAGGCGCGCAGCCCGATGACGTACCGCTCGGTGAGGTCCCGCCCGCTCAGCCGGTCCGCGAGCTTCGCGAGCCGCCGGGAGCGCGCCGGGGAGTCCGGCTCGGCGGCGTTGAAGGCGTCCCACATGAACTGCTCCGACTGCAGGCGCAGCCGGCCGCGTACGTCCTGGGTGTACGGGATCTCGCGCGCGAGGCATTCCGAGGCCTCGGCCAGGCGGTCGCTGTGCGAGAGCACCTGGGCCAGCCGGATGACGATGCCCTGGCGCAGCGCCGGGTCCTCGAAGGGCTCCGCGAGGGCGGCGCGCAGGTGGTTGACGGTGTTGGCGGGCTCGGTGAGCAGGGAGGCGCAGCCCAGTTCGTACAGGACGGCCGCCCGCACGTCGAAGTCCGGGGGTTCGCGCAGGGCCCGTGCGAGCTGCCGGCGGGCGGCTTCGGGGGCGCCGGCCCGGAGGTTCTCGCCGGCGGCCTCGCGCAGGGTGCGCACCACCCAGGGGTCGTTCTCGGGATGGGTCTCCAACAGGTGCCGGGCGGCGGCGGAGGGCCCGAGTCCCGCGTCGACCACGGCCGCGGCGGCCTTGCCGTGCAGGGCGACGCGCAGGGCGTCGGGGATCGCGCGGTATATGGCGGTGGCGATGAGGGGGTGTACGAACTCCAGCCCGGCGGCTTCGTCGGCGGCGGCTTCCTCGGCGGCGGCCGACAGGATGCGGGCGTCGCGCAGCCGCCCGGTGGCGTCGACGGCCTCCTCGGTGCCGAGTCCCGCGACGCGGGCCGCGAGTTCCCGGGGGATGTCGGTGCCGAGGACGGCGCAGGCCCAGGCGAAGCGGACGGTGGAGGGGCCGAGGCTGTGCAGGCGGGCGACGAGGCCGCTGCCGCGCTGGGCGGCGGCGAGGTCGCGCAGCAGCGGTGCGCTGGCTTCGACGGGGGCGAGGCCCTTGTCCCGGACCTTCGCGGTGAGCTCGACGGCTTCGAAGGGGTTGCCGGTGGTGACGGCCCAGGCCTCGCGGCAGAACGCCTCGTCGGCGTGGTCTCCGACGGCTTCGCGGACCAGGCCGGAGACGGCCTCGGCGGTGAGCGGTGCGAGGCTCAGTGGGCGGTGTCCCGCGCGGCCGGGCAGCGTACGGAAGGCCTCGGCGTGCGCGGGCAGTTCGTCGGGGCGGTAGGCGACGACGAGGAGGAGCGGGAGGTGTTCGGCGCGCGGGGCGAAGGCGGCGAGCCAGGAGAGGGATTCGGGGTCGGCCCAGTGGGCGTCGTCCAGGACGAGGGCGACGGGGGCGCGCTGCACGACGAGGTGGGTGAGGACCCAGTCCAGTCCGTCGCGCAGGCCCTGGGGGTCGGGCGGGGCGCTCTGTTCGGCCGCGCAGAGGCCGAGGGCGGGGCCGACGATGGAGTACCAGCTGCCGAGGGCTTCGCGCAGTTCCGCGTCGGAGGTGCCGGCCAGTTGGGGCTGGATGAGCTGGCGGGCTACGTGGAAGGGCTGGCTCTGCTCCTGTTCGCCGCCGCGGGCCGCGAGGACGGTGCAGGCCTTGGTGTGGGCGCGGCGGCGGACTTCGCCGAGGAGCGTGGTCTTGCCGAGGCCTGCGGGTCCGGAGAAGGCCAGCAGCGCTCCGCCGGCGTCGGGGCCCGGGTCCGTGAGCTGGTCCAGAGCTTCGTCGACGGCGGTGAGCTCCATGTCGCGTTCGAACATCGTGCGCCGTTTGCGGGTCCGGCGTTCCGTCATGGCTGGTACCCCCCAGGCCTGTTCGGGGGTTCAGCGTACGCCCGCGCACGCGCCCGGGAAGCCCCGTGCGGCAAATAGAGCTGATCTTCTTTGGCGGGCCGCCGGAAGGGGTACAAGCGGACGGCTCAGTCCTGTGCGGAGCGTTCCGCGAGCGCTTCCAGGACGGCCACGGCCTCGGCGGCCCGGGCGGCGTCCACGAAGAGGTGGTCATGGTGGTAGCCGGCGATGACGTTGCAGCTCAGGCCGTGTGCGCCGAGTTCGGTGGCGAAGGCGGCGGTGAGGCCGACGGCGTCGAGGGAGGAGTGGACGCGCAGGGTGATCCAGCCGGCGGTGTACGTGTAGGGGAGTCCGGCCCCGTCGGCGTCCTCCTGGCTCAGCACGAGGGTGAGCCCTTCGGGTTCCAGGACGGAGGCGACGGGGGTGAGCCCGGCCAGGGCCTGCGGGTCGGTGTCGCCGGGGATGGTGCAGAACACGTACAGCCCGTCGTTCAGTTCGGGCCGCATTCCGCTCAGCAGCTTCCGCAGGTCGTTTTCTCCGCTCATGCCGCCACCGTACCGGTCATCCCGTTATGGCCGGTACGACACCCCTGGCCGGCTGTCTCGCCAGCCGTCCGGTCCGTCGCTGGGTCACTCGCCCGGTCAGTCGCCCGGTCAGTCGCCCGCTCCGCCGCTCGGTCCGTCGCCCGGTCAGTCGCCCTCGTAGAGCCGCCGGTGCCACCAGGCGCGCGGACGGCCGCTCCAGTCCACCCACCCCCCGGCGGACGGGACCGGGTGCGGGAGCGTGCGGCGGCGGAACTCCTCGTCCAGGCCCCGCAGCACGCGGCCCAGCGCGGTGCGGGCGACCGGCGGCAGCTCCCGGTACAGGTCTCCCAGGTCGTCCCGGACGACGGCGATGTCGTCGCGTGCGCAGCCGGGGCAGGCCGGGCACTCGGAGGGGACCAGGAGCAGGGGGCTGCCGGGACCGCTCAGGAAGGTCCGGTACCGGTTCAGCAGGTCGACGATCTCGTAGCCGCGTCCGGGCCGGGCCCAGTGCGCGGCAGCGGCCGCCGCGGACGACAGCCGGTCCACGGGCGGGAGTTCCCACGCCCAGGCGGGCGGCCGCCTGTTGTCGTACGTTCCTCGTTCGGCGCGCATCGCGCCGGGCCGTCTACGCGGCATCGCCCTTTCGGCGGGTGATCGTCATGGCGGCCATGATGCCGAGGACCCTTCGGGTCCGGCAAGGGGTTTACGGAGCCCACCGGGGGCGGCGGCTCCGCGCCCGGTGAACCTTTCCGGTCACAGCACTAGGTCAGGTCGAACTCCCCGCCCCGCGCGTTCAGGACGAACTTGCGCCACTCGTCCGGCGCGAAGATCAGCGAGGGGCTTTCGGGGCGGTCGCCGTTGCGCATCGCGATGAACCCCTCCACGAAGGCGATCTGGACGTCACCCGACCCCCGGCTGCTCGACTGCCAGTCCGCCTCGGTCAGGTCGAGGTCCGGCTTTCCCCAGCCGGCGGGCGCCTTCGAAGTCATGCTCTCTGCCACGTGCGTGCTCCTCCCGGTACTCCCGGTTCGTCGTCCGGGGGCCAGGTTAGCCATCGCGCGCCGTGCCGCACAGGCCACGGTGCGTCACTCGTGGCCTGTACGGCACGCGGCCCGGAATCCGGCTTCCGTTCAGGAGCCCGGCTGCTCCGCCCCCACCAGCCACATCGCGAAGAACTGCGCCCCGCCGCCGTACGCGTGCCCCATCGCCCGCCGGGCGTCCGGGACTTGGTGCTCCCCGGCCTGACCGCGCACCTGGAGGGCCGCTTCCGCGAAGCGGATCATGCCCGAGGCGCCGATGGGGTTGGTGGACAGCACGCCGCCCGAGGGGTTGACGGGCAGGTCCCCGTCGAGCTCCGTGACTCCGGCCTCGGTGAGCTTCCAGCCCTCGCCCTCGTCGGCGAAGCCGAGGTTCTCCAGCCACATCGGCTCGTACCAGGAGAACGGCACGTACATCTCCACGGCGTCGATCTCCCGGCGCGGATCGGTGATCCCCGCCTGCCGGTAGACGTCGGCCGCGCAGTCCTTGCCCGCCTGCGGGGACACGAAGTCCTTCCCCGCGAAGAGGGTCGGCTCGCTGCGCATCGCCCCGCCGTGCACCCAGGCCGGCGGCTTCGGCGAACGGGCCGCGCCCGCCCGGTCGGTGAGGATCATCGCGCACGCCCCGTCGGAGGAGGGGCAGGTCTCGGAGTACCGGATCGGGTCCCACAGCATGGGGGACGCCTGGACCTTCTCCAGGGTGATGTCGTGCTCGTGCAGGTGCGCGTACGGGTTCTTCAGCGCGTTGCGGCGGTCCTTGTACGCGACGAGCGAGCCCACCGTGTCGGGGGCGCCGGTGCGCCGCATGTACGCGCGCACGTGCGGGGCGAAGAACCCGCCGGCTCCCGCCAGCAGCGGCTGCTGGAAGGGGACGGGCAGCGAGAGTCCCCACATGGCGTTGGACTCGGACTGCTTCTCGAAGGCGAGGGTCAGCACCGTGCGGTGGACCCTGGCGGCGACCAGGTTGGAGGCGACGAGCGCCGTGGAGCCGCCCACCGAACCGGCCGTGTGCACGCGGAGCATGGGCTTGCCGACGGCGCCGAGGGCGTCCGCCAGGTACAGCTCCGGCATCATGACGCCCTCGAAGAAGTCGGGGGCCTTGCCGATGACGACCGCGTCGATGTCCGCCCAGGTCAGCTCGGCGTCCGCGAGCGCCCGCGCGGCGGCTTCCCGTACGAGTCCCGCGATGGAGACGTCGTGGCGGGCGGCCACGTGCTTGGTCTGGCCGATGCCGACGATGGCCACCGGCTCCTTGCCCGTCGTGCTCATGCTCGGTCCCCTTCCAGGACGGCGACCAGGTTCTGCTGGAGGCAGGGGCCGGAGGTGGCGTGCGCGACGGCCCGGTCGGACTCGCCGCGGTGGATGCGGGCGGCCGCCTCGCCGATCCGGATCAGGCCGGCGGCCATCATCGGGTTGGCGGCGAGCGCTCCGCCGGAGGGGTTGACGGCGACGTCCCCGCCGAGTCCGAGGGCCTTGCGGAGCACGACTTCCTGGGAGGAGAACGGCGCGTGCAGCTCCGCGGTGTCCACCGGGGCCTCGAACACGCCCGCGTGTTCGGCGGCGATCCGCGTCGACGGGGAGTCGGTGAGGTCGCGCAGTCCGAGGCTGTGGGCCTCGATGCGGTGGTCGATGCCGGTGATCCAGGCGGGCCGCTCACACAGCCGGCGGGCCACGTCCCCGGCGGCAAGGATGACGGCGGCCGCACCGTCGCCGATGGGCGGGCAGTCGCCGGTGCGCAGCGGAGCGACCTGGTACTCGCCCTGCGCGACGGCTCCGCTGAGCTGGGCGTGCGGGTTGGCTCCCGCGGAGGCCCGGCTGCGGGCGCCGATCGCGGCGAGCCCGGCTTCGTCGGTCTCCCCCGCGTCGATGAGCGCCTGGGCCTGGAGGGCGGCCAAGGCCACCGAGTCGGGCCAGAGCGGAGCGACGTAGTACGGGTCGAGCTGGCGGGTCAGCACGTCGCGCACCGACCCCGGCGAGGATTTCCCGTACGAGTAGACGAGCGCGGTGTCGGCCTCGCCGGTCTGGATCTTGACCCAGGCCTCGTAGAGGGCCCAGGCGCCGTCCATCTCCACGTGCGATTCGGAGATGGGCGGCCAGGCGCCGACCCCGTCGAGGGTCATGGTGAAGGAGAAGGCCCGGCCGGCGAGGTAGTCGCTGGAACCGGAGCAGGTGAAGCCGATCTCCCCCGCCTTCAGTCCGGTGGCGGCCAGCACTCGGTGCAGGACCGGCATGACCATCTCGACTTCGCTGAGCTCGTCGGTGCGGCGCAGGTGGTCGCTCTGCGCGAAGGCGATCACCGCGACCTCGCGGGCGTATCGGGCCATCAGATGAGCTCCTTGTACACGTCGTAGTCCGCGTCCGGCTCTCCGGTGGGGCGGTAGTGGTCGGGGTAGCGCCCGCCCTCGGTCCAGACGGGTTCGACCCGCAGCCCCATCCGCACCTGGTCGTATGGGATGCCGCCGATCCGGCCGTGGAGGGCGAGGCCGGCGCCGTCCAGGGCGATGTGGGCGTAGACGTACGGCACTTCGATATCAAGATTCCTGGCCTTGATGTTGACGATGCAGTAGGTGGTGACGGTGCCGGCCGGCCCGACCTCGACCCGGTCGCTCGTCGCCACCCCGCAGGTGGGGCAGGCGCCGCGCGGGGGGACGTACACCTTGTGGCAGGAGGGGCAGCGCTCGCCGATGGTCTTCTGCTCGGAGAGCCCGGCGATGTACGCGGTCTGCGCGCGGCCGGGGCTGTACGAGTAGTCCAGGCGGGCCTCGGCGACGATCCCGGTGACGGCGTCGGCGAACTCCCCGCTGTGCGGCGTCGCTTGTGCGCCCGCCGCCCCGTCCCCGGCGGGCTCGAAGCAGGCGATGTCGGTGATGGCGCCGGTCCGCTCCGCGGCCCACCGCACGCGGACCCGCATGCCGGTGGTGACGGCTTCGGGGCCGGGGGCGTCGAGGGCGTGCAGGATCGCGGTGTCGGCGCCGTCGAGCCGGACGAGCACCCAGGCGAAGGGCGTGGCGAGGGGCTGGTTGGGGCGCGGCGAACCGTTCCAGGCCCAGGTGGTGACGGTCCCGGTGGTGCCCACCTCGACCAGGTCGCGGATCTCCTCGGCGGTGACGGGGTCGTACTCGACGGGCGGCACCATCACCTTGCCGTCGGCGGTCGTGACCCCGAGGACGACCCCTTCGCGCAGCCCGGTGAGGAAGGCGCTCTGCACGGGTCCGAGGGAGCGGGTGAAGGGGAACTCGACGACGAGGGGTGCGCGGAGGATCTCGGGTGGCGACGCGGCTGTCATGGGTGGGTCTCCGATGTAGGGGGCGGGGCACTCGCAGCCCCGCCGGGCGAATCAGGCTCTGCAGGTCCCCGTGGGCTCCGCCGGACGAATCAGGCACCGCCGGGCCAATCAGGCACCGCCGGGGCCAATCCAGCCCCTCCGGCGTTTGAGGAGCAGGGGTCCGGGGACTGGTCCCCGGCAACGGCGCCGCACCCGTGCATCCGGCCCCGCCCCGCGAACCAGGCACCGCCGGGGCCAATCCAGCCCCTCCGGCGTCTGAGGAGCAGGGGTCCGGGGACTGGTCCCCGGCAACGGCGCCGCACCCGGACCGCGGACCGCCCCACCGGAACGGGTGGGCCCGGCGCGGGGGCGCGGAAACTACTCCCGCCGATACAGCGCGGGCCGCTTCTCGGCGAACGCCCGCGCGCCCTCCTTGGCGTCGGCCGTGTCGAAGATCGGCCACCCCCGCAGGAGTTCGGAGGCGAGCCCCTCAGACTCCGTCATCTCCGCCGTCTCGTAGACGGACGCCTTCACCGCCTCCACCGCAAGCGGCCCACACGCGTTGATCCGCTCCGCGATCTCCAGCGCCGCGGCCAGCGCCGTCCCGTCCGGTACCACCCGCCCGATGAGCCCGATCCGCGCCGCCTCCTCGGCCGCGTACGGCCGCCCGGACAGCAGCATCTCCAGCGCGTGCGTCCGCGGGATCTGCCGCGGGAGCCGTACCGTCGAGCCGCCGATCGGGAAGAGCCCCCGCTTGACCTCGAACAGTCCGAAGGTGGCTCCCTCCCCCGCGACCCGGATGTCGGTGCCCTGGAGGATCTCCGTGCCGCCCGCCACGCAGTAGCCCTCGACCGCCGCGATGATGGGCTTGCGCGGCCGGTGGTGGCGCAGCATCGCCTTCCAGTGCAGGTCCGGGTCGGCCTTCAGCCGGTCCCGGTACTGGTCGCCCGCCATGCCCTTGCCGGCCAGGGCCTTCAGGTCCATGCCGGCGCAGAAGTCCCCGCCGGCCCCCGTCAGCACCACCGAGCGGATCGTGTCGTCCGCGTCGGCCTCCAGCCAGCCGTCGTACAGCCCCACCAGCAGCGGCAGCGAGAGCGCGTTCTTCGCCTCGGGCCTGTTCATGGTGAGCACCAGCGTGGCTCCGTGGCGTTCCACGGTCAGGTGTTCTGTCCCACCCATTGCCGTCCTCCCGTCTCAAGACCTAGAACAGGTTGCAGGAGGGGCCGGTGCAGTTCAATAGTTTTCTGACACCCAGTCAGATTTCTTGGACGGTCCCCTTCCCTGTTGGGGTTGGCGACGCTCTAATGACCGCCGAGCAGACCAGCCATGGGATTTTCTGGGTCAGGAGGACCGGTGGAGTACAACATTGCCGACCTGTTCGAGTCGGTCGTGGACGTGGTCCCGGACCGCGAGGCCCTCGTGTACGTGGACCACCCCGGGACCGGCGCCGAGCGCCGCCTCACGTACGCGGAGCTGGACGCGGCGGCGAACCGCATCGCGCACCATCTACTGGACAGCGGCCTGAAGGCCGGTGAGCACCTGGGCCTGCACCTCTACAACGGCATCGAGTACCTCCAGACCGTCCTCGCCTGCCTGAAGGCCCGCCTGGTACCGGTGAACGTGAACTACCGGTACGTGGAGGAGGAGCTCGTCTACCTCTACAACGACGCCGACCTCGCCGCGCTCGTCTTCGAGGGCGAGTTCACCGAACGGGTCGCGGCGGCCCTCCCGCAGACGACGAAGCTCCGCCACCTGATCCGCGTCGGGCCGACCCCCGAGGGCGCCCCGGAGCCCTCGATCGCGCCGGTCGCGTACGCCGACGCGGAGGCGGCCGGCACGCCGGAGCGCGGGTTCCCGCCCCGCTCCCCCGACGACCTGTTCATCATCTACACCGGCGGCACGACCGGTATGCCCAAGGGCGTCATGTGGCGCGCGGAGGACCTCTTCTTCGCCGGCCTGTTCGGCGGCGAGCCCACCGGAGAACCGGTGAAGCGTCCCGAGGAACTGGCCGAGCGGGTCGCGGCGAAGGGCGCCGGGCTGACCTTCTTCCCCGCGCCGCCGCTGATGCACGGCACGTCCACGCTGACGTCCTTCATCGCCTTCAACTACGGGCAGCGGGTGGTCATCCACCGCAAGTACGCGCCCGAGGAAGTGCTGCGCACGATCGAGAAGGAGAAGGTCTCCAGCGTCTCGCTGGTGGGCGACGCCATGCTGCGACCGCTCATCGACGCCCTCAACGGGCCCCTGAAGGGCACCGACCTGTCCTCCCTCTTCAGCGTCTCCTCCTCCGGCGCGATCATGTCGGAGACGGTGCGCGCCGAGTTCCAGGCGCTCGTGCCGAACGTGATGCTCCTGAACAACTTCGGCTCTTCCGAGTCCGGCTCGAACGGCCGCGCGACGAACGACTCCAGCCCGGAGAAGGGCTTCCGGCTGGAGGTCAACGAGCGTACGCAGGTCGTCGACCCGGTCACCCACGAGCCGGTTCCGGTGGGCGAACCGGGACGGCTCGCGCAGCGCGGGTACGTACCGCTGGGCTACTACAACGACCCCGTCAAGACCGCGGAAACCTTCTTCCAGAAGGGATCCGAGCGGTGGGTGTTGCTCGGCGACATGGCGACCGTTGACGAGCAGGGCATCGTCACCGTCCTCGGCCGCGGCTCCCAGTGCATCAACACGGGCGGCGAGAAGGTGTACCCGGAGGAGGTCGAGCAGGCCCTGAAGTCCCACCCGGACGTCTACGACGCCCTGGTCGCCGGGGTCCCGGACCCGAAGTGGGGCAGCCACGTCGCCGCGGTGGTCCAGATCCGGGAGGGCGCCGCCGACCCGACGCTGGACGAGATCCAGGCCCACTGCCGCACCAAGCTGGCGGGCTACAAGATCCCGCGCCAGCTCGTCGTCGCCCCCGCGATCCAGCGCTCTCCGAGCGGCAAGGCGGACTACCGGTGGGCGAAGTCGGTGGCCACGGAGGCGGACGCGGGCGCGGACACCACGAGCTGACAACGCGCCGCATCGCATCGCATCGCCCGCCGGCGGGCCGGGGCCCTGAGGGGTCCCGGCCCGCCGGCGTGTTCGTACGCACGGGGCCGGGCGCCTGCTTCGACCGTACGCGCCCGGCCCGGTGCGGCCGCCGTTCAGGCCCCGGTGGCCAGGAACCGCTCGACGCGGGCCGCGAACCACGGCGCTCCGTCCAGCCACGGGAAGTGCCCGCCGCCCCGCTGCACGTCGACGACGCCCCGCGCGAAGAGCTGCGCGAGCCGGGCGGCGAGGGCCGGGGAGGGATTGGAGTCCAGCTCCCCGGCCAAGACCAGCACCTCTCCGGCGAACCGGCCCAGCGCGGCCCGGGTGGCGGGCGGGTCGAAGGCTCCCGGACCGGCGAAGGCGGCGGAGGCCTCGGCGTTCTTCTGGACCGGGCTCAGTGCCGCGTGGGCGCGCGCCTCCCCGTCCCAGCGCCCGTAGGCGAGCGGCATCGCCGCCGCCCAGTCGGCCTCGGCGGGAACCTCTCCGGCGGCCAGGGCGGCCAGCGCCCGCTCGTAGGCCGCGATGGCCGTGTCGTAGGGCTCGCTGCCGCCCCTGCGGCGGACGTCCGCGAGGCGGGCTTCCGGGGACTCCGTGAGGTCCACGGCCCAGCAGGTCGGCGTGATCATGGCCAGTCGGCGCACCCGCCGCGGGTGGGCCGCCGTGTAGAGCAGGGCCAGGTTGCCGGCGGCGGAATGGGCGAGCAGGTCGACGCCGTCCAGGCCGAGGTGGATGCGCAACGCCTCGACGTCGGCCACCTGGTGGTCGACCCGGTACGTCGAGGGGTCCGCCGGGACCGCGGAGTCCCCGGTGCCGCGCAGGTCGAGCAGGATCAGCCGGCGCCCGGCGGACAGTCCGCCGAGGTCGCCCAGGTAGGCGGAGGCCCGCATGGCGCCGCCCGGGAGGCAGATCAGGGGCTCCCCTTCGCCCTGGACGTGGTACGCGAGTTCGGTTCCGTCATCAGCGGTGAAGGTAAAGGTGCAGGTGGAGTGCGTGGAGGTCGACATGGACACAATCCCAGCAGACGATCACTCGTTCGAGTAATTGATTTGGCCGCCGGGGTCCGGCAATCTACCGAATGATCGGTCGGTTTACTTGGACAAGGGGTGGGCGGCATGGGTACGTACACACAGGGCCACGACGGCGTTGCGGACGAGGGCGAGCGGATGGGGCGGGACGAGCTGGCGGCGCTCCAGCTGACCCGGCTGCGGGCGACCTTGCGCCGGGCGTACGACCGGGTGCCCTTCTACCGGCAGGCCTTCGACAAGGCCGGCCTGCATCCCGACGACTGCCGCTCCCTCTCCGATCTCGCGCTGTTCCCCTTCACCACCAAGTCCGATCTGCGCGACCAGTACCCCTTCGGAATGTTCGCCGTGCCGCGCTCCGACGTCCGCCGCATCCACGCGTCCAGCGGCACCACGGGCCGCCCGACCGTCGTCGGGTACACGGACGGGGACCTGTCCACCTGGGCGGATGTCGTCGCCCGCTCGATCCGCGCGGCGGGCGGCAGGCCCGGCCAGATCGTCCACATCGCCTACGGGTACGGCCTGTTCACCGGAGGCCTGGGCGCGCACTACGGCGCGGAGCGCCTGGGCTGTACGGTCGTCCCCGCCTCGGGCGGGATGACGGACCGGCAGGTCCGGCTGATCGAGGACTTCCGGCCGGAGGTCATCATGGTGACCCCCTCCTACATGCTGACCCTGCTGGACGAGATGGAGCGCCAGGGCATCGATCCCCGCGCCACCTCCCTGCGCACGGGGATCTTCGGCGCCGAGCCGTGGACCGAGGAGATGCGCCGCGAGATCGAGGAACGCCTGAACATCGACGCGGTGGACATATACGGGCTCTCGGAGGTGATGGGCCCGGGTGTCGCACAGGAGTTCGCCGAGACAAAGGACGGTCTTCACATATGGGAGGACCACTTCTATCCGGAGGTGGTCGACCCGCTGACGGGCGCCGTGCTGCCGGAGGGCGAGCCCGGGGAGCTGGTCTTCACCTCGCTCACCAAGGAGGCGATGCCCATCGTCCGCTACCGCACCCGGGACCTGACCCGACTGCTTCCCGGTACCGTCCGGCCGGCCTTCCGCCGGATGGAGAAGATCACCGGCCGCAGCGACGACATGATCATCCTGCGCGGGGTGAACCTCTACCCCACCCAGATCGAGGAGGTGCTCCTGCGGACCCCGGCCCTGGCTCCGCACTTCCAGCTCCGGCTGACCCGGCAGGGGCGGCTGGACGCCCTGACGGTACGGGTGGAGGCACGCCGCGAGAGCGACGCCGGCCAGCGGGAGGCCGCGGCGGCCTCGGTGGTGCGGGCCGTCAAGGAGGGGGTCGGCGTCTCGGTCACGGTGGAGGTGGTGGATCCGGAGACCCTCGAGCGGTCGGTCGGCAAGATCAAGCGGCTGGTGGACCTCCGGGACGCCTGAGGCTGAGGCTGAGGCTGAGGCTGAGCTCGAGCCTGAGCCCGCCGCGCACACGGGACGGACGAGCGCCCGCGCCGGAGGGCCGGACCGCCGCCGGATCCACCCCTTCGGGCCCACTCGGGGGGCCTTCCGGGAAGCCGCGGGCCCATCCGGGTAGGGAGAGAGGCGTGACCTCGACCTTCCGGCGGCTCCACGACCGGCTCCAGGCTTCCCATGCCGGGCTGGCGTGGAGCCGTGGGCGGGAGATGGAGCTGATGCACCGGGCCATGGGTTTCGCCGCCCTCGGCTTCCTCACCCTGGTGCCGCTGCTCGTCGTCGTCGCGGCCGCGGCGCCGGGCAGCGGGTCGGGCTTCGGCCGCTGGCTCGGTCAGGCCCTCGGGGTGACGGAGTTCTCCCGGGAGCGGGTGGAGATGCTGTTCGGCGCCGCGGACCTCGCGCTGGAGCGGACGACCGCCTTCGGTCTCGCCGCCCTCGCGGTCTTCGGCCTGACCTTCGGCTCCGCCGTGCAGACCGGGTACGAGAAGGTCTGGGACCTTCCGACGGCCCGCTGGCACACCATGTGGCGGCACGTCGTCTGGCTCGCCCTGCTGGTCTGCTACCTCGGGCTGCTGGTCCTCATCCCCGCCCCCTCGGACGATGCGCCCGGCACGGTCCTGGGCACCACGGGCGATCTCATCGGCACCTGCCTGTTCTTCTGGACCTCCCAGTGGATCCTCCTCGGCGGGCGGGTCCGCTGGCGCGCCCTGCTCCCGGGGGCCGCGTGCACCAGCCTGGGCCTCCTCGGCCTGCGGGTCTTCTCGCAGCTGGTGTTCTCCCCGCTGATCGCCTCCAACGCCGTGACCTACGGCCCCTTCGGCACCCTCCTGGTCGTCCAGTCCTGGCTGGTCGGCGTCGGCTTCGTGGTCTACGGCGGCGCCCTCGTCGGCCGGCTCTTCCACGAGCACCTCGTCCTGCGCCGCCTCCGCGAAGCGGAATTCGATTGAGCGTGCGATGCCGGCCGTGATACCACTTCATGGTTCGCAAAATGATCACGAGATGGACCAGAGGTGTGGTGGGCATGGCGCTCGGAGAACTGGTGAAACTGCGGGCGATGGGCCCCGAGGACGCCGAGGCCCTGTGGCGCTGGAACCACGACCCCGAGGTCATGCGCTGGATGGACGACAACTACGCCCAGCCGGTGGAGCGCGTCCGCACGTGGCTGACCGAGCGCCCCCGCAACTCCTACGGCGACCTGCTCTTCGGCATCGAAGCGCTCGCCGACGGCGTGCTCGTCGGGCTGGTCACCCTGCACGATGCGGAACCGGAGAAGGGCATCGCGAAACTCGACATCTACCTGGGCGAGAAGGCGTACTGGGGGCGCGGCTACGCCACCGACGCGGTGCGGACGGCTTGCCGCTACGGGTTCGAGGACATGCGCCTGCACAAGGTGACGCTGACCGTGGTCACCGAGAACCACGCCGCGCGCAAGGCCTACGAGAAGGTCGGCTTCGTCGAGGAGGGCCGCCTGCGTCAGGTCTTCCGCCGCGACGGCCGTTGGTTCGACATGTTCACCATGGGGCTGCTGTCGGACGAGCTCCGCTGACTGCGCTCAGGCCGGTGAGGAGAAGCGGTCGCGCAGGGTGCGCTTGAGGATCTTGCCGCTCGCGTTGCGGGGCAGGGCGTCCACGAAGAGGATCCGTTTCGGGGCCTTGAAGTGCGCCAGCTTCTCGCGGGCGTAGGCCAGGAGTTCCGCCTCCGTGACCCCGTCGCGCGGGACCACCACCGCCGTGACGGCCTCGATCCACCGTTCGTCCGGGAGGCCGACCACCGCCGCCTCGGCCACGCCCGGGTGGGTGTAGAGCACGTCCTCGACCTGCCGTGAGGCGACCAGGACCCCGCCCGAGTTGATGACGTCCTTCACCCGGTCCACGACCGTGTAGTACCCCTCCGGGTCCCGGACCGCCAGGTCGCCGGAGCGGAACCAGCCGTCCCGGAAGGCCTTCTTCGTCGCCTCCGCGTCGTTCCAGTAGCCCAGGCAGAGCTGCGGGGAGCGGTAGACCACCTCGCCCGCCGTGCCGTCCGGCACCTCGGCCCCGTCCTCGTCGACGACCCGTGCCTCCACGTGGTGCACCGGCCGACCGCACGAGTCCATCCGCCCCTCGTGCTCCTCCGGCCGCAGCACCGTGGCCAGCGGGCCGATCTCGCTCTGGCCGAAGCAGTTGTAGAAGCCGAGACCGGGCAGCCGCGCCCGCAGCCGTTCCAAAACCGGCACCGGCATGATCGAGGCGCCGTAGTAGGCCTTGCGCAGGGCGGACAGGTCACGGACGGCGAAGTCCGCGAAGTCGGGGTGATTCGCCAGCCCGATCCACACCGTCGGCGGCGCGAACAGGCTGTCCGCCTCCCCCGCCTCCACCAGGTCGAAGATCTCTTCCGCGACCGGGGCGTCCACGATCGTGTTCCGCGCGCCCACCGCCAGGTACGGCAGCAGGAACACGTGCATCTGCGCCGAGTGGTACAGCGGCAGGGAGTGCACCGGCAGATCGCCCTCCGCCAGGTCCAGGGCCGCGATCGCGCTCTCGTACTCGTGGCAGAGCGCCTCGTGCGTCATCATCGCCCCCTTCGGCAGGGCGGTGGTCCCGGAGGTGTACAGCAGCTGCGCCAGCCGGGACGGGTCCCCGGAGCGGGTGAAGGTCCCGGGTCCGGCGGGCTCCGCCGGTTCGGCGAGGAGGGCGAGGAAGGAGCCGGGCGCGTCGCGCAGCGGGCGTACGGCGAACCCGTCCGGGACCCTCCCGGACGGCTCGGGGTCCGCGAGGACGAGGGAGCTCCCGGAGTTCTCCAGGATGTACGCGAGGTCCTCCCCGGTGAGGTTCTGGTTGACGGGGACGTGCGTGAGCCCGGCCCGGGCGCAGGCGAGGAAGGCGAGGAGGTAGGCGTCGGAGTTGTGCCCGAAGGTCGCGACCCGGTCCCCCTCGGCCAGCCCGTAGCGCCCGCGCAGGACGGCCGCGCCCGTGGAGACGGCCGCGTCGAGTTCCGCGTAGGTCCAGGTCCGCTCGCGGTAGCGGACCGCGACCCGGTCCGGGACGCGCCGCGCGCTGTCGTGGAGCAGTCCGTCGACCGTGTTCTTCCGCACCGGGGTCATGGCGGGATCTTCGTCTGCGCGTGCGGCCGGGGTCAATGACCCGGGCGCCGTGGATGGCCGGCCGGAACATCCAGGGATACCAAACGGCATGTTGACATGACGTCAGGTGGCCTGCATGAGTGTGGGGGCACACCAGCACCACCCACCCGCTCGGGCGATCGCGCCCGTCCGCAGGCTACTTGGGAGGTACGTTGCGCCTACTCCACGGACGCCGTCGCGCCCGTCCGCGCTTCCGCCGCGCCGCCGTCACCGGCACCGCGCTGCTGGCAGCCGTCTCGGCGATACCCGGGGCCGCCGCCCTGGACCAGGGCTCCGGCCCGTCCGGCGGCGGCCTCTCCGCCGTCATCCGCTACACCGAGAACGGGATCCCGCACATCCTGGCCCGGGACTACGCCCACCTCGGGTTCGGCACCGGCTGGGCGCAGGCCGCCGACCAGGTGTGCGTGCTCGCCGACGGGTTCCTGACCGTCTCCGGGGAGCGGTCGCGGTGGTTCGGCCCGGACACCGCGCCCGACGGGTCGCTCTCCTCCGCCGCCGGGAACCTCTCCAGCGACCTGTTCTTCAAAGGCGTGCGCGACTCCGGCACCGTGGAGAAGCTGCTGGCCGTGCCCGCGCCGGCCGGGCCGGGCAAGGAGGTCAAAGAGCTGATGCGGGGCTGGGCCGCCGGCTACAACGCCTGGCTGGCCCAGAACCAGATCACCGACCCGGCCTGCAAGGGCGCCGGTTGGGTGCGCCCGGTCACCACCACCGACATCGCCGCCCGCGGCTTCGCCGTCTCGGTCCTCGGCGGCCAGGGCCGCGCCGTCGACGGCATCACCTCGGCGCGGCCCCCGGGCGCCCCGGGAGCCGCCCCGCCCTCCACGGCCGTCCCGGACACGGCCGGCGTCGATCCGGCCGGCGTCGATCCGGCCGCCGCCGCGGAGGCGGCCCGGGAGTTCTTCGACACCAGCCGCTACGACATGGGTTCCAACGCGGTGGCCTTCGCCGGCTCCACCACCGCGAGCGGCTCCGGCCTGCTCCTCGGCAACCCGCACTATCCGTGGCAGGGCGGCCGCCGGTTCTGGCAGTCGCAGCAGACCATCCCCGGCGAGCTGAACGTCTCGGGCGGCTCGCTGCTCGGCACCACCGTGGTGAACATCGGCTTCAACGAGAAGGTGGCCTGGAGCCACACGGTGGCCACCGGCACCCCCGTCAACCTCCACCAGCTGGCCCTCGACCCGGCCGACCCGACCGCCTATCTGGTGGACGGCAAGCCGGAGAGGATGACCGCACGGACCGTCAGCGTCCCGGTCCCGGGCGGCGCCCCGGTCACCCGGACCCAGTGGTGGACCCGCTACGGCCCGGTCCTGTCCGGCCTCGGCGCCGGCCTCCCGCTGCCCTGGACCACGACCACCGCCTACGCGCTGGCCGACCCCAATGCCGCGAACATGCGCGGCTCCGCCACGGCCCTGGCCATGGGCAGGGCCCGCTCGGTGGCCGGCGTTCAGGACGCCCTGCGGCGCACCCAGGGGCTGCCCTGGGTCAACACGGTGGCCGCCGACTCGGCGGGCGGCACCCTCTTCACCCAGTCCCAGGTGCTCCCCCGGATCACGGACGAGCTCGCCGCGCGCTGCTCGACCCCGCTGGGCAGGGCCACGTACCCGTCCTCGGGGCTGGCGGTGCTGGACGGTTCGCGCGGTGACTGCGCGCCCGGCTCCGACCCGGACGCGGTCCAGCCCGGGGTCTTCGGCCCGGGCAGGGCGCCGACGCTGCGCGATGCCCCGTACGCCGAGAACTCCAACGACAGCGCCTGGCTGGCCAACGCGGAGCAGCCGCTCACCGGCTACGAGCGGATCTGGGGCAATGTCGGGACCCCGCGCTCACTGCGGACCCGGGGCGCCCTGGAGGACGTCTCCTCGATGGCCGGGCGGGGCGGGCTTACGGTGGCGGACCTGCAGGAGCAGCAGTTCGCGAACCGGGTCCCGGCCGGTGATCTGGCGGCGGCCGACGCGGCGAAGGCCTGCGCGGCGCTGCCGGGCGGGACGGCCACGGGCTCCGACGGCGCCGCCGTGGACGTGTCGGCGGCCTGCGGGGTGCTGGCGGCCTGGAACCGTACGGCCGACAGCACGAGCCGCGGCGCCCTGCTCTTCGACCGGTTCTGGCGGAAGCTGACCGCGAGCACGGCGGCCAAGGAGCTGTGGCTGGTGCCCTTCGACGCGGCGGATCCGGTACGGACACCCCGCACGCTCAACCAGTCGGCGCCCGGGATCGGGCGGGCCCTCGCCGACACGGTGGCGGAGCTGGGGAAGGCGGGCATCGCACCCGACGCCCCGCTCGGGGAGCACCAGTTCGTGGTGCGCGGCGGGCAGAAGCTGCCGGTGGGCGGCGGAACGGAGGCCCTGGGCGTCTGGAACAAGATCGAGGCTCCGTGGAACGCGGCGGGCGGCGGCTACCCGGAGGTCCTGCACGGCTCCAGCCACATCCAGGCCGTCGGCTGGGACGGCGGCCGCTGCCCGGTGGCGCGCACCCTGCTGACGTACAGCCAGTCCTCGAACCCGAATTCCCCGCACTCGGCCGACCAGACCCGGCTCTTCTCCCAGGAGCGCTGGGTGAAGGCACGGTTCTGCGAGCGGGACATCCTCACCTCGCCCCGGCTGAAGGTGGTCTGGCCGCGCGAGCGGCACTGACCGGTGCGACCGCGACCCCGTACGGCAGGCCTCCGGGGCCCGTCGTACGGGGTCGCGGCGCACTCAGGGGCTGACGGCGAGGAAGAGGTACGCGGCCAGCAGCACGAGGTGCACGCCGCCCTGGAGCAGGGTGGCGCGGCCCGGGACGATGGTGAGGGCGCTGACGACGACGGTCAGCGCGAGCAGCACCATGTGGACGGGTTCGAGCCCGAGCACCAACGGCCCGGAGAGCCAGATCGTGGCGAGGGCGATGGCCGGGATGGTCAGGCCGATGCTCGCGATGGCGGAGCCGTAGGCGAGGTTGAGGCTGGTCTGCACGCGGTCGCGGCGGGCCGCGCGGACGGCGGCGAGGGTCTCGGGTGCCAGGACGAGCAGGGCGATGATCACACCGACCACGGCGTAGGGCAGGCCGAGGTCGGCGACTCCGCGTTCGATGGTCGGGGAGACCGCCTTGGCGTTTCCGACGACGGCGACGAGCGCCACGAGCAGCAGGCCGAGGCTGATCAGGGCGGCTCGGGCGGTGGGCGGCTCGGCGTGCTCGTCCTCCTCACCGGCGGCCGCGGCGGCGGCCGCCTGCGCCGCCTCCTTGCGGATCCGCTTGGTGTCGACGGGCAGGAAGTAGTCGCGGTGGCGGACCGTCTGGACGGCGACGAACAGCCCGTAGAGGGCGAGGGAGGCGGTGGCGGCGAAGGCGAGCTGGGCCGTGGAGAACTCGGGGCCGGGCTTGGTGGTGGTGAAGGTGGGCAGGACGAGGCTGAGTACGGCCAGCGTGGCGACGGTGGCCAGGGCCGCGCCCGATCCCTCGGCGTTGAAGACGGCGACGCGGTTGCGCAGGGCCCCGACGAGCAGGGACAGGCCGACGATGCCGTTGCACGTGATCATGACGGCGGCGAAGACGGTGTCCCGCGCGAGGGAGGAGGTCTTGTCCCCGCCGTCGGCCAGCAGGGTGACGATGAGGGCCACCTCGATGACGGTGACCGCGACGGCGAGGACCAGCGAGCCGAAGGGTTCGCCGACCCGGTGCGCGACGACCTCGGCGTGGTGGACCGCCGCCAGCACGGCGCCGGCCAGGCAGAGGGCCACCAGGGCCACGGCGAGCGAAGGCAGGTCGCGTCCCCAGCTGAAGACGAGCGCGACGAGCGCCACCACGGGGACCAGGACGGTCCAGTCGGTCAGGGGGGATCTGTGGGTTGCCGTACTCATATCAGCCAACTTGCCAGAACTGTCCGGCCTGTGCGGTCGAACAGCCGCCTACACGCCTTTGACGTGGTACTTCTCACGAAATTCCGGGCGTGGCGGACGGATGGGACGGGCCGGCCCCGTAGGGCCGGCCCGGTCCTCACATCGCGCGCTCGTGGCCCTCCCAGTACGGCTCGCGCAGCCGGCGCTTGTACAGCTTGCCGTTGGGGTCGCGCGGCATCGTCTCGATGAAGTCCACGGTCTTGGGCCGCTTGTACCCGGCCAGTTGCCGCTCGCAGTGGTTCAGGATCTCCGCGGCGAGGGCGTCGCTCGCCGCGAAGCCCTCGGCCGGTTCGATGACCGCCTTGACCTCCTCGCCCCAGGAGGGGTGCGGGATCCCGAAGGCGGCGGCGTCCGCGACCGCCGGATGGGTGAGCAGCGCCGATTCGATCTCGGCCGGGTAGATGTTCACCCCGCCCGAGATGATCATGTCGATCTTCCGGTCGCGGAGGAAGAGGTAGCCCTCCTCGTCCATCAGGCCGAGGTCTCCGACGGTGAAGAAGTCGCCGATGCGGTTCTTCTTCGTCTTGCCCTCGTCCTTGTGGTAGCTGAAGCCGCCGGTGTTCATCTTGATGTAGACGGTGCCGAGCTCGCCGGCGGGCAGCCGCTCGCCGTCGTCGTCGAAGATGGCGAGCTCGCTGATCGGCCAGGCCTTGCCGACGGTTCCCGGCTTCTTCAGCCAGTCCTCGGCCGTCGCGAAGGCGCCGCCGCCCTCGCTCGCCGCGTAGTACTCCTCCACGCACCCGCCCCACCAGTCGATCATCGCCCGCTTGACGTGGTCGGGGCAGGGTGCGGCGCCGTGGATGGCGTGCCGCATGGAGGAGACGTCGTACGCGTCCTTGGTCTCCTGCGGGAGCGCGAGGAGCCGGTGGAACTGGGTCGGCACCATGTGGGTGTGCGTGCAGGCGTGCTCGTCGATGAGGCGCAGCATCTCCTCGGCGGTCCACTTGTCCATCAGGACCAGCGGGTGCCCGATGTGCAGGGCCGCTGCGGCGAATTGCAGGACGGCCGTGTGGTAGAGCGGCGAGCACACGAGGTGGACGTTGTCGTCGAAGGCGCGGATGCCGAAGATCCCGAGGAAGCCGCCGAGGTACGTCTCCTCCGGGAGCTTGCCGGGCAGCGGACGGCGGATGCCGCGCGGCCGGCCGGTGGTGCCGGAGGTGTAGTTCATGACCCAGCCGAGCGTGCGGTCGCCCGGGGCGGTGTCCGGCTGCCCGTCGAGCAGTTCGCCGTACGAGCGGAAGCCCGCGACCGCTCCGACCGCGTACCGGTGGCTCGCGGGCAGGCCCGCCTCGTCCGCCGCGGCGGTGGCCGCGTCGGCGAACCGTTCGTGGGCGATCAGGACCTTGGCTCCGGAGTCGGAGACGATCCAGGCGATCTCGGGGCCGACGAGGTGGTGGTTGACCGGGACGAGGTAGAACCCGGCCTGGGAGGCGGCCAGATAGGCGGTGAGGAACTCGACGCTGTTGGGGAGGACGACGGCGAAGACGTCGCCCCGCTCCAGCCCGGCGGCGCGCAGGCCGTGTACGAGGCGGTTGACGTCGGCGTGCAGCCGGGCGGCGGACCAGGTCTCGCCCTCCGGGGTGACGAGGACGGTGCGCTCGGGGTCGGCGGCCGCCTGGGCCCAGAAGCCGTTGGGGGGCGTGTCGGTCATCTTGTCCACTCCTCGGATCTTCAGGCCCGGCCGGCGATGCGGGTGATGCGGTCGATGGCGCGCTCGAAGCCGCTGGTGAGGTCGTCGAAGACGGCCTGGACGCTGCGTTCGCTGTTCATCCGGCCGACGATCTGCCCGACGGGGGTACCGAGCAGCGGCTGGATCTCGTACTTCTGGATGCGGGACACGGCCTCCGCGACGAGGAGTCCTTGCAGGGGCATCGGCAGTGCGCCGGGGCCCTCCGGGTCGTCCCAGGCGTCGGTCCACTCGGTGCGCAGCTGCCGGGCGGGCTTGCCGGTGAGCGCGCGGGAGCGGACGGTGTCCCCGGAGCCCGCGGCGAGCAGTTTCTCGGTGAGGGCGCGGGAGTGCATGTCCGCTTCGGTGGTGGTCAGCCAGAGGGAGCCGAGCCAGGCGCCCTGGGCGCCGAGGGCCAGTCCGGCGGCGATCTGCTCGCCGCTGCCGATGCCGCCGGCGGCGAGGACCGGGAGCGGGGCGACGGCCTCGACGACCTCGGGGACCAGGACCATGGTGGCGATGTCGCCGGTGTGTCCGCCGGCCTCGTAGCCCTGGGCGACGACGATGTCGATGCCGGCCTCGGCGTGCCGGCGGGCGTGCTTGGCGCTGCCCGCGAGGGCGGCGACGAGGACTCCGTGGTCGTGGGCGCGCGCGATGACGTCGGCGGGCGGGGAACCGAGCGCGTTCGCCAGGAGTTTGATGGGGTAGTCGAAGGCGACGTCGAGCTGGTTGCGGGCGACCTGCTCCATCCAGCCGGTGATGCGCCAGCCGGAAGCCTCACCCTCGGCAAGCTCGGGCACGTGGTGTTTGGCGAGGGTGTCGCGGACGTACTCCCGGTGCGCGGCCGGGATCATCGCCTCGATGTCGGCCTCGCTGACGCCGTCGACGGCCTTCTTCGCGGGCATGACCACGTCGAGCCCGTAGGGCTTGCCGTCGGTGTGCTCCTGCATCCAGTCGAGGTCGCGCTTCAGGTCGTCGGGGGCGGTGTAGCGGACCGCCCCGAGGACTCCGAACCCGCCCGCCCGGGTGATGGCAGCGGCCACCGCCGGGAAGGGCGTGAAGCCGAAGATGGCGTGTTCCATTCCCAGTTTCCTGCTCAGCTCCGTCTCCATGGGCGGCAGGATGCCGCAGCCCGGCCGCCGAGGGAAGAGGTTTTCTGATGCAGCGTCAGATTCTTTGCCGGCCGGTCACCGCGGGGCCCGCGTCGTGAGCGGGCAGATACTCGGGAGGGCACGGCGGCGGACGGGAGGACCGGTCATGAAGGCACCAGGGGCAGCCGGGAACGACGGTGACACGAAGGGCTCCGGCACGACCGGCCCGACGGCGCCCGACGGAGGCGGCAGCGCGCCCGGGACGGACGGCGGCGGGCCAGAGGTCGACGGCGGCGGGGCCGGGACGGACGGCGGCGGGCCCGGGGCGGACGGCGGCGGCGGAAGCGTGCGCGGGCTCAGTCGGCGGCGGCTCGGGGCGCGGCTGTTGGCGCTGGGTGGTGTGCTCGTGCTCCAGGCCGCACTGCCCGGGTCCGCGGGGGCCTCCGGGGGGCCCGCCGAGCGGCGCGCGCTCCAGGGACTGCGGCTGCGGTACGGGTCCGCCCGCCAGGCGGGGCTGCTGGAGAGGCATCTCGAAGGGGTGGCGAACGAGGCGCGGCGTTTCCTCGGCCCCTCCCCCGAACACCCTTACTACGCCGGGGCCGTGGTCCTCGCCGGGCGGGGCCGCACCGTGGCGCTGCACCGGGCCATCGGCGACGCCGTCCGGTACGCCGACTACGACGGCCGCACCGACCGGGTCCGGGAGTTCCCGGCGGCCCAACGGATCGCGATGGCCGAGGACACGGTCTTCGACCTGGCCTCCCTCTCGAAGCTGTTCACTTCGCTGCTGGCCGTGCAGCAGATGGAGCGCGGGCGCCTCGAGCTGGAGGCGCCGGTGAACCGGTACCTCCCGGAGTTCACGGGCGGGGGCAAGGAGTCGATCACCGTGCGTCAGCTCCTCACGCACACGTCGGGGCTGCGGTCCTGGGCCCCGTTCTACCAGGAGCCCACTCGGGCGGGTCAGTTGCGGCTGCTGTGGTCGGTGAGGCCGCAGGAGACCCCGGGGACGGTCTACCGCTACTCCGACCTCAACCTCATCGCCCTCCAACTGCTCTTGGAACGGATCACCGGTCACACTCTGGATCTCCTGCTCCAGGACGAGATCACCGCTCCGCTCGGGATGCACCGCACTCGTTACAACCCACCGCTCTCCTGGCGCCGGGTCACGGCCGCCACCGAGGTGCAGCGCCCCCCGTGGTCCGGGCTGGACCGCGGGCTCGTCTGGGGCGAGGTCCACGACGAGAACGCGCACGCGCTGGGCGGCGTCGCCGGGCACGCCGGCGTCTTCGGCACCGCCTGGGACCTGGCGATCCTCGCCCGCACCCTCCTCGACGGCGGGGTCTACGCCGGCAAGCGCATCCTGCGCCCCGCCTCCGTCGAGCTCCTCTTCACCGACTACAACACCGCCTTCCCCGGAGACGACCACGGCCTGGGCTTCGAGCTCTACCAGCACTGGTACATGGGCGCCATGGCCACCCCGCACTCCGCCGGCCACACCGGTTTCACCGGCACCTCGCTGGTCCTGGACCCCTCCACGGACTCCTTCCTGATCCTCCTGGGCAACTCCGTGCACCCCGTGCGCACCTGGCGCGCGGGCAGCGCTCCCCGGGTCGCCGTCGGCAACCGCTTCGCCCGCGCGATCCCCGTCCGCACGAGGCACGGCGGCCCGGCCTGGTACTCCGGCATGGAGACCGGCGGTTCGGGCACCCTGACCCTCCCGGCCCTCACCCCGGTCACCGGATCCGCCCGGCTGCGCTGTGCGCTGTGGTGGGACACCGTGCCCGGCGCGGGAACGCTCCACGTGGAGGCCTCCGCCGACGGGCAGACCTGGGAGCCGCTCCCCTTCACCACCGTCCGCGCCACCGGCGGAGCCGCCGAACACTGGCCGCAGGGTTCCGTCTCCGGCTGGTCGGGCCGCATCTGGCACCGGCTCGAAGCCCCGCTCACCGCCTGGGCCGGCCGCGAGGTCCGCCTCCGCTTCCGCCACACCGCCCAGGGGCGCTACGTGGGCCGCGGAGCCTACGTGGACATCCTGCGCGTCTCGGAACCCGCCCACCTCCTCTTCGCCGAAGACCGCCCCGCGGACGCCTCCCGCATCGAGGCGACGGGCTGGTCCCGCTCGGCGGACTGAAAGCCGCAGGGGCGGCCGCAGGGACTCGGGTCGGTGGCTAGGCGAGGGCCGCGTCGATCATCCTGCGGGTCACGGACGTCAGTTCGGCCAGCTGCGGGGCGGGGCGGGAGCGGGCGAGCGCGCCCGCGAGGCGGTCGTAGAGGAGTCCGTCGGCCCACGCGACCAGGAGTTCGGCGGACTCGACCGGCCGGGCGGCGCCGAGTGCCGCGAGGATCCCGGCGGCCCGGTCCCGCGAGCCCTGGCCGGCCCGGTGCAGTTCCGTCGCCAGCTCCGGGTTCCGCGCGGCCTCCAGGCTCAGCTCGAAGCGCGCCAGTTGACGGGTCCGCCCCGAGGTCAGCCATCGGTACAGCAGCGCGGCGAGCGCCGCGGCAACGGCGTCCCGGCCCATCGGGGAGGAGGAGGCGGACGAGGCGGAGGGCGCGGCGCCCTCGTCGAAGTCACCGAGGTCCAGCTCGGCCAGCCGCGCGTAGCAGGCGCCGATCAGCGCCTCCCTCGTACGGAAGTAGTACGAGGTGCTGCCCGCCGGAAGCCCGGCCGCGCCGTCGACCGCCCGGTGGGTCAGGCCCCGCAGCCCTGCGGTGGCCACGAGGTCGATCGCGCTGTCCGCGATCAGTGTTCTGCGGTCGCTTCCGCGCTCTGGGGAGTGCATACGGCCACTCTACAAGTGTAGAGTGGCGACCACGTCCTCTACAGATGTAGAGGACGCAGGGAACGGGGAGGGAACTGCCATGACTCGACATCGAGCGGTGGTGGCGGGCGCCGGGATCGGCGGACTCGCCGCAGCGGTCGCCCTGCACCGCCGCGGTTGGGACATCACCGTCTGCGAGCGCGCCACGGGGCCGTCCGCCGTCGGCGCGGGAATCGTGCTCGCCCCCAACGCCCTGCGCGCCTTCGACGCCATCGGTTTCGACGCCGCCCGCGCGGCCGGGCACGCCACCCCCGCCGCGATGGACCTGCGCCGCCCCGGCGGCCGCCTGCTGAGCCGCGCCGACGGCGCCGCGCTGGCCGCCAGGTACGGCCGGCCCCCGCTCGCCGTGCACCGCACGGACCTCGCCGCCGCCCTGGCCGACGCGCTCCCCGAGGGCGCCCTGCGGTACGGCACGGCCGTGACCGCCGTCGACGGCGTCGGCGCCGACGGACCGCCCGTCGTCCACACCTCGGCCGGCACCCTCACCGCCGACGTGGTCATCGCCGCCGACGGCATCCACAGCCCGGTCCGCCGCCAGCACTTCCCGGCCCACCCCGGCCTGCGCTACAGCGGGGAGACCGCCTGGCGGACCGTCCTTCCCGCCGACGGCCCGCCCGTGCGCGCCGCCGCCGAAACCTGGGGTCGAGGGGAGCGTTTCGGCGTCGTCCCGCTCGCCGACGGCCGCGTGTACCTCTACGCCACCGCGGTCGTGCCCGAGGGCTACCGGCCCGCCGACGTCCGCGCCGAACTCCTGCGCCGCTACGGCACCTGGCACGATCCGATCCCCGCCCTGCTGGAGCGGATCGACCCGGCGGCCGTGCTCCAGCACGACCTGTACGACCTCGCCGCCCCGCTCCCCCGCTTCCACCAGGGCCGGCTGGCGTGGCTCGGTGACGCGGCGCACGCCATGACCCCGAACCTCGGCCAGGGCGGGGGCCAGGCCGTCGAGGACGCAGCCGTCCTCGCGCACCTGCTGGACGGGGCCGACGTACCGGCCGCCCTGGCCGCCTACAGCGCGGCCCGCTGCGCCCGCACCGACGCCCTGCGCATCCGCTCCCGCCGCGCGGGCCGGGTCGCCGCCCTCACGCACCCCCTCGCGGCGGCCGCCCGCGACCTCGCCGTCCGCGCCACCCCGGCCCGCGCCTCGCGGCGCATGATGGACGACCTCTTCTGCGGATTCGCACTTCCGGATTGAGCCGGAAGGGCCGTGCCCTGTGGCGGTGGCGCTCGTTGTTGTGGTTCGTTGACCGTTCAACACGAAGGAAGGCGAACCCATATGACCGACATCGACTGGGACAACCCGATCGACCCCAAGCCGGGCTGGACCCTGGATCACGTCAAGCTGTACGTCGGGTCCGGCGGGACCGAGGGGCAGTACTGGAACAACACCCAGACCCTGCTGCTCACCACCATCGGCCGCAAGTCCGGGAAGCCCGTGCGGACCCCGCTCATCTACGGCGAGGACGGCGGCCGTTACCTCATCGTCGCCTCCAAGGGCGGCGACCCCGCGGACCCGCTCTGGTACCGGAACCTCAGCGAGCACCCCGAGGTCCGGGTGCAGGTCGGCCCGAAGGTGGTCCAGGGCATCGCGCGGACCGCGACCTCCGAGGAGCGTGCCGGGTTCTGGCCGCTGATGGTGAAGCACTGGCCCTCGTACGACGAGTATCAGACCAAGACCAGCCGGGAGATCCCGATCGTCGTGATCGACCCCGTGGCATAGCCGCCAACCCCGCACCAAGCACGATCGCGGATCTGGCAGGCTCTCGATCCGGCCCATGATCGTTTCCGGGCCGGATCCGGGCACCAGGCCGGGTGTCGTACCAAAGGGCGTGGAATGCGGATATCGAGAACCTGGCGCAGGACGGGTATTGCCCAGAGCGCAACACGAAGACGCCCGATGGCAAGAACCTGACCAAGGCCGTGGCGATCGCGGACCTCGTGCGCGCGCAGAAGCTGGACGCCATCCTGCTCCAGGAGGTGTGCGCGGGTACGAAGAACAGCGACAAGAAGGGTGCCAGCCAAGTCGATCAGATCGTCGAACTGCTCGGCAAGGACGAGTGGTCAGCCGTCTCGGCGCCCGTCATGCGCCCCCCGAAGAACCCGCCGCCCCCCGCCGAGCCGACCCCCGCCTCGTCGACGTGCCGGGGCGTCTTGTCCGGTGACGTAGGCGTGGCGATCCTCGTGAAGGGCGAGATCAACTGGTCGCGGGAGACCGCGCTGCCGCTGCCGCCCACCGCGGGCACCAGCAATATTCTGTGCGCGGGGGTAGCAGGCTGGGAGACCCACCTGTGCACCACCCACATCTACAACAGCTTCGACAGGCGCACGACCGCCGAGATCACCGCGGCCGACGATGCCTACGCGGCCGAGATCGCCGCCGTCGCAGACCAGGTGAAGGGGTTCCGCCCGGTGATTCTCGGGGGTGACTTCAACACCCTGCAGAAGGACAAGCTGCGGTCGCTGTTCAGCTCGCAGGCCGAGTGCGACCAGCGGGCGTACCACACCGGGGACACCGTGGCCGACCCAAGAGCTTCGGTGCCTGCGATTCGCTCGTCGAGCAGGCCGACGACGCCGACTACTCGGCGCAGACCGCCTGCACGGTGACCGACCCGAAGGGCTGCGTGCCCACCGGACACTCCGACCACGCGCCCCTCGTCGGCTCGGTCAAGGGCGGTCCGCGACTGGACTGGCGTCTGGGAACCGCGGCCGGGCACACCGGCACCGCCACGACCGGCGTCGGCTGGACGAACGACCACGGCGGTACGGCCGTCCTCAACGGAACCACGGGCCAGATCACGGCCTCCGGTCCCGCGGTTGACACCACCCGCGGTTTCACCGTCTCCGCCTGGGCCAAGGTCGACACCACTGCGGGGACCTCGGTGGTCCTGGCCCAGGACGGCGTCACCATCAGCGGGATGATGCTCTGGTGCAACCAGCCCGACAGCACCTGGCGGTTCGCCCTCCCGAAGGGCGACAGCGACACGTGGAGCGTGGACCAGGTCAAGACGCCCGCCGTCACCAACACGTGGACCCACTTGACCGGGACCTTCGACGCTGCGACGAACACGGTCGCCCTCTACGTCAACGGTGTCCCGGCCGGCACCGCGAGCCACACGGACATCTGGTCGGCCACCGGTCCCTTCGTCGTGGGCCGGGACGAGGTCAAGGGGCTCCAGAACGGCTTCTTCAAGGGCTCCCTCCAGGCCGTCAAGGCCTATGACTACGCGATGACCGCCGCGCAGGCCGCCTCGGCCGCCGGCTCGCTCACCCCGCCGACGGGGACCGTGACCCGGCCCACCACCACCGACGAGACGGGCCCCGGCTGCCACGCCAAAGCCAACACGCCAGGGGAGTTCGGCACCGTGGACACCTCCACCCCGGAGCTGACCGCGTACGTCGCCCACCCCGACCCGTCCCGCGAAGTGTGGGCCGAGTTCTCGATCTGGGACAGCGCCGACAAGACCCTGCCTCAGCCGATCGTGATGGGCGATGAGAACTCGCCGAGTGCCAAGGTGCTCGGGAGCGGCACCGTATCGGTGCGGGTCCCGGTAGCCCTGCAACGGGGGCGCCAGTACGGCTGGTGGGTACGTACCACCGACGGTCCGTCGAGCCGTTCGACGACGAGCGCGGTCTGTCACTTCATCGTCTCGCCGACCGCCCCGTAGGAGGGCCTCGCGCCCGGCGTCCGCCCTCTCAGTGCCCCAGTACCGCCATCGCCGCGTTGTGGCCGGGGACCCCGCTGACGCCGCCGCCGCGGACCGCCCCCGCGCCGCACAGCAGTACGTTGCGGTGGGCGGTCTCCACGCCCCAACGGCCGCCGCCCTCCTCGGAGTAGGGCCAGGACAGATCCCGGTGGAAGATGTGCCCGCCGGGCAGGCGCAGTTCGCGCTCCAGGTCGAGCGGGGTCTTGGCCTCGATGCACGGGCGGCCGTCGGCGTCGAAGGCCAGGCAGTCGGTGAGCGGTTCGGCCAGGTGGGCGTCGAGCTGGGCGAGGGTGGCGGCGAGCAGTACCTCCCGCGCCCCCTGGTTGTCGTGTCCGAACAGCCGTGCCGGGGCGTGCAGTCCGAAGAGGGTCAGGGTCTGGTAGCCCTGCTCCGCCAGCTCGGGCCCCAGGATCGTCGGATCCGTCAGCGAGTGGCAGTAGATCTCCGAGGGCGGTACGGAGGGCAGTTCGCCGGCGGCGGCCTCCGCGTGGGCCCGGGCGAGCTGTTCGTACCCCTCCGCGATGTGGAAGGTGCCGCCGAAGGCCTCGCGCGGGTCCACGGAGGTGTCCCGCAGCCGGGGCAGGCGGCGCAGCAGCATGTTGACCTTGAGCTGGGCCCCCTCGGGGGCCGGCTGCGGCGGTTCCTCGCCCAGGAGTTCGGCCAGTGCCCGCGGGGAGGCGTTGACGAGCACCACCCGGCCGGCGACCCGCCCCTCGCCCGTCGCCGTACGGAAGGTCACCTCGGCCGGGGCGGTCGTGCCGTCGGTGTCGATGCGCAGCGCCTCGTGCCCGGTGGCGATCTCCGCCCCGGCCGACAGCGCGGAGGCCGCCAGCGCGTCCGTGAGCGCGCCCATGCCGCCGACGGGTACGTCCCAGTCGCCGGTGCCTCCGCCGATGACGTGGTAGAGGAAGCAGCGGTTCTGGGCCAGGCCCGGGTCGTGGGCGTCGGCGAAGGTGCCGATCAGCGCGTCGGTGAGGACGACCCCGCGCACCAGGTCGTCGGCGAACTCCCGCTCGACGGCCCGCCCGATCGGCTCCTCGAACAGCATCCGCCAGGCCGCCTCGTCATCCAGCCGCGTCCGCAGCTCCGCGCGCGTGGGCAGCGGCTCCGTCAGCGTCGGGAAGAGGCGTTCGGCGGCCCGCCCGGTGGTCCCGTAGAAGGCGCGCCAGTTCTCGTACTCCCGCTCCGAGCCGGTCAACCGCGCGAAGGACTCCCGGGTGCGCGCCTCGCCGCCGCCGACCAGTAGTCCGCCGGGGCGTCCGGCGCGCTCGACGGGGGTGTACGAGGAGACCGTGCGCCTGCGCACCTCGAAGTCCAGCCCCAGCTCGCGCACGATCTTGGCGGGGAGCAGCGACACCAGGTAGGAGTAGCGGGACAGCCGGGCGTCGACGCCCGGGAACGGCCGGGTGGACACGGCGGCCCCGCCGGTGCGGCCGAGCCGCTCCAGGACGAGGACCGAGCGGCCGGCCCGGGCCAGGTAGGCGGCGGCGACGAGGCCGTTGTGGCCCCCGCCCACGATCACCGCGTCGTACACGTCGTGCCCAAAGCCGCGCGAGGTCGTCATGGCTCTTGGTAACACACCTGCCCCAGCCGCTCCAGACAGTGCGCTTCGTCGGCGTGGGCGGCGACCGTGTCCGGATGGCCGTCGCCCAGCGACCGCTCGCGGATGCCGGAGAGTTCCCGGTAGACCGGCAGCGCCTGGTCCCAGCGGCCCAGCCGGCCCAGCCCCACGGCGAGTTCGCGGCGGCTGACCAGGGTGTCGGCGTGTTCGGCGCCGAGCGTGCGGGCCCGTGCCTCGCCCACCTCCCGGGCTTCGGCCACCGCTTCCTCCCAGCGTTCCAGGCGCCCGAGGTTCACCCCGAGGACGTGCCGGGCGCGCAGGGTCTCCGGGTCGGCGGCCCCGTAGGCGCGGGTGCGGTCGCGGACCAGGTCCCGGAACAGCTCCAGGGCCTCGGCCGAGCGCCCGGTCCGGCCGAGCGCGATCCCGGCCTCGTAGCGGGCGGCCAGGGTGTCGGGGTGGTCGCGGCCGAGCACCCGCTCCCGTACGGCCGCGATGTGGCGGAAGGCCTCCAGGGCCTCCTCCCAGCGTTCCAGGCGGCCCAGCGCGTACGCCACCTCGTACCGGGTCAGCAGTGTGTCCGCGTGCTCCGCCCCCAGGACGGCCGCCCGGTCGGCGGCCGCCTCGGCGGCGGCGGCGTGGGCCTCGGCGAAGCGGCCGAGGGCGCCCAGCGCGCAGGCCAGGTTGTGCCGGCAGCGCAGGGTGTCGGGGTGGATCCGGCCCACGGTGCGCTCCCGGGCGGTGAGCACCGCGCGGTAGCCCTCGTACGCCTCCTGGTGGCGGCCGAGCAGGCCCGTCTCGTACGCCGCCTCCTGCCGCGCGGCGAGGGTGTCCGGGTGGTCGGCTCCGAGCACCCGGGTGCGTCCTTCGGCGACGGCCGCGTACCCGGCGAGGGCCTCCTCGGTACGGCCGGCCCTGCTGAGGGCGAAGGCCCGCGCATGGCCGGCGTCGAGCGCGGCCACGCCACCCCGAGGATCCTCGGCGGAGCCGGGGCCGTGCGGGAACCCGTAGACGGCGGTGAGCCGGGGGTCCTCGGCCGGACGCGGGCGTACGACGGTCGGCGTGGCCCGGGCGGCGGTGCCGGTGGGGGCGATGGCGGCTCCGGCGGTCGTCCGCTGCTCCCCGTCCGGGCGTGCGGCGGTCCAGGAGCCGGTGAGGACGGCCCACTCCCCGCTCGCGGGGCGGGCCTCGATGCCGGCCTTGCGTCCGGCGGTCATCCCGTCGGCCCACTCGGGCAGCGGCGGGTGCGCTCCGGTCGCCGCGCCGGGGCCCAGCCTGGCCTCGACGAGCTGCCGGTGCAGGTGGCGGGCGTCGCCCGGCCGGTCCTCGGGGCATTTGGCGAGCAGGTCGAGCACCAGCCGCTCGAAGGAGAGCGGCAGTTCGGGGCGGTGCTCGCGCGGCGGCACGGGCGCGGTGTCGCGGTGGCCGACCAGCACGGACCAGGAGTCGCCGAGGTCGAAGGGCGGGGCTCCGGTGGCGATCTCGTACAGGACGCAGCCGAGGGAGTAGAGGTCGCTGCGATGGTCCACCTCGCCGCCCGCGATCTGCTCGGGCGACATGTAGTGCGGGGTGCCCATGGCCATGCCGCCGCCGGTCAGCTTCGCGGTGAAGCCGATGTCGGCGGCGAGCCGGGCGATGCCGAAGTCGCAGATCTTCACCGTGCCGTCGGTGAGCCGCATGATGTTGGCGGGCTTCAGGTCGCGGTGGACGACGCCCTGCTCGTGGGTGTAGCCGAGGGCGGCGGCCATCTGCTCGGCGATGTCGACGACCACGTCCACGGGGAGCGGGCGCGCGTCGTTGTCCTCCAGGAGCTGGCTGAGGTTGCGGCCTTCGAGGAGCTCCATGACGAGGTAGAGGGGCCCGCCGGCGGCGCTGTCGTCGCCGAAGTCGTGGACGACGGTGACGCCGCGGTGCTGGAGGGAGGCGGCGACGCGGGCCTCGCGGCGGAAGCGCTCGCGCAGCACCTGGGTGAAGTGGGTGTCCTGCTCGGGCCCCATGGGCTTGAGGCATTTGACGGCGACCTGCCGGCCCAGCGACTCGTCGCGGGCCCGCCACACCTCGCCCATGCCGCCGCGGCCGATCAGATCGAGCGACCTGTACCGGCCGTGGATCAGTCTGGACTCCGCCATGTCTTGAAGTCGCCCCCGTGTGTCGCCCTGCGTCCTACGCCCTCCCCGGCCGGTCCAGTATGGCCGCTGATGTACGCAGTGTGTACGGCGCGGGGCGGCTCCCGGGGCCCATGCGGCGCATCGCTTTCAAGATGTGACCTGGAGGCAGCTGCCAGCGCAGACCTGCGGGAATGCTGCGCAGCAGGCTACCGGTGAGACGCAGGCGGCGCGTGACGCTGCGCGGGGCCGGTGCGGGGCGGCCGTACAGCTGGTGCGCCCAGCCGGGGAGGGATCCGTAGGCGAGGGCCGCGAGTGGGCGCCACACCAGGTTTCGGCCAGGGACGAGGAGAGGGTGGATGGGCGGGGCGCACAGGAAGGCGTCGACGGCGCGGGCGTCGGGTCCGGCGGTGAGCTCGGGGCGGATCCGCTCGAAGTAGGCGGACAGGGCAGCGGTGTCCCCCGGTACCCCGGACGGGTCGAGGCCGACAAGACGGGCGTTGACGCGGTTCTCGGCCACGTAACGGTCCGCCTGCGCGGGGGTGAGCGGGACCCCGGAGCGGCGCAGGACGTGCAGGAAACTGTCGATCTGGGCGCAGTGGATCCAGAGCAGCAGCTCGGGCTCGTCCACGCGGAACCGTGCGCCGGTGGCCGGATCCGTGGCCGACAGCATGGTGTGGATCTTGCGGACGCGGGCGCCGGCCCGCTCCGCGGCGTCGGTGGTGCCGTAGGTGACGGTGCCGACGAAGTCGGCGGTGCGCAGCAGGCGTCCCCAGGCGTCGCCCCCGCCGTGCTCCCCGCTGAAGGCCGAGCTGTTCTCCATGACCCCGCGGACCGCGCGCGGGTGCAGGGCCTGGAGGTAGAGCGCGCGGACCCCGGCGATCCACATGACCGGGTCGCCGTGGCACTGCCAGGTCACGGAGCCGGGGCCGTAGAGCCCCGGATCGGGGCCCGCGTTCTCGTCCATGCCCCGCTCCTCCCCCGTCGCCCGCCCCGGTACACCGTGCGGGGCGCGCGGGTCCGGCATTCCACCGAACTACCGCGCGCACGCCCGCGCGCGCCACTAGGATTTCCCGCCGGCGGACCGCACCCGCCTCCCCCTCGGGACGCGGAGGCACGGTCATGCGGACGGGACGCACAGGACGTACGCGAAGCACAGGACGTCCGGGATCTACGGGATGTACGAGATGCACGGGATGCACGGGATGCACGGGACGGCTTGAAGGACAGACCGCCGTCGTCACGGGCGGCTCGTCCGGCATCGGTCTGGCGACGGCCCGGCGCTTCGTGGAGGAGGGCGCCCGGGTCTTCGTCACCGGGCGGCGGCCGGAGGAACTCGCCGCGGCGGTCCGTGACCTGGGCCCGGCCGCGGTGGCCGTCCGTGGTGACGCGTCCCGCGTCGCGGACCTGGACCGGCTCTACGCGGCGGTCGCGGCCGCGGGCTGCGAGGCGATCGACGTGCTGGTCGTGAACGCGGGCGGCGGGCCGGCCGGCGGATTCGCCGAGTTCACCGAGGAGCAGTTCGACGCCACCTCGGACCTCAACTTCCGGGGCGCCTTCTTCACCGTCCAACGAGCCCTGCCGCTGCTGCGCGACGGCGCCTCGGTCATCCTGCTGGGCTCGGCCGCCGGCTCCTCCGCGTCCACGCGGTACGGGGTGTACGCCGCCACGAAGGCGGCCGTACGGTCCCTCGCGCGCACCCTGGCACTGGAACTCGCGGGGCGCTCCATCCGGGTCAACACCCTCAGCCCGGGCCCGATCGACACCCCGGCCCTGGCCGGCGCCCCGGCGCACGTGCGCGAGCGGGCGACCGCCGGGGTCCCGCTCGGCCGGGCCGGGCACCCCGAGGAGGTGGCCGCGGCGGCCCTGTTCCTGGCCTCGGGGGAGAGCAGCTTCATCACCGGGATCGAACTCTTCGTGGACGGCGGAGCCGGCCAGGTCTGACCCTTGACCAGCGGGTTCGTGTGGCTGAAAGTGACCGTACTGATCGACTGGGACGGGAAACATGACACCCGACGACCACGCCGTACGCTGCGAGGAACTCTTCGCGGTGGGTGGCTTCGCCAAGGTCCGGAGCGTGGCCGAATCCGGCCTGTCCGAGCTGGGATCCGACCCGGCGCTCTACCGGTGGCTCGGACTCGCGCACGCCGCGGAGGACGAGGACGACCACGACGCGGAGGCGGAGGCCGCCTACACGGCGGGGCTCGCGCGGTGGCCCGACGACCTCGGACTGCTCGTCTCGTACCTGGAGCTCTGCCTGCGGGCCGACAACTGGACGCATCCGCGCCGTGGCGGCAAGGCGGGTCCGCTCAGGGAGCGGATCGCCGAGCCGGCGCCGCCCGGGTCGCCCGAGGCAAGGCACTGGTACTGAGCGGGGCGTTGTCCTACAGCGTGTGGGGCTGGCTCTGGTACGTCCCCCTCCTCCTGGCCGACGCGAAGCTCAGGCAGGCCCGGCGGCCGGCCCGGCAGCGCGTGATCGCCGCGATGGAAGCACGACACGCCGAGACCAGCACCTCTTCCGCCACGGCCTAGCGCTCTGACCTCGCGGCCGGAAGGGTCAGCCGGAGACGCAGAACTCGTTGCCCGCGGGGTCCTGCAGCGTGGTCCACGCAAGGCCCGGCGCGGTGTGCTCGCCGACGACCCTCGCCCCCAGCTTCACCAGCCGGTCCACATCGGCCTCGCGGTCCGGAGAGGAGAAGTCGACATGGACACGGTTCTTGCCCGGCTTCTCCTCGGGCACACGCTGGAACCCCAGGACGAGAGGACGGGCCGCGAGGATGACGAACTCACCGAAGTCCTGGGCAACTTCCGCTCCCAGAACCACCGCCCACCAGTCGGCGAGCTCCCGGGGTTCCGCACAGTCAATCGTGATCATCTTCGCCGTCAGCTCCATGGACTTCACCGTAGAGCAGCAAGGATGACCGGCGCCTTCATCCACTGCCCGGCAACCCGGTGAACCTGCGCGGTCAGAGCACTAGACCGCCCTGAGGGTCAGCGCCCCTTCCCACGCCAGGTCGCCGGCCGAGCGGCCCACCATGATCTGGTACGTCCCGGGCTCCGTGCGCCAGGCCTTCTCGGTATCGGACCAGTGCCGCAGCGCGTGCGCCGGAACCCGCACTGCGGCGATCACCGAGGCGCCCGGTTCCGCGTGGACCGCGGCGTAGCCGGCGAACCAGCGGGCGGGCCGCTCGACGGTGGATTGCGGGCGGGCGAGGTATACCTGCACGACCTCACGGCCGGGCCGGCTGCCCGTGTTGCGTACCTGTACCCGGACCGTGAACGGGGAGCCCGCCACCGCTTCGTCCGGGGCGTGAATCGCCTCGTACTCCCAGCCGGTGTAGCCGAGGCCGTGGCCGAACCAGTAGGCGGGCTCCTTTCCGGTGCGGAGCCAGGCCCGGTGTCCGATGTGGATGCCGTCGTCGTAGGCGAGCCGGCCGTCGACGGGTCGGGCGTGGGTGACGGGTGCGTCGGCCAAGGAGGCCGCCCAGGTGGTGGGGAGGCGGCCGCCGGGCTCGGCGTCCCCGAACAGGACGTCGGCGAGCCCGGATCCCGCCTCTTGTCCGGGGAACCAGGTGAGCAGGACCGCACCCACCTCGTCGCGCCAGGGCAGTTCTACCGGGCCGCCGCTGTTGACCACCGCGATCGTGCGCGGGTTGACGGCTGCCACGGCGCGGACCAGCGCGTCCTGGTGGCCGCCCAGGCAGAGGTCGCCGCGATCGTGGCCCTCGGTCTCGGTGTGCTCGGTGGTGCCGACGACCACGATCACGGCGTCCGCGTCGCGGGCCGCCCGGACCGCTTCCGCGAGCGCGGCCGCCGCGTCGGGCTCCGGGGGCGCCGCCGCGACGATCGTGGCGCGCCCGGCTCCGGGGACCAGTTCGCGCCGGGCCGTCAGAAGAACGGGTTCCGTCGAGTCCACGGTCGCCCGCACCGCGTGGCGCGGCGGGTTCACGTGGACGATGGCCGGGTCGTCGGTGGTGCACGGGAACTCCCCGTCCAGCACGGTCCGGCCGCCGAGGGCGAGGCTCATGCGGCCGAAGCCCGCGACGGCGAAGGTCCATTCCCCCGTCGCCGGCGGCCTCAGGAGCGCGCTGATCTCCACCGTCCGCGCGGCGGGAACCACGGGCGGCTCCAACTGCGTTCCGGACAACCGGTGTTCCGCGTGGAGCTCGCGTCCCGCCTCGTCCAGGAGGCGGACCAGTACACCGGGCTTCCCCGATCGCGGGTCGCTGCACCAGCCGGTACCGAGGGGCGCGGGGGGAACGCCCAGCCCCGGACCGGGCACGTGCACGACCTGGGCCAGACCGTCCAGCCGGGCGCGAATCCCGTCGAGGGGAGTGACCACCCGCGCGGGGAAGACTCCCGCGCTGCCTCCGCCCTGCACCCGCGGGGAGCCGGCGTGCACGCCGATGACGGCGACCTTCCGCACGGAGGCCGGGGCGAGCGGAAGCACCCCGCGATTGGTCAACAGCACGGATCCCGCGGCCACGGTTCGGCGCAGCAGTGTCCGGGTCTCATCCGACCCGAACGCGGGGGCACTCGGGCGCCGGTTCGATTCCAGGGCCCCCACCCGCAGGGCCAGCCTCAGCAGGCGCCGCACCTTCTCGTCGACGGCCGCCTCGGGGACGTGGCCGTCCTCCACGGCCTGGACGAGCAGCACCTCCCACGGGCCCTGTGGTCCCGGCATGGCCAGGTCCAGTGCGGCGAGCGCCGGTTCCCTGGTCGAACGCAGGGCGCCCCAGTCGGAAACCACCACCCCGTCGAAGCCCCAGTCGCCCTTCAGCGGTTCGGCGAGCAGCGGATTGGCCGTCATGGTCGCGCCGTTCACGCCGTTGTACCCGGCCATCACCAGCCACACGCCCGCCTCGACAGCTGCCTCGAACGGCGCCAGATACACCTCGCGCAGCACCCGCTCGGAAGCCCGCACGTCCACGTGCATCCGCCCCGTCTCCGAGTCGTTGGCCACGTAGTGCTTGGCCGTGGCCGCCACCCCGGCCGCCTGGATGCCCCGGATCAGCGCCGCGCCCGTGCGGCCCGTCAGTACGGGATCCTCCGAGAAGCACTCGAAGTGCCGGCCTCCCAGCGGAGTGCGGTGCAGATTGAGCGTCGGCGCGAGGACGACGTCGACCCCTTTGCGGACCGCTTCGGAGGCGAGCAGACCCCCCAGTTCCTCGGTCAGGCCCTCGTCCCACAGTGCGCCGATCGCGGACGCCGAGGGCAGCAGGGCAGAGGTGAGCCGCTCGTCCCAGGCTTCGCCCCGCACCCCGGCGGGGCCGTCGGAGGTCACCATCTCGCGCAAGCCGATGGCCGGCTCGCCGGCCGTCCGCCATGTCGTGGCCCCGGACAGCAGCCGCACCTTCTGCACGAGGTCGAGCTTCTCCACCAGTCGATCGAGCATGTCCTCGCTCATCCCCACCCCATTCACGTGATCCGCTCCTCACCTATGGGAGAGCGCTCTCCAAGCCTGTGTGTGTCCCGCACGCACCGTCAAGTCCCCTTTGAGTCCACACTTTTGACATGACGGAAGACCCGGCTCGCCCCGTCGTGAAGACGGGGCGAGCCGGGCCCGTACGGAGGGCCGGCCGGGTCAGGGCAGCCGGTACTCCGCGTTCAGTACCGCGCCGCGGCCCGCGTGGTTCCGGTCAGGAGCAGCGCGGAGATCCGTAGGGGACGCACCGTCACCGGGTCAGCTGTAGACGCCGAACTCGTGGAGGGAGTAGCCCCAGCCGGTGCCGCGTGCGGTCAGGTTCAGCCGCACGAGGCGGGCGTTCGCCGACACGCTGATCGTGTCGATGTCGCCGTTGCCGGTCGTGGTGGTGTGGACGGTGCGCCAGTTGGCGCCGTCGTCGGAGACGTGCACCTCGTAGGACTTGGCGTACGCCGGGTCCCAGACCAGCTGCAGGGTGCGGATCGCGGTGGAGGCTCCGAGGTCCACCCGGATCCACTGCGGGTCGCTCCAGTCGCTGGCCCAGCGGGTGCCGGCCTTGCCGTCCGTCGCGTTGGCCGGCGCGCAGGGGCAGTCCCCGTACTGGGCCTGGAAGGAGGAGGCGGTGGTCGGCTTGTTCAGCGCCACGTTGGTGCCGCTCACCGGCGGGGCGACGACCTTCACCGACTTGGTCTCGATGCCCGCGTTGCCGCGGCCGTCCTCGGCCTGGATGTAGACCTTCCAGACACCGAGCTTCTCGGGAGCGGTGACCGCGAAGGTCCCGTTGCCCGTCGCGCGCCACTGCGCCTCGACCAAGCGCTTGTCGCCGTTCGCGTAGTTGCCGCTGAGGAAGATCTTGTACGTCAGGGGGTCGTTCTGCGCGTCACTGACGTTGGCTCGGACGGTGAACTCCCCGCCGGCCGGCGCCTGCGCGGCCTGGTCGACGACCATGTTGCTGATGACCGGCGGCGTGTTGTCACCCGCGGTCGACCCGGTGTAGGCCTTCTTCACCGCGTAGTACGACAGCCGCTTGAGCCCGTCGGGCAGCAGGTTGAACCAGATGCCCCCGAAGTCGTGCTCGATGCCGTAGTGGAACATCGTGGCGCCCAGGGCCACGCCCTGGTGACCGGTGATGCAGTTCCAGGCGGTGGTGTAGCCCTCGGCGGTCTGGACGTCGGTCTTCTGATCGGGGATGCCGTTCGCGTCGTTCGGCACCTCCCACTCGCCGGCCGGGCCCGTCTCGGTGATGATGTAGGGCTTGTTGTAGCCGCCGTCCACCCAGTCCTGCCTGACCCCGCAGATGTCGCCGTAGGAGTTCATCGAGTACAGGTCGAGGTCCGGGGCGTTGCGCTTGTAGTACGGCCACGCGCCCGTCCAGGCGTCGGTCGAGGTGACCGGGTGGTCCGGGTCGATGGTGTGGATCTTCTTGGCCACGTCGTTGACGAACGTGGTGTAGGCGTTGCGCTGCGCCTCCAGCTCGGTGCCGCTGTAGCAGTTCTGCAGGCCGAGCACGGATTCGTTGCCGACGTTCCACATGAGCGTGGCCGGGTGCGACTTGTAGGTGTCCACCCACTTCGCGAACTCGGTCAGCATGTTGCTCTTGTACGCCGCGTCGGTCACGTAGTTGACGCAGCCGCCCGAGCCGGGACCGCCGCCGGGCTGCAGCCAGAACCCGTTGATGACGCGGACGCCGTTCGCCGCGGCCGTGTCGAGCAGGGGCTTGCTCGACGCGTCGGTGCCCCAGGTGCGGATGGTGTTGACGCCCATCGACTTCACGTCGGGCATGTACTTCGGGGCGTCGGCGAAGGACGGGCCCCAGGTGAGGCCCTTGACGGTGTACGGCTGCCCTCCGACGGTCAGTTGCCAGTTGCCCTGGGAGCCGGCCACGCGCACCGCGCCCTGGGCCGGGGGTTCCGCCGAGGTGGTGCCGTAGACCTGGAACTCCCAGAGGGAGTAGCCGTAGCCGCCGGAGCGGACCAGGCCGTTCATCCGTACGTAGCGGCCGCTGCCGGAGACGGCGATCTCGTCGGTGCCGCCGTCACTGCCGGTGACGGATTTGGCGGTGCGCCAGTTCGTTCCGTCGTCCGAGACCTGGATGTCGTAGTTCTTGCCGAAGGCGCCCTCCCAGGTGAGGACGACACGGCTGAGGCTGCGGCCGGCGCCGAGGTCGACCTGGATCCATTCGGCGTCGCGCCAATGGCTGGCCCAGCGGGTGCCGGTGAGGTTCCCGTCGAAGGCGGCGGCCGCGGAGTAGCCCTCGCCCTCCTGGGAGGAGGCGGTGGCCGGCTTGCCCTGGGAGAGCAGGGTTTCCGCGGCGCCCGCGGTGGGGGCGGAGACCAGCGTGAGGGAAGAGGCGAACAGGGCTCCGAGTGCGACGAGGGCGGACGCGGCGCGCGTGCGGCGGGGTGGGGTGCCTGTGGAGGGGGGACGGGTCGACATTGCGGCTCCTGGTGTCAATGGCGGTGGGAACTGACCAGCTCTCCCGTGGGGGGGCGCCTCGCCCGCGCGACAGCGCTCTCTGTGTCGACGGGCACGGCCCTGCCAGGTGCTCGGGCCTCGCTCCGGCCGGGAATGCCGGGCTGGTCGATGTGTGCTCAAGGGCCCCTGGGCCGGGGCGCGGAGGTCGGTTCACCCGGCCCAGGGGAGTTGAGCCCGGCTCCGTGGGTCGGCGGAGCCGGTGGAGCGGTGGTGCCCCGGGCCGCGGCGGCAGGGCGGAAACCGGGCCCGGGGAGTTGGGGCCGGCTCCGTGGGTCGGCGCAACCGGCGGGGAGGGACGGCGGCTCAGGGGAAGGAGACCACCGTCGAGGGGACCGTCGAGGTGCCCGCGGGAACGGTGGATGCCCCGGTGTCGTTGATGACGTGCTCGTAGTGGCCGTTGCCGCCGAGCGACACCGTCAGGAGGCTGTGGAACGTGACGCCCGGCTTCACGGGGGCCTTGAACCCGTGGTCCTGGCGGATGTTCGGATCCACGTTGTAGTTGCAGTAGCTGCCGAGGCCCCAGGCTTCGTGCGTGGTCACCGAGTCGTCGACCCGGTAGGCGGCGTAGCCCTTGGTGGCGCCGTTCTGGACGGCGGCCTGGTTCGGGGCGTCGTACGCCTTCTCGTTCTGGTAGAAGATCGTCTTTCCTCGCTCGCCGAACCACTCCACGTCGTACTTGTTGAAGTGCTCGACGAACAGGCCCGTGGCCAGGACATCGTCACCCGTGACCCGCACCCCGTAGTCGGCGCGGTTGGTCTCCCAGCCCACGCCCTCGCCGTGGTCGGCGCGCCACACCCAGGTGTGGTCGACGATGGTGTCGTCGCTGTTGACGACCATGCTGGTGGTCGCCTTGCCCGCGCCCGCCCCGCCGACGCGGATGTAGACGTCCTGGACGGTCGTCGGGTTCGCGGCGTGGTCGGCGGAGGCACCGGCCGGACCGACTTCCAGGAGGGTCGGGGAGTTGACCGGTCCGGCATCGATGAGGAAGCCGGCGAGCCGGACCCCGTCCACGTCGGCCACCTTCATGGCGGTCACCCCGTTGTCCGGGATGACGGTGGCCAGGCCCAGGCCCAGCACGATCGTGCCGGGCCGGTTGACGTTGATGGTCTGGTCGACGTGGTAGATGCCGGGCGTGAACAGCAGGTGCAGGCCCTGGGCGAGCGCGCTGTTGATGGTGGCGGCCGTCGCTCCGGGCTTGACCACGTAGAACTTGCTCAGCGGGACCGACTCGCCCTGGGGCGCGCCGCTCGCCCAGGTGGTACCGCGCGCGTTGGTGCGCTTGGCCGGCGCGAAGACCTTGTACTCGTTCCCGTCCAGGTAGAGGAAGGGCTTCTCCCGTGAGACGGGGGTGGTGTCGAGGGTGGTGTAGCGGGGCTCCGGGAAGGAGTTGGCGGGAGCGCCCTCGACGCCGGAGAAGGTCATGTTCCACACGCCGTTGGTCCAGCCGCCGATGGTGCTGTCGCGGGTGTACCACTGCTGCTGCGAGTACGGGCCGACCGTGCCGTCGACCTTGCTGTCGGCGATGTAGCCGCCACTGGCCCAGCCGTACCCGGCGGGGGCGAGGTTGAGGTCGCCCTTGACGTGCATCCGGCGGAAGGAGGCCGCCTGGGACACCGCCCAGCGGTTGGTGCCGCTGACCGGCTTGACGGCGAAGTTCTCGGCGGCGCGCCAGAAGTTCTGGGTGGCGTTGCCGCCGAACCAGCCGGCGTCCACGGTCACGTCGCCGTTGAAGGTGGTGTCGTCCGGGTTCAGGCCGAGGCCGGCGATCTGGGTGTAGAAGCCGATCTGGGCGTTGATGTTGTCGTACGTGCCCGGCTTGAACAGGAAGGCGTGCCGGCCGCTGCCGAACTGCGCCGACTCCTGCTCGCGGAAGACCTGGTCCAGCTTGTCCTGGATACCGGGGGTCGCGGGGTCGATGACGTGCACGTTGGGGCCCAGGTCGCCGCCGCCCGGCAGGGTCGGGCCGCCGCCGTCGCCCCCGGTGGTACCGAACACCTTGAACTCCCACAGCGAGTAGCCGTAGCCGGTGGCCCGGGTGACGCCCTGCATGCGGACGTAGCGGGCGGTCCCGGTGATGCTCACGGTTTCGGTGCCGCCGGAGCCGGTGGCCGTGGAATGGGCCGTGGACCAGTCGGTGCCGTTGGTCGACAGTTCGATCCGGTAGGCCTTCGCGTAGGCGGCCTCCCACTGCAGGACGACCTTGCTCAGCGCGGTCGCGGCGCCGAGGTCGACCTGCAGCCACTGGGCGTCGGAGGCCGCGCTGGACCACCGGGAGCCGTTGTCGCCGTCGACGGCGTCGGCTGCCGGGGTGCCGTAGTGCTCCTGGCTGGAGGCCGTGACCGACTTGCCCTGGGAGAGCAGTGGCGGCTCGGCCGAGGCGGCGGGGGCCGCCGGCGCCAGCGCGAGCAGGCTGCCGAAGAGGGCGGTCGTGACCGCCCCGGCGATCCCCCTCCGGGTGGAAACTGGACGTCGTCTGCGTGGCGACGCATCGACGGGTATGCCAGTGGGCATCGGTGCTCCTTTAACGAACCTGAAACGGGAGAGCGCTCTCCAGACCTTGCCCGTAACGCGATCGACCGGTCAAGGAGCTTGACGACTTTTCTTTCGTCTTTCATTAAGTAGCGAGGGGTGCGGGTACGAGAGGACGGACCCCAGTCCGGAGGATGGGGCGCATGAGGCGGGGGCCTGGGGCGCGGTGCTACGCGATCCGGCCCGGCTCCCGGTGCCGCGCGGCGCGCGGGGCCTGCCCGTACGGCGCGTACGGCGCGTACGGCGGGACGCTCGGCGTGCTGAACCGACCGGGTCCGCGCACGCTTGATGCATGGCCGACCAGGCACAGGTCACCGTCCACCCCGTCGCCCCCACGGGCGGCCGACGGGTGACCGCCCACGTGCACGGCAGCGATGCGCCACTCGGCGTGGCCCATGGCATGTCCGATGTGGCCGAGTTCCTGCGGCGGGCGGGCTGGCTCGACGAGGAGGACTGGCCGCCGATCACGTGGCGTGGCGGCGGGCCGGCGGTCTGGGGAGGCGAGCCGGATGCCGGAGCGTGACGCATGGCGGCAGTGGGGCGTACCACTGGAGCCGCCGCAGAGCCTTCTCCACCCTCCGACGGGCCGGCCCGTCGACGACAACCACCGGACGATGATCCTCGACTGGGCGGTCAACCAGTACATCGCCAACGGGTGGCGCGTGGAGTCGCGCTCCCCCACCCAGGCCGTGCTGGTCCGCGGGGAACAGGTGAACCACGTGCTGCACGCCGTCCTGACCGTGTTCACCTGTCTGCTGTGGGGCATCGTGTGGCTGGCGGTCGCCGCGATGAGCAAGGTCGAGCGGGTCGCGCTCACCGTGGACCAGGGCGGGCACGTACAGGCCGTACAGGGGCCGGGCTGAACCCGGACGCACGGCAGCCCTCCCGTGGGGAGCCGGGAGGGTGCCGGGCCCGGGATGGTCCGGAGCCACACCATAGGCAGCGGAACACGCAGGCCGGTAGGCATATGACAGGGTAAGTTCCGGATGCTCCGTCCCCCGGCGCCGGGCCGGGCAAGATCCGAAAGAGACGGCCCGGCCGCCGGATTACGCGTGGAGCCGGCCGTGGCTGCGGACGATGTCCGCGTAGCGGCGGCCGCTGGACTTGACGGTGCGCTTCTGGGTCTCGTAGTCGACGTGGACGAGGCCGAAGCGCTTGTCGTAGCCGTAGGCCCACTCGAAGTTGTCCAGCAGGGACCAGGCGTAGTAGCCGGCCAGCGGAGCGCCCTGGCGGACGGCGCGGGCACAGGCTGCCAGGTGCTGCTCGAGGTAGGCGGTGCGCTCGGGGTCGTCGACCGCGCCGTCGGGGCCGACGGTGTCGGGGAACGCGGAGCCGTTCTCGGTGACGTAGAGCTTCCGCACCCCGTAGTCGTTGGTGAGGCGCAGCAGCAGGGATTCGATGCCGTTGGCGTCGATCTGCCAGTCCAGGCCGGTGCGCGGTACGTCCGGGAGGCGGACCTCGCGGGCGAAGGGGACCGGACCGGTGGCGTCGTTGGCGACGGTGGCGGGGAAGTAGTAGTTGAGGCCGTGCCAGTCGAGGGGCGCGGCGATGGTCTCCAGGTCGCCGGGGCGCTCGGGCAGCTCCACGCCGTACAGCGCCCGCATGTCGGCGGGGAAGCCGCGTCCGTAGACCGGGTCGAGCCACCAGCGGTTGGTGTGTCCGTCCATGCGGACGGCGGCGGCGAGGTCCTCGTGGTCGTCCGTGGCGGGTACCACCGTGGAGTGGTTGGTGACGAGGCCGATCTGCGCGCCGGGTGCTGCGGCACGGATGGCCTGGGTGGCCAGGCCGTGGCCCAGCAGGAGGTGGTAGGAGGCGCGGACGGCGGCGGTCAGGTCGGTCAGACCGGGGGCCATCCGGCCTTCCAGGTGGCCGATCCAGCCCGAGCAGAGCGGTTCGTTGAGGGTGGCCCACTGGGTGACGCGGTCGCCGAGCCGCTGCGCGACGGCGGAGGTGTAAGTGGCCAGGTGTTCGGCGGTCTCGCGGACGGTCCAGCCGCCGCGGTCCTGCAGGGCCTGGGGAAGGTCCCAGTGGTAGAGGGTCACCGAGGGGGTGATGCCGGCTTCCAGGAGCCCGTCGATCACCTTGTCGTAGAAGTCGAGGCCTCTGGCGTTGACCGGTCCGGAGCCGTCGGGGACGATGCGCGGCCAGGCGATCGACATGCGGTAGGCGTTGGTGCCCAACTGCTTCATGAGGGAGATGTCCTCGGGCCACCGGTGGTAGTGGTCGCAGGCCTCGTCACCGGTGTCGCCGTTGTCGACCTTGCCGGGCGTATGGGAGAACGTGTCCCAGATGGACGGCCCGCGGCCGTCCTCCTTGACCGCTCCCTCTATCTGGTACGCGGAAGTGGCCGTGCCCCAGGCGAAGTCCTGAGGGAAGGCGCCGAGGTCAATGGAATCCGACACAGCAAGCCTTTCGAAGATCAATGGGAGGGGGCTACTTGACGGCGCCGGCGGTCAGCCCGGTGACGAGGTAGCGCTGGAGGAGGAGGAAGCCGCCGACGACGGGCAGGCTCACGACGAGCGAGGCGGCCATGACCTGGTTCCAGTACACGTCGTTCTGGGTCGAGTAGCCCTGCAGGCCCACCGCGAGGGTGCGGGTCGCGTCGTTGGTCATGACCGAGGCGAACAGCACTTCGCCCCAGGCGGTCATGAAGGCGTAGACGGCGACGGCGACGATGCCGGGGATCGCGGCGGGCACGATGACGCGGAACAGCGCGCCGAGCGGACCGCAGCCGTCGACCTTGGCGGCTTCGTCGAGGTCCCTGGGGACCGAGTCGAAGTATCCGATCAGCATCCAGATCGAGAAGGGCAGCGAGAACGTCAGGTAGGTGAGGATCAGCCCGGCGCGCGAGCCGAACAGCGCGATCCCGGTGGCGTTGCCGATGTTGACGTAGATGAGGAACAGCGGCAGCAGGAAGAGGATGCCGGGGAACATCTGCGTCGACAGCACCGTGACGGTGAAGACCCGCTTGCCGCGGAAGGAGTAGCGGCTGACGGCGTAGGCCGCGAAGATCGCGATGACGACGGAGAAGACGGTCGCCGCCCCGGCCACGATCAGCGAGTTCATGAAGTAGTCGCCGAGGGGGACGGTCTTCCAGATGTCGAAGTACGGCTGGACGGTCAGGCCCGAGGGGATCCACTGGAACTTCCCCGACACGTCCTGCAGCGGCTTCAGGGAGCTGGAGATCATGACGTACACCGGCAGCAGGACGAACCCGGTGAGGAGCGTCAGGAACACCAGCCGGCTCACGAGGAACGACTTGGGGGGCGCCATGGGCGACCGGGACTGCACCGCCTGAGTGTGCTTAGGCATCGGTGGCGCTCCTTCCTCGGGAGGTGAACAGGAGGTAGAGGCCGGTCACCACGAGCAGGAACAGCAGCAGCAGGACGGACATCGCCGAACCGGTGCCGAAGTTCCAGGTCTGGAACGAGGACTGGTAGATGTGGATGGAGATGAGGTCGGCCGAGGCCGGCGCCGATTTGCCGAACAGGACGAACGGCGTGTTGAAGTCGTTGAACGTCCACAGGAACAGCACCAGGATCAGGACCTGGTTGACCGGGCGCAGCGAGGGGAGCGTGATGCGGCGGATCTGCTGCCAGACTCCCGCTCCGTCCAGGGCCGCGGCCTCGTAGATCTCGCGGGGGATGTTCTGCAGGCCGGCCATCATGATGAGGAAGGCGAAGGGCCAGCCTTTCCAGACCGAGACGACCAGCAGGGTGACGAAGGCGTTGTCGCCGATGAGCCAGAACGGCGGGCTGTCGGTGAGACCGAGCTGGTCGTGGATGACGTGGTTCACCAGGCCGTTGTCGCGCTGGAACATGAAGGCCCAGGTGATGACGGCGGCGTAGACGGGCAGCGCGTACGGCACCAGGAAGATGGTGCGCAGGATGCCCCGGCCCTTGAACGTCTCCTGCATGAAGATCGCGGCCGCCGTGCCGATCAGCCAGCACAGTCCCACGGAGAAGAAGGTGAACAGGCACGTGGTGAGGAAGGAGCTCAGCAGTGCCTCGCCGACCGGTGCGTCGAAGTCGACGGTCAGGGAGTAGTTGTCCAGGCCGGCCCAGGGCGCGTTGCCCCAGTCGCGGAGGTAGAACTGGGTGAGTTCCTTGAAGCTGACCACGATGCCGATGACCATCGGGATCAGGTGGACCAGGAGCTCGAGGACGAGTGCGGGGAGCAGCAGCAGGTACGGCAGGGAGATGCGGCGGAGCCGCCCGGAGCGGCGGGTGCGCGGCGCCGCTCCGGGGTGGTTCTTCCGTACCGTCCGCTTGCCCGTGCGCGGGGGGGCGGTGGTGGTCATGAGGTATCCGTGCCTACTTCTTGGGCATCTGCTGCTGGGCCTTCTCGAGCTTGGCCTTCACCGACTCCGGCGTCACCGGACGGCCGGCCGCCGCGTCGGCGAAGAGCTCCTTGACCGCGGTGCCCACCACCGTCTCGAACTGCGACTCCTCGGGGACCTGCGGCAGGGCGGAGGCGCTCTTGGCGAGGGTGTCGCGCAGGACGGACAGACCGGGGGTGTTGAAGGCGGGGTCCGTCTGCGCGGACTTGACCGGCGGGATGGAGCCGTAGGCCTTGTTGAGGACCTTCTGCTCCTCGTCACCGGTCATGAAGTTCACGAACTTCGTGGCGCCGTCGAGGTTCTTGGTGTTCTTGAAGACGGCCATGTTGATGCCGGCGACCATCGAGTTGGTGGAGGTGCCCTGTCCCGGCGCGCCGGACTGCACGGGCGCGGGGACGACGCCCCACTCGTCCTCCTTCATGCCCTGCGCGGCGAAGGTGGCCGACGCGGTCTGCCACAGCACCATGGCGGTCTTGCCCTTGGCGAAGTCGCTCAGCGACTGGTTCTGGGAGTACTCGGCGTTGCCCTTGGCCACGATCTGCGCGTCTGCCATCAGGTCGACGTACTGCTTGACGGCCTTGACGGCGCCGTCGGAGGTGAAGTCGGCCTTGCCGTCCGCGGTGAAGAAGTCGGCGCCGTGCTGCTTGCCCAGGACGAAGACCTGGTGGATGTTGTTCGACAGGTTGGAGCCCTCGACGCCCAGCCCGGCCTTGCCGTCCTTGGTCAGCTGCTTGCCCGTGGCGACCACCTCGTCCCAGGTGGTCGGCGGCTTGGTGACGCCCGCGTCGGCGAAGGCCTTCTTGTTGTAGTAGAGCGCGTAGGCCATGGAGTACAGCGGGACGGCCGCCGGGTCCTGTCCCTGGACGCCGGTGGAGCCGAGCGCCGACTCCACGAACCGGTCCTTGCCGCCGATCTTCTCGAAGTTCTTGGCGTCCCACGGGAGCAGTGCGCCGCTGGCCTGCAGTGAGGCGCTCCAGGTGTTGCCGATGTTCAGGACGTCGGGGCCCTGACCGGAGGTGGTCGCGGTCAGGATGCGGTTGAGCAGGTCGCCCCACGGCACGACCTCGAGCTTGACCTTGATGCCCGTCTGCTTCTCGAACTTGTCGAGCTCGGGCTGGAGGACCTGCTTGTCGACCTCGAGGCTCGATCCCTGGTTGGAGGCCCAGTAGGTCAGCGTCTTCGGCTGCTCGTTGGACCCGCCCCCGTCGGTGGAGCCGCCACCGCCGCAGGCAGCCGCCCCGAGGACGAGGGAGAGGGTGACGGCGCCTACCGCTGCGACTCTGATTCTGCGCATGGCTCCATGGGCCTTTCAGGAAGGAACGGGATGCCGACTGCGGGGTGGGGGGCGGACGTTCCGCGGTTCGCCCCCAAAACCACATGGCTTAATTTAGGATGTGAGTTAAACCTCAAGCGAAGGACTCGTCAAGAGCGTTCACGCAGGTATCTTGCAGTTATGGGCATCGAAGACAGGGGACAGAGTGCGAGTACGTAGCGGCCGAACAGTGCGTGACCTGCGTCGGGAGAACCGGACCGCCGTTCTGCAACGGTTGTATTTCGACGGTCCCCTGAGCCGCTTCTCGCTGGGTCCCGCCACGGGGCTGAGCTCCGGATCCATCAGCAACGTGGTCGCCGAGCTGGTCAACGACGGCCTGGTGGAGGAAGCCGGGAGCGTCGAGTCGGCCGGCGGACGCCCCAGGACCCTGCTCCGCGTCAGCCCGACCAGCGGCTACATGATCGGCGTGGACGTCGGCGAGACCCGCATCCGCATCGAGCTCTTCGACCTGACCCTGACCGAGCTCGCACGCGTGGAGCGTCCCCTGGATGCGGCGGGGCCCCGCCGCATCGACCGCTACGACGTCGCCGTCGTCGTGCGACACCTCCGCGAGGGCATCGCCGAGGTACTGCAGGCGGCCGCCATCGCACCCGAGCGGCTGCTCGGCGTCGGCATCGGCGTGCCCGGCATCGTCGCCAGGACCGCGGACGGCGCCGTCGTCCACGGCCAGACCATCGGCTGGGACGCCGTCCCCCTGGAGCGGATGCTGCGCGACTCCCGGCTCCTGCCCGAAACCGTCCCCTACTACATCGACAACGGGGCCAAAACCCTCGGCCAGGCCGAAATGTGGTTCGGCGCGGGCCGCGGGGCACGCAACGCGGTCGTCGTGCTCTTCGGCTCGGGTGTCGGCGCCTGCGTGGTCAGCGAGGACACCCGCACCGGCCGCGCCATCGAGTGGGGCCACCTGACCGTACGCGTCCGCGGGCGCCGCTGCCGCTGCGGCGCCCAGGGCTGCCTGGAGGCGTACGCGGGGGCCGAAGCCCTCCTGGAACGCTGGGTCGAGGCCGGTGGGCGCCCGCCGGCCGCCGCCGACGAGGAGACCGCCCTGACCGCGATGCTGGCCGCTGCCTACCCGGCGCCGGGCCCCGACGGCGCCGATGCGCGGGCCGACACGACGGCCCTGGCCGTCCTGGAGGAGACCGCCGAGTACCTCGGCGCGGGATTCTCCGACCTGATCAACCTCTTCCAGCCCGAACGCATCCTCGTCGGCGGCTGGGCCGGCCTGCAGCTCGGCACCCGCTTCCTGGACTCCGTACGGTCCTACGCCACCTCCTACGCCCTGTCGTATCCGGCCGCCAACGTCCGCATCGACCTGGGAACCTTCGGCCCCGACGCCGTCACCGTCGGCGCGGGAATCCTGCCGCTCGCCGACTTCTTCGCGCGGGGCGGCCACGGCACGGAACCCGAACGCGAGGAGCCGCTTCCGGCCTGGCGCACCACGCTGCAGGAGCGTGCGGCGCACTGAACCACCGGGCCACCCCGCACTCCGCGAGGTGGGCCGGCCTGCGCGAGGGAAACTACCTCTCCAGAGGCGCGAGCCCCTCCCCGGCCGGAGACACCCGGCGCCCCGCATGGTCGAAGACGTACAGCTGCCCGAGGTCGACCAGCAGCGGGATCTGGGCCCCCACCCGCACCCGGACGTGCGGCCCCGTGCGCACCACGAGGTCGCTGCGCACCGCCCCCAGCCGCTGCGGATCGGCCCCCGCGTCCGGCCCCTGAGCGGATTGCGGCGGCGCCTCCAGGACCGCCACCGACCCGGACAGCCGTTCCACGGCCCGGTCCCTGAGCCGTCCGAGGCCACTCCGCTGCCGCCTGAGGCCGGCGCGCCCGGGAGCGGCCGGGTGCCGCGCCGACTCCAGGTCCGCCACCACCGCGGGGCGCGAGCCCGTGTCCACGTGCACCAGCGCCTCGTGCCCCTGGTACTCGACGTGCTCGACGATGCCCGTCATCGCCACCTCGCCGGGCCGTGCCTGGCTGGGCGGGGCGATCCTGACCGCCTCCGACCGCAGGCCGACGATGACGGGGCGGCCCTGCTGGATCCGCAGCAGCTGGTGATCCGTGCTGAGGGGCTGGGGAAGGGTGAGCCGGTGCCGTCCCAGGTCGACCCACATGCCCGCGCCCAGCGGCGCGTGGACCACGGCCTGGAGCAGGCTGATGCGGGGTGTTCCGATGAACGCTGCCACGAACACGTTCGCCGGCAGGGCGTAGGTGTCCCGAGGTGAGCTGACCTGCTGCAGCACACCGCCCCGCATGACCGCCACCCGGTGTCCCAGCGACATGGCCTCGGACTGATCGTGCGTCACATAGACGGTGGTGACACCCAGCTCGGAGGTCAACCGGGCTATCTCGGCCCGCAGATGGCCGCGCAGCTTCGAGTCCAGGCTGGAGAGCGGCTCGTCCATCAGGAACACCGACGGCTTGCGGGAGATGGCCCGGCCCATCGCGACCCGCTGGCGCTCGCCGCCCGAAAGCTGTCCGGGGAACCGGTCGAGGAGGTCCTCGATGCCGAGCATCCGGGCGGTGGCCTCCACCTGCGGCTCGTGATCCCCGCGGGGGTCGCGCAGCTTCAGCGGGAAACCGATGTTGGCCCGGCCCGTCATGTTCGGATACAGCGCGAAGCTCTGGAACACCATCGCGATGTCCCGCTCGCTCGGCGGCATGTGGTTGGCGTACGCGCCGTCGAGGAACAGCGCGCCCTCGGTGATGTCCTCCAGCCCCGCGATCATCCGCAGGACAGTGGACTTGCCGCAGCCCGAGGGGCCCAGCAGAACCAGGAACTCGCCCGGCTCGACGGTCAGGGAGACACGCTCGACGGCAAAGGAGTTGCGCCCGTACGTCTTGCTGACATCGCGCAACGCGATGGAACGACTCATAACGATCCGCCCGAAGCTGGGATGGGTGAAGTGAGAGGGGGGTGGGGTGAGTTGAGGTCAGAAGCTAGCCCAGGCCAACCCGTGAGGGAACGCCTTGGCGCAACATCGCCGAATCGAGCCCCGGGCAACCTCGGCGGACGGGGCCCGTTCCACACCTACGGCGAGTCCGGTGTCCGGCCGGGGGCGCAGCCGCGTGACGTGGGGAAACTCGGTTTCCCTACGGGCGAGTTGCCCGATAGCCGCTCATTCCCTTCCTTGACCCCGGCCGAGAACACGCGCTAGGTTCCCGCCACGGGAGAGCGCTCTCCCCGGTCGATCCGTCCATCAGGGGGAAGCATGAACACGCTCCGGGAGCAGGTACTCGACCTACTGCGGCAGGCCTTGAGGGACGAGGGCCTGCCCGACGGACACGTGACCGCCGACACCCACTTCCTCGAGTCCCTCGGCTTCGGCGAACTCACCACCGTGCGCGGCCTCGCCTGCGTCCCCACGGAGGCGCCCGGCGCCGGCACGCGATCCGTTGCCTGAGAGCCTTCGCGTCCTGTTCGGCAGTCAGCCGGCGCTTGACGTCAACGCCCGGCTCTCACCAGGGCAGTTCGGGCTTACCCTGCACGAACGATGCGCGGGCCGGTGCGCCCTGCCGGGACATGGCACGGGCGACGCGCGGGGCGCTCGCGGCGGGCCTGCCCGCCGAAGCCCTGGCGTCCGCGCGCACGGTCGCCCCGTGACGCGCCCCGGCCACCGGCGGCCCGCGGGCCGCACCGGGCCTCCTGCCGCAGGCGCGGCCACGCACCGACCGGGAACCTCGTCGCAGCCGGTCAGCGGCGCACCCTCGGCATGCCGAGGCCGATCCACGAGATGATCTCGCGCTGGATCTCGTTGTTGCCGCCGCCGAAGGTGAAGATGACCGCGCTGCGGTAGCCGCGCTCCAGTTCGCCGTGCAGGACCGCGCCCGCGGAGCCGTCCTTCAGGGAGCCGGCCGCACCGACCACCTCCATCAGCCAGGCGTACGCGTCCCTGCGCGCCTCGGAGCCGTAGACCTTGACGGCGGAGGCGTCCTGCGGGGTGAGGTTGCCGTCCTGGACGGCGTTGACCATCTGCCAGTTCAGCAGCTTCATCGCGTCGAGGCGGGCGTGGGTGCGGGCCAGGCGCCCGCGGACCCAGGAGAGGTCGATGACGCGGCGGCCGTCGGCGAGCTTGGTCTCGGCGGCCCATCGCTGGACGTCGTGCAGGGCACGGATGGCCATGGTGCCGTGGGCGGCGAGGGTGACGCGCTCGTGGTTGAGCTGGTTGGTGATCAGCCGCCAGCCCTTGTTCTCCTGGCCCACGCGGCGGCTCGCGGGCACCCGGATGTTCTCGTAGTAGCTCGCGGTGGTGTCGTGCGAGGCCAGGGTGTTGATGAGGGTGCAGGAGTATCCGGGGTCGGAGGTCGGCAGCAGGAGCATGGTGATGCCCTTGTGGGCGGGGGCGTCCGGGTCGGTGCGGACGGCGAGCCAGACCCAGTCGGCGGTGTCGCCGTTGGTGGTCCAGATCTTCTGCCCGTCGACGACGTAGGTGCCGGTCTCCTCGTCGCCCTCGCGGACGGCCTTGCACTTGAGGGCGGCGAGGTCCGTGCCGGCGTCGGGCTCGCTGTAGCCGATGGCGAAGTCGATCTCGCCCGCGAGGATCTTGGGCAGGAAGTACGCCTTCTGCTCGTCGGTGCCGAACTGCATGATGGTCGGCCCGACGGTGTTGAGGGCCATCAGCGGCAGCGGTACGACGGCCTGGGCGGCCTCGTCGAAGAAGATGAACTGGTCCATGGGCGACATCCCGCGCCCGCCGTACTCCTTGGGCCAGCCGACGCCCAGCCAGCCGTCGGCGCCGAGCCGGCGGATGGTCTCCCGGTAGAAGCGCTTCTGCTCGGCCGGGTCCTCGTACCGCGCGTAGACGTCGTCCGGGATCAGTTCGGCGAAGTAGGCGCGCAGCTCGGTGCGCAACCGCTGCTGCTCAGGCGTGTATTCGAGGTGCACGGCCCCTCCGGGTCTCTCGTGGCTCAAGGTCGCGCGGCCGTCCGCCGCCGCCGCGGGGGCAGACTAGAACCTGTTCCAAGAATCCGGAAGGGTCAGCGGGAAGTCGGCGGCGGCGAACGGCCGGTCAGCGGGCGGTCAGCGGGCGGTCAGCAGGTCACGACCCCGATTCCGTCCCGCCCCGGCCGGATCAGGACCTTGATGTGCGCCTCCGGCTTCCGCAGGGAGGCGAAGGCCGCGTCGAGTCCGCCGAAGCCCGCTTCTCCGGTGACCAGGGACGCGGGGTCGATGCGGCCGTCGGCGAGGCGGGCGAGGGTGGCGCCGAACTCCTCGGGCGGGTAGGCCATGCACATGCGGATCGTGACGTCCTTGTAGATGCCGACCACCGGGCGGATCAGGTCCTCGGTCATCACCCCGCCGATCTGCAGGATCTCGGTGCCGCGCGGGACGGTGTGCAGGAGCTGGTTCAGCATGCCGGGTACGCCCACGCAGTTCACGACCACGGTGGGCCGCGGGCGGGCTCCCGCGAGTTCCGCGCAGAGGCGTACGGGGTCCCGCTCGGCCGGGTCCACCACCGCGTGTGCGCCGAGCCGCAGGGCGGCCGACCGCCGCAGAGCCGACGGGTCGGAGGCCACTACCGGTCCGGCGCCCCGCTCCAGCAGCGCGGCGACGGCTCCGAGGCCGACCGGGCCGCAGCCGATGACCACGGCCGGGGTGTCCTTCCCCGCCCCGCTCCGCGCGATGTTTCCGAAGCCGACGGCCAGCGGCTCGGTGAGGGCGGCGAGGGCGAGGTCCAGGGATGGCGGGACGGGCAGCAAGGCCTGCGCCTGTACGACGATCCGCTCGCCGAATCCGCCGGGGAAGGCATTGCTGTAGCCCACGGTCCGCACGACCCCGCCCGGGTCGACCGCCCAGGGCAGCCCGACGACCCCGGTGCCCGGCTCGGGGCCGGTCGCGCCCGGGCCGTAGGAGAGGACCCGGCCGGAGAACTCGTGGCCCATCACCAGCGGGCGGTCCGGGTCGAAGAGGAAGCTGGTCGTGCCGCTGTCCCGGGAGGCCCGCAGGAACTCCTCGGTGTCCGCCACCGCGCTCAGGTCGGAGCCGCAGATGCCGCAGGCGGCGGTTTCCACGAGCGCCTGCCCGGGGCCGGGCAGCGGATCCGGGTGCTCCCGTACCCGGAACGTGCCGTCTTCGAGCACCGCGGCCCTCAACGGACCTCCCCCTTCCGGGCGATGGCTTCCATCGTGGACCTGCGCATCGCCCCGATGAACCGTTCGCTGTTGCGCCCGGCCCACTCCAGGCTGGCGCGCCGGGCCTCGGTGTGGCCCGTGAGCCGGGGGACGACCCGCTCGGCGAAGAGCTCCAGGCTGCGCAGGGCGGCCGCGGGCTCGGCGAGGTCCAGCCGCAGGATCAGGAAGGTACCGAAGCCGCCCGTCTTCTCGGCGAGTTGCTCGATCCGCCGCACGGCGTCCTCGGGGGCGCCGATGACGGCCCGGCCGAAGGTGGGCAGCCCTTCGGTGGTCCACCGTTCGACGGCGCCGGCCGGGGTGGCGCAGCCGTCGAGGCGGGTCCCGCTCAGCTTCTCGATGTAGTCCACGATGCCGGGCGTGCCGTACTCGGCTTCGCGCAGGGCCTGTTCGCGGGTTTCGGCCAGGTGCACCGGGGTGACCAGCCGCCAGGTGGAGCGGTCGGCGTGGCGGCCGGCCTCGCCGCAGGCCCGCTCGTGGGCGGCCCAGTTGGCGTCGAGCACCGCGTACCCGGTGGGGTCGGCGGCGGCGAGCGAGAGCATCCCGACCCCGTGGCGCCCTGCGAGCACCGCCCCGGTCGGTGACACGGCGGAGGCGACGGCCACGTCCAGTTCCCGGCCCCGGTAGGGCCCGAGCTGGAGCCGGGCCTCCTCCAGGGCGAACCAGTCGGTGGCGGCCGTGACCGTCTCCCCGCGCAGCAGCCGCACGACGGCGTCGAGCGAGTCGGCCGTCATCGTGCGGGATTGGAGCGGATCGACACCCATCATGAAGGCGTCGGAGGGCAGTTGACCCGGTCCGACGCCGAGCATGGCGCGCCCCCGGGACTGCTGGTCGAGCTGGCAGATCCGGTCGGCGAGGATCAACGGCTGGTGGTAGGGCAGGGAGTTGACCCCGGTGCCGAGCATGATCCTGCCGGTGCGTTCGGCGGCCGCGGCGAGGAACACCTCGGGCGAGGCGATGATCTCGTATCCGGCGGAGTGGTGTTCGCCGGCCCACAGCTCCTCGTAGCCGAGCCGGTCGAGGTCGGCGGCGAGGTCGAGGTCCCGGCGCAGCTGGAACGCGGGGTCGCCGTCGGGCCGGTGGTAGGGCGCGAGGAACACCCCGAAACGGTGCGGGAGATACGGCTGCGGCTGGTGCTGCGGCATGTGCGGTGGCCTTCCCTCGGCGGCGCCTGCTCTGCTCCGGCATCCGACGAAACACCGCCCGGGCCGCAGCTTCAATGCCGCCGCGGCCGTCCTCCCACTGAGTGGGAGGACTCCCGCGGGCCGCCGCTCAGGTGTAGAGGAAGACGTAGTCGAAGTAGACGAGGTCGCGGATGCCGTCGAAGCGGAAGGTGCCCGACGGGATCACGTCCAGGCCTTCCTCCAGGGCGACCTTGTCGTACGTCACGCTCTGCTTCCAGCCCGCGCTGGAGGGGATGTACGGTTTCAGCGCGGCGGGCGGCCCGACCAGCGGCCCGACCTCGAAGTGGTGGGCGGGGTCGCTCATGATGCGGTTCGCCGTGCCCTGCTTGAGGTGCGCGACCCCGACCAGCCGCATCCGGGAATCCGGGCTCGGGACCGACCGGGCGCTGTTGGACTCAGACTCGTGCTCGTCGATGGAGTAGCCCAGCCAGTGCGCGTCGGACACGTCGCCCAGCGCCGTCCAGAAGCGCCGGTTGAGCGGGGCCAGATCGGTGCGGGCCTTCTCCGCGTTCTCCTCCTCGGGCCACATCGCGTAGCCGAGCCCCGCCGCGCCGAGCAGCAGCGGGGCCCCCAGTCCCAGAAGGAGCCGCCGTCTGCTGCCAAGGCCCCGCTGTGTGCTCATCAAAGTCCCCCCAGTACCCGTTCCCGTCAGTTCAGGGCGCTGATCATAGCGGCGGCCGTCGCCGTCATCGCCTCCCGTGCGGCGGTCAGATACGGGCGGGGATCCGCGGGGGTCAGATGGGTGCGGATCGCTTCGGTCATCGCCACGTTGAGCGCGGTGCCGATGTTGACCTTGCGGATGCCGCCGGCGACGGCCGCGGCGAGCTCCGTGTCCGGCAGACCGGAGGAGCCGTGCAGCACCAGCGGCACGTCGACCGTCTTCGCGAGGCGGCCGAGCAGCACGTGGTCCAGGGCCGCGGTCCGGCTGGTCATGGCGTGGCTGCTGCCGATGGCGACGGCCAGCGCGTCCACCCCGGAGTCGGCGACGAACCGCCGCGCCTCGTCCGGGTCGGTACGGGCGCCGGGTGCGTGCGGGTCCAGTGGCGCGGCCCCGTTCTTCCCGCCGACCTCGCCCAGTTCGGCCTCGATCCAGAGCCCGTTGACGTGGGCCCAGTCGGCGGCGGAGCGGGTGGCCTCGAGGTTCTCGGCGTAGGAGAGGTGTGCGGCGTCGTACATGACCGAGCTGAATCCGGCGTCCACGGCCTGCCGCAGCAGTTCGGAGCTCTTGACGTGGTCCAGGTGCAGACCGACCGGGACCCCGGCGGCCTCCGCGACGGCCACGGCCGCCCGGCTGATCGGCAGCAGTGCTCCGCCCCGGAATTTGACGGCGTTCTCGCTGAGCTGGAGGACCACGGGCAGTCCGGCCGATTCGGCGCCCGCGACGACCGCCTCGGCGTGCTCCAGCGTGATGATGTTGAAGGCGGCGACGGCGCGGCCCTGGGCGGCGGCCTCCAGGACGAGCCCGCCGGCGGGGACCAGGCTCATCGGACGGCCTCCTCGCCCGTGGTGAGGATGACGGACCGGGTCAGATTGCGCGGCGCGTCCGGGTCCAGCCCCTGGTGGGCGGCGACGGCGACGGCCAGGCGGTGGACGCGGACCAGCTCGGCGAGCGGGTCGAGGTGCCCGGCCACCCACTGGGCTCCGGTCCCCCGGACCTGTTCGGCGAGCCCTTCGGGCGCGTCGCCGAGCGACCAGGTGGCGGTGCCGGGCGCCGAGACGCTGATGGGGCCGTGCCGGTATTCCATGGCCGGGTAGGACTCGGCCCAGGCCAGGGCGGCTTCGCGCATCTTCAGCGCGGCCTCGTTGGCGAGTCCGACGCTCCAGCCGCGCCCGAGGAAGGTGAACTGACCCCGGGTCTCGAGCTCCGCGGGGAGCGGGTCGGCGAGGGCGGCGCGCGCGTCGGCGACGACGGACGGGCTGTGCAGGCCCACGTGGGCGCGCAGCAGGGTGAGGGCAGTGGTGGCGAAGCGGGTCTGGACGACGGACTGCTCGTCGGCGAAGTCGAGTACGACGAGGTCGTCGGCGAGGGTGATGACGGGGGTGGCGGGGTCCCCGATGACGGCGGTGGTGGGCACGCCCGCGTCCCGGAGCCCCGCCAGCAGGTCGAGGACCTCGGTGGTGGTTCCGGACCGGGTCAGCGCGACGACCCGGTCGTAGCGCCGGTGGCGGGGGAACTCCGAGGCGGGGAAGGCGTCGGTCTCGCCCTGCCCGGCCTCCTCGCGCAACACGGCGGCGGCCTGGGCCATGTAGTACGAGGTCCCGCATCCGACGATCGCGGTACGCTCCCCCGGCCGCGGCAGCACCGCCCGGTGATCCGGGGCCAGTTCGGCGGCCCGCTCCCAGCATGCGGGCTGCGTGCCCAACTCGTACGCGACATGGCTCATGGCGGCTCCCTAGCGCGGTGCGTGCACCCCTGAATGCGTGTTCCTGCAAGATAGTGGGCTCTTTCACGCAACTTCAAGCATCTCAGGGATGATCCCTTGCGTTAATCTCGACGCGTAGGCCAAGAGTGGGCGTCGAAGCGAACAGCGAAGCGACCACCGCAGACGCGATCGAAGACACGACCGAAGACGAGACCGAAAGGGCGGCCGATGACCCGCAAGGAACGCTGGCAGACACTGCTGGACCTGCTGGTGGAGCGGGGCGAGCTGGAAGTGGAGCCCGCCGCCGAGGCCCTCGGCGTGTCCGCCGCCACCATCCGGCGCGATCTCGACCAGCTCGCCGAGCAGCAGCTGCTGGTTCGCACGCGAGGCGGAGCGGTCCTGCACGGGGTCTCGTACGAACTCCCGCTGCGCTACCGGACCTCGCGCCGGGCCGCCGAGAAGAGCCGCATCAGCGAGACCGTCGCGGCGCTGATCGTCCCGGGCGAGGTGATCGGCCTGACCGGCGGCACCACGACCACCGAGGTGGCGCGGGCGCTGGCCGCCCGCCCCGACCTCGCCACCGGCTCTCCCGCCCTCACCGTGGTCACCAACGCGCTGAACATCGCCGGCGAGCTGGTCATCAGACCGCAGTTCAAGATCGTGCTCACCGGCGGCGTGGCCCGGCCCCAGTCCTACGAGCTCACGGGTCCCCTCGCCATGGAGGTGCTCGGGCAGCTCTCCGTGGACACCGCCGTCGTCGGCGTGGACGCCTTCGACCCGGCCGACGGGGCCGCAACCCGGCACGAGGACGAGGCCGCCATGAACCGGCTGCTCTGCGAGCGCGCCCGCCGCGTGGTGATCGCGGCCGACTCGAGCAAGCTGGGCGTCCGCGCCTTCGCCCGCATCGTCTCGACCGACGCCGTGGACGTGCTGGTCACGGACACCGGCCTGTCCCCGTCGGTGGCCGAGGCCTTCGAGGCGGCGGGCGTGGAGGTCATCCGCGCCTGAGCACACGGCCGGGGGCGGTCGGCCGGGCACGGTCAGCCGGGGCGCGGTCGGCCCGGCCCGGGGCTGCCCATCCGGGGCGCCCTAGACTCCCCGGATGGCAGACGATCTTCTCCGGCTCACCGTCCTGGGCAGCGCGACGCCCTACCCCCGCGCCGACAACCCCTGCTCCGGCTACCTGCTCGAAAGCGGCGGCGCCCGGGTCTGGGTCGACGCGGGCAGCGGAACCCTGGGACCGCTGCAACGGCACGTCGGACTCGGTGAGCTCGACGCGATATGGATCTCGCACCTGCACGCCGACCACACGGCCGACCTGCTGACCGCGTACTACGGCCTGCTGTACGCCGACGTACGGCGGCCCGCGCCGCTCCCCCTCTACGGGCCGCCCGGCATCGCCGACCGGCTGGCGGGGTTCCTCACCAACGGCCCGGACCGCAGCCCGGTCGAGGCGGCCTTCGAGGTCCACGAGCTCTACGACGGCCACCGCGCGCGGGCCGGAGCCCTCGGCCTCACCAGCCGGGCGGTGTCCCACGGCATGCCCGCCTTCGCGCTGCGCGCCGAGTCGGGGGGCCGGTCCCTCGTGTACTCCGGGGACACGGCGCCCTGTTCGGCCCTGACCCGGTTCGCCGAGGACTGCACGCTCCTGCTCTGCGAGGCCGACAGCTCGGCGCACCCGGCGGACGGCGAACCGGTGCACCACACCCCCGAGGAGGCCGGGGACACCGCCCGCGCGGCCCGCGCCGGGCGGCTGGTCCTCACACACGTCGGCCGGGACATGGATCCGGCCGAGGCGGTGTCCCGCGCCGGCGCACGCTACTCCGGGCCCGTGGACCACGCCGCGCCCGGCGCCGTCTTCACGGTCGGGCAGGGCGCCGGGCCGGTCCTCGAGCAGGCCCTCGAGCAGGCCTTCGGTGGGGCCGTCGGTTAGGCCCGGGACTCCCTCGGTCAGTGTTCCGGGAGCCGGTCCGCCTCACGGGTCAGGGCCGCCAGGACCGGGGCGATCAGCGGGTGCGCCTCGGCGCCGCGCCGGGTGGCGGCGAAGACGCGGCGGGTGGGCGCGGGACCGGACACCGGGCGGACCCGGACCTCCTTGAGGTCCATGCCGCGCAGCGCCGAGCGCGGCACGAGAGCCACTCCGGCGCCGGCGCCGACCAGGGCCACCACGGCCCGGAAGTCGTCGGAGGAGTGCACCAACCGGGGCTGGAACCCTGCCAGTTCGCAGGCGAGGAGCATCACGTCGTGGCAGGGGTTGCCGGGGTACTGGCCCACCCAGTCCGCATCGGAGAGGTCGGCCAGGGACACCTCGGGCAGGTCCCCGAGCGGGTGTCCGGCCGGGAGGACCGCGTCGAAGGGCTCGGCGTAGAGCGGGAGCACGGACAGCCGGCCGTCGTCGGCGCCCGGGGCTCCCCGGTACTCCACGGCCAGCGCCAGGTCCGCCTCCCCGTCGAGCAGGAGCAGCAGGCTCTGGTCGCCCTCCGCGTCGCGTACGCGCAGCCGGATCCCGGGGTGGTCCGCGGCGAGCCGGGTGATGGCGGGGGCCAGTACCTCGGCGATGCCGGTGGCGAAGGCGGCCACGGTGACCTCGCCCGCCGAGCCGCCCGCGTAGGCGGCGAGTTCCGCTTCCGCCCGCTCCAGCTGTGCGAGCACCTCGTGGGCGTGCCCGAGCAGGATCTGCCCTGCCGCGGTGAGCCGGACGCCCCGGCCGCTGCGGGTCAGCAGGGCATGCCCGGTCTCCTGCTCCAGCGCCGCGAGCTGCTGGGAGACGGCGGAGGGGGTGAGGTAGAGGGCTGCGGCCGCGGCGGTCACCGTACGGTGGTCCGCGACGGCCCGCAGGATGCGCAGCCTCCGTGGGTCGATCACGCTGCCATTCTCGCAGGCCGCGGGGCCCTGCCGGGCCGACCGAACGGGCGGGAGGGGCCCGATCCGGTGTGAACCGAGTCGGGGGTCACGCCCTCCGGCCGGGTGCGTGGCCCGGACCGCGCGGGGTGCTGTCCCCTACCCGCCCTTCGCCCGTTCCCCGGGCTCTGCCCGGACCCGTCCTGGGGCTCCGCCCCAGACCCGGTCCTCAAACGCCGGACGGCTGGATTTGCTGCGCACGGGGGCCGGACCGGGCTCAGTTCTCGGCGCCCGTCAGGGCAGCCCGCGCGTCGATGAACGCCGCGATCGCGCGTTCCACGTCGGCCGTGGAGTGCGCGGCCGAGAGCTGGACGCGGATCCGCGCGGCGCCCATCGGCACCACCGGGTAGGAGAAGCCGATCACGTAGACCCCGCGCTCCAGCAGGAGTTCCGCCATCTTGGCCGCCTCCGCCGCGTCGCCGATCATCACGGGGGCGATGGCGTGGTCGCCGGGCAGGATCTCGAAGCCCGCCTCGGTCATCTTCGTACGGAAGAGCGCGGTGTTGGCGGCGAGCCGCTCGCGCAGGTCGTCGGCCGACTCCAGCAGGTCCAGGACCTTGAGGGAGGCCGCCGCGATGACCGGGGCGAGGGAGTTGGAGAAGAGGTACGGGCGCGAGCGCTGGCGCAGCAGTTCCACGATCTCGGCGCGCGCCGCGACGTAGCCGCCGGAGGCTCCGCCCAGCGCCTTGCCGAGGGTGCCGGTGATGATGTCCACGCGGTCCATGACCCCGTGCAGTTCGGGGGTGCCGCGGCCACCGGGGCCGACGAAGCCGACGGCGTGCGAGTCGTCGACCATGACCATGGCGTCGTAGCGCTCCGCGAGGTCGCAGATCCCGGCGAGCGGGGCGACGTAGCCGTCCATGGAGAACACGCCGTCGGTGACGATCAGCTTGCGGCGGGCGCCGCCCTCGGTGGCCTCCTTGAGCCGGGTCTCCAGCTCCGCCATGTCGCGGTTGGCGTAGCGGAAGCGGCGGGCCTTGGAGAGGCGGATGCCGTCGATGATCGAGGCGTGGTTGAGGGCGTCGGAGATCACCGCGTCCTCGGGGCCGAGGATGGTCTCGAAGACTCCGCCGTTGGCGTCGAAGCAGGAGGAGTAGAGGATCGTGTCCTCCTGGCCGAGGAAGGCGGAGAGCCTCGCCTCCAGCTCCTTGTGCACCTCCTGCGTACCGCAGATGAAGCGCACGGAGGCCATTCCGTAGCCCCAGCGGTCCAGGGCCTCCTTCGCCGCGGTGACCACCTCGGGGTGGTCGGCGAGGCCGAGGTAGTTGTTGGCGCAGAAGTTGAGGACCTCACCAGCGGCGCCGCCCGAGGTCACCGCGACGGCGGCGTTCTGCGGGGTGCCGATGACGCGCTCGGGCTTGTGCAGACCCGCGGCGCGGATCTCATCGAGGGTCGTACGGAGGTCCGCGCGGACGGTCTCGAACATGTGCGGTGCTCTCTTTCTCCTGGTGCGGCGAAGGGAGGGGGGCCGGGCCCCGCGGAGGGGGGAGGGTGGTGCGGGGCCCGGCCGGAGGGAAATGGTGTGTGGGGCTGGACGCCCGGGCGCCGGCGCCCGGGTCGCTACGCCTGGGTCCAGTCCAGGATGATCTTGCCGCTGCGCGCGGTCGCGGCCTCGTCGAACGCGGCCTCGAAGTCCCCGAAGGCGTACCGGCCGGTGATGACGGGGCTGAGGTCGAGCCCGCCTTCCAGCAGCACGGTCATCGCGTACCAGGTCTCGAACATCTCGCGGCCGTAGATGCCCTTGATGGTGATCATCGAGGTGACGACCTTGGCCCAGTCGACGGCGAACTCCTGCGCCGGCAGGCCCAGCATGGCGATCCGGCCGCCGTGCGTCATGTTGTCGATCATGTCGCGCATGGCCTCGCCGCGGCCGGACATCTCCAGGCCGATGTCGAAGCCCTCGCGCAGGCCCAGCTGGGCCTGCGCGTCGGCGATGGTCGCCTTCGAGACGTCGAGCGCGAGGGTGGCACCGGCCTTGCGGGCGATCTCCAGACGCTCCGGGCTGACGTCGGTGATGACCACGTTGCGCGCTCCCGCGTGCCGGGCCACGGCCGCCGCCATGATCCCGATCGGGCCCGCGCCGGTGATCAGTACGTCCTCGCCGACCAGCGGGAAGGAGAGCGCGGTGTGCACGGCGTTGCCGAACGGGTCGAAGATCGCCGCGACATCGAGGTCCACCTTCGTCCGGTGCACCCACACGTTCTGCGCGGGCAGCACCACGTACTCGGCGAAGGCGCCGTCGCGCCCCACTCCGAGCCCGATCGTGCTGCGGCACAGGTGGCGGCGCCCGGCCAGACAGTTGCGACACGTCCCGCACACCAGGTGGCCCTCGCCGCTGACCAGCGCGCCGACCTCGATGCCGGTGACGCCCGCGCCGAGCGCGGCCACCTCTCCGACGAACTCGTGACCGAGCACGAGCGGGGTCTTGACGGCGCCCTGCGCCCAGCCGTCCCAGTTGCGGATGTGCAGGTCCGTCCCGCAGATGCCGGTGCGCAGCACCCTGATCAGCACGTCGCCGGGGCCGTACTCGGGCTCGGGAACGTCCATCAGCCACAGCCCGGGCTCGGCCTTGTGCTTGACGAGTGCCTTCATGGGGGTGGCTCCAGGCATGCGGAGGGGAGCGCTACGGGGCGTGCGGGCCGGGCAGCGTCGGACGACACCAATCTGCCGACCTGCGGGTGATCAGTCCATCGAGGATTTCTTAAGCGGGTCCACAGCCCAGCTTCACGCCTATGCTCCTCAGGTGACGGGCAGGGGCCGGGGAGTGGGCCGGGCCGGGAATGGGGAGGTGAGGGGCGTGCCGAGTCTGCGCAGCAGAGCGCTTTCGGCCGCGCTGATCGCGGCGGGGCGGCGAAGACGGTTCGGGAGCGCCGAGGCGGTCCGTACCCGGGTGGCGGAATCGATGCGGCGCCCGGCGTCGCACCTTCCCCCGCGTTCGCTGGGCCGGGTGGCAGAGGTCTCGCGGACCTTCGTGGGGGCCTGGCCGGTGTACGAGGTCTCGCCGCTCGGCGTGGAACCGGCCGCCCGGGTGCTGTACGTGCACGGCGGCGGGTACATCAACGAACTGGTCCGGGCGCACTGGTCGCTGATCCGGACCCTGGTCACGCAGGCGCAGGCCCGGGTGGTCGTACCGGCGTACATCCTGGCCCCGCGCGGAACCGCCGACCGGACCGTCCCGGTCGCCGCCGATCTGCTCAGCGGCCTGATCGCGAGCGGGGGCGCGGGCGGCACGGTGCTCCTCGGCGATTCGGCGGGCGCCGGGCTGGCGCTGGCCGCGGCACAGCGGCTGCGCGACCGCAACGGGGCGCAGCCGTCCCGGATCGTGTTGATCTCGCCCTGGCTGGACGTGTCCATGAGCCATCCCGACCAGGCGGCCATCGAGGCGGGCGACCCGATGCTGGCCCGCCCGGGCCTGCGGGAGGCCGGACGCTTGTACGCGGGCAACCTGGCGGCCGACGATCCCCGGGTGAGCCCGCTGCACGGGTCGTTCGCGGGGCTGGCCCCGCTGACGGTCTTCACGGGCACCCGGGACGTCCTGTCGACCGACAGCCGCGAACTGCTGGCCAAGGCGCGGGCGGCCGGCGCCGAGGTGGAGTTCATCGAGGAGCCGGGGCTGCCGCACGACTACCCGCTGCTGCCGGTCCCGGAGGGCAGGGCGGCCCGCGACCGGATCGTGGAGCTGGTCCGCGCGGCGGCGGCGGAGTCCTGAGCCGCCACCGCCTCCTGCCGGCCCCTGAGGAGCCTCAGGCCACACAGTTCATCAGGGAGCCGACGGGCGCCGTGCGGTAGCGGGCCCAGTAGGTCTCGTCCCGGGTCGCGCAGGCGGGCGGGGTCCGGGTCGGCTGCCAGGTCACGGTGGCGAAGCCGGCGTCGGCGGCGGCTTCCGCGAAGTCGGCGTGGGCCCACTCGCGGCATTCGAACGGGACCGGCGGGTCGGTCTCCAGCCGCGCCCGCAGCAGCGGGGCGTCCCCGCCGGGAGCGCGCTCGACGACGCTGATCCCGTACGGCTCCCAGTCCGCGTACGGGAAGGCCCCCGGGTTCGGCACGATGGCGAGGAGCCGCCCGCCGGGGCGCAGGTTGGCGCGTACGGCGCGGAACATGGCGTGCAGGGCCGCCCGGTCGTGAGCCTGGTTGAACAGGTACACGGCGGTGGCCAGGTCGAACGGTCCCAGGGCCGGCATGTCGGCCGCCGCGTCCGCGACGACGTACTCGACGCGGTGCGCGAGGCCCGCGCCGGTCTCCCGGGCCCGGCGGATCCGCTCGGGGCAGCTGTCGACGCCCACCGTCCTGCGGGCCCCGCCGCTCGCCAGCAGCCGGGTGGTGCTCCCGTGACCACAGGCCATGTCGAGGGTGTCGAGGCCGCGGACGCCGCCGAGGGCGTCGAGGGCCGTGCTCAGGGTGAAGGCATCGGCGACCGAGAAGGCCGGCGGGGGCGTTGACGTGTCGTACTGCTGTCGCATGTCCGAAAGCCTGCCCGCCACCGGACCGTGGCCGTCGGTCCCCGCCCCGTACCTCCCCCGGACGGGGGAGGCGTTCGGATCAGTCGTACGACGTACGGGGCCGCGCCCTTGTGCCCTGGGGGCACGCGGCGGCCACCGCGCGTGCGGCTCCGGCCCCCTCCTCGGGTCCTCCCCCGGCGGATGCGCCCTCATCCGCGGGGCGGATACGGTCCGCCGCCACGGATGAAGCGCGGCCGCCCGGTCCCGGGCCGGCATGGGCCTTCGTTTTCGCCCCGCTGTTCGCCATACCGGCCCTGATGACCGCGGTGACGTGGTCGTACGCGAAGCGGCACCGGGCCCGGTGCCGGGCCTGCGCCGGCGCTACCAGGTGTGCCGCGGCCCCGGCCGCGGGGGGGCGTACGGGAGCCAGCGCGACCAGTACCGGGCGGTTGGAAGCGGGCGGTGCGTCGCCGCCGGGGCATGCCGTGCAGCCGCGGGTGGCGGCCCGGCAGCCTCCGCAGTCGCGGCCGCCGATCTCCTCGCGGCGCAGCCGGCCCTTGCGGACCCAGTACGCGGCGAGGTCGGCCGCCTCGGCCCGGTCGATGCCCAGCCGGTCGGCGATCTGCGCGAGCCCCTCCCCGGGGGGCGCCTCCTCGAAGGCGCGCAGCAGGCGGCGCAGCATGCCGGGGCCGCTGCCTGCGCCGGGCCCACAGCCTGCGCCGGGCCCACTGCCCGCTCCGGTCCCGCTCACCACACCAGCCTCGCGATCTGGAAGACGCCGACGGCGAGCAGCCAGGCCGCCGCCAGTTGGATGCCGAAGCCGATGACGGTCAGCCGGGTGCCGATCTCGGCCCGCTGCGCGGCCAGGGTGGCGAAGCAGGGGGTGTAGGCGAGGATGAAGACCAGGAAGGCGAGCGCGGCCGCCCGTTGGTGCCCGCCGGAGGATTCCTCGAAGGTGGCGTGCAGGCTCGCGGTGAGCTTGGGGTCACCGTCCTCCTCGGCCGAGTAGGTCTGGGCGAGGGTGGAGATCACGCCCTCCTTGGCGATCAGGCCGGTGCCGAGCGCCGCCGTGGCGTGCCAGTCGCCGAAGCCGGCCGGGGCCACGAGGGGCGCCGTGGCGCGGGTGACCGTACCGAACACGCTCTGCTCGACGTCGACCTTGCCGAAGCCTCCGTGGCCGGCCGCGGCCGGGATCGCCATGAGGAGCCAGACGGCGGCCGCGGTCGCGACGATGAGGCCGCCTGCGGTGCGCAGGAACGCGGCGAGCTTCTGCCAGACCTGGGCGCCGGTGACCCGCAGGGTGGGCAGCCGGTACGGGGGCAGTTCCAGGACGAGCGGTTCGTCCTTCATGTCCCGGAACAGCAGGGGCCGCAGGATCAGGCCCATGCAGACGACCAGCAGCACGGAGGCGACGTAGAGGAAGAAGACGACGGTGCCGGAGTTCGAGCCGAAGAAGACGCCCGCGATCATCACGTAGACGGCGAGGCGGGCGGTGCAGCTCATGTACGGGATGAGCAGGCCGACGAGCAGCCGGTGCGAGCGGCGGCTGAGGATCCGGGTGCCGGCGAGGGCGGGGACGTTGCAGCCGAAGCCGACGACGAGCGGCAGGAAGGCGCGGCCGGGCAGCCTCAGGGTCCGCATCAGGCGGTCGGCGACGAAGGCGGCGCGGGCGAAGTAGCCGGAGTCCTCCAGCAGGGCCAGCAGCAGGAACATGATGATCATCAGCGGGACGAAGGTGAGCAGCTGGCCCACCCCGTTGATCAGGCCGTCGACCAGCAGTCCGGTCAGCCAGCCGGGCGCGTGGACGGCTTCCAGCAGCCGGTCGGCGCCTGCGCTGACGGGTCCGGAGACGAAGTCGCCGAGGCCGTCCTGGAGGGGTTTGGCCAGCACGGTGGTGGCCTGGAAGACGCCCCACATGACGGCGAGGAAGAAGGGGACGCCGAAGCCGCGGGAGAGCAGCAGCCGGTCCACCCGGTCGGTGAGGGTGGGCCGGGCCCCGGCGGGGCGGGGCGCGGCGCGTTCGATGACGGCGTGCGCCCAGGCGTAGCGGGCCTCGGCGACGAGGAGTTCGGCGTCGGTATCGCCCTCCCCGGCGCCCTCCCCGGCGGCCTCCCCGGCGGCCTCCGCCGCCGCCGCGAGGCGGTGTGCTGCCTCCCGGGCCCGTTCGGCCAGCGCCGCCGGGACCTCGGGCGGTTCCTCCCCGCAGAGCAGGCTGACGGCCAGCCAGCGCGCGGGGTGCGGGGTCAGCCCGGAGGCCGCATCGGCCAGCGCCGCCAGTTCGGCTGCCACGGGCGAGCCGGCCGCCCAGCCGGAGGTCCGCCCCTGACCTGGGCGTACGGCGTCCAGGGCGTCGCCCACCGCTTCGGCGAGCAGGTCCAGCCCGGTCCCGGAGCGTCCTTCCACCCGTACGACGGGCAGCGCGAGCTCGCGGGCCAGCGCGTCCGGGCCGGGGGGCGTTCCGCGGCGGGCGGCGACGTCGGTCATGGTGAGCGCGATCACGACGGGGATGTCGGTGTCGAGGATCTGCGAGAGCAGGTACAGGTTGCGGGCCGGGTTGGCCGCGTCGAGGGCGAAGACCACGGCGTCGGGCCGCTCCCCGGCCGGCGCGGTCAGTACGTCGCGCACCAGCGCCTCGTCCGGGGAGTCGGGCAGCAGGCTGTAGGAGCCGGGCAGGTCGGCGACCCGCAGGGGGCGGCCGCCCGCGGTGCGCCAGTCGCCCTGGGCGACGGAGACGGTCTTGCCCGGCCAGTTGCCGACGCGCTGATGGGCGCCGGTGAGGGCGTTGAAGAGGGTCGACTTGCCGACGTTGGGATTGCCGACGAGGGCGACGAACGGCGTACCGGTCCGCCGCTCCGCCGTGGCGGTCGCCCCGGCGCCGGTGGCGTGACAGCTCATCCGGCGCACCTCAGCCCGCCGGCGGTACGGGTGTCCAGCGCGACCCGGGTGTCCCCGAGCCCGACGAGCAGGCCTCCGGTGGCGCCCCGGGCGATCACGGTGACGTCCGCGCCCGGCACGAAGCCGAACTCCAGGAGCCGGCGCCGGCTCCCGCCGGCCTGACCGGGGTCGATCCCGGTGATGCGTACGGTCGTCCCTGGACGGCTGTCATTGAGCGACGGCACCGGACCTCCTTGTTCGACTCCACTAAGGCAAACCTAAGCAGTTCGAGGAGGTTCGAAGGCCGGACGAAGTCCCTGACCGGCGGGGACTTTCAGCCCGCACTTCCCGCCCGGGCGTCAGCCGATCGGCCGAGTCCGGGGCGGTCCCGCCGGGGCCGGACACCGCCCCGCTGCCCGGGCGCTGCCGGTCAGTGGGAGCGGGCGCCCGCCGCGACCGGCTGGACGGAGCGGCCGTCGAAGGAGAATCCGTCCTCGGACATGGCCTCCGCGCTGGCCGGATTCAATGCGACGGGGATATTGCGGAGCACTGCAATTCGTACGAGGGCGAGTACGTCGTGCACGTGCGGAGCGGCCCACAAGGGGTCCCAGAAGAATACGAGCGACGTGACGTCGCCCGAAATCACCATCGAGCCGATCTGCTGGTCTCCGCCGTGCGGTCCGGACTCAACCGACCTGATCTGCAAGCCGAGTTCCGATCTGAGCAGTCGTGCGGTGGAGCTGGTTCCCACCAGTCCGTGCCGGGTCACGGCACGGTGATTGCGCCGCACCCAATTCAGCAGGTCATTCTTCCTCTGGTCATGTGCCACGAGAGCGATCATCAGCCGACGCTAACCCGGCATGATCCCTTCCGCCATTCAGGGCACGGAATTCCGAATTCCGCCGTCACGCGTCCGATAAACGGATGTGGCGGCGAAGGCGAGGGTCCGCGGGGTGTGCGGAAGCACCGGCCCGAGTGCATTCTGGAGGGGTGACGGCCAGACCGGACACCGGCGGCCCCGTCACCGACGCCACGGCCCAGGCGCTCGCGCGGGCCGCTCTCGATGCCGTGGGGGCCGCCGGCGGGTACGCGGGCGGCGTCTACCTGCGCTCCGGCACCGAGGGGCTCATGCTGATGGCTGCCGTGACCGGGCTCCCGGGTCCCCTGTTCCGCCCCTGGTGGCGGATGCACGTGAACCGCCCCTACCCCGTCGCCGAGGCCCACCGCTCCGGGCAGTCGGTACACCTGCCCGACGCGGAATCGGCGATGCGGCGCTTCCCCCAGCTGATGGCCGGGCTGCCGTTCCCCTTCGGCTCGCTCTACGAGCCCGTGGCCCGCGGCCGCGAGCGCTACGGCGTCCTCTTCGTGCTGCGCCCCGCGACCCCCGGGGTCCCGGTCGGGCCCGGCGACCGGAAGCGGCTGCGCGCGGTGGCCACCCGGCTGGCCGGGGAACTGGCCGCGCTCGCCGCGGGCGGCGCCACGGTGGCCTGGGAGGGCGACCCGGTGTGTTTCCCCGGGCCGGTCCCGGCGGGCACCCCGGCGGGCGACGCACCGCACGGCCCCACCGAAAGCCCCGCCACCGGCGCCCGCGCCGCCGTGGACCGGCTGGACCTGGCCGTCCTGTCCGTGGACCGGCAGGGCGTGATCGGCTTCACCAACGCCGTCGCCCGCTCCGCCGCCACGACCCTGCTCGGCTCCGACGGGGCGGAACTCTCCGGGCGGATGCTGTGGGAGGCACTGCCCTGGCTCGGACACCCCGCCTACGAGGACCACTTCCGGGCCGTGTTCCTCGCCCCCGCCCCGGTGCACTTCCAGGCCTCCCGGCGCGGACCCGAGCCCTCCCCGCACTGGCTGTCGGTGGGCCTGCACCCCGGGATCGACGGGGTCACCGTCACCATCTCCGGGTCCGAACCACCCACCTACGCGCCGGAGTCGGTGGTGCGGCCCGGCTCGGGGCTCGGGTCCCCGGGCCTGGGTTCACCCGCCGACCGGGCTTCGGCCCTGTACCGGCCGGTGGCACTGGCGATCGCGCTGACCGAGGCGGTGACGGCCCGCCAGGTGTCGATGGTGGTCACCGACGAACTGCTCCCGGCCTTCGGCGGGCGGCAGTTGGCGATCTACCTGCTCGGTGAGGGGCATCTGCACCTGGCGTGGGAGACCGGCTTCCCCAAGGGGTTCCTCGACCGGTTCGACGGGGTGGCACTGGATGTCCGGCTGCCCGGGGTGGAGACGCTCACCTCGGGCCGCCCCCTGTTCTTCGAGTCCATGCAGCACTTGGCCGCCGCCTATCCGGGGATCGAACTGGACGCCCATGTCGGCGCCCGGGCCTTCCTTCCCCTGATCGCCTCGGGCCGGCCGGTCGGCTCGTGCATCCTCGGCTTCGACGCCCCGCGCGGGTTCAGCCCGGAGGAGCGCACGGTGCTCACGGCGCTGGCCGGGCTGATCGCCCAGGCACTGGAGCGGGCCCGGCGCTACGACAGCGAGTCGGCGCTGGCCCGCGGGCTCCAGGCGGCGCTGCTCCCGCACCGGCTGCCGGTGCGCGAGAACGTGGCCACGGTGGGGCGGTACCTCCCCGGCACCGCCGGGATGGACGTCGGCGGCGACTGGTACGACGTCATCGAGGCGGGCGGCGGACGGCTCGCGCTGATCATCGGCGACGTCCAGGGGCACGGGGTGGCGGCCGCGGCCACGATGGGCCAGCTACGCAGCGCCGTACGGGCTTTCACGCTCGGCGGCAATACACCGGAGCAGGTGATGCGCGGCACGAACGAGCTGCTCATCGACCTCGACCCGGGCCAGTTCGCCAGCTGTTGCTACGTCCTGCTCGACCCGGCGTCGGGCCTCGCCCTCGCCGTCCGGGCCGGGCATCCCCAGCCGCTGCTGCGGCATCCGGGCGGCCGGACGGAGGTGCTGGACCTCGCGGGCGGGACGGTGCTCGGCGTCGACGCCGAGGCGGTGTATCCGGTGACCCGGCTGCGGATCGAGCCGGGGGCGGTGCTCGCCCTGTACACCGACGGGCTGGTGGAGAGCCCGGGCGCGGACATCGACGTGGGAGTGGAGCAGCTGCGGGCCGCGCTGGCGGCCGCCGGTCCCGGTCCGCTGACCGAGACGGCGGACCGGCTGGTCTCCGAGGCGGGGCATTCCGCCGACCGGCCGGACGACATCGCCCTGCTCCTGGCGTCCCGCACGTCCGTCCCGGAGGTGGCCACCCCGGACCGGGCGCACGCGGACCGCCCGGCCCCGGACCATCCGGCCCCTGACCGCCCGGACGCCGACCGCCTGGACCCGGACCGGGCCGTCCCCGACGAGGCCCGCGGCGCGGGGGACGGCCCGCGCGCGGAGCCCCGTAGGACGGCCCCGTAGGACGGCCCCGTAGGACGGCCCCGTAGGACGGCCCCGTAGGACGCGGGCTGCCCCTGGGCCGCCCGCGTCCTGACTGCTGCCGCTACCTCTTGGCGTAGGCGCGGGCGTACGAGTCGCCCGCGATCAGGGCGTCGGCGACCATCTCCGGGGTCACCGGGAAGGGCATGTTGTGCGTGGTCTCGCCCTCCGCGGTGGCCGCGCGCCCGATGGCGAGGAGCTCCTCGCGGTCCGGTTCGCCGAGGCCGATCTCGGCGAGGGTGGTCGGCAGGCCGACCTCCCGGCTGAAGCGCAGGTAGGTGTCGAGCTCGTCGGTCGGGGCGCCTTCCAGGACCAGCTGGGCCAGGGTGCCGATGTTGACCTTCTCGCCGTGCATCATGCCGTGCACCTTGTGCGAGACGGTCAGCCCGTTGTGGATGCCGTGGGCGGCGGCGAGGCCGCAGGACTCGAAACCGAGGCCGGAGAGCAGCGTGTTGGCCTCGGTGACCTTCTCCAGGGCCGGGGTGACCACGTGCGCCTCGGCGGCCAGCCGGGCCTGGGGGCCGTACTCCATGAGGGTCTCCCAGCACAGCCGGGCGAGCGCGAGCGAGGCCTCGGTGGCGAGACCGCCGGCCATGGCGACCCGGTTCGCGGCGACGCAGACCCGGGCCTCGTACCAGGTGGCGAGCGCGTCGCCCATGCCGGAGACGATGAAACGGCTCGGCGCACCCGCGACGAGCGCGGTGTCGACGAGGACCAGGTTGGGGTTGCGCTGGAAGAAGGAGTAGCGCTCGAAGGCGCCGCCCTCGGTGTAGATCACGGCGAGCGCGCTGGTCGGCGCGTCGGTGGAGGCCACCGTGGGCGCGGAGACGACGGCGATGTCGCCGAGCGCGTGTCCCACGGCCTTCGCCGTGTCGATGGCGGTGCCGCCGCCGATGCCGATGACGACGTCCGCGCCGGCGGCCCGGGCGGCCTCGGCGACCCGGTCGATCTCCTTCTGGGTGCAGAGCCCGCCGAAGACCTCCTTGGTCAGCTTGACCCCGGCTCCGGAGAGGGAAGCGGTGACGGCCGCGTCCACGAAGCCCCAGACGCCCTTGTCGGCGAGGACCACGGCGTTCGTCCCGAGGCGGGCCGTGTGCTCGCCCAGGTCGTTCATCGCCCCGGCGCCCTGCACGTACTTGGGCGGGCTGATCATCATGCGCGTACCGACGGTCTTCACGTGAATCCTCCTCATTGCGAATTCATTTGCGCTTGCTTATTCATCCCTATCACGGATTTCGACTGCGTCCGAGATATGCACGGCCCCCCTTGTGGACAGGCCCTTCCGCGCCCCGATCCGGGACCAAGGACCCGACCTGTTCCGCAGGTTCACCGGGGTAAAGTTCCAGCCAAGTGCCCCGGAAGCGGTGGCGGATCGGCGACGGCGCCGAGTTAATGCCGTCCCGCAATTCCAATTTCCGCTCCGGACCGGCGTGACGAGTTCCCCGTTCCGCGTTCCCGTTTCAAGGAAAGAGGCCCCCGTGAAGAAGCTCATCAATTCCCCCGAAAGTGTCGTCTCCGACGCACTGCGCGGAATGGCCGCCGCTCACCCGGGGCTCCGCGTCGAGGCGGAGAAGGGCATCGTCACGCGGGCCGCCGGTGCGGCCGGGGAGCCGGCCGGGAGGGTCGCGCTGCTGTCGGGCGGCGGAAGCGGGCACGAGCCGCTGCACGCCGGGTTCGTCGGGCGCGGCATGCTGGCGGCGGCCGTGGCCGGCCCGGTGTTCACCTCCCCGGTGCCGGACACCATCGCGGCCGCCACCTGCGCGGTCGACGCGGGTGCGGGCGTCCTGCACATCGTGAAGAACTACACGGGCGACATCCTCAACTTCACGATGGCGGCGGAGGACTGCGAGGACGAGGGCGTCAAGGTCGAGCAGGTCGTCGTGGACGACGACGTGGCCGTCGCCCGGACCGAGCACGGGCCCGGCCGCCGCGGCACCGGCGCCACCCTGTTCGTGGAGAAGATCGCGGGTGCGCTCGCCGAGGAGGGCGCTCCGCTCGCCGAGGTGGCCGCGGTCGCCCGCAAGGTCAACGCGAACGCGCGCAGTTACGGCGTCGCCCTGACCTCCTGCACCACCCCCGCCAAGGGCAGCCCCAACTTCACGCTCGGCGAGGACGAGATCGAGCTGGGCATCGGCATCCACGGCGAGCCCGGCCGCGAGCGCCGGAAGATCATGACGGCCGCCGAGACCGCCGGGGCGATGCTCGACGCCATCCTCGACGACCTCCCGGAGGCGGCCGACGCACCCGTCATCCTCCTCGTCAACGGCCTGGGCGGGACCCCGCCCGTAGAGCTGTACATCATGCGCGCGGAGGTCGAGCGGGTGCTCGGCGAGCGCGGGATCACCGTGGCCCGGTCCCTCGTCGGCAACTACGTCACCAGCCTGGACATGGCCGGCTGCACCCTCACCCTGTGCCGCGCCGACGAGGAGCTGCTGCGCCTGTGGGACGCGCCGGTGGACACCCCGTCCCTGCGCTGGGGCTGCTGACCCCGCCCGCTCTTCCCCTCCCGACACTTTCCAGGAGCTCTTCTCCATGACCGCCACGCCCGCCAGCCCGACCACCTCCACGCCCTCCACGACCCCGGCCGCCGCGCTGGACACCCCCATGGACACCGCCATGGACACCGCCTACTTCCGCCGCTGGATCTCCGAGACCAACCGGCTCGTACGGCGGGACAGCGCGCGCCTCACCGAGCTGGACGCGGTCATCGGAGACGGGGACCACGGGGCCAATCTCGTACGGGGCTTCGGCGCCGTCGGCGCGGCCGTGGCCGAGCAGCGGCCCGCCACCCCGGGGGCGCTGCTGACGCTGGCCGGCACCACCTTGACGAACACCGTGGGCGGCGCCTCCGGCCCGCTGTTCGGCACCGCGCTGCGCCGCACGGGCAAGGTGCTCGGCGACACCGGGGCGCCGACCGTGGCGGAGCTGGGGGCCGCGCTCGGCGCCGGGCTGAAGTCGGTGCAGAAGCTGGGCGGCGCCGAGCTCGGCGACGCCACCCTGGTGGACGCCCTGGCTCCCGCGGTGACGGCGCTGGCCGAAGCCGCCGGGGCGGACCGGCCGCTGCGCGAGGCCCTGGACGAGGCCGTACGGGCGGCCCGCGCGGGCGCCGACGCCACCGAGCCGCTCGAAGCCCGCAAGGGCCGGGCCAGTTACCTCGGCGAGCGCAGCGTGGGCCACCAGGACGCCGGTGCCAACTCCGTGGCCCTGCTCATGGAGGCGCTGCGCACCGCGGTGGACGCGCCCGAGGCGGAACTCGCCCCCGAGGAGCCAGCCGTGGCCGCGGAGCCGGTGGAGCGGCAGGCACCGAAGACCCGTACCGGCCGCGTCGGCATCGTGCTCGTCTCGCACAGCAAGGCGGTCGCGGAGTCCGTGGCCGCGCTGGCGGGCGCGCTGATCGGCTCGGTGGAGCCGGCTCCGCTGGCGGTGGCGGGCGGCACCCCCGACGGCGGGATCGGCACCAGCGCGGAGCTGATCACGGCCGCCGCCCGGTCGGTGGACGAGGGCCGGGGCGTGGCCGTGCTGTGCGACATGGGCAGTGCGGTGCTGACGGTGAACGCCCTGCTCGGCGAGGAGCCCTCGCAACTGCCCGAAGGCGCGCGGATCGTGGACGCGCCGTTCCTGGAGGGCGCCGTGGCCATCACGCTGACCTCGGCGATCGGCGGAGACCTCGATGCCGTCCTGGCCGCCGCCGAGGACGCGCGCGGCTACCGCAAGCGCTGACGGAAGCCGGGGCGGGCGCCCTTCAGCAGAGGGCGCCCTTCAGCGGAGGCCACGGTTCAAGCACCGGGCGCCCTCCGGCAGAGGGCACGGTTCAAGCACCGGGCGCCCCTCCCCCGTACGGGCCCCTCGGCCCGTGGCAGGATCGGGGGCATGACCCCTTGGAAACTCCGCACCCCGGCGGAGCGGATGCTCGGCTACGCCCGAGTCAAGGAAGCCCGCGACCGGCGCACCCCGGCGGACCGGCTGCGCGAGCTCGCCTCGGACGAGATCACCCCCGTGCGGCTTTACACGGCCATGAACTTCGCGACTCCGCCCGACGCCCTGCTCCGGCTGTCCCGCGACGAGGAACTCAACCTGCGGTGGTGCGTCCTGCTGAACCCGGCGGCGGACGACGCGGTGCTCCGTTCCATGGTCGTTCAGGAGCGGGTGGAGGCCGCGAGCCTGCGGGGCGGGCCGCCCACCTACTTCGTGGGCGGCTTCTTCGTGCGCGGCCACGCCGTCCACCACCCCGGCGCCTCGGCGGCACTGCGCGCCGAGCTCCTCGCCGAGGGCGCCTGCGGCTGCCCCGGGACGTGCGACACCCTGCGGATGTGGCAGACCCGGATGCCCCGGATGCGGGCAGCCGGGTGGCCCTGAGCCGGCGGGCGCTGTCGGTGGGGCTTGGTAGAACTGCTGTCGGACGATACGTACGGCCGGGCCACCTCCCACCACACCGTCAGGAGCAGCGCACATGACCATCGGGGATCACCTGAGCGAGCTGGGCGGCCTGCCGGCCTTCGGCTTCCCGGGGGCGAAGGACACGCGCGAGCTGCCGGAGGCCGGGGCCGTGGCCTGGCGGATCTCGGTGGATACCTACGGGGCCGAGGAGGAATGGCCGCAGGCCTTCGCCCGGTTCACCGCATCCGTGGACACCCGGCTGGTACGGGCCCTGATCGTGGGCGGCTGGGCCGAGGCGTACGAGACGTCCAGCGCCGTGATCGTCGAGGCGCTGGTCGAAGCCGCTCCGGAGTTCCCCGCCCTGCGGGCGCTGTTCGTCGGCGACATCACCTTCGAGGAGTGCGAGATCTCCTGGATCCAGCAATCGGACGTGGGCCCGCTGCTGCCGGCGTATCCCGCGCTGGAGGAGTTCGCGGTGCGCGGCGGCGAGGGGCTGGTCTTCCCGCCCGTGGAGCACGGGGCGCTGCGCGTGCTGCGCCTGGAGGCCGGCGGGCTCCCGAAGGAGGTGGTGGCCGGGGTCGCGCGGAGCGGGTTCCCCGCTCTCACCGAGCTCGACCTGTGGCTGGGCACCCCCGGATACGGCGGGGATGCCGAAGTGGGCGACCTGGAGCCGTTCCTGAGCGGCGAGCGGCTGCCCGCCCTGCGCCGGCTCGCGCTGCGCAACAGCGAGATCCAGGACGCCGTCGCGGCGGCGCTCGCCACCGCTCCCGTCGTGGAGCGGCTGGAGGTGCTGGACCTCTCCATGGGCGTCCTGACCGACGAGGGCGTCGAGGCTCTGCTGGCGGGGCGCCCCCTCACCCACCTCACCAAGCTCGACCTGCACCACCACTACGTCGGCGAACCGCTTCGGGAGCGGCTGAGCGCGGCGCTCGCCCCCCACGGCGTGGAGGTGGATCTGGGCGACCCGCAGACCGCGGACGTCGATGACGAGGCCGAGTACCGCTACGTCGCGGTCGCGGAGTGACGCGTACCGCTCCCGCGGCCTTCGCCGTCGTCGGCAATCCGGGCAACCGCCGGATCGCCCTCTTCCAGGAAGCCCTGCGCGCCGCCGGGCTGCCCGCGGCACGGGTGGTTCCGTGGCGGGAAGTGCTGACCGGCCGGGCCGTCTTCCGGGCGGGCGAGTGCGTACGGATCGATTCCCCCGGCGAGGATCCCGAGGTGGAACGGTTGCTGCGCGGGGCCGCCGACGCCACCCGGGTCGAGGGCACCGGGCGCTGGTACCGCCGCTTCACCGGGGCGGTGCACGCGGTGGCGCAGGCGGTGCGGTCGGCCGGCGGCACGCTGACGAGCGACCCCGATGACCTCGGGGTGCTGTTCGACAAGCGGCTCTGCCACGGGGTGCTGGCGGCCGCCGGGGTCCCCCTGCCGGCCTCCCCGACCTCGGGCCCGGACGCCGTCCGCGGCCCGGTGCGCGGCTGGGAGGAGGTCCGGGCGGTGCTCGCCCTCCCCGGCTACCGCCGGGCGTTCGTGAAGCTCGCGCACGGTTCCTCGGCTTCCGGGGTGCTCGCCGTGGAGACCGGCGCGGGCGGCCGGATCCGCGCGACCACCTCCGTGGACCGGGCCCCTTCGGGGGCGCTGCACAACTCGCTGCGCCTGCGCCGGTACGAGGACGAGCGGGAGATCGGCGCCATCGTCGACGCCCTGGCCCCCGACGGCCTGCACATCGAGCGGTGGCTGCCGAAGGCTTCCCAGCAGGGGCGCTCCGCCGATCTGCGGGTGGTCGTCATAGCGGGCCGGGCCACCCACGCCGTGGTCCGCACGGCCGCCGGTCCGCTCACGAACCTGCACCTCGGCGGTGCCCGCGGCGATCTCGACGCGGCCGTGGCCGCCGTGACGGCGGCGGGCGGCAGTTGGGAGAGGGACGCGCTCGCCGTCGGCGAGCGGGCCGCGGCCGCCTTCCCGCGCACGCTGTGCGTCGGGGTCGATCTGCTGCCCGCCCTCGGCTGGCGGAGCTTCGCCGTGGGCGAGGTCAACGCCTTCGGGGACCTGCTGCCCCGGCTGACGGGGCTGCCCGGCTCGCCCGCCGAAGGCCAGGACACTTATGCGGCCCAAGTGGCCGCCGTACGACAGGAACAGCATGCACACGCCCCCGTCCGCCCCTGACATGAACGAGGTCGTCGGCTGCGACGACCTGCTGCTCGTCACCCTCGACACGCTGCGCCACGACGTGGCCGCGCGGCTGGCCGCGGAGGGACGGATCCCGAACCTCGCCGCGCACCTGCCCGGCGGGGTGTGGGAGCGGCGCCACGCGCCGGGGAGTTTCACCTACGCCTCCCACCAGGCCATGTTCGCGGGCTTCCTGCCCACCCCCGACGGGCCGGGCCCGCATCCGCGGCTGTTCGCCGCCCGGTTCCCCGGCAGTGAGACCACCGGCGGGCGCACCTGGGTGTTCGACACCCCGGACCTGGTGTCGGGGCTGGCCGGGGCGGGCTATCGGACCGTGTGCGTGGGGGGCGTCGGCTTCTTCAACACGGCTTCCGCGCTGGGCTCCGTACTGCCCGGGATGTTCCAGGAGTCGCACTGGGAACCGGAGTTCGGGGTGGCGTCGCCGATCTCCTTCGAGGCCCAGGTGTCCCGCGCCGAGCGGGTCGTGGCCGGACTGCCGTACGAGCGGCGGCTGTTCCTCTTCCTGAACGTGTCGGCGATGCACCAGCCGAACTGGTTCCACTCCCCCGGGACGACCGCGGCGGACGGGGACTCGTGGGAGACGCACGCGGCCGCGCTGGAGTACGTCGACCGGCACATCGGGAGGCTCTTCGACACGATGCGGTCGCGGCGCCGCTGCTTCGCGATCGTCTGCTCCGACCACGGGACCACGTACGGGGACGACGGGTACACGGGGCACCGGCTCGCCCACGAGGCGGTCTGGACGGTCCCGTACGCACAGTTCCACCTGAACCACGAGGAGCCCGGCCCCCGATGACCTCCATGTCCCCCATAGACGGCGCCACCCCCTACGAGAGTTACGTCTACGCCTACCCGCACAAGACGGCGTACCGGCCGCTGCCCGAGCGACCGGAGCTGAGCGCGCTGTGGGCGGACCAGCCCAGGGACGCCCTCTCGCTCTACCTCCACGTCCCCTTCTGCGAGGTGCGCTGCGGGTTCTGCAACCTCTTCACCCGGATCGGCGCGCCGCAGGGGCTGACCACGGCCTATCTCGACGCGCTGGAGCGGCAGGCGAGGGCGGTCCGGGAGGCGCTGGGCGACGCGGAGCCCGTACGGTTCGCGGCGGCGGCCTTCGGCGGCGGGACGCCGACCTTCCTGACGGCGTCCGAGCTGGAACGGCTCTGCGACATCGCGGAGAAGGCCGCGGGCGCCGATCTGCGGGCGGTGCCGCTGTCGGTGGAGGCCTCGCCGGCCACGGCGACGGCGGACCGGCTCGCCGTGCTGGCCGACCGGGGCACGACCCGGCTGAGCCTGGGCGTGCAGAGCTTCGTGCCCGACGAGGCGCGTTCCGCCGTGCGTCCGCAGAAGCGGGCGGAGGTGGAGGCGGCCCTGTCGGGGATCCGGGACGCGGCGATACCGGTCCTGAACATCGACTTGATCTACGGCATAGACGGTCAGACGGAGGAGAGCTGGCGCTACTCGCTGGACGCGGCCCTCGCCTGGCGCCCGGAGGAGCTCTACCTCTACCCGCTGTACGTGCGCCCCCTGACGGGCCTGGGGCGCAGGCCCGCCGATGCCTCCTCCGCCGGATGGGACGAGCAGCGGCTGCGGCTGTACCGGGCCGGCCGGGACCACCTGCTGGCCGCCGGGTACGAGCAGGTGTCGATGCGGATGTTCCGCCGGGCGGACGCGCCCGCCGAGGGCGCCGACCAGGACATCGAACCGGGCGCCTGCCAGACCGACGGCATGATCGGCCTCGGCTGCGGGGCCCGCTCCTACACGTCCGAGCTGCACTACTCCTTCGACTACGCGGTCGGCATGAGCGAGATCCGCGGCATCATCGACGACTACGTGCGCCGCCCGGAGGCGGACTTCGCTCGGGCCGAACACGGCCGGTGGATCGACGCGGAGGAGGCCCGGCGCCGGCACCTGCTGCAGTCCCTGCTCCAGGCGCGCGGGATGCCGGTGAGCGAGTACCGGGAGCGGTTCGGGAGCGGTCCCCGGGAGGACTTCCCGGCGGAGCTGGCGGCCTTCGCCGACCGCGGCTGGCTCGTGGACGACGCGGAGCTGCTGCGGCTGACCCCGGAGGGGCTGGCGCACTCGGACGCGGCGGGCCCGGCCCTGTTCTCGGCGGACGTACGGGCCTCGATGGCCGCGTACGCGCGCAAGTGACGGGGGCCGCAGGTCAGGCCGTGTGGCCGCCGATGGACCTGACCGTGCTCTACCGGGGCCCGCTGTCCTCCTGCGACTACGACTGCCCCTACTGCCCGTTCGCCAAGCGGCGCGACAGCCGGGGCTTGCTGACCGCCGACCGGGCCGCCCTGGAACGGTTCACCGGCTGGGCCGCCGGGAACACCGGCGACCGGCTGTCCGTCCTGTTCACCCCGTGGGGCGAGGGCCTGGTCCGTTCCTGGTACCGGCGCGCCCTGGTGGAGCTGTCGCACCTGCCGCACGTGCGCCGGGTCGCGATCCAGACCAACCTGAGCGGCCGTACCGGCTGGACCGCCGAGGCCGACCGGGACACGCTCGCGCTGTGGTGCACGTACCACCCGGGGCAGACCCCGTACGACCGTTTCCTGGGCAAGTGCCGGGAACTGGCCGCCGCCGGGGTGCGGTTCAGCGTGGGCGTCGTCGGCCTGCCGGAACACCTCGCGGAGGCCCGCCGGTTGCGCGCCGCGCTGCCGCCCGAGGTGTACCTGTGGGTCAACGCGGCCGAGGGGCACGCGTACACCGATGCGGAGGCGGCCGACTGGACCGCCCTGGACCCGCTCTTCCCGTTCAGCCGCCACCCGCACCGCTCGGCGGGCCTGCCGTGCCGCACGGGCGCCTCGGTGATCTCGGTGGACGGCGCCGGCACGGTCCGCCGCTGCCACTTCGTCAAGGCGGAGCTGGGCAACCTCTACGACGGCTCCTACCGGGCCGCGCTGCGCCCGCGCGCCTGCCCCCTGGCGGTCTGCGACTGCCACATCGGCTACGTCCATCTGGAGACGCTCCCGCTCTACGACGTCTTCGCGGGCGGCGTTCTGGAGCGGATCCCCGCCCACCCGTGACACGGGAGGGCGGCGGGTGGGCAAAGCGGAGGGAAATTTACCCGCGGTCACATGCGGTTATCGCACACGGTGATCGCGCAGCGTTGACACGGCGTTAATGACGCGCAGGGCGGCCGACCCGCCGCCGGACGACGAAATCCGCAGGTTAACAGGTCTTGACCTGCGGATCTCGCGGAGATTCCATTCGGCCCGGGAGCCACCGAACCAGACGTGCCCACCACCGCCCCGGAGGCGATACCGCTCCCGCGCTCACTCACCGCATCTGCCGATCGGAACACCGCACCGATGTCTGACACGATCAGCGCCCCTCAGGCCCTCTCCCCCGCCACCGGTCCCGTGCCCCAGAAGCTCAAGCGTTCCATCGGCGTCGTCGGCGGAACCCTGCTCACCCTCTCGTGCGTGACGCCGGCCTCGACCCTCTTCGTCGTGGTCCCGGACCTCTTCTCCAGCCTCGGTACCTGGACCGCGCTCACCATCGCCATCGGCTCCCTGCTCTGCATCGGGGTCGCGTTCTGCTACTCGGAGTTGGGCACCCTCATCCCCAGCGCCGGCGGCGAGTACGCGATGGTGTCCACCCTGTCCGGCCGGCTCGCCGGCTGGCTGGTCTTCGTCCTGTCCCTGCTGGTCGTGATGATCGTGCCGCCCGTGATCGCCATGGGCACCGCCGACTACCTCGCCCCCGTCATCGACCTGCCGGCCCCGGCCGCCGGCGCCGCCGTGATGCTGCTCGCCACCCTCGCCGGCCTCCTCGACCTGCGGGCCAACGCCTGGATCACCGGCATCTTCCTCGTCCTGGAGGTCGTGGCGGCCGGGCTCGTCGCCGTACTCGGCTTCGCCCACAGCGAGCGGGGCGCGGGCGCCCTCGTGCACGGCACCGTGGCGGCGGAGGGCGGTGGGACCTCCACCGTCACCGCGATGATGGTGGTCTCCGGGCTCGCCATCGCCCTCTTCGTCACCCAGGGCTTCTCGACGGCCGTCTACCTCTCGGAGGAGCTGGAGAACCCGCGCCGCAACGTCCCGCGGACCGTGCTGGCCACCCTCGCCATCTCCGCCGCCGTCATCCTGGTCCCCGTCATCGCCATCACCCTGGGCGCCCCGAACCTGGAGGCGCTGACCTCCGGCGACCTCGGCACCATGGTGACCGCCTGGTCCAACTCGGCCGTCGGCACCTTCGTCAGCCTGTGCGTGGCCCTCGCCATCGTCAACGCGGGCATCGTCATGGTCATCCAGAACTCCCGGGTGCTCTTCGCCTCCGCCCGCGACAAGGCCTGGCCCGCGCCCGTCAACTCCGCACTCTCGCGGCTCGGCCGGTTCGGCTCCCCCTGGGTGGCCACCCTGCTCGTCGGCATCCCCGGCGCGGCAATGTGCTTCGTCAACCTGGACACCCTCTACGGGGTCACCGGCGTCTCGGTGACCGGCATGTACCTGCTGGTCGCCGTGGCCGCACTGGCCGGCCGCCGGGGGGCGCACGGCGAGACGGCCGCCTGGCGGATGCCGCTGTGGCCCGCCGTTCCGGTCGTGCTGATCCTGGTGTTCGCGTACATCCTCACCCAGCAGGAGACCCAGTACCTGCTGTGGACCGGCGGGATCACCGCCGTCGCCACCCTGTACTGGGCGCTGTACCTGCGCCCGCACAAGGACACCCGCTGGCTGGTCAGCATCCCGGTGGACGAGGAGAACCCGGCTCCGGCCACGACTGCGGCCGCCTCCGTGTAGCGGTCGACCGGCAGAGGTGAGGTGCGGGGCCACGGGTTCTCCTCCCGTGGCCCCGCACCTCTTTCCGTACGGCCGGACACGGGGTCAGGGAGCGACGCGGATGACCACCTTGCCGAAGGGCGCGTCCTCGGCGTAGCCGCGGTAGGCCTCGTGGGCCTCCTCGAAGGGGAGCACCCGGTCGATCACGGGGCGCAGCCCGTGGGTCGTGACCGCCCGGTTCATCGACTCGAACCGCGTCCGGCTGCCGACGAACACGCGCCGGATCGTCGCGAGGCCGGCCGCGTACGCGGCGTGCGAGATCTCCATGCCGGACTTCGCGGCACTGGCGGTGATCAGCAGGGCGATCCGCCCGTAGAGCGAACTGGCGCGCATCGACTGCTCGATGGTGTCCGGGCCACCCGTCTCCACCACCAGGTCGGCGCCACCGTCGGTCAACTCCCGTACGGCGGCTGGTGAGCGCGTTCCAGGCGGTGACCGCGGCGCACGGCAGGGTCGCGGCCTCCTCCCAGGTCAGGTGGTCCGGGACACGGACCGCCCACGCCTCGTCGAGCAGGGCGTACTCCGCGAGCATCCCGTCGAGGGTGCAGCCGGGCTGGTCGACCAGGTCCGGGTGATCCTGCTGTCACGCCAGGATCCGGGACTGGAGGCGCTGGTCGTGGAGCTGGACGGGTACCTGCCGGCTGCCCCTCCGGGTCCGGATCGGGAGTCCGCGACGGCCGACGGCTCCGGATCGTGCGCCGGCGCCGGGAGGATGCCCGGGCGGGGACCGGCCTCCCGCGCTGAGTCCCGTACCCCGTCCCGAATGGTGGAACGGGTGCCTTGCCCGCTCGGCTTCTTCGTCTATGCTCCGCGCCATGGCCGTCACCCAGCGCCTCCTGTCGCGCTCCTGTTGTCCCCGCTGACGCCTGCCTGCCCCGACCCGCCCGCCGCCCCGCCCGCGCCGATGCCCCCGTCACCCCTGCGCGCGCCCGCGGTCCCCCCGCATCCGCCCGCACCGTCGCGCATCCGCAGTTCCGCATCCGCAGACCGCGTCCGCACCCCACCCGCCGGTCCCCGCCTCTCGAAGGAGCCCGTTCCCCATGAGCAGCAGCCCCGCCCTCCTCGACGTCAGCCAGGCCCACGCCCGTCACGCCGAGTTCCGGATCGTCGATGTCCGCACCCCGGGCGAGTACGCCTCCGGGCACCTCCCCGGCGCGCTGAACATCCCCCTCGACCGGATCGGCCGTTCCCTCCCCGAGCTCCGCCAGGCGGCAGAGGACCAGCCGCTGCTGGTGGTGTGCGCCTCGGGCACCCGCTCGCAGAACGCGGTCCGGACCATGGCGGGGCACGGCATCGCCGCCACCAGCCTGACCGGCGGCACCGCCTCCTGGTCGGCGCACGGGCACCCGCTCGAGTACCCGGCCGAGGGACCCCGCCGGGTCTGGGCCATGGAGCGTCAGGTCCGGCTGACCGCCGGCGCGATCGTCCTCCTCGGCCTGCTCCTCGGCCTGTTGGTGCACCCCGCGTTCCAGCTCCTCAGCGCCGGGATCGCGGGCGGGCTGGTCTTCTCCGCCCTCACCGACACGTGCGGAATGGCCGTGGTCCTCGGCCGACTGCCCTTCAACCGCCGTCGGTAGCCGCCCCGATCCCACTCTTGCCCGGAATTCGGGACGATTTCGCCCACGATCCGGACTCCGCTTGTCGATAGGCCCGGACACCCGACGGGGGATGCACCTCATGGCCCCGTCCCGTCCTCGTATCGCGTCGTCACTTGAAGTGCTCTTCCGGCTGATGCCGGCAGACTCCCACTCACCTTCCGGTAGCGGGCTTGACGCGCTTGGCGCGCCTGACGACTGCCCTCCCGGCAGCCGGGATGAGCGCGAGGCCCATCCAGTACAGATGCAAGACGTTCAGGGCCGCGTTGTGATCGGCGTTCCCCGACCACCCGCAGTCCGCGTTCTTGCAGACGAACACGGCCTGCGACTCCCGGCTCCCAGGCGTGGTCAAGCCGCAAGCGGAGCAGCGTTGGGAAGTGCCGGGGGCGGGGACCTTGTGCAACGCACCTCCGTGCCGGGCGGTCTTGTACGCCAGCATGGCGACCGTCCGGCCCCACGCCTCGCCGCTGATCGAGCGACTCAGCCCGGATTTCTCGGCGACGTTCCTGCCCGGCTCCTCGACGGTTCCCCTGGCCGACTTGACCATGTTCGTGATGGTGAGTGCTTCGACCACGACCGTGCCGTACGCGCGGGCGATGGCGGTGGTCGTCTGATGCTGCCAGTCCAGGGCCCGGCGCTTGGCTTTCGCGCGGAGTCCAGCGATCTGACCGTAGGTGTGGCGCAGCCGGCCGCTGGTGCCTTCACCAGGCTTGCGGTGCGCCCTGCGCTGGGCGGCACGCTGCTCTAGGCGCAAGAGCTTCGCCCGCTCCTCGCCGGTCAGCCACTCGCCGTGCCGTGCTCGTAGATCCCGCCGTCGGAGAGGGCAATGGGAATCGTGACGCCAAGATCGATTCCGACGTCCGGCCTCAAGCGGGCGGGGGGCTTGGCCTCCAGACTCTGGACGCGGAAGGCGACGTGCCAGCCCAGCGCGTCCTTGATCAGCCGGGCCCCAGTGATCCGATTCTCCCCGTCGGCCTGCTTGCCGACGGGCAGGTCCTTGGCCCACCGGAACCGGACCCGGCCCACCTTGGGAATGTTGACCATGCCCCAGCGGCGGTGCACGCGGAAGACGTTCAGATCGCGACCCTGCGGGGGTACGCCCGGCGCCCCCGGGAAGCTGGCGGCGACCCTGCACGACGCGGCCGTCTTCCTGAAGGAGCAGAAGAAGGTGGACGCCGTTGCGGACGAGGCCGCCTTCGGCCGGGCCCTCGCGGTGGAGGAGCTCGGCCGTGCCGCGAACTGAACCCCCCTTCGGCACCGCCGCCGCGGATGCCGATACCAATACCAGTGCCGGTGCCGGTGCCGGTGCCAGTGCCGCCGATGGCGATCTCGCCGTGGACCTCTCCGGGGTGTCGGTCGCTACGGGCCCGCGAAGCAGCCCGTGACGGTGCTCGAGGCGGTGGACCTACGGGTCCGCGCGGGCGAGTTCGTCGTCCTCGTCGGCCCCTCCGGCTGCGGCAAGACCACCCTGCTGCGGGTGATCGCCGGCTTCGCCCGTCCGGCCTCGGGCACCGCTTTGGTACGGGGCTCCGCCCCGCGCCCGGGGAGGGGGGCGGGGGTGGTGTTCCAGCAGCCGAGGCTGTTCCCGTGGCGCACCGTCGGCGGGAACCTCGGCTTCGCGCTGGCCCGCCACGGCGTGCCGCGGTCCCAGCGGCCGGGCCGGATCGCCGAGTTGCTGGACCGGGTGGGTCTGCCCGGCATGGCCGGCCGCCGCACCTGGGAGCTGTCCGGCGGCCAGCAGCAGCGGGTGGCACTGGCCCGCGCCCTGGCGGCGGAGCCCGAACTGCTGCTGATGGACGAGCCGTTCGCCGCTCTGGACGCGCTGACCCGGGAGCGCCTCCAGGAGGAGGTCCGCTCCCTGGCCGGGCGGCTCGGCACGACGGTGCTGTTCGTGACGCACTCCGTGGAGGAGGCGGTGCTGCTGGGATCCCGTGTCCTGGTGATGGCAGCGGGGCCCGGCCGGGTGGTGGCGGACCTCCCGGTGCCGCTCTCCCGCGATCCGGCCACGGACGTCGCGGGGTTGCGCGCCTCCCCCGAGTTCGCGCGGTTGCGCGGCCGGCTGGCCCGGGCGCTGCGCCCGGACTGACCGGAACCCCTTCACCCCGCCACGACCGCCCGGCTCTCACCTCCCAGGGTGAGTGCGGTGTTCACCAGGCCGACGTGGCTGAACGCCTGGGGGAAGTTGCCGAGTTGGCGCCCGGAGACGGGGTCGTACTCCTCGGCGAGGAGTCCCACGTCGTTGCGTACGGCCAGCAGCCGCTCGAAGAGCTCCCGCGCCTCCTTCTCCCGGCCGGTCAAGTGCAGGGCGTCGGTCAGCCAGAACGAGCAGGCGAGGAAGGCTCCTTCGTCGCCGGGCAGGCCGTCCACCGAAAGCCCCTCGGTGCTGTAGCGGCGGACCAGGCCGCTGCGGCCCAGTTCCTCGCGCACCGCGTCGACCGTGCCGATGACGCGGGGGTCGTCGGGCGGCAGGAAGCCGATGCGCGGGATGAGGAGGGTGGCGGCGTCCAGTTCGCGGGAGCCGTAGTACTGGGTGAAGGTGCGCCGCTCCGCGTCGTAGGCGTTCTCGCAGACGTCGCGGTGCACCGCCTCCCTCATGGCGCGCCAGCGGTGCACGTCGCCGGGGAGTTTGGGGTTGAGTTCGAGGGTGCGCACCGCCCGGTCGGCGGCGACCCAGGCCATGACCTTGGAGTGCGTGAAGTGGCGGCGCGGGCCGCGCACTTCCCACAGTCCCTCGTCGGGGCGGTGCCAGTTCTGCTCCAGGAAGTCGAGGAGCGCGAGCTGGATCTTCCAGGAGTGCCATTCGGCGGGGAGTCCGGCGGAGCGGGCCACGTAGAGGGAGTCGAGGACCTCTCCGTAGACGTCGAGCTGGAGCTGGTCGACGGCCGCGTTGCCCACGCGGACGGGCGCTGAGCCCGCGTACCCCTTCAGCCAGGGCAGCTCGCTCTCCGGGATGCGCCGCTCGCCGCCGATCCCGTACATGATCTGCAGGTCGGCCGGGTCGCCCGCGATGGCCCGCAGCAGCCACTCCCGCCAGGCGCGGGCCTCGTCGAGGTACCCGGTGGCCACCAGCGAGCCGAGGGTGAGGGTGGAGTCGCGCAGCCAGCAGTAGCGGTAGTCCCAGTTGCGGACGCCGCCGAGCTCCTCCGGCAGGGAGGTGGTCGCGGCGGCGGCGATTCCGCCGGTCGGGGCGTAGGTGAGGGCCTTGAGGGTGATCAGGGAGCGGACCACCGCTTCCCGGTAGGGGCCCTCGTACGTGCACTGCGCGGTCCATTCCCGCCAGTCGGCGAGGCTCTGCTCCAGGGCGGCGTACGGGTCCAGGGGCTCGGGGCGCGGTTCGTGCGAGGGGTGCCAGGTGAGCACGAAGGCGACGCGCTCGCCGGCGGCGACGGTGAACTCGGAGCGGGTGCTCATGGCCTCGCCCCACGTGTGCACGGAAGGTTCGCTGCGCAGCCATGCGGCGTCGGGCCCGGCGACGGCGACGCGGTCGCCCTCGCGGTTGCCGCCGCGCCGAACCCAGGGCACGACGTGCCCGTAGTCGAAGCGCAGGCGCAGGGTGCTGCTCACGGTCGATTCGCCGGTGAGGCCTTCGACGATCCGCATCAGGTCGGGCGCGGTGTCGCGCTGCGGCATGAAGTCGATGACCTTGAACGAGGCGCCGTCCTCGGTTTCCCAGAAGGATTCCAGGACGAGCGTGCCGTCGACGTAGGCGCGGCGGGCGCAGCGCGCGGCATCGGGGGCGGCGGCCGGGGCGATGCGCCAGTGGCCGTTCTCCTCGTCGCCGAGGAGGGCGGCGAAACAGGCGGCCGAGTCGAAGCGCGGCAGGCACAGCCAGTCGATGGACCCGTCGCGGCCGACCAGCCCACTGGTCATCAGGTCGCCGATGAGTGCGTAGTCTTCGATGGGTTGTGTCATTTAGGGCACTTTCCCCCGAATGCCTGCACTCAATCAGCCCGTACGGGTCCCCGCGTAGCCGCCCCCGGTGCGGCTCAGTTCCGTACGAGGAGCAGCACGCCCGCGGTCACGACGCCGAGGGCGACCGCGAGGGCGCCGTGGGCGAGTCGGTGGCCGCGCAGGACGGGCAGGTAGCGGTCGGCGGCGTACCGGCCGGGGCCGGTGAGCGCGAGGGCGGCGGCGCCGGCGGCGAGCAGGAGCTCGTACTCGACGCCCTGCGGGGCGAAGAAGGAGCCGGCGCCGTGCACGGCGATCGCGTTGATCATGGTGCCGACCAGAGCGGCGCCCGCCAGCGGGGTGAGCAGGCCGAGGACGAGGCCGAGTCCGCCGAGGGTCTCGGTCAGGCCGGCGAGGACGGCCATGGCGTCACCCGCCGGGTAGCCGCTGGCGGTGAAGAACTGCCCGGTGCCGCTGATGCCGCCGCCACCGAACCAGCCGAAGAGCTTCTGGGTGCCGTGGCCGGCCATGGTCAGGCCCAGGACCACGCGCAGGAGCAGCAGGCCGGCGTCATGGGCGGGGGTGGAGAGGGCCGGGGCGCCCGAGAGGCGCGTGCGGGGCGCGGCCGGTTCACCGGACCGCGGCTTCGGCGTGGTGACGGAGGGGCTGGTCGTGGGGCGGCTCATGGGGGGTCCTTCCGGTCGGGCGGCCCGAGGGTCGGTTGTTCAAATTCGAACCACTCCCGCCGACCCTAGCCCGGCATGCGCCGCTGATTCAAATTGGAACGCCACGTGTAGCCTGGATCCATGGCTGAGACGAAATGGCTGGACGACCGCGAAATGCGGGCCTGGGAGGGATTCCTGGCCGCTTCCGCCCTGGTCAACCGCCGCCTCGATCAGCAGCTCAAGGACGATGCCGGACTCTCCCACCCGCAGTACGAGATCCTCGTACGACTCGCCAGGGCGCCCGAGGGCGAACTGCGCATGACGGAGCTCGCCAACGGGCTCGTCAACTCCAAGAGCGGCCTGACCTACCAGGTCACCCAGATGGAGAAGGCGGGCCTCGTCCGCCGCCGCACCTGCCCCTCCGACGTCCGGGGGATATACGCCGTCCTCACCGAGACGGGCCGCGCCCGGCTGACGGAGGCCGCGCCGGGACACGTGACCACGGTCCGGGAGGTCCTGGTGGACGTCCTCACCCCCGAACAGCTCGACGCGCTCGCGGACGGGCTCGGCGAGGTCAGCCGCCGGCTCCGCACACAGGGCGCCTGATGGACGCGACGACCGTCTGGATCGTCGTGGCGGCGGTGGTGGCGGCCGGCCTGGCGGTCACCGCGGCCGTGCTCCTCGTACGGGTCTTCGCGGCCCGCCGGCTCCTGCGCGACGCGGGCATCCCCCTGCGCGACAAGGCCCTGTTCTGGGCCGCCGTGGCGTACACGGTCTCTCCGGTGGACCTGATTCCGGACCCGGTCTACCTGGACGACATCGGCATCCTGCTCCTCGCCCTGCGCTCCCTCCATGCGGCAGCCTCGGCGGCCCGCCCGCCCAAGGAACTCGACGCGGCGTAGGGCCTGCCGGATCCGGGTCCGTCGGCTCAGCGGACCCCGCGCGGGCGGAACTGGACGCTGATCCGGGGGCCCACCGGGCGGGCCGTTTTGGGGACGGCGTGTTCCATCGTGCGCTGACAGGAGCCGCCCATCACCACCAGGTCGCCGTGGCCCAGGGGGAGGCGGAGCAGGGTGGGGCCGCCGTCGCGGGGGCGCAGGGCCAGGTCGCGGGGGTCGCCCACCGAGAGGATCGCGACCATCGTGTCCTCGGTGGCGGAGCGGCCGGTGCGGTCTCCGTGCCAGGCGACGCTGTCGCGGCCGTCGCGGTAGAGGCACAGGCCCGCCGTGACGAAGGGTTCGCCCAGCTCAGGGGCGTAGTGGCGGCTCAGCGTGGTACGGGCTTCGACCAGGACGGGGTGCGGCAGCGGGTCGGCCTCGCCGTAGTGGGCCAGCAGGCGCGGGACCGCCACCTCCCGCTCGTACATCTGCCGCCGCTCGGCATGCCAGGGGACGTCGGCCGCGAGCCGTTCGAACAGCGCGTCGGCCCCCGTGAGCCAGCCCGGCAAGTGGTCCACCCAGGCGCCGGCGCCCAGCTCCGTGCGCCGGGCGCCCGCGAGCGGGCCGAGCCGGATCTCGTCGCTCTGGTCGAAGAGCGAGCCCTGGAGTGCGTGCATGGGTCCAGGATAACGCGCCATTCGAACATGTGCACGAGTCGAGTGACTCGCTCGCTTCACCACCCGTCGCTAAATGCGTCGACAGCGCCCCTCGCCACCCGGCAAAGTGGCCGCCCGTGACGAGCAGTGAGCTGTGGACCCGTACGACCGCCGAGCGCTACGACGCCGAGGAGACCGAGATGTCCTCGGCCGCCGTTCTCGGACCGACGCTCGCCTTCCTCGCCGAGCTCGCCGGAAACGGCCGGGCACTGGAGTTCGCCATCGGGACCGGACGCGTGGGCGTCCCGCTGCGGGAACGCGGCGTGCCGGTCGTGGGCATCGAACTGTCCGAGCACATGGCGGCGGTACTGCGGCACAAGATCGACGAGGACACGCTCCCGGTGGTCATCGGGGACATGGCCACCACCGTCGTTCCCGGCGGGTTCACCCTGGTCTATCTCGTCTACAACACCATCACGAACCTGCTCACGCAGGACGAGCAGATCGAGTGCTTCCGCAACGCCGCACGCCATCTGGAGCCCGGCGGCCGATTCGTCATCGAGCTGGGCGTGCCGCCGCTGCGGTTCCTGCCGCCCGGCCAGGTCGCGGTGCCGTTCGACGTCTCCGAGCGGCATCTCGGCTTCGACACCTTCGACCTCGTCGAGCAGATTCTCGTCTCGCACCACTTCACCCGCGACGGCGGTGGCGGTGACGACGACGGCCGCTACCGCCGCGACAGCTCCCGGCACCGCTACGCCTGGCCGGCAGAGCTCGACCTGATGGCACGGATCGCCGGACTCGAGAGGGAACGGCGCGTCGCGGACTGGGACGGGGCGCCGTTCACCCAGGACTCCGCGAAGCACATCTCCGTGTGGCGCAAGCCGGCCTGAGGCCGGCCGCCGCGCGACCGTGGTGGAAATCCCCTCCCTTGCGGGAGGGGAGGGGAGGTCACTTCAGGTAAGGGCCGGCGGCTCCCACCTTGCCGGGGGCGGCGTTGCTGCCGCCCAGGTCGAGCACGTAGACCCGCAGGTTGCCCTTTCCGGGGGCGGGGACGGACAGGGTGCCGCCGGTGACGGTCTTCACGTCGCCGGTGACCGCGTCCTTGTACGTGCCGTTGGGCACGCCCGTGTACGTGGCGGACCCGGTGACGGCCACCAGGGCGAAGCTGTCCACTCCCGTGGCGGTGTCGGTGTAACGGCGCTTGAAGGCCATGCCTCCCGAGACCCCCTCGGTGGAGTACTGGCCCATCTGGAGCGCGGGCACGGCGCGGCGGATCTCGTTCAGCCGCTGGAGGTGTTTGACCAGCGGGGACTCAAGGGTGGCGGCGACGGGCCCGGTGGCGGTGGCGACCTTCGAGAAGCCGGAGGCGGTGACCGTTCCCGCGATCTTGTCCCCGTAGTAGGCGCGGCCGGTGCCGGCCAGCGGACAGGTCGGGCCGCAGTCGATCTGCTTGCCGGCCTGGAACTCGGTCTCGGAGCCGTAGTACAGGGTCGGGATGCCGCGGAAGGTCCACATCAGGGCCATGTTCTCGGCCCAGGCCTCGGTGCCGCCCGCGTAACGGGTGGAGGATTTCCCGGGGCCGAAGTCGTGGCTGTCCACGTAGACGACGTTGTAGGTGGCGTCGTTGTAGCTGTCGTCGGAGTCCTTTCCGTTCTGGAAGGCGTTGTTCGCGTCCCCGAAGTTCATGTGCATGCGCATGTCGATGACGTTCATGCCGGAGAACTTGCTGTGGTCGGGGGCGTGGTAGAGGTTGCCGTTGAGGAAGGCGTTGGTGCTGGTCGGCTGCTTGGCCGGGTCGTTGTCGGTCGTGTACTGCTGGACCGCGGCGGTGGCGTCGTCCGCGCTGTACGCCGCGGATTCCTTCCAGGTGTAGTACTGGGCGGACTGGTTGGCCGAGCCGCGGTTCCACTTGTCGTTGACGAAGGAGCCGACCTCGCCGAACACGTAGAAGTCCTGGGCCTTCTGCGCGCCGAACTGCTGGGCCACGCGCTGCTGGATGGCGGGCAGGAAGCGCCGGTTCCAGGTGACGCGGGGGATGTGCACGGTGGTGTCGACGCGGAAGCCGTCGACGCCCATGTCGATGTACTTGTCGTAGGCGCCGATGAGGTAGTTCTGGACGGCCGCGTTCTCGGTGTTGAAGTCGGCGAGGTCCTCATGGATCCAGCAGGAACGGGCGTCCTCACCCTCCCAGTTGCCTATCCAGCACTGATGGAACAGCGCCTTGGGGAACATGCCCGATGTGGGGTTCGGCCACTGGCAGTTGTAGATCGTGTAGCCCTCGGCGCTCTTGTTCTGCGTGGCCGTGCCCCAGTTGACACAGGTGTTCCCGGCCGGCTCGGCCGTCGACCACAAATCGCCGTTGTAGTACGACTTCCCGCTCTTCGGGTCGACGGTGAGGCCGTCGTACTCGAAGCCGCTCTGCTTCTCGTCGTAGTACCAGGACCACTGCGCGTCGCGCACACCGTAGACGGTCGGGGTGAACAGACCCTTGGCTCCCCAGCGGGAACTGTGGTTGTAGACCACGTCCTGGTAGATCTTGACGCCCTTGGCGTGGGCGGCGTTGATGAGGTCCTGGTAGGAGGCGCCCGCCGATTCCAGGCGCGGGTCCACCTTGTAGAAGTCGTAGCCGTGATACCCGTGGTAGTCGTAGTCGGAGCGGTTCAGTACGACCGGGGTGATCCAGATCGCGGAGAAGCCGAGGGCTTTGACGTAGTCCAGCTTCTCGACCAGACCCTTGAAGTCACCGCGGAACATGGGGTCGTTGTTGGCGGCGTTCCCGGACTTCACGTGCTGGCTGCCGCCCCGGTTGTTGGCGCTGTCGCCGTCGTTGAAGCGGGCGGTGAGCACGAAGTAGATCGGGTCCTTGCGCGGGTCGCCGCCCAGCGGCGCCGACCCGGCCGGGGACGGGGGCCGGGTGCCCGTGGTGGCGACGGCCGCGGCGGCGGAGGCGGAGAGGTTCCCGGCGGCGTCCACCGCCTTGACCGTGTAGGTGTAGGCGGTGCGCTCCTCCAGACCGGATTCGGTGAGGACCGTGGAGGTGACGGAAGTGACGACCGTGCCCTTGGTGCCGCCCGAGCGGGTGACCTGGTAGCCGGTGACTCCCCGGTCGTCGGTGGCGGCGTCCCAGGTCACGACGGTGGACACGTCGGTGGCGGCGGCCCGCAGGTTCGCGGGCACGGTGGGCGCGGTGGTGTCGGGGACGACGGCGGCGCACGGGTCGGCGGCGTTCGCGGTGACCGTGGTGTCCTTCACCGTGGACAGGCCGGTGCCGAGGGCGTAGTTCCTGCCGTTGTTGTTGTCCCAGGTGCCGTTGCCGTTGTTGAAGGTGGCGGCGAGTCCGGCGGCCGAACCGAGCGGGACCGTCTTCTTCACCCAGCCCGTGCAGGCGGGGTCCATGCCGGTGCCGGGGACCGTGGTCCAGGAGCCGCCGGTCGGGGCCCAGTGCAGGTTGACGGTGGGCCAGCCGACCGTCGCCGTCGCGTAGTAGACGGTGGCGCTCGCGCCGGTTCCCGTGCCGGTGCCGGGGTCCGCGGCGCAGGGGTCGCTGTGCGCCACGGCCCCGTCCTTGACGGTGATGACCCCGGTGCCCAGGGCGTAGTTCTTGCCCCCGTTGTTGTCCCAGGTCCCCTGGCCGTTGTTGAAGGTGGCCTGGAGGCCGGCGGCCGACCCGAGACTGACGGTCTTCTTCACCCAGTCGGTACAGGCGGTTTCCATCCCGGCGCCGGGGACGGTCGTCCAGCTTCCGCCGTCGGGGGCCCAATGCAGGTTGTAGGCAGCCCAGTTGCGGGTCTTGGTGTAGTAGAAGACCGTCGCCGTGCCGTCGCCGGCCGGCGCCGTCGCGGCGGGGGCGACACCGGTGGCGGCGGCCGCTTCGGAGAGAGAGGCGCCGGCGGCCGGCAGCGCGGCCGCCAGACATCCGGCGACGGCCAGGGCCAGGGCCGTAGACCGCCCTCTGGGATGCGATCGGGTACGTGATCTCAAGGTCTGCTCCTCGAAGCAGGGCCCAACAGCCCTGCGGCTCCGCGGCATTGAAAACTTGCCGCAAGGTTTTGCGGGGAGGTTATCCAGCCGTCACCAGCGCGTGAACCCCTTGTGAACCAGAAATCTGGCCACCGGGCGCGTCCGGGCAGCCGGAAGGGACCCTTTGTGGGGACAACTGCCGCAATCGCTTGCAGAAATTTTCTCTACGGAGACGGGCACCGGCCGCGGGCAGGCGGGAGCCACACCCGAGTGAGGTCGACAAATCGACACGGGTGATGCACCGGCCCGGTGGACGACGGCCACGGGGGTCACGGAGGCCACGGGAGCCGCGAGGCCGGGCGAAGCCTCCGGGATGCCGCCGGAGGCTTCGTCGACGACAAGGCCTAGCGGCCGCCGCGCAGGGTTTCGATCTCGCGGCGTTCGCGCTTCGTCGGGCGGCCCGCACCGCGGTCGCGGATGCCGACCACCGCCGCCTCCACCGGCGTCGGCGGCGGCGGGCTGTTGTCCGTCAGGCATTCCGCGGCGGCCGGGGCGCCGACGCGCTTGGAGACGGGGCGCCGGACCACCACGATGCGCTCGCGTCCCGCGTGGAAGAGGCGCACCTCGCCCCCGGCCCGCACCGCCTGGGCCGGCTTCGCGCGCTCCCCGTTGACGCGCACGTGTCCCGCCCGGCACGCCGTGGCGGCGATCGCCCGCGTCTTCGTCAGCCGGACCGACCAGATCCACACGTCGACACGCGCCGACCCCGCACCCGCACCCGCGGTTCCCTCTTCAGCCATGCCCCGACTTTAGCGAGGCGAGCCGGGCAGGGCCGAGCCCGTGGAAAGGGAATGGCTTTTGGTGGTTACGACAAGTGCGGTGGTATCTGCCATGGATATCATCCCAATGGAATTGCAAATGCTGCACAGGTGCCCCTACCTTGTCGCACATGCAGTCCTACACCATCGGTCAGGCGGCACGCCTTCTGGGCGTCAGCCCGGATACCGCGCGCCGCTGGGCCGACGCCGGCCGCGTCGCGACCCACCGCGACGAGAGCGGTCGCCGGCTGATCGACGGCCGTGCCCTGGCCGCCTTCTCCGTCGAGGTGGCGCAAGGGGCCCACGCCGAGGACGGCGAGACCTACACCTCGGCGCGCAACGCCTTCCCCGGGATCGTGACCGCCGTCAAGCTCGGCGACGTGGCCGCCCAGGTCGAGATCCAGGCCGGTCCGCACCGCCTGGTCTCCCTGCTCACCCGGGAGGCCGTCGACGAGCTCGGGCTGGAGGTCGGCATGCGGGCCACCGCCCGCGTGAAGTCCACCAGCGTGCACATCGACCGCGCCTGACCCCGCCCGGAACCGCTCAGTTCAGTACCGCTCGGCACCACTCAGTACGACGCGTCCCCACCCGCTCCGCCCGTCACCGGCGCGGGTCACCACCGCGCGGATCCGGCACCAGGCCGGCCGCCGACCCGACCGAGGAGCACCAGCGCATGTCCCCGATCCTGCCCCTGAACCGCCGTACCGCCGCCCTCGCCCTCTCCGCCGCCCTGCTCGCGCCGGCGCTCGCCGCCTGCGGCAGCAGCGACGACAAGAAGGACGGGGCCGCCGCCTCCCCGAGCGCGTCCGCGTCCGCCGGGACCAAGGCCGCGAACCTGACGGTGCTCGCCGCCTCCTCCCTCACCGACGTCTTCAAGGCCGCCGGCGCCGCCTACGAGAAGGCGCACCCGGGCACCAAGGTCACCTTCTCCTTCGCCGGTTCGCAGGAGCTCGCCGCGCAGGTCAAGCAGGGCGCCCCGGCCGACGCGCTGGTCACCGCCGACACCAAGACGATGGACGGCCTGAAGGCCGAGACCAACGACCCGGCGGTCATCGCCAAGAACCGTCTGGTGATCGCGACCGGCAAGGGGAACCCGTTCAAGGTCGCCGGTCTCAAGGACCTCGCCGACACCAAGCTCAAGGTCGTGCTGGCCGCGCCCGAGGTCCCGGTGGGCCGTTACAGCAAGCAGATCCTCGACGCCCAGAAGATCGAGGTGAAGCCGGTCTCCCAGGAGCCCAACGTCCGCGCCGTGCTGAGCAAGGTCGAGCTGGGCGAGGCCGACGCCGGTCTCGTCTACAAGACCGACACCCTCAAGTCCGGTGACAAGGTCGCCGTCGTGGAGATCCCGGACGCCGAGAACGCCGTGGCCTCGTACCCGGCCGCCTCGCTCAAGGGTTCCAAGAACGCCGAGGCCGCGGCCGCGTTCGTGGCCTGGCTGAGCACCCCGGAGGCCCAGAAGATCCTCCAGGACGCGGGCTTCCAGAAGGCGTAACCGCCTGAAGGGTCCGGTGACGGAGAGGGACTGCCCGGTCCGGGGGGACGGGCAGTCCCTCTCCGTTTGACGTCCGCCGCATTACGCTTCACACGCCGCCCAGGCGTCCCGACATCCCCGGTGGCGTCCCGACATCCCCGGCCAGGAACCCACATGAGCAGACTCCGTACCCGCCGCGCCCGGCCTCCCGTGGCTCTGGTGCTCCCCGCGCTGCTCGCCGTGGCGTTCCTGCTGATGCCGCTCGTCGGCATCCTCACCCGCACCCACTGGAGCGATCTCGGCGCGCACCTCACCAGCCCCGGTGTGGTCGAAGCGCTCCGGCTCTCGCTGGTCGTGTCCCTGTGGGCGCTCGGCTTCTCCCTCCTCCTCGGGGTGCCTCTCGCCTGGCTGCTGGCCCGCGTCGAGTTCAAGGGCAAGGCGCTCGTGCGCTCGCTGGTCCTGCTCCCCATGGTGCTGCCGCCGACGGTCGGCGGTGTGGCCCTGCTGCTCGGTTTCGGCCGGCGCGGGCTGCTCGGACCCTGGCTGGAGGGCACCTTCGGCATCACGCTGCCCTTCCACACCTCCGGTGCGGTCGTCGCGGCCACCTTCGTCGCGATGCCCTTCCTCGTGATCAGCCTGGAGGGCGCGCTCGCCGGGCTCAAGCCGAGCTACGAGGAGACCGCCGCGTCCCTCGGTTCCACACCGCTGCGCGTGTTCTTCACCGTGACGCTGCCGATGGTGGCCCCGGGCCTGGTCGCCGGAGCGGCGCTGACCTGGGCACGGGCGCTCGGCGAGTTCGGTGCCACCATCACCTTCGCGGGCAACCTCCCGGGGACCACCCAGACCCTCCCGCTCCAGGTCTACCTGCTGCTCCAGGACGCGCCCGAGGCCGCCACCTCCGTGTCCCTGCTGCTGCTCGCGATCGCCATGGCCGTACTCATCGCCCTGCGCGGGAGGTGGACGGGAACTCCCGTCGCCCGCAAGGACGGCGGTGCGCCGGTGGTCGCCGAGGAGGCCACCGGCCCCGATCCCGTGGGCCCCGTACCGCCCGGGGCTCCGGTCTCCCCCGCGTCCCCGGCGCCCTCGCCCGCGGAGCCGGCTCAGCCGGTGGCCGGGACCGCGGCCGACGGCGGGCACTGGCCGCTGCACGCCACCGTCACCGGTTTCAACGAGCTCACCCTCGACGCCGAACCCGGCACCACCATCGCCGTCGTCGGCGAGAACGGCGCCGGCAAGACCACCCTGCTGCGCGCCCTGCTCGGCCTGACCCCCCGTGCCCATGCCGAGCTCCGGCTCGGCGACGCCGATGTGACCGGCCTGCCCCCGCACCGGCGTCAGGTCGCCTGGGTCCCCCAGGACGGCGCGCTGTTCCCGCACCTGAGCGCGCTCGCCAACACCTCGTACGGGCTGCGCGCCCGCCGGGTGCCCCGGGCCGCGGCCCGGGCCGAGGCGCAGGCCTGGCTGGACCGGCTCGGCGTCGGGCACCTCGCCCACCGCAAGCCCGCCCAGCTCTCCGGCGGGCAGGCCCAGCGGGTGGCGCTGGCCCGCGCGCTGGCCGCCCGGCCCCGGCTGCTGCTGCTCGACGAGCCGCTGGCCGCCCTGGACCAGACCACCCGCGCCCGTGTCCGGCACACCCTGCGCACGCACCTGGCGGGCTTCGGCGGGGTCTGCCTCATCGTCACGCACGATCCCGTCGAGGCGGTGTCCCTGGCCGACCGGGTCCTCGTGCTCTCCGACGGGCGGACCCTGCAGGACGCCCCGCCCGCCGAGGTGACCCGGCACCCGCGCTCCCCGTGGGTGGCGCGGATGCTGGGGCGCAACGCCTGGCCCGGCACGGCTTCGGCCGACGGGTTGGAACTCGCCGCCGGGGGCCGCCTGGTGGTGGCCGAGGCGCTGCCCGAGGGGGCGCAGGCGCTCGCGATCATCGCCCCCGAGGCGGTGTCCGTGCACCGGGACCGCCCGGGCGGCAGCCCTCGTAACGTATGGCCCGGCACCGTACGGGAGATCACCTCGGTCGGCAGCCGGCTGCGCGTGCTGATCGGCTCGGACCAGGCGCCCGACCTGGTCGCGGAGATCACCCCGCAGGCCGCCGCCGAACTGGGAATCGTCGACGGCGCCGCGGTGTGGACCAGCGTGAAGGCGACCGAGGTCACCCTCGTACGGCTCTAGCGTCCGGGCCTGGCGCCCGGCCTGGGGGGTGTCTTGCCCCCCCTAGGCGCCCACGTAGGTCGCCAGGTGCTCGCCGGTGAGGGTGGCGCGGCCCTCGACGAGGGCGGCGGGGGTGCCCTCGAAGACGATCCGGCCGCCGTCGTGACCGGCGCCGGGGCCCAGGTCGATGATCCAGTCGGCGTGCGCCATGACCGCCTGGTGGTGTTCGACCACGATCACCGACTTGCCGGAGTCGACGAGGCGGTCGAGCAGGCCGAGGAGCTGCTCCACGTCGGCGAGGTGCAGGCCGGCGGTGGGCTCGTCGAGTACGTAGACCCCGCCCTTGTCCGCCATGTGCGTGGCCAGCTTGAGCCGCTGCCGCTCGCCGCCGGAGAGGGTGGTCAGCGGCTGGCCGAGGCTGACGTAGCCCAGGCCGACGTCCGCCAGCCGCTCCAGGATCTTGTGCGCGGCCGGGGTGCGCGCCTCGCCGGCGCCGAAGAACTCGGCGGCCTCGGTGACCGGCATCGCGAGGACCTCGCTGATGTCGCGGCCGCCGAGGTGGTGTTCCAGGACCGAGGCGTGGAAGCGCTTGCCCTCGCACTCCTCGCAGGTGGTGGAGACGCCGGCCATCATCGCGAGGTCGGTGTAGACGACCCCCGCGCCGTTGCAGCCGGGACAGGCGCCCTCGGAGTTGGCGCTGAACAGGGCCGGCTTCACCCCGTTGGCCTTGGCGAAGGCCTTGCGGATCGGGTCGAGCAGTCCGGTGTAGGTGGCCGGGTTGCTGCGCCGGGAGCCGCGGATCGCGCCCTGGTCGACCGAGACCACGCCCTCGCTCGCGGCCCCTGACCGGTGCGACAGTGAGCCGTGGACGAGGGAGCTCTTGCCGGAGCCGGCGACACCGGTGACCACGACGAGGACCCCGAGCGGCACGTCGACGTCGACGCCCCGCAGGTTGTGCGTCTTGGCGCCGCGGATCTCCAGCTTTCCGCTGGGCGTGCGCACCGTCTCCTTGAGGCTCGCGCGGTCGCCGAAGTGCCGCCCGGTGATGGTGTCGCCCGCCCGCAGCCCCTCGACGGTGCCTTCGAAGCAGATGGTGCCGCCGCCCTGGCCCGCGCCGGGGCCGAGGTCGACGACGTGGTCGGCGATCGCGATCGTCTCCGGCTTGTGCTCCACGACGAGCACCGTGTTGCCCTTGTCGCGCAGCCGCAGCAGGAGGCGGTTCATCTGCTGGATGTCGTGGGGGTGCAGGCCGACGGTGGGCTCGTCGAAGACGTAGGTGACGTCGGTGAGCGAGGAACCCAGGTGGCGGATCATCTTGACGCGCTGGGCCTCGCCGCCCGACAGCGTGCCCGAGGGCCGGTCCAGCGAGAGGTAGCCGAGCCCGATCTCCACGAACGAGTCGAGGGTCTGGCGGAGCGTGGCCAGGAGCGGGGCCACCGAGGGCTCGTCGAGGTCGCGGACCCATTTCGCCAGGTCGCTGATCTGCAGGGCGCAGGCGTCGGCGATGCTGATCTTCTTGATCTTCGAGGACCGGGCCCCCTCGCTGAGGCGGGTGCCCTCGCATTCGGGACAGACGCTGAAGGTCACCGCGCGCTTCACGAACGCCCGGATGTGCGGCTGCAGCGCCTCGACGTCCTTGGACAGCATCGACTTCTGGAGCTTCGGGATGATGCCTTCGTAGGTGAGGTTGATCCCCTCGACCTTGATCTTGGTCGGCTCCCTGTGGAGGAGGTCGCTCAGCTCGCGCTTGGTGTACTTGCGGATCGGCTTGTCCATGTCGAAGAAGCCGGAGCCGCTGAAGATGCGGCCGTACCAGCCGTCCATCGTGTAGCCGGGGATCGTGAGGGCGCCCTCACTGAGCGACTTGGTGTCGTCGTACAGCGCGGTGAGGTCGATGTCGTTGACCGAGCCCCGGCCCTCGCAGCGCGGGCACATGCCGCCGGTGATGCTGAAGCTGCGCTGCTCCTTCACGGTCTGCCCGCTGCGCTCCAAGGTGACCGAGCCGGCCCCGCTGATCGAGGCCACGTTGAAGGAGAAGGCCTTGGGCGAGCCGATGTGCGGCTTTCCGATCCGGCTGAAGAGGATGCGCAGCATCGCGTTCGCGTCGGTGGCGGTGCCCACCGTCGAGCGGGGGTCGGACCCCATCCGCTGCTGGTCGACGGTGATCACGGTGGTCAGGCCGTCGAGGACGTCCACCTCGGGCCGCGCCAGGGTCGGCATGAAGCCCTGCACGAAGGCGCTGTAGGTCTCGTTGATCAGCCGCTGCGACTCGGCGGCGATCGTGTCGAACACCAGGGAGCTCTTGCCCGAGCCGGACACGCCGGTGAAGACCGTGAGCCGGCGCTTGGGGATCTCGACGCTGACGTCCTTGAGGTTGTTCACGCGCGCACCGTGTACGCGGATCAGGTCGTGGACGTCGGCGGCGTGCGGCTCGGGTGACTGCGTGCCCGTCCTCGTGACCTTGCTCATCGTCTCTCCATACTGTTGGGCTGACGCCGCTCTGTTGGGCTGACGCCGCCTTCGCGGTCGCGGCAACGCTCCCCTGTCTACCCGATCGGCGGTGTCCTGCGGGAGCGGCGCCAGGTAAGAGGGGCGGTGGATCTCAGCGCTTGCGGGGCTGGTGGAACCGGATCATGTTTCCGGCCGGGTCGCGGAAGGCGCAGTCACGGACGCCGTACGGCTGGTCGATCGGCTCCTGGAGCACGTCACCGCCGGCGGCCCGGATGCGTTCGAAGGTGGCGTCGCAGTCGTCGGTGCTGAAGATGACCCCGCGCAGCAGGCCCTTGGCCAGCAGTTCCGCCATGGCCTCCCGGTCGGCGGACGAGGCGTTCTGGTTCGCGACGGGCGGTTCGAGGACGATGTCGACATCCGGCTGCGCGGGCGAACCGAGGGTCACCCAGCGCATCCCCTCGAAGCCGACGTCGCCCCGGACCTCCAGACCGAGGACGTCCCGGTAGAAGGGGACCGCCGTTTCGTGGTCGTCGACGGCGATGAAGCACTGCGAAAGGTTGATGTCCATGGGTTTCACGCTAGGGGCGGGTGGGCGGCGGGTGCTTCTCCGTTCCTGACCGCCTTCACCGGCTGCCGGCCGGCAGTACGGAGAGCCAGTCGCCCGTGGCGAAGGCGTCGGCGCCGATCACGGTCCGGCCGGTGCGCGGGGCCGCGACGGTGAGCACGCCCTCGGTGCGGCCGGCCGCGAAACGGGGGGCGCCGACGGTGATGACCACGGCCCGTTTGCCGGTGGCCCGGGGGAACTCCGCCAGGAGCCGCAGGCGCAGGACGGCCTCCTTGCGGTCGACGGCCTGCGGCGCGTACGGCTCTACGACGGCCAGCGCGCCCGTGCCCGGCTCCCGGGCGGCCGTCGCCAGGGCCGCGCGCAGGGCCGTGATCCGGTCGAGCCCGCCGCCGGCGAGGGTGGGGCGCGTGGAGCCGAGCGGCAGGAACCGTACGCCGCGGTGCACGAAGGCGGGGCGGTCGGTGCCGGTCAGCGCGAAGTCGACGGCCCGGGTCCGGGCGGAGGCCGCGCCCGGGGTTGCGGAGGAGGCCGCGGCCGCCCGGGCTCCGGCGGGGTCGACGGCGAACCGCCAGGGCCGGGCGTTCACCCGGGCCGCCGTGGCCACGATCGGATCAGGTGCCCCGGCCGTACGCACGATCCCGGTCGGCGGCGTCCGCGCCGCCAGGGTGTCCAGCAGCAGCCGCGGGGCGGCGGGCATGGCCGGAGCCGCGGCCGCGGCTCCGGCGGGGGCCTCGGCACGGGTGACCGCGGGGGCCTCGGCCCTGGCTCCGGCCGGGGCCTTGGCGCGGGTGACCGCGGGGGCGGTGGCCGCGAGCCGGGTCACGGCGAACGGGCGCTCCGCCATCGCCGGGAGCGGCAGGTCGATCTCCCGCCAGCCGGTCCAGTCCACGGCGGGGCCGCGCAGGGTGACGGCGGCCCCCTCACCGTCGGTGAGTTCCACCGCGGGCCGGGCCCCGGAGCCGTCGCCGTGGACCCAGAGGGAGAGCGAGCGGGCCAGTTCGGGGACCCGGAGGGGACGGGGCGGGGTCGCTGCGGCCTTCCCGCCCCCGGCGGGCGGTGCGAGGGCGAGCCCCCGGCCGGGACGGCCCTCCCCGGGCGCGGCGCCGGCACCGGTCCAGCGGGCGGCATCCTCCAGATCCGCGAGCGGCACGTCCGAAAGGCCCACCCCGAGGGCCAGCCGGGCCGGAGCCATGGGGGCACCGGAGGCACGGGAGACACCGGAGGTACGGGAGGGAGCCGAGGCGGCCGCCCCGCCCGATGCACCTGAGGTGGGCGAGACGGCCGGGATCCCCCGTACCGTGGCGCGCAACTCACCCGTCGCGTTCGGGACCCGGGCGGTCACCGTGAATCCGCCGCGCCCGTCTTCGGCCACCTTCCACCGGGAACGGTCGAAGTCGAGCTCCACGTCCCGAGGTTCGACCACGGCGGCGGCGCCTTGCGCGTCGTGCCCGGTCAGGACGAAGCGCGCGGTCTCCCCTTGCTCCGCGAGCCCGATGCGCTCCGGCACGGCGCGGACCCGGGTCAGCGCTCCGAGGACGTCGAGGCGGAGCGCCCCGCTCGCCGATCCGAGGCCTGCCCGCACCTCCACCGAACCGGGACCCGACGCGCGCAGGACCCCGCTGGAATCGATCCGGCCCCGGCCCTCCGGGAGGGACCACGCCGGAGCCGACGGTTGCCCGGACACCGGCCCGAGGGATGCGTCGTAGGGGGTGGCCCTGAGGGTCCGGGCGAGGCCGGGGAAGGCGCGCGCGGCCCCGCCGGCGGGCTCGATCCGGTAGCCGGCGGCGCGGCCGGAGCCGGCCGGGGCGGTCAGGACCAGGCCGTTGGGGACCGGGCGCAGGCGGCCGTCGGACGGGGAGTTCTCCACGGTCAGGGCCGTCTCCCCGGTCAGCGCGGCGAGCAGGGTCGAGGAGCCGCCGCCGTCCAGGTTGAGGGCCTCGTGGGCGCCGAGCCGGTGCATCAGCCGGCCGAGCGCCGTCAGGGTCAGCCCTCCGCTGTCGCGCTGGCGACCGTCGACGGTGACCAGGCGGGCCCGGCGTCCGTCGCGGGAGAAGCCGACGGCGGTGCGCGGCGCGGCCGCGTTGTTCGGCTCGCCGTCGTGGTTCTGCGGGACCCCGGCCACCACGAGCGCCTCCCGGCCGCCGACCGCGCTCGCCGGGAGCGGCCCGCCCCCGGCCGCCACCGGGCGGGCCGCCACGGCGACCGCGTCCCCGGCGCGCAGGGCGGCGAGTTCGGGCGCGGCCGCGCCTGCCGCGACCAGCAGGGTGGTGCCGGGTTCGGGACGCTCCCGGCGCGCGGGCCCGCGTACCGCCGCGCGCACGGCCGTGACCCGGCCGTCGCGCAGTTCCACCGCCGGTCCGGACACGGGGAGTCCGTCCGCCGGCCACGCGGCGGTGTAGGCGGCGAAGCCCTCGGCGGGCGGCCGCGCGGTGTTGAAGCCGGCGAGCGGGCGGACCCGGCCGCCGGGCAAGGTGACGCTCCCGTCGAGGGCGAGGCGGAGCACCCGGCCCGGCCCGTCAGCGCCGAAGCCGACGGCCTGTCCGGCGCCGGGCGAGGCCGCGTGCAGCAGTCGGCCCGCACCGATGCCGGGGCCGAGCGGCGCGCCGGTACCCCGGATGTCGAAGAAGTCCCCGTTCACGGCGGCGACCACCCGGCGGCCCGGTCCGGCGGGGTGGCGGGCGGCGGAGTCGGCGAGGGTGGCGACGCCCCGGCCGCCGAGGTACTCCGCCCGCACACCGGCCCCCTGGCCGGTGCGCGGGCCCGTACCCGTACCCGTGCCCGACAGTTGGACGTCGAGTTCGTCGATGCGCAGCCACCGGTCGGCTTCGAGCCGGTCGTACGACTCCAGCCGTACCCCGGGGGCGATCTGCCGGGCGGTGCGGGCCGTCTCGATCCCCTCGCCCTTGCCGCTCCCGGAGGCATGGGCCTGCGGGGGCGCCGGGACCACGAGCACCGCGGTGAGCAGAGCCGGCAGCATGACGGGCAACAGCGGGCGCAGGGTGGGCATCCAGGCAGGATCATCCAGCTCCACGCATATGAGTGGATGAACACAGCGCGAGTCCGGCGACGTCAGCCATTCGCCCGCACCTGCCCGCGCTCCACCCCCGCCCCCGCCCCCGCCCCGGGAGGCCGTTCAGGCCACCCCGGGCACCAAGCCGTTCAAAGGTGCGCTCTGACACCTCGGCCCGGCCACGGAATCGACCGTGACTCGCGGCCTCCGTCCTCGCGGTCCGCTTCGTGCGCGGGCTGACGGCGCGATGCAGATCGCCAGGGGCGCGCAGGGCCCGTACACGGCCGCATGGCCAACCCGGCGGCGCCTACACCGCGCCGGGCGCGCCGGGCTCCGGGGGCGAAGGGGCGGAGGCCGGTACGGCGAACTCGCACCACACGCACTTCCCGCCGCCCCGGGGCTCCACGCCCCAGGCGTCCGCGAGGGTGTCGACCAGCATCAGGCCGCGCCCGGACACCGCCCAGTCGTCGGCCTCCCGGCGCCGCGGCAGGGCGCTGCTGGTGTCCTCCACCTCGATCCGGATCCGGCCCTCCGGGGTCAGCCGCATGCTGACGCCGCCGACTCCGTCCGTGTGGACCAGCGCGTTGGTCATCAGCTCGTCCGCCGCCAGCTCGATCTCGTCGGCCACGTCCCACGCACCCCACGCCGCGGCGGCCGCCCGGATCAGGTGCCGGGCCATCGCCGGGGCGTCCGGGTCCCCGGGGGTGAGCCGGTGACGCAGCGGGCCGCCGCCGCGCGGGAGCGGGGTGCCGCGGCGGCGCAGCAGGAGCAGGGCCATGTCGTCCCCGCCGCCCGAGTCCCCGACCAGGTCGCACAGGACGTCGGCGAGTTCCTCGACGTCCGCCGGCCCGTCCCGGACCGCTTCCATGAGCTCGCGCAGACCGGTGTCGCCATCCCCGCCGGGCCGTTCGGTCAGACCGTCCGTGCACAGCAGCAGGGTGTCCCCGGGGTGCAGTTCGAGGGTGGTGACCGGGTATCCCGTTCCGGCGGCGCCGAAGGCGCCCGGGCCGCCGGAGGCACCCGCACCGGCCTCCCCCGGCTCGCGCGCCGGGAGGCCCAGCGGCAAACCGCCCGCAACCTGCACCCGGTGGCAGCTGCCGTCGCCGCGCCGCACCACCGGGTCGAGGTGCCCCGCACGGACCATCCGGGCCATGCCGCTGGTGAGGTCGATGTCGGCGTACGTGCAGGTGGCGAAGCGTTCCGTCTCCAGGTCCCGCAGGAAGGCCGAGGCCCGCTCCATCGCCATGCCGGGCGTGTGCCCCTCGGCGACGTACGCGCGCAGGGCGATGCGCAGCTGGCCCATGACGGCGGCGGCGTCCGTGTCGTGCCCCTCCACGTCGCCGATCATCACGCCGACCCGGCCCTCGCCGAGCGGGACGACGTCGTACCAGTCACCGCCGATGTCCCGCCCCATCCGGGCCGCCCGGTACCGTACGGCGATCCGCGCCCCCGCCACCTCCGGAATCCGGCGGGGCAGCATGGCCTTCTGGAGGCCCTCGGCGAGGTCGTGCTCCTGCTCGAAGAGGATCGCGCGCTGCAGGCTCTGCGCGATGCCGCTGCCGAGCGCCATCAGTACGTTGCGCTCCTCGGCGTTGAAGTCGCCCTCCCGCGTGTAGAGCAGCCCGAGCGCGCCGACGGGCCTGCCCTGCGCGATCAGGGGCAGATAGACGCCACTGCGGACGGATAGCGGCTCGATGTACGGCCACAGGTCCGGGTAGCGCCGCTGGAACTCCTCGCGGGAGCCGAGGAACACCGGCCGCATCGTCCGTACGGCCTCGCTCAGCGGCAGCGGCGCGTCGATCCGCGTGTACTCGGTCTCCGGTACGTACGCGCCCAGCTGCCCCTCCGCGACCAGGTGGATCCGGCCGCCGTCGACGACGCCGAGCATGACGCTGACGGCGCCGAGGTGGCCGAGGGCCTCGGGGTCCTTGAGGACGTCGGTGACGTCGTTGACGGTGCGGGCGTGCGCGAGGATCGCCGTCGTCCGCTCGACGACCCCGGTCATGCGGCGCCGGCCCTCGTCGCGCTCACCGGCCGCGCCGGGCTCGCCGGGGTCGTGGACGGCGTCGCGGAGGATCCCGATGATCCGGTACGGGCGCCCGCGCGGGTCCCGCAGGATGCGGCCCTGGACATGGGTCCAGCCCGGCGCCCCGTCCCGGTCGCGGCTGCGCACGTAGGCCCCGTAGTGAGTGCGGCCGGCCTTCAGCGCCTGCGCGACCCGGGCGTCGAGCCGGGCTTCCTCGCCGGGCGCGAGACGGACCCGCAGTCCGGCGGGCGTGCCCGTGAACTCCCCGGGGCGCAGGTCGAGGACCTCGAGGGCGGTGGTGTCCAGAAACATCTGCCCGCTGTCGAGGTCCCAGTCGAAGGTGCCCATGTGGTTGAGCGCGAGGCTCGTGTCCGTCCGGGCAGGCCACTCGACCTGGGGGGTCACTCCCCTTTCGGCCACACCTTCAGGGTCTCACTCTTCGACGGTGCGCGCCGGTCTGCGGGAGCTTGCCGCGGCGGTACGGGGAGGGTGCGGGTTCGCGGTACGCGGGGGTCGGTTCCGGCGTGTCGGCGGCGCCTCGCAACCCCTTGAGCGCTAGCGACCGCCCCGGACGCCGAATTCCGGGATGAAAAGGGACCAAAGTCCCGGCCTGTCGTGACTTTCGCTGAATAGGCGACTTGTACGATTTCGCGAAGATCGATCCGTTCATGATCATCTTTGCTGGCGTCAGGAACCCTCTGGATCGGGGTCGTTGGCGCCCACGGCTGTGTGGGGTGTGGCTTGTCGCAAGCGCCGAAGACGACCGGAGAACCGGCCGAGGCACCGAAGGGAGGGGTGGAAGGAGCGGGGGAAGGAGTGGGGGAAGCAGGGACGGAAAGGGCGGAGGAAGGGGCGCAGACCCCGGGCCGAATATCCACCCCCCGCACCGGCCCCACCCCCCGGAGTCCGGTCCTGCGGCCGTACCGGGACCCGCTCGTCCTCGGCCCGCTCTTCCGCGACGAGGAACGGGCAGCCGCCCCCGCCACGGCCACCGACCCCTCCGGCACCCCCGGGCGCCCCCGCGGAGGCAGCGGACCCGCCGAGCCCGAGACCCTCCGGCAGGCCGCCGTACCCGGGGCGATACCCCGGCCCACCCGACCGGCGATGGCGGCGCCGGCCACCCCGCGGACCCTCCCCGCCGTGCTCGATCCCGAGCTGACCGAACGCCCCGCGCGGGCTTGTTCCGGCTGGTGGGCCCTGCTCACCGCCGTGTCGGCCACGGCCTGCGCCGCCGCCCTCCCCCGGTTCGAGGAGATCCGCCTTTCCGCTTCCCCCACCGAGGTCTGGCCCCTGGCCGTCATCGTGTGCTGCGCGCTCCTCGCGCTCGCCGCGCTCTGCGGACTGCGGCGCGGCCGCGCCGGCCAGGCCTGGTCGCTGACCCTCTTCGGCCGCTACCGCGGCACGATCCGGCGCACCGGCCTGATCTGGTCGAACCCGCTGCCCCGGCACACCCGCGTCGACGTACGGCTGCGCCACTGGCGCAGCGAGCCGCTCCGCGCCGTGGACTCCGAGGGCACCGCGCTGCGGTCCGTGGTCCTCGTCGTATGGCGGGTCGGGGACACCGCCCGCGCGCTGCTCGCGGTCGACGACCACACCGCGTACCTGAGCGGGCAGGTGGAGTCCGCCACCGCCCGGGTGCTCTCCCGGATGCCCGCCGACTCCTTCGGCCCCGAACCGGCCGGACCCGCCGGACCCGCCGGACCCTCCGGACCGGAAACCCTGCGCGACACCGAGGCCGTCGGCGACGAGCTGACCCGGCTGCTCGCCGCCGAGTGCAAGGCCGTCGGCGTGGAAGTCTTCTCCGCCCGGCCGCTGCACGTCGAGTACGCACCGGAGGTCGCCGCCGCGATGCAGCGCCGCCGGGTCGCCTCGATCGACGCCCGGCACCGGGACTCCGTCCTCACCTCCGTGCTCGACGCCGTCGACGACACCGTCCACCGGATGTCGGACCGCGGGCTCGTGAGCCTGGACGACTACGAACGCAAGGCCCTGGTCAAGGACTTGACCGTGGCCTTCTACACGGCGCGCGGCCCTGCCGCCGACGCCCTGTGAAAACACCCCCGATGGATAAGGAACCATGCATGCGCACGCCCGAGTTCACCGAAGAAATACCCGACAGCTGTGACTGCACCGGCTGCGCGCGCGGCACGACGGCCATGACGGCCGCCGCGGCCCGCCGCCGTCGCTGCACCCTGCGCGGCGCCGTGGTCGCGGCGGTCGGCGCCACCCTGCTGATGGGCACCGGAGTGGGCACCGCGTCCGCGGAACCGGCCCCGGCGCACGCGGGCTGGGACGGCTCGAAGTACTGGTACAAGGACGCGACCGGCTGGTGGCGCTGGACCCAGCACTACAGCAAGTACGTGGCGAACAGCGGCCGTTCCTCCGCCGGGGCCTCCTCTTCCCCTTCGTCTTCCTCGCCCTCCTCCGTACGCACCTCCGAGCCGACTTTCCGCGGCCGCGCGGGCTGGGACGCGAAGGACCGCGTGTACTGGTACAAGGACGGCACCGGCTGGTGGCGCTGGACCCAGCACAAGGCCAAGTACGAGCGCTTCGCCGGCGGCTCCGGATCCGGCTCCGGCTCTTCCTCGGGCTCGTCCGGCTCCTCGGGCTCGTCCGGCTCCTCGGGCTCGTCCGGTTCCTCGGGCTCCTCGGGCTCCTCCGGCACCCCCATTCGCCAGGGCACGGAGGGCGCGATCTCCTTCGCCAACAGCCACCTGGGCGACCCGTACGTCTGGGGCGGCAACGGCCCCCGCGGCTGGGACTGCTCGGGCCTGGTTCAGGCCGCCTACCGCTCCGCGGGCATCGCCCTCCCCCGCGTCGCCTCCGACCAGTACCGGGCCACCACCCCGATCTCCCGCTCCGAACTGCGCCGCGGAGACCTGGTGCTCTGGACCTCGAACGGCAGCGTCTCGGGCATCCACCACGTGGCGATCTACCTCGGCGGCGGCAAGTACATCGAGGCCCCCCGCCCGGGCAAGCAGGTTCGCGTCTCCAGCTTCAGCGCGTACAACCCGAACATGTACGGGCGCGTCCGCTAGCAGCCGCCCGGGCACTACGGCAGCACCAGACCTCCCCGAGGGCCGGCGGCCCTCGGGGAGGTCTTCGTGTGGGCGGGGGCCCTACTGGCCACCGCCGCCGTTGTCCGTACCTCCGTCCTGACCCGCGTCGCCACCGGATCCGGGCTCGATCGGCGAGGGCGAGGGCGGGGGCGGCGGGCGCTGGGGCCGCGCCGAAGTCACCGGCGGGGGCGGCGGCGGGAGCTCGGGCTGTGTCGAGACCAGCGGCGGGGGTGTCGGCTTCGGCGGCTCAGGCCGCACCGAGGTCGCCGGGGGCTCGGGAACCACCGGCGCCGCCGAGGAGACCTTGGGCGGGGCCGGAGACCGTGGTTCCGACGAGCTCCGCGAGGGTGACGGCGCCACCGCGCTCTTCGAGGGCGACACGGACGGCGTCGGCGAGGTCGCCCGCCGGTCCGCGGACGGTGAGGTGGAGGCCGACTCGGACACCGAGGCGGATGCGGACGGCGACTCGGAGGGGGACTCCGACCCGGTCACCGACGCCGACACCGACTCCGAAGGCGACTCCGACGGGGACTCGGACGCCGACTCCGAGGCCGACTCGGACGGGGACTCGGACGGGGACTCCGAGACGGACTCAGAGACGGACTCCGAAGGCGAGACCGACTCCGAAGGCGACTCGGAGGGCGACTCGGACGGGGACTTCGACGGAGACTCGGACGGCGACACCGACGGCGACGGCGACGGCGACGGCGAGGTGAGCGTCGGCGACGGGGAAGTGAGCGTCGGGGACGGCGAGGTGAACGTCGGCGACGGCGGCGGGGTGGTGAAGATCGGCGTCGGGATCACCGGCGGCGGGATCGGCCTGTCGTGCCGGCCGCGGTGGTCACCCCGGTCGCGCTCGAACCAGCGCCGGTCGTGGTAGTCGTAGATCACGAAGTTGTTCACGATGGTCACGGACGGCGCGATGACCACGACCCGCGAGGGCTGGTACGAGGTCCAAGGCTGCCCGAACCGCTTCGGGTTGGCCTGCAGCGCCACCGGCGGCCCGAGCGGGTTCCCGCAGGCGCAGCGCACCCGGGGCACCCCGCGGTCGTCCACGAGCACCGCGGTCCCGGCCTGGAGCACGGCCTGGTAGCTGGTGGGGGCGCCGTCCCGGTAGCCGTGGTTGGTGACCCGGGTGTCCACCCGGAGCTGGACCGGGGTGAGGGAGCGCAGGTAGCCCGGCACGGCCGTCGGCTGGATGCCGAGCGAGGAGGCGAAGGCGGCGTTCTTTGCGGGCTGCGCCGAGAGCACCCGGATCTGCTTCTCGACGTCGCAGCTGGCCACGTTGCTCGTGCCCCCGTACAGCTCGGGCGAGGCTCCGCTGACGCTGCGGGTGGCCGTGGTTCCCGTGGCCGACGGGGCCTTCGACTCGGGCTTCGTCTGCGTCGTCGGGGGCGGCGGGCTCTCGGGCGGGGCCGTGGCGTCCTTGGCGGCGGTGGACTCGGTGAAGGGGTCGGGCCCCGACGCGGCGGCGGGCTGCAGGAAGACCTCGTTGCCCGCGGAGGTGGTGGTGCCCCCACCACCGCTGGGCCTGGTCAGGACGACGGCCAGGGTCACGGCGGCGGCGAGGGCGACGATCGTGGTGGCGAGCCGGGGAACGGAGCGCCACCAGGCCTTGTGCGGGGGCTCGGGCGGCCCGGGGGGCACCCCGCTCCCGGATCCTCCGGGAGGGGCCGGCGGCGGAGGTGGCGGGGGGCCTTCACTGCCTCCGGACAGGGGCCCGGAAGGCGGGCCCGTGGGGCGCCCGGACGAGGACGACGGCGGCTGCGAGGGCGGCTGTGACGGCTGTGTCGGCCACGGCGGCTGCTGGCCGGAGGGTTGAGTGGTCACGGGCTCTTCTTCCCAGGCGGAGGGGTTCCGGTCCCCTGTGGACGTTCCACTGCGGACCCTGCGGACCCTGCGGCCCTTCGGACCCTGCAGACCTTCCGGGCCCTTGCGGCCCCTGCGGACGGTGCTCCGTGGACGTTCCGTTACGGACGTTCCGTTATGGAACTTCCGCGGATCATCAGCGGAAATCTCCGGATTTAGTGCACTCCTGGCGACCATTGTGTGCGCCGTCCGGGTGGTGGCCGCAAGCGGAGCTGCCTACGGTGGCAGGGTGAGCTCTACAACGGCACCGGCCGCGCGAGCCTGGCGCGACGCCCTCGTCGCGGTCCTGGCGGGTTTCGTGGTCATGGCGGTCGTCGCCTCCGCGGGGCTCGCCCTCGCCGGCGCCGGCGATCTGCCCGGCGGCGCGTTCCCGCACGTGGTGGCCGCCGTCGTACTGATGGCCGCGGGCGGCTCGGTCGAGGTGACGGGCGGGGCCGGCTTCCTGGCGGGGGCCGACGCGAGCCTGTCCGTACTCCCCCTCTCCGTCAGCCTGGCCGGCGCGCTGACCGCCGGCTGGCTCTTCCTGCGTCCCCTGCACAACCGGGCCGTGGCGGGGACGCGCGAACTGCTCGCCCGCGCCGCGCCCTTGGTGTTCCTCTGGCTGGTGGCGCTGACCGGAGTCGCCCTGCTGGCCCGCCGGGACTTCGCGATCTCCACCGGCGATTCGATCATCGGCGACATCGGTGAAGTCCTCGATGCCGGCCCGATGGTGGGCTTCGAGGCCGCGATCCCCGCCTCCCTCGGCTTCGGACTGCTGTGGATCCTGGGCCTGTTGCTGATCGCCCTCCTGGTGTCCCGGCGCGCGCCGCTCCCGGCGGGGCTGGTCCGCTTCCACGCGGCGGTGCGGCCGGCGGCGTTCGCCGTGGTCGCGCTCCTCCTCGCGTACGTGGCCGTCGGGATCGGCGTCGCTCTGGTGGTGGCCGCGACCCAGGGGCACGCGGACCGCACGGTGGCGGTGATCCTGCTGGGCCTGCCCAACCTGGTCTGGCCCGCCCTCACGCTCGGCTTCGGCGGAGCCTGGGAGGGCAAGGCCGAGGGCCCGTTCGGGCTGCCCGTACCGCAGGTCCTGGACGAGGTGCTGCGCGCCACCGGCCAGGGCTCCGGCTCCGCCTCGGACCTGTCCACCATCGACGTGGCCTCGCTCGCCGAGCGGGACTCCCGGGCCTGGTGGCTGGTCGTACTGGCCGTCGTCCTCCTGCTCGGCGCCGGTGCGCTGGCCGCCGCCCGTTCGCCCGCGCACGTCCGCCCCTGGCAGCACGCCCTCCACCTGGCCGTCGCCCTGGCCCTGGCGACCCTGGTGGTCTGCCTGCTGGCCCGGATCCAGGCCCAGTTCGGCCTCTCCCTGCTGGGCCTCGGCGACGTCTCCGACCTCAGCGGCGACGTGGAGCTGAGCCCGCTGCTCTGGCGCACGGTCGGCCTCGGCTTCCTCGCGGGCGCGGTGGCGGGCTTCCTCGGCGCCCTGCTCCCCCGGCGCCGGGGCGGACCCGGCCGCCAGGCCCCCGCCGCATCCGCCGAATCCGCCGGCCCGGCCGGCCCCGCCGCCCACTGACCCGTCGCCCACCTCTTGCGCCGTTCGAGTGAACAGTCGCAAATCGGCTCATCGGGGGATCGTTTCCGCATGACACGCTCGTCTCCGTGAACATGACCAAAGGCCTGTTCCGGCCGCTTCACGCCGCTGGCCTGATCGCCCTCTCCGCGCTCGCCCTGACCCTCTCCACCGCCCTCCCCACCCAGGCGACCGGCCCCGGCGCCCGCCACCTCTCCGGCGACACCGGCCGCAAGGACACCTCCGCCCAGGCGGTGTCCGTCAGCACGGTGTTCTGTCCGCGCGGTACGTCCGTGCAGTCCGGCGGGTACTCCACCACCCACTGGGACCACGGCCGCGACGGCACGCTCCGGCACAGCGTCCTGGCCTCCCACCCCGTCGTCGACGCGGACGGCCGCAAGGGCTGGTACGCCTCGGCCGCACACGCCGAGGTCACGGCCCACGTCGTGTGCACGCCTTCCCCCGACCACGGGAACTAGGGCGTCTCCCACTCCCCGGGACTCCTCGAACCATCCCTGGCCCTAGAACACCGGCAGGGCCCACCGGGGCGGTGGTGGCGGCGGCCCGTCGGAAGCCGCCCGGGCGGGCGGACGGACGAACGCCGCCACGCCGGGGCCCGCGCCCTCCCCCGCCCCCGCACGCCGCAGCGCCCCCGTGAACTCCAGGCAGCTTCCCCACCGGTCCTCCGGCGCCTTCGCGAGGGCCCGCGCCAGCACCTCGTCCACCCCCGCCGGCAGGCCCGCCCGCCGGGAGGACACGGCGGGCGGCGGATCGTACTGGTGGGCCCAGAGCAGGGCCATGTCGTCGTCGCGCTGGAACGGCGGGCCTCCGGCCAGGGTCTCGTAGACCACGCACCCCAGGCTGTAGACGTCGCACCGGCCGTCGACCGGCTTCCCGGCGATCTGCTCGGGCGCCACGTAGTCCAGGGTCCCGACGAACTGCCCGACGCTCGTGAACCCGGTCAGCGACAGCGATTTCTTCGTCAGCCCGAAGTCCGTCAGGTAGACGTGCTCGGGGTGTTCGCTGTCGGTACCGCCCGCGACCAGGATGTTGCCGGGTTTCACGTCCCGGTGCACCAGGTCGTGGGCGTGCGCCGCGTCCAGCGCCGAGGCGACCTGGCCCGCGATCCGGGCCGCCGCCTCCACGGGCAGCGGGCCCGTCCGGTCCAGCATGGCCCGCAGGTCCTGGCCGGCCACGTACCGCATGGCGATGTAGAGCATCCCGTCGGTCTCCCCCGCCTCGAAGACGGGCACGATGTGCGGGTGGTCGATGGCCGCCGCCACCTTGGACTCGTGCGCGAACCGCTGCCGGAAGACGTCGTTGCGCGCGAGTTCGGGTGCGAGGAGTTTCAACGCGACGGTCCGGTCCAGCCGTACGTCGTGCGCGCGGTAGACGACCGCCATCCCGCCGCGCCCGATCTCGGCCTCCACCACGTACCCGGCGATCCGCCGCCCGCGCAGGTCGGACTCCCGCCCGCGGAACGGCTCCGCACCCGGATCGGAGCCCATCAGCCCGTCTCCGGCCCGGGCAGCTCCACGATCTTCGTGGGTTCGTGCGGAACGTGCGGAACATCTCGTACGTCGCCACCGCCCTCGGTGTCGGCTTCCGCAGGCGGTGTCTGGGGCGCGGGCGGGGCACCGGGTCCCGCGACGACCGCGTAGGTGGCCAGGCGGCTCCCGTCCCCGTACATCCACCGTCCCGCCGTCTCGTCGTAGAGCCACACGGACTCCCCGTCGACGACGACGCCGACGCGCACTCCCCGCAGGGAGCGCCGGAAGGATTCGGGGTCGGTCCGCCCGGCCGCCAGGTCGGTGACGGCCCGCCGGTAGCGTTCCAGCTCCTCGGTGCAGCGGGCGAGCAGCGGCTGTGGGTCCTCGACGCGCGTCAGCGGCCGTCCGCCGGTCGGCGGGGGCTGCGGCACGGCGAGCAGCAGGCGTCCGTCCACCCAGGCGGACCACCCGTTGGCGCACAGGATCTCCCCCCATTCCCCGCGCCGCGACAGCAGCCGTACGGGGAGGAAGGCGTCGAGCGGGACGGTCGGGCGGGACAGGTCCGGGGTCTCCCACGCGGGCAGGCCGTCCTGCGGGACGATGTGGGTGGGCCGGAAGTCCGCGGCTTGGCCGGGGCTGGTCATCGCGGCTACTTCCGCATGATGGCCGGCTCGTGGCGGCGCAGCACCCGGCCCGTCAGCACGCCGAACAGCACGGCAAGGGCTGCCAGCATCCCGACCTCAATGAGCCACAGGCGGGGCTTGTGGTCGAACAGCGGGTCCTGGGTGATCTTGCCGGGCACGATGGCTCCGAGGTCGATGGTGGCCGACATCGCGCCCATGGCCCAGCGGGCCGGCACGAACCAGGCGAACTGTTCGATGACGGGGACCCCGGTGAGTTTCAGCAGGGAGCCGCAGAAGACGACCTGCACGATGGTGAGCAGGACCAGCAACGGCATGGTGACCTCTTCCTTGGACACCAGGGCGGAGATCAGCAGTCCGAGCACCATGGCGGTGACGGACAGCAGGGCGACGACCAGGGTGATCTCGATGAGCGGTGGCAGGAACAGGCCCTTGCCGCCCGGGGCGTTGGTCTTGACTCCGGCGAGGCCGACCAGGGTGAGGACCACCGCCTGGGCGATGGTGATGGCGCCGAGGACGACCACCTTCGACATCAGGTAGGCGGACCGGGAGAGTCCCACGGCGCGTTCGCGCTGGTAGATGACGCGTTCCTTGACCAGTTCACGGACGGCGTTGGCGGCTCCGGTCAGGACACCGCCGACGCACAGGATGAACAGCGCGTTGAGCGCCGTCTCCGCGGTGAGCTCGCTGCCGGCCAAGGCGCGGGCCATGGCGCCCATGACGAACGGCAGGGCGACCATGATGATCAGGAAGGTGCGGTCGGCGCTGAGCACGGCGGCGTAGCGGCGGATCAGGGTGGAGAGCTGCGAAGCCCAGGACTGCGCCTTGGGCGGCGGCTTCGGCGCGACGCCGGCGGCCCGGTCGCCGGCACCGGCGAGCGGGACCCGGCCGGCGACGTCGACATAGCGGCCGTACAGCGGCGAGGCCCGGTGCTCCCCGGCCCAGTCCCGCTCGCGCTCGTTCTCGAAGGCTTCGAAGGCCTCGGGCCACTGCTCGAAGCCGAAGAATCCGAGCGCCTCGTCCGGAGGCCCGTAGTAGGCGATGCGGCCGCCGGGCGCGAGGACCAGGAGGCGGTCGCAGACGCTCAGGTTGAGCACGCTGTGGGTGACGACGATGACCGTGCGGCCGTCGTCGGCGAGGCCGCGCAGCATGTTCATCACCGAGCGGTCCATGCCCGGGTCGAGTCCGGAGGTGGGCTCGTCCAGGAAGAGCAGGGAGGGCTTGGTGAGCAGTTCCAGGGCGACGGAGACCCGTTTGCGCTGACCGCCGGAGAGGCTGTGGATGGGCTGGTCGGCACGCTGCTGGAGGCCGAGTTCGCCGATCACCTCGTCGACCCGGGCCTCGCGTTCGGCCTTGGCGGTGTCCTGCGGGAAGCGCAGCTCGGCGGCGTAGACGAGGGCGCGGCGCACGGTGAGCTGCGCGTGCAGGATGTCGTCCTGCGGGACGAGGCCGATGCGGCTGCGCAGTTCGGCGTAGTCCCGGTAGAGGTCGCGGCCGTCGTAGAGGACGGTGCCGTGGTCGGCGGGGCGCAGGCCGGTCAGCGCGCCGAGCAGGGTGGACTTGCCGGCGCCGCTGGGGCCCACCACCGCGAGCAGGGTGGTGGCGCCGACGGGGAAGGAGACGTGGTCGAGGAGGGTCTTGCGGCCCTGGTCGACGGCCACGCCGAGGTCCTGGACGTCGAGGGAGACCTCGCCGGTGTCCACGTACTCCTGCAACTGGTCGCCGACCAGGCAGAAGGCGGAGTGGCCGATGCCGACGATGTCGCCCTCGCCGATGGCGGCGGCCCCGGCGAGGCGGGCACCGTTGAGGTAGGTGCCGTTGTGGCTGCCGAGGTCGGCGATCTCGTACCTGCCGTCGGGGCGGGCGCGCAGTTCGGCGTGGTGGCGGGAGACGACGAGGTCGTTGATGACGAGGTCGTTGTCGGGGCCGCGGCCGATGCGGACGGCGGCCCGGTCGGCCAGAGGGCGGACCGAGGTCGGCTGCCGGAAGGTGCTGGTCATGTCCGGGCGGGAGACCGAGGAGGGCCGGGAGACTACGGCCGGTTCGGCGAAGCGGACGCGCGGTCCGTCGGCGGCGCTGCCGAAGCGCAGTTCGCTGCCGACGCCGACCGCCCACTCGCGGACGCGGTGGCCGTCGACCCACGTGCCGTTGGTGCTGTCCTCGTCCTCCAGCGTCCAGTGGTCGCCGTCCGGACGCAGCACGGCGTGGTGCCAGGAGACGCGTGCGTCGTCGAGGCAGATCTCGCAGAGGGGGTCCCGGCCGACGTGGTACGTCCGGCGCGGGCTCATCGCGGTGGAACCCCTGTCCGTTTCCAGGAGGAGCTCTGGCGCGGTCGGCACACCGGGGCGCTGGGCCATGGGGCGATTTTCCCACGATCCGGCGCGCCCGGCATAACCGCAGGTCAGGCGGGCGTTATGGGTAATGACAACGGTCCCCGTTGCAGCCTTTGCCCATCGCCCCGAGGTGCGCTTCACTTCAGGCGACACGTACGGAAGTCAGCCGACACGTGCGGAAGCGGAATCCACGCGCACGCCGCGCACCACGACTCACGGGGGACACCATGAGCGCGCACGACCACGCGCCGCACGACCACGGCACCGCCGGCCACGAAGATCACGGTCACGCCGGTCACAGCCACGGTGTCGCCGCCGACGCGGACCGCCGGTGGCTCGGCATCGCCCTCGGCCTGATCACGGGCTTCATGGCCATCGAGGTGGTCGTCGGCTTCCTGGCGCACTCCCTGGCCCTGATCTCCGACGCCGCGCACATGCTGACGGACGCCGTCTCGATCGTCCTCGCGCTGATCGCGATGCGGCTGGCCGCCCGGCCCGCGCGCGGTGGATTCACGTACGGCCTCAAGCGCGCGGAGATACTTTCCGCGCAGGCCAACGGCCTCACCCTGCTGCTGCTGGCGGTCTGGCTGGCGTACGAGGCCGTGCGGCGGCTGCTCGATCCGCCGCCCGTGGAGGGCGGGCTGGTGCTGGTGACGGCGCTCGCGGGCATCGTCGTCAACATCGTGGCGGCCTGGTGCATCTCGAAGGCCAACCGCACCTCGCTCGCGGTGGAGGGCGCCTACCAGCACATCCTCAACGACCTGTTCGCCTTCATCGGCACCGCCGTGGCCGGCCTGATCGTGCTCACCACCGGCTTCCGGCAGGCCGACTCGATCGCCTCCCTCGTCGTGGTCGTCCTGATGGTCAAGGCGGGCTACGGACTGGTCCGCGAGTCCGGACGGATCCTGCTGGAGGCCGCCCCGGCCCACGTGGACCCGGACACGGTCGGCGACCGCCTGGTCGGGCAGCCCCCGGTCACCGAGGTCCACGACCTGCACATCTGGACCATCACCTCGGGGCAGGCCGCGCTGTCCGCACACGTCCTGGTGGCCCCGGAGGGCGACTGCCACGCCGTGCGCCGGGACCTGGAGGCCCTGCTGGCGAAGGAGTACGGGATCACGCACACCACCCTCCAGGTGGACCACGTCCAGGACTCCCTCCTCACGGTCGGCCGCCCCGGCGAGGACCGGCCCGACGGCCACTGCGCGGACGCCCACGGCCCGGTCCACCGGCAGGGTCCGCACGACCACTGACACGATCACTGGCACGACTACTGAGGGGCACTCGCGAGGTGGGAACTTCTGGCTTCTTTAGTCCACTCTTGTGAGTGATGGTCCATTTGGGTGAGTGTCGATACGGTCGCCTGTATGGATCTCAATGAGTCGGCGAGTGCGCGGGGTGTACGTCCCCAAGGTGCGTATCGCTGGTTCCGTGAGGGCAGTTGGCTGCCGGTGTTCTGTGCCGGCTTGTACGGACAGCGCTCCGTGAAGATGCGGGCGCGCAGGGCTCTGCCCGCGACGGTCGGCGATGGCTGATCCGGTCAAGGAGCTGCGTGCGATCGCTCCTTCGTTCGTGGCGCTCGGTCCGTGCGGTGTGGCGATACGCAGCCGCCTGAAGCATCTAAGTGCCGGGGACGAGGAAGTCCTGCGGCTGGTTGGCGCGCATCAGGGCGCTCTGGCCTCCCGCGACCTCAAGCACCGGTGCGCGGACGGCCCCGACCATTCCACCGGCAGGTGGGCGGCACGTAAGCGGGGGCTGACGAGGGAGCCGTCGTCGCGGATCGCCGGGGCGATCACCAAAGCCAGCCACGATCAGTGGGCGCTCGCCCGGCGTTGCCAGGCCGCGCACATCCAGAACCTCGACGCAGGCATCCGCACACTGCGCCACCGCCTCGCCCTCCCGATCGGGGGGAAGGGAGCCAAGCGTGCTGCGGGCGGCTACCGCTCCAGGAGCGAGTGGTTCAACAAGTCGCGGCGTCTCGCGGTTCTGGAAGAGCGGCATACGGCTGTCGTGGCCGACTGGCGGGCGGGTCGGGTCCGGGTGGTCAGGGGTGGGAAGCGGCTGGCAAACACCCGACACCACCTGGACAAGGCCCAGCTCACCAAGGAAGAGTGGCGTGCCCGGTGGGAAGCCGAACGCTGGTTTCTCGCCGCTGACGGTGAGTCCGGGAAGCCGTTCGGGAACGAAACGATCCGAGTCACCCCCGGCGGTGAGATCAGCATCAAGCTGCCCACCCCGCTCGCGCATCTGGCGAACGCCAAGCATGGCCGGTACATTCCGTCCTGCCGGATCGCGTTCGCGCACCGGGGCGCGGAGTGGGCCGACCGCATCAAAGCGAATCGGGCCGTGGCCTACCGCATCCACCTGGACGTCACACGCGGCCGCTGGTACCTGACCGCATCCTGGCAACGCCTCGCCGTCCAGACGCTCTCCCTCGCCGCTGCCCGTGCGAACGCCATGGTCGGTGTCGATACCAACGCCGACCACTTCGCCGCCTACCGGCTCGACCCGCACGGGAATCCGGTCGGCGATCCGCGCCGCTCCCCCTACGACCTCAGCGGATCGGCCGACCACCGCGACGCGCAGATCCGCCGTGCCATCACCCGGCTACTGCGCTGGGCGAAGAACACCGGCGTCAAGGCCGTCGCGATCGAAGACCTGGACTTCGCTTCCGAGAAGACACGGGAGAAGCACGGCAGCAAGAAGTGGTTCCGGCAGCTCATCTCTGGCATCCCGACCGGCAAGCTAAAAGCCAGGCTCGTCTCGATGGTTGCAGAACACGGCCTCGCCATCGTCGCAGTCGATCCCGCCTACACCTCCAAGTGGGGAGGCCAGCACTGGCAAAAACCGCTGGCCACCCCCCGCCGAAAGATGTCCCGACACGATGCCGCCGGCATCGCGATCGCACGACGCGCCCTCGGACACCCGATCCGGCGACGGACGGCACCGCCCCTACACGACCAGAGCGATCGTGTAGGGCATCGGACCGCCCAGGCCGCACCGGGTACCCGAGGACGTGACGGAAACCGCCCACCCACAACGGACCGGCTTCATGGAGAGCCGACGCCGAGCGGGAAGAGAACGCGGGGACCCAGTGCATCCAAAACCGTTCGGGATGCGCCCAGTAAGCATGAACGGGTCCAAAACTCACGCATGCACACTGGCTAGGAACGGTAGGGATGGGGCCATGACCGCGAAGCGCAGCGCCGGGCTCCTCCTGTTCAGGCAGCCCGGCACGACGGACGACGCCCCCGCCACCCGACCTGTCGAGGTACTGCTCGGCCATATGGGCGGCCCGCTCTGGGAGCGCCGCGACGCGGGCGCCTGGTCGATCCCGAAGGGCGAGTACGGCCCCGAGGAGACCCCGCGCGACGCGGCCCGCCGGGAGTTCACGGAGGAGATCGGGCTGCCCCCGCCGGAGGGTCCGTACCTGCCGCTGGGCGAGGTGCGGATGATCGGCGGGAAGCTGGTGACGATCTGGGCGGTACGGGCGGACCTGGATCCGGCCCTCGCGGTGCCCGGCACCTTCACCATGGAGTGGCCGCCGAAATCGGGGCGGACGGCGGAGTTCCCCGAGCTGGACCGGGTGGAGTGGTTCGCTCCCCCGGTGGCCAGAACCAAACTGGTGGTGTCTCAGATCCCCTTCCTGGAACGACTGTTGGAGGTTCTGGAGACTTCCTGAGGGTCCTCGGCAACCAGGGTTGACCCGACCTTTACTTGCCAACAAACCCCACCTGCGTGGACATTGCACGTATGACGAACGTCGTGCTGGTGGGAACCCTGGACACCAAGGGTGTGGAGTACGGCTGGTTGCGCGAGAGGCTGCTGCGCACCGGCGTCGAAGTGATCACGGTCGACACAGGAATCATGAACGAGCCCCGCATGCCCGCCGACGTACCGCGCGAAGCGGTGGCGCGGGCGGCGGGAACGGAACTGTCCGAACTGCGCGCGGCCGCCGACCGGGGCGCGGCCGTCACCACGATGGCCCGGGGCGCCGAAGCGACCCTGTTACGCCTGCACGCCGAAGGCCGGCTGCACGGAGTGCTCGCGATAGGCGGCAGCGGCGGGACCTCCATCGCCACCCGGGCGATGCGCGCACTGCCGCTCGGCGTCCCGAAGGTGATGGTCTCCTCGATGGCGTCCGGGGACGTGGCCCCGTACGTCGGATCGGCGGACATCACCATGATGTACAGCGTCGTGGACATCGCGGGGATCAATTGCATCTCCGCGCCGGTCCTGGCCAATGCCGTCGCGGCCGTCGCAGGGATGGCCGAGGCCTACGCCCGCTCCGCCATGGAGCTGCGCAGGCCGGCCCCGCTGGGCTCGGGGCCCCGGCCGCTGATAGCGGCGAGCATGGCGGGCGTGACCACGATCGGCGTGGACGCGGCCCGGGAACGCCTGACCGAACTGGGCTACGAGGTCCTGGTCTTCCACGTCAGCGGCACCGGCGGCCGGACCCTGGAGACCCTGGCCGGCCAGGGGATCTTCGCCGGGGTCCTCGACCTCACGCTCAGCGAGCTCGCCGACGACCTGTGCGGCGGCATCCTGACCGCCGGGCCCGACCGGCTCAGCGCCGCCGGGCGGGCCGGGATCCCGCAGGTGGTGAGCCTGGGGGCGCTGGACATGGTGAAGTTCGGCACGATGGAGAGCCTGCCCGAGCGGGTCCGCTACCGCCGGATCCGCGTCCACAACCCCTCGATCACGGTGATCCGTACGACCGAGGCCGAATGCGCCGAGCTCGGCCGCCGGGTCGCCGCCAAACTCCGTGCGGCCACCGGCCCCACGGCCGTCTGCGTACCGCTGCGCGGACTGTCCACGCTCGGCGCCCCGGGCGGGCCCTACCATGACCCCGGCGCCGACGGGGCGCTGTTCTCCGCGCTCCGCGAAGGCCTGCGGGGAAGCGCCGTCCGGACCCACGACTACGACACCCACATCAACGATCCGGCCTTCGGGCGGGCGGCGGCCGACCGGCTGCACTCCATGATCGGAGCGCGGGCCGCGGCCGCCTGACCCGGGCTCCCCCGACAACGACAGGGAACCGGCCGTGGCGGAAATGTGTCCCAGGTGATGGCCGGTCCCCTGGAAGGAGCGGCTCCGGGGCGCGGTCACGCCACGGCAAGGGGGAAGGCATGAACGGCGTGTGGTCGGTTCCCGGTTACTCAGAGGTCCGCGAGCTCGGTTCGGGCGCCAGCGGCCGCGTGGTCCTCGCCGTCCACGAGGGCACCGGCACGGCCGTCGCGGTGAAGTACCTGAACGACCGGATGCTCGAGAACCCGGTCTTCGTCCGGGAGTTCCGGGCGGAGGCCCAGCTGCTCGGCGCCCTGCGCTCCCCCTACGTGGTCGGGCTGTACGAGTACGTCGAGGCGCCCGGCGGCGCCGCGATCGTCATGGAACTCGTGGACGGCATCCCGCTGAACTCCCTGCTCAAGCAGTGCGGGCGGACCGGACCGGAGGCGGCGCTGGTCCTGCTGAAGGGCTCCTTGCTCGGGCTCGCCGACGCCCACCGGGCCGGTGTGGTCCACCGGGACTACAAGCCGGCGAACGTCCTGGTCGCGGCCAACGGGACGTCCAAGCTGGTGGACTTCGGCATCGCCACCCCCCTGGGCACCACGCCGGGGGCGGCGGGCACTCCCGCGTACATGGCCCCGGAGCAGTGGCAGGGCCGGCCCGCCTCGCCCGCGGCCGATGTGTACGCGGCGACCGCGACCTTCTTCGAATGCCTGACCGGCCGCAAGCCCTACGACGGGCAGAACTTCGCGGAGCTCGCCGTCCAGCACATCGAGGCGCCGGTCCCGGAGACCGAGGCGCCCGAGCCGGTGCGCCCGCTGATCCGGCGGGGACTGGCGAAGGCCCCCGAACAACGGCCCGAGGACGCCGACGCGTTCGTCGCGGAGCTGGAGGCGGTGGCCCTGGCGGCGTACGGGCCCCAGTGGGAGGAGCGCGGACAGCGCAAGCTGGCCGCGCTGGCGGCCCTGCTGCCGCTGCTGTTCCCCTCCGCGGGAGCCCCGGCGCAGGGCTCCACGGCACTGGCCACGACGGTCCTGCCGCCGCCCTCGCCCTGGACCCCGGGCGGGCGCGGTCTGCTCGCGGCGGGGGCCGCGCTCGCGCTCGGGCTGGTGGCCGTCCTCGGCTACCAGGCGGTGGGCTCGGAGTCGGGCGGCGCGAAGGCGCTGAACGCCTTCGCGACGTCGAGCGCGTCGGCGCCGGGCCCGGCCACCCCGGCGCCCGGACCCAGCCTGTCGGCCTCGCCGACACCGACACCGACACCCACGCCGACACCGACCGCGTCGGCATCCGCTTCGCCGTCGGCGAGCCCGAGCCCCAGCCCGAGCCACACGTGGCCCACGCCGACTCCGACGCCGACAGCGACGGTGACCAAGCCCCCGACCCCGACCCCGTCCGCGACCCCCACGCCGACCCCGACCCCGAAGGTCAAGATCTCCGCGGTGAACGTCACCTCTTTCCGGCAGACGGCCCCCGGCACCACCGAGGCCGCCTTCTCCGTCGAAAGCGACGGCGCGGGCCCGTACACCCTGGTCATCGAGTGGTTCACGGGTGACACCAAGGGCGCGCTGACCGTGCCCGACGGCCGTCAGACGGTCCCCTTCGGAGCCGGGAGCCTCGGTACGCACACCCTCGCGCACACCTTCGCGCAGGGCTCGGGCTGCTACTGGAGCGTCCGCGCCACCACCACACCGGCCGCCGCCAACCAGAGTTCCGTCCAGAGCATCTACATCAGGGGGTGCAAGCCGGCATGAGCGATCCCCGCGCCCCGCAGGGCGACGATGACTACAGCGCCACGGTGCTCGGCAGCCACTGGATCACCGGACCGCCCCGGGACACGGAGCGGACCGAGCGGCTCGACGGCGCCGGTGCGACCGGACGCACCGGCCCGACCGCCCGGTTCGACGTGCCGGTCGGGGCCGTGCCGGACCGGGTCGAGGGCTCGGTCCTGCGCTTCGGACCGGGGGTGACGGCCGCGCTGCCCGCGCCGTTCCCGCTGTTCCCCGACCCGGCCCCGCGCCGGCGCCGCCGCGAATGGCGGCGCTACACCCTGGCCGCCGTGGTCCTGATCGGTGTCCTCTGCTACCTGGCCTGGCAGCGCTACGGCCCGGCCCTGGAGGTCCGGGACACCGTGGTGACCACCGACGCCAAGGGTCCGGGCTGCGACGGCACCGCCGACGTGGTGGCCGTCGTACGGACCAACGGGCGGCCGGGGGTCCTCACGTACCGCTGGCTCCGCAGTGACGGCACCCGCTCGGAGCAGCTCACCGAACGGGTCCCCAGCGGCCGGAAGGAGGCCCGCCTGCACCTGCTGTGGACCTTCCAGGGCGAGGGCACCCACCCCGCGAAGGCCGAGCTCGAGCTCGTCTCGCCCGTACGGCGAACAGCGGCCGCGGAGTTCACGTACCGCTGCCGCCCGTAAGCGGCCGACGCCACCGGCCACGGTCCGACGCGGACCGCACCCGGCGGGTGCTGCCTTCAGGAACGACCGCCAGGACGCGCGCCGCCGGGCAGACGGATCACCGCGAGCCCGCCGTCGAGGTCGACGCGGGACCGGGGCGGGGCGCCGTCCTCCTCGTCGTCGCGCATGACCAGGGCGCTCTGCCGCTCCTTGAGTTCGTTCTGCTTGCCCGGCGAGAAGCTCGCGTGGAGTTGCTCGAAGCCGGTCGCGGACATCTGCCCCTTGCGGCCGTTCCACCGCCAGGGCAGCAGACCGGCACGGCCCGCGCGCTCCAGCGTGAAGTCGAGGAAGGCGATGCCGGTGAGCAGCAGGGCCAGCCCCGGAAGGGTCATGAAGACGACGAAGGCCATGGCCCGACCCTAACCCCGGTCCTCCTTTCGGCCAACGGCCCGGGCACGCCGACCCGTCCTTCCGGCCGGGGCGGTCGTGGCCGTGCGGCCGAGGCGCCGCCACCCCCGCTCCTGGTTGACTCGAATGTGTTGGCGAGGGCATCAGGGATGGCCCTCACGGCACCCTTGCTGCCACGTTCCAGCCGGCGACACACCCCACCGGAACGTGGCTGTCCCGCACGGATGCCAAGTCCGCGCGGGAGGCCCGCAGCCGCTTTGGGGAGTGGCTGCGGGCCATCTCGCCTGCCCGTCCGTGGCGGGCGGCGCGGATCGCTTCTTCCTCAGAAGCGGGCGTGCGCGGTGATGTCCGCCGCGAACTCTCCCGTCATCGCCGGGGTCACCGTCGGCCGGCACTGCGCCACCGCCGCCAGGTAGTCCTCCGTGCTCGCGCCCAGTTGGGCCGCCGCCGCGCCGCGCGCGCCCACCGCCTCCAGGTCCCGCTCGAAGGACACCTGCGCCGCGATCCGCGCCGCGTGCTCGATGTCGGCCGGGGTGAACAGCTCGCTCGCCCCGACCAGCGCCGCCACGTCCACATCGGGACGGCCCGCCGTGTACCGGGCCCAGATCGCGGCGCGGGCGCCCGCGTCCGGGGTGCCGATCGGGATCAGGTAGTCGAAGCGGCCGGGGCGCAGGAAGGCCGGGTCGAGGGAGCGGATGGAGTTCGTCGCGCAGACCAGCAGCCGTTCGTCGCCCTCGCGGAAGCCGGGTATCAGCTTGAGCAGCTCGTTGGTCACCCCGTGGATGCCGCCGGGCTGGGCGGGCTCGGTGCGCACGGGCGCGATCTCCTCGACCTCGTCGATGAAGACGAGCACTCGTTCCAGCTCGGCGATGCGGGCGAACGCGTCGCGCAGGGCGGCCGCGAGGTTCCCCTCGTCGGCGAGGCGGGAGGGCAGCAGTTCCACGAAGGGCCAGCCGAGCCGGGAGGCGATGGCCCGGGCGAAGGTGGTCTTGCCGGTACCGGGCGGGCCGAAGAGGGTGATGGCGCGCGGCGGCCGCACCCCGTGCGCGGCGGCCCGCTCGGGCTCGGCGAGCGGCAGCACCACGCGCCGCTCGATGAGGTCCTTCTCGGTCTCCATGCCGGCGACCTTGGCCCACAGGTCGTTCGGCAGGAAGCGGCCGCCGAGGTCGTCCAGGAGACCGGCGGCCGGGCCGTGCAGCGGCTCGGTCTTCTCGAAGTAGGCGACGGCGGGCTGGCGGGTGTAGCCGGCGTTGAGCAGGCCCTCGCCGAGCAGGTCCTCCTCGGGCAGGACGTACGCGATGCGCCCGACGCGGGCGGCGATGAGCCGCCGCTCCAGCTCCACGAGCAGCGCGCTGGCCAGGCCCCGGCCGCGCCAGCCCGCGGCGATGGCGATGCGCATGACCCAGGCGCGTTCGCCGGTGACGCAGGCGAGGGCGGCGCCGATGGGGACGCCCTGGTGGACGGCGACCACGCAGGGCTGCCGGTCGGTGAGGGCGCTGATGCATTCGGCGAGTGAGAAGACCGACTCCTGGCCGAGTTCGGCCGTGGTGTCGATCAGATGGACAACGGCCGCGAGATCGCTCTCGCGGTAGTCGTGGATCAGCCAGTTCACCGGGTACCGCCCCTCGTTCGTGCTCCTGCGTGCCTGCTGCGTGCCTGTTGCGCACCTTGCTGCCGCGAGGCTAGGGGCGGGCGGGTCCGTTGATCACGCTCCGTCGTGCACAACACCCGGTCCGGGAACCCTCCGTATCGTCCATAGACTGGTGGTTTCCGCCCGAACTGTTGACCGAGGATCGTCACGCTTTCATGACTTCGCACATATCCGCCGGCATCCGGCGGCAGCCGTCCCTCGTGTGGCTGGTCCCGGTCCTCTGGACGCTGGCGCTCGGTCTGTGGGGGCTCTCCCGGCAGAACAGCGTGTGGCGCGACGAGGCGGCGACCTGGCAGGTCGCGGAGCGCACCCCCGGTGAGATCTGGCACCTCCTCGGGAACGTGGACGCGGTCCACGGCCTGTACTACCTGCTGATGCACGCGCTCTTCGAGGTGTTCGGAGCGGGCACGACCACCCTGCGTCTCCCCTCGGTGCTGGCGGTCGCGGTCGCCGCCGGCTGTGTGGCGCTGATCGGGAGCCGGCTGGCGGGCCCGTGGGCGGGGCTGGGCGGCGGGCTGGCCCTCGGCCTGCTGCCCGCCGTGCAGTTCCAGCTCCAGGAGGGCCGGTCCTACGCGCTGATCGCGGGCGGCGCCGGACTGTCGACCCTGCTCCTGGTCTCGCTGATCGCGGGCACCGGAGCCGGCCCGGCGCGGCGGACGTGGCCGCGCTGGACGGCGTACGGGGCCCTCGTGCTGGTCTGCGCCCTGCTGAACTGGTTCTCCCTGCTGATCCTGCCCGCCCACGCGGTGACCCTGTGGTGGGCGCGGGCCCGGCGCGGTGTCGTGACGCCCTGGCTGCTCGCCTCGGCGGCGGCCCTGGCGGGGGCGCTGCCGCTGATCCTGTTCAGCCGGACCCAGTCCGGCCAGGTCTCCTGGATACCGGCGCTGACCTGGCACATGATGATCGGCCCGGGCGTCCTGCTGGCGGTCGGTGCGCTGGGCGCGTGGGCAGACCGGGTGGGCCGGCCGCGCACCGGTGTCCCCACCCGGCTGACGGCGGCCTCGGTCGGGCTGCCGCTGCTGTCGGTGCCCCTGCTGGGGCTGGCCGCCGCCTCCCTGATCCAGCCGCTGTTCCTGGACCGGTACGTGCTGTTCTCCATGCTGGGGCTGGCCCTGCTGATCGGAGCGGCGCTGGGCGCGGCCGTACGGGCCCTCGCGCCCCGGTACCCGAAGGCGTCGGGCGCGCTCGTGCCGGTCGTGGTCGCGGTCTCGGGGGTGGCTCTGCTGCCGGTGGCCCTGGCCGACAGGTCTCCGGCGAGCCGGGTGGACGACGTACTGGCGGTGGCCGGGGAGGTGTCCTTGCTGAAGCGGGACGGCGACGCGGTGCTCTTCGTCCCGGCGGCCCGGCGGGACACCGCACTGGTCTCGCCCGGGGCGTTCGCCGGCCTGAAGGACATCGCCCTGTCCCGCGGCCCCGCGGAGTCCGGGACCCTGAAGGGCGAGGAGGCCGACCCGGCGCGGATCTCGGCGGCCCTGCGGGAGCAGCGGCGGGTCCTCCTGGTGACGGACTCGCGGAAGGCGGCCAAGCCCTCGGGCTCCGCGGCGGACCGGGCGAAGGCTGCCGTCCTGCGGGCGGAGTTCACCGTGGTGGAGGACCGGGAGGTCCGCGGCCGCCGGGTGACGGTGTACGAGCGGCGCGGCTGACCCGGACGGGCTATCCGTCCGACGGCTTGCGGTCCACCGGGGTGGGGACCTCGATGGGTCCGCCCCCGCGGCGGCGGGGCCGGACCAGGGCGCGGGCACCGCGTCGATGCGGTAGGCCAGGGCGCAGGCGACCGCCTCGTAGTGGACGCGCCAGCCGCCGGAAGTGCGGTCCTTGAGCTGTTCGGTGCGCATCCGGTCGGCGACGAACCGGTACGGGGCGCGGATCAGGACACGGGCGATCCGCGGCAGCCGACCCCACCGCCGACCCGCGGCGGACCCGCCGCGGGAGATTCACAGCGGATTCACACGGATTCCCCGGTTCCGGTCACAGCTTCACCCGGGAGGCTCGGAACATGATCCAGCGCCTTTCCTCCCGACCGGACCGCCGCCCCCGCGCCCGTGCCCGTGGCCGGCGCGCCTCCAGGGTCCTGCTCGCGCTGGCCGTGATGACGGCCCTGACCGGCGTCGACCTCCCCGACGCGTTCGCCGAGCCGCCGCTCGGGGTCACCGGCACGGCCGCGGCCGATGCGACGTCCGCGCGGGTCGGCGCGCTGTTCGCGGGCGGTCTCGACGGCGGACACTTCTGCACCGCGTCCGTGGTGCGCAGCGAGGACCGCGATGTGATCGCCACCGCCGCGCACTGCCTGGGCAGCCTGGACACCACCTACTTCGCCCCCGGCTACCGCGACGGCGAAGCCCCGTACGGCCTGTGGAAGCTCACCGACATGTACGTGGCCCCGGGCTGGACGGACGGCGAGGACCCCGACGCCGACATCGCCTTCGCGACGGTGGCCGCGGTCGACGGGCGGGAGATCGAGGAGCTCGTCGGGGGCTTCCCGGTCGCGGCCGAGCAGCCGGCCGACGCCACCGTGTCCGTCGTCGGCTACCCGAGCCGTGACGAGTCCCCGCTGTCCTGCGCCAACGGCACGACGCTGTTCTCCGAGACCCAGCGCCGCATCGAGTGCCCGGACCTCAGCGGCGGCACCAGCGGCAGCCCGTGGCTCGTCGACGGCGCCCTGGCGGGCGTCCTCGGCGGCCACGAGGGCGGCGGGACCGTGCCGGAGATCTCGTACAGCGCGGTCATGGGCGACCAGGCGGTGGAGCTGTACCGCGAGGCCGCCGACAACGGCTGAGCCCGGCCTGCCGTGCCGGGGGGCCGGGGCGGGGCCGGAGCGGGGCCGGGGCGTTCAGAGGCCGAGGGCCGCCGCGTCGGAGGCCTCGAACCAGGTCGGCTCGTCGAGCAGGGCCTGGCGGATCCGGTCGACGGCGAAGGACTCCAGCGGCTCCGGCAGCGCGTCCGGGGCGAACCAGGCCACCTCCAGCGACTCGTTGTCGTTGACCCGCGCCTGCCCGCCCGTGGCCCGGCAGCGGAAGGTGATGTCCTGGAACTGGCAGACGTCCCCGTTCGGGTAGGTCATCGGCGGGAGCATCTGCACCAGCACCACGCGCTCCGGTACGCACCGCACCGCCGTCTCCTCGTACACCTCGCGCACGGCCGTCTCGGCCGGCTGCTCCCCCGGCTCGGCGATCCCGCCGACGACCGACCAGCGCCCGGTGTCCGCGCGCCGGCCCAGCAGGACCCGCCCGTCGTCGTCGACGACGATGGCGGTCACCCCGGGCAGCAGCAACAACTGGTGACCCGCGGTGGCGCGCAGGGTACGGATGAAGTCAGGTGTGGTCATCCCCCGACCCTACGAGGCCGGCGGCCCCTCGCGGCCCACGTCCCTACGACGCCCTGCGGAGGCGGCGCGCCAGCGTCCAGCCGAGACCGGCCGCGGCGACGGCCAGCAGCAGGTACTCGGCGAGCGGGCCGAAGCGGGTGGCCGGCGTCTGCGTGGAGCGCAGCGGGATCTCGGCGACCAGGGCGTCGGCCGTGAACATCTTCGTCCGCCGCACGATCTCGCCGTCGGGGCGGATCACCGCGCTGACCCCGCTGGTGACGGGCACGAGCACGGTCCGGCTGTGCTCCACGGCCCGGACCCGGTCCATGGCGAGCTGCTGGTAGGTCATCTCGGTGCGGCCGAAGGTGGCGTTGTTGCTGGGCACCGCGATGACCTGGGCGCCGGCCCGGACGGTGGAGCGGACGGCGTCGTCGAAGGCGGCTTCGTAGCAGGTGACCATGCCGACTCCGCTGCCCGCCATGTCGAAGACGCCGGGCTCCTTGCCGGGGCCGAAGTCGCGCCGCACCCGGTCCACGTCGGAGCTGAAGAGCCGGACGAAGGAGCGCATCGGGATGCGCTCGCCGAAGGGCTGGATCTTGCGCTTGTCGTAGGTGTCCACGGGGCCCTTGACCGGGTCCCACAGGATCATCGTGTTGCGCAGCGGGCCCGTCTGCGGGGCCAGCACCGAGCCGATGGCGACGGGCACCCCGATGGTCTTGACCGCGTTGTCGATGACGGCGTAGGCATCGGGCTCGGCGTACGGGTCGATGTCGGAGGAGTTCTCCGGCCAGACGACGAAGTCGGGCTTCGCGACCTTGCCGAGCTTGACGTCCTCGGCGAGCTGGATCGTGCGGTTGGCGTGGTTGTCCAGGACCTGGCGGCGCTGGGCGTTGAAGTCGAACCCGGCGCGCGGGACGTTGCCCTGGACGACGGCGGCCACCGCGGTGCCGTCCTCGGCCGCGTCGGAGACGAGCGGCCGGGCTGCCAGCGCCCCGGCGAGCGGGGCGGCCACGGCGGTGGCGGCGAGCAGCGCGGCGGTGGCCCGGCGGGTGTCGGCGCCGACGCGCAGGACCTCGTACAGCCCGAATCCGCACAGGGCCACGGCGAAGGAGAGCAGCGGGGTGCCGCCGAGCGCGGCGAGCGGCAGGAAGACCCCGTCGGGCTGGCCGAAGGCGAGCTTGCCCCAGGGGAAGCCGCCGAAGGGGGCCCGGGCGCGCAGTGCCTCGCCGGCGATCCAGACGGCGGCGCCCCACAACGGCCAGCCGGGGAGCCGGCTGACGAGGGCGATGCCGAGGGCCGTGAGGCCGATCAGCAGGGACTCGAGGGTGACGAGCGCCAGCCACGGCACGGGGCCGACACCCTCGCCGGTCCAGACGAGCAGCGGCAGCAGGAAGCCGAGCCCGTGCAGCACACCGAGGCCGAACCCGGCCCGCGCGCGGCGCCCGTACAGGCACCATCCGAGCAGGGCGAGCGCGAGGGGTGCCAGCCACCACAGCGTGCGGGGCGGGAAGCTGAGGTAGAGCAACACTCCGGACAGGAGCGCGAGCCCGGGCCGCGCCAGCCGTCCGGCCCACCGCCGCGCGGGGGAACCCGCAACGCCCGCCGCCCGGGGCGCTCGCGTCCGCACGCCGTCTTCCGTTCCCGCTTCCGCCTGCCCTTGCGGTTCGTTCCCGGCTTCGTTCCCGGCTTCGTTCCCGGCTTCGTTCCCGGCCGCGCGGGTCGCACTGCTGCTCATCTGGCGGAGTGTACGTCCCCTCGCTGTGCCGGTGACGGAGTCAGTGGGCCAGGGTGCGCAGATGGGTGCGGATCACCCGGACCGCGTTCTCCGCGTCGTCGACCGTGACGGTGAAGAGCTTGCCGTCGCCGAGCCGGAGTTCCAGCCCTTCCCCGCGCCGGACGATGACGGCGGTGCCGCGTTCGGGACGCCAGCGGTAGCCCCAGCCGCCCCACTGCTGCGGGGTGATCCGGGGCACGTACTCGGCGGCCTCCACCTCCGTGAGCCGGATCCTGCGCCGCGGCAGCCCTATGTGCCCGCAGCGCACCTCGATGGCCTCGGCGTCGACGGTGACGGCGGCGTGCACGAAGGCGAGGGTGCCGAAGAGGATGAGCAGGCCCGCGGCGAGGCAGCCGATCACCGCCATGAGCAGCGCCACGATGCCGGCGCCCCAGGCGTGGTCGACCGCGAGCTCGATGCCGAGCGCGAGACAGGCCGCACCGGCTCCGGCGAGGACCCACTGCACGCGGTTGGAGGCCCGGCCCGTCCAGAGCGGCCCCGGGGGGTGACCCGTCATGTGTAGCAGCGTACTCACGTTCCGCACGGACGCCACCGGCCTCTTGACCTGAATCGCGCTTGAGGTCCTACGGTCGCGGACATGACGAACAAAGAGGCGGCAGAGGTGTCGGGGCAGACGATCCCGGAGCGCTATCGCACGGCGGTGGTGCCGCACATCATGGTGGCCGACGCGGTCGGCGCCCTGGACTTCTACGCACGGGCCTTCGGGGCCGTGGAGGAATACCGGCTGGACGCACCGGGCGGCGGCGTCCTGCACGCGGAGCTGCGCGTCGGCGGGGCGGTGCTGATGCTCGGCGACACGGCCGCCGGCGGGTTCGCCGCACCGACCGCGCTCGGCGGTACGTCCGTGGCGCTGCACGTGTTCGTCGCGGACGTGGACGAACTCGTCCGGACGGCCGCGGCGGCGGGCGCGGAGGTGCTGCAGGAGCCCGCGGACCAGTTCCACGGCGACCGGACGGCCCACCTGCGAGACCCGTACGGACACACGTGGATCTTCCTGACCCACCTGGAGGACGTGTCGGGGGAGGAACTGGAACGCCGACTGGCCTCGGCCGGGACCGCCTAGCCGAGACGTCCCGGCCGGGACGGGCCTGGCCTGGTCCGGCTAGCCGGGCAGCAGGCCGACGAGTGCGTCCCGCAGGGCCGGGCGGCGGACCGTCATGAAACGGTGCAGGGTCCGGGAGCCGAATGCCACCCGCTGGGCGCTGCGGCGGCGCTCGCCTTCGTACGCGCGCAGGGCGGCGGGTAGGCCTCCGGCGTCATGGGAGGCAACGGCCCGGGTGAGGGACTCCGCGTCGAGGAGGGCGGTGCAGGCGCCCTGGCCGAGGTTCGGGGTCATGGCGTGCGCAGCGTCGCCGACCAGGGCGACCGGTCCCGGCGGGGCCGTGCGGGTGAAGCAGGGCAGCGCCGGGTGGAGGTGGCGCATCCGGTAGCGGATCCAGGTCCGCGGGTCGGTGTCGGCGAGCACGCGCGGGATGGGGTCGTGCCAGTCGGCGAAGGCGGCCCGCAGTTCCTGCGCCGTGGTTGCCTCGGGAACGGTGGCGTACCAGTTGGTGCGGCCGGGTTCGACCGGGGTCATCCCGAAGAAGCGGCCCCGGCCCCAGGTCTCGCCGTAGACGCCGGTCTCGAATCCGGCGGTGCCGATCCAGGCCGTGGACCCGAGCTCGCGCGACCGGCTCCTGCCTTCGAAGCGAGCGGTGCGGACCGCGCTGTTGATGCCGTCGGCGCCGACGAGGAGGTCTGCGCCCCGCGCGGCCGAAGCCTCGTAGGCCTGGCCGTACGCGATCTCCGTGCCTCCGAGCCGGGCGAGTTCGGAGACCAAGGCGTCGATCAAGTAGGGCCGCGAGATGAGGAGTTCGGGTCGGCCCGCCTTGCGTTCGATCCGCTCCAGCGGGAGTGCGGCCAGGACCCGGCCGTCGGGGCGTCGGATCTGCGCGTCCCGGTACGGGACCGCGCGCGCTCGGAGCGCCCCGCCGAGGCCGAGCCGGTCGAGCGCCACCTGGGCCGCGGGATGGATGCCGAAGGCGGTGCCGTACTGCTCCGGCTCGGCCCGGCGCTCCAGGACGGTCACCGCCCATCCGGCCCGGCGCAGGCCGATGGCGGTGGCGAGGCCGCCGACCCCGGCGCCGACGACCACCGCCGAGCCCTTCTCGCTGCCCCTGCCCCTACCCCTGTCCGTGCCCCTGCCCCTGCCCCCGGTACTCGCGCCCACGGCACACCCCTCGTTCGAGTCGCTCCCAGCCGACCACCACACCCGTGGTGCCACATCTGTGGTACCACGGACGTGGTTATGCTGACAAGGTGAACCAGGACCGAAGGGACCGGCTGCGGGACGCGGCCATCACGGTGCTCGCCGAGGCGGGCGGGCGGGGCCTGACGCACCGGGCCGTCGACGCGGCGGCCGACGTGCCGCCGGGCACCGCCAAGAACTACTTCCCGACCCGCGACGCACTCCTGCGCGCGGTCGCCGGGCGCTGCCTGGAGCAGTACCGGGCGCTCGCCGACCGGCTCGCGGGGGCCGGGCCCGGACCAGCCGACCGGGCCGGACTCGCCGCGCTGCTCACCGGACTGCTCCGCGATACGGCCGGAGCCGGGCGGCCGCGCATGGTGGCCTACTTGGAGCTCCAGACCGAGGCGACCCGAAGGCCGTGGCTGGCGGAGCTGCTGGACCCGATCGCGACGGCGGACTTCGCGGCGTTCGGGCACCTGCTGGCCGCCGCCGGACTGCCGGCCGGTCCGCAGCAGGCCCGCGCCCTCACCCTCGCGCTGCACGGAGCCGTCCTCCACCTCCTGACGGGCGCCCCGGCCACCCTGGCCGCGGCCGGACTCGACGACCTGGACGCCTTCACCCGCGGGGTACTGGACCGCGTCTGCCCCGGACCGCACGAGGAGACCCCGTGACCATCCGGACCGACCGCGCCGACCGTGCCGTTGGAGCCCTGCTCGGCTCGGCGGCCGGGGACGCGCTCGGCGCGCCCTACGAGTTCGGCCCCGCCGGGCAGTTGAGCGCCCGGGGCGAGGAGATGTGCGGGGGTGGCGGATGGGATCCGGGCGAGGCCACCGACGACACGCAGATGGCGGTGCTGGTCGGGGAATCCCTGCTGGACCGCGGCGGGCTCGAACTCCCCGACGTATTCGGCCGGTTCCGGCGCTGGGCGGCCGGGGACCCCAAGGACATCGGGCTGCAGACGGAGATCGTGCTGACGAGCGGCGACCCGTGGGACCTGGCCGCCGTGCTGCACTTCCAGACCAACGCACGGGCGGCGGGCAACGGTTCCCTGATGCGCGCCTCGACCTCGGCGGTGTACTTCGCCCCCTCCGGGCGGGAGCCGACCATGGACGCCGCCCGGCGGATCGCCGCGCTGACGCACGGGGACCGGGCCGCTTGGGAAGGCACGGCCGTCCTGCACGAGCTCGTGCGCGTGGCACTGGAGGGCGGCGATCCCCTGTCCGCGCTCCCCGCGACGCTGGCGCAGGTGCACCCGGATCACCGGGAACGGTACGCGCGGGTCCTCGCCCCGGACTGGCATCCGGACCTGGCCACCGAGTTCAACGGGGCGGTGTGGCCCTGCCTGGGCTCGGCCGTGTGGGCGCTGCGCACCACGACGGGCTTCGCCGACGCCGTACGGGCCGCCGTGGACCTGGGCGGCGACACCGACACGGTGGCGGCGGTCACCGGCATCCTGGCCGGGGCGCGGTACGGCGCGGCGGCGGTCCCGGAGTCCTGGACGGCCCGCCTGCACGTACCGCTGCCGGGCTTCGGTGACCGCGTGCTGGACGCGGCCGGCCTACGGGAACTGGCCCGTCGCCTCGCGGAGGCCGGAGCCGACGCGGCGGCGGCCCCGGGTCGGCGGGAGCCCTGCCGCTGATCGGCCGGCCCGGACCCGGCTCCCGCGGCCTCGGAGGTCACCCCTGGAGGGATCCCCCGACGATGGCGCTCCGCCCGGCCAGCAGACGTCCTTCGGCATACCCGAGGGCGGGCTCGGGCAGGGTGCCGGGGCGGCCGCTGAGCAGGACGGTCAGGCTGCCGGTGTGCGGCAGGCCGGGCTCCGGACGGGCGCCGAGCCGGCGCAGGGCCTGGACGGCGACGGGCTCGGCGGAGCCGTGGAAGACGAACGCGCCGCCTCCGGTGCGCCGGTCGAGGGCGGCCCGGATGGGGTCTTCGACCAGCTCGTAGTGGGTGCAGCCGAGCACCACGTCGGTGACGTCGGCCGGGGTCAGCGCGGCGGCCGCGGCGACGGCCCGTACGACGGCGGCCTCGTCGCCGGCCTCGACGGCGTCGGCCAGACCCGGGCAGGGCACCTCGGTGACGCGCGCCCCGTCGGCGAAGTCGCGGATCAGGCCGCGCTGGTAGGGACTGCCGGTGGTGGCGGGGGTGGCCCAGATGGCCACGCGCCCTCCGGCGGCCGCGGCGGGCTTGATCGCCGGCACGGTCCCGATGACCGGGATCGCGGGCTCCAGTGCGGCGCGCAGCGCGGGCAGTGCGTGGACGGAAGCGGTGTTGCAGGCGACGATCAGCGCGTCCGGCCGGTGCGCGGCGGCGGCCCGCGCGACGCCGAGGGCCCGCCCGGTGAGGTCCTGCGGGGTCCTCGGACCCCAGGGCATCCCGTCGGGGTCGCAGGACAGCACCAGCTCCGCGTCCGGCCGCAGCCGTCGCATCGCGGCGGCCGCGGCGATGAGGCCGATACCGGAGTCCATGAGGGCGATCTTCACTTGGTCACCTTAATCGATCCCCCCGCCCCGCCCGGGGCAACAGGACCGCCGCTCCCCGGCCCGGAGCGGCTCCCGGCCCAACCGGGGCCGCCGAAACCCGGTGTCCCGCGGCTCCCGCGGTGCCGCTCCCGGCACACTGCCGGGATGGGTTACCTCCTCGTCGCCGCGTGCGCCTCGCTCGCCGTCTGGCTCTGGCTCGCCCTCGGCCAAGGCATGTTCTGGCGGACCGATACGCGCCTCCCGCCCCGGCACGCCCCCGCACGCTGGCCGTCCGTCGCGATCGTGGTCCCGGCCAGGGACGAGGCCGAGGTGCTGCCGCTCAGCCTGCCCTCGCTGCTGGCGCAGGACTATCCCGGCGAAGCCGAGGTCATCCTGGTCGACGACGGCAGTACGGACGGCACGGCCGCCCTCGCCCGGCGGCTCGCCGACGCGCACCCCGGGCTGCCCCTGACGGTCCTCTCCCCGGGCGAACCCGGAGCGGGCTGGACGGGCAAGCTCTGGGCCCTGCGGCACGGCATCGCGCACGCCCGCTCCGGAACCGGCGCCGGCGCCCGCCCCGGCGCGGACGGCCCGGACTCCGGCCCCGGTGCCCACCCCGGTTCCGGCCCGGGTTCCGGCCCGGGCCCCGTCCCCGACTACCTCCTCCTCACCGACGCCGACATCGCCCACGAACCCGACAGCCTGCGCGAGCTGGTCTGCGCCGCGACGGCGGGCGATCTCGACCTGGTCTCCCAGATGGCCCGGCTGCGCGCCGTCAGCGTCTGGGAGCGGCTGATCGTCCCCGCCTTCGTGTACTTCTTCGCCCAGCTCTACCCCTTCCGCTGGATCAACCGCCCCGGCGCCCGCACCGCGGCCGCCGCCGGCGGGTGCGTCCTGCTGCGCACCGAGGCGGCCGTGCGGGCCGGAGTCCCCGAGTCGATCCGGCAGGCCGTCATCGACGACGTCTCGCTCGCCCGGGCCGTCCAGCGCACCGGCGGGCGGATCTGGCTCGGGCTCGCGGAGCGGGTGGACAGCGTGCGCCCGTACAGCTCCCTCGCGGACCTGTGGCGGATGGTCTCGCGCAGCGCCTACGCGCAACTGCGCCACCGGCCGGCGCTCCTGGCCGGGACGGTGGCCGGGCTGGTCCTGGTCTACCTCGTGCCGCCGGCCGCGCTCCTCGGCGGCCTCGCCGCCGGCCGGCCCGCCGTCGCCTGGGCGGGCGGCCTGGCCTGGCTCCTGATGGCCGGCACCTACCTGCCGATGCTGCGCTACTACCGCCAGCCGGCGGTCCTCGCGCCGCTCCTCCCGCTCACCGCGCTGCTGTACCTCCTGATGACCGTCGACTCGGCCGTGCAGCACTACCGCGGACGCGGAGCGGCATGGAAAGGACGTACCTATGCCCGCCCCGGCGACGCCTGAAACCGGACTCCACCCCTCACCTTCACGTCTTCCGAGGTCAGTGGGTTGTGACGCTTCGTCAGCAAAGAGCCGGCGCATGATCCGTGCAACACCCAACCGGTGAGTACGAGTAGGAGCAAGACGGGGCGGAAGTGACCAAATCGTGCACGTGAACGTGAAGTGAAACCTGTGGCCCTGACCTGCGAATATGCAGGTCAGGGGCGGTCTTGACGGACCTCGCTATGGACCCGGTGAAGTCGTGGGCTTAACTTAGGTCCATGACCTCCCCCCGCTCCACTTATGGCGGCGGTTACTACTCCGCGCCCTCCTTCCCGGACACCCCTATCTACGACTCCCTCGTCGCCGAACGCGGGACCCCGCAGATCGCCCCGATCCGGGTCCCCGCCGCCTACGACTCGCCGAGTGCCGGCTACTCGAGCGGTGGGTACCTCCCGGCCCTCGCGTCCGCGCTCCCCGCCCTGCCGGCAGCGCTGCCGCCCGCCCGCCCGCAACAACAGCAGCCGCAGCACGCCCCGGCGTACGGGTACCCGTACCAGCAGCAGGCCGCGCCGCAGCAGATGCCGCACATGCAACAGATGCAGCAGATGCCGCAGCCCATGTCGATGCCGATGCCGCTCCAGCAGGCGCCGGTGCCGTACGTGCCGCAGCAGCCGCAGCCGTTCGCGGCCCGCACGGGCTACGCTCCGCAGCCCCAGCCGCAGCAGCCCCGTCCGGTGGCCACGGGCACCGGGTACGAGGCGATGCGCCCGGCCGCGCCGCGTCCGATGCAGGCGCAGCCCGCGCCCGTGCCGGCCGCCTCGTTCGAGGACCCGTACGGTCGCCCGTACCAGCCGCAGGGGCGCGGCTACTGACCGCTGCGCCCGGCCGGCCCTTTCCGACGAGGTCGCTGCGGAGTCCGTGAAGGCGGCTGGCAGAATTTCCCCATGGTGAAACTGCGTGTCCAGGCGCTCCACGTCCATCCCGTCAAATCGGTGGCGGGGACGGCACCCGACGAGGTGGCCGTGGAGCCCTGGGGTCTGTCCGGCGACCGCCGATGGGCGGTGGTGGACGGGGAGGGCGCGGTCATCACCCAACGCCAGCAGCCGAGGCTGGCCTTGGCGCGGGCCCGACCGCTGGGGGGCGGCGGGTTCGAGGTCTCGGCGCCGGGCATGGCGGATCTGACGGTGGAGGTCCCGGGGCGGGGTCCGCTGGAGCCGGTCATGCTCTTCGGCAAGAAGATCGAGACCGTGGCGGCGGCGCGAGCGGCCGCCGACTGGTTCACCGCGTACCTGGGCGTACCCGCGCACCTGGTGCACCTGGACGACCCGGCCGTACGACGGCCGGTGGATCCCCAGTACGCGCTGCCCGGCGAGACCGTGAGCCTCGCCGACGGCTATCCGCTGCTGATCGCCACCCTTGCCTCGCTGGACGCGCTCAACGCGCTGATCGCCCGGGGTGACCATCCGGACGAGGGTCCCCTCCCGATGAACCGGTTCCGCCCGAACGTGGTGGTGTCCGGAGGGGAGGCCTGGGCCGAGGACGGCTGGGAGCGCGTCGCGATCGGCGACGCCGTCTTCCGCGGGGCGCGCGAATGCGGACGCTGTGTCGTGACGACCACCGACCAGACGACGGCACTGCGGGGCAAGGAGCCGCTCCAGACCCTGGCCAAGCACCGGCGGATCGGGAAGTCCCTGGCCTTCGGGCGGCTGCTGGTGCCGGTGCGGCTGGGGACGCTGCGGGTCGGCGACGAGGTGCACGTCCTGGCGTGAGACCAGGCGTGAGCCCAGGCGTGAGACCAGGTGTGAGACCAAGCGTGGATCCTGGCACAGAGCCAACTCCAGGGGGCCGGTGGGACCACCCGGATTGACACCTTCGAGGGGCTCTGGCGTCCCCCTGGAACCAACCGCCACCGCCTGCCCGTTGGAGCATTCGGGACGTGAGCACCGGATCGGGTGACACACGTCTCGCGCGTCCCGGAATGCGGGTGGCCGGGGCATGCGGGAGGCTGGGACGGCAGGCAGGCGCAGACTGGCACAAGTAGGGGGAGCCGGACCGTGCGGACAGCAATGGGAGTGTGGCGCTGGCGGCGCAATCCGCTGCGCCGCCAGACGGATCTATTCGAGGCCTGGGTGGCCTTCGCGGCGCTGCTGTGCGTCCTGTTGGTGGCTCCGGCCATCGGCTGGGTGGCCGGGGTGCGGGTGGACGGCACGCTGCAGCGGGCCGTGCGCGAACAGCGGGTCGAGCGTCATCTCGTACCGGCGGTGGTGGTCCGGCCGACACCGGATCCGCTCCCCGGCGCGGCCACCGATCCCGCGGCACAGCGCCAGACCCCGCAGCGCACGCAGATCGTCGCGTCGTGGACGGCTCCCGACGGCAGCAGCCACCAGGGCACGGTGCCGGCCGCGGAGGAACCGCCGCGTCCCGGCGACCGGTTCCGGATATGGACCGATACGCACGGTCGCCTGGTCGGACAGCCCCTCGACCCGTCCTCCGCCAGTTTCCACGCGGGCATGGCGGGGCTCGCGGCGGCCCTGGGCATGGCCGCGCTGGTGGAGACGCTTCGCCGGCTGGTCGTACGAAGGCTCATGCATCGGCGGTACATCCGGCTGGACCGCGCGTGGGCCGCGGCGGGACCGGACTGGGGCCGGGCGGGCGCGGGCAGCTGACCTGGCAACTCACCGGCCCCGCGCGCGCTACGGTGGAGCGCCGGAGCGGCTGCTCCGATCGGGGCCGTCGAAACGGCCGGTCGATCGAGGTGGACGGTTCGGCGGCGCGAGCCCCGAACGACGGGGTGCGGGCACGGCGGGAAACTTACACGGCAGCACAGGTACACGGTCGGACACGCGGACGGTTCGGGCCCGCGGACGATCAGCAGGCGGCTCTACGGAACACGAGGGTGGGGGCACGACAGCACCATGGCTCAGGGCACGGTCCAGGTGACGCACGGCGGTTCCTCGCGGTGGCGTCGCCGCTCCGGTGATTATCCGACGCTGAGCGCCGCGCTGGCCGCGGCGGGCGACGGCGACGTCCTGTCCATCGCGCCCGGCACCTACCGGGAGAACCTGGTGCTGCACCACGCCGTGACCCTGCGCGGGCCGGAGGGCTCGCTGGGTTCGGTGCGGATCGCACCGCTCGACGGGGTCGCGCTGACCGTCCGCGCCTCGGCGGTCATCCAGGATCTGCACCTGGAGGGCCAGGACCCCACGGCGCCCGCGCTGCTCGTCGAGGACGGCTCCCCCGAGCTCACCGACCTGCGGGTGAGCACCCGCTCGGCGGCCGGCATCGAGGTCCGCGGGAGCGGCGCCCGACCCCTGGTCCGGCGCTGCACGGTGGAGAACACGGCCGGAATCGGCATCGCCGTACTGGACGGCGGCGGCGGGGTGTTCGCCGACTGCGAGGTCGTGGCCGCCGGCCAGACCGGGGTCTCCGTGCGCGGCGGCGGCCGCCCCCGGCTGGAGCGCTGCCGGATCCACCACGCCACGGGCGCCGGCATCGCCGTGACGGGCGACGGCTCGGGCCTGGAGGCGCTGGGCTGCGAGGTCTACGAAATCAAGGGCGCCGGGGTGCAGATCGCCGCGCGGGCCACGGCCGTGCTCACCGACTGCGCGGTCCACCGCACCTCCGCCGACGGGGTCACCCTCGACACCGACGCCGTCCTCACGCTCGCCGGCTGCGACATCCACGACATCCCGGAGAACGCGGTGGACCTGCGCTCGCGCTCCGTGCTCACGCTCAGCCGCACGACCGTCCGCCGCTTCGGCCGCAACGGCCTGTCCGTGTGGGATCCGGGCACCCGCGTCGTCGCCGACTCCTGCGAGATCCACGACAGCACCGGCGACTATCCGGCCGTCTGGATCAGCGACGGGGCCGCGGTCTCGCTGGACTCCTGCCGGGTGCACGACGTACCGGACGCCCTGTTCGTGCTGGACCGGGGTTCGCGGGTGGACGTCGTGGACAGCGACATCTCCCAAGTGCGCAACACCGCCGTCTCGGTGAGCGACGGGGCGACGGCCCAGCTGGACGACTGCCGGATCCGGGAGGCGGCCACGGGGGCCTGGTTCCGCGACCACGGCAGCGGCGGCACGCTCGCCAACTGCACCATCGACTCCGTCCAGACCGGCGTCATCGTCACCAAGGGCGCGGATCCCACGCTGGAGCGGTGCACGGTCAGCTCCCCCGCCGAAGCCGGGTTCTACGTGTCGGCGGGCGGTCGCGGCGCCTTCACGGCGTGCCGGGTCACGGGCAGCGCGGGCTTCGGTTTCCACGTCATCGACGGCTGCCGGACCTCCCTGCACCGCTGCCACACCGAGCGGTGCGCGCGCGGGGGCTACGAGTTCGCGGAGGACGGCCCGGTCGCCGAGGACTGCACGAGCGACGAATCCGGACCGCGCCTCGCCGCCCGGTCCGCCTCCGGCGTGGGCGCCGGCTCGGGTGCGGGGGCGGCGGCCGGGGAGCGTACGGGGATCCGTACGGTATCGGCCGCGGCGAGCCCCGTGGCGGCGGGCACGGCCGAGCGGGTACCGGCCCAGCGGCCGGCCGACGAGACGGAAGCCTCGGCGAGCGGGCAGTCCGCGGTTCGCGGTTCGGTCGAGGTGCTGGGGCACCTCGACGCTCTCGTGGGGCTGGACAGCGTCAAACGCGAGGTCCGTGCGCTGACCGACATGATCGAGGTGGGCCGGCGCCGGCAACTGGCGGGGCTCAAGGCCGCCTCGGTCCGCCGCCACCTGGTCTTCACCGGCTCCCCCGGCACCGGCAAGACCACCGTGGCCCGGCTGTACGGGGAGATCCTGGCCTCCCTGGGGGTCCTGGAGCGCGGCCACCTCGTGGAGGTGTCCCGCGTCGACCTGGTCGGCGAGCACATCGGGTCCACCGCGATCCGCACCCAGGAGGCCTTCGACCGGGCGCGCGGCGGGGTGCTGTTCATCGACGAGGCGTACGCGCTGGCGCCCGAGGACTCGGGCCGCGACTTCGGACGCGAGGCGATCGACACGCTGGTGAAGCTGATGGAGGACCACCGGGACGCGGTGGTGGTGATCGTCGCCGGGTACACGGCGGAGATGGACCGCTTCCTCACCGTGAACCCGGGGGTGGCCTCCCGCTTCTCCCGGACCATCACCTTCGGGGACTACGGGCCCGGGGAACTACTGCGGATCGTGGAACAGCAGGCCGAGGAGCACGAGTACCTGCTCGGCGAGAAGACCGCCGACGCCCTGCTGACGTACTTCACCGACCTGCCCAAGGGGCCCGCCTTCGGCAACGGCCGCACCGCGCGCCAGACCTTCGAGTCGATGGTCGAGCGGCACGCGGGGCGGGTCGCGCAGCTGTCGGAGCCGAGCAAGGACGATCTCACCCTGCTCTACCCGGCGGACCTTCCGGAGCTCTGACAGCAGGCCCGCTCAGGCACAGGTACAGGTACAGGCGTACCGGAGCCCCTCACAGGTCCCGGCGCATGCACACCCGGGGCCAGCGGGCGAGCCCGTGCACGGCCTCGCGGTCGCGGATGTCCCGCAGGCCGGGGCCGAGGCCGCCCTCGTCCAGGGTGCGGAAGCCGCAGCGGGCGTAGTACGGGGCGTTCCACGGCACGTCGGTGAAGGTCGTCAGGGTGAGCGCGAGGGCGCCCTCCGCGCGGGCCCGCTCCGCGAGGTGTTCCAGCAGGGACCGCCCGATGCGCCGGTGGGCGCGGTCCGGGTGCACCGACACCTGCTCGACGTGGAGGTTCCCGTCGACGCGGTCGGCGAGGAGGTAGCCGACGGGCGTCCCCGTCCCGGCGCCCTCGGCCGCGACCCAGGCCAGGCCGGCCCGCCGGTAGCCGTGGAGTTCCTCCAGCGGAAGCGGTTCGTCGTCGGCGATCTCCGGCATGCCGATGGTCCGGAAGCATTCCCCGGCGGCCCGCTCGATGTCCTGCAGGAGGGCCAGCTCGTCGATGTGCGCTGCTCTGATAAGCATGTACGGCATTGTCCCGGCCGAGACCGGGTCCGCGAAACGGGTTCGCCACCGCGCCCTTCGGCCCCGCGGCGGACAACTGACGGACCGACAGCTAGGGTGACAGCCCGCCGGTCGCCGCCGGCCGTCCGCCGAACCGAGGGAGTGCCGTCATGGCCCGCCGACTCCGCCCCGTAGGACTGGACTTCATCGAGGTCGCCCCCACCCGCCTGGTCTTCGCCGGCCGGACCACGGCGGCTCCCGAGGACGTGTACCGGGCGCTGGCCGAGGAGGTCGAGGGCTGGCCGCGCTGGTTCCGGGCCGTCACCCTGGCCCGGCCCACCCACGGCGGCGCGGGGCGCGAGATCAAACTCGCGGGCGGGGTCCGGTTCCAGGAGACGATCATGGCCGCGGATCCGGAGCGGCGCTACGCGTACCGGGTCGACGAGACCAACGCCCCCGGCATACGGGCCCTGCTGGAGGAGTGGCGCCTCTCCCCCTCCGGCTCCGGCACCCACGTCCAGTGGACCTTCGCGGCGGACGGCCCGCCCCCCGTACGTCTCGCCCTGACCGCGGCCCGGCCGGGACTCGGCCACTCGTTCCGCTCGGCCGTCCGCGCGCTGGACTTGCGGCTGGCGGCGCGGCGGACCGGTACGGATCAGTAAGCCGTCGGGTTGGCGGGCGAGGACCAGCTCGACCGCGGGATGCGTTTCGGCCAGGTCCCCGTACCCTCCGGCCGTACCCTCCGGCCGCACCCTCCGGCCGTCCACACGCGCACGCGGAACTCCTGCAGCGTCAGCGCCGCGGACTCGCCCTCGAAGTGCACCCTGGCGCACCGCCCGCAGCACCAGCCCCGGATCCAGAGCCGCTCGGCGGCGGTGAGGCCCGCCTCCATCCGCCTGCGGTACGCCCGCCCGTCTCCCGAGACCCTGACGAAGAGGACGACGGCGGTCAGCAGCGCGATCGCCGAGATCACGCCGAGGAAGAAGAGCCCCGCCTCCGGGCCGGAGGCCTCCGGGCTCGATGCCCGCCATGGTTCCCCCCGAGGCTGCGTCGTGATCGAAGTCCGCACAGCGTAAGCAGTCGGCGCCGCCGTGCCTACGGGGTTGTCGCCACGGGCCTGCCGGGGTTCAGACCGCGGGGTGCCGCACCGCCAGGTCCCCGTAGCCGCCCGCCGACCAGACCCGCGTCCGGAACTCCTGCAGGGTCAAAGCCCGTTCGCCCGCGAAGTGCACCGTGCCGCAGCGGCCGCAGTACCAGCCGTCCGCCCAGACGCGGTCGGCGGCCGCCCGGCCCGGTTCGGTCCGGCGGCGCCAGGTCCGTACGGCCCGGCCCGACAGGGCGATGAGGAGGGGGCCCAGGAGCAGAGAGGCCGCCGAGATCCAGCCCAGGTAGGCCGTCGGGTCCTCGACTCCGAAGGGGAGGTCGCCGTCGCCCCCGTAGAACCGTGGGACCGTGTCGCCCTCGAACCACTTCCCCGCGATCCCACCCCAGATGAACGCGCCGATCGCCACCAGGACGAACAGGGCCCCGAAGCAGCCCATGTTCTCGTCGTTCGGCTCGTCCGGTGCGATCGCGAGGGCCTTGGCCAGCGCCGAGTTCTCCTCTCGGGTCGTCACGTTGTCGCCGTCGCCGCCCTTGCTCTCGACGCTCAGCTTGGCCTTGGCCCGCAGGTACGCGGCGGACACGCCGAGCACCTGGTCCTCCCGGCCGCACCGGGGACAGGCCAACGAGCCCTCACCGCCCCCGCCTTGGCCCTGCGCACCCGCACCGCCGTCCGTGAACTCCGCCATGGCTCCCCGCCCCGCGCCGCACCCCGTCCAAAGTCCGCACAGCGTAGCCAGCCGATCCCGCAGCGGACAGGGAAACGTTTCAGCCGATGGGCTCGCTCCACACACCGGTCGCCAGCATGGTGTCCAGCGTCCGTGCGTACGGCGCGATGTCGAGCCCCTGCTCCGCCAGCCACGCGTCGGAGTAGTACTTGTCCAGGTAGCGCTCGCCCCCGTCGCAGAGCAGGGTCACCACGCTGCCCGTGCGGCCCTCCGCCACCATCTCCGAGATGATCTTCAGGGCGCTCCACACGCCGGTACCGGTGGAACCGCCCGCCTTGCGGCCGATCACCCGCTCCAGCGCGCGGCACGCCGCGACGCTCGCGGCGTCCGGGACCCGCATCATCCGGTCGATGGCCCCGGGCACGAAGCTCGGCTCCATCCGGGGCCGGCCGATGCCCTCGATGCGCGAACCGCAGTCGCTGGTCGCGTGCGGGTCGTTGCGGGTCCAGCCGTCGAAGAAACAGGAGTTCTCCGGGTCCGGGACGCAGATGCGGGTGTCGTGCTGCATGTAGTGCACGTAGCGGGCGATCGTCGCGGAGGTGCCGCCGGTGCCGGCCGTGGCCACGATCCAGGCGGGCTCGGGGTAACGCTCCAACCGCAGCTGCTGGTACATCGATTCGGCGATGTTGTTGTTGCCGCGCCAGTCCGTCGCCCGCTCCGCGTACGTGAACTGGTCCATGTAGTGGCCGCCGGTGCGGGCGGCGAGCTCGGCCGACTCCTCGTACATCTTCATCGAGTCGTCGACGAAGTGGCACTCACCGCCGTGGAACTCGATGAGCCGGCACTTCTCGGGGCTCGTCGTCCGCGGCATGACGGCGATGAACGGGACGCCGATCAGCTTGGCGAAGTAGGCCTCCGAGACGGCGGTGGAACCGGACGAGGCCTCGATGACGGGGCGGCCGGGGCGGATCCAGCCGTTGCAGAGCGCGTAGAGGAACAGGGAGCGGGCGAGGCGGTGCTTGAGGGACCCCGTCGGGTGGGTGGACTCGTCCTTGAGGTAGAGGTCGATGCCCCAGGCCTCCGGGAGCGGGAAGCGCAGCAGGTGCGTGTCGGCGGATCGGTTCGCGTCCGCCTGCACCTTGCGGACGGCCTCTTTCAGCCACGCGCGGTAGTCCGCGTCGCTGCGGTCGACGTCGACGGTCGTGGCGGTCGTACCGGTGGTGCTCATGCGCCGTGCTCCTTCGTATGTCCCGATGCCCCGATGTCCCGAGGTCCCCGAGGTCCCCGAGTGCTCGGCGGGCCCGGCGCCCTCTTCGCCTTTCGCCGCCCGCTTTCGCAATGTACCCCCCTCACCTGTACAAACAGTCACTTTGGGGATCCATACGGATCGCTTTCGATCGCGTTCGGTTGCACACAGGCCCACAGTGGGTGACCCTGGGGAGGCGTCACCGAGGGTGCAGCACCCGTAACACTGATGTCGGGGAGTCGCAGCCGTGATCAGTCATTCCCGCAGGCACTGCGTCGTCGAACTGCAGGCCCTGCCCTTGCGGATCGGACAGATCCGCCGAATCGTTTCGGCGCAACTGCGCCACTGGCAGCTCGATCCGCTCATAGACCGGGCTGCGCTCGGCGTGACGGAGCTGCTCAGCAACGTCCACCGTCATGCGCAGCCGGACAAGACGTGCACCGTCGAGATCGAGCTCCGCCTCGGCCGGCTGACCGTCTCCGTCTACGACAGCGACCCCCGCCTCCCCATGCTCCGGGATTCCCGGGCCGCGGGGGCTTCCGAGGCCGCCCGCCCGGCGGGCATCGCCGCGGTCGACGCCCTGGAGACCTCCGGACGCGGGCTCGCGCTCGTGGAGGCGCTCAGCGAGGCGTGGGGAGCCCGGCAGCAGGACGACCGCGCGGGCAAGGTGGTGTGGTTCTCGCTGCGCGCCGCCCCCGGCCCCGCCGCACCGGAAGCCCACCCGGTGCTCCTGGCCGAGAAACCGGTGCCGCACGCCGGCATGACCGTACGGGACACCGCGCCGGCCCCGCCCGTCGCCGCACCCCCCGAGCCGGTCTCCGCCCGCCTGTCGGTGTCCGCCTCGGTCGCCGCCCGGCCCGGGTAGCCTCCGGCCGCCGCAGCCGCCCGGAGGGGCCGTCGAGCGCTCAGGCCGCCGTGCCCAGGGTCCCGAGGGGGTCGTCGAGCACCGGCTGCCATGCCAGCTCGGCGGCGCCGACCAGGCTGTTGTGGTCGAGCGTGCACGGCAGGATCGGCACGCCGCCGCTGCGCCCCCACAGGCTGCGGTCCGCGACCACCGCGCGCAGCCGTTCGGGGTCGGCGTAGAGCAGCTCGCGGTGCAGTCCGCCCAGGATGATCCGGTCCGGATTCAGGATGTTGACCAGGCCCGCGAGGCCCAGGCCGAGCCGGTCGATGAGCTCCTCGGTGGCCGCCCGCACCCCGGGATCCGCGGACTCCTCGCGCAGCAGGTCGCGGGCCTGCTGGAGCAGGGACACCTCGGGGCCCGGGATGCGCCCGGCGGCGGTGAGGAAGGCCAGCGGGTCGGCCTCCACGTCGAGGCAGCCGCGGCTGCCGCAGTGGCAGGGGCGCCCCTCCGGGTTCACGGTGAGGTGGCCGACCTCCAGGGCCAGGCCCGAACTCCCGCTGTGCAAGCGGCCGTCCAGGACAAGCGCCCCGCCGACCCCGCGGTGCCCGGTGGCCACGCACAGCAGGTGCTGCGCGCTGCGGCCGGCGCCGTGGCGGTGTTCGGCGAGCGCGGCGAGGTTCACGTCGTTGCCGGTCAGCGCCGGGCCGTCGATCCCGGCCTCCTTCACGCAGTCGGCGAAGATGGCCCGTACGGGGGAACCGGCCGGCCAGGCCAGGTGCAGCGGGTTCAGCGCCGTCCCCTCCGGCTCCGCGACCGCCGAGGGTACCGCGAGGCCGGCCCCGATGCAGCGCCGGCCGGTCTGCGCGAGCAGCGCGGCCCCGGCTTCGACGACCGCGCCGAGCACCTGCGCGGGGTCGGCGGACACGGGCACCCGTCCGGGAGCGGTGGCGACGATCCGGCCGCCGAGGCCGACCAGGGCAGCCCGGAACCCGTCCGAGTGCACCTGCGCCGCCAGGGCCACCGGGCCGTTCTCGTCCACGGAGAGCCGGTGCGAGGGGCGGCCCTGGGTTCCGCCGGCCCCGCCGGGGCGGGAGTCCACGCGGATCAGGCCGAGCGCCTCCAGCTCGGCGGCGACGGCGCCGGCGGTGGCACGGGTGACACCGAGCTCGGCCGTCAGGACCGCGCGGGTCGGGGCCCGGCCCGTGTGGACGAGCTCCAGCGCCGGGCCGAGTGCGCCACGCCCCCGCTCCAGCTTGGTCCGCGCGGAGCCGGCGGCGGACGCCGAGCTCGAAGCCGATGCCGCGGGCGCGGGCGCCGGCGTCGCGGCCGCGGACGCCTCGGACACGTCGGATGCCTCGGACACCGGCGGCGCGACGGACGCTCCGGCCCCGTCGGACCCCTGGGCCGTTCCGGCGCCTTCGTTCCCGTCCGTCCCAGCGGACACCGTGGTCACATCCCCCACCCGCCGCGGGGCCCCGTTGCCGTTCATGACAGCGATCCTCGCATGATCGGAGCCTCGAGGACGCCGCCCGCCAGGGCCCGTCGTCAAACTCCCGTCTGCCTCGCCCTTCGGGCGACGACGGGAGTGTGACGACAGGCCCTAGCCGAGCCCGCCGACCCGCAGCGTGATGTTCAGCCGCCCGGTCAGCCCGAGGCCCGGCGGAGCGGTGCCGGGCAGGACTTTCGGCACCCCGTGAAAGGCCCGTCGGACCGGCCCGCCGAAGACGAACAGATCCCCGCTGCGCAGCTCAAGGTCCCGATACGGACGCCCGCGCGAGCCGGTGTTCCCGAAGCGGAAGAGGCAGGAATCACCCAGGCTCAGCGAGACCACGGGGGCTTCGGAGCGCTCCTCGGCGTCCCGGTGCATGCCCATGCGGGAGTCGCCCCCGTAGAAGTTGACCAGGGCGATGTCGTAGGCGACGCCCGGATCCGGGGCCTGCCCGTACGCGGCGGCCACGGCGCTGCGCCCCAGCAGCGCGAGCCAGTCGGGCATCGCCTTGACCGGCGTGCCGTCCCCGTCGACGGCCGTGGGCGCGTAACCGTACGGGTACCAGTGCAGCCCCAGGCACACCTGTCGGGCGGTCATCGTCCCGCCGCCCGGGGTGCGCACCGTCCGCAGCCCGGCGGGCGGCCGGGCCCAACCCCGGCAGGCCTCCACCAACTCCCGCTGCCGCCCGGGCCCCAGCCAGTCCGGCACGTGCACGGCGCCGGGCACGATCTCGGTGCGCTCGCGCGGGAAGAGCTCGCCACCCGGGTGCTCCATGGCCTCCACCGCCTCCTCCGCCGCCTCCACCGCGCACTCCTCCGCGACCGGCTCCGCAGCGTCCGTGTCCTCCATCATCCTTCGTTGTGCGTCCCCGCGGGCGGCTGCGAGACTCCCGGCATGGAGATCATCAGCTTTGTGAAGACCGTGGCCCGCGAGGGCGAGCAGCTCGCCGACGCAGCCGAACGGGCCGGTACGGACGCCCTGGTGCCCACGTGTCCCCAGTGGCGGGTCGCCGATCTGCTGCGCCACACCGGCTCCGTGCACCGCTGGGCCACCGGGTACGTGGCCCAGGGCCTCACCGAGCGGGCGCCGTTCCCGGAGGCTCCCGAGCTGGTGGGCGCGGAACTGCTGGCCTGGTTCCGCGAGGGCCACGCGACGCTGGTGCGGACGCTGACCGGGACCTCGGCCGACGCCCGGTGCTGGACCTTCCTGCCCACCGCCCCGCCTTCGCCGCTGGCCTTCTGGGCGCGGCGCCAGGCGCACGAGACCACCGTGCACCGGATGGACGCGGAAGCCGCGCTGGGCGTGCCCTTCGGGGCCGTGGATCCCGGCTTCGCGGAGGACGGGGTGGACGAGCTGCTGACCGGCTTCCACGCGCGGCCGCAGAGCCGGGTACGGACGGCGGAGCCGCGGGTGATGCGGGTACGGGCCTCCGACACGGGCGCGGTGTGGACCGTACACCTGTCCCAGGAGCCGGCGCGCACGGTGCGCGGGGATGCGGACCGCGAGGAGGCCGACTGCACGCTGGCGGGCGAAGCCTCCTGGCTCTACTCGGCGCTGTGGAACCGGCAGCCGCTCACCGGACCGGGCGTGACGGGCGACGCCGAACTGGCCCGGCTCTGGGTGGACACGGCCGGAATCTGACCCTCGGCCGTCTCTTTCGGATCTTGCCGGCCGGGCAAGATCCGAAAGAGACGGCTCAGGCCGCGAACCGCCGGTCCGCGCACCGGAGGAACCCTTGTGCCGGTGCGGGCCGCGCGGCGAGACTGCGTGCATGGGGAGACGCAGCGAGGCCGACCGGGACGCCATCACCATCGAGATCGTGTTCGCCTTCGTCAGCGGCGGTTTCGCGGCCGGACTCGCCTTCGCGGTGCTGTACGGCCCCGCCCTGGCCTTCGACCTCTCCCCCACCGCCGACCGAACTCTGGCGATGGCGGGCGCCGCACTGGCCGCGGCGGTGTTCCTCCTCCGCGTCACCCACGTCCTGTGGCGCTTCACCCGCCGCCCGGAGAACGACGACCACTGAGTCGCGGTCGAGCGGTTCATTGCGCTCGTATGCGGCAGCCGTGCGGCACTCGTAGCCTGTGGCGGTGCTGAACTACGACGAACTGACGGTGGCCGAGCGCGCCTTGTGGGATTCCTTCCCCGCAGGTCGGTGGGTGGATCTGCGCACCGGGACGCCTGAGGACGACGATCCCGCAAGAGGAGAGCACTGGGGGCCCGAGCGCACGGTCCGTGCGGAGGTCCTGGCCGCCCTTCTGCTGGGCGGCAACACGGAGCCGTCGAGCAGTGTCGCTTCCCTGCGCCTCAGCGGGGCGCTGATCACCGGCCGGCTCGACCTGGCCGGTGCGGAGATCAGCCACCTGCTCTGGCTGAGGGCGTGCCGGTTGGAACAGACGGTCAGCCTCTACGCGGCCTCGACACGGACCATCCGGATCACGAACAGCCGGGTCCCCGGCGTGGACGCCGGACTGGCCCGCATCGAGGGCCATCTCGACCTGAACGGTTCCGTGATGGACACGGGCCGCCTGTCCCTCATCAACGCTCACGCGGCCGGCGAACTGGTCCTGAACGGGGTGCTGATAGCGGCGCCCGGAGAGTGGGCGGTGTTCGCGGGGGGCCTGGTCATGGGCGGCGCCGTCTTCTGCCAGGGCCTCACCGCGCGGGGCGGGGTGCGGCTGCCGGGCGCGCAATTGCCCGGCGGCCTGTTCATGCAGGGCGCACGCCTGGAGAGCCCCGACGGGATGGCATTGCTTGCGGACAACGTGACGGCCACGGTCGTGGACCTGTCCGAGGGATTCAGCGCGGTGGGAACCGTGCGGCTGCGGGGTGCCCGGATATCGGACCTGCTCACCCTTGAGGGGGCGACCCTCGTCGGCCGCGACACGACGCTGTTCGGGGTCGGGATGCAGGTGGGAACCTTCCACTTCGGCCTTGCCGCGGAGCCTGCGGGAGCGGTGGACCTCCAGGGTGCGAGGGCCGCCGTTCTGCACGACCGCAAGCGGAGCTGGCCGAGGGAAGTGAGGCTGGACGGGTTCGTCTACGACTCCCTGCGCTCCGACGGGACCTTCCTGCACGAGGACGTGGCCCACCGCCTGGCGTGGATCCGCCGCAGCCCCGGCTATGCCCCGCAGCCGTACGAGCAGCTCGCCGCCTGCTACCGCCAGGCCGGCCACGACGACGACGCCCGGAGGGTGCTGCTGGAGAAGCAACGCCACCGCCGCCGCACCCTGAACCCGCCCGGACGGGTGTGGGGATACCTGCTCGACGCCGCCGTCGGCTACGGCTACCGACCCTGGCTGTCCGCCTTGTGGATGGCCACGCTCTGGCTGCTCGGCAGCCTCGCCTTCAGCGCCCGCTCGCCGGTCCAGACGAAGTCCGGAGAGGGCGCCCCGTTCAACCCGTTCGTCTACACCATCGACTTGCTCTTCCCCATCGGCGACTTCGGCCAGCGCAGCGCCTGGCATTGGACGGGGTCGACACAGTGGCTGGCGTACCTGCTGATCACCATCGGCTGGATCCTCACCACAGCCGTCGTCGCCGGCATATCCCGCACCCTGAACAGGAACTGACGGACGGGCGCACTTGGAGGCCGGCTCAGCCCAGGGTTGAGGCGTACGAGGTCTGGGCTCGGTACTTCCAACCGGGCTGGGCGTCCCAGGGGTTCGGCATCTGCGCACTGGTCGCGTAGGCGTAGCCCGCGCCGCGTTCGAAGGCCGTGCGGAGCGTCGCGCGCATCGCCGGGGTGTCCGGGACGTCGTGTACGAGGTGCCAGAACGCGGTGCCGCTCGGGTCGAGTTCGGCGCCGGAGCGATAGCCGGTGAGTGCGTTGAAGACGTTGCCGCCGAGCCAGCCGGCGCCCGTGTAGGCCGTGTACGTGTCCTCGAAGGTGACGAAGACGTCGGCGGTGCGGCGGCCGGGCTCCAGGAAGCAGTCGGCGATGGCCGTGCCGGGGTTGTTGACGACCAGGTCCGACGTGCCGGGGGCGATGGCTTCCATGGTGTCCTGCACGTACGTGCGGAGCTCCGTGTAGTGGTCGCGGATGGCGTTGGCCGGGCCGCAGTCGCGGCTGACCACGTCGAAGAAGATGCCGTCCACGTGGAGCCGGCCGTCGGGAGTCTTCAGGTAGTTGTCCACGGAGGCCTTCACCTCGGCGATGTCGCGGTTGCCGTGGTCGGTGTGGACGTAGCCGAGCACCTTGGTCTTCTCGCCGGTGGCGGTGGTGCCGGTGCGCAGGACGTCGGCGCGGGCCCGCCAGGGGGCGTCGAACGGGGAGTCGCCGTTGCCCGGATTGAGGACCACCACCGAGGCGGCCGGGCTGGTGGCGGTGAGATCGACGAGCATCGGGTCGTTGGCCCAGACGTAGGCCGGGACGGCTATCTCAAGGCCCCGCACACCGGCCGCCCGGGGGGTCGGTCTCACCTCGGGGGTCGGCGCCGGGGCGAGGGCCGGGGTACGGTCCCGGGCCTGGGAGCGGCCCGGCTCCGAGCTCGCCGACGCGGTGACGGCCGGCGCCGGCGCGGCGAGTAAGAGGGTGGCCAGGACGGCGTAAACGGCCTTCGCGGCGCGGGTCATGACTGCTCCTCGGGGCGACGGCAGGGCAACGGCAGGCGGCGCCGGGGCGATGGCCGGGCGCCGGGGACGGCAACCGGGACGGGAGCCCGGCCCGAGGAACACTAGACGGGCCTCCGGGCACACCAGGGCCGATTGCGCTCCTTCAGTACGAGGAACTGACAAGCGAACCTTCCCCGCCCCTACCGGTACGGCCCCGCAGTGCCCGCCCGGCCGACCCCCACCGCGGCCCCGCACGGCCCCGTCCCGCCTAGACGGCGGGCAGTCCGACCCCGTGCGCCAGCTGTCCGGCGGCGTGCGCGAAGAAGGCGGCCCGCTCCTCGACGACCCGGTCGAACTGGCCGAACAGTTCGAAGGAGATCAGCCCGACGAGCTGCGCCCAGGCGGCGACCAGGGCCGCGGCCGCCTCGGGCGGCAGGCCTTCGGCGAAGTCCGCGGCCATGCGGGCGGCCTCGGGGCGCAGCTCGGCGGGGAGCGGCGGGAGGGAAATGCCACGGCCCCCGTAGGCGGCGCGGACGATGCCGATGAGGGTGTTGCCCACGCGGGAGGCGGGGCCGACGGTGTCGAGGGGGGCGGTGTAACCGGGGACGGGCGAGCCGTAGATCAGGGCGTACTCGTGCGGGTGCTCCAGCGCCCAGGCGCGGACGGACGCGCAGACCGCGGCCCAGCGGGCGCGGGGGGTGCCGTCGGCGGCGAGCGAGCGGGCGTCGGCGTCCTCGGCGGCGGCGCCGACGCTGTTGTAGGCGTCGACGATGAGGGCGGTGAGGAGCTCGTCGCGGCTGGGGAAGTAGCGGTAGAGGGCGGAGGAGACCATGCCCAGCTCGCGGGCGACGGCGCGCAGCGAGAGCTTGGCGGCGCCCTCGGCCGCGAGTGCGCGGCGCGCCTCGTCCTTGATGGCGGCGGTGACTTCGATGCGGGCTCGTTCCCTGGCCCCTCGCACGGTGCTCATGGGGGTCAGTGTGCCACGCAGGCAGAGCACTGCCCAATAACGAGAGCGCCGATCCATTGCGAGAGCACTGCTCTTGTTTTGGAGCACCGATCCGTGCACACTGTTCTCAAGCGAGAGCAGTGCTCTCCCAAACTCCTCGGAGGCCAGCATGAACGCGCCCAAGCCGTACTACGTCAAGGCCGGCCGGCTCGACGTCCTCTTCAACGCCCTCGTCGGCAAGCTGGCCCGCCTCGGCATGAGCCTGGCCGGAACCGCCGAGCTGTCGGTGCGCGGCCGCACCTCCGGCACGATGCAGCGGATCCCGGTGAACCCGTACCACCAGGACGGCACCCGGTACCTGGTCTCCGCCCGCGGCCACTCCCAATGGGTCCGCAACATGCGCGCCGCGGGCGGCGGCGAGCTCCGCCTGGGCCGCACCGTGCACGCCTTCACCGTCACCGAGCTCACCGACCCCGCCGAGCAGGCCGTCATCCTGCGCGGATACCTGAAGAAGTGGGGCTGGGAGGTCAACCGGTTCTTCGACGGGGTCACCGCGAAGTCCTCCGAGTCCGAGCTCCGGGCCGCCGCCCCCGACCACCCGGTCTTCCGCATCACGGTCACCTCCTGACGCGCCGCCCGAGGCGCCTCGGGACCCGCCGCCCGCCCGTCACCACCTCGACCCGGCCACCCGGCCACCCGGCCACCAAACGCGGCGGCGGCCTCGCCGATACACCCGGCAAGACCGCCACACTCCGCACTTCGACGCCACCGGTCCCCCACCGGGGACGGCGACTTCAGCCCAGGGATCAGCCCTGGGCTCAGCCCTTGATCTCTCCCTGGGCTCCGTCCTGCCCCCCGGACCCGGCCCCGGACCCAACCTCAGCGCCGGCCTCAACGCTTGCCCCGCCCCGGCTCCGTGCCTGCCGCGCGTCGAGCACGTGCAGTGCCTTGCGCGCCAGCGGGTACGTACGCACCATCTCGGCCAGCGTCAGCGAGCCCCGGGCGATCCGGGCGAAGGCCAGCCAGGCCGGCCGGAAGCCGGTGATCGCCGCGTGCAGCAGGCCCGGCTTGGCCTCGAAGAGTTCCAGCATCCGCTTGCCGACGCCCATCTCCACGCCCAGCCCGGCCTTGACGGCGAAGGCGTAGTTGAGGGCCTGGCGGCGCGCGTCCACGGCGTCCTGGGCCTCGGAGATCTTCACGGCCCACTCGCCGGCGAGCCGCCCCGAGCGCAGCGCGAAGGAGATGCCCTCGCGGGTCCACGGCTCCAGCAGTCCGGCCGCGTCGCCCGCGACCAGGACCCGCCCGCGCGAAAGCGGCGATCCGGGCTTGCGGCAGCGGGTCAAGTGCCCGGAGGAGAGTGCCGGTTCGAAGCCCGACAGGCCCAGCCGGGCGATGAAGTCCTCCAGGTACCGCTTGGTCGCGGCGCCTTCGCCCTTGGCCGAGATGACCCCGACGGTGAGGGTGTCGCCCTTGGGGAAGACCCAGCCGTAACTGCCGGGCAGCGGTCCCCAGTCGATGAGGACCCGGCCCTTCCAGTCCGCGGCGACCGTCTCGGGGACGGGAATCTCCGCTTCCAGGCCGAGGTCGACCTGGTCCATCTCGACGCCGACGTGCGCGCCGATCCGGCTCGCGCTGCCGTCCGCGCCGACCACGGCCCGGGCCAGCACGGTCTCGCCGTCGACGAGGATCACGGCGACGGTCCGCCGGTCGGGCACGGACGCCCCGTGCTGTTCCACCCGCGCGACGGCCGTACCCGTACGGACCGTGGCGCCGGCCTTCTCCGCCTCGGCCACCAGCGCCGCGTCGAACTCGGGGCGGTTGATCAGCCCGAACAGCATCTGCTTCGAACGCCGGGTCCGGGCGAACTTCCCGTCCAGCGAGAAGGTGACCGCGTGGACACGGTCCTTGAAGGGCAGCACGAAACCCGGCGGGAGCGCATCGCGCGAGGGGCCGATGATGCCTCCGCCACAGGTCTTGTACCGGGGCAGTTCCGCCTTCTCCAACAGCAGAACGCGCCGTCCCGCGGCGGCCGCCGCGTGCGCGGCCGAGGACCCGGCCGGCCCGGCCCCGACCACGACCACGTCCCACACCTCGCCGGTCACCTCGCCAGTCCCCCCGGCCGTCTGCGCGTCCGCCCCCTGAGCGGCCGGCCCTGCCTGCGCGTCGCTTACGTCGCCGCTGTCGCTCTCGTCGCTGCTCACGATGTGCTGCTGCTCCTGATCATGCGGTTCATGCCATTGCTCCGATGCCGGGGAAATCCTACGGCGCGAGATCGACTGCCCCGTTGTGCGAGGATCGGAAGAGTCTTTTTGCCGTAGCCCGCGTACGCACACCCCGCGCATGCGGGACACGTCTACGTAACCCGTACACGTACACGTACACCAACGTCGCACCCAAGAGGAGCGTGCCCATGCCGTCTCATCCGATCGCCGAGACCGTCGCCTCGCTGATGCCCCGCGCCAAGCAGGAGCTGTCCGAGCTGGTGGCTTTCCAGTCGGTGGCGGACTGGGCCCAGTTCCCCCAGAGCGAGAGCCGGGCCGCCGCGAAGTGGGTGGCCGACGCGCTGCGCGCCGAGGGCTTCCAGGACGTCGCGCTGCTCGACACCCCCGACGGCACCCAGTCGGTGTACGGATTCCTGCCCGGCCCGGCGGACGCGCCGACCGTCCTGCTGTACGCGCACTACGACGTGCAGCCCCCGCTGGACGACGCGGCCTGGGTCTCCCCCGCCTTCGAGCTGACCGAGCGGAACGGCCGCTGGTACGGCCGCGGCGCCGCCGACTGCAAGGGCGGGTTCATCATGCACCTGCTCGCGCTGCGCGCCCTCCAGGCCAACGGCGGTGTGCCGGTGAACGTGAAGGTGATCGTCGAGGGGTCGGAGGAGCAGGGCACCGGCGGTCTCCAGCAGTACGCGACGGCCCACCCCGAACTGCTGGCCGCCGACGCCGTCGTGATCGGCGACGCGGGCAACTTCCGCACGGGCCTGCCGACGGTCACCGCGACCCTGCGCGGCATGTGCCTGCTGAAGATCAAGATCGACACCTTGGGCGGCAACCTGCACTCCGGGATGTTCGGCGGGGCCGCCCCCGACGCGATGGCCGCCCTGATCCAGCTCCTGGCCTCGCTGCGCGCGCCGGACGGTTCGACCACGGTGGACGGGCTGGCCTCGGACGCGGTGTGGGAGGGGCTCCAGTACCCGGAGGCCGACTTCCGTTCCGACGCGAAGGTGCTCGACGGGGTCGAGCTGATCGGCGAGGGCACGATCGCGGACCGGCTCTGGTCCCGGCCGGCCGTCACCGTGCTGGCCATCGACTCCCCGCCGGTGGTCGGCGCCACCCCCTCGGTGCACGCGAGCGCGGGCGCGCTGGTGAGCCTGCGGGTGCCGCCGGGCGTGGACACGGTGCAGGCGATCAAGCTGCTGGAGGCGCACCTGGTGGCGCACACCCCGTGGAAGGCGCGTCTGGAGCTCGAAGTCGTCGGCCAGGGACAGCCGTTCCAGGCGGACACGGACAGCCCCGCGTACGCCTCGATGGCGCAGGCCATGAGGGCTGCCTACCCGGGCCAGGAGATGCAGATCAGCGGCATGGGCGGCTCGATCCCCCTGTGCAACACGCTGACGGAGCTCTACCCGGACGCGGAGATGCTGCTCATCGGCCTGAGCGAGCCGGAGGCGCAGATCCACGCGGTGAACGAGAGCGTCTCCCCGGAGGAGTTGGAGCGCCTGTCGGTCACGGAGGCGCTGTTCCTCGTCAACTACGCGGAGTCCAAGCACGCCTGACGGTGTCACAGCCGGCTCCCCCGCCGCTCTCCCGCCGCTCCGCTACGGGCGAACCACGCTACCGGCGCAATCCCCGCCGATGGCGCGGTTCGTCCCCGTACGTTCGGGTGATGGATCTCGTAGAAGTCATCCCCGACCGCCTCCACACGCTCCGCTTCCCCATCGGCCAGGCCTACCTCTGGCGCGACGGAGCGGACCTGACCCTGATCGACGCGGGTCACGCCGGTTCGGCGGACGCGATCGAAGGGGCGATACGTTCCCTCGGGCTGCTGCCGGAGCGGCTGGAGCGCATCGTCGTGACCCACTGCCATGGCGACCACTTCGGCTCGGCGGGCGAGCTCTCCGCCCGCTGGGGCGCCCCGGTGCTGGCGCACGCGCTGGATGCGCCGGTGATCCGCGGCGACCGGCCGGTTCCGGAGCCGGTGCTGCTGGACTGGGAACTGCCGCTGTGGGAGCACGCCATGACCGTCCCACAGGCCCCCGCGACCCCGGTGGAGCAGGAGTTGACGGACGGGGAGGTGCTCCCCTTCGGCGGCGGGGCGGTCGTCGTCCACGCTCCGGGGCACACCCCGGGCAGCATCGGCATCCATCTCCCCGCGCACGGAGTGCTGTTCACGGGTGACTGCATCGCCGGCGTCGGTCAGGTGATCCTCGGCGTCTTCAACGTGGACCGCGCCCGGGCCGTCGAGTCGATGCTCCGACTGGCCGCCCTGGCCCCCTCGGTGGCCTGCTTCGGCCACGGCGACCCCCTGACCTCGGACACCGCGGCCATCCTCCTCGCGGCAGCGGAAACGGCGGCCGCGGCTCAGCCTTCACCCACCCCGGCGGGCTGACCCCGACAAGGGGCCGGGGTCCCTTCCCCGGCCCCCGGGCGCCCCGGCCCCCGGCGCCCGCCTACGGAACGGCCCGCCCCGCCTCCAAGTACGCCGCCCGGCCCCGTTCGCGGGCCCGCAGGGCCCATCGGAGCCTCTCGTACCGCACCTGCGGCAGCAGGTCCGCCGCTTCCTCCTCCGTCACGAACCGCCAGGCCCGCAGCTCCGGCCCGGGCAGCCGCAGCCGCCCGGTCTGCGCCGCCGACAGCCGGCCCCCGTCGAACAGGAGCCGCAGGCCGCCGTAGCCCGCCGGAGGCCCCGGCGGCTCCCAGTCCACGACCAGGAGCTCCGGGAGGCGCTCCAGTACGAGGCCGAGTTCCTCCTCGACCTCCCGTACCCCTGCGCACGCCGGGGCCTCCCCGGCCTCGACGACCCCGCCGGGGAACTCCCACCCCGGCTTGTACGTCGGGTCGACCAGGAGCACCCGGTCCGCATCGTCGAAGAGCAGTACCCCGGCGGCCACCGTCTCGCGCGTCGGCTGCGGGGTCTGCACGATGTCGCAGACCCGGGCCGTGCCGGTGCGTACGGCTTCGGCGATGCGCTCGGCCGTCTCCCGTACGGTCAGGGTCCCGTTGTCGACGACGTGGGCGTCGGCCGCGAGCCAGCCCAGCGCGTGCTGGTAGGCCGGGATGTGGTCGTAGGCCCACTTCCTCACCCGCAGGTCCGCGTCCGCCGCCGCCCCGGGCTCCTCCCGGGTCGCGATCCGCTCGCGAAGGATCGTTTCCTCCGGGGCGAGCAGCACGTGCCGCACCGCGATCCTGCGCGCCGCGAGCCCGCCGAAGATCTCGTCGCGGTACTCCTGCCGCAACAGCGTCATCGGGACCACCAGCACCCCGCCCAGCTCCGCAAGCATCGCCGCGGCCGTGTCCACGACGAGCCGCCGCCAACTCGGCAGGTCCTGGTAGTCGGACACCTCCGCGAGGCGTTTGCGCGGCAGCAGTACGCGCAGGGCGTCACCGATGAACTCCGGGTCGAACAAGGTGCTCTCCGGCAGGAGGCCGGTCAGCTCGCGCGCTGTGCTGCTCTTCCCGGCGCCGAAGGTGCCGTTGATCCAGACAATCACGTCTACCCCTCTCCCGATGCCCCCAGTGGCTTGCCCGCACCACCCTGCCACGGAAACCCCGGCGTCCCGCCGAGTGCTTATCCTCAAGGTCAGGGGCCTGCCGCAGCGTGGGGCCCGCACCGCCACAGCGCCCGCCCCTCCGGAGGTCCGACACCGTGCCCCACACCCGCCGCCCGCCCGAGCCCCGCTACGGCAACCGGCCGACCATGAAGGACGTGGCGGCCCGGGCCGGCGTGGGCCTCAAAACGGTGTCACGCGTGGTCAACGGGGAGCCGGGGGTCACCCCGGACACCGAGAAGCGGGTCCAGGAGGCCATCGACGCACTCGGTTTCCGCCGCAACGACAGCGCGCGGGTCCTGCGCAAGGGCCGCACCGCCACCGTCGGCCTGGTCCTGGAAGACCTCTCCGACCCCTTCTACGGACCGCTCAACCGGGCCGTGGAAGAGGTGGCCCGCGCCCACGGCGCCCTGCTCATCAACGGCTCCAGCGATGAGGACCCGGAGCGCGAAAGGGAGTTGGCGCTCGCGCTGTGCGCCCGCCGCGTGGACGGGCTCGTGGTGATCCCGGCCGGGAACGACCACCGCTATCTGGAGCCGGAGATCAGGGCCGGGGTGGCCACCGTGTTCGTCGACCGCCCGGCGGGCCGGATCGACGCGGACGTCGTACTGTCCGACAGCTACGGCGGCGCCCGGGACGGGGTGGCCCACCTGATCGCGGGCGGCCACCGCCGGATCGGCTTCATCGGCGACCACCCGCACATCCACACCGCGACCGAGCGACTGCGGGGCTACCGCGCGGCCATGGCGGACGCCGGCCTGCCGGTCGACGGCGCGTGGGTCTCCCTCGGCACGACGGCCCCGGAGCGCGTCTCGGCCGCCGCGCGATCGATGCTGTCCGGCCGGGAGCCGGTGACGGCGCTCTTCGCCGGGAACAACCGCGTGACGGTCACGGCCGTACGCGTCCTCGCGTCCCTGCCCCGCCCGGTGGCCCTGATCGGCTTCGACGACTTCGAACTCGCCGACCTGCTGAACCCCGGGATCACGGTGATCGCCCAGGACGCCGCGGCCCTGGGCCGCGTGGCCACCGACCGTCTCTTCCAGCGCCTGGCGGGCGCGGACCTCCCCCCGGCCCGCATCGAGCTCCCCACCCGCCTGATCCCCCGCGGCTCGGGCGAGATCCCGCCGGCCTCCTGACCGCGCCGGGACGCCGAAAGGCCCGGCCGGGGGCAGACCGGCCGGGCCTCGTACGGGGTACTACCCGCCTCAGGCGGTGGCCGTCAGCGTCGCCGAGCGGCGCGGGATGGCGAAGGCGTCGAGCTCCGCGCGGGTCAGGCCGGTCAGGGCGGTCACCTCGTCGGCGCCGACGGCGCCGCAGTCCAGGCCGCGGACCAGGTAGCCGGCCAGGGCCTTCGCCGTGGCGGGCTCGTCCATGACGTCGCCCTCGATCTTGGCGACGTACGCCTTCAGGCGCGCGGCGGCCGTCTCGAGGCCCTCGCGGTAGAAGACGAAGACGGCCGCGTAGCGGGTCGGCAGGTGCGCCGGGTGCATGTCCCAGCCCTGGTAGTAGGCACGGGCCAGGGCGCGGCGGGTGAGGCCGTAGTGCAGCTTCCAGGCCTCGTGGACGTGCTCGGTGGTGCCGATGGGCAGGACGTTGGTCGAGCCGTCGGAGACGCGCACGCCGGTGCCGGCGGCCGCGACCTGCATGATCGCCTTGGCGTGGTCGGCGGCGGGGTGGTCGCTCGACTGGTACGCGGCGGAGACGCCGACGCAGGCGCTGTAGTCGAAGGTGCCGTAGTGCAGGCCGGTGGCGCGGCCCTTCGAGGCCTCGATCATCCGAGCGACCGCGGCGGTGCCGTCGGAGGCGAGGATGGACTGGCTGGTCTCGATCTGGATCTCGAAGCCGATCCGGCCCGGGCGCAGGCCGCGAGCTGTCTCGAAGGCCTCCAGGAGCTGCACGAAGGCCGTGACCTGCTCGGGGTAGGTGACCTTGGGCAGGGTCAGGACCAGGCCCTCGGGCAGGCCGCCGTGCGCGAGCAGGCCGGAGAGGAAGATGTCGGTGGTCCGGATGCCGCGGTCGCGGACGTTGGACTCCATGCACTTCATCCGGATGCCCATGTACGGGGCGTTCGTGCCGTTGGAGAAGGCTTCGGCGACGAGGCGGGCGGCGCGGGCCGCGGCCTGGTCCTCCTCCTCGTCGGAGCGGACGCCGAAGCCGTCCTCGAAGTCGACGCGGAGGTCCTCGATGGGCTCGGAGGCGAGCTTGGCGCGGACGCGGTCGTAGACCGGTACGGCCAGCTCGTCGGAGATGCCGAGCACCTTGGCGAAGGTGGCGGCGTCCGGGGCGTGCTCGTCCAGGGCCGCGAGGGCCTGGTCGCCCCAGGTGCGGATGGTGTCCGCCGCGAAGACGTCACCGGGCACGTAGACCGTGTGGATGGGCTGACGGGTGCCGGGGTCGCCCGGGTAGTGGCGCGCGAGTTCCGCGTCCACCGGCTTGAGGGAAGCGCTGATGCCCTCGCTGACCGCGCCTGCGAGGCTCGTCGCCACCTTCTCCTGCTGACCCATCGTGCACTCTCCTCTTTTCCGCTTCACGGAATCTTAGATCCGCATTACAGAATTTAGTCACGGGGTTCCACTCAGTCAATGGTCACTCCGCCGTCCTGGACAAACGACTCGGGGCCGTGCGGTGAGAAACACCACACGGCCCCGGAGACCACTTACCCGCAGGTCAGCGCCTGCGGCAGGGCTTTAGCCCTTGCGCGCCTTGATCTCGTCGGTCAGCTGGGGGACGACCGCGAAGAGGTCGCCGACCACGCCGTAGTCGACGAGGTCGAAGATCGGAGCCTCGGCGTCCTTGTTGATCGCGACGATCGTCTTGGAGGTCTGCATGCCGGCCCGGTGCTGGATGGCGCCCGAGATGCCCGAGGCGATGTACAGCTGCGGGGAGACCGACTTGCCGGTCTGGCCGACCTGGTTGGAGTGCGGGTACCAGCCGGCGTCCACGGCGGCGCGCGAGGCGCCGACGGCCGCACCGAGGGAGTCCGCGAGGGCCTCGATGATGTGGAAGTTCTCGGCGCCGTTGACGCCACGGCCGCCGGAGACCACGATCGCGGCCTCGGTCAGCTCGGGGCGGCCGGTCGACTCGCGCGGGGTGCGGGAGGTGACCTTGGTGCCGGTGGCCAGGGCGCCGAAGGTGACGGCGAGCGCCTCGACGGCGCCGGCGGCCGGGGCGGCCTCGACCGGGGCCGAGTTCGGCTTCACCGTGATCACCGGGGTGCCCTTGGAGACGCGGGACTTGACGCTGAAGGACGCGGCGAACGCGGCCTGCGTCGCGACCGGGCCCTCGTCACCCGCCTCCAGGTCGGTGGCGTCGGTGATGATGCCGGAGCCGATGCGGACCGCCAGGCGGGCGGCGATCTCCTTGCCCTCGGCGGAGGAGGGGACCAGGACGGCGGCCGGGGAGACGGCGTCGTACGCGGCCTGGAGCGCGTCCACCTTCGGTACGACGAGGTAGTCGGAGAACTCCGGGGCGTCGGCGGTGAGGACCTTGACGGCACCGTGCTCGGCGAGCACGGCGGCGGTGGCCTCGGCACCGGCGCCGAGGGCGACGGCGACGGGCTCGCCGATGCGGCGGGCCAGCGTCAGCAGTTCGAGGGTGGGCTTGCGGACGGCGCCGTCGACGTGGTCGACGTAGACGAGGACTTCAGCCATGGGGGATGCTCCTGCGAATGCGAAGTAGTCAGGGGGCGTTTGAGAAGGGGCCGAAGCTCTTGGATGAACTTCCGGCCGGCCAGACAGTTCTTAAATGAACTTCTGCTCCGCAAGGAAGGCGGCCAGCGACTTGCCGCCCTCGCCCTCGTCCTTGACGATCGTGCCGGCGGTGCGGGCCGGACGCTGGGTCGCGGAGTCGACCGCGGTCCAGGAGCCCTCGAGGCCGACCTCGTCGGACTCGATCTCCAGCTCCTCCAGGTCCCAGGACTCCACCGGCTTCTTCTTGGCGGCCATGATGCCCTTGAAGGACGGGTAGCGGGCCTCGCCCGACTGGTCCGTCACCGAGACGAGCGCGGGGAGGGAGGCCTCCAGCTGCTCGCTCGCCGAGTCGCCGTCGCGGCGGCCGGTGACGACACCGTCCTCGACCTTGACCTCGGAGAGCAGGGTGACCTGCGGAACGCCCAGGCGCTCGGCCAGGATCGCCGGGAGGACGCCCATGGTGCCGTCGGTCGAGGCCATGCCCGTGATGACCAGGTCGTAACCGGCCTTCTCGATCGCCTTGGCGAGCACCAGCGAGGTGGCCATGACGTCGCTGCCGTGCAGGTCGTCGTCCTCGACGTGGATGGCCTTGTCGGCACCCATCGACAGCGCCTTGCGCAGCGCGTCCTTCGCGTCCTCGGGGCCCACCGTCAGGACGGTGATCTCCGCGTCGTCGGCCTCGTCGGCGATCTGCAGCGCCTGCTCGACGGCGTACTCGTCGAGCTCCGACAGCAGGCCGTCGACGTCGTCACGGTTGACGGTCAGGTCTTCGGTGAACTGCCGGTCGCCAGTGGCGTCGGGCACGTACTTCACACAGACAACGATCCTCAGGCTCACGCCGGCTCTCCTACCGCATCGACATTTCTGGTACCGCCTTGTTCAGGCAGCATAGGCGCCATCTCGGGCCGTTCCCGCCGGGGCGGCCCGCGCCCCGTTCAGGGATGTTACTCGTCAGTACACAGCGGGTTCCGCCAGGTTGCAAGGCCGGTGAACTGTGATCTGGCCAACGCCGGGGAAACGGGCCCCAGCAGGGACGATTCAGTCCCTCAACGCGTTGAAGCGCCCCTGGTGGTACAGCAGCGGACGGCCCTCGCCGGCCGGATCCCCCACCGGGTCACCCGCCGGGTCCCCGGCGACCGCCTCCGCGATGATCACCCGGTGCTCGCCCGCCGGAACCCGCGCCACGACCCGGCACACCAGCCAGGCCAGGACGCCGCCCAGCACCGGGACCCCGTGCGGACCCGGCGCCCAGTCGGTGGCCGGCCCGAAGCGGTCGGCCCCGTTGCGGGCGAACAGGCCCGCCAGGTCCCCCTGGTGCTCGCCGAGTATGTGGACCCCGAGGTGCTCTGAGTCCCGTATCGCGGGCCAGCTGGAGGACCCGGTGCCGATGGTGAACGACAGGAGCGGGGGGTCCGCCGAGACGGAGTTGAGGGAGGTCGCGGTGAAACCCACCGGCCGGCCGCCGCTCTCGGCGGTGATCACGGCGACGCCCGCGGCGTGCCGGCGGAACACCGAGCGCAGCAGCGCGGGCGAGCCGGGCAGGCCGGCGCCGGTCCGTGGGGACGGAACCGTCGGAGCCGTCGGAGCCGTCATCAGGAGGTGCCCCGTCCGTAAAGCAGGAGTTCATACCGCATATCGCAAGCCTGGCGATCTCTCGTGTACACAGTCAAGCCTCTACGGACAGATGTAGGGCGCGTCACGCTGCGTACGGACGCGTGTACCGGCTCACCGGACGCCCCGGGCGCCCGCCGCCCGTGCCTGCCGGAGGTCCGCGCCCGCGTCATACCGCGGCGCCCAGGGCGGCGATCACGTCCGCCTTGCGCGGCATCCCGGCGGCCCGCCGCACGATCCGGCCCGCCGCGTCCAGGACCAGTACCGTCGGGGTCTTCTCGATGCCGAGGGCCCGTACGAGGTCCAGGTTCTTCTCGGCGTCGATCTCGATGTGCCGGACGCCCGCGACCAGGGCCGCGACCTCGTCAAGGATCCGCCGGGTGGCCCGGCAGGGCTGACAGAAGGCGCTGGAGAACTGCACGAGCGTGGCCCGCTCCCCCGGCTCCGCGCCCAGTTCGGCGATGCCCAGCCGGCCTTCGCCCGCGCCCTCGTCCCGCTCGCCTGCGCGCACCCGCGTCCCCGTCTCCACCGTCGCCTGACCCGTACGGGCACTCTCCATCATCCCGGTACGGTCGTACGCTGATCGGAGCGCCCCGCGGGCGCGCCGCATTCCCGGCGTGACGAGAATCTCGCCGGGCGCGGGCGTCTGGGCTGGCCTGCGGCCCTCGTATGGGGCACGATCCCCATGGCCGCGTACCTACGCTGCCGTAACTTCCGGCCGGGAGCACCTCCAGGCAGAAAGCGGGGTCTCCCCACCATGGCTGAGCTCGTCTACCCCCCGGTTATCGGTGCAGCACACGCCCTCTTCCGTGCGCTCGACGTCCGTATCGACATGAAGGGCACCGAGAACATCCCGCGCAAGGGCGGGGCGGTTCTGGTGTCGAACCACATCGGCTACCTCGACTTCATCTTCGCCGGGCTGACCGCGCGCCCGCAGAAGCGGCTCGTCCGCTTCATGGCCAAGGAATCGGTGTTCCGGCACAAGGTGTCCGGTCCGCTGATGCGCGCGATGAAGCACATCCCGGTGGACCGCGCCCAGGGCGAGACCGCCTACCAGCACGCGCTCGACTCGCTGCGTTCCGGCGAGATCATCGGCGTGTTCCCGGAAGCGACGATCTCCCAGTCCTTCACGCTCAAGAGCTTCAAGTCCGGTGCGGCGCGCATGGCCCAGGAAGCCGGTGTCCCGCTGATCCCGGTGGCGCTGTGGGGAACGCAGCGGATGTGGACCAAGGGCCGCCCCAAGGACCTCAAGCGCAGCCACATCCCGGTGACGATGCGGGTGGGCGAGCCGCTGGAGGCGCCCACCGACCAGTACGCCGGGGCCATCACCCGCCGGGTGCGCGAGCGGGTGCAGGAGTTGCTGGACGCCGCCCAGAGCGCCTACCCGGCCAAGCCCAGGGGCGCCGAGGACTCCTGGTGGCTGCCGGCCCACCTCGGCGGCACCGCGCCGACCCCGGCGCAGGTCAAGGAAGCCGGCTGAGGCCTGCTCGGAGACCGGCTGAGACCTGTTGAGCCTGACGGGAGACCGCGGCCCCGCCCATTCATCGGGCGGGGCCGCGGTCGCGCGTCGGGGGTTCGTCAGTTCGGGTTCTCCGCGTGGGTCAGCGTCTCCCACGCCTCGAAGTGGTTCTCGGTTCCCGCCGGGCGGCGGCCCTCGGTGAGCCGGCGGGTGTTCTCCATCGTGACGCCGAGCCGGGTGTGCAGGGCGTTGTAGCCGACCTCGGTCGCCGGGCCCAGGCCCTTGGCCAGGCTCCCGCCGCACAGCCACGAGGGCACGGCCTCACCGAGTTCGTACGTGGCGTGGAAGCCCAGCGCGTGGCGGAACCGGTCTTTGAACTCCGGGTACAGGTCGCGCCCTTGGATGCGCGAGGTCTCGGCCACGTGCATGGTCGCCGCGATGCCCATGCCGGTGTGGCCGAAGTCCCGGCAGGTCTCCTGCGCCAGACCGTCCACGAAGGTGCTCTGATCGTGCCAGTAGCCGATCAGTTCGCTCCTGGTGTCGATGGTGGAGCGCGGCGGGTACGCGGGCTGCGGCCCGTCGGAGGCCAGGTAGAAGTAGGCGGGCACCCGGCCGAGGTAGATCGCCATCGCCTTGTCGTAGCTCGCGCGGTCGTCGAGGTGGACGGAGATGCCGACGGCCGCGTCCATCATGATCAGTTCCCAGTTGCCGTTGCTGTTCGGCTTCCCGCCGATCACCTCGGGCAGGTAGACCTGGCGCAGCATCGTGGCGAAGCGCCCCTGGTTCGGCCAGCCGCCGCTGTAGGTGTGCTTGACGATCTCGGCGGCGCGCGGCCAGGTGGAGCCGGCCCAGCCGCTCTGCAGGGGGGCGTTGCTGTTGGTGTGGTCCTTGATCCGGGCGGACCACGCGTCCATCAGCTCGATCGACTTCTTCGCGTACCGGACGTCGCCGGTGATGTACCAGGCGAGCGCGTCCGTGTACGCGGCTATGGCGTCCTCCCGCTCGTCGGTGCAGCCCAGATTCGGATGGGAGTACGAGCCGCATTCGACGATCTCGCGGGGCTTGGGCGTCCGCGACAGCGAGCCGTAGCGGCTCGAGAGCATCGCGTCGAACGCCGCCTTCCACGGCTGCTGCCCGGCCTGCACCTTGGTGCGTACGAAGTCCAGCTGGGCGCGGCTGTTCAGGACTCCGGGATGGGCGAAGGCCGCGGGGGCGGCGGCGGGTACGGCAGGGGTGACGGGGGTGTGGGGGGTGACGGCGGCGGAGGTGGGGGCGGGGGTCAGCGCCGCGACCAGGCCGAGGGCCGCGGCGAGCAGCCCGGCGGGGACTCCGTAACGCATGAAGCGCCTTCCGGTCGGAGGTCGGAGATCGGAGGTGGGGGGTCCTTCGGGGGTCTTTCTTGGGGCCCTCAGGGGTACTTCAGGGGTACTTCAGGGTCCGTGGGGGGATTCCTGCGGCCGAAGATACTCATGCGCATGCCAGGCTGACAACGATGTCAGACAGGAAAGTTTCCTATTGACCGAAAACAGCGATCCTTTCGCCCTACACCCGTATGGCGTAACCTCGCACCCCTCTGCCACGTCACCGGGCGAAAGGGGCCGGGATGCCGGGGCTCGGACGGTACTTGGCCGCCGCACTGGCGGCGCGCTTCGCCTCAGAGGGCATGAGCATGGCCGTCGTGCTGCTCGCCCTCCAGCGCACCGGGAGCGCCGCCCACGGCGCGTTCGTACTGACCGCCTGGCTTGCCCCGCACGTGCTCGCGGCCCCGCTGGCGGGCGCCGCCGCGGCCAGGTCGCGCCGGCCGCGCCTCTTCCAGGTGGGAGCCCTGGCGGGATTCACCACGGCCGTCGCGGCACTGGCGTTGCTGCTCGGGCGGGCTCCGACGCCGGTGGTGCTCGCGGTGGCCGTACTCGGCGGCTCCTGCGGGCCGATGGTGACGGGCGGGCTGTCGAGCCTGGTGGCGGGGCTGGTTCCGGCCGGTCCCGCGCGCGACCGGGCGTACGGCTGGGACGCGTCGACGTACAACGGCGCCGCCGTCACCGCTCCGGCGGCCGTCAGCCTGGTCGCGGCCTTCGGCTCGGCCGGGCCGGCGATGGCCCTCCTCGCGGCTTCCGGCGCACTGGCCGCGGCTCTGGCCGCCACCCTTCCCTATGCGGACCCGGACCCGGGACCGGCCCACGGCGCACCCCGGGCCGGGCTGGGTGCCGGACTGGCCGCCCTGTGGCGGGTCAGGGAGCTGCGGGCCGTCACCTCGGCCACGACCCTGGCCTTCGTGGGCATCGGGGCGCTCACCACCACGGCGGTACTGCTGGCCACCACGCTGGGCAGCCCCGGCGGCGGCGGGGTGCTCATGACCGCCTTCGCCCTGGGCGCCCTGACCGGCGCCCTGACGCTGGGCCGGATCACGTCCGTGCCGCCGGGCCGGCTGGCCCGCTGGGCCATGGCGGCGACCGGGGTGGCCCTGACGGCGGCGGCGTTCACCCCGTCCGTCCCCCTCACGGCGGTGGCGTTCGCGGCGGCCGGGGTGTGCGACGGCCCGCTGCTGACGGCCACCTTGCGCATCCGCTCGGAGTTCGCGCCCGCGCAGGCGCGGACCCAGGTGTTCACCCTCGGCGCCGGGCTGAAGGTGACGGCCGCGTCGACGGGCGCCGCGCTCGTGGGGCTCGCGGCCGATGTGCCGCCCTGGATCCTGGTGCTCGCGATCGCCGCCCTGCAGCTGGCCGCGGCCCTGCTGCACACCGTGGTGGCGGCGCGCGGCCCCGCACGGGACGCGGCCCCGGTCGCGGACGCCGGCGCGGCGGCTACAGGCCCGTCGGCAGGTTCCGCCACAACTGCGGCCGGTCCACGGACTCCTGGAGCGCCTTGAGCGTGGCCGGATGCGCGGTCGCGTACAGCGCGGGGTAATCGATCTCGCCGAGCTCCGTACGGACGGGGAAGGCGAGTTGTTCGCGGTCCAGGGTGAACTGGGCGTCCACGCCCGGCTTGTTGCCCCGGGGGTCGACCCGGGACCAGCCCTCGCCGCCGGGCAGGCGCAGCGCGACGAGGCCGTGGAGGGCGAGGTTCGATCCGTCGTCGTCGCCCAGGAGCTGGTAGCAGAGGCCGGCCGGGATGTCCCGGGCCCGCAGCAGCGCGGTCAGCGCGTGGGCTTTGGCGTAGCAGATCCCGTTGCGCGTCTCCAGGACGTCGGAGGCGCGCCACGAGACGCGGTCGTCGCCGGAGTCGGCGGAGTGCGGGATGGCGTCACGGACGAACTCGAAGACCGCTTTGGCGTATGAATATGCATCGCCCGTGGCGGTCCACAGGGCGTCGGCGGTCTCCTGGACCAGCGGATGACCGTGATCTATCACGTCATCGGCGGCCAGATAGGCGGCAAGGTCAGGATGCTCCTGGATCAATTCCATGATCCAGGAGCATACTCATGCATAGATCTGCATGCCTATAGATTTATGGCGTGGGATTCGAGGACCAGCTAGCGGGCCAGCTCTTCCTTGAGGGCCTGGAGGAAGCCGTCCACGTCCTCCTCCTGGGTGTCGTAGCTGCACATCCACCGGACGTCGCCCGCGATCTCGTCCCAGAAGTAGAAGCGGTAGCGCTCCTGAAGCCGCCGCGACACCTCGTGCGGGAGTCGCGCGAACACCGCGTTCGCCTGCACCGGGTAGAGGATCTCCACCCCGTCGGTCTCGCGCACCCCGGCCGCCAGCCGCTGCGCCATCGCGTTGGCGTGGCGGGCGTTGCGCAGCCACAGGTCCTTCGCGAGGAGCGCCTCGAGCTGCACCGACACGAAGCGCATCTTGGAGGCGAGCTGCATCGACATCTTGCGGATGTGCTTCATCTGCCGGACGGAGTCCGGGTTCAGCACGACGACGGCCTCGCCGGCCATCATCCCGTTCTTGGTGCCGCCGTAGGACAGCACGTCCACGCCGACCGCGTTCGTGAAGCTGCGCATCGGCACGTCGAGCGAGGCCGCGGCGTTGGCTATCCGGGCGCCGTCGAGGTGGACCTTCATCCCCTTGGCGTGCGCGTGCTCGCAGATGGCACGGATCTCGTCCACGGTGTACACCGTGCCGAGCTCGGTGTTCTGGGTGATCGAGACGACCTGCGGCATCGCCCGGTGCTCGTCCTCCCAGCCCCAGGCCTGCCGGTCGATGAGCTCGGGGGTGAGCTTGCCGTCCGGCGTGGGAACGGTGAGCAGCTTGAGGCCCGCCATCCGCTCGGGCGCACCGCCCTCGTCGACGTTGATGTGCGCCGACTCGGCGCAGATCACGGCGCCCCAGCGGTCGGTGAGCGCCTGCAGGGCGGTCACGTTGGCACCGGTGCCGTTGAAGACCGGATAGGCCTCGGCGTGCGGGCCGAAGTGACCGCGGAAGACCTGCTGCAGGTTCTCGGTGTACTCGTCGTCGCCGTAGGAGACCTGGTGGCCGCCGTTGGCGAGGGCGATGGCCGCGAGGATCTCCGGGTGGATCCCGGCGTAGTTGTCGCTCGCGAAACCGCGCACCGCCGGGTCGTGGTGCCGGCGGGCATCGGTCTTCGCCACGGACTTCCGTATCGCGGTCTTCACGGCACCGGTCTTCACGGTTGGGGGGTGAGCCACAGACGCTGTCCATTCACATCGGCGGCGGGCCGCTCCCAGACGCCGGCGATGGCCTCGGCCAGCTCCTTGACGTCGGTGAAGCCCGCGAACTTCGCAGTGGGACGCTCGGCGCGCATCGCGTCGTGCACCAATGCCTTGATCACCAGGATCGCAGCCGCGGCGCCCGGACCGTCCTCGCCACCCGCCTTGCGGAAGGAATCCGCCATCGCGAGCGTCCAGGCCTCGGCCGCGGCCTTGCCCGCGTTGTACGCGGCGTTGTTGGCGACCGGCTTGTGCGCACCGGACTGGCTGACCAGGACGTAGCGCCCGCGGTCGCTGCGCAGCAGCCCGTCGTGGAAGGCGAGCGAGGTGTGCTGGACGGTGCGGATGAGGAGCTTCTCCAGGAAGGCCCAGTCCGCGAGGTCGGTGTCCGTGAAGGTGGTGCTGCCGCGCCAGCCGCCGACGAGGTGGACCAGGCCGTCGATGCGGCCGAACTCCTTCTCGGTCTGCTCGGCCCAGGCCTTGGTGGCGTCCAGGTCGAGCAGGTCGACGGTGTCACCGGTGATGGTGGCGCCGCCGTGGGCGTAGCGCGCGGCGTCCACCGCTTCGGCGAGCCGGGCCGCGTCGGCGTCGGAGGCGACGACCACGGCCCCCGCCTCGGCGAGGCGGAGCAGGGTGGCGCGGCCGGCGGGCCCGCCGGCCCCCGCCACTGCCACTACCGCCCCATGGAGCTTTCCGTTCCCGTTCCCGTTACCGGAGCCGTTCATCTGTGCAGCCTCCTGTGGGCGAGTGCTCACGCGGCGACCCGCGCGGCGGTCTCGCGGTCCGCGGCGTTCCCTGCCGTGATGCCCTTGGTCGAGGCGATCACGCCCTTGAGCTTCTTGGCCAGGGCCTCATAGAACATGCTCAGCGGAAACTCGTCCGGAAGCACGTCGTCCACGAGCTTGCGCGGCGGCTGCGTCAGGTCCAGGGCGTCGGGGCCCTTGGCCCACTTGGATCCCGGGTGGGGGGCGAGGTACTCGGCGACCAGGTCGTACGCCTTGAACCAGTGGACCAGCTTCGGGCGGTCGATGCCGGCCCGGTAGAGGTCCTCGATCTCGGCGCACAGCTGGTTGGTGACCTGCGGGGCACGCATCCAGTCGATCTTCAGCTTGTTGTCCGTCCAGCGCACGACGTCGTGCTTGTGGAGGTACGCGAAGAGGAGCTGGCCGCCGAGGCCGTCGTAGTTGCGGTTGCGGTCGCCGGACACCGGGAAGCGGAACATCCGGTCGAAGAGGACGGCGTACTGCACGTCGCGGCCGTGTTCGTTGCCCTCGGACTCCAGCTTCACGGCCTCCTTGAAGGCGGTGAGGTCGCAGCGCAGCTCTTCCAGGCCGTACATCCAGAACGGCTGGCGCTGCTTGATCATGAAGGGGTCGAACGGCAGGTCGCCGTGGCTGTGGGTGCGGTCGTGGACCATGTCCCACAGGACGAAGGCCTTCTCGCAGCGCTCCTGGTCCTCGACCATCCGGGCGATGTCCTCGGGCAGCTCGATGCCCAGGATGTCGACGGCGGCCTCGGTGACCTTGCGGTAGCGGGCGGCCTCGCGGTCGCAGAAGATGCCGCCCCAGGTGAAGCGCTCGGGTGCCTCGCGGACCGCGATGGTCTCCGGGAAGAGCACGGCGGAGTGCGTGTCGTAGCCCGGGGTGAAGTCCTCGAAGGTGATGCCGAGGAAGAGCGGGTTGTCGTACCGGGTGCGCTCCAGCTCGGAGAGCCACTCGGGCCACACCATCTTCAGCACGACGGCTTCGAGGTTGCGGTCCGGGTTGCCGTTCTGCGTGTACATCGGGAAGACCACGAGGTGCTGGAGCCCGTCGGCGCGCTCGGCGGCCGGGGCGAAGGCCAGCAGGGAGTCGAGGAAGTCGGGCACGCCGAAGCCGCCGTCGGACCACTTGCGCAGGTCGCCGATGAGGGCACGGTGGTACGCCTCACCGTGCGGCAGCAGCGGAGACAGGGCCTCGATGCCCTCGATCACGCGCTCGACCGCGGCCGGGGCCGCGATGCGGGCGTGGTGCCCCTCGCGCTCGAAGTCGATGGACCCGTCGGCGGACTGCCAGGGCCGGATCTCCTCCACGGCGGCCTTGAGCTCGGGCCACGCCGGGTGGTCGACCACCCGTACACCAGCGGTTATCACGGCACCGCCGGTACCCGGCACAAGAGTTTCCGTCATGTCACTTCCTCCACAGGAGAACCTCACGTCGCGACAGGGTAGGCATGTGAGGCTCTCTTACTCAAGAGGAGATCCGGGAAAATATCCTGCGTCACCCCCGGTTTCACCGGAAGTCTTCCCGTTCTTATGCGTGGAGTCGATGACTTCGCCCAGACGCGCCAAGGCCTGACGGGCCTCGGGGAGCACTCGGGCCGGGGCCGAGGAACCCGTGGAACATTCCGGGGCGGGAGTCCAGGGCCGAACGGACCCCGGCCCCGAGCAGCTGGCGGTGCACGCCTCCCACTCGTCCCGCAGCGGATCGCAGCCGGCGACCACCACGTACCCGGGCGGCAGCCCTCTCGGGTCCGCGACGAGCGGGGAGGCCGACGGATGGCCGCCGACGCCGCCGCGGAGACCTGGACGGCGCCGGAGCCCCGGCGGAGCGCCCGCACGGTGGCGCCGTAGCCGTCGAGGTCACCCAGGACCCATCCGCCCCTAAGCCCGCTGGTTCGCGAAGTGCGGGATGACCTTCTCGCCCCACTGCCGCAGGGTCTCCAGGCAGGCCTCCTGCGGCACGGTCCCCATCTGGATCAGGCACATGATCTCGTCGGCCCCCGCCTCCCGCAGCCGCTCCACGTACGCGATCGCCTCGTCCGCGCTCCCGTAGGCGTGGTCCGCGTTGAAGGTGGCCGTGGCGGTGGGCCGTACCGGGATGTCCTGCTCGTGCAGCCGGGCCACCACCTGCTCGGCTGCCCTGCGCATCTCCGCCCCCTCGTCGGCACCCTCGACCACCGCCTCGTCCGGCACCCCCGCCCCGCCGTACCAGTGGCCGATGGACTGCGCGAAGAACCGCTGCCCCCGGATCCCGATCCGGCGCGCCTCCTCGGGGTCGTCGAGCACGATCGTCGGACAGAGCACCGAGAAGTGGTCGTTGACCGCCGTGGAGACGAAGCGGCCGCCGTCCCGGCCGGCGATCGCGGCGTCGTAGACGGAGCGCATCCCCGCGATGGACTCCGGCCCGGCGAATCCCATCACCAGCGCCCCGACGCCCAGCTCCGCGGCCTGCACCAGGGTCTCGGACCGGCTGCACGCGAGGAACAGCGGCGGGTGGGGCCGCTGGCTCGGCCGCGGCAGGATCGGGTGCGGATCGATGTCGATGAGCTCCCCGTGGTACTCCAGCTCGTCCTCCTGCCAGGCCTTCCCGATGATCCGCAGCGCTTCCTCCACCTCCGCCGTGGTGCGGTCCTTGTCCACACCGCACAGCGAGGTCTCCTGCACGGTCCCGCCCCGCCCGGCCCCGAGGTCGACCCGCCCGCCGGACAGCAGGTCGAGCATCGCGGCCCGCTCGGCGACGCGGACGGGGTGGTTGAAGGCGAAGGGCATGCACACGACTCCGTGCCCGATGCGTATGGTGTTCGTCCGGGCAGCGACGAAGCTCAGAAAGATTTCCGGGGCGGACATGTGGGCGTACCACTTCAGGGAGTGGTGCTCGACGGCCCAGATCCGGTCGAATCCCATCTCTTCGGCGAGCACCGCCTGCTCCACGCAGTCACGGATGACCTGGTGCTCGCGCTCCACGGTCGGGTCGGCCAGCTGTGCCTCGAAGATGACGGAGAACTTCACTTATGCCTCCAGGGTTGCGTCCCGTACCCGGTCTCACTTCTATTCGAAATATGACTAGTAGTCAGACGTCGAAGAAGCAAGAGCTTCCGCCGACCGCGTGGGCCGTTCTCGGCCTGCTCTCCTTCCCCGGGGAGCGGACCGGCTACGAGCTGAAGAAGTGGGCGGACTCCTCGCTGCGCTTCTTCTACTGGTCCCCCGCCATCAGTCAGATCTACGCCGAACTGCGCCGTCTGGAGGAACTGGGCTACGCGGCCTCCGTGCGCTCGGGGCCCGAAGAGGTGCGGGCCAAGCGCCGCTACGGCATCACCCCCGCGGGGCGCGAGGCCCTGGCCGGCTGGGCCTCCGACGTCGCCGAGGCGGGCCCCCCGGTGCTCAAGCACGGGTTGCTGCTGCGGGTCTGGCTGGGGCACCTGGCCGAGCCGGAGCGGCTGCGCGGCATGGTGACGGAGCATCTGGAGCGCACCACCGAGGAGTTGGCCGCCGTACGGGAGGCCATGGCGCACGCGGCGACCGAGCCGGAGTGGGCCTTCCCGGTGCTCGCCCTGCGCTGGAGCGAGCGCCAGCACCTGGCCGAACTGGAGCTGACAAGGGCCCTGCTGGCGGACCTGGAGGGCCTCGGCGCGCAGGAACGTCAAGTCGGCGGGGACGCGCCCACCCCCGGGTGACCACGCGGGCCGCGCGCGGGGCTCCCCGGCCCCCGGCGAGCCCGTCGGGAGGCGGCCGGACGGCGTTGCGGAGGCCCCGCAAAGGCGGTTTCATCGCACGGGAGGCGCACTAGCATGCGTCCTCATATCGCGCGCGGCCGGTCGGGACACCGCGACCGCGCGGGGCCGCCGTCGACGGAAGCGAGAGAACCTTGACTTTCCTCACCATCGGGCACCGCGGGGTCATGGGTGTCGAACCGGAGAACACCCTGCGGTCGTTCGTCCGCGCGGAACGGTCCGGCATGGACGTGGTCGCGCTGGACGTGCGGCTCAGCAAGGACGGCGCCCTCGTCGTCCTGCACGACGCCGAGGTGGACCGGACCACCGACGGTTCGGGAGCCGTGGCCGATCTGACGCTCGACGAACTGCGCGGGCTGGACGCCGGAGACGGCGAGCACGTGCCGGTCCTGGACGAGGTCGTCGACGCGGTCCGCGCACCGCTGCGGATCCAGGTCCACGACCTCGCCGCCGTCGGGACCTTCGCGGAGCTGCTGCTGCGCCGCGATCTGACCGGCCGGGTGGAAGTGGCCTCGTTCCACGACGAGGTGCTCGTCGAGGCGGCTCGCCTGGTGCCGGGCGTGCGGACCGTCCTCTACGCGAACCAGACCCGGGCCGATGCCGGGGAGGTCGTCGCCCGGGCCGCCCTGGCGGGCGCGGAGACGGTTGCCCTGAACATCGGCCACCTCACCCTGCACACCGTGGAGTCGGCACACGAGGCGGGACTGCGCGTGACGGGGTGGACGGTCAACACGCTGGAGCGGCTGCGGCTGGCGCGGGCCCTCGAACTCGACGGCGTGCTCACCGATTTCCCGGAGATCCGCTCCACGGGACGCTTCACCGCCTGAGGACCGCGCAAGGCGTTCCGCAGGCGGCGGACGGCGGGCAGACGGCCGGCCGGCCGGCCGGCACGCGGACGGCGGGGCGTCGGACGGCCCGCGGAGGGCCCACGGGCCCCGCCCCCGCGACTACAGCGGCTTGACCAGCAGCTCGAAGGCCAGGTCGTCGCGGAGCGGGACGCCGAAGCGCTCGTCCCCGTAGGGGAAGGGGCTCATCTCGCCGGTGCGCTCGTAACCACGGCGCACGTAGAAGGCGATGAGCTCCTCCCGTACGTTGATCACGGTCATCCGCATCTCCTTGGCCGCCCACTGCTCGCGGGCGCGGCGTTCGGCCTCCGCCATGACCGCCTTGCCCAGGCCACCGCCCTGCTGTCCGGGGCGAACCGCGAACATGCCGAAGTACACGTGGTCACCCCGGTGTTCCAGGTGGCAGCAGGAGACGATCTCGCCGGCGCGCTCCACGACGAGGAGCATGCCCTCGGGGTGCCCGACGATCCGGGCCACGTCCGCGGCGTCGGTCCGCTGCCCGTCCAGGAAGTCCGCCTCGGTGGTCCAGCCCCCGCGGCTCGCGTCTCCCCGGTACGCCGATTCCACGAGCTCCACGAGCTCCGGGATGTCCGCCTCCACGGCACTGCGGTAGGTCAAGGCCCGGGGGGCGGCGCTCGGCATCGAGGGCTCCGTTCTGCGCGAGGTTCTGCGACGTGCTGCTTGCGGCGGTCCCGCAGAGCCTAACCTCGCCCGGCGTGATGGCCGTGTGAAGAGGGCATCTCTTCCGGTGAAGCCGACGAACCGGGAGGTTCCGCCGTGCACGGTCCCGCCACGTCCCTCTCCACCTCCGTCTCCGCCTGGCTCCTCGTCCTGCTCTGCGCGGTGAGCGGTGCGTACTGTCTGCGGCGCGCGGGCAGAGCCGGCGGCGGACCGGCGGCCGGGGAGGCGGCGATGGGGTTCGGCATGGCCCTGATGGCGGTGCCGCTCCGGCTGGGCGGCGACTGGCAGGCGCCCGTGCTGGGCGCGGTCTTCTGCGGGGCGGCGCTGCACGCGCTGTGGCTGCTGCGCGGCGGACCGCACCACGCGCACCACCTGGTGGGCTCGCTGACCATGGTCTACATGGCGCTGGCCGCGGCTACCGGCGCGGGGACGGGGTCCTCCGACCACGCCCACGGACAGGGCTCCGGACTGCCGCTGGTCACCGGCCTGCTGCTCGTCTACTACGCCGGGTACGTGGTGCTGGGCGGCGCCCGGCTGGTCACGGTCGGCGGGGCCGGCACGGACGGCACGGACGGCGCGGGCGGCCCCGGAACACCCGCCGGACCGGCGGAGGTGATCCGCGCCTGCCGACTGGCCATGGGAATGGGGATGTTCGCGATGCTGCTCACGATGTGAGGCCGCGGGCGGGCCGGGCAAACGTGTCCTGCATCACCCTTGGGCCCGGACCATACCCGCAGGTAGCCGCACCCTCCTAGGCTGGGGCCCATGATGGTCCCCGCCGTTCTCCTGCTGCTCGGCGCCCTGACCGCGGTGTTCGCGCCCCGCCTGCTGGCCCGGGCCCGATGGCCCGAGCGTGAACCCGTCGTGGCCCTGTGGACCTGGCAGTGCGTGGTGGGCGCCGTACTCCTGTGCCTCGCGCTGTCGATGCTGCTGAGCGCGGCCGCCGCCTGGCACGCCGTACGGGGCGGGCTGTTCGCCCCGGCTCCGCACGGCGTGGTCGACGCCTACGCGCTGGACGCCTCGGGCGGGCTCTGGGCCGCCGGCACCGCCGTCGTACTGGCCGGCGGTGGGCTCTGGACCGGCGCGATGCTGGCCCGGGAGATCCTGCGGGCCCGCGCCCGGCGCCGCACGCAGGGCGCCGAACTGCTGCTGCGGGCGCCTCTGTTGCCCGGGGAACAGGCCTCGGAGGCGCGGCTCGTGGTCCTGGAGGGGCAGCGGCCGGACAGCTGGTGGCTGCCTGGTCCTGCCCCGCGGCTGGTGGTCACGACGGCGGCGCTGGGCCGGCTCAAGGGGAGCCAGCTGGACGCCGTACTGGCCCACGAGCAGGGGCACGCGGCGGCCCGGCACGACTGGCTGCTGCACTGCTCGCGGGCCCTGTCCGGGGGGTTCCCGCAGGTCCCCGTCTTCGCCGCGTTCGAGGCGCAGATGCACCGGCTGGTGGAGCTGGCGGCCGACGACGTGGCCTCGCGGCGGTACGGGCGCCTGACCACCGCCCTGGCCCTGATCGGCCTGAACGAGGACCGCGGGGTCTTCGGCCCGTCCCCCGCGCCGGACGCGCACGTCCCCGAACGGGTCCGGCGGCTGCTCGCGGCCGCGCCCCGGCTGTCGGCCGTGCGCCGGATGCGGCTGACGGCCCTGGCGACGCTGGCTCCGGCGGTTCCGCTGCTGGTCGCGTTCGGACCGGGGCTGGGCGCGCTCGCCTGAGGGCCGCCCTCCGGGGATCGCGGGGCAGCCGCCCTTACGGGGCGTCGGCGCCCCCGGATGCGAGGATCGGCGGATGCGGAACGCCCACGTACGGTTGCCGACCCCACTGGCGTGCGCACTGATCGCCGCGGCGATCGCGTCGATCGTACTGACGGTCCTGGTGGCCACCGGCTGGGCTCCGCTGCTGTCCTTCGACGGCCGCATCGCGCGGACCCTGCACTCCTACGCCGTGTCCCACCCCGGGGTCACCCGGCTGGTGAGGGTGCTCAGCGACTGGGTCTGGGACCCGTGGACCATGCGGGCCCTGGCGAGTGCGGCCTGCCTGTGGCTGTGGTGGCGGGGCAGCGGCCGGTGCGCGCTGCGGATCGCCCTGGCCACCCTCGCGGCCTCGGCGGTGAGCCAGGGGCTGAAGGTCTGGGTGGGGCGGGAGCGGCCGGTATGGCCGGATCCGGTCGCCTCCGCGGACTACGCCGCCTACCCGTCGGGACACGCCCTGACGGCGACGGTGGTCTGCGGTCTGCTGGTGTGGCTGGTCGCGTGCCGGTCAGCGGGGCCGCACGCGCGCCCGTACGCCCGCCCGTTCACCCGGTCCGTCCCGGCCCTGGCACTGCTCCTGGCCTCGGTCTCGGTCCTCGGGGTCGGCTTCACCCGGATCTACCTCGGCGTCCACTGGTTCTCGGACGTCCTGGCGGGCTGGCTGCTGGGCGCCGTGCTCGTGGCGCTCACAGTGGCGGTCTCGGTCTCGGACGGTGCCTGCTCTGGGCGATCCCCCGTGTCGCCCAGAGCAGGCGGTCCGGCACGCTGAGTATACTGGCTCCGAACCAGTCAACGCAGGAGCAAGCATGTCCCCGCGCAGCGCATCGGTCAATGAAGAATTGCGCAGGCGTTCCCGGGAGCGGCTGCTGCAGGCCACGGTCGAGCTGGTCGCGGAGCGCGGCTACGAGGCCACCACCCTCGGCGACATCGCCGACCGGGCCGGAGCCGCCCGCGGCCTGGTGTCCTACTACTTCCCGGGCAAGCGCCAGCTCCTGCAGTCCGCCGTGCACCGGCTGATGCACCTCACCCTGGAAGCGGCGCTGGAGCGGGAGCCCCGTACACAGGACGGCCGGGAGCGCCTGGCCCGGGCCATCGACGCGGTCCTCGGGCTGGCCCGGGACCAGCCCCGGCTGATGCGGACCCACATGGCGGGGATCCTGCAGGCGGAGGGGTTCGTGCAGTGCGTCGAGCAGCAGCGGCTCGCGGAGCTGCTGCGGGACACCGTCGTACGGTACGGATCGGCGGAGGTGGACACCGACTACCCGCTGCTGCGGGCGCTGTTGATGGGTGCGGTGGTGGCGGTGCTGCTGCCGGGCGCGCCGATGCCGGCGTCCCGGCTGCGGGCCGAGCTGTTCCAGCGGTACGGGCTGGACTGGGAGTCGGGTGTCCCGCCGGACGGAGGACCGCCCGGCGGAACGTTCCCCTCGCCCCGTTAGTGGTATTCGGGCTGGGTCTGCACGTTGAGCCGGCCCAGCCACACCCACTTGGCGCTGTCGGTGCGCCAGTCGTCGAGCCGCAGCACGTCGAGGCCCTTGACGATGTCGTTCGAGTAGATGTGCCCGTTGTAGTAGTAGGCGGACCAGGAGCCGCCGAGGCCGAGCTTGTCGGTGGTCAGCGGGCCCCGCTCGAAGTAGGCGATTTCCTTCGGGCTGGTGGAATCGGTGAACTCCCAGACGGAGATGCCGCCTTGGTACCAGGCCTGGACCATGATGTCACGGCCGCCGCCGACCGGGATCAGCGAGCCGTTGTGGGCCACGCAGTTCTCGGTGTCGGCCTGCATGCGCGGGATCTTGAAGTAGCTCTTGAAGACGAGCTTGCGCTGGTCGCCGCGGCCGGTGATCTCGTAGATGCCGTCGGCTCCCCGGGTGGGGCCGGTGGCCTCGTTGCAGGTGGCGCCGCCACCGCCGCCCAGCTCGTCGGTGAACACCACCTTGTTCGCCCGCTCGTTGAAGGTGGCCGAGTGCCAGAACGCGAAGTTCACGTTGTCCTGGACCCGGTCGATGACGCGCGGTTCCTCGGGCTTGCTGATGTCGAAGAGGATGCCGTCGCCCATGCAGGCGCCCGCGGCGAGGTCCTTGGAGGGCAGCACGGTGATGTCGTGGCAGCCCGTGGTCTTGGAGACGCCCGGGTTGGTGGGCCCGCCCGGGTTGCCGCCGTCCGGGAAGAGGATCGGGAAGGCCACGACCGCGGCCCGCGTCGGGCTCTTCTTGGGGACCTTCACGACCGAGATGCCGTCGTGCGGCGGCTTGCAGTCGGGGAACGCGTCGCTCGGGTTGTACGAGGAGACGTAGAGGTAAGCGTCCCGGCCGCCCGGCACCAGCGTGTGGGTGTGGGAACCGCACGGGGTCTCGACGGACTTGATGTACTTGGGGTTCTTCTTGTCCTTGATGTCGAAGATCTTGATGCCCTCCCAGGAGGACTTCTCCGTGGCGGGCTGCGAGACGCTGTTGCAGGAGTCGTCGCTGCGCGAGGAGTCGGTGGACAGGAAGAGCAGGTCCCCGTCGACCGAGATGTCGTTCTGCCCGCCGGGGCACAGCACTTCGGTGACCTTCTTCGGCGCCTTGGGGTTGCCGATGTCGTAGATCGTGAAGCCGTTGTAGCTGCCCGCGTAGGCGTACTTGCCCTGGAACGCCATGTCGGAGTTGATTCCGGTCGGGTCGGAACTGGGGATGTTGGCCAGGGGTTTGATGTTCCTGCTGTGGACGATCTCGTCCTGCCCCGGTATCTCGCCGGGCGCCAAGTCCCGGCCCGCGCCGGCCGCGGTGGCGGCGCTCTGCGACGCGCCCCCGCCCGGGAGCAGGTCTCCCGGGTCGGGGGTGGCGGCCGCGGGTCCGGCCGCCAGCAACGTGGTGAGGAGTCCGGCCGCCGCTGCGGCCACTCCCAGGGATCCGCGCCGTCTGCTGGTGTGCATCGAGGTCACTGTGCCCTCCCATGGGTCCGGTCGATTCCGCCCGTCGTGGGAACGGAACGCGGACCCCGGCAGTATGGTCCTTAGCATGGACATGGCGAAAGTCTCACTCGGGCGAATCGTCGGAGCGGCCCTGGCCGTTGGGCTGCTGCTCCCCCTCACCGGCTGCCGGGACGGCGGCGGGACGGACGGCGCGGCGGACGGCAAGCCGATGGTGATCGCCCCCGGCAAACCCGGCGAGAAGGCACGCACCATCTCCCCCGAACAGGCCGCGAAGGAACTGCCCGACGACACCCCCAACGCGGCGGACCGAGCGTACGTGCGGAACATGATCGAACACCACGGTCAGGCACTGACCATGAGCGCACTCGCTCCGGACCGGGCCGCGGCCGACGGGGTCAAGCGGCTCGCCGGACGGATCGCGGCCGCGCAGAAGCCCGAGATCGGCGCGATGGAGGGATGGGCGGCCCGCAACCCGGCGCCCACCGCCGCCCCGGGGGGCCACGACCACGCGGCGATGCCCGGCATGGCCACCGCGCGGCAGCTCGAGGAGCTCACCGCGGCCCGGGGTGCGGACTTCGACCGGCTCTTCCTCGCCCTGATGACCGCCCACCACGAGGGCGCCCTGAAGATGGCGGGCGAGGTCCTGGCCGCGGGCAACAACGCCGCCGTGGAGGAGATGGCCAACGAGGTGGCGGCCACCCAGAGCGCCGAGGTCCACCGGATGCGCGCGATGGGCTGACGGCCGGGGCACCCGGTGTCATGCTGGGAACACCTGCGGGAGGAGCTCCGCCGTGCTTCGTATCGCCGTCGTCGGATCGGGCCCCAGCGGGGTCTACGCCGCACAGACACTCGTACAGCAGCGCGAGGTGCCGGGGATCCGGGTCGACGTGCTCGACCGGCTGCCGGCTCCGTACGGGCTCGTGCGCTACGGGGTGGCCCCCGACCACGAGAAGATCAAGTCCCTGCAGGGCAGCCTGCGCACCGTGCTGGAGGACGAGCGGATCCGCTTCCTCGGCAACGTCGAGGTCGGCGGGGACGCCCTGCCCACCGCCAGGCTCCTGGAGCTGTACCACGCGGTGGTGTACTGCGTCGGCGCGGCCCGGGACCGGATGCTCGGCATCCCCGGCGAGGAGCTCGTCGGGGTGCATTCCGCCACGGCCTTCGTGGCCTGGTACAGCGGCCATCCGGATGCCGCGGCCGAGGCCTTCGGGCTGCCCGGGGTGGAGTCGGCGATCGTGGTCGGCGCCGGGAACGTGGCGGTCGACGTGACGCGGATCCTGGCCCGGGGGGTGCCGGAACTGGCCCCGACCGACATGCCGCAGCCGGCCCTGGGCGCGCTCGGCGCCAGCGGGGTGCGCGCGGTCCACATGGTGGCCCGGCGCGGGCCCTCGCAGGGCAAGTTCACCACCAAGGAGCTGCGCGAACTGGGCACGCTGCCGGGCGTGGACGTACGGGCCGACCCGCTGGAGCTGGCCCTCGACCCGGCGTACGCGGACCCGGGCGCGGCCCTGCCCGCGGTGAACCGGCGCAACGTGGAGGTGCTGCGCGGCTGGGTGGCGGATCCGGCGAGCGGCGGGGACCGGCGGATCGCGCTGCGGTTCTTCCTGCGCCCGGTGGAGGTGCTCGGCGGCCCGGACGGCCGGGTCACCGGGATGCGGTTCGAGCGGACGGCTCCCGACGGCGGGGGCGGGGTCACCGGCACGGGGGTCTACGAGGACGTCCCGGCGCAGTTGGTCCTGCGCTCGGTGGGGTACCAGGGCGTCCCGCTGGGCGGGCTGCCCTTCGACGAGCGGCGCGGTACGGTCCCGCACGCGGCGGGCCGGGTGCTCCGGGAGGGCCGCGCCTCCGTGGGCGAGTACGTGGCGGGCTGGATCAAGCGCGGCCCGACCGGGGTCATCGGCACCAACCGGCCCTGCGCGAAGGAGACGGCCTCCTCCCTGCTCCAGGACGCGGGGGCGCTGGCCCGGCGCGAACGGGAGCGGGACCCGCTGGAGGTGATGCTCCTGGCCGGGCTGCGACCGGTCCGGTGGCCGGGGTGGCTGGCCATCGAGACGGCCGAGGCGGAACTCGGGCGGTCCCTGGGCCGGCGCTCCGTCAAGATCCCGGACTGGGCGGGCCTGCTGGCCGCGGCCGGCGGCACGGACTGACCCCCGGGCCCGGGGTGCTCCTCAGCCCCGGTCGCGCGTCTCCTCCGCGGCGGCCGCCGCGAGGACGCCGTCGAGCAGCCCGGGGAACAGCTCCGCCAGCTCGGCGCGGCGCAGTCCGTTCAGCTTGGCCGTGCCGCGGTAGGACTGGCGCACGACACCGCTCTCGCGCAGGACCCGGAAGTGGTGCGTGGTCGTGGACTTGGTGACCGGGAGCTCGAAGTGCGAGCAGACCAGCTCGGCGTCCGTGGCCGCGAGGTCGCGGACGATGGAGAGCCGGACCGGGTCGGAGAGGGCGTGCAGGACCCCTTCGAGCCGGATCTCGGCGGCCTCGGGGTGGGCGAGGACACGGGCCGCGTCACGTTCCGTCATGTCCGTACTCCACTCACTGGGTGATGCCGCGATGCCGCGATGCCGGGTATTCCTCCATCGTACGAGAACCATCGTAGGAGCGGAGCCGAACGGCCGGGTGCGGCGCGGGAGCCCGGCCCCCGCGCCGCACCGGTTCACCAGGAACGGTGGTACTGCTCGGGCGTACGGACCTGCGCGCCGAGCGCGGCGGCCGCGCGGCGGGCCCAGAACGGGTCGCGCAGCAGTTCGCGGCCCAGCAGGACGGCGTCGGCCTCTCCGTTGGCCAGGATCTTCTCGGCCTGCTCCGGTTCGGTGATCAGGCCCACGGCGGCGACCGGGAGGGTGGTCTCGGCCTTGACCCGGGCCGCGAAGGGCACCTGATAGCCGGGGCCGACCGGGATCGTCACGCCGGGGGCGAGGCCTCCGGTGGAGACGTCCAGGAGGTCCACGCCGTGCTCCTCGAGCAGGCCGGCCAGCCGGACGGTCTCGTCCGCGGTCCAGCCGTCCTCCTCCAGCCAGTCGGTGGCGGAGATCCGGAAGAACAGCGGCAGCTCCTCGGGCCACACCGCCCGTACGGCGTCGACGACTTCGAGGGCGAGGCGGGTGCGGTTCTCGAAGGAGCCGCCGTACTCGTCGGTGCGCTTGTTGCTGTGCGGGGAGAGGAACTCGCCGATCAGGTAGCCGTGGGCGCCGTGGATCTCGACGACCTGGTAGCCGGCGGCGAGCGCGCGCCGGGCGGCGGCCGCGAACTGCTCCACGACGTCCCGGATCTCCCGGACCGTCAGCTCGTGCGGGACCTGGTGGTCCGCGGAGAACGGCACGGGGCTCGGGGCGCTGGGCCGCCAGCCGTGCGCCTCGGGGCCGACGGGGCCACCGCCCTTCCAGGTGCGGTCGGTGGAGGCCTTGCGGCCGGCATGGGCGAGCTGGATGCCGGAGACCGCGCCCCGGCCCTTCACGAAGGAGGTGATCCGGCGCAGCGCCTCGACCTGCGTGTCGTTCCAGATCCCGAGGTCGTACGGCGAGATCCGCCCCTCGGGCGCGACGGCCGTGGCCTCCTGCATGATCAGGCCGGTGCCGCCGGTGGCACGGGCCGCGTAGTGCGCGAAGTGCCAGTCGTGGGCGACCCCGGCGTCCGGACCGGAGGGCTCGGCGCTGTACTGGCACATCGCGGCCATCCACACCCGGTTCGGGACGGTGATCGAGCGGATGGTCCACGGCTGGAACAGGGCGGCGAAGGAAACGGGAGCAGCACTCATGAGGGGTCTCCAGGGGCGACCGGAAGCGTGCCGGGGAACCGGCCGCTAAGTACGAGAGTCACCGTACTACGAATTCCCTCGTACTACGAGACCCTTCGTACGACCGGGGCGGCGCGCGCCGCGACCTGCCCCTGTCAGTGGTCGGGTGCAGACTGGCGGAAAGCTGCCGTGCAGGACAAAGACGTCCGGAGGTGTCGGCCATGACCGACGTGGTACTGCTCGCGGGAACCCGCAAGGGACTGTTCATCGGCCGCCGGGACTCCGGCGGCACCTGGGAGTTCGACGAGCCGCACTTCAACGCCCAGGCGGTCTCGGCCGTCGCCATCGACCGGCGCCGCGGCGCGCCCCGGCTCCTGGTCGCCGGCGACAGCACCCACTGGGGACCGTCCGTGTTCAGCTCCGACGACCTGGGAGCGACCTGGCGGGAGCCCGCCGCGGCCGCGGTGAAGTTCCCCGAGGACACCGGAGCCTCCCTGGAGCGGGTCTGGCAGCTCCATCCGGCCGGCCCCGAGGCGCCCGGCGTGGTCTACGCGGGCACCGAACCGGCCGCCCTGTTCCGCTCGGCCGACCACGGCGAGTCCTTCGAACTGGTCCGCCCCCTGTGGGAGCACCCGACCCGGGACAAGTGGGTCCCGGGCGGCGGTGGCGAGGGCCTGCACACGGTGATCACCGACCCGGGCGACCCGGACCTGGTCACGGTGGCGGTCTCCACGGCCGGGGTCTTCCGGACCACGGACGGCGGGGCGAGCTGGGCCCCGTCCAACCACGGGGTCTCGGCGGTGTTCCTGCCCGATCCGGACCCCGAGTTCGGCCAGTGCGTGCACAAGATCGCCCAGGACGCCGGGGACACCGGCCGGCTGTACCTGCAGAACCACTGGGGCGTCTACCGCAGCGACGACGCCGGGGCCCGCTGGACGGACATCGGCGACGGCCTGCCCTCCGACTTCGGCTTCGCGGTGGCCGCGCACCCGCACCGGCCGGGCACCGCCTACGTCTTCCCGCTCAACGCCGACATCGACCGCGTCCCCGCGGAGCACCGCTGCCGGGTCTTCCGGACCCGGGACGCGGGTACGACCTGGGAGCCCCTGACGAAGGGCCTCCCGGCCGGGGACCACTACGGCACGGTGCTGCGCGACGCGCTCTGCACGGACGACGCGGACCCGGCCGGGATCTATTTCGGCAACCGCAACGGCGAGCTGTACGCCAGCCAGGACGACGGGGACAGCTGGCAGTTGCTGGCCGAGCACCTCCCCGACGTCCTGTGCGTACGGGCCGCCGTGCTGAACCGCTAGCGGCCGCGACCCGTACCCCGCGCCACCCCCGTCCGGGCCCTCAGCCGGTGAGCGCGCGGGCCTGGTGCACGGCTTGCGCCAGCTGGCGTACGGCCGGATCCTCGGTGCTCCCGGCCAGCCGGTCCGCGTGCCCGGCCAGGCTCCCCAGCGGGGCGGCGCCCGGCACCCGCTCCCAGCCGCCGTCGCGCTCGCGCAGGGCCGAGGCGAAGTAGGCCGCCACCGCGGTGACCTGGAAGCGCGTGGACGCCGCGGTCCACACGTCGCCGGACAGGGCCGCCGCCTCGATCTTGCCGGACTCCTCGTGCGGCGCCCGGGTACGCGGGTCCAGCCAGCGCACCGTCGCCGTCGCCAGGTGTCCGGTGGCGCCGGGGCGCAGCCGTACCGCGTACAGGGCGGTCACGGTGTGGCCGGAGCCGACCTCTCCCCCGTCCACGGTGTCGTTCCTGAAGTCGCCGTCGGCGACGCGGCGGTCGTCGTAGCCGATCAGCCGGAACCGTTCGACGGTCTGCGGGTCGAAGGCGACCTGCGCCTTGGCGTCGCGGGCCCGCAGCTGCACCTGCGCCGGGAGGTCCTCGCAGAACACCTTGCGGGCGCCCTCCGCGTCGGAGACGTAAGTGGTGTGTCCGTCGCCCCGGTCGGCGAGCTGTTCCATGAAGGCGTCGTTGAACTCGCTGCCCACGCCCACGCCGAACAGGGTGATGCCGTGCTTGGTCCGGGCTTCGCCGATCCGGTTCAGGATGGTGTCGGCGGAAGTGGCGCCGTTGTTGGCCAGGGCGTCGGACAGCAGGACGACCCGGTTGGTGGCGCCGGGCCGCAGCGACTCGACCGCGACCTCGTACCCGCGGACGACCCCGGCCTCCACGTTGGTCGAGTCGGCGGTGCGCAGCGCGCCGACGACCTCCTGGATCCGCTCGCGGTGGCCCTCGACGCGGGTCATCGGCAGCCGGGTCTGGGCCTTCCCGCTGAAGGTGACGACGGCGACCGAGTCGTCTTCGCGCAGCTGGTCGGTCATCAGCTTCATGGAGCTGCGGACGAGGTCGAGGCGGCCGGGCTCGGCCATGGAACCGGAGACGTCCACGACGAAGGTGAGCGCCGCGGGCGGCCGGGCCTCGGCGCCGTCCGCCCCGCCGTTCCCGACGCGGGTGGCGAGGCCCACCCGGACCAGGGACCAGTTCGTCTCATTGGTGCGGGCCCCGTCCACGGTGACGGAGAAGCCGTCGCCGTCGGGCTCCTGGTAGTCCTGCCGGAAGCTGTTGACGAACTCCTCGGGGCGCACGGTGGCGGGGTCGGGGAGCTTGCCGTCCGCGAGGGTGCGGCGGGCGTACCCGTAGCTGGCGGTGTCCACGTCGAGCGCGAAGGTGGAGAGGTAGTCGGCGGGCGGTCCGGTGGGGCGCCGCCCGTCGCTCTCGCCTTCCGTGCTTTCTCCGCCGGGGCGGGTGGCGGACGGCCGCGGTCCTGCGTCGCCGCCCTTCCACTCCCCGTCGGCGCTGCGGTTCGAACCGCCGCTTCCGCAGCCGGCCAGCAGGAGGCCGCCGGCTAGGAGCGCGGCGGTCAGTCTGCCGTGGGTTCTCCGCCGGGCCGGGCGGTCCCTGTGGGACGTGCCGGGGGTACGGGGCGTGCTGGGCGTGCTGGGCGTGCTGGGCGTGCTGGGCGTACTGGGCGTGCGAAGTATGCCGGGCGTGCGGTCCTCGACGGGCTCCATGCGGTCTCCCTCGAACGTCATCGGTGTTGAATGGGACGCCCGCGGTGGAGAGTTGGAGCAATCGAACCTGTTGCGAACAGGTATCGAAGCGACAACGGGTGCCGGAGTTCCCGGCCGCCCGTCCCCGCGCCACGACCGCCCGACGGCAGGAGCGATCCGTCGTGGCGATGAGTTTTCGGGCGCCGGAAGGTCTATCTCTTGAAGAAGACGACCGACTCACCGGGAGTGCGCCATGGGCCTCATCCACATCGAAATGTTCGCGACCCTCGACCTCGTCGGGCAGGCGCCCGGCGGCCCCGACGAGGACCCGGTGGGGTTCCCGTTCGGCGGCTGGCAGGCGCCCCTGCTGGACGAGGTCACGGGAGCGCAGGTCGCGGCCGCTTACGAGGGCACGGACGCCCTGCTGCTGGGACGGCGGACGTACGACATCTTCGCCGCCTACTGGCCCCACCAGAAGGGCGGCGAGGACGGCGAGATCGCCACCCTCTTCAACAGCGTCCCGAAGTACGTGGCCTCGCGCGGCAAGCCCGACCTCTCGTGGGCCGGCTCCACCCGGCTGGGCCCGGACCTCGCCGACGCGGTGCGCGAGATCCGTGACCGGCACGAGCACGTGAAGGTCGTAGGCAGCCTGAACCTCGTCCAGACGCTCCTGCGCGAGAAGCTCTTCGACCGCCTCGACCTCTGGGTGCACCCGATCGTGCTCGGCGTCGGGAAGAAGGTGTTCGACGACGGCGCCGTGCCCACCAACCTCGAGCTCCTCGCACCCCCGGCCACCGGCACCAAGGGGACCGTGTACCTGCGCTACGGGCTCGCGGGCGGCACTCCCGCGACGGGCGACATGAGCGCCCCAGGTCGCGGCGTCGAAAACGACACCTGAGGCCCCCGCACCCGGCGGCCCCGCGACCACCGTCAACGAGCGGCCCGGCCCCGCGGCCCGTCTCGCGAGGGGTGGCACCGGGCCGCGGACGGGGCCAGTAGAGTGATCCATCGTGGCAGCACGACCGTTGAACGAGATCGTCGAGCCGGGCTGGGCCCGGGCTCTGGAGCCGGTGGCGGCGCAGATCGCCGCGATGGGCGACTTCCTGCGCGCGGAGATCGCGGCGGGCAGGACCTACGTCCCCGCCGGTGCGAACGTGCTGCGCGCGTTCCAGCAGCCCTTCGACGAGGTGAAGGTGCTGATCGTCGGGCAGGATCCGTACCCGACGCCGGGGCACGCGATCGGCCTGTCCTTCTCCGTGGCCCCCGAGGTCAGCCCCTGGCCCCCGAGCCTCGACAACATCTTCCGCGAACTGCACGCCGATCTCGGCACGGGCAAGCCCCGGAACGGGGATCTGACCCCGTGGACCCGGCAGGGCGTCCTGCTGCTGAACCGCTCGCTCACCACGGCCCCGCGCAAGCCCAACGCCCATCGCGGCAAGGGCTGGGAGGCGGTGACCGAACAGGCCATCCGCGCGCTCGCGGCCCGCGGCAAGCCCCTGGTGTCGGTGCTGTGGGGGCGCGAGGCGCGCAACCTGCGGCCCCTGCTGGGCGACCTGCCGGCCGTGGAATCGGTGCACCCCTCCCCGATGTCCGCGGACAACGGGTTCTTCGGGTCGAGGCCGTTCAGCAGGACGAACGACCTGCTGGTCCGCCAGGGTGCGCAGCCCGTGGACTGGCGGCTTCCCTCCGCAGGGTGACCGAAGGCCCGAACCGTATCTGACATTCCTCGGATAAATACGGACAGATGCCGCCGGAGAAGGCCCTGCCCGAACACCCGGTTTCGATAAACCAGTAGCATGCGGCGCCATGAGCTCCCCCACTGGGCCCGCAAATGGCCTGCCCGTACGAATGCCGCGACCCCGCCAGACCGGACGGCACCGCCGGCCCGAGCCCGCGGTGGCGCCCGAGGGCGCGCCCGCGCTGGTGCTCGCCGTGCCCGGTGCCCCTTCGGCCGCCTCGCGGGGGCTCGCGGAAGAGATCATCAGCATCGGCCGCTCCGAGCTGCCGGGCCTGGACGCCCGGGTCGGTTTCCTCGACGGTGACGACGCCACCGAGTTCCCGTCCCTGTCGGGCGTGCTGAACTCCGTGGCCCGCGACCGCGCCGCGCGCGCGGAGTCCGCCCGCGCCGCCGGGCAGGAGGTGCCCGCGCCGACCGGTCCGGACGCCGTGGTCGTGCCCCTGCTGGCCGGCCCCGACGGGGATCTGCTGCGCCGCGTGCGCCAGGCCCTGATGGACTCCTCGGCCGCCGCCGAGCTGGCCGATCCGCTCGGCCCGCACCCGCTGCTCGCCGAGGGGCTGCACGTGCGGCTGTCCGAGGCCGGCCTCGCCCGCGCCGACCGGGCCAGGCTCTTCAGCGTGACCACGGCCGCCGACGGCATCGTCTTGGCCACCACCGGCGGCGAGGAGGCCGTGCAGGCCGCGGGCATCACCGGCATGCTGCTGGCCGCCCGTCTCGCCGTGCCGGTGATGGCCGCCGCGCTGGACGAGGAGGGTTCGGTGGCCGCCATCGCCGACCAGCTCCGCCGCGAGGGTTCGACGCAGCTCGCGCTGGCCCCGTACCTGATCGGCCCGGAGGCCGCCGAGGGACTCCTCGACACCGCCTGCAAGGAGGCCGGCTGCAGCGCCGCCGACGTGCTCGGCGCGTACCCCGCGCTCGGCAAGCTGGCCGTCGCGCAGTACTCCGCCGCCCTCGGCATCACCCAGGGCGCCGCCGCCCACTGACCCCCCGCTCATGCCGTGCGTACGAGGGCCCGCGCCCCGGACCGTTCTGAATCGAACGAGCCGGAGCGCGGGCCCTCGTACGTACGGCGGTCGGGTGCCGCCCGGTGCCGTCCGGGGGCTCAGCCGAAGACCACGCAGGTGGCGGCGGGCACGGCCACCGAGCCGGCGCGGTGCGGCTCGCCCGTCACCGGGTCCACGTCGAACCAGGTGACGTCGCCGGAACGCTCGTTGGCCGCGTACAGCCGGCGCCCCGACGGGTCGGCGGCCAGATCGCGCGGCCAACTGCCCCCGCACGGCACGGTGCCCGTGAGCTGCGGCTTCTCCGCGCCGCCGGCGAGGGAGAAGGTGGCGATGGTGTCGGCTCCGCGGACGGCCGCCCAGACGAAACGGCCGTCTGGCGAGGCCACGACCGCCGAGGGGTAGGCCGCCGGGGCCCCTGGAGCGCCCGTGGAGGCGACCGGAACCTCGCCGACCGGTTGGAGCTCGCCCGACTCCCCGTTCCAGCGGCAGACGGTCAGCTGCGGCTCCAGCTCGTGCAATACGTAGACCACCTCGCCGGAGGGGTGGAAGGCGAGGTGCCGGGGGCCGGCCCCGGCGCGCAGCGCGGTCTCGGCGTGCAGGGCCGGGGCTCCGGTGGCCGGGTCGAGCGCGCAGACCCGTACCGAGTCGGTGCCGAGGTCGACGCTGAGGACCCAGCGGCCGCCGGGGGCGGGCAGCACCTGGTGGGCGTGCGGGGCCTTCTGCCGGCCGGCGTCGGGGCCGGAGCCCTGGTGGGCCAGTACGGCGGCGGGCTCCCCGATCGAGCCGTCGTCGGCGAGCGGGAGGCTGCTGACGCTGCCCGAGGTGTAGTTGGCGGTCAGCAGCCGGCGCCCCGCCACGCTGAGATGGGTGGGGCCGGCGCCGCCGACGGGGACGGTCGCGCCGAGGGGGACGAGCCCCTGCTCAGTGGTCCGGAAGGCGCCCACGGCGCCCTCCTCGGTCTCGCTCACGGCGTACAGCACGCCGGTGACGGGCTCGTGGACCAGGTACGAGGGGTCGGCGACGGCGTCCGTGGCCGAGAGCGGGGTCAGCGCTCCGGTGGCCGGATCCACGGCCGCGGTGGTGACACCGCGGCCGCCCCCCGAGGTGAACGAGCCGATCCAGGCCAGGTGTCCGCCGCCGTCGGCCGTACGGTCCGTACCGCCCACACCACTGTCCGCGCCGCCCACGAGAGGCCCCTCTCCGCCGTTCCGGATCCGTTCCCGAGCGACGGTAACAGAAGGTCTAGACCAAATCCCGCCCTTGGGCCCGTTCTTGGGCACCGGGATGGTGGACGTAGGCGGTCGAGCTCGGCCGGTCCTCGTAGGTGCGGTGGAAGACCGGGGTCGCCGATCCGGAGATGGGCGGCACGATCCAGGACCAGTCCGCGCCCACGTCGCGGCCCTTGCGCTCCTCCTTCTCCAGGTGCGTCAGGAAGCGCCGGGACTCCGTGTGGTGGTCGGCGATGGTGACCTTGGCCCGGTCGAAGGAGTGCAGGACCGCCCGGTTGAGCTCGACGAGCGCGCGGTCCTTCCAGAGCGAACGGTCGCTGGCGGTGTCGAGGCCCATGCGGCGGGCGACCGCGGGCAGGAGGTTGTAGCGGTCGGTGTCCGCGAGGTTGCGGGCACCGATCTCGGTGCCCATGTACCAGCCGTTGAAGGGCGCCGCCGGGTAGTGGATTCCGCCGATCTCCAGGCACATGTTGGAGATCGCGGGTACGGCGTGCCAGCGCAGGCCCCAGTCCGACCAGCCGTCACCGCCGGCCGCTCCGTCGGGGTGCTCGATGGGCACCTCCAGGACGGCGTCCGGGGGGACGTCGAACCAGCGGGGTTTGTCGTCGACCCCCTGCACGACCAGCGGAAGGAGGTCGAAGGGGGTGCCCGAGCCGCGGGACCAGCCCAGCGCGAGCAACGCGCTCGTGAGCTCGGCGTTGCGGGCGTCGCCGACGGTTATCGAAGGGTGGTCGCCGTAGCCGGCGTACCGGACCAGCTGCTCGCTCCAGATCAGCGGGCCGGGGCGGTCCGGGGTGTCGGGGGCGAAGACCGTGATGGTGGGCCGGACCCGGCCGCCGTTGGTGGCCTCGCGCAGGTGCTCGAAGCACTCTTCCGCGATCCCGTCGGCGTCGGTGAGCCCGCGGCGGTCGCGGACGCGCAGCGAGTTCCAGTACAGCCTGCCTATGCAGCGGTTGCTGTTGCGCCACGCGACGCGGGCGCCGTGCTCCAGCTCCTCGGGAGTGTGCCGGTACGTGTCCGTCTCGGCGAGCTCGGCCCGTACGGCGGCGAGCCGCTCGCGCGGATCACCCGCGTCCGGGTTCTCCCTGTGGAAGAGTCGGATGAACTCCTCGGCCGCTTCCCACACCTGAGCGGTGCTGGAACGCTGTTGAAGTATTTCCATTCCGGGCGGCTACCCCCTGTCCGATCCGACCAGGTCCACCCCGCGCGCCGTGAAGCGGCGCCATGCCGGATGAATGTGCAATGAACAATCACCCGTTGTACATGTCGCAGGTCAGCGGCGTGCGGAAGGCGCGCCCGGAACACTCCTCCGTGTGATCTTCATCGATCGGCCTGCGGACGGGACTTGGGGGGACGTACCATCCGCGGCAGCGTCGGGCGCTCGAACAACCCTTCAGACAACCCTTTTCAGACCACGAGCGGCTGATCGTGTGCGACCGGTCGACGCCCGGGCCGCAGGGGTCAGGCGCCCACCAGCGGGGAGCGTGACGCCGTGCGCAGGGGTCCGTCGAGCTGGGCGAGGAGCCGCTCCAGACCCTGCAGATGGGCCAGCGCGGGTTCCGAGGCGGCCCGCGCGGGGTTCAGGGCCGCGGCGGCCGACCGGTGCTCCGCGCCCGTGGCGCGTTCCGCTTCCGGCGTCAGCAGGGCCTCCACGGCGGCCTCCACGCGCCAGCACGCCGCCGCGAGCCGGGCGTCGTGGCTCGCGTCCGGGTCCGCCGCCACGGCGACCAGCCCGCGGACCTCCACGGCGCACTCGTCGAGCAGCGCGAGCACCCGGCGGGCCCTGGCCTTGCGGCCGCGGTAGGGGCTCAGCGGGTGGACGAGCGGAGCCAGGGAGAGCCGTACCCGGCCCAGGAACAGCTCCAGCTCCGCGGCGTGCGGCGCGGGGTCCGCGACCGGGGAACCGGCGAGCCGGGCCGCGGCTTCTGCCGTGCAGGCGCGGACGCAGCGCAGCGCGCGCTGGATCCACATGTCGTTGGTCGCGTGGGTGGTCACCGGGAGCACCAGGATCACGGCCAGCCCGGCGCACACCGCGCCGACGGCCGTCTGCTCCAGGCGCAGGACGAGCAGACCGGGATCGAGTACGCCCAGCAGCCCGTAGAGCAGGCCGGCCATCACCGTCACGGCCAGCATCATCCAGCTGTAGGACACGGCGGCGGTGTAGAAGATCCCGAAGACGCAGAGTGCCACCAAGACGGCCGTGGGCGCGGGCGCACCGTTCAGCGGGATGGCCACCAGCAGGCCCGCGCCGATCCCCAACACCGTGCCGAGGACCCGGCGGAAGCCGCGGACCAGGGTCTCGCCGCGCGAGGCGGTGTTGACGAAGATCCACCAGGCCGTGCCGACCGCCCAGTACCAGCGGTCCTCCGACAGGGCCTGGCCGATGCCCAGCGCGACCGCGCAGGCGGCGGTGGCTTGGAAGGCCTGGCGGGTGGTCGGCCGGGCCAGCCCGGTCCCGGGCGGGGCGGGCGGTACGGCGGCGGGCGGAACGCGCCGTTCGATGGGCCACAGCACGAACCGCACGGCGCCGGCCGACAGGAGGGCCAGTCCGACGGCGGCGTAGAGCTCCGGCAGCTGCCCGGGCCGGGCGTGCAGGAACTGCGTGATGAAGAAGTTCATGAACGCGAAGATGCCGAGGGCGTGGCCGCGCACCCCCCACCGGCGGGCGTAGACGCCGGCGAAGACCACGGCGACGAACACCGCGTCGCGGGCCAGGGGTACGCCGTGCAGGGTGGTGGCCAGGGCCAGTACGGGGAACCCGGCGGCGGGCAGCAGGGCGGTGGTCACCCGCTGGGCGCGCACGGTCGAGTCGGTCACGGTGAAGAGGGCGAGCAGGGCCGCCAGTCCCCCGGTGATCGACGCGACGAGCGAGAGCCCGCAGAGCTCGGCCACGGCCACCGCGAGGGCGACGCCGATGACGGCCCGCGTGGCGTTCCTGAGTCTTGCGCGCCCCGGATCCGGAGCCACGAACATCCTCTTCACGGCGGTGTGCCGCCCCCCTTGCGATGGAGCACGCCGCACCCGCATCCGCCCGGGGGTGGTGGGCGGCACACGGGCACGGCGAAGGCGCCACGGTCCGGAGCGGCCTCGTTGCCGTCCGGCGCTGCGTGGCGCCGTAGATACATGGATAGGACACAGATAAGCATCCACAGGGGCAATGGCTCAAGTCGGCCCGCCCTCGATGGGCCATTGGCACACTCCCGAGCGGTGATCTTCGGCCATGGGCAGACCAACGGACCCGGGCGGCGGGTCAGTCCCCCGGAGCGTGCTCCGTCGGGACGCACAGGACCGGGACCGGCGAGAGGTGCAGGAGCTTGTGCGGGGTGGATCCGAGCAGGGCGCCGCGGATCGGGCTGTCGCCCCAGCTCCCCACGATGATCACCCGGGCGTCGTGCCGTTCGGCGGCGTCGAGCAGCGCCTGGGCCGGTTTCGCGTCGGCCACCTCGACCGTGGACGGCACTCCCGCCTCGTCGGCGGCCTCCACCGCCCGGGAGAGCGCGCTGCGGCCGGCTTCCCGGACGGCCTCCCGGTGCGCGCGGTACTCCTCGCCGGTGGGGCCCGGGGCGGCGGCCCCGTAGACGAGGACGAGCGGCTCGCCGAAGGCGGCGGCCACCTCCAGGGCGACGCGCAGGGCGCGCTCGGCTCCGGGCGACTCGTCGTACCCGAGGACGACGGACATCGGGGCTCCTCTCCGGCTTACGGCCGGTGGTACGGGGTGCGGGACCGCGGAAGGCGAGGTTCGGGGCTGAGGTTCAGGGCTTCGGCACTTCCGGCCTCCGGGGCTTCCTGGCCACGTGTACGAGGGCCGGGTCGGCGACGCCGCGCCGCTCCTGCCAGAAGCGGCCGTCCCTGATCCGCCAGAAGCACATCACGAGCACGCCGACGACGGCGATGCCGATCCCGATGACGAGCGGCGGGCCGAGGCCGAACCAGGAGACGCCGCTCGCCGAGTTCTCCGGGTCCGACATGTCGGCGACCGACTGCACGAGCAGCCAGGCCAGCAGTCCGGCCCCGAGCACCGGGCCGAGGCCGATCAGCAGGAAGTTGTGCACGCTCTCCAGCAGGTGGCGCCGGTAGTAGACGGCGCAGGCCAGGCCGGTGAGGGCGTAGTAGAAGGAGATCAGCAGGGAGAGCGCGGTCAGGGAGTCCAGGAGGGCGTTCTCGCTGATCTGGTTGACGGCGAGGTACCAGACGATGGCGATGCCGGCCACCCACCAGGTGCTGACGTCCGGGGTCCGGAAGCGGGGGTGGATGTGCGAGAGGTTCGGCGGCAGCGCGTGCCGGCGGGCCATGGACAGGGCGGTACGGGAGGCCGGGATGATCGTGGTCTGGGTGGAGGCGAGCGCGGAGGTGCAGACGGCGAGCAGGACGACCCAGTCCCAGCCTCCCATCACCTCGTGCGCGAGGACCGCGAAGACGGCCTCCTCCTCGCCGGCGTTCTCGGCGAGGAACTTCGTCCCGGCGTAACCGACGACCGCGAAGCCGACGGACAGGTACGTCACCAGCAGGACCACGGTGGACCAGATGCCGGCCTTGCCCGGTGCGGTGGCCGAGTTCTCGACCTCCTCGGTGAGGTTGACCGCCGACTCCCAGCCCCAGTAGATGAACACGCCGAGCAGCAGGCCGCCGGTGAGGGCGGCGCCGCCGGCGCCGAAGGGATTGAGCCACTCGATCGCGGGTCTGGTGCCGTCGAGGCTGCTGGTGCCGGCGTAGACGCGGTAGAGGGCGACGACGGCGAAGACCAGCAGGAAGAAGACCTGGGCCAGGATCAGGACGTCCTGGAGCCGGGCCGACATCTCGGTGCCGATGACGCAGACGGCCGTCATGGCCAGGATCACGACGACGGTCAGGCTCTGGCGCAGTGCCTCGTTCGCCGCCCAGCCGTCGAGTCCGGCGGCGAGCAGTCCGAAGTGGACGGCGACGTCGGCCAGCGAGCCGATGACGAGGACGCCGGTCATGGCGATGGCCCAGCCGCCGAGCCAGCCCGCCCAGGGGCCCATGGCGCGCGTCACCCACGAGAAGGTGGTGCCGCAGTCCTGGTCGACCTTGTTGAGGTAGTAGAAGGCGGCGGCGATCAGCAGCATCGGGACGAAGGAGGCCAGCATGACGCCGGGCGCGTAGATGCCGGCGAGCGCGACGATCGGCCCGATGACCGCGGCCAGGGAGTAGGCGGGCGAGGTCGAGTTCAGGCCGATGACGAGCGCGTCGAGGAAGCCGATCGCGTTGGCCTTGAGCCCTGGTTCCGCGTCGGTGTCGGCGGATCCCGTGACGGGCCCCGCTCCCGGTTCCGGGGGCTCAGGGGGCGCGCCGTCCGAGCCATGGTGGGCCATGTACGCATCGTCACGCAGACGGGGCCGGTGCGCGAGGCGGGAGCGTCACGGGAGCCTCAGGGGCGGGTGTTCCAGCCCGCGACCACGGGCAGGCCGTGCTCCGTGGACAGCATGCTGAAGGTGCCCGTACGGAGCAGGAAGAGGCGGCCGGCCTCGGGCGGCAGGCCGAGGTAGCGGGCGGTCAGCACCCGCAGCAGGTGCGCGTGGGCCACCAGGACGACATTGCCCCGGTCGGCGCGCAGCACCTCACCCGCCCGGGCGAGCACCCGGTCCGCGCGGGCGCCGACTTGGGCCGCGTTCTCTCCGGGGTGGTCCTCGTCGCCGGGCGGTACCCCGTCGGTCCACAGGGACCAGTCGGGGCGCCCGCGCAGGATCTCGGGGGTGGTGATGCCCTCGTAGCCGCCGTAGTCCCACTCGTACAGGTCGGGGTCGGTGACGGCGCCGGTCAGGCCGGCGAGCTCGGCGGTGGCGGCGGCCCTGCGCAGCGGGCTGGTCAGGACCAGGGCGGGGCTTCGGTCGCGGAAGTACGGGAAGAGCGAGATGGCCTCCTCGACCCCGCGCGCGGTCAGCGGGACGTCGGTGCGCCCGGTGTGCCGTCCGGTCGCGCTCCAGGCGGTCTCCCCGTGCCTCACCAGCAGCAGATCGCTCACCCTTCGGACCCTAGTCCCTGCGGCATCGGGGCGCAGTCCCTGAGCTGCCGCGGTGTCCGTCGTGTCTGGCGTGTCTGGCGTGTCTGGCGTGCCGGTCGCCCGTCGTGCCGGTCGCCCGCCGTGACCGCCGCGCCCGCCCTGCCCGGCCAAATCGATGCGCAAGCGGTGCAACTTGGCCGGGCGGGCCGCGCTCGCGAGGCTCGGGGCATGGACGACCAGGACGACACCCGGCTGGCGGCGGGTTTCGCGGCGGGCGACGAGGACTGCGTGGCGGCGGTCTACCGGCGCTGGCGGCCGCTGGTGCACGCGCTGGCCTCTCGCTCGCTCGGCGACGAGCGGGAGGCCGAGGACGTGACCCAGCAGGTCTTCCTCGCCGCGTGGCGGGGCCGCGCCGGGTACCGGCCCGGGCCGGGCGGACTCGGGGCCTGGCTGACCGGCATCACCCGGCACAAGGTGGCAGACGCCCTGGAGGCCCGCACCCGGCGGGCCCGGGTGGTCGAGGCCGCCGCGCGCGTCTGTGCTCAGGGCCGGCCGGAGCCGGAGCCGGGGCCGGAGCGGGCCGTGGAACGGGTGCTGTTGCTCGGCGAGTTGGCCCGGCTGCCGTCGGCGCAGCAGCGGGTGCTGCGGCTCGCCTTCTACGCGGACCTGACGCAGTCGCAGATCGCGGACCGCACCGGCCTCCCGCTGGGCACCGTCAAGAGCCACATGCGGCGGGCGCTGCACGTCATGCGGCAGTCCCTGGAGCGGCTCCCGGAGCCCGGGGTGCCACAACCGATTCGATGACGGCCAGCCCGGAGCGGAGCCCGAACAGCCGCTCGGCGCGGGCCGGCCGGGCCGCCGCTCCGGCGCCCCAGCCGGGGCCGGCGAGCAGCAGCGCCGAGTGGCCGCGGGCGCCGCGCGGGCCCCACTCGATGCCCGCCACCGACCGGGCGAGCGCGGCGTCGGCGGTCGTACGGGACTGCGCCCACAGGACGACGGCCCGCGGCCCCGTCCGCCGGACGGCCACGCACAGGGCCTCGGCCGGCAGGGCGGCTCCGAACATCCTGACCGGCACGGCCCGTTCGCCCAGGGCGGCGGCCAGCGCCTCCATCGGGAGGCTGTGCTGCTCCCCGGGTGTGCAAGCCAGCAGTACGGGCGGGGCCACAAGCGGCTCCGGGGCGGGCCGGATCCGGTGCAGGGCCGCGGAGACGTACCAGGACAGCAGGTGTTCCACCTCGACGTAACGCTCCCCGGACGAGGCCCACTTGCGGCCCACCGCGTGCAGGGTCGGTGCGATGACCTCCTCCCAGGCGGTGACCGGGCCCAGCTCGGCGAGCACGGCCGCCAGCAGGTCCTCCACGGCCGGCGCGTCCAGCCGTACGGCGGCCCGCGCGAGCCCCCTGCACTCCGGGCGGACGTCCCCGAGGCGCAGCGCGCGCGGCCCTCCCGGCGTCGCGGCGGCGGGACCGGCTGCGGCCGGGCCGTCCGGGGCGACTCCCCGGGCCACCCGGGCGGCTTCGGACGGGGGCGCGCCCTGGGCGGTGAGGCGGCACATCAGCTCCAGCCGGGCGATGTCCGCAGGGGTCCAGCGCCGGTGCCTGCCCTCTTCGCGGCGGTCCGGCCCGATGGCGTAGCGGCGCTCCCAGGAGCGCAGCGTGGTCGGGGAGACCCCGAGGCGTCGGGCGACCGCGCCGGTGCCGAGGGCGACCGGCGGGGGCTGATGCCGGAGCCGAGGCTGGGGTTGCGGGGGTTCGGGCTCCACCTCACCACCGTACGGCGCGGCGGGCCGGCGGGCCGTCACCCCGGTCCCGGGCGTCCCGCGGAGCCCGGCTCCGGCCCGTCCGCGGAATCCGGCCCCGTCCCGCGGCCCCTGCGGAAGCGGTCCAGGCCGTCGGCGAGGCCGACCACCGGGTCGGGGTAGTCGTAGCGCGCCCGTTCCAGGCCGGGGAGCCGCCAGGGCTCGTGCACGCGCGGTGCGCAGAGTCCGGCCAGTTCGGGGACCCAGTGGTGGACGTAGCCGCCGTCGGGGTCGTAACGCAGGCCCTGGCGCACCGGGTTGAGGACCCGGTTGGGGCGGGTGTCGGTGCCCGTGCCCGCCGCCCACTGCCAGTTGAGCTGGTTGTTGGCGAGGTCCCCGTCGACGAGGAGTTCCATGAAGTGGCGTGCTCCGACGCGCCAGTCGACGTAGAGGGTCTTGGTGAGGAAGCTCGCGACCAGCAGCCGGCCGCGGTTGTGCGTCCAGCCCTCGTGGGCCAGTTGGCGCATGGCCGCGTCGACGACCGGGTAGCCGGTGCGGCCCTCCTTCCAGGCCAGCGTCTCCTCCTCGGCGGCGGGGCCGGTGCGCCAGTGGTCGCCGCGGTCCCGGTAGTCCGCGGCAGCGACCCCGGGCCTGGCCGCGAGCACTTGGTGGTGGAAGTCTCGCCAGCACAACTGCCGTACGAAGGCCTCCGCGCCGGGGCCACCGGCGGCGCGGGCCCGGTGGACGGCCTCGGTGGGCGAGAGCGTGCCGAAGTGCAGGTGCGGGGAGAGCCGGGAGGTGGCGTCGCCGGCCAGGTCGTCATGGGTCTCGTCGTAGCGGTCGATGCCGGAGCGCAGCCAGCGGGCGAGCAGCCGGCGCGCCTCGGGTTCGCCGCCGGGGGCGAGGCCGGGGGAGGTGCCGGTGACGGCGGCGCGCTCGGGCAGGGGCTCGGAGCGGATGGCGTCGGGCACCGGAACGGCGCGGGGCGCGGGGGCGGCGGCCCGCAGGGGGTGCTCGGACCAGCGGCGGTGGTACGGGGTGAAGACGGCGAAGTGGTCGGCCCCGGTGGACCCGGTGGGGGTGACGGCCCCCGGGGCCACCGCGGTGATCACCGCGTCGTGGACGTGGAACCGCCGGCCCTCGGCTTCGAGTGCGGCCCGCAGCCGCTCCTCGCGGGCGTGGGCGTAGGCGCTGACCCCGGCCGCCATGTGCACCTCGTCGGCGTCGGCCTCCCGTACGAGGGCCATGGTCGCGGCGACGGGGTCGCCGGACCGCACGACGAGGCGGCCGCCGCGGGCGCGCAGCCCGGCGTCGAGGCCGGCGAGGCAGTCGGCGAGGAAGGCGAGCCGGTTGGGCGGGGCGGCGACCGCCGGGTCGCGCACGAAGAGCGGCACCACCTGCTCGGAAGAGGACAGGGCGGCCCGCAGCGGCGGATGGTCGTGCAGCCGGAGGTCGGAGGTGTAGAGGACCACCGCGACGTTCATGGGGTTCGCTCCGCTTGGGGGGACGTGGGGACGGGGTGTCGTGAGGTACTTCGCCGCGGGGCCCGCTCCCGGATGCGGGGGCGCTGCCGCGCGGTGCGGGGGGCACTGCCGCGCGGTGCGGGGGGCACTGCCGCGCGGTGCGGGTGGCACTGCCGCGCGGTGCGGGTGGCACTGCCGCGCGGTGCGGGGGGCACGCTGCCGCGCGGTACCGGGGGCACTGCCGCACAGTGCCGGGGGGGGCTCCGGGTGGCCCTGCCCGGCCGCCCTCGCCCCCGCCGGGAGGGTGTCGGCGCGCTCGGAGCCGTGCACGGTGGCCAGGGAAGCGCCCGCGCCGGCGGGGGCGCTGCCGCGCGGTGCGGCCAGGTGGCCTCGCCGAAGGGTGTCTGCGCGCTCGGAGGAGTGCGTGGTGGTCCGGGAAGCCCCCCGTCGGGCCGACCCCGCCGTCACCGGCGAGGGCAGGCTGGCGGTCGCCGGGCTCCCGCCCTGCCGCACCCCGCCCGGAGCCGCGCGCGGCAGGCCTCCTCACGGAGCCATCCGTGCGCCGTCGGACGGGATCCCCGCGCATTCGGGGCCATTGATCCCGCGCCCGAGGAGCCCTCCGCACGCCGTCGGGCAGCATCGGGCTGCGGGGACGGCAGCGGGCAGCAGCGGGCCGCCGCCCGCGCGACTACCCCGCACCTCCGCCGGAGGCGTCCGCGCGCTCCGCCGCGCGGGCGATGTTGCGTGCCATGCCGCCGAAGACGACGGCATGGAACGGTGACACGCTCCACCAGTACAGGTGGCCCAGCAGGCCGTGCGGATGGAACAGGGCCCGCTGGCGGTAGCGGGAGCCGGCCTCCCCCGGGGACGGCGGATCGGCGTGCAGTTCCAGCCAGGCCAGCCCCGGCAGCCTCATTTCGGCGCGCAGCCGCAGCAACCGGCCCGGTTCGATCTCCTCGACCCGCCAGAAGTCCAGGGAGTCCCCCACCCTCAGCCGCGCCGCGTCCCGGCGGCCGCGCCGGATGCCGACCCCGCCGACGATCCGGTCCAGCCAGCCCCGTACGGCCCAGGCCAGCGGGAAGGAGTACCAGCCGTTCTCCCCGCCGATGCCCTCCACCACCCGCCACAGCGCGGCCGTCGGGGCCTCGACGGTCAGCTCCCGCCGGTCGGTGTAGAGGCTGCCGCCCGCCCAGCCGGGGTCGGTGGGCAGCGGGTCGCTCGGCGCGCCGGGCACGGCGGCGGAGGACCAGCGGGTGGCCACCCGGGCCTCCCGGATCCGCCGGAGGGCCAGCGCGAGGGCCTCGTCGAAGCCGATGGGCGCGCCCGGCGGGTCCGGGACGTGGACGGCGATGTCGTGCTCGGCGCACACCACCTCGTGCCGCAGGGATTCGGCGAGCGGTCGGGCCAGCGCCCTCGGCACGGGGGTGACCAGGCCGATCCAGTGGCTGGACAGCCTCGGGGTGAGCATCGGGACCCGCAGGATCAGGCGGGCGGGGAGCCGCGCGACGGCGGCGTAGCGGCGCATCATCTCCTCGTACGTGAGCACGTCGGGTCCGCCGATGTCGAAGGCCCGGTTCACCTCGGGCGGCATGCCGGCGCTGCCGACGAGGTAGCGCAGCACGTCGCGGACCGCGATGGGCTGGCAGCGGGTGCCGACCCAGCTGGGGGTGACCATGACGGGCAGCCGTTCGGTCAGGTAGCGCAGCATCTCGAAGGAGGCGGATCCGGAGCCGATGACGACGGCGGCGCGCAGCACGGTCGCCGGGACGGCTCCGGCGAGGAAGATCTCCCCGACTTCGGCGCGGGAGCGCAGGTGCGGTGAGAGGGAGCGGACGGGGACGTCCGCCGGGATGAGACCGCCGAGGTAGACGATGCGGCGGACCCCGGCGGCGCGGGCCTCGTCCGCGAAGGCCCGGGCGGCGTCCCGGTCGCGTTCCTCGAAGCCGGATCCGGTGCCGAGGGAGTGCACGAGGTAGTAGGCGACGTCGATGCCGGTCATGGCCCCGGCGAGGGTCGAGGGGTCGGTGACGTCTCCCCGGACGATCTCGGCTTTCCCGGCCCAGGGATGGTCGCGCAGTTTCTCCGGGGCACGGGCCAGGCAGCGGACCCGGTGCCCGGCGTCCAGGAGTTCGGGTACGAGGCGTCCGCCGATGTATCCGGTGGCCCCGGTGACCAGGCAGTTCTTGCCCGTCATGGCTGTCTCCGCTCCTCGAGCCCTGTTCTTCGGTACCTCCGCCCTCTCCCTCCGATTCTCCGTTGCGCACCGGATCGGATGCGGGATTCCCCCGTACGGCACATCCAAGCCCCCCCTCGGCTCCGAAGAAGGGGTGTCGAGGTGCGCCGGGTGACGGGGTGACGAGGGAGGAACACGATGACGGAGCGAGGGGCGCAGCGCCCGCGGACGGCCGTGATCGGTGGGGGCGTGTCGGGGCTGACGGCGGCGTACGTCCTGGCGCGCTCGCACGAGGTGACCCTCTACGAGGCGGACGACCGGCTGGGCGGGCACGCGCACACCCACGAGGTGAAGGGTCCGGACGGGGTGGTGCGGGCGGTGGATTCGGGGTTCATCGTCCACAACGACCGCACCTACCCGCACCTGCTGCGGCTCTTCGGCGAGTTGGGGGTGGCCACCCGGCCGACGACGATGAGCCTGTCGGTGCGCTGCGAGGGGTGCGGGCTGGAGTACGCGGGTGCGCGCGGGCCGCGCGGTCTCTTCGCCCGCCGCCGGTCCGCCGTGAACCCGGAGTACCTGTGGATGCTGGCACGGATCCCGGCGTTCCACCGGCGGGCCAGGAGGCTGCTGGCCGCCGACGCCCACACCGGCTCGGACGCGTCCGAGATCACCCTGGCCGAGTTCCTCGAACGGGGCCGCTTCGGGGCCTACTTCACCGCGCACTTCGCGATCCCGCTGGTGGCTTCGGTGTGGTCCTGCCCGCCGGACACGGCGCTCGGCTACCCGGCCCGGTACCTGTTCCGGTTCCTGGAGCACCACGGCATGCTGTCGGTGGGCGGCTCGCCGAACTGGCGCACGGTGGAGGGCGGTTCGGCGCGCTATGTGGAGCGGGTCCGCGAACGGCTCGACGCCGTGTACCTCGCCACTCCGGTACGGGCCCTCGCGCGCACCCGGGAGGGCGTGTCGGTCACCACCGCCGGCGGGGCCACCGGCCTCTACGACGCGGTGGTCGTCGCCGTCCACGCCGATCGGGCACTGCGCCTGCTGGCCGATCCGACGGACGCGGAACGCACCGCGCTGGGCGCCTTCCGCTACTCCCGCAACCGGACCGTGCTGCACACCGACGCCTCGGTGCTGCCGCGCACGCCCGGCGCCCGGGGCTGCTGGAACTACCGGCTGTCGGGGTGCCGGCCGGCCGACGCCCACGTACGGGTCAGCTACGACATGAACCGGCTCCAGGGGCTGGACGGGCCGGAGCCGTACGTGGTCACGCTGAACGCGGGCGAGGAGGTGCGGCCGGAGCTGGTCCTGGCCGAGATGGAGTACGAACACCCCGTCTACACCACGGAGTCGGTGTCCGCCCAGCGGCTCCTGCCCGCGCTGTCGGGCCCGGTGACGGCCTTCGCCGGCGCCTACCACGGGTGGGGGTTCCACGAGGACGGCTGCCGCTCGGGCGTGGCGGCGGCCGCCGCGCTGGGGGTGACGTGGTGAACCGCGGCCCGATCGAGCCCCGCCTCTACCTGGCCGACATCCGGCACGTCCGGTCGGGCGGGAGCCGCTACCGGCTGCGGCACCGCACCTACCTGTGGCTGGTGGACCTCGACCGACTCCCCCGCCTCCCCCGGCCGTTGCGGCCGCTCGCCCGGTTCGAGGCGGGTGACCACTTCGGCGGCGGCGCCCCCTCGATCCGGGCCGGGCTGGACGCGTTCCTCGCGGCGCGCGGCGCCGGACTACCGGCGGGATCAAGGGTGTTGATGCTGGCGCATGCCCGGGTGTTCGGCCACGTCTTCAACCCGCTGACCGTGTACTGGTGTCACGGCCCGGACGGCTCACTGCGCCACGTGGTCGCCGAAGTGCACAACACGTACGGCGAACGGCACTGCTACCTGCTCCCTCCGGAGACGGCCCGGGGCGACCGGGGCGACCTCGACGTCGTCCCCGTCCCCGTCCCCGTCCCCAAGGAGTTCTACGTCTCCCCCTTCCTCGCCGTGGAAGGCGCCTACCGCATGCGGCTGCCCGAGCCGGGCGATCACCTCGCGCTGACCGTCCGGCTGGCCGGCGGTGCGGACGGTGCCCGGCTGACCGCGACCGTCCGCGGCGAACGCCGCCCCGCCGGCGCCCGCGGACTGCTGTGCGCGGCGCTGCGCCGGCCCTGGTCCACCGCCGCCGTCAGCGTCGGCATCCGCTTCCACGGCGTCCGGCTGCGGCTGCGCGGCCTGCCGGTCCGGCCGCGTCCCCGACACGTACCCCAGGAGGGTCTGAAGTGAGCACGTCGACCACCACCACCGCCGCCCCGGCCGTGCCGCCCTGCTCCCGGGCCAGGGCCGCCGTCGGGCGGCTGCTGATCCGCCGGGCCCTGGACCGGTTGCCGCTCCAGGTCCGGATGGGCCCCGACGGGACCCTGGGGCGGGGCGGCCCCGCGATGGCGGTGTACGACCCGGACGCCTTCGAGCGCCGGATCGCGGCCGAGGGGCTGATCGGCTTCGGCGAGTCGTACCTGGCCGGGGAGTGGGACGCGCGCGACCCGGTCGCCGTCCTGACCGTGCTGGCCGGGCACGTGACGGGGCTGGTCCCGGCTCCGCTCCAGCGGCTGCGCGGCCTGTGGGCATCCCGGCACCCGGCCGCGGAGCGCAACACCCCGGACGGCTCGCGGACGAACGTCCGGCGCCACTACGACCTGTCGAACGAGCTCTTCGCCGAGTTCCTCGACCCGACGATGACCTACTCCTCAGCGGTGTTCCGCGCCCTGCCCGCGGGCCGGGAGCAGCTCGCCGAGGCCCAGCACCGCAAGATCGACATGCTGCTGGACCTCGCGGAGACCGGTCCGGGCACCCGGCTGCTGGAGATCGGCACGGGCTGGGGCGAGCTGGCCGTCCGGGCCGCCCGGCGCGGTGCGCACGTGGTCACCCTGACCCTGTCGCGGGAGCAGCGGGAGCTGGCCCTGCGCCGGATCGCGGCCGCGGGGCTGTCCGACCGCGTCGAGGTGCGGCTCTGCGACTACCGGGAGGCCGAGGGGAGGTACGACGCCATCGTGAGCGTCGAGATGATCGAGGCGGTCGGCGCCGAGTACTGGCCGGTGTACTTCGCCACGCTGGACCGCCTGTTGGCGCCCGGCGGGCGCGTCGCGCTCCAGGCGATCACCATGCCGCACGAGCGGATGCTCGCCACCAGGGACACGTACACCTGGATCCACAAGTACATCTTCCCCGGCGGGATGCTGCCGTCCGTGCGGGTGGTGGAGGAGATGGCGCGCTCGCACACCGGGCTGCGCGTGACCCGCTCCGAGGCCTACGGGGCCCACTACGCGCAGACGCTGCGGTTGTGGCGGGAGCGCTTCGCCGAGCGGGCCGACCGGGTGGCGGAGTTGGGCTTCGACGCGACGTTCCGGCGGATGTGGACCTTCTACCTGGCGTACTGCGAGGCCGGTTTCGCCTCGGGCTACCTGGACGTGCACCAGTTCCTGCTGACACGCACGGCCCCGGAGGGGCTCGCGGCGGGCGGTGGTCCCCGGTGAACTGGGGCGGCCTCGGACTCAACCTGGCCGTCTCGGCGGGGGCGGCCCTCGCCGTCATGCTGGCCGCCTTCGCCATCGGTGTCCGGCTACACATGCACCGCCTGGTGGACGTGGCCTGGGGCTTGGGCTTCGTCGCCGTCTCGGTGGCCACGTACGCCCTGTCGGGCGGCCGGCACCCCCTGCCGGCGGTCCTGGCGGTGCTGTGGGGCCTGCGGCTGGCCGCGCACATCGCGCGGCGCGGCCGGGGGCACGGCGAGGACCCGCGCTACGAGCGGATGCTCGCCAAGGCTCCGGGCAACCCGAACGCGTACGCGCTGCGCATGGTCTACCTGCTCCAGGCGGCCCTTGTCTGGCTGGTCTCGCTACCCGTGCAGGCGGCGGCGTACGCGACCGGGCGTCCCGGGGCCCTGGAGGTGGCGGGCGCGGCGCTGTGGCTGTGCGGGCTGCTCTTCGAGGCGGTCGGCGACCATCAGCTGGCCCGGTTCAAGGCGGATCCCGCGAACCGGGGACGGATCATGGAGCGGGGCCTGTGGTCCTGGACCCGTCACCCGAACTACTTCGGCGACTTCTGCGTGTGGTGGGGGCTGTCGCTGACCGCCTGGACCTCGGGCGGAGCGGTGGCGGTGTCGGTGGTCTCCCCGCTCGTAATGTCGTACCTGCTGATCGGCGGCAGCGGGAAGCGGCTGCTGGAGCGGCACATGGCGGACCGTCCCGGCTACGCCGCGTACCAGGCCCGCACCAGTGGCTTCCTGCCGCGGCCGCCCCGGCGTCCCGGCCCGCCCCGCCACAGGCCACCGGTGGTTTGATCGGGTACGTCCTGATATCTGGGTCGCGTTGGTACAGTCGCGGCATGGCGGTGGACGAGCTCGACACACGGATCCTGCGCCTGCTGATCGAGCAGCCGCGCACCAGCGTCCGGGAGTACGCCCGGATCCTCGGCGTCGCGCGCGGCACCCTCCAGGCCCGGCTCGACCGGCTGGAGCGCACCGGGGTGATCACCGGGACGGGGCCCGCGCTCTCCCCCGCCGCGCTCGGGCATCCCGTTCTGGCCTTCGTGCACATCGAGGTCACCCAGGGGAACCTGGACGAGGTCGGCGACGCGCTGGCCTCCGTACCGGAGATCATCGAGGCCTTCTCGATCACCGGCGGCGGGGACTTGCTGACCCGGGTGGCCGCGCGGGACAACGCGCACCTCGAGGACGTCATCCAGGGGCTGATCCGGCTGCCCGGCGTGGTGCGCACCCGGACCGAGGTCGCGCTGCGCGAGCGGGTGCCGCACCGGCTCCTCCCCCTGGTCGAGTCCGTGGGACGGGCGGCACGCAAACCCTGACAAGATGGTCGTGACAGGCATAAGACAGGCACCGGCAGGACGGGCACTACGGATGATCTCCGTCATATTCGATCTCGACGGCACCCTCGTGGACAGCGAGCCGAACTACTACGAGTCCGGGCGACGCACGCTGGAGCGCCACGGGGTCCCCGATTTCACCTGGGAGCAGCACTCCCGGTACATCGGCATCGGCACCCTGGAAACCCTGGAGATCCTCCGGGACGAGTACGGGATCCCGGCCCCGGTGGAGCAACTGCTCGCCGAGCAGAACGCCGCCTACCTCGAGCTCGCCCGGACCCGCACCGAGGCCTACCCCGAGATGCGCGCGTTCGTGCGGCGGCTGCACTCCGAGGGCGTGCCGATGGCGGTGGCCTCCGGCTCCTCGCGCGAGGCGATCGACGCGGTCCTGGCGGGCACCGGGCTGGACGAGCTGCTGACCACGGTGGTCTCCGCCGAGGAGGTGGCGCAGGGCAAGCCCGCCCCGGACGTGTTCCTGGAGGCGGCGCGGCGGCTGGGCGCGGACCCCGCCGACTGCGTGGTCGTCGAGGACGCCGCGCCGGGCGCCCTGGCCGCGCGGGCCGCCGGCATGCGCTGCGTGGCGGTCCCGTACGTGGCGGCCACCGCCGACGACCCCGCCTTCGCGGCGGCCGGTCTCCTCTTCCCCTCCGGGCAGACGGAGTTCAGCGCGGAGAGCGCCTACACCTGGCTCACCGCGGCCCAGGCCGCCTGAGTCGTCGGGACGCCCCGGGCTCGCCGCACCACCCCGGCGACCCGGGGTTCCGGCGTGCTCTGGTGTCCTGCGGGCGGCGCTGTCACCATGCCGGGGTGACCGCCACCCTGATGCCCCCGGGCTCCGAGCGCGGACCGCGCCGCTGGCCCCTGCTGGGGAACCTTCCCGCCTTCGCCCGCGATCCGCTGGCCTTCTTCGAGTCGCTGCGCGACGAGTACGGGGACTGGGTGCCCTGGGCACTCGGACCGCAGCGCAACGTCCTGGTCTCGCGTCCGGAGCACGCGGGAGAGCTGCTCGGCGCCGTGGAGTCCACCTTCAGCCCGACCGAACTGGGCTGGGCCTTCCGCCAGTTGCTCGGCAACGGGGTGGTCGTGGCCACCGGCGAGGACTGGCGGCGCAAGCGCGCACTGGTCCAGCCCTCGGTGCGCCCGCGCCAAGTGCGCGCGTACGCGGGCACGATGGTCGAATGCGCCGACGCGCTGATCTCCGGCTGGAGCGACGGCGAGCGGATCGACGTGCACCGGGAAATGGCCGGGCTCACCCAACGGATCGCGGTGCGCACCCTGTTCGGGAGCGACGCCGCCGGCCGGGAGGCGCCCATCAGCGCCGCCATGGCCACCGCGCAGCGCGAACTCGGCGCCGAGTTCCGGGGCGTGACCATGTTCCTGCCGCCGTGGGTGCAGACTCCGGGACGGCGCCGGATGCGGGCTGCCGTGGACGTCCTCGACCGCGAGATCGAGCACGTCATCCAGGAGCACGAGACGGCCGCGGAGGCCGGCGAGGAGCGGGACGACCTGCTCGGCAGGCTCCTCTCCGCCCGCGACGAGCACGGCGGGCCGCTGTCGCGCACGGAGCTGCGGGACGAGTCGATCACCCTGTACATCGGCGGCCACGAGACCACCTCGACCACCCTGACCTGGGCCTGGCAGCTGCTCTCGGGGGCGCCGGAGGCGCGGAGACGGCTGACGGAGGAGCTGGACCGGGTGCTCGGCGGCCGGCTGCCCGCGTACGAAGACTACGCGCGGCTGCCCTGGACGCAGCAGGTGGTCAAGGAAGCGCTGCGGATCTACCCGCCGATCTGGCTGATCTCCGCGGTGGCGAGGGAGGGCGCCACCCTCGGCGGGCGTCCGGTCCCGGCCGGCCTGTCGGTGTGGACCAGCCCCTGGTCGATGCACCGGGACGAGCGCTGGTTCCCGGAGCCGGAGGCCTTCCGCCCCGAGCGGTGGGATGCGGACGCCGCTCACCGGATCCCGGAACACGCCTGGTTCCCCTTCGGTGGCGGCCCGCGCGCCTGCCTGGGGGCCCGCTTCGCCTTGGTCGAGGCCGCCCTCGTGCTGGCCGTCGTGGCCCAGCGCTTCCACGTGGACAGCGGTCCGACCCGCGCGAGGGTCCTCCCCGGGCTCACCCTCCAGCCCAGGGACCCGGTCCTGGCCACGCTCCGCGCGCACCGCTCCTGACGGTCCCGTCCCGATGGGGGAGACCGGGATCCCAGGGGGCGAGACGCCATTGACCGGTGGCGGGCGAATGGCTAAGTTTCGCCGCATGTTGCGTTCAGTCATGCTCACCACGCGCGGTCACATCGACCTGCTGCGGGTGGCCTCCGCCGCGTGTCGCCGCGGCTGCTGACGCCCTTTCACCTGCGGCACGAGCGCTCCGCGCTCCCCTTTCGCACGCCCTGAGCCGCTGATCTCCTGAGCAGCCGATCCCCCTGAGCCCGGACCTCCGCGGCTCCGGTCCTGCGCTGCCCCGGATCTCCGCGGCTCCGGATCTCCGAGCTCCACGGCCCCCCGAACTCCGCCTCCGTACCGGCGTGGGGGCCTACGGGCGTGCGCTTCTCCCTGCCTCGCCCCTCACCCGTCACCCTCACCCCGCCCTCGCCCTCCCCTTCCGTGGAGCACCCATGACCCTCACCAGCCATGCGCGGCCGGATATATCCTCCAAAACAGCATCCGCGCACTCGGCCGGCGCCGGCCCCGCGCTCGTCCCGGTCGTACCCGCCTCGGCGAAACGGCGCTCCCCGCCCCGCTGGGCGCGGCGCACCATCGGACCGCTCCTGCTGCTCGCCGCATGGCAACTTGCCAGCAGCTTCGGCTGGTTGCCCGCCGACACCCTCGCCCCGCCCTCGACCATCGCGAGCGCCGCGGCCGGACTGATCGGGGACGGCACCCTGCCCGCCGCGATGGGGGTGTCGCTCCAGCGCGTGGCGATCGGTCTCGTCCTGGGCGGGACGGTCGGGACGGTGCTGGCGCTGCTGTCAGGGCTCTCCCGGCTGGGCGAGGACCTGATCGACGCGAGCGTGCAGATGCTGCGCACGGTGCCCTGGGTGGGTCTCATCCCGCTGTTCATCATCTGGATGGGCATCGGCGAGGCGCCGAAGGTGGCCCTCATCGCCCTCGGTACGGCCTTCCACCTGTACCTGAACGTGTACGCCGGGATCCGCGGGGTCGACGAGCAACTCATCGAAGCGGGCGGGGCCTTGGGGCTGGGCCGCTGGGGCCTGGTACGGCACGTGGTGCTGCCGGGCGCGCTGCCCGGGTTCATGACCGGGCTGCGGTACTCGCTGGCCACCGGCTGGCTGGCCCTGGTGTTCGGGGAGTCCATCAACGCCGACGCCGGGATCGGGTTCCTGATGAACCAAGCCCGCGAGTTCTTCCGCACCGACGTCATCGTCGTCTGCCTCGTGGTCTACGCCTTCCTCGGCCTCACCGCCGACCTCATCGTCCGCGCTCTCGAAAGGCTGCTGCTGCAATGGCGACCGACCTTCACCGGCCAGTGACCGCTGCCGCCACCGCGGCGGCGGACCCGGCCGATACCGCCGTACGGGTCCGGGGGCTGACCCGGGCCTTCGACGGCCGGGCCGTCATCGACGGGCTCGATCTGACCCTGCGGGCCGGGCAGTTCACCGTGCTCCTCGGCCGCAGCGGCTGCGGGAAGTCCACGCTGCTGCGGGTGCTCGCCGGCCTGGACCGGGAGATCGAGGGCGAGGTCCTGGTGCCCGAACGCCGTGCGGTGGCCTTCCAGGCTCCCCGGCTGATGCCGTGGAAGCGGGTCTGGCGCAATGTCCTGCTCGGCCTGCCCGGGCGACCCGAACGCGAGCGCGCGGAGCGGGCGTTGGCCGAGGTCGGGCTCGAGCACCGCAGCGACGCCTGGCCCAAGACCCTGTCCGGCGGCGAGGCGCAGCGGGCCTCCTTGGCCCGCGCCCTGGTCCGTGAGCCCGATCTGCTGCTGCTGGACGAGCCGTTCGGCGCGCTCGACGCGCTCACCCGTATCAACGCCCAGCGTCTGGTCGCCGAGTTGTGGCAGCGGCGCGGCTGCGCGGTGCTGCTGGTCACGCACGACGTCGACGAGGCGGTGCTGCTGGCCGACCGGGTGCTCGTGATGGACGAGGGCCGCATCGCCCACGACACCGAGGTGTCGCTGGAGCGGTCGCGCTCGGTCGGCGACCCCGGCTTCGCCGCGTTGCGCGCCCGGCTGCTGGCCGAGCTCGGCGTCGGCTGAGCTCGGCGTCGGCTGAGCTCCGGCCGGCCCCTCTGCTTCCCCTGCCCTGATTCCCGTACGAGAGATCGAAGAGAAGCGACATGAGACGTCACACCCTGCCCCTGCTCGCCACGCTGATTCCGCTGTCGCTGGCCCTGACCGCCTGCGGCGGCAGCTCGGCAGCCGACACCGGTTCCGGCGCGAAGGACGGCGCGAAGAGCGGTACCAAGGTCACCCTCAACGTGGGTGACCAGAAGGGCGGTTACGAGTCGCTGCTGCGGGCCGCCGGTGAACTGGACAAGCTCGACTACGAGATCAAGTGGTCCACCTTCACCTCCGGGCCGCCACTGCTGGAGGCCGTCAACGCCAAGGCCGTCGACATCGGCGGCGTCGGCAACACCCCGCCCGTCTTCGCCGCCGCGGCCAAGTCGAAGATCACGGTGGTGGCGGCCACGCACGGCTCCTCCACCGGCGAGGCGATCCTCGTGCCCAAGGGATCCGCCCTCCAGTCCCCCGCCGAGCTGCGCGGCAAGAAGATCGCTGTGGCGCAGGGCAGTTCGGCTCATTTCCAGCTCATCGCGAGCCTCCGGCAGGCCGGCCTGACCCCGGCCGACGTGCAGATCAGCCTGCTCCAGCCGGCCGACGCACTGGCCGCCTTCAACAGCGGCAAGGTCGACGCCTGGGCGGTCTGGGACCCGTACACCTCCCAGGTGCTGCGCTCCGGCGCCCGCATCCTGACCAGTGGCGAGGGGATCGTCAACGGGCTCGGCTTCCAGGTCGCGGCGCCCGGCGCGCTGGCCGACGAGGCCAAGAGCAAGGCCATCGGGGACTACCTGGAGCGCCTCCAGCGCGCCCAGGAATGGGTGTTCAAGCACCCGGAGGAGTGGGCGAAGGTCTGGTCGAAGGAGACCGGGCTGCCGTACGAGGTGGCCTTCGACGCGGTGAAGCGGAGCAACGGCACCCGGGTTCCGGTGGCCGTGGACGACGCGGCCGTGGCCTCCGAGCAGAAGATCGCCGACACCTTCACCGAGCTCAAGCTGATCCCGGGCAAGGTCGTCTTCAAGGACTTCGTCGACACCCGCTTCAACCGGGACCTGCCGCCCTCCACCACCCCCGCGCGCACGTACGGGAAGGACTCCTGATGACGGTACGACTGCACTGGTTCCTGCCGACCGGCGGCGACGGCCGCACCCTGGTCGACAGGCACGCCTACGCCAACAACCACGCCGCCGCCGGGGTGCGCGAACCCGACATCGAGTACCTCGCGCAGATCGCGAAGGCGGCCGAGCGGCTCGGCTTCGAGGCCGTGCTGACCCCGACCGGCACCTGGTGCGAGGACGCCTGGCTGACGACGGTGGCGCTCGCGCAGCACACCGAGCGGCTGAAGTTCCTGGTGGCCTTCCGGCCGGGGGTGATTTCGCCGACCCTGGCCGCGCAGATGGCGGCTACATACCAGCGGATCACGCGCGGGCGGCTGCTGCTCAATGTGGTGACGGGCGGCGATTCGGCGGAGCAGCGGCGCTTCGGCGACCACCTCGGCCATGATCTGCGCTACGCGCGCACGGCCGAGTTCCTCTCGGTCGTACGGGGCGTCTGGGGCGGGCAGCCCTTCGACTTCCACGGCGAGCACTACCGGGTCGACGGCGGGCTGACGGCGGTGCCGCCCGACCCGCTGCCGGAGATCTTCTTCGGCGGGTCCTCGGCCGCGGCGGGTCCGGTGGCCGCCGAGCACGCGGACGTGTACCTGACGTGGGGCGAGCGGCCGCAGGAGGTCAAGGAGAAGATCGACTGGATCCGCGCGCTGGCCGAGGAGCGGGGCCGGACGGTGAAGTTCGGCATCCGGCTGCACACCATCTCCCGGGATTCGGCGAAGGAGGCCTGGTCGGCGGCGGACCGGCTGCTCGGCGACCTGGACGACGCGTCCATCGCCACGGCGCAGGCGGCACTGGGCGCGAGCGAGTCGGTCGGCCAGCAGCGGATGCTGGCCCTGCACGGCGGCTCGCGCGACAAACTGGAGATCTCCCCGAACCTGTGGGCCGGGGTCGGGCTGGTGCGCGGCGGCGCCGGCACCGCCCTGGTCGGCAGCCACGGGGACGTGGCGGACCGGATCGAGGAGTACCACGCGCTCGGGATCGAGAACTTCGTGCTGTCCGGCTATCCGCACCTGGAGGAGGCGTACTGGTTCGGCGAGGGGGTGACCCCGGAGCTCGCGGCGCGCGGCCTGCTCGCGCGCTGAGCCGGGGCCCGGATTCGGGTTCGGGTTCCGGCTCCGGCTCCGGCTCCGGCTCCGGCTCCGGCTCCGGGAAGATCTCGGCGCCGCTCCCAGTTGGTAGAACCGTGAACGAATTCGCGGTGCAGGACGTGGACGTGGTGGTCGTGGGCGCGGGGCAGGCCGGTCTGTCCGGCGCCTACCACCTGGCGCGGGCGGGCATCGGCCACGTGGTCCTGGACCACGCGCCGCGCCCGGGCGGCGCCTGGCAGTTCCGCTGGCCCTCGCTCACCTACGGCAAGGTCCACGGCATGCACGCGCTGCCCGGGATGGAACTGACCGGCGCCGATCCGCTGCGTCCGTCCTCCGAGGTGATCGCGGAGTACTTCGCCGCCTACGAAGACCGCTTCGACCTGCGCGTACACCGCCCCGTGGACGTCACCGCCGTACGCGACGGGGCGGACCGCCGGCTGCTGGTGGAATCCCCGGCCGGGACCTGGTCGGCTCGGGCGCTGATCAACGCCACCGGGACCTGGGACCGGCCGTTCTGGCCGCGCTACCCGGGGCAGGAACTCTTCCGGGGCCGCCAGCTGCACACGGCGAACTACCCGGGACCCGCGGAGTTCGCCGGAGCCCGGGTCATCGTGGTGGGCGGCGGCACCTCGGCGGTGCAGCACCTGCTGGAGATCGCCGAGGTGGCGGCGGAGACCACTTGGGTCACCCGCCGGCCCCCGGTGTTCCGCGACGGGAGCTTCGGCGAGGCGCAGGGCCGTGCGGCGGTGGCCCTGGTCGAGGACCGGGTACGCCAGGGCCTGGCGCCCCGGAGCGTGGTCAGCGTCACCGGACTGCCGCTGAACGAGGCCGTCCGGGGCGGGCTGGAGTCGGGCGTCCTGGACCGCCGGCCGATGTTCGGCCACCTCACGAGGACGGGGGCCGCCTGGTCGGACGGCACCCGGGTCGAAGCGGACGTGATCCTGTGGGCCACCGGCTTCCGCCCGGTCATCGACCACCTGGCTCCGCTGCGCCTGCGCGAGCCGGGCGGCGGCATCCGGCTCGACGGCACCCGCGCGGTCCGCGACGAGCGGATCCACTTGGTCGGCTACGGCCCTTCGGCATCGACCATCGGCGCCAACCGCGCCGGCGGCGCCGCGGTCCGCGAGATCGGCCGCCTGCTCACCCGCACCCGGTCCGGCATCCGCTGAGGCGTCGCGTTCGGATCAGGTGGTGCGCGAGGCCGCCCGGATCCGGTTGAACTCGGCCACGTGCCGCTTGTGTTCCTCGTACGTCGCCGAGAAGCGGGTGTCTCCCTGCTTCACGGTGACGAAGAAGAGCCAGTCTCCGGGCGTCGGTGCCACCGCGGCCGCCATGGCCTGCAGGCCGGGGCTGTCGATCGGGGTGGGCGGCAGTCCCTGGCGCTCGTACGTGTTGAAGGGGCTGTCGATCTTCGTCTCGCTCAGCTTGGTGTCCACCGTGGACCGGTTCAGCGCGTAGTTGATGGTGGAGTCCATCTGGAGCGGCATCGATTTCGCCAGCCGGTTGTGGACCACCCGGGCGACCTTGCCCATGTCCCCGCGGGTCTCGGCCTCCGCCTCGATGATGCTCGCGAGGGTGGCCGTCTGGTACGGGGTCATTCCGTGGGCCTTGCCGCCGTCCGCGACGGCCTTGGTGGCGAGGCTCCTGCCGGCCGTCTCGACCATGTACGTGAGCAGTGAGACCGGAGTGGACTGTGAGGTCACCGGATAGGTGGCCGGGAAGAGGTACCCCTCCGGATTGCCCTTCGCCTCGGCGGGCAGGGGCAGGGCGGCCGTAGCGGCCGCGGCCTTGGCGGAGCCGGCCGGGAGCTTCAGTTCGCGGTCGATGGCGGCGTAGACCTGCGGGGCCCGCCAGCCCTCGGGGATCAGCAACTGACGCGGCTTCTCGGGCGGTTCCTCGCCGGGAAACAGGGGGATCAGGAGGGCTGCCCCGAGTCCCAGGACGGTTCCGAGGAAGAGCGCCAGCCTGCCCCGGCGGGTGAGCCGGGAACGGCGCGGTGACGACGGCCGGTTCTCATGACGCATGCGGGCACGCTAACCCGCGAACCACCGGATTCCCGACATCCGACCCGTGTGCCGGTCATACGATCACACGTTCACCGGGGTCGGCTCGGTGCCGCGCAGGGTGTCGGGCTTGAAGGTCCCGGGCTTGAGCAGATCCGCCTTGCGGATCTCGGAACCGAGCGCCCCGGACAGGAGGTCTCCGGACGCCGGGGTCTCCGGCTTGAGCGCACTCTCCCGGTCGCGCCGGACGAGGTCGGCGTACCGGCCGTCGGCCTTCAGCAGTTCCTCGTGGGTGCCGCGCTCCTCGATCCGGCCTCCGTCGAGCACCACGATCTGGTCGGCGTCACGGACGGTGGAGAGCCGGTGGGCAATGGTGATGGTGGTGCGGCCCTGGGAGAGGTTGTCGATGGCGCGCTGCACGGCGTGCTCCGTGCGGGTGTCCAGTGCGCTGGTGGCCTCGTCGAGGATGAGCACCGGCGGGTCGCGCAGGATGGTGCGCGCGATGGCCAAGCGCTGCTTCTCTCCGCCGGAGAACCGGTAGCCGCGCTCACCGACCAGGGTGTCGTACCCGTCGGGCAGGGACTCGATGTGATCGTGGATCTGCGCCGCGCGGGCCGCCTCCGCTATCTCCTCGTCGGTGGCGTCGGGCTTGGCGAAGCGCAGGTTGTCGGCGACGGAGGCGTGGAAGAGGTAGGTCTCCTGGGAGACCACGCCGATGGAGCGGGCCAGGGAGTCGAAGTCGAGGTCGCGCACGTCCACGCCGTCGAGGGCGACCCGGCCGCCGGTGACGTCGTAGAGCCGGGGCACGAGGTAGCTCAGCGTGCTCTTGCCGGATCCGGTCGGGCCGACCACCGCGAGCGAACCACCGGCCGGGACCGTGATGTCGATGCCCGTCAGGGTGGGGCCGCCCTTGGTGTCGTAGGCGAAGTGGACGTCCTCCAGGCGGACCTCACCCTTGGCGCGGTCGAGGCGGACGGGGTCCTCGCGCTCGGTGATGTCCACCGGCAGGTCGAGGTACTCGAAGATGCGGGCGAACAGCGCCAGCGAGGTCTGGATCTGGACGCCGGTCGACAACAGGCTCACGGCGGGCCGGAACAGGCCCTGCTGGAGGGTGACGAAGGCGACGAGGGTACCGACCGAGAGCGAGGGCGCTCCGGTCTGCAGGGCTATGCCGGCCGCCCAGTAGATGAGCGCGGGCATGGCGGCCATGACGATGCCGATGGTGGACATCCGCCAGCGCCCGGCCATGCTGGAGCGCACTTCGAGGTCGACGAGCTTCTCGGACTCCTCCGCGAAGGAGGTGGTGAGGGAATCGGCGCGGCCCATCGTGCGGCCGAGCAGGATGCCGCTGACCGACAGGGACTCGGTGACCGTCGCGGCCATGGCGGCCATCTGTTTCTGCCGCTGAGCCGTGATCTTCTTGCGCTCGCCGCCGACGCGGCGGCTGATCCACACGAAGACGGGCAGCAGGGCGAGCGAGACGAGCGTGAGCCGCCAGTCGAGCGCGAGCATGGCGACGACGGAGGCGATGACGGCCGTCGCGTTCGAGACGAGGGAGGTCGCCGTGGAGGTGACCGTGGCCTGCATGCCGCCGATGTCATTGGCGATGCGGGACTGCACTTCGCCGGTGCGCGTACGGGTGAAGAAGGCCAGCGGCATCCGCTGGAGCTGCGCGTAGACGGCGGTGCGCAGATCGTGCATGACGCGCTGGCCGACGGTGGTGGATATCAGGGTCTGGAGCACGCCGAAGATGCTGGTGACGACCGCGGTCGCGATCATGCCGAGGGCGAGCAGGCTGAGCAGCCCGGTGCGGCCCTGCGGGATCGCTACGTCCAGGATCTCCTTGAGCAGGAAGGGGGTGGCGACTCCGACCAGCGAGGAAGCGGCGACCAGCACGCCGACGACGGCGAGGCGGCCCCGGTAGGGCCGGAAGAGGCCGACGATGCGGCGCAGCTCACGCGGCCGCTCGTCCGGGGCGGGGCCACTGGGGTCGAGGGATTCTTTCGAGGGTTCCCACTCGGGTTCTTTGGGGCGCATGGGCCTCCTTCATGACAGGTGACGAGACTCGAATGAGCATAGCTCATTGTTACCTATACTCACAATGAATCTGGTCCTGATATCGTTCCCATTATGAGGACCGCAGCATGAGCACCGCTTCCGAGACCGACAGCGCCCGGACGGCCGAGAGCACCGACGGCACCGGCGGCGCCGACACGACCGGCACCACCGACACCACCGACGGCGTGCTCGCCGAGCAGCTGCTCCGCCTGACCCGGCGGCTCCACCGCATCCAGAAGCGCCATCTGGAGCCGCTCGGCATCACCCCGGCCCAGTCCCGGCTGCTGCGCACCGTCGCCCACCTCTCCACGGCGCGCCCGCCCCGGATGGCGGACCTCGCCGCCCGCCTGGAGGTGGTGCCCCGTGCCGTGACCACGCTGGTCGACGGCCTGGAGAGCGCCGACTGCGTCCGCCGCGTGCCGGACCCGGAGAACCGCCGTGTCATAAGGATCGAGCTCACCGACACCGGCCGCGCCACGCTGCGCCGTCTGCGCAACGCGCGAACCGGCGCCGCAGAGGAGATCCTGGCTCCATTGACCGCCGATCAGCGCGAGGTGCTCGGCGGGCTGCTGAACGCTCTGGCGGACGCTCCGGCGGAGCACGGCTGCTGACGGGCGACGGTCCGGCCGGGACAGGGCCGGTGGCTGCGCCGAACGAGTGAGAACGACCGACACGGCGCGAGTTGAGGGGCTGCAGATGCCACTGCTGGAACCGAAGCCGGGGGCCCTGCGCCCGCGCACCATCAGCGGCCCCGCCCCCGACCGGGTGCCCGACCACAGGTCGACGGGCACCCCCGAGCCGCTGCGGAGCGAGCTGGCCGAGCTGCTGGGCGCCGGCAAGGTGCTCTCGGGCGTCTCCGACCTGGTCCGCTACGCCTCCGACGCCTCCCCGTACCGGTTCCTGCCGCAGGTCGTCGTGATCGCCGAGGACATCGACGACGTCTCCGCCGTCCTGTCCTACGCCCACGGCAAGCAGCGCGAGGTGGTCTTCCGGGCCGCCGGGACCTCGCTCAACGGCCAGGCCCAGGGCGAGGACATCCTCGTCGACGTCCGCCGTCACTGGGCCGGGGTCGAGGTGCTGGAGGAAGGCCTGCGGGCCCGGATCCAGCCCGGCACCACCGTCGTGCGCGCCAACGCCGCGCTCGCCCGGCACGGCCGCGTCCTGGGCCCGGACCCGGCCAGCGCCATCGCCTGCACCCTCGGCGGCGTCGTCGCGAACAACGCCTCCGGCATGACGGCGGGCACCACGAGGAACTCGTACCGCACCCTGTCCTCCCTCACCTTCGTCCTGCCGAGCGGCACCGTCGTGGACACCGCCGACCCGCGCGCCGACGAGGAGCTGGCGCACGCCGAGCCCGCCCTGTGCCACGGCCTGATGGAGATCAAGAAGGAGATCGAGGCCGATCCGGGGCTCGTCGCCCGCATCCGGGCCAAGTACGAGATCAAGAACACCACCGGGTACCGCCTCGACGCCTATCTCGACGGCGCCACCCCGGTGGAGATCCTGCGCGGTCTGATGGTCGGCTCCGAAGGCACCCTCGGCTTCATCGCCGAGGTCGTCTTCGACACCCTGCCGCTGGACCGCGAGCTCACCAGCGCCCTGCTCTTCTTCCCCTCGCTGCCCGCCGCGGCCGCCGCCGTACCGCTCTTCAACGAGGCGGGGGCGCTGGCCGTCGAGCTGATGGACGGCAACACCCTGCGCGCCTCGGTGAGCGTCGCGGGCGTCCCCGCCGACTGGGCCGCTCTGCCCAAGGACACCACCGCGCTGCTGGTGGAGTTCCGGGCCCCCGACGAGGCCGGCCGCGCGGAGTACGAGCGGCGCGCCGCCGCGGTGCTGGCCGGCCTGGACCTGGTGGCCCCGGTGGCCTCGGTGACCAACGCCTTCACCCGCGACGCCAGGACCATCTCCGGCTACTGGAAGGCCCGCAAGGCCTTCGTCACCGCCGTCGGCGGCGCCCGCGCCTCCGGCACCACCCTGATCACCGAGGACTTCGCGGTCCCACCGTCCCGGCTGGCCGAGGCCTGCGAGGCCCTCCTCGAACTCCAGGCGGAGCACGGCTTCGACGCCGCCGTCGCCGGTCACGCCGCCCACGGCAACCTGCACTTCCTGCTCGCCTTCGACGCCGCCCGGCCGGCCGACGTGGAGCGGTACGCCGCCTTCATGGAGGCCTTCTGCCGGCTCACCGTCGAGCGCTTCGACGGGTCCCTGAAGGCCGAGCACTCCACCGGCCGCAACATGGCCCCCTTCCTGGAACTGGAGTGGGGGCCCCGGGCCACCGAGATGATGTGGCGCACCAAGCGGGTCATCGACCCCGACCTGGTGCTGGCCCCGCGGATCCTCCTGGACCGCGACCCGAAGGCGCACCTGCGCGGCCTCAAGACGATCCCGCAGGTGGAGGCCGTCGCCGACCCCTGCATCGAGTGCGGGTTCTGCGAACCGACCTGCCCCAGCGAGGACCTGACGACCACCCCGCGCCAGCGGATCGTGCTGCGCCGGGAGATGATGCGCCAGCAGCCCGGCTCCCCCGTGCTCGACGGTCTGCTCGACGCGTACGGGTACGACGCCGTGGACACCTGCGCCGGCGACTCCACCTGCAAGCTCGCCTGTCCCGTCGGCATCGACACCGGCGCCCTGATGAAGGACTTCCGCCACCGCCGGCACAGCCCGCGCGAGGAGCGTGCGGCCGAGCTCGCCGCCCTGCGGTTCGGCGCGGTCGAGGTGGCCGCCCGGCTGGCCGTGGCCGCCGCCGACAAGATCACCGACGCCGTCGGGGACCGGATCCTCCAGGCCGTGACGGGGGCCGCGCGCAGGGCCGTACGGCCCGACCTGGTTCCGGAGTGGCTGCCGCAGGTCCCCGGCGCCGCGGCCCGCAAACTGCCCGCCACCCGGCGCGGGGGCGCCGCCGCGGTGTACTACCCGGCCTGCGTCAACCGGATCTTCGGCGGCCCCGACGGCACGTCCGGGCCCTCCCTGCCCGAGGCCGTGGTGGCGGTGTCGGAGCGGGCCGGCAGGCCGGTGTGGATCCCCGGAGACGTCCGGGGCACCTGCTGCGCGACGATCTGGCACTCCAAGGGGTACGACGCCGGCAACCGCGTGATGGCCAACCGGATCGTGGAGGCCGCCTGGGGCTGGACGGCCGGCGGGCGGCTGCCGCTCGTGGTCGACGCGTCCTCCTGCACCCTGGGCATCGCGCACGAGGTGGTCCCGTACCTCACCGACGACAACCGCTCGCTCCACGCGGAGTTGCGAATCGTCGACTCCGTCGTCTGGGCCGCCGAGGAACTGCTGCCGCACCTGGAGGTCCGGCGCACGGTGGGCTCGGCGGTGCTCCACCCCACCTGTTCGATGCGGCACCTGGACGACGAGGCACAGCTTCGGGCGGTCGCCGAGGCCTGCGCCGACGAGGTGGTGGTCCCGTATGACACCGGGTGCTGCGCCTTCGCGGGCGACCGCGGCATGCTGCACCCGGAGCTGACGGAGTCGGCGACGGCCCGCGAGGCCGCCGAGGTCACAGCGCGGCAGTTCGACGCGCACCTGTCGGCGAACCGGATGTGCGAGGTGGGCATGGACCGGGCCACGGGCCGCAGCTACTACTCGGCGCTGCTGGAACTGGAGCGAGCCACCCGCCCGTAGGCCGCGATGAAGGAGGGTTCACGCAGCGGGGGCTGATGTCCGGTCGACCGTGTCCAGTTGCCAGAACAGTCGGTTCCCCAGGCATTCCGTCAGGTAGGGAACGCCGTCGGTGTAGCCCGAACCATGGGCGTCGCCGAGCATGCGTGCGGCGAGCCCGCGATGTGCCGACTTCCACCGCTGGTGCCCGCTCTCCAGACGGCTGATCGCCGTGTCGAGGCGGTTCCACCGCGCCCGGTCGAAACGCCCCTCGTTGCGGAGGTCGAGGTAGGCCCGGGTGACGGTGTCGTGGCCGGGATCTTCCACCTCGGCCCGTACGGCGGGCACGCTCGTGAACGCGGACGACTGCAGGCGCGGTACGGGCGGAACACCGCACAGGCTCTCGAACCGTTTGTACTGATCGGACTGAATGGCGCTGGCACCCTGGGTGTACTGCCGGAAAGCGGAGAACTGCTCCGCCCTCATCGTGGCCACGACGCGAAAGAGCGTCGCGGCCCGCTCGAACATCACCACCGCGTGGTCCAGCAGCTCCACGGCCCCTTCCGGATTGCCCGCGCGCAGCGCCTCGATGACCTTCTTCACTGCTGCCGCTATCGCGGTGAAATGCATTTCGTGGGTCTGGAGGACGCGGATGAAGAAGTATTCGTCATGAACGACGGAGACGGGCTGGACGGTGACGTCGAACCACCGGCCGCAATCGGTCGTCGCCGGCCGGGGCAGGCGGTCGACTAGGTCTTCGAGGCGGTGCCGGGGAGTGTGCGCCAGCCGCGACGGAAGGTCGTCGGTCTCCGCCTGACCGAGCCCCGTCGTCACGAGTCGCAGGGCGTGCCTCAGCCGCGTGCTCAGCGTCGACTCGTCCGGCCGGCCCCGCTCGGGCCCCTCGGGCGCACCGGCCGCCGCCTCGATCTCGAAGCGGACCACGTCGGCCATCAGCAGGGTCGACATCCGGTCCGCGCTCAGCGGGGCGTGCCGGTCGTCCATGAGGAGCTCCAGGACCGGCAGTGCGAGATAGGTGCGGTTCTGGAAACGTCCCTCGTGTTTGTCGAGCGCGCAGTCGAGGAAAGCGCTGAGGAACGGGCGGTTCGCCCCGTGCCGTCGCCTGATGTCACTCAGTCGCACCAGCACTCGATCCGAAAGGAAATGCTTTCCTGTCCGCCGCACGTGTTCCGTCACGGACCGGGCGAGGGAAATGCCGTCCGATTCCTCCGCCATTCGGTCAGCGGCCGCCCAGCGCCTGATCTCGATCAGGGTCGTCGCCATTGGTCTCTCCCAAGCCGTCATGCGAAGTAAAGGGTCGCTTTCCACTAGGCATGATCGAAAGACCGCGCGTCACGTCTCGGGAATTCGTGCCTTGACAGCGGACACCGAAGCCGCTTGGACGCGCCCGGCGGCCCGGTGTCCCCGGCCCGGAGCAGGACGGCGTCGGGTTCCGGCCCGCTCGCCGGGTGAGCAGACCCTGCGGCGAAGAGCTGGGGCCAACGGAAAATCGATTGCCCTGGACCGGTCCGGAACGCGAACCTTGCACGGTTTGGAACACTCGACCAGTCATGGGGCGTCATGCAGATCAGCGATCTTCCGTATCCGGACCCAGGGGTACCCGATGCTCGCTCCGGCCCCCGGTTCCTCTGGTGGCTGGGGCGGGGCCAACTCGGCGGACAGGCCAAAAGCCTGTGCTGGGGGCTGCTCCACTTCGGCGGCATCGCGGGCCTGCCGTACACCGTGGGCATGGGCATCGACGCGGTCGTGGACGGCGACGGCGCCCGGCTGCTGTGGGTCGGCGGTCTGATCGCGCTGCTCGGCGTCGCGATCTCGCTCGGCGACGCGATGCTGCACCGCACGGCCGTCACCAACTGGATCACCGCCGCCGCGCGGGTCCAGCAACTGCTCGCCCGCAAGACCGCCGAGCTGGGCTCCGCCCTGACCCGGCGGGTCGCGGCGGGCGAGGTGGTGGCCGTCTCCACGGGTGACGTGGAGAAGATCGGCTGGTTCGTCGAGGCGGTCTCCCGCTTCCTGGCCGCAGCCCTGACCCTGGTCATCGGCTGTGTCGTCCTGCTGTTCTACGCGCCCACGATCGGCGTGGTCGTGGCCCTCGGCATGCCGGTGCTCGCCCTGGCCGTCCTGCCGCTGCTGCCGCGCGCCACCCAACGCGCCGACCTCCAGCGGGAGAAGGCGGGCAAGGCCACCGAACTTGCCTCGGACACCGTGGCGGGGCTCCGGGTCCTGCGCGGCATCGGCGGTGAGGAACTCTTCCTCGGCCGCTACCGAGAGGCCTCGCAGCAGGTCCGCGAAGCAGCCGTGCACAGTGCCCGGATGTGGGCGCTGATCTCCGCGGTCCAGGTGCTGCTGCCGGGAGCGCTGCTGGTCACGGTGGTCTGGTACGGGGCCGCTCTCGTACTGGACGGCCGCCTGGACGTCGGCGAACTCGTCGCCGCCTTCAGCGCGGTGGCGACCATGCTCTACCCGCTGCGGCACTTCGAGGAGATCGCGATGGCGTACTCCTTCTCGCGCCCCTCCGCCAAGCGGGCGGCCCGCGTGCTGTCGCTGACCCGGACCGACGCGGAGGCGGAGGCCGCCGCGGAACCGGCCGTCGCCGCCGAGGTCGCCCATACCCCGGCCCCCGGCGGAGACCTGTACGACCCGGAGACCGGGCTGCTGGTCCCGGCGGGCCGGTTGACCGCCGTGGTGTGCGGGGATCCCGACCTGGCGGGCCGCCTCGCGGAGCGCCTGGGCGGGCACCCGATGGACGCCGCGGCCGGACCCTCCGTCCTGCTGGGCGGCGTCGCGCTGGACGAGCTCGCGCTGGACACCGCGCGCACGCTGGTCCTCGTACAGGACAAGGATCCGGTCCTGCTGTCCGGGACGCTGCGCGCACTGTTCGACGTACCGGCGTCCGGGGCGGTCGAAGCTCCGGCGGCGCTCGCGGCGGCCCAGTGCGCGGACGTGCTGGACGCCCTGCTGCAGTCCGCCCCGGGCGGGGTGGACGACCCGATGGACGCCAGGATCACCGAGCGCGGCCGCTCGCTGTCCGGCGGGCAGCGCCAGCGGCTGGCCCTGGCGCGGTCCCTGGTGACCGATCCCGAGGTGCTGGTGCTGGACGAGCCGACCTCGGCGGTCGACTCGCACACCGAGGCCCGGATCGCGGACGGGATCGCGGCCCTGCGCGCCGGTCGCACGACGGTGGTGCTGGCCTCCTCGCCCCTGCTGCTGGACCGCGCCGACCGGGTCGTGCTGATCGACGAGGGCAAGGCGGTGGCGAGCGGCACGCACCGCGAGCTGCTGCACGGCGACCCGCGCTACCGGGCGGTCGTCACCCGCGAGACCGAGGAAGAGCAGCGGACCGTGGAAGAACAGCAGCTCCCGCGGCTGGAATCCGTACTGACTGAGATCGAGGAATCAGCATGATCGGCGTGGCACCGCCACCATACGATCCGGCCGCCCCGGAAACGGCCGCGACCCTGCCCGTGGGCAGCGCCGCGACGGTACGGGGCTACGTGCGCGGCCTCTTCCGCCGCCACCGGCGGGCCTTCCTGGTCCTGGTGGGGGTCAACACGGTCGCGGTCATCGCCTCCATGGTCGGCCCGTACCTGCTGGGCCAGGTCGTGGACCGGCTCTCGGAAGGGGCCCGCGAACTCCATCTGGGCCGGGTGGGCCTGCTGTTCGCCCTGGCGCTCGGCGTCCAGACCGTGTTCGTGCGACTGGTCCGGCTGCGCGGGGCGATGCTCGGCGAGGAGATGCTGGCCGATCTGCGCGAGGACTTCCTCGTGCGGTCGGTGGGCCTGCCGCCGGGCGTGCTGGAGCGCGCGGGGACCGGTGACCTGCTGTCGCGGATCACCACCGACATCGACCGGCTGGCCAACGCGATGCGCGAGGCCGTGCCGCAGCTGGCCATCGGCGTGGTCTGGGCGGGGCTGCTCTACGGGGCGCTCGCCGTGACCGCGCCGCCGCCGGCGCTGGCCGCGCTGGTGGCGCTGCCGGTCCTGGTGATCGGCTGCCGCTGGTACTTCAAGCGGGCGCCCCGGGCCTACCGCTCCGAGGCGGCCGGGTACGCGGCGGTCGCCGCCGTGCTCACCGAGACGGTGGACGCGGGCCGCACCGTCGAGGCGCACCGCCTGGGCGGGCAGCGGATCGAGCTGTCGGAGCGGCGGATCAAGGAGTGGGTGGCGTGGGAGCGGTACACGCTGTTCCTGCGGACGGTCCTCTTCCCCGTCGTCAACGTCACCTACGTGACGATCCTCGGCTCGGTGCTGATGATCGGCGGGTACTGCGTGATCCAGGGCTGGATGTCGGTGGGGCAGCTGACCACGGGCGCCCTGCTCGCGCAGATGATGGTCGATCCGATCGGCCTGATCCTGCGCTGGTACGACGAACTGCAGGTCGCGCAGGTCTCGCTGGCCCGGCTGGTGGGCGTGCGGGAGATCGAGCCGGACGCGGGCGACGCGGGTGTCTCCCCCGACGGCCGGGACGTCAGGGCCGACCAGGTGCACTTCGGGTACCGCGAGGGCGTCGACGTACTGCACCAGGTGTCGATGTCGGTGCCGCCGGGCACCCGGATGGCCCTGGTCGGGCCCTCGGGCGCCGGCAAGTCCACGCTGGGCCGGCTCCTGGCGGGCATCTACGCACCGCGGACCGGTGAGATCACCCTCGGTGGGGCGCGGCTGTCGCAGATGCCGGCGGAGCGGGTGCGCGAGCACGTGGCCCTGGTCAACCAGGAGCACCACGTGTTCGTGGGCTCCCTGCGGGACAACCTGCGGCTCGCGCGCACGGAGGCCGGTGACGCCGAGCTGTGGGCGGCGCTCGGCGCGGTCGACGCGGAGGACTGGGCGCGGGCGCTGGACGCCGGTCTGGACACCGAGGTCGGCTCGGGAGCCTCGGCGCTGACCCCGGCACAGGCGCAGCAGATCGCGCTGGCCCGACTGGTGCTGGCCGATCCGCACACGCTCGTACTGGACGAGGCCACCTCGCTGCTGGACCCGCGCGCGGCCCGGCACTTGGAGCGTTCGCTGGCCCGGGTGCTGGACGGCCGCACGGTGATCGCGATCGCGCACCGGCTGCACACCGCGCACGACGCGGACGTGATCGCGGTGGTCGAGGCCGGCCGCATCACCGAGCTCGGCTCGCACGACGCCCTGGTCGAGGCCGACGGCGCGTACGCCGCCCTGTGGCGCTCCTGGCACGGCTGACGCCCGCCGCGCCTCCTCATGGCGATATGGAGATGGCCCGGTCCCGTCCGCAGCCGCGGACGGGACCGGGCCATCGCCACGAGGAACCTGGAGGAACCTAGAAGAAGCCGAGGGCCGAAGCTCCGCCGGCTCCGCCGAGGAGCATGAACACGGGCATGAGGACCTTGAGCTCCACCCAGCTGCCCGCGCGGAAGCGCATCATCTTCGGCGGGCCGATCGGGTACCAGCGCTTGCCCGCGATGGGCAGGGGCCACAGGATCGGGCAGCCGGAGACGGTCAGGGCGTCGCCGATGTCGTGGACCAGGGCGCCGAGCACGATCGGCAGGCCGAGCCAGAGGTACTCCTGGCCGGGGGCGGTGAAGAGCCAGTCGGAGCCGTTGCCGGGCTGGTCGAGCACGCCGGCGAGTATCCAGGCGCTGGTCGCGCCGAGCAGCCAGACCAGGACGTCGCTGGACATGCGGGCGGCCCGCCACAGCAGGCCTTCGACGGCGAGGACCAGGTGGATGAAGAGGAGGGCGAGGACGCCCCACCGGTCCGCGGTGACGGCGATGGCGGAGGCGCCGGCGCCGATCAGGACGGCCCAGACCCAGGTGTGGGTCAGGGTGCGGTGGCCGCCGGTGCGGCGGGCGTCGCGCGGGGCCCGGGTGGCTTTGTAGACCCCGTAGGAGATCTTGTCGACCACCTCGCACAGGCCCCGGGAGAGCGGACCGAAGGCGCGGGAGATCGTCGCCGACTTGTGGTCCAGGTCGGGGGCGAGGGCGGCTCCGGCGCAGATGAGGGCGCCGACGACGAGGACGGGCCAGGGCATCGGGTGCCCGGAGGCTGCCGCCGCGGCACCCACCCCCAGCCAGGCCGCTGCCCCGGACAGTGAGTGCGCCGGACCCATCATGGTCGTTCCCCGCCCCGGTGGTGTGCTGGTCGGGCCCTGTTGACGGTGTCGTTCGGGCCGCATCGACGGCACAGCGTACCGCCGATGATCTTCCTTCTGTCCGCCGGTTCCCTGATCCGGTGGGAAGCCAGGCAAGATGGGGGGTGTGACCCTCATTGATCAGCTCCCGCCGAACGCCGACCCCGACGCCCTCTTCGAGGCTTTCTCCTCGTGGGCGGAGGACCAGGGCATCACCCTGTACCCGGCCCAGGAGGAAGCGCTGATCGAGGTCGTCTCGGGCGCGAACGTGATCCTGTCCACCCCGACCGGCTCCGGCAAGAGCCTGGTGGCGGCGGGTGCGCACTTCACGGCCCTGGCCCAGGACAAGGTCACCTTCTACACCGCGCCGATCAAGGCGCTGGTCTCGGAGAAGTTCTTCGACCTGTGCAAGCTCTTCGGCACCGAGAACGTCGGCATGCTGACCGGCGACGCCTCGGTGAACTCGGACGCGCCGGTGATCTGCTGCACCGCCGAGGTCCTGGCCTCGATCGCCCTGCGCGACGGCAAGTACGCCGACATCGGCCAGGTCGTGATGGACGAGTTCCACTTCTACGCGGAACCGGACCGCGGCTGGGCCTGGCAGATCCCGATCCTGGAGCTGCCGCAGGCGCAGTTCATCCTGATGTCGGCGACGCTCGGCGACATGAAGCGGTTCGAGGAGGACCTGACCCGGCGCACCGGCCGGCCCACCTCGGTGGTCCGCTCCGCGAACCGGCCCGTTCCGCTGTCCTACGAGTACGTCACGACGCCGATCACCGACACCATCACCGAGCTGCTGGAGACCCGGCAGGCGCCGGTCTACATCGTGCACTTCACCCAGGCCCAGGCGGTCGAGCGGGCGCAGTCGCTGATGAGCATCAACATGTGCACCCGCGAGGAGAAGGACAAGATCGCCGAGCTGATCGGCAACTTCCGCTTCACCACCAAGTTCGGCCAGAACCTCTCGCGCTACGTCCGCCATGGCATCGGCGTGCACCACGCGGGCATGCTGCCCAAGTACCGCCGCCTGGTGGAGAAGCTGGCCCAGGCCGGGCTGCTCAAGGTCATCTGCGGCACCGACACCCTCGGCGTCGGCGTCAACGTCCCGATCCGCACGGTGCTGTTCACGGCGCTGACGAAGTACGACGGCACCCGGGTCCGCACGCTGCGCGCCCGCGAGTTCCACCAGATCGCCGGCCGCGCCGGCCGGGCCGGCTTCGACACCGCCGGTTATGTGGTGGCCCAGGCGCCCGAGCACGTCATCGAGAACGAGAAGGCCCTCGCCAAGGCGGGCGACGACCCGAAGAAGCGCCGCAAGGTGGTCCGCAAGAAGGCCCCCGAGGGCTTCGTGGCCTGGTCGGACACCACCTTCGAGAAGCTCATCGGCGCCGACCCGGAGGCGCTGACCTCGCGCTTCAAGGTCACCAACATCATGCTCCTGTCGGTCATCGCCCGGCCCGGCGACGCCTTCAAGGCGATGCGCCACCTGCTCGAGGACAACCACGAGCCGCGCAAGGCCCAGCTGCGCCACATCCGGCGGGCCATCGCCATCTACCGCTCCCTGCTGGACGGCGGCGTCGTCGAGAAGCTCGACACCCCGGACGCCGAGGGCCGCACGATCCGGCTGACCGTCGACCTCCAGCAGGACTTCGCGCTGAACCAGCCGCTGTCCACCTTCGCCCTGGCCTCCTTCGACCTGCTGGACCCGGAGTCCCCGTCCTACGCGCTGGACATGGTCTCCGTGGTGGAGTCCACGCTGGACGACCCCCGCCAGATCCTCGCCGCCCAGCAGAACAAGGAACGCGGCATGGCCGTGGGCGCGATGAAGGCCGACGGGGTCGAGTACGAGGAGCGGATGGAGCGGCTCCAGGAGATCACCTATCCCAAGCCCCTCGAAGAGCTGCTCCTGCACGCCTACGACGTGTACAGCAAGAGCCACCCGTGGGTCCGCGACCACCCCGTCTCCCCGAAGTCGATCATCCGCGACATGTACGAACGCGCGATGACCTTCACCGAGTTCACCTCGTACTACGAACTGGCGCGGACCGAGGGCATCGTGCTGCGCTACCTGGCCGGCGCCTTCAAGGCTCTCGACCACACCATCCCCGACGACCTCAAGTCCGAGGACCTCCAGGACCTGATCGAGTGGCTCGGCGAGCTGGTCCGCCAGGTCGACTCCAGCCTGCTCGACGAGTGGGAGCAGCTGGCGAACCCGGAGGTGGAGACGGCGGAGCAGGCCCAGGAGAAGGCCGACCAGGTCAAGCCGGTCACCGCGAACGCCCGCGCCTTCCGCGTCCTGGTCCGCAACGCCATGTTCCGCCGGGTGGAACTGGCGGCCCTGGACCACGTCAACGTGCTGGGCGAGCTGGACGGCGACTCCGGCTGGGACGCCGACGCCTGGGGCGAGGCCATGGACGGCTACTGGGACGAGTACGACGACCTGGGTACGGGCCCCGACGCGCGCGGCCCCAAGCTGCTCCAGATCGAGGAGGACCCGGCACACGGCCTGTGGCGCGTCCGGCAGACCTTCGCCGACCCCAACGGGGACCATGGCTGGGGCATCAGCGCCGAGGTGGACCTCGCCGCCTCCGACGAGGAGGGCCGTGCGGTCCTGCGCGTCACCTCGGTCGGCGAACTCGGCCAGCTCTGACCGCCTCCCGGATCCGCCCGGGCGGCCACGCGATCCGCAACCGGCCCCCGACCCGCACCCGACCGGCGCCGTCCCGGCTGCCGGGCCCGACAGTGGAGATCCTCTGATGACGAACCCCGCCGAGAGGCTGGTCGATCTGCTCGACCTGGAGCAGATCGAGGTCAACATCTTCCGGGGCGCCAGCCCCCAGGAGTCCCTGCAGCGCGTCTTCGGCGGCCAGGTCGCCGGCCAGGCGCTGGTGGCGGCCGGCCGCACCACGGAGGGCGACCGGCCCGTCCATTCCCTCCACTCGTACTTCCTGCGCCCCGGCATCCCCGGAGTGCCGATCGTGTACCAGGTGGAGCGGGTGCGCGACGGGCGCTCCTTCACCACCCGCCGGGTCACCGCGGTCCAGCAGGGCAAGACCATCTTCAATCTGACCGCCTCCTTCCATCACCCGGAGGAGGGCAGCATCGAGCACCAGCTGCCGCCCCGCCTCGACTTCCCGCACCCGGACACGCTCCCGAAGGTCGTGGACGAGATCCGGGAGCACCTGGGCACGCTGCCGGAGGCGCTGGAGCGGATGGCCCGCCGCCAGCCCTTCGACATCCGTTACGTGGACCGGCTCCGCTGGACCCCGGAGGAGCTCAAGGACGCCGATCCGCGCAGCGCGGTGTGGATGCGCGCCGTCGGCCCGCTGGGCGACGACCCGCTCGTGCACACCTGCGCCCTCACCTACGCCAGTGACATGACCCTCCTCGACGCCGTGCGCATCCCCGTGGAGCCCCTGTGGGGCATGCGCGGTTTCGACATGGCCTCCCTCGACCACGCCATGTGGTTCCACCGGCCGTTCCGGGCGGACGAGTGGTTCCTGTACGACCAGGAATCGCCCATCGCGCACGGCGGCCGGGGCCTGGCCCGCGGCCGCATCTACGACCTCGAAGGCAGGCTGCTGGTGTCGGTCGTCCAGGAGGGACTCTTCCGTCCCTACGGCGCCAAGGCCTCCAAGCCGGCCGTGTCGCCCCAGTAGTCCCTCCCGTCCTCGAAGAACTGAGCGAGTTCCCATGCCCACCCCGGCCACTCCAGCCCTGCCCTGCCCGTGCGGGCTGCCCGCCGCCTATCCGGAGTGCTGCGGCCGCTTCCACTCCGGCGAGCGGCAGGCGCCCACCGCCGAGCTGCTGATGCGCTCCCGCTTCAGCGCCTTCGCCGTCGGCGACACCGCCTACCTCCTGCGCTCCTGGCACCCGACGACCCGGCCGGGCGTGCTCGACCTGGATCCCGGGCAGCGCTGGGAACGGCTGGAGATCCTGGCCACCGAGCGCGGCGGGATGTTCGAGACGGAGGGCTCAGTGGAGTTCCGGGCGCACTACCGCGAGGGCCGGCACACCGGCTCGCTGCACGAGCACAGTTCCTTCGCCCGGGAGAACGGGGCCTGGGTCTACGTCGGCCCCCTCTCCCCCGTGGACTTCGACTGACCCCTCGCTCCGGTCAGGGCGAAGTCGAGGCTGGTGCGGTACCAGCCGACCTCGTCCGGTGACCCGGCCCGCAGCAGCCGGGCCGCCACCTCGGCGGCCGCCGGGACCTGCGGGTGCCCGTAGGGCGGGGGCGGGGCGAGTGCTCCGAGCAGGATCCGCTCCGCAGCGTCGGGCACGGTCGCGCGCAGGTCGTCTTCGGGGAGCACGGAGGCCAGTACGGCAGCCCGCTCCCAGGGGTCGGCGGTCCGTCTCAGCAACAGCCCGACGTGCCGCTCGCGCCACTTCCCGGGTCGCAGGTCGGCCCTGGCCTCGATCAGCTCCCGGTCCCCCGGCGGCGCGCTCCCGCGGAGCATCCCCGGCTCGCGGGCCGCGAAGTCCCGTAGCTCCGCGGTCAGATAGAGCCACACCACCACTCGGTAGCGGTTGATCCGGTATCCCACCGGCGTGAGGTGCCCACAGCGTGCGAGCCGGGTGAACCGGCTCGGGCCGACCCCCAGGACGGCGGCCGCGGCCTCCGCTCCCGCGACCGTCTCCACGCGCTCGCGCAGCGTGTCGGGGAATCCCTCGGCCGACCGGACCCGGTCGAGCTCGGTCCGGGTGTACCGCGCCGCCCCGGCGGTCCCGGCGGCCCCCTGGAGTCCGGACCGTACGATGCCCAGCTGAACGGCGCGGGCGAACTCGCTGCGGCTCAGCCCCAGTTCCCCCGCGGCCCGCCCGCCGCCCATCAGCCCGGCGGCCTGCGCCATGTGCGTCGTATCCGTCGCGTCCGCCGCGCCCGTCGCCCGCGGCGCTTGCGGTGTCCGTACTGCCTGCAGTACCTGCGGCGCCTGCCCTGTCTGCGGCGCCTGAACCGTCTGTGTCATCACGCTCTCCCCACCAGAGTGATTACTGTGTGTGAAGAACGTAACGCAGAGCAACGACGCCTCGCCGGGCCTGTGGACAACCCGGAACGGGCGAACCGCGCCGCCCGCCGGTATCAGCCGCCGGTGATCCGCCGCTCCGCGACACCCAGGTGTTCCCCCACCCGGTTGACCAGCAGCGTCATCTCGTACGCCACGTGCCCGATATCGGCCTCGGAGGCGCTCAGCACGCACAGGCAGCTGCCCGCACCCGCCGCCATGACGAAGAGGACCCCGTCGTCGTACTCGACCATCGTCTGACGGACCTCACCCGCCCTGAAGTGCCGCCCCGAGCCCTTCGCCAGGCTCTGCAGCCCCGCCGCGACGGCCGCCAGGTGCTCCGCGTCCTCCCGTGCCAGCCCCGCGCTCGCGCCCGTCACCAGGCCGTCGTTGGAGAGCACCACCGCGTGCCGCACCTGCTGCACCCGCCGCGTCAAGTCGTCCAGCAGCCAGTCAAGCTGCTTGTCCAGCGCCATATTCAGTCCCTCCCCGTCGACGCGGCCGGACCGGCCGCGCCCCACCCCGCGTACTCGTGCCGCCAGCCTTCCCCACCAGCGGCTTTCCGGCAAGGAGGATGGACCCATGGTGAAGAAGATGACTGAAGAGGAATGGCGGGAGTTCGTCTCCCGCTCCACCCGCACCGGGAAACTGTCCACCGTCCGCGAGGACGGAAGCCCTCACATCGCTCCCATCTGGTTCGTTCTCGACGGCGATTCCTTCGTGTTCAACACCGGGAAGAACACCGTCAAGGGGCGCAATCTGGCCCGCGACGGCCGCGTCGCGCTCTGCGTGGACGACGACCGGCCGCCCTTCTCCTACGTCGTCCTCCAGGGCCGGGCACAGATCAGCGAGGACCTGGACGCGATGCTCCCCTGGTCGACCAGGATCGGCGCCCGCTACATGGGAGAGGAGCACGGCGAGGCCTTCGGCCGCCGCAACGCCGTCCCCGGCGAACTCCTCGTGCGGGTCACCATCGACAAGGTGATCTCGGCAGCCGGCGTGGCCGACTGACCGCACCGCCGGCACCGCCCGCACTGCCCGCATCCCCGCACCCGCCGCTCCCACCCGCGCCATCCCGCGCCGGTCCTTCGCCGTGGGCCGGTTCACACCGAATCGGCCCGCGGTTCCACCGACTCCAGCAACCGCGCCGTGTGCACCCGTCCCGCGTATTCCACCAGCCGGATCAGCACTTCCTTCCCCGAGTCCTTGTCCCGCGCGTCGCAGAGCACCACCGGCGTCCCCTGATCCAGGTCCAGTGCCCGCGCGACCTCGTTCGAGGCGTACCGCCGGGCGTTCGCGAAGCAGTTGACGGCCACCACGAACGGAATCTTGCGGTGCTCGAAGTAGTCCACCGCCGGGAAACAGTCCTCCAGCCGCCGCGTGTCGGCGAGCACCACCGCGCCCAGCGCGCCCTGAGACAGCTCGTCCCACAGGAACCAGAACCGGTCCTGTCCCGGGGTCCCGAACAGGTAGAGCGACAGCCCCGACCTGATCGTGATCCGCCCGAAGTCCATGGCCACGGTGGTCGTCGTCTTCTGGTCGACTCCGCCCGTGTCGTCGACCAGTTCCCCGGCCTCGCTGAGCAGTTCCTCCGTACGCAGCGGCCGGATCTCGCTGACCGAGCCGACCAGGGTCGTCTTCCCGACGCCGAAGCCTCCCGCCACGAGTATCTTCAGCGCGAGTGCCGCCAGCTCCTCTCCGCCCTCGGCGGCCGGCGCCGGCCCGTTGTCGTTCAGTCCCATCACAGCGCTCGCAATCCCTCGATGACTTCACGCAGAATCCGCTCGTCCGGCAGCTGTGCGGGGGGAACCGGCCTGCTGACCTTGACGTGTCCGGCCTCCAGCAGGTCCCCGAGCAGTACGCGCACCACGCCCACGGGCAGGTCCGCGTCCGCCGCGAGCTCGGCCACCGACTGGGTCTCGTCCCGGCACAGGCCGAGCAGCGCACGGTGCTCGGGTCCCAGCAGCGACTCCGCCGTCTCGTCCGTTCCCGCCGGGTCCACGGCGACCAGCGCGATCAGGTCGAACCGGACCCCGTGCGGTCCCGGCTTCGTGCGTCCGCCCGTCATGGCGTACGGACGCACGAGCGGGCCCGCTTCGGCGTCGTACCACTGGCCGTTCGTGCTCAAGACCGCCGCCCTCAACCGGCGGCCGGCGGCCGCGCCGCGAACCGGGCCGGGGTGTACAGGTGCTCGCCGACCCGCTTGACCAGCCGGGCCATCTCATAGGCGATCAGCCCCATGTCGGCGCCGGCCCCGCTGAGCACCGCCAAGCAGGAGCCGTCCCCCGCGGCCGCCACGAAGAGGAAGCCCTCGTCCATCTCCACCATGGTCTGGCGCACGCCCCCGGCGTGGAAGTGCCGGCCCGCACCCTTGGCCAGGCTGTGGAAGCCGGAGGCCACGGCCGCCAGGTGCTCGGCGTCCTCCCGGCTGAGCGCGCTGGAAGCGCCCACCGCCAGGCCGTCGTTGGACAGGACCACGACGTGCCGGACCTCGGGCACCCGGACCACGAGGTCGTCCAGGAGCCAGTCGAGTTCGCCCGACCTGCGGACGCCGTCGAGGTCGATCCTCTGATGTTCGATCATCATCGTGCTCCTTCGCCTTCGCCAGTACTGCCTGTCCCGCCCGTGCCACCCGCACGGCCCGTGCCACCCGCACTGCCCGGACCGCCCGCCCTGCCGGAACCGCCCGCACCGTCCGCACCCTCCGCGCCGGCTTCGCTGCTCGCCTGTGTGCCCCGCACCCAGCCCGCCCGGTACGCCGCCATCCGCTCGCGGGCCTGCTCGGGGCTGCGGCCGCGCGGTTCCTCCGCCCCCCTGACACCGGCCGGGGCCTTGGGGACGGGGGCTTCGCGCAGCTGTGGGACGAGGCTTGCCTGGCGGACCCGGCGCGGCAGTTCGGTGACCGAGGCGGCCGGGCCCGAGGGGGCCGATGGACCCGAGGGGGCCGCCGTGACCGCCGTGACCGCCGTGACCGCCGGGGCGGGCGTACGGGGAACCGCGCCCGCGGAGCCGCGCGGCCGCAGCGGGGCCACCGGGGAGGGCCGGGGCTCCTCCCGTACGGGGCTCCGGTCCGGGACCGGGACCCCGCGCGCGTCGTCCCGTACGACGCTGATGGCCTGGGACGGCTCCCTGAACCGCTCCCGCACCGGTTCGGTGACCGGCTCCGGAGCCGGGGCGGCGGGCGCCTGCTCCTCGGGCTGCGGGGCTCCGGCCGTGAGGGCGCCCTGGAGCAGGGAGTTCGGGAGCAGCACCACCGCGGTGGTGCCGCCGTACGGTGACATGCGCAGGTGCACCTTCACACCGTGGCGGGCCGAGAGGCGGCTGACCACGAAGAGCCCGAGCCGGTCGCTGTCGAAGAGGTCGAGCGCCTCGGACTGCTCGATGCGCCGGTTGGCCTCCTGGAGGGATTCGCGGCCCATGCCGAGCCCCCGGTCCTCGACCTCGAGGACGTAGCCGGCGCCGACGGGTTCTCCGCTGACCCGGACCTTGGTGTGGGGCGGGGAGAACTGGGTGGCGTTCTCGATGAGTTCCGCGAGCAGGTGGGTGAGGTCGGCGACGGCTCCGCCGACGACGGCGGCCTCGGCGAGCTGGCGGACCTCGACGCGCGGGTAGTCCTCGATCTCCGAGACGGCGGCCCGTACGACGTTCGTCAGCGGGATCGGCATCCGCCAGGCGCGCCCGGGGGCGGCGCCCGAGAGGATGATCAGGCTTTCCGCGTGCCGCCGCATCCGGGTGGTGAGGTGGTCGAGGCGGAACAGGTCGCCGAGCTCGTTCGGGTCGTCGGCGCGCCGCTCCATCGAGTCGAGCAGGGTGAGCTGCTTGTGGACCAGGACCTGGCTGCGCCGGGCGAGGTTGACGAAGACCCCGCTCACACCGCTGGCCAGTTCGGCGCGTTCGACGGCGGCGCTGAGCGCGGCCCGGTGGACCGTGGCCAGGGCTTCGCCGACCTGGGCGATCTCGTCGTCGGCGGCCGGTCCCCGCGGGGTTTCGGCGGACACGTCGATGTCCTGGCCGGCCCGCAACCGGTCCATGGCCTGCGGGAGTTTGCGGTGCGCGATCTCCAGCGCCGTGTTGCGCAGCGAGACCAGTTCGACGACGAGGGCCCGGCCGATGCGGACCGAGATGACGAGCGAGGCGGCCACGGCGGCCAGGCCCAAGACGACGGCGGCTCCGGCGGGACTCAGCGCGCCCGCTCCGAACGGGTCGGTGCGGTCCGCGGACGCCGCGTGGGCGGCGTCCGCGATCTCCCGCATCGAGCCGGCGACCGAGGTGTGGGCCGCCTCCCAGCCGGAGGGCGGGCCGGCCGCCCCGGCACCGGCCGCGGCGGCCAGCGCCCGGTCCTCGGCTCCGGTGAGGTCGGCGTAGGCGGCGCTCTTGGCCACGGACTGCCAGGCGTCCTGCTGGGCGGCGGGCAGGTCCCGGGCGGCGGAGGCCGTCAGGGCCCGCCGGGTCTCGACCGCGCCGGTCAGCCGGCGAAGCGTTTCGGCGGTGCGCGGCCCCGGCGCCGTCAGCAGGGCGTCCTCCCGGGACAGCTGCTCCCCGGCCCGCGCGAACTCCAGCAGGACCCGGGCGTCGACGCCCAGTTCGGCGTCCTGGCCGCCTCCGGAGAGGGCGCCTGCGACTTCCAGCGCCGCGTCGATCACCCGGGTGTACGTCTCGTAGGCCGCCTCCGGGGTCGCCCGGTGCTCGGCGACGTCCTTGCGCGCCGGACCGAGCCCTTCGGCGGCGGCGATGAAGGCGCGCAGTCGGATGACGATGTCGGTGCGGTAGTCGCCGGAGTCGGCCACGGTGTTGCGGTCGCCGAGCCGCAGTGTCCGTACGGCTCCGTCGGTACGGCGTGCCTGTTCGTCCAAGGCGGCGGCCCGGCCGGGAGCCTGGGCGGCGGCCGCCTGGCCGCCGGTGGGGTCGGCCAGCAGCCGTACGGCCGTGCGCCGTTCGGCCTGCAACGCGGTGACGGTGGTGTCGAGCGGTGCCCGCAGTTCCCGGTCGACGTGCTGGGCGCGGCCGAGGCGGGCGACGTCCTGGGCCGCGTCGACGGTCGCGAAGGCCCAGAGGGCGAGCAGGGAGACCACCGGCACCATCAGCAGCGAGACGATCTTCGCTCGGACGGTGGCGGGGCGCAGCCGCAGGCGCGGACCGCGGCCGCCGGCCCCGGCCGCGCCGGGTATCGCCGCGAGCGCGCCGGAGCCCTCGTGCTCCGCCGGCTCCCGGGCGGGCGGTCCGGCGTGTGCCCGGCGGCCCGGCCCCTTGCCGCGGCCACCCGCCGGCGCGGGCGCGGGCGGCCGCGACGCCGCTGCTTCCGGTGTTCTGCGGGGTCTGCGCATGGGCTCCTCGTTCCGGGCGGTGCGTACGTACGTGACGGTCGCGGGGCGGTGGCGTGGTGTCGGTGGGGGCGCCGGCGGCGGCGCCTCAGCCCGCGGGGGCGGTGGCGGCCCGCTCTCCCAGGCGCAGGTCGGCGGAGGCCATCGCGGAGGCCTCCCGCTCGTCGGCGGTCGGCGAGAGGGCGACGAACGCGGAGGTGATGAACAGGTAGGAGCCGAGGCCGACGGCGAGCGGGAAGATGAACTGCATGGCGGTGGCGCCCGGCAGGGCCGCGTCCGAGGGGGTGACCTCGACGGCGACCGCGAGCATGCCGGTGTAGTGCATGCTGCTGACGGCGGCGCCCATGACGAGCGAGGCGACGGCGACGGCCACCGGGGACTTGATGTTGAGGGCGGCCCACAGGGCGGCGGTGGCCGCGACGACCGCGATGGCGACGGAGAGCCCGACCGTGAGCGGCTCGTAGGAGACCGAGCCGTGCAGGCGCAGGGCCGCCATGCCGAGGTAGTGCATGCTGGCGACGCCGAGGCCGGTGGTGAGGCCGCCGAGGACGAGGGCCCGGCCGCGGTCCTTCCCGTAGCCGACGGCGAAGACTCCGGCGCCGACGACGAGCATCGCGACGAGGAGGCTGAGGATGGTCAGCGGCACGTTGTAGCGGATCTCGGACCCGGTGACGTGGAAACCGAGCATGGCGACGAAGTGCATCGTCCAGATCCCGGTGCCGATGGCCGAGGCCGCGGTGAGGAGCCAGTTGCGGCGGGAGGCTCGGGTCGTCGCGGCGAGCGCGCGGACGGTGCAGCGCAGGCCGAGGGCGGCGCCGAGTGAAGCCATCACGTATGACAGCGCGGGGGTAAGCCAGCCATAGGCGGCGTGGTCCAGGTGTCCCATGGCCACGGAAGCTAGTCCGGGTGAGGGAGCGAACACGGGCAGCATTTCGAAAGCCACTGGAACTGCTGGAATATGACAGAGATACGTTCATCTTCGATCACACCGCGTACCACCTTGCACACGTTCCGCAGGCATGTGCCGGAGCCCCGGTGGGGGATCATGGGCACATGAGCGAAGACCGCACACAGGACCACACCCGGGACCGGTCGCAGGACCCGGCCCGGGACCGGCCCCGGGACCAGACGCGGGACCGCGGCCACGTCCAGGAGTTCTTCGGGGCGCGCGCGGCCGGCTGGGACCGCAAGTTCCCCGGGGACGAGCCCGCCTTCGCCACCGCCGTGGGCGAGTTCGGACTGCGTCCCGGGGACCGGGTGCTCGACGCGGGCTGCGGCACCGGGCGGGCACTGACCGCGCTCCGCGCGGCCGTCGGCCCGTCGGGAACGGTGCTCGGCGCCGATGTCACTCCGCAGATGCTGATCGCCGCGCACGCGGCCGGCCGGGACGCCGAGGGCACCCTGCTCCTGGCGGACGTGGCCCTGCTGCCGCTGCGCGACGGGGTGCTGGACGCCGTGTTCGCCGCCGGTCTCATCGCCCATCTGCCCGACCCGGGGGCCAACTTGCGCGAGCTCGCCCGCGTGGTCCGCCCGGGCGGCCGGCTCGCGCTGTTCCACCCGATCGGCAGGGCGGCCCTCGCCGCGCGCCACGGCCGCGAGCTGACCCCGGACGACATGCGCGCCGAGCACAACCTCGGCCCGCTCCTGGCCGGTTCGGGCTGGCGGCTGACCTCGTACGCGGACGAGGACACCCGCTTCCTCGCACTGGCGGTCCGCACCCCCTGACCGACGAATGCTCTACGTCGGCCACGTGCCCGGTGCCGGACCGGTGCGGCACGGCCCGCCGCGGCCCGCGGCCGGCCGGCACAGGACGGTCGGCCCGCCGACGGCGGCGGGGTGCGCGGTCCGTGCCGACGCGCGCCGCGGTCGCCCTGGGCGCGCCGACGCCTGCGGCGGGCTTCCGTGGCGGGTGTCCGGGCCTCCGTGCAGGTGGCGGGCTTGGAAATCGACTCCCGCCAGCTCTCGACGCGGTGGTTACTCGCTGGTTAGGGTGCGCCGACGAGAGAACGACCGGGAGGCCACGTGTCCGAAGAGGAGGACGGCGGGTCGCTGTACGTGCTGACCGCCGTGCTGCTGACCCCCGCGCAGTTCCCGAGCATCCTGGGTGACGACTACCCCGAGGCCTGCTCGCTGCTGGGCGTGCCGCCGGCGGCCGCCGGGTACGGCCTGGTGCTGGGACAGGACGAGGAGGGCGCGCGCTGGACGGTCGTGGTCGACGACGTCTCGCTCGTGGCCATGGCCATCGCCTCGTGGGACTGCGGGATGGAATACGACCTGTCCCCCGACGAACGGTCCATCGTGGTATCCCTGGCGGGCTGGCCGCTGGACCTCGCGGTGGCCACGGCGGGAATCCCCGATCCGCACGACCCCGAGCAGGGCGCCGACGGCACCGGGCGGGTCCCGCTGGCCCCGCCGTCGGCCGAGGCCTGGGGTCCGGTGCAGCGGCGGATGGGCGCCGACCAGATAGCCCGGGAGTGGGCCGCCTGGAGCGAGCGCGTGGCCACGGACGGCGGGGCCGCCGCTGCCGCGCACCCGGGGCTGGCCCGGGCCCTGGAGGAGGCCCTGGGGTACACCCAGAGCCCGCCGCCGCCCGGCAGGGTGCGGTCGTCCTTCGCGGGCGACGAGGCGCGGACGCTGCGCGTCGACGGGCCGGGGTGGTCGCTGGTGGCCCGCACCGGCGGGGCCGCCTTCGTCCTGCTGGACGAGGAGCCGAGCGAGGTGCTGGCCGTACCGCACGAGGCGCACGGGAAGCTTCCGGAGCTGTCGGAGCTGCTCACGGCACTGGACCGGGTCGCCGTGCGGCCGGCCTGAGCGGGGACGGGGTGGGACGGGGTGGGACCGGGTGGCATGAGTGCGCGGGCGAGGCACGCGTGGTGTCCGAGGCGGGTGTGAGGGGGAGGATGCGCTGATGGATCCGGTGGAAGTGGTCCCGGTGGGTGTGGTGGTGGGCGGCCGCTCGGCGGTCGTCGACGACGACTGGGGGCGGGAGACGGCGGTGATCCGCCTGGACCCGGAGCGGTTCGGTCCGCAAGCCCTGTACGGAATGGAGGACTTCTCGCACGTCGAGGTGGTCTTCCACTTCGACCGGGTGCCGGAGGCCAAGATCGAGACGGGGGCGCGGCGCCCCCGGGGGAATCCGGACTGGCCGCTCGTCGGCATCTTCGCCCAGCGCGGCAAGAACCGCCCCAACCGGCTGGGCCTCTCGCGCTGTCGCGTCGTGAAGGTGGACGTCCTGGCGGCGGACGGCCCGGAGTTGCACGTGGAGGGGCTGGACGCGGTGGGTGGGACTCCCGTGCTCGACCTCAAGCCGTACATGACGGAATTCGGCCCGCGCGGCGAGCACCGCCAGCCGGAGTGGGCGACGGAGCTGATGCACGACTACTACTGAGTCGCGCGGGGGCGGACGGGTGGGGTGGGGTGGGGTGGGGCCGGGCCGGGTGGGGCGGGGCGGGGCGTCGCCGAGTGTAGGCTCCGGGATTCCGTGAGCGCCCGGGCGACGGGCCGCACCGGGGAGCTCGGGGAACAGGGCCGGGCGTTGGGCGAGCCGACAGGAGTGCGGCATGACTGCGGTGACCCGTTTGGTCACTTACACCGATCTGGACGTCGGCACCACGAGCGCTCAGCAGTTGTCGGTGTCGGCACGGCTGGAGGCCGTACTCGCGGACGGGCGCAGTGTGGTGTTGCTCGACGATCGCGGCTGGAGCACCTCGGGCCCGGCGGGCATCCCCGCGCTGACCTCCACCGAGGACATCGAGGAGACGGCCCGGACGGTGGTCGGGCCGGACGAGCCCTTCGACGGCATGACGCAGGAGCAGATGGCGGCCGGGCACTGGGGCCACCTGGCCGGGGTCCTCGGGCGGCACGGGGTGGACGTGCCCGCACACGAGCTGGAGCTACTGCCCCATGACGTGGTGCTCAGCGAACGCCTTCGCGCGTGGATCAGCTGAGGGACCGGCTGAGAGAACGGGCACCGGTCGGTCAGCGCCCATCGGTCAGCGCCGGGTCGGTCGGCGCCGGGTCTGTCGGCGCCAGCCGGTCAGCGCACTGATCGGCACCCGGTGTTCGAGCCGGGGCTCCCCCGCGCCTGCAGTGCGGGGCGCGGGGGATGTGGCTCAGACGCGGTCGAGGGGGACGTGCGGGGTCGGGGGCAGAGTGACCTCGATGGTGTCGCCGGGGTGGATGGTGCCGCCCCGGTGGACCACGCCCATGATTCCGGCCTTGCGGAGCAGGTTGCCCTCCTCGTCCCGGCTCACCACCCGCTTGAGCAGACCGTGCTGGAAGGTGTCGATCTGCAGGCACGGGTTGCGCAGCCCGGTCACCTCCACCACCGCATCCGCACCGAGACGCAGCAACGTGCCGGTCGGCAGGGCGAGCAGGTCTATGCCTTCGGTGGTGACGTTCTCCCCGAGCTGGCCCGGCTCGACCTCGTGGCCGGCCTCGGCCACCTCCTCGAAGAGCTCCCGGTGAATCAGGTGCACCTGCCGGAGGTTCGGCTGCGTGGGGTCCTGGGCCACACGGGAACGGTGCTTGACCGTGACCCCCGCGTGGACGTCCCCCTCGACGCCGAGCCCTTCGAGGAGCGTGATGCTCGCGCGCGTGGGCTTGGTGAACGAGTAGACCCCGTTGCTGCTGACCGCCGCGACCTGCGCCGTGCTCATATGGTTGACCCCCCTGCCGCCGTCAGCGGCCGATCTGCTTCCTGGATATGCCCCGCAGCCTACGGCGCTGGGAGGAGTCCAACAGCAGGTAGGCGGCCGCAGGAACTCCGATCAGGACCAGCAGTCCGGCCCAGAACCCGACCGCCCAGAACAGCACGATGGCTGCCACCACACCGGCAACCGCGATCTTTCCGCTCGTGGACATCTGCGGCACCCTCTTTCTCCGTCGGCCACTACCCCACACAACGCGCGTTCGCGCCCGGCCGTTCCCGCTCGCGCGAACGGCCGGGGAAGTGACCCGGGTCACGGTGTCGCCACGGGCCGGGGCGGCCGCGGGTGGGTTACTCTCGGCCACCCTGTACTCGGTAGTCAAGTTTGAGGAATGCGTGCTCCCGACGATTTCCGGCCTCATCCCCTGCTCCGCCGCCTTCCTCCCCGCCGAACCGGCCCGCGAAGGCCGGATCGCCTTCTGGCGTACGGACCCGGCGCAGGACCTGCACCTGGACGGCCGGGGCGCCTCCGAGCAGCTCACCATCGTCACGCCCGATCTGCGGCGCACCACGGTGACGGCCCTCGTCCTGCCCCTCGCCGAAGCCCTGCCCCTGCTCACCCGGGTCCGGGCCGTCGCCTCGGCCGGCGCCGCGCCCTTCTGGGGCGCCGCCGCCCTGCTGGCCCTGCGCTTCGCCGCCCGCGGGCTGCTGCTGCCCGGCCTGAGCCCCGCCGGGTACGACGCCTGGCGGCTCGGGCCGCTGGACGCCGCCGACCTGGAGGAGGTCCGGGAGCTGGCGGCGGCCATGCCGCCCGAAGCGCACTGCGTACCGGCCGGCCCCCGCGGGGACGGCGACCCCGGCGCCCCGCCCCGGCTGCCCGCCCCGGAGCCGCTGCTGCGCGCCTTCCTCGACGCCGTCGCCGACACCCTGCCCCGCTCCCCCGCCGCACCCGCCGCCGCCGGCGGCCCCGCCTTCGCCGCGCGCCCGGCCCGGCTCCACCCCGAGCTGCGCGACTGGGCCGCGGAGGTGGCGGCCGGGCACGACGCCGGGGTGCGGGTCTCGCTCCGCATCGAGGTGGACCCGGACGCCGAACCCCCCGCCTTCCGCGCCGTCCTGCAGATGCACGGCCTCGCGGACGCCACCCTCGTCGCGGACGCCGCCGACGTCTGGGCCGGCTCCGGGCCCGCCGCGGCCGCCTTCCCGCCCCGCGCCCGTCTGGACGCGCTGCGCGCCCTGCGCCGTGCCGCCCGCTTGTGGCCGCCCCTCGCGCCGTTGCTCGGCGCGGCCGTCCCCGACGCGGTGGACCTCGCCGACGAGGAGGTCGCGGAGCTGCTCGGGGAGGCCTCCGGCGCCCTGGCGGCCGACGGAGTGCAGGTGCACTGGCCGCGCGGGCTCGCCCGTACGACGCTCACCGCGCGGGCCGTCGTGGGCCGGGCCTCATCCGGCTCCGACCTGCCCGGCCTGCTCTCCGCCACCGCGGCACACCCCGTCGGCTGGCTTTACGCACTGGGCGGCCAGGGCGATCTGACCGCCGACGAGCTGGACCGGCTCGCCGAGGCGAAGCGGCCCCTGGTCCGGCTGCGCGACCAGTGGGTCCTGATCGATCCGGCCGCGGCCCGGCGGGCCCGGGCCCTCGCCCGCCAGGACCGCGAGGTGACGGCCGCCGACGCGCTGGCCGCCGTACTGACCGGCTCGGCGGAGCTCGACGGCACGCGGTACGACGTAGAGGCCACCGGCGCGCTGGAACGGCTCCGCACGCTCCTCACCACCGACCCCGAGGGTGCGGACCCGGAGCCGGCAGATCCCGGGCACCCTGGCCCCGGGCACCCGGATCCCGGGCACGCCGCCCCGGAGCGCGCCGCCCCGGAGCACGCCGCCGCGCCGGCCGACGCGCGGGCCGACGTGCAGGTCCCGGCCGCCCTCCGCGCCACCCTGCGCGACTACCAGCTCCGCGGCCTGCGCTGGCTCGCCCGCCTGACCGGGCTCGGCTTCGGAGCCTGCCTCGCCGACGACATGGGTCTGGGCAAGACCGTCACACTGATCGCGCTCCACCTGCACCGCCAGGAGCACGGGCACGAAGGGCCGACCCTGGTGGTCTGCCCGGCCTCGCTGCTGGGCAACTGGCAGCGGGAGATCGAGAAGTTCGCCCCCGGAACGCCGGTGCGCCGCTTCCACGGCTCGGGCCGCGGCCTGGAAGGGGCGGCCGGCGGGTTCGTCCTCACCACCTACGGCACGATGCGCCTGGACGCGCCCCGGCTCGCCGCCGTGCGCTGGGGCATGGTCGTGGCGGACGAGGCCCAGCACGTCAAGAACCCGCGTTCCTCGACCGCCAAGGCCCTGCGCACCATCCCCTCGGCCGCCCGCGTGGCCCTCACCGGCACCCCGGTCGAGAACAACCTGTCCGAGCTCTGGGCCATCCTCGACTGGACCACTCCCGGCCTCCTCGGCCGCCTCGGCACCTTCCGCACGCGCTACGCCGAGCCGGTCGAAAGCGGCCGCGACCCGCGGGCGGCGGCCCGACTGGGGGCGCTCGTCAGGCCGTTCCTGCTCCGCCGCAAGAAGTCCGACCCCGGAATCGCACCCGAACTGCCGCCCAAGACCGAGACCGACCACGCCGTGTCCCTGACCCGCGAACAGGCCGGGCTGTACGAGGCGGTCGTGCGCGAGACCCTCGCCGCGATCGCCGGGGCGGACGGAATGGAGCGCCGCGGGCTCGTCGTGAAGCTGTTGACCTCGCTGAAGCAGATCTGCAACCACCCCGCGCAGTACACGAAGGAGCAGCCCGGCTCGAAGGAAGCCGCCGGGGCGGCCTCCGGCAAGCTGGAGCTCCTCGACGAGCTGCTCGACACGATCCTGGCCGAGGGCGGCTCGGTGCTGGTCTTCACGCAGTACGTGACGATGGCCCGGCTCCTCGAGCGCCACCTGACGGCGCGCGGCATCGCGTCCCAACTCCTGCACGGGGGCACGCCCGTTCCGCGCCGGGAAGAGCTCGTGGACCGGTTCCAGGCGGGAGAGGCGCCCGTGTTCCTGCTCTCCCTCAAGGCGGCCGGCACCGGCCTCAACCTCACCCGGGCCGGGCACGTCATCCACTACGACCGCTGGTGGAACCCGGCCGTCGAGGAACAGGCCACCGACCGCGCCTACCGGATCGGCCAGACCCAGCCCGTCCAGGTGCACCGCATCATCGCGGAGGGCACCGTCGAGGACCGGATCGCCGAACTCCTGCAACGCAAAAGGGCCCTGGCCGATGCCGTGCTCGCGGGCGGCGAGGCCGCACTGACCGAATTGAGCGACGCGGAGCTGGCCGAACTCGTCGCGCTCCGCCCGACCGCCTCCGGGGAGTGACACGGATGAACGCCAAGGACCCGTACGCGAAGGACCCGTACGCGAAGGACCCGTACGCCAAGGACCCGTACGAGAAGACCTTCCCGCCGTTCCCGCCCGCCCCCGGCCGCGGCTTCGCCCGCACCTGGTGGGGCCATGCCTGGCTGCGCGCCCTGGAGGACAGTGCGCTGGACGGGCAGCAGGTCAAGCAGGGCCGCCGGTACGCGCGTTCGGGCGCGGTCGGGGCCGTGTCCGTGCGGCCGGGCGGGCTGACGGCCGTGGTGCGCGACCCGGACGGGACGGCGCACCGGACCGACGTGCTGGTGCAGGAGTTCACGGAAGCGCAGTGGGACCGGCTGCTCGGGCTGGCGGCCGCCGAGTCGGGTCACATCGCGGCGCTGCTCGACCGGGAGGTGCCGCCGGAGCTCGTGGAGGACGCGGCGGCGGCCGGGGTGGAGCTGCTGCCGGGGATCGGCGACCTCGACCCGCGCTGCGACTGCGACGAGTGGGACCACTGCCCGCACACGGCGGCGCTCTGCTACCAGGTGGCGCGGCTGCTGGACCAGGACCCCTTCGTGCTGCTGCTGCTGCGCGGGCGTGCGGAGGCCGGTCTGGTGGCCGAGCTGGAGGAGCGCAGCACGGCGGAAGCGGAGGCTCCGCAATCCGCCGCCGACGCGGTCGTCCCCGCGTCCGAGGTCTACGCGTCGGAGGTTTACGCGGCGGCTGCCGACCTGCCCCCGCTGCCCCCGCCCGCGCGGCTGCCGGACGCGCCGGGCCAGCCTCCGACCCTGGACACGGAGACGGCGACGGAGCCGCCGGGCCTGGACGTGGACGGGGTGGAGTTCCTGGCGCAGGCGGCCGCGACGCAGGCGTACCGGCTGCTGGCGGAAGCGCTCGCCGCGGGCCACGCGGAGCGCGCCCCGCAGCCCGGGCCCACGATGGCGCAGGACGCCGTACGGCTCACGGCGCAGGCTCATGACCTTCGGGTCCGCTCCCGCCTGTCGGCGGCTTCCGACAGGGACCGGGCGGCCATGGACCGGGCCGTACTCGCCTGGGGCTTCGGCGGGGCGCAGGCCGTCGCGGTACTGGAGGAGGACTGGGCCCCCGACCGGGCGTCGCTCGCCCGGGCCCGGGCCGCGCTGGCGGCGGCCTGGCCCGACGGGGCGGACGCCGGCACCGAGAGCGACACCGGCACCCCGGCCCCGGTGCTGCGCCGGATCCGCGCCCGCTGGACGGAGCCGGGCGGCGACCGCCAGCTCCGCCTGGGCCGCGAGGGCCGCTGGTGGCCGTACCGCCGGGCGGCGGACCACTGGCTCCCGGCGGGCCCCTCGTCCACGGACCCGGCGGCGGCGCTGGCCGCGCTGGACCCGGAGGAGCCGGAGGATGCGGCGGGCTAGCGCTGTGGCCGGAAAGGTTTGCCGGGTCGCGGCGTTCGGTGCGGTGCATCGCAAGGCGGAGGACCGCGCCTCGTCCTGGACGTACCGGCGTGGTCCGACAACGCGGCGAGGTGCCGTGCCGGGCGTCGCGACCCGGTGAACCTTTCCGGTCACAGCACTAGTAGGGCTTGGTCAGGTTCAGTCGTTGGTGGCGTGTCCGGATGATCGGTTGTTCCGTTGATCGGGTGTGATGCCCGAGGAGTTGGCTGCGGTCCGGTGTGATCTGGAGGATTTCGCGGCGGAGGTGTTCGAACCGTTCGCGAGGGCGGATCAGCGTCGGTGGGGGTCGGTCTACCTGCGCGGGCTGCTGACAGATGGCGGACGCAAGTCCGTCGAGCCCATGGCCGCCCGGCTCGGGGAGGACGGGAACCGGCAGGCCCTGGCACACTTCATCACCTCCAGCCCATGGAACCCGGCCCACGTGCGGGCCCGACTCGCGTGGATGATGCAGACGGCGATCAAACCGACCGCACTGATCATCGACGACACCGGGTTCCTCAAAGACGGCGATGCCTCGGCTTGTGTGACGCGGCAATACACCGGCACCGCGGGCAAGGTCACCAACTGCCAGGCAGGGGTCTCGCTCCACCTGGCCGGCGACCATGCCTCGGCGGCGGTCGACTGGCGGCTGTTCCTCCCGGAGACCTGGGACCCCGCCTCGCCGAAGGCCGATCCCGTCAAGGCGGCCCGCCGGGCGAAGTGCGGCATCCCCGAAGGCCTGGGCCACGTCGAGAAGTGGCAGCTGGCCCTGGACATGGTCGACGAGACACGGTCGTGGGGCCTGGACGTCCCCCTCGCGATCGCCGACGGCGGATACGGGGACACCGCCGCTTTCCGTCTCGGCCTGGAGGAACGCGGGCTGCACTACGTGGTGGGCATCTCCACCACCGTGACCGCCCAGCCCGGCGACGCGCTGCCCTGCACTCCGCCCTACCGCGGCACCGGACGCAAGCCGGTGGCAAGGTATCCCGAACCGGCCCGGAGCGTGAAGAACCTCGTCATCGAGGCCGGGAAACAGGCGGCCAGACCAGTGCAATGGCGCGAGGGATCTCGTCCCGGCACGGGCCGCAGCGGCTTCAAGCGGATGTACTCGCGATTCGTTGCCCTTCGGGTCCGGCCCGCCGGCCGCGAGGTCCGCAAAGCCATCGACGGGCCGGAACTGCCCGCGTGCTGGCTGCTGGCCGAATGGCCTGCCGATCAGGCAGAGCCGGTCCAGTTCTGGTTCTCGAACCTGCCCGCGGAGACACCGCTAACCACACTCGTGCGGCTGGCGAAGCTCCGCTGGCGCATCGAGCACGACTACCGCGAGATGAAACAGGCCCTGGGACTTGCCCACTTCGAGGGCCGCACCTGGAACGGCTGGCACCACCACGTCACCCTCGTCTCCGCAGCCCACGCCTTCTGCACCCTCCAGCGACTGGCCAGAGCCCCAAAAGAAACGGCGCCGGCCTGAGCCTCTACCGAATCGTCCGCGAACTGCAGACCCTCCTCGCCACCTGGGCCGGCGCCTGCCCCACCTGTCACCGCGACATACCCACCCTCACACCAACCTGACCAAGCACTACTAGGCCGCCGGACCGGGGCGTACCGGCGCGGACCGGCCGCCCCGTGGCCCGCACTGGCCGACGTACCGCTTGTCGGGGCGGCGGGCCGGTACGACGATGGGGCGCTCCGGGTACCAAGGCACCGCGAGAGGGCGACATGGACGATCCTTCGGTGGCTCTGCCGGGCGGGGCCGACCCCGCCGAGCGGACGCGGGAACTACGGCGGGCCCACGCCGCGTTCACCCGGGACGGGCGGGTCGAGGCCCCGGTGCGGGCGGTCATCGCGAGGTCCTGGCGCCGCTGCGCCCGGGCCCGGGTCAGCCCGGAGTGCACGCCCCGGATGGAGCTGGCCGGGGCGGAACTGCGGTCGTACAGAGAGCAGCACCCGCTGGCCCGGGTGCTCCCGCTGTTCCGGGACCTCGTGGGGGCCTTCGCCTCGGACGGGGCCCATCTGCTGGCGGTGTGCGACGCGCGGGGCAACCTGCTCTGGGTGGAGGGCGAACCCGCCACGATGCGGCGCGCGGAGGGCCTCGGTTTCGTGCCGGGTGCCCGCTGGGCGGAGACGGCGATGGGCACCAACGCCCCCGGCACGGCGGTGGCGGTCGGGGAGCCGGTCCAGGTCTTCGGCGCCGAGCACTTCAGCCGCCGGGTGCACCCGTGGACCTGCGCGGCGGCTCCGGTCCGCGATCCGCACACCGGAAGGCTGCTCGGCGCCGTCGACGTCACCGGGGGCGACTGGCTGGCCCATCCGCACTCCCTGGCCTTCGTACGGGCGGTGGCGTACGCGGCGGAGGCCCGGCTCGCGTTGCTGGATCCGGCGCCGCGGGCTCCCGGGGACTGCCTCACCGCGCTCGGCCGCGACGAGGCCCTGCTGACCGGTGGTGGCCGTGAGGTCCGGCTCGGGCGGCGGCACAGCGAGATCATGGCGCTGCTCGCGCACCACCCGGAGGGACTGGCGGGAGAGGAACTGGCGATCGCCCTGTACGAGGACGAGTCGGTGTCACCGGTGACCCTGCGCGCCGAAATGTCACGGCTGCGCGGCCTGTTGGGTCCCCGGGCCCCGCTCTCCCGCCCCTACCGCACGGCCGCGCCCCTGGAGGCCGATTTCACCGCCGTCACCCGCCACCTGGCCTCGGGCGCCGTCTCGGCGGCGCTGGCCCGGTACCCGGGCCCGCTGCTGCCCGCTTCCACGGCACCCGGCATCGTCCGGCTCCGGCGCCGCATCGAGGAGCAGGCCCGGGCGGCCGTGATCGCACGGGCCGACCCGGGGCTGCTGACCGACTGGGTGTGCAGCCCGTGGGGCGCGGAGGACGCCGAAGTCTGGCGGGCCCTGGCCGCCGTACTCCCGGCTGCCGCCCGGACGGCCGCGCTGGCCCGCGTACGGGCCCTCGACGCGGAACTCGGCGTTCAGCCGCGGGACGCCCCGGGCGACCGGCGGGATCGCACCACTTCGGAGAGGAGCACTTCGGAGAGGAGCACCCCGGAGAGGAGCACCCCGGAGAGGAGCACCACGCCACCTCCCGCGGCCCCTTCACCGCGCGGCCGTGCAACGTACCGGCAACCTGCCCGCCCCTAGCCTCACGGCGAGCACCGGCCAACGGCGGCCGGCGCCCGGCAAGGGGAGGACCGTCCATGGCCCGCTACGCTGCGCCCGGTACCGAAGGCGCGCTCATGTCGTACGCGTCGCGCTACGACCACTTCATCGGGGGCGAGTACGTCGAGCCCGCCCTCGGACGGTACTTCGCCAACCCCTCCCCCGTGACCGGCGAGACCTTCTCCGAGGTCGCGCGCGGCACGGCCGAGGACATCGAGCGCGCCCTGGACGCGGCGCACGCCGCCGCGCCCGCGTGGGGACGCACCTCGATCACCGAGCGTTCCACGATCCTGCTGCGCATCGCGGACCGGATGGAACAGCACCTGGAGGCGCTCGCGGTCGCGGAGACCTGGGAGAACGGCAAGCCGATCCGCGAGACCCTGGCCGCCGACATGCCGCTGGCCGTCGACCAGTTCCGCTACTTCGCGGGCGCGTTGCGCGCCCAGGAGGGGGCTCTCAGCCAGATCGACGAAGACACGGTGGCCTATCACTTCCACGAGCCGCTGGGCGTGGTCGCCCAGATCATCCCGTGGAACTTCCCCATCCTGATGGCCGTGTGGAAACTGGCGCCGGCCCTGGCCGCGGGCAACACGGTGGTGCTGAAACCGGCCGAGCAGACCCCGGTGTCGGTGCACTACCTGATGAGCCTGATCGGCGACCTGCTGCCGCCGGGCGTGGTGAACATCGTCAACGGCTTCGGCGAGGAGGCGGGCAAGCCGCTCGCGTCCAGCCCGCGCGTGGCGAAAGTGGCCTTCACCGGGGAGACCTCCACCGGGCGGCTGATCATGCAGTACGCGGCGGAGCATCTCAAGCCGGTCACACTGGAGTTGGGCGGCAAGAGCCCCAACCTCTTCTTCGACGACATCTGGACCGCCGACGACGACCTGCGGGACAAGGCCCTCGAAGGCTTCACGATGTTCGCCCTCAACCAGGGCGAGGTGTGCACCAGCCCCTCCCGCGCCCTGATCGAGCGCGGCCGCTACGGCGACTTCCTCGACGCGGCCGTGGCCCGCACCGAACTGATCGTGCCGGGGCACCCGTTGGACACGGACACCATGATCGGTGCGCAGGCCTCGGCGGAGCAGCTGAAGAAGGTGCTGTCGTACGTGGAGATCGGCCAGCAGGAGGGCGCGAAGATCCTGACCGGCGGGCAGCGCGTGGAGCACGGCGGGGAACTGGCCGGCGGGTTCTACGTCCAGCCGACCATCTTCGAGGGCGACAACCGCATGCGGATCTTCCAGGAGGAGATCTTCGGCCCGGTGGTGTCGGTGACCTCGTTCCAGGACTTCGACGACGCCGTGCGCATCGCGAACGACACGGCGTACGGCCTGGGCGCCGGCGTCTGGACCCGCGACATCAACACGGCGTACCGCGCGGGCCGCGCGATCCAGGCGGGCCGGGTCTGGACGAACTGCTACCACGCCTACCCGGCCCACGCCGCCTTCGGCGGCTACAAGCAGTCGGGCATCGGCCGCGAGACCCACAAGATGATGCTGGAGCACTACCAGCAGACGAAGAACTTGTTGGTAAGTTACTCCCCCAAGAAGCTCGGCTTCTTCTAAGAAGTCAAGGACGGCGCCTGACCTGTACAAACGGCACGGCCGGGCACCGTCCTCTGGCCTCGGGGAAGCAATCGAACCCGGTCGATTCCAGAGTCGCTTCTCTCCCATGACCTAGTTCAGAGACAAGATCCGGGCCATACACGGGCCAGGGCGACCTCCGGACTACCCGGCTACCAGCAGACCCTGGTCGCTACACCACCCGACATGACCCGCCGCGCAGGTCCGCGCAGAACGCCTTGAACCCCGCCGCCAACCCCTCGTGGCCCAGCTGCACCCCCGTCAGCGACAGATCCGAGAATCCGCGCCGGTGGATGCCGCGCCGATCATGCCGAGGTCCTTCAGCTCGCCATGCTCCTTGTTGATGCCGCTCGCCATCAACTGCATGGCAGCGGGAGGTGCTTCGAGATGAGGCTCCGAACCACTCATCGCGCACCTCCGAGATCCACCACTGCCGGCTCCGGCACCAGGCACTCGACGGGCTGGCGGCGCGCTGTCCACCGACGCCGCCCCCCTGCCGGCGGTCGCTTCGCACCGCTCCGCCAGCGACGACGGACGCCACCGTCAAGAGCCATCAGATCGCTGCCGAAGCAGCCGTAGCGGACCAGGTCGATGCTGCGCCGGATCTCGCGCACGGCAAGGACGTCGTAGCGCGTGAAGTCCTCCGCGACGCAGATCAGCCTGGGCGTCGTCGAGTCGGCCATGGAGGCATCTCGCGACCTGGCGACCCTGTGCGTCCCCTGGTCGGGGAACTGGTGGCCATGGATGGTCCGTGGGAGCCTTACCGGCTCATCGCCCGGTCAGAGAACCGGTCGAGGGAACTCGCGCCTTCCTACGGGACCTGCAGGGAGCCGGCCGTTGGGTGGCTACGGCCCGTTCCTGCGGGATGGACATGCTGCGCTGGTTCCGCTTCCTCTGGGCTGTCGAGGTACCGACGGATCTCAGGCGCAGGACGATAGTCGGCACTCCACGGATACGTCAAAGCCAGCAGGTGCGATCGTTTCTGCGCCTGCGCCTCGCAGTGGGGCGCACGTCGGTGCGACCCACACGCCGGTCGGCAACCAGCCAGAAGGGGCCTGCTTCTACCTCTGCTCGGGCATGGGTGCCGGGCTATGCTGCGGACAGAGCGTCCCCGTTCCAGACCCCGACGGCGCGTTGTCTGCCACAGATTTCCGCGTCGCGGCACGGACCGCGGTCCGTCCGCCCCGGCGCGTCCGAGGACGTGGCCCCTCCCCCATCCTGGAACGCAGGCTGCCGGACCGGCCCCGCCCACCGCGCGCGTACGTCCGCACCGGGACGTGCCCGGAGGGGCCGGGAATTCGGCGCCGAAGGGTGCTGCCCGGCTGGTCCGAACCGAGGCACCCCATCATGCGTGTCCCCGATCCGAACGCCCACCTGCACCACGAGAGCGGCCGGGTGCTGATCTCTCCGACCGGAGAGATCGACGTGGCCACCGTCCACTCGCTGCGCACCGCCCTGGCACAATGCCTGCACGACGGCGTCCGTACCGTCGACGTCGACCTGTCCGCCGTCACCTTCTGCGACGGCCGGTGCCTGGGCGTCCTCCTGGCCTCGTGGTGGCGCATCACGGCGGCCGGAGGAACCCTGCACCTGCACCATCCGCCGCCCGTACTGGTCCGGATGATCGACATCACCCGTTCCGGTTTCCTGCTCCGTGACCGTCCCGCTCCCACCCTCCCCGCCGCCCTGGGCGGTGTGCTGTGACGGACACCTCGCCACTGGGGCGCGCGCAGAGCGGCCGCCGCGGGGGGTCGTTCGGCCCGGAGGACATGACCGCGATCCGGCTGCGCCGGCTGAACCGGTGGCAGGCCGAGGGGCTGAAGGAAGACGTGGCGGACCTGTACGTGGAGTCCTCCCACCCGCCGGCGGGTACGGCCCACAGCAGCCGGGAAGCCTTCCTGCACCGCCTCACGGGCGATGTCCGGCGGCCCGGATTCGCCATGCTGGTCGCGGAGCGGACCACCCTGTTCGGGTGCGTCTTCGGCTTCCCGCTGCGGCGGGACGGCTCCTGGTGGCGAGGGCTGCTCGGGCCCCTTCCCCGTGACATCGAACAACTCACCGCCTCCGGGCACGTTTTCGCCGTCACCGAAGTCGTGGTCGCCCCACACGAACAGGGCCTTGGGCTCGGCCGGCGGCTGCAGGAGCGGCTGCTGGACGACCAGCGCGCCTCGCTCGGCGCCACCCTGGTGCCCCGGTCGGACGTCAGGAGCCTGGCGGCCTTCCGGTCCTGGGGCTGGCAGGAGGTCGGCGAAGTCCACCGGCCGCCTGGCACGGCGCTGCTCCGGGCGCTGGTGCTGCCCCTCGGGAGGACGTCAGCCGCCGCGTCCGGCCCGGGGCTCCCCGCCGGCAACCGGCGGCCGGAGTTGTGACGGGTGGCCGGGCGGCCAGGATCCGGGTACTGGTGGCCGAGCAGGCGGCCCGGCGCGGCGCACGGATCGCGGTGGCGGACGTGTGCACGGCCGCGGTGGCCGCGCTCCCGATAGACGGCGCGGGAGTTTCGGCCATGTACAAGGCCGCGGCCGGCCATCCGCTGTACTCCACCGGCCCGTTGAGCGAGCGGGTCGAGGAACTCCAGATCACGCTGGGCGAGGGCCCCTGTGTGGATGCCTTCACCCTCGGGTCGGCCGTCCTGGCGCCCGATCTGCGGGCCGCCGGGGAACGGCTGCGATGGCCCGTGTTCGCCGTGGAAGCCGTCACCGCCGGTGCGGTGGCGGTGTTCGCGTTCCCCTTGCGGATCGGTGCGATCAGTCCCGGAGTCCTGGACCTCTACTCCGACGTGCCGGTGGAGCTGGACCCCGCGGAACTGGCCGATGCCAAGGTGTTCGCCGACACCGCCACGCTCGTGCTCCTCGGAGCCCGGATCGACCGGGCCGACGGATCGCTCGAGAACCTCGGCGGCTACCGGGCCGAGATCGACCAGGCCACCGGCATGCTCGCCGTCCAGCTCGGCGTGCGCATCGAGGAAGCGTTCGTCCGCCTGCGCGCCTACGCCTACGCCCACGAGCGGCGGCTCGCCGAGGTGGCGGCCGACCTGGTGGCCCGCCGGCTGCGGTTCGGGCCGGACGAGCACGAGGACGTAGACGAGGACAAGGACGAGGACCGGAGCGCCCCCGACGATGCCTGACAACAGAAGGTGTACACGATGAATGAGCAGCTCCTTGCCAAGGCATTCGTCGAACTGGCGGACAACCTGGTCGCGGACTTCGACCTGATCGACTTCCTGCGCATGCTGACCGACAGATGCGTCGGCATGCTCGATGTGAACGCGGCCGGTGTACTCCTCGCGGACCGCAACGGTGAACTCCGCGTGATGGCCGCCTCCGACGAGCGGGTGCGCTTGCTCGAACTGTTCCAGCTCCAGAACGACGAAGGCCCGTGCCTGGAGTGCTTCCACACCGGAGTACCCGTCACCATCCCGGACCTGAGCACGGAAGCCGCCCGCTGGCCGCGCTTCACCGCGCAGGCCCGCCACAGCGGTTACTCAGCGGTCCAAGCCCTGCCGATGCGCCTGCGGGACGAGGTCGTCGGAGCGCTGAACCTGTTCCGCACCCTCCCGGGGCCCTTCGATCCGGCCGTCACGCCCATCGCCCAGGCCCTCGCCGACGTCGCCACCATCAGCCTCCTGCAACAGCGCTCCTCCCAGGAGAGCACGGTGCTCAACGAGCAGTTGCAGACAGCGTTGAACAGTCGCGTGCTGATTGAGCAGGCCAAGGGCAAGCTCGCCGAACGCCAGGGCATCGGCATGGAGGAGGCCTTCAGCGCACTGCGCGGCTACGCCCGCGCGCACAACCGGCGGCTGTCCGACCTGGCCGGCGCCTTCGTCGACGGAAGCGAACCCCTCGCCGGGCTGGTCACCTGACCGTCAGCACGGTTCCTCACGAACCCCGATCGCGGTCGCGGTCACCGTCCTGTCCACGGTCACCGCCCCGGTCACTGTCCGGGTCCCGACCTCGGTCTCGGTCCCGGTCGCGGCGGCCCTCACGGCTCCGGCGGCCACGGTGCTGCCGGGCGTAGCGGCGGTCCCAACGGTGCTGCTGGTCCCGGTGCTCGCGATAGTCGCCGTAGTCCTCGTAGCCGTGATGATCGTCGTGGCCCCGGTGGTCGTCGTGGCCGCGGTGGTCGCCCTGATGACCCGATCCGCCCCGCCGTCCACGGTGCACCAGGGCGAAGAGCAGGATCGCGGCGGCCACCCACAGCAGGTGGTTGAGGTAGCCGAAGAGGAACAGGGCAACCAGGAGCACGAGAAGCACGACGGACACGAGCGGTCCCTTCCACAGCGGAACAGGTCATCGCTGCCGGGGACCGGGGCCTCATCCAGCAGCGTAGCCCCGCCGGGGGCCCGGCGACAGCCGTCGGGCCCCATTGACAGCCGCCACCGCCCGGCGTTGACTGACGCGGACGGCGTTGGGCCGTAGCGCCCCGGACAGCTCCGGAGCCAGGCCTTCCACCCTCCGCTTCGCCCGGACCCCGCGGAACGCAGGTACCACCCCTGTGTCCGCTGTGCAGGTCCCGGCCGCGCCCTTCCGGATCCTTCTCCGCCTGCCGGCACCAACGCGCCATCGAGCGAGGAGAGTCGACGGACATGCAGCAGAGCGACTTGCGAGCCGGGAACAGCTGGGGGACTCCATGTCCAGGTCCGTGATCATCATCGCGGCCCTCGTCGCCGCGGCCCTCGTCGCCGTGACGGCCGTCCTCCTGGCCGCGCTCGGCCACCACCGCCTGGGGCGCGGTCTGAAACGGCGCTTCGGCCCTGAGTACGAACGCCTCGTGACCCGCCACGAAGGCGACACCAAGGCCGCGGACCGAGAACTGGGCAAACGCCTGAGGCAGCACGGCTCCGTCAGGGAACGGCCGCTCTCGCCGGCCTCCCGGGAGCAGTACGCGGCCCAATGGGCCGGGATCCAGAGGCGGTTCGTCGACTCCCCACAGGAGTCGGTCGCCGAGGCCGATGCATTGCTGGCACGGTTGGCATCGGACCGGGGCTTCCCGGCCGAAGGGCCGTTCGAAGAACGGCTCGCCGCGCTCTCCGTCCACCACGCGCAGCACGTCGACGGCTATCGCGGCCTGCACGGAGCCGCCCACGGCCGTGGCAGCACGGAGGAGAACCGCAGGGCCATGACCGGGGCGGGCGAGCTCTTCGACGCGCTGGTCGCACCGCATCCAGCCGACTCGGGCCGGCACCGTCCGCAACGTCACCACGCCGGGGAAAGTGGCACGCGATGATGTACGACCAGGAACGCGCACGGCAACTCCCGTCCCCCGGCCCGCTCCCCGGGCGCCACGATCCGCGCGGGGGCCCGACTTCCCGCCCCCTGCCCCCCGAGGGACCGTCCGAGACCCGCGCGGACATCCCGGTCTACGTTTCACTGCTCGCGCAGAGCGACCGGGACCGGCTGACCCTGCGCCTCCAGCACGCCCTCGGCACGTTCGTCCGGAGCCCGCACGAAGCGGTCGACGAAGCCGACACCGCCTTCGCCGACGCCACCACCCGCGTGACGGCCGCACTCGTGGAGCGCCGGCGCGTCATCGACTCCGCCCATCGGGACCTCGGCCCCGAAGCCGGGACGGAAGAGCTGCGCCTCGCCCTGCGCCAGTACCGGGAGATCACCTTGAGGCTGCTGCGCATGTGAGCGCCCCTGCTCCGATCGGCCCCTGACAGCCGGTGGGGACGGCCCATCCTCCCCGATGAGCCGCCCCGCCGGCCTCTCGTCGCTGCCCCGGACGCCACCGCCCACCGGTGCGCCGTTGCCGTGAATGCCCAGCGAGTCGGTCGCCAGAAACCGAACGCCGAGCATGGTCTGGATGTGCGCCTCGACGAGGTCCTGCACATCGGCCTCGGCCAGACGCGGCGCGCCCTCGGTCACGGCCTTTCGTGTTGCCCAGCTTCAGGCAGGACATCTCCCCTTCTCGACTCCGCCCCTCTGCAACTCCGGGCGGGTCAAGATTGTTTCCGGCTGGGGCAGTTCCCGTCCCAGCTCCGTATGCGTCCCACGCATCCCCTGAACGAGCGTCAGGGGGCATGCTTTCTCAGGTCAGCCCCCGTAACTCGATGAACCCAGCCGCGCTCGTGACGGTGTTGGACGCGACATGGAGGCAAGCTTCTTCTCGCGGACACTCGCCGGAATTGGAGCCCTCACTGGAGTCGTCCTCAGTCCCGAGTGAAGTTCGGGAACTGCTGGCTGCGGCGGGCGGAGCATGGATACAAAGGGGCGGCATCCCCGGCCGAGGCCGTTTCGCCTCAGCCGTGGGAGATCGTCGTTGTCGGTGGTTGCGCGTGGAACGCGGTCCGTACGACGCGGGCTGCGATGAATCCGATCAGCGCTGTGGCTGCCGCCAGGCCGATGCCGGTCGCATCGAGCGGTTCGGTCTCCAGGATCGACCGGAGCGCGGGGAGGTAGAGCGCGGCTGCCGCGAGGAGTGCGGAGGCGAGGACCGCCAGGGGGAGGAAGAGGTTCTCCTTGGTCAGCAGGCGGGATCGCAGGCCCAGTACCACTCCGAGCTGGCCGGCGAGCAGGGCGAGGAAGAGCACGCTCTGCCAGGGCAGGTCCCAGGCGCGTGCGGTGAGGGCGGCCGCGAGGCAGGAGGCGGTGACGACCACGGCGAGCAGGAGCAGTCGCTGCCAGGCGCCGGCGCCGAGGATGTGCTGTCCGGGCGGGCGGGGCGGCCTGTTCATGGTGCCTGGTGAGACGGGTTCGGCGCCCATGGCGACGCCGGTGAGGCCGTGGGTGAGGAGGTTGATCCAGAGGATCTGTCCGGCCCGCAGGGGTAGGGGGAGGCCGATGAGGGGGCCGGTGAGCATGACGAGGATCTCGGCCGTTCCGCCGGCCAGGCCGTATACGAGGAAGCGCCGGATGTTGTCGTAGACGCGACGGCCTTCCTCGACCGCGGCGACGACGGTCGACAGTTCGTCGTTGGTGAGCACGAGGTCGGCGGCCTGCCGCGCGACCTCCGTGCCGCGTGCGCCCATCGCGACGCCGATGTCTGCCTGGCGCAGGGCGGGTCCGTCGTTGACTCCGTCGCCGGTCATCGCGGTGACGGCGCCGTGGGAGCGCCAGGCTTCTACGATGTCCAGCTTCTGTTGCGGAGTCGTACGTGCGAATACGCGGACGGTGGTGAGGTCCGCGATCCGGCCGGCGGCGAGGTCCGCGCCCGTGACCACCTTCTCGTGCGAGCTGTCGGCGGAGAGCAGGCCGACCTCGGTTGCCACGGCGCGCGCGGTGGCGGGGTGGTCGCCGGTGATGAGGATGGGGGTGATGCCGGCGGCCCGGCAGGCGGCGATCGTGGCCGCGGCCTCCGTTTTAGGCGGGTCGCTGATGGCGACCAGGCCGAGCAGGTGGAGGCCGGACTCGGCGTCGGCGGGGTGGTCGGGGACATCGTCCCGCATACCGGAAGCGACGGCGAGGACGCGGAAGCCATGGGCGGCCAGCAGCGCGGCCTGCTGTTCCGCCGTGTGGAGCAGGTCCGTGGGGTCGGCGAGGACGGCGGGGTCGAGGACCGCTTCGGGCGCGCCCTTCAGACACACGAGCACCCGGTCCTCGGGCGTGGTGTGCAGGGTGGTCATGCGTTTGCGCAGGCTGTCGAAAGGGGCTTCGTCCGCGCGCGGGTGGCTTTCGTGGAGGTCGGTCTGATCGGCACAGCCCGCTTTGGCCGCGGCCGTCAGGAGGGCAGCCTCGGTGGGGTCACCCACCGGGATCCAGCGGTCGTCGGGCGGGACCGGTCCCGTCGGCGGGCGGATGGAGGCGTCGTTGCAGAGCGCCGCAGTGGTCAGCAGTTTGCGCAGAGGATCCATCTCCGTCGGCGTCGGGGGTCGGCCTGCGATCAGGACGTCGCCTTCGGGCTCGTAGCCGACACCGGAGAGGTCGGCCGTGGCATGGGGCATCCAGACCCGCTGGACCACCATGCGGCCTTCGGTGAGGGTGCCGGTCTTGTCCGTGGCGAGGACCGATACGGAGCCGAGCGTCTCGACGGCGGGAAGGCGGCGTACGAGCGCGTGCCGGGTGGCCATGCGGCGGGCGCCGAGGGCGAGGGCGAGGGTGACGACGGCGGGCAGTGACTCCGGTACCGCGGCGACCGCGAGGCTGATGGCGGTCACTGCCATGATCCCGACGGGCAGGCCTTGCAGGAGGCCGAGCGCGAAGACGACCAGGCAGAGTCCGAGTGTGGCGGCGGCCAGGATCCGGCCGAGAGAGGCGAGGCGGTGCTGCAGCGGGGTCGGTTCCCGCCCGCCTTCGAGGAGGGCGGCGATCCGACCGAGTGCGCTGGCCGCGCCGGTCGCCGCCACGGTGGCCACGCCTCTCCCCCGGACGACGACGGTTCCGGCGCTCAAGGTCGTACCCGAATCCTTGTCCACCGCGACGGACTCGCCGGTGAGCATGGACTCGTCGACGAGGAGGGCCGATGCTTCGGTGAGTTCGGCGTCGGCGGCGACGATGTCGCCTTCGCCGAGGAGGAGCACGTCACCGGGTACGACGTCGGTGGCGGGGACTTCGCGTGGCGTGCCTGCCCTCAGTACGCGTGCTCCCGGGGCTGACATGGCCGAGAGGGCGGCCACCGCGTTGTCGGCGCGGATCTCCTGGGTCACGCCGACGGTGGTGTTGAAGAGGATCACCAGGCCGATGACGATGGAGTCGGCGTGGTCGCCGATGGCGATCGTGAGCAGGACCGCGCCGATCAGGACCATGACCAGGGGGTCTCGGAGCTGTGCCAGGACTCGCGCGTACAGGGGTGTCGGCGACTGGGAGGCGATTTCGTTGCGGCCGTGTTCGACGAGGCGGCGCCCGGCTTCCCGATCGGTGAGTCCGCGGGGCTTCCGTGGGGCGGCGGGTGCTTGACTGGCCGCGGGCGCGGACATCAGGTCCCTTGCGCGACGGGGACCGTGATGACGGGGCAGTGTGCCCGGTGCAGCAGTCCGTGGACGACGGAGCCGAGCCTCATGCCGGTGTAACCCCCGTTTCCGCGGCGGCCCAGGACCAAGGCCAGGGTGTGTTCGGCTGCCTTCGCCAGCTCCTCGACCGGGTGACCTGCCAGCACTTCGTGGGTGAGTGCGACATCCGGGTACTTCTCCGACCAGCCGGCGACGGTCTCGGACAGCATGCGACGCTGCGCCTGGACACCCGCGTTCTTGTCCTGGAACGAGAGCAGGGGCTGGTGCCACACCGAGATCGCCCGCACCATGCATCCGCGTACGCTCGCTTCCTCGAAGGCCACTGCCAGCGCCGCCTTCGACGACTCGCTGCCGTCGACCGCGACGACCATGTACGGCGACTGTTGGCTGACATGCTCCGCATCACCGACGACCACGACCGGACAGTGCGCCTGCGCGACGACGGGCACCACCAGCGAACCGGCACTGAGGAACTCCTCGGTGCGGCCGAGATGTCGCGAGCCGAGCACCAGCATGGGGGCCTTCAGGGAAAGCCGGCCGAGTACCGGGGCCGGAAGCCCGTCGAGCAGGTGGGCGGACGGTTCGAGATCCGGGTGACGCGAGCGCGTCCACACGGCGGCCGCTTCGAGGGTTTCCGATCCGGTCCGGCGCAGGTCGATACGGTGCGTGCTCCCGTCGGCGTGCTGGGTGTCGTGTTGCGGTGGCACCACCAGTGCGAGACCCAGTCCGAGCGCCCGGCGGTGCGCCTCGTCGGCCGCCCAGGCCAGGGCCATGTGCCAGTCCCTGACCGGGTCGATACCGACGACGATCTCACGGCCTGTCATGTTCTCCCTCACGACTCGCTCCCCTGATCGTTGCCGTGCCGCGGGATGAGCAGCACGGGACACCGCGCGTGGTGCAGGAGGCTGTGGGCCACGTGCCCCAGCGTCCGGCCGATGTAGCCCGGCGAGCGCCTCCCGCCGATGACCAGCAGGTCCGCGTCCTGCGAGGCCTCGGCCAGTACACCGGCCACCGAGAAGCTCTTCTCCAGGTCGGCGTGCACGGTCAGATCCGGGAACTCCTCGCGGATCAGGCCTGCCATTGCTGTCAGGCGCTCCGCGTGCCGGCCGCTGATCTCCTCGACGTCGTCGAGCATGCTCACGACGTTGCCGACGGATCCCAGCAGGTTCCATACGTGCGTCAGCCGCAGCGACGCCTTGCGCAGCCCGGCTTCGCACGCGGCGTACCGGACGCAGTCGAGGTCGTGTTGGTCGCGGACACCGGCCAGCACGCTGCCCGTCTCGACCCGCGGGTCCGTCCCCCGCACCACGGCCAAGGGGGTGGTGGCACTCGCGGCGGCCTTGAGCCCGACGGAGCCGAGCATCAGCGAGGTGAACCCGCCGAGACCGCGGTTGCCGACGACGATCGTGTCGTGGACGCCGGCGGCCCGGTGGAGGCTGGGTACGGGTGCACTGCGACTGAACTCCGTGGTGACGTGCAGATCGGGATGGAGTTCCGCTACGGCCGCGGCGGTGTCATCGAGTAGTTCGCGGCCCGCTGCGCGGACCCGTTCAAGGGTTTCCACCGATGCGTATACGGCTCTACTGTCCGTATCGGCGGCGTGGAGGACGTGCAGGGTGCTCCCCCGCCGTGCTGCTTCGGCCGCGGCCCACAGGACTGCCCCGCGTGCGGGGTCCGACCCGTCGACGCCGACGATGACCGTCCCGAGTTCCGGACCGGCAGTGATGCCTTCCATGGTTTCTCCTGATCGAGGGCCATCGTGCTTGCGCTCTCACGCTGGCATCGCGGGCGCGTGGTCGGCGAGGGCCATAGGGGCCAGGGCAAGGGCCGACTGGTCCCTCCCCGGCTCCGGGAACCTTCATAAGCCTCCGCCGACGGACCCGGTCGGCCCTCGTACAGGACCGTTCGGCCCTCGATACGGACGCCGGCCGGGCGGATGGTGGCCCTGTACGGGTGGTGCACACCAGCCCTCTGCGCCCCTGCATGACGACGTACAGGAGGTCCGCTCGTGAAGCACACCCAGGTCGGCGAGGTGATGACGGCAGATGTCGTCTCGGTGGACCGTTCGGCGACGTTCAGGGAGATCGCCAAGCTCCTCGCCGACTACGACATCACCGGGCTGCCCGTCGTGGACGAGGACGACCGGGTGGTCGGCGTCGTCTCCGAGAGCGATCTGCTCGCCCGCAAGGCCCTGACGGCCGCGGACATCATGTCGGCTCCCGCTGTCACGGTCCACGCTCAGGAGAGCGTCTCGGAGGCCGGGCAGCTCATGACGCGCCTGGGCCTGCAACGCCTTCCGGTCACCGACGAGCAAGAACGTCTCGTCGGCATCGTCACCCGGCGTGACCTCCTGCGCGTCTTCCTTCGCCCCGATGCCGAGATACGGCGGCAGGTGAGCGAGGACGTGCTGTCCGGCAGCATCGGCGCGCCCACGGGGGCGGTGGACATCCACGTCCTGGACGGTGTCGTGACCCTCGCGGGCCGGCTTGAACGGCAGAGCCAGGTCCCCCTCGCCCTGCGGCTCACCGCACGACTGGACGGTGTCGTCGCCGTGGTGGACGAGCTCACCGCCCGCACGGACGACTCCCGTCTGATCCCGCCGGAGCGCGGAGCGCAACCCATCACCTGGTGACCGCGAAACACCCCGCGCAGCCTGAGGGGGCCACCGTCATGAACCACCACGTAACCGTCGGCGTCGACGGCACCCCCCCCAGAGCCTCTCCGCAGCCCGCTGGGCAGCCCGCGAGGCCACGCTTCGGCAGGCCCCTCTGCGGATCGTCCACGCCGAGGACTGGTCCTCCGGCACGCTGATACCCGAGCTGGACCCCGGGACGCGCGACCGGTGGGCCGACGAGGTCCTGGGCTCTGCCGCCGACGAGCTGAAGCAGGCGTGTCCCCGCCTGGAGATCTCCACGCGTCGCCTCTCGGGCAGGCCTTCGGCGGCTCTGGCGGCAGAGGCCGAGAGCGCCGGCCTCCTGGTCCTCGGCTCCCGCGGGCTGGGCAGTGGGGTGGGCTTCATCGTCGGCTCCGTGAGCCTGTCCACCCTCACGGCCACCGAGACCCCCGTCGTCCTCGTACGGGCGGAGGAGGACGGCAGGGAGAGCGCGGCCCCCACCCCGTACCGCGAGATCGTCGTGGGCGTCGACATCCACCAGTCCTGCGACAGGGTCCTGGCCTTCGCCTTCGAGGAAGCCTCACGCCGCGACTGCGCGTTGCGGGCGGTGCACGGCTGGAAGCTCCCTCCCGCGTCCGGCTGCTCGCCCGTCCTCAATCCCTCGGTCGCACGCGAGGTCGACCGCACCGTCGCCCAGATGCTCGACGACATGCTCATGCCGTGGCGGCTGAAGTTCCCGGACGTGCGACTCGAGGAGAGGACGTTCATCGGATCTGCGGGACGGGAGCTCGTCCGGGCCACCACGGGCGCGGACCTCGTCGTCATCGGACGCCGCATCCGCCGCTCCCCCATGGGCACGCCCCTCGGCCCGATCGCCCACACCGTGCTTCACCACACGGCCGCTCCGATCGCCGTTCTCGCTCACGACTGACCGCCTGGCTTCATCGCGCCGTGCTGCGCGTCACGGCCCAGCAGCACTCATGACGGACGGGTGCTCGCCTCCCGAACCCGGCCTGGCCTGGCGGTGAGGTGCAGCCCTGGACGTCGGCCGGTCGGCTCCACAACGGGCCCCTCGGCCCCTCGGAACCCGTGGCCGGGGCGGAGCCTGGAACTCACACGTCAACTGAGGGAGATGGGAACCATGGCCAACCTTGTGACCGCCGGCCTCGACGGCTCGCGCGAAAGCGTCGCGGCGGCCCGATGGGCCGCGCGCGAAGCCGACCTCCGAGGGGTGCCCCTGGCCCTGGTCCACGTCGAGGAGTGGCTGGAACGGCCCCCTCTCGCCGTCGCGACCACCGAGGTCCAGCGCCAGTGGGCCGAGGGACTGTTGCGCGAAGCCTCCGAGGAGATCAAGCGGCTGTATCCGCATCTGGAGATCACCTCCCGCCGGCTGTCGGGGATCCCGGCCACGGCCCTGGCCCACGCGGCCGCCTCTTCGGACATCCTGGTGCTGGGTTCCCGAGGGCTCGGCAGCATCGCCGGATTCATCCTCGGGTCCATCGGCGCCGACACCATCGCCGCGGCCGACCAGCCGGTCGTCCTCGTCAGAGCGCCGCACGGTGAGGCGACGCCTGCCGAGCGATCCGGTACCGACGGCCCGATCGTGGCGGGAGTGGAGATCGGGCGCCCGTGTGACGCGCTTCTCTCCTTCGCCTTCGACGAGGCAGCACGCAGCAGGTGCGCCCTGCGGGTGCTCCACGCCTGGGCACCACCGCCGATCATCGGTTACGGCCCCCCTCTCGACCCCGGTGCCCAGGAGGAGATCGGGCAGGGGATCGCCACGGCCGTGGACGAGATGATCCGCCCCTGGTGCGAAAAGTACCCCTCGGTGGCAGTCACTCCCGAGGTGCGCATGGGCCAGTCCGCGATCCAGCTCGTGGACGCCTCCAAAGGTGCCGCGCTGGTCGTCGTCGGCAGGCGCATCCGACGGTCCGCCTACGGCACCCACATCGACGCGATCGCGCACGCGGTCCTGCACCACGCCACCTCGCCCGTCGCCGTCATCGCCCACGAGTGAACGCACCCGCGTTCCCCTGGACGGTCAGGTGCGCGCCGGCTTACGGGTACGCCGCCTCAGGCAGCGCAGTCCGTCGGTGGCCCGGGGAGATCTCCGCGAAGGCGGCGGGTCTAGTCCACGGGAAGCCGGACCCAATGCTCGTCTCCGGCCGCCACCACGACGGCCTGTTCGCCGGGCAGCATGAGGGCCAGAGGACCTTGGCGGGATTCCGGCACGGTGATGCCGAACCTGCCGTGGAGCAGTCGGACACGGACATCGCGGTGCCCCCGGTGGCAGAGCGTGAAGGAGACGGGCTCGATCTCCCGTAGGGGGACGGGATCGATGTACAGGCCTTCGGGGCCGGTCTCCAGGCCCGTGACTCCGCGCTCCGCGAGGTCGAGGGTGCCGGCCATGGCTCCCAGGTGGATCCCCTCCCCGGTGGTCCCGCCCTGGATGTCCGTGACGTCGCCGAGGAGTGCCTCCTCGCAGTACTTCCAGGCGTCCGGATCCTTCCGGCGGGCCAGCACCCAGCCGTGGACGAGGCTGCTGAGCGTCGATCCGTGGCTGGTGCGCGGCAGGTAGTACGCGACGGTCGCGCGCCACACCGCATCGTCGAGCCGGTAGCCGAGCCGGGCGAACAGGCCGTACAGCTCGGCGGGCCGGAAGAGGTAGCCGAGCATGATCACGTCGGCCTGTTTCGACGCCTGGTAGCGGTTGACCGTATCTCCTTCGGCTTCCAGGATCCGGTCGAGCCGGCGCACGTCGCCGTACCGGGCGCGGTAGGCCGCCCAGTCCAGCTCGGCCAGGTCTCCGTATCCCTCGAACTGGCTGATGACGCCCCGGTGGAACGGGACGTACAGGCGGCGGGACACCTCTTCCCAGTGCTCCAGCGCGCCGCGGTCCAGGGCGAGCCGCTCGGTCAGTTCCGTCCGTCGTGCGGGAGGCAGTTCGTCGAGCAGTTCGAGCCCCTGGTGGATCACCCAGGCGGCCATCACGTTGGTGTAGGCGTTGTCGTCGATTCCGGGTTCCGCGGCCGCGGGATAGGCGTCGTGGTACTCGTCCGGGCCCAGCACACCACGGATGCGGTAGCGCCCCCGGTGCGCGTCGTAGACGGCGGCGCCGGCCCAGAAGCGGGCGATCTCGAGCAGGAGTTCCGCGCCGGGGCCGTGCAGGAAGCCGGTGTCCCCGGTGGCCCGCCCGTAACGGCAGACGTTCAGGGCTATGGCGGAGCCGACATGGCGCTGCAGGTGCGAGTGGTCGGGCAGCCAGCGGCCCGAGCGGGGATTGAGGTGCAGGGCCTGGCTCTCCTCCTGTCCCGAACTTCCGCTCTGCCAAGGGAACATCGCTCCGCTCTGCCCTGCCAGCCGGGCAGCATCGCGGGCGGCCGGCAGCCGTCGGTGGCGGTACATGAGCAGGGCCCGCGCGACTTCGGGGAAGTGCAGTGTGATGTAGGGCAGGACGAAGAGTTCGTCCCAGAAGACGTGGCCCCGGTAGGCCTCACCGTGCAGGCCTCGCGCGGGGACACCCACGTCCAGCTCGGCGGTGTGCGGGGAGAGCGTCTGCAGTACATGGAAGAGATGGAGGCGCAGGGTCCGACCCGTCTCCCCCGACACGGTCAACTCGCCTTGCTCCCAAAGCCGTTCCCAGGCCGAGCACTGTGCCGTGAGCAGGGCCGGGAATCCGGGTGCCCGCGAAGCGTGTTCGATCGCGCGCGGCAGGAGGTCTCCGGCCGGCCTGTCGAGGGAGGTGTACAGGGCCGCGGTCTTCACCACCGTCGCGGACCGTCTGGGAGCCACGGGCAGTCTGAACGTCTGCACCGTTCCGCCTGCGGTGTGGCTCGTCATGACGGGTGCGCGAGGTCGGGTGGCTGTCCTGACGGCGAGTCCGATTTCGGTGCGGGGGGAGGTGGTGCGGCAGGCGATCCATGCGACGCCGTGCGGCGCGAAGCCCGTCCGATGATCCGTGAGGTGGTGGCCGTCGAGCCCGCTGTAGCGTTCCACTCCCGCGTTGGCCACGTCTCCGTCCAGCCCTGATTCCACTTCGATCAGGCCGCTCCATCCGTACGCGTGGAAGGTGGTCCGCTGGGCCGCGAGGTAGGGGTCTCCCATGTGCACGACGCGGACGTGGGTGACGCCGAGGCGGCGGCCGTGGCCGTCCTGAAAGAGCATGTGCCGGGTGAGCGTCCCTCGACGCAGGTCGAGCACCACCTTGTAGTGCAGCAGGCCGGGGTCGTCGGGAGTCAGCCAGTCGCCCTGGAGACCGTCGTCGGTGATGCAGCGGTACCGCAGCGCCGTCCAGTTGGGCAGGTTGACCATGTCCTCGTTGTCGACCTGCTGTCCGGCCACGTGCGAGGTGAGCCGGTTGCAGCAGCCGGCGGCGTAGGTGGCGGGATAGTGCACGGGGCCCGCCGGGGTCTCGGGGGCCGCGCCGCGCGTGGCGAACCTTCCGTTGCCCAGTGTGCACAGGGCTTCGACCAGGCGCTCCGTTCGGGGGTCGTAGTGGTCGTACTCCCAGGTCCACGAGGCGGTCACGGTCGTGCCCCGCAGACGAGGTCGGAGACCGTGAGGAGTTCGGCGGCGACCAGGTCCGCCCCGCGTTCCCGTAGTGCCCGTGCCGTGTCGGGGTTCTTCGTCCGGTCGAGGCCGATGACGAGGCCGAAGTGGCCGCGTCGGCCTGCTTCGACACCTGCGAGGGCGTCTTCCACCACCGCACAGCGAGTGGGGTCCATCCCGAGCCGTCCGGCCGCTTCGAGGAACAGAGCGGGGTCCGGCTTGCCCGCGAGCCCCAGGTCGGCAGCGTCCGTACCATCCACCACAGCGTCGAAGCAGCCCAGAAGGGAGGCTGATCCGAGAAGCGGCCGGGCATGCCGGGAGGCCGATACGGCGGCACAGCACACGCCGTGCGCCCGCAGCCGAGCGAGCGCCGGAGCGACGTCGGTGAAGGCATGGACGGCCCCGGACCGCAACGTGCTTACGAACGCCGCCTCCTTGCGCGCGGCCACCGCCCAGACCGTGTCGTCGCCTGGTGCACCGTCGGGGCTGCCGGTCGGCAGGTCGATGCCACGGGAGTTCAGGAAGGAACTCGCCCCGTCCAGCCGGGGCTTGCCGTCGACCCACTGACGGTACTCACGGTCCGCGTCGAAGGGAGGCTGCCGCCCGTGCCCGGACGTGGCCCAGGCGTCCAGACAGCTGTCGAAGGCAGTCTTCCAGGCCGCGGCGTGCAGCCGCGCCGAATCGAGCAGTACCCCGTCCGTGTCGAACACGACGGCATGCGGGGCGCTCACCCGGATCCCACGCGTCGGCCGGTCATCCTGGTGGGGGTAATGGACATCCAGTGCGTACGGGGTCCGCCGGCCCAGGGAAGCGAGCGGGCGACCGAATACAGGTGGCTGACCCGCTCCCCGTCCGTGACACCGGACACCTCGCCGACGGCCATGACGCTCCAGCCCTCTCGCATCACGTCGTCGATGTGGTCCACCTCGAAGGCGACCTCGGTCCCGGATGCCTCGGCGATCCGCGAGTCGGCCGCCGTGCGGAACGCGATCTCGTTTCCCACGACGACATAGTTGACGGGGAAGACGGCGAGTCCTTCCATGCCGGAGAACCCGACCCGGCCGATGCCGTGGGTGGAGAGCAGGCGGAGGCACTCGGCCTCGCTCAGCACCGTCGACGCGGAACCGCGCATTGCGGTCCCCATGCCGGGGGGACTGTCGGTCGTTCTCCCTGTCAGCTCGGCAACGGTGGTCCCCAGCCCGTCCGCGAGACCCACGAGCATGCCCATGCTGGGCGCCGCCGCCCGCTCCTCCACGTAGGCGATGTACGACGCGGCGGCCCCGCAGCGCTCCCCGAGTTCTTCACGCGTGAGGCCCAGCTCTACGCGGCGGGCGCTCACGCGTCGTCCGAAGTCACCACGGGCAGCCGGAACCTTGATCGGGGACGCATCTGCTGTGGTCTCTCCCATGATCGTCACACCCTTGTTGTTCGAGGCCGGTACAGGAACTTGGCGACGCGCTGGGCGTCAACCTCAGGCTGTACCCGCTACCGGTGCACGCACAGGGCCGGACGGTCCCCTACCGGGGCCTGTCGGGCCCCTGCGGCCCTCTCCCCGGGGTGTGACGGTGGAGGCCGGTTTCCCCTGCCGGAGGAAGGCCTGTCATGTCCGAGGCGGCTTCGTTTCCGCCCCGCACACCACCTACCTGGTCCACGGGGAGGAAACCGTTGGGAAACCCTCAGGACCGCTGTCCGCTTCCGGAACCAGTCGGCGGTGAAGTTCCGTGGTCATCGCGTGGATGGCACGGGTCAGTTCCGTATTGGTCTTGAGTTCCAGCTCCTGCTCGACGAAATCGTGGTCGGCCTTCGCCTGTTGGAACGCTGCCTGCCGGTTCTGCCCGATCATCACGAACGTCGACAGGAAGATCGCCTCCAGGGAGACGGCGAGCGTCAGCATCGGCCAGGGATTCGCCTCCACGAACAGCATCCAGAGGGCGAAGCCGATCGCGTGGAGATAGACGAACGGCATGGAGCCGGCGAACTTCGTGATCGCGTCAGCGATGCGCGACTGGACACCGGCGGCCTGACTCGTGCGGTGTGCGACGACAACCGGATGGTGCCGCGCCTCGTCCTCGGTTGCGTTCACCTGCCTGCCTCCTCGGGACGAGCACCCGTGACACGGCTCTGTGTCCCGCATCGTCTCAAAACCATCGACCCTTCTCGGCGTACCGCCAGAGCCCGCCGTCGGCCGGGGCGGCGTGACCCGGCAGAGACCCAGCCCGCCCACACTCCACCCCCCGCCGGCGCCGCAGAAGGGGCCGACCGGCCCCATGTGGGGGCCGTCCCTGCCCTTCCCGCCTCCGGCCCCGTAGGAGCACGGTTCACGCATCGACTCAACCGGCGCATGCCCCGGCCTGCGGTTCGAAGGAGCTCTCATGACCACCACGTACCGGATCACGGAGCTGGACGCGCACTGGCGTGCCGCGAACTACCTGGCCCTCGGCCAGATCTACCTCATGGACAACCCGCTGCTCGCCGAGCCGCTGCGGCCGGAGCACATCAAGCCGCGGCTGCTCGGCCACTGGGGCACCGCCCCCGGCCTGAACCTCGTCCACACCCACCTGAACCGGGTGATCAAGGAGCGTTCCCTGAAGGCCCTGTGCGTCTGGGGACCCGGCCACGGAGGGGCGGCCGTCCTCGCCAACTCCTGGCTGGAGGGCACGTACAGCGAGACCTATCCGGACATCGGCCGGGACGCGGACGGGATGCGCAGGCTGTTCCGCCAGTTCTCCTTCCCCGGCGGCGTGCCGAGTCACGTCGCGCCGGAGACGCCGGGCTCCGTCCACGAGGGCGGTGAGCTCGGCTACTCGCTGGCCCACGCGTACGGGGCCGCCTTCGACCATCCCGGCCTGCTGGTGGCCTGCGTCATCGGCGACGGCGAGGCGGAGACGGGGCCGCTGGCCGCCTCCTGGCACTCGAACAAGTTCCTGGACCCGGTCCACGACGGCGCCGTCCTGCCGATCCTGCACCTCAACGGATACAAGATCGCGAATCCGACCGTGCTGTCGCGGATCCCGGAGCAGGAGCTCGACGCACTGCTGCGCGGCTACGGGCACGAGCCCCTCTACGTCTCCGGCAGCGACCCCGCCCTCGTCCACCCCGCCATGGCCGGAGCCATGGACCGGGCCCTCGACCGTATCCACGCCCTCCAGCGGGAAGCCCGGGCCGCGGGCACGGATCCGGGCGCTGAGCGTGCGCCCTGGCCGATGATCGTCCTGCGGACTCCCAAGGGCTGGACGGGTCCCGCGACCGTCGACGGGCAACCCGTCGAAGGCACCTGGCGCGCACACCAGGTGCCGCTCGCAGGGGTGCGCGAGAACCCCGAACACCTGAGGCAGTTGGAGAGCTGGATGCGTTCCTACCGGCCGGAGGAGCTCTTCGACGCCGAGGGCCGCCCCGTCTCCTCCGTACTGGCCTGCGTGCCGGAGGGGGAGCGCCGGCTGGGGGCGAGCCCGTACGCCAACGGCGGCCGGCTGCTGCGCTCGCTCCCGCTCCCCGCCCTCGACGCGTGGGCCGTCCCCGTGGAGAAGCCCGGAAGCACCCTGCACGAGCCGACCCGCGTCCTGGGCCGCTACCTCGCGCAGGTCATGAGGGACACCGCCGGACGGCGGGACTTCCGGGTCGTGGGGCCGGACGAGACGGCGAGCAACCACCTCGACGACCTGTACGACGTCACCGGCAAAGCCTGGCAGGACATGACGGAACCCACCGATCAGAACCTGTCCCGCGACGGCCGGGTCATGGAGATCCTCTCCGAGCACGTGTGCCAGGGCTGGCTGGAGGGGTACCTCCTCACCGGCCGCCACGGACTGTTCTCCACGTACGAGGCCTTCGCCCACATCGTCGACTCCATGGTCGGCCAGCACATCAAATGGCTCAAGAGCGCCCGCGAGCTGAGCTGGCGCGCGCCCGTCGCCTCCCTCAACTACCTGCTCACCTCGCACGTCTGGCGCCAGGACAGCAACGGCTTCTCCCACCAGGACCCCGGCTTCGTCGACCACGTCCTCAACAAGAGCCCCGAGGTCGTACGGGTCTACCTGCCGCCGGACGCCAACACCCTCCTCGCGGTGGCCGATCACGCGCTGCGCAGCCGTGACCAGGTGAACGTGATCGTCGCGGGCAAGCAGCCCTGCTTCGACTGGCTGCCCATCGGGGAGGCCCGCGCGCACGTGGCTCGCGGCGCGGGCGTCTGGGAGTGGGCGGGGACCGATCACGGCTCCTGCGAGCCGGACGTCGTGCTCGCCTGCGCCGGCGACGTGCCCACCATGGAGGTCCTGGCCGCCTCGGCCCTGCTCCGCGAGCACCTCCCCTCGCTGGCCGTCCGGGTCGTCAACGTCGTCGACATCGCCCGGCTGATGCCCCACGAGGAACACCCGCACGGCATGACCGACACCGAGTACAACGCCCTCTTCACCACCGACAAGCCGGTGGTCTTCGCCTACCACGGCTATCCGTGGCTCATCCACCGTCTCGCCTACCGCCGGACCGGCCACGCCCAGCTGCACGTCCGCGGCTACAAGGAGTCCGGGACCACGACCACCCCCTTCGACATGGTCGTACGCAACGACCTCGACCGGTACCGGCTCGTCATGGACGTCATCGACCGCGTCCCAGGCCTCGCCGGTCGCGCGGCGGCCCTGCGCCAGACCATGTGCGACGAGCGGATCCGCCACCACGACTGGATCCGCGCCCACGGAACCGACCTGCCGGAGGTCGCCGACTGGTCCTGGCCCTACTGATCGTCCCGCCCGGGGCGGTACGGGTGGGCCGCCCGGGTCGGGGAAGGTACCGAACGGCCCTTCCCGGACGGGCCGACGGCGGCGGAGGGTGGAAGCGGACCCGAACGGAGAACCGCCATGAGCACCTCTTCCCCCCACCGGCTCACCTCCTCCCCCATCCGCTTCGACCACGCCCTCTCCCCGGCGCACTGCGGCAGTCTGCTGGCCCTGGCCCACGAGGCGAACTTCGACGCCGACGCGCGACTGTTCAACCAGGGCGGGCACGCCGACCGGTTCTGGGTCGTCCGGTCGGGCAGCGTCGGCATGGACGTGCACGTACCCGGCAGGCAGGCCGCGGTGGTCGAGACAGCCGGCCCGGGCGAGCTCGTCGGGTGGTCCTGGCTGTTCCGTCCCTACACCTGGCACTTCGGCGCCGAGGCCATGACGCCGGTGCGCACCGACGAGTTCGACGCCGCCGCCGTACGGGCGCTGATGGACTCCGATCCCGCACTCACCTCCGCCATGTGGCAATGGGTGGGGCAGGTGCTCGCCCACCGGCTCGTCTCCGCCCGGGTCCGGCTCCTCGACCTGTACGCACCCCACGGCAGCGGAAGCCTCATCTGAGACAATTGTCCCCAGACGTATCCGACCCGAGGGTGTGGCGTGGATGTCCGATGCACCAGCTGCCGCCCCGGCGCCCATCCGGGTGTTCCTCCTCGACGATCACGAGGTCGTCCGGCGCGGACTGCACGACCTGCTGGACTCCGAGCCGGACATCGAGGTGGTGGGTGAGGCGGCGACGGCCACGCAGGCCCTGGCCCGAGGGCCGGCACTGCGGCCCGACGTCGCGGTGCTCGACGTACGGCTGCCCGACAGCGACGGCATCAGCGTCTGCCGCGAGCTGCGCTCGCGCATGCCGGATCTCGCCTGCCTCATGCTGACGTCCTTCGACGACGAGGACGCCCTGCTCGACGCCATCATGGCGGGCGCGGCCGGGTACGTACTGAAGCAGATCAAGGGCTCGGACCTGGTCGCCGCCATTCGGACGGTGGCGACGGGCCAGTCGATGCTCGACCCCGCGACGACGGCCCGTCTGATGAGTTCGCTCCGGGACCCGACCGCCGGGAAGCCGCCCGGAGACAAGCGACTGACGGTGCTCTCCGAGCGCGAGCGAGCCGTACTCGAACTGATCGGCGAAGGCCTCACCAACCGTCAGATCGGAAAAAGGCTCTTCCTGTCCGAGAAGACGGTCAAGAACCACATCTCACGGCTGCTCGCCAAGCTGGGCGTCGAACGCCGGGTGCAGGCCGCCGTCATCGCCGCCGAGGTGCGCGAGCACGACGAGACCGGCCGCTAAGGCCCGAACTCACCGGGTGGGTCCGATCGGGATCCGCCAGTCCAGACGGGTTCCACCACCATCCGGGCCCGGCGAGACGGACAGCCCTCCCCCGCGGGCCTCGGCGCGCTCCGCGAGGTTGCGCAGACCGCTCCGACGGCCACCGTCCGTGACGCCCACACCGTCGTCACTCACCGTCACGGCCAGCACGCCGTCCGCCAGGACGATCCCGACCTCCGCCCGCGCCGCTCCCGCATGGCGGGCCACGTTGGTCAGGGCCTCGCCGAGCACGGCTACCACGTCGTCGGCGACCGGCACCGGCACATCGGTGTCGATCAGCCCCTCCATGCGCAGGGCGGGCGCGAAACCGAGCAGCGCCGCCGCCTCACCCAAGGCCCGAACCGCACGGACCCGGAGTCTCGGGGTACGGCCCGCCCCTTCGTGGTCGCGGAGTCCGAAGATCGTCGACCGGATGATCTTGATCGTCTCGTCCAGGTCGTCGATCGACCGGCTCAGCCTCTCGGAAGCCTCTGGGTGCTCCACGAAGCGCTGGGCGCTCTGCAAGGTCATTCCCGTGGCGAAGAGCCGCTGGATCGCGAGATCGTGCAGATCCCGGGCGATCCGGTCGCGGTCCGCCAACAGGCTCACCTGCTCACTGTCCCGGCGCCGGTCGGCCAGCTCCAGCGCGAGGGCCGCCTGCCCCGCGAAGCCGGGCAGGGGCGCGACCTCGGCCGCGGCGAAGGCCTGCCGCCCCGTACGCCGTGCCAGCATCAGCACTCCCCGCAGCTTCGCCCTGGTGCCCACCGTGACCGCCACGGCCGGCCCGAAGCCCGTCCACGTGTCCGGCTGCGCCGCGGCCCGGGCATCGGTGGCCATATCGGTCAAGGTGATCAGTCCGTCCCGTGCCAGGATGACGGCGGCCAGGATCCCCTCGCTGCCGGGCAGCACGATCCCGCGGTGCGCTTCGGCGCCCTCCCCCAGGGCCAGCGAGCCGCGCAGCTCGCCGCCGGGCCCCACCTGGTAGAAGACGCACATCTCGGCCGAGATGATGTCCCGGGCCCGCTCCAGCATGCCTTCCAGCACCTCTATCTCGGAGGAGCCGGACAGCAGCGCGCTCGTGAAATCGGAGCTGGCCGCCAGCCAGCGCTCCCGGAGCCGGACCTCCTCGTACAGACGGGCGTTGTCCACGGCGACGCCGGCGGCAACCGCGAGGGTGGACAAGACCCCCTCGTCCTCCGCGTCGAAGCCCCTCCCGTCCCGCTTCTCCGTCAGGTAGAGATTGCCGAACACCTCGTCCCGGACCCGGATCGGTACGCCGAGGAAGGAACGCATCGGCGGGTGGTGCTCCGGAAACCCGGCGGAGGCCGCGTGCTCCGAGAGATCTCCCAGGCGCAGTGGCCGCGGGTGCCTGATCAGCTCGCCCAGCAGTCCGTGTCCGGTGGGCAGGGCCCCGATCCGCGCCCGGAGCTGGTCGCTGATGCCCACCGGGAGGAACTCGGCGAGTTTCTCGTCGTCCCCCACCACGCCCAGCGCACCGTACTCCGCGTCCACGAGGACCACTGCGGCCTCTACGATGCCGCGCAGCACCTGGGCCAGGTCCAGCCCCTGCCCCTGCCCCAGCGACATGACCGCCTCGAGCAGGCCCGTCAGCCGGTCACGGGTATCCCGCGCGTCGGTGATCTGTGCCTGGAGCGCGTCCAGCCTCGGCTGCGGAATCCGGCTCGCCGACGCGTCTCGATCGTCCCCGACCATGGACACCTCCGGCGGCGGCGAGGGGCTCTGCGCCCCGCCCGGCTTTCAGCGTAGTCCTCCGGCCGTCGGCCGGTGACGGTCGGAGCCACGGGTGAGGGGCAAGGGGGAGCTGGACCGGCGCGAATCCGTTCAGGCTGACACCCAGGACGCGATGCCCGTTCACCCGCCGGGGACAGTGATCACTGGGCAGTGCGCCCGGTGCAGCAGCCCGTGGACGACCGATCCGAGCCGGATGCCCGTGTAGTCGCCCCTGCCCCGCCGGCCCACGACCAGGGCCGGTGCGTGCTCAGCCGCCTCGGCGAGGCACTCCACCGGGTGTCCGGTCAGCACCTCGTGGGCGAGCTTGACCTCCGGGTACTCCTGCGCCCGGCCTGCCGCCTCTCGCTCAGCATGCGGCCAATCCGTCTCAGGGTGGCGCTCAGTGCCCAGACCGCGGGCTCTTCGAGGGCCTCCGCGCTGGCCTGCCGTACGGCATTGTGCTGCGCGGTGTCGTGGGGCGAGGGCGCGCGGCCAGGACCACACGGAGCCGGACGTTGCGACGGTGTGCCTCCTCGGCTGCCCAGGCGGGGGGGGCAGGAGTCGCCCTCCGGCGGAATCGATCCCCACCGCGATGTCCCGTCTCCCCGATGTCCGTCATGACGCGTCACTCCCCCGCGCCTGATCGTGCCGCGGAATGAGCTCCACGGGGCAGTGCGAGTGGTGCAGGAGACTGTGCGTCGTACGTCCCAGGGTGGGCCCGAAGTACCCGGGTGATCGCCGCCCTCCCATGACGAGCAGGTCCGCATGGCGTGATGCCTCGACCAGTACGGAAGCCACCGACACGCCCTTTTCGGCATCGGCGTTCACCGGCAACGCCGGGAACTCGTCGTGTACGCGGTCGGCGACGGACTTCAGACCGCGGACATGGCGGCCGGCGAATTCGTTGACGTCGTCGAGCATGGTGACGACGGTTCCGGCGTACTGGACTATGTTCCACACGGTCAGCAGGCGCAGCGTTGCTTTGCGCAGCTCTGCTTCGCGGGCGGCACGTCGCGCGCTTTCGAAGTCGCACTCGTCCCGAACCGCGGCCAGCACCACGCCGTTCTCAGCGAGGTCCGCGCCGCCGCGCACCACGATCACCGGGGTCGTAGCGGCTGCCGCGACCCTCAGACCGACCGAACCCAGCATCAGCGACTCGAAGCCACCCAGCCCGCGGTGACCGACCACAGTCGTGCCGTACTTCGCCCCCACTCGGTGCAGACCGGAGACGGGGTCCCGGCGGCTGTACTCCGTAGTGACGTGGAGGGTCGGGAATCGCTCCGAGACCTGAGCGGCCGTAAGCTCCAACAGGTCACGGCCCTCCGTGTGGACGCCTGCGATGATCTCCGGCGACAGGTAGAAGATCCCGTCGGCGGTGTCGGCCGCGTAGAAGATGTGAAGGGCGCTGTTGCGTCGGGCTGCCTCGGCGGCGGCCCAGAATGCCGCTGTCAGCGCGGTGTCTGATCCGTCGACGCCGACGACCACCGCGCCGAGGTCGGGACGGTGTGGGGTGGAGCCTTCCATGGCTTCCTCCTCTGTCGAACAGCGACGGGTGGTGTCTTCACCCTGCCACCCGGGCTCGCGCGAGGAATGGGCCGCAGGGGTCAGCCAAGGGACCGAAGGTCCCTTGCCCGCTACGCACCGCCTCATCGACCGCACACAGCCGGGACCGGTCAGTCCTGACACAGGACCGTTCGGCCCTCGCACCGCAGGCGGACGCGGCGGATGGTGGCTGGTGAGGGCGCTCCGCAAGATGCGCCCACCGGCCGAAGCCGACAGGAGGGCCACAGATGAAGCACGCCAAGGTCGGCTTCCTGATGACCGACGAGGTCATCTCGGTCCTCGGGAGGACTCCGTCCGCGGACGTGGCCGCGCTGCTCGTCGAACACGACATCAGCGGCATGCCCGTCCTGGACGCGGACGAGCGCGTCCTAGGGGTCATTTCGCGGACCGATCTGCTCGTCCAAGACCACCTCACCGCTCAAGACCTGATGACCGCGCCGGCTGTCACGGTCCACGCCGAACAGACCGTCACCGAGGCCGCCCGCCTCATTACCCGACGCGGGGTGACGCGGCTGCCGGTCGTCGACGAGGAGGACCGCCTGGTCGGCATCGTGACCCGCCGGGACCTGCTCCGCGTGTTTCTGCGCCCGGACCACGAGATACACCGGGTGCTGGTCGAGGACGTGCTGTCGGACACGATGGGCATCGGTGCCGATGCCGTGAGCGTGGGTGTCGTGGACGGGGTCGTCACCTTGGACGGCCGACTGCCCAGGAGCAGCCAGATTCCCGTCGCGCTCCGGCTCGCCGGACAGTTGGACGGTGTGGTCGCGGTCATCGACCGGCTCACGGCCCACTCCAACGACACCCGTACCCGCACCGCTCCGCCGGACCGCGGCGCCGAAGACGTTCGCCGCTGATGAGGGATGTGGACCGTTCGGCCCCTGCCCGCCCCATCCTCACCGCGCGAGCATGGAAGAGAGGCAGGCTCGCCGCACCCGGTCACACCCGTGCGGCGCCTTGCAGACGGACCCGGGCCATCCCCCTGCTCCGCCACCGCACTTCGTGAGGAGCACCTTCATGGAAGTCCTGATCTTCGCCCTGATCGCCCTGGCCGTGGTCGCCCTGATAGGGCTGACCATGGCCCTGAAGATCGTCAAGCAGTACGAGCAGGGCGTGCTGTTCCGCTTCGGCCGGCTCATCGGGACCCGCGCGCCGGGCCTGCGGGTCATCGTGCCGTTCGCGGACGTCCTGCACCGGGTGTCCTTGCGGATCGTCACCATGCCCATCCAGTCCCAGGGCATCATCACCCGGGACAACGTCAGCGTCGACGTCTCCGCGGTCGCCTACTTCCGCGTCGTCGACGCCGTGAAGTCGGTCATCGCGATCGAGAACGTGGGCGCGGCCATCAACCAGATCGCACAGACCACCCTGCGCAAGGTCGTCGGCCAGCACACCCTCGACGAAACCCTCTCGGAGACCGACCGCATCAACCTCGACATCCGCGAGATCCTCGACGTCACCACCGCCGAATGGGGCGTTGAGGTCACCCTCGTCGAACTGAAGGACATCCAGCTGCCCGACAGCATGAAGCGCGCGATGGCCCGCCAGGCCGAGGCCGAACGGGAGAAGAGGGCCAAAATCATCAACGCCGAGGGCGAATCGATGGCCGCCGCCGCGCTCGGCGACGCCTCCGACACCATGATGGCCCACCCCCTCGCCCTGCAACTGCGCAACCTGCAGAGCCTCGTGGAGATCGGCGTCGACAAGAACACCACAGTGGTCTTCCCCGCACCGCTCATGAGCACCATCGGCGAACTCGGCGCCTTCCTCGCCCGCGAGACCGCGGCCGCGACGCTCCAGACGCCGCGTGCGCCGGAGATCACCACGCCGCTCCCCAGCCCGTCCCCGCCGAACGGAGCGCGAGCGGTCAAGAGCATGTGACCGAAAGTCAGCGGCGCCGCCGTGCGGAGGACGTTCTCCGTACGGCGGCGCCGACTGCTGTGCTGTGGGCCGCGTTCAGTGGGTCGCCACGAGTTCGGCGCATTCTCAGTACGGCAGCACGCGCCCCGACGGCGTGCGCAGGTCGAGGGGCAGGGGGCGGTGCGGCCGTGGCCGGGGTGCCGAGATCTGGATCCGAGGCATGGTGGATCACCTCTTCGGGAGCGAGACCCGGAACAGGTCCGCACTCCAGAATCACCCGGTGGGAAGATCGCTTGGCAGGGCAAGACAGGGACAGAGGAGGGGGCCGACCGGCCCCAGCGTCAGACCGGGGCCGTCACGCCTTCTGGACGCGCGACGGGTTCGATACGGCCAGGTCGTCGTGGCGCGGCCCGCCCAGCACGACCTTCAGCGCGCCCGTCCCACCGGCACGGGAGAACACCTCGTACGCCTCTTCCATCTGTCCCAGCTCGAAACGATGGGTGATCAGCGACGAGGTCGGCAGCCGGCCGGCCGCCAGCATGCGCAGCAGCATCGGCGTGGAGGAGGTGTCCACGAGGCCGGTGGTGATGGTGACGTCCTTGATCCACAGGTCTTCGAGGTGCAGGGTCGCCGGCTTGCCGTGGACGCCGATGTTCGCGACCCGGCCGCCGGGGCGGACCATGCGGGTGCACATCTCGAAGGTCTCGGGCACGCCCACGGCCTCCATTACCACGTCCGCGCCGAGACCGTCGGTCAGGTCGCCCACGAGCATCTCCGGTTCCTCGGCGGCGTTCACGACCGCGTCCGCCCCCAGCTCGCGCGCCGCCGCCAGCCGGGACGGCGCGAGATCGACGGCGATGACGCGTGCCGGCGAGTACAACCGTGCCGTGGCGATGGCCGCGAGTCCTACGGGGCCGGCGCCGACCACGACGACGGTGTCCCCGGGCCGCACGTTGCCGTTCAGCACCCCCACCTCGTAGGCGGTGGGGAAGATGTCCGCGAGCAGGACGGCATCGGCGCTGTCGACCGTGCTCGGCAGCGGATGCACGGAAAGGTCGGCGAACGGCACGCGGACGTACTCGGCCTGCGTGCCGTCGATGGTGTGCCCCAGCACCCAGCCGCCGCCCCCGCGGCACTGCCCGTAGCGGCTCTCGCGGCAGAACCGGCACCGGCCGCACGAGGAGATGCAGGAGACCAGGACCCGGTCGCCGGGGCGCACCGAACGGACGTCACCGCCGATCTCCACCACCGTTCCCACGGCCTCGTGCCCGAGCACCCGGCCGGGAACCACCTCCGGCAGGTCACCCTTGACGATGTGCAGATCCGTACCGCAGATGGTCACGGCATCGACGCGCACGATCACGTCGGACGGATCCTTGATGCCCGGATCCGGCACCTCCTGCCACGCGGTGCGCCCCGGTCCCTGGAAAACAAGTGCCTTCATGACGCCACCTCTCCATGTATCCCGTGCTCCGGCAAAGGTCACCTCAGGCTGTCCCCGCCGCCCGGTTCCCGGACAGGGCCGGACGGTCCCGCACCGGGGCCCGACAGGCCCCTCCGGCCCGTGGCGTGGACGTGTGATGGTGGATGGCGGGGTCTCCTTCACCGGGAGACGGCCGCCGATCTCCGGGACGGCCCCGGGAACCCTTCGCCTTCTCATTGAGGACCACCCCGCCATGACCTCCAGTCCACGTCTCGTCCGCGACGTGATGACGAGAACCGTCGTCAGCGTCACGCCCCTCGCCGAGTTCAAGGAGATCGTCGCCGTCATGAACCATTGGCGAGTGACGGCCGTACCGGTCGTTGAAGGCGAGGGCGCGAGCAGAGTCATCGGTGTGGTCTCGGAAGCCGATCTCCTTCCGAAGGAGGAGTTCCGCGACCATGACCCCGGTCTCATCGAGCAGATGCGGCGGCTGGGTGACACGCTGAAGGCCGGCTCCACACTGGCCAAGGACCTGATGACGACCCCCGCCGTCACCGTTCGGCCTGACACCACCCTGGCCCAGGCGGCCCGGCTCATGGCGGAGCGGCACATCAAACGACTGCTGGTCGTCGACCCGGCCGGCACCCTCCAGGGCGTCATCAGCCGCGCCGATCTGCTCAAGGTGTTCCTGCGCCCGGACAGTGAACTCGCGGACGAGATACGGCGCGAGGTGGTCGGCCGACTGTTCCCCCTCGCACAGCACAGGGTGCGGGTCGACGTCCACCACGGCGTGGTCACCCTCTCCGGCGGCATCCTCGACGCATCACTCATTCCGGTGGCAGCACGTCTCGCACGCGCCGTGGAGGGCGTGGTCGACGTCAACTGCGCCCTGACCACATCAGCCGCGCAGACGGCCGGAGCGTAGAGCCTCCGCCTCAACGGAAACACCTGGTCAGAACCCCTTCTGATCTCCGCACCGGAGTAAGATGGAGCTACCGGGAGTATTTCGCGCATCGGATGCAACTCAGGTGTCGTTTCCGGCGATCAATACGCTGGGCCGTCGAACTGCGGGCGGCCCGGGGACAGGTCTCCACCATGACCGTCATCCTGGAACGCACCGCACCTGCCACGCCATCCGCGCCAGCCGCTGCCGCGCCTCCTCGCCCCGCTCGCCTCGTGCTCACGCCGAAGACTGCCCTCGCCGGGCAGCTGGACGGCGCCTGGTGGCCCCGCTCCCGCGACCTCGCAGCCGAACTCCCCGTTCTCGTCGCCGCCTTGGCCGAGCCCTGGGGGCGCATCACCCGCGTCACCGTGAACCCCACCCGATGGCCCGTCATCCCGCACAAGGTCCCCGTCGCCGGGCACGCCGTGCACGTAGGCTGGTTCACCGAACAGGACCCCGACAAGCTGATCCTGTTCTCCTACACCGTCGGCCGCTGGGACCTCCTCGTCGTCCCGCCCCAGACCGCACCCGCCGCCGCGGCCCGGCTGATGGCCGCCGCCGCCGTCCCCGGCAGCGTCCTGACCGCCCGCGCATTGATCGCCGCCGAAGCCGTCATCGGCCGAATTCCCGACCTCCGGAACCGCGAAGACGCCTGGGAGGGCGAAGGCGGGGCGCGCGCATCCGACATCGGCTCCCTCGCCAGGCTGCCGGTCGGGCCGCTGTCCGCCGGCGCTTGGTGGTGAGCCTCGTCCGCAGGATGTCGTCGTTGCGGCAGCAGGAGACGAAGCGTCGAGGCCTCGGGCGGCGCCGGTGGTACGGGAGGCCGTGGTGGGGCGAGCCCGGCAGGCACGTCCGGGTACGGCAAGGGCGGTGACGCCGGGAACAGAGGTACGGGCGGTGCGGGCGGCAGAGGTGGCCAATCCGCGGACTCTGACGGAGCTTGGGGGCGGCGCAGCGGCAACGTCCGCGTTCTGCTCAGGTCCTCCCCGGTATCAGAGGTTTTCAGGACTAGCCTTCGCACCATGCTGAGCATTGCCGACACCCGGACCGGCCGCTTCGTGGAGATTCCCTCCGGGCGCCGCCACCTGCTGCGCATCTGTGTCCACCTGCCGGCCATCGGCATCCGGGTCGGCACAGTGGACCTGCGGGCGCCCCTGGTCGGTGACGTGCTGGCGCGTACCGCGGAGCTGCGTGGTCTGCAGGCCCTCACGGTTCTCATCACACCGGACATGCCGCATGAGCAAGGCCAGTCGCTCGATCGCGCCATGGCCGTTCTCGGCATCCATCCGCCCGCCACCGTCGGTGCACACGAGGTGACCGCGACACTGTGCGCTGCTGCCGACGTGCACCTTCTCGCGCACGGCGCTGCCACTCAGGACGGGGTCGGCGGGGTCCGGGTCGACGTGGGCCAGGTCAGCCCGGCACCCCCGGACGGGGACATGCCGGACGGAGCCGCTCTCCTCACCTCGGGTCTTCTGGACGAGTTCGCCCCGGCGGGGACCGATCCGCTGGCTGTGAGGATGCTGTTGCTCGGGCACGCCCACCGCACTCCGGTCACGGTCACCGGCGCAGGGCTCACCGAGGCCCGGCTGACGCTGCGACGCTGGCGGCAGCAGGTGGCCGACTGGGCGCAGGAGCCCTCCAGGCCGATCCCCGCCGACGTGCTGCGACAGGCACAGGCCGCGCTCGCCGACAATCTCGGCGTCCCTGTAGTCCTGGACATGCTGCGCAGCGTGGCCGGGCGCGCCGATGTGCCGGCCGGTGCCAAATTCGAGACGTTCGCCTTCCTCGACCGGATCCTCGGGCTGGACCTCGCGCGGGAGGTGGGGCACCAGCACCCGGCGAAGCCATGACTCTGGCTGCGCGAGGCCGGCTGTGTTCCCGACCTCGTCATGTGTTCCTCCGCCCGGCGTGCCCGCCAGACGCGGACGGCTACGCCCTCGCCATCGCCCAGGTCCGACCCCACCCGCCCGCAGACGAGGCGCGTGTAATGACGGGCTCGACGTGACGAGCCGTGCCCGGTCATGCCGGGTTGGGCTGATCAGGTGTGCAGGCGGCTGTTGGGGCCGTCATGGTCGCCCGCGCTCTCGTCGTTGAACCAGTAATCACCGGCGGCCAAGTACCGGAAGGAATGCGCGCCCTTGCTCGGCAGCTCGACCGTGACAGCCCGCTTCCCGTCCTTGCGGGGCCGCAGGGTGTGGGCACCGGGCTGCCAGCCGTTGAAGTCGCCCACCACGCTGACCGGGCCGGGTGGGGTGTCGGCGGGCAGGACGAAGGTGACCTCCGTGCGGTTCTTGCGCAGCGTGCGCTCCAGCATGGTGCGGGCTCCTGACAGCAGGTGGGGTGGGGATCGTGCCCATCCTCGGACCTGAAGGGATGGCCCGCCTTCCGACGCCGCGACATCGAGGGACGGGCGTCACCCGTGTGCCTCGCTTCGTCGTCGACATGATGCAGAGCGTCACGCTGCGTGTCAGCGTGATTCGAGAGGAATCCGTACCCCACGCATCAAGAGGAGTCGCCGTCATGGGCGGTACGCAGGACAAGCATCAGGAGCCGGGCAAGGGCCGTGAGGCGCAGGAGCACCGTCGCCCCGGAGACCCTGCGCAGCCCCAGCCGGGCAAGCCGTCCCGCGAGCAGGGCCAGAAGCCGGTCCGGAAGCCGGGCGAGGAAGAGGCTACACGTCGTCGCGAGGACGACCTGCTGCGCGAAGAGGACCTGCACGACGAGACGTTCTGACCAGAGCACTACTCGTCCCCGTACGCAGAGCCCGGCCGGTCCACCGTCACCCCGGCCGGGCTCTGTCACGTCGCGCCCGATGCCGACCTTGAGGCCCGCAGCTGCACACGCCGTCGACGCCACGGCAGGCCTGCGCTGTCCGGGAATCCACCAGCGGAGGGCGGATCTACCCCTGGAGACAGAGGCCTTGCCTCGTTCCGAGAGATCGAAGGAGATGATGATCGTCGTCGGCAGGGTGCAGACCGCGCGAGTGGTGTTGTCGTAGGTGCGCGTGCCTCCGCCGACCGCTATCCCACTTCTAAACGTGAACATGGTGCCTGACCTGCGCAAAAGCCCGGTCAGGCCCCATGCCCTGATCTCGGAACAGCTACGAAGTCGCGTGATTCCAGAGTTCACTTGCGGGTGCTCCGTCGCTGGTGAGGCTGAACGCTACTGACGAGGGCCCTGCGGCGCAGGCTCAGCCGCATGTGCGAAGGGAGAGGCAGAAGCACGCCGAGATTCATGCAGACCACGTGAGCCGCCGGCCCGTGGAATCAGCTATGCCGGCGGTTGGGCCGAGTACACCATGACCCGCCACCAGTCACTCGTCCCCATCCCGGACACCCTGCCCTTCGAGCAGGCGGCGATCATCCCGGACGGTGCAGATCGCCCGCCTCGCCGGGGCAGTGCCGATCATCGCCTTCGACCCGGTGCCGGCGGCCCGCAGCCGAGCCCTGAGTATGGGCGGGGACCTGGCCTTCGACCCTGCCGACGCCGACGTCCCGGCCCGGGTCCACGGGGCCACGGGGCCACGGGGCCACGGGCGGATTCGGCCTGGATCTGGCGATCGACCTCGTCGGCCATCCGAGCTTACGCAGCAGCGCCGCCGACCTTCTGGCGCCGCACGGGCGGCTCGTCCTGATCGGCATGGGCTCGCAGCCCATCACCATCCCCGACGAGACCGCTTCAACGCACTGCAACACAGCGTTCACGGCGCCTGGGGCTCCGAACCCCGGGATCTCCACCTGCCCGTCAAGCTCGCGGCAGCAAAACGACTCGACCTGCCGGGGCCGGTCAGCGACGTCCTCCCTCTGAGCCGGGTAGAGGACGCGGTCAGGCGTCAGTGGCCGGCGGCGGCCTTCACCACAGCGACGGCCGTGCCGATCGCCGCGTCGATCCCGCCGGCCAGCAGGGCGAACGCCGTCCCTCCGCCCATGCGGATCCCTCCGTAGCACCCCCATGCGAACAAGGTGGCGATGTTGACCCCGGCGGCCGTCACAAGGGCCGTGTCCAGGCCCATCACTCCCAGTGCCGAGACGCCGATCAGAACGAGCGGGCCCACCGCAGACAGCAGCAGTGGGCTGCCGACGAAGAGCATCGCGCGCAGTTCCCGTCCCCGGGCGAGAGCACCATGCATCACACGATGGGCCTGCTGATCGGCGACCAGCGCGGCCAGCCACAGACCCACCGAGGCGGTCAGGACCGTCGCCGCCGCACCGACGACCTCCACATGCCCGCTTCCCGCGAGCCCGATGACGACCGAGATCATGGTGATCGTCGCGTAGAGCCGTTCCTTGAGGTGGGCCGCGGCCGTCCGCGTGTCCACCGCGCCCGCCACACGTTCCGTCACAGGGCCACCGTAAGGTTCAGCCCGGCCGCGCGCCCGGCACCGCACCACCAGGACCCTCGGACTGCAGCCGAGGCGGTCCGGTGCCAGCATCGGATCATGACGTCACAGCAGACGGGCGCCGGCCCTGGCCGGCGCAGACACGTAGTGCTCGGCGGCGGGACTCTGGTCGTCCTCGTGGCGGCCTACTTCGTCCTGGCCGCCACCATCCCCGCTGGTGGTCCCAACGGGTGGGCGCTGCGGTGGACGGCCATCTGGGCACGGGGCTGATCCTCGGCCTGGTGTTCGACATCGCCTGCACACTGCTGCCCCTGATGGTGGCCTGGGTCGGTCTGAACAAGCGGCGGCCCTGGAAGGTCACGGCCGGCTGGCTCGCCCTGGCCGTCGCCCTCGCCCTCCCGAACCTGTGGACGCTGAGCGTGGTGGCGGGCGGCGGCAGCGCGTCGCACGCCGGGCAGCGGGTCATGGACGTGGAGGCGCCGTGGTTCCGTGGCGCCACGTTGGCGGGCGCCATCACCTCCGTGGTGGCTTTCGCCGGGTTCCTGGTCTACACCCGGAAGCGCCGCGGCCGCCCTGCCAAGCGCGAGGGCTGACCGATGGGCGACTGGTACCAACGCCAGATCGTCGACCCGGGCAAGCAGCCGCTGCTCTTCCTCCTTCTGGGATTCCTCGGGGCGTTCCCGTTCATCCGGCTCAGTGTCCGGATGATCCGGGCGGGTCACCCCCGGCGGACTGCCAACGCCGGTTTCGCCCTGGTCGCACTCGGCAAGGGCAAGGCCTTCACCGGCCTGCTGGGGATCCTCGTACCGGTCTTCGCCGTGGTCGCTGCGCTACGGCTGGCCCGGCCCGGCTCCCCGTGGGCGCGTACCCACTACCCGGCCGGCGGCCGGAAGGCGGAACGGGCGCGGGTCCGGGAGGAGCGCGAGGGCTGGCAGCGCCACCTGCGCATCAGGGTCTACGACGCCATCGCCGGAAAGCCCTCGGAACCCTAGCCTGCCCGGACGCCCGCCTCGGCGCCTCCCCCGTCGGGTCGGGTCGGCGACAGGGCGCCGGCAGGCTGAACTTCCGCCGCCCGGGATGTCCCGCGAGAGGACCCGGAGCTCAGCAACGACTTCCTCTACTTCGACGAGGACGAGCGCGGCTTCACGTGCCCGGCGGGCGCGCACGCCCGGCGGATGAATCCACGAGACGCGCTCAAGAACGAGATCATCGACGATCACCCGGGGCGGCGAGTACTCCTTCATGCCGGGACTGCAAGCCCTGAACCGGCTCGCCGACCTCGACACCTGAGCCGGGACGGCGCACCCATGGGGGTCGCGCGAAGGCCGCTGAGTTCAGGCGCCCGAGCACATTCACATGTCGTCCAATGCTCACGGAGAATTGACGCCGCATTCGGCACTGGCCAGGAACTCAACTCGCCTCAGTCAGAGGGGGGTTGTCATCAGGTCCGTGGAATCGGCTACGATCACGGCATGATTACCGCGCGGTCACCCATCGGTGTTCTGCGGGCTCGGGTATCCACCGGTCCGCTGCGCGCCCTTTGGCTGACCCTGCTGATGCTGGGCCTCGTGTACGCACACGGCGTCAGCGCCGAAAATTCGCCGCACCACTCCACCGGCCCCTCCATGGCCCTGCTGAATTCCAGCCACACGCCTGCCGATACTGGCGAGATTTCGCAGAGCGTCGCTTTTGAGTCCACTGCGGTGGCTGACGAGGTCGCCACGAAGACGTCGGAGCATCCGGCCGAACAGTGCATGCCCGGACAGTCACTGCAGGGCGCTGCCACGCCGCAGATCACCTGTCCGGATGTTCTTGGTTACGACGTGCGCTGCGATCGCGTCTCCCCCAAGGTTCCCGCGGCCGACGGCCGGGCGAACCGTCCGCCGTCGGCGGCATCAAGAGAGTCGGCGGTCCTGCAGATCTAGGTCCGGGGGCTCTCCTCGAGCTGTCGACTCCCCGTTGAACCATGCGGCTGACCTCAGCTGCCGTCTTCGGTGCGTCCGGTGGAATCGGACCCCCGCACCTTTATGGTTCACAGATCTGAACGGGACTGTCGACGGCGCCTCCCCGACCTGATCGATCTCTGTCTGCTTCCTTCTTCGGAGTTACCGAGAAGGGGCACCGCACGGAGGAATTGTGCCGTTCCACCCGCTCAGGATTCTCTACGGTGCAGCCGGCCGAATGCGGAGCGCGCTGGCCGCCTGCATTCTCGCCGCAGTGACGATCGCTTCGATCATCTGCGTGGTCCATCCTCAGACAGCCGGGCACTCCCACGGCGAGACGCTCGCACCGCCCCACCACCGCACCGCCGAATTCACGAGCGGTGCACCCCAGGTGCCGGACTCTGCTGAACTTTGCCTTCCGGCCGGCCGCTCCCTGGCTGAGGCGAATCCAGCGCCCGCTCATACCCCGGCCGCCGCAATCCCAGCCGTGACCGGCGTCACCATCAGCTTCCCGATGGCCCGGCGCCAGCCGGTTCCCAGACGTCTGGCCGTCAATACAGGGCGCTTCACTCTCATAAGAGACTGCCGGTGGCGAATCTAGAGCTCATCCGTGCGGCCGCCCGTACCGGCCGCCGCCGTTGCTGCCCGACGGACGCTGGAGGAATCTCCCTCCCGCCCCTGACCGCAGCAGTCGGCGAGATGCGCACACAAACAGCCATCTACGCATGAGAGCCGAAAAGATGACCACTCTTCCCACTGCTGACACCCCGTCCGCCCGGTCCTCCCTGTCCGGGCTGGTCGGCAACACACCGCTCCTTCGTGTATCCGAGCCCTTCACCCGGGAAGGCCGCGGCTTCTGGGCGAAGCTGGAGGGCTTCAACCCGGGCGGGATCAAGGACCGTCCGGCCCTGCACATGGTCGAGCGGGCCCGTGCCCGCGGCGAGCTGCTCCCCGGCGCCCGGATCATCGAATCCACCAGCGGCACCCTCGGCCTCGGCCTCGCCTTGGCCGGCATGGTCTACGGCCATCCGGTCACTCTGGTTACCGACCCCGGGCTCGAGATGTCCATGAACCGGTTGCTGACCGCGTACGGGGCACAGGTCAACCTCGTCTCGGAGCCCCACCCGACCGGCGGCTGGCAGCAGGCCCGCCGCGACCGGGTGACCCGGCTGATGCAGCAGCACCCGGGCTCCTGGTGCCCGGACCAGTACAACAACCCCGACAACACCACCGCGTACACCCCGCTGGCACTTGAGCTGGCAGCCGAACTCGGCCACATCGACGTCCTGGTGTGCAGTGTGGGGACCGGCGGTCACTCCGCGGGTGTCTCCCGTGTCCTGCAGCAGCTCTACCCGGGACTGGAGCTCGTCGGCGTGGACACCATCGGCTCCACGATCTTCGGCCAGCCCGCCCGCTCCCGCCTGATGCGCGGCCTCGGCTCCAGCATCTACCCCCGCAATGTCGCGTACGAGAACTTCTCCGAGGTTCACTGGGTCTCCCCGGGCGAAGCGGTGTGGACCTGCCGCCGGCTCGCGGCCTCTCATTACGCCACCGGCGGCTGGAGCGTGGGAGCGGTCGCCCTGGTCGCGGGGTGGCTGGCCCGCACGCTGCCCGCGGACGCTCGTATCGCCGCCGTCTTTCCCGACGGGCCGCAGCGCTACCTGGGCACGGTCTACGACGACGACTACTGCGCCGCCCACGGGCTGCTCGACGGGCCGCCCGCCGTCGAACCGGAGACGGTGGGCCGCATGGACGAGAAGGAGGTCACTCGCTGGACGCGGTGCACCACCGTGGTCGACCCCCTCACCCTCGCCGATGAGTCCGAGCCGAAGCCGAACTCCACCGCAGTGGAAGAGTGCGCCCGGTGAAGAGCATCCTGGTACAGATGCGTTCCTACGAACACAGCGTCCAGCTGTTGATGGTGAATCAATTCACCATCAACCTCGGCTTCTACATGCTGATGCCGTACCTCGCTCAGCATCTCTCCGGATCGCTCGGGCTGGCGGGCTGGATCGTCGGACTCGTCCTGGGCGTACGCAACTTCAGCCAGCAGGGCATGTTCCTGATCGGTGGGACGCTGGCCGACCGCTTCGGCTACAAGCCGATGATCATTGCCGGGCTCGCGCTGCGCATCGTGGGCTTCGCGACCCTCGGGCTGGTCGACTCCGTGCCCGCACTGATCGCCGCCTCCGCCGCGACAGGGCTGGCCGGAGCCCTGTTCAACCCCGCCACCCGGGCTTACCTGGCCGCGGACGCGGGTGAACGCCGGGTCGAGGCCTTCGCCCTGTTCAACGTCTTCTACCAGGCGGGCATCCTGCTGGGCCCCCTGGTGGGCATGGTGCTGACCGGGGTCGACTTCCGCATCACCTGCCTGGTAGCCGCCGCGATCTTCGCTCTGCTGAGCATCGTGCAGATCCGGGCCCTGCCCGCCCGCCGGGGCAACGACGCGAAGGCCCGGGCGGAGGTCCCGCGCGAGAGCGTGCTCACGCAATGGCGCGGCATCCTGGCCAACCGCCCGTTCCTGCTCTTCTCCGTAGCCATGATCGGCTCGTACGTGCTCACGTTCCAGGTGTATCTCGCCCTGCCCTTGGAAGTGCGGCGCCTGGGCGGCGACGGGACGTTCGGTACGGGCGCCGCGGCCATGCTCTTCGCTGTATCCGGGCTCAGCACGATCCTCTTCCAGACCAAGGTGACGGCCTGGTGCAAGGCCCGGACGGAGCCGGGCCGGGCACTCACGTGGGGACTGCTCGCCATGGGCACCGCGTTCATCCCGCTGCTCATCGCCACGGCCGTCCCCGTGCCGGACGGCGGTGCCGGGCTCTGGCTGCTCGCGGCCGTGCCCTCGACACTCGCCGCCCTGCTGCTGGCCCTGGGCACGATGATCGCCTACCCGTTCGAAATGGACACGATCGTGCGACTCTCCGGCGACCAGTTGGTCGCCACCCACTACGGGCTGTACAACACCATCTGCGGCATCGGCATCGCCCTGGGGAACCTGGGCATCGGTGCGGCCCTGGACGCCGCCCGCGCTTCCGGGATGTCCGCACTGCCGTGGGCCGCGCTGGCCGCCCTCGGCTTCGCCTGCTCCACCGCGCTGTACGTGCTGCACCGCACCGGCCGCCTCAAGCAGCCGCCGCTGCCTGAAACCCAGAAACAGCCGGCGACGGCCTGATCCGTCGACCCGTGACGGAGGGGCGGACGGTACGACAGCGCCCGCCCCTCCGCCCGACATCCCCACGGCCCCGACCACCCCGCATGCTGGTCGCGATCGGAGCCTCCCTGTCAGGTCGCAGGCGTCGACCGCGGCATCGGCGAAGGGACACGAGGGCCGGTCTCGTTGCGCCGGCGCCTACGCCTCTTGTTCTGCCTCGGCCTGGAAGCTCCGGTCCCGCTTGGCAGCGTTCCACGCCTAGTCACTCTTGCCGTGGCGCCAGCAGCCGGAGATCTCTTGTTCGTCCTCCGGGCCGGAGTCCCCCGATGAAGGCGTGCACAGTGGCCCCCGCCGAGACCCCCTCAAGGACGGCCGCGACGAGGGCAGCTCGTCGCGGACTCCCGGATGCCAATCAGTCCGGACCTCCAGGCAGGCCAGGGCGCCGCCCGCGACCCGCGCAGGGCCGACCCAGTTCGCCGTGCGCTCGGCGCCCGTGGAGAGCTCCGCCAGCGATCCCCGGATGCCCTGGGCGCGGCCCACGATCGCCCGGTTCCACGGGCGCAGGCCGCTGCTCGGGCTCCTCCTGGCCGGCAGGCCGCCCAGGCCGACACGGTGGCGGCTCCGCGGCTGGGCGTCGTGGGAGCCGGTCGCGTCGGTTTCTACACCGCCCTCGCCTTCCAGCGCGCCGGGTTGATCGACAGCTGTGCGGCGTTCGACCCCGCGCCCGGGGCCGTCGAGCGGACACGGGAACGGTGACCGGCCGGAGCCGGCGCTGAGCTATCCGCGAGGCTTGCAAAGCGCCTTGGTGTTGGCAAGTTGACCGCTCAATGTCAGCCTGTTCCCTGCTTCGGTGTCCTTCAGCCTGTCCAGTTGGTCGTCCAATTCCTGCTGGGCGCTCTTCGACAGCACCCAGCCCAGGGGGGCCTGTGTGCCGGGGCCTCTCACATTGGCGAACGGAAGGTAGTGGGCACAGCCGAATGCCTCGAAGGCACGCTGACGTACGTTCGCGTCCATCGTGTTCACAGCAGCGGCTTTGCCCTGAAGCGGTACGAGGAGCTCACGCGGGCGGCCTGGCGGAGGAGCGGCCGCCACGCTGTTGTAGCCGTTGTCAATCTGGACGAGCACCACCTCCACCGAGCGGGCCGCAACAGTGCTGGTGACCCTGCAACCCTCCACAGCAGGGCCGCCCTTCACCCGTTGGTTGTGGCATGCGATCACCGGGGCGAGTTGCTCGCGCAGATCGACGGCGGTCATGCTGCCGGTGCCTTCGACGTAGCCCCCGTCGACGATGGACACCTCGGCCCCCGGATACCCGCATTCGTCACCGGCGATCCTTCCGGAGGGTGTGATCCAGGGAAAGCGTGCGGACAGCAGCGCGGCGGTGGACCGGTTCACGTCCTGTCGGCCGCACAGGAAGCCACCACGCAGATCGATGAGAGTAGGGCCTCCCACCTGGGGCTCTTCCTGAGGGGCACCCGGCCGAAGAGGTTGCTCGGGGCGCTGGGTACACGAGGTCGCCCCGACGGGGCGGTCGAAGGCACCGAGCTGGACGGGGGCGGTCAGCACCCGGCATCCGCTCTCCGCCGCGGTGCCGTTGAACAGCGCCAGCGGGGTCCAGGCAGTGGTCGCGGTCTGCCATGTCGCGTAGAACGGGTCCTTCAGTTCCTTCTGTTGGTGTTCCCAGGACTGTTCGAGCACGGCTGCCCGGTCCTTCCCGCCAAAGCCGGTGAACGCCCGCGGCAGGTCGACGTATGTCAGCCAGGCCAGCGCGCCGGAGAGGTGGTCCTTCCCGAAGACCACCTGGTGGCTCGGGGTCTCTCCCTGAACATCAGGGGAGTTCCTTGAGATCCAGGACATCGCTCCGAGGCTGCCGCCCGAAATGCCACTGACGGCGAAGACCGGCGCCCGCCCGTCCGACGGCGGGCAACGGGATCCCGCAATATCCGGGACCGGCCCCGGAGGGAACAGCTGGTCGAGCACGGAACTGGTCCAATAGGCAGCACGGACACCGCCACCCGACGCGGCGACGATCACCAATCGCACGGGTGGGCTCGTCTTCGGATCACCCGTCATGTCGACGGCCAAGGGCACGGTCGCACAGTTGGCAGCGGCCCATCTACCGAACACCGCGTTCAGGTCCATGTCGTCGGCCAGGACAGGTGACCTGGCCTCCATCTCTCTGGTGCGCACTTGGTGATGGCCATGCGGATCGACCATCGAGGCCATCAGGAACCAGGCAATCAGCAGGACGAACACGGGCGTGCGCTCCAGCTTCAGCGCCCGGAATCCCGTGACCGGCGTGGCGCGCTCGGACCAGCGCTGCAGTTCGTTCAGCACCACCAGCGCCAGGCAGAGGAACACGGTCAGCACCGCCATCGGCCCCACCCAGACAGGGATGTTCCATGTCCAGTCCACGATGAGCGTGGCGACCGAGGCAAGCACGAACAGCCCGCAGAGGACGGACAGCACGAGATACAGCCCGAACCTGTCGTGCCGCCTCGACGGCGGCATCGCCCAGCCCCAGCGCTTCCACTGGGCCCACTTCAACAAGTACGGCAGTACGACGCCGGCCACCGCCGCGAGCAGCCCGAGGAGGATGAGGACGACCGCCGGAAAGCGACGAGGGCCCACGATGGCGGGCGCTACGGCGGAACCTACTGCGAACACCCCCAGGACCAGCAGCGGCAGCGCGGCGAGCAGTCGGGCCGTGGTCTTCAGGCTCCTCCGTCGCCTGCCCGTGATCATGTTGGCACGCTGCTGCGCCTTCGTCCCGGCGCTGGCAGCTCCAGGGTCCTGGCTCGAATCGAACCCGAACTTTGCGCCTCCGATCCAGGACAGGAGGAAGACAAATCCGAGGACGACTGCCAGTCCCAGCAGGCCACGGGCGAATCTCAGGCCCAGGGCCGCACAGACGAGGGCCGAGCCCAGCACCCACCACTGGTTGACCGGGGCCAGCGCCTCGTCCTGGGTAAGGGCGGTACGGTGCACACTGCGCCACAGCAGGAGCGAGAACACGAAGACGGCGACCGGGGTGGCGACAGCAGTGGGCCAGTGATCGAGCAGGCCGAGCAGGGCGTCCGGCACCTGCTGGATTCCGACTCCGGCGATGAGCAACAACAGCAGGGCCGACACGAAGAGCTGCACGCGCACGACCGCGACGTTCTCCCGCCAGGGCAACCGCGCAAGCACCCTGGTATGCGCGATCAGCACGACCAGGACCAGTACGGCCAGGCCCACGAGCAGCCACTTGAAGACGGCGGCCCAACCAACGATCTGGTAGAGCGTGTTGATCCGATCCGGTTTCAGACCATGCCCGGAGAGCCGCCACTGGCCTACGCCCTCCACCGCTTCGACCAGCAACAGGGCGCCGATCAGGAACCAACGCCGGGACGGCGCTGTGGCCCAGAGCAGGGACGCACTCGTCGGCGTGTCCGGCTCCGACGACTCCGGTGGGGAGTCGGGGATCCTGGCGCGCAGGGAAATCAGTGCCTGGTACAGCAACACGACGTAGAGCAGGACGAGAAGCACGTCGAGTCCGACGTACCAGCGGATCAGCAGGCGCGCCTCGACACCCCCGGTCGGCGGCTCGAAGACCTTGCCGAGCCCCTCGCCGATGAACGCCTTGAGGCAGGACTCCACCCGCGGCCCCGGATCGGAGCCCTTGTACGTGTCCTGGGTGATCAGCGGCCCCTGCTGGTCAGGCAGTGTGTTGAACCAGACGCACCATGCCGTGCGGGATCTGGTCCCGGCCTCCTCGGAGCGGGGGTCGAGTGTTACGAGACCGCTCCAGGTCGCAGAGCGGTATCCCGGTGCTTCGATCCGGCCGAGAGCGGCATCCACCCTCCCCGCGGCGATGAAGAGAATCACCAGGAGGACCAGTGCCGGGGCCACCCACCCCCGCACGCGGCGCGGCCACTGCTTCACTTCCTCGGACATGAGAACTCCCACTCGATCGACACGCCACATCGTGACCGCCGGCCGTGATCACGTGTAAGACGCCGAACGGGTACTGGACACGGCCCTGGCCGGACAACGGGCCGCCGTCGGACGGGCCACATGTGCGAGCTACGGCTACCTCGGCAACCGACGGGCGGCGAAGCGCCGCATAACGGAAATACCAGCCTGGTCCTGGTAGCCGTCGTCTCTGCGATCGTCCACGCGAAGGAAGCGCGCACCGAAGAGGCCTGGTCCGACGCCCGTGGGAGCCGTTCCGGGCGCTGGCGCTGCCTGCAGGAGATCCACCGCGTCGGGCTGATCCACTGGGACCTCAAGCCGGAGAACGTGCTGCTCGCCGAGGACCGCGTCCGGGCGTCGTGATCCTGCCGCCGAGTTGAGGACTATCTGTCCTCCTCGGAACCGGACCGGGAGCCTGCCAGGGCATGTGGCCCCGCCCGTGAACCGCTCACGCTGCTGGATGCCGCGCTAGTCGCGCGCGGATCGGTCCCCGCTCTGGTGCGCGGATCCCGGGACCGACTTGATGCTCGCGTGTCCGGGAAACAGCGCAAGTCACATCGCGCCGTCAAGAAGACCGTGCGGTTGGCCCGGGACATGCGGACCACGGACGAGGAACGCTCGCTCAACCCGCCGGGGCTGATGCCGTCCAAGCTGACCCGGGTCTCCGACCGGATCGTCACCGAGATGACCGAGCAGATCGAAGCGGACCCGAACCTCAGCACGGAGCTGCGCTCGACCGGCGTCCTGCGGCTTGCCTGGCGGGTCGTCAGGGTCGCGCTGGTCGTCTCACTGTGCACCGTGCTATCTCGCGCCAGTGACGCCACCTGCGGACCGTGGCGCGCACAGCATGACCAAGATCCGGGCCAATCCCGGACCAGGGCACGCCACTCCCCCACAATCACACCCATTCCTGCTGGTCAGATGGGGTGCGGTGCGTGTACCACCAGCACTCCAAGAACATTTATTGCAGTTATTCCCCGAAAGCAGTTGGGTTCTTCTAGAGCGCCAAGTCGAGCTCCCGGAAGGGAAATTAACCTCCCGAGGGCAGTTGCAAAGCGTCATCCATCGACACAGGACTTGCGCTCGTGGCGTCGGTCCAGGCGGCGGCAGCCGGCCAGCCAGGCTGGTGCGTTCCGCCGTCCAGCGGTGGCGGAGGCTGCCGCTACGGAGCCGAAGCCGCACCGCCAGAAGACGCGGCGGAAGGCCGTCCCCCTCCCCGTCGTGCAGAACACGATCGCCTTGATGAGGGCCAGCGGCGAGAAGGTCACAGGGCCGACGTTGGCAGAGCGGCTCGGATGTTCCGAACGCTCCGGGTACCGCTACCTCGGCGCGATCCCATGTGTCGCATGAGGGCACGTCAGCGCTTCATGATCAGCCAAGTGATGGCCGGTTCTCGCTGAGGGGAGCAAGGATCACCCCGAGGGCACGGGCTGCGGCTCTAGCCTGACGAGGACCGATCCAGTCGAGCCCAAGGGGCGTCCGTGAGCAGCAGCGAACCCGAGATCACTTCCGTCTCCACTGGCGAAGGCGTTCAGCAGATCCCGGCTCAGATCCAGGTCCAGGTGGTGCAGCCGCCCGCCGAGACCGAGGCCCGCGACGCGCTCCTGCGGGCTATCAGTCAGGAAGCGCAGTACGTCGCGGAGAAGTCCGCAGGGCAGGCAGCTGCGGCCCTGGTGGAACTCGCTCGCGCCTATGCCCTGGTGACCCAAGCAGTTGACGCGCCTTCAGCCGCATCCCCGTCCGTGCACACGCGGAACTTGGGGGACATGAATTTCGACTGACGTCGTTAGAGGTCATCTATTTGGTGAGCCTGCGGTAGCAGATGATGCTGCAGGCGATGCCGGTGCAGGCGAGGAAGTGGACGGCTTTGCGCTCGTAGCGTCAATAGAGGCGGCGGCAGCCGGCGAGCCAGGCCATGGTGCGTTCCACGGTCCAACGATGGCGGCCCGGTCGTTGTGAGGACTCAACTCCCTTGCGGGCAATGCGGTGCATGACGCCCCGCTCACGTAACCATTGCCGCAGGTGAGCGTAGTCGTAGCCCTTGTCCGCATGGAGCTTGCCGGGTTTGCGGCGTCGGCGTCCGCGGCGCGAACGGGTCGGCGGGATGCCCTCAACGAGAGGGATCAAAGCCTGACTGTCGTGCAGGTTGGCCCCGGAAATGCCGGCGCCACGATGTTCGCCGACACCCCCGGCAGCGACCTCACCAGCCTGCTGGCCGACTTCAACACCTTCTCGCACGGCATCTACCAGCGGATGCTCCTGCCCCACCCGCTCGACAAACTCCCCATCCCCGCCAACCGCCGCTACGACCGGGCCGCGCCCACCTGCAGCAGGCCATCGGCTCGATCATCGACGACCACCGCACCCGGAACCTCGACGGCGCCGACCTCCTCTCCACGCTGCTGGCGGCCTCCGAGGACGGACAGCGGCTGTCGGACAGCGAGATCGCCGACCAGGTCATGTCCTTCTTCTTCGGCGGTATCGAAACCACCGCCGCCACCCTGGCCTGGGCCCTGCACCAGGTCGCCCGCCTCCCCGACATCGAGGAACGCCTGCACGCCGAGGTCGACGCGCTCGTCCCGGCCGGCGGACACGCCACGTTCGACCTGCTGCCCCAACTCGAATACACCGGCCGGATCATCACCGAAATCCTGCGCCTGTACCCGCCGGGGTGGCTCCTGACGCGTATCACCACCACCGACACCCAGTTCGATGGCCACCCGATCGCCAAGGGCACGACGGTGGTGTGCAGCCCCTACCTCCCCGAACGCTTCGCCCCCGAACGCTGGGCCGGCCAGAACACCAAGGGGCGCAACGGCGCGCTGATCCCCTTCGGCGGCGGCGCCCGCAAATGCATCGCCGACACTTTCAGCATCACCGAAGCCACGCTCGCCCTCGCGACCATCACCGCCCGCTGGCGACTCACCCACACCCCCGGAGCCGGCGTCACGCCTGCCCTCGGCGCCATCCTGAACCCCCGCGGGCTGAACATGCGCGCCACGGTCCGCAGCACCTCACGCGCCTGAGAGCCGCGGTCGGCCGGCTTGGCAGGTCCCGCTCGAAAACGTTGCCGGTGGTGTCCGGGGTGGCGTGCGGGGCGTTTACCCGAAGTGCGCGGCGCCGCAGCGCGTCCGCAGGTGGTTGTCCTGAAGGCTGGGAGAGACGTTGAGGCAGGTAGTGAGGGTGACCCCGCGGGATGGACGGCAGCTGAGCCGGGACGTGGTGGCATTCCTGGATCCGCATATGCGGGCGGCGGTGAGCCGGTTGGAACAGCCGTTGCGCGCCATGGCGAAGTACCACTTCCGGTGGGTGGACGCCGAGGGGACCCCGTGTCCGGTGGTTGCGAGCACACGGCGCCGGTACGGAAGTCTGTTCCTGCTGGCAGCCGGCGGCGGCGAGCAGGCGTGGGAGCAGGCCCGTAATGCGGCGGCCGCGGGAACGCTGCTGCTGGCGAGTGTGGCGGTGCATGACGACATCATCGACGAGGAGCCGGTACGCAACGGCCGCCCGACGGTGCATGCCGTCTTCGGTGTGCCGGCCGCCCTCTATCTCGGCAATGCGCTGGTCGGGTTGGCTTCCGAGCTGCTGGCGGAGGAGCCTGCGCATCTGGCGGGGCAGCTGGGCAGGCGGCTTGCCGTGGTGGTTCGGGAGATCGCAAATTGTCAGGTCCTGGATGTGCGGTTCGGGGGTTCGTACGCGGTGACGCTCCAGGAGGCGCTGGCGGTGTCCGCGGCGAAGATCGCTCCCGGTACGGAGTTCGCCTGCGCGGCAGGGGCGTTGTGCGCCGGTGCGTCGCCTGAGCAGGTGGAGGCCGCAGCCGAAGTCGGCTCGGAGTTCGGCAAGGCATGGGCGCTGTGGGACGAACTCGAGGAGTATGCGCCGGGTGACCCGGCTGCCGCGGCGGACCGGCTGGCGGACCTCCGCCAACGCAGGATCGTCCCTTCGGTCGCGTACGCACTCCAAAGCCGGGGGCCGGCCCGCGAGAAGCTGCTCGCCTACTTCCACGACACCGCCGCCCCGGACAGCGCAGGACTTCTTCAGGCGCGAGACCTGGTCGAGGAGTGCGGAGCGCTGACGTGGCTGCGCGAGCGGGTCGACGCCCATCTCGCCCGGGCCCTGCACCGGCTGCCCGACGCGGTCGGTGATCCGGTCGCCCGTGCGGAGTTCGCGTCCTGCCTTCGCAGCTGGACCCTCTCGTGAAAGCCCGACAAGGCCGGGCGGGGTCATGGCATCCGCGGGGGCGGGTGTGCCTGGTGACCGGCGGCGCCCAGGGAATCGGCTGGGCCGTCACACAGCTGCTGGCCCGGGCGGGCGCGCGCGTCTACGTCGCCGACATCTGCGAGGAGAATCTCCACGAGGCCCGGCAGCGGCTCGTCGGCCTCCCGGGCGGTGACCGAATCCGCCTCGCCCGGGTCGACGTCACCGACCAGGACCAGGTGAGGGACTGGACTGCCCAGGCCATGCAGGACCACGGGCACATCGACGTGTTGGTCAACAACGCGGCGTTCGTCCGCTGGGAGGACTTCCACGAGTCGAACCCCGAGGACGCGCTGCTGATGATGCGTACGGGATACGACGCGATGGTCCACACCGTGGCCGCCGTACTCCCGCACATGCGCAAGCAGCGCGGCGGGCACATCGTGAACATGGGTTCCTCGCTCAGCCGGGTGCGCGCAAAGGGGCCGGCAGCGGCCTATGTGGCGACGAAGGCCGCCGTTGAGGCCTTCACGGAAGTGACCCGCCTGGAACTGGCCGACCACGGGATCAGGGTCACCCTCGTACGCCCGGGCCTGGTCGCGGGAACGGACTTCTTCCGCCTCCACGTCCCCTCCGACCGCCTCCCGCGCTTCGCCGACCACCTGCCCCCGTGCACCCCTGGGCAGGTGGCCGCAGCCATCGGACGCGCCCTGGCCAACGGCACGGACACCGTCGACATCCCGGCCTGGCTGCCCCTCTCGTACGGCGTCTACCAGATGAGCCCCCGCGCGTTCCGCCGGCTGGCCGCGCTCGGCGGGCCCGCCCGCCGCGACTTCGGACATCCACACACTCCGCATCCTCGGCAATCCGGCCGGCCCCAGCAGTCGCCCACGATCGGGACCACCCCATGACCCTGCCGCAGGAGCCCGAGCCGCAGACCCTCCCGAGCTTCCCGCCGGCCCCGTGGCGCATGTCCGGCGCGATGTGGATGGGACTCTTTCCCGCACCCCACCTTCCCCCTGTGCCCGGCGGGCTCTCCGCACTCCTGCCCCGACACCTCCTGGTCGCCGCGATCCGCTACCTCGAAGGGGACCTGCGCTACGACGAGTTCGTCATCGCAAGCGCGGTGCGCTGCGGCTTCCGTGTCGGCACCTTCATCCATCACATCTGGGTCGACAGTGCCACCTCCCAGGAAGGCGGCCGCAGCATCTGGGGACTGGACAAACAACTGGCCCACTTCCAGTGGACCGAGCATCAGGTGCGCATCACTAGCGAGCAGGGCCTACGGGTCACGATGGCAGCCCACCCAGGGCGACGCGCCACGGTTCCCCTACTGATGCCCTTGCCGGCGTTCACCCCGCGGCGCGGACAGCTCAGCTACGCCGTCGCCCCGGTGCGCCTGTACGCCGGCCCCACCCAGGTGTCCCTCACCGACTGGCCCGAGGTGCTCCCCACCCTGAGCACAACCACCACCCGACTCGCCCTGCACTCACCGCGTTTCCGTGTGGCCGTCCCCGCGCCCCACCCGATCAACGCCCGTTGACCACGGAGCACCCGCCGATGCCCCCAGCCGATCCCGGCCCGCGCCGGCCCCCGGCCCCCGCCGCCGAGACCACCGGGCTGCCGCCGGTGCGGGCCGTCGTCTGCGACCTCGACCACACCCTCACCCCGCAGAGCTCCGTCGTCGAACTCAGCCGCGCCCTCGCCGCGCCCATCGGCGAAGTCGCCACCCTCTACCGCAGCTACCAAAGTGGACGGCTCACCCACGAAGAGACCCGCGCCCAACTCCTCGAACTGTGGACCCGCGCCGGCCTTGCGACCCGTACCACCATCGAGACCGTCTTCCAGCAGCTGCCGATCAAGGACGGCGCCCTTCCCCTCGCCGCAGCCCTCACCGCGCGCGGCCTGCCCCTGTGCCTGATCACCAGCTCCGCCCAGCTGTACGCCGACATCATGACCCGCCGCCTTGCCGCCGCCTGCGGATACGGAAACGGCCGGCTCCTCTTCGACACCGCGGGCAACCTGGAAGACGTCGACTTCACCCGGGACACCGCAGACCTCAAACTCCGCCAGCTCGCCCAGTTCACCACCGATCACGATGTGGAGCCGGCCGAGGTCATCGCCGTGGGCAACGGGAGCAACGACCTCCTCCTGTTCGACGCCACCCACCGCGGGGTCCTCGTCACCACCACCACCTCCACCCGCCACAGCGCCCACGCCTGGGCGACGGTCCGCCACCTCGACGAAGTCATCACCCTGATCGACGCCGAACGGTAGAAGTACCGCCCCACCAGACAATCCACAGCACGGGATATCGCCCACCTGCCGCGACGGGTCCTCACTCGGCGCGAGCGGGCACACGCTCGGGCCACGCCACCTGCGCTGTCATACCGTTCCCTTGTGCTGCTGCGCAGAACCGTGCCCACAGCGCACCCCGATCGTTCCTCCTCACGTGATCACGACCCGGTGATCCCTTAACCATGCCAACGGCACACAAGGAAGAAGACACGATGAGTAGCACGACAGGGGTCCTGGAACAGAAGCTGCGCCGTTTCTTCGCGATGCTGGACATCGACGGAGATGGCCGCCTGGCCGAGGTCGACGCGCTCGCTGTCGCCGACCGGCTTGCCGCGGCCTTCGATGTCCAGGACACCGCGAAGATCACCCGGCTTCGCGGTGCACTGAGTGAGTTCTGGCGCAAGGACCTGTCGATCATGGCCGTCGACAGCAGCGGCTCGGTTAACGTCGCGGAGTTCGTCGCCGGCATGCCGAAGGCCCTGGGCAACGACCGCCAGGGTGTCTTGGAGCGGCTGACCGCGATGGTGGCCGGATGGATGGACATCGCCGACACCGACGGCAACGGCCTCATCGACGAAGACGAGTACGTCACCATGTTCTCCAAGACCGTGGGAGCCTCACCGGCGGATCTGAAGGCGGCCTTCGCGAAGCTGGACCGGGACGGCAACGGCACCCTGGACCGCGAGGAGATCCGCCGTGCCACCGAGGAGTACGGCACCAGCGAGGACCCGCAAGCCCCCGGCAACTGGCTCCTCGGCCCCCTGTAACCGAAATCTACGCGCCGACACCGCGCCGTCCCGCTCGTCATCCCCTTCGGGGTAGTGCTTTCCGCACCGGTTGTCTGCTGACTGTCGCTGAAGCGGGTGGGATCGGCGGCATCTCCTGCGGCGTGCTCTGGCGCTCTGCTCTGCTGGGCCCTGGCCTGTGATGACCGCGGGCGAGTGGGGGTGGTGTTGCCCTGATCTGCCGTCGGCCTTGTGTCCGGCAGTGGTCCTGGCAGCCGTCCCTCGAAGATGCGAGGAGGCTGTGACCGATGGATCCGGTGGCTGGGGCAGTACCGACCAGGCAGGGCAGAGGGCTGTTCCCGCAGGGACCCCGGGGGCTGGGGACTTCGGCCGCTCGTATCGTCCCAAACACGCCGACGAAACGCCAAGACATCAGCGTCCCGCCCTCACCCCGGTCCACAGCGGAACGCCGCTGGCCAGAACACTGGATCGCTTCGGCGCCGGCATCCAGCCCTGCAGCCAAGGACGCTTCCACGCCCCTGGGGGTGTCGCTGTACTGCCCGAGGCCGGTACGGGTGGACGAGCCGCTGGGAGCCGAGGTCAACGAACGGCTCCTCACCTGGGTACGGCGCGTGGGGATCTTCCCCGGCCGCCTCGACGCCGTCCGCGCGTGCAACTACGGCCGCTACGCCATGCTCATCCACCCCGACTGCGACGACCCCGAGCGGCTCCTGCTGGTCGCGCAGTGCATGGCAGCCCTGTTCGCCGTGGACGACTACTACTGCGACGACGAACGCACCGGATCCGATACCGCGCTGGTGGGAAACCGTCTCACCCTCGCCCAGAGCGCCCTGGACCCCGCTCACCTGGTGGGCGTATGGGGATACCACGAGCAGCTCGAGCGGGCACTCACCTCGGATCCCGTCCTGGTGGCACTGCGCTCCTACATCGACAACGTCGCGAGCATCGCCACCCCCGCCCAGGTGGGCAGGGTCCGCCACGAGACCGTGGCCATGTTCGTGGCCATGAACGGCGAAGCCGGCTGGCGAACCACAAAGACGACCCCCGCAGTGTGGGAGTACCTGGCTGCACGGCAGGTCAACAGCTTCCTGCCCTGCATGACGCTCATCGACGTGATCGGCGGATACGAACTGCCCGCCACCCTCTACAACCACCCGCCGGTACGCCGGGCGACCATGCTGGCGGCCAGCGCGAGCATCATCCTCAACGACCTGTACTCGATGGCCAAGGAGTCCGAACCCGGAATCGACGACGGCGGACTACCCGACGTCATCGCCGCCGAACAAGGCTGCACCACCCAAGAAGCGGTCCGCCTGAGCGCCGCCTACCACGACGAACTCGTCCACGAATTCGAAGCCGCACACCGCGAACTCACCACCACGATGCCCTCGCCACAACTCTGGCGCTACCTCACCGGACTCCACTCATGGCTCGGCGGGAACCACGAATGGCACGCCACCACGGGCCGCTACGCCACAGGAACCCGCGACCGCAGTGTGTGAGGTCGGACGCGGTCCCTCGGAGGGGCATGATTCCGCGCCGGTTGCTGCCATGCAGGAGCCATCCAGGCCTGCCGTCCACACAGGCGTTCCCGGCCTGTTGCCTACCGTGCACCGCCTGATGACCGGGCGTCCGTAGCCACCGGCGGGCCCTGAATGCGAACAGCCCCCTCGACCTGGTGGTAGAGGGGGCTGTTGCGTTGGTAGCGGGGACAGGATTTGAACCTGCGACCTCTGGGTTATGAGCCCAGCGAGCTACCGAGCTGCTCCACCCCGCGTCGGTACGGCAAGCCTACGGCACGGTTTCGGCGCCGCCCGCCAATTCTCCCCGCAGCCAGCGCAGGCCGACGGTGAGGGGCCCCACACTCGCCGCCGTGCCCGTGCCCACACAGCCGTCACCTGAGCGACCTTCCATCGTTGGGGATCTCGTCTTCGCAGGTCAGCGCGCTAGGTCACCGGCGGAGCGGAGGAGCTCATTGACCTGACGGGCGGGCTGGCCCGCGGCCGACCACAGCGGATCCGCACTCGCCCTCCGCGAAGCCACCGGCGCCCCCGTCGCCATCCACCGCGACGACGCCGACCAGCTCCGCCGCGGCGGACGCGTCGACCTCCAGCCGACCAGCCTCATGCCCCGGCTCATGAAGGTCATGCTCGCCAAGGCCGAAATCCCGGCCATAGAGCCCGACATCATCCTCGGCGACGAAGAAGACCTGACCCGCCACGGAGGAATCGGCCGGTCCTTCGTGACCCCCGGCCACACCCCCGGATCCGTCTGCGTCCTGCTCCCCGACCACAGCATCCTGGCCGGCGACGCCCTCTCCGGCGGCATGATGCGAGCCCGCATGGCCCGCAAGCCCATGTTCGCCACCGACCTGAACGCCGCCGCACACAGCATGCGCACCATCGCCGGCCACACCCCGACCACCGTCTACGTCGGCCACGGCGGCCACCTCACCGCACAGTCCGTCGCCGCACTCAAAGCCCCGTAGATCCACCACCACCCGACCCCACCGGCTCGCCTACCGCGGACACCTCATGCCGAGCACGCGAATCGCCCTCAGGCGGCCGGCGGAGGTGGCCGGCTCGGCCCCGATCGAAGATCCTTCATTCTCCGCCCGGATTGGACTCCATGGCGCGCTCGGCTTCCCCGGAGCGCTTCTCCATCTCGTCCGGCGGAACGTCCTCGATGTGCGTGGCGATGTTCCAGCGATGTCCGAACGGGTCCTCGAACTGGCCGGTGCGGTCGCCGTAGAACTCGTCCCTGATCGGCCGCAGCGCGGTGGCACCCCGGGCGAGGGCCTCGGCGAAGACCGCATCGACGTCTTCAACGTACACATGCAGGGTGACGGGCGTGCCGCCCACCGACTTCGGTGAGCGGAAGCCGAGGTCGGGGTACTCGTCCGCGAGCATGATGACCGAGCTACCGAGCTCCAGCTCGGCGTGGCCGATCTTGCCTCCGGATCCCGCCATCCTCATCCGCTCGCGCGCGCCGAGCACGGAGGCATAGAAGTCGATCGCGGCCGCGGCGCCGTCGATACAGAGGTACGGCGTGACGCGCGGATACCCCTCGGGAACGGGCTGGACAGTCACCGGCCACCTGCTTTCCGGACCGTGGAGGTCACGCCGACCGCCATCTGCGACCAGAGATATCCCGAACGCGCTGCGCATATGACCGCGCCGCGCGGCGGCCTGCCACCGGATGCCCCAAAGGGCTGCGGGCCGGCAGATCGCGGCCGACGCACACGCGAAACGGCCCGCCGTTCAAGCAGCGGGACAAGGCCGGCCCGGCCCGGAGTCACCCGTGAGGCGTGCCGTCTTGCCGCTGCGACCCTCCGCTGTCGCTGGGGACGTCATGCGGGTACTGGGTGTACAGGCCTTCCAGAAGGGCGGTCAGATAGCGGCGGGCGGTATCGACGCGAGTGGCGGGGACGCTGTGGACGTTTGCCGCGTAGGCGACTCCGCACATGAGTGGGACCAGGTCTTCGGAGGTCAGGTCCGGGCGCACCACCCCGGCACCGCGGGCGCGTTCCAGCAGCTGTGCGCCGACCGACCGCAGGGATTGCTTCAGTTCGGTGGTGCGGGGCAGGGCATCCGTGGTCGCGGCGGCGACCGTGGGCAGAGACGCGTCGGTGACCTGTGCTTCGATGGTGCAGGCCAGGAATCCGGCGAGGGCGCTCCGAGGGTTGTCGTCGGCCAGTGCCCGTTCGCCGTGGGCGACGAGTGACTCCAGGCAGGGTGTGGCGACGGTCTCCAGGAGCGCCTCGGCGGTGGAGAAATGACGGTAGACGGTGCCGACGCCCAGGGAAACGCGCCGGGCGACGTCGTTGAGCTGGAGTGGTGTGCCTTCGTCCACCAGATCGCGGGCCACGGCGACGATCCGCTCCCAGTTACGGGCGGCGTCCTTGCGAAGCGGGGCAGTCGTCATGGGGGAAGCCCAACTGGATGACTCATCCGCATTTGCCGTGGCGGTGCGGGGATCCGATGAGCCACCCGTCCCGTCAGGCAGCGAGAGGCACGAGGCGCTCAGTCAGGCGGCGGACGGCGGCGGTGCGTGGATCGATCGCCGACGGGAAGGGGCGACCGGTTGCACCTGCGTGCGGACGCCGAGGCCGGTCCGGCCGCTCAGCACGGCGTCGGTCGCGGCGAAGGGCGAAGGCTTGGCCGCCACGGACGCCGGGCCGGACGTCGAGCGTGCGAACTTCCGCTTGACCGGCGGCCAGATCAGCCGCAGCCCGGGCGAGAAGATCTTCGGGCTGACCAGGGTGCCGTTGGTCATGTCGGTCGCGGCCCGCCGGGATCCGCGGCGAAGACCGAGACGCCCCTGCCCTCAAGCCGGCCGGTCAGTTCCAGGGCTCAGGCAAGGTTGGCGAGCTTGGCGCGGCCGTACCAGTGGAATCCGTAGTAGCCGCCGGGCGGCTCGACCGCGTCGAAGGCGCGTGTAGCCACGCCGACCGCGCCTGAGGCAACGCTCACGATCCGGCTCGGAGCTCAGTCGACAACGGCGGTGGCTTCGATCTCCACAAGGTGCTCGGGTACGTCCAGAGCCGCGACGCCGATCATGCTCGCCGGCGGGACCGGTGTGGCGCCCAGCCTCTTGGCCGCCCGTGCGATGCCCTCCAGCAGCAGGGGCATCTTGTCGGGGGTCCAGTCGACGACGTACACGGTCAGCTTCGCCAGGTCTTCGAGGGTGGCGCCGACTCCACCCAGCGCGGTGGCGATGTTGACGTAGCACTGCTCGACCTGGGCGGCGAGGTCCCCTTCGCCGACCGTGACCCCGTCGGGGCCCCAGGCGACCTGTCCGGCGATGAAGACCAGCTTCGACCCGGTCGAGACCGACACCTGCCGGTAGACAGGGATTTCCGGCAATCCGTTGGGGTTGACCAGGGTGATGGCCATGCTGCCTGCCTCCGTGTGCTGTGAGAGACGCCGCGAATAGCACTCTCTTGTGGTTACTCAGAAACCGTAAGAGAGTGGTCCCTGACATGGAAGAACGCACTTTTCGGTGACTGGGGAACCTGATGGTGACCAAGCAGTACAGCGGCTCGCCCGAGGACGCGGACCTCAGGCGCGCGGACTCCCTGGCGCGGGAGATCTTCTCGGACGTCGCCAACAAATGGGCGCTCCTGATCATCGAAGCGCTGGGGGAATGCACGCTGCGGTTCAGCGAGGTGCGCGGCGAGGTCGAAGGCATCAGCCACAAGATGCTCACCCAGAACCTGCGCATGCTGGAGCGCTACGGCCTGATCGAGCGCACGGTCCACCCCGTCGTGCCGCCACGGGTCGAGTACACGCTCACCGAGCCTGGCCGGGCCCTGCGCGTCACGATCGACGGACTGTGCGACTGGACCCACCGGTACCTCGGCCACATCGAAGCCTCTCGCCACCGCTTCGACACCTGACCGAGGAACCGAGGAGGCGGCGCCCCACACTCCCCCACGACCAAGATCCGGGCCAATTGCGGGCCGGAGCCGGGCCGCCGTCAGCGAGCATCCCCATTCCGGCTGTTCAGAAGCGGTGTGGCCCGTGTACCACCAGCACACCAAGAACATACTCACCAGCTACTCCCCCAAGAAGCTCGGCTTCTTCTAGAGCAGTGAAGTCCGTTTTCCGGGTGGGGTGTTGCCTGCTCCGGGCAACACCCAACCCGGGTACTCGGCGTGATCGATTGAGCGCACCCGATCGCGGTGCCGGAAGCAACGACTGAACCCACCCCCGTGCCTGGTGGGGTCCGGGCGGCGGTCAGGCCGGGCGCGGGAGGTACGCGAGGCCGTGCGCGCCGGGCTCGCCCAGCTTGGCGATGTCCAGCCGGGCCAGGCGCTCCAGCGTCTCCAGGTCGACGATGTCGACGGTGGAGGAGACGACGCAGGCCACATAGGCGAGCCGGCCGTCGGGGGACGAGGTGATGGTCAGCGGGAAGAGGCCGACCTCGAGGTCGCCCAGCTGCTTGCGGGTGTCGGCGCAGAACACGGTGAGGCGGCCCGGTGCGTGGCGCCCGAGTCGGGAGACCGCGTCGGGCGCCATGCGCACTTCGCCCGCGAGCAGCCTTCCCGTCGAGGTCAAGTGCACGGGCAGGACGATGTCCTCTGTGGGCAGGGTGTCGACGACGGCCGCTGTCCGGGTGTCGATGACCCGGATTCCGGTGGGCGGCCGTTCCTCGGCGGTGCCGGAAAAGTTGCCGTAGGGCGCGGCGACGAAGGCGTGCGCGCCGTCGGCGGAGACGGCGAGGCCCTCGCTGCCCGGTACCTCGACCTTCGCGGTGAGCGCGCCCCGGTCGAGGTCGACGACCGACACGAACGGCGCTTCCTTGTTGGTGGCGTAGCCCGTCCGCCCCGCCCGATCGATGGCGAACCAGTGCGGGCCGGGCGCGTCCGTGTCGATCCTGCCCACAGGCCGGCGGGTCTCCGTGTCGATCACCACGACACCGCCGGGCCGGTCGTCCGCACTTTCCACACTGACGTAGAGGCGACCGCGCACCGGGTCCAGCGCCAGTCCGTGCGGCCCGTGCTCCGGGGCGAGGTCGACGACCTCGACGATGCGGCGGGTGTCAGGGTCGATGACGGCCAGTTCGGTGCGCCGGCCGCCGTTCACGTGGTAATAGCCCGAGTGGTACGTCAGGGTGCACCACAGCAGTCGCTGCGTCGGGTCGAAGCACAACTCGTGTGGCTCTGCGGGGACTTGAACATCGCCGAGGTGCCGGTCGGAGGCGGCGTCGAAGAACGAGACCGTCGGTCCGCTCTGACTGACGACGGCCAGGACGTCACCTTCCCGACCGGCACGGGGGGACTGCTGCACAGCGGCTCCTTGAAAGGGGTGAAGGGAATGCCGCGCGTCCTCGCGGGCATCTCCACTCTCCGCGCCGGAGGATGCCGCAGCAATGCAAAGATTGGCACGCGATCATTGACCCAGGCGTAAAAATGCAGCTCAGGAGGTACCGATGGATCTCAACCTGCTGCGAGTCCTGGACGCCCTGCTCCAAGAGAACAGCGTGACCCGCGCAGCGGAGCGCCTGGGCACCTCGCCCGCGGCGGTCAGCCGTACCCTGGCCCGGCTCCGCCGTGCCGTCGGCGACCCGCTGCTGGTCCGGGCCGGCCAGGGGATGGTCCCGACCCCGCGCGCCATGGAACTCCGGGAGGAGGTCGGCGCGTTGCTGCGCGGCTGCGACAACGTCTTGCGGCCCGGTCCCGGTTTCGATGCCGTGCATCTCCAGCGCACCTTCACGGTGCAGGCCACTGACCTGCTGCTGGTCGGACTGGCGGGGAGCCTGACCGAGCGGATCCACGCGGAGGCCCCGCAGGTTGACGTCGTCTTCCTGCCGGAGGCGATGGAGGGCGGCCCTGGGCTGCGGCAGGGCTGGGTGGACGTCGAACTGGGCGTCCTGGGACACCTGGACCCGGAGATCCGGACCCGGCAGCTCACGCGCATGCCGCTGGTCGGCATCGCCCGCTGCGGTCATCCCCTCTTCGACGGGCGAATCGACGCCCGCCGTTTCGCCGCGACCGACCACATCGGCATCTCCCGGCTCGGCAAGCGCCTCGGGCCCATCGACAGCGCGCTCGCGGAACTCGGGCTGCAACGCCGGACCGCGGTCGTGGTGCCCAGCCACACGAGCGCGATGATGCTCGCCCGTGACACCGATCTCGTCGCGCTCAGCCTGGCCGGCTGGCTCCCCGACACCGTCACCGCCATGGGACTGCGGACGTTTCCCATCCCCCTCGACCTGGCACCCCTGGACCTCGGGATGGCCTGGCACCCCCGCAACTCGACCGATCCGGGGCACCGCTGGTTCCGCGAGCACCTGGCGGCCGCCGTCCTGGCCCCGGCGGGACCAGGGGCGGCGGCCGCCCGCACTGCCAACTGACTTCGTCCTGCCCGACCGGTCGCACCGCGAAAGCCTGATCCGCCCTGCTCCGACGCCGAGGAGAACAGACTCCTCTCCCTGGACGAGGAACAGCGGCTGGGTCCGGCTGCCGGGTCAGACCGGTGACGCACCCGTGTTGGCCCAGGCCGTGACCCGCTTAGGGGTGCTCGGGCCGAAGGAACGCCCTGGCCCCGTCTTCCCCCCGCGGCGCCGGAATACGGGGCGGGCGGCCGAAGCGGACCGGGACTCCCGGGGAGTAGAGCACGCTGGCGGGCGGCCCGACCGGGGCCGGCAGGCCCGCCGCGGCCACCAGGCTCTCGTCGCAGTGCAGCAGCTCCGCGCGGTGCAGCGGCCAGCGGGGGTGCGTGTTCGGGAGGTAGAGCGGCCGCCCGAAGAAGGAGCTGTGCATGCCCCAGCGGGCGGTCAGGAAATGCTCGACACCGCTCGGTTCCTCGACCCGTCCGCCGATCCGTATCGCGAGGCTGCTGCGCGCGCCACGAGGTCCGGGCCAGCGTCGATCACTGCTGTACGTGACCATGGCGCCCTCCCTGCGGACCTTCATCCGCGACCAGACGTACGGAAGGCGGAACGCTGCCCGTCCGACGGCGACGGGGATCAGGCGGGACGCGTCGAGGGAGCGGAAGACCACGCCACGGCGGCCGTGGGCGTCCACGGAGTACAGGCGGACATTGGTCTCCGGGAAGGAGCCGAGGTACGGGATCCCGGGCAGGCGCAACCATCCGACGCGGTGCATCCGGAACGCGACGAGACCGACGTAGGTGACCCCGTCCAGGGTGTCCGGCCGCGTGCCGGCGGGCAGCAGCGGCGCGACGTCCGCCGGGTCGACGGGCCAGTGGAGGAAGGCCAGGTCGAGCCACGACTGGGTGAGCAACGGGCGGTCCGCCGCGTAAGGCGGGTCGGGCGTTACGGGTTCAGGGTCGGGGTCGGGGTCGGCGGTGCGCGGTGGCCTCGGCATCGCACCAGTATCCGGACGCGCCCGGCGGGCGAAGCACGCGGGGCACGCGGGGCACGGCCACGGCGCGGGCGCCCGCGCCGACCCCTCGGCAGCGCCGGCTGCCGCCCACGCTACGAGCTCGCGACGAACGCCTCAGCCAGGGAGAAGTCGTCCGATCAACACGAGCACGTCCATGGTGACCTCCCGGAGAAACGGTGGACCGAGTCACCTCATTTTCCTCACCGCTACCACGTCGGGGCTCAGGAGATCGAGGGTGGAGGCCCGACGGGCGTGGCGGTAGCGGCGTTGGCGTAGCGCCGGGCCAGGTGCGCGAAAGCGTCCTTGAGCGCGGGCGGGCCGACGACCTCGATGTCGGCGTCGAACCTGCCGATGGCGGCGGCCAGGCCTGGCCATGACCACGAGCCCAGGACGAGCCGGCAACGGTTCAGGCCAAGCTCTTCGACGACGCCGTCGCGGACGTACGGGAACACCTCGGCGGCGGGCAGGTCGAGGATCACCTCGCCGCGGCACGGCCAGCCTTCGGGGCCGCCGGAGCCGTCGTAGCCCTGGAACCTCGCGGCCACGAAGGCGGCCACGTCGCCTCCGGGCACCTCGCGCGGCGTGAAGCGGGGTCCCGTGGGGGTGCGCGGGGTGATCCGGTCGGCCCGGAAGGTACGCCAGTCCTCTCGGTCGACGTCCCAGGCGACGAGGTACCAGCGCCCGCCCCAGGTGACGAGGTGGTGGGGCTGGACCCGGCGGATCGGGCCGTCGGCGGCGGGCGCGTAGTCGAAGTACAGCACCTCGCGGGCGTGCACCGCGGCGCTGAGCGCCATCAGCACGCTGCCGTCGACCTGCGGGTCCGGCCGGGCTCCGGGCCGCTCGACGGCGGTGAACCGGAGGGTGTCGATCCTGTGGCGCAGCCGGGCGGGCATGACCTGCCTGACGGTGGCCAGTGCGCGCGCCGCGGCCTCCTCGATGCCGGCGCCGCTGGTGGTGGCGATCTGGAGGGCCACGGCCAGCGCGACGGCCTGTTCGTCGTCGAACAGCAGCGGCGGCAGCTCCGTGCCGGCGTCGAGCCGGTAGCCCCCGTCCGGGCCCTTGGCGGTCAGGATCGGGTAGCCGAGCTCGCGCAGCCGCTCGACGTCGCGGCGCACGGTGCGCGGGCTGACCTCCAGCCGGTCGGCCAGCACCTGCCCCGGCCAGTCCCGGCGGGCCTGGAGGAGCGAGAGCAGCGACAGCAGTCGCGCTGATGTCTTCTGCATGCTTCCCATCCTGCCAGGAGAAGCGGACACATCCTGTCCGCTTCTCCTGCGACGGTGGTCGTCACCGAGCGATCGGTACCAGGCGATGAATCGAGCGACGAGGAGAACCGTCATGTCCGTCAACTCCGTGACCCACCTGAACTTCCGAGGCGACGCCCGCGAGGCACTGACCTTCTACCGGTCGGTGTTCGGCGGGGAGATGGCCGTGGTCACGTACAAGGACGCCGGAAACGTCCAGGAGCCGACCGAGGCCGACCAGGTGCTGTGGGGCCAGGTGACCGCCGAGAGCGGTTTCCGCGTCATGGCCTACGACGTGCCCGCGCGCCTGCCGTGGAACCAGGGCGAGAACGCGTTCTTCATCTCGCTCCGCGGCGAGACCACCGAGGAGATCACCGGCTACTGGCAGCAGCTCTCCGAGGGCGCGACCGTCGTCCAGCCGCTGGAGCCCTCACAGTGGGCGCCCCTCTACGGAATGCTCAAGGACCGGTTCGGCGTCACCTGGGTCGCGGACGTGGTCAGCCGGTACGACGCGTCGTGAGCACCGGCACCGTCCTCGACACCAGAGCGCTCGGCCGCGCGACGCTCGCCCGGCAACTGCTGCTCGACCGCGCCGCCAGCCCGGTCCTCGACGCCGTCGCTCACCTTGGCGGCCTGCAAGCGCAGGAGCCGCAGGAACCGTTCACCGGGCTCTGGTCGCGGCTGCGCGCGTTCGACCCGGCGAGGCTGGACGACCAGCTGACCGGGCGGAGCGTGGTACGCACCCACCTCATGCGGCGCACCGTCCACCTCGTCACCGCCGGCGATGCCCTGGCCTGGCGGGCCCGCCACGACACCATGCTGCGCCAACGGGTACTCGGGACCTACCGCCGCGAGCTCGACGGGATAGACCTCGACGAGCTCGCCACGGCCGGCCGCGCGGTGCTGGCGGACGGCGAGCCCCGCTCGATGACGGAGCTCGCGCGGGCGCTCGCCGAGCGCTGGCCCTCACCGGGCCCCAGGGCACTGGGCGAGATGGTGATCGCCGCCCTCGTCCCGGTGGCGCAGCTGCCGCCGCGCGGGCTGTGGCGCACGAAGGCGGGAGTGCGCAACGTCCCGCTCTCGTCCTGGCTGGGCCGCGAGATCGCGCCGCCGTCCCCGGACGGCTCCGATCCCGTGGGCCAGGCGCTGGTACGGCGTTATCTGGCGGCGTTCGGCCCCGCGGCCTCGGCAGATCTGCGCGCCTGGTGCGGCCTCGCCGGGCTGCCGGCCGCGATCGCCGCGATGCGAGAGGAGCTCGTCGCCTTCCGCGACGAGCGGGGCCGGCAGCTGCTGGACCTTCCCGGCGCGCCACGCCCCGACCCCGACACGCCGGCACCGGTGCGGTTCCTGCCGGCGTTCGACAACGCGATCCTCGGCTACCACGACCGCAGCCGGATCATCGACGACGCCCACCGCGGCCTGTCCGTCACCGGCGCACGCGTCGTGTTGGTGGACGGCCGGGTCGCCGCGACCTGGACCGCCGACGCGGACACCGTGACCGTCACCCCGCTGCGCGGCCTCACCCGAACCGAGCACACCGCCGTCACCGAGGAGGGCCAAAGCCTTGCGTCCTTCCTGTCCGACAACGAAAGCGACCGCGTACGGATCCAGGTATGAGCTGAGGCAGGGAGGTTGTTCCTCCTCGGCCGGACAGGCGCCACGGCCTGGGAAGCATGGACTCCACTTGGGGCACGGCAGTCCCTTTGGGCATGGCTTTCAAGGGGCCGGTTTGACTGCCTGAGGGCGCAGGCTCAAGCTCAGGCTCCGCAGAGCGAGCATGCCCCCGATACCGGGCACGAAGGAGAGGCCGCGGGCCCCCGCCGAGGTGCCGGCAGCCGTGCGGGAGAACGTCATCGCGATGATGATGAGATAGGCCGCACCGTGCACGGGCCCGGCGAGCGAGGCGACCGGCGCAGCGTGCACCGTGAGCAGATTGACCAACAGGGCGAGCAGGGAGACGGCCTCGACGCCTGCCGCGACGCGCAGGACCTTCATGCTGTTCACGCTCACGCTCACGCCCCCGTCGTGGAGCCGGGGCGGACGATCATCAGGACGACGACGGCCGCCCACAGCACGTTGAACATCCCGGTGAGCATGGCCAGTCGGGAGGCGGCAGCGTCGAGGGCGCCGGTGACGTTGTCCTGCCGGTCCAGCGAGAGCAGCCGCTGCTGGCGCGGCAGGATCGCCACCGCGAGCAGGATGGCGGCGAGCGCGGTGAGGACCATCGATGTGATCAGCCACGCGTCGGTGAGGACGCCGAGCTGAGCGCCGGTGGCAAGACCGAAGACCGGCACGACGAGCCCGGCGACCGCATAGCCACGGCAGACCCGGTGCAGGAATGAAGCGACACCCCAGGAGCGCCCCTCACCCCCCGCGGGATCGGTAACCGCTTGTTTCGCGTAGCGCGGGAACATCGAGGCCGCCACGGCGATCGTTCCGACCGCGAGGATCGCAGCGAGCACGTGCACGGACAGCAGGAACTTGGTCACGGCGGGGCGTCTCCAGCCTCAGGGAAGGAAAGTAGGTCGCCAATACATTGGCTACCAATAGATAGCACGCCTACCGGTTTCTTGTGTAGGCTGCCCACCCATGAAGTCGGATGCGGTGCGCGGCCATTTGGACGGACTCCTCCTGGCGGTCCTCGAACCGGGACCCCTGCACGGATACGCGATCATCGCGGCGGTGCAGCAGCGCAGTAGCGGTGCGCTCGAACTGCGCACGGGCACCATCTATCCGGCACTCCAACGCCTGGAACGGCTCGGCCTCCTGGACAGCAACTGGGACGCCGTGGGCGAACGGCGCCGCCGCCGCTACGAGTTGACAGAGGCGGGCCGAGGCAGCCTGGCCCAGGAACGGAGCGCCTGGGCGGAGTTCGCGGCGGCGATCGGCTCGGTCCTCAACCCCGCGATCCCGCCGGCGGGACAGACCGCATGAGCATCCCGTCCGCCAAGAGGGCGCAGGTGAGGAAATCGCCCATCGACGCGGTGCGGCGCGCACCTTCGGACCCCATCGACGCGTACGCCGCCACTCTGTCGCAGGCCCTCCACGGCCCGGCGCGCGCCAAGGCCCGGATGATCGAGGAGCTGCGGGGTGGTTTGGAGGACACCGCTGCCACATACGCCGAGAGTGGTGTCCCGGCGGGGCGGGCAGTGGAGTTGGCCGTACGCGATTTCGGCACCCCGCACCTCGTGGCACCCGCCTTCCAACGCGAGCTGACCATCGCCCAGACGCGGCACACCGCGCGTGCCGCCGCGCTCGCCGTGCCATTGGTGGTGGGCTGCGCCCTGCTGGTCTGGGGCGCCGGTCACTACCGCACCGCGCAGCTACCCCACGCGTCACAGCTGCTGATCGTGCTCCTGGCCGGTGTCGCGGCGGCCTCGTCCGCGCTGGCCGCGGCCGCCCTGGCGGCCACGGGGCGCCTCGCCCGCAGGCTGCCCATGCCGAGGCAGCTCCCACGCATCGTGGCCTTGACGGGCACGGCCGCGAGCATCGCGATGGCGCTGGCCGTGTTCGCCCTCGCCGCCCTGTCCGCCACCATCACCGACTGGCGCCTGGCGGTGGCCGCCGGCGCACTCGCCGCCACTGCGCACGCCGTACTGGCCGCATCCGCCCGCGCCTGTCGGCGGTGCACCAGACTCCCTTCCGTCCAAGGGTAGGCACCGACCGCGTCGACCGAACACGCACCCCGCCCGGGTGCCCGGGTACGACTGGATCGGATCTGGAGCAGGAACGTCCGTTAAGGACGCGCCAGTTGAACTCACGGAACAATCGCTGCCGCCGGGGCCGCCGCACCCCCCTCAGGTGCGGCGGCCCCGGCGCCTTCACGGACGGCTCCGATTACTGTGCAGACACCTTCAGCAGCTTGTTCGGGGTTCCGCTGCTCGGGTTGGTGATCTTCCCCGAGGTCGCCCCTTCGATCAGGGCCTGTGCGACCTGTGCGGGCGACGCGTCCTGGTGTCCGGCCAGGTAGAGGGCCGCCGCTCCCACCACGTGCGGGGTCGCCATCGAGGTGCCGGAGATGACCTTCGTGCCGCTGTCACTGTCGTTCCAGGCGGAGGTGATGTCCGAGCCCGGTGCGTAGAGGTCCACGACCGAGCCGAAGTTGGAGAATGAGGACTGCGAGTCGTCGGATGTGCTGGAGGCCACCGTGACGGCCTCCGGGACCCGCGAGGGAGAGCCCTGCCCGGCGTCGGCGGACTCGTTGCCCGCCGCGACGGCAAAGGTGACACCAGCGGCTATCGACCGACGTACCGCCTCGTCGAGCGCCTCGTCGGCGCCACCGCCGAGGCTCATGTTGGCGACCGAGGGCCCGCTGCGATGCTGCGTCACCCAGTCGATGCCCGCCACGACCTGCTCGGTGGTGCCGGACCCGTTGTCGTCGAGCACACGGACGGCGACGACATTGGCCTTCTTGGCCACCCCGTGGGAGGTGCCCGCGATGGTGCCGGCGACGTGCGTGCCGTGCCCGTTGCCGTCGTCGGCGCTCTGGTCGCCGTCCACTGCGTCGAAGCCGTGTGCGGCCCGGCCACCGAAGTCCTTGTGACTGATCCGCACGCCGGTGTCGATGACGTAGGCCGTGACACCCTCGCCACCAGCGTCGGGGTACGTGTACTTCTTGTCCCCGGCCGTCTCCGTCTGGTCTATGCGGTCGAGGCCCCACGACGGCGGGTTGTCCTGGGTGCTGTTGATGGAGAATTTCTTGTTCTGGACGACCTTGCCCACCGCCGGATCAGCGGCGAGTCGCTTGGCGCTGGTCTCCGAAAGCCCGGACGCGGAGAAGCCGTTGACCGCCGACGCGTAGGTGCGCTTCAGCTCGCCGCCGTACTTCTTGGCGAGCGCCTGCTTATCCGCGTCCTTGTCGAGTATGACGATGTAGCTGCCGCTGAGCGCACCGGGTGCGCCGAGCCCGTACACCGTCCCCTCGGCCGGAGTGTTCGCACCGGCGAGGGGGGACATCAGCATGCAGACACCAGTTGCAGTGGCGACTCCCGTGGCCACCGCAAGGACTCGGAAGCCGCGTGAACGGGTGCGTGCGTGCTTGTGAGTTGACATGGAGAGAGAGCTCCTCGTGTTGACGTGTGGGGCGTCAAAGCATGTTGCGTGAGCCCTCCGGAGCCGGAAGATCTCCGGGGGTTCAGCTCGAAACCCTGACCGATTACCGGAGTTGATTCAAGGCCGCCCCACGTGTCAGCGTTATTCAACAAGGTTTCTTAAAGAGACCTCCTCGTCGGCCCCCCAGAATGACCACACTCTTCGAACCACCCACACATACACACAACTTCCGGATGCATTCGCGAACACGCGGCTGGAACAACGCGCGTTCGTCGCGTGGATCCGGACGTCAGGCCCGGTAGACCACCGCGTGCCGCATCCGGGTCCTGCCGCACACGGCTTCCTTCCGGACCTGCCGGCGATCCCGCCCGAGGCGGCTCGGCGGGCCAAGCCGTTCTGAGCCTGCCGGACCTTTCGGTCAGAGCGTTCGGAGGTCACGAAGCACCGCTGAGCGGACAACCACCCTGGGCGAAAGCCACACAAAGCGCCCGCACCTCATTGCTACTTCTGAGTACCCACACGGTCATGTAGCGTCCGGAACCGCTTGATCCGTTTCGGCGTTCCCGACCACCGATGAGGACTCATGATCACCCCATGCGACGCTCCGATCACCGCCGCCCTGAGACGGCGATTCAGTAAGGACGCCGCCCCTCGCACGCTTCGGGGGCTTGACACCATGAGCGCTGCTGCCCTGCCGTCCGACAGAGGAAGGCCATCTCGGACAACGGGCGGAGGAGCACTGATCCCTTGAGATTCCGGATCAATCGCCCGACCAGTTCGTTCACGCCTCCGCACCAGGAGTGGAGCCTGCCGGAGCCGGCCGCACCCGCTCCGGCCGTAGAGACCGTGGAGCCGCAGGCCGTCGAAGCGCCGCTGTCGCCCCACGAGATAGCCCTCATACGCGCCTCCGTCTCGGTGGTCGAGCCACTCGCCGCAGAGATGACGGTCTACTTCTACGCGATCCTGTTCGCCCGCTACCCCGAGGTCCGTCCCATGTTCCCGCCGGGAATGGACGCCCAGCGCGGCCGGCTGCTGCGCTCGCTGTTGCGCATCGTTGACCTGGTCGACGATCCGCAGAGCCTGGTCCGATTCTGCGGACACCTCGGACGCGATCACCGCAAGTTCGGCACGCTCAGCGCGCACTTCCCCGCCGTGGGCGAGTGCCTCCTCGCCTCCCTTGCCCGCTACGCCGGCCCCGCCTGGACCGCGGACATCGCCGCCGCCTGGACGAAGGCGTACGGCGCGGTCGCCCAGGTCATGATCAGTGCCGCCGAGGAAGACGAGGCGCTACGGCCCGCCGTGTGGCCCTGCACCGTCGTGCACCGCGTCTCGCGGGGACACGGCATCGCCGAGATCACGGTCAGCCCCCATCTGCCCTACGAGTACGCCGCCGGACAGTACGTGAGCCTGGAGGCTCCCTGGTGGCCGAAGCAATGGCGCTACTACTCGCCCGCCAACGCGCCCCGTGAGGACGGCACCCTCACCTTCCACGTGCGCGCGGTGCCCGGCGGCACGGTCAGCACCGCGCTGGTGCACCAGGCGGCGGTGGGCAGCGTGGTCCGGCTGGGGCCCCCGATGGGAGACATGGTCCTGGACGCCGCCTCCTACAACGACCTGCTCTTCGTGGCGGGCGGCACCGGCCTCGCCCCGATCCGCGCGCTCGTCGAGGAGGTCGCCCGCCGCGGCGAGCGCCACCAGGTCGACCTGTTCCTCGGCGCCCGTACCGGCGACGAGCTGTACGGGGTGGACGACATGCTCAGGATGTCCCAGCGACACCACTGGCTGACCATCAGGGGCGCGGTCTCCCACGAGTACATCCCGGGACTGCGCGGGTCCCTGCCGGACGTGCTGGCCGAGTTCGGACCGTGGCACCACCACGACGTCTATCTCAGCGGCCCGACCCAGATGGTCGTCTCCGCCACCGAGACGCTCGCGCGGGGCGGCACGCCGCCCGACCGCATCCATCACGACCCGTTCGAGACGCCCGTCCTGTCCCTTCCCTGAGCCCAGCGCTCACCCGTCCGCCAGGAGAACGCGCCCCGTGGCGATACCCCCACAGCCCTTCGGATCAGCAGGCGAGCACCGGCTGCAGCAGCAACTGGGCACCGCCGACCGCGCCGCCCGGTTCTACGACCAACAGGTACGCCCGCACCTCACACCCGAGATGCGCGAGTTCATCGGCCGCCAGGCCATGGTGTTCCTCGCCACGGCCGACTCCCGGGGAGAATGCGACGCCAGCTTCCGTGCCGGCCCACCGGGATTCGTCCACGTCATCGACGACCACACGCTCGCCTACCCCGAATTCCACGGGAACGGTGTCCTCGCCAGCGCGGGCAACATGACGGAGAACCCCCACCTCGGCATGCTGTTCGTGGACTTCACCCACCACCACGTGGGGCTGCACGTCAACGGGGTGGCCCGGCTCTACACCGACGTAGGCCTGCGCTCCCGCCACCCCGGCCTGCCCACCGGCCTCACGCCCGGGCGGAGCCCTGAGATGTGGGTCCATCTGCACATCGAAGAGGCCTACATCCACTGCTCCAAGTACTACCCCACCTGGCGCCCGCCCCCCGTCCCGCCAACCATGACGCCGTGCGCCCCAAGGACTCGAACTACTTCACCGGACTCCGCACGCCGCGATGAGTCTTCTTCCAGCTAGGGGAAGTCCGCTGTCGGCAGAGGGTGTTGCCCTCCCCGAACAACACCCTCCGCGGCCGGCCCCGCGGTTCGGACGGCGAGCCGGGAGAGGGCGTCCCCGGTGGGAGTGCCGGCAACGGGTTGGTAGACGATGAGTTGTTGGCCCGGGGCGGCGCGGACGTCGAAGGACTGGTAGGTCACGGCCAGGGAGCCCACCGTCGGGTGGTGCAAGTGCTTGGTGTCCAGGGTCTTGCTCAGGGCGTCATGGGTGGCCCAGAGGCGGGCGAAGTCCGGACTGCCGGCGGTCAGGGTGCGCAGGAGAGACCGCAGGCGTGGGTCGTCCGGTGTGATGCCGCAGGTCTGCCGAAGGTGGGCCGCGGTGGCCCTGGCCGTACAGGTCCAGTCGGTGTAGAAGTCCCGTCCGGCCGGGTCGAGGAAGACCATGCGCGCCAGGTTGTCCACCGCCGCGAACGGTGAATGCAGGGCCTCGGCGCGGGGGTTGGCGGCCAGGACGTCCAGGGCTGCATTGATGACGAACGCCGGGGTGTCGGAAAAGCCGTCCAGGAGTTGGCGGAGGGCCGGGCTGATCCGGTCGGTGGCCGACCGGTCGGCCGGGGGTGCGCCGGCCAGGCGGTGCAGGTGGGCGTGGGTGTCGGGAGCCAGGCGCAGGGCCCGGCCGAGGGCGTCGAGGACTTGGGGCGAGGGATGGCGTTCGCGGCCCTGCTCCAGCCGGGCGTAGTAGTCCGCGTTCATTCCGGCCAGGTCGGCGACCTCTTCGCGCCGCAGGCCGGTGACCCTGCGTACGCCGTGGCTCGCAACGCCGACGTCCTGTGGCCCCAGGGCCGCCCTGCGCGCGCGGAGGAACTCTCCGAGGAGATTGCCGGTCACGGTCATGGCCTCAGGCCAGGGGCGGGCGAGGACTGCTGCCTGGGTGTGGTGCGTCCTGGTTGGCCGGCCTCTGCTTGCACACACTCGGTCGGGCGGAGCCATCCGTTTCGAACGAGGAGTAGGACAGGTATGAGGAACGAAGCCAAGGTCGTGGTCATTACCGGAGCCAGCAGCGGGATCGGGGAGGCGACGGCTCGGCGGCTCGCTGCGGACGGGCACCGGTTGTTTCTTGGCGCACGGCGTACCGATCGGCTCGATGCGCTGAGCCGGGAGATCGGTGAGGCAGGTGGAACCGCGGTCTTCCAACGGCTCGACGTCACTGACGTCTCCGATGTACGGGCCTTCGTGGCCGCCGCCGGGGAGCATTACGGCCGAGTGGACGTGATGGTGAACAACGCCGGGGTGATGCCGCTCTCGCCGCTGGACGCGCTGAAGGTCGACGAGTGGGACCGGATGATCGACGTCAACGTGCGGGGCGTGCTGCACGGGATCGCCGCCGCCCTGCCCGTGATGCGCGCCCAGGGCGGCGGGCACTTCGTGAACGTCGCCTCCGTCGGTGCGTACGAGGTGTCGCCCACCGCGGCTGTCTACTGCGCGACCAAGTTCGCCGTCCGAGCCATATCCGAAGGGCTGCGCCAGGAGTCGGACGGCTCGGTCCGGGTCACTCTGGTCTCTCCGGGCGTGACCGAGTCCGAGCTGGCCGAAGGGATCTCCGATCCTGTTGCGAGGGAGGCCATGAAGGCCTATCGAGCCGTGGCGCTTCCGGCATCCGCCATCGCCGAGGCCATTGCCTATGCCGTCGCCCAGCCGGCCGGGGTCGACGTCAACGAGATCGTCGTGCGTCCCGCCGCGAGCGCCCGGTGACCGCCGGGAGGCAGGAGGACCTGCTGTGCCGACTGCGGGTCCTGGAGGACAAGGAAGCGCTGCGGCGGCTCGTGATCCGCGGTTGGCGGGCGCTGGACCGGAAGGACTGGCATGCCTGGATCGCCTGCTGGGCCGAGGATGCGGTGCTGGAGTTCGGGCCGTGGGGAGAGATCCACGGGAGGGAGGCGGTCCGGGCGAAGGTGGAGGAGGCGGAGGCCCACTTCCCGAGCATGCAGCACCACATTCTGAACATGGACTTCCAGGTGGAGGGGATCGGGCGACGGGCGTGGGGTACATGTGGTTCGTCGCCGTCACGCGCAGCGGGCAGAGCGCTTCGCCCTACTCCATGGGCGGTCCGTACGACTGGGACTTCCGCCGGGGCCCCGAGGGCGGTTGGTTCCTGGTCCGCCAGAGGCTTGGCGTCTTGGTGGACCGACGGGGACGAGCCGCCGGGCGGCCTCGGCTGAGGGCTGTCCCGGGGCGTCTGTGCGCGACCCGGGTCGGATGCCGGTCGGCTTCGGCGCCGTCAGCGGTGGCCCAGCACGTTGATCACCCGGCCGCTGGGGTCGCGGACGAAGAACCGCCGCACCCCCCACTCCTCGTCCTGCAGGGGGTGGACGATCTCGGCGCCGCGCTCCCGCATGACCGCGTAGGCCGCGTCCACGTCGTCCACCTCCACGCTCAGGTCCGGAACGACCGGCGCGGTCCGGTCGGCGGCCATAAAGCTGATCTGCGCTGCCGGGTGGGAGGGAGAGGCGAGCGTCATGATCCAGCCGAGGTTCATGACCTCCTCGAACCCCAGCGATCCGTAGAACTCCCGGCTCTCCTGCACTGCCTGCGACCGGACGTTGGGCACGACACGACGAACGGACATCCGACGACTCCAAGCGATGGGAAGGGCACCTGCGGGACTACCCAGGAGTGCCAGGAGTACCAGGAGTACTACGGCGCAGCCCTCCGCGCACGCAACCCCACCCCGTGGTTCAACTCCGCCGGGCGTCTTCGACGATCGTCCGCCTCCCCCAGGAAGCTGACGGGGGTCTGACCGTCCGCCGTATTCGCCCCTTGTCCTTCACCGGACTGCGGATAGGGTCCCGTCCGGGGGTGGCAGATGCGCGGAGCTTTCGGTGGAGCTGTCAAAGGGGTGCTGCTGGCCGGCGGTTCGGCCGTGCTGGCCGTTCTGATCTCTCTGGCCGTCAATCAGGCGACCGAGCGGCCTGAATGGGGGCGGGTGGACTGGCTTCGGCGCTATCCCTGGTGGTGGGTGGGCGGCCTGACGGCCGTGGTCGTACTGCTCGCGGGAGTGGCGGCCTGGCGGCAGGAACGCCCCGCCGTGGTCGCCGGGGACCCGCCACCGCCTCCGCGGGTACCGGTCCCGGACTGGGTGGTCGACCGCGGCGAAGCCCGGCAGGCGGTTGCGGCGGTCCGCGTCCCTCACCAGGGCTCCGGGACAGCGGCCGTGGGCATCACCACCTCGCTCGAAGGGGCCGGCGGCTTCGGCAAGACCACTCTCGCCGGGGTCGTCGCAGCCGACGGAAAGGTCCGGCGCCACTTCAAGGGCCGGGTGTACACGGTCACCATCGGCCGGGACGTCCGCGGGCGGTCGGCGATCGCCGCCAAGGTGGCCGAGGTGACCCGGTTCGTCACCGGCGACTCCGAGACCTACGAGGACCCACAGCGGGCCGGCGAGCACCTCGGGCGGCTGCTGGAACTGCGGCCCCGTACCCTGCTGGTGCTGGACGACGTGTGGGAGGCCGAGCAGCTCGCCCCGTTCCTGCTCGGCGGCCGGAACTGCGTACGACTGGTGACCACGCGGGTGGCCGGGCTCCTCCCCGAGGGATCGGTCCGGCTGCGGGTGGACGAGATGTCGCCCGAGCAGGCGCGCACGCTACTGACCCAGGGGTTGCCGGCACTGCCCGCCGAGACCTTCGAGGGGCTGCTGCGCGCAACCGGCCGCTGGGCGCTCCTGCTGCGGCTGACCAACCGTCTGATCGCCGGTCAGGTGGCCACCGGCGCGGACCCCGCCGCCGCTGCCGCCGAGGCCCTGCGCGTCCTGCGCGAGGGCGGACCCGCCGCCGTGGACGCGCTGGCGCCCGGCGCGCCCGTACAGCCGCTGGACCTGAACGATCCGGTCCGCCGGGCGCAGGCCGTGCGTGCCACGGTGGAGGCGGCCACCGGGCTGTTGCCGCCGGACGGGGCGCGGCGCCTGGCAGAGCTGGGCGTATTCGTGGAGGACGAGGCCATTCCGGTGCCGCTGGTGGTCCGGCTGTGGGCAGCCACCGGGGGGCTCACGGAGGCGCAGTCACGGAACCTGTGCGGACAGTTGCACCAGCTGTCGCTGGTCTCCCTCGAACCGGCGGACGGGGGCCGGCTCGGTCTCCACGACGTGTTCCGCGACTACCTCCGCGATGAGTTGGGCGTCGATGAGGTGGGCCGACTGCACCAAGTGCTGGTGGACGCGGCGCTGCCGCCCGGCGCGCATGCGTGGGAACTGACCGACGGCTACCTGCTGGACCACCTGGTCCGGCACCTGCTGTCCTGCGGACCGGCCGAGCGCGCGCTGGAGATCGCCGGCGATCTGCGCTGGGTGGAGCGCCGCCTGCGTCAGCGCGGGCCCGCCGGCCCCTGGAGCGACCTGGCCCGGATCCCCGGCCCCGAAGCGGCGCCACTGGCCCGCGATCTCAACCGGCTCGCGCATCTCGTAGGACCCGTGGAGCCCGCCGGGGCCCTGCGCAACATCCTGTACGACCGGCTGGGCCATCTCCCGCACTGGGGAGCGCAGGTGCAGCGCCTCCAGTCCGGCGCCGAGCCCGCGGTGCGGCCCGCGCTGCTGGCCCGGCTGCCGCAGCCCGACCTGCCGGACCCGGCGCTGCTGCGGACGCTGACGGGGCACGGTGCTCACGTCGCCTCATTGGAGATCTCCGCCGACGGCGCCACGCTCACGAGCACGGATGCGACGGGCGAGCGACGAGCGTGGGACCGGGACAGCGGAACTCGGCTCCCCGACACCGGTTCAGCCCGTGGCACCGGCCCCTTCGCCACCCACGCCACGGACACGTGGTCCGCATCCACGTACGGTGGGAGCCCCGGATCGGTATACATCCACGACGTACCCGGAGGAGCGACCCGCACCGCACTTCCGGGACACGTAGGGAACATCGGGGCGCTGGCCGTCGCTCCTGACGGCTCCTGGCTGGCCGCGGCGGGTGAGGATCACCTGATCCGCCTGTGGGACGCCGCCACTTGGACCTGCCGTGCGGTCCTGCAGGGCCACACCAGCCCGGTGGAGGCCATAGGCGCAGCTCCGGACAGCAGCTTTCTCGTCAGCAGCTGTCAGAACGGGGACCTCTGGTGGTGGCAGGCGACCACCCCGTTCACCCCCCGGGTGATCACCACCGCGGCCGGCCGCGTGCATGTGATCGCCGTCGCGCCCGACGGCAGCTGGTTCGCCGACGGCGGGGAACAGGGCGTGGTCCGCTTCTTCGACCTGGCCTCGACCCGTTGTACGGCCGTCCTTTGGGCACATGTCGGCGAGATCCGGGCGCTGGCGATCGCGCCCGACGGGAGCTGGGTGGCCAGCGGCGGGGCGGACGGCGCGATCCGCCTGTGGGAGACCGCGGCCGCCCGCAACGAACCTCCGAACGACCGCTGGACGTACCCGGTGGCGGGAGTGGCCACCTCCCCGGACGGCACCCTCCTGGCCTCGGTCGGTCATGACGCCACCGTACGCATCTGGGCGACGGAATCAGGGGCTCCCGTACACACCCACGGCGGGGAACACGGCATGGCCACCTGCGCGGTGGTCTGGGACCCCGCCGGCTCATGGGTGGCCACCGCCAGCGCGAACGGGATCGTGGTGGTCCGGGAGGTGGCCACAGGACGGGTCCTGGACCGCGGCGAGTTCCCTTCGGCGACCGCGTTGGCGGTCTCCCCGGATGGTGTCTGGCTGGCAGTGGCAGGTGAAGACAACGCGGTCCGGCTGTGGAACCGCGCAACCGGCAGCACTTCGACACAATCCTTCATCCGTCCCGTGCGCAGACCGGTCTTCGTCCCGGACGCCGCGCCGCTCCTGGCCGACCACGGCCAGGACTTGGCGGATTGGGTCGGGAACAACCCCGGGACCTCGTTGCAGGCCGCGCTCGCCGGGCCGGTGGACACGCTCGCGTTCTCTCCGGACGGCCAGTGGCTGGCCACGGCCGGCGCGGACGCCGTCCTACGGATCTGGGCCCGCGGTGCGCAGGAGGCGGCCACCGCCGTGCGCACGGAGGCCCCGGTGCGCTCGCTCGCCTGGACCCCCGATGGCCGGACCCTGGCCGTCGGGGGCGAACGCGGTCTGTACGTTTACGACTTCAGGCCATGAATCAGCCGACGTGCCGTACTGGAGGGGCAGAGTCGGCGTGCTCCCCGTAGACCGCGGGTATCTGGACGCCGGCGCTCCCCCAACTCCCACAACTCCCCCAGTTCCCCCGGCTCGGCCCAGTCGCTCCCCGGGCGCCTCCTGGTCACGGGCCCCGGACGGCGCCACACTGAAGGATCCGCGACCCCGCACCGGTAGGAGCGACGTGCCCGTCCCGATCATCATCGACTGCGATCCCGGACACGACGACGCCCTCGCGATCATGCTGGCGGCCGGGGACCCCACGGTCGATCTGCTGGCCATCACCACGGTCGCGGGCAATCAGACGCTCGACAAGACCACCCTGAACGCGCGGCGCGTGTGCACCGTGGCCGGGATCACCGATGTGCCCATCGCGGCGGGCTGCGGCAGACCGCTCGTCCAGGCGCTCAGCGTCGCGGAGGACGTGCACGGCGCCTCCGGCCTCGACGGGCCGATGTTCCCGGAGCCCACCGTGGACGTCGTCCCGGAGCACGCGGTGGACCTCATCCACCGGATACTGACCGGGCATCCGGAGCCGGTCACCCTCGTGCCGACGGCGCCGTTGACCAATATCGCCCTCCTGTTGACCCGCTTTCCGCAGGACGCTTCCCGTATCCGCGAGATCGTCCTGATGGGCGGATCGACGGAGCGGGGCAACCGGACCCCTGCGGCCGAGTTCAACATCCTCACGGATCCGGAGGCCGCGGACATCGTCTTCCGCAGCGGCGTTCCCGTCACCATGTGCGGTCTCAACGTCACTCACCAGGCGCTGGCCACGCCCGAGGTGGTGGCCCGCTTCGAGGGGATCGGTACGCCCCTCGGACACATGTGCACCGAGTTGTTGACCTTCTTCGCGTCCACGTACCGCACGCTGTGGGGGTTCCCGCACCCGCCGTTGCACGACCCCGTCGCGGTGGCCCGTGTCATCGATCCCGGGCTCGTGCACTGCGTGGACGCGAACGTCGTCGTGGAGTTGCACGGCCGGTACACACGCGGCGCCACCGTGGTGGACCTGCACCGTGACGTCGACCGCCCGGTCAACGCCCGAGTCGCGGTGGGTCTGGAGACCGACCGGTTCTGGGACCGGATGATCGCCGCCGTCACGGCCCTCGGAGCCCGTACGCCGCGCGAGCGAGGATAGGGGCCACGGTGCACGTACTGGGCAGCAGGATTCTGCTGCGTCCCACGGACCCCGAGCGCTCACGCGCCTTCTACGGCGACACCCTGGGGCTCGCCGTCCACCGCGAGTTCGGCACCGGTCCTGAGCGGGGGACGGTCTACTTCCTCGGCGGCGGGTTCCTCGAGGTATCGGGGCGCGCCCAGGATCCGCCCGCGCCCGGCATTCGACTGTGGCTCCAAGTCGCGGACGTGCAGGCCGCGTACGAGGAACTGAGCGGCCGGGGCGTCGAAGTGCTGCGGCCGCCACGGCGCGAGGCCTGGGGCCTGATCGAGATGTGGATCGCCGACCCCGACGGCGTGCGCATCGCCGTGGTGGAGGTGCCGGCGGACCACCCGCTGCGCTTTCGCCCCTGACCGGGTACGGACTCGCCGCCTGCGCCTCGCGTGCCATGTGCCCTAGCCGCCCGGGACGAACGTCACCGGCAGTGTCAGGGGGCCGCGGAGGCCTCCGGGGCGCCAGGGGATCTCCGCCGGGGAGACGGCGAGGGTGAGGCCGGGCAGGCGCCGCAGGGCGGTGCCGATGGCGATCCGGCCCTCCAGGCGGGCCAGCGGAGCGCCCAGGCAGTAGTGGATGCCGTGCCCGAACGCCAGGTGGGCGTTGTCCGGCCGGGCGATGTCCAGGCGGTCGGGATCCGGGAACCGCTCCGGGTCCCGGTCGGCGAGGGCCGAGCCGATCAGCACGGTCGCGCCGCGCGGGATGTGCACGCCCGCGATCTGCACGTCCTCGCGCGCGAAGCGGGCGATGCCGGGGCTGACCGGGCCGTCGTAGCGGAGGAACTCCTCGATCGCGCCCGGCAGCAGGCCGGGATCGGAGCGCAGCAGGTCGAGCTGGTCGGGGTGGGCGAGCAGCATGGCGATGCCGCCGCCGATCAGGTTGACCGTGGTGAGGTAGCCGGCGGCCAGCAGCAGGAACACCATCGCGACCAGCTCGTCCTCGGTCAGCCGCTGTTCCTCGTCCCGGGCGGTGATGAGGGCGCTGAGCAGGTCGTCGCCCGGGTCCGCCCGCTTGGCGCGGATGAGTCCGGTGACGTACGCGCGCATGTGCTGCCACGCCTCGTTCACCACGGCGGGGTCCGGCGGCTCCGTGCCCCGCATGATCATGCGGTCGGTCCAGTGCTGGAACTCGTGTCGCTCGTCCACCGGGACCCCGAGCAGTTCGCTGATCACCGTGACCGGGAGCGGCAGCGCGAAGTCCGCGACGAGATCGGCGCGGCCGGCCGTCACGACCGCGTCCAGCAGCCGGTCGGTGACGGCCTGGATCCGCGGCCCCAGCTCGGCCACACGGTGGGCGGTGAACGCTGTGGAGACCAGGCGGCGCAGGCGGGTGTGGTCGGGCGGATCACTGCGCAGCATGTTCCCCAGCATCGCCTCGCGCTCCGTGTCGGGCAGCTGCTTCAGGAGCCGGGTGTCCGAGGCATCGCGCACGTCGCTGCTGAGGCGGGAGTCCGACAGGGCCGCGAGCCCGTCCTCGTGGCGGGTGACGAGCCAGGCTTCCAGACCGCCCGCGATGACGACCCTGCGGACCGGGCCGTCCTCGCGGAGCTGCCGGTACAGCGGGAACGGGTCCGCGACGAAGGCCGGGTCGGCGTAGGGGAGAAGGACGGGGCGCTCGCTCACGGCGCCTCCCGCACGCCGGAGCCGCCGCGGATGGATTCCGACGGCGGCCGCTCGCGCAGGGCCCCGTAGGCGATGAAGTAGGCCGGCACCCGGTTCAGCCACCGCGAGTCGGTGACGAGCTCGGTCAGTCGTTTCGCCGCCTGCGGGTGGCCGAACGCGGTGCGCCCGGCCAGCATGGGTTCGATGACCCGGGCGTGGGCCAGGCGTTGCAGGCCCTGGGTCGCCACCGTCGTGGGCATGCGGCGGCGCTGTACGCGGCGCACGTCGTGCAGTCCCACGTTCCCCGCGCGCAGCGGTCCCACGAGGTGGCGGGCCGCGGCCACCGCGTCCTGCACGGCGAGGTTGATGCCGATGCCGAAGACGGGCGACATGGCATGGGCGGCGTCGCCGATGCACAGCAGCCCCGGCCGGTGCCAGCGGCGCAGCCGGTCCAGGCGTACGTCGAGCAGCTTGACCTCGTCCCAGGAGGTGACCGAGTGCGCCCGGTCGGCCAGCCAGGGGACGGCCCGCGTGAACCGGGCCATGAACCGGTCCAGGCCTTCCGCGCGGAGCTCGGCATCGGTTCCCTTGGGGATGAGCCCGGCGATCTGCCAGTAGTCGCCGCGGTCGATGAGCGCGCTGAAGAACCGCTCGCCCAGGCCTCCCACGAGCCCGCTGGGATCGCTTTCGTGGCGCGGCATCCGGAACCACCAGGCGTCCATCGGGCACGGGAAGTTCTCCAGGCCGAGCTCGGGCAGCACCCTGGCGAAGGACCCGCGGCCGTCGCAGGCGACGGTCAGCGTGGCCCGGAGTTCGCCGGCGGCGCCGTCCGCGGTGCGGTACCGCACGCCCGCCACCCGGCCGTGTTCCATCAGGAAGGACGTCGCCTCGGTGTCCATGCGCAGCCGGAAGGAGGGTTCCCTGCTCGCCTCGTCGGCGAGCAGGTCGAGCAGGTCCCACTGGGGCACCATCGCGATGTAGTTGTACTTCCCGGGCAGCGCCCCGATGTTCCCGACCGTGACGAGGGAGCGGTCCGGCCCGATGGGCAGCTGGACGGAGGTCACCCGCCGCTGGGGCAGCCGGGCGAACCGCTCGGCGAGGCCGATGTCGTCCAGCAGCGACAGGGTGGACGGATGCACGGTGTCGCCGCGGAAATCACGGAGGAAGTCGCCGTGTTTCTCCAGCACGGTGACCTCCACCCCGGCCCGGGCCAGCAGCAGGGACAGCACCATCCCGGCGGGCCCGCCTCCCACCACACAGCAGGTCGTACGCTCCACGGCAACCCATCCCTTCGCAGACATCTGCCAGGCCCAACGACGTATACCCCACGAGGGGCTCGGTCGCTGTGGCGCCTTGCGAGTCGGCCGGCCATTGGCTCGAACGCGGCCCGGTTCGGCCGCCCTTCGCCCCTCCACCACCGACGAGCCCGGCACACCACCACCGCTCGACCGCCGACGGCGAAAGTTCGACGTGCCCCTGCCCGGCCGCCATCCCCCCTCCTCGACCCCGACCCCACCTGGCGACACCGGACCCATGCCGCCGCTGAACCGCCTCCACAACTGCCGGTCCCGGCGTCCGGCGCGCGAGACCGTTGTGGCGGCCCGCTACCACCCCGCGAGGAGATTCCGTGCTCGAAGGCTTCGGCGAAGCGCTCGCGGACCGGGAGTACTACCTGCCGCTGCCCAGCGTGACCGACCCCGGGCCGCGCCTCGCTCCCGGCGAGGTGCCGCCGGGCCTGCGCGGCGCCGACCAGGGCATCTGGACGGCCTGGGGCAGCGCGCGGACCGGGCTCGCCGAGCAGGGCTGGAAGATCCACATATCGGCGCGGCTGGACCGGGCGCAGCACGTGCTCGACACCGTCGCCCGGATCTGTTTCTCCGAAGGCGTGCCGTTCAAGCATCTGAGCGCCCGGCTCTTCTTCCTGTTCCTCCATCACAAACACGCAGGGCGGGCCCAGGCGGGCAAGTTCTGCGCCGTCTACCCGCCGGACACCGCGACCGCCCGCCGGCTGCTGGAACGCCTGCGCGACGCGCTCGACGGGGAGGAGGGGCCGTACGTCCTCACCGACCGGCGCTTTCGCGACTCGCGGACGGTCCACTACCGCTACGGCTCCTTCAGCGGCCACGGCCGGCTGCTGGCCGACGGCACCCGGCAGGGGCTGGTCCGCGACGGCTCCGGCCGCGAGGTCCCGGACCTGCGGCTGCCCGCCTTCCACCTGCCCGCGGGGATCGCGGACCCCTTCGTCGAGCAGGAGGAGCAGCCGCACACGGGCCCGATCCTGATCCGCGACTACGAGGTGACCCGCGCGGTGCGCCTGAGCAACGCGGGCGGCACCTACCAGGCCCGGGACCGGCGGACCGGCCGCACCGTCTTCGTCAAGGAGGCCCGCGCCCACAACGGTCTGGTCTTCGACGGGACCGACGCGCAGCAGCGGCTGCGGCACGAGTACCGCGTGCTGCGCGAGCTGCACGCGGCCGCCCCCGGGGTGGGCCCGGAGCCGCTGGACCACTTCACGGAGTGGGAGCACGACTTCCTCGTCACCGAGTACGTCTCCGGGCAGCCGCTGGTGGGCTGGCTGAGCCGGTCCTCCCCGCTGGCCCGCGCCGACCGCACGGCCGGGTCCGTCGCCGCGTACTACGAGGCGTGCCGGCGCCTGCTGGCCGCGCTGGACGCCTCGCTGGAGCGGCTGCACTCCGCCGGCTACCGCTTCGGTGACCTCAGCCTGGGCAACGTCATGGTCACGCCGTCGGGCGGGATCCGGCTGGTGGACTTCGAGGCGGCCTCGGCGCTGTCCGCGGCGCCCTCCGCAATGGGCACCCCGGGATTCACGCCGCCGCCCGGCGTGCGCCGGGCCGGCAGCGATCCGCTGCTGCAGGACCGGTACGGCATGTCGGCGGTCGCGCTCGCCTTCCTGGCGCCGTTCAACGAGATCGCCGAGCACGCGCCCGCCAACCTCGCGCTGCTGCGCCGCGACCTGGCGGACGTGGCTCCGCCGCAGGACCTGTGGCAGCGGGCCACAGCCTTCCACCTGACGGGGAACCAGACGCAGGACCAGACCCAGGAGCAGACCCAGGACAAGGCGCAGGACAAGGCGCAGGACAAGGCGCGGGGCCAGGCCCAGGACGGTCCCGACCGCCTGCCCTCCCCCGCCGAGCTGGACACCGATCCTCGTGGCTGCCTCACCCGGCTGGCCGGGGAGGTGGCCGCGGGGCTGCTGGAGATGGCCGACGCCGACCGGCCGGAGTGGGCCTTCCCGCCCTCGCCGGAAGCGTTCCGGACGAACAACGTGTGCCTGGCCTACGGCACGGCCGGGGTGGTGCACGCCTTGCACCGCGCCGGGGCCGCGGTGCCGGAGGAGATCCGCGAACGGCTGCGCCGGGACACGCTGGCGCAGCGCGACGCGCTGCCCCCCGGACTGCTCGTCGGCTCGGCCGGCATCGCCCGGGTACTGGCCGGCCTCGGCCTGCTGGACGAGGCCGCCAGCCTGCTCCGGGACGCCGACGACCACCCGCTCACCGCCTCCTGCGGCACGCTGGCCGGCGGGCGGGCCGGGGTCGGCCTGGGCTGGCTCGCCCTGCACCGACTGACCGGGGAGAGCAGCCACCTGGAGCGCGCCGCCGCGGCGGGGGAGGGCCTGCTGCGGACCCCCGACCTGCCTGCCACGCTCGGCGAGCACGACGCCCGCGGCCTGCTGCACGGCCGCTCGGGGCTCGCCCTCTTCCTCCACCGCCTGGCCCGAGACACCGGCGAGGCCCGCTACCTGGAGGCGGGCCGCCTGCTGCTCCACCAGGAGCTGGACCGGACCTTTCCGCTGGACGACGGCTCCCTGTCCATATCCGACCATGCGCGGCTCACCCGTGCCATGCCGTACCTGGCCACGGGCGCGGCCGGTGTCGCGACAGCGCTCACCCGCTACGTGGCCACCGCGCCGGACGAGCGCTGCGCCGCGGCGCTGCCGAGGCTGGTCGCCGGCATCCGGGTCTCCTGCGCCACGAAGGAGGCGGGCCTGTACCGGGGGCTGGCCGGACTGACCTGGTTCCTGACCGAGCACGCCGAGCACGCCGGCACGCACGCCGCCGGCACGGACGCCGCCCGCGGGGACACCGCCCGCAGGGACGCCGTCCGCGCCGCGACCGGCTTGCTGAAGTACGCCGTCCCGTACCGGCGCGGTGTCCGCTTCCTCGGAGCGGGTTCGCAGCGGTTCACCGCCGACCTGTCCGGCGGCGGGGCCGGTGTCCTGCTGGCCCTCCACCGCCTGCTGGCCGGCCCGCTCCTGACGGAGCCCCACCGCGCACGTCCCGGGATCCCGGCAGCCGCCGGATCGCACCGGGCGGGCACCCCATGAACACCTGGGCACGGCGGCGAGCAGCCCCGTGCCCGGGTACGCAGTTGTCAACCGACACGACCCGAGAAGAAAGTGGAGGACACCCATGAGCCAGATCCTCGCGCTCCAGGCACTGGACACCGAGCCGGAGGCCGAATACTTCCCCTGCTTCAGCGTTGCCTGGAGCATCAGCGACATCTTCCCGGACCCGATGTAACCAGCCCCGTGTAACCAGCCCGGTGTAACCAGCCGGCATCCGCGGCGGGCCGGGACCGGTGGCCGAGCCGCCGGTCCCGGCCCGCCGCGTTCCCCTGCCCCGCGGCGCGGCACGCTTCCCCCCGCGCACCGCCGATGGGGCCCGCATAATGGATGGAACGGCGCGTGGAAGGGGACGTCTCGTGCCATCGGCTCTGCCGGGGGGCGAGAAGGCTCACGGCCCGTTCTGGTCCGAGCCGGGGACGCTGCTGGAGCACGTGCCCGTGGCCGTCTTCGGCATCGATGACGGCGACCTCGTCTGTTACTGGGGGCCCGGCGCGCGGGACCTCTTCGGGTACGACTCCCCCGCCGTCCTGTCCAAGCCCGGCGCCGTTCTCTTCGCCGACGGGCCCCGGAGCGGATCCGATTCCTGTAGCCGGCTGACGGAGCGGGGCAGGACCCTCGGGTACTGGAGGGGCCGGCTGCCGGCACGGCATCGTGACGCCACGGTCTTCGAGTGCGGTTTCCGGGCCTTCTCCGTGACCGGAGCCGCAGGACGTTCGGTGGTGATGGTCCTGGCGAGCCGCAGCGGTGAACTCGACCGGGTCAAGACCAACCTCGCCTTCCTCGACGCCCTCTTCGAGACCTGCCCCATCGGTCTGGTCATGCTCGACCCGGACCTGCGGTACGTCCACCTCAACCAGGCGCTCGCCGACATGGACGGCCTTCCGATCGAGGCGCACCTCGGGCGGCACATGGACGAATTCATGATCATGTCCGATGGCGGCGAGTACCAGCGCATGCTCCGGGCCGTCGCGCTGGGCGGAGCGCCGGTCGTGGGGACGCTGGTGGGTCTGCGGCCGCGCGGACATCCGGACCGTGACCAGGTGCGGTCGGTGAGTTTCTTCCCCCTGAGTCAGGCGGTCGGCTCGCGCCCCGGAGTGGGCGGGCTGATGGTGGACGTGACGGACCGGGAGCAGGCCATCCTGGAAGCCACCGCCAGCCGTCGGCGGCTGGCTCTGCTGGACGGGGCCTCCACTCGCATCGGGACCACCCTGGACGTGAACATCACCGCCCAGGAGCTGGTCGACGCGTCGATGCCGGACTTCTGCGACGGCGCCGTGGTCGAGGTCGTGGAGTGGATGGACGAGGACGAGGTCTTCGACCCGGCGAGATTGCTGGTCACCCGACGTATCGCCTCCGGGACGATCCTGCCGCCTCCGGCCACCGAACTCGTGAGCGGGGTGGAGACGGTGCGGTATCCGCCCGGCTCCGTCATCCACGACATGCTGCGAACCGGTCGTGCGATCTCCGCCGTGGTGAACGAGGACTTTCTGGCCCGGACCGTCCTCATCGAGTCACGCGCGCGGCTCTTCGCCGAGAGCGGGTTGGCCTGCGTCCTCGTCGCCCCGCTCATCGCCAGGGGCACCGTCCAGGGGATCGCCATGTTCGGCCGGTCCGAGGACCGGCCGGCCTTCACCCGGGACGATGTCAGCCTGGCGGGTGAGCTCGCCTCACGTGCTGCGATCTGCCTGGACAACGCCCGTCTGTACAGCCGTGTCCAGGACATCGCCCTCACACTGCAGCGGGCCCTGCTGCCCAGCGCGTTGGCGACCAGCCCGTACGTGGAGGTGGCGCACCGGTACGTGCCCGGCAGCCGGATCACCGAGGTCGGCGGCGACTGGTACGACGTGATCAACCTGCCCGACGGCCGGGTCGTCCTCGTGGTGGGCGACGTGATGGGGCACGGAGTGTCGGCCGCCGCGGCCATGGGCCGCCTCCGCATCACCACCAAGGCCCTGGCCAGGCACGACAGCGAGCCCGCCGAGCTGCTCGCCGAGCTCGACGCGTGCGCCCAGGAGGCCGGCATCGAGCTGGCGACGTGCCTGTACATCGTCTACGACCCGAAGACCGGCCGCGCCCGCATCGCCAGCGCCGGCCATCCCCCGCCCCTGATACTCCGACCGGACGGCACGGTGGAGACCATCGACGAGGTCCTGGGAGTGCCCCTCGGCGTCGGCGGCTTCCCCTTCCGGACGACCGAGATCGAACTCCCCGCGCACGCGACCCTCGCCCTGTACACCGACGGCCTCATCGAGGCACGCGGCCGGGACATCGAGGCCGGCCTGGAAGCACTGCGCACCGAACTGGGAGGAAAACCGGTGGCGTTGGAAGAAACGGCGGACCGCATCCTCGCGAACCTGCTGCCCACCCCGCCGACCGACGACACCGTTCTCATCCTCGCGCGCGTCCACCGCGCCCCGTAGACACAACGAGGCGGCGAAGACGGCTGCCGCCGACCGTCGCCCCGGTGTCCTCGCTCACGCGCGGCCGGCGGGATCCTGGGCCTGGTCCCGGAGGTCCTCCGAGGGTTCGGGCCGGGACGGCACCGCGCCCGGGGTGGCCGCTCCCGGAGGGGTGCGGGAGCTGCCGGCCCAGGCAGCCACGGGTTCGGTGAAGCGGGCGGTCAGCGGACCGATCACCACGAGTATCAGCACGTACGCGGTGGCGAGCGGGCCCAGCGCGGGCTCGATGCCGGAGGTGACGGCGAGGCCGGCGATGACGATGGAGAACTCCCCGCGGGCCACGAGCGTGCCGCCGGCCCGCCAGCGCCCCTTGACCCCGATGCCGGCCCGCTTCGCGGCCCAGTACCCGGTCGCGATCTTCGTACCGGCGGTGACGACCGCCAGGGCCAGTGCGGGCAGCAGGACCGGCGGGATGCTCGCGGGGTCGGTGTGGAGGCCGAAGAAGACGAAGAACACGGCGGCGAAGAGGTCCCGGAGCGGGCTGAGCAGGGTGTGAGTGCCCTCGGCGACCTCGCCGGACAGGGCGATGCCCACGAGGAACGCGCCCACGGCGGCGGAAACCTGGAGCTGCTGGGCGATGCCCGCGACGAGCAGGGTCAGGCCGAGGACCACGAGGAGGAGCTTCTCTGGGTCGTTGCTGGACACGAAGCGGGAGATGTGGCGTCCGTAGCGGACCGCGATGAACAGGACCGCTCCGGCGACGCCGAGGGCGATGGCCAGGGTCGCACTGCCCGCGGCGAGGCTCACGCCGGCGAGGAGGGCGGTGATGATCGGCAGGTAGACCGCCATCGCGAGGTCTTCGAGGACCAGGATGGACAGGATGACCGGGGTCTCGCGGTTGCCGACCCGGCCCAGGTCTCCCATGACCTTGGCGATGACTCCGGAGGAGGAGATCCATGTGACGCCGGCCAGGACCACGGCGGCGACGGGGCTCCAGCCCATGAGCAGGGCGGCGGCCGCGCCGGGGACCGCGTTGAGGCCGAAGTCGACCATCCCGGCCGGGTACTGGGTCTTGAGGTTGGAGACCAGATCGCTGGCCGTGTACTCCAGGCCGAGCATGAGCAGGAGGAGGATCACGCCGATCTCGGCGCCGATCGCGACGAACTCCTCGCTCGCTCCCATGGGCAGCAGGCCGCCGGTCCCGAAGGCCAGACCGGCCAGGAGGTAGAGGGGGATGGGGGAGAACTTCAGGCGTCCGGCGACTCGGCCGAGCAGGCCCAGGCCGAGGATGATCGCGCCGAACTCGATGAGGAACACAGCGGAGTGCACGGGCGTCACTCCCGCCCGAGTATCGCGGCGGCGGCATCGACGCCCTCGCGGGTGCCGATCACGATGAGGGTGTCCCCGCCCGCGAGGCGGAAGTCCGGCGCGGGCGAGGGCCGGGCTTCCGCCCGGCGCAGTACCGCCACGATCGAGACGCCGGTATCGGTCCGCATCCGGGTCTCGCCCAGCACCCGTCCGTTCCAGTACGAGTGGGCCGACAGCTCGATCCGCTCGGCCACCAGGCCGAGATCGGTGGTGTGCAGGACGTTCGGGCTGTGGTGGGCGGGCATCAGCGCGTCGATCAGGGAGGCCGTCTCCGCACCCGTCAGGTGCAGGGACTGGGCGCAGGCGTCGGGGTCGTCGGCCCGGTAGAGGTTCACGGTCCGTGTGCCGTCGCGGTGCGCGACCACGGACAGGTGGCGGCGCTCGCGGGTGGTGAGGTCGTACTGGACCCCGATGCCGGGCAGTGGTGTGGTGCTCATCCGTGGAGCAGGCACAGCTGTCCCCCCTCGTGTTCGTTCCGTACGCGTGATGCCGTCGGCGGTGTGGCCTTGGTCCCGGCAGGAGACGGCCGCTCGGCGGCCCCATCGTGCCATTTTCCGAGCGGTCGGAATATGGGTGCCGGCACGGATGGACACAGCCCCGACGAGACGACAGGCTGCATGGGTCACCGGCCCCACCGCAGGTCACAGTGGGTGCGCGCGTGTGCGCTGACGAACCGGCGGGGGTGAGCACGCCGACCCGGCGGGCGGGCAACGAGGGAGAGGTGGAGATGTCGCTGTACTGGCGGATCTTCCTGCTGAACGCCGCCGTTCTCGTCGCGGCCGTGTCGCTGCTGCTCGGCCCGGTCACCGTCTCCACCCCGGTCCTGTTCGGCGAAGCCGTCGTCCTGCTCGGGGGGTTGGCGGCCATGCTGATCGCGAACGCCGTTCTGCTCCGCGTCGGCCTGGCACCCCTCGACCGGCTGACTCGGGCCATGACCTCCGTCGACCTGCTTCGTCCCGGTGGCCGGACCCGCGTGGAGGGTCCCGGTGAGGTCGCCGAACTCACCACCTCGTTCAACGCGATGCTGGGCCGGCTGGAGGCCGAGCGCGCGACCAGCAGCGCCCGGGCCCTCTCCGCGCAGGAGGCCGAACGGCGCCGCATCGCCCAGGAGCTCCACGACGAGGTCGGTCAGACCCTCACGGCCGTCCTGCTCCAGCTCAAGCACGCTGCCGACCGGACCCCGGCCCCTCTGCGTGAGGAACTCCGCCAGGTGCAGGAGACCACCCGTACCAGCCTGGACGAAATCCGCCGCATCGCCCGGCGCTTGCGCCCGGGCGTGCTGGAAGAACTGGGCCTGCACAGCGCGTTGCGGGCTCTCACGACGGAGTTCACCACCGTGTCGCTCTCCGTACGGCACTTCATCGCGCCGGGATTGCCCGAGCTGGACGAGGCCACCGAACTCGTCGTCTACCGGGTCGCCCAGGAAGCCCTGACCAACGCGGCCCGCCACGCGGGCGCGAGCAACGTCGAAGTGCACCTCTCCGACCGGTCTGCGGGAGCCGTACGACTCCTCGTGCGGGACGACGGCGCGGGCATCCGCCTGGCGGCCGAGGGCGCCGGGGTTCAGGGCATGCGCGAACGCGCCCTGCTGATCGGCGCCGATCTCGCCATCGGCGGCGGCCCGCACGGCGGAACCGACGTACGACTGGACGTCCCCACGGGCAGGGCCGGGGAGAGCCGCCGATGACCGCACCGCGACCGGCCGCCCCGACCCGTGTCCTGCTCGCCGACGACCACGCCCTCGTCCGGCGGGGCGTACGGCTCATCCTCGACGCCGAGCCGGACCTGACGGTGGTCGCCGAGGCCGGAGACGGAGCCGAAGCCGTCGCCCTGGCCCGTACACGGGATGTCGACCTCGCCGTTCTGGACGTCTCGATGCCCCGCATGACCGGCCTCCAGGCCGCCCGGGAGCTCTCCCGGCTGCGGCCGGAGCTGAGGATCCTCATCCTCACGATGTACGACAACGAGCAGTACTTCTTCGAGGCCCTGAAGGCCGGAGCCGCCGGGTACGTCCCCAAGTCCGTCGCCGACCGAGACCTGGTCGAGGCCTGCCGCGCGGCGATCCGGGACGAGCCGTTCATCTACCCGGGCGCCGAGACCACCCTGATCCGCAACTACCTCGACCGCGCCCGCCAAGGGGATCCGCTGCCGGCCCGGGCGATCACCGAGCGCGAGGAGGAGATCCTCAAGCTCGTGGCCGAAGGCCACTCGTCCAAGGAGATCGGGGACCTGCTGGTGATCAGCGCGAAGACGGTGGAACGCCACCGGGCGAACCTGCTCCAGAAACTGGGGATGCGAGACCGCCTGGAGCTGACCCGCTATGCGATCCGGGTGGGCCTGATCGAGCCGTAGGAGCCGGATCGACAGGTCGAGGCCGTGGCGGACGGCGTTCGCGATCCGCACGCGATGGCACTGTCCACGGTGGATTCCGCCGGGACAACGCCGCCGACTTCCTCGACCGCTCCCCCACCGCCCGGCCGGAGTCCCTGCCGGGCCGCCAGAGCCAGTACCTGATGGACCCCGCCGAGCGCGGCCGAGCCCTGGAGAAGGCTCCCTCCGCACGCAGCCCGCGTACGAAGGTTCGCTCGTCATCGTGCGCGCGAATCCGTGACGACGAAGCGGCGGCTTCTGTGAGCGGCTGCCCGCCGAGCTCGCGCCGGAAGCCTCATGCCCGACGGAGTGCGGAGCGGCCCGCGTAGCGTGCCGAGGAGCCCAGCTCCTCCTCGATGCGGATCAGCTGGTTGTACTTCGCCGTGCGGTCGGACCGGGACAGCGAGCCGGTCTTGATCTGACCGCAGCCGGTCGCCACCGCCAGATCCGCGATGGTGGTGTCCTCCGTCTCGCCCGAGCGGTGCGACATCACGGCCGTCCAGCCCGCCCGGTGGGCCGTGGCCACAGCGGCCAGTGCCTCGGTCAGGGTGCCGATCTGGTTGACCTTGATCAGGATCGAGTTGCCGGCGCCGGTACGGATGCCCTCGCGCAGCAAGGTTTCGCTGGTGCAGAACAGGTCGTCGCCGGTGAGCTGGCAGCGGTCGCCGACGCGGGCGGTGAGCTCGCGCCAGCCGTCCCAGTCGTTCTCCGCCATCGGGTCCTCGATGGAGATGACCGGGTAGGAGTCGATGAGCTTGACCAGATAGTCGACGTTCTCGGAGGGGGTGCGGCGCACCCCCTCGCCCGCGTAGTCGTAGACCCCGTCGCGGAAGAACTCCGAGGACGCCGGGTCCATGATCAGCCCGATGTCCGTGCCGGGGCGGTAGCCGGTGCGCTCGATGGCGGCCATCACGAAGTCGAGCGCCTCTTCGGCGGTACGCAGCGCGGGCGCGAAGCCGCCCTCGTCGCCGACGCCCGTGGAGTGGCCGGCGGCCAGCAGATCGCGGCGCAGGGTGTGGAAGACCTCGCTGCCCATGCGCACGGCTTCGGCGAAGGTGTCCGCGCCGACGGGCGCGATCATGAACTCCTGGAAGTCCAGCGGATTGTCCGCGTGAGCCCCGCCGTTGACGATGTTCATCATCGGCAGCGGCAGGAGGTGGGCGTCGGCGCCGCCGAGGTGGCGGTAGAGGGGCAGGCGGTGGGCCGCGGCGGCGGCCTTCGCGGCAGCGAGGGAGACGCCGAGGATCGCGTTGGCGCCGAGCCGGGACTTCGTCGCCGTGCCGTCGAGGGCGACCAGAGCGGCGTCGAGACCCGCCTGGTCCGCGGCGTCCCGGCCGCGGACGGACGCCGCGATCTCCCCGTTGACGTGGGCCACCGCGCGGTCGACGCCCTTGCCGTGCCAGCGCGTCGAGTCCCCGTCGCGCAGTTCCACGGCCTCCCGGGCGCCGGTGGAGGCGCCCGAGGGGACGGCCGCCCGCCCCAGGGAGCCGTCCGTCAGGACGACGTCGACCTCGACCGTGGGGTTGCCCCGGCTGTCGATGATCCTGCGGGCGGTCACGCTCTCGATGGTGGCGTCGGTGATTTCGGTGGGTCCGGCTGCCTGTGCGGACATGGTGGTTCCTCCCCGATTTCGTGTGCCGTGGCCCCGGCTGCGACAGCGCTGGCGCTGGGCCCGACAACTCAAACCCTACAGCAATGCTGTTCAGTTTTGCTGTGCAGCATTGCTGCACAGGTCAGCTGCACAGCCATGCTGCACAGCGGGGTAAAGTGCCCTATGCCCACCTCGGAAGCCGCCGCCATCGCCGCAGAACTGCGCACCGCGATGGGCAAGCTGACTCGGCGCATCAAGCACGAGGACCGCATCCCGGTGGGCCAGGTCGCCGTGCTCGGCGCCCTCGACCGCGATGGCGCCATGACCACCAGCGACCTCGCCGCCGATCAGCGCGTACGCCCCCAGTCGATGGCCCGCGCCGTGGGGCTCCTCATGGAACAGAACCTGATCACACGCCGGGCGCACCCCACGGACGGCCGGAAGTCACTGGTCGAGCTGTCGGACGCGGGCCGGGTGGCGCTCGAGGCGGAGCGCGGCCGCAGGGCCGGCTGGCTCGCGCAGGCCATCGAAGCCGAACTCGACGACGAGGAGCGGTCGGTGCTGGCACACAGCGCCGCCCTGCTGGAGCGGCTCGCCACGCGCTAGGGCAACCCGCCGGCGGCGCGCGGGCCAGTACGTCGGGCGAGCGCTACGGGAGAGCGGCTGACCCGGCACGGGGTGCTCCGTGGGGTTTGATGTACTTCGGTCGATCGGCGTTCTGGGTAGCGTGATCATCCAGGCATGGAGTGACCATGCGCCGGCCGGCCCGTACGAGGGATTCCGGCGGAGAGCAATGAGGCTGCGATGAGTGAACTGACGAAGCCCGAGATCGAACGTCCGGAGGGTGACGCTCCCCAGGAGCTGACGATCCGGGACCTCGTCGTCGGGGACGGGCCCGAGGCGAAGCCGGGCAGGGTCGTCCGGGTCCACTACGTCGGGGTCACCTTCGAGTCCGGCAAGGAGTTCGACGCCTCCTGGGACCGGGGCGAGCCGTTCAAGTTCGCCGTGGGTGGTGGACGGGTCATCAAGGGCTGGGACCGGGGACTGCGGGGGATGAAGGTCGGCGGACGGCGCGAGATCATCGTTCCCCCGCGCCTCGGGTACGGCAACCAGTCCCCCTCCCCGTTGATCCCGGCGGGTTCCACGCTCGTCTTCGTCGTGGACCTGCTCTCCGTGGTCTGAGGAAGGCCTGCCCCTCCCCGGCACGGCGGCCGTGCCCGCCCGGCCCTCAGGGGACGTCCGCGGCGGCGGCCTTCGGGGTGCTGTCGCACTTCTCTTCGCACCGGATTTCGAGGGTGATCTCGATGCCGCGGATGGTGAAGTGGCGACCTGGGTGCAAGCCGGCGGCCCGCATGGCCCGTTCCTGGGCGGCCGCGGTCTCCTCGGCGGCCGTCCGGGCCGCGGCGGAGAGAGAGGTGCACATCACGTGCCACACGCGGGGGGCGCGTTCCAGGCGGTGGGCCAGGGTGGCCGGGTCGGTGGGCGGGTTGTCGAGCGCATCGGCCGCGGCGGCCGTGCCGGAGCGGCCCAGGTCGGTGCGCCGGGTGAACGCCTCCTGATACGCGGTGGAGATCAGGCCGCAGCGGGCACCGGTGAACAGGACGGTGTCACCGGGTGCGCCGTGGACGCGCAGGATGCTGACGACGGCCAGGGGTGTCCCAGGAACGGCTCTGCTCCAGCCGGATCGCGCGGTGGCAGAACGCCAGGGGCGCGGACACGGCCAGGACCAGCGCGACACGGGACCACCAGGGCAGTGCGAGGACTCCGGCGGCGACCAGCAAGGCCGCCGCGGGCAGGCAGAAGACCAGGTAGCGGTAGGCGAACACGGGTTGGGCCAGGGTGGCCAGGGCGAGGAGCGCCGGGGGTATGACCAGCCACGGGACGCCCACGGCACGGATCAGGGGCGGGCTGGTACGCCGCCGTACGGCGAGAGCTCCCAGGGCGGTCAGCGTCGAGCCGATGAGCAGCAGCTTGAACGGGGTCAGGAGGGTGTCCTGGCCGGGGTACAGCAGCCAGGAGTAGAGCGCCAACGGGGTGCCGACCGTGACCGGCGCGGACGCCCCTACGGCGGAGTGCTGGGTCAGGGCCAGGTAGAGGAGTGGCGCCACGGCCGTGATGCCCGCGGCCTGGGCGATGGCCAGGCGGAGCGTCGTACGGCGCGCGGGACGGATCCAGGCCACGGTGATCGCGTGGGCGGCGAGCAGGAGCAGCCCCATGATGTTGAACCAGCCCAACACCGCGACCAGTACCGCGTACGTGATCGGCCACCGTCGCCGGCCGTCGCCGGTCAGGACCTTGGCCAGGGCTCCGGTGGCCAGGACGGCCGCCGCCATGACGAAGGCGAAAGAGCGCCCTTCCTGCGCGTACCGGGACGCCGTCGGCGCCACCGCGAGGACAAGTCCGGCACATGCGCCGAGTCGGGGCCCGCCGAGAGCCCGGCCCAGCCACACCGTCCCGGCCACGGCGACGGCCGCCGCGGACGGGACCCGCATCGTGAACTCTGTCACCGAGGCGATCTGCCCCACCAGGTGCATCAGTACGTAGTGCAGACCGTGTACGGCGTCGACCCGGCCGAGCAGCGCGAACAGCTCCGGCCACGACCGGCGCGCCACGTCCATGGTGACGATCTCGTCCGTCCACGGGGACGGGCCCGTGTTGCCCCGGACTCCGAGCGCGAAGGCGAGGACCGGCATCGCCCACCCGGCCACGCGCATGGCGGCGACGGAGCGGGGAGAGTCCTGCCCGCCGCGTGCTCCCGTATGCCGTGCCACTCTGGTCTACCGCAGCGTGCTGCTGCCCAGGCGGTTGGTCTCTCCGTTCAACCGCCTCAACTGCACGGCGAACGCCTGGAGGCTCACCTCACCGGCCCCCTCCGGGACACCCCCGTTGGAACTGCGCTCACCCGTGTCGGCCATCGGACCAGCGTATAGAAGGGTGCCGGGCTCCCCGAGCCGCACGATGCCGCAGCGTTCGGGGATCGGGCACATCGGGCATCCGGCCTCGGGCCTCGGGCCTCGGGAACGTGCGAGGCTGGGGCCATGAGGCTGAGGTCATGAGCACGGAATCCGCCGGCCGCCTGGTGCTGCTGCGCCACGCCAAGTCCGCCTGGCCCGATGTCGCGGACCATGAGCGGCCGCTCGGTCCGCGGGGGCTCCGTGATGCGCCCGCGGCAGGTCGCCGGCTGCGCGACGCCGGCTGCGTGCCCTCGCTGGTCATCTGTTCCACCGCCCGGCGGACCCGCGAGACCTGGGCACTGGCAGCCGCACAGCTCGGCGCCGAGGTCCCCGTGCGCTTCGACGAACGGGTCTACGCCGCCGAGCCGGAGGAGCTGCTGGAGGTGGTGTCGGAAGTGCCGGAGGAGATCAGGACGCTGCTGCTCGTCGGCCACAACCCGGGCCTGGAGGATCTGGCCCTGAGCCTCGCCCGAGAGGCCGTGGACGCCGCGGAGGCCGAAGCGATCGCGCGCCTGTCGGAGAAGTTCCCGACGTCCGCGATCGCGGTGCTCGCCTGCACCGGTCCCTGGCGGGAACTCGCGCCCGGCTCGGCCCGGCTGGCCGATTTCGCCGTCCCCCGGGGCCCGAAACCCTGACGCACGCGGCCGGCCGGGGTCACAGCCAGGTCGTCGCCAGCCAGGCCGTGACGGCGGCAGTGAGGAGGAGCGTCAAGTTGAGGGCGATCCGGCGCTCTCCCCGCATCAGATGGACCCCGGTCGCGCCGATCTGCAGGACCGCGAATCCGATCGCCGCGGCCAGGGCCGCCCAGGGCGCGATGCCGGTCAGCGGCGGAAGGATCAGCCCGGCGGCACCGAGCACTTCGATCGTCCCGATGGCCCTGACGGCCGGCATCGGGGTGCTGTCCACCCAGGCCATCATCGGCCGGAGCTGCTCACGGCTTCGGACCACCTTCACCCCGCCCGCGTAGAGGGAGAAGAGACCGAGCGGTCCGGCGACGATCCAATAGGCGATGTTCACGATTTCCATCCACGGTTGCCGGTTGCGGGAGAGGACCCTGCGCGACGCGGGCTTCGGTGCGCCGGTCGTGCTCCGATTCCACCGCCCGGGCACCGCGGCCGTCCAAGACCCGTTCCGCGATGCCGATACCGTGCCGGTATCGTTGCCGGTCATGGAGCTACGCACGCTGCGCTATTTCGTGGCCGTCGCCGAAGAACTCCACTTCGGCCGGGCGGCCGCCCGGCTGCACATGAGCCAGCCGCCGCTGAGCCGGGCCATCAAGCAGTTGGAGACCGAGGTCGGCGCCGCGCTGTTCGACCGGTCGCCCGCCGGGGTCTCGCTCACTCCGGTGGGAGTGGTGCTCCTCGACGAGGCGTACGCCCTGCTCGAACGGGCCGACCGGGTGCGAACGCGCGTGGCCGCGGCGGCCGGCGCCGCGGTGATCACCGTAGGCGTGCTGGGGGACACCACCGATCCGGGTGCGACCCGGCTGGCCGGCGCGTACCGCCGACAGCACCCCGGCGTCGAGGTACGCATCCGCGAGACCGACCTGACCGATCCCACGTGCGGGCTGCGCGCCGGACTGGTCGACATCGCGCTGACCCGCGCCCCGTTCGACGGGACCGGCCTGACGCTGCGCGAACTGCGGGCCGACCCGGTGGGAGCCGTACTCCGCGCCGACGACCCGCTCGCCCGCCGCGACCACCTGACGCTGGCCGACCTGGCCGACCGGCCTTGGTTCCAGTTCCCGGACGGCACCGACCCGCTGTGGCGGGCCTACTGGAACGGCGGCGAGCCCCGTGAGGGCCCGGTCGTGCGCGCCGTCCAGGAGTGCTTGCAGGCCGTGCTCTGGAACGGCACGGTCGGCATGACCCCCCTCGGACACAGCACGCCCGAGGAGCTTGCCGTGGTACCGGTGTCGGACATGGCGCCGAGCCGCGTGGTGGCCGCCTGGAACCAGGGCGACACCAACCCGCTCGTCCGCTCCTTCGTCCGGATCGCGACCGCCGCCTACCGCGACTGACCGCCACGGCCCCGCGGGTCCGCGCGCGGCCGGCCCCGTCAGTCGGTGGAGCGGCGCCTGCCCCGTTGGCGGCGCGGGTACGGCAGCAGCCGCGGTGAGCGTTCGTCGGCCACGTCCTCGACCCGTCCTGCCGAAGTCCTGGCCCCGGCCCAAAGCGAGCCGGGCCGGCCCCTCTCCGGCATCAGCGCGAACGCGGCGTCGTACGGGGTGCCGGTAGGGCGAGCCGGGTCGCGGGGTCGGCGGCCGGGAGTGCGATGGGGCCGGCACCGTCGTGGTCGTGGTCGTGCCCGATGTCCGTGAGCGGGCGGGTGTGTTCGGCCGCGCGGGCCATCCACGGAAGGATCCCGAACGGCGGGCCGTGCACCGCGGTCTGGGACTCGACACCGCTGATCCACGTCGTGAGGGTGAACCGGTGATCGGCGAACTGCCCGCTGGGGCACGTGGACGGGACGACCTCGTGGAAGGCGCTCGCCGGGAAGAAGACGATGGTGTCGTGCTCGGGTTCGACGGTGCGGAAGGACTCCGCGGGCTGCGCCGCGCCGCCGGCCAGCAGGGTGTCGTACAGCCGGAGTTGGCCGCCGTCGAAGCCGCGGGGCCTGCGGTGGAGGTAGTACACGGCCGACAGGGCCGTACCGACGTCGCGGACCCGTGAGGCGTCGGTGTGCATGCCGTAGTGGCCCCCTTCGCCGTGCGCGGTCAGGACCGTCGAGGTCCGCGTGAGCGCGGCCCGGTGGCCGAGCACCTCCTGGACGAGCGGCAGGCAGTCGGCGAGGTGCCGGCTCAGCACGGAGCTGGTCACGGGGAGGACGAGGGAGCTGCGGCCCTTTCGGGAAACCTGGCCCGACAGCGGGTCCAGGACCGTTCCGGCGCGGAAGTCGGGCTGCCGGGATATCGCGTACTTCAGCAGGCGGGCGGCGCGTTCGGCGCCGAGGAAGTTCTCCAGACGGCAGACCGGGGCCGGCACCACCGGGGTCGTGGACCACCGGTCGGAGGGAGGCAGGTCGCGGGTGCTGATTTCCGTCGGCGTGGCCGGTTCCTTCGCGTATCCGCTCATGGCCCGGAACCGTAAACGGAATCACCCGAGCCGCCGACGGGGCACATGGGGGCGCACGGGAGTACACCGTCCACGCACCTCACGGGGAGGGGCGGGTGAGCCCGCCCCTCCCCGTGGCTCAGTGAGCGTGACCGTCGTTGTGCGGCGTCCGCGCAGGAGCGGGCTCTACGGTCGGCGAGGCGCCGGGGGCGGGCGCCGCCGGGCTCGCCGGGGTGGCGGCAGGAGCATGGTCGTCCGCGGCGGGTTCTTCCGCGGTGCCGTGGCTGTGGCCGCCGCCGGGCGCGCCCTCCATGGAGGCCGCGACTTCCCGCAGGCCGAGGAAGGCCAGTGCGGCGGTGACGAGGACGGCCAGGCCGATGAGGCCGAAGATCCGGCGCGCCGGAGTGTCGGCGTCCTTGATCACGTAGGCGACGAAGGAGACGACGAGTCCGGCGGGGACGAGGACGGCGCCGCGGGCGGGGAAGTCGTCGAAGTGCTGGAGGCCGCCGCTGAGCATGCCGATGCCGAAGGACAGCAGCAGCGAGGCACCCATCACCAGCAGCAGACGGGGCAGCCCGGGACGCTCCCTGGTGAGCACGAACTCGTTGAGGGCGGTCGCGGCGAGGAAGACGAGGGCCCCGTACACGGCGATGCGGGTGTAGCGGTCGGGGTCGAGCGGGTGGTGGACGACGGCGCCGCTGATGAGGCCGGCGCCGACGAAGTAGCCGACGTAGCCGAGGTACCGGGCGGCCAGGGACCGCTTCCGGGCCATGCCGGCTTGGTGTTTGCGCCGGGCGGCGCGTCCCGTGGCGGGAGCGTCCGGTGAGGTGTCCGCGGTCCGGGCACCGAGGAGCTGGGGCGAAGTCACGTACGAGTTCCTTTGGATGCTGCATGCATGGCTCATCACCCCGTCCGCCATGGGAGGGCGGGCCGGGGTCTGCGATGAGAGTCGGATCAGAACGGGGCAAAGCGCCCGGTTCTATACCCGCTGCACCACGGAGCCGAGGACACTGCGCAAGGGCGGAAGGCCGGACGGAAGGGTCGGCGCCCACGAGCCCGGCCGCAGCGCGGCGACCGCGGGGGACAGATCGCCGAGGGGAACCAGCGGCGGCTCGGGCAGCTCCGCACCCTGCTGGGGATGACCGGAGACGCACGCCTCGGCCGGGTGGCCGTGCCCATCGCCGCCGCCGTCGCCGTCGCCGTCGCCGTCGTGCCCGGGGGGCGCCACGGCGCCGTGAGGGTCGGCGCCGTCGGCACGGTCGACACCGACAGCACGGTCGGCACCTATGGCACGGTCGGCGCCGATGGCATCCAGGTGCGCGACGGGGACGGCGCCTCGGGCGACATGCGCCGAGGCACTGTCGGCTCCGGCGGCATGTGTGTAGAGGAAGGCGAACAGCAGGGCGGCCAGCCACAGCAGCCGCAGCGCACCCGCCGGACGGCGGGCCCGCTTCGCGCTGGATGCAGCTCGGGCCGTGATCATGCCAGGACCCTATCCGGCGGCCGGAATCCGCCGTGTGGCAGCCCCGTTGACGCGAGGCGTACGGCCGCGGTCGGTTTGACTGGGCGCCCCGCCCGCACCCCGACGGCAAGACTCCCCCGAAACCGCATGCGTCCGGCATTGCGCCGCCCGCCTTCGCGGCTCCCGTGGTTGCATCCTCATCGGAAGGGTGCGTCCACCGGGACCTTGAGGAGGCTGGATGTCCGGCTCGGCTGACGACCCCGCGCGCCTCCGGGCCCGGGAACGCCGACCCGGTCGGGGTGCGTCGTTCCGCCCTCCCCGGCGTGCGATGCGCCGGGATCTGGCCCAGCTCGTCTGCGCGGTCGCCGGGGTGGCCCTGGGGGTGCTGGTCCCCAGGATCTCGCCGGGCCCCCAGGTGGATGCCGGGCCCGTGGTGACGCTCCTGTTCACCCTCGGGTTCGGCGTCATCAGCCTGGTGAGCATCATCTACTCGATGCTGTTCCTGGTCATCCAGTTCTCCGCCAGCACCTTCACTCCGCGCCTCGGCCTCTTCCGGGACGACCCGATCGTGTGGCGCACCTTCGCCTTCACCGTCGGCGTGTTCGTCTTCAGCATCACCTCGGGACTGGCCGTCGGCGCCCGCAGGACGACCGTGTCGACCCTCGTTCCCGGCACCGCCATGGTGCTCACCCTGATCGCGCTCGCCCTCATGCGGACCCTGCAGACCAGGGCGTTCCACTCGATCCAGCTCGGCCACTCCCTGACCGCGATCGCCACGCGCGCACACCTGCTGTTCGACGACGTGTACGTACGGCCGTACGACCCGGACGGGGCCACGACCGCGGGCGCGACCATGGCCCCGGAGTCCCCGGCCACCGATGCCACCGATGCCACCGATGCCACCACCGTCCTCTGGTCCGGACCGGCGGTGGTGGTCCAACAGATCGACGTACGCACCCTGGTCTCCCTGGCCGAGGAGCACGACTGCTCGATCACCTTCCTCGTCTCCCCGGGATCGACCGTGTCACGGGGCATGACGCTGGCCGGGGTGACCGGCGGCGAGCTGCCCGAGGCGGTGCTGCGCGGCGCTCTGGAGACAGGAGTCGAGCGCACCTTCGACCAGGACCCCGACCTGCCCTTCCGGCTCCTCGCCGACATCGCGCTGCGCGCCCTCTCCCCGGCCGTCAACGACCCGGCCACGGCGGTGGAGAGCATGGACCGCCTCGAAGACCTGCTGACCCGCCTCGGCGGCCTGGATCTGAGCATCGGCCACTTCGCCGACGAGGGCGGCCGGTTGCGGGTGACGATCCCGGTGCCGGACTGGGAGCACTACCTGAGAACGGCCGTCGACGACGTGCTCTCCTCCGCCGCCGGGTCCCCGATGGCCCTGCGCAGGATGCGCGACCTGCTGAGCGGGCTGGCGGACCGGATCCCGGAGAGCCGGCGCGGCATCGTCCGGGACCGGCTCCGGTGGGTCGACCGGGCGGGGAGCGAAAGGTACCCCCTCGTCTGGAACGCCTCACCGGGAGGGAAGACCCCCGGCCCGGGTCCCGCGTGAACCGTCGTTGCCGTCGATCCCGGCGTTGCCGCCATTCCCTCCGATGCCGCCGATGCCGCCGATCCCTCCGTTGCCGCCGAAGGCGTTGACCTGGGCGCTGGGGACGTGGCTCTCGTTGGCCTCGCTGCCCCGCCCGAAGTGGTTCAGGAGCAGGTTGAGGAGGACGGCGACGAGGCATCCCGCCGTGATGCCCGATCCCAGCACCATGGTGACGGGCGCGGGGAGCCGTTCGTAGAAGTCGGCCGAGGCGACGGGGAAGAGACCGAAGGCGAGGGCGACGGACACGATGATGCCGTTGTGCCCGGTGGCCAGGGAGGCCTTGGCCAGGGTCCGGATCCCGGCGACGGTGATCGAGCCGAAGAAGACGACCGCGGCCCCGCCGAGCACGGGCAGCGGTACGAGCGCGACGAGCGAGCCCAGGACCGGCACGAGGCCCATGAGGACCAGGACCGCTCCGCACAGGGTGACCGCGTACCGGCTGCGGATGCGGCTGATCGCGACCAGGCCGACGTTCTGCGCGTAGGCGGTGGTCACGAAGGCTCCCAGGACGCCGCCGAGTGCGGTGCCCAGCCCCTGGGCGCGCAGACTCCCCGCGATGACGCGGGCGTCGACCGGTCGGTCGACGACCGATCCCACCGCGATCAGGGAGGCGGTGGATTCCGTCATGGAGACGAGCATGACGACGAGCATCGTCGCGATGACCGGCACCTCGAACTGCGGGGCGCCGAAGGCGAACGGTTCCGGGAGCGCGAACAGCGGTGCCTGGGAGAGGGCGTGGAAGTCGACCTTGCCCATTGGCACCGCGGCGGCCGTGCCGGCGATGAGGCCGAGCAGGATGGCCACGCGCTGCAGGAAGCGTCCGCTGAGGAGCCGGTGGAGGAGGAGGGTGAAGGCGAGGGTTCCGGCGGCGAGCGCGAGGTTGGACGGTGAGCCGTAGCCGGAGGACCCGGGGTCGCCGCCCCGCGCCCATTCCCCGGCCACCGGCAGCAGCGAGAGGCCGACCAGCGTGATGACGGAACCGCTGACGACGGGCGGGAAGAAGCGCAGGAGCCGGCAGAAGGCCGGGGCCAGGAGGAAGCAGACGATCCCGGCGACGAGGGTGGCGCCGAACACCAGGGGCAGGGTGTCCTGCCCACGTGACGCGGAAGCGGCCAGGAGCGGGGAGATCACGGCGAAGGAAACGCCGTTGGTGACGGGCAGCCCGGCCCCCACGCCCCAGAGGCGCAGGGTCTGGGCGACGGTGGCCAGGCCGGCGACCACGAGGCTCGCGGCGAGCAGCGCGGTGAGCTGCGCCGCGGTCAGGCCGAGGGCGCCGCCGATGATCAGCGGAGGCGCCGCGAGGCCCGCGTACATGCTGGCCACGTGCTGCAGGGCGGCGGGGACCATCCGCCGCATGGGCAGGACCTCGTCCGCGGGATGGACGGGGAGGGGCAGGGCGGACGGGGTGGGCGGGGCGGGCGGGTTGGAGCCTTCGTGTGTGAAGAACGTGGGCGAGCGCAAGGGGACAGTCCCTCCGAGGGACCTCCCGGCCGGCGGGCGGCGGGGACGGTCGGGGGCGAAGCACGGCCGGAAGAGCCGGACAAGTGGACTGACTTGCCCGGAGGGATACGGGAATCGTGCCGGTTCTCCGGGGTGGGGAGAGCGACCGGATTCCTCATTGCGGAATTTACTTTCCACTGTGGACGACAGCGACCCTACGAACCGTCCCCCCGGCCGTCAACTCCTCCAGGGGAGCGAATCGATTCCTTCGGTTCTTTGGATGTACGCACAATCCCCGGGCCTTGGCCGGGGGCGCCCCGCCGCCCTACGGTGTGCGGCTATGCCAACCCAAGACGATCTCCACAGACCTTCCGAGGGCGAAATATCCCCCTATCCCCCGCTGGACCCCCACCGCGCCGCCGGCGTGCGCGAGCGGCTCGGACTCACGCACGGCCAGGTCGCCTGGGCCGTATCGGCCTTCCAGGGACACCCACTCCACCCCGACACGCTTCTGGCCTGGGAGCAGGGCGCACTGGTTCCGACGGCCCATCAGATCAAGGCACTGGCCGCCGCGCTGTGGTGCTCACCGGGCGAGCTGCTCGGCGAACCGGCCACGCTCCTGCAGTGCCGCACGCTCCTCGGACTGACGGTGGAACAGGCGGCCGTGGGGGTCGGCATGACCCGCGACCGCTACGCCGAGGCGGAACGGCGCAACCGCTGGCGCGGGTCGGGGCGGCAGACCCAGGCGCTGTTCGAGGTGCTCCGGCCGCCGCCCGCCTGCTTCGTCGGGGCATGCGGCCGGACCGGGCAGTTGCGCGTGCTGCTGCGCGAGGCGGTCACCGGCTGGTGGCCGAACTACGTACGCCCCGTCGCGAAGATCGTGCCCGTGGAGCCGGCGGAGATCCAGCGCGCCCTGGAGCAGCTCCACTTGACCTACCAGCGGATCGACAACCACGGCAGGACCGGCGCCCCCGCCGAGGCGGTCGAACGCGAGGCCCTGGCCTTCCTCGACCGGGTCGACGAGCAGCTGTGGCAGCGATTGCGCCCGCGGGGAGCCTGAGTCCACCCCGCCTCCCGGAGCGCAGGTCTTGACACGCCCCCCTCCGCGTGAGGCACTAGAGCCACCCAGCCAACGGAAGCTGCTTTCCGCATCGTGGACGATTCGTCTCCGCAGTCTTCGGCAGGGTCCCCGGGGCTCGCTCACCCCGCGGCACCCCGGTTCGGGCGACTCCCGCGTTCCCGGTTGTCCCGCGTTCCCCGTTGTTCAGGGCATCTCCATGCCCCCGGGCCCTCCTGCCGCCCGCTCGACTGCGTCCTCACGCCGGTCCACACGGCCCCCCGAGGGCATCGGCCGCGCCCTGGGGCCTGTCCCCGGCGACCGCCGTGCCACAGCAGTCCTGGAGGTACCTTCCGTGTCGCCCACCATCACGCCCAGCCCCGCACCCGCGCCCGCGCCGGACCCGGCCACGGCCCCCGCCGCGAAGCATCCCGTCGACCAGCCCCTGCCGTTCGGAAAGCTGCTCGGCGCCGGTCTCCAGCACGTGGCGGCCATGTACGCCGGTGTCGTCGCCCCGCCCCTGGTCGTCGGCATCGGCGTGGGACTGAGTACGACCGAGATCGCGTTCCTGATGAGCGCCAGCCCTTCGCCGCCGGCATCGCCACCCTGCTGCAGACGATCGGCTTCTGGAACATCGGAGCGCGCCTCCCCTTCGTCAACGGCGTCTCCTTCGCCGGCGTGGCCCCGATGCTGGCCATCGCCAAGGCCGAGGGCCCCGAGGACGCGCTGCCCGTCATCTACGGCGCCGTGATCGTGGCCGGAGTGTTCGGCTTCCTGCTCGCGCCCTGGTTCTGCAAACTCATCCGGTTCTTCCCGCCCGTCGTCACCGGCACCGTCATCACGCTCATCGGCCTGTCCCTGCTGCCCGTCGCCTTCAACTGGGCCCAGGGCGGCAACCCGCAGGCCCCGGACTACGGAGACGTCGAGTACATCGGGCTCGCCGCCGTGACCCTGGTGATCACCGTGGTGCTCCGCAGGGTGCTGCGCGGTTTCCTCAAGCAGATATCCATCCTGCTCGGTCTCGTCGCGGGCACCCTGATCGCCCTGCCCCTCGGCCTGGCAGACTTCAGCGCCGTCGCCGACGCCGACGTCATCGGCTTCCCCACGCCCTTCCACTTCGGCGCTCCGCAGTTCGCCGTCGCCGCGATCATCTCCATGGTCATCGTCATGATCGTCTCCATGACCGAGAGCACCGCCGACGTGATCGCCCTCGGCCAGATCGTCGACAAGCCCGCGGACGAGAAGACCCTCGCCGCGGCGTTGCGCGCGGACGGCCTGGGCACCGCGCTGAGCCCGCTCTTCAACGGCTTCGCCGCCAGCGCCTTCGCGCAGAACGTCGGCCTGGTCGCCATCACCAAGGTCCGCAGCCGGTACGTCGTGGCCGCGAGCGGCGGCATCCTGATCCTGCTGGGCCTGTGCCCGTTCCTCGCTTCGGTCGTCTCCCTGGTGCCGCAGCCCGTCCTCGGCGGCGTCGGCCTCGCCCTGTTCGGCACCGTGGCCGCCAGCGGCATCCAGACCCTCGCCCAGGCCGGCCTGGAGCGCGGCGACTTCGCCCTGGTGCACGGGCCCGACCTGCGGCTGGACCAGACGCAGGCGTTGGAGGACCTGCCGGCCCGGCTGCGCACCGGCGCCCGGCCGTTCCCCGAGGTCCGTGCGGCGCTGGAGGAAGTGCGGTCGATGCCGCAGAGCGTGAGCACGGTCGCCTCGGCCTTCGGATACGTCGTGGCCACCGTCGGACTGGGCATCCCGGTCGGGGCCCGGCTGGGCGGCCGCCCCCGGGTCCGCGTCGGGCCGGCGCGCCCGACCCTCCGGCGGCCTGAGCCCATCGGCCGGTGTGCGGCCCACCCAGACCATGCCCGCCGGGGGACGGGACCCGTACCGCCGCCCGCCTCAGGTGGTGAGGCCGGAGATCGCGTCGCCGACGTACTTGGCGCCGAGGACCCACAGGACGATGGTCATGATGGCGGAGTTGTGGCGGCTCATCCATTCCTTCCACCCGGCCAGGGTGGCCGCCGACCGCCGTCCGCCGAAGAGGTAGACGGCCAGCGGCAGGACGACGCACAGCGAGGCGACCAGCACCATCAGCGTCGCCGCGACCGCCTTGCCCCCGGCTGCGGCACCGCTGGACGCGATGGAGACGGCGCCGCCCAGCGCGAGGACGAGGTTCTTCGGGTTGGCGACGGCGAGCGCGGCCGCGAGACCGGCGGACTTGCCCGGGGTGAAGTGGTCGATGGCCTTCATCCAGGCCGGCGGCGGGGACGGCTCCCCCTCGCGCGGGCGGCCCTTGAACTGCTTGAGCCCCATCAGCAGGAACAGCACGCCGAGTGCCAGCTTGAGCCACACCGTCCACGCGGCCGGCTCGCCCCGACCGGCCGCGCCCGCGCCCGAGCCGGCCAGGACGACCACGGTCACCAGGGCGGCGAGGGAGAGGACCCAGCCGACGGCGAAGGCGGTGCCGTTGGTCCGCCCCCGCGGGGTGGCCAGCATGAGGATCACCGCGATCAGCGGGAGCGGGCTGATGGCGATGCCGACCGCGGAGCCGAGCATCTGGCCGATGGCGTCACCCACGGCGCGCCTCCACGGGCGGGATCCGGTGCCGGCTCACGGTGCGGTGGGGTTCGGTCACGGGGTTCCCTCGGCCTTCAGTCGCGTACGGAGAGCTTCGGCATGCTCCAGGTCCGGTCCAGAATGGCGGGTTCCGGGCCGTGGACGCGGATGGCCACGCTGAAGGGGCCCTCGGGAGCCGGGCTCGAGGCAGGTGAAGAACCCCGCACTGTCCGGGGACTCTTCGCGCCAGACCGGCCAGACCGGCCAGACCGGCGGGGCGGGTTCCGGCGCGGGCGCCGGTGCCGGCCTGCCGCGGAACGCGGACAAGGGGCGCAGCCGTACTGCCGCTGGATCGCCCCACCCTCGGCGCGGATCCCGTCGGGCGAACAGCCGGATACGGCCGAACGGGCGAATGACGCTGACGGCATGACAGATGACAAAGAGTCACGATTATTGCAATTGTGGTGAATTGTCGGATTGTGGGTTGTACTGGACGCCGGCAACACCGTCCAGGAACTGGAGCGTTACGTGGCATCCACCACCCTCACCGTCTGGAAGTTCCCCACTCCCGAGGGGGCCCAGCAGGCGGAGTCCGTCCTGCTCGCCCTGCAGAAGGAACAGCTCATACAGGTGCACGACGCCGCGGTCGTCACCTGGCGCGAAGACGCCAAGAAGCCGAAGACCCAGCAGCTGAACAGCCTCACGGGAGCCGGCGCACTGTCCGGCACCTTCTGGGGGATGCTCTTCGGGCTGCTGTTCTTCGTGCCGCTGCTCGGCGCCGCCGTGGGTGCGGCGGCCGGGGCCATCGGTGGTTCGCTGTCCGACGTCGGCATCGACGACCAGTTCATCGACGAGGTGAAGTCCGAGGTGAAGCCCGGAACCTCCGCACTGTTCCTGCTCTCGTCCGACGCCGTGGTCGAGCGGGTCCGCGGCTCCTTCCCCGGCGGCCAGGCGCAGCTGGTCCGCTCCAACCTCTCCGGCGCGCAGGAGCAGCAGCTCCGCGAGGTGTTCGCGGCCTGAGAGCAGCGCGTCGATACGACGCCGCGGCCCGGACCGGTGGGCCCCTCCCCCGGTCCGGGCCGCAGCAGTGCGCGCGTCCCGCCGGCCGCCGCCGTGTGCGGACTTTTCGCGATCCGAGAAAGGGGCCCGAGCGGTGAGCGTTCCGCGGACGGCAGGAACACACGACGGGGCCGCGGCGAGCTTGGTGGCCCCCTGGCTGCGCCGCTACCGCGGCAGATGGCTGCGTGGGGACACGCTGGGCGCCCTCACCGCGTGGGCGCTGATCGTGCCGGAGTGCGTCGCATACGCGCAGATCGCGGGGGTTCCCCCGCAGAACGCCTTCTACGCGGCACCGGTGGCCTCCTCGTGTACGCGTTGCTGGGCCGCTCCAACTTCCTGCTCATCGGGGCCACCTCGGCGGCGGCCGTCCTGTCGGCCGCAACCGTCTCGGCCGTCAGTCCCGCCCCCGAGGACGCCGTCGGCCTGTCGGCCGCCCTCGCGGTGATCGTGGGCGCGGTACTGCTGGCGGCAGGGCTGGCCCGGCTCGGATTCCTGACGAACTTCCTCGCCGAACCGGCCCTGATGGGCTTCCTGTTCGGCATGGCCCTGACCATCGTCGTCCGGCAGGCCGCGAAGCTCGTCGGGGCGCCGGGCGGCGACGGCGACTTCTTCGAGCGGCTGTGGACCGTCCTGTCCGGAGCCCCCCATTGGCCCCTGGTCACCCTGGCCGTCGGGGCGGGCGCGCTGGCCCTGCTGTTCCTGCTCGAGCGCTTCGTCCCGCGCCTGCCCGCCTCCCTGATCGTCCTGGTGGCGGCCCTCCTCCTGTCGGCGGCCCTCGACCTCGAGAGCCACGGCGTCGAGACCGTCGGCCACATCCCCTCGGCCGTGCCGGTCCCCCACCTGCCGGGGATCCCGGCCGCCGACTGGATCGCACTGTTCGGCGGGGCCCTGGGCGTGGCCCTGGTGGTCTTCGCCGAAGCCTTCAGCATCGCGAACCGCTTCGCCCGGGAACACGGCCAGGAGGTGGACGCCAACCGGGAGATGGCCGCCATCGGCCTCAGCAACATCGCCGTCGGACTCTTCCGCGGCTTCGTCGTCTCCGGCAGCGCCTCGCGCAGCGCGGCCGCGGCCGGAGCGGGCGGCAGGACCCCGATGGTCTCGCTGATCGCGGCGGGGCTGATCCTGCTGACCGGCGCCTTCCTCACCCCGCTCTTCACGGATCTGCCCGAGCCGGTCCTGGGCGCCATCGTCATCTTCGCCGTACGCGGCTTCCTGCGGGTCGGGGAGCTGCGCCGCTACTTCCGCCTGGACCGGCGCAGCCTGTGGGTCGCGCTCACCTCGCTGTTCGGCGTGCTCCTCTTCGACCTGCTGCCCGGGCTGCTCCTCGCCGTCGCGCTCTCCCTCGTGCTGTTCATCGGCGCCGCCAGCCGGCGCAACGTCGCCGTCCTCGGCCGGCTGCCCGGGAGCCGGCTGTACGGCGACACCTCCGGCCACGAGAACGCCGCCACCGACCCCGCGGTCCTGGTCGTACGCCCCGACGGCAGCCTCTTCTTCGGCAACGTCAACCGGGTACGGCTGGCCGTGCTGGAACGGCTGCGGACCGCCCCGCTGGCCCCCCGGGCCGTCGTCCTGGACCTGACCGCCTGTTTCCAGCTCGGCGTTCCCGTCCTGGACACCCTCGAGGAGCTCCGCGAGGAACTCGACCGGCAGGGCGTCGCCCTGCACCTGAGCCGGCTGCGCTCGCCGGCCGCCGGGGAACTGGCCCGCCACCCGCTCGGCGATCACCTGGGTGCGCGCGGGGTCCACCGCACGGTCGACGAGGCGGTAGCGGCGGTGGAGGCCGCAGCGGCCGAACTGCCCCCGGATGCAGCTCATTAGTTTGTATGTCAGGTTTTACGCAGAAGCCCCGAAATGGGAAGGATTTCCATGAAACGTCTCCCGATCGCCGCGGCCCTGGGCGCGGCCACGGCCCTGTTCCTCACGTCTTGTTCCTCCGACGACCCGAGCCCCAAGGAGCAGGCGACCCAGGCCGCCTCCGAGCTCTGCACCGGTCTCTCCACCCTGAAGGCGGACCAGGCCGAGCTGGCGGCGCTGGACCCGGCTTCCGCGACGAAGGGCCAGATCAAGGACGCCGTCGACGCGATCCAGCAGGACTGGGACAACGTCTCCTCCTCGCTGAAGGACCTGGAATCCGCGAAGAGGTCGGCGGTGGGATCCGCGGTGGGCGATCTCAAGTCCGGCTTCGGGAACCTTCCGGGGGACACCACCGGATCCGAGGCCCTGACCCAACTGAAGCCCCAGATCCAGAAGTTCGACGAGACCCTCGTCGCGGCCTCGGTCGGTGTCACGTGCCCCTGACCCCCACGAGGATCCGCGGCGCCTGCGGCGCCCTGCTCGCAGCGGCCGTACTCGCCACGACGGCCGGCTGTTCCGACTCCGACGGGAACGCTTCGGCCGGGGTGTCGAAGGCGGCCTCGGCCGCCGCCTCGGTCCAGTCACAGGCCGCCGACGCGGTCGACTCGGCCACCGCGGCCGCGAAGAAGAAGCTGGACGAGGTCAAGGACGGTGTCGACGCCAAGGACGCGGTGACGCTCGGCAGCGTCGGCACCGACGACGACGGGCTGTCGGCGGTGACGGTCACGGCCCGCAACACCGACGGCGGGGCGAAATCCTTCGCCGTCCAGGTCGACTACAAGGACGCCTCCGGCAATCCGCTGGACACGGTGGTCGTCACCGTCTCCGACGTGCCCGCCGGCCAGTCCAAGGACGCGACCGCACGCAGCACCCACAAGCTCTCGGGCGAGGTGCGCGCCACCCTCGGCACCGCGCTCAGGTACTGACCCCGCTCGCCGCACGCCCCGTCCGACCCCCGCGCCGCGCCCCCGGCCGCGGCGGGCCGGGCGGGGCGTTTCGCGTTCCCACCGGAAGGGACCTTCGGCCCGGCAGGGGCGTGCGGGCCGTGCGGGAGCGCCGACGGACCGTCGAGGGGTGGAGAGAGAGGTCTCGCTACGCGGAGGTGCGGCTCAGAACGCGGCGGAGGACGAGGCGCAACCGCCGAGGAGCAGGGACCGCCTGAACCCCCTGACGGAGGATCAGGTCAAGTCCACCGTGGGGAACCGGAAGCTGACGGCGCCGACCCTCCTCGCCGCGTCCCTGGGCACCTTCGTCCTCGTCAAGAAGAAGGGATGGCTCTAGGCGGCCGGGGGCGGCGCGGGCAGCGGCGGGAGGGCCGGCTCGGACAGCCAGGCCGCGAACAGGTCGTCCAGCGGTTCGAGCGCGTAGCGCGAGGCGTGCGCGATGAAGCCCGCCGTGGTGACCACTGCGTGGCGGTGCACGGTGGCCCACTCCCGCAGCATGCGGAAGAACGGGCCGTCGCCCAGTGCGCAGCGGATCGCGTGCACGGCGAGGCCGCCGCGCTGGTAGAGGCGGTCGTCGAACATCAGCTTGCGTCCCGGGTCGGCCAGCAGGAGGTCCTGCGGCTGCCCGGACAGCAGGCGGTGTGCGGCGGCCGCCAGTTCGTGCGCGGTGCGGCCGCCGGAACGCTCCGACCAGAGCCATTCCGCGTACTTGGCGAAGCCCTCGTTGAGCCAGATGTGCCGCCAGTCGGCGATGGTCACGCTGTTGCCGAACCACTGGTGCGCGAGCTCGTGGGCGATGAGCCGCTCGGAGCCGCGTACGCCGTCCACGTGATTGGCGCCGAACAGGGAGAGCCCCTGGGCCTCCACCGGCACGTCCAGCTCCTCGTCGGCGACGACCACCGCGTACTCCCCGAAGGGGTAGGGGCCGAAAAGCTCCTCGAACAGCGTCATCATCGCGGGCTGCCGCGCGAAGTCCCGGGAGAACCGGGGCAGCAGGTGCGCCGGTACGTGGGCGCTCTGCGGGATTCCGCCGAGCCCGGGGTCGCCGAGCAGCACCGTCTGGTACATGCCGATGGACAGGCCGACCAGGTAGGTGGAGGTCGGCGCCGGCTGCTCGTACACCCAGGTGGTGGTGGAGGCCCGGGTCGTCCGCGTGAGCAGCCGGCCGCCGGCCACGACGGTGTAGGCGGAGGGGGTGTTGACCGAGATCTGGTACGAGGCCTTGTCCGCGGGCCGGTCGTTGCACGGGTACCAGGAGGGCGCACCGACCGGCTGGCTGGCCACGAGCGCGCCGTCGGTCAGTTCCTCCCAGCCGAGTCCGCCCCAGGGGCTGCGCACCGGGGTGGGGTTGCCCGCCCAGTGCACCTCCACGGTGAAGGCGGCGCCGGCGGGCAGCGGCTTGGGCGGCCGGATGCGGAGTTTGCCGCCCCGGTGGCTGTAGTGCGGCGCCCTGCCGTTGACCAGGACCCGGCCTATTTTGAACTCGGCCAGGTTGAGGTGGAACTCGGTGAGCGGAGCCCGCCCGGCGATGGCGCTGAGCCGGGCCGTCCCGGCGAGCCGGTTGGGGCCGGGACGGTACTCCAGAGCGAGTTCGTACCGGTGCACGCGGTAACGGGGGTCGCCGTTGGCCGGAAAGTACGGGTCCGATGCCGCTGTCTTCTGGCCGTTCACTGCCGCTTCCGCTCCCTGCGTTGTGCTCGTACGACGTGCGGTGGTGCCGGGCCCGTCCTGTCGGACCCGCCCGTCAGGACCGCCACGCCTCGATCGGGTTGCCCAGCCAGCGGGTGTCGGCGGGAACGGATTCCCCGGCCATCACGAGGGAGGCCGGACCCAGTGTGCTGCGGGCCCCGACCGTGCTCCCGGGCAGGACGATTCCACCCGGGCCCAGGGTGGCGCCCTCACGGAGGACCACAGTATCCGTCCTCAAGATCCGGTCGTGGAAGAGGTGCGTCTGCAACACGCAGCCCCGGTTCACGCTGACCGCGTCGCCCAGGGTGACCAGGTCGGTCTCGGGCAGCCAGTAGCTCTCGCACCACACGCCGCGGCCGATCCGGGCGCCGAGTCCGCGCAGCCACAGGGACAGCACCGGCGTACCGGGCACGGAGCCGACCAGCCAGGGCACGGCCAGGACCTCGACGAAGGTGTCGGCCAGTTCGTTACGCCACACGAAGCCGCTCCACAGCGGGTGCTCGCCCGTCCGGTGGCGGCCCACCAGCAGCCATTTCGCGGCCGCCGCGACCACGCACGCGGCCACCCCGGCGGCGAGCAGGACCGCTCCGGACAGCAGCGCGGTCCCCCACACCCCGGGCCCGTCCGCCCCGGCCAGCGCGCAGAACGCCGCCACGGTCACCACGCCCAGCGCGGCCGAGCAGAACACCGGGACGAGCCGGCACAGCTCCACGAGCCCGCGCGCCCACAGCAGCCGTGCGGGCGGATCGTACGTCCGGCTCTGGTCGGCGCCCGCTGCGGACCTCGGCAGCCGGACCGGCGGCAGGCCCAGGTAGGAGCTGCCCTTCTTGGCCTTCTTCGGGGTGGCGGAGAGGACGCCGACCAGCCCGTCGTCCGGCACGGAACGGCCCGGCGCGGTCATGCCGGAGTTGCCCAGGAAGGCCCGTCGGCCGATCTCGGAATGGCCGATCCGCAGCCAGCCGCCGCCCAGCTCGTAGGGGGCGGTCAGGGTGTCGTCGGCGAGGAACGCGCCCTCGCCGACGGTGGTGAGGCTGGGCAGCGCGAGCACCGTGGACACCTCGGCGCCCCGGCCGATCTTCATGCCGAGGAGCCGCAGCCACACCGGTGTGATCAGTCCGGCGTACAGGGGGAAGAGGGTTTCCCGGGAAAGATCCATCAGCTGGGTGACCGTCCAGGCCTGCCAGCCGATCCTGCTGTGCGTCGGATGGACACCCGTGCGCAGCCCGAGGCTGAGGAGGCGTACGGAGACCAGGAGCAGGGCCGCGTACGCGAACCCGAAGGCGAGCGCCCCCGGCACCACGGCGAGCAGTGCTCCGGCCAGGGCCCGGCCGAGCCCGGCGTCGGCGGGCACGAACCGGCCGGCCACGAGGAGGGCGGGCAGGGCGGCGAGCACGGGCAGGGAGGTGAGGCAGAAGCCGGCCGCACCGTAGGCGGCGCGCCAGGGCAGGCCGCGCGGCGGGCGTTCCTTGGGCCAGTTCCGCTTGGCCTTGCCGAGTTTGCCGGCGGGGGCTCCGGCCCAGCGCTGGCCGGTGGGGATCTGGCCGACGACGGCGGAGCCGGGGGCCACCTCGGCCCGCTTGCCGACGCGGGCGCCGGGGAAGAGGATGCTGCGGGTGCCGACGACGGCGCCCGCGCCGACCTTGACGGCGCCGATCTCCAGCCGGTCCCCGTCCAGCCAGTGGCCGGAGAGGTCCACCTCGGACTCCACGGCGCAGCCGCGGCCGAGTTTGAGCATGCCCGTCACGGGCGGCAGCGAGTGCAGGTCCACCTCGGGGCCGATCTTGGCGCCCAAGGCCCGTGCGTAGCGCTCCAGCCAGGAGCCGGTGAGCGAGGTGGCGCCGGAGTACTCGGCCAGCCGCTCGGCCGTCCACAGCCGCAGGTGAACGTTTCCGCCGCGCGGGTGGCGCCCCGCCTTGACCCCGCGCAGCAGCAGGCGGGCGCCGCCGGCCGCGATCGCGAGGCGGCCGGGCGGGCTGAAGAGCAGTGCGGCGCCGGCGGCGACGAGCCACCAGGAGGCGGCCGGCGCCCACGGATAGGGCCCGAACCAGTGCAGTACGTTGCCCAGGGCGAGCAGCGCCACCGTCCAGCGCAGGCCGACCAGGGTGAAGAGCGGGAGCAGCAGCAGGGACTGGATCACCTTGGTCCGCGGCGGCACGGGGGCGATGGTCCGGACCGAGCCGTCGTCCTGTGCGGACTTCTCCAGGTGCCGGGCCAGCTTGCGCAGGGTGGGCTGCTGGTAGATGTCGAGGACGGCCGCGCTCGGGTAGCGGGTGCGCAGCCGGGTGGTGAGCTGGGCGGCGGCGAGGCTGCTGCCGCCGATGGCGAAGAAGTCGTCGGCGGCGCCGGTGACGGCCACGCCCAGGGTCTCGCTCCACTGCTCGGCGAGCCAGGCCTCGGTGCCGTAGAGCTGCTCGGTGGGGCCGCTGGTCTCCAGTTCCGGGAGTGGCCAGGGCAGTGCGCCGCGGTCCACCTTGCCGGAGGTGCGGGTGGGCAGTTCCTCGACCGGTGCGAGCAGCGGTACGAGCGCTGCGGGCAGTTCGGCGCGCAGCCGGGTGACGGCCGCGGCGTGGTCCCATCCCTCCTGGGTGACCAGGTAGCCGACGAGGAGCTGGTTGCCGCTGCGCGCCGTGCGGACGGCGGCGGCCGCGCCGGCGACCCCGGGCAGGGCCTGGAGGGCCGCGTCCACCTCGCCCAGTTCGATGCGGCGGCCGCCGAGCTTGATCTGCTCGTCGCCGCGGCCCAGGAAGACCAGACCCTCCGGCTCCGCTCGGACGAGGTCGCCGCTGCGGTAGGCGCGCTCCCAGCCGAGGGATTCCAGCGGGGCGTACTTCTCCGCATCCTTCTCGGGGTCGAGGTAGCGGGCCAGGCCGACGCCGCCGATGACGAGCTGGCCGCTGCCGCCCATGGGCACCGGTTCGCCGGATTCGTCGACGACGGCCAGTTCCCAGCCGTTCAGCGGGAGGCCGATGCGGATCGGCTCCTCGCCGGTCAGGAGGGAGGCGCAGGCGACGACGGTGGCCTCGGTGGGGCCGTAGGTGTTCCAGACCTCGCGGCCCTCGGTGACCAGGCGCTGGGTGAGCTCGGGCGGGCAGGCCTCGCCGCCGAAGATCAGCAGCCGGACCTCGTTGAGGGCCTCGGGCTCCCACAAGGCGGCCAGGGTCGGCACCGTGGAGACCACGGTGATCTCCTGTTCCGCCAGCCAGGGGCCGAGATCGGCGCCGCTGCGGACCTGGGAGCGGGGGACGGGGACGAGGCAGGCGCCGTAGCGCCAGGCCAGCCACATCTCCTCGCAGGAGGCGTCGAAGGCCACGGACAGGCCGGCCATGACCCGGTCGCCGGGGCCGATCGGCTCCTCGGTGAGGAACAGCGCGGCCTCGGCGTCCACGAAGGCGGCGGCGCTGCGGTGGCTGACGGCCACGCCCTTGGGCTTGCCGGTGGAGCCGGAGGTGAAGATGATCCACGCGTCGTGTTCGGGGCCGGGTCGGGCGGCGGGAGCGTGGGCGGGGCCGGCGCCCTTGCCCGGTGCGGCGACCTCGATGCGCTGGCCGGCGCCCAGGACGGCCCGTACTCCGGCCTCGCCGAAGACCAGGTCGGCCCGCTCGTCCGGGTCCTCGGCGTCGACGGGCACGTAGGCGGCGCCCGCCGCGAGGACCGCCAGGATGCCCGCGTACAGCTCGTTGGTCCCGGACGGCACGCGGACGCCGACCCGGTCGCCGAGGCCCACCCCGGCGGCCACGAGGGCCTGGCGCCGGCGTTCCACCTCGGCGGCGAGCGCCCGGTAGGTCAGCCGGGTGGCCCCGTCGTCCAGGGCGAGCTCGTCGGGGTGCGCCCGTACGGTGGCCTCGAAGACGTCGACGAGGGTGCGCGTCGGGGCGGCGGGTCCGGCGGAGAAGAGGGCCGACTTGCCGGACTCCCCGGGCCCCTCCCCGGCGTCGGACGCGAGCCCTTCCCCGAGGCCTTCGTCGAGCCCGGTCCCGTCGTCGAGCAGAGTGACTTCACCGTGCTCTGGTGTGGCTGCCATCGGCCCTCGCGTCGTGTTCCCGGAACCCTCCGGGTCGCCGGGCGGAGCCCGGGTCTGCCCAGGTTGTTCCGGTCCAGCGCCAAACAACCCGCCAGTCTAGTGCGACATCAAGGATTTTCTGGTTCAAGCCTTGCGCATGGCCGGGAAGGGACGGTAAAAGCAGCGCGCCGCGGACCGGAAACCCGGTCCGCGGCGCGCCCGGTGACCGGGTCCGGCCTCAGCGGCTCGCGAGGAGTTCGAGCGTGTCGATGACACGGTTCGAGAAGCCCCACTCGTTGTCGTACCAGGCGACCACCTTGATGTGGCGGCCTTCGACGCGGGTGAGCTGCGAGTCGAAGATGGACGAGGCGGGGTTGCCCGTGATGTCGGAGGACACGAGCGGGTCGTCCGAGTACTCCAGCACTCCGGCGAGCGGCCCTTCGGCGGCGGCGCGGTAGGCGGCCAGGACGTCCTCGCGGGTCACGTCGCGGGCGACGGTGGTGTTCAGCTCGACGATCGATCCCACGGGAACGGGGACGCGGATCGAGTCGCCGGAGAGCTTGCCGTCCAGGTTCGGCAGGACCAGGCCGATGGCCTTGGCGGCGCCCGTCGTGGTCGGCACGATGTTCACGGCGGCGGCGCGGGCGCGCCGGGGGTCGCGGTGCGGACCGTCCTGCAGGTTCTGCTCCTGCGTGTAGGCGTGCACCGTGGTCATGAAGCCGTGCTCGATGCCGGCGAGCTCGTCGAGTACGGCCGCCAGCGGCGCGAGCGCGTTGGTCGTGCACGAGGCGTTGGAGACGATCGTGTGCAGGGCCGGGTCGTAGGAGTCGCTGTTCACCCCGTAGGCGAGGGTGATGTCGGCCCCGTCGGCCGGTGCGCTGACGAGCACCTTCTTGGCTCCCGCGTCGATGTGGGCGCGGGCGGCCTTCGCGGTGGCGAAGCGGCCGGTGGCCTCCAGCACGATGTCCACGCCGAGCTCGGCCCAGGGCAGTCGCGCCGGCTCGCGCTCGGCGAGCACCTTGATGCGGCGGCCGTCGACGACGAGGACGTCCCCGTCCACGGTCACCGGCCGGCCGAGCCGGCCGGACGTGGTGTCGTAGGCGAGCAGCCGCGCGAGGGTGGTGGGCTCGGTGAGGTCGTTGACGGCGACGACCTCGAGCTTGCTGTCGCGTTCGAGCAGCGCGCGGAGCACGTTGCGGCCGATGCGGCCGAATCCGTTGATGGCGATGCGAGTCATGGTGTCTCCCTGTTCCCTGTCCCTTGGGTTCGCCACCAGGTTCGCGTCTCCCGGGCGTCCGCGACAGCGGCGCGATCGCCACGGTCCGCAAGGATCGCGCCACACGCCGGCGGGGGCTCCGTGCTGTCCGGCGGCAGCTCCGCTTTCAGCGGCTCCGCGCCGTGCCCCGTCACTCGCCCCGGGCGAAGGTGCGCCGGTACTCGCTCGGCGTGGTCCGCAGGATGTGCTGGAAGTGCAGCCGCAGGTTCGCGCCCGTGCCCAGGCCCACGTCCGCGGCGATCTGCTCCACGCTCCGCTCGGAAAGCTCCAGCAGTTCGCGGGCCACGTCGATGCGGGCGCGCATCACCCACTGCATCGGCGTGTAGCCGGTGTCCTCGGCGAACCGCCGCGAGAAGGTGCGCGGGGAGACCGCCGCGTGCCGGGCGAGCGTCTCCAGGGTGAGGGGTTCGCCGAGCCGGTGCAGCGCCCACTCGCGGGTGGCGGCGAACCGCGGGCCGAGCGGCTCGGGCACGCTGCGCCGCACGTACTGCGCCTGCCCGCCGCTGCGGTAGGGGGCCGCGACCAGCCGCCGGGCCGTGTGGTTCGAGGCGGCCACTCCGAGGTCGCTGCGCAGGACGTGCAGGCACAGGTCGATGCCCGAGGCGGCGCCGGCCGAGGTCAGCACGGAGCCCTCGTCGACGAACAGGACGTTCTCGTCGACCCGGACCAGCGGCCACTTCGCCGCGAGCGCCCGGGTGTAGTGCCAGTGCGTGGTGGCCCGCTTGCCGTCGAGCAGGCCCGTGGCGGCGAGCGCGAAGGCTCCCGTGGAGATGGCCGCGAGCCGCGCGCCCCGTTCGTGGGCGGCGATCAGCGCGTCGACGACGGCCCGCGGCGGGTCCTCGCGGTCGGGGAACCGGTAGCCGGGGACGAAGACGGTGTCGGCCCAGGCCAGGGCTTCGAGGCCGTGGGCGACGGAGTACGACAGGCCCTCACCACCGGTCACCAGCCCCGGGGCGGCGCCGCACACCCGGACCTCGTAGGGCATGCTCGCGCGGGTCGTGAACACCTGCGCGGGGATGCCGACGTCGAGGGGTTTCGCCCCTTCGAGGACGAGGACGGCGACGTGGTGGGGGCGGGAGGCTGGCACCGCGTCATGCTTCCGAAGGGGCGGGAGCCTTGTCAAGCACCACGGTTAGTAAACCTTCCGATTGAGATAACCACCTATCAGTTGGTCCAGACCTGTTGACGGCGGTCCTTCCGGAGGATTAGGTTCCCGGCCACGAAGCGGATACGACGTCAACTCCCCACGCCCGCCCGGTCACAGGGCCCCACCCACGGGCCCGCCGCCCCGTCCCCACGCGTCCCCGGCAGGCCGCACGCCCACGCTTCGCGCTCCACGCCGTCCCCCCACTCCCACTGGAGGCACTTCCTTGCGTATCCCAAACCGAACCCGCACACGGCTGGCCTGCGCCCTCGGCGCCACCCTGCTCGGCGCGGCCGCGGTGCTGACCTCCCCCGGTGCGGCCTTCGGCGCCAACATCCTCTCGAACGGCGACTTCGAGTCCGGCACCACGGCCGGCTGGTCCTGTTCCGGCGGGCTGGGCTCCGTGGTCGGCTCACCGGTGCACGGCGGGAGCAAGGCCCTGGCCGGCGCGGCCAGTGCGAGCGACAACGCCAAGTGCGTCCAGACCGTCGCCGTGCAGCCCAACACCAGCTACACGCTCTCCGCCTGGGTCCGCGGCAGCTACGTCTACCTCGGGGTCACCGGCGGCGCCTCCACCTGGACCCCCTCGGCCGCCGCCTACACCAAACTGACCGTCGCCTTCACCACCGGCGCCTCCCAGACGAGCGCCGAGATCTACCTCAACGGCTGGTACGGGCAGGGCACTTACCACGCCGACGACATCACCCTGGACGGCCCGGGCGGCACCGTCGACACCCAGGCTCCCACCGTGCCCGGCAGCCTCGCGGCGACCGGCAAGACCTCCACCACGGCCTCCCTGTCCTGGACCGCGTCCACCGACAACGTCGGTGTGAACGGCTACGACGTCTACCAGGGCGGGACGAAGGTCGCGACCTCGGGCACCACCAGCGCGACGGTCACCGGCCTGACCCCCAGCACCGCCTACGCGTTCACCGTGCGCGCCCGCGACCTCGCGGGGAACACCTCGGCCGCCTCGAACACCGTCAACGTCACCACCGACACCGGGACCACGCCGCCGGCCGGCTTCAAGCAGGCCGCCCCGTACCTCTACCTCGGCTGGGGCAACCCGCCGAGCCCGACCACCGTGATGAACGCGACCGGCACCAAGTGGTTCACCATGGCGTTCATCCTCTCCTCCGGCGGCTGCAACCCGTCCTGGGACGGCCAGCGCCCGCTGACCGGCGGCGTGGACCAGAGCACCATCGCCGCGATCCGCGCGGCGGGCGGTGACATCGTGCCCTCCATCGGTGGCTGGCAGGGCAATAAGCTCGGCCCCAACTGCTCCAGCGCCGAGGCCCTGGCCGGTGCGTACCAGCAGGTCATCAACGCGTACGGCCTCAAGGCCATCGACGTGGACATCGAGAACACCGACGAGTTCGAGAACGCCGTGGTCCAGGACCGCATCCTCGGCGCGCTCAAGATCGTCAAGCAGAACAACCCCGGTCTGAAGACCATCCTGACCTTCGGCACCTCCACCACCGGCCCGACCAGCTGGGGCAACCGCCTGATCGAGCAGTCCAAGGCGCTGAACACCGGCATCGACGTCTTCACGATCATGCCGTTCGACTTCGGCAACGCCTCGACGGACATGTACGCCAGCACCGTCAGCGCGACCGAGGGCCTCAAGGCCAAGCTCAAGTCCACCTACGGCTGGGACGACGCGACCGCGTACTCCCACATCGGCATCTCGGGCATGAACGGCATCAGCGACACCCAGGAGACCACCACCGTCCAGAACTGGACCGACATCCGCAACTGGGCCAACTCCCACCACATCGCGCGCCTCGCCTTCTGGTCGGTGAACCGCGACCGCGGCTGCCCCGGCGGCGGCCTCCAGGAGACCTGCTCCGGCATCGCCCAGAGCGACTGGCAGTTCAGCTCCATCACGGCCGGCTTCACCGGCTGATCCACCGCCTCGCAACCGTGGGGGCCGTCGCGATCCGCGACGGCCCCCACGGCTCGTGCGGTGTCAGGAACCGGTCGGGGCCTGCCCCTCGGCGCCGGCCGGGGCACGGGCCCGCACGACCTCCGGGTACCGGCGGGTGAAGCGCAGCGCTCCGACGATGGTGAGGACCTGGATGATCCAGCCGGTCCACATGTTGTCCGGGTCGCGCAGCACGAGGTCGCCGTACGCCCCCACGATCGCGTTGATCAGGAAGGCCAGCCCCCAGACCCCGGTGATCAGGTAGTTCGTCCGCTTGAAGACGGGCGAGTCCCAGAACTTCCGGTCGACCTGCTCCCGGGCGTACTGGAGGGTGAACGGCACCCCGGCCAGGATGGAGCCGAGGGCGATGGCGAAGAGGGCGATGTTCGAGATCTCGCCCGCGTACGTCTCCAGCCAGCGCCGTGTGCCGTCACTGGCGAAGGCCCCGACGACCGTCAGGACCGTGAAGAACACGACGTCGGCGAGTTCCAGGATCTTCAGGGAGGAGCCGGGATTGACCAGACGGCTGCCGACGACGAGACAGACGGAGATGGCCAGGGCCAGCCCCACCGCCCATTCGAAGCGTCCGGGCCCCACCACGAGGGCGAAGACGATCCAGGGGGACAACCCGACGAACGGGCTCTCCAGGAACTGCGCGACCTTGTTCGTGCCCCGGGCACCAGCCGTGTGCGCCATGGGTCGGCCCTTTCTGCAGCAGCCCTCGTGCGGCCCCCTCCCAACGTACGCCGCCGCTCCGGGACCGCACCTGCCGTGGGCGGTGGTGCCCGGGCGAGGTGCGTGCCGGATGCGGCCGTGCCACGCTGGCTGAACCCTGCGTACCGCCTACGGGGTACCGGGTACACGCGACCGGGTGACGCCTGCGGAGCCCGCCGCCCGGACGAACGGGGCCCGCCGTGCCACGAGGAACGCACCCCCGGCCCCTGCGGCGGCGCATGGCCGCCGGATGCGCGGCCCTCCTGCTCGTGGTCCTGACCGCGGGCACGGCCGCCGGGGCGACACCACCGGCGCCCACGCCCACACCCACGCCCTCCGACCGCGGTGGCTCCGACCCGCTCGACCCCCGCATCACGGAGATCATGCGGAAGCCGGGTTACCGCAACGCCCAGTGGGGTCTCCTCCAGGTCGACCCGGACACCGGACGGACCGTCCACAGCCGGTTCCCCGACCAGCTCTTCATCCCCGGGTCCACCGCCAAGCTGTTCAGCGTCTCCGGCGCCTGGCACGCCCTCGGTCCCGACCACCGCTTCGTGACACCGCTCTACGCGGTCGGCGAGCGGCGCGGCGCGACCCTGACCGGCGATCTCGCCCTCGTCGCCCAAGGCGATCTGACCATGGGCGGCAGGACCCGCCCCGACGGTACGGTCGCCTTCACCGACCTCGACCACACCTACGCCGACGACGTTCCCGGTGCCACGCTCACCCCGCAGAACCCGCTCGCCGGCATCGACCTCCTCGCGCGCCAGGTGCGCGACTCCGGCATCACCCGCGTCGACGGGAACGTGATCGTCGACGACCGGCTGTTCCAGCCCGAACCGGTCCTCGTCCCCACCCCGACCCCGCTGATCGTCAACGACAACCTCATCGACCTGACGACCACCCCCGGGGACCGCGCCGACGCTCCCGCCCGGCTGGACTGGCGGCCGAAGGTCGCCCCGTACCGGGTCACTTCGACGGTGAAGACGGTGGCGGCGGGCAAGCCGACCGCCATCACGGTCACGACCTCGGACAACGGCACCCGGATCAGGCTGTCCGGCACGATCGCGGCGGGCGCCGCACCCGTGCTGAAGGTCTCCCCCATCACCGACCCGGCGGCCTTCGGCCGGACCGCGCTGATCGAGGCCCTCGAACGGGCCGGGGTGGACGTGACCGCGGATCCGGTGGGCGGGAACCCCGTGGACCGGCTGCCCGCCGGCTACGAGGGCCGGGCGCGGGTGGCCGCGTACACCTCGCCGCCCTTCGCCGACTACGCCAAGCTCATCCTCAAGGTGAGCCACAACCTGGGCGCCAACCTCGGCATGTGCCTGATGGCGGTCACCACGGGCAGCCACGCGTGCATGGACGGCTTCCCCGTCCTGGCCTCCTTCCTGGACGAGGCCGAGGTCGACCGTGCGCAGGTGCAGCTCCTGGACGGACGGGGCGGCAACCCCGTCGACCGGTCCACGCCGCAGGCGGAGATCCAGATGCTGACGTACTGGCTTCGCTCCCCCGAGGCGCGCCGCTTCCGCGAGGCCCTGCCGATCCTCGGGGTCGACGGGCTGCTGGCCGAGAACTGCCGCGACTGCCCGGCGCGCGGCAAGGTGTTCGCCAAGACCGGGGCAGCCGTCGGGCTGGACGCCCTGAACGACCGCCTGGGCATCGGCGCCATCACCATCGCCGGCTACCTGGACAAGGGCGACGGCCGTTTCGACGTCTTCTACGCGGGCGTCACCGGCGCCTCGACCCCGACGACCGACCCGAGCGGCATCCTCGACATCGCCAACGACGTCGCCATGATCGCCGCTCACCTCCAGGAGGGCGCACACGGCACCTGAGCGCGCACTCGAGCGGGCACCTGTCAAGTAACGAATAGCCGGGTCTACGGCCCCGCACCGCCTCCGGGCACGGTGGAAAGCGACCGTCCCGCGCACAGCGGGAGCGACGCCATCCGGACCGAAGGCAGACCCGCCATGACTGCTGACATCGCCATCATCGGACTCGGCTGCCGCTTTCCCGGCGCTCCCGACGTCCTCGGCTACTGGAACCTCTTGCTGGGCGGGGCACGGCAGTTCGCCGCCGTGCCCGGGGAACGCTGGAACCACGAGACCTTCCACGCCCCCGGCGAGCGGTCGGCCCCCCATGCCTCCCACGCCCCCCACGCCCCCCATACCGCCCATACCGCCTATACGGACCAGGTGGCCTTCCTGGACTCCGTGGACCGCTTCGACGCCCTGCACCACGGGGTGCCGCGCGCCCGCGCGCGGGCCATGGACCCACAGCACCGGCTGCTGCTCGATGTCAGCCGCGAGGCCCTCGACGACGCGGGGATGGGCCGCGGCGACTTCGACCGGGAGAACACCGGGGTCTTCTTCGCGGACCCCGCAGACCTGCCCGGGAGCCTGCTCGACACGGCGTCCGGCACCGTCAGCCGCCAGTTCGACCTGGGCGGGCCCGCCCTCGCCGTCGGCAGCGCCTGTTCCGGCTCGCTGGTCGCCCTCGACCAGGCGATGGCGCACCTGCGTCAGGGCACCTGCCGGATCGCCCTCGTCGGCGGCGTGCACCTCAATCTCACCCCCGACAGCCTGGTCGGCTTCTCCCGACTCCGTGCCCTGTCCGCCGCCGGGGTGTGCCGCCCGTTCGACGCGGAGGCCGACGGCTTCGTCCTGGGCGAAGGCGCCGGTGTCGTCGTCATACGGCCCCTCGCCGACGCCCTCGCCGCCGGCGACCGCGTCTACGCGGTGATCAAGGGCATCGGCTCGGCCAACGACGGCGCCTCCCCCGGACCCCTGCAACCCGCCTCCGACAGCCGGCTCCGCGCCATGCGCCGGGCCTACGAGGACGCCGGGGTCGCCCCGTCCTCCGTGGGCTTCGTCGAGGCCCACGGCACCGGCACCGCGGCCGAGGACCGTGCCGAGGCCGAGGCCCTGCGCCGACTGCGCACCGAATACCCCGACGACGACCCGGCCCTGTGCTACCTCGCCTCGGGCAAGGCCCTGATCGGGCACTCCCTGGCCGCGGCGGGCATCGCGGGCCTGATCAAGACGGCCCTGGTCGTCCACCACCGCACGATCGTGCCGCAGCCGGCCACCACCCCCCACCCCGACCTGGGCATCTCCGCCGCCGGCCTGCGCTTCGCCGACACGCCGCGGCCCTTTCCGGGAGGCGGCACTCCGCGCCGTGCCGCCGTCAGCTCGTTCGGCTTCGGCGGCACCGACGTCCACGTGGTGCTCGAGGAGCGCCCCGACCCGGTCCCCCGACGGCCTGCGCACCGCGCAGCCGCCACCGAGAGCGCCCGAGCCGACCATGGCACCGAGGTCACCCGGTCCCAGCTCGTCTTCCTCTCGGCAGGAAACCCCGAGCTGCTGGACCAGCACATCGGCGAGGTTCTCGACGTACTCGACGCGGCGGACCGTACGCCGCTGGCGGCCGTGGCCCACACCCTAGGGGCGCGGGCGCCGCTGCCGGCCCGGCTCGCGATCGTGGCCACCGACACGGCGGGATTCCTGCGGCGCCTGCGGCACGCCCGTGAGCAGCTCCTCGCCGGAGCCCGGGGCGACCTCGGCGACGGCGCCTTCGCCGCCGATGCCCCGCTGCCGACCGCGCGCCGCCGCACCGCCTTCCTCTACCCCGGCCAGGGCAGCCAGCGGCCGGGCATGATGCGGGACCTCTACGAGAGGTTCCCCGCCTACCGCTCGGCCGTCTGCGTACTCAGCGCCGTGGCCCGGGCCGACCTCGGCTTCGACCTGGCCGACCTGCTGTACGGCGAGGCCTCCGCGCCCCAGGCACCCCAGGTGTCCCGGGCATCCCAGACGCCTCAGGCGTCCCGGCCGTCCCCCGTGGACAACGGGGAGCTCGGGCGCATGCTCGCCGCCACCGAGGTGTGCCAGCCGCTGCTCGGCACCGTCCAGATCGCCGCCACCCGGGTCCTCGCCGACTGCGGGATCACCCCCGACCTCGCCCTGGGCCACAGCACCGGCGAGTTCGCGGCCGCCGCGGCGGCCGGTGCCCTGACCCACGTGGACGCCGTCCGGCTGCTGGTGCACCGGGGCGCGGCCCTGCGGCGGGCCGGGTCCGGGCTCCGGGGCGGGATGCTCGCCGTGCAGACCGACAAGGAGACCTGCCGCCGGCTCGTCGACGGCATCGACGACGTGTGGCTCGCCTGCTTCAACCAGCCGCGGCAGGTCGTGGTCAGCGGCACGCCGGAAGGTCTCGCCGCCTTGCGCGAGGCCTGCGCGGAAGCCGGGATCGTCACGGCGGCGCTCGACGTGGCCAACGCCTTCCACACCCCGCGGCTGGCCCGCGCCGAGGAGGCCGTGCGCTCGGGCCTCGCCGCCCGTCGCATCAGCAGCCCCGCCGTAGCGTTCGTCTCGTCCGTGAACGCCGAGGTCTGTACCGACCCCGGCCGGCTGCGCGAGCTGTGGACCCGGCACGCGTCCGCACCGGTCCTCTTCGACGACGCCGTCCGCACCGCCTACGACCAGGGGGCCCGCGTCTTCCTCCAGGTGGCCGGCGGGACCTCGCTCCTCACCTCGGTCCGCCGCAACCTCACCGGCCACGGCGACGTCCACGTCATCCCCGTCACCGGGGAGGTGCCGGACGACGGACGCACCTTCGTCCTGGCCCTCGCCCGGCTCGCGGTCCTGGGCGCCCCGGTCGACCCGCGTGCCCTGGTCCCCGCGCAGGAGCGCCGACTGCTGGACCTGCCGGTGGCCAAGCTCGAGGTGCAGTCCTACCGGGTCACGACCCGCCGCCCCGCGAACGGGCCCGCACCCGCCCCGCCCGCCGTACCGGGCCCCGCGGCCCTGCGCCTCGCCGCACCCCTCGCGGTCCCGGCGGCTCCGGCCCCTGCCCCTCGCGCGGCCGCCGCCCCCGCCCCCGCCAAGGGGAAGGCCGCGCCGCGCTCCGGTCAGGACGCCGATGTCGACGCGGCCCGGGCCGCCTGAGCCCCCTCGGGCCGCCGCCGTGATGCGCACCGTGCACGCCGACGCCTTCCCGCCGATCGCACCGGGTCACGTCCACCGCTGGGGTGGCGCCGTGCTCCTCGTGGCCCGGCGCGGCGATCTCGACCGGTCCCCCTTCCTCTCCCCCGCCGAGCTGCGCGTGGTCCATGCGCTGCCGGCCTGGCGGCAGGCCGAGTGGACCGCGGGCCGACTGCTCGCCAAGCGGCTGGTCCGCGAGGCCGTCGGCGCTCCGGAACGGGAGGTGGAGGTCCTGCCCCGCGCGGACGGCAGCCCGTACGTCCTGGTCGGCGGCAGCCCGCAGCCGGACCTGCGGCTCTCCATCAGCCACACCGCCGGGCACGTCGCCGCGGCCCTCGCACCGCAACCGGTCGGAGTGGACCTGTGCGAGACCGCCTCGGCCGAGGCGGTGCGCCGGGTGGCGGACCGCGTGCTCTCCCCCGGGGAGCTCTCCCTCGCCGGTACCGACCGGCCCGAGTTCCTGGCCGCCGCCTGGGCCCTGAAGGAGGCGGCGGTCAAGGCCGACCGCAGCGGGATCTTCGGCGCCGCTCCGCTCCGCGTGGAGATCCTGCGCCTGCGGCCGCCCCTCCTCGGCGGGCGGCGGCGCGCGGTGGTGTGGCGGGCGGCGGACGCGGTCCTGGCCGTCGTCCTGGCGCACCCGGGCACGTGACGGCACTGCGTTGGTGCTCCTTGCCGCGCCGTCTCATGCTTGTCAGTGGAGCCCCTGGCCAGCGAAGGCGAGATGAGCGGCGATGGAGCAACTTCCCACCCCTCCCGGTGAGCGGCCGGCCGGGACGACGCACGCCTCCCCGGGGGCGGCGTACACGGCCACCGCCACCGTCAGCGAGCAGGGCATCGTGACCGGGTGGAGCGAGGAAGCCCGCCGGCTGCTCGGCTACGTCCCTTCGGAGGTCGTGGGCCTGCCCGCCGCGGACCTGCTCGCGGACCGGCACGGCGAACACGGCGGATCCGGCGAACACGGTGGATCCGGCGCTACGGGCACTTCGGCGCGGCCGGTCGCACCCGAGCGGGAGCGGTGGAGCGGTACCGTGCCGCTGCGCCACCGGGACGGCCGCCGCTTGGACACGGGACTCCTCGCGCACCGCAGGACGGCCGACGGCGGGACGGCCGAGTGGTTCCTGGTGTCCGCCGTGGCGGGCGCGCCGGACGCGTCCTGGAACGGGCCCCTGGGCGAATGGGCCTTCGACCGCTCCCCCTGCGTCCTGGCGGTCTTCGACGAGGACCTGCGGCTGGTGCGGGCGAACGCGGGCATGCACCGCGTGCTCGCCCTCACGGAGGCCGAGATGCGCGGACTGCGCCTGTCGGAGATCGCCCCCGACCCGGTGAGCGAGGAGACCGAGCGCGGGATGCGCCGCGTACTGGAGACGGGTGAGCCGCAGTCCGTGGACGGCTTCGTCCGGCCGCCCGGTGCGGGCGCGGCGTCCGGCTGGGCGACGACGCTGGCTCCCGTACCGGGCCCGGACGGCCGGGTACGGGCCGTGTACCTGACCGCACACGACAGGGCCACGGGTGACACCGCGCCGCGCAAGCCGCTTCCGCCGACCCTGGCCGGAGCCCGCATCGCCCCAACCCCGGACAGTGCCCGCACCGCGCAGGAACTGGCCGACGCGGCCGTCCCCCGGCTCGCCGACTTCGCGCTCGTCGACCTGCTGGAGCCTTCACCGCGCGGCGAGGCCCCGTCCCGGAGTCCCGGGACGGGGGCGCTCACGGTGTCCCGTAGCGCCGTACGGTCCGTCCTCGGCGGGAGTCACGAGTCCCGGTTCGCGGTCGGTGAGACGACCCTCTACCCCGCACTGTCGCCCCCCGTGGAGTGTCTGGCCGCAGGGCGGGGCGCCGTGTACGGGACCGCCGACCCGGCCGTCGCCCGGTGGGTGGCACAGGATCCCGGGGCCGGCTGGATCGGCGAGTACGGGACCCATTCGATGATGCTCGTGCCGCTGCGCGACGGCGGGGTCACCGTCGGCCTGGCCGTCTTCAGCCGTCATCAGCAGCGCGAGCCCTTCGACCCGGAGGACCTGCGGCTGGCCGAGGAGCTCACGGCCCGAGCGGCCACGTCCATCCACCGGGCGCGCGGGACCGCCCGGGAGCACACCAGCACCATGACGCTGCAGCGCAGCCTGCTCCCGCACACGATGCCCGTGCAGTCGGCGCTGGAGATCGCCTCCCGCTATCTGCCCGCCGGCGGCGAGGCGGGTGTGGGCGGCGACTGGTTCGACGTGATCCCGCTGTCCGGAGCCCGGGTGGCCCTGGTCGTGGGCGATGTCGTCGGCCACGGCATGCGCGCCACCGCCACCATGGGCAGGCTGCGCACGGCGGTACGCACGCTGGCCGACGTCGACCTGCCGCCCGACGAGCTGCTCACCCACCTCGACGACCTGATCATCCACTTGTCGGCGGACGAGGCGGGTCAGGAATCCTCCGGCGGGATCGGCACCACCTGCCTGTACGTGGTGTACGACCCGGTGACCCGTCGGTGCACGGCCGCCCGGGCCGGCCATCCGCCGCCCGCCGTGGTCTCCCCCGAGGGCTCCGCGTACCTCCTCGACGTCCCGGCGGGGCCGCCGCTGGGCCTGGGGGGCCTGCCCTTCGAGACCATCGAGGTCGAACTTCCCGAGGGCAGCCTCCTCGCGCTCTACACCGACGGCCTCCTGCAGGCCCGGGACCACGACGTCGACGAGGCCCTGGACAGCATGCTCGCGGCCCTGGTCCGGCCCGCCTCCACTCTGGACACCGTCTGCGACCGGGTGCTGACGGCTCTGCTGACCCACCGTCCCGATGACGACGTGGCCCTGCTCGTCGCCCGGACCCGGGCCCTGCACACCGACAAGGTCGCCGTCTGGGACCTGCCCTCCGACCCCTCCTTCGTCGCGCAGGCCCGGCGCAGCGCCACCGACCAGCTGACCGTCTGGGGGCTCGACGAGGCCGCCTTCGTCACCGAGCTCGTGGTCAGCGAGCTGGTCACCAACGCCATCCGCTACGGCGAGGCGCCGGTCCAGCTGCGGCTGATCCACGAGGGCACGACGCTGATCTGCGAGGTCTCGGACGCGAGCGGTACCGCCCCGCACATGCGCCGTGCCCGGATCTTCGACGAGGGAGGGCGCGGCCTGCTGCTGGTCGCGCAGCTCACCCAGCGCTGGGGGACCCGGCACACCCTCTTCGGCAAGACCATCTGGGCCGAGCAGTCCCTCGCCGGGATCTGAGGACCTTCTCAGGACTTTCGGCGGCCCTTCCGAGGACCTTCTGCCCTCCCCTGTGACACGCTCGTGACAGACGACGGACAGGGTGATGAACTCCCACCGACAGGCTCTTTAACACGGACATACATTCACATTCGTGGACATGTCCTCTGCTTCCAAAGGTGCGAGCAGCCGTGATGAACGAGCCGAAGTGCCGGAGGAAGTCCCATGAGCCTCACACTCGTCGCGCCGCACCCCGAAGCCACCGAGGCCCCCGCAGCCGTCCTCGCCCCGCGTGAGCAGGAGGCCCTGCGCCACATCGCCGCCGGGTGCACCTACGTGCAGACGGCCCGCTCCATGGGACTCTCCAAGCACACGGTCGACGCCTACCTGCGCCGCATCCGGGCCAAGCTGGGCATCAACACCACGGCGGAGATGACCCGCCTGGCGATCTCCCTGGGTCTGTGAACACCGGCCGCGCCCAGTTCGGGGGCTCCCGCGGCGGCTCGCCGCTCTCCGGATCCCCGGGGGGCGGCGCACCTGTTCGCCGGGCCGCCGCGGTGGTGGTCGCGGCACGCAGCGCCGCCACGAATTCCAGGCAGGAGTCGTAGCGGTCCTCCGGGATCTTCGCCAGAGCCTTCTCCAGTACGGCGCCGGCCGCCGGCGCGATATCGGGCCGCTTCTCCGACAGGGGAGGCGGCTTGTCGTATTGGTGCGCCCACAGCAGCGCCGGAGCATCGTCCCGGACGAAGGGCGGCCCGCCCGCGAGGGACTCGTAGACGACACAGCCGAGGCTGTAGACATCGCACCTGCCGTCGACCGGGCGCCCGGAGATCTGCTCCGGCGCCATGTAGTCGACCGTGCCGACGAACTCCCCCGCCGTGGTGAAGCCGGTGAGCGCCAGCGACTTCTTCGTCAGGCCGAAGTCCGTGAGGTAGACGTGCTCGGGGTGGTCGCTGTCGGTGCCCGCGGCGACCAGGATGTTGGCGGGCTTGACGTCCCGGTGCACGAGATCGTGCTCGTGGGCGGCGTCGAGCGCCGATGCCACCTGGGCGGCGATGCGCAGCGCCGTCGGGACGGGCAGCGGTCCCTCACGGTCCAGCAGGGCTCGCAGGTCCATCCCGGCGACGTACCGCATGGCGATGTAGAGGACCCCGTCGGTCTCCCCGGCTTCGAACACGGGCACGATGTGCGGGTGGTCGATCCTCGCGGCGACCCGGGATTCGTGGGCGAAGCGGCGCCGGAAGACCTCGTCCCGGACGCGCTCCGGGGCGATCAGCTTGAGCGCGACCGTACGGTCCAGGCGCAGGTCCTTCGCCTGGTAGACGACGGCCATGCCGCCCCGGCCGATGATGCGCTCGATCCGGTAGCCGGCGATCTGCCTGCCGATCAGGCCGGAGGCCCGGCCCGTATAAAGGCCCTGGTTCGCTGCCGTGCCCATCAGGCGCCTCCCTCGGAAAGTCTATCCAGTGATCCACACGCACGCCTGTGGGGCGAGCGGTGCTCGCCCCACAGGGGATGTGCCGTGCCCGGGCCGGTCCCCCGGCCCGGCGGTTGGTCGGCCCGGCGGTCAGTCGTCGTCGCCGCCGGCCCCGCCGTTGCCGCCACGGCCACTGCTTTCGCAGCCGACGCCTATGCAGATGCCGCCGGTGCCGCCCTTGCCGCCCTTGCCGCCGTCACCGCCGGGGGACGCGTTGCCGCCCTTGCCGCCGGTGCCTCCGTTGACGCTGCCGCCGCAGACTCCGGCGCAGATTCCGCCGTTGCCGCCCGTCGAACCTTCGCCGGACGGCCGGCCCTGGGTGCCGGTGCCTCCGTTGGCGCTGCCGTTGCAGAGTCCGGCGCAGATGCCGCCGTTGCCGCCGTTGGTCCCGTTCACCGTTCCGTTGCAGTTGCCGGCGCACACCTTGTCACCGACGCGGACGCTGCCGTTGCCCACTTTGACCTTGCCGGCGAGGCGGCTCGTGCCGGGTCTGCTGTCACCACCGTCCTGCCAGCCGCTGGACGCCGCGACCGTCGTGACGGTGGCCGTCGACGCCGGAGCCGCCATGGCCGCGGGCGCCATCGCACCGGCACCGATCAACGTCGACGAGATGACAAGACCTATACGGAACTTCCAGGAACGCGTACGCATGGGATTCTCCTTGCCGATTGATGGTGATGGTTGATGGACTGATGGGTTGATGGTTGAAATCGATACCGGAAACGGTGTCGGGAATTCGGACGGGAAAAGGCCCGGCCGGCCACCGGCCGGTCGGGCCCGTATGTCAGGTGGAGAGGGGGGAGAAGGGGTTGCTGCTTCCCATCAGGGCGAGCCAGTCGCCGTCCTCGTAGCTCTTCTTCCAGGTGTCGAGCTGCTCGGTCGAGATCTTGTACTTCTTGGCGATCTTCTCCTTCATTTCGTCGGAGTCGTCGGCCACCAGGGTCACCACGATGCGCACCTTGTCCACCATCGTCAGCTCCGCCTTGGGCTTGTCCGGCAGGTCGTCGAACCGGAAGCAGCCGGCGCGGCCGGGCTTGCCGGGCTCACCGGGCTTGCCGGGCTGCCCGCCCTTGCCGCCTTCGCCGCCCTCGCCGCCCTCGCCGCCTTCACCGCCGAACCCGCAGTGGGCGGGCGATCCGGTCATGATCGAGGAAACGGAGCTTGCGGGGGTGTGGGACTGCGCAGCTTGCGCGGCGCACGCCGTACCGGTGACGAAAGCCAGGGAGGCCGCCGCCAGGATGAGCGGACGCTGCCAGGGGCTCGTGAACATGGGGGTTCTCCGTTTCCGTGAGCACGGATGTCGCTGATGGGAAGGGGGGTGAAGCAGGTGGGGTGAAGCGGGTGGGGTGGGGTGGAGGCCCTGCGGGCCTCCACCCCCGTCGAGCGCGGTGAGGAGTCAGCGATTAGAAGATGCTGCCGCCTCCGGCGCCGCCACCGCCGCCGAGGCCGCCGAACAGGCCACCGAAGCCGCCCTTGCCGCCCTTGCCGCCCTTGCCGCCCTCGAAGACGCCGAAGCCGCCACCGCCACCCTTACCGCCGTTGCCGCCGATCAGGGTGCCGTCGCCGCCGTTGCCGGCGTTGCCGCCGCTGCCGCCGAAGAGGCCGCTGCCGCCACCGCCACCGTTGCCGCCCTTGCCGCCGATGACGCCTTCGCCACCGCCGCCACCGCCACCGCCGCCGCCACCGGAGAGGACGCCGTCGCCGCCCTTGCCTCCGTTGCCGCCGGCACCGCCGGTACCGAGAACGCTGCCCCCGCCGGAGCCGCCGGAGCCGCCACCGCCGCCGATGAGGCCGCCGCCGCCTTCCCCGCCGTCCCCTCCGGCGCCACCGGCGGCCGGGAGGGCGGTGGCCACATGGGCCGGAGCCGGAGCCGCCGTCGCCATGGAGGCCGGAATGAGGACCCCTCCCGAGATCATGGCGGCCGATGCGACCAGCGTCGCGATGCGGAATCCACGGCGGTTGGTGCGGGCGGTGTTGTTGGTGAGAGTCTTACGGTTCATGGCCTTCTCCTATTGGCTTGCGTACCCGGGATATTCGGGACGGTGAGGTGATTTCGGGAAGAGGAGGAGTTCCTCGGAGAGGCTTTCCGTTTGCCGCTTCCCTTGTGCCTCTAGTAAGCCCCGGCCGGTACATCCGGGTCATGTTCCGGAAACTCGGGACTTGACACCCTCCGAATCACCGGTTAAAAGCCGGAGAGGCCTGCGGGGTCAGAGGCCGCGGCGGCTGCGGTACGCGACCACGGAGACCCAGAGCAGGGCCGTGACGGCTCCGACGGCCAGCGTCAGGGTGCCGGCCGGGCCGCCGGTCATCGCCCAGCCGTTGCCGATCAGGAGGGCGGTACCGGCGACCCGGGAGGCGATCGCGTACCGGCGGTTCCCGGCGCGGCCGAAGTGCCGGCCCAAGACGTAGCAGGCGGCGATCAGCGAGGTGAAGGTGATCGACCCGGCGGCGAAGTGGGCGTAGCTGTGCCAGGTGAGCGTGGCGGTCTCCACGGAGGGGGCGCCCAGGGGGAAGCCGTCGACCGGGTCCATGACGAAGGCTCCCGCGGCGATCATGCCGATGCCGGCGATCCGGACCAGCCGTGGCGCCCAGGTGGATCCGGGGGTGCCGCGCAGGGCCCGGCGCAGGCCGGTCGCCCCGATGGCGAGCAGGGTTCCGGCGAGCAGGAAGTTGGTGATCTGGAGCCAGCCGAGGCTTCCGTTGCTCAGCGCGCTCAGCGGGTGGCGGGTGATGTCGAAGCCCTGGCGGCTCGCGGCCTGGGTCAGGGAGACGACCGCCCACAGCGGGGAGGCCACGACCGCGCAGGTGAGCAGGGAGCGGGTGGTGGCGGAGGAGGAGGAGATGGTGGCGGGGGCGGGGGCGGAAGCGGTGGCGGTGGGGGTCCGGGTGCTCATGGCAGGTACCTCTCGGGTTCGTCGTGGGCGGCTCTCGTTCGGTTCTCGCCGATACGTCGAACCCGAAAATTGACAGGGAATGCGCGCGTTCCCTGTCACATGGCCGGTTCGACGTGTAGGCAGGTACGGGCAGCAGCTCCGCACCACGAGACGAGGGAGTCCCCATGCGCTACCTGATGACGACGAAGCCTTCCGACGCCGCCCCCGACGAGCGGCTGTACGCGGAAATGGGCAGGTTCATCGAAGAGCTGACGGCGGCCGGCGTACTGCTGGCCACGGGCGGCCTGGAACCGGGCGGCATCCTGGTGGCCTCCTCCGGCGAGGAGATCACCGTGACGGACGGGCCCTTCGCCGAGGCCAAGGAGGCCGTGGCCGGTTTCGCGCTGATCGAGGTCCGCTCCAGGGAAGAGGCCATCGAGCTGGCCCGCCGCTTCCGCAGGATCGTCGGTGACGGAGAGAGCGTGGTCCAGCAGGTCTTCGGCCCCTGACCCGTGCCGGACACCTCGCGGACGATCGACGCGGTCTGGAAGCTCGAATCGGCCAGGATCATCGCCACGCTCACGCGTCTGGTGCGCGATGTCGGCCTGGCCGAGGAACTGGCCCAGGACGCGCTCGTCGCCGCGCTCGAACAGTGGCCGGTCGCCGGGGTCCCGGACAACCCCGGCGCCTGGCTGACGACCACGGCCAAACGCCGGGCGGTCGACCACATCCGGCGCTCCCGGATGCTGACGGAAAAGCAGGAGCAGCTCGCCCACCAGCTGGAGGAGAAACGGGAGCACCGGGAGGACCAGGAGCCCGAACAGGACGACGTCCTGCGGCTGATGTTCCTCTCCTGCCACCCCGTGCTGCCGGCCGAGGCCCGTGCGGCCCTCACCCTCCGGCTGCTGGGCGGCCTGACGGCCGAGGAGATCGCGCGGGCCTTCCTCGTCACGGCGACCGCCGTCACCCGTCGGATCGCCGCGGCCAAGCGCACGCTGGCCGAGCACCGCGTGCCCTTCGACCTGCCGGAGGAGACGGAGCTGCCCGAGCGGCTGTCCTCGGTGCTGGAGGTCATCTACCTGATCTTCAACGAGGGCTACTCGGCCACCTCCGGCGACGATCTGATGCGGCCCGGACTCTGCCTGGAAGCGCTCCGGCTGGGCCGGCTGCTGGCCGAGCTGGCGCCCCGGGAGGCCGAGGTCCACGCCCTGGTCGCGCTGATGGAGATCCAGGCCTCCCGTTCGGCGGCGCGCACCGGGCCCTCGGGCGAGCCCGTCCAGCTCCACGAGCAGAACCGGGGGCGCTGGGACCAGCTGCTCGTACGCCGCGGATTCACCGCGATGCTGCGGGCGCGGGAGGCAGGCGGGGCCCCCGGCCCGTACATGCTGCAAGCGGCGATCGCCGTGTGCCACGCACAGGCACGCACCGCCGAGGAGACCGACTGGGCGCAGATCGCGACCCTGTACGGGGCCTTGGCGCGGCTGCTGCCGACGGCGGTGGTCCAGCTCAACCGGGCGGTGGCGCTCGGGATGGCCCACGGGCCGCAGGCCGGCCTCGACCTGGTGGACTACCTGGTCGCCGATCCCGTGCTCCGCGACTACCACCTCCTCCCCAGTGTCCGGGGAGACCTGCTGCTGCGCCTGGACCGCGGCCCGGAGGCGCGGCTGGAGTTCCTCCGGGCGGAGGCCCTGGCCAAGAACGCCGCCGAGCGCGCCTTCCTGCGCCGGCGCGCGGAAGAGGTCCCCTCCACCGGCGGCCCGGCCGATCCGGCACCGGGTCAGACCCTCGGCCGGGCCGCGGAGGGCTTCCTGGGCCGGGCGGAGCTGGACGCGGCGACGGTCCGCTCGTACGGGCAGACCCTGCGGCGGCTGCGCCTGGACCTCGGCGACGACACGCCGCTGTCCGGCCTGACGTCCGGGGAGGTGACACGGGTGTGCTCGGCCGCCTGGGGCGCTGCGGCGGCCAGGACCTGGAACCGGCACCGCTCGGCCGTACGCTCCTTCGGCGCCTGGGCCGGCGTGGACGGGCTCGCGGCAGGGCTGGAGCGACGCGCCGAGCCCCTCCCCCGGGGCTCCGCCCTGGGCCCCGTACAGCTCGACGCGCTCTGGAGCGACCCCGAAGTGCCCCTGCGGGAGCGGACGTTGTGGCGGCTCCTGCACGAGTCGGGGGCGGGGGTGAAGGCCGTCCTGTCCCTGAACGTGGAGGACCTGGACCTGGAGGACCGCCGGGCCCGCGCGGGCCGCGCGTGGGTGAGCTGGCGCTCCGGTACGGCCCGGCTCCTGCCCCTGCTGCTGGCCGGGCGCACCCGGGGCCCGGTGTTCCTCTCCGAGCGGCGTCCCGGACCGGCCCGCACCCCCGGCCCGGCCGACCTCTGCCCGGACACGGGCCGGCGCCGTCTGTCCTACGAGCGCGCCGAGCACCTCTTCAAGGAGACCACCAGACCCCTGGACCCGGCCCGCGAGGGCTACACCCTGCGCCGCCTCAAACCCGCTCTGCGACCGGCCGAAGACACTCCCTAGCCCTCGGACGCCAACAGGGTGAGGACCTCCCCGAGCCGTGCGCGGACGGCTTCGTCGACGATGGTCCCGTCGGCGCCGACCGACCCCCGGTCGACGGGGATCCGAACGCAGGCCGCGTCCCTGATGTCCGCGCCGGTATAGCCGAGCACGGTCCGCAGGGTGGCCTCCGCGCCCTGGCCGCGCCCCGGGGCCGCCGCGTTCACCCAGGCGACGGGCTTGTCGCAGATCTCGGTGCCGCCGACCGTCCAGTCGAGCAGGTTCTTGAAGGAACCGGGCAGGGTGCCGGCGTACTCCGGGGTACAGATCAGCACCCCGGCCGCCTCGGCGATCGCGGCGCGCAGGGAGGCCACGGGACCCGGCAGCGGTTCCGTGTCTTCGTCGGGGTTGAAGTGCGGAAGGTCCGCCAGCCCCTCGTAGAGGACGGTCCGCAGCCGGGAGGGAGCCGCCGCTTGCGCGGTGCGCAGGACGGTCTCGTTGGAGGAGCCGGCCCGCAGGCTTCCCGACAGCAAGAGGATCAGAGGCAGCGTAGGCATGTGCCCCAATGTATTGATCCGTCGCAGGACGGAGTCGCCGGGGTCAGCCGAAGCGGCCCTGGACGTAGTCCGAGGTGCGCGGGTCGGCGGGGGTGGAGAACATGGCCGCCGTGGGGCCGTGTTCCACGATCTGGCCGGGCGTGCCCTGTTCCGCGAGGAAGAAGGCGCACTGGTCGGAAACCCGGGCCGCCTGCTGCATGTTGTGCGTCACGATCACGATGGTCACCTCGTCGGCCAGCTCGCGGACGGTCTCCTCGATGCGGCGCGTGGAGGTGGGGTCCAGGGCCGAGCAGGGTTCGTCCATCAGCAGGATCCGCGGCCGGACCGCGAGGGAGCGGGCGATGCACAGGCGCTGCTGCTGGCCGCCGGAGAGCGCGCCTCCCGGCTGGCGCAGCCGGTCCTGGACCTCCTTCCACAGCCCGGCCTTGGTCAGGCACTCCTCCACCAGCGCGTCCTTCTCGGCCCCCGAGGCGCGGATGCCCGTCAGTTTGAGGCCCGCGGTGACGTTGTCGTAGACCGACATCGCCGGGAAGGGGTTCGGCTTCTGGAAGACCATGCCGATCCGGCGGCGGGCGTCGGTGAGGCGGCGGCCCCGGGCGTAGACGTCCTCTCCGTCGAGCAGGACCTCGCCGGCCAGTTCGGCGCCCGGGATCAGCTCGTGCATCCGGTTCAGGATCCGCAGGAAGGTGGATTTTCCGCAGCCCGAGGGGCCGATGAGGGCCGTGACCTGGCCACCGGGCATGGTCAGGGAGACCCGGTTGAGGACCTTGCGCCCGCCGAACCAGGCGGAGATGTCCCGGGCGTCGAGGGTGGACGCACCCGTTGCGGGGAGCGCGGGGAGGGAGATCGTCTGCGTCGTCATCACGGCCTCGTTCACAGGAGGTTGGGCAGGAGGAGGGCGGCCTGGTCGGCGACCGCCAGACCGAGGGCCGCCAGTACGGGAAAACCGACGAGCCAGGTGTGCGCGCGGCCCCAGCGGATCCGAGCCCAGGCCAGGGCGGCCGCGGCGAGCAGCAGCGCCTGCGCCCACAGGACCAGTGGGAACCAGGCGGAGGTCTGGCTCCCGAGCGGGGCCTCGTCCGCGGCCAGCCGCCCCGGGGTGCGGCCGCCGGACTGCTGTACGGGCGTGGTGAGTTCGGCGTCGACGTGGACCACGCCGTCGGGCATGTACGGAGTCCCGTCCGCGGTCATGAGCGTGAGCAGGGCCGCGTCTCCGGTCGGCCGGGCCGGCTGCGGGTCGCCCGCGCGGCGGACGCCCAGCACCTTGTACGTGTGCTCACCCTGGCCGGTGACGACCAGGAAGGTCTCCCCGCGCGCCAGGTCCGCGATGTGGGCGAAGGGGCCGCCGTAGCCCGCCTGGCGGCCCATCAGGATGCTGGTGCCGGGCTGGCCGGGCAGGACCGTGTCGCGCCGGTGGCCGGGCCCGGAGGCCAGCACCCCGGAGGTGGTCGCCTCGCGGACCACTTCGCGCAGCCCGATCTGCGGGATCTCCAGCAGGGCGACGGGCGTGCCGGGCTCGGTCGGCCCCAGTGGCGCGGTGGCGTTGGCGAGCTGTTCCCGCAGCTGTGCGTATCCCACCCGGCGGTCCCGCTCGTGGCGGAGGTGTCCGAGCGGGCCCACTTCCGCGACGAAGCCGAGGAGCAGGGCGCCCAGGATGGCCAGGGCCGCGCCGGTGGCCCACAGGCCGGGTGGGCCCGTACGCCCCGCCGGGGCCCCGGGGGCTCCGGCGGGGTCGGGGCGCACGTCCACCGGCGGGGTGGAGGTGGCTGTCATCGTGTCTTCTCCGAACGCGGATGCGGATGCTGCGGGGTGCGGATGCTGCGGGGATACGGCGGCGATGCGCCGGCCGCGGGAAGCGCCGGCCGCGGTCAGTTGCCCGAGAAGGTCAGCAGTCCGCGGCGGCGGGCCCACCAGACGAACGCGCCGCCGGTGACGACGAGGCCCGCGCTCAGCAGGCCGAGCGTGGTGGCGTTGGCGCCGGTGTTGGCCAGGCCTCCGCCGGGGCCTCCGGAGCCGCCCGCGGATCCGCCCGAGACGTTGGTGGAGACGCCCACGCTGCCGCCGCTCGTGGTCGTCCCCGTGGAGGCCGACGCGGACGGGGAGGGCGTCTCGGACGGGGTGGGGGTGGGGGACGCCGACTCCGAGGGGGTCGGCGTCGGGGTGGGGGTCGGCGTCGCGGTCGGGGTGGGGGTCGGCGTGGGCGTCGCGGTGGGGGTCGGGCTGGGCGTCGGCGTGGGGGTGGGCGTCGGGTTCCCCGTCCCCGGGTCCGTCGTCTGGTACTCGGTGTTGGAGGTGAACCACATGGAGGCCGCGAACTCCCCGTAGGTCTCCGTGCCGAAGGCCTTGCGGCACACGACCGTCAGGTCGTAGCGGCCTTCGAGGGTGGTGAAGCCGGCCTGGCTCGCGTAGTCCCGCATGGTCATCGTCAGCGGGATGCCGATGCCGCCCGACTCCGCCGCCGGGTAGGTGGTGATGGGCGAGTTGCCGACCACGTTGAGTCCCTCGGCCGGGAAGCCCTTGCCGGCCACCTTCATCAGGATGTGCGTGGAGGGCTCCGGGCAGGCGGCCGACGTGGTCACGTCGACGCTGCTGCCGTCGTTGCCGGTGGCCGGGTTGATCTTCGCCGAGCCGGCCGGGGCGGCGTGGGCCGCCGTCGGCACGGTCAGGGCCAGACCCACGAGGGCGGCGGCGGCCGCGGTCGCGGCGCCTGCCGCGAATCGCCGGCTGGGGCGGGTGAACTGCACGATGGACTCCTTCTTGGCGTTCTGGCGTTCGTTCGTCTCTGAGGTGGCGCGCCGGCGGGCCGACACGGCGGCCGCGGCCCGGGCCAGGCGCCTGCGGCGCCAGACCCACAGCCCGCCCCCGGTGATCACGAGGACCATCGCGAGCAGCGCCCACGGGACGGTCCACAGCGACACCGATCGGGTCAGGGAGGGGAGCTTGGGGTCCACGCCGTCGCGGGCGGCGACCGGCTGGACGGAGACCACGGCGGAGGACCGCAGCACCTGCGCCACCCCGTCCGCCCTGGCGGTGATCGCCAGCGAGGTGCCGGGCAGCAGGTCGCCGAGGTCCTTCACGCCGTCCGCGGTCACGGAGGTGCCGAACAGGCCGTTGACGCGTACGGCCTGCCGGGCGCCGAGCCGCACGTTGCCGGTGTTGCTCAGGGTGTACGTGACGGTCGCCGAGCCCTCCGAGAAGGGGTTCGCGGAACCTTCGTACGAGGCGGTGACCTGCTGGACTTCCAGGCGCGGGGTCAGGGTCCCGGCGGCGCGTACGTAGACGCGGGCGCCGACCCGCTGGTCGAGCTTGACCTTGTTGCCCTGGGCGTCCGTGGCTCCGGCGGCGAGCGAGGCGACGATGCCTCCGGTGTGGTCCCCGGGGGTGACCTCGCGGGGGACGCTGACGGTGAAGGGCACGATGACGTTGCCCTTGGCCGGGACGGTCACCTGGTCCCTCTCCAGCTTGATCCAGCTGCCCGCGTCCTTCGGGGCCCGGCCGGCCGGGAGCAGGTCGAAGCCGCCGTCGGCGGTGTTGACCGCGTCGCTCGCGTAGACGGCGAGGGTGAGGGGTTCCTCGCCGTAGTTCCAGATGGCGATCTGGTCGCGCGTCGTGGCTCCGCCGGTGACCCCGTAGGAGAAGTGGGCCCGGGCGTCGGGCCCCTTCGGCCCGGCGGGCTGCACGCCGAAGGTGGACTTGCGGTCCTCCCCGGGAGCGGCCGGGGTCGAGGCGGCGGCCTGGGCCGGCGCCACGAAAACCAGCACGAGCAGCGAGAGCAGCGCGAGCAGGAGGGCGGGGTGCGGGGCGACCGGGGCCGGCGGGCCGGGGCGGCGGCCGCGCCGGGTGGCGGGGGCGGTGGGGTTCATGGCTCGGGCGTCCGATCCGGAGAAGGGCTGCGGCGGGCCGGCGGGCGGCTGCGGCGGCGGGCGGTCAGGAAGGCTGTGACGGTTCCAGGCGTCAGGGACGGGCCGGAGCGGGCCGCGGGAAGGCGCGGGCCGCTCCGGCCCGGAGCTCATGCCTGGATCAGATGGCGGTGAGCGTGAGGGTGGCGGAGTACGTGCCGGCGACGGTGGAGGTCGGGACGTTCAGCGCCAGGTCGGCCGTGACGTGTGCGGTGCCGAGGCCGGTGCCGTTGGCGAGCGTGCGGGCGGACTTGAGGCCCGCGGTGCCCGAGTCGCCGGTGGCCGCGCCGTTGGCGGCGGGGACGGCGGAACCGGCCGTCACCGTCTGCGCGGGCGCCTTGTCGACGAGCTTCGGGGTCCAGCCCAGGTTCTGGCCGTTGATGGCGTGGGTGGCACCGTCGGAGAAGTCGGTGACCTGGCCGCTGACGGTCCAGCCCGGGTTGCCGGCGCGGGTGTCGGTGAGGGTGACCGGGTTGATGGAGCCGGCGGTGGTCAGCAGGTCCCCGTCGGAGTTGAGCACCGGCGAGGGCAGGGTGACCTGCGGGTTGGCGACGCTGATGGCCAGCGCGCCCGAGTTGACGGTGGTGGTGATCGTCTCCGAGGCGGAGACACCGGCGAAGGCGCCCACCACGTACGGGATCGCGCCCGAGTCGGAGCCGGTGAAGGCGCCCGCGTTGGCCGGGACGAAGACGGCGGTGAAGGAGTGGTTGCCCACCGGGAGGCTGCTGGTGTTCAGCACCGCGGTGCCGCCCGCCACCGGGACGGTGCCCAGGGTGACGGTGGAGCCGCCGACGGTGTCGGTGAACTTCACCGAGCCCGCCGCGCCCGCGGGGGTGACCGTACCGGTCAGGGTCACCGGGCTGAACTGCGGCGCGGTGCCGGCCGGGGAAACCGCCAGGGCGGTCGTGGTCGTCGTGGCCGGGACGGCCGTGACCACGTAGGAGACGGCTGAGGAGGCCGAGCCGTTGTACGAGGCGCTCGCCGGCGTGAAGACGGCCGTCAGGCTGTGCGTACCGGCGGTCAGGTTGGACGTGGTGAGCGCCGCGGTGCCGTTGTTCACGGTGACCGGGGTGCCCAGGTCGGCCGCGCCGTCCTTGAACTGGACGGTGCCGCCGGCGCCGGCCGGGGTGACGCCCGCGGTGAGGGTGACCGGGGTGCCCGCCTGCGCGGGGCCGGCCGGGGCCACCGCGAGCGAGGTGACGGTGTCGGTCTTCACCGCCGGGTCGGTGTTCTGGTACGTCGTGTTCGAGGTGAACCAGATCGCGCCGGTGTAGTCGCCGAGGCTGGTGCCGTTGAAGGCGGTCCGGCAGATCACGGTGAAGTCGTACTTGCCCTGCAGGGTGGTGAAGCCCGCCTGGCTGGCGTAGTCCCGCATGGTGGAGGTCAGCGGGATGACCATGCCGCCGTTGCCGGCGGTCGGGTAGGTCGCGATGGGCGAGTTGCCGACCACGTTGAGACCCTCGGCCGGGAAGCCGGAACCCGCCACCGTGACCAGCACGTTGGTGGCATTGGCCGGGCAGGCGGCCGAGGTGGTGAACGCGATGCCGGACGTGTCCGCACCGGTCGCCGGGTTGATCTCCAGGGTGCCGATCGGGGCGGCGTACGCGGCGCCCGCCCCGGCCAGTCCCGCCGCGAAGGCGGCGGTCACGGCGGCGACCCCCAGGGCCATGGTCCGCAGAACTCTGTTCTTCAGCACAACGTCTCCAGAATGTGAAGCTCGGGCGGCGATCAGGGTCACGGGGTCTGCTTGGTGGTGTCGCCACAGTTCGGGCTGGTGGCGAAGCCGTAGGTGTTGATCACCGAGGTCTGCTTGCAGATCTCGGAGTTGGGGCCGACGAAGACGGTGCTCCACGGGGCCGTGGCCACCTTGTTGGTCGGGATCACGTTGTAGACGTCGCGCTTCACGCCGAACCCGCTGTTGAGGACGGTGGGCGCCGTGCCGTCGACCGTGCCGAGGATGGCGCGGCCGCGCAGGTCCGCGATCGTCTGCGAGGACTGCGACTGGTACTGGGCGATGGAGAAGGGCACGATCGACTTGTCGTCGAGGAGACGACCGTCGTGCTCCTGCACCGGGGTGGTGCCCTTCTTGTCCTTGATGCAGGGGTAGATGCCGGCGACGACATCGGCGTCCGTGATCCCCATCTGGGACTCCCAGAAGCTGCGGGTGCCCGAACCGGCCTGCGGCAGGTAGACCGTCATGGCGTAGTTGGGGCCCGAACCCACGTAGTTCGGGTCGCAGTGGTAGATCGCCTTCAGGTCGGTCAGCGACAGCTTGCGCGGGATCGCCGAACCGGGGGTGATGGCGTAGGTGACCCCGTCTACCGCGAAGGGCACGTAGGTCAGGCCCGGAGCCGCCGCCGCCAGGTTCAGCGAGGAGGAACGGGAGAAGTCCAGACAGCCGTTGCCGGCCTGGAGGGAGGTGAGCAGCGCGGAGCGGCCGGCGCCCGAGCCGTTCGGGCGGGCCATGGTGCAGTTCCCGTTGGCCGGGTCCTTGGTGGTGATGTTCGCGGAGCCGGTGGAGTCGTAGGAGCCGATGACCTTCTGGCCGCCCACGGTGATGGCCGCGGCCATGCCGTTCATGACGTCCTGGGTCGTGTCGGAGCCGACGCCGGAGAGCTGTCGGTACGTCGGCGCGCCCGACGGGTCGGCGGCGGCGAGGCCGGCTCCGGCGATGGTCGCCGCGAGAGCGAAGGCCGAGACGCCGAAGGCGATTTTCTTCTTGTTCACTTGGGATGACCCCTCAGCTAGGCTGCGCCCGGGGTGGTGCCCGGCGCGCGTGGGATGAAGTTCCGTTGGCGCGGATTGGTCAGACGGTTGTCGCCGGGCATCACCTCCTTTCGTCGTTCGGAGCCGGGACGGGATGCGGGCTCCGGTCAGTCCTGGTCCGGCGGGCTCCGGTCACTCCTGGTCCGGCGGGCTCCAGTCCCTCGGGCCCGCCTTCTTGTGGGTCGCCCAGTCCGCCGGAAGGTCCGCGGCCCCGCCGGACGCCACGGCCGCTCCCCCCGCCGCGCCGCGCAGCGACCGCAGCCACGGCACGGCCCTGGGCAGGAAGCGCGGGAGCACCGGCCCCGCGAAGGCCGCGAGCGCCCCGACCACGAGGCAGATCAGCAGGACGTTGCGGATGGCTCCGACCACCCAGTCCGGGGTGGTCCCGGCCGCCCGGGCCGCCGGGGCGCCCGAGGTGCCGGTGGCCCCCGTAGTGCCCGTGGCCGCCGCGGCGGCGCTGGGTGAGGCCGTGGCGGGGACGGACGCGGCCGCGCCGCCGGCGGCGGAGCCGGCGCCCGCCGCCGAGGCTCCGGAGGCGGAGGTTCCCGTACCGGTCGCGCCGGAGTCCGAGGGGGCCGCCGCGCCGCCCGGGCCGGACGGCGTACCGCCCGCGGCGCCCGGGGCCGGGCTGCTCGGCGCCGAGGGCTCCGGCGCCGGTGTCGGCTTCTTGCCCGCCTCGGTGCTCACCCGCTGCGCCGCCGCCCGGGCCTGGGCGCGCAGGGCCTCCGGCAGCGGGGCGTAGCCGTGCGGCAGGCTGCCCGCGGACACGCCCGGGGTCTGCCCCTGGGCGGCCGCGTAGGCCAGCATGGCGCCGTAGTCCTTGCCCTCCGCCTCCGTGAGGTCGGCGGGCACGGTGGCGGCGTAGGTGAGGACGGTGAGCGGGTACGCCGCCGGGTCCGCGGCCGCGGGGTCGGGGGAACTGACCCCGTCGGCCCCGGCCTTTCGGGCGTTCGCGGCGGCGATCAGGGAAGCCGGCTCGGGGGCGACGAACTTCCCGCCCGCGTTGAGGAGTTCGGCGCGCACCAGGCCGTACCGGTCGGCGGTCGCGGTATCGGTGACGGCGAGCACGGCGCGCGAACCGGCGAGCTGCGGCGGGTCCTTCTTGTAGGTGGGCGGGGTCGCCGTGGCGTCCCAGCTGGTACGGGCCAGGGTGTCCCCGCGGCTCGCGGCGCGCGCGGCGGCGTGCATGTCGGTGGCGTAGGGGTGCTTGTCCTGGATGCAGAGCGGGAACTCGGGGTGCTCCTCCGGGAAGGGCTGGCAGTACGGGTCGCTCTTGGGGAAGGTGTCCAACGGCAGGGCGAGGCCGCGGTAGTTCGGGTTCACGGCCATGCCGGTGTACGAGGCGTCCCCGTGCGCGCCCGTGTTGTCGGGCGCGCCGTCGAGGAACTCCCGCGCGGCCGGGTCCCGGGCCACCCACTCCCACAGCTGCCGCGTGGTGTCGGCGAGCGGCTGCGGGACCAGGGCGTCACCGAGCTTGCCCGGGAAGTCCAGTCCCGCGTAGTCGGGGTTGTGGTGCATGAACTCCGGGTCGTGGCCCAGGTTCACCGGGTTCTTCGCGGTGCTCTCGGCGAAGCGCGAGTTGCCGTCCTGGTAGGACTCGGTCAGCAGCTTCGCCACCAGCCTGGGGGTGAGCCGCAGGCTGCTGAGCCGGACCCCGTTGCGGGCCTTGACCTCGTCGGGCGCCTGGAACCCGGCCTGGCTCTCGACGAAGAACCCGATGGTGATGCCGGAGAGGGTCACGGGTGCGTAGACGGGCCTCCGCGCGAGGTCGGCCGGCGCCGGCCGGCCGAGGAAGACCAGCCCGGGCGTGCCGGAGAGCAGCTTGACGCGGGCGGTCTCGTCGGGGACCTGGGCGTAGCCGTAGATGGCCTTGCCGCCGGTCTGGCACAGGGCGGGCTGCCAGCGGGTGACGGCCTCGGCGGCCATCTCGCTGCCGATGGTGCCGCGTTCCTCGGCGCCGATCGGGCAGTAGCTGCCGAGGGGTTCGAAGCCGAGCGGGACGACGATGCGCTGTTTCCAGTTGGCCGGGCTGAGCGGGGAGGACTGGAGCTGACCGCTGGACTGCGCGGTGTACGGGCTCCCGTCGACCTCCTTCTCGCCGCGGGGCACGATCACCAGCCAGCAGCCGCGTCCGGTCACCGCGCCCCGGGAGCCGTTGACCGAGAAGCCGTTGGCCGAGGAGCCGTTGACCGAGGAGCCGTTGACCGAGGAGCCGTTGACCGGGGAGCCGCAGCCGAGGCCGGGGGCCTCGACGGCGGTCTGGGTCTCGAACCAGACCTCGCCGGCGCCGCGGGCGTTGGTGCGGGCGTACGGAACCTCGTTGGTGCTGTTGACGTCGTAGAACTCGTTCCAGTTGCCCGGGGTGACCGGGTCCCCGCCCACCGTCCGGAAGGGGGCGTACGAGATCCCGCTCGGGGTGGGGGGCGGCAGGGGCTCGTGTTCCGCGTCCTGGAGGTTGGCGCCGTAGTTGAGCTGGCGCGTGTTGGTGTAGGCCCCGGCCTGGTTGCCGGCGCCCGCGCCGAGGGCGGAGGAACCGCCGAACTGGCACTGGTCCGCACCGGGCCCGGTGGGCTCGTCGCCCCAACACTGCATGATCTGCAGGTAGTTGGCGCTGTAAGCCGTGTCGGAGACCGTGGGCACGGCGCCGGTCCAGGAGATCTTGACGACCTGACCGACGAGGTTGCGGGTCTGGCCGACCGTCACCTTGAGGTCGGCGAAGTCGCCGGCCCCCGACACGGTGACCTCGGAGCCCTCCCCGCCCGCCGCGTAAGCGGCCTGCGGGCCCAGGCCCGCGGGCCCCGAGGTGGCGACCACGGGAAGCAGGGCCAGGCAGAGCGAGCCGAAGAGCAGCCGGATCCGGCGCTTGCCGAACGGTGCGCGCATCAGGACCCGCCTCCCGTGCGGCCGCGCCGCGTCAGGCGCCGGGTGACCAGCGGAGGGGCGACCGTGACGGCCAGCAGGATCAGGGCGCCGAGCACCATCAGGACGGTCTGCAGGGACCCGCCGATGCCGGTCGAGGTGGTGACGGGGATCCCGAACAGGTCGGCCGCGCCCGCCGCGAGGGGCTGGCCGGTCACCGGGTCCACTCCCCCGCCGTCCGCGCCGCCGCTGGCCGAGCCGTCACCCGTACCGCCGGTGGCGGCTGCCGCGCCGCTCCCGCCGTCGGCTCCGCCCGTACCGCCCGTACCGCCCGTGGCCGCGCCCGCGGAGCCGCCGCCCGTGGCCCCGCCGGAGCCCGTGCCGCCCGTGCCGCCCGTGCCGCCCGTGGCACCGCCGGAGGCGGCCGCACCGCCGCCGCCCGTGGCACCGCCGGAGGCCGCCGCGCCGCCGCCACCGGAACTACCGTTCTGCGTGGGGGTCTTGTTGCCGCCGGTGCCGGTCTCGCACTGGGTGGGGCCCTGCTTGTCGCAGGCGGCGGGCTTGGGGGCGGTCTCCGCGAGAATGTTCCTGCCGTCGGGCGAGAAGGTGGGGTTGCGGCAGTTCTTGATGTCGATGTTGGCCACGGCCACGCCGGGGATGCGGCGCACCTGTTCCAGACCCGCCTGGACGAGGTTGATGGGGAGCGGCGAGTAGCCGAGCCGGTCGACGGAGCGCTGTCCCTCGCAGAGGAAGTAGTAGGCGAAGGCGCCGAGCGCCTTGCCCTTCTGCGGGTTGAAGTTCGACTCCTGCGCCGTCGGGATGATCATGTAGCTGTAGCTGGAGAGCGGGTAGGTCCGCTCGTCGGCCCCCGTGTAGACGCCTTCCAGCTTCTGCGTGAGGTCGACGGGGTCGATCTGCGCGTTGCCGAGCGACACGGCGACGTTCTGGGCGGTGGGCTCGGTGTAGTAGCCCGACTTGTTGAGGACCTTGACGACCGGGAAGCCCGTCGTGGAGACCGCGTAGGAGTACTCCACGTACGTGATGGTGCCGATGTTGCCCTCTTGGGCCACGTAGCCGGAGACGCCGTTGGAGCCGGACTGGCCGACGAACCCGCGGCCGGCGACGGTCGGGTAGTTGGACGTCTGCCCGCAGGGCGTGGAGCGGCCGGCCTTGCCGCAATAAGCGTCCCACAGGGCCCCGTGCTGCGTGCTCATCCATTTGGTCAGCTGGGCCGTCGTGCCCGAGCCGTCGGAGCGGACGACGGGGACGATCCTGCGGGCGGGGAGGGAGGCGGCGAGGCCCGGGTTGTCGACCTTGATCGCCGGGTCGTTCCACGTGGTGATCACGCCGGTGAAGATCTTGGCCACGTTCTCGCCGGAGAGGCGGAGGTTGGTGACCCGGCGGTTGCCGATCTTGAGGTTGTACATGAAGGCCGTGCCGCCCGCGACGATGGGCATGTAGGCGTACTTCCGCGCCGGCGGCGGGTCCACGACCCCCGAGTCCTTGATCCCGTACGGGATCTCGGAGACCGCGAAGTCGACGGTGCCGTTGCGGAACTGGTTGCGGCCGTCCGACGATCCCGTACCGCTGTAGTTGACCGTCATGCCGTACTGCTTGACGTTGGCACGCCACTGGTCGAGGGCGTTCTGGCTCCAGGTGGAACCCGCGCCGGAGACCGGTACGTAGCTCTCGGCGGCGGCCGGGACCGCGCCGGGCAGGACGGCGGCCAGCACCGCCAGGAGCAGCGCGAGTCCGCGGACGAGGAGACGTCCGCGCCGGGCGGGTGCGCGGTCGCCCGAGGGGCCGCGCACGGGGTATGCCGGGGGTCGTCCGGGCATGGGTAACTCTCCTGATCGGTCACAGATCGTACGAATGGACGCGGCGCGGGGCCGCGAGGAGCGGGGCGGCTACGCCCGGGGCGGGGGCACGGCCCGCGATCCCCGTGGCTCCGGCCCCCCGGCCTCGTCTTCGGCCAGGGCGAGGTCCCGCTCGGCGGCCCGGGCCCGCATCCGCTCCAGGTCACGGGCTGAGGCGAGGACCCGGCGGTGCTGGGCCCCGCGGCCGAGCTGGCCCGGGGCCTTGCCGCCGATGACACGGGCGAGCACGAAGAGCAGCAGCACCAGCCCCATCAGCAGGGCGGCGCAGCCGAACCCGCGGGCGATCATGGACTTCTCCGGGGACTGGACCAGGCTGAACACCGCCAGCGGTAGCGAGAGTTGCGGCCCCTCGAAGGGATTGGCGTTGAGCCCGTTGGCGATGCCGGAGGTGAGCAGCACCGGGGAGGTTTCCCCGATGCCGCGGGCGGTGCCCAGGATGACGGCGGTGGTCAGTCCGGACCGGGACGTGGGCAGGACCACCGTCCACACGGTGCGCCACTGACCGGCTCCCAGGGCGTAGGAAGCCTCCTTCAGCGAGCCCGGCACCAGCCGGATCACCACGTCGGAGGCCCTGATGACGATCGGCAGCATCATCACGGACAGCGCGAGGGCGGCGGCGAAGCCTGACTTGTCGAAGTGGAGCAGCAGGATCCAGGTCGCGTAGACGAACAGGCCGGCCACGATGGAGGGCAGCGCGGTCATGGCTTCGACGATGGTGCGGACGAACCGCGCGTAGCGGCCCGGGACCTCGTTGAGGAACACCGCGCAGGCCAGCCCCAGCGGCACGGACACGGTCAGGGCGATGCCGATCTGCTCCAGGGTGCCGACGATCGCGTGCAGCGCCCCGCCCTGGGTCAGCGGCTCCAGCGGGCCGGTGGCGGCCATGTCCTCGGTGAAGAAGTTGAGGTGGGCCAGGGCGGCCCAGCCGCGCATGAGCACGTAGCCGACGACGAACGCCAGGGCCGCCATCAGCAGGGCGGCGAGGCTGTGCACGAGGGCCTGCGCGAGGCGGGCCCGCACGGTGGCGGCGGATTCGTCGAGGGACACCAGGACGGCGTAGAGGGCCATGAAGGCCAGGTAGAGGACGACCGCGAAGCCGAGCGGCGCGTTGAAGGGCAGGAGCCGGCCGAACAGCAGGGCGGTCACGGCGAGCGCGGCGGCGGCCGCACCCGCCATGGCCAGGACATCGCGCAGGTGCAACGTCGCGGTGTTGCGCCGATGTTCGGGCGGGACCCCGGCGCCGTCGTGCACCACGGGAGGGCGGACTGTGGCGGCGGGGGCGTCCGTGACGTCGGCGGAGTTCGGGACGTGCGGCTTGTGCGTGAGGGCGGTCATGCGTCGGCCCCCGCTCCGGATCGGCTGCGGGCCACGACCGAGGAGGCGATGAAGTTGACCACCAGGGTCATCAGAAAGAGGGTGAGGCCGGCCGCCATCAGCGCGGATATCCCGAGGGGGCTGGCCGAGCCGTAGCGCAGGGCGATCAGGGCGGACACGGAGATGGCGCCGTTCTGGAGGATGTGCGGCTGGATCACGAAGACCGGGGAGATGATCAGGTAGACGGCGATGGTCTCGCCCAGCGCGCGGCCGAGCCCGAGCATGGTGCCGCCGATGATCCCGCCCCTGCCGAAGGGCAGGACGACGGATCGGATGACGCCCCAGGGGGTGGCGCCGAGCGCGAAGGCGCCCTCGCGCTCGCCGGGCGGCGCCTGGGCGAAGGCCTCGCGCATCACCGAACAGGCGATCGGCGTCACCATCAGCGCGACGACCATGCCCGCGATGAAGGTGGAGGAGGTGTAGAAGGTGTTCGGGCTGAGCGGGTCGCGCGGGTCGTCCCCGTCGACCGCGAAGGGCGGGAACCAGCCCAGGTAGGTGGTCAGCCAGCGGGACAGCCCGACCACGTGCGGCTGGAAGAGGAACAGCCCCCACAAGCCGTAGACCACACTGGGCACCGCGGCCATCAGGTCGACGAGGCTGATCAGGGTCTGCTTGATGCGGCGCGGCGCGTACTCGGTGATGTAGAGGGCGGTGCCCATCGCCAGCGGCAGCGCGAAGAAGATCGCGACGCCGCCGATCAGCAGGGTGCCGGCCAGCACCGCCGCCACACCGAAGTTGTGGGAGTCGGGCTCCCAGGCGGAGGTGGTGAGGAAGGACCAACCGGCATCTTCCAGGGCCGACAGTGCGCGGCCTCCGAGGAAGACGCCGACCAGGGTCATGACGAGCAGGACGGCGGCGCCGGCCGTGCGGGCCGAGCCGCGGAAGATCCGGTCGGCCGGATCGCCGCTCCTGGCGAGGGCGCGCGGGGTGACGTGCGCGTCCTCGGGGGCGGCCGGGGGGATCACTGTGGTCACGGTCATCGCAGGCCTCCCCCGCGCAGGGCCAGCCCCGGGGCGTCGCCGGCACCGGGCAGCCGCAGGCCGCGCAGCCGCCGGGTGTGGGTGACCCCGGAGGCCACCTGTGCCTCGACGGCGGCGGACAGGAAGAGCTGGAGGCTGTGGCGGCATTCGCGCTGGCGACGGAAGGTGCGGACGGCCACGGCCACGCAGTGCTCGTCGAGGACGAGCTGCCAGGTCCAGGCGCCGACGCCGGAACCGGACAGGGCGCCGGAGCCGCCCGGGGGCACGCCGCCCACCCCACGGGTACCCGTACCCGTACTTGCACTCGTACTTGCACTCGTCCCCGTACTCGCGGCCGAAGCCAAGGCCGAGGACATCGCCACGATCGGGACGGCCTCGCCGATCCGCTCCCGGAGCCGTTCCACGGCCGCGCCACAGGCGCCGAGGGCGCGGAACACGGAAGGGCTGCGGCCGAGTTCGTGATTGTTGGAGCCGACCAGGCGCCAGGTGACGGCGTCGGGCCCGCCTTCCTGGCCGCCGTGGCCGCCGCTCCCGCACACCACGTGCGGTCCCCCCGCCATCGGTGCAGGCGCCTGACGTCTTTCTACATCCACCCAGGACACGAACAGAAAACGTGGCTGAGACACCGGACCGCCCCCCTTCCCCACAAGCCGTGCGTGGCCGGAAAACGGCCACCCACCCATGGCCGCGGGCATGACAATCCACGGGGCGTAGGACTCTGGGGCACACGGATCGGTGAAGCAGAAACGGAGAACACGTGAACGGGCAGCGGAGCCGTGTTTCGCGTCCGATGGCGCGTTTCGCCCGTGGCGCCGGGGATCAGGCCGCGACCGGCCTCCGGGCGACCTCCACAGAAACACCACGAAGGGGGCTCAGGACCTGGCGACGGGAGGCGCCGAACGGCTCGGGGCGTGGCCCCCGCGCCCGGCCCCGGGCCTCCCCGCCGGCCGCGCCGCAGCGGCCCCGCCCCACCACCAGGTGGCCGAAACAGCATCCCGCCACCGGCTCGGGTCCCGGGCACTCACCGGTGCATACGGGCCCCCTTGAGCACCTTGTCCACCGCGTTGCGCGCCCCGTGGACGGCGATCCCGACCAGGTCGAGGCCTTCCTTGCCCACCGCCGCCACGGCCGCCCGGTTGGCCCGGTCGTGGCCCGTGCCGAACAGGTCCGAGGTGAACACCGCCGTCGCCAGGCCGCGCCGTACCGCCCGTGCGTGAGCCGCCGTCACCGTCTCCTTCCCGCCCTCGAAGACCAGCACGGGCTGGCGGAACATCGGCAGGTAGGGGGTCCCGTCGGCGTCCTCGTACGGCGCGCCGATCACCTCGGGGAGCGCCGTACCGAGCCCGCTGACGAGGAACGCGGTGACGTTCAGTCGCTGCCAGGTCTCCAGGTCCTCGCGCAGCAGCACCGCGATCTTGGTGTCGAACCGCACGGGCACGTCCGCGCCGGGCTGCTCGCCCCGCCCGTCCTGCTTCTCGATCTTCTTCTCGTCGCTCATGCCCCGAGACTGCCGGGCGTCCCCGCGCACGGTCTTGTACGTTCTTTGCGTGCAGCCCCAGCAGGAGGTCTCGGCCTGGCGTCCGCGGGTCGCGGGTGTAGTCGAGGTCTTCCACGCCCGTTTCACCGCGCACGCGTACCCCATGCACGTCCACGACGCCTGGACCCTGCTGATCGTCGACGACGGCGCCGTCCGCTACGACCTGGACCGCCACCGGCGCGGCACCCCGGGCGACACCGTGAGCCTGCTCCCGCCGCAGGTTGCGCACAACGGCTCGGCCGCGACCCCGCACGGGTTCCGCAAGCGGGTCGTCTACCTCGACACCACCCTGCTGGACGCGCGCTTCATCGGCGCCGCCGTGGACGGTCCCGACCTCGCCGACCCCGTACTGCGCCGGCGGGTCGGGCAGCTCCACCGGGTCCTGGCCGCCCCCGGTGACGAGTTCGAGGCGGAGAGCCGGCTGGCCCTGATCGGCGAACGGCTGCGCACCCTGCTCCGCCCCCGCCTCGAACTCCCGCAATGCCAGGCCGTACCGCCCGGCCCCGGCCTCGCCCGGAGCCTGCGCGAGCTCCTCGACGAGCGGGCCGCCGGCGGCCTGTCCCTGGAGGAGGCGGCCGGTCTGCTCCAGGCCCATCCCGCCCACCTGGTGCGCGCGTTCAGCGCCGCCTTCGGCATCGCCCCGCACCAGTACCTCGTCTCGCGCCGGGTCTCCCTGGCCCGCCGGCTGCTCCTCGACGGCCGCCCGGCCGCCGAGGTGGCGGCCGCGGCGGGCTTTTACGACCAGTCGCACTTCACCCGGCACTTCAAGCGCGTCGTCGGCACCACCCCCGGGCGCTACGCCCGCTTCTCCGCATCCCGCTGACGGCGGCCCTGCGGGCGAGTAGGGTGACGATCCATCAGGTCATGTGACCCGGACTCTTGACTCTGTACCCGGCAGTAGCGATTCTCGACCCAATGCTTGCGCGGGACATGACAAACAGGTGCCAGGGCGGCCACGCCTCCGGTGGACCGTGTCCTCGACCGCGCCCTCCGCCGACCGAGGACGTGAGAGTGGCCGTGACCCCAGAACCACGAAGGCAACGACCGGAACCACACCCCCGCAGCCGGCGCAAGCCGTTCGCGATCCTGTCCCTGCTCCTCGGCCTGCTCGCCATGGCGCTCGGCCCCGTACCGGGAGCGGCGGCCGACAACGGCTGGTGGAACCCCACCGCACGGCCCGCGCCCGATTCCCAGATCAACGTGACCGGTGAACCCTTCAAGGGCACCGACGCCCAGGGCAACGTCCGCGGCTTCGTCGACGCGCACGACCACATCATGTCCAACGAGGGCTTCGGTGGCCGCCTGATCTGCGGAAAGCCCTTCTCCGACGCCGGCATCGCCGACGCGCTCAAGGACTGTCCCGAGCACTACCCCGACGGCAGCCTCGCGATCTTCGACTTCATCACCAAGGGCGGCGACGGCAAGCACGACCCCGACGGCTGGCCCACCTTCAAGGACTGGCCCGCCCACGACTCGCTGACCCACCAGCAGAACTACTACGCCTGGATCGAGCGCGCCTGGCGCGGCGGGCAGCGCGTCCTCGTCAACGACCTCGTCACCAACGGGGTGATCTGCTCGGTCTACTTCTTCAAGGACCGCGGCTGCGACGAGATGACCGCCATCCGCCTGGAGGCGAAGAAGACCTACGACATGCAGGCCTACATCGACAAGATGTACGGCGGCGCGGGCAAGGGCTGGTTCCGCATCGTCACCGACTCCGCCCAGGCCCGTGAGGTGATCAAGCAGGGCAAGCTGGCCGTGGTCCTCGGGGTCGAGACCTCCGAGCCCTTCGGCTGCAAGCAGATCCTGGACATCGCGCAGTGCGGCAAGCAGGACATCGACCGCGGGCTCGACGAGCTGTACAACCTCGGCGTGCGCAGCATGTTCCTGTGCCACAAGTTCGACAACGCCCTGTGCGGGGTCCGCTTCGACGAGGGCGCGCTGGGAACGGCCATCAACGTCGGGCAGTTCCTCTCCACGGGCACCTTCTGGAAGACCGAGCAGTGCGCGGGCCCGCAGCACGACAACCCCATCGGCCTGGCCCCGGCGGCCTCCGCCGAGAAGCAGCTGCCGGCGGGCGTGAGCGTGCCCTCGTACGCCTCGGGCGCCCAGTGCAACACCCGCGGGCTCACCGACCTCGGTGACTACGCGGTGCGCGGCATGATGAAACGCAAGATGATGCTCGAACTCGACCACATGAGCGTGAAGGCGGCCGGCCAGGCCTTCGACATCCTCGAGACCGAGTCGTACCCGGGCGTGATCTCCTCGCACAGCTGGATGGACCTGGGCTGGACCGAGCGGCTCTACAAGCTCGGCGGTTTCGCCGCCGCGTACATGGGCGGCTCCGAGGGCTTCAGCGCGGAGGCCAAGCGGACCGACGCGCTGCGCGAGAAGTACAACGTCGGCTACGGCTACGGCACCGACATGAACGGCGTCGGCGGCTGGCCCGGCCCGCGCGGGGCGAACACGCCGAACCCGGTCACGTACCCCTTCCGCAGCACCGACGGCGGCTCCGTCATCGACAAGGTGACCACCGGCCAGCGCACGTGGGACCTCAACACCGACGGCGCCTCGCACTACGGCCTGGTGCCCGACTGGATCGAGGACATCCGGCTGGTCGGCGGGCAGGGCGTGGTGGACGACCTGTTCAAGGGCGCCGAGTCCTACCTGCGCACCTGGGGCAACTCCGAGCAGCACAAGGCCGGAGTGAACCTCGCCTCGGGGGCGGCCGCCTCGGCGAGCTCCGCCGAGTGGAACCCGTTCGTCAGCTACGCGCCCGGCAGGGCCGTGGACGGCGACCGGGGCAGCCGCTGGGCGAGCGACTGGAGCGACGGCCAGTGGGTGCAGTTCGACCTCGGCTCCCCGTCCCTGGTCAAGCGGGTCACGCTCGAATGGGAGCGCGCGTACGGGAAGTCGTACCGCATCGAGCTCTCCCCGGACGGGACGAACTGGCAGACGGCCTGGTCCACGGCCAGCGGTGACGGTGGCCTGGACACGGCGCAGTTCGCGGGGGTCCCGGCCCGGTACGTGCGCGTCCACGGAGCGGGACGCGGTACCCAGTGGGGTTACTCCCTGTACGAAGTCGGCGTATACAGCAGCTGACGGCGTCGAGCGGGGTGTCCGGGGGCCGGTGCGCCCGCGGACACCCCGCTCGGGGCGCACCGGAGCGAAGGGGGACCCGTACATGGCACGGATGCCGTTGACCGACCGGCGCAGGCAGCTGACGGAGGCGGCGATCCGCGCGATGACCCGCGACGGGGTGTCCAGGACCACGACCCGGTCCATCGCCGCCGAGGCGGGCGTCTCCCTGAGCGTCTTCCACTATTGCTTCGACTCCAAGCAGGCGCTGCTGGAGTCGGTCATCGAGACCATCACCGCGCACTACGTGACCCTCGTGAAGGCCGCGATCGTGCCGATGCCGACGCTGCGGGAGACCATCCGGGCCGGCTTCCAGGCGTACTGGGACCACGTGGTGGCCGGGCCGGACGCGCACATGCTCACCTACGAGCTCACCCAGTACGCGCTGCGCCGGCCGGAGTTCGGGCACCTGGCGCGCAAGCAGTACGAGTCCTACTGCGATACGTACGCCGAGCTGCTCGAGGAGCTGCGCCGGATCACGCCGTTCGAGCTGAGCGTGCCGGTGGCCGTGCTGGCCCGCTATCTGGCGGCCATGACGGACGGGGTGACCCTGAACTTCCTGGTTCTCGGCGACGAGAAGGCAGCCGCCGAAATCCTGGACATGGTCACCGACCACGTGGCCGGACTCGTCGTCCGCACGGACTGATCCGCCCTCAGGCGGCCACCCGGAAACCGATGTTGGACGTGGAGCTGTCGGGGGTGTTGGAACTGCGGGCCGCGACCCGGTAGCGGTTGCAGTACGAGTCGTGGCAGAGGAAGGAACCGCCGCGCATCGTGCGGGACTCGTGGCCCGGGGCGAAGCGGTCCGCGGACCACTCCCACACGTTCCCGACGGCGTTGTAGAGCCCGTGGCCGTTGGGGCGGTACGACTTCACCGGGACGGTGCCGGTCCGGCCCGCGGTGTGGGTGGTGGGGAAGTCGCCCTGCCAGATGTTCAGCAGCACCCGGCCGCCCGGTGCGAGTTCGTCGCCCCAGGGGTAGCGGCGCCCCTCCAGGCCGCCGCGCGCCGCGTACTCCCACTCGGCCTCGGTGGGCAGCCTCGTTCCGGACCAGCCGCAGTAGACCACCGCGTCGTTCCACGAGACGTGGACGACGGGGTGGTTCTGCCGGGAGGCGATCGACGACCCGGGTCCCTCGGGATGCCTCCAGCTCGCGCCGGACACCGCCCGCCACCACGGAACGCCGTCCACGGCCGGTGCGGAGGCGGCGAGTTCGTCCGTGAGGAGACCGGCGAAGACGAAGGAGAAGCCGAAGCCCTCGGCCTCCGTGACATGGCCGGTGGCCTTGACGAAGGTCGCGTACTGGGCGTTCGTGACCGTCGTCGGCGCGATCCGGAAGGGGGCCACCGCCACCTCCCGGACCGGGCCCTCCCCGTCGGCCGGGAACCCGTCCGCGTCGTCGGCGCCCATGAGGAAGCGCCCGCCGGGGAGGTCGACCAGACCGCGGACGGCCCGGGGCGCGGCGACGACCGGCGCGGCGAGCAGTGTCAGGGCGCCGGCCGGGGAGTCGTGGCCCGGGGTGCAGCAGGAGGAGGACATGAGGGCTCCGGTGGACGTACGTGCGGATGGGTGCGGTCCGGCCGGGCGCGCGGGGGCGCGCCCGGCCGGAGGCGGGGGCTAGCCGACCCGGTCGGCTGCGAGCTGAGCGGCCAGGGCGGGGATGCCCAGGTTCCGTTCCTGCGCCGGGGTGGCCTGGTAGAGCTTGTTGACCAGCTGGTGCGGATCGGCGGCGAGGTCGTAGTACTCGCGGAACTTGACCTCTCCGGTGCCGGCCACGGTGCCGTTGGCGTCGGTGTACAGCGTGTAGTACTCGACGTACTGCTTGTCCTTGGAGACGTAGGAGGACCAGGTGCGGTGGTCGGTGCCCTGTCCCTTCCGCCACCATTCGACGAGCAGGTGGTCGCGGCTGTACGCGCTCAGCAGCGACGTGCCGTCCTGCGGGGTGTTCGGGGTGATCCCGGCGGCGTCGAGGATGGTGGGCGCGATGTCGATGTTGGCGACGATGCGGTCGTCCACCGTGCCGGCGCCGAGGCCTCCGGCGGGCCAGGAGAGGTAGAACGGCACCTCGTGGGCGGGGCTGTAGGGCACCGACTTGGCGGTCCAGCCGTGGTCGGCCCAGCCGAAGCCGTTGTCGCCGATGTAGATGACGAGCGTGTTGTCGAGCTGGCCGGTGGCCGCCAGCTTGTCCTTGAAGGCCTGGACGGCGTCGTCGACGGAGAGCAGCACCCGCAGCTGCTCGGCGCGGATGCGCTTGCCGTCCTCGAGGGTGCCGGTGGCCTCCTTGATGTAGGGCGGCTTGTCGCTGCGGTCGGCCTCGGTGACGGAGGGGCGTCCGTTCCACTCGGGTACGGGCACGCCCGCGTACTTGGCCTCGGGCGTGCGCGGTCCGTGCGAGGCGTACGGGGTGACGTAGGCGAACCAGGGGCGGGTGTCGGTGGCCGCCTTGTCCAGGAAGCTCAGCGTCCGGTTCTTGATGATGTTCGTGGTGTAGCCGTTGATCGTCTGGACCGTCCCGTTGACGTTCCACTTGCCGTCCACGTACGAGGGCTGGAGCAGTGCGAAATCCTCGAAATGCGGGGGCGCGTCGGCAATGTTCCACGCATTGAGGTATTTGCCGAAGAGGCCCGTGCGATATCCGGCCTGCTTCAGATAGCGCTGGACGGTGGTGTTCTGGTCAAGGGAAGCCGACGCGGCGTTGTTGCGGACCCCGTGGTTGTGGGCGTAGCGGCCCGAGAACACGGAGGAGCGGGAGGGCGCGCACAGCGGGGTGGTGACGTGGCCGTGGTTGAACTTCACGCCCTCCCCGGCCAGCCAGCCGATGGTCTTCTGGAGGGCCCAGTCGGTCTGTTTGGGCTGGTCATCGGTGACGATCAACAGGATGTTCGGACGGACGGCGGCCGCTGCCGCGGGAGTCGCGGCGGCCTGGCCGATCGCGGGCACGGTGGCGGCGGCCGCGGCCGCCGCGGTCCCGGCGAGGAATCCTCTCCGGCTGACCTGCGTACGGATTCTCTTGCTCATGGGTATTTCCTCCTGCTCTCCGAAGGCGCCCCATCAACTTCACAAGATGGTGTGGCGGCGACTGCCATGCGGAGAGCGTAAAGGGATCCCAATAGGCGTTCCATGTACGGAGTATGAAATGACGTCAGCGTCTGTGAACAGCGTCAGTCGAGGACCGGATGGGCTTCCGGATGGTCGTCCCACCAGGCGCGGTGGAAGGCGTTGTTGTCCACATTGGCCAGGTACGCGTAGACGGCCGACCGGTAGAAGAGCTCCGCCTGGCGGGCCGAGACCGTCGAGCGGTTCCAGGCGAGCCGGATGCGCCCGGTGATCGGCGCCCCGATCAGCGGGCGCATCACCGTGCCCGGCACGGCGGGTGCCGTGGGCTGGCTGAGGGACACGGCGCGCCCCGCGGAGATCAGGTCGTACTGCATCATGCGGTCGGTGATCCGGTAGCGCAGCGCGGGGACGAAGCCGGCCTTGGCGCAGGCCTCGACCAGCGCCTCGGGTCCGCCGTCGTCGTCCTCCACCAGGGTCATCCACTGCTCGTCGGCGAGGTCGGCGAGGTCGAGGGCCTCCAGCCGGGCCAGCGGGTGCCGGGCTGACATCCGGATGCAGAAGGGTTCCTTGGGGACCAGGGTGCGGGCCGTCACGCCCGCGGGCAGCGGCACCTCGTGGTCGTTGACCTCGCCGTACACGATGACGTCGTAGCGGCCCGCGCCGAGCATCCGCACCAGGGCCGTCACCGAGTCCTCCAGGTCCACGGTGATCTCCCGGCCCGCCAGGGCCAGGTCCTGCCGGGCGATCAGGCCGTCGATCAGCACCAGCAGGATGCAGCCCAGGCGCAGCGGGGCGTCGGCCGTCCGGGCCCGCGCCTCCGAGCCGAGGGCGTCCATCTCGCTGAGCACCCGGCGGGCCTTCGCCAGGACGAACTGGCCGAGCGGGGTGGGTTCGACCCCGAGCCGGCCCCGGACGAAGAGTTCGCCGCCGGTGACCCGCTCGATCCGGCGCAGCTGGGCGGAGAGCGCCGGCTGGGAGACCCCGAGGACCCGCGCCGCGCCCCCCAGGCTTCCGGTCTCCGCTATCTGGCAGACGGCTTGCAGATGTCTCAACTCCAGCTGCATCCCGGCAGCTTACGCAGCGTCATCCGTCGGCACCATAACGCCGGTCTTATGTCGGCAGGGATGTCCCGATGTCGTCATGGACACGCCCATACTCGGCCGCGAACAGCCAGACGGTTTTCCCGCCGTTCCCGCCGTTCCCGCCGTTCCCTCCTCTCCTCTCCCCATCCCCCCACACGATCGGAGTGGACTCTTGCAGCCCACCAGATGGATGGCCGCCCTGGCGGCCATGGTGCTGACCACGGGCCTCGCCGGCACGCTGGCCACCACCGCCACCGCCGCGCAGAACGCGGATCCCCTCCCGCCCACCGCTGCCGAACGGGCGGTCGCCGCGGCCGACGCGGCCGTGCGCAGCGGCCTCGACAGCCTGGTCAACTCCCCGCAGCAGCAGTACGACCGCCGCCTGGTCACCCCCTGGGTGAAGGACCTCTACTCGGTCGCGTACGAGCGCAGCTACCGCAGCCTGCCGGTCGTCGGCGGCGACGCGGTCGTGCTCGCCGACGGCCAGGGCCGGGTGCGCGCCCTCCAGTCGGCCTCCGCGACCGTGATCGACGTGGCCACCACGGCGACGGTCACGGCCCAGGCCGCCGAGGCCCTCTCGCGCGCCGAGCAGGTCAAGACCGACCAGGTGCAGAGCCGCCGGCTCGTCGTCAAGCTCAAGGACGACAAGGCGGTGCTGGCCTGGGAGACCGTCCTGCTCGGGCGGACCGCCAAGGCCCCCAGCAAGCTGCACGTGTTCGTGGACGCCCGTACCGGCAAGGTCGTCGACCGCTTCGACGAGGTGGTCGCGGGCAGCGGCAACAGCAAGTGGAACGGCCCGAACCCGCTGACGATCGACACCACGGCCTCCGGTGGCACGTACTCCCTGCGCGACCCGAACCGGACCGGCCTGAGCTGCGCCGACTACAGCAGCGGCTCGGTCTTCTCGAAGTCCACCGACTCCTGGGGCACCGGCAACCCGACCTCCAAGGAGACCGGTTGCGTGGACCTGATGTTCGCGGCGCAGAAGCAGTGGGACATGCTGAGCCAGTGGCTCGGCCGCAACGGCGTCAACGGCACCGGCCGCAGCTTCCCGGCCAAGGTCGGCCTGAACGACGTGAACGCGTACTGGGACGGCAGCTCGGTCAGCATCGGCCACAACAACGCCAACGAGTGGATCGCCGGCGTGGACGTGGTGGCCCACGAGTACGGGCACGCCATCGACTCCAACACCCCCGGCGGCACCAGCGGCCAGGAGTCCGGGCTCGGCGAGGCCACCGGCGACATCTTCGGCGCGCTGACCGAGGCGTTCATCAACGAGCCCTCCCCGTACGACACTCCGGACTACACCGTCGGCGAGATGATCAACCTCGTGGGCAACGGTCCGATCCGCAACATGTACAACCCGCCGGCCGTCAACAACGACCCGGCCTGTTACAGCTCCGCGATACCCGGTACCGAGGTGCACGCGGCCGCCGGCCCCCTGAACCACTGGTTCTACCTGCTCGCCGAGGGCACCAGCCCGGGCGGCGGCAAGCCGAACAGCAGCACCTGCAACCAGTCCACGCTGACCGGTGTGGGCGTGCAGAACGCCGGCAAGATCTTCTACGGCGGCATGCTGCTGAAGACCTCCAGCATGTCCTACAAGAAGTACCGGACGGCGACGCTCAGTTCCGCCAAGTCGCTGGACGCCACCTGCAACCTGTTCAACAAGACCAAGGGCGCCTGGGACGCCATCACCGTGCCCGCCCAGGCCGGTGACCCGACCTGCACCCCGAGCGGCGAGAACAGCGACTTCTCGATGGCGCTGAACCCGGCCTCGGGAACCGTCCAGCAGGGCGCCTCGGCCACCACCACGGTCGCCACCGCCGTCTCCACGGGCACGGCCCAGCAGGTCACCCTCACCGCGTCCGGCCTGCCGGCCGGGGTCACCGCCTCCTTCAGCCCGGCCACCGTGCAGTCCGGCCAGTCCTCGACGCTGACGCTGACCGCTTCCTCCAGCGCGGCCCCCGGATCCTCGACCGTGGTGGTCAAGGGCCAGGGCACCAGCCTCTCGCACACCGTCGACTACGCGCTCACCGTCGGCGGCACCACGCCCAACCCGGGCGCGCCGAACATCGACGTGGCCGCCGTCCAGGCGCACCTGAGCCAGTTCAACACGATCGCCTCCCAGAACGGCGGCAACCGCCGTGCGGGCAGCGCCGGTTACACGGCCTCGCTGGCGTACGTCAAGGGCAAGCTGCAGGCCGCCGGCTACACGGTGACCGAGCAGAACTGCACCTCGTGCACCTACCCGTCGAACAACCTGATCGCCGACTGGCCCGGCGGCCCCGCCGACCAGACGGTCATGTTCGGCGCGCACCTCGACGGCGTCTCGGCGGGTCCGGGCATCAACGACAACGGCTCGGGCTCCGCGACCCTGCTGGAGAACGCCCTCGTCCTCGCCCAGAAGAACCCCACGATGACCAAGCACGTGCGCTTCGCCTGGTGGACGGACGAGGAGCAGGGCCTCAACGGCTCGAAGTTCTACGTCAACCAGCTCACCAGCACCCAGAAGACCGCCATCAAGGCCTACTACAACTTCGACATGGTCGGCTCGACCAACGGCGGCTACTTCATCAACAACGTCAACTCCACCACGGCCGCCCCGCTCAAGGCCTACTGGACCTCCCTGAACCTCGCTCCCGAGGAGAACACCGAGGGCCAGGGCCGCAGTGACGACTACTCCTTCCAGCAGGGCGGCATCCCCACCTCCGGCTACGCGGCCGGCGCCAGCGCCCGCAAGACCTCGGCGCAGGCCACGAAGTGGGGCGGCACCGCGAACGCGGCGTACGACCCCTGCTACCACGCCTCCTGCGACACCACGAACAACATCAGCGCCACGGTCCTGGACCGCAGCGCCGACGGCGTGGCCTACACCGTCTGGAACCAGGCCGTCGGCGGCACCACCCCCGGCCCGGACTTCTCGATCAGCGCATCCCCGGCCACCGGCAGCGCCGCCCAGGGCGGCACCGCGAGCTCCACGATCAACACGGCGACCACGAGTGGCGCCGCCCAGACCGTGGCCCTTTCGGTGACCGGAGCCCCGGCCGGCACCACCGCCTCGCTGAGCCCGACCTCGGTCCAGTCGGGCAGCTCCTCCACGCTCTCCGTCCAGGTCGGCGCGAACACCGCGCCCGGCACGTACACCCTGACCGTCACCGGCTCGGGCTCGGGCTCGGTCAGCCACACCACCACCTACACCCTGACCGTCACGGGCACCGGCCCCTCCTGCACCCCGCGCCAGCTCGTCGCCAACGGCGGGTTCGAGAGCGGCACCACCCCGTGGACGACCACCACGAACGTCATCACCAACCAGGCGGGGCAGACCCCGCACGGCGGCACGTACAAGGCCTGGCTCAACGGCTACGGCACGACCCGCACGGACAGCGCCTCGCAGTCCGTGACCATCCCGACCGGCTGCTCCTCGTACCAGCTCGGCTTCTACCTGCACATCGACACCGCCGAGACCGAGAACACGGTCTACGACACCTTCACGGTCTCGGTGGGCGGCCAGACGCTGGCGACCCTGTCCAACGTGAACGCGGCCTCCGGCTATCAGCTCAAGACGTACAACGTCTCCCAGTTCGCGGGCCAGACGGTCACGCTGAAGTTCCAGGGCCTGGAGGACGCCTCCCTGCAGACCTCCTTCGTCGTGGACGACGTCACCCTCCAGGTGAGCTGACGCCCCCGGCACCCTGAGCACCACCCGGGCGGCATCCGCCCCGGCCCCACGGCCGGAGCGGGTGCCGCCCGGCCGTGTGCGGTGTATGCAGGAGGCATGGACCACTCACCGGCGCACCCACGCTCCAGCAGGCTCCGGGAATCACGCGCGGTGCTGCTGTCGGTCCCCTTCGCGCTGATCGCCGTGGTCACGGTGGTCGACGTGCTGGCCCCGCCGGAGGTCCACCTGGGCCCCTTCCTGGTGGCCGCCCCCGCCCTCACCGCTTCCTTCGCCGGGCCGCGCATGACGGGCTTCGTCGGCGCCGTGGCGGTCCTCGCGCAGGTGGGCGTGGCCATCGCACGCACCTCCCTGACGGACCTCAACCACACCTTCCAGATCATCGCCCTCGTCCTGATCTCCGCCTTCGTCACGTTCTTCGCACACTTGCGCGAAGTGCACGAGCGACAGCTCACCCAGCTGCGTTCCGTGGCGGTCGCGGCGCAGCAGGTGGTCCTACGACCGCTGCGCGACCGGATGGGTCCGCTGCGGATCGCCTCGGTGTACCTGTCGGCGCAGGCCGAGGCGCAGATCGGAGGCGACCTGTACGCGGCCGCCCGTACCACCGACGGCACCCGGCTGATCATCGGCGACGTCCGCGGCAAGGGGCTGGAGGCCGTCGGAGAGGCTTCGGTCGTCCTCGGGGCCTTCCGGGCCGCCGCCCACCTGGAGGCCGACCTTCCGGGGCTGGTGGGCTATCTGGAGGCCGCCGTGGCCGCCGACCCGGACCGGGGCGCGGACGGCTCCTCGGGCCCCGGGCGGCCGGACGAGGGGTTCACCACCGCGGCCGTGGTCGACATTCCGGACGGGGAGCCGTCGCTGCGGGTGGTCAGCTGCGGGCACCCGCCGCCACTGCTGCTGCGCGCGGGCCGCGTCGTCCCCCTCCAGGTGGACCATCCGGCTCCGCCGCTGGGTCTGTCCGAGTTCGTGGACACCGGGTTCACCCCGCAGTCCTTCCCCTTCGAGCCGGGGGACGTGGTCCTGCTGTACACGGACGGCGTCATCGAGGCCCGTGACGCGTCGGGGGTCTTCTACCCCCTGCCGGAGCGGGCCGCGGACTGGCCGGGGGACGGCCCGGAAGCCCTCCTGCGCCACCTCTGCGCGGATCTCCTCGCCCACACCCCGAACGGCCTCCTGGGCGACGACGCGGCGATGGTGGCCATCGAGCGCGTCGGCCGGCTGCCCTGAGCGGGGACCCGTCCGGTGGACGGGTCCCCGCGGTGGTTCAGCCGCCGTCGCGGACCGAGACGATGCCGTTGAAGACGCCGACGTAGGCCGTCCCGTCGGGGCCCAGCGTGATCGGGGCCCAGTTGTTGTCGTACAGCGGGCCGGTGCCGGTCAGCTGACGCCAGCGGCGTTCACCGGTGCGGAAGTCGACGGCCGTGAGGTACCAGGCGTCGATCCCCCAGACGTTCGGCTCCTTCTCGTAGAAGTAGAGCAGCCCGTTCGCGGTGGAGAGCTTGGGGACCACGGAGGGCGAGCGGATCGCGCTCTGCCAGACCGTGTCGCAGCCGCTGCCGTCGGCGCGGACGTCGATGCGGCTCACGCCGCCGACGACCGACTTGCCGAGGACCAGCGACGTGACGTTCTCGTAGCCGTAGTTGTTCTCGACGACGATGCTGTTGCCCCAGGTGATCAGGGAGTTGTCCGTGGTCGAGGCACCCGGTCCGAAGACCGGGACCTTGCACACCAGCCGCTGCCCCTCGGGCACGTCCGGGCCCCGCTTGAAGACCAGGACGTTCATCCGGTCGTCGGCGTTGTCGGTGATCGCGACGTAGCCGTTGCCGAAGAGGTCCGGGGTGGTGCCCGAACCCTGGTTGACCGAGCCGGGCTTGGTTCCCGTACCCCGGTCGTAGGTCTGTCGCCACTGCACGACGGGGGTGCCGTCGGCGGAGGCGGTGAAGCTGTACAGCGCGTGGTCGGTGACGATGGAGACCCCGTCCTCGCCGACCGAGAAGGAGTTCTGGATCTCCTCCCCCGCCAGTCGGACCGAGCGGATCACCGAGGTCGCCGGGTCCACGGTGCCGACACGGCCCTGGCGGGTGACCCACCAGATGCGGCCGTCCCAGTCGGGCATCACCGAGGTGACCGGGTCACAGGTGCCGCTGGGCCACAGGTTGGTCCAGTCGACGCAGTCGTGCGGGACCTGGCCGGTGAGGTCCCAGTCGTTGTCCACCTTGAACTGCCAGACACCATCGGAATTCCGGCTGTGCGAGAGCCTCAGGACATGCTGGCGGGAGTCGGCCAGTACCGCCCGGTCCTGGTTGTCCAGGTAGAAGTAGGCGCCGCCCGAGGTGTCCTTGAAGATCTTCGAGAAGTCGAGCGAGGTGATCGCCTGGACCGTCGAGGAACGCTGCGGGAGCTGGTACTCCGCGAGCGTGGCGAGCGTACGGGGCTCCAGAAGTTTGACCTTGAAGCCGCCGAAGGTGCCGCACACCGTGACCAGCCGGCCGCCCGAGTCGAAGGTGGCGGTGGCGCATTCGCCGCCGAGGGCGGCGATCTTCTCGCTGGTCACCTTCGGGTTCTTGCCGAGCGGTCCCGACCAGGGCGAGGTGGCACTGCCCGCCGCGTCGGAGTGCATGCCGCTGCGGCCGTTGGGCGCGAGGTAGGGGTGCTGCGGCGGGGCTTCGCCGGGCAGCGGCGCGGCCGCGGCCGGGGCGCCTTCGTAATGGCTGACCAGGCGGTGGCCCGGGGCCAGGGGTATCTCGTCGGCGGCGGCCGGCGAGACCCCGTACAACACCGCACATGCGGCGAGAGCGGGTGCCACGGCGCAGTTCAGCGCTCTTCGGAACATCCGGACTTCCTCCCTTGTCCTCGGTCGTCCTCGGTTTTTATTGACATTGCGTCTGACATCGCGCCGGGGCCAGACGCTAGATCGCACTGCCTGAGGAGTCCATGGAAGGGCCGGATGATTCACGAAGGCGCAACAGTTGATCAACTCGCGGGTGCGGGTCAGGGCTTGAAGCCGCTGACCACGTTCGCCGTGGCCGACACCCCGTTGTGGATGGTCTGCGCGAGGCTGCTGCTCGCGAGATAGAAGCCGAGCAGGACGCAGACGAGCGCGTGCGACAGCTTGAGGCCGCCGCCGCGCATGAAGATCCATGCGAGGACGAGGAGCAGGACGAGGACGGAGAGGGAGATCACCATCGGAACACCTCCTTAGGCGGCGCCATGGTGGCGCAGCGGGAGGGCTCTTCGGGCGAAACTCGTGTCCGCCAAACGGGTGTTGACGGTCCGTGACCGGTGTTCAGTCCTTGACGATCTCGTCCCAGTGGGCCGTTCGCCCGCACCAGCGGCCGAGCAGCACGGGGTCGTGCCCGACCGCCAGCAGGCCCGCGCCGGACTCCGCCCGGTACTCCTCGACCACGCCGACCAGCGCGGCGGTGGTGGACGCGTCGAGCATGGCGGTCATTTCGTCGCACACCAGCCAGCGCGGCCGGAGCACCAAGGCCCGTGCCACGCAGGCCCGTTGCAGCTGACCGTCGCTGACCTCGTGGGGCCGCCGGTCGAGCAGGTCCGCGCCCAGGCCGACCCGCTCCGCCAACTCGGGCACGGTGGATTCGATGTCGCCACGCCGGCCGGTGGCCCGGAGCGGTTCGGCGACGAGCTCGCGCAGCCTGAGCCGGGGGTCCGCCGCCAGCCGGGGCTGCTGGAACACCACGCCGACGGAGGTCCGCAGGGCGCGCGGCGCGCGGTGCCGGAAGCCGGTCACGGCGCGGCCGTCGAAGGCCACGGTCCCCCGGTCGGGCCGGTGCAGCAGTGCGGCGACCCTGGCCAGGGTGGACTTGCCGCAGCCGCTGGGGCCGAGCAGTCCGAGGGATTCGCCGGGGGCGAGGCTCAGGTGGGCGCCGCGGACGACGGGGGCCCGGCGGTCGTAGCCGGCGGTGATGCCGGTGAGCTCAAGCATGGTGGCAGGCCACCCCTTCGGTGAGCGGGGGCCGCTCGGCCCGGCAGTGGGAGTCGGCGCGCGGACAGCGGGCGGCGAAGGCGCAGCCGGGCGGGAGCGCGCCGAGCTCGGGCGGGGCGCCGGGGACGGGCCTGAAGGCCCGCTCGGGAAGGGCGTCGAGGAGTCCGCGCGCGTAGGGGTGGCGGGGGCCCGGAGCGCCGAAGAAGGCTTCGGCGGGGGCGGTTTCCACGATGCGGCCCGCGTACATGACGGCCACGGTGTCGGCGATGCGGTGGGCCGCCGCGAGGTCGTGCGTGATCATCAGCAGGGCCCGGCCGGCGTCCCGGGTGTGGGCGCGCAGTTCGTCGACGGTGCGGTGGACGAGGTCCCGGTCGAGGCCGGTGGTCGGCTCGTCGGCGAGCAGCAGGGGCGCGTCGCCGATCAGCGCGAGCGCGGTGGCGGCGCGTTGGGCGAGCCCGCCGGAGAGCTCGTGGGGATGGCGGTCGAGGTGGGTGGCGGGGAAGGCCGCCCGGCGGGCCGCGGCTTCGGCGGCCTCGCGCAGTTCCGCCTTGGCGGCCCCGGTCAGTTCACGGACCGTCTCCTCCAGGTGGGAGCGGATGGTGCGGACCGGGGTGAGGTGCGCGGCCGGGCTCTGCGGCACCAGGGCGACGCGGCGGCCGCGAATGCTCCGGGCGAGGGTGCGTTCGTCGAGGGCGAGGAGGTCGGTCCCGTCGGCGAGCCGGGCCGAGCCGGCGGTCTCGGCGTTGCCCGGGAGCAGTCCGAGGAGGGCGGATGCGAGCACGGACTTGCCGCAGCCGCTCTCCCCGACGAGCGCGAGGCATGCGCCGGGGGTCAGGGCGAGGGTGGCGTCGGTGACGGCCTCCACGTACCGGCCGCCGCGCATGCGGAAGCGGACGGAGAGCCGGTCCAGTTCGAGGACGGGCCGGGCGGAACGCCGATCCGGCCCCTGAGGGGCGCCGGCCGGCGCCGCCACGGGCTCCGGCGCCGGTGGGGTGGGGGTCTTCACAGCGTCAGCTCCGAGCGGCGGCGGGGGTTGAGGCGCTCGCGCCAGGCGCCCGCGAGACCGGCGATCGCCAGGGTCGGGACGATCAGGAGGAGCCCGGGGAACAGCGTGGGCCACCAGTCGCCGGCGAGCAGCGAACCGCGGGCCGTCTGGACCAGGTTGCCCAGGCTCGCCTGGTGCGCCGGCAGGCCGAGGCCCAGGAAGGACAGGGCCGACTCGTGCCACATGGCGTGCGGGATCATCAGCACGGCGGCGAGCCCGGCCTGCGGCAGTACTCCGGGCACGAGGTGACGTACGGCCACCCGCCACCGCGAGGCACCGCCCGAGACGGCCGCGTCCACGTGGGGTCGCGAGCGGAGCGAGAGGACTTCCGCGCGGACGATGCGGGCCGTGGAGAGCCAGTGGGTCAGGGCCACGGAGACGACCACCGGCCACACCCCCGGCCGGAACATCGCCACGATGAAGATGCCCAGCAGCAGGTGCGGGATCGAGGACAGGGCGTCCACCACCCGCATGACGCACCGGTCCGGCCACCCGCCGAGCGCCCCGGCGAGCGCGCCGACCGCCGTGCCGAGCACGGTGGCGACCAGCGCGGCCACCAGCCCGACCAGCAGCGAGACGCGCAGCCCGTACACGCAACGCAGCAGCAGGTCGCGGCCCACGTCGTCGGTGCCGAAGGGGTGGGCCCAGGAGGGCGGCAGGAGCTTTGCCGACAAGTCGACTGCTTGCTGGTCGAGTTGGACCAGAGGTGGCACGAGCAGTACCGCCAGCGCGATGAGGGCGACGATCACCGCCGAGGTCCGCACCCGCAGGGTCCGGGTGGAGCTCCGGTCGCGACCGTGGGGCCGCCAGAGCCGCTCTCCGGTCGGGTCGGTCGGCTCGGTCGCGTCGGTCGCGTCGGTCGCGTCGGTCGCGTCGGTCGCGTCAGCCATCGAAGCCCACCCTCGGGTCGGCCAGACCGTAGAGCAGGTCGGAGAGCAGGTTCCCTGCGAGCACGGCAGCCGTGGCCAGGACCGTCAGCGCGGCCAGCAGCGGGAAGTCCACCGAGGTCGCGGCCTGGACGGTGGCCGCGGCGATGCCGGGCCAGCTGAAGACGGTCTCCACCAGCAGCGCTCCGGTGATCAGCTCCGGCACCCGCGACCCGATCAGGGTCAGCATCGGGAGCATGCCGGAGCGCAGGCCGTGGCCGAGCAGCACCCGCCGCTCCGCCAGGCCCCGCGCACGGGCGCCCCGTACGGGATCCTCCTCCAGCGCGTCGGCCACGCCCTGCCTGACGTACAGGAAGAACCAGGGCAGTTGGGAGATGCCCAGGACCAGCGCGGGCAGTACCAGGTGGCGGGCCACCTGCCCGGCGGTGACCACGTCGCTGCCCGCGTCGGTGAGGCCGCCGGACGGCAGTACGCCCAGGCGCACCGAGAAGAACCAGACGGCGAGCAGGCCCAGCCAGAAGGCCGGGGCCGCTTCGAGGGTGTACGCGAGCCCGGAGACGGCCCGGTCCAGGCGCCCGCCCTGCCGGCGCGCGGCCAGGACGCCGAGCCCGGTGCCCAGCAGCACGGCGACGGCGAAGGCGCACAGCGCGAGCAGCGCCGACCAGCCGAGCCGCTGCGCGATCACGTCGGAGACGGGCTGGCGCATGACGGCGGAGGTGCCGAGGTCGCCGGTCAGCGCCGAGGTGAGCCACTCCCACCAGCGCTCGGGCAGGGGCTGGTCGGCGCCGAGGTTGATCCGCAGCTGGTCGAGTCCGGCCTGGGAGGCGGTGAGCCCGGCGGTGCCGGCGTACGCCTTGACGGGGTCGAAGGGAGACAGCGAGGCGACCGCGAACACCCCGAAGGTCACGACGAGCAGGACCGGGCCGGCGAACAGGGTCCGCCGGCCCGCCATGCGCGCCATCGGCCCCCAGGGGAAACGCCGGAGGCGGTGGAGACGGTGGAGACGGGTCACTTCCGCTTCGGCTTCCAGCTCTCGACGTTCCACCAGGGGCCGGTTCCGAGGCCGTGGTCGTGCGGCTCGATCTGGGTGGAGGGCCCGTCCCACCGGTCCGCCACGACGTAGAGGTGGTCGATGTGGGTGAGGTAGACGTAGCCCGGGTTCTTGACCAGCTCGCGCTGGGCCGTGTCGTACGCGGCCTTGCGCACGGCCGGGTCCGCGCTCCTGCGGCCGTCGAGCAGCGCCTTGTCGACGGCCGGGTTGTCGTACCGGGCCATGTTGTTGAAGCCGTCGCCCGCGAGGGCCGAGTTCAGCGTCAGGTACTGGTCGAAGTCCGGGTCGGCCGGGGAGCCGCCGCCCGCGAGGACGGCGTCGGTCTTCATCCGGGGCTCGATGACCTCCCAGCTGCCGGATTCGGTGGTGACCTGGATGCCGGCCTTCTTGGCGTCGGAGGCGAAGGCGAGCGCGTGGTCTTGGCGGAGCTTGTCGCCGGAGGTGTACCAGAGCGGGAAGGCGGCGCGGACCCCGTCCTTGGCGCGGATGCCGTCGGCGCCGGGGATCCAGCCGGCGTCGTCGAGGATCTTCTTGGCCTTGGCGAGGTCGTACGGACGCTCGGTGCCGGCGGCGAACCACGGGCTGCCGGTCGGGACGGGGCCGTAGGCGGGCTTGCCCGCGCCCTCCAGGAGCTTGTCGACCAGCGCGCCGCGGTCCACGGCGATGTCCAGGGCCCGGCGGACGGCCGTGTCACCGGTGACGGGGTGCTCGGTCGGCAGGGTGACGTTGCGGTAGTCGAAGGTCTTGGCGGCGTAGGTCTTCAGTTTCCCGTCGGCCGTGTCGGCCTTGAACCCCTTGGCCAGGTTCGGCGGCAGGACGGCCCCGTCCAGTTCGCCGGAGCGCAGCCGGGTGGCGCGTACGTCGTCGTCCTTGATGACCGCCATGGTGAACTTCTTCACGGCGGGCTCGCCGCCCCAGTAGGACGGGTTGGCCTTGAAGCTCAGCTTCTCGCCCTTGGACCAGGCGGTGAGCACGTAGGGTCCGGTGCCGATGGGCTTGGTGGTGAACTCGCCGCTGTTGACGTCCTGTCCGCCCGCGACGTGCTCGGGTGCGATGGGCAGGACGGTCCGCTCGGCGAAGGGGGCGTAGGGGTACTTCAGGGTGAAGACGACGGCGTCTTCACCGCGCGCCGTGACGTCCGCGATCGCGTCGAGCTCGGACTTGGACGCGTTGTTCGTCTTCGCGTCGAGGATCGTCCGGTAGGTGAAGACGACGTCCTTGGCGCCGAAGGGCCGTCCGTCGCTGAACTTCACGCCCCGGCGCAGCGGGTAGGTGTAGGTGAGTCCGTCCGCGGAGACCTCCGGGAGGGCCTCGGCCAGCGCGGGCTTCAGCTTCATGTCGGCGCCGCGCGCCAGCAGTCCGTCGAAGATCTTCGAGTTGCCGTCCTTGCCGTAGCCCAGCAGCGGGCTCAGGCTCTCCGGCTCGGTGGCTATGCCGACCACGGCGGAATCGGCCGCCCCGGCGCCCGCCGCGGCGCCTCCCCCGGGGTTCGAACAGGCCGCCGCCCCCATGACGATCACCGTGGCCGCGGTCGCCCCGGCCATTCCCCGTACGGTCCGGGCCTTCATCTGGTGCACTTCCTTCGTTATTGCAAAGAGCTCGCAATAATGCCAGACGGGGACGGAGGAACACGAACCGGGCCGCACCGGCGGGAAGGGCCGCGCAGGGGTCTTGCCCGGCCGCCGCGGAGCATGCCATATATGTCTAGACCTTTCCGAGGAGCCGGAAGACCCGAAGAACGGAAGAAGAGGGTGCCCGCCGTGCACGACCCCGCACCCAGCACCGCGCCGCGCTCCCCGCGCCGCTCCCGTCGGCCGTCCACACGCGGAGCCGCGCCCGCGCTGGCCCTGACTCTGGCCCTGGCCCTCGCGGCGGTCTCGCTGACGGCGTGCGGCGACTCCGACACCACACCCCCGGCGGTCCCGGCCGGGCTCACCGCCCAGGCGGGCAGCGCCACTTCGGTCCACGTCATGTGGCAATCGCCCGCGCCCTCCGACGGGGTGACCTCCTTCCTCGTCTACCAGGCGGACCGGCTGGTCCGTGAACTGCCCGCCGACAAGACGATGACGGACATCACCGGCCTCACCCCGCGGACGGCCTACGCGTTCACGGTCCGCGCCCGGGACGCCGCCGGGAACACCTCCCCGGCCGGCGCGGCCGCCTCGGCCACCACCCCCGCGGCCACGGCCGAGGACCGGCTGGCCCCGACCGCCCCGCCCCGTACGGAGGGCCGGGCCCTCGGGCCCACCTCCGCCCGGCTGACCTGGGCCGCGGCCACCGATGACACGGGTGTCACCGCGTACGACGTCTACCAGGGCGAAGCCCGGATCCACACGGTCGGCCCCGGCACCACCACGACGGTCCTGGAAGACCTCCGACCCGACAGCGTGTACACCTTCACCGTCCGGGCCCGCGACGGCGCCGACAACTCCTCCCCCGCCGGTCCCGCCGCGGACGTGACCACCCCGCCCGGGCCCGGACAGCGGACCGGCACCGCTCCGGCCGATTTCACGGCGGTCGCCTCGCCGGGCGCGGTCACCCTCGCCTGGACCGCCCCGGCCACCGGCCGGCAGACCACCGCGTACGAGCTCTACGTCAACGGCCGCCCCACCACCGTCATCCAATTCGGAGAGGGCGCCGTCCCGGCCGGCCGGGCGGAACACCGCCTCACGGTCGCCGAACCGCCCGGCACCACATGGACGGTGAAGCTCCGGGCCCGGCTCCCCGACGGCACCTGGGGCGCCTTCTCCGCCGAACGGCGGGTCGTACTGGCCTCCTGAACGCCCTCCCGAACGGCTTCCCGAACTCCCGCCGAGGGAGCAGTTCCTGACAACCTGTTCGTTCGATCTGCCCCGAACGGTACTGCGGAGAAAGAAGATCGCGCAGAATACTCCCGTGTTCGGTGAGTACTCGGTCAACAACAATCAGGCAGATTCCACGGACGGCGATCCTGGGCCAGACTCTGGCGCCGTGCCGGGAAACCTGCCGCCGGAAACGGCGAGCTTCGTGGGCCGCGAGCGTGAACTCGGCCTCCTGTACGACCTGCTGCGCGAGCGTCGACTCGTGACGCTCACGGGCGTCGGCGGCGTGGGCAAGTCCAGGCTGGCCCTGCGGGCCGCCGGCGACCCCCGCCAGCGCAGGCCCGACGGGGTGTGGTGGGTGGAGCTCTCCCCGCTGCGCGAAGCCGACCTGCTGACCGCCACCGTCGCGCACGCCCTCGGCCTCGCCCACCAGTCCCCGCGCCCCCTGGACGAGGAACTGTGCGCGTGGATGGCCGACAAGGAGCTGCTGCTCGTCCTCGACACGTGCGAGCACCTGGTGGCCGCCTGTCGGCACCTGGTGGGCGAACTCCTGCAGTCCGCACCGGGCCTGACGGTGCTCATCACCACCCGCGAACCGCTCCGCAGCCCCGGGGAGGACCTGGTCGAGGTCAGCCCGCTGCCCAGCGGCGGACCCGACAGCGACGCCCTGGCCCTGTTCCGGGCCCGCGCGATCTCCGCCACCCCGCACGCGGCGGCCGCCTTCGCCGACCCGGACCGGGTGGCCCTCGCCGCGGACATCTGCCGCCGCCTGGACGGAATCCCCCTCGCCCTCGAACTGGCCGGCGCCCGGATGCGGCTGTGGAGCCTGGAACAGATGGCGCAGCGCCTCGAAGGCCGCTTCGACCTGCTCTGCGGCACCACCGCCCCTCGGCTCCCCCGGCACCAGACGATGCGCACCGCGATCGGCTGGAGCCACGAGCTGTGCGAGCCGGTCGAGCGGCTGCTGTGGGCCCGGCTGTCGGTGTTCACCGGGGACTTCGACGTGGCCGCGGCCCGCGCGGTGTGCTCCGGCGGCCCCCTGCCCGCCGCACGGGTGGAGCGGGTCCTGGCGGGCCTGGTGGCGAAATCGGTGGTCCGGTGCAGCCGGGAACGGGGCGCGGGCGCCCGCTACCGGCTGCTGGACACCATCCGCGAGTACGGCCAGGACTGGCTGGCGGAACTCGGCGAGGAACGCGTCGTCGCCGACCGGCACGCCCACTGGTACGCGGCGCTCGCGAAGGCCGCCGACCCGGGCTGGATGGGCCCGGGCCAGCTGGACTGGTACCGCAGGATGACCGCCGAGCAGGCGCAGCTCCGTACCGCCCTGGAACACCTGCTCCGCTCGGACCCCACGGCGGCCCTGGAGACGGCCGGCGCGCTCTGGTTCTTCTGGTTCTCCTGCGGCCACGTCCACGAGGGCCGGTCCTTCCTGGAACGGGCCCTGAGCCGGGGCCCGCGCTCGGGAGCGGCGTACGTGCAGGCCGTGTGGGCCCTGGGGCTCACCACATTGCTCCAGGGCGACCTGGCCACGGCCGAAGAGCTCGGCAAGGCCTGCACCCGCGCCGCGGCCACCCTGGCCGACCCGGAGCCGGAGCTGCGCGCCGCGTACCTGCACGCGGTGGCGGTGCTGATGCCGGGCGATCCCCTACGGGCCCTGGCGCTCGCCGGCCCCCGGGCGCGCGGGGGGCACGGCGGGAGACCCACCGGCGTGGGCTGGCTGCTGTGCCGGCTGGCCACCGGCTACGCCCTGTGCGACCTCGGGCGCTTCGAGGAGGCCGAGCAGGAGGCGCGGGGCCTGCGCGAGGCCTGCGCGGAGCTCGGCGAGCGCTGGCTGCGGGCGTACGCGGACTACATCCTGGCCGTGGCGGCGTTCGGGCTCGGCCACCACGGGGAGGCGGCCCGGCACGCGCGGGCGATGCTGTCGGGCAAACGGCTGCTGGGCGACCGCTTCGGGATCGCGCTCGGTCTCGACCTGCTGGCGGCGGCGGTGGCGGCCATGGGAGACGGCGAGCTGGCGGCCCGGCTGCTGGGCACGGGGCACGCCTGGTGGCGCACGGTGGGCCGGCCGCAGATGGGTTCCCCCTCGCTCACGGCCGTGCGCGAGCAGGGCGAACGGCAGGCCAGGGCGGCAATCGGCGACGAGGCGTACGAGAACGCCTTCCTGGGCGGCGCGGCGGCGTCCACCGGCTGAGCCCGATCCGTGGACCCGAGCAGTGGGCCCAAGCAGTGGACGCAGCCGATGGCGCCGTGGCGTAAATCCGGGGCTCCCGTCAGTACGGGAGGGGTCTGCCCGACGGTGTACGCAGGTCCAGGTCTCGGGGTGCGGGCTTCGGGACGGGCTTTCGGATCAGCTGCTGGCGCATGCTGCCTCCTCGCTCAGACCAGGGCCGGGCGGCGGGGTTCCACCGTGCGGCCGTCGGGGAGCAGTTCACCTGTGTCATCGAAGACCACGGCACCGTTGCACAGCAGGTTCCAGCCCTGTTCGGGGTGGAAGGCCACGGTGCGTGCGGCGTCGTGGTCGACGCTGTCGGCGGTCGGGCAGGGGGGCTGGTGGGAGCACATGGCGCACCTCCTCGCAGAGTGGGGCGGGAAGGCCGGTGGTCACCCGGTCGAATCCGCGATCCACGGTGGCGGTGAGTATTGCTGATCGCCACCCCCGGGCGGAACCCATATTCGCCGCCCAGTTCAGGGTGTGTATGCCCGCTTACGATGCGCTCATGCCCGCTATCCGGATCATTCGCCACACACTTCTCGACACCGGGGAGGCGTGGAGGAGGCTGACGGACTGGGAACGCCACGCCGCCGCCGTCCCGCTCACCCGGGCGATCATCGAAACGCCGCCTCCGACGCACACCGGGACCCGTTTCACCATGCGTACGGGCGTGGGGAGCATCACCTTCGACGACCCGATGGAGGTCACCCTCTGGCAGCCCCCGCACACCGGGTCCGCGGGACTGGTCCGGCTGGTCAAACACGGCCGCGTGGTGCGGGGCCGGGCGGAGATCGAGCTCCGCCCCTCGCCGGCGGGCGGCTGCGAGGCCGAATGGCGCGAGGACCTGCGGGTGCGCGGCCTGGGCCGCCCCTTCGACCCCCTGGTGACGGCGGCGGCCCGGCTCTTCTTCACCCGCGCCCTGGACCGACTGCTGCGGCCCTGAGGGCCGCGGCTAAGGTTCCCCCGTCACCGCACCCGGTGATCACCGCGCGACCGAGGGGGATCTCCGTGGCCACCCCGCCACCTCCGCAGGCAGGCCCGTACGGTCCGTACGCGGCCCAGCAGCCGCAGCAGCCCGGGCCGACGGGCCCGTACGCCCCGCCGCAGTCCGCCGGCCCCTACGGCCCGTACGCGGCCCACGCGCCGCACGTGCTGCCGCAGCCGGGTCCGTACGGCTCCTGGTCCGCGCCGCAGCCCTCGTACGGCTGCCGGTTCTGCGGGGCCGGTCCGGCTGCCGAGGCGACCGTGCGCGGCCATCAGGGGATGGTCGTGCTGATGCGGTTCCTGAGCCGGCGGGGGCCGTTCTGCCGGGACTGCGGGCTCGCCACCTACCGCCGCATGTCCTCGGACACCCTGTGGCAGGGCTGGTGGGGTCCGCTGTCGCTGCTCATCACGCCGCTCACCCTGCTGCTGAACCTCGGCCCGCGCGCGGCCTTCCGCCGGCTCGCTCCCCCGACGGGCGGCCACCGGCCCCCGCTCGACCCGGGCAAGCCGCTGCGCCGCCGGCCGGCCGCACTGCTCTTCCTCGTACCGGCGCTGTTCCTCCTCCTGGCAATCCCCACCCTGATCCTGATCGGCGTGCCGGCCGGGGACGACACCCCGCACCCGCTGGTGTCGGGGCAGTGCGTCCGCAACGAGGGCGACTGGAGCCACCAGAAGCTCCTCGTCACGGACTGCGGCGCGCCGGAAGCCCAGTACCGCGCCACCCGCCCCTCACTGGCCCCGGGCGGGTCCTGCGCCCCCGGCGACTTCCTGGCCCTGCCGGCCTACAGCCCCGAAGGCACCGTCCCCTACTGCCTGACGCCGCTGCGCTGACCGGGCAACCGGCAGCGGAAGGGCCCCCGGCGCCTCGTGGCGCCGGGGGCCCTTCCCCGTTCGAGCCCCGCGCTAGCGGATCGGCATGCCCGAGAGGGTGCGGGCGATCACCAGGCGCTGGATCTCGCTGGTGCCCTCGAAGATGGTGTAGATCGCGCTGTCGCGGTGCATTCGCTCCACCGGGTACTCGCGGGTGAAGCCGTTGCCGCCCAGGATCTGGAGCGCCTGCGCGGTGACCTTCTTCGCGGTCTCGCTCGCGAAGAGCTTCGACATCGAGCCCTCGGCCGAGGTGAAGGGCTTGCCCGCGACCGCCATCCAGGAGGCCCGCCACACCAGCAGCCGGGCCGCGTCGATGGAGGTCCGCATGTCCGCGAGCTGGAAGGCGACGCCCTGGTTGTCGATGATCGGCCGGCCGAACTGCGTACGGGTCTTCGCGTAGTCCAGCGCCACCTCGTACGCGGCGCGCGCCGTGCCCACCGCCATGGCGCCGACGGCCGGGCGGGAGGCCTCGAAGGTGGCCATGGCCGCGTTCTTCACGCTCCCCCAGCCTTCGGCCGGGGGGACCCCCTGCCCGCCGCCCGCCTTGGCCCGCTCGTGAGCCCGCGCGAGCCGCTCGTCCAGCTTCTCCTTGCCGCCGAGCAGGCAGGAACCGGGGATCCGTACGTCCTCCAGCACCACCTCGGCGGTGTGCGAGGCACGGATCCCGTGCTTCTTGAACTTCTGCCCCTGGGAGAGGCCCGGGGTGTTCGGCGGCACGATGAAGGAGGCGTGCCCCTTGGTACCGAGCTCGGGGTCGACGACGGCCACGACGATGTGGACGTTGGCGATGCCGCCGTTGGTCGCCCAGGTCTTGGTGCCGTCCAGCACCCACTCGTCCGTGGCCTGGTCGTACACCGCGCGGGTGCGCATCGCGCCCACGTCGGAGCCGGCGTCGGGCTCGGAGGAGCAGAAGGCTGCGACCTTCACGTCGTCGGGGGTGCCGTACATCTGCGGGATCCAGGTGCCGATCTGCTCCTCGGTGCCGTTGGCGACGACGCCGATGGCGGCGAGCCCGGTGCCGACGATCGACAGGGCGATGCCCGCGTCGCCCCAGAACAGCTCCTCCATGGCCATCGGGATGCCGAGGCCGGTGGGGTCGAAGAACTGCTGGGCGTAGAAGTCGAGGGAGTAGATGCCGACCTTGGCGGCCTCCTGGATGACGGGCCACGGAGTCTCTTCGCGCTCGTCCCATTCCGCGGCGGCGGGCCGGATCACGTCGGCGGCGAAGCCGTGGATCCAGTCCCGCACCTGCTTCTGGTCGTCGTTGAGCTCCATGGTGAACTCCGCCATGTCCCCTCCAGCTTTCGTCTCGCCTGCCGTGCAGATGGTTACCCCGTAGTAGTTACCAACGGTAACCCCCATTCCGACTCCAGTCTGTTACCGGCCGGTAAGCACTGTCAAGCAGCGGCGATGACGGACCGCCGATGAGATCACCAGGGTGTGCGGGGTGTTACGTTGCGTGGGCCTCAGGACATCGCAAGGGCGGGGAGTGAACAGGGCATGGAGACCACACGGCAGTCCGGTGAGCCGGGAGCGGGCGAGCGCCGGCGGCGGGAGCTGCTGGAGGCCGCCGACCGGGTCGTCCTCAGGGACGGCCCCAAAGCGTCCATGAACGCCATCGCGGCGGAAGCGGGGATCACCAAGCCCATCCTCTACCGCCACTTCGGCGACAAGGCGGGCCTCTACCAGGCCCTGGCCGTCCGGCACACGGACGCCCTGCTCGACTCGCTGCGCGCGGCGCTGGACGCACCCGCCGAACGGCGCAGCCGGGTGGAGGCCACCCTCGACACCTACCTCGCCGCGATCGAGGCCCGCCCCCAGGTCTACCGCTTCCTCATGCACCCGGCCGAGGACTCCCAGGCCCCCGAGCGCGGCTTCGACGTCGGCCTGCACTCGGCCCCGCTGCTGCGCCGCCTCGGCGAGGAACTGGCCCAGGTGATCGGCGAACGCGTGGACCTGGGCCCCGGCGGCGAACGCCTGGCCCGGGTCTGGGGGCACGGCATCGTCGGCATGATGCACGCGGCGGGCGACTGGTGGCTCGGCGAACGCCCCTGCGAACGCGCGGAACTCGTCAGCGCCCTCACCGACCTCCTGTGGGGCCGCCTGGCCACAGCCGGCAACCGAGCGGACGGCCCGGGCTTCTGAGCCCACCCGGTCACATCCGGCGCCGCCGGGCCAAGTTCAGCCCCGCCGGCCGTCCGGAGGCTAGTCGCGCAGCGCCGCCGCGCCCCAGTCCGTCTTGCGGATGGCCCTGCGCAGGCGGCGGGCCCGCAGCCCGGTCACCCGGTCCGCGTACACCACACCGGCCAGGTGATCGCACTCGTGCTGCAGGCACCGCGCGAAGAACCCCGTCCCGGAGATCCGTACGGCCGCGCCGTCCGAGGTGACCCCCTCCACCACCGCGCTGTCGTAACGGAGCGTTCCCGCCTCCAGCCCCGGCAGGGACAGGCAGCCCTCGGGCCCGAGGAACTCGTCCCCGTCGGCCGACACCAGGCGCGGGTTGACGATGTGCCCGACGTGGCGGACGTCCTCGTCGTCGGGGCAGTCGTATACGAACACCCGCTGCCCGACACCGATCTGGTTCGCGGCGAGGCCGACACCCTGGGCGGCGTACATCGTCGCGAACATGTCCTCGATGAGCCGGTCGAGGGCCGGGCCGAACTCGGTGACCTCCGCGCAAGCGGAATGGAGCACCGGGTCGCCCAGGAGGCTCATGGTGCGGACGATGCCGGAGGTACCGGGGAGGGGGCGCTGTCGCATGGCCGTAAGCCTACGACGGGCGACTATATGAGGAGATCTTCGGCAGACCGGGGGCGCCGCGGTCGGGGCGCGGGCAGGTCATGGATAGGCTGGGGGCGACCGACGCAAGGAGGACAAGGGACGATGGCAGGCAACACAGAGCCGCTTTCGCCGCGGGCCAAGCTGGCCGTGACGGCGGGCAAGGCCGCAGCGGCGGTGTCGCGGGCCGCGGGACGCGGAAGCGGATCGGTGATCGGAGGCAAGGTCGCGCTCAAGCTCGACCCCGATCTCCTCGGCGCGCTGGCGCAGCATCTCGACGTCGTCCTCGTCTCGGCGACGAACGGCAAGACCACGACGACCCGGCTCATCGCCGAGGCCCTGCGGGCCAGCGGGCCGGTCGTCTCGAACGCCCTGGGCGCCAACATGCCCGCGGGCATCACCTCCGCCCTGGCGGGCGGCTCGGACGCCCGCTACGGCGTCATCGAGGTGGACGAGAAGTACCTGGCCGGAGTGGCCCGGGACGTCACCCCCAAGGTGATCGCCCTGCTGAACCTCTCCCGCGACCAACTGGACCGCGCCGCCGAGACCCGCATGCTCGCGGAGAAGTGGCGCGAGGGCCTCTCGGGCTCCAAGGCCGTCGTCGTCGCGAACGCGGACGACCCGCTGATCGTGTGGGCGGCCTCCTCCTCGCAGAACGTGGTGTGGGTCGCGGCCGGCCAGGAGTGGAAGGACGACGCCTGGTCGTGCCCCTCCTGCGGTGGCGTCATGCAGCGTCCGGGCGACGACTGGTTCTGCGCCGAGTGCGGTTTCCGCCGTCCCACCCCGAGCTGGGTGCTCTCCGGTGACCACGTGCTCGACCCGCACGGCAGCGCCTGGCCGATCAGCCTCCAGCTCCCGGGCCGCGCCAACAAGGCGAACGCGGCCACCTCGGCCGCGGTGGCCGCCGTCTTCGGCGTCCCGCCGCAGGTGGCGCTGGAGCGGATGTACCAGGTGCAGGCCGTCGCCGGACGCTACGACGTGGTGAGCTTCCAGGGCCGCGAACTGCGCCTGCTGCTCGCGAAGAACCCGGCCGGCTGGCTGGAGACCTTCTCCCTGATCGACCCGCCGCCGACCCCGGTGATCCTGTCGGTGAACGCCCGCGGCGCGGACGGCACCGACACCTCCTGGCTGTGGGACGTGGACTACCCGCGCCTGGCCGGCCACCCGATCTTCGTGATCGGCGACCGCAAGCTGGACCTCGCGGTCCGCCTGGAAGTCGCGGGCCTGGACTTCCGCGTGTGCGAGACCCTCGACGAGGCCGTGCAGCTGGCGCCGCCCGGGCAGATCGAGCTGATCGCCAACTACACCGCCTTCCAGGACGTGCGCCGCCGCGTCGGCAACTAGTACCCATAAGGACAAGAGCATGAGCGACAACAGCCTGCGTCTGGTGTGGATCTACCCCGACCTGCTCAGCACGTACGGAGACCAGGGCAACGCCCTGGTCGTCGAGCGCCGGGCCCGCCGGCGCGGCCTGGACGTACAGCGCGTGGACGTGCGCAGCGACCAGCCGATCCCGACCTCGGGCGACATCTACCTGATCGGCGGCGGCGAGGACCGGCCGCAGCGACTGGCCGCGGAGCGCCTGCTGCGCGACGGCGGCCTGGAGCGCGCCGTCTCCAACGGAGCGATCGTCTTCTCCGTCTGCGCCGGCTACCAGATCCTGGGCCAGGAGTTCGTCAACGACGTCGGCGAGCGCCAGCAGGGCCTCGGCCTGCTGGACGTGGTGACCGTGCGCGGCGAGGGCGAGCGGTGCGTCGGCGACGTGCTGGCGGACATCGACCCGCGGCTCGGGCTGCCGCAGCTGACCGGCTTCGAGAACCACCAGGGCGTCACGCACCTCGGCCCGACGGCCAGGCCGTTCGCCCACACCCGGCTCGGCCGGGGCAACGGCACCGGTGACGGCACCGAAGGCGCGTACAACGACACGGTGTTCGGCACGTACATGCACGGTCCCGTGATGGCGCGCAACCCGCAGATCGCGGACCTGCTGCTGAAGCTGGCCCTCGACGTGAACGCGCTGCCGCCCATCGACGACCGCTGGTACGAGGCGCTGCGCGCCGAGCGCATCGCGGCGGCCACGCAGCCCGCGTAGCCGCACCGCCAGCGGCACCACCGGCACCACCGGCACCGCCGATACCCGGCGTTCGGCCCGGATTCCCCTCGGGGCATCCGGGCCGACGTGTTTTCGTACGACTGATCTGACCAGCATGTGGAGGATGGTTCAGTCCACCCTCGATCCGCTTGTAGGGTGCTGGGTAGTTCCAACCGGACGACGTGGTCCGGTCGTCGGCCCACGTTGCAAAGGTCCTCCCTGCCATGCGCATAGGTGTGCTCACTTCCGGAGGCGACTGCCCCGGGCTCAACGCCGTCATCCGCTCCGTCGTGCACCGCGCCGTCGTCGACCACGGAGACGAGGTCATCGGTTTCCACGACGGCTGGCGCGGCCTCCTGGAGTGCGACTACCGCAAGCTCGACCTGGACGCCGTGAGCGGCATCCTGGCCCGTGGCGGAACGATTCTGGGTTCCTCCCGGGTCCAGCCCGCCCATCTGCGCGACGGCGTGGAGCGGGCCCGCGGCCACGTCGCCGATCTCGGCCTGGACGCCATCATCCCGATCGGCGGCGAAGGCACCCTGAAGGCCGCGAACCTGCTCTCGCAGGGCGGCCTGCCGATCGTCGGCGTCCCCAAGACGATCGACAACGACATCGCCTCCACCGACGTCACCTTCGGCTTCGACACCGCCGTCGGGGTCGCCACCGAGGCGCTGGACCGGCTGAAGACCACCGCGGAGTCCCACCAGCGCGTGATGGTCGTCGAGGTCATGGGCCGCCACACCGGGTGGATCGCCCTGCACTCGGGCATGGCGGCCGGCGCGCACGCGATCGTCGTACCGGAGCGCCCCTTCGACATCGAGGAGCTGACGGCGATCGTCGGCGAACGCTTCCAGCAGGGCAAGCGCTTCGCGATCGTCGTGGTCGCCGAGGGCGCCAAGCCCGCCGCGGGCAGCTCGATGGCCCTCGAGGAGGGCGGCACCGACATGTACGGCCACGAGCGGTTCGCCGGCATCGGCAACCGCCTCGCCGTCGAGCTGGAGGAGCGCCTCGGCAAGGAGGCCCGGCCGGTCATCCTGGGCCACGTCCAGCGCGGCGGCACCCCCACGGCGTACGACCGCGTCCTGGCGACCCGCTTCGGCTGGCACGCCGTGGAGGCCGCCCACCGGGGCGAGTTCGGGATGCTCACGGCCCTGCGCGGCACGGACATCGTCATGGTCCCGCTCGACGAGGCGGTCCAGACCCTGAAGACGGTCCCGTCCGAGCGCTACGACGAGGCACAGAACGTGCTGTGATCTTTCCCCTTTTCCGCGTGTCACTCCCGTAATGGCCGCCCCCGGACGATTTCCCGTCCGGGGGCGGCATTACTGTGGTGGGGCACCACGGGTCAAGGGAGTGAAGAGATTGAGTTACCTCGCGCACGACGGCATGGACATGCACGACATGGACCTGCCGCCCTTCACCCTCGGGCGCGGGCTGGAGTTCTCCTTCGACGCCTTCTTCCTCATCGGCTCGCTCCTCGGCCTCGCGCTGTACGGGTGGGGCGTGGTGCGGCTGCGCCGGCGCGGGGACGCCTGGCCGGTCGGGCGGACGGTCGCCTTCACCATCGGCGTGCTGAGCGTGGCCCTGGTGATGTGCACCAAGCTGAACGACTACGGCATGGTCATGTTCAGCGTGCACATGGTCCAGCACATGGTGATCAGCATGCTCAGCCCGATCCTGCTGCTGCTGGGCGCGCCCGTGACGCTGGCCCTGCGCGCGCTGCCGCCCGCGGCCCGCGGTCACAAGGGGCCGCGCGAGCTGCTGCTGATGCTCCTGCACAGCCGGTACATGAAGGTGATCACCCATCCGGTGTTCACCATCCCGATGTTCATCGCCAGCCTCTACGGGCTGTACTTCACCCCGCTCTTCGACTTCCTCATGGGCTCGAAGACCGGCCACATCGCGATGATGGTGCACTTCCTCGCCGTCGGCCTCGTCTTCTTCTGGCCGATCATGGGCGTGGACCCGGGCCCGCACCGCCCCGGCTACGTGATGCGGATGCTGGAGCTGTTCGCCGGAATGCCCTTCCACGCCTTCTTCGGCATCGCGCTGATGATGGGCAGCGAGCCGATGATCAAGACGTACGCGAACCCGCCCGCCTCCCTCGGCATCGACCCCCTGCTCGACCAGCAGTGGGGCGGCGGCATCGCCTGGGCCTTCAGCGAGATCCCCTCGGTGCTGGTGCTGATCGCGCTGGTCTACCAGTGGTACCACTCGGAACAGCGGGCCGCGAAGCGCTCCGACCGGTCCGAGGACCGCAACGGGGACCAGGAGCTGGCGGCCTACAACTCGTATCTCGCCTCGCTCCAAGCGCGTGGCCAGTAGCGCGGGACCACCTTCAGGCGCCACCATGGGGCATGACCGGATCCGTGAAGGCGATGGCAGTGATGACCTTCGCCTCTCTGGTGGCGATCGCCACGTATTCCGTGGCCCTGGGAAGCAACGGCTGGCTGTGGTTCGGCTGGGTCGTGCTGGGGCTGCTCACCGCGGGAATGGCGGCCACGGGCGGTGCGTGAGCCGCCGCCCCCTCCACCCCCTCGCGAGCCGTCCGTAGGATGTCCGTGACCACGGGACGTCGACGGGAGCCGCTTGGTGTTCTACCACTTGCTCAAGCACGTGATCCTGGGACCGCTGCTGCGGCTCCTGTTCCGGCCCCGCATCGAAGGACTGGAGAACATCCCGGAGGACGGGGCCGCGATCATCGCGGGCAACCACCTGTCGTTCTCGGACCATTTCCTGATGCCCGCGATCCTCAAACGGCGCATCACCTTCCTCGCCAAGGCCGAGTACTTCACCGGACCGGGCGTGAAGGGACGGCTCACCGCCGCCTTCTTCCGCAGCGCCGGACAGATCCCGGTCGACCGGTCCGGTAAGGACGCCGGTCAGGCGGCGCTCCGCGAGGGACTCGGGGTGCTGTCCAAGGGAGAGCTGCTCGGCATCTACCCGGAGGGCACCCGCTCGCACGACGGGCGGCTCTACAAGGGCAAGGTCGGCGTCGCGGCGATGGCACTCGGCGCCGAAGTGCCCGTCGTCCCGTGCGCGATGGTCGGGACCTTCGAGATCCAGCCGCCCGGGCAGAAGATCCCCAAGATCCGCCGGGTCACGATCCGCTTCGGCCGGCCGCTGGACTTCTCCCGGTACGCGGGGATGGAGGGCGAGCGGGCCGTGCTGCGGGCCATCACCGACGAGATCATGTACGAGGTCCTCGCCCTGTCCGGCCAGGAGTACGTGGACCGGTACGCCGCCGAGGTCAAGGCGGAGGAAGAGGAAGCGCGGAAGAAGGCCCGGCGCAGGTTGCGCTGAGCCCTCTCCCGTGCGGTGTGGAGCTGTTCCCGCCCGGTCCGGCTAGCGGACGGCCGGGAGCTCGTCGATCGCCCGCTGGTCGGCGGCCGGGGCCGGCGCGAGCAGCTTGGCGGCGACGGGGGCCGGGGCCACCGGGGTGGCGTGCGGATCGCACGTCACGTTCCGGGCGTCCACCTTGCCGGTGAGCAGGTAGGTGTCCACCCGGGTGTTGATGCAGGGGTTCACCAGGTTGGTGACACCGTGCGAGCCGGCGCCCTTCTCGGTGATGAGCCGCGAGCCGGCGAGCCGCTGGTTCAGCGAGACCCCGCCCTTGTACGGCGTGGCCGCGTCCCGCTCGGCCTGGACGATCAGCACCGGAGGCAGGCCGCGGTGAGCGCCGACCCCGACCTCGATCGCGTGGTGCTGCTTGGACTTCCAGGTGGCGCAGGGCAGGTTCATCCACGCGTTGGCCCAGGTCATGAAGGGGTACTGGGCGTGCAGCTTGGAGTTGTCCCGGTCCCACTTGGACCAGCTGGTGGGCCACTTGGCGTCGGCGCACTCGACGGCGGTGTAGACGGCGTTGCTGTTCTCGGCCGAGGCGTTGCCCTGGATGTCGCTCATGTCGGGGGCGATGGCGTCGATCAGCGCCTGCTCGTCACCGGCGGCGTACGCGGCCCAGGTCTGGGCGACGGGCACCCAGGAGGAGTCGTAGTACGGGGCGCTCTGGAAGAAGCCGATCAGCTCGGCCGGGCCGACGATCCCGCCGAGCGGGTTGGCCTTGGCCTTGGCGCGCAGCTCCAGCCACTTGGCCTCGACCGCGGCGCGGGTGGTACCGAGGTGGAAGGAGGCGTCGTTCTTGGCGACCCAGTCCTCCCAGTCGTTCCAGCGCATCTGGAAGGCGACGTCCTGGCCGAGGTTGGCCTCGTACCAGATGTTGTCGCGGGACGGGTCGACCACGCTGTCCGCGATCATGCGGCGCACGTGCGTCGGGAACAGGGTCGCGTAGACCCCGGCGATGTAGGTGCCGTAGGAGACGCCGAGGAAGTTCAGCTTCTTCTCGCCGAGGGCGGCACGGATGACGTCCAGGTCACGCGCGACGTTCGGCGTGGTCATGAACGGCAGCATCTCGCCGCTGCGCTCCTTGCAGCCGTCCGCGTATTCCTCGGCGAGCTTGCGCTGGGCGTCCTTGTCGGCCTTGCTGCCCGGCACCGGGTCGGCCTTGGGGGCCTTGACGTACTCCTGTGGGTCGATGCAGGAGATCGGCGCGGAGTGGCCGACGCCGCGCGGGTCGAAGCCCACAAAGTCGTACGCCTTCGCGGTGTTGACCCACAGCGGGCTCTTGGTGGTGATCCGGCGGGGGAAGCGCATGCCGGAGCCGCCGGGGCCGCCGGGGTTGTAGACGAGCGCGCCCTGGCGCTCTTCCTTGGTGCCGGTGCTGACGGCGCGGTCGACCGCGAGGTCGATCGTCTTGCCGAAGGGCTTGCTGTAGTCGAGCGGGACCTTCACGAAGCCGCACTGGATGGGCGCCGCGAATCCCCAGTCGGGCGGGCAGTCCTTCCAGTCGATCCCGGCGCGCGCCGCGCGGGCGGCGGCGATCTGGGTGCCGAACGCCTCGGCGATCGGGTTGTCGCGGCCGGAGGGGCCGGACGAGAAGGTGGAGGAGGCCGACGCCGACGGGGCGAGCAGCAGGCTCGCCGCCAGCGTGCCGGTGACCAGAGTTGCGGCGCTCCCCAGCACCGCGTTGCGTATCACGTGGTTGTTCCCCCTGCGTCATCTGCCGCCGTGGGCGGCGTGGTTCGTGCCGGTGTGAATGTGCGTCGGCATCTGCAGGGGATACTTCCGCCTGACCGGGAGCGGGCGACAGAGCACGGGGCCGTTCTTTGCCAACCCGATATCCGGAAATGCGTGTACCGCTGAGCGGTGTCGGGTTCGTCCCGGGTTCGGCGGCCGTCTGCCGTGGCGGCCGCCCGGGTTCACCAACCGTAGGTGGCGCAGGCGGAGTCGAGCAGTTCGCGGAGCCGCAGTGCGTCCGGGGCCAGGGCCGTGACCAGGACGGCCGGACCAGCCAGCGGCGTGATGGCGGCGAACTCCCCCAGCATCCCGGCCTGCGGCGGGGCCTTCGCGAACTCCGGGTCCACCACCAGCAGCTGGCCCAGTGCCCGGTGGCCCGCGAGTCCCCCCGGACCGTCCCAGCCGCCGGGCGCGCCGGGTCCGCAGGCCACCTCCTGGTCCAGCAGCGGGCGCCCGTCCCGGGTCACGGTGAGCCGGGACCGCAGCAGGCCCGGAGCCTCCCCGGTGCGGCCGAGCACCTGCTCCTCGCGCAGCAGGAGCCGGGCGGTGGGGGCGAGTTCGGCGCGGGTGCGGACCCGCAGGTCGCTGCCGCGCACCGAGACCAGGGGCTCCGGCAGCCAGCGCACCGCCGCCCCGGCCCCGAGCCGGAGCCGTACGTCGTACCGCGCCGGTTCCCCGTTCCGGCCGGGGAGCGCCAGGGTGGCCGCCGCCGAGCGGAGCACCAGCCGGGCGCCCGCTCCTGCGGTGGCTTCGACCGTGAGGTGGTCCCCGCCCAGGGGAGCGCTCATGGCGCCGACCAGCATGACGCCCGCCTCCCCTGGCCCGCCCCGGGTGCGGCGCAGGGCGAGCGGCCCCTCCCCGGCCAGCAGCGGCAGGGCGGTGGAGCCCCGGCCGTCGGCGGCGGCGCCGATCCGGGCGGTGGCGCGCAGGCCGGCCGGAGCGGGGGCCGGGGGGCGGGCGGGGTGCACCACGCCCGTCGCCGTGGGGACGCGTGCGGGGATCACCGTAGGGCTCACCGCGGGGCTCACCGGGCGGTCCAGGCGGCGATCCGCTCGCGCACCCAGGCGGCCACCGGGCCCACGCCCTCCCCGCCGCGCAGGGACTGGAAGGCGACGGGCAGTTCGCCGCGCTGCGCGGCGGCGTCGAGGGCCATCCGGTCCAGGTCCGAGCCCACGTGCGGGGCGAGGTCGGTCTTGTTGACGACGAGCAGGTCGGCGGTGGTGACGCCGGGGCCGCCCTTGCGCGGGATGTCGTCGCCGCCGGCCACGTCGATGACGAAGATCTGGGCGTCGACGAGCCCCCTGGAGAAGGTGGCGGTGAGGTTGTCTCCGCCGGACTCGACGAGGATCAGGTCGAGCCGCCCGTGCCCGTGGAAGGCCTCCTCCAGCTCCTCCACGGCCTCCAGGTTGGCGGAGATGTCGTCGCGGATGGCGGTGTGCGGGCAGGCCCCGGTTTCCACGGCGCTGATCCGCTCGGGCGGCAGGACGGCTTCGCGGAGCAGGAACTCCGCGTCCTCGCGGGTGTAGATGTCGTTGGTGACCACGGCCATGGACAGCTCCGCGCGCAGGGCCCGGCAGAGGGCGGCGACGGTGGCGGTCTTCCCGGAGCCCACGGGCCCGCCGAGGCCGATGCGCAGGGCCCGGCGGGTCCCGTCCGCCCGCAGCGGCTCGGCGCTGTGGGTGTGGCGGTGCGGGAAGGTCACACCGCCGAGGGAGTGGTCGAGGTGCATGGCAGGTCTCCTTGAGCTGGGGCAGGGGGATGCGGGGGCGTGCGGGGCGGGGCGCCGGAGGGATGAGGGATCAGGAGGCGAACAGCCGTACCGGCCAGTCGGCATGGGCCTGCGCCGCGATGTCCAGCAGCGGCGAGGAGGCCGCGGGCAGGGTCTGCGTACCGCCGGTGCGGGCCCGCAGCGCGGCCCGCTCCGCGCGGCGGGACACGGAGTCCAGCTCGGGTGCGAGCCCGGCCAGGACCCGGCTCGCCTCGAAGGGGTCCAGGCCGAGCAGCCGTACGGTGGCGGTGGCCGGCCCGCTCACGCTCTCGTACGCGGCCACGTGCGCGGCGTCGAGCGGCCCGAGCCCGGCCGACCGGGCCGTCACGCCGAGCACCACGGGCTGGTGCGCCCCGCGCGGGAACGCGGCGGCCAGCGCGTCCAGTTCCGCGCCGGGCCAGGTGGCGCGGGCGGCGCGCATCAGCTGGCGCCCGAGCCGCCGGGCGCAGGCGCGCAGCGCGGGCGACGGGGTCCGGGCGTCGGCGGCCTCGTCGAGGGCCGCCGGGTCGATCCCGAGGGCGGCCGCCGCGGCGAGCCCGGCCGCGACGAGCCCGGCGGTGTGCAGCCGGCCCCGGCAGAACTCCGCCAGGGTGGCGGCGTCGTGGATCCGGCCCGCCTTGCAGGCGGCCTCGGCCCCGCCGGAATGGGCGTGCCCTCCGGCGGGGAAGCGGCCGTCGGCGAGGACGAGGAGGGTGGCGAGGCTCATCGGACGGGGCCCCTTCCCATCAGAGGGTTCCCATCAGAAGAGGAAATAGCGCTGGGCCATGGGCAGTTCCGCCGCCGGGGCCGGTTCCACCACCTCGCCGTCGATGGTGACGGTGAAGGTGTCGGCGTCGACTTCCACCCTCGGCATGGCATCGTTGTTGCGCATGTCCGCCTTGGTCACCTTGCGGGTGCTCTCGATGGCGACGAACTCCTTGCCGAGTCCGAGCCGTTCGGGCAGTCCGTCGTCGAGGGCCGCCTGGGCGGTGAAGTTGACCGAGTTGAGCCCGGGGGCCCGCCCGTAGGCCCCGAACATCGGGCGCGGCAGGACCGGCTGCGGGGTGGGGATGGAGGCGTTGGCATCGCCCATCTGCGCGTAGGCTATCTGGCCGCCCTTGATGACCAGTTCGGGTTTGACCCCGAAGAAGGCGGGCTTCCACAGCACGAGGTCGGCGAGTTTGCCGGTCTCGACGGAGCCGATCTCGCGGGCCAGGCCCTGGGCGACGGCGGGGTTGATCGTGTATTTGGCGACGTAGCGCCGGGCCCGGTGGTTGTCGGCGGGTCCGTCGCCGGGCAGGGAGCCGCGCCGCTTCTTCATCACGTGGGCGGTCTGCCAGGTGCGCAGGATCACCTCGCCGACGCGGCCCATGGCCTGGGCGTCGGAGGAGATGATCGAGATGGCTCCGAGGTCGTGCAGGACGTCCTCGGCGGCGATGGTGGAGGGCCGGATCCGGGACTCGGCGAAGGCCAGGTCCTCGGGGACGGCGGGGTTGAGGTGGTGGCAGACCATCAGCATGTCGAGGTGTTCCTCGACGGTGTTGACGGTGTGCGGCCGGGTCGGGTTGGTGGAGCTGGGCAGGATGTTCGGCTCGGAGACCACGGTGATGATGTCGGGAGCGTGCCCGCCGCCCGCGCCTTCGGTGTGGTACGAGTGGATGGTCCGTCCGCCGATGGCGGCGAGGGTGTCGGCGACGAACCCGGCCTCGTTGAGGGTGTCGGTGTGGATGGCGGCCTGGGCGCCGGTCTCCTCGCAGACGGTGAGGCAGGCGTCGATGACGGCGGGGGTGGATCCCCAGTCCTCGTGGAGCTTGAAGCCGAGTGCTCCGCCGCGCAGTTGGGAGTACATGCCCTCGCGGGACATGGTGTTTCCCTTGCCGAGCAGGCCGATGTTGACGGGGTGGGCCTCCAGCGCGGCGAACATCCGGGCCAGGTGCCAGGGTCCGGGGGTGACGGTGGTGGCCTTGGTGCCCTCGGCGGGGCCGGTGCCGCCGCCGACGAGGGTGGTGATGCCGGAGGCGAGGGCCTCCTCGATCACGGTCGGGGAGATGAAGTGCACGTGGGCGTCGACGGCACCCGCCGTGAGGATCTTCCCGTTGCCCGCGATGATCTCCGTCTCGGGGCCGATCACCAGTGCGCGGTCGACGCCGTCCATGGTGTCGGGGTTGCCCGCCTTGCCGATGCCGCAGATCCGGCCGTCACGGATGCCCACGTCGGCCTTGACGATGCCCCAGTGGTCGAGGATGACCACCCCGGTGATGACGGTGTCGGCGGCGCCCTCGGCGCGGGTGGTGCGGGCCTGGCCCATGGATTCGCGGATGACCTTGCCGCCGCCGAAGACGGCCTCGTCGCCGGCCCGGCCGGGGCCGCCGCCGAGGTCCTGCTCGATCTCGACGAACAGGTCGGTGTCGGCGAGGCGGATGCGGTCGCCGGTGGTGGGCCCGAACAGGTCGGCGTAGACCTGGCGCGATATCTCAGCCATCGAGCGGCCCTCCGGTCTCCCCGCGCAGTCCCGGCACGGTGCGCAGCCCGGCCAGCGGTACGAGGGTCACGGCGACCGGGATGCCCGGCTCGAAGCGGACCGCGGTGCCCGCGGCGATGTCGAGGCGCAGTCCGTGGGCGGCGCGGCGGTCGAAATCGAGGCCGGGGTTGGCCTCGGCGAAGTGGTAGTGCGAGCCGACCTGGACGGGCCGGTCGGCGGCGTTGAGCACGGTGAGTCGGGTGACGGGCCGGCCTTCGTTGAGGCGCACCGGGCCGTCCCCGTAGACGATTTCGCCGGGGATCATGCGGGACTCGCTCTCAGACGATGGGGTCGTGGACGGTGACGAGCTTGGTGCCGTCGGGGAAGGTCGCCTCGACCTGGACGTCGTGGATCATCTCGGGTATCCCCTCCATGACCTCCTCACGGGAGAGCACGGTCCGCCCGGAGGCCATCAGCTCGGCCACCGTGCGCCCGTCGCGGGCTCCTTCGAGGATGTGTGCGGTGATCAGGGCTATCACCTCGGGATGGTTGAGGAGCACGCCCCGCGCCTTGCGTCTCTCGGCCACGTCGGCGGCGACGTGGATGAGCAGTCTTTCCTGCTCGTGGGGGGTCAGCTGCACAGCAATCACCAAGCTTCCGGGACATGATCAACGTCGCGCCGAGCCGACCTTATGGGCCGTCAACACTTTGTTGACCTGCGCATATCCGAGCCAAGCGTGTCTTGCCCAACACAGGGAAAGGCTTTCCGTCCCGCCCACCGCCGCTTTGCCGGCCCATGGGTCACCATTGGCGGAAGGAACGTGGCCGTCACGCTAAGGGCCGCGCTTTTCCGCTGAGTTAACCCACGTTTCGAGCAGGTACCCGGTTCAACTCCGGGCGTCGCACAGCTCGGTTCCGTATACGGAGCCGTCCACAAGGAGCCGCATGTTCGTCAATCCCGTCCGCCACATCACCTTCGACGCGCAGGAGCCGTACCGGCTGGCGCAGTTCTGGTCCGCAGTGACCGGTTTCCCCATCCACCCCGACGACCAGCCGGACGACGACGAGATCCTGCTGGACCCGGGTCAGCCGGGCGTGCCCGGGGTGCTCTTCGTCCGGGTGCCCGAGGGGAAGTCCGCGAAGAACCGGGTCCACTTGGACATCCAGCCCGTGACGGGAACCCGCGACGAGAACGTCGAGCGTCTGATAGCGCTCGGCGCGAAGCTGCAGGGTGACCACCGCCGGGAGGGTGGCATGGGCTGGGTCACCCTGACCGACCCCGAGGGCAACGAGCTGTGCATCGAGCGCAGCGTGTCGGAGCGCGCCGGAGCCTGAGCGGCCTCAACAGCCGGTGGCGGTCCGCGCCGGAGCGCCGGCGGCCGTGGCCGTCCAGGGCAGGGCGATCCACACGGTCTTGCCGCCGTCCTCGGTCGGACTGACCGAGAGCCGGCCGCCCGCCTCCGCGGCGAGCCAGCGGATGATGACCATCCCCCGGCCGTTGTCCTGCTGGACGGCGGCCGGGAGCCGCTTGGGCCAGCGCGGGTGGCTGTCGGTGACCCCGATGCGGAGCCACTCCTCGCGCTCCAGGCGGATCTCCACGGTGAAGGTCGGCGACTGGCCGAAGGTGTGCTGCACGGAGTTGGTGGCCAGTTCCGAGACGATGAGCCGGATGCTGTCGGCGGCCTCGGTCCCCTCGGACAGTCCCCACTCGCCCAGCACGTCCGCCACGTAGCGGCGGGCGGCCGCGACCGAGGCGGGATCGCTCGGCAGAGTGACGGATGCTTCCTGATGATCTGCCATGGCGACGGTCCCTTTCCCACCGGGGCGAAGCCGCCCCGGATCTGTGCTGGACGCCAGAGTGCCACCCATCGTCCCGCCGTTTCCGCAGATCCCTCAAGATATGCATATATCTGTCGCTCAATGCGGTGAACTCTGCTACGGAAGAGCGTATTTGGACGGCAGACTGGTGCGAGCTGTGCCGGTGGAAGGAGGCGGGTGTGCAGCATGGTCCCGCAGTGCGCCGACGCAAGCTCGGCGAGGAACTGCGTGCCCTTCGCGACCGGACGGGACTCACCAGCGGTGAGGCGGCCCGGCTGGCGGGATGGCACCAGTCGAAGATCAGCCGTATCGAGACGGGGCGCAGCGGCGTCAAGGTGGAGGACATCCGGCTGCTGCTCGACGTCTACGGGGAGGACGTCGTGAGCGCGCAGCAGCGCGCCCTGCTGGAGGCCCTCTCGGCCTCGGCGGCGGGCCCGGCCCCGGACGCCGAGACCGGGCGCGGCCGTCAGTGGTGGCACGACTACCGGGGGCTGCTGCCGCAGGAGTACCGGGACTTCATCAGTCTGGAGGCGGGCGCCCGGTCGGCCCGCACCGTCGAGCTGTCCGTGGTGCCGGGACTGCTCCAGACCCCGGAGTACGCGCGCGCCGTGACCCGGGCCGCGCTGGGCGGGCTGCCGGAGCCGAAGGTGGACGCGCTGGTCGACGTACGGCTGGCACGTCAGTCCGTACTGCGGGCCGATCCGCCGCTGGAGCTGAGCGCGGTGCTGGACGAGGCGGTCCTGCGGCGCACGATCGGCGGGACGGGGGTGATGGAGGAACAGTTGAGGCACCTGGTGGAGGTGGCGCGTTTGCCCCAAGTGCGGCTTCAGGTACTGCCGTTCAGCGTGGGGGGACATCTCGGCCTCACCGGACCGTTCGTCATTTTCTCATTTCCGAACATCGCCGATCTGGATGTGGTGGTACTCGACCATTTGACGAGTAGCCTCTATCTGGAGCGGAAGGAAGACCTTGAGGCGTACAGCGCCGCGTTCCGCACCATCCAGGCGCACGCCCTCCCGCCCCGCGATTCGTCGGATCTCATCAGCGCCCTCGCTGACGACGCGTAAGGAGGCACCTCCGTGTCCGCAACCCCCTTATCCACAGGCGGACTTCTGAACAGCGCGCGGTGGCGGCGAAGCAGCCGCAGCACCGGAATGAACAACTGCGTGGAAACGGCCGTCCTCGGCGGCGGTCTGCTCGCCGTCCGCGACTCCAAGCGGACGGACGGCCCGGCCGTGCTCTTCACCGGGCCGGCCTGGGACGGCTTCCTCGTCTCCGTTCGTGCGGATCTCGAGACGTAGGCAAGGCGCGCGCATGACGTCGGGCAAGCCGTAAGGCCAGGGCGTCAGGCAAGGCGCGGGAACGCCGGAGCGCCCGTACCGGCTCCGTTCAGCGGTCCGTGGCTCCGGCCGGAGCGGTCCTCAGGATCGTCTCCACCGCACGGCTGATCTCCACCCCCGTGAGATCCGCCCGCGCGGTCAGTCGCAGCCGGGAGATGCCGTCCGGTACCGACGGCGGCCGGAAGCACCCCACGGACAGACCTGCCTCGCGGCAGTCGGCGGCCCAGCGCAGTGCCGCCGAAGCCGACGGGGCCCGTACCGACACCACGGCCGCGTCCGGCCGGGCCGCGGTCAGGCCGGACGCGGTGAGCCGTCCGTACAGTTCGGCGGCCACCTCGCGGGCGCGGTCCGCGCGCTCCGGTTCCCGCTGGAGCAGGCGCAGGGCGGCCAGAGCGGCGCCCGTCGCGGCCGGGGCCAGCCCGGTGTCGAAGATGAAGGTCCGCGCCGTGTTGACCAGGTGCCGGATCACCTTGGCCGGGCCGAGCACCGCCCCGCCCTGGCTGCCCAGGGACTTCGAGAGGGTCAGCGTCGCGACCACCCCGGGGGCCCCCGCGAGCCCGGCGGCGTACAGCGCCCCGCGGCCTCCCTCGCCCAGCACCCCGAGGCCGTGCGCGTCGTCCACCAGCAGGGCCGCACCCTCCGCCCGGCAGGCCTCGGCGTGGGCCGCGAGCGGGGCGGCGTCCCCGTCGACCGAGAACACCGAGTCGGTGACCAGCAGCGCCCGCCCCTGGTGGGCGGCGAGGGTCTTGCGGACGGTGTCCGGGTCGCAGTGCGCGACGACGGCGGTCTCGGCGCGCGACAGCCGGCAGCCGTCCACGATCGAGGCGTGGTTGCCCGCGTCGGAGACCACCAGGGTGCCCCGGTCGCTGAGCGCGGTGACGGCGGCCAGGTTGGCCGCGTAGCCGGAGGAGAGCACCAGCGCGGCCTCGAACCCGCAGAAGGCCGCCAGCTCCCGCTCGAGCTCCGCATGAAGTTCGGTCGTGCCCGTGACGAGACGTGATCCAGTGGCTCCGGCGCCCCAGCGCTCGGCCGCCTCGCTCGCTCCCCGCACCGTTTCGGGGTGCCGCGACAGTCCGAGGTAGTCGTTGCTCGCGAGGTCGAGGAGCGGGGAGGCGGCCGGACGCGGGCGCAGCGTCCGGACGAGTCCGGCCTGCTCCCGGGCCTGCTCCGCGTCGTCGATCCAGGAGAAGACGTCCACGGGGGCGGGGGTGTGCTGGTCTGGCATCGACGGGTCCTCGCGTTTTTTGTCGGCAGTCCACAGACCTGCCCGACCCTAACCGCCCGTGACCCCTGCGTCAGGTGTGGCGATACACACACTCTCTTCCGGCCATGTTGTTCGATCTCTCCTTGGCCGGGAGTGCCCGTGTGGGACAGGATCGGCATCATGGACCTGCTGAACACCCTCGTGGACAAGGGGCTGCGGCGTGAGCTGCCGACCCGCGAAGAGGCGCTCGCCGTGCTGGCGACCTCTGACGACGAACTGCTCGACGTGGTGGCCGCGGCCGGCAAGGTGCGCCGACAGTGGTTCGGTCGCCGGGTCAAGCTGAACTACCTGGTCAACCTGAAGTCGGGGCTCTGCCCCGAGGACTGCTCGTACTGTTCCCAGCGGCTGGGATCGAAGGCCGAGATCCTCAAATACACGTGGCTGAAGCCCGACGAGGCCTCCCAGGCCGCGGCCGCGGGCGTCGCCGGCGGGGCCAAGCGGGTCTGCCTGGTGGCCAGCGGGCGGGGTCCGACGGACCGCGACGTGGACCGTGTCGGCAAGACGATCGCGGCCATCAAGGAGCAGAACGAGGGCGTCGAGGTGTGCGCCTGCCTCGGTCTCCTGTCGGACGGCCAGGCCGAGCGCCTGAAGGACGCGGGCGCGGATGCCTACAACCACAACCTCAACACCTCCGAGGCCACGTACGGCCAGATCACCAAGACCCACACCTACGCGGACCGGGTCGATACGGTGCAGAAGGCGCACGCCGCCGGCCTGTCGGCGTGCTCGGGCCTGATCGCGGGCATGGGCGAGAGCGACGAGGACCTCGTCGACGTCGTCTACGCGCTGCGCGAGCTCGACAGCGACTCGGTCCCGGTCAACTTCCTGATCCCCTTCGAGGGCACCCCGCTGGCCAAGGAGTGGAACCTCACCCCGCAGCGCGCCCTGCGCATCCTCGCGATGGTCCGCTTCGTCTGCCCCGACGTCGAGGTCCGCATCGCGGGCGGCCGCGAGGTGCACCTGCGCACCCTGCAGCCGCTGGCGCTGCACGTGGCGAATTCGATCTTCCTGGGCGACTACCTGACCAGCGAGGGCCAGGCCGGACAGGCCGACCTCGACATGATCGCGGACGCCGGTTTCGAGGTGGAGGGCGCCGGTACGACGACCCTGCCCGCGCACCGCTCCGAGGTCGCGGCGGCGGCCACCGGGGGCTGCGGCTCCCAGGGCTCCGGCGCCTCGGTCTGCGGCTCCTCCGCCACGGCGGACGAGGCCGGCTCCGGCTGCGGTTCGGCGTGCGGCGGCTGCTCGGGGCACGCCGGGCACGAGGCCCCCGCAGCGGCTCAGGCCGCGGGACCCGTACCGGCCCAGGCCGAGGCGGGCGAGGTCCGGCCGGGTCTGGTGGCGGTACGCCGCCGCGGTGCGGGAACGGATCTCGCGCCCAATGCCTGATCAGCACCACGCGCACCTCGCGCCCGACGTGCTGTCGGCCCGCGAACTGCTCGCCCTGGACCGGCAGCACGTCTGGCACCCGTACGGCCCGATGCCCGGGCGGCAGGAGCCGCTCGTCGTGTCCTCCGCCTCCGGGGTCCGCCTCCGGCTGGCCGAGCCCTCGCAGGGCCACGACGAGCTGGTCGACGGCATGTCCTCCTGGTGGTCGGCGATCCACGGGTACAACCACCCGGCGCTGAACGAGGCCGTCACCGGCCAGCTCGGCCGGATGTCGCACGTGATGTTCGGCGGGCTCACCCACGAGCCCGCCGTCCGGCTGGCCGCCAAGCTCGTCGAGCTCACCCCGGCCGGCCTGGAGCACGTCTTCCTCGCCGACTCGGGCTCGGTCTCGGTCGAGGTCGCGGTGAAGATGTGCCTCCAGTACTGGCGTTCGGTGGGGCGCCCCGGGAAGAGCCGCCTCCTCACCTGGCGGGGCGGCTACCACGGGGACACCTGGCAGCCGATGGCCGTCTGCGACCCCGAGGGCGGCATGCACGAGCTGTGGTCGGGCATCCTCCCGCGCCAGCTCTTCGCTGACGCCCCGCCGAGCGGCTTCTCCGCACCCGTGGACGAGTCCTACGTCGCCCACCTGCGCTCGATGTTCGCCGCGCACCGGGACGAACTGGCGGCCGTGATCGTGGAGCCGGTGGTCCAGGGCGCGGGCGGCATGCGGTTCCACAACCCGGGCTACCTCCGGGTGCTGCGCGAGCTGTGCGACGAGTTCGACGTGCTGCTGATCCTGGACGAGATCGCCACGGGCTTCGGCCGCACGGGCGCGCTGTTCGCGGCGGACCACGCCGGGATCACCCCGGACGTGATGTGCCTGGGCAAGTCGCTGACCGGCGGTTACCTCACCCTGTCCGCGACGCTCTGCACGGAGCGGGTCGCGGACGGGATCTCGCGCGGCGAGGTCCCGGTCCTGGCCCACGGGCCGACCTTCATGGGCAACCCGCTGGCCAGCTCGGTGGCGCTGGCCTCCATCGACCTGCTGCTCGGTCAGGACTGGCAGGGCGAGGTCAAGCGCCTCGAGGCGGCCCTGCTGGAGGGCCTGGCCCCGGCCGCGGACCTGCCGGGCGTCCGGGAGGTACGGGTCCTGGGCGCGATCGGCGTCGTCCAGCTCGACCGCCAGGTCGACATGGCCCGCGCCACGGCGGCGGCGGTCCGGGAGGGCGTCTGGCTGCGCCCGTTCCGGGACCTGATCTACACGATGCCGCCGTTCGTGACGGGTGACGCCGACATGGCCCGCATCTGCCGGGCCGTGGTCGCGGCCGCGAAGGAGGCCTGACATGGCGGTGCTGATGGTCTCGGGGACGGGAACCGAGATCGGCAAGACGGTCGTCACCTCGGCCGTCGCGGCGGCCGCCCTCGCGGCGGGCCTCTCGGTGGCCGTGCTCAAGCCCGCCCAGACCGGCGTCGGCCCGGACGAGCCCGCAGACGCGGCCGAGGTCGGCCGGCTGGCCGGCTCGGCCGTCACCACGGTGGAGCTCGCCCGCTACCCGGAGCCGTTGGCCCCGGACACGGCGGCCCGGCGCGCGGGGCTCCCGACGGTGTCCCCGGAGCGGATCGCGGAGGCGGCCCGCGAGCTCGCCCTCTCCCACGACCTGGTCCTGGTCGAGGGCGCGGGCGGCCTTCTGGTCCGCTTCGACGAGGCCGGCCACACCCTGGCGGACGCGGCCCGCCTGCTCGGCGCTCCGGTACTGATCGTGGCCCCGGCGGGTCTCGGCACCCTCAACTCCACCGCCCTGACGGCCGAAGCCCTCCGGGCCCGCGGCCTGACCTCCCCGGGCGTGGTGATCGGCAGCTGGCCGGCCGAACCGGACCTGGCGTCCCGCTGCAACCTGGCCGACCTGCCCTCGGTCTCCGCCCTCCCGCTCCTGGGCGCGGTCCCGGCCGGCGCGGGCACCCTCCCCCCGGCCGCTTTCCGCAGCTCGGCGCCCGCCTGGCTCGCCGCCCCCCTCCACGGCACCTGGTCGGCGCAAGCCGGCTGACCAACCCCACCTCCGCGGGCGGAGCGGGCGGCAAGGCTCCGTACGGCGGCGCCTCGCCGCCCGGTCCGTGGGGCCGGACGGGGGAACGGGCGGTGCCTCGCGGTCACCCGGCGGTGTCGTGGTGGGCGGCCGCGGCGGGGCGGCTGAGTATCGGGGGGTGGGCTTCCTCGTGCCGGTCCTCTTCGCGCTGTTCGCGGCGCTCAGCAACGCCCTCGCGACCGTGCTCCAGCGGCGGGCGGCACTCACCGTGCCGCAGAGCGACGGATTCCGCTTCGGGCTGGTGCTCGACCTGCTGCGCCGGCCGCTCTGGATCGGCGGGATCCTGGCCGTCATCGCGGCCGGCGCCGGGCAGGCCGTGGCCCTGGCCACGGGCGCGCTGGCCCTCGTACAGCCCCTGTTCGTCCTCGAGCTGCCGCTCGCGCTCCTGATCGCCTCGCTGGTGACGCGGACCCGGTTGCCCGGGCCTTTGTGGCTCGCCGTGGCCGGAGTGGTGGCCGGGCTCGGGATCGCGCTGGTGGCCGCCTCACCGGCGGGGAACCGTACGGATGTTCCGGCCGACCGGTGGGTCACGGCCCTGGCCGCGTGCGCCGTGGCGGTGGCGGCGCTCTCCGTGGCCGGCCTGCGGCAGCGGCCCGGCCGGATGCGGGCCGGATGCCTCGGCGCGGCCACCGCCGTCTGCTACGCGCTGACCGCCGCGCTGATGAAGTCGGCCATGCACGTACTCGACGAGGGCGGCATCGGCGCCTTCCTGCGCACCTGGGAAACCTACGGCTTCGCCGCGACCGGCATCTGCGCCCTCCTGCTCCTCGAACACGCCATGCAGGGCGGCCCACTGGTCGCCTCGCAGCCCGCGCTGACGCTCGGCGACGCGGGCGTGAGCGTCGCGCTGGGAGTGCTGCTGTACGAGGAACACCTCCGGGCCCACTGGTGGCTGCTGCCGCAGCTGCTGGGCCTGTGCCTGATCTGCGCCGGAGTGCTCGCCCTGACCAGGCACAGCGCGGGAGCCGATGCGGGCACGACGTGATCCGGCGGCCCGGCCGCCGGGGGGCGGCGGCCTCCATGGGGTCAGCGGCCGCTGCGGGATCAGCGACCTCCGCGGGACCAGTGGCCCCTGCGGAACCAGTGCACCCGCAGCACCGGTGACCCCGCAGGACCAGGCCCCCCGTGAGATCAGCGGCTCCGCAGGACCAGCAGCCCCGCGAGATCAGCGGCCGCGCGGGACCAGCAGCCCCCGCAGGGCCAGCGGCCCCCGTGAGACCAGCAGCCCCGCGAGACCAGCAGGCCCGCAGGACCAGCGGCCCCCGCGGAACCAGCGACCGAGGGTGAAAGGGTCGCCGCCGGGTCAGTGGCCTCCGCGCGGCTCCAGGCAGCCGCCCTCTACGTACATCCCGTGGGCCTCCACGGTCGGCGGCGGGCCCAGCCGGCCCGTCACGCACGGGCCGCTCTCGGGGACCGACAGGACGAACGAGACGTTCACCGACCCGGATCCGTACACGCCCCCGGCGTCGAACCCGTAGCCCAGCCCGGTCAGGACCGCGCGCAGCTCCTCCACCGTGTGCGGTGCACCCTTCGCGCCGGAGCCGCCCGCCACCGCCGCCCTGATCCGTGCGGCGTGTGCGTCGCCCCGGCACCGGGCCCCGGGGGTGAGCTCCGCCTGCTGTTTGAAGGCGTGGTTCTCCGCGTGCTTCCGCGCCTCGGGATCCGCGGGCAGCTCGCGCCCCGTGGCCTCGGGGCTCGCGCCGGCCGTCCCCACGTCCGCGCACCGCGCCGCGATCTCGGGGAACAGCTTGTCGTGGCGTGCGACCGCGGCGGCTGCCTGAGCCGCGTAGTCCACGGAAGGGGCCGCGGGCTCCGGGTCCCCGGAGCCCGCGGTACGCGTACCGCAGCCGGTCAGCACGAGCGCTCCGGCGGCGAAGAGCAAGGGGACGGCAAGGGCGCCCGCACGGGGGCGGGGGCCGGTGCGGGGCGTCGTCACGCCGTCTCCACGAGCGGTTTGACCCAGCGCCGCCAGTGATCCTCGCGGTGGTAGCCGGCCGCGGCCCACGCCCGCTGCGCGCGCTCGTTCGCTTCGAGGACCATCGCGTCACCCCGGCGGCCCCCGACGGCGACGAAACGCCGTTCGGCCGCCTCCAGGAGCGCCGTGGCGATCCCCCGGCGACGCCGGGACGGCAGGACGGCTAGCCGGTAGAGCGACGCCCGCCACCCGTCCCAGCCGGCGATCACGGACCCGACCAGGACCCCGTCGCATTCCGCGAGGATCAGCGCCTCGGGATCCCGGGTGACGAGCCGGGTCACCCCGTCCGCGTCGTCCGTGATCGACGTGCCCTCCGCCGCTTCCTTCCAGAAGGCGAGCACGGTCTCGGCATCGGCCGGCACCGCGGCCCGTATGTGCAGATCGGTCATGTGCCGGAGCCAAGCACGGCCGCCCGGTGGCCCGCCACCGACTTCCGCCTGCCGAGACGTACCGCGGGCGCACCCGCGCCCATCTCCCGGACGCCGACGCGGGTGGGATGCGAAGATCCTTCACATCCGACCCCGTCATGGCCGGGTGGTCCACCGAACGAATGATCCGCCCACTTTGCTCTTCCTTTACCCTGTAGGCAGCTGTTCCTCTCCCCCTCGAATCCCCCTCGAACGAAAGGTGTGAGCGTCCGTCCATGGGCGAGCCTCCCAGTCCCCTCCCTTCCCGTCCGCGACAGCGCGCGACACCCCTCCTCCTGGCTGATCATGGGACGGAGGTGAAGGATCGATGACCGAAGTGCTCCTGCTCGTCGTGGCGCTGCTGCTCTGCCTTGCCTGCGGAGTCTTCGTCGCGGCCGAGTTCTCGCTGACCACCATCGAGCGCAGTGAACTGGAACGGGCCGTCGAGCGCGGCGAGCGCGGCGCCGACAGCGCCCTGGCCGCGGTCCGCAGCCTGACGTTCCAGCTCTCCGGCGCCCAGCTCGGCATCACGGTGACCGGCCTGGTCATCGGCATGATCTCCAAGCCCTCGATCGCCGCCCTCCTCAAGGGCCCCTTCGAGGCCATGGGACTGTCCGCCGGAGCCGCGTCCTCCACCGCCCTGGTCCTCGGCACCGTGCTGTCGACCGTCGTCCTGATGGTCGTGGGCGAGCTCGTCCCCAAGAACTGGGCGATCTCCTCCCCGCTGGCCGTCGCCAGGCGGGTCGCCACCGCGCAGCGGGTCTTCAGCCGCGCCTTCAGGCCCCTCATCAGCCATCTGAACACCACGGCGAACCACATGGTCCGCCGGTTCGGCATGGAGCCCGCCGAGGAACTCGCCTCGGCGCGCACCCCCCAGGAGCTGGCGGCCCTGGCCTGGCACTCCGCGAAGGCGGGCGCCCTGGAGAAGGACACCGCCGAACTGTTCATGCGGACCTTGAACCTCGCCGACCTGACCGCGGAGAACGTCATGACCCCCCGGGTCCAGGTCACCGCCCTGGAGCTGCAGACCACCGCCGAGGACGTGGCGAACGCGACCCTGGCCACCGGGCTGTCGCGCTTCCCCGTCTACCGGGGCAACCTCGACAGCGTCGTCGGCACCGTCCACATCAAGGACGTACTGGCGCTGCCGGCCGAGGAGCGCCACAACCACCCCGTGTCCTCGCTGCTGCGCGAACCCCTCCTCGTACCGGAGTCGCTGACCGTGGACCGGCTCCTGGACCGGTTGTCCGGGAAGCAGACGATGGCCGTGGTCATCGACGAGTACGGCGGCACGGCGGGTGTGGCCACGCTGGAGGACATCGTCGAGGAGGTCGTCGGCGAGGTCCGCGACGAGCACGACCCGCACGAGACCCCCGACCTGGCCCCGGCCGGGGAGGACCCCTCCGGGCGCGCCCTGTTCTCCGCGGACGGCTCCGCGCGCACCGACCAGCTCCAGCGGATCGGGCTGCGCGTGCCGGACGGCCCGTACGAGACGCTGGCCGGCCTGATAGCGACCGAGCTGGGGCGGATCCCGCTGGTCGGCGACAGCCTGGAGCTCGACGGCTGGCGGCTGGACGTGGTGGACGCGAGCGGGCGGCGGGCGGCGCGGGTGCTGTTGCACGTGCCGGCCGAACCGACCCCCGATGATGGTGCGGAGGAGGCCCGATGACCGCCGTCCAGTTGCTGATCGGCCTGGCGACCCTGGTCGTCAACGCCTTCTTCGTCGGCGCGGAGTTCGCCATGATCTCCGTACGGCGCAGCCAGATCGAGCCGTACGCCGAGCAGGGCGACCGCAGGGCGCGCGCCGTGCTGTGGGGCCTGGAGCACGTGTCGGCGCTCATGGCGGCTGCCCAGCTGGGCATCACGCTGTGCACCTTGGTGCTGGGTGTGGTGGCCGAGCCGGCCATCGCCCACCTGCTGACCCCGGTGTTCGACTTCTTCGGGGTGCCGTCCGGGCTGACCCACGCGATCTCCTTCGTGGTGGCGCTGGCCCTGGCCACGTACCTGCACATGCTCTTCGGCGAGATGCTGCCGAAGAACGTGGCGCTGGCCGAGCCGGTGCGGACCGCCCTGCTGCTGGGTCCGCCGCTGGTGACCCTGACCCGTGGGCTGAAGCCGGTGATCTTCGCGATCAACGCCTTCGCCAACACCCTGCTCCGTCTGCTGCGGGTGGAGGTCAAGGGCGAGGTCGGGGCGACCTTCTCGGACGACGAGCTGGCCCGGATCGTCAAGGACTCCAGCGACGCGGGACTCATCGACGACCGCGCGAGCGAGCGGCTGCACGACGCCCTGGGACTGGGGCGGCGGCCGGTGACCGATGTGGTGCTGCCCGCGGACCGGGTGGTTCCGGCCCGCGAGGGCATCACACCGGCCGGACTGGAGCGGCTGTCGGCCGAGTCGGGGTACTCCCGGTTCCCGATGATCGACGCGCAGGGCCGGATCCTGGGGTACCTGCACGTCAAGGACGCACTGGACGCGGCCGAGCGGGACGAGCCCTTCCCGGTCGGCGCGCTGCGGACGATCGCGCACGTCCGGGCGGAGACCCCGCTGGACGACGTGCTGACCGCGATGCGGCGCAGCCGTACGCACCTGGCGGCGGTGCTCGGGCCGGACGGGGTCATGACGGGCCTGGTCACGATGGAGGACGTGCTGCGGGAGCTGTTCGGCAGGCCTGCTTCGGCGTAGCGGGGCGCGGTGCGCCTGCTCCCCCGGTCCCGCGTGCGGGGCCGGGGTACCGGGCGGTAGCATCGCTCCCGCCATGGAGATGAATGCGCGGTACACCAGTTTCGTCGCGGTCGGCGACTCCTTCACCGAGGGCATGTCGGACCTGCTCCCCGACGGCTCCTACCGGGGCTGGGCCGATCTGCTCGCCGACCGCCTCGCCGCCCGCGAGCCGGGCTTCCGCTACGCGAACCTCGCGGTCCGCGGCAAGCTGATCGGGCAGATCGCCGGGGAGCAGGCTCCCGCGGCCGCCGAGATGGGCGCCGACGTGGTGACCCTGGTCGGCGGGCTGAACGACACCCTGCGCCCCAAGGTGGACGTGGGCCGGGTGCGCGGGCACCTGGAAGAGGCCGTCGGGCTGCTGGCGCCCTCCTGCGGGACGCTGGTCCTGATGCGCTCGCCGGGCCGCGACGGCCCCGTGATGGAACGTTTCCGTCCGCGCATGGAGGAGCTCTTCGTCATCATCGAGGAGCTCGCCGCGCGGCACGGCGCCCTCGTGGTCGACCTGTACGGGTCCTCCGCGCTCGGCGACCCGCGGATGTGGGACGTGGACCGGCTGCACCTGACGGCCGAAGGCCACCGCAGGGTCGCGGAGGCCGTCTGGCAGACGCTGGGCCTGCCGCCCGAGGCGGACTGGAGCGCCGAACTGGCGCCCACGCCCCCTCCCGGGTGGACCGCGCGCCGCTCGCAGGACCTCAGCTTCGCCCGGCAGCACCTCCTGCCCTGGGTCGGCCGCCGCCTCACGGGCCGCTCCAGCGGGGACGGCCGGCCCGCCAAACGCCCGGAACTGCTGCCGTACGAGGCTCCGGCGGCCGACCGGCTCGCATAGCCCGCGGGCCCCGCGCCCGCCCCTGCTCCGCCCCGCGCGCTCTCGTAGCAAGGCACAATCCCGGCCGGGTCCCCTACCTGCGTAAACACACAGCCGAGGCCCAAGTAGAATCCCTCCACGTGACTGCCAAGCCCCGCATCCCCAATGTCCTGGCCGGCCGCTACGCCTCCGCGGAGCTCGCCGTCCTGTGGTCCCCCGAGTACAAGGTGACGCTGGAGCGGCGGCTGTGGCTCGCCGTGCTCCGCGCCCAGAAGGATCTCGGCATCGAGGTCCCCGACGAGGCCCTCGCCGACTACGAGCGCGTCCTGGAGACCGTCGACCTCGCCTCCATCGCCGAGCGCGAGAAGATCACCCGGCACGACGTGAAGGCCCGCATCGAGGAGTTCAACGCCCTCGCCGGCCACGAGCACGTCCACAAGGGCATGACCTCCCGCGACCTCACCGAGAACGTCGAGCAGCTCCAGATCCGCCTCTCGCTGGAACTGATCCGTGACCGCACGGTCGCCGTCCTCGCCCGTCTCGGCAAGCTGGCCGGCGAGCACGCCGAGCTGGTCATGGCCGGCCGCTCCCACAACGTCGCCGCTCAGGCGACCACCCTGGGCAAGCGCTTCGCCACCGCCGCCGACGAGCTGCTGGTCTCGTACGGCCGCCTGGACGACCTGCTGACCCGCTACCCGCTGCGCGGCATCAAGGGACCGGTCGGCACCTCGCAGGACATGCTCGACCTGCTGGGCGGCGACGCCGCGAAGCTGGCCGACCTCGAGCAGCGGATCGCGGCCCACCTCGGCTTCGGCCAGGCCTTCACCTCGGTCGGCCAGGTCTACCCGCGCTCCCTCGACTACGACGTGGTCACCGCCCTGGTCCAGCTGGCCGCGGCACCCTCCTCCATCGCCAAGACGATCCGCCTGATGGCCGGCCACGAGCTCGTGACCGAGGGCTTCAAGCCCGGCCAGGTCGGCTCCTCCGCGATGCCGCACAAGATGAACACCCGCTCCTGCGAGCGCGTGAACGGCCTGATGGTCATCCTGCGCGGCTACGCGTCGATGACCGGCGAGCTGGCCGGCGACCAGTGGAACGAGGGCGACGTCTCCTGCTCCGTCGTCCGCCGGGTCGCGCTGCCCGACGCGTTCTTCGCCCTCGACGGCCTGATGGAGACCTTCCTGACGGTCCTGGACGAGTTCGGCGCCTTCCCCGCCGTCGTGGCCCGCGAGCTGGACCGCTACCTCCCCTTCCTTGCCACCACCAAGGTTCTGATGGGTGCCGTGCGGGCCGGGGTGGGCCGCGAGTCCGCCCACGAGGTCATCAAGGAGCACGCGGTGGCCTCCGCCCTCGCCATGCGCGAGCAGGGTGCCGAGCGCAACGAGCTGCTCGACAAGCTGGCCGCCGACGAGCGGATGCCGCTGGACCGGGCCCAGCTGGACGCCCTGATGGCCGACAAGCTGTCCTTCACCGGCGCGGCGGGCGACCAGGTCGCCGCGGTGGTCTCGCGCATCGAGGAGATCACCAAGGAGCACCCCGAGGCCGCGGGCTACACCCCCGGGTCGATCCTCTGACCCCCGAAGAGCTCGACTCCGCCCGCGACCGCGTCCTCCCGGACGTGGTCGCGGGCGGTCTTCGCGTCCTCTTCTGCGGCATCAACCCGGGCCTCCTCTCCGCCGCGACGGGCCACCACTTCGCCCGCCCCGGCAACCGCTTCTGGCCGGTCCTCCATCTGTCGGGTTTCACCCCGCGGCTCCTGTCCCCCGACGAGCAGGACGAGTTGCCGACGTACCGCCTCGGCATCACGAACGTCGTGGCCCGCGCCACGGCCCGCGCCGACGAGCTGAGCGCCGAGGAGTTCCGTGAGGGCGGCCGCATCCTGACGGCCAAGGTGGAACTCCTGCGCCCCCAGTGGCTGGCCGTGGTCGGAGTCACCGCCTACCGCACCGCCTTCGGCGAGCGAAAGGCCCGGATCGGCCCCCAGGAGCGCACCATCGGCGCCACCCGCATCTGGGCCCTCCCCAACCCCAGCGGCCTCAACGCCCGCTGGACCGCCGCCTCCATGGCCCAGGAGTACGCCCGCCTCCGCGCGGCCGCCGAGTCCACCGATCCCGCCGGCGCCGACCCGTAGGACGCCCGCGGCCGCCGCATGGCGGGCCTCTATCATCCGGGGATGATCATCAAGCCGATCGAACTCGTGATATTCGACTGCGACGGGGTTCTCGTCGACAGCGAACGGATAGCCGCCCGCGTCCAGGTCGCTCTGGGGGCGGAGCTCGGCTGGCCCCTCACCGAGGCCGAGGTCATCGACCGGTTCATCGGACGCTCCTCCGTCTCCATCCGCGAGCAGATCACCGACCGGCTCGGTCCCGAGGCGGCCGCGCACTGGTGGGACCGGTTCGAGGAACTCCACCGGGAGGCGGTGGACTCGGGGCTGTCACCCGTGGACGGTCTTCCTCAGGCGCTCGACGCGATCGCCCTGCCGACGTGTGTCGCCTCCAGCGGCTCGCACGAGAAGATGCGGCACACCCTCGGCCGCACCGGCCTCTACGCACGCTTCGAAGGCCGCATCCACAGCGCCACCGAGGTCTCCCGCGGCAAACCCGCCCCGGACCTCTTCCTGTACGCCGCGCGGCGGATGGGCGTGGATCCCGCCGCTTGCGCGGTCGTCGAGGACAGCCGTCCCGGCGTCCAGGCCGCCCGCGCCGCCGGAATGCGGGCCTTCGGCTACGCCGGCGGGCTGACCCCCGCCGAGCGACTCGAAGGCCCCGGCACCGTCGTCTTCGACGACATGCGCCAACTCCCCGGCCTCCTCACCGACCACTGACCCCGCCGGACGGCGGAGCCTGCCTGGCTGCCGCAACGGACCGGCTCGGCCCGGCGGGAAGCTCGTCCACCCCGTCGAGCCGGTCGGTCGAGCCGATCCGCCGAGCCGCTCCGGCGTCAGGCGTCCCGCCGCCGGACCGCCAGCCAGCCGCCGCCCACCGCGACCAGCGCCCACAGGACCATGACCCCGAACCCGGCCCAGGGGGCGAGGCCCACCGAGGTGTCCAGCCGCATCATCATCTGGCCCGCACGGTCCGGCAGGTACTGGGCGATGCCCCCGGCGTGCGCCCCGAGTACGAACGACACGATCAACGTGAAGGGTATGAGCAGGCTCAGGACGGCCGAAGCGCTGCGCAGCACCGCCGTCAGTCCGGCCGACAGCAGGGCCATCATCGCGAGGTACGCACCGCAGCCGAAGATGGCACGGTAGGTACCCGGGCTGCCCAGTTCCAGGGTGTAGGGGCCCATGAAAGCCTGCCCGCCGAGGAAGGTCGCCAGTGCGGTGAGCTGTCCCACCAGGAAGGCCAGCCCGCCGATCACGGCCATCTTCGAGAGGTAGAGCCGCGCCCTGTTCGGTACCGCGGCAAGTGACGTGCGCAGCGCGCCGTTGTGGAACTCGGACGACAGCGCGGTCGCGCCGAAGGCGAAGGCGGCTACCTGACCGAAGTTGAGGCTGTAGAAGGCCGCGAGGAGCGGGTCGTCCCCCATGCTGCCGGCCTCTACGTCGCCGATGAGCGAGGCGGTCAGTACCTGGATGCCCACCGTGGCGGCGAAGACGGCTATCAGCGCCCCGAAGGTGCCGCGCAGGGACCGTATCTTGATCCATTCCGAGTGCAGGACGGGGACGGTGGGCAGAGCGGTGCTCATGGGGAAGCCTCCTTGAAAGGGGTGGGTCAGCTGGTGGCGGCGAACTGGGCGCTGTCCGCGGTGAGGTCGAGGTAGGCCTGCTCCAGGGAGGCCCGCTCGTCGATCAGTTCCAGCATCGGGATGCCTTCGCGGGCGGCGATGACGCCGAGCTGCTCGGCCTGCATGCCGTCCACGGTCCACCGCCCGCCCTCGGCGATGACCAGCTCGAAGTCCTCCCGGGCCAGGGTGGCCCGGAGCCGGACGGGGTCCGTGGTGCGCAGCCGCACCCTCGGGGTGCTGCGGGCGTCGATGAACTCCTCTATGGAGGTGTCGGCCAGCAGCTTGCCCTGCCCGAGGACGATGAGGTGGTCGGCGAGGGCGGCGGTCTCGGTCATCAGGTGACTGGAGACCAGGACCGTGCGCCCTTCGGCAGCCAGGCCGCGCATGAGCTCGCGGATCCAGATGATGCCTTCGGGGTCGAGGCCGTTGGTGGGCTCGTCCAGGAGCAGCACCTCGGGGTCTCCGAGCAGCGCGGCCGCTATGCCGAGGCGCTGACGCATGCCCAGCGAGAAGGTCTTGATCCGCCGCTTGGCCGCCGAGGCTATCCCGGACTGCTCCAGGACCGCCTCCACGCGGCTCATCGGGATGCGGTTGGCGGCGGCGAGGAAGCGCAGGTGGTCCCGGGCCGTGCGTCCGCCGTGCGCCGACTGCGCGTCCAGCAGGGCTCCCACCCGGTGGAGCGGGTCGGGGAGTTCGGTGAACCGCCGGCCGCCGATGGTGGCCGTCCCGGAGGTGATCCGGTCGAGGCCCAGCAGCAGCCTCATCGTGGTCGACTTCCCGGCCCCGTTGGGCCCGAGGAACCCGGTGACACGGCCCGGCATGACATCGAAGGTGAGGTGGTCCACGGCCCGGGTCCGGCCGAATTCCTTGGTCAGTTCTCGGATCTCGATGCTGTTCATGTCTCAAGGTTCGCCGCCGGCCCCACCCCTCTTCCTCCCCCAAGCGAGGGTTCCTTCTCCCCCACGTGGGGGAGGAGCCGCCCCGCCCCGAACTGCGACGATGAGGGGATGCACCGACTGTTCCGCGCCGCACTGCGCCCAGTGACCTACTCGCGCTGGGTGCACCTGTGCGTTCCCATCCTGATGCTGGCCGTGTGGATGTTCATCGAGCCCGAGGCTCCGTGGGTGCCGCTCGTCCTCGTCATACCGATGGGACTGCTGCCCTGGATGCGGGTGGCCGAAGGGCTCCAGGCACAGTTCCTCCTCACCCCCTCCGAGCGCGGCGCCCGAGGCGCGCGGGAGACCGAGGAGAACAGCTTCAGCACCGTCGGGTCCCAGACCTGGAGCGACCGCTGGCGGACCCTGTTGTGGCTGGAGATACGGCTCGTCGTCTCCCTGGCCACGATGATGGCCACCGTGTGGCTGCCGATGCTGACGGTCCAGCTGGTCACGGCCGGACTCGGCAGCAGGGTCACCCAGGAGAATGTGATACCTCCCGGATTCCCGGTCTGGGCGGCGTGGCTGCTGGCTCCCCTTCCACCGGTCCTCCTGATCGTCCTCGTGGTCCTGCTCGGCGACATGATCACGGCCATCGCCCGCCGGCTGCTGGGGCCTTCGGCGGCGGAGCGGCTCACCGCGCTGGAGGTGCGGACCGAGCAGCTTCTGGAGCGCACGCGCATCGCGCGAGAGCTGCACGACTCCATCGGGCACGCGCTGACCGTGGCCGTGGTCCAGGCGGGGGCCGCGCGGGCGGCGGGCGATCCGGAGTTCACGGACCGTGCGCTGAGCGCGATCGAGGAGACGGGCCGGGCCGCCCTGGAGGACCTGGACCGGGTGCTGCGCGTCCTGCGGGAGTCCGGTCAGCGGCCGTCCCAGCGGCCCACCCTGGCGGAGGCCGACCGGCTGTTCGAGTCGGCGCGCGCCTCCGGCGCCACCGTCGACGCGCAACTGATCGGCCCGCTCGACCAGTTGCCCGACCCCGTGAGCCAGGAGGGGTACCGGATCCTGCAGGAGGCGCTGACCAATGTGCTGCGGCACTGCGGTCCCGTGCCGGTGCGGGTGCGGATCGGCATGGTCGCCGACCGGCTGGACCTGGAGGTGACCAATCCACTGCCGGACCGGCCCTCCGTCATGACCGGCGGCGGCACCGGACTGCGCGGGATGCGGGAGCGGGCCGCGCTGCTCGGCGGGGAGACCGAGACCGGGCTGTACAAGGGGGGTTGGAGGGTGCGTACGCGGCTGCCACTGGAGCGAATACGCTGACCGGATGCCGGTTACCGTACTGCTCGTCGACGACGAACCCCTGGTGCGCGCGGGTCTGCGCGCCGTCCTGGACGCCCAGCCCGACATCGAGGTGGTCGGCGAGGCCGCCGACGGCGCCGCGGTGGTCCCGCTGGTGCGGCAACTGCGCCCCGATGTCGTGGCGATGGATGTGCGGATGCCGCTGCTCGACGGGATCGAGGCGACCAGGGCGGTCCTGCGGAGCGTGGACTCGCCGCCGAAGATCCTCGTGGTCACCACCTTCGAGAACGACGAGTACGTCTACCAGGCGCTGCGCGCCGGCGCGGACGGGTTCCTGCTCAAGCGGGCCCGCCCGTCGGAGATCGTGCACGCGGTCCGTCTGGTGGCGGAGGGTGAAACGCTGCTCTTCCCCGCGGCGGTCCGCTCGCTGGCCGCCGAGTACGGGAACCGCTCTGCGCGGACGGTACTGGATCGGGCGGCGCTGACCGAGCGCGAGGAGGCCGTGCTCCGGCTGATGGCGAAGGGACTGACCAACATCGAGATCGCCCGCGAGCTGATCGTCGGCACGGAGACGGTGAAGTCCCACGTCAGTGCGATCCTGGGGAAGCTGGGGGCTCGGGACCGGACCCAGGCCGTGATCACCGCGTACGAGTCCGGGTTCGTCGCTCCCGCGTGACCGGCCCACGAGGGGAACGCCGGATTCCGGACTATGGGGGGCTGCTTCTCGCCGCCGCGCCCGGTGAGCAGTACGATCCGCCTGACAAGCTCGCTAGCTGGGAGGACACACGTTGGGGCAGCTGACCGGCGGGGACCCCTCTCTGCTGCGGCGGATCAACTCCGCGGTGGTGCTGCGGGCCCTGCGCGCGGCCGAAGCGCCGACGCTCACCGACCTCACCCGGGTCACCGGACTCTCGCGGCCCACTGTCGAGGGAGTCGTCGAAGGGCTCATCGGGACGGGCCTCGTCGTCGAGGCGGGCGCGGAGGAGGGTGCGCGGCGCCAGGGACGCCCGGCCAGACGGTTCCGCTTCCGCGCGGAGGCGGGGCACCTGCTCGGCGTGGAGATCGGCGCGCACCGGATCGCGGTGCTGCTGTCCGGGCTGGACGGCCGGGTGATCGGCGCCGGCACCAAGGAGGTCGCCGAGACGGCCTCCGCCGACGAACGGCTCGAACGGGTCCGCGGCGCGGTGGCCGACCTGCTGCGCCGCGCCGGGGTACCGCGGGACTCCCTGCGCGCGGTCGGCGTGGGCAGCCCCGGGATCGTGGAGGCCGACGGCACCGTCCGCCTCGGCACGGCCCTGCCCGGCTGGACCGGGCTGCCGCTCGGGGAGCGGCTGCGGCGCTCGTTCCGCTGCCCGGTGCAGGTGGAGAACGACGCCAACGCCGCCGCGGTCGCCGAGCACTGGAAGGGCGCCGCGACCGACACCGACGACATGGTCTTCGTGATGGCCGGGCTCAGCCCCGGAGCGGGCTCCCTGATCGGAGGTCGGCTGCACCGCGGGTTCGGCGGGGCCGCCGGGGAGATCGGCGCCCTGCACCTGCTGGGACGCGAGGTCACGCCGGAGAAGCTGCTCTCGACCACCGGCGAACCGCTGCACCCGCTGGACGAGCGGGCGGTGGCGGAGGTCTTCGCGAAGGCCAAGCGCGGGGACGTGGGGTCGGTGGCAGCGGTGGAGCGGTTCATCCAGCGGCTGGTCCACGACGTGGCCGCGCTGGTCCTGGCGATGGATCCGGAGCTGGTCGTGGTCGGCGGCTGGGCGGCCGGGCTGGACGGGGTACTGGACCCCCTGCGCCGGGAACTGGAGCGCTACTGTCTGCGCCCGCCGCGCGTGGCGCTGTCCCTGCTGGGCGAGGCGGCGGTGGCCACGGGAGCGCTGCGGCTGGCGCTGGACCACGTGGAAGAAGAACTGTTCGCGGTGGAGAAGACGGTCACCGCCCGCCGCTGATCCCCTCGGGGGCGCGGTACGGATACGGGTGCACGCCGCCGCCGGTGCCGCGGATCGACGCACGCGCCGCCGGGTCCAGCCCAGGCGCCGGTCCAACTTGCGGGTCGGCGTCGGTGAGTCCCTGCGGGGCAGAGTCCCCTACCCGCCCTTCGCCCGTTCCCCGGGCTCTGCCCGGACCCGGTCCTCAAACGCCGGACGGGCTGACAGGCCCCTGGGGCTCCGCCCCAGACCCCGGTCCTCAAACGCCGGACAGGCTGAGAACAGCGGCCCGTCCGTCCGCCGAGCGGGGCCACCGCTGCGTGGCGGCCCCGGTCAGCAGCTGGTCGGCATGGTCAGGACGCGACCCGCGCGTCGTGGGTGATCTGCACGTCGCCCGAGTCGCCGAAGGTCAGCCGGCAGGTGTCCGCCCGGTAGGTGGCCACCGAGACGGCCGCCGTGCCGGCCGCCGTGAAGTAGCGGGTGGTGACCAGGAGGACCGGGGCGCCGGGCAGGCGGTCCAGTTCCTTCGCGTCCTCGGCACGGGCGGAGCCGAGCTCCACGGAGCGGTCCTGGCCGTCGAGGACCAGCTTCTGCAGCTCGCGCATGACCGTGCGGGCGCGGGCCGGACCGGCCGGGGCGTCGATGGCGGAGAGGCCCGGCACCGAGGAGGCCGGCACGTACAGCAGCTCGGCGGCGAGGACCTGGCCCTGCTCGACGCGGCTGCGGCGCACCGCGAGCACCATCTCGCCGGGGGCGGCCCCGAGGAGCTTCAGGAGGGCGGGGGTGAGCACGGCCTCCTCCGCCGCGTCCACCGGCTCCCACCCGTCGACGCTCTCGCCGGGCCAGCTGTGCTGCGCGCTGCCGACGTCGACGCCCACGCGCGGCGGGGCGACGGTGGTGCCGACGCCCCGGCGGCGCTGGAGGCGGCCTTCGAGCTCGAGCTGCTCCAGTGCCTGGCGCAGGGTCGCCCGGGCGACGCCGAAGCGGGCGGCGAGCTCGCGCTCGTTCGGCAGGATCTCGCCCACGGCGAAGTCCTGGTCGAGCGCCTCACTGAGGACGGTCTTGAGGTGCAAGTACTTCGGCTCCGGCACCGTTTCGAGCTGCGTGGTCCCCACCCTGACTCCTCCTGCTATCGCCGCACTCGCCGTGTTCCAGCGGGAGTTCCGCGCCTTTGTTTATTAAAGGTTCCTGCACTATGCCTGCGACGATAGGACGGCGCACCCCCTTGGTCAAGACCAATGCTCATCCCTTTGTCGGGCAGATCGGGCATATGCATCAAGCTGTTCACGGGATGTTCGCGAGCACCGCGGAAACCGCGCGGAAGACGTCACGGAAGCCACCCCAAAAGACACCTCGAGGGGTACCGCGACGGCACCCCGAAGGCCACCTTGAGGGGCGCCGCGAAAACAGAAGTCCCGCCCCCGGGGGCTACCGGGCGGTAACCGGCCGAGAGACACTACTGACGAGCCGTCTCACACGGCCGCCGCACCGCCCGACCCCCGACGAGGAGCAGCATGACCGCCACGGTCTCCTTCACGATCGATTCGCCACTGGGCCCCCACAGCACCACCGCCGCCTACGAGCGCAAGGGCGCGGGCGAGCCGCTCCTGCTGCTGCACGGCATCGGCCACCACCTCCAGGCCTGGCACCCGGTGACCGACGTCCTGGCCGCCGAGTACGACGTGATCGCCGTCGACCTGCCCGGCTTCGGTGTCTCGGAGCCGCTGCCGCACGGGGTTCCGTACGATCTGGGCACCGTCGCCTCGGCGCTGAGCTCGCTCTGCGCAGCGCTCGGCATAGAGCGGCCGCACGTCGCGGGCAACTCCCTCGGCGGGCTGCTCGCCCTGGAGATGGGGCGCGTGGGCCTGGCGCGCTCGGTCACCGCCCTCTCCCCCGCCGGCTTCTGGTCGGAGGGGGAACGCCGCTACGCCTTCACCGCACTCCGCGCGATGCGCGCCGGCGCCGGCGTGCTGCCCCGCTCCGCCGTGGAACGGCTCGCCCGCAGCGCCGCCGGACGCGCCGCGCTCACCGGCAGCATCTACGCGCGCCCGGGGCGGCGTTCGCCCGGCTCCGTGGTCGCCGAGACCCTCGCCCTGCGTGAGGCCTCCGGCTTCGAGCAGACCCTGTCCGCGGGCGGCTCCGTACGGTTCACCGCGGATCTGCCGGACCTGCCCGTCACCATCGCCTGGGGCAGTCGCGACCGGCTGCTCCTGCGCCGCCAGGGCATCCGCGCGAAGCGCACCATTCCCGGCGCCCGCCTCGTCCGGCTCCCCGGCTGCGGCCACGTCCCCATGAACGACGACCCGGCCCTGGTCGCCCGCGTCATCCTGGACACGACCAAGCTCGCCCGATGAGACGTTGACGGGCATGGGTGGAGGCATGGGTGGAGGTGCTGGTGGAAGTACTGGTGGAGGCATTGCCGGGGCGCTGACCGGCCATTGACGGGGCATCAGCCATCCGCATCAGTGTTCACGCATGGTTCGCGTGCGCGACGCGGGCGGTCCGGTGTGCGGCCGGTGTACGGCGGCACACTGGTCCGGCCCGTCCCCGCCGGCCTCTGGAGACGCACCGATGGCACCTCTGCCGCACACCCGACGCTCCCTGCTCGGCGGTTCCCTCGCCGTCCCGGTGGGCCTCGCCCTGTCCAGCGCCCTGACGGGCGCCCTCAGCACTCCCGCCCACGCGGATGCTCCCGCCTTCGCCCGCTCGGGCCGCCCGAACGCCTTCTGGGGTGTCCAGTCCGGCGAGATCACCGCCCACTCGGCCACCGTCTGGACGCGTTCCGACCGCCCCGCACGGATGTACGTCGACACCTCCCCGAGCGAGTCGTTCCGCTACGCCGTCCGCCGCCACCGCGGCCCGCTGCTCGGCCCCGACACCGACTTCACGGGCACCACCACCCTGCGCGAGCTCCCGCCCGGACAGCAGATCCACTACCGGGTGCTCCTCGCCGACCCCGACGATCCGCGCCGCACCGGCGAGCCGGTCCACGGCACCTTCCGGACCACCCCGGCCTCCCGCCGCCGCGACGTGCGCTTCCTGTGGTCCGGGGACCTCGCCGGCCAGGGCTGGGGCATCAACCCGGAGCTCGGCGGCTACCGCGTGTTCGACGAAATGCGCCTGCGCGACCCCGACTTCTTCCTCTTCAGCGGGGACACCATCTACGCCGACGGGCCGATCCAGGCCTCCGTACCGCTGCGCGACGGAACCCTGTGGCACAACGTGACCACCGAGGAGAAGGCGAAGGTCGCCGAGACCCTCGCCGAGTTCCGGGGCAACTTCCGCTACAACCTGCTCGACGGCAACCTGCGCGATTTCAACGCCCAGGTGCCGGTCCTCGCCCAGTGGGACGACCACGAGGTGCGCAACAACTGGTACCCCGGCCAGATCCTCGACGACCCCCGCTACACCGTGAAGGACGTCGACACCCTCGCCGGCCGGGCCCGCCGGGCCTTCGGCGAGTACTTCCCCGTCACCGACCTGCGCGGCGGCCGCACCGAGGGCCGGATGTACCGGGTGATGCGCTACGGCCCGCTGCTCGACGTGTTCGTCCTCGACATGCGCACCTACCGCGACCCGAACTCCCCCGGCCGCCAGACCGATGACCCGGTAGGCATCCTCGGCCCCGAGCAGCTGGCCTGGATCAAGCGCGAGCTGTCGCGCTCCCGCGCCACCTGGAAGGTCATCGCCGCCGACATGCCGCTCGGCATCGTGGTGGCCGACGGGACCGCCAACTTCGAGGCCGTCGCCCAAGGCGACCCCGGCGCGCCGCTCGGGCGCGAGCTGCAGATCGCGGAGCTGCTGCGCCACATCAAGCACCAGCGCATCACCGGCACCCTCTGGCTCACCGCCGACGTCCACTACACGGCCGCGAACCACTACGCGCCCGAGCGGGCCGCCTTCACCGACTTCGCGCCGTTCTGGGAGTTCGTCTCCGGCCCCATCGGCGCGGGCGGCTTCCCCTCCGGCCGGCTGGACGCCACCTTCGGCCCGGAGATGGCGTACGTCCAGTCCGCGCCCTTCGCGAACATGTCCCCCTCCGAGAACCCCCCGTACTACGGGGAGGTCGAGATCGACGGGGACGGCGGCGAGCTCACCGTCCGGCTGCGCCGCCAGGGAGGCGGCGTACTCTTCACCCGGACCCTGCAGCCCGGCCGGGTGGGGCAGTAGTCGGGCAGTAGGCGGACGGCAAGCGGGCACGTGAGCGGGCGGTAAGCGGGCCGTGCGCGAGGGAGCGGAAGCCGACGAAGGCGGCCCGCCGAGACGCCGGGATCTGAAATCGGCCGGAAAACAGGGCGAAATCGGCCAGATGGATCCTTAACCAGTCGGTCACAGATCGTTCGTGATCACGCAACACCCAGGCGTCACAGTGGTCTGCATGACTGAGCGTATTCCTGCCTCTGCCCAGCGTCCCCACCGCCACCACTGGCGCCGCGACGTCGTCGAGCTCGCCGCTCTCTTCTGCGCCGTCGCGGTCGCCGACGCCATCGCCAATCTCGTGGTGCACGGTCCCCGCGGCCCGGTGCTGCTCGTGGCCTCGGCCGTCGCACTCCTGGTCACGGCGGCGTTCCACACCTGGTGGGCACGCCGCCACAGCCATGCGCCGCCGCCCACGGACACCGCGCCCTCGGACCTCGCCGCGGACCCCGCCGCGGCGGCGGTCGCGGCGACGGTCGGTACGGACACCGCGCTGGCCTCCGCCCTGTGGCGGATGCGGACGACCGTGCGCGACGAGCCCGGCAGCCTCGCCGCGCTCTGCACCGCGCTCGCCCGGAGCGGGGTCGACATCCTGACCCTGCAGACGCACCCGCTCCCCGAGGGCGGCACGGTGGACGAGTTCCTGCTGCGCGCCCCGCAGCAGCTGCCCTCCGCCGACCTCACCCGGGCCATCTCCGGCGCCGGCGGCCACAGCACCTGGATCGAGCGCGCCGACGCGCACGACCTGGTCGACACCCCGACCCGCGTCCTGGGGCTGGCCACCCGCACCGCGCTGGACGCCGCCGAGCTGCCGCTCGCCCTGCGCCAGCTGCTCGGCCGCTGCACCATCCACTCGATCCCGGCGACCACCCTCTCCGGGCGCCCCAACGCCGGCGCCGACGCGCCCGTCGAAGGCGTCCTGGAAGCCACGGTCATGCGGCTGCGCGACCCGTCCGGCGGTGCGATCACCATCGAGCGGCCCTACCTGCCCTTCACCCCGACCGAGTTCGCCCGCGCCCGCGCGCTCGTCGAGCTGGACGCCCGGCTCGGACCGCGCGTCCCGCGCAGCCGGGACGTGCTGACCCTCCCCGAGGGCAACGAGATCACCGTCCGCCGCGCCGACGGCTCCGACCTGCCCGCGGCCCGTGCCATGCACGACCGCTGCTCGGAGCGCACCCTCGGCCTGCGCTACCACGGCCCCGTCGCCGACGCCGACCGCTACCTCGGCCACCTGCTGAGCCCGCGCTTCGGCCGCACCCTCGCCGCGACCACCGCCTCCGGCAAGCTCGTCGCCCTCGGCCACCTGCTCTGGGACGGCGACGAGACCGAGGTGGCGCTGCTCATCGAGGACGACTGGCAGCGCCGCGGCATCGGCTCCGAACTGCTGGGCCGACTGATCTCGATGGCCGTCGAGGCCGGATGCGACAGCGTGTACGCCGTCACCCAGGCCCACAACACCGGCATGGTCGCCGCGATGCGCGGCCTCGGCCTCCCCCTCGACTACCAGATCGAGGAGGGCACCCTGGTGATCACGGCCCGGCTGGACGCGACCCCGGTCAGCTCCCGGCTGCCGTACGAGCTCCCGGCCGAATCCCGCGGCCTGCCCCGCAGCCAGCCGTGACCTGAGCCGGATCTTTCGGATCCCTCCGGGCGGCTCGCCGCCGATCCCGGGGTGGTGCACCCGCAAGCACCCCCCAAGCACCCGCAAGCACCCGCGGGTCGGCGGCGAGCCGCCCGGCGAGTCTGCGGAACGACGCCCGGACCACCTGCCGCGATCTCGCCACCGAGGCCGGCATCTCCCCCTGCGTCAGCAGGCTGACGATCTTTGGTGATGACGCGGACCCGTCCCGCATACGAAGATGTCCACATGTCAGACATCATCACCAGTGACAGCGCCGCACGGCTGCCCCGACAGGTCGCCGATACCTACGTCGACGACCTCATCGCCATCGACCCGATCACGGGCACCTATCTCGGTGTCGCCGCGAGCTCAGGAAAGCTCCCGGACCTCTCTCCCGCGGGCCGCTCGGCGGCCGCCGAACTTTCCCGCGCCACGCTCGCGAAGCTCGACGCCGCCGAGCGCCTGCCCGGCGCCGACAGCGATGTCGAGCGCCGCTGCGCCAGGCTGCTGCGCGAGCGGCTCACCGCCGAACTCGCCGTCCACGAGGCCGATGAGGACCTGCGCGCGGTCAGCAACATCCACTCCCCGGCGCACTCGGTCCGCGAGGTCTTCTCCCTGACCCCGGCCGAAACCGACGAGGACTGGGCCGCGATCGCCGAGCGGCTGCGCGCCGTACCGGCCGCCTACGCGGGCTACCGCGAGTGCCTCGCGCTCGGCCTGGAGCGCGGCCTGTTCGGCAGCCCGCGCCCCACCGCCACCTTCGTCGAACAGCTCACCGCCTGGGCGGGCGAGGGCGAGGGAGCCGAGGGCGAGGGCAAGGACGGCTACTTCGCCGAGTTCGCCGCCGCCGGCCCCGAGGCACTGCGCGCCGAGCTCGACGGGGCCGCCGCCGCCGCGACCGCCGCCGTCGTGGAACTGCGCGACTGGATGCGGGACGTGTACGCCCCCGCGGTCGAGGGCAAGCCCGATCCGGTGGGCCGCGAGCGCTACGCCCGCTGGTCGCGCTACTTCAACGGCACCGACCTGGACCTGGACGAGGCGTACGCCTACGGCTGGTCGGAGTACCACCGGCTGCTGGCGGAGATGAAGACCGAAGCCGCCAAGATCCTGCCGGACGCCGGTCCCTGGGAGGTGCTCAAGCACCTGGACGAGCACGGCACCCACATCGAGGGCGTGGACGAGGTCCAGGCCTGGCTGCAGGGCCTGATGGACGAGGCCATCGAGAACCTCGACGGCACCCACTTCGAACTCGCCGAGCGGGTCAAGCGCGTGGAGTCGCGGATCGCCCCTCCGGGCGGCGCCGCGGCCCCGTACTACACGAACCCCTCGGAGGACTTCTCCCGTCCGGGGCGCACCTGGCTGCCGACCATGGGCCAGACCCGCTTCCCCGTCTACGACCTGGTCTCCACCTGGTACCACGAGGGCGTTCCGGGCCACCACCTCCAGCTGGCGCAGTGGACGCACGTGGCGGACCAGCTGTCCCGCTACCAGGCCAGTGTCGGTCTCGTCAGCGCGAACGCCGAGGGCTGGGCGCTGTACGCGGAGCGGCTCATGGACGAGCTGGGCTACCTCAAGGACGCCGAACAGCGGCTCGGTTACCTGGACTGCCAGATGATGCGCGCCGCGCGGGTCATCGTGGACATCGGCATGCACCTGGGTCTGGAGATCCCGGCGGACTCGCCGTTCCACCCGGGCGAGCGCTGGACGGTGGACCTGGCGCAGGAGTTCTTCGGCCTGCACAGCGGCCGGCCGGGCGACTTCGTCGAGAGCGAGCTGACCCGCTACCTGTCGATGCCGGGCCAGGCGATCGGCTACAAGCTGGGCGAGCGCGCCTGGCTGCTGGGCCGTGACAACGCGCGTGCGGCGCACGGCGATTCCTTCGACCTGAAGGCCTGGCACATGGCGGCGCTGTCCCAGGGTTCGCTGGGCCTGGACGACCTGGTGGACGAGCTGTCGAAGCTCTGATCACCGGATCGGACCGCCCCACGGACGGACGGACGGGCCGGCTCGCCCCTCACGGAGCCGGCCCGTCCGTCCGTCCGTCCGTCCGTCCGCACGCGGGGCGGGCCGGTCGTCGGCGGCAGCCCGTCTCCAGTGAGCGGGGACTTCAGGGAGCGGGGACTTCAGCCCGTTCCGCCCGCCGTGCGGTGCCGCACCACCGAACCTCCGCGCTGTTTGACGATCTCCAGCTGGGCCTGCACCCGGGTCCGCAGGTCGGCGACGTGGCTCACGATGCCCACGCTGCGGTCGCGTTCGCGCAGCGAGTCCAGTACGTCGAGCACCTCGTCCAGCGCCTGGTCGTCGAGGCTGCCGAAGCCCTCGTCGATGAACAGGGTGTCGAGCCGCATGCCGCCCGCCTCGTCGGTGACCACGTCGGCCAGGCCCAGCGCGAGCGCGAGCGAGGCGAAGAAGGTCTCGCCGCCGGACAGGGTGGCGGTGTCCCGTTCGCTGCCGGTCCAGGCGTCGACCACGTGCAGCCCGAGCCCGGAACGCCCCCGTCCGCTCGCCTTGGCGTCGGAGTGCAGCAGGGTGTAGCGGCCGCCCGACATGCGCAGCAGCCGTACCGTCGCCGCGGCGGCGACCTGCTCCAGCCGGGCCGCGAGCACGTAGGCCTCCAGCCGCATCTTGCGCTCGTTGTCCGCGGAGGTGCCCGCGGTGAGTCCGGCGAGCCGGGCCACCCGTTCGTAGGCCTCGCGCAAGGGTCCCAGGGAGCGCAGCTCCCGCTCGGCCTGGAGGGAGAGCCCGTCGAGGTCCTTGCACCGGACCCGGGCCGCGTCCACGGCGGACCCGGCCGTACGGAGCTTCGCCCCGGCCCGGTCCGCACGCGCCTCGGCCTCCTCCGGCGCGGCCGGGGGCAGGGCCGCCGCCGCGGCGGTGTCGGCCTCGCCGAGGCGGTCGGCCAGCATGGCCTCCTCCGCCTGCCAGGCGTCCGTGCGGCGTTGGAGCGCGCTGCGTTCGTACTCGGGGAGCACGGCGTCGGCCGCCTCCTCGGTGGTGTCGAAGCCGGCCTTGAAGGCGGCGTCGGCGAGCTGGTCGTCGGCCTCCTTCAGCCGGGCGGCGGTGGTTTCGGCCCGGCGCAGCGAGGCGGCCGCCGCCGTGACCATGCGGACCCTGTCCTCCAGGACTCCGGCGCGGGCCGCGACGCTGGGCGCGCCGTCCCGTACGAGGGCCAGCTCCGCCTCCAGCGAGGCCCGCTCCCGGTCGAGGGCCTCGCGGCGCGAGGCTCGCGCCGCCGCCCGGGCCTCGGCTTCGCTCCGCTCGGCGCTGCGCACGGCGTGCTCCCGCTCCGCGCGGGCCAGCCGCTCGCGGGCGGTGTGCAGTCCGGCGGCCGCGGCGTGCGCCTCGGCGTGACGGGAACTCAGCGCGGAGGTGAGTTCCAGGAGTTCGGCCGTGGTGGCCTCGCCCGCGGCGGCCGCGGCCTCCACGCGGGCCTCCCGTACGGCGGCCAGCCTGCGCTCGACGCCGGCCCTGCGCTCCTCGGCCCCCTCGAAGCGGGCGTGCGCCGCCTCCTCCGCGGCCCGGTCGACGTGACCGGGGGCGGGCCGGGCCGGGGAGGGGTGCTCCGCGGCCCCGCACACGGTGCAGGGCTCCCCCTCCACCAGGGCGGCGGCGAGTTCGGCGGCGATCCCGCGCAGCCGGGTCTCCTTGAGCTCGAGCCAGCGTTCCCGGGCGGCGGCCGACTCCTCGCGGGCGGTGAGCAGTTCGCCGGAGGCCCGCTCCGCGTCCCCGTCGAGGGTGTCGCGCCGCCGGGCGGCGTGCAGGTGCAGCCTGGCGGGCTCCAGCTTGCCGGCGAGCTGCTCGGCCAGGGTCGCGGCCTGCTGGGCGGCGTCCGCGCGCCCGGCCAGCTCGGTCCGGGTGTTGTCCCAGCGGGCGAGCCACTCTGCGGTCTCCTGCTGCTGCTCCTCGGCTGCCCGGGACTCCCGTTCCAGGTCGGCCCGTTCGCGGCCGATCTCGGCGCTGCGCTGCTCGGCGCGGCGGGCGGCTGCGAGTGCTCCCAGGTCGCCCCGCAGCCGCTGCTCGACCGCGGCCAGCTGCTCGGTCCCCGCCTCGGCGAGCTGAGGCGGAAGCTCCGCCCGGGCCACCGACTCCGCGTGCGCGGCGGCCATGTGGGCGCCGGCGGCGGCTCCGCGCAGCTCCAGGGCGGGGGCGACCAGGGCTCCGCGCCGGGCCCGGTCGAGCAGGGCGCTCACCCGCTCCCGTTCCGGACCGGCCTCGGCGAGCAGGGCCGCCCGGCGGGTGGTCTCGGCGTGCCGGCGCTGCAGCCGGTCGAGCTCCCGCGCGTCCTCGGCGGCCCGCCGGGCGGCGTGGTACCGCCCCTCGACGGCGGCGAGGGCGTACTCGGCGACGGTGAGCCGCTCCCGGGCGGAGCAGCGCGCGACGGCGGCCCAGGCGCGGATCGCCCCGGCCAGCCCGGGGTCGCCCGGCTGGTGCCGGGGCAGCGGCCAGGCGCGCAGGTCGGCGCAGTCCCCGGCGGCCTGGGCGAGGCGCTGGGCGGTGTGCAGCACCTGCTCGTCACCGGCGCGGACCTTGGCCTCGGCGGCCCGGCGGCGTTCACCGAGCAGGGTTTCCACGGCGGCGAAGCGGCGGGTGTCGAAGAGCCGGCCCAGCAGCCGGCCGCGCGCCACCTCGTCGGCGCGCAGGAAGCGCGCGAACTCCCCCTGCGGCAACAGCACGACCTGGCAGAACTGCTCGCGGCTCATGCCGAGCAGCTGCTCGACCTCCTCGCCGATCTCCTGATGGGACCGGCTCAGCGCTGCCCACTTCTCCCCGTCGTACTCGCGCAGCCAGCTCTGCGCCTTGTCCTTGGTCGTCCCGGTGCCGCGCTTCTTGGGCCGGTCCTGTTCGGGGCGCCGGGTGATCTCCAGGCGCCGGCCGCCCGCGGTGAGTTCGAGGGTGATCTCGGTCGGGGTGTCCGAGGCCGCGTGGTCGCTGCGCAGGCTGGTGCCGGGGGCCTGGCGGGAGCCGGGGACGGACCCGTAGAGGGCGTAGCAGACGGCGTCCAGGACGGAGGTCTTGCCCGCGCCGGTGGGACCGTGCAGCAGGAAGATCCCGGCGCCGGAGAGGGCGTCGAAGTCGATCTCCTGGGGTTCGGCGAAGGGGCCGAAGGCGGTGATGCGGAGCCGGTGCAGCCTCATCGGTGGGTCTCCTGCCGGCTGTCCTCGGCCCGAACCTCGTCGAAGGCGCCCTGGAGCACGTCCCGTTCGGCATCATCGGAGAAACCGCCGCCGCCGCGCACGTGGGCGACGAAGTCCTCGGCGATCTCCCGGTCGCTGCGGCCCTTGAGCCGCTGCGCATAGGACCCGCCTGCGTCCTCGCCACGACCCTCGGGATCGAAGGCCAGGCTGAGGGTGTGCGGGAAGCGGGTGGCGAGCCTGGCCATGGGGTCCTCGGGCCGGACGGGGTCGGTGAGGGTGGCCTCCAGCCAGGAGTCCTCGTACCGGGCGTACGCCCCTTCGGAGAGCAGTTCCTCCAGCGGCCCGCGGACCCGGGCGAGGCGGCGCGGTACGGGCGTGTCGACGCGCTCGGCGCTCAGAATCTCCCCCTCCCCTCCCAGTTCCACGAGCCACATGCTCTTGCGGTGGTCGGCTTCGGAGAAGGAGTAGGCGAGCGGGGAACCGGAGTAGCGGACCCGTTCGTTGATCGTCTGGCAGCCGTGGAGGTGGCCGAGGGCGGCGTAGTCGACCCCGTCGAAGACGGAGGCCGGCACGGCCTCGACCCCGCCGACGGTGATGTCGCGCTCGCTGTCGCTGGCCTGCCCGCCGGTGACGAAGGCATGCGCGAGCACAACAGACCGCGTCCCGGGCATCCGCCCGGCCAGATCCGCCCGGATCCGGTCCATGGCCGCACCGAGCACAGCCTCGTGGCTCACCTTCCCGGCACCGAACTCGTCCTTGACCAGCGCGGGCTCCAGGTACGGCAGCCCGTACAGCGCCACGTCACCGTGTACGTCGGCCAGCACCACGGGGTCGGCACACCCGGCGGGATCGGTCCTGAGGTGGATCCCGGCCCGCCCGATCAGCCCGGCCCCGACACCGAGGCGGCGGGCGGAGTCGTGGTTCCCGGAGATCATCACGGTGGGCACGCCAAGTTCAGCAAGCCGGTGCAAGGCCCGGTCGTACAGCTCCACGGCAGGCAGCGGAGGCACGGCCCGGTCGTACACGTCACCGGCGACGAGCACGGCGTCGACCTCGTGCTCCCGCACGGTCTCGACCAGGTGGTCGATGAAGGCGGCCTGGGCGCCGAGCAGGTTCACCCGGTGGAAGCTCCGCCCCAGGTGCCAGTCGGAGGTGTGCAGGAACTTCACAGAACGGCCCCGACCTGCACGTTTACCCCTACTGCCCCTCTAAGACCCGCACGAACCACCCCAGGACCCACAGCGGCCCCCTGCCACGCTAACGCATGCCGCCGCCTGACCCACCCCTCACCTCGGAAAGGTGACGCTCCCCGACACGGCCCGCAGTACCGCCGCTCATGGCCCGTACCGCCACGCATGAGGGGAAGCACCCACGGACGGCGACGGGGCGACGGGTGGTTCTCCCTGGGCGGTGGCCAGTGCCGCCGCCTACCGTGGGAACAAGAGCCCTACCCCTCCGGGGAGGCGATCCACATGACCGGAAAGACCTACGACGCCGTGATCGTGGGAGCCCGCTGCGCGGGCGCGAGCACGGCGATGCTGTTGGCCCGCCAGGGCTACCGGGTGCTGGTGGTGGACCGGGCGGCCTTCCCCAGCGACACGCTCTCCACCCACCTCATCCACCCGCCCGGGCTCGCGGCCCTGCGGCGCTGGGGCCTGCTGGACCGGGTCGTCGCCACCGGCTGCCCGGAGATCACCACGTACACCTACGACCTGGGCCCCCTCGTCATCTCCGGGTCGCCGGCCGGACTGGGCTGCGAGGGCTCGTACGCGCCCCGACGGACCGTCCTCGACAAGATCCTCGTCGACGCGGCCGTGGAGGCCGGCGCCGAGGTGCGGGAGAAGTTCACCGTGGAGGGCCTGGTCACGGAGGGGGACGAGGTGACCGGTATCCGCGGCCACGGCCCGGACGGGGCCGCGACCGCCGAGTACGGCCGGGTCGTCATCGGCGCCGACGGCGCCCACTCGATGATCGCCCGCGCCGTGGACGCCCCCCGCTACGCGGAGAAGCCGAAGCTCCAGGTCAGCTACTACGCGTACTGGGCGAACCTGCCGATGCACGGCGGGTTCGAGGCGTACATGCGGGGCGACCGCGCCTTCGCGGCCTGGCCCACCAACGACGACGTGACACTGGTGGTCTGCGGACTGCCGATGCGGGACTTCGAGGCCAACCGCGCCGACATCGAGGGCGGCTACCACGAGACCCTCGACCGCGCGCCGGCCTTCGCCGACCGGATCGCCTCCGCCACCAGTACCGGACGGCTGGTCGGCACCGCCGTCGAGAACCATTTCCGGGTCCCGTACGGACCGGGGTGGGCGCTGGTCGGCGACGCCGGCTACCTGAAGGACTTCATCACGGCCCAGGGAATCCAGGACGCCTTCCAGGACGCCGAGTTGTGCGCGGGGGCCCTGGGCGACGCCTTCGCGGGCCGCAGCGCGTTCGGCGACGCCATGCGCGGCTACCAGCGGGCGAGGGACGAACGGGTCATGCAGATGTACGAGTTCACCGCCGGATTCGCGGCCCTCGAACCTCCGCCGCCCGAGATGCAGCGGGTCCTCGGCAAGGTCACCGAGAGCCAGGACACCATGGACGGCTTCGTCCGGGTGAACGCGGGCATCACCAAGCCCGGCGAGTTCTTCTCCGACCCGCGGCTCATGGGGGCGGCGCAGCAGGCGAGTTGATGCCCCTCCCCTCAGGAGGGGATCCACTGAGCGGATCCACTCAGTGGATCCGCTCAGTGGATCCCCTCGCCCGTCCTCAGGGTGCGTACGTCTCCCCGCCCGGTGTGAGGGTGGCGCTCCCGGACGTGCTGTCGGCGAGCCAGGCCTCGAAGGCGGGCAGGTCGGCCTCGGGCAGGGCGACCTCGATCTCCACGGAGGCCCCGTAGCGCACGTCGATCACGGTCCTGCCGGTGGAGCGCAGGTCGTTCTCGGTCTTGCCGGCCCGCTGGTGGTCCACGGTGACGGTGACCAGCCGGTAGCGGTGGCGGGTGACGGTGCCGAGTACGTCGAGCGCCTCCCCGACGACCCCGCCGTAGGCCCGGATGAGCCCGCCGGCGCCGAGCTTCACGCCGCCGTAGTAGCGGGTGACGACGGCGACGGCGTAGCGGATGTCCCGGCGCGTGAGCATCTGCAGCATCGGCACCCCGGCGGTGCCACCGGGCTCGCCGTCGTCGCTGGCCTTCTGTACGGAGGCGTCGGCGCCGATGACGTAGGCGAAGCAGTTGTGCGAGGCGGTGGGGTGCTCCTTGCGGATCCGCGCGACGAACTCCTGCGCCTCCCGCTCGGTCGCCGCGGGCGCGAGCGCGCACAGGAACCGCGAGCGGTTGATCTCGGACTCGTGCACACCCTCACGGGCCACCGTCACGTACTGGTCTGCCTTCACTCGTCCACCTTACGGGGAATCCGACATGCGTCTTTTCTGTTGATCGGTCTGACGGCAATCAGCAGTCAGACGCAGCAGGAGGCGGCACACGTGTACGGCGATCCGGCAACCATCCGCAAGATCCTCACCGAGCTCGGCGACACCTGGGCGGTGGTCGGCCTGTCCAACAACCAGGACCGGGCCGCGTACCGCGTGGCAGAGGTCCTCCAGCGGTACGGCAAGCGCGTGATTCCCGTGCACCCCAAGGCCGAGACGGTCCACGGCGAGCAGGGCTACCCCTCGCTGGAGGCGATCCCCTTCAAGGTGGACGTGGTGGACGTCTTCGTGAACAGCGCGCTGGCGGGCACGGTCGCCGACGAGGCCGTCGCGAAGGGGGCGGAGGCCGTCTGGTTCCAGCTGAACGTGGTCGACGAGGCCGCCTTCGACCGCACCCGCGCGGCCGGAGTGGACATGATCATGGACCGCTGCCCGGCGATCGAGATCCCCGCCCTCTGAGACCCCCAGGGGTCCCAGCGCTCCCAGCGCTCCCAGGGGCCCGGGAAGCCCAGGAGGCTCCCTCGCCTTCAACCCTTTCAACGCGACTCAAGTATCCAAACCGCCCAAACGGTACGAATACTTGAGACCGCGCCTCCCCGTCGGGGTCTGCCGCGCACCTCGGACCGACCCCGACCAGGGAGTGCCACCGTGATCAGCCATGCCGGAAGCCATGCCCGCAGTCATGCCCGAAGCCACGCCCGCAGTCATGCCCGCATCGCCGTGCTCGACCTCGACGGAACCCTGGCCGAGGGCTCGCTGGCGGCGCCGTTCGTGGAGTCGCTCATCGCCGGCGGCGTCTGCGAACCGGAGGCCGGGCGGGCGGCGCTCGCCGCGATAGCCGGCTACCACGACGAGGACGCCGGTCCGGGGGACTCGGCCGCCCATGCCCCCACCGCGGCCGCCTTCTACGCCCACTTCGCGCGGGCCCTGGAGGGCGCGGACCGGAGCGACGTGGAGCGGGCCGCCGAAGCCGCCTGGCCGGCGGCCCGGAAGAAGATCCTCCCCTTCGCCGACGAGCTCGTACGGCTCCTGCACGCGGCCGGGCTGCGGACGGTGCTGATCTCGGGGAGCCCGTACGAGATCGTCCGGCGCGCGGCCGCGGAGCTGGGCATCGGCGAGGCCCACGGCATGCGGGCCGAGTTCCGGCGCGGCCGCTGCACCGGAGCCCTCACGGCCACGCCGGCGCTGCCCGGCGGCAAGCGCGCGGCGCTGCGCACCGCGACCAAGGGCAGCCCCGTGGACCGCCGGAGCTCCTTCGCCATCGGGAACTCCCCCTCCGACGCCGAGGTGTTCGAGCAGGTCGGCCTCGCCATCGCCTTCGAACCGGACCCGGTCCTGCGGGGCTGGGCGGTGGACCGGGACTGGATCACGGCCGACCGGCGCGACGTACTGGCCGTCTGCCAGGACCTCATCGCGACGCACCCGGCGCTGGGCGCGACCCCGGAGACGGCCCGCGGGACCTCCCGCGGAGCCGGCCTCGGGGTCACCGGCCCGCACTGACCCGCGCACCGGGCCCGCGCACCACTCCGCCCCGTCCCGGCCGGGTCAGGTGTGGGCGGTCACCGGCGGGATGGAGACAGCCATCGTCATCTCCATCGGACCGGGCCCCTCGTTGCGGTAGGCGTGCGGGGCGTCCGCCTCGAAGGAGACGGCCCCGCCGGCCGGTACGGCGTACGTCTCGTCGGCGACCACCAGTGTCAGCTCCCCCACGGTGACGTGCAGCATCTCGAAGGTGCCCGGCGGATGCGGGTCCGAGGCGGTCCCCTCGCCGGGTTCCAGCCGGTAGGTCCACATCTCCACCGGCCCGCGCCGGTCGTCGCCGAGCAGCATGCTGGCGCCGCTGCCACCCTCCGTGGACCACATCCGCACCCCCTGCCCCGGCAGTACCACCTGCACCCGCGGACCGCGGTCGTGATCGAGCAGGGTGGTGATGCTGACGCCGAGCGCGTCGGCGAGTTTGACCGTCGTGCCGACACTGGGGTTCGTACGGGCCTGCTCGATCTGGATGATCATGCCGCGGCTCACCCCCGCACGGGCGGCGAGGGCCTCCAGGGTGAATCCGCGCTCTCCGCGCCAGCGCTTGAGGTTGCGGCCGAGCGCCTGGGTGAGCTGTTCGAGGTCCGACACCGTTCCGTCCACTCCGTACAATATTTTGAATGACAGGGTCCATTAGACTGAACTATGGTGCGTTGTACTCCATCGTTCAACGCACTGTACTGCGAGGCCTGTCATGACCGCCCTGTTCGCCCTGGCCACCACCGTCCTGTGGGGGCTCGCCGACTTCGGCGGCGGGCTGCTGACCCGCCGGATACCGGCCCTCACGGTGGTCGTGGCCTCCCAGATCCTCGCCGTCCTCGTGCTGGGCGCGGTGGTCCTGGGCACCGGCGCCTGGCGGGAGGCCGGACCGCAGCTCTGGTTCGCGGTGGGCGCGGGGCTGGTGGGGCCGGTCGCGATGCTCAGCTTCTACAAGGCGCTCGCCCTGGGCCCGATGGGCGTGGTCTCCCCGCTCGGCTCGCTCGGCGTGGTGGTGCCGATGGCCGCGGGGCTGCTCCTGGGCGAGCGGCCCGGCGCCGCCCAGCTCGCGGGGATCGCGGTGGCCGTCGTGGGCATCGTCCTCGCGGGCGGACCCGAGCTGCGCGGCGCTCCCGTCCAGCGACAGGCCGTCGTCCTCACCCTCGTCGCGGCCTTCGGCTTCGGCGCGGTGATGGCCCTGATCGCCCCCGCCTCCTCCACATTGCCCGGCCTGTTCCTCGCGCTGTTCGTCCAGCGGGTCACCAACGTCGCCGTCGGCGGCACGGCCCTGTGGGTGCGGACCCGGCGCGGCGCCCCCGCCCTCCCGGCGGGTACGGGCGGCCTGCGGCTCCTGTGGGCTCTGCTGCCGGCGCTCGCCTTCGTCGGGCTCGCGGACGTCGCCGCGAACGGCACCTACTCCATCGCCGCCCAGCACGGCCCGGTCACCACCGCCGCCGTCCTCTCCTCCCTCTACCCGGTGATCACCGCCCTGGCCGCCTTCACCGTCCTCAAGGAACGCCTGCGCACCGTCCAGGCGGCGGGCGCAGGCCTGGCCCTGGCCGGCACGGTCCTCCTCGCGGCGGGCTAGGGCCCGGCGACCGGGCAGGAGGCGTCGTGTTCACTCCGGTTCACTCCGGCTCCGTCACGTCCGCCAGGGCGCGCAGCTGCTCCGGGGTGACCCCGTCGGGGATCGGTACCGGCGGCGGGGTGCGCAGCGGCGGCTGCCAGCCCGTCTCGGGGTCCCAGCGGCGGACGATCCGCGCCGGCGCCCCCGCCACCACGGCGTGGTCCGGCACGTCACCCCGTACGACGGCTCCCGCCGCCACCACGACGTTGCGGCCCAGCCGCGCCCCGGGCAGGATCACCGCGCCCGTCCCCAGCCAGCAGCCCGGTCCGATCTCCACGGGTGCGCTGCGCGGCCACTGCTTGCCGATGGGCTCGTGCGGGTCGTCGTAGCTGTGGTTGGTGGAGGTGATGTACACCCCGGGACCGCAGAAGGTGTCGTTGCCGATGGTGATCCGGGTGTCGGCGATGACGTGGCTGTCCCGGCCGATGACCACGCCGTTGCCGAGGACCAGGACCGGTTCGGCGCCGAGGTCGAGGTCCGGCATCATCCCGGCGGTGAGCGTGACCTGTTCCCCGATGATGCAGTGGTCTCCGAGGCGGATCCAGGGCGCGCCGAAGACCGTGCCCTGCGGGAAGGCGAGCCGGGTGCCGTGCCCGATCGCGCCGAAGCGCAGCCCTCCGGGGGTCTGGGCGGTGACCGCGCCGGCCCGCTGCATCCAGCGCCAACCCGCGTGGACCGCGCGCCCGGCGAGCCGGCGGCGCAGGCCCGTGAGGGAAGGGAGCGCCGTCAGAGAAGAGAACGTGTTCTGGTTCTTCGCCACCGGGTCACCGTAGCGCGCCGGGAGCCCGGGCCGCGCCGTGATCTTCACCCCATCTCCGGGGGCGCGGACGGCGTGGCCTACGGTGCCGGTAGCGCGATACGACGTACCGGAAGAGGAAGAGAACACATGACGCAGCAGGCGGCCCAGGCACTCGTGGCGGGTGTCGGCGGGAAGAACCCCGTGATCGATCCGACGGCGTTCACCGCTCCCACCTCGGTCGTGGTCGGGGACGTGACCCTCGGCGCGGGGTCGAGCATCTGGTACTCGGCGGTGCTCCGCGCGGACTGCGGTCCGATCACGCTCGGCGCCGACAGCAACGTGCAGGACAACTGCACCGTGCACGTGGACCCCGGATTCCCGGTCTCCATCGGCGAGCGCGTGTCCATCGGACACAACGCCGTCGTGCACGGCTGCACGATCGAGGACGACTGCCTGATCGGGATGGGCGCGACGGTCCTCAACGGCGCGGTGATCGGCGCCGGCTCACTGGTGGCCGCCCAGGCGCTGGTCCCGCAGGGGATGGTCGTCCCGCCCGGTTCGCTGGTCGCGGGCGTTCCGGCGAAGGTGCGGCGCGCCCTGACCGCGGAGGAGCGCGAGGGCCTCAAGGTCAACGCCCTCATGTACAACGAACTGGCCGATCAGCACCGCGCCTCGGTGACCCCGGGCGCGTAACGGGCCGGGCATCCACGTCCCCCCGCCCTCGGCCTCGGGCTTGGCGGGGGCGATCGCCGGGCCCCTCAGTCGGTGAGCACGGTCGGAGCGGCCGAAGCCTGCCCCGGCACCGGGGCCGCGTCGGCCGCCTCCGGGGCCGCATCGGCGGCCGCACCGGCCTCGGCCCGCGCCGCCGCTGCGGCCTTCTTCATCCGTCCGCGCACCACCAAGGTCATGGCGAGCCCGCAGACGAGGGCCAGGGCGAGGGCCGCCCACGAGAACCCCTTCAGCCACGGCTCCGCCACGATCCCGATCGAGTAGATGACGGCCGTCGTGCCGCCGGCCCACAGGATCCCACCGAGGACGTTCGCGACGAGGAACCTCCAGTAGGGCATGTGCAGGACGCCCGCCAGCGGCCCCGCGAAGATCCGCAGCAGGGCCACGAACCGCCCGAAGAAGACGGCCCACATGCCCCACTTGTCGAAGGAGCGCTCCGCCATGGCCACCTGGTCCGGCCCGAAGTGCTTGGGGAAGCGCCGTCCCAGCCGCTCCAGCATCGGCTTGCCGCCCCTGCGCCCGATCGCGTAGCCGATCGAGTCGCCCACGATCGCGCCGGTGGTCGCGCAGATGCCCAGGACCACGGGGTCGATGTGTCCCTGCTGGGAGGCCAGCAGCGCCGAGCTGACCAGGACGATCTCCCCCGGCAGCGGGATGCCGAGGCTTTCCAGTCCGATGACGAGCCCCACCAGGAGGTAGATGCTGACCGCCGGAATCGTCTCCAGCCATTCCTGGATGTGCACCGGTACGTCCTCCCGAGTTCTCCGCCCGGCCCGCCCCCTGTGGCGGGCCGAACGAGCAGCCTATCCGGTCGCCACCACAGCCTTTGCCCGCAGCGGCAGTTCGCGGGAGGAACGCCCCGCGAACACTTCGCGCCGGCCCGTTCCCAGGACCCACGCGTCCCGCTCCGGATCCCAGGACGACAGCGTGCGCGGGTCGATGTCCAGGACGATCCGCCGCGCTTCGCCCGGTTCGAGGGTCAGGCGCCGGTATCCGGCCAGCGCCCGGACCGGCTGGTCCAGTTTCAGGTCCGGGGACGGCCCTACGTAGACCTGGGCCACCTCGGTGCCGGTGCGGCGGCCGGTGTTGCGGACGGTGAACTCCACCCGCAGCCCGCTCCGCTTCCCGTGCGCGCCGCCCGGCCGGACGGCCAGCTTCTCGTACGCCCAGGTCGTGTACGAGAGCCCGTACCCGAAGGCGAACAGCGGAGCCACCCGCTGCCGGTCGTACCAGCGGTGGCCCACGTGCACGCCCTCGGTGTACTCCTGCCGCCCGCCCACCCCGGGGTAGCGCATCAGGTCGCCGCCGACCGGGGTCGCCCGCTCGTCGGCCGGGAAGGTCTGGGTGAGGCGGCCGCCCGGGTCCGCGTCACCGAAGAGCACGTCGGCGGTGGCGGCCGCGCCCTCCTGGCCCGGGTAGTACATCTGGAGGACCGCTCCGGTACGCGGGAGCCACGGCATGGTCGTACCGGAAGAGGTGTTGAGCACCACCGTGGTGCGCGGGTTGACGGCGGCGACCGCCTCGATCAGCGCCTCCTGGCCGCCGGGGAGCCCCAGGGTGGTGCGGTCGCTGCCCTCGGTGGCGTCCTCGTAGGCGAACAGCACCACACTGCGGGCAGCCTTGGCCGCCTTGACGGCCTCGGCGAGGTCGGCGGCCCGGGTCGCCTTCGTGGTGTGCCGCAGCCGCAGCCGCTGCCCCTTCGGCCCGCCCTCGGCGAAGACGGAGAGCCGGTGTTCGCCCGCCTTGAGCGCGAGGGTGCGGCGGCGCACGGTGCGGCCGTCGGGCGCGGCGCCGAGCAGTCCGCCGGCGAACTGCTCGGCCACGCCCTGCCGTACGGGGAAGAGTTCCTCCCCGTCGAGCCGGACGGCCGGCCGCTTGCCGGTGTAGTGGACGAGCAGGGTCCACTCGTCGTCGGCGGCCAGCCGGAAGGTCCCCTCGAAGCCCCAGGTGCGCCCGGGGGCCACCGAGCGGTCGTCGAGGCCCGCGTCGGGCGTCAGGAGTTTCGCCGGGAACGGGCGCCCGTAGAGGTCCTCGCCGAGGGCGTAGCCCACCGTGGAGCCGCTCCCGGCCCGCCGCCGGATCTCGTCGAGGGGGGCGGCGGCCGCGTCCGGCACCACGTGAGCGCTGCCACCGCCGCCGACGAAGGGGGTCCGCCCGGTGGGGCCGATCACGGCGATGGAGCGGGCGGCGGGGCCCGTCAGCGGCAGGGTGGCCCGCTCGTTGCGCAGCAGGACCGCTCCGGCGGTGGCGATCTGCCGTGCGGTGCGGGCTCCGGCGGCGGCGTCCCGGGCGGGCCGGGCGGCGGGGTCCCCGGCGAGCAGTCCGAAGCGGTCCAGGGTGGTCAGGATGCGGCGTACGGCGAGGTCCACCGTGCCCTCGTGGACGGAGCCGCCGCGCACCGCCTCCCGCAGCGGGGCGCCGTAGTGGGTGCCTGCGGGCATCTCCATGTCGAGGCCGGCGCCGATCGAGGCGACGGTGCTGTGGGTGGCGTTCCAGTCGGACATCACCCAGCCGTCGAAGCCCCAGCGTCCGCGGAGCAGTTCGCCGAGGAGGGGCTTGCTCTCGCAGGCATAGACCCCGTTGACCTTGTTGTAGGCGCCCATCACGGCGCCGGCCCCGGCGGCCACGGCGGCTTCGAAGCCCCGTAGCTCCGTCTCGTGGAGGGTCTGCTCGGCGGCGATCACGTCGACGGTGTCGCGGCCCTTCTCCTGGTTGTTGAGCGCGAAGTGCTTGACGGTGGCGATGAGGCCCTCGTCCTGGATGCCGCGGACGACCTCGGCGACCAGGTCGGCCGTCAGCTTCGGATCCTCCGAGAACGTCTCGAAGTTCCGCCCGGCGTACGGGGTGCGGATGAGGTTGGCCATCGGCGAGAGGAGCACGTCGATGCCGAGCGCGCGGCCCTCGCTGCCGATGACCCGCCCGTACGCGCGGGCGAGCGCCGGGTCGAAGGCGGAGGCGAGCAGGACCGGCGCGGGCAGCGCGGTGGCGGGCCTGGCGACGCGGACTCCGGCCGGGCCGTCGGCGAGGCGGAGCGCCGGGATGCCCAGGCGCGGGATGCCCGGCACGTAGCCGGCCTGGCCGAGCGGGTCCGGGTCCGGGCCGCCGTGCAGCAGGACGGTCTTCTCCTCCAGCGTGAGCCGCTCCAGCAGGGCGTCGATCCGGGCACTGCGGCCGGCCGCGGGCGCGGCGGCGGGGGACGCCGCGGAGCCGGAGGCCTTACGGAGCTGCGCGCCGGGCGGCGGCGCCGGTACGCAGCCGGCCGCACCGAGGGCGGCACCGAGGCCGCCCACCGCCCCGAGGAGGCGCATCGCACGACGTCTGGACACGGCCTCGCTCATGGGCGCTCCCTGCGGCGTGGGCATCGGCGTCAGGTGGCGGGAGCGGCCCGCGCCGGACCGCTCCCGCCGCCCACTGTGCGCCGACCGCCCCGCGGGCCCGCTTCAGGCGCGCCACCGCGACGCCGATGTTCAGCCCTGCGGCGGCTGCCCGCCGGGGTCGGCGTCGCGCCGGGGCTCGTCCTGGAGCTGGACCCGCGCCTCGGTGCGGTGGCCGCGCTCGACGTAGTCCCGCACGACGGCCTCCACCGCGTCCTGGGGCGACCCGATCCCGGCGAGGACCATCACCTCCACCACGAGCTCGGCGTCGAGGCTGATGCTGATCTTGGCTCGGCCCGGCACGGGACCCGCTCCATCCGTCGTCGGGTGAGGGACTCTAGCGGGGTCAGGCGTTGGGGCGCAGGGTCCAGACGACGGTCATCTCGCCGGTCACGGCCTCGTCCTCGCGCTGGATGGATATGGCGACGGGGAACTCGGGGCGGCCGCCCGCGTCGAGTTCGGCGACGACCTCGGCGGCCGGGCGGCCGAGGGTGGCGGTGGCCGTCACGACGCCCTTGGCGAGCTTCTTGTAGCCGATCTCCGCGCTCACCGCGAGGGGCACGGCGCGGGAGAGCTGGTCGCCGAAGGCGGCCAGGACGATCGCGCCGCTCGCGGACTCGGCGAGGGTGAACATGGCGCCGGCGTGCGGGCCGCCGAGGTGGTTGTGGAACTCGGCCTGGTCCGGAAGACGGACGACGGCACGCTCGGGGGTGGTCTCCAGGAACTGGAGGTTCAGGGTCTTGGCCATCGGCACGGTCGCGGCGAGCAGTTCGCCCACGTTCATCTGTTCAGCGCTCATGGAACGCGATGTTACCCGCGAGTAGTAGGCATTGGCCATACCCGTACGGGGGCGGCCGTGGCTCCCTGCCCGCCCTCCCACTATCGTTACCGGCCATGTGGCCAGGACAGCAGCAGCCGCCCGGGGGAGAACCCAACCCCCAGGACGCGCATCAGAACCCGTACCAGCAGCAGCAGCCGGGAACACCGAACCCGTACCAGCAGCAACCGCCGACGGTGGCGTACGGGGAGCAGCAGCCCGGCTACGGGTACCCGCAGCAGCCCCCCGCTCCCCAGGCCTGGGGCCAGCAGCCCCCGACCGTTCCCGTACCCCAGTGGGGCGGCACCCCGCCCCAGGCCCCGCGCGGCGGGAGCCCCTTCGCGACCAGGACCGTCGCCATCGTCGCGGTCTCGGCCGTCGTCGTGGCGGCCGCCGCCACCGGGGCCTTCGTCCTGACCCGGGACGACAAGACCGCCGACCAGGCGGACGGCAAGCCGAGCTCCTCCCCCTCCGCCCCGGCCTCCTCCACCCCGTCCGCCCCGGCCGCCCCGCCGAGCCCGAGCGCCAACCCGCGCGGCAGCGCGGACACCAAGCCGGTGATCCCGGGCTGGAAGGTCGTCCTCAACCCGAAGTACGGCACCGCCTTCGACGTCCCGCCGGAGTGGGAGGTCAAGTCCTCGGGCCTGTCCATCGGCTTCGAGGACGACGCCAAGAACGACGGCTCGCCCCTGGTCATGATGTCGGCGCCCGCCTTCCTCAAGGAGGACTGGTGCAAGGTCGACTCCGACAAGGACGGCAAGGAGGAGTCGACCGAGCTGGCGGGCACCGCCACCAAGGGCGGCATGGGCGCGAAGAGCACCGCCGAGGCCGCGTACAACGAGGCCGGAAACTGGGCCTTCGCCGCGTACGCGCAGAAGGCGCCGAAGGGCACCACCAAGGTCGCCCAGGCGAAGGAGTACACGACCGCCTCCGGCCTCAAGGGCCACATGGCGACCGCGACCGTCAGCGGCCTGCCCAAGGAGAACAAGTGCTCCACGGACGGCAAGTCCGTCGCCTTCAGCTTCACGACCTCCAACGGTGACCTCTCCACCTGGGTCCTCTACGGCGTCGCGGGCGTCCCGGGCGAAGTGAGCCAGGAGACCTACGAGAAGATCCTGAGCAGCGTCCGCCTCAACGCGGGCTGACCCCTCCCGTCCTGCGTCCCGGGCCGGAAATCCGTTTGGATTCCCGGCCCGGGCCGGGGATAGTCCGGAGGTGAGCTCTCCCCCCGCCTCCTCCCCCGGTCCCGCCCGCCCGGCTTCCTCCCGCCGCGGCACCCTCCGCGGCTCCCTCCGCCGCAGGCCGGAATGGGCCGGCCGCAACTACACCCTGCTGACGGGCGCCGCGGTCATCACGAACCTCGGGAGCCACGGAGCGCTCATCGCGACCGCCTTCGCGGTCGTCCAGGCGGGCGGCTCCGCCGGCGACGTCGGCCTGGTGGCCGCCGCCCGTACGCTGCCGCTCGTCCTCTTCCTCCTCATCGGCGGAGCGGTCGCCGACCGGATTCCCCGCCACCACGTCATGGTCGCGGCGAACACCCTCAACTGCCTCTCGCAGGCCGCCTTCGCCTTCCTCGTCCTGACCGGCGATCCGAAGCTGTGGCAGATGATGCTGCTCACGGCGCTGTGCGGCACCGGTACGGCCTTCTTCAACCCGGCCGCCGAGGGCATGCTCATGGCCAGCGTCTCCGGCCCGCAGGCCAACCGCGCCTTCGCCCTCTTCCGGATGGCGATGAACGGCGCCGGCGTCGGCGGCGCGGCCCTCGGTGGAGCCATGGTCGCCCTGCTGGGCCCCGGCTGGGTGCTGGCCGTGGACGCGGCAGCCTTCGCCGCCGCCGGAGCCCTGCGGGCCTTCCTCGACGTCGGTCACATCGCCGAACGCGCTCCCGGCGGCGGCCTGCTGTCCGATCTGCGCGAGGGCTGGGCGGAGTTCAGGAGCCGGCCGTGGCTGTGGAGCATCGTGCTCCAGTTCTCCGTCGTCGTGGCGGTCGTCGGCGCCGCCGAAGCGGTCTACGGTCCCCTGGTCGCCCTGGAGCAACTGGGCGGGGCGGCTCCGTGGGGCGTGGCCCTGGCCTTCTTCGGCCTCGGCACCATCGGCGGGGCCGTCCTGATGATGGTCTGGAAACCGCGCCGCCTGCTGCTGGCCGGCACCCTGTGCGTCTTCCCGCTGGCGCTCCCCTCGGCCGGGCTGGCGGTGCCGCTTCCCGTGTGGGGCCTGTGCGCGGTGATGTTCGTGAGCGGCGCGGCCATCGAGGTGTTCGGCGTGAGCTGGATGACGACGATGCACCAGGAGATCCCGGAGGAGATGTTCTCCCGCGTCTCCGCCTACGACTGGTTCGGCTCGCTCTCGATGCTCCCGCTGGCCACGGCGGTGGCCGGCCCGGTCGAATCCGCGATCGGCCGCACCTCGGCCCTCTGGGGCTGCGCGGCCCTGGTGATCGTGGTGACCGCGGCCGTCCTGCTGGTCCCGGACGTCCGCCGCATGACCCGCAAACCGCCCGCCGCCCTCACCAAGTCGGTCCCCACCGAACCGGGCCCCGTCCAGCCCAGCTCGGCCGCATCCAGCCCCGCCGGCGTGTGAGGCGCGGGGTCCGGGCAGAGCCCGGGGAACGGGCGAAGGGCGGGTAGGGGACTTCGCCCCGCGCAGCGGCAAGCCCCTCAGCCGAGGCTGAAGGCCCCCTCCGGCGGCTCGGGCGAAGCCACCGCATCGGCGTCGGCCACCGGCAGAGCCCCCCGCATCAGCCGCGCCAGGGCCGCCCCCACCTCCACCCGCGCCGGAAACGCGTCACCCGCGCACACCCGCGAAAGCTCCGCCACCGGCAGCTCCCGCGCCGAAGCCAGCAGCACCGCGTTCCCGAAGCGCCGCCCGCGCAGCACCCCCGGCTCCGCGATCAGCGCCAACTCCCCGAAGACCGCCCCGAAGTTCGCGAGTTGCCCGCGCAGGAACGCGAACGGCGCCCCGTCGGCGAGGTTCGCCACATAGACCCCGCCGGGCCTCAGCACCCGCGCCACCTCGCGCGCGTACTCCACCGAGGCCAGCGAAGCGGGCACCCGGGATCCACCGAAGACGTCGCCCACCACCACGTCGGCGCTCGCGTCCGGCGCCCCGGCCAGCCAGGCCCGCGCGTCGGCGACGTGCACCGTGATCCCGCTCCCGGCGGCCACCGGCAGGAACTCCCCGACCAGCGCGACCAGCCCGGCGTCGAACTCGACCACGTCCTGGCGCGACCCCGGCCGGCCCGCCGCCGCGTACCGGGGCAGGGTCAGCGCGCCGCCGCCCAGGTGCAACAGGTCCAGCGCGGCCCCCGGCTCGCCCACGCAGTCCAGGACGTGCGCGAGGCGGCGTACGTACTCGAACTCCAGGTGCTCCGGGTCGTCGAGGTCCACGTACGACTGCGGCGCCCCGTCCACGGTGAGCAGCCAGGCCCGCTCCCGGTCGATGTCCGGCATCAGTTTGGCGGTGCCCTGGGCCACGTCCCGGATCACCGGGATCTGTTCGTCACTCACCGGACCATTGTCAGGCCCCCGCAGCCGCCCACACCTCGCGCGCCTGCTCCACGTGGACCGCGGCCTGCTCCAGCCCCGCCCGCGCGGCGGGATCGCGGCGCGCGGGGTCCAGTACGTTGCGTCCGAAGACCTTGCGGGCCTGCGACGACGGGGTGATCAGCAGCACCTTCGCCCCGGCCTCCCGCAGCCGTGCGGCCTGCGCCGCGGGCGAGGGGATCAGTCCGGCGCCCGTGGCCATCGGCGCGAGGATCACCACGCGCGCGTAGCCGGAGGCGAGGTCGGCGTTGGTCGCGGAGCGGATCCCGCCGTCGATGAACCGGCGTCCGGCGACCGTCACGGGCGGCCACACGCCGGGTACGGCGCAGCTCGCCGAGACGGCCTCGACCAGCCCGGCCGCGCTCCCGCGCTCGAAGGCGGCGAGCTCGCCGGTCAGCGCGTCCACCGCCGTGACGACGAAGCGCCGCTCGGGCCAGTCGCGCGACACCAGCCGGGCTTCCAGCACCTTGCGGCGCACCGCCTCCGGCTCCGTGTCGGCGGCCAGCGCGAAGGCGCCGATCCGGCGCCGGTAGGACTTCGCGTCGCGGGAGCGCACCATCGCGACGGCGTACCGCCCGATCAGGGTGGCCCCCAGCTTCGCGGGGAGCTCCCCGCCGGGGTCGCCGAGCTGGCGCTCGTACAGCTCCTGCGGGGTGAGCAGTCCGGAGGTGAGCTGCGCGCCGACGACCGAGCCGGCCGAGGTACCGACGACGAGGTCCGCTCCGGTCAGGTCGACGCCCGCGCGGGCGAGCCCGTAGAGCATCCCGGCCTCCCAGCCGACGCCGGTCAGCCCGCCGCCTCCGAGCACCAGAGCCGTGCCCTTGCCTTCCCCGCTGCCGCCGCCCCTGCCGCCCGTGCTGCCGTCTTCCACGAACCGCTCCCTCCCCGCATGCCAGTGGTGACGGCAGTCTGGCGCAAGCCGACCACCGCCACCACAGCGGGTACTGCCCGACGGCTATCCGGCCGCTACCCGACCTCGGTGACCGTCCCGGCCCCGATGGTGCGGCCGCCCTCACGGATCGCGAAGCCGAGGCCGCTCTCCAGCGGGACGTCCCGGCCGAGCTCCACGGTCATGGTGACCGTGTCCCCCGGCCGGGCCGGGCCCGCCTCGCCCAGGTCCACGTTCCCCACCACGTCGGCGGTGCGGATGTAGAACTGGGGCCGGTAGCCGGTCGCCACCGGCGTGCTGCGGCCGCCCTCGCGGGCGGACAGCACGTACACCCGCGCCGTGAAGCGGCGCTTCGGTACGACGCTGCCGGGCGCGGCCACCACGTCGCCGCGGCGCACCGCCTCTCGGGGCACCCCGCGCAGCAGCAGCGCGACGTTGTCCCCGGCCTCGGCGGAGTCCATCGGCTTCCCGAAGGTCTCCAGCCCGGTGACCACGGACTCCACGGCCGCGCCGTCGCCGCCGAGCAGTGCGACGCGGTCGCCCATGGCCACGGTGCCCCGCTCGACGGCGCCGGTGACGACGGTGCCGCGCCCGGTGATGGTCAGGACGTTCTCGACCGGCATCAGGAACGGCGCGTCGGTGTACCGCACGGGCATGGGCACGTACGTGTCCACGGCGTCGAGCAGGGCCTCGATCGACGAGGTCCAGCGCGGGTCGCCGTCCAGCGCCCCGAGCCCGGAGACCCGTACGACCGGGGCGCCGTCGCCGCCGTAGCCGTTCGCGGTGAGCAGCTCGCGGACCTCCAGCTCGACGAGGTCGGTGAGCTCGGGGTCCCCCGCGTCGGCCTTGTTCAGCGCGACGACGATGTGGTCGACGCCGACCTGCCGCGCGAGGAGCACGTGCTCCGCGGTTTGCGGCATGACCCCGTCGAGGGCGGAGACGACGAGGATCGCCCCGTCGAGCTGGGCCGCGCCCGTGACCATGTTCTTGACGTAGTCGGCGTGGCCGGGCATGTCCACGTGGGCGTAGTGGCGGGTGTCGGTCTCGTACTCGACGTGCGTGAGGTTGATGGTGATGCCGCGCCGGGCCTCCTCGGGGGCCCGGTCGATCCGGTCGAACGGCACGAAGGAGGCGCCGCCGCGCTCGGCGAGGACCTTGGTGATGGCGGCGGTCAGCGTCGTCTTGCCGTGGTCGACGTGACCCATGGTGCCGATGTTGAGGTGCGGCTTGGTGCGCACGAAGGCCGTCTTGGCCATGATGTCTTCCCGTGTGATTCCGAAGCTGAGAACTCGAATGACGGGACCCCTGAGCGAACCGACCCTCCCCCTGTGGGGTCCGCCGGACGATCCGGGAAGGGTCAGCTTCGTGCGCCGCCGAATGCGGGTGCGCCTGCGGCGAGCTGTGCGGGGACGGCAGCCTTCGGCGCGTCCGCGACTGCGGACGGCGCTGCGGGGAAGGCGTGCCTGGACATGTGCCCGATCCTGCCGGACCGGGGTCGGCGGGGCCAGCGAATTACGCGGCGGCGGCCCCGACTTGGCGCGGGGGCACTCCGGCCACCCCGCGCGAAGGGCCCGTGGGCGCCGCACGCCGTCGGGCCTACGCCCCGCCGATGTTCTTCAGCGCCTCGCGCGCCGAGAGCGGCGACAGCGACTCCCGCTCTGCGGTGACGAAGGCGCGTACGGCGCCGGGGTCCGTCTTCGCGTACTCGCGAAGGCACCAGCCGATGGCCTTGCGGACGAAGAAGTCGGGGTGGTCGCTCTGGCGGCGGCAGTACGCGAAGAGCCGCTCGGTGTCGGTCGCGGACTTGAACCGGAGCTGGTGGAGCAGGGCGGTGCGGGCCACCCACAGGTCCTCGTCCCCGATCCACTCGTCCATGACGGCGGCGAGCGCCGGGTCCGCCGCCACGAGCGGCCCGACCGTGTGCGCGGCGAGCAGGTCGACGGTGTCCCACCAGGGGACTGTCACGATCAGGTGCCGGACCACGGGCAGGAAGCCGGAGGAGCAGCGGGAGACGTGTCGGCGCAGGTAGTCGACGGCGAAGTACCGGTACTCACGCTCCGGAAGCTCCCAGCAGCGCAGCGCGAGGGCCGCGCAGTCCGCTTCGGACGGTTTCGGGGTGTCCTTGGTCACGGCCCTCGACAGCTCGCGGCGCAGCGGGGTGGGGATCCCGAGGAAGGGCGAGACGTCCTTCATGTACGCGGCCATGGGCCCGGCCCGCCGCGCGTCGGCCGCGGCGCCGTAGGACTCCGTGAGCCGCGCCACCAACAGCTCGGCGAGGCCGCTGTGCGGAACCTGCGGAGGCCGCCGGTCGTTCGACTGCATGAGGCCCAGATTACGGCGCTCGGACAGGGGGGTCGGTTAGTCTCCCGGAATGTCCCTCCTCCTCGCGCCGTGGACACGGCTCTCGCTGCTCGTCGTGCTGCTCCTCGCGGCCGGCGTCTGCGTCGTGCTGTACGAGCCCCAGCGCCTGCTCGCGGAGGGCTGGCCCCCGGGGCTCCCGGTGGGCACCGCGGTCCTGTTCTTCGCCGCGGCGTACGGGGTGTGCACGGCCGCCCTGGTGCCCCGCCCCCTGCTGAACCTGGCTTCCGGGGCCCTCTTCGGCTCCCAGTTCGGTCTGGTCGCCGCGGTTGCCGGATCGGTGATCGGCGCGGGGATCGCCTTCGGCCTGGGCCGGATGATGGGGCGCGACGCCCTGCGTCCGCTGATCCGCGGCCGCTGGCTGCAGGCGGCCGACGACCAGTTGGCCCGGCACGGCTTCCGCTCGATGCTGGCGATCCGCATCTTCCCCGGTCTGCCCTTCGCGATGGCCAACTACGCCGCCGCGCTGTCCCGCTGCGGCTGGCTCCCCTTCCTCCTCGCCACCGCGATCGGCGTGGTCCCGAACACCGCCGCGTACGTGATCGCGGGGGCCAGCGCCTCCTCCCCGACCTCCCCCGCGTTCCTCGCCTCGTTCGGCTTCATCGCCGTCTCCGCGGTGGGTGCGTCGGTCGTCGCCTGGCGCAAACGGCACCGGCTGGCGCCCGTACGCAAGCCCGAGCGGCCGGGGCCGGCGCGGGAACTGACGGTCGTACACCCCCCTGTGGTCACGGCGGCACCCCACGGGCCCTAGCATCGGACCCGAACTGCCCAACGATCACAAGGACGAGCGCACCCCGACATGAACTGGATCGAATCCCTCATCCTCGGTCTCGTCCAAGGACTTACGGAGTTCCTCCCGATCTCCTCCAGCGCCCACCTCCGGCTGACCGCGGCGTTCGCCGGCTGGCACGATCCGGGAGCCGCCTTCACCGCCATCACGCAGATCGGCACCGAGGCCGCCGTACTGATCTACTTCCGCAAGGACATCGCGAAGATCATCTCCACCTGGTTCCGCTCGCTGTACACGAAGGCGCTGCGCTCCGAGCAGGAAGCCAAGATGGGCTGGCTGGTGATCGTCGGCTCGATTCCGATCGGTGTCCTCGGCCTCGCCTTCAAGGACCAGATCGAGGGCCCGTTCCGCGATCTGCGACTGATCGCCACCACCCTCATCGTGATGGGCCTCGTGCTCGGCTTCGCCGACCGGCTGGCCGCGCGCGACGAGGAGGGCGGCCGGCACCGCGCCATCCGCGAGCGCAAGACCCTGAAGGAACTGGGCGTCAAGGACGGCCTCATCTTCGGTCTCTGCCAGGCGATGGCCCTGATCCCTGGTGTGTCCCGGTCGGGTGCGACGCTCTCCGGCGGTCTGCTGCTCGGCTTCACCCGCGAGGCGGCCGCCCGCTACTCCTTCCTCCTCGCCATCCCGGCCGTGCTGGCCTCGGGCCTGTTCGAGATCAAGGACGTGATGGAGAACCCGGGGCACATCGAATGGCCTCAGACGATCTTCGCCACGGTCGTCGCCTTCGTCGTCGGCTACGCGGTCATCGCCTGGTTCATGAAGTTCATCTCCAGCAAGAGCTTCATGCCGTTCGTGATCTACCGGGTCCTGCTCGGCATCCTGCTGTTCGTCCTGATCGGCATGGGTGTCCTCAGCCCCCACGCCGGCGAGTCGGCCGGCTAGTACGGCTCCCGCTCACCGCTTCGGGCGAATCGGAGGCCGCTCGGGAACGTTCCCGGGCGGCCTTCGCGTCGTTGTGCAGGGAGAGACCTGAAGACGAGCAGCAGGGGGTGTCCCATGGGTCGAGTGGTGCTGGAGCGGTTTCCGGCCGGAAGTCCGAGGGGAAGTTGGCCGGCCGAGGAGTACGCGGCGCAGCGGACGCGCGAGGGCGTGCCCGCGGAGGTGGTGATGGATCTGGCCAGCGACGCGTACCTCGTGGTGGTCCGTCCCCGGGAGGCGCGTTCCGGTCACTGACCCGGCGCCGGAAGATCCGGGCCGCGCACGCCCCTTGGCCTCCGCGCCCGGCGCCCGCACACTGACCCGATGACGCAGCGTGTGGACCTTGCGGGCGTGATGGACCGACTGGCGATCGACGAGCTGGTCACGGGGTACGCCATCGCCGTGGACGACGGGGACTGGGACGCCTACCGCGCCCTGTTCGCCCCGGGCGGGCGGGCCGACTACGCCTCGGCCGGCGGGATCGAGGGCCCGGCCGGGGAGGTCGCGGACTGGCTCGCGGAGACGATGAAGCTGTTCCCGGTGCGCCAGCACCTGATCGTCAACCGGCTCATCCGGATCCCGGACCAGGGCGGCTCCCCCGGCGACACGGCGGAGGTCCGGGCCGACTTCCTCAATCCCATGCGGCTGGCCGGGGAGGAGCCCGACGAGGGTGGCCCCGCCGTCACCGCGCCCAACTTCGTCGCGGCGGGCCGCTACACCTTCGCCGTGGTCCGTACCGCCCGGTCCGGCTGGCGGCTCGCGCGGGTCACCGTCCACGAGAAGTGGCGGCACATGTCGTTCTGATGGTCCGGCGGGCGGGTGGTCGGACGGGCGGGCGGCTCGGCCGACAGGTGGCTCGGCGGGCAGGTGGTTCGACGGGCAGGTCTGTTCCACACTGGAAGCGGAGGCCCACGTAATGCTGACGGTCTCGACGGTCCCCGAGCGGGTCCCGTGGTGGCGTGCGGTGGCGGCCGTCACGGCGGGAGCACTGCCGTGCCTCGCTTTCCCCGCCCCGGCGCTGTGGTGGTTCGCCTACGTCGCCCTCGTGCCCTGGATCCTGCTGCTGAGGTCGGCCCCCACCGGCCGGCGCGCGGCCCTGGAGGGCTGGCTCGGCGGCGCGGGCTTCGTCTTCGCCGTCCACCACTGGCTGCTGCCCAGTCTGCACGTGTTCCTGTTCGCCCTGGCGGCTCTGCTGGGCCTGCTCTGGATCCCCTGGGCGCTGCTGGTGCGGGAGTTGCTCGGCGGCGCCCCCGGCCCGGGCCGGGCGGGAGCCGCGCTGGTCCTCGTACCGGCGGGCTGGCTGCTGTCGGAGCTGGCCCGGTCCTGGCAGGGGCTGGGCGGGCCGTGGGGGCTGCTCGGTGCCAGTCAGTGGCAGGTGGCGCCCGCGCTGCGGCTGGCTTCGGTGGGCGGGGTCTGGCTGGTCGGCCTGCTGGTCGTGGCGGTGAACTGCGTGCTGGTCCTGCTGATCACGTCGCCGGGGGCGCGGGCGGCCGCGCTGGCCGGGGTGACGGGCTGCGCGGTGCTGACGGGGGTGGTGTGGCTGTGGGCGCCGCGCCCCGAGGTCTCGGGCGTGCTGCGCGTGGCCCTCGTACAGCCCGGCCCGGTCGAGGACGGCCCGGACAGCGCGGAGCGGCGGTTCGCCGCCGGGGAGCAGCTGACGGGGACCCTGGCCGCGCAGCGGCCCGACCTCGTGGTGTGGGGGGAGAGCAGTGTCGGCGAGGACCTGACGGCCCGCCCGGACCTGGCCCGGCGGCTGTCCGCCCTGTCGGCGCGGGTGGGGGCTCCGCTGCTGGTCAACGTGGACGCGCGGGCCGCCGACCGGCCGGGGATCCGCAAATCGGCGGTGCTCGTCGGTCCCGGGGGCCCGACCGGTGACCGGTACGACAAGATGCGCCTGGTCCCCTTCGGGGAGTACGTGCCGGCCCGCGAGCTGCTGGGCTGGGCCACCTCGGTCGGCAAGGCCGCGCAGGAGAACCGCGTTCCGGGCGGGGCACCGGTCCTGATGGACCTGCCCGGCCGTGCGGACGTCCGCCTCGGCCCGCTGGTCTGCTTCGAGTCGGCGTTCCCCGACATGAGCCGCCGCCTCGTCCGCGACGGGGCCGCCGTGCTGATCGACCAGTCGGCCACGTCCAGCTTCCAGGACGGCTGGGCCCCGGCCCAGCACGCCTCGCTGTCCGCGCTGCGGGCGGCGGAGACCGGCCGGCCCGAGGTGCACGCCGCCCTGACCGGGATCAGCGCGGTGCACGGCCCGTCCGGCGAGCGGATCGGGTCCGCGCTGCCCACCTCGGCGCGAACGGCGCGGGTGTACGAGGTCCCGCTCGCCCGGGGCACGACCCTCTACGTCCGCCACGGGGACTGGGCGGTGGGCGCGGCGCTGGCCGCCCTCGCCGCGTACTACACCGTCGCCGGCGCCCGCTCCGTACGAAGCGGGAGGCCCCTCGGCCGACCCCTCGGGACGCCGGCCGGGGAACCGGCCGGGACGCCCGTCGGCGATGCGCTCAGGACGCCTGCTCCAGAGCCGAGCGCACCACCCGCTCGCACAGTTCGTGGGTCAGCAGGGCGTCGCGCGCGCTGAGGGTCGTGCCCGTGGCGACGGCCTCCAGGAAGGCGTCGACGACCTGCTCGATGCCGCGCTGGCGGGCCACCGACACCCAGTCCCCGCGCCGCCGGACCGTGGGCTGGCCCTTGTGGTCGATGACCTCCGCGAGGTTGACGACCTGGCGCTTGGTGTCCTGCCCGGAGACCTCCAGCACCTCCTCCGTGGAACCGGAGAGCCGGTTCATGATGCCGAGCGCGGTGAAGCCCGTACCGGACAGCTGGAGGACCACCTGGCTCATCAGTCCGTCCCGCACCACGGCCCGTACGTCGACCTGGTCGGCCTCGCCGGGCAGCAGGAAGCGCAGGGTGTCGACGACGTGGATGAAGTCGTCCAGGACGAAGGTCCGTACGTCCTCGGGCAGGCCGACCCGGTTCTTCTGCATGACGATCAGGTCGCGCGCGTGGTCGGCGCACTGCGCGTAGCCGGGCGCGTGGCGGCGGTTGAAGCCGACGGCGAGCGAGACCCCGCGCTCCTCGGCCAGTTCGACCAGGCGGCGCGATGCGGCGAGCTCGTAGGCGATCGGCTTGTCGACGTACGTCGGCACGCCCGCTTCCAGCAGCCGTTCCACGATCTCGGGGTGGACGGCGGTCGGGGCGTGCACGAAGGCGGCGTCGAGTTTCTGCGCGAGCAGCGAGTCGAGGTCGGTGTGCAGGCGTTCGGCGGGAACGCGGTGCTGGGCGGCGACGCGTTCGAGGGTGGCCGGGGTCCGGGTCTGCAGGTGCAGTTCGAGCCCCGGGCGGGTGGTCAGGACGGGCAGGTACGCCTTCTGCGCGATATCGCCGAGTCCGATACAGCCGACCTTCACCGGGACCTCCAGGTTTGTTCCTTGTGGGAGTACGCAGCCTAATCGGTGGTGACCACAGCCGTGTTCGACCAGGATGGACCCATGACCATCAGTGACGGATCCCAGCGTTCCGAACCCTCCACCACGGCCGACGAGCGCGAGATGCTCGAAGGCTGGCTCGACTACCACCGTTCCACCCTGGCTTGGAAGTGCGAGGGGCTGTCCGACGCGCAGTTGCGCACCACCCCGTTGCTGCCGTCCGAGCTGAGCCTGCTGGGGCTGGTGCGGCACATGGCCGAGGTGGAGCGGTACTGGTTCCGGGAGATCATGCTGGACGAGGAGCTGCCCGAGCTCTACAGCACCGGCGAGAACCCTGACGGGGACTTCCACTTCGCCGACGAGGACACCTGGGCCGAGGCCGAGCAGGTGTGGCAGACCGAGATCGAGCTGGCCCGGCAGGCCGCGGCCGGGCACTCCCTGGACCTCGCCTCCAAGCCCGAGAGCCACCGCCGGGGCGAGGTGTTCAGCCTGCGCTGGGTCTACGGCCACATGATCGAGGAGTACGCGCGCCACAACGGCCACGCGGACCTGCTGCGGGAGCACATCGACGGCGCCACGGGCGAGTAGCCGTCACCCGTGCGGGGTGAATATCGGCTCCGGGTTTTCCGGGCGGGGTCCTCGCACAGCAGAGTTGGGTGAGTGCATCCAACCCGAACCACGACAAAGCTGCTGCTCGGCGTCGCCTGTGCGGTCTCGGCCGTCTCCGGCTGCGTGAACGTGACACCGGCCCCCCTGCAGCCGGCGACCGCCCCCGGCACCCCGGGCACGCCGCCCCGGCACGAGCCCCGCGGCGGGCCGGGGGCCGCGCCGGTGGCCGTCCGGGCACCCGCCCTGGAGGCGCTGGAGGCCGTGGAGGCAGGGCCGGGACGGCCGGCCGGGCCGGCCCCCTCCACTTCCGGCCGGGCCGCGGTCCCGCGCACCGGAGTCCCGGCCGCACGGGCGGCGGGGGACGGCCGGCCCGGAGCCCGCAGAGCCCCGGCGGCCGCCGCGCCGGTCCCGGACATCCCGGAACCCCGGCAGCCCGGCGGGCACCGCGACCACTCCGACGGGCGTCCGGGCGGGCAGCACCCCGGGCGGCCCGGTTCCGGGGGCGGCGAGGTGCCGCGCGAGCTGGTGCGGGAGCTGCCGGTACGGCCGGCCGACGTGTGCGCGCTGGGCCGCCGGCACGGGCGCTGGCACCCGGACAGTCCGGAGGCCCGTATCTGCGCGGGCGTCGAGGGCGGCTGACGGCCCCATCCTGCCCGGCCCCCGGCCCCCGGCCCTCGGTCCCGCTCTCCCGGGACCCGGCCCCCGGACCAGGCTTCCGCTACTGGTTCTGCTCCGGGAACGGCCTGAGCCCCTCCCCCGGTTCCGCCGCGAGCCGGCGCTCCAGGCGGGCGATGGCGGCCCGTACGCCGTTCCCGTACCCGTCGTCGGCCAGTTCCCCGGTGGCGGCGCGGGCCCGCGCCAGGTGGATCCGGGCCGCCTCGGGACGCCGCAGCTTCAGGTAGTCGCCGGCCAGGCTCAGGTGCAGCGACGGGTAGAAGACCCGGACGGCCGAGGGCGGACCGGGACCGTCGGAGTCGGCGTGCGCGGCGGCCAGGGCCCGCAGGTCCCAGGCCAGCTCCTCGGCGGGGTCGTCCTGCGCGTCGGCGAGGTAGTGCGCGAGCGTGCAGCGGTGCAAGGAGTCGCCCTCCGTGCCGATCTCGGACCAGATCTCGCCGAGCCGGTTGCGGGCCTCCTCGCGGTCGCCGGCGTGCAGCAGGATGGCCGCTTGGCCGATCCTGGTCATGACGGCGTCCTCAGACGCCTCCTGCTGCTCCGTCAACGCGGCCTCCGGCTTGATCCCGTCAGACCTGCTCCGGTCTGATCATCAAGACGCTAGCCGGAGGCACCGGCAATGCCGCCTAGGCGCGGTCGGGCGTCAGCCCAGGTCCGGGATCCGCCAGTCGATCGGCGCATGGCCCTGGGCGGCGACGGCCTCGTTGATCTGGGTGAACGGCCGGGAGCCGAAGAACTTCTTGGCCGACAGCGGAGAGGGGTGGGCACCCTTGACGACCGCGTGCCGCTCCTCGTCGATCAGGGGGAGCTTCTTCTGCGCGTACGCCCCCCAGAGGACGAAGACGGCCGGGTCGGGGCGCGCCGCCACCGCGCGGATCACCGCGTCGGTGAACTTCTCCCAGCCCTTGCCCTTGTGCGAGTTGGGCTCCGCCTCGCGGACGGTGAGCACCGCGTTGAGCAGCAGGACGCCCTGCTCGGCCCACGGCATCAGATAGCCGTTGTCCGGGATGGGGGTGCCCAGTTCGGCCTGCATCTCCTTGTAGATGTTGCGCAGCGAGGGCGGGGTCTTGACGCCGGGCTGCACGGAGAAGCACAGCCCGTGGCCCTGGCCGGCTCCGTGGTACGGGTCCTGGCCGAGGACCAGTACCTTCACCTGGTCGAACGCAGTGGCCTCCAGGGCCGCGAAGACCTGCTCGCGGGGCGGGTAGACCGGCCCGTTCGCCCGCTCCTTCTCGACGAACTCGGTGAGTTCTTTGAAGTAGGGCTGGTCCAGCTCCCCGCCGAGGACGGGGAGCCAGGACTCGGGCAGCATCTGGGTCACGACGACAACCTCCGGTACACGTTGTTCGAGACTTCACGTCCGCGCGTTCTCCGCGCTCGCGCAACTGCTTCGCGCGACGGATCAAGAACTTACCGGTGGCCACTGACAACGCGGCGCCCGCCCGCCCCGCCCGGGTGGGCGGTGCGGACGGGCGGGGCGGCGTACGGGCCTGCTACCAGCTGGTCTTGCGGTACATCTCCCACAGCTGCATGACGGTCTGCGGGTCGAGCGCCCGCTCCGCGCCGGCGATGTCCTCGCGGGCGGCGACGTACAGCTTGCCCTGCCACAGGGGCAGCAGCCGGACGTCGTCGGCGAAGATCTGCTGGGCCTTCTCGAACTCGTGGATGCCGGCCGACCGGTCGCTCTCGCGGCGGGACTTGGGCAGGATGACGTTCAGGATCTCGTTGGACTCGTACGGGGTGCCGACCGCGTTGTCCTTGCCGACGAACGGCGCGATGAAGTTGTCCGGGTCCGGGAAGTCGGGGAACCAGCCGCGGCCGAAGACCGGGTAGTCGCCCTTCTTGTAGCCCTCCTGGAAGGCCTTCCAGGGCTGCCCGCGCAGGGTGATCTTGAAGAGCCCGCTCTCGTCGAGCTGGCGCTTGAGCTCGGTGAACTCGTCCGCGGTGGAGGCGCCGTAGCGGTCGGTGGTGTACCAGAAGGTCAGGTCCACCGGCGTGGGGATCCCGGCGTCCTTGAGGGTCTTCTTGGCCTTGGCCACGTCCGGCTGGCCGTACTTGTCGTAGAACGGCGTCTTGTGGCCGACGACCCCCTTGGGGACCATCGAGTAGAGCGGCTCGGCGGTGCCCTGGTAGACCTGCGAGACGAGCGCCCCGCGGTCGACGATCTGCGCGATGGCCTGGCGCACCTGGACCTTGGCGACCTGCGGGTCCCTGGGGTTGAAGATCAGGTAGCGGATCTCCGCGCCGACGTTCTCGACGACCTGGACGCCCGCGTCGTGCGAGGCGGGGGCCTGGAGGTCCTTGACCTCCTCGGCGGAGAGGCCGCGGTAGGTCGCGTCGATCTCCTTGCCCTTGAGGGCCGCGATCATCTTCTTGGAGTCCGCGAAGTAGCGGATGGTGGCCCCGCCGTTGCGGCGGTTGGCGAAGCCGTTGTAGGTGTCGTTGCGGTTCAGGACCGCCTCGCTGCCCTCTTTGTACGACTCGAGGGTGTACGGGCCGGAACCGGTGACCTTGTCGCCCTCGCGCAGCTTGTCGGCCGCGTACTGCTTCGGCGAGACCAGCGAGGCGGCCGGGGAGCCGAGCACGAAGGGGAAGGTGGCGTCCGGGGTGTTCAGGTGGAAGACCACCGTCTGCGCGTCCGGCGTCTCGATCTTGTCGAGGCTGCCGAAGAGGGCCTTGGGGCCGGACGGGGCGTTGATGGTCTTGATCCGGTCCAGGGAGTGCTTGACGGCCTTCGCGTCGAGCGGCTCGCCGTCGGAGAACTTCAGGCCCTTGCGCACGATGCAGCGGTACGACTCGTTGCCGGAATCGGTGAACTCGCAGCTCTGGGCGGCGTCGGGCTGGGGCTTGGTGGCACCCGTGGGGAACGCCAGCAGGGTCTGGTAGACGTTCCGGTAGAGCTCCCAGGAGCCGTCCCAGGCCGCGGCCGGATCGAGGGTCGTGGGTGCGCTCGTCGTTCCGACGACAATCCGCTGTTCGCCGTTGCCGCCGTCGTCCGAGAACAGGCCGCATCCGGAGAGCAGGGATATGGACGCAACGGCCGCAGTGATCTGCAGGCATCTGGTCCGGTTGAACACGTGCACGCTCCTCGATCAGCCAGGGGTGCGGCAGACCCTACCGCAGAGCATCACGAAACCAATGGGTAGGTTTCATGCGGCACTTGACCGATTACGTGCCTATTCGGTACGCATTTGCCTCCCCCTGGGAGGCAAATGCGTCCGATTATCGGTCAATGCACTCCGGCATTGAGGAACATTCCCCCGTCAACGACGAGAGTTTGTCCCGTGATCCATTCCGCTTGTGCAGATGTAAGAAAAGCCGCGGCTCCTCCGATGTCCTCCGGGACCCCGAGCCGGCCCAGCGGATAGGCCGCCGCCGCCTCCTGCTCCCGGCCCTCGTAGAGCGCCTGCGCGAACTTGGTCTTCACCACCGCGGGCGCGATCGCGTTGACCCGGACCCCCGGCGCCATCTCGTGGGCGAGCTGGAGGGTCAGGTTGACCATCGCCGCCTTGCTCATCCCGTAGGCCCCGATGAAGGGCGAGGCGGAGACGCCGGCGATGGAGGCGATGTTGACGATCGCGCCGCCGTTCTCCTTCTGCCAGGCGTGCCAGGTCCGCTGGGCGAAGCCGAGCGCCGAGATCACGTTCGTCTCGAAGACCTTGCGGGCGACCCCGAGGTCCAGGTCCGCGATCGGCCCGAAGACCGGATTGGTCCCCGCGTTGTTGATCAGGAAGTCGACGCGGCCGAAGGCCTCCATCGTGCGCTCCACGGCGACGGCCTGGTGGGCCTCGTCGTGCGCCTTGCCCGCGACCGCGATCACCCGGTCCGCACCGAGCCGCTCGACGGCCTCCTTGAGGGCATCCTCGTTCCGGCCGGTGATGCAGAGCCGGTCACCGCGCGCCACCAGGGCCTCGGCGATGCCGTAGCCGATGCCCCGGCTCGCCCCGGTGATCAGCGCGACCTTGCCGCTGTCCGTTCCGTCGTACGTCATGACGTGCACCCTGCCTTCTCTCAGCTGAGCGGTCCGCCGGCCACGTACATGACCTGGCCGGAGACGAAGCCGGCGGCCTCGCCGGTGAAGAAGGCGATGGCGTTGGCCACGTCGTCCGGGCGCCCGACGCGCTGCACCGGGATCTGGGTGGCGGCCGCGGCCTGGAAGTCCTCGAAGTCCATCCCGACCCGGGCGGCCGTGTGCGCGGTCATCTCGGTGACGATGAACCCGGGGGCGACGGCGTTCGCGGTGATGCCGAACTTGCCGAGCTCGATGGCCAGGGTCTTGGTGAAGCCCTGCAGCCCGGCCTTGGCCGCCGAGTAGTTGGCCTGGCCGCGGTTGCCGAGCGCCGAGCTGCTGGAGAGGCTCACGATCCGGCCGAACTGGGCTGCCACCATGTGCTTCTGACAGGCCTTCGACATCAGGAACGCACCGCGCAGGTGCACGTTCATGACGGTGTCCCAGTCGGTGTCGCTCATCTTGAAGAGCAGGTTGTCCCGCAGCACACCCGCATTGTTGACCAGGATGGTCGGGGCGCCGAGCAGGCTCACCACCCGTTCGACGGCCGCCTCCACCTGCGCGCTGTCGGAGACGTCGCAGCCGATCGCGACGGCCGTTCCGCCGGCCGCCGTGATCGTCTCCACGGTGTCCTTGCAGGCCGCCTCGTCCAGGTCGAGTACGGCGACCGCCCGGCCTTCGGCGGCCAGGCGTACGGCGGTGGCCGCGCCGATGCCCCGGGCCGCCCCGGTCACGATCGCGACGCGCTGCTCGGTGGTGGACATGCTGGATCTCCTCGCCCTAGGAAAGCGGCCCCCATAGGTGAGCAACCGCTTAGTAGCTTCAGCTGAGGAGACGCTAGGAGCCCTGGCACTCCGTGTCAACGGGGAGCCGATCCAGGCCCGCCCGGGGGCCCGCCACCGGGCTACCGGACCAACAGGTCCAGCAGCCGCTCCACCTCCACGGCGGGATCGGCCGTCAGGCCGATGTGCACCGGGCCGGGCTGCACGACGGTGCTCCGTGGTGCGATCAGCCACCGGAACCGCCGTCCCGCGTCGTCACCGGCCGCCTGCCCCGCGAGCTCGCCGCCCGTACACACTCCCTCGACCCCGCCCAGCGCGGCCCGCACCCCGACCACGTCGGCCTCCGGATCCAGCGCGAGGAGCTTCGCCTCGTCGAGATGGGTGCGCGCGGCGACGTAGGAGCGCGCCCGGCAGTAGACGATCACGCCGGCGTTGAAACACTCGCCGCGCTCCATCCGGGGCACCACACGCACCAGCGCGTACTCGAACACGTCCCGCTTGATCACTCGCTGTCGCTCTTCATCTTCCGGGGTCGGGGGTCGAGGCGGTCGGCGAGCCAGCCGGGCGGACCCGACCGGGCCTTCACCTCGGCCTCCATCGTGATCCTCTCGTGGATCGTGGCCGCGCGCGGCAGCAGGGCCTCCACATAGGCGCGGCGCAGCGCGTCGGTGGAGTCGAAGCCCGGCTCGTCGACCAGCCATTCGTCGGGGACGTCGGCGGCGACCTCGGTGAGCAGCTCCTCGGTGACCAGCGGCGCGAGTGCGGCCGCCGCCGCGGCGATGTCCGGGCCGACCGGCGCCAGTACGTGGTCGGAGGCGTTGTACGGCTTGGCCGCGGCGCTCTCGGCGGTGGGCCAGTTGTGGTGCCAGATCATGGTGGCGCCGTGGTCGATGAGCCAGAGGTCCCCGTGCCAAACCAGCATGTTGGGGTTGCGCCAGGACCGGTCGACGTTGTTGATCAGGGCGTCGAACCAGACCACGCGCCCCGCCTCCACCGGGTCCACCTGGTACGCGAGCGGGTCGAAGCCGATCGAGCCGGGGAGGTAGTCCATCCCCAGGTTCAGCCCGCCGCTGGCCTTCAGTAGCTCCTGGACCTCCTGGTCGGGCTCTCCGAGGCCGATGACCGGGTCGAGCTGCATCTGCACCAGCGGGGGGACGCGCAGCCCCAGCCGCTGGGCCAGCCGGCCGCAGATGACCTCGGCGACCAGGGTCTTGCGGCCCTGGCCGGCTCCGGTGAACTTCATGACGTACGTGCCGAGGTCGTCGGCCTCTACGATTCCCGGGAGCGAGCCGCCCTCACGCAGGGGCGTCACATAGCGGGTCGCGATCACTTCTGTGAGCATTTATCCAGGCTATCCGGCGATCATGGTTCACGATCCATGGTTTTCCGGGGCCCGTCGTACCGCGCGCGCGGGTTCACGCGGCGGGCCACGTCCGCCGCGCCGCACCACAGGGCCCCGGCTCCGGCGGCCCCGAAGAGGGCCGCGTACACCAGGAGCATCAGCCCGATCAGGTCGGACGGATAGGGCATCGCGCCCGGCCCCCAGCCGGCGAGCACCTCTCCGACGAGCGGGATGTTCGCCCGGTCCCCCCGCCACCACAGGCCGGACGGGCAGCCGGTCAGGAACGCCCCGGCCCAGAGCCAGGCCCCCGCCCGTACGACCTGTTCCTGCCGCGCCCGCCTGACCGCCGCCGCATGCACGATCGCCGTGGCCGTGGCCACCGCGTCCGCCGCCTCGTCCTCCATGAACGTGCCGCTCCTCTCCCGCACGGGGCCTTCGCGTGACCCGCGGTCCCGGTCCGCCCGTCCCGGGGCAGGACCGTCCGGCCATGATCGGGCGAGGAGGCTTCGACTGCCAGACATCGGCACGCGCCGGATCCCTGACGTTCGCGGCCGCGCGGGCCCGTGGACCGGCACGACCACGCCGTACGCCGCGCAGGTGGACAGCGCGTTGAGGATCAGGGCCTTCACGGGCAGGACGACCGAGCGCGGGGTCCGGGCCGGCACCACGAAGGTGAGCAGGGCGACGAGAACGAGGATGAGCCCGAGGGATCCGTGGACCGCGTCGATGAAGTCGGCGTCCTGGGCGGGCCTGCCGCCCACGAGCGTGCCGGGGGTCTCCCCCGCCGTGTCCATGACCGCCGTCACCGTGTCCCGGCCGTCACCGTGTCCCGGCCGTCACCGTGTCCCGGCCGTCGCCGGCCGCCGGGTCCGCCGTGGTCCACACGTCGACGATCCGCTGGAAGGCCGGCGCGGGCCGTCCGCCCAGAGCGAGGGTCACGGTGGCCGGCTGCCCCGGCCCGCGCTGCCGACACCCTCCGCGGCCCCTCCGTCCGGCGCACCGGACATCGGCTTCGGCTTCGGCGTCCGGCTCGGCGTCGGATTCGGATTCGGATTCGGATTCGGGGCCTGCGCCGCGGCGCCCTTGGCACCGATCAGTGACAGCAGCGGCCCCGTCATCGCCGTCGTCACCAGAGCCATCACGACCATCAAGGAATACAACGAGCCGTCCAGCAAGCCGAGTTCCAGCCCCACTCCGAGGATGACCAGCTCGGTCAGGCCCCTCGTGTTCATCAGGGCCGCCAGGGTGGCGGAGTCCCTCTTGCCCAGGGCCTGCGAGCGCGCGCCCAGGTAGGTGCCGCCGAGCTTCCCGCCGATGGCGACGAGCAGGATGGCTCCGAACTCGGTGAGCCCTTCGATTCCCACGCCCCGCAGATCCACCTTGAGGCCCGCCACCACGAAGTACACGGGGAGCAGCAGGAAGGTGATCTGCCCGGCGCGTTCCAGGATCTGCTCGCGGAGCACGTCCACCCCCTCGCGGGGCATCAGCGCACCGAACAGGAAGGCGCCGAAGATGTAGTGCATCCCCATCGCTTCGGTGGCCGCCGCGCAGAGGAGGGCCCCGACGATCACGAAGGACAGGATCGTCTGGGTGAGGGGTTTCTCGATGCCGCCCGGCGCGAACACCCTGCGCAGCAGGGGCCGTACGGCCAGCAGCAGTACCGCGAACGGGATCAGCAGGGCCACCAGCCAGTAGTCCGCGGCGCCGCCGGCCACCGCTTGCACGCCGCCGAGTGCCGACCAGGCCACGACGTCGACGACCCCCGCCGTCGCCAGGGCGAGGCCTCCGATCGCCGTACGGGACAACCCCCGGCTGACGAGGATCCGGGCGAGGACGGGAAACGCGGTCACCGATACCGACAGGCCCACGAACACCACGAACGCGGCGCGCTGTTCGGTGGGGTGGTTGCGCAGCAGGTGGACGGCGAGGAGGGCGCCGAGGCCGAACGGCACGAGGGTCGACCCGAGGGCCGCTCCGAGGGCGGCGCGCGCCCTGCCCCGCAGGAAGCGGTGCTCCAGTTCCAGACCGACGACGAACATGAACAGCGTGACCCCGACGTTCGCCAGGCCCGCCAGCAGGGGCCGCACGTCGGCCGGGAACAGGTGGCCCGCGGCCGCGTCGCCCAAGAGGGTGGGACCGAGGAGGATCCCGGCGAGGATCTCACCCACCACGGGCGGCTGCCCGACGCGGGCGGCCAGCGCACCCAGCCCGCGGGCGAGCACCAGGATCAGCGCGATGTCCAGCAGTAACAACTGCACTTGATGACTGGTCATGTGGGCACAGACCTCGATTGGCCGCCGTCGGGGCAAGCGGCGGACGCCGGACGGGCGCCCCGCCCCCTCCCCGTAGGCCGTCACGCACACGGCGTGCGGATTCCGCTCCCCACACGCTACGCGTCCCGTACGCCGCGACAAGGCCCTGGCTCTACGTCACCGCGACTACCGGACCTTCCCAACGGCCGCCTGTTTCGCGGGGTTTACGGAGATCAGCGCCCCGGAGCCCACTGGGCCAGGAGGGCTTCGGCCGTGGTGATGGCCGCGACGAGGGAGAGGGAGTTGCGGATCACCTCGGCGGTGCAGGCGGCGGGCACCCCGGCGATGGCGTCGGAAGGGACCACGACCTGGTAGCCGAGGTTCACCGCGTCGAAGACGGTGTTCGGGATCGCGATGTTGGAGGAGACCCCGGTGACGACGAGCGTGCGGATGCCGAGATTGCGCAGCAGGGCGTCCAGGTCGGTGCCCGCCATCGGGGAGAGGCCGTGCAGACGGCGGACCACGAGGTCCTGCTCGGCGACGGTGATGGGCGCGGCGACCTCCACGGCCGGGCTGCCGGTCAGCTGACGCACCGGCAGCCGCTCCGCGGCCCGGAACAGCCGGGCGTTGCCGTTGGCTCCGAGCCCGTCGGGCCGCCGCTCGGCGATCGCGTGCAGCACCTGCACTCCGGCCCCCCGCGCGGCCTCGACCAGCGCGGCGACCCGGTCCAGCATGCCGGAGTCCCGCGCCTCCTTCGCCAGCTCCGGCAGGGCGCTCTCCTCGCCGACGACCCCGTTCTGGCATTCGACGGTGAGCAGTGCGGTGGTGGCGGGATCGAGATCGGCCATGGCTCCCCCTGGCGTGGCGACGGAAGAGCACGCATGATTCCTGACACATAGTCAGATGTGAAGGGGCGCGGACCATATGGACAGGACACCCGTGGACGGAACAACCGCGGACCGGGCGCAGCGGCGGGGCCGTCGCATCATGATGACCGACGAGGAAACGGACGCCTTTCTGCGCGAGCAGCGCACCTGCCGGGTGGCCACGGTCTCCCCCGACGGGCGTCCGCACGTGGGCGCGCTCTGGTTCGTCTGGGACGGCACCTCCCTGTGGCTGTACTCGATCACCCGCAGCCGCCGCTGGTCCGACCTCCGCAAGGACCCCCGCATCTCGGTGGTCGTGGACTCGGGCGAGGCCTACGACGAACTGCGCGGGGTGGAACTGTCCGGCACTGCCGTCTTCGTGGGCGAGGCCCCCCGTACGGGCGAGCCGTGCGAGGAACTGGCGGAGCCGGAGCGCCTGTTCCCCGTCAAGAACTTCGGCATCACGGAGATGCCGCACGACGGACGGCACGCCTGGATCCGGCTGACGCCGGACTCGATCGTGTCCTGGGACTTCCGCAAGATCTAGGACGTAGCGGCCGAGGCCGAGGCCGCCCTCTTCAAGGCCTCGACGGCCGCCCGGATCGACGGCCTGCGGTCGGCGTCCGCCCGCCAGACGACGTACACGTGACGCCGGACGCTGTCACGCACCGGCAGTAGCCGGACCCCCGGCGGCACGGGTCCGCGCCCCAGCCGGGGGGCCACGCACACGCCCAGCCCGGCCTCCACGAAGGCCAGTTGGGTGTGGTGCTCCTCGGCGATGTGCGTGATCCGGGGCTCGATGCCGGTACCGCGCAGGGTGGAGACGAGCCACTCGTGGCAGAACTGGCCCTCGGTCCAGGAGATCCAGTCGTCCGCACCGAACTCGGCCAGGCGGACCCCGTCGCGGCCGGCCAGCGGATGCCCCGCCGGCACCGCGATGTCCATGGAGTCGTCCAGGAGATGGGCCCGGGTGAGCTCGGCCGGTACGGGCATTCGCTTGTTGTGCCAGTCGATGGCCAGGGCCAGGTCTAGATCGCCCCGCACCACGGCGGTCATGCTCTCCTCCGGCTCCTGTTCCCGTACGCGGGGCCGCAGTTCGGGGTGCTCGGCACGCAACTCCGCCAGGACCTGGGGCAGCAGCCCGCGCATGGCGGTCGGGAAGGCGCCGATCCGCAGCTCGCCGACCGCACACCCGCGCCGGGCCTCGACATCGGCCTGGGCGAGCTCGACCTGGGAGATGATCCGGGCCGCGTGCTCGGCGAGGAGCCGGCCGGCATCGGTGAGCCGGACCCCGCGCCCGTTCTTGGCCAGGAGCGGCTGGCCGACCTCCCGTTCCAGTTTCGCCATCTGCTGGGACACGGCGGAGGTGGTGACGTGGAGCCCGTCGGCGGCGCCGCTGACGGAGCCGTGGCGGGCGAGGGCATCGAGGGTGCGCAGTCGCTCCAGGTTCAACATGTAAGCGATCCTACGACGTCACCCTCAACAACTTTCGCTTGTCCTACGAGGTCGCGGGGGCCAAGGTTGCTGTCATGAGCGCCCCCAGCACCCCGGTTCCACCCAGCACCCCGATCCCGCCCCTGTCACCGGCCTCCACCCACACCCCGGAGCCCGCCCCCACTCCCGTCTCCGCCCCGAAGGCTCCCGCCACCGCCCGGCTGGACTGGCGCCTGCGCTTCGCGGTGCTCTCGGTGATCTGGGGCTTCAGCTTCCTGCTGATCAAGGTGGGTACGGAGGCGTACGCCCCGTTCCAGGTCGCCCTCGGCCGGGTCTTCTTCGGCGCGCTCGCCCTGCTCACGGTGCTCCTGATCCGCCGCGAACCGCTCCCCCGGGGCCGGCGCACCTGGGCCCACCTGTCGGTGGCGGCGCTGCTGCTCAACACGGCCCCGTTCTCCCTCTTCGCGTACGCGGAACTGAGCATCCCCTCCAGCCTGGCGGGCATCTGCAACGCCACCTCGCCGCTGTGGGGCATGGCCCTGTCCCTGGTCGCGCTCTCCGAGGACCGCCCGACGCGCCGCCGCTTCGCCGGCCTGGGCCTGGGCTTCCTCGGCGTCCTGACCGTGCTCGGCGCCTGGCAGGGCTTCTCGGGTCTCGACGCCAAGGGCACCGCGCTCGCCCTGCTGGCCGCGCTCTGCTACCCGATCGGCTGGGTCTACGTACGCCGCACCCTGGCCTCCACGCCGGGCTCCCCGGTCGCCCTGACCGGCGCCCAGCTCCTGGTCTCGACCCTCCAGCTGGCGGCGGTCAGCGCCGTGTTCACCTCGGCGCCCGCCTCGTTCCCGCTCTGGCCGACCCTGTCGGTGATCGCCCTGGGCGCCCTGGGCACGGGCATGGCCCTCCAGATGCAGTACGGACTGGTCACGGAGATCGGCCCGACCACCGCGCAGATGGTCACGTACTTCATCCCGGTCATCGCGACGACGGCGGGCGTCCTCCTCCTGGACGAACAGCTCCACTGGAACACCCCGGTGGGCGCGGCCGTCGTCCTGGCCGGCGCGGCCCTCACCCAGACCCGGCGCCGCTGAGGCGCGCCCTTCGGATCAGGGCGGGGCCCGCCGCCGCCGCACCCCGCCGGCGATCCAGCCGTACCCCGCCGTCAGTCCAGCCGCCCCCCGGCCGCCGGGCGCACGGCCGAGGCCACCGCCTCCGCCAGCCCCGGTACGTCGGCCGGGGAGAGCGTCGACATCGTCATCCGCACGGCCGGACCGGATTCGACCCGGAAGCGGGCCCCCGGAGCGACCGCCCAGCCCGAGCCCAGCAGCCGTGTCACCACCGCCGTCTCCTCGGCGACGGGCACCCACACGTTCATCCCGCTCCGCCCCTGCGCGTGCACCCCGCGCCGGGCCAGCGCCGCGACGAGTCCGTCCCGGCGCTCCGCGTAGGACCGCGCGACCGCCGCATGGTCGACCGCTCCGGCCCGCCACAGCTCCACCGCCGTGTACTGCAGCAAGGTGCTCACCCAACCGGGGCCGAGCCGCTGCCGCCCCCGGACCCGGTCGAGCGTGACGCCGTCCCCGGTCAGCACGGCGAGCCTCAGGTCCGGTGCGTACGCCTTCGCGGTGGAGCGGATCAGCACCCAGTGGCGGGTCGCCCCTGCCAGCGCGTTCAGCGGCAGGTCCACGATGCCGTGTCCGTGGTCGTCGTCGATGACCAGCACGTCCGGATACCCGGCGAGCACCGCCCGCAGTTCCGCGGCCCGCTCCTCGCTCACCACCGCCCCGGTCGGATTCTGCGCCCGGGCCGTCACGAGCAGCGCCCGGACCCCCTGCGCCAGCGCCCGTTCCACCGAGTCGGGCAGTGGTCCGTCGTCGTCCACGGCCACCGGCAGCACCCGCAGCCCCATCGCCGGGACGAGGTCGAGCACACTCCCCCACCCCGGATCCTCGACCGCCACCGCGTCTCCGGGCCGCAGGTGCGCGGCCAGTACCCGTTCGATGCCGTCCAGCGCGCCCGAGGTCACCGCCATCTCCCCGGCCGGCACCCCGTCCGCGTCGAAGGCGGCCCTGGCGAGCCGGGCCAGCTCCGGAACCACCGGGTCGTGGCCGTAGAGCGTCGGCTCCGCGGCGTAACGGCGCGCCGCGCCCGCCAGTGCGGCGTCCAGCGCGGGCAGCAGCCGCACGTCCGGGTTGCCGGAGGCGATGTCGCGCACCCCCGCCGGGACGTCCATCCGCAGTTGGTCGCGCGGCGCGGTCGCCGGGCGGGCCCGCACCCGGCTGCCGCGCCGCCCGTCGGTCTCGATGACCCCGCGTTCGCGCAGCGTGCGGTACGCGGCGGCCACGGTGTTGGGGTTCACCCCCAGCACTCCCGCGAGCTCCCGCATCGGCGGCAACAGCGCTCCCGGCGCGAGCGCGCCCGAGGCGACGCCCGCTTCCACACTCGCGGCGATTTCCGATGCGCGCCGCCCGATGATCAGATACTCTCCTAGCACAAACCCAAGTATGCACTAATACAACGGAGTCCGCACGATGAGCGCCACACCTGCCCCCGAGACCACCACGGAGACGTCGACGGCAGCGGACGCGACCGCGCCCTCCCAGGCGCCGGCCGCGGGGTACGCGCCCACCGAACGTACCGTCCCGACCCGGTCCCGCGACCGCGCGCGCTACGACCGCGAGACCGTGCACTCGATACTCGACCAGGCCTACCTCTGCCACCTCGGCTTCGTCCGCGACGGCGCCCCGGTGGTCCTGCCGACCCTCTTCGGCCGGGTCGGCGAGGCCCTCTACATCCACGGCTCCACGGGCTCGCGCCCCCTCCTCGCAGCCGGCAAGGCCGACCCGGGGCTGCCGGTCTGCCTCACCGTGACGCACCTCGACGGCCTGGTCCTGGCCCGCTCCGCCTTCCACCACTCGCTCAACTACCGCTCGGTGGTCGTGCACGGCACCGCCTACGAGGTCACCGACCCGCAGGAGCGCGGGATCGCCCTCGACGCCATCGTCGACCAGGTCGTCCCGGGCCGCTCGGCCGACTCGCGGCCGGCGAACGCCAAGGAGCTCGCGGCCACGGCCGTGATCCGCCTGGACCTGAACGAGGTGTCCGCGAAGCTCCGTACGGGCGGGCCGAACGACGACCCCGAGGACCTGGGGCTGCCGTTCTGGTCGGGCGTGGTCCCGGTCGCACCGGCGTACGGCATCCCGGTCCCGGCCGCCGACCTCGCCGCGGGCATCGCCGTCCCGGACTACGTCACCGCACTCTGACGGCCGCCTCGCCGGCAAGGGCGGGCCGGACCTCCGGCCCGCCCTTCGGCGCGTCCGCGTCCCCGGTGTCCGCCGGGCGCCGCGACTCGGCGGCGATCAGCGCCCCCACGGCCGCCAGCAGGAGTACGGTGCCCAGCGCCACCGGCCCGGTCAGCCGCTCCCCGAGCACCAGGACGGCGATCGCCGCCGCGCCGACGGGCTCGATCAGCATGATCACGGACACCGTCGCGGCCCGCACCGCGGCGGCCCCGCTGAAGTAGAGCGCGTAGGCCAGCGCGGTCGGCACGGTGGCCATGTAGGCGAGCAGCCAGAGCACTCGGACGGGCTCCGCGGTGTGCGGCATCAGCCCCTCCACCAGGGCGAACGGCAACAGGCACACCGTACCCACGCCGACCGACCAGACGGTGGTGACCAGCGGGTCCCCGCCGCTGCCGCGCCGCCCGAGCAGCCTGGCCCGCAGGGTCATGGCCCCGTAGCCGGCGGCCGACAGCAGCGCCCAGCCGACACCCAGCGGCCGCACCTCGCCGCCGCCGCTGCCGAGGACGAGTACGGCCAGCCCGGCCAGCGCCCCGCCGACCGCGAGGATCCCGCCCCGGCCGAGCCGCTCCCCCATCCAGTACCGGGCCCCGAGCGCGATGAGCACGGGCCCCGACCCGAGGGTGACCACGGTGGCCACGGCCAGGCCCGTCTCGCGCACGGCGGCGAAGTACGCGGACTGGAAGAGGGTGAACATCAGCCCGGTCCCGATCAGCGACCCCACCGAGGCCCGCTTCCGGACGGCGCCCGCCCTGCCGGCGCCGCCCCGCGGGCGACGGCGTACGGCGAGCACCGCGAGGAGCACCGCCAGCCCGCCCGCGCACCGCCAGAACGACAGGGCGAGCGGGCCGAGGTCACTGGCGAGGTAGAGGAGCGAGGCCGCCGCCCCCGCCGTACCCCAGGCGGTTCCGGCGATGACGAGGAAGAGCAGGCTGCGCCCGGTGGCGGGCGTTTGGTCCGAATGGATCGACACGAGAGGTCTCCGCGCGTGCGTGAAGGATGAAAGGAGCAGGTCATCGCTTCGCGGGCAGCGCGAATCGGCCCGGGTCACGGCCCGGGCCGGGTTCTCCTACGTGGTGGCAGCCGCCCGCGCTAGGCGGCGGGAGGCGGAAGCACGGTCGTCGGCATGATCGAGAGCCTAGACCTTGCTCGGATCGCGGTCCAGGGCGGCCACCGGCTCCGCGACCCCGGGCGGGATCTGCCGGGAGGTCTGCGCGATGAAGGCCCCGCCCAGCACCAGCGCGCCGCCGATGATCTGCCAGGTCGAGAGGTGCTCGCCGAGGAGGACCCAGGCCAGTACGGTCGCCACGACCGCTTCCAGGCAGGCCACCACGCCCGCGACCTGCGGCGACAGCTTGCGCACGGAGACCACGCCGGTCAGGTACGCGAAGACGGTCGCGATCAGCACCACCCAGCCGAGCAGCAGCGACGCGGGCACCATCAGGTCCCCGAGAGCCGCTTCGCCGCCCAGTACCTGCCAGTCGATCTGCCAGGGCCGGGCGATCACGGTCATCACGAGGGTGCCGACGATCATGCCGTACGCGATCATGCCCATCGGGTCGGGCACGTCGTCCCCGTCGCTGCCCTGGTCGGCGAAGACGAAGTAGAAGGCCTGGCAGCAGGCGGCCGCGAGGCCGAGCAGCACGCCGAGCAGGTCGAGGCTGAGCCCGGCCCAGATCTGCACCACGCAGGCGAGACCAACGACCGCCACGGCGGCGCCGGCCGCGGCGGCCCGGGTCACGGGCTTGCGCTGCACGAAGCGGATCCAGCCGAGCAGCAGCGCCGGGCCGAGGTACTCCAGCAGCAGGGCCACGCCGACCGGGATCCGGGACAGCGAGGCGAAGTAGAAGGCCTGGACCCCGGCGACGGCGACGAGCCCGAAACCGGCGAGCAGCAGGGGTTTGCGGCGTACGAGATCGCGATGGCGCCAGGCCAGTGGGGACAGCACGAGCGCAGCCCCGGCCACCCTGAGCCAGACCATGTGGAGCGGGTCCAGACCCGCCTCGATCAGCGGCTTCGCCGCCACACCCGAACCACCGAACGCGATCGCCGAAACGAGGGCGAGGCCCAGTCCGGCATGTCTCCCTGACGCTTGCATTCGGACATCATGGCAGGGTCGGTCAGGAGCGACCGGACCGTGACACCTGTTGAGACACTCCCGAGACCGACCCGACACCGGCCGGGTCCCCCTCCGTCCCGTTCCCCAATATCTGACAGGTCGTCAGTCTTGAATGTTGCGTCCGCCGGGACTACCTTCCGCCGCACGTACCTGACGAGAAGGGGTGGTCGCATGGCTGAAGTCACCGCGGAATCACGCATCGAGGCGTCCGCCGCGAAGCTCTGGTCCCAGCTGACCGACTGGGACGCTTACGGCCAGTGGAGCATGACCCACACCAACTTCCCGAAGGGCGGCCCCGAGACCCTCGCGGTGGGCTCCACCTTCGCCGAGAACATGAAGATGATGGGCTTCCCCGCCGAGGTTCTCTGGACGGTCTCGGAGCTGGAGGACGAGCGCGTCTTCGCGATCACCGGCAAGGGCCCGATGGGCGTGGCCGTCCTGACCCGCTACACCCTGATCCCGGACGGCGGGGCCACCACGGTCCGCATCGACGGCGAGTTCACCGGCGCCGCGGTCTCCCTCATGGCGGGCAAGCTCAAGGACTCGGCCACCGCCGCCCTGAACGAGTCGCTCCGCAAGCTCTCCGGCCTGGTCGCCTGAGCACCGCTCCCGGTCAGGCAGGTCCGTACGCACGCACCCGCATCACATGACGGCGCGCCCCGCGAGAAGCCTCGCGGGGCGCGCCGTCATGTGATGCGGGAGGTCCCGCCGAGGCGCACTCAGTGCTCGTCGGCCAGGATCAGGTAGAGCTTCTTGCGGGCGTCGTTGATGACGGCGAGGGCCTTCTCCCGCTGCTCGGGAGTGCCGGTCTTGAAGACCTGGCCATAGGCCTCCATCAGGCCGAATCCGGCCGTCCGGACCTCGTTCATCGCCTCGAAGTCGAAGCCGCGGCCGGCCTGCTCCCAGGGAGCGTCCGGGCCGGACTCGGCCTCGGTGCGGCCGGCGTCGGTGAGCGTGAACAGCTTCTTGCCGCCCTCGCTCGCGCTGGTGATGAGGCCCTCGTCCTCCAGGAGCTGCAGGGTCGGGTAGACCGACCCCGGGCTGGGCCTCCACGCCCCGCCGCTGCGCTCGCCGATCTCCTGGATCATCTCGTAGCCGTGCATCGGCCGGTCGGCGAGCAGCGCCAGGATGGAGGCGCGCACATCACCCCGCCGGGCCCGACCGCGCGGTCCGCCGCGCCCACCGAAGGGCCCGCCGCCGAAGGGCGGCCCGAACGGCCCGAAGGCGGCACGCCGCCCCTGGAACTCCTCCCGACGGTCCGGCCCGCAGTGGCCGTGACCCCGTCCGTGCTCATGTCCGTGGTCGTGTCCGTGCTGTCCGTGTGAACGCATGACTGCGCTCCTTTCGTCATTCGGCATCTCGTTGTCGCTGTTGCGATGTTTCCACTATCACTGACCCATCGCGATGCGTCAACGATATATCGGAACCTTTCTCAACGAACACCCGAGATCACCCCGGTCCGCTGTCCCGTCTCACCGAAGGTTGGTCAGTCTCACCGAACCTTGACCACTCGGCTGTTTGTCTCATCGAACTTTGACCGCCGCAGGTCAAGGGCAGATGTGGCCCCCGAGCCAGGCCGGCGCTGACAGCGACGGGGCTGGCCAAGGGTCGCCTGGCGGTTGAGGTCGTCGAGCGGGCGGGCGCGGCCGGCCAGGACCAGGCGGCGATTGCCCAGGGCCACGTCGTCGAGCTGGAATTCACGCACGCACTGCCTTCGGCCGGGCTGGCGTGGACGGCGGCCAGGGCCAGGGCGAGTCGTGCGGCCGGCGCCGCGTCGACGGCGGCACGGATCTCGTCGCCGGGCCGCTGCGGCCTCACGGAGGGGATTTCAGGCTGACTCCGACGGGTTTCGTCACCACGCAGGCGATGCCATCTGCCCGCTCGTGGAGTGCAGCCTCCGAGCCACGTCAGGAGCGGCCCGACCGAGTCAGCGGGAATCCGTTGCGTCGTCCTCGGCCGGGCCGGGGGCTGCCGTGCTGTCGGCGGCCTGGCCGGCGGCTCGTTCCGCGCGGAGTTCTTCGCCGACGTCGTAGGCCCGGCCCGGGTCGTAGACGATGACCGAAGTGCCAGGGCTGTACATCGCGGCTGCCGCGGGCGTGTACTGGTAGATTCCGACGCCGCGCTGGGCGGCTATGCCGTCGACCTCGCCGACCGGTACCTGCCACACCTTTGCGGTGTGGGACGGCGTCCACCACGCGTCCGGACGCAGGAAGTCTCGCTTGACCTCCGTCTGATGCTCCACCGCCACCTGGACCTGGCCGAGTTGCTCGGTCAACCAGTCGGTCAGCGCCTGTGCGTCGACCCGAGAGAACGCTGCGGACGTCATCGGTTCGCACTCCACCGTCTCGCTGCCGATATGCAACACCACCTTGATCGACTTGCGCTGCCCCAGACTCAGTCGCTCGATGACGACGACTCGCTGCAGATCAGCCATCGTCATGGTCGACGAACGCAGAAAGCGGGCGATCACGATCTGGGCCGGAGCTCCCAGGGGGCGGAACTCGACCCACCGCACCATCAGGGCGACCGTGACGAACACCATGGCCACGGCGAGCACGATCACTGCGACCACCGTGAGCGCCAGTAGGACCCAGAAAATGCCCCAGGCGAGCGAGCTCCCCGAGATCACGGCGGCCACCAGAGCACCCAGCAGAAGCGGGGCTGCGACCACAGGCGGGACCATGATGCTCCCGCCGAGCGCGACAGCCAGCTCCCGGGCCCGGCTGGGCACGAACAGCAGCCGCCATCCGGCTGTCACGGGTAACACAACTTCCGCAAGCGAGCCGGGACGCCGAGTTTCCATGACTCAAAGGTAGGACCCTGCACAGGAGTTCGTAAGGCCACAGCGAGCCGTACCTCCTCGAGGACCGGAACCGCAGGCGACAGCGCGTCAGCCGACCAGGTGGCGCCGGCCAGTCCCGGGAGCCACCTACCTGCCCTTGACCTGCGGCGGTCAAAGTTCGATGAGACAAACAGCCGAGTGGTCAAAGTTCGGTGAGACTGACCAACCTTCGGTGAGACGGGACATCCACGCCGGCCGGCAGGAGCCAGTCCAGTCGTCCCGGATTGGCCTTTGCGGCCGGCTCCGCCGCGTCCCTACGGTCGGTGACATGCGCATCCGAATCGTCGACGCCTTCACCGACCGCCCCTTCGGCGGCAACCCCGCCGGGGTCCTGCTCCTCGAAGGCGGGTTCCCCCCGGACGCCTGGCTCCAGCAGGTCGCCGCCGAGGTCAACCTCTCCGAGACCGCCTTCGCCCATCCGCTCCCGCCCGACGGCGAGGCGGACTGGGCGCTGCGCTGGTTCACCCCGGCCGCCGAGGTCGACATGTGCGGCCACGCGACCCTGGCCACGGCCCATGTCCTGGCCACCGGCGGCCTCGCGACGGGGACGGTCCGCTTCTCGGCGCGCTGCGGAATCCTGAAGGTCACGGCCGCCGAGGACGGGTCCCTGGTCATGGACTTCCCGACCTCCTCGCTGACCGAGGTCGAGCCGGACGCCGCCGTGGAGCGCGCGCTGGGCGCCACGGCGAAGTCGGTCCACGACACCTCCGAGCACATCGGGGACCTCGTGGTGGAGCTGGCCGACGAGCGGGCCGTACGGGAGCTCACGCCGGACCATGCCGCCCTGCGCGGCTACTCCCGGCGCGGGATCATCGTGACCGCGGTGGCCGAAGACCCCTCCCGCGGCTACGACTTCGTCTCGCGCGGCTTCTTCCCCGCGGTCGGCATCGACGAGGACCCGGTCACCGGCAGCGCCCACACCGCCCTGGCCCCCTTCTGGGCGCGGCGGCTGGGCCGCACGGAGCTGGTCGGCCTCCAGGGCGGAGCCCGCACCGGCCTCGTCCGGGTGCGGCTGCTGGGCGACCGTACGCTGCTGATCGGGCGCGCGGTCACGGTCGTCGACGGCGAGCTGCTCAGCGCACCGTAGGCAGCCGCGCGGTGCGCCTACGGGGTGGGCAGCCAGCCCACCTTGCCCGCCAGCAGGGCGTACCCGCCGAAGGCCACGATGTCGAGCAGCGCGTGCGCGACGACGAGCGGGCCGACCCGGCCCCAGCGGCGGTAGGCGAGGACGAAGACCACGCCCATCACCACGTTGCCGATGAATCCGCCGATGCCCTGGTAGAGGTGGTAGGAGCCGCGCAGCACGGAGCTGGCGAGCAGCGCGGCCATCGGCGACCAGCCGAGCTGGTCGAGCCGGCGCAGCAGGTAGGCCAGCACGATGACCTCCTCCACCACGGAGTTCTGCACCGCGGAGAGGATCAGCACGGGGAACTTCCACCACACGTCGGGCAGCGCCTCCGGCACCACCGTGAGGTTGAAGCCGGTGGCCCGGGCCCCCAGGTAGAAGGCCAGTCCCGCGCTGCCGATGCCGGCGGCGACGAGCGCGCCCCGGCCCAGGTCCCACCAGGGCCGGGTGCGGTCGAAGCCCAGCACCTTCAGCCCGGGTGCGCCCTCACGGGTGAGCAGGTGCGCGACGAGCAGGACGGGGACGAGGGCGCTCGCGATGCCGAACAGCTGCCAGGCCAGGTCCAGCCACGGCCGCCCGGGGGCGTACGAGCCGTTGAGCGTGGCGGCCTGGTCCTTGAGCCCGCCCGGCTTGGTCAGCGAGCCGATGAAGCTGATCAGCGCCGAGACGCCGCTCGCGCCCAGGGACAGCGCGAGCACGAGCAGCGTCTCGGAGCGCAGCATCCTGCGCTCCGTCGGGCCCTCGCCGAGTTCGAGCTCCCCGACCACCGGTTCCGGCTCCGTCCGCACGCCCGTCTCCCGTCCCGCCACCGCCGCGACATCCCGGCTGCGACATCTCGCGGGGCGTCCCGCCCCGATCACCCCATACTGCCTCCTCCACGGGGCAAGGGGATCACCGGGCGGGACCGGGCGGGACCGGGGCGGGCGGGCGGGTGGCGGAACCTGCCGGAACATGCCGGGATCAGCCGGCGGCCTCCGGACCGGCCGCCGCGGCGCCACTCCCCAGGCCCACCGGCCAGGTGTGCACGGGATCGCCCCGGTGACTCAGCTCGCTGTAGCGGCGCGTGGTCGCGGCCAGCGCCGCGTCCCGCTCCAGACCGCCCGCGAGGGCCCGGTGGTACGTGTCCACCTGCCAGGTGGCTCCGTTCACCCGGCGCCGGCACCGCTCCTCGATGATGCCGAGGTAGTGGTCCCGGTCGGCGGGTTCGATGCCCCACGCGTCCAGTCCGGCGGCCGCCATCGGCAGCAGTTCCTCCAGCACCAGCCGGACCGCGGGCACGCTCGCCAGTCCCCCGCCCCGGCCCCGGCGCGGCCAGCGCAGCCGGGCGTCGATGCCGTAGCGGCAAGCCGCGTCGAAGTTGGCCTCCGCCTCCGCGAAGGGCAGCCGGCTCCAGACCGGGCGCTGCTCGTCCGCGAGCGTCCGTACGAGCCCGTAGTAGAAGGCCGCGTTGGCGACGACGTCGGCCACCGTCGGGCCGGCGGGCAGGACCCTGTTCTCCACGCGCAGGTGCGGCACCCCGTCGGCGACCCCGTAGACGGGCCGGTTCCAGCGGTAGACGGTGCCGTTGTGCAGCACCAGCTCCTGCAGGCTCGGCACCCCGCCCTCGGCGAGCACCCGCAGCGGCTCCTCCTCGTCGCAGATCGGCAGCAGGGCCGGGAAGTAGCGGACGTTCTCGGCGAAGAGCTCGTACGCCGAGTCCACCCACCGCTCGCCGAACCAGGTGCGCGGGCGCACCCCCTGCGCCTGGAGCTCGGGCGGCCGGGTGTCGGTGGCCTGCTGGAAGAGCGGCGGCCGCGACTCCCGCCACAGCTCCCGCCCGAACAGGAAGGGCGAGTTGGCACCGACGGCTATCTGTACGGCCGCCACCGCCTGGGCCGCGTTCCACACGTCCGCGAACCGGGCCGGGGTCACCTGCAGGTGCAGTTGTACGGAGGTGCAGGCGGCCTCCGGCACGATCGACCCGGAGGTCCAGGTGAGCCGCTCGACCCCCTCGATGTCGAGCACGAAGTCCTCGCCCCGCATCATCAGGATCTGCTCGTTGAGCAGGGAGTAGCGGTCCACCGCCGAGAGGTTGGCGGTGACCAGGTCGCTGCGGGAGATCGTCGGCAGAATCCCGATCATGACCACCCCGGCGTCGACCTCCAGCGCCTGCCGGTGGGCATAGCCGAGACCCGCGCTCAGCTCCTCGGCGAGCTGGTCGAATACCCGACCGCCGAGCCGGTGCGGGAGGACGTTCACCTCCAGGTTGAACATTCCCAGTTCAGTCTGGAAATCGTTGCTCGCAATACGTTCGAGGACCTGCGCATTCACCATTCTCGGCAACCCGTCGGCACCCGCGAGATTCAATTCGATCTCCAGCCCCATCATGTTCTTGGGGCGATCGAACCTCTTCTCCTCCAGAAGTCGCTCCAGTACCTCCAGGCACTCGTGAAGCTTCCTCCGGTACCGTTGCCGATCGGACAGGTCGAATCCGCCCGCCACGACCTTCTCCCCCATCGGAGCGTCCCTCCTCGACTGGGCCCGGCGGGCGTGGAATGGATCCGCCCCCAGGCGCACGTTACGGTCGATGATGCCCCGGCGGCGTGATCGATAACGCGGAAGGGGCGTGACTGGCGGGGAGCGCGCGCCGGTTTGGCCGACAGGCGCTTTGGCACATTCACCTGGCAAGCCCCCATACGCAAATACAGCGTAGACCTTGCCGGTTACCGATAACCGACGCTTTTCAGCCGAGCCCTCATCCGGTAACCTCCGAGGTCAGCGCGGAAATTTTGCGCACGCCCGGCATGAATGCCACGTCAGCGGGACCGGTAAGCGCCTTGTCGGCAATAGGCGGGACAGCTAGCCGAAACACTGCGTGAACACATGTCAGATAAACTCCGCATGCGAGGCAGAGAGTTGGCGCGCGGCCATTGCCCCTCAGCCCCCCTCTGACCCCAGAATGCGACAGCGCCGTCCGCACCCCGCACCCGCCCCGTTCCACAGGTCTCCCAAGCGAGAGGCGACCCACCATGCCGCTGCACGTCCCTCCTGCTCCCGCGCCCGCCCTGCGCAGCGTCCTCGCAGCTCTCGGCTCTCCCACCGCCGTCCACGAGGCGCACACCCCGGCCCTGCGCGCCCTCCAGGGGCCGATGACCGCCGAACTCCCGCTGCCCGTCCACGTCCTGGACCGGCTGCACGTCTCCGGCCTGACCGCCGGCGGCAGGCCGCCGCGCACCCGGCTGACCGGCTGGCGGTTCCTGATCCGCAGCGGCGACCGCTACGTCGCGGCGGCCGACACCCGGCTGACCCCGGACGGGTGGGTCTTCTCCCACTTCTTCGAGGGCCCTTACGTCGCCGCCACCGAACGCGCGCTGCGCCAGGCCGAATCGCTCGGCAAGAGCTACCAGCCGCGCCTGCTGTCCGTGCCGGAGCTGTACATGCTCACCCTGTGGCTGCACGGCTCGGTGGGCGCCGACGCCTCCGCCGGACTGCCGGCCGCCGCCGACCTCCTGGTCCCACTGGCGCCCGCCCCGCCGGGCATCGCGGCCTACCGGCCGCACCCCGTGTCCGAACTGCTGCCCGTACTGACCCATCGGCTCACGCCGACGGCGCCCCCGGTCCCGCCTTCCATGGCCGCGCCGGCCGCCTGATCCGGCCCCTGGCCGGTTCTGCCCATTCGGCCTAGCCCACTCGGACCCCCAACGAACCACCCGAAATGACAGGGGAGTTGACCTGAACCGCCCGCACGGGTGATGCGTCATCAATCTATGAGGACAGCTGCCGGGAAATCCCTCCGGACACTAGGTCGTGGGGGAACACTGGGGACTCTGACCGAGCCAAGTCGTTGATACGGGGGGCGGCCATGAACAACGCATCGAGCCGCAGCACACAGACCACACCGCAGCGAAAGAACGCATCCATGTGCCAGCACAAGCCAGCGTGCCCGTCCGCCGACTCCGCCGACCGGGAGGCCGCGCACCCCGTGGCCGTTCACCCGGAACAGGGCTGGAGCCTGCTGTGCAACGGCGTCCTGCTCTTCGAGGACACCGGTGAGCTGCTGCCGGACGGCCAGATCATCGCCCCGCACCGCGCGCTCGCGGCGACTCAGGTGATGAAGGCGGCCTAGCCGCCGACGCAAACGAAAGGGGCCGGCCCAGGAGAGAACTCCCGGACCGGCCCCTTCGTCATGTCACGGCGTCATGTCACTTCGCCATGTCACCGCATCAGTTGTCGTACTCGTCCAGCGGCGGGCAGGAACACACCAGGTTCCGGTCGCCGAAGGCACCGTCGATGCGGCGCACCGGCGGCCAGTACTTCTCCGCGGCCGACACCCCGCCCGGGAAGACGGCCTCGTCGCGGGTGTACGGGTGGTTCCACTCGCCGCCCAGCGCCGCCGCCGTGTGCGGGGAGTTGGCCAGCGGGTTGTCGTCCACCGGCCACTCGCCGCCCGCGACCCGCTCGATCTCGGCGCGGATGGCGATCATCGCGTCGCAGAACCGGTCGATCTCGGCGAGGTCCTCGGACTCCGTCGGCTCGATCATGAGCGTGCCGGCGACCGGGAAGGACATGGTCGGCGCGTGGAACCCGTAGTCGATCAGGCGCTTGGCGATGTCGTCGATGCTCACGCCCGTCGCCTTCGACAGGGGGCGCATGTCGATGATGCACTCGTGCGCGACCAGGTTGCCCGGGCCGGTGTAGAGCACCGGGTAGTGCGGCTCCAGGCGCTTGGCGATGTAGTTGGCACCGAGCACCGCCACCTGGGTGGCGCGCTTGAGGCCCTCGCCGCCCATCAGGCGCACGTACGACCAGGAGATCGGCAGGATGCCGGCCGAGCCCCACGGAGCGGCCGAGATCGGGCCGACGCCCGTCTCGGGACCGGCGGTCGGCTGGAGCGGGTGGTTGGGCAGGTACGGGGCAAGGTGCGCCCGGACACCGACCGGGCCGACGCCCGGGCCGCCGCCGCCGTGCGGGATGCAGAAGGTCTTGTGCAGGTTCAGGTGCGAGACGTCGCCGCCGAAGTGACCCGGCTTGGCCAGGCCCACCAGGGCGTTGAGGTTGGCACCGTCCACGTAGACCTGACCGCCGGCGTCGTGCACCTGGGCGCAGATGTCGGCGACGTGCTCCTCGAACACACCGTGCGTGGAGGGGTACGTGATCATCAGCACGGCGAGCTCGTCGCGGTACTGCTCGATCTTGGCCCGCAGGTCGTCCGCGTCCACCTCGCCGTCGTCGGCGGTCTTGACCACGACCACCTTCATGCCGGCCATCACGGCGCTCGCGGCGTTGGTGCCGTGCGCGGAGGAGGGGATGAGGCAGACGGTGCGCTGCTCGTTGCCGTTCGCCCGGTGGTACGCGCGGACGGCCAGCAGGCCGGCGAGCTCACCCTGGGAGCCGGCATTCGGCTGAATGGAGACCTTGTCGTAGCCGGTGACCTCGCAGAGACGTTCCTCCAGCTCGGTGATGAGCGTGAGGTACCCCTCGGCCTGCTCGACCGGGGCGAACGGGTGCACCTGGCCGAATTCGGGCCAGGTGACCGACTCCATCTCGGTGGTCGCGTTGAGCTTCATGGTGCAGGAGCCCAGCGGGATCATGCCGCGGTCCAGCGCGTAGTCCTTGTCCGAGAGCTTGCGCAGGTAGCGCAGCATCGCCGTCTCGGACCGGTGCTGGTGGAAGACCGGGTGGGTCAGGTACGCGTCCTCGCGCAGCAGCCCCTCGGGAAGCGCGTCGGCCGTGGTGGCGTCGAGCGCCTCCAGGTCCGCGGTCACCCCGAAGGCGGCCCACACCGCGTCGACGTCGGCGCGCAGGGTGGTCTCGTCACAGGAGGCGGAGACCAGGTCGGCGTCGACCTGGTACAGGTTGACCCCGCCCTCACGGGCGGCGGCCACGACCTCGGCGGCCCGGCCCGGGACCCGCGCGGTGATCGTGTCGAAGTAGGCGCCGTGCACGATCTCGACCCCGCCGGCCGTCAGACCGGCGGCGAGCAGGGCGGCGTAGCGGTGGGTGCGGCGGGCGATCGTCCGCAGCCCGTCCGGGCCGTGGTAGACGGCGTACATGCCGGCCATGACGGCGAGGAGCACCTGCGCGGTGCAGATGTTGCTGGTGGCCTTCTCACGGCGGATGTGCTGCTCACGGGTCTGCAGCGCCAGGCGGTAGGCCTTGTTGCCGTCCGCGTCCACGGAGACGCCGACGAGGCGGCCGGGCAGCGAGCGTGCGTGCTTGGCCTGGACGGCCATGTAGCCGGCGTGCGGTCCGCCGAAGCCCATCGGGACGCCGAAGCGCTGGGTGGTACCGACCGCGATGTCCGCGCCCAGCTCACCGGGGGAGGTCAGCAGGGTCAGGGCGAGCAGGTCGGCGGAGACGGCGACGATGGCGCCGAGCGCGTGCGCCTGCTCGATGACCGGCTTGATCTCCCGCACGGCGCCGGAGGCACCGGGGTACTGCAGGAGCACGCCGTAGACGCCGCGCTCGGCGATCTCGGCCGGAATCCCGCCCGACAGGTCCGCGACCACGACCTCGATGCCGATCGGCTCGGCGCGGGTCTCGATCACCGCGATGGTCTGCGGCAGCGCGTCGGCGTCGACGAGGAAGACGTTGCCCTTGGCCTTGCCCACGCGGCGGGCCAGGGTCATGGCCTCGGCGGCCGCCGTGCCCTCGTCGAGCAGCGAGGCGCCGGAGGTCGGCAGGCCGGTCAGCTCGGCGACGACGGTCTGGAAGTTCAGGAGGGCCTCGAGGCGGCCCTGGGAGATCTCCGGCTGGTACGGCGTGTACGCCGTGTACCAGGCCGGGTTCTCCATGACGTTGCGCAGGATCACCGGCGGCGTGAAGGTGCCGTAGTAACCCAGGCCGATCATCGAAGACAGGACCTGATTGCGGTCGGCGAGCTGGCGCAGCTCGGCGAGCACCTCGGCTTCGGTCCGCGCCTCGGGCAGGTTCAGCGCGGCGGTGGTCTTGATCACATCCGGCACCGCGGCGGCGGTGAGCTCGTCGAGGGAGCCGTAGCCCACCTGAGCGAGCATCTTCGCCTGCGCCTCGGCATCCGGGCCGATGTGGCGCTGCTCGAAGGGGATGCCTCGCTCCAGCTGGGAGAGCGAAATGCGGTTGGCGGTCATGTACGGAGGCCTCCTGGTCGTACGACCTGCGAGGGGCACCACGGCGCGGGCACCCGGACGGCCTCCCCCTCTGTCATCACAACCTGAGAGCTTCACCGGGCCGCGCGGGGATCGCCCACGAGATCCGGCTTTCACCGTCGGTGAGGAGAGGGACCGGCACTGCGCGCCCGGTTCCCGCACCTGCTTTCCAGAGTGGCCTCACCACGTGCGGTACGTATGCCTGAGAGATTCCGGGGAGGATTTGCTCCTTCGGCGCCTCCGTCTCACTCACTCGGAGGACTCTCCCGCACAGGGTCAACAGCCGTCACCCAGCCTACCAGCGAGGATCTGGGCACCTCCCTCGAGTGGCCCCCTCTCCGGAAATGCACTTTTGTAGTCATTACCGGAGGAGTTGCGCCCAAACGGAGGGACCGGACCGTGCAGACCGACATCGATCCCCGCAGCCTGATCGGCCGCAAGGCGTTCGACCGCAATGGCACCAAGATCGGCACCGTCGACGAGGTCTACCTCGACGACGCCACGGGCGTCCCGGAATGGGCCGCCGTACGCACCGGACTCTTCAGCCGGGACGCCTTCGTCCCGCTGGAGCCCAGCGAGATGGTGGGCGACACCCTGCGCGTGCCCTTCGAGCGCTCCCTCATCAAGGACGCCCCCGACTTCGGCGTCGGCCGCCACCTCTCCCCCGAACAGGAGCTGCAGCTCTACCACCACTACGGCCTGGACCTGGCCCTCCCCTCCGACTTCCAGCACGACTTCGGCCACAAAGCCCCCGACACCCCCTAACCCCACCACCCCACACCCGCTGCCCACCAACCCCCGGGGCAGCGGGCAGCGGGCAGCGGGCAGCGGGCAGCGGGCAGCGGGCAGCGGGCAGCGGGCAGCGGGCAGCGGGCAGCGGGCAGCGGGCAGCCACAACACCCGACAGCGGGCAGCGGGAACGGTCGGCGGCGGCCGACACCTGACCGCAGCAGCTGCCAGCGAGCACCCTGGCTGCGGTCGGCGGCAGCGGCAGCGGCAGCGGCAGCGGCAGCGGCAGCGGCAGCGGGGAACCCGGCGCCTCCCAGCGGGTAGCGGGTATTCAGCGCCTCACACGACGCAGCCGGCACCCAGCAGCACACTCGCGGCACCCGCTGACACCCGGCGGCCCATGGCAGGCGTCCAGCTGCGGACACCCGGCGGGGCCGCTAGCAAGCGCCCGGCAGCAGGCAGCAGGCAGCAGGCAGCAGGCAGCAGGCAGCGCACTATTGCCGGCCCCCAGGGAGCCGGGCAGCGAACAGTTCCTCCAGCTCCCCCCAGACACAGGCACCCCGGGTCGGCGCAAGGACGTGCCCTCCCAGGCTCACTCCGGAGCCGTCGAGCCCCCGACCCCCACGGCCCGGTCCCCGACCAGCGGCATCGGGTCGGACGGCTCCAGCTCGGGGTCGTCCACCAGGAACGTCCGCACCCGGCCCGGCTCGGATCCGGGCTGCTCGAACCGTACGGTCACCCGCCCGACGCCGCTGCCCTGCACCCACCCGGGCCCGTACACCGCATGCCGCACATCACTCCCGGCCGCCCAGCGCCGCTCAACCAAACCTTCAACACCCCCCGCACCCCCGAGCCCCTGCCCAGCAACCTCACCCGGCCCACGCCCAACGCCCACCCCCTGCAGGTCGCCCTGGCCGTGCCCGACGTCGCCCCTTTGCCCCGACCCGACACCCCGCGGCGCAGCGACCTCCCCCGACCCCGACCCCGACCCCAGCCCCTGCGCCTGCCCCAGCCCCAGCCCCGAGCCTTGGCCTTGTCCGACGCCCTCCCCCTGCGCCAACTCAGCACCCCGATCAGGCCCAGCAATCTCACCCGGCACCTGCACCTGCACCTGCTCTGAGCCCTGGCCCTGGCCGTGCTCCGATCCCTGGCCCTGCTCCGAGCCCTGGCCCTGGCCTTGGCCCTGCCCCTGCCCCTGCCCCTGCCCCTGCCCCTGCCCCTGCCCCTGCCCAACGCTCTCCCCCTGCGCCAACGCGCTACCGCACCCCGGCCCAGCGATCTCACCCGACCCCTGCCCAGGACCCTCGCCCCGGCCAGGGCCCCGCTGAGCGCCCTGGGCGTGCCCGAGCCCCTCCGCCAGCCCCGACGGCCCAACGGCCTCAGCCTGCTCTTCCCCAGCCGCCTGCCCCTGGCCCTGCCCGATGGGCTCGCCCGGCACCGCCCCGGCGGGGACTGCCCCACCCTGGCCCTGACCGGCACCCTCGTCCGCCTCCGGCTCCGGCCCCGGACCCGGCCCCGGCCCCGGGACGGCACCCCGGACCCGGAAGGGTCCCTCGGGCTCCTGCCCCCCGTCAGCGCCGGCCGCAGGCCGCCCCGCGGCGCCGCCGTCACCCGACCCCGCCCCAGCCCGCGCAGCCATCGCATCGGCGAAAGCGAACAGATCCTCCTGCGTGTAGTCCGCCAGCCCCGTCACGCCCACCCCCAGCAGCCGCACCCCGCCCGTGGTGTCCACGGCCTCCAGCAGCCGCGCCGCAGCCTCCCGCACCACCGCGGGGTCGTCCGTGGGCCCCCGCAGCGTCTCCGAGCGGGTCAGCGTGGAAAAGTCGTACCGCCGCACCTTGAGCACGATGGTCCGCCCCGAATGCCCTGACCCGCGCAGCCGCTCCACGCACCGGTCGGCGAGCCGCTGCACTTCGTTCCGGATGCGTACCCGGTCGTGCAGGTCCACGTCGAAGGTGTCCTCCACCGACACGGACTTCGCGTCGCGCTCGGCGACGACCGGCCGCTCGTCCACCCCCAACGCCATCCGGTACAGCCCGACGCCGTGCGAGCGCCCCACCATCCGGACCAGTTCGTCCTCGCCGGCCTCCGCCAGCTCCCCCACCGTGGTGATCCCGGCCCGCCGCAGGTGTTCCCCCGTGGCCGGCCCCACCCCGGGCAGGGTCCGTACCGACATGGGTGCCAGGTGCGCCCGCTCCGTGCCGACCTCGATCAGCAGCAGCCCGGCCGGCTTGGCCTCCTCGGAGGCGACTTTGGCCAGCATCTTGGACCCCGCGAGCCCCACCGACCCGCTCAGCCCGGTCGCGGCGGTGATGTCTGCCCTCAGCCGCTCGCCAACGGCCCGCGCGGCCTGCGCGTCGAAGGCGACGCCGCCCGCCTCGAGGTCCACGAAGGCCTCGTCCAGGCTCAGCGGCTCCACGAGGGGGGACAGCTCCCGGAGCATCCCCATGACCGTGTCGCTGACCTCGCGGTACAGGCTGAAGCGCGGAATCAGGCACGCGCCGTTGGGGCAGAGCCGCCGCGCCTGGGCCATCGGCATGGCGGAATGCACCCCGAACCGCCTGGCCTCGTAGGAGGCGGTGGCGACGACCCCGCGCGGCCCGAGCCCGCCGACGATGACGGCCTTGCCGCGCAGGCTCGGCTTCGACGCCTGCTCCACGGAGGCGTAGAAGGCGTCCATGTCCAGGTGCAGGATGGTCGGCGCGGCTCTCACAGCTCCGATGCTGCCCTACGCCACTGACAATCGGCCCGAACCCACAGCAGGCGGGCCGGGCGGCCCGCCGCGGACCGGACCGGACCCGGACGGACCACCCGGCCCGCCCCGGTCCCCGGCCCCGCCCCTGCGCCTCAGACGGCCCGGTTCCTCCGGGCGGCCAGCTCATCGGCCGGGTTGTGCCCGACCACCGTCTCGCCCGTGTCCACGCGCTCCCCGTGCAGCTGCGACAGCGCGTTCTCCACATCGCGCCAGACCACGCCCACGGCGATGCCGAAGACGCCCTGGCCGCCCTGGAGCAGGCTGACGACCTGGTCCGGCGAAGTGCACTCGTACACGGTGGCGCCGTCGCTCATCAGCGTCATCCGCTCCAGGTCCGAGAAACCCCGGTCGCGCAGGTGCTGCACGGCGGTGCGGATGTTCTGCAGCGCCACCCCGGTGTCCAGGAAGCGCTTCACGATCTTGAGGACGACCACGTCCCGGAAGCTGTAGAGGCGCTGCGTCCCCGACCCGTAGGCGGGACGCACCGTGGGCTCCACCAGCCCGGTCCGCGCCCAGTAGTCGAGCTGCCGGTACGTGATGCCGGCCGCGGCACACGCCGTCGGCCCTCGGTATCCGACCTGCTCGGGTGCGGGCTCGCCGCCCTGGGGCCCCACCGGCCCCACCGAACCGACCGGCGCGGGCTCCGGCTGACGGCGCGCGGAGTTCACCGCACCACCGTGCAGCGGGTACGGCCCACCGTCACTCCGTGCGGGGATGCCCCCGGTCATACCGTCGCCCGTGACTCTCACGCCGACCCTCCGTCCTTGACCTGCCATCTCGAAGGTAGGCAGTCACCAGGGGTGCGTCAACGATCGCCACACTCGGCACGCCGAGTGATAATCACCCTGAGAGTGGTTTCCCGTACCCCATTGCGGGGAAAGGCTACTCGAATGGGCTGAAATATCCGGGAGGACGGCACGACCCGCGCCTCACTGCGGGCCGGTACCGAAGTCCTCTGGCGAGATCTGGTCGAGGAACTCGCGGAACTTCTCCACCTCGTCCTCCTGCTCGTCCGGGATCGCGATTCCGGCGTCGTCGAGCACGCCGTCGCTGCCGTAGATCGGCGTCCCGGTCCGCAGGGCGAGCGCTATGGCGTCGGAGGGCCGCGCGCTCACCTCGACTCCGCTGGCGAAGACGAGCTCCGCGTAGAAAACGCCCTCCCGCAGATCCGTGATCCGGACTTCGGTGAGCTCCTCGCCGATCGCCTCCAGCACGTCCTTGAAAAGGTCGTGTGTCAGCGGCCGGGCAGGGGCCATGCCCTGCTGCGCGAAGGCAATGGCGGTCGCCTCCCCTGGTCCGATCCAGATGGGGAGGTACCGGTCGCCTCCCACTTCACGCAGGAGCACGATCGGTTGGTTCGAGGGCATTTCCACCCGGACACCCACAACGTCGAGCTCGTTCACACAGCAACCCTAGGACCTGCTCGGCAGGTTTGGGTAGTCGGGCTGCCCCAAGCCTGCCCCGAAGCCCCTGCCAAGTCACCCGAAGTCGGCCCGAAAACCCCTCAGGATCAGTGCAGCCGCACCCCGAGAGCAGTTTGTACGAGGGCCTCGTGCAGCCGTACGGAGAGCCCCGCGAGCTCCTTCATGGTGGCCTCGGCATGGGCCCTGGTCTGCGGATTGCGGTGCCGGCGCAGCGGCGAGACGACCTGTTCCACCAGACCGGCCTCCCGGTCTGCGGCGGCCTTCATGGCCCGCAGGTGGCGCGGCTCCAGACCGAATCGGCCGAGATCGGCCACCAGACGGGCCACGGTGACGGCCTCGGCGTCGAACCCGCCGCCGGGTGCCTCCGCGATGAGCCCGTAGGACTCCCACTCCACGAGCTGGACCTCGTCCACGTCCGCGGCGGCGATCAGCTCGGCCCGGCCCACCCGGGCCACGGTCGGCCGCTCCCGGCCCACCTCGCCGTAGAGGGCGACGGGGCTCGTGGGGTCGACGGACTCCCCGTGCGCCGTGGGCGCCGGGATACGGATCTGCTCACCCCGCGCGAGCGCGTCGAGCTGCTCGCGGATGACCTTCAACGGAAGGTAGTGGTCGCGCTGGAGCCGCAGGACGTGGGCGAGACGCTCCACGTCGTCGGTGCTGAACTTGCGATATCCCGAAGGTGTGCGCCTGGGCTCGACGAGCCCCTCCGCTTCCAGGAAACGGATCTTCGAGATCGTGACTTCGGGGAACTCGTCACGCAGCATCGTGAGCACCGTTCCGATGCTCACCAGCCGCACGCCCGAGGAGGCGGCGGTGGCGGTGCCGCCCTTGGCGGCACCGCCTGCCGGGATACGCAGCATGGGACCTTCCCTTGAAGGGTCAGTGCCCCCGCAGGCTCGCGTAGAAGACCAGCCGGTACTTGCCGATCTGCACCTCGTCGCCGTTGTGCAGGGCGACGGAGTCGATCGGTTCACGGTTCACGTACGTGCCGTTGAGGCTGCCGACGTCGGAGACGGTGAAACCGTCGTGGCTCCTGCGGAACTCGACATGGCGCCGGGAGACGGTGACGTCGTCCAGGAAGATGTCGCTCTGCGGGTGCCGGCCGGCCGTCGTCAGCTCACCGTCCAGGAGGAACCGGCTGCCGGAGTTCGGGCCGCGCCGCACGATCAGCAGGGCGGAACCCGGGGGCAGCGCTTCCACCGCGGCCTGGGCCTCGGGGGACAGCGAGGACGACACGTGCGTCTGTCCCGACACCTCGGCCTCGTAGGCCTCCAGGCCCGAGATCGAGATGGTGGACGTGGTCTCCGAGGCACGCTCCGGCGTCAGACCCGCCCGCAGCGGCGCCCCGCAGTTGGAGCAGAACCGGCTCGCCGCATCGCTGCGGTGCCCGCACCTGCTGCAAATCTGCTCGGCCGACATGGACGGCTCCTCGCGCCGCGGCTGCCCCGCGGAGGCATTGGTGGCATACGGGTCGGGGGCAAACCCTCCACCCGTACTTGAGGTTGATGGTTCACCGAAACCTATGCGTCCGGTACCGGCAGGGTCAACAGTCGACGCGCCGTGCGCGCCCGAAATATCACCCGCCCCGGCGACCTCGTCGCGGAAGAGCGGCCGGTCGCCCTGCCCTTCCACGTCTCCGTGCCCCGCGCGGTGCCTGGCCGCACCGCTTTCCTCGCGGTTCTTCTTGCCGAACAACTTCTCAAACAACTTCACGGGCGATTCCCCTTGACCGAAACAGACCCGCCCGTGGGGCAGGACGAACTCCGAATGCAACACCTGCCGACCCGGACATACTTACAACGTCCGTAACCATCAGACAGTTTCCACCACGCACCGCGACTTCGGTGCCTCGACCCCCCGCAGGCATTCGCCCGCCTGAGCCGGTCTCCCGCACCTCCCGCATCACGTCGATGACGACCGAGCGTAGTCAGGCTGCTTCGCAGCCCGCAAGGCATCCACAACGATCTTCGCCGGACGTGTGATGCCGACGACCGCCTGCTCCTTCTCCAGCGACTGGACGACGCCACCGGGAATGTTGAGCGCAGGCTCCAGGTCCTGAGGCTTGCCGATCACCTTGAACTCGTAGGGTTGTGTGATCTTCTTACCGTCGATCGCGACCCCGTCCTCCTCGTCCGAGAAGTACGAGTCCGCCACGATCCGCACCCCGTTGATCTGGATGGCCTCGGCCCCGGCGGCCCGCAGCTCCTGGAGGGTGTCCAGCAGCTTGTCCGACAGCACCTGACCCTTGGGGTCCGTGATCTTCAGCACGATCCCCGGCCCCTGCGCGGCCACCGTACCGGCCAGGATCCCGAGTTGGCGTTCCTTCTCCACGGTCTGTTTCCGGGCCTCCTCGGCCTGGTTGGAACTGCTCTCGAGCTCCCGGCGTTGGTCCTCGAGCGTCTGCTTCTCGTCCTCCAGCCGCTTCGTCCGCCCGTCCAGCTCGTCGAGGATCCGTACGAGGTCCTCCTGACGGGCACCGCGCAACGCGCTGGAGTCGCTGTTCGACCGCACCTGGATGGCCAGCCCGAGCCCCAGAACGAACAGCAGCACCGCGACGATCAGTTGGGCACGGCTCACCCGCGGCGGCCACAGCCCGGCCGCCAGCCGCTGCCGGCCGGTCTGCTCGGGCCCGGTTTGCTCGGGCCCGGTCCGCTCGGGCCCGGGCACGTCGCCCACGGACTCGGCCCCGTTGCCCAACGGTCCGGCCGACGGCCCGGCCGACGGCTCCTGCGGCGGCTGTGCCTTCGGCCGCTGTGCCGATGCCGAGGCCCCGGGCTCCTCGGGCGGGGTGTCGTTCGTACTCATCGGCCTCACGCCCGGAACACGTGCCGGCGGATGGCCGCGGCGTTGGAGAAGATGCGGATGCCGAGGACGACGACCACACCCGTGGACAGCTGCGAGCCGACGCCCAGTTTGTCTCCGAGGAAGACGATCAGCGCCGCCACGACCACGTTCGACAGGAACGACACCACGAAGACCTTGTCCACGAAGATGCCGTCCAGCATCGCGCGCAAGCCTCCGAACACCGCGTCCAGCGCCGCGACCACGGCGATCGGCAGATAAGGCTCCACCACGGCCGGCACTTCGGGGCGGACGAGAAGTCCGACCACCACTCCGACCACGAGGCCCAGTACCGCGATCACGATGCACCCTTCTGCTGCTCTACTGCTGTAGCCGTACGTACGGTCAGGCTCGACGCGGCCGGGAGGCGCACCTCGGCCTCGGACGACAAGGAGTAGCGGATGCCGTAGTTCTCCTGCAGCACGTGCAGGTACTGGCCGTCCGCGGAGTCCTGGAACGCGGTCCCGAGGCGCTTCTTGTCGCCGATCGCCAGCACTTCGTACGGCGGGACCAGCGGCCTGTTGTCGACCAGTATCGCGTCACCGGCGGCCCGGATCGCCGAGAGGGACGTCAGGCGCTGCCCGTTGATCGAGATCGCTTCCGCCCCCGACTGCCACAGCCCGTTGACGATCTTCTGCATATCTCGGTCGCGGAGCCGCCCGGTGTCCGAGAATCCGGCGCTCTCGCGCGGCTTGGTGCCGTTTCCGGTCGTCGAGCCCTTCGCGTCGTCCACCGTCAGCTTGATCCCGGGCCCGTGCACCTCGGTGGCCCCGGACAGCAGCGCCACGAGCTGGCCCTGTTCGCCGCCGTGCTGCTTGAGCGCCTCGCGCTGCCGGCCGGCGACGGTGTCCCGCAGCCCCTCGATGTCCCGCTCCAGACCGTCCGCGTGCGCGTCGGCCCGCTCGACCCGGTCGATGAGTTCCTGACGCTCCTTGGCCAGCACCGGCGCGGTCGCCCGCGCCTGCGCGGCGCCCAGGGTGACGACCATGGCGGCGAGCACGAGCCCGGCGGCGAGACCCAGTTTGGCCTTGAGGGTCCGCGGCAGGCCGGACGTGCCCTCGGCCTCGCGCCGGGCCGAAGCCTCCGCGTAGCCCTCGTCGAGGGAGTGGTCCATCACGTGCGTCAGCAGCGACATGGAAGCGTCCGGCCGCGCCGGAGGTGCCGAACTGCGGTTGTGGGGCGGCTGCGACATGCCGCACATCGTCGCATGTCGGCGCCGCTCCCACCGAATGCGGACGCCCGGTGGACCGGACGGGACCTTCGCCCCGCCCGCTCCACCGGACTTCCGGCCCTACGCCGCTGCGTTCCGGCCTACGCCGTCCCGTGCGGGGCGCTCAGTGCCCGGCGCCGTCCACCACCGCTGCCCAGCCGTCCAGCAGGGCCTGCGCGGACGCGTCGTCGGGTCCCTCGGCCCACAGGTGGGTGACCGCCTCCGCCGGGTCCGGCAGCACCAGGGCCCACCGCCCGTCGGCCTCCACGACCCGCACCCCGTCGGTGGTGTCCACCTGCCGGTCCCCGGCCGCCTCCACGACCCGCCGCATGACGAGCCCCTTCACGGCCCACGGGGTCGGCACGTCTCGCTTGAGCACGTGCGCACGAGGGATCCGGGCATCGATCTGGCTCAGCGTGAGCTGCGTCCGCGCCACCAGCCCGATCAACTGCACGAAGGCGGCCGACCCGTCGAAGACGCTGCTGAACTCGGGGACGATGAAGCCACCCCGACCGTCACCGCCGAAGATGGTGTTCTCCGCCCGGCCCACCCGGGTCAGATCGTCGGGCGAGGTCGTCGTCCACTCCACCTGGGTCCCGTGGTACGCCGCCACCTGCTCGGCGATCCGGGTCGTGGTCACCGGCAGCGCCACCTTGCCGCTGCGCTTCTCTGCGGCCACCAGGTCGAGCAGCACCAGCAGCGCCCGGTCGTCCTCGATGATCCGGCCGCGCTCGTCCACGAGGGAGATCCGCTCGCCCACCGGGTCGAAGCGCACTCCGAAGGCGGCCCGCGAGGACGCCACGATCTCGCCGAGCCTCACCAGCCCCGCCCTGCGGGATTCGGCCGTCTCCGTGGGCCGGGACTCGTCGAGACCCGGATTGACCGTGAGGGCGTCCACCCCGAGCCGGCCCAGCAGGCTGGGCAGCACCAGGCCGGCGCTGCCGTTGGACGCGTCCACGACCACCTTGAGCCCGGAGTCCGCGACCCCGGTGGTGTCCACCCGCCGCAGCAGCGAACCGGTGTAGGCGTCGAAGACGCTTCCCGGGAACTGCAGGTCGCCGATCTCGCCGGGGAACGCCCGCCGGTACTCCTGGCGTGCGTAGACCCGGTCGAGCTTGCGCTGCTGCTGGAGGGAGAGGTCCGCCCCGCGCTCGTCGAGGAACATGATGTCGACCGAGTCGGGCACTCCCGGCGAGGTCCGCAGCACGATCCCGCCCGCGCTGCCGCGCGCGGTCTGCTGCCGCGCCACGGGCAGCGGTACGTTCTCCAGGTCCCGGACGTTGATGGCGCTCGCCTGGAGCGCCGAGATCACGGCCCGCTTGAGCGCTCTCGCGCCACGCGAGTGGTCGCGGGCCGTGGTGACCGTCGCCCCCTTCTTCAGGGTCGTCGCATAGGCACCGGCCAACCGGACGACGAGCTCCGGGGTGATCTCCACGTTCAGGATGCCGGTGACCCCGCGCGCGCCGAACAGATGTGCCTGCCCCCGCGACTCCCAGATGACCGAGGTGTTGACGAAGGCGCCCGCCTCGATCGTCTTGAAGGGGTAGACCCGGACGTTCCCCTGGATGATCGATTCCTCGCCGACGAGGCACTCGTCGCCGATGACGGCCCCGTCCTCGATCCGGGCCGCGCGCATGATGTCGGTGTTCTTGCCGATGACACAGCCGCGGAGGTTGCTGTGAGGCCCGATGTACACGTTGTCGTGCACGACGGCCTTGTGCAGGAACGCACCGCTCTTGACGACGACGTTCGATCCGATGACGGTGTGCTCGCGGATCTCCACGCCGGCCTCGACCTTGGCGTAGTCCCCGATGTACAGCGGGCCGCGCAGCACCGCGTCCGGGCTCACCTCGGCCCCTTCGGCGATCCACACGCCGGGTGAGATCTCGAAACCGTCCATGTCGACCTGGACCTGGCCCTCGAGTACGTCGGCCTGGGCCTTGACGTAGCTCTCGTGGGTGCCGACGTCCTCCCAGTAGCCCTCGGCGACGTAGCCGTAGATGGGCCGGCCTTCCTTCATCAGCTGCGGGAAGACGTCGCCGGACCAGTCCACGGAGACGTCCGCGTCCACGTAGTCGAAGATCTCCGGCTCCATGACGTAGATGCCGGTGTTGATGGTGTCCGAGAACACCTGGCCCCAGGTCGGCTTCTCCAGGAAGCGCTCGACCTTGCCTTCCTCGTCCACGATGGTGATGCCGAATTCCAGCGGATTCGGCACCCGGGTCAGGCACACCGTGACGAGCCCGCCCTTCTCCTTGTGGAAACGGATCAGGTCGGTCAGGTCGAAGTCGGTGAGCGCGTCGCCGGAAATGACGAGGAAGGTGTCGTCCTTCAGAGCCTCCTCGGCGTTCTTCACGCTGCCGGCGGTCCCGAGTGGCTTCTCCTCGTTGGCATAGGTGAGCTCCATTCCGAGCTCCTCGCCGTCACCGAAGTAGTTCCTGACGAGCGACGCCAGGAACTGTACGGTGACCACGGTTTCGTTGAGCCCATGCCGCTTGAGCAGCCTGAGCACGTGCTCCATGATCGGCCGGTTCGCCACCGGCAGGAGCGGCTTGGGCATGCTTGAGGTCATGGGGCGAAGCCGAGTGCCTTCGCCACCAGCCATCACGACGGCCTTCATGTCGGAAGAGTCCTCCTTGAGAGACGGCGTATCGCCGACCTCACCCGTCCCGGACGGTGACTGGAACACTCCCCCGCGTCAGTCAGGCGCCGAGCGAGCTCAATCGGCCGTGGTGTCCGCCTTCACGAGCCGGCGGACTTGTACCACGTAAAGGACTCCTGCCCACCAATAGAGGGTTGTACCCCATCCGGCGAACGCCCATCCGAAAACTGACCCCATCCAGGCCAACCAACCCGACCAGGTGCTCACCAGCAGGAAGGGGAACGCATACATCAGGTTGAAGGTCGCGGCCTTGCCGAGGAAGTTGACCTGGGGCGGCGGATAGCCGTGCCGGCGCAGGATCCAGACCATGACCAGCAGCATCAGCTCACGCGCGAGCAGTGCCCCGGTGAGCCAGAGCGGCAGGATCTCGCGGTACGTGAGACCGAACAGCGTGGACAGGATGTAGAGCCGGTCCGCGGCGGGATCCAGCAGCCGGCCGAGGCTGCTGATCTGATTCCAGCGCCGGGCCAGCTTCCCGTCGAGGTAGTCGCTGATCCCGCTGAGCATGAGGACGGCAAGAGCCCAGCCATCGTGCTCGGCCAGGATCAGCCACAGGAACAGGGGTACGCCTGCGAGGCGAGCCATGCTCAGGATGTTCGGAATGGTGAAAATTCGGTCAGTCTGAACCCGAGTCTCCTGGACCTCCACCCGGGGGCCTCCACTGTGACTGTAGAAATGTCGAACGATGCCCCCTGACCCTACAGGAGCCGGTGCACCGGCCTGTAAACGCAGAAAAGCCCCGTACCGGTTACCCGGTACGGGGCTTTCTACAATGATTGTTCGGCGGCGTCCTACTCTCCCACAGGGTCCCCCCTGCAGTACCATCGGCGCTGAAAGGCTTAGCTTCCGGGTTCGGAATGTAAACCGGGCGTTTCCCTAACGCTATGACCACCGAAACACTATGAAGTTAACCAAACCGGATATGACACAGTTCGTTACTTCAGAACTAACACAGTGGACGCGAGCAACTGAGGACAAGCCCTCGGCCTATTAGTACCAGTCAGCTCCACCCGTTACCGGGCTTCCACATCTGGCCTATCAACCCAGTCGTCTACTGGGAGCCTTACCCTCTCAAGGAGGTGGGAATACTCATCTTGAAGCAGGCTTCCCGCTTAGATGCTTTCAGCGGTTATCCCTCCCGAACGTAGCCAACCAGCCATGCCCTTGGCAGGACAACTGGCACACCAGAGGTTCGTCCGTCCCGGTCCTCTCGTACTAGGGACAGCCCTTCTCAATATTCCTACGCGCACAGCGGATAGGGACCGAACTGTCTCACGACGTTCTAAACCCAGCTCGCGTACCGCTTTAATGGGCGAACAGCCCAACCCTTGGGACCGACTCCAGCCCCAGGATGCGACGAGCCGACATCGAGGTGCCAAACCATCCCGTCGATATGGACTCTTGGGGAAGATCAGCCTGTTATCCCCGGGGTACCTTTTATCCGTTGAGCGACGGCGCTTCCACAAGCCACCGCCGGATCACTAGTCCCGACTTTCGTCCCTGCTCGACCCGTCGGTCTCACAGTCAAGCTCCCTTGTGCACTTACACTCAACACCTGATTGCCAACCAGGCTGAGGGAACCTTTGGGCGCCTCCGTTACTTTTTGGGAGGCAACCGCCCCAGTTAAACTACCCATCAGACACTGTCCCTGATCCGGATCACGGACCGAGGTTAGACATCCAGCACGACCAGAGTGGTATTTCAACGACGACTCCACAACCACTGGCGTGGCCGCTTCAAAGTCTCCCACCTATCCTACACAAGCCGAACCGAACACCAATATCAAACTATAGTAAAGGTCCCGGGGTCTTTCCGTCCTGCTGCGCGAAACGAGCATCTTTACTCGTAGTGCAATTTCACCGGGCCTATGGTTGAGACAGTCGAGAAGTCGTTACGCCATTCGTGCAGGTCGGAACTTACCCGACAAGGAATTTCGCTACCTTAGGATGGTTATAGTTACCACCGCCGTTTACTGGCGCTTAAGTTCTCAGCTTCGCCACACCGAAATGTGACTAACCGGTCCCCTTAACGTTCCAGCACCGGGCAGGCGTCAGTCCGTATACATCGCCTTACGGCTTCGCACGGACCTGTGTTTTTAGTAAACAGTCGCTTCTCGCTGGTCTCTGCGGCCACCCCCAGCTCACGGAGTAAATCCGATCACCAGTGATGGCCCCCCTTCTCCCGAAGTTACGGGGGCATTTTGCCGAGTTCCTTAACCATAGTTCACCCGAACGCCTCGGTATTCTCTACCTGACCACCTGAGTCGGTTTAGGGTACGGGCCGCCATGAAACTCGCTAGAGGCTTTTCTCGACAGCATAGGATCATCCACTTCACCACAATCGGCTCGGCATCAGGTCTCAGCCTTATATGAGGGACGGATTTGCCTACCCCTCGGCCTACACCCTTACCCCGGGACTACCACCGCCCGGGCTGGACTACCTTCCTGCGTCACCCCATCGCTTACCTACTACAAGTCTGGTTCGCCGGCTCCACCACTTTCCTTTCCCCGAAGGGTCCGGAACGGCTTCACGGGCTTAGCATCGCCTGATTCGATATTGGGCGTTTCAAAGCGGGTACCGGAATATCAACCGGTTGTCCATCGACTACGCCTGTCGGCCTCGCCTTAGGTCCCGACTTACCCTGGGCAGATCAGCTTGACCCAGGAACCCTTAGTCAATCGGCGCACACGTTTCTCACGTGTGTATCGCTACTCATGCCTGCATTCTCACTCGTGAACCGTCCACAACTAGCTTCCGCTGCTGCTTCACCCGGCACACGACGCTCCCCTACCCATCACAGCGGGCGTTGGCCCTATTGCTGCAATGACACGACTTCGGCGGTACGCTTGAGCCCCGCTACATTGTCGGCGCGGAATCACTTGACCAGTGAGCTATTACGCACTCTTTCAAGGGTGGCTGCTTCTAAGCCAACCTCCTGGTTGTCTCTGCGACTCCACATCCTTTCCCACTTAGCGTACGCTTAGGGGCCTTAGTCGATGCTCTGGGCTGTTTCCCTCTCGACCATGGAGCTTATCCCCCACAGTCTCACTGCCACGCTCTCACTTACCGGCATTCGGAGTTTGGCTAAGGTCAGTAACCCGGTAGGGCCCATCGCCTATCCAGTGCTCTACCTCCGGCAAGAAACACGTGACGCTGCACCTAAATGCATTTCGGGGAGAACCAGCTATCACGGAGTTTGATTGGCCTTTCACCCCTAACCACAGGTCATCCCCCAGGTTTTCAACCCTGGTGGGTTCGGTCCTCCACGAAGTCTTACCTCCGCTTCAACCTGCCCATGGCTAGATCACTCCGCTTCGGGTCTAGAGCGTGCAACTCAATCGCCCTATTCGGACTCGCTTTCGCTACGGCTTCCCCACACGGGTTAACCTCGCTACACACCGCTAACTCGCAGGCTCATTCTTCAAAAGGCACGCAGTCACGACTGTATGTGCAAGCACATACAGCGACGCTCCCACGGCTTGTAGGCACACGGTTTCAGGTACTATTTCACTCCGCTCCCGCGGTACTTTTCACCATTCCCTCACGGTACTATCCGCTATCGGTCACCAGGGAATATTTAGGCTTAGCGGGTGGTCCCGCCAGATTCACACGGGATTTCTCGGGCCCCGTGCTACTTGGGAGATTCTTAAGCAAGCCGCTGATGTTTCGTCTACGGGGGTCTTACCCTCTACGCCGGACCTTTCGCATGTCCTTCGACTACATCAACGGTTTCTGACTCGCCGACCGGCCGGCAGACCGATCAAAAGAATTCCCACAACCCCGCATGCGCAACCCCTGCCGGGTATCACACGCATACGGTTTGGCCTCATCCGGTTTCGCTCGCCACTACTCCCGGAATCACGGTTGTTTTCTCTTCCTGCGGGTACTGAGATGTTTCACTTCCCCGCGTTCCCTCCACACTGCCTATGTGTTCAGCAGTGGGTGACAGCCCATGACGACTGCCGGGTTTCCCCATTCGGACACCCCCGGATCAAAGCTCAGTTGGCAGCTCCCCGGGGCCTATCGCGGCCTCTCACGTCCTTCATCGGTTCCTGGTGCCAAGGCATCCACCGTGCGCCCTTAAAAACTTGGCCTACAGATGCTCGCGTCCACTGTGTAGTTCTCAAGCAACGACCAGCCACCCATCACCCCACCAGACAAGCTGGCGAGTTCACTGGGGCCGGCATCGCGAAGATAAAGCCTTTCGGCCGTACCCTCAGATACCCAACAACGTGCCAAGCACGATCCCCGCCACTCAAACTGTTTTCCACGCCGAAGCAGTACTCACAGAAGGTTTTGGAAACCGTGCCAACTAATCAACGTTCCACCCTGAGCTGACCGTGCAGAACGTTTGTCTGCAATCGGTACTGTGCTCCTTAGAAAGGAGGTGATCCAGCCGCACCTTCCGGTACGGCTACCTTGTTACGACTTCGTCCCAATCGCCAGTCCCACCTTCGACAGCTCCCTCCCTTACGGGTTGGGCCACCGGCTTCGGGTGTTACCGACTTTCGTGACGTGACGGGCGGTGTGTACAAGGCCCGGGAACGTATTCACCGCAGCAATGCTGATCTGCGATTACTAGCAACTCCGACTTCATGGGGTCGAGTTGCAGACCCCAATCCGAACTGAGACCGGCTTTTTGAGATTCGCTCCACCTCACGGTATCGCAGCTCATTGTACCGGCCATTGTAGCACGTGTGCAGCCCAAGACATAAGGGGCATGATGACTTGACGTCGTCCCCACCTTCCTCCGAGTTGACCCCGGCGGTCTCCTGTGAGTCCCCATCACCCCGAAGGGCATGCTGGCAACACAGGACAAGGGTTGCGCTCGTTGCGGGACTTAACCCAACATCTCACGACACGAGCTGACGACAGCCATGCACCACCTGTATACCGACCACAAGGGGGGCACTATCTCTAATGCTTTCCGGTATATGTCAAGCCTTGGTAAGGTTCTTCGCGTTGCGTCGAATTAAGCCACATGCTCCGCTGCTTGTGCGGGCCCCCGTCAATTCCTTTGAGTTTTAGCCTTGCGGCCGTACTCCCCAGGCGGGGAACTTAATGCGTTAGCTGCGGCACCGACGACGTGGAATGTCGCCAACACCTAGTTCCCAACGTTTACGGCGTGGACTACCAGGGTATCTAATCCTGTTCGCTCCCCACGCTTTCGCTCCTCAGCGTCAGTAATGGCCCAGAGATCCGCCTTCGCCACCGGTGTTCCTCCTGATATCTGCGCATTTCACCGCTACACCAGGAATTCCGATCTCCCCTACCACACTCTAGCTAGCCCGTATCGAATGCAGACCCGAGGTTAAGCCTCGGGCTTTCACATCCGACGTGACAAGCCGCCTACGAGCTCTTTACGCCCAATAATTCCGGACAACGCTTGCGCCCTACGTATTACCGCGGCTGCTGGCACGTAGTTAGCCGGCGCTTCTTCTGCAGGTACCGTCACTTTCGCTTCTTCCCTGCTGAAAGAGGTTTACAACCCGAAGGCCGTCATCCCTCACGCGGCGTCGCTGCATCAGGCTTTCGCCCATTGTGCAATATTCCCCACTGCTGCCTCCCGTAGGAGTCTGGGCCGTGTCTCAGTCCCAGTGTGGCCGGTCGCCCTCTCAGGCCGGCTACCCGTCGTCGCCTTGGTGGGCCATTACCCCACCAACAAGCTGATAGGCCGCGGGCTCATCCTTCACCGCCGGAGCTTTTAACCCCCGCCCATGCAGGCAGGAGTGTTATCCGGTATTAGACCCCGTTTCCAGGGCTTGTCCCAGAGTGAAGGGCAGATTGCCCACGTGTTACTCACCCGTTCGCCACTAATCCACCCCGAAGGGCTTCATCGTTCGACTTGCATGTGTTAAGCACGCCGCCAGCGTTCGTCCTGAGCCAGGATCAAACTCTCCATGAATGTTTACCGGTAATCCGGTGCACACGCACTTAGAGCGGGACAGTCATGTCGGAATAAGACCGACCGTCCACTGCATCCTCGCTGTGTAATTGCCTGCAAGTGTCGTAGCCGAAGCCGTGACCTCACAGGTCTTTTTCAAAGGAACCTCATCCACCGAAATGGACGGGGTATCAACTTTTTGGCGTTGATTTTTGGCACGCTGTTGAGTTCTCAAGGAACGGACGCTTCCTTTGTACTCACCCTCAGTAACAATTACTGGGGCTTTCCTCCGGGCTTTCGTTCTGTTCTGTTCTGTTCTTGCGTTTCCGACTCTATCAGAGTCTGTCTCGCTTGTTTTCCGCCTTCCAGGTCATCCGCTTTCGCGTTTTCCCTTTCCGGCGAGTCCGACTCTAGCAGTTCTTTTCTTTCCCTCTGACCACTCTCCGTTTTGCCGAATAGGCATGCGGAAAGAAGGTGAGATCAAGATCAGAACTAGAGAGAGGAGGAGTCCCGTCCATCAGCCGTTCGCGAAATGTTCACGCGGGGCGTCCTGGCGGGAGTCACGACAGTACAGGTCTGCAGGGACCCAAGCAAATCGATTCAGGCGTATGGTCTAGTCCACCGGTCTAGTCCACTAGTCTCCAGGCCGAAGGACCAGTCCGGATCGGGACCAACATCGGGCGAACCCGAACATGTTGTGACTTATCCTTCTGGAGAGTACGCCGTTCGCGACAGGTAGTGACGGCGACACGACGAAGCCCCACCCCTGGGAGGCCCCCATGACCAGCGTGACGTCCCCACTTGCCGGGACCGCCATCGGACTCGCGGCAGTGCCCGACCCGGTGTTCTCCGGCGCGATGGTGGGACCGGGCACCGCCATTGATCCCGTGCGCGAGCCTTCGGCGGCGGTGTCCCCCGTCGACGGTGTAGTCGTCTCCCTGCACCCGCATGCGTACGTCGTCGTCGACGGCGAAGGCCACGGTGTACTCACGCACCTGGGCATCGACACCGTTCAGCTCAACGGCGAGGGCTTCGAGCTGCTCGTCAACAAGGGCGACACCGTGACCCGCGGCCAAGAGGTCATTCGTTGGGACCCCGCCGCGGTCGTGGCCGCCGGCAAGTCCCCCATCTGCCCCGTCGTGGCACTGGAAGCGACTGCCGATTCCCTGTCCGGCGTGATCGAGACCGGAGACGTCAAGGCCGGGGACGCCCTCTTCGGCTGGCAGTGACCTTCGCCTTCTAGACGCACTGGCACATCCAACGCGGCGGGTGGACCCGCCGCTCAATCGGAGACAGGTGAAATGGAGACAACGCTGCGAGGCGTCGGCGTGAGCCACGGTGTGGCGATCGGCGAGGTTCGGCACATGGGCACGGCGGTTCTCGAACCGCCGGCGAGGCAGATCACCGCGGACGAGGCGGAGCGCGAACAGGGGCGCGCCCGTCAGGCCGTGGAAGCTGTATCGGCCGACCTGATCGCCCGGGGCCAGCTGGCCGGTGGCGAAGCCCAGCACGTGCTCGAGGCCCAGGCGATGATCGCCACGGACCCCGAGCTCATGGCGGACGTCGACCGGCGCATCGCCGTCGGCAGCACCGCCGAGCGCGGTGTGTACGACGCGTTCGCCGCCTACCGTGACCTGCTCGCCGGTGCCGGTGAGTACATGGCCGGGCGTGTGGCCGACCTGGACGACGTGCGCAACCGCATCGTCGCGCGCCTGCTCGGCGTGCCGATGCCGGGTGTGCCCGACAGCGACGAGCCGTACGTGTTGATCGCGCGGGACCTGGCTCCCGCCGACACCGCTCTGCTCGACCCGGCGCTGGTCCTCGGTTTCGTGACCGAGGAAGGCGGCCCGACCAGCCACAGCGCGATCCTCGCGCGGGCGCTCGGCGTGCCGGCCATCGTCGCGCTGCCGGGTGCCGGTGAGATCGCCGAAGGTACGGTCATCGCCGTCGACGGCAGCACCGGCGACCTGTTCGTGGAGCCCAGCGCGGCGAAGCGGGCCGAGCTGGAGGCCGCGGCCGCCGAGCGCAAGGCCGCTCTCTCCTCGTCCTCCGGTCCGGGCGCGACGTCCGACGGTCACAAGGTGCCGCTGCTGGCCAACATCGGCGGTCCGGCGGACGTGCCGGCGGCCGTCGATGCCGGGGCGGAGGGTGTGGGCCTGTTCCGCACCGAGTTCCTCTTCCTGGACGACAGCAAGCACGCGCCGACCGAGGAGAAGCAGGTCGAGTCGTACCGCAAGGTCCTCGAAGCCTTCCCCGAGGGTCGTGTCGTCGTACGTGTTCTGGATGCCGGCGCCGACAAGCCGCTGGACTTCCTGACCCCGGCCGACGAGCCGAACCCGGCTCTGGGTGTTCGTGGTCTGCGTTCGCTGCTCGACCACCCGGACGTGCTGCGCACGCAGCTCACCGCGTTGGCGAAGGCTGCCGAAGGGCTGCCGGTCTACCTCGAGGTCATGGCCCCGATGGTGGCCGACCGCATCGACGCCAAGGCGTTCGCGGACGCGTGCCGCGAGGCCGGTCTGAAGGCGAAGTTCGGTGCCATGGTGGAGATCCCCTCCGCCGCGCTGCGGGCGCGCTCGATCCTCCAGGAGGTCGAGTTCCTCTCGCTGGGCACCAATGACCTGGCCCAGTACGCCTTCGCCGCCGACCGTCAGGTCGGCGCCGTATCGCGGCTGCAGGACCCGTGGCAGCCCGCGCTGCTCGACCTGATCGCCATGTCGGCCGAGGCCGCTCAGGCCGAGGGCAAGAGCTGTGGCGTCTGTGGCGAGGCCGCCTCCGACCCGCTGCTGGCCTGTGTGCTGACGGGTCTGGGTGTCACCTCGCTTTCGATGGGTGCCGCTTCGATTCCCTACGTGCGGGCGACGCTGGCCAAGTACACCCTCGCGCAGTGCGAGCGTGCGGCTGCCGCCGCGCGTGCCGCGGACAGCGCCGAGGAGGCCCGGGTGGCCGCCCAGGCGGTCCTGTCCGGCGAGTAGGGCAAGTAGGGCAAGTAGTTGGAGACGTTCGAGGGGCCTTCGCCGGTGGCGGGGGCCCCTCGGCCGTTCGAGGGTGGGCGGGGTGCGCCCGGCTCAGTGGTGCGGGCCCGGTTCGTCCACCTCGTAGCCGGGGCAGTACTCGACGCCGGGCTCCGGGCCCACGGGGTCTCCGGTGTCGGCGTCGGTGCAGTAGGCGTTGAAGACGGCCGCCGCCGAGAGCGGTACCAGTCGGCCGCGGTCCAGGCGCCAGCCGTGTACGCGGTCCCGGTCGCCCTCGGTGGTGCTGCGCAGGACCAGTCCCCCGGGCCCGCCGAGGGCCAGGCCCGCGGCGAGTACGGTCACGAAGTCCAGGCCGTCGCGACCGTCCACCCGGGGCCGGCCGCCGGGGCCGTCGTCCGTGTCGGCGTGCAAAACGGCCACGAGCTGTTCGTCCTGTGCCGGGACGCTGCACACCAAGTGGTGGTGGCCCGGACCGGCCCGGTCCACCAGGTGCCGGAGCGCCTCGGCGGCGCGCTCGAGCGAGGCGGTCCCGATGTCTTCTCCGCAGTCGGCGCAGCGGCCCACTTCGGCCAGCAGCGAGCTCGCGTACTCCCAGGTGGCCTGCCGGACGGCCGCGTCCACGAGGAGCGGGACCAGTTCGTCGATCGGCTGGCCGGCGTACGGGAGGCCGCCGGTGGCGCCGCCCAGTTCGGCGGTGAAGCGGGTGCGGGACCCGGGGGTGTCCGGGTCCAGCCCGTGGTCCGCGCAGTAGTCGGCGTACTCCTCGGCGTCGAAGAGGGCGACGGTGGTGTGGATGCCCTGGGCCGCGAGGGAGCGGAGCAGCCGGTCCACGTGGTTCAGGTAGTCGCGGTGGTCGTCGAAGGTGAAGCTGCGGTATCGGCGCATGGCCGCGAAGTCCCCGGCGTCGGCCAGGAGGCCGACGGTGCTGGGGACTTCGCGGCGCAGGGTGCGGCGCCTGCCGGTGCGGGCCGGACGGCCCGTGGTGGCGGTCCCGGTGTCGTTCGAGCGTGGCATGGTTCCCCCTGAGTGACGCGATCATTTGCTCACTCAGAGTAATCATCGCCACTGACAGTGGCCGCTTGCCTCAGCCGCGGGTGCGGGTGCGGGCCAGCTCCTCGTAGAAGTGCAGGAGGTCGAGGTTGTCGACCGAGCCGGGGTTGACCGCCTTGGCCATGGGGGCGCCCTGGAGGAGGCGCTTGACCGGGACCTCGATGCGCTTCCCGGTCAGGGTGTGCGGGATGCCCGGGACCTCGATGACCTCGTCGGGGACGTGGCGCGGGGAGAGCTCCTCGCGGATCGTGGCCTTGATCCGCGAGCGGAGGGCGTCGTCGAGGACGGCGCCGGGCGCGAGGTGGACGAAGAGCGGCATCCAGTACCCGCCGTTCGGTTCCTCCAGGCCGATGACCAGGGATTCCTTGATCTCGGGCAGTCGCTCGACGGCCTCGTAGATGTCCGCGGAGCCCATCCGGACGCCCTGGCGGTTCAGGGTGGAGTCGGAGCGTCCGTGGATGACGACGGAGCCGTGGTCCGTGATCGTGATCCAGTCCCCGTGGCGCCAGACGCCGGGGAACATCTCGAAGTAGCTGTCGCGGTAGCGGCTGCCGTCGGGGTCGTTCCAGAAGCGGATCGGCATGGACGGCATGGGGTTCGTGACGACGAGCTCGCCGACCTCGCCGGTGACGGGCTTGCCGGAGGGGTCCCAGGCCTGGAGGTCCGTGCCCAGGCAGGCGGCCTGGAGCTCCCCGATGTGGACCGGGAGGGTGGGGACGGCTCCGGCGAAGCAGCTGCAGACGTCGGTGCCGCCGCTGACCGAGGCGATCCAGAGGTCCTCGGCCACCTCGTCGTGGAGCCAGCGGAAGCCGTCGGGAGGCAGCGGGGATCCGGTGGTGGCCACGCACTTCACCGCGGAGAGGTCGAAGTCGCGGGAGGGATGGACCTCCGCCTTGCTGCAGGCCATCACGTAGGCGGCGGAGGTCCCGTAGAGCGTGGCCTTGGTCCGCTCCGCGATCCGCCACTGGGCACCGGTGTCGGGGTAGCCCGGGCTGCCGTCGTAGAGCACGACGGTCGTTCCGGTCAGCAGGCCGGAGACGAGGAAGTTCCACATCATCCAGCCGGTGGAGGTGTACCAGAAGAAGCGGTCCTCGGGGCCCAGGTCGCAGTGCAGTCCGAGCTGCTTGAGGTGCTCGAGGAGGATGCCGCCCTGCGACTGGACGATGGCCTTGGGCAGGCCGGTGGTGCCCGAGGAGTAGAGGACCCAGAGCGGGTGGTCGAAGGGGACCGCTTCGAAGACCGGCTCGGTGTCGCCCGAGGTGAGGGCCGACCAGTCGAGGGCGCCCGCGGGGGCCGGCGTACCGAGGAGCGGGATGTGGACGACGGCGCGCAGCGAGGGGAGCTCGGCGCGCAGTTCGGCGACGGTGTCGCGGCGGTCGTGTTCCTTGCCGCCGTAGCGGTAGCCGTCGACGGTGAAGAGGACCACCGGCTCCACCTGCTGGAAGCGGTCCAGGACGCTGCGGGCGCCGAAATCGGGGGCGCAGGAGGTCCAGACGGCGCCGACGGCGGCGGTGGCGAGGAGCGCGGTGACGGCCTCGGGGATGTTGGGGAGGTAGCCGCTGACCCGGTCACCGGGGCGCACGCCCAGGGCGCGCAGTTCGGCGGCGAGCGCGCCGACCTGGCGGCGGAGCTCGGCCCAGGTGACGGGGGTGGGCTCGTGGGTCTCGTCGACGTGCAGCAGGGCCGCGTCGGCGGCGCGTGCCGGGTCCTCGGCGGCGCGCAGGGCGTGCTCGGCGTAGTTGAGGGTGGCGCCCTCGAACCAGCGCGCGCCCGGCATGGACCGGTCCGCGAGGACGGACTCGTACGGGGTGGTGAACCGTACGTCGAACCACTCGGCGACGGCCTGCCAGAAGGTGTCCAGCTCGTCGACGGACCAGCTGTGCAGGGCCGGGTAGCCGCCGTCCGCGGGGGCGCCGTGGTGTTCGGCGGCCCAGGCCTGGAAGGCGGTGATCCGGGCCGCGGCGATCCGGTCGGGGCCCGGGGACCAGAGGGGCTCGGAGGGGGTGGCTGCTGCGGTCATGCGTCGGCTCCCGGTCACGTCTGCGGTTCGCGCCTCGTGGGCGTGTCGTGGTCTGGCGTGGTGTGTGGCGTGTGGTGTTCGTACGGTGCCATCGCGCGCGGGGTGTGCGCACGGGGGCTCACAGGGACGATGCCATGTGATCGACATCCGCACCAGAGCCGTCATCGGCGGTCGGCTGTGATCCTTTTGCGGGTGAACGGCAGTTGAACGGCGCCTTGTGGGCCGAGTGGCGGTGGCAGGGTGGGCGCCATGGACGGTCGTGGGCTGGTGCGTGCGGTGAAGGACCTCGGCGGCGAGCGGGGGCGGCGCGCTTGGCGCTCCGCGTGGCGCAACCGGCGCGTGGACGCGGCGGGGCTCGCGCCCCGGGGCGCGGAGCGGGCGCGGGTGCCGGGCGTGCTGACCGGTACGGAGCCCCGGGCGGGTGGCGGGGTGCTCCGGTTCACCCGTTCGGAGCTGTTGGTCCGGGTCACCGTGGGCGGGGCGGTGTTCTGGGGCTGGGACGGTGCCGCGCCGACGCCCTCGTACGCGGTGGTCGGCAGCGGGCCGGAGCCCGATCCGCGCGCCGTGCTGGAACCGGACACCGACGGCGGGTGGCGGGTGGTGTCCGAGCGCGTGACGGTGGCGGTGTCCCGGCACGGGGCGGTGGAGGTGCGCACCCCCGGCGGGACGGTGCTGCGGCGGGATCTGCCGCCGCGGTGGTGGGAGCGGGTGGGCTCCGCCGGGTCCGGGGGTGATGCGGCCGGGCCGGGGAGCGGGGACGGAACGGACGGCGGGGCCGACGGTGGGGGCCGGGCCGAGGGAGCGGCCGGCCGCGCCGGCACCGGGGGTGGCGGCGAAGCCTGCGGGGCGGGCCGCGGGGGCGGGCGGTGGTTATTGCGGAGCGAGGTGGCGGCGGACGCGCGGGTGTTCGGGCTGGGCGGGCGGGCGGTGGGGCCGCGGTTGCGGGACGGGAGCTACCGGCTGTGGAACACCGATCCCAAAGGCGGGTTCGGCTCCGGGGCCGGTTCCGGCGAGGACCCCTTGTACATCACGATGCCCGTGCAGCTGGTGGTCGCGGACGCGGGCACGCACCTGGTCTTCCACGACAACTCCTGGGACGGGCGCGCGGTGTTGCGGGAGGGCGAGGAGGGCGCCGGCTCGGGCGTCGACCGGCCCGGCTCCTGTGAACTGCGCATGGAGGGCGGCCCCTTGCGGTGCTGGGTACTGGTGGGGCCGCCCGGGCGGGTGCTGCAGGGCTGGTCCGGGCTGACCGGCGGGGCCGCCGTGCCGCCGGAGTGGGCGCTCGGGTACCAGCACGCGCGGTGGGGGTTCGGGAGCGCCGCGGAGGTGCGGCGGATCGTGGCGGGGTACGCGGGGCGCGGGCTGCCGCTGTCGGCCGTCCATCTGGACATCGACCACTACGACGGCCACCGGGTCTTCACCGTGGACCGCGAGCGGTTTCCCGATCTACCCGGCTTGGCAAGGGAGTTGGCGGACAGTGGCGTCCGGCTGGTCTCCATCGTCGACCCGGCGGTGAAGACCGGCGATCCGGTGCACGCCTCGGGGCTCGCGGTCGGCGCGCACGGAGCCTTCGTACGGGACGCGGCGGGGCGGGAGGTCCGGGGCGAGGTGTGGCCGGGCGAGTGCGCGTACCCGGACTTCACCGATCCCGCGGTGCGGCGGTGGTGGGGCGGGCTGTACGCGGAGCGGCTCGCTCAGGGCTTCGCCGGGGTCTGGCACGACATGAACGAGCCGGTCTCCTTCGCCCCGTTCGGGGACCGGACGCTCCCCCGTTCGGCGCGGCACGCGCTGGACGGGGCCGGCGGGGACCACCGGGAAGCGCACAACGTGTACGCCCTCGCGATGGCGCGCGCGGGCTGGGAGGGGCTCGTACGGCTGCGCCCGGCCGAGCGGCCGTTCCTCTTCTCCCGGTCGGGGTGGGCGGGGATGCAGCGGTACGGGGGCACGTGGTCGGGCGACGTGGACAGCAGCTGGGACGGGCTGCGGGCCTCGCTGGCGCTGGTCCTGGGCCTCGGGCTGTGCGGGGTGCCGTACTCGGGGCCGGACATCGGCGGGTTCTGGGGCTCCCCCTCACCGGAGTTGTACCTGCGGTGGCTGCAACTGGGGTCCTACCTGCCGCTGTTCCGGACCCATGCGGCGATCTGGGCGGGGCGGCGGGAGCCGTGGGAGTTCGGGGAGGAGACCACCCGGGCGGCGCGGGCCGTCCTGACGGAACGGGAGCGGCTGCGGCCGTACTTCGTGACGCTGGCCCATCTGGCGCGGCGGACGGGTGCTCCGTACGTGCGGCCGCTGTGGTGGGGGGCGCCGGAGGACCGGGCGCTTCGGGACTGCGAGGACGCGTTCCTGCTGGGTGACGCCCTGCTGGTGGCTCCGGTGCTGGAGTGCGGGTCGGACCGGCGGGCGGTCCGGTTGCCGCGCGGGCGCTGGTACGACACGGCGACGGGCCGGGCGTACGAGGGTCCGGGCCAGATCCTGCTGGACGCCCCGGCGGACCGGATCCCGGTGCTGGCGCGGGCCGGGTCGCTGCTGCCGGTGCGGGCGGCCGACGGGTCGGTGGCCCTGGAGGCGTGGGCCCCGGCGCGGGGCCGCACGGGCGGCGGGGTGGTGATCCGGGATCCGGGGCCGGGCTTCGAGCCGGGCGAGGTGGAACGGTACGTGGTGCGGTGGGCCGGAGACGCGGTGGTGGTGGAGGACGAGGACGGGCGGCGGGTGGACGGCGTGGTGCTGCGGGGGCTTTGAGGTGGACGGGGCGGGGCGGCCGGGATCGCGGCCGCCCCGCCCCGCCCCGCCCCGCCCGGGCCGTGCGCGTGCCTGCGCGTACCTAGGCGTACCGGCCCTCGAACCATGCCCCCGCGGCCTCCGTGTGGAGCGGGAACGCCAGTTCCTCCGGGCCGCGCAGGACGTGCCAGCCGGTGGTTTCGTCCGTCGGGGCCGATGCGGGAAGGGAGGCGGTGGGACTCACGGGCAGCAGGCCGAAGACGAGCAGGTGGCCGCCCGGGGAGCTGAGGGTGTCGGCGAGGGCGACCTCGGAGGCCGGGGCGTGGATGCCGGTCTCCTCGCGGAGTTCGCGGACGACGGACTCGCGCCAGTCCTCTCCGAAGTCCATGAAGCCGCCGGGCAGGGCGATGCCGCCGAGGGCGGGCTCGATGGTGCGGGTGATGACCACCAGGCCGGTGCCGAGCTCGTCCTCGACGGGGAGGAGGGCGACGGCGACCGGGAGGGGGTTGCGGTAGGCGACCGCGCCGCACGAGGGGCAGGTACGGGGCCAGTCGGCCGAATCGAACAGGGCTCCGCAGGAGGAGCAGTGCGAGTCCTTCAGGTGCGCCGGCATGCGGCGATGGTATGCCAAGGGGTATGCGGATGCCGGTCGTTGCGGGATGGGTGAGCGTGCTGGGAATGCTGGCGGCGGTGGCCGCGCCGGGGGCGGTGGCCGCGCCGGAACCGGGCTCCGCATCCGGACCGGCGGTCCCGGACGGCGTGGCGGTCCCGCCCCCGGGTTCCCCCGTGGGGCCGGCCGCTCCGGCCGTCGGGTTCGCCGTGGTGGGCGAGGTGGATGCGACCATCCGGCAGGAGATGCGGTACGCCACGTCGCGGAACTTCACCGGGGCGGTCGTGGACGGCTATGACGAGCCCGTCTGCCTGCTCGCCCGGCCCGCCGCCGAGGCGCTGCGGCGGACGCAGCGCGAGGCGTTGCGCGGTGGGTACTCGCTGCTGGTGTACGACTGCTACCGGCCGCAGCGGGCCGTCGACCGGTTCGTGCGGTGGGCCCGGGACGGGGCGGATCAGCGGACGAAGGCGGAGTTCTATCCGGAGGTGGCCAAGGAACGGCTGATCCCGGAGGGGTACATCGCCGAGAGGTCCGGGCACAGCCGTGGCAGCACCGTCGACGTGACGCTGGCGGAGGTGGGCCGGGGGCCCCTGGACATGGGGACGCCCTTCGACTTCTTCGATCCGCTCGCGCACACCGACAGCCCGCGCGTGACGGGCGCGGCCCGTGAGCACCGGGACTTGCTCGGGCGCCTGCTCGGCGCGCAGGGGTTCGTGAACCTGCCTCAGGAGTGGTGGCATTTCACGTACGCACCGGAGGCGTTCCCGGACTCGTATTTCGATTTTCCCGTCTCTGTCGCCTCCGTTCACCGCTGAGTACCGTTCCCGCATGACATTCAGTTCGTACGAGGAGTTCTGGCCCTACTACGTCGCCATGCACTCCCGCGCCGCCACCCGCTGGATCCATCTCACCGGCACCCTCACCGGTCTCGCGCTCACCGCCTACGGGCTGGCCCGCGGCCGGAAGCGCTATATCGCGGCCCTCCCTCTGATCGGGTACGGGACGGCGTGGCCGGCGCATTTCCTGATCGAGCGGAACAACCCCGCCACCTTCGGCAATCCGGCCTGGTCGCTGCGCGGGGACGCGCAGATGATCCGGATGATGCTGGCCGGGCGGGACGCGGAGCTCGGCGAGATCGCGCGGAAGTGGCTCGCCGAGAACCCGTGCGAGGAGTGCGTTCCCGGGGATGCGCTCCCGCTCGTTCCCTGACAGACTTCTGACGGTTCGTCAGAAATCTGTTTCGGGAGGGGTCTTGGAACGCACACGCACACCCGTGGTCAGCGGGTGGTTCACCGGGGACGACGCCGACGGCGGGTTCCGCCTGCTCGGCACCCGGTGCTCCGCCTGCGCCGCCGTGTTCTTCCCGCGCGAGGACGCGTACTGCCGCAATCCGCGCTGCCCGGGCGGCGGCGAGCTCGCCGAGACCCCGCTCTCCCCGCGCGGCCGGGTCTGGTCCTACACGGACGGGCGGTACCGGCCGCCCGCGCCGTACGTGTCCGACCCGGACGCGCCCTGGACCCCGTACACCCTGGTCGCAGTGGAGCTGGAGGCCGAGGGGATGGTCGTGCTCGGGCAGACGGTGCCCGGGGTGGGCGTGGGCGATCTGGAGGTCGGGATGGAGGTCGAGGTGGTCGGCGGCGTGCTGAACGAGGATGCCGACGGCGCCGCCCGGACCACCTGGCAGTTCCGGCCCGTCGGGGTGGTGGCCGGATGAGCGCCGCCGTCACCGACATCGCCGTCCTCGGGGCCGGCATGCACCCGTGGGGCAAGTGGGGCCGCAGCTTCGTCGAGTACGGGCGGGCCGCCGCGCGGGCCGCGCTCGCCGACGCCGGGCTGGACTGGACCGACGTGCAGTCGATCGTGGGGGCCGACACCGTGCGGTCGGGCTACCCGGGCTACGTGGCCGGAGCCACCTTCGCGCAGGCGCTGGGCTGGCAGGGCGCACGCGTGACCAGCGTGTACGCGGCCTGCGCGTCCGGCGCCCAGGCCATCGGCGCGGCCCGGGCGCAGATCCTGGCCGGGCTGGCCGACGTGGTGCTGGTGGTCGGGGCGGACGCCGCCCCGAAGGGCTTCTTCGCGCCGGCGGGGGGCGACCGGCCGGACGACCCGGACTGGCTGCGCTTCCGGGTCCTGGGGGCCACGAACCCGGCGTACTTCGCGCTGTACGCCCGGCGCCGGATGGCCCTCTACGGGGACACCGGTGAGGACTTCGCGCAGGTCAAGGTGAAGAACGCGGCGGCCGGGCTGCTGAACCCGAACGCCCGCTACCGCAAGGCCGTGACGGCCGAGGAGGTGGCCGCCTCGGCGATCGTCGCCGATCCGCTGCGGCTGCTCGACATCTGCGCCACCTCCGACGGGGGCGCGGCGCTCGTGCTGAGCAGCATGGACTTCGCGCGCTCGCGGGGGGTCACGGACCCGGTGCGGATCCGGGCCGTGTCCACGGTGACGCCCACGTATCCCCGTACCGTCCTGGACCTGCCGGACATCGCCACCGACTCGACGACCGCGGCCGTACCGGTGCCCGGCTCCTTCCGGGCCTCGATCGCGCGGGCCGCGTACGAGGAGGCCGGGCTCGGACCGGACGACCTCTCGGTCGCCGAGGTCTACGACCTGTCCACCGCGCTGGAGCTGGAGTGGTACGAGGACATCGGCCTGTGCGGGGAGGGCGAGGGGGCCAAGCTCGTACGGGAGGGCGCGACCGCGCTCGGCGGGCGGATCCCCGTCAACACCAGTGGTGGACTGGCGTCGTTCGGGGAGGCGGTGCCGGCTCAGGCCATCGCCCAGGTGTGCGAGCTGACCTGGCAGCTCCGGGGCACGGCCGGGGAGCGGCAGGTGCCGGGGGCGCGGGCCGGAATCACCGCCAACCAGGGGCTGTTCGGGCACGGATCGGCGGTCGTGGCCGTGCGCTAGACGGCCTGAGGCCGTGGTGGGCCGCTGAACAGCGGCTGCTGTCCGAATGCTTGACGGCCCCCAGTGGCGGGTTCACACTCTCTCCACGGTCCCGCGCCGCCACCGGGACGCCCGGATCCCCCCATGAGAGCTGCGGCCCGTACCCCAGTCGGCGGGGGTACGGGCCGCCTCCATGTCGTGGCCCGGCCCGAAGGCGCCCCTAGGGCGCCGCCAGGCCCTGGCGGCGGGCCCTGGCCAGGGTCATCGCGTGCTCCACGACCCCCACCAGGACGTCCTTCACCGACTCCCGGTCCCGTGCGTCGCACAGCAGCACCGGGACCTCGGGGGTGAGGTCCAGGGCTTCCCGTACGGCCACCACGGGGTACTGCTCGGCTCCGTCGAAGCAGTTCACCGCGACCAGGAAGGGGATCTCGCGCCGTTCGAAGTAGTCGATGGCGGCGAAGCAGTCGGAGAGCCGCCGGGTGTCCGCGAGGACGACGGCTCCGAGCGAGCCCTGCGCCAGCTCGTCCCACAGGAACCAGAAGCGGTTCTGTCCTGGCGTGCCGAACAGGTACAGCACCAGGTCCTCGCGCAGCGTGATGCGCCCGAAGTCCATGGCCACCGTGGTGGTGTTCTTGCCCTCCACTCCCCCGGTGTCGTCGATGCCGCGGCCCGGCTCGGAGAGGCGTTCCTCCGTCCGGAGCGGTCTGATCTCGCTCACCGCACTGACCAGGGTGGTCTTGCCCACCCCGAAACCGCCCGCGACCAGGATTTTCAGGGTCAGCGGCTCGACCGGCGTCACGGCATGCATGGCGCCGGTGCGGCTAGAGCGCCCGAAGGCCATCGATCACCTCACGCAGAATGGATTCGTCGGGCAGTTCGGCCGGGGGGACCGGCCGGGTCACGTGCACCAGTTCGTCGTCGACGAGGTCGCCGATCAGGACGCGTACGACCCCGACCGCGAGGTCGAGTTCGGCCGCGAGTTCCGCGACGGATTGCGGGCGTAGCAGGCAGAGCCCGAGGATGTCGGCGTGTTCCGGGGACAGGGTCGTGTCCCAGACCGGGTCGGCGGCCGCGGACTCCGCGACCACCAGCGCGATCAGGTCGAGTCGGTGCTGTCCGGCGTGGCTGGTCCGGCCGCGGGTCATCGCGTACGGACGGACCACCGGACCCGCGTCGTCGTCGAACCACTGGTCGCGAGCGCCGTCGGAGGCGGCGTCCGAGGCGGTGGCGGGGGTGTGGGCGGGGTGGTCCTGGCCTGGGTCGCTCATGCCGTCCGTCTCACCCTCCGGCTGGCAGCCCGGTGCGCGGGGCGGTCGCCAGGTGGTCACCGACCCGCTTGACCATGAGCGTCATCTCGTACGCCACCTGGCCGACATCGGAGTCGGCGTCGGTGAGCACGGCCAGGCAGCTGCCGTTGCCGGCCGCCATGACGAAGAGGAACGCCTCGTCCAGTTCCACCACGGTCTGGCGGACCCTGCCGGAGTCGAAGTGGCGGCCGACGCCCTTGGCGAGGCTGTGGAAACCGGAGGCCACGGCGGCCAGGTGCTCGCTGTCCTCCCGGGTGAGGTCCTTGGAGCTTCCGGTGGGCAGGCCGTCGCCGGAGAGGACCACGGCCTTGCGGATGCTGGCGACCCGGTCGACGAGCTCGTCGAGGAGCCAGTTGAGCGGGCCGGAGCCGCGGCCCCTGGTGTCGTTGCCGGACTGCGGTGCGGTCATCGACCGTCCCCTTCGTTCTCGCTTCCGGGACCGGTGGCGGCAGAGTTGCCGGCCTCGGTCACGGACTGGTGTGGTGCGGGGCGCCGTGCTTGCTGCGTCGGGTCGGCCGGCTGCTCTGTCCGTTCTGCCTGCTGTGCCTGCGGTGCCTGCTGCCGCGCGTGGTGGTCTCGGCCCGCGGTCCAGCCGCGCTGGAGCGAGGACATGCGCCGGCGTACGTCCTCGGCGTCGCGGTCGGCCCCCGGGTCCGCGGCGGCTTCGGCGGGGGCCGGGGCCGGGGCGTCCTTGAGCTGGGGGGCGAGGCTGGCCTGGCGGATCCGGCGGGGCAGGGTCGCCCCGGAGGGCGCGGCCGCGGGGTGCGCCGTGCCGTTCGGGACCGGCGCCTCCTGCGCGGGGTCCGGGACCGCCGAGACGGGACGTGGCTCCACGCGGCGGCCGTGCTCGGCCACCAGGGTCGGGGTCGGGCGGCGTCGCGGGAGCGGTACGGCGCCGGGCGAGCGGGCACCGTCGGGGCGGGCGGAGTCCGCGCGCGCCGGCTCCAGGCGGACCGGGCCGGTGGGCGGGAGGGGCTCCCGCTCGCGGTCGCGGTGGTCACGGCGGTCACGGTCCCGGCCGCGGTCGTGGCTCCGGTCGCGGTCGCGCAGGCCGTCCCGGCCCGGGTCGCGGTCGGTGAGCCGGGCGCCGCCCCGCTCGGCGGGGGCGTCGGCGGACCGGTCGCCCTTCCAGAGGCCCGCGCGGTCGCCGGAGCCGTCCGCGGCCCGCTCGCCCATGCGGTCGGCGCTGCGGTCGCCCTTGCGGGGACCGCCGTGGTCGGTGTGCCGGTCCGTGTGCGGGCGGCCGGGCGGGCGCAAGCCGAGCAGGGAGGTGCGCGAGATGCCGTTCGGCGGGGTCTCGTCGTCGAGGGTGGCCATGGCGGGCCTGCCCTTGGCTCCGGAGACCCCGGTGAGCCCGGCGGCTCCGGCGGAGCCCGCGGTGCCGTCGGGGGCGTCCTCCGGGGCCGGGACGGGCTCGTCCAGCTCCAGCATGCCGATCGGGGCCTCCAGCTCGACGGGGCCTCGCTCGGCGCCGGCAGGAAGCCGGCGGCCCGCGGCGCCGCTCTCGGCGACGGCCCTCCGCCGGGAGGCGCCCACCGGTCCGCCGGGCGCCTTGCCGGCCAGCCGGATGCCGGCGCCATTGGTCTCGGGAGCCTCCGTCAGCAGGGCCACCGGGAGGAAGACCACCGCGGTGGTGCCTCCGTAGGGGCTGATCTGGAGGCGGACCTTGACCTCGTGGCGGTGTGCGAGCCGGCTGACGACGAACAGGCCGAGCCGGTCGGTGTCGGAGAGTTCGAACTCGGAGGTCTCGCTGAGCCGGAGGTTCGCGTCGAAGAGCGCCTCGGGGGTCATGCCGAGGCCGCGGTCGTGGATCTCCAGGGTGAAACCGTTGGCCACGCGCTCGCCCAGGACCTGGACGGCCGTGTGCGGCGGGGAGAAGACGGTGGCGTTCTCCAGGAGTTCGGCGATGAGGTGGGTGACGTCGGCCACGGCCGGGCCCGCGATGCCCAGGCGCGGCAGCCGCCGTACCTCGATGCGCTCGTAGTCCTCCACCTCGGCGACGGCGGCCCGTACGACGTCCATCAGTTGGATGGGCTTGCGCCACTGGCGGGAGGGCGCGGCTCCGGAGAGGATCACCAGGCCCTCGGCGTGGCGGCGCATGCGGGTGGTCATGTGGTCGAGGCGGAAGAGGTCGGCGAGCTCCTCGGTGTCCTCGGTGCGCCGCTCCATGGTGTCGAGCAGGGTCAGCTGGCGGTGCAGCAGCACCTGGTTGCGGCGGGCCAGGTTGACGAAGACCTCGGAGACCCCGCGGCGCAGCTCGGCCTGCTTGACGGCGGCCTCGATGGCCGCGCGCTGGAGGGTGTTGAGGGCCTGGCCGACTTGGCCGACCTCGTCCTTCTCGTACTCCAGGCGGGGGGCTTCGGTCTCCACGTCCACGTGCTCGCCCGCGGCGAGGCGGCGCATCACGCCGGGCAGGCGGATGCCGGAGACCTCGTGGGCCTCCTTGCGGAGCCGGGACAGGTCGCGGATCAGTCCGCGGCCGATGCGCATCGACAGGACGAGGGAGACGATGAGGGCGATGAACCCGAGCACCCCGGCGAGGGCGGCCTGCACCAGGACGTCCATGGCCACGGGTTCGACGCGCTTTTGATAGCGGTCGCCCGCGGCGGTGCCCATGACGGCGAGGTCTTCGAGCACCTTGCCGGCGGCGGCGTCCCACTGGGTGGCGGTCACGTTGCGCGGGCTGTGGGTCGGACCCTGGACGAGGAATCGTTCCTCTGCCTCGCGCAGGGAACGGCTCTCCGGGTTGTTCCAGTACTGCTCGAACTGCTCCCGGTCGGAGGCCGGGAGGATCGCGAGGTTGAACTCGTAGAGCAGCTTGCGGTTGGCCACGAAGTCGGAGGCGTGCCGGATGTCCGCCTGGCTGACGTTGCGGGCGGCCAGGGCCCCGGCGATCAGGGCGTCCTCGCGGGAGAGCGTCTCGCGGGCACGGGTGATGCCGACGAGGGCGCGGCCCTGCTTGTCCATCTCCACGTCCTGGAGCGCGTGGAGGTTCATGAGGAAGTCGTAGCAGGGGTCCACGAGCCGGTTGTAGAGCTCCAGCGCCTGGTTGGTGTCGAGGGAGCCCCCGTCCACCGCGCTGCGCAGCGCTCCGATGCTGCGGAACGCCTCGAGGACGGAGCTCAAGTGCCGCAAGGAGGCCGGGTCGAGTTCGTCGGCGACCTCGGGGTCCGTGGCGTCGGCGGAGATCTTCTCGACCGCCTCGTCGGTGGCCGCACGGCTCAGGAGCAGCTCGGTGTTGGCGACGGCGGCGCGCGGGTCGCCGATGACCACGAGGGTCTGGCGGCGCTCCTTCTGGATGACGCGGACGACGTCCTCCACGGGGTAGCCGACCTTGTCGATGACGTAGGCGACACCGAGGAGTTGGACGGCCTGCCGGCCGGTGATCACCGTTGCGAAGGCCCAGAGGGCGGTCAGGGAGACGAGCGGCACAAGGAGCAACGCCACGATCTTCCGGCGGATGGACTTCCCGCGAAAGCGCATGGCCTCCCCAGCCTCCCCAGCTCAACCCCGTTACCGGGGGTTGGTGTTCCGTCATTTAAACGGCGTGAGCCTACTACTGCCACGGCGAACCTTCGAAGGCCTGTCCGGACGTTTTCGGCCTGACCCCTGGACGAAGATCACGAGTTGTCCGATAGTTCCCGTGAAGTGCGGCCCGATATGTGGCAGATGACACTTGGTGGGGCCTCGGTTCCCGTCGCGGAATGGATGGCTGGAATTCTTCGTTCCGCGATACTTCGGGGCCCTCGGCGCGTCCGTGATCCGGGAATCTATCGGCCCGTTCGTGCGTCTACCTGTTCGGGGCGGGCATGAGCGGCCGCGTGGAGGGGAGGGAGCCGACCATGGCGAAGAAGTACGAGGGCTACGAGGGCTACGCGGACAGCGCGGACGGCGGCGCCGGGACCGGGGCGCAGCGGGGGCGGGCCCTGTGGGTGGACCAGCCGGCGGGGCGCAGGCCCATGCCGGACCCGGTGCGGACGTCCGCCGTGCGGGCGGTGCTGATCGTCGCGGTGACGCTGACGGACGCGACGATCTCCTTCTTCCTGACGGTCACGGGCTCCTGGCTGGCGCTTCCGCTGTCGCTGTGCGCGATAGCCGGCGTGGTCGTGGCCACGTGGGGCGTGCTCGACGTGCTGATCACCCGGCAGACGTGGAACCAGCGCCACGGGGTGCTCTCGGAGCCCAGCAGTACGGCGCGGGGCCGGCGGCGCGAGCGCCGCAAGGCGCGCCGGGAGGCCCGCTCGGCGCCTCCCCTGCCGCCCCGCATACCCGCGCGCGGCGAGGCCAACGGAATCTGGCCGCCGCCGACGGGGACGGGGCGGGGCTGAGGCGGACCGGGCCGGTGCCGGGTCCCCGGCCCGGACCCGCCCGGCGCGTTGAGAGAGGTTCAGCTGCGTCGGTACATGCGGGTCGCCGTGATCTCGCCGTGGATCGTCTCCCCGTCCGCGAACTGCTGGGGCAGGCCGGGGCGCAGGTGTTCCTCGACGCTGATGTACTTGAGCCCCGCGCGCAGGTCGGCGTCGTTGCGCAGCCGGATCACCAGCGGGAACTCGGCCAGCGCGGTGGTGTCGAACAGGCCCGTGGTGTACAGCAGCTGGACGCCGAGCGCGTCCGAGACGGCCCGCTGGAGTTCCAGCAGGTACGTGGCGTTCGCGCGCCCGATCGGGTTGTCGAGGAAGAGCGTGCCCGCGTGCCGGTGCTTGTCGCGGCCCCGGTCGTTGCTGCGCAGCGCCGCCATGGTGCAGTACAGGGCGATCGCGGCGGTGAGCAGCTGCCCGCCGGAGAACACGTCGCCCATCTGGCCGACCGGGACCCGCTCGGCGCGCAGCACCGCGTCGGGCTTGAGGATCTCCACCGCGATGCCCTTGGGTTCCAGGGCCGCCTGGACGCCGTGCAGGAGCAGCGACATGCCGTCGCGGCGGCCCTCGCCGAAGGAGGCGGTGCTGTTCTTCTTCACGGCGGCGCGGGTCGCCTCGTCGATGACCTCGCCGAGCCGCTCGGTGAGGGTGGCCTGGTCGGGCTCCTCGAAGCGGATGCGCAGGAACTCCTGGCCCGACCACTCCCCCAGGCCCTCGGGGAGCTGGGAGAGCCGCTGGGCGGAGCGCAGGGTGGCCAGGGCCGACTCCACGAGGCCTCTCAGCCGGTCCACGATGCTGTCCCGGTTGCGCTCCAGCTGCGCCAGCTCGTCGGTGAGGACGCGCAGCCGGGGGGCGAAGGCAACGGCCCAGGCCGCGGCGTGCTCGGGGAGGGCGGAGGCGGGCAGTTCGCGGATCTGCTGGCGCGCGGGGGTGCGCACCTGCTCGTAGCGGTTGGCGTTGGCGTGCCGGACCAGGATGTCGCTCGCCTCGCGGACCGCGGCCTCGGCGGCCGACAGGTCGGCGGCGCAGGCCCGTAGCGAACGGCGGGCCTCGGTGGCCGACTGGCGGGCCTCCTCCAGGCTGCCGGGGTGGGCCACCGGCTCCTGCTCGTCCTCCTGGTGGGTGTGGTCCCGCAGGAGGTCCCGGAGCATGGCCGCGGTCTCTTCGAAGCCGCCCGTGCCCTCCTCGGCGGTGCGGTGGGCGCGCAGCAGGTCGGCGTGGGCCGCGCGGGCGGACTCCACGGCGGCGGTGTGGGCGGCGAGTTGGGCGGTGGCGGTGCGGAGCATGGCCTGGGCGTCCTCGACGTTGTCGGGGATCAGCTCCTCGGGCAGCTCGGTGTGTGCCCCACCCTCGGCGGGGGCGTGCCGTTCGGCCTCGCCGCGCAGCCGCCCGAGCTGCTCGCTCGCGGTGGAGGCGCGGGTCTCCAGCATCTGCACGAGGGCCTCGGCGCGGGCGGCCGCGGCCTGCCGGGAGGGGCCGTCGGCTCCGTCGGTGCCTTCGAGGAGCTGGGCCGCTCGGGTACGGACCTTGTTGGTGAGGCGGTCTAGTTCGGCGAGGGCCACCGACTCGTCGCTCTCGGCGCGGGCCTGTTCGGAGCGCAGGTCGGCGCCGACGCCGACCTTCTCGTAGAGCTGGGAGGCGGCGCGGTAGGCCTCGCGGAGGGCCGGGAGCGGCGCCTTGGCCGTGCCGTCATCCTCGGGCAGCGGATCGGGGGCTCCGGCGATCTCGGCACGCTCGGCGCGCAGGGCGCGGGCGGTGCGGCGGGCGTCGTCGGCGGCGCGCTGGGCGGCGCGGCGGTCCTCGTCGGCGGCCCGGGCCCGGTCGAGGCAGACCTCGGCGCGGGCCTCGGACTCGGCGCCGTCGTCGGCGAGTTCGCGCAGCTTGCTCTGCCAGCCGGCGCGCTCGCGCAGCCGGTACGCGAGACCGGCGAGGGCGTCCGCGACGCGGCGAGCGCGCTGGGCGGTGTCCTGGCGCTCGTCGCGGACGCGCGCGGCGTCGGCGGCGGCCTCGTCGGCCTCGGCGCGTACGGTACGGGCCTCCGCGAGCTCGGCGTCGGTCTCCTCGGCGAAGCCGCGGGCGGCGGCGGCCTGCTCCGCGAGCTCGGTGAGGCGGCCGGGCGGGCAGCCGGTGCGCCAGGAGCGCAGCCGGGCGGCGAGTTCGCGGTCGCCGGACAGGCGGGCGGCGAGCTCGCGGATCTCGGTGTCGCGGGCGGTGGCGCGGGCGCGCAGTGCCTGGCGCTCCTCGTCGGCGGCGTGCTCGTCGTGCATGGCCGGGTTCGGCGGAACGATGAAAATACCGAAGGTGCCGGACCCCGTGGCGTCGCCGGCCGGGGGAACCGGCGCCAGCAGGGCCGCGGCGGTGCCGACGGCGACGGTGGAGCGGGGCAGCAGGGCGGCACCGGAGAGGACCTCGCGGGCCCGGGAGTGGGTGTCGGGGTCGGTGATGACGACGCCGTCGACGAGTTCGGGGCGGGCGGCGAGGACGGCGGCGTGGTCGGCCGGGTCCACGGACTGGGCGAGGTAGCGCCAGCCGGGGAGGGCCGGGATGCCGTGTTCGCCGAGGAACTCGACGGTGGCGAGGACGTCGGGGCCGGGCGGCAGCAGGCCGCCGTCGCCGAGGGCGCCGAGGATGCGGGAGTCGTCGGCGGCGGCGGTGCGCAGGTCGAAGAGCTGGCGTTCGGCGGTCGCGACTCCGCGGGTCAGCAGTTCGCGCAGTTCGTCGGCGCCCCGGTCGAGGTCGGCGACCGTGAGCCCGGCGGCGGGAGTCGCGTCGGCGCCCGGTCGGCCGGGGGCGGGAGCCGTCTCGGCGCCCGCGCGGCCGGGTGCGGGGGTCCCGGCGGCGCCCTGGGGCGCATCACCCGTCCCGGTCGCTCCCGGGGCGTCCGGGAGGCCCAGGAGAGCGGCCAGGCGCGGGGCTCCGGCGAGGGACGCGGCGGACCGGTGCTCGGCGTCGTGGGCCGCCTCGGCCGCGTCGGCGGCGTCGGCCGCGCGGGCGGCGGTGAGTTCCGCGCGGGATTCCGCCGCGGCGGCCTCGCGGGCGGCCTCGGCGGCTGCGCGGGAGGCCTCGCGGGACTCGTCCCAGGCGGCCACGGCCGTCTTCTCCGCGTCGGCGGCGGCCAGGGCGGCGCGCGCCGGGTCGGCGTCGGGGGCGGAGTCGTCGAGCCAGCCGGACCGGACGGCCTCGGCGGTCTCCTGCTGGACCTCGGCGAGGCGGGCACGCAGGTGCTCGGCCTCGCTGCGGGCCCGCTGGGCGGCCGTGGCCGCGGCGGTGGCCGCGCGGTGGGAGGACTCGCCGGTCTCCTGGAGGACGGCGGAGCGCTCCTCTTCCTCGTTGGCGGCCCGCTCGCCCTGTTCGGCGGCGGCGTGCAGGGCCCGTACGAGCTCGGTGGCGGCGGTGGCCCGGGCGGCGAGCGCCGGGGCGGCGTCCCGCTCGGCTTCCAGGATCGCGGCGGCGACCCGGGCGGAGCGGTCGGCGGCGGAGCGGTGGCGCAGGACGTGTTCGGCGGCCTGCCAGGCGGAGTGCAGGGTGCGGGCTTCGAGGAGTTCGCGGCGCTGCGCGGCGGCGGCCTTGTCGGCGACGGTCAGGGCCAGCGAGGCGTGCCGGTAGGCCAGTTCGGCCGAGACGGCGGCGCTGCGGGTGCGCGCGGACTCGGCGGCGGTGACCTGGTGGGCGGCGCCGGTGACCCGCTGCGCGAGGTCGGCGGCGCGGCCGCGCTCCTCGCCGGCGCGGGCGGACAGGCGCCGGGCGAGGGTGCGCGTACGGCGTTCGGCGCCGGCGTGGACGTCGCGGAGCCGGGAGCGGGCCGCGGCGGCCTCGACGATCTTGGTGAGGAGGTCCACGGAGCCCGCGGTGAACTCCCGTTCGGCCATCAGCTCGGCGCGGCGGCCGAGTTTGTTGCCGAAGCCGTGGACGAGGTCGGCGAGGCCGTCCGTGTCTCGGGTGTCGGTGACGGCGCGCAGCAGCAGGTCGGTGAAGTCGGAGTCCTTCTTGACCGCGAAGAGGCCGGCGGCCTCGCCCTCGTCGGCGTTCATCTCGCGCTGGTAGCGGAAGAGTTCGGGGTCGAGGCCGACTTCGGTGAGGTGCTCGTTCCAGCGGTCGTGGATCTCCTCGAAGTACACCTCGAGGTGCGGGTACGCCTTGCCGGCTTCGGTCAGGGCGTCACGGAAGCCCTTCATGGTGCGGCGCCGCCCCTGGGCGCCGGAGGCGCCTTCCACGGGCGGGCGCACCGAAGTGGCCTCGGCCACCGGGAGGTTGTCCAGGCTGAGACCCGGCCCGGGGCGGAAGGAGTACCAGGCCTCGGCGAATTTGCGCGGGTCGTTGGAGACTTGGCGGCCGCGCCATTCGCTGACCTTGCCGACGACCACGCACTCGCCGGTCTGGGTGTGCTGCCATTCCAGTGCCACGTGGCCGCAGTCGTCGGCCAGCAGGAACTTGCGCAGGACGCCGGAGCTTGCGCCGCCCAGGGTGTTGCGGTGGCCGGGCAGCATCACCGAGAAGATCAGCTTGAGCAGGACGGACTTGCCGCCGCCGTTCTCGAGGAAGAGCACCCCGGCGGGCGCGGGGCGGCGCGGCGGGCCGGTGGGCTCGTCCTCGAAGAACTCCGCCTGGGTGGGCGCCGGGTGGGGCACCGGCTCGCCGACTCCGCGCAGGTCGAGCACGGTGTCGGCGTAGCGCGCGCCGGCGGGCCCGATGGAGTAGAGGCGGATCCGGGACAGCTCGTACATGGCGGCGGACTCTCGTGGTCTTTCGTAGGTCGTACGGGGACGGGTGGCGGGCGGGCGTCGCGGGTCGCCCGGGCGGGTGGGGCGGTTCAGGCGTGGAAGGGCAGGCCCGCGTCGGCGGCGAGTTCGAGGTCGTCGCCCTCGGGCGGCGGCAGCAGGCTGGCGGAGCCGTCGCTGACGGGGACCACGCCGAGGTCGAGGAGCTCGGCCATGGCCGCGCTGCCCGCCATGTCGCGGACCTGGAGCTGGTAGCGGGGGGTGGTGCGGTACGTGCCTCCGGCCTCGTCCCCGGTGCGCTGGAGGAAGCCGGAGTCCGTGAGGAAGGCGGCGGCCTTGCCGACGATGCCGGTGGTGGAACCGGCCAGCCGGCGGGCGTCCTTGGTGGCGCCGGTCGCGCTGCGGCGGGCGTAGACCCGCCAGGCGGCCTCCAGGCCGGGGGCGTCGGAGGCCGGGTCGGTGTTCTCGCCGAGTTCCTCGGCGCGCTCCTCCAGGCGGCGGCAGGTCTGCCGGACGAAGGCGTCGACGCCGTTGACGGTGATCCGGCCGATGTAGCCGTCGTCGGCGAGGTCCTCGGGGCGGGGGAAGGCCAGGGCCGCCACGGCGAGGTGGGCGAGGCCGTGCAGGAAACGGTCCGCGGAGTCGGCGGTGGCGCGGCGGGCGTAGTCGCCCATGCGGACGGCGAAGACGGAGTCCTCGCCGGCGGCCACGGCCATGCCGGCGCGGGAGGACACCTCCAGGACGACGAGGCCGAGGCCGGTGGCGACGGCGTCGGCGAGCCGGGCGAAGGCGGGGTCCTCGCGGTAGCGGCGCAGCAGTTCGGCGTACTCGGCGTCGCGGGCGGGCAGCAGCTTGGGCTGGAGCCCGAACGCGACGAGGCGGGCCGCGTCGGCGGCGTCCGCCGGGGTGAGGGCACCCTGCGGGGGCTGAGCCGCGGCGGTTGCCTGGACCGGAGCCGGGGCTGCGTGCGCGTCGGGCTCGCTCCACGCGGGGTGCTGCTCGGCGTGGTGGTCGCTCACGGGTGGATCTCCTCGGTGGTACGGGTGCGGGTGCGGGTGCGGGGGTGCCGGGTGCGGTTGCTGCTGCGGGTGCGCCCGGCACGGGCGTTGTGCGGCCCGGCGGCTCGCGGCCCGGCGTGCGTGGGCCGCTCTGGGGCAGGCCCGGCGGCGGCGTCCGCAGGCCGGGCGGGCTCGGCGGCGGGACCGGAGCCAGCGACAGCGACAGCGACAGCAGGGACGGTCGCGGGGACGGCGGGGACGGTTCTTCCCCCGCCCCGCCCCTTCCCGAAAGCGGGGGCGAGCCCCCACACCCCCGGGTGGGACCGGGCCACCAGGAGCTCCGCCCCGGCGGCGGAGCCTGCGGGCCCGCCCGGGCGCGCGGCACCGCCGGGCCGTGCAGCCCGGCCGCGTGAAGGCGTGAGGCCGGGCGCGGGCCCGGGGGCCGGCCCGGGCGCGGTCCCGGGGGCGGCGGCCCGGCCGACTGTCGGTGCGATCGTCCCCGGGCCCGCGCCCGGCGAGGACGGGGTCATGCCGCCTCCGTGCGGTCCGCCGTCATGGCTGCCGCGTCCAGGAGGGCGGTGCCGACGATGAGGTCCGCGCCGCCGAATTCGGGGTCTTCGAGTTCCGTGCCGTCGTCGACCGCGAAGAGGAGGCGTTCCTCGCCCTGGCGGTACGCCGTGCCCACCGCCGGGCTCGCCGCGTGGACGGCCAGCAGGGCCACCAGGTAGGGCAGATCGGGGTCGGAGCGGCGGGCCTCCGCGAGGAGCCCGGACAGGCGGCGCGGGGCGTCGTGCGGGAGTTCGAGGAGTGCCCTCGCGGCGGTGAGCTGCTCCTCGCTGAAGCGGCTGTCGTCCGGGGTCGCGATCAGGTCCGGCTCCGGCATTTCCAGACCCAGGTGCTCACGCTCCACCGGAGGGGTCAGCAGGATCTCGACCAGGTCCGCGACGCGCACCGAGACGGGTGTGCGGAGCCCTGCGCCCGACGCGAAGAAGGCGTCCGTGACGCGGATGGCCCGGGCGACCGGGAGCGGCAGCGTCGGGGCCACGAGCTGCCCGTAGAGGTCGATCCCGGAGCGCGGCGCGGGGGCCGCGAAGGCCTGGCGGTCCTGTTCGGCGCGGAAGAGCGGTCCGGCGTCGAGCAGGCGGGACTGGAGCTGGGTGTGGCGGCGGATGCAGTCCTTGACGATGTCGACGAGCTCGGCGGCGCGACGCTTGTTGTCCGGTTCTTCGGCTTCGTCGCGGGCCTTGCGGATGTTGGTCAGGATCGCGTTCTCGTGCCGGTAGCGGTCGGCGACGTGGTCCAGGGCCTCCGCGATCATGTCGGGGACGGTCACCAGCCAGTCCACGGCCCGTACGTTGCGCCGGGTCGCGTCGAGCGTGCGGCGCAGGGTTTCGGCGTACTGGACGGTGCGGTAGCGGGCCTGTTCGGCGGCGAGCTGGGCGTCGGCGAGCCGGCCCCGGCTGATCAGGACCTCCAGCTTGACCTCGGCGGCGATCTGCGCGCTGGTGACGTCCGTGTCGAGGGCGCCGACCAGGACGTTGACGGCCTCGTCCGTGGTGCGCAGGTACACCGCGCCGCCGTAGCCCGGGACTTCCTCGATGAGCTTGAAGTCGTAGTCGCGGCGGACGTAGACCCCGTCCGGGCCGAACGTGCCGTAGATCGCGCGGAATCCGCGGTCGACACTGCCGACGTTGATCAGGTTCTCCAGCACCCAGCGGGCCACCCGCTCGTGCTCGGCCGCCGGACGGGCCGGCGCCTGGGCGGCGACCCTCGGCAGCAGACGGGCCACTATCTGCTCGTGGTCGGCTCCGGTGTCGAAGTCCATGTTGAGCGTGACCAGGTCGATCGCGGCGAGCGCGACCTCCGCCATCGCGTAGACCCCGTACTCGCCGGCCAGATTGGCCTTGCGTACGTCGAGGTCGTGCAGCGGGGCGGTGCAGGCGAGCGCGCGCAGCCGCCGGGCCAGGCCCTCGTCGGCGGCCGGGCCCGGCGCCGGGGAGGGAAGGGTCTTCGCCGGGGCAGGGAGAGTCACGGGCAAAGACTAGGCGCTGACCCTGACAACATCCCAAACGGGATGGTTCGCCCGATCCTCCCGCCGTCGGCGCGAGCGCGGCCCGCACCCTGGCCCGCGCCCTGTTCTACGCTCACCGCATGGCTTCCATGATCACGCCGGAGACCCCGGCGGCCGGCCCCGTGATCGATCTCAACGCCGACCTCGGCGAGGGCTTCGGGCGGTGGACGCTGACCGACGACGAGGCCCTGCTGTCCGTCGTCACGAGCGCCAACGTCGCCTGCGGCTTCCACGCCGGCGACCCGTCCATCATGCGCCGCGTCTGCGAGCTGGCGGCCGCCCGCGGGGTGCGGATCGGCGCGCAGGTCTCGTACCGGGACCTGGCGGGCTTCGGCCGCCGCTCCATGGACGTGCCGGCCGGGGAGCTGGCCGACGAGGTGGCCTACCAGATCGGGGCGCTGGAGGTCTTCGCGCGGGCGGCCGGTTCCCGGGTGTCGTACGTGAAACCGCACGGGGCCCTCTACAACCGCACCGTGCACGACTCCGGCCAGGCCGGCGCCGTCGTGGCCGGGGTGCTGCTCGCGGCCGGTCCCGGCGGGCTCCCGGTGCTCGGGCTGCCCGGTTCCCTGCTGCTCGCCGCCGCCGGGCGGGCCGGGCTGGCGACCGTCCCGGAGGCCTTCGCCGACCGCGCGTACACGCCCGCGGGCACCCTCGTACCGCGCGGTGAGCCGGGCGCCGTGGTCCACGACCCGGACGCGGTGGTGGCCCGCGCGGTGGACATGGCCGCCGGGCACGAGGTGACTGCCGCCGACGGCACCCGGATCCCGGTGGCCGCCCGCTCCCTGTGCCTGCACGGGGACACCCCCGGGGCGGCGGAGCTGGCCCTGCGCGTCCGCGGGGCGCTCGGCGGCGCCGGGGTCCGGGTGGAGGCCTTCGCGTGAGGGTGCTGGAGGCCGGAACCGGGGCGCTGCTGCTGGAGGTGGATTCCGCCGAGGAGGTGGCCGCGCTCCACGCGGAGCTGCTGCGCCGCCGGGACGCGGGCGAGCTGGGCGGCGTACGGGACATCGTGCCGGCGGCCCGGACGGTCCTGCTGGACGGGGTGCGGGAGCCGCGCGCCCTCGCGGACCGGATCGTCCGCTGGCGGGTCGCCCCCCTGGCGCCGGCCGACGGGCCGCCCCCGGTGACGGTCGCGGTGCGCTACGACGGTCCGGACCTCGCGGAGGTGGCCGCGCTGTGGGAGGTGTCCCCCGGGGAGGTGCCCGGCATCGTCGGCGCGATCACCTTCCGGGTGGCCTTCTGCGGGTTCGCCCCGGGCTTCGGCTACCTGACGGGCCTGCCTGCCCGCCTCCACCTGCCCCGGCGCGCGACGCCCCGTACGGCGGTGCCCGCGGGCTCGCTGGCCTTGGCGGGCGAGTACGCGGGGGTCTACCCGCGCTCCTCCCCCGGCGGCTGGCAGCTGATCGGGTCCACCGACGCGGTGCTGTGGGATCCGGCGCGCGAGCCGGCCGCGCTGTTCGCGCCGGGGGTACGGGTGCGGTTCGCCGAGACGGAGGCGGCACCGTGAGGGCCCTGGAGGTCGTACGGGCGGGCGCGCTGACCACCGTCCAGGACCTTGGGCGGCCCGGGTACGCCCACCTCGGTGTCCCCCGTTCGGGGGCCCTCGACACGGGGGCGCACGGGCTGGCGAACCGGCTGCTGGGCAACCCGTCGGGAGCGGCGGTGCTGGAGACGACCCTGGACGGCGTGGGTCTGCGGGCGGTGGGCGGCCCGGTGATCGTGGCGGTGACCGGGGCGCCCTGCGCGGTACGGGTCGACGGGCGCGCGGCGGCCTGGGGAGCCCCGGTCCTGCTGCGCGCCGGGGCGGAGCTGGAGGTGGGCCGGGCGGAGTCGGGCCTGCGCGGCTACGTCGCGGTGCGGGGAGGGTTCGCGGTCGGGCCGGTGCTCGGCAGTCGCTCGACCGATCTGCTTTCGGGCCTGGGCCCGCCGGTCCTGTCGGCGGGGACGCTGCTGCCGGTGGGCGCGCCGGGTCCGGATCCGGTGGCCGGGGCGGACGCCCCGGCGGCGCCGGGCCCGCCCCCGGAACTGGTGCTTCCGCTGCGGCTGGGGCCACGGGCCGACTGGTTCACGGCGGAGTCGGTGACGGGACTGCTGCTGCGGGCGGTGTACCGGGTCTCGGCCGCTTCGAACCGCATCGGGCTGCGCACGGAGGGGCCGCCGCTGGTCCGGAGCCGGGGCGGGGAGCTGCCGAGCGAGGGGATGGTGCTCGGTGCGGTTCAGGTTCCGCCGGACGGGCAGCCGGTGGTCTTCCTGGCCGACCACCCGGTCACCGGCGGCTATCCGGTCGTCGGCGTCGTCCCGCCGGGCCCCGCGCTCGACGCGGCGGCCCAGGCCCGGCCGGGGGTGCCCGTGCGGTTCGTGCGCAGCCGCTGAGCACCCGCCGTGCGGGGGCGGTGAAACGCTTCGCGCGGCAGATGCCAAGTACGGGTGAACGGGGCCGCAGGGGCCCCGCACACCGGGGAGGAAACGGGTGCGCAACCCATCACGGGAGGCCGGGCCTCCGGATCTCACCACGCCCGAGGGGTTCGGCAGGTTCTACGAGGAGCACGTCGACGCCGTCCTCGGCTTCGTCACCCGCCGGGTCGCCGATCCGCACGTGGCGGCGGACCTGACGGCGGACGTCTTCCTCGCGGCGATGGGGTCGGCGGGCGGCTACCGGCCCGACCGGGGCGTGCCGGTCGCCTGGCTGTTCGGCATCGCCCGCAACGTCCTGTCGGGCCACGCCCGCGGCCTGGCCCGCGAGAGCGGCGCCCTGGCCCGGCTCAGCGGCCGCCGGCTCCTCGACGACGAGGACGTGGCCGCGCTGGAGGAGCGGATCGACGCGGAGCGGGCCTACCGGGCCGTCGCCGAGCGGCACGCCGCCCTGTCCGAGCCGCTGCGCGCGGCGCTCGACCTGGTCGTGGTCGACGGCCTCGCGCCGGCGGAGGCGGCGCAGGCCCTGGGCGTCACCACGACGACGGTCCGCGTGCGCCTGCACCGTGCCCGGCGCGCCCTGCGCGCCACCGAACCCGCCCCGTTTCCCACCCCGGAAGCGCACTTGGAGGTAGTCCGATGAGCAGCAGGCCCACCGCGTTCGAGGAGCGGCTCAAGGCCGAGCTCATGGCCATCGCCGCGGACCGGCCCCCCGCCACCGCCCCTGTCCGGTCAACCGCCCGGCGCTACCGGATCCCGATGGCCCTCGGCGCGGTGGCGGCGGCGGTCGCGGGTCTGGTGGCCCTGCCGGTGCTCGGCGACGGCGGCGGTACGTCGCCCGCGTACGCCGTGTCCCGAAACGACGACGGCACCATCTCGGTTCACATTTACCACCCGGACGGGGTCGACGGGACGGTCCGCGAGCTGCGGGAGCTGGGGATCACGGTGGCGGTGGCGCCGCGCAAACCGTCGGAACAGTGCCCGTCGAACGTGGCCTACCCGCAGGGGCTCACGCCCGGGGAGGGCGGAGGTGAGTTCGCCGGTGCCCAGGACGAGTCCGCACAGATGATGATCACCCCGGAGACCGTGCCGCCGGGCCACACGCTGGTGGTGAGCACGCCCGTGGACGACTCGGACATCCACCCGGTCGGCTTCGGCGCCGTCGAGACGTCGAAGGTGCCGTCCTGCGTGCCCGTCTACGCCGACCCCGCCAAGGCCCCCCAGCGGACCCTGAGCCCGAAGGAGGCCGCGGTACTCAAGGACAAGCAGCGGGTCGCGCAGGAGGAGCGGGAGAAGGAGGCCCGGACGGGCGGATCCGCCACGGCGAGCCCGACGTCGAGCCCTCCGCGCAAGCCGTAGCCCGACGGTCGGCAACCGACAGCGCGCCCCCGGTCCGTTCCTCGGACCGGGGGCGCGGTGCGTTCCGCAGGGGTGCACGGCTACGCGGCCACACCGCGCGGTGCGTTCCGCAGGGGTGCACGGCTACGCGGCCACACCGCGCGGTGCGTTCCGCAGGGGTGCACGGCTACGCGGCCACACCGCGCGGTGCGTTCCGCAGGGGTGCGCGGCTCCGCGGCTACACGGCCGACTCCGGAGCGATCCTGCTCCGTACCGCCGACTGGACGTCCTCTTCCTCAGCCGGGTCGGCCGCCAGGCGGCGCAGGCGCGGGGCGACTCGGGCGTCGGCCGTCTCCGCGTGGCGGGCGGCCACCTCCCGGGTGGTCTCCTCGCAGTCCCAGAGGCACTCGACGGCGAAGCCCGCGGCGAAGGAGGGGTCGGTCGCCGCCAGGGCCCGCGCGGCGCGGCCCCGCAGATGGGAGGAGGACGTCTCGCGGTAGATGTGGCGCAGTACCGGCGCCGCGCAGCCGATGCGGAGCCGGCCCGCTCCGTCGACCAGGGTGAACAGCGGCGTCGAGTCCGGGCCCGAGCCGCGGACGGTGGAGCGCAGGGCCCCGAGGACCAGGGTCGCGTCCTCGGCTCCGCCGCGGGCGGCCAGGAGGGTCCCTGCGGCCGTTCCGAGGGCGTCGGGGCGCTGGACCCAGCGTCGGGCCCGCTCGACGGCGGCGGGGCCGCACATGCGCTCGTAGGCGGCTACGGCCGGCTCGTCGCCGGCGGCTTCGATGAGGTCCAGTACGGCCGGGTTCTCCGGCTCGGCGAGGACCAGGTGGTGCAGCGCGGTGGCGCGGGCGGCCTCTCCGGACGCGCCGGCGGCGGCCGCCAGGATCGCGGAGCGGTCCTCGGGGGTGGCCACGGCGGCGAGGCAGCGGGCGGCCGGGACGTGCAGGGGGGTGCCCCGGCGCAGTCCGTCGGCGGCCCAGTCGAAGACGGCCTGGACGCCCCAGCCGGGCTGGGGGCCGCGCGGGGTGAGCTGACGCTGCCAGCGGTCGAAGGAGCCCTGCTGGCGGGCGGCGCGCAGCCGCGCGGCGTAGGCGGGGGCGCCGGGATCCTCTTCCCACAGGCACCAGGGCCTGGGCTCGTAGGCGTCACGGACGGCGGCGGCGAGCCGCGCCTCACCCTCGGCGGTGGCGGGGAACCGGGCGAGGACGGGGGAGGCCAGTGAGCGCAGCCCCTCGTCGTCGTCGCGCAGGGCGAGTTCGTCGAGGGCCCAGGCCCAGTTGGCGCCCGTGGCGGCGTACCGGCGCAGCAGCATGAGCGCGTCGTCACGGCCGTACGAGGCCAGGTGGCCCAGGACGGACAGGGCGAGGCCCGTGCGGCGGTCGTCCTCGTCGAGGAGGTCGTCGACGCTGAAGAGGTGGGCCTCGATCTCGCCCAGGGGGCCGTCGAGGTCCAGGTACAGGCGTGCGTAGTACAGGGAGCGGTTCTCTACCTGCCAGTCCTGGCGCGGATCGCCGGCCACGCAGTGGTTGAGCGCGGCGAGGGCCTCGGCCCTGGGTGCCGCGAGTGCGTGCAGCGTGCCGTCGCCGCGGCCGCGCTGGAGGAGCCCGAGCAGGGTGCCGCTCGGCGCTATGACTGGTTCGAACATGGGAATGGCCTCAAATCAAGCTGGGGACGCAACCGGGAATCGGAATTCACAGGGCCGCGTAACAGCATGTGAGGACGTCCGCCGTCTGGTTCAGCTCGATGTAGACCATTGCCTTCTCACTCTCGTCGGTGTTCTCGGCCAGGGCGGCGGTCCCCCGGCCAGGAGCAGGGGCCGGACACCCGTTGTGTCCTGCCCGCTCCTGCCCGTCCGCCCTGTCCGCGAATCGAATCCGACGCCATGATGACCCAGGCGGTTTGTGCGCCGCGACCACATTTAAGGCCGCCGTGACCAACCCGTGAGGTCTGGACCGGCCTGGAACCGGCCTGGGGACCGGCAGAAGCGGACTACTTGGCTCCGAAAAGTTCCAGCAGGTCGGCCTTGGCGAACATGCGGGCCGTGTCCACGGCGGAGGGCGTTCCGGCGTTCGGGTCGGCGCCCCCGGCGAGCAGTGCGCGGATGACGGCCTCCTCGCCTTTGAAGACCGCACCCGCGAGCGGGGTCTGACCTCGGTCGTTGGCGCGGTCGGCCTCGGCTCCGCGGGCCAGCAGGGCCGTGACGGCGTCGGCGTGGCCGTGGTAGGCGGCGAGCATGACGAGGGTGTCGCCGCGGTCGTTGGTGAGGTTCGCCGGGACGCCCGCGTCCACGTACGCGGCGAGGGTCTCGGTCTCACCGCGGCGGGCGAGGTCGAAGATCTTGGTGGCCAGCTCGACGACGTCCTCGTCGGGAACGTCCGGAGAGTCCTGGGAGGCCTGGGAGTCCCGGGAGTCCCGGGAGCCGCTCTCGACGTGCTCACTCATCGGTCGTACCGCCTTTCACGGGCAGGGCTGCGCACGGCACTGCGTCCGTACGGGTGAAGCGCCAGAGTAGCGCCCGGACCTGCACATGAGCGGCGCGGGCCGAGGCAATGATCACCCTGCGGCCCGCGCGCCCCCATCCCGCCAGGCGCGCCAGCCGGGATGGGCCGGTCAAGTGAAAGATTGCTGGATTCACCCATATGCACCTTTTATCGCATTGATACTTCCTGTGAGCCTGGAAGAACTGATGGTGACTGTCCCCACCCACCAGGAGAACTGACTCATGGTCCTGTCCATCTCAGGTGTCGTCCTGCTCGGCATCATCTGCTTCCTGTTCTTCAAGAAGGACGGCATGAAGCTGACGCACGCGTTCGTGTGCGCCCTCTTCGGCTTCTTCCTCGCCGGCTCCGCCATCGCCCCCAGCATCACGGCGAGCACGGCGAGCCTCGCGAGCCTTCTCGGCGGGATCAAGCTCTAGCGCCCGGCCCCGGCACCCACCCCGAAGCATCCACAACTCCAGGAGACGCCCGTGGCCCGGCGCCCACTTCCCCGCATCCTCAGCAGCGGCACCGTGTCGCTGACCCGGGGCCGCGACTTCGCTCGCACGGCCGCCGACAGCGCCACGGACGTCCTCCATCCGCTCCTCACCATCGGACGGGGCCTGCGCGTCCTGGCCTCGGCCGGACGGCGCAAATGGTGCGACACCCCCAAGGACAAGCGTGGTCCCGCGCTGTTTTTGGGGGCCGCCTGCGTCCTCGTGGTCGCGCTCGTCCCCTACGGCCCCCTCACCGCCCTGATCACCCTCATGGCGGCGGCGGCCTGGCAGGGACGCGACCGCACCCCGGTGAAGACCGGGCCCAGCGATGCCGAGACCGAACGGCTCGGCTCCCTCTACGAAGCCCTCGTGCCGTACTTCTCCATCCCGGAGGACCCCAGCCCCCTCTTCGCCCACGGCGGGGAGTGGGACAAGGCCTTCAGCGGCTACGAGTTCGACGAGGCGGGCCGCGTCACCCGGCTCCACATCCGCTACCCGGCCTACTTCACCGACGGCGAGGCCGCGTCGAGGGCCCGGATCGAGGCACTGCTGCACGCCAAGTCCGGGCGCGGACGGGAGTATCTCTTCGACTGGGACGAGGAGGGAAACCAGCTCGACCTGTGCGTGCTGGCGGCGCTGCCCACAGGTATCGCCGCCCAGCCCTTCGTCACCTCCCCCGGCGAGACCGTGCTCGGCTTCACCGACGGCGGCAGCGTGCAGCGCACGCTGCCCGTCCTGGACGGCGACGAGCCCCGGGACATGCCGCCGGTCATCTGGCGCACCGGCTCCCGTTCCGCCGAGCCGCACCTGCTGGCCGTGGGCCAGCCCGGCAGCGGTACGTCCACCCTGCTGCGGTCCGTCGCCCTGCAGGCCCTGCGGCACGGGGGCGACGTACTGATCGTGGAGGGCGGCGGCACCGGCGAGTACTCCTGCCTCTCCGGCCGCGCCGGCGTCCTCGCCGTGGAGTGCGGGCCGACCGGGGCCCTGGCCACCCTGGAATGGGCCGCCCGCGAGACCGAGCGGCGCCTGATCGCCACCCACCGGGCCCGCGAAGCCGGCCGGCCCGCGCCCGAGGACACCCGCCGCCCGCTGTGGATCCTGCTCGACCGGCCCAGCGTGCTGGCCCACCTGTCCGCCGCCGAGGGCGCCCCCGATCCGATCGCGCAGCTCCAGGTGCCGCTGCGGCACGGGCGCGCCGCGCACGTCACCGTGGTGGTGGCCGAGCAGTTCGACCACCTGGAGCTGCTGGGCGACTCCGTCTGGCAGCACACCAGGGCCCGCGTGGTGCTCGGAGCCGCCACGATCCAGCAGATCGCCGACGTGCTGGGGCTGCCCCCGCACACCACGCCGACGGCCGTACTGCCGCCGGGGCGCGGGTACGCCCGGCTCGGCGCCGGTCCCGTGCACCGGCTCCAGGTGCCGGCCACGCCGGACCCGTACGACGAGGCCACCCATCCGGGACACCGCCAGGCGGTCCTGGAGCTGCTGCCCGAGCGGCAGGCGCCGCACAAGCCCGTCCCGGACCACGTCACCCTGGGCAAGCCGCTGCACATCGTCCAGCCGCCCGCCCAGGCGCAGGGCCCGGCGATCGACGCCTCGGAGATCCCCGAGGTCCCGGCGGACGCCCCGTAGGGCCGGTCCCCGGCCTGGCCGGTGGCCTGCCTTGTCCTACGCGACGAAGGTGCGCGGCGGCTCCGCGCCGCCGCCGCCCGCTCCGGTGGCGACCAGCCGGGCCGCGGCCGCCAGCCGGGCCGCCGCTTCCTCGGCCACCGGGCCGCCGACGGTGAAGGGGAGCCGGACGTACCCCTCGAAGGCCCCGTCGACGCCGAACCGCGGCCCCGAGGGGACCCGTACGCCCACCCGCTCCCCCACCTCGGCCAGCCGGGAACCGGAGAGCCCGCCCGCGCGGGCCCACAGGGTCAGGCCGCCGAGCGGGACCCGGAACTCCCAGTCCGGCAGCTCCCGGCGGACCGCCGCCACCAGGGCGTCCCGGTTCTCGCGGGCCTGGTCCCGGCGGATCTCCACGGCCTGCGCCCAGCCTCCGGTGCGCATCAGCCAGTCCACCGCGAGCTGCTCCAGCACGGGCGTGCCCAGGTCGGCGTAGGCACGGGCGGCCACCAGGCTGCGGATGACGTCGGGGGCCGCGCGGACCCACCCGATGCGCATGCCCGCCCAGAAGGCCTTGCTGGCGGAGCCGACGGTGATGACGGTGGAGCCGGCCGGGTCGAAGGAGCAGACGGGGCGGGGCATCTCCATCGCCGGATCGAGCTGGAGCTCGACCATCGTCTCGTCGGCGACGAGGACGGTGCCCGCCGAACGGGCCGCCTCGACCATCGCGCGGCGCTGCTCGTCGGAGGCCAGGGCCCCGGTCGGATTGTGGAAGTCGGCGACCACGTAGGCGAGGCGGGGGGCGGAGTCGCGCAGCACCTGGCGCCAGACGTCCATGTCCCAGCCGGTCAGCCCCTCCCCCATGGCGACGGGCACGAGGCGGACCCCGGCGGCGCGCATGAGCTGGAGGATGTTGGCGTAGGACGGGGATTCGACGGCGATCCGCTCGCCGCGCCCCGCGAAGAGGCTGCAGATGGCGTCGATGGCGCCCATCGCACCCGTGGTGACCATGATCTGCTCGGGCATGGTCGGGATGCCGCGCTCGGTGTAGCGGTCGGCGAGCATGCGGCGCAGCGCGGGCAGGCCGGCCGGGTAGTCCCCGTGGGTGTGGGCGTACGGCGGGAGCTCCTCCAGGGCGCCCTGGACGGCCTTGGTGAGCCAGGGCTCGGGAGCCGGGAGTGCGGCGCAGCCGAGGTCGATCATCGAGCCGAGGGACTCGGGGGGCAGGGGCTCCAGGCCTCGGGCCGGCATGGGGTTGCCGGCGGGCACCGAGGTCCAGCTGCCCGCGCCCCGGCGGGATTCCAGGAACCCCTCGCCGCGCAGGGCCTCGTAGGCGGCGGCGACGGTGGTGCGGCTGACGGAGAGCGCGACGGCCAGCTCCCGCTCGGCGGGGAGCCGGGCCGCCACGGGGATGCGGCCTTCGAGGACCAGCAGGCGGACCCCGTCGGCGAGCGAGCGGTACGCGGGCAGCTTGCGCCCGCCGGGTGCGGCGGTCCGGCCCTGCTGGGAGGTGATGAGCCGGCCGAGCTGTGCGGCACCGACGGCCGAGGTCCACTGCGCCATGTCGTCCGGTCCACCTTCGTCGAATTGGCCCCTGCCGGCCCGCGGGGGCCCGCATTGGATTGGTTCTGCGGGGTCCAGGGTGCCACGGAGTGCCCGCGCGACATAGAGGAGGCCCCGGGATCGGGTCCGCCTGTAGCGTCCGGAGGATGGCCCCCGACCTCTTCCCCCGCGGCATCCCGGACGTGTACTCCGGCCTCGATCGCCGGACGCCGCGGAACCGACTCGGCGGCCGTTCACCCACCGGCCACCGGGGGCGCTCCCGCGCCGGCGGGAGCACGGGGCATACTGCCGCGGTGACGCACGTACGCCCAACCCACGCCTATCTCGACCACCCGGGTCCGATCCCCTTCGCGCACCGCGGCGGGGCCGCGGACGGGCTGGAGAACACCGCCGCCGCCTTCCGGCGGGCCGCCGCCGCGGGCTACCGCTACTTCGAGACCGATGTGCACGCCAGCGCCGACGGGAAACTGGTCGCCTTCCACGACGCCACCCTGGACCGGGTCACCGACGGACGGGGGCGCATCCGGGAGCAGCCGTGGAGCCGGATCCGCGAGGTCCGGGCCGGCGGGACCGAACCCCTCGCGCTCTTCGAGGACCTGCTGGAGGAGTTCCCCGACGCCCGGTGGAACGTGGACATCAAGGACGAGTCCGCCGTGCACCCCCTGGTCGGCCTGATCGCGCGGACCGGGGTCTGGGACCGCGTCTGCGTGGGCTCGTTCTCCGAGCGCCGGGTCGCCCGGGCCCAGAAGATCGCCGGACCCCGCCTGGCTACCTCGTTCGGGGTGGCGGGGGTGCTCGGGCTGCGGCTGCGGTCGTACGCGATCCCCGCCGCGCTGCGCGCGGGCGCGGTGGCGGCGCAGGTGCCGGAGACCCAGGCGGGCATCCGCGTGGTGGATCGCAGGTTCGTGCGGACGGCCCACGAGCGGGGCCTCCAGGTGCACGTGTGGACCGTGAACGAACCGGAACGCATGGAGGCTCTCCTGGACCTGGGAGTCGATGGCATCATGACCGACCGGATCGACATCTTGCGCACGGTGCTGGACCGGCGCGGAGCCTGGGCCTGACCGGCCCGTTCGGCTGCGCGCCAGGTGGCGGCGGCCGCGGCGGTACGGGGACCAGCGAGGGGGCACCAATGAGTGCGCAGACGACGGAAGACGCGGAACCGGGGGCCGAGGACGGCAGAGCCGGCGGCGCGGCAACGGCCGCGGCTACGGCAGCGCGCAAGCGCGAGCAGCGCGGGTGGTACTTCTACGACTTCGCGGTGTCGGTGTACTCGGCGAGCGTGCTCACCGTGTTCCTCGGGCCGTACCTCACGTCGATCGCCAAGGCCGCGGCGGACGCCGAGGGCTTCGTGCACCCGCTGGGCATCCCGGTGCGGGCCGGTTCCTTCTTCGCCTACACGGTGTCCGCCTCGGTGATCCTGGCCGTGCTGCTCATGCCGATGGCGGGGGCGGTCGCCGACCGGACCGGCCGCAAGAAGCCGCTGCTGGCCGTGGCCGCGTACACCGGGGCCGCGGCGACGGCCGGCATGTTCTTCCTGGCGGGCGAGCGCTACCTGCTGGGCGGACTGCTCCTGATCGTCGCGAACGCCTCCCTGTCGGTCTCGATGGTGCTCTACAACGCCTATCTGCCGCAGATCTCCACGCCGGACGAACGGGACACGGTCTCCTCGCGCGGCTGGGCCTTCGGATACACCTCGGGCTCGCTGATGCTCGTGATGAACCTGGCGCTCTACATGGGCCACGACTCCTTCGGTCTCACCGAAGGCATGGCGATCCGCATCTGCCTGGCCTCCGCGGGCCTGTGGTGGGGTGCCTTCGCGCTGATCCCGCTGCGCAGGCTGCGGGACCGCGCCGTGGTCCGGGAGCCGGGCGCCGCCCCGGCCGTCAGCGGCTGGAAGCAGCTCATCGCCACCCTGAAGGACATGCGGCGCTACCCGCTGACCCTGTCGTTCCTGCTGGCGTACCTGATCTACAACGACGGCGTGCAGACGGTGATCTCCCAGGCCTCGATCTACGGATCGGAGGAGCTGAAGCTGGAGCAGTCCACCCTCATCGGGGCGATCCTGCTCGTCCAGGTCCTCGCGGTGGCGGGTGCGCTGGGGATGGGCCGGCTGGCCCTCCGGTACGGCGCCAAGCGGACGATTCTCGGATCGCTGGCGGCCTGGGGCGTGACGCTGGCCGCCGGATACTTCCTGCCGGCCCGGACCCCGGTGTGGTTCTTCGCACTCGCCGCGATGATCGGGCTGGTGCTGGGAGGCAGCCAGGCGCTGTCCCGCTCGCTGTTCTCGCACCTGGTTCCGGCGGGCAAGGAGGCCGAGTACTTCTCGGCGTACGAGATGAGCGACCGGGGGCTGAGCTGGGTGGGGCCGCTGGTTTTCGGGCTCACGTACCAGGTCACGGGCAGCTACCGGGACGCGATCATCTCGTTGGTGGTCTTCTTCGCACTGGGTTTCGTGCTGCTCGCCCGAGTGCCGGTGCGGCGCGCGGTGGAGGCGGCGGGGAATCCTGTACCCGAGCGGATCTGACCGGGGATCCGCCGCATCCGAGGGGTCACAGCCGCGCGAATTCGGAACGAATTTCGACGTTCAAGCTAAGGGCCGGTAGTGTACGCCTTTGGCCTGCCAGGCGGACCGTTACTGCGTGCTTATGAAGTGAAGACGTTGGGTGACATCTGCTGCCAGATGTGACAAAACGGGCACTGGTGGGTACAACAAGGGGCGGTACGACGGGCGACGCATGACCCGGAGCGGGAATCTATACCGCCGACCGGACGTTGACCGGATGACGACGACAGCGACACCTGTCCTGTGGGCGACAAGCCCGGGAGGCACGATTCATGAGTGAGCGAGCTCTCCGCGGTACGCGGCTCGTGGTTACCAGCTACGAGACGGACCGCGGCATCGATCTGGCCCCGCGCCAGGCGGTGGAGTACGCATGCCAGAACGGACATCGATTTGAGATGCCGTTCTCGGTTGAGGCAGAAATTCCGCCGGAGTGGGAGTGCAAGGCGTGTGGCGCCATGGCACTCCTGGTTGACGGGGATGGGCCCGAAGAGAAGAAGGGCAAGCCTGCGCGAACGCACTGGGACATGCTCATGGAGCGGCGCACCCGCGAGGAGCTGGAGGAAGTGCTGGCCGAGAGGCTCGCGGTCCTTCGTTCCGGCGCCATGAACATTGCCGTGCATCCGCGGGACAGCCGCAAGTCCGCCTGACAGCCGGACGCCACAGCGGCAAGCAGCACCCGCGGCACCGCAAGACAGCACGAAGCCGAGGGGCCCCACCACACACTGTGTGGTGGGGCCCCTCGGCTTCGTGCTGTCTTGCGGTGCCGCGCTGAACGGTTCCCGGTCAGGGCGCTCAGGGGGTCAGTGTGGTCAGGGGGTCAGTGTGGTCAGGGGGTCAGCGGCCGGTGGCCGTTGTCGGGCCGCTGCGGCCCGTCCTCGCGGATGACCTCGCCGTGGATGACCTCGCCCGGGACGACCTTGCCGTCCGGGTAGTGGATCCGGGCCTGCTGGAAGGCGTCGCCGAAGGAGCCGGCCGGCGCGGAGGCCATCTTCCGCTCGAGGGAGCGGGCGGCCCGGCGGCCGATCAGGGAGCGGACCGGCGGGAGCAGGAGCAGCAGACCGGCCGCGTCGGAGATCAGGCCGGGCATCATGAGGAGCAGGCCGGCCAGCATGGTCAGCCCGTTGCCCGAGCCGGGCTTGCCGGGCTGCGGCGGAGTCGGCTGACGGCCCTCCTGGGCCTGCTGGAAGGTGTCCGTCAGGTTCTTGAAGGCACGTCGCCCGGCCCGCTTGATGACCACCGCACCCAGCACCAGGCCGCCCGCGAGCAGCAGGGCGACACCCCCGCCGCCGATCATTCCGGCGACCTGGCCGAGCAGCCAGATCTCCAGGATCAACCAGGCCGCGATGGCCAGGGGAAGGTACGTACGGGCGGGCGAACGCCGCCGGGGGGCCGTAGAGGTCGGAACTCCGGTCGTCATAACCCCAGTGTGCCTGGGCCGGAGTAAAGACGTCCTCAGCCGGAGGTACCGGACATCCCCTAGGGGTGGCGACCTCCCGCGCGGGCTACTTGTCCCGGGCCTTGCCCGTCCGCTTGCCCGTCAGCGTGTCCGACACCTTGCCCGAGAGCTTGCCGGCGTGCTCCTTGATGCCCCACTGGGTGACCCGCCAGAGGGCCTCCACCACGATGTCCTTGCTCATCTTGCTGTCGCCGAACTCGCGCTCGACGAAGGTGATGGGCACCTCGACCACGCGGAAGCCCTTCTGCACGGCCCGGCGGGCCAGGTCCACCTGGAAGCAGTAGCCGGCGGAGGCCACGTCGGCCAGGCCCAGCCCCTCGAGGGTCTCGCGGCGGAAGGCGCGGTAGCCGCCGGTCACGTCGCGGATCGGGACGCCCAGCATCAGCCGGGAGTACGTGGACCCGCCCCGGGAGAGGAACTCGCGGCTCTTGGGCCAGTTGACGACCCGGCCGCCCGGCACCCAGCGGGAGCCCAGCACCAGGTCGGCGCCCTCCAGGGCGGTGAGCAGCCTGGGCAGCTCCTCGGGCTGGTGGGAGCCGTCGGCGTCCATCTCGATGATGACGCCGTAGCCGTTCTCCAGGCCCCACCCGAAGCCGGCCAGGTAGGCGGCGCCGAGTCCTTCCTTGCCCTTGCGGTGCAGGACGTGGACCTGGTCGTCCGCGGCGGCCAGCTCGTCGGCGAGCTTTCCGGTGCCGTCAGGGCTGTTGTCGTCGGCGACCAGGACGTGGGCCCCGGGTACAGCCGCGCGGACGCGGCCGACGATCAGCCCGATGTTCTCCGCCTCGTTGTAGGTCGGAATGATCACCAAGGCCGTGCCGAGCGGTCCGTAGCTTCGCTGTCCGCCGTCGCTCACTGATTCCCCTTTTGCGTTCTCGTACATCCTGTACGTCGTGTCGCAGAGGATGATTTTAGAACAGCGATCGGGGCCCGCGGTCCTTCGGGCCGGACCGGCTCCCGCTGGCTGCGGGCCGCCTGACCGTTGTCTACTGGACCGCAGGGCCCCGATCTGAGGCCACCCGCCCCCAAGCCCCTTCGGAGCAGGGGGGAACCCCGCCCCACTCCTGCGAAGCAGGGGGGACACCCTTGCGGCGAAACCTTCCCTCGCCCCCGAGGCGCGGGCGCGGCTGTGCGATCGGCTCCGTCCGGTTCGGACGTCCGGTGGTGGACCCGGCCGAACCTATCCGGGTCCGGCCGCCCTCACCGAACCACGGCCACCCGGATCACCCCTGTGGCCGTACGAATACCTCCCGGCCGCCGACCACGGTGGCCAGGCAGACCGGCAGCTCGCCGCCGGGGGTCAGGTCCGGCAGTCCGGGGGTGCCCGAACGGGGGTCCGTGGACCAGCGGGCGACCCGGTCGTCGGGGGCCTGCACCACCAGTTCGGCCGTGTCCCAGACCGCGTAGTCGGCCGGGGCGCCGGGGACGAGGATGCCCGCGTCGTCGCGTCCCAGGGCCCGCCAGCCGCCCCGCGTGTGGGCCGCGAAGGCGGCCCGTGCGGAGATCCGGTGGGCGGGGGTGTGGTGGAAGGCGGCCGCCCGGACGGCGCCCCAGGGGTCGAGCGGGGTGACCGGGGCGTCGGAGCCGAAGGCGAGCGGGACGCCTGCCTTGAGCATGGCCGCGTACGGGTTGAGGGTGCGGGCGCGCTCGCCGCCGAGCCGGTCGGCGTACATGCCCTGCTCGCCGCCCCACAGCGCGTCGAAGGCGGGCTGCACGGAGGCCGTGAGGCCGAGCTCGGCGAAGGCCGCGATGGTGGCCGGGGTCATCATCTCGGCGTGCTCGACCCGGTGCCGGGCGGCACGGACGCGGTCCAGGCCGACCTTGTCGGCGGCGGCCCGGACCCCGGTGACCACGGCGGTGATCGCGGCGTCTCCGATGGCGTGGAAGCCCGCCTGGAGGCCCGCTTCGGTGCAGGCGGCGACGTGTTCGGCGACGGCCCGCGCGTCGAGGTAGTCGACGCCGGTGTGCTCCGCGTCGGCGTACGGGGCGTGCAGGCAGGCGGTGTGCGAGCCGAGGGCTCCGTCGACGAAGAGGTCGCCGGCGGCCCCGACCGCGCCGAGTTCCTTGACCCGGGCGAGGTCCCGGTCGGCCCAGTAGCCGAAGACACGGGGGCCGGGGTGGGTCCGCGCCAGCTCCAGGAGGGCGGTGAAGTCCTCCGGGGAGGAGATCTCCGGGCCGCCGCACTCGTGGACGGAGCCGATCCCGAGGGACGCGGCCCGGTCGAGGGCGGTCCGCTGGGCCTCGGCGCGCTGGGCCGGGGTGAGGGCGCCGAGCGCGGCGCGGCGTACGGCGTGGTGGGCGCCCTGGGTCAGCGGCTCGTCGGCGGCCTCGCGGACCTCGGGTACGAGCCGGAGCAGGGCCGTGGTCACCACGGCGGAGTGCGCGTCGATGCGGCTGAGGTAGAGCGGGCGGCCGCCGGTGGCCTCGTCGAGCTCCTGCCTGCGGGGGGCGCGGCGCTCGGGCCAGCGGGCGGCGTCCCAGCCGTGGCCGAGCAGCACCCGGTCGGCGGGGCGGCCATCCGCGTACGCGCGCACGCGCTGGAGGGCTTCGGCGAGGGAGGCGGCCGTGGAGAGGTCCAGGCCGGTCAGGGCGAGGCCGGCGGAGGTGGTGTGCACGTGGGCGTCGGTGAAGGCGGGGGTGACGAGCGCCCCGCCGAGGTCGACGACCTCGTCCACGCCCTGCGCGAAGGCGTCCGCGGCGCCCTCGGAGCCGACCCAGGCGATGTGGCCGCGCTCCACGATCATCGCGGTGGCGAAGGGATCGGCGGGGCTGTGGACCTCGCCGCCGCGCAGGAGGACCGTACGGGGGCCTCCGGCGGTGGGGCTGGAGTCGGCGGTGCGGGGGCCTCCGGCGGCGTTGGCGGAGTCGGCGGTGCGGTCTGTCATGCCGACAGTCTGGCGGGTGCGTTCCCGGTTCCGGACCGCGGCCCCTTCGCAGGGGGTCCGGGGGCGATTCCCCTACCCGCCCTTCGCCCGTTCCCCGGGGGCCTGGCCCCGGACCCCCGCTCCTCAAACGCCGGAGGGGCTGGGGTTGGCCGGAGGGGCTGATTTACACCCGGGGCGGGCGGGCCTCGTACGGGGTGGAGAGGACCACCGTCGTGCGGGTGGAGACGTGGGCCAGGGCGCGCAGGCGGCCCAGGAGGTCTTCCAGCTCGAGCGGGGTGGCCACGCGGACCTTGAGGATGTAGTTCTCGTCGCCCGCGACGCTGTGGCAGGCCTCGATCTCGGGAACCCCGGACAGCCGGTCCGCGATGTCGTCGGGTGCGCTCGGGTCGAAGGGCTTGACCGAGATGAAGGCCGTGAGGGGGAGACCGACGGCCTCCGGGTCCACGACGGCCGCGTACCCGCGGATGACACCGCGCTGCTCCAGCCGGCGTACTCGCTGATGGACCGCCGACGTGGACAGTCCGGTGGCCTTGCCCAGGTCCGTGTAGCTCATCCGCCCGTCCCGCACGAGCAGATCCACGATCTGGCGGTCCAGCTCCTCCATTGCGCTCATAGCCGCACAACTTACGTCCCCGAACCGTTCAGGCCCAGCCGTGTCCACGGATTGAGGTGGCACCTGCGGCAGGCATGTGACCAAGGCCACAGGGGTATGCGGGCGTACGGCGGCCTGATGTGGTTACTCGTGCCGCGCGACGGGAAGTGCTTGGGGTGGCCGTGGCCGAAGAACCTGCCCGCCCGGCCCACCCAAGGGGGAGTACATCCATGCTGAACACCAAGCGCGCCGGTCGTACCGAACCGGAGCCCCTGGAAATCGTCGAGAGCGGTTACGCCGATGACGACGACTACCTCGAATACTCCGAGGGCTTCGAGATCCACCACGCGACCTGCCCCGACTGCGGCCAGTCGATCGCGCTCGTCGCGGACGAGGAGTTCCTGCCGGAGCACGCCCTCTGCCTGACCCCGTGGAACCCCTTCGGGCTCACGGTGTGCGCGGGCACCGGACGGCCCGCCTCCGACGCGCTGCCCACCCTCGGCTTCGGTGACGACGAGCCCGCCGAGGAACTCGAGCTGGAGCCCGTCGTCCACCTGGCGCTACCGCAGGGGCTGGACTGGCGGACGCAGCCCTTCTCGCACGTCGGCGGCCCCGGCTCGCGTCCCGTGCGGATGCCGGCGCTCGCGGCGATGCCGCAGATGCGCCAGCACGCGCAGGCCGCCTGAGCCCCGGGCCGAGCGGCCGCCGGGGGTCTACCAGTACGTTCCCTGCACCATGGCGGTGAGGCTGGCATGGTGCAGGATCAAGCTGTCGGGATCCGCCGGGATCTCCACCTCGCCGAAGTGCGCCTGCCGGTAGGCGATGCGCAGCATCACGATCCCGTGCCGCAGGGCGGCGTAGAGCGTGTGGAACTCCATGTCCCGCGGCGTGTGCCCGGTGAGTTCGGCGTACCGGCGCTCTATGTCCTCGCGGCGCAGGAAGCCCGGCAGGCCCGGCTGGCCGAAGCTGACGGTCAGGTCCTGGAAGAAGCGGTGCAGGTAGACCGTCCAGCCCAGATCGACCTCGCGCGGGGCGCAGGCCGCCATCTCCCAGTCGAGTACGGCCACGGGTTCAAAGCCGTCGGCCTCGTAGATGACGTTGCCGATGCGCGCGTCGCCCCAGTTGAGGACGGCCGGGCCGCCCTCGTCGTCCGGCCAGAGCTCTTCGAGGCGGGCGAACGCCCGCTCCAGTAGCGGTGATCGGGACTTCCCCGCCACCACCCAGTCGTAGTAGGCGCGTTGGGACTCTACGTGGCGGCGCAGCGGGCTCCCGTCGCCGTCCGGGAGGAGGAACCACGCCTCCTCCGGCGGGAACTGGTCGTGCAGACGGCCGAGCAGCGCGATGCTCGACTCCTGGAGCGCGGCGCGCTGCGCGTCGGTCGCGGCGTGCAGCCAGTTCCCCTCGTAGGTGTAGGGCATCACGTCGGGCGGTACGCGCCCTTCGGCGCGGGCCATCACGAAGAACGGGGCCCCGAGCGGGCCCGGGTCCTCCTCCAGCCACTGCACGCGCGGGACCGGCAGGTCGGTGTGGGCGGCGACCAGGCTCATGACCCGGTGCTGGCGGGGCATGTCGTAGGTGGGGAAGACGGTGTAGGCGGCCGGGTCGGCGGCGAGGCGCAGGGCGCAGGCGCGGATCGGGGCGTCGGGGTGGTCGATGTCGAAGAGCAGGGTCTCGCTGGACATCCCGTTGGAGCCGGGGACGGAGATGTTGGTGACCTTGGCGCCGGGGAGCTCGGTGTCGAGCCAGGCGGCGAGGCGCCGGCCCAGCTCCTCGGGTTCGCGGGTGGAGGTACGGGGGCGCGGTGCCGGTCCTGCCATGGGAAACCCCTTCTCTGGCTTGGCTGTTGGGTGTGAGGTGCCGGTCGCCGTGACAGGCCCTAAGGGGCCACCGAGCTGTAGTCGGCGAAGCCGCTGGGGTCGTGGCGGCCGAAGCTGCCGTGCTCGAAGATGCCGTAGCCGGTGCGGCCTTCGAGGGTGAAGCGGGCCGAGTGGTCGGTGACGCCGAAGGCGGCCATGGGGTGGGCCGCGGGGTCGGAGAGGTCGTAGGTGCGGCGGTCGGTCCAGCCGCGGCCCTGCCAGGTGCCGTGCTGCCAGTCGGAGGCGGGCGGGTAGCCGGCCCCGACGGCGAGCGGGGAGGAGTTCAGGATCTCCACGCCGAGTTCCAGGGGTTTGCGGCCGGCCGGATCGGTGAGGTGGACGACGGCGCTCTCGGGGTGGCGGCCGCCCGGTCGGTAGCGGATGTCGGTGTGCGGCCAGCCGAGCTGCACGTCGTGGCGGCCGCTGCCCTCGGGGAAGACCTGGACGGCCTCACTGAGGGCCCGGTGGCCGTCGGCGTCCTCCTGGGTGATGACCATGAGGAAGCGGTCCTCGAACCGGACGGGGATCCAGAGCCAGTGGAAGCCCTCGGGCCGGTGCTCCTCGGCGGCCCGGCCGCCCTCCTCGCCGGGGATCGGGCGCACGCCCCAGCTGCGGTCGCGGGTGCCGGTCCAGTCGGCGTCGAGGGTGAACTCCTCGCCCTTGGCACGGATGGTGCCGGTGACGCTGCCCGCCTGGACGAAGCGGCGACCTTCGAGGATCAGGCGGTCACCCCGGCGCTGGGTGTGGTGCGGCTCCCACACGGCGGGGAACTCCGCGGTCCAGGCGATCTCGTACGAGAGCCCGTCGGGGTCCTCGGGGTCGGCGGCGCAGGTGAGGGTGATCCGCCGGAGGGGTTCGTCGACGGTGATGCGCAGCGGGCCGACGGAGAGGTTCATGCGGTCGTCGGTGAGGGCGTCGGAGGCCCGGACCGCGAGGAGTTCGTCGCCGACGCGGAGGGTGGCGTAGGCGTCGATGACGCCGGCGTTGGGGTAGACCCCGAGGCCGAGGATCAGAACGGCGCGGCCCGCGTGGTCGAAGACGTGGAAGATGCAGCGGTCGTAGGCGTTGCGGTCGCCGGTGACGAGGTGCTTCATCGACAACGGGGCCTGGTGGATGGGGTATTCATCGAGCGGTACGGGCCGGTCGGCGGGCATGACGAACCTCCGGATACGGGTGCGAGGGATGACACCTGAGCGGAAATGACGGTACGTCAGATTGCGGGGCGGGGGCCAGAGTTGTGGCACAGACTGTCAGGGAGACACGTCGTGCGGGGGCCCGGTTGGGGCGGGCCGTCGACGGGGGGCGGGCCCTCCTGGGCGTGGGCCCCCTGGGGGTGCGGGGTTGACCCCGGGGTGGGGCCCGGCGGGCCGGGGTGTGCTCGCCGGGGGTGCTCCCCGGCCGGGCGCCCGGAGCTCTGGTCGGTCGGCACCGAACCCGCGGCGCCCTGCGGGGCTGTCCCCTACCCGCCCTTCCACCGTTCCCCGGGGCTACGCCCCGGACCCGTCGCCGGGTGCGGCGCCGTTTCGGGGGGCTTGCCCCGCACGGTTCCCAGGGGCTGCGTCCCACACCCGTTGCCGGGTACGGCACCACTTCGGGGGACCTGCCCCCGCACAGTTCCCAGGGGCTGCGTCCCGGACCCGTTGCCGGGTGCGGCACCGTTTCGGGGGGCCTGCCCCCGCGCCCCCGCGCCTCAAACGCCGGGCGGGGCTGGAGTTTTGGCCGGCGTCGGGCTGCAGGGGTGCGGCGAGCACGGCTCGGGTGGTGTCGGGGGTGGGGACAGGTCGAACGGATGGGCGGGGTTACCCGTGGGTCCGGTGACGCGTTGGCCCGGTATGACCACGATGGAGACTTCCACGCCGAGGGTGGGGCGCCGCCGAAGGGCGCCGGCCGCAGGGTACGAAGAATCGGTTCGGCAGGCCCCCGACCCGCCCATCTACAGCGCGCTGCTCACCCGGTGGGAGGCGGACGGCCGGACCGTGCCGGGGCAGCGCGATCCGGAGTGGTCCCGGATCGCCTCCTCGCCCATCTGGCCGACCGGCCCCCTCTTCGGCGGCGGCTGACCGCTCACAGAGCGATCAGGCCCGCCGCCGTCGGGCGGAAACCGCACCGGGCGAGGAACGCGCCGAGGTGCGGCTCGTAGTCCACGTGGAACCACTGCGCGCCCGCACTCCGAGCCCGTGGCGGCGCTCGTCCGGGTGCACCGTGGTGTCGAGAGGACGAAGGCGTGCGCGCCCCCGTCCCAGGCCACGTTGACGTAGCCGACGAGCCGCCCGCCGCTGCGTGCCGCGATCCAGGTCAGGCCGTGGGCCAGGACCGGCGCGAAGGACGTGTCCCGGGCCGGCCTGTCAGCGGGATTCCGGCCCCGCCAGGTGGCGGGCGATCACCATGCGCTGGATCTGGTTCGTGCCTTCCACGATCTGGAGGACCTTCGCTTCGCGCATCAGCCGCTCGACCGGGAAGTCCGCCGTGTAGCCGTAGCCGCCCAGCACCTGGACCGCGTCCGTCGTGACGGCCATCGCCGCGTCGGTGCAGAAGAGCTTGGCCATCGCCGCCTGGCGGGAGAAGGGCTTGCCCGCGTCCCGCAGCCGGGCCGCCGCGAGGTACAGCGCGCGGCCCGCCTCGATCTTCGTCGCCATGTCGGCCAGCATGAACCGCAGGCCCTGGAAGTCCGCGATGGGGTGTCCGAACTGCTTGCGGTCCAGGGCGTAGGCCAGGGCCTCGTCCAGGGCGGCCTGGGCCACGCCGATCGCGCACGCGGCGATGCCGAGGCGGCCCGCGTCCAGGGCGGCGAGGGCGATGGTGAAGCCCTGGCCCTCCTCGCCGATGCGGCGCGAGTCGGGGACCCGGACGCCGTCGAAGTTCAGCTGGGCGGTGGGCGAGCCCTTCATGCCCATCTTCTTCTCGGGGACCGCGGCCGTGAGGCCCTCCGCGTCGCCCGGGACCAGGAAGGCGGTGATGCCCTTCGGGCCGGCCACGCCGGTGCGGGCCAGCACCGTGTAGAAGTCGGCGACGCCGCCGTGGGTGATCCAGGCCTTGGTGCCGTTGATCACCCAGCCGTCGCCGTCCCGGACCGCCTTCGTCGTCAGGGAGGCCGCGTCCGAGCCCGAGGCGGGCTCGGAGAGGCAGTACGCGCCGAGCAGCCCGCCGCCGAGCATGGCGGGCAGGTGGGCGGCCTGCTGCTCCTTGGTTCCGTAGCCGGCCAGGCCGTGGCAGGCCAGCGAGTGCACGCTGACGCCGAGCCCGACGGTCAGCCGGGCAGCGGCCAGCTCCTCCAGCACCTGGAGGTAGACCTCGTACGGCTGGTCGCCGCCGCCGAACTCGCCTGCGTACGGGAGCCCGAGCAGTCCGGCCTCGGAGAGCAGTCCGAAGACCTCCCGGGGGAAGCTGCCGGCGTCCTCCTCCTCGGCGGCCCGGGGGCGGATCTCCCGCTGCGCGATCTCGCGTACGAGTGCGAGCAGGTCGCGGGACTCCTCGGTGGGCAGCGATCGGTCCACCTGCGGCGCGCGGTCGGTCATGGCTGCGCTCTCCTCACTCGTCCAGCACGGGGCGGCGCGTGAGGGTGGTACGCGTCGCCGGGTCTCGGGGCTCACAGCCGATGGTGCCCTCCCGGATCGCGGGAAGGTCCAGTTCAAGGGGCTGCGGCGGTTGAGTATGCCCGATCAGGGGCTTCCCGTCACGGGCGCGAGATCCTCCTCGGGGACGGGCGGGGCCGGGCACTCGGGGGCGAACTCCTCGATCACCGTCAGGGTCGCACGCAGCGTGCGCACGAGCAGGGCGCCGAACTCGGCCCGGTCGGGGTGGCCGGGCTGCCCGGGAACCCCGGGCCCACGGCCCTCCCGGGCCTGAGCGAGGGCGTGCTCAGGGAGGTGCTCAGGGGGGTGTCCAGGGGGACACTCGGAGGTCTGGCCGGAGGTGTCGCCGGGAGTCTCGGCGGCGGTCCCGCCAGGAGTCTCGTCACAAGCCGGCGCAGGAACTCGCGCGGGAGCCTGGGCCGGGACCTGGGCCGGGACCTGCGCCGGGACCTCCACCAGGACCTGCGTCGCAGGCTCCCCCGGGCCGATCCAGTCGAGGGTGCTGCCCTCGACGCCCGCCAGCCAGCCGACCAGTGCCAGCCGGGCGATCGGCGGGATCTCGCGGCGGCCGTACGCGCCTTCCGCGATGGTCGCGATGAGTTCCTCGCGGACGGCGTCGCGGATGGCGAGGACCTCGGAGTCGGAGCCGACGCCACCGGTGACGATGGTGCGGTAGGCGGCCTGGTGGTGCTCGGCGTAGTACAGGTAGCCGTCGATGGTGGTGCGCACCCGCTGCGCGTTGGGCAGCTCGCTCTCGCCCGCGGCGCGGGCCACGAGCTCGGCCACCGAGTCCTCGACGATGGCCAGGTAGTAGCCGCGTTTGCTCTTGAAGTAGTAGTAGATGAGCCCCTTGGCCACGCCTGCGTGCTTGGCGATGTCGTCCATGGAGAGCGCGTCGTACGAGGTGTCGGCGAACAACTTGCGGCCGATCGCTATCAGTTCGGCCCGCCGAACCTGCGAACGTCCGGTCGTTCCGCGCTGTTGACTATTATTCAAATTCAGCCCTAGCCTCGAACTGCCACAGGAAGCCCGCAGTATGGCAGACCCCTGTGCACCCCCCTTTGCACTCCCCCTGCGCACCGGACGACGTACGGGAGGAACACCTCATGGGCAACGGCAGGACGAGCACCAAGAGAAACGCACCCGAGGGCCGGGTCAACTGGAAGAAGACGGCCGCCCTCGCGATGCCCGCGGTCGTCGCGGTCGGGGCGATGACGATGGTCATGGCGCAGGGCGCGCTCGCCGCCTCCTTCGCCGTCTCGGGGACCAGCTTCCAGGTCTCCTCGTCCAAACTGAGCAGCAAGGGCCTGGCCTCCTACGTGCACACGGACCGCTCCGTCGACGGCAAGGGGCATCCCGTCGCGCTGCTCGGCATCGGCGAGGCCACCCTCACGGACATCTGCCAGGCCGCCGAGGTCGACACCCCGGTGGGCAAGGTGGTCTTCAAGCTGACCGCGGGCGGCCCGGCCGGCAACGTCACCGCCAGCAATCTCGTCATCGACGGCGAGGACCTGGCCGGCGACGCCGTCTTCGGGACGGCCCAGATCGGCCGCGACGCCTCCACCCTCGATCAGGTCGGCGGGATCAAGGGCGAGGCCGGCAAGTTCGGCCTCCAGGCCGGGGACATCGAGGTGGTGGACGTGAAGTCGCACGCCTGGTCGGCGACCGGCGGCAACTTCCACCTCAAGGGCCTGAAGCTGAACGTCAGCCTGGACGGAAAGAAGTGCTTCTAGGCCCGCGCGGGGCCGCCGGGCCGGGCAGCGGGTGGCTGGAACGACGGCTCCCGCTGCCCGGCCCCCGGCGGCGACTGCGCGCCTGGCGCCGCACCCGCCCCTTCTGGGGCGGGCTGCTCGTGATCGCGGGCGGGACCGAGCTGCTGCTGGTCCCGCTCTCCCCTCTCACGGTGCTGGTCAGCCTGGGCCTCGGCGGGATCGCCGCCATCGGGATCGGCCTCGCGCTGATCGCCGCCGGCCTGTTCCTGTGGCTGCTGCCGCAGGCCCGGGCCTACGTCTCCGTCCACGCGCTGCTGCTTTCGGTGCTGTCCTTCGTGGCGACCAACCTCGGCGGCTTCCTCCTCGGCATGCTGCTCGGCATCGCGGGCAGCGCGCTGGCCTTCGGCTGGACCCCGCTGCCCGACCCGGAGGCGGGCGAGCAGGGCCCGTACCTCCCGAGCCTGGACGGCAGCGGGCCGCGCACGCTGGCCGCCGCCCTGCCGGTGGTGCTGCTCGCCTCGCTGATGGGCGGCACCGGGGAGGCGAGGGCCGCCCATGGCGGTCCGCCGATGGCCGCGCGCACGCCCCCGACCGTGACCACCTCGCTCTTCGCTCCGCAGGGGTTCGCCTTCGCGGGGGTCACCCACGTGCCCACGGCGGACGGCCCGCTGAAGGTGCTGGTCCTGCGGATGCGGGCCGCCACGCTCACCGACTACGAGCTCCGCAGCCGCGACGGCCGCGAGGAGTACGGGCTCGCCGCGAGGCGGCTCGACCTGAGCGGCGACGTGACCTTGTACCTGACGAGGTTCAGCGGGTGCATCGAAGGGCTGCTCTGCGTGACCTTCAGCCCGGACGGGCTGCCCGCTCCCCCGGTCATCCCGCCGTTCGTCTTCATGACCCGGGTGAGCGCGGAGCAGGCGCTCGTCACCTCCGACGTGATCAAGACCGACGATCTGCGGCTGGTGGCCTCGTGATCCCCGTCCAGGCCGCGCCGCTGTGGGCGTACGGCATCGGCGCCACCTTCGCGGTGGCCGCCGGGCGCCAGCTCCAGTGGTGGCAGCGGTCGGTCCGGGGCGAGGGGGTCCGCACGAGGAGCCGCGCGGCCAATCCGTACCTGGCCCTCACCCTGCTCTACGCGGCCCTGCTGCCCGCCCCCACCGGGGCTTACCTGCTCTGGCAGAACCCTGCCTGGGCGACGATGCACGCGGCCCGCGACCACGACGGGGTGTGGGCCGGATTCGCCCTCTTCTACGGGGCCTCGGTGGTGGTCGGCGCGCTGCTCGGGTTCCTGGCGGCGCGGCTGTTCGTCCTGGTCGGGGCCGGGTACTGGGGGTACCTCCAGGCCGTGGCCGGGTACTTCCTGCTGTTCTTCACCCTGATCCACGGGTGGGACGGCACGGGGTACGAGCGGCTGCTGAGCGCCGATCCGCGGGCCTTCGCCGACTGGTCCTCGCAGGGCGTCGCGAACGGCGTCCTGGCCTTCGCGACCTCGGGCACCTTCCTGGCCGTACTGATCTTCGGGACGGCCGTCATCGGCACGATGCTGCTGGCCGAGATCGGCTGGCTGGTGGAGGGCTGGCGACTGCCGGGCGCCGCGGCGGACCTCAAGGTGCCCCGGGTGATCGCGGTGGCGATCGCCGGGGCGGGGGTCTACGCGCTGCCCTTCGCGGGGGCGGTGGGCGCGAGCGTCCTCGTCCGGCTGCTGGGGTGGTGGGCCGGGACCGGGGGGTTCGCCCTGCTGGCCGGGGTGGTGCTGCTGCCGGCGCGCTCGCCCGTGCGGACGCTGTACGGGCTGGTGGGCGTGCCGGACGGGCACTGGCGGGTGGAGCCGGAGCCGGAGGCTTAGAAGAACCAGCCGACCTGGGTGACGAACATGGCCACGACCACGACCAGGGTCCAGCCGAGCACGTGCTCCAGCCAGGAGGAGGAATCGTCCTCGGGTCCGCCGGTGCGGACCAGGTTGCGGGCGCGGGCGGTCAGGGCGGCGCTGTGTGCGGTCATGCCCTCCAATGTGACAGCGGGGGCGGCCCTCGCGGTAGAGACGATGGTCACGGGTGGCATGTCTCACGCCCCCGGCCGCGTGGTGCGGACCGGGGGCGTGAGGGGTGCGTGCCGGATCAGGTGGTGCGGTCGCGGCCCGCCATGCCCGCCATCGCCAGTGCCAGGCACAGGGCGATGCCGCCGGCGATGACGTTGCTCCACACCGTGCGGGTGGTGCTGACGTCGCCGGAGATGACGAAGGGCGCGACGATCGTCCAGGCGGCGAGACCGACCGCCGTCCAGGCCATGGCGTGGGTGCGTTCGTAAGCGGAGCCGAGTCCGCTCATGCACAGGCAGTACGCCAGGCCCGCGATCAGGTTGTTGATCGCCAGCGAGCTGAGCCCGCTGAATCCGGCGATCCACGGCGAAGCGGCGATGTAGAGGCCCGTCATCAGGGCCAGTGCTTCGACGACCTGGGCGCTCGGGGTGCTGGTGACCCGCTCGAACCGCGAGCGCATCTCAGCGAGGTCGGGGTGGTGTTCGATTCTCGGTTGGGTGGTCATGGCGGGCTGCCTCCTATGAGAAGCTCCTATTGCCCTTTTGCCCTTTATGTTGCACTTACATGCCGTTCGGGGCAATGCGAATTCTCAGAGCACGCCGACCGCCCGCAGCGCGAGGACCTGGGCCGGGCTCGGCCTGATCGGACCGTAGAGGTAGCAGACGCCTCCGGTGCCGGAGACGACCTTGCCGGCCGCGTTGTGACGCTTGGTCCGCAGCCAGTTGTTCTCGAACTGCCGACGGCGGTAGACGCGGCGCACGGCGGGGTTGTCGGCCGAGTTCGGATCGTTGGCGATCACGTCGCCGGCGGCGGTGAAGCCGATGACGGTCATCAGGTGGCCGGCCGTGCCGTAGCCCGCGCCCGTGAGCTCCTCCGCCGTGAAGGACTGGGAGGTGATGACCGGGACCCCGGCCCGGACCAGGGTCTCCAGGTCGGTGAGGGAGCCGAGGCGGGTGACCACCCCGGCGAGCTGCCGGTAGGTGGCGGCGTAGGCGGCGTTGAAGGGCCAGTTGCCGCAGCCCTTGTACGCGGCGTCGTAGGTGGAGCGGGCGGCGTGGCAGACCTGCGGGTCCGCGTAGCCCTTCTTGACCCAGGCCACGGAGGAGGCGCTGGCCCTGCGGCCCCAGAACTCGATGATCATCTGCGAGGAGGTCGGACTGCACCAGGCCTCGCCGCCGTTGTCGTACTCGGGGTACTGGCCGGCGTGCGTCTCCTGCGAGTACCTCGGCACCTTCAGCTCGTGGGCCCCGCCGGAGGCCGCGGAGGCGGGGACGGTGAACCGGTCCGGTAGGTCCGAGACCATGGCGCCGGCCAGCCACACCGTGGGACCGCGGCTCGCACCGGGCTTGCGGTACAGGGTCAGGCGCAGCCGCCAGTCCTTGATCCGCAGCCCGCCCGCGGGGGCGTCCACGGCCAGGGTGTCCGTCCAGACGGTGGACTTGCCGTCGGTCTGCCCGTCCACGGAGGTGCGGCGGATGTCGCCGTCGCCGGAGGCCCAGCGGCCCATCACGTACCAGGGGGAGGCGGTCCCGTCGGTGTAGGTGCCGCGCAGTTCCGCCTGGATCCAGGTGCCGGCCGGGGTGCGGGCGTTCCAGGAGGCGATGGCCTCTGTGGCGGGCACGGTGGAGGTGTGGACCGGGGAGGTCCAGGTCGCGTACTCCCAGGTGCTCTTCTTGGCGGTGTGCGGGTCCGTGTACTCGGTGCGGCCCGTCGGGGTCTTGATCTCCAGGCCGGGGCGGGCGCCGCCGATGGCGGTGGTGCCCTGGTGGAGGCCGGCGGTCCAGTGGGCGTACGAGTACCAGAAGCGGTTGTCGACCGTCTTGCGGGTGGCTCCGGCGGCGGCTTCCGTGGTGGCTCCGGCCGGGGGCGGGGTGGTCGGGGCCTGCCCCGGGGCCCCGGGGGCGGGCTTCGGCCCGGCCGCCGAGGCTCGGCCGCCGGGGACGGTGGCCGCGGCTGCCGCCAGGGCTACCGCCAGTAGGGCTCGGCGGGGTGTGGGTGCGGTCATCGGCGTGGCCCCCAGGGGTCGGTGCGGCGGGTCGGCTCCCGCCCACCCTTCCAGTTCCCGCGTGCGGGGCCGTGAAGCCGGGAGCCGTGTCGGGGTGACGGGGCGCGGCCCCCTCGCCCCCCTTACCTCTACCGGTCCCCCGGGGGCGGGCCCTGCGGGGCTGTCCCCTACCCGCCCTTCCACCGTTCCCCGGGGCTCCGCCCCGGACCCGTTGCCGGGTGCGGCGCCGTTCCCGGGGGCCAGCCCCCGGACCCCCGCTCCTCAAACGCCGGAGGGGCTGGATTTCCGCCGGCGTTTGAGGCACGGGGTCCGGGGCGGAGCCCCGGGGAACGGGCGAAGGGTGGGTAGGGGACTTCGCCCCGCAGGGCCCGTCTCTCGTGCGCGGGCGGAGGTCATACGGTGGGGGGCGTGGAAGACCAGTCGTCACTTCAGCCCCTCGCGCGCGAGATCCTCGCCCTGCCACCCTCCCTCGGCCCCGTCCGCCTCGTCGGGATCGACGGGCACGCCGGGTCCGGGAAGACCACCTTCGCGGGGGCGCTCGCCGAGGCGCTGGGCGGGGTTCCCGTGTTGCGGCTGGACGATGTGGCCACGCACGAGGAGCTGTTCGGCTGGGTGGGGCGGCTGCGGGCTCAGGTGCTGGAGCCGCTCGCCGCGGGGCGGGCCGCGCACTGGGCACCGTACGACTGGGTCGAGCGGCGGTTCGGGCCCGAGCAGGTGCTGGAGCCGGCTCCGGTGCTGCTCGTGGAGGGGGTCGGCGCCGGACGGCGCGCCCTGCGCCCGCACCTGGCGCGGCTGCTGTGGATGGAAACCCCGCGCGTGAAGTCCTGGGGGCGCGGGCGCGACCGGGACGGGCGTGAACTTTCCGACTTCTGGGACGGATGGGAGCGCGCGGAGCTCGCGCACTTCTCGGATGACCCTTCGCGCCCCTTCGCGGACACCCTGGTGCGGCAGAGCGGTACGGGATACGAGTGGACTTCCGGGGCGGCTGGGGTGGCTGGAACCGATGCCCGAGTGACTGAGGGTGACGGGTCCCCCCAGGGCTGAGGGGCCGCGGAAAGACCCGCTGCGCGGGTGCCTCCAGGCCGCTTGACCGGGGGGCCGGGACGGCCTTACGTTCTGAAGAAGCGGCCCTCACCGGCCGCCGCGGACGCGAAGCCCCCGATTGTTCCCCCGTGATCGGGGTCTTCGTGCCGCTCCCCGCTCCCCCGTCACGTCCCGCCCGGCACACCTCCGTCGCGGCGTCGCAGGGGGCACATCCCGGCCGATTCCTCACCCTGTGTCACCGTGGACCGCCCCGATGCACACCCGGCCCGTCTTCGTCGCACCCTACGTAAGGTGCGTAACCGCAGGTACGATGCACCCCTGATTTCATCGGCGCAGCGACAACTCGTGTACGCATCGCGGGGGTTGCTGGGCACCACGGGGGCACGCTTGTGGGGGATGTGATGGACTTCGCCGCGCACGGCAGCAGCGCGCACGCCCCGGCCGAACTCGCCTGGCTGCGAGGAGTGGACGCCTGCACGATGGGCGCCTACCCGCAGGCCGAGGAGGAGTTCCGGACGGCCGTACGACTCGATCCCGCGATGGCGGATGGCTGGCTGGGCCTGCACGCGCTCCGCGTCGACACCACGAACGCGTTATTGCGCATGTACGCCCACCGGGACCGCTTCGGGGAACAGCGGGCCCGTCACCGGCGGACGCTGAACTCCTGGTACTGGCTGGGCTGGTGGGTGCAGCCGGTACTGGAGACCAGGCGGGACCTGCTGCTGGCGCACGCCTCGCACTGGCTGGACGGACGCCACGTCCCCGAGCTGGACCAGGCGCTGGCGGCCCTGCCGCCCGTGGACGCCGATCCGCACGTCCGCTTCCTGCACGCCTGCCGGGCCTACCTGGTCAAGGACTGGGAGCAATTGGTGCGCTCCACCGAATCGCTGGTCGACGATCCGCTCCTGGGCATCGAGGCGGGCCTGTTCGGCGGGATGGCCCGGGTCCGGCTGGAAATGTACGGGCAGGCGGAGCCGCTGCTGGCGGCCTCGCTGATGCGCTGCCGCAGCGAGCAGCCCCAGCGCAAGGAGCTGCGGTACTGGCTGGCGCGGGCGCACGAGGGAACAGGGCGCAGCGCGGCGGCGCTGCCGCTGTACCGGGCGGTGCACCGGGTGGACCCGGCGTTCATGGACACGGCGGCCCGGCTGACGGCGATCGAGGACAGCGAGGACGCCGACGGCCTGGCCGGATACGCGAGCGGCGCCGGCTACGAGGCCTTCGGCGGGCACGGAGCGGCCCCGTCGGGCGGGGACTTCGCGGCGGTGGCGCTGGGCGGCGGTCCGGTCCAGGGGCTCGCGGCGGACGGACAGCCGGATCCGGACCCGCTGACGGCGGCCGACCCGCCGGAGCCGCGGCACGGCCCGGGGGCGCCGGGGCCCGGCGCGGGCCTGCCGGCCGGCGCACGGCGCAAGGCCTCGCTGCCCGCGCAGCCGGGACCGGTGGGACTGCCGGCCGGGCCGGCGGATCCGGCGGCGCTGGCCGAGGCGCTCGCGGAGCTGGAGCGGATGGTGGGCCTGGAGCCGGTCAAACGGCAGGTGAAGGCGCTCTCCGCACAGCTGCACATGGCCAGGCTGCGGACGGGGCAGGGGCTGCCGGTGCAGCCGCCGAAACGGCACTTCGTCTTCTCCGGTCCCTCGGGCACGGGCAAGACCACGGTGGCGCGGATCCTGGGCCGGGTCTTCTACGCGCTGGGCCTGCTCGGCGGCGATCACCTCGTGGAGGCCGGGCGCGCGGACCTGGTCGGAGAGTTCCTCGGGCAGACCGCGGTGAAGGCGAACGAGCTGATCGACTCGGCGATCGGCGGGGTGCTGTTCGTGGACGAGGCGTACAGCCTCTCCAACTCCGGGTACAGCAAGGGCGACGCGTACGGCGACGAGGCCCTTCAGGTGCTGCTGAAGCGGGCGGAGGACAACCGCGACCACCTGGTGGTGATCCTGGCGGGCTATCCGGCGGGGATGGACCGGCTGCTCGCCACGAATCCGGGGCTGTCCTCGCGGTTCACCACACGGGTGGACTTCCCCAGCTACCGGCCGCTGGAACTCACCTCGATCGGCGGGGTCCTGGCGGACGCCAACGGCGACCGGTGGGACGAGGAGGCGCTGGAGGAGCTGCGGAGCATCAGCGGGCACGTGGTGGAGCAGGGGTGGATCGACGAGCTGGGCAACGGACGGTTCCTGCGCACGCTGTACGAGAAGAGCTGCGCGTACCGGGACCTGCGTCTGGCCGGCTTCGCGGGTGATCCCTCGCGGGACGATCTGTCCACCCTGCGGCTGGCGGACCTGATGCAGGCGTACGGGGAGGTCCTGTCGGGCCGGGGCCCCCAGGAGCGGCCGGAGCCGCCGCCGCTGTGAGGGCCTGCGGCGCCCGTACCACGCGCCGGCTACGGCATGTCCGGCACCGGGCCGGAGCAGGCCGCGAAGGCGTTGAGGACCATGAGGGCGACGACCGCGGCGATCAGGAACCAGACCGCCGAGAGGGGCCGTCCGCCGTACCGCTCGGCCCACTGCCCGTCCTCCTCGCCGCTGCCGAGCTCGCCTCGCAGCAGGGCCCGGACTCGGTCCGCGAACTCCGGGTCCGCCGCAGCGTGTTCCCTCAGGGCCGATTCGAGGGTCAGGGCCGCGGCCGGTGCGCGGGGTTCGCGCTCGAAGGCGGCTACGACGCCCACCTGCTCGGCGGGCAGCCCGTCGAGGAGCACCTCGCGCAGTCGGCGCGCCACCGGGGAGGGTGCGTCGGGGTCCTCCCTCAGCAGGTCCAGCACCCCGCGGGCCGTGTCGCGGAGCTCCGGGTCCCGGTGCCCGCCGGACCCGTCAGGCCCAGCGGACCCGTCGTGCCCGTCACGCCCACCGGGCCCACCGGACCCGTCGTGCTCTCCGTGCTCGTCGCGCTCGCCGCGCTCGCCGTGTTCGTCCCGTTCGCCGGACCGCATGACCCCGCCCCCTCCCGCGCCGTACCGCGAGTATGGCGGCCCGGCACGGCCGCCGGACCCGTCGTGCGACGGGTCCGGCGCCGGTCCGGCGACGGCGTCAGCCGGTGAGCGCCCCCTCCGAGCGGAGTTCGGGCCTGCGGGCCTGCGGCGCCGTGCGGTGCGCGGGGTCGCGGACCTCACCGACCAGGGTTTCCAGGACGTCCTCCATGGCGACCAGGCCGAGGACCCTGCCCGAGGGGTCGGCGACCTGCGCCAGGTGGGTCGCGTCGCGTCGCATCACCGTCAGGGCGTCGTCCAGCGGGAGCGTGGAGCACACCGTGGTCATGCGGCGCCAGACCCGCTGGGGTACGGCCCGTTCCCGGTCCTCCAGGTCCAGGACGTCCTTCACGTGCAGGTAGCCCATGAAGGCACCGCTGTCGGCGCGCACGGGGAAGCGGGAGTACCCGGTGCGGACCGTGAGCTGCTCGATCTGGCGCGGGGTGACGGCCGGGCCGACCGTGACCAGCCGGTCCGGGGCGAGGAGGACGTCGGTGACCGGGCGGCTGCCCAGTTCCAGCGCGTCCTCCAGCCGCTCCTGTTCCACCGGCTCCAGCAGACCGGCCCGCCGGGAGTCCATGAGCAGGCGGCCCAGCTGGGCGGAGGTGTAGACGGCCTCGACCTCGTCCTTGGGCTCCACCTTGAAGAGCCTCAGGATCAGCGTCGCGCAGGCGCCCAGCGCCGTGGTGACCGGTCCGCAGACCCGCGCGAAGGCGACCAGTCCGGGACTGAACCACAGGGCCGTCTTCTCGGGGGCGGCCATGGCGAGGTTCTTGGGGACCATCTCGCCGATGACCAGGTGCAGGAAGATCACCGCCGTGAGGGCCACCGCGTAGCCCAGCGGGTGGATCAGGCCCTCGGGCACGTGGGCGGCGTGGAAGACGGGCTCCAGGAGCCGGGCCACGGTGGGCTCGGCGACCGCTCCGAGGGTCAGCGAGCACATGGTGATGCCGAACTGCGCGGCGGCCATCATGCGCGGCAGGTTCTCCAGGCCGTACAGCACCTGGCGGGCCCGCTTGGAGCCGGCCGCCAGGGGTTCGATCTGGCTGCGGCGGACGGAGACGAGGGCGAACTCGGCGCCGACGAAGAAGCCGTTGGCCAGGACGAGGAGCAGGGCGAACAGCAGTTGGAGGACGTTCACCGGCCACCCACCCGTGCCAGCTCGGCGGGGGCGGCGGGTACCGGGCCGAACCGGTCGAAGCCGCGCCCGTCGGATCCCGGTGCGCCGGGGCCCGCGGGGGCGGTGCGCACGAGGCGGACCCGCTCGGCGCGGTAGCGGCGGACCTGTCGCACGGAGAGCTTCCAGCCGGGCAGTTCCGCACGGTCCCCGGGGGCGGGGATGCGGCCGAGCAGGTCGGCGACGAGCCCGGCGACGGTCTCGTACGGGCCTTCGGGGACCTCCAGGCCTATCCGGCGCAGGGTCTGCACGCGGCAGCTCCCGTCGGCCTCCCAGGAGGGGCGGCCGTCCTCGGCGGGTACGGGGGCCAGTTCGGGGCTGCCGTCCTCCGCGAGGTCGTGCTCGTCGCGGACTTCGCCGACGAGCTCCTCCACGATGTCCTCCAGGGTGACGACGCCGGCGGTGCCGCCGTACTCGTCGACGACCACGGCCATGGGCTGTTCGCTGCGCAGCCGTTCCAGCAGCGGCTGCACCGGCAGGGAGCCGGGCACCAGCATCGGTGCCACGCAGATCCCGCTGACGCTGGTGCGGGCGCGCTCGGACTCGGGCACGGCGAGGGCGTCCTTGAGGTGGACGACCCCGGTGATCTCGTCGATGCGCTCGCGGTAGACGGGGAAGCGGGACAGGCCCGTGGCGCGGGTCAGGTTGAGCACGTCGGCCGCGGTGGCCGTGTGCTGGAGGGCGCTGACCTTGACCCGGGGGGTCATGACCAGCTGCGCCGTGAGCTCGCCCAGCGAGAGGGTCCGTACGAAGAGGTCGGCGGTGTCCTGTTCCAGGGCGCCGGCCTGGGCCGAATGGCGGACCAGGGAGACCAGTTCGCCGGGGGTGCGGGCGGAGGCCATCTCTTCGGTGGGCTCCACGCCGAGCGCCCGGACGAGCCGGTTGGCGACGGCGTTGAGGCCCGCGATGACCGGCCGGAAGACCCGGGAGAAGACGTGCTGCGGGCCGGCCACGAAACGGGCCACCTGCAGCGGCCGGGAGACGGCCCAGTTCTTCGGGACGAGCTCGCCGACGACCATCTGGACGGCGGAGGCGAGCAGCATGCCGATGACGACGGCCACGCCGGGTACGGCGCCCTTGGGGAGGCCGGTCGCTTCGAGCGGCCCGGCCAGCAGGGCGGCGAGGGCGGGCTCGGCGAGCATGCCGACCACGAGGGAGGTGATGGTGATGCCTAGCTGGGTGCCGGAGAGCTGGAAGGACAGCTCCCGCAGGGCTGCGACGACCGTGCGGGCACGGCGGTCGCCCTCGGCCGCGGCGCGTTCGGCCTCGGGTCTCTCGACGGTGACGAGGCCGAATTCGGCTGCCACGAAGAAACCGTTGGCGAGGATCAGGGCGAAAGCCGCCACGAGCAGGAGTAGCGGGATGGTCATGCCGCCGCCTCCGTGGGGAGGGCGGCGCGTGTACTACCGGACGATCCGTCCATTGCTGGAGGGAGTCACTCCTCGAGTTGCAGGTGCCCACGGGCCTCGGGGTCCCGGGGCCGGTGGGAGGGCGCACGGTCGCGCCCCCACACCAGGTTAGTCATTGAGATCGCCGCCGCAATGGGACGCAGCGACGAGGTCGGCCGGGCTCAGTCGTTCTTTGAACCGGTTCCGTGGGCTTCGGCCAGGGCGCGCAGGGCGCGGGCGTCGCCGATCGCCTGGGCCTTGGCGACTCCGGGCTGGATGCCGAGGGCGGGCAGGCTGGTGCCGTCGCTCAGGTCGAGGAACACCCAGGCGTCGCCGGGGCGGAGGTTGACGCGCAGGATCTGCGCCCACTCCAGGCGGCGGGTGGTGGTGAGGTTGACGACCGTGACCCCGGTCTCGTCGGCGACCACCTTGGGGCGGCTGAGCAGGACGAGGACGGAGGAGAGCAGGGCCGCGGTGAAGACGAAGGCGATCCGCTCACCGGGGTGCAGGGTTTCGAGGGTCAGCGCGATCGCGGTGATCGTGACGAACATGGCGGCGCCCACGCCCAACAGGACGGCCCGGGTGCGGGTCGGCCGGAAGGTGACCGGCAGGGCGGGCGGTGCGGGCTGGGCGGTGGCGTCGGCCATGTTCGTCAGGTGCCTTCGGGTGGTGCCGGATGGTGAGCCGGAGGGTGAGGGACGCGCCGCGACGGCGAACCGCCGGCGGACCCGTCAGAGGCGGCAGGCGTGGATCGAGGTGGTGAGGATCGCGCGCGCGCCGAGCTCGTACAGGTCGTCCATGATCCGCTGGGCCTCCTTGGCGGGGACCATGGCACGGACGGCGACCCAGCCCTCGTTGTGCAGCGGGGAGACGGTCGGCGACTCCAGGCCCGGGGTGAGGGCGACCGCGCGCTCCAGGTGCTCGGCGCGGCAGTCGTAGTCCATCATCACGTAGCTGCGGGCGACCAGGACGCCCTGGAGGCGGCGCAGGAACTGCTGGGCCCTGGGGTCCTCGGGGTCGGTGCCGTTGCCGCGGATGACGACGGCCTCGGAGGTCATGATCGGCTCGCCGATGACCTCCAGTCCGGCGTTGCGCAGGCTGGTGCCGGTTTCGACGACGTCGGCGATGATCTGGGCGACGCCGAGCTGGATGGCGGTCTCGACCGCGCCGTCGAGGTGGACGACGGAGGCCTCGATGCCCTGGTCGGCGAGGTGCTTCGCGACGATTCCCTCGTACGAGGTCGCGATGGTCATCCCGTGGAAGTCCTCGGGGCCCTTCGCGGTGCCGGGGATGGTGGCGTAGCGGAAGGTGGAGCGGCCGAAGTTCAGCGGCAGGATCTCCTCGGCGCTGGCGCCGGAGTCGAGCAGCAGGTCGCGGCCGGTGATGCCGATGTCGAGCTTGCCGGAGGACACGTAGATCGCGATGTCCTTGGGGCGGAGGTAGAAGAACTCCACCTCGTTGTCGGGGTCGACGACCACGAGCTCCTTGGACTCCTTGCGCATCCGGTAGCCGGCCTCATGGAGCATCGCCGACGCCGGTCCGGAGAGTGAACCCTTGTTGGGGACGGCGATGCGCAGCATGGGGCTTCCTTTGGTGCGTAGGTGCGAAAGGGTGTGCTGGTACGTGTGCTGGACGCGCGGACGCCCCGGCAGCCTGTGCCGGGGCCCGCGCGGACGTGCCGCGGCTTGAGAGCCGCCGCGGCCTAGAGGTGTGCGTAGACGTCCTCGAGGGAGATCCCGCGCGCCACCATCATCACCTGGACGTGGTAGAGCAGCTGGGAGATCTCCTCCGCGGCGGCTTCCTTGCCCTCGTACTCGGCGGCCATCCAGACTTCGGCGGCCTCCTCGACGACCTTCTTGCCGATGGCATGGACGCCCTTGCCGACCAGCTCGGCGGTACGGGAGGTGCTGGGGTCACCGTTGGCCTTGAGCTGGAGCTCGGTGAAGAGCTCTTCGAAGCTCTTGGGGGTTTTGTTCGCCATGATGGTCCTCAGAATACGGGGTCCGCGGCCGCCTACTGGCGCCAGGGTTCGCTGACGGTCCGCAGGGTCATGGCGGTGGAGACGGCGGCGGTGACCGCTTCGTGCCCCTTGTCCTCGTTCGACCCCTCGAGCCCGGCGCGGTCCAGCGCCTGCTCGTCGTTGTCGCAGGTCAGTACGCCGAAGCCGACGGGGACTCCGGTGTCGATCGACACCTGTACCAGGCCCTGGGTGACGCCCTGGCAGACGTAGTCGAAGTGCGGGGTGCCGCCGCGGATGACCACGCCGAGGGCGACGATGGCATCGTAACCGCGACCGGCGAGTACCTTCGCCACGACCGGGAGCTCGAAGCTGCCCGGGACGCGCAGCAGGGTGGGCTCGTCGATCCCCAGCTCGTGCAGGGCCCGCAGGGCGCCGTCCACCAGGCCGTCCATGACCTTCTCGTGCCACTGGGCCGCGATCACTGCGACGCGCAGGTCTCCGCAGTTCTTCACGCTCAGTTCGGGTGCGCCCTTGCCGCTCACAGCTCTGCTCCTCGGTGCGATTCGTGTGGTTCGTGTGGTGTGGGGTGATGCTCGGGGATGGTGCTACTGGTTGGTGGCCAGTGGGTACTGGTTACCGGTTACCGGTTACCGGTTACTGGTTGCCGCAGGCGGACGTGGTCGTGGCCCCGTCCAGCCAGGGCAGGTCGTGACCCATCCGGTCCCGCTTGGTGCGCAGGTAGCGCAGGTTGTGCTCGCCCGCCTCCATGGGCATCGGCTCCCGGTCGGAAACCTTGATGCCGTGGCTGATGAGGGCCGCCGACTTCTCGGGGTTGTTGGTCAGCAGCCGGACGCTGTGGACGCCGAGGTCGGCGAGCATCTGCGCGCCGGCCCCGTAGTCGCGGGCGTCGGCGGGCAGGCCCAGCTCCAGGTTGGCGTCGAGGGTGTCGCGGCCGCGCTCCTGGAGCTCGTACGCGCGCAGCTTCGACAGCAGGCCGATGCCGCGGCCCTCGTGACCGCGCAGGTAGACGATCACACCGCGGCCGGCCGCCTGGACCCGCTCCATGGCGGTGTGCAGCTGGGGGCCGCAGTCGCAGCGCTGCGACTGGAAGATGTCCCCGGTCAGGCACTCGGAGTGCATCCGGACCAGGACGTCCTCGCCGTCGCCGATCTCTCCGTGGACGAGGGCGACGTGCTCGACGCCGTCGACGGTGGAGCGGAACCCGTACGCGGTGAAGTGGCCGAAGGAGGTCGGCAGGCTGACCTGGGCCTCGCGGCGCACGGTCGGCTCGGCGGAGCGGCGGTAGGCGATCAGGTCCTCGATGGAGATGATCGTCAGGCCGTGCTTGCGGGCGAAGGGGATCAGCTCGGGCAGCCGCAGCATCACCCCGTCCTCGCCGGCGATCTCCACGATGGCGCCGGCCGGGCGCAGGCCCGCGAGGCGGGCGAGGTCGACGGCGGCCTCGGTGTGGCCGTTGCGGACCAGGACGCCGCCGGGCTTGGCGCGCAGCGGGAAGACGTGCCCGGGGCGGACGAAGTCCTCGGGGCCCGAGACCCCGTCGGCCAGCAGCCGCAGGGTGGTGGCGCGGTCGGCGGCCGAGATGCCGGTGGTGACGCCGTGGGCGCCGCTCGCGTCGACGGAGACCGTGAAGGCGGTCTGCATCGACTCGGTGTTGTGCTGGACCATCTGCGGGAGTTCGAGCCGCTCCAGCTCGTCGCCCTCCAGGGGGGCGCAGATCAGGCCGCGGCACTCGCTCATCATGAACGCGATGATCTCCGGGGTGGCCTTCTCGGCCGCGATGACGAGGTCGCCCTCGTTCTCGCGGTCCTCGTCGTCGACGACGACCACCGGGCGGCCGGCCGCGATGTCGCGGATGGCCTGCTCGACGGGGTCGAGCCGGAACGTCTCCAGCTCGACGTCGGGCACGGGCTTCAGGACGGGGTTCGAGGAGGTCATGCCGTTGCTCCTTCCAGAGCCGGGGCGGTGGTGGTGCGCGAGCGCTGGTACCAGTCGTAGGCGCCCCAGACGACGAGGGCGAAGTACACGACGTAGACGAGGCCGGAGAAGGCCAGTCCGCTGTTGAAGGCGAGGGGGACGCCGACCAGGTCCACGAGGAGCCAGGCGAACCAGAACTCGACCAGGCCTCGGGCCTGGGCGACCATGGCGACGATGGTGCCGACGAAGATGTAGGCGTCGGCCCACGGGCTCCACGACAGGCTCGGGTAGAGGGTGAACAGTCCGCCGACGGCCAGGGTCCCGGCGGCCGCGCCGGCCAGCAGGAGGCCGCGCTCCTTCCAGGAGGCGGTGCGGACGGCGATCGAGCCGTCCTGGGCGTCCTGCTTGCCGCGCTGCCAGGCGCGCCAGCCCCACACGGCCACGCCGATGACGAGGAGCTGCTTGCCGACCCCGCCGGAGAGGTGGGCGGAGGCGTAGGCGCCGACGAGGATCAGGCCGGAGAGGAGCTGGGCGGGCCAGGTCCATATGGAGCGCCGCCAGCCGAGCGCGAGGGCGCCCAGGCCGATCAGGTTTCCGATCATGTCGGACCAGATGACCTTCTGGTCGAAGATCTCGAAGGCCTCGGTGTTGAGCCAGGTCAGGGCGCTCACTTCGACTCCCCCGTACCGTGCGGCAGGTTCGAGGCCAGGGGGGTGACGCCGGCGGCCAGCAGCCGCTCCACGTACTTGGCCAGGACGTCCACCTCGAGGTTGACCGGGTCACCGGGCTTCTTGATGCCCAGGGTGGTCAGCGCGAGGGTGGTGGGGATGAGGCTGATGGTGAACCAGTCGGCGGCGGCCTCGACCACGGTCAGGCTGACGCCGTCGACCGTGATGGAGCCCTTCTCGACGACGTAGCGGGAGAGGTTCTCCGGGAGGGCGACCTTGACGATCTCCCAGTGCTCGGAGGGGGTCCGCGAGATGATCTCGCCGGTTCCGTCCACGTGCCCCTGGACCAGGTGGCCGCCGAGCCGTCCGCCGAGCTCCATCGGGCGCTCCAGGTTGACCCGGGAGCCCTGGGCGAGGGCGCCGAGGCTGGAGCGGTTCAGGGTCTCCTGCATGACGTCGGCGGTGAACTCGCCGTCACCGGTCTCCACGACCGTCAGGCAGACGCCGTTCACGGCGATGGAGTCCCCGTGCTTGGCGTCCTCGGTGACGACCGGGCCGCGCAGGCGGAAGCGGGAGGCTTCGGCGAGCTCCTCGACGGCGACGACTTCGCCCAGTTCTTCGACGATTCCGGTGAACACTCAGTGCTCCTTGAGGGCTGTGGGGGCGGAGGGGGCCGACGCGGGGACGGCGGTGACGCGGATGTCCGTGCCGATGCGGACGGTTTCGGTGACGCGGAGCCGGAGCGCATCGGCGAGGGTGCCGATGCCGGCGTCGGCGAGGACGGCGGGGCCCGCGCCGAGGAGGACGGGGGCGAGGTAGCCGATGACCTTGTCGACGGCCCCGGCGGCGACGAAGGCGCCGGCCAGGGTGGGGCCGCCTTCGAGGAGGACGGAGCGGATGCCGCGCCCGTGCAGCTCGCGCAGCAGGGCGTCCACGGAGATCCCGTACTTGTCGTACGGGAGCCGGGCCAGCTCCACTCCGGCGAGGTGGCGGGTGGCAGCGTCTTCGAGGTTCTCGGCGACGACGATCAGGGTGGGAGCGGCCTCGTCCAGCACCCGGGCTGTGGGCCGGATGGTGGCGTGGGTGTCCAGGACCACGCGCAGCGGCTGGTCGGCGGCGGTGAAGCCGTCGATCCCGCGTACCGCGAGGTGCGGGTCGTCGGCGCGCAGGGTGCCGGAGCCCACGACCACGGCGTCGGACTCGGCGCGCAGCCGGTGGACGTCGGCGCGGGACTCCGGGGAGCTGATCCAGCGGCTGGTGCCGTCGGCGGCCGCGACGCGGCCGTCGAGGGTCGCGGCGTACTTCCACAGGATGTACGGACGGCCCAGGCGTACGGAGGTCAGCCAGGCGGCGTTGCCCGCCTCGGCCTCCTCGGCGAGCAGTCCGGAACAGGTGTCGATCCCGGCGGCGCGCAGGGTGGCTCCGCCACCGCTGGCCTGCGGGTTCGGGTCGGAGACCGCGTAGACCACGCGGGTGATCCCGGCGGCGGTCAGGGCCTGCGCGCAGGGTCCCGTACGGCCGGTGTGGTTGCAGGGTTCGAGGGTGACGTAGGCGGTGCCGCCGCGGGCCGCCGGGCCCGCCGCGTTCAGGGCGTGGATCTCGGCGTGCGGGCCGCCGGCCCGCTCGTGCCAGCCTTCGCCCACGACGGCGCCCGAGGCGTCGGTGATGACGCAGCCGACGACCGGGTTGGGGCTGGTGGAGCCGAGTCCGCGGGCGGCGAGCTCGATGGCTCGGCGCATGGCGCGGGTGCCCGCGTCGGGTGCTGCGTGCGCGGCGTGTGTCGCCACCGGGTCCTCCTGCCTCATCGGGCACGGACTCCGGGGCCTGTCGGGATACGACAGATGAAGCGGGTAGCACACGCGGGGACGCCGAGGCCGGAAACACGGTCCGTTCGACGGCACGTCCCGAGGGATGTGCCGGTGGACCGCCGACGGCGGCGTACCGGTGACTGGCCCGCCGCGCACTGCCTCCCATCCGGACTTTAACCGTCGGTCCAGGAATTTCACCTGGTCAACCGGCCGCTGGCTGCGGACGGGTCGCGGACTATAACCGCCGGTTCGGAATTACACCGACCCCGGAGTGCGCTGCTACTGGTACTGAAGCCAGTGTGCCACGGGTGATCGGCGGCCATGCGGGTGAGTCAATGTGGCCTGGGTCACACATGGTCATTCTCGAGCGCACCTCTTGCGCCATTCGGCCGGTCCCGCACCCCGGCCCGCACCCCGGCCACTCCTCCACCAGCACCCCCGTCCGCACCGATGCGCACACCCGCGCCGGCCCTTGCCGACCCCTTGCCGGGCCTCCCCGGGCGCTTCCCGGGCGCTTCCCGGATGACGCACTTTGGTCCAGACCTATTGACGGGTTGGTCTAGTCCTCTTAACGTTCCCTTCATCTTCCCCGGGAGACAGCCCGTCAGATGTGCGCACGTCACGGGCCAACACGCACCACGTTTCAGCCTGTTGTGTCCTGCCATCCTCCCCTCCCCAGGAGGCACAATGCTGTCCCCCACCAAGACGAGAGCCATGCTCCTGACGTCCGGCGCCGCAATCGCCGGTCTGCTGGTGGCCGGGCTCTCGGCGGGCGTCTCGCACGCCGCCGACAACGAGTCCTGTCGCCCCGACGGTCTGTACAAGACCGCGGGCGTGGACGTCCCGTACTGCTCGGTCTACGACACCGAGGGCCGCGAGAAGATGGGCGCCGACCACCAGCGCCGCGTCATCGGCTACTTCACGGGCTGGCGCACGGGCAAGGACGGCACGCCCGCCTACCTGCCCAACAACATCCCGTGGTCCAAGGTCACCCACCTGAACTACGCCTTCGCCCACGTCGACGGCAACAACAAGATCTCGGTCGGCTCGGACAACGCGAACAACTCCGCCACCGGGATGACCTGGCCGGGCGTCGCGGGTGCCGAGATGGACCCCGCCCTCCCTTACAAGGGCAATTTCAACCTTCTGAACAAATTCAAGAAGCAGTACCCGAACGTCAAGACGCTGATCTCGGTCGGCGGCTGGGCGGAGACCGGCGGCTACTTCGGCGACGACGGCAACCGCGTCGCGTCGGGCGGCTTCTACTCGATGGCCACCAACGCCGACGGCTCGGTCAACCAGGCCGGCATCAACACCTTCGCGGACTCCTCGGTCGAGTTCATCCGCAAGTACGGGTTCAACGGCGTCGACATCGACTACGAGTACCCGACCACCATGAAGGACGCGGGCAACCCGCTGGACTGGCAGCTGTCCAACGCCCGCCGGGCCGGGCTGGTCCAGGGCTACGACGTCCTGATGAAGTCCCTGCGCGAGAAGCTCGACAAGGCCGGCGCCGCCGACGGCAAGCACTACCTGCTGACCGTCGCCGCCCCCTCCTCCGGCTACCTGCTGCGCGGCATGGAGACCTTCCAGATGCAGAAGTATCTGGACTACGTCAACATCATGTCCTACGACCTGCACGGCGCCTGGAACGAGTACGTCGGGCCCAACGCCTCGCTCTTCGACGACGGCAAGGACGCCGAACTGGCGGCCGCCAACGTCTACGGCAGCTCCCAGTACGGCGGCATCGGCTACCTCAACACCGACTGGGCCTACCACTACTTCCGCGGCTCCATGCCGGCCGGCCGCATCAACATCGGCCTGCCCTACTACACCCGCGGCTTCAAGAACGTCCAGGGCGGCACCGACGGCCTGTGGGGCAAGGCGGCAGCGACCACCTGCCCGGCCGGCGCGGGTCTGACCAAGTGCGGTGACGGCGCGGTCGGCATCGACAACCTGTGGCACGACAAGGACACCAACGGGGTCGAGTCCCCCGCCGGTTCCAACCCGATGTGGCACGCCAAGAACCTCGAGAAGGGGATCGTCGGCGACTACGTCACCAAGTACGGCTTCCCGGCGAACACCACGCTGACCGGCACCTACGTCCGCAAGTACGACGCGAACCTGGTCGCCCCGTGGCTGTGGAACGCGCAGAAGAAGGTCTTCCTCTCCACCGAGGACGAGCAGTCGGTGGCGGCCAAGGCCGACTACGTGGTCAACCGCGGCATCGGCGGCACCATGGTCTGGGAGATGGCCGGCGACTACGGCTGGAACGCCGCGAAGGGCCAGTACGAGATCGGCGACACGCTGACCTCCGTGATGTACGACAAGTTCAAGGCCGCCTCCCCGTACGGCTCCAAGAAGTCCAACACCGCGCTGCCGACGCAGGCCGTGGACATCAAGACGGAGTTCAACGAGTTCAAGCTCGGCGACTCGAACTACCCGATCACCCCGAAGCTCAAGATCACCAACAACACGAACGCGACGCTTCCGGGCGGCACGGAGTTCCAGTTCGACTACTCGACGGCGGCTCCGGCCAACGCCTCCGACCAGTCGGGCTTCGGCACCAAGGTGATCAAGAGCGACCACACCGGCAGCAACGTCGGCGGTCTGAAGGGCGACTTCCACCGGGCCTCGCTGAAGCTCCCGGCGTGGCAGACGCTCGCCCCGGGCGCCTCGGTCGACCTGGCCTTCAACTACTACCTGCCGGTGTCCACGCCCTCCAACTGGACGGTGAACATCTCCGGTACGACGTACGCCCTCGCCGGTGACCTGGCGCGCGGCACCACGGTGGTCCAGCCGGGCAGCACCACCCCGCCCACGACCCCGCCGACCACGCCCCCCACCACCCCGCCGACGACTCCCCCGACCACCCCGCCCACGACCCCTCCGGGCGGCACGTGCACCAACCCCGCGTACGTGGCGGGCACGGTCTACAACAGCGGCAACGTCGTCTCGCACCAGGGCCGCAACTGGAAGGCCCAGTGGTGGACGCAGAACGAGACGCCCGGCACCACGGGCGAGTGGGGCGTCTGGAAGGACCAGGGCGCCTGCTGACAGCCCGCGCGGTGACCGCGTAGGCGAAGAGATGTGAGGACCCGGTGGCCCGGCGGCCACCGGGTCCTCGCGTTCCCCCGGCAGAGTTCGGGGCCGCTCGCGGGGCCGGCTGAGGGCAGCCGGGCCCGGCGGTGAAGGAGCCTGAGGGCCACATCCCCCGGGCCGTGGCCCTCGGGCCGTCCCTCAGGCCGTGACCCTCAGGCCGTGAAGAGGACGGACTGCGCCGACTCGCGGGCGGCGAGCCGCGCCCCCGTGAGCACCGCCGGGTCGCCGAGGGTGCTGGCGCGGACCTCGGTCGGGACCGGGCTCAGGGCGGTGAGGCGGCGGGCGACCAGGGCCGCCAGGGCGGGTCCGCCCGCGCGGCCGAGTTCCCCGCCGAGCACGACGCAGCCGGGGTCCAGGATCGCCGCGACGGCCGCCGCCCCCAGGGCCAGCCGGTCGGCCAGGGCGTCGAGGAAGCCCGGTCCGGCGGCGCCCGCGACGGCCTCCTCCACCGGCCCGTCGAAGCCGTGGGCCGCGGCGAGCGCGGTCACCCCGGCCCGCCCGGCCAGCTCGTGGAAGCCTCCCTCGCAGTTCGTGGCCGACGGGAGGCCGCCCGTCCCCGGCACCGGCAGGAAGCCGATCTCGCCCGCTCCGCCGGAGGCGCCCCGGCGCAGCCGCCCGTCCAGGACCACCGCGGCGCCGGCCCCTTCGCCGAGCCAGAGCAGCACGAAGGACTCCAGGTCCCGGGCCGCACCGACCCGCTGTTCGGCCAGGGCCGCCAGGTTGGTCTCGTTCTCCACCACGACCACCGCCGGCAGCCGCCGCTGCAGCGCCGCCACCAGGTCCCGGTGCCAGGCGGGCAGTCCGGCGCTGTCGCGGAGCTCTCCGGTGCCCGGGGCCACCAGCCCCGGCGCTCCGATCACCACCGTGTGGAGCCGGTCGGCGCCCGCCTCCGAGGCGAGCTCCTCCAGCCGGTCCACCGCTTCCTCCACGGCGTCCACGGGCAGGGCCGCCTGCGCCAGCGGCCGGCCGAGGAGGTCGGCGACGACCGCGGTGGCGCTGTCCGTCCGTACGTCGAGCGCCGCGAGGTAGGCCCGCCGCGCCACGATCCCGTAGAGCTTGGCGTTGGGTCCGCGCCGCTGTTCGCCGGATTCCCCGACGACCTCGATCAGCCCGGCTCCGGTGAGGCGTTCCACCAGGTCGGCGACGGAGGGGCGGGACAGGCCGGTCAGCTCCTTGAGCTGGGGGGCCGTCAGCGGGCCCTCCTCCTGGAGGAGCTGGAGGGCGAGCCGGTCGTTGATGGCCCGGGCCGTGCTCGGCGAGGCGGGGGAAGGGGCGGGGGACGCGGCGCGGGTGGTGGCGGTCAGGGCCTTGGCAGGAGTCACGGCGCCCATCCTAGGAGTTCCGGGGGGCTAACTATCAGGCAGGGTCCCTGATAGTTTACTGGTCATGACCGGGGAAACCGACCTCAGCCCGGCGCGACTGCGCCATGCCCGCTTCGCCATCGCCGCCGTCTTCTGCGTACACGGCGCAGTCACCGGCTCCTTCGCCACCCGCATCCCCTGGATCCAGGACCACGCGCAGCTCAGCGCGGGCACCCTGGGCCTGGCCCTCGCCTTCCCCGCGCTCGGCGCGGCGCTCACGATGCCGCTGGCCGGTCGCATCAACCACCGGTTCGGTGCGCGCACCGCCCTGCGGATGCTGCTGAGCCTGTGGACGCTCGCCCTCATCCTGCCGAGCCTCGCCCCGAACCTGTGGACGCTCTGCTTCGTGCTCTTCGTCTACGGGGCCACCGCCGGCATGTCGGACGTGGCGATGAACGCGCTCGGCGTGGAGACCGAGAACCGGCTGAAGCGCTCGATCATGTCCTCACTGCACGGCATGTGGAGCGTGGGCGCCCTGATCGGCTCGGCCGCCGGCACCGTCGCCGCCCACGCCGGCGCCGATGGCCGCCTGCACCACCTGATCGCCGCGCTCGCCCTGACCCTGGCCGGGCTGATCGCCGTACGGGGCGTCCTGGACCTGCGCACGGACACCGGCGGGGAGGAGGCGCCGCCGCACTTCGCGCTGCCCCCGAAGTCCGCGCTGTTCATCGGCGCGATCGGCTTCTGCGCGGTCTTCGCGGAGGGCGCGAGCCTGGACTGGTCCGCGGTGTACCTGCGGGACGTGCTGCACACGGACGCCGGGCTCGCGGCCGCCTCGACCACCGCCTTCGCGCTGACGATGGCCCTCGCCCGGCTGGTCGGGGACAAGGTCGTGGACCGGTTCGGGGCCGTCCGCACGGTCCGCGTGGGCGGCGCACTGGCCACCGCGGGCGGGCTGCTCGTGGTCACGGTCCACCATCCGGTCGCGGCCCTGGCCGGGTTCGGGCTGATCGGGCTCGGGATCGCGGTGGTGGTCCCGCTGGCCTTCGCCGCGGCCGCGCGCAGCGGTCCGGCCCCGGCGCAGGCCATCGCCGGTGTCGCGACGATCACGTACACCTCGGGGCTCATCGCCCCGTCGGCGATCGGGGCGGTGGCCGACGCGACCTCGCTGGTGGTGTCGTTCGGGCTGGTCACGCTGCTGTCGTTCGCACTTATCGTGGGGGCGACCGTACTGCGGCAACGGCCGGTGGCGGCAGGGGTCTCGGTCACCAACCGGGACGAACCTGCACCTATCCGGCCGTAATATGTCGTCTGGTCACCTACGGCCTCGTAGCGTGACCACGCTCCTGACGAACGACGAAGAACGAACGAAAAGCGGTGGAACATGGGCCTCGGCGTGCGCTGGACCCTGCACGGAGACGGGCGGACCCCCGCCCCCGGCGCGGTGGTGCGGCCGGACGAGCGGCTGTCGTGGCCGCGGACCGCCGGGCTGGGCGCCCAGCACGTCGTGGCGATGTTCGGGGCGAGCTTCGTGGCGCCGGTCCTGATGGGGCTGGACCCGAACCTCGCCATCATGATGTCCGGTGTCGCCACCGTCATCTTCCTGCTGGCGACCCGCGGCCGGGTCCCCTCCTACCTGGGCTGCTCGCTCTCCTTCGTGGGGGTCGCGGCCGCGATCCGGGCGGGCGGCGGGGACAGCGCGGTCGTCACGGGCGCGGTCTTCGTGGTCGGCGCGGCGCTGTTCCTGGCGGGGCTCGCGGTCCAGCGGTTCGGGGCGCGGATCATCCACGCGGCGATGCCGCCGGTGGTGACGGGCGCGGTCGTGATGCTGATCGGCTTCAACCTGGCGCCCGTGACGGCGTCCACGTACTGGCCGCAGGACCAGTGGACGGCCCTGCTGACCATGCTGTTCACCGGGCTGGCCGTGGTCTGCCTGCGGGGCTTCTGGTCGCGGATCGCGATCTTCCTCGGCCTGCTCTTCGGGTACGGAATCTCCTGGATCTTCGACCTCGCCTTCGGCAAGATCCACTCGACGGTGGGCGGCCCCGAGGCGGTGGACCACTGGCGGCTCGACCTGTCGGGGGTGGCCAAGGCCGACTGGGTCGGGCTGCCGACCTTCCACGCGCCGGCCTTCGAGTGGTCGGCGATCCTGATCGCGCTGCCGGTGGTCATCGCACTGATCGCGGAGAACGCCGGGCACATCAAGGCCGTCGGCGAGATGACCGGCGACTCGCTCGACGACAAGCTCGGCACGGCCATCGCGGCCGACGGCGCCGCGTCGATGCTGTCCACGGCGGTGGGCGGCCCGCCGAACACCACGTACTCCGAGAACATCGGCGTGATGGCCGCCACCCGCGTCTACTCCACGGCGGCCTACTGGGCGGCGGCCGGCTTCGCCCTCCTCTTCGGCCTGTGCCCGAAGTTCGGCGCGGTCGTCGCCGCGATCCCCGGCGGGGTGCTGGGCGGGATCACCGTGATCCTGTACGGCATGATCGGTCTGCTCGGTGCGCAGATCTGGATCAACGGCCGGGTGGACCTGCGCAATCCGCTGAACCTGGTGCCGGCCGCGGCGGGCATCATCATCGGTGTCGGCGGGGTCGAGCTGAACATCAGCGACAGCTTCGAGCTGGGCGGGATCGCGCTCGGCACGATCGTCGTGATCACGGGTTACCACGCACTGCGCTACTTCGCACCGGCGCACCTGAAGCAGCAGGAACCGCTGCTGGACTCGGGAACGTCCGCGTACGACGACACGGCTGGTGACACGGCCGGCGACACGGCCGACGGGACCGCGGGCGGGGCGGCCGGGAGCGCCGCCGGGGAGCCCGGGGACAAGCGGGGTTGACGGAGTTTCGCCCGAACCGGCGAAGCGTACGGCCAAGTTCCCCTGATCCCGGCCCGGGGCTGCGACGCTGCCTCCCATGGTCCCCATGGAAGCGGTGCTGGCGCGGATGCGCGCCCTGGACGAGCGGCTCCCCGAGCGGGACGGCGTCGCCGTCTTCAACCGGGTGTACCTCACGGTGACGCAGACCCTGCACGAGGGGATCGCGCACGGCGCGTTCCCCTCGCCCCGCCGGGCGGAAGCGCTCAGCGTCCGCTTCGCCGAGCGCTACCTGACGGCGGTCGAGGCCGACCGGGCCCCGGCCTGCTGGCGGCCGCTCCTCCAGTACCGCCGCCACCCCGGGATCCGGCCGCTCCAGCACGCGCTGGCCGGGATCAACGCGCACATCGGCCACGACCTGGCGCTGGCGGTGGTCGCCACCTGCCGCTCGCTCGACTGCGAACCGGCCGCGCTCGAAGCGGACTTCGACCGGGTCGGTGACACCCTGGTCTCCCTGGAGGAGCACATCCGGGAGGACCTGATGCCGGGCCCGGACCTGCTGGAGATCGCGGACCCCCTGACGCATCTCCTCGGCGCCTGGAGCCTGGAACGGGCCCGTGCGGGGGCCTGGGCCTCGGCCCGCCTGCTGTGGTCGCTGCGCCGCTCCCCCGATCTGGCGGAGGAGTTCACCGATTCCCTCGACGCGGGCGTCGGCCTGGTCGGCCGCTGCCTGCTGACGCCTACGGGGTGACCCCGCTGCGCGGAGCCGTGCGTGCCGTCGCCGGGCGAAGCCAGGAGTCCCCTACCCGCCCTTCCACCATCCCCCAGACTCCGTCCGGGGGGACCCCCAGCCGGGCTCTGCCCGGACCCCTGCCGCGTGCGGCGCCGTTCCCGGGGGCCAGCCCCCGGACCCCCGCTCCTCAAACGCCGGAGGGGCTGGATCTTGGCCGGCGTCCGGCTGGATGTGGGCGGGAAGGGCTGGATGGCGCGGAGCGCCATTCCAGCCTCGCCGGCGTTTGAGGTGCGGGGTCCGGGGCGCAGCCCCGGGGAACGGGCGAAGGGCGGGTAGGGGAACTCCGCCCCGCAGGGTCCGGCGCAGCGGCGCGAGCGGCGCGTTGAGACAAATCAGTCTTCCGGGAGTTCTACCGGGGCTATCTCGTCGTAGACGTCGCCCGGGCCGGGGTTGGTGGAGTCGGTGGCTCCGCCGAGGTGGTGCATGACGCCCCAGACGGCGTTGAGGGCCGTCTGGACCGCGCCCTCCGCCCAGCCCGCCGTCCAGGAGATGTCGTCGCCCGCGAGGAAGATGCCGCGCTTGTCGTCGGGGAGGCGGTCCTGCATGAAGTGGGTGAACAGGCGGCGCTGGTAGCGGTAGTGACCCGGCAGGTTGGCCTTGAACGCGCCCATGAAGTAGGGCTCGTTCTCCCACGACACGGTCACCGGGTTGCCGATGATGTGGCGGCGGATGTCGACCTTCGGGTAGATCTCGCCGAGGGACTTCAGCATGACCTCCATCCGCTCGTTCGCGGACAGCGGCAGCCACTTCAGGCTGTCGTCGCACCAGGTGTAGGACAGGCAGATGACGGCCGGCTTGTCGGGGCCGTTGTCGAGGAGGTACGTGCCGCGGGTCATGCGGTCGGTCAGGGTCATCGACATGACGTCGCGGCCCGTTTCCTCGTCCTTGTCCAGCCAGAAGGGGCGGTCGACCGGGATGAAGAGCTTCGAGCTCTCCATGTAGTGGGTGCGCTCGATCGCCGTCCAATGGTCGATCGGGAAGAGCGTGTCGTCGCACGCGATCTTCGACAGGAGCATCCAGGACTGGGCCGTGAAGATCGCGGCGCGGTAGGTGCGGATGTCCCCGGAGGCGTCCGTGACCGTGATGCGGTTGCCCGCCGTGCGGTGCAGGCGAGTGACCGCCGGGCGCGGGGTTCCCTCGTGCAGGGAGGAGAGGGAGGTGCCCTGGGCCCAGTGCACGATCTTCTCGGGCTCGCGGTCCCACATGCGCAGCGGGAGCTGCTGCGAGCCGCCCACGATGCCGCGGTGGTGGTCGTCGGCCTCGGTGTAGACGACGCGCAGGATCTCGAGGATCGAGTTCGGGAAGTCGGTGTCCCAGCCGCCCGTGCCGAAGCCGACCTGGCCGAAGATCTCCCGCTTGCGGAAGGACTTGAAGGCCTCGGACTTGCAGAGGAACCCGTAGAAGGTCTCGTCGTCGAGCTTCTCGACGAGCTTCGCCCAGATCTCCCGGATGCGCGGGACGTCCCGCTCGCGCATCGCGGTGTTCATGTCGGAGAAGTCGGCGCCCTCGTCCAGGCAGGCGTTCCACGCGGCGGACACGTCGCGGTAGACCTGCGGGAGGTCGGCGATGGTCTCGGCGTAGTGGGTCTCGCCCTTGAGGTCGACCACCGTCGAGGGGGTTGCCTCGGCGAGCGGGTTCGGGAAGGGCTCGGTGACCAGGCCGACGAGGTCGATGTAGTGCTGCAGGGCCGTGGAGGACGGCGGGAAGCGCATGGCGCCCATCTCCGCGGTCAGCTCCTCGGTGCCCGCGCCCTCGAAGCCCACCGTGCGCAGCCGGCCGCCGATCTGGTCGGCCTCGTAGACGACGGGCTTGAGGCCCATCTTCATCAGCTCGTACGCGGAGATGATGCCGGACAGCCCGCCGCCGATGACGGCGACCTCCGTGCCGTGCTCGGTCGCCGGTATCTGGCCGAGGCCCGCCGGGTGGGCGAGGAAGTCGTCGTACGCGTAGGGGAAGTCCGGTCCGAACATCGTGATCGGCATCGTGCCGTCGCTGTGCGGGACGGCGGTGGTGGGCACCGTGGACGTCATGGGGTACGACTCCTAGCGGGGTGGGGCAGGGGGGAAGGGCAAGCTGGGGGGACGGCGGTTCGAGGGGCCGCGGTCAGACGAGCGAGGCGTACAGACCGGGTCGGCGGTCGCGCAGGTACGGGTTGGTCTCGCGCGAGACGCGCAGCAGCTCGGGGTCGGCCTCGCCGAACACCAGCTCCTCGCCGCGGCCGGCCCGGGTCCGGGTCACCCCGTCGGGACTGGCCAGACAGCTGAGGCCGACGAACTCGAACTCGCCTTCCGAGCCGGTGCGGTTGACGTATGCGATGTACATCTGGTTCTCGAAGGCCCGTACGGGGACCAGCTGTTCGGCGACGAACTGGAAGGGGTGCATCTGCGCGGTCGGCACCAGGAGGAGGTCGGTGCCGGCGAGCGCGTGCGCCCGGACGTTCTCGGGGAACTCCACGTCGTAGCAGATCATGACGCCGATGCGGAGGCCGCCGAGGTCCGCCTGGACCACCGGGGTGTCGCCGGGGGTGAAGGCCGCCTGCTCGAAGCAGCCGAAGAGGTGGGTCTTGCGGTAGTTCGCGAGCCGTTCCCCGTCGGGGCCGACGAGCTGCGCCGCGTTGTAGACGGCGTCCCCGTCCCGCTCGGGGTAGCCGTAGAGCACGGCCAGCCCGTGTCGGCGGGCGATCTCGCCGATGGCGCGGGCGGACATGCCGTCGGCCGGTTCCGCGAGCCGGGAGATGTCCTCGATCTCCAGCGCGTAGCCGGTCAGGAACATCTCCGAGGTCACGAGGAGCCCGGCCCCCGCCTGTGCGGCGCGTGCCGCGGCCTCTTCGAGCGCCTTCAGGTTGTCGGCGGTGTCGCCGAGCCGTCCGGAGCTCTGGAGGAGGGCGGTGCGCAGCGGGGGCATGGGCGGACCTCTGTGGCAGGAGGGGTGGGGGTCCTCAAACGGTACGTTCGCGCGTTCGACCGGGACAAGCCGTGACCGTTGCGCGCCGCGCATCGATTCGTTGCGTATCGGCGGGCAGAAGCGGCGATTCGTTGCGCGGAGTCCGTACCGGCGGTCCTCAAGCCCGTTTCGAGGGTTCTACGAGGCCGGGCGGAAGGCCGGGTGCACGCTCAGCCTGCGCAGGTCTTCCAGGATGTCGGGGGCGTGGTTGGAGACCACCCGGCCGCTCCAGCCGTCGCAGAGGGCGGGGACGGTGAGCGTGCCGTCGTGATCGTGCCCGGCTGCCTCGTAGGCGCGGCGGAGCGCGTCGTGCCCCGCGGGGTCGGAGCCGGGCCGCAGGACGGTCAGGGCCACGGTGTCCCGGAGGCCCAGGTCGGCGAAGGCGGCGGTGACGCCGAGGCAGCTCGGACAGTCGTCGGCGGCGACGTAGAGCCGGTACCGGTGCGGTTCCGGCGAGAAGCCGGTCCCGATCCGGCCCCGGAGGGCCTTGGGCGGCCGTGGCAGATCGGGTGCCGGGACATGTGCCTGGTCAGGGGCCTGGGCCCCGACCGGGACACAGGTCTGCGCGGGGGCCTGGACGGCGACCGGAACACAGGTCTGCGCGGGGACCGGGACACGGGTCTGGGCCGGGACCGGGACACAGGTCTGGGCAGGCGTCTGGGCATGGGTCTGGACATGGGTCCGGGGCATGGCTCTCCTCTGTCTGCGTGCATGCGTGCGTGTGCGCCGGGCGGGGCCTCAGAAAGCCGGGGCCGTGGCACTGCAGACGCGGAGGAGGTCGATGTGCAGCCTGCGGGTGAGCCAGGAGCGGCGCAGCGGGGTGCGGCGCGGCGGGGTGGCGGGGGATGGTGCGGTGAGCTGGTCCACCGGTTTCCCCCTCCTGTCCGCGACCCCCATTAGGCTGTCGTTCGCAGTCTCATGGCACCGCCAGGGGCCGTCAAGACCGCCTGCAAGAGTCTCTGCGGGAGTACCCGCACCCTACGGAAGGAAGCTCCCGCCCATGTCCCGTGCGTCCCGGTCCGGTGCGGTCCTCGACAATCCCGTCTGGGCCGCTCTCGACGGCCCGCACCGGGGCTTCGCCGATGTCGGTCCCGCCGGACTCGCGGCCAAGTACGCGGCCGACGTATCGCCCTTCGCCGCGCTCGCCGACCCGGAGGATCCGCGGGCCTGGGCGGATCTGGCCGAGCTCGTCGGCCCCGGTCGGGAGGTCTGGGTGACCGGGCTGCCGACCCCGCCCGCGGGCTGGGAGACCCTGCTGTCGATACCGGGCGTACAGCTGGACGGCCGGGCGGTACGGGGCAAGGAGGATCCGGAGGCGGTCCTGCTCGGGCCCTCCGACGTGCCCGAGATGCTGGAGCTGGTCGAGCTGACCCGGCCCGGCCCCTTCGGGGAGCGCACCGTCGAGCTGGGCACGTACCTCGGGATCCGGCGCGGCGGCCGGCTCGTCGCGATGTCGGGCGAGCGGATGCGGCCGCCGGGCTGGTCGGAGATCAGCGCCGTGTGCACGCACCCCGATCACCGGGGCGAAGGGCTCGCCGGGCGGCTGGTCCGCGCGGTCGCGGCCGCCGTGGAGGAGCGCGGGGACACCCCCTTCCTGCACGCCGCGGCGCAGAACACCTCGGCCGTGGGGCTGTACCTCTCGATGGGCTTCACCCTGCGCCGCGAGCCGCTCTTCATCGGGCTTCGCACGCCCGACACGAAGCATTAACACGGATTGACATTCCATCCGTTGTGGCCCGGTCCCCGCTGATCTAGCGTCGGAAGAACGACCGGAGCACGAGGGGAAAGGGGTGGCCCGGCATGACCGTACGAACCGCCGGTGACGCCCTCACCCCGCGCCGCCGCGTCCGTCTGCACTCCCGCGCGCACATCGACCTCCTGCGCGTCGCCGGTTCCCTCTGTCGTTCCTGATCAGCGTTCCGCGTTCCGCGATCCGATGCATCCTTCGCCGCGCCGCCCCGATCAGGAGGCCGTTCCGTCATGCCCGTGCACCCTTCCCCCTCCCACTCCCCCGGCTCCGCTCCCGGCCCCGCGCTCCACCTCGCCGTGGCCCTCGACGGGGCGGGCTGGCATCCCGCCGCCTGGCGCGAACCGGGGGCGGACGCCGACCGGTTGTTCACGGCCGGCTACTGGGCCGCGCTCGTCGCCGAGGCCGAGGCCGGGCTGCTGGACTTCGTCACCTTCGAGGACTCGCTGAGCCTTCAGTCCACCGATCCGGCCGGGCCCGACGGCCGTACCGATCTGGTGCGGGGCCGGCTCGACGCGGTGCTGGTCGCAGCCCGGGTGGCGCCTCTGAGCCGGCACATCGGGCTGGTGCCGAGCGTGGTGGCCACCCACACCGAGCCCTTCCACGTCTCCAAGGCGCTCGCCACCCTGGATTACGTGAGCCGGGGGCGCGCCGGGCTGCGCATCCAGATCTCCGAACGACCGGACGAGGTGGGTCACTTCGGGCGGCGCACGGCGCCCCTGGACCCGGCCGAGCTGTACGGGGAGGCCGCCGATCACGTCGAGGTGGTGCGGCGGCTGTGGGACAGCTGGGAGGACGACGCCGAGATCCGCGACGCGGCCACCGGACGGTTCGTCGACCGCGCCAAGCTGCACTACATCGACTTCGAGGGCCCCCGTTTCAGCGTGAAGGGCCCGTCCATCACCCCCCGGCCGCCCCAGGGCCTGCCCCCGGTCAGCGCGCTGGCCTCCGACGTCGCCGTGTACCCCTTCCTCGCGCGGTCGGCGGACATCGGCTACGTGACCGCGCGGGATGCCGGAGAGGTCCGTGCCGCCGTCGCCGCGCTCCCCGGCACCCCGCACGTGTTCGGCGAGCTGACGGTCTTCCTCGACGAGCAGCCGGCCACGGCGGAGCGCCGGCTCCAGCGGCTGGACGCCGCGCACGGGGCCGCGTACACGAGTGATGCCCGCGTTTTCGCGGGGACCGCGGCGGACCTCGCGGACCTGCTGCTGGAGTGGCGGGAGGCCGGGCTGACCGGCTTCCGGCTGCGGCCGGGGGTGCTCGCCCACGACCTGCCGGCGATCACCCGCGGCCTGGTCCCGGAGCTCCAGCGGCGCGGGGCGTTCCGGCGGTCCTACGAGGCCTCCTCGCTCCGCGGCCTGCTGGGGCTGGCGCGCCCGGCGAGCCGGTACGCGGCCGCCCCGGCGGCTCCCGCCGCCACCGCTTCTCCCGCCGCCTGATCCCCCAGGAAGGACCGACAGCAGCCATGAGCAAGCCGCTCAAGCAGATCCATCTCGCGGCGCACTTCCCGGGGGTCAACAGCACCACCGTGTGGAGCGACCCGGCCGCCGGGAGCCAGATCGACTTCGATTCCTTCGTCCATTTCGCGCGGACCGCCGAGCGCGCGAAGTTCGACTTCCTCTTCCTCGCCGAGGGCCTGCGCCTGCGCGAACAGGGCGGTGAGATCTACGATCTGGACGTGGTGGGCCGCCCCGACACCTTCACCGTGCTGGCGGCGCTCGCCGCCGTCACCGAGCACCTCGGGCTGGCCGGCACCATCAACTCCACCTTCAACGAACCGTACGAGGTGGCCCGCCAGTTCGCTTCCCTCGACCATCTGTCGGGGGGCCGGGCCGCCTGGAACGTGGTGACCTCCTGGGATGCCTTCACCGGGGAGAACTTCCGGCGCGGCGGATTCCTGCCGCGCGAGGAACGCTACGAGCGGGCACGGGAGTTCCTGGACACCGCCGGCGAGCTGTTCGACGCGTGGGACGGAGGCGAGATCCTCGCCGACCCGGTCTCCGGGGAGTTCCTGCGGGACGCGTCGCCCGGCGCCTTCGCCCACCGGGGCGAGCAGTTCGACATCTCCGGGCACTTCAACGTGCTGCGCAGCCCCCAGGGGCGGCCGGTGATCTTCCAGGCGGGCGATTCGGACGAGGGGCGGGAGTTCGCTGCGGCCGCCGCGGACGCCATCTTCGGCCGGTACGGCACGCTGGAGGAGGGCCGTGCCTTCTACGCGGACGTCAAGGGGCGCCTCGGCCGGTACGGGCGCACCCCCGACGAGCTGAAGATCCTGCCGGCGGCGACCTTCGTGCTCGGCGACACCGACGCCGAGGCGCGGGAGCTGGCCCGCGAGGTGCGGCTCCAGCAGGTGAGCGGGGCGACCGCGATCAAGCGCCTGGAGCACGTGTGGAACCGTGACCTGTCGGGGTACGACCCGGACGGGCCGCTGCCGGACATCGATCCGCTGCCCGGGGAGAACACCATCGCGCTGGGCCGGGCGAGCGTGCGCATGCACCGGGACCCGGTGGCCGTGGCCCGTGAGTGGCGGGAGCGGGCCGCCGCCGAGGGGCTGTCGATCCGGGAGCTGGTGATCGAGACGACCGAGCGGCAGTCCTTCGTCGGCTCGCCCCTCACCGTCGCCCAGGGCATCGACGCCCTGGTCCAGGCGGACGCGGCCGACGGCTTCATCCTGGTCCCGCACCTGACCCCCGGCGGGCTCGACGCCTTCGCGGACACCGTCGTCCCGCTGCTCCAGGAGCGCGGGGTGTTCCGCCGGGAGTACGACGGCCCGACGCTGCGCGACCACCTCGGGCTGGCCGCGCCCCGCGCGCTCGCCCCCGCGCTCGCGCCCGCACGCGGCTGACCGCGCAGGACCCCATCCGAAGCCCGTCCCACAGAAGGGGGAACACCATGCCCGGTATCCCGCTCGGGGTCCTCGACCTCGTCCCGATCCCGTCCGGCTCCACGGCGGCCGAGGCCCTGCGCGGCAGCGTGGACCTGGCCCGGCAGGCCGAGCGGTTCGGCTACGCCCGCTACTGGTTCGCCGAGCACCACCTGAATCCGGGCGTCGCGGGGACCTCGCCCGCCGTGGTGCTGGCGCTGACCGCCTCGGCCACCTCGACGATCCGGATCGGCTCGGGGGCGGTCCAGCTCGGGCACCGCACGGCCTTGTCCACGGTCGAGGAGTTCGGCCTGCTGGACGCGGTGCACCCGGGGCGGATCGACCTGGGTCTGGGGCGTTCGGCGGGCGGCCCGCCGGCTCGCCGTGCCGCGGCCGAGCCGCCGGTGGCGTACACCACGGCGAACGGCCTGCGCATACCGAAGCCGTTCTCCTTCGCCCACCTGCGGGATCATCCGCGGATCGCGCTCCAGCAGCGGTTGCTGCAGCTGCCGGGGGCCACTGCGCAGGAGTACTCCGAGCAAGTGGGCGACGTACTGGCCCTGTTGCGCGGGGAGTACCGATCGCCGGACGGGGTGGAGGCGCATGCCGTGCCCGGGGAGGGTGCCGAGGTCCAGGTGTGGGTGCTGGGCAGCAGCGCGGGCGTGAGCGCGGAGACGGCCGGCGCGAACGGGCTGCGGTTCGCGGCGAACTACCACGTCAGTCCGGCGAGCGTGTTGGAGGCGGCCGAGGCCTACCGGGCGGCTTTCAAGCCCTCGGCCGGGCCGGGCGGGCTGGACCGGCCGCACCTGACCGTGTCCGCCGATGTCGTGGTGGCCCCGGACGACGCCGAGGCCCGGGAGCTGGCCACCGGGTACGCGCCCTGGGTGCACAGCATCCGGTCGGGCGCGGGCGCGATCCCCTTCCCCTCGCCGGAGGAGGCCCGTGCGCTGACCCGGGGCTGGGAGGCTGCGGACCACGAGCTGGTCGCGGACCGGGTGGAGACGCAGTTCGCCGGTTCGCCGGCCACCGTCGCCGATCAGCTGGAGCGGCTGCGGGACGCGACCGGCGCGGACGAGCTGCTGATCACCACGATCACGCACGCGCACGCCGACCGCGTGCGCTCGTACCGGCTGCTGGCCGCGGAGTGGGCCCGGCGGCGGTGACGGCCCCGGCTTTCGCCGCGGGCCCGGGGAGAGGATCGTGGGAGGTGAGTCCGCCTGTCACCGGGAGGTACATCATGCGCAAGGTTCTGGACTGCAGGGAGTACCCGAGCGAGCTGAACTGCACCCTCACCATCGCGGGTGAGGAGGAGGAGCTCCTGCGGGCCTCCGTGCAGCACGCCGTCGACGTGCACAGTCACACCGACACCCCGGAGTTCCGCGAGCAGCTGCGCGGCCTGATGAAGGACGAGGTCCCGCAGCACGCCTGAGGCCCGTAGGCACGGCGCCCGGCGTGGTATCGGGGGTGCTACGCCGGTGCGCCCGAGGTGAAACGGCGCAGGAGCGGGGAGAGGACGAGCACGGACTTGGTGCGCTCCACGAAGGGTTCGCCCGCGATCCGCTCCAGGACCCGCTCGAAGTGCCGCATGTCGGAGGCGAAGATCTGGACGAGGGCGTCCGCGTCGCCGGTGACGGTCGACGCGGACACCACCTCGGGGTAGCGCTCCAGCCCTCGCCGGATGTCGTCCGGCGAGGTGTTGTGGCGGCAGTACATCTCGATGAAGCCCTCGGTCTCCCAGCCCATCGAGGCGGGGTCCACGCGGACGGTGAAGCCGGTGATGGCTCCTTCGGCGCGCAGCCGGTCCACACGCCGTTTGACGGCGGGGGCCGAGAGTCCGACCTCGGAGCCGATGTCCGCGAAGGAGCGGCGGGCGTCCTTGGCCAGGGCGTGCACGATGCGTTCGTCGAGATCGTTCAGTCGCACTACGGGTGGATCACTTCTCTACTGCGGCCGACTGCGTAGCGGTCGGCTGGGCTGCGGCCAGACGGGAGCGGCGGATGCCGTACTGGAAGTAGACCACGAGGCCAACGGCCATCCAGCCACCGAAGACGATCCAGGTGGCGGTGTCCAGGCTGAACATCATGTAGCCGCAGGCGAGCAGGCCCAGGATCGGTGTGACGGGGAAGAGCGCCACCTTGAAGGTGCGCGGCATGTCCGGGCGGGTCTTGCGCAGGATCACGACGGCGACGTTGACGAGGCCGAAGGCGAAGAGGGTGCCGATGCTGGTGGCGTCCGCCAGCTTGCCGAGCGGGATGAAGGCCGCGAGCGTGCCGCAGAAGAGGGAGACGATCACCACGTTGGCGCGGGGGGCGCCGGTCTTCGCGTCGACCCGGGCGAAGACCTTGGGGACCAGGCCGTCGCGGGACATGGCGAAGAGGATGCGGGTCTGGCCGTAGAGGACGGCGAAGACGACGGAGGCGATGGCCACGACGGCGCCGGCGGCCAGGACGACACCCCAGAAGGTGTGGCCGGAGACGTCGGTCATGATCTGGGCGAGCGCGGCCTCGGTGCCCTCGAAGTCCTGCCACGGCATGGCGCCGACGGCGACGAAGGCGACCAGGACGTAGAGGACCGTGACGATCAGCAGCGAGAGCATGATCGCGCGGGGCAGGTCGCGCTTGGGGTTCTTCGCCTCTTCACCGGCGGTGGAGGCGGCGTCGAAGCCGATGTACGAGAAGAAGAGCGTGGCGGCGCCGGCGCTGATGCCGGTGATGCCGAGCGGCGCCAGGGGGGCGTAGTTGCCGGCCTTGATGCCCATGAAGCCGATGCCGATGAAGAGCAGCAGGGTGACGATCTTCACGCCGACCATGATCGAGTTGATCCGGGCGCTCTCCTTGGCGCCGCGCATCAGGAAGACCATGGCGAGCAGGACGACGACCAGCGCCGGCAGGTTGATGAAGCCGCCGTCACCCAGCGGGGCCGAGACGCCTTCGGGGATGGTGACGCCTATGGTCCCGTCGAGGAGCTCGTTGAGGTACTCGCCCCAGCCGACGGCGACCGCCGCGACGGAGACCCCGTACTCCAGGACCAGGCACCAGCCGCAGACCCAGGCGACGAGCTCGCCCATGGTGGCGTACGAGTACGAGTACGAGGATCCGGAGACCGGCACCGATCCGGCCAGCTCCGCGTAGGAGAGGGCCGAGAACAGGGCGGTCAGGCCCGCGATGACGAAGGAGATCGTGACGGCGGGGCCGGCCTTGGGGGCCGCGGTGCCGAGGACGACGAAGATGCCGGTGCCGAGCGTCGCACCGATGCTGATCATCGTCAGCTGCCACATGGTGAGCGAGCGGCGCAGGGAGCCGCCCTCGCCCTGGCCGCCCTCGGCGACCAGCTGCTCCACCGGCTTGCGGCGCAGGAGGGGGTGGGCCGCCTTGGGGCGCGCGGGGGTGAGCGGTGGCGCCTGGCCGTGGTCGAGCACGAGGGGACTCCTTTGTCACTGCGGGTGGGGTTGTCAGGCGTCGACCGCAGCGGTCCGGAGCAGGAGCAGGCCGAGAAGGCCTGGGCATGGGGGACCGCCGAGCAGGCGGTCCACGCCACTCCACGTACAGCGAGTGAGCCTACGAGCTGAGTGATACCGCCCGTAATGCACCATCCTTGCACATTGGCGACTGATCGTTGCGCGGATCTGTCCTGGATGGTCCTTTGTTGCGCGGGGATGATCGATCAGTGCGCAGCCGATCCCGACCCGCATTCTTGACACTTCGTCAGATCTGTCGCAGCGTGCCGCCATGGACCTGGACGTGCTCTACGAGATCGACGTGCCGCGGCCCTGGCGGGGAGCCCACCCGCACGGCCAGCGGGCCGCCGAGCAGCGCGCTTACCGAGAGGCGGTGGAGCAGATCCGGCTCGCCGACCGGATGGGCTTCCGTACCGTCTGGGCGGTCGAACACCACTTCCGCGAGGGCCGCTCGCACTGCCCGGCCCCCGAGGTCCTCCTCGGACACCTGGCCGGACTCACCGAGCGGATCCGGCTGGGCTTCGGCGTGACCCTGACCCCCTTCGCCTTCACCCCGCCGCAGCGCATCGCCGAGAAGGTCGCCACCGTCGACGTGCTCTCCGGCGGCCGGGTGGAGTGGGGGACCGGCCGGTCCACGCCCATGGAGCAGGCGGCCTTCGGGGTGGACCGGGAGAAGTCCCGCGACGACTGGCGCGAGGCCATCGAAATCGTGACCGGAATGTGGCGTGAGGAGTACTTCGCGTACGAATCTCCGCGCTTCAGCTTCCCGCGCCGCATGGTCACCCCCAAACCGGTCCAGGATCCTCACCCGCCCGCCTGGATGGCGGCCACCTCCCCCGGCTCCGCGGAGGTCGCGGGCACGCACGGCCTCGGGCTGCTCTCCTTCTCGATCATGCAGCCGCTGGAGGCAATGGCCGCCCAGGTCGCCGCCTACCGGGCGGCGGCCGCCGCCCCGCGCCCGCTCACCGACGTCACCACGGACCGGGTCGCCGCCTACACCCTGGTCCACGCCACCCCGCCGCGGACCGCCCCGGGGCCCCGGGTCTGGGACTCGGTCGCCTGGTGGTACTCCAACCTGGCGCGGTTCACCCTGGAGTGGGAGCTGCCGCACCTGAGCACCGAGGAGCGGGAGCGGACCTTCCCCCTGCTCACGCCGATCCTCGAAGGGAACGTACCCGTACGGGAGTTCAGCGACGGGGACATGATCCTCATCGGGGACGCGGAGGCGATCGTCACCAAGGCCAAGCGGTACGCGGACCTCGGCGTCGACCAGCTCATCTGCTACGTCCAGTGGGGGTACCTGGAGCACCGGGAGATCCTGCGGACCCTGGAGATCCTGGGCAAGGAAGTCATCCCGGAACTGGCCCGGTACACGCCCCGGAAAACCTCCGCGTGAGCGAGGGCCCCGACACGTCTCCCGTCCCCGACGGCTCGCCCGACCCGTCTCCCGTACCCGACGGCTCCCCCGACGCCTCACCCGGCCCCGACGACTCCCCCGTCCCCGACTACGCCGCCCTGCACCGCCTCGACGGCCGCGCCCTCGTCCTGCTCGGGGCGGGCAACGGCATCGGCCGCCAGACCGCGCACGCACTGGCCGCGGGCGGCGCCCGCGTGCTGTGCGTGGACGTGGACGAGGAGCGGGCCCGGGCGGTCGCCGCCGAGACCGGGGGCGTCCCGTACGCCGCCGACGTCACGCGCCGCGAGGCCGTGCGGGAGCTCTTCGCCGCGGCCCCGGAGCTGCTCGGCGGCCGCCCGGTCGGCGGGGTCGTCGACGTCGTCGGCATGGCCCGGTACGCCGCGCTGCCCGAGCTGGACGACTCCGCCTGGGACTGGCACTTCGACCTGGTGCTGCGGCACGCCTGGCTGGCCGTCCAGTACGGCGGCGAGGCCGTCGCCGCGGCCGGCGGCGGACCTCTGGTCTTCGTCGCCTCCGTCTCCGGGCTCACCGCGGCCCCGCTGCACGCCGCCTACGGGGCCGCGAAGGCCGGCCTGATGTCCTTGGTGCGCTCGGCGGCGGTAGAGCTGGGCCCGCGCGGGGTACGGGTCAACGCGGTGGCACCGGGGGTGGTGTGGACCCCGCGGGTCGCCGCACTGCTGGGGCCCGAGGGGCGCCGGCTCAACGCGCAGAACGCCCCGCTGGGCCGGGTCGCGGAGACCCGGGACATCGCGGCCGCACTGTACTTCCTGGCTTCGCCGCAGTCCTCGTACATGACGGGCCAGACGCTGGTCGTGGACGGCGGCGTCGGCGTGAAGTTCCCGTACCCGACGGTCGGAGGCGCACGATGAGCACACGGGAAGCCGGACCGGACGCGATCACGGCCACGGCCACAAACACGACCACATGCACGGACTACGGCAGCGACGGCAACGGGCCGTGGCTGGACCCCGGACCCTTCCTGCGCGGTGTGGCCTGGCTGGACGGGGGACGCCCCGTGCGGGCCGACCCGGCCGACACCATGCGGCTGCCCTGGGACACCGGCGAGCGGGCCACCCTGCCCATCGGGGTGCGCCTGGAGTTCACCGCGCCCGGCACCCGGGCGGTGGAGATCCACTACCGGGCGACCGTGCCCGGCCCCACCGACGCGCTCCGCGACCTCGCGCACGGCTTCGCCCTGTGGGACCGGCACGGCGTGGTCGGCGAGCTGTACACGGAGCCGGCCGCCGAAGCCGTCGTACGGCTCGAACTGCCCGGCGGATCCGGACCGTTCACCATCCACCCGCCCGAGACCCAGTCCCCGCTCATCCTCGGCCTGCGCGGGATCGGCGGCCCGCTCGCCCCCGCACCGCCCGCCACACGATGGGTGGTGCACGGCGACTCCATCACCGAGGGCTGGTGGTCCACCCGGCCCGCGCACGGCTGGCCCTCGGTGGCCGGGCGGGCGCTCGGCTGGGACACCGTCAACCTCGGCTACGCCGGGGCCGCGCGCGGGGAGCTGGCCTGCGCCGAGCAGCTCGCCGGACTCCCCGCAGACGTCCTCACCCTCGCCTTCGGCACCAACTGCTGGTCCCGCGTGCCCTTTTCTGCCCCGCTCTTGTACGAGACCACCCGCGCGTTCCTCGAACTGGTCCGCCAGGGCCACCCCCGGACCCCGCTGCTCCTCCTCTCCCCCGTGCTGCGCCCCGACGCGGAGCGCACCCCGAACAAGCTGGGCGCCACCCTGGGCGCCCTGCGCGATGCGATGGAGCGCGCCACCCGGGAGCGGATCGCCGCCGGGGACGAGCGGCTGGTGCTGCTGCCGGGGCGCGAGGTGCTGGGCCCCGAGCACTTGGCGGACGGCCTGCACCCCAACGACGCCGGGCACCGCACGCTCGGCCTCGCTGTGGCCACGGCCATGAAGCGGGCCGGGTTCGACGCGGGGTGAGTGAAACAGCCCACATCGGAGGAATTGAACAGATCGGCTCCAACGGGGCGTGTCCTGATCACAGTTGCCGCCGCTCCACTCCTCTCGAACGGATGGACGCGGCGGCGCAGGCAGGGACACACACGTGGGAGAGATCAAGATGGGCATCAAGCGCGGAACCACCCTGGCGGCCGTGGCGGTCGTCGTCGCACTCACCGCGACCGCGTGCGGCGGGAGCGACTCGGCGGGCGACACCGCCAAGCCTGCCGGAGCCGTCGCCGCTCCCTCCCAGGCCCCCTCCTCGGGCGACGGCGACGGCTACGGATCCGGTTCGGGCTCCGACGCCGACGCGGCCGGCGACGCGAAGCCGGCGGGCCAACTGGCCATCGCCCAGGACGAGAAGCTCGGCTCCGTCCTCGCCGACAGCGCGGGCTTCACCCTCTACCGCTTCGACAAGGACACCGCGAAGCCGTCGAAGTCCTCCTGCGACGGGGACTGCGCGAAGGTCTGGCCGGTGGTCGCGGCCGGCGACGCCACCGCCGCGGCGGGCATGGACCCGGCGCTGCTGGGCGAGGTGGTCCGTACCGACGGCAGCAAGCAGCTGACGGTGGCGGGCTGGCCCGTGTACCGGTACAGCAAGGACACCAAGGCGGGCGACACCAACGGGCAGGGCGTCGGCGGCACCTGGTTCGCGGCGGCCCCCGACGGCAAGAAGGCGGCGAAGGCGGCCCCCGCGCCCGCCGGAGCGGGCCAGGCCTCCGGTGCGCTGACCGTGGCCAAGGACCCGAAGCTCGGCGAGCACATCGTCGACGGCAACGGGATGACGGTCTACCGGTTCAAGCCGGACACCGCGTGGCCCATGGTCTCCAAGTGCGAGGGCGCCTGCGTGGCCAAGTGGCCGGTCGTACCGCCGGTGGACCAGGCGAACGCCAAGGGGATCATCCAGAAGAACTACCTCGTGCTCGACCGCCCCGACGGCAAGAAGCAGCAGACGGTGAACTGCTGGCCCGTCTACACCTTCACCGGTGACAAGAAGGCCGGCGACATCAACGGTCAGGGCGTCGGCGGCACCTGGTACGCGGTCGCCCCCGACGGCAAGCTCATCACCGTCCAGTAGCCCCGTCCCCCGAATCCCGTCCCCCGAATCCCGTTCGCCGGGACCCGTCCCCTTGAGACCGGTCCCCCGGACCACCCGACCGCGCGGCCCCCGCCTCCCCTCCCCCCGGGGCGGGGGCCGCGCACCGTTTCGCCCCGGCCGGGCGGAACCTAGACTCCGCATCATGCTGCGCGTACTGGCCGTCGACGACGAGAAGCCCCTGCTCGAAGAGCTCCTCTACTTGCTGCGCTCGGACCCCCGGGTGCTCAGCGCCGAGGGCGCCTCGGACGCCACCGAGGCGCTGCGGCGGATCAGCCGGGCGCTGGAGAGCGGCCCGGACGGGGCCGACGTCATCGACGTGGTCTTCCTCGACATCCACATGGCGGGGCTGACCGGGCTGGACATCGCCCGGCTGCTGGCCGGGTTCGCGCGGCCGCCGCTGATCGTGTTCGTCACCGCTCACGAGGGGTTCGCCGTACAGGCCTTCGACCTCAAGGCCGTGGACTACGTACTGAAGCCCGTCCGGCCCGAGCGGCTGGCCGAGGCCGTGCGGCGGGCCTGCGCGCAGTCCGGCAGGCCGGAGGAACGGCCCGCGGCGGTCGCCCCGGGGGCCGGGTCCGTGCCTGCGGTCGCGGCGGTGCCGGTGGCCCGCCCGGCCGCCGCCGAGATCCCCCGGGGCCCGGTGGCCCCCGCGGCCCCCGTCCCCGCTGTCGCCCCGTCCGCGGCCGCTTCGTCCGCCGCCGCCCGCGGCGCGGACCGCGCGCCCGAGCAGATAGCCGTCGAACTGGGCGGCGTGACCCGCTTCGTGGCGATCGCGGACATCGCGTACGTGGAGGCCCAGGGCGACTACGCCCGGCTGCACACCGACGAGGGCAGCCACCTGGTGCGGATTCCGCTGTCCACGCTGGAGGAGCGATGGGCGGCACGCGGTTTCGTCCGCATCCACCGCCGCCACCTGGTCGCACTGGCCCGTATCGACGAACTGCGCCTGGACGCGGGCACCACCACGGTCCGCGTCGGCGCGGCCGAACTCCAGGTGAGCCGCAGGCACACACGGGAGCTGAGGGACCTGCTGATGCGCCAGGCAATGGGCTGAACTGAACCGCCCTGGTCCGGGGCGCAGCCCCGGTTTCGGGAAGGGGCGGGGTGGGGGACGGCCCCGCGGGGCCCCGGCGCCGGCCCGGCCCGGGGGCCGGCAGGAGGCGGCCGCGGGGCGCGCCGACCGTCCGGCGCGGCGACGCACCGTTCGCCGTGCGGGGAGGCGCGTACGGCGATCCGCGTCGGCCGTCGGCCGCAGCGGTGGCCGAGCCGGCCGCCCGGGCGGACCCCCGCGGGTATCGTGGATCTTCGGCCCCGGGAGGAGGCACATGTCCGAAATCCAGGCGCTGCTCGACGCGTTGACCGGACTGCCCCGCACCCGTCCGGCCGGCCCCGCCGAGGCCGAGGTGCTGCTGGCCCGCCTGCGGAGCGCGGCCGCGCGCTGGGCCGACGTACTGTACGAGGCCCACGAGGGCGCGTACGGACACCTGCCGCCCCGGGCCGAAGCGGCCCTGACGCTGGCCTTCCGGCGCGCCGAGGAATCGTACGTGGAGCTGGAGATCGCCCTGCGGGACTGCGCGGAGCACCGCGATCCCGCCCGCTGAGCCATATCCGGCCTGACCTGCGAGTGGGCCTGTCGCCCGGTCCGTACGCGTGCGTAGACTCCCGGGATCCCGGCACACGACCGGGAGACCCGTCACCCGCGCCGGGCCGCGCCCGCGTCCGCGCCCCAGCCGAAGGACCCGCCGGTGAACCAGACGTACGCGCTGACCGCGGTCGCCGTCGTCGTCCTGGTCACGGTGCTGGTCGGCGCGCTGGGCCTGCGGATATCCAGGACCACCTCGGACTTCTACGTGGCTTCGCGCACGGTCGGCCCGCGCCTCAACGCGGCGGCCATCGGCGGCGAGTACCTCTCGGCGGCCTCCTTCCTCGGCGTGGCCGGGCTGGTGCTGCTCCAGGGGCCGCAGATGCTCTGGTATCCGGTGGGTTACACCGCCGGGTACCTGGTGCTCCTGGTGCTGGTCGCGGCACCGCTGCGCCGCTCGGGCGCGTACACGCTGCCCGATTTCGCCGAGGCCCGGCTCGAATCGCAGGCCGTGCGCCGGATCGCGGTGCTGTTCGTGCTCGGCGTCGGCTGGCTGTACCTGCTGCCGCAGCTCCAGGGCGCGGGGCTGACCCTGGAGATCCTGACCGGGGCCCCGCACTGGGTGGGCGGGGTGGTCGTCGCCTGCGTGGTGACGGCGGCGGTGGCGGCCGGCGGGATGCGGTCCATCACCTTCGTGCAGGCCTTCCAGTACTGGCTGAAGCTCACCGCCCTGCTGGTGCCCGCGTTCTTCCTGCTGGCGGCCTGGGCGGGGGACGGCGCCCCGCGCGCTTCCTTCGACGCCCCGGCGGTGTTCCGCGAGCACACCGCCGTCACGCTGGCCGAGGACGTACGGCTGTCCCTGGACGCGCCGCTGACGGTGACGGTGACCGGGCAGGTGGACGGGCGCGCGTACGCGGGGCAGTCCGTGACCCTCGGCGCCGGGGAGCATTCCGTACGGGCACGCGCCCGGCTGGAGTTCGCCCCGGACTCCGAGGTGCCGCAGAGCCGGGCGGAGGCCGCACCGGAGGTGTCGAGCTGGTCGGAGCCGCTGTCCGGGGACCGGCCGGAGCTGCGGCTGTACGCGACGTACGGGCTGATCCTGGCCACCTTCCTCGGGACCATGGGGCTGCCGCACGTGGCGGTGCGCTTCTACACGAGCCCGAACGGGCGGGCCGCGCGGCGCACCACCCTGGTGGTGCTCGGCCTGGTCGGCGCCTTCTACCTGCTGCCGCCGGTGTACGGGACGCTGGGCCGGATCTACACCCCGGAGCTGGCCCTCACGGGGGAGGCGGACGCGGTGGTGCTGGTGCTGCCGGCCCGGGTGGTGGGCGGGCTCGCCGGAGACCTGCTGGGGGCGCTGCTGGCGGGGGGCGCGTTCGCGGCGTTCCTGTCCACGGCTTCGGGACTGACGATGGCGGTGGCGGGGGTGCTGCACCAGGACGTGCTGCCTTCGCGCGGGGTGCGCAGTTTCCGGGTCGCGGTGCTGGTGGCGATCCTGGTGCCGCTGGCCGGGAGCGCGCTGGTGACACAGGTGCCGGTGGCGGACGCGGTGGGGCTGGCCTTCGCGGTGTCGGCGTCCTCGTTCTGTCCGCTGCTGGTGCTGGGGATCTGGTGGCGCGGGCTGACGCCGCCGGGGGCGGTGGCCGGGCTGGTGACGGGGGGCGGGGCGGCATTGAGCGCGGTGCTGGCGACGCGGGCCGGGCTGGCTCCGGCGGGGTGGGCGAACACGCTGCTGGCATGGCCGGCGGTGTGGTCGGTACCGCTCGGCTTCCTGACGATGGTGCTGGTGTCGCTGGGTACGCGCGGGCGGATCCCGCCGGGCACGTCGGCGACGCTGGCGCGGCTCCATCTCCCGGAGGACGTGGCCTCGGGGTCGGAGCCGGCTCCGACGACCGCCGGGGGCGCGGGCCCGGGCCCGGGCAGTGGCGAGGGCGTCTCCACGACGCCCTCGAGGAAGGGCGGCGATCTGTGACCGGAGCAGCACACCGGAACGAGAGCGGCGCTCCGATCATGGCGCGGTGCTCCACGGCCGGAGCGGAGCTCACGGCAGATGCCGGGGCCGCGGCGACCCGGAACACCGCTCTCGGCCGAGGCCGGTGCACGCCGACCGGAGCACTGCTCTCGACGAGGGGCGGCACACCATGACCGGAGCACTGCTCTCGGTGCTGGGCGCGGCCGGCGGAGTGCTGCTGCTGGGGCTCGGCTGGATCGGCGGGCGCCGCCAGGCCCGGCGGGGCGAGCGTGCCCTCGGCCTCGACCTCGGCACCCCCGTCGAACGGGCCACCTTCCACACCCTGCACACCGCCTCCCTCGCCGCTCCCCCGCTGCGCGCCGGCCTCACCGAGGACGCCGCCCGCAAGGCCGCCAAACGACTGCGTTCCCTCCTGGGCACCGAGGCCCTGTGCCTGACGGACCGCGGACACGTCCTCGCGTGGGACGGCCCGGGCGCCGACCACCACGAGCGCCGGGCGATGGCCCGGGTCGCGGTGATGCTGGAGTCGGGGCGCAGCCAGAGCGTGCGCACCGAGTGCGAGCGGCCCGACTGCCCCCTCAAGTGGGCCGTGGTGGCCCCGCTGACCGGCGAGGACGGGATGCTGGGAGCGCTGGTCGCCTACGGCTCGCGGGAGTCGGCGGTGCTGGTGCGGGCCGCCACCGAGGTCGCGCGCTGGGTCTCCGTGCAGCTGGAGCTCTCCGAGCTGGACCGTTCGCGGACCCGGCTGATGGAGGCCGAGATCAAGGCGCTGCGCGCGCAGATCTCCCCGCACTTCATCTTCAATTCCCTGGCCGCGATCGCCTCGTTCGTGCGTACCGATCCGGAGCGGGCGCGGGACCTGCTGCTGGAGTTCGCGGACTTCACCCGGTACTCCTTCCGGCGGCACGGGGAGTTCACCACGCTGGCCGAGGAGTTGCGGTCCATCGAGCAGTACCTGGCGCTGGCCGGGGCCCGGTTCGGGGAGCGGCTCAAGCTGACCTTGCAGGTGGCGCCCGAGGTGCTGCCGGTGGCGCTGCCGTTCCTGTGCCTGCAGCCGCTGGTGGAGAACGCGGTCAAGCACGGGCTGGAGGATTCGACCGGGGAGTGCAAGATCACCATCGCGGCCCGGGACGCCGGCGCGGAGGCGCTGATCACCATCGAGGACAACGGCGTCGGGATGGATCCGGCCCTGCTGCGCCGGATCCTGGCCGGGGAGCACGCGGGCTCCTCCTCGGGCATCGGGCTGACCAATGTGGACGATCGGCTGCGCCAGGTCTACGGGGACGGCCACGGGCTCGTCATCGAAACGGGCGTGGGCGCGGGCATGAAGATAACGGTGCGGATTCCCAAATACCGTGCGGGGGTGCACAGTTCGGCCCCACCTGGCCGAATTCCCCGGCGCTGACCGGCCCGTGAGCTGCCATCCTGGAGCGGGCGCGAACGACCGGAGGGATCGCCGACGTGCGGGTCGGGCGAGAGCAGCACCGCGACGAGTGCCGTGACGCGTTACGGGCATGGGTGCGGGCGGGTGCGGAGGGCGGCGGAGCCTGCCTGATCGTGGAAGGGGAGCCGGGCGCGGGCCGTACGGCCTTCCTGCGCGAGGCGCTGACCGAGGCGGCCGCGCTCGGCTGCCGGGTGCGGTACGGGGCGGCCGAGGCACTGGGCACCGGGCTTCCGCTGCGCGCGGCGCTGGACTGCCTTCACCCGGCCGGTCCCGGGCGCGCGCGGGCGCTGGCCCTGCTGCGGGAGGCCGCCCGGTCGGCCGAGCCCGGCGGCGCACTGCTGGCGGCCGTGGACCTGCTGGCCGGCGACGTGGAGGAGTGGTGCGCGCGGCGGCCGCTGCTGCTGGCCCTGGACGACCTCCAGTGGGCGGATCCGGCCTCCCTGCTGCTGTGGCGCCACCTCGCACGGGCCACGCAGCGGCTGCCGCTGCTGCTGCTGACGGCCCGGCGGCGGCTGCCCCGGCGGGCGGAGGTGGAGGAGCTGTGCGTCTCCCTGGGCGGCGGGCCGGGCGGGCGGACGCTCCGGCTGGAGCCGCTGACGGGGGCGGAGTCGGCCGCGCTGGTCCGCGAGGTGCTGGGAGCCGCGCCCGGACCCCGGCTGCGGGAGGCCGCCGGGCACGCGGGCGGCAACCCCCGGCTACTGCGGGAGCTGCTCGCGCACTGGTCCGGCCTCATCGAAGTCGGCGAGTCGTCCGCCGAACTGACGCTCCCCGTAACGGACTTGCCGCCGCCCCCGGAGGCGGCGACCCGCGAGCTGAGCCGGCTCCCCCCGGCAACCCTGGCCACGCTCCGGCACGCCGCCCTGCTCGGACCGGCCTTCACGGCGCGCGAGCTGGCCCTCGTACGGACGCTCCCCGTCCGGGACCTGCTCGCCGACCTGGAGACGCCCCTCCTGACCGGAGTACTGGAACCGGCCCCCCTGCCCGCCGCGCTCCCGGCGGGACCGCCCGGGCACCACCCGGCCGACGGTGACGGCCTGCGGTTCCGGCAGCCGGCCGTACGGCTGGCCCTGTACGCGGAGCTGCCGCGCGCCGCCCGCGGCGTCCTGCACCAGGACGCCGCGCGGGCCTTCGCCGAGGCGGGGCTCGATCCCGCCCGGACCGCGGCACAGCTGCTGGCCGGTGGGGTGCTGGACCCGTGGGCGGTGCGGTGGACGGCCCGGTCGGCGCAGGTCCTGATCGCGGTGGCACCCGAAACGGCGGCCGCCCTGCTGCGCCGGGCCGTGGAACAGAGCACGGAACGGAACACCGAGCGGGGCACGGAGCAGACCACCGAGTGGGGCACCGGACAGGGCGCGGGCCCGGCTCCTGCGCAAGGCGCCGGGCAGAGCCGGGAGCAGCGCGCGGACCAGTCCCCGGACCAGCCCCCGGACGAGCCCGGGAGTCCGTACCGGGAGGCCCTGGAGGACGGCCTCGCCGATGCCGCGCTGACGCTGCGCCGGCCCGAGTCGGTGGAGCTGCTCCGGACGCTGCGGGAGCGGGCGCGGGATCCCGGGCGGCGGGCCGCACTCGCCTTCAAGCTGGTGTCGGCGCTGATGATCCAGGGGGACATGGCCCGTTCCCTGGAGGTCACCGAGGAGGCGCTGGCCGAGGAGGCGCTGGCCGAGGAGGCGCACTTCGCGGGACTGCGGTTGCGCCTGGAAGCGTGCCGGGTGCTGGCGCTGGCCGATCTGCACCGGCCGGAGGAGGCGTACGCGCTGGCCGGGCCGCTGGTCGCCCGGGCGCGGCTGCTCGGCGATCCGCTCTGTGGAGCGGAGGCCGAACACGCCATGTCCTTCGCGCTGTTCCACCTCAACCGGGGCCGGGAGTCGCTGCGTCACGTGGCGGCCGGGATCGCGCACGCCCGCCGCAGCCCGGCCGCCAACGACATGCGGCTGCTGCTGCTCGCCAACCAGGCCGAGGGCCACCTGCGGTTCGACGAGCCGCACGCCGCCGCCGCGGCGCTGCGCGAGGCCCGGCAGCTGGCGGCCCGGACCGGTTCGACGGGCCGGCTCGTGGTCACGGAGGCCCTGCTGGCCGACCTCCGCTACCGGCTCGGCGACTGGGACGCCGCGCTGGCCGGTCTCGCCCGGGCGCAGGGCATGCCCGTCTCGGACGGCTGGCTGCCGGTGCTGACCCACGGGCTGCGCGCCCTGATCCTGGGCCACCGTGGCGAACAGGACGCCGCCCGGGCGGAGTTGGCCGCGCTGGGCCCGGACGCGCACGAGCCGCCCGCGGCCCGTCGGCACACCGCGCGCGTCCTGCTGGCCCGCGCCCTGCTGGCGGAGCGCGAGGGGCGTCCCCGCGAGGCGCTGGAGGCGCTGCTTCCCGCGCTGGAGGACGGTGTGGACGAGGCGGTGGCCTTCGACCGCCCCTGGGCGCTGTCGGAGGCCGTCCGACTCGCGCTGGAGGACCGGGACACCGAGGCGGCCCGGTCGGCGGTGGCCGCCTGCGCCCGCACGGCGGCGGCCCTGCCGGAGCAGCCGGGTCCGGCGCTGGCGCTGCTGCGCTGCCGCGGGCTGTTCGCGCAGGACCCGGAGCTGCTGGCGGAGACGGCGGCGCTGGCGCGGGGCGGCCTGGTGGCGGGCCAGACCCTGGAGGACCTGGCGGTGGCCCGGGCCTGGCACGGGGACCTGCCGGGCGCGCGGTCGGCGCTGACCGGCGCGGTGGCCTCGTACGAGCTCCTCGGCGCCCGGTGGGACATCGCCCGGGCCGACGCCCGGCTGCGGAGCCTGGGTGTGCGCAGGGGGAGCCGGGCGGCGCGGCGCAGGCCCGCGCGGGGGTGGGAGGCGCTGACTCCGGCGGAGCTGAAGGTGGCGCTGCTGGTCGCGCGGGGCCGGACGAACCCCGAGATCGCCTCGGCGCTGTTCCTGTCCCGCCGGACCGTGCAGACCCACGTCTCGCACATCCTGGGGAAACTGGAGGTCCGCTCACGCGCGGAGGTGGCCGTCATCGTAGCCGGGCAGGAGGGCGCGCAGGGCCCGCAGGGCGTAGTACGTACGGGATTTGACCGTACCGGCGGGCACCCCGAGCGCTTCGGCGGCCTCGCAGACGCTGGCCCCGCGGAAGTAGATGAGCAGGAGCACGGCCCGGTGATCGGGGCTGAGTAATCGCAGGGCCTCGCGGACGTCGAGGACGGCGGCGGACCGCTCGGTGCGGTCCTCGTCGGCGGGCGACTGTTCCAGCCCGTCGGGCCCGACTTCGGCGGGGCGCGACAGCCGGGCCCTGCGGGCGTCGATGGCCACGCGCCGGGCGACGGTGTAGAGCCAGGGCCGCATGGAGGCGTGGGCGCCGCTCTCCAGGGCCTCGGGGTGCTTCCAGGCCCGGAACAGGGTCTCCTGGACGAGGTCCTCGGCCCGGTGGCGGTCACCGAAGGTGAGGCCGAGGAGGAATCCGTGGAGCGCCTTGCCGTGTTCCCGCTCCAGCCGGGCGAGGGCGTAGGCGTCGGTGCGGCGGCGGGTGACCGGGACGGCGCCGGTGCCGGTGCCGGCATCCGCCGGCATGGGCGACCTGGACGTCATGGACGACACGAGCGACATGGGCTTCCCCTTCCGAGTCGGGATGCCCTGAGCGTGCCGGACCGTGCGCGCGGAGTTATCCGCCGCCTGACGTATCCCGGCGCACCCTGCGCCCACCGGTCGTCCCCCGTCGGTGAACGGTCGTCCCGGGCGCCGCGGCGGGCGGTGTGGCCGGGGGAAAGGCGGCGGTCCGGGCCCCCGATCTCAGGTCGTCAGTCCTTGGTCGGGTCCAGCACCACGAAGTCGGCGTTCGACGGGTCCAGGCAGACGGCCAGCCGGCCGACGCCCTCGGCGTCCGCGGGACCCATCTGTACGCTGCCGCCGCGCGCGGTGACCCCGGCGACGGCCGCGTCACAGTCGGTGACGTGGAAGACCGGGTGCCAGTACGGCCGCCCGCCCGCCACGGCGAGGTCGTCCGCGGAGAGTTCCATGAGGCCGCCCTGCATGCTCCCCTCGGGCTGCCCGGCGGGGGTGATCAGGGTGTACGTGCCTTCGCCTCCCGGCATCCGCATGTCGCTGAACTGCCAGCCGAAGACGGTCCCGTAGAACTCCCGGGCGGCCGTTGCGTCGCTCGTGTACAGCTCGGTCCAGGACAACGACCCCGGCTGGTCCACGAGGTCGACGCCCTTGGTCTCGCCGGGCTGCCAGACGGCGAACTGGCCTCCCAGCGGGTCGCTGAACTGCGCCATCGTGCCCCACTCGTCGAGCTTCCTCGGCTCCACCCGGACGGTGCCGCCGGCGCTCCGGACGGCCCGGGTCGTGGCCTCGGCGTCGGGGACGCTGTAGTAGATCATCCAGGCCGGGCGGGCGCCTTCCTCGGTGAGCTTGCCCAGCCCGGCGACGATCTTGCCGTCCTTCCGGAACATGCCGCCCTCCATGTCCTCACCCTCGCCCATGGACTCGTAGTCCCACCCGAGGACGGCCCCGTAGAAGGCCGCCGCGGCGGGGACGTCGGGTGCGCCGAGGTCGAGCCAGCAGGGGGAGCCGGGGACGAAGTCAGTGGTGATCATGACGACTGCCTTTCGCGGATCGGGTACGACCAGCGTGGCACCGGACCCCTGCCCCCGCCCGTCGGTCCCCTGCCCGTCGGTCCCGCGGCCCCGGTCCCGGGCGGGTCCGGACAGCACTGCGCCGGGGCCCCCACGGGGACCCCGGCGCGGTGGTGAGGCTCGACTAGCTCCAGCTGGCGTGCAGCGGCTTGCCCTCGGCGTAGCCCGCGGCGGACTGGATGCCGACGACGGCCTTCTCCTCGAACTCCGCGAGGGAGGCCGCACCGGCGTAGGTGCAGGAGGAGCGGACGCCCGCGATGATCGAGTCGATCAGGTCCTCGACGCCGGGGCGGGCCGGGTCCAGGAACATCCGCGAGGTGGAGATGCCCTCCTCGAAGAGGCCCTTGCGGGCACGGTCGTAGGAGGACTCCTCCGAGGTGCGGTTCTGGACCGCGCGCGCGGAGGCCATGCCGAAGGACTCCTTGTACAGGCGGCCGTCGGCCGACTGCTGCAGGTCGCCCGGGGACTCGTACGTACCGGCGAACCAGGAGCCGATCATGACGTTGGACGCACCGGCGGCCAGCGCCATCGCCACGTCGCGCGGGTGACGGACGCCGCCGTCGGCCCAGACGTGCTTGCCGTGCTTCTTCGCCTCGGCGGCGCATTCCAGCACCGCGGAGAACTGCGGGCGGCCCACACCGGTCATCATGCGGGTGGTGCACATGGCGCCCGGGCCCACACCGACCTTGATGATGTCGGCGCCGGCGTCGATCAGGTCCTTGACGCCCTCGGCGGCGACGATGTTGCCGGCCACGATCGGGACCTGCGGGTCGAGGGCGCGGACGGCCTTGATCGCGCTGATCATCGATTCCTGGTGACCGTGCGCGGTGTCGATGACGAGCGTGTCCACGCCCGCGTCGAGCAGCTGCTTGGCCTTGGCCACGAAGTCGCCGTTGATGCCGACGGCGGCGGCGATGCGCAGCTTTCCGTTGGCGTCGGTGGCGGGGGTGTACAGGGTCGCGCGCAGCGCGGCCTTGCGGGTGAGGATGCCGACGAGCTTGCCGTCCTTGTCGACGGCGGGGGCCAGCTTGCGGTGGCCGGCGTCGAGCTTGGTGAAGGCCTCGCGGGGGTCGATGTCGGCGTCGATGAGCAGGAGCTCCTTCGACATGACCTCGGAGAGCTGGGTGAAGCGGTCCACGCCGGTCAGGTCGTGGTCGGTGACGACACCGACCGGGCGGCCGTCCGCGTCGACGACGACGCCGGCGCCGTGGGCCCGCTTGGGCAGCAGGGACAGCGCGTCGGCGACGGTCTGGGTGGGCGCCAGCGTGATCGGGGTGTCGAGCACGAGGTGGCGCGTCTTCACCCAGGAGATGACGTCGGTGACGACCTCGATCGGGATGTCCTGCGGGATGACGACGATGCCGCCGCGGCGGGCGACCGTCTCGGCCATCCGGCGGCCGGCGATGGCGGTCATGTTGGCCACGACCAGGGGAATGGTGGTGCCGGTGCCCTCAGGCGCGGAAAGGTCGACGCCCTGCCGGGAACCGACCGCGGAGCGGCTCGGCACCATGAACACATCGTCGTACGTCAGGTCGTACGGCGGCTTCAGGTCATTGAGAAAACGCACGTGCTGAACATCCCAGTCGTTCGGAGGTGACCCCGACAGGGCAGTCGAGGAACGCACGTACTTCATTCTCACACGACCTGGTGTTCACACCGCCCCGGCCGATCGTCCAGGACATTTGGGGCCGGATGGTCGCTTCCTACGGGACCTTGGTCCTCCGGATGGTGGGCCGTGGCGGGTCCGCCCGGCCGTGGTGGGTCCGCCCGGCCGTGGACGGGCCCTTGGCTCCCGGCCAGGGGGAGAATCGTTCCGCCGTACCGGACGGCCGTGAACTCGGCGGCGATGGCGAGCGCGGTCTCCTCGGGGGTTCCCCCGCCGAGGTCCAGGCCGATCGGCGAGCGCAGCCGGGTCAGCGCGGCCGCCTCCACCCCCTCCGCCCGCAGCCTCCGCGCCCGGTCCTCGTGGGTGCGCCGCGAGCCCATGGCGCCCACGTACCCGAGCGGCAGGCGCAGCGCGAGCGTCAGCAGCGGGACGTCGAACTTGGCGTCGTGGGTCAGGACGCACACGGTCGTACGGGAATCCAGGCGTCCCGCCTCCCATTCCGCGGCCAGGTGCCGGTGCGGCCAGTCCACGACCACCTCGTGGGCGTCGGGGAACCGGGCGGCCGTGACGAATACGGGCCGGGCGTCGCAGACCGTGACCCGGTAGCCCAGGAAGGAGCCGATCCGGGTGAGGGCGGCGGCGAAGTCGATGGCCCCGTAGACCAGCAACCGGGGCGGCTCGGCGGCCGATTCGACCAGCAGGGTCAGGGGCTGCCCGCAGAGCCCGCCCGCGGTGCCCAGCTCGGCGGTGCCGGTGCGGCCGGCCGCGAGCCAGCCCCGGACCCGCTCGGCGGCGGCCCGGTCCAGCGCGGCGCCCCCGCCGAGGCGGCCCTCGTAGGAGCCGTCGGCGTGCACGGCGATGGCCCGGCCCAGCTGTTCCGGCGGCCCGCAGACCACCCGGCCCAGCGCGGAACGGGAACCGGCGCAGGCAGCGTCGAGCACCGCGCCGACGACGGGCCGCACCGGGTCGTGCCGGCGCACCGGGGTGATCAGGACGTCGAGGACTCCCCCGCAGGTCAGCCCGACCGCGAAGGCGTCGTCGTCGCTGTACCCGAAGCGGTGCACGCCGCCGCGCCCGGAGGCGATGGCTTCGAGGCACAGCTCGTGCACGGCGGATTCCACGCAGCCCCCGGAGAGGGAGCCGAGCGCGGTGCCCGCGGTGTCGACGGCCAGTGAGGCGCCCGGGCCGCGCGGCGCGCTGCCGCTGACGGCGACCACCGTGGCCAGGGCGAAGTCCCGTCCGGCGGCGCACCACGCGCGTAGCTCTTCGGCGATGTCGAGCATCAGCGGATGTACTCGCGACGCGGGCTCTGCCCGGGGATGACCGGTCTCGGCGGCAGGGCGGGAGCGCCGGCGGCGTGCGCGGCGGTGACCGTACGGGCGGGGGCGGTGCGGGCCGGGCCGGGGTACGGCTCGGCTCTTGGCGGGTGGGGTTCCCGCCCGCGGGCACCGAGGAGCATCGCGGCGTGGGCGACGCTGGCGAGGGTGGCGTGGTGGTGCCAGCCCCGGAAGGAGCGGCCCTCGAAGTCCCGGATTCCGGCGGGCTCGCAGATCTCGGCGAAGTCGAGGGCGACCCGGTCGGTGAGTTTGGCGAGGAGGAAGAGCTGCGCGAGCGGCCGGTCGCCGATGTTGGTGATCCAGAACTCCGAGGGCAGCAGGGCCGTCTCGGTCCAGGCCCCGACGAGCAGCAGCGGGGTGGGCGGGGCCGGCACGATGCGGTCCTCCCCGGGGGTGGCGAAGATGGCGGCCGAGGTGAGCAGGGTGACCGCTCCCTCGGCGCGGCCGTGCCGGGTCCATTCGACGACGCGCCGCTGGGAGCGCAGGGAGTCGATCAGCTCGCGGGCCGGCGCGGTGTGCGGGCCGGGCTTGTGCCGGCCCGCCCCGCCGAAGGAGACGGGCAGGGTGCCGTCCACTTTGAATACGAAGGGGATGTCCTGCATCGCGAACGACTCGATGCACTGGGGCAGTTCGCTGTTGGAGACTTCCATCACCACGGGCCTGCGCTGGAGTTGCCAGGTGGAGGCCATCCGCTGGACCGCGTGTACCGCGTCCTGGGCGGGGGTGAGCGAGCGGGCCGTGTCGGGGATCCCGGCCCGCCGGCGGCGCAGGAGTTCCGCCGTCCAGGGCCCGGGGAGGGTGAGGGTCCATTCGACGGGGAAGCCGGCATCACTGGAGGTGAGCCAGATCCCGCTGGCCTGCTGACAGTTGGCGGTGCGGCCCAGCTGGGGGACGAACTGCCGTCCCACGCCGACCGACCGGTCGCCGGCCTTCTCGATGACCATGGGCTGCACCACCCAGGCCAGCGGGCGCTGCGCGGTGCGTTCCAGGTGCTGGGCGAGGGAGCGGCGGACGGGGGTCCAGTCCCAGGGGGATTTGCTGATGAACTGCTGAAGGCTCTGCTCGACGGAACTGGCCCCGGTTCCGGCAATGTTACGAATTGTTTTCTTGCCGTTCGTCTGCACCAGGCCGTTCAAGTATACGCGGGCCCAGTTTCGCTGGTCCCGCCGAGGTAACGACTCGAAGAAGAGCGAGATCAGTACGTCGATCAATTCGGAGATTTCCTTCGTGGATTCCTCCGGCAGGACTACGCGAGCCATCTGGGCCTCCCCCGCGACCAGCTAGATCCATTACCCTACTTGACCGCGGAGAACGGCCGTAGGTCCCGACGGCTACTTCCTGAGGTCGCTGGCAGATTCGAGCCGCTCTTCTTCTACCACGAGGGGGATGGGGATCTGGTTCGCCGCATAGTAGAGCGCGATCAGGAAGTGGGCGACGAGAGTGAGCGGAGCGGAGAAGAACGCCAGGAGGACGGTGCAGGGGTAGGCGATGGCACCCAGACCGAACCGGACCCTGGTGGCCCGGGCGCCGTCCTTGTCCACCTGGTCGTGGAAGAGGTGCCCGACGCGGGTGACGTACCACCAGAAGGCCATGAACGCCAAGGCGTAGGCCACGGTGACGAGGCTGTAGAGGACGGCCGCCGCATTGGCCGATCCCCCTTCTTCCATGAGGTGTTCGGCGAGCACATTGGTGGTGTACGGGACCACCGACACCACCATCAGCACCAGGAGGTTCAGGAACAGCAAAGGGCGGTCGACCCGCTTGATGTGACTGAAGATGGTGTGGTGGTTCACCCACATCACGCCGATGATGAGGAAACTCACCACATAGGCGGCGTAGTGCGGCCACTGCTCCCGCACTCCGTGCCAGAAGTCGGATCCGGTTTCTTCCGGAACCTTCAATTCCAGGACAAGGATGGTGATGATGACAGCGAATACGCCGTCACTGAATGCCTCGACCCGGCCGGTTTCCGTTTCCATGACCTCCCCTTCACGCTTCTTGCATATATCTACGGCTGTCGCACATACGGGGAGGGTGCGCATCCCCACCCTCCCCGCACACGCTACCCAGATTTCGGCAATCAGCCGCCAAAGCCGGCAGTCTGCCGCCAGATCCGGCCATCGCGGACGACGAGCGTCCCGAACGCGTGCTCCGGTTCGCCGTTCAGGTTCATGATCGCCCGGTAGAAGATGGTGTCGTCGGTCTCGACGTATTCCTGCAGCTCCACGAGGGTGGGCTTCACCGTCAGGTACCCGGTGAACGTCTCGCGCACCGCGTCGATGCCGACGGAGACGCCCTCGAAGCGCAAGAGCACCGCGTCATCGGTGTAGTTCTTCATGACCGCCTCGATGTCCAGGGCGGCGAGTGCGTCCATCTGCCGGACGAACACCGGGTGCAGCGTGGAGATGTCGTACTTGGGCATGTCGACTCCCTTTCAACTCTTCGATGGGGTTGGAGCGGTGGGAACGGTGGGGCCGGCCGGTACGGCGCAGGACGGATCGGTCCCCGACAGCGGCAGCCGGACGGTCATCCGGGTCTCCCCCGGACGCGAGCGCGCCGTGATCGAACCGTGGTGGCGCTGCGTCACGATGCGGTAGCTGAGGTGCAGACCGAGACCGGTTCCCTTCCCCACGTCCTTGGTCGTGTAGAAGGGTTCGAAGATCCTCGGCAGCGATTCCACGGGAATGCCCGAGCCGGTGTCGGCGATCTCCACCACCATGCAGACGCCTTCGACCCGGGCGCGCAGGGTGAGGGTTCCGGCGCCTTCCATGGCGGCCGCCGCGTTGTCGACCAGGTTGGTCCACACCTGGTTCAGCTCGCTCGGATAGCCCGTCAGTTCGGGCAGGTCCGGTTCGTACGCGCGCACGATCCCGATCCCGGCGAGCTTGGCACGCAGCACGACCAGCGTGTTCTCCAGTCCGTCGGTGACCGCGAAGCGCTGCTCGGGGGCCCGGTCGAGATTGGCGTAATCCCGGGTGGCCGACACCAGCTGCGAGATCCGCGGACCGGCCGCCCGCAGCTCGGCGGCGAGCGAGCGGATCTCCAGGAGGGCCGCCAGGTGGTCCAGGGCCGCGGGCAGGGCCGGCTCCCCGACACCCTCCAGCCGCTCCAGCAGCCCGCCCAGATCCAGTCCGAGGTCGGAGACCCCCGAACCGAGCAGGCCCGCCCGCTCCGCGCCGGCTTCCTCGGCCCAGTCGGCGATCTGCTCCTCCGCGTCCGCCTGGTCCAGCGGGTCGGTGACCAACGGCGGTGTCAGCTTGTCCAGTTCGTCGGCGAGCTGGTCGAACACGGAGCGCTCGGCGTCCGAGGCGGCCGCGCCCCAGACCTGGGCGGTCCGCGTGAGCTGGTCCAGGGCGGGCGCCAGTTCCTGCGCGGCACGGGCCACCGCGGCGGCCGGGTTGTTCAGCTCGTGGGCGAGGCCCGCCGCCAAGGTGCCCAGGGCTTCGACGGTGGCCCGCTTGCGGGCCTGGACCTCGGAGGACTTGATGCGCCAGGCCAGCACGGGGATCAGTACGGCGGCCACCCCGTGGCAGCGGGTCAGCATCTCGAAGAAGACCGGCTTCGCGTACGCCACCACGGTGGTGGCCGGCCCGCTCGCCGCGGCCGTGGCCACGTACGACCCGTCCGTCAGCAGCGGCAGTTCGCCGGTGAACCGGTGCGCCGCCGAGGGTTTGCCGTCGTGGTCCTCGGCGGCCGCGCTCTCCACCTCGGTGGAGTGCCGGGTCAGGACCTCCTCGCGGCCGTCGACGACCTTGGTCACCACGAGGCCTCCGGAGAGCAGGACGTGGAAGCCCGTGGCCTCCTCCCCGTCGCGGAAGAGGACCTCCCCGTCGGAGAGCACCCGGGGTTCGGAGACCGAGACCAGCCAGTCCAGCTGCTCCTCGGTGAGGCCCTCGAAGATCTCCAGCCCGCGCAGGGCGGTGCGCAGCGCGGCGGTGGGCGCGGATCCCGTCATGCGGTGCTCCCTTCCGTCCTGTTCCGGGCGGCCATCCGCAGGGTGGCCAGCAGGGCGAGCGCGCACACCGCGGCGACGGTGGCCATGAAGCCGACCGAGGTGCGGTGCAGCCCGTGGATGTTGGTGAGCAGTCCGGCGAGCACCGCCGGCACGCTCATCGCGAGGTACGCGAACACGTAGACGGCGGCGGTCAGTTCCCCCCGGTGTGCGGGTTCGGCCAGTGCGCTGAGCGCCCGGAAGGAGCCGAGGAAGGCGGCGCCCCAGCCGGCTCCGAGGACGGCGGTGGCCACGAGGAACACGGGGGCCGAGCCGAGCCCGAGCGCGAGGAGCACCAGGGCCAGCCCGCCGAGCAGTCCGAGCAGGCCGAGGACGGCGGTGCGCAGGGCTTCGGTGCGGCCCAGCAGGAGCTGGGCGGCGGTGGCGGCGCCGGCGAGGAGGGCCACGGTGGCTCCGCCGACGAGGTAGTTGGTGCTCTGGAGCAGGGAGAGGGCCAGGTGCGGGCCCAGCGAGAGGTAGAAGCCGCCGACCGACCAGACGGCCACGATGGTCAGGATCAGCACGGCGAAGCGGCCGCGCACGGCGGCGGGGATGTGGATCCGGTGCGGGGCGATCTTCAGCCGGCCGCTGCCCGGCCCGCCGCTCGCGCCCGGCCCACCCTTCGCGCCCGGCCCACCGCTCCCACCCGGCCCCCCGCTCCCGCCCGCCCGCCCCGGGGCGCTCTCCGCCATCCGGGCCACGCCGACCAGGGAGACGGTGAAGGCCCCCACGAGCAGCAGGTAGGTCAGGACGGTCGGAGCGGGCGCGTACTGCACGAGCAGTCCGGCCCCGATGCCGCCGAGGCCGATGCCCACGGTCGGGCCGGCGCTGTTGACCTGGGCGCCGAGCGCGGGACGGGAGCGCGGGGCGAGTTCCAGCAGGGCGGCGCCCATGGCCCCGGTGGCCAGGCCCACCGCCAGCCCCTGTACGGCGCGGGCGGCGAGCAGCAGGCCGAGTCCCCGGGCCGAGGCGAAGAGGCCCATGGAGACGATGGCGAGGACCAGTCCCGCGGCGAGTACGGGGCGCCGGCCGACGGTGTCGGACAGCGAGCCGAACAGCAGGAGTCCGGCGAGCACGGTGACGGCGTACAGGGCGAAGACCACCGTGATCGTGCCGGAGGACAGGCCCCACTCCTGCTGGTAGAGCACGTAGAGGGCGGAGGGGACGGAGGAGGAGAGCATCAGCAGGACGAGGACCGTGCCCACCACCCAGAAGCCGGAGCCTCCCGGTGCGCCTGCGGAGCCGGCGGCTGGACTCAAGGGGTCCCCCGTGGTGGGCGCGGACGGTCCGGTCCGTGCTGTCGTGGGCAACGGTTCCACTGCTTCAACTCCCCCGTCGTGGGCGGTCAGGCGGGTGCCTGCACGGCCCTCGTGAGCGCGCGGGCGGTGAGTACGCCCGCGAGGTGGCCGAGGTACTCGGCCGAGGTGCCGCGCCCCGGGACGAACAGCTCCCGGGGTTCGGCGCGGAAGGCCGCGAGCACGTTCTCCGTGGTGTACGGGCCCCCGCCGATCCGTTCTTCGACCCCGCGCAGCCGCAGCGCGCGGGCGGTGGCCCCGGTGACCGCGATCCGCGGCCCGTCGGGGGTGATCCGTACCGCGGCGGCGCAGACCGGGTAGCGGGTCGCCCGGTCGGCGGTCTTCTCGAAGGCGGCGCCGCCCCCCGCGGCGGCCGGGACGAGGAGGGCGGTGATGACGGTGCCCACCGGGACGCCGGAGGCGGCCAGTTCCTCGGCGGTGATCGTGGACACCCCGCCCGGACCGGCCAGTTCGGCCGTGGCTCCCGCGGCGATGGCCGCGACGGGCAGGTCGGTGGCCCGGCCGGTGGCGGCGAGGTTGCCGCCGGCGGTACCGAGGTTGCGCACCTGGGGGTCCCCGTTGGCGCGGGCGGCGGCGGCGATCTCCGGTGCCTCCGCCAGCAGCAGGGGGTCCGCGGCCAGTTCGGCCAGCGTCGTCATCGACCCGATCCGGATCCCCGCGGGGGTCCGCCCGATCCCCCGGAGCTCTTCGAGCCGGCGGACGTCGACGAGCAGGGAGGCCCGCTCCTCCCCCGTGCGCAGACCGGGCAGCAGGCTCTGCCCGCCGGCCAGCACCCGGGCGCCGGGGCGGCCGGCCAGCAGGGTCAGGGCCTCGTCGAGGCCGACGGGGCGTACGTAGTCGAACTCGGTGAGGATCACTGGGCTTCCCCTCTCAGGCGGCGCCAGACCTTCTCGGGGGTGACGGGCATGTCGATGTGCCGGACGCCCAGGTCGGACAGGGCGTCGACGACGGCGTTGACGACGGCCGCGGCGGGCGGCACCGTGGCGATCTCGCCCGCGCCCTTGGCTCCCAGCGGGTTGTGCGGGGAGGGGGTGACCGTCTTGTCGAGGGTGAAGAAGGGCGCGTCGATGGCCCGCGGCAGGGCGTAGTGGTTCAGGTCGCGGCTGACGAGCTGCCCGTCAAGGTCGTACTCGGCGTGCTCCATGAGGGCCTGGCCCAGGCCGTGCAGGATGCTGCCCTCGATCTGTCCGAGCACGATCTTCGGGTTGCCGATGTTTCCCGCGTCGTCGACGGCGGTGTAGGCCACCACCTCGGTCTCGCCGGTCAGTTCGTCGATCTCGACGACCGCCACGTGCGTTCCGAAGGGGTAGTTGAAGTCCGGCGGGTCGAAGTGGGTGGTCTCGTCGAGGGCGGGCTCGATCTCGGGGGGCAGCCCCCAGCCGTACCACATGGCCATCGCCAGCTCGGCGAAGGTCTTGGTGTTCTCCTCGTTGCCCTCTTCGAAGACCTGGCCATCCGCGTAGACGACCTTCTCCTCGGGGACGCCGAGGAAGACGGCACCGGCCTTGACCAGCTTGCTCTTGATCTTCCGGGCGGTGAGGGCGATGGCCGGCGCCGCCATGCTGTAGGAGCGCGAGCCGTAAGTGCCCTGCCCGTACGGGGCCTTGAGCGTGTCCCCCTCGTACACCTGGACCGTCGCCGGGTCGATGCCGAGTTCGTCGGCCGCGACCTGCGCGAAGACGGTGCCGTGGCTCTGGCCGGTGGAGGCGGAGCCGACGGTGACGGTGACCTCGCCGGTCGGGTGGACGCGGATGTTCGCGCTCTCCCAGGTCCCGCCGAGCATGCCCTCCTTGGACATCCGGGTGGAGGGGCCGACCCCGCAGATCGCCACGTAGGAGGCGATGCCGACGCCGAGCCGCTTGCCGCGGGCGCGGGCCTCGGTCTTGCGGGCGGGCATGTCGGCGTAGCCCGAGAGCTCGATGGCCCGGTCGAAGTTGAGCTGGTAGTCGCCCGAGTCGTAGGTCCAGCCCAGGCCGTTGTCGTACGGGAACTTCTCCTTGGGCACCAGGTTCTTGCGGCGCACCGCCGCCGGGTCCATGCCGATCTCGGAGGCGTAGCGGTCCACGAGCCGCTCCATCAGGAACGCGGCCTCGGCGCGCCCGCTGCCGCGCTGGGCGCCGAGCGAGACGGTGTTGGTGAAGGCGGCGTACACCTCGCAGAACGCGGCGTCGATGTCGTACATGCCGCTGATGGAGCGGCCCATCAGGGCGGTGGCGACACCGGGGCCGATGGTGGAGGGGTAGGCGCCGAGGTTGGCGTAGCTCGTGCAGCGCACGGCGGTGATCCGGCCGTCGCGGGTGCCGGCCAGGGTGACGTGCTGGCGGTGGTCGCGGCCCTGGACGGTGGAGTTCATCAGCCCGGTGCGGGTGTCGACCCATTTCACGGGCCTGCCGAGCGCCTTGGAGAGCAGCAGGACCAGCGGCATGTCGGGGTACAGGTACCCCTTGGTCCCGAAGCTGCCGCCAACGGTCGGGGCCACGACCCGGAGCTTGTTGAAGGGGATGCCGAGGACCAGGGCGGACAGCAGGAAGCGGTGGTTGTGCGGGCCCTGGGTGGAGGCGTACAGCGTGTACTCGCCGGTGGCGGCGTTGTAGTCGCCGACCGCGCCGCGCGGCTCGATGGGGCTGTTGATGGTGCGCTGGTTGACAAGATCGAGCTCTACCGTGACCTCGGCCGCGGCGATGGCCGCGTCGGTGCGGTCCTTGTCGCCGCAGGTCCAGTACGCGTTCAGGTTGCCGGGGACGGCCTCGTGGAGCTGGGGAGCGCCTTCGGCGAGGGCCTCGTCGGCGCGGGTCACCACGGTCAGCGGCTCGTACTCGACGGAGATGGCGGCGAGCGCGGCGGCGGCCTGGCGCGGGGTCTCGGCGACGACCACGGCGATGGGGTCGCCGACGTGGCGCACGGTGTCGCCGGACAGCACCGGGCGGGAGCCGGGAAGTCCGTAGGGGTGGGGCGGGAAGTGGCTCTCGACCCCGCCGGGTATCCAGATGCAGGGCAGCGGCATGACGTCGGTGAAGTCGGCCGCGGTGGCCACCTTCAGCACGCCGGGCAGCTGCTCGGCGGCCTTGGTGTCGATGGAGAGGATCTTCGCGTGGGCCACGGAGCTGCCGAGGATCGCCATGTGGGCGGTGCCCGGCAGGTCGATGTCACCCACGTACGTGGCCTCGCCGCGCAGCAGCTGCGGATCCTCGCGGCTGTCCAGCGGCTGTCCCAGCACTCCGCCCCCCTGGGGCGAGGTCTCCCCCGTCACTGTGGTCATCTCCGTCACCCCTCCTGTCCGGACGCGGCGGCGGTGGCCGGCTGCGCGGGGGCGTCCGCGCGGGCGGCGGAGCAGGCGCGCTGCACGCCCCGTACGACGCTGTGGTAGCCCGTGCAGCGGCACAGGTTGCCGGTGAGCCACTCGCGGATCTCGGGCTCGGTGGGCGCCTCGCGGTCGGCCGTGCCGTCGACCAGTTCGCCCAGGGCCATGACCATCCCCGGGGTGCAGAAGCCGCACTGGGTTCCGTGCTCCTGGCGCAAGGCCTCCTGGAGGCCGCTGAGTTCACCGCCGGGGGTGGTGACCCCCTCGATGGTGGTCACCGCGGAGCCGGCGGCCGCCGCGGTGAGGATCAGGCAGCTCTTGACGGAGCGGCCGTCGAGCCGGACGACGCAGGTTCCGCACTGTCCGGTGTCGCAGCCGACCTTGGTGCCGGTCAGTCCGAGGCCGTCGCGGAGCCGTTCCACGAGCAGTTCGTTCGGCTGCGCCGCGAACTGCTCGGGTCTTCCGTTGACATTCAGTGAGAGGTCCATGCCAGCGCCTGCGCTTCCGTGAGCGGCCGGTTGAAGAGGGGCCCGCCGGGCTGCTGGAGAATTCCTCCGGAGTGCAGCGGGCCGGTGTCCACGGGAGCGAATCCGAGATCCGTGATGATTCCCGCGACAATTTCTTTGGCTTTTCCGTCGTCGCCCGCCGTGAAATGGGCCAGACGCGGGCCCGGCGCGGTGCCGGCGACGGCGAGCGTCTCGAAATGCATGGTGTTCAGGGATTTGACGATCCGGGTCCCCGGATACCATTCGGCGACGAGTTCGCTGGATCCCCGGTCGCCGAGATCCCGGGGGGCGCCGGGGCCGCTGAACGCGTTGGTGGCGTCCACCAGCACGGTGTCCCGTACGGCTTCCTGCTCCAGCAGCCCCCGGACGCTGTCGAACGGCAGCATCAGTACGAGGACTTCGGCCCGGGCCGCGGCCTCGGCGGGGTGCGCCGCCGAGGCCGCGGGGCCCAGTTCGCCGAGGAGGGCCGCGAGGCTCTGCGGGCCCCGGGCGTTGGCGAGCACGACCTGGTGGTCAGCCGCCACGAGGATCCTGGCCAGGGTCGATCCGATCCGGCCTGTGCCGATGATGCCGATCCGCATGAGGGCTCCTCAGGTGGGTGCGGGGGGATCAGGCGGGTGTCAGTCCATTCCGATCCAGACCGACTTGGTCTGGGTGTAGCTCTCCAGGGACTCGGGGCCGCACTCGCGCCCGTAGCCGGAGGCCTTGTAGCCGCCGTAGGGCACGGCGGGGTCGTACTGGTTGTAGCAATTGACCCAGACCGTGCCGGCCTTGATCTGCGAGGCGACCCGGTGGGCGCGCCGCAGGTCCTTGGTGTGGACGCCGGCGGCGAGGCCGTACGCGCTGTCGTTGGCGATGCGTACGGCGTCCTCCTCGGTGTCGAAGGGGATGATCGACAGGACGGGTCCGAAGATCTCCTCCTGGGCGATCCGCATGGAGTTGTCGACGCCTGTGAAGATGGTCGGCAGGAAGTACAGGCCTTCGGAGGAGGCCCCTTCGGGGGTCCAGCCGGTGCCGCCGATGCGCAGGACGGCGCCTTCCTTCTCGCCGACCTCGATGTACGAGCTGACCTTGTCGAACTGTCCGCGGTGGGCGAGCGGTCCGAAGAGGGTGGCCGGGTCGCGCGGGTCTCCGGGCAGCAGGGCGGCGGCGCGGGCCACGAGCCGTTCGACCATCTCGTCGTGGATCGGGCGGTGCAGCAGCAGCCGGGAGCCGGCGGTGCAGATCTCGCCCTTGTTGTAGTAGATGCCGAAGAAGGCGAGCTCCTCGGCGGCGTCGAGGTCGGCGTCGGCGAAGACGATGTTGGCGGACTTGCCGCCGAGCTCCATCGTCACCTTCTTCAGAGTGCCGGCCGCCTTGCGGATGATCGACTGGCCGACCGAGGTGGAGCCGGTGAAGGCGATCTTGTCGATGCCCGGGTGGCCGGTGAGGGTCTCGCCCAGTTCCACGCCCGGACCGGTGATGACGTTCAGCACGCCGTCCGGGATCTCCGCCTCCTGGAACAGCTCGGCGATCTTCAGGGCGGTGAGCGGGGTGGCGGGCGAGGGCTTGTGGACCACCGTGTTCCCGGCCGCGAGGGCCGGGGCGATCTTCGTCATCGACAGGAGCAGCGGGAAGTTGAAGGGGGTGATGGCGCAGACCACGCCCAGCGGTTCGCGCAGGGTGTACGCGAGCTGCCCGCCGGCCGGGGCCCGGGAGGAGCCGTCCACCCGGGTCACGGCGCCGGCGTAGTAGTGCATGAGCTGGGCGGCCATGGGGGCGTCGACCGTGGAGGAGAAGGCGAACGGCTTGCCCATGTCCACCGTCTCCAGCAGGGCGATCTCCTCCAGGTCGCGCTCGATGAGCTCCCCGACCCGGTTCAGCCGCAGCGCGCGTTCCTGCGCGGACAGTCTGCTCCAGGGACCTTCCTCGTACGCCGTGCGGGCGGCGGCCACGGCCGCGTCCGCGTCGGCGGCGGCCGCCTGGGCCACCGGCACGATCTCCTGGCCGTCCACGGGGCTGATGTCCGGTTCGGTACGGCCGTCCCGGGCGGGGACCCAGGTGCCGCCGATGAACAGTTTCCCGGGGTTGGCCAAGGGCTGGTCGCTGAGCGCGCGCTTGGTCATGGCTGTGGCTGCCTTCCGGTTTCGGGTGCGAGGGGCAGGGCGCTAGGCCTGCGCGAGCTGACGTAAGAACGTCTCCGCGAGGGCCTTGGAGGAGTAGGGGTTCTGGCCGGTGGTGAGCTTGCGGTCCACCACCACGTGCGAGTCCCAGATCGCTTCGGCCTTCTCGTAGCGGGCGCCGAGCCGGGTGAGTTCGGCCTCCAGGATCAGCGGGAGGCGGCCGGCCATGTTGGTGACGAGCTCCTCGCTGTGCGAGAAGGCGGTCATCCGGTAGCCCGCGAAGGGCCACTGGCCCTCGCCGTCGCGCAGGGCCAACAGGGCGGTGTGCCCGTGGCAGACGGTGGCCAGCGGCTTGTCCTGGGCGATGGCCCAGCGCAGGATCTGCGCGAGCTCGTCGGACTTGGGCAGGTCGCCGATGGCCCCGTGGCCGCCGCTGATGTAGATGCCGTCGTAGTCGGCGATGTCCTTCTCGCCCAGGGTCTCCAGGGCGATCGGGTTTCTCAGCTGCGGGGTGTTCTCTATGACGCGGCTGTACTCCGCGGCGCTGGCCGCGTCCGTGTCCGCGGAGCCCTGGGGGCGGACCCACTGGAGGAACTGGGGGTCGATGCTGGTCTGGTCGACCGTCGGGGTCTCGCCCGCGATCGTCGCCACGTCGACGGTGTGACCCGCGTTCTTGAAGAGGGTGTAGGGAACGGCGAATTCCTCGGCCCAGAAACCCGAGGGGTGTTGTTCCCCGTCCAGCAGATGGAGCGTGGCCTTGGCCGTCATGACGACGAGAATCTTCATGACTCTTCTCCTTCATCTGGCTGCGCGATTCGCTGCCGATTCAACACGCCCCCCGCTAGGGGCGTAAGGGGGAGACGTCAGGCACGCGATACTTCGTCACGTGCGTCCAACGCCGAGATGATGGTGCGGAATTCACCGACCAGGGGGTGGTCGGGATGGGCTTCGGAGAATATGCGTTCCCCGTAGAGCGCGGCCATTTCCGGCACGTAGGGCAGGATTCCGGCCAGGGGGGTCCGGTAGACCTCCTCGGCCCGCCGCCGGGCTGCCGCCCGGTCGATGCCCTCGGGCGCCATGCTCATCACCAGGGTCCGCCGGCAGGCGAGCCGGCCGGTCAGGGCGATGGTCTCCTCGACGCCGAGGAGGTCGATCCGGTCGGCCCGGGCCATGATCAGCAGTACGTCGGCGCTGGCCATCGCGGTGACCGACTCGTTGTTGAGCCCGGCATGGGTGTCGAGCAGCAGGACGTCCAGGGCGTGGTGCACGGCCAGCCGGTCGAAGCCCTCGGGCAGCAGCCCCACGTCGTAGCCGGTGGTCATGAGTTCCCGCAGGGCCGCCGTACCGGTCCGCGCCGGCACGACGTACAGGCTCCCGCGGCCGCCGCCCGGTCGTCCGCGCTGGACCTCCTGGGCGGCGGCCTCGATCTCGCACCGGCCGAGCAGGTAGTCGGCGAGCGAGGGGCCGGGGCGCAGCCGGAAGAGCAGGTCCAGGGTGGGCGACTGGATGTCCGTGTCGATCACCCCCACCCGGCGTCCCTCGCCCGCGAGGAGCAGGGCCAGGTTCGCCAGTACCGAGGACTTTCCGGTACCGCCGCGGTACGAGTGCACCACGATGGTCAGGGTCATCAGGCCACGACCTGGCGATCGGCGCCGTCCGCGTGCGGCCCCCGCGCCGCGCGTGGCCGGTGCAGGGCCAGCATGGTGACGTCGTCGTGCTGTTCGGCTGTTCCCGTGTGTTCGCGTACGGCCGTGTCCATCCGGTCGACCACCTCCCTGCCGCTGACCGGGGGGCCGGCCAGCAGCTCCAGCATCCGCTCGTCGCCGAGGAAACTGCCGCTGGGGCAGCGCGCCTCGGGCACTCCGTCGGTGAACACGAAGAGCGTGTCACCCGGGTTCAACTGGGCGTAGCCGAGCGTGTACACACAGTCCGGGAGCACCCCGACGGCGGGTCCGGTGACCTCCAGGGTGCGCGGCTCGCCCCCGTCCGCGTCCAGCAGCAGCGGCGGGTTGTGGCCGCCGTTGATGTAGACGAGGGATCCGGTGAGCGGGTCGAGCACCCCGAAGAAGAGGGTGGCGAAGTAGCCCTGCCGCAGGTGGTTGCGGGTCAGGTAGCCGTTGGTCGCGGTGACCGCGTTGAGCAGCGGTGTGGCACCCACCACGGGGATGCGCCGGCTGTTGCCGGTGCGGCCGGCGGCCACCAGGTGCTGGAGGCCGCTGTTCTCGGCGGTGTGCCGCAGCAGGGAGCGGATGAGCGCCATGAAGAGCGCGGCTCCGACCCCCTTGTCGCAGACGTCGGCGACGACGAAGGCCAGGCGCCGGCCGCGGGAGAGCTCGAAGACGTCGTAGAAGTCTCCGGCGACCTGCCGGGCGGGCCGGAAGCACACGTCGATCTCCCAGCCTTCGGGGACCGGCAGTGATTCCGGCAGGAACCCGGCCTGGATCTCGCGCCCGATCTCCAGTTCCTTCTCGTAGCCCATCAGTTCGGCGCGGGCGTCGGCTTCGCGCAGGGTGCGGCCGAGTCCGGCGCGCTCCGAGCAGCTGTGCAGCCGGGCCCCGACGAGGGCGGGCAGGAAGGGCGGTACGAGGTAGTCGTGGCCGATCCGGACGTGTTCCTCCAGGGCGGCGAACTCCGTCACGGTCCAGACGACCACGATGGGTGCCCCGCCCCAGCGGCGCAGTCTGCGTACGACGGTCCGTACGGACTCCCCGTCGGCCTGGGCGGGGGCGAGCAGCACGTCCGCTTCGGGCAGCTCCTCCAGGGGGCCGGCCAGCAGGTCGGCCAGCGTGCGCGGGACGAGTTCCGCGCCCATCTCCTCCAGCGCTCCGAGGAGTTCGAGGGGTGGTGGCGGATACTCGTCGAGGATGATCACGGTCGTGGAGGGCATGGGTCCGTCCCCTCAGCCATCACAGTCAGCGTGCTGATGTTGCGGCCGTCCCTGCGTACGTAGTCGAACTCGTCCACGCTGGTCAGTGCGAGGTGGATGCCGAGTCCACCGATCCGCCGCCGCTCGGGAGCGGTGTGCGGCTCGGGCGGCAGTCGCCCCTGGACGGGGTCGAAGGCCGGGGCGCGGTCCTCTATGGAGATCTGTACCCGGCCCGGCCCGGAGCGGCCCCGGACGGTGATCCGTCCGTCGCCGCCCCGGTACCCGTGCATCACGATGTTGGTGGCCAGCTCGTCCACGGCCAGCCGGATCCGGTACGAGGCGCCCTTGCCCAGGCCCGCCCCGCCGGCCAGCCGCAGGACGAGCGCGGCGATGTCGCCCAATGCCCCCAGGGTGGCGGGTACTTCCAGCTCGGCGGACATCCTCGCCGTCTTGACCGCCTCGTCCATCGGACTCAGTCGTCGGTGAGCACGATGCTGCGGTCGAGACCGGCCGTCCGGATGGTCCGGGACACGGGCTCGATGGCGCCGACCACCTTGATGGTGACGTGCTCCCCCACCTTCTGCTGGGCGAAGACCAGGGAGCGCAGTCCGGCGCTGGCCATGTAGCCGACCCCGGCCATGCGGATCTCGACGGTGCTGGTGCCGTGACCGGCGGCCTTCTCGATGGTCTGGTGGAAGTCCGGCGCGGTCTTGGCGTCCAGTTCGCCCTCCAGCTCGATCACGGTGGTGTCGCCCTCGATGCTCAGGGACACGGAAAGCGGCATGTCAGGTCTCCTTCGGTGCGTGGGTCACAGCACTAGAGCGCGGGCTAGAGCTCGGTGTCGGGCGTGCGGCCGACCAGGATCACGACCGAGCGCGGGCCGATCAGGTACTTGCCGGCGTTCTCCAGTTCGAGTTCGGCGCCGGGGGTGCGGATGTCGTGCGGGGCCTCGGCCCCGGTGTCCGCGAACAGGTGCCAGCTGCGGCCGCCCGGGAGGGCGGGCAGTTCGAGGTCGTGCGCTTCCCAGTGGGAGTTCATGGCCGCGTACACCACGTCGTCGTCACCGGTGCCGCAGCGGGCCACCGCCAGCAGCCGGCTCTCCGCCGACCAGTCGGGCTGCCAGGCCCGCTCCCCGTGCCAGCTGATGTCGGGCAGTCCGAGGGTGTCGCGGAGCTGTCCGGTGGGGTGGGAGGTGGAGCGCAGTTCGCGGTGGCGCTTGCGGAAGGCGATCATCTCCCGGGTGAACCGGAGCAGTTCGGAGTTCTCGTCGACCTGGCTCCAGTCGAACCAGGACAGTTCGTTGTCCTGGCAGTACGTGTTGTTGTTGCCCTGCTGGGTGCGCGCCACCTCGTCGCCGGACAGCAGCATCGGGATGCCCTGACTGGTGAAGAGGATGGCCAGGGCGTTCTTCATCTGGCGCAGCCGCAGCGCGCCCACCTCGGGATCGTCGGTCGGCCCCTCGGCCCCGCAGTTCCAGCTCGCGTTGTCGTTGCCGCCGTCGTTGTTGCCCTCGCCGTTGGCCTCGTTGTGCTTGTCGTTGTACGAGACCAGGTCGGCCAGGCTGAAACCGTCGTGCGCGGTCAGGAAGTTGACCGACGCCGAGGTCCCGCGGCTGGAGTACAGGTCGGGCGAGCCGGCGAGCCGGGTGGCGAGCTCCCCGGTGACCCCGGGGTCGCCCTTGAGGAAGCTGCGCACGGTGTCGCGGTACTTGCCGTTCCACTCCGCCCAGCGGCCGTACGCCGGGAAGTTGCCGACCTCGTAGAGGCCGCCGGCGTCCCAGGCCTCGGCGATGAGCTTGGTGTGCCGCAGCACCGGGTCGTAGGCGAGCAGTTCCAGCAGCGGCGGGTTGGGCAGCGGGGTGCCGTCCGGGGAGCGGCCGAGGATGGCCGCGAGGTCGAAGCGGAAACCGTCGATGTGGTAGTCGGCGACCCAGTGGCGCAGGCAGTCGAGGACGAAGTTGCGCACGACGGGGTGGTTGCAGTTGACGGTGTTGCCGGTGCCGCTGAAGTTGAAGTAGTACCCCTCGGGCGTGAGCATGTAGTACGTGGCGTTGTCGAGCCCCTTGAAGGAGATGGTGGGGCCCTGCTCGTTGCCCTCGGCGGTGTGGTTGAAGACGACGTCGAGGATGACCTCGATGCCGGCCGCGTGCAGGTCCTTGATCAGGGTGCGGAACTCGTCGCCCTGCATGCCGTAGCGTCCGGTGGCCGCGTAGCCGGCCTTGGGGGCGAAGAAGGAGACGGTGTTGTAGCCCCAGTAGTCGAAGAGCTGTTCGCCCGTCTCCGGGTTGGTGCGCGGGTTGTCGCTCTCGTCGAACTCGAACACCGGCAGCAGCTCGATGCAGTTGATCCCGAGCTCCTTCAGGTACGGGATCTTCTCCCGCAGCCCCGCGAAGGTGCCGGGGGCGGTGACCTGCGAGGAGGGGTGCCGGGTGAAGCCGCGCACGTGGGTCTCGTACACGACGAGGTCCTCGGCGGGGATGCCCAGCGGGGTGTCGTCGCCCCAGTCGAAGTCCTGGAGGCAGACGCGGGAGCGGTACTGGTAGCCGCGGCTGCGGTCCGGCTCCACGCCCCACACGTCCCGGCCGGCGATCAGCCGGGCGTACGGGTCGGAGAGCACCTGGCGGGCGTCGAAGCGGTGCCCGGTGACGGGGTCGTAGGGTCCGTCGGCCCGGTACCCGTACTCGATGTTCTCGTGGTCGAGGCCGAAGACCGTCATGGCGAAGACGCTGCCGGTGCGGAATTCCTGGGGGAACTCCAGCTCGGCCGTCGGCTCGGGCTCTCCGCGCTTGTAGATGACCAGGGTCATGGAGGTGGCCTGGTCGGAGAAGACGGAGAAGCTGACCCCGCCGGGGACCACGTTGGCCCCGAAGGGGAACGGCTTGCCGGCGCGGACGCGGTACCCGCCCACCTCGTGGGTCGGGTACGCGTCGACGCGCAGCACCTGTTCGGACGCCGGCTCGCTCATCGCGCGGCCTTGGCGGCCGTCTTGGCGGGCGTCTTGGCGGCCGTCTTGGCGGCGGCCGCCTCGGCCTCCCCGGTCGAGAAGAAGTCGAGGAATCCGGTGGCCGACATGACGAACCGGACTTCCTCGCTCACCCCGTAGAGGGTGACGGCGACCCCGGCGTGCTGGGCCTCGCGGTAGACGACGAGCAGCGTGCGCAGCCCGGCGCTGGAGACGTAGGTGACGGCCGTCAGGTCGATGCGCAGCGGCCGGCCCTCGCGGACCAGCGGCAGCAGTGTCTGCAGCAGCGATCCGGAGGTCTCACTGTTGATCTCGCCGGTGGCGACGAGCACGATGCCCGTCTTGTTGCGGCGTTCCTTCACGTTCAGGGTCATTGCTTTCCCCTCTGAGTGGGGCGCCCCCGTTGAGCGCTACTGGGCGGTCGGGCGCAGCCGGACCTTGACCTTGACCCGGCCCTGGACGTCGGGCAGCCGGACGGTGAGTCCGTCGGCGTCGAAGTCCGTGTACGGCTTCTCGTCGATCTCGACGGACGCGATCCGCACCGAGCCGGCGGGGAGCAGGTCGGGCGAGACGCGCAGCACGCGGTCGGGCAGGTTCGTCGGGTCGGGCTGGAAGTGGAAGTCCATCTCCCGGCCGTTGATGAGCAGGTTGTTGTAGACGGCGGACAGGTAGCAGAGCTCCGCCGAGTGGTACATGGACATCGAGTGGCTGCCCTTGAGCCGCTCGGTCCCGAGCAGGTACGGCGTACCGCTGGCGAGCACGTTGAAGTAGACGGCGCCCTCGTCGTGGTCGAGGAAGAAGGTGTTGTAGAAGGCCTGGGCCTGCCGGGCCTCGCGCAGGTTCGCGTCGCCGCCGACGGTGCCGTTCAGGATGAGGTAGGCGAGGATCGCCTGCTCCTGCTGCCACCAGGCCTTGCGGTCGTGCCAGGCGAAACGATACGTCTCCTCGTCCCCCGACTTCACGCGCTCGACCACGTCGTACCAGCCGCCGCGCTGCACGTCGCTGCCGACGGCCGGCATGATCTCGCCGATCTTGCGGGCGAGCTCCTCGTAGGCCGGCTTGGCCTTCAGCGAGTTCATCCGCATCAGGTTCCAGGCGATCTTGAGGTTGTGTCCGACGACGGCACGGTTCTGCTGCCAGCTGTGCGCGGTGTCGTGGGACCAGTCGCGGAAGAAGCGCTCCTGGACGAAGGGGCTGTTCTTGTAGTCCGGGAACTTGTCCGCGATCGTGTCGAAGGTGTACTCGAGGAAGTCCGCGTAGCGCTGCTCCCCGGTCGCCAGGTACAGGTTGATCAGGTACGCGGGCGCGTGGTCGCCGACCGAGTTCCAGTTCTTGCGCTCCGCGTTCTCCCCGAGGGACTCGTGGTCGGCGCTGAAGAGGATCGGGTCGATGTGCGAGTAGTAGCCGCCCTGCTCCGGGTCCTTGAAGAACTTGTCGAACAGCCGGATGGTGGCGTCGGCGTCGTTCTTGATCCGGATGTCGCCGGTGATCCGGTAGGTCTGGATCGGGCCGGCCAGCGCGTAGATCTGCTCGTACATCGGGATCGCGTCGTAGTCGTCGGAGAACTCCGAGGTGAACAGCTTGCGTTCGCTGTCCCCGTCGACGCTGATGCCGTGGTACCAGAAGACCACGTCCTCCTCGCTGTCCACGACGCGCATGTGCTTGCGCAGGTACTCGGTGCCGCGCTCGGCGACCTCCAGGTACTCGTCCTTGCCGGTCAGCAGGTAGGCGGAGGCCATGCCGTAGACCAGGCGGGAGATCGTGTCGGTCTCCTGGACGTGGCTGGCGGTCTTGTCACCGCCGAGCCGGATCTCGGTGCGGTACTCGGTGAAGTCCACCGGCCCGTCGCCGAACTGCGCCCGCTTGTAGAAGTCGGCCAGCGATTCGATCTGCTTGATCCACCAGCTGGGCTCCTCGAAGCGGTAGTCCTCGGCCCCGCGGCCCAGGAACACCAGGCGCTTGGCCTCGAAGCGGCCGCCCTGCTCGGGGTAGTGCACCCCGTAGACGTAGAGGAACCGTCCCGGCGAGAGCATCTCGTCGATGTGCCCGGAGGCGTCGATGTACGGCTCGTCCAGGTTGCGGACCAGCTCGGCGCTGGGGTCCCCGGCCAGCGAGACGTCGAACTCGCGGCCGTCCGAGGTCTTCAGCCGCAGCAGCCTGGACTCGGAGTCGAAGCGGCCGACGTAGCCGGCGATCGTGTCGGAGAAGGAGAAGCTCACGGCGTCCGCCATGTCATGCACCGTCCTTGTCGTGGTGGGAGCCCATCGGCGCACGGTCGTCCTCGTGGCCGTGCTCGTCCTCGTGTCCCTGCTCGTCCTCGAATCCCTGGCTGACCTCGACGATCACCCCGTCGGGATCGCGGACCCACACGGTCCGCCACCCGCAGATGAAGTCGTCGAAGTCCAGTGGCCCCAGGGTCACTTCGGCCGCGTCGCCGAGCGTGGCCAGGAAGGCGTCCACGCTGTCGGTCTGGAAGGCCAGGTGGCGCATCCGGCCCGGCGCCGCCGGACCGTCGTGGTACTCCCGGGCGGGCGGCTCGGTGCCCGCCGCGAAGAGCTCCAGGTACACGTCCCCCTGGCGGAGGAAGATGATCCGGGCGTCTCCGAGGTCGACCACCCGGGCCCGGGCGAAGCCGAAGTACCGGGTGTAGAAGTCCTCGGTGGTCTTCTGGTCGGCGCAGTTCAGTCCCACGTGCGACCAGACCATCGGGGCCATCAGGCCGTGCCCCGCGCGCCCGGTACGCCCCCTGCGCCGCGAGCGCCCCGCGCGCCCCGGTCGGCGGCGATCAGCTCGATGATCCGGCGGGCGAACAGGTGGTGGTGGGCCCCGGTGCGGCCGGTGACCAGGTCGCCGTCGACCACCACGTCCTCGTCCACGTACTCGCCGCCCATGTTGCGGACGTCGCCGATGAGGTTGTTGTGACAGACGACCTTGCGGCCGCGCACCTTGTCCGGGATCGAGGCGGCCAGCCACATGCCGTGGCAGATGATCCCCTTGAGGACCGTCGGCTCCTCGAAGGCCCGGCGCAGCAGCTCCGTCGCCGGCGCCAGTACGTCCACGTCCTCCGTGTACCGCAGCCGGTCGGCCACCATGCCCGAGGGCACGATGATCGCCGCGTACCGGCGCAGTTCCTCGTCGCTCAGCCCCTCCAGGGACTGCGTCGCGGTGAACGGCGCCCGGTACTCGTGCCCGGAGAAGGTGATGGAGTCGTTGCCCCACAGCCGGGTCAGGAAGTCGACCTCGGCGCCCTCCTCCGCGAACCGGCGGCCGTAGTAGAAGATCTCCGGTTCGTAGAAGTCGCTCTCGACCAGGACCGCGATCCGGGTTCCGGTCAGCGCACCCTCGCGCAGGACCACGTCAGACACGGGACACCCCCTTCAGGAAGTCCGCCGCGCGCTCGGCGATCATCGCGATGGCGGTGTGGCAGTTGCCCGACGGGACGGCGGGCATCACGCTCGCGTCGACGACGCGCAGGTTCCGTACGCCGTGCACCCGCAGTTCGGGGTCGACGACGGCGAGGTCGTCGATGCCCATGCGGCAGGAGCCGGCCTGGTGGTGGTAGCTCTCCGACTTCTGCTTCACGAAGGTGCGCAGGTCCTCGTCGGACACGTAGCCGGGTCCGGGCTGGAGCTCCTGCTTGTACCAGGGCGAGAAGGCGGAGGTGGCGAAGAGCTCCCGGGCGGTCTTGACGCCCTGGACCATCCGCTCCAGGTCCCAGCGGTCGCCCAGGTAGTTCGGGTTGATCAGCGGGTGGGCCAGCGGATCGGCGCTCGCCAGCCTGATCCAGCCCCGCGAGACGGGACGGACGACCCCGGGCAGGATGGACACCGTGTTCGGGTGGTCCCGGCCGACGATCACGTCGAACGGCACGTGCACGAAGGCGATCTGCAGGTCCGGCGCCGGCAGCCCCGGCCGGGACGAGAGGAACAGCGCGCTCTCCGACAGGTTCTGTGCGGGCGGCGGCAGTTCCTGGGTGACCTCGGCCATCAGCCCGGTCAGGACGTGGTTGTGGAAGTTCTCCCCGACCCCGGGCAGGGCGGCGACGGTCCCGATGCCGTGCTCGCGCAGCTGCTCGGGGTGCCCGATCCCGGAGAGCAGCAGCAGCTTCGGCGATTCGATCGCCCCGGCGGCCACGATCACCTCCCGGCGGGCCCGGACGGTGTGCGGCCCGGGCTCGGCCGCCGCACTGTGGCCGTCGCGCACGGTCCGCCCCGGGATCTCCGCGGGAGCCTGGAGCTGGACGTACTCCACACCCGTGCAGGTGTCCCCGTCGAAGAGCAGCCGGGTGCTCTGCGCACTGGTGCGCAGGGTCAGGTTGGAGCGGTCGAGGGCCGGCTCCAGGTAGGCGGCGAGGACGCCCTGGCGGCGACCGTCGGCCACGTCGATGTGGTGCCAGCCGGTGCCGAAGAGCCCGCGCCGCGGCCCGTCGGTGTTGAAGTCGGCGATCTCCTCGTGGCCGAGCTCGACGGCGGCGTCGATGAAGGCGCGGGAGACCGGGTTGGGGCCGTGCCGCCCCGCGTGGGTGATCCGCTGCGGCCCGCGGGTGCCGGTGGTCGGCGCGGTGACGTCCTCCTGGCCCTCCAGCAGCGAGAAGTAGGGCAGTACGTCCTCGTGCGCCCAGCCGGCCGCACCCTGATAGGCCCAGTTGTCGAAGTCCGAGGCGTGGCCCCGGATGTGCATCATGATGTAGAGGTTGCTGCTGCCCCCGGGGGCCTTGCCGCGCGGTTCGTACGTGCGGCGGCCGTCCAGACCGGGCTGCGGGACGCTGGTGTAGCCCCAGTCGACGGGCCCGCCGAGCAGCTTGTACCAGGAGGACGGATCGTCCACCTCGGGAGGGATGCGGCCCGCTCCCGCCTCCAGGACCAGGACGGTGACGTCCGGATCCTCGGAGAGGCGGTTCGCGAGGACGCTGCCGGCGGTGCCGGATCCCACGACGATGTAGTCGTACTCATCCACGGCCATCGCGCGCCCCCTCAGCCCTGGCCGAGCACCTGGAAGGGAACCGTGTCGTGGTAGTTCGCCATGTAGGCGATCTTTCCGTCCACGATCCGGAAGAAGTTCATGACCTCGGCCTCGATCTCCTCCCCGGAGGGGGTGACCGCGGTCAGGTGGGAGACGGCCGCGGCCTTCTCACCGTCGACGAGGAAGTGCACGGGCTCGTTGCGGAAGACCCGGTACATCGTCCCCATGCCCTTCATCATCGACCGGAGCAGTTCCAGGCCCTCGATGTGGCCGGCGAGCTGCTCGTCCATGACCTGGTCCTCGGCGAACAGGTCACACCAGCTGTCCCAGTCACCGGCGTTGGCGTACTCGTAGTACTTCTGCAAGATCTGCCGCGCGTCCATGGCGCTCAACCCCCTACTGGTCCCTGCGGGTTCCGTCCGGGGCGAAGGGCGCCCAGAACTGGCTGAAGGCGGTGGCCGTGTCGCCGAAGAGGCCGTCGTGGCCCTCGACGATCCGGCCGTCGCGCCAGCGCATGAAGTGGAAGACCGGGTAGTCCATCCGCTCGTACGGGGAGCGGCTCGACTCGTCGGCGCCGCCGCGCACGGCGACGTTGCGGCAGACGTCCGCGCTGCAGTCCTCGCCGACGAGAACCGCTTCGATGTCCATGCGGAAGGTGCCGCCCGTGAGCTTGTGGGTCTGGCCCATCAGCTCCAGGAAGGCGTCCAGGCTCTCGTACCAGCCGGCGAGCGGGTGGTTGCCGGGGACCTGCCAGCGCAGGTCCTCCGCGTAGTACTCCAGGATCCTGGCCCGGTCGCCGGAGCCGAGGGCGCGGTACGCCGCCTCGACCCGCTCCCGTGTCACTTCGGTCATCGTCGCTTCTCCTACGGCACTCAGAGGGAGGCGGAACCGGGCATGGGCGCCAGTTCGTTGACGGTGTACTGCCGGATCAGCGGCCCGTCGGGGCCGGCGACCACGGTCCAGGTCTGGTCGGCGTCGAAGCCCAGCCACACGCTGCGGGCGGCCGGCGGGTCCCAGATCTTGGCCTGCCAGTTGACGAGGACCCGGACGACCGCCCGGTCGCCCTCGATGACGGGCTCCACCTTCGTGACCGTGTGCACCTCGTCGAAGAAGCGGTTCGTGACCGCCTCGTACCAGCGGCCGAAGCCCTGGTGGCCGAGGAAGGTGTCCTCCGGGACCTTGAACTCCAGGTCCTCGGTGATCAGGGCCAGCACCTGGTCCGGCCGGACGTGCTGGTCCAGGGCCACGTACCACTTCTCGGCGAAGACGCGGATCGCGTCCTCGGTCAGCCGCTCGGCGGGCATGCGGTCTCCTCCTGTCTGTCCGTGCTCTGCGTGGGTCCGTGCGGGTGTGGTGCGTCGGATCCGGCGGTGCTCACATCCGGCGTTGTCGGATCCGGCCGTGTCAGATCTGGATGTCCACGAGGAACGGCCCGGGGTGGGCGAGCATCCGGCCCACCGCGGCGACCGCCTCGTCGGGCTTCTCCACCCGCATCCCGCCCGCCCCGAGCGACCGGGCCAGGGCGGCGAAGTCGATCTCGGGGTGCGAGAGGTCGAAGGAGCCCGGAAAACCGTGCTGCGGGATCTCCCGCTCCCGCCAGTACTGGGCGATGTTGTCGTCCAGCAGCCGGTACTTGCGGTTGTTGCAGACCACGAACTTGGCCTCGATGCCGTGCCGGGCCGCGGTCCACAGGGCCTGGTAGGTGTACATCGAGCCGCCGTCGCCGGCGAAACCGACGACCAGCCGCTCCGGCCGGGCCAGCTTGACGCCGACCGCGCCCGGGAAGCCCACGCCCAGCGATCCGCCCCGGGTGAGGTGGTAGTCGCCCGGCCGCTCCGGCGGCAGGTACCGGGTGACCAGCGGGGAGGTGGTCAGCGCCTCGTCGAAGACGATCAGGTCCCCGCCCGTCCGCTCGGCCAGGGTCCGCAGGAACACCGCCATCGGCGACCCGTCCGCGTCCCTGGCCTCCCGCTCGGCCTGGCCCGCCCGCACCCGCTCCCGGGTCCGCGCGTCCAGCCGCCCGGCCGCCGCCGCCCGCTGCGCGGGGGTGAGCACGTGTTCCAGTACGCCGGCCAGCGCGCGCAGCGCCTGCCGGGGATCGGCGGCGAGCCCGAGGTCCACCGGATGGTTCTTGGCGATCTCGTAGGCGTTCAGGTCGATGTGCACGACCCTCGCACCGGCCCGGAAGGGGCTCTCCAGCTCCGGGAACACCTCGGGGAAGACGTAGGTGCCGACGATCAGCACCCCGTCCGCGTCCCCGATCAGCTCCTTGCTGTGCGGGCCGAACATGTGGCCCGTCTGACCGCGGCGCAGCGGGTGCGAGGCCGCGATGTTCACCTCGGAGGAGTCGACCTCGTACACGTCGGCGCCGAGCAGCTCGGCGACGGCGACGAGTTCGCGCTGCGCCCCGGAGAGCGAGACCCCGTCCCCGACGAGGACCACCGGCCGTTCGGCGGAGGCCAGCAGCTCGGCCGCCCGCCCCACCGAGGCGGCCGAGGGGGCCACGTCCGTGAGGGGCACCGTGGCGGGCAGTACGAGCTCGGAGTTGAGCTCGTCCAGCACGTCCATCGGCAGCGCCACGAACACCGGGCCGCGCGGCGGGGTCAGGGCGATCTTCACCGCCCGGCGGATGGTGCGCAGCACGGAATGCCGGTCGGTGACCCGGGTCGCGTACTTGGTCACCGGCTTCGCCATCGCCACCAGGTCGGACGCCATCTGCGCGTCCATGGCGTCGTAGCGCACCCCGGCGTCACCGGCGACGACGACGAGCGGGGTGTGGCCGCGCAGCGACTGGTAGAGCATGCCGATGCCGTTGCCCAGCCCCACCCCGGAGTGGAGCTGGAGCAGCGCCGCCCCGCCGGTGGCCCGGGCGTAGCCGTCGGCGATGCCGGCGGCCACGGTCTCCTGGAGGGCGAGGACGTAGTGGAAGTCCTCCGCCGCGTCGACCGCGTCGAGGAATCCCTGTTCCACCGTCCCCGGATTTCCGAACATGACGTCCAGGCCGTCGGCCTTGAACTGCTCGATCAGCCTTTCCCGTCCGGGAGTGGCTCCAGAACCCATCGAACTCCCCCTCCTTTGCTTACCGTCGTGCCGGAGTTACCGGAATTACCAGCCGTACCGGGTGAGACCGTTCTCCAGGACTTCCACGATCTTCTGCCCCGTGAGATACGAGTCGGGGGTCGAACGACCGGTCACGAACGGGAAGTCGACGATCACCGAAAGGGGATGGCCGAAATTCCCGTGGTACGCGCCGCGCGGCCCGGTCGCATCGCGCAGGATGTACTCCAGCGGATACGGCGGCGGCCCCATGTTGAAATCGGTGCCGAGGAATCCGGTGCCGTCCTTGTAGTCGTACTCCTTGCAGTGGCCGGTCACGTGCTTGCCCCAGATGATGCTGCGGCGGTCGCCCCAGTCCCGGGCGAAGGCCAGGCAGGCGACGCCGTAGCACTCGGCCGCGACGACCTTGCCCGCGTTCTTGAAGGCGAGGATCAGGGCGTGCACGCGCTCGTTGTTGGCGAGGTCCACGATCGGACCGCTGCCGCCCACGATGAGCACGGCGTCGAAACCGGCGATGTCGGCCTGGAGCTTGTCCAGATCGCGGTGGTACTGCTCCAGCTTGGGCAGATAGGCCGAGTCGCTCGTGTACGGGCGCTCGGGGGCCCACGCTTCGATGTCGAGGGGGGAGTCGAGTCGGCTCGACTGCTCGAACTCCCGGCCCAGCCGGGCGTTCTCCTCGGTGGTGACCGAGCGTCCCAGCGGAGGATCGATGTAGTTCGCGTCGAGGCTCGGCGGGAGAGCGTGGGCACGCTTTCCGGTCGGCGTGGCGAATACGACTTCATAGCCCTGCTCGTCGAACTGCGATACGGGGCCGATCAGTTCCTCGGCCCAGTAACCGTGTTCGGAGACAATGACCAGAATCTTTCTGCTCACGGATTCCTCCAGGCGCCGCCTGTTGTCGTTGGCGTCCCCCACACTGGCCGCGCCGGGGGTTCCCGTCAAAGCGCTGGTGTGCGACTTCGTGAGGTAGTCGCCCAGGTCATGGGGGCACCTCAGGAAGTCGTCCGGCGATGTCATGAAGTAGCTTCCGGACTACCTGACTTCGGCCGAATACCTGAACCGTCGTCGGGGCCCCGCCTTATGGTCTGGACGCGCCGGAATCACGGGCGCGCTGCAATCACGGGCGCGAAGCGCGAGAGCGCGATCGCGCGAGAGAGGGACGGGGACGATGACGATGGACCTGTTGTGCACCCACATCGAGTCGATACGTCCGGTGAAACCCGGCACCGAGGGCTGCGAGGAGTGCCTCGTCTCCGGTGACACCTGGGTGCACCTGCGGATGTGCCTGAGCTGCGGGCACGTCGGCTGCTGCGATTCCTCGAAGAACCGTCACGCCACCAGGCACTACGGGACCACCGCGCACCCCATCGCGGCCTCCCACGAGCCCGGCGAGGACTGGGCCTGGTGCTACGCCGACAAGCTGATGCTGGACCCGGCGTGAGCGCGGCCCCGGAGAGCGCCGCTGCCGCGGGCACCGCGCCCACGAGCAGCACGCCGACGAGCAGCACGCCCACGACCAGCGCGCCTTCGAGCACCGCGCCCACGAGCACCGCCACCGCGACCGCCGAAGCCGCGGCGCGCGCGGAGAACCGCAAGCCCGTCATCCTGGCCGTGGACGACGACCCGCAGGTGCTGCGCGCCGTCCGCCGCGACCTGCGCAGCGCGTACGGCGACCGCTACCGGGTGCTCGGCGCCTCCTCGGCGGCCGACGCCCTCAAGATCCTGGACTCCCTCGACGAGCGCGGCCACGACCCGGCGCTCTTCCTCGTCGACCAGCGGATGCCGGACGTCACCGGGGTCGAGTTCCTGCTGGAGGCCGTCAGCCGGTTCCCCGACGCCCGACGCGTGCTCCTCACCGCGTACGCCGAGACGGACGCGGCGATCACCGCCATCAACCGGGTCCGCCTGGACTACTACCTGCTCAAGCCCTGGGACCCCCCGCACGAGCGGCTCTTCCCGGTCCTGGACGACCTCCTGTCCGACTGGCTCGCCACCTACCGCCCGGCGTACGACGGGATCATCGTCGCGGGTCACCTGGTCTCCCCCGGCACCCACGCCGTCCGGGACTTCTTCACCCGCAACGGCCAGCCCTTCCGCTTCCTCAACGTCGAGCGGGACCCCGAGGCGCTGACCGTGATCGCCGCCGCCCAGCCCGACGCCGCGCTGCCCCTGGTCCGCTTCCCGGACGGGTCGGTGCTCTCCGCGCCGACGGACACGCAGCTCGCCCAGCGCCTGGGGCTGGCCACCACCGCCTCGCGCCCGCACTACGAGTGCGTCATCGTCGGCGCGGGCCCGGCGGGCCTCGCGGCCGGCGTCTACTCGGCCTCCGAGGGCCTGTCCACGCTCATGCTGGACTCCCGCGCCCCGGGCGGCCAGGCGGGCACCTCCAGCCTGATCGAGAACTACCTGGGCTTCCCCTCGGGTCTCTCCGGCGGCGACCTGACCCGCCGCGCCACCATCCAGGCCTCCCGCTTCGGAGCCGAGATCCTGCACCCGGTGGAGGTGACCTCGCTGACCCGCGACGACCCGGCGAAGATCCTGACCCTGGCGGACGGTACGGAGATCAGCGCCGAGACGGTGCTCCTGGCCACCGGGGTCTCGTACAACCGCCTGGACGCCCCCGGCGCCGACCGATTCGAGGGCGCCGGGCTCTACTACGGCGCGGCGACCACCGAGAGCTCGGCGTGCATCTCGCAGCACGTGTTCATCGTCGGCGGGGCCAACTCGGCCGGCCAGGCCGCCGTGCACTTCGCCAAGTACGCCGCCAGGGTCACCATCCTGGTCCGCGCGGCCTCGCTCGACGACAGCATGTCCCGCTACCTGATCGACGAGATCGAGCGCACCCCCAACATCGAGGTGCGGGTCCGCACGACGGTCGTCAGCCTGCACGGCGAGGACCACCTCGAACGCCTGACCCTCCACGACTCCGAGACCGGCGAGGACAAGGAGATCCCGGCCCGCTTCATGTTCACCTTCATCGGCGCCCGCCCGCACACGGGGTGGCTGGCCGGGGTGGTCGAGCGGGACGAGTACGGGTTCGTCCTCACCGGCTCGGACCTGATCTCCAACGGCGGCGAACTCCCGGCGGAGTGGAGCCTGGAGCGCGCCCCGTACCCGCTGGAGACCAGCGTCCCCGGGGTCTTCGCGGCGGGGGACGTACGGGCCCACTCGGTCAAACGGGTCGCCTCGGGCGTGGGCGAGGGAGCCATGGCGGTCTCCCTGATCCACCGCTACCGCTCGATGGGCTGAGAGCGAACACGGAGCCGACCCACTTGCGATCAAGGAGCGACCGGACGCACCGTTGATTACATGATTACAACCGAGCAGAACGAACAGCTCCGCACCTGGTTCGCCGAGCACCTGCCGGTGGACGTCTACACCTCGCTCCTCTCGGTCACGGTCGACCGGGAGGAGATCACCGTCGTCGGCGCGATCCCCGACAACGAATCGGTCGCCGCCTTCCGCGAGCGCACCCGCGAACAGCGCATGGACGTCGCCCGGGAGGCGGAGGAGCTCTACCGCCGCAAGGTGTCCTGGGCCGCCCGGTCCGGCGAGGAGCAGACCCTCTTCACCCACCTCGCCGTCCCCGTCATGACCCGCCTGCGCCAGCCCGAGCGCCAGGTCCTCGACACCCTGGTCGCGGGCGGCGTCGCCCGCAGCCGCGCCGACGCCCTGGCCTGGTGCGTCCGCCTGGTCGGGCGCAACACCGACACCTGGCTGACGGACCTGCGCGAGTCCCTGGACCGGGTCCAGCAGGTCCGCGCGGAGGGTCCGGACCTCGCCGACTCCCAGAAGTCCGGGTCATAACGGCGAAAGATCTCCCCGCGCCCGCAAGATCGCGCAAGCCTGGCACGGACCACCGGCGATCAACGCCCGACCCCAGGGAGAGGCCCGCACCATGACCACCACCGTCGAATACATCCGCTACCGGATCGCATTGGACGATCAGCCGGCTTTCGAAGAGGCGTACGTCAGGGCCTCCGAGGCCCTGGCCGCCTCGCCGGAGTGCATCGACTACGAACTCGCCCGCTGCGAGGAAGAGCCCGAGCGCTACATCCTCCGCATCCGCTGGACCTCGATCGACGCCCACCTGAACGGATTCCGCAAGGGCGAGCACTTCCCCGCGTTCTTCAGCGCGATCCGCCCGTACGTCACGGCCATCGAGGAAATGCAGCACTACCTCGTCACCAAGGTGGCCGGCCCCGGAAAGGCTTCCACCCCGTCATGAGCACCACACCGGACACCACGCCCACCATCTACGAATGGATGGGCGGCGCGGAGGCGATGAACCGCCTCACGGACGTCTTCTACGCCCGAGCCCTGCAGGACGAGATCCTCGCCCCGGTCTTCGCGGGCATGGACTCCGAGCATCCCCAGCACGTCGCGGTCTGGCTGGCGGAGGTCTTCGGCGGCCCGAAGCAGTACACCGCCGCCCACGGCGGCCACCAGCACATGGCCACCAAGCACCTGGGCCGCGGCATCACCGAGCAGCAGCGCCGCCGCTGGGTGGACCTCCTGACGGACACGGCCGACGAGGTGGGCCTCCCCACGGACCCGGAGTTCCGCGCGGTCTTCGCGTACTACATCGAATGGGGCACCCGCATGGCCCTGATCTACTCGGGCCCCAACCCACCCCCGGTCGACGCGGCCGACATCCCGGTCTGGTCCTGGGGCCAAACCCCACCCTGGATCCCGAAGTCCTGACCCACCAGCCCCCGGCGGAGCCCCTGAGCTCCGCCGGGGACAGCTCCAGCCCCGGGCAAATCCAGCCTCGCCGGCGTTTGAGGCGCGGGGTCCGGGGCGGAGCCACGAATCCTTCAGCCCCGGCGCGCCATCCGGCCCCGCCGGGGCAAAATCAGCCCCGCCGGCGTTTGAGGCGCGGGGTCCGGGGCGGCGCCCCGGCAGCCGGCCCCGGGCCGGACTCGGCGAGCAGCACCGTCAGTCCGGGCCCCGCACCCTCGTCCTCGGACTCGGCCCGCCAGAAATCGACGGCCTCCTCCAGGATCTCGCTCAACGTCTCCCAGTCCGCAGGCCGAGCCTCCGCATACGCCCGCCAGGCGGTCACCACGAACAGCCGCCCCGGCGCAGCCGGCAACCACGACAGATCCCTCAGCGCATCGGCCAGCGCGTCCCAGTTCCCCCCGAAGTACTCGGGAACCTCCAGCGCGAGCCCCACGCGCCGCATCAGCTCCGCCTTGCTCCGTACGCCGCCCAGATCCAGCCGTACGGTCGCCCAGCCGGCGGCCTCGGCCGCTTCGAGCGCGGGGTCCAGGGGCCGCGGGTCCAGAGTCATCGGAGAACCGCCTTGAAGGTCTCGTAGTGGTCGTCCGTGTAGAAGAACTCCCCGCCCCCACCGGTCACGATCCGCCGGGCCCCACGGTCCCGCTCACCGGGCGTCTTCACGGTGAACTCGTGGTAGTAGCCGCGCTTCTTCTGCGGCAGGACCTTCTCGAAGTTGCCGAAGACGGTCCCGTCCTGCCGGTACTGGTACGGCCCGCCCTTGTCGATCAGCGCAAGGACGTCCCGGGCCTGCTGCGGCAATGCCGAGGCCCGTACCGTCGCCATCCCCTTCGCCCATCCGGGCGTCGGCACAGCGGAACTCGCCGCCCCGCTCGGGGCAACGTCAACGCCGGAGCCGGCGCTCGCGCTCGTACTGGTGGCCGCGGCAGGCGCGGGTTTCTTCCCGCTGCAACCCACCGCACCGACCAGCGCCGCGCAGAGGAACACGGCCCCCAGCACACGCAGCAACGATCGGGGCACGTTCCGAAAGATCATGCACCGATCGTGCCAAATATCCGATTCGCCCGCGAATCGCGCGATGGCTTCAGAGGGCGGCCATCTTGGTGTACGGACTCAGGATGCGCTTACGGACCTCAGGCCCGAATTCAACGAGGACAGCGATCCCCTCCTCAACGGCGACGACACGGCCGAGGCCGTGCTCATCGTGAGTAACCCGGTCGCCGACGCTGAAGTGCCGGAGCGGCGCTTCCACGGGGGCCTTGAACGGGCTGGACGGCAGGTGGCGGCGAGGTACTGCGGACTTTGTCATTGCACCCAGTATGCGCCCAGCAGGCCGCCCAACGGTCCGCCGTTCGGATCTCAATTACGGCACCATCCGCATCGGCGAACATCACGTGCCCGCGTTTGACCGGCATTCGTCCGGACAATCGGACCAATCCGAACAATCACTCGTCGGGGTCGGCCCGCTCCAGCGCCGGCCGCAAACCGGGCTCCGATTCGGTCAGCAGGTAGTCCGCGACGGCAGTGTCGGTGACCAGGCTCGTCACGAGCCCCGAGCGCAGCACCGCCCCGATCGCGGACGCCTTGCGCAGCCCGCCGGCGATGGCGACGACCTCGGGGATCCGGCGCAGCCGGTCGGCCTCCACGGTGATGCACCGCTCGCCAAGGTCCCGCCCGACCCGACGCCCCTCGGCGTCGAACAGGTGGGCGGACATTTCGGCGGCGACGCCCAGCGAGGCGTAGTGCGCCCGCTCCTCGTCGCTCAGCATGTCGTGGACGGTCGAGATGCCCGGCTCCCAGGACCCGATGGAGACGGCGGCGACCGTCACCTTGTCGAAGTACTCGAAGGCCCGGGCGATCCCCGTCTGGTTCCGCAGGGCGGCCGCGGTGGCCGGATCGGGCAGCAGCATCGGCGCGTAGATCGGGTGCGCGTCCCCGCCCGACACCTGCGCGGCCCTGCGCACGGCCTCCACGGAGCCGCGCTCGGCCGTACCGGCGTCGTACACGCCCGTCAGCTGGACGACGGTGCAGGGAGGCAGCCGGTGCAGGGAGGCGGCCATGTGGATGGTCGACCGCCCCCACGCGAGGCCGAGCACGTCCCCCTCGTTGACGAGCTCACCCAGCAGATCGGCGGCCACGGCACCCAGGTTCTCCGGGTCCGGCGCGTCCTCGGTGGCATCGGCGGGGGACTCCACGACCACGGCGTGCCGCAGCCCGTACCGGGCGCGCAGCGCGTCGGACCGCTCCGCGTCCAGCTCGGCCGGCACGCGGATCTCGATGCGTACGAGGTCGCGCTCCAGGGCGGTCTCCAGGACCCGGGCCACCTTGAAGCGGCTCACGCCGAACTCCTCGGCGATCTGGATCTTGGACTTCCCCTCCAGGTAGAAGCGGCGCGCCATGGCCGCCGCCTGCACCAGCTCCGCGGGTCCCATCCGCAGGGCTGACCGTCCCGCCGACATTGCAGACACCGCGTTCTCCTCACTGCTGTTCACACTCTCGTGTTCACACTCTCGACTCGCCGTTCATCCTGTCAGATCCGACGGCCGTTGATCAGCCTGGACAGCTCCCGTTCACCGAGCTGTTCACCAAGCCTTGGTTCAGTGGTTGCAAGCCCAGGGCGCAGCGGCGATCGCCGCACCCGCCTGGTCACGCAGCGTGCGTACGGCTGCCGCCGGATCGACCGCTCCGTAGACCGCGCTGCCCGCCACGAACACGTCCGCGCCGGCCTCCGCGCACCGCTCGATGGTCGTGGCGGAGACCCCTCCGTCGACCTGCAGCCACAGCTCCAGGCCGTGCTTGGAGATCAGCTCCCGGGTCCGGCGGATCTTGGGCAGCATGATGTCGAGGAAGGGCTGACCGCCGAAGCCGGGCTCCACGGTCATGATCAACAGCATGTCGAGCTCGGGAAGGATGTCCTCGTACTGCTCGATCGGCGTCGCGGGCTTCAGCGCCATGGACGCCCGCGCCCCCTTGGCCCGGATCTCCCGCGCGAGCCGCACGGGCGCGGCGGCGGCCTCGGCGTGAAAGGTCACGGAGCCGGCACCGGCCTCGATGTACTGGGGGGCCCAGCGGTCGGGGTCCTCGATCATGAGGTGCAGATCGAGCGGGATGTCCGTGGCCCGGCTCAGCGACTCCACGATCGGCACGCCGAGGGTGAGGTTCGGGACGAAGTGGTTGTCCATGACGTCGACATGCAGCCAGTCGGCCCCCTGAACGGCCTTCGCCTCTTCGGCGAGCCGGGCGAAGTCGGCGGACAAGATGCTGGGATTGATCTGAACGGCCATGCCCCAAGCGTGCCATGCCGCCAACGCCTTCCGGCCACTACCCCGGAACTGGGGGTGGAGGGCGGGAGCGGGGGTGGTGGTGGGCGTGCTTGTGCTGCGGGTGGGGTGGTGGCTTTGACAGTGGTTCGGGGGGCGTCCCGGTAGGGAAGTGTGGGGAGGAGCGGCCTCGTCTGACATGCGCAGCCCCCAAGGGCCGGTGGTCATCTGGACACGGCCCCGGCAGGACCGTGACCTCGGCCGGTACGAACGCGCGGGGCGATCAGAGCATCCAGGACCGGGCGCCTGAACACCCTTCCCGTGACCGTCGGCCGCCACCATGAGCGAGAGAGTGACGAGAAGGGCTTCAGGGTCGGTGGGCCCGACAGATCGCTACACACTCCCACTCGGCCAAGCGACTACCGACCGTCCGTGGCCGAGGGGCGAAGAGGGAAGGAACTAATCAAGTTTGACTAGTTGAGATGCTGGTTCTACGGTCGGAGGATGAACGAGAAACTAGCCGCGATGCTCCCCTGCAGGTCCATCCCTGAGACAGTCGACTTCTACAAGGCCATAGGTTTCGAGGTCACGTTCTACCAAGAACGTCCGTACGCCTATGCCGTCGTGCAGCACGGTGAAGTCGAGTTGCAGTTCGCGGCATTGAAAGGCTTCGAGCCGGCCGCTTCGTACGGCGCGTGCTACATCACGACGGACGACGTCGATGGCTTGTACGCGAAGTTCCGCAAGGGACTGAAGCAAGAACTCGGCAGGATCCCGACCCGTGGCCTCCCCCGGATCGGTCCGCTGAAGGACACCACCTACGGGATGCGGCAGTTCATCATGGCCGACCCGGGCGGCAACAGCATTCGCATCGGCCAACCGATCAGCGAAGACTTCCACCACTCACCGGTTCCGAAGGAACCGGTGGCCAAAGCCCTCCACATGGCCTCACTCCTCGGGGATTCCAAAGAGGACTACGCAGCCGCCGCCAAGATCCTCGACCGCCTCCTCTCCTCCGACGTGCCTCCCCCGTCCCGCGTCAAAGCCCTGATCCTCCGCGCCGCCATGGCCGTCCACCTGGGCGACACCCCTCTAGCCGCCCGCCTCCTGTCCGAGGCCGACCAGATCCCCCTCCCGGCCACCGACCGCATCTCCCTGGCCGACGATCTCCTCCGCGCCGAGGATCTCCGCGACAACCTCTCCGATAGTTGACAGAAGACCTCCCTAGATCAGCCACGGACGGTCGGTAGTCGCTTGGCCGAGTGGGAGTGTGTAGCAATCTGTCGCGCCCACCGACCCTGAAGCCCTTCTCGTCACTCTCTCGCTCATGGTGGCGGTCGACGGTCACGGGAAGGGTGTTCAGGCGCCCGGTCCTGGATGCTCTGATCGCCCCGCGCGTTCGTACCGGCCGAGGTCACGGTCCTGCCGGGGCCGTGTCCAGATGACCACCGGCCCTTGGGGGCTGCGCATGTCAGACGAGGCCGCTCCTCCCCACACTTCCCTCCCGGCCGTTCCCCGGGGGGATCCCGGAAGTCTTGTGGCTTTTCGGCGTGGGTCGGTCGGTCAAGGGTGGCCGAAGGCCATCGCGAAGCGACGCGACCGAAGGGAGCGCCCTTGAGGGACCGGCCCACGCCGAAAGAACACTGGACTACCGGGACGCCCCCCGAACCACTGTCAAAGCCACCACCCCACCCGCAGCACAAGCACACTCACCCGCAGCCCACCGCCCCCTCCTCGCTCCCCCCCGCCCCCCGAGGCAACCCCCCATAGCGTGCCGCGACCGCCGCAGCCCGGTCGTGCAGCAACGTGCGCAACGACTGCGGGGCCAGGGCTTCCCCGTCCATGCCGAGCTGCCACAGGGCCCACTGGGCATGTCGTGAATCCTGGAAGGTCACCTCCAGGCGCAGCCAGCCGTCCGCGTCTGCGTCGGGCTCTTCCGCACGGACCGCCAGTGCGGTGTTCAGCAGGTCTTCCCGCCGCGCCGGGTTCACCCGGACCAGCACGACGATGTGGTCGCCGCCGGAGAGGAACTGCGCGGAGCGTTCCCGCCAGATCCGGTCCAGGTCGACCCGGTTCGGTCGCTGTGCCGCTTCGGGGAGTTCCTCGGCGGCCAGCACGCGCGACAGCCGGTAGGTGCGGTCCTCGCCGGACTTCGTGGCCAGCAAGTAGCCCCGGTCCCGTACGGTGACCAGCCCGATCGGGTCCACCGTGCGCCACTGTGGCGGCTCGCCCGTGGCCGCGTACTGGATCCGCAGCTTGTGTCCGGCGAGCACCGCGCGCCGGACCTCGACCATCGTGGTTCCGGGCACCTCCTCGGCGACGAGCCGGCGCGAGAGCAGATCGGCCTCCGGGTCCACGAGAAATCGCTGGGCCGCGTCGCTCGCCGTGGCCCGGTGGCTCTCGGGCAGTGCGTCGACCACCTTGCGCATCGCCGAAGCGAGCGCCGAGCCCAGGCCGAACACCTGCTCGCCGCGCCCCGACCCGGCGGCCAGCAGGGCAAGGGTCTCTTCGTGGTTCAGGCCGGTGAGCTCGGTCCGGAATCCGGGAGACAGCGCGAAACCACCGTGTCGGCCGCGTTCCGCGTAGACCGGCACCCCGGCAGCCGACAGCGCCTCGATGTCGCGCAGCACCGTACGGGTGGACACCTCCAGCTCGCGGGCCAGCGTGTCCGCAGTCAGCCGACCGCGCTGACGCAACAGCAGCACCAGCGAGACCAACCGGTCTGCGCGCATGCAAAAACATTATCGGAATACACGACAGAGGGTGTCGTGATTCGCTGCGAGGCTCGTCAACAGAACAACCGGCGGCGCCAACGGGGCCACCGCACCCCCACCCCCACGCACGCACCCACACCACGCACCCACACCACCACCCACCCGATGGAGACCAGACATGGCAATGCAACGAACCGCAGTCAACCCGGTGACCTGGTCGGTCGACATGGGCTTCAACCAGGGCGAGGTCGTCTCCGGCCAGACCCGGACCCTGTACCTCTCGGGGCAGACCGCGATGAACGCGGACGGCAAGCCCGAGCACGACGGGGACATGGCGGCGCAGTTGGCGCTGAGCATCGACAACGTGGAGGCCGTGCTCGCCGAGGCAGGCATGTCCCTGGCGAATCTCGTCCGCCTCAACGTCTACACGACCGACGTCGACGTGCTCTTCCGGCACTACGGCGTGCTGGCGGCGCGGCTGGGCGCCGCCGGGGTGGCGCCGACCACCACCATGCTCGGCGTGACGCGGCTGGCGATCCCCGGCCAGCTGGTCGAGCTGGAGGGAACCGCCGTCGCGTAACGCGACCTCGGCTACCCGGCTACCCGGCTGCCCGGCTACCCGGTCCGGCGGATCAGCGCCAGGTACATCGCGTCCGTCCCGTGCAGGTGCGGCCACAGCTGTACGTCCGGGCCGTCGCCCAGGGCCGGGACCTCCTGCATGTACGGGCGTGCGTCGATCAGTTCCGCCGCGATCGGGGCCGCACCCGCGCCCCGTCCCTTCAGCACGTCCTCCACGACCACCCGGGTCTCCGCCAGGTGCGGGGAGCACGTCGCGTAGCCCACGACGCCGCCCACCCGGACGGCCGACAGGGCTTCGCGCAGCAGCCCGCGCTGGAGCGGCGCGAAGCTCTCCAGGTCCTCCGGCCGGCGGCGCCAGCGCGCCTCCGGCCGGCGGCGCAGTGCGCCCAGGCCGGAGCAGGGCACGTCCATCAGGACGCGGTCGAAGGAACCCGGCAGCCACGGCGGGCGCGTTCCGTCGGCCGTGATGACCTGGTACGGGCCGGGGTTGCCGGCGAGCGCCCGCTCGACCAGCCGGGCACGGTGGGGCTGCTTCTCGGAGGCCAGCAGGAACGCCCCTCGCTGGGCGGCGAGCGCGGCGAGCAGCGCCGCCTTGCCGCCCGGGCCCGCGCAGCCGTCCAGCCAGCGCTCGTCGCGGCCCTCGACCGGGACGGCCGCCAGGGCCATCGCCACCAGCTGGCTGCCTTCGTCCTGGACACCGGCGCGGCCTTCGCGCACCGCCTCCAGGGCGCCCGGTTCGCCACCCTCGGCCATCCTGACCGCGTACGGGGACCAGCGCCCGGGCAGCGCCGAGTCCTCGCCCACCGCTTCCAGCAGCTCCTGTGCGGTGGACCGCCCGGGCCGCGCCACCAGCGTGACCTCGGGCCGCTCGTTGTCGGCCTCCAGCAGGTCCTCGATCCCGGCGCGGCCGCCGCCCAGCGAATCCCACAGGGCGCTGACGACCCACCTCGGGTGCGAGTGGAACACCGCGAGGTGCTCCTCCGCGTCGTCCTCGTACGGCGGGGCGACCTTCTCCAGCCACCCCTCCAGGTCATGCGCGGAGATCTTCCGCAGCACCGCGTTGACGAACTTCGCCCGCCCGTCGCCGAGCACCACCCGGGCCAGCTCCACGCTCGCGGACACCGCCGCGTGCGTGGGAATCCGCGTCCCGAGCAGCTGGTGCGCGCCGAGCGAGAGCACGTCGAGCACCGGCGGGTCGACCTCGCGCAGCGGCCGGTCGATGCAGGCCTTGATGACCGCGTCGTACGTGCCCTGGCGGCGCAGGGTCCCGTACACGAGCTCGGTGGCCAGCGCAGCGTCCCGCGCCTGGAAGGTCTCGTCCTTGCGGGCCTTCTTCAGCAGCGGGGGCAGCACGAGGTTCGCGTACGCGTCACGCTCGTCCACCGCCCGCAGCACCTCGAAGGCCAACATCCGGACGGGGTCCTTCTTGGGCCTGCGGTACGGCTTGGCCGTCTTGGCCGGCTTGCTACGAGGCTGCTCGCTCACGTGAAAGGTGCTCCGGGGGTTACGGGAAGAACTGCAAGAACCGAAGTACAAGGAACCAGGAACCAGGAACTACAAACCAGGAACCACGCACTACGGACTACGCACACGGACTACGGACTACGGACTACTCACTACGAAAATCAGCCTACGTCGGCCCCGCCGCCCAAGCGCTCACCAGGAGCGATCCGCACCCCGCGCGCCCAGTCGGCGGCCTTCATCGGCTTCTTGCCCTGCGGCTGCACCCAGAGCAGTTCCACGGCGTGCGAGCCGGTGCCGACGTAGACGTTGTTCTTGGCCACGCTGAGGTCGCCCGGCTTCAGGTCGGTCCGGTCCGCGACCAGTCCGACCGAGATCAGCTTGAGCCGCTCGCCCCGGAAGACCGTCCAGGCGCCGGGCGCCGGCGTGCAGCCGCGCACCAGCCGGTCGGCGCGCATCGCGGGCGCGTTCCAGTCGACCCGGGCGTCCTCGACCGTGATCTTCGGCGCGAGCGAGATCCCGTCGGCGGGCTGCTCGACCGCTCGCAGGGTGCCGTCCTCGATGCCGTCCATGGTGGCGACCAGCAGCCCGGAACCGGCGAAGGCGAGGCGGGTCAGCAGGTCGCCGCTGGTGTCGGTGGGCCGGATCTCCTCGGTGAGGATGCCGAAGACGGGGCCGGTGTCCAGCCCCTCCTCGATCCGGAAGGTGGAGGCGCCGGTGACCTCGTCCCCCGCCATGATCGACTGCTGTACGGGCGCCGCACCGCGCCACGCGGGCAGCAGCGAGAAGTGCAGGTTGACCCAGCCGTGCTTGGGGATGTCCAGGGCACCCTTGGGAATGAGCGCCCCGTACGCGACCACCGGACAGCAGTCGGGCCCGATCTCCCTCAACCGGGCCTGGAAGTCCGGGTCGCGCGGCCGGGCGGGCTTGAGCACCTCGATGCCGGCTTCCTCGGCGCGTTCGGCGACGGGGCTGGCGACGAGGCGACGGCCTCGGCCGGCCGGCGCGTCGGGCCGGGTGACGACGGCGGCGACCTCGTGGCGCCCGGAGGCGATCAGAGCGTCCAGGGCGGGCACGGCGACCTCGGGGGTGCCTGCGAAGACGAGCTTCACTGGGGTCTACCTCGCTATCTCGGCTGTCAGCAGCACATCAGTCTATGGTCTGTCCGCCCACGGTCCCACCTGCGTCGCGGTGCCCGCCCGAGGGGGCGTACGCACACACGCGCGCTCCTCGCATATGCCGACACGCCCCCACAGCGTGACCTGCCCACCGGGTAGCGCGTTGGTCAAGAGAGATTGACCGAAACGGGCCGCGAAACAGAACGGTGTCTGCGGCCCTATCCGCTCTTCAGCACCGGTTCGAGAGGCTTCTTCATGGCCGACCACGCCACCCACGACGCCCAAGCACGGGCCAGCCTGCACCTCCTGGTGCGGGACATCGAGCGGGTTCGCCGGCAGGTGGATGCTCTGCGTACGCTCACCGCCCAGCTCGGCAACGTCTACCGCCCGCGCCGCTCAGGCCCCTCCACGGGCTTCGTCGTCTATGGCCGGGCACCCGCGCCCACCGTCCGCCTCGCGCAGGAGCTGCGGGACAGCGTCGAGACGCTGGTCACCGCCGCGGTGGACTTCGACCGCTCGCTCGGCTTCTCGTGGGACGCGGTCGGCTCGGCGCTCGGCGTCACCAAGCAGGCCGTCCACCGGCGCTACGGCGCCCGGCGGGCGCAGAGCGCCGAGTCCGCCGAGCGGGAGCCGCTGGCCGAGGGCACGACGCCCCGGACCCTGGGCCCCCTGCCCACCGTCCCGGCGGCGCGCTCGGTGCCGCCGCAGCCGGTGCGCGAGGAGGCGGGCGCGTCCCGCCCCGGCGCCTTCCCCGGCCCCCGCAACGGCTGACCCCCAGCCGCCGGGACGCCGACCCCCGACGGCCTCCAGCCCCCGCCGGAGCGACCCACGAGGCCGCCCCGCCGGGGGCTTCCGTCGTCCCCGGCGGGTCCCGCCCGTCGCCCTGCGGGCGGCTTCCCCCACCCCGCCCCTTCCCGAAACCGGAGCTCCGCCCCGGACCCCGGTCCTCAAACGCCGGACGGGCTGAATGCATCCAGCCCCGCCGGCGGGGTCCGGGGCCCAGCCCCGGGGAACGGGCGAAGGGCGGGTAGGGGACGGCCCCGAAGGGCCCGCCTGTCCGGGCCAGGCCCCGCCTGTCCAGCCCGGACCTGCCCAGGCCAAGCGGGCAGGCCGCGCCTAGCCGATGTCCAGCGGATCGATCCGGATCCGGACCGCCTCCGCCGCCGGAACCCCCCGCGCCATCCGAGCCACCTGCGCCGCCTTCAGCGCGGCCGCCAGCGCGGCCCCGCTCCCCGGCGGGACCCGGACCAGCGCACGCTCCCCCGCGGACGGCTCCCCCCGGAGCCCGGGCAGTGGCACCGGTCCCAGGACCTCCGCGTCCGGCGGCAGCCCGGCCCCCGCCAGGAACGCTGTGACGACCTCGGCGCTGCCGGCGGCGACCGCCGCCATCCGGGAGACCGGCGGGAACCCGAGCTGCGCCCGCTCGGCGAGTTCCCGGACCGCGTGCCCGACGGGATCCCACCGCACCAGTGCCTGGACGGGCCGCAGCGTCGGCTCGGCGACGACCACCACCTGCCCGTCCCCCCGTACCAGCGAGGCCGCCGCGATCCACCGCCGCAGCGCGTCCTCGCTCGCCCGCAGGTCGGGCCGGCTCAGCATGGCCCAGCCGTCCAGCAGCAGCGCCGCCGCGTACCCGGCGCCCGCCGCGACCGGCTCGGCGCCGGGCGTGGACACCACCAGCGCGGGCCGGTCCGGCACCTCGTCCAGGATGTGGTCGCGTCCGGAGGTCCGTACGGGGACGGCCGGGAAGGCCCGCCCCAGCTCCTCGGCGGTCCGCCGCGCGCCCACCACCTGGGCCCGGAGCCGGAACGATCCGCACTCCTCGCAGTGCCAGGCCGGCTCGGCCCGCCCGCACCACCCGCAGTGCAGGTCCCGCGTGTCGGGCGCCTCGAGCGGTCCCGCGCAGACCGTGCACCGAGCCGGCGTCCGGCACCGTTCGCACGCCAGCCGGGGCACGTAGCCGCGCCGGGGCACCTGTACGAGCACGGGCCCCGCCTTCAGGCCCTCCCGTACGGTCTCCCACGCGAGGCTCGGCAGCCGGGCGGCCCGGGCGGCTCCGTCACGGGCCAGGAGCTCGTCGCCGACGGTCCGGATCCGGGGCGCGTACGTGCGTACCGTCTCGCGGTCGGCGACCAGCGGGCGGGCCCAGCCGGACTCGACGAGCTGCGCGGCCTCCACGGTGCAGCTGGTGCTGCCCACCAGGAAGGCGCAGCCGTCGGTGACCGCACGCAGTTCCAGCACCTCCCGTACGTGCGGGAAGGGGGCGTGGACGTCGCTGTGGCTGGAGTCTCCGTCGTCCCAGACGGCGACGAGCCCGAGGTCCCGTACGGGAGCGAACATCGCGGCCCTGGTGCCGACCACGGCCCGCACCGAGCCCCGGCTGACGGCCAGCCACTGGCGGTAGCGCTTCTCCGGCCCGGACTCGGCGGTCAGCAGCGCGTGCCGCCCCTCGCCGAGCAGGGCGGTGAGCGCCGCGTCGACCCGGGCGGCGGTGCGCCCGTCGGGGACCACCGCGAGGGCGCCGCGTCCGGAGGCGAGGGTGGCGGCCATGGCGCGGGCCAGCTCGTCGGCCCAGCCGGGGCCGGGCAGGGCCGTCCACACGGCACGCGGGGTTCCGCCGCCCGCGAGTGCCCGCAGGAAGCCGGGGCCGGCTCCGTACCGCTCCCAGCCGGCGGGCTCGGGCGCGGCGGGCGGGGGCAGCGGTTCGGGCGAGGGCTTGGCCTCGGCGCGGGCGCTGCGCGCGGGCAGCGCGAGCTGGAGCACGTCGGCGAGGCTGCCGGCGTACCGGTCGGCGACGGCGCGGGCGAGGGCGAGCATGCGCGGGCCGAGGACGACCTCGGGCGAGACCACCTGGGCGAGGGCGGCGAGGGCTCCGTTGTAGTCGGACTCGGCGCGGCGCTCGATGACGAAGCCGTCGATGAGCCCGCCGCCCTCGCGGCGGCCGCCGTGGACCCGGTGGGAGCCCGCGCCGAAGCGGACCCGGACGCGGACGCCGGGCTGGGCGGACTCGGCGAGCTCGGCGGGGACGGCGTAGTCGAAGAGGCGGTCGAGGTGGAGCACGCCCTTGTTCACGAGGACCCGGGCCACGGGCAGTTCCTCGGCCACGGAGGCCCCGCGCCAGGTCCGCGGCTTGGCCTTGGGCGCCTTGGCCTTCGCCTCGGCGACCATCTCCCGCATCAGCGCGAGCTGCTCCGGCGGACCGCCCGGCCCGCTCTGCTCCCCCGCGTCATTGGTGCTGCTCACACCCGCATTCTTACCAAACCCCACCGACAACGGCGGACGGGGCGCCGCACGCGGACGGCCCCGGACCGCAAGGGTCCGGGGCCGTCCGTCGATCAGGCGGGTACTACGCGGTGCTACAGGCCGACAGCGGTGCGCAGGGCGTCCACGCGGTCGGTGCGCTCCCAGGTGAAGTCCGGCAGCTCGCGGCCGAAGTGGCCGTAGGCGGCGGTCTGGGCGTAGATCGGGCGCAGCAGGTCGAGGTCGCGGATGATCGCGGCCGGGCGCAGGTCGAAGACCTGGCCGATGGCGTTCTCGATCTTCTCGACGTCGACCTTGTGCGTGCCGAAGGTCTCCACGAACAGGCCGACGGGCTCGGCCTTGCCGATCGCGTACGCGACCTGGACCTCGCAGCGCGAGGCCAGACCGGCGGCGACGACGTTCTTGGCGACCCAGCGCATGGCGTAGGCGGCGCTGCGGTCGACCTTGGACGGGTCCTTGCCCGAGAAGGCGCCGCCACCGTGACGGGCCATGCCGCCGTAGGTGTCGATGATGATCTTGCGGCCGGTCAGGCCGGCGTCGCCCATCGGGCCGCCGATCTCGAAGCGGCCGGTCGGGTTGACCAGCAGGCGGTAGCCCTCGGTGTCGAGCTTGATGCCGTCCTCGACGAGCTGGTTCAGCACGTGCTCGACCACGAACTCGCGGATGTCCGGGGCGAGCAGCGAGTCCAGGTCGATGTCCGCCGCGTGCTGCGAGGACACGACGACCGTGTCGAGGCGGACGGCCTTGTCGCCGTCGTACTCGATGGTGACCTGGGTCTTGCCGTCGGGACGCAGGTACGGGATGGTCCCGTTCTTGCGGACCTCGGACAGCCGCTTGGACAGGCGGTGCGCGATGTGGATCGGGAGCGGCATGAGCTCGGGGGTCTCGTCGCAGGCGTACCCGAACATCAGGCCCTGGTCGCCGGCACCCTGCTTGTCGAGCTCGTCCTCGTCGCCTTCGACCCGCTTCTCGTACGCGGTGTCGACGCCCTGCGCGATGTCCGGGGACTGCGCGCCGATGGACACCGACACGCCGCAGGAGGCGCCGTCGAAGCCCTTCTTCGAGGAGTCGTAGCCGATCTCGAGGATCTTGTCGCGGACGAGCTGCGCGATCGGCGCGTAGGCCTTCGTCGTCACCTCTCCCGCGATGTGGACGAGACCGGTGGTGATGAGGGTCTCCACGGCGACGCGCGAGGTCGGGTCCTCGGTGAGGAGCGCGTCGAGAATGGTGTCGCTGATCTGGTCAGCGATCTTGTCGGGGTGACCCTCGGTCACAGACTCCGAGGTGAACAGGCGACGGGACACAACGCTCCCTGGGGTTGCAGCGGCTGCTGGCTGAAATATTGGTGGAACCACATCGGAGGCTGCGCCCGATCACGTTCCGGCTGCAGTTTATCGGTCGCCACCGTTCGCCGGACCACCCGTCTCGCCCTATGGGAGCCGTGTGACCTGCGACACTCCATTCTTACTCAAGGATCAGTCTGCGGAAAGAGCCTCCGCTCAGGCGCGTCGCGCTCCGATGCGCGGTGCCACCTGATCCCAAATCACGTCTGCGAGCGTTTCCTTCGGACCGTAGGGGACGGCGAGCTCGCTTCCGTCGGAGGACAGGATGACCGCTTCGTTCTCCTCGGAACCAAAGGTCTTCGCTTCACCCACCTCGTTGACGACGAGAAGGTCACACCCCTTGCGGAGGAGCTTGCTCCGCCCGTTGGCGAGTACGTCGTCGGTCTCGGCCGCGAAACCCACCACGACCTGACCCTCCCGGGCCCGGTCGGCGGAAATCTCCGCGAGAATGTCCGGATTGCGTACGAGGGCGACCGGTGCGGGGTCCTGCCCGTCCTTCTTCTTGATCTTCCCGCCCGCGTACTCGGCGGGCCGGAAGTCGGCCACGGCCGCGGCCATCACCACCGCGTCGGCGTCCGCGGCGGCCTTGAGCACGGCCTCGCGCAGCTGCAGGGCCGTTCCCACCCGTACGAGGTCCACCCCGGCCGGGTCGGCGAGCGCGGTGTTGGCGGAGACCAGGGTGACCCGGGCCCCGCGGGCCACGGCCGTACGGGCGAGGGCGTACCCCTGCTTGCCGGAGGAGCGGTTGCCGAGGAAGCGGACCGGGTCCAGCGGTTCGCGCGTGCCGCCCGCGCTGATCACCACGTGCCGGCCGGCGAGGTCGGGCTCGGCCACCCCGCGGGCGAGGCTGTGCCTTCTCAATACGCTCGCGCAGACTTCGAAGATCTCCTCGGGGTCGGGCAGCCGCCCCTTGCCGGTGTCCTTGCCGGTGAGCCGGCCGACGGCCGGCTCGATGACCACGGCGCCGCGGCGGCGCAGCGTGGCCACGTTCTCCCGGGTGGCCGGGTGCTCCCACATCTCGGTGTGCATCGCGGGTGCGAACACCACGGGGCAGCGCGCGGTGAGCAGGGTGTTGGTGAGCAGGTCGTCGGCCAGCCCGTGGGCGGCCTTGGCGAGCATGTCGGCGGTGGCCGGGGCGACGACGACGAGGTCGGCGCTCTGCCCGATGCGCACGTGCGGCACCTCGTGGACGCTCTCCCAGACCTCGGTGGAGGCCGGGTTCCCGGAGAGGGCGGCCCAGGTGGCCTCCCCGACGAAGTTCAGTGACGCCGCCGTCGGCACCACGCGTACGTCGTGCCCGGACTCGGTCAGCCGGCGCAGCAGCTCGCACGCCTTGTAAGCGGCGATCCCGCCACTGACTCCGAGCACGACCTTCGGCTTACCCACCACACACGCCCCTTCGGCTGACGACCGCCGTCACACCTGTACGGCACCACGACACCTGTGAACACCTATGACACACCACAGGCCCGGCAGATGTTCTGCCGGGCCTGTGGTGAAAGGAAAACTCGTGCCTTACTGAGCCGGGGCCTCGATGGCCTCGGAGGTCAGCAGACCCGCGTTGATCTCGCGCAGCGCGATCGAAAGCGGCTTCTCGTGGACGTGGGTGTCCACCAGCGGGCCGACGTACTCGAGCAGGCCCTCACCGAGCTGCGAGTAGTACGCGTTGATCTGACGCGCGCGCTTGGCCGCGTAGATCACGAGGCTGTACTTCGAGTCCGTGGCCTCGAGCAGCTCGTCGATCGGCGGGTTGATGATGCCCTCGGGCGCAGTAATGGAAGAGGACACGCTCTACCTTCCGAAGATGGGGTAAGACCTAGATGTGTCGGATTCGGACCGTCCGGACCGATTGAACACCGGTCAACGATCAGACGACATTCATCAACGTTAGCAGCTCGCGCGCCACGTCCTCGACCGAGGTGTTGACCAGGGTGGTGTCGAACTCGGATTCGGCAGCCAGTTCGATCTTGGCGGCACCGAGCCTGCGCTCGACGACCTCCGCGGATTCGGTGCCCCGGCCGGTGAGCCGGCGGACCAGTTCGTCCCAGCTCGGAGGAGCCAGGAAGACGAGCTGCGCCTCGGACATGGACTCGCGCACGAGCCGTGCGCCCTGGAGATCGATCTCCAGCAGGACCGGCTCGCCGTTTTCCAGGCGTTCCAGCACTGCGCCGCGCGGTGTGCCGTAGCGGTTGCCCGCGAACTCGGCCCACTCCAGCAGCTCGCCATTGGCGATCAGCTTGTCGAACTCGTCGTCGTTGACGAAGAAGTAGTGGACTCCGTGTCGCTCACCGGGCCGCGGCTTGCGGGTGGTGGCCGACACCGAGAGCCAGACCTCGGGGTGAACCTTGCGCATATGCGCGACGACCGTGCTCTTGCCGACCCCCGAAGGGCCGGAGAGCACGGTCAGCCGCGGACGAACCTCTGCTGCCATAGAGCGATTATCCAGCTTCTCGGGACTGCCTGAGAACGCCGGGAGAACTTCGGACGACGCCTTAGGCGGCGTTGCCGCCGAACTCGCGCTCCAGAGAGGCGATCTGGTTGGAACCGAGACCTCGGACACGCCGGGACTCGGAGATGCCGAGGCGCTCCATGAGCTGCTTGGCGCGCACCTTGCCGACGCCAGGCAGGGACTCCAGGAGAGCGGAAACCTTCATCTTGCCGATGACGTCGTTCTCCTGCCCCAGCTTGATGACGTCATGCAGGGAGGCGCCGGAGTGCTTGAGTCGATTCTTCACCTCGGCCCGCTCCCGGCGAGCCGCGGCGGCCTTTTCGAGCGCTGCTGCGCGCTGTTCAGGGGTAAGGGGCGGAAGAGCCACGCCTACGTCACCTCGGATGTCGAACTGTCGGATACGGACCAGTGGAATGCCGGAAGGCATCACACCAGGCGAGCGCCCGAACAGCGGTGGTGCTCGATCGCTGCTCGTTCACTCTGCTCGGAGACTAGCGGCCATGACCGCTCCAGTCAGCGAGAACGGACGAAAAGTCCTGGTCAGCCTCCACTGAACCGTACATCACGGACAAAACACCCCGGATTTGTCCGGTGAAGGACGTTCGAATTTCGTCAGAGAGTGCGATGAGCCAGTCCGACGGCGTCCTCGAACGCCCCGATCCCGCGTCCGGCGAGTGCCGCGCGGAGGTCGTCGCGGATCCGCAGGGGCGCGGACGGATCGTTGAACAGGGCGGTCCCCACCGCCACGCCCGAAGCGCCCGCGAGGACGAACTCGAGCGCGTCCCGGCCGGAGGCGATCCCGCCCATCCCGAGGATCGGGACCCGCCGGACGGCGCCGGCCAGCATCGCGCCGTACACCTGGAAGACGCAGCGGACGGCGACGGGCCGGATCGCCGGGCCGGAGAGGCCTCCGGTGACCCCGGCGAGGGCCGGGCGCATGGTGTCGGTGTCGATGGTCATCCCGAGGACCGTGTTGATCATCGAGAGCCCGTCGGCGCCCCCTTCCGTGCAGGCGGCCGCGATGTCGGTGATCCGCGTCACGTCGGGGGTCAGCTTGGCGTAGACGGGCAGTGCGGGGTCGGCCGCCGCCTTGACCGCCTTGACCACCTCGAAGGAGGCATCGGCGTCGCAGGCGAAGACGAGGCCGCGGTCCGCGACGTTGGGACAGGAGATGTTGGCCTCGATGCCGACCACTGCGGGCTGACGGGTCAGCCGGGCGGCCGCCTCGGCGAACTCCTCCGTACGCTCCCCCGCGATCGATACGAGGACCCGCGCCCCGCGCTCTGCCAGCCAGGGCAGCTCGTGCTCGACGAAGCGGTCGATGCCGGAGCCCTGGAGCCCGATGGAGTTCAGCATCCCGCTGGGGGTCTCGGCCATCCGGGGAGTGGCGCGGCCGGAGCGGACGTACGGCATCACGGTCTTGGTGGTGATGGTCCCGAGCTCGTCCAGGGGGGTGAACCGGTGCAGCTCTCGGCCGTAGCCGGCGCAGCCGGAGGCGGTGGAGACGGGGTTGGGGAGGGTGACACGGGCACCGAGGGGCGCGGACATGTCCACGTCTTCGGGGTTCAGGGGATTCACCGGTGGCTCGCCTTCGGGGTCATGGCGGCCGCGCCTTCGAGGTCCTCGGGCAGCGTTCCGGCGTCGTCCCAGCGGACGGTGGTGCCGTCGAAAACGGGTCCGGATGTGCAGGAGCGAAGGAAACGGGTGACGCCGTCGGGGCCGGTGACGGGCAGGACGCAGCTCATGCAGATCCCGATCCCGCAGGCCATGGCCTCTTCGACGGCGGTGTGACTGGATGCTCCGGCGGCCGTGGCGACCTCCGTGACGGCCTTGAGCATGCCCATCGGGCCGCAGGAGTGGACCTCGGTGGCGCCGGTCACCGTGATGGCCTCGGGGAGCACGTCCGTGACCCGGCCCCGGCGTCCGGCCGAACCGTCGTCGGTGACCACGTACACCTGCTCGGCGAGGGCCTCGGCCCGCTCCACGCCGAACAGCCGGTCCTCGGTGGCCGCGCCGAGCACGAAGGCGACCCGGCCGCCGCGCCCGAGGATCTCCTCGGCGAGGGCGAACATCGGGGCGCTGCCGTAGCCGCCGGCGACGAGGACCGCGCCGACCGGGCCGTCGGGGAGCGGGAAGGGGGTACCGAGGGGGGCGATGAGGTCCACGGTGTCGCCGGGGTGGTGCGCGGCCAGCGCCCTGGTCCCGCGGCCGGCCTCGGCGAAGACGAACTCGACGGTGCGGGTGGCGGGGTCGGCGCGGTGGATGGAGAGCGCGCGGCGGAGCAGCGTGCTCGTGTCCCGGCCGCCGATGGCGAGGGCTCCGAAGTGGCCGGGGCGCACGCCGGTCACGCCGGGGGCGTCGAGGACGAGGTGGTGGTAGGCCCCGACGGGCGTGATCCGCCGGATGGTGGCGACGGTCTGTACTGGGGGCACGCGGGGCGCTCCGTCCGGGGTAGGGGGCCTGACCCCCCACCCCATGATCGCCCGGGCCCGCCCCGCACCGCACCGGTCCGAAGCCCCCACCCTCCGGGCCCTACGCCCTGGCCGCACACCGGTTGCCGCTGCGCGGGGCGAGGACCCTTCCTGGGGCTCCGCCCCAGACCCCGCGCCTCAAACGCCGGCGGGGCTGGAATTGCCCTGCGGGCAATCCGGCCGCGCGCACGCGCAGGCTGACGTCAGCCAAAATCCAGCCCCTCCGGCGTTTGAGGAGCGGGGTCCGGGGCGGAGCCCCGGGGAACGGGCGAAGGGTGGGTCGGGGACTTCGCCCCGCGCAGCGGCGCCGCCGACGGGCTAGGCCGCCACGGCCGCGCGGATCTCCTCCGCGAAGGTATGGGCGGCAGCCCGCAGCGCGGCCGCGTCCGGGCCGTGCTTCAGGACGCCCCGCGACACGTTCGGGACGACGTTGCGGACGGCCGCGCCGAACACCGCCGGGAGGTCCGCCGCGGTAGCGCCCTGCGCCCCGATGCCGGGGGCGAGCAGCGGCCCGTTGATGTCCAGGTCGAAGGAGGACAGGTCCCCCAGCGTCGCCCCGACCACGGCTCCGAAGGAGCCCATCGGGGCGGCCCCCGCGTTCTCCGCCGCGAGGTGCGCCAGCATCGTCGCGCCGATCGAGCGGCCGTCCTCACGTACCGCCCGCTGGACCTCCGCGCCCTCCGGGTTGGAGGTCAGCGCCAGGACGAACAGACCGGCCCCCGACTCCCGCGCCAGGTCGACGGCCGGCTTCAGCGAACCGTAGCCGAGGTAGGGGGAGACCGTCAGCGCGTCGGAGAACAGCGGCGAGGAGGGCGAAAGGAAGGTCTCCGCGTACGCGGCCATCGTCGAGCCGATGTCACCCCGCTTCGCGTCCATGAGGACCAGCGTGCCCGCCGCACGGGCGTCGGCCACGGTCTGCTCCAGTACGGCGATGCCGCGCGATCCGAACCGCTCGAAGAACGCCGCCTGCGGCTTGAAGACCGCGACCGAGTCGGCCAGCGCCTCGACGACCGTGCGGGAGAACTTCTCCAGGCCCGCGACGTCGTCGTTCAGGCCCCAGGAGGCCAGCAGCGCCGCGTGCGGGTCGATGCCCACGCAGAGCGGCCCACGGGCGTCCATCGCCGCGCGCAGGCGCGTACCGAAGGGGATGACGGGGGCAGAGGTCACAGGGCGGCCTTTCGGGTTTCCGCGCCCACCGCTTCGGCGAGCGTCGCGTACGGGCTGGCGGCCAGGCGCGCGGCCAGGCCCTTGTGGATGGCACGGGCGTAGCAGGGGCCCTCGTAGATGAAGGCGCTGTAGCCCTGGACCAGGCTCGCGCCGGCCAGGATCCGCTGCCAGGCGTCCTCGGCGTTCTCGATGCCGCCGACGCCGACCAGGACCAGCCGGTCGCCGACGCGGGCGTACAGCCGGCGCAGAACCTCCAGGGAGCGCTCCTTGACGGGCGCGCCGGACAGGCCGCCGGTCTCCTTGATCAGCGAGGGGTCGGACTTCAGGCCCAGGCCCTCGCGGGCGATCGTCGTGTTCGTCGCGATGATGCCGTCCAGACCCAGCTCCAGGGCCAGGTCGGCGACCGCGTCCACGTCCTCGTCCGCGAGGTCCGGCGCGATCTTGACGAGCAGCGGGACCCGCCGGTCGGTCACGACGCGGTCCGCCGCCTCGCGCACGGCGCTCAGCAGGGGCCGCAGCGACTCCGTGGCCTGGAGGTTGCGCAGGCCCGGGGTGTTCGGGGAGGAGACGTTGACGACGAGGTAGTCCGCGTGCCGGGCGAGGCGCTCGGTGGAGGCGACGTAGTCGGCGACGGCCTCTTCCTCGGGGACGACCTTGGTCTTGCCGATGTTGACGCCGACGACCGTCTTGAAGACCGGATTGCGGGCGGCCAGGCGGTCCGCGACGGCCGCCGAGCCCTCGTTGTTGAAGCCCATGCGGTTGATCAGCGCGCGGTCCGGGACCAGCCGGAACAGCCGCTTCTTCGGGTTGCCGGGCTGGGGTTCGGCGGTGACGGTGCCGATCTCGATGTGGTCGAAGCCGAGCATCGACATGCCGTCGATGGCGACGGCGTTCTTGTCGAAGCCGGCCGCGAGACCGAAGGGGCCGTGCATCCGCAGTCCGAGGGCCTCGGTGCGCAGTTCCGCGTAGCGGGGTGCGAGGGCCGCGGCGACGAAGGTGCGCAGCACGGGCGTGCGGGCCGCGAGGCGGATCCAGCGGAAGGCCGTGTAGTGGGCCTGCTCCGGGTCCATCCGCTTGAAGACGAGGTTGAAGAACAGTTTGTACATCGTCCGAAATATCCCTTTGGTCCTCATGAAAGGGGGGACACCGGTCGCTGTCGCCGGTGCCCCCCTTTCGTACGGGCTACTAGTCGCGGGCCGCGGTCAGCCGCTCCGCGTGCTCCTGGAGCGAGCGGACGCCCACGTCGCCGCGGTTGAGCGCGTCGATGCCCTGGACGGCCGCGGCGAGCGCCTGGACCGTGGTCAGGCACGGGACTCCGCGCGCCACGGCGGCCGTACGGATCTCGTAGCCGTCGAGGCGGCCACCGGTGCCGTACGGGGTGTTGACGATCAGGTCGACCTGGCCGTCGTGGATGAGCTGGACGATGGTCTTCTCGCCGTCCGGGCCCTCGCCCTCGCTGAGCTTGCGCACGACGGTGGCGTTGATGCCGTTGCGGCGCAGGACCTCGGCGGTGCCGGAGGTGGCCATCAGCTCGAAGCCGTGGGCGACGAGCTCGCGGGCCGGGAAGATCATCGTGCGCTTGTCGCGGTTGGCGACGGAGATGAAGGCGCGGCCCTTGGTGGGCAGCGGGCCGTAGGCGCCGGCCTGCGACTTGGCGTACGCCGTGCCGAAGACGGAGTCGATGCCCATGACCTCGCCGGTGGAGCGCATCTCCGGGCCCAGCACGGTGTCGACGCCGCGGCCGTGGATGTCGCGGAAGCGCGACCACGGCATGACGGCCTCCTTGACGGAGATCGGCGCGTCGAGGGGCAGGGTGCCGCCGTCGCCGGTCTTCGGGAGCATGCCCTCTTCGCGGAGCTCGGCGATGGTGGTGCCGAGCGAGATGCGGGCGGCGGCCTTCGCGAGCGGTACGGCGGTCGCCTTCGAGGTGAAGGGGACGGTCCGGGAGGCGCGCGGGTTGGCCTCCAGGACGTAGAGGATGTCACCCGCCATCGCGAACTGGATGTTGATCAGGCCGCGGACGCCGACGCCCTTGGCGATGGCCTCGGTCGAGGCGCGCAGGCGCTTGATGTCGTAGCCGCCGAGGGTGATCGGGGGCAGGGCGCAGGCCGAGTCGCCGGAGTGGATGCCGGCTTCCTCGATGTGCTCCATGACGCCGCCGAGGTAGAGCTCGTGGCCGTCGTAGAGGGCGTCGACGTCGATCTCGATCGCGTCGTCGAGGAACCGGTCGACCAGCACGGGGCGGGTCGGCGAGATCTCGGTGGACTCGGCGATGTACGAGGACAGTCGGTCCTCGTCGTAGACGATCTCCATGCCGCGGCCGCCGAGCACGTACGAGGGGCGTACGAGGACGGGGTAGCCGATCTCGTCGGCGATGGCCTTGGCGCCGGCGAAGGTGGTGGCGGTGCCGTGCTTGGGGGCGGGCAGGCCGGCCTCGGCGAGGACCTGGCCGAAGGCGCCGCGGTCCTCGGCGGCGTGGATGGCCTCCGGCGGGGTGCCGACGACCGGGACGCCGTTGTCCTTCAGCGCCTGGGCGAGGCCCAGGGGGGTCTGGCCACCGAGCTGGACGATGACACCGGCGATGGGGCCGGCCAGCGATTCGGCGTGGACGATCTCCAGCACGTCTTCGAGCGTGAGCGGCTCGAAGTACAGGCGGTCGGAGGTGTCGTAGTCGGTGGAGACGGTCTCCGGGTTGCAGTTGACCATCACGGTCTCGTAGCCGGCGTCGCTGAGGGCGAAGGAGGCGTGGACGCAGGAGTAGTCGAACTCGATGCCCTGGCCGATGCGGTTCGGGCCGGAGCCCAGGATGATGACCGCGGGCTTCTCGCGCGGGGCGACCTCGGACTCCTCGTCGTAGGACGAGTAGAAGTACGGGGTCTTCGCGGCGAACTCGGCGGCGCAGGTGTCGACCGTCTTGTAGACCGGGCGGACGCCGAGCGCGTGGCGGACCTCGCGGACCACGTCCTCGCGCAGGCCGCGGATCTCGGCGATCTGGTAGTCGGAGAAGCCGTGGCGCTTGGCCTCGGCGAGCAGCTCGGGGTAGAGCTTGTCGGCGGCGGCCAGCTCGTCCGCGATCTCCTTGATGAGGAAGAGCTGGTCGACGAACCAGGGGTCGATCTTCGTGTACTCGAAGACCTCTTCCTGGGTGGCGCCGGCGCGGATGGCCTGCATGACGGTGTTGATGCGGCCGTCGGTGGGGCGGACCGCGGTGGCGAGGAGCTCTTCCTTGTCGCCGGTGGGGCCGACGAAGGTGAACTGCGAGCCCTTCTTCTCCAGCGAGCGCAGGGCCTTCTGCAGGGCCTCGGTGAAGTTGCGGCCGATGGCCATGGCCTCGCCCACCGACTTCATGGTGGTGGTGAGGGTGGCGTCGGCGAGCGGGAACTTCTCGAAGGCGAAGCGCGGGGCCTTGACGACGACGTAGTCGAGGGACGGCTCGAAGGAGGCCGGCGTCTTCTCGGTGATGTCGTTGGGGACCTCGTCGAGCGTGTAGCCGATGGCCAGCTTGGCGGCGATCTTGGCGATCGGGAAGCCGGTGGCCTTCGACGCGAGCGCCGAGGAGCGCGAGACGCGCGGGTTCATCTCGATGACGATGACGCGGCCGTCGACCGGGTCGATCGCGAACTGGATGTTGCAGCCGCCGGTGTCGACGCCGACCTCGCGGATGATCGCGATGCCGATGTCGCGCAGCCGCTGGTACTCGCGGTCGGTGAGCGTCATCGCCGGGGCGACGGTGATCGAGTCACCGGTGTGGACGCCCATCGGGTCGAAGTTCTCGATGGAGCAGACGACGACGACGTTGTCCTTGGTGTCGCGCATCAGCTCCAGCTCGTACTCCTTCCAGCCGAGGATGGACTCCTCCAGGAGCACCTCGGTGGTCGGGGAGAGCATCAGGCCCTGGCCGGCGATGCGGCGCAGCTCGTCCTCGTCGTGGGCGAAGCCGGAGCCGGCGCCGCCCATGGTGAAGGAGGGGCGCACGACGACGGGGTAGCCGCCGAGGGTGTCGACGCCCTGGATGACGTCGTCCATCGTGTGGCAGATGACCGAGCGGGCGGACTCGCCGTAGCCGATCTTGGCGCGGACGGCTTCGACGACGCCCTTGAAGAGGTCGCGGTCCTCGCCCTTGTTGATCGCCTCGACGTTGGCGCCGATGAGCTCGACGTTGTACTTCGCCAGCACACCCTGCTCGTGCATGGAGATGGCGGTGTTCAGCGCGGTCTGGCCACCGAGGGTCGGGAGCAGCGCGTCGGGGCGCTCCTTCGCGATGATCTTCTCGACGAACTCGGGGGTGATCGGCTCGACGTACGTGGCGTCGGCGATCTCCGGGTCGGTCATGATCGTGGCGGGGTTGGAGTTCACCAGGATCACCCGCAGGCCCTCGGCCTTGAGGATGCGGCAGGCCTGGGTCCCGGAGTAGTCGAACTCGGCGGCCTGGCCGATGACGATCGGGCCGGAGCCGATGACCAGGACGGACTGGATATCGGTGCGCTTAGGCACGATCGGCCTCCATCTGGGCGGTGTTCATCAAAGACGTGAAGCGGTCGAAGAGGTACGCGGCGTCGTGCGGGCCGGCGGCGGCTTCGGGGTGGTACTGGACGGAGAAGGCCGGCTGGTCGAGCAGCTGGAGGCCTTCCACGACGTTGTCGTTCAGGCAGACGTGGGAGACCTCGGCGCGGCCGTAGGCGGTCTCGGACACCTTGTCGAGGGGCGCGTCCACGGCGAAGCCGTGGTTGTGCGCGGTGATCTCGACCTTGCCGGTGGTGCGGTCCTGGACCGGCTGGTTGATGCCGCGGTGGCCGTACTTCAGCTTGTAGGTGCCGAAGCCGAGCGCGCGGCCCAGGATCTGGTTGCCGAAGCAGATGCCGAAGAGCGGGGTCTTGCGGGCGAGGACGCCCTGCATGACGGAGACCGCGTGGTCGGCGGTGGCCGGGTCGCCCGGGCCGTTGGAGAAGAACACGCCGTCGGGGTTGACCGCGTACACGTCCTCGACGGTGGCGGTGGCGGGGAGCACGTGCACCTCGATGCCGCGCTCGGCCATCCGGTGCGGGGTCATGCCCTTGATGCCGAGGTCCACGGCGGCGACGGTGAACTTCTTCTCACCGATCGCGGGGACGACGTACGTCTCCTTGGTGGCGACCTCGGCGGAGAGGTCGGCGCCCTTCATCTGCGGGGCGGCCTGGACCTTGGCCAGCAGCGCCTCGTCGCGCACGCCCTCCCAGGCCTCGCCCGAGAAGATGCCGACGCGCATGGCGCCGCGCTCGCGCAGGTGGCGGGTCAGGGCGCGGGTGTCGATGCCGGAGATCCCGACGACGCCCTGGTTGACGAGCTCCTCGTCCAGCGAGCGCACCGAGCGCCAGTTGGAGGGGACGCGGGCGGGGTCGCGTACGACGTACCCGGCGACCCAGATGCGGGAGGACTCGGGGTCCTCGTCGTTGACTCCGGTGTTACCCACGTGCGGGGCGGTCATCACGACGACCTGCCGGTGGTACGACGGGTCGGTGAGGGTTTCCTGGTAGCCGGTCATGCCGGTGGAGAACACGGCCTCGCCGAAGGTCTCCCCCACAGCGCCGTAGGCGCGGCCGCGGAAGATCCGACCGTCCTCCAGGACGAGTACGGCGGGAGCTTTGGCTGCTCCCCTGGTGGAGGTCGTCATCGTTCGGCGCCTTCCGTCGTGGTGATTGAGTGGTTCATGTCGTTGATCGCTTCGACCCATGCGGCGTGTTCCGCCGCGCGGTCGGAGCGGAATCCGGAGTCGATCAGCCTGTCGCCGTGCGCCCATGTGACGACGAGGAGACCGCCCTCGGTGAGTACCTTGCCCGCGATTCCCTTGTCGAGGCGGGCGCCGCGCAGTTGCGCGGCCGGTACGAAGAAGTCGGTGGCACCCGGACGGACCACGTCGAGGCCCGCGTCGGTGAGCGTGAGCTCGACCCGGCTGCGGACGCCCAGTCCGTGGGCGACGATCCGGTCGAGCCATTGCCCGGCGGTGGTGGACCCGTGGTACCGGCCGGTCAGGGCCAGCCGGTGTTCGGGGAGACCGCCCGGGGCGGCGGGCAGCTCGGGCAGATCGCTCTGCAGGGTGCCGCGCCATTTCCAGCCCTGCCGCATCAGCCAGTACACGAACGCGATGAAGACGAGCAGACCGATCACCCACGCGATGCGGGCGCCCCAGTCCGTCACCTCCGCCGACTGTCGCTCGGCGGCCTCGGCGGCCAGTTGGATTACTGCAGGTGTCACGCCAGCGTCCCGTCCACGACCGTTGCCCGGCCCCGCAGGAAGGTGTGAGTGACGCGACCCGGCAGCTCACGGCCCTCGTAAGGCGTGTTGCGGCTGCGGGAGGCGAAGTGTGCGGGGTCCACGACACCACGGTACGAGGTATCGACCAAGGTCAGGTTCGCGGGTTCACCTGCCGAGACGGGGCGTCCGTGGTTCGGAAGGCTGCCGATGCGCGCCGGGGCGAAGGACATCCGCTCGGCGACGCCCGCCCAGTCGAGCAGTCCGGTCTCCACCATCGTCTGCTGGACGACGGAGAGCGCGGTCTCCAGGCCCACCATGCCCATGGCGGCGGCGGCCCACTCGCAGTCCTTGTCCTCGTGCGGGTGCGGGGCGTGGTCGGTGGCGACGATGTCGATCGTGCCGTCGGCCAGCGCCTCGCGCAGGGCCAGGACGTCGGCCGCGGTGCGCAGCGGCGGGTTGACCTTGTAGACCGGGTTGTACGAGCGCACGAGCTCGTCGGTGAGGAGCAGGTGGTGCGGGGTGACCTCGGCGGTGACGTCGATGCCGCGGGACTTGGCCCAGCGGATGATCTCGACGGAGCCGGCGGTGGAGAGGTGGCAGATGTGGACGCGGGAGCCGACGTGCTCGGCGAGCAGGACGTCGCGGGCGATGACCGATTCCTCGGCGACGGCCGGCCAGCCGCCGAGGCCGAGCTCGGCGGAGACGATGCCCTCGTTCATCTGGGCGCCCTCGGTGAGGCGGGGCTCCTGGGCGTGCTGGGCGACGACGCCGCCGAAGGCCTTCACGTACTCCAGGGCGCGGCGCATGATCACGGCGTCGTCCACGCACTTGCCGTCGTCGGAGAAGACGGTGACGCGGGCGGCGGACTCGTGCATGGCGCCCAGCTCGGAGAGCTGCTTGCCCTCCAGGCCGACGGTGACGGCTCCGATGGGCTGTACGTCGCAGTAGCCGGATTCCTTGCCCAGGCGCCACACCTGCTCGACGACGCCGGCGGTGTCGGCGACGGGGAAGGTGTTGGCCATGGCGAAGACGGCGGTGTAGCCGCCGGAGGCGGCGGCGCGGGTGCCGGTGAGGACGGTCTCGGAGTCCTCGCGGCCGGGCTCGCGCAGGTGGGTGTGGAGGTCGACGAGGCCGGGGAGGAGGACCTGGCCTTCGGCTTCGATGACGGTCGCGTCGCCGGCGTCGAGGCCGGTGCCGACGGCGGCGATGGTCTCGCCGTCGATCAGGACGTCCTGGACGTCGCCACCGAGTACCTTCGCGCCACGGATAAGGATCTTGCTCATCTTTACTTGCTCTCCTCGGTGCGGGGCGTGCTGGTGGTGGTGACGGCGGGCTCGGAGCCTCCGAGCAGCAGGTACAGGACGGCCATGCGGATCGAGACGCCGTTGGTTACCTGCTCGATGACCGTGCAGCGGTCGGAGTCGGCGACCTCGGCGGTGATCTCCATGCCGCGGACCATCGGGCCGGGGTGCATCACGATGGCGTGCTCGGGCATCCGCGCCATGCGGGCGCCGTCCAGGCCGTAGCGGCGGGAGTACTCGCGCTCGGTCGGGAAGAAGGCGGCGTTCATCCGCTCGCGCTGCACGCGCAGCATCATCACGGCGTCGGACTTCGGCAGCACCGCGTCCAGGCTGTACGAGATCTCGCAGGGCCAGGCCTCGACGCCGACGGGCACCAGGGTGGGCGGGGCCACCAGGGTGACCTGGGCGCCGAGGGTGTGCAGCAGGTGGACGTTGGAGCGGGCGACCCGGCTGTGCAGGACGTCGCCGACGATGGTGATCCGGCGTCCGTTCAGGTCCTTACCGAGCCCCGCGTCCTTGCCGACCAGGCGGCGGCGCATGGTGAAGGCGTCGAGCAGGGCCTGGGTGGGGTGCTCGTGGGTGCCGTCGCCGGCGTTGATCACCGGGGCGTCGATCCAGCCGGAGGTGGCGAGGCGGTAGGGGGCGCCGGAGGCGTGGTGGCGGATGACGACCGCGTCGACGCCCATGGCCTCCAGGGTCTGGGCGGTGTCCTTGAGGGACTCGCCCTTGGAGACGCTGGAGCCCTTGGCCGCGAAGTTGATGACATCGGCGGAAAGGCGCTTCTCGGCGGCCTCGAAGGAGATCCGGGTCCGGGTCGAGTCCTCGAAGAAGAGGTTGCAGATCGTACGGCCGCGCAGGGTGGGCAGCTTCTTGATCGGCCGGTCCGCGACGCGGGCCATCTCCTCGGCGGTGTCGAGGATCAGGACGGCATCGTCGCGCGTGAGATCGGCGGCCGAGATGAGGTGGCGCTTCATCCGGGTGCTCCGTAGGTCGGTGAATTCAAAGCCGTGGTGAGGTCAAAGCCGTGGGTGAGGCCAAAGCCCTGGGGAGGGCAGACGGGCTGGCTGGGGGTGCGGGCAGGGCAGGCTCCGGCGCGGACCCCGAGGGGGCCCGGCCGTCGCCAGGGGCTACTGCCCGGCTGCCCGGTCGGTCCGCTGGCCGAGCAGCACGGCGTCGCGGCCGTCCTCCTCCTGGACCTGGACCTGGACGTTCTCCCGCAGCGACGTGGGGAGGTTCTTGCCGACGTAGTCGGCGCGGATCGGCAGTTCGCGGTGGCCGCGGTCGACGAGGACCGCGAGCTGCACCGCGCGGGGGCGGCCGAGGTCGCCGAGGGCGTCGAGGGCGGCGCGGATGGTGCGGCCGGAGAAGAGAACGTCGTCGACGAGGACGACCAGGCGGCCGTCGATGTCGTCGCCGGGAATCTCGGTGCGGCCGATCGCCCGGGCCGGCTTCATCCGCAGGTCGTCGCGGTACATGGTGATGTCGAGGGAGCCGACCGGGATCTTCGCACCGGTGATCTCTTCGAGCTTGGCGGCCAGCCGGCGGGCGAGGAACACCCCGCGGGTGGGAATGCCGAGGAGCACCACATCGTCGGCGCCCTTGGCGCGTTCGACGATTTCGTGGGCGATACGGGTCAGAACGCGGGCGATGTCCTGCGCTTCGAGAACGGGGCGCATGACGTCGGCGGCTGTTTTCTGATCCTGCTGGTCGTGCTGAGTGTCCATGAAAAGGACCTCCTTCTCCGCCTCACGGGACGGACCTTAAAGGACGTCGGATGTACGCGTTCCACGGTACCAGGGGGATTCCCGCGACCTGGCATCGGGGCAGACCAGGACCCCTCTTACGTGGGCGTCGGAGACCATTCGGCTTGACGCATCCAAGTAACGCTGCGTAACCTCACAGTGAGTTACCAGCCGCGCGGCGGAGCCGCACGTGGTCATGTCGTCACAGCGTCCGGGAGCGTTATGTCCAGCGAATACGCCAAACAGCTCGGGGCCAAGCTCCGCGCCATCCGCACCCAGCAGGGCCTTTCCCTCCACGGTGTCGAGGAGAAGTCCCAGGGCCGGTGGAAGGCCGTGGTGGTCGGTTCTTACGAGCGCGGAGACCGCGCGGTGACCGTCCAGCGTCTTGCCGAGCTGGCGGACTTCTACGGGGTTCCGGTGCAGGAACTGCTGCCGGGTACGACCCCCGGCGGAGCGGCCGAGCCGCCGCCGAAGCTGCGCCTGGACCTGGAGCGCCTCGCCCACGTCCCCGCCGAGAAGGCCGGCCCGCTGCAGCGTTACGCGGCGACCATCCAGAGCCAGCGCGGCGACTACAACGGCAAGGTGCTCTCGATCCGCCAGGACGACCTGCGCACCCTCGCCGTCATCTACGACCAGTCGCCCTCGGTCCTGACCGAGCAGCTCATCAGCTGGGGCGTGCTGGACGCGGACGCGCGTCGCGCGGTGGCGCACGAGGACATCTAGTCCCCCAGGCCTCAGCAGAAACGTTTACCGGTGGGTGCCGGGAGCCGACAGGCTCCCGGCACCCACCGTTTTTCATGCCCGCGCAGGGGCCTGCGGCGCCTCCGGGGGTACGACGGAGGGCCCGCAGCGCGCGTGCGCTGCGGGCCCTCCGTTCTCGCCGTACCGGCGCCTGTCAGCTCTCGCTGCGGCGCAGCTTCGGCTTGAGGTCCTTGAAGCGGCCGAGCAGTCCGTTCACGAACGAGGGCGACTCGTCCGTGGAGAACTCCTTGGCCAGCTGGACGGCCTCGTCGATGGCCACGGCGTCCGGGGTTCCGTCGACCCAGATCAGCTCGTAGGCACCGAGACGCACGATGTTCCGGTCCACGACCGGCATGCGGTCGAGGTCCCAGTCCACGGCGTAGGTGGCGATCAGATCGTCGATGCGGTCCACCTTGTCGGCGTACCCCTCGACGAGTTCCATGGTGAACTCGTTCACCGCGGGCTGGCGGTCGGTGTCCGACCGCGAGTGGCGGACCCAGTCCGCGAGGACCTCGCGCACGGAGACCCCGCGCTGGTCGGCCTCGAACAGGATCTGGAAAGCGCGCTTGCGCGCGTTGCTCCGGGCAGCCACGGTTAGCTGTTCACCCGGCCGAGGTAGTCGCTGGTGCGGGTGTCGACCTTGATCTTCTCGCCGGTGTTGATGAAGAGCGGGACCTGGATCTCGTGGCCCGTCTCCAGCGTCGCCGGCTTGGTGCCACCGGTGGAACGGTCGCCCTGGACGCCCGGGTCGGTGTGCTGGATGGTCAGCTCGACGGCGGCCGGCAGCTCGACGTAGAGCACCTCGCCCTCGTGGCGGGCCACGGAGGCGGTGAAGCCCTCGATCAGGAAGTTGGCGGCGTCGCCGACGGCCTTCTTGCTGACCATGAGCTGGTCGAAGTCCTCCATGTCCATGAAGACGAAGTACTCGCCGTCCATGTAGGAGAACTGCATGTCACGGCGGTCGATGGTGGCCGTCTCGACCTTGGTGCCGGCGTTGAACGTCTTGTCGACGACCTTGCCGGACATGACGCTCTTCAGCTTGGTGCGCACGAAGGCCGGGCCCTTGCCGGGCTTGACGTGCTGGAACTCGACGACGGACCAGAGCTGGCCCCCGTCGAGCTTCAGCACCATGCCGTTCTTGAGGTCGTTCGTGGAAGCCACGGTGTGGGAATCTCCTGCACTGGAAGACCACGGGTGCGCGCACAGCCCGGCGAGGCGGGCTAGAGCGCGAGCAGCTCCTTGGTCGTAATGGTGAGTAGCTCGGGACCGCCGTCCGCCTCGGGGCGTACGACGAGCGTGTCATCGATCCGGACACCACCCCGGCCAGGGAGGTGAACCCCCGGTTCGACGGTGACCGGCACGCAAGCGTCCAGTTTACCCATGGCCGTAGGTGCAAGCTGCGGGTCCTCGTCGATTTCGAGACCGACACCGTGTCCGGTCCACGCCGCGAGGGCCTCCCCGTGACCGGCGGAGTCGAGTACGGAACGGGCCGCGTGATCCACATCGCGGTACGCGGCCCCGGGCAGCAGCGCCTCCCGGCCCGCCCGCTGGGCGGCGAAGACGAGTTCGTACAGCTCGATCTGCCAGTCGGCGGGGGTCGTGCCGATCACGAAGGTACGGCCGATCTCGCAGCGGTAGCCCCGGTAGTTCGCGCCGAGGCAGACGGAGAGGAAATCACCCTCCTCGACCCGCCGGTCGGAGGGCCGGTGCCGGGAGCGGCCGGAGTGCGGGCCGGTGCCGACGGAGGTCGGGAAGGCCGGGCCGTCGGCCCCGTGGTCCACGAGCCGGCGTTCCAGCTCCAGCGCGAGGTGCCGTTCGGTGCGGCCCACCAGGATCGATTCCAGCAGTTCCCCGAGGGCCTGGTCGGCGATCTCGGCGGCGATCCGCAGGCAGGCGATCTCCTCCTCGTCCTTGACGAGGCGCTGCTGTTCCACCGCGGTCCCCAGATCGGCCAGGCGCAGTCCGGGCGCCACCGAACCCAGGGCGCGGTGGCGGCCGACGGTGAGGTGGTGCTCCTCGACGGCGAGGGAGTCGGCGCGGGCCGCGGAGGCCGCGTCGGCCGCCGCGACGGCGGGATCCGCCCCGGGCCCGGCCAGCACGGAGAGCCGCAGGTTCTCGTCGAGCCGCCCCTCGTCGGCTTCCCCGGTGGGCTGCCCGGCGCAGAACAGCATGTCCTGACCCCCCGGACCGAGGAGCAGGACCGCGCCCAGCGGCGACGCCCCGGAGAGGTAACGGACGTTCGCCGGACGCGTGATGAGTGCGGCGGCGTTTCCGGCGGCCGCACAGCGGTCGCGAAGCAGGCCCCGGCGGGCCGCGTACACGTCTGACATGTTTCCGAGCCTACGAGCGCGGCGCGCATCCGGCCTGGTGAGCGCGGCCGTACGGGGGCCGGCCCGGTGCCGGGCGCCGGTTCAGTAGGCCGGCTGGGAGATGACCCGGGCCAGGGTCTCGTCCAGGGCGCGGGCGGTGCCCTCGACGTCCAGGTGGGAGTTGTCGATGATCGGCAGTCCGGATCCGTACCAGCCGGCCATCCGGCCGTGGATCCGCGCGACTTCCTCGTCGGAGAGCCGCCTGTTCCCGGAGCGGGCGGCGTTGCGCTCCAGGACGATCTCCAGGCCGGGCAGCAGGACGACCGGGAGCAGCGCGGGCCCGACGTGGCGCTTCCACCCGCCGAGGCCCACCACCGGCCGGTCCGGGAACACGGCGTCGTCGAGGATGCAGGAGATCCCGTTGGCCAGGAAGTTCCGGGCGGCGAACCCGCAGGTGCGGCGGGCGAGGCGGTACTGGGCCTCGGAGTGGTCGTTCCAGCCGGCCTGGGGATCCGCGAAGCCCGAGCAGACCCATTCCCGTACGTCGTCCAGGCTGATGTGCGCGGTGGGGACGGGCCGGGTGCCGGCCCAGTGGCGGGCCACCGTGGTCTTGCCCGCGCCCGCGGGGCCGATCAGCAGGACCGCGAGGGTGGCGCCGCCGGTGCCGGGAACGGCGGGCGGCAGCGGGACGTGCCCGGTGAACCCGTCCGGCGGAACCGGCGCGGCCAGGGGCGCGGCGTGCCCGGCGGGCATGGGAGGCGCGGGCCAGCCCGCCACCGGCCGTACCGGCGGCTGCGGGGGCGCCGCCGGGTGCTGATTCCCCGACGGCTCCCAGCCCCCGCCTCCCACTCCCTGCTGCATCCGCTGCCACTCCGTATCGTTCCACCACGACTGATGCGAGAACGTTATATGACCCCGGAGGCTCACCGGGCCACACGGTCGCGGGATGGCAGCTCCCCGGACGGGCGCAGACCGGCGCGGACCGGTTCAGACCGGTTCGTGCGGGTTCGTACCGGCCCTGGTGGACTCAGGCCGTGACCTCTCCGAAGGCTGCCACGAGGACGGCCGGGTCGGGACCCTCCAGGACGGTCGGCTTCGCCAGCCCGTCGAGGACGATGAAGCGCAGCAGGTCGCCCCGGGACTTCTTGTCGAGCTTCATGGTCTCCAGCAACTTGGGCCACTGGTCGCCGCGGTAGGTCAGCGGCAGCCCCACCGAGGCGAGGACGGCCTTGTGCCGGTCGGCCGTCCCGTCGTCGAGCCGGCCCGCGAGCCGGCCGAGCTCGGCGGCGAAGACCATGCCGACCGAGACGGCCGCGCCGTGGCGCCACTTGTAGCGCTCGTTCTTCTCGATGGCGTGCGCGAGGGTGTGTCCGTAGTTGAGGATCTCCCGCAGGCCCGATTCCTTGAGGTCGCTGGAGACCACGTCGGCCTTGACCTGGATGGAGCGGCAGATCAGCTCGGCCGTGTGCGGGCCCGCGGGCGTGCGCGCCGCCTCCGGGTCCGCCTCGATCAGGTCGAGGATCACCGGGTCGGAGATGAATCCGGCCTTGATGATCTCGGCGAGACCGCTGACGTAGTCGTTGACCGGCAGCGACTCCAGCGCGGCCAGGTCGCAGAGCACGCCGGCCGGCGGGTGGAAGGCGCCGACGAGGTTCTTGCCCTCGGCGGTGTTGATGCCGGTCTTGCCGCCGACGGCCGCGTCCACCATCGCCAGGATGGTGGTCGGGACGGCGATCCAGCGCACCCCGCGCAGCCAGGAGGCCGCGACGAAGCCCGCGAGGTCGGTGGTGGATCCCCCGCCGACGCCGACGATGGCGTCGGTGCGGGTGAAGCCGGACTGGCCCAGCGCCTTCCAGCAGTACGCCGCCACCTCGGCCGTCTTGGCCTCCTCGGCGTTCGGCACCTGGATGGCGACGGCCTCGTACCCCTGGGCCGCGAGGTCGTCGCGCAGGGCCTCACCGGTCGAGGCGAGGGCCTCGGGGTGGATGACGGCGACCCGCTGGGCCTTCGTACCGATCAGGGAGCCCAGCTCACCGAGCAGTTGCCGGCCGACCAGCACCTCGTAGGCATCGTGCCCGGCGCTCGCGCCGACCTGAATCCGCGTCACCTTGTCCGTCATGCGTTCTTCAACTCCAGAGCGTCGAGGACCGCCTGGGCGACCTCTTCGGGCGTGCGCTCGTCGGTGGCCACCACGACGCGCGCGACTTCGGTGTACAGGGGACGCCTGGCGTCCATCAGCTCGCGCCACTGGCGGCGCGGGTTGACGGCCAGCAGGGGGCGCGCGGCGCCGAGGCCCACGCGCTTGACCGCTTCCTCGACATCCATCGAGAGGTAGGCGACGGGCAGCCCGGTCAGCAGCTCGCGCGTCTTCTCGTCGAGGACGGCGCCGCCGCCGAGGGCGAGGACGCCCTCGTGGCCGGCGAGGGCCGCGGCCACCGCCTCCCGCTCCAGCTCACGGAAGTGCGGTTCGCCCTCGTCCACGAAGATGTCGGAGATCTCCCGGCCCTGGGCCGCGACGATGTCGGCGTCGGTGTCCCGGTAGGAGACTCCGAGCCGCCGGGCGATCAGCTCGCCGACGGTGGACTTGCCGGACCCCATGGGGCCGACGAGGACCACCAGGGGTCCGGTCGCGCTGGTGCCCGTCACCGGATCTGCAGGTTGTCGAGGTAGGACCGGACGTTGCGGCGCGTCTCGGGGACCGAGTCGCCGCCGAACTTCTCGACCACCGCGTCGGCCAGCACCAGGGCGACCATGGCCTCGGCGACGATGCCCGCGGCGGGCACGGCACAGACGTCGGAGCGCTGGTGGTGCGCGACGGTGGCCTCGCCGGTGGCGACGTCCACGGTCGCGAGGGCCTTCGGCACGGTCGCGATCGGCTTCATCGCGGCGCGTACGCGCAGCAGCTCGCCGGTGGTCAGCCCGCCCTCGGTGCCGCCGGAGCGGCCGGAGGTGCGCTTGATGCCCTCGGGGGTGTTCACGATCTCGTCGTGCGCCTGCGAGCCGGGCACGCGGGCCAGGTCGAAGCCGTCGCCGACCTCGACGCCCTTGATGGCCTGGATGCCCATGAGCGCGGCCGCGAGGCGCGCGTCGAGGCGGCGGTCCCAGTGCACGTGCGAGCCGAGGCCGACGGGCACCCCGTAGGCGAGGACCTCGACGACGCCGCCGAGGGTGTCGCCGTCCTTGTGGGCCTGGTCGATCTCCGCGACCATCGCCTTCGACGCGTCGGCGTCGAGGCAGCGCACCGGGTCGGCGTCGAGCTTCTCGACGTCCGCGGGGGTCGGGTAGACGCCGTACGGGGCCTTGGCGGCGGCCAGCTCCACGACGTGGGAGACGATCTCGATGCCCGCGACCTCCTTGAGGAAGGACCGGGCGACGGCGCCGAGGGCCACGCGGGCGGCGGTCTCCCGGGCGCTGGCGCGCTCCAGGATCGGCCGGGCCTCGTCGAAGCCGTACTTCTGCATGCCGGCCAGGTCGGCGTGACCGGGCCGCGGCCGGGTCAGCGGCGCGTTGCGGCCGGTTTCCTTGAGCAGCGAGGGGTCGACCGGGTCGGCCGACATGACCGTCTCCCACTTGGGCCACTCGCTGTTGCCCACCATCACGGCGACCGGGGAACCGAGGGAAAGTCCGTGGCGAACACCCCCGAGAAATGTCACCTCGTCCTGCTCGAACTTCATCCGGGCACCGCGGCCGTAGCCGAGCCGGCGCCGCGCCAGGTGGTCGGCCACCAGCTCGGTGGTGACCGGAACGCCGGCGGGAAGCCCCTCCAGCGTCGCTACCAGAGCCGGGCCGTGAGATTCCCCGGCCGTCAGCCAACGCAACCTGCTCAACGATGCTCCTCGTGCTCGCGCCTGATTCATCGATGGCGCGATCGGGTGCGCGGCCCTGACCCGCCTTCACCCGATCCTCCCATGTCCGGGCCGGTACACCGCCCTCCGGTCCAGCTGTCGGACGGCGGCGCACCCCTGCCCGGGGCGACATGTGGATCTAGAAAGGGTTCCGTTTCGGCTCAGTGGCGGGCGCGCAGCGCCGCCTCGCCCGCGGCGCGCATGGCCCCGAGCGGAGCGGTGGGGCAGCCGGTCATCAGCTCGACCTGGAGGACCGCCTGGTGGACCAGGAGGTCGAGGCCGCCGAGGAGCTTGCCGCCCCGCTGAGTCCAGGCCGCGGCCAGGGGCGTGGGCCAGGGGTCGTAGAGGACGTCGAAGAGGGTGCCCGCGGCGGCGGGTACGGAGGCCGCCAGCTCGTCCGTGGCACCGGCCGGGGTGGTGGCGATGACCAGCGGCGCGGCCAGCGCTTCGGCCGCCCGCGACCAGTCGGCCGTACGGACGTCCACGCCGAGCCGCTCGCCCCACGCGCGCATCTCCGCGGCCCGGGCCTCGGAGCGTACGTACGCGGTCACCTCGCCCGTACAGATCCGGGCCAGCGCGGCGAGCGCCGAGGAGGCGGTGGCGCCCGCGCCGAGGACGGCGGCGGACTCCACCTTCTGAACGCCCTGCTCGCCCAGCGCCGCGAGGAGGCCGGGGATGTCGGTGTTGTCACCGACCTTGCGGCCGTCCTCGGTGAAGACGACGGTGTTGACCGTCTCCACGGAGGCGGCCGTGTCGCTGATCTCGTCGAGCAGCGGGATGATCGCCCGCTTGAGCGGCATCGTCAGCGACAGCCCGGCCCACTCGGGGCCGAGCTGTGCGAGGAAACCGGGGAGCGCGGCCTCGTCGATCTCGAACCGGTCGTACGACCGGTCTCCGAGGCCGAGCTCCTGGTACGCGGCGCGGTGCAGCACCGGTGAGAGGGAGTGCTCGATGGGCGAACCCAGCACCGCGGCCCGACTGCCGTGCATAGCACTCCTAAAACGCCGAATTCCAGTTTCCCTCATCACGGGACGCGATTTTAGCATCCTATGGAACACGGATAACCGGACCGATGAAACCGCCAATCATCTCCACCAGAGCGGTTCCCGACCGCAAGAACAGCTCCGTTGGCGTCACCGTCCGCACGCGGCGTTGCACAATAGGCGATCCGGCCATCCTCACGGTTCGCCACAGCAGAGCGGGCCCCCACCTGACCTTGCGATCAGCCGGGAGCCCGCCGGTGACATTTCAAGCCACCAAGCTGCTATCGCCCACGTTCCTTCTCGTACTCTTCACGATTTCGATTGTGCTCGTCATTTGTGACGGCGAATAGAGTCTTATCCTCATTCACTGACACAAAGTAGTACCAGGGGCCCGGCTCCGGGTTGAGCGCCGACTTAAGTGCGTCGGGGCCCGGGTTGCCGATCGGACCCGCGGGCAGACCCTTGATCTTGTACGTGTTGTACGGGTCGTCGAGCTTGCGCAGGTCGTTGACCGAACCCACATCGAGGGTGCTCTGTCCCTTGATGTAGTTGATCGTGGAGTCGAAGTCGAGCAGGCCGTACGTCTCGGTGTTTCCGGGCTTCAGGCGGTTGTAGACCACTCGCGAGATCTTGTCGAAGTCGTGCTGGTACTTGCCCTCGGCTTGGACGAGGCTCGCAACGGTGACGAGCTGGAGCGGGTTGTTCAGCCCCAGCTTGGACGCCTGCCCCTTGAGGTCCGCGTTGCCGTAGGCCTCGTTGGCCTTGCCCACCATCTGCTTGAGCAGCGACTGGGGGGTCACGTCCTTGCCCAGGTCATAACGCGCCGGGTAGAGGAAGCCCTCCAGCGGGTCCTTGATGTCCTTGTTGGTGTTGGCCCAATCCGGCAACCCGAGGTTCTTGGCCTCCTTCGCGGCGACCGACTTGGTCGTGCCCGGGGAGAGTTTGAGCCGCTGGTCGATCGCCTCGTAGACCTGGACGTTGCGCCAGCCGGGAATGACGTCCATGGCGTTCATTCCAGCCCCGTTCACCATGAGGGCCACGGCGGCCTTGGCCGACATGCGCTCCTTCATCGTGTACGAGCCGGCCTGGATGGCGTTGCCCTTGGGGTTGGCCGCGGCAGCGGCTACGAAGGCACCAGCGCTCTTGACCACGCCGGCCGCCTTGAGGATGCGGCCCATCTCCCCTGTGCCTGCGCCCTTGGGGATGTCGACGGTGACCGAGCCCGTGCCTTCGCCCGCGAAGTCCTCGGCCGCGGAGAACTTGTCCTTCAGGTAGCTGTAGCCGTAGTAGCCACCACCGCCGACCACGCCGATGATGACCACCGCCGCGATGAGGCAGGCCATGCCGCTGCGCTTCTTCGGTTTGCCGCCGGAGCGGCCCGGCCGGCGGCCGTCGCGTCCGCCGTCGTCACCGTCGTCGTCGCCGTCGTCACCGCCGCTGCCGCCCGCGAGGAAGGAGTCCGCCGCGGCGTCCTCTTCTTCCTGCCACGGCTCTTCGGTCTGCAGGTGCCTCATGCTCGGGGGCCGCGGGGGCGGAAAGGCCTCGGGGGTGCCGTAGAGGTCGGGGGCCTCACCGGGGTAGCCGCTCGCCTGCTGCTGCGCGTACGGATCCGCGCCCGCGTACGGGTCGGCCGCCTGCGGGACCGCGGCGTACTGGCCCTGGCCGGTGTCCCAGACCTGGTGCTGGCCCGTGTCCCAGACCTGGCCCTGATCCCCGTACGCCTGTGGCTGCTGTGGCTGCTGCGCGTGCTGCTGTGGGTGCTGCTGCACCTGCTGCGGATACGGCATCTGCTGCTGGTACTGCATCTGCTGGGCCTGGGAGTACTGGTCCTGGCCCTGCTGCTGCGTGTAGTAGACCTGCTGGGGCTGAGGCTCCTGCTGGTACTGCTGCGGGCCTCCGACGTAGGGCATCTGACCCTGCTGGGCCTCGTGCCCGGTCCACCCCTGGTCCCCGTACTGCGGGTCCTCGGGATGCCACGGTTCGGGGCCAGGGCCCCGGCCATACTCAGTCATCGATCCCCTAGCGCGCCGCAGGGCGTTGGCCGCGGCTCCGTCCGCCGCGGCACACGGTGCCGCCTCTTCTGATGGGCGACGGCTGTTCGAATGCCGTCACATCGCGCGGAACGTTACCGTATCGCGATCAGACAACCACTTCGACGCACTCACCGGGCGGATTACCTGATACCCGTTCGGTCTCAAGAGCGTTCTGCAGGATCACCACGGCGGCCGCCTGGTCGATGACCGACCGGCTCTTCTTCGCGTTCTTCCCCGAGGCCCGCAGGCCCTGGGCGGCGGTGACCGTCGTCATCCGCTCGTCCACCAGACGCACCGTCACGGGCTTGATGCCCTTGGCGAGTTCCATGGCGAAGGCGCGGCACTTGGCCGCGGCCGGCCCTTCCCGCCCGCTGAGCGAGCGGGGCAGACCGACCACCACCTCGATGGGCTCGTACTCCGCGACGAGCTGCCGCAGCCGCCGGTGGGCGAAGGGGATGTCCCGGCCCGGAACGGTTTCCACCGGTGTGGCCAACACCCCGTCGGGGTCGCACGAGGCGACCCCGATCCGGGCGTCACCGACATCGATGGCCAGACGGCGGCCGCGGCGCAGTGTCATCTTCAGGCCGTCTCTACGACGAGGCGCTCGACCGCGGCGATGGCCTCGGGGATGGCGGCCGGGTTCTGGCCACCGCCCTGGGCCACGTCCGGCTTGCCGCCACCGCCGCCACCGAGGGTCTTGGCGGCCGTACGGACCAGGTCGCCGGCTTTGAGACCGCGCTCGCGGGCGGCCTCGTTGGTGGCGATGACGGTCAGCGGGCGGTCATTGGCCGTGGTGAAGAGGGCCACGACGGCCGGGCGGTCGCCCGCGCCTGTAATTTGCTGCAGCCGGCCGCGGACGTCGAGGACCAGCTTGCGCAGGTCGTCGGCGCCGGTGCCGTCCGGGACGGTGCCCACGACGAGGGCGACGCCGTGGATGTCCTGGGCGTTGGCAGCGAGACCGGCGGCGGCCTGGAGGACCTTCTCCGCGCGGAACTTCTCGATCTCCTTCTCGGCGTCCTTCAGCTTGCCGAGCATGGAGGCGATCTTCTCCGGAAGCTCCTCCGGACGGCCCTTGACCAGCTCCTGGAGCTGGGCGACGACCGTGTGCTCCTTGGCGAGGAAGTTGTACGCGTCCACGCCGACGAGGGCCTCGACGCGGCGCACGCCGGAGCCGATGGAGGACTCGCCGAGCAGCTTCACCAGACCGAGCTGGCTGGTGTTGCCGACGTGCGTGCCGCCGCACAGCTCCTTGGAGAAGTCGCCGATGGTCACGACGCGCACGCGCTCACCGTACTTCTCGCCGAACTCGGCGATGGCGCCCTGCTTCTTCGCCTCGTCGATGCTCATGATCTCGGCGGTGACGTCGAGCTCGCGCGAGAGCACGTCGTTGATCTTGTGCTCGACGTCGGTGAGCACCGAGCCGGGCACCGCGTTCGGCGAGCCGAAGTCGAAGCGGAAGCGGCCGGGCGAGTTCTCGGAACCGGCCTGGGCGGCCGTCGGGCCGAGCGCGTCGCGCAGGGCCTGGTGCGTCAGGTGCGTGGCCGAGTGGGCGCGGGCGATGGCCCGGCGGCGCTGGATGTCGATGGCGGCGTACGCGGAGGCGCCCACCGTCACCTCGCCGACCTGGACGGAGCCCTTGTGCACGGAGACGCCGGGCACCGGCTGCTGCACGTCGCGGACGACGATGACGGCGCCCGAGTCGAGCTTGATGCGGCCCTGGTCGGCGAGCTGGCCTCCGCCCTCGGCGTAGAAGGGGGTGCGGTCCAGGACGACCTCGACCTCGTCGCCCTCGGAGGCGGCGGGCGCGGAGACGCCGTTGACCAGGAGGCCGACGATGGTGGACTCGCCCTGGTTGGTGGCGTAGCCGGTGAACTCGGTGGCGCCGGAGCCGTCGGCGATCTCCCGGTAGGCGGACATGTCCGCGTGGCCGGTCTTCTTGGCCTTGGCGTCGGCCTTGGCGCGGTCGCGCTGCTCCTGCATGAGGCGGCGGAAGCCGGGCTCGTCCACGGCGAGGCCCTGCTCGGCGGCCATCTCCAGGGTGAGGTCGATCGGGAAGCCCCAGGTGTCGTGGAGCAGGAACGCCTTGTCGCCGGCCAGGACCGTGCCGCCGGCGGCCTTGGTCTCGGTCACGGCGGTGTCGAGGATGTTGGTGCCGCCCTTGATGGCCTTGAGGAAGGCGGCCTCTTCGGCGAGCGCGACGGTCTCGATGCGCTTGCGGTCGGTCACGAGCTCCGGGTACTGCTGCCCCATCGTCTCGATGACCACGTTGACCAGGTCCTGGACGACCGGACCGGTGGCGCCCATGAGGCGCATGTTGCGGATGGCGCGGCGCATGATGCGGCGCAGCACGTAGCCGCGGCCCTCGTTGCCGGGGGACACACCGTCGCCGATGAGCATGGTCGAGGTGCGGATGTGGTCGGCGACCACGCGCAGCGAGACGTCCGTGCCCTTCTCGGCGCCGTACTGCACGCCGGTCAGTTCGGTGGCCTTGTCCATGACCACGCGCAGGGTGTCGGTCTCGTACATGTTCTGTACGCCCTGCAGGATCATGGCGAGGCGCTCGAGGCCGAGACCGGTGTCGATGTTCTTCGACGGCAGGTCACCGAGGATCGGGAAGTCTTCCTTCCCGTCGCCGGCGCCGCGCTCGTACTGCATGAAGACCAGGTTCCAGATCTCCACGTAGCGCTCGTCGTTGACGGCGGGGCCGCCCTCGACGCCGAACTCGGGACCGCGGTCGTAGTTGATCTCCGAGCAGGGACCGCAGGGGCCCGGGACGCCCATGGACCAGAAGTTGTCCTTCTTGCCCAGGCGCTGGATGCGCTCCTGCGGGACGCCGACGACGTCACGCCAGATGGCCTCGGCCTCGTCGTCGTCGAGGTAGACCGTGATCCAGAGCTTCTCGGGCTCGAGGCCGTAGCCACCGTCCGCCACGGAGCTGGTGAGCAGCTCCCAGGCGTACTTGATGGCGCCTTCCTTGAAGTAGTCGCCGAAGGAGAAGTTGCCGCACATCTGGAAGAACGTGCCGTGGCGGGTGGTCTTGCCGACCTCTTCGATGTCCGGCGTACGGACGCACTTCTGCACGCTGGTGAGCGTGGACGCGGGCGGCTTGACCTCGCCGAGGAAGTACGGCTTGAACGGCACCATGCCCGCGGGCACCAGCAGCAGAGTCGGGTCGTCCGCGATGAGCGACGCCGAAGGGACAACGGTGTGACCGCGCTCCTCGAAGAAGCTCAGCCAGCGGCGGCGGATTTCAGCCGACTCCATCAGTGGTCCTCATTCCGGTTGTACGGCCCGCTCAAGTGGTTCGAACGGTTCTTGGTCTGGTCGTGCTCGATGGCCCGCAGCCGCCGCGGCCCGGGAAGGGCGGTGACGTTGCCGGGCAGGTCGGGATCCTGGTGGAGTCCCAGTGCGTCGTTCAGCTCGTCCTCGCGCTGCGACATCCCCGACTTGACGTCGAGGGCGAAGTCCTTCAGGCGGTGGCCCGCTTCGATCGCCTTGTCGGCGGCCTGGGCGGCGAGGCTCTCCGGCGTCAGCTTCTTGAGCTGCCGGTTGACCTTGGTGGTGGCCCACACGCCGGCGGCCGCGCCGGCGGTGAACCAGAAGGCTCGGCGGAACATCGGAGATCTCAGCCCTTCTGCTTCCGGCGCCGGGCCGCCGGCACCGTACGGCCGACGATCACGGTCCGTCGGGGGGTCTTGGCCGGCGCGTCCTGCGCGGCGGCGCCGCCCTTGCCCAGCGCCTTGCGGACGCCGTAACCGAAGGCCGCGACCTTGACGAGCGGGCCGCCGAAGGTCGACGCGACGGTGGAGGACAGCGCGGAGGCGTTGGAGGTGACTTCCTGTACGTCGCTCGCGATGGCGTCGACCCGGTCGAGCTGGGTGCGCGCGGAGCGGACGGTGGTGGAGGCGTCCGCGAGCAGCGGGACGGCCTGCTCGGTCACGTCGGCCACGAGCTTGGTGGTCGCCTTGAGCACCTGGGCCAGCCTCACCAGCACCACGGCGAGGAAGGAGACCAGGATGGCCCAGAAGACGGCCACGAGGATCCCGGCCACCTCTCCACCGGACACGTTCACACCGCTCTCTACAGATTGATCACCAAGCGAAAAAGTCGTCCTCCGACCCTATCGCGCCGGAGATCCGCCGCAGTACCGGAATTCCGGGGCGCCGCGCCCGTCGGGTGCCGGGAACCGACCCGTCTTGTACGCAGCGCATGCGGACCAGTACGCTCCGTGTCCCATGCGACAAAGACCCATTCCACGAAGGACGCCGGGCAATCTTCCCTCGGACCTGAGCGGCTTCGTGGGGCGGGGCGGGGAACTTTCCGAGCTGGGGCGGCTGCTGGACGCCTCGAGGCTGGTCACGGTGACCGGCGCGGGCGGCGTGGGCAAGACCCGGCTGGTACTGGCGGCGGCCAGGGCGGTCGCCGACGCGGCGGCCGGCCCCGGCGAAACCGGTGGTACTCCGGACCCGGCGCAGGAACGCTACTGCGACGGCGTGTGGCTGGCCGAGCTGGCCTCCGTACGGGATCCGGCGCTGCTGGAGCTGACGCTCGCCGAGGCGCTCGGGCTGACCGACCACACCACCCGTCCGCCCCGGACGGTCCTTGCCGAACACCTGGCCGAGCGGCGGCTGCTGCTGGTCCTGGACGGCTTCGAGCAGCTGGTCGACGAGACGGCCGACCTGGTACGGGACCTCCTGCGCCGCTCCCCCGGCCTGCGCGTGCTCGCCTCCGGTCGGCGCCCGCTGACCCTCGACGGGGAGCTGTCCTGGCCGCTGGCCCCGCTGGGGCCGGAGGAGGCCCTGGCCCTGCTGATCGAGCGGACCTCGGCGGCCGATCCGGCCTTCGCCCTGACGGAGTCCAACCGGGCGGAGCTGGCCGAGCTGTGCGCCCGCCTCGACGGCCTGCCGCTGGCGCTGGAGCTGGCGGCGGGGCGGCTGCGCACGCTGTCGCCGGGGCAGGTGCTGTCCCGGCTCGAGGACCGCTTCGCCCTGCTGACGGGCGGCTCGCGCGGCGCGCTGCCCCGGCACCGGGCGCTGCGCACGGCGATCGGCTGGAGCCACGAGCTGTGCACGTCCGGGGAGCGGCTGCTGTGGGCGCGGCTCTCGGTCTTCGCCGGGCAGTTCGACCTGGACGCCGCCGAGTACGTGTGCGCGGGGCCGGACCTGCCGGTGGATTCGGTGCTGGACCTGATCGGGGAGCTGCTGGGGCAGTCCCTGCTGGTCCGCGAGGAGACGGCTGCCGGGGTCCGCTACCGGATGCTGGAGAGCGTACGGATCTACGGGGCGGGCTGGCTGGAGTCGCTGGGCGACGCCCGGCGGCTGCGGCGCCGGCACCGGGACTGGTACATGGGCCTGGCCACCTGGTGCGAGCTGGACTGGTTCAGCCCGCGCCAGGAGGAGGTGGCCGCGCTGGTGGAGGCGGAGCTGGCGAACCTGCGGCTCGCGCTGGAGTGCTGCCTGGACGAGCCGGAGGAGATCCACCTCGGCCAGTACCTGGCGGGCACCCTCTGGTTCTACTGGGCGGGCTGCGGCCGGCTCACCGAGGGCCGGCACTGGCTGGACCGGACCCTGGAGGGCGACCTCGGGCTCGCCGGGGCGGAGTACGAGAGCTCCCGGCTGAAGGCGCTGTGGGTGCTCGGGTACGTCGCGGCGCTGCAGGGCGACTCGGTGGCCTCGATGAGCGCGCTGTACGAGTGCCGGGACGGGGCCGCACGGAGCGAGAACCCGCTGGCGGCGGCGTACGCCGTGCACCGCATGGGCTGTCTCGCACTGGTCTCGGACGACATGACCCGGGCCGGGGAGCTGCTGGGCTCGGCGCTGGAGCGGTACCGGGAGGCCGGGGAGCTCAACAGCAACGTCCTGATGTGCCAGGTGGAGCTCGCGATGGCGCTGGCCTTCCAGGGGGAGCTGGCGGGCGCGCTCACCTTGTGCCGGGAGGTCCGGGACATCTGCGAGGAGCGCGGGGAGCGCTGGACGAAGGCGTACGCCCTGTACGTCCTGGCGTACGCGGCGCTGGACGCCGGGGGCACGGCCGAGGCGCGGCGGCTGCTGGCCGAGTGCGTGGCCATCAACCACACGTTCCGCGATCTGGTGGGGCTGGTGCTGGCGGTGGAGCTGCTGGCACTGGTCACGGTGGCCGAGGGGCATCCGGCGGAGGCGGCGGTCCTGCAGGGCGCGGCGGAGCCGCTGTGGGACGGGGTGGGGATGCGGCTGTTCGGCTCGGGCTACTTCAACGCCCCGCGGCTGATGTGCCAGGAGCGGGCGGGCGAGCTGCTGGGCGCCGAGCGGTACGCGTCCTGCGCCCGGCACGGCCGGACGCTGCCGCTGGACGTTCTGGTGGAGCGGGCCCTACGGGGACCGGAGCCGGCGCCCGTGCCGGCGGGCCCGCTGCCGAGGCCGCGCGGCGCCGCGGACCGGGCGGATCGGCTGATGGAGCACCCGGAGCCGAAAAGCAGGAAACCCGCCGGCTCCCCCAAGGGGGAACCGGCGGGCTGAACCAGCCTGTGAGGCTATGTCCGCTGGTACTGCTAAATCAGCGGGCGTAGTACTCGACGACGAGCTGCTCGTCGCAGATGACCGGGATTTCCTTGCGGTTCGGGTCGCGGTCCAGGCGGAAGGCCAGGGCCTTCAGGTTGACCTGCAGGTAACGCGGGGTTTCGCCCTCGCCTGCGTAGCCACCCTCACGGGCAACCTGGAACGGAACCTTCTCGCGGCTGCGCTCGCGCACCGTGATGACGTCGTCGGGACGGACGCGGAACGACGGCTTGTCGACCTTGTCGCCGTTGACCTCGATGTGGCCGTGAACGACCATCTGACGGCTCTGGTAGATGGTGCGGGCGATGCCCGAACGCAGGACCAGGGCGTCGAGGCGACGCTCGAGCTCGACGACCAGCGCCTCGCCCGTCTTGCCTTCGGCCTTCTTGGCGCGGTCGTACGCGCGGGCCATCTGACGCTCAGAGATGTCGTACTGAGCGCGCAGACGCTGCTTCTCCAGCAGACGAACCTTGTAGTCCGAGTTCTGCTTGCGGCCACGGCCGTGCTCGCCCGGCGGGTAGGGGCGGGCCTCGAAGTACTTGACGGCCTTCGGGGTCAGCGCAATGCCGAGGGCACGCGACTTCTTGACCTTGGGTCGCTTCTGGTTCACGTGGAACCTACCTCCATGTAAGTTAGGTGAGGCTTACCTTAGCGAGGAGGACGTAATGTCTCGACCACATGGGATCCCCCTGCCCAGTGCGCACCGAAGTTCAGATCCAAACGAAACAGGATCTGCTTTCGGCGACGATAAGCAAGGTCAGCCGCGTCCCAGGGAAGGCGTTCGGCAGCTCACCGGAGCCGAACGCGTACGAACCCTCGTAGAGTCCAACGCCTCAGTATCCCTCACGCTCCCGGGTGCTTATGACCGGGAGGAGCTCGGGACAGGGGTGCCGGCCGCTAGGACCGTCACCCCGGACGGGGACGTGATTCTCCTGGTATCAGGGGAATCCGCGGCTGCCAGGGCAGCCGCTCACGCCCAGGACGACGACCTCACCGCCGTGATCGAGATCACGGATGTGGCGCCGGTGTCCGTGCCCCATCGTATCCGAGGCCGAGCGTGGCTCGCCGGGTGGCTCACCCCGGTGCGCGGGGCCGCCGACCGGGCGGCCTGCGCGGCCCTGCTGGCCGAGCGGCACCCGGTCGGCGAACTCCTCGGCCTGACCGAGTCGCTCGACGCCCCGCCCGCCGGCCGGCCCGCGTGGATGCTGCTGCGCCTGGAGGTCGGCGAGATCTCGGTGGACGACCTCTGGGGCGCCGAGCACGTGGACCCGGAGCTGCTGGCCGCGGCCGAGCCGGACCCGATGGTGGCCCACGAGACGGAGCTCCTCCAGCACCTGGCCTCTTCGCACGGGGACCGGATGGGTGACCTGTGCGGCCTGCTGGGCACCCGGGAGACGGCGGACCTGACGGCGGTCCCCCTCGCGCTGGACCGGCTGGGCCTGCGGGTGCGCTTCACCCGCGGCGCCACCGCCTTCGACGCCCGCTTCGACTTCCCGGAGCCGGTGACCGACGTCTGCGGCCTGCGCCGGGCGATGAGCACGCTGTTCGCCGGCTAGGCCGTGGACCCCTAGGGGCAGGTGCCGAGCATCTCCTGCAGCGCCTGCTTCTCCGGCGGGGTCACGGAGAGCGCGTACTTCGCCTTGATCCCGGTGTACCGCCGCGCGTACTCGCACCAGTAGCCCTTCTGGGGCGGCTTCCACTTGTCCGCGGTCTTGCTGCTCTTGTCGTAGTTCGTCTGCTTGTCCACGGCGAGCAGCACGTCCAGGTCGTTGGCGTACTCCAGGCGCCGCTGCGGGGTCCAGGCGTACGCGCCCCCGCGCCAGGCGGCGCCGAGGGCGACGACGTGGTCGGTCTGGATCTGCGAGGCGCGGCGGTAGTAATAGGGGAGCTCCTTCCCCGTGTACGGGTCCTTCAGCACCCCGGACAGCACGACGCAGGGGTTCCTGTCGCCCTCGCGCAGCTCCCGCAGGTCCCGGCGCAGGACGTCGTCGCGGGTGTCGCAGCCGTTGCGGCCGCCGATGGCGTCGGTCTCGTCGGACCAGTACTTGCCGAAGTTCTCGCGCTTGTACGTCTCCCAGTTCTTGCCCCACTCGACCTTGAGCTTGCCGAGCTCGGTCTTGGCGGCGGCCGCGGCGGGCGGGAAGCCCGCGCTCGCGAGGGGGACCTGGGCGACGAGTGCGGCGGCGCTGGCCTGTGCCCTTTCGCCGTCTCCGTGGTGACACCCGCCGAGCAGCAGCGCGGCCGCGACGGCGATGAGCGGAGCGGGACGTCCCATGCGACGGAGCCTAGGCCCGGCTCCCTGGTCCCGTGCCCGCGACACGACCCCGCTGCGCGGGGCGAAGTCCCCTACCCGCCCTTCCACCGTTCCCTGGGGCTCCGCCCCAGACCCCGCGCCTCAAACGCCGGCGAAAATCCAGCCCCGCCGGCGTTTGAGGCGCGGGGGTCCGGGAACGGCGCCGCAGGTCAGGACCCAGCGCCCCGGAGGCGCTCGCGGACCTTTTCCACCACGTCCGCGTAGCGGGCTTCGGCCCCGTACCGGGTCGGCTCGTAATACCGCTTCCCGTGCACCTCGTCCGGTGCGTACTGCTGCGCGGCGATCGCGCCGGGCACGTCGTGCGGGTACACGTACCCCACCGCGTGCCCCAGCTTCGCCGCCCCCTTGTAGTGCCCGTCACGCAAGTGCGTCGGCACGGACCCCGCGAGCCCCGCCCGGACATCGGCCAGCGCGGCGCCGATCGCCGTCGTCGCGGTGTTCGACTTCGGGGCCAGCGCGAGCGCGATCGTCACGTGCGACAGCGTGAGCGAGGCCTCGGGGAAGCCGATCATCGCCACCGCCTGGGCCGCGGCCACCGCGAGCGGCAGGGCCGTCGGGTCGGCCAGCCCGATGTCCTCGCTCGCCGAGATCATCAGCCGGCGCGCGATGAACCGGGGGTCCTCCCCCGCTTCGATCATGCGCGCCAGATAGTGCAGGGCCGCGTCCACGTCCGAGCCCCGGATCGACTTGATCAGGGCGCTCGCCACGTCGTAGTGCTGGTCCCCGTCGCGGTCGTACTTCACCGCGGCCCGGTCGACGGCCTCCTCCACCGTCTGGAGGCTGATCTCCGCTTCGCCCTTGGAGATCGCGGAGCCCGCACCCGCCTCCAGGGCCGTCAGCGCGCGCCGCGCGTCCCCGCCCGCGATCCGCAGCAGGTGCGCCTCCGCGTCCTCCGGCAGGGTGACCGCGCCGCCGAGGCCCCGCTCCTCCGTCAGCGCCCGGTGCATCAGGGCGCTCAGGTCCTCGTCCGTCAGCGGTTCCAGCGTCAGCAGCAGCGAGCGCGACAGCAGCGGGGAGATGATCGAGAAGTACGGGTTCTCCGTGGTCGCGGCGATCAGCGTGACCCAGCGGTTCTCCACGGCCGGCAGCAGCGAGTCCTGCTGCGCCTTGCTGAAGCGGTGGATCTCGTCGAGGAAGAGGACGGTGTCCTTGCCGTATCCGCCGGCCGCCCGCTTGGCGCCCTCGATGACGGCCCGTACTTCCTTCACGCCGGCGGTGATCGCGGACAGTTCGACGAACCGCTTCTTCGTCGCCTGGCTCACCACGTACGCGAGCGTGGTCTTCCCGATGCCCGGAGGGCCCCAGAGGATCACCGAGGAGGCACCGGCGGGCCCGCCCGCCCCGTCCCCGACGAGCCGCCGCAGCGGGGAACCGGGCTTCAGCAGGTGCTGCTGACCGACGACCTCGTCCAGGGTGCGCGGACGCATCCGGACGGCGAGCGGAGAACTGGAGGGGTCCTTCGCCTGGCGGTCTTCGGCGGCGGCGGTGAAGAGATCTGGTTCCACACCGGAAGCCTATGCGAGCCCACCGACACTCCCGCCCGTCACGCCTGCCGGGCTCAGGAGGTCCAGAAGTCCCACCAGCGGGTCAGGATCAGCATCCCGATGATCCCGATGTGCAGGACGGGCAGCACCCAGGTGAACTCGTCGAAGAAGCTCCGCAGCCAGCCCGGGGCCGGCAGCAGGCGGCCCCGGACGTTGTGCGAGGTGACGTACCAGAACATGACGATGGTGGCGACCCAGGCCAGGCAGCACCACAGGCACAGGGAGTTGATGGTGTAGAGCGACTGGTACATCAGCCAGGTGCAGAAGCCGACGCCGAAGAGCATCCCGGCGTTCAGGGTGAGCCAGTACCAGCGCGGGAAGCGCGCCCGTGCGAGCAGGCTCATGCCGACGCAGACGACCATGCCGTAGGCGACCAGCCCCAGCATCGGGTTCGGGAAGCCGAAGACCGACGCCTGGTCGCTCTTCATGATGTTGCCGCAGGAGACGATCGGGTTGAGGCTGCAGCCCGGGACGAAGTCCGGGTCCTCCAGCAGCTTGAACTTGTCGATCGTGATGACCCAGGCGGCGAGCAGTCCCGCGGCTCCCGTGATCACCAGCAGCAGGGCGAGCGCCCGGCTGCCGCCGACGGCCGTCCGCGGCTCGGCGGTGTCCGTATCGGTCCCTCGTGTCGTCATCCGGCCCGCTCCACATCTGCAAGGTCAACAAGCACCGGCCATTGTGCCGTACCCGGCCGGACCGTCCACTCTCCACTGTCCATCGTTCGACGGACAGGAGGAGGTACGCACGGGGGGACCGGTGGGCGGGCTTCCGCCACACCATGGGAGACATCACAGAGAACGCGGTGGAAGTACGGGGGCTCCGCAAGCAGTACGGCGAGGTCACCGCGGTGGACGGACTGGACCTGACGATCCGGCGGGGCGAGGTCTTCGGCCTCCTGGGGCCCAACGGCGCCGGCAAGAGCACGACGGTGGAGATCCTGCAGGGCCACCGGGCACGGGACGGCGGCGAGGTCTCCGTCCTGGGGGCGGACCCGGCGCGGGCCGGGCGGGCCTGGCGCTCGCGCGTCAGGCCCGTCTGGCAGTGGCCGGGTCCGCGCCCACGGAACTCACGGTCCGTGAGATGGCGAGCACTTCGCCCGCTACTACCGTTCCTTCGGCTATCGGCCAGTCGCTGCCGCATCACCACGAGCCAGGCGTTTCCGCCTGATGCCCCGCGAACGGTCTTCGGGGGCGCAGGGACCGGGGTCGAGCTCGGCGTACACACGTCTTGCCCGCTTGTCGCGGTGCGCGGCATCCTCGCAAGTCCGGTAGCCCCTGCCTGCCGTGGCCATTGGCTGGGGCCCGCGGGGTAGCTCTCTCCGCACGATCCATCTGGTCGTACGCAGTCACACCTACGCGATAGCAGCCTGAGCCTGGAACCACGATCGTCGACGACCGTAGCAGCGCCTCACGGTTACTGCAAGCGACGAAGTCGTGACCAAGCGCGAGCCAGCTGGCTTCCGTACCCACTCCGGCTCCGGCTCCGAGACCGGCGCAACCGTCGAGTGGACCGACCGGGACGGCGGCCCGCGCAGCACCTCTACCGAGACGCCCACCCGTACGGTCGCCGAGCTGGCGGCCCGCTTCGACGGGGAGGTCCCGGACCTGAGGATCACCCGCCCCACCCTGGAGGACGTGTACCTGCGCCTCACGGGCCGGCTCGACCGGAATACGACGCGGCAGGAGGAGTCCCGATGACTACGACGACCGGTACGGGCAAGGACGCGGTACGGGCGCCGGCGGGGCCGGGGCGCTGCCCGGCGCCTGGTCCCTCGGTATGAGCCGCGGGACGCTGGAGATCAGGCAGTTCGTCCGCCAGCGCGACGCGGTGATCTTCACCTTCGCCTTCCCCATCGTCTTCCTCGCGCTCTTCGCCTCGATCTTCGGCGGCAGCGTGGGGAGCACCGGGGTCACCGCCTCCCAGCTGTACGCGGCCGGCATGGTCGCCGCCGGGATCATGTCCACCAGCTTCCAGTCCCTCGGCATCTCCATCGCCGTCGAACGCGACGAGAAGGTGCTGCGCCGCCTGCGCGGAACCCCGATGCCCCCGGCCGCGTACTTCCTCGGCAAGGTCTGGCTGGTGCTGCTCACCGGCCTCGCCGAGACCGCGGTCCTGCTGTTCGTCGGGGCCACCCTCTTCGACCTCGATCTGTCGACGTCAGCCGTCAAGTGGCTGACCTTCGCCTGGATCTTCACTCTGGGCCTGACGGGCTGCGCCCTGCTCGGCATCGCGATCAGCAGCCTGCCCAAGTCCGGCAAGAGCGCCAGCTCGGTCGTGGTCCTGCCGTTCCTGATCCTGCAGTTCGTCTCGGGGGTGTTCATCCCGGTCCACCAGATCCCCGACTGGCTGCTGAACATCGGTGCGCTGTTCCCGCTCAAGTGGATGTGCCAGGGACTGCGCGGGGTGTTCCTTCCCGAATCCGCCGCCGTTTTCGAGCAGACCGGTGCCTGGGAGTATGGGCGGGTCGCCCTGATCCTGGGCGCCTGGGTGCTCGGAGGGCTGGTGCTGTGCCTGCTGACCTTCAAGTGGAAGAACCGGCGCGACGGCTGAGCGCCTTCACCGAGGCGGCCGGAGCGCGCGAGTCCCACGTCTGGGACCGCGCGTTCGGCCCGTGGGACCTCTACTTCGGGGTCGTGTGGGTCGCGACCGCGGCCTTCGTCCTGGCCTCGGACTCCCCCGGGCCGGCGTACCGGATCACCACCGTCGTCCTGCTCGCCCTCCTGGTCCCCTGCTACCTCGGCGCCGGACGCCCGCTGCTCCTGCTGGAGCCCGGCGCCGCGCCCCGGCGCTCCGCCCGCTACCTGGGCGTGGCGCTGGCCCTCTTCCTGCCGGCCGCCGCCCTGGCCGGCGAGACCCGGCTGATCACCTTCGCCCTGGCCCCGCAGTGCTTCATGCTGCTGCCCCTGCGGCGCGCGGTCGGCGCGGTGGGCCTGCTGTGCCTGCTGCCGGTGGCGGGCTGGGCGCTGGTCTGGCGGCCGGAGGGGCACTTCGTCTTCGCGAGCGCGCTCGGCGCGCTCGTCAGCTTCCTCTTCTCCGCCTTCTTCGGTGCCTGGATCATCCGGATCATCGAGCAGAGCCGGCACCGGGCCTCCCTCATCGCGGAACTCGACGCCAGCCGGGAGGAGGTGGCCCGGCTCTCCGCCGAACGCGGCGCCCAAGCGACAAGGGAACACATGTCCCGCGAGATCCACGACACCCTCGCCCAGGGCTTCACCAGTCTGCTGATGCTCGTACAGGCCGTGCAGTCCGAGCTGGACACCGACCCGGAGCGGGCCAGGCGCCATCTGGAGCTGATGGCCGTCACCGCCCGGCAGAGCCTGGCCGAGGCCCGCGCGCTGGTCGCGGGCGGCGCGCCCGCCGATCTCGACGGCGGTTCGCTGCCCGACGCGGTACGGCGGCTCGCGGCCCGGCACGATCCGCCGGCGGCCGTCTCGGTGACCGGGGAGGCCCGGCCCCTGGCCGCGGTACTGGAAGTCGTGGCCCTGCGGTCCTGCCAGGAATCCCTGTCGAACGCGGCCAAGCACGCCGGACCGCAGGCACCTTGCACGGTGTCCCTCGCCTACGGCGGCTCGGAGCTGACCCTCACGGTCCGGGACACCGGGCGGGGCTTCGACCCGGCGGCCCCCGCACCGGGCTACGGATTGCGGGGGCTGTTCGCCCGCGCGGCGGAGGTGGGCGGCGCCGCGACGGTCGACAGCGCGGCCTCGGCCGGTACCACCGTCACCGTCACCCTCCCGATCCGCTGAGGAGCCGTACGACATGATCCGCATCCTGCTGGCCGACGACCACCCGGTGGTACGGGAGGGTCTGCGCGGCATGCTCGCCGCCGAACCGGACCTGGAGGTCGTGGCGGAGGCCTCGAGCGGCCCGCAGGCGGAGGCGCCGGCCGCGCGGTTGGCCCCCGAAGGCGGCCTGGACCTGATCCTGATGGACCTGCGGATGCCGGGCGGCGACGGAGTCGAATCGATCGCCCGCATCACGGCGGCCCGGCTGCCGGTACGGGTCGTGGTGCTGACCACGTACGAGGAGGACCGGGACATCCTGCGCGCGGTGGAGGCGGGGGCGGCGGGCTACCTGCTGAAGGACATGGCGCGGGCGGAACTGGCGGCCGCGGTCCGCGCGGCGGTGCGCGGCGAGACGGTCCTCGCCCCGACGGTGGCGGGCCGCCTGGTGGACCGGCTCCGGACCCGCCCGTCGCTGCCGCGGCTCTCCGACCGGGAGGTGGCGGTGCTCCGCCTGGTCGCGGAGGGCGCGACGAATGCCGAGATCGGGCGGCGGCTGTTCGTGGCGGAGTCCACGGTCAAGACGCACATGCTGCGCATCTTCGGAAAGCTGGAGGTCACGGACCGCACCGCCGCCGTCACCACGGCCATGCGGCACGGCTTGCTGTAACGGCGTCCGCTGCGCGGGGCCTTCCCCCACCCCGCCCTTTCTCCGTTTCCTGGGGCCCCGCCCCAGACCCCGCGCCTCAAACGCCGGCGAGGCTGGATTTGCCGGCTCCGCCGGGCAAATTCAGCCCGCGCGGCGTTTGAGCGCACCGGGCGCGCAGCGCCCGGTATCGGGGTCCGGGGCCTAGCCCCGGGAAACGGCGAAAGGGCGGGGCGGGGAGAGTGCCGCGCAGCGGATCCCCCGGCCCCGCCCCACCAGGCGGCGAGCCTCAGGCCAGCTTCGCCCGAACCGTCTCCACGAGATCGGCGACGGCCACCGGGGTCTGCTCCCCGGACTGCATGTCCTTCAGCTGGACCACGCCCTCTTCGAGGTCACGGTCCCCCGCGACCACCGCGAACCGCGCCCCGCTCCGGTTCGCGTCCTTCATCGCACCCTTGAGGCCCTTGCCCCCGTAGGAGATGTCCGCGGCCACACCGGCCCGCCGCAGCTCGGTCACCAGACCGAACAGCACCGGCTTCGCCGCGCCGAGCGCCACCGCGAAGACGGAGGTCGCGGACGGGATGTCCAGTTCGACGCCCTCCGCTTCGAGCGCCAGCACCGTACGGTCCACGCCCAGCGCCCAGCCCACGGAAGGCAGCGCCGGTCCGCCGATCATCTCGGAGAGGCCGTCGTAGCGGCCGCCGCCGCCCACCGCGGACTGGGAGCCCAGACCGTCGTGGACGAACTCGAAGGTGGTGCGGGTGTAGTAGTCCAGGCCGCGCACGAGCTTCTCGTCGTCCTCGAAGGCGACCCCGGCCGCCGTCACCAGCGCCCGCACCTCCTCGTGGTACGCCTTGCAGGCGTCGCAGAGGTAGTCGCGCAGCATCGGGGCGCCGACGAGTTGCTTCTGCACGTCGGCCCGCTTGTCGTCGAGCACGCGCAGCGGGTTGATCTCGGCCCGGCGCACGGTCTCCGCGTCCAGGTCGAGCCCGCGCAGGAAGGCCTGGAGGGCCTCCCGGTACACCGGGCGGCACTCCTTGTCGCCGAGCGAGTTCAGCAGGATGCGGAAGTCGCGCAGCCCCAGCGAGCGGTACGCCTGGTCGGCCAGGATGATCAGCTCGGCGTCCAGCGCCGGGTCCTCGGCTCCGATCGCCTCGGCGCCGACCTGGGAGAAGTGGCGGTAGCGGCCCGCTTGCGCCCGCTCGTAGCGGTAGTAGGAGCCGGAGTACCAGAGCTTGACGGGCAGGCCGCCGAGCTTGTGCAGGTTGCCCTGCAGGGCGGCGCGGAGCACGGAGGCGGTGCCCTCGGGGCGCAGCGCGAGCTGGTCGCCGCCCTTCGTGGTGAGGGTGTACATCTCCTTGCTGACGATGTCGGTGGACTCGCCGACTCCGCGCGAGAACAGTTCGACGTTCTCGAAGCCGGGGGTCTCGACGTACCCGTAGCCGGAGTTCTTCAGGGGCGCGGAGATCGCCTCGCGCACCGCCAGGAAGGTGGCCGAGCGGGGCGGCAGCAGGTCGTACGTGCCCTTGGGGGCCTGAAAAGTACTCACGAAACTCTCGTCACATTCCTCGTCGTGGAGACGTGAAGCCGTCTCCCAGGCCGGCGGCCACCTGCCGCAGGTACGGGTTGGTGGCTCGCTCACGGCCAATGGTCGTGTGCTCGTTGTGTCCGGGCAGCACCACGGTCGAATCGTCGAGCGGCAGGCACACGCGGGCCAGCGACTCGAGCATGTCGGCGTGGCTGCCGCCGGGGAAGTCCGTACGCCCGATGGAGCCGGCGAAGAGCAGGTCGCCCGAGAACAGCAGCGGCGGGATGTCCGCGGCCGCGGGCATCCCGAAGGTCACCGACCCCCTGGTATGGCCGGGGGCGTGCGACACGGTGAGCTCCATGCCGGCCAGGGCGAGCCGCGCACCGTCGGTGAGCTCCTTGACGTCGGAGGGCTCCCCCACCGTGAGCTCGCCCATGAGCTGGGCGCCGAGGGAACGGCCGAGGGCCTTCTCCGGGTCGCTCATCATGAAGCGGTCCTCGGGGTGGATCCAGGCCGGTACGTCGTGTGCTCCGCACACCGGGACCACCGAGGCCACATGATCGATGTGGCCATGGGTGAGGACGACCGCGACGGGCTTGAGCCGATGCTTCTTCAACGTCTCTTCGACACCCTGGGTGGCCTGGTGGCCCGGGTCGATGATGACGCACTCCTCACCGGCGGCGGGGGCGACCACGTAGCAGTTGGTCCCCCAGGCCCCGGCGGGGAATCCGGCAATCAGCACGTTCGTCCTCAATCGTCGTCCGGCGGGAGGCTGCAGTTCGGAATGCTGCTGCTCAGAGCGTACCGGCGCCGCTCATTACACAGCGAACCCATATACGGTACGGCCTAACCCAGCCCGGACAGTGGTACCAGATACGCACAAGGAGACGACCCGGTGGTCACGAGCGATCAGCGGCGGCGCCAGCTCGCCAGGGAAAAGTACGAACGCCAGCAGCAGCGGCGTGCCGAGGCGCGGCAGAAGTCGCGCAAGCGGCTGGCCGTGATCGGTGCGGCGGTGGCCGTGGTCGTTGCCGCGGTGGTCGGCCTCGTGGCCGGCGGTGTGTTCGACAAGGACAAGAAGGACGAGGCGGCCGACCCGGCCGCGACCCCCTCGGCCCCGCCCACCCCGCAGCAGTCCGCCTCCCCGGCGATGGCGATCGACGCCAAGGCGAAGTACACCTTCGACCTGAAGACCAGCGCGGGCGACATCACGTTCGAGATGGACGCGGCGAAGACCCCGCAGACGGTCAACTCGTTCAAGTCGCTCGCCGACAAGAACTTCTTCGACAACACCAAGTGCCACCGCCTGACGACGGGCAGCATCTTCGTCCTGCAGTGCGGTGACCCGCAGGGCACCGGATCGGGCGGCCCCGGCTACACCATCGCCGACGAGAACCTCGACGCGCTGGGCAAGCCCAACGCGACGGGCCAGGTCATCTACCCGGCGGGCACGGTGGCGATGGCCAACACCGGCCAGCCCGGCTCGGGCGGCAGCCAGTTCTTCCTGGTCTACAAGGACAGCCCGCTCGCCCCGACGTACACCCCCTTCGGCAAGATCGACGCGGCCGGCCTGAAGGTGCTCGAAGAGGTGGCCAAGGCCGGTACGGCCGACGGCGGCCAGGACGGGGCCCCCAAGACCCCCGTGACCATCGAGAAGGGCACCGTCACCAAGAACTGACCGGGACCGGGCGCCCCGGGCCCGGGCTGTCTCCTCGAATTCCTCGACGGCGCTCCGGTACGGCGATATTCCGTCGTGCTGGATGCGGACAGCCGGCCCGGCGGTCGCCTATGTTGGCGTTGTGCAGGGCGGGCGCGGCCCGCCCCAGGAAACTGTGGACGATGCCCAGGGGGTGAACCCCTCGCAAGGCATCAGGTGGAGGAGGCGCTGTGAGCAGCGACCCGTGGGGCCGAGTCGACGAGACCGGCACCGTGTACGTGCGAACTGCGGATGGCGAGAAGGTCGTCGGCTCGTGGCAGGCCGGCACCCCGGAGGAGGCCCTGGCCTACTTCGAGCGCAAGTACGAGGGCCTGGTGGTCGAGATCGGCCTCCTCGAGCGACGGGTGCGGACCACCGATCTGGCCGCCAAGGACGCCCAGACGGCCATCGAGCACCTGCGGACGCAGGTGGACGAGCACCACGCCGTCGGCGACCTCGACGCGCTGCGCGTCCGGCTGGACAAGCTGGTGTCGACCGTGGACTCGCGCCGCGAGGAGCGCAAGGTCCAGAAGGCCAAGCAGACGGACGAGGCCCGTACGGCCAAGGACGCGCTGGTGGCCGAGGCCGAGGAGCTGGCGCAGAGCGACCAGTGGCGCAGCGCCGGCGAGCGGCTGCGGGCCCTGGTGGACATCTGGAAGGGTCTGCCCCGCCTCGACCGCAAGTCGGACGACGAGCTGTGGCACCGCTTCTCGCACGCCCGCTCCGCCTTCTCCAAGCGCCGCAAGGCCCACTTCGCCTCGCTCGACGCGCAGCGCGAGGACGCCCGCAAGGTCAAGGAGAAGCTGGTCGCGGAGGCCGAGTCGCTGTCGAAGTCGGCCGACTGGGGTCCGACGGCCGCGCGCTACCGCGAGCTGATGGAGAACTGGAAGGCCGCGGGCCGCGCGCAGCGCGAGTCCGAGGACGACCTGTGGAACCGTTTCCGCGGCGCCCAGGACGTGTTCTTCGCGGCCCGCAGCGAGGTCTTCGCGGAGCGCGACGCCGAGCAGGTGGAGAACCTGAAGCTGAAGGAGGAGCTGGCCGACGAGGCCGAGAAGCTCGTCCCGATCACGGACCTGAAGGCGGCCCGTGCCGCGTTCCGCTCCCTGAACGAGCGCTGGGAGGCCATCGGCCACGTACCGCGGGACGCGCGTCCCAAGGTCGAGGGCCGGATGCACACCGTCGAGCGGGCCATCCAGGAGTCCGAGGAAGGCGAGTGGCGCCGTACGAACCCGGAGGCGCGGGCCCGTGCGGCCGGTCTGACGGGTCAGCTGCAGGCGGCGGTCGACAAGCTCCGCGGCCAGATCGACGCGGCGCGCGCGCAGGGCAACAACTCCAAGGCCGACAAGCTGTCCCGGGAGCTGGAGGGCCGTCAGGCCCTGCTGGACCAGGCGCTGAAGGGCCTCGAGGAGTTCGGCGGCTGATGTCCCGGCCGTCAGGCACGTGAAAGGGTCCCGGTACGCACTGCGTACCGGGACCCTTTCACATGTGCGGTATTACGGCCTGCGGGCCGAGGTCACGCGGTAGACGTCGTAGACGCCCTCGACGCCCCGTACGGCCTTCAGGACGTGGCCCAGGTGCTTCGGGTCGCCCATCTCGAAGGTGAACCGGGAGGTGGCCACCCGGTCGCGGGAGGTCTGCACGGCCGCCGACAGGATGTTCACGTGCTGGTCCGACAGGACCCGGGTGACGTCCGACAGGAGCCGGGACCGGTCCAGCGCCTCGACCTGGATGGCGACCAGGAAGACGGAGGACTGGGTGGGCGCCCATTCGACCTCGAGCATGCGCTCGGGCTCCTGGGAGAGGGAGTCCACGTTGACGCAGTCCGCGCGGTGGACCGATACGCCGCTGCCGCGCGTGACGAAGCCGACGATCGGGTCGCCCGGCACCGGGGTGCAGCAGCGGGCCAGCTTGACCCACACGTCCTCGACGCCCTTGACCACCACGCCGGGGTCGGCGTTGCCGCGGCGGGTGCTGCGGCCGCGGGCCGGCGGGATGGTGTCCTCGATGTCCTCGTTGGCCGCGTCCTCGCCGCCGAGGGCCTGGACCAGTTTCTGGACCACGTTCTGCGCGGTGACGTGGCCCTCGCCGATCGCCGCGTAGAGCGAGGAGATATCGGGGTAGCGCATCTCGTGCGCGAGGGTGACGAGGGAGTCCCCGGTCAGGATGCGCTGGATCGGCAGGTTCTGCTTGCGCATGGCCCGCGCGATGGCGTCCTTGCCGTGTTCGATCGCCTCGTCCCGGCGCTCCTTGGAGAACCAGGCGCGGATCTTGTTGCGGGCCCGGGGGGACTTGACGAAGCCCAGCCAGTCGCGGGACGGGCCGGCGCCCTCGGCCTTGGAGGTGAAGACCTCGACCAGGTCGCCGTTGTCGAGGGTCGATTCGAGCGGTACGAGCCGCCCGTTGACCCGTGCCCCTATGGTCCGGTGGCCGACCTCGGTGTGGACGGCGTACGCGAAGTCGACGGGGGTGGCTCCGGCCGGCAGGGCGATGACGTCGCCCTTGGGCGTGAAGACGAAGACCTCGTTGCGCGAGAGGTCGAAGCGCAGGGAGTCGAGGAACTCGCTCGGGTCCTCGGTCTCCTTCTGCCAGTCCAGCAGCTGGCGCAGCCAGGCCATGTCGTTGACGGTGTCGTGGCCCGCGCTGCCCTTGGCCGCCTGCGGCACGTCGGTGCGTACCTTCGAGGTGCCGGCGACGGTCTGCTGCTTGTACTTCCAGTGCGCGGCGATGCCGTACTCGGCACGCCGGTGCATGTCGAAGGTGCGGATCTGGAGCTCGACGGGCTTGCCGCTGGGTCCGATGACCGTCGTGTGGAGCGACTGGTACATGTTGAACTTCGGCATCGCGATGTAGTCCTTGAACCGGCCGGGGACCGGGTTCCATCGCGCGTGCACGGTGCCGAGGGCGGCGTAGCAGTCCCGGACGGTGTCGACGAGGACCCGGATGCCGACCAGGTCGTAGATCTCGGCGAAGTCGCGGCCGCGCACGATCATCTTCTGGTAAACGCTGTAGTAGTGCTTGGGGCGCCCGGTGACGGTGGCCTTGATGCGGGCGGCGCGGAGGTCGGCCATCACCTCGTCGGTGACGACGGTGAGGTACTCGTCGCGCTTGGGCGCCCTTTCGGCCACCAGCCGTACGATCTCGTCGTACATCTTGGGGTAGAGGATCGCGAAGGCGAGGTCCTCGAGCTCCCACTTGATGGTGTTCATGCCCAGCCGGTGCGCCAGCGGGGCATAGATCTCAAGGGTCTCGCGGGCCTTCTTCTCCTGCTTCTCCCGCTTGAGGTAGCGCATGGTGCGCATGTTGTGCAGCCGGTCGGCGAGCTTGATGACCAGGACCCTGGGGTCCTTGGCCATCGCCACGACCATCTTGCGGACGGTCTCGGCCTGGGCGGCCTCGCCGAACTTGACCCGGTCGAGCTTGGTGACTCCGTCGACGAGCAGGGTCACCGCGTCGCCGAAGTCGCGTCGCAGGTCCTCCAGCCCGTACTCGGTGTCCTCCACCGTGTCGTGGAGCAGCCCCGCCATCAGCGTGGCCGGGTCCATGCCCAGCTCGGCGAGGATCGTGGTCACCGCGAGCGGGTGGGTGATGTACGGGTCGCCGCTCTTGCGCTTCTGGCCGCGGTGCCAGCGCTCGGCGACCTGGTAAGCCTGCTCGATCTGGCGCAGGGTGGCCGTCTCGATCTTCGGGTCGTTGCTGCGGACTATGCGGAGCAGCGGTTCCAGGACCGGGTTGTACGGGTTGGAACGCTGGCCGCCGAGGCGGGCCAGCCGGGCGCGCACCCGATTGGAGGACCCGGCCGACTTCGCGGACGCGGGCTTGACCAGCGGGGCCGGCGGAGCCGGCGGGGGCGTGGCGGCGGCCGCCGCGGCCGGCTGCTCGGCCTCCGGGTCAGGCTGCGCGGCGGAGATTGGCTGGACCTCGTCTGGCAAGAGCGCTCCTCAGGGGGTCCCCCCGCACGGAGTGTGGGGGAGGATCCGGTGCCCGTGTCCGGTCCGGATAACCCATCGTAGCGAGGGTTCCGCCACCCCGTTCCCCGAGTCCACCCCGACTCCTACCGGGCCCGGCCGCATCCAGCCCGTCCGGCGTCTGAGGACCGGGGTCTGGGGCGGAGCCCCAGGGACCCGGCGGAAGAGCGGGTGGGGGACAGACGCCGCGTAGCAGCCCGCACACGCCGAAGCGGGCGCGCTCCGGGGTTTCCCGGTGCACGCCCGCTTCTGGAACAGCGAGGTCAGACCACAATCAGCGCGTCGAGCGGAGCATCGCCCAGCGTCGGCGCCAGCCGCTCACGGCCCGGCAGGAACGAGAGTTCCATCAGGACCGCGACCCCGGCGACCTCCGCCCCGGCTCGCCGGATCAGCTCCAGCGAGGCGGCCGCGGTGCCACCGGTGGCCAGCACATCGTCGATGACCATGACCCGGTCGTCGGCGCACAGCGCCTCCGCGTGGATCTCGATCTCCGCCGACCCGTACTCCAGGTCGTAGGACTGCAGGAGCGTCGCCCCGGGCAGCTTCCCGGCCTTGCGGACCGGCACGAAGCCGATGCCCGCCTGCACGGCCACCGGAGCCGCCAGGATGAATCCCCGCGCCTCCAGCCCGACGATCTTCGTCGCTCCGTACTGCCCGGCCAGGGCCACCAGCGCGTCGGTGAGGGCGCCGAACGCCTTCGGGTCGGCCAGCAGCGGGGTGATGTCCTTGAACATCACGCCCGGCTTCGGGTAGTCCGCCACGTCCGTGATCCGGCTGAGCAGCAGGTCCCGTACGCCGGAGGGAAGCTCCGCGGTCACCGGCGCCGTCCCGACCGGCCCTGCGCCACGACCTCGGGCGCGCCTTCGGTACCGGCGTCCTCGGGCGATTCGCCCCTTGCCTCGGCCGACGCCCGCTTCGCGAGCACCCGCTTCTTCAGGGCCTTCATCGCCGGCTCGCGCTCCTTCAGGTCCACGACCAGCGGGGTCGCGATGAAGATCGACGAGTAGGCGCCGGCCGCGAGGCCGACGAAGAGCGACAGCGAGATGTCGTTGAGCATGCCGGCGCCCAGGAAGCCGCCGCCGATGAAGAGCAGCGCCCCGACCGGGAGCAGCGCGACGACGGTGGTGTTGATGGAGCGGACCAGGGTGCCGTTGATGCTGCGGTTGGCAACCTCGCTGTACGTCCAGCGGGTCTGCTTGGTGATGTCCTTCGAACCCTCCTTGAGACCGTCGAAGACGACGACGGTGTCGTAGAGGGAGTAACCGAGGATGGTCAGCAGACCGATGACCGTACCCGGGGTCACCTCGAAGCCGACCAGCGCGTAGACGCCGACGGTGATGGTGAGGTCGTGGATCAGCGCGATCAGCGCCGCGATCGCCATCCGCCACTCGAAGGCGATGGCCAGGTAGATCACCACGAGGACCATGAAGACGCCGAGGCCCGTCCAGGCCTTGTTGGCGATCTGCTCGCCCCAGCTGGGACCGACCAGGTCCGCGTTGATCTGACCCGCGTCGATCTTGAAGCCGGCGGCGAGCTTGGCCTTCACGTCGGCTGCGGCGTCGGTGTCCAGATCCGAGATCTGGATGCGCAGTCCGCCGGTGCCGAGCTTCTGGACGACCGCGTCGTGGCCGGAGGCCTCCTCCGCGTCCTCGCGGGCCTGGGTCTCCGAGATGGAGGTCTTCGGGGTGGTGAAGACGGCACCACCCTTGAACTCGATGCCCATGTTGAGGCCCTGAACGGCCAGGGCCACGATCGCCGTGATGGTGATCAGGATGGAAACGCCGTACCAGACGAAGCGCTTGCCGACGAAGTCGTAGCCGACCTCACCTCGGTACAGCTTGGCGCCGAGATCTCCGAGCTTCGACATCTCTCACGCCTCCTTTGCGTCGACGGGAACGGAGACGGTCGCGGCGGTCGCGTCGGAGCCGGTACGACGCGAGCGTCGCAGCGGCGGCTTCGCGCCCAGTCGCTTCGGGTCCAGCCCGGACCACGGATGACCGCTGGCGAAGAAGTTCGTACGAGCCAGCAGCGTCATGACGGGCTTGGTGAAGAGGAACACCACGACCACGTCGAGCAGGGTGGTCAGACCCAGGGTGAAGGCGAAGCCCTGCACCTTGCCGACGGTGACGATGAACAGCACCGCGGCCGCCAGGAACGACACGAAGTCGGAGACCAGGATGGTGCGACGGGCACGGGGCCAGGCGCGCTCGACGGCCGGACGCAGGGTGCGGCCCTCGCGGATCTCGTCCCGGATGCGTTCGAAGTACACGATGAACGAGTCGGCGGTGATGCCGATCGCGACGATCGCACCGCAGACGGCCGGCAGGTTCAGCGCGAAGCCGATGCCCTTGCCCAGCAGCGCCATGATCGTGTAGGTGAGGATGCCGGAGACGATGAGGCTGATGATGGCGACGAACGCCAGGCCCCGGTAGTACGCCAGCAGGTAGATCACCACGAGGGCGAGGCCGATGGCGCCGGCGATCAGACCGGCCTTCAGCTGCTCGCCGCCGAGCGCGGCGGAGACGGTGGTGACGCTGTCCTCCTGGAAGGACAGCGGCAGGGCGCCGTACGAGAGCATGTTGCCCAGGTCCTGCGCGGACTGCTGGTTGAAGCCGCCGGAGATCTCGGCGTTGCCGCCGGTCAGTGCCTGGCTGACGGACGGGTCGGAGATGACCTCGCCGTCGAGCACGATGGCGAACTGGTTCTGCGGGGCCTGCTTGGCCGCGAGCTCACCGGTGATCTTGGCGAACTTGTCGGCGCCCTTGTCGGTGAACTGCATCGTGACGATCCACATGCCGCGCTGCGGGTCGATGATGCCCTTGGCGTCCTTCACGTCCTGGCCGTTGACCTGCGCCGGGCCGAGCACCCACTTGTACCAGACGCCGTCGCGCTTGCCGCAGGCGAGCGTCGGGTCCTCGGGCTTCACGTTCTTGGTGACCGCGGTGCGCTGTGCCTCGTCGCTGCAGTTCAGCGCGGCGAACTTCGCCTGCAGGTCCGCGGCTGCGGCCTGGTCGGCGCTCGGCGCGGACGGCGACGTCGACGGGGTGGCCTTGTCGTCTGCCTTCTTCGACCCGCTCGCCGAGGGCGAGGGAGAGGGTGCGTTCGGGGCCTTGAGGGCCTCACTGACCGCACGGCCCTGGGAAGTGGCGCTGGACGACGGGGTGGCCGCACTGGCGGACGGGCTGCCGGAGCCGCTCGGGGCGGCGCTCGGGGAGCCGCTCGGGTTGGCCTCGGGGGCTGCCGGGGCACCCTCCGCCGTGGCGAGCACGGGGCGGAAGTACAGCTGGGCGGTGGTACCGACCTGGTCGCGCGCCTGCTGCTCGTTCGTCCCCTTGGGGATGTTCACGATGATGTGGTCGCGGCCCTGCTTCTGGACCTCGGCCTCGGAAACGCCGAGACCGTTGACGCGGCGTTCGATGATGCCGATCGCCGTGTTCATGTTGGTCTCGTTGATCGCGTCCGGCTTGCCGGGCTCGCTCTTGGCCTTGAGCGTGATGCTCGTACCGCCGGCGAGGTCGATGCCGAGTCGCGGCGTCGTCTGCTTCGTGAGGAACATCCCCGCGGTGAGCGCCACCATCGCGATCAGGATGATGGCCAGGGAACGCCCCGGCCTCCCCTGAGCCCCCGTGGGCCGCCGGCCCTTCTTCGGTGCTGCCACCTTGTCGTATCTCCCTGTCCAACCGTCCCGCGCCGGGTCAGCGCGTGGACGGCCACCGAAATGTGTGTGGGGACCCCTGCCCCCCGCAGAAGGGTCACTGGCGGGGTCCGCCGGGGCTGCCGGTCAGGCGCCCCGCACGGTCCCCGGCCCAGCGCTACTTCGCGCCGGCCTCGCCGTCGGTCTTGCCGTCCTTGGGCTCGTCGCCCTTGGGCTCATCCGCCGCGGGCTCGTCGGCCTTGGGCTCGTCCTTCTTGCCCAGGTCGAGCTTGGGGGCCTCGTCCCCGGTCAGGGAGGACGCGTCGTCCGGGACGACCGGCGTGTCGATCGTCAGATCATCGGTGATGCCGTGGACGATGCGGTTGTACTCCTCGTCCTCCAGCACGGCGCCGATGGAGTTCTTCGCGTAGAGCGCGTAAACGCCGGGGGCCACCTCGAGCGTGACGGTGTCCTCGCCGATCTCCTTCACCGTGGCGTACATGCCGCCGATGGTGCGGACGCCGGTGCCGGCGGTCAGCTGGTCGCGCATCTGCACGGCCGCCTGCTGCTTCTTCTTCTGGCTGCGGGTCAGCAGGAACATCGCCCCGATGATCAGCACGAACGGAAGGAGGGACATGATATTCAAGGGACGCAGGTCCTTCGCATCGACCGCACAAGCGCACGGCCTTGGTACGGGGGGTGGGTAGGCCGACCGTAAGGGTCGGCATCGGCGGAGTCTAGGCGAGTCCGCACCGATGGAACAACGCCCAGCATGTCACCGCAGTTCCTGAGGGGACGAACGTCCGCGCCGTCAGGTCCCGAAGAGGCCCTGTTGTCCGCTTGATCCGTTCCCGCCCTGCTGTGGCGGAACAAGTCCCAGGTGAGCCCATGCGGCCGGGGTCGCGACCCGCCCCCGCGGGGTCCTGGCCAGAAGCCCCTCCCTGACCAGGAACGGCTCGGCCACTTCTTCCACGGTCTCCCGCTCCTCGCCGACGGCGACGGCGAGCGTCGAGAGGCCCACGGGGCCCCCGCCGAAGAGCTTCAGGAGCGCCTCCAGGACGGCCCGGTCCAGCCGGTCGAGCCCGCGCTCGTCGACCTCGTAGACCTTCAGGGCGGTGCCCGCGACCTCGCGGTTGATCACGCCGTCCGCCCTGACCTGGGCGTAGTCACGGACGCGGCGCAGCAGCCGGTTGGCGATACGGGGGGTTCCGCGCGAGCGGCCGGCGATCTCGGCGGCGCCGGCGGTGTCGATCTCCACGTCGAGGAGCCGGGCGGAGCGGTGGATGACGCGCTCCAGCTCCTCGGGGGCGTAGAACTCCATGTGACCGGTGAAGCCGAAGCGGTCGCGCAGCGGCGGCGGGAGCAGACCGGCGCGGGTCGTGGCCCCGACGAGGGTGAACGGGGGCAGTTCCAGCGGGATGGCGGTGGCTCCCGGGCCCTTGCCCACGATCACGTCGACGCGGAAGTCCTCCATGGCCATGTAGAGCATTTCCTCGGCCGGCCGGGACATGCGGTGGATCTCGTCGAGGAAGAGGACCTCGCCCTCCTGGAGGGAGGAGAGGATGGCGGCGAGATCGCCCGCGTGCTGGATGGCGGGGCCGGAGGTGATCCGGATGGGCGCGCCCATCTCGGCCGCGATGATCATGGACAGGGTGGTCTTCCCCAGGCCCGGGGCGCCCGACAGCAGCACGTGATCGGCGGTGGCGCCGCGCTGGCGGGCCGCCTTCAGGACGAGGTCCAACTGCTGGCGGACCTTCTCCTGCCCGACGAACTCACCGAGGTCCTTGGGCCTCAGTGCCGCCTCGACGGCAGTGTCCTCGCCGTCCGCCGCGGCTGCGACGATCCGGTCGTCGCTCTCGTCATCCCAGTTCACGGTGTCAGTCTGCCTTCTCGGGGTGAAGCGGTGGTCCGTCGTGTGCGGGCGGCCCTGCGGGGCATTCTCCCCGCCCCGCCCTTTCTCCGTTTCCCGGGGCTCCGCCCCAGACCCCGCGCCTCAATCGCCGGCGGGGCTGGAATACCAGCCCCCCCAGGGGGGCACGGTGCGCTACGCGCACGTGCAGGCCGACGCCGGCCAAAATCAAGACCCGCCGGCGTTTGAGGCGCGGGGGTCCGGGGGCTGGTCCCCGGCAACGGCGTCGCACCTGGGTCAGCGGGCTCGGTTCAGGGACTGGAGGGCCGCCCTCAGGAGCTGCGGCACCGGGGCCGAACCGCCGGCGGCGATCGCGGCCTCCGCCTGCGGGGTCACCGCGGAGACGGCCTCGTCCGCGTCGCGGGGCGCGTAGCCCAGACCGATCAGCGCCGCGGACAGCTGTTCCGACCACGGCGCCGGGCCGGAGGCCACCGCACGCTGTGCGCCGACCATCCCGCTCGACCCCAGCGGAGCGCCCAGCTTGTCCTTCAGGTCCAGCAGCAGCTTCTGCGCGCCCTTCTTGCCGATGCCGGAGACGGCCATCAGCGCCTTCTCGTCCCCCACGGAGACGGCGACGCGCAGCGCGTCCGGGCTGTGCACCCCGAGCATCGCCTGCGCGAGCTTCGGACCGACCCCGCTCGCGGTCTGCAGGAGCTCGAAGACCTGACGCTCGTCGTCGTCGGCGAAGCCGTACAGCGTCAGCGAGTCCTCCCGTACGACCAGGGACGTCGCCAGCCGGGCCGGCTCGCCGGTCCGCAGGCCCGCGATGGTGTTCGGCGTGCAGTGCACGGCCATGCCCACTCCCCCGACCTCGATGACGGCCAGGGTGGGGGCGAGCGCGGCGACCGTGCCGCTGACGAAGGCGATCATGTGGTGCGGCCTTTCAGGGCGCTGGCATGCCGGTTGACGGCCTGCTGGAGGCGGTTCTGCGCGGGGGCGCGCCAGATGTGGCAGATGGCGAGGGCGAGGGCGTCCGCGGCGTCCGCGGGCTTGGGCGGGGCGGACAGCCGCAGCAGCCGGGTGACCATGGCTCCGACCTGTGCCTTGTCGGCGCGACCGCTGCCGGTGACGGCGGCCTTGACCTCGCTCGGGGTGTGCAGCGCGACCGGTATGCCGCGGCGCGCGGCGCACAGCATGGCGACGGCACTGGCCTGGGCGGTGCCCATCACCGTGCTGACGTTGTGCTGACTGAACACCCGCTCCACGGCGAGGACTTCGGGCCGGTACTCGTCGAGCCATTCCTCGATGCCCTGCTCGATCGCCACGAGCCGGTGACCCAACTCTGCGTCCGCGGGCGTCCGTACGACTCCCACGCCCAGCATCGTCAGGGGACGGCCCGCCACCCCCTCGACCACACCGACACCACATCGGGTCAGGCCCGGGTCAACACCGAGTACGCGCACGCCGCCTCCCCCCTTTGCGGCTAAACCGCCGCCGCTCTCGCGGAGGTGGTGCCTCGCCGTCGTGGCTGATCAATTGCTGGTTGCGGTCGCCAGACTAACGGCTGCCTATGACAACGCAGCGGGCCGACGGGGTGTGTCCCGTCGGCCCGCTGCTTTGGCGCCGTGCGCGCCGGACGCCCCAGGTCAGGCGTCGACCTTCTCCATGACCTCGTCCGAAACGTCGAAGTTGGCGAAGACGTTCTGCACGTCGTCGCTGTCCTCCAGCGCGTCGATCAGCTTGAAGATCTTGCGCGCGCCCTCTTCGTCCAGCTCGACCTGCATGGTCGGCAGGAAGTTGGAGTCGGCCGAGTCGTAGTCGATGCCGGCCTGCTGGAGCGCGGTACGGACCGCGACCATGTCGGTGGCCTCGCTGATGATCTCGAACTGCTCGCCGAGGTCGTTGACCTCTTCGGCTCCCGCCTCCAGCACCGTCTCCAGCACGTCGTCCTCGGACAGTTCGCCCTTGGGCAGCAGCACGACGCCCTTGCGGTTGAACAGGTACGAGACCGAGCCCGGGTCGGCCATCGAACCGCCGTTGCGGGTCATGGCGACACGCACGTCGGACGCGGCACGGTTGCGGTTGTCGGTGAGGCACTCGATGAGCACCGCGACGCCGTTCGGGCCGTAGCCTTCGTACATGATCGTCTCGTAGTCGGCGCCGCCGGCCTCGAGGCCGCCGCCGCGCTTGACCGCGGAGTCGATGTTCTTGTTCGGGACCGAGCTCTTCTTCGCCTTCTGGATGGCGTCGAAAAGGGTCGGGTTGCCATCGATGTCGGCGCCGCCCATACGGGCCGCGACCTCGATGTTCTTGATCAGCTTCGCGAAGAGCTTGCCGCGCTTGGCGTCAACCACGGCCTTCTTGTGCTTCGTCGTAGCCCATTTAGAGTGGCCGGACATCTGCCTGTCTCCTTCGCGTCACCAACAATGTTCGCCTCAGATCCTACCGGGACGCCGTTACAGCCCCGCGCGCACCATGTCGACGAAGTACGCGTGGACCCGGTCGTCACCCGTGAGCTCCGGGTGGAACGAGGTGGCGAGGACATTGCCCTGGCGCACGGCGACGGTGTGACCGTCGTACGTCGCGAGCACCTCGGCGGCTCCGCCGACGGACTCGACCCAGGGGGCACGGATGAAGACGCCCTCGACGGGGCCGCCCTCGATGCCGGCGAAGTCGACCTGCGCCTCGAAGGACTCGTTCTGCCGGCCGAAGGCGTTGCGGCGCACGATCATGTCGATGCCGCCCAGGGTCTCCTGGTCCTCACGGCCGTCCAGCAGCTTGTCCGCGAGCATGATCATGCCGGCACAGGTGCCGTAGACCGGCATCCCGGCCCGCACGCGCTCGCGCAGCGGCTCCAGCATGCCGAACAGCACGGCGAGCTTCGACATGGTCGTGGACTCGCCGCCGGGGATCACCAGGGCGTCGACCTCGGCGAGCTCCTCGGGACGCCGGACCGGCCTGGCCACGGCGTCAGCCGAGGCCAGGGCGATCAAGTGCTCCCGTACGTCGCCCTGGAGTGCCAGGACACCAATCACGGGGGTGGTCATGGTGATGACTACCAGCCGCGGTTGGCGTAGCGCTCGGACTCGGGGAGGGTGTCGCAGTTGATGCCGACCATGGCCTCGCCCAGGTTGCGGGAGGCGTCCGCGATGATCTTCGGGTCGTCGTAGAAGGTGGTGGCCTTCACGATGGCGGCGGCGCGCTTGGCCGGGTCGCCCGACTTGAAGATGCCGGAGCCGACGAAGACGCCCTCGGCACCGAGCTGGCGCATCAGCGCGGCGTCGGCCGGGGTGGCGACGCCACCGGCGGAGAACAGCACGACCGGGAGCTTGCCGAGCTCGGCAACTTCCTTGACCAGCTCGTACGGGGCGCGCAGCTCCTTGGCGGCGGCGAACAGCTCGTTGTTGTCGTAGCCGCGCAGGCGGGCGATCTCGTTCTTGATCTGACGCAGGTGGCGGACGGCCTCGACCACGTTGCCGGTGCCGGCCTCGCCCTTCGAGCGGATCATGGCCGCGCCCTCGGCGATGCGGCGCAGGGCCTCGCCCAGGTTGGTGGCGCCACAGACGAAGGGGGTGGTGAACGCCCACTTGTCGGAGTGGTTGACCTCGTCGGCCGGGGTCAGGACCTCGGACTCGTCGATGTAGTCGACGCCGAGGGACTGGAGGACCTGGGCCTCGACGAAGTGGCCGATGCGGGACTTCGCCATGACCGGGATGGAGACGGCCTCGATGATCTCTTCGATCATGTTCGGGTCGGACATCCGGGCGACGCCGCCGTCCTTGCGGATGTCGGCGGGAACCCGCTCCAGGGCCATGACGGCCACGGCGCCGGCGTCCTCGGCGATCTTCGCCTGCTCGGCGTTGACCACATCCATGATCACGCCGCCCTTGAGCTGCTCGGCCATGCCGCGCTTGACGCGGGAGGTGCCGATCGCCGACTCGGCGGACTGCGGGGTGGAGGGAAGCGTGCTCACGGATTGACCTCACTCGAAAGGAAGATTCAGGCGGTACTGGCGGTCGCTCCTGGCGACCTGGTGGTACTCGACCGAGGAAACCTTCTCGACCAGTCCACGGCAAGGGCCAATGTGCAGCCGGTGGCTCCTTGCGATTTGGCCATTGGGTACAAGTTACGGCCGTTCCGCCAGATCCACCGGAGGCTCGTCGTCCATCTCGAAGGCCAGCGGAAAGGGTGCGTGGCCCGCCAGCCGGAACCAGCGGACCTTGCGGTGCCGGCGCAGGGCGCGGGCCGCGCGTACGGCATCGTTGAGGAACCGGCGGGCCATCGGCACCCGGCGGACCGCCGCCGCGAGCTCCTCGGTGGCCTCCGCGCCGCCCGGGGCCGCCTTGAGCGCGTCGACCTGCCCGACGTCGGCGAACACCGCGCGCAGTGCCTGGCTGAGCTCGCTCTCGGCGACCTCGCGGTGCTCCTCCTCCGCTTGGCGGGCGGCGTGCGCGGCCTCGTACAGCACGAGGGAGGAGGCGGGGTCCAGCACCCCGGAGGTCGCGACCTCCAGCACCACGGAGGCCCGGCGGACCAGCTGCGCGTCGAGGGCGGCGCGGGCGGCGTCCATCCGGGAGTGCAGCCGGTCCAGGCGGCCGGCGGTCCAACTGAGGTAAACCCCGACGAGGCCGAGGCCGAGGGCAATCCAGACAAGGGTTTCGATCACGGGCCGCGACTCTACCTTTCGACGCGGAGCTCGCACCGCTCAGCGCTGGCGCGCTTCCCGGGCTTCGCCCCGCTGCGCCGAACTCCGTCCGGCGGTGGTCGGGCGGGGTGCGGCCACGGCCGCCAGTTGCCGGGCCGTTGGGCCGGTGCGGGTGGGCTGCCCTGCGGGGCGAAGTCCCCTACCCGCCCTTCCACCGTTCCCCGGGCTCCGCCCGGACCCGCGCCTCAAACGCCGGCGGGGCTGGAATTGCCCTGCGGGCAATCCAACCCCGGCCAGCCGCTCAGAACCGACGCCGGCCCAAATCCAGCCCCTCCGGCGTTTGAGGAGCGGGGGTCCGGGGCGCAGCCCCGGGGAACGGGCGAAGGGTGGGTAGGGGACTCCGCACCGCGCAGCGGCACACCCGCGGCCGGGGTCCCGCGGGGGCGGGCCGCCGCGGCCCCACCCGGACCGGAGCCCGGGGGCCGGAGCCGGACGGGGCCCGGCCAGGGGCCGGAGGGGTTACGTGTCGCGAGAGAGGCCCAGGCGGGTGCGCAGCGGGATCCGCTCGTCCTCGGCCACCGCCGCCGCGCCGTCGGTCACCGTCTCGTAGACGGCCAGGATGTCCGCCGCCACCGTCGACCAGTCGAAGCGGCGTACGTGGGCCGAGCCCCGGCTGCTCAGTTCCGCGCGGCGGGCGGGGTCGCGCAGGAGGGCCACGGCCGAAGCGGCCAGGGAGTCGGGGTCCTCGTTCGAGAACAGCTCCCCCGCCGCCCCCTGGTCCAGGACCTGCGCGAAGGCGTCGAGGTCGGCCGCGAGGACGGCCGCCCCGGCCGAGAGGGCCTCGACGAGGATGATGCCGAAGCTCTCGCCGCCCGTGTTCGGGGCCACGTACACGTCGACGCTGCGCAGCAGCCGCGCCTTGTCCTCGTCCGAGACCATGCCGAGGAACTCGACCCGGGAGCGGAGCTCGGGCGGCAGGGAGGCGACCGCCTCCTCCTCGTCGCCGCGGCCCGCCACCAGGAGGCGTACGTCCGGGCACTGTTCCACGATGCGGGGGAAGGCGGCCATGAGGACCGGCAGGCCCTTGCGCGGTTCGTCGATCCGGCCGATGAAGCCGAGGGTCTGGCCCGACCAGGCCGGGTTCGGGTCGGCCTTGGCGAAGAAGTCCACGTCCACGCCGTTGGGGATGACCACCGCGTCCCCGCCGAGGTGCTCGACCAGCGTGCGCCGCGCGTACTCGCTCACCGCGATCCGGGCGCTGATCTTCTCCAGCGCCGGCTGCAGGATCGGGTACGCCGCGAGCATCGCCCGGGAGCGCGGGTTGGAGGTGTGGAAGGTGGCCACGATCGGGCCCTGTGCCGCCCAGCAGGTCAGCAGCCCCAGCGAGGGGGCGGTCGGCTCGTGGATGTGGACCACGTCGAAGACCCCGTCGTGCAGCCAGCGCCGTACGCGGGCCGCCGACAGGAAGCCGAAGTTGAGCCGGGCCACCGATCCGTTGTACGGCACCGGCACCGCCCGCCCCGCCGACACCACGTAGGGGGGCAGCCCGGTCTCGTCGTCCGACGGGGCCAGGACCGACACTTCGTGACCGAGGCCGATCAGGTGTTCCGCCAGGTCCCGGATGTGGAACTGGACCCCGCCGGGCACGTCCCAGGAGTACGGGCAGACGATGCCGATCTTCACGCGGATCGCTCCTCGGGCGGGCCTGCGGTGTCGGTGGTCTGTCGCAGGTCCTCCAGGTCCTCCAGCCACAGCCGCTGGAGCATGTGCCAGTCCTGCGGGTGTTCGGCGATGCCCTGCGCGAAGGCGTCGGCGACCGCCTGCGTCATGACGGCCGTCTTCTCCTGCCGGGTGCCCTTCCCGGGCACCTCCACCGGGGGGTGGATCCGGCCGTACATCTTCGGCGCGTCCCCGTAGTACAGGGTGGCCGGGAGGAGGACGGCGCCCGTCTGCTGGGCCAGCAGGGCGGGCCCGGCGGGCATCCGTGCGGTCGAGCCGAAGAAGTCGACTTCCACCCCGGAGGCCGACAGGTCCCGGTCCGCGACCAGGCAGACCAGCCCGCCGGAGCGCAGCCGCCGCGCGAGCGTGCCGAAGGCGGCGCCGCCGTTGTGCGGGAGCACCTCCATGCCCAGGCTCTCGCGGTAGGCGACGAAGCGGTCGTAGAGCGTCTCCGGCTTGAGCCGCTCGGCGACGGTGGTGAAGGGGACTCCGATGTGGGTGACGGCCCAGGCGCCGGCGAGGTCCCAGTTGGCCAGGTGCGGGAGGGCGACCACCACTCCGCGCCCGGAGGCCAGGGCCTCGCGCAGGATGTGGTCGTCCTTCATCTCCACGTCGGAGCTGAATCGTTCCTTGGCCATGGTCGGCAGGCGGAAGGACTCCATCCAGTACCGCATGTAGGAGCGCATGCCCTCGTGCGACAGCTCGCGCAGCCGCTCGGGCGTCGCGTCGGGCACCACCCGGGCCAGGTTCGACTCCAGGCGCAGCACGCTCTTGCCGCGCCGCTTCCAGACGAAGTCCGCGATCCGCCGGCCGAGGGCCGCCGCGGCCGGCTCGGGCAGTTTCTTGACCCCGGCCCAGCCGAGCCCGTAGAGCCCGTCGACCAGCTTGTCCTGTGCCTTGCCCATCAGGGCGTACCGCCTTCGGAGGGAGCACCCGCGGCAGCGGCGGCATCGGCCTCGGCCGATTCGCGCCGTACGGTCACCACGCGCTGGATCAGGGTCACGAGCGAGCCCGCCGCGACCACCCACAGCGCGATCGGCAGCAGCAGACCGATCCACGAGGGGACACCGAAGGTCTCCAGACCGGACAGACCGGCCGCGACCAGCGTGATCACCAGGCGTTCGGCGCGCTCGATGAGCCCGTTGACGGCCACCGGCAGTCCGATCGACTCGCCGCGGGCCTTGGTGTACGAGACCACTTGGCCGCTGGCCAGGCAGAAGATGGCGACCGCGCAGAGCGCGTTGTTGTTCCCGGAACCCGCGTACCAGAGCGCGAGTCCGCCGAAGATCGCCGCGTCCGCCACCCGGTCGAGGGTGGAGTCGAGGAACGCGCCCCACCGGCTGGAGACGCCGGCCTGGCGGGCCATGTTCCCGTCCACCAGGTCGGAGAAGACGAAGAGCGTGATGGTGATCGTGCCCCAGAAGAACTGGCCCATGGGGAAGAAGACCAGGGCTCCGGCCACCACTCCGGCCGTGCCGATGAGGGTGACCGCGTCGGGACTCACTCCCATCCGGAGCAGAAGAGCGGCGAATGGCGTGAGAACACGCGTGAAGAATGCACGCGCGTACTTGTTCAGCATGGCCTTCCCGGAGGGTCGCTGGGCCGCACGGCCACCACGGCCACCGGCTGGCCCATCGTAGCCAGGGCCCCGGGCCATCGGCGCCGCGCACCCACCGGTTCACACGACACGGGCCGTTCTCGGGCCGTTCGCCACGTTCCACACGCCCGGCGCGGCATGTTTCCGGGCATGTTTCCGGACACCTTCCCCGGCATCTCCCCCGGCGCCCCCGGTACGACGTATGGACGGGGTGTGACGGCAGTGCAAAGCTCGAAGGAGGTCTTTTCCCCTCCATCCCCTCCAAACGGGAGGCACGAGCATCGTGGGAGCCGCATCACACCAATCCGGAGCCGCCGGCAGGGCGCCGACGGCCGACCGCCCGGCCTCCGTACGGAACGTCGTGCTGGTCGGCCACAGCGGATCCGGCAAGACCACTCTGGTCGAGGCCCTGGCCCTGACCGCCGGCGCCGTGAACCGGGCCGGGCGCGTCGAGGACGGCGCCACCCTCTCCGACTACGACGAGATCGAGCACCGCCGACAGCGCTCCATCCAGCTCTCCCTGGTCCCCGTGGAGTGGGCCGGAATCAAGATCAACATCTTGGACACCCCCGGTTACGCCGACTTCGTCGGAGAGCTCCGGGCCGGCCTGCGCGCCGCCGACGCGGCCCTCTTCGTGGTCTCGGCCGCCGAGGACGGCGACGGTCTCTCCGGAGCCACCCGGATGGTCTGGGACGAATGCGCCGCCGTCGGCATGCCGCGCGCCATCGTCGTGACCCACCTGGAAGCCGCCCGCGCCGACTACACGCAGATGACCACGGTGTGCGGCGACGCCTTCGGAGCGGACGACCCCGATGCCGTGCGCCCGCTCTACCTGCCCCTGCACGGCCCCGCCGGCCCCGACGGCCACGCCCCGGTGGCCGGGCTGCTCGGGCTGCTCTCCCAGCGCGTCTACGACTACACCTCCGGCGACCGCGTCGAACGCGACCCGGACCCCGGCGAGCTCGCCCTGATCACCGACGCCCGTGCCCGGCTGATCGAGGGGATCATCGCCGAGAGCGAGGACGAGACCCTCATGGACCGCTACCTCGGCGGCGAGGACATCGACCTCAAGACCCTGGTCGACGACCTGGAGCGCGCCGTGGCCCGCGGCACCTTCCACCCCGTCCTGATGGCCGCCCCCGCCGCCGACGGAGCCCGCAAGGGCCTGGGAACCGTAGAACTCCTGGAACTGATCACCGGCGGCTTCCCCACCCCGCTGGAGCGCGCGCCCGTCAGCGTCACCACCCCCGGCGGCGCGGCCCGCCCCGCGGTCACCTGCGATCCCGACGGGCCGCTGGTCGCCGAGGTGGTGAAGACCTCCTCCGACCCCTACGTCGGCCGCGTCTCGCTCGTCCGCGTCTTCTCCGGCACCCTGCGCCCCGACGAAACGGTCCACGTGAGCGGGCACGGGCTCACCGACCGCGGGCACGAGGACCACGACGTGGACGAGCGCATCGGCGCGCTCACCTCCCCCTTCGGCAAACAGCAGCGCACCCTCACCCACTGCATCGCGGGCGATCTGGCCTGCGTGGCCAAACTCACCCGCGCCGAGACCGGCGACACCCTCTCCGCCAAGGACCAGCCCCTCCTGATGGAGGCCTGGTCCATGCCCGACCCGCTGCTCCCCCTCGCCATCGAGGCCCACAGCAAGGCCGACGAGGACAAGCTCTCCCAGGGCCTGGCCCGGCTGGTCGCCGAGGACCCGACCATGCGGCTCGAACAGAACCCGCACACCCGCCAGCTCGTCCTGTGGTGCCTCGGCGAAGCCCATCAGGACCTCGCCCTCGAACGGCTACGCGCCCGGTACGGGGTCCAGGTCGACCCGGTCCCGCACAAGGTCAGCCTCCGCGAGACCTTCGGCGCCAAGGCCGGCGGCCGCGGACGGCACGTCAAACAGTCCGGGGGGCACGGCCAGTTCGCCATCTGCGAGATCGAGGTCGAGCCGCTGCCGCCGGGCAGCGGCATCGAGTTCGTCGACAAGGTGGTCGGCGGATCCGTGCCGCGACAGTTCATCCCGTCCGTGGAGAAGGGCGTCCGCGCGCAGGCTGCCCGGGGGCTCGCGGCGGGCTATCCGCTGGTCGACGTACGCGTCACCCTGCTCGACGGCAAGGCCCACTCGGTGGACTCCTCCGACGCCGCCTTCCAGACCGCGGGCGCCCTGGCCCTGCGCGAAGCCGCCGCCGGGGCCGCGGTCCGGCTCCTGGAACCGGTCGCCGAACTCGCGGTGCTCGTTCCCGACGAGTACGTCGGCCCCGTCATGAGCGACCTCGCCGGCCGCCGGGGCCGCGTCGTCGGCACCGACGCGGCCGGCGCCGGCCGCACCCGGGTCCTCGCCGAGATCCCGGAGATCGAGATCGGCCGGTACGCCGTCGAGCTGCGCTCCGTATCGCACGGCACCGGGCTGTTCAGCCGTACGTACGCGCGCCACGAGCCGATGCCTCCACAGATAGCGGACAAGCTGCGCGAACAGGCCGAGAAGGGAAGCCAGCTGACATAGCATCACCCGAGCCGCCCACCCAACCCGCTTGCGGTGGGCGGTATTTGGCTGTCCCATGACCACGGGGAGGAATCGGCCGATAGGCTCGTCCGCGCGTGAGGCGGGCAGGCCGAACGGGTAGACCAAGCGGATAGGCCGAGCACGCAGGGCGGGAACGCCGCACCGGGAACACCACCCGGGGCGGGCGGCATCGCGGGCAGGCCCGCACACGAGTACGACGCACAGCGATGGGGGCAGCGGTGGCGGACGACGGATTCGACTTCAGGCCCGGGGCACAGATCCCGCTCCAGGGCGGCGGCGGCCAGACCGCCGCGACGAACGCCCTCGCCTCGGCCGCCTACCGGGACGGCGGACGCGACACCAAACTGGAAGAGATACTCAAGGCCAACAACGAGTACCACGAGTCCGTCGTCAAACCCCCCAAGGTGTCCCTGCTGGCCCCCAATCTCGGCGAGGCCTTCTGCCGTGCCGTCGAGGCCCGCACCATCCCGCCGACCCGCAAGCCCCTCATCCAGTCCTTCGGCGCCGACCCGCAGACCGTCGTCGAGCACTGCCTGGCCGCCTCCCGCATCCGCAAGGAGCGCGACCGCAAGCTCCGCCTGATCATGCTCGTCTGCGGGGTCGTCTTCCTCCCCGGCCTGCTGCTGTGGCTCGGCCTGTTCTGGGCCCGCAAGGCCCTGGCGGCCTCCGAGGCCAAGCGGGCCTCGTGGATGGGCACCGCGCTCCTCGTCGGCGTGGGCCTGGCGGTCGCCGTGCTCATGTTCCGGCTCCCGGTGACCGGCGTCCTGGGCATCTACGTCCGCGCCATGGTCATCGCCCCGGTCCTCGGCTGGTTCCTCGCCCGCCGGCTCTGCGAGGCCACCGCCGAGGACCTGCGCTCCCGCTGGGACGGGCTGCTCGCGGGCGGCGGCGGGGTGGCCGCCAAGATCCCGGAGGCCGTCCCCGGCAACCCCGACGAGAAGGCCCGCGAGGACCTGCGCCACTCCCTGGCCAAGCTCACCGCCGAGGACCGCAGCAACGCCGTCTTCTACGCCGGCCCCAAGGGCATACTCGGCATGGGCACCCGCTGGGGCAGCTGGCAGATGGCCGAGGAGCTCGCCCCCAAGAACGAGGGCTCCGAGATCCACCCGTTCCGCAGCTGGGACGTCATACGCGCGATCGACGCCCAGTTGCGCAAGCTGGAGCGCGGCCCCCTGCACACCGGCGGCCTCCCGCCCGCCTCGATCCAGCACTGGATCGTCAGCCCGGTCGGCGAGGGCGCCAAGGAAGTGGCCCGCCCCGGCGGAGCGGACGTGGACACCTTCCTGGTCAAGCCGCACGAGATCACCCGGATCTGCAACGAGCAGCAGTTCAGCGCCGGCAACCGGCACTACCTCGGCATCCAGTACCCGCTCTGGGACGGCCAGCTCGTGATCACCATGCTGGTCACGGTCACCGTGCTCTACAAGACCCTGCGCGTGGAGGTCACCGGACACGCCCTCGGCCCGGTGCACGGCCTGTTCACCACCAAATCGGCGGCCCCGGTGGACGAGGTCGCCAAATCCGTGCGCTTCTGGGAAACCGTGGAGCTCAAGCGACCCGTGGTCGACACGAGCGAGGTCGTACGCCTCGCCGTGCGCGCCCCCTTCACCTGGTACCCGCCGCTCCTGGACTTCCTGGGCGGCAAGCTCGTCCTCCCCGAGCCCTTCGGCGTCCGCCACGTCTGGGCCGGCCAGCCGTGGCGCCACCGCTTCATGGCGGACGACGCGATGCGCGCCGCGACCCCGGTCCTGCGGGCGGTGCACACCGCCGCGATGCGGGTCCTGGAGGAGAACGGCGTCGACACCGAGCGCTTCACCAACCGCTCGATGATCGTCAGCGGCATGGTCCAGGACGCCGCACCGCGCAAGGCGGACGTCTACGACGCGTGAGCCCGTACGGGCATCCGTACGGGCATCCGTACGGGCATCCGCACGGCACCCTAGTCGTTGGGCCAGGCGCCGGCGAGCATCTGGCGGGTGTCCGCGAGGAGTTGGGGCAGCACCTTGGTGTGACCGACGACCGGCATGAAGTTCGTGTCCCCGCCCCAGCGGGGCACGATGTGCTGGTGCAGGTGCGCGGCGATGCCGGCGCCGGCGGCCTGGCCCTGGTTCATGCCGATGTTGAACCCGTGCGCACCGGAGGCCTTGCGCAGCGCGACCATCGCCCGCTTCGTGAGGTCGGCGAGCTCGAGGGTCTCGGCAGAGTCCAGGTCCGTGTAGTCGGCGACGTGCCGGTACGGCACGACCATCAGGTGGCCGCCGTTGTACGGGTAGAGGTTCAGCACGGCGTAGACGTGCTTGCCCCGGGCCACGACCAGTCCGTCCTGGTCCGACATCTCCGGAATCCCGCAGAAGGGACAGCCGTCCCCGGCCTCCGGCCCGGTCGGCTTGTTCTCCCCCTGGATGTAGGCCATCCGGTGGGGCGTCCACAGACGCTGGAACGCGTCCTGCGTGCCCACACCGATCTGCTGCTCCGGCTCAATCGTCATGGGATGCAGCATATGACCTTGGCCCCGAGCGGCGTGTCGCCGGGGCGAACACCGGTGTGCGGGACGCGATGCTGAGCCCATGAACGATGCACCCGAGACCGGTGACCAGGCCTGGGAACGCCGGACCGAGCTGCCGCTGTTCTACGCTTCCCTGCTCTTCCTCGCCGGCTACACGCTCTCCGTCGTGGCCTACCGGGCCCACCCGCTGTGGCGGGACATCGGCCTCGGCCTGGTCGCAGCGACCTGGGCCTGCTTCGTCGTGGACTACCTGGCCCGGCTGCTCCTGAGCCGCATGCGGCCGCTGCGCTTCGTCCGCGTGCACTGGCTGGACACCCTGATCGTGCTGCTGCCGCTGCTGCGGCCGCTGCGCATGGTCAAGGTCCACGACGCGATCCAGGCCCGCTACAACCGCCCGCGCCGGAACCTGTACGCGCGCGTGATGTCGTACGCGGGCCTGTCGGCAGGGCTGCTCGGCTTCGCGGGCGCCCTCGGCGTCCACCACTTCGAGCGCCAGGCCCCGGGAGCCTCGATCCTCACGCTCGGGGACGCGGTGTGGTGGGTGTGCGAGACGCTGACGACGGTGGGCTACGGGGACATGGCCCCGGTGACCCCGGGGGGCCGGATCATCGCGGCGTTCATGATGGTCGGCGGGCTGGCACTGCTGGGCGCGGTGACGGGTTCGTTCTCGTCCTGGATGCTGCAGGCCTTCCGGCGTGAGGACGAGGAAGCCCCCGGGAAGTGAGGGTGAATTCGAGGGGTCGTTGCAACACGTGGTCGGTTGATCAGGCCGCGAGCAGTTTAGACAGGCGCTCGGCTGGGGTTTCCCAGCCGAGCGTTTTGCGTGGGCGCCCGTTGAGTTCGGCGGCGACGGTGGCCAGGTCCTGGGGCGTGTGCCGGGACAGGTCGGTGCCCTTGGGGAAGTACTGCCGCAGCAGGCCGTTCGTGTTCTCGTTGGAGCCGCGCTGCCAGGGACTGGCCGGGTTGCAGAAGTAGACCGGGATGTTCGTGGCGACGGTGAATGCCTGGTGGGCGGCCATCTCCACGCCCTGGTCCCAGGTCAGGGATCGCCGCAGGTGGGGCGGGAGAGTCTTCACCGTCTCCACGAGCGCGTCCCGGGTGCTGGCCGCCGTGTGGTCGAAGGGCAGGTGGGCGAGCATCACGTAGCGGGTGGTGCGTTCGACGAGGGTGCCGATCGCGGACTTGCCGTCCTTTCCGATGATGAGATCGCCTTCCCAGTGGCCGGGGACGGCCCTGTCGGCGGCCTCGGCAGGCCGGTCGCTGATCATCACCATGTTCGGTATGGCGCGCGGCTTGCGCTTGTAGGACTGGCGGTGTGGCCGGCGGCGGGACCGGCCCGTCCGCAGGGCGCGGGTGAGTTCGCGGCGGAGCTCTCCGCGGCCCTGGACGTAGAGAGCCTGGTAGATCGTCTCGTGGGCCACGTGCATCTCCGGCCGGGCGGGGAACCGTGCCTGCAGAGCCTGGCAGATCTGTTCCGGACTCCATCGGAGTGTGAGGTGGGCCTGGATGAACTGGCGTAGTTCGGCGCTCCGGCGGATCTTGCCGGGCTTGGGGCGGGGGCGCCGTTGCTCGGCGCGGCGGTGGGCTGCGTGGGGCCGGTAGGCCCAGCAGGACGAGTCGCCGCGTGAGGGAATGCCGTTGCGGCGGATCTCCCTGCTGATGGTGGAGGGGCTGCGGCCCAGCTCGGCGGCGATGGTGCGGATCGACGCCTTCTCGCGCAGTCGGTCGGCTATGTGGATGCGGTCCTCTTCGCGGAGGTACCTGGATACGCCAGAAGCCGAAGCCTCCACGGTGATCGGAGGCTTCGGCTTCCCAGACGGCGGCGAGTGCCAACCGTTGCGCCATCTCTTGCCGGTCCGCAGGTTGATACCGACGATCCGGCAGGCTTCTCTGTTGCTGTAGCCCTGCTGCATGAGCCGGGAGTATGCCTCCCGCTCACGCGTCAGACGGCCACCGCCCCCTGGTCCCCGGTTCTCCCGGATCTTGAAATCCATCGCATCCCCTGAGCTGGGGTGTTGCGACGACCACTAGAACTCAAGGAGACTTCCCGGGGGCCGGCCCCACGTGTGCGGTGAGCACGATCACACCTGGACGCGGCGCTCCACGACGTCGACGAGCTTCGCCAGGGCCTGGTCGCGCGGGACGCCGTTCTCCTGCGAACCGTCGCGGTAACGGAAGGAGACGGTACCCGCGGCCATGTCCTCGTCACCGACGATGATCATGAAGGGGACCTTCAGCTTCTGCTGGTTGCGGATCTTCTTCTGCATCCGGTCGGACGAGGCGTCCACCTCGACGCGCAGGCCCTTCTTCTTCGCCTCGGCGGCGAACTCCTGCAGGTACTCGATGTGCGAGTCGCCGATCGGGATGCCGACCGCCTGGACCGGGGCGAGCCACGGCGGCATGACGCCCGCGTAGTGCTCCAGCAGGACGGCGAAGAACCGCTCGATGGAACCGAACAGCGCACGGTGGATCATGACCGGGCGCTGCTTGGTGCCGTCCGGGCCGGTGTACTCCAGGTTGAAGCGCTCCGGCAGGTTGAAGTCGAGCTGCACGGTCGACATCTGCCAGGTGCGGCCGATCGCGTCACGGCACTGGACCGAGATCTTCGGGCCGTAGAACGCGGCGCCGCCCGGGTCCGGGACCAGGGGCAGGCCCTGCTTCTCGGCGACCTGCTGGAGGGTGGCGGTGGCCTCCTCCCAGATCTCGTCCGAGCCGACGAACTTCTCCGGGTCCTTGGTCGACAGCTCCAGGTAGAAGTCGGTCAGACCGTAGTCACGGAGCAGGTTCAGCACGAAGGTCAGCGTGCGGTCGAGCTCCTCCGCCATCTGCTCCTTGGTGCAGTAGATGTGCGCGTCGTCCTGGGTGAAACCGCGCGAGCGGGTCAGGCCGTGCACGACACCGGACTTCTCGTACCGGTACACGGTGCCGAACTCGAAGAGGCGCAGCGGCAGTTCGCGGTAGGAGCGACCGCGCGCGTCGAAGATCAGGTTGTGCATCGGGCAGTTCATGGGCTTGAGGTAGTAGTCGGTACCACCGTCGAGCTGCATGGGGGGGTACATGCCCTCCGCGTACCAGTCCAGGTGGCCGCTCTTCTCGAAGAGGGTGCCCTTGGTGGCGTGCGGGGTGTAGACGAACTCGTAGCCCTCTTCCTCGTGCCGCTTGCGCGAGTAGTCCTCCATGGTGCGGCGGATGACGCCGCCGCGCGGGTGGAAGACGGCCAGGCCGGAGCCGATCTCGTCCTGTACGGAGAACAGGTCGAGCTCGGTGCCGAGCTTGCGGTGATCGCGCTTCTCGGCCTCCACGAGGAAGTCGAGGTGGGCCTTCAGCTCCTCCTTCGACGGCCACGCGGTGCCGTAGATGCGCTGGAGCATCGGGTTCTTCTCGCTGCCGCGCCAGTAGGCGGCGGCGTTGCGCATCAGCTTGAAGGCCGGGATGTTGCGGGTGGTGGGCAGGTGGGGGCCTCGGCAGAGGTCCTTCCAGCACAGGTCGCCGGTCTTGGCGTCGAAGTTGTCGTAGATGGTCAGCTCGCCGCCGCCCACCTCGACGTTCGCGCCGTCGTCGGTCGAGGCCGAGCCCTTGATGCCGATGAGTTCCAGCTTGTACGGCTCGTTCGCCAGCTCCTCGCGCGCCGCCTCATCGGTGACGACGCGGCGGGCGAAGCGCTGACCGCGCTTCTGGATCTCCTGCATCTTCTTCTCGATGGCCTTGAGGTCATCGGGGGTGAAGGGCCTCGCGACGTCGAAGTCGTAGTAGAAGCCGTCCCGGACCGGCGGGCCGATGCCCAGCTTGGCCTCGGGGAACAGCTCCTGCACGGCCTGCGCCATGACGTGCGCGGTGGAGTGGCGCAGGATGTCCAGGCCGTCCGGGGAGGAGATCTCCACGGGTTCGACGGTCTCGCCGTCCCGCACCTCGTACGCGAGGTCCTTCAGCTCACCCGCGATGCGCGCGGCGACGATGGTGCGCTCGCCGGCGAAGAGCTCTGCCGCCGTAGTGCCCGTGGCCACCACGCGCTCGTCCCGCTCGGAATCGCGTTGGATGATCACACGGACGTCTGACACCGGTCTGCTCCTGACTCAGGGGGTGCGCGAGCGGATCACTGCGCGTCTGAATCGTACCGAGCGGATGGGCCGCGCCGCTAAACGGTTACCGCCCGGGCCGGTGGGAACCGCCGCCGGAGGTGGCGGCGTCCCTGGATGCACAAGATCGTCAGTGGGCTCGGAGGAGTGTGTGATGACCGGCACGGCTACCCGTTACCTCTATCTCGTGCGGCACGGAGAGGCGGTGTCGGAGGAGGGCGGGCTGACGGAAGACGGCCGTCGGCAAGCCGTACTGCTCGGCCGGCGCCTGCGCGACGTCCCTCTCGCGGCCGTTCACCACGGCCCGCTGCCCCGGGCGCGGCAGACCGCGCGTCTGATCGGCGAGCAGCTGGAGAACGTCCCCCTGCACGTCTCGGACGTTGCCGGTGACTACGTTCCCCACCTGCCGGCGCGGCAGGAGCTTCCGGCGGATTCCGCGGACCTCTTCCTCCGCTTCCTCGCGGATGTCACCGAGGAGGAGCGGGCGCGGGGACCGGTGCTGGCCAGGCGGGCGCTGGACCTGTTCACCGGGCCGGTGGACGGTGAGGAGGACCGGCACGAGCTGGTCGTGACCCACAACTTCCTGGTCGCCTGGCTCGTCCGGGAGGCCATGGACGCGCCGCGGTGGCGCTGGCTCGGCCTCAACCACGCCAACGCCGCCCTCACGGTCATCCGCTACGCGCCCGGCCGGCCCGCCTGCGTCCTCGTCTCCAACGACATGCGGCACCTGCCCCCCGAGCTGCGCTGGACGGGCTTTCCCTCCGAGCTGCACGTCTAGTCGTCCGACGGCAGCACGTCCCCGGCGTCGAGGGACTCGTCCAGGGACTTCATCAGCCGGTCCCGCTCGACCTCGTCCAGGGGGACCGGGCGGACGTCCGCCGCGTCCGTCAGGCGGCGGAACCCGCCCCGGCGCTGCAGGCGGCCGCTGACCCGGATCGGCAGGCCGACCAGGTGCGCGTGGCCCGCCACCCGGTACGACTCCTCGTCGAGCACCACCCGGACGTACGGGATCTCCGCCCCGGCGAGGACCCGCAGCCGGACCGTGCCCCCGCCGCCCGGGGCCGAGCGGCGCATCCTGACCACCGCGCCCGCCACCCGGACCGGGACCGCCGGCTCGTCCCGCGTGTAGCGCGCGGCCGCCTCCCGGAGCACCGGGAGGTCGCCGGGCGAGAACTCCACCGGCTCCGGCCGGGCCGCGCACCCCGCCGGGACCCCCGCCGCAGGGGCCCACGCGAGGGCCACCCGGGCCCCCTCCGAGCCGCGGACCAGCGAGATGAGCGCCTCGGCGAGCTCCCGGCTGACCCCGGCCTCGACCGCCGCGTCGAAGGCTTCCATGCCGCCGGTGGCCCGCCGGTAGTCCACGGCCTCTCGGGCGGCGTGCAGCGCGTGGTGAAGCCGGGTCACGGTGCCCCGGCCCCCGTCGACGGGGACGTACGCGGTCAGCCGCCGCCCGCCCGGAGCCGGCCCGACCAGGACCCCGTCCAGCGACCGCTCCGCCCGGCCCCGGTGCCGGGCTCCGTAGTATCCGGCCCGCGCCCGGTCGGCCAGGGCCCCGGCGAGGAGCAGCTGGCGGGCGGCCGAGCGGAGCTGTTCCTGGATCGTCCAGTCAGCCTCGCCCTGGAGTCCGTACGCCCCTCGCGGGATCTCGCGGTCCCAGCGGATCTCGTCGCTCGGCACGCTGAGCCCGTACAACACCTCGCGCGCCGACGGCAGCGCGCTGCGCGAGAGCGCGCTGAGCGCCTCTTCGAGCAGGTCGGCGCAGTCGGGGAAGGCCCGGCTCTCGGGGACGAGGAGGCTGGTGCCGCCGCTGCCCGTGGCGTACGGGGCTGGCGGCGTCCAGCGCCCGTACCGTCCGGCGGCGCCGCCGCGGCGCAGCCAGCCGTGCCGGTGCAGCAGTGCGCCGAGCACGAGCGGATCGATCTCCGCGGGATCGGGGGCGCCCGCGGCGAACTCCTGTGGGGAGAGCGGCTCCAGGTGCGGTGACTGCCAGTTCATCAAGGTGTCCCTCCCGACCCGACCCGGGTCATGATCTCGCAGAGCGCCCGGTCGTCGAAGATCCGCGTGGTCGGGATCCGTACGGTGGTCCGGCGCCGGCCGGTCACGGGGTGTCCGGCGAGATTGGTCCAGTAGCAGCAGTGCCGCAGGTCGAGCCGGTCGTGTCCGGCGCTCAGCCATTGGTCGCGTTCCCGCGGGACGAGCATCACGACGAGGATCTTGTGCACGGCGACCGGGGTGCGGGCCAGCTTCACCAGGTGCTCGTTGTCGAGGGTGAAGCCGAAGGTGGGCCCGGCCGGTCCGGCCGGTATCTGGTAGGTCGCCTTGAGCTGGACCTTGATGGTCACCTCGTCGTCGACGACGTGCTCGGGGGCGCCGTGACTGACGTGCCAGTCGATGCCGTTGTCGGGAAAGGGCTGGGACAGCGAGCAGCCGGCCGCGGCGACGACGGCGTGCAGGTATCCCACCTGGAGGGTCTCCATGCAGGCGGTGGTGGCGAGCGTGCCGCGCAGCGGTCCGCTCCGCGGGTCGGTCCGCGGAGCGATCCGTCCCGCGAGCACCCCGCCCGGTTCGGGCTGCGCGAGCGCCATGGCCGGCTCCCCATGCCTTCCGGGCTGTCCCGTTTCAAGCGGCCGTGTCAGGCCGCGTCCGGTCCGATTCAGGTCCGTTTCAGGGTGTCGGGGTTGACGACCGGTCATGTGTGCGGTCCCCCAGTTGAGTTGTCTCCGCAGTCGGCGTGCCGCAAACGGCGTACGGGGCAAAGAGCCCGGGTATCACCGTTTCGGGCAAGGGTGGCGGACCTGGGGCGCGGTGCCCGGTGGGGCCATCTGCCGACGGGTGACGAGGAGTTCGCCATGACACGCTGGTACGAGGGCCCGCTGGCCGCATTCGACACGGAGACGACCGGGGTGGACGTGGAACGGGACCGGATCGTGTCCGCCGCGCTCATCGTGCAGGAGTGCGCGGGCGGCCGGATCCGCTCGACGCGCTGGCTGGTCAATCCCGGCATCCCGGTACCTCCGGGGGCCACGGAAGTGCACGGTCTGACCGACGATCACCTCCAGCGCAACGGGCGGTGGCCCGCGCCGGTGGTGGAGGAGATAGCCCGCGCGCTCGGGGAGCAGCAGGTGGCGGGGAGGCCGGTGGTGGTGATGAACGCGCCGTTCGACCTGACGCTGCTGGACCGGGAGTTGCGCCGGCACCGGGCGTCCTCACTGGCCCGGTACCTGGACAACAGGCCGCTGACGGTGCTGGATCCGCGGGTGCTGGACAAGCATCTGGACCGCTACCGCAAGGGGCGCCGGACGCTGACGGATCTGTGCGCGCACTACGGGATAGAGCTGGAGGGGGCCCATGACGCGGGCGCGGACGCGCTGGCGTCGCTGGAGCTCGTACGGGCCGTGGGGCGCCGGTTCGCGGGCCGGCTGGAGCGGTTGTCGCCTGCGGAGCTGCACACGCTCCAGCAGGTGTGGCACGCGGCTCAGGCGCGGGGACTGCAGGCGTGGTTCGCGCGGCAGGGCACACCGGAGTCGGTGGATCCGCACTGGCCGCTGCGGCCGGAGCTGCCCGCGGCGGCGTGAGGGGCCCGCACGGAAGGGGCCCGCACGGAAGGGCCGGTACGGAAGGGGCCCGCACGGAAGGCCCCGTACATGCGGAAGGCCGGTCCGTCATAAGACGGACCGGCCTGTCCCGGTGGGCGATACTGGGATCGAACCAGTGACCCCTTCGGTGTGAACGAAGTGCTCTCCCGCTGAGCTAATCGCCCGGGAACGGTGTGAACAATACAGAAGGCTCGGGGCTGGTTCAAACCGCTTCCGGCCGGGCCGCGAGATGTGCGGCGAGCCCACGCCGACCGGCCCGCATCATCAGGGCGTGGTTGAGCCGGAACACCGGCCGCCCGGGGAACGCGAGCACGCGCATCAGGGGGCGGCGCACCTCGACCTCCTGCTCGTACAGGGCCCGCGTCCCGCCGGACCGCGGTCGTACGGTCCAGCGCGCCCAGCCCTCCAGGTCGCCGAGCAGGGCGACCTCCAGGATCCCGCGCACGGGGTCCCGCAGGAGTTCGGCCGCGCTCACGCGCAGGGTGTACAGGAGGGCGGAGCGGATGAAGGCGGTGCCGCTGCTCCCGTCTCCGGCGGGGGCGACGGAGCGGATCTGGGGCCACCACAGGGGGTAGGACTCGGGGCGTTCCAGGGCGGCGTAGACCCGGGCGGGCGCCGCGTCGAGGTCCCACACGCTGCGGAAGCGGTAACGGGTCCACCGGCCACCGGGGTTGGCGGGGGCAACGCGGCCGCGGCCGGGCCTGCCGCCGCGGCTGCTTCGGTCCATGTCCCCAGTCTTGCGCGGGGCGGGGGCGCACACCGGGTACTCAGCCGGAACTCATCCGGAGATGAGTACGCGCACCCATGTCCTGACGGGGTGACGGGCACCACACTCCGAACCATGGACAACCCCCTGCCGCCGGCCGAGGAGCTCGTGCTCATCGACCGCGAACTGATCCAACTCGACGCCCGGCGCCACTTCCTGCTGAGTCGCCGCGCGTGGCTGCTGGCCGCTCAGGCACCCCACGCGTGGGGTGCGCCCGCCCGGCCGAAGGCGTCCGCGCAGGCCACGGAGGCCTCGGCCCCCAGTGCGCAGAACGTGCTGCTGGTCCTGGGCGCGGTGCTGCTCGCGGTCGCTGCGCTGGCGTTCACGCTGGTCAGCTGGGGATCCCTCGGAATCACCGGGCGCAGCGCGGTGCTCGCCGTGGTGACCGCGGCGGCGCTGGGCGCCCCGGTGGCGCTGCTGCGCCGGGGGCTGCGCTCGACCGCCGAGGCGGTGGCCGCCGTCGGCCTGCTGCTGACGGTGCTGGACGCGTACGCGCTGTACGCCGTCGGCATGCCGGAGGTGGACGGCACGGCCTACGCGGCGGGCGCGACCGCGGTACTGGCCGCGGGCTGGGCCGCGTACGGCTGGGTGCCGGCCGCGCGGGCGCTGCGGGCCCCCTTGCCCGCGGCGCTGCTGACGGCCCAGCTCCCGCTGCCGCTGGCGGCGCTGGCCGGCGGGGCGACGGGACCGGAGCTGGGCTGGGCCCTGCTGGCGACGGGGGCCCTGGACGCGGGGCTCGCGCTGCTCCGGCCGGGGCGCTGGTCCTCCTGGGCGGGGGCGGCGGGCTCGGTGGCGGGCGGGGCGGCGCTGCTGACGGGTCTGGCGGATTCGGTGGCGGCGGAGTCGGCGGGCGGGGCCCTGGGCCCGTCGGCGCTGCTGGCGGCGGTCGCCGCACTGGCGGTGGTGGTGGCCTGGCGCAGCGCCCGGATGCCGGTGGCGTTCGCCGTGACGGGCGCCCTCGCGGCGGTGGCCGCCCTGGGAGGTCTGGCGGCGCCGGAGCTGCGCCCGCCCTGGGGTGCGGTCGGATACCTGGTGGTGGCCCTCCCCCTGCTGGGGGCGCTACGGGTCTCCGCGCTCCCGGAGCCGGTCCGGCGCGGCCTCGCCCTGGCCGGTGCGGGGGTGGCCGTCCTGGAGGCGGTCACCGCCTTGGCCTGGGTGGCGAGGGTGCTGATGGGCCGGCTGCGGGCGTTGGAAGAGGTCTGGTCGGTGACGACTCCCGCCACGGCGGCCGGGAACGGCCCCGGGCTCGCTCCGCTGGTGGCGCTGCTGCTGACGGCCGGGGCCGCGTGGTGGCTGGTCCGGGTGCTCCCGGGGCGCCGGGAACCGGGGGTCGCCGCGGTGGCCCTGGGCTGGGCGGCGCTGTTCACGGCGCCCGTCGTGCTGGACCCGGCTCCGGGCGCGGTCTTCGCGGCCCAGCTCGCGGTGACGCTGGCGGCGGGAGCGCTCGCGCTGCGGTCCACGGAGGTGGCGGTCGCCGGCGACGGCAGCCCCGCGGGCGCCGGGTCCACGGGCGCCGGGTCCACGGGCGCCGGTCGCGGACCGGCGGGGATCGCCGCTGGGGTGTGTGCGCTGGCGGGGGCCGGGAACGTGTCCGTGGCGGCCCTGGACGGCCGACTGGCCACCTTCGGGGTGCTCGGCCTGCTGGGGGCCGCCTGCGCCGCGGGGGCGGCGTACCGGGCCGCTCCGGCGTGGGCCCGCGCGGGGGCGGCGGCGCTCGCCGTCGGGTACGCGGCGCTGCTCGTGGTGGCGCTGGGCGCACTGCTGGAGCGGCCGGTGGCCTGGTGGGCCCCGCCGCTGCTGGTGGTCCCGGCCGCGGTGGCGGCGCTCGGGCCGCGGCTGGGCCCCGTACGGGTCCCGGCGGAAGCCGCGGCGGCCGCGGCGGGCCTCCTCGCGGTGGCCCTGGCCACCGGGGACGCTCCGGTGCTCGCGCTGGTCCTGGCGCTGGCCGGGGTGGTGTGCGCGGCGGCGGCGGTACGGCCCGAGCGCCGGTCGGCGGCGGGCTGGCCGGCCGGGGCGCTGCTCCTCGCGGCGACCTGGGTACGGCTCGCGGCTTCGGAGGTGACGGTGCCCGAGGCGTACACCCTGCCGGTGACGGCGGCGGCGCTGGCCGTGGGGTTCCTGCGGCGGCGCCGTGATCCGCTGGCCGGGTCCTGGGCGGCGTACGGACCGGGTCTGGCGGCGACCCTGCTGCCGAGCACCCTCGCGGTGTGGGGCGATCCGCACTGGCTGCGGCCGCTGCTGCTGGGGACGGCCGCGCTCGGGGTGACCCTGGCCGGTGCCCGCGGCCGGCTCCGGGCCCCGCTGCTGCTGGGCGGGGCGACGCTGGCGGCGGTGGCCCTGCACGAGCTGACCCCGTACGTCGTCCAGGTGGTGGACGCGCTGCCGCGCTGGCTGCCGCCGGCCCTGGCGGGGGTGCTGCTGCTGGTGGTGGGGGCCACCTACGAGAAGCGGCTGCGCGACGCCCGCCGGCTGCGGGAGGCCATCGGCCGGCTGAGGTAGCCCGGCGGGGCCGGAGCCGGGGCCGGACGGGTGAAAACGCCAGCGGCCCGGAGACTGTGAAAGTCTCCGGGCCGCTGGTCCGGGTGGGCGATACTGGGTTCGAACCAGTGACCCCTTCGGTGTGAACGAAGTGCTCTCCCACTGAGCTAATCGCCCGGACGCACCGCAAACATTACCGCATGTCAGCGGTGCTCTCCGCCATGGTCGGGCGGGCTCACTCCACCTCGCGGTTCCAGGGCAGCACGAGCCCGTACTTCCACAGGTAGAAGCCGATCAGGACGCCCGCGATCACGAGCCCGACGCTGGTCAGGATGATGTTGCGCCGGCGGACCTTCGGGTCCAGGGCCTTCTGGGCGGCTTCGCTGACCTTGCGCTTGGTCCAGCGCAAGGCGAGGTGGGCCCAGGCGAATTCGGTGGCCCAGATCGCGAGGCCCGCGAAGATCGCCACCCAGCCCGGCCCGGGCAGGACCAGCATGGCGATGCCCGCGCCGATGACGGCGAGGCCGACGACGAAGACGCCGACCTGCCAGCTCAGATGCAGGCCCCGGCGGGCCTTGATGAAGGCCGGCGCCTTGGAGACGTGCGGCGCCTCCTCGGTGGCGGGCCCCGCCGCGGAATCGGCCGCGGCCCCGGTGGTGGATTCGGCTGCGGACTCGACTGCGGATTCGGCGGCGGACTCGTTGGTCTCGCGGTCACTCCCCGTGTTCATGGGGACGAATCTACCGGAGGTCCCAGCACACGTGAATGGTCGTTTGGATCCGCCGTCCGAGGGACCCAGAGGTCCGCAAAACGGTCAGAGGGGTTTACAACGGCACCGTAGGTGGCATGTCGATTTCGCCGACGTGCGAATCCCCGAGCGCACACTGAGCGAAAGGCCCTGGCGCTTATGAACACCACGGTCAGCTGCGAGCTGCACCTGCGCCTCGTTGTGTCGAGCGAGTCCTCACTGCCTGTTCCCGCGGGCCTGCGGTATGACACGGCCGATCCCTACGCCGTGCACGCCACCTTCCACACCGGCGCCGAGGAGACGGTCGAATGGGTATTCGCCCGCGACCTCCTCGCCGAGGGCCTTCACCGGCCCACCGGTACCGGCGACGTCCGTGTCTGGCCGTCCCGCAGCCACGGTCAGGGGGTCGTCTGCATCGCCCTGAGCTCACCGGAGGGAGAAGCGCTGCTCGAAGCACCCGCCCGAGCACTGGAGTCGTTCCTCAAGCGGACGGACGCCGCGGTTCCACCAGGAACCGAACACCGGCACTTCGACCTCGACAAGGAGCTCTCCCACATCCTGGCCGAATCCTGAGCCAGGCCTACAGAGGGAACCCTCCCCCGGCTGAGTCCGGGGGCCGTACGACACCGTCCGACTCGGGGCGACGGTGCACGGCGGACAACCACATACGGAAGTGCCGGCGCTGTTCACGCGGAAGCCACCCGCGCGGACGGCGCCGGTGCGCTTGGGGGGCGACCCGCTAGAGTCGGCCAGCGGCGGCGGCAGCAGACCGTCACCGCAGGCCCGGCCCTTCAGGGAGACCCCGTGCAGATCCCCCACGACACCCGTCGCGCGCTCGACGTCGTCGTCGCGCTGGTGAACACCTCTGCCGAGACGGAGCAGCCCGACGCGCTGGCGGACGTGAACGCGCTGCGCGCTTTCGTCCACGAGTACGCGATCAGCGACGTCGGCGAGCTCAGCGCCCGCGACCTCGCCGGCGTGCGCACGGTGCGCGGCAAATTCGCCCAGGTCTTCGCGGCGCCGAACTCCCGCATCGCCTCCGTGCTGATCAACGAGCTGGTCGCGACGGCCGGCACCACCCCGCAGCTGACCAACCACGACGGCTATGACTGGCACGTGCACTACTTCGCCCCGGGCGCCTCGGTGGGCGACCACCTGGCGGCCGACGGCGGCATGGCGCTGGCCTTCATCGTGGTCTCGGGCGAGCAGGAGCGGCTGCGCCGCTGCGAGGCCCCGGACTGCCGGCGGGCCTTCGTCGACCTCTCCCGCAACCGCTCCCGGCGCTACTGCGACAGCCGTACCTGCGGGAACCGGCTGCACGTGGCGGCGTACCGGGCCCGGCGCAAATCGGAGCTGGGCACGGAGCCGGGCTCAGAGCAGGAAGAGATCGTGCACGGCGGCGAGGAGCAGCAAGCCGCCGATCACACCTAGGAAGATCATCAGGGGCGGCTGGGAGAGCGCGAAGAGGCAGCCTCTCGGCTCCTCGGCGACGGGGACGGTGGCCGGCGCGGGAACAGCCGGCTCACCCGGTGATGTGTCGAGCATGTCGGGGCGATGATGGCCCAGCGAACCCGCGCGCACCGCTCAACACGCCAAACGGAACCCGCGAGTTCACCGGATCCCGTCAGATCAGGTGGTTCCCGGACCGGATCGCCCCGACGACCGGGACCACTGCGGCCACGGTCACGGAGCGGCCGGGGCCATGCAGCGGCCCGGTTCGTACAGCAGCCCGGTTCATACAGCAGCCCGGTTCATACAGCGGCCGGGATCATATGCCGTGCTTCTTGAGGATCGCCTCGATGTCGGAGAAGTCCTCGGCGGGCGCGGCGGCCGGAGCCGGCCGCGGGCGGGCACCGTCACCCAGCGAGGGCGCGGAAGCGGCCGGGGCGACGGCCTCCGGGGCCGGGCGGCCCTTGGCGGCCTTCGGCCTCTTCTGCTTCCCCTCGCCCTCCCCCGCGCCCAGTCCGCGCCGCTCTATCGCGCGGGTGGTGATGAAGAGCAGCCAGGCCAGCCCCAGCACGGCGAACCCGGCCCAGACGGTCGGCTTGAAGACGATTCCGGTCGCCCAGGCCACGACGCCCGTCATCACCAGGCCGACGGGCACCAGCGAGTACGCCGCGATCCGCGCGGCCGCGAGGAATCGCTTGCGGTAGGCGGTCAGCGCGGCGATGCCCAGGCCCGCCGCGGACACCGCGGAGCAAATGGTCTCGGCGAGCATGCGGGGCCTCCAGGGGCGGATCGGTCGGTCGCACCCGGCCGGCGAGCCGGGCGTTCTGTCCCCATCCATCCTGCACCGGTGACCCTCGCCCTGGCCACGGCCGGAGCCCCGCGCGGGCGGATCTCCGGGACATCTCCGGGTCCCGTCTCCTCCCCAGGTCCCGGTCCGTGCTCGTCCCCGCGGGCTGGGAGACTGTCCGTATGACCGATTCCGTGATCCTCGACGTCTGGTGCGAACTCCAGTGCCCGGACTGCCACAGCGCTCTGGACGACGTGCGCGCCCTGCGGGCCCGCTACGGCGACCGGCTGGACATCCGGCTGCGCCACTTCCCGCTGGAGAAGCACAAGCACGCCTTCGCCGCCGCCCAGGCCGCGGAGGAGGCCGCCGAGCAGGGCCAGGGCTGGCCGTACGTGGAAGCCGTACTGGCTCGTACCGCGGAGCTCGGCAAGGCGGGCGAATCGGTACTCGTCGAGGTCGCGCGTGAACTGGGCCTGGACGCCGAGGAGTTCGACACCGCCCTGATCGACGGCCGGCACATCCTGATCGTGGACGCCGACCAGGCCGAGGGCAAGGCGATCGGCGTGACCGGCACCCCGACGTACGTGATCGACGGCGAGCGCCTCGACGGCGGCAAGAGCCAGGACGGCCTGCGCGAGCGCATCGAGGAGATCGCCGACCGACTGCTCGCCGCGGACGCCTAGGTCTCCTCCGGTCCTGAGGTTCCTAGATCAGGTCCTTGGTGTAGTTGACGTCGGTCGTCCGGTAGCCGAGGGACTCGTAGAGCCGCACGGCCGGGACGTTGTCGCTGAAGACGTGCAGTGCGAGCACCCGGTGGCCGGCGGCGAGGGCGGTGCGTTCCGCGAGGAGCATCAGGTCCCGGCCGTAGCCGCGGCCGCGGTGCTCCTCGGCGACCGCGACGTCGTAGACGTAGGACGCCCCGCCGCTCGGCGCGACCCACACGGTGCCCACGGGGACGCCGGCCGCCTCCAGCACGGAGAAGCTGACGTCGGGGGTGGCCAGGCCCAGGGGCAGCATGGCCGCGTGGTCGTTCGCCGACTTCACGTGCGCGGCGGCGGCCGGCATGCCCCGGCTGATCCAGTTCTGCGCGTACTCCTCCAGTCCCGCCGCGTGCCAGGTCTCGAACTCGGCCTCCGTCATCGGGCGGCCGGCCACCCCCTCGGACAGCGCGGGCGGCTCGGCCGGGAGTTCCTTGGCCATGTTGCGGCTGTACTCCGCGTACCCGAGGGCGGCCGCCAGGCGCAGGCCGCCCGCCGAACCGGCCGGGACCGAGACGCGGACCCGCCGGCAGCCCCAGCCGCGCAGCACCTCCTCGGCGGCGAGCGCGGCGACCGTGGCGCGGCCGCGCCGGCGGTCGGGCTCCTCGACGGCGAGCTCGCGGATCTCGGCGACCGTCGGCCCGAAGGGGGTGTCGGCGGCGAGCAGCAGGGCGCCGACGCGCCTGCTGTTGACGCGGATCTCGTACGGGCGCGAACGCGCCCCGCCGGTGCTCTGCTGAAGCGGCCCGCTCGGCCGCAGGGTGGTGGTCATCAATCGAGTTCTACCCGCCCTGCGGCCCGATGGACAGCGAATAGGTCCGGTCCCGGTCAGGAGCGGGGGTCGGCGTCCTCGGCGGAGCGGGCGTCGAAGATCCGCATGGCCTCCGCCGTGACGGGGCCGGGGGCGGAGCCCAGCTCGCGCCCGTCGATCCGTACGACGGCCTGGACGTCGCGCAGGGAGGAGGTCAGGAAGACCTCCTCGGCCTGTTCCAGGGCTTCGAAGGGCAGGTCCGTCTCCTTGGCCCCGCACCATTCGGCGACGAGGGCCCGGGTGATGCCCGCGAGGCAGCCGGAGGCCACGGGCGGGGTGTGCAGCTGCCCGTCGAGGACGACGAACACGTTGGAGCCGGTGCCCTCGCAGAGCCGCCCGACGGTGTTGGCGAAGAGGGCCTCGGAGGCGCCCGCCCGGTGGGCGGCGGCGAGCGCCACCACGTTCTCGGCGTACGAGGTGGTCTTCAGGCCCACCACGGCGGAGCGTTCGTTGCGCACCCAGGGGACGGTGACCACGGCGGTGGTGTCGGGACGGCGGGTGGCCCCCGCGAGGGCGACGATCAGCGTCGGTCCGGCCTCGCCCCGGTCGGAGCCGAGCGGCGAGACGCCCCCGGTGTAGGTGACGCGCAGCCGGCCGAGCGGCAGCGGGTTGGCCGCCAGTACGGCGGCGCACGCGCGGCGCACCTCGTCCAGGTCGGGGTCCGGCAGGCCGAGGCCGCGGGCCGAGCGGGTCAGCCGCTCGAGGTGCCGGGTGAGCGCGAAGGTGGTCCCGCCCTCCGCCTTGAGCGTCTCGAAGACCCCGTCGCCGACGGTGAGGCCGTGGTCGAACACGGACACCTTCGCTTCGTCGGCGTCCCTCAGTGCTCCGTCGAGCCAGATCCTCACCGTACGGTCCTCCCGCTTTCGTCCGTCTGTGCATCGATCGCGCCGACGGCGCCGATCTCGCTGATCGCGCCGATCGCCCCGCCCGCGCCGGTCGCGTGCGCTTCGATCGCTCCCGACGCTACCCGCAGCAGCCGGGCGGCCTTCAGTTCGGTCTCCGCCCACTCGCGGTCGGGGTCGGAGCCCCAGGTGATCCCGGCGCCGGTTCCGAAGAGCAGCCGGGGGCCGCCGGGGGCCGTGCGGTCGATCCAGAAGGTCCGGATGCCGACGGCGAGCTCGGCGGTGCCCCGGTCCGCGTCGACCCAGCCGATGCCCCCGCAGTAGGGGCCGCGCGGGGCGGTCTCCAGGGCCTCGATGATCCGCAGGGCCGAGGATTTGGGGGCTCCGGTGACGGAGCCGGGCGGGAAGGTGGCGGCGAGCAGCTCGGGCCAGCCGGCGCCGTCGGCGAGTTCCCCGGCGACGGTGGAGACGAGGTGGACGAGGCCCGGGTGTTCTTCGAGCGCGCACAGTTCGGGGACGGTCACCGAGCCGGTGGCGCAGACGCGGCCGAGGTCGTTGCGTACGAGGTCCACGATCATCACGTTCTCGGCGTGGTCCTTGGGCAGCAGATCGGCGGCGGTGCGGCCGGTGCCCTTGATCGGGCCCGACTCGACGCGGCGGCCGCTGCGGCGCAGGTAGAGCTCGGGGGACGCGGTGGCGATCTCGACGCCGTGCGCCGGTAGCCGAATCGTTCCTGCATAGGGGGCCGGGTTGCCGCGCGCGAGCAGCGCCGTGAGGGCGTCCACATCGGCACCCGCCGGATCGGGAAGCGGCGCGGACATCACGCGGCAGAGGTTGGCCTGGTAGACCTCGCCCGCCTCGATGTGCTCGCGGATGCGGCGTACGCCCGCGGTGTACGCGGCCCGGTCGAGGGAGGAGGTCCACTCGTCCGCGTCGGGGCCGCGCCAGGCCCCTGGGACGGGGGCCGGCACCGGGTCGGGGCGTATGTCTCCGAAGCGCGCGCAGACGAGACGGCCTTCGAAATCGGCCGTCACCGCCCAGAAGCCGGTGGAGTCCAGGGCGGCGGGATCACTGGTGACATCTCGGAGATCGGTCGCGAGAAGGCCGCCGAAGCGGGCGAGAGGAGGCAGGTCGTGCACGGCTGCGAGTCTATGACCGGTGACGCCCGGGCGCCGGTGAGGCGTCTGCCGGGTGACCGGCGGTGATCGGGCGGCAGCACGCTGCGGAAACGCGTTTTTGAGCTGGCCCGGGAATCCGCTAGAGTTCAACACGTCGCCAGGGAGCGAAGGGGCAAAACCCCGGAGCGAACACGGTGACCTGCGGACGTAGCTCAGTTGGTAGAGCACCACCTTGCCAAGGTGGATGTCGCGAGTTCGAGTCTCGTCGTCCGCTCTGAGGTGGGGGATCATCTTTCCCGAGGACCCCCTGCTTGCTCCATGGTGGAGTGGCCGAGAGGCGAGGCAACGGCCTGCAAAGCCGTCTACACGGGTTCAAATCCCGTCTCCACCTCCAAGGACGATTAGCTCAGCGGGAGAGCGCTTCCCTGACACGGAAGAGGTCACTGGTTCAATCCCAGTATCGTCCACTGGTCCGCAAGGACCCCCGCGCGATTAGCTCAGCGGGAGAGCGCTTCCCTGACACGGAAGAGGTCACTGGTTCAATCCCAGTATCGCGCACGCAGTACGCTTCACACCTACCACCTGCGGTGTTCGCACCGTGAACGTGGTCCCGCGCGATTAGCTCAGCGGGAGAGCGCTTCCCTGACACGGAAGAGGTCACTGGTTCAATCCCAGTATCGCGCACCAGTAGTCGCCAAGCCCCGGCCGTTTCCACGGCCGGGGCTTTCGCGTGTTGCGCCGGCTCAGGAGGAGAAGAGCATCCGGCCGAGGCCGCCCTTGCGGTGGCCGTGGCCGTGACCGTAGCCGCCGTGCTGCGGGGCGCCCCAGGCGGGCGCGGGCGCGGCGTGCTGCTGCGGGTACGCGGCAGGCGCCGGGGCCGGCGGGGCGGCCGGGGGCGGGACCTGGCCGTACTGGGAGGTGTACTGGGACTCCAGACGGGTCAGCGCCTCGAGCTCGCCGTAGTCGAGGAAGATGCCGCGGCAACCGCTGCACTGCTCTATCTGGACACCGTTGCGGTTGTAGGTGTGCATCATCGCGTGACACTTCGGACACTGCATGACCGGATCAACTCCTCGCCGTTCGCTTCGACACCGGATGCGTACCCGGTGGCGTGAGGCTCACCCTACGACGGAGCCTCCGGCTCCAAGTCGGGCGGGAGGGAGGCAATTCGGGCACAGGCCTCCACCATCAGCCGCTCCATGTCGTCGAGTCGGCGCCGCTCGCGGGCGGCCTTGGCGAGGGCCAGCGCGGCCGTCTGCACGGTGAGCGCGCGGGCGGCGAGATCGAGTTCCGGCCAGGGATCGCTGCCCGGAGCACCGGCCGCGGGACCGCCGGCGCCCCGGTAGGCGTCGAGGAAGCGCAGCCAGGTCTCCGTGTCCAGCAGCCCGGCGGCGTACCAGGCGGCGGGCCGGGCGAGGTCCCAGGCGGGCGTGCCGAGTCCCAGGTCGTCCACGTCGATCAGCAGCCAGCCCCCGGCCGGGCTCCGGACCAGCTGCCCGAGGTGCAGGTCACCGTGGCACAGCGCCCCGCCCGATGGCGCCGCCCCCTCCCCCCGGGCCCACCCGGGGAGCGTGGCCGCGGCGACCCGGACGAGACCCGCCATCCGCGCGGCGTCGGCGTCCACGTCCCCGGCCGGGCACCCCGGGATCCTGACCCCGGCCTGCCGGCCCCCGGGCCCCGCACCGGCCGGCGGAGCAGGATCCGCCGGCCGGCCCTGCCCGGCGGACGCGCGTACGCGGGCGCGGACCCGGGGCGGGTGCGCCACGTCGAGCCGGTGGAGGGCGCGGGCGAGCTTCGCCGGGCCGCGCATCGGGGGGACCGGGTACGGAAGGTGGTGGAGCGGGGTCCGGTGGAGGGCCGCCAGGAGCTCGGCGGCCGGCTCCCAGGGGGCCTCCTCGGGGCGGTCCGGAGCGACCGGAGCACCGTAGGGCCACAGGGAGACGGGCCGGGAACCGACCAGGCCGAGCCCGGTGTGCAGCGGGGGCAGCAGCACTCCGGCCAGCGCCGGGTCCCCGGCCACGCGGATGCGTACCGCCAGGGCGTCGGGATCGCTGTCGCCCGCGTGTGCCTTGGCCACGACGTCCCCGCAGCGGACCACGGTGCCGTCGTCGCGGTCCGCGAGGAGTACGTACTCCGCCGCGCCCGCGTACGCGGCGAGCGCGGCCGCGCTCACTCGCTCCAGCCGAACCACGCCTCGGCTCTCCCCGTGCCCCGCACCCCGGGCGGGTGCTCCTCGGGACGAGAGTACGCAGCACGGGGCCGGGCGGCAGTGGCGGTACTCCGGACGGATACCGCCGGACGGAGTCCGGCGCAGCGGCCCCAAGCCCGGGCGGCGCGCCAGCGCTGAACTGGGGCGCGCCGGGGGGCGTCGGGGGGTGGATCGCGAAGGCGCGCGGGACGGGGCGCGTCATGAGGGCGTGCGCGGGCATGAGAAAGGGTGCTGCGCGTCCGGCTCCCCAGCCGTACGCGCAGCACCCTTCACCTGCCGTCCGTCGACCGCTCCCCCGTCCCCACGGGGTTCGGCCGGTGACAGTCCCGGCCCAGGCCGCTCTCCTGGGCCCGGGGCGCCGCTCAGCGCCCCAACATCACGCTTACGGACGACGCCTGTGCCACCACCTGGTCGAAGCCTCCGAAGAGGAAGAGCAGGAGGGCGGCCAGGGGGAGCACCATGGCCGCGGCCACCAGTGGGTGGCGACGACCGGACTCATGGCTGTTGAACGCGAATGCCTTGCGTCCCTGCCGTGCGATGTCCGCCATGGTCCTCTCCCTGTCGTTTGGCAGCGGCGGGTTTATGACCTCGGGGGACGAGTGCTCTCCACCCGCCGCTTGTCTTCAACACTAGGTGCGGGGAAGGCTCCTGGCCTCATGCCTTCGTACCCATTGCCTGGCCTCCAGGAGGATGACCCGTGCACCCCGCGCGTACTCCCCTGGGTGGAGACCGGTCCCCCGCTCTGAGGGTCATCCCGGAGGGGATCACCGGAGCGTAGTGACTTCGCTCACTTCCGTCACTCACCGCACACGTCCGGCCGCCGACCAGGCACTCCCAAGATCAACCGCGCGGGGCCGGCCGCCCCCGCGGCCGCCGCTCCCCCTCCACCCCGCCCCGGACCCCAATTCCCTTGTCTCCAGCCCGGCTTGACCGAACCACCCCGGTCCGCACATGCGTCCTACCGGTGGTTCGGTGAATCCCCAAGTGGACTGCCCCGTACTGACAATCGAATCCCCCGGCGAGGGCGCGGCCTCTGAGCGCGCATGCCGGATGGTCCGTAAGCTGTGCCACGTCAACAGGACGACCGGTCAGCGGGGTGGACATGGCGATGATGCGGCTCCGGCGCGAGGACCCGCGTGTCGTCGGCTCGTTCAGGCTGCACCGGCGCCTCGGCGCCGGCGGCATGGGCGTCGTCTATCTGGGCTCCGACCGGCGCGGACAGCGCGTCGCGCTCAAGGTGATTCGGCCGGACCTCGCCGAGGACCAGGAGTTCCGCTCGCGCTTCGCCCGAGAGGTCTCCGCCGCCCGGCGGATCCGCGGCGGGTGCACCGCGCGCCTGGTGGCCGCGGACCTGGAGGCGGAGCGCCCCTGGTTCGCCACGCAGTACGTGCCCGGCCCCTCCCTGCACGACAAGGTGGCCGAGGAGGGCCCCCTGACGGCCGTGGCCATCGCCGCCATCGGCGCCGCGCTCTCCGAGGGACTGGTCGCCGTACACGAGGCCGGGGTGGTCCACCGCGACCTCAAGCCCTCGAACATCCTGCTGTCGCCCAAGGGCCCCCGCATCATCGACTTCGGCATCGCCTGGGCCACCGGCGCCAGCACCCTCACCCACGTGGGAACAGCCGTCGGCTCCCCCGGCTTCCTGGCGCCCGAGCAGGTCCGCGGAGCCGCCGTGACGCCCGCCACCGACGTCTTCTCCCTCGGCGCCACCCTCGCCTACGCGGCCACCGCCGACTCGCCCTTCGGGCACGGCAGTTCCGAGGTCATGCTCTACCGCGTGGTGCACGAGGAGCCCCACCTCCAGGGTGTTCCGGACGCGCTCGCCCCCCTCGTACGGGCCTGCCTGGCGAAGGATCCCGACGAGCGGCCGACCACCCTCCAGCTGTCGATGCGGCTCAAGGAGATCGCGGCCCGCGAGGCGCACGGAATGGGCGAGAGCCGTCCGCCGGCGCAGCGGGCGCGGACCGAGCGGCCGACGGGGCGACTGCCCGAGGACTACGCCGAGGGGTACGCCGAGCAGCGCACGGAGCGCCGCGGCGCCGGCACCCCCGTGCCGGGACGAGCGGGTACGGGAACCGGAGCGGGCCAGGCGAAGACGCCGGCCAAGGGTCAGGGACCGCGCGGCGGGCCCGACTCGCGGCCTTCCTCGCCCCGGAGCACCGGCTCGCGGGGCCCCGGCTCCACCGCCGGGCGTACGGGCGGCCGCCCGGCTCCCCGTACGACGGGCACGGGGCGGCGGCCGTCCCGGCCGGACCCCAGGCTGATGCGCCAGCGCCTGATCGTCTTCGTCGTGGTGACGTTGCTCGTGGCGCTGGGCATCGCACTGGCCCAGAAGCTCTAGGTGTATTGATCACGAGCGTTGTTGACACCTGGCAGGTCTTGAACATGGCGAAGACCTCCGGTGTGGTGGGAGCTGTCTAGGAACCCATTGCACAACGGAGGTCTTCGTGTCCCACCGTAATGCCCGGCTGACTGTCTTCGGTAGGCGCCTGCTGGTCGATCGGGTCGCATCGGGACGTCCGGTCGCCCACGTAGCAGCCGAGATGGGCATATCGCGGGCCACTGCCCACAAGTGGGTGCGCCGGTGGCGGGCCGAGGGCGAGGCGGGTCTTCACGACCGGTCCAGCCGGCCTCACAGGACGCCGCACCGGACCCCGGCCGCCATCGAGGCGAAGGTCTGCGACCTGCGTCGGACCCGCAAGCTGGGCCCCGCGAGGATCGGCCCGGTCCCGGGCCTGCCCGCCTCGACCGTCCACCGGATCCTGACCCGCCACGGCCTGAACCGGCTCGCCTGGTTCGACCGCCCCACCGGCACCGTGATCCGCCGCTACGAACGCGACCGCCCGGGCGAGCTGGTCCACATCGACGTGAAGAAACTCGGCCGGATCCCCGACGGCGGCGGCCACAAAGTCCTGGGCCGCCAGGCCGGCCGCACCACCCGCTCCGCCATGGGCTTCGACTACGTCCACTCCACCGTCGACGACCACTCCCGCCTCGCCTACAGCGAGATCCACCCAGACGAGAAAGCCGCCACCTGCGCGGCCTTCCTCACCCGCGCGGCCGCGTTCCTCCTCTCCCAGGGCATCACCCGCATCGAACGGGTCCTGACCGACAACGCCTGGGCCTACCGCAAAGGCCTGGCCTGGAAGAACGTCCTGGCCGACCTCGGCGCGAGCGGCAAACTCACCCGCCCCTACCGGCCCCAGACCAACGGCAAAGTCGAACGCTTCAACCGCACCCTGCTGGACGAATGGGCCTACCTACGGCCCTACACCTCAAACGACGAACGGACAGCAGCCCTGACAGACTTCCTCCACACCTACAACCACCACCGCTGCCACACCGCACTCGACGGCAAACCACCCATCAGCCGCGTCAACAACCCTGCAGGTCAATACATCTAGGGCCTACGGGCGGCCGCTGGCCACCGCGTAGAAGGCGACGGCCGCGGCCGCGCCCACGTTCAGCGAGTCCACCCCGTGCGCCATCGGGATCCGTACCCACTCGTCGGCCGCGACCAGTGCCTGCGTCGACAGTCCGTCCCCCTCCGCGCCCAGCATCAGCGCGACCCGCTCCAGGTCCTGGGGGGCCGCCTCGTCGATCGGCGAGGCCTTCTGGTGCGGGGTGAGGGCGAGCAGCTTGAATCCCGCCTCGCGCACCGAGTCCAGGCCCTTGGGCCAGGCTTCGAGCCGGGCGTACGGGACGGAGAACACCGCGCCCATGGAGACCTTGACGGAGCGCCGGTACAGCGGGTCCGCGCAGTCGGGCGAGAGCAGCACCGCGTCCATGCCGAGGGCGGCCGCGCTGCGGAAGATGGCCCCGATGTTGGTGTGGTCGTTGACCGCTTCCATGATGACCACGCGCCGGGTGGTGGCGAGCAGTTCCTCGGCCGTGGGCAGCGGCTTGCGCTGCATGGAGGCGAGGGCGCCGCGGTGCACGTGGTAGCCGGTGACGCGCTCGGCGAGCTCCGGGCTGACGGCGTACACCGGGGCCGGGAGCTCGTCGATGACGTCGCGCATGACGTCGACCCACTTCGCGGAGAGCAGCATCGAGCGCATCTCGTACCCGGCGTCCTTGGCGCGTCTGATCACCTTCTCGCCCTCGGCGATGAAGAGACCTTCCGCGGGCTCGCGCCTGCGCCGGAGTTCGACGTCGGTCAGGCCCGTGTAATCGCGCAGGCGCGGGTCGTCGGGGTCCTCGACGGTGATGAGATCAGCCACAGGGTGATACTGCCTTGTCCTGGGTGCGGTGCCAACGGCTCTGCGGGGTTGCGCGAACGCGGGGTGTCACTCGGCCGCGGGCCGGTGGACCTTCACCACGTCGCCGATCACGATGACGGCGGGCGGCCTGACCTCCTGGGCCTTGACGGTCTCCCCGACCGTGGCCAGGGTGGCGTCCACGCGGCGCTGGGAGGCGGTGGTGCCCTCCTGGATGACGGCGACGGCGGTGTCGGCGGGGCGGCCGTGGCGCACCAGCGCCTCGGCGATCAGGCCGATCTTGTCGACGCCCATGAGGATGACCAGGGTGCCGGTGAGCTTGGCGAGGGAGGCCCAGTCCACCAGGGAGCGCGGATCGTCGGGGCCGACGTGGCCGCTGACCACGGTGAACTCGTGGGCCACGCCCCGGTGGGTGACCGGGATGCCGGCCGCGCCGGGCACGGAGATCGAGCTGGAGATGCCGGGCACGACCGTGCAGGGGATGCCTGCCTCGGCGAGGGCCTGGAGCTCCTCCATGCCGCGGCCGAAGACGTACGGGTCCCCGCCCTTGAGCCGGACCACGGCCTTGCCGGCCCTGGCGTGCGTGATCAGGGCGTCGTTGATGGCTTCCTGAGCCATGAAACGGCCGTACGGGATCTTCGCGGCGTCGATGACCTCGACGTGCGGCGGGAGCTCGTCGAGGAGGTCACGGGGGCCCAGCCGGTCGGCGATGACCACGTCGGCCTCGGCGAGCAGGCGGCGGCCGCGGACCGTGATCAGGTCCGGGTCGCCGGGGCCTCCGCCGACCAGGGACACACCGGGGGTGTGCGGGCGGGCGGCGGTCAGGGAACCGTCCCGCAGTCCCTCGACGACCGCGTCGCGGACGGCGGCGGAGCGGCGGGGGTCGTTGCCGCTCAGTACGGCGACGGTGACGCCCTCCACCCGGCCGGTGGCCGGGGTCCAGGCGCTCGCGGCCTCGGCGTCGTCGGCGCGGACGCACCAGATCCGCTCGCGCTCGGCTTCGGCGGAGGCGGCGTCGTTGGCGGCACGGTCCCGGGTGGCGACCAGGGCGTACCAGGCTCCGGCGAGGTCGCCGTCCTCGTAGCGGCGGCGCTCCCAGCGGATCTCGCCGGTCTCCGCCATGGCATCCACGGAGGGGGTGGCGGAGGGCGAGATCAGGACGATGTCGGCGCCGGCCGCGATGAGCGCGGGCAGTCGGCGCTGGGCGACCTGGCCACCGCCGATCACGACGACTCGGCGGCCCGTGAGACGGAGTCCGACGGGGTAGGCGGGGTGTGCCGGGTGTCCCATGGCGGTTGCGGCTCCTGATGCGGCGGTGACGGCGGGCCGCTGCGTCGCTGGAGCGGCTGATCGGGCGGTGACGTGCGGTGGCCCGTCCGGGGTCCACGATACGACCCACCTGCGCGGTGGTCGCCCCGGGGGGCGGCTGCCCCGGCCCGCCGGTGCCCCGGCTCCGCCCCAGGCCACGGGGCTCCCGCCCCATGATCCCGGGCCCGTACGCGGGCTCCCGTCCCGGGTCGGCTGCGCGGCGCCTGGCCGACGCGGCTCGACGGAAGCCCTGCGGGGCTCTCCCCCACCCCGCCCCTTCCCGAAACCGGGGCTCCGCCCCGGACCCCGCTCCTCAAACGCCGGAGGGGCTGGATGTGGCCCGGAGGGGCTGGGTGTGGCCTAGGGGCTGGGTGTGGCCCGGCGGGGCTGGATGCCCGCCAGTGACGGGGACGGGACGGGGACGGGGTGGGGTGTCGTCCGGGACGTAAAACGTGATGTGTTGGCGCGAAAGAAGCCATCCGGGACGCAGCGCGGCACAGGGCGCCATAAATCATGAGTCCCGGACGACACCCCACCCCGTCCCCGGCACCGGCCCCGCAGCCCCCGCTACTTCTCCGTGACACCCGCCGAGTCGAAGGTCGCCACCTCATGCATGGCCCGCGCAGCGCTCTGCACCAGCGGCAGCGCCAGCAGCGCCCCCGTGCCCTCGCCGAGGCGGAGGTCCAGGTCGACCAGGGGGCGCAGGCCGAGCTTGTTCAGGGCGGCCACGTGGCCCGGCTCCGCGCTGCGGTGTCCGGCGATGCACGCCGACAGCGACTCCGGCGCGATGGCCCGGGCCACCAGGGCGGCCGCGCCGGCGCTGACGCCGTCGAGGATCACCGGGGTGCGCAGGGAGGCTCCGCCGAGGAGGAGGCCCACGATCGCCGCGTGCTCCAGGCCGCCGATGGCCGCCAGGACGCCGATCGGGTCCGCCGGGTCCGGCTGATGGAGCTCCAGCGCGCGCCGCACGACCTCGACCTTGCGGGCGTGCGTCTCGTCGTTGATGCCCGTGCCCCGGCCCGTGACCTCACCCGGGTCCACCCCGGTGAAGACCGAGATCAGCGCCGCCGACACCGTGGTGTTGGCGATGCCCATCTCTCCAGTAAGCAGAGCCTTGTTCCCCGCCGCGACCAGGTCGCGGGCGGTCTCGATGCCCACCTCGATGGCCGCGACAGCCTCTTCGCGGGTCATCGCGGGCCCGACCGAGAGGTCGGCCGTGCCCGGGCGGACCTTGCGCGGCAGCAGCCCCGGCGTGGCCGGGAGGTCGCCGGCGACGCCCACGTCGATCACGCAGACCTCGGCGCCCACCTGGTTGGCGAACGCGTTGCACACCGCGCCGCCGCCCAGGAAGTTGGCCACCATCTGCATGGTGACCTCCTGGGGCCACGGGGTGACCCCCTGGGCGTGCACGCCGTGGTCGCCCGCGAAGATCGCCACCGCGGCGGGCTCCGGGATCGGCGGCGGGCAGACCCGCGAGAGGCCGGACAGCTGGGCGGAGATGATCTCGAGCATGCCCAGGGCCCCGGCGGGCTTGGTCATGCGCTTCTGCCGCTCCCACGCCTCGCCGAGCGCCTTCGCGTCGAGCGGGCGGATGCTGGCGACGGTCTCGGAGAGCAGGTCGTGCGGCTCCTCGCCGGGCAGCGCGCGGCGCCCGTACGTCTCCTCGTGCACGACCCAGGCGAGGGGCCGCCGCTGCGACCAGCCGGCCTGCGCGAGCTCGGGCTCGTCGGGGAACTCGTCCACGTACCCGATGCACAGGTAGGCGACGACCTCCAGGTGCTCCGGCAGGCCGAGCTCACGGACCATCTCGCGCTCGTCGAAGAAGCTGACCCAGCCGACGCCGAGACCTTCGGCGCGCGCGGCGAGCCAGAGGTTCTCCACGGCGAGGGCCGAGGAGTACGGAGCCATCTGCGGCTGGGTGTGCCGGCCCAGGGTGTGGCGGCCGCCGCGGGTGGGGTCGGCGGTGACCACGATGTTCACCGGGGTGTCGAGGATGGCCTCGATCTTGATTTCCTTGAACTGCTTGGCGCGGCCCTTGGGCAGCGACTTCGCGTAGGCCTCGCGCTGGCGCTCGGCGAGCTCGTGCATCGTCCGGCGGGTCTCGGCGGACTTGATGACGACGAAGTCCCACGGCTGGGAGTGGCCGACGCTGGGCGCGGTGTGGGCCGCTTCCAGGACGCGCAGCAGCACCTCGTGCGGGATGGGGTCGCGGCGGAAGCCCTTGCGGATGTCACGGCGCTCGCGCATGACGCGCAGGACGGCCTCGCGCTCGGCGTCGGCGTATCCGGGGGCCGCCTCGGTGACGGGGGCCTCGGGCTCGGTTTCCGGCTCGGGCCGCGGCTCGGTTCCGGCCTCGGGGGCCGGTCCGGCCTCCAGCGGTACGTCGGCCTGCGCGACGGCGGCCGGCTCGGGCTCGGGGACCACGACGGCGGCGGGCTCGGGCAGGGGCTCCGGCTCCTCGGCCTGAACCACCGTTTCTGCGGGCTGCGGCTCGGGCTCCACGACCGGCGCGGCCTCGGGCTCGGGCTCCACGACGGCGAGCACCTCGGCCGGAACCCCGGCCTCGGCCTGGGGCACCGCGACGGGCTCGGATGCCGGCACGGCGGCGGCCTCGGGCACCGCGAAGACGACGGGCTCGGCGAGGGGCTCGGCGACGGGCTCCGGCGCGTGCTCCGCGAGGACGGGCTCGGCCACGGCGACCGGCAGCGGCTCCGCCACCGGCACGGACTCCGGCTCGGGCACGAGGACCGCCTGGGGCTCGGCGAAGGCGACGGGGGCCGCGACGGGCACCGCGACCGGCTCGGCCGAAGGCTCCGCGACGGGCTCGGCGACGGCCTCCACGACGGGCTGCGCCGGGGCTTCCGGAGCCGGCTCGGCGGGCCACGGCGTCCCGGCTTGGACCGGGATCTCGACCGGCTGCTGCGCCGGGACCGGCACGTGCTCGGCCTCGGCCCGCGTGAAGTCGAGGTACTCGGGCCCGGCGGTCGGCGGGCCGGACTGGCGCACCGGGACGGGCGTGGCCGGCGTGCTCAGATCCGGCGACACGGGCTCGGAGAGGGAGGGCACGGAGGCGACCGGTACGGGAACGGGCACGGCCGGCGTCAGCGGAGTCTGGGCCGGGGACTGTACGGGGGCCGTGGCCGGCGCCGCGGCCGGGCCGCGGTCCGCGAGGGACCGTACGACTCCGCCGGTGGCCTCGGGGACGGGCGGGCCCATGTGCAGCGGCCGCCGCACCGGGGCCGCCACTACGGGGGCGATCGGGGACTGGGGCTGCGGGGCCATGAGGCCGCCGAGGTCCAGGGCGCCGGAATCCCGGCCGCCGGCCTCGTGCACACCGGCGCCGTAGGAGGCGTCGGCGAAGGAAGGCTGCTCCGCGAACGCCTGCGCCTGCGCCTGCGCCTGCATCTGCGCCTCGAACGGCTGCCCCTCGAAGGGCTGCTGCGGGTACCCGGCCGGCTCGTAGCCGAGGGGTGACCCGGGGACCGGGAGCTGTGGCGGGTGAGGCTGCTGGTACTCGGGGGCCCCGCCGAAATCGGCGTACGGGGCGTCCGCGTACGCGGAGGGCTCGGGGAAGTCGGGGAAGGCGGGCACCGGCGGGACGACCTGGGGGTCGCTCCACGCGCCCTGGCTGCTCGGCATCAGCAGCAGTTCCTCGTCCTCCGGCTCGGCCGGGTTGTCCACGAGGTCCTGGAAGGCGTAGTTCCCGGTCGCCGGGGAAGACATGGGAACCGGGGCGGGGACGCCCTGCTGATCCACCATGCCCGTGCTGTCCGGGAGACCCTCGCCCGGAACCTGGCCGGTGTCAGTCATGCGTACCCCTCGCCCATCGGTGTTGCCTCTTCGACTGCCCGGTCGCCCACGAGGCCTCACGTACGGCCGCACGACAACCAGTAAGTATTGTCCTGCCCGTTCGTCACCGTGTCGGCCATAACCGCCACGGTCCTCTGTGGACTGCGCCACGTCGCGCGTCCAGCCGGAGCCGCGTGCCCGAATCGTCCGGGCGGTGCGACGATCGGCCAGCCTACCCCGGCCCTGCGGCTAGGGACGGTCCGGGCGGTTAACGGGGCGTTCGGCGGCGAGCAGGAACACCACGGAGCGCTGTTGTTCGGTCCAGGTACGGGTGTCCAGGGCGACGGACTGGAGCAGCGCGCACTCGACGGCGTACCCGCCCTCGGTCAGGACCCGGCCGATGGCCTCCGCTTCGTCGCGCGTGGCGGCGTGGCTGACGATCCGTTCGGGGCGCCGGTCGGCGACGGCGGCGACGACCGCGGCCCCGCCGCCGCCGACGCGGACGACGTCGGGTTCGGGCAGGGTCTCCAGGACGTGCGGGGCGCGGCCGTTGACGACCTGGAGCTGCACACCCCGGGCGCGGGCGGCGGTGGTTGTGCGTTCGCAAGCGTGTCGGTCGGCGTCGACGGCGATGACGGCGGCGCCGAGGGCGGCGGCGTCCACGGCGAGTGCTCCGGAGCCGGAGCCGATGTCCCAGACGAGGTCCCCGGTGCGCGGGCCGAGCCGGGCGAGCTGGGCCGCGCGCAGCTGCGTGGCCTCCCCTTCTCCCACGTCGATCTGCGGGCGTGCCCAGCCGCGTCCGGCGGCCGGTGCCGCGCTCCGGCCGAGCAGCCAGGCCGGTTCGGCGGCGGCCGCGGCGGGTCCCGTACCGCCGATGACGATGACCACGTTGGGGTCGCGCCAGCTGTGGTCGGCGGCCTTGTCGGAGGTGAGGACGGTGACTTGTTCCTTGTCTGTGCCGAGTTCCTCGCAGATGACGAAGGTGCGGTGGACTCCTTCGAGCAGCAGGGCGAGTTCGGCGGGGCCGGCGCCGGGCGAGGTGATGACGGCGACCTTGGAGTGGGCGCGGCAGACGTTGACGGCCCGGCGCAGGGTGCGGCGGTGGGCGACGACGACCTGGGCGTCGTCCCAGGGCATCCCGGCGCGGGCGAAGGCGGCGGCGACGGCGGAGACGGCCGGTACGACCTCCACTTCCAGGCCGTGTTCCGGGGCGCGCAGGGCCCGTACGACGCCGAAGAAGCCGGGGTCCCCGTCGGCGAGGACGACGGCGGTGCCGCGGTGGCCGGCGATGCGGGTGGCCGCGAGGGCCAGGCTGCCCAGGCGCACGCGTTCGGCGGTGGGCGGGACTTCGGGGAGTGCGAGGTGGTGGGCGGCGCCGGCCACCAGGGTGGCGGCGGAGAGCGCGGACCGGGCTGCCGCGGTCAGGGGGGAGCCGTCCCAGCCGATCACCGTGACCCGGTCGGCCATCGTCGTCAGTCTCCTGATGTGGGAGGGGGCCCTTTCCGGTGGTGGCCGGGGCAGGGCGAAGCTTCGTCGAGGGGGGCGGGCTTGGTGAGACTACCCGGTCATCCGGTCAGTTCCGGTCCGAGAAGATGGCGTAGCCGTTCGCGTCGTTCGCGCGGGCGGTGGGGATGCGGTAGCCGTCGGGGGCGTCGTCGCGGGGCTCCGCGTAGCCGACGGAGTAGCCGTCGGAGTATCCGTCCCCGTAACCGTCGGAGTAGTCGGAGTACCCGTCTTCGTCCTCGTCCAGGTCCTCGGGGACCAGGCCCCAGACGATGAGGTCGCTGCGGGTGTCGGCCCAGGAGCCGTCGGGGTTCTGGGTGCGCACTATGCACGCGTTGCGCAGGACGCCTTCACTGATGCAACCGGTCTTCTGGGCCACCTGCTGGGAGGCGGTGTTGTCGGCGGCGGTGCGCAGTTCGAGGCGCTCGAAGCCCTGGTCGGTGAAGAGCCAGCGGGCCACGGCGCGGACGGACTCGCTGGCGTAGCCCTCGCCGCGGGCCCAGGGGGCGGTGACGTAGCCGACCTCGGTGGCGCGGGTCCGCCAGTCGGTGTCCTGCAGGTGGACGATGCCGACCAGCCGCTGGGTGAGGAACTCGGTGACGGCGAAGACGATGCCGCGGCCCTCGGTGCGCTCCGTGTGGGCGGTCCGCGTGGCCCAGGTGACCGCGTCGGCGTAGGTGTAGGGGTGCGGCACGGAGGTCCAGGCGGTGACGTGTTCGTCGTTCATCATCTCGGCGAGCGCGGTGACGTCTTCTTCCTCGAAGGGGCGCAGCACCAGCCGGTCCGTGCTGATGGTGACGTCCGGGAAGGTGGTAGTCATGCGCAGCTCCAAGCCTGAGACCGTGGTGCGACCGTGGTGCGAGGCGACCGGGGCGCGGGACGGTATACACGGGGTATGCGGTCCGCGGCCGCGGGTCTTAGGCCACAGCATGCAGCATCGGCCTGGGGATGTGCAGGGCCGGGCTGCCCGGAAGCGGGCAGAGGCCGGCCCCGTACACCGGTGGGGCGTACGGGGCCGGGCGGGCCGGCCGGATCGGGCCGGCCCGGTGCCACTGGCCGGAGCTAGGCGGCCGGCTTGCCGAAGGCCGGGATGACCGAGCCCTGGTACTTGTCCTCGATGAACTTCTTGACCTCGTCGGTGTTCAGGAGCTTGGCGAGCTTCTGGATCCGCGGGTCGTCCTGGTTGCCGTTCTTGACCGCCAGGATGTTGGCGTACGGGTTGCCCTCGGCCTTCTCCAGGACGAGCGCGTCCTTGGCCGGGACGAGCTTGGCCTCGATGGCGTAGTTGCCGTTGATGACGGCGGCGTCCACGTCGTTCAGGGCGCGCGGGACCGTGGCGGCCTCCAGCTCCTTGAACTCGAGGCCCTTCTTGTCGGTGATGTCGGACAGCTTGGCGGCCGTGCCGACGCCCTCCTTGAGGGTGATCAGGTTGTTCGCGGCGAGCAGCTGGAGCGCGCGGCCCTCGTTGGTGGGGTCGTTGGGGACGGCGATGGTCTGGCCCGCCTTGATGTCGTTCAGGCCCTTGGCCTTCTTGGAGTACAGCCCCAGGGGCTCCAGGTGCACGTTCACGACGGGCACGACGTCGGTGCCGTTCTTCTTGTTGAAGTCGTCGAGGTACGGCTTGTGCTGGAAGAAGTTGGCGTCGACCTGGCCCTGCTGGGTGGCGGTGTTCGGCAGGACGTAGTCCGTGAACTCCTTGACCTCCAGCTTGAGGCCTTCCTTGGCCGCCAGCTTGTCCTTCACGAAGTTCAGGATGTCGGCGTGCGGGGACGGGGACGCCGCGACGACCAGGGGCTTGCTCTCATCGGTCTTGCCGCCGTCGGCCTTGGTGGAGGACGGGTCCGAGGAGCTGCCGCAGGCGGTGAGGCCGAGGGCGAGCGCCGAAACGGTGGCGGCCAGGGCGGTGAGCTTGATGTTCTTGCGCACGAAGAGTGCCTTTCTTGCGTCTTGCTGTGTGGATGACGGCCCAAGCACGACAAGTGCGGGCTTTCTGGGGAAAAGTTGGCGAAGGGCCGGGCTCAGGCCCGGATCAGGCTGTCCGACCGCGCCGCGCGAGGAGGCGTACCACGCCGTCGCCGATGAGCTGGATCACCGTGACGAGCACGATCAGCACCACGACGGTGGCGATCATGAAGCCGGTCTCGAAGCGCTGGAAGCCGTACGTGATGGCCTTGGAGCCGAGGCCTTCGCCGCCGACGGCGCCGGCCATGGCCGAGTAGCCGATCAGGGTGATCACGGTGGTGGTGACGGCCGCGATCAGCGAGGGCAGCGCCTGCGGGAGGAGCACCTTGCCGACCAGGGTCGGGATGCCGCCGCCCATGGACTCGACGGCTTCGATCAGGCCGTGGTCCACCTCGCGGACTGCGGTCTCGACGAGCCGGGCGAAGAAGGGGATGGCTCCGATGGCGAGCGGGACGATCATGGCGGTGGGGCCGATGAAGGTGCCGACGATCGCCGTGGTGACCGGGATCAGGAAGATCAGCAGGATGATGAACGGCAGCGAGCGGCCCATGTTCACGATCACGCCGAGGACCTTGTTGACCGCGCGGTTCTGGAGCAGGCCGCCCTTGTCCGTGAGGACGAGCAGGATGCCGATGGGCAGTCCGCCCAGGATGGTCACCAGGGCGGACCACAACACCATGTAGAGGGTGTCGAAGGTGCCCTGCGTGAGCAGCGGCTGCATTTCGGACCAGGTCACTTCGCACCGTCCTTGACCAGCTCGGCCAGTTCGCCGTCGACGTCCGTCTCCGCCTCTACGACATCCACCTGCAGACCCTGCTCGCGCAGGAAGCCGACGGGTACGACGTTGTCCTCGTAGCGGCCGGGCAGCTCGATGCGCATGCGGCCGATCTGCCGGCCGGCGACGGTGTCCATCGCGGCGCCGAGGATCGATATGTCGATGTTGTAGGTGCGGGCCAGCTGGGAGATGACCGGCTGGGTCGCGGTCTCGCCGTGGAAGGTGACGTCGATGACCGTGTGCTCCGCGGTGGTCGCGGACCCGGTCAGCGGGAACAGTTCGTGGGCGAGCTCTGAGCCGGGGGTGGCCAGCAGCTCGGTGACCTTGCCGGCCTCGACGATCCGGCCCTGACGCATGAGGGCGGCCGAGTCGCAGACGGACTTGACCACGTCCATCTCGTGCGTGATGAGCAGGACGGTCAGGCCCAGCTGCCGGTTGAGGTCGCGCAGCAGCTGGAGGATCTGGCGGGTGGTCTCGGGGTCCAGGGCGCTGGTGGCCTCGTCGGAGAGCAGCACCTTGGGGTCGCCGGCCAGGGCGCGGGCGATGCCGACGCGCTGCTTCTGGCCGCCGGAGAGCTGACCGGGGTAGGACTTGGCCTTGTCGGCGAGGCCGACGAGGTCCAGCAGTTCGGCGGCCTTGCGGGAGCGCTCGCGGCCGGAGATCCCGAGGATCTCCAGGGGCAGTTCGATGTTGCCCTGCACGGTGCGCGAGGACAGCAGGTTGAAGTGCTGGAAGACCATGCCGATGCGGCTGCGGGCCTCGCGGAGCTCCTTGCCCGCGCGGCGCCCCCGGCCGGCGAGGGCGGTGAGGTCGACCCCGTCGACGGACACCGTGCCGGCGGTGGGGCGCTCCAGCAGGTTCACGCAGCGGATCAGGGAGGACTTTCCGGCGCCGCTCTGGCCGATGACTCCGTAGACCTCGCCCTGGCGGACGTGCAGGTCGACGCCGTCCAGGGCGGTGACCTCGCGGCCACGGGATGGGTAGACCTTCGTGAGGCCCGATGTGGTGATCACAGGATTTCCGTCGCTGTCGAGTGCGCGGCGCAGCGGGGTGCCGGGCACGGGGCGAACATCTGGGACGCGATACGGGTCGAACCATCGGAAATCGACGGCTTCGGCGCATGCGCGGGGCAGGAGCGGTCCGGGTTCACACGGGGGTGCCGGGAGCTGCTCGGCCGGTCTCGCTTCGGGGCGTGAGACCTGGGGCAGGGGCCCTCAGAAGGCGCGCATTCGACACATACAACGAGCACCGGGCGTCATCGTCGCCTCGGTCGCAAGGGTGCGGCTGCTCGTCGTGGTCATGGGCCCAGTAAACCAGACGTTCCCCGTCACCGATCAAAGCCGTCCGAATAGCGGACGGATTTCGGCCGCATACCGGACACCAATGGTCAGGGCCGATCGTCCGTCTCGATCGTCACACCATCGGCTCCGACCAGCACGGACACGGCCGAGAGGTCCCGTACGACCACGTCCGCGTCGAGTTCGCCGGCGGGGTGCGTTGTGGTCAAGGCCACGGTGGTCATCCCGGCGGCGCGGCCCGCGGCCAGGCCGGCGGGGACGTCCTCGAAGACCGCGCAGCGGGCCGGGTCCACGCCGAGCCGGGCGGCCGCCAGCAGGAAGGGCTCCGGGTCGGGCTTGCCGCGGGTGATGTCGTCGGCGGCCACCATCTCCGGGCCCCCCTCCTCCCAGACGGCGATGCCGACCTCCCGCAGCCGGGCCTCGGCCAGCCCGGGGGGCACCTCCCAGCGGTAGCTGGGGGAGGGTCGCGGAGGTGACCACGGCCCAGCGGCCGACGGGAAGGGCCGAGAGCAGTTCCTTGGTTCCGGGCAGCAGGACCACGCCGCCCGCCACGTCCTCTGTCTCCAGCACCTCGATCCGGGCGTGCGCCCCGGCCCGTACGTCCTCGGGCAGGAGATCGGCGATGATCTCCGCGGCCGGGCGGCCGTGGAGTTCCACCGCGGCGAAGGCCTCCTCGGTGACCCCGTGCTCCCGGGCCCCGGGGGTCCCCCCGGACGGAGTCTGGGGGACGGTCCAGCAGCGGTGCACCGACTCCACCGAGGAGATGAGCGTGCCGTCGTTGTCGAACAGCAGCGCTTCGAATTGCGGGCCGAGCTTCCCTCGCAGCAGCTTCATGTCTTCAAGGAAAGCCCCGCGGCAGGGGTGAGCGCATCGGGCCTTTCGGCCCGTAATACCCTCGCTGCATGCTCGACGCCCTGACGGTCGCCATCGGCGTGGCCGCACTCGCTCTCGCCGCCTGGTGCGGTTTCGCCGCCTGGCGGGACCAGCCGACCAAGGACTGGCACTTCATCGGCATGGCCGTGGTGACCGTACTGGTCCTGGCCCAGCTGGTGATCGGCCTGGTCCAGCTCGCCCGTGGCGAGAAGCCCGGCCAGGGCACGGTGCTCTTCCTGGCCTACCTGGTGGGAGCCTTCGCGACCATCCCGGCCGCGGGGCTGCTCTCGCTGAGCGAGCGGACCAAATGGGGTTCGGTGACGGTGGCCGCCGGAGCGGTCGTCCTCGCCGTGCTCGAAGTACGGCTCTACGACATCTGGGGAAACACCGGTGCCTGATACCGACACGGACACCACGGCCGGCGCCACCCCGGCGGGCGGGCACAAGCGCCTGGTCACCGGGCCGGGGGTGCTGCTGGTCTGGTTCTACGGAGTGATCACCGTCGGCGCGGTCTCGCGCTCGATCTACCAGATCTCCACCGAGTTCGACCGGGCGCCGCTCGCGTACTCGCTGTCGGCCGTGGCCGCGCTGGTCTATGCCTTCATCACGTACTCGCTGGTGCGCGGCGGGGAGACGGCCCGCAAGGCGGCGCGGATCTGCTGCGCCGCCGAGCTGGCCGGCGTGCTCGTCGTGGGCACCTGGACCCTGGCGCGGCCCGAGGCCTTCCCCGACGCGACCGTGTGGTCGGACTTCGGAATGGGCTACCTGTTCATCCCGGTGATCCTGCCGATCACCGGGATGCTCTGGCTCCGCGCGAAGCGCTAGGCGTCAGGCGTCAGGCGTCAGGCGTCAGGCGTCAGGCCTTCGGCGTTGGCCGTCAGGCGCTGACCGCGAAGTCGGTGGCCTCCTTGGCCTCCTTCTCCAGGATCACCAGACGGACGCCGTCGGACGCGGTGCGCCCGCCGACCTGGGTGTAGCCGGCCTTGCGGTAGAGCCGCAGGTTCGACTCGCTCTTGTGGCCGGTGTGCAGCCGGAAGCGGGTGGTCGCGTCGTCGCCGGACAGGGCCGCCTCGACCGCGCTCAGCAGCCGGGCGCCGAGGCCGTGGCCCTGGAGCCGGGGGTGCACGCAGAGCTTGGCGATCTTGCCGGTGCCCTCCTCGTCGACGGTGCCGCGCACGGCCCCGACGATCTCCTCGCCGAGCCGGGCCACCAGGACGGTGTCCGAGGCCAGTTCGGCCTTGAGGGAGTCCAGGGACTGGGTGAGCGGCTGGATGCGGTAGTTGCCGTACAGCTCGGCCTCGCTCTGGAACGCCAGATACTGCAGCTTGATGATCTGCTCGGCATCCTCGGCGTCTGCCGCCGAAATCGTCACGCTCATGCCCATGTGCGCATGCCTCCCGCTCACCTGGTGGCCTGTTGGTCTACCGCTCCATTCCCCGCAGGGCGGGAGCCGCAACCTCTACGGCCAGCATTCTGCGCAGACATCCCAGGCAACGGGAACGGACGGGCCCCAAACTTCCTTGTGAGATACCCAACTCTCCTGCGATTTCACGGTAAGTGAGGTCCCTGGGCGAAAGAAGTGCCCTCATGAGCTCCGGACACCTTCCGGGCAATCGGGCGACCGCCGATCGGAGGGCCCGGTTCTCCTCGCCGTGCAGTAGGGCGTCTTCCGGTTCTGCGCCCGTGCTGGTACGGGCCCCCGCGCCGGACCCGCCGTCCGCCGAGTGCTGGCGGTGGCCGTACGGGACTTCGTGCCGGGCCCGGCGCCGCGCCCGGCGGGCCTCTCCGCGCACCGCCCGGCGCAGCCAGTCGGCGGGTTCGGCGGGGATGCGGCGGTGCTCCAGCAGCCTGACCCAGACGGCTTGCTCCAGGTCGGCGGCGTCCACCCCGGTGCCCGCGGTCTCGGCGGCCGCTTCGGCCGCGAGCAGCGGGCGGAGCGTTTCGAACAGGTCGGGGAGGTCAGCCTTCAGCAGGTCCATGCCGGGCGGGACGCGAAGGCCGTGCCGGGCGGTTTCCCCGCCGGGCACGGCCCACTCGTACGAGAAGCTCCGGTCAGGCGTTGACGCCGCGGCCCGGGCGGAAGGCCTCCGCCGCGAGCAACCCGGTGTCGGGATGGTCGGTGAAGATGCCGTCGATGCCCTGTTCGAAGTAGGTCTTGAAGGCGCCGAAGGCGTCCCCGTAGGCCGTCGGGTCGGTGCCCTTGCGGTAGTCGGCCGGCAGGAAGTTGTTCTCGTTCCGCGCGGTGTAGGGGTGCAGGATCAGCCCCTGCGCGTGGGCGTCCGCGACCAGGGTGGTCGGGGCGCCGAGCTTGCCGGCGGCGTCGCGCGGCAGGATCAGGTCCATGGTCGGTCCGATGCCCTGGGCGAAGCCGGCGATCCAGCGCAGCCCGTCGGGCCTGACCAGATCGGCGACCGTCCGGGGATCCTTGGCCAGCTCGAAGTCCCACGGGCGGGTGCCCGCCGCCGAGAGGAGCACCACGCGCGGGCTGGAGACCAGCCGGGAGAGCCGCTGGATGCTGGAGGGTTCGAAGGACTGCAGGAAGAGCGGGGCGCCCCGGCCGTCGCGCCCGTAGCGGCGCAGCAGCCTGGCGAGGGGCTCCTCCAGGCCGAGGCCCAGGCCGCGGAAGTAGCTGGGGTGCTTGGTCTCCACGTGCAGCCACACGCGCTTACCGCGCCGCCGGCCCTCGCGGTCGGCCCAGCGGAGCACCTCCTCGAAGGTGGGGACGTCCCAGCGGCCGTCGTAGAGCGTGTTGCGCTGCCGGAGGGCGGGGATGCGTTCCTTCGCGCGCAGGGTCTTCAGCTCGGCGAGGGTGAAGTCCTCGGTGAACCAGCCCGTGACGGCGACCCCGTCGATCGTCTTGGTCGTCTTGCGGGCGGCGAACCCGGGGTGGTCGGCGACGTCCGTCGTGCCGCCGATCTCGTTCTCGTGGCGGCACACCAGGTGGCCGTCCTTGGTGGGCACGAGGTCCTGTTCGACGACGTCGGCGCCGAGGTCGAGCGCGAGCTGGTAGGACCCGAGCGTGTGCTCGGGCCGGTAGCCGCTGGCTCCGCGGTGCCCGATGACCGTCGGCACCGGAAGGTCCCGGTAGCCGCCGCCCCGACCGCCTCCCGCGCCTCCCCCGTGGCCGCTCTCCGCCGCCGCGGCCGGACCGCCGCCCGCCACGATTCCGCCGAAGGCTCCGCCCGCCGCGACGACGGCCGCGCCCAGTACCGTGCGCCGCGCTGCCCCACCCTGTGTCATCAGTGCCACTCCCCATCGGACAAGGGGCGGGCGTCCCGGGATCTCCGGGGCCAACGGCCCGAATCCGCGTGCCGATGGTAGGCAAGCGACGGTGGCGGGCGGGGGTGCGCGGGCGGAACACGGCGGAAACGTGCGTCAACACTGCGTATCCACCTCGTGAACCCGATGTGCGATCAGACCGGACCCACGAGTATCGTCCTCACCTGCACTACCGCCGCGTGGTGGGTGCGAGAACCCTAGCTTTTCGATGCCGGAGGGCCCACGTTGTTCCGTACGCGCCTGATCAAAGCCACTGTCGGACCCGTCATGCGCCTGATGTTCCGCACCCGCGTCGAGGGCATCGAGAACATTCCGGGCACCGGGCCGGTGATCCTCGCGGGCAACCACCTCACCTTCATCGACTCGATGATCCTGCCGCTGGTGTGCGACCGCACGGTCCACTTCATCGGCAAGGACGAGTACGTGACCGGCAAGGGCATCAAGGGCCGGGCCATGGCCTGGTTCTTCACCGGCGCCGGCATGATCCCCGTGGACCGCGACGGGGCCAACGGCGGAGTCGCCGCCCTGATGACCGGTCGGCGGATCCTCGAAGAGGGCAAGATCTTCGGCATCTACCCCGAGGGCACCCGCTCCCCCGACGGCCGCCTCTACCGGGGCCGCACCGGCATCGCCCGCCTGACCCTGATGACCGGCGCGCCCGTCGTCCCCTTCGCGATGATCGGCACCGACAAGCTCCAGCCCGGCGGCGCCGGCATGCCGCGCCCGGGCCGGGTCACCGTCCGGTTCGGCGAGGCGATGGAGTTCTCCCGGTACGAGGGCATGGACCGCGACCGCTACGTGCTGCGCGCCGTCACCGACTCGGTGATGGCCGAGGTCATGCGGCTCTCCGGCCAGGAGTACGTGGACATGTACGCGACCAAGGCCAAGGCGGCCTGACGGCCGGGCTACTGCCGTTGCAGTGACCGGCTGACGCCCGCCGCGGTCGTCGTGGCGAGGACCCAGCCGGTCACGATCAGCAGGTACGACAGCCACTGGTACCAGCCGTCCGGCGCGAAGGGCGCTTCCTGCCCGAAGCCGATGATCGGCAGCATCAGGTCGATCGTGTAGAAGACCGGGTTGAAGTCCGGCGCCTCCCCCTGCTTCAGCTCCCGGGGCGGATGGAGCCCGTACGCGACGGTCCCCGTGATCAGCAGCGCCAGCAGCCAGCCCGCGGCGCGCAGCGGCCGGAACCCGTAGCCCACGGTGGCGTCCTGGAGCAGCCCCCAGAATCGGGCGATCCGGGGCAGGGTGCGGCGGTGCCGGCGCAGTTTGGCGAGCAGGACGGTCCGCGCCGCAGCCTCGTCGCCCGCCGTGCGGTAGGCCGTGGCGAGCTGTTCGTAGGCGTGCGGGAGGTAGCCCGACTCCTCGCGCTCCAGGACGGGCAGTCTCTGCTCGGCGGGAACGTGCGGGCTGAGGGCGCGGTAGCCGAGTCCCGCGATGCGGACCTGCTCCGGCCAGGTCTCGGGCGCGATGTGGAGCAGGTCGAACTGGGAGCGGCGCAGGTTCACACCGCCCTGGACGGTCGGGCAGTTGCGCAGCCACACCTCGCCGGCGACACAGCTGGAGGCGCGCAGCGCGACCCCGCCGGGGTTGATGAGGCGGGCGTAGGCGAAGTTGAGCTGGCCCGGTATCCGGGAGCCGGTGAGGTTGACCCGGCCGCGGGCCTCCAGCCGCATGGCGCGCAGGTCGGTGCCGACGTTGAGGATCTCGGCGTGCAGGGCGGTCGCGCCGGGGGCGAGGAGCCGGGCGTCGTCGAAGTTGATCTGGCCGCCGACGGTGGCGCCGTTGATGCGGGTCTGGCCGTGGACGGTGAGCTCCATGGCGATGACGTCGGTGCCGATGTCGGCGTGGTTGAACTGGAGCGCCGCCTCCTGGCCCTCCTCGGCCGGGCCCGCCGTGCCGATGACCGCCTTCCGGAGGAAGAGTCCGCCTGCTATCCGGGCGCCGGCGAGGCGTACCGGCCCGGTGATGCGGCAGCAGGACAGCTTGAGCGCGATGTCGACGCTGACGGTGGAGGCGGTCAGGCCGGGCAGGGCCGAGTCGCTCAGTGACACGATCCTCAACCGGGCCCCGTACAGGAGGGGTTTGCGCTCGAACCAGCAGGCCCGCAGCCGGATCGCGTGGTCGATGTCGGCGTACTTGAGGTTGAGCTTGCCGATGATCCGGGCGCCGCGGACGTTGAGCCCGGGGACCTGCCCGTCGAGGGGGACCGCGCCGCGCAGCAGCAGGTGGGCGAGGACTTCGGCGCGTACGGTCCGGTCGGGTCCCCACGAGGCGCCGTCGGTGGCCTCCTCGGCCCGGTCCTCCCGGAAATCGACGCCTTCCCCGCGGGGGAAGGCGTCCCATACGCGGCGCTCCGCCGGGGTCAAGTCGGTGATCTCCATCGCCGGGATGGTGTCCCGCGGTTCCACGGACTGTCAACTCCGCGCGGGACCGCATCCCTTGACGAGCCGCCGCGTGGCGTCAGTGCTCGATGCCGTCCTGGAGTTCCTGCCCCTTGAGCAGGAACCAGGCGGCCACGGCGGTGGCCAGCAGGACGGCCGCGCCCACCCCGGAGGCCAGCCGCAGGCCGTCGACGAAGGCTTCCTGGGCGGCGCCGACCATCTGCTGGGCGGTCTGCGGGTCCAGTGACTTGGCCGCTTCGACGGCGCCGCCGAGGGATTCGTGGGCGGCGTCGGCGACGGGGCCGCTGACGGAGGCCGGGGCGGTGAAGCCCTGGTAGACGCCGGTGACGACGGAGCCGAGCAGGGCGATGCCGAGGGCGGCGCCCAGTTCGTAGGCGGTCTCGGAGACGGCCGAGGCGGATCCGGCCTGCTCCTTGGGCACGCTGGAGAGGATCACGTCGGCGGTGACGGTGAAGGAGAAGCCTGCGCCGAGGCCGACGATGAGCAGGGCCGCGCCGAGCAGCGGGTAGCCGGTCTCCTTGTGGATCACGGTCAGCGCGGCCAGCGCGATGCCGATGGCGGCGAGGCCTCCGGTCACGATGACCCGTACCCCGTACTTGCGGGCGTAGCTGCCCGCGACCAGGCCGGTGACCACGGCGCCGACGGCGGCGGGCAGTTCGGCGAGGCCGGCTTCGAGCGGTTCGCGGCCCTGGACGAGCTGGAGGAACTGGGAGAGGAAGAAGACCAGTCCGGACAGGCCGAAGACGGTGAGCAGGTCGGCGAGGACCGCGCCGGAGAACCCGCGGTGCTTGAAGAGCCGCATGTCGAGGAGCGGGGCCGGCAGCGTGAACTGGCGGCGTACGAAGGCGTAGAGCGCGCCGCCTCCGATGACGGCGGCCGCCCACACCTCCCAGCCCATGCCGTGGGTGGCGACCTGCTTGACGGCGTAGACCACGCCGATGATGCCGACGAGGGAGAGGCCGACGCTGATCAGGTCCCAGGGGCCGGCGACCGGGTTCTTGGATTCGGGCAGCAGCTTGATGCCGACGATGACCAGGACGATCATCACGGGGAGGTTGATGAGGAAGACCGAGCCCCACCAGAAGTGCTGGAGCAGGGCTCCGCCGACCACGGGGCCGACGGCCGCGCCGGCCGAGGCGGTGGCGCCCCAGATGCCGATGGCGAGGCTGCGCTCCTTGGGGTCGTGGAAGATGTTGCGGATCAGCGCGAGGGTGGAGGGCATCAGGGTCGCGCCGGCCACGCCGAGCAGGGCCCGGGCGACGATCATCATTTCGGGGCTGGTGGCGTAGGCGTTGAGGACGGAGACGGCGCCGAAGGCGGTGGCGCCGACGAGGAGGAGCTTCTTGCGGCCGATCCGGTCGCCGAGGGAGCCCATGGAGACGAGCAGGCCGGCGATGACGAAGGAGTAGATGTCGCCGATCCACAGGAGCTGGGTGCCCGAGGGCTTCAGGTCCTCGCTGAGGGCGGGCGTGGCGAGACCGAGTACGGTGGCGTCGACCGCGACCAGCAGGACGGCCAGGACGAGCACGGAGAGCGCGAGCCAGCGCCCGGGGCTCCGGCCCTCCGCCCCCTTGGTCCGGGTCAGCTGTTCGGTACGGCTCATTTCTCCACACTCCGTCGTGCGCCACCGAGCAGCAACTCGATGATCATGTACTGAAAGTCCTTGGCCGCGACCCGGCCGTCCATGACGGCCCAGGCGCAGGTGCCGATGAGCCCGTAGAGGGCCTCGGTGAGCCAGGCGGGGCTCAGGTCGATCCGGATGTCGCCCTCGTGCTGGCCGCGCCGGAAGAGGTCGCCGACGCGGGCGTCGAGCCGGGCCCAGCCCTCGTTGACCTGGTCCCCCTCGAAGAGCTGGTTCTCGGTGACGAGGAAGGCCAGCAGCTCGGCGTTGGGCTCCGCTTCGGCGACGAGCCTGCGGAGCGCGTCGATCGCCGTGCCCTCGCCGAGGCGGGCGTTGTCGAAGGCCACCTCGAACTCCCGGATCCCGAGCTCTTCGAGCGCCCGTACGAGGGCGTCGCGCCCGGCGAAGTGCCGGTGGAGGGTCGCGCGGCCGATGCCGGCGGCCCTCGCGACCTCGTCCATCGTCGCGGTCGATTTGCGGGAGAGCAGGGCGGCGGCGGCGCGGAGCACCTGATCACGATCCATGGCCATGAGACAACCATAACCCGAATGAGACGTTGACGTCTCATTGAGGGCCTCGCTCAATAAATGAGGTGCCCCTTCGGGCGCCGGAAGGAAGCATGCCGAGATGAACCCGAAGCCCCTGCTGCTGATCGACGTGGACGGCCCGCTGAACCCCTACGCGGCCAAGCCCCAGCGGCGCCCCGAGGGCTACCGCACGCACCGGATGCGCCCGACGGGCTGGACCGGCGCCGAGAGCGCGAAGCCGCTGCGGGTCTGGCTGAATCCGGACCACGGGGCGGAGCTGCGCGCACTCGCGGAGGCGTACGAGCTCGTCTGGGCGACCACCTGGAAGGGCGAGGCGAACGAGTGGATATCCCCGCGCCTGGACCTGCCCGAACTCCCCTGGATCGACTGGCCGCAAATGCACGGGCGCGCGCCGCGCGGGACCTTCTGGAAGACCCAGTACGTCCTGGAGTACGCGGGCGGGCGGCCCTTCGCCTGGATCGACGACGACATCACGGACATGGACCGCGCGTACGTGGAGCAGCGCCACCCCGCGCACGCCCTGCTGCTGCGGATCGACGAGCGGATCGGGCTGGTCCGGGCCGACTTCGACGCACTGGCGGAGTGGGCGAGATGACGACGAAAGGTGATTCAGTCACTACTACCCGTGTTCGTCGTGACGATGCGGAAACGTCAACGACCTTCGGGGAAGACTCCCCCATCGAACGAATGCGCTCACTCTGCACGGCTTGATCATTTGGAGTGACCGAGCCCGCGAACCCTTCCCCGAGCGGCCGGGCAGGGAGGAACCTCATCTCTCGTGAGCCCTTACCCGGGGCGGGTTCACCTGCATCGATTTCCGTCTTCGCAGGGAGAGAACCATGAACGCGTCCAAGAAGCTGACCCTCGGGGCCGCCGCGCTGGCCCTCACCATCGGCGGCGCCGTCGCGGTGTCATCGGCGTCCGCCGAGCCGCACCGGGCCGCGGTGACCACCACCGCCTGGGCCAAGGTCGCCGCGAACGGACAGATCCTGGGTGGGCAGGGCATCACCGGGATCAACAAGTTCGGCATCGGCCGCTACAACATCACCACCAGCTCCGGCCTGAACGGATGCGCCCTCCTGGGCACCATCAACACCAACGGCGGGAACGACCCCGGGCCGGGCAACTCGTCCATCCTGGTCGGCCAGGTGAACGGGAACACCCTCTTCATCCGCACCGCGACACCGTCCAGCGGCGGCACCGCCGCCGTGGACAGTGACCGGCCCTTCTCGGTCAGCGTCGTCTGCGTCTGACCCCAGGCGCACCGGAGGGGCGGCCGGGGCCCGAAAGGACTCCGACCGCCCCTCCGGGCACGACGTCAGTTCTTGTGCGCCGCCCAGGCGTGCTGGATGACCAGGTCGGCCTTCAGCTCCGTGAGCTGGATCGCCACCGCCGACGGGGCGGTGCCGCCGCGGCCGTCGCGGGAGGCCAGCGCGCCCTTGACGTTGAGGACCGAACGGACCTCCGGCGTCAGGTGCTCCGAGATCTTCGCGAACTGCTCGTCCGTCAGCTCGTCGAGCTCGATGCCGAGCCCCTCGCACTCCTTGACGCACCCGCCGGCCACCTCGTGCGCGACCCGGAACGGCACGCCCTGCTTGACCAGCCACTCCGCGATGTCGGTGGCGAGCGAGAAGCCGGCCGGGGCCAGCTCCTCCATCCGCTCCCGGTTGATCGTGAGGGTGGCCATCATCCCGGTGAAGGCCGGCAGCAGGACCTCGAGGGTGTCGCAGGAGTCGAAGACCGGCTCCTTGTCCTCCTGGAGGTCCCGGTTGTAGGCCAGGGGAAGGGCCTTGAGGGTGGCGAGCAAGCCCGTCAGGTTGCCGATGAGGCGGCCCGACTTGCCGCGCGCCAGCTCGGCGATGTCCGGGTTCTTCTTCTGCGGCATGATCGACGACCCGGTGGAGAAGGCGTCGTGCAGGGTGACGAAGGAGAACTCCTTCGTGTTCCAGATGATGATCTCTTCCGCGATCCGGGACAGGTTGATCCCGATCATCGCGGTGACGAAGGCGAACTCGGCGACGAAGTCGCGCGAGGCCGTGCCGTCGATGGAGTTGCCGACCGAACCCCGCTCGAAGCCCAGTTCGGCGGCGACCGCCTCCGGGTCCAGGCCGAGCGAGGAGCCCGCGAGGGCGCCCGAGCCGTACGGGGAGACGGCGGTCCGGGTGTCCCACTGGCGCAGCCGCTCCGCGTCCCGGGACAGGGCCTGCACGTGGGCCAGTACGTGGTGGGCGAAGAGCACCGGCTGCGCGTGCTGGAGGTGGGTCCGGCCCGGCATGGCCACGTCGGCGTGCGCCTCGGCGAGGCCGACCAGCGCGTCCTGGAGCTCGGCGACGAGGCCGCCGATGATCCGGGCGTGGTCGCGCAGGTACATGCGGAAGAGGGTGGCGATCTGGTCGTTGCGCGACCGGCCGGCGCGCAGCTTGCCGCCGAGGTCGGCGCCGAGCCGCTCCAGCAGGCCCCGCTCCAGCGCGGTGTGGACGTCTTCGTCGGCGATGGTGCCGGTGAAGGAGCCGCTCTCCACGTCGACCGCGAGCTGGTCCAGCCCGGCGATCATGCGGCCGAGCTCGTCGGCCGTGAGCAGGCCCGCCTTGGCGAGGACGCGGGCGTGGGCCTTGGAGCCCGCGATGTCGTACGGGGCCAGGCGCCAGTCGAAGTGGACCGACGCGGACAGCTTCGCGAGGGCCTCGGCGGGACCGTCGGCGAACCGGGCGCCCCAGAGCCGGACGTCACCACCGTTGTTGCTGCTCACAGCTACTGCTCCTCAAGAACGTGCATGGCTTCGGATGTGCAACCGCCTCCCCGCCGCGGAGGTAACGGGGAGGCGGTCCGTACTGCGGTGTCGAATCAGACGAGTCGACCAGGCGCGTCGATCAGGCGCGTCGATCAGGCGAGGTCGCGACGGGCCGCGATCTTCGAGGACAGGCCGAAGATCTCGATGAAGCCCTGGGCCTTCGACTGGTCGAAGGTGTCGCCCGAGTCGTAGGTCGCGAGGTTGAAGTCGTACAGCGACTCGTCGGACTTCCGGCCGGTGACGACCGCGCGGCCGCCGTGCAGGGTCATCCGGATGTCGCCGCTGACGTGCTGGTTGGCCTCGTTGACGAAACCGTCCAGCGCCCGCTTCAGCGGGGAGAACCACAGGCCGTCGTAGACCATCTCGCCCCAGCGCTGCTCGACCTGCCGCTTGTAGCGGGCCAGCTCGCGCTCGACGGTGACGTTCTCCAGCTCCTGGTGTGCGGTGATCAGCGCGATCGCGCCCGGGGCCTCGTACACCTCGCGGGACTTGATGCCCACGAGCCGGTCCTCGACGATGTCGATCCGGCCGATGCCCTGGGCCCCGGCGCGCTCGTTGAGCTGCTGGATGGCCTGGAGCACGGTGACGGGCTTTCCGTCGATGGCGACCGGGACGCCTTCCTTGAAGGAGATGACGACCTCGTCGGCCTCGCGCGGGAGCGCCGGGTCCGCGGTGTACTCGTAGATGTCCTCGATCGGCGCGTTCCAGATGTCCTCCAGGAAACCCGTCTCGACGGCGCGCCCGAAGACGTTCTGGTCGATGGAGTACGGGGACTTCTTGGTGGTCGCGATCGGCAGGTCCGCCTTCTCGGCGAAGGCGATGGCCTTGTCGCGGGTCATCGCGTAGTCGCGGACCGGGGCGATGCACGTGAGGTCGGGGCCGAGGGCGGCGATGCCGGCCTCGAAGCGGACCTGGTCGTTGCCCTTGCCGGTGCAGCCGTGGGCGACGGTCGTCGCGCCGTGCTTGCGGGCGGCGGCCACGAGGTGCTTGACGATGGCCGGCCGCGAGAGGGCGGAGACCAGCGGGTAGCGGTCCATGTAGAGGGCGTTCGCCTTGATCGCCGGGAGGCAGTACTCCTCGGCGAACTCGTCCCTGGCATCGGCGACCTCGGCCTCGACCGCACCGCAGGCGAGCGCCCGCTTGCGGATGACGTCCAGGTCCTCGCCGCCCTGACCGACGTCCACCGCGACGGCGATGACCTCGGCGCCCGTCTCCTCGGCGATCCAGCCGATGGCGACGGAGGTGTCCAGACCGCCTGAATAGGCGAGTACGACACGCTCGGCCACGGGATTCTCCTTACACGTTGCATCCGCCGTTACATCAGCAGCGGTAGGCATAACTATGCACTGCTCTGCATGTTTCGTCAATCGACGGAATAACAGGAGGTCACCGCGGGTACCAAGTGCCTAATGTGCGCGGGTGGAGATGCTGCCGCCCCTGTCCCGGACCATATTCCGCTCACCCGCCGCACGCCTGCTGCACGGCAACAGCCCCGCGCGCGCCCTCGACGGCGGCGGCCCGCAGGCATGGGCGGAGCTCGACGCGAGCGTCGACCGGTCCACCTTCGAGCGCTCCAAGGGGTGGACCTCCTCCGGCACCGTCCGGGTGGGCCCGCACCGGTTCGACGCCCGGGAGATCGCCGACTGGAGCACCGCCCCGCACTGGCACGACGGGCACGGGGTGACCTGGGCCGCCACGCCCCCGGCCGCCCCCGAGCTCGCGCTCTGCCTGTGCCACGCCGACCCCCGGGTGCGCGAGGCCGCCCTCGGGCGCGCGGCCGGCCGGCCCGAGGTCCTTGCGCTGGTGCTGATCCGGTGCGCCGACACGGAGGAGCCCGTACGGGAGCGGGCGCGGGCGGTGTTGACCGCGGAACTGGACGCGGCCCCGGCCGGCCCCGTGCACGCGCTGACACCCCTCGCCCTGCTCCTGAGCACGCGCCGGTACGGTGCCCGGGCCTGGGAGCTGTGGCTGGAACGGCTCGGCTCGCCGCCCGCCGCACTGATCGTCGAGCTGACGCGGGACCCGGACGCGGGGACGCGCTTCGCCGCCGTCCGGGCCGCGCTGGCCCACGGGCTGCTCCCGGCGGACCGCATCGCCGACCGGCTGGCAACGGGCCCGCTGGTGGCACGCACCGCGCGGAACCACCCCGCGCACCTGCGCAGGGCCGCTCTGCGACTGCCGGCCGCCCAGGGCGACGACGAGGGGCTGCCGGCTCTGACCTCCGCACTGGACGACCCCGACCCGGCACTGCGCCGCATCGCGCTGGACCTGCTGCGGGGATGGGACTGGCAGGCGACGGCCCGACGGGAGACGTTCGAACCGGCGCAGCTGCGGACCCTGTACAGGCGGCACCGGGCCGAGATGCGAAGGGTCCGTCTCACCTGGTGAAAATGTGGTCCGGCCCCGCCCCCGGCACGCCGATAATCGGATCATGGGAAAGCTCTACGACCGCATTGACAGCCGCATGCGCACCTTCATCGAGGAGCAGCCGATCTTCTTCACCGCCACCGCGCCGCTCTCCGGCGACGGCCACGTGAACCTCTCCCCCAAGGGCCGCGCCGGGACCCTCGTCGTCATCGACGAAACCACCCTCGCGTACCTGGACTTCGGCGGCAGCGGCGCCGAGACCATCGCGCACGTCCGCGAGAACGGCCGGATCACGCTGATGTGGTGCGCGTTCAGCGGGCCGCCGAACATCGTGCGCATCCACGGCGACGGCGAGGCGGTCTTCCGTGACGACCCGCGCTGGGACGGGCTGATCGAGCGGTTCGGGGACGCCGACGGGCCCTCGGCGCGCGCCGTCATCCTGGTGAAGACGCGGCGGATCGCGACCGTGTGCGGGTTCGCCGTCCCCTTGATGGAGTACCAGAGCGAGCGCACGCTGCACGCGGAGTACTTCGGCCGCAAGACGGACGAGGAGTTCAACGAGTACTGCGAGAAGAAGGAGTTCATCGGCGTGAGCGTCGACGGCCTGCCTGCACTGCCGCTGCCCCTGCCGCCCCGTACCGTCTGACATGTGCTGCGTACCGCGTTCCTCGCCGCCTCGCTGATCGTCACCAGCCTGCTGGTCCAAGGCCCCCACGGTGATCCGCCGCTGCCCGCCCTGCTCGCCGACACCGGCGGCGGCAGCCAGCTGATCACGGCCGTGGCTCCGGCCCCCGGCTCCACGACCGGGCGCCTGACCTGGTGGGACCGGTGGGCGGGGCGCTGGTACGAGGCGGGCAGCGCGCCGGCCCGCTTCGGTGCGAACGGGCTGACGGAGGGCGGGACCCGGACCCAGGGCACCAACACCACCCCGGCCGGCCTGTACGCACTGCCCTACGCCTTCGGCATCGCGCACGCCCCGGCCGGTACCGCGTACCGCTACCGGCGGGTGACCCCCGACTCCTGGTGGTGCCAGGACAATGGCTCGGAGAGCTACAACCGCTGGGTGGAGCCGCTGCCCGCGGACTGCGCCCCCGGCGAGGCCGAGCACCTGACCACGTACGCGAAGCAGTACGCGCACGCCCTGGTCATCGCCTTCAACTACGAGCACCCGGTACGGGGCCGGGGCGCGGGCATCTTCCTGCACGTGAACGGCAAGGGCGCGACGGCCGGCTGCGTCTCGGTCCCCGAGGACGCGATGCGCGCGGTGCTGCGCTGGGCGAACCCGCGCAGGAGCCCCCACATCGCGATCGGCACGGAGTCGGGCCGGCTCGCCGTCACCCGCTACTAGGAAGGGCCCCGGGGCCTGTCCTGTCCCCCTCGGCGGCGGCTCAGCTCTCCTTCTGGGCCAGCCTCAGCAGGTGGTCGGCGAGGGCCTGGCCGCCCGCCGGGTCACGGCTGATCAGCATCAGGGTGTCGTCGCCCGCGATGGTGCCGAGGATGGCCCGGAGTTCGGCCTGGTCGATCGCGGAGGCGAGGAACTGGGCCGCACCCGGCGGGGTGCGCAGGACCACGAGGTTCGCGGAGGCCTCCGCCGAGATCAGCAGTTCGCCGGAGAGGCGGCGCATGCGCTCCTCCTTCGCCGATTCGCCGAGCGGTGCCTGCGGGGTGCGGAAGCCGCCCTCGCTGGGGACCGCGTAGATCAGCTCTCCGCCGGTGTTGCGGATCTTCACGGCGCCGAGCTCGTCGAGGTCGCGGCTGAGCGTCGCCTGGGTGACGCTCAGCCCGTCGTCGGCGAGCAGCTTGGCCAGCTGGCTCTGTGAGCGGACCGGCTGCCGGTTGAGGATGTCCACGATCCGGCGGTGGCGGGCGGTGCGGGTCTGCGGGACGGACTGGCCACCCCCAGACTCCGTCTGGGGGGACCCCCAGGGCTCGTGTTCCTGCGCCTGACTCATCGTCGTCCCATTCCCCGATTGATCATCCGTCCACGTCCGCGGCGGACTTCGCCGCGTCCAGCACACCGGGCAGGGCCTGCAGGAACGCGTCCACCTCGGCCTCGGAGAGCACGTACGGAGGCATGAGCCGTACGACGTCGGGGGCGGGCGCGTTGACCAGGAAGCCGGCGTCCTGAGCCGCGCGCTGCACCTGCGGTGCGAGCGGCTCGGTCAGCACGATACCCAGCAGAAGGCCTGCGCCGCGGACGTGCGAGACGAGCGGGTGTGCGAATCCTTCGATTCCGGCCCGCAACCGCTCGCCGCGCTCCTTGACCTGGTCGAGGAGTCCGTCGGCGGCGATGGTGTCGATCACCGCGAGGCCGGCGGCGCACGCGATCGGGTTGCCGCCGAAGGTGGTGCCGTGCTGGCCGGGCTGGAGCAGGTCGGCCACGGGTCCGAAGGCGGCGACGGCGCCGATCGGCAGACCTCCGCCGAGCCCCTTCGCGAGTGTGACGACATCGGGCTCCACGCCCTCGTGGGCCTGGTGCTCGAACCACTGGCCGCAGCGCCCGATGCCGGTCTGCACCTCGTCGAGGACGAGCAGGGTGCCGGTGGCCCGGGTGATCTCGCGGGCGGCCGTCAGGTATCCGGCCGGGGGGACGACCACACCGTTCTCGCCCTGGATCGGCTCGATGATCACGAACGCGGTCTCTTCGGTGACGGCTGCCCGCAGGGCCTCCACGTCGCCGTACGGAACGTGCGTGACGTCTCCGGGCAGCGGCAGGAAGGGGCCCTGCTTCTTGGGCTGGCCGGTGAGCGCCAGGGCGCCCATGGTGCGGCCGTGGAAGCCGCCGTCGGTGGCGACCATGTGGGTCCGCCCGGTCAGCCGACCGATCTTGAAGGCGGCCTCGACGGCCTCGGCGCCGGAGTTGCAGAAGAAAATCTTGCCGGGGCGGCCGAAGAGCTGGAGCAGCCGCTCGCCGAGCGCGAGGACCGGCTCGGAGGCGTAGAGGTTGGAGACGTGCCCCAGGGTGGAGATCTGCTCGGTCACCGCGGTGACGATGGCCGGGTGCGCGTGGCCGAGCGCGTTGACCGCGATGCCGCCGACGAAGTCGGTGTACTGCTTGCCGTCCGCGTCCCAGACCTGTGCACCTTCGCCGCGTACGAGCGCCAGCGCGGGGGTGCCGTAATTGTTGGTCAGCGCGCCCTGCCAGCGGGCGGCGAACTCCTGGTTGCCGGTCATGCGGGGTCCCCTCCCTGTGTGTCGATTGCCTGGGCATCGAGCACGACCATCGTGCCGATGCCCTCGTCCGTGAAGATCTCCAGCAGGATCGAGTGCTGGACCCGCCCGTCGATCACGCGGGCGGTGGTCACCCCGTTGCGGACGGCGTGCAGGCAGCCCTCCATCTTCGGGACCATGCCGCTGGACAGCTCGGGCAGCAGCTTCTCCAGCTGGCTGACGGTGAGCCTGCTGATGACCTCGTCGCTGTTGGGCCAGTCCGCGTAGAGCCCCTCCACGTCGGTCAGGACCATCAGCGTCTCGGCGCCGAGTGCGGCGGCGAGCGCCGCGGCGGCCGTGTCCGCGTTCACGTTGTACACGTGGTGGTCGTCGGCGCTGCGCGCGATGGAGGAGATGACCGGGATCCTGCCGTCGGCCAGCAGCGCTTCGATCGCGCCGGTGTCGATGGCGGTGATCTCGCCGACCCGCCCGATGTCGACGCTCTCGCCGTCGATCTCGGGCGTGTGCTTGGTGGCGGTGATCGTGTGGGCGTCCTCGCCGGTCATGCCGACGGCCAGCGGCCCGTGCTGGTTGAGCAGCCCGACCAGCTCGCGCTGGACCTGCCCGGCCAGGACCATCCGTACGACGTCCATCGCCTCGGGCGTGGTGACGCGCAGGCCCGCCTTGAACTCGCTGACCAGGCCCTGCTTGTCGAGCTGGGCGTTGATCTGCGGGCCGCCGCCGTGCACGACGACCGGCTTCAGGCCGGCCTGCCGCAGGAAGACGACGTCCTGCGCGAAGGCGGCCTTCAGATCCTCGTCGATCATGGCGTTGCCGCCGAACTTGATGACGACGATCTTGCCGTTGTGCCGGGTCAGCCAGGGCAGGGCCTCGATGAGGATCTCGGCCTTGGGCAGCGCGGTGTGCCTGCGTGCAGTGCTCATGAGGAGTACGCGCTGTTCTCGTGGACGTACTCGGCGGTCAGGTCGTTGGCCCAGATGACCGCCGACTGCGCACCGGTGGACAGGTCCGCGGTGATGCGGACCTCGCGGCCCTTCATGCTCACCAGGTCGCGGTTCTCGCCGACCGAGCCGTTCTTGCAGACCCAGACGTCGTTGATGGCGACGTTCAGCCGGTCGGGGTCGAAGGCGGCCTTCGTGGTGCCGATCGCGGACAGGACGCGACCCCAGTTCGGGTCCTCGCCGTGGATGGCGCACTTGAGCAGGTTGTTCCGGGCGATGGACCGGCCGACCTCGACCGCGTCCTCCTCGGTGGCCGCGCCGATGACCTCGATGCGGATGTCCTTGCTGGCGCCCTCGGCGTCACCGATCAGCTGGCGGGCCAGGTCGTCGCAGACCGTGCGTACGGCCTCCGCGAACGCCTCGTACGCCGGCACCCGGCCGGACGCGCCCGAGGCGAGCAGCAGCACCGTGTCGTTGGTGGACATGCACCCGTCGGAGTCGACCCGGTCGAAGGTGGTGCGGGTCGCGCCGCGCAGCGCCTTGTCGAGGGTGGCGCTGTCCACGTCGGCGTCGGTGGTGAGGACGACGAGCATGGTGGCCAGGCCCGGGGCGAGCATGCCCGCGCCCTTGGCCATGCCGCCGACGGTCCAGCCGTCCTGGGAGACGGTGGCCGTCTTGTGCACGGTGTCGGTGGTCTTGATGGCGATCGCTGCAGCCTCGCCGCCGTCGGCGGAGAGCGCGGCGGCCGCGGTGTCGATGCCGGGGAGCAGCTTGTCCATGGGGAGCAGGACGCCGATCAGGCCGGTGGACGCGACGGCGACCTCGCCGGCGTTGACCTCGCCGCCCGCGCCGAGTCCGTTCAGGGCCTCGGCGACCTTCTCGGCGGTGGCGTGGGTGTCCTGGAAGCCCTTGGGGCCGGTGCACGCGTTGGCGCCGCCGGAGTTGAGGACCACCGCGCTGACGGTGGCGCCGCGCAGCACCTGCTCGGACCAGTGGACGGGCGCGGCCTTGACCCGGTTGGAGGTGAAGACGCCCGCCGCGGCCAGGCGCGGCCCGTTGTTGACCACGAGGGCCAGGTCGGGATTGCCGTTCGCCTTGATCCCGGCGGCGATGCCCGCCGCCGTGAACCCCTGTGCTGCCGTGACGCTCACTGCATCTCCTCGTTCGCTTCTCCGCCCGAGCAGGGCGCCCCTGCGGCCATCGTCGTCGCCTGCAGCCGGGTGGCTGCCCGCGCTCCCCCAGCTACCGCTGGGAGGTGCCCCCTGCTCACGGTGCGACTCCGATCGTGGAAAGACCCAGCGCCTCGGGGAGCCCGAGGGCGATGTTCATGCTCTGGACCGCGCCGCCGGCGGTGCCCTTGGTGAGGTTGTCGATGGCGCTGATCGCGATGATCCGCTGCGCGGCCTCGTCGTACGCGACCTGGATCTGAACGGCGTTGGAACCGTAGACGGACGCCGTCGCCGGCCACTGCCCCTCGGGCAGCAGGTGCACGAAGGGCTCGTCCGCGTAGGCCTTCTCGTACGCGGCACGGACCGCGTCGGCCGTGGTCCCCGGCAGCGCCTTGGCGGAGCAGGTGGCCAGGATGCCGCGGGGCATCGGCGCCAGCGTGGGCGTGAAGGAGACGGAGACCCGCTGCCCGGCGACCGGGCTGAGGTTCTGCACCATCTCGGGGGTGTGGCGGTGGCCGCCGCCGACCCCGTACGGGCTCATGGAGCCCATGACCTCGGAGCCGAGCAGGTTCGGCTTGAGGGCCTTGCCCGCGCCGGAGGTGCCGGAGGCGGCGACGATCACCGCCTCGGGCTCGGCGAGCTGAGCGGCGTAGGCCGGGAACAGGGCGAGCGAGACGGCGGTCGGGTAGCAGCCGGGGACGGCGATCCGCTTGGTGCCGGCCAGGGCGGCGCGGGCGCCGGGCAGCTCGGGGAGGCCGTAGGGCCAGGTACCGGCGTGCGGGGCGCCGTAGAAGGTGTCCCAGTCGGCGGAGTCCCGGAGCCGGTGGTCGGCGCCCATGTCGACGACGAGGACCTCCTCGCCGAGCTGGGCGGCCACGGCGGCGGACTGCCCGTGCGGAAGGGCCAGGAAGACGACATCATGGCCGGAGAGCACCTCGGGCGTGGTCGGCTCCAGGATGCGGCCGGCCAGTGGCACCAGGTGCGGCTGGAGCGTGCCGAGCGGCTGCCCGGCGTTGGAGTTCGCGGTCAGCGCGCCGATCTCGACCTCGGGGTGGGCCAGCAGCAGGCGCAGCACCTCCCCGCCCGCGTATCCGCTCGCACCGGCCACCGCTACACGTACCACCATCGGACCCTCCTCCTCGATGGCATGACTATACGTAAGGCCGCACGTTTATGCAAAGCAGTCATCCGGCCCTGCTCCCCCAGTGTTACTCCCTTGTCCGCCTGATGATCACGGGTTAGGGTCCCCGGGCACATATCGGGGGATCACAGCAGGTGGGGGACATGACCGAAGACGTCGGCACGATCACGACGCGCGGGGCGATAGGCCAGGGCATCCTGGCCGTGGGCTTGATCGGAGCCATGGGGGCCGGCCTCTGGATGGCCGGGGAGTCGGCGAATTCGAGCCCTGAGCCGAAGCCCGTCACCTGCTCGCACGGGCAGCCCGAGAAGACGCCCGCGGAGTCCACGGACGAGCCGGGGCACGTCTCCGGGGCCCAGCTGTGCACGGCGCTGCACCGCCCCGATCTCGCCGATCTGCTCGGCACTCCGGGGGAGGTCGCGAAGAACGCGAACGGCAGCGGCAGCACCTTCAAGCCCGTCGGAGGCGACAAGGAGATCCACACCCCCTCGGGCGAGGTCGAGTTCGAGACCTACACGGCGCACCTGACGGCCGCGTACAACCAGCTGACCGTCGCCACCCTGGGCAAGCTCCTGGGGGACGGCACTTTGCCGCAGACGGTCCTGGGCCGCCCGGCCGCCTTCTACTCGGACCGCACCATCAGCATCAGCTTCCGCCTGGACGGCAGTGATGCCAGCAGCGGCTCCGGCGTCCCCACCCGCTCCCTCGTGGTGGCCCGGGACGCGGCGGACGGCGGCGGCTACTACGAGCTGACCCTGTGGCGCTCCGACGGCGCGGTGCCCGACGATGCCGTCCTGCTGCGCGTGGCCGAGCAGGTGCTGCCGACGGTCCCGGGGTGGGCCGCCGCCGGGTGAGGGCGCGTTACGGGGGCGGCCGCTTCGGGGGCCGCGGTCAGCGGGGGCGGCTGGGCTGGTTGAAGCGGAGCATGTTGCCGGCCGGATCGCGGAAGGCGCAGTCGCGGACCCCGTACGGCTGGTCGACGGGCTCCTGGAGCACCTCGGCGCCGGCGGCCCGGATGCGCTCGAAGGTGGCGTCCACGTCGTCCGTCGAGAAGATCACCCCGCGGAGCATGCCCTTGGCCAGCAGTTGCGCCATCGCCTGCCGGTCGGCCGGCGAGGAGCCGGGGTCGGCGAGCGGGGGTTCGAGGACGATCTCCACGTCGGGCTGCTCGGGCGAGCCGACGGTCACCCAGCGCATCCCCTCGAACGCGACGTCGTTGCGGACTTCCATGCCGAGGGCGTCGCGGTAGAAGGCGAGGGCCTTGTCGTGGTCGTCGACGGCGATGAAGCACTGCGAGAGCCTGATGGTCATGCTCCGACGCTACGACGCGGCCGCGGTTCCCGCTCTCCCGCTGCCCGCGGGGTTCCGGACGGGCCGGGTGAAGACCTTGGCGACACACGCCGGGATGGCGGCACCGGCCTCGTGCCGCCGGGCCCGGTAAGCGCTGGGGGTCTCGCCGACCAGCTCCGTGAAGCGCGAGCTGAACGACCCGAGCGAGGTGCATCCGACCGCGAAGCAGACCTCGGTCACGCTCAGGTCGCCCCGGCGCAGCAGCGCCTTCGCCCGCTCGACGCGGCGGGTCATCAGGTAGCTGTACGGGGTCTCCCCGAAGGCCGCCCGGAAGCTGCGGGAGAAGTGCCCGGGCGACATGAGGGCGACGCCCGCCAGCGCCGGTACGTCCAGCGGCTCGGTGTAGTCGCGGTCCATGACGTCCCGGGCGCGCCGCAGCCGCACCAAGTCCTCGATCGTCACGCGCACCAGCATCTCACGGCCGGTACGGGCCGAGGGGAGACGACTACTTCTCGGACTTCTCGCTCTTCGCGGCCTTCTCCGCCTGCATCTGCTTGATGCGGACGGTCTCCTTGCGGACGTCGGCCTGGGTGGCGCGCTCCTTGGCGAGCCACTCCGGCATCTCCTGCTTCAGGGCCTCGATCTGCTCCGTGGTGAGCGCCTCGGTGACGCCGCCGCGCGCCAGACCGGCGATGGAGACGCCGAGCTTCGCCGCGACCACCGGACGGGGGTGCGGGCCGTTGGTGCGCAGGTCCTGCAGCCACTGGGGCGGCTCGGCCTGGAGGGCGGTCAGCTCGGTGCGCGAGACGACACCCTCCTGGAACTCTGCGGGGGTGGCCTCGAGGTACACACCCAGCTTCTTCGCCGCAGTAGCGGGCTTCATGGTCTGGGTGGTCTGGTGCGACGTCATGGGGTCAAGGGTATCGAGCATGTGCGCCACCTCCGACCACGGCCGGTAATCTGGCCGGGTGACAGACTCCCGGACCCCCCCGTCGTTCCAGCTCGCATACGTCCCCGGGGTGACTCCCACGAAGTGGGTCCGGATCTGGAAGGAGCGGCTGCCCGACGTTCCGCTGACCCTCGTCCCGGTCGCTCCGGCCGAAGCCCCCGCCCTGCTGCGCGGCGGCGGCGCCGACGCGGGGTTCGTCCGGCTGCCGATCGACCGTACGGATCTCAGCGCGATCCCGCTCTACACCGAGACCACGGTCGTCGTGATCCCGAAGGACCACCTCATGGCCGCGGCCGAGGAGCTGTCCCTCGCGGAGCTGGCCGACGACATCGTGCTCCACCCGCTGGACGACACCCTCGAGTGGGAGCAGCTGCCGGGCAAGGCCGCGCTCCAGCGCCCGGAGACCACGGCCGACGCGATCGAGCTGGTGGCGGCGGGCATCGGGGTCCTGATCGTGCCCCAGTCGCTCGCGCGGCTGCACCACCGCAAGGACCTCACCTACCGGACCCTGCTGGACGCCCCCGAGTCGCGTGTCGCGCTGTCGTGGCCCGAGGCGGACGTCACTCCCGACCTGGTCGAGGAGTTCATCGGGATCGTGCGCGGGCGGACGGTCAACAGCTCGCGCGGGCGCGGCCGTACGCAGCCCGAGCCCGAGCAGAAGAAGGCGAAGCCGGCGCGGAAGCCGGCGCCCAAGTCGGGGGGCAAGCCCGCCGCCAGGAACCCGCGCGCCGGCGCCCCCAAGGGCGGCAAGGCCACGGCGAAGCCCACCGGCAAGCGAGGGAAGCCCCGCGGCCGCTAGGACCTGTCGCCAGCATCGTCCACCTGCTCGGCTCAGCCGCCGAGCAGGTGGACGATGCCCGCCATGCCCGCTCCCCTCGGCCGCACCCACTGGACTTGAACGCGTTCAAGCCGGCTGATATTCGCACTCCCTGGCGATGCCCCGAGAGCGTTGCGCCCGCCACACGCCCGTCCCTATAGTCACTTCGTATTCATTTCGTCACACTGAGTGAGCTGGGGGCAAGGGTGTTACGCATCGGCAAGGGACGGGTCTCCAAGGGCCTCGCCGCACTGGCCGCCGGGACGGTCCTCGCCCTGGGAGTGGGCGCGGCGCCCGCCGTCGCGGCCGAGGGCTCGTGCGCCGGCGGCGCCACCGGGCGGCTGCCGCGGCTGCAGGACCACCGCTTCTACGTACAGTGCGCGGGCGGGGTCGCCACCGTCGTGGCCTGCCCCACCGGGCAGGTCTTCGCTCCCGGCCCGCAGCTCTGCGAGGCCCCCGAGCTGGTCCGGCCCGCCGTGGCCACGGTCACCACGGCCGGTCCGGCGAAGCTGAACGGGCTGCTCTTCGGGGTCAAGAACCTCAGCACCACCGTGCGGATCACGGACGCTCCGGCCGGGCTGGACGGCGTACCGGTCACCTTCACCACCGTCGGCGGCCGGACGCTCTGCACCGCCGTCACCGACCAGTTCGGAGCCGCCCGCTGCGACACCCCGGCCCGGCTGACGATCCCGCTGGACGAACTCCTGCGCGGCTACCGGGCCACCCACCCGGGCATCGGCGGGATCTACCTCCCCTCCTCCGCCACCGCTCCCATCGCGCTCCTCTAGCTAGGCGCCCGGCCCCTGGAGCGCCACCGCGTGCCGGACCCAGACGTTCGGCTCCACGTAGACCGCGAAGCCCTGCTCCGGTTCGCAGTGGACCGGGGACAGGGCGCCGGGAACACGGACCGGGCCGGCCGCGTCGAAGGGCAGACCGGTCCACTCGCGCCACTGCGCGAGAGAGCCGGTGATCGTCATCGACAGCGGGGCCACCGAGTCGATGACGCCGCCCGCCCGCACGTGGACCCGTAGCCACGGGTCGTGGGGGAGGCCGTCCTCGCGGGTGCGGTACGCGTACTCGTGGATCGAGGCGTCCGGCTCGGCCGGCTTTCCGCTGGGCCGGACCGGCGCCACCACCTCGGCGAAACCGCGCGCCCGGGCGTTCTCCCGCATCGCCGCGAGCATCCGGCCGGACAGCCCCTCCCCCTGCCGACCGGTGGCGACGCTGATCTCGATCGCGCTCACGGTGTCGGCCTCGACCCCGCGCCGCAGGTCGGAGAAGGCCCACATCAGGATCCGGTCCCAGCCCTGTGCGGGCAGCTCGCCGCCGCGGCCCGGCGCGTGCTGCGCGAAGGGCACGCCGAAGCCCCGGGCGACCACCGTGTCGCCGTCCGTGGCGATCAGGACGTACTCCGGGAACTCGGCCACCATCCGCGGATACAGCAGCCAGGCCAGTGAGTCGTGCTGGGCGAACTCGGGCCAGGAGTCCTTCATGTCCCACAGCCGGGCCGCCAGTTCGGGCCGCTCCGCGAGCGTGGTGATCCGGATGCCCGCGCCGCCGAGGCCCTCGCCGCCGATGCCCGCGCCGCCCGTGTTTGTGATGTCGTCCATGCCCGCAGGCTAGGCACCCCCGACCTGCCACATCAACCGATTTGGCTCCGGTTCAGACGGGAGCCTGGAGGGAGAGGTGCCAGCTCCGCGGCCGGCCGGCGAGGGTGAGCGTGGACAGGGGGCGGACGTCCACGTTCCAGTACGTCAGCGGCGGTGCGTTCAGGGCGTACACGAGGGCCGCCCGGACCACCGACGGCTCCGCCACCGCCACGATCGCTCCCCCGTCGTCCGCCGGCCGGGTGTCGAGCCAGCCGCCGATCCGGGCGATGAAGGCGAGCAGGGACTCCCCGCCGTGCGGCGCGGCGTACGGATCGCTGAGCCAGAGGTCCACGGCCGCGGGGTCCCGGGCCGCCACCTCGGCCAGGGTGAGCCCGCGCCAGCGGCCCATGTCGCACTCCCGCAGGGCGGGTTGTGCCATCGGGGCGTAGCCGAGGGCGGTCCCCGTGGCCCGGCTGCGCGAGGTCGGCGAACAGTAGCGGAGCTCGGCCGAGCCCAGCGGTACGAGCCCGCGCGCGGCGGATTCCACCGCGCGCCAGCCGTCCACGTCGAGGGGGCGGTCGTCGTCGAAGCGCTCGGCGAGCAGCGAGGTACTGCGGGCTGCTGCGACTAGCGAAACCCGAACATGCATGCGGCGATGGTGATCCGCGTGCCGCACGGGGTCAAGCGTCGAGACGAAGCCCGGACCGCAGCCGCCGGACGGCCTCGGTCAGTTCGCCCGCGCCGGACACCCCGGCGAAGCTCAGCCGGACGAACGGACCGGGCGGTTCCGCGCAGAAGTACGGCCGTCCCGGCGCGACCGCGACCCCGGCCCGCAGGGCGGCCGCCACGAAGGCGGCGTCGTCACCGCCCCCGCCGGGCCGCGCCCACAACTGGTAGCCGCCGCGCGGCGGATGGGGCACCTCCAGCTCCGGCAGCTCCCGCCGCAGCGCCCCCGTCAGGACGTCCCGGCGATGGCGCAGCTCGGCGGCGACGGCCTTGAGGTGGCGCGGCCAGGCGGGTGCCCCGACCAGTTCCAGGGCGGCTTCCTGGAGGGGCCGGGGCACGAAGAAGGTGTCCACGACCTGGATGGCGCGCAGCCGGTCGAAGACCGGGCCCCGGGCCGCCAGCGCGCCCACCCGCAGGCTGGGCGAGGTGACCTTGGTCAGCGACCGCACGTGGACGACCACCCCGTCCGGGTCCTCGGCGGCGAGCGGCGCGGGCAGCGGGCCCGAGTCCTCGTGGGCCAGGGACCGCGCGTAGTCGTCCTCCAGCACGAACGCCCCGGCGGCGCGCGCGATCCGCAGCACCTCGCCCCGCCGCTCGCCCGACAGCACGGCCCCGGTCGGGTTCTGGAACAGCGGCTGGCATACGAAGACCCGCGCCCCGGTCGCTTCGAAGGCGGCCGCCAGCAGCTCCGGCCGGACCCCGTCCGCGTCCACCGGGACGGGCACCGGCCGGCATCCGGCGGCCCGCGCGAGGGCCAGCAGCCCCGGGTAGGTCGGGGATTCGACGAGGATCGGCGCCCCGGGCGGGGCGAGCGCCCGCAGCGCGGTGGCGAGCGCGCTCTGGCCGCCCGCGGTCACCAGTACGTCCCCGGCCGCGACGGCCCCGCCGATCTCGCGGGCGAACCAGTCCCGCAGCTCCGCCAGGCCCTCCACCGGCGGCCTCCCCCACACCCCCGGCCGCCGGCCGGCCCGGGCGAGGGCGGCCGCCATGGCCCGCTCGGGCTGGAGCGCCTCGTGCAGGTAGCCGCTGTGCAGCGGGATGACCCCGGCGGGCGGGGCGGCCAGGGTGACCAGCACTCCGGAGGCGTCCACGGAGCGCGGGACCACCTCGCCGGAGTCCTCGGCGCTCAGGGCGACGGCCTGCCAGGAGGTGTCGCCGGGCTCCTGGGTGTGCGTGCGGGGCTGCGCGCGGTAGACCCCGGCGCCGGGGCGGGTGACCACCAGGCCTTCGGCGGCGAGCTGGGCGAGGGCCCGGGAGACGGTGACGGGACTGACCCGGTACTGCTCGACCAGGACCCGGCTCGACGGGAGCTTTCCACCCACCGAGTAGCGGTTCAGCTCGACTCGAAGGGATTCCGCCAGTTCCGCCACACTGCTACGCTCGTACATGACAGCACAGAATAGCGCTACTCTCCCGAACGCGATAGCAGTTCGGGGTACCGCCGCCCGTCGGCCCCGGCCCGCGCTCGGGGGCACCACCCTCGCGGCGGCCGGTGTCGTCACCTTCTCGCTGACCTTCCCCGGCACCGCCTGGGGCCTGGAGAGCTTCGGCCCGTGGTCCCTCTTCGGCCTGCGCTGTCTGCTCGCGGGCCTGACGGCCGGCGCCTTCCTGCTGGCCCTGCGCGTCCCGGTGCCCGCCCGCGCCCACTGGGCGGGGCTGGCCGTCGTCGCGGGCGGTGTGGTCGTCGGCTTCCCCCTGCTCACCACCCTCGCCCTGCAGACCTCCACCACCTCGCACGCCGCCGTGGTGGTCGGCCTGCTGCCGCTCACCACGGCGGTCGTCTCCTCGCTGCGCACCGGCGCCCGGCCCTCGCGACGGTTCTGGGCCGCGGCCGTCGCCGGCGCGACCGTCGTCCTCGGCTTCACCGTGGCCCAGAGCGGCGGCGCCCTCTCGGCCGGCGACGCCTTCCTCTTCGCCGCGCTCCTGGTCTGCGCGGCCGGGTACACCGAGGGCGGGCGCCTGGCCCGCCTGCTGCCCGGCTGGCAGGTGATCGCCTGGGCGCTGGTGCTGTGCCTGCCCATCGGCGTCGCCGGCTCCGCGCTCGGACTCGCGTACGAACCGGTCGATCTGACCGGCCACGGGGTGGCCGGTCTCGTCTGGGTGGCGGTCGGCTCCTCCTTCCTCGGCCTCTACGTCTGGTACCGGGGCATGGCCGAGATCGGCGCCGCCCGAGCCAGCCAGCTCCAGCTCGCGCAGCCGCTGCTGACCCTCGTGTGGTCGGTGCTGCTGCTCGGCGAACGCCTGTCCCCGGCCGCGCCCGTCGCCGCCTGCGCGGTGCTCGTCTGCATCGTCGTGACGCAGCGGCCCGATGGGCCAAAAGGGGGCCGAACGACCTAAACTGCTAGCACCGGATCGGACCGCCACCGAGGAGGTCAGCATGCGCGCGACCGAGGGCGACCAGCTGGTTCAGCACGGCAGGATCGTGGGCCAGCACGACAAGGTCGGAGAGATCACCCAGGTCCTGGGAGAGAACGGCACCCCTCCCTACCGCGTCCGCTTCACGGACGGACACGAGGCCGTCATGTCCCCCGGCCCCGACTGCGTCGTGAAGCACCCCGCCGACCACGACCACTGAGGCCGCCTAGGGCCAGGCGTCAAACTCCCGTCGTAGCCCCGAGGCAGACGGGAGTTTGACGACAGGCCCTGGGCCCCCGAAGACGGCCGGGTCAGCGCGGTGGCACGGCCACCGCCGTCGGGTAGTGGTCGGCGACCACCCGGGCCATCGCCCCGTTGGGGTCCGCGACCACCTGCTTCGCGGAGAAGTAGGCGTGGCCGCGGACCTCCGGGTATCCGGCGGCGAACCGCAGGTGCCGGGACAGCTCGCGCGGATCGCGCCAGGCGGCGGTGGAGCTCTGCGCGTCGCAGCGGTACAGCGCCTCCCCCACGTAGAGCTGGACGCGGGTGCCGGCGACGGTCCGCGCCCACCAGGGGACGATGGCGGCGTAGTCGGCCGCCGGGTGGCCGAGCTGCCAGTAGGCCTGCGGCACGATGTAGTCGATCCAGCCCTCGCGCACCCACTTGCGGGTGTCCGCGTACAGGTCGTCGTACGTGGCGACGCCCGCCTGCGTCGGCGAACCGAGCGGATCGCGGTCGGAGTTGCGCCAGACGGCGAAGGGGCTGATGCCGAAGCGCGTCGCGGGGCGCAGCGCCCGCAGCCGCTCGGACATCTCGCGGACCAGGGTGTCGGTGTTGTGGCGGCGCCAGTCGGCGCGGGTCGCGAAGGCCCGGCCGTACTGCTCGTAGGCGGCGTCGTCGTCGAAATCGCGGCCCTCGACGGGGTACGGGTAGAAGTAGTCGTCCCAGTGCACCCCGTCCAGGGGGTAGCGGGCGACGGCGTCGAGCATGGCGTCCTGCACGAACCGGCGGACTTCCGGAAGTCCGGGGTTGTAGTACAGCTTGCCGCCGTAGGGCACGGTCCAGCCCCGGTTGCGCCGGGCCGGGTGCTCGGGGACGAGGAGGCTCAGGTCGGTGTGGTTGGCCACCCGGTACGGGTTGAACCAGGCGTGCAGTTCCAGCCCCCGGGCGTGCGCTTCGGCGACCGCCGTGCCGAGCGGGTCCCAGCCGGGGTCGACGCCCTGCTCCCCGGTCAGCCACTGCGACCAGGGCTCGCGCGCCGAGGGCCACATCGCGTCGGCGGTCGGCCGGACCTGGAGGATCACCGCGTTGAGGCGGCGGGCGACGGCCGTGTCGAGGAGGGCCAGCAGTTCGGCGCGCTGCTCCCGCGCGGAAAGCCCGCTCTGCGACGGCCAGTCCACGTTCTGCACGGAGGCGACCCACATCCCCCGGAACGCGGCCTCGCCCGCTGCGCGCCCCCGCCGCGCCCCGCCCGCCTCCGCCGGCCCGACCGCTCGCGCGGGGGCAGCCGCCACGGCGGCCAGCACCCCCGCCGCCGCGGCCAGTACCCCTCGCCTCCCAATGGACGCCATGTGACGACTCCGTTCCGCTGCGTGACATTGCCTCGTGTCCGCCCAGCATGCCCGCCCCGGCCCGACACGCCGGGCAAGGACGGGGGTAACGTCGGGGGGCGTGGCGGGCGCCGGAACGCAGTTACCACTGCACGAGTACGGGGGACCCGCGATGGAGAGCAGCGAAAGGCACGATGTGACGGACCTCCCAGACGACATCGCACGCGTCGGCGTAGTGGGCTGTGGCCAGATGGGCGCGGGCATCGCGGAGGTGTTCGCCCGGAGCGGGCTCGAGGTGATGGTCGCCGAAACCACCGGCGAGGCCCTCGAACTCGGGCGGACCCGGCTGCACACCTCCCTGACCAGGGCCGCCGAACGCGGCAAGATCAGCGAGGAGGAGCGGGACGCGACCCTGGCCCGCCTGTCGTTCACCACCGATCTCGGCGAGTTCGCCGACCGCGACCTCGTCATCGAGGCGGTCGTCGAGAACGAGCAGGTCAAGACGGAGATCTTCCAGGTCCTCGACCAGGTGGTCACCCGCCCGGACGCGATCCTCGCCTCCAACACCTCCTCGATTCCGCTGGTCAAGCTGGCCGTCGCGACCTCCCGTCCCGACCAGGTCATCGGCATCCACTTCTTCAACCCGGCCCCGGTGCAGCAGCTCGTCGAGCTGATCCCGGCGCTGACCACCAGCGACGAGACCATCAAGCGCGCCGAGGCCCTGGTCGGGGGCGCGCTGGGCAAGCACGCCATCCGCGCCCAGGACCGCTCCGGCTTCGTCGTCAACGCGCTCCTCATCCCGTACCTGCTGTCCGCGATCCGGATGTTCGAGTCGGGTATCGCGAGCCGCGAGGACATCGACAACGGCATGGAGCTGGGCTGCGCCCACCCGATGGGCCCGCTGAAGCTCGCGGACCTCATCGGTCTGGACACGGTGGCCTCGGTGGCCGACTCGATGTACGCGGAGTTCAAGGAGCCCCTGTACGCGGCTCCCCCGCTGCTCCAGCGCATGGTCGACGCCGGCCGCCTCGGCCGCAAGACCGGCTCGGGCTTCTACCCGTACAGCTGACGCTTGCGGCCGGCCAACCGCGGCTCAGCCGAGCCGCAGGTGGTGCAGCAGCAAGAGCCCGGCCGCCATGTTGGCGGCCGGGATCTCGCCGCGCGCGATCATGTCGGGGACCAGCTTGAGCGGGACCCACTCGCGGCGCGAGGACTCGAAGTCGTCCTCGGGGTGACCCGTGTAGGTGGCCCCCTCCGCCCAGTAGAGGTGGTGGCGGGCGTCGGTCAGCCCGTTGGACGGCTCGACGGTCATCAGGTGGTGCAGGGGGCCGGGCCGCCAGCCCGACTCCTCCTCCATCTCCCGGGCGGCCGCCCGCTCCACGGACTCCCCGTCCTCGACGACCCCGGCGGGCAGTTCCCAGCCCCAGCTGTCGGTGATGAAGCGGTGGCGCCACAGCAGCAGCACCTCGTTGGCCTCGTTCACCGCCGTGGCCACGGCGACCGGGCGCAGCCGGATGACGAAGTGGTCCAGGTGCCGGCCGTCGGGGAGCTCCACATCGGCGAGATTCACATCGAACCAGCGGTTCGTGTACACGGTTTGCTCACTCAAGTTCATCCACTGCACGGTTCTGCCACCTTCCGATCGAGTAGGTGGCAACATGGCAGCAGTTCACCCCGCCTCAGGGGAACGCGCAGAGGGCGGCGCAGAGAACGCCACGGGGATGTCACAGCGGAACGCGCAGCGCCCCGTCGATGAGCTCGGCCGTCTCCCCGGCCCCCGAACAACCGCTGGTCAGCAGCTGTTCCCGGACCGCGCGCAGCCGGTCGCGCAGGCGCAGGGACTCCATCCCCTTGGCCCGCTCGGCCATTTCGGCCGCCGAGGCCACCGCCTGATCGGCCTCGCCCTGGCGCAGCTGGATCTCGCACAGCATCGCGAGCCGGTGCACCCGGCCCCGGTCGTGCGCGGGGGTGCCGACGGCGGCCGAAGCCTGCTCCCGGGCAGCCCGCAGATCGCCCAGACCGAGCAGCGCCTCCGCCACCTGTACGTTGACCAGCCCGGGCTGTACGTACCCCGTCTCGTCCGGCTCCGTGCCGGGACGGATCCGCTCCGCCGCCGCCTCGGCCTTGCGGATGCAGGCCAACGCGGCTCCTGTATCTCCGAGTTGGGCGTACGCCTTGGCCTGCATGGCGTACAGGTCGGCGGCCAGCGCCGGGGTCGTGTGCCGACCGGCCGCGCGCAGGGCGGCCTCGGCGAAGGCCACGGCCTGGCGGAACTCCCGTAGGTGCAGGGACTGGTTGACGATCAGCGCGATCACGTAGGCCCCCAGCCCCCGGTCCCCGCTCGCCTTGGCGAGGCGCAGGGCCTGGTGGAAGTACCGCTGGGCCAGCCCGTGCGCGTCCGAGTCGTACGCGCAGATCCCCGCCACGGCCACCAGGGAGCCGCCGGCCCGGTGCAGGCTGCGGCCGAGTCCGTCGGAGTAACTGCCGCGCAGCATCGGGGCGGTCTCGGTGCCGAGGAAGCGGACGACCCGGTCGCGGGTGGCCACGCCCCCGGCCCGGCGGTACATCAGCTCGTAGTGCGCGCGGGCGGCCTTCAGGATCTCCACATGCTCGGGTCCGACGCGGGTCGGCCCCTCGCGGGACACGTCGGCGTCCTCCGGCGGGTTCTCCCATTCCCACACCGGAATCACGGCGGGCGTACCGGTGACGGCCCCGGCGTCGGGCCCTTGGCACCCGTTGCCGTCGGAGCGCCACAGGGCGGCCGCCCGGTCGACGAAGCCGCTGAGCGGGGCCCCGTGCGGATCGGCGGGCTGCCCGGGCAGACCGAGCCCGACGTCGTCGAGGGAGAGCGGCCGCCGCAGCCGGCCCGCGATGACCTCGCAGATCAGGTCCGGGACCTGGCCGCGCGGGCGCTGGCCCTTCAACCACCGGGTCACGGCGGTGTGTTCGTACCTCAGGGCCAGTCCGCGGGTGCGGCCGGCCTGGTTCACGTGCGCGGCGAGTCCGGCGTGGGACATGCCCGCCTCGGCGAGGAGGGCATCGAGCAGGGCATTGGGCTGCATGGGCCCCTCCAAGGGCTCGTCGGATCCAGGCTAGTGGGTGCGCGCTTCACACGGGGTGTGAACGGAGTACGCGCATAAATGCGATACGCACCCTGCCGCCGGAGTCGCCCGGAGCGCTTCACTTAAGGGCCTCGCCAAGAGGTAGCCCGGGTCGTCGGCTCCCCCTCGTACAGTGCGACGACCCGTCAACCGCGCCGCCCGTCCTGTTGTCTGCCCGACACTCCACGGCAGGCGGGCGGCGCGCTTCGGCTCCGCCGGGTCCTGGTTGGTCGCCGGGACCCGGCCGAGCCGGACCGAACGCGGGCCGGACCCACCCACCGGGCCCGGCCCGCGTGGTCCCCCCTCCGGCCCGCGAGGTCCCCGATACCGGCCCGGACGTCCGCGCCCCAGCCGCACGGACGTCCGCGCCCCGGCGCGGCCCGGCCACGGGGCCCTGCGGGCGGCTTCCCCCACCCCGCCCCTTCCCGAAACCGGGCTCGGCCCGGACCCGGTCCTCGAACGCCGGACGGGCTGAAAGATCAGCCCCGCCGGCGTTTGAGGCGCGGGGTCCGGGGCGGAGCCCCGGGGAACGGGCGAAGGGCGGGTAGGGGACCCAGCCCCGCAGGGACGGCCCGCCGCTCGGCGCACCCGCGGGAACGGGTGAGGGGGTGCATCCCGGACGGATCCGGGATGCACCCCCTCGACACGGCAGCGGCAGCGGCTACGCGCCGCGCAGCACCGCCCCCGTACGCTCCCCGGCGAGAGCAACCGCCGCGTCACGCGCCGCCGTGGACTCCTCGGCGGTCAGCGTCCGGTCGGCCGCGCGGAACCGCAGCGCGTACGCGAGGGACTTCTTGCCCTCGCCCACCTGCTCGCCCTCGAACACGTCGAACAGCCGCAGGGACTCCAGCAGTTCACCGGCGCCCTTGTGCAGCGCGTCCTCGACGGCGGATGCCGGCACCGACGCGTCCACGATCAGCGCGACGTCCTGGGTCGCCACCGGGAAGGAGGAGATCCGGGGCGCCTGGAGGGCCTCGCCGCCGGCCGCCGCGAGGCGGTCCAGGTCGAGCTCCATGGCGCTGGTGCGGGCCGGCAGGCCCATCGCCTTGACCACGCGCGGGTGCAGCTCGCCCGCGTGGCCGATGACCGTCTCCACCCCGTCCAGGGTGACGAGCAGCTCGGCGCAGCGGCCCGGGTGCCAGGGGCCGTACCGGCCCTGGCGCACGACGAGCTCCGCACCGGCCTCGACGGCCAGCGAGCGCGCCGCCTGGACCGCGTCGGCCCAGTCGGCCGGACGGCCCTTGCCCCACCAGCCGGCCTGCTCGCGGGCCCCGGCCAGCACGACCGCGGCGTAGCGCGGCTGCGCGGGCAGGGCCGCGTTCAGGGTGGCGATCTCCTCGTCGGTGGGACGCCGGTCGACGCCGAGGCGTACGGCGACGCCCGGCTGCGCGGCGGCCCGGAAGACCGAGCCGGTCTCGAAGAGGGCGAGGTCGTGGCTGCCCCGGCTGTCGTTGCGGCGCAGCGCGCCGAGCAGACCCGGCAGCAGCGTGGTGCGCAGCGCCGGCTCCTCGTCGGAGATCGGGTTGACCAGCTTGACGACCTGGCGGGAGGCGTCGTGCGCGGGCAGCTGGAGCTGGTCGAAGACGCCCTCCCCGATGAAGGGGTAGCTGAGCGCCTCCACGTAGCCCGCGCCGGCCAGCGCGCGGCCCACCCGGCGGTGCAGCTGCTGCCGGGCGGTGAGACCGCGGCCGGAGGGCACCTGCGGGAGGGTGGAGGGGAGGTTCCCGTAGCCCTCCAGCCGGATGACTTCCTCAGCGAGGTCGTTGGGCTCGGCGAGGTCGGGCCGCCACGAGGGTGCGGTGACGACGAGCTCGTCCTGCCCGTAGACGTCGCAGCCGACCTCCTGCAGGCGGCGTACGACGGTCTCCCGGCCGTACTCCATGCCCGCGACCTTGTCGGGGTGGTCCGCGCTCATCGCGATGGTGCGCGGGGCGCCCGGGGCGGTGAGCTCGGTGACGCCGGCCTCGGCGGTGCCGCCCGCGAGCAGCACGAGCAGGTCGACGGTGCGCTGCGCGGCAGCGGCGGCGGCCTGCGGGTCGACGCCGCGCTCGAAGCGCTTGGACGCCTCGGAGGACAGCTTGAGGCGGCGGGCGGTGCGCGAGATCGACACGGAGTCGAAGTGCGCGGCCTCCACGACCACCTCGGTGGTGCCGGTGACGACGCCGGTCTCGGGGTCGGTGACGGAGTCGGCGATCTCGGTGTTGGCGCCGCCCATGACACCGGCGATCCCGATCGGGCCGCTGCCGTCGGTGATCACCAGGTCCTCGGAGTCGAGCGTGCGCTTGACTCCGTCGAGGGTGGTGAACTTCTCGCCCTGCTCGGCACGGCGGACGCCGATGGCGCCGTCGATCCGCGAGCGGTCGTAGGCGTGCAGCGGCTGGCCGAGCTCGAGCATCACGTAGTTGGTGATGTCGACCGCGAGCGAGATCGGGCGCATGCCCGCCTTCTGGAGGCGGCGCGTGAGCCAGATCGGGGAGCGCGCCTCGGGGTCGAGGCCGGTCACCGTGCGCGCGGTGAAGCGGTCGCAGCCCTGCGGGTCGTCGATCCTGACGGGGTAGCCGTACGAGTTCGGCGCGGGCACGTCGAGCAGCGCCGGGTCGCGCAGCGGCAGGCCGTACGCGGTGGCGGCCTCGCGGGCCACACCGCGCATGGACATGCAGTAGCCGCGGTCCGGGGTGATGTCGATGTCGAGGACCTCGTCGACCAGCTCCAGGAGCTTGATCGCGTCGGTGCCGACCTCGTGCTCGTGCGGCAGCACGATGATGCCGTGCGTGCCGTCGTCGCCCATGCCCAGCTCGTCGCCGGAGCAGATCATGCCGTGGGAGGTGCGGCCGTACGTCTCGCGCGCGGCGATCGCGAAGTCGCCGGGCAGGACCGCGCCCGGCAGGACCACGACGACCTTGTCGCCGACGGAGAAGTTCCGGGCGCCGCAGACGATCTCCTGCGGCAGGCCGGTGCCGTTGGCCCGGCCGACGTCCACCGTGCAGAAGCGGATCGGCTTGCGGAAGCCTTCGAGCTCCTCGATGGTCAGCACCTGGCCGACGACGAGCGGGCCCTTGAGGCCGCCGCCGAGCTGCTCGACGGTCTCGACCTCGAGGCCTGCGTCGACGAGCTTGGTCGCGACGTCGCGACCGGTTTCACCCGCGGGGAGGTCGACGTACTCCCGCAGCCAAGAAAGCGGGACCCGCATCAGATCTCCATCCCGAACGGCCGGGTGAAACGGATGTCACCCTCGACCATGTCTCGCATGTCTTCGACGTTGTGCCGGAACATCAGCATCCGCTCGATGCCGAAGCCGAAGGCGAACCCGCTGTACTTCTCCGGGTCCACACCGCAGGCGATGAGCACCTTCGGGTTGACCATGCCGCAGCCGCCGAGCTCGATCCAGCCCTCGCTGGAGCAGGTACGGCACGGGCGGTCGGGGTTGCCCACCGAGGCGCCGCGGCACACGTAGCACTGCATGTCCATCTCGGCGGACGGCTCGGTGAAGGGGAAGAAGTGCGGGCGCAGGCGCGTGGTGGTGCCCTCGCCGAACAGCTCCTGGACCATGTGGTCCATGGTGCCCTTGAGGTCCGCCATGGTCAGGCCCTCGTCCACGGCGAGCAGCTCGACCTGGTGGAAGACCGGGGTGTGCGTCGCGTCGAGCTCGTCGGTGCGGTACACCCGCCCCGGGCACACGATGTAGACGGGGGGCTTGCGCTCCAGCAGCGAGCGCGCCTGCACCGGGGAGGTGTGGGTGCGCAGCACGACGCCCGACTCGTCGCCCTCGGTGCCTTCCGGCCCCCGGACGAAGAAGGTGTCCTGCATCTGGCGCGCGGGGTGGTCGGGCGTGAAGTTGAGGGCGTCGAAGTTGAACCACTCCGCCTCGACTTCGGGGCCCTCCGCGACCTCGTACCCCATGGCCGTGAAGATGTCCGCGATGCGGTCCATCAGCGTGGTCAGGGGGTGCCGGGCGCCGGCGGGCACGCGGTCGTAGGGCAGCGTGACGTCCACCGCCTCCTCGACCAGCACCCGCTCGTCGCGCTCGGCTTCGAGCGCGACCGTGCGGGCCCCGAAGGCCTTGTTCACGGCGCCCCGGGCCTGACCCACGAGCTTGCCCGCGGTGGCCTTGGCCTGCGGGGGCAGCGCGCCGATCTCTCGGTTGGCGAGCGCCAGGGGCGAGCGGTCGCCCATGTGCGCGGTCTTCGCCTCGCGAAGTTCGTCGAGGTCGCCGGCGGCGGCGAAGGCGGCGAGCGCCTCGTCCCGCATGCGCTCGATCTCTTCCGGTTTCAGTGCCTCGACCTCGACAGGGTCGTACGACTTGTTCGGTGCCGACATCTCTTCCCGTACTTCCGATGGCTGGCTGGTGGGTCCCCCGCGCGACGCGCAGGACGCGCTCGGCACAAGGACACAAAGGTGCCAAAGGTCGAGTCTAAAGGTCGCTGGGGGTGAAGGAGCCCGTGGGCCGCCCGGCGAGACGCTCCGCAGGTCTACTGCGTGAGGTACGCCGGGGCGCCGACGGGCAGGATAAATCGGAACTCGGCGCCGCCGCCGGGGCCGCGGCCGACCTTGATGGTGCCGCCGTGGGCTTCCACGATGCCCTTGACGATGTAGAGGCCCAGACCGGTGCCGCCGCGCTTGCTGCCCCGCCAGAAACGGGTGAAGACGCGGCCCATCGACTCCTCGGGGATACCGGGGCCTTCATCGGTCACGGTGACGGCGGTTCCCTTCTCGGTCTTCCCCGCGGCGTTCGCGAAGCTGGTCGGCGTCACGTCGATGGTGACGGTTCCCTCGCCGTGGCGCACCGCATTTTCGAGCAGGTTGCCGAGGATCTGGTCAATTTTGTCCGGGTCCGCCCACAAGTCGGGCAGCGGCCTGCTCACGCTGACCAGGAAGCACTCCGGGGCCTGCCCGTTCGCGGTGAGCGCCTGGACGTGGCGTCCCACGGCCGTGGAGATGTCGACCGGCTGGCGGCGCACCTCCAGGCGGCCCGAGTCGATGCGGGAGATGTCCAGGAGTTCGGCGATGAGCCGCGTGACCCGGTTCGCGTCGGCGTCGACGGTCTCCAGCATCAACCGTTTCTGGTCGTCGGTGAACCGCTCCCACTTGGCGAGCAGGGTGGCCGTGAACCCCTTCACGGAGGTGAGCGGGGAGCGCAGCTCGTGCGCGACGGTGGCGATCAGTTCGGCGTGGCTGCGCTCGGTGCGCCGCCGGGCCTCGGTGCCGCGCAGGGTGACCACGAGCCGGCGCACCGGGCCCTGGGGGTGGGTGCGTACGTACCGGGCGGAGACGAGCACCTCGCGGCCGCCGGGGAGCAGCAGGTTGCGCTCGGGCTGTCCGCGCCGGGTGGCGAGGCCTCCGTAGGGGTCGGTCAGCGCCCACCAGCGGCGGCCTTCGAGGTCCTCCAGCGGAAGCGCCCGCTCGATGCCCAGGCCGAGGGCCTCACCTGCCACGAGGGCGGTGATCCGGGCGGCGGCGGAGTTGAAGCAGATGACCCGGCCGGTGGCGTCGGCGATCACCAGCCCGTCGGGCAGGTCGTCGGGATCGATCCCGAGCGCGGCGCACTCGCCGTACACGTCCGCGGCCTCCGCCTCGGCGGGGCCTACGGGGCTCGCGGGCGCGGGCAGGGCCTGCGGGGGCGGGGCGGTGGCGGCGGAGGCTGCCTGGGGCGGCTGCACCGGCACCCGGGCGGCGGGCGCGGCCAGCTGGGACACGGTCGCCAGGACCGGTGCGCCGGCCGCCTTGGCGGCACCTGGCGAGCTGTTCGTACCGACGGTCATGTCCCCGTACCCCACATCTCCGAGTAGCACAGTGGGCCCCCCGGGCCGCCACATTACTAGCTGGGGGTCACGGAGCGGCACCCTCCGGGCGCCCGCTGTGCACGCGCGGAGGCGTACAGGCACACGGCGGCGGCCGTGGCGAGGTTCAGGCTTTCGGCCTTTCCGTGGATCGGAACCCGTACGACCGCGTCGGCGAGCGCCCTGGTCTCCTCGGGCAGGCCCCAGGCCTCGTTGCCGAAGATCCAGGCCGAGGGGGTTCCCATGGTGCCCGCGTCGAGCTCGGCGTCGAGGTCGTCCGCGCCGGCCCCGTCGGCGGCCAGGATCCGCACGCCGGCCGCGCGCAGTCCCTCGACGGCCTGCTCCACGGGCACGCCGACGGCCACCGGAAGGTGGAAGAGGGAGCCCACGGAGGCGCGTACCGACTTGGGGTTGTACAGGTCCACGGAGGCGTCGGTCAGCACGACGGCGTCGGCTCCGGCGGCGTCGGCGCAGCGCAGCACCGTACCGGCGTTGCCGGGGTCGCGGACGTGCGCGAGGACGGCGACCAGCTTGGGCCGTGCGGCCAGGATCTCCTCGAAGGGCGAGTCCAGGAAGTGGCAGACGCCGACCAGGCCCTGCGGGGTGACGGTTTGGGAGACCTCCGCGAGCACCTCGTCGGAGGCGTAGTGGACGCGGGCTCCGGCGGCGTACGCGGCGTCGACGATGTCGGCGTAGCGCTCGGCGGCCTCCACGGTCGCGAACAGCTCGATCAGCGTGGACTCGCCTCCGGCGCCGCGGTGTTCCACGGCCTCGCGCACGGCTTGCGGGCCCTCGGCGATGAAGCGGCGCTCCTTGGTACGGAAATTGCGTCGCGCCAGTCGCCTGGCGGCGGCCACCCGGGTGGACCGGGGGGAGATCAGCTCGGCGGGGGTGCCCATGGCGGTCGGCTCGCTTCCGTACGTACAGCGGGTGGAACTCAGACGAACTCGGTCGAACTCATTCGAAATCACTGATCAACGCACCGGACCCGCAGGCGCGTGGCCTGCGGGTCCGGGCAAGTTACTGCAGCCTTGAGGGCGTGCTGCTTAGGCAGCGACCTTCGGGGCGTTGACGTCGGCCGGGAGGGCCTTCTGCGCGACCTCGACCAGCGCGGCGAACGCGTTGGCGTCGTTGACGGCCAGCTCGGCGAGGATCTTGCGGTCCACCTCGATGTTGGCGGCGTTCAGACCCTGGATGAGGCGGTTGTACGTCATGCCGTTCTGACGGGCAGCCGCGTTGATGCGCTGGATCCAGAGCCGACGGAAGTCGCCCTTGCGCTTCTTGCGGTCGTTGAAGTTGTAGACCAGGGAGTGGGTGACCTGCTCCTTGGCCTTGCGGTACAGGCGCGAACGCTGACCGCGGTAACCCTTCGCCGCCTCGAGGATTGCCCGACGCTTCTTGTGCGCGTTTACTGCCCGCTTGACGCGTGCCACTGTGTACTCCTTGTAGCGGGGCCGTGGATGACTTCACACGGCCCGAATTCGATGGGGTCCCGGTCTTGACGTGCTCCCGCTCCCGGAAGGGGAGCGGAGGACGTCACTTGCCGAGAAGCTTCTTGATCTTCTTGGCGTCGCCGGGGGCCATCTCCGCGGTGCCGGTCAGGCGGCGGGTGACACGGGACGACTTGTGCTCGAGCAGGTGGCGCTTGCCGGCGCGCTCACGGAGCACCTTGCCGGAGCCGGTGATCTTGAAGCGCTTCTTGGTCCCGGAGTGCGTCTTGTTCTTCGGCATAGCGCCGTTATCTCCTCGTCGGTGGCGCCCCCACCGGCCCTGGTGGGGGCCGGCTCACGGGAGCGTCATGTTGTATCGGTGATCCGAGACGGGCTGCCTCGGAATCAGGCCTGGGCAGAAGCCTCGTCGGAGGCGGCTGCCTCGTCGGTGCCGGCCTCGGCCGCCTCGGCCGCGTCGGTCGCTTCGTCGGAAGCGTCCTCGGCGTCCACGTCCTCGGCTTCGAGTGCGGCGTTCTCCGCCTCGAGCGCGGCGTCGGCGGCCAGGGCCTCGTCACCACTCTCGTCGCTGACCGCAACACCCTGGCGCTCGGCCTTGCGGGCGGCCTGCGCCTCGCGGGCTTCGGCCATCGCCTCGGTCTTCTTCTTGTGCGGACCGAGAACCATGATCATGTTTCGGCCGTCCTGCTTCGGGTTCGACTCGATGAACCCGAGGTCCTCGACGTCCGAAGCCAGACGCTGCAGCAGTCGGTAGCCGAGTTCCGGCCTGGACTGCTCGCGACCGCGGAACATGATCGTGATCTTGACCTTGTCGCCCTGCTTGAGGAACCGAACGACGTGACCCTTCTTGGTGTCATAGTCGTGCGGGTCGATCTTCGGCCGGAGCTTCATTTCCTTGATGACCGTGTGCGCCTGGTTCTTGCGCGCCTCACGGGCCTTCATGGCCGACTCGTACTTGAACTTGCCGTAGTCCATGAGCTTGCAGACCGGCGGGCGTGCGGACGCCGCGACCTCGACCAGGTCGAGGTCGTACTCCTGCGCGAGCTCGAGCGCCTTGGCAAGCGGCACGATGCCGACCTGCTCGCCACTCGGGCCGACGAGTCGTACCTCGGGAACGCGAATCCGGTCGTTGATGCGGGGCTCGGTGCTGATGGATCCTCCTCGGTAGCACCACACGGCTGCCTGGAGGACAGCCGCTGACGTTTTTCCGTCAGACCGACCGCGGCGGAGAATGAAAAAAGCCCCGCCGGGCACAGACGAGGGCTCCAATACAACCGGAGCACCGTCGCGTGCGAACCGCGGGGCGCAAAATCGGGCAGCTTTCCATCGTCCGTACGGAACGATGGATACCACCAGACCGGTGACCCGCCTCCCGTGAGGGCGGCTGGGTGGGAGAATCGGAGCCTCCACTTGTGGGCCGGGCACATAAGTGTCCGGCCGGTCGAAGTACATACTAGCACCCGCGTTGCAAGCCCGCCGCACGGCATATCGTGGGGCACATGACTGACGCGACGCCCTCCGGTTCCCCCACTGACGCTCCCGACTACGACGACCTGACCCGCGACATCGCGGACGTGCCGGCCGTCGAGGTCATCACCACGGTGGCCGTCCACCTGCTCAGCGCGGCGGCGGTCAACCTGGGCCTGGACAAGCCCGACTCCGAGTACAAGGACCTCGACGAGGCCCGCAAGCTGATCACCGCCCTGGCCGGGCTGGTCACCGCGAGCGCCACCGAGATCAGCTCCTTCCACGCCGCCCCGCTGCGCGACGGCCTGAAGTCCCTCCAGCTGGCCTTCCGCGAGGCCTCGCTGGTGCAGGACGAGCCGGGGCAGGGCCCGGGCGAGAAGTTCACGGGTCCCGTGTACGCGTAACTCCGGAACCGGCAGGAAACAGAACGCGAAGGGCGCCTCCCGAGACCGGGAGGCGCCCTTCGCGTTTCGTACTCCTGCCGGTCCCGGGCTCAGCGCGTGAAGAGCGGCTCGCCCGGCGGGACCGGGGCGCCCTCGGGGAGCAGCGCCAGGTCCAGTCCGGCTACGAGGCGTGCGCGCAGGGTCTCGTCGGCCGCCAGCGCCTCGGCCACCCGGCGGGCCGCCGCCGCGGCCTGGGGACCGGCGGCCAGCACGATCGCCAGGGTTCCGTCGGCGTCCGCGCCGCCCGGGCCCAGGTGGGCACCGAGTACGGCAGGCTCGGCGCTCACGACGGCCCGTACGGCCTCGCGCACGGCGGGGTCGGCGAGCGGGCCGGCGTCCGTGCGGCCCTCGGCGAGGGCGAGCAGCGCGGGGCCCGCGAGCTGGTACGGGACCGGCCCGGACAGGTCGAGGACGATGGTGTCGGCCTTCTCGTGCGCGGCGGCGGCCAGCGCCTGGTGCAGCGGCACCGCCACCGGGCGGGCAGCCGGGTCCCACAGGGCCAGCGAGGCGATGGAGGTGAAGGCGGGCAGCGCCCGCCGGTCCCCGGCCCGCAGGGTGGGCACGGCCATGTCGCTGGTCTTCTCGCGCTTGAGTCCGGTCTCGGGGTCGGTCTCGACCTCGCCGAGGACCGCGACGACGGGAACCAGCAGGCGGGCGTCCTTGAGGGCCGCCAGCACCTCCGGCTGCCTGGTTCTGTCCTCGGCCCAGGCGGCCAGGGCCGCGCTCAGCCGGGGGTCGGCGGAGCCGTCGTCGTCGGAGAAACCGGGGTCCGGGATGTTTTTGTTCAACACAGCCTTGTTCAACTCAGCCTTGTCCGCCACAGTCCCCCGAGCCTATCCCGCGTCGGGGTCCCGCCGTCCGGCCCGGGGCCGCCGGGCCAGTACGCCGGCCGCCGCGAGCAGTGCCAGCCCCGCGGCCACGCCCGCCGGCGCTCCGAAGCGGGCCCAGGGCCCGGGGTCGGGCACCGGGTCGGGACCGGGGCCGAAGTAGGGGCTCCCGCCCGCGACGGGTGCGGGCAGCACCGGCTCGGGGGGCATCTCGTCGGCGGCCTGGAGGGCGGCGACCGGGTCCACCAGGCCGAAGCCGCGGGAGTCGTCGCGGCCGCCGGGCGGGGAGCTGGAGGCGGTGTCCTCCAGCAGGTTCTTGATCTGCGCCGGGGACAGGTCGGGGTGGACGGCCTTGACCAGGGCGACGGCGCCCGAGACGAAGGCGGAGGCGGCGCTGGTGCCCCAGCCCTCGTAGTAGGAGCGGTCGGGGTCGGCGATGACCACGCCGACGCCCGGGGCGCTGACGGTCGCGTACCAGCTGCGGGTGGAGAAGGAGGCCTTCTTGTTCTTGCGGTCGACGGCCGTGACGGCGATGACCCCGGGATAGGCCGCCGGGTAGGAGATGCGGTCCCCCGCCTTGCCGCCGTTGCCGGCGGAGGCGACCAGGACCACTCCCTTGGCGAGGGCGTACTGGACGGCTTCGTCCTCGGCGGCCTCGTGGTGGGCGGATCGGCTGTCGTCGCCGAGCGAGAGGTTGATCACGTCGGCGCCGTGGTCGGCGGCCCAGCGGATGCCCTCGGCGAGGGCGCCGCCCTTGCTGTCGCGGGCCTTGTCGCGGCCGGGGTCGCCCTCTTCGAGGATCACCCGGACCGGGAGGATCTTCGCTCGCGGGGCGACGCCGCGGACGCCGCCCAGGCGCTGGGAGCCGTGGCCGTGGCCGGCGATGATCCCGGCCATGGCGGTGCCGTGGCGGGCCCAGGCGCGGTCGCCGCGGACGGCGCCCATGCCGACGAGGTCGGCGCCCTCCAGGACCTGGCCGGCCAGGTCGGGGTGGGTCGGGTCGACCCCGGTGTCGAGGACGGCCACGGTGACCCCTTCGCCCTCGGTGATGCCCCAGGCCTCGTCGGTGCGCAGGGCGGCCAGCCCCCACTGGCGGTCGCGGATGGCGTCGGCGGCGGCCGGCGGCGCGGCGGTGACGGCGAACAGGGCTCCGAGGGCGAGGGCCGCCGGGAACAGGGCGCGGCGGGTCATCGGGCGGCCTCCGGGGTCGCCGTCGGGGCCTGGGACGGCTGCGGGCTCTGCGAGGACGGCGGGTTCTGCGACGGCTCCGCGGCCGGCCGGACCGGCTTGCCCTGCGGGGAGGTCGCGAGGGTGCGCAGGGTGCGTTCCACCAGTTCGCCGATGGCCTTGGCCTCGTGGCCGAGGCCCGCCTGGGCGACGCGTCCGCGGGCGTCCTCGGCCATCTTGTCCTCTGCGGGGCTGGGGGCGTTGAGGCGGCGGCCGTCGGCGAAGGCGGAGACCGTGTAGACGACGACCGGGGCTTCGGCGAGCACGGAGGCGGTCCAGGCGCCGCGGCGGTAGTCGCGGAATCCGTAGCCGGTCGGAGCGGGCAGCCGGCCGCGCAGCGATTCCATGGCGGCGGGGGCCTCGGCGGGGGTGAAGACCATGCCGACGGTGACCAGGGAGCTGCGGGTGGCGTCGGTGTAGGTGGCGCGGAGCACGCGGGTGCACCCGGTCGTGGCGAAGAGGGCCTTCCAGTCGGCGCCGAGCGCCTCGGGGCAGGCGGCGTCGGCGGCCGGGGTGATCCGGGTCCACGTGCGGTCGGCGCCGCCCGGCCCGGCGTCCTGGCCGTCGAGGACGGGCGGGAACAGGGTGTCGACGGGGGTGCTGTGCCAGAGGGACGCGGCCTTGCGGTAGGCCTCGGCGGGGTCCACGGGCCGGTGCGCGGCCTGGTGGTCGGAGACCGCCTTGTAGCCGGCCGCACCGGTGAGACCGAGGCCGAGGAGGCCGCACAGGGCGGCGGCGAGGACCGTTCCCGGGCGCCGCCGTGGCGCTACCGAGACCTGGTCGGGCGTGGTCAGGACCCCGCCGTGCGGTGTGGACGTACTCATCCGGCGGCTCAGCCCCCCGTTCCCGTCGGCTGCTGCCGTCTCCTACTTTACGCGCCCGTCAGCGCCTGAAACGTCGGCCGGGGAGGAGCGACAGTAAACACATCCGAACTGCCGTCTCAATATCCAAAAGGGGCATCGGGAGGTCGAGACCGAGATGTGACCGGAGCGCCCTGCCGTGCCTCTGACCTGGCAGGGCATCCCTCGGCCTCCGTGAACCCCTACCCACGAGTACACCCATCTGGCAGGCTGCCGCCCATGAACTCCCCCGCCGCCGACCGGGCCCGTTACGACCGGGCCACCGCGCATCTCGACGCTCCGCTCGCCCTCGTGGACCTGGAAGCGTTCGACGCCAACGCCGACGATCTCGTGCGTCGCGCCGGCGGGAAGCCGGTCCGGGTGGCGAGCAAGTCCGTACGCTGCCGTGCGCTCCTCGAGCGGGTGCTGGCGCGGCCGGGGTTCGCCGGGATCATGTCCTACACCCTCGCCGAGTCGATCTGGCTGGCCCGCTCGGGCTTCGAGGACGTGCTGCTCGCCTACCCGTCCGCCGACCGGGCCGGCTTCGCCGAGCTCGCCGCCGATCCGAAGCTGGCCGGGGCGGTCACCGTGATGGTCGACGACCTCGCGCAGCTGGAGCTCGTGGACCGGGCCCGCGACGGCGGCGCCCAGGAGATCCGGGTCTGCCTGGAACTGGACACCGCCCTGCACCTCTTCGGCGGCAGGGTGCGCGTCGGCGCCCGCCGCTCCCCGCTGCGCGAGCCCGCCCAGCTGGCCGAGCTGGCCCGCGCGGTGAGCGCCCGGCCCGGCTTCCGGGTGGTCGGTCTGATGGGCTACGAGGGCCACGTGGCCGGGGTCGGCGACGCGCTCGCGGGGCGTCCCCTGAGGTCGCGCGCCATCCGCCTGATGCAGGGCGCGGCCCGCAAGGAGCTGGCCGCCCGCCGGGCCGAGGCCGTACGGGCCGTGCGCGCGGTGGTCCCGGACCTGGAGTTCGTCAACGGCGGCGGCACCGGCAGCGTCCAGCAGACCGCCGCCGAGGACGCGGTCACCGAGATCGCCGCCGGGTCGGGGCTGTACGTACCGCGACTGTTCGACAACTACACCTCGTTCAGCGGCCGCCCGGCGGCGCTCTTCGCCCAGCCCGTGGTCCGCCGGCCCGGGGTCGGGGTGGTCACGGTCCTCGGCGGCGGGTACCCGGCCTCCGGCGCGCCCGGTGCGGACCGGCTGCCGGTGCCGTACCTCCCCGAGGGGCTGCGCTACGACCCGCAGGAGGGGGCCGGCGAGGTGCAGACCCCGCTGCTCGGCAGCCCGGCCGACGATCTGCTGATCGGCGACCGGGTCTGGTTCCGGCACGCGAAGGCCGGTGAACTGTGCGAGCGCTTCGACACCTTGCACCTGGTCCAGGGCGACCGGGTGACGGCCACCGCCCCGACCTACCGGGGCGAGGGCCGCACCTTCCTCTAGACCCGCAGACCCGCCTGGAAGACGGAGTCCGTCTGGTCCGGGACGACACTGGCGTCACCCCGGAGCACGGGCCCCGGGGTGCCGTCACGGCCGGTGAAGCCGGTGGTCGCGCACGGGTACGGCGTGGCCTTCTGCTTCTTGGGCTGGATGAACATCGGGTTCACGATCCACTTGCCGTCGCTGTTGTCGTAGGCCCGGCACATCAGCTCGTTCTTGTTCCGGTTCACGACGAGCCGCAGCACGGTCGCGTCCCGCAGGAACGAGATGTCGGTGTCGGAGTCGCCCGCGGCGAACACCTGGCGGCGGGCGGCCGGCTGGACCCTCTCGGCCGCGGCGCCGCGGACCCCGAAGATCTCCTTGTTGATCCAGCAGCGCTTGCCGTCGATGTACGTGATCATCGTGTCGGCGCCGTCCGCGACGGATCCGCAGCCCTGCAGGTGGGAGGTGAACTTCCCGCCGTACGTGGTGGTGTTGCGGATGCCGATGACGTGCCCGGCGTCGATGCCCACGCCCTCGGCCCACACCTCGACGACCGGCTGCGGCGAGGCCGAGCTGATCCAGACGTCGAAGCCGGCCTTGCGCAGGGCGCCGATGAGCTCCTTCTGCTGGTCGTAGTAGCGCACCCAGCCCGTGGCGGTGGTGGAGCCGACCTGCTGCTTGGCGTCGACCGGGGCGGCGAGGTTCTCGGCCCGCGCGGCGGCCGTGAAGCCGCGGATCTCGCGCGCGGTCCAGCCCTGCATGAGCTGCGGCAGCCAGGCGTAGGCGGGCTCGAAGGTACGGCGGTCCCAGCCGGCGAAGGCGGGGGCGCCCGCGCGGGTGGCGGCGGTGCCGTAGACGGCGTTGATCTCGTCGGCGCAGCCGGCTCCCTCGGGGGTTCCGGTCGGCAGCGGGGCGCCGGGCCGCGCGAGGGCGCCGCAGGCCTCGGCCAGGGCCCGGGCGGCGGCCGGGGTGAGGTGGCGGCTGGTGGCGGCCCAGTCGCCCGCGGCGGGCTGGCGGATCTTGCCGTTGCGCAGCAGCCAGAACATCTGCGCGTCGCCCACGTCGTTCTTGACGACGGTGTTGTCCCAGTCGAAGACGGCGACGGGCTTGTTGCGGTTCGGCCGGTACGGGTTGCACGTCCCGTAGTCGTCGATGAGCTGCTGGAGCCGGGCCTGGTTGTCGCCGTACCAGGCCGCCTTGAGCTGCGGGGTCGTGCAGTGGCCGCCGGGGTGGGCCTGGACGGTGGGGGCGGCGGCCACGAGGGTGCCGGCGGCTATCGCGGCGGCGGCGCCGACGGCCTGGAGCCGCCGCGAGGAGCTGAGTCGGGTCACTGAGGTGGGTTCTCCTGGTTCTTTCACGATCGTCGCGGACGGAGGAGCACGACAGCCGGGCGTCGTGCGACGCCCGGCTGTCGGGTGGGTGGGGGGTGAGGCGACGGCTTAGAGGGGGGTGACGTACGCGCCGGAGATGCCGCCGTCGACCAGGAAGTCGGTGGCGTTGATGAAGGAGGAGTCGTCGCTCGCGAGGAAGGCGACGGCGGCGGCGATCTCGGTGGGCTCGGCGAACCGGCCCAGCGGGATGTGCACGATCCGGCGGGCGGCGCGCTCCGGGTCCTTGGCGAACAGCTCCTGCAGGAGCGGGGTGTTGACGGGCCCCGGGCAGAGCGCGTTGACGCGGATGCCCTCGCGGGCGAACTGCACGCCGAGCTCGCGGGACATGGCGAGCACGCCGCCCTTGGAGGCGGTGTAGGAGATCTGCGAGGTGGCGGCTCCCATCCGGGCCACGAAGGAGGCGGTGTTGATGATGGAGCCCCGGCCCTGGCGCTGCATGTAGGGCAGGGCGGCCTTGCAGCAGAGGTAGACGGAGGTGAGGTTGACGTCCTGGACCCGCTTCCAGGCCTCCAGGCCCGTGGTGAGGATCGAGTCGTCGTCCGGGGGCGAGATGCCGGCGTTGTTGAAGGCGATGTCCACGGAGCCGTAGGTGTCGAAGGCGGTCTTGAACAGCGCCTCGACCTCCTCCGGGCTGGTGACGTCGACCTTGACGAAGGTGCCGCCGACCTCCTCGGCCGCGGCCTTGCCCGCGGTCTCGTCGATGTCGCCGCAGACGACGTTGGCGCCTTCGGAGGCCAGTCGGCGGGCCGTGGCGAGGCCGATGCCGCTGCCGGCTCCGGTGATGACGGCGGTACGGCCGACCAGACGGCGGCAGACGATCTCTTCGGTGGGCTCGATGCTCATGTTCTTCAGGCCTCCGTGCTGATGAAGACGTTCTTGGTCTCGGTGAATGCGGTGAGGGAGTCGGGTCCGAGCTCGCGCCCGAGTCCGGACTGCTTGTAGCCGCCGAAGGGGGTCCAGTAGCGGACGCTGCTGTGGGAGTTGACGGACAGGTTGCCCGCGGCGACGGCGCGCGAGACGCGCAGCGCGCGGCCCACGTCACGGGTCCACAGGGAGCCGGCGAGGCCGTAGTCGGTGGCGTTGGCCAGGCGCACGGCGTCCTCCTCGTCCTCGAAGGGCAGGACGACGGCGACCGGTCCGAAGACCTCCTCGGTGGCCACGGCGGCGGTGGGGTCGACGCCGGTGACGAGGGTCGGGGGGTACCAGAAGCCGGGGCCCTCGGGGGCGGTGCCGCGGACCACGGTGAGGTCGTCGGTGACGTAGGACCGTACGCGGTCCAACTGAGCCCGCGAGATCAGCGGCCCCAGCTGCGTGTTCTCGTCGTACGGGTCCCCGACGACCACCTTCTCGACGGCGGGGACGAGCAGTTCCATGAACCGGTCGTACGCGGAGCGCTGTACGAGGATCCGCGTACGGGCGCAGCAGTCCTGCCCGGTGTTGTCCAGGAAGGACATCGGGGCCGCGGCCGCCGCGGCTTCCAGGTCCGCGTCGGCGAAGACGATGTTGGGGTTCTTGCCGCCGAGTTCGAGGGTGAGGCGCTTCACCCGGTCGGCGCACTTGGCCATGATCCGCTTGCCGGTCCGGGTGGAACCGGTGAACACGATCTTGGCCACTCCGGGGTGCTCGACGAGGGCGTCGCCCGCCACCTCGCCCCGGCCGGGCAGCACCTGGAACAGGTGCTCGGGGAGTCCGGCCTCCAGGGCGAGCTCGGCGAGGCGCAGGGCGGTGAGCGGGGTGGTCTCGGCGGGCTTGAGGATGACCGCGTTGCCGGCGGCCAGCGCCGGGGCCAGGCCCCAGGCGGCGATCGGCATGGGGAAGTTCCACGGCGCGATCACGCCGATGACGCCGAGGGGTTCGAGGAAGGTGACGTCGATGCCGCCGGCGACGGGGATCTGGCGGCCGGAGAGCCGTTCCACTCCCCCGGCGGCGAAGTCGAGCACGTCACGGACGTTGCCGGCTTCCCAGCGGGCGTTGCCGAGGGTGTGGCCCGCTTCCCGGACCTCCAGCTGCGCCAGTTCCTCGATGTGCCCGTCGACGACCGAGGCGAAGCGGCGCAGCAGCCTGGCCCGGTCGCCGGGGGCGGCGGCCGCCCAGGCCCGCTGGGCCGCGGTGGCCCGTACGACGGCGGCGTCGACGTCGTCCCGTGTGGCGGCCGGGACGACGGCGACGAGTTCCTCGGTGGCCGGATTCAAGACTTCCAGCGCATCGGACACGTGGTGGCCTTTCAGACGTTCGGGTGCGGTGGGTGCGGTGGGTCCGGTAGCGCGGTGCCGCGGGACGGCGGGTGCCGGGTGCCGGGCGCCGGGGCGGTCGGGTGCGGGACGGTCGGGTGCGAGACGGTCCCGGCCCCGGCCCCGGGCCTAGAGGCGTTCGAAGGACCGGCGCAGTTCCCAGTCGGTCACGGCGGAGTCGTACGCGTCCAGTTCGACGCGGGCCATGTTCCGGTAGTGGGCGACGACCTCGGGGCCGAAGGCGGCCTTGGCGATCTCGCTGTTCTCCCAGAGCTCGGCGGCCTCGCGCAAGGTGGTGGGAACGTGCGCGAAGTCGGCGGTGTAGGCGTTGCCCGCGCAGGCCTCGGGCAGCTCCAGCCGGTTCTCGATGCCGTAGATCCCGGCGGCGACCAGGCCGGCGACGGCGAGGTACGGATTGACGTCGCCGCCGGGCAGCCGGTTCTCGAAGCGCATGGAGGGGCCGTGGCCGACCACTCGGAGCGCGCAGGTCCGGTTGTCCACGCCCCAGGCGACGGCGGTCGGCGCGAAGGATCCCGGTCGGAAACGCTTGTAGGAGTTGATGTTGGGGGCGTAGAGAAGGGAGAAGTCGCGCAGCGCGGCGAGCTGGCCGGCCAGGAAGTGGCGCATCACGGGTGACATACCGCTGTGGTCGTGCGCGTCCGGGCCCTCGGCGGCCATCGCGCTGCGTCCGTCGGCGTCGTTGAGCGAGAGGTGGATGTGACAGGAGTTGCCCTCGCGCTCGTCGTACTTGGCCATGAAGGTGAGCGAGACGCCCTCCTGGGCGGCGATCTCCTTGGCTCCCGTCTTGTAGACGGAGTGCTGGTCACAGGTGGTCAGCGCCTCGTCGTAGCGGAAGACGATCTCGTGCTGGCCGAGGTTGCACTCGCCCTTCGCCGACTCGACGACCAGACCGGCGGCCTGCATCTCGTTGCGGATGCGGCGCAGCAGGGGTTCGACGCGGCCGGTCCCGAGGATGGAGTAGTCGGTGTTGTACTGGTTGGCGGGGGTCAGACCGCGATAGTCGGAGTTCCAGGCCTGCTCGTAGGTGTCCAGGAAGACCATGAACTCCAGCTCGGTGCCCACCATCGCGGTGTACCCGTGTTCGCCGAGGCGCTCGAGCTGGCGTCGCAGGATCTGCCGGGGCGCGGCGACCACGGGCGTGCCGTCGTTCCAGGCGAGGTCGGCGAGGACGAAGGCGCTGCCCGGGTTCCAGGGGATCCGGCGCAGGGTGGCGAGGTCGGGGTGCATGGCGAAGTCGCCGTAGCCCCGGTCCCAGGAGGACATCTCGAATCCGTCGACGGTGTTCATGTCCGTGTCGACGGCGAGGAGGTAGTTGCAGCCCTCGGTGCCGTGCCGGAGGACCTCGTCGAGGAAGAACTGTGCGGCGAACCGCTTGCCCTGGAGGCGACCCTGCATGTCGGGGAAGGCCAGGACCACTGTGTCGATTTCACCGCTGGCGACGAGGGCGTGGAGCTCCTCGGGCGAAAGCGGCGGCTTGCGGTCTACCACGGGATGATCTCCTTCGGTGAGCCGAGTAGGCCTAAGGTATTGAATAGAACCATTGCTTGGGAAGGGGAGGAGCCCACATGACCGATACGGCGAGCGAAGGCGACGCGGTCGCCCGGCTCAATCCCGTACTGCGACAGGTGCGGGCGGGCAACGGTTTCGAGGAGGCGCTGGAGCAGATCCTCCAGGTGGTCCGACTCGGACTGGTACCGGGCGGGGAACGGCTGCCGCCGGAACGCGAGTTGGCCGAGCGGATGGGAATCAGCCGGGTGACGCTCCGCGAGGTGCTGAAGGTGCTCCAGGACCAGGGCCTGGTGGAGGCCCGGCGCGGGCGGTACGGCGGAACGTTTGTGCTGCACCGCCCCGACACGCCGGCCGGGGGCACCGAGGAGGAGCTGCGGCGCCGGGTCGCGGGCGTGGACATCGAGGACGTCCTGCGCTTCCGCGAGGTCCTGGAGGTGGGGGCGGCCGGCCTGTGCGCCTCCCAGGGGCTGTCGGAGCGGGACACCGACCGGCTGCTCGGCGCGCTGACCGCCACCCACGACGCCCCGCTGCCCGACTACCGCCGCCAGGACACCCTCTTCCACCTCACCCTGTGCGAACTCGCCGGATCCGCCACCCTGACGGCCCAGTACGCGGCCGTCCGGGCCACCGTGAACGACCTGCTGGACTGCATCCCGCTGCTCGTGCGCAACCTGGAGCACTCGCAGCAGCAGCACAGCACGCTGGTGGAGGCGGTGCTGGACCGGGACCCGCGCGCGGCGCGCGAGGTGATGCGGGAGCACTGCTGCGGCACGGCGGCGCTGCTGCGGGGGTTCCTGACCTGATCCGGACCCGCCCCGACCGAGAGGCATTCGTAACCGCTGTTTAACGCAGGGGTCTTGCGCCCGCCACGCCCGAGCAGCAAAGGTACGCCCCACAACCATTGCCCTAGGCAGGAGCGCACATGGCCGACGACACCGGCGCACGGCTGGCAGCCGTGCCCGAACCCACTCAGTCTCCCGAGAACGGCACCGACGGCTACCTGGAGCGCCGCACCCTGCGCCGCGGCAGCGCCGGCTGGCTGCTGCTGACCGGTCTCGGCGTCGCGTACGTGGTCTCCGGCGATTTCTCCGGCTGGAACATCGGCCTCGCCCAGGGCGGTTTCGGCGGCCTCGCCATCGCCACCGTCCTGATGGGCGCGATGTACGCGTGCCTGGTCTACTCCCTCGCCGAGCTGTCGGCGATCCTGCCCACCGCGGGCGGCGGTTACGGCTTCGCCCGCCGGGCCCTCGGCACCTGGGGCGGCTTCCTCACCGGCACCGCGATCCTCATCGAGTACATCCTCGCCCCGGCCGCCATCGCCATCTTCATCGGCGACTACGTGGAGTCCCTCAACCTCTTCGGCCTCACCTCGGGCTGGCCGGTCTACCTCGCCTGCTTCGTGGTCTTCATAGGCATCCACCTGTGGGGCGTGGGCGAGGCCCTGAGCTTCTCCCTCGTCGTCACCGCCATCGCCGTGATCGCGCTGGTCGTCTTCGCCGTCGGCGCCTTCACCCAGTTCGACCCCGCCAACCTCGACAACATCGCCGTCGACACCACCGCCGCCGGAGCGAGCTCCTGGCTGCCGCTGGGCATCCTCGGCATCTGGGCCGCCTTCCCCTTCGGCATGTGGTTCTTCCTCGGGGTCGAGGGCGTGCCGCTGGCCGCCGAGGAGGCCAAGGACCCGGTCCGCTCGGTACCGCGCGCCCTGTCGATCTCCATGGGCATCCTGGTCCTGCTCGCCCTGGTCACCTTCCTCGCCTCCACCGGTGCGCGCGGAGCCGACGCCATCAAGGACGCGGGCAACCCGCTCGTCGTCGCCCTGGAGGGCGACCCCGGCCTCTCCTGGCTGAAGACCTTCGTCAACTACGCCGGCCTGGCCGGGCTGGTGGCCTCCTTCTTCTCCCTCATCTACGCCGGCTCCCGCCAGCTGTTCGCCCTCTCCCGGGCGGGCTACCTCCCGCGCTTCCTGTCCCTGACCTCGAAGCGCAAGGCCCCGTACCTGGGCCTGCTCATCCCCGGCGCCATCGGCTTCGCACTGGCCGCCGCCACCGGCAACGGCCCGCGCATGCTGAACATGGCGGTGTTCGGGGCGACCATCTCCTACGCGCTGATGGCCCTCTCCCACATCGTCCTGCGGCGCCGCGAGCCCGGCCTGGAACGCCCGTACCGCACCCCGGGCGGCATCGCGACCTCCACCGTGGCCTTCGTCCTCGCGCTCTCGGCCCTGGTCGCCACCTTCCTGGTGGACAAGGACGCGGCCTTCATCGCGCTGGCCGTGTACGCCGTCGCCCTCGCCTACTTCGCGTTCTACAGTCGGCACCACCTGGTCGCGTCGGCGCCGGAAGAGGAGTTCGCGGCGCTGGCGGAAGCCGAGGCCGAGCTCTCCCGCGACTGATCACCACCCACTGCCCCCTCCGGAGGAACCCCCCGTGCCCAGGCCGCTCATCGGCATCACCACCTACGTCGAGCAGTCCACCCGCTACGGGGTGTGGGACGTCCCGACGGCCCTCGTCCCCAGCGGGTACTACCGGCTCGTCCAGGCCTCGGGCGGCACCGCCGTCCTGCTGCCGCCGGACGACCCGGAGGCGGCGGCGGAGGTGCTCCGCCGGGTGGACGGCCTGGTGGTGGCGGGCGGCCCGGACATGGACCCGGTCCAGTACGGAGCTCCGCGCGATCCCCGTACCGGACCGGCGGCGACCGTGCGCGACGCGTGGGAACTCTCCCTGATCCGGGCGGCCCTGGCCTCGGGCATGCCCCTGCTCGGCGTCTGCCGTGGCATGCAGGCGCTGAACGTGGTCCTCGGCGGCACCCTGATCCAGCACATCGACGGCCACGTGGCGGGCCCGGGCGAGATCTCCTGGCACCCGGTCCGCCCGGTCCCCGGCACGCTGTACGCGGCGCTGGTCCCGGAGGAAGCGGAGGTCCCGACCTACCACCACCAGGCCGTGGACCACCTGGGCCGGGGCCTGATCGCCTCCTCCCACGCCACCGACGGCACGGTGGAGTCCATCGAACTCCCCGCCCCCGCCCCCTGGACCCTGGGCGTCCAATGGCACCCGGAACTGGACAAGGACACCCGAATCATGTCAGCCCTGATCGCAGCAGCCTCCACCCGAACCCACCCCTGACCCCGGGCACCCGAGCCCCGAACCTCCCCCACCACCAGGCCCACGCTCCCAGCCCGCCCAGCCCCGCACCCCTCCCAGCCCGCCCGGCGCTTGAGGGCCCTTTCCAGCCGTCCGGCGCTTGAGGACCGGGGTCCGGGGCGGAGCCCCGGGGGTCCGGGCGCAGCCCGACACCCCTCCCAGCCCGCCCGGCGCTTGAGGGCCCTTTCCAGCCGTCCGGCGCTTGAGGACCGGGGTCCGGGGCGGAGCCCCGGGGGTCGGGGCGCAGCCCGGCACCCCTCCAGCCCGTCCGGCGTTTGAGGACCCGGGGTCCGGGCAGCGCCCGGGGAACGGAGGAAGGGCGGGTAGGGGACTTCGCCCAGCAGGGCCACCCACCCGCCGCCCCGTACTCGGGGGTCCGGCCGCGGGGGCCGGGGCGGAGTCGTCCCCTACCCACCCTTCCACCGTTCCCCGGGGCTTCGCCCCGGCCCCCGTGGGCGCAGAGCCCGCGCCAGACCCGCGCCAGACCCGCGCCGGGCCACCTCCGCGCCCGCGCAGCGTCGGCCCCGGGCCGCACCGGGCCCGCACCGGGCCATCCGCACGCCGGCGCGCCACATCAACACCCGGCGAGCGCCGCGTCAGCGCGAGGTCAGCGCCGCGTCAGCGAGAGCAGATCCCGCGCGGGCCCCGCAGGCCGCGCCCCCGCGGGCCACACCGCGCGGAGCTCCCGCTCCAGCCCCGCCCCGAGCACCGGCACGCACACCAGCCGCCGCCCCGCGAGCTCGTCCCCGACCGCCAGTTCCGACAGCACGCACGGCCCGGCCCCGCTCACCGCCGCCGCCTTCACCGCGGTGGTGGAGGCCAGTTCCAGCAGCGGCTCCGCCAGCCCCCCGCACCCGGCCAGCGCCGCGTCCAGGACCTGCCGGGTCCCCGAGCCCCGCTCCCGCAGGATCAGCGGGGTCGCGGCCAGCTCCGCCGGCTCCACCCCGCGCGTGCGCCGGGCCCAGGGGTGCCCGGGGGCCACCGCCACCACGAGGCGGTCCTGCGCGATGACCACCGAGTCCAGTCCCTCCGGCACGCTCAGCCCCTCCACGAAGCCGAGGTCCGCCTCGTGCGCCAGTACCCGCTCCGCCACCACCGCCGAGTTCCCCGCGTGCAGGGACACCGCCGTGTCCGGCCGCTGCCCGCGCAGGGCGATCAGCCAGCCGGGGAGCAGGTACTCCGCGATGGTCATGCTGGCGGCGACCCGCAGCCGGGAGTCGCGGCGGCCCCGCAGCGCCTGCGCGCCCGCGTCGAAGGCCTCGGCCGCCTCCACGACCCGCCGGGCCCAGTCGGTGACCAGCGCACCCTCCGGGGTCAGCGTCGACCCGCGGGGGGAGCGGTCCACGAGCGCGACCCCGAGCCGGGTCTCCATCGCCCGGATGCGGCTGCTGGCGGCGGGCTGGGTGATCCCGAGCCGCCGTGCGGCGGCGCTCAGACTGCCCACGCGCGCGACCGCGAGCAGCAGTTCCATGGCCCCCAGGTCGGGGACCCGGTGCGCCAGGGGAACCTGCCCCTCGACCCACTCCTCATGACCGTACCCATTACCCATAACTTCAGTTTATGCCCTCATAGGAAGAGACCCTCTGCCGTCCGGCCCCGCCCGGCGGGACGCTGGACCCATGGCCACCACCCTCGTACGCCCCGCTCCCACCACCCCCGGGACCCCCGCAGCCGCAGCCGCAGCCCACAAGGCTCCCTCCCTGCGGCACCTCGGCCCCAACTGGTACGCCTCCGTCATGGGCACGGCGATCATCGCCAACGCCGGCGCGACCCTCCCGTACCAGCTCCCCGGCCAGCGCGTGGTCTGCCAGATCTTCTGGGTGCTGGCCGCCACCGCTCTCACGGTCCTGCTGACCGCACGGGCCGGCCACTGGCTCCACCACCGCGACCAGGCCCGCGCCCACCTCCTGGACCCCGCCGTGGCCCCCTTCTACGGCTGTCTCTCGATGGCCCTGCTGGCCGTCGGCGGCGGCACGCTCATCGTCGGCAAGGACCTCATCGGCGTCCCCGCCGCCGTGGCCGTGGACACCGTCCTGTTCACCGCCGGCACCGCGATAGGCCTCCTCGCGGCCGTCGCCGTCCCCTACCTGATGGTGGTCCGCCACAAGGTGGAGGCCCACCAGGCCACCCCCGTCTGGCTGCTCCCCGTGGTCGCCCCCATGGTCTCCGCCGCGCTGGGCCCCCTGCTCATCCCCCACCTGCCCGCCGGCCAGGCCCGCGAGGCCATGCTGCTCGGCTGCTACGCGATGTTCGGCCTCAGCCTGCTCGCCACCCTGCTGCTGCTCCCCCTGATCTTCGGCCGGCTGATCGTCAGCGGCCCCCTCCCCCTGGTCCTCACCCCGACCCTGTTCCTGGTCCTGGGACCCCTGGGCCAGTCGACCACCGCGGTGAACTCCCTCGCGGACATGGCACCCCAGTCGATGGCCGGCCCCTACGCGGGCGCCTTCTCCGCCTTCGCGGTCGTCTACGGGGTCCCCGTGATGGGATTCGCCCTGCTGTGGCTGGCGCTGGCCGCGGCGATGCTGCTGCGGGCCGCCCGGGACGGCATGGGGTTCGCCATGACCTGGTGGGCGCTGACCTTCCCCGTCGGCACCTGCGTCACCGGCGCCGCCGGGCTGGCCCGGCACACCGGCCTCACCGCCTTCTCCTGGCTGGCCGCCGCCCTCTTCGCGGCCCTACTGACCGCCTGGCTCCTGGCCGCCGCGAACACCCTGCGCGGCCTGCGCTCCGGCCGCCTGCTGGCCGCACCCCGCTAGAGCGAGGCCCGCAGGGCCGCGGCCAAGGTCTCCGGGGCCTCGGCGAGCGAGGGCCCGTACCAGGTCAGGTGACGGCCGTCGACGAACGCGGCCGGGATACCGGGGAAGGCCTCGGGCCCGTCCCCGGCGGTGAAGCGGTACGGCTCGTCGGGGAACACCACGAGCTCGCAGCCGGCGGCGGCGAGCTCGGCCGCCGGGATCCTCGGGTACCGCTCCGCATGCCCGGCGTAGGCGTTGCGCACGCCGAGGCGGGCCAGCAGGTCTCCCGCGAAGGTGTCACGGCCCAGCACCATCCAGGGCCGGCGCCAGACCGGCACGAAGGCCGTCCGCGGCTCCCCGGCGGGCTCCACCCGCGCCCACGCAGCCTCCGCGTCCGCGAGCCACCGGGGCCGCTCCAGTCCCATGGCCCCCACCAGCACCCGGTCCAGTTCGCGGAACGCCTGCGGCAGGTCCCGTACCTCGGTGACCAGCACCTCCAGCCCGGCCGCCCGCAGCGCCGCCAGGTCGGGAGCCCGGTTCTCCTCCTCGTTGGCGAGGACCAGATCCGGGCGCAGCTCCGCGATCGCCCGTACGTCGGGGTTCTTCGTCCCCCCGATGCGCGCCGCACCCCCCAGGTCGGCGGGGTGCGTGCACCAGTCGGTCACCCCCACCAGCGCCCCGGGCGCGCTCACGGCCACCGCCTCGGTCAGGGACGGCACCAGCGAAACGACCCTCATCCGGTCAGTGTCCCGGGGAGGGCGGTTCGGAGGTCGCGTGGATGTGTTCGCCGACCGCGACGATCAGGATCCGGGTGTCCTCGGTGACGGCCCGCCAGCGGTGGCGCACCCCGCCGGACAGGAACAGCGCGTCGCCGTTCTCCAGCCGGTACGCCCGCCCCTCGGCCTCCACCTGGCAGGCGCCCGAGACCACGTACATCAGCTCGTCGTTGCGGTGCTGGTACTCGCGGCCCGCGTCCTGGTCCCCGGTGAACTCCAGCGCGTGCAGCTGGTGGTGCCCGCGCACGAGGGGCCGTACGCCCGGGACGGGGGTCAGCGCGGAATCGTCGCCGGCCCGTACGAGGTCCACGGTGCGCGCGGTGTCGGAGGCGGCCAGCAGATCGACGGCCGTGGTCTCCAGCGCGTCGGCGACCCGCTCGAGGGACCGCATGCTGGGCCGGGCCCGCTCGTTCTCTATCTGGCTCAGGAAGGGAACCGACAGTCCGCTGCGCGCGGACACGGCGGCGAGGGTGAGGTGCAGGGCCCGGCGTCTCTTGCGCACGGCCACGCCCACCCTGAGCGGTTCCTTGGAATCCTTGTCCCGGTCCCGCTCCTTGTCGTCCGCGCCGGTCGTCGCTCCGCGTCCGTTCTTCCCGTCGGTGCCGTCCCTGTCGTCCATGGCGGGGCTGCCCTCCCCTTGTTCCGGGTGGTCCGGTCCATCGCACATCGCACATCGGTGTGCTGTAAGCACCTTACGCAGCAACCGGCTCCGGTTTCGCGCTCAAGAGCAGAGGAGGCCGTACCTGCGCCACTTTCCGTTTCCCCTCAGTGCATCATCGTGACCGTGACGACGACACGACGCCTGATGCTCCTGGACACCGCTTCCCTCTACTACCGCGCGTACTTCGGCGTGCCGGACTCCGTGAAGGCCCCCGACGGCACTCCGGTCAACGCCGTCCGCGGCCTGCTCGACTTCATCGGCCGCCTCGTGCAGGACCACCGGCCCGACGACCTGGTCGCCTGCATGGACGCCGACTGGCGGCCCCACTGGCGGGTGGAGCTGATCCCGTCGTACAAGGCCCACCGGGTCGCGCAGGAGACCGAGAGCGGCCCGGACGTCGAGGAGACCCCGGACACCCTGGCCCCGCAGGTCCCGATCATCGAGGCGGCCCTGGACGCCTTCGGCATCGCCCGGGTGGGGGTCGCCGGGTACGAGGCCGACGACGTGATCGGCACCCTGACCGGCCGCGCGACGGGCCCCGTGGACATCGTCACGGGCGACCGGGACCTGTACCAGCTGGTCGACGACGCCAAGCAGCGCCGCGTGCTGTACCCGCTGAAGGGCGTGGGCACCCTCCAGGTCACCGACGAGGCGTGGCTCCGCGAGAAGTACGGGGTCGACGGCCCCGGCTACGCCGATCTGGCGCTGCTGCGCGGGGACCCGAGCGACGGCCTGCCGGGCGTCCCCGGAATCGGCGAGAAGACGGCGGCGAAGCTGCTGGACGCCTACGGGGACCTGGCCGGAATCATCGCCGCCATCGAGGACCCGAAGTCGAAGCTGACACCCACCCAGCGCAAGCGGCTGGACGAATCGAGGCCCTATCTGGCGGTCGCCCCGAAGGTGGTCCAGGTCGCCTCGGACGTTCCGCTTCCGCAGTTCGACCCGGCGCTCCCCGCCGTTCCCGCCCGGCCGGATCTGGTGGCCGCGCTCGCGCACCGGTGGGGCCTGAGTGGTGCCGTTGAACGTCTGGGCAGCGCACTCCGCCACTGAGGTGCTAACTTAGGTAATCCTAAGCTTCACGGAGTCAGGGTCGGAGAGTCAGGGAGACGTCGTGGCAGAAGGACGCGCCCGCAAGGTCGGCACCGCAGTGGTCGTGCGGACCGAGCGGTTGAGTCCGCACATGGTGCGGATCGTGCTGGGCGGTGCGGGGCTGGCCGGATTCAGTGCGGGCAGGTACACGGACCACTACGTGAAACTGCTCTTCGCACCGGCCGGCGTCACCTACACCACCCCCTGGGACCTGGACCGGATCCGGGCGGCCCACCCCCGCGAGGAATGGCCGCGCCAGCGCGCGTACACCGTGCGCGCCTGGGACCCGGTCCGCCTGGAGCTGACCCTCGACTTCGTGGTCCACGGCGACGAGGGACTGGCCGGCCCCTGGGCGGCCCGCGTCCAGCCGGGTGAGCTCGTACGCTTCCTCGGTCCGGGCGGGGCCTACGCCCCGGACCCGGTCGCCGGCTGGCACCTCCTGGTCGGCGACGAGAGCGCCCTGCCGGCGATCGGCGCGGCGATGGAGCGGATGCCCGCCGGGGCGCGGGTCCACGCCCTCGTGGAGGTCCGGGGCCCGGAGGACGAGCAGCGGATCGCCACCCCCGACGGCGTCGTCCCGGTCTGGATCCACCGCGGCTCCCGCCCGATCGGGGAGGCGCTGACCGCGGCCGTCGAGGCCCTGGCCTTCCCCTCCTCCGACGTGCACGCGTTCGTGCACGGCGAGGCCGGCTTCGTCAGATCCCTCCGCCACCACCTGCGCATCGAACGCGGCATCCCGCGCGAGCGCCTGTCCATCTCGGGCTACTGGCGCCTGGGCCAGACCGACGAGGGCTGGCGCGCGATCAAGCGGGACTGGAACGCGGAAGTCGAAGCCGAGCAGGAACGCACCCTGGCCGGCGCCACTTCCTGACCCGCCGGTGGGGGGCGCCCCGGACGGATCCGGGGGCCCGACACCCACCGACCGGCACGAAATCCCCCACAGGAACGTCCGGCGCCGCCCCCGCACGTCCCCGCCCGGACCGGGGTGCGACAACCGGCCCGGACCCGGCACGTCCGTCCCCAACCGGACACCCGCACAGCCCAGGTGCCACAACCGACCCGGACCCGGCACGTCCGTCCCCAACCGGACACCCGCACAGCCCAGGTGCGACAACCGGCCCGGACCCGGCACGTCCCGCCCTGCCCCGGCGCGTCCGCCCTGCCCCGGCGTCCCGCCCTGCCCCGGCACGCAGCCCCCGCCCAGCCCGGACCAGGCCCCGAAGCAGCCGCACCGGGACCCGCGCGGCGGCGACACCCCGCCCCCTCGGATCCCGCGGCCAGCAGACAGCGGCCAGCGGCAACGCGGCCACGCAAGGCAGGATCACCCGTTCGGCGGCACAATGGCCCCATGCGTACGCTCCGCGCATTCACGGCAGCCGGAGCAGCCGCCCTCCTGGCCTCGGTCGGGACCGCGACCGCCGCGCCGACTCCGCCGCCCGCGCCCACCGCCCAGCTCACCGACGCCCAGGTCGACACCGCGGTGCGGCGGCTCGATGCGACGGTCGCCGAGATGATGCGCCGCACCGGGGTCCCGGGGGTCTCCGTCGCCGTCGTCCACGACGACGAGGTGCTCTACCTCAAGGGCTTCGGCCTGCGCCGCGTCGGCGACCCGGCGACGGTGAATCCCGACACCGTCTTCCAGGTCGCCTCGCTCTCCAAGCCGATCTCCTCCACCGTCGTCGCCGGGGTCCTCAAGGCCCCCGCCGACTTCGACCGGCACACCGAACTGCCCGGCTTCGCCCTCAAGGACCCGTGGGTGACCTCCCACGTCACCACCGCCGACCTGTTCTCCCACCGCAGCGGTCTGCCCGACCACGCCGGGGACCTCCTCGAAGACCTCGGCTACGACCAGGCGTACATCCTCGACCACCTGCGCCTGGCGCCCCTGAGCCCCTTCCGCGCGAGCTACGCCTACACCAACTACGGGTTCACCGCCGCCGCCGAGGCGATCGCCCGCTCCCACGGCGCCACCTGGCAGAAGCTCAGCGCCGACACCCTCTTCAAGCCCGCCGGCATGACGCACACCAGCACCGAGTTCCAGGCCTTCGTCGACTCCCCCGACCACGCGGCCACCCACGTCAAGACCGCCGGTCCGAAGGGTGACGGCGCCTGGAGCCCGCGCTACGTCCGCGATCCCGACGCCCAGGCCCCGGCCGGCGGGGTGAGCAGCACGGCCCGCGACATGTCCCGCTGGCTGCGGCTCCAGCTCTCCGGCGGCACCCTCGACGGCAAGCGGATCATCCCGGCCGACACCCTGGCCCGCACCCATCTCCCCGAGATCGTGTCGCAGCCGCCCGCCTCCCCCACCGGCCGCACCGGCTTCTACGGGATGGGCTGGAACGTCGGCTACGACGACGCGGGCCGCCTGCGCCTGAGCCACTCCGGCGCCTTCGAGCTCGGCGCCAACACCAGCGTCACCATGCTCCCGCTGGAGAAGCTCGGCATCGTCGTCCTCACCAACGGCGCCCCCGTCGGCCTCCCCGACGCCGTCGCCGCCGACTTCTTCGACACCGCCGAACACGGGAAGGCCACCACCGACTGGCTGGCCCTGACGGGTGCCCTCTACGCCCAGATCAACGCGGAGGGCCGCTCCGCCACCGACTACGCCCGCCCGCCCACCGGTGCGAAGCCGGCCGGGGAGGACTCCGCGTACACCGGCACCTACGAAAATCCCTACTACGGCAAGGCGACCGTGGCGGCCACGAGCGAGGGCAAGCTGACCCTGTCCCTCGGCCCGGAGCCGATGGTCTTCCCCCTGACCCACTACGACGGGGACACCTTCAGCTACGAGACCGCCGGGGAGAACGCCGTCGGCCGCACCGGGGTGTTCTTCTCCCCCGCCGACCGCACGGTCCGCATCGAGTACCTGGACGCCGACCACCTGGGGACCTTCACCATGCCCTAGCCGCATAGCCTGTACCCGGTGAAGCGCAGATCCCACCTCCCCGACGCGCCCCTGCCCCAGGTCTGTGGCATCGACCCGGTCCGCATGCGGCTGCCCCCCGACCCGGACGGGACCTGGCCGGACCTCGGCTCCTACCTCACGGCACGCTACGAGGGCACGCGCGGCGAGGAGTCCATGGCCCGCCTGCTGCGGGACGGCCGGGTGCTGGGCGTCGGCGGCCGGGTGCTGCGGCCGCAGGACCCGTACGAGCCGGGCGGCTTCCTGTGGTTCCACCGGGACATGCCGCCCGAGCCCGTGGTGCCCTTCCCCATCGGGGTCGTCTACCGCGACGAGCACCTGCTGGTGGCCGACAAACCACACTTCCTGGCCACCACCCCGCGCGGCAGCCACGTCTTCCAGACGGCCCTGGCCCGGCTCCGGGTGGAGCTCGACCTGCCCGCGCTGAGCCCCGCGCACCGGCTGGACCGGATGACGGCCGGGCTGGTGCTGTTCAGCATCCGCCCCGAGGACCGGGGCGCCTACCAGCTGATGTTCCAGGAGCGGCGGATCCGCAAGGAGTACGAGGCGCTCGCGCCCCACGACCCGGCGGTGGAGTTCCCCCGGACCCTGCGCAGCCATATCGAGAAGGTGCGCGGGGTGATGGCGGCGACGGAGGTCGCGGGCGCCGAGCCCAACGCCGAGACCCTGGCCGAACTCCTCGCGGTCCGGGGGGACACCGGTCGCTACCGGCTGACCCCGCACACCGGGCGCACCCACCAGCTGCGGGTGCACATGAACAGCCTGGGCCTGCCGATCCTGGGCGACCCGGTCTATCCGGTGGTCCGCGACCCAGCGCCCGACGACTACCGGCGCCCGCTCCAGCTCCTGGCCCGCACCCTGGAGTTCACCGATCCCGTCACCGGGATCGCGCACCGGATCGAGAGCGGCCGCACCCTGCGGGCCTGGGAGGACCTGCCCGGCTGGGAAGAGGGATCCGAGGACCAGGCCTGAGAACCCGGAGGTCCTAGCGGCCCACGTCCGCGATCCGCAGCGCCGCGTCGGCGGTGGCCTCCGCGAAGGCGGCCACCGGGCGCGCCGGATCGGAGCGGTGGATCAGCATCACGCCTTCGATGAGGCCGAAGACGAGGTCGTTGCGGAGCACCAACCCGGCCTTGTCGCAGGCGAGTTCCGCTCCGGCGTGGGCCTCGTCGAGCAACTCCCGGTAGATGTCCTTGAGTTCCTGGCGCATCCGGCGGAAGCGCGCGAAGCGCGCACCGGAGACCTCGGGCAACAGGTAGAGCGCGCCCAGGTTGTACGGCCCTCCGCACAGCAGCATCACGTCCGAGCGGCACAGCTCCCAGAGCCTGCGGCCCGCGGGCCGGTCCGCTTCCCGGACCAGTCGGCGGGCCAGCTCCAGGGAGGGTGCGACCGTGGACTCCAGGAGTTCGGCGAGGAGTTCCTCCTTGCCGCCGAAGTAGTGGTACATCGTGGCCTGGCGCATTCCGGCCCGTTCGGCCACCGCCCGCGTGGTGGTGGCCGCGTACCCCTTCACCGTGAACAATTCGGCCGCCGCGCAGAGGAGTTCCTCGCGCGGCGGCCGCCCGCTCGCCTGTCTCAGCTGATCGGCGCGTGGCCGACCGACCCGTCTCGGCCCGTCATCCGTTCCACCAGTCATGGCCTGATTTTCCCACAGGACACACCGAAGTGATCATGGCAAGAGGTGAGATCCAGCCATGACCACTTCTGGAGGAACCTACAAGTCCGGCTACCCCACCGAGCTGTAGGCCACCACACCGCGCAGCAGCGCGTCCACCGCCTTGCGGGCGTTGCGGGCCACGGTGCTGCCACCCCCCGAGGAACCGGAGGAGGGAGGCGCGGAGGAGGAGGGCGCCGCGGCGGCCACCTGCCCCAGTACGTCGATGACCTGCTTGCACCAGCGCACGAAGTCACCGGCCGGCATCTCCGCCTCGCGCAGCACCTCGTCCAGGCTCTTGTCGGAAGCCCACTGGTACACCGCCCACGCGAAACCGAGGTCCGGCTCGCGCTGGCCCACGCCCTCCGCCTGGTTGATGCCGTGCTCCTCCTCCAGCGCGTCGAGCCGGCCCCAGATATGGACCATCTCGCCGAGCGCGGCCTTCGCCGCGCCGCCGGGCACCTTCGGCGCGACCGCGTCGTCGGACTGCCGGGCCTCGAAGACCAGCGCCGAGACGCAGGCGGCCAGTTCGGCCGGGCTCAGCCCCTCCCAGACACCGGCCCGCAGGCATTCCGACGCCAGCAGGTCGAGCTCTCCGTAGAGCCGCGCGAGCCGCCGCCCGTGCGGGGTCACCTCGTCCTCGCGCAGGTAGTCCAGGTCCGTCAGCAGCGCGTGGATCCGGTCGAAGGTACGGGCGATGGTGTTCGTCCGGCCTTCGATGCGCTGCTCCAGCTGCCGCGTGTCCCGCTGGAGCCGGTGGTGGCGCTCCGCCCAACGGGCGTGGTCCTCGCGCTCGTCACAGCCGTGGCACGGGTGCGCCCGCAGTGCGGTGCGCAGCCGCGTGATCTCCCGGTCGTCGGCCGCGGCCGCCCGCCCGCGCGCATGCCGTTCCACGGTGAGGTGCCCGGCCTTGGTCCGCAGCTGCGACGCCAGGTCCCGACGGGACTGCGGGGAGCGCGCGTTGAACGTCTTGGGGATCCGCATCCGCTCGATGGCCTCGACGGGGACGGGGAAGTCGATCCCGGCGAGCCGCTTGACCTGCCGCTCCACGGTGAGCACCAGCGGGCGCGGGCCCTCCGTGTACTCGTGCCCGCGGTGCCCGTTGGACCGCCCGGCCGGGACCCCCGGGTCCAGCACCAGGGCCAGACCGGCGAACTTGCCCGTCGGCACGTGGATGATGTCGCCCGGCTTGAGCTTCTCCAGCGACGCGGCCGCCTGGGCCCGCCGCTGCGCCGCACCCTGCTTGGCCAGGTCGTTCTCGCGGTCCTTGAGGTCGCGGCGCAGCCGCGCGTACTCCTCGAAGTCACCGAGGTGGCAGGTCATGCCCTCCCGGTAGCCGTCCAGGCCCTCCTCGTTGCGCTGCACCTGCCGGGAGATCCCGACGACCGAGCGGTCGGCCTGGAACTGCGCGAAAGAGGTCTCCAGCAGCTCGCGCGAGCGGTGCCGCCCGAACTGCTGGACCAGGTTGACGGCCATGTTGTACGAGGGCTTGAAGCTGGAGCGCAGCGGATACGTACGGGTACCCGCGAGCCCGGCCAGGCCCGCCGGGTCCATGCCCCGCTGCCACAGCACCACCGCATGGCCCTCGACGTCGATGCCGCGACGCCCGGCCCGGCCCGTGAGCTGCGTGTACTCGCCGGGGGTGATGTCGGCGTGCTGTTCGCCGTTCCACTTGACGAGCTTCTCCAGGATGACCGTGCGCGCCGGCATGTTGATGCCCAGCGCCAGGGTCTCGGTGGCGAACACCGCCTTCACCAGGCCCCGTACGAACAGTTCCTCGACGACCTCCTTGAAGGTGGGCAGCATGCCCGCGTGGTGCGCGGCGATGCCCCGCTCCAGGCCTTCGAGCCATTCGTAGTACCCCAGGACGTGCAGGTCCTCGGTGGGGATGGAGGCGGTCCGCTCCTCGACGATCTCGCGCACCTTCAGGCGCGCGGTGTCGTCGTTGAGCCGCAGCCCCGCGTACAGGCACTGCTGGACGGCGGCCTCGCAGCCGGCCCGGCTGAAGATGAAGTTGATGGCGGGCAGCAGCCCGTCGCCGTCCAGCCGGGCGATGACCTCGGGGCGCGAGGGGGTCCAGATCCGGCCGCGGGAGCGCCGCTCGCGCTCGCGGTCGGCCTCGCGGACCATCTTTCCGCGCCGCCGGTCCTTCGGGTTGTACCGGCTGCTGTTCTCCTCGCGCGCCATCCGCAGCAGATCGGGGTTGACCTCGCGGCGCGCGGAGCCGCGGCCGCCGTGGTCGGACCCCTCCTCGAAGAGGTCGTAGATCCGCCGGCCGGCCATGACGTGCTGCCACAGCGGCACGGGCCGCTCCTCGGAGACGATCACCTGCGTGTCGCCGCGCACGGTGTCGAGCCAGTCGCCGAACTCCTCGGCGTTGGAGACGGTGGCGGAGAGCGAGACCAGGGTCACCGACTCGGGGAGGTGGATGATCACTTCCTCCCAGACGGCTCCGCGGAACCGGTCGGAGAGGTAGTGCACCTCGTCCATCACCACGTAGCCCAGACCGATGAGCGCTTGCGAGCCCGCGTACAGCATGTTGCGGAGCACCTCGGTGGTCATGACGACCACCGGAGCATCGGAGTTGACGCTGTTGTCGCCGGTGAGCAGGCCGACCTTGTCGGCGCCGTAGCGCTTGGCGAGGTCGGCGTACTTCTGGTTCGACAGGGCCTTGATGGGCGTGGTGTAGAAGCACTTGCGGCCCTGCGCCAGCGCCAGGTGCACGGCGAACTCGCCGACGATCGTCTTGCCCGAGCCGGTCGGGGCGGCGACGAGGACGCCCTTGCCGGCCTCCAGTGCCTTGCAGGCCTCGATCTGGTAAGGATCCAGGTCGAATTCGTACATCTCGCGGAAGGGCGCCAGGGCCGTGGCCTCTTCGGCGGCGCGGATCCGGGCAGCGGCGTACCGCTCGGCGGGAGAAAGTTCTTCGGTCATCTTGTTCTCGAGCCTACCCGCCGCCCCTGACAACAGTCGCGATCTTTTGCGCGGGCCCGGACGTCCTACGCCAGGAGCCGCAGGGCCCCCGGGACGCAGCGCGCGCTCACCGGCAGCGGACCGAGCGGCTCGCCGTCCGCGTACGCCGTGATGCCGGCCGCCTCCAGGGTCACCTTCGCGGCGCGGTGGACGGTGACCTTCGGATGGTCGAGGTGGGTGCCCCTGTAGACCCGCGGGAAGACCTTCAGCAGGGTGGTGCGGCTGCAGTCGCCGACGACGGTGACGTCGAACAGCCCGTCGTCGGGGACCGCGTCCGCGCAGATGCGCATCCCGCCGCCGTAGGAGGAGCCGTTGCCGACGGCCACCAGCGTGGCCTCGGTCTCCAGGACCGGCCCGCCGTCCAGGGTGATCCGGTAGGGGAAGGGCCGGAAGGCGGCCAGTTCCAGAGCCATCGCCAGGTCGTACTTGAACCGGCCCACCGGCAGCCGCATCCGGTTGCCCCGGTCGTTGACCCGCGAGTCGAAGCCGGAGCACAGCACGGTCCCGTACCAGGTGCCACCGGCACCGTCCGCGGCGCCGTCCCCGGCGCCGTCCTCGCCCACCCGGCCGAGGTCGATCTCGCGGACCCGGCCCTCCTTGAGCGCCTCGGCGGCCAGCCGGCCCGCCCGCGCGGGTTCCCGTACGGGCAGTCCCATCGCACGCGCGAAATCGTTCCCGGTGCCCACCGCGACCACCCCGAGCGGCACCAGGGTGCCCGCGAGCGCCTGCAGCGCGAGGGAGACCATCCCGTCGCCACCGACCGCGATCACCGCCCCGGTGCCCTCGCGCACCGCGGTGCGCAGCCGGGCCAGGGCGTCGGGGGCATCGCCGCCGACGACGGTCCGCACCGAGAAACCGGCCTCGCGAAGCGCGGAAGCGGCCGGCTGCGCGGCGTGCGCGGCCCGGCCGCTTCCGGCGGTGGGATTGACGAAGAGGGTGATCTCAGCACTCACCCGCGGGAATGTACCCGCCGATGCGGACCCGCGTCGATCAGGTGGCGTCGTCGTAGCCGTTGATCCGCTGGCGTCCGCCGTCGGCCTGCTCGGGCAGGGCGCCCGGGGCCGCCACGGCCTCGACCGCGCCCACCTCCGCCGGGGTCAGGTCCACCGCGGAGGCCTCGTCGTCGTCCAGGCCCGCGTCGGGGTTGTTCCGTGCGCGCCTGCGGTCGTTGAGGTAACAGACCAGGAGGGCGATGAAGTACAGGGCGACGATCGGCGCGGCCAGCGCCAGCATCGTCAGCGGGTCACCGGTGGGGGTCGCGAAGGCCGCGAAGAGGGTGATGCCCAGCACCATGGCCCGCCACCAGCTCGCGAGCCGCTTCGCGGTCAGCACCCCCGTGACGTTGAGCAGGATCAGCAGCAGCGGCAGCTCGAAGGCCAGGCCGAAGACCACGATCATGCGTGTGACCAGGTCGAGGTAGTCGTCGACCGGCAGCAGGTTGCTCGCGTTCTCGGGGGTGAACTCCAGCAGGATCACGGCGGTCTGCGGCAGGACGTTGTACGCGAGGACCGCGCCGGCGCCGAACAGCGGCGCACCGACCGCGACGAAGGCCACGGCGTACTTCTTCTCGTGGTTGTGCAGACCCGGGGCCACGAAGGCCCACAGCTGGTAGAGCCACACCGGCGCGGAGAGCACGACACCGGCGGTGAGGGAGACCTTCAGGGCGATGGAGAACGGAGCGATGAGACCGTTGACCGTCATGGCGGCGCAGGGCTTCCCGTTGCGCTGCTCGATCACGCCGTTGGTGCAGCCGACGGAGTCCAGGATCGGCTTCATCATGAAGTCGATGAGGTCCTTGTAGAAGAACGCGGCCACGATCGTGATCACGAGGATCCCAAGGACTGCCTTCAGCAGCCGGTTTCTCAGCTCACGCAGGTGCTCGACAAGAGGCATCCGCCCTTCGGCGTCCTTTGCCTTCTGGTCCTGCTTCTCCTGCTTGCGGGCAGACTTGAGCAACCCACGTCCCTTGTCTCGTTGCAGTTGACTGGTGCGACCGCGACCGGCGAACCGGCCGCCGTCAGCCCTGCGTGGTGTGGTTGGGCTCGTTCACGGGGCGGGCGCTGGTCACGTCACCGGGCGAGGCCTGGATCGTGCGCGGAGCCGTGGTCTGCTGCTGGGGTGCCGGGTCGGCGACGGAAGCGGCGGTGGTGGCGTCCTCCGCCTCCCCCTCCTTCTTCATCGCCTTCGCCTCGCTCTTGAGGATGCGGGCGGACTTGCCGAGCGAGCGGGCCATGTCGGGAAGCTTCTTGGCACCGAACAGCAGGAAGATCACGGCGACGATCAGGAGGATTTCGAGGGGCTTCAGGTTGCCGATCATGTGTGTCTTCCTTCTCACCGAAACGGCTGCTTGTGGTAGTCGAGACGGCCCTGACCGAGATCGGTAAGCCGTTCTGACATGGATCGTAACCCCCGGGGGTTAACGCCAGGCAATCCCCTGGGGCATCGCCGCTTGCGTGGTCCGACAGTACGACGGTTGCCCGACGATGGCTATGGCCGCACGGAGCGCCCGGCCCTGGCCAGGCCCGTCGCGGCCCGCTCCAGCTCCGCGGAGGCGTCCGCGATCCGGCGCCCGGCGTCCTCGACCTGGACGGAGAGCCTGCGCACCTCCACGAAGACCCGCACGGCGAGCACGGCGAGGACGGCGACCCCGAGGAAGCCCAGAGCGATTGCGAGCATCGGCCACAGCATGCGACGAGCGTAGGCCACCGCCCGGCTCACACGCTGCGCAGGGTGCTCACGCCGCCACCGGTCAGCAGTTCCACGATGCGCTCACCGGCCGGTTTGCGTACCGGAGCGTCGCACTCGGGACAGGTGAAGGAGTAGAAGGTCGTACGCCGGCTGCCGCCGATGGCCAGACGCAGGGAGCCCGCGTCCAGCTCGAAGCGGGCCCGGCAGTCGGGGCAGGACGCCTTGAACGCGACCGACATCGCGCGGATCCCCCCTCGGCCCCTCAGCCCTGTTCCCCGGCCGTGCCGCTCTCGACCGCCACGCCCTCGACCGCCGCGCCCCCTGCCGCCGCGCCCCCTGCCGGCAGGTCCTCGGCCGCGCTGCCCTCGTACGCGGCGAGCGCCTCCCGCGCCGCCCGGCGCGCGCTGTCCGCCAGCTCCACGGGGGCCACGATCCGCCCCTCACGGCCCAGCCGCAGCGCGAGGCGCCGCAGCGAGCCCGGGTCGGGGGTGCGCAAGGTGATCCGCAGGCCGCCCTCGGGCAGCTCCTCGGCACTGTCGTGCGGGTAGTACTCGGCGACCCAGCGCCCGCCGGGACCGACCTCGACCACGACCTCCGGGTCCTCGGCGGCCGGCTGGACCAGCCCCTCGGAGAGGTCACGGGGCTCGATGACCGGCGGATCGGCCCGCTCGTCGAGCAGCCGGATCTCGGCCACCCGGTCCAGACGGAAGGTGCGCCGGGCCTCGGAGAGGTGGCACCACCCCTCCATGTAGGTGTGCCCGACGGCGAACAGCCGGATCGGGTCGACCTTGCGTTCGGTGAGCTCGTCGCGCGCCGGCGAGTAGTAGCGCAGCCACAGCCGGCGCCGCTCCGCGATGGCCCGGTCCACGTCGGCGAAGACCCCGCCCTCGGACTCGAAGGTCACCGAGAGCCGGGAACTGGCCCCGGCCACCTCGCCCGCGGCCGCCTCCAGCTTGGCGGTGGCCCGCAGCAGGGCCTGGCGGTCCCCCTCGCGCAGCCCCGGCAGCGTGGCCACGGCGCGGGCCGCCACCAGCAGCGCCGTCGCCTCGTCGGCGGCCAGCCGCAGCGGCTCGGCGGTCGACTCCCCCGAAGCGTCGGGGTTGCGCCACCAGATGCGCTCCCCGTCGGTGTCGATGTCGAGCAGGTCACCGCCCCGGAAGCTGGTCCCGCACATGGGCAGCACGTCGAGGTCCGAAATCAGCTCGTCCTCGGTGATCCCGAAGGCCCGGGCCACGTCCGCGACGTGCGCACCCGGGCGCTCGCGCAGGTAGGTCACCAGGGACAGCATCCGGCGCGTCTGATCGATGGCGTTGGCAGCCATGCTGGTACGTCTCCCCCTCAGGGCGTTGCTCAATGATCTTGCCCGGTCCACCCGGTCCACCCGGTCCGCCCGCTCCCGCGCGGCTCCGCTCGGCCCGCGCGGTCCGCCGACGGGCCGGCCCTAGCCCTTGGCCACGGCCCGCAGCCGGTCCACCACGCCGGCCCGCAGGTCTGCCGGCTCCAGCACCACGACATCGGGGCCGAACTCCACCAGCCAGGCGTCCAGCCCGTGCCCGTACGGAATCTCCAGCTCGTCCCAGCCCTCGCCGCCGGCCCCCTCGCGCACCGCCGTGGCCTTGGCCCGCAGCGGATAGCCCGCCCCCGCACGCAGCCGGATCAGCGCGGAGCGCTCCGCGCTCTCCCCGGCCCAGCTCGCCACGGTCTCCCGTACGGTCACCACGTCCGGGACCTCGGCGGTGTACTTGGCGGCGCGCGAGCGGACCTTGCCCGTGATCCGGGAGAGCCGGAACACGCGCTCCGCCCCGCGGTCGCGGTCGAAGCCCGCCAGGTACCAGTGGCCGCGCCAGCACTCCAGGGCCCACGGCTCGACCTGGCGCGTCTCGGGACGTGCCGCGGTCGACTTGCGGTAGTCGAAGACGACCGGGCGGCGGTCACGGCAAGCCAGCATCAGCGGCTCGAAGGCCGCCTCGTGCACCGGGATCCGCGGTTCGATGGCACTGTGCTGGCCCTCGTACGGATCCGAGGCCTCCGGCATGCCGCCGGCGCGCAGCTTCTGCAGGGCGCCACTGGCCGCCCCGGCGAGCCGGGCCTGCTGCCAGACCTTGGCCGCGAGCCCCAGGGCCGCGGCCTCCTCGGCGTCCAGCGCCACGGGCGGCAGCCGGTTGGAATCACGGCGGGCCAGATACCCGGTGTCGCCCTCCAGGTTCTCGACGGTCTCGATGACCAGCCCGAGCTCCCGCAGATCGTCCTTGTCCCGCTCGAACATGCGGTTGAAGGACTCGTCGTTCCCGGCTTCCATGTAGGCCTCGATGGAGCCGCGCAGTTCCCGCTTGCTGAGCGGCCGGCGCGTCCCCAGCAGACACAGCGCCAGATTCATCAGCCGCTCGGCCTTGGCAATCGCCATCGACGCCCATCCGCCCTTCCAGACCTTCGAGTCGTGTCCCCGGTACACCCTCGTGACCGCTGACCGTACCGCCCCGATGGTCCTGGGCAAAAGCGAGGGCCCCTGCCTTCACGGCAGGGGCCCCACACGCTTCACGGCGCCGCTTCGCAGCGTCGCCTCACAGCGGACCGATCAGGCGGCCATCAGGTCGCACACGAAGATCAGCGTCTCGCCCGGCTTGATGGCACCGCCGGCGCCACGGTCGCCGTACGCCAGGTGGGCCGGGATCGTCAGCTTGCGACGGCCGCCGACCTTCATGCCCTGGACGCCCTGGTCCCATCCGGAGATGACCTGGCCGACACCGAGCTGGAACTGCAGCGGCGCGCCGCGGCCCCAGGAAGCGTCGAACTCCTCGCCGGAGGAGAAGGCCACGCCCACGTAGTGGACGGAGACGCGGGAACCCGCCTTGGCCTCGGCACCTTCGCCGACCCAGATGTCCTCGATGACGAGGTCGGCCGGGACCGGACCCTCGGGGAAGTCGATCTCGGGCTTCTCGAGCTTGTCGCTCACGGAACTGCTCCTCAAAAACTTACGAACAGGGGGACAACCTGGACAGTCTTACACCACGGCGAGGATGTCGAGGCTGAAGACCAGCGTCGAGTTGGCCGGGATGGTGCCCTGCTCCTTGTCACCGAAACCCTGGTCCGCCGGGATGACCAGCAGGATGCGGCTGCCGGCCTTCTTGCCGACGATGCCGTCCTTCAGACCCTTGACCTGAAGCTCCGCGAGCGGCCACGTCACCGTCGTGTCGGTGCCGTAGGTGCTCTCGAACGTCTTGTCGTCCTTCCACGTCTTGCCGTTGAACTTGACGACGACGCTGTCGGTGTCCTTCACGACCGCGCCGTCGCTCTCCAGGACGTAGTTCGACACGAGCTTCGCCGGCGGCGTGCCGTCCTTCGGAACGGCCACGGAGACTTCCTTGCCGTCCGTGTTCGTACCGACCTTCGGCAGGGCGGCGTCCGTCTGCGGGACCTCCTTGCCCTTGGCCGAAACCGGGACGGAGGTGCCCTTGACGATGTCCACGACGAAGACCAGCGTGGCGTTCGCCTTGATCTTCTCGCCCGAGCCCTGCTCGCCGTAACCGAGGTCCGGCGGAATCACGAGCTCCAGCCGGCTGCCGACCTTCTTGCCCTCCAGGCCCTGGTCCCAGCCCTTGATGACCTGGCCCGCACCGATGGTCACGTCGAACGGCTTGCCCTTGCCGAAGCTCTGGTCGAACGGCTCCTTGCCGTCCCAGACCTGGCCGAGGTAGTTGACCTGGGCGATGTCGCCCTTCTTCAGCGCCGGGCCGTCACCCTCGCTGATGGTCACCACCTTCAGTTCCTTCGGCGGGTTGCCCGACCCCTTCGACAGGGTGGGGGTCTCCCCGAACTTGGCGCCCTTCGTGATCGCGGGCGCCCCGTTCTTCATCTCGGCGGAGTCGGAGCCGCTGTCGCCACAGGCCGCTGTCGACAGCAGCAGAAGGGGTACGACAAGCAGGCCGGCAAGTCGGCGCACGTGTTCCTCAGATCTCAGACGGCACATAGGTCGTCGCCACTCTAAGGCGTGGACAGGGCCCCGTACGAGATCCGTACGAGGCCCTGGCCAAGATCAGTGCGATGTCACACGACGCCAATCAGCGCCTTGTACGCCCTCACATCCCCGCGATCAGCTTCTCCACCCGGTCGTCCACCGACCGGAACGGGTCCTTGCACAGCACCGTGCGCTGCGCCTGGTCGTTCAGCTTCAGATGCACCCAGTCGACCGTGAAGTCCCGCCGCTGCTCCTGCGCACGACGGATGAAGTCACCCCGCAGCCTCGCCCTCGTCGTCTGCGGAGGCACCGACTTGCCCTCGAAGATCTTCAGGTCGTTGCAGATCCGCGCCGCCTGCCCCTTGCGCTCCAGCAGGTAGTACAGCCCGCGCCTGCGGTGGATGTCGTGATACGCGAGGTCTATCTGAGCCACCCGCGGATTCGACATCGTCATGTTGTGCTTCGCCCGGTACCGCTCGATCAGCTGGTACTTCATCACCCAGTCGATCTCGGTCCCGATCCGGTCCAGATCCTCCGCGTCGATCGCGTCCAGCGTCCGGCCCCACAGCTCCAGCACCTGGTCCACGACACCCGTGCGGATGCCCCGGCGCTCCGCGAAGTCCACGGCCTTGTCGTAGTACTCCCGCTGGATCTCCAGCGCGGAGGCCTCCCGCCCGCTCGCCAGACGCACCTTGCGCTGACCCGTGATGTCGTGACTGACCTCGCGGATCGCCCGGATCGGGTTCTCCAGCGTCAGGTCCCGCATCACCGTGCCCGCCTCGATCATGCGCAGCACCAGATCGGTCGCCCCGACCTTCAGCAGCATGGTCGTCTCGGACATGTTCGAGTCGCCCACGATCACGTGCAGGCGCCGGTAACGCTCCGCGTCCGCATGCGGCTCGTCCCGCGTGTTGATGATCGGCCGCGAACGGGTCGTGGCCGAACTGACACCCTCCCAGATGTGCTCGGCCCGCTGACTCACGCAGTAGACCGCGCCCCGGGGCGTCTGCAGCACCTTGCCCGCACCACAGATCAGCTGCCGCGTGACGAGGAACGGGATCAGAATGTCCGCCAGCCGGGAGAATTCCCCGTGCCGGGCCACCAGGTAGTTCTCATGGCAGCCGTACGAGTTTCCCGCCGAGTCGGTGTTGTTCTTGAACAGATAGACGTCGCCCGCGATTCCCTCCTCGTGCAGGCGGCGTTCGGCGTCGACGAGCAGGCCCTCGAGAATGCGCTCGCCGGCCTTGTCGTGGGTGACCAGTTCGATCAGGTTGTCGCATTCGGGAGTTGCATACTCCGGATGCGAACCCACGTCGAGGTAGAGGCGGGCGCCGTTCCGCAGGAAGACATTGCTACTGCGGCCCCATGACACAACACGGCGGAAGAGGTAGCGCGCCACTTCGTCAGGAGACAGTCGGCGCTGTCCCCTGAACGTGCACGTGACGCCGTACTCGTTCTCCAGCCCGAAAATGCGGCGGTCCATGACTGAACATTACGCCTTCTGCTCTGTTCTGAAACCGAGTTCGCAGGCGCCGTTTCGATCATTTTCCCGAGAGACCACCCCACCACCCACCCACCGGCCCGCCCACCGGCCGACCACCAGCCCGCCTAAGCCCCCGTCACAGAAGCCTCCGCAGAGCCCTCCAACGGCCCCGCCGAACCCGCCACCGGCTCCCCGGCCACCGACCCCGGCGCCGAACCCGCCACCGCACGGCTCGCACCCGGACGCGCCAGCACCCGCTGAGTCACCGTCAGCACCAGCAGCGCGGCGAACCCCGCCACGCTCGCCACCGCGAAACCCGCCGCCGTACCCCCCGCCTCCACCGCAGGACCCGCCGCCGCCGTACCGATCGCCGCACCCACCCCGAAGAACGTCACCAGCCACGAGAACGCCTCCGTCACCGTGCCCGCCGGAGCATGCCGGTCCACCACGATGAACGCACACGCCAGAGCCGGAGCCAGGAACACCCCCGCCAACGCCGCGAACCCCGTCATCGCCACCACACCCGGCACCAGCATCAACGGCAAATAACACACCGCCAACAACGCCAGCAACAACCAGAGCCGCCGCTCCGGCGCACCCACCCACTGCCGCGCCCCGTACAGCACACCACCGAACAGCGCACCCAGACCCAGCGCCGCCATCAGCCAGCCGTACACCGCCTGCCCCCCGTGCTCATCCGCGTACGCCACACCCGCCACCGTGATCGACCCCAGCGCCGTACCCACGAAGAAGAACGCCCCCAGCAACGCCAGCAGACCCCGCGAACGCAGCGCCCCCAGCCAGTGCGCCTCCCGCGGCTCCGAACGCCACGTACGCGAAGGCTCCGACACCACGACCGACAGCGCCCCCAGCACCCCGATCCCGTTCAGCACCAGCAGCGCCACCGCCGGATCCCACAGCGCCACGCACAGCGTCACCAGCAGCGGCCCCACCGTGAACATGACCTCCTGGGCCACCGCGTCCATCGCGTACGCCGCGTGGACCCGCTCCTCCTTGCCCCCCAGCACACTCGGCCACAGCGCCCGCAGCCCGCCCTCCAGCGGCGGCGTGAACAGCCCCGCGACCACCACCGCCGCGTACGCCACCGCCACCGACCCCGTACCGGCCAGCGCCAGCCACACCATGCCCAGCGCCGACACCACCGCCGCCGGCAACTGCACCCGCGGCTGCCCGAAAAGGTCCACCGCCCGCCCCAGCAACGGCTGCCCCACCGCGTTCGACACCCCGTACACGGCCGCCAGCGCACCCGCCAGGCTGTAACTGCCACCCTCCGCCCGGGTGAACAGCACGATCGCGATCGGCCCCGTCCCGTTCGGCAGCCGGCCTATGAGCGTGCCCACCAGCAGCCTCGCGGCATGCCGGGTCCTGAGCAGCTCCGCGTAACCCGCGGCCATGTCCGCCCCCTCCTCCGCCCGGACCCAGCCCGGAACAACCCAAGTAATACGTATAACGTGACCGGTCATACGTACCATGACCACAGTCGGACGGTCCACCCACCCGACCCCCCACACCCCCCGCGACCTCGCACTACAGGAGCACCGTGTGACGAGACCCACCAGCCGCGACGTGGCCACCGCCGCCGGAGTCTCCCAGGCCACCGTCTCCCTCGTCCTCGGCGACAAATGGCGCGGCCGCGTCTCCCAACGCACCGCCGACCACGTCCGCCACACCGCCACCGAACTCGGCTACCGCCCCAACCTCGCCGCCCGCAACCTCCGCCTCGGATCCACCCGCACCGCCCTCCTCGTCGTCCCCGCCCTCACCAACGAATTCTTCGCCCGCGTCTACACCGGCGCCGCCCGCATCGCCGCCGAACACGGCTTCGGCGTCGTCCTCTACCCCTCCCCCGACGGCACCGGCCCCGCCCGCAACCCCTTCGCCTCCGCCCGCGCCGCCCTCGACGGAGTCATCGCCTCCTCCATGGCCGCCGACGCCCTCCACGCCCTCGGCGGCAACGAACTCCCCCTCGTCATGCTCGACAGCGACCCCACCGCCGACACCGCCCACGCCCACGTCAACCTCGCCATCGCCGACGGCATGCGCCAAACCGCCCAACACCTCCTCACCCACGGCCACCACCGCTTCCTCCACCTCGCCTCCGCCATCGACTCCTGGACCTTCACCATCCGCGCGAACGCCCTCGCCGCCCACCTGCCGCCCCCCACCGAGCTGCGCACCGTACGGGCCCACCTCAGCGTGGAAGCCGCCCGTACGGCCATGGAGCGCGCCCTGGACACCCCCGCGGACCGCCGCCCCACCGCCGTCGTCTGCGACGACGACATCCTCGCCGCCGGCGCCTGCAAAGCCGCCCGCCGCCTCGGCCTGCGCATCCCCGAAGACCTCTCCGTCACCGGCTTCGACGACCTCGCCCTCGCCACCGCCGTCGAACCCGAACTCACCACCGTCCACCTCCCCGCCGAACGCGTCGGCGAACAAGGCATGACCGCCCTCCTCGCCGTCCTCGAAGGCACCCCCTGGACCCCCGTCGACATCCCGGTCCACCTCGTCGTCCGCGACTCCACGGGACCCGCACCCCGCACCTGAGCCCCCGGAAACGCGAAAGCGCCCCCGACCCGAAGGCCAGGGGCGCCCACACTCACTACGACTCGCTCTACTCGGCTTCCTCTTCGGGAGCCTCGTCGTTCGACACGGCATCCGCCTGAGCGGCCGCCGGAACGTCCGCCTCCAGCAGCCGCGACAGCTGCCGGCCACGGATCCGCTTGAACTTGCGCTGCTGAGCCCGCGTACGGTCCAGCACCGCCACCTCCAGCCGCTCCGCCGGAATCGACTTGTCCGTACCGTTCGCCTGGCTCGACAGCGCCTGCACCGCCAGCTTCAGCGCCTCGGACAGGGTCATCCCGTCCTGGTGCCGCTGATCCAGATAGGTGCTGATCTGCTCGGCGTTGCCACCCACGGCGACGGACCCGTGCTCGTCGACGATCGACCCGTCGTGCGGAAGACGATAGATCTGGTCGCCCGCGGCGGTCGGACCGACCTCGGCAACGACCAGCTCCACCTCGTACGGCTTCTCCCCCGCACTCGAGAAGATCGTGCCGAGCGTCTGCGCGTAGACGTTCGCCAGCCCACGGGCCGTCACATCGTCACGGTCGTAGGTGTATCCACGCAGATCGGCGTACCGCACACCGCCGATGCGCAGGTTCTCGTACTCGTTGTACTTGCCGGCGGCCGCGAAGCCGATCCGGTCGTAGATCTCGCTGAACTTGTGCAGCGCGCGGGACGGGTTCTCACCGACGAACACGATGCCGTCGGCGTACTGGATCACAACAAGGCTGCGACCGCGGGCAATGCCCTTGCGGGCGTATTCCGCCCGGTCGGCCATGGCCTGCTGGGGTGACACATAGAACGGAGTCGACACCGGCTTTCCGTCCCTTTCTTCTGGACGACGAGGAGGTCAGAGGTCAGAGCAGGGCGGCGCGCGGACCGTCGGGCTGCTCCAGCCGGCGGTTCGTGATCTTGCGGGCCAGCTCCGAGGACTCCTCGTCGGTCAGCCTGCGGAATCCCTCGTCGGTCATGACGGTGACGATGGGGTAGATGTGGCGGTAGAGGTCCGGACCGCCGGTGGCCGAGTCGTCGTCGGCGGCGTCGTACAACGCCTGCACGACCAGCGTCGTGGCCTCTTCCTCCGTCAGCTTCGAGTGGTACAGCTTCTTCATCGAACCGCGGGCGAAGATCGAGCCCGACCCGGTCGCGGCGTAGCCGTGCTCCTCGGAGCGGCCGCCGGTCACGTCGTAGGAGAAGATCCGGCCCCTCTCCTTGGCCTCGTCGTACCCCGCGAAGAGCGGGACGACGGCCAGGCCCTGCATGGCCATGCCCAGGTTGCTGCGGATCATGGTGGAGAGCCGGTTCGCCTTACCTTCGAGACTGAGGGTCGCCCCCTCCACCTTCTCGAAGTGCTCCAGCTCCAGCTGGAACAGCTTCACCATCTCCACGGCGAGACCGGCGGTGCCGGCGATGCCGACGGCGGAGTACTCGTCGGCCGGGAACACCTTCTCGATGTCCCGCTGCGCGATCATGTTCCCCATGGTCGCCCGCCGGTCACCGGCGAGGACCACCCCGCCGGGGAAGGTGGCGGCCACGATGGTCGTCCCGTGCGGCGCCTCGATGACCCCGTCGGGCAGCTTCCGGTTGCCCGGGAGCATCTCGGGCTGGTGCGCGCCCAAGAAGTCCATGAAGGACGACGACCCCGGCGTCAGGAAGGCTGCCGGCAGACGCCCTGTGCTTCGAATGTTGGGTTCCACAGGTTTCCTTCCAGATATTCGACTGCCCGACGGGCATGGTCGGGATCATCCTGCAACAGGCCAACGCCCGTATTGCAGTTGAAGCAAAGTACGCCCCGGACCCTACCCGTTTTGTGGCAGTGATCCACATGTACGGCAGGAGCCCGAAGGCAGATGCAACAGAGACCGCCCTGATCCGCGATCATCTGGTCGCGCTCGCCCTCGGTGATTCCGTACTTGCGCCTAAGGTGACCCGCCCGACCCTCCACGGCCCGGCACGTCTTGCATCGCGCATTGCGGCCATCAGGAGCGGATGAATTGCGATGAAACCCGGAATGCGGCTTAACCTCCCCGCAGCGCGTGCAGAGCTTGTGCCCTTCCGGCACTTCCACACGCCGACGGACCATCCCGGCCTCCGCCGACAGCGCTTTGAGGTGACCCCTCGGAGCGCAGTCCCTGCAGTGTTTTTGCAAGCCATCCATGTTCGACCGCTTGATGCCGAAGGCTGCGCGCGGCCGCTCCTCGCCGCACCGCACACAACGCTTCGACCCTGCCCTTACGGGCATCCACCCCACCCTTCACCTTCGATTCAAAGGCTACTGGCCACCTTTTTGAACGAATGAGCGAACGAAGTCCTCGGCGTTCTCCTCGAGTACATCGTCAATCTCGTCAAGTACGGAGTCGACGTCGTCCGAGAGCTTTTCCTGTCGCTCCTTGAGGTCGGTCGATTCCTCGACCGCCGCCTCCTCGACCTCCTCGGTCGAGCGCTGCGCCTTCTGCTGTCCGCCGCCGGTGTCCTTGGTCGCCATGTGTAGCTCACCCCGCTCGGTTCGCACGCTCACGTGAAAGACCCCGCGAATTCGGGATCCCTCAAGATCAGACTCTACGTCGGACCCTACAAGGAGGGCCCGACATCCGTCCCGGTACTTTCATAACGTCCGGATGTCTTCATGATTCCCGGGCCGGGGGCCTTTCAGCCCCCGCCCCGTGTACCGGAAAGGCTTACCGCCCCGACAGCACCCGCACCAGGTCCTCCGCCGTGCGGCAGCGGTCCAGGAGCTCCTTCACGTGGGCACGGGTGCCCCGCAGGGGTTCCAGGGTCGGGACCCGCTGGAGGGAGTCGTGGCCCGGCAGGTCGAAGATCACCGAGTCCCACGAGGCCGCCGCCACGTCGTCCGCGTACTGCTCCAGGCACCGCCCCCGGAAGTACGCCCGGGTGTCCTCCGGCGGCTTGCTCTGCGCCCGATCCACCGCCGGCTCCTCCAGCAGGCGCTTCATCTTGCCGCGGGCCACCAGGCGGTTGTAGAGCCCCTTCTCGGGCCGTACGTCCGCGTACTGGAGGTCCACCAGGTGGAGACGGGCCGCGTCCCATTCGAGGCCGTCCCGGCGCCGGTAGCCCTCGAGGATCTCCCGCTTCGCGATCCAGTCGAGCTCTCCCGACAGGCTCATCGGGTCGGTTTCCAGCCGGCCCAGTACGTCCTCCCAGCGGGCCAGCACATCCTTGGTCTGCTCGTCCGCGTCGGAGCCGAAACGCTCCTCCACGTACTTCCTGGCCAGCTCGTAGTACTCCATCTGGAGCTGTACGGCGGTCAGCGTCCGCCCGCTGCGCAGCGTGATCAGGTGCTGCAGGTCGGGGTCGTGGGAGACCTGGTGGAGGGTGCGTACGGGCTGGTCCACGGCGAGGTCGACGTTGATGTAGCCGTCTTCGATCATGGACAGGACCAGGGCGGTGGTGCCGAGTTTGAGGTAGGTGGAGATCTCGGAGAGGTTGGCGTCGCCGATGATCACGTGGAGGCGGCGGTATTTCTCCGCGTCCGAGTGCGGCTCGTCCCTCGTGTTGATGATGGGGCGCTTGAGGGTGGTCTCCAGGCCGACCTCGACTTCGAAGTAGTCGGCGCGCTGGCTGATCTGGAAGCCGTGTTCGCGGCCGTCCTGGCCGATGCCGACGCGGCCGGCGCCGGTGAAGACGAGGCGGGAGACGAAGAAGGGGGTGAGGTGGCGCACGATGTCCGAGAAGGGGGTTTCCCGCTTCATCAGGTAGTTCTCGTGCGTGCCGTAGGAAGCGCCCTTGTTGTCGGTGTTGTTCTTGTAGAGGTGGATGGGCTGGGCCCCGGGGAGCTGGGCGGCCCTGACAGCCGCTTCGGCCATGATCCGCTCGCCGGCCTTGTCCCAGAGGACGGCGTCGAGCGGGTTGGTGATCTCCGGGGAGCTGTATTCGGGGTGTGCGTGGTCGACGTAGAGGCGTGCGCCGTTGGTGAGGATGACGTTGGCGAGGCCGATGTCCTCGTCGGTGAGCTGGCTGTTGTCGGCGGCCTCGCGGGCGAGGTCGAAGCCGCGGGCGTCCCGCAGCGGGTTCTCTTCCTCGAAGTCCCAGCGGGCGCGTCGCGCCCGGTGCATCGCCGCCGCGTAGGCGTTGACGATCTGGGACGAGGTGAGCATGGCATTGGCGTTCGGGTGCCCCGGGACGGAGATCCCGTACTCCGTCTCGATCCCCATTACTCGCCGTACGGTCATGCGGCCCTCCTTGCCCGGCGGCGCTCCCGTTCGGGAGCGGCGCTCAAGTACCGCTGGTGCTCCGGTGCGTCGTGTGCGGTGCCCGTCCCCGCACTGCGCGACCTGCGGTATGGAAGAGCCTAGAACCACTCCGCGCTGGTGGGGAGATCATTTCAGTCATTGACTTTGCCCTGTCACCGGCTGAAAAGAACGTTTGGTAAAGCAGTCGGCTGCGGGTGCCCTTGCCGGGCGCCCGCAGCCGGCCCGCTTTGTCAGAGGTACTGACCGGTGTTGGCCACCGTGTCGATGGAGCGTCCGGTGTCCGCGCCTTGCTTTCCGGTGACGAGGGTTCGGATGAATACGATCCGCTCGCCCTTCTTTCCGGAGATTCGGGCCCAGTCGTCGGGGTTGGTGGTGTTGGGCAGGTCTTCGTTCTCCTTGAACTCGTCCACGCAAGCCTGGAGGAGGTGGGCGACGCGAAGGCCCTTCTGGTTGTGCTCGAGGAAGGCCTTGATGGCCATCTTCTTCGCACGGTCCACGATGTTCTGGATCATCGCGCCCGAGTTGAAGTCCTTGAAGTAGAGGACTTCCTTGTCGCCGTTGGCGTACGTGACCTCGAGGAAGCGGTTCTCCTCGGTTTCGGCGTACATCTGCTCGACGACGGTCTGGATCATGCTGTGGACGGTTTCCGCGGTGGATCCCTGGTGCTCGCCGAGGTCGTCGGTGTGCAGGGGCAGGGTGGCCTTGAGGTACTTCGCGAAGATGTCCTTGGCGGCCTCGGCGCCGGGGCGCTCGATCTTGATCTTCACGTCGAGCCGGCCGGGGCGCAGGATGGCCGGGTCGATCATGTCTTCGCGGTTGGAGGCGCCGATGACGATGACGTTCTCCAGGCCTTCCACGCCGTCGATCTCGGCGAGCAGCTGGGGGACGATGGTGTTTTCCACGTCCGAGCTGACTCCGGATCCGCGGGTGCGGAAGAGGGATTCCATCTCGTCGAAGAAGACGATGACGGGGGTGCCCTCGCTCGCCTTCTCCCTCGCACGCTGGAAGACGAGGCGGATGTGCCGCTCGGTCTCGCCGACGTACTTGTTGAGGAGTTCGGGGCCCTTGATGTTCAGGAAGTAGGACTTCCCGGTGGGCTGGCCGGTGACCTCGGCGACCTTCTTGGCAAGGGAGTTGGCCACGGCCTTGGCGATGAGCGTCTTGCCACAGCCGGGAGGGCCGTAGAGCAGGATGCCCTTCGGGGGCCGCAGTTCGTGTTCCTTGAAGAGGTCGGGGTAGAGGTAGGGGAGCTCGACGGCGTCGCGGATCAGTTCGATCTGGTCGCCCAGGCCGCCGATCTTGTCGTAGTCGATGTCCGGGACCTCTTCGAGGACGAGGTCTTCGACCTCGCTCTTGGGGACGATCTCGTAGACGTAGCCGGAGCGGGGTTCGAGCAGCAGGGAGTCGCCGGGGCGGATGGTGACGTCCAGGAGCGGCTCGGCGAGCCTCACCACCCTTTCCTCGTCGGTGTGCCCGACCACCAGGGCGCGCTCGCCGTCCTCGAGGATTTCCTTGAGGGTGACGATGTCCCCGGCCCGCTCGTACTCCATGGCCTCGACCACGTTGAGGGCCTCGTTGAGCATGACCTCCTGGCCGCGCCGGAGGTCATCCGGTTCGACGCTGGGGCTCACGTTCACTCGGAGCTTTCGGCCGCCGGTGAAGATGTCGACGGTTCCGTCTTCGTTCGACTGCAGGAAGACTCCGAAGCCGGCCGGCGGCTGTGCGAGCCGGTCGACTTCTTCCTTGAGGGCCACGATCTGGTCGCGGGCCTCGCGCAGGGTGTTCGCCAGCCGCTCGTTCTGTGCGGAGACGCCTGCCAGGTTTGTCTGGAGCTCGACGATCCGCTCTTCGAGAATCCTCGTGTGTCGCGGAGAGTCGGCGAGCTTACGTCGCAGGACGGCGATTTCCTGCTCGAGATAGGCAACCTGGCCGGCGGGGTCCTCAGACCCTCGCCCGGGCCGGATGCCGCGGTTGATGTCGTCGTCGTGGGCTGCCACGGTCCTCACCTCCTCCAAGGGGAGCTGGACGCTTTCTGACCCTACCTGGGCTGGTGGTGATTGAAACCCCTAGATCACAAAGACGGTAGGGGTGTGTCCGATCTTCACCCTTGCGTACTCCCTCCCGTCAAGGAAATACCCACCCATCAAACTCGGGAAGCGGCCGGTTGTAAGGTCGAACTGTTCAACACCCGTCCGAGCTCGTGCGACTTGCCGCGAGTATCCGAGCGGGATGGATCACTCGAGGCAGGGAACGGCAGGAGATATGACCGTGCAGCAGGAGGTTTCCGCGGGGGGTTCCGGCGTGGCCGGAGAGCCGCTCGAGGTCTGGATCGACCAGGACCTCTGCACTGGCGACGGCATCTGTGTGCAGTACGCACCGGAGGTGTTCGAGCTGGACATCGATGGTCTGGCGTACGTGAAGAGCCCTGCCGACGAGTTGCTCGTGGAGGCGGGGGCGACCACTCCGGTTCCGCTGGTGCTGCTTCAGGACGTGGTGGATTCCGCGAAGGAATGTCCCGGGGATTGCATCCACGTAAGGCGGGTTTCGGACAGGGTGGAAGTCTTCGGTCCGGACGCGGAGTGACGGTTCAAACTCCCGTGGGGGTCGGATCCGTAAGCTCCTGGCGGAATTTCCCGCCGGTCCAGCGCCACTTGGCGAGCTGTTCCGTGTCGGGGCTGTAGCGGGGCACTTCGGGCGAGGAGTACCCGAGGAGGTTCGCGGTGACGAGTCCGTCGCGGACGGTGAGGTCGGTCGCGGTCTGCATGCGGGCGGCTTCGAGCAGTGTGGCGACGACGCGGGGGTTCGGGGTTTTCGCGGGGGCCTGGGCGAGGACGTAGATGGCGTGCGGCGGGGTGCCGGAGCCGGCGTCGCAGCGGACGGCCGCGACGGTTTCGGGGCGTCCGTCGCCGTCGAGGTCGCCTTCGGCGGTGGCCGTGACGGCTTGTGGGGCGCCCTTGCAGTCCAGGGGGTACGCGACCGCGTGCGCGTCGGGGGCGGCTGTCTGGGGGCCGCTCACGGGGCTCTCGGGGCTCGTGGTGCGTGCGGGGTCCGCGGAGGCTCCGGTGGCCGGGTCGGGCTGAAGGAGTCCGGCGGCGGCTATGACGGCGGCCAGGGCCGAGGCCGTGGCGAGCCAGTGGACGGGCCGGGCCCGGTGGTGCGCCGGGGTGGGTGTGCTCGGCGCCGGCTCGGCGGGGCTGTGCGGCACGCGGGGTGTCTCCTGTGCGAAGGGTGACGGGGAGCCAGCATCGTGCCACACCTCACATCGGGGTGGAACGGGTGGGTCCGGGCCGGCCGGGGCGCTCGCGCGGGGCCGTCCCGTGGGACAACGAAAAGACGCTGTGGCGCAGTTCCCGGGTGTTCGGGGGGAACTGCGCCACAGCGTCTGTTCGTTGCGCTCTGTTTGTTGGTGGGGCGGGGTGGCCTGCCGGGTGGCGGGCCGGGCCTGGTCGGCTCAGTCGCGGTCGCCGGTCTCGGCGGCTTCGGCGGCTTCGGCCGTGTCGGCGGTCTTGACGGCGGAGCGGCTGCCGGGGCCGTCGTAGTCCTCGCCGTAGGCGCCCTTGGAGGGGCGGCGGCGGCGCATGGGGGGCTCGACGCCGTCCGCGAGGCGGCGGGCGGTGACGAGGAAGCCGGTGTGGCCGATCATGCGGTGGTCGGGGCGGACGGCCAGGCCCTCGACGTGCCAGTTGCGGATCATCGATTCCCAGGGCTGCGGTTCGGCGTAGCAGCCGAACTCGCGGATGGATTCGACGGTCCGGGAGAGCTGGGTGGTGGTGGCCACGTAGCAGCAGAGGATGCCGCCGGGGACCAGGGCCTTGGAGACGGCCTCCAGGCATTCCCAGGGGGCGAGCATGTCGAGGATCACGCGGTCGACGTCCGTGTCGGACAGGTTGTCCTGGAGGTCGCCGACGGTCAGCTGCCACGCGGGGTGCGGGCCGCCGAAGTAGCGTTCGACGTTGGCCGTGGCGATCTCGGCGAAGTCCGGGCGGCGCTCGTAGCTGTGGAGCATGCCCTGGTCGCCGATGGCGCGCAGCAGGAAGCTGCTCAGGGAGCCGGAGCCGACGCCTGCTTCCACGACGCGGGCGCCGGGGAAGATGTCGGCGAAGGCCAGGATCTGGCCTGCGTCCTTGGGGTAGACCACGGCGGCACCGCGGGGCATGGACAGGACATAGTCGGGGAGCAGGGGACGCAGCGCGAGGTAGGCGACGTTGCCCGTGGTACGGACAACGCTTCCCTCGGGGGAGCCGATCAGCTCGTCGTGCGGGAAGGAACCCTTGTGGGTGTGGAAATTCTTCCCGGCTTCGAGCGTGAACGTGTAGTGGCGGCCCTTGGGGTCGGTGAGCTGTACCTGGTCCCCGACCTCGAAGGGCCCGCGTCGGCGGGCGGCACCGGTCGGTTCGGACATGTGACCAGTGTATTGGCTTCAGGACTGGGGCCGCGCCATGGCCTTCACGAAGGCCTTTTCGACGTCGAGGGTGGAGAGGACTCCGTAGATCGCGCCGTCGGGCTGGAGGACGAGGTATTCGGTGGCGGGGGTGGTGCGGAGGTGGTCGAGGAGTTCTTCGCCGGTGAGGTCTGCTGAAACCTTCATGCCGTCGGTGAGGTCTTGGGCGAGGGTGCCGGCCGTGACCCAGGGGCGGCGGTGTTCGGGGACGGAGGCGATGGCGCTCTCGCGGACGATGCCGGTGGGGTCTCCGAGTCCGTCGACGATGACGAGGGCGCGGGCGCCGGCTTCGTTGGCGCGGCGGAGGGCTTCGGAGAGGGGGGTGGCGTTCTCGACGGGGATGGCGCGGCGGGTGAGTTTGCGGGCGTGGAGTTCCGGGAGGTGCTCGCGGAGGCGGGCGACGCGGAGGCTGTTGCCGGCGCCGGTCCAGATGATGCCGGCGAGGATGGCGGCGAGGAGGGCGTCCATGACGGTGTCCATGCCGCCGATGTCGTCGGTGCGGTTGCCGAGGGTCCCGGTGTAGTTCAGGAGGGGCAGGCCGAGGAGGACGGCGACGGCGAGGGCGCGGCCGGCCCAGGCGGCGGCGATGGTGCCGGTCATGGGTTTGCCGGTGATGCCCCAGATGACGGCGCGGAGCATGCGGCCGCCGTCGAGGGGGAGGCCGGGGAGGAGGTTGAAGGCGGCGACGAGGAGGTTGGAGATCATGAGGCCGGCGAGGAGGACGCCGGGGACGCTGGCGGGTTCGACGGTCTTCATGCCGAGGTAGAAGGCGCCGGCGAGGAGGAGGGAGAGGAGGGGGCCGACGAAGGCGAGGACGAATTCGCGGCCGGGGGTTTCGGATTCCTTCTCGATCTCGGAGACGCCGCCGAAGAACTGGAGCTGGATGCGGCGTACGGGGAGTTTGAAGCGGAGGGCGGCGATGGTGTGGGCGAGTTCGTGGACGAGGACCGAGGCGTAGAAGGCGACGGCGAAGAAGAGGGCCACGAGGTAGCGCAGGGTGCCGAGGTCGGGGAGGATGCGGTCGAGCTGGTCGCCGAAGACCCAGGTGATGAGGGCGGCGACGAGGAACCAGCTGGGCGAGACGTAGACGGGCACGCCGAAGGGGCGGCCCATGAGGAGTCCGCCGCCCGGTCCTGAGCGCCGGCCCGCGCGCTCGCCGGTTTCGTCGGTGTCTGCCACGGTTGTCCTTCGTTCGCTGCTGTCCGGTCGGGTGGTGCGCCGGTGGTTCCGGTGTGGTTTTCCCGTGGTGCCGGGGTGCGCTGTTGCGCGGTGTGATGCTCCGATCATGCAGTGCGAGGGGGGTCGGCGTCGATGGTATGCGCGTGCTGTCGGTGGCGGGTCGTAGGGTTTTGTCCATGACGACGAGCCCCGGCAGCGGTCCGGACGATGCAGTGACCAGTCCCGTGCCCGCTCAGGCGGTGGCGGTGGCTCCTTCTTCGCTGTCGCCTTCGCGGGCGAGTGATTTCATGCGGTGTCCGTTGCTGTACCGGTTCCGGGTGATCGACAAGTTGCCGGAGAAGCCGAGTGCGGCGGCGACGCGGGGGACGTTGGTGCACGCGGTGCTGGAGCGTCTCTTCGATCATCCTGCGGAGGAGCGGACGGCGCCGCGGGCGAAGGCGTTGATCCCGGGGCAGTGGGACCGTCTGCTGGAGTCGAAGCCGGAGCTGACGGAGCTGTTCCCGGCGGGTGACGAGGGGGCGGGGCTGGCGCGCTGGCTGACGGAGGCCGAGGCGTTGGTGGACCGGTGGTTCACGTTGGAGGACCCGACGCGGCTGGAGCCGGTGGAGCGGGAGTTCTTCGTGGAGACGGAGCTGGAGTCGGGGCTTCGGCTGCGCGGGATCATCGACCGGGTGGATGTGGCGCCGACGGGTGAGGTGCGGATCGTCGATTACAAGACGGGGAAGGCGCCGCGGCCGGAGTATGCCGAGGGTGCGCTGTTCCAGATGAAGTTCTACGCGCTGGTGGTGTGGCGGTTGAAGCGGGTGGTGCCGCGGCGGCTGCAGCTGGTGTACCTGGGCAGTGGTGATGTGGTGACGTACGACCCGGTGATCGAGGATCTGGAGCGGATGGAGCGCAAGCTGCTGGCGCTGTGGGAGGCGATCCGGGAGGCGACGGAGACGGGTGACTGGCGGCCGCGGCAGTCGAAGCTGTGCGGCTGGTGTGATCATCAGGCGGTGTGTCCGGAGTTCGGTGGTACTCCCCCGGTGTATCCGCTGGCGCTGCCGTCCGCGGGCCGCGGCGAATCCTGATCTTGGGGGTCAGGGCAGAATGGGCGGGGTTCCCCGTTGGGGTCCGAATGGTTCCGATGAACGCGAGGTAGACCCTGTGGCGATCCGCGTACTGCTGGTCGACGATCAGCCGCTGCTGCGTACCGGTTTCCGGATGATCCTGGAGGCCGAGCAGGATGTGGCGGTGGTCGGTGAGGCCGGGGACGGTCTGCAGGCGTTGGACCAGGTTCGGGCGTTGCAGCCCGATGTGGTGCTGATGGACATCCGGATGCCGCGGATGGACGGTGTGGAGGCGACGCGGCAGATCACGGGTCCGGGGCGGGACGGTCCGGCGAAGGTGCTGGTGCTGACGACGTTCGATCTGGACGAGTACGTGGTGGAGGCGCTGCGGGCGGGGGCCAGTGGGTTCTTGCTGAAGGATGCGCCGGCGGCGGAGCTGGTGCAGGCGATCCGGGTGGTGGCGGGTGGCGAGGCGATGCTGGCGCCGAGCATCACGCGGCGGTTGCTGGACAAGTACGCGGGGCATCTGCCGTCGGGTGAGGACAGTGTTCCGGACATGATCGCTTCGTTGACGGAGCGTGAGGTCGAGGTGTTGAAGCTGGTGGCCCGCGGGTTGTCGAACGCGGAGATCGCGGCGGATCTGTTCGTGAGCGAGACGACGGTGAAGACGCATGTGGGGCATGTGCTGACGAAGCTGGGTCTGCGGGACCGGGTGCAGGCGGCGGTGTACGCGTACGAGAGCGGTCTGGTGCGTCCGGGGGCCGGTCAGTAGGCGGCTCGGGTCGCCGGGGCGCGGGTCGTCGCAGGTACGGGTTCGGGCCCGCTTCCGCCGGGTGCGGAGGCGGGCCCGTTGTCGTCGCGGTTGCCCTGGGGGCGGCTCAGCCCTTGCTGATCTCCCAGAAGCGGAAGACGGTGGAGGCGTCCAGGGACCACTGCAGGCCGGTCACGTTGGGGCGGGTGACGGCGTACTGCTTGCCCTGCCACAGCGGGAGGAGCGGGATCTCGTCGGCGACGATGTCCTGGAGGCGGGCGTAGTCGTTGCTGGCGGAGCCGCGGTCGGACTTCGCGGAGGTCGACGGGATGATCGTCCCGGTGATCTCCTTGTTGTCGTAGTTGTTGTGCAGCACGTTGTCGGGGCCGAAGAAGGGCTGCGTGAAGTTGTCGGCGTCGGGGTAGTCGGGGACCCAGCCCTTGACGTAGACGCCGTACTTGCCGGCCAGGATGTCCTTCTCGTACTGCTCGTACTCGACGGACTTGACGTCGGCTTCGAAGAGGCCGCTGTCGTTGAGCTGCTTGGCGATGAGCCGGAATTCCTCGTCGGTGGAGGGGCCGTAGCGGGAGGGCGTCGAGTACAGGGTGAGCTTCACCTTGTCCTTGATGCCGGCGGCGCGGAGGGCGGCCTTGGCCTTCTCGGGCTGGGGGGTGCCGCCGTAGCGGTCGAAGAAGGCGGTGGTGTGGGAGGCGATGCCGGCCGGGACGATGGAGTAGAGCGGCGTGGCGGTGCCCTCGTAGACCTCGCGTACGAGGGCTTCCCGGTCGACGAGGTAGGCGATGGCCTTGCGGACGGGGAGCTTTCCGGCGACGGGGTCGTTCGTGTTGAAGACGAGGTGTTCGACTTCGGCGCCGGCGCCCTGGACGACCTCGACCTTCTGTTCGCCGGTCTGGGAGGCGAGGCCGGCGATGTCCTTGGCGGCGAGGCCGCGGAAGGCGAAGTCGACGTCTCCGCTTTCGAGGACCTTCTTGAGGGCGGCCTGGTCCTCGTTGAAGAACTTCATGGTGACGCCGCTGTTCTTCGGCTTGGCCTTGCCGCTGTAGGTGTCGTTGACGGAGAAGGCGGCGCTCTTGTCGTTGATCGAGTCCAGCTTGTAGACGCCGGAGCCGAAGGCCTTGCCGTCGGTGCGGAGCTTGTCCGCGGGGTACTCGGTGTGGTCGACGATGGAGCCGGCGCCGGATGCGATCTTGCTGGGGAAGGTCGCGTCGGGGGTCTTGAGGTGGAAGACCACGGTCTTGTCGTCGGGGGTGTCGATGGAGCCGATCGACGCGAGCATGACGGCGGGGCCGTTCTCGTCGTTGATCTTGAGGGTGCGCTCGAAGGAGTACTTGACGTCCTTGGCGGTGAGGCTGTTGCCGTTGCTGAACTTCAGGCCGCCGCGCAGGGTGCACACGTAGGTCTTGCTCGCGCCGGCCTCGAACCCGCAGGACTGTGCGGCGTCGGGTTCGGGGGTGGTGCCGCCCTTGGGGAAGCTGAGCAGGGACTGGAAGACGTTGTTGAAGAGCAGCCAGGAGCCCGGGTCGTAGCCCGAGGCGGGGTCGGTGGCCTTCACCTTGTCGGATATGCCCATGACGACGCCCTTGGAGCTGCCGGCGGTGGAGCCGTCCGTCGCACCGCAACCGCTGAGCAGCGCGGCGGCGGTGGCTGCTCCGAGCGGGGCGGCCAACCACTGGTTGCGTGTCTTCACGTGAACGTCCTTCTCAGTCTCACTGGCTCGTCTGGTTCTGTCTGGCTGGTGTTCCGGCCCGTGGTGGGGTCACGGGCCGGGGGCTGGGGCGGGGCCTGGTGTCGGGGTGTCAGCCGCTGACGCCGCGGCCGAGTTCCCACAGCTGGAGGTCGGAGATGGCGTTGACCGACCACTCCACTCCGGTGATCCCGTCGCGTGCGGCGGCGTACTGCTTGCCCTGCCACAGGGGCAGGACGGGTACGTCCTCGGCGACGATGTCCTGCATCTCCGCGATCGCGGGGCCTGCGACGCCCCGGTCGACGGCGCGGCGCGATTCGGGGATGAGCTTGGTGCGCACCGTGGTGTTGGCGTACGGCGTGCCCAGGAAGTTGTCCTGCTCCAGGAAGGGGGCGAGGAAGTTGTCGGCGTCGGGGTAGTCGGGGAACCAGCCGAGCCCGTAGGCGGCGTAGTCGCCCTTCTTCTGGGCGGGCCTGAAGTCGGCCCAGTCGGTGCCCTGGACGGTGATGTCGAAGAGCTGGGTGGAGTTCAGCTGGCTCTTGAGGGCTTCGAACTCGGCGGCGGTGGCTTCGCCGTAGTGGTCGTTGGTGTAGTTGAGGGTCAGTTTGACCGGGGTTTTGATTCCGGCGGCCTTCAGCAGGTCGGCGGCCTTGGCGGTGTTGGCTTCGCCGTACTTGTTGAAGAAGGAGTTGACGTGGCCGCTGAGGGTGGTGGGGACCAGGGAGTACAGGGGCTGCGCGGACTTGCCGTAGACCTTGGCGATGAGGGCGTTGCGGTCGACGGCGGCGGCGAGGGCCTGGCGTACGGCCTTGTCCTTGACTCCGGGGGCGTCGGTGTTGAAGCCGAGGTAGCGGATCTCCAGGCCGGGCATGGGGACGAGCTTGATGCCCTTGGGGGGATTGGTGGAGAGCTCGGTGACCTGGGCGGGCGACAGGGTGCGGGAGACCATGTGGACGGTGCCGCTTTCCAGGGCCTTGACCACGGCGTCGGCGTCGTCGAAGGTGCGCAGTTCGGCCTTGTCGTTCTGGAGCTTCAGATCGCCCTTGTAGTGGGGGTTCTTGCTGAAGACGGCGCGGACGAGGCGGTTGCCCTTGACTTCGGCCTTCATGGTGTAGGGGCCTGAGCCGTCGACGGCGAAGCCCGCGCGGAGCTTTTTGGCGTCGTACTTCTTGGAGCTGACGATGCCGGCGGCGGGGGTGGAGAGTTTGTACGGGAAGGTGGCGTCGGCGGTCTTCAGGTGGAAGACGACGGTGTCGGTGCCCTTGGCTTCGACGGTGTCGATGGTGGAGAGCAGCGAGGAGGGGCCGTTCTCGTCCTTGATGGCGAGGACGCGCTCGAGGGAGAACTTGACGTCCTGGGCGGTGAGGGGGCTGCCGTCGGCGAAGGTGAGGCCGGGGCGCAGGATGCAGCGGTAGCTCTCGTTGCCGGTGTCGGTGAAGCGGCAGTCGGTGGCTGCTTCGGGGACGGGCTTGCCGCCGCCGCGCGGGGTGTGCATGAGGGTCTGGACGGTCTGGCGGAGGATGTTCCAGGTGCCGGCGTCGTAGGCGTAGGCGGGGTCGAGCGGGGCGGGGGCGTAGTCGGCCGCCTCGAACCGGTCGGTGGTGCCGACGACGATCGCTCCGGATCCCGCTCCTGCGCCGCTGGTGCTGCCGCAGGCGGTCAGCGCGGGGGTGAGCAGTCCGGCGGCTGCCGTCAGCGCCATGGTCTTGCGGTTCATGCTGGAAGTACTCCCTCGACCCGGCACTTGTTCAAAGCTGGCGTGGAGGGCATCGCGGCGGTCGCCCGTTCTGGGCGGAACGATCGGGCCGGTGGTGTGACGATCGGTCCACGCGGTTCCGGAAACAGGGGTGTGTGTCCGGGACGGCTGAGGTGCGGCGCAGTGCCCGGATCGACATTAGTGGCCTGCGGAGGGGTGGCTTGAACCGTGTGGATCGGGGGTGTTGTCGCTCCGTTGCGGGAGTTGACCCGGGGTGTGCGCGGGGCGGTGCACAGATTCGGTCAGGTGCTGATCAATGGGGACACAAGGGGTGGCACGGGAGGGCGCGCAGTGGTGCGAAGGGGGCTTTGTGGGTGACAAAGGTCACCCGGGACAACTCCCCCGGTAGGGATGGAATTTCGGCCTCCGGGGAAGTGCGCGGGAGATCCGCCCGCGGGACCTCGGTCCTGGGGCGGATCGTCCGGTACGGAGCGTGCGCGGTCAGTTCAGCGGAGTGATGAGGGAGCGCAGGAAGGGCAGGTCGACGTCTTCGAGGGAGCCGACGATGGTGCGGCCGGGGGCGGGCGCGATCCGGCCCACGGAGGGGATGGCGACGACCCTGCATCCGGCGGCTTCGGCGGCGGCGACGCCGGTGGCGGTGTCCTCGATGACGGCGCAGCGGGAGGGGTGGGCGCCGAGGGCGTGGGCGGCGAGGAGGTAGGGGTCGGGGTGTGGTTTGGTGCGCGGGACCTCGTCGCCTGCGACGGTCATGGTGAAGCGGTCGCGGCCGAGGGTGAGGAGGACCTGGTCGATGACGCGCCGGTGGGAGGCGGAGACCAGGGCGGTGGGGACGTTGTGGCGGGCCAGTTCGCTCAGGAGGCGTTCGGCGCCGGGCATGAGGGGGACGGCGTCGGCGATGCGGGCTTCGAAGCGCTCGTTGAGCAGGACGGTGAGTTCGGCGAGGCCGATGTCGGCGCCGGTGGATTCGATGAGGAAGCCGGCGCTGCGGGTCATGGGGCCGCCGACGACGATGTCCCGCCAGGATTCGTCGAGGCGGTGGCCGAGTTCGCCGAAGACGCCGACTTCGATCTCCCACCAGAATCCCTCGGTGTCGACGAGGGTGCCGTCCATGTCGAGCAGCACCGCCTGCAGGGCGTGTCCGTCGGCCGTACGGGCGACGGGGGCGGGGACTGTGCTCGTCATGCGCGCACCTTTCCGGGGGTCCGTTGGGGACGAGAAGGCCGGTCACCTCACCTCCGGGGGCGTGCCCGGGGGAACAGGTGACCGGCCTGTATGGGACCGACTAGTGTACGCCGGTCCGTCTCGATGTGCGTTGAATTACGCCTCAGCGTGCGTGGAAGTGCGCCTCAGCGTGAGTGGAAGTGCGTCTCGGCATGCGGTGAGGCGCGCCTCAGCGTGCGTTGAAGTACTTCGCTTCGGGGTGGTGGATGACGATGGCGTCGGTGGACTGCTCGGGGTGGAGCTGGAATTCCTCGGAGAGGTGGACGCCGATGCGCTCGGGCTGGAGGAGGTCGGCGATCTTGGCGCGGTCCTCCAGGTCGGGGCAGGCGCCGTAGCCGAGGGAGAAGCGGGCGCCGCGGTACTTCAGGTCGAACATGTCCTCGACCTTGGCGGGGTCCTCGCCGCCGAAGCCGAGCTCGGCGCGGACGCGGGCGTGCCAGTACTCGGCCATGGCCTCGGCGAGCTGGACGGAGAGGCCGTGGAGCTCGAGGTAGTCGCGGTAGGAGTCGGACTCGAACAGCTTGGCGGTCGCTTCGCCGATCCTGGAGCCGACGGTGACGACCTGGAGGCCGACGACGTCGGTTTCGCCTGATTCTTCGGGGCGGAAGAAGTCGGCGAGGCACAGGCGGCGGCCGCGGCGCTGGCGCGGGAAGGTGAAGCGGGTGCGCTCGTTGCCGGCGTCGTCGAGGATGATCAGGTCCTCGCCCTTGGAGACGCAGGGGAAGTATCCGTAGACGACGGCTGCTTCGAGGAGGTTCTCGGTGTGCAGCTTGTCGAGGAGGCCGCGCAGGCGCGGGCGGCCCTCGCTCTCGACGAGTTCCTCGTAGGTGGCTCCGCCGGCGCGGGCCTGCTTGAGGCCCCACTGGCCCTTGAAGAGGGCGCCTTCGTCGAGCCAGGAGGCGTAGTCCTTGAGCGGGATGCCCTTGACGACGCGGGTGCCCCAGAAGGGCGGGGTGGGCACGGGGTTGTCGGTGGAGGTGTCGGAGCGGCCGCCGGGCTCTTCGGTCTCCTCGACGAGGGCAGGGGTGGCGCGCTTGGCGACGCGGCGCTGCTTGAGTTCGGGGAGGGAGGCGCCGGGGACTCCGCGCTTGACGGCGATGAGGGCGTCCATCAGGCGCAGGCCCTCGAAGGCGTCGCGGGCGTAGCGGACTTCGCCCTCGTAGATTTCGTGGAGGTCCTGTTCGACGTAGGCGCGGGTGAGGGCGGCGCCGCCGAGGATGACCGGGTAGTCGGCTGCCAGCTTGCGCTGGTTGAGCTCCTCCAGGTTCTCCTTCATGATCACCGTGGACTTCACCAGCAGGCCGGACATGCCGATGACGTCGGCCTTGTGCTCCTGTGCGGCTTCGAGGATCGCGGAGACCGGCTGCTTGATGCCGATGTTGACGACGTTGTAGCCGTTGTTGGTGAGGATGATGTCGACGAGGTTCTTGCCGATGTCGTGGACGTCGCCGCGGACGGTGGCCAGGACGATGGTGCCCTTGCCCTCGTCGTCGCTCTTCTCCATGTGCGGTTCCAGGTGGGCCACCGCGGTCTTCATGACCTCGGCGGACTGGAGCACGAAGGGGAGCTGCATCTGGCCGGAGCCGAAGAGTTCGCCGACGACCTTCATGCCCTCCAGGAGGGTGTCGTTGACGATGTCGAGGGCCGGGCGGGTCTGGAGGGCCTCGTCGAGGTCGGCGTCCAGGCCGTTCTTCTCGCCGTCGATGATGCGGCGCTGGAGGCGCTCGTCCAGCGGCAGGGCGAGGAGCTCCTCGGCGCGGCCGGCCTTCATCGACTTGGTGTTGACGCCCTCGAAGAGGGCCATCAGCTTCTGCAGCGGGTCGTAGCCCTCGGCGCGCCGGTCGTAGATCAGGTCGAGGGCGGTGGTCACCTGCTCCTCGTCGAAGCGTGCGATCGGCAGGATCTTGGAGGCGTGGACGATCGCGGAGTCGAGGCCGGCCTTGACGCACTCGTCGAGGAAGACGGAGTTCAGCAGGACGCGGGCGGCCGGGTTGAGGCCGAAGGAGATGTTGGACAGGCCCAGGGTGGTCTGGACGTCGGGGTGGCGGCGCTTGAGTTCGCGGATCGACTCGATCGTGGCGATGCCGTCCTTGCGGGACTCTTCCTGGCCGGTGCAGATCGTGAAGGTCAGGGTGTCGATGAGGATGTCCGACTCGAGGATGCCCCAGTTCCCGGTGAGGTCGTCGATGAGGCGCTCGGCGATGGCGACCTTGTGCTCGACGGTGCGGGCCTGGCCCTCCTCGTCGATGGTCAGTGCGATGAGCGCGGCGCCGTGTTCCTGGGCGAGGCGGGTGACCTTCGCGAAGCGGGACTCGGGGCCGTCGCCGTCCTCGTAGTTCACGGAGTTGATGACGGCGCGTCCGCCGAGCTTCTCCAGGCCGGCCCGCAGGACGGGGACCTCGGTGGAGTCCAGGACGATGGGCAGGGTGGAGGCGGTCGCGAAGCGTCCGGCCAGCTCCTTCATGTCGGCGACGCCGTCGCGGCCGACGTAGTCCACGCACAGGTCGAGCATGTGCGCGCCCTCGCGGATCTGGTCGCGGACCATCTCCACGCAGTCGTCCCAGCGGGCTTCGAGCATGGCCTCGCGGAACTTCTTCGATCCGTTCGCGTTGGTGCGCTCGCCGATCGCCATGTACGAGATGTCCTGGCGGAAGGGGACGGTCTGGTAGAGGGAGGACGCGCCGGGCTCGGGGCGCGGGTCCCGGACGGCCGGGTTCAGTCCGCGGACGCGCTCGACGACCTGGCGCAGGTGCTCGGGGGTGGTGCCGCAGCAGCCGCCGACGAGGGAGAGTCCGTACTCGCGGACGAAGGTTTCCTGGGCGTCGGCGAGCTCGCTCGCGGACAGCGGGTAGTGGGCGCCGTTCTTGCCGAGGACGGGCAGGCCCGCGTTGGGCATGCAGGAGAGCGGGATGCGGGAGTTGCGCGCGAGGTAGCGCAGGTGCTCGCTCATCTCGGCGGGGCCGGTGGCGCAGTTCAGGCCGATCATGTCGATGCCCAGGGGCTCCAGCGCGGTGAGCGCGGCGCCGATCTCCGAGCCGAGCAGCATCGTGCCGGTGGTCTCCACGGTGACGGAGCAGATCAGCGGGACGGACACGCCGAGGGCCTCCATGGCGCGGCGGGCGCCGACGATGGAGGACTTGGTCTGCAGCAGGTCCTGGGTGGTTTCCACGAGGAGCGCGTCGGCGCCGCCGGTGATCAGGCCTTCGGCGTTGATCTGGTAGGCGTCGCGGATGGTTCCGTAGTCGATGTGGCCCAGGGTGGGGAGCTTGGTGCCGGGGCCCATCGAGCCGAGGACCCAGCGCTGCTGCCCGGTGGAGGCGGTGAACTCGTCGGCGATCTCGCGGGCGATGCGGGCGCCGGCGACCGACAGCTCGTGGTTGCGGTCCGCGATGTCGTACTCGGCGAGTGCGGCGTAGTTGGTGCCGAAGGTGTTGGTCTCGACGCAGTCCACGCCGGCCTCGAAGTACTCGCGGTGCACGTTGGCCACGATGTCGGGGCGGGTGACGTTGAGGACCTCGTTGCAGCCTTCGAGCTGTTCGAAGTCTTCCAGGGTGGGGTCCTGGGCCTGGAGCATGGTTCCCATGGCTCCGTCGGCGACGACCACGCGGGTCGCCAGTGCCCGGCGGAGGGCATCGGCCCGGGTCTGGGTGTCTGCGGGCGGGTTCGGCAACGAGGCCATGGTTGAGCTCCCTGGGATGCGACGGCTGTCGGCTTTGCACCCCCTCTGTGTCAAGGGTGCACGCGGCCAGGGTAACGGTGTGGGACCGGCCCCGGTGAGGTCGTCCCACGTGGCGGACTGCATTCTGTGCCCGGGGGGCGGCGACTTCCGGCCGGGGTGTCCTGGGCCACTCGTATCGGTGGACTCCGCCCTCATCATGCACAAAGTCGGCATCGACCGATAGTGTTCAGCATTGTCGAACTACGTCAGCAGGAGGCTGCGCGATGGCACGGAACATCCAGTCGCTCGAACGAGCCGCTGCGATGCTGCGACTCCTGGCGGGCGGCGAGCGCCGGCTGGGGCTCTCGGACGTGGCCTCTTCCCTCGGCCTGGCCAAGGGAACGGCGCACGGGATCCTGCGCACGCTGCAGGCCGAGGGTTTCGTGGAGCAGGACCCGGCTTCGGGCCGCTACCAGCTCGGCGCGGAGCTGCTGCGCCTGGGCAACAGCTATCTGGACGTCCACGAGCTGCGGGCGCGCGCCCTGGTCTGGACGGACGATCTGGCCCGTGCGAGCGGGGAGAGCGTGTACGTGGGGGTGCTGCACAAGAGCGGGGTGCTGATCATGCACCACGTGTTCCGGCCCGACGACAGCCGTCAGGTGCTGGAGGTGGGCGCCATGCAGCCGCTGCATTCCACGGCCCTGGGCAAGGTGCTGTCCGCGTACGACCCGGTGGCGCACACGCAGGTCACGGAGGTGGAGCGGGAGGCGTTCACGCCCCGCACGGTCACCGACGACGCCGGCTTCGAGGAGGTCCTGGGTCTGATCCGGGCCCGGGGCTGGGCCAGTGACATCGAGGAGACCTGGGACGGGATCGCCTCGGTGGCGGCCCCCATCCACGACCGCCGCCGGATGCCGGTCGGCGCGGTGGCCGTCGCGGGGGCCGTGGAGCGGGTGTGCGGGGAGTCCGGGGAGCCGCGGGCGTCCCTGGTGGCGTCCGTACGGGACTGCGCGCGGTCGGTTTCGCGCGATCTCGGAGCGGGCCGGTTCTGACCTTGGCATGACCTCATCGCTCCACCTTGACCACCCAAGAGCCACACCAAAGTGGCATTTGGGTGGTTTTTGGCGTTTGATGATCACTTATTGGCGCGATTTGTTCGATCACACCGGCCGGTAACGATCCGGCTCATTGGCCTGGTCAACTCTTGACGCCCGCTTCACCTGGGCGGAAAACTGCCGTTCATCGGTCGGCAATGCCGAACACCTACCGGCAATACGCGTTAGGGTGTGGCAAGGCCAAGGACCGGTGCAGCACTCACCGAGTGCGTGGACCGCCGGAGGGACCCGGCGGCCACCACCCCTGAACGACAAAGGAGTCGCGGGTGTCCAGCTCCGACATCTTCATCGGCGAGACCATCGGTACCGCCCTGCTCACCCTGCTCGGTGGCGGCGTGTGCGCCGCACTGACGCTCAAGAGCTCCAAGGCCCGGGGCGCCGGCTGGCTCGCGATCACCTTCGGCTGGGGTTTCGCCGTCCTGATCGCCGCCTACGTCTCCGCGCCGCTCTCCGGTGCGCACCTCAACCCGGCCGTCACCGTCGGCATCGCGATCAAGGACGGCGCCTGGGGCGACGTACCGGTCTACTTCGCCGGCCAGCTGCTCGGCGCCATGATCGGCTCGGTCCTGATGTGGCTCGCCTACTACGGACAGTTCCAGGCGCACCTGGCCGACCCGGAGCACATCCGCGACGCCAAGCTCGGCCCCGAGGACCCGCACCCGCACGACGTGGCCGGCCCGGTGCTCGGCATCTTCTCCACGGGCCCCGAGATCCGCAACGTCGTCCAGAACCTCACCACCGAGATCATCGGCACCGCCGTCCTGGTCCTGGCCATCCTGACCCAGGGCCTCCAGGACGACGGCAAGGGCCTCGGCGTCATCGGCGTCCTGATCACCTCGTTCGTCGTCGTCGGCATCGGCCTCTCGCTGGGCGGCCCGACCGGTTACGCCATCAACCCGGTGCGCGACCTCGGCCCCCGCATCGTCCACTCCCTGCTGCCGCTCCCCAACAAGGGCGGCTCGGACTGGAGCTACTCCTGGATCCCGGTCCTCGGCCCCCTCGCGGGTGCCGCGCTCGCCGGCGGTCTGTACAACATCGCGTTCGCCTGATCAGTAATCGGCACCACGGCACCATCCGCACCGCCATTCTGATTCCGCCTACTTCGACACCTGCCAGGAGCAGCCACCATGACCACCAGCACCGGCCCCTTCATCGCCGCGATCGACCAGGGCACCACCTCCTCCCGCTGCATCGTCTTCGACCGTGACGGGCGCATCGTCGCCGTCGACCAGAAGGAGCACGCGCAGATCTTCCCGAAGCCGGGCTGGGTCGAGCACGACGCCGTCGAGATCTGGACCAACGTCCAGGAGGTCGTCGCCGGAGCCATCGCCAAGGCGGAGATCACCGCCGCCGACGTCAAGGCCGTCGGCATCACCAACCAGCGCGAGACCACCGTCATGTGGGACCGCCACACCGGCGAGCCCGTGCACAATGCGCTCGTCTGGCAGGACACCCGCACCGACGCCCTGTGCAAGGAACTCGGCCGCAACGTCGGCCAGGACCGTTTCCGCCGCGAGACGGGCCTGCCGCTGGCGAGCTACTTCGCCGGCCCGAAGGCCCGCTGGCTGATCGACAACGTCGAGGGCCTGCGCGAGCGCGCCGAGGCCGGGGACATCCTCTTCGGCACCATGGACTCGTGGGTCATCTGGAACCTGACCGGCGGACCCCAGGGCGGCGTGCACGTCACGGACGTCACCAATGCCTCGCGCACCATGCTGATGAACCTGCACACCCTGGCCTGGGACGAGAAGATCGCCGAGTCCATGGGCGTCCCGCTCAACGTCCTCCCGGAGATCAAGTCCTCCGCCGAGGTCTACGGCCACGTCAAGGAGGGCGTCCTCGCGGGCGTCCCGGTCGCCTCGGCGCTCGGCGACCAGCAGGCCGCGCTGTTCGGCCAGACCTGTTTCGCCGAGGGCGAGGCGAAGTCCACGTACGGCACCGGCACGTTCATGCTGATGAACACCGGCGACAAGATCATCAACTCCTACAGCGGCCTGCTGACCACCGTCGGCTACCAGATCGGCGACCAGAAGCCGGTCTACGCGCTGGAGGGCTCCATCGCCGTCACCGGCTCGCTCGTCCAGTGGATGCGCGACCAGATGGGCATGATCAAGACCGCGGCCGAGATCGAGACCCTGGCCTCCTCCGTCGAGGACAACGGCGGCGCGTACTTCGTGCCCGCCTTCTCCGGCCTGTTCGCCCCGTACTGGCGCTCCGACGCCCGCGGTGTGATCGCCGGCCTCACCCGGTACGTCACCAAGGCGCACATCGCCCGTGCCGTCCTGGAGGCCACCGCCTGGCAGACCCGCGAGATCACCGACGCCATGACCAAGGACTCGGGCGTCGAGCTCGCCGCCCTCAAGGTCGACGGCGGCATGACCTCCAACAACCTGCTGATGCAGACGCTCTCCGACTTCGTGGACGCCCCCGTGGTGCGCCCGATGGTCGCCGAGACCACCTGCCTCGGCGCCGCCTATGCCGCCGGCCTGGCCGTCGGCTTCTGGCCCGACACCGATGCCCTGCGCGCCAACTGGCGCCGCGCGGCGGAGTGGACCCCGCGGATGCCCGCCGAGCAGCGGGAGCGCGAGTACAAGAGCTGGCTCAAGGCCGTGGAGCGGTCCATGGGCTGGGTCGATGACGAAGACGCCAGCTGACCGCACAGCGGCGCAATCGACGAGCAAGTAGGAGTCAACGGACATGAGCACCCTGCAGAGCGTTCCCACCCTGGGTACGCACCCGACCGCCGGTTCGAACGCGAGCCGCGCCGAGACCCGTGAGCAGCTGGCGAAGGCCACGTACGACCTGCTGGTCATCGGCGGTGGGATCCTGGGCACCTCGGTGGCCTGGCACGCCGCGCAGTCGGGTCTGCGGGTCGCCATGGTGGACGCCGGCGACTTCGCCGGCGCCACCTCCTCGGCCTCCTCCAAGCTCGTCCACGGCGGCCTGCGCTACCTGCAGACCGGTTCGGTCAAGCTGGTCGCCGAGAACCACCACGAGCGCCGGGTCCTGGCCAAGGACGTGGCCCCGCACCTGGTCAACCCGCTCACCTTCTACCTCCCCGTCTACAAGGGCGGTCCGGTGGGCGCGGCGAAGCTGGGCGCGGGCGTGTTCGCGTACTCGGCGCTGTCGGGCTTCGGCGACGGCATGGGCAAGATCATTTCTCCGGCCCGTGCCGCCGCCGACAACCCGGGTCTGAAGACGGACAACCTGAAGGCCGTAGCCGTCTACTACGACCACCAGATGAACGACTCGCGCGTCGCCGTCATGACGGTCCGCGCGGCCGTCGAGTCGGGCGCGGTCGTCCTGAACCACGCCGAGGTCACCGGGCTGCGCATGACGCGCGGCCGGGTCTCGGGCGCCGAGCTCAAGGACCGCCTGGACGGCACCGAGTTCGGTGTGGACGCCCGCGTCGTGCTCAACGCCACCGGCCCGTGGGTGGACCACCTGCGGCGCATGGAGGACAAGCACTCGATGCCGTCCATCCGCCTTTCCAAGGGCGCGCACATCGTGATGAAGCGCAAGTCGCCGTGGAAGGCCGCCATGGCCACCCCGATCGACAAGTACCGCATCACCTTCGCCCTGCCGTGGGAGGACCAGCTGCTGCTGGGCACCACCGACGAGGTGTACGAGGGCGACCCGGCGGACGTGCGGGCCACCGAGGGCGACATCCAGCAGATCCTGGACGAGGCGGCCTTCTCGGTGAAGGACGCCGATCTGGACCGCTCGCTGATGACGTACGCCTTCGCGGGCCTGCGCGTGCTGCCCGGCGGTCCCGGCGGGGTGGAGAAGGCCAAGCGCGAGACGGTCGTCTCCGAGGGCGCGGGCGGCATGCTGTCGGTGGCCGGCGGCAAGTGGACCACGTACCGGCACATCGGCCGCGTGGTCATGGACAAGCTGGCCAAGCTTCCGGGCAGCCCGCTGACCGACGACATGGAGCCGGTGAAGTCCCTCGTACGACGGATCGCGCTGCCCGGTGTCGCCAACCCGAACGCGGTGGCTCACCGGCTGCTCGTGGACCGCGAGCCGGGCTCCCGGATGGACCCGCTGACCGCCCGGCACCTGGCCTCGCACTACGGTTCGCTGGCCTTCGACATCGCGCGGATCGCGAACGAGGACCCGGCACTGGCCGAGCGGATCCACCCGGACGGGCCGGAGATCTGGGCGCAGGTCGCCTACGCACGGGACAACGAGTGGGCCGAGACGGCCGACGACGTGCTGCGCCGCCGTACGACGGTGACGGTGCGCGGTCTGGACAGCGCCGAAGTGCGCGGCCGGGTCGAGGAGATGCTGGCCGACAAGGCATAAGCGGTGGCGTGAAAGGGCAGAGGGGCGGTTCCAGGGGGAACCGCCCCTCTGTCGTGGGCTGTGGCCGGTGCCTCATGAAGGCTTAGGCTGACCCACGTACACAAGGGAACTTCGGAAGGAGACCTGGGTGATCGAGCTTGAGGGCGTGCCCGAGCTGATCGACCCGGTCATGGTGGCCGCGTTCGAGGGCTGGAACGACGCGGGTGACGCGGCCTCCGGTGCGGTCGCACACCTGGACCGGGAGTGGAAGGGCGAGGTCTTCGCGGCTCTGGACGCCGAGGACTACTACGACTTCCAGGTCAACCGGCCGACGGTGTGGCTGGACAACGGGGTACGGAAGATCACGTGGCCGACGACCCGGCTTTCGGTGGTCCGGATCGGCGGGACCAAACCGCGCGACCTGGTGCTGGTGCGGGGCATCGAACCGTCCATGCGGTGGCGTTCGTTCTGCAACGAGATCCTGGGCTTCGCCCACGAGCTGGGCGTGGAGATGGTCGTCATCCTGGGGGCGCTGCTGGGCGACACCCCGCACACGCGCCCGGTGCCGGTCAGCGGGGTGACCTCGGACGCCGATCTGGCGCGGACGATGGACCTGGAGGAGACCAAGTACGAGGGCCCGACGGGGATCGTGGGCATCCTCCAGGAGGCCTGCACGCATGCCGGGGTGCCGGCGGTGTCCCTGTGGGCGGCGGTGCCGCACTACGTGTCCCAGCCGCCGAACCCGAAGGCCACCCTCGCGCTGCTCAACCGGCTGGAGGATCTGATCGACATCCGGATCCCGCTGGGCGAACTCCCCGAGGACGCGCGGGCGTGGCAGCTGGGCGTGGACCAACTGGCCGCGGAGGACAGCGAGGTGGCGGAGTACGTCCAGACGCTGGAGGAGGCGCGGGACACCGCGGACCTGCCGGAGGCCTCCGGGGACGCGATCGCCCGGGAGTTCGAGCGGTACCTGCGGCGGCGGGATCCTTCCGCCGGCGCGGAGCCGGGTGACGGGTCGTACCTGAGGGACACCTCGGGTGGCATGCCGCGGGCGCCGAAGCGGAAGTCTGAGCCGTCCGGGTCCGGGGACGAGCCCCCGGCCCCTCCGGCGGCCTCGCCGGACGAGGACGAGACGCCTCCGGAGGCGTAGCCGGACGGTGGGCCGCGAAAGGGCGGGGCGGGGATCTTCTCCCCGCCCCGCCCTTTCGCCGTATCCCGGGGCTCCGCCCCGGACCCCGCTCCTCAAACGCCGGAGGGGCTGGGATTGCCTGACGGCAGTCCCAGCCCCTCCGGTTACGTCCAGGCGCGGGGGTCCGGGGGCGGAGCCCCCGGCCACGGCGCCGCAGGTTGCTTACAGGGCCACGCCCAGCAGGGCGTCGACCGTGCGGGACACGAGGCCCGGCGCCGATTCGTCGTCCCCGTCGGAGACGAGCTGGCGCTCGACCCAGCGGTCCACCGCCGCGAGAGCAGCAGGGGCGTCCAGGTCGTTGGCGAGGGCCTCGCGGACCTCCTCGACGAGGGCGTCCGCCGCGATGCCGTCGGGGCGGGAGACGGCCGCGCGCCAGCGCTCCAGGCGGGCCACCGCCTCCGCGAGGACCTCGTCGGTCCATTCCCAGTCGGCGCGGTAGTGGTGCGAGAGCAGGGCCAGGCGGATCGCCGCCGGGTCCACGCCGGCCCGGCGCAGCGCCGATACGAAGACCAGGTTGCCCTTGGACTTCGACATCTTCTCGCCGTGCAGCGCGACCATCCCGGCGTGCACGTACGCCTTGGCCATCGGGAACTCGCCCGTCAGCACCTGGGCGTGCGAGGCGCCCATCTCGTGGTGCGGGAAGGCCAGGTCGGAGCCGCCGCCCTGGATGTCGAAGGTCATCCCCAGGTGGTCCAGGGCGATGGCCACGCACTCGATGTGCCAGCCGGGCCGGCCGCGGCCCAGCGAGCCGCCGTCCCAGCTCGGCTCGCCCGGGCGGGCCGCCATCCACAGCATCGGGTCGAGCGGGTTCTTCTTGCCCACGCGGTCCGGGTCGCCGCCCCGCTCGGCCGACAGCAGCCGCATCGCCTCGGCGTCCAGGTTGGACACCTTGCCGAAGTTCGGGTCGGACTCCACGGAGAAGTAGACGTCGCCGTCCAGCTCGTAGGCGGCGCCCGCGTCCCTCAGCCGCTCGACCAGCGGCACGATGCCGGGTATGGCCTCGACGGCGCCGATGTAGTGCTGCGGAGGCAGCATCCGCAGGGCGGTCATGTCCTCACGGAAGAGAGCGGTCTCGCGTTCGGCGAGCTCGGTCCAGTCCTGGTTGTCGCGCAGGGCCCGCTCCAGCAGTGGATCGTCGACGTCCGTGACGTTCTGGACGTAGATGACCTGCCGCTTGGTGTCGAGCCACACGCGCTGCACGAGGTCGAACGCGTTGTAGGTCGCCGCGTGACCGATGTGCGTCGCGTCGTACGGGGTGATCCCGCAGACGTAGATACGGGCGACGGGACCGGGGGCGAGGGTGATCGTCCCTTGGGTCGCGGTGTCGTGGATCTGGAGGTCGCGGCCCTTGCCAGGAAGGGCGGGGACCTCAGAAGCGGGCCAGGCATGCATGTCTCGAGCCTAACCGGACAGGTGTTCATCAAACGAACCGGACCTGCACTGTTGTCCTGATCGGCACTCTTGCGCCACGGCCGGTTCTGTGCGTACGTCCTGCTGCGGGACCCGGCCCGGCCCGGTCAGACGGGCGGCCACGGGATCGCGGGCCACTGACCCGAGGGCTGAGGATGCTTCCCGGTGCGCAGCAGCAGGGCCACGCGGGCCCGTACGGCGTCCAGCTCGGCGGTGGTGACCAGTTCGGCCAGGCGGGTGGCGAGGGGCTGCCCGGCGGCCAGGGCGGCCTCCAGGGAGCTCAGCACGGATCCCGCTTCCTCGGTCAGCGGCTCCCCGGCCCAGCCCCACAGCAGGGTGCGCAGCTTGTCCTCGGTGTGGAAGGTCACTCCGTGGTCGATGCCGTAGAGGCGTCCGCCGGGAGCGGGCAGCAGGTGGCCGCCCTTGCGGTCGCCGTTGTTGATCACCGCGTCGAGGACGGACATGCGGCGCAGCCGTTCGTCGTCGGCGTGCACGAGGAGCGCGGTGCGGCCCTCGCCGACCTCGGCGAAGGCGACGGGCTTCCAGCCCTCCCCCGCTTCCTCGCCGTCCACGAGCGCGAGCAGTTCCGCCTCGGGGGACTCCCCCGTCTCGATCCACTGCTGGACCATGCCCTCGCCGTACGGTCCGTCGCGCAGCACGGTCGGGGGCACCAGCCCCCAGCCGGTGGCCTCGGAGACCAGGTACGCGGCGACCTCGCGCTGGGCGAGGTTCCCGTCGGGGAAGTCCCACAGCGGGCGCTCGCCCTTGACCGGTTTGTAGACGCAGTCGGTGCTCGCGTCCCCGTGCGTGACGGTGCACAACAGGACGGCGTTGGACGCCTCCCGGATCCGGCCGACGACGGTGAGTTCCCCGCGGGCCAGCAGTGCTTCCAATGCCGCCGTTCCCCCCGTGGCGTTCACGCCTGGCGCCGGTAGCCGTTCTGGCGCGGGCAGACGTGCCCTTCTGGGTCCAGCGGGAGGCTGCACAGCGGGCAGGGCGGACGGCCCGCGTTGACCACGTCCAGGGCCCGCTTGGTGAAGGCCCGGGCCTGGGCGCCGGTGAGGCGGACGCGCAGCATGGGCGGCCCGTTCTCCTCGTCCTGGAGCAGCCGCTCCTCCGCCTCGGCGAGGTCCTCCTCCGAGTCGGCGTCGAGCTCCACCAGGGCCTGCGCCTCGACGATCATGCGCTGGTCCTCGCCGTCCCAGGCCAGGGCCATGGTGCCGACGCGGAACTCCTCCTCGACGGGGACGTCCAGGGGTGCGGTGTCGGTCGCCTCGGCGGGGGCCACGGCCGGGACGGGGGCATTGCCCCCGGTGCGCCGTACGACCTCGTCGAGCAGCTCTTCCATCCGCTCCGCGAGCGCCGCCACCTGGGTCTTCTCCAGGGAGACGGAGGTGACGCGGGGGCCGGTGGAGGCCTGCAGGAAGAACGTACGGCGTCCAGGCAGGCCGACCGTGCCGGCCACGAAACGGTCCGGTGGGTCGTAGAGGAACACCTGACGGGGCACGTCCAGTCTCCAAGCGTCGGCAGCAGGGGCAGGGCTGCGCCCATGGGTTGGCCCGTCCACCCTACTGCGCCGTTCGATCACACCGCGCCCGCACCACCCCCTACGACCGCCTCACCGCCCGCTTCCGTGTCGTCCCCGGCCGCGGCGGCGTCCGGCGACGCGTTGTCGCGGGGCGCGAAGGAGGAGAAGTCCCCGGTGTCGCCGAGGCGGAGCAGGAAGGGTCGGGTCGGCGTGTAGCGGATGGCGGTGACGGAGCAGGGGTCGACGTGGATCCGCTGGAAGAGGTCCAGGTGCATGCCGAGGGCGTCCGCGACAAGGGACTTGATGATGTCGCCGTGCGAGCACATCAGGTACACGGCGTCGGCGCCGTGCTCCTCCTCGATCCGCGCGTTCCAGTCGCGTACGGCGTCCACGGCGCGGGCCTGCATGGCGCGCATGGACTCGCCTCCGGGGAAGGCTGCGGCCGAGGGGTGCTGCTGGACGATGCGCATCAGCGGTTCTCCGGACAGTTCGGAGAGTTTGCGGCCCGACCAGTCGCCGTAGTGGCATTCGCCGATCCGCTCGTCGGTGTGCAGGGCGAGACCGGGCCGGGCCGCCAGCAGCGGGGCCAGGGTTTCGCCGCACCGCTCCAGCGGGCTGGTGACGGCCGCGGCCAGGGGCACGGCGGCGAGCCGCCCGGGCAGCGCGGCGGCCTGTGCGGCTCCGTGCTCGTCGAGGGTCACCCCCGGGGTCCATCCGGCGAGCAGCCCTGCGGTGTTGGCGGTGGACCGCCCGTGTCGTACGAGGATCAGCGTGGCCATGGCAGAAGGGTATGCGGTACCGCCGGCGTGCGGACGGGGCCGGGGCAGGGAACAATGCGCGAGTGATTGTGGACTGCGCCATGTACCGCGAAGGCCGCCGCTCAGAGGCGCCCGACGACTTCTCCGATGCCCTCGAGGAGGCGCGGTCCATCGGCGACGCCTTCCTCTGGGTGGGCATGTACGAGCCCACGGAGAAGGAATTCGAGCACGTCAGCCAGGAGTTCGGGCTGCACCCGCTGGCGGTGGAGGACGCGCTGACCGCGCACCAGCGGCCGAAGATGGAGGTCTACGACGATTCGCTGTTCGTGGTCCTGAAGCCGGTGATGTACGACGACGCTGCCGACACGGTGACCACGGGCGAGCTGATGGTGTTCATCGGCGACTCCTTCGTCGTCACGGTCCGGCACGGCGAGGGGGCCGCGCTGGCCGCCGTGCGCCACCGCCTGGAGCAGGACCCCGAGGTGCTCCGGCACGGCCCCACGGCGGTGCTGTACGCGGTCTCGGACGCCGTGGTGGACCACTACATCGATGTGGCAGCCGAGCTCCAGGCGGATCTGGAGGAGCTGGAGGCGGAGGTCTTCTCTCCGAATCCCGCGGACAGCAAGAACACCGCCGCCCGGATCTACGGGTTCAAGCGGCAGGTCCTGGAGTTCCGCCGGGCCACGAGTCCGCTGCTGCAGCCGATGGACCGGCTCGCCTTCGGGAACGTGCCCTTCGTGCACGAGCACGCGCAGCCGTTCTTCCGCGACGTCGCCGACCACCTGACGAAGGCGAACGAGTACATCGAGGGCCTGGACCGGCTGCTGTCGGACGCGCTGGCCGCGCACCTGGCGCAGATGGGCGTCCGGCAGAACGACGACATGCGCAAGATCTCCGCCTGGGCGGCCATGGCGGCGGTCCCGACCATGGTGGCGGGGATCTACGGGATGAACTTCGAGCACATGCCGGAGCTCACGCACCGCTGGGGCTATCCGCTGGTGCTGCTGGTGATGGCGGTCGTCTGCGTGGGCCTGCACCGGATGTTCAAGCGGCGCGGCTGGCTCTAGGGGGTGTCCGGGCGGACCCGGGCCGGGCCGGGTCCGAACGGGACGGTCTGAAGGGACGGCCTAGGCGAACTCGGGTGCCGAGGTCGGCGTGCCGCCCAGCGGGTTGCTCCGCTCCGGCGGGCGCAGGTCGACCATGCGGTGCCAGCCGCTGAACCGCTCGTACGCGTACATCCCGCGGATCCCGGCGGCCAGCGCGGCCGCCTTCGGTGCGGGCCAGCCCAGCAGCCGCCCCATGTGGCCCATGACGGCGAGGCTCACGTCCCGGTAGACGCCGATCTCGGCGAGCGCGCACTCGCGCAGCACCCGGTGGATGGTGCGGCCGTGGCCGGCGCGGGCGAGGCGGAGCAGTTCCTCGTGGCAGTAGGCCAGGTGGTTGTCCTCGTCCCCGCCGATGATGCGGATGGCCTTGCCGAGCTCCGGGTCGCTCCCGAAGTACCGGACGAGCATGACCATCTGGTCGGCGGCGCGCTGCTCGGTGACCCGGCTGTGCGCGAGGTAGACGACGATGTCCTCCTCGCTCAGGGCCCGCTCGCCGCGCAGCTTCTCGTGGCTCAGGCCGACGCCGCGGCGCTCCAGCAGCTTCGTGTAGTCGGTCTCCGGCGGGACGGGTACGGGGGGCAGGCCGCGCTTGCGGAGCAGCGCGTTGAAGATCCGGCCGTGTTTGTCCTCGTCGGCGCCGTGCCGGGTGATCTTGGGCGCGAGGTCGCGCATGGAATCGGGCACCAGGGCCGCGATCCGGGCGTTCTCCCAGCCGCCCTGGGACTCGCCGCCGGCGGCGATGGAGCAGAACAGCTGGAAGGAAGCGTCGTGGTCGACGATCTCCCGGAACAGGCTGCGCGCAGAGAGCATGTCTCGAGTCAAGGGCCGATTCGCGGGCGGGGCAACCGGGTGCGGCGTACGGCTCGGCCGAATGAACGACCGCGACCGGTGGGGCCGGGGGCGTAACCCCCCGGGCACCCCGCGCGTTGTTGGCTGTGTCGGCCGTGGCGGGGAAGACCCCCCGAGCCCCCACCACGGCCGCAGATCTCCTTTTTCACGCCAGGCCGGCGAGCTCCATGGCCTCGACGCCGGCCCGCAGGGCGGCGGTCCGCTCCTCCAGGGTGAAGCCGGCCGGGGCGAGCGTCAGGGTGGTGACCCCGGCCTCCGCGTAGGCCCGCATCCCGTCGGCGATCCGCTCGACCGGGCCCAGCAGGGTGGTGGAGTCGATCAGCGAGTGCGGGACCGCGGCGGCCGCGCCCTGCTTGTCGCCCGCCAGGTACTTGTCCTGGATCTCGGCGGCTTCCTTCTCGTAGCCCATGCGCTGGGCCAGCTGGTTGTAGAAGTTCTGCTTGCGGCTGCCCATGCCGCCCACGTACAGGGCGGTGTAGGGGCGGAACATGTCCGCGAGCCCGGCCACGTCCTCGCCGAGGGCCAGCGGCACGGTCGGGCAGACGTCGAAGCCGTCCATCGTCAGCCCGGCCTTTTCGCGGCCCGCCCGGATGTGGGTGAGCGCGGTGGCTTCCAGGTGCTCGGCGGCCGGGAAGATCAGGAGGGCGCCGTCGGCGATCTCGCCGGTCTGCTCCAGGTTCTTCGGGCCGATGGCGGCGATGTAGAGCGGGATGTGCTCTCGCTCGGGGTGCACGGTCAGCTTGAGCGGCTTGCCCGGCCCGCCGGGCAGCGGCAGGGTCCAGTGCTCGCCCTCGTAGGACAGCCGTTCCCGGGTCATCGCCTTGCGGACGATCTCCACGTACTCGCGGGTCCGCGCGAGCGGCTTGTCGAACTTCACCCCGTACCAGCCCTCGGACACCTGGGGTCCGGAGACCCCGAGGCCGAGCCGGAAACGGCCCTTGGTGAGGGAGTCGAGGGTGGCGGCCGTCATGGCCGTCATGGCGGGCTGGCGGGCCGGGATCTGCAGGATGGCGGAGCCCACGTCGATGCGCTCGGTCTGGGCGGCGACCCAGGCGAGCACGGTCGGCGCGTCGGAGCCGTAGGCCTCCGCGGCCCAGCAGACGTCGTAGCCGAGGCGGTCGGCCTCCTGCGCGACGGCCAGGTTGTCGGCGTCCATGCCAGCGCCCCAGTAGCCGAGATTGATGCCGAGCCGCATAAGTCGTCCCCTTACCGGTTTACCGATCAGTAACGTAGGTCTGCGGGGACTGTAGCGCGCCCGGCCGTCCCGCGTCAGTGCGGCAGTAGTCTCAGCCCTCATGGAGCAGAGGCATCTCGGCCGCACCGGACTGCGCGTCTCCCGGATCGGTCTCGGCACACTGACCTGGGGCCGGTCGGCGGACGGACCGGACGAGGCGGAAGCGGCCGCGCAGTTGAAGACGTTCTGGAACGCGGGCGGCACGCTCGTGGACACCGCCGACGTGTACGGCGGCGGTGAAGCGGAGTACCTCCTCGGGCAGTTGATCGGTTCCGTCGTCCCGCGGCGGGATCTGGTGATCGCGACGAAGGCGGGCGGCGTCGCGGATCCGGACCGCCGCTTCGACGCCTCGCGCGGCCACCTCCTTGCCGCGCTGGACGATTCCCTGGCGCGTCTGGACACGGACTACGTCGACCTCTGGCAGGTCCACGCCTTCGATCCCTGGACCCCGCTGGAGGAGACCCTCCAGGCGCTGGACATCGCGGTGAGCAGCGGCCGGACGCGGTACGCGGGCGTGTCGAACTTCAGCGGCTGGCAGCTCGCGAAGGCGGCGACCTGGCAGCTCGCGGCGCCGGGGGTACGCACCCGGCTGGCGTCGACCCAGATGGAGTACTCCCTGCTCCAGCGCGGCGTGGAACGGGAGGTGGTCCCGGCCGCGCTGGACCTGGGGGTCTCCCTCCTCCCCTCCTCCCCGCTGGGCCGGGGCGTCCTGACGGGCAAGTACCGGTCCGGCACCCCGGCGGACTCCCGGGGCGCTTCGGAAACCCTCGCGGCGTTCGTGGACCCGTACCTCGACGAGCCGGCGAGCCGGATCGTGGACGCGGTGGCGACGGCCGCGCACGGACTGGCGGTGACCCCGCTCCAGGTGGCCCTGGCCTGGGTCCGGGACCGCCCCGGGGTGGCCGCCCCGATCGTCGGCGCGCGCACGTCGGCGCAGCTCGGGCAGGCCCTGTCGGTGGAGGCCCTTAGTCTTCCGGAGGAGATCCGCCAAGCGCTGGACGACGTCTCGGCGCCCGTCCACCGCTACCCCGATCAGGACTGGAGCACTTTGTGAGCGACACCGCCGCCACCGATGCCGCCGCCGCGGCCCCGGAGGACCCGGCCGCCCCCGCTGCGGAGCCCGGGACGGCACCGGACCCGGAGACCGCCCCGGCCCAAGGTGACGCACCCGCGGAAACCCACCCGCCGGCACCGGAACCCACCCCGATGCCCCAGCCGACCGACTCCGACGCCCCCGACACCGACGAGCCGAAACCCCAGACGGCCGCCTCCGGCGAAGCCGGGGAGCCGGAGGACGAGACCGGGGGCCCGGACGGCGAAGCCGGGGAGCCGGGCGGCGAAGCCGCGGGTTCTGTCGGCGAAGCCGAAGGTGCGGACGGCGAAGCCGTGGAGCTGGACGGGGGGCCGGGGGCGGAGCCCTCGGTTTCGGGAAGGGGCGGGGTGGGGGAAAGCCCCGCAGGGCCCACCGACGGCGGCACGGGGGCGGCGGGGGCCGCCGAGGCCGCGCCCCAGCTCAGCGAAGCCGCGGCCGAGCTGGCCGCGCAGAAGATCGAGCGGGAGCGCATCGCCCGCCGCAAGGCGGAGCGCGAAGCCCCCGTAGAGGCCGGCGCCAAGCTCAGCGGCACGGCCGCCGACCTGCTGGCCGCCGTACGGGCCGTGGAGGGCGGCGGCAAGCCCCCCGCCGTGTTCGACGCGCCCCCGGCGCCCCGCCGGCCGGAGCCCGCGGCGGCGCCCACCCCGGCGCGCACCCCCGCACCCGCCCCCGCGCCGCAGGCGGACGCCCCCTCCCCCGACGCCGTCCAGGCGATCCGAGCCGTCCTGGCCAGGGGCGGCGCCCCCGAGACCCTCGCCCCGCAGACCGCCGCCGCCCTCGGCGAGGACGCCGCCGAGCAGCTCGCCGAGTCCCCCTGGCGGCTGCTGGCCGTCGCCGGGGTCCGCCCGACCCAGGCCGACGGGTTCGCCCGCGCCCTGCTCGGCGCGGAGGCGACCGGCCCCGGGGACGAGCGGCGGGCCGCCGCCCTGGTGGGCTGGCTGCTGGCGCAGGCCGCCGCCAAGGGCCACACCGTGCTCGAAGCCCCGACCCTGGAGTCGGCCCTCGCCCAGTACGGCGTGCCGGACCCCGCGGAGGCCCTGGAGGCGGCCGTCGGCGAGGGCGCCGCGCTGGCTTTCGAGGAGCCCGTCGGGCCGCCCGTAGCCGAGCCCACCGAGGACGAGGAGCAGCCCGTACGGATCCTGGTGGGCCTGGAGGGCTGCGCCATGGCCGAGGAGAGCCTCGCCGAGGGCCTGGCCCGGCTCGCCAACACCTTCACGGACCCCGCCGACTGGAACAAGGCCGCCACCGGCACCGGCGCCGAGCTGATCCGCGCCGCCGCCGGGCACGGGCTGGTCACCCACACCGGCGGCGAGGCCGCCCGCGCCGAACCCCGCGCACTGCTCGCCGCCGCCCGGGAGTTCGGCCTGCGGGCCTGCCTGGCCGCGCACGCCCCGGCCGAGGGGGCCGTCACCGTGGCGGGCCTGCTGGCAGGCGCCGAGGGCCCGGGCCGGGACGCGGACGGGCAGTTCGCGCTGGACCTGCTCATCGTCCTGGACGCCCCGCAGCTGGACGTGGAGACGGCCGCCGCGCTGGTGGAGTCCGTCCCCGACGGCGCCCGCCTGGTGTTGTCCGGCGACCCGTCGGTGCTCGGCTCCGCCGGTCCCGGCCGGGTCTTCGCCGATGTGCTCGCGGCCCGCGCCTGCCCGCAGCTCGTCTCCCGGATCCCCGACAGGGGCCCGATCGGCGAGCTGGTCTCGGGCGTCGGCGTCGGCGAGCTGAACCAGGTCGACGCCCCCGGCAAGGAGGTCGTCATCGTCCCGGTCCGCGACGCCGGGGAGGCGGTGCACCGCACCGTACAGCTGGTCGCCGAGTCGGTGCCCCGCGCCTTCGGGATCCCGGCGGACGCCGTCCAGGTGATCACCCCGGGCCACGGCGGCCCGGCCGGCACCCGCGCGCTCAACGCGGCCCTCAAGGAGCGGCTGAACCCGGGCCCCGGCCGGTTCGGCGGCTTCGACCCCGGTGACCGGGTCGTCCACGTGCCCTCCGCCGGGCGGGCGCTGCCGGCCCGTGTGGTGTCGGCCGACGCACAGGGGCTGCACCTGGCCGGAGCCGCGGGCGCGCGGATCGTCGTACCGAAGGAGCGGGTGGAGTCGCAGGTGCGGCACGGCTGGGCCGTGACGGCGCACCAGGCCGTCGGCTCGCGCTGGCCCGCGGCGGTCGTCGTCCTGCCCGGGGACGCGGCTCAGGCCCTGTCGCGGGACTGGGTCTACACGGCTTTCGGCCGGGCCGAGCGTCACCTGTCGGTGGTGCACGGAGTGGACCAGGCGCTGCCGCGTGCGGTCGCGGAAGTACCGGCGAAGCCCCGTACGACCCGGCTGGCGGGTCTACTGCGGGCGCTCGTGGCGTCCGCGACGGCGGAGCCCCTCTGACGGACGTACCGCGGCCCCCGTCCCGGGTGGGACGGGGGCCGCGGTGCGTTCCGTACGAGGTGTCGCGCGGGTCGGGGCCAGACCGGGGTCAGGCCGGGGTCAGGCCCCGCTCGGCCGGCGCGCCGTCCTCGGCCCCCTCGCCGCCTTCGGCGTCCTCCGCGTACTCGTCGTCTTCGTCTTCCCCGTCGAAGACCGAGCTGACGTCGAACCGGTGCATCACGTCCTGCGGGTCGATGTGGGCGAAGGGCGTGCCGAGCCACTCCCCCGGTTCGGCGACCTCTTCCGAAGCGGCGATCCACAGCGTGGAGTCGCCCTCCTCCAGACCGAAGTCCTTGGCGCGGGAGGCGATTTCGTCCGGCTCGTACTCGCCGAAGAGAACGCCGAGCGCGTCGGCGGTGCCGCCGTCGTGGTCGAGTTCGGCTTCGCGGTCGTGCGCGACGACGCGTTCGGCCTGGGCGATCAGGCGCGCCGGCTCGACGACGGCGTAGTCGCGGCGGATGAGCACGCTGAAGGCGGCGGGTTCGGCGGGGCCGGTGTACGGGAGCCCGTCCTCGGGAGTGGGGATCTCGAACGGGGTGACCTCGTCGTAGCGGTCGTAGAGGAGCTCGTCGTACTCCTCGGCGGCGGCGGCGAGTTCGTTGAACGCGGCGTAGACGTCCGGATCATCGTCCCCGATCCTGCTCTCGACCGCGGCGAGGTGACGGTCGAGCGCGGCCTTGACCGCCTCGGCGGCGGCGCGTACCTCGGCAACAGTGGGCAGAGCGGCATCAGACATAGTGCAGACGCTATCCGTAGCGGGGCTCTCGCGGCACAATAGATGCGATGCCGGAATACGAATTTGTCGACTTGTACGTGCCCCGCGGGGTTCCACGTCAGGAAACGACCCGCCTGCTGACAGAACACGCCGAGTACGGGCATTGGGAGCTCGACCGGCTGACCCTGCTTCGGGACGGCAGTCGCCGCGTGCGACTGCGCCGCCGGATCATCCGCCAGGTCCGCGCGACCTGGTGACGCGGGCCCCTGGGGCGGGGCCCGCGTCCTGAGGAACCGTCAGGCCGCGCTGCGTGCCCGGCGGTAGAGCACGGCGCCGGCCAGCAGCATGCCCGCGGCCAGGGGCACCCCGGCGGTGAGGACGTCACCGGAACCCGTGGCGGCGAGTCCCCCGGCGGGGGTTGCACCAGTCCCGCTACCCGCCCCCGTCCCGGGGCCGGCTCCCTGGGCGGGGTGCGTCACCGGGGTCGCCGAGCCGGCGCCGGGACCCGTTCCGGGGCCCGCACCGGGGCCGGGCCCGGCGGGAGTACCGGGCTGCTGCCCGGTACCCGGACCGACGGGGGTGCCGGGGCCGCCCGGGTTGCCGTGGTCACCAGGACCGCCGGGGCCACCGGGGTTGCCGTGGTCACCGGGGTTGCCCGGATTCCCGTGATCCCCCGGACCGCCCGGATTCCCGTGGTCGCCCGGACCGCCCGGGTGGTCCGGGTGCCCCGGGCCGGTGTCCTCGTCGCACGGTTCGTGCGGGTTGCCTGGGTGTTCGGGGTGTTCGGGGTGGTCCGGGTGCTGAGGGTGTTGTGGGTGCTGCGGATGTCCGGGCCGGCCCGGGAGGTTCGCGCAGCGGTTTCCGAAGGCCGGATTCAGGGCCCCCACCACCGTCACCGTGTTCCCGCAGGCGTTCAGCGGTGCGTCCACGGGTGCCTCGAGGGCGTTCCCGGACAGCAGTCCCGGTGAGTGTGCGGCGCGGCCGGAGGCGCCGGAGTCCGCGTGCGCGTAGCCCCCTCCGAGCGCGAGCAGACCCCCCGCGGCCGCCATGGTGATCAAGGTCTTCTTGCCGGTGACCTGTACCTGTCGTCGCATCTGTACTTCGTCCCCTGGTGTGTGCGTCGTGCACGCGCACGCACGTGCACGCCCGATCGGCGCACCGGCCGCACAGGCTCCCCCGCCTGGCGCGCCGAAAAGATCGTCATCGGGCCCGTAAAGCCCGGCAGCCCCGGAGCGCTGGAATGCGCTCCGGGGCCGAGTACTTCAGATACGTCAGGCGTTGACGCAGGTGTTGCCGAAAGCCGGGTTCAGCAGGCCGATCACGGAGATCGTGTTACCGCAGACGTTCACGGGAACGTGGACCGGAACCTGGACGACGTTGCCGGACAGGACACCGGGGGAGCCGATGGCCGCACCCTGGGCACCCGCGTCGGCGACAGCCAGACCCGCACCCGCGAGAACCAGACCACCGGTGACAGCCGCAGCGGCGGCAACCTTCTTGAACATTGTTCCTCCTAGTAGGCAAGCGCGGTCCCAGCCGCGGACCGCACCACCTGTAACGAGGAGGGATCACCGGGGCTACGAGCGTATGAGCGCATTCACTCTTCTCAGTGGATTCCGCACACCTTCCCGATTCCCGGGCGTTAGCTACGCCCGTTCCGCTCCCGGACCGCTCCCGGCGGCCTCAGGACTCGTCGATGAACCGGTCGAGCACCCGCACACCGAACTTCAGACCCTCCACCGGCACCCGCTCGTCCACGCCGTGGAACATCCCGGCGAAGTCCAGCTCCGGCGGAAGCTGGAGCGGCGCGAAGCCGAAGCAGCGGATGCCGAGGTCGTCGAAGGACTTGGCGTCCGTACCGCCGGAGAGCATGTACGGGACCGCGCGAGCGATCGGGTCGTGCGCCTTCAGGGCGGTCTGCATGGCGTCGACGAGCTTGCCGTCGAAGCCCGTCTCCAGCGCCTTGTCCGCGTGGACGTCCTCCCGCTTCACGCGCGGCCCGAGGATCCGGTCGAGGTCGGCGAAGAACTCGTCCTCGTAGCCCGGCAGGAAGCGGCCGTCCACGTGGGCGGTGGCCTGGCCGGGGATGACGTTGACCTTGTAGCCGGCGCCGAGCATCGTCGGGGCGGCGGAGTTGCGCAGGGTCGCGCCGACCATCTTGGCGATGCCGCCCAGCTTGGCGAGCGTGGCGTCCATGTCGTCCGGGTCGAGCGGGGTGCCCAGCGCGTCCGAGAGCTCGTCCAGGAAGTGCCGGACCGTCTTGGTGACCCGTACCGGCCAGGTGTGGCGGCCCAGGCGCCCCACGGCCTCGCAGAGCTCGGTGATGGCGTTGTCGTTGTTGGTCATCGACCCGTGGCCCGCGGTGCCCTCCACCGTCAGACGCATCCAGTGCATGCCCTTCTGGGCCGTCTCCACCAGGTACAGCCGCAGGTTCTCGTTCACGGTGAAGGAGAAGCCGCCGACCTCGCCGATCGCCTCGGTCACGCCCTCGAAGAGGTCGGGGTGCTTGTCGACGAGGTACCGGGCGCCGTAGGTGCCGCCCGCCTCCTCGTCGGCGAGGAAGGCCAGCACGATGTCGCGCGGGGGCTTGCGGCCGCTGCGCATGCGGTCGCGTACGACGGCCAGCGTCATCGCGTCCATGTCCTTCATGTCGACCGCGCCGCGGCCCCAGACGCATCCGTCGGCGATCTCGCCGGCGAAGGGGTCGTAGGTCCAGTCGGCGGCGTTGGCCGGGACCACGTCGGTGTGCCCGTGGATCAGCAGGGCCGGCCGTGAGGGGTCCTCGCCCTCGATCCGCGCCACGGTCGAGGCGCGCCCCTTGTGCGATTCGAAGATCTTCGGCTCCAGCCCGACCTCGGCGAGCTGCTCCGCGACCCACTCGGCCGCCTTGCGCTCACCTGGCCCGGAGTGGTCCCCGTAGTTGCTGGTGTCGATCCGGATGAGGTCCCGGCAGAGGTCGACGACCTCGTCCTCGCCGGAGACGGTCCTGCCCGCGCCCGATTCGCTCACGCTGCTTCCTCCCACTGATCAGTACCGAACTGACTCCATCCTCGCGCTCCGGGCCGCTTCCCCCAAGGGCGATCCCCGGCCGTCGGGGGGTGTGATCGAGGACCCCGGATTGTTTGGTAATGTTTTCCACGTCGGAACGGCCCGCGAGGGACGCGAGACAGACACCTTGTCCGGGTGGCGGAATGGCAGACGCGCTAGCTTGAGGTGCTAGTGCCCTTTATCGGGCGTGGGGGTTCAAGTCCCCCCTCGGACACCAAGCGAAAACCCCACTTCACGTGGGGTTTTCTGCGTTTGGGGAGCATCGCGCGGCGAGCGGTGCAGGGCGAGTACGGGATATTCTGGGCCGGTGAACGAGAACCTTCCCCCCTGTCCGAAATGCTCCTGTGAGTACACCTACGAGATGAACGCGCTCGTGGTGTGCCCCGAGTGCGGTCACGAGTGGGTGCCCGCCGAGAGCGACGCCGAGACCGGCGGGGACGCCGGCGAGCAGGTCGTGAAGGACGCCGTCGGGAACGTGCTGACCGACGGCGACACCGTGACCGTCGTCAAGGCGCTCAAGGTCAAGGGCAGCCCCTCGGGGATCAAGGCCGGTACCAAGGTGCGCAACATCCGGCTGATCGACGGGGTCGACGGGCACGACATCGACTGCAAGATCGACGGCTTCGGCGCCATGCAGCTGAAGTCCAGCGTGGTCAAGAAGGCCTGAACACCGCTCCACACGCGAAGACGCGAAGAGGGGCCCCGCCGTTGGCGGGGCCCCTCTTCGTGCGTCCGGTACGGGTCAGCCGCGCGGGGCGGGGATCACGGGGCCGGCCGACCCCGACCCCGACTCCGCCTCCGACTCCGCCACCTGGTCGAGACGGAAGGCCTCGTTGCCCAGACCGATGCGGGCGTGCACCGCGGGGCGGGCGGAGCGCAGGAAGAACCCGTACGCCAGTCCCACGACGGCGGCGGCGGCGATGATGCCGGGCAGGACCCAGCTCAGCGCGGAGCCCTCCGCGGCGCCGACCAGGACCCCGAAGTCCTTGACCGTGTAGACGGCGATGGCGAGCAGCGCGAGGCCTGCGAGGCCCGCCGCGCCGAGCCGCCAGAGCTGGGCGCCGGCGGTGCCGCGGCGGACGAAGAAGGCGATGACCGCGAAGGAGGCGGTGGCCATGAGGAGGGTCACGCCGAGGGCGCCGACGCTGCCCATCCAGGTGAACAGGTGCAGGACGGGCACGGTGGGGTCACCGGCCGGGGTGTCGTCGGTGAAGGCGAAGGCCAGGACGACCAGGACGGAGACCACGGTCTGCAGGAGCGAGCCGGTGGCGGGCGCGCCGGTGCCGGCGTTGGTGCGGCCGAAGGCGGCCGGCAGCAGGCCCTCGCGGCCCATCGCGAAGGCGTAGCGGGAGACGACGTTGTGGAAGCTGAGCATCGCCGCGAACATGCCGGTCACGAAGAGGATGTGCAGGACGTCGGTGAAGGTGGCGCCCAGGCGGCTCTCGGTGAGCTGGAAGAGCAGTCCGGGGCCTGCCTCCGCGGAGGCCTTGACCACCTCGCCGGGGCCGGTGGCGACGGTGAGGGCCCAGGCGCTGAAGGCGAAGAAGAGGGCGACGAAGCCGACGCCCAGGAACATCACCCGGGAGACGACGATGTGCGGCCTGCTGGTCTCCTCGGCGTACACCGGGGACTGCTCGAAGCCGACGAAGGCGGCGATGCAGAAGCACAGGGCGGTGCCGAGACCGGCGCCGGTCAGGGTCGCGGGGTCGAAGGCGTGCAGCGAGAGGCCGTCGGGGCCCGGCTTGCCGAGGGCGGCGACGTCGAAGACGACGACGAGGAGGACCTCGATGAGCAGGAGGACTCCGAGGACCTTGGCGTTCAGGTCGATCTTGAGCCAGCCGAGGGCTCCGGTGAGGGCGACGGCGGCCAGGGCCGGTATCCACCAGGCGAGTTCGGTGTCGAGGTAGGTGGCGAAGAGGCCGGAGATCTCGAAGCCGAGGATGCCGTAGACGCCGACCTGCATGGCGCTGTAGGCGACGAGGGCGACGAGCGAGGCGCCGGCGCCCGCGGTGGGGCCGAGTCCGCGCGCGATGTAGGCGTAGAAGGCGCCGGCGTTGTGGACGTGCCGGCTCATCTCGGCGTAGCCGACGCTGAAGAGGGCGAGGACGGCGCCGAGGATCACGAAGAGCAGGGGCTGTCCGGCGATGCCCATGACCCCGAAGATGGTGGGCATGACGCCCGCGACGACCATCAGGGGCGCGCTCGCGGCGAGTACGGAGAGCAGCAGGCCGGCGGTGCCGAGGCGGTCGGCGCGCAGGGCGCGGTCCTGACCCTTGTACGTACGGATCTCGGCCTGGCCGGCCGGATCGGTGAGCGTGGTGGATCTGCCCGTCGGCATGGCGGGGGTCCTTTCGGGGCGGGGACTGAGCGGTTCTGGCTGAGCGGTACTTGCCGAGCTGTTCTGGCTAAGCGGTACTTGCCGGGCTGTGGCGGCCGGGCCGGGGTCAGGCGGTGCCGAGCGCGGCGCTGCGTGCGGCGAGGAAGGCCTTGTGCGGGTCGAGGTCCGGGTAGGACCACGGGGCCTGGGTGGCGTGGCTGCCGATGCGCTGGAAGAGCGCGGCGGCCTCGGCGGGGCGGCCCTCGCAGAGCTTGGCGTGGGCGAGGAAGTTGAGGTCCACCCGGTTGCGGGGGTGGTCCTCGCGCTCCCATTCGAGCCACCAGTCGAAGGCGGAGCGCAGCACGTGGCGGGCGCGGCGGCCGGACCAGTGCTCGGCTCCGGCGCCCGGGACGCGGCCCTGCCCGGCGGCGAGGACGCGGTAGCGCTCGGCGTGGGCGATGACGGGAAGGACGGCGAGCGGGGAGTCGGCCGGGGATTCCTCGGCGGCCCAGGCGGCGAAGTCGTAGACCTCGTGGAGCGGGTCGCGGCCGGCGGCGGGGGCCCGTTCGGCCAGTCGGGAGACCATCAGGTGGTGGGCGTGGTGGTGCTCGCGGTGGCGGGCCCGGACCTGGTCGAAGTGACGGCTGAACTCCTCTTCGGTGCCGAAGGCGCGGGTGAGGAGCAGCAGGCCGAGCCAGGGGGTGGGGTCGGCCGGGAGGAGGGCCGCGGCGCGGCGGCAGGCCTCTTCGGCGGCCTCGGGGGTGCCCTTGCGGCGCAGGGCGCCGAAGACGGCCGCGCAGGCGAGGAGGGTGACGGCGTCGGCGCTCTCCGGTTCGGCGAGGAGCCACTCGCGCGCCCACGCGGTGGCGGCCGGGGTTTCCGCGAGGACGACGAGGCGGTGCCCGCGGCGGTCCCAGTCGTCACCGGTGGCGACGAGGAGGGTGCGGGCCTTGACCCAGCGGCCCTGGGTGAACTGCGCGCGGACGTCGACGAGTTCCGTGTCGCAGAGGGCGGGGTCGAAGAGCTGGGCGTCCCGCTTGCGGACGCGGCCGAGGGGCGGCGGAGGGGGCGACATCCGCGGATTTCCCTCCAGGACGCGGGCGGTTGGACGATGTGGCTGGAAGATCACGCACAGCAAAGCGGTACGCACAGCTCCGCGTCAAGGTCCAGTCCACCGCGTGGCTCGTTTCAACTGGTGTTTCCCACAGGTGAGTTGATGCGGTTGTTCCGGTTCGTGACAGGTTGTCGCCGGGTTGCCGGCAGGTTGCCCGCAGGGTGCCCCCGCCCGGGCGGGGGCACCCGCAGGACCGTAGATTGGGATCCATGACGGCTTACGAAGACCTCCCGCCCATCGAGTTCGCCTTCCCGGGGCCGCTGCGCGACAGGCTGGTGGCGGCCGTCCTGAGCGGTGCCAAGACCACGACCACGGGCGTCCTGGCCGACTACGAGGCAGCGGGGGATCCGCTGCCGGTGGCGGGCGAGCGGATGGTGATCGTGGACTCCGGCGGGCGTCCGGTGGGCGTCCTGGAGGTGACGGACGTACGGGTGCTGCGGCTGGCGGACGTGGACCTGCGGCACGCGCTGGACGAGGGCGAGGGGTTCACGTCAGTGGCCGAATGGCGTGCCGGGCACGAGGAGTTCTGGCACGGCCCGCAGATGCGGGAGGCCGTCGGCGACCCCGGCTTCACGGTCGACGACGACACCCCGGTCGTGGCGGAGCGGTTCCGCCTGGTGAGCCGTCGGCCCTGAGCGGCCGGGGCGGCCCGGTTCAGGAGACGGCGGCCGACGCCGCGCGGCCGGCCGCGCGGCCCGAGAAGATGCAGCCGCCGAGGAAGGTGCCCTCCAGGGCGCGGTAGCCGTGGACCCCGCCGCCGCCGAAGCCGGCCGCCTCGCCCGCCGCGTAGAGGCCCGGGAGGGGTTCTCCCGTGGCGGTCAGGACGCGGGAGGAGAGGTCGGTCTCCAGGCCGCCCAGGGACTTGCGGGTCAGGATGGAGAGCCGGACGGCGATCAGCGGGCCGGCCGCGGGGTCCAGGATCCGGTGCGGGGCGGCGGTGCGGATCAGTTTGTCGCCGAGGTACTTGCGGGCGCCGTGGATCGCCGTGACCTGGAGGTCCTTGGTGAAGGGGTTGGCGATCTCCCGGTCGCGGGCGACGATCTCGCGGCGGACGGTCTCCTCGTCGAGGAGTCCGTCCTTGGTGATCGCGTTCATGCCGCGCACCAGCGCGGAGAGGTCCTTCTCGACCACGAAGTCGGCGCCGTTGTCCATGAAGGCCTTCACGGGTCCGGGGACGGCCTGGCGGGCCCGGTCGATGACCCCGCGGACCGACTTGCCCGTCAGGTCCGGGTTCTGCTCGGACCCGGAGAGTCCGAACTCCTTGCCGATGATGCGCTGGTTGAGGACGAACCACGTGTGGTCGTGGCCGGTCTTCATGATGTGGTCGAGGGTGCCCAGGGTGTCGAAGCCCGGGAAGAGCGGTACGGGCAGCCGCTTGCCGGTGGCGTCCAGCCAGAGCGAGGACGGGCCGGGCAGGATGCGGATGCCGTGCTTGGACCAGATCGGGTTCCAGTTCTCGATGCCCTCGGTGTAGTGCCACATCCGGTCCTTGTTGATGTGGCTGGCGCCCGCCCCCTCCGCGATGCCCAGCATCAGGCCGTCCACGTGGGCCGGGACCCCGGAGAGCAGCCGCGCGGGCGGGGTGCCGAGGCGGGCCGGCCACTGGGCCCGTACGAGCTCGTGGTTGCCGCCGATGCCGCCGCTGGTCACGATCACGGCCTGGGCGCGCAGCGAGAACTCCCCGGTGGCCTCGCGGCCGCTCGCGGTGCCGCGGACGGCGTCGGAGGGGGCCAGGACCTCGCCGGTCACGGTGTCGAGGGTGCCCGCCGTGCGGGAGAGCCCGGTGACCCGGTGGCGGAACTTCAACTGGACCAGCCCGCGGGCCGCTCCGGCCCGTACGCGGCGTTCGAAGGGCTCCACCAGTCCGGGGCCGGTGCCCCAGGTGATGTGGAAGCGGGGGACGGAGTTGCCGTGGCCGTTCGCGTCGTAGCCGCCGCGCTCCGCCCAGCCGACGACGGGGAAGAAGCGGACGCCCTGGGCGTGCAGCCAGGGGCGCTTCTCGCCGGCCGCGAAGTCCACGTAGGCCTCGGCCCAGCGGCGCGGCCAGGCGTCCTCCTCGCGGTCGAAGCCTGCGGTGCCGGACCAGTCCTGGAGGGCCAGCTCGCGGGTGTCCTTGATCCGCATGCGGCGCTGCTCGGGCGAGTCGACGAAGAACAGGCCGCCGAAGGACCAGTGGGCCTGGCCGCCCATGGACTGCTCCGGCTCCTGGTCGAGCAGGATGACCTTGCGGCCGGCGTCGACGAGCTCGGCGGTGGCCACGAGGCCCGCCAGCCCGGCCCCGATCACGATCACGTCTGCGTCGTACGTCATGTGGAACCCGTCCTCCGTCGGTGGTGGGGCGATCCTTTGCTACGGAGCGGTAACCAGTCAACAGGAGCGGAGGGATCACGGCATGAGCGCGGCCGACGAGGTACTGGACGTGGTGGACCGGGAGGACCGGGTGACGGGGCGCGCCCCGCGGGGCGAGGTGTACGCGGCCGGGCTGATCCACCGCTGCGTGTTCGTACTGGCCCGGGACGGGCGGGGGCGGGTCTTCACGCACCGGCGGACGGATTCGAAGCTGGTCTTCCCCTCGCACTACGACATGTTCGTCGGCGGGGTGGTCGGCGCGGGCGAGGGCTACGCCGCCGCGGCCCTGCGGGAGGCGGAGGAGGAGCTGGGGGTGACGGGGCTGGAACAGCCCGAGCCGCTGTTCAAGTTCCTGTACGAGGGTCCGGGCGGGGCCTGGTGGAGCCACGTGCACGAGGTGCGCTGCGAGCTGCCGGTCCGGCCGCAGGCCTCGGAGGTGGCCTGGCACGCGTGGCTCCCGGAGGAGGAGGTGGCGCGGCGGGTCGCGGACGGCTCGTGGCCGTGGGTGCCGGACGGGCTGGAGGCGTACCGCAGGCTGCTGGAGTTCCGCGGTTCGGCTCGGAGCGCCGGTGGGCCGGAGCGCCAGTAGATTGGGCTGGTGATCGACTTCGTCAAGGACGTGCGGCTGTGGTTCGCGCCGGCTCGGGTGAGGGACGAGGGCGTGACCCCCGACTACCGCTTCTCGCTGGCCAACGAGCGGACCTTCCTCGCCTGGATCAGGACCGCGCTGGCCCTGATCGGCGGCGGGTTCGCCGTGGACCAGTTCCTGCCCGACCTGCGGTGGGCGGTGCGCGTGGCGATGGCCTTCGCGCTGCTCGCGCTGGGCGCCGCCTGCGCGCTGCGTGCGGTGAACCACTGGGTGCAGTGCGAGCGGGCCATGCGGCGGCGGGGGGAGGACCTGCCGATGTCCCGGTTCCCGGTGGTGCTGAGCCTGGGGGTGGGGCTGGTCGCGGTGGGGATGGTGGTGGTCATCCTGCTCGGCTGGACGACCGGGCGGTGAGCGCCTCGGCCGACGCGGCCGACCCCGGGGGGACCGATGACCGCGACCCGGGGCTGCAGCCCGAACGGACCCGGCTCGCGTGGCGGCGTACGACGCTCTCGTGCGTGGTGACGGCCGTACTGGGCCTGCGCCAGGCCCTGCGCGGACCGGGCTCGCCGATGGAGCTGGTGGGGGTGGCGGTCATCGTGCTGCTCTGGCTGGCCTTCGTGTGGGTGGCTCACCGGCGGATGCGGGAGCTGGCGGCCGCGCGCCCCGCCGGGCTCGCATCCAGTGCGGCGGTGGCCGCGACGGTGTGCACGGTGGGTCTCGCGGTCTTCGCGATGGCGGTCGTCATCTGAGGTGACGAACCGATGGTCCGACTTGTGGCCCACCCTCGGCACACAGGGGACACAAGGGGCGATCCGGGTCGTTCCGCACTAGCCTCGGCGCCATGACGACCTTGCACCAGGAGCACCCCGCGCACGAGCACGCCCACGCCCACGGTCCGGCCTGCGGCCACCAGGCGGTCGAGCACGGAGACCACGTCGACTACGCGCACGACGGGCATCTGCACCGCGAGCACTCCGGGCACTGGGACGAGTGCGAGCCCGCCGGGCACGCCCCGCACTCCGCCCACGAGCACGCCCACGGCGCGGACTGCGGACACTCCTCGGTCCCGCACGGCGACCACGTCGACTACCTGCACGACGGGCACCGGCACGCGGAGCACGAAGACCACTACGACGACCACTGACCACTGCCCACTGACGACCACCGACGAGCGCCGACGAGCGCTGACCGAACACGCCCTCCCCCCGGGCCGCCGCGACTGGCAGGATGCCGACAGCCCGTCACAGCGACCCGGGGAGACCGCGCATGCCCGTCGAAGAGCCGTACCTCCTCCAGCCCGCGCCGGGGGTGTACGCCTACGTGCAGCCGGACGGCGGCTGGTGCCTCAACAACGCCGGCTTCGTGACCGGCGGCGGCCGGACCCTGCTCGTCGACACGGCGGCCACCGAACGGCGGGCGCTGGCCCTGCGTGCGGCGGTGCTGGCCGCCGGGGCGCCGCTCCCCCGCACCGTGGTCAACACCCACCATCACGGCGACCACACCTACGGCAACGGCGTGTTCGCCCCGGAGGCGCTGATCGTGGGGCACCACAACGCACGCTCCGAGCAACTCGCGGCCGGGCACCAGCTGGAGATGATCTGGCCGGCGACCGACTTCGGCGCCGTGGACATCACCGCGCCCGATCTGACCTACGGCGACCGGCTGACGCTGCACGTCGGGGAGACCGAGGTGCGGGTCCTGCACCCGGGTGTCGCGCACACCACGGGCGATTCCCTCGTGTGGCTGCCCGAGCAGCGGATCGTCTTCACCGGCGACCTGGTCTTCGCGGAGGGCACGCCGTTCCTGGCGATGGGCTCGCTGGCCGGTTCGCTGCGGGCGATGGAGCTGCTGCGCTCGCTCGGCGCGGAGACGGTCGTACCGGGACACGGGCCGCTGACGGATCCCGGCGCGTACGAGGCCACCGAGCGCTATCTGCGGTACGTGGCCGAGCTGGCCCGGGAGGGCCGCGCGAAGGGGCTGACCCCGCTGGAGGCCGCCCGGGAGGCCGACCTCGGGGAATTCGCCGCCTGGCGGGAGAGCGAACGGCTGGTGGCCAACCTGCACCGGGCCTACGCGGAACTGGCCGGGGAGCCCGAGGGGGTCCCGCTGGACATCCTCGCGGTGCTGCGGGACATGACGGTGATGAACGGCGGGACCCCGATCCTCTGCCACGCCTGACGGGACGGGCGGGGGAACGCGAGGGGGCAGGGAGACGGCCGGAGGGGCGGGCCGGAAGGGCGGAGCGGGGGGGCGGAACCGAGGTCCCTTCGGCTCACGCACTGGACGGCATACCGACTGGTCGGCATCATGGGTCGCGATCGTTCCGTCGTCGTCAACTCCGTACGGAGGCGCGCACCATGACCTCAGCCCCGGGCCCGGCCCCCTCCGCAGCCCCCTCCGGCCCGCGAGGCCTCGATCTGGAGCGGCTGCGGGGCCATCTCGACCGGGCGCGGCCGGGCCTCGTGGTCGGGCCACTGACCGGCCGGCTGATCGAAGGCGGCCGCTCGAACCTGACGTACGAGGTGGGCGACGGGAGCTCGCGCTGGGTGGTGCGCCGGCCGCCGCTGGGGCACGTACTGGCCACCGCGCACGACATGCGGCGCGAGCACCGGGTCATCGCGGCCCTGCACGGCACCGCGGTGCCGGTGCCCGAGCCGCTGCTGCTGTGCGAGGACGATGCCGTGCTGGGGGCGCCGTTCTACGTGATGGAGTACGTGGACGGGGTGCCGTACCGGACGGCCGGCGAGCTCGCGGCGCTCGGCCCCGAGCGGACCCGGCGCGCGGTGCTGGGCCTGGTGGACACCCTGGTCGACCTGCACGCGGTGGACCCGGAGGCGGTGGGCCTGGGCGACTTCGGGCGGCCCGAGGGCTTCCTGGACCGCCAGCTGCGCCGCTGGGGCAAGCAGCTCGCGGCCTCCCGGGGGCGGGAGCTCTCCGGGATCGACGAACTGCACGGCTCCCTCGGACGCGCCCTGCCCGACTCCCCCGCGGCCACCGTGGTGCACGGGGACTTCCGGCTGGACAACGTGCTGATCGGCGGCGGCGGCGACCGGATCCGGGCGGTGCTGGACTGGGAGATGTCCACGCTCGGCGATCCGCTGACGGACCTCGGGCTGCTGGTGATGTACAGCTCCGACCTGGGGCTGACCGACTCCCCGGTCAGCACGACCAGCGCGGCCCCCGGCCATCCGGCGCCCGCCGAGCTGATCGAGCGGTACGCGGCCCGCTCCGGCCGGGACGCCTCGCAGGTCTCCTGGTACACGGCCTTCGCCTGGTTCAAGCTCGCGGTGATCCTCGAGGGCATCCACTACCGCTACACGCTCGGGCAGACCGTCGGCTCGGGCTTCGACCGGATCGGCGAGCTGGTCCCGGTCTTCATCGAGCACGGTCTGACCACACTCCGGCAACCGCACGAAGGCTGAGGAACCCCCATGGATTTCGCATTCGACGCCCGCACCGAGGAACTCCGCGGACGGCTCCTCGCGTTCATGGACGAGTACGTCTACCCGGCGGAAGCCGTCGCCGCCGAGCAGCGCGCGCGGCTGGCCTCGCCCTGGGACACCCCGGCCGTGTTCGGTGAACTGAAGGCCGAGGCGCGCCGTCAGGGGCTGTGGAACCTCTTCTTCACGAACCAGCACAGCTCGCCGGACCATGAGTACGGCGCCGGGCTGACCAACCTCCAGTACGCCCCGCTCGCCGAGATCACCGGACGCAGCCCGCACCTGGCGCCGACGGCGACGAACTGCGCGGCTCCGGACACCGGGAACATGGAGCTGCTCTCGCAGTTCGGGAACGAGGCGCAGAAGAAGCAGTGGCTGGAGCCGCTGCTGGCCGGGGAGATCCGGTCCGCGTTCGCGATGACCGAGCCGGAGGTGGCCTCCTCGGACGCCACGAACATCGAGACCCGCATCGAGCGGTCCGCGAGCGGCGACGAGTACGTGATCACGGGCCGCAAGTGGTTCATCTCCGGTGCCATGAACCCGGACTGCAAGATCTTCATCGTCATGGGCAAGACCGACCCCGGGGGCGCCGACCCGCGCCGCCAGCAGTCCATGATCCTGGTGCCCCGGGACACTCCGGGCGTCGAGATCCGGCGCGCGATGACCGTGTACGGGTACGAGGACCACGACCACGGCGGGCACGCCGAGGTCGTCTTCGACGGGGCCCGGGTCCCCGCGGGGAACCTGATCGGCGAGGAGGGCGGCGGGTTCGCCATCGCCCAGGCCCGCCTCGGGCCGGGGCGGATCCACCACTGCATGCGGCTCATCGGCATGGCGGAGCGGGCCATCGAGCTGATGTGCCGGCGCGCGGTGGGACGTACCGCCTTCGGCAAGGAGCTGGCCGCGCAGGGCGTCGTACAGAACTGGATCGCGGACGCCCGGGTCACCGTGGAGCAGCTGCGGCTGCTGGTGCTGAAGACGGCCTGGCTGATGGACACGGCGGGCAACCGGGGCGCGCACACCGAGATCCAGGCGATCAAGATCGCGACCCCGCGGGCGGTGGTGCGGATCCTGGACGACGCGGTGCAGTTGCACGGCGCGGGCGGGGTGAGCCAGGACTTCCCGCTGGCCGAGCTGTGGGCGGCGGCGCGGACGCTGCGGCTGGCGGACGGGCCGGACGAGGTGCACCAGCGCTCGCTCGCGCACCGGGAGCTGAAGCGGTACCGGTAGCCTCCGGCGGGCGGGGCGGGCGGGGCGGGCGGGCGGGGCGGGGACTTCGGTCCCGCGGGACCGGACCTTTAGTGGTCCAGACCACTTGGGAAGTCCGATATATTCGGTATTTCCCCCAAGTGAAAGTGCCCTTCGCCATGCCCAGCTCCACCCTGGCCCCCGCCGCCGCGCCGCACGCCACGGCCTCCCCCGTCACCGCGTCCGCGGCTCCGTCGGCAAGGGTCGCCAATCCCGGCCCGCTCGGCCTGGCGGCGTTCGCCCTCACCACCTTCGTGCTCAGCCTCTTCAACTCGGGGCTGATCTCGAACGCGGCGCTCAGCGCCGTCGTACTGCCGCTGGCGCTGTTCTACGGCGGCCTCGCGCAGTTCGTCGCGGGCGTCATGGAGTTCCGCCGCGGCAACACCTTCGGGACCACGGCGTTCGTCTCGTACGGCGCGTTCTGGATGTCCTTCGCCGGCTACGTGAAGTTCGTCGTCCCGACGCTGCCGGCCGACCAGGCGCACGTGGCGACCGGCTGGTTCCTCGTGGCCTGGTTCATCTTCACGGCGTACATGTCGATCGCCGCCATGAAGCTGGACGTCGCCCACCGCGTGCTGTTCGTCTCGCTGGCGCTGACCTTCCTGTTCCTCGCTCTCGGCGACCTGGCGCAGAGCACGGCGCTGGGCCACACCGGCGGCTTCCTCGGCCTCTTCACCGCGGGCGTCGCCTGGTACATCTCCTTCGCCGTGGTCGCCAAGGAGACCTGGGGCCGCGAGGTCGCACCGCTCGGCTAGTCCGTTGCGGCCCGGCCCCGTGCTCGCTACGGGCCCCGTGCTCGCTACGGGCGCAGCGCCCGCATCAGCAGGTCCGCGAGGTGGTCGGCCACCTGCTGCGGGGTGAGCGGGCCGTCCTCGTGGTACCAGGTCGACAGGTGGTGGACGGAGCCGAAGTGGTAGTCCACCACCAGGTCGGCCGGGGTGGCGTCGGAGAAGACCCCGGTCCGCTGGCCCTCCTCGACCAGGGCGCGGAAGCGCTCGTGGTAGCGCCGGCGCTCCGCCCGGACCTGCTTGAACTTCTCCGGGCTCAGCTGGTGCATGGAGCGGAAGAAGATCGCCGCGTCGTCCAGGTTCTCGATCGTGGTGACCACCACGTCGGCGGCCGCGGCCCGCAGCCGCTCCTCCACGGGTGCGCCGGAACCGGCCACCGCGTCGAGCCGCTGCTGCTGGAGCCGCAGCATGCGCGCGTACACCTCGTGCAGCAGATCGTCCTTGGATCCGAAGTAGTGGTAGAGCGCGCCCTTGGTGACCCCGGCCGCCTCGACGATCTCCTGGACCGAGGTGCGGTCGTAGCCCCGCTCGGCGAACAGCCTGGTCGCGACGGCGAGCAGCCGGCGCGGTACCGGGGCCTCGTGCGCCCCGACGGTCTCCGTCGTGGTCTTGGCGGCCATGGCTGTCGCCTCCCTTTCGTGGTCCTCGCGTGTGCGGTCCCGTGCGGACGCGGTCCGGCCGTTTTCAGCCGTGGTCACGTATCCGCAGTTCCCGTCGCAGGATCTTGCCACTGGTCGTCTTCGGAAGGACAGGCAGGATCTCCACACGGCGCGGGTATTTGTACGCGGCGAGGCGCTCGGCGCAGTACGCGGACAGTTCCGCCGGGTCGGCCTCGGCGCCGGGGCGCAGGCTGACGTAGGCCTTCACGCTCTCCCCGCGGTAGGGGTCCGGGATGCCGACGACGGCCGCCTCGCGCACGGCGGGGTGGGTGTAGAGCACGTCCTCCACCTCGCGCGGCCAGACCTTGAAACCGGAGGCGCTGATCATGTCCTTCTTGCGGTCGACCACGTAGAGCCAGCCCTCGGGATCCATGAACCCGACGTCTCCGGTGCGCAGTTCGCCGTCCGGGAAGGCCTTGGCGGTGTCCTCGGGCAGGCCCCAGTAGCCGGGTACGACCTGCGGTCCGCGTACGGCTATCTCCCCGGTCTCGCCGAAGGGCACCTCGGCGCCGCTCTCGTCGAGGATCCGTACGAGGGTGTCGGCGCCGGGCACGCCCACGGAGAGGGTGCCCGAGGCCGGGTCCACGGGGGCTTCGCGGTGCACCGGCACGGAGGCGCAGGGGGCGGTGCACTCGGTGAGGCCGTAGCCGTTGCGCAGGTAGAAGCCGTAGGCGGCGCGCAGGCGTTCGACCAGGGCGGGCGGCAGCGGGGCGCCGCCGGAGGAGAGCACCTGGAACGAGGCGAAGTGGTCCGAGGTGGCCCCGGGGTGGGCGGCGAGCGCCATGAAGGCGGTGGCCGGGCCCACGGCGTAGGCGGGGCGGTGTTCGAGGAAGGCGTCGAGGACGGCTCCGGCGTCGAAGCGGTGGGCGAGGACGAGGGTGCCGGCGTTGGTGAAGCAGGCGGCGAGCTCGCACACCATGCCGGTGATGTGGAAGAGCGGGGCGAGCGCGAAGTAGCCGGCGCCTTCGGGGAGGGGGTGGCCGGTGACCTGGCGCACGGCGTTGTGGGTGAGCGCGCCGTGGGGGTTCATGGCGCCCTTGGGCGTGCCGCTGGTGCCGGAGGTGTAGCTGATGAGGGCGGTGTCGGCGGCCGTGAGCTCCGGGTCGGGCGGGGCGGGGTGGCCCCGGCGGGCCACGGTGTGCAGGTCGGCGGCGTCGGCCGCCTGCTCCGGGCGGCCCGGCGTGAGGACCCGTACGTCGTCGCGGGTCTGGAAGTCCAGGTCGCAGGCGGTCAGGACGGTGCGTACGGCGGTCTCCCGCGCGGCCCCGCGCAGGTACGCGGACCAGGCGCGGGCCTCGCAGACCAGGGCGGTGGCCCCGGAGTCGCGCAGGATGTGGCCGACCTCGCCGGACTTGTACATGGGGTTGAGCGGGACCACGACCGCCCCGGCCTTCCAGGCGGCCAGGACGGCCAGCACGAAGTGCGGGGTGTTCTGGAGCATGACGGCGACGCGGTCCCCGCGGCGGGTGCCGTTCGAGGCGAGGTGGCCGGCGAGGGAGTCGGAGAGCGCGTCGGCCTCGGCGTAGGTCAGGCGGCCGTCGAAGTAGGCCAGCGCGGTGTGCCCGGGGGCGCGGGCGACCGCGGCGCGGAAGGCGTGGAGCACGCTGGGCGGGGGCGTGATCGGGGCCCGCTGGACCGGGCTGAGCAGGCCGAGCCAGGGCTTGGCGGCGTAACGGGAGGGCTGCGGCGCGGGGGCGGAGGAGGCCGGGGGCACGGGGTCCGCGGTCACCGGGACCGGGGTCACCGGGTCCGCGGTCACCGGGTCTCCCACTTGCGCTGGAGGTGGTTCATGCCGCTCAGCCAGCGGTCCGGCTCGGTGGCGCGGGACGCGTAGAAGTCCGCGACCTCGGGGTGCGGGAGGATCAAGAACCGGCCCTTCTCCATGCCGTCGAACAGTGCGTCCGCGACCGCTTCCGGCTCGATCGCGGTCGGCGCGAGGACCAGCTCGCCCGCCGATCCGGCGGCGGTGAGCATGTCGGTCCGGACACCCTGCGGGCAGATGGCGTGGACCCGGAGCCCGCGGTGGCGGTAGGTCAGCGAGAGCCATTCCGCGAAGGCGAGCGCGCCGTGCTTGGTGACACTGTACGGGGCCGCTCCGATCATGGTCAGCAGCCCGGCGGCCGAGACGGTGGACACGAACCGGCCGGTCCCGCGCTCCAGCCAGTCGGGCAGCAGCAGCCGGGCGGCGCGGACGTGGGCCATGACGTTGGTGTCCCAGGCCGCCTCCCAGACGGCCTCGTCGGCGAAGGCGTCGCCGCCGGAGGCGAGGCCCGCGTTGGCGCAGTAGACGTCCACGGTGCCGCCGAGCGCCTCACGGGCCTCCGCGACCACGGCCGAGGCGTCGCCGGGCACCGCGACGGCGCGGGCGCCGATCGCGTCGGCGACGGAGGCGGCCTTGGCGGGGTCGAGGTCGTTGACCGCGACGGTGGCCCCCTCGGCGGCGAAGCGGTGGGCGAGGGCGGCTCCGATGCCGCCGCCCGCGCCGGTGACGACGACTCGCTGGTCCTGGAACGCGTTCACGGGTCCGCCCTTCGTGTGGTGGTGCCTTGGTTGCCCCGGCGCCCTGCGTGCCTGCGCCGCCTGGGTGCCTGCGCCGTCTGCCGGATCACGGGCAGACTAACCAGTCGGTATGTCCCGGCGGAAGGGTGCGGAGCCCTACTTTGGCGCGATGACGCTGTCGCGACGCGGGTTGCTGGGTCTGGCCGGGGCGGCGGGCGCCGCGGGCGCCCTGGGGGCGGGAGCCCCGGGAACGGGGGCGGCGGGCACGCCCGCGGGGCGGGTGCGGACCGGGTTCGAGCGGCTCGCCGCCGACGGGTACGCCGTACTGGCCGGGCAGCGGGTCGGGGTGGTCACCAACCCGACGGGGATCACCGCGGACGCCCGCCACCTGGTCGACGTGCTGCACGCGGACGCGGCGGTGGACCTGGTCGCGGTGTTCGGCCCCGAGCACGGCTTCCGGGGGACGGCCCAGGCGGGCGGTTCGGAGGGGGCCGGGCGGGATCCGGCGACCGGGCTGCCCGTGTACGACACGTACGACAAGAGCGGGCAGCGCCTCGCGGACGTCTTCACGGCGGCCGGCGTCGACACCGTCGTCTTCGACATCCAGGACGTCGGCGCCCGCTTCTACACCTACATCTGGACCCTCTACGACTGCATGCGTGCGGCCGCCCTCGCCGGCAAGGCGGTGGTGGTGCTGGACCGCCCCAACCCGGTCGGCGCCCGGCGGGCGGCCGGGCCCGTCCTGCAGCGCCCGTACGCGAGCTTCGTGGGCCGGGAGCCGATCGCGCTGGCGCACGGGATGACGGCGGGCGAGCTGGCCGGGCTCTTCGCGGGCGAGTTCCTGCGGGGAGCGGGCCCCGCCCCGCGGCTGGAGGTGGTGCGGATGGCCGGGTGGCGGCGGGAGTCCTTCTTCGAGGAGACCGGGCTGCCCTGGGTGCCGCCGAGCCCGAACATGCCGACGCCGGGCACGGCCCTGGCGTACGCCGGGACCTGCCTGTTCGAGGGGACGAACCTGTCGGAGGGGCGCGGTACCACCACCCCCTTCGAGCTGGTCGGCGCGGAGGGCGTGGACCGGCGGTGGGCGGAGGCCGCGAACGCGCTGGAGCTGCCCGGGGTGTGGTTCCGGGAGGCCTATTTCACGCCTTCCTTCTCCAAATACGCGGGCAAGACCTGCGGCGGGGTCCGGCTGCTCGTCCACGACCGGGAGGGCTTCGATCCGGTACGGGCCGGGATCGGACTGCTGGTCACCGCGCGGCGGGTGTGGAGCGGCTTCGCGTGGCGATCCGACCAGTGGATCGACCGGCTGACGGGCTCGGACCGGGTCCGGCGGATGGTCGACGCGGGGGCGGGCGTGGAGGAGATCGCGGGCGACTGGGCGGCGGGGCTGGCGGGGTTCGCCGCGGTACGGGAGGAGTACCTGCTGTATCCGTGAACCGGTGGGTGCGCAGGGGCTGGCCGGGCGGCCCGTTCCGCAGGATGCTGCGGGCAGGGACACGGCGTGGAGGGGGACGTCATGGTGCACATCGGCGGGGCGGTGCCCGCGCGGACGACCGGGACGGGGACGGGGACGGCGGTGGGGATCGGAGCCCGGCCGTACGTGGAGCTGACCTTCGACGCGCAGGGCGACGCGGGCCCGGGCGCGCGGGAGGCGGTCTTCGGGATCGAGGCCACGGACCTGCTGGTCTTCGCCCACGGATGGAACTCCGACCGGTCCACCGCGATCCGGCTCTTCGACCGGTTCTACGCCCCCTTCGCGGATCTGGTGGGGACCGGGGTGCGGCTGGGGTACGTGGGGGTGGTGTGGCCCTCGATCCGGTTCTCGGACGAGCCGATACCCGACTTCGACGCCCCCGGCGCCGTGGGCGGAGCGGGGGCCGGTGTGGGAGGTGTGGGCGGCGCCGGGGAGCCGGGCCACGGAACGGCCCTGGACCCGGTCACCCGGCGGGCCCTCGGCGCGTTCTGGCCGGGCCGGGCGGCGGAGCTGGACCGGATCGCCGAGCTGCTGGAGGAACGGCCCACGCGAGAGGGCGACTTCACCGAGTTCGGCGCGCTCGTACGGGAACTGGCCGGGGTCGACGGGGTCGGCACGGGCGACGATCTGGCGGCCGCCTTCGCCCCGCGCGAGGTGCCGGACTTCCTCAGCGGGGACGTCCTGCGGGTGTGCCGGGAGTTCACCGATGCCCTGGCCGAGGCGGGCGCCACGCTCCCCGGGGAGCCTCCGGGCGCCGGGGACTCCCCCGGCTTCTCGGCCGGCGGCGGGATGCGGACGCTGTGGAACGGCGCCAAGGAGGTGCTGCGCCAGGCCACGTACTACCAGATGAAGGCGCGGGCCGGAGTGGTCGGCGAGCACGGCCTCGGGCCGCTGCTGGCGGAGCTGGCCGGCCGTCGCCCCGCCCTGCGGGTCCACCTCATCGGCCACAGCTTCGGCGGCCGGGTGGTGTCCTTCGCGCTGCGCGGGCTGCCGTCCGGGGCGCGGAACGTGAAGTCCCTGACCCTCCTCCAAGGGGCCTTCTCCCACTACGCGTTCGCCGACAGCCTGCCGCACGACCGGGGGCGTGGGGGCGCCCTGCGCGGGCTGCAGAGCAGGGTCGACGGGCCGCTGACGGCCTGCCATTCCCCGTACGACTCCTCCCTCAAGGTGTTCTACCCGCTGGCCTCCCGGATGGCCGGCGATTCGGCCGGTCTGCTCGGTTTCGACGAGCGGTGGGGCGCGATCGGGCACGACGGGGTGCACGGAGTGCCGGGAACCCCGCGGCTGACACTGGACGCGGCGCTGCGGGGCGGCCTGCCCGCCGCGGGCTGCGTGAGCGTGGACGCGGGCTCCGTGGTCCGGCGCGGCGGGGCCCCCTCGGGGGCGCACAGCGACATCTGCCACGAGGAGCTGGCCCGGCTGGTGGTGGCCGCGGGGCGCATGGGGCGCTGAGTTCCGGCCATGTGCCACCCGCACGCCTCGACCGCCCCCGCATGCGCCCGCACCGGGCCGGGCATGTTGGGCACACGGCGCCGGTCCTGTGGGGAACACAGCGCGGCGGGCACGGCGCCCGGTGCTGGGCGCTCGGCGGAGGTGAAGGTGTGATGGCGGGATTCCGGAGTCTGGCCCATCAGGTGCGCGATACACGCAACGACAGGGCCCTGCGGCGCCATTCGCTGCGCCGCTGCCTGGAACGGTTCGCCCCGTACGGGCACCGCGCGACCTGGTGGCACCTGTGCGACCGGCACGGGATCGGCCCGGAGGACCGGGCGGCGGACCCCTCGCGGCTGGTGGCCGCGCTGGAGGAGCTGGAGGAGGCGCGGGCGGTCTGGCTGGAGTACGAGCGGCAGTTCGCGGCGCGCCGCAGGCGCGAGAAGCACGACGGGCTGCGGCGGCCCGAGTGGGCGTGGAGCGGCAGCGGGGACGCGGTGGTGCGGTGCGCCGATCCGGGTGTGCGGCCGCAGGGGGCGCTGGGCGAGGTGCTCAGACGCCTGGTGGAGGCACTGGAGTCGGAGCCGGGGACGGGCTGTCCGGTGTGCGGGGCGCGGGAGTTGCACTGGCCGGTGCCGTCGGCGGCGGCCCGGGGTTCGGCCGTCGGGTGGGCGTGGGACGGGCCGGTGTGCGCGGGCTGCGGCATCGTGGTGCCGAGACCGGCGCTCGCGGTCACGGCGCTGCAGGGGGCCGATCTGGCGGGGGCGGCGTGAGCGGGGCGAGGGCGAGGGATGGGGCTGGAGCGGGGCCGGGAGCGGGGGCTGGACCGGGGCCGGGGGCTGGAGCGGGGCCGGGAGCGGGGCCGACCCTGGTGGTGTCGTTGAACGGATCCCGGGGCGCCGCCGACGGCCCGGCCGTCCCGATGAGCCCCGGGGACCTGGTGGACGCCGCGCTGGCGGCGGTGGCCGCCGGGGCCCGGGAGGTGCTGGTCCATCCGCGCACCCCGTGCGGGCGCGAGAGCCTCTCGCCCCGGGTGGTCGGGCCGCTGCTGGAGGCCCTGCGCGACGCGGGGCTCGGGGGCGGGGGCCTCAGGGGCGGGGGCAGGGTCCCGGGCGGCCCCGGGCCCGGCGGTGGGGTGGCGGTTTCCGTGGCCGTGAGCCCGGGGGCCGAGCCGGATCACGCGGGGCGGCTGGCGCGGGTGCGGAGCTGGACGGTGCTGCCCGACCGGGCGGTGGTGCGGTTCGCGGAGCCGGGAGCGCGGGAGCTGGCGGAGGCGCTCCTGGAGCGCGGGCCGGCGGTGGACGCGGAGGTCGCGGTGGGCGGGGTGGGCGGGGTCGGCGGGGCGGGCACTGGGGGCGGGGCGAGAACGGGGCGCGGGGCGGACTGGGCGGGCACCGAGATCGCGGCGGGCGCGGCGGGCGCGGTGTCCGGCTCGCTCGCGCGGTTCCTGGCGTGGCCGGTACGGGATCCCGCGCGGGTCCGGCTGGTCGCGGAGCTGGCCTCCGCCGACCCGGGGCCGGTCGCCGAGCTGCTGCGGCGGCTGCCGCCGGTGCCGGTGCTGCTGTTCGGGCGGGAGGCGGCGGCCTGGCCGGCGCTGCGGCTGGCCGCGCGGTACGGCGCCGGGGCGCGGATCGGCGTAGGAGACGTGCTGCACCTGCCGGACGGACGGGCGGCCCGGTCGAACGCCGAGCTGGTCGCGGCGGCGGCCCGCGCGCGGGAGGTCACAACAGCCGGGAGCCGGTGATGCGTTCACCGAAGACGTCGTCCGGGTTGGAGAGCGCGCAGTTCTCCAGGGAGAGACATCCGCAGCCGATGCAGTCGGTCAAATGGTCGCGCAGGCGACCGAGTTGGGCGATGCGCTGATCGAGCTCGGCCCGCCAGCTCCCGGAGAGCCGGGCCCAGTCCTCACGGTTGGGGGTGCGGCCTTCGGGGAGTTGGGCGAGGGCGTCGCGGATGCTGGCGAGGGGAATGCCGACGCGCTGGGCGGCCCGTACGAACGCCACGCGGCGCAGCGTGTCACGGGTGTAGCGGCGCTGGTTGCCGGAGGTGCGGCGGCTGCTGATCAGCCCCTTGGTCTCGTAGAAGTGCAGTGCGGAGACGGCCGCGCCGCTGCGGGCGGACAGCTGGCCGACGGTGAGCTCATGGACCTTCTCGGGGATCTGCGGCACACCGCCGAGGGTAATCGGCCGGGCCGGGAATCCGGGGCCGGGTACGTCGTTGACAGATCCACGACGCCCCCAGCATGCTGAGCAAGCGCTTATTCGCCAGGGAGAGGTACGGGTATGTCCGAGCCGAGGATCTTCACGTCCGCCGAGGAGCTCACCGCCGGGGTCGGCGCACCGCTCGGCCCGAGCGACTGGCTGGAGGTGGACCAGAAGCGGATCGACCTCTTCGCCGACGCCACCGGGGACCACCAGTGGATCCACGTGGACCCGGAGCGGGCGGCGTCCGGACCCTTCGGCTCCACGATCGCGCACGGATACCTCACGCTGTCGCTGCTGCCGAGCCTGGTGCCGCAGATCATGCGGGTCGAGGGCATGAGGATGGGCATCAACTACGGGGTCGACAAGGTGCGTTTCCCGGCGCCGGTGCCGGTCGGGTCGCGGCTGCGCGCGACCGCGCTGATCACCGAGGTCGTGGAGGCGGGCGGTGGCGTCCAGGTGTCGGCCACGGTGACCGTCGAGCGCGAGGGCGGCGAGAAGCCGGTGTGCGTGGCGGAGTCGGTGTCCCGGTACTACTTCTGAGCCGCTCTCCTTCCGGACCGCTCCTTCCGGACCCCTCCTTCTGAACGGCTCCTTCTGAACGGCTCCTCCTGGACCGCTCCTTGCGACCCGCTACTCGCGGCCCGCGCCCACCATGCGGAGCACGAGACCGGCGTAGAGCGCGCCGACCTCGTCGGGCGTGCGGCGGCCGTCCGCGCTGAACCAGCGGGCGACGTCGATGCAGAGCGACAGCACGGCGAGGGTGGTGCCGGGGACGTCCGGGACGAAGAACTCCCCGGCCTCGACGCCGTCGGCGAGGATGCGGCGGATGGCCGCGTCGCTCTGCCGGCGCAGTGCCACGATTTCGGAGCGGTGCTCCGGAGCGAGAGCGTCGAGCTCGTACTGGACCACGCGCGCGGTGGTGTGATGCGCCGCGTGCCATCCCACGAAGGACCGTACGGCCGCGTCGAGCCGCTCGGCGGCGCTGCCGGGTCCGGAGGCCGCGGTGTCCAGGATGCACAGGGCCTTGTCGTGGCCGATGCGGCTGATCCGGTGGAGCAGCTCTTCCTTGGTCTTGTAGTGGATGTAGAGCGCGGCCGGGCTCATGCCGGCCCGTCCCGCGATGTCCCGCGTGGTCGTGGCGTGGTACCCGCGCTCCGCGAAGGCCTCCACGGCGGCGACGAGCAGCCGCCGCGCGGCGTCGGGAGTGACCTCCGACCACGGCCGGTAGCCGCCGATCTCCTCCGCGCTGTCCATCGCTCGCTCACCCTCTTCGGCCTGTAGGAATGAACAGCCTACCGGAGGGTGGTGAGCAAGCGCTTAGCGATCCTGGGCGGTGGGCTGCTTCGGGGTGGCGAAGGGATCGTAGCCCGTCATGATCTTCTCCATCCGGGCCTGGTCGACCCGGGTGACGATCTGGGTGACCTCCTGGCGGTCGCGGATCACCTTGGCGAGGGTGAAGGCGGAGGTGGTGAGGTAGAGGACCGCGATGCCGAGGAAGGCGCGGACCCAGCCGTTCGCCTCCAGGTTGTAGATCCCCAGGGCCACCGCGCCGATGGCGATGCCGAAGGAGGCGACGGCCTGGCCGTAGTAGGCCCCCGTGTTCTGCTGCTTGACCGGTGTCTCGTTCATGGGTCCAGCTTCGGGCGGACCGGGCCTCGGCACATCCGCGCGCGTACTCATGCGCACCTCACGTACGTACTCAGCGACTTCAGGTGCTCAGAAGGCCGAAACCCCCGTACGGGCACGGCCGATGAGGAGTTTCTGGATCTGACTGGTGCCCTCGTACAGGGTCATCACGCGGGCGTCGCGCAGCAGTTTGCCGGCCGGGTACTCGTCGATGTAGCCGTAACCACCGTGCACCTGGAGGGCGTTGCTCGCGGCGCGGACCGCCGCCTCGGAGGCGAAGAGCTTGGCGGTGGAGGACTCGGTGGCGAAGGGCAGTCCGCGGTCGACCAGGTCGGCGACCCGCCAGGTCAGCAGCCGGGCCGCGTCCACGTCGACGGAGATGTCGGCTATCAGCTCCTGGACGAGCTGGTGGTGGGCGATCGGCTTGCCGAACTGCTCGCGCTGGGCGGCGTAGGAGACGGCCGCGTCCAGCGCGGCCTGGGCGATGCCGACACAGCCCGCGGCGACGGACATCCGACCCTTGGCGAGGGCCGACATGGCGACGGAGAAGCCCTTCCCCTCGGGGCCGAGCATCGCGGAGGCGGGCACGCGCACGCCGTCGAGGGAGAGTTCGGCGGTGGCCTGGCCGCGCAGGCCCAGCTTGCCGTGGATCTCGCGGCGGGTCAGGCCCGGGGCGTCGGTGGGCACGAGGAACGCGGAGATGCCGCGGTGGCCGGGGTCCTCGTTCGTGCGGGCGAAGAGCAGGACCACATCGGCCCAGGTGCCGTTGGTGATGAACATCTTGCTGCCGCTGATCACGTACGCGTCGCCCTCGCGCCGGGCGCGGGTGGTCAGGGCGGCGGCGTCGGAGCCGGTACCGGGCTCGGTGAGCCCGAAGCAGCCGAGGGCTTCGCCGGAGCACAGGCGGGGCAGCCAGGCGCGCTTCTGCTCCTCGCTCCCCCAGGCGGCGACGGTCTTGGCGACCAGGCCCAGGGAGACCGAGACGATGCCGCGCACGGCGGAGTCCCCTCGGCCGAGTTCCTCGGTGACCAGGACGTAGGAGAGGTGGTCCCCGCCGGAGCCGCCGTACTCCTCGGGGACGGTCAGGCCGAGGAAGCCGACGGAGCCGAGCTTCTTCACGACGGCCCGGTCCACGCTCTCGGCGCGGTCCCACGCGGCGGCGTACGGGACGATCTCGCGCTCGGTGAACGCACGGGCGAGATCACGGACGGCGGACTGCTCCTCGCTGAGCTCCAGATTCACCGGGCACCTCCGGGCGGGACGGGATCGGACGGGTTAATTAGCACCGCTAGTTTAAATGCGGCAGGCTTTACTATGTGGCGCATGGCCAGACCGCGCAAGCCCCTTCTCAGCAGATCCCGCATCGTCGAGGCCGCGGGGTCCCTGGTGGACGGCGAGGGGCTGGAGGCCGTCTCGACGCGGCGGCTGGCGGCGGCGCTGGGAGTCAGCGGGCCTTCGCTGTACAACCACTTCCGCACGAAGGACGAGATCCTGGACGCGGTCGCGGACGCGGTGAGCGCGCGGGTCGACCTGTCGATGTTCGAGGCGGGGGACGGCCGGGAGTGGCAGGTCGCACTGCGCGACTGGGCGCACTCCTACCGGGCCGCGCTGTCCGACCATCCGAACATCGTGCCGGTGCTGGCGCGCGGACCGGGCCGCAGGCCGGCCGGCCTGCGGGTGGCCGACGCCGTCTACGGGGCGATGACCGCGGCCGGCTGGCCGCCGGCGCACGCGACCCGGATCGGGGCACTGATGCGGTACTTCATCCTCGGCTCGGCCGTGGGCTCCTTCGCCCGGGGTTTCGTGGACGACGAGACGGCATACGACCCGTCGGACTACCCGCACCTGGGCCAGGCCCACCTGCTGGCGGAACGCCAGCGCGAGGTGGACGAGGGCGCCTTCGAGACGGGCCTGACGGCACTCCTGGACGGCCTGGCCCTCCAGTACGCGGCGCTGCGGGAGACGGCCTGACGCTGCTTGAGGGCACCTGCCCCGGCGCGACTCGGCCCGACTGGGCCTGACACGGCCTGACGGGAGGCCTGCAGGGGCGGGCCTCCCGGGCTGACTGGCCGGCTGGCTGACTGGCCGACTCGCCGACTCGCCGACTGCTAGAAGACGACCAGGGAGCGGCCGCCCTTGCCCGCCAGCATCGCGTCGAAGGCCGCCGGGATGCCGTCGAGGGTGATCCGGTCGGTGACCAGGGATCCGAGGTCGAGCCGGCCCGCGCGGACGTGGTCGGCGATCACCGGGAGGTCGCGGGCGGGGTCGCTGTTGCCGTAGACGCAGCCCGTGAGGGTGCGGGCGAAGTGGAAGATCTCCAGGGCGTGGAAGGTGACCTGCTGCTCCTTGCCGCCGATGCCGACGACGGTCGTACGGCCGCCGCGCCGGGTGGATCCCCAGGCGCCCCGGATGCTCTGCGCCCGGCCGACGCACTCGACGGCCACGTCCACGCCGTGGCCGCCGGTGAGGGCGCGGATGTCCTTGGCGGTGGTCTCCGAGGCGAGCAGGAACTCCGTGGCCCCGGCCGCCCTGGCCAGGTCCTCCTTGTCCGGGGAGACGTCCACGGCCACGATCGGTCCGTCCGTCGCGATACGGGCCGCCTGGAGGGCGACCAGTCCCACACCTCCGACCCCGAAGACGGCCACCGATTCGCCGGGGCGCACCTGCGCGCTGTGGTGGACGGCTCCGTAGCCGGTGAGGACCGCGCAGCCGAGCAGTGCCGCCTCGGCGAGCGGGATCCCGGCGGGCGCGGGCAGTACGCAGTTGGCGGCGACGACCGTCTCCTCCGCGAAGGCGGCCACGTTCAGCCCGGGGTGCAGATCGACACCCCGGGCGTCGCGGGCGTACACCGCCCCGGTCCCGGCGAGCGCGTTGGCGCAGAGCCAGACCTCGCCGATCGAGCAGAAGTGGCACTGCCCGCAGGACGGGGCCCAGTTGAGCACCACCCCGTCGCCGGGCGCGACATGGGTGACCCCTTCGCCGACGGCGAGGACCGTGCCCGCGCCCTCGTGTCCGAGGACGGCGGGTACGGGGACCTTCATGGTGCCGTTGGTGAGGGAGAGGTCGGAGTGGCAGACCCCGGCGGCGGTGAGCCGCACCCGGACCTGGCCGGGGCCGGGATCGGGCAGCACGATCTCCCGTATCTCCAGGGGGGCTCCGACGGCGGGCAGGATGGCGGCGCGAACCATGATCGTCGTCTCCGTGTGTGCGGGGTCGTGTTGGGCTGGAGCTGCGGGCTGCGGGCTGCGGGCTGCGGGCTGCGGGCTGCGGGCTGCGGAACTAGAACTGCAGGGACTTGGTCTGGAGGTACTCGGCGAGGCCGTGCGGACCCAGCTCGCGGCCCACGCCCGACTTCTTGTACCCGCCGAAGGGTGCGAGCGGGTTGAAGCGGCCACCGTTGATGTCCACCTGGCCGGTGTCCATCCGGCGGGCGAAGGCCACGGCCGTCTCCGCGTCCGCCGCCCAGACGGCCCCGCCCAGCCCGTAGTCGGTGCCGTTCGCGATGGCCAGGGCCTCGTCCTGGTCCTCGTAGGGAAGGATCGACAGCACCGGGCCGAAGATCTCCTCCTGGGCGATGGTCATCTGGGGCGTGACGTCGGCGAACACGGTCGGGGCGATGAAGTACCCCTGCTCGTGCGGCGCCTCGGGCCCGCCCGCGACGAGGCGCGCGCCCTCCTCCACACCCTTGGTGATGAAGCCGCGGACGCGGTCGCGCTGCTTGGCGCTCACGACCGGGCCGAGCCGGGTGCCCGGGTCGAGGGGGTCGCCGGAGGCGTACTTGGCCGCGGCGGCGGCCGCGAGGGACACCGCCTCCTCGTACTCGTCGCGGTGGACGAGCATGCGGGTGAGCGCGTTGCAGCTCTGGCCGGCGTTGTTCATGACGTGGCCCACGCCCGCCGCGACGGCCTTGGCGAGGTCGGCTCCGGGCAGGATGACATTGGCCGATTTGCCACCCAGTTCCAGGGCGACCCGCTTGACGGCCGCGCCGGCGGTGGCGCCGATCTGCTTGCCGACGGCGGTGGAACCGGTGAAGGAGACGAGGTCGACTCCCTCGTGCGCGGCCACGGCCTGACCGGCGACCAGGCCGGTGCCGGTCACCAGGTTGAAGACCCCGGCCGGGATGCCCGCCTCGTGCACGGCTTCGGCGAAGAGCTGTGCGGTCAGCGGGGTGTCCTCGGCGGGCTTGAGGACGATGGTGCAGCCTGCGGCGAGAGCGGGTGCCACCTTGGCAACGATCTGGTGCAGCGGGTAGTTCCAGGGGGTGATCGCCCCGACGACGCCGACCGGCTCCAGCAGCACGGTCGAGTTCCCGATCCGCTCCTCGAAGGCGTACGAGGCCCCGAGCTCGGCGAAGGAGGAAGCCACCGCGATCGGCGCCCCGACGTGAACCATCTCCGAGAACCCGAGCGGCGATCCCAGCTCGGCGGTGATGACCTGCGCTATCTCCCCCTTGCGGGCGACCAGCACGTCGCGCAGGGCTCCGATGAGGGCGGCCCGCTCGGCCGGAGCCGTGGCCGCCCAGGCCGGGAAGGCCGCGCGTGCCGCGCGTACGGCCGCGTCCACGTCCTCGGCCGTACCGGCCGGGACCGAGTCGATGAGCTGCTCGTCGGCCGGGTTGAGGACCTCGATGCGGCCTTGCCCGAGGGCAGCCCGCCACTCGCCGCCGATGTACATCCCGTCGTGGGCCTTCATGGCAATCCTCCCGAGCACGCGCGAACGCGTGGACCTGTGGACCTCTGGACCTGCTGTGAACCTGAACCGTGTGGCGTGTGACGCGTGACGTGCGATCGGCTCGAGTCGAGTCGACTCCACTCGACCCGACCCGACCCGACCTCACTCGGATCCTACGTCGCCAACACCCTACAAACTAGCGCCGGTAGTTTTGTGTCGCCAGGGGGCGGACGGGGTCAGATGATGCCGAAAAGCATCCCTGCCGCCAGGACCACCAGGGAGGTCAGGGCCGCCCATTTCACGGTGAAACGGGTGTGGTCACCGAACTCGACCTTGGCCATGCCCACGAGGACGTAGACGGCCGGAACGAGCGGGCTCGACATGTGCAGTGCCTGCCCGACCAGGGAGGCGCGGGCGATTTCGAGCGGGGAGACCCCGTGGGCGGCGCCGGCCTCGGCGAGGACCGGCAGGACGCCGAAGTAGAAGCCGTCGTTGGACATGAAGTAGGTGAGGGGCAGGCTGAGCAGGCCGGTGACCAGGGCCATGTGCGGGCCCATGCCCTCCGGGATGGCGCCGACGAGCCAGTCGGCCATGTGCTTGACCATGCCGGTGCCGGTGAGGACGCCGGTGAAGACGGCGGCGGCGAAGACCATGCCGGCGACGTTCAGTACGTTCTCGGCGTGGGCGGCGATCCGGGCCTTCTGGTCCGGCATGTGGGGGAAGTTGACGGTGAGGGCGAGGGCGGCACCGAGGAGGAAGAGCACCGGGATCGGGAGCAACTCCATGATCATCGCGGTGAGCAGGGCGACGGTGAGGCCCGCGTTGAACCAGTAGAGGCGGGGACGCAGCGTCGAACGGTGCGGGTCGAGGCCCTGGAAGCCGTCTTCGCCGTGGGCGGCGCCCTCGGCGGCCTCGGACGCGTCGGACGCCTCGGACGCCTCGGACGCGTCCGACTGGGTGGACGGGGTGGACGCCTCGGACGGGGCGGAGCCTGCGGAGGGCGTACGGGGGCTCGCGCTCCCGGCGGCCGCCGGGCCCTTGCCGGCCGCGACGAGGAGCTCCTCGGCCGGCTCCGCCGACCGCTCGGTGTCGGCGGGGAGGGTCAGGAGGCCGAGGCGGCGGCGTTCCTTGAGGCCGAGGACGTAGGCGAGGGCGAAGACGAAGAGCAGGCCCACCGCGAGCGCGGGGATCATCGGTACGAAGATGTCGGCGGCGTCGAGCTTGAGCGCGGTGGCGGCGCGGGCCGTGGGGCCGCCCCAGGGCAGGGTGTTCATGACGCCGTTGGCGGTGGCCGCGACTCCCGTCATCACCACCAGGCTCATGCCGAGCCGCTTGTAGAGCGGATACATCGCCGAAACGGTGATCATGAAGGTGGTCGAGCCGTCGCCGTCGAGCGAGACGATGGCGGCGAGGACGGCGGTGCCGACCACGACGCGCATCGGGTCGGCCCTGCAGAAGCGCAGGATGCCGCGCACGATCGGGTCGAACAGTCCGACGTCGATCATCACGCCGAAGTAGACGATGGCGAACATCAGCATGGCGGCGGTCGGCGCGAGCTTGCCGACTCCGTCGATGACGTAGCCGCCGAGCTGCGCGCCCTGTCCGGCGAACACGCAGAAGAGCGCGGGGATGAGGACGAGCGCCGCGATGGGCGACATTTTCTTCAGCATGATCAGGACCAGGAAGGTCGCGATCATGGCGAAGCCGAGGAAGGTCAGCATGGGGGGAACCTAGGCGCCTCCTCCTGGGGCCAACAAGACGTCTACGCGTGAGCAATACGAGCAAAACCCCAGCTCAGGGGATGGGTGTCAATGCGACGGGGAAGCCGTTGAGCACGGCCGTACCGGAGAGCGGGTCGAGCCGGCTGCCGTCGAGGAGCTGGTTGACGTTGACTCCGGGCGTGGCCGCGGCCACGGAGAGGCGGGTGCCGGGGCGGTCGTGGCCCCAGCCGTGCGGGAGGCTGACGACTCCGGCGCGGACGGTGTCGGTGACCTCGACGGGAACCTCCAGGCTGCCGCCGCCGGCGGTGATCCGGGCCGGATGCCCGTCGGTGAGGCCGAGCCGGGCGGCGTCGTCCGGGTGGACCTGGAGGGTGCAGCGGTTGGAACCTCCGGCGAGGGCCGGAACGTTGTGCAACCAGCTGTTGTTGGACCGCAGGTGGCGGCGGCCCACGAGCACCAGGGCGGCGGGGCGGTCGGCGAGCGCCCGGCGCAGCCTGGGGAGTTCGGCCGCGATCGGGTCCGGCAGGAGCTCGATCCTGCCGCTGCGCGTCTTCAGCAGGCCCGGGAGCCGGGACCGCAGCGGTCCCAGGTCGATGCCGTGCGGGTGCGCGCGCAGCTGCTCCAGCCCGAGCCCCCCGGGGTCGGGCGCGGCAGGGGCGGGGGCGGGCGCGGCAGGGGCGGGGCCCGGGCCCGCCGCGCCGTCGGGTGTGCCCGGGCTGGTGCCCGTAGCGGCGCTTCCGGGCAGGGACGGGGCCGCGCCGAACCGGTCTCCGTAGGGGCCGAGCCGGAGCATCAGGTCGAGGCGGCGCTCGGGGCCGCTGCCGCCCGTGAGCAGCCCGGCGAGGCGCGCCGGATCCTCTCCGCGCAGGGGGGAGTCCGGGTCGGCGCATTCCCTGGCGAGGGTGGCCCCGATGGCCAGGTCGTCCACGGCGACCGGGTCGGTTCCGTGCATGCCGGAGACGGCGAGTACGAGACGGGCGTGGATCTCGCACTCGTCCATCCGCCCGTCTTCGAGCGGGACGGCGGGCGGTGAATAGCGGACCTGGTTGCGGATGGCGAAGGTGTTGAAGGAGAAGTCGAAGTGGGCGCTCTGTGAGGGCGGTGCGGGAGGCAGGACGACGTGGGCGTGGCGGGAGGTCTCGTTGAGGTAGGGGTCGATGCTGACCATGAAGTCGAGCCCGGCCAGGGCCTCGTCGAGGCGCCGGCCGTCGGGGGCGGACAGCACGGGGTTCGCGGCGATGGAGATCAGGGCCCGGATCCGCCCCTCCCCCGGGGTCTCGATCTCCTCCGCCAGCGCGGCCATGGGCAGTTCGGCCTTGGCCTCGGGGTGGCCGCTGACCCGGCTGTGCCAGCGCCCGAGGCTGAAGCCCTTGCCGGGTCCGGCCGGCCGGGGTGCGCGGTCGGTCGCGGACAACGGGAACAGGGCTCCACCCGGCCGGTCGAGGTTGCCGGTCAGGATGTTCAGCACGTCGACCAGCCAGCTGGCGAGCGTGCCGTACTCGACGGTGCAGCTGCCGATCCGCCCGTAGACGGCGGCGGTCGGCGCGGCCGCGAGATCGCGGGCGAGGTCGCGGATCTCTTCGGCCGTGAGGTCGCAGGCGGGGGCGACGGCCTCAGGAGTGAAACTACCGAGCGCTTCGGCGAGTTCCCCGATTCCCTGCGTGTGTTCCGCGAGCACGCCCGGATCGGTCAGCTCCTCGGCGAGCAGGGTGTGGGCCAGGGCGGCGAGCAGCAGCGCGTCGCTGCCGGGGCGCGGGGCGAGGTGGCGGTCGGCGAGCTTGGCGGTGCGGGTGCGGCGCGGGTCGACGACGACGAGGGTGCCGCCCCGTGCGCGCAGCGCCTTGAGCCGGCCGGGGAAGTCGGGCGCGGTGCACAGGGAGCCGTTGGACTCGACCGGGTTGGCCCCCAGGAGCAGGAGGAAGTCCGTGCGGTCGAGGTCCGGGACGGGGATGGCGAAGGGATCCCCGAAGAGCAGCCCGCTGGAGACGTGTTTGGGCATCTGGTCGAGGGTGCTGGCGGTGAAGAGGTTGCGGGTGCCGAGGGCCTTGAGGAGCAGGGGAGGGTAGAGCTGGCCGGCCATGGTGTGGACGTTCGGGTTGCCGAGGACGACGCCGACGGACTGGGGCCCGTACGCGCCCACGAGGGCGGGGACCGCATCGGCGATGGCCTGGTAGGCCTCTTCCCACGTGGCCTCCTGGAGCCGGCCGTCGCGTCGTACGAGGGGGGTCCGCAGCCGGTCGGGGTCCGCGTCGAGACCACCGAAGGCGGCGCCCTTGGGGCAGATGAAGCCGCGGCTGAACACGTCGTCGCGGTCCCCCCGGGCCCCGGTGACGGTGGCGCCTTCGATGGTGAGCGTGAGGCCGCAAGTGGCCTCGCAGAGCGGGCAGATGCGCAGGGCGGTGCGGGGCATGGGCCCTCCAGGGGCAGCAGGCTGCGACACGGGGCACGGGCGCCGGACCCGTGCGGGCGGCACCGAGCATACCGACCGGTAGGCACGGTGGGGAGGGTCCGGCACCACCGGGAATCCGGGGCAGGGGCCGGGACCGGGGCAGGGGCCGGGACCGAGGCAGGGGTCGGGGCAGGGGCCGGGACCGAGGCCGAGGCCGGGACCGGGACCCCGGGCGGGGAAGGGGCGGAGACCCCGGGCGGGGCCGGGGAGCCGCCGTCTCCCAAGACCGGCGCACGCGACCCCATTTCCCCTGGTCAGCGGCGCCCGTTGGGCCTTCCGCTGATGCGATTCGGCGCCCTTGGTTCGGACAGCGCATTGCCCCGGTGGGTATCGACGGATTTGACTGCGAGGTCAGGACGGCGGGTTTTCCCCCGCTCACGGTGAAAGACGACCCGCACGGCTTCCGGTTCAGAAGCTGGTACACGAGGAACCGAATGACATCCATGCTCGACGGCTGTACTCCCTGGCCCGAGGAATTCGTCGACTACTACTGGGCGTCCGGCCACTGGCGGGGCACCACGCTCGACAACCTGCTGCGCGGCTGGGCCGTGCAGTACGGACCGCGGACCGCGCTCGCCCACGGCGACACCCGCATCACGTACGCGGCCCTGAACCGCCGCGTGAGCCGGATGGCCGCCGGGTTCCGGCTGCGCGGCCTGCGGGCCGGACAGCGGGTCGTCGTCCAGCTTCCCGACGTCCCCGAGCTCGTGGTCGCCACGTTCGCGCTGATGCGCGCCGGCGCGGTCCCCGTGCTCTGCCCGATCTCGCACCGCGCGCCCGAGGTGTCCCACGTCGTCCAGGTCTCCGAGGCCACCGGCTACATCGGCCCCCCGACCCACCGCGGCTTCGACCACACGGCCATGGCCGCCGACATCGCGGCCCGAGGCCCCTTCCTGCGCCGGGTGTTCACCTTCGAGCCGCCGGGCACCTCGTCCCCGTACGGCGGTTTCACGACGGACACGTCGGGCTGCCACTACTTCCCGCTGAACTCCCTCGACTCCCCGCCCGAGCCGGCGCTCACGCCGAGCGCCGGACAGGTGGCGCTCTTCCTGCTCTCCGGTGGCGCCGACGAGCCGCCCAGGCTGGTTCCGCGCACCCACAACGACTACGCCTACCAGGCGCGGGCCGCTGCGGAGCTGGTGTCGCTCACCCAGGACGACGTGTACCTCGCCGCACTGCCCGCCGACCTCAACCTCGCCTTCGGCGGCCCCGGCATCATCGGCACCCTCGCCGTCGGCGGCACCGTCGTCCTGGTCGAGGACCCGGAACCCGCCGCGTATCTGGCGGCCATCGAGCGCGAGCGGGTCACCGTCGCCTCTCTGACGCCGGCCGCCGCCCGCCTCTGGATCGACGCGCGTCCAGCGGTCGGGGCCGATGTGAGCAGCCTGCGTCTCGTACAGATCGGCGGCAGCACCCCGCCCTTGGACCGCGCGACCGCCGAACGGCTGGGCCCCGCATGGGGCTGCCGCCTCCAGCAGGTCTTCGGTACGGACGAGGGGCTGCTCAGCCTCACCCGGACCGACGATCCGGACGAGACGGTGTTCACGACGCAGGGCCGTCCGCTCTCCCCCGACGATCAGATCCGCGTCGTCGGCGCCGACGGCAAGGAGGTTCCCGACGGGGAGCCGGGCGAACTCCTGGCCCGCGGCCCCTACACGGCGCGCGGCTACTACCGCTCACCCGGCCTCAACGCGCGGTCCTTCACCCCCGACGGCTACCTGCGCACCGGCGCCCTCGCACGGCGCACGCCGGACGGGAACCTGGTGGTGACCGGCCGCCTCGAACGCCTCGCCTGACCAAACGGCGGTCTCCCCGGTGCGGGAGGCCGCCGCCCCGCAGGTCAGTCCAGGACGCGTGCCAGGTAGGCCTGCATCATCGCGCGGGTTTCGGCGACGATGTCGGGGTCTCCGGCCGGGTCGTTGCGGAAGGCGAGCTGGATCAGGGCGTCGGTGGCCTCGACCGCGACCAGGACGGCCCGCTCCAGGGTGGCGTCCGGGGTGAGGGCGAGGTGGGCGCCGAGCAGCTCGGTGAGGCGGACGGCGACCAGGTGGTTGGGGTCGGAGGCGGGCCCCTCGGACGGTGGCGCGGGCACCCCGAAGTCGACGAGGGCGAAGCCGGGCACGCTGCGCTTCATGACCAGGTACTCATCCAGCACCGCGTCGACGACCGGACGCCAGTCGGTGTCCGGGAGGTCCGCGAGCCGCTGCTCGATGCCGTCGGCGTAACGGTCGAGGTTGCGGTGGGCCAGGGCGATGGCCATGGCCCGCTTGTTGCCGAAGAACCGGTAGACCGAACCGATCGGCACGCCGGCCCGCAGGGCCACGGACCGGGTGCTGAGGTTCTCGTACCCGCTCTCGTCAAGGAGCTCCGCGCAGGCGTCGAGGATCCGGGCGAGGCGGTCGGCGCTGCGCTGCTGGATCGGCGTCCGGCGCAGGGGGTGGGCTGGGGGCACGGGGTCCATCATGCCGCTCCTGGGTTCACGGGTGGGCGGCGGTACCGGTTCGGCGGCCTCAGTTCAGCAGCAGGCTGAGGCCGCCCACCGTGTACGTGATCATCAGCGCGAGCAGCGGCAGTTGCCCGGCGACGGCCTTCGCGGGCGGGAAGAGGCGCACGGAGCGGTCGTGCGCGGCGATCACGCCGAGGACGTGGCCGGTGACGACGGCGATCACCTGGAGGGCGGCGAGGCCGCCGGGACCCAAGGGCGGCAAGGGCTCCGGGGCGTTGTCAGTGCCCACTGCCATGATTACCGTGCGTGGCCCTTCGGTTACCAGGAGGGAGAAGTAGTGGGCGACGAGATAGCCGAGAGCGATCGGCACGAGTGAGTGCGCGAAGGCGGTCAGCGGGCCGGGGTGCGGGCCGCAGACGAGGCGGGTGAGGGCCGCGCAGAGGCAGTAGAGGGCGGCGACGAGGGCGATGGCTCCAATGAGTCCGAGGGTGGCCGCGGTCGTGCGGCCGAGGGGGGAGGTCTGGATCGCGTTGATCCATGAGGGGTTGTCGGAGAAGCCGTCGTAGGCGGTGGATCCGAGCAGGACGCAGAGGGTGGCGACGAGTCCGGGCCGCTCGGGCGTCGCGTCGAGTCCGTGGAAGGGGTTACGGAGAACGAGGCGGCCGTCGCTGCGGCGGCCGAGGGGGGAGAGCCGGGCCAGGAGGGCGGAGTACACCTCGAAGGCGTCTCCGTCGGCGAACCAGCGCTCGCCGTAGCGGGCGGCGAGCAGGAGCTGGACGGCGGCGTAGCCGGTCAGGGCGATCAGGAGGGTGGTGGTGGAGGCGGGATCGGGAGAGACGAGTTCGAGCCAGGTGAAGGCGAGGAGCCCGGCGGCGGCAGGCCACTGCCCGAGCCGGGCGGGGAGCGCGCGGTGCGTCCGGGGCTCCGGGCGCGGGGACTCGTGGCGCCGGGACTCGGGGCGCTGAGGCTCCGGGCTGGGAAGGTCCGGCACCGCCGCGAGGTGCGGTGCCAGAACTCGCGGGCTCCGGGAGGAGCGTGCGGTGGCGGGGGCGGTGGCCGCGGGGGCGACTGCGGCTGAGGGCCGGGCCGTACGGAGCCTTCCCGACAGCCGGGCGAGCAGGCGGTGCAGGGCACGGAGCGGGTTGAGGAGGCGCCAGACGGGGCCGAAGAGGAGGGAGGCGGGCACGAGGCCGACCCAGAGCAGGACGTAGACGGCGCCGGGCGCGGGGTTGCGGGCGGGGTCGTCGGGGCCGAGGAGGAGGTACAGGAGGACGGCGAGCGCGGCCGCGAGGCCGAGCCCGCGCAGGGCGGTGCGGGTGGCCGGCGCGTCGGCCACCCGCTGGAGCCCCGCGGGCAGGGCCAGACCGGAACGGTCGCCGCGGAAGCGGGAGGCGGACCAGAGGAGCCCCAGTGCGAGGAAGGAGACGAAGAGTGCCGTGAAGGCGCCGGCGAAGGCGTAGAAGGGAGAGATCGGCAGATCGTGCTGCGAGCCGATGCCGTGCGCGAGCACGGTGAACGGATCGGCCGGGTGAAGGACCACGCCCTGGCCGGACCCGCCACCGGACCCCCCGCACGGGACCGCCTCCGGCCCGCACCCGGTCACCACCGGACCGCCACGGCGGGGACCGGGGCCGGCGCCGGGGCCGGGGTCGGGGTCGGGGCCGGGGTCGAGGCCGAGGCCGGGGCCGGGGCCGAGGCCGGGGCCGAGGCCGGGGCCGGGGCCGGGGCCGGGGTCGGGGTCGGGGCTGAGGCCCGGGTCGGGGCCGGGGTCGGGGCCGGGGCCGGCGCCGGGGCCCGGGTCGGGGCCGGGGCCGAGGCCCGGGTCGGGGCCGGGGCCGAGGCCCGGGTCGGGGCCGGGGCCGAGGCCCGGGTCGGGGCCGGGGCCGAGGCCCGGGTCGGGGCTGGAGCCGAGGCAGGGATCGGGGTCGGAGCCGAGGCCGGGATCCAGGTCGGGCCCGTAGCCGGGGCCGGGGACCCGGTCTGGCCCCGGGCCGGGGCTCCGGCTGGAGCCGGGGGCCCCGTTGGGGGCCGGGGCGGTTCTGTGCGTCGGGGTCGTGGGGTCATCGGACTACGAGTTGGGTCAGGACGAGGTTGGACTCGTGGGTCTCGACCTCGAAGAGGCCCGTGCGGTCGGCCGTCAGGATCAGGGTGGCCTCCTGGCCTGCCGGAAGGGCGAGTTCCTTGTCGATGCCGTGGACGTGCAGGGTGTCCGCGCGGTCGCTGGTGACCCGCAGGGCGACGCGTTCGCCGCGTGCCACCTCCACCCGGCCCGGGGCCGGGCTGACCTTGCCGTCCCGCACGGTGATGGTCACCGTGCGGTCGGCCTGCGCCGACTCCGGGGGTGTGGGTGACGGTGCGGCCGGTGAGTGGGTGTGGGTGGACTGGGCGGATCCCTCGGCGAGTTCGAGGGTTGCTTCGACCGGCTTGCCCGCCACCGCCCAGGCCGTGTGGTCGTCCGCGTAGAGGCGGACGGTCAGGGTGTGCGTGCCGCCCGCGGGTACCTCTGCGGCGGGCAGGTGGAACCAAGGGCCGTACAGGCGGGCCAGTTTGCGGCCGTCCAGCTCCAGGTGCGCGTGCCCGGCGCCCGGGAGGGCGGCTCCCCCGGTGCTGTCGGGGGTGAAGGTGAAGTTCACCACCGTCAGCTGGAGGTTCCAGCCGTCCTCGGAGTCCGGCCGGGCGGCGAGCCGGACCTCCGGCGCGCCCTCGGCCGGGACCTCGCGGAGCCGGTGGCCCGCGCCGTCGTCGGCGGTGAGCAGGGTGCCGACCTTCCCGGAGGCCTGCTCGTGGGTGGTGCCGGGCTTGTGGTGGGTGGTGGCCCGCCCTCCGCAGCCCGTCGCCGCGCCGCCTGCCAGGAGCAGGGCCAGGGCGAGCAGCGCCGTCGCGCGGCCCGTCCGGTGGGACCAGCGGGACCTCCGTGGGGGCGTGCCGCAGACGTCGCACCAGGTACGCCGGTCGGGGCGGTCGCCGCCCGGGTGCCCCGTCACGGCTGCCCTCCCCCGGCGGCGCCCCGCTCCGGGCCGGGACCAGGACCGGGACGGGGACCGGCCACGGGACCCTCGGCTTCGGCGCTGCGGGTCGGGGCCGGGCCTGCGGGGACGGGCACCCGGTCGCCGGCCGGGTCGTCGCCGGGGCCTGCCGGGCGGGCCGGGGTGGTGCCCGGGCGGGCGGCGGCGATGACGGCCCAGAGGACCCAGACCACCGCGACGAGCGACCGCATCCAGGCGGGGCTGAGCGGAATCCAGGGGATCATCAGGACGGCCTTGTCGAAGGCGTCGAGGAGGGTGAGCGCGCCCAGCAGCAGGGTCAGTCGGGCCAGCCAGGGCCGGGTGGGGCGCAGGGCGAGGCCGGTGCCGGTCCACCACAGGCCGAGGCAGAGCAGGGCCAGTGCCGGGACGAAGGTGCCGACCAGGCCCATCGTGGAGCCGGCCACGTCCAGGGTCAGGCCCGCGAGGCCGAGCAGGGCAGCCACCGCGGCCGTGCGGGAGGGGCGCAGGCGGCGCCACCACAGGAGGCCGCCGACCAGGAGGAGGACCGCCGCGACGGCGAGGGCGAGCTGGGTCTCCACCCGCTGGAGGCCCCGGGATCCGTACCAGTCGCAGCCGGCCGGAAGCTTGCGCGCCTGGACGCTGTAGTCGGCGCAGACCAGGAGCTGGGCCAGCTTCACCGGTTCGCCGGCCAGCCGGGCCGAGGCGCCCGAGATCGCGCCGCGGCGCTCGCCGCACTGCGGGAGCGTGCCCGGGGTGGAGCCGTCCGGGCCCTGCTGCCAGCAGTTGCCCCGGCCCTGGCCGTCCCACCACACGTCCATGCCGTTGGGGCGGGAGGCGCCGGACTTGTCCTTGCCCAGGATGTTGCCGGCGTAGCGGTTGTGGTGGGAGGTGTCGGTCTGCTTGGACAGCTCCTCCTCGCCGCGGATGAAGGCGGGCACGGCCGAGAGGAAGAAGCCCGCGCGCTGGTGCCCGTACACCCAGTTGTTCTCGTAGAGGTTCCAGTTGCCTCCGGCGGTGATGATGCCGGTGCCGGGGGGCATGGAGATCTGCGGGCAGACGACCCCCTGCTCGTAGCCCCGCTCGGCGGGCGGTTTGGCGCAGGTTCCGTCCGCGACGTAGTGGTAGTAGTCGGCGTTGTTGTCGTGGATCAGGTTGCGTTCGAAGCGGGCGTGGTTCTGCGGGAGGCCGGGGTGGCCGGGGAAGGCGCTGTCCATCGAGGCGCCGCCCATGTTCTGGTCGAACTCGTTGTCGTGCACGTACACCGAGTCGCCCGCGGTGCCGGAGTAGCCGACCATGTTGTGGTGGCTGCGGCAGCCGGTGATCTCGATGGAGTAGCGGGGGACGTCGTAGCCGCGGCCGTCGTTGATGTTCGAGGCGCTGCCGGGGTAGATGCCGGAGTCGCCGTTGCCGTAGGACTCGCAGTTCTTGTAGAGCCCGTGGTCGCTGGCGAAGGTCAGGAAGCCGTACTCGTCGTTCCAGCGGGTCAGCACGTCGTCGATGACGAAGCCGTCGCCCGCAAGGACGTACAGCGAGTTGAAGGTGGTGCGCTGGGCGGTGAAGTTGCGGAAGTAGATGCCGTTGGACTTGTCCGCGCGGATCCCGTTCAGCTTCTGGTACTTGGCGTCGATGACCACGTCCTGGCGGGAGGCCCCGGTGCCTTCGATCTGCAGGTCGGTCTTGCCGAGGATGGCGACCAGGTTCTGGTTGTGGCGGCAGGCCACCTGCTGCTCGTAGGTCAGGATCTGGTAGCCGAGCGAGGAGTTGGGCGCCTTGAGCGAGGCGCACTCCCCGGTCGGCGCGGGGAGCGAGGGCTCCTCCTCGTAGAGGCCGGGGAGCATCGCGATGTTCATGCCCGGGCGGTCCACGGCGTCGACCGCCGCCTGGAGATCGCGGAAGCCGTTCTTCTCGCAGCGTTCGTAGAGGACGAGGTTGCGCTGCTTGAGGGCGTCGGGGAAGGCGGATATCCGGCGCTCGAAGGCGGGCCGGTCGGTCTTGCAGACGATCAGGTCGGGCTCGCCCGCACGGTAGGCGGGTACGGAGCCGGTGCCGTCGGGGAGCTCGACGGGGCGCTCCTCGTGCGCGCTCGCGGCGGGCGCGGCGACGAGGAGTGACAGAAGCGCTAGGAGGGCGGCGAGGAGCGCCGCCGGCACAGCAGGAAACCTGCGGGTCCACGACATGCGCGTGAGAGTAGAGGAATGTTCACCTTTTGGGATCCCCTCGCGCAGCAATAGACCCCTGACAGGCCGAGTCGTAACCCGGCGCCCACCCCTGGACCCCGCCCTTGACCCACTCCGGACCCCACCCCGGGCCCCGCCCTGAGCCCCGCCCGGCGCCCACCCCGAACCCCGCCCTGAGCCCCGCCCGGCGCCCACCCCGAACCCCGTCCGACCCACCCCGCCGACCCCGCCACGTCCCGCGCACCGGCCGACCGGCCGGAATCCCCCGTTGACGCATGGGCCCAGGAATCCTACTGTCAGGCATAGGATTCCTTCGGCAGACCGGGAGCGTGCAATGAGCGGCGGCAGCGAGCAGGCCAGGAAGACGGCGGAGGCGCTGGATTACCTCACCGGCTTCGGCAATGAGCACAGCTCGGAGGCGGTCCCCGGTGCACTGCCGATCGGGCGGAACTCTCCCCAGCGCTCCCCCCTCGGTCTCTACGCGGAGCAGCTCAGCGGCAGCGCGTTCACCGAGCCGCGTTCCCACAACCGCCGCTCCTGGCTCTACCGGATCCGCCCCTCGGCCGCGCACCCGCCCTTCATCCGGACCGGCAACGGCGCCCTGCGCAGCGCGCCCTTCACGGAGGCCCCGGCCGACCCCAACCGGCTCCGCTGGAACCCGCTGCCCGACCCGGCCCCCGGTACCGACTTCCTGGCGGGCCTGTGGACCCTCGGCGGCAACGGCGACGCCACCCAGCGCTCCGGCATGGCCATCCACCTCTACTCCGCGAACGCCTCCATGACCGACCGGGTGTTCAGCGATTCCGACGGCGAGCTGCTGATCGTCCCCGAGCGCGGCGGGCTGCTCCTGCGCACCGAGTTCGGGCTGCTGAGCGCCGGGCCCGGCGAGATGGCGCTGATCCCGCGCGGGGTCCGCTTCCGCGTGGAGCTCCAGGACGAGACCGCCCGCGGGTACGTCTGCGAGAACTACGGCCGCCCCTTCGAGCTCCCCGACCTGGGCCCCATCGGCGCCAACGGGCTCGCCGCCGCCCGTGACTTCCGGGCGCCGGTCGCCGCGTACGAGGACGACGAGCGTCCGACCGAGGTGGTCAACAAGTTCTGCGGCAACCTCTGGACGGCCACCTACGACCACTCCCCGCTCGACGTGGTCGCCTGGCACGGCACGCACGTCCCGTACGTCTACGACCTGCGCAGTTTCAACGTCCTGGGCTCCATCAGCTACGACCACCCCGACCCGTCCATCTTCACGGTGCTGACCTCGCCCTCCGACACGGCGGGCCTGGCAGGGGTCGACTTCGTGGTCTTCGCGCCGCGCTGGCTGGTCGGTGAGGACACCTTCCGCCCGCCCTACTTCCACCGGAACGTGATGAGCGAGTACATGGGGCTCATCGACGGCGCCTACGACGCCAAGGCGGAAGGCTTCGTGCCCGGCGGCGGCTCGCTGCACAACATGATGTCCGCGCACGGCCCCGACCGGGAGACCTTCGACCGGGCGAGCGCCGCCGAACTGAAGCCGCAGAAGATCGACGACGGTCTGGCCTTCATGTTCGAGACCCGCTGGCCGATCACCGCGACCGCCCAGGCGGCCGGCGCGGACCACCTCCAGAGCGGATACGACGACGTCTGGCAGGGGCTCCAGCGCCACTTCCGCGCCTAACATCACGAGCATGACGCGCGGCGCCGCCGCCGCGCCCACCCCGTCCTACGGAGAACCACCCGTGACCGCCTTCGCCCCCGACTCGCTGGTACTGAACCGGAAGCTCCCGCTCTGGTACCAGGTCTCCCAGTCGCTGCGCGCCTCCATACTCGGGCGCACCGCGGACGCCTCGCTGCGCCTGCCCACCGAGGAGCGGCTCGCCGAGCACTACGGGGTGAGCGTGCTGACCATGCGGCAGGCGCTCAAGGAGCTGGAGACCGAGGGCCTCATCAGCCGCCACCGGCGGCGCGGGACCTTCATCGAGCCGACGGCGCTGCGCGGGGCGCCGGTCCAGCTGCTCGGCTCGGTCGACGCGATCGTGGCGCAGCAGTCGGGTGACCGCACGACGATCCTGGGGCACGAGCGGACGGCGGTGTCCGGGGAGCTGCTGGAGCACTTCCCGGACACCGCCGAGGTGGTCACGTACCGCAGGCTCCGGCACGACAGCGAGAGCGGCGAGCCGACCAACTGGGCGGAGAACGCGGTACGTCCGGAGCTCGCCGACTCCATCGACCTGGCGGATCTGGAGCGTTGGCCGATGACGAAGGTGCTGCGGGACATCGTGAAGGTGGACATCAGCCGGATCACCGACACCGTGGAGGCGCGGCTCGCGGACCCGCTCACGGCCGATCTGCTCCAAGTGCCCTTGCTGAGCCCGATCCTGCACTACACGGGCGTCACGTACGACGCCTCCGGCCGGGTGGTGGACGTGGCACGGATCCGCTACCGCGGGGACCGGTTCTCCTTCACCGTGACCGTCGACGCACACTGATTTCAGGTCGCCCTCTAGTTCAGGTCGCCTTCTACTTCCGGTCGTCCTCTACTTCCGGTCGCCCTCTACTTCTGGTCGTCCTCCGCCCCGCGCTCGCCCTCCGCCTGGGACGGCGTGGTCCGCTGCGTCTGGGCGTGGCGGAGCTTCTTCTGCTTCTCGTCCAGGTCCTCGTCGAGCCGTTCTCCCTCGGCCTGCGACGGGGTCGAGTACTCGTCGTACTGGCTCATGTCCGCCTCCCGGGTCGTCTGGTTCGGCCCGGCTCCGTGCGGATCCGGGCAGATCCCTCCATAGCGAGCCTAACTCTCCGGCCTGGACGCGGCCCGGTCACCGGGTGGCGTCGCTACCATCGGCCGGGTGAGCGCTGACGCATCCCCGCGGGACCCGCTGCTGGACGATCTGATGCCCTGGGCCGTGGGCTCCCTGCGCCTGGGCCGGGCCTGGGTCGCGGCCCCCGATCCGGCCACCCTGCGTGCCCGGTGGGCCGCCCTGGCCGCCGCCGAGGGCCCCGAGCGGGAGCGGTTGTTCCGCCCGACCCGGGCGCGGACCACGGGCGCCGGGGCGGCGGCGCTGCCGGGCCAGCGCGCCGGTTCCACGGCCCGCTTCGCGGACGTGCCCGGCCCCCGGCCCGACCCCGTACGGATCCTGCGCGAGCCCTTCGACGAGCAGTGGCTGCTGCCCGACCAGCGGCTCATCGACCTGGCCCGCCCGGAACTGTGGCGGGTGCTGGACGGGCACCAGCTGTTCGTCGTGGAGCCCGCGCAGTCGGCGGCGCTGCTGGTCACCGCGCACCTGCCGGCCGGGCGGCTCGGCCGGATCCGCCCGCTGCACCGCCGCCCGGGCGGCGCCGAGCCCAATCTCGCCCCCGGGCTGCAGCACCTGCTCGGCGAGCGGTACGGCACCTGGGTCACCCCCGAGGACGTGCTCTGCTGGATCCTCGCCGCCGGCCGCCCCGGCCCCCGGGGGTACGAGGTCCCCCTCACCGCCGACGCCACGCGCTGGCGGGCCGGGCTGGAGCTGGGGCACCGGCTGCTCTCCGTCCGGCTGCGCGGGGCCCGCGGCGGCGAGGCGCCCCGGCTGCCCGGCGGGCGGCGGCCGTACGTCCGCTCGGCGCTGCCGGCGTGGCCGCGGGAGCTCTCGTACGATCCGGAGAGCGAGACCCTGACGCTCGGGGGCGGGGGCGGGGACGGGGGCGCGAGCGGCGGCACCGGCACCGTGTCGCCCGTGCCCGCCGGGGCGTGGGCGTACGAGGTCCAGGGCGTCCGCGTCCTGGAGTCCTGGTTCGCCGCACGGCTCGCGCACCGGGACCCGGAGACGGAGGGGCTGGACGCGGTGGGCCCGGCCGAGTGGCCGCAGGGTTGGACCTCGGAGCTGCTCGCCCTGGTGACGACCCTGGCGCTGCTGGCCGAACTGGAGCCGGAGCGGGCCGCGTTCGAGGTGGGGCCTGCGCTGACCGCCGACGAGCTGCGTGCGGGTGGGGTGTTGCCGCCGCCCGGCTGGGCCCGGAGGCCGGCCTCGGTCCTGGACCACCAGGAGGAGGGGCCGGGCGGGCAGTTCGCGCTGCTCTGAGCCGCAGGGGCCTCGCGGGGGCGGGCTGCCGGAGCGGGGCCTGCCCCGGGGCGGGCGCGGACCCCGGGCGGGCTCGGGCCCAGCGCGGGCTCGGGGCGCGGTGGCGCTGTGGGCGGTGGGCGGTGGGCGGCCCTGCGGGGCGAAGTCCCCTACCCGCCCTTCCACCGTTCCCAGGGCCAGCCCTGACCCGGTCCTCAAACGCCGGACGGGCTGAAAGCGGGGGTACCGGGCTGCGCCCGGACCCCCCTGGGGCTCCGCCCCAGACCCCGGTCCTCAAACGCCGGACGGCTGAGATACCCGGTCGGGGCCGGTTCGCCCCGCTCCGCGGTACGGCTCGTGGTCAGGTTCCCCAGGCTCCCAGCAGGCGCGACACCGACCGGTCGAACACCGCTGCCGGGTCGGCCAGTTCTCCCGGCACGCCCGGCGCGGTCGCGAGCACGCCCGCCAGCAGCGGATACTCCCCCGTCGCCAGCCGGGAGCCGAGCCAGGATGCCCGTACGGCCTGTTCTTCGGTCTCGCTCCAGGGGAGTTGGCGGGCCCGTTCGGCCAGGGCCAGTTCGCCCGCCACGAACGTGGCGACCGTGCCGTTGATCGCGGCGATCAATTCCAGCTTCTCCCCACCCGGAGCGTCGAGCGGCTCCAGGCACGCCAGGCTGTGCTCCAGGTACCGCAGGGCGTTCGGGCCGAATCCGTAGGCGGGGCTCAGCAGCCGGGGCAGCCAGGGGTGCCGGTGCATGATGGCCCGGGTCTGGCGGGCCAGCGCGAGCTGGTCGGCCCGCCAGTCGCCGGCCGGCCGGGCGAGGTCGTACTCCCCGCTGACCGCGTCGACCATCAGCTCGTACAGGTCCTCCTTGCGCGGCACGTAGTTGTAGAGGGACATGGTCCCGGCGCCGATCCCGGCCGCGACCCGCCGCATGGAGACGGCGTCGATCCCCTCCTCGTCGGCGATCCGCACCGCCTCGGCGGCGATCGAGTCGCGGCTGTGGGCGGGCCGGGGGCCGCGGCCGGCCCGCGGCGGGCGGGCCCAGATCACTTCGGGTTCAGCGGAGCGGCCGCTGGGTGTCATCGCTCATCACCTCGTCCATCCCCACCATCGTAGTTACGTACGGCGTACGTAGTCAGGTAGGGTGCGTCGCATGACTACTACGTACGCCGTACTTAGTGAAGGTCTGGAGAAGAGCTACGGCGAGGTCCACGCCCTGCGCGGTCTGGATCTCGCCGTCCCGGAGGGCACCGTCTGCGGGCTCCTCGGCCCCAACGGCGCGGGCAAGACCACCGCCGTCCGGATCCTCACCACCCTCACCACACCCACCGCCGGCCGCGCCCTCGTCGCCGGACACGACGTCGCCCGGGACCCGGCCGCCGTCCGCCGAACCATCGGGGCCACCGGCCAATACGCCTCGGTCGACGGGGATTTGACCGGCGCCGAGAACCTCCGGCTCTTCGCCCGCCTCGCCGGACTGCGCGGCCGGGCGGCCCGGGACCGTACCGACGAACTGCTGGACGCCTTCGGCCTCACCGAGGCCGGCGACCGGGTGGCGAGCACCTGGTCGGGCGGTATGCGCCGGCGGCTGGACCTGGCCGCCGGACTGGTCACCCGGCCCCGGGTGCTGTTCCTCGACGAGCCCACCACCGGCCTCGACCCGGCGGCCCGCGAGCAGATCTGGACGGCCGTACGCGCCCTCGCGCGCGAGGGGACCACCGTGCTGCTCACCACCCAGTACCTGGAAGAGGCAGACCGGCTCGCCGACGACATCGTGGTCGTGGACCACGGCCGGGCCGCCGCCACCGGCACTCCGGCCGAGCTCAAGGCCCGGATCGGCGCCTACGCCGAGGTCTCCGTCGACGGGGCCGCGGCCCTCGCGGGTGCGGCCGCCGTGCTCGACCAGCTGACCGGGGGTCTGCCCACCCTGGACCGGGAGCGCCTCACCGTCGGCGCGACCGCCCTCGACCCCGGACTCACGCTGCCTCGGATCGTCCGGGCCCTCGACGCGGCCGGCATAGCCGTCACCGACGCGAGCCTGCGCCCGCCCACCCTCGACGAGGTCTTCATGCGCCTCGTCGGACCTCCCCCGGCCCCGAAGAGCCCCGCCCCGGCCGGCGACGCGAAGGAGAACGCGGCATGAGCACCCTGCTGTCCGACGGCGGCGCCGTCCTCACCCGCCAGCTGCAAAAGGCCCGGCACGCCCCGACCCTGCTCGTCCTCACCCAGACCATGCCCGTCGCCATGCTGCTGTTCTTCGGCTACGTCTTCGGCAGCGCGCTCGCCATGCCGGGCTCCGAGTACCGGCAGTTCCTGGTCCCCGGACTGCTCGCCGCCACCGCCGCGAACGGACTGATGGCCGGCATGTTCACGGCCGCGCAGGACGCGCACCGCGGAGTGATGGACCGCTTCCGGACCCTGCCGATGAGCCGCAGCGCGGTACCGCTCGGGCAGACGGCGGCGGATCTGGTGACGACCGCCGTCTCGATGGTGCCGCTGATCCTGGTGGGGCTGGCCATGGGCTGGCGGGCGGAGAACGGGCTCCCCGGGGCACTCGGGGCCTTCGGCGTCCTGCTGCTGTTCCGCTTCGCCACCGCATGGGTGGGGACGTACCTCGGCCTGCTGAGCAAGAGCGAGGAGGCGGCGGGGCAACTCGCCGGCGCCACCTTCGTCCTGCCGATGCTCTCCAGCGCGTACCTGCCGACGGCCGGGCTGCCCGGATGGCTGCGCACGCTCGCCGAGTGGAACCCGATCAGCGCCGTCGCCACCGCCGTGCGCGCCCTGTGCGGCAACGCCGGAGGCGAGGCCGCGGCGGGCGCCGCGTGGCCGGTCGCGCACCCGGTCGCCGGGGCGCTGCTGTGGTCACTGGTCCTGCTGGCCCTCTTCGTGCCGGCGGCCACGCGCCGGTTCGCACGCGGCCTCGGCTGAGCCGAGGTCCGCCGCCACGGGAGCGCGGCAGCGGACCTCCGCCGTTACGGAACCGGGACGACCGGCACCTGGACGGTCCGCGGGAACGACGCGGGGCCACCGGCGTCGAGGGCGTCCGCCACGGTCAGTTGGACGTTGGCGGTGAAGCGGCAGCCGATCGCGGCGATGCCGCACACCCGGTAGCGGACCACGACGCTCCGCTCGGAGCCGGCGGGCACCGAGCCGACCGCCTGCGGCACCGGGCCGATCCGGGTGACCCCGGGGGAGCTCGTGGCCGCATCGTTCAGGACCACGCCGAAGGCGTCCCCGGGTCCGGTGTTCCGGATCCGGTACTCCACACTCAGCGTCCGGGAGAGGTAGGCGAACGGGCCGCCCCAGAAGGCGCGGTGGGTCACGGCGATCGTGGGCTGGAGGGGGTCCACCGAGCCCATCAGGTTCAGCGTCCACGGTCGGCCGCCGCCGACGCTGATCCCCGTGTTGACGATGCTGAAGGTGCCCGAACCGATGGCCTGGCGGTAGGAGTTGCCCGGCGCCGCGTCGGGAAGGACCGTCCAGGTGCCGGTCCCGGAGACGGTGGTCCCGTTGTAGGACATGCTCGGCGCGGCGCAGCTTCCGCTGGTCAGTTTCAGGGTCAGGGTGCCGCGCGCGTTGGTCAGCGTGACGCGTCCGTCGTCGCCCCGCAGCGCCGCCTGGGTGCCGCCGACGCTGACCGGCAGGTCGAAGGCGAGCTGGCTGGGCAGCGAGGAGAACAGCCCGGCGGACACCGACTGGCTGCCGGTGATGCGCCGGGTCTCGGTGAGCGGTCCGCTCGTACAGTCCGCGGTGAGGCTCGTCACGTTCCCGTTGGTGTTGGAGACGGACACGTTCAGCGGCGTCGGGGCGAGGCCCGCGGCGGGCGCCGGACCGGCCCCCAGCGCGAGCCCGGCGACCAGAGCTATCACCACGACCGTCACCCGCCGGATCGGGGAGCGCTGACTGAATGCGGTCGGGCGTCTCATGGGCCAACCTTTCGGTAAGAGTCGGTGACCGGCGCGCCACACCATACGCAGATAAACCGTCAGGAATGGGGGATGTCGCCACCCCGTGTGATGACAGATCCCCCTCCGGGCCGGTAGGCAGACCGTCATGGAACCCGACACACACGCCACCGACCCCCTCCCCCTCGAAGGCATCACCGTCGTCTCCGTCGAGCAGGCCGTCTCCGCGCCCTTCGCCACCCGCCAGCTCGCCGACCTCGGTGCCCGGGTGATCAAGGTCGAGCGGCCCGACGGGGGCGACTTCGCGCGCGGCTACGACACCGCCGCGCACGGCCTCGCCTCGCATTTCGTGTGGGCCAACCGGGGGAAGGAGTCGATCGCGCTCGACCTCAAGGACCCGCGCGGCCGGGAGGTCCTGCACGGGCTGCTCGAGGGGGCCGACGTGTTCGTGCAGAACCTCGCCCAGGGAGCCGCCGCCCGGCTCGGGCTCGACTCGGCCGCGCTGTGCGCCCGCTACCCGCGGCTGGTCGCCGTGGACGTCTCCGGCTACGGGCCCGAAGGCCCGTACGCCCACAAGCGCGCCTACGACATGCTGGTCCAGTGCGAGGCCGGCCTGGTCTCGGTGACCGGTACCCCGGAGCAGCCGGTCAAGGCGGGGATTCCGGCGGCGGACATCGCGGCCGCCATGTACGCCTTCTCGGGGGTGCTCGCGGCCCTGCTGCGGCGCGGGACCACCGGGCGCGGAGGCAGGGTGGAGGTGTCGATGCTCGACGCGCTCGCCGAGTGGATGGGGCATCCGCTGCACCACACCATGCACGGCGGGGAGCAGCCGGTGCGGACGGGCCTGGCGCACGCGGTGATCGCGCCCTACGACGCCTACCCGACGGCGGACGGGGACCGGGTCCTGCTGTCGGTGCAGAACGACCGGGAGTGGCGGCGGCTTGCCGAACACCTGCTGGAACGGCCGGAGTTGGCCGAGGATCCGGGGTACGCGACGAACGCCGCGCGCACCGCGAACCGGGAGAAGACCGACGCGGTGGTCGCCGAGGCCCTGGGCCGGCTCGGCGCGGACGCGGCGATCGAGCGGCTGGAGGCCGCGGGCATCGCCTGCGCACGGCTGAACTCGGTGGCACAGCTCGCCGCGCACCCGCAGCTGGAGGCCCGGGACCGCTGGCGGGAGGTGGGCTCGCCTGCGGGCCCGCTGCGGGCCCTGCTGCCGCCGATCGGACTGCCCGGCGGCGCGGCACCGCACATGGGTGCGGTGCCCGCGCTCGGTGAACACACCGAAGCCCTGCTGCACGCCCTGGGGATGACGGGCGAACAGATCACGGCACTGCGCCGGGACGGTGTGGTTCGCTGACTGGGCAGGGTCGATCAGGCCGGGGACGAAGCGGCGGCGCTGCGGGGACGGAAGCGGGAACGCCTACGAACGGCGGCTGCCGAAGAGGGTGCGCCGCAGCCTCCGCAGCGGCGCGAAGAGCGATACGCGCGCGCTCCGGCTCCGCAGCCGGTGCGTGTGGTCGCGCGAGGTGAGCTCACGCATGAGCAGCGTCGCCTCGGCGGTCTCGCGGTGCGGGACGGCGGGACCGCCCAGCACGGCGAGGTGGCGGTCGAGGCGCGAACTGGTCGCACCGCTCCCGCAAGTGATGGCAGGCACGCGAGGCGGCCTGCTGCGCATTGCTATCTGTTCCATGTCTCTCCCCACCCGTACGAGGGCACCCGGCCCACCGGGCAGGGTAACCCTATCGTCCCCACGTCGTGCACGGGTATCCCGGTGGTGTGAATTGCCCGTGTGGCGAGCGGGAGTTGACGATTACTCAGCGGAGTCGATCGTCACTCTCCGCGAAATCCGGCGGGGTGTGCGGGACATGGAACCACGTCGGCGCCGACTGCGTGACTCCTGTCGCGACCGGAGCCACGGCGCGCGCTCTGCGCTAACTTGGAGTGATCGTCCGGTAACGCTCTTGGGGGCGCGCGTGAATGAGGCTTTCGGTGACTGAGTCCGCGTCGAACGGGGACGGCGCCGGCGATCGCGTCATCGCCGGACGCTACCGCCTGCTGGGCCCGCTCGGCCGCGGCGGGATGGGCATGGTGTGGCGGGCCCGGGACGAGGTCCTGGGGCGCGAGGTCGCCATCAAGGAAGTGCGCGCACCGGCCGGTATGGACGAGGCCGAGGTGACCCGGATGTACCGGCGGCTGGAGCGGGAGGCCTGGGCCGCGGCCCGCGTCTCGCACCGGGGCGTGGTCACCGTCTACGACGTGGCCACCGAGGACGGCCGGCCCTGGATCGTGATGGAGATCGTACGGGGACTCTCGCTCGCGGAGGTTCTGGAGGGCGACGGCCCGCTCACCCCGCAGCGGACCGCCCACATCGGCGAACAGGTGCTGGCCGCACTGCGCTCCGCGCACGAGGCGGGGGTGCTGCACCGGGACGTCAAACCGGGCAACGTGCTGATCGCCAACGACGGCCGGGTGGTGCTCGGCGACTTCGGGATCGCCAGCCTGGAGGGCTCCAGCGCCATCACCATGACCGGCGAGGTGGTCGGCTCCCCCGAATTCCTGCCGCCCGAGCGGGCGTTGGGACAGGAACCGGGCCCCGCGTCGGACCTGTGGGCACTCGGGGTGACCCTGTACCTGGCCGTGGAGGGGGTGTCGCCCTTCCACCGGGAGTCCCCGGTGGCCACGCTGCGGGCGGTGGTGGAGGAAGACTTCCCGCCGCCGCTGCGGGCCGGGCCGCTGGCGCCCGTCCTGGAAGGACTGCTGGTCAAGGATCCCGGGGAGCGGCTGTCCGCGGCGGAGGCGGCCCGGATGCTGCGCATCGTCGGCGCCGGCGGGACCACCGTACGGGCCTCCGGCGGGCCGGTGTCAGGTCCGGCGCCGGTTCCGGTGGCGGGGGCGGACGGCCCGACCTCCGTGATGCGGCACCGGTACGGCCACCCCACCCCTCCGCTGCCGGCTCCCGCACCGGGGACCGGGTCGGCGCCGGCGTATCCCCCGGAGCCCGAGCGGAACGGGGCCGGGGCGGTGCTGGCCGGCGGGATCGTGGTGATGCTCGCGGTGGTGGTGCTGCTGGGATGGCTGCTGCTGAGGGACCGCGACACGGGCGGGGACGGCGGAGACGGGGCGACGACCGCCCCGACCGTCACGCAGAGCGCTTCGCCTTCTCCGACCCCCACGCCGAGCGCGTCCCCTTCGCCCTCGCCGTCCCCCTCCCCCTCCCCTTCGGCCACGCCGCCGCCGGGCATCACCGTGTCCGCCGTCCAGGCCCTCCGGGACACCTACCGGGGCGTGTGCCCGGCGCCCGCCGCCGAGGCCCCCGCCTTCACCGCCACCGTGGCGGTGGACCGGACGCCGGCGGTGGTGGAGTACCGGTGGGCGACGCGCAGCGGGGAGACTTCCGGCCCCGGCTGGCGGACCCTCGCGTATCCGGCGGGCGGACCGGGGAGCGTACGGCTGGATCACACGGAGTTGACGCACCACCCGAACACGACCCTCGAGGACGCGGTGCGGCTGGAGGTCCGGGCGCCGTCGGAGGTGGCTTCGGCCTGGCTGGAGTTCTCGGTGACGTGCGAGGAGGAGACCCCGACGGGCGGGGCCTCCTCCCCGGGTACGTCCGGACCGCCCGCTTCCCCGTCACCGAACCCGGGTCCGACGGCCAGTCCGTGACGCGTCAGGCGGCGCTGGTGAAGACGGGCAGGTAGCCGCCGGACTGTCCGGCGGCGGTCGGGTGGTAGGACTCCCCGATGTTCAGCCAGTTGAGGCTGTGCAGCCACTCGCTGCCGGAGCAGATCTCGTGCCCGGTGAAGGCGCCGGCGACCGAGGCGAAGGCGAAGCCGTGGTTGGCGGCGCGTTTGGCGATGGCGGCGTTGAGGTAGTCGGAGGCGCCGTTGATGGCCGCGCGCTCGCCCTCCGACAGCCCGGCCACGCAGTTGCCGTTCAGCTTGTAGAAGCGGGGATAGCCGAGGACGACCACGCGGGCGCCCGGGGACCGGCTGTGGATGGCGTTGTAGACCGTGTCGAGCTGGCCGGGGAGGGTGGAGTCGACGTAGGCCTTGGCCTGGTTGACGCGGCTCACGCAGGTGGCTTCGGACTGGAGGACACAGGTGGTCATGACGTCGGAGAATCCGGCGTCGTTGCCGCCGATGGTGATGCTCACGAGGTCGGTGCCCGCGTTCAGCGGTGCGAGCTGGCCGCTCATCACATCACCCGTACGAGCACCCGAGCAGGCGGCGAAGGAGAAGGTCTGGGGGGAGTGTGCGGCGGCCCAGAGGGCCGGGTAGGCGCGGGTGGTTCGCTTGCAGTTCCCGCTGGCGCTGTCGTAGTTGCCGGCGCCGACGCCGGAGGAGTACGAGTCGCCGAGGGCGACGTAGCCGAAGTCGGCGGCGGCGGTCGCCTGGCCGGCTCCGAACAGGGCCGCGCCCGCGGCGAGTAACAGGGCAGAGGCCAAGGCGGCGAAACGAGGCATTCTCATGCTCATGTGTGCGGCTCCTCGTGGGGGGTTACTCCGGAGTTACTCCTGAGTCCGTGGTACAAGGAGCCGGGGTCCGCTGGAAGTGTCCATGCCAAGAATGTTCGGGGCAGACATGCGGCGCGAATCTTCACCCGCACGGCGTTTGAAGAGGGAATCCCGCCACCCGTTCCGGCGAAACACGGGTGCATGAGGCCAGTTCGTGCCGGATCATGGGCGCCATGCCAGCCAACCCTCAAGACGCACTGCCGATCCGGCTCAACGTCGACGACAGCGACTCCCCGTCGGACGTCGTCGACGCGCTGTTCCTCGGCCGCTTCGCGTCCGGCGAGCAGCCCCACTCACACAGCGTGTCGATCGACCGCGTCAAGCCGGGAGCCACCCTGCTGCCGTCCGGAGCAACGGTGTTGCGCTCCGCCCGTGACAGCGACCGCAGCGCGACGCTCGCCGAGGGCGAGGGCTGGACCATGCTCGTCTCCCGCTGGAGCCGGGGCGCGGACGTGACGGTGACGGCCGTCAGCGAGGAACTCGCCGCCGGGGTGCTCGGCGAGGCCACGGAGGGCGTGCAGGACGAGCCCGAACCGCAGCCGGACAACGTCGCGATGGGGTTCTGGTACGTCTCCCCGCGCCGCGGCCCCTACCGCACGACCCGGCAGATCGCGGCCGGCACCTGGGAAGAGGTGCGGCCCAACTACACGGCTCCGGTGGCCGGGGCGATGGACCGGCTGATGAAGGTCACCCCGGACGACATCGCCGGCCGGCTGCTCCTGCTGCACGGTCCTCCGGGCACCGGGAAGACCTCCGCCCTGCGCACGCTCGCCCGGTCCTGGCGGGACTGGTGCCAGGTGGACTGCGTACTGGACCCGGAGCGGCTGTTCAACGACATCGGCTACCTGATGGACATCGCGATCGGCGAGGACGAGGGCACCGCGAAGAGCCGCTGGCGGCTGCTGCTGCTCGAGGACTGCGACGAGTTGATCCGCGGCGAGGCCCGGCACACCGCCGGGCAGGCGCTGTCACGGCTGCTGAACCTCACCGACGGCCTCCTCGGCCAGGGCCGCAACGTCCTGGTGGGCGTCACGACCAACGAGGACCTGGAGCGGCTCCACCCGGCGGTGGTCCGGCCGGGGCGCTGCCTCGCCCGCATCGAGATCGGCCGGCTGACGCACCGCGAGGCGGTGGACTGGCTCGGCACCGACGAGGGCATCTCCCGCGAGGGCGCGACGCTCGCGGAGCTCTACGCCCTGCGCCGCGGCGCCTCGGGCCCCGCCGCCCTGCTTCCGCCGCAGGGCCACGACACGGAGGCGGGCATGTACCTGTAGGTGCGGCGGGTCCGGGTGCGGCGGGTCCGGGTGCGGCGTGCACGGCGAGGACAATGAGGGCGCGGCCGAAGGCCCCCACCGGCCGCGCGCACCCTCGGGGGAACCACGAACAGGAGAACCCACCGTGCTCGAACCGGCGCAGGTCAACCCCTTCCCCGACAGCCACGTCCTCGGCGAGGGCCCCGAGCCGCACCCGCAGCTCCAGCCGGTGCTCGGCCTCATCGGACGCTGGCACGGCCGGGGCAGCGGCGAGTACCCGACGCTGGAGCACGGGTTCCGGTACGAGCAGGAGATCACCTTCAGCCACGACGGCCGGCCCTTCCTCTGCTACGAGTCCCGCGCCTGGCTGATCGACGACTCCGGCACGGCCCTGCGCCCCGCGGGGCGGGAGACCGGGTGGTGGCGCATCCTCCCGGACGCCTCGGTCGAGGTCACGCTCGCCCACCCGACGGGCATCGTCGAGACGTACGTCGGCCGGGTCTCCGGTACGGAGATCGAGATGGCCACCGACACCGTGGGGCTGACCCCGCGGGCCAAGGAGGTCACCGGCATGAAGCGCCGGTACGCGCTCCAGGAGGGCGGGCTGACGATCGTGCAGGAGATGGCGGCCGTGGGCCAGCCCATGCAGCACCACCTCCAGGCCCGCCTGTTCCCGCGCAAGGACTGACCGGCGGGGCGCCGCCACACAGGGGCGCCGCCGCGCAGGGCCGCCGCCGCGCGGGGAGCCGTCCGGCCGTCAGTCCGCGTACCGCGCGCGCAGCGCGTCCAGCGCCGCCGCCGTCGCCTCGTCGAAGGTCAGGCCCAGCCGCCGCGCCCGCTCCGCGTAGGCCTGCGCGGCGGCGGCCGCCTCCCGGGCGGGACCGTCACCGGACGCCGCCACGAAGCTGCCGGCCCGGCCGCGCGTCTCGATCACGCCGTCCGACTCCAGCGTCCGGTACGCCTTCGCGACCGTGTTCGCCGCCAGCCCCAGTTCTTCCGCCAGCCCGCGGACCGTCGGCAGTTTGAACCCGGCGGGCAGCCGGCCCGCCCGCGCCCCGGCGGCGATCTGGGCGCGCAACTGCTCGTACGGGGCGGCGGCGCCCGCCGCGCCGTCGATGCGGATCTTCAGGTGCGGGGAAGTCGAGGTCACGCGGCCGATTGTCCCCCATCCGCCGGGAAATTCGCAGGCGCCCGACCCCCGGCCGCCCATACCGTCGCAGACGTGATCACAACCATCAGGGATCTGCGCCCGAACGACCCGACCGACGCCGAGTCCGTCGTGCGGGTGCGCCGCGCCGCCCTCCCCTTCATGATCAGCACCGCCCTCGGGGTGGCCTTCGAAGTGGCCTCCGCCCACCCCGACAAGCGCTACCGCCTCCTCGTCGCCGAGAACGCCGAGGGCCTCGTCGTGGGCACCGCCCAGGTCGGCATCGTCTACGACAGCCCCGAACCGGGCCAGGGGTTCGTCAACGCCTACGTCGACCCCGCTCACCGCGGGCTCGGCTCCGGGGCCGCCCTGCTGGGCGCGGCCGAGGAGCATCTGGGAGCCGAGCGCGCGCAGGACGCGTACGCCTGGGTCCTCGACGAGCCGCCGCACCGCGCCTTCGCCGAGCGGCACGGCTACCGCGCCTCCCGCTCCGCGCACTTCCTGCGCCTGGACCTCGCCACGGCCGCGCTGCCCGCCCTTCCCGGGAACCTGCCGGCGGGGACCGAACTGCGCGCCGGCTCGGATTTCGCCGCCGACCCGCGGCCGCTCTTCGAGGCCGACGCGGCGGCGAGCTCCGACGAACCGGGCGACGTGTCGCAGGACTTCGACGACTACGAGGACTGGCTGCGGCACACCTGGAACCACCCCTACCTCGATCTGGACCTCACCACCGTGGTCCTGGTCGACGGCAAGGTGGCCGCCTTCACCGCGGCCCACACGGACGGAGGCACCCGCTACTCCTCCGCGATGACCGGCACCCTGCGCCCGTACCGCGGGCTGGGACTGGCCCGGACCGCCAAGACCGACTCGCTGCTGCGGGCCCGCACGGCGGGCTACACGGAGGCGTTCACCGGCAACGACACCGGCAACGCCCCGATGCTCGCGATCAACAGCCGGTTCGGGTACGAGATCTGCGCGACCGAGACCCGCTTCGCCAAGCACCTTCCCACATCGGACAATTGAACGAAACCGAGAGATCTGGAGACACTCCGATGACCGCGCAGCTGACCGTCACCCTCACCAAGGCGGGCCGTACGAAGATCCGTTACCCGGCCGAGCTGGTGGCCGACACGGGCACCCGGATCACCGTACGGGCCCCCTGGGCGGCCCCCGGGGTACGGGACTTCGGCTTCGTCCGCTTCGAGCCGGGCGACGTGTTCACCGAGCACTTCTGGCGCGACCGCTGGTACGCGGTCAAGGAGGTGCGGACGGGCGAGGGCGTCCTCAAGGGCTGGTACTGCGACGTCACCCGCCCGGCGTCGGTGCGGGACGGTGTGATCCTGATCGAAGACCTGGACCTCGACCTGTGGGTGTCGGCCGACGGGAGCTCGGTACTGCGGCTCGACGAGGACGAGTTCGCCGAGAGCGGGCTCTGCGACACCGACCCCGAAGCGGCCGCCGAGGCGGTACGGGCCCTCGACGCCCTGGACGCCCAGGCCCGTTCGGCCGCGGGCCTGGGCGCCCTGCTGTCCTGACCGGGGAGCGGCCCGGCGGCGGCCGCGGCACTGCCGGGCACGCTATCTGTAGGCCCCGCTTAGTGGCTCCTTAACTGCGCCCTAAGGATCGGCTCCAGGGGCCCGAACCCGGTGGAACGCGGGGTTCGGGCGGTTAGTTTGGCTGGGCCAGGGAGGGCCGGAGGCGGCGCCGCGAACCCGTGAGGGGCGGCGCCGCCCAGCCTCGGCCTTCCGGCGCACCCACCACTCGCGCAGCCCTGTGCCGTGCCCAGAGGAGATCCGCCATGCCCGCACGCCGTACCGCCGCCCGCATCGCCGCCGCCGGCCTCGCCCCGCTCGCGGTGGCCGCGTACGCCGCCGTTCCGGCGGCCGCCCACGGTTCGATGACGGACCCGGTGAGCCGGGTGGCGGCGTGCTACGCGGAGGGGCCGGAGTCCCCCAAGTCGGCGGCCTGCAAGGCGGCGGTGGCGGCGAGCGGGGCGCAGGCGTTCTACGACTGGAACGCGGTGAACATCGCCAACGCCGCCGGTCAGAGCAAGGCGCTGATCCCGGACGGGCAGCTGTGCTCGGCCGGCAATGACAAGTACAGGGGGCTGGACCTGGCGCGCGCCGACTGGCCGGCGAGCCCGATGGCCGCGGGCGCGCACACCTTCCGCTACAAGGGGACCGCCCCGCACAAGGGCTCCTTCGAGCTGTACGTGACGAAGGACGGCTACGACCCGTCGAAGCCGCTGAAGTGGTCCGACCTGGAGGCGGCGCCCTTCGCGAAGGTCACGGACCCGGGCATGCAGAGCGGCGACTACGTCTTCTCCGGCACCGTCCCGAAGAAGACCGGCCGGCACCTGATCTACAGCGTCTGGCAGCGCTCGGACAGCCCGGAGGCCTTCTACACCTGCTCGGACGTGGTCTTCGGCAAGGACAACGGCGGGGGCGGCACCGGTGGCACGGGTGGCGGCGGGGGCCGGCCCACTGCCAAGCCGACCTCGAAGCCGAGCACGAAGCCGACTTCCGTGCCCTCGGGGCGGCCGTCCAAGCTCCCCTCGGAGATCCCCTCGGCCCCCACCGACGAGCAGATCTCCCAGGGCGCCTCGAAGTCCACGGTGGAGCACAGCGGCCACGGGGACAACGACCCGAAGACGAACGGCGGCGGCTCCCCGTCCCCGATCCCCTCGCAGAGCGGGACCGATCTCGCGGAGACGGGCGGCAGCGGCGCCACGCCGGTGATCGCGATCGGCGGGGCCGGCGTCCTGGCCGTGGGTGCGGCCGTGCTGTTCGGGCTGGCGCGGCGCCGTGCGACCCCGGGCCGCCACGGCCGCTGACCGGGGACCGGTGGCGGGTGACCGGTGACGGACGGGCGGCCCGCACCGCGGGCCGCCCGCCGCCGTCAGGAGAAGACCGACGCGCAGGTGGTCCGGTCGGCGTGCGCCGGGTCGAGGGCGTTGACCGCCTCGTGCCAGGCGATCCGGTCGGTGAGCCCGATGGCCACGTGCTCCGAGAGGTCCACCGCGCACAGGTCCTGGAGCAGCACGTTGCGGACGTTCGGCCCGGTGAGGAACTGGCTCCGGTACGGGGTGACCACCTCGTCGTAGCGGGTGGCGATCACCGTGTACGCGACTCCGGGGACGGTGTCCCCGCCCGCGTTCAGCTTGTTCTGGAAGGGCGATCCGGCGATCTGGTCGGCGAGGCCCGGGGTGGCCTCGCTGATCAGGTCTCCGGCCCCGGGGAAGTACGGGAGGAGCTTGGTGAGGCCGAGCAGGGTCGTCCCGTGGTTGTCGGGGGCGAGCCCGACCAGGGCGTTGACCTTGGCGGCGCCGCCGAGGAACTTCAGGTAGTAGCGCGGCATCATGCCGCCCTGGGAGTGGCCGACGATGTCCGTCTCGGCCGCTCCCGTGGAGGCGAGCACCTTGTCGACGAAGACGTCGAGTTGCCCGGCGGACGCCTCGATGGGCCCGAGCCCGTTGAAGAAGGGGACGCCGGGCAGCTGCCCGTAGTCGAGGGAGTAGACGCAGTAGCCCCGGTGGACGAGGTACGGGGCGAAGCCGAGCCAGTTGTCGACGGAGTTCCCGAAGGTTCCGTGGACCAGGACGACGGGCCGGGGGTGGGCGGCGGACGGTTTGCAGGACCAGTTGTTCCAACCGCTGCTCGGCGCCGAGGCGGCCTGGGCCGCTCCGGTGGGGGCGACGAGTGCGGCGGCGGTCAGGGTGAGGACGGCCAGCGGGCGGAGCAGGCGTCTCCAGGGCAGCATCGTGTGATCTCCTTGCGGCTCAAGGGGAGTAACGAGGGATGGCGCGGGAAGTACGTGGGGGTGCATCCCGTGATCCGGATCACAAGGGGGTGCTGCAGCCGCTAAATTACGGGCGAGTAGCAAAACTGGGAAGTTACGCGGCGGTAAAAAATCCGCGGTCCGCTCCGACGGCCGTCATCCGTTCGGCCCTCCCCTGCTGCGCCCGGCGCCCGGTACGCCGAGCGTGTGAGACATGACCCAGTCCACCCACACAGACCCAGGGCAGTCCGGCGGCTTCCTCGCCGAGATCAAGGACGCCGTCACCACCCGGGCCGCTCTCCTGGTCCTGGGCGTACTGGCGCTCCAGCTCGCCTTCATCACCTCGTACATCGGGGCCTTCCATCACCCCAAGCCCAGCGAGATCCCCATCGCGGTGGCCGCGCCGGCCGCGCCGATCGCCGAGCAGACGGCGAAACAGCTCTCCGCGCTGCCGGGCAAGCCGCTCGACCCCCGTGCCGTACAGGACGAGGCGACGGCGCTCCGGCAGATCCAGAACCGGGACGTGGACGGCGCGCTGATCATCGACCCGGCCGGCACGACCGACAAGCTGCTGGTCGCGAGCGGCGCCGGGGCCTCCCTGTCGCAGGCCCTGGAGGAGGTCGTCGGCCTCGTCGAGAAGACCCGGGGCCGGACCGTGAGCGTCGTGGACGTGGCACCCGCGGCCGCCGGCGACGGGCGCGGCCTGAGCTCGTTCTACCTGGTCGTGGGCTGGTGCGTGGGCGGCTACCTGTGTGCCGCGATCCTCGCGATCAGCGCGGGTGCCCGGCCCGCGAACGTGCACCGCGCCATCATCCGGCTCGGCGCGCTCTTCGTGTACGCCGTCGCGGCCGGACTTCTCGGCGCGGTCATCGCGGACCCGATCCTGGGTGCGCTGCCCGGCAGCATCTGGGGTCTGTGGGGACTCGGCGCCCTCGTGGTCTTCGCGGTCGGAGCGATCACCCTGGCCTTCCAGGGCCTCGCGGGCGTGGTCGGCATCGGCCTGGCGATCCTGCTGGTGGTGGTGCTCGGCAACCCGAGCGCGGGCGGCGCCTACCCGTACCCGCTGCTGCCGCCGTTCTGGAAGGCCATCGGCCCGTGGCTGCCGCCGGGCGCCGGCACGTACGCCGGGCGCTCGATCGCGTACTTCAAGGGCAATGACATCACCGGGCCACTGCTGGTCCTGAGCGGCTGGGCGGTGCTCGGCTCGGCGATCACGCTGGCCTGTGCGGCGGGCCGCAGGGGCAAGGCGGGCGCGGCGGTGGGCAGCGGGCTCCCCGAGGGTCCGGACGCCCTGCCGGAGCGGGAAGCCGTGCGATGAACAACCCGATCCACGTCCGCAACCGCATGGGACCGGCCGAACAGGCCGTCTCCGTCAAGCGGATGGAGCCCAGCGCGCAGGCGCAGCTGGGCCCCCTCGGCCTCACCGGATTCATCGTCGTCACCACCATCGCCACCGGGATCGACGCGGGCATCTTCCCCGAGAAGCTCAGCCACTCCGTGCTGCCGCTGGTCGGCTTCTTCATCGGCGGGCTCGCCCAGCTGCTGGCCGGGCTCTTCCAGGCGCAGCGCGGCGACACCTGGCACGCCACCGTCTTCGGCGGCTTCGGGCTGTTCTGGATGTCCAAGGCCCTCCTGCTCCAGTGGGTGCTGCCGGCCACCGATCCGGCGCTGCGCGGGGACGTGAGCGGGCTGTTCACGCTGCCGTGGGTGTTCGTGGTGTTCGTGCTGTGGATCGGCAGCTGGCGGATCCACCTGGTGCTGCTGTCCACCTTCACGTGCGTGCTGGTGGTCTTCGTGGCCATGACGATCAGCGGGTTCACCGGCTCCGTGGTCTGGAACCGGATCACCGGCTGGAGCGGCCTGCTGGCCGCGCTCGGAGCCACGTACCTGCTCGCCGGGCAGATCATGGCGAGCACCTGGGGCCGCCAAGTGCTGCCGATGGGCCGCTTCCTCGCCCCCGAGGAGCACCCGGAGGCATGACCGCCCCACGGCACGGACGCGACACGGCACGGCCGGCGCCTGCGCACGACCGGCTCACGAGCACGACGTGATCACGACCCTCGCGGTGGAGAACTACCGCTCCCTGCGCCGGCTCGTCGTCCCCCTCGGCCGGCTCACCGTGGTGACGGGCGCCAACGGCACGGGCAAGTCCAGCCTGTACCGGTCCCTGCGGCTGCTGGCCGACTCCGCGCGGGGCGGTGCGATCGCGGCGCTGGCACGGGAGGGCGGACTGCCCTCCACCCTGTGGGCCGGCCCTGAGAAGACCGGGCGGGCCGTGCGCGAGGGCCGGTACGCGGTCGAGCCGACCGTCCGCTCCGAACCGGTGAGCCTGCGGCTCGGCTTCGCCGGAGACGAGTTCGGCTACGCGGTGGACTTCGGCCACCCCGCGCCGGTCCGCGGCTCGCTCTTCGGACTGGACCCCGAGATCAAACGGGAGTGCACCTGGGCCGGGCCGGTCCTGCGCCCCGCCGCCCTGCTCTCGGACCGTGCGGGGCCCGCCGTGCGCACCCGGACCGCGGACGGCGGCTGGCACCGCACCCAGGGCGCCCTGCGCCCGTACGACTCCGTGCTCAGCGAACTCGCGGACCCGCAACTGGCTCCCGACCTGCTGGCCCTGCGCGAACGGATCCGCTCCTGGCGGTTCTACGACCACGTCCGCACGGACGCCGACGCCCCGGCCCGCACCCCGCGCGTGGGGACCCGTACGCCGGTACTCGCCGCGGACGGCTCCGACCTGCCGGCCGCGCTCCAGACGATCCGGGAGACCGGCGACCACGCGGCGCTGGACGCGGCCGTCGAGGCGGCCTTCCCGGGCAGCCGGGTGGCGGTCTCGGAACGGGACGGCCGCTTCGAGCTGGAGCTGCACCAGCACGGGCTGCTGCGCCCGCTGGGCGCGGCGGAACTCTCCGACGGGACGCTGCGCTACCTGCTGTGGACGGCCGCCCTGCTGACCCCGCGCCCGCCCGCCCTGATGGTGCTCAACGAGCCGGAGACCAGCCTCCACCCCGACCTGCTGGGCCCCCTCGCGGACCTGATCCTCACGGTGGCCCGGGACACCCAGACGGTGGTGGTCACGCACGCCGCCCCGCTGGCGGAAGCCCTGGCCGCGGGCGTCCGCCGGCACCGCGTGGACCTGCGGACCATCACCCTGGTCAAGGACTTCGGCCAGACCGAGGTGGCCGGGCGCGAGGGCCCGCTGGACGAACCCCTCTGGTACTGGCCGAAGCGGTAGCCGCCGGTACGCCGCCCGGCTAGCCGATCTCCACGACGCGCGCCCAGGCGGGCGGCGCGTCGGGGACGTAGTCACCGTCCTCGTCCCACGAACGCCTGCGGCCCGTCCGGGGGAACAGCCCCACCACCGTCCGGCACGGCGGCCGCGTGCCCGGCCAGGGCGTCTGCCCGTCGGTCAGGACCACGATCACGTCCGGCCGGGGCGCCGAGCGCAGCGCCGTGGCGAAGCCCGTGCGCAGATCCGTACCCCCGCCGCCCAGCAGCGGGATCCCCTCGGCGCGGCACAGCGGATGGGCGATCCGGGCCGAGGCGTCGCACGGCACCACGGTGACCAGGTCGCGGCGGCCGCCCACGGCGCGGGAGATGGCAGTGACTTCCAGGAGCGCGCTGCCCAGTTCGGCGTCGCTGACGGACCCGGAGGTGTCGATGACCACGCTGACCCGGGGCGGCCGGCGCCGCAGGCTCGGCAGCACGGCGCCCGGCACCCCGGCCGAACGCCGCGACGGCCGGCTGTAGGTGTAGTCGTCGCCCGCACCTGATCCGGAGGTGGCGGAGCGGACGGCCGCTCCCAGCAACTCCCGCCAGGGCTGCGGCGGGTGGTACACCTCCTGCGCCCAGCGCTTCCAGCCGCTCGGGGTGTTCCCCGGCCGGCCGGTGATGCCCTGCGCCACCCGGAACCGGACCGCGTCCCGTTCCTGCTCGCTCAGGCCGTGCGCGCCGTCCGGTCCGAGGTCCCACTCCCGTTCCAGCCCGTCGGCGCCGCTGCCGCAGTCCAGCCAGGCCATGTGCTGCGTGCGGGGCCCGAGTCCGAACTGCGTCAGGTACTCCTCCATGAGCTCCCCCTCCCGCAGCCCCACGGCCTTCGGCTGGACAGCGCCCTCGGGCCGGACCAGCCCGTCGCCGTACGCGTCGTCGTTGATCTCGAAGTCGGCCGCGATGTTCATCCGCAGCCGCTCCCCCGGGCCGGTCAGCCCGTGCTCCCGCGCGGCCCGGTCCCCGCGTCCGTGGTGGTCGCGCAGCAGGTGGGACACCTCGTGCACCCAGACCGCGGCCAGTTCCTCCACGGGAGTGCGGTCCACGAAGCCGGGCGAGACGTAGCAGCGCCAGTGGCGGTCGACGGCCATCGTCGGGACCCGGCGCGATTCCACGACGTGCAGGGCGAACAGCGCCGTGGCCAGGTACGGCCGCACGCGTACGGCGTGCAGCCGGGCGGAGTAGAGCTTGTCCAGGTCCAGCGTCACGGCCGTCATCGGCCCGCCGTGACGGGCACGCCCGACCGGGCGGCCGCCCGGTCGGCACGCCGGGACAGGGCCACGGCCCCGGCGAGCCGGTCGATCGCGGCCGGGACCTCCCAGCCCTCGCGGCGCAGCGCGGCGAGCGTGCTCGCGGGAACGACCACCAGGTCCGGGGCACCGGTCTCCAGCGCCCGGGCCAGGAGCGCCCACGCCGCGTCCCAGCGGGACTTCTCCGGGCGCCCCCGCACCGCCTCGACCACACCGTCGAGCACGGCTTGGCGCAGGTCCCCGCGCTCGGGCAGGACGGCGGCCGCCGGGTCGGCGAGCAGCGCCTCGGGGTCCGGGAGGTCCATCCGGTCCAGGCTCGCGAGCAGCTCCAGCCCGGGACCGTCGCCCACGGTTCCCCGGACCAGCAGGGAGAGCACGTCCCGGGAGGAGCCGGCCGCGGTCGCGAAGGCGATCAGGCAGAGGGTCATCTCCCAGCTCCGGGGGGAGGGCCAGGGACCGCCGCGGCGGGTTTCGCCCGAAGGCAGCCGGTGGACGAGCTTGGGCCGGGCGGCGAGCAGCCCGCACACCGCACGGCGGGCGAAGTCCACGGCTTCCGGGAGCCGTTCGGGGTCCAGCCGGGGCAGGGTGGCGCGGGGCCAAGTCCCGCCGAGGCCGCGTACCACCACGTCGTGGTCGTGCGTCCACTGGAGGTGGACGAAGCGGTTGGCCAGGGGCGGGCTCAGCTCCCAGCCGTCGGCCGCGGAGGACCGCGGATTGGCCGCGGCCACGATCCGGACCTCGGGCGGCAGCCGCAGCGCGCCGATCCGCCGCTCCAGCACGAGGCGGAGCAGGGCCGCCTGTACGGCCGGTGGTGCGGTGGACAGTTCGTCGAGGAACAGCAGCCCCCGGCCGGCCCGTACCAGGCGCACGGCCCAGTCCGGCGGGGCCATCGGCACTCCCTGCTCCGCGGGGTCGTCTCCGACGATGGGCAGGCCGGAGAAGTCGGACGGCTCGTGCACGCTGGCGATGACGGTGGTCAGCGGGAGGTCCAGCGACGCGGCGAGCTGGGTCAGGGCCGCGGTCTTGCCGATGCCCGGCTCACCCCACAGGAGGACGGGCAGGTCGGCGGCCACGGCCAGGGTCAGGGCCTCGAGCTGGATGTCGGGGCGCGGTTCGGTCGTCGTATCGCGCAGCAGGGCCAGCAGCCCTGCGGCGACGTCGAGTTGGGCGGGGGCGGACGGGGCGGACGGGGCGGACGGGGCATGAGAAAGCATGTGGAATCACCTTTGGGTGTGCGGTGGGAAGGGGAAGGGGACCGAGCAGGAGCCCGGGTCAGCGGTGGGTCGCGTGCCGCGGGTGCGAGCGCTCGGTGCGCGGGGCGCGGGCAGAGCGGTAGCCGGCAGGGGCGCGGCCGGCGGCCGGTCCGGCCAGGCCCGACCGGAACAGTCCGTAGGTGACCCGCCTGAGCGCGGCCGCCTCCAGTTCGTCCCGCAGCGGACCGTCGCGCAGCAGCGCTCCGGGGCCGAGCAGTCCCTCCACGACGGCCAGGGCTCCGGCGGTGTCGCCGTGGTCGAGGCGTTCGCGGACGCCGGAGAGGGAGTCCGGACGGCGGTGCGCCTCGTCGATGGCCCGCAGGCAGGGCAGCGGCGTACCGGTCAGCGCGACCAGCAGCTCCTCGCGGCGGATCTCGGCCGGGTCGTGGTCCAGCGGGACCAGCACCCCGTCGACCAGACCGATCCGGTGCCGGGCACCGCGGCAGTCCACCAGTCGCGGCGCCCCCGCCCGGTCCTCGGCTTCGGCCCCGGCTCCGGCTCCGGCAAGCCGCGACGGCGCCCAGTCCGGTACGAGGGCCCGCCCGACCAGCGGGTGCAGCCGGCCGGCGTCGATCGCCCCGCTACGGAGCAGGTCCAGGTCGGGCAGGACCCAGGTCGCCGCGTCGGGCAGCACCGGCGGGGCGGGGGCGCCCGGCTCCGTGGGCGCGGCTGCGGAGATCCGCCCGCCCGTGCCGCCGTCGCCGTCTTCGCGCAGGTGCACGTACAGCCGGTGCCGGGCCCCGAGCCGCACGGCGACCGTACCGCCGGAGCGTCCCCGGGCGCGGAGCACGATCTCCGCCTCGGCCGCCCACCGGCCGACGGCGCAGCGGGGCACCGGAGGAGGCGGCCCCGGCAGGCCGGGATCCACCACGGGGCCCGTGTCGCCGGGCTGCCGGTCGGCCCCGGACCTGGAGCGGAGCTCGTCGCTCCGGCGGGCGTCCCACAGGTGGCGGTGCAGGTCGAGGCGGAAGCGCGGATGGGGGTGCGGATGGGGGTGCGGACCGGCCCCCGGAGGGCGGCGGGCGGCATCCTCGGAGCGGGCTCCGTCCCAGAGGGCGAGGCTGATCCGCTGCCCGTACTCCGCCCAGGCCGGCGGGGTACGGGCCACGAGGTACAGCGGGCGCGCACCGCCGGGCCCCGCGTTCCCGTACCTGGCCAGCGCGATGGTCAGCCCGGGGCGCAGCAGTCCGTCGGGGGCGATCCTGGGCAGGTGCCAGCGCAGCAGGTCCGGAGCCAGGTGGCGCAGGTCGGCCCGGATCCGGGCCGCGAGTTCGCGGCCGTGGGTGCGTGCCAGGGCGCGCAGGTCGAAGTCCACGTCGACGGCAGCGGCGGCGCACGCCCCCGCCCAGTCTCCGGCGCGGCGGCGGGCGGTCGCGGTCTCGATCATGGAGGGCGGCACGGCGAACTCGCGCACGCGCAGCCAGAAGGAAGGGAAGGGAGGGAAGGAAGGGCGGGAAGCCCCGTTCGCGATCTGAGTGAGCATCAGCACTCACCTTGCGCGGACGGGACCCCCGATCTGTGTGTACGGGAAGTCGTCATCGCGGCGACACTAACGTCCCTCTGCCCGGCCCGCCAGGCATTTCCCGTCGGCTCAGCCGGGCGGGGCGCGTCAGCCCAGCGGCGCGAGCAGTGCGCCGGAGCGGTGCAGGGCGTGGCGGCCGACCGCCTTGCCGAGGGTCACTCCCGCCTCGTCCGCGGAGCGGGTGTGGATGCCGGAGAAGATCCGCGCGTCGACGTTCTCCCGGGTCAGCTGCTCCCAGCCGGTGTAGGTCCGCCGGACGCCGGGGGCGGTCGGGCTGGTGAGGGCGAAGGGGGCGGTACGGGGTCCCGCGAGGGCGTCCAGGATCACTTCGGCGGCGCCGGAGTAGGTGGTGTGGCCGCTGGGGTGGTCCGGGTGGGCCGGGGTCTGGTGGAGCGGGGTCCAGGTCCGGTCGGGGGCGATGGCCCCTGTGCGGATCGCGGTGACCGGGCGCCAGCGCGTGTACGCGTACTTGCTGTCGGAGGTGGCGATCTGCGTGTCGACCAGGGCCGCGTGGAACAGGCCCACCAGCGCGGCCCGTTCGGCGGCCGAACCGTGCGAGCGGGTCACGGCGACGCGCAGCGGCTCGGTGTAGAGGGTCAGCGAGGAGCCGTACCAGAAGGTGGCGGTCTCGGTCTGGCGGGCGGTGCGGACGGTGGAGTCGGCCGCGCCGTACGCGCGCACCTCGGCCAGGTCGGCCCGGTAGCGGCGGGAGTCCAGCGCGGGTGGCGGGCCGATCCGGTACTGGTCCGGGGAGTCCAGCAGGAAGGGCCTGGCCACGCGGTTGCCGTACTGCGCGGCGGGGGCGTAGCCGTCGGGGGTGGGCTGCCAGACGCCGGGGGCGGTGGCGGGGACGGTGAAGGGCGCGTTCACGGAGGCGGGGTCGAGGCCGTCGCCGAGGCGGTCCGCGAGCGCGAGCTCGGCCTGCCGGGCTCCGGCGGCGACGCCCCGGTCCTCGGCGCGGCCGTCGGGGATCCGGCGCAGGGGTTCGGCGAGCGCGGCGTCCAGTACGGCCGTGCGGCTCGGGGCGAGGTCCACCAGGGCGTCGTGCACGGCGGAGGCGACGGCCGCGTCCTGGAAGGCCGCCCGGTCGCGGCCGCCGGGGGCCTCACGGCCGGCGCGGGCGGCGCGGGCGGCCGCGAGCCAGCTGATGGCCCAGGTACGGCTGTTGGTGACCTGGGTGGCCGCGCCGGCGGTGGCGACGGTCTGCGCGGTGATGTCGTACCACTCTCGGACGACGGCCCCGCCGTCGGCGGGCGCGGGTGCGGCCTGGGCCGCGGACGGGAGGGCGACCGTGGCGGACAGCACCAGGGCGGACCCGAGGGAGAGCAGGGCAGAGCGGGACGGCTTCACGGACACTCCTGACAGGCGGAAGGACTCCGGGGCGGATGGATCGGGCGGCCCGAGGGACCGCTCACCGACACAGCGCACCGGCGACGCGCATGAAGTCGATCGCGCGCCGCTTGGTCAGCCCGAAAGCTCTCGCAGCCATGCCCCGAAGCTAGCCCCCCCCCCCCCCCCCCCCCCACCACCCCGCACAACACCCGTTGCCCATAAGGCCAGTTCAGCCACAGACCCTTCGTCCGCCGGCCATGATCGCGTTACATGGGGCGCTCCGGGCGGCCGGACCACCGGGACGGCATCGCATCCGCCCGGTCCCCCAGACCCCCGCACCCCCGGACCCCCGGGCCGAAAGTTCCGCCGACCTACCCGGCCCGGTGGACCACCTCGCCCGCCACCACCACCGTTTCGGCCACCGTCCCGGGGATCTGTTCCGGGGCCACCGCGAGGATGTCCCGGGACAGGATCACGAAGTCGGCCGCCTTGCCGACCGTGAGGGAACCGCGGTCCTGCTCGAGGAAGTTGGCGTACGCGGAGCCCATCGTGTAGCCGTACACCGCCGTCCGGGCGTCCACCGTCTCCTGCTCCTGCCACGGTTCGCCGCCGTCCAGCGGGCGCCGGGTCAGCGCCGTGTAGATGCCGATCATCGGGTCCATCTCGGCGACGTTCCAGTCGCTGGAGAAGGCCAGGACCGCTCCCGCCTCGGCGAGGCTCCGCATCGGCCACGCCTTGTGCCAGCGGTCCTCCCCCACGTTCTCCGCCCAGTCCTGGCCGGGACCGGCGATCTCCGGTGCGCAGTGCCGGGGCTGCATGCAGGCCACCACGCCCAGTTCCCGGAAGCGGGGTACGTCCTCGGGGTCCAGGCATTCCACGTGGACCACCTGGTGGCGGGCATCGCGCGGGCCGTTCACCGCCCTGGCGTGCTCGACGGCGTCGAGGACGGTGCGGATGCCCCGGTCGCCCGTGGCGTGGACGAAGCACTGGAAACCGCGCGCGTCCAGCCGGGCGAGCAGCCCGGCGAACTCCTCCGCCGGGTAGAAGGTCTCGCCCCGGTGCGATCCGCAGCCGGTGTACGGCTCCAGCAGCGCGGCCGTGCGCGGCTCCACCACGTCGTCGATGTAGAGCTTGAGGGGGCCCACCCGGAAGCGGTCCCCCGCGTGCACCTTGGCCGCCGCCTCGAAGAGGTCGAGGTCCTCCTCGGTCGTGCCGCGCGGGTGGAACAGCGCGGCGACGATCCGCGAGCGCAGCCGGCCCTCGGCGCGCGCCCGGTCGTACAGTTCCAGGTCGTCGAGGGAGTTCTGCGGCTCCACGACGGTGGTGATCCCGAAGCCGATCGCGTCGTCGAGGCTCTTGGCGAGGCGCCCGTACTGGCGGTCCGGGGAGGCCCACGGCACGCCGAGGTCGCGCAGGGCGCGGTGGCCGTCGCGGGACAGCCCCTTGATGGCGAAGTCCTTGACGAAGCCGGTGGGCTCGCCGGTCTCCGGGTCCACGGCGGCCGTGCCGAAGGGCAGGTCGGTACGGTCCTTCGCGACGCCGAGCCTGCGCATCGCCGCCGTGTTCAGCCAGGCCGTGTGGACGTCGTACGAGAGCACGATCGCGGGGGTGTCCCCGGTGACGGGGTCCAGGTCGGCGGCGGTGGGCATGCGCCCGCCGGGGATCGCGGAGTAGTCGAAGGCCTCGGCCTCGATCCACTCGGCGTCGGGGTTGGCCTCCCGCCACGCGCCGATCCGGTCGAGGATGGCCTCCAGCGTCCGGACCCCGGCGAGCTGCACGCACGCGTCGTCGGAGCCGAGCCGGACGTGGTTGTGGGCGTCGATGAATCCCGGCAGCACGAGCCGGCCGCCCGCGTCGATCCGCTCGGTGTCCGGGCCCGCCCAGTCGGCGGCCTCCGCGTCCGGGCCCACCCAGACGATCCGCCCGTCGCGCACGGCGAGGGCTTCGGCCTCGGGCAGCTCGGGGTCGACGGTGTGGATGCGGGCCCCGGTGAGGAGCAGATCGGCGGGGGCGGAGTGCGACATGGGGTGGTGCTCCTGTGCAGAGGGGGTACGGGGAGACGGTCGGCCGGGAGGCGGGGCCTCGGGCGGCCGGAGGGGCCGGGAAGGACCGGCGGGGCGGCGGGGCGGAGGGACGGAGGGACGGAGGCGCCGGGAAGGAGCGGAGGGGCCGGGAGGGCCCCGGAGGGGCCGGGAGGGCCCGAGGCAGCCCCCAGGAGGCCCCCAGGAGGCCCTCAGGCCGCCGGGACGTAGGCGGGCGTCCGCCGGGCGAGGGCCCAGTACGTGAGCCCGGAGACCACCGAGCCGAGCAGGGTGAGGTCGGCGCCCCCGAGCGGAGCGACGAGCGGCCCGGTCCAGAGCTCGGAGTCGCAGGTCAGGGCGGCGAAGGCCATACCGGCGAGCAGGGCGGTCATACCAGCCGGGTGGTAGCCGGAGCGGTACCAGTAGGCGCCCCCGCTCCCGGCGTGCAGCGCGTCGGAGTCGTAGCGGCAGCGGCGCAGCAGCATGTCGGCGAGGAAGACGCCGCCCCAGGGGGCGAACACGATGATCAGGAGGGAGAGGAAGGACAGCAGCGAGGTGGTGAAGTCGGTGAGGAAGAGCGCGGCGAGCGATCCGGCGCCGGTCACGGCGGCGCTGATCACGATGGCGCGGGCCCGGCTCCACGGAATGCCGAGGACCTGGAGGTTCAGGCTGGAGGAGTAGAGCGTGATGATCGAGTTGGTGACGGAGCCGCCCAGGACCAGGGCCAGGAACAGCGGCTGGAACCAGCCGGGCAGCAGACTCTCGGCTCCGGCGACGGCGTCGGTCATGTCGGTCTGGGTGGCGGCGGCCACGCCGGCGATCCCGAGGGCGACGGAGGACACGAACCCGCCGAGCGCGCCCATCCAGGTGATCGACTTCAGCGAGGTGGTGCGGGGCAGGTAGCGGGTGTAGTCGGCGGGCATCGGCAGGTACGAGAACGGCCCGGCGAGCATCACGACGAAGGCCAGGCTCCAGCCGGACAGGCCCGGGGCCAGGGCGTCGGCGGGGGCGGTGGTCTCGGCGCCGGGCAGGACGAAGACCAGCAGCGCGCCGAAGCCGACGGCCAGGACGTAGGCCATCCAGCGCTCGGCGAACTGCACGGTGGCGTGGCCCCACATGGCGACGGCGAAGGTGAGCGCGAGGGTGATGCCGAGCGCGACGGCCCGGATCAAGGTGCCTTCGCCCAGCCCGACCTCGGCGAAGAAGACCTCCAGGGCCAGGGTGCCGACGACGGTGTTGACGATGGTGTAGCCGATGCTCACCACCCAGTTCAGGACGCCCGCCGGCCAGTTGCCCCGTACGCCGAAGGCGGCCCGGGAGATGACCAGGGTGGCGGTGCCGGTGCGGATGCCGCTGAGGCCGGCGGCGCTGATCGCGAAGAAGGACAGCCCGCTGATCACGACCACGGCGGTGGCCTGCCAGAAGCTGAGGCCGAAGGCGACGGCGAGGGCTCCGTTGATCACGTAGGTGAAGGTCAGGTTCGAACCGAACCAGAGCCAGAAGAGGTCCTTGGCCCCGCCGTGGCGCTCGGCGTCGGGGATCGGGTCGATGCCGTGCGTCTCGACTCTGAAGACCTCGTCGACGGCGGCCGTCGTCTCCTGGTGTGCCATGCGTCTGCCCCTGACCTTCGGCGGTGAACCGCGAAACCGACCTCGAACCCGACCTTGAACGGCGTTCTAAGTTCTTGAATGGCATTCAAGATGCGCTGCCGACAGGGACCCCGTCAAGACCCTGTCCGGGATAGGGTCGGCCCACGAAGATCGGGAAGGCGGCACGGGTGGCAGCGGGAGCGGCACGGCGGCGCGACGGGCAGATCGCCCAGGAGCGGATGCTCGAAGAGGCCATGACGGCGATCGCCGAGGACGGGCTGGCGACGCTCACCATGTCCGCGCTCGCCGAACGGCTCGGCACCAGCGGCGGCCACATCCTGTACTACTTCGGCAGCAAGGACCGCCTGCTGCTGGCCGCCCTGCGCTGGAGCGAGCACCAACTGACCGCAGAGCGCGCCGAATTGCTGGAACGCCGGGTCACCGCCCACCGCAAGCTCGCGCTCTTCCTCGAGCTCTACCTGCCCCGCGGCCCCCGCGATCCGCGCTGGACGCTCTGGATCGAGCTGTGGGCCCGCATCCCCTCGAACGAGCCGCTGCGAGCCGCCCAGCAGGAGATCGACGACGCCTGGCAGCAGGACCTCGAGGCGCTCCTCACCAAGGGGGTGGAGCAGGGCCGCTTCGCCGCCGGCCTGGACGTGCCCGCCCGCGCCTCGGAGCTGCTCGCCCTGCTGGACGGGCTGAGCACCCGGGTGGTGCTGGGCGAGCGCGGCGCGGACCGGACCACCTCCCTGGAGCGGGCCCGCTCGGCCGCGGCCCTGCTGATCCCGCACACCTGAGGCCACCGGCGCCCCCGACCGCGCCCGGACATGTGGAAAGCCCGCCCGGGCCTTAGCGTCCCGGGCGGGCTTTTCCGCTCCTTAGCGGAGGTTCTCAGGAAGAAGAAGGGTTACTTCTTCTTGGCTGCGGCCTTCTTGGCCGGGGCGCCCTCGGCGTTGCCGTAGTACGCCTGGCGCATGAGCTGCTTCAGGTCGTCGATCATCGGCATCCGCGGGTTGGCGGGGGCGCACTGGTCGGCGTAGGCGTTCATGGCCTGGGTCGGCAGGGCCTCGATGAAGGCCTGCTCGTCCACGCCCTCCTCGGCGAAGGAGGAGGTGATCCCGCACTTGCTGCGGAGCTCCTCGACGGCCTTGGCGTAGGACTCGACGCCCTCGGCGGCCGTGGCGGCCGGCAGGCCCAGCATCTTCGCGATCTCCTGGAAGCGCTCCGGCGCCCGGTAGACCTCGGCCTTGGGCCACGGGGTGGCCTTGTGGGTGACCGTGCCGTTGTGGCGGATCACGTGGGGCAGGAGCAGCGCGTTGGTGCGGCCGTGGGCGACGTGGAAGGTGTTGCCCAGGGTGTGCGCCATGGCGTGGACCATGCCCAGGAAGGCGTTGGCGAAGGCCATGCCCGCCACGGTGGAGGCGTTGTGCATCTTCTCGCGGGCCTCGGGGTCGTTCGGCCCGTCGACGACGCAGCGCTGCAGGTTTTCGAAGATGAGCTTGATGGCCTGGAGGCACAGGCCGTCGGTGTAGTCGTTCGAGTACGCGGAGACGTAGGCCTCGGTGGCGTGCGTGAGGGCGTCGAAACCGGAGTCGGCGGTCACCTTGGGCGGGAGGCCCATCGGCAGCATCGGGTCGACGATGGCGACGTTCGGGGTCAGCGCGTAGTCGGCGAGCGGGTACTTCTGGGCCGCGGCCGGGTCGGAGATGACGGCGAACGGGGTGACCTCGGAGCCGGTGCCCGAGGTGGTCGGGATGGCGACCATCTTGGCCTTCTCGCCCAGCGAGGGGAACGTGTAGGCGCGCTTGCGGACGTCGAAGAACTTCTCCTTCGTGTCGGCGAACTCCACCTCCGGGCGCTCGTACATCAGCCACATGATCTTCGCGGCGTCCATCGGCGAGCCGCCGCCGAGGCCGATGATCGTGTCGGGCTTGAAGTCGCGCATCATCGCGGCGCCGGCCTGGACGGTGGAGAGCTCCGGGTTGGGCTCGACGTTGTCGATGATCTGGATCGACACGGCGCCCTCGCGGGCCTGCAGGATGTCGACGACCTTCTGCACGAAGCCGATGGAGACCATCGTCTTGTCGGTGACGATCGAGACGCGGCTGATGCCGTCCATCTCACCGAGGTAGCGGATGGAGTTGCGCTCGAAGTAGATCTTCGGCGGGACCTTGAACCACTGCATGTTGGTGTTGCGCCGTCCGATCCGCTTGACGTTGATCAGGTTGACCGCGGTGACGTTGTTCGACACCGAGTTGTGTCCGTAAGAGCCGCAGCCCAGGGTGAGCGAGGGCAGGAAGGCGTTGTAGACGTCGCCGATGCCGCCGAAGGTGGAGGGCGAGTTGGCGATGACGCGGATCGCCTTGACCTTCTTGCCGAACTCCTCGACGAGCTCCTCGTCCTCGGCGTGGATCGCGGCGCTGTGGCCCAGTCCGTGGAACTCGACCATCGCGGCGGCCAGTTCGAGGCCGTGCTCGGTGTCGGAAGCCTTCAGGGCGGCCAGGATCGGGGACAGCTTCTCGCGGGTCAGCGGCTCGTTCTCGCCGACCTCGTTGCACTCCGCGAGGAGGATGGAGGCCTCGGCGGGGACGGTGAAGCCGGCCTGCTCGGCGATCCACTGCGGGGACTTGCCGACGACCGCCGGGTTCAGCTTGGCGCCGTTGGCGTCGGCCGCGTAGGCGGTGGTGCCGAAGACGAACTGCTCCAGCTTCGTCTTCTCGGCGGCGGAGACCACGTGGGCGCCGAGCCGCTTGAACTCGGTGAGGCCCGCTTCGTAGATCTCGGTGTCGAGGATGACGGCCTGCTCGGAGGCGCAGATCATGCCGTTGTCGAAGGCCTTGGAGAGCACGATGTCGTGGATCGCGCGGCCGAGCTTGGCGCTCTTGTGGACGTACGCCGGGACGTTGCCCGCGCCGACGCCCAGGGCCGGCTTGCCGCACGAGTAGGCGGCCTTGACCATGGCGTTTCCGCCGGTCGCGAGGATGGTGGAGACGCCCGGGTGGTTCATGAGGGCGCCGGTGGCCTCCATGGAGGGAGCGGTGACCCACTGGACGCAGTTCTCCGGGGCGCCGGCGGCGACGGCGGCGTCGCGGACGATGCGGGCGGCCTCGGCCGAGCAGTTCTGCGCGGAGGGGTGGAAGGCGAAGATGATCGGGTTGCGGGTCTTCAGGGCGATCAGGGCCTTGAAGATCGTGGTGGAGGTCGGGTTGGTGACCGGGGTCATCGCGCAGACGACGCCGACCGGCTCGGCGATCTCCGTGATGCCGTTCAGCTCGTCGCGGCGGATGACGCCGGCGGTCTTGAGCCCGCGCATCGAGTTCACGACGTGCTCGCAGGCGAAGAGGTTCTTGACGGCCTTGTCCTCGAAGAGGCCCCGGCCCGTCTCCTCGACGGCCAGCTGGGCGAGCTCGCCGTGCTGGCTCAGCGCGGCCAGCGAGGCCTTCTTCACGATGTGGTCGACCTGCTCCTGGTTGAACGACGAGAACTGGTCGAGCGCCGTGAGCGCCCCCTGGACCAGTCCATCCACCATCTCGTTCGCCTGCATGGCAGGAACTCCTTCATTTCGACTCAACCTGAACCGCTTTCCTGATGACTCAATTCGACACCCAAAAGCGGAAGCCGCGATGCCGAAAAAGCCCTTATCCACCGGGCCGAAGGACCGTTCACACCCGTTCACACCTCCTCCATCACGCCTCTGACCTGCACAGATATCGAGGGACCTAAGACCCCTGTGCGCTTGTGAAAACTTTCACAAGAATTTCGGACGAAGTGCACCCTACCGCGCTCCTCCCCCAGCGAGCACAATCACCGTGACGAGTCGCGTCAACCGTGAGGGAGGGAGCGCGTGCGCAGTCAGGTGCGCGTCGCGGACGGACGGAATCTGACGGTGGAGCGCTGGGGCGACCCGGACGGCAGACCCGTTTTTCTGCTCCACGGCATGCCCGGCAGCCGCCTGGGCCCCGCCCCGCGGGGCATGGTCCTCTACCAGCGCCGGATGCAGCTCATCACCTACGACCGGCCCGGCTACGGGGGCTCCGACCGCCATCCGGGCCGCACCGTCGCCGACGTGGCCGCGGAGGTGGCGGCGGTGGCCGACTCCCTGGGCCTGGACACCTTCGCCGTGGCCGGCCGCTCCGGCGGCGCCCCCGGCGCGCTGGCCTGCGCCGCCCTGCTCCCCGACCGGGTCACCCGGACCGCGGCCCTGGTCCCCCTCGCCCCCCGGGACGCGGAGGACCTCGACTGGTTCGAGGGGATGACCGCCTCGAACGTCACCGCGTACTCCACCGCCGGCCGGGACCCGGAGGAGCTGGCCGCCGGGCTGATCCCCCGCGCGGCGGGCATCGCCGCCGATCCCGGGCAGCTGCTGGACGAACTGCGCCGGGAGCTCACCGAGAGCGACCGCCTGGTCGTCTCGGACGCGGGACTGCGCGCGATGCTGCTGCGGAACTACCGCGAGGGGGTCCGCAGCTCCGCCTACGGCTGGATCGACGACATCCTCGCCTTCAGCACCCCCTGGGGGTTCGACCCCGCCGACATCCGGTGTCCGGTGATGATCTGGCACGGCGGGCTCGACGAGTTCTCCCCCGTGGGCCACTCCCGCTGGCTGGGCCGGCGCATCCCCGGAGCCACCACCACCATCGACCCGGCCGCCGCCCACTTCGGTGCGCTGCACGCACTGCCCGACGTACTGACGTGGCTGCTCAGGGAGCTGCCGGCACCGCCCGTGAACGAACAGCAGCCGGCGTAGGCACGGGGCCGCCTCCCGCGCACCCGGCGCACCCGGCGCACGCAGCGCACCCGCATCACCAACTCACCAGCGATGCGGGCCGAGTTGCTACCCGATGGCCCACAACTCGGCCCGTCCGCAGTCGAGTACGCCTCAGGGCGAGCGCCGGTCCCTCCGCTCGGGTCGGGCCCGGTATCCGCCGCGGCACCGGCTCGGCCTCACCGCGCCGGTCCGGGGTGAGGCCGACGGCCACGGCGGACCCTCGAATGGAAAGGATCTTGCCGCAAGGAAGCCGTAAGTCAAACGGCCGAATACCGGGCCCGGGCGAATTCGATCATGTTTACCACCGGTACCCGATCGGCCCTGCACAGGACATCACTCTGTAGCAACGACCTGGGCAGTTCGGCACGCCGATCAGCGGTCGGGGAGGTAAAGTCCGCGCCAGACACTGGCTCGTCGCCAATGTCAACCCCTCCCATTCCCCATGACCTCCCCGAGGACGGCGTCATGAACACCTCCGCCACCCACCCGGCCAGCACCGTCACGGCCACTCGCGTCCCGCTCGACCGCATCGACGTCCGCGGCGCGCGCGCGGCCGCGACCCTGGGTCGCGTCCTCCCGACGGAATCCGGCCGAAAGGTTCAGACGCCCATCTTCAACTCTGCACTCTGACGAGGAAGTCAGCGCTCTAGACTGGTGGAATGACCGGCCTGATCGCTTTTCGCGAGATCGTCCTGAAAGTTCACAGCAGATGCGATCTCGCTTGTGATCATTGCTATGTCTATGAACACGCAGATCAGAGCTGGCGCGCCCGGCCCAAAGTGATCTCCCCCGAGGTGATCGCACAGACCGCGTCGCGTCTCGCCGAACACGCAAGGACACACGCACTCCCCTCCGTCACGGTCATCCTTCACGGAGGGGAACCGCTTCTCGCGGGCCCCGCCCGCCTCAGGCTCGTGTGTGAGGAATTCACCCGCGCCCTCGACGGCATCGCCGCCCTCGACCTGCGCATGCACACCAACGGCTTGCAGCTCAGCCCCCGTTACCTGGACCTCTTCGCGGAGTTCGGCGTCAGCGTCAGCGTCTCCCTCGACGGGGACCGCGCGGCCAACGACCGCCACCGGCGCTTCGCCGACGGCCGCACCAGCCACCCCCTGGTCCTGGCCGCCGTGGACCTCCTGCGCACCGAGCCCTACCGCCACCTCTACCAGGGCCTGCTCTGCACCATCGACGTGGCCAACGACCCCGTCGCCGTCCTCGACGCCCTGGTCGAGCTGGCCCCGCCGCGCGTGGACTTCCTCCTCCCGCACGCCACCTGGCAGACGCCCCCGGTCCGCCCCGACGAGGCCCCCGACGCCTACGCGCGCTGGCTGCTGCGGATCTTCGACCACTGGGAGCACCGCGGGCGCCCGGTCCCCGTACGGCTCTTCGACTCGCTGTTCTCCACCCTGGCCGGCGGCCCCAGCCTCACCGAGTCCCTGGGCCTCGCGCCCACCGATCTCGTGGTCGTGGAAACCGATGGGAACCTGGAACAGGTCGACTCCCTGAAGAGCGCCTTCGAGGGGGCCGCGGCCACCGGGTTCAACGTCTTCGACCACGCCTTCGACCTGGTCGCGGCCCATCCCGGGGTCCGCGCCCGGCAACTGGGCCTGGCCGGCGTCAGTGGTACGTGCCGCCGGTGCCCCGTCGTACGTTCGTGCGGAGGCGGGCTCTACACGCACCGCTACAAGGCCGATCCGGCCGACCCCTCCGGCACGGGAGCCGCCGGAGACTTCGACAACCCCTCCGTCTACTGCACCGACCTGCGCGAGCTCGTCGACGGCGTGGAGGGGCGTACGAGCGCCCGCGCGAGCGCGCCGGAACTGGCCGACCCCGCCGAGCTGGCCGGCTCCCAGGAGCAGCTCACCAGGGACCTGCTCGCCCTCTTGAACGACCGCCGCACGGGTGATTCCGACTGGGAGCGGGCCTGGGCGGTGCTGGGCGCCGTGGAGCGGGCCGGGCAGGCCGGCGCGGACGCGCTGGACGCCGTACTGGCCCACCCCTTCACCCGGACCTGGGTCATGGCCTGCCTCGACCCCGCCGGACGGGACCGCCCCGACGCCCCGCAGGCGGCCCGCCGGCTGACCGCGCTGGCCGCCGCCGCCGTCCTGCGCGGCGGGCTCGACCTGCCCGCCGAGGTCGTCTACCGGGACGGCGAGGTGTACCTGCCGACGCTCGGCCTGCTGCGCCTGGGCGAGCCCGGCACCGACGGCCGGGCCACGCTGCACGCCGCCGACGGGGGGTACGCCGTCCGCGAGGAGGGCCGCCCCGAACACCGCTTCGGGCCGGCGGCGGGTGACGCGCGCTGGCAGCCCGTACGCACCTGGTCGCCGGGGCCGGGCGCGGCCCCCGTGGCGCTGGAGGACCTGGATCCGCACCGCAACTGCTTCGCCCGCCCGCCCCGGCTGCGCCTCGGCGCCGCGGAGGCCGGGGAGTGGCGGGAGCGCCTCGACGTGGCGTGGGCCCTGCTGCACGCCTCGGTGCCCGAGTTCGCGCGGGCGGCCGCCACCGGGCTGACCACGCTGACCCCGCTCGCGGGCGGCCCCCGGGCCCGCGGCTGGGGCGAGGCCGGGCGGCACGGCCCGGGCGCGCTCGGAGTGCCGTACGCGGCCGGGGTGGCGGAGACCGCGCTCGCGCTGCTGACCGGGCGGCGGCGGGCCGGGCTCCAGGCGCTGACCGAAGTGACCGACCTGTACGCGCTGGACGGGGAGTGGCAGCACCCCTCGCCGTGGCGGGAGCGCCCGGTCCCGGTCTCCCGGCTGCTGGCCGACGTCCACGAACGGGTGGCCGTGGAGGCCTACCGTCGGGCGACCGCCGCCGCGGAGCCGGGCGGGCTGGACCGGATCAACCGGGCCCTGGACCGGCTGTCGGGGGCGGCGGAGCTGACGAGCACCGGAAAGCGGCTCGTGGAGCAGCTCCGCTGGGAACTGAAGGCGGTCGACGCATGACGGGCCCGCCGGGCCCCGGGGAAGCCGCCCGGCTCCCCAGCCCCGGCCCGGACGGCCCGGACGGCCCCGACGGCTCCGTCCACGCCCTCGGTGTCCGCCCCGGCATGCGCCTCCTGGTGCACGCCTCCCTCGGCGGCACCGGTCTGCGCGCCGAGGAGCTGCGCGACGCCCTCCTCACCGCCGTCGGCCCGCTCGGCACCCTCGCGGCGCCGGCCTTCACCCCGCAGAACTCCAAGACCTCCACCGCCCACCTGGCGCGGATCGCGGGCCTCTCCGAGGAGGGCGTACGGGACTTCCGTGCGCGGATGCCCGCCTTCGACCGGGTGCGCACCCCGAGCCACGGCATGGGGGTCCTCGCCGAGGCGGTGCGCACCGCCCCGGGAGCGGCGCGCAGCGGGCATCCGCAGACCTCCTTCGCCGCGGTCGGCGAAGGGGCCCGGGAGCTGTGTGCGGAACATCCGCTGACCAGTCATTTGGGCGAGGATTCACCGCTGGGAAAGATGTGCGGCGAGGGATGGGGGGTACTCATGATCAATGTGGGATTTTCCGTCTGCACCGCTTTCCATCTCGCGGAGTATCTAATTCCGCAGCCCCCCTTGCGCATGTACGAGTGTGTGGTGAAGGTGAACCATCCGGGCCTTCCGGGGCGGCAGCCCGGACGGCCCGAGGGGGAAGGGTGGACCGCGTACGAGGACATCGCGCTGGATGACAGCGATTTCGCCGAGATCGGCAGGGCGTTCCCGGAAGACCGGATTCTCCGGGGGCGGATCGGCGGAGCATCGACCATGCTCTTCGCCCTTCCGGATGCCGTCGATCACGCACTTGAATGGATGACCGAAAATAGACGCTGATTGACTGAACGATGAGGGGATGTGGCGGAGCAGCTCCGGAATGATGTTTCTTCGCTCGCATCTTCGGGACGGGGGTCGTGTGCCCGCATCAGTGCAGCCGTACTTTTTTCTCAGTTATGCGCATACACCGAGGTTCGGGGCGGGAGGACCGGACCCGGACATGTGGGTGGAGCGGCTTTTCCGCGATCTCTGCAGCCATGTCATGGCGCTGACGAATCTTCCCGCGGGAGCCGAGGCCGGCTTCATGGACCGGGAGATACGCAGCGGTGAGGGCTGGTCGGAACGGCTCGGGGCGGCGCTCGCCACCTGCCGGGTCTTCGTCCCGCTGTTCTCGCCGCGCTACTTCGCCAGCGAAATGTGCGGGAAGGAGTGGTTCGCCTTCGCACAGCGCACCATCCACCACGTGGCGCTGAGCAACCAGCCGGCCGACGCCATCGTGCCCGCGTTATGGGTACCGGTACCGCCCTCCCAACTACCCCTTCCCGCAGAGCGGTTGCAGTTCAACCACAACACCTTCGGCGAGCGGTACGTCACCGACGGACTCTACGGACTGATCAAACTGCGGGGCTACGCCGAGCAGTACGAGAGCGCCGTGTACGAACTCGCCAAGCGGATCGTCCGGGTCGCCGAAACCGTCCGGCTCGATCCGATCCGGCCCCTCGACTACCGCCTGGTGCCCAGTGCCTTCGGCTCTCCGAGCAGCACCGCCCGCACCCTGCACGTCACCGTGGCCGCCGCCTCCCGGCACGATCTGCCCGAGGGGCGCAGCCCCGAGTACTACGGGGACAGCGCGCTGGACTGGAACCCGTACCACCCGGTCTCCCAGCGGCCCATCGCCTACGTGGCGGAGGACCTGGTCCGCAACCTCAACTACCAGACGACGGTGGGGTCGTTCGACGACGAGGCCGGACACTTCGACTCCAAACAGCCGCCCACCCGGCCCGAGATCCTCATCGTGGACCGGTGGGCGGTGGAGGACGAGCAGCGCCGCCAGCGCCTGGCCGCCTTCGACCAGGAGTCCCGGCCGTGGATCAACGTGGTCGTGCCGTGGAACCGGTACGACCACCAGAGCCGGGCGAAGGAGGGCGAGTTGGCCCACCGGCTCGAGGACACCATGCCCGTCAAGATGAGCCAGGGCCGGGCCGCCTGCCGGGCCGCCGCCAACGGCGTGGCCAACATGGAGACGCTCGGGCAGATCCTGCCGCAGGTGGTGGAGGCCGCCGCCCAGCAGTTCCTCAGACACGCCCAGGTCTACCCACCGGCCGGCAGCCCCGTGGCCGGCACCGAACGGCCCCGGCTGCTCGGTCCCATGGGGATGAACGCGCCGCCCGCTCCACCGCCCGCCCCCTTCCCGCCCACCGTGGGCGATACGGGCGACGGGTACGCCGGGGCCGGCCGGTCCGACGGGCTCGGCAGGTCCGACGGGTCCGACGGGTCCGACGGGTCCGACGGGTCCGACGGGTCCGACGAAAACAACGACAACGACCGGGGGGACGCGGATGACATCGAGTCGTGACAGCCAGCACAGCAGCCGTGACGAGCACCACGAGGGGCGCATCGTCACCTTCTACTCGTACAAGGGCGGCACGGGCCGCACGATGGCGCTGGCCAACACCGCCTGGATCCTCGCGGCCAACGGCAAGCGGGTCCTCGCCGTGGACTGGGACCTGGAGGCTCCCGGCCTGCACCGCTTCTTCCACCCGTTCCTGGACCCCTCCACCCTCGGCGCCACCACCGGTGTCATAGACCTGATCAGCGAGTACGCGTGGGCGGCCACCAGCCCGGTGCAGCGCGCCGACGACTGGCACAAGGACTACGCGCGGATCCAGCCGCACGCCGTTTCGCTGACCCCCGAGACCCTCGGCTGGGAATTCCCCGACGGCGGGACCCTGGACTTCGTCTCGGCGGGCCGGCAGAACCGCGAGTACTCGGCGACCGTCTCGACCTTCGACTGGGACAACTTCTACGACCGGCTCGGCGGCGGGCTCTTCTTCGACGCCTTACGGGCGGACATGAAGCGGAACTACGACTACGTCCTCATCGACAGCCGCACCGGCCTCTCCGACATAGCCGACATCTGCACGGTCCACCTGCCCGACGTCCTGGTCGACTGCTTCACCCTGTCCGACCAGTCCATCGACGGCGCGGCCTCCGTGGCCCGGCAGATCGACGAGCGGTTCAACGACCGAGGCATCAAGATCTACCCGGTCCCGATGCGCATCGACGAGGGCGAGAAGGAGAAGGCCGACGCCGGCCGGGCCCTGGCCCGGATCAAGTTCGACCGCTTCCCCAACGGGCTGATCGGGGACGACCTCACCTCCTACTGGGGCGCGGTGGAGATCCCGTACCGCCCCTACTACGCCTACGAGGAGACCCTGGCCACCTTCGGCGACGAGGCCGGGCTCACCAACTCCCTGCTCTCCGCCTTCGAACGGCTCACCACCGTCGTCACCGAGGGCGACGTCACCTCTATGCCCGCCATCGGCGAGGAGGTGCGCCTGCGCATCCGGGACGCCTTCACCCGGCGGCGCCCCGCCCTGCCCGCGGACCTCTTCCTCTCCTACGTCGCCGAGAACCGCATGTGGGCCGACTGGATCGAGTCGGTGCTCACCCGGGCCGGTTTCCGGGTCGTCCCCCGGGACGTCTCCGCCGAACGGGCCCCGGCCACCGCCGCCGGGGACACCCTGGGCGGTACGGGGATCAGCGTCGACACCGCAGCACGGACCGTGGTGCTGCTCTCCAGCGCCTACCTCAAGTCCGCCCGCGCGGTGGACGTGTGGGAGCGGGCCGCCGCCGAGGACCCGACCGGGGGCCGGCGCCAGCTGGTGCCGCTGCGGGTGGGCGACGTACGCCTGTCCACCCCGTACATCGACCGCAATCCGGTGGACCTCTTCCGCCTCGACGAGGTGCACGCCACGACCGCGCTGCTGCGCGCGGTGGAACGGCCGATGGCGCTGCCCGACACCGTCGCCAGCGCCTCCGCGCCCGGCCCCCGCTTCCCGGGGACGGTCCCGAAGATCTGGAACGCGCCGCCCCGCAACCCCGGATTCACCGGCCGCTCCATCGTGCTGGAGCGGATGCGCGACCAGCTCGGCGGCGGCATATCCGTGGTGCTGCCGCAGCCGCAGACCCTGTTCGGGCTCGGCGGCGTGGGCAAGACCCAGGTGGCGCTGGAGTACGTCCACCGCTTCATGGCCGACTACGACCTGGTCTGGTGGATCTCCGCCGAGCAGACCGACGACGTGGTCGCCGCCCTCGCGGAACTGGCCGTACGCCTGGGCGCGCAGACCGGCGAGGACATGTCGGCCGCCTCCCAGGAGGCGATCGACCTGCTGCGGCGCGGGGTTCCCTCCTCGCGCTGGCTGCTGGTCTTCGACAACGCCGACGACCCCGAAACGCTCAAGCGGTACTTCCCGCCGGGCGGCCCGGGGCACGTGCTCGTCACCTCCCGCAACCAGTCCTGGTCCCAGTACGGCGACGCCCTCCCCGTGGACGTGTTCCTGCGCGAGGAGTCCATCGAGCACCTCCAGCGCCGGGCACCCGGGCTGAGCAAGGAGGACGCCGAGCAGGTGGCCGTCGCGGTCGGCGACCTGCCGCTGGCCGTCGAGCAGGCGGGCGCCTGGATCGCGGAGACCGCGACCCCGGTGTCCGCGTACATCGAACAGCTGGCCCAGCAGGCCGCCCGCGTGCTGGCTCTGAACCAGCCGCCCGGCTACCCGGAGCCGGTGGCCGCCACCTGGAACGTCTCCATAGAACGGCTCCAGTCCCGCTCCCCCGCGGCCGTGCGGCTGCTCCAGCTGTGCGCCTTCTTCGCGCCCGAGCCGATCTCGGCGAACCTGCTCTACAGCAAGGAGATGATCGACGCCCTCAAGCCGTACGACTCCTCGCTCCAGGAGAAGCTCGTCCTGGGCCGCGTCATCCGGGAGATCGGCCGCTTCGCGCTCGCCAAGGTCGACCAGGTCAGCAACAGCATCCAGGTGCACCGCCTGGTGCAGGCCGTGATCCGGGCGCAGCTCTCCGAGGAGGAGCAGCGCGAGGCCCGGCACGCGGTGCACCGGATCCTGGCGGGTGCCCGGCCGGACGACGACGAGCCGATAGACAACCCGGAGACCTGGCCGCGGTTCAACACCATCTGGCCGCACCTGACGCCGTCGGAGGCCCGGTTCTGCAAGGAGCCGGAGACCCGCCGGCTGCTGATCGACCGCGTCCGCTACCTCTGGAAGCGCGGGGACTTCAAGGCGGCGTACGCGCTGGGCGAGGAGCTGCGCGAGACCTGGCGCGAGACCCTGGGCGGCGACGACCTCCAGTACCTGTACCTGCGCTTCCACCTCTCCAACATCCTTCGCTCGCAGGGCCGGTTCGTGGAGGCGATGGAGCTGGACGAGGGCACCCTGGAGCGCCAGCAGGCGGCGCTGGGCGTCTCGCACCCGCACACGTACATGACCACCAGCGGGCTGGCGATGGACCTGGGCGCGCTCGGCCGCTACGGCGAGGCGATGGAGCTGGCCAACGCCGCGCACGAGGGCTTCGGGCAGATCTTCCACGAGGCCCACCCGCGCACCCTGGCCGCCGCGAACAACCTGGCGCTGAACCTGCGCATGATCGGGCAGTACGCGCGGGCCAGGGAGATCGACCAGGAGGTCCTCGACCGGCGCACCGAGGTGCTGGGCACGGACCACCCGTACACCCTGTCCTCGGCGCAGAACCTGGCGCGCGACCTGCGCGAGGTCGGCCGGTACGACGACTCGGTGCAGTTGCTGAGCCGGACGTACGAGATCTACAAGCGGACCCTGGGCCGGGCCTTCCCCGGCACCCTGTCGGCGGCCAAGAACCTGGCGGTCTCGCTGCGCAGGGCGGGGGACGTGGAGGACGCGCTGCGGCTGACCACGGCGACGCGCAACCGCTACCGGGCCAAGTACACCTCCGTCAACCCCGACCTCCTCGCCTGCGAACTCAACCTGGCCGCCGACCTGTTCGCGACCGGCGACCCGGGCGCGGCGCGGGACCTGGCCCAGGAGGTGGTGGACGAGTACGTCAAGGTGCCGGGCGAGCGGCACCCGTACACCCTGGCCGCGGTCAACAACCTCGCGGTGTTCCACTGGGGCACGGGGGCGGCGGAGACCGCCGATCCGATGCTGCGCCAGACCATCCACCACATGCGCGAGGTGCTGGGCGACAACCACCCGCACACCATCTTCGCCAACCTCAACCTGGCCAACGCCCGGGCCGACCTGGGCGATCCGGAGGGCGCCCTGGAACTGGAGCGGATCTCGGTGATGCGGCTGCGCGAGGCACTGGGCGCGCACCACCCGGAGACCCTGGCGAGCTCCTCCAACATGGCGGTCAGCCTGGACATGATGGGCCGCAAGGAGGAGGCGAACCGGGTACGGGCCGAGGCGGTGGCCGAGTTGACCCGGCTCCTCGGCGAGGACCACGGGCTGACGCGGTACGCCCGCGACGAGCGCCGGGTCCACCGGGACCTGGAGCCGCTGGCGGTGTGATCCGCGGGGGCGGCTCCCGCCGGGAGCCGCCCCCGCACCTCTCCTCCCCTCCCCTCCCGATGGACACAGAACGCAGAACCAGCAGACTGGGGGGTTCGCTGTGAGTGACAGCACGACCTTTCGCAACGAGGACCTGCCGGCCCTCTTCCACCACACCGACCAGGCGGCGATCTCCCGGCAGCGGGAATCCACCCAGGCCACCCGCGCCCAGCTGATGCTGCTCGTCGTGGCCGCCGCCATCGCCGCCCTGCCCGAGGGGCCGAAGCTCGGCTCCGCCTACCTGTCCGGGCTGCTCAGCGTGCTCGCGTACGCCGGGGTGCTGGGCGTGGGCATACGGGCCACCCGGCGCCGGGCGCGCCCGCAGTGGCAGCTCAACCGCAGCGCCGCGGAGTTCATCAAATCGCTGGCCTGGCGGTACGCCGTCCACGGCGCCCCCTTCGGCAGTGACGTCCCCGGCGTCGAGGAGACGTACCGGACCCGGCTGGAGGCGGGTCTGAACGAGCTGCGGAAGATGGGCTGGGAGGATCCGCGGACCGCCGGGCTCGTGCCGGAGGGCGGGGAGATCACCGGTGCGATGTTCCGGCTGCGGGGTCTGGACTACCAGGTCCGCAGGGAGACGTACGTCCGTGACCGGCTGATCGAGCAGCGCAACTGGTACCAGCGCAAGACGGAGGTGTCCCGGCGGGCGACGGCCCTGTGGTCGTGGTCGATCGTGCTGCTGACCCTGCTGGCGCTGCTGTTCGCCCTCTTCGGGGCGTTCGGTTCGGGTCCGGGGCCGGCGCTGACCGGGCTGCTGAGCGCGGCGGCGACGGCCGGCATCGCCTGGAACGAGGTGCGGCGCCACCACCCGCTGATCGAGGCGCACACCCTGATCGAGCAGGACCTCTCCGCGATGATGGTCGTGATGCAGACGACGATCACCGAGACGCAGTGGCCGACCTCGGTCTACGAGACCGAGCGGTACGTGTCCCCGCAGCACACGGACTGGCTGGCCCGGCACAGCAGTTGAGGTGCCGGGAGGGCGTGGCCCGGATTCAGTCCCGGGTCACGCCCTCCCGCCAGATCACGGTGACGGGCTTCCCCAGCGCGCGGGCGTAGGCGACGATCTCGGCGGTGCCGCCGTGCCCGCGGGCGGGCAGGCCGTCCCAGACGGCGACGAGGCGGTCGCAGGAATCGGCGATGTAGGTGCCGGCCGCGTAGTAGGCCTCGTCGGTGGAGCGGGCGAAGTCCATCCGGACCTCCTGGGCGGCCCGGCGCTTGAGCCCCAGGTACCGGTCCAGCGATCCGGTGTCCCCGAAGCCCTCCTCGTAGTCCCCGCTGGGGATGACCACGGTGAGGTCCGCGCCGTATTCCAGCGCGATGGCGGCGAACAGCTGGTCCGCTCCCTCGGCGAGGCTGGAGAGGGCCTCCAACGGCCCTTGGTGGCCCCCCAGTACGGACCGCAGGCCTTCCTCCACATGGCCGAGCAGCTCGTCCGGAATCGACCGGTGCCCGGTCACGCCGATTCGCTTCATGCGGAAACCCGCTCCCCCCGTGGACACGAACGCCCTGGACATCCTCCCAGAAGGCGGGAGGACGTCCAGGGGTACGGCGGGGGCGCACGGGTCCGTGGTGCGGCCCCGGAGCAGGGCCTAGTACACGCTCACGCCGTACGCGTTGAGCGCCTCGACGACGGGCTGGAAGAACGTGGTGCCGCCCGAGGAGCAGTTGCCGCTGCCGCCGGAGGTGAGGCCGACCGCGCGGGTGCCCGAGTAGAGCGGACCGCCGCTGTCACCGGGCTCGGCGCAGACGTTGGTCCGGATCATTCCGTAGACGACGTCGCCGCCGCCGTAGTTCACGGTGGCGTTGAGGCCGGTCACCGAGCCGCTGTGGATGCCGGTGGTGGATCCGCGCCGGGTGACGGACATGCCGGTGGTGGCGTTGACGGCGCTGGTGATGTCCTGGTTGCCGACGGTCCCGGGGTGGGCGACGGCGGCGTTGTCGTAGCGGACGAGCCCGTAGTCGTTGTTCGGGAAGCTGGAGCCCACGGTGGGGCCGATGACGGTGGTGTGGGCGGAGTTGGTCCACCAGGTGCCCGCGCCGTCGGTGCAGTGTCCGGCGGTCAGGATGTAGTACGTGCTTCCGCTGCGCACGTTGAAGCCGGCCGAACAGCGCCAGCCGGAGGCGTAGATGGCGTCGCCGCCGGAGATCAGCTTCCTCAGCTTGCCGGGGGTGCGCTCGATGCGCAGGGCGGCCGCGTTCGTTCCGGCCTCGCTGCGGATCCTGGCGATGGCGGCCGCCGAGACGGTGGAGTCGGCGGTGACCACGAGGGTGCCGGTGGCGGGGTCGGTGTGCCAGGCCGTGCCGGCCACGTCGGCGCGCAGGACCGAGGCGCCGGCGGAGGCGAGCCGGTCGGCGCTGAACCCGCCGTCCGCGTGCGCGGCCGTGGGGGCCGCGAGGGCGGCCACGGCGGCCATGCCGGTGGCCACGGCGAAGAGCCGGGAACGGATGATGCTCTTGATCGTCACTTGTCGTCCTCCCGAGTGGGGGTCGGAGGCCCGGCGGGGTGGGGTGGTGCCGGAGCCCGTGGAGGGCGGCCAGGGACGCGGCGGACGGGATGCCGTTCGACGTGCCCCTGACAAGCCCCGAGAGACGCTGACGGGAGTCTGCTGGTGTCAGATACCGCTAGCAAGGGCGCCTTTCAGCCGCCTTTCGCCCGCCGCGATCTCGAAGGGCAGGGTGTTGCCCGGCGGAGGGAAGGGGCAGACGAAGTGGTCCGCGAAGGCGCAGGGAGGCAACTGGATCCGGTTGAGGTCCACGGAGATCGAGCCGTCGGCGGCCGGGATTCCGGGCTTGAGGAAGCGGAACCGGTAGCTGGAACGGCCCCCCGTGGCATCGCCGATGACCGCCCAGAGACTGCCGTCCTCCTCGTCCACCGCGACCCCCAGCGTGTGCCGGGCGCCCGCGAAGGCGAAGCTCAGCTCGCCGCCCAGGCCGAGCCCGCGCGCCCGCCCGTCGACGTTCTCGACCTGGACCGTCCGGTCCTGCCCGTACGGGGAGAAGTGCCCCGGCACGGCGTACGCCGGGTCGTACGGGGTGGCCTCGATCCCGGTGAAGGCCGCGCGGCCCGGTGCGGCCGGGTCGAACACGCGTACCGCCCATTCCCCTTCGCGCCGGATCACCACGAGCCGTACCTCCCCCGCCCGCAGCCGGGAGTGCGCGGGCGGCGCCTCGTCGGCGGCGAGGACGGCGGCGCCGGCGAGGGGTTCGCCGTCCAGGGTGATCCCGTCTCCGGGAGCGGCGGTCAGGGTCACGCCTCCGGCGGCGGCCCGCCAGTGCCCCGGAACGGCCGGAATTCGACCTTCCGGGTAATCGGCGAGCCAGTGCGTGCCGGTCAGTGCGAGCGGCCCGTAGGGGGAGGACACGGCGGCCACCCGGTGCTCGTGCCACTGCTTCCAAGCCGTGGCCGGATCATCCGTTTCGTCGGTGGCACCGGTGGCGTCGGTGGCATCGGTATCGTCCGCGACATCGGTTTCGCCGGTGTCGGTTGCGTCAGCGCTCATGCCGCTCAACCCTTCCACACCGGCCCGGCCGGAAACCGGACGGTACGCCGTCCGGACCTGTACGCGTCCGGAACGGGCCCGGAACACACGGATGCCCCGGACGCCCTCCCCACAGGGGGAGGACGTCCGGGGCGGTGCCGTGCTCGCGCGCGTCCGAGTCCGAAGGACCTGGTGCCCGGACCCGGGGGGCCGGGCACCTAGGGCCTAGTAGACGCTGACGCCGTAGCGGGAGAGGGCTTCCTTCACGGGCTGGAAGTAAGTGGTCCCGCCCGAGGTGCAGTTGCCGTTGCCGCCGGAGGTGAGGCCGACCGCGTGGGTGCCGGAGTACAGCGGGCCGCCGCTGTCGCCGGGCTCGGCGCAGACGTTGGTCCGGATGAGGCCGTAGACGATCTCACCGTTGCCGTAGTTCACGGTGTAGTTCAGACCGGTCACCTTGCCACCGTGGGTACCGGTGGTGTTGCCGCGGCGCTTGACCGACAGGCCGACCTTGGCGCTGATGGCGTCCTTGATGTCCTGGCTGCCGACCATGCCCTTGTGCGACAGGGACTTGTTGTCGTAGCGGACAAGCCCGTAGTCGTTCGTCGGGAAGCTGCTGCCCCGAGTGGGGCCGATCTTGGTGGAACCGGTGGAGTTCGCGTACCAGGTGCCGGCACCTTCGGTGCAGTGCCCCGCGGTCACGATGTAGTACGTGGTGCCCTTGCGGACGTTGAAGCCCGCGGAGCAACGCCACTGCGAGGTCCAGATGCCGCTGCCGCCGGTGAGCAGCTTCGACAGCTTGCCGTGGGTCCGCTCGATGCGCACTGCCGAGGCGTTCGCCCCGGCCTCCTTCTTGATCTTCTCTATGTTCGCGTCCGAGACGGTGGAGTCCGCGGTGACCACGAGGGTCCCCGTAGCGGGGTCCGTGCCCCAGGCGGTGCCGGCGACGTCGGCCCGCAGGAGCGAGGCCTCCACCGCGGCGAGGCGCTCGGCGTTGACGCTGCCGCCGCTCGGGGCCTCGGACGCCGACGCGGGAACCGCGATGGTGGCCACGGCGGTCAGGCCGGTGGCCACGGCGAGGAGCCGGGAACGGAAGTTGCGCTTGTTCGTCACTTATTGTCCTCCCGAAGGGAATCGCAGCCCGGGGGCAGGTGCAGTGCCCGGGCTCGTGCGGGCAGCAGGAACCACAGCCGGCATATCGCCGTTCGCCGTGCCCCTGACAAACCCCGTAAATGTTATCGAAGGATTTCCGCCGTCAGACCCGACCGGCAAGAGCTGATTCCAGCCACTGTCCGCTTACGGCCGACCGACCCGACCGACATACTCCCTTGCCGCAGACCAGGCCACGCCACCGCCCCCCACTCTCCGCCTCCCGGAACGGCTGGAAATCGCCCTACTGAATCACCGATGCGAGGGGCCGGGCCAAGCCCGCACCAAACCGGAACCAAGCCGTCACCAACCCGGGGCCGAAGCGGAGCCGGAACCTCCTCAGCAGCCGTCACACGGACAGCAGCAGCAGTCACCACACCCACAGTCGCCACAGCAGTCACAGCCGTCGCAGCAGTCACCGGCATCGCACCAGGGGTCCTTCCTCTCGCGGGACCACGGACCCTCGTGCTCCGTGCAGCACAGCTGGCAGGTGCAGAACAGCCCCAGGGCCACCGCGCAGCCCGGCAACAGGTCGCGGCGGGGCTTTCGCGGGGGCGCCGGCGGCGGGCCGAAGTCCACCGGGGGCGGGCCGAAGGAGCCCTCGGGCGCCCGGTCCGCCGCCGTGTGGGCGCAGCCCGCGGTCCCGAAGGCCCGGTCCACCGAGGTGCGCAGCTCGTGCACGAGCAGCCGGTGGGCCAGCCCCGCGTCGGCGAACTCCACCTCCCGCAGCGCCAGCCGGATGCCCCGCAGGGCGTCGTCGCACAGCCTGCGGGCCTCGGCGACGGGGGTCCCGGTGGCGGTGAGCGGGTTCCAGGCGCCCGCGGCCGCGTCCGCCGCCTGGTCCTCGACGGCGTCCAGCAGGTGCGCGAGCCTCCCGAAGTAGCGTCCGGCCTCGGCGAGCGCGGGGGCGTTGCCTGGCCGCCCGGCGAGGGTCGCGGTATGGGCGAAGGCGGCGGCCGTGGCGGTCTCGGTCGGCTCGGTCACCACCAGCACCGGCGTGCCGGCTCCGGCCAGGGTCTCGATGCCCGCCTGCCGGTCCACGGCGTCGACGAGCACGGCCGTGTCGAAGCCGAGCGAGGCCCCCGTACGGGCACCCGCCCGGTCCCAGCCCCGGGCCACCCGGCGCGCCGCGAGGGCGATCGGGGCGCGGGCCAACAGGCCGTCCCGGTCGGCGACGTGGTCGCGCACCTTCGCGGAGGCCAGGACGAGCGAGACGGCGGCCGCGAGCCGGGCCCCCTCGCCGTTGGCCACGGCGGCGGTGCGCATCCCGCGCAGTGGACAGGGCCCCGCGGTGCGCCGGGAGCCGGGGGCCGGTCCGGACTGAGCCTCCGTCAGAACGGAGACGAGCAGCCCGTCGTAGTTGGTCACGATCCTCGCGAACTGTCCGTGGTCCCCCCGAAGTGCCAGGCACAGCCCGCAGAGATGGGCCATCCACTCCGTCTTGAACCGTTCCCCGAGGCGGTGCGTGCATGGTCTGACGATGCCGAACAAAACGATTCCCCCGTGTGTCATACGCGTGCTCGACGGGCATCGTAGCGAGACCGCCCGTCACCCGTACGTCCCCATCGCTCACCCGTACGGCCGCACTGGTCGTATTTTCACTCAGTCAGCAGCGGTACCCGCCGGGATCCTTGACCGTGCAACGGATGTTCTGCACCAGTACCGTCACGAAACCCCTGCGCGGCGACTATCCACTTGGCGCGTTGTCAGCATCATGGACGACGATAGGGACGCGGAAGAGAAGACAGAACTGACCGCGATGAAAGGAGGCGTCCATGGGTTCGGTGCGCAAGGCGAGTGCCTGGCTGGGTCTCGTAGAGGACAGCGACGACGAGCGTTACTACGACGACGACTACGCGGAGGCCCCGCAGGGGGGTTCGGTGGTCGGCCCCGGCGAGCAGTGGGTCACGGACCCGCGCGTCAAGGTGGCGTCGGAGTCCGCCGTCGATCAGGGCCGCCGCATCGCGACGGTCACCCCGGACGGTTTCCGCGACGCCCGCGGCATCGGCGAGCTGTTCCGCGACGGTGTCCCGGTCATCGTGAACCTGTCCTCGATGGACCCGGGCGACGCGAAGCGCGTGGTCGACTTCGCGGCCGGCCTGACCTTCGGTCTGCGCGGTTCGATCGAGCGGGTGGCGACCAGGGTCTTCCTGCTGACCCCGGCCGACACCCAGATCGTGAGCGGCGAGCCCGCCGGCCGCTCGCGCGACTTCTTCAACCAGAGCTGAGCAAGGCCCTCACCGGCCGCCCCCGGTTCCTTCCGGCCCTCCCGGCATCCTGTGGCCGCACCCGGCCTAGCGGAAGGCGTCGAGCCCGGTGAGCGCCTTGCCCAGCACGAGCTGATGCATCTCGACGGTGCCCTCGTAGGTGAGGACCGATTCGAGGTTGGTGGCGTGCCGCATGACGGGGTACTCGAGGGAGATCCCGTTGGCACCGAGGATCGTCCGCGCGGTGCGACAGATCTCGATGGCCTCGCGGACGTTGTTGAGCTTGCCGAAGCTGATCTGCTCCGGCCGCAGGGTCCCCGCGTCCATCCGGCGGCCCAGGTGGTGGGCGAGCAGGATCCCCTTGTGGAGCTCCAGCGCCATGTCCGCGAGCTTGGCCTGCGTGAGCTGGAAGCCGCCGATCGGCCTGCCGAACTGCTCGCGCGTCTTCGCGTAGTCCAGCGCCGACTCGAAACTGGCCCGCGCCGCTCCCATCGATCCCCAGACGATCCCGTACCGCGCGTGGCTGAGACAGCCGAGCGGCCCCTTGAGTCCGCTGACGCCCGGAAGCACCGCGTCGGCGGGCAGCCGTACGTCGTCCAGGATCAGCTCGCTGGTCACCGAGGCGCGCAGGGACCACTTGTGCTTGATCTCCGGCGCGGAGAAGCCGGCGCTGTCCGTGGGGACGGCGAACCCGCGGATCCCCTCCTCGGTCTGCGCCCAGACGACGGCCACGGCGGCCACCGAGCCGTTGGTGATCCACATCTTGCGGCCGTTCAGGACCCAGTCCGAGCCGTCCCGCTTGGCGTGGGTGCGCATCGCGCCGGGGTCCGACCCGACGTCCGGTTCGGTGAGGCCGAAGCAGCCGATGAGTTCGCCGGCGGCCATGCCCGGCAGCCACCGCTGCTTCTGCTCCTCGGAGCCGTACTTCCAGATCGCGTACATCGCGAGCGAGCCCTGTACGGAGACCAGCGAGCGGATCCCCGAGTCGGCGGCCTCCAGTTCCAGGCAGGCGAGCCCGTACTGGACGGCGCTCGCGCCCGCGCAGCCGTATCCCTGGAGTGACATGCCGAGCGCCCCGAGGGCTCCGAGCTCCTTGGCGATCTCCCGGATCCCGGGCAGTTCGCCGTTCTCGTACCACTCGGCGATGTGCGGCAGGACCCGGTCGGCGGCCCAGCCGCGGACGGTGTCCCGGATCGCGAGGTCCTCGGGCGTGAGGAGTTCGTCGAGCCCGAGCGGGTCGGTGGGAACGAAGGACACTGCGCCTCCTGGCAGACGGACCGGGATCACAAAACCTAGCGCCGCAAGTTTGTCGCCCCGCCGGTCCGCGGTCCACCCGCTGCGGGTGTGACGCCGGTCCTGCGGTCCCGGTCCTGTGCCCCGGTCCTGTGCCCCGGTCCTGTGCCCCGGTCCCGCGGTCCCGGTCCTGCGGGCAGACTGCGGACATGCTCGATACTTCCGCGCGACTGCTGCGCCTGTTGTCCCTGCTGCAGGCCCACCGGGAATGGACCGGCGCCGACCTGGCCGGCCGGCTCGGTGTGACGCCGCGGACCGTGCGCCGGGACGTGGACCGGCTGCGGGAGCTCGGTTACCCCGTGAACGCCAGTCCGGGCACCGGCGGCGGATACCAGTTGGGGGCCGGGGCCGAGCTGCCGCCGCTGCTGCTCGACGACGACGAGGCCGTCGCCGTGGCCGTGGGGCTGCGGACCGCCGCCGGGAACGGCGTGGAGGGCATCGGCGAGGCCTCCGTACGGGCGCTGGCGAAGCTGGAGCAGGTGCTGCCGTCGCGGCTGCGGGCCCGGGTGTCCGCACTGAACCGGTTCACCGTGCCCATGTTCCGCGGGGCGGGCGCCTCCCCCATCGACCCCTCCGTACTGACCGAGCTGGCCGGCGTCTGCCGCGACGCCGAGCGGCTGCGCTTCGGGTACCGGGACCACGGGGGCACCGTCACGCGCAGGACCGTCGAACCGCACCGGCTGGTGTGCAGCGAGCGCCGCTGGTACCTGGTCGCCTGGGATCTCGACCGGGAGGGCTGGCGGACCTTCCGGGTGGACCGGATCGAGCCCAGGCCCCCGCACGGACCGCGCTTCACCCCGCGTCCGCCGCCCGCCGAGGACCTCGCCGCCTACGTCTCCAAGGGCATCTCCCAACGGGTGTACGCGGCCCGGGCCGTCGTCCGGCTGCGGGTGCCCGAGCAGGAGGCGGCGCGGATCGTCGGACCGGCCGACGGGACCCTGGAGCCGCTCGACGAGCAGAGCTGCATCCTGCGCACCGGGGCCGTCAACCTCGATGTCCTCGTCATTCACATCATGCTGATCGGGTGTGAGTTCGAGGTCGTCGAACCGGCCGAACTGACGGACCGGATCCGGGCCGCGCGAGATCGGCTCGGCAGGTCTCTGGCACCGCGCGAAGCAGCCGGAGAAGTGAAGGGTTTGTAAGGAAACGAAGGGGACGGGCGCTCGGCCCGGCCACAATTCCGGGGAGTTCCGGGGGAATTCGAAACAGAATTCATCCCGGGCGTGTCGCGGGACGGGAAATAAAAGGTCCAGACAAACTCCGCAGTGGGAGACTGTCGACAATCCGTGACACAAGCGTGACCCGGTACGGAGGAACGTCCGGGCGCGCCGCTGACGTTCCGGGCCTTTCGACGGCCGCCCCCGCCCCGCACGCGCACGGCGGGCCCCGGTCGTCGACCGGGGCCCGCCGTGGATGCGCGAGCGGAAGGGGTGCGTACCGTCCGGCTCAGCCGCCGGCGGCCGGGCGGGGCGCCGCGCCGCGCACCGGGGCCCGCTCGGCGTGGGCCGGGCGGCGGCTGCCGGCCGGGGTGATCGGCGTCCGCTCCGAACGGATCAGGTGCGGACGGCCGGAGAGGTGAACGGCGGGCCGGGCGGCCGGCTGGTGCCCCGCGGCCTGCACGGAAGCGGAAGCGGAAACCGACGCCGGAACCGGGCCCGGGACCGGGACCGGCACCTGCGCGGGCTCGGCCGGCTCCGACTGCCGAAGAACGACCACGGGCTGTACGGGCTGCATGGCCTGCGCGGGCTGCACAGTCGGCACGGGCTGCGCCGACGGCCGCTCGGACGGCTCGGCGGCGGCCCGCTGGAGCTGCCACTTGCCTCCGGCCGAGAGCACCGGGACGAGCAGCCCGGTGAGGGACTCGGGCACCTGCCCGGCCTCCACGAGGCTGCGCAGCCGTGCGCGCAGGTCGAAGACGTAGGCCTCGGCCATGGCGATGGCCGGCTCGAACCACGGCAGCGCCAGTAGCACGAGCAGGCCGGCGAGCCAGCCGAGCAGGACGTCGCTGACCCAGTGGGTGCCGAGGTAGACGGTGGTGGCGCCGACGCTCAGGGAGACCACGGCGGAGACCAGCGAAAGCACCCGGCGGGTGACCACGGTGGACGCCAGGTAGGCCAGGATTCCCCAGGTCACCACGGCGTTGGCGGTGTGCCCCGAAGGAAATATATCGCCACCGGCGAAGAGTTCGGCGGAGCCGATCTCGGTGGCGTAGTGCGGACCGAGTCGACCCAGGCCGAGCTTGACGGCGCCCACGGTGATGTTGAGCAACAGCAGCGCCACGCCGAGGGTGATCAGCGGGCGGAGGGTGTGCTGCCGCCAGGACCGCCAGCCGAGCCAGGCGGCGACCATGACCGCGGTGGGGCCGCGCTGGCCCAGGACGACGAGGTAGTCGAGGAAGGCGTGGAGCTGCGGCCACTGCTCGTACGGCCGGAAGAACATGATCTGCCAGTCGAGGCGGACGAGCCACGAGGTGGTCAGGACCGCGACGACGATCGCCAGGTAGATGGCGAGGGTCGCTCCGAGGAGCACGACGCGGTGCCGGCTCATCCGCGGTGTTTGCAGATGAGCCGGTCGCTCTGGTTCCCGGTCCAGCCGGGCGAACACCCGCTCCAGTCTGGGCAGGATTTGGTCGGTACGCACTCAATCGACGTTACCGCGCGTCGATGGGCGACCCGGTCGAATCACACGCTTTGTGATGACCATGTGATGTGGAGTTGGTCTCACGCGGGACTTAATTCCCGGTATTCAGCCTTTGGTTGGACCGGTGGAGGTCCCTTCCTCCAGTATTTTCCTCGCATACTTAGGCCGCATTTATCAGTACGGGCCAATTGTTTTGCCCGAAGATGGAACGGAACGATCCATTCCGTGATCTCGGGCCGCCGGGCCCCTCCCGCGACGGCCTACGGCGGCCCCGAGCCGTTGAGCCAGAAGGCCCCGTACGCGGCCGAGGCGGCGGCCGCCGCACCCAGCACCGCGGCCGCCCGGCCCGCCCGCCACCGGGCCAGCGCCGCCGCCGGCGGGAACACCAGCGGGAAGGCGGGCAGCAGCAGCCGGGGCTTGGAGCCGAAGTATCCGGAGGCGCACAGGGCCAGCGCCACCACGATTCCGGCGTACACCAGCAGCGGCAGCGGCTGGCGCCGCCGCACGCAGAGCACGTACAGCCACAGCACCAGCGCGACCCCGGCGATCAGCCCGATCCCGGCGGGGAAGGCAGGCGAGGCCAGCCGCGCCCCGATGAAGCGGGCGAACGCCAGGCCGCCGTCGAAGCCGTTGCCCCAGCCGCCCTGTACGTCCAGGTACCCGGTCAGGCCGCCGCCGGTGCGCACGCCCACCCACAGCACGTACGCCGCCGCGCCGAGCGGAGCCAGCAGCGCCCCCGCCACCGGCCGCCGGGGGCGCTCCCCGCCGCGCAGGGCCAGGGCGGCGGCCACCCACACCGCCGCGACCACGGCGGCTCCGACCGGGCGGGTCAGTCCCGCCCCGGCCGCGAGCAGGCCGGCGGTGAGCCAGTGCCCGCGCAGGGCCCCGTAGAGGCTCCAGGCGGCCAGCGCGGTGAACAGCGACTCGCTGTACGCCATCGACTGGACGATCCCGACGGGCAGCGCGGCCCAGACCGCGACGGCGAACACCCCGGCACGGCGGCCGTGGAGCAGTTCGGCGACCGCGAAGATCCCCCAGGCCGCGGCGAGCCCGGCGAGCGCCGACACCACCAGGCCCGCCGATCCGTACCCGAGCCCGGTGACGGCCGAGACCAGCCGCTCCAGCCAGGGCAGCAGCGGGAAGAAGGCCAGGTTGGAGTGGACGTCGCCGTTCGGGAGCGCCACCTCGTACCCGTACCCCTCGGCGGCGATCCGGGCGTACCAGAGGGAGTCCCAGCGGGCCGAGAGCAGGGTGTGCGCACTGCTGCCGGCCACCGCCCCCCACACCGCGAGCACGGTCAGCCCGAGCAGCCGAACCGCCACGAACACGGCCAGAGCGGGCGCGGCCCGACGAAATCCAAGATCCTTCACGGGCATGATTATCGAGGTCCGGGGAGGTCGCGCCCGGGCAGGAAGGGCCGAGGCGGGAGGAGTGGCGCACACCACAGCGCAGCCGGCGGCGGGATGAGAGCTTGACCACGTGTCGGACAGCCGAACTCGCGTACGCTGACTCTTCACTCGCGTGTCGACGCCGGACCCCGTAGGACGCCACCCTCCCCATCCGTGGCTCTGAGAAGACGCTGGTCCGCCGAGTGCGAGGGATCACCTGGGAGGTACATGCATGTCGGGGACGAACGTGACCGGCGACAGGAACCCTTCCCCCTGGCAGCGACTGCGTCGACTCGGCGCGGCCTCCGGCGGGGCCAACCGCTGGGCCGTACTGGCGGTCCTCTGCGTGAGCCTGGTGCTCGTCGCGCTCGACGCGACGATCCTGCACGTCGCCGTTCCCTCGGTCTCCGAAGACCTGCGACCCGGCCCGATGGAGCTGCTGTGGATCGTCGACGCCTACCCGCTCGTGTGCGCCGCCCTCCTCATCCTCTTCGGCACCCTCGGTGACCGCGTGGGCCGCCGCCGCGTCCTGCTCCTCGGCTACGGGCTCTTCGGCGCGGCCTCGGCCCTGGCCGCCCTCGCCGACAACGCCCAGGTCCTGATCGCGGCCCGCGCCCTGCTGGGCGTCGGCGGCGCGATGATCATGCCCGCCACCCTGTCGATCCTGCGCCAGGTCTTCCCCGACCGGCGCGAGCGGGCCCTCGCCGTCGGCATCTGGACCGCCGTGGCCGCCGTGGGCGCGGCCAGTGGCCCCGTTCTCGGCGGCTTCCTGGTCCAGCACTTCTGGTGGGGCTCGGTCTTCCTCATCAACATCCCGCTCATGATCATGATCCTGCCGCTGGGCCGGTGGCTGCTGCCCGAGTCCAAGGGCACCTCGGACGGACCCTGGGACGTGCTCGGCGCGCTCATGGCCGCCGGCGGCGTGCTCGGCGCGGTCCTCGGGGTCAAGCGGCTCGGCGCGGAGCGCCACCTCGCCGACCCGCAGGCACTGGTCCCGCTGCTGATCGGGGCGGGGCTGCTGGTGCTCTTCGTGCGCCGGCAGAAGCGGCGGACGCACCCGCTGATCGACATGCGGATGTTCTCCCGGCCGGCCTTCACCACCTCCGTGGGCTGCATCGTGCTGGCCATGCTGGCGCTGGTCGGACTGGAACTGATCGCCGTCCAGTACCTCCAGCTCGTGCTGCACCTGAGCCCGCTGGAGACGGGGCTGCGCCTGCTGCCGCTCACCTTCGCCGCGATGGCGGCGGGCGCGACCGGCTCCTACACGCTGGCCCGGACCGGGCCGCGCAGGATGGTCTCGCTGGGCTTCGTCCTGACCGCCGGCGCGGTGCTGCTGCTGACGTTCATGGGCCAGCACGACCGGCCGGTCCTGCTGACGGTCGGCTTCGTCCTGCTCGGCTTCGGCCTCCAGACCACCCTCTTCGCGGCCTACGAGTCCATGCTGAGCGAGGCTCCGGCCGCGACGGCCGGCGGCGCCGCCTCGATCGGGGAGACCTCCTACCAGCTCGGTGCGGGCATGGGCATCGCCCTGCTGGGCAGCGTGATGAACGCGGCCTACGCGCCGGGCCTGAAGACGGTTCCAGGGGTGTCGGCGGCCGACTCCGCCGGCGCCGCGCACTCACTGGGCGAGGCCTACCAGATCGCGGACCGGCTCGGCGGACCGGCGGGCGAGTCCCTGTTCTCCGCCGCCCGGCACTCCTTCGTCCACGGGCTGCACGTCACGCTGCTGGTGAGCGCGGCGCTGCTCCTGGCGGGCGCGGTGATGGCGCTGAAGCTCCCCCGCACGATGGAGTGCGCGGACTCCGAGGCGGCCCAGGTCCGCCTGCCCGCCCAGCCGGGCCCCGAGACGGCCACAGCCGGAGCCCGCATCCCGGCCCAGCCCTCCCCCGCCCACGACCCGGCCCTCGGCCACCCGGCCTGACGCTCCGGCCGCCACCGGCGCCGCTCCAGCCGACGCCGATCCAGCCCCCACCGGCGCCAATCCACCCCCACCGGCGCCGGATCCGGCCGGCGCCGATCCAGCCCCCTCCCGCCCCAATCCAGCCCCTCCGGCGTTTGAGGAGCGGGGTCCGGGGCGGAGCCCCGGGGAACGGGCGAAGGGCGGGTAGGGGACTCGGCCCCGCAGGGCCCACCCACCCACCCACCCACACCGGCCCGCCGCCTACGCCCTCGATCCCCCCGCGGGGCCGGGACTCACGGACGGGTCCGCCCGGGGTGGCGTCGCCGACGGCCCCGGGGGCAGCAAGGCCGGCGCGGCCGGATTCGCGACGGCCCCGGGTGACGGCGCCTGCGGGGACGGGACCGGGACCGGCACGGGCGACGGCGCCTGCGGGACCGGCACCGGCACGGGCGGCTCCGACCGCACGGCCGGCAGCATCAGCATCGTGCCGATCCGCAGCGCCTCCGGACGCGCCCCGATCACCGTCCGGTTCTCCGCGTAGAGCGCCTGCCAGCCACCCCGCACCCGGTGCCTGCGCGCGATCGCCACCAGCGTGTCCCCCTTCCGCACCACGTGCATCCGGCCCGCCAGCCCGTACCGCTTCGCGCACACGGGCCACGCCTCCCAGCCCTGACTCGCCAGCAGTTCCTCCCCCACCCGGATCTGCTGGTCCCGGGTGGCGAGGTCCGCCCTCGGCGCGAAGGCCAGTCCCCCGTGCTCCTCCCACGTCGGCTGCCAGAACTGCAGCCCGCCGTAGAAGCCGTTCCCCGTGTTCACCGCCCAGCGGCCCCCGCTCTCGCAGTCGGCCACGCAGTCCCAGGGCCACTGCCCGCCGGGCCCGCAGTCCACCGACCGGCCGGGCGCCCCCGGCCTGGGCGGGGGCGGCGCCGCGACCGCTGCCGCCGATGCGAGCAAGAGGAGCGTCAGCGCCGCCGCGCCCACCCCACCCGGAACCCCGAAGTTGCGCATCGCGTCACGCTACGCAGCCCCGTACCACCCCCCGCGCTCGCCACACCGCGCCCCGCGCGCCCCCACCCGCTCGGCCCACCGCCCAAACGGCCAGCACCGGCCATCAACTGCGCACAACCAAAAAAGAGTTGGCACGAAAAAAACGGCCCGGTCGGACCGTTCACTCCTTCGGGGGTCCGGTTCGATTCCGTTCCCTCAAACGGCGTGACCCCGGCCGCCACTCCCCCGTTGAGCCCGGCGAGCCGGAACCCCCGGCCCCGCACGCCTAGTCCGAGGAGCCACCCCGTGCCGCGCATGCTCGAAGTCAGTGATGAGGTACGTGCCGAGATCGGCGACGAGGAGGCCGAGCGGCTGCTCGCAGGTGACGGATCCCCGGGCAGCTACGACTGCACTTCCTGCCGCACCCCCGGCGACTCCGAGCGCGAGCAGACCAGCACCGTGCTGTTCGTCGGCGACGAGACGGCCGTCCTGGCCTTCGCCCACGCCGGCTGCATCCCCTCGCAGGTCGTCTCCGTGCCCGAGGCGGACCTCCAGGGCGCCGTCCGTTCCATCACGGGCGACAGCCCCGCCCCGGCGGCCTCCCCCGCCGGCGACGTGCCGCAGTCCGTGCCCGGCGGCCAGGCCGTCCTCGGCATCACCAGCGGCCTGATCCTGATCAACGGGGAGCTGCACCCCGCCCTCGTGGTCGAGCCGACCGCGCCCATCGCGCGCCCCGGCACCACCGGTCCCGGCGACGACTTCCTCCCGCTCCTCATCGAGCAGGGCTTCATCCCCATGACCGACACCGAGGAGGTCCCGCAGGCCCTGACCGGCTGGTCGATCCTGCTCGCCGCGGGCCAGCTGCACTCGGTGCTCCAGCCCGGTCAGATCGCCTGGTGGCAGGCGCACCGGCCGCTGTCGGTCACCGACGGCTGGCGGGCCGCCGTCAACAAGACGCAGCGCGTCCTGGTGTACGCCGCCCCCGTCGGCACCATCGGCCAGCAGCCCCGCGAGGACCTGCTGCGCGACGCCCTGGACAAGGCCGCCCGCAACGGCAAGCTGGTCGCCGCCTCGATGCCGCTGGCGGGTACCCCGGGCGCCTGAGGCCCCGGCTCCCGGAGCCTCCCGGACTCCGGCTCGCCCGCTCCGTCTTCCGTCCCCGAGACGGCCGTCCGACCCCCGCCAAGGGGGCCGGGCGGCGTGCGCCGGGGGTGCGCGGTCCGTCCCGCGCACCCCCGGCGATCTGCGTTTTCCGCCCCGCCACCCCGCATCCGTGGGCCGCCGGTTTCGTTGGCTGATACGTGCATTCCTACGATGTCTCCCGCGCCCCGTCCTATCCGAGCAGCGTCCCCCCGATGCGCCCCGTACGGGAGCTGGGGAGTTCCCCGGCCGCCTCGCACACGCCCATCTACGACACGCTGTACTCGGAGTACCTGCGCGCCTTCCGGGCCCTGCCCGGCGACCGCACGGGCGAGGAGGACCTCGGCTTCACGGCGTTCTCGTACGGGGGCTCCTACGGCGGCGGCGCGTACGGCAGCGGCGCGGGCACGTACGGCAGCGGGTCCGCCGCGGGCTCCGCGAGCTCCTACGGGAGTGGCTGGAACGGTTCCTCATGGCAGCCGACGGGACAGCACGCGGGGCAGCCGGCGGACGCCTGGCAGCCCTCCCCGGCTCCGCAGCCTCAGTACTCGTACGCCACCGCCGGCGCCGGATACGCGAACGGGCGGCAGCACCAGACCGGGATGCAGCACATCCCGGCGGCCCTGCCGCCCGCTCCGCGCCGGGGCTACTAGCCCCGGCGGCCCCGACGGCCCTACCGCCGTTACATCTTGCGCTTGTGCTGCGCACCGCGCTTCTCGCGGACGCGGACCGAGATGTGGATCGGGGTCCCCTCGAAGCCGAACTCCTCGCGCAGGCGGCGCTCGATGAAGCGGCGGTAGCCGTGCTCCAGGAAGCCCGAGGCGAAGAGGACGAACCGCGGCGGCTTGCTGCCCGCCTGCGTACCGAACAGGATGCGCGGCTGCTTGCCGCCACGGATCGGGTGCGGGTGGGCGGCGACGACCTCGCCGAGGAAGGCGTTCAGACGGCCGGTCGGAATGCGCGTCTCCCAGCCCGCGAGCGCGGCCTCGATCGCCGGGACCAGCTTCTCCATGTGGCGGCCGGTGAGCGCGGAGACGTTCACCCGGGGCGCCCAGGCGACCTGCTGCATCTCGGTCTCGATCTCGCGCTCGAGGTAGTAGCGGCGCTCCTCGTCGAGGTCGTCCCACTTGTTGTACGCGATCACGATCGCGCGGCCCGCCTCGACGGCCATCGTGATGATGCGCTGGTCCTGCACGGAGATCTGCTCGGTCGTGTCGATCAGGATGACCGCGACTTCCGCCTTCTCCACGGCGGCGGCCGTGCGCAGCGAGGCGTAGTAGTCCGCGCCCTGCTGGAGGTGGACCTTCTTGCGGATGCCCGCGGTGTCGATGAACTTCCAGGTGACCCCGCCGAGCTGGATCAGCTCGTCGACCGGGTCGCGGGTGGTGCCGGCCATCTCGTTGACGACGACGCGGTCCTCCTTGGCGACCTTGTTCAGGAGGGAGGACTTGCCGACGTTCGGGCGGCCGATGAGCGCGATCCGGCGCGGACCGCCGACGGCGGTGCCGAAGGTCTGCTCGGGCGCCTCGGGCAGGGCCTCCAGGACGGCGTCGAGCATGTCGCCGGTGCCGCGGCCGTGCAGGGAGGAGACCGGGTGCGGGTAGCCGAGGCCCAGCGACCACAGCGAGGCCGCGTCGGACTCGCCGCTCTGGCCGTCGACCTTGTTGGCGCACAGGACGACGGGCTTGCCGGCCTTGCGCAGCAGGCGGACGACGGCCTCGTCGGTGTCGGTGGCGCCGACCTTGGCGTCCACGACGAAGACGACCGCGTCGCAGGCCTCGATGGCGTATTCGGCCTGGGCGGCGACGGAGGCGTCGATGCCGAGGACGTCCTGCTCCCAGCCGCCGGTGTCGACGACCTTGAACCGGCGGCCGGCCCACTCGGCCTCGTAGGTGACGCGGTCGCGGGTGACGCCGGGCTTGTCCTCGACGACCGCCTCGCGGCGGCCGATGATCCGGTTCACCAGGGTCGACTTGCCGACGTTCGGGCGGCCGACGACGGCGAGGACCGGGAGCGGGCCGTGGCCGGCTTCCTGGAGCGCGCCCTCGACGTCCTCGATGTCGAAGCCCTCTTCCGCGGCGAGCTCCATGAACTCCGCGTACTCGGCATCGCCAAGTGCTCCGTGGTCTTGCTGGTCGTTCATGAAGTCCGTTCCTCGTCGTTCGTGGTGATCGGTGGGGCCCGCGCAGCGCGGTTCCACTACTAGGTCAAGTCTCGCTCAGCGCCCGGTGAGGCGCTTGGCGTCGGCCAGGTGGGCGGTCAGCCGGTCCTGGATGCGTACGGTGGCCTGGTCCAGCGCGGTCCGGGTACGGCGGCCACTGCCGTCCCCGGCGTCGAAGGCATCGCCGAAGACGATGTCGACCCTGCTCTTCAGCCGCGGCAGCGCCTTGACGACGCGGCCGGCGCGCTCGGTGCTGCCGAGAACGGCGACCGGCACTATGGGGGCACCGGAGCGGACCGCGAAGTACGCGAGTCCCGCGCGCAGCGAGGCGAAATCGCCCTCGCCCCGGGTTCCCTCGGGGAAGATCCCCAGGGCCCCGCCGCTCTCCAGGACGCCCAGCGCGCGGCTGATCGCTCCCCGGTCGGCGCCGGAGCGGTCCACCTTCACCTGCCCGATCCCTTCCAGGAAGGGGCCGAGCGGACCGACGTACGCTTCCTTCTTGATCAGGAAGTGCAGCGGCCTCGGGGCGGTGCCCATGACCATGGGGCCGTCGATGTTGTGCGAGTGGTTCACGGCCAGGATGACGGGGCCGGTGGCGGGGACCTTCCAGGCCCCCAGCACGCGCGGCTTCCAGAGGCCGTACATGAGCCCGATGCCGATCCTCCGGCCGACCGCCGCACCCTTGAGGGAGGGCGTATCGCTCACGAGCGCCCCGCCCGCTTCTCTTCCACCAGAGTCACGACGCACTCGATGACCCGGTCGAGCGTGAGCTCGGTGGTGTCCACCTCGACCGCGTCGCCGGCCTTGGCCAGCGGGGAGGTCTTGCGGCCGGAGTCGGCGGCGTCGCGCTTGATCAGCGCCTCCTTGGTGGCCGCGAGGTCCGTGGCCTCCTTGCCCCGGAGCTCGCCGCTGCGGCGGGCCGCGCGGGCCTCGGCGGAAGCGGTGAGGAAGACCTTCAGGTCGGCGTCGGGCAGCACGGTGGTACCGATGTCCCGGCCCTCGACGACGATGCCGTCGGCCTCGTCGGCCGCCTCGGCGGCGATGGAGCGCTGGAGCTCGGTGATCAGGGTGCGCACCTCGGGGACGGCGCTCACGGCGCTGACCTTGGAGGTGACCTCCTGGGTCCGGATCGGGCCGGAGGCGTCCTGGCCGTCGACCGTGATGGTCGGGGCGGACGGATCGGTACCGGACACGATGACGGGCTTGCCCGCCGCGAGGGCGATGGCCTGCGGGTCGTCGATGTCGATGCCGTTGGTGATCATCCACCAGGTGATGGCCCGGTACTGGGCGCCGGTGTCCAGGTAGCGCAGCCCGAGCTTGGCGGCCACGGCCTTGGAAGTGCTGGACTTGCCCGTGCCGGAGGGACCGTCGATGGCGACGATCACGGCGGTCGGAGCTGCGGTTTCCACGGTGCGGGCACCTTCCTGGTTGCGCGTACGTGTCCGGGCGCGCCAATAGCGCCCCTCCTCCAGGTTACCGGGCTTTTCGCCGCCGCCCGCCGGGGCGTCGGCGGGCGGGCGGAAGGGCGGACGCGGGGCGGGTGCGGGGCGGCCCCTGGGCGGGCGAAGGGGCCCGGTCCCGGGGCGGGTGCCCCACGCCCGGCGCGCTACTGCTGGCGCAGCGCCCAGCCGCGTTCGCGCAGCTCGGCCTGGAGGCCGGCCACGGCCCGGGGTTCGACCATCAGCTGGACCAGGCCCGCCTGCTGCCCCGTCGCGTGCTCGATCCGCACGTCCTCGATGTTGACCCCGGCCCGGCCGGCGTCGGCGAAGATCCGGGCGAGCTCGCCCGGCTGGTCGGAGATGAGGACGGCCACCGTCTCGTAGACCGCCGGCGCGGCCCCGTGCTTGCCCGGCACCCGGACCCGGCCCGCGTTGCCGCGGCGCAGTACGTCCTCGATGCCGGCCGCCCCGTCCCGGCGCTTGGCCTCGTCGGCCGACTGCAGGCCCCGCAGGGCCTCCACGGTCTCCTCGAGGTCGGCGGCGATCCCTGAGAGCACGTCCGCCACGGGTCCCGGGTTGGCCGAGAGGATCTCCACCCACATCCGGGGGTCGGAGGCGGCGATCCGGGTGACGTCGCGGATGCCCTGTCCGCACAGCCGCACCGCGGTCTCGTCGGCCTCCTCCAGCCGGGCCGCGACCATGCTGGAGACGAGCTGCGGGGTGTGGGAGACGAGCGCGACGGCCCTGTCGTGCGCGTCGGCGTCCATGACCACGGGGACGGCCCGGCACAGGGCCACCAGTTCCAGTGCCAGGTTCAGCACCTCGTGGTCGGTCTCCCGGGTCGGCGTGAGCACCCAGGGCCGGCCCTCGAAGAGGTCGGCGGAGGCCGCGAGCGGTCCGGACTGCTCCTTGCCCGCCATGGGGTGGGTGCCGATGTACGCCTTGGTGTCCACGCCGAGCGCGTCCAGCTCCCGACGCGGGCCGCCCTTGACGCTGGCCACGTCCACGTAGGCGCGGGCCAGGTCGCGGCCTATGGCGTCGGCGAGGGCGGCGGCCACGTGGGCGGGCGGTACGGCGATGACCGCGAGGTCGGCCTTGCCCTGGTAGGGCTCCTCCGTGCCGGCGCCCAGCGCCGCGGCCGTACGGGCCTGCCCCTGATCCCGGTCGGACAGGTGGACGGCGATGCCGCGGGCGGCGAGGGCGAGCGCCGCCGAGGTGCCGATCAGTCCGGTTCCGATGACGACGGCGGTTCTCACGGGGCGCTCTCCAGGGGTACGGGGGGTGTGACGGCGGTGCCTGCCTCAGGGTAGCCAGCGGGAACGGCGCGAGGACCCGGCGTCCCGTCCGCTGGGACGGGACGCCGGGCCCTCGGGAACCGTCCTCGGAAGGACCGGGGTCGCTCAGAGGCCCTGCTGCTTGATGATGTCCTCCAGCGAGCCGCTCGGGATCGAGCCGCCGGGGGTCAGCTTGTCCACGGCCTGCGGGAGCGCCACCGCGATCTGGTCGGCGGCGGCCTCCGGGGTGACGCCCGCCTGCTCGGCGACCTTGGCCAGGGTCTCGTCCGGCAGCGCCTTGGCGATCTCCGCGCCGCTGACCGGCTGGTTCTCGCCGGTGCCGACCCAGGACTGGGCCTGGTCGGTCAGACCCGACTTGGTCAGCATGTCCAGCAGCCCGCCGAGCGGGTTGTTCCCCGCGCCTCCGGCCGCCTGGGCCCCGCCGGCGCCACCGCCGCCCATGAGCGCGCCGAGGAGGGAGCCGAGGATGTTGCCGCCGCCACCGCCGCCCTGTCCACCGCTGCCGCCGAGGAGGCCGCCGAGAAGGGAGCCGAGGTCGTTGCCCGCCATGGTGATGCCTTTCGAAGAGGGACCGGGCGCGCTGAATTCGGCGCACCCGGCTTCGAGATACGGACAATGTCACCCAACTCGGGCGCGTCTGCCACTTGGCGCAGAGCCGCGCGCCGACTGCGGTAGAACGATCGGCATGATCTTCCACCTCGTTCCGCTCGCCGACTGGACCGCCGATCCCGCGCGCCCGTACGCCCCGGCCTCCCTCGATTCCGAGGGTTTCGTGCACTGTTCGGGGGATCCGGAGACGGCGCTGGCGATCGCCGCCTCGCACTACGGCGGCGTACCGGGAACCCTGCTCGCCGTGGAACTCGACGAGCGCGCCCTCACCTGCGACGTCCGCCGGGAGGGTGAACCGGGCATCCGCTACCCGCACGTCCACGGACCGTTGAACCGGGAGGCCGTGGTGCGCGTGTGGGAGGTGGTACGCGCCCCCGGTGCGCCCGCGGAACTCGTTCCGTGGCCGCCGGAGGGCTGAGACAAGGCGTGGCGGGGTGTCCCTGAGGCCCGTCACGCGCCAGGATGCCTCTCGCCATCCCGGCGATCACCCGAGGAGAAGTCATGAGCGACCCCACCCGCACCGCCCGGCGCACGGTCCTGGCGGCCGGTGCGAGCGTCCTGGCAGGCGGCGCGCTGACCGCGTGCGGCGAAACCGACGGAACCAAGCCCGCGTCCGAGGGCGGCAGCGCCCCCACGGCGCAGAACTCCGCGTCCGCCTCGTCCTCGGCTCCGGCCGGGGACGCCAAGGCCCTGATCAAGGCCTCGGAGGTGCCGGTCGGCGGCGGCACGGTCCTCAAGGACGAGAAACTGGTCGTCACCCAGCCGACGGCGGGCAACTTCCGTTGCTTCACGGCGGTCTGCACCCACCAGGGCTGCCTCGTGAACAAGGTGGAGGCCGGCACCATCGACTGCCCGTGCCACGGCAGCAAGTTCAAGGACACGGACGGCGCGGTGGCCAAGGGCCCGGCCACCAAGCCGCTGGAGGAGAAGAAGATCACCGTCTCCCCGGCGGGCGAAATCTCGCTCGCCTAGCCCGAGGCCGCAGCACTAGCCTCGCGGCATGAACGAGGCCAACCAGATCGAACCCACGCCCGACCCGCTCGGAATCACCCTGGTCAGGGAGCACACGGTCTACTCGTGCGTGATGGGTTCGAGGGCGTTCGGCCTGGCGACGGAGGCGAGCGACACCGACCGGCGCGGTGTCTACCTCGCCCCGACGCCGCTCTTCTGGCGCTTCGAGAAGCCGCCGACGCACGTGGACGGGCCCCGGGACGAGGAGTTCTCGTGGGAGCTGGAGCGCTTCTGCGAACTCGCGCTGCGCGCCAACCCGAACATCCTGGAGGTCCTCCACTCCCCCCTCGTGGAGGACCTCACCCCGGTCGGAGAGGAACTCCTCTCGCTCCGCGAGGCGTTCCTCTCCCGCCGGGCCCACACCACTTTCAGCCGGTACGCCGTCTCCCAGCGCGGCAAACTCCTCGGCGACCTCCGCAACCACGGCGCCCCGCGCTGGAAGCACGCCATGCACCTGCTGCGCCTGCTGCTGTCCTGCCGCGACCTGCTGCGCACGGGCCGCCTGGCCATCGACGCGACCCCCTACCGCGACGGCCTCCTCGCGGTCCGCCACGGCGAACTCACCTGGGAGGAGGTCGACGGCTGGATGACCCGCCTGACCGAGGAAACCGAAGCCGCCCTCGCGAAGACCCCCCTCCCCGAATCCCCGGACCTCCCCCGGGTCGAGGACTTCCTCCTCCGCACCCGCCGGGCGTCCACGACGGCCTAGGTGTATTGATCACGAGCGTTGTTGACACCTGGCAGGTCTTGAACATGGCGAAGACCTCCGGTGTGGTGGGAGCTGTCTAGGAACCCATTGCACAACGGAGGTCTTCGTGTCCCACCGTAATGCCCGGCTGACTGTCTTCGGTAGGCGGCTGTTGGTCGATCGGGTCGCATCGGGACGTCCGGTCGCCCACGTAGCAGCCGAGACGGGCATATCGCGGGCCACTGCCCACAAGTGGGTGCGCCGGTGGCGGGCCGAGGGCGAGGCGGGTCTTCACGACCGGTCCAGCCGGCCTCACAGGACGCCGCACCGGACCCCGGCCGCCATCGAGGCGAAGGTCTGCGACCTGCGTCGGACCCGCAAGCTGGGCCCCGCGAGGATCGGCCCGGTCCCGGGCCTGCCCGCCTCGACCGTCCACCGGATCCTGACCCGCCACGGCCTGAACCGGCTCGCCTGGTTCGACCGCCCCACCGGCACCGTGATCCGCCGCTACGAACGCGACCGCCCGGGCGAGCTGGTCCACATCGACGTGAAGAAACTCGGCCGGATCCCCGACGGCGGCGGCCACAAAGTCCTGGGCCGCCAGGCCGGCCGCACCACCCGCTCCGCCATGGGCTTCGACTACGTCCACTCCGCCGTCGACGACCACTCCCGCCTCGCCTACAGCGAGATCCACCCAGACGAGAAAGCCGCCACCTGCGCGGCCTTCCTCACCCGCGCGGCCGCGTTCTTCCACTCCCAGGGCATCACCCGCATCGAACGGGTCCTGACCGACAACGCCTGGGCCTACCGCAAAGGCCTGGCCTGGAAGAACGTCCTGGCCGACCTCGGCGCGAGCGGCAAACTCACCCGCCCCTACCGGCCCCAGACCAACGGCAAAGTCGAACGCTTCAACCGCACCCTCCTGGACGAATGGGCCTACCTACGGCCCTACACCTCAAACGACGAACGGACAGCAGCCCTGACAGACTTCCTCCACACCTACAACCACCACCGCTGCCACACCGCACTCGACGGCAAACCACCCATCAGCCGCGTCAACAACCCTGCAGGTCAATACACCTAGCCCGCCCGGCGCCGTACGACGAACTCGTCGAGCGCCTCGAACGCGTCCGCGTGCTCCGGCAGCCGCGAAGCGCCCTGCGCCGCCTCCAGGACCCCGTGCAGGGCCTCGAAGTCCCGTTCCACCCGCCCGGCGTCGATGCCCGAGGCCGCGCCGTGCTCGGCCTCGGCCTTGGCCTCGATCAGCCCGGCCAGATAGCCCGGAGCCTCCGGCACCTCCTCCAGCAGCGTGGGCAGGTGTGCCTGCACCCGTGCCGAGCGCATCAGGTGGACGCCCGTGAGCAGCGCCCGGAAGGTGTAGAGCAGCGGCTTGAGCTCGGCCGTCTTCCCGAAGAGCCGCCACTGCGTGTTCGCGAAGCCGCGGTAGTGGTGGGCGTGGTGCGAGGTCAGGACACCGGGAGCCAGGGAGACCAACTCCTCGTGCGCCGGCGTCGTGTGCACGACCAGGGGGGACAGCAGCTGCTCCAGGACGTAGCCGTTGCGGTTCAGCATCAGCCGGACGAACTTGCGCAGGTCGTGCGTGACCAGGTCCATCTCGGTGCCGTCCCGGAACCACATCCGGCTGCGCGTCTCCTGCGGATCGCGGAGCGAGAGCAACGCGGCCGCCGGCAGCAGGTGCGCTCCGCGCAGGTCGACGTCGGAGTCCTTGGAAGGGAATCCGTACAGGTGGGCGCCCGAGACCGTGGCGAAGAGCAGCGGGTCCGGCTGCTCCGCGACGACGGCGGTGAGGTCGGTGTCCCTCGCGTCCAGCATGGTCACGCGTCCCAGAGGGCGCCGAAGGACAGGAGCTCGGCGCGGTATTCGATGCGGCCCTCCCAGTCGCGGGGCCAGGCGTCCGCGCCCAGGTGGGCGCCCGCGAAGGCGCCGGCCAGGCAGGCGATGGAGTCGGAGTCGCCCGCGGTGCAGGCCGCGCGGCGCAGGGCCAGGAGCGGTTCCTCGGGGAAGAGGAGGAAGCACTGGAGAGCGGTGGCCAGCGCCTCCTCGGCGATCCAGCCCTCGCCGGTCGTCAGGCAGGGGTCCGTTTCCGGGGAGGGGGTGCGCAGGGCCGCCGCGAGGCGGTCCAGGACCTCCAGGCACTCGTCCCAGCCGCGCGCCATGAAGGACTCGGCCGAGGCGTCGGAGGCCGTCCGCGTCCAGAGGTCGCCGAGCCAGCGCTCGTGGTAGCGGGTGCGGTTCTCCAGGGCGTACGAGCGCAGCTGCCCGACCAGGCCGGTCACCTCCGTGCCCCGCGCCAGCAGGAACACCGCCCGCGCCGTGAGGTCGGAGGCGGCCAGGGCCGTGGGGTGGCCGTGGGTCAGGGCCGACTGGAGCTGGGCCGCGCCGGCCCGCTCCTCCTCCGTCCAGCCCGGCACCAGCCCGACGGGAGCCACCCGCATGTTCGCTCCGCAGCCCTTGGAGCCGATCTGGCTGGCGTCGCGCCAGTCCCGCTCGGGCAGGTTCAGGAGGCTGCAGGCCTTCAGGCAGGTGCGGCCCGGGGCCCGGTTGTTCTCCGGGGAGTGGTACCAGTCGACGAACTCCTCCCGGACCGGCCGCGCGAGGCGCAGCGGGCCGACCCGGCCCCGCTCCGCGGCGGTCCGTATGCCCCGGGCGAGGGCCAGCGTCATCTGGGTGTCGTCCGAGACGATCGCCGGCCGGATCAGGGCCATCTCCCGCCACGGGCCGGTCTTCGCCAGGATCCCGGGCACGTCGTTGAACTCCGTGGGGAAGCCGAGGGCGTCTCCGAGCGCCAGGCCGATCAGGGAGCCGGTGGCGGCCCGCTTCGTGTGCGTCGGTTCCGTCGGTTCCGTCGGCTTCTTCGGCGTAGTCGTCATCGCGTGTGTCCTTCCGAGGGGCGCAGCAGGGGCGGGTGCAGGGTGTTGGCGGGGCCGGGCCGGTAGAGGGCGGCCGGTTTGCCGCGACCGCCGGTGAGCCGGGCGGCTCCGGGCACGGCCTCGACGAAGCCGGGCGTGGCCAGCACCTTGCGGCGGAAGTTGGGGCGGTCCAGGACGGTGTCCCAGACGGTCTCGTAGACGGCCTGGAGCTCGCCGAGCGTGAACTCGGGCGGGCAGAAGGCGGTGGCCAGGCAGCTGTACTCCAGCTTCGAGCCGATACGGGACCGGGCGTCCGCGAGGATCTCCTCGTGGTCGAAGGCCAGTCCGAAGTCCGGCGCGCAGGCCTCCCCCACCGGTACCCAGCGGGCGCGGTCCGCGTCTCCGCCGCCCCCGGCCACCGGTTCCGGCAGATCGGGGACGAGCGCGGTGAAGGCCACGGAGACCACGCGCATGCGGGGGTCCCGGTCCGGTGCGCTGTAGGTGCGCAGCTGGTCCAGGTGCAGGGCGTCGATCACGTGCGCCGACAGTCCGGTCTCCTCGGCCAGTTCGCGCCGGGCGGCCGCTTCCGCGGACTCCCGGGGCAGCAGGAAGCCGCCGGGCAGCGCCCAGGCGCCCGCGTACGGTTCCTGCCCGCGCCGGATCAGCAGCACGTGCAGGGTCCCGCCGCGCACGGTGAAGACGGCGAGGTCGACGGTCACCGCGAAGGGTGCGAAGGCGTGCGGGTCGTACCCGTGCCCGCCTCCGTGCTCGCCTCCGGGGCTGGGTCCGGTGTCACTCATCGGCTCCGCTCCCCCGCCCGCTCCGCCACCCGCTCCGGCAGGGGATCCGCGAACTGCCACCCCTCCGCCAGGAGTCCGTCGACGGCGGCCACCGCCGCCGCCAGCCGCTCCTCGCGGTCCCCGCGGACCACCAGGAAGCGCTTCCCGGTCCGTTCCAGCTCCTCCAGGAACCGCCCGGTCATCCACGGCCGAAGCTCCGCTCCGTCGCGCAGCCCGTCGTCCTCGAAGGGCACGTCCGCGTGGTCGGTGAGCAGGTACAGGTCCCGCCGCGTCCCGGCGGCGATCCGCTCGACCTCCGCACTGCGCGCGCCGGTGTACCGCTCGTGCCAGATCCCGGTGGCGAAGGAGTCCGTGTCGCAGAAGAGCACCGGTGATCCCAGCCGGGCCGCCCGCTCCTCGTCCGCGTCCTGCCGCCGCGCGATCACCGGGAACTCCGCCGGGGCGAAGCTCACGTCGGCCCAGGTCGCCGCCGGGTCCGCCGCGCGCGCCGCCGCCAGCCGCTCCTCGCTGTACCGCCGGCCGTACTCGGCGACCCAGCCCGTCTTCGCCCACACCCCGCCGCGCCCCCGCCAGTGCTCGGCCAGGGCCCGCGACAGCGTGGTCGTGCCGGTGGACTCGGCGCCGAGTACGACGATCCGCCGGGTCAGCGCCGCCCGTACGGCGGGCCCCAGGAACTCCCAGTTCCCGACCGGGTCGGCCCGTACGGCCGTACCGGACACCGGGAAGAGGGTGCGGTCCGGGTCCACGCAGACCTCCTCGGCGCCGAACCGCCGCGCGAGCTCGGTCCCGTAGGCCTCGGAGGTGAAGACGGCGTCGACCGGGCGGCGCACCGCGCGCCGGAAGATCGCCATGTGCGCCTCCCAGACGGCCGGGTCGTGGAGGTCGACCGGGATGTCGTCGACCGCGCCGACCACCTCGGCCCCCGGGTGCGCCTCGCGCATCCAGGCGACCCGGTCGGCGAGCGGTACGGACTCCACGGAGGCCGCGCAGACCAGTACGGTCAGCCGCTCGCACTGGTCCTGCGCGGTGCGCACCAGGTGGTGGTGGCCGGCGTGCGGCGGATAGAACTTGCCGAGGACCAGGCCGTGGCCGTGGCGCTTCACGCCGTCACCTGCCGTACCGCGCGGGCGCCTTCCGCCGGGAGCGCCCGGCGCCAGCCGAGGAGTCCGGCCACGCACAGGGCGAGGAAGCCGACGTAGAGCACGGAGGTCAGGTACAAGCCCTTGTAGGCGTACAGCGGGATGTACACGAGGTCGGCGGCGATCCACAGCCACCAGGACTCGAGGAGCTTGCGGCACTGCCCGTACGTGGCCGCGAGCGAGAGCCCGGTCGTGGCCGCGTCCCAGAACGGGACGGTGGAGTCGGTGGCCCGGCTCAGCAGCAGGGTCAGGCCGAGCACCCCCACCGCCCCCGCCGCGGCCAGCACGGTCCACTCGGCGGCCGTGGTGCGGCGCACCGGCAGGGCCGTGGTGGTGCCCGGGCCACCCCCGTGGGTCCAGGACCACCAGCCGTAGGCGGCGAGGGCGATGAAGACGATCTGCAGCCCGGCGTCGGCGTAGAGGCCGGCCTGGGCGAAGAGCACGATGAAGAAGACGTTGTTGGCGATGCCGATCGGCCAGTTGGCGATGTGCTGCCGGGCGACCAGCCAGACGCACACGGCCCCCGTGACGAACCCGAGGATCTCGGTCCAGCTCGTCTGCCATCCCATGACGCCCCCTCCCTTTATAGTCAAGTTGACTATAAACAGGGTCCGGGGTCCGGCACAACCAAAAAACCCGCGGCGCCCGAGGGCACCGCGGGTTCTGGAGGCCTTCAGGAGGCCGGGGTCCTACAGACCGACCTCGCGCATGAGCATGCCGACCTCGGTGTTGGTCAGGCGGCGCAGCCAGCCGGACTTCTGGTCGCCGAGCTCGATCGGGCCGAAGGAGGTCCGCACGAGCTTCTCGACCGGGAAGCCGGCCTCGGCCAGCATGCGGCGGACGATGTGCTTGCGGCCCTCGTGGAGGGTCACCTCGACCAGGTAGTTCTTGCCGAGCTGGTCGACGACGCGGAAGTGGTCGGCGCGGGCGTAGCCGTCCTCCAGCTCGATGCCGTCCTTGAGGCGCTTGCCGATGTCGCGCGGCAGCGGACCGGTGATCGCGGCGACGTAGGTCTTCTTCACGCCGTACTTCGGGTGCGTGAGGCGGTGGGCCAGCTCACCGTGGTTGGTGAGCAGGATGATGCCCTCGGTCTCGGTGTCGAGCCGGCCGACGTGGAAGAGACGCGTCTCACGGTTGGTGACGTAGTCGCCGAGGCACTGGCGGCCGTCCGGGTCCTCCATCGTGGAGACGACGCCGGCCGGCTTGTTCAGCGCGAAGAACAGGTGCGACTGGGTGGCGACGGTCAGGCCGTCCACCTTGATCTCGTCCGAGGGCTTCACGCGCTTGCCCTGCTCCAGGACGATCTCGCCGTTGACCTCGACGCGCGCCTGCTCGATGAGCTCCTCGCACGCACGGCGCGAACCCATGCCGGCACGGGCGAGCACCTTCTGCAGACGCTCACCCTCCTCCTCGGCGCCCGGGAAGGTCTTCGGGGTCTTGATCACGGGCTTGTCGGCGTACCGGTCGCGCACGCGCTCCTCGATCCGCGCCTCCAGCTCGCGCGGCTTGGACTGGCCGCTGCGGGAGCCGGGGCCGCTGCGCGGGCCGCCGGCGCCGCCGATGCCCGGGGTGCGGGAGACCTTCGGGCCGCCCTTGGCGCCACCGCGGGCCGCAGCGCCTCGCGCACCGCCACCGCGGTTGGCGTCGGCCGCGCCGCGGGCACCGCCGCCGCCCGCCTTGGCACCGCCGCGGCCGTTGCGCTCGCCCTCGGGGCCCACGTCGTAGCGACGCTCCTCGGGGCGGGGGTTGCGGATGCGGGGGGCCTGCTCGCGGTCACGGTCGGAGCCGCCGCCCTGGTAGCCGCCGGAGGAGCCGCCACCCTGGTAACCGCCGGAGGAGCCGCCACCCTGGTAACCGCCACCGGAGGAGCCGCCGCGAGAGCCACCGCCCTGGTAACCCCCACCGGAGCTGCCGCCGCGCGAGCCGCCACCCTGGTAGCCACCGCCCGAGGAGCCGCCGCGCGAGCCGCCACCCTGGTAGCCACCGCCCGAGGAGCCGCCGCGCGAGCCGCCGCCCGAGCTGCCGCCGCCCTGGTAGCCGCCACCGGAGGAGCCGCCGCGCGTGCCGCCACCCTGGTAGCCACCGCCCGAGGAGCCGCCGCGCGAGCCACCGCCCGAGCCGCTGCCGCCGCCGGAGCCGCCACCGCGGTAGCCACCACCGCCGCCGCTGGAGGAGCCGCCGCGGGGGGAGCCACCGCGCCCGCCACCACCGCCGCCGCTGTTCCTGTTGCCGCCACCGTTGCCGTTGCCGCTGCTTCGCATCAAAGTTCCGTCGTCTTGTCGTCTTCATCGGTATCCGGAGAGTCCGGATCGAACGACGGAACACCCTCTTGCGTCTCGGCTTCGATCGCGTCCGCCTCGGGGAGGAAGGGCGCGAGCTCCGGGAGCTCGTCCAGGCCACGCAGGCCCATCCGCTCCAGAAAGTAGTTCGTCGTCCTGTACAGGATCGCACCTGTTTCGGGTTCCGTCCCCGCCTCCTCCACCAGACCCCGCTGGAGGAGGGTGCGCATGACCCCGTCGCAGTTGACTCCGCGGACCGCCGAGACCCTCGACCTGCTGACCGGCTGGCGGTACGCGACGACGGCCATCGTCTCCAGAGCCGCCTGGGTGAGACGGGCCTGCTGACCGTCGAGGACGAAGGCCTCCACCGCCGGCGCGTAGTCCGCCCGGCTGTAGAACCGCCAGCCCCCGGCGACGAGCCGCAATTCGAATCCGCGCCCCTGGACCTCGTACTCGTCCACCAGCTCGCGCAGCGCCCGCGCGACCTCGCGGGGGGTCCGCTCCAGCACCTTGGCCAGGTGCGCCTCGGTCGCCGGCTCGTCCACGACCATGAGGACGGCCTCCAGGGCCGGCTTCAGCGCCAGCCCGGCCACGGGGGTCGTCACGTCACTCATTCCTTGACCTCCACGATCTGGTCGAACTCGTCCGTCACCGTCGGCATGCCGTCCCCGTCCCCGCCGCTCCAGCGCACCGTGAGCGTCGTCAGGGCCTCCTCCTGGTCCAGGACCACCGCCTTCTCCCGGTAGAGCTCCAGGAGGGCCAGGAAGCGCGCCACGACGGTCAGGGTGTCCGCCGCGTCCTCGGTGAGCTCCTGGAAGGTGGCCTCGCCCCGGGCCTTGAGCAGCGCCACGACCAGCCCGGCCTGCTCCCGGACGCTCACGAGGGGCGCGTGGATGTGGTCCACGTACACCTGGGGCTTCGCCCGGGGCTGCATGGCCTTGACCGCGAGCCGCGCCAGCCCCTCGCCGCCGATGCTGATGACCACCTCGGGGAGCAGCTCGGCGAGGTGGGGCTCCAGCCCCACGGTGCGCGGGTAGCGCTTGCCCTCGATCTCGGCCCGCTCCTGGAAGATCTCGGCGATCCGCTTGTACGCCCGGTACTGCAGCAGCCGCGCGAACAGCAGGTCCCGGGCCTCCAGCAGCGCCAGGTCCGCCTCGTCCTCCACCTCGGCGACGGGCAGCAGCCGGGCCGCCTTCAGGTCGAGCAGGGTGGCGGCGACGACGAGGAACTCGGTCGTCTGGTCGAGGTCCCAGTCGGGCCCCATCGCACGGATGTGCGCCATGAACTCGTTGGTGACCTCGGACAGCGCGACCTCGGTGACGTCCATCTTGTGCCGGGAGATCAACTGCAGCAGCAGATCGAAGGGCCCCTCGAAGTTCCCGAGGTGCACCGTGAACCGGCCGTCCCCGACGGGGTCCGGCACTGCTTCGGCCTCGACCGGCGCCCCGGCCGTGCGCTCGGGCACGGCCACAGGGGCCGCCAGGGGAGCCGCTACGGGCTCCCCGGCCCCCTCGGGCCCCTCGGGGCCACCGGGGGTCTCCGAGGCCGCCCCGGGGGCCGGTACGGGAGCACCCGGGCCGCGGCCCAGCGAGCGGCGGGGCGGGAGGCCGGGTTCGGCGGGAGGGGTCATCGCGGTCCAGGGAGGTACGGAGCGAACGTCTGGCTGACCTGGGCCGGGGCCCAGCCCCTAAGACTCCCACGCACGACCACGCCGAACCCTCGGGGACTCCGACCGAATCCGGGGCCCGGGGCTCTTCAGCCGCCCGGCGTTCGAGGACCGGCGTCCGGGGCGGAGCCCCAGGGGGGCCGGGCGCAGCCCTGGACCCCTACAGCCCGTCCGGCGCCTGAGGACCGGGTTCGGGCAGAGCCCGGGGAACGGTGGAAGGGCGGGGAGGGGACTTCACCCCGCAGGGCCCGCCCAGCTCGCCGCACGCGGCAAGGGCGACGGCCCAAGCCCGGCCGAGCCCCCGCAGGGACTCAGCGCCCCCGCAGCCGGCGGACCAGGATGCTCGCGTCGCCGCGGGACTCCAGGTCGGCCAGCACCACCGCGACGGCCTCCCGCACGATCCGACCCCGGTCGACCGCCAGCCCGTGCTCCCCGCGCAGCACCAGCCGCGCGTGCTCCAGGTCCATGAGCTCCTCGGCGGAGACGTAGACCGTGATCTTCTCGTCGTGCCGCTCGCGCCCGCTGGGCCGCCGGTTCGCACCCCGGCCCTGCCCCTTGCCCCGACCGGGGGTGGGGGCGGGGACGGCGTTACCGGAACCTTCCTGCGGCCGCCGCTGCGGGCCGACGCCCGGCTCCGTACCGGCTTCAGCCTCCCGGCTGCGGCCCTCTCCCGCCGTGCCCTCCGCGGCCGAAGCCGCGTGCTCCACGCCCCGCGCCGAGTTCGGCGAGGAGGAGGTCAGCGCCATCCCCCCGGTCGTACGGAACAGTTCGTCGGCTCCGGGCAGACTCACTCGGCGGGACACCGGGCGAGCACCTCCCTGGCCAGCTGGCGATAGGCGGCGGCACCGACGGAGTTGGAGGCGTACGTGGTGATCGGCTCGCCGGCGACCGTGGTCTCCGGGAACCGCACCGTGCGGCCGATGACCGTGTGGTAGACGTGATCGTCGAAGGCCTCGACGACGCGCGCCAGCACCTCACGGCTGTGCACCGTACGGGAGTCGTACATCGTGGCGAGGATGCCGTCGAGCTCCAGCTCCGGGTTGAGCCGCTCCTGCACCTTCTCGATGGTCTCGGTCAGCAGCGCCACACCGCGCAGCGCGAAGAACTCGCACTCCAGCGGCACGATGACCTTGTGAGCCGCCGTCAGGGCGTTCACGGTCAGCAGACCGAGCGAGGGCTGACAGTCGATCACGATGTAGTCGTAGTCGGGCAGCAGGGGCTTCAGGGCCCGCTGCAGCGTCGACTCGCGCGCGACCTCGCTGACCAACTGCACTTCGGCGGCCGACAGGTCGATGTTGCTCGGCAGCAGGTCCATGTTGGGGACCGCCGTCTTCAGCAGCACCTCGTCGGCCGACATGCCCCGCTCCATGAGCAGGTTGTAGACCGTCAGGTCGAGTTCCATCGGGTTGACCCCGAGGCCGACCGACAGCGCGCCCTGCGGGTCGAAGTCGACGAGCAGCACCCGGCGCCCGTACTCCGCGAGCGCCGCGCCCAGGTTGATGGTCGACGTGGTCTTGCCCACGCCGCCCTTCTGGTTGCACATCGCGATGATGGTCGCCGGACCGTGATCGGTCAGCGGTCCCGGGATCGGGAAGTACGGCAGCGGCCGTCCGGTCGGGCCGATCCGCTCACGGCGCTGGCGTGCAGCGTCGGGGGCGAGAGTGGCCGCGTACTCGGGGTCGGGCTCGTACTCCGCGTCCGGGTCGTAGAAATGCCCCTCGGGCACCTGTTCGTAGTCGGCGAAACCCACGGGCTTGTCGCCGCTCAGGTCGCCGGCCCTGGAGTTCACGTCTAGGCCGTCCATGCTCTTTTGGGGCGTCGTCATGTGCTGGTGGTTTGCGAAGGTGCGGACCGCTACGGATCCCACGGCTTCGATTCCGGCAGGACCCTGGCCCCGCGCAGGCCCTCCTGCTCGACCACCTCCAGGAGCAAATGTCGACTCATTCACAAGTCGTCTTACCTCCTCGGACGTGACCAGGACACTTATCGATAGGTCAGCGTGGCACCATGCCGACGGTTGGCGACTCTATGGCGTGTCACCACTCAGCGGCAACACAATCCGCCGGACCCACCGCGATGTGTCGGCAACCGAACACCACTCTGTCAAGGGCGTACGAGCTGTCGCCGGGAAGTTTCGCGGGTGCGCGAAAGGGTTAAAGGGTTACGTTCGAGGCGAGTTGAGCGGCCTCGCCGGGGACCCCGGGAACGCCTCCGGCCGGACCTCGCGAGCAAGGTCCGGCCGGATACGTGAGATTGACGTCAGTCGTTGACGAATCAGCCGAGCAGCGTGCTCAGCTCGAGGGTCTCGAGACCGTGGGCCTCGGCGACCTCACGGTAAACGACCTGGCCGTCATGGGTGTTGAGGCCAAGCGCGAGCGCCGGGTCACGACGCAGCGCCTCGACCCAGCCGAGGTTCGCGAGCTGCACGATGTAGGGCAGCGTGGCGTTGGTCAGGGCGTAGGTGGAGGTGTTCGGCACCGCGCCCGGCATGTTGGCGACGCAGTAGAAGACCGAGTTGTGGACCTGGAAGGTCGGCTCGGCGTGAGTGGTCGCGCGGGAGTCCTCGAAGCAGCCGCCCTGGTCGATCGCAATGTCGACAAGGACACTTCCGGGCTTCATCTTGGCGACGAGCTCGTTGGTGACCAGCTTCGGGGCCTTCGCACCCGGGATCAGCACCGCGCCGATGACGAGGTCGGCCTCGATGACGGCCTTCTCCAGCTCGAAGGCGTTGGAGACGATCGTCTTGATCTTCGTGCCGAAGATCTTGTCGGCCTCGCGGAGCTTGTTGATGTCGCGGTCCAGCAGGGTCACGTGGAAGCCCATGCCGACGGCGATCTGCACGGCGTTCCAGCCGGAGACGCCGCCGCCGATGACCACGCACTCGCCGGCGTGGGTGCCGGGGACGCCGCCGGGGAGCACGCCGCGGCCGCCGACCGAGCGCATCAGGTGGTAGGCGCCGACCTGCGGGGCCAGGCGGCCCGCGACCTCGGACATCGGGGCGAGCAGCGGGAGGGCGCGGTTCGCCGTCTCGACCGTCTCGTACGCGATGGCGGTGGTGCCGGACTCCAGCAGGGCGTCCGTGCACTCGCGGGAGGCCGCGAGGTGCAGGTAGGTGAAGAGGGTCTGGTCCTTGCGGAGGCGGTGGTACTCCTCCGCGATGGGCTCCTTGACCTTCAGCAGCAGGTCTGCGGTCGCCCAGACCTCGTCGGCGGTACCGAGGATCTCGGCGCCTGCGGACACGTACTCCGCGTCCGTGATCGAGGAGCCCACACCGGCGTTCTGCTCGACGAAGACCTGGTGGCCGTTGCGGACCAGCTCATGCACGCCGGCAGGCGTGATGGCGACCCGGAACTCGTTGTTCTTGACCTCGCGGGGGATGCCGACCTTCATCGTGGCTCACGGTCCTTGGCTCAGGGGATGTTTCGGGCTACTTCCATACAAACCCGTCCACAAGAACGCGCAACGGGATGCACCAGAGGATGACCTGGTGAAGCCAGTCTAATGAAGGATGAGCGGCTGTCTAGCCTTGCAAAGTAATAATCTCAGTCGGAAACGCTGCGGATTTCGCAGGCTGCGGGGTCATCTCCCAGCAATCTGTCGGCCGCGGACCTGTGCAGCCTGGCAGCCGCGGGATCGCCGAGCCGGTCCAGCGTGTCCGCCAGCCGCACCTGGAGCGCGGCCTGAAGTCGCAGGTCCCCGGCCTTCCGCGCGAGCTCCACCGCCTCCCGGCAGGTGTGCAGCGACTCCTCGGGCCGCCCCGCGTACTCCTGGATCCGCGCCATCTCGCTCAACGCCTTTGCCTGGCCCGGGACATCGGCCAGCTTCCGGTAGCCGGCCGAGGCCGCCCGCCAGCTCCGCAGCGCGTCCCCGTACCGGCCCGCGTACGTGTGCACGTTCCCCAGCCGTCCGTACAGCCGCGCCTCGTCCGCGCGCTCCCCCCGGGCGAGGGCATGGGACAGGGCCCGGCCGAACCAGTCGGAGGCCCGGTGCCAGTCACCCAGCTCCTGGTGCGCACCGCCTACGGATTCCATCGCGCGGCCCGACGCGTACGGGTCATTCGCCGCCTTTCCCGCGTCCAGCGCGGCCCGGTACCGGTCCAGCGCCTCCCGCGTCCGGCCGGTCTCGGCGTCCAGATCGGCCAGGTTCAGCAGCGCGGCGGCCTGTTCCCGGTGCAGATCGCGCCGCTCGGCCACGTCCAGCACGAGCCGGTGCAGCCCGTACAGCTCGGGCGCGGCCCCGGCGGTGCCGCGGTGCTCGGACAGCGCCCGCGCGAGCGCCGCCACGAACCTGCGCGCCAGGGTGTCCAGCTCCCCGTCGGCCACGGCCAGCGAGGCGGCGGCCAGCAGAGCGGGCAGCCGGGTGTCCAGCCAGGTCTCCGCCGCCCGCCGGTCGGCGAAGCGCAGCGCGCGCGGCACCCCGTCGAGCTTCTCCGGGGCCCCGACGAGCCCTCCGGGGCCGTCGTGCCCGTCCGCATCCGGCTCCGCCATGGCCCGGCAGGAGAGCAGCAGCCGTACGGTGCGCTCCAGCATCCGGGCCCGCGCGAGCTGGACCTCGGCGGGCCGCTCCTTGGCCTTCAGCAAGGCCTGGAGCAGCGGCGCGAGGCAGCCGGGCAGCAGGTACAGCCCGTCGTGGGCGGGCCTGAGCAGGCCCAGCGCGGCGAAGTCCTCCAGGGTCGACTGCGCGGCGGCCACGGAGCAGCCCGCGAGGGCGGAGGCCACGTGGGAGTCGACGAGGCCCGCCGGGGCAAGCGGAAGCAGCCGCAGGGTCCGCTGGGCGGGCTGCGGGAGGGATTCGTAAACGAGCCTGAAGGCCTTGGCCAGCGGACCGCCGACAGCGGTGGGCATATCGTGCAGCTGCTTGCCCACGTCCGCCACGGAGGCCTTGGGGCGCGCGGCGAGCCAGCCGCCGGCCAGGGCGAGCGCGGCGGGCTGGCCGCCGCACTCCTCGGCGAGGGCTTCGGCCGCGCGCGGGTCGTTGGCGACGCGGATGTCGCCGATGCGGTGGACGAGCATGCGGACGGCCGAGGGGGTGTCGAGACCGCCCAGGGTGCAGGGTCGGACATCCGGAATCCCGGTCAGGGGGCCCTCGGCGGTGACGACGACCAGGCACTCGGGGGTGTCCGGCAGCAGGGCGTCGACCTGGTGCGGATCGGAGGCGTCGTCGACGAGCAGGACCATGCGGCGGCCGGCCAGGGCCGTGCGCAGGGCGGAGCTGAGGTCGTCCTCGGCGGCGCCGGGCGGGGTGGGCTGCCCGAGCCCCTCCAGGAGGGTGCGGACGGCACGCTCCGTGGCGACGGCCTCCCCCGTGGGGGCGGTGAGGCGGACCTTCAGCACCCCGTCGGGATAGTCGTCGGCGATCTCCCGGACCAGCGCTTCGGCGAGGGCGGTCCGGCCGGAGCCCGGACGCCCGGCGACGAGGAGCACCCGGGCGCGCGGGGCCTTGGCCTTGCGGCCGGAGAGGGTGTCGAGCCCGGTTCGCGCGATGTCCTCGCGGAGCTCCTTGAGCTCACGCCGCCGCCCGACGAAATCCGTCACGGATCCGCTCCTCTCGCTGCCTTCGGATTGCGAGCGTAGTTCACACAGAGCGACGGACAGGGTGGAGCGCGGCGGACAAATCGCCCGATCGGATCAGCGGATGGGCACATTTTCTTGACGCGCGGCTCGCACCACTCGGCCCTGGCGGGCCTCCTGGGCTTCGCCGCGCTGCGCCGGACTCCGTCCGGCGGTGGCCGGGCGGGGGTGCGGCCACCGCCGCCTACTGACGGGCCCGGCGGGCGGGTGCGGGTGGGTGGGCGGCCCTGCGGGGCGTGTCCCCGACCCGCCCTTCCTCCGTTCCCAGAGCTCCGCCCTGACCCGGTCCTCAAGCGCCGGACGGGCTGAAGGGGGGTACCGGGCTGCGCCCGGACCCCCTGGGGCTCCGCCCCAGACCCCGCGCCTCAAACGCCGGCGAGGCTGGAATTGCCCTGCGGGCAATCCAGCCCCACCGGGCCCGCACGGTCAGAGCCGACTCCGGCCAAAATCCAGCCCCTCCGGCGTTTGAGGAGCGGTGGTCCGGGGGCCGGCCCCCGGCAACGGGTCCGGGCGAAGCCCGGGGAACGAGCGAAGGGCGGGTAGGGGACCCAGCCCCGCAGGGCCAGCCCACCCGCACCCGCCCGCCGACCCACGCCGAGACGGCATTCGCGGGGACCCCGACCAGCCACCGCCGGGCGGAGTCCGGCGCAGCGGAGCGAAGCCCGCGCAGCGGTGCGAGCTGCGCGTCAAGAAGGGGGCGGGGCTACGCCTCGTACGGGCGGGCCTGCCAGGGGGCGTCCGCCGGGCGGAGGGAGGACAGGGACGGGTCGGCGGCGAGGGCGGCCGACAGGGCCAGGGCTCCCGTCACGAGCCCGGGGTTGCCCAGCTCGCCCGCCAGGACGCCCCGGACCAGCTCCGGCAGCGGCACCCAGGCCAGCTCCATGTCCGCCTCCTCCGAGCCGGACTCCGCGTAGCGTTCGCCGTCCGCCTCGCAGACCCCCCGCGCGAGGAAGATCCGGGTGGCCTCGTCCGAGCCGCCGGGGGACGCGTAGAAGTCGGTCAGCACCCGCCAGTCCTCGGCCTTGACGTGCGCCTCCTCCGCGAGCTCGCGCTGCGCCCCGTGCAGCGGGTTCTCCCCCACGACGTCCAGCAGACCCGCGGGGAGCTCCCACAGCCGCCGCCGCACCGGGTGCCGGTACTGGCTGAGCACGAGCACCCGTCCCGCGTCGTCCAGGGCGAGCACGCACACCGACCCGGGGTGCACCTGGTAGTCGCGGCGGGCCACGGACCCGTCCGGCATGCGCACCTCGTCGGAGGCCACGGCCGTCTTCGCGCCCTGGAACGGCCGCTGCGTCGACACCGTCTCCCAGGATTCCGCAGTGTCCTTGATCTCCATGCCCCGAAGCCCTCCACAACGCGCGACAGCCGGGGTACGGATCTCCGTACCCCGGCTGCCAACGTTATGCGGTCGTGCGGCTACTTCGCCGCCTGCTGCCGTTCCACGGCCGCCTTGACCAGACCCGCGAACAGCGGGTGCGGGCGCGTCGGGCGCGAGCGCAGCTCCGGGTGGGCCTGGGTGGCCACCAGGTAGGGGTGGACCTCGCGCGGGTACTCGACGTACTCGACGAGCTTGTTGTCCGGGGAGGTGCCGGAGAAGACCAGACCGGCCTTCTTCTCCAGCTCACCGCGGTAGGCGTTGTTGACCTCGTAGCGGTGGCGGTGGCGCTCGTCCACGTACGCCTGGTCGCCGTAGACCTCGCGCACGATGGAGCCCTCGGCGAGCTTCGCCGGGTACATGCCCAGGCGCATCGTGCCGCCCAGGTCGCCCGCGCCCTCGACGAAGGCCAGCTGCTCCTCCATCGTGGAGATGACCGGGTTCGGGGTGGAGGCGTCGAACTCGGTGGAGTTCGCGTCCACGATGCCCGCCAGGTTGCGCGCGGCCTCGATGACCACGCACTGCAGGCCCAGGCACAGGCCGAGCAGCGGGACCTTGTTCTCGCGGGCGTAGGTGATCGCGCCGACCTTGCCGTTGACACCGCGGTCGCCGAAGCCGCCGGGGACGCAGATCGCGTCCACGTCGCCGAGGACCGCCGCGGCACCGGCCGGGGTCTTGCAGTCGTCGGAGGTGACCCACTTGATCTGGACGCGGGCCCTGTTGGCGAAGCCGCCGGCGCGCAGCGCCTCGGTCACCGACAGGTAGGCGTCCGGCAGGTCGATGTACTTGCCGACGAGCGCGACCTTGACCTCGTGGTCGGGGTTGTGGACCCGGTCCAACAGGTCCTCCCACACGGTCCAGTTGACGTCGCGGAAGGGCAGGTCGAGCTTGCGCACGACGTACGCGTCCAGGCCCTCGGTATGCAGGACCTTGGGGATGTCGTAGATCGACTTGGCGTCGATCGCGGCGACCACGGCCTCCTCGTCCACGTCGCACATCAGCGAGATCTTGCGCTTGATGGACGTCGGGACCTCGCGGTCGGCTCGCAGCACGATCGCGTCGGGCTGGATGCCGATGTTGCGCAGCGCGGCCACCGAGTGCTGGGTGGGCTTGGTCTTCAGCTCGCCGGAGGGGCCGATGTAGGGCAGCAGCGAGATGTGCACGACGAAGACGTTGTCGCGGCCGACCTCGTGGCGGACCTGGCGGACGGTCTCCAGGAACGGCAGCGACTCGATGTCGCCGACGGTGCCGCCGACCTCGGTGATGACGACGTCGACGTCGTCGGTGGCCATGCGGCGGATGCGGTGCTTGATCTCGTTGGTGATGTGCGGGATGACCTGCACGGTGTCACCGAGGTACTCGCCGCGCCGCTCCTTGGCGATGACCTGCGAGTAGACCTGGCCGGTGGTGACGTTGGCCGAGCCGTCGAGGTCGACGTCGAGGAAGCGCTCGTAGTGACCGATGTCCAGGTCGGTCTCGGCGCCGTCGTTGGTGACGAACACCTCGCCGTGCTGGAACGGGTTCATCGTGCCGGGGTCGACGTTCAGGTACGGGTCGAGCTTCTGCATCGTGACCCGAAGACCGCGCGCCTTCAGCAGCGCACCCAGGCTGGAGGCCGTCAGGCCCTTGCCGAGGGAGGAAGCGACACCCCCGGTGACGAAGATGTGCTTGGTCGTCATGGATTTGGGCGGCATCGCCAAGAGGGGGCTCCCGTGGTCGCGAAGGTGAGGTGCGTCCGGCGCCGGCCACCGTCGAACCGGAGGGTCTCAGGGGGCGCCGAAGCTGCGGTTTCGGGGCTCCTGATTCGCACAGGCAGACCACCGGTCCACGGGATACCAGCCTATCAGCGCCCGAGCCGGTCCGCCTCCGGCCACGCGGCGGGGGGCTTCCGCCGGGCCTCCGGGGGGCTTGTCACGGCGGTATCGCCGCCGCTCACCCGTTCGGCCGAACCTCATTGTCCCCAAGCTGACGGGGATCACTAGGGTGCCGTCTTGTCCTGCTCGGATCTCGATCACATCCCTGCCGAGCGGCCCCGCGAACGGCGTAACCCGTCCGGTTCCGGAATCATGGGCTGGACGCGGCCATCCACATCACCGGAGAATCCGCGACATCGCGCAATGCAAGCGCCCTTCGGGGCGGACGTGGCTGTTCGACTGGAGATGCAACGTGTCCGGGCGCATCGAGGATTACGCACTGATCGGCGACATGCAGACCGCGGCATTGGTCTGCCGGGACGGGGCGGTGGACTGGCTGTGCCTGCCACGCTTCGATTCCCATGCCGTCTTCGCGAGCATTCTCGGCACCGAGGAACACGGGTTCTGGCGGATCGGCCCGGCGTTCCCGGCCGGCACCGAGGCCCCGCGTGCCACCCGGCGCCGTTACCGAGGCGATTCGCTGGTCCTGGAGTCCGAGTGGGACACCCCGCGCGGCACGGTCCGCGTGATCGACTTCATGCCGCCCCGCGAGGACCACGCACCGCAGATCATCCGCATCGTGGAGGGCATCAGCGGGCGCGTCCCCATGCGCTCGGCGCTGCGCATGCGCTTCAGCTACGGCCGGGTGGTGCCCTGGGTGCACCGGGTCGACGACCGCACCGTGGCCGTGGCGGGCCCCGACTCGGTCTGGCTGGACACCGAGGCGCAGACCTACGGCAAGGATCTGACCACGTACTCCGACTTCACCGTCGGGCCGGGCGACCGGAAGGCCTTCTGCATCAGCTGGCAGCCCTCGCACAAGGAGCCGCCGCAGCCGCCGGAGGCCGAGGAGGCCCTGGAGGCCACCACCGAGTTCTGGCGGGACTGGGTCGAGCAGTGCACGTACCACGGCCCCTACCGGGAGGCGGTGATCCGCTCCCTGATCACCCTCAAGGCGCTCACGTACGCCCCCACGGGCGGGATCGTCGCCGCGCCCACCACCTCGCTCCCGGAGGAGATCGGCGGGGTCCGCAATTGGGACTACCGCTACACCTGGCTGCGCGACGCCGCCATCACCCTGTCCTCGCTGCTGCGCACCGGCTACCGCGAGGAGGCCCGCGCCTGGCGCGAGTGGCTGCTGCGGGCGGTGGCCGGCGACCCGGAGAACCTGCAGATCATGTACGGGATCGCGGGCGAGCGGGAGCTCGGCGAGACCGAGCTCGACTGGCTGCCGGGGTACGAGAACTCCCGGCCGGTCCGGGTCGGCAACGGCGCCGCCGGCCAGCTCCAGCTCGACGTGTACGGGGAGGTCACCGAGGCCCTGCACCTGGGCCACATGACCGGCCTGGCGCGCAACGACTACGCCTCGCTGCTCCAGCTGAAGCTGATCCGCTACCTGGAGACCCACTGGGACCAGCCCGACGAGGGCATCTGGGAGGTGCGCGGCCCGCGCCGGCACTTCGTGCACTCGAAGGTGATGGCGTGGGTGGCCGTGGACCGCACGATCAAGCTGATCGAGAGCGGGGACGCGGACGGGCCGCTGGAGCGGTGGCGCGAGATGCGCGACGAGATCCACCAGGACGTCTGCGAGAAGGGCTACGACAAGGAACGCAACACCTTCACGCAGTCCTACGGGTCCAAGGAGCTGGACGCGTCCCTCCTGCTGATCCCGCAGATGGGCTTCCTGCCGCCGGACGACAAGCGGGTGATCGGCACGATCGAGGCGATCCAGCGCGAGCTGTCGACCCCGGACGGCTTCATCCTGCGCTACCCGACCTCGGGTGAGGAAGCGGGCGTGGACGGTCTGGAGGGCGACGAGGGGGCCTTCCTGGCGTGCTCGTTCTGGATGGCGGACGACCTGGCGATGATCGGCCGGGTCGACGAGGCCCGCCGCCTCTTCGAGAAGCTGCTCGCGCTCCGCAACGACCTGGGCCTGCTGGCGGAGGAATGGGATCCGAGGCTCCAGCGACAGGTCGGCAACTTCCCCCAGGCCTTCAGCCACGTCCCCCTGATCGACACCGCGCTGCGGCTGACGGCGAGCGGGGCGTACGGGGGCTGACTAACCTGGAGGGGTCGTAGGCCTTTCCGCACCTTCCGCATCTCCCGGAAGGGGGTAGCCATGGCTCCCCTCTCGAAGGCGGGCACGGCACTTGCCGAGCTCCGCGAGGACCTGTCCGGCCCCGTCCTGGTTCCGGAGGATCCGGGGTACGACGAGGCCCGCACCCTCTACAACGGGATGATCGACCGCCGGCCGGCCGTCATCGCGCAGTGCGAGAGTCCGGTGGACGTGGTGACCGCCGTGCGCTTCGCACGGCGGCTCGACCTGCCGGTCGCGGTGCGCGGCGGCGGCCACAGCGTGGCCGGGATGTCCCTGAACGACGGCGGCGTGGTCGTGGACCTGCGCCGGATGCAGGGGGTGACCGTCCATCCCGGGGCCTCGGCCGTCCGCGTCGAGGGCGGCGCCACGATGAGCCATCTGGACCGGGCCTGTGAGCGGTACGGGCTGGCGACCACCGGCGGCCGCGTCTCCACCACCGGGGTCGGCGGCTTCGTGCTGGGCGGCGGCACCGGGTGGCTGGACCGCAAGTTCGGCCTGGCGGTGGACAACCTGCTCGCCGTGGACCTGGTGACGGCCGACGGGGAGATGTTGACGGCGACCGAGGAGGACCACCCGGAGCTGTTCTGGGGGCTGCACGGCGGCGGCGGGAACTTCGGTATAGCGACCTCGCTGACCCTGCGGCTGCACGAGCTGCCGGTCATGTCCGTCGCGTTCCTGCTGTACCTGCCGGAGCACGGGCCCGAGATGGTCCGTACGTACCGGGACGTCATGGAGGACGGGCCGCGCGAGGCCGGCGGCGGCGCCATCTACCTGACCGGCCCGCCCGAGGAGTTCGTCCCGCCGCACCTGGTGGGCCGACTGCTGGCGGGCGCGCTGATCACTTACGCGGGACCCGAGGAGGAGCTGCGCCGGCTGGCCGCGCCGCTGCTGGTGATCCCGCACGAGGCGGAGCTGGTGACGGCCCTGCCCTACGCGGACCTCCAGTGCATGCTCGACGATCCGCCCGGCATGCGGAACTACTGGTCGGCGGAGTACCTGACCGGGGTGCCCGACGCGTTCGTGGACGTGTTCTGCGCCCGCGCGGACTCCATGCCGGTGCCGAGCGGCACCCAGCACGTGGTGTGGCCCCAGGGCGGCGCGATCGCCGAGGGCCCGGCCGACTACCCGCTGTCGTTCCGCGACGCGCCCTGGGCGGTGCACCCGTTCGGCTCCTGGGAGGACCCGGCCGACGACGACCGCTGCCGCCAGTGGGTCAAGGACGTCCGCGCCGACGTCCAGCCGTGGAGCACCGGCGCGGTCTACCTCAACTTCACCGGGGACGAGGGCGGAGACCGGGTGGTGGCCGGTCTCGGACCCGAGAACATGCGGCGGCTGGGCCGGCTGAAGCGGGAGTACGACCCGGACAACGTCTTCCGCTTCAACCACAACATCACGCCCGCCTGACCGCCCGCCCGAGGCTTACGTCAGGGCGGTGATCACCTCCTTCGCCGCCCGCTCCCCCTCGGTGGCACCGCCTTCCATGAACCCCTGGAAGTCGTAGCTGCAGTGCTCTCCGCCGATGTGGATCCGGCCCTGCGCGGTGCCCTCGTACTTGGCGTACTTGTGCAGGTAGCCGGTCGGCCAGTACGCGTACGCGCCCAGCGCGTACGGATCGCGGTGCCAGGCCGACACCTGCGCCTTGCCGTTCCAGGCCGCCTTGGTGCCGGGGAAGAAGGCGTCGATCCCGGTGAGCATCCGGCCCGCGAGGGCGCGTACGTAGGGGTCGGAATCGGTGGCGAAGGGGGTCGCCGGGGTGAGGGCGCCGGCCAGGGTGCCGCCGCCGTACTGGAGCAGGATGCCGCCGTTGCCCGGCTGGACCTTGGTGGTGTCCCAGGTCTGCTGGACCTCGCTGTCGGTGAAGCAGTCCCCGGCGGAGACCCCCGGCCAGGGGCCGGTGCCGCGCCAGGGGCGGCTGGTGAACTGCATGTTGAGCTTGGTGCAGTAGCCCATGCGGGCGTCGCGCAGGAGGTTCTTCATCAGCGGGTCGAAGCCGGCGCCGGTGATGTCGATCCGCTGGAGGATGGGCAGCGGCAGGCACAGGATGGTGTGGTCGGCGACGACGGTGCGGGTGGCGCCCGCGTCGTTGAAGGTCAGCGTCTGGGTGCCGTCGGCGGAGACGCGTACGGCGACCAGCTCGCGGCCCATGACGGTCGAACCTGCGGGTAGCGCCTGGGCGATGGCGTTCGGCAGCCGGTCGTTGCCGCCGGTGATGTGGTAACGCTCGTTGGACAGGCCCCAGACGTTGAAGTGGCCCGGGTTGGGCTGGTAGCCCATCAGCAGGACCAGCGCGAGGGCGGACTGCTGCTGGGTGTCGGCGCCGTACTCGACGTTGTACGCCACGTCGATGAAGCGGCCGAGCCGCGAGCCGTGTCCGCCGGGGATCCGGGTCTCGATCCACTGGTACAGGGTCATGTTGTCGAGGGCGGTGCCCGCCGGGGTCGTGGAGTTCCAGGCGACCTCGCCGGCCTCCTGGAGGTCGCGGCGCAGGGCCTGGTAGACGGCGTTGAAGTCCACGTCGGCCTGCTCGCGCGGGTAGTAGGTCCCGTTGAACCAGAGGACCTCTTCCGCCCCGTTGGGGCCGCCGCCGAGGAAGTCCTCGGTGGGGAGGTCGAAGCGGCGGCAGAGCTCCAGGATCTTCTTGTGGCTGGTGTCGATGAGCTCGCCGCCGATCTCGGAGGTCTGCCCGTAGGCCCACAGGGAGCGCTGGGTCCACATGCGGCCGCCGACGCGGCCCGGGTTGGCCTCGTAGAGGGTGAAGGGGACGCCCGCGTCCTTGAGGGTGAGGGCCGCCGTCAGCCCCGAGATGCCGGCGCCCACGACGGCGACGCGGGCGGGGGTGACGGGCTTCTTGTCGGGGGCGGCCTCGACGGCATGGGCGCCCGCCGCCGGGGCGACGGCGGCGGCGAGGCCGAGGGCGGCGGCGCGCCCCAGGAGCTGACGGCGGGTGGAGCCGCGGACCTCGGCGACGGGCAGGCCGAGCCGGCGGGCGGCGGCGTGCTCGGCGGCGAGCCGGCGGAGCGCGTGCATCAGCGGCGTACGGGCCATGGCGGTGGCTCCTTCTCAGACGTTCGCGGCGGAGGGGGCGAAGGCACCGGCGGCGCCGTCGGTGCGCTCGTCGGTGCGCTCGGCGGCGTCCTCCAGGACGACGCGGCCGATGATCTCGTAGCGCTCGGGGGCCTTGTACTTCAGCCACAGGCCCAGTCCCAGCCCGCCGAAGAAGACGGCCCCGACGATCCACGGGATCAGCGTGAAGAAGAACGAGTCGGCGGCCAGCCCGGCCGCCGTCTTCATGTTGACCAGCAGCAGGACCACCACGGCGGCCATGGCGACGCCGCCGATCAGCGGGGCCGTGAAGGTGCGGAACCAGTGCCGGTCCTCGGGGTGGTTCTTGCGGAAGTACCCGATCACCGCGAAGGAGCACAGGGTCTGGACGATGAGGATCGCCATGGTGCCGAGGATCGCGAGCAGCGTGTACAGGTGGATGTACGGGTCCTGCCCGGTCAGCCAGAACAGCGCGACCAGGCCGGTGGCGATGGCCGTCTGCACCAGGGAGGAGACGTACGGGGAGCCGTGCTTGGCGTGCGTACGGCCCAGGCCCGGGTGGAGGAAGCCCTCGCGGCCGATGGCGTACAGGTAGCGGGCGGCGCACTGGTGGAAGGCCATGCCGCAGGCGAAGGAGCCGGTGAGCAGCAGCCACTGGAAGGCGTCGACGGCCCAGGCGCCGATGAAGGTCTGGGTGGGGGCGAAGAACAGATCGAGCGGGCTCGCGGAGGCGGAGAGTTCCACGGACTTGGCGAGGCCGTTGCCGGCGATGGTCATCCAGGAGACGTAGATGTAGAAGAGGCCGACGCCGATGACGGAGATCAGGGTCGCCTTGGGGATGACCTTCTTCGGGTTCTTGGACTCCTCCCCGTACATGGCCGTGGACTCGAAGCCGACCCAGGACCAGAAGGCGAAGAAGAGGCCGAGCCCGGCGGAGGCGCCGGTGAAGGCGTTCTTGGGGTTGAGGGGTTCGACCGGGATGCCGTCCGGGCCGCCGCCCGCGATCAGTACGGCGGTGGCGACGGCGAAGAGCACGGCGATCTCGGCGATGAGCATCACGCCCAGGGCTTTGGCCGTGAGGTTGATGTCGAAGTGCGCGAGGGCGGCGGTGATCGCGAGCATGGCGGCCGCGTAGACGATCCAGGGCAGGTCTATGCCGAGCTGATCGTGGACGGTGGTCTTGGTGAAGTAGGAGAAGACGCCGACGATCGAGGCCTCGAAGACGATGTAGGCGAGGACCGCGAGCATGCCGGAGGCCATGCCGGCGATCCGGCCGAGGCCGTGCGAGATGTATCCGTAGAAGGCGCCGGCGGCGGTGATCCGCTTGGCCATGGCGACGTAGCCGACGGCGAAGACGGTCAGGACGGCGGTCGCGAAGAGGTATCCGGCGGGGGCGCCGATGCCGTTTCCGAAGCCGACGGCGATGGGCAGGTTGCCGGTCATCGCGGTGATGGGAGCGGCGGTGGCGACGGCCATGAAGACGACACCGACCAGGCCCACAGAATTGGCTTTCAGCCGCTGGACCTGGAGTGCGCCGCCGCCCGTGCTGCTATCCGTGCTCATGGCTCCTCGTTCCTGTCGTGAGGGCGCTCACTCTCACCCCGCGTGACGTACGCCACAATCGGCATGCAGTCCGATAATCTCCTTACCGGCGCGACGAGTTGTCGGGCCGGACGGGGGTAGATCGGCCCCCGTAACCGCTCGGTGATGTGCACGGAACAAGAGCCCCGGTAGCGTCCGCCATATGGACAATCAGGGCGGGATCACGGTTCAGCGGGCGCTTGAGCTGCCGGGACTGCGCAGCGGGCTCCCGGAGGTCGTGGCCTGCGCCGACCGGCTCGGCCGGACCGTGCGCTGGGTGCACGCCGGAGAGGTCCCCAACATCGCCTCCCTGCTCAAGGGCGGCGAGCTGCTGCTGACGACCGGCCTCGGCCTCGGCACCCGACCCGCCGAGCAGCGCGCCTTCGTACGCCGCCTCGCGGACCGCGGCATCGCCGCACTGGTCGTCGAGCTGGGACCCCGCTTCACCCGGCTCCCGGCGACCCTCGTGGAGACGGCGCGGGCGGTCGGCCTCCCCCTGGTCCAGCTGCACCGGGAGGTCCCCTTCGTGACCGTCACGGAGGAGGTCCACACCGAGATCGTCAACGGGCACTACGCGCTGCTCCAGCGGGCCGAGGAAGTCCACCGGCGCTGCACGGAAGCCCTGCTCGACGGCGGCGGTATCCCCCAAGTGCTCCACATCCTGGCGGACTTCACGGCGAACCCGGTCTTCCTGGAAACCCCCGACGGCCAGTTGCTGTACGCGGCCGGCCCGGTCGCCGGCGAGGCCGCGGCGGACCCGCTCCAGGTCTGGGAGGGCCTACGGGGCCAGCGCCCGGCGGAGCCCTCCGGCAACGCCGTGGTGGTCGACGTCCCGGGCGGCGGCCGCGGCACGGGCTCGGTGCGGGCCCGGCTGGTCCTGCTGGGGGTCTCCGCCCCGCTGCTGCCCGTGCACCGGATGGCGGCGGAACGGACGGCCGGCGTACTGGCCGTCGTGCTGATGCAGGCCCGGCAGGAGGACGAGCTGGCGGCGCGCGGCCGCGGCGATTTCCTCACCGACCTGGCGGAGGGACGGATCTCGGCGGAGGACGCTCCCGCCCAGGCCCGCGTCCTGGGCTTCAAACCGGGCCCCGGCCCGCTCCTGCCCATCGTCATGCGGCTGTCCTCGGACCTGGCCCCCTCGGGGAACTGGGCGGTCCTGGCCCGGGCCGTCCTGGAGGAACTCGCCTCGGTCGGCGTCCCGGTCCTCCTCGGGGTCCGCCCGGTCGAGGGCCGCGTCCCCCTCCTGGTCTCCCTCCGGTCCGACGCCGAGCGCACGACGGTGGCGGACCGGGTCGCGGCGGCCCTGCGGGCCGGTGTGGAGCGGGCGGGCCTGGACCGGGCGGGGGCCGCGCCGGCGGTCGTCGTCGGCGTCTGCGGCAGCTGGACGGCGGCCTCCGCGGGCCTGCGTCACGCGGCGGAAACCGCCACCGCCGCGGCCGGGCTGCCGTCCCGCCCCTGGTACGACGCCCGCCGCCTCGACATCGACCTGCTCCTGTGGCGCCTTCGCGAGCACCCCGACCTGGCGGCCTTCGTGGACCGCGCGATCGGCCCCCTGCGCGTCCACGACACCCAGTCCCGCCCGCCGCTCCTGCCCACCCTGGAGACGTACCTGGCCCACGCGGGCCGCAAGGCGGAGACCGCGCGCGAGCTCCACCTGAACCGCCAGACCCTCTACAACCGCCTGGCCCGCATCTCGGAGCTCCTGGGCGCGGACCTGGACGACCCGGAGACGGTCCTCTCCCTGAGCCTGGCCCTCCGTGCCCGCCGCCACACCATTCCTTCTTGACGACAGGCCCTAGGCTCGTCCGCATGCCGAACCGTGTTCCCTTCGACGAGTCGCTGCTCTCCGCCGTGGGCACCCCCGAAGAGGCCAGACTCCTGGACAGCAGTCCGCGGTCCCGGGTGTGGTGGGTGCGGCTGGCCGACGGGCGGCCGGTGATCGTCAAGCAGATCACGGATGCCGGGGACACGGGCGCCGACGCGGACGCGCGCTTCGCGCGGGAGCTCGCCGGGCTGCGCCTGGCGGGGCGGGCCTCCGGGCCCGCCGTGGCCCCCGCGGTGCTCGCCACGGACCCTTCCTCGAGGGTGCTCGTCCTCGAGTACGTGGACGACCTCGGCGAGAGCGACGACTGGATGCCGGCGTACGCCGAGTCGCTCGCCCGGCTGCACGCCCTGACCGGGCCCGCCGACGCGGGCGCACTACCGGCCTGGTCGGGGCCCACGGCCACCGACGCGGAGTCCTTCCTCACCCTGGCCCGGACACTCGACGTGCCCGTGCCGTCCACGGTTCCCGATGAACTCGCCGGGCTCCTGGACCGGTTGGACCCCACCCCGCACCATGCGCTGCTGCACGGCGACCCCTGCCCCGGCAACGATCTGCGTACCGCCGGCGGCGTCCGCTTCGTCGACTTCGAGCGGGCCTCGCTCGGCAACGGCCTGGTCGAGTTCGCCTACTTCCGCATCGGCTTCCCCACCTGCTGGTGTGCCATGTCGGTCACCGCGGCCCCGCTCACGGAGGTCGAGGACGTCTACCGGACCACCTGGCGCGGCCTCACCGGGAAGGACGTGCCGGGTGACCTCGCCGACGCGTGCGCGGGCTGGCTGATCCAGGGCGACGCGCTCGTCGAGCGGGCCCACCGCGGGACGGTCGACCAGCTCGCCCGGGTACCCGCCGAGGACTTCGAGTGGGGCTACGTCTCCGCCCGTGAGCGGCTCGTCCACCGCCTGGGCGTGGTCGCCGACCTGACCCGCGACCACGATCACCTGCACGCCGTCGGGAGCCTCAGCTCCGCCCTGGCGGGCCGCCTGCTCGAACGCTGGCCGGAGCTGCGTCCGCTGCCCACGCCCGACGCCCGCCCTTGGTACTGAGGGCCGCCGGGCTCGGGGTCGGCCGGCCGACCCTGGGGCCTGTCGTCAAACTCCCGTCGTCGCCCGAGGCGGGCGGGAGTTTGCGAGGGGCCCTACCGCCGGCGGGAGGTCAGTTCGTCGTACACGGACAGGACCTGCGCCACCGTGTCGTCCTCCGACGGCCACGTCGAGGCCTGGGCCCGCCCGGCCACCGCCAGCGCCCCCCGCCGCGCGGGATCGGCCAGCAGCCCGGCCACGGCGCCGGCCAGCGCCCCCGCCTCCCCGTAGGGCACCAGCACGCCCGCCGGGCCCACCAGCTCCGGCACACCGCCCACCGCCGTCGCCACCAACGGCACGCCCATCCGCAGGGCTTCCTGCGCGAGCGGCGACCGCGCCTCCCACCGGCTCGGCAGCACCGCTACATCGGCCGCCGCCAGCAGCCTCGCGGCGTCCCGCCGCCGCCCGAGCAGCCGCACCGGCAGCTGCTCCGCCTGGATGCGCCGCGCGAGCTCCGCCCGCATCGGGCCCTCTCCCGCGATCACCAGCAGCGGCACCGGGTCCAGGGTCCGCCACTCGCGCGCCGCGTCCAGCAGTACGGAGTACCCGCGCCGCGGCACCAGACTCCCGATCGCGATCAGCAACGGCCGCTCGACCGCGCCGAGTTCCGCCCGTACCTTCCCCGGGTCCGGAGCGCCGGACGGCCCGGAGGCCGCCGAAGGCACCGCCACCGCCGCCAGCCGCGCGTCCCGCGCCCCCCGCAGCCGGGCCAGGTCCACCTGCGCCGAGGAGGCGCCGAGGACGATCGCCGCGGCCCGCGCGACGTGCCGTTCGAGGAGGAGGCTCAGCCGGCCGCTGCCGGGGCCGCCGCCGTGCCAGCTGACGACCAGCGGGACCCGCCGCCCGCGCAGGGCCAGCGCGGCGCGCATGCCGGCCCGTACGCCGTGCGCGTGCACCACGTCGGCCTCGACGCAGGCGGCCCGCAGCGCGCTCACCGCGTCCGGGGTGAACCGCGCGCCGGCGCCGGTGAAGTCGTACTCCCCCTCCGCCTCGACGGGCGCGCACACGGTGACCCGTACGCCGCGCGCGGCGAGCCCGGTGGCCAGCGACCGCACGTGCGCACCACCGCTCGCGCCGCCGAGTACTTGGACGGTGCGAAGGACGGGGACCGGGACCGGGGAGCTGCTCACGGGCCGAAGCTCCAGGGTGAGGGAAGGAGGAAGGCAGGGACGTCGCCCAGGATGCCAGTCCGCACGCGCGTTCCGGGACCATACGGGTGCGGATCCCGTGTGAGTTACGGCCCGGACCCCCCGATCCTCACCCACACGGGCTAGCCGGGCGTCAGCCCGATGACCCTGAGGTCAACGCCGGAGCCCTACTCCGGGCTCCGGGCCGCCGCGAGCAGCTCCTCCGCGTGCGCCCGCGCCGATGCCGAGTCCTCGTGGCCGGCCAGCATCCGCGACAGCTCGCGGATCCGGGCCTCGCCCTCCAGGACGGTGACACCGCTGCGGGTCACGGACCCGTCGTTGGTCTTCTCGACCAGCAGCTGCCGGTCCGCGAAGGCCGCCACCTGCGGCAGGTGCGTGACGACCACGACCTGCGCCGACTTGGCCAGTTTCGCGAGCCGCCGCCCGACCTCCACGGCCGCCTTGCCGCCGACGCCCGCGTCGACCTCGTCGAAGAGGTACGTGGGCACCGGGTCGGAGCCCGCGAAGACGACCTCGACGGCGAGCATCACCCGGGACAGCTCACCGCCCGAGGCGCCCTTGGCGATCGGCCGCGGCTGGGCGCCGGGGTGCGGGGCCAGGAGCAGTTCGACCTCGTCGACGCCCGAGGGCCCGTACGCGACGAGCCGGCCGCCGACCTCGACCCCCTCGGGGTCCTCGGTCTGCCGGACGTCGATGGTGACCCGTGCGTGCGGCATCGCCAGGGAGGCCAGCTCCTCGGTGACGGCGGACGCGAAGCGGGTCGCCGCTTCGCCCCGTGCGTCGGTCAACGCCTGGGCCAGTGCGGCGAGTTCGAGGCGCAGCCCGTCACGCTCGGCGGTCAGCTCGTCGATCCGCTCGTCGTCTCCGTCCAGCTCGAGCAGCCGTACGGAACCCCGTTCGGCCCACTCCAGGACGGAGTCCACTGTGTTCTCGGGGTGCCCGGCGGATCCGTACTTCCGGATCAGCTGGGTCAGCGCCGCCCGGCGCTCCTCCACGACCGCCAGCCGCAGCGGATCGGCGTCCAGGTCGTCCGCGTAGCCGGCGAGTTCCCCGGCCACGTCCCCGAGCAGGATGCCCAGTTCCCCGATCCGCTCGGCGAGCGCGCCGAGCGCCGGGTCGTGGGAGCGTACGGATTCCAGTGCGCGGTGCGCCCCGGCGACGAGCGCGCCCGCGTCGACGCCCTCCGGGTCCTCGACGTTGCCGGCGAGGGCCGCGTGCGCGACCTGGGCGGCCGAGGACAGGGATTCGGCGTGCCCGAGGCGCTCCGCCTCCGCCGCCAGTTCGGTGTCCTCACCCGAGAGCGGTTCCACGCCGGCGATCTCGTCGAGCCCGAAGCGCAGCAGGTCGGCCTCCTGGGCGCGTTCCCGGGCCCGGGTGGTGATCTCCTCCAGCTCTCCGGCGACGGCGCGCAGCCTGCGGTGGGCGGCGGCGTACTTCTCCAGCGGGACGGCGACGGCGTCGCCCGCGTACCGGTCGAGGGCCTGGCGCTGCCGGGCGGGCCGGAGCAGTCCCTGCTGGTCGGTCTGGCCGTGGACGGCGACGAGGTCGTCGGCGAGTTCGGCGAGCAGTCCGACGGGCACGGAGCGGCCGCCGACGTGGGCGCGCGAGCGGCCCTCGGCGGAAACGGTCCGGCTGATCAGCAGCGCGCCGTCGTCGAGCTCGGCACCGGCCTCCTCGGCGCGCAGCGCCGCGGGGGCGTCCGGGCGCATGACGATGCGCCCTTCGACGACCGCGGCCTTGGCCCCGATCCGCACCAGGGCAGGGTCGGCGCGCCCGCCGAGCAACAGCCCGAGGCTGGTGACGACCATGGTCTTGCCCGCGCCGGTCTCGCCGGTCACCGCGGTGAAACCGGGTGACAGCTCGACCACAGCGTCGTCGATGACCCCGAGCGACCGTATCCGCATCTCCTCAAGCACGGGACGACGATACCGAGGTTTCATGGGTGCCATGTGACGTCACCCGCCCGAACCGGCTCGAACAATCATGCTATTTACGTACGCGCGGTGCACGGGAACCCGTATCGCGCCGCTCCCACGCCCACACCCGCCCCCCTACGGGACTAGTGCGGAGCCCCGCGCCATCCCGACACCGGCAGCGCGAACTTCGCGACCAGCCGGTCCGTGAACGACGCGTGGTGCAGCCGCGCGAGCCGCACCGGCACCGTCCCCCGCCGGACCTCCACCCGGGCCCCGGCCGGCAGCTCCAGCGTCCGCCGCCCGTCGCACCACAGCACCCCGTGCGGGGTCCCGGTCTGCACCTCCACGGCCAGCACCGAGTCGGGCGAGGTCACCAGCGGCTTCGCGAACAGCGCGTGCGCGCTGATCGGCACCATCAGCAGCGCCTCCACCTCCGGCCAGACCACCGGCCCGCCGGCCGAGAAGGCGTACGCCGTCGAGCCCGTCGGCGTCGCGCAGACGATCCCGTCGCAGCCGAAGCCGGACACCGGGCGCCCGTCGATCTCCAGGACCACCTCCAGCATCCGCTCCGGGGACACCTTCTGGACGGCCGCCTCGTTCAGCGCCCAGTCCCGGTGCACCACGTCCCCGTTGGTCCGCACGATCACATCGAGGGTCATCCGCTCCTCGACCTCGTACTCCCGGGTCACGACCCGGTCCACGACCTTGTCCAGGTCGTCCCGTTCCGCCTCCGCGAGGAAGCCCACCCGGCCCAGGTTGACGCCGAGCATCGGCACCCCCGAGCCGCGCGCGAACTCCGCGCCGCGCAACAGCGTCCCGTCGCCGCCCAGCACGATCAGCAGCTCGCACCCGGCGAGCACCTCCGGGGTGCACTCGGACTCGGCCACCAGCTCCACCTCGGGCGGCAGCGGCAGGTCCACCGCCTCGTGCCGCAGCACCCGTACGCCCAGCCCGCTGCGCAGCAGACCCTGCACCACCAGCTCGGCGCTGCGGATGGCCGCCGGCCGCCCGGTGTGCGCGAGCAGGAAGACGGTCCGCTTCCCCGGCGCCCCTGACGTCCCTGACTTGCCCGGCTGTGCCGGGTCCCCCGAAAGATCACTCACTGCGGCCCCTCCGCCACTGCACGATCGACATCCGCCGGGTCGAGTGCCGGTGCCCCCGCCCGCAGCCACAGAAAATACTCGACGTTGCCGGAGGGGCCCGGGAGCGGGCTCGCGGTCACCCCGAGCACGCCCAGGCCCAGCTTCCACGCCTGCGCCGCGACGTCCCGCACGGCCTCGGCGCGCAGCTCCGTACTGCGCACCACGCCACCGCTGCCGAGCCGGTCCTTGCCGACCTCGAACTGCGGCTTGACCATCAGCACCAGGTCCGCGCCGGGCGCGCAGCAGCGTACGAGCGCGGGCAGCACCAGCCCGATGGAGATGAAGGACAGATCGCCGACGACCAGGTCCACGGGCACCCCGTCGATCAGCTCCACCGTGAGCTCGCGCACGTTGGTGCGGTCCTTCACGGTGACGCGGTCGTCGCTCTGCAGGGACCAGGCGAGCTGCCCGTAGCCGACGTCGACGGCCATCACGTGATCCACCCCGGCGCGCAGCAGCACGTCGGTGAAACCACCGGTCGAGGCGCCCGCGTCCAGCGCCCGGCGGCCCTCCACGAGCAGCCCCCGGGGCTGGAAGGCCGCGAGGGCCCCTGCCAGCTTGTGGCCGCCCCGGGAGACGTAGTCGGGGTCGCTGTCGTCCTTGAGGACGACGAGGGCCGCGCTGGTCTCGACCTGGGTGGCCGGCTTCGTCGCCGTGTTGCCGCCCACGGTCACCCGGCCGGCGGCGATCAGCTGCGCGGCGTGCTCGCGGGAGCGGGCCATGCTGCGGCGTACCAGTTCGGCGTCCAGGCGGCGGCGTGCCACTCCTGCCACGATCGGTTCAGCTCCTGTTTTCGTGCGGACGGGGGCCCTCGGTCGCGTCCAGCGCGGTCAGCGCGGAGCGCAGCCCCCTGTGCACATCCTCGTACACCTCGACGTGTCCGTCCGCCGGGAGGTGGTCCACGTCCGCCAGCCGCTCCAGCGCGGCATCCGCTTCGGCGTGCCCGGTGGGGGTGCGTACGACGCCCAGCGCGACCGGCCCGGCGGGCGCGGCCGGGGCTTCGTCCGGCTCCTGGGCCGCGGCGGGCACTTCTTCGCTCATGCCCCGACGCTACCGCGTAGGGCGTCCGCGACCGCGCACGGCTCTGCGGTACGGTCGGGATCACGATGGCTACGACCGAGGAGTGCCGTACGGCACTCGACCGACTCTCCGACAACCTGGCGCGGGCCGAAGGCGACGTGCGCGGTGCGACCGCGCTCGACCGCTCGCTGAGCTGCCACATCACCGACCTGGACCGGACCTTCACGGGCCGCCTCGACGGAGGCCGGATCCGCGTGGACGCGGTGACCCCCGGCCCGCCGTCCGCCAAGGCCGAGATCCGGCTGGCGATGACCGGCGACGACCTGCTCGCCCTGGTCACCGGCGACCTGAAGTTCCCCAAGGCCTGGGCCTCGGGCCGCGTCCGCCTGGAAGCAGGCTTCCGCGACCTCCTCCGCCTCAAGAGCCTGCTCTAGCCAAGTTCAGCCCCGCCAAACCCAGCCCCGCCAAATTCAGCCCCGCCGGCGTTCGAGGCGCGGGGTCCGGGGCGGAGCCCCGGGAGGCTACACCGCACGCCCCCTACCTCGCGCGAGCAACCACCCGCGCCGCGGGGATCACCAGCGGCGTCCCCGTCTCCGGGTCCGAGATGACTTGGCACCGCAGCCCGAACACCCGCTCCACCAGCTCCGCCGTGACCACCTCGGCCGGCGGCCCCTCCGCCACGACCTTCCCGTCCCGCATCGCGATCAGGTGGGTGGCGTAGCGCGCCGCGTGGTTCAGATCGTGGAGCACCGCGACCAGCGTCCGCCCCTGGTCCTCGTGGAGCTCCGCGCAGAGGTTCAGCACCTCGATCTGGTGCTGGATGTCCAGGTAGGTCGTGGGCTCGTCCAGCAGCAGCAGCGGCGTCTGCTGCGCCAGCGCCATCGCGATCCACACCCGCTGGCGCTGCCCGCCCGACAGCTCGTCCACCGCCCGGTCCGCGAGTTCCGCGACCCCCGTGGAGGCCATCGACTCCTCCACGATCCGCTCGTCCTCGCCCGACCACTGCCGCAGCAGCCCCTGGTGCGGATAGCGGCCCCGCGAGACCAGGTCCGCCACGGTGATCCCGTCCGGGGCGATCGAGGACTGCGGCAGCAGACCCAGCGTCTTGGCCACCTTCTTCGCCGGCATCGACCCGATGGCCTGACCGTCCAGCAGCACGCGCCCCTGCGAGGGCTTCAGCATCCGCGACAGGGCGCGCAGCAGGGTGGACTTGCCGCAGGCGTTGGGGCCGACGATCACGGTGAAGGAGTTGTCGGGGATCTCCACCGACAGGTTCTCGGCGATGACCCGCTGGTCGTAGCCGAGGGTCACGTTCTCCGCGGTCAGCCGCTGCACTTGCCTGCTCCTCTGATTGCCCATGGCCCTCTGGTTCCTCATATGCGGCCCGCCTTGCGCTCGGTGACGAGCAGCCAGAGCAGGTAGCAGCCGCCGACCAGGCCGGTCACCACCCCCACCGGCAACTGGTCGGCGCCGAAGGCCCGCTGCGAGGCCCAGTCGGACACCAGCAGCAGGAGGGCGCCCATCAGCGCGCCGGTCAGCAGGCTCGCCCCGGGCGAGCGGGTCAGCCGGCGCGCGAGCTGCGGCGCGGCCAGCGCGACGAAGCTGATCGGCCCTGCCGCGGCGCTGGCCGCGGTGGTGAGCAGGATCGCCGCCACCATCAGCACGAGCCGCGTCCGCTCCACCCGCACCCCGACGGCGTACGCCGCGTCGTCGCCCATCTCGATCATCCGCAGGGCCCGGCTCTGGCCGAGGACCAGCGGGAACAGCACCGCGCAGGTCGCGAGCAGCGGCCAGACCTGCGCCCAGTCCCGGCCGGCCAGCGAGCCGGTCAGCCAGACCATCGCACGGGTGGCGTCGACGAGCTGCGCCTTCGTCAGCAGGTACTGGATGACGGCGACCAGCATCGCGGAGGCGCCGATGCCGACGAGGACCAGCCGGTAGCCGTGGATGCCCTGCTTGTACGCGAGCAGGTACACGGCGATTCCGGCCACCAGCCCGCCCAGGAGGGCCCCGGCGGCCACCTCGCCGGCGCCGCCGTGGAACAGCACGATGACCAGCAGCGCGCCGACGGCCGATCCGTAGCCGAAGCCGAGCACGTCCGGCGAGCCGAGCGGGTTGCGCGAGACCGACTGGAAGACGGCGCCGGCCATCCCGAGGGCGGCGCCCACCAGGACGGCGACCAGGACCCGCGGCAGCCGCAGGTCGTTGATGATGAACTCGTGCGCGGGCGTGCCGTTGCCCATCAGGGTCTGTACGACGTCCCACGGCGCGATGTCGAAGTCGCCGGTGCCGATGAGCAGGACGGCCATCGCCAGCGCGAGCACCAGGAGCAGCGCCCCCACGCCGAGCGCGCGCCGCTCCACGCGCAGCGACAGCCCGCCGGGCAGGTACACCGGCCGGGGCCCGGTCCGTCGCCCGCGCGCCTTGACGGGTGCGTCGGTCACTGTCACAGCTGGGCCATCCTCTTGCGCCGGACGAGGTAGATGAAGACGGGTCCGCCGATGAGCGCGGTGACGATGCCGACCTGCAGTTCGCCGGGCCGGGTGACGACCCGGCCGATGACGTCGGCGCCGAGCAGCAGGACGGGCGAGAGCACCGCCGAGTAAGCGAGCACCCAGCGCATGTCCGGGCCGGTGAAGAACCGTACGAGGTGCGGGATCATCAGGCCGACGAAGACGATCGGCCCGCACGCGGCGGTCGCGGCCCCGCACAGCAGGGTGATGGCGATCATCGCGCCGATCCGGGTCCGCGTCAGGTGCGCGCCGAGCGCCCGCGCGGTGTCGTCGCCCATGGCCATGGCGTTGAGCGGCCGGCCCAGGCTGAGCGCGAGGACGGCGCCGACCAGCAGGAAGGGCGCCACCTGGCGGACGGTTTCCATGTTCGCGGAGGCCAGCGAGCCCACCGTCCAGAAACGGAGCTTGTCCAGTGCCTCGCTGTCCATCAGCTGCACGGCGTTGATGTACCCGACGAGGGCCGCGGTGGCCGCCGTACCGGCGAGGGCCAGGCGCACGGGCGTGGCGCTGCGGCTGCCGCCGAGCACGTACACGACCACGGAGACGACGGCGGCGCCGAGGAAGGCCCACCACACGAACTCGTCCAGCGAGGACGCCCCGAAGAAGCTGATGGCCGATACGACGGCGGCCGCGGCCCCCGCGTTGACACCGAGGATGCCCGGCTCGGCCAGGGGGTTGCGGGTCAGGGCCTGCATCACGGCGCCGGAGAGTCCGAGGCCGAGGCCGACGAGCACTCCGAGGAGGGTGCGCGGGACCCGCAGGTCCCGCACGACCACGTCGGAGGCCGTCCCCGAGTAGTGGAAGAGGCCGTGCCAGACCTCCTCGAGCGGCATCTGCTTGGCGCCGACGGCGATGCTCGCCACCACGATCAGCGCGAGCACGCCGAAGGCGGCGAGCAGACCGGCGGCTCGCGCGCCGTGGCGCGAGCGGGTGGCAGCGGCCGGCGCCGCGCTCGGTTCGGGGGGACTCTCGACCAACACGAAAGTTAGGCTAACCTACCTTCCGCCGTGCTCGGCTCCCCCGAACGGCCCTCCCGCCGGGCCCTCGGACCCGGTCCTCACCGGCCCTGACCTGCCAGGACCCGGCGACTCCCCACCGGCAGCCCGGCTCCGCCCGCTCATGGCGCCGTACAGATCACAGCCCCCCGCAGCCCCTTACAGGCAGCCCCTTGCAGCCCTTAGAGCCCCAGCCTGGCCAGCGCCTTGCCCGCGTCCAGCCCGCACGAGCCGTCGCCCGCCTGGGTCCAGGCCGCCGCGCACAGCGCCCGCAGCCCGTCCATCGCACCGCTCGCGCCGTCCTCGCCGCGCAGCTCCAGCACGCCGTCCAGCGCCACCGCCGTCCACTCTCCGCAGCGGAACCCGCCCCCGTCGGCCGGCGCCACCTCCGGCTGCCCGGTCAGCAGCCCGCGCAGGTCCCGGTCCACGTACGTCGGCCGGTACTTCGGCTCGGCCCGCAGCAGCTGCGCCCCGTCCGTCACCCCGGTCAGCACCAGCAGCGAGTCCACGTCCCCGTTGAAGGCGCCCTCGATGTCGGTGTCCAGCCGGTCCCCGACGACCAGCGGCCGCTTGGCCCCGGTCCGCAGCACGGTCTCTCGGTGCATCGGGGGCAGCGGCTTGCCCGCCACCTGGGGTTCGGCGCCCGTGGCGATCCGTACGACCTCCACGGCGGCCCCGTTGCCCGGCGCGATGCCCCGCACTCCCGGGATCGTCAGGTCGGTGTTCGAGGCGTACCACGGCACCCCGCGGTTGATCGCGTACGAAGCCTCCGCGAACCGCCCCCACGGCAGATCGGGCCCCCCGTAACCCTGGACCACCGCCGCGAGCCCCTCCTCCTCGGCGGAGTCCACCGGCACCAGCCCGCGTTCGCGCAGCGCGACCCGCAGCCCCTCGCCGCCGATCACCAGCACCTTCGAACCGGGCTCCACCTGCTCGGCGATGAGACGGGCCACCGCCTGCGCGGAGGTGATCACCTCGCCGGCCTCCGTCGGGATGCCCAGCTCGCTCAGGTGCTCGGCGACCGCGTCCGGGGTGCGCAGCGCGTTGTTCGTCACGTACGCCAGGTGCATCCCGTCGGCCCGCGCCGCGGCGAGCGAGTCCACGGCGTGCGCGATGGCCTCCCCGCCCGCGTACACCACACCGTCGAGGTCCAGCAGGGCCGTGTCGTACGCCTGGTGCAGACTCCGCTCACTGCCGGCGGGAAGGGTCCTGCTCTGCCGCGTCATGGTGTCGGCTCCTCATGCGATCGATCTTGTCCGGTTTCCGTACTCCCCCGATCATCCCGCATGCCGAGACGGGTCTTAGGATTCATCAATGACCACATCTGGCACCGCGGACCACGGACTGCGCCTGATCCCGTTCCATGGCCTGCGCTATGTCCCCGAGCGCGTCGGCAGTCTGGCCGCCGTGACCTCGCCGCCGTACGACGTGGTCGTGCGCCCCGACGGACTCAACCACCTGGAGTCCGCCGACCCCCACAACATCGTCCGCCTGATCCTCCCGCAGGCCGACACCCCGGCCGCCCGCAACCAGCAGGCGGCGCACACCCTGCGCGACTGGCTCTCGGAGGGCATCCTCAGCGCCGACCCGGTACCCGCGCTCTACGTCTACGAGCAGCGCCGCGGCGAGCTGCTCCAGCGCGGGGTCATCGGGGCCCTCGCCCTCTCCACGGCCGAAGAGGGGATCGTCCTCCCCCACGAGGACGTCATGCCCCACGTGGTCACCGACCGCGCCGGCCTGATGCGCGCCACCTCCGCCAACCTCGAACCGCTCCTCCTGACCTACCTCGGCGACGATCCGGCGGCGGGCGCGGCAGCGGTCGTCGAGCGCACCGCCCACTCCACCCCGCTGTTCTCCACCACCACGGAGGACGGCTTCCAGCACCGGCTGTGGGCCATCACGGACCCCGCCGACCTGGCCGCGATCACCGCCGACCTGGGCGACCGCCAGGCCCTCATCGCCGACGGCCACCACCGCTGGGCGACGTACCTGCGCCTCCAGGAGGAGCACCGCTCCCCCACCCCCTGGGACTTCGGCCTGGTCCTCCTCGTCGACACCGCCCGCTACCCGCTCCAGGTCCGCGCGATCCACCGGCTGCTCAGGCGCCTGTCCCCCGCCGACGCCCTGGCCGCCCTCGACGGCCGCTTCCGGGTCCGCACCGTCGACGGCCCGCTGCCGGCCGCCATGGCGGCCCTGGCCGAGGCCGCGGAGCTCGGCAACGCCTTCCTGCTCACCGGCGACGGCACCTTCCACCTGGTGACCGACCCCGAGCCCGCCCTGATCGAGCGCACGGTCCGCGGCGACCGCCCCGAGGCCTGGCGCCGACTGGACGCCACGGTCCTCCACGCGACCCTGCTGGACACCCTCTGGGCGGTTCCCGACGCCCCCGAGCAGATCTCGTACATCCACGACACCGAGGCCACCGTCGAGATGGCGGAGCGCCTCGGCGGCACGGCCGTCCTGCTGCACCCCGTACGCGAGTCGGTCGTACGGGAACTGGCCCGCCAGGGCGTGACGATGCCCCGCAAGTCCACCTCCTTCGGCCCGAAGCCGGCCACCGGCCTGGTCCTGCGCAGCGTCGACTGACGGACCCCCGGAGCAACAAAAAAGGGCGGTACCCCCATCGGGGGTACCGCCCTTCTCAGCTCACTCAGCCGTCGTCGCGGACTCCGGCATCACGACGGTCGTCAACCTGACGGTCGTCCTCGTCCTCGTCCTCGTCCTCGTCGAGAACGACGACCTCGTCGGTGACGTCGACGTCGGCGTCGACATCTGCGTCACCTTCGTACTCGTCGTCGTCCTCGTCGTAGTACTCGGCTTGGTCGGAGGCGCGCTCGGCGGCCACGACCTCCGGGTCGTCGTCGTCCTCGTCGTCCTCGTCGTCGAACTCGGCCTCGAACTCCGGCTCGACCTCGTCCTCGTCCTCGTCCTCGTCCTGGTCCTCGACATCCACGTCCGAGTCGTCGGCGGAGGCGTCGACGAACTCGACGCCGTCCAGCTCGGCGAGGCGGTCGGAGGCGTCCGTGGCCCCGTCCTTGTCGGCCTCAAGGGTCTTGGCGAACCACTCGCGCGCCTCGTCCTCACGGCCGGCCGCCAGCAGGGCGTCGGCGTAGGCGTACCGCAGACGCGCGGTCCACGGCTGCACGGAGCTGGAGGCCAGCTCCGGGCTCTGCAGGGTCACGATGGCGGCGTCGAGCTGGTCCATGTCCCGGCGGGCACCGGCCGCGACCAGACGCATCTCGACCTGTCCGGCCTTGTCCAGCTTCTGCACCTCGGGCTCGCCGGCCATGGCCAGCGCCCGCTCCGGACGGCCGAGGCCGCGCTCGCAGTCGGCGATGACGGGCCACAGCTCGACCGAACCGGTCATCCGCTTGGCGGCGCGGAACTCCGCGATCGCCTCGGCGTACTTCTGGTTGGCGTACGCGGCGAAGCCGGCGGCCTCGCGCACGGCGGCGACACGGGAGGCCAGACGCAGGGCGATGCGCGAGTACGCGTACGCCTGCTCCGGGTCCTCGTCGATCAGCCGGGCCACCATGACCAGGTTCTTGGAGACTTCCTCGGCCAGCCCCTTGGGCAGGCTCAGCAGCTCCTGGCGGACGTCGGAGTCGATCTCGAAACCGGTGACGTCATCGTCGATCGGAAGCCGCTTGACCGGGTCCCGGTCCGCACGGAAGTCACGGTCGCCACCCCGGTCGTCACGCCCGCGGAACCCACCACGGTCGCCACCACGGTCGTCACGACGCGGGTACGAGGGACGGTCGCCACCGCGGTCATCGCGACCGCCGCGGAAGCCACCACGGTCGTCGTCCCGACGCGGGTACGACGGACGGTCCCCACCAGAGGGACGGTCGTCACGACGGGGGTACGAGGGACGGTCGCCACCGCGGTCATCGCGACCGCCGCGGAACCCACCACGGTCGTCGTCCCGACGCGGGTAGGACGGACGGTCCCCACCAGAGGGACGGTCGTCACGACGCGGGTACGAGGGACGGTCGCCACCGCGGTCATCGCGACCGCCGCGGAACCCACCACGGTCGTCATCGCGACGGGGGTAGGAGGGACGGTCGCCACCGGAGGGGCGGTCGTCACGACGCGGGTACGACGGGCGGTCGCCGCGGTCGTTGCCGCGGAAGCCGCCACCGGTGGGACGGTCGCCCCGGTCGTTCCCGCGGAAGCCGCCACCGGTGGGGCGGTCGCCACCACGGTCGTCGCGACGCGGGAAGGAGGGACGGTCGCCACCGCGGTCATCGCGACCGCCGCGGAACCCACCACGGTCGTCATCCCGACGCGGGTACGACGGACGGTCTCCACGGTCGTTGCCGCGGAAGCCGCCACCGGTGGGACGGTCGCCCCGGTCGTTCCCGCGGAAGCCGCCACCGGTGGGGCGGTCGCCACCACGGTCGTCGCGACGCGGGTACGAGGGGCGGTCGCCGCCGCCGGAGGGACGGTCGTCCCGACGGGGGAAGGACGGGCGGTCCCCACCAGAGGGCCGGTCGTCACGACGCGGGTACGACGGACGGTCACCGCGGTCGTTACCGCGGAAGCCACCACGGTCGTCATCGCGACGGAAGCCACCGCCGGAGGGACGGTCACCGCCACCGGAGGGGCGGTCGTCACGACGCGGGTACGACGGACGGTCGCCGCGGTCGTTGCCGCGGAAGCCGCCACCGGTGGGACGGTCGCCACCACGGTCGTCGCGACGCGGGAAGGAGGGACGGTCGCCACCGCGGTCGTCACGACCGCCGCGGAACCCACCACGGTCGTCATCCCGACGCGGGTACGACGGACGGTCTCCACGGTCGTTACCGCGGAAGCCACCACCGGAAGGACGGTCACCCCGGTCGTTCCCACGGAAACCACCACCGGACGGGCGGTCGCCACCGCCGGAGGGACGGTCATCGCGACGCGGGTACGACGGACGGTCGCCACCGCCGGCCGGACGGCCGCCACGGTCATCGCGACGGAAGCCGCCGCCGGAGGGACGGTCACCGCCACCGGAGGGACGGTCATCGCGACGCGGGTACGAGGGACGGTCGCCACCGCCCGCCGGACGGCCGCCACGGTCGTCACGGCGGAAGCCACCGCCGGAGGGACGGTCACCGCCACCGGAGGGACGGTCATCGCGACGGAACGGCGGACGCTCGCCGCCACGGTCGTCACGGCCCCCGCGGTAGCCGCCCCTGTCACCGCCGTCGTTGCGCCGAGGCTCGCGCTCCGGACGATCGTCGGGAGAGTTGGACATGGGTGTGACTCCTGTCTTCGGGGTACCGCTAGTCATTCTCGCGCAACCAACCCATGGCCGCGCTTCGGCGTAAAGATCTGGAAAACAAAAAAGACCCCTGCTCCAGCGTTGAACGCTGGACCAGGGGTCCTTTGAAAAATTGTTCGGCGGTGTCCTACTCTCCCACAGGGTCCCCCCTGCAGTACCATCGGCGCTGAAAGGCTTAGCTTCCGGGTTCGGAATGTAACCGGGCGTTTCCCTAACGCTATGACCACCGAAACCCTAATCGGTTTCGAGCGAACAAGCACACTTTGTAGTTATGTTCTAGCTCTAGAAACCAGCAACCGTTCGTTGCTTCAGAACTAACACAGTGGACGCGAGCAACTGAGGACAAGCCCTCGGCCTATTAGTACCAGTCAGCTCCACCCGTTACCGGGCTTCCACATCTGGCCTATCAACCCAGTCGTCTACTGGGAGCCTTACCCTCTCAAGGAGGTGGGAATACTCATCTTGAAGCAGGCTTCCCGCTTAGATGCTTTCAGCGGTTATCCCTCCCGAACGTAGCCAACCAGCCATGCCCTTGGCAGGACAACTGGCACACCAGAGGTTCGTCCGTCCCGGTCCTCTCGTACTAGGGACAGCCCTTCTCAATATTCCTACGCGCACAGCGGATAGGGACCGAACTGTCTCACGACGTTCTAAACCCAGCTCGCGTACCGCTTTAATGGGCGAACAGCCCAACCCTTGGGACCGACTCCAGCCCCAGGATGCGACGAGCCGACATCGAGGTGCCAAACCATCCCGTCGATATGGACTCTTGGGGAAGATCAGCCTGTTATCCCCGGGGTACCTTTTATCCGTTGAGCGACGGCGCTTCCACAAGCCACCGCCGGATCACTAGTCCCGACTTTCGTCCCTGCTCGACCCGTCGGTCTCACAGTCAAGCTCCCTTGTGCACTTACACTCAACACCTGATTGCCAACCAGGCTGAGGGAACCTTTGGGCGCCTCCGTTACTTTTTGGGAGGCAACCGCCCCAGTTAAACTACCCATCAGACACTGTCCCTGATCCGGATCACGGACCGAGGTTAGACATCCAGCACGACCAGAGTGGTATTTCAACGACGACTCCACAACCACTGGCGTGGCCGCTTCAAAGTCTCCCACCTATCCTACACAAGCCGAACCGAACACCAATATCAAACTATAGTAAAGGTCCCGGGGTCTTTCCGTCCTGCTGCGCGAAACGAGCATCTTTACTCGTAGTGCAATTTCACCGGGCCTATGGTTGAGACAGTCGAGAAGTCGTTACGCCATTCGTGCAGGTCGGAACTTACCCGACAAGGAATTTCGCTACCTTAGGATGGTTATAGTTACCACCGCCGTTTACTGGCGCTTAAGTTCTCAGCTTCGCCACACCGAAATGTGACTAACCGGTCCCCTTAACGTTCCAGCACCGGGCAGGCGTCAGTCCGTATACATCGCCTTACGGCTTCGCACGGACCTGTGTTTTTAGTAAACAGTCGCTTCTCGCTGGTCTCTGCGGCCACCCCCAGCTCACGGAGTAAATCCGATCACCAGTGATGGCCCCCCTTCTCCCGAAGTTACGGGGGCATTTTGCCGAGTTCCTTAACCATAGTTCACCCGAACGCCTCGGTATTCTCTACCTGACCACCTGAGTCGGTTTAGGGTACGGGCCGCCATGAAACTCGCTAGAGGCTTTTCTCGACAGCATAGGATCATCCACTTCACCACAATCGGCTCGGCATCAGGTCTCAGCCTTATATGAGGGACGGATTTGCCTACCCCTCGGCCTACACCCTTACCCCGGGACTACCACCGCCCGGGCTGGACTACCTTCCTGCGTCACCCCATCGCTTACCTACTACAAGTCTGGTTCGCCGGCTCCACCACTTTCCTTTCCCCGAAGGGTCCGGAACGGCTTCACGGGCTTAGCATCGCCTGATTCGATATTGGGCGTTTCAAAGCGGGTACCGGAATATCAACCGGTTGTCCATCGACTACGCCTGTCGGCCTCGCCTTAGGTCCCGACTTACCCTGGGCAGATCAGCTTGACCCAGGAACCCTTAGTCAATCGGCGCACACGTTTCTCACGTGTGTATCGCTACTCATGCCTGCATTCTCACTCGTGAACCGTCCACAACTAGCTTCCGCTGCTGCTTCACCCGGCACACGACGCTCCCCTACCCATCACAGCGGGCGTTGGCCCTATTGCTGCAATGACACGACTTCGGCGGTACGCTTGAGCCCCGCTACATTGTCGGCGCGGAATCACTTGACCAGTGAGCTATTACGCACTCTTTCAAGGGTGGCTGCTTCTAAGCCAACCTCCTGGTTGTCTCTGCGACTCCACATCCTTTCCCACTTAGCGTACGCTTAGGGGCCTTAGTCGATGCTCTGGGCTGTTTCCCTCTCGACCATGGAGCTTATCCCCCACAGTCTCACTGCCACGCTCTCACTTACCGGCATTCGGAGTTTGGCTAAGGTCAGTAACCCGGTAGGGCCCATCGCCTATCCAGTGCTCTACCTCCGGCAAGAAACACGTGACGCTGCACCTAAATGCATTTCGGGGAGAACCAGCTATCACGGAGTTTGATTGGCCTTTCACCCCTAACCACAGGTCATCCCCCAGGTTTTCAACCCTGGTGGGTTCGGTCCTCCACGAAGTCTTACCTCCGCTTCAACCTGCCCATGGCTAGATCACTCCGCTTCGGGTCTAGAGCGTGCAACTCAATCGCCCTATTCGGACTCGCTTTCGCTACGGCTTCCCCACACGGGTTAACCTCGCTACACACCGCTAACTCGCAGGCTCATTCTTCAAAAGGCACGCAGTCACGACTGTATGTGCAAGCACATACAGCGACGCTCCCACGGCTTGTAGGCACACGGTTTCAGGTACTATTTCACTCCGCTCCCGCGGTACTTTTCACCATTCCCTCACGGTACTATCCGCTATCGGTCACCAGGGAATATTTAGGCTTAGCGGGTGGTCCCGCCAGATTCACACGGGATTTCTCGGGCCCCGTGCTACTTGGGAGATTCTTAAGCAAGCCGCTGATGTTTCGTCTACGGGGGTCTTACCCTCTACGCCGGACCTTTCGCATGTCCTTCGACTACATCAACGGTTTCTGACTCGCCGACCGGCCGGCAGACCGATCAAAAGAATTCCCACAACCCCGCATGCGCAACCCCTGCCGGGTATCACACGCATACGGTTTGGCCTCATCCGGTTTCGCTCGCCACTACTCCCGGAATCACGGTTGTTTTCTCTTCCTGCGGGTACTGAGATGTTTCACTTCCCCGCGTTCCCTCCACACTGCCTATGTGTTCAGCAGTGGGTGACAGCCCATGACGACTGCCGGGTTTCCCCATTCGGACACCCCCGGATCAAAGCTCAGTTGGCAGCTCCCCGGGGCCTATCGCGGCCTCTCACGTCCTTCATCGGTTCCTGGTGCCAAGGCATCCACCGTGCGCCCTTAAAAACTTGGCCTACAGATGCTCGCGTCCACTGTGTAGTTCTCAAGCAACGACCAGCCACCCATCACCCTCATCCTAAGACGAAGTTCACTGGGGCCGGCATCGCGAAGATAAAGCCTTTCGGCCGTACCCTCAGATACCCAACAACGTGCCAAGCACGATCCCCCGTCAGTGAGTCACTTTCCACGCCGAAGCAGTACTTGTGATCCATCCAGGAAACCGTGCCAACTAATCAACGTTCCACCCTGAGCTGACCGTGCAGAACGTTTGTCTGCAATCGGTACTGTGCTCCTTAGAAAGGAGGTGATCCAGCCGCACCTTCCGGTACGGCTACCTTGTTACGACTTCGTCCCAATCGCCAGTCCCACCTTCGACAGCTCCCTCCCTTACGGGTTGGGCCACCGGCTTCGGGTGTTACCGACTTTCGTGACGTGACGGGCGGTGTGTACAAGGCCCGGGAACGTATTCACCGCAGCAATGCTGATCTGCGATTACTAGCAACTCCGACTTCATGGGGTCGAGTTGCAGACCCCAATCCGAACTGAGACCGGCTTTTTGAGATTCGCTCCACCTCACGGTATCGCAGCTCATTGTACCGGCCATTGTAGCACGTGTGCAGCCCAAGACATAAGGGGCATGATGACTTGACGTCGTCCCCACCTTCCTCCGAGTTGACCCCGGCGGTCTCCTGTGAGTCCCCATCACCCCGAAGGGCATGCTGGCAACACAGGACAAGGGTTGCGCTCGTTGCGGGACTTAACCCAACATCTCACGACACGAGCTGACGACAGCCATGCACCACCTGTATACCGACCACAAGGGGGGCACTATCTCTAATGCTTTCCGGTATATGTCAAGCCTTGGTAAGGTTCTTCGCGTTGCGTCGAATTAAGCCACATGCTCCGCTGCTTGTGCGGGCCCCCGTCAATTCCTTTGAGTTTTAGCCTTGCGGCCGTACTCCCCAGGCGGGGAACTTAATGCGTTAGCTGCGGCACCGACGACGTGGAATGTCGCCAACACCTAGTTCCCAACGTTTACGGCGTGGACTACCAGGGTATCTAATCCTGTTCGCTCCCCACGCTTTCGCTCCTCAGCGTCAGTAATGGCCCAGAGATCCGCCTTCGCCACCGGTGTTCCTCCTGATATCTGCGCATTTCACCGCTACACCAGGAATTCCGATCTCCCCTACCACACTCTAGCTAGCCCGTATCGAATGCAGACCCGAGGTTAAGCCTCGGGCTTTCACATCCGACGTGACAAGCCGCCTACGAGCTCTTTACGCCCAATAATTCCGGACAACGCTTGCGCCCTACGTATTACCGCGGCTGCTGGCACGTAGTTAGCCGGCGCTTCTTCTGCAGGTACCGTCACTTTCGCTTCTTCCCTGCTGAAAGAGGTTTACAACCCGAAGGCCGTCATCCCTCACGCGGCGTCGCTGCATCAGGCTTTCGCCCATTGTGCAATATTCCCCACTGCTGCCTCCCGTAGGAGTCTGGGCCGTGTCTCAGTCCCAGTGTGGCCGGTCGCCCTCTCAGGCCGGCTACCCGTCGTCGCCTTGGTGGGCCATTACCCCACCAACAAGCTGATAGGCCGCGGGCTCATCCTTCACCGCCGGAGCTTTTAACCCCCGCCCATGCAGGCAGGAGTGTTATCCGGTATTAGACCCCGTTTCCAGGGCTTGTCCCAGAGTGAAGGGCAGATTGCCCACGTGTTACTCACCCGTTCGCCACTAATCCACCCCGAAGGGCTTCATCGTTCGACTTGCATGTGTTAAGCACGCCGCCAGCGTTCGTCCTGAGCCAGGATCAAACTCTCCATGAATGTTTACCGGTAATCCGGTGCACACGCACTTAGAGCGGGACAGTCATGTCGGAATAAGACCGACCGTCCACTGCATCCTCGCTGTGTAATTGCCTGCAAGCATCCCAGCCGAAGCCGTGACCTCACAGGTCTTTTTCAAAGGAACCTCATCCACCGAAATGGACGGGGTATCAACTTTTTGGCGTTGATTTTTGGCACGCTGTTGAGTTCTCAAGGAACGGACGCTTCCTTTGTTCCTGTTTCCAGGCCCTCCGGGCGCTTCCTTCGTTTCCAACTCTACCAGATCATTTCCGCGCCCTGCTTCTCGAAAGTCGCAGTCGGTTTGGATTTGAATTTGGTGACCGTTGGGGGTCTTTGCCTTTCGGCGCTCCACCACATTAGCGCTTATCCCGTGCGGCTCATAATCGGCCGTTCGGAATCGAATTCGGACATGCCGAATAAGACCCCGCCAGGGGTAAGTCGTAGGTAGTGGGTTGGCCGCTCTGGGGGTCTGCTGATAGCAGTGCCCCGTTCAAGCGGCTCGGGCTACGTTAGGCGTCCGCCGACGCCGAGTCAAGTTGAGCGGCGGCGTGGCGCGTGGGCCCGGTACGGGCTCACCGTCGGGTCGTGGGCGATCCAGTAGCGGTACGGGTGGGTGGCGCCGGCGCCGCCCACTCCGGTGCGGGGGCCCTTGCTCACCAGGTCGGCCGGGGCAGGGGTGCCTGTCAGGAGGGACAAGGGGGAATCCGGGCCGGTGCAGAGGTCCGTGCCGTCGAGGGAGCGGTCCACGGCCAGGGCGGTGGCCAGGCGGGCCGGGCCTTTGGCCAGTTCTCGGTCGGTTCTGGCTGAAACACGGCGTTTACGGGCCAGCTCGGCGCCCACGGTGATCTCCCCCGCCCTCAGCAGGACACCGCTCGCGTGGCCCGGGGGGCCGCAGACCAGGTTGAGGCTGAACCACATGCCGTAGATGAAGTAGACGTACGCGTGTCCGGGTGGACCGAACATCGACGCGTTGCGCGCCGTCCGGCCGCGGTACGCGTGGGAGCCCGGGTCGGCTTCCCCCTCGTACGCCTCCACCTCCGTGATGCGCAGTTCCAGCGGGCCGTCCGGGGTGCGGCGGACCAGGGTGCGGCCGAGGAGGTCCGGGGCCACGGTGAGGACCGGGCGGTCGAAGAAGGACCGGGGCAGGGGCGTACGGTCGGGGCGCGCGCTCATCCAGTCGAGCGTAGTGGACTGCGTACTCCTGCAACCGGGGCCTAAGGTTCCGCGTTTGTAGAGGTAGTGCCGCGCCTGGTCGCGCGGGGCTTTCGAGCAGGACTTTTTTCGAGCACGTCGTATAGGGGAGTCAGAGCATGGGGTTCAGGAAGCTGTTCGCGAGCCTGGGTGCCGGTGGTGCTTCGGTCGACACGGTCATCACCGAGCCGAACGTCGTGCCGGGCGGGATCGTCCAGGGCGAGGTCCGGATCCAGGGCGGATCCGTGGAGCAGCAGATCGAGGGGCTGTCGGTCGGGCTCCAAGCGCGGGTGGAGGTGGAGGGCAACGACCAGGAGTACAAGCAGGACGTGGTCTTCACCAAGCAGCGTCTCGGCGGTGCCTTCCAGGTGCAGCCGGGCGCCCTGCACGTGGTGCCGTTCGGCCTGGAGATCCCCTGGGAGACGCCGATCACCCACTTCGGAGGGCGTCAGCTGCCCGGGATGAACATCGGGGTCAGCACCGAGCTGGAGATCGCGCGCGCGGTGGACGCCGGCGACCTCGACGCGATCAACGTGCACCCGGTGCCGGCGCAGCAGGCGATCCTCGACGCCTTCACGCAGCTGGGCTTCTCCTTCCGCAGTGCGGACATGGAGCGCGGGCACATCCGGGGGACGCGGCAGACGCTGCCGTTCTACCAGGAGATCGAGTTCCTGCCGCCGTCGCAGTACCGGGGGCTGAACCAGGTCGAGCTGACCTTCGTCTCCGACGGACGCGAGATGGACGTCGTCCTGGAGATGGACAAGAAGCCGGGTCTGTTCAGCGAGGGCAGCGACACCTTCCGCTGCTTCCAGGTGGGGCTGCAGTCCTACCAGGACACCGACTGGGCGGCCTACCTGAACCAGTGGATCTCGTCGGTGGGTTCGCAGCGCAACTGGCTCTGAGCGGATCTAGGCTCGGTGCCGGTACAGGTACCGGTCAGCGTCGACTCGATCCAGTAGGAGGTTCCGCAGTGGCCGAGCAGAGCAGGGCGCCGCTCCCCCACGATTTCCATCCGGCGGTGCACGCTTTCACCATGAGCAGTGCGGACCTGGAGCCCGGGGCCGATCTGGGGTCCGCCCAGGTGCTGGCCGGTGGGAACGTATCGCCGCACCTGCGGTGGGAGGGGTTCCCGGAGGCGACGAAGTCCTTCGCCGTGACCTGCTTCGACCCGGACGCGCCGACGGGGAGCGGGTTCTGGCACTGGGTGCTCTTCGATCTGCCGGTCTCGGTCACCGAGCTGCCGGCCGGGGCGGGCTCCGGAAAGTTCGAGGGACTGCCCGCCGGGGCCGTGCACGTGCGCAACGACTACGGCACGCAGGACTTCGGCGGGGCGGCTCCCCCGGCCGGGGAGCGGCACCGTTACGTGTTCACCGTGTACGCGGTGGACGAGGAGAAGCTCGGTCCCGGCGCGGATGTGTCGCCGGCCGTCGTCGGGTTCAATCTGCGGTTCCACACGCTGGGGCGTGCGCAGCTCATCGGTGAGTACGAGGCTCCCGCGGGCTGATCGTTCCGCCCTTCGTTCTCCGAGCGTTAGCCCGGTCCTGGTCTAAAGACGACCAGGACCGGGCATTTTTATTGCGTTGTCCCGCGTGGCGCGCGCGACCAGAGTGGTCGTGGGCCTTGCCGCCAGGGTGGTCGCGGGCCTGCACACGGGAGGTGGGCGAGATGCGGGACACGCTGGTGCTGAACGCGAGCTTCGAGCCGCTGTCGACGGTGACGCTGAACCGGGCGGTGGTCCTGGTGCTCCAGGACAAGGCCGTGGTCGAACAGGCGCATCCCGAGTTCCGTGTGCGCGCGGCCACGATGGATCTTCCGCTGCCGCGGGTGATCAGACTCTGCAGGTACGTACGGGTGCCTTTCCGGAGACATGCTCCCTGGTCACGGAGGGGGGTGTTGATCCGGGACCAACACCGGTGCGCGTACTGCGGGAAGCGCGCCACGACCGTGGACCACGTGCTTCCGCGGGCGCAGGGCGGTGGGGACACCTGGCTGAACACGGTGGCCTCCTGCTCCGAGGACAACCACCGCAAGGCGGCCCGGACTCCGGAGGAGGCGGGGATGCCGCTCCTCCGGAAGCCCTTCGTTCCCTCGCCGGCCGACGCCATGCTGCTCGCGCTGGGGGTGGGCGGGCGGGAGGCGCTGCCGGAGTGGCTGGAGCGTTCCGCGTAGGGCTGCCGGTGATCTCGTAGGGCGGGATCGTCCCGCCGGATAGACGGCTGCGCTGGGCGACGTACGTTTTCTACGTCGCTCAGCGGAGCAGCAGTTGGACGATCGCGATGATCCCGACGGTCACGATCACGGCGCGCAGCACGGTGGGCGGCAGGCGGCGGCCGACCTTGGCGCCGAGCTGGCCGCCGATGGTGGAGCCGACGGCGATGAGCAGGACGGCCGTCCAGTCGAACTCGGCGACGAAGAGGAAGAAGACCGCCGCGATGCCGTTCACCATCGCCGCGAGGACGTTCTTCACCGCGTTGATCCGCTGGAGGTCCTCGTGGAGCAGCAGGCCCATCAGGCCGAGGTAGAGCACGCCCTGGGCGGCGCCGAAGTACCCCCCGTACGCGCTGGAGAGCAGCATGCCCGACAGCAGCAGGGGGCCGCCGTCGGGGTGGCCGGTGTCGCCTCCCGCGGCCTCCTGACGCTTGCGCAGTGCGGCGGCGAGCCTGGGCTGGAACACGACGAGGACGAGGGCCAGGCCGATCAGGACCGGCACGATCGTGTCGAAGGAGTCCGACGGCAGGATGAGGAGCAGGATCGCGCCGGCGAGTCCGCCGACGAGGGAGACGGCACCGAGCCGGACGATGCGGGCGCGCTGGCCCTGGAGCTCCTTGCGGTAGCCGATGGCTCCGCTGATGGCACCGGGCACGAGGCCCAGGGTGTTGGAGACGTTGGCCGTGACCGGCGGCAGGCCGGTGGCCAGCAGCACCGGGAAGGTGATGAGGGTTCCGGAACCGACGATGGCGTTGATGGTGCCGGCGCCGATGCCGGCCGCGAAGACCGCGAGTGATTCCCAGATGGACATGGGCGGGGTCGTCCCCTTTGCATGAGTGAGTCGCCTCCCCGCCATGAAGGTCGGGGGGCCTCACTGATCATGCCGGAGGGGACGGCCCGTTCAATCCCGTTCAGTCAATGGTTGGCTGTTCCCGGCGCTCAGCGGCGTCCTTGTCGCGGGCGGCCGGGATGCCGCCGCCCTCCTTGGCACCGTCCCTGCCCGCGTTCTGCGGGTTGAAGCCGGAGGCGGCGCCCATCGGGCCGAAGTTGCCCATCGCTCCGGAGAGGCCCTTGAGGGCGTCGCCGATCTCGCTCGGGACGATCCAGAGCTTGTTGGCGTCGCCTTCGGCGAGCTTCGGCAGCATCTGGAGGTACTGGTAGGCGAGCAGCTTCTGGTCGGCGTCGCCGGCGTGGATGGACTCGAAGACCGTACGGATGGCCTGCGCCTCGCCCTCGGCGCGCAGGGCGGCGGCCTTGGCGTCACCTTCGGCGCGCAGGATGGAGGACTGCTTCTCGCCCTCGGCGCGCAGGATCTCGGACTGGCGGACACCTTCGGCCTGGAGGATCGCGGCGCGCTTGTCGCGGTCGGCGCGCATCTGCTTCTCCATCGAGTCCTGGATGGAGGTCGGCGGCTCGATGGCCTTCAGCTCGACGCGGTTGACGCGGATGCCCCACTTGCCGGTGGCTTCGTCGAGGACTCCGCGCAGGGCCGCGTTGATCTCCTCGCGGGAGGTCAGGGTCCGCTCCAGATCCATGCCGCCGATGATGTTGCGCAGCGTGGTGACGGTGAGCTGCTCGATGGCCTGGATGTAGCTGGCCACCTCGTACGTCGCGGCGCGGGCGTCGGTCACCTGGTAGTAGATGACCGTGTCGATGTTGACGACGAGGTTGTCCTGGGTGATGACGGGCTGCGGCGGGAACGGGACGACCTGCTCGCGGAGGTCGATCCGGTTGCGGATCGAGTCGATGAACGGGACGACGATGTTGAGGCCCGCGTTGAGGGTGCGGGTGTAGCGGCCGAATCGCTCGACGATGGCGGCGCTGGCCTGCGGGATCACCTGGATCGTCTTGACCAGTGCGATGAAGACCAGAACCACCAGAATGATCAGAACGATGATGATCGGTTGCATGCGGTTCCCCGTGCCCTTCCGGCTATCTGTGCTGCCCCGTTCAGCGGAGTCTCGCAGACCCCGGGGCCGCGGGTCGGCTGCTTGCCCACATGTGCTTGCACACAGGTGAGTTGCTCACGTGCTGGTCCGTCACATCGTGCCGTTCGTCACATGACGACGGCGGTCGCCCCGTCGATCTCCACCACGTCGACGGACTGGCCCGGTTCGAAGGTGATGTCCGCGTCCAGGGAGCGCGCCGACCAGATCTCCCCGGCGAGCTTGATCCGGCCACCGCCGCCCGCGTCCACGCGTTCCAGGACGACCGCGCTGCGGCCCCTCAACGCATCGATTCCGCTGCGGTGTTGGGGTTTCTGGTTGCGGTGCCGGTTGGCGATCGGGCGGACGACCGCGATGAGCGCGACCGACACGGCCACGAAGACCAGGACTTGGGCGACCACTCCCCCGCCGAGGGCCGCCGTCACGGCGGCCGCCACCGCTCCGGCGGCGAACATGCCGAACTCGGGCATCGCGGTCAGGACCAGGGGAATGCCCAGTCCGACCGCGCCTATGAGCCACCACACCCACGCGTCGATGTCCACATGGTCATGGTAGGTCGGGTGGGCGCGGTCCGGACAGGGTGCGGGAAGCCCGGCTGGTGCGCGGACTACCGCAGGGGCAGGCCCTGGGCGGTCCAGCGGTCGCTGTCGTTGCGCTCGACGACGAGCGGCAGGCCGAAGCAGAGCGAGAGGTTGCGGGAGGTCAGTTCGAGGTCGATGGGTCCGGCCGCGACCACCTTGCCCTGACGGATCATCAGCACGTGGGTGAAGCCGGGGGCGATCTCCTCGACGTGGTGCGTGACCATGATCATCGACGGGGCGAGCGGATCGCGGGCGAGCCGGCCGAGGCGGCGTACGAGGTCCTCGCGGCCGCCGAGGTCGAGACCGGCGGCGGGCTCGTCGAGCAGCAGCAGCTCGGGGTCGGTCATCAGCGCGCGGGCGATCAGGGTGCGCTTGCGCTCGCCCTCGGAGAGCGTGCCGAACTTCCGGTCGAGGTAGGGCGTCATGCCGAGGCGGTCGAGGAAGGCGCGGGCACGCTGCTCGTCGATCTCCTCGTACTCCTCCTGCCAGGTGGCCGTCATCCCGTACGCGGCGGTGAGGACGGTCTCCAGGACGGTCTGGCGCCTGGGCAGCTTGTCGGCCATCGCGATGCCGGCCATGCCGATGCGGGGGCGCAGCTCGAAGACGTCCACCTTGCCGAGGGTGCTGCCGAGGATGGTGGCGGAGCCCTTGGTGGGGAAGAGGTAGCTGGAGGCGAGGTTCAGCAGCGTGGTCTTGCCGGCGCCGTTGGGGCCGAGGATCACCCAGCGCTCCCCCTCCTTGACCGACCAGGAGACCTGGTCCACCAGAGCCCGGCCCTCGCGGACCACGGATACGTCCACCAGCTCCAGAACATCGCTCATGAGCGTGTTGTCTCCCCTTGCAGTCTTGGTTCGTCTGTGCGCCGCCCGTCCGTGGGCGCGGCCCCAGGGGAAAACCTACGCCACTCGGGGAGGGGTCCGGGCGCGGGCCCGGGTCCAGAAGGCCGTCCGTAAAGTAGGGGGATGCTTTTCGAACCGCGTTCCGGGCGGCTGGCCGCCTGGGGGAACGCTCTGCTGGCCGGTCTCGTCTCGCCCGACGAGGCCGTGTTGTCGATCGTGGGCGAGGACTCCGTGCACCGGGTGGAGGGGCTGCCCGGGGAATCCGGGCCGGTGGGGCTCACCCTGGCGCTGGGCCGGCTGCGGGTGCTGGGGGTGACCGGGCTGCGGATCGCGCTCCCGGCGCCGGGGCATCCGCTGGGGCTGAGCGGGCCGCCGGAGTTCAACGCGAGGGCGCTGGACGCGGAGGAGGCGGTCGTCGCGGTGGGTGCGGCGGTCGGGCTGGTGCCGGAGGTCCACGAGGCCGGGCCCGCGGGTGACGTGCACGTGTCGGTGACCTGGCACTGCCTGCCGGTACGGGAGGCCCCGCCGGCGGACGTGCCGTCGCTCGGCGAGGCGGAACGGGAACTGGCGGAGGCGCTGCGCGAGGCCACGGTGGTGCTGACCCGGCTGGACGTGGCGGGATCCGGGCCGGTGGCGGAGGCGGCGCTGTCCGCGTACCGGGCGCGGACGGAGGCCGGGCGGGACGCGCTGGCGCCGGGGTATCCGGCGCGGGCGGTACGGGTCCTGTCGCTGGCGCAGCGGGTGGACCTGATGGTGTCGCTGGCGACCGAGCGGGGACACGGGGCGGCGGTGGCCGCGTCGGAGATGGCCGCACGGGCGGAGGCCTTGCGGCCGGTGGAGCGGGTCGCTCGGCGGGCGCTGGTCGCGGCGTACAACTCGGCCGTCGAGGAGCGGCTCCGCTAGCCGCTGGCCGCTGGCCGCGGGGATCGGGGTGCGGGGATCGGGGTGCGGGGATCGGGGTGCGGGGATCGGGGTGCGGGGATCGGGGTGCGGGGATCGGGGTGCGGCGCCGTTGCGCGAGCGACCCCGGCTGCGCCGGGCCTTCCGGGGCGCCGCCCCGGACCCCGCGCCTCAAACGCCGGCGAGGCTGATTTTGCCCGGCCGCGCCGGACCGGCACGGGGTGGGATCTCCCCGCGGCGGATGGGCCCGGCGCTGCCGAGGGGGCGGAGTGGTCCGGTCGTGGCGGGAAGGCTTCGGCCCCGCTTCCCAGGGAGAGGGGGGAAGCGGGGCCGAGGTGTGTGGCCGCTACGCGGGACCGACACTCACGCCGGTCGGAGGCCTGCGGAGCAGTGCGGGCGCCGCGTCAGAAAGGCGGGCAGTGCGGGCGCCGCGTTGAGGAGGGGCTCAGTTGTTGACGCCCGTGTTGCCCCAGGCGCCGTTGAGCAGGCCGATCACGTTGACCGAGTTGCCCACCACGTTCGCGGGGATGTGGACGGGGAGCTGGAGCTGGTTCCCCGCGGCCACGCCGGGCGAGTTCAGGGCCTCGCCCTCCGCCGACGCACCGCCGTGCGCCGACGAGACACCCGCGCCGGCGGCGAGGAGGCCGCCCGCGATCATGGTGACGGCGGTGGCCTTCTTGAAGTTCTTCACGTTCTCGTCCTCCAGTACGTCTGCCGCGGCCAGCCGCCGCGGCACGTCATGAAGAACGCTCATCCGACGAACGGGATGCGCCATGTGGGCTACATACACCCGACCGTATGAATCACTGCCCGTACGAGTCACCGCGCGATGCCGTGCCTGACCGCCCAGAGCGCCGCCTGCGTACGGTCCGCGACGTCCAGCTTCATCAGGATGTTCGAGACGTGCGTCTTCACCGTCTTCTCCGACAGGACGAGCGCGCGGGCGATCTCCCGGTTCGAACGCCCGTCCGCTATGTGATGGAGCACCTCGCGCTCGCGATCCGTCAGGTTGCCGCCGCGGCCGGATGACGGGCCGGGCCCCTCCTCGGCGAGCAGGGCCCCGGCGACCTCCGGCTGGAGGAGGACGTGGCCCGCGTGCACGGAGCGGATGGCGGCGGCGAGGGCGTCGGGGTCGATGTCCTTGTACACGTAGCCCGCCGCGCCCGCGCGCAGGGCGGGGACCACCGTGCGCTGCTCGGTGAAGCTGGTGACGATCAGCACGCGCGCGGGGTTCGCCAGCGTGCGCAGCCTGCGCAGTGCCTCGATGCCGTCGGTGCCCGGCATCTTGATGTCCATCAGGATGACGTCGGGGCGCAGCTCCTCGGCGCGGTCGATGCCCTCCTCGCCGTCGGCGGCCTCGCCGACCACCTCGATGTCGTCCTGTACCTCCAGGAAGGTGCGCAGGCCCCGCCGGACGACCTGGTGGTCGTCCACGAGCAACACCCTGACGCGGCCGCTACGGCCCGGCGTGTCAGCCACCGGGTACCTCCAGTTCGATCGTGGTGCCGGTGCCGGGCTCGGACCGCACGGTGAGCCGGCCGCCGACGCCCGCTGCCCGGTCCCGCATGGAGACCAGGCCGAGGTGCCGGCCCGCCCGGCGGACGGTGGGAGGGGAGAAGCCGGTTCCGTCGTCGGTCACCCGGAGCAGGGCTCCGCCGGTCTCCCGGCGGGTGAGGGTGACGTCGATCCGGTCTCCGGCGGAGTGGCGCAGGGCGTTGTGCAGGGCTTCCTGCGCCACGCGCAGGACCGCCTCCTCCTGGGCCGCGGGCAGGGCCCGTACGCCGTCGCAGGTGAAGGTGACCTGCGCGGTGTGGGCCCGGTCCAGGACGCGGACCTGGTTGCGCAGGGTGGCGACGAGGCCGTCCTCGTCGAGGGCGGCGGGGCGGAGCTCGGTGACGGCCGCGCGCAGTTCGTCGGCGGCCTCGGCCGCGAGGGTGGCGACCTGCTGGAGCTCGTCCTTGGCCCGGGCCGGGTCGCGGTCCACCAGGGCGGCTGCGGCCTGTGCGGTCAGGCGGAGCGAGAAGAGCTTCTGGCTGACCGCGTCGTGCAGCTCGTGGGCCAGGCGGGAGCGCTCCTCCGCGATGGTCAGCTCGCGGCTGCGTTCGTAGAGGCGTGCGTTGGTGAGGGCGATCGCCGCGTGCTGGGCGAGGAGGGAGAGGAGCTCCTCGTCCTCGTCGGTGAAGCCCCGCCCGCCGCCCGGGACGCTCCGCTTGTTCGCGAGGAAGAGGGCGCCGAGTGTCTCCTCCCCGTCGCGGATGGGCAGCCCCAGGAAGTCGGACATGTCGGGGTGGGCCGCCGGCCAGCCCTCGAAGCGGGGGTCCCTGCGTACGTCGGCCAGCCGCTCGGGGCCGTCCTGGTGGAGCATCGCGGCGAGGATCCCGTGCTGGCGGGGCAGCGGGCCGATGGCCCGCCACTGCTCCTCGCTGATGCCGTCCACGACGAACTGGGCGAAGCCGCCGTGGTCGTCCGGGACGCCCAGGGCCGCGTACTCGGCGTCGAGCAGCTCGCGGGCCGAGGCGACGATCGTGCGCAGCACGTCGCGGACCTCCAGCCGGCGGCTCATGGCGAGCAGCGCGGTACTCACGGCGGCCAGGCCGCCGCCGCGGGGGCCTCGGGGTCCGGAGTGCATGGCCTCACGGTACTCGCGGCGGCCGGGCGGTCGGATCGGGCCGGAGGCGTAGGCCTCGCGCGGGTGGCGGCGTAGGTCTCGGCGTAGGTCCCGGCGTAGGTCCCGGGCCTCGGACGGCTTCCGGGCGGCCGGTACGCGGGGCGGGGCCCGGCCGGGGTGGAGCGGGAGAGCGCTCGGGGGGTACGGGAGAAGGGACTGTATATAAGGGACATTCCGCCGGGCCTTGCGGCCCGCCCCCTCGCCGGGCGGGAGGCCGTTCGGCGCCGCCGTACACGGCGGCGTACTGCGCGGGTACCGGTCAGCCGTAGCGAAGCTGTGCCTTTGGCAGGAGTTCCGGGACGTTCTTCTGCTACTCAAGGATGAGAACGGTCACTGAACGGATTGCTGACGCAACGGTTGGTGAGATTGATACATGCCCGATGTGAGCCCGCACATAGGACGCACATCACTTACGAAGCTCCCTAGTGGACGAATAAAGACGCTGTTAGCGCTGACTCACGCGCTCCAGGCGCCGAATTCGGGGCTCGGCTCCGGCCCCTGATCCACTAAGCGGGATCGTACGTCACACCTTTGCCACAGGATTTTGCCACCGCTAAGAATTGCTCTCGCCGCACAGCGCCGCGGATCCCGGATCCGGCAGGCGCTTTCCTGCGGCCCCCGCTATTCGAAGAGGTTGCTACGCATGACCGAGACCAGCACTCCCGGCCACAGTCGTCGTCTGACGATGACGAAGGCGCACAAGCTTTCCATCGCCGGTGTAGCCACCCTGGGCGCCGCCGCCCTCGCCTTCTCCCTCGTACCGGCCAACGCCGTCGAGACGCAGACGGCCGTCGCCGCTGCTCCCGTCGCCTGGTCGAAGGTCGTCGACGGCGCACAGACGCAGGCCGTGCAGCAGCACCTCACCGTTCAGCAGGTCGTCGCGGACCAGCAGGCCAAGGTCGCGAAGGACGCCAAGGCCGCCGCCGCCAAGGCCAAGGCCGAGGCGGACGCGAAGAAGGACCGCGAGCAGAAGGCGGCCGCCAGCCGTTCCGTGAACCGCGCGCCGGTCTTCGCGAACAACCTGGACGGCTGGATCAAGGAAGCCCTCTTCATCATGAAGAAGGAGGGCATTCCGGGCACCTACGCCGGGATCCACAAGAACATCATGCGCGAGTCCAGCGGCAACCCGATGGCGATCAACAACTGGGACATCAACGCCCAGAACGGCATCCCCAGCAAGGGTCTGCTCCAGGTCATCGCCCCGACCTTCAAGGCGTACCACGTCAAGGGCACCAAGTTCGACCAGTACGACCCGGTCGCCAACATCGTCGCGGCCTGCAACTACGCGGCCGACCGCTACGGCTCCATGGACAACGTCAACAGCGCCTACTAGGCCCCTGGCGTCCTCCCCAGCCCCCATGCGCCTCAGGGCGGCCCCGGTGTTCCGGAGCCGCCCTGAGGCGTTCGTGCGTGCCCGCGTGCGTACGCGGGCCCGGCGCTTACTTGCCCGCGCGCATGACCTCGGGCTCGTGGCGGCGCAGCAGGCGCTGCACGGCGAAGCCGCACGCGACGCCGAGGAGCAGCAGGACCGTGATGTTCAGGCTCCACTGGCCGACCGTGGCGTCCCAGAGCGGGTCGGTGTTGGTCGGGTTCTCCGCGTCCCACGGCGGCATGAGCACGCCGAGGTTCAGCGTGGTGCCGGCGGCGGCGATCGCCCAGCGGGACGGCATCAGCCAGGCGAACTGCTCCAGGCCCGGAGAATCGTAGACCTGGAAGAGGATGCCGGTGAAGACGACCTGGACGATCGCGAACATGACCAGCAGCGGCATGGTCTTCTCGGCGGTCTTGACCAGCGAGGAGATCACCAGGCCGAACATCATGGAGGTGAAGCCGAGCGCGATGACCGACAGGCAGATCTCCACGGCCGGCGGCATCAGCAGACCCTCGGCGGGCAGGTCGCGCGGGTAGAAGCCGATCCCGCAGATGATCACGCCCTGGATGGCCGTGATGACCCCGAGGACGATCACCTTCGACACGAGGTACGCCGACCGGGACAGGCCGGTCGCGCGCTCGCGCTCGTAGATCACGCGTTCCTTGATCAGCTCACGGACCGAGTTCGCCGCGCCGGAGAAGCACATGCCGACCGCGAGGATCAGCATGATCGTGCCGGCGTCGCCGTTGAAGCGGGACGGCGCCACGGGCGGCGCGAGTCCGAACTTCGCGGGGATGACGACGGAGACCACGCCGAGGACCGCCGGGAGGATCAGCATCAGTGCGATGAATCCCCTGTCGGACGCGATGACCGACATGTAGCGGCGCATCAGCGTCCAGAGCTGGGAACCCCAGCCCTGCGGCTTCGGCGGCCGGGTCTGCTGCACGGCGGGCTGCACCGACTGCGGGGCGACCGCGTCGATGTCGGCGGCGTAGAGCTGGTAGTGCTGCGAGCCCTTCCAGCGGCCGGCCCAGTCGTAGTCGCGGTAGCTCTCGAAGGCGGAGAACACGTCGGCCCAGGTGGTGTAGCCGAAGAAGTTCAGCGCCTCGTCCGGCGGGCCGAAGTACGCGACCGAGCCGCCCGGGGCCATGACCAGCAGCTTGTCGCAGATGGCCAGCTCGGCGACCGAGTGCGTGACGACGAGGACCGTGCGGCCGTCGTCGGCGAGGCCGCGCAGCAGCTGCATGACATCGCGGTCCATGCCCGGGTCGAGGCCCGAGGTGGGCTCGTCCAGGAAGATCAGCGAGGGCTTGGTCAGCAGCTCCAGGGCCACGGACACGCGCTTGCGCTGGCCGCCCGAGAGCGAGGTGATCTTCTTGTCCTTGTGGATGTCGAGCTTGAGCTCGCGCAGCACCTCGTTGATGCGGGCGGCGCGCTCCGACTCGGCGGTGTCGCCCGGAAAGCGGAGCTTGGCCGCGTACTTCAGGGCGGTGCTGACCTTCAGCTCCTTGTGCAGGATGTCGTCCTGCGGGACCAGGCCGATGCGCTGGCGGAGCTCCGCGAACTGCTTGTACAGGTTGCGGTTGTCGTAGAGGACGTCGCCCTCGTTGGCCGGGCGGTAGCCGGTCAGCGCCTTGAGGAGCGTCGACTTGCCGGAGCCGGAGGGGCCGATGACGCCGATCAGCGACTTCTCCGGGACGCCGAAGGTGACGTCCTTGAGGATCTGCTTGCCGCCGTCGACCGTGACCGTGAGGTGGCGGGCCGAGAAGGAGACGTCACCGGTGTCGACGAACTCCTCGAGGCGGTCGCCGACGATCCGGAAGGTCGAGTGGCCGACGCCGACGATGTCGTTCGGGCCGAGCAGCGCGGTGCCCGACTTCGCCAGCGGCTGGCCGTTGACGTAGGTGCCGTTGTGGCTGCCGAGGTCGCGGATCTCGAAGCGGCCGCCCGGCATCGAGTGGAACTCCGCGTGGTGGCGGGAGACCTGGAGGTCGGAGACCACCAGCTCGTTCTCCAGCGCACGGCCGATGCGCATGACGTGGCCCAGCGCGAGCTGGTGGAACGTCGTCGGGCTGCGGTGGTCGCCGTAGCCCGGGGTACCGCCGCCGCCCGGCTGCTGCTGGTGCTGCTGGTGCTGCTGCTGCGGGAAGGGCTGTACCTGGTGCGGCTGCTGGGCCTGCTGCTGGGCCTGCTGCTGCGGGAACGGCGGGGCCTGCTGGACCTGCTGTTCCCAGGGCTGCTGCGCCTGCGGCTGCGGCTGTACCTGCGGCGGCTGCTGCTGCGCGTACGCCTGGGCCGGCGCCTGCTGCGCCACGGCCGGCTGCGGCGCCGGGGCGGCCGCGGCCGCGCCCGCGACGGGATTCAGTCGTGGCCCGTCGGTGGCGTTGCCCAGGTGCACCGGCGTGCCGGGGACGAGCTCGGCCTGCTGGACCCTCGCCCCGCGCACGTACGTGCCGTTGGTGCTGCCGTGGTCCTCGATTCCCCAACCTCGCCCGTTCCAGGCGATGGTGGCGTGCCGCCACGACACCCGGGCGTCATCGATCACCACGTCTCCCTGGGGGTCGCGCCCCAGCGAGTACGACCTGGACGGATCGAGCGTCCAGGTCCTTCCATTCAATTCCAGTACGAGTTCCGGCACTCCAGCCCCACTTAAGTCCCCCGAGAATCCCCCATGACGTCAGGGAGTCTAGGGATGGCGAACATCCGGGGGAACTATTTCAGGCGCACGGCCACAAGGGGAATCCGGGCCACTTGGCAGCGCCCCGGGAGGCCCGCCGAGGGGGTTGAAAGTGCCCCGGAAGGTGCGTTTCGGGACGCTCCGACGTCCCCCGGGCCGGGCCGGGGAACGCATCGGCCCGTCGGACGGGCTCGTTCGCGGCCCTCGCCCTCCCGTCCCGTGCGTGGCCTCCGGCCGTCCGGCGTTCCCGTCGCCGGATCTCCACGCGCCCGCTCCAGGGCCCGCCCATGGCCACCGCACGACCTCCACACGTCCACGGAGTGGCCCCCGCACGTCCGTACGGAGCGAAACGGTTCCGCCAGGTGGGACGGGGCTCCGTGCGCGCAGGCCGGGGAGATACGGTGAAGGCACCATGAGCGCTTCGCAGACCTCCGACGTCCCCACCCTCCTCGTCAAGATCTTCGGCAAGGACCGTCCCGGGATCACCGCCGGGCTGTTCGACACCCTCGCCGCCTACTCCGTCGACGTCGTCGACATCGAGCAGGTCGTCACCCGGGGCCGCATCGTCCTGTGCGCCCTCGTCACCCACCCGACCGCCGGCACCGAGGGCGAGCTGCGGGCCACCGTCCACAGCTGGGCCGAGTCCCTCAAGCTGCAGGCCGAGATCCTCTCCGGCACCGGTGACAACCGGCCGCGCGGCAGTGGCCGTTCGCACGTCACCGTGCTCGGGCACCCGCTCACGGCCGAGTCCACGGCCGCCATCGCCGCGCGGATCACCGCGACCGGCGGCAACATCGACCGCATCTTCCGGCTCGCGAAGTATCCGGTGACGGCCGTGGAATTCGCCGTCTCCGGCACCGCGACCGAGCCGCTGCGCACCGCGCTGGCCACCGCAGCCGCCCAGATCGGCGTCGACGTGGCCGTGGTCTCGGCCGGGCTGCACCGGCGGGCCCAGCGCCTCGTCGTCATGGACGTGGACTCGACCCTGATCCAGGACGAGGTCATCGAGCTCTTCGCCGCGCACGCCGGCTGTGAGGCCGAGGTCGCCGAGGTGACCGAGCGCGCCATGCGCGGGGAGCTGGACTTCGAGCAGTCGCTGCACGCCCGGGTCGCGCTGTTGGCCGGGCTGGACGCCTCCGTGGTGGACAAGGTCCGCTCCGAGGTGCGCCTCACCCCGGGCGCCCGGACGCTGATCCGCACCCTCAAGCGGCTCGGGTACCAGGTGGGCGTGGTCTCCGGCGGGTTCACGCAGGTGACGGACGATCTGCGGGAGCGGCTCGGGCTGGACTTCGCCTCCGCCAACACCCTGGAGATCGTCGACGGCAAGCTGACGGGCAAGGTCACCGGCGAGATCGTGGACCGGGCCGGCAAGGCCCGGCTGCTGCGCCGCTTCGCCGCGGAGGCCGGCGTACCGCTGGCCCAGACCGTGGCCATCGGCGATGGCGCCAACGACCTGGACATGCTGAACGCGGCCGGGCTGGGCGTGGCCTTCTGCGCCAAGCCGGTGGTCCGCCAGGCCGCGCACACCGCGGTGAACGTGCCCTTCCTGGACGCCGTGCTGTACCTGCTCGGAATCACCCGCGAAGAGGTCGAGGCCGCCGACCTGGCGTGACGGACACGGCTGAACCACGACGCCCCGACGACTACCACCACGGAGCGGGCCCCGGCACTGCGCAAGTGCCGGGGCCCGCTCCGTCGGCTTGGTCGTCGGGGCGTGCGTGCGCGTCAGCTGTGCGGGGTCCAGAAGTCCAGCAGGGTGCCCACGCCGTGTTCCACGGACTTCCACGAGCCGGTGAAGGAGACGACGGCGATTCCGGAGGTCGGGAAGCCGCTGCGGTTCATCCGGGCGAGCACGTCGCCCTGCGCGCTCCCGGAGAGGGCGTCGGCCAGCGCGTGCATGCCGGGGTTGTGGCCGATGACCAGGAGGTTCTTGACCTCGTCGGAGGTCTCGTTGACCAGGGCGATGAGCTCGCCCAGCGAAGCCTCGTAGAGCCGTTCCTCGTACGTGGTCCTCGGCCGGTGCGGCAGCTCCTGGACGGCCAGCTTCCAGGTCTCCCTGGTCCGGGCCGCGCTGGAGCAGAGGGCCAGGTCGAAGGCGATGCCGGTCTGGGCCAGTTTCTGGCCCGCGGCCGGGGCGTCGTGACGGCCGCGGTCCGCCAGGGGGCGGTCGTGGTCCGTGCCGTCCGACCATTCGGCCTTGGCGTGCCGGAGGAGAACGATCCTGCGGGGTGTGTCGGCGCTCATGACTCCCAGCTTCGCATGAATCGAGCCACGGGGCGCAGGGGGTTGAGGGGGTCATCACCCCCAGGTGTGGGGGCGCGGGGAGCGCCCCGGCGCACGGCGGCGCGGGTGGGCTCCCGGCGGCTGGCGCCCCGTCAGCCGACGGCGCTCAGCAGCCGTTCGGTGACCTGGACGAGGGTGGAGCCGTCGCCGGAGGCGGCGTGTGCCTGGCCGGATCCGGCGAGGAGTATGAGCAGGAGGCCGAAGGCGAGGGCGGGCAGGGCGAGGGCCCACCAGGGCAGCCGGGCGTCGGCCCCGGCGGCGCGGGGAGCGGACGGGCGGCCTGGGGCCAGGTGCGTGGGGGCCGACATGGCCGCCTCCGTGGGGTGGTCGGACGGGCTCGCTCTTGCTCTTCGAATCTAAGGATTCGAGCAGGCGGTTCCCATCCGGGACGCACCCCAGATGTCCCTGAGCCTGACCCCCTAGGGGTTGGGGGGTTAACCCCACCCCCTACGGCGAGGCGAGGGTGGCGACGACGGCGATGACCACGGTCACCAGCAGCATCGCGCCCAGCACGAGGCCGAGCTTCCGGTGGCCGTTCTGGGGGTTCGGTTCAAGTACGGGCGACATGCCGATCAGTCTCGCATGCCGCATTCGTCCTCGATCGTGCGGTCCCGGCCCGCCAGCACGCCGAGCGCGATCTGCGGGACGAGCAGACCGGCCATCAGGGCGAGGGGCAGGTCCCAGCCGCCGGTGTGCTGGTAGAGGGTGCCGATGAGGAGCGGCCCGGGGATGGAGATGAGGTAGCCGGTGCTCTGGGCGAAGGCCGACAGCTTGACGACCCCGGCCGGGGACTTGGCCCGCAGCCCGATCAGGGTGATGACGAGCGGGAAGGCGCAGTTGGAGACGCCGAGCAGGATGGCCCATGCCCACGCGCCGGCGGCGGGGGCGAAGGAGAGGCCGAGGTAGCCGACGAGGCCGAAGAGGCCGAGTACGACGGCGATGGGGCCCTGGTTCCTCATCCGGCCGGCGAGGCCCGGGATGACGAAGGCGAGCGGGACGCCCATGACCATGGTGACGGCGAGCAGGATGCCCGCCGTGGAGGCGGAGACCCCCGCGTCGCGGAAGATCTGCGGGAGCCAGCCCATGGTGATGTACGCGCCCGTGGCCTGGAGTCCGAAGTAGCAGGCGAGGGCCCACGCGGTACGGCTGCGCACCACGCTCGGCCCGGCGTCGGGGCGAGCGGCCGGTACGCCCGCGGCCGCGGCCTTCTCCTTGCGGGCCGCCGCGGCGATGGCCAGCCAGGGCAGGACGGCCACCGCGGCGAGGAAGGCCCAGATCAGCAGGCCGGTGCGCCAGCTGCCGCCCAGGGCCTGGGTCATCGGGACGGTCGCCGCCGCGGCGAGCGAGGTGCCGGCGGCCAGGGCCATGGAGTAGAGCCCCGTCATGGTGCCGACCCGGTCGGGGAACCAGCGCTTGACGATCACCGGCAGGAGCACGTTGGTCAGGGCTATGCCCGCCAGGGTCAGGGCGCTGGCCGCGAGGAACCCGGCGGCGTTGGACGCGAACGGCCGGATCAGCAGGCCCGCGGCGACGGCGGCCATGCCGGCGCAGACGACGGCGGCCGGGCCGAAGCGGCGGGAGAGCCGGGGCGCGGTGACGCCGAAGACGGCGAAGCAGAGGGCGGGTACGGAGGTGATGAGTCCGGCGACGGTGCCGCTCATGCCGAGGCCCTCGCGGGTCTCCTCGAACAGGGCGCCGAGGCTGGTGATGGCGGGCCGCAGGTTGAGGGCGGCCAGCACGATGCCGACGAGGAGCACGGGGCCGAGCCAGGCCGGCTGCGGGGTGGCGGCGGGGGTGGGGAGGGGCTGCGGCGCGGCCGTGTGAGCGGCCTGGGGCCGGTTCAGGATCTGGACTTCTTCGTCGGACATTCAACCATCATAGAATCATGGGATGATTGGTTGTCCACCCCGCAGCCGTATCGTTCCCGTCACCCGGACCGTTCCGGTCACCGTTCCCGTCCCCCAAACCGCGCCCGCCCCGAGAGGAACCCCGACCGCATGCCGCTGACCTCGCCCCGGCGATCCGCGCTCGTCGAGCAGGTGATCGCCCAGCTCCGGAACCAGATCACCACCGGCGAATGGCCCGTGGGATCCCGCATCCCCACCGAGCCGGAGCTCGTGGAGCTGATGGGCGTCGCCCGCAACACCGTGCGGGAGGCCGTGCGGGCCCTCGCGCACAACGGCCTCCTCGACATCCGCCAGGGCTCGGGGACCTACGTGATCGCCACCAGCGAGCTGGCCGGGGTCATGCACCGCCGCTTCGCCGGCGCCGACCCCCGGCACATCGCGGAGCTGCGCTCGACGCTGGAGTCCTCGGCGGCCCGCCTCGCGGCGGAGCGGCGGACCGCGCGGGACCTCGTACAGCTGGACGCGCTGCTGGCGCGGCGCGAGGAAGCCTGGTCGGGCGGGGACGCGGAGCCGTTCATCGCGGCGGACGTGGCCCTGCACATGGCGGTGGTGGCGGCCTCGCACAACGACGTGCTCATCGAGCTGTACGCGGACCTAGGCGATCTGGTGGCCGATTGGCTGCGCACCGACGTGGGCACGGAGCTCGATCCCGCCGCACACCTGGACCACGCGCGGCTGATCGAGGCGATCCGGCGCGGGGACGGGGACGCGGCGGCCTCGGAGGCGGCCGGCTATCCGTTCGTCTGCCTGGCCGAGGAGGGGCGCGCCGCGGGGCTCACTGCCGCTGGTGGCTGACCCAGGCGGAGCGGACTTCCTTCCAGCAGCGGCCGGAGAGCTCCACGCGACCGGCCGGGCCGACGGCCACGGCGGCGCCGTCCCCGTCCACGTCCCACCAGCGGTCGCACTCCACGTGCAGGCGGACCAGGTCGGTCTGCGGATAGCTGTTGTGGCAGAACGCCACCACCTGCGAGCCGTTGATCTCGGTGTCGCAGTCGGCTCCGAAGAGCTCCCGGGCGGCGGGCCGCGCGGGCTGTACGGGGGGTTCGGCGGGGATCTGGGCCAGGTCGACCACGGCCGGGGCCTGGAGGTCCGTACCGGACGCCGGGGCGGTCACCTCGTCCTGCGCGACGGCTCCCGGGAGCAGGAATCCGGTCAGGACCACCGAGGTGATCAGCAGGGATACCGCTCGGCTCCGCCTCGCGCGCACTCCCGTACCTCCTCCCCGCAGGAGCCGGGAAGATCCCGACGGGCCCAGTTTGCAGGCAAATGTCCCGATTTTCGACTCGGGAAGATCAGGCCCGGGGGCGGACATCTGATCGAGTCACCCCGTACGGTCCCCGCCCCGCGCGCCAAAACGGCGGCGGCCGCGCCTCCCGGAAGGGAAGACGCGGCCGCCGCCGTACGGATGGAACGGGGTCCCGACCGGGGAGGTACCGGGGAGGTCAGGCACCCATCGCGTGCAGACCGCCGTCGACGTGGATGATCTCGCCGGTGGTCTTGGGGAACCAGTCCGACAGCAGGGCGACGACGCCCTTGCCCGCCGGCTCCGGGTCCGACATGTCCCACTCCATCGGGGAGCGGTGGTTCCAGACGTCCGCCAGCTCGGAGAAGCCGGGGATGGACTTCGCGGCCATCGAGCCGAGCGGACCGGCCGAGATCAGGTTGCAGCGGACCTTCTCCTTGCCCAGGTCACGGGCGAGGTAGCGGCTGGTGGCCTCCAGCGCGGCCTTGGCCGGGCCCATCCAGTCGTACTGCGGCCAGGCGAACTGCGCGTCGAAGGTCAGGCCGACGACCGAGCCTCCCTCGTTCTCCGGGAAGAGCGGCTTGCAGGCCATGGTCAGCGACTTCAGCGAGAACGCCGAGACGTGCATGGCGGTGGCGACCGACTCGAACGGGGTGTTCAGGAAGTTGCCGCCGAGCGCGTCCTGCGGCGCGAAGCCGATGGAGTGGACGACGCCGTCGAGGCCGCCGAGCTCCGCGCGGACGAGGCCCTCCAGGCGGGCGAGGTGCTCGTCGTTGGTGACGTCGAGCTCGATCACCTTGACCGGCTTGGGCAGCTTCTTGGCGATGCGCTCGGTCAGCGTCGGACGCGGGAACGCGGTGAGGATGACCTCGGCGCCCTGCTCCTGGGCCAGCTTGGCAACGTGGAAGGCGATGGACGACTCCATCAGCACCCCGGAGACGAGGATGCGCTTGCCGTCGAGAATTCCGCTCATGGTGATCAGTGACCCATGCCCAATCCGCCGTCAACGGGAATGACGGCACCAGTGATGTACGCGGCGTTGTCGGACGCCAGGAAGCTGACCGCGGCCGCGATCTCCTCGGGCTGCGCGTAGCGGCCCAGGGGCACCTGGCCGACGATGCCGGCCCGCTGCTCGTCCGTGAGCACCTTCGTCATGTCGGTGTCCACGAAGCCGGGGGCGACGACGTTGAAGGTGATGTTGCGGGAGCCCAACTCACGGGCGAGGGAGCGGGCGAAGCCGACCAGCGCCGCCTTGGAGGCGGCGTAGTTGGCCTGGCCGGCCGAGCCGAGCAGGCCGACGACCGAGGAGATCAGGACGACGCGGCCCTTCTTGGCGCGCAGCATGCCGCGGTTCGCGCGCTTGACCACGCGGAAGGTGCCGGTGAGGTTGGTGTCGACGACCGAGGCGAAATCGTCCTCGGACATGCGCATCAGCAGCGTGTCCTTGGTGATGCCGGCATTGGCCACGAGGACCTCGACCGCGCCGTGCGCGTCCTCGACCTGCTTGTACGCCAGGTCGACCTGGTCGGAGTCGGTGATGTCGCAGCGGACCGCCAGCACGCCCAGGGCCGTGAGCTCGGCCGGGGGCTCGCCCGACCGGTACGTGATCGCGACCTTGTCCCCCGCTTCCGCGAAAGCTCGGGCGATGGCGAGGCCGATGCCCCGGTTACCTCCGGTGACGAGAACCGAGCGGCTCAACGGATCACCCTTTCGACTAGCGGTCTGAATACCAAAAACCTATAGGTCAAGTACCCCTTCCGGAGAATCCGGCTCCGACAGGGCCTCGGTACGCGCTCTGTCGAGTCCCTACAGAAAGATGTAGGCACGGCAAGCGCCGACGCGACATGATCGGGTCTGCTGCCCAGACCCCCGGGAGGACCTCCGTGCCCCATTCCATCGACGCGGCCTTCACCGCGCTGCCCTTGCGGGCGCTGGCCGACGCGGCGCTCGCGCGGGCCCGCGCGCTGGGCGCAGACCATGCCGATTTCCGCCTGGAACGGATCCGCAGCGCCTCCTGGCGGCTGCGTGACACCAAGCCCTCGGGCGGTTCCGACACCACCGACCTCGGCTACGCGGTCCGCGTGGTGCACGGCGGCAGCTGGGGCTTCGCCTCCGGTGTGGACCTGACCATGGACGCCGCCGCCAAGGTCGCCTCGCAGGCCGTGGCCATGGCCAAGCTGTCCGCCCAGATCATCAAGGCGGCCGGGTCTGACGAGCGGGTCGAGCTCGCCGACGAGCCCGTGCACGCCGACAAGACCTGGATCTCCGCCTACGACGTGAACCCCTTCGAGGTGCCGGACACGGAGAAGGCCGCGCTGCTCGCCGACTTCAGCGCGCGCCTCCTGGCGGCCGACGGGGTGGCCCACGTGGACGCCTCGCTGCTCGCGGTCCACGAGAACAAGTTCTACGCCGACACCGCGGGCACCTCCACCACCCAGCAGCGGGTGCGCATCCACCCGGAGCTCACCGCCGTCGCCGTGAACGCCGCCACCGGCGAGTTCGACTCGATGCGCACCATCGCCCCGCCGACCGGGCGGGGCTGGGAGTACCTGACGGGCACCGGCTGGGACTGGAACGCCGAACTGGAGGCGATCCCCGGGCTGCTCGCCGAGAAGATGCGGGCGCCGAGCGTCGAGGCCGGGCGCTACGACCTGGTCGTGGACCCCTCGAACCTGTGGCTCACCATCCACGAGTCCATCGGCCACGCCACCGAGCTGGACCGGGCGCTGGGCTACGAGGCCGCGTACGCCGGGACCTCCTTCGCCACCTTCGACCAGCTCGGCAAGCTCGCCTACGGCTCCCCGATCATGAACGTGACGGGCGACCGGACGGCCGAGCACGGGCTGGCCACCATCGGCTACGACGACGAGGGCGTCGAGGCGCAGAGCTGGGACCTGGTCAAGGACGGCACCCTGGCCGGCTACCAGACGGACCGGCGGATCGCGAAGCTGACCGGCCTCGGCCGCTCCAACGGTTGCGCCTACGCCGACTCCCCCGGGCACGTGCCCGTCCAGCGCATGGCGAACGTCTCGCTCCAGCCGGATCCGGGCGGGCTCTCCACCGAGGACCTGATCGGCGGGGTGGAACGCGGGATCTACGTGGTCGGCGACCGCTCCTGGTCCATCGACATGCAGCGCTACAACTTCCAGTTCACCGGGCAGCGCTTCTTCCGCATCGAGAACGGAAAGCTCGCCGGACAGCTCCGCGACGTGGCCTACCAGGCCACGACCACGGAGTTCTGGGGCTCGATGGAGAAGGTCGGCGGTCCGCAGACCTACGTCCTGGGCGGCGCCTTCAACTGCGGCAAGGCCCAGCCGGGCCAGGTCGCGGCGGTCTCGCACGGCTGCCCGTCCGCGCTGTTCCGCGACGTGAACATCTTGAACACCACGCAGGAGGCCGGACGATGACCTCGTCGAGTCGCACCACCAAGCCCCACGAGATCGTCGAGCGGGCGCTGGAGCTGTCCACTGCGGACGGCTGCGTCGTCATCGCCGACGAGGAGTCGAGCGCGAACCTGCGCTGGGCGGGCAACGCCCTGACCACCAACGGGGTCACCCGCGGCCGGACCCTCACGGTCATCGCCACCGTCGACGGCAAGGAGGGCACGGCCTCGGGGGTCGTCTCGCGCTCCGCCGTCACGGCCGCGGAGCTGGAGCCGCTGGTCCGGGCCGCCGAGGCGGCCGCCCGCGGCGCCGGGCCGGCGGAGGACGCGCGGGCGCTGGTCACCGGCACCCCGTCCTCGCCGGACTTCGCGGACGCCCCGGCCGAGACCTCCTCGGCGGTGTTCGCGGACTTCGCCCCGGCCCTCGGCGAGGCCTTCGCGCGGGCCCGCGCGGGCGGCCGCGAGCTGTACGGCTTCGCCAACCACGAGCTGGTGTCCACGTACGTGGGCACCTCTACGGGGCTGCGCCTGCGCCACGACCAGCCCAACGGCACCCTGGAGCTCAACGCCAAGTCCCCGGACCGCCAGCGCTCGGCCTGGGCCGGCCGCGCGACCCGGGACTTCAAGGACGTGGACCCGACCGCGCTGGACGCGGAGCTGGCCGTGCGCCTCGGCTGGGCGGAGCGGAAGATCGACCTTCCGGCCGGGCGGTACGAGACGCTGCTGCCGCCCACGGCGGTGGCCGACCTGCTGATCTACCAGATGTGGTCGGCGTCGGCCCGGGACGCGGTGGAGGGCCGGACGGTCTTCTCCAAGCCCGGCGGCGGCACCCGGCTCGGCGAGCGGCTCTCCCCGCTGCCACTGGACCTGCGCAGCGATCCGAACGCGCCGGGCCTGGAGTCCGCGCCGTTCGTGATCGCGCACAGCTCCGGCGACAGCGCCTCCGTCTTCGACAACGGCCTGCCGGTGCCGGCGACCGAGTGGATCAAGGACGGAGAGCTGTCCCGGCTGACCACGACCCGGCACACCGCGGAACTGACCGGGCTGCCGGTCTCCCCCTCCTTCGGAAACCTGATCCTGGAGGCCGGCGGGGAGAAGTCCCTGGAGGAGATGGTGGCTTCCACCCGGCGCGGGCTGCTGCTGACCTGCCTCTGGTACATCCGCGAGGTGGACCCGGCGACGCTGCTGCTCACCGGGCTGACCCGGGACGGCGTCTACCTGGTGGAGGACGGCCAGGTCGTCGGCGAGGTCAACAACTTCCGGTTCAACGAGTCCCCCGTGGACCTGCTGTCACGGGCCTCGGAGGCCGGCCGGACCGAGAAGACCCTGCCGCGCGAATGGAACGACTGGTTCACCAGGACCTCGATGCCGGCGCTGCGCATCCCGGACTTCAACATGAGCTCGGTCAGCAAGGGCGTCTGATCAACGGCGTCCGCCCAACGGGATGGATCAACAAAGCGTGAGAGGTGCGGGGCTTCCCCGCCTAGACTGGCGGGGAATCCCTCAGCTTTCTGTTCCACCTCGTTCAAGGAGACCCAGAACCGTGACGGACATCGTCGACGAACTGAAGTGGCGCGGGCTCTTCGCCCAGTCCACCGACGAAGAAGCGCTGCGCAAGGCGTTCGCGGACGGTCCCGTCACGTTCTATTGCGGCTTCGACCCGACGGCGGCCTCGCTGCACGTGGGTCACCTGGTGCAGGTCCTCACCGTGCGCCGGCTCCAGCAGGCGGGCAACCGTCCGCTGGCGCTGGTCGGCGGGGCCACGGGTCAGATCGGCGACCCGCGCCCGACCGCCGAGCGCACCCTGAACGACCCGGAGACCGTCGCGAACTGGGTGACGCGCCTGCGCACCCAGATCGAGCCGTTCCTGTCCTTCGAGGGCGAGAACGCGGCGGTCATGGTCAACAACCTGGACTGGACGGCGGGCATGTCCGCCATCGAGTTCCTCCGGGACATCGGCAAGCACTTCCGCGTGAACAAGATGCTGACGAAGGACTCGGTCGCCAAGCGGCTGGAGTCCGACCAGGGCATCAGTTACACGGAGTTCAGCTACCAGCTGCTCCAGGGCATGGACTTCCTGGAGCTGTACCGCCGGCACGGCTGCGTGCTCCAGCAGGGCGGGTCCGACCAGTGGGGCAACCTGACGGCCGGTCTCGACCTGATCCACCGGGTGGAGCCGGACGCGCACGTCCACGCCATCGCGACCCCGCTGATGGTCAAGGCGGACGGCACCAAGTTCGGCAAGTCCGAGAGCGGCGCCGTCTGGCTCGACCCGGAGATGACCACCCCGTACGCGTTCTACCAGTTCTGGCTGAACGTGGACGACCGGGACGTCTCCACCTACATGCGCATCCTGTCCTTCCAGACCCGTGAGGAGCTGGAAGCGCTGGAGGCGCAGACCGCCGAGCGGCCGCAGGCGCGTGCCGCGCAGCGGGCGCTGGCGGAGGAACTGACCACGCTGGTGCACGGCGCGGACCAGTGCGCCGCCGTGATCGCGGCGTCCAAGGCGCTGTTCGGCCAGGGCGAGCTGGCGGACCTGGACGAGGCCACCCTGGCGGCGGCGCTGTCCGAGCTGCCGCACGCGAAGGTGGCCGAGCCGGGCCTGGTCGTCGACCTGCTGGCGGAGACCGGGCTGGTCGCGAGCAAGTCGGCCGCGCGCCGGACCGTCAAGGAGGGCGGCGCCTACGTGAACAACGTGAAGGTCGCCTCCGAGGACGCGGTCCCCGCCAAGGAGGACCTGCTGCACGGGCGCTGGCTGGTGCTGCGCCGCGGCAAGAAGAACCTGGCGGCGGTCGAGGTCACCGGCTAGTCGCCGCCGCGACACGACGGAGGGGCCGGCCCGGACGTACTGTCCGGGCCGGCCCCTCCGTCTTGCTCCGCCGCCGCGCCACGCGGCGGGCCCGGAGCTGCCCTCAGGTCATCTGCTTCTTGCCGCCGCGCAGCGAGCTGTAGATCAGGTCACCGAGACCGACCACCACGACGGCTCCGGCAAGCTGCAGCAAGTGCCGGATCCAGTCGATGCCGCGCGTTTCGTTGACGCCGATCCAGGTGGCCACGGCGTTGCCGAGGACCGCGCCGATGATGCCGAAGACGGTGGTCAGCCAAAGGGGCTGGTGCTGCTTGCCCGGCAGGATCGCCCGGGCAATCAGTCCCAGTACAAAGCCGACGATGATCGCCCACAACCAACCCATGTCGAGCCTCCTCCTGGCGCGTTGTGCGCATGTGGGCCCAGTCTCGACCCGTCCGACCTACTGCGCATTTCGGGCACCTCCATTCGGGGGACACCCCCTCTGCCCGTCCGCGGGCACGCGGCGTACCGTGGAGGCGTCCGGGCCGGGGAGTGTCCGGCGATCGATCGGGTGGTGGGTTGTGGAGCGGACGAAGCGGAACGGGTCCGAGGTCTTCCGGATCACGGGGGCGCGGATGAGCCTCGCCGAGGACGTACGGGGACGCCAGCGCCGGTACGTGATCTCGATGCTGATCCGGACGCTGTCGGTCGTCGCGACGATCGTCCTGTGGAACGTGCAGCGGCCCGTGGCCATCGTGACGCTCGTCGCGGGGGCGCTGCTGCCGTACATCGCGGTGGTCATCGCGAACGCGGGGCGCGAATCGACGCCCTCCCTGCCGTCCCACTTCGCGCCGGCGCCCGTGCGCCCCGAACTGGGTGACGGAAACCTCAAGAAAACCTCAGATCAATCGTGAAGTTCCAGTGCACCGCACCGGGTCCTGCGTGACATACTGCCTACGCGCTCCGCATCCCCCGTCGGAGCGACGGACCGACGCCGGGCAGCTCCCCCCGTGGCTGCTCGGCGTCGCCATTCCGTCTTAGGGTTGAGCCGTGACTCCTCTAGACGCACTTCTGAACGACGTCCCCGCCGCCGACGCACCCACCTGTTCCGCCAAGGCCTGCCGCCAGGCGGCCGTCTGGGTCCTGGCGTGGAACAACCCGAAGCTGCACACCCCCGAGCGCCGCAAGACCTGGCTGGCGTGCGAGGAGCACCGCGAGCATCTGTCCCAGTTCCTGGGGGTCCGCGGCTTCCTCAAGGACGTCGTCAAGCTCGACGAGTGGGAAGCGCCCGAGGGCTCGCAGCGGCCGTAGCCACTGCGAGCCCTCGGGGTCGCTCGGAGCCGTCGGTGACGGCGGTTGACGGCTGGGGTCAGCCGCCGATCGCCGACATCGGGCGGTCGGGCTGCAGGAAGCTCGGGTCGTCGAGGCCGGAGCCGGCCTTCTTGCCCCACATCGCCACCTTCCACAGGCGGGCGATCTCCTCGTCCGGGGCGCCCGAGCGCAGGGCGGCGCGCAGGTCGGACTCCTCGGTGGCGAAGAGGCACGTACGGATCTGGCCGTCGGCCGTGAGGCGCGTACGGTCGCAGGCGCCGCAGAACGGGCGGGTGACCGAGGCGATGACGCCGACGGTGGCCGGGCCGCCGTCGACGACCCAGCGCTCGGCCGGGGCGGAGCCGCGCTCCTCGGACCCTTCTTCGGTGAGCGTGAAGCGGGTGCGCAGGGATTCCAGGATGTCACCGGCGGTGATCATGCCGTCGCGCTTCCAGCCGTGCTGGGCGTCGAGCGGCATCTGCTCGATGAAGCGGAGTTCGTACTCGTTCTCCACGGCCCAGGCCAGCAGGTCGGGGGCCTCGTCGTCGTTGAGTCCGGGCATCAGCACCGCGTTGACCTTGACGGGGGTGAGGCCGGCGTCGCGGGCGGCGGCCATGCCCTCGATGACGTCCTTGTGGCGGTCGCGCCGGGTCAGGGTCTTGAAGACCTCGGGCCGCAGCGTGTCCAGGGAAACGTTCACCCGGTCCAGGCCGGCGGCCTTGAGCGCCTGTGCGGTGCGCTTGAGGCCGATGCCGTTGGTGGTCAGCGACATCTTGGGGCGGGGCTCCAGGGCCGCGCACTGCTCGACGATCCCGACGAGGCCGGGGCGCAGCAGCGGCTCGCCGCCGGTGAAGCGGACTTCCTTGATCCCGAGCTGGGTGACCGCGATGCGGATCAGCCGGACGATCTCGTCGTCGCTGAGCAGATCTGATTTGCCGAGCCACTGCAGGCCCTCTTCGGGCATGCAGTAGGTACAGCGCAGATTGCACCGGTCGGTGAGTGAGACGCGCAGGTCAGTGGCTACGCGGCCGTAGGTGTCGAGAAGCACTGTAAGCCCCCTCCCCTGTCCGGTTTGTAGAGGTTCGCGCCGTGATGGATGAGAGTACGAGCGCTAACAACGAGCCTACGCGACACCCGTGACATGTAGGGGTGCCCGAATGAACGAGACGAGGCGTGGCCGTGTCGTAGGGAAATACGACACGGCCACGCTGGGTACTCAGAGGATCTCGCTGAGGCGCAGGGTGTCAGTGCGCGCCGGTTCCGGTGAGCGACCGGACCTCGAGCTCGGCGAACTTCTGCGGGTCGGCCTTCTCCTTGGAGAGGACGGTTCCCAGCCACCCCAGCAGGAAGCCGAGCGGGATGGAGATGATGCCGGGGTTCTCCAGGGGGAACCAGTAGAAGTCGGCGCCCTTGAACATCGAGGTGGGCTTGCCCGAGACGACCGGGGAGAAGAGCACCAGGACGACCGAGGAGACCAGGCCGCCGTAGATGGACCACAGGGCGCCCTGGGTGGTGAAGCGCTTCCAGAAGAGGCTGTAGAGGATCGTCGGCAGGTTGGCGGAGGCGGCCACCGCGAAGGCCAGCGCGACGAGGCCGGCGACGTTGAGGTCGCGGGCGAGGGCGCCGAGGCCGATGGCCACGGCTCCGATGACCACGGTGGACCAGCGGGCCGCCCGTACCTCTTCCTTCTCGGTGGCCTTGCCCTTGCGGATCACGTTCACGTAGATGTCGTGCGCGAAGGACGAGGAGGAGGCCAGGGTCAGGCCCGCGACGACCGCGAGGATCGTGGCGAAGGCCACCGCCGAGATCACGGCGAGCAGGACCGCGCCGCCGGTGGAGCCCGAACCGCCGCCGATCTCCTGGGCGAGCAGCGGGGCCGCGGTGGTGCCCGCCTTGTTGGAGGCGATGATGTCGGCCCGCTTGAGCAGGGCCGCGGCGCCGAAGCCGAGGACGATCGTCATCAGGTAGAAGGCGCCGATGATGCCGATGGCCCAGTTCACGGACTTTCGGGCGGCCTTGGCCGTCGGGACCGTGTAGAAGCGGATCAGGATGTGCGGCAGGCCTGCGGTGCCCAGCACCAGGGCGAGGCCCAGCGAGAGGAAGTCCAGCTTCGAGAGCGAGTCCTTGCCGTACTTCAGGCCCGGCTCCAGGAACTTCACTCCCTGACCGCTGTTGTCGGCGGCCTGGCCCAGCAGGTCCGAGACGTTGAAGTTGAACTTGAGCAACACCAGGAAGGTGATCAGCAGCGTGCCCGCGATCAGCAGCACGGCCTTGATCATCTGCACCCAGGTGGTGCCCTTCATCCCGCCGATGGTGACGTAGAGGATCATCAGGACGCCGACCAGCGAGACGATCACGACCTTGCCGAGGTCGCTGGTGATGCCGAGGAGCAGCGAGACGAGCACGCCGGCGCCGGCCATCTGGGCGAGCAGGTAGAAGATCGAGACCACGATGGTGGAGGTGCCGGCGGCGGTCCGTACGGGGCGCTGGCGCATCCGGTACGCGAGCACGTCGCCCATCGTGTAGCGGCCGGAGTTGCGCAGCGGCTCGGCGACCAGGAGCAGGGCCACCAGCCAGGCGACGAGGAAGCCGATCGAGTAGAGGAAGCCGTCGTAGCCGAAGAGCGCGATGGCCCCGGCGATGCCGAGGAAGGACGCGGCGGACATGTAGTCGCCGGAGATGGCCAGGCCGTTCTGGAATCCGGTGAACTGGCGGCCGCCCGCGTAGAAGTCGGCGGCGTCCTTGGTCTGGCGTCCGGCCCAGATCGTGATGGCCAGGGTGGCGACGACGAACAGCCCGAACAGGGTGATGATCAGCGGGCGGTGCTCGGAGGCACCGGCGGCGGTGGTCGTACCCGCCGTGGCCGCCCCGGCGACCGCCACGTACAGCGGGGCGCTCATTCGCCCGCCTCCATCCTTGCCTTGATGGCCGAGGCCTTGGGGTCGAGCTGGGACGCCGCGTGGCGCGAGTACAGCCAGGCGATGAGGAAGGTCGTCGCGAACTGGCCGAGGCCCAGGACGAGGGCCACGTTGATGTTGCCGAAGAGCTTCGTCCCCATGAAGTCGCCCGCGTAGTTGGAGAGCAGGACGTAGAGCAGGTACCAGGCGATGAACGCCACGGTGAGCGGGAAGGCGAAGGAGCGGTGGGCGCGGCGCAGTCCGGCGAACTCCTCGCTCTGCTGGACGCGTACGAACTCCTGGGGCCCGGGGCTCGCCGGCGGCGTTCCCGTGCTGCCCGGGGGCGGCGCTGTTTCGGCTGTCACGGGGGACTCTCCTTGTGACGCGGGTGCGGTGGGGATGACGGACAAAACAACCTCCGTGGGGGGACGGTGGTGCCGATCCCCCCTGTCAACGGCACGTCCGGCGCGTCGGGGTGGTTCAACACCTGTTTGTTTCTTTGGGAACTGATTCCTCGAACTAATGGCGCAGAGGGGAACAGAAACGCTAAGTTCGCCTGTCATGAACCCGTCCGTCGCGACCGCGCCCGGACGGCTTTTCAAAGATGATCTGGAGAACCCATGGCTCATCTGGGATCCGGCCGCCGGCGTGCTCTCGCCGTACCGGTCGGCCTGGCGCTCACCGCCTCGCTCGCCTTCCTGCCCTCGGTCGCGGCTTCAGCCGCACCGCTGAGCAGCACGGCGGACGCGGCTGCGACCTCTACGGCCGGGACGACCGGCCCGAAGCTGTCGTACGTGGCGAACTTGAGGACCTATGCCACGGTGACGGCGGCGAAGAAGGCCATCGAGCGGGCCGGTGGAACGGTGGTGACGGCGTATGAGCAGATAGGCGTCGTCGTCGCGCACTCCCAGAACCCCGACTTCGCCAAGCAGCTGCGCGCCAACCGCGGTCTGTTCGACTCGGTCGGCGCCACCCGTACGGCCCCCCTCTCGGCGGTGCAGACCACCGACGAGGGCGCGACGCAGCAGCTGAGCGCGGCGGACGCCGCCAAGGCCGCGGCGGCGGCCCAGGAAGGTCAGGAGCCGCTGGAGTCCAACCAGTGGGACCTGCGGACGATCAAGGCCGATCAGGCTCACAAGATCAACGATGGCAGCCGGAACGTCACCGTGGGCGTCATCGACACGGGTGTCGACGACACTCACCCCGACATCGCGCCGAACTTCTCCAAGGAGCAGTCGGCCAACTGTGTCGGCGGCGTCGCTGACACCAGCGAGGGTGCCTGGCGTCCGTACGTGGACGGCAGCGACCACGGCACGCACGTGGCCGGCACCATCGCGGCCCCGCGCAACGGCCTCGGCATCAGCGGTGTCGCGCCGGGCGTCAAGGTCGCCGGCATCAAGGTGAGCGAGCCCGGCACCAGCCTCTTCTACACCGAGGCGGTCGTCTGCGGCTTCATGTTCGCCGCCGAGAAGGGGATCGAGGTGACCAACAACAGCTACTACGTCGACCCCTGGCTCTACAACTGCAAGGCCGACGAAGACCAGAAGGCGCTGGTGGAGGCCATCGGCCGAGCCACCAAGTACTCCGAGCGCAAGGGCACGCTGCACGTGGCCTCGGCCGGAAACTCCAACCACGACCTGGCCGGCGACTCGATCCTCGACGACACCAGCCCGAACGACACCACCCCGGTGCCGCGCACCATCGACCCGAGCGTCTGCTTCGACCTGCCCACCCAGCTCCCGGGCGTGGTCACGGTGTCGGCGACCGGTGACAAGGGCCTGCGCTCGTACTACTCCAGCTACGGCCTCGGAGTCGTCGACGTCGCCGCCCCCGGTGGCGACAAGTGGCAGATCCCGGCCACCCCGGACGCCAACGGCCGCGTGCTGTCGACGGTCCCGGGCGGCGGCTACGGCTACAAGCAGGGCACCTCGATGGCCGCCCCGCACGTCGCCGGTGTCGCGGCGCTCCTCAAGAGCGCCCACCCGTACGCCTCGCCCGCGATCATCCAGGCGATGCTCAAGGGCCAGGCCACCAAGACGGCCTGCCCGTCGCAGATCTTCAACGCCGCGGGCACCCTGATCGACGCCACCACCTGCGAGAGCGGCTGGGGCCAGACGGGCTACTACGGCTACGGCGTGGTCGACGCGCTGAAGGCCGTCAAGTAATCCGGTTGAATCCGCTGCATCGCGGAAGGGCCGGGCGGGGAACATCCCGCCCGGCCCTTCCGTACGCCGGGCCCTGCCGTCAGGGCTTGATCATGACCTTCAGCGCGCTGCGATCGTCCATCGCCCGGTAGCCCTCCGGGACCTCGTCCAGGGTGACGGCCCGGTCGAAGACCGGCGACGGGTCGATCGCCCCGCTGAGCACGTCCGCGAGCAGCTCGGGGATGTACGCGCGGACCGGCGCGACCCCGCCGCGCAGGGTGAGGTTGCGGTCGAACATGACCCCGAGGTCGAGGCCGGTGCCGCTGCCGTGCGGGACCCCGACGTAGCCGATGGCCCCGCCGTCGCGGGCGATGTTCACGGCGGTGCGCATGGACTGCTCGGTGCCGACCGCCTCGATGACCGCATGGGCGCCCTGGCCGCCGGTGAGCTCGCGCACGGCCGCCTCGGCGGCCTCGCCGCGCTCGGCGACCACGTCGGTGGCCCCGAAGAGCTTGGCGATGTCCGTACGGACCGCGTGCCGGCCCAGTGCGATGATCCGCTCGGCGCCCAGCCGCTTGGCCGCGAGGACCCCGCAGAGCCCGACCGCGCCGTCGCCGACGACGGCGACCGTCGAGCCCTTGCGGACCCCCGCGCCGAGCGCGGCGTGGTGGCCGGTGCCCATGACGTCGGACAGCGCGAGCAGCGCGGTCAGCAGGTGGTCGTCGGAGGCGGCGTCGGCGGGCAGCTTCACCAGCGTGCCGTCGGCGTGCGGGACCCGGACGGCCTCGCCCTGGCCGCCGTCGTGGCCGACCGAGCCCCAGAAGCCACCGTGCTCGCAGGAGGTGTAGAGGCCCTCCGAGCAGTAGGCGCAGGTGCCGTCGGACCACATGAAGGGGGCGACGACGAGGTCTCCGGCGCGCAGGTCCGAGACGGCGGAGCCGGTCTCCTCGACGATGCCGAGGAACTCGTGGCCGATCCGCTGGCCCGGCTGACGCTTGGCTTCACCGCGGTAGGCCCACAGGTCGCTGCCGCAGATACAGGCACGCAGGACGCGGACGACGGCGTCCTCGGGGCGCTGGATCGCAGCGTCGGGCACCTCCTCCACGCGGATGTCGTGCGGGGCGTGGATGACGGTGGCGCGCATGGTGGTGCAGTCCTCCGGCTAGGAAGTGGTGGAGCCCTGTAGGGCCTCCCTACCGTACGCCCGCCGCGGTGCGAGTGCTCCGGTGGCCAGCAGGTACTGGGCCGCCACGTAGGTGGCCATCACCCAGAAGTCCGGGCGGGGCAGCTGGGGCCACTCGGCGACCCCGGTGGCGATGAGCGTGTCGGAGAGCAGGAACAGCGCCCCGCCGAGCCCGGCCCGCAGCCCCAGGGCGCTGGAGCGGTAGGCCATGGCGGTGAGCAGCAGGCTGTACCCGGCGACCGGGATCCGCAGCTCCGCGGGCAGGTCGCCCCAGAGCAGGGTGACCGTGGACAGCAGCGCGGCGGCGTACGCGGCCCCGAGCAGGGGGCCCGTCCGGCGGCGGCCGAAAAGCACGAGATAGCAGACGTGCCCGACGGCGAAGGAGCCCATGCCGATCAGGAAGGCGACGTCGGCGTCGAAGAGCAGGGCCAGGTCCCCGCCCCAGCCGAAGAGCAGGGCCGCAATCAGCAGCCGGGGGGCGCGCAGGGTGATGACGTAGGCGACGAGCAGCGGCATCAGCAGCGGCTTGGCGATGAGGTGCCCGGTGTGCCAGCCCGCCAGCAGCGACCCGAGGTCCAGGGCGGTGGCGGCGGCGAAGGCGACGAGCAGCGCCCGGGTGGCGAAGCCGGCGCCCGCGGGGAGGGCGGGGCGCGCCCGGGCGGGCGTACGGGACCCCGCGCGCTCGGTGGATCCGGTGGCGCTCACGCGGCGTGCTCCGGGGCGGGCGCGGGCGCCTCGGCCGGGGCGGCCTGTGATACCTGCGGTGCCTGCGCGGGCTGCCAGCCGGGGCCGCGGAACACGCGTCCGGCGCGCTCGCGCCAGGTGGTGGCCCCGCGTACGTCCCGGGCGATGGACGCGTACTCGTGGGTGGCGACGCGCAGCGGGTTGTAGGTGCCGATGTTCTTGGTGAGACCGAAGACGGGCTTGTCGGTCTCACCGACCCAGGAGCCGAACATCCGGTCCCAGACGATCAGGATGCCGCCGAAGTTGCGGTCCAGGTAGCCGCCCTGGGAGGCGTGGTGGACGCGGTGGTGGGAGGGGGAGTTGAAGACGTACTCGATCGGCCGGGGCAGTTTGTCGATGCGCTCGGTGTGGATCCAGAACTGGTAGACGAGGTTGACCGAGTAGCAGAAGGCGATGGCGGCGGGATGCACGCCCAGCGCGATCATCGGGAGGTAGAACGGCCAGGAGGTGGCGCTGGTCCAGGGCTGGCGCAGGGCGGTGGTGAGGTTGAACTTGCGGCTGCTGTGGTGGACGACGTGGCAGGCCCACAGGATGCGGATGACGTGGTGGCCGCGGTGCTGCCAGTAGTAGAGGAAGTCCTGGGCGAGCAGCATCAGCGGGATGGTCCACCACAGGACGGGGACGCGCAGCGGGGTGAGCTCGTAGACCGCGGTGTAGATCGCGACGATCGGGATCTTCCAGAGGAAGTCGAAGCCGAGGCTGCCGATCCCCATGCCGAGGCTGGTAACGGCGTCCTTGGTCTCGTACCCGGCGGCGTCCTCGTCGGGATGGATGCGGTAGCTCACGAGCTCTATCACGGTGAGCAGGACGAAGGCGGGTATGGACCACAGCACGACATCGGGCAGGTTCGGCATGTCCGCACCATAGAGGCGGGTTCGGGGGCTCGGCTAGTGGTTGTTACCGATCGGTATCCATCGGTGTTACCGACGGTTCACGAGATGCTTCCGGGTGAGGGTGTCCGGGCAAGGGGAGGACATGGGGATGACGGACTCAGGGGCGGGTTTCGGGGCCGCGGCCTTAAGGACGGCCGAGGCGGTGGCGCTCGCCCTGGCGAAGTCCCGGCCGGGGCCGGCGCGCCGGCTCAGGCCGGCGAAGGCGGGCGATCCCGCGGTACGACGCCTCGCGCACGAGCTGGCGGGCCGGCTGGCCGGGGCGGTCGCGGAACTCACGGAACTCTCGGAGCCCGACCGGCTGGCGGCGGTGACCGCCGTCGGCGAGGTGTTCGCCGCGCTGGGCCCTAGGGAGGCCCGGGCCCTCTTCGCGACGGACCCCGGCCCGGCGCTTGCTGATGACCCCCCGGCCGGCGCCGCCCTGAGCCGTGCGGCGGCGGCCGCCTACCGGAAGCTGTTCGCCCTGTGCCGCGCGGCGGGCAGGAGCGGCCCGCAGGACCCGGCGGGCGGGGGCGGGGGCGGGAGCGCGGGAAGCGGGGACGCTGGAAGTGGGAGCACGGAAAGCGGAGGCGCCGACGACCGGGCGGCACGGTTCGAGGAGGAGTACGCGCACCACGTGGCCCGGGCCCAGGCACGGGTCCAGCTGTTCGGGCTGACCTTCAGCCAGGACCGCCGGGACTGGCCCCTGGACCTCGCCTACATCAGCCTCGCCGTCAGCGGCGCGCAGCTCCTGGAGGAGCCCGGCCCGCAGACCCCGGTCAAGGCCGAGGTCGCCCTGAACTCCGCGGAGCGGGTCCTGCTGCGCGGCCCGGCCGGCTCGGGCAAGAGCACCCTCGTCCAGTGGCTGGCGCTGAACGCCGCCCGCAGCAGTTTCGGGCCCCAGCTGCGCGACTGGAACACCCTGGTCCCCTTCGTCCTGCCGCTGCGCTCCTTCAACTCCCCCGCCGGGCTCCCGCGGCCCGGGGACTGGCTGACCGCGACCGGGGTCCCGCTGACGGCCCCGGAGGGCTGGGTCGAGCAGCTCCTCGCCGCCGGGCGGGCGCTGGTGCTGGTCGACGGGGTCGACGAGGTGCCGCCGCGGTTGCGAAGCCGGACCGAGTCCTGGCTCCGGGAGCTGCTCACCGCGTACCCGGCGGCCCGTTTCGTGGTCACCACCCGCCCCTCGGCCGTACCGGAGGACTGGCTGACCGCCCAGGGCTTCTCCTCGCTCGCCCTGCTGCCGATGGAACGCGACGACGTCGGCGCCTTCATCACGCACTGGCACGACTCCGCCCGCGCGGAAGCCGACGGCGAGGGCTCCGGCCGGGAGCGCGAGCTGCTGGACCGGTACGAGAAGGCGCTCCTGCAGGCCGTCGCCACCCGCCGGGACCTGGGCCGGCTCGCGACGAACCCGCTGATGTGCGCCCTGCTCTGCGCCCTGAACCGGGACCGCCGGATGCACCTGCCCCGGGCCCGCAAGGAGCTCTACGACGCGGCGCTGGACATGCTCCTGATCCGCCGCGACAGCGAGCGGGACATCTCCGGGGTCGAGGGCGTCTACCTCAGCCGGGACGAACAGACCCTGCTGCTCCAGCGGCTCGCGTACTGGCTGATCCGCAACGGGCAGGTGGAGGCCTCCGCCGAGGAGGCGATCAGGATGATCGCCGAATCGCTCGACGCCATGCCGCAGGTCAAGGCGCAGGGCAGCGCGCAGACGGTGTTCCGGCACCTGCTGATCCGCAGCGGCCTGCTCCGGGAGCCGGTGCCGGGCTCGGTGCTGTTCGTCCACCGCACCTTCCAGGACTACCTCGGCGCCAAGGCGGCCGTGGAGGCGCGGGACTTCGGCGTCCTGGTGCGCAATGCCCACGAGGACACCTGGGACAACGTGGTCCGGATGGCCGTGGGGCACGCCCGCCCCGACGAACGCGCCTCGCTGCTGCGGCAGTTGCTGCACCGCGCCGACCAGGTCGAAGCCGACCGCAGCCGCCTGGTGCTGCTCGCGGCAGCCTGTCTGGAGCACGCGCCGGAGCTGGACCCGGAGGTCTGGCGCGAGGTGGAGGCCCGTACGGCCCGGCTGCTGCCGCCGCGTTCCCCGAGCCAGGCCGGGGAGCTGGCCAAGGCGGGCGAGCTGGTCCTGGAGCTGCTGCCGGAGCCGGCCGGGCTCACCGAGGAGGAGGCCGCCGCGACGATCCGTACCGCGGCACTGGTCGGCGGCGACCGGGCCCTCCAGGTCATCGCGGGTTTCCGGACCGACGACCGCTACGAGGTGGGGCGCGAACTGTCCGATGCCTGGGGGCGGTTCCCCGTGGACGCCTACGTGGACACGGTGCTCGCCGACGCCTCCATGCGCGCGGCCCACCTGCACGTGCGCACCGCCGGACAGCTGCGGGCCCTGGACCGGCTCCCGCACATCCACCGGGTGCACGTCACCTGGGACGGGCCGGTGCCGCCGGAGATCGCCGGGCGGCGGGACCTGGAGTCGCTGATCCTGCACCGCAACGCGCGGCTGGCCGACCTGTCCCCGCTGGCCGGGCGGACGGCGCTGCGGCACCTGGGCGTACTGGACTGCCCGAAGGTCACCGGGATCGAGGTGGTGTCCGAGCTGCGGGCGGACAGCCTCGCCTTCGGCTACCTGCGGGACGACCTCTCGCTGGCCCCGCTGGCGGGGGCGGCCGGCCTGCGCTCGCTGGTCATCGGTTTCGAACCGGAGCAGCGGCGGATCGGGGACGTACCGGCCGCGGACTCGCTGACCGCGCTGCACCTGTGGCAGGGCGCCCGCCGGATGACCCTCGACGGGATCGAGCGGTGGCCGCTGGTGGAGAAGCTGACGGTCGCCGGGAGCGGCCAGTACCGGCAGCTGGTGCGCTCGCTGCCGCTCAGGGGGCTGACCGCGCTGCAGATCCGGCACGCCGCGCCCATTTCGGCCGGGGCGCTCCTGCCGTACGAACGCCTCGGCCGGCTCGTGCTGATCCGGTGCGCGCTGGAGGGCACCCTGGAGGCGCTGCGCGATGTCCCGGCGCTGCGCCGGCTGGTGCTGAGCGAATGCCTGGGGACCGTGGACCTGTCGCCGCTCGCCCCCTTGGAGGAGCTGGTGATCGAGCTGCGCCGGGGCACGCACGTCACCGGGGCGGAGCTGATCCCGCCGGAGCGGCTCGTCCGCAGGGACTGAACCGCTCCGGCGGGGCTGCCGGGGCCGCCGGGATCGCCGGGTCAGGCGGCCGAGGTGGTGCTACGGGGCGTCTGCGCGCTCCCCGTCACCAGACCCGGACCGAGCCCCCGCGGGCGAAGGCCGGGCTGGTGGCTCCCGCCGGAACCTCCGTCAGGGGCTGCGCGACCTCCGAGACGAGGGGGCCGTGCTTGGCGGCCACCGCGTCGAGGAGGGCGAGGTCGAAGCCGTACACCCGGGCGGCGTTGCCGCCGACCATGGCGGCGACCTCCTCGCGGGGCAGCCCCGCGTAGGCGATGCGCAGGCCCTCCCGGGAGTAGGGCGTGGTGCCCTCGTCGTGGGGGTAGTCGCTGCCCCACATGATCTTGTCGAGGCCGATCCGGTCGCGCAGCGGGACCTCGTGGGGGCGCATGAAGCTCGCTCCGACGAAGCAGTTGTCCCGCCAGACCTCGCCCGGCCCCTTGCCCATGGACTCGGCCAGCCCGGCCCCGAACTTGGCCTCGGCGGTGGCCGAGGCCGCCACCAGCCGGCCGTGGTAGTAGTCCAGCATCTCGATGACGCCGGGGATCCAGCCGGAGCCCTGCTCCGTCAGGACCAGTTTCAGCCCGGGGTTGCGGCGGAAGGCCCCGCCGAAGATGAGGTGCCACAGGGCCCGGTGGGAGAACCAGGTGGTCTCCACCATGAAGACGGCCCTTGCCGCCGGCTCGTCGCCCAGCGGCGGCGAGGCGGAGCCGCCGTGGTGGTTGACCGGGACGTCCAGCTCGTCGCAGACGGCCCAGATCGGGTCGTAGACCTGTGAGTAGAGCTCGGGAACGGTGGAGCCGGGCGGGACGCCGGGCAGCAGGATGCCGCCGGTCAGGCCCGCGTTGCGGGTGCGGCGGATCTCCCGGACCGCCGCGTCCACGTCGTTCAGCAGGATCTGGATCACGCCCGCCCGGCGGCCCGGCGCGTCCGCGCAGAAGTCCGCCAGCCACCGGTTGTGGGCCTGGAGCCCGGCCCAGCGCATCTCGTACTCGGCCGCCGTCGGGGGCTGGGCCATCAGCGAGGCCTTGGGGAAGAACGGCGGGATGGTGTTCGGGAAGAGCACCTCCGCGACGATCCCGTCGGCTTCCAGCTCCGCCAGCCGGCGCTGGGAGTTCCAGTTGCGGTCGGCCGTGTCCGCGAGGAGGTCCTCGTACGGGTTGACGTAGGTCGCGGCCCAGGCGTCGAACTCCTCGTGGTGGCGCTTCTCCAGGTACGGCTTGTAGTCCAGCAGGTCGGCGCCCGCGTGGCAGTCGGCCGAGATGACCGTGTAGCGGTCCTCCCCGGCGGCCGGTGTCTCGGAGCTCACGGGTTCACCCCCAGGACCGGGAAGTCGTTGTCGGTCAGCCAGTGCCGGCCCACGTCGCGCGAGCGCGACCAGGAGGCTTCGACGGCCGCCTGGTCCGCGCTCTGGCCGAGCTCGGCGGGGGTGGGGCCGATGCGGCGGGCGATCGGCGCCAGCTTCTCGGTGTCGAAGCCGAAGACGTCCGCCGCGGCCAGGCCCAGCATCCGGCGGGTCTCCTCGACGGGGATGTCGTGGAAGGTGTTCCTCAGCCAGTTCCGGGTGTTGGGCCAGGTCCCCTCGGGGTGCGGGAAGTCCGAGCCCCACAGGATGTTGTCCACGCCGATCTCGTAGCGCTGGGCCAGCTCGCGCCGTTTGGTGTTGGTGGCGCAGATGAACACCTGCCGGTCCAGGTACTCGCTCGGCGGCCGCTTCAGCTCCTCGAACGGCGACAGCTTCTTGCCACCGTGCGCGCCGAGGTAGAGCCGGTCCATGAACCAGAGCTGGTTCGGCAGCCACCAGCAGCCCGACTCGGCGACGCCGAACTTCAGCCCCGGGTGCCGCTCGAAGACCCCGGACCAGAGCAGGAACCACAGCGGGCGGGCCGGCCACCAGGTGACCTCGGAGACGAAGATGCCCAGGTGGTCCCCGTACTCGTGGCGCGGCGAGGATCCCGAGTGGGTGACGATCGGCATCTGCGTCTCGGCCGCCGCCGCCCACACCGGGTCGTAACGGCGGTCGTGGTAGGGGGCCTTGTCCACCCACATGGCCGGGATCATCAGGGCGCCGAGCCCGGACGCCTTGGCCCGGTATATCTCGGCGACGACCTTGTCCGGTTCGCCGGTGATGGGCAGCAGGGCGACCCCGCAGTGCCGTTCGGGATTCTCGGAGACGAACTCGGCCAGCCACCGGTTGTGCGCCTGCGCTCCGGCCATGCCGAGCTCGGGGTCCTGGTCGCCGGAGAGGCCGAGGCCCACCCCGAAGGGGGCGGCGGTCTGGCTGTCCACGGCGTCGGCGTCGGGGAAGACGACTTCGGCGGCCACGCCGTCGCCGTCGAGTTCCTTCAGCCGCTGCGTGACGTCCCAGCCGCCCTTGAGGCCTTCCTCGTGGTCGTGGAACCACTTCTCGGCGAAGGCCTCGTTGCGCACGCCCAGCTTGGTGGCCTCGGCGCGGCGGGCGTCGCGCTCGCCGAGGAACTCGTCGAACTGCGGGTGGAAGGCGCGGTCCAGGTAGGGGCGGTACTGCTCGGTGGGCAGCCCCGCGTGGCAGTCGGAGGAGATGATCAGGTACGGGTCTTCGTACGCACTCACGATTGAGGCTCCTCAGTCGAGGATGAAGCTTTCCAGGTAGGCGGGGTTGGCGCGGTCGAGCATCGACTGCGACCGGGCGCGGATCTGCCGGTCGCTGTGCTCGCTGTCGGGCAGCATCCAGAAGCGGTCGGCGCGGATGCCGTCCACGACGTGGTCCGCGACGTCTTCGACCGGGGTGAAGTTCACCTCGTGGCCGGCCTGCTTCATGGCGGCCTCGTACTGGTCGAGGCTGCGGTACGGGGACTTGCGCGGGCGCTCCTTGGCGTACCGGTCGGGCCGGTTGCGGTGCGACTCCCACAGGCCGGTGCGCAGCATGTGCGGTCCGGGGAAGAGCACGGAGGCGCCGATGGCCGCGCCCTCCGCCTTGAGGTGGGCGTAGAGCGACTCGGTCATGGTGACCACGGCCGCCTTGGTGACCGCGTAGACGGAGGCGGTGGGCAGCGGGGCGATGCCGCCGTCTCCGGAGGAGGTGTTGACGATGTGGCCGGGGCCGCCGGCCGCGATCATGCGGGGGACGAAGGCCTGGATGCCGTGGAAGACGCCCCAGACGTTGACGGAGAAGGCCCATTTCCAGTCGTTGGGCTCGTGCTCCCACATGCGGCCCTCGGCTCCGGAGCCGACGCCCGCGTTGTTGCAGAGGACGTGCACCGCGCCGAAGGTCTCGTACGCCGCGTCGGCCAGCGAGATCACGGAGTCCCGGTCGCTGACGTCGACGATCTTGGCGAGGACCTCGGCGCCGTCGGCGGCGAGTTCGTCGGCGGCCTTGCGCAGGGCGCCCTCCTCCACGTCGGCGAGGACCACCTTCAGCCCCTCGGCGGCGAAGCGGCGGGCCATGGCGAGGCCGATGCCGCTCGCGGCCCCGGTGACCACGGCCACCTGTCCCGGTTCGAGTCGCATCAGACGCTCCCCTCGGGCGGTCCGTCGAGGATCTGCATCGGGTCGTCGTAGCGCTGGTGGATGTACGGGAGCAGGGCCTGGGCGCTGACCCGCTCGACGACCCTGCCGCGCTGGTCGGTGGTCTTCTCGCCGATGGTGAGCTCGACGAGGCGGCGTACGGGAAGGTCGGCCACCGGGTCGAACATCGACTCGCGGAGCACCACGTCGCCGGTGACGTGCTCCAGCTTGCGGACCTTCTCGTTGCGGGTGCAGTGCACCAGTACCGGATCGGCGTCGAATCCCGAACCGTCCACCGCGGGGAGGAACTTGAAGTAGAAGTCGGTCTTCACCGTGGGCTCCGGCAGCGGCAGCACGCGGTCCACCGCCCCGCGCACCTCCACGAAGGCGATCCCGTGCCGGGCGAGGGAGGCCCGGACGACCAGGCCCTCGCGCTCGACGGTGATCTCGCCGAGCTTCTTCGGCTCGCCGAAGACCTCGCGGCCCCCGATCAGGGCGCGCTCCATGCTCATCGGCATGACCAGCGGGTACCAGCCCTCGACCCCGTCGTGCTGGGCGGCGACGGCCACCGAGCCGGCGCCGAGCGGGTAGCCGGGCAGGTCCACCTTGCTGATGTTGGCCCGCACCAGGGGCCGCTCCGTGGGCTTCAGCGGCGGCGGGAGGACCGCCGCCACCACGTCCGGGTCGGTCTCCCAAACGGCCACCACACCGGTGGACCAGATGTCGGGGAGCTTGGAACTCTTCTCGCGCGAAGCGGCGATCTCGGCCTCGGTGCGCGCTCCGTACCGTACGCGTGCCATCTATCGCACCATCCTTCGTCTAGGACGCAGTCGGGTCTGAGGCAGTCGGTTCTGACGCAGCTGGTTCTGTAACACAGTTACACCGGGACCGATGAAGGGTAAAGACCCTTGCACGTAACTGATCTGACGGATCGACAGAAAGCTGGGCGGACACGATGGCCAGAACCACGCTGACCCGCGCGGAGGTACTGGACGCCGCCGCGTCCCTGGTCAAACAGCACGGCCCCGCCGCCCTCACCATGCGCAAGCTCGCCGCCGAGCTGGGCACCGCGGTGACCTCCATCTACTGGCACGTCGGCAACCGCGAATCACTGCTCGACGCCCTCGTGGAGCGGACCGTGGAGGAAGTGGGCGCCATCCGGCCGGTCGGCCGCAACCCCGGCGACCGCATCGTCTCGGTCGCCCGGACACTGCGCCGCGAGCTGCGCGAGCGCCCGCACCTGATCGCGATGGTCCACGAGCGCGGCCTCACCGACCGGATGTTCCTGCCCGCCCAGCAGGCCCTGGTCCACGAGGTGCACGCGGCCGGCCTGCGCGGGAGCCGGGCCGCGGATGCGGTGCGCGCGATCCAGTTCCAGATCATCGGCTTCGTCCTGGTCGAGCGCAATCGCGAACGCTCCCCCGCCCAGTCCCCCGCCGAGAGCGAGCTCTGGGATCCGGCCGACGCCCCGCACGACCCGCCGCTGGCCCGCGCGCTGGCCCGGCCGGTGGATCCGGAACGGCTGTTCCAACTGACCCTGAGGGCCCTGGTGAAGGCCCTGCTGACGCCACCGGCCGGGTAACCGGCTTGCCGCCGCGCGGCCGCCCGTGGTGGGATCTGCCTCACGGGGGCGGCTCCCCGGCGTGCATCCTCTCCCTTTCACGGAAAGTCCGCGCGCCTTCTCTCCGCCCCCGTTTTTCGTTCGCGGAGGGAAACGAGGGAAACCAGGCCGTGCCCGTCACCCGATCCGTCGAAGAGCTCATGCTGCGCCGGCTCCAGACCGTCTACGTCGACCGGCCGCCGGCCGCCGCTTCGCCCGGCACCGAGGGGGTCCGCCCGCTGGAGGGCGAACTCCTGGAACGCGGCCACACCCTGAGCCGGGAGCTGTACGCCGCCCTGGCCGTCCTGGCGCCGACCGATCTGGCCGAGGAACGCTCGCGCCTGCTGGCACTGGCCGACGGGCTCGCGGGCGCCGACCCGGCGCACCGGCCGGCCTTCCGCCGCTTCCCCTTCTCCATCCCGCGCGACACCGAGCGCTGGTACACCGAACGCGTCCTGACCCTGCTGCGCCGGGACCCCGCCCGGCCGTGCGCCCTCTGCGCCGAGACCCGGCCCGTGCGTCCCCTCGCCCCGTGCGCCCATCTCGTCTGCGGCTCCTGCCGGGAGGGCGCCGACCACGCCGACCACCCCGGCTGCCCCGTCTGCCTGCGCCCCCTCGACCCGGCCGCGCCCTTCCTCTCCCTCGCTACGGAGCACCGCGTGCCCGACGGCGACGGGAGCGGGATCCCGCCCGGCCCGCTCCGGCTGCTGCGGCTCGGCACCGACCCCTCGGCCGACGCCGCCCGGGTGCTGGCCCCGCTACTCGCCGGACCGGCCCCGCTGTCCCCGGAGGACCGCGCCGACCTGGCGCTGCTGGTCCCGCTGGCACCGGCCGGGCTCGACTGGCTGCCCGCGCGGATCCCCGTACCGCAGACCCGGGCGCTGGTCCTGGCCCGCCTGCTGACCGGACCCGCCCCGCGGAATGCCGTACTGCCGCTGCTGGCCGGGCGGTTGACCAGCGCCACCGATGTGCTGCGGCTCCTCGCCGCGCTGTCCGGCGGGGACCCGGCGCTGCTCACGCCCGCGCCCTCCCGGTTCCACTCCCCGGACCGGCCGCTGCGCCGCGCCCTGCTCGGCGTACTCGACGCGCTGCCCGTCCCCGGCCTCGTCGAGGAGCTGCTGCGGCATCCGACCGCCTGGAAGCGGGCCGCCGAGACCCTGCACCCCTTCGAGCGGTACGCCCGCCATCCCCGGGCCGCCCTGGCCTTCGCCGTGCTGCGGGGCACCGTCCTGTCCGGCGCCCTGGGCGCGGCGCTGCGGGAGGGCGCCGCCGCCCATCCGGACGCCCTACGCGTGGAGGGGAACCGGCTCCGGCCCGCGACCTGGTCCGGGCGCCTGGAGCGGGCCCTCGCCGGGGCGGACCCCGGGGCGGCCGCCGCGGTGGCCGGGGAGCGCCCGGAGGAACTCGTCCTGCGCCTCGACCATCTGCTGCGCCTGCACACCGGCGACCGTCTGGTCCCGGAGCTGGCCCGGGAGCTGGCCCGCGGGCTCCCCGCCGTCGGCGCGGGCCCGCTGCTGGCCGCGCTCGGCGCCCTGCGCGGACGCGCCCGGGACCGGACCGGCTCGCGGCGCGTGTTCTTCCCCAAGGGCCCGGCCGGGCACGTCCGGTCCGTGGCGGAGGACCGCCCGCCGCTTCCGGGCCCGCTCGTCACGGCGGCCGCGGCCCTGCTGGAAGCGGAGGTGCTGCGCCGGTTCGCCCTCGCCGAGGGGGAACCCTACGAGCTGGCCGTCCTGGACTCCGGGCTCGCGGAACTGCCCGTGCCTTCAGGGGAGCAGGCCCACGCCGGGGCTCCGGCCTCGGTGCCCCGGGGCAGCGTCCTGGCGCTTCCGGCGGGCGAGGAGCTGAGGCTGTTCCTGCACTGGAGCGAGGCCCGCAACCAGGTGGCGCACCTGGACCTGGCGGTGGCCTTCTTCGACGCCGACTGGAAGTTCACCGGCCTGTGCGACCGGGGCCGCCCGGTGCACGGGAGGCCCGGGGCCGGCGCCGTGCACTCGGGCGGCCACGGCTGGGCTCCCGTACCGGTACCGGCACGGCAGGGGGACACGGAGTACGTCGACCTGAACCCGGCCGGGCTCGCCGGGCGCGGGGACGCGTACGCGGTGGCACTGGTGTCCGGCTACAGCGGGGTGCCGTTCGAGGAGCTGGCGCGGGCCTTCACCGGGTTCACGGCCCGGCCGGCGGACGGCCCGCACGCGTCCCCATCCCCACCTTCATCCCCATCCCCACCTCCATCCCCTTCCCCGGAGGACCCGCGCACGGCCGGCCCGCGCTTCGAGCTGAGGGGCCCCGCGACGCGGGCCCGGGTTCCGATGGTCGTGGAACTGGCCACACGGCGGGCGCTGTGGCCGGACCTGCGCCTGCCGCCTTCGGACGCCTTCGAGAGCGTCACCCCGCCGGGCGACCGGGTCGCGGCCGTGGCCTCGGACGCGTGGGCACACTTCACCTCCGGTACCCGCACGACCCTGTGGGACCTCACCGTGTGGCGGGCGGCGGCCCGCACCCGGGAGGTGGCCGTGATCCGGCGGGCCACCGAGAGTTCGGCCACCGACGAGGTGTGGCTGTACCGGGCCGCGGCCGGCGAGGAACCGGCCGGATTCGCCGCGCGGATCGCCGCCCTGGAGCCGCCCGAGGAGCTCCGGCCCCGCGCGGACGCGGACGCGGAGGCCGCCGAACTGGCATCCGGGAAGCGCGTGTTCCTGGCACTGACCCACGCGAGCGTGGCACCGGAAGGCGGTTCGGGGACGGCCTGCCGGCTCTTCCCGGGCCCCGCCGAAGTACCCGGGTCCTTCGCCCGGGTGACGGCCGGGGACCTCGTGGCGGAGCTGGGCCGAGCCGAGCTGAAAGGCCGTAGGGCTTCGAGTGTCGGCGCGGGCCGATATCCTCTGTGACCATGCTCGCCGACCGTACGACCGCAGAGACGATGTGGCCGACCGCGTACCCACAGGGGTACGCGGTCGTCGACGTGGAGACCACCGGGCTCGCTCGCGACGACCGGATAATCTCCGCCGCCGTCTACCGGCTCGACGCTCAGGGCAACGTCGAGGACCACTGGTACACGCTGGTCAACCCGCTCCGGGACCCCGGTCCCGTGTGGATCCACGGTCTGACCAGCGACATGCTCCAGGACGCGCCGCTCTTCAAGGACATCGCCGAGGAGTTCGCGGGCCGGCTCGCCGACCGGGTGCTGGTCGCGCACAACGCGATCTTCGACTGGCAGATGATCGCCCGCGAGTACGCGCGGGCCGAGGCCACCGCCCCGGTGCGCCAGCGGCTGTGCACCATCGCCCTGTCGAAGGAACTGAACCTCCCGCTGCCCAACCACAAGCTGGAGTCGCTCGCCGCGCACTTCGGCGTGGTCCAGCAGCGCGCCCACCACGCGCTCGACGACGCCCGGGTCCTCGCGGAGGCGTTCCGCCCGTCCCTGCACGCGGCCGCGCGGGACAACGTACGGCTGCCCCTGCTGGAATGCCGGCCGCTGACGGAGTGGTCGGACACCCCCGCCGCGCCGCGCGTCGGGTACCAGGCCTCGTACGGGGCGGGCGGCGGGAATGCCGGGGCCGGTTGGCGGGCCTCGCGCAAGCGGCCGCCGTGCCCGTACCCGAACCCGGGTCGGTGGGCGGACGGCACCCCGCTGAAGCAGGGCATGCGGATCGCGTTCTCCGGTGACACCTCGGTGGACCGGGAGCTGCTGGAGGACCGCGCGGTGGAGGCGGGCCTGCACGTCGCGACGAGCCTGTCCCGGCTCACGAGCCTGCTCGTGACGAACGACCCGGACTCCTCGACCTCCAAGACGGTGAAGGCGAAGTCCTACGGGACCCCCGTCGTCGACGAGGCGGCCTTCACCCAGCTGCTGCGGGACGTGGCTCCGGCGGGGGACTGACCGCGGGGACGTTCGGGGGCCGCCCGTTGGGCCGGCCGGGTGCACGCTCGGCGACTCACCCCGGTGGATCTTGTTCCGGCGGGCCGCCCTGCGCAGCATGCCGCGCATGGCACGTTGCGAAGTCTGCGGGAACGATTACGGCATGTCCTTCGAAGTCCACGCACAGGGTGCTGTGCACGTCTTCGACTGCTTCTCCTGCGCCATTCACCGCATGGCGCCCATCTGCGAGCACTGCCGGGTCCAGATCATCGGGCAGGGCGTCGAGGTCGAGGGACAGTGGTTCTGCGGAGGGCACTGCGCCCGCGCGGAGGGGAAGGTGGGCATCACCGACCGCGTCTGACTCCCGTCCCGCCCTCCCCGGCTTCCCCCCCTACTCCCCCTCCGCCACGACCCCGGACGGCCACCCGGCCGCCGGGGTCCTCGCCGCTGGGGGTACCGTCGTGGGCGTGTACCGCTTTGTGCTGACCCGGCAGTGGGTGTGCCTCACCCTCATCGGCCTCGCCCTGATCCCCGCGATGATCAAGCTGGGGTTCTGGCAGTTCCACCGTCATGAGCACCGTGTCGCGCAGAACGAGCTGATCGACGCGAACCTGCGGGCGAAGCCGGTCCCCATGACCGAGGTCACCTCCCCCGGCCACGTGGTCCCGCGCGCCGACTACTGGCGGGCCGTGACCGCCACCGGTACGTACGACTCCGCGCACGAGGTCGTCGTGCGCATGCGCACCGACAACGACGACAAGGTCGGCTTCCACGTCCTCACCCCGCTGGTCCTGGCCGACGGCCGGGTCGTGCTCGTCAACCGCGGCTGGGTCGCGGGCGGCGACGACCCGCGCGCCTACCCGCCGGTGCCGGCCGCGCCCACCGGCGAGGTCACGGTCACCGGGCGGCTGAAGGCCGACGAGACCAGCGGCGGCAGCGGCATCAAGGACCGCAAGGGCCTGCCGGACCGCCAGGTGATGCTGATCAACAGCGGCCGGCAGGCGAAGAACCTGGGCAAGCCCGTCCTCGGCGGTTACCTGGAACTCACCGCCCCGGTCCCGGCCGACGGCAAGCCCGAGGTGGTCGCCGAGCCCGATCACGACTCGATCGGCCCGCACATGGCGTACGCCATCCAGTGGTGGCTGTTCACCTTCGCGGTGCCGGTGGGCTGGATCGTGCTCGTACGGCGCGAGAAGCGCGACCGCGAGGCGGCGGCCGCCGCCGGGACCGACGCTGCCGAGCGGGAGCCGGTGGCGACCGCGTAGCGTGTCGGCATGGATCTTGGACTGAAGGACCGTGTCTACGTCGTCACCGGCGCCACCAGGGGCCTCGGCTACGCTTCCGCCCGCGAACTGACCGCCGACGGCGCCAAGGTGGTGCTGACCGGCCGGGACGCGGGGCGCGCCGAGGCCGCCGCCAAGGCGCTGGGCCCGAACGCGGTCGGCGTGGCCGCCGACAACTCCGACCCCGGGGCCGCCTCCCGGCTCGTCGCCGCGGCCCGGGAGCACTTCGGCCGCCTCGACGGCATCCTCATCAGCGTCGGCGGCCCGGCGCCCGGTTCGGCGGCGGACAACACCGACGAGCAGTGGACGGCGGCCTTCGATTCGGTCTTCCTCGGCGCGGTCCGTCTCGCCCGGGCGGCGGCCGCGGAGCTCTCCGAAGGCGGGGTCATCGGCTTCGTCCTGTCGGGCTCCGTGCACGAGCCGATCCCGGGACTCACCATCTCCAACGGCCTGCGCCCCGGCCTGGCCGGTTTCGCGAAGTCCCTCTCCGTGGAGCTGGGCCCGCGCGGCATCCGGGTGGTCGGCCTGCTGCCCGCCCGCATCGACACCGACCGGGTCCGCGAGCTCGACGCCCTGTCCGGGGACGCGGAGCTCGCCCGCGCCCGCAACGAGGCGGGGATCCCGCTGCGGCGGTACGGCACCCCGGAGGAGTTCGGCCGCTCGGCGGCGTTCCTGCTGTCCCCGGCGGCCTCCTACCTGACCGGCCTCATGCTCCCGGTGGACGGCGGCTCCCGGCACGGCTTCTGAGCCGTCCGCCCCGGCTCCGCCTCACGTCACCCGCCGCGCCCGGCGGGGGGTGACGTACAGGCGGGCCTCCGTCGGGAGGGCCGGGAGCGCCGCCGAGGTGCGGGCCCGGCCCAGCACCGGGCCGGCGAGGGCCGCCAGTACGTCGGCCGGGACCGCGTGCGGCTCCAGCTCCAGAGCGACCCCCAGGGCCGGGGCCCCGCGCCGGCCCCGCAGCGTGACCCGGCACCGGGCGACTCCCTCCACGGCCTCCTGGACATCGGCCGCGACGGCCTCCTCCAGCGCCCGCCCGCGCAGCACCGCGAACGCGCCGTCCCCGGTGTCGACGAGCACCTCCGCGAGCCGGGCCCGCCGCAGTTGGGACAGCAGCCACCACAACGCCAGCAGTACGCAGACCCCGAGGACGGCGAGCACCACCCACCAGGGCGCCGGCCAGCCCGGCCCGTGCGGCGCCAGCAGAGGGTCATGACGGCCCTCGAACGGCCCGGACGCGGTCAGCACCGACGCCCCCGCCGCCAGCAGGACCAGTCCGAGCAGCGCGAGCAGGACCCGGTTCACCGTCCCCAGCGTCACCGGCGGTTCACCCGCACCCTCGGGCGTACCTCGTGGGCCAGCCCCAGTTCGTCGACGCCGACGGCCAGCACCGCGTCCAGATCGGCCCGTACGTCGTCCAGTTCGCGGAAGTGGGACACGGCCCGGACCCCGATCCGGGCCCGGCCCACGCTGACCCGCACCGACCGCACCCCGGCCACCTCCATGACCCGGTCGCGCAGCACCTGAGCGGCGGCCTTGCGTTCCAGTCCGCCCCGGACCTCCGGGTGCCCCGAACCCATCGGGAGGATCCCGCGCAGGCCCGGGGCGAGTGCGTACAGCAGCAGCGCGGCCCCGGCCGCGGCCAGCAATCCGCCGCCGATCAGCACGCCGGGGTCGGCCGGGGTGTGCCGCTCCAGTGCCCGGGAGAGCTCGTCGCGCCAGCGCATGCCCGGGCGGTGGGCCCGTACCGCCGCCAGGTCGTACAGGAACAGCCCCGCGACCCCGAGCACGGCGAACGCCCCCACCGCGGCCGGGAACCGCCGCGGCGACCGGAAGCGGGCGCTCACCGGACCCGCCGGTCGCGCCCGGCGGCGGGCCGCGCGGGGCGCAGGTGCTCGATGTCCACGTCCACCTCGGGTACGGCCATCTCCGCGTACTCCTCGACGCGCTGGGCGACGTGGCGGCGTACGGCCGCGCACTGGGCGGCGAGGTCGGAGGGGTAGCGCAGCTCCAGGACCACCCGTACGCGGGCGATGTCGTGGTGCACGGTGACGGTGGCGTGCGGCGGGGCCGCGTCCGGAGCGGGCCGGGTCAGCGCCTCCCGGGCGGCCTGGGCGGCGATCTTCGCCACGACCCGGTCGGCGATCCGGGTGGCTCCCCGCTCGGCGGCGGGCACCTGGGGCGGGGTGGGGCGGGGGGTGCTCATCGGTCCCGGTCCCGGTCCCGATCCCGGTCCCGACCTCGGTCGCGGTCTCGGTCCCCGGGGCGGCCCCGGGGGCGGAAGAAGTCCCCCGGTTCCAGGTCCCCGTCGAAGAACCGCCCCACGACGAAGCCGATGGCGCCGAGGGCGGCCACCAGCAGGAAGGCCCCGAAGCCGCCGAAGTACCCGGCGAACCCCAGTGCCATGCCGGCCACCAGGCCGACGACCGCCATGCTCATGCGGACTCCTCTACTGCAGTCGGGACTCCGGCTCCTCGTCGTCCTCGTCCGGCAGCTTGACGTCGCTGACCGCGATGTTGACCTCCACGACCTCGAGGCCGGTCATCCGCTCCACCGCCGAGACGACGTTCTCACGGACGGCCCGGGCCACGTCCCGGATCGACACGCCGTAATCCACGACGATCTCCAGGTCGAGGGCGGTCTGCACCTCGCCGACCTCCGCCTTCACGCCCCGGCTGACGGTGGACTTGGCCCCGCCGGGGACGCGGTCGCGGACGGCGCCGAAGGTACGGGAGAGGCCGCTGCCGCTGCCCATGGCGTGAACGCCGACCACCTCGCGGGCGGCCAGGCCGGCGATCTTCTCGACCACGCCGTCGGCGATGCTCGTCCTCCCGCGGTCGGCGGGGGGCTTGGCGGCGTTGCCGCCTGTGGCGGCGGATTCGGTCATGGCGGATCCCTTCGCACGGTGGGCTCCCGACCACGGTAAGTCGGGACCGGTTCCGCTGCCCGTCCCGACGCGGCTGCGGGTGGTCGGCCCCGCGGGGCGAAGTCCCCTACCCGCCCTTCCACCGTTCCCCGGGCTCCGCCCGGACCCGCGCCTCAAACGCCGGCGGGGCTGGATACATCCAGCCCCGCCGGCGTTTGAGGCGATCTTTTCAGCCCCTCCGGCGTTTGAGGAGCGGGGGTCCGGGGGCTGGTCCCCGGCAGCGGCGGCGCGGCTAGTCCGAGAGGCCGGCCAGATCGCGCAGGCGGCGGGCCTGGGCGGCACGCTCGGCGGCGCGCTGGTCCTCGTAAGGGCGCGACACCGCACCGCGAAGCAGCGCCTTCGTCTCGATCACCGCATCGCGCGGCGGAGCCAGCAGCGCGGTGGTGAGGTCCTGGACGGCCGCGTCGAGTTCGCCCGCGGGGACGACCAGGTTCGCGAGGCCGATCCGTTCCGCCTCCTCGGCTTGGACGAAGCGGCCCGTCGCGCAGATTTCGAGCGCGCGGGCATAGCCGACCGCCGAGGTCAGCGGCTGGGTGCCGCCGAGGTCGGGCACCAGGCCCAGCCCGGTCTCGCGCATGGCGAACTGCACGTCGTCCGCGACGACGCGCAGATCGCACGCGAGGGCAAGCTGGAAACCGGCACCGATCGCGTGCCCCTGAACGGCGGCGACGGAGATGATGTCGTTGCGCCGCCACCAGGTGAACGCCTCCTGGTACTCGGCGATGGTGGAGTCGAGCAGTTCCTCCGAACCGCGCGCCAGGTCAAGGAAGGACGGCTCACCCTCGAAGCCTTCGGGGGTGAATGCCTGCCGGTCGAGCCCTGCGGAGAAGGACTGCCCTTCGCCACGCAGCACGACGACCCGGACGGTGCCCGGCAACGACCTTCCAGCCTCCGTCAACGCCCGCCAGAGCGCGGGGGATTGAGCGTTTCGTTTGGCCGGATTGGTCAGTGTCACCGTGGCGACCGTGTCGTCGACGGTGAGCCGTACGCCGTCCTTGTCGAGCAGAGCCATCTGTGTGCCTCCGGTGGTTGTGCCGTCGTTCGGCCGCGATCTCGGCCTAAGTGACTGCACAGTAACCACCCAGTCGGCCATGGAGCCGACCGGGGGGTCACCGAAGGACGGTGGAAGTGGAACTGGAACCGTGAAGCTGAATACGGAAGAACCGTTGGAACCAAGGGGAACCAAATGGTCAGGCCGTAGCCGCCTTCTTGCCGCGCGTCGCGCCTCCGCGACCACGCAGCGTGACTCCGGACTCGCTGAGCATCCGATGGACGAATCCGTAGGACCGGCCAGTCGATTCGGCCAGCGCCCGGATACTCGCACCGGAGTCGTACTGCTTCTTCAGGTCTGCCGCGAGCTTGTCGCGCGCGGCGCCGGTTACCCGGCTGCCCTTCTTCAGAGTTTCGGCCACCCGTGCCTCCTCATGGGAAGTGCGCTCTGGACTTCTCATGATCACCCCTCCCCGGCTTCCTGGCCACCCATTCAGCAAGGTCGGTGGTACGGCATTTCTTCAGCCGTGGACACCCGAGCAGAACGGAATCTCCTCTTCCGCTGCATGACCTCCGTCACATTTCCACTCGGCCGGTATGAATCACCAGGTCAGGGGCCGGAACGGGAAAACGGAAGGCCCCGGCGGCATCGGTGAGGATGCGCAGCCGGGGCCTTCGTCGAGCGCGGAACGGTATGAGACCGTCTCACTCAGATGATGGATCACGTCTGAGCCGAATGATCCATAAGCAAAGGATCACGGAAGCGGAAGCGCCTCAGGCGAGCGCCACCAGGTCCCGGTAGTCCGGACCCCACAGGTCCTCGACGCCGTCCGGGAGCAGGATGATCCGCTCCGGTTCCAGCGCCTCGACCGCGCCCTCGTCGTGGGTGACGAGGATGACGGCGCCCTTGTAGGTGCGCAGGGCTCCCAGGATCTCCTCGCGGCTGGCCGGGTCGAGGTTGTTGGTGGGCTCGTCGAGCAGCAGCACATTGGCCGAGGAGACGACCAGCGTCGCCAGGGCCAGGCGGGTCTTCTCGCCACCGGACAGGACGCCCGCGGGCTTGTCGACGTCGTCGCCGGAGAAGAGGAAGGAGCCGAGCGTCTTGCGTACGGAGACCAGGTCCAGGTCCGGCGCCGAGGAGCGCATGTTCTCCAGGACCGAGCGCTCGGGGTCCAGGGTCTCGTGCTCCTGGGCGTAGTAGCCGAGCTTGAGGCCGTGGCCGGGGATGACCGTGCCGGTGTCGGGCTTCTCGGTGCCCGACAGCAGGCGCAGGAGCGTGGTCTTGCCGGCGCCGTTGAGGCCGAGGATGACCACGCGGGAGCCCTTGTCGATGGCCAGGTCGACGTCGGTGAAGATCTCCAGCGAGCCGTAGGACTTCGACAGGCCCTCGGCGGTCAGCGGGGTCTTGCCGCAGGGCGCCGGGTCGGGGAAGCGCAGCTTGGCGACCTTGTCGGAGACGCGGACGGCGTCCAGGCCCGCGAGCAGGCGGTCGGCGCGCTTGGCCATGTTCTGGGCGGCGACGGTCTTGGTGGCCTTGGCGCGCATCTTGTCGGCCTGCGAGTTCAGCGCCGCGGCCTTCTTCTCGGCGTTCTGGCGCTCGCGCTTGCGGCGCTTCTCGTCGGCCTCGCGCTGCTGCTGGTAGAGCTTCCAGCCCATGTTGTAGACGTCGATCTGGGAGCGGTTGGCGTCCAGGTAGAACACCTTGTTGACGACCGTCTCGACCAGGTCCACGTCGTGGGAGATGACGATGAAGCCGCCGCGGTAGGTCTTCAGGTAGTCGCGCAGCCAGACGATCGAGTCGGCGTCGAGGTGGTTGGTCGGCTCGTCGAGCAGGAGGGTGTCGGCGTCCGAGAAGAGGATCCGGGCGAGCTCGACGCGGCGTCGCTGACCACCGGAGAGGGTGTGCAGCGGCTGGCCGAGCACCCGGTCGGGCAGGCCGAGGGCGGCGGAGATGGTCGCGGCCTCGGACTCGGCGGCGTAACCGCCCTTGGTGAGGAACTCGGTCTCCTGGCGCTCGTACTGGCGCATCGCCTTCTCGCGGGTGGCGCCGGAGCCGGAGGAGATGCGCTCCTCGTTCATCCGCATCTTCTTGAGCAGCACGTCGAGTCCGCGCGCGGACAGGATCCGGTCGCTGGCCAGCACGTCGAGGTCGCCGGTGCGCGGGTCCTGCGGGAGGTAGCCGACCTCGCCCGAGCGGGCGATGCTGCCGCCGGCCGGGGTCCCCTCGCCCGCGAGGCACTTGGTGAGGGTGGTCTTGCCGGCTCCGTTGCGGCCGACGAGGCCGATGCGGTCGCCCTTGGCGACGCGGAAGGAGGCGTTCTCGATGAGGATGCGGGCGCCGGCGCGCAGCTCGATGCCGGTGGCGGTGATCACGGAAATACTCCAGGGCGGGTCGGGACGGCGGAAGGGGGGCAGGACGCGAAGCTTCTACGCCGCTAATCCGCGAGGAGATTTGCCATGGGAGTCATTCTACCGGGGGTGCGCAACTACTTTCGGGCCCGCCCGCCCCTCCGGGGACCGGCCCCGCCCTCACCCGTGCGTCCCCCGTTCGGCCCAGGGAACACGCCTCCCGGCCGGGGGGCGTATGAGGATGAACGGGTTGATACTCGCCGCAGGGGCGTACTCGTACCCCCCTTGGTAGGAATGGAGGGCGGTGCGGGATGCAGTTCGACGACAACGCCAATCTGGACACTTCCGAGGTCAAGGACGTACGCGGCAGCCGCATCCCGGGCGGGAAGGCCACGATCGGTGGCGGCATCATCGGTTTCATCGCGCTGATCATGGGCTTGCTGTTCGGGGTGGGCCCGGAGCAGCTGGGCCTGTCCGACGGAAGCCCCGAGCCCGCGTCGACCTCCTCCTCCGCCGCCCAGGTGCAGCAGAGCTGCAAGACGGGCGCGGACGCGAACGCCAAGGAGGACTGCCGGCTGGTGGCGGTGATCAACAGCACCCAGGACTTCTGGAAGCAGGAGTTCGCCAGGCGCGGCGCCCAGTACACCCCGGCGCAGACGGTGTTCTTCACCGGCAAGGTGGGCACCGCCTGCGGGGCGGCCACCTCGGCGGTCGGCCCGTTCTACTGCCCCGGTGACCGGCAGGTCTATCTGGACCTCGGCTTCTTCAACGAGCTCCGGACCAAGTTCGGCGCGAGCGGCGGCCCCTTCGCCCAGGCGTACGTGGTGGCCCACGAGTACGGCCACCACATCCAGAACCTGACCGGCACCCTGCAGAAGGCCCAGGACGGCCGGCAGGGCGCGAGCAGCAACGCGGTACGGGTCGAGCTGCAGGCCGACTGCTACGCCGGGGTCTGGGCCCACAACGCGACGAAGACCCCGGACGAGTCCACGGGCAAGCCCCTGATCACCACCCTCACCGACGAGGACATCAAGGACGGCCTCGACGCGGCGGCCGCGGTCGGCGACGACCGGATCCAGGAGAAGTTCCAGGGCCGGGTGACCCCGGAGTCCTGGACGCACGGCTCGGCCGAGCAGCGCCAGCAGTGGTTCTACCAGGGCTACCGCACGGGCGACATGGCCCAGTGCAACACCTTCCGCTGACTTCTCACGACGCCTGTCATGCTGTGACGTGGCTCACTGTCCACCCGCGGTACGAGAGGGAGTGGTCGTCATGGCAGGCGTTCCGTCCATCTGCCCGACCCTGCTGTACACCGATGCCAAGGCCGCCATCCACCTGCTCACGGAAGCCTTCGGCTTCACCCAGGTCGCGGCCTACGAGGGCGATGACGGCGCGGTGGTGCACGCCGAGCTGTCCTACGGGAACGGCATGGTGATGCTCGGCAGCAAGGGCACCGGCAGCGCCTTCGACAAGGCGATGGCGACGGCCGGCCCGACCGGGGTCTACGTGCGCGTCGACGACGTGGACGCCCACCACCGCCGGGCCGTCGAGCACGGTGTGGAGATCCTGATGGAGCCGACCGACCAGGACTACGGCTCGCGGGACTACATGGCCCGCGACGCCGAGGGCAACGTGTGGAGCTTCGGGACGTACGCGCCGCAGGTCTGAGACCCGCGGCGCGCACGCGCTCCCGCCGCGGGCGGCGCTACACGCCGCCGGTGTGCACCTGGAAGGCGGCCCGGCGCACCGCCTTGGCCAGGGCCGGGTCGGGATGGGCGGCGGCCAGCGCGACCAGCACCTGCACCGTGCGGGGGTGCCCGACCGCGCGGACCTCGTCGAGCAGCCGCGGGACCGTGGTCCGCACCGCCGAGTCCAGGTGGCGGGCCAGCAGCTCGGCTTCGCCGTGGTCGGCGATGGCGGCCGCGGTGTCCACCCAGAGCCAGGTCTGCTCCTCGGCGGTGAGCACGTCCTGCGCCTCGTCGGGGTCGACCCCGTCGTGCTCGGCGAGCCAGAGCAGGGCGTAGGGGCGCAGCGCGGCCTCCCGGGAGGCCGCCCGCACCTCCGGTTCGGCGGGGGCTCCGACCACGCGCAGGGCTTCGAAGGCGAGCCCGCGCAGCAGGGCGTCCTCGCCGCGCGCTGCGTGCAGCAGCTCGGAGACCGCGTGGCCGACGGGCCGGGCGGCGAGCCAGGCCTGGTATTCGGCGCGGGCCGGGCCGGGGGTGAGCCGCGCGCAGCCGTGGAGCATGGCGGCGGCGGACTGTTCGATGTTCCCGGCGGGGCTCTGCGCGGCGACGCAGATCTGCTCCAGCTTGACCCAGACGGCCCAGCTCCCGAGCGGGGTGAGGGTGGCCCGGGCGGGGCCGAGGGTGACGGCGTCCACGGCGGCGAGCCCGCCGAGCGCCCAGCGCAGCAGCCGGGCGAGCGGGACGGGCGGCGCGGCCGGCACGGGACCGGCGTGCGGGGTCCCGGTGGCCTGCGCCGTGGACTCGTAGGGGACCTCGCACCGCTCGTCGCGCAGTTCGGCGACGCGCTGTCCGAGCAGGTCCAGCAGATCGGGGACGGTCACGGGACCGGCGGAGAGCTGGAGCAGAGAGAGCAGCTGGGGCATGGCCTCGACCACCTCGGCGACGGCCGCGGGGGCGATGTCGGCGGGGGCCGGGTGGACCAGCGACCAGGCGTCGAAGAGGGCGACCCAGCCGCGCAGGACGGCGGTGTCGTCCCGGTTCCAGGCGCGCAGGCGCCAGCCCGGGCGGGCGTGTCCGCCGTGCATCTCGATCAGGCCGGCGAGCCGGGCGCGGTCCCAGCCGACCCGGATCTGGCCCGGCGTCAGGCTCAGCTGGGCGGCGGCGCGTTCGGCTTCGGCGGCGGGCAGGGCGCCCGCCGGGGCGGGCCCGGCGCCGTCCGCCACGCCGAGGTGGAGCTCGGCCCAGCGGGCGAGCCGTACCGCGTCGGCGAGGGAGGCGCGGGCCCTGTTCGCCAGGTCGGCCGTGGCGGGCGTGCCCGCCGGAGGCCGCGGGGCGGTCCGGGTGCGCCGGTCGGTCACCGCCTTGCGGGCCGTGGCCACGGACCGCGGGGCGACGAGTCGGAGTCTGGAGTCGCGAGCCAACTGCTCATCAGGCTTTCGGGACGTCACGTGAGCAGTCTCGCCCGTCACTGGCCGAAAGCCCAAACGGAACCAGCCATTGCCACAAGGCCTCGCATGGACAGAACGGGACAACCCACCCTCCCTGCCCCGTCCGCCCCGCAGTCTTCGGACAACTCGTCCGACGGTCCGTCAACCGGTCCTTCACATGAGAGGGGTCAGGAAGCGGCGCAGCGCCTCTTCGTACGCGGCCGGGTCGGCGTTCCACATCGCTCCGTGGGCGGCGCCGGAAACGGAGTGCAGCGTGACGAGGTCGGGGCGGGCCGCGGCGAGCCGGCGGGAGGGTTCCCAGGGGGCGAGCGCGTCGTCGGGGCCGTGGAAGATCAGGACGGGCATCTTCAGGGCGGCCGGATCCGACCCCGGGGCCCGCCGGTCGGCGCGCAGGCCCGCGCGGCCCTCGGCGGCCTTGACCACGAACGGGAGCAGGGGGGCCGGGGTGCGGCGCGCGGCGGCGAGGGCGCGCAGGGTGGCGTGCCAGTCCAGGACGGGCGAGTCGAGGACCAGTCCGGAGATCCGGTCGGCCAGCGCCGAGCGCTCGGCGGCGCGCAGGGCCATGGTGGCGCCGGTCGACCAGCCGTGCAGGACCACGCGGCGGGCGCCGTAGCGCAGGGCGTAGCGGATGGCGGCGTCGAGATCGCGCCATTCGGACTCGCCGAGGTGGCCGAGGCCGTCCGGTGACTCGGGGGCGCCGAGGTCGCCCCGGTAGCCGAGGTCCAGGACGGGGAGCTTGTTGCGGTGGAGGAAGGGCATGACCACCATCGGGTGCTCGCGGGTGGCGCCGAGCCCGTGGACGGTGATCACCCAGGTGTCGCGGGCCGCGGGTACGAACCAGGCGGGCAGCGCGCCGAGCTCCCCGGGGACGTCCACGTCGGCGTGGTCCAGCCCGAGGGCGGTGCCCGGGTTGCCCAGGTGGACCTGGGGCGTGAGGGTGACGCGGGTTCCGGGGTCGAGGCTGCCGTGGGTGACGGCGACGAGGCGGCGCACCACGGTGTCGGGGCCGTGCGGGGCGCCGGGGAGGACGGGGCCGACCACGGCGTGCACCCCGGGCGCGGTGAGCCCGTAGGTGCCGGGGCGCAGGGAGGCGAGCGAGCGGGTCAGCTCGACCCGGCCGGCCGCGGCGGAGTGGACGCTGAGCCGGGGGCTGCCGGGGAGCGGACGGCCGGGCTCGGTCCGCAGGGCCGCGTCGGCGGCGTACCGGCCGGCGAGCGCGGCGGCGGTGAGCGCGGCCGCGCCGGCGCCTAGCAGGGTCGTGGTGACGGCCGCTGCCGTCGCTGTAGCGGTACGCACTGCTCCAGTGTCGAGGCGGACGGGTCGGCGGGCCACCGGAGGGGAGACTTCCGGTCGGCACCCCGCAGGGGCGTCACGGGAGGTGATCTAGGTCTCTTCGGGGGTCCCGGCGCACGGAAGCGCCTACCGGAAGTCCCTCCCCGAAACGTGCGGACACCCCGCCGTGACGTGCATTAATCGATATATCAACGCCCTTCCCGGGACGAAGGTCCCGATCGGGTGCCGTACCGATACACCGCATGACCCCTGTCAGTTCACCTTCCGTTCATCCAGGTTGCCTACGGTCCACGAACCACTGACGTCAAACAGAAGCCTGGGTAAATGGAGCACATAACGCTTCTCCTCGGGATCGTGATCATCACCGCTCTCGTGTTCGATTTCACGAACGGTTTTCACGACACGGCCAACGCGATGGCCACCACCATCTCGACCGGCGCCCTCAAGCCCAAGACCGCGGTGGCGATGTCCGCCGTGCTCAACCTCGTCGGCGCGTTCATGTCCGTGGAGGTCGCCAAGACGATCTCCAAGGGCCTGGTCAACGAGGAAGGCATCCAGCCGGAGGTCATCTTCGCCGCCCTGGTCGGCGCGATCCTCTGGAACCTCGTCACCTGGCTGGTCGGACTGCCCTCCAGCTCCTCGCACGCCCTGATGGGCGGCCTGATCGGTGCGGCCGTGGCCTCCGCCGGCATGGGCGCCGTCAACGGCAGCGTCGTCGTCACCAAGGTGCTGATCCCCGCGATCGCCGCCCCGCTGGTCGCCGGCTTCGCCGCGTACCTGGCCACGAAGGTCACGTACAAGGTCGGCAAGGGCATGGGCGAGAAGACCTCGGCCAAGGGCTACCGCGCCGGCCAGATCGCTTCGGCCGGTCTCGTCTCCCTCGCGCACGGCACCAACGACGCGCAGAAGACGATGGGCATCATCACCCTGGCGCTCGTCGCCGGTGGCGCCCTGGCTCCCGGCTCCAACCCGCCGGTCTGGGTCATCGTCTCCGCCGGCATGGCCATCGCGATGGGCACCTACCTGGGCGGCTGGCGCATCATCCGCACCATGGGCAGTGGCCTGACCGACCTGCAGCCGCAGCAGGGCTTCGCCGCCCAGACCTCGGCCGCCAGCGTCATCCTGGCCTCCTCCTCCCTCGGCTTCTCCCTCTCCACCACCCACGCGTGCTCCGGTGCCGTCATGGGTTCGGGTCTGGGACGCAAGGGCGGCGTGGTCCGCTGGTCCACCGCCTCCCGCATGTTCATCGCCTGGGGCCTGACCCTCCCGGCCGCGGCCCTGGTCGCCGCCGGTGCCGAGCTGGTCATGCGCACCGGGGACATCGGCGTCGCCGGCGTCACGGTCTTCCTGATCGGCTCCTGCGTCGCCATCTGGCTGATCTCCCGCCGCCAGGTCGTCGACCACACCAACGTCAACGAGGTCGGGTCCGCCGGCGCCGAGGAGCCGGGTGTCGTCACCACGGCCATCGCGGCCGTCAGCGTCCCGCCGACCGCGGCCGTCGCCGGCAGCACCGCAGCGGTGACGGACGAGGACCTCAAGGCCACCATCCCGGCCTCCGCGACGACGACCCCCGCAGCTCCGGCCGCAGCGGTCTGACCCGAGAACGACAGAGGATTCAGCGGTATGAAGATCGACTGGGAAGCACTCGGCTCCGTCTTCGGGGTCAGCCTCTCCGCCACCGTCGTCCTGGTGACCCTGTTCACCCTGGGTCTGATGGGGCTCTCCAAGCACGAGGCCGCCACCGAACAGGGCGGCGCCGCCACCCTGGCCCGCAGCGGTGCGTACGCCTGCTTCGCGCTCTGCGCGGCGGCCGTGGCCTACGGGATCTACCTGATCGTCGCCTGAGGCGCGGGACGGCACGTACGAAGGCTCCCTCCGGGTTCGTACCGGAGGGAGCCTTCGCATGCCCGGACCCGCCCAGGGCCCACCCCGGACCCGCCCCGGCCCCCCGGCGGGCGGGCCTGACCCCGCCCCCTCCCCCGCCACCCCACCGCAGGTCAACGGCGAGTTGACGGGCCTTCGCGCTGCGTGGTGGACTGCCCGAGCCATTACGGCGGCATGGAGAGGAAGTCCGGTGCGAATCCGGCGCGGTCCCGCCACTGTCACCGGCGCACGCGGACCTCTGGCCGTGTGCGGCCGGGAGCCAGGAACTCTCGCCGCCGGACACGTCGAACCAGGGCGCGGACCCTGAGTGAGGACATACCTGCCACCATGCGTGCCGATCGCGTCTTCGCGTACGGCGTCACGGCGGGCCTGATCGGCGACCGGATCCTCGGGGATCCGCGCCGAGGGCACCCCGTGGCCGCCTTCGGACGAGCCGCCGCCGCCGTCGAACGCGCCCTGTGGCGCGACGACCGCGCCCGCGGCGTCCTGCACACCCTGCTGTGCGCCGGAGGCGCGGCCGCCGTCGGCGCGCTGGGCGCCCGCGCCGTGCGCTCCCGGCCCGCGGCCGCCCGCATCGCCCTCACCGCCGCCGCCACCTGGGCCGTCGTAGGCGGCACCTCGCTGGGCCGGGAGGCCCGCGCCATCGGCGGGGCGCTCGCCGCCGGGGACGCCGAAGTGGCCCGCGAACGGCTGCCCCACCTGTGCGGGCGCGACCCGCAGGCACTGGACGAGCAGCAGATGGCCCGCGCGGTCGTCGAATCGGTCGCCGAGAACACCTCCGACGCGGTGGTCGGCGCCCTCGTGTGGGGCGCCGTCGCGGGCGTCCCCGGGCTGCTGGCCTTCCGGGCCGTGAACACCCTGGACGCGATGGTCGGCCACAAGTCCCCCCGCCACCTGCGCTACGGCTGGGCCTCGGCCCGGCTCGACGACGTGGCCGGCTGGCCGGGCGCCCGGCTGACGGCCCTGGCCGCCGTACTGGCCGGGCCCGACCGGCGGGGCGCCGTACGGGCCTGGCGCGCGGACGCCGCCAAGCACCCGAGCCCCAACGCGGGGCCCGTGGAGTCCTCCTTCGCCGGGGCGCTCGGGGTACGGCTGGGCGGCACCCTGGCGTACGCGGGCCGGGTCGAGCACCGGGCCGTGCTCAACGGAGCGGCCGGGCGGCCCGTGGAGGTCGCCGACATCGAACGCGCGGTCCGGCTGTCGCGCCAGGTGACGTGGGTGGCGCTGGGGGCCTGCGTGGCCGCCCGGACGCTGGTCTCCCGTACGGCGGACAAGACGAAGAAGGGGCGGCGCGCATGAGCGGCGGAGCGAAGCGCGGCGGGGGTCTCCTCGTCGCCGGTACGACCTCGGACGCGGGCAAGAGCGTGGTCACGGCGGGCATCTGCCGGTGGCTGGCCCGGCAGGGCGTGAAGGTGGCCCCGTTCAAGGCGCAGAACATGTCGCTGAACTCCTTCGTGACGCGGGAGGGCGCCGAGATCGGCCGCGCGCAGGCCATGCAGGCCCAGGCGGCCCGCGTGGAGCCGACCGCGCTGATGAACCCGGTGCTGCTCAAGCCCGGCAGTGACCGCAGCAGCCAGGTGGTGCTGCTGGGCAAGCCGGTGGGTGAGATGAGCGCACGCGGCTACCACGGGGGCAGGCAGGAGCAGTTGCTCGGCATCGTCACGGACTGCCTGGAGCAGTTGCGGGGCACGTATGACGCCGTGATCTGCGAGGGGGCGGGCAGCCCGGCCGAGATCAACCTGCGCCGGACGGACATCGTGAACATGGGCATCGCGCGGGCCGCGCGGTTCCCGGTGGTCGTCGTCGGCGACATCGACCGGGGCGGGGTCTTCGCGTCTTTCTTCGGTACGACGGCCCTGCTCTCCCCCGAGGACCAGTCGCTGATCGCGGGCTACCTGGTCAACAAGTTCCGCGGCGACGTCACCCTGCTGGAACCGGGCATGGAGATGCTGCGCGGCCTGACCGGTCGGGCCACGTACGGCGTGCTCCCCTTCCAGCACGGGCTGGGCATCGACGAGGAGGACGGCCTGCGGCCCCTCTTCAAAAACACAGCACTGCGGGGCGCGGTACGGGAATCCGTGGTCGCCCCGCCCGTGGGCGAGGACGTGCTGCGGGTCGCGGTCTGCGCGGTGCCGCTGATGTCCAACTTCACGGACGTCGACGCGCTGGCGGCCGAGCCGGGCGTGGTGGTGCGGTTCGTGGACCGGGCCGAGGAACTGGCCGACGCGGACCTGGTCGTCGTCCCCGGCACCCGTGGCACGGTCAAGGCCCTGGCCTGGCTGCGCGAACGGGGCCTGGCGGACGCACTGGTCCGGCGGGCAGCCGAGGGCCGGCCGGTCCTGGGCGTCTGCGGTGGGTTCCAGGTCCTGGGCGAACACATCGAGGACGAGGTCGAGTCGAAGGCCGGCTCCGTGCCGGGGCTCGGGCTGCTTCCCGTACGGGTCCGCTTCGAGCGGGAGAAGACCCTGGCCCGGCCCGTCGGTTCGGCGCTGGGCGAGCCCGTCGAGGGCTACGAGATCCACCACGGGGTGGCCGAAGTCCTCGGCGGCACCCCCTTCCTGGACGGGTGCCGGGTCGGGGAGGTGTGGGGCACGCACTGGCACGGCTCGCTGGAGTCGGACGGCTTCCGCCGGGCGTTCCTCCGCGAGGTCGCCTCGGCCGCGGGCCGCCGCTTCGTCCCGGCCCCGGACACGTCCTTCTCCTCCCTGCGGGAAGAGCAGCTCGACCTCCTCGGCGACCTGATCGAGGAGCACGCGGACACGGACGCCCTGCTCCGCCTGATCGAGACCGGAGCCCCGTCGGGCCTCCCCTTCCTCCCGCCGGGCGCGCCGTGAGCGGCGCAGCCCTGCGGGGGCCGTCCCCTACCCGCCCTTCCCCCGTTCCCCGGAGCTCCGCCCCGGACCCCCTCCCTCGTGCGGCGCCGTTCCCGGGGGCCGGCCCCCGGACCCCCGCTCCTCAAACGCCGGAGGGGCTGGATTTTCCAGCCCCCGGCGGTCAAGTGCAGGACGACGCCGACCAAATCCAGCCCGTCCGGCGTTTGAGGACCGGGTCCGGGCGGAGCCCGGGGAACGGTGGAAGGGGGGGTCGGGGACTTCGCCCCGCGCAGCGGCGCACCCGACCCGGCCCCGCCGTCCCCACCCGCCCGCGCACTCGTATCCGTACCCGCATACAAGAAGGGGCCACCGCATGAGCACGCCCTACCCGTTCACCGCACTGGTCGGCCAGAGCGACCTGCGCCTCGCACTGCTGCTCAACGCCGTGAGCCCCGCGGTCGGCGGTGTTCTCGTGCGCGGCGAGAAGGGGACCGCCAAGTCCACCGCCGTCCGCGCCCTGTCCACCCTGCTGCCGCAGGTCGACGTGGTCCCCGGCTGCCGGTTCAGCTGCGCGCCCACCGCCCCGGACCCCGTCTGCCCCGACGGCCCCCACGAGCCGGGACCGGCCGCCGCGCGGCCCGCCCGCATGGTGGAGCTGCCCGTCGGCGCCTCCGAGGACCGGCTCGTCGGCGCCCTCGACATCGAACGCGCCCTCTCCGAAGGCGTGAAGGCCTTCGAGCCCGGCCTGCTGGCCGACGCGCACCGCGGGATCCTGTACGTCGACGAGGTCAACCTGCTCCACGACCACCTCATCGACCTGCTCCTCGACGCCGCCGCGATGGGCGCCTCCTACGTCGAACGCGAGGGCGTCTCCGTACGGCACGCCGCCCGCTTCCTCCTCGTCGGCACGATGAACCCCGAGGAGGGCGAGCTCCGCCCGCAGTTGCTCGACCGGTTCGGGCTGACCGTCGAGGTCGCCGCCTCCCGGGAACCCCTCCAGCGGGTCGAGGTGGTGCGTCGCCGGCTCGCCTACGAGGACGACCCCGCGGGGTTCGCGGGCCGCTGGTCCGGGGACGAGGACGAGGTCCGCTCCCGGGTGGTGGCCGCGCGGGCTCTGCTCCCGCAGGTGCGGCTCGGCGACACCTCGCTGCTGCAGATCGCCGCGACCTGCGCCGGTTTCGAGGTCGACGGCATGCGCGCCGACATCGTGATGGCCCGTACCGCGACCGCGCTCGCCGCCTGGGCCGGGCGGACCGAGGTGCGCAAGGAGGACGTGCGGCAGGCCGCCCTGCTGGCGCTCCCCCACCGCCGCCGCCGCAACCCCTTCGACGCGCCCGGTCTCGACGAGGAGAAGCTGGACCGGATCCTCGACGGGTTCCCGGACGACGAGCCGGACCCGGAGCCGGAGCCCGAGCAGGAGGGTCCGGGCGAGGGGCCCACGGACGACGGCCCCGATGACGGTGGTCCCGACGGCGAGGGTCCCGACGGCGAGGGCGGCGTACCGCCGCAGGGCTCCGGACCCGACGCGCCCGGGGCCGAACCCGAGGCGCCGACCGGGCCCGAGCAGCAGCCCGAGGCCCAGCCCTCCGCCCAGGAGAAGACCGAGGCGGCCGGTCCGGCCGAGCAGGCACCCGTACGGGCCGCCGAGCCGTTCCGCACCAAGATGCTCAGCGTGCCGGGCCTCGGCGAGGGCGCGTCCGGCAGGCGTTCGCGCGCCCGCACCGCGCACGGCCGCACCACCGGCGCCCAGCGCCCCCGCGGCCAGTTGACCAAACTGCACCTGTCGGCCACCGTCCACGCCGCCGCCCCGCACCAGAAGGCGCGCGGACGCACCGGGCGCGGGCTGGTCGTCCGCAAGGACGATCTGCGGCAGGCGACCCGCGAGGGCCGCGAGGGCAACCTCGTCCTGTTCCTCGTCGACGCCTCCGGCTCCATGGCCGCCCGGCAGCGCATGAGCGCGGTCAAGGGGGCGGTGCTGTCCCTGCTGCTCGACGCCTACCAGCGCCGGGACAAGGTCGGCCTGATCACCTTCCGGGGCGCCTCGGCCGACCTGGCCCTGCCGCCCACCTCCTCCGTCGACGCCGCCGCGGCCCGGCTGGAGAACCTGCCCACCGGCGGGCGCACCCCGCTCGGCGCCGGGCTGCTCAAGGCCCACGAAGTCCTGCGGATCGAGCGGCTGCGGGACCCGAGCCGGCGCCCGCTGCTCGTGGTCGTCACCGACGGGCGGGCCACCTCGGCCGGCTCCGTGGGCGGCGATCCCCGCGCCCTCTCGGCGCGCAGCGCGCGGCTGCTCGCGGCCGGCGGGGTCGCCTCCGTGGTCGTGGACTGCGAGTCGGGGCCGGTCCGGCTCGGCCTGGCCGGAGTACTGGCCGCCGATCTGGGCGGCCTGGCCGTCACCCTCGACGGGCTGCGGGCCGATTCGCTCGCCGGGCTCGTCAAAAACGTACGTACCCCATCCCCGACCCTCAGGAGGGCCGCGTAATGCCGCAGGGACAGCCGTCCGTCGTTCCGGACGACGGACTCACGACGCGTCAGCGCCGCAACCGCCCGCTCGTCTTCGTCCACACGGGGCCGGGCAAGGGCAAGTCGACGGCCGCCTTCGGTCTGGCGCTGCGCGCCTGGAACCAGGGCTGGCCGATCGGGGTGTTCCAGTTCGTCAAGTCGGCGAAGTGGAAGGTCGGCGAGGAGAACGCGCTGAAGGTGCTCGGCGCCTCCGGCGAGGGCGGCTCCGTCGTCTGGCACAAGATGGGCGAGGGCTGGTCCTGGGTCCAGCGCGACGCGCAGCTCGACAACGAGCAGGCGGCCAAGGAGGGCTGGGAACAGGTCAAGCGCGATCTGGCCGCCGAAACGCACAAGCTGTACGTGCTGGACGAGTTCGCGTACCCGATGCACTGGGGCTGGATCGACGTCGACGAGGTCGTCGAGGTGCTGCGGAACCGTCCCGGTACCCAGCACGTGGTGATCACCGGGCGCAACGCACCGGAGAAGCTGGTGGAGTTCGCGGACCTCGTGACCGAGATGACCAAGGTCAAGCACCCGATGGACACCGGCCAGAAGGGCCAGAAGGGCATCGAGTGGTGACCTCGTTCAACGTACCGAGACTGGTCATCGCCGCGCCTTCCTCCGGCAGCGGCAAGACCACCGTCGCGACGGGCCTGATGGCGGCCTTCTCGGAGCGCGGCCTCGCCGTGTCCCCGCACAAGGCCGGGCCCGACTACATCGACCCGGGCTACCACGCGCTGGCCACGGGCCGACCCGGACGCAACCTGGACGCCTTCATGTGCGGGCCGGACCTGGTGGCCCCGCTGTTCGCGCACGGGGCCGCCGGATGCGATCTGGCCGTCATCGAAGGCGTGATGGGGCTCTACGACGGTGCCGCGGGGCGGGGCGAACTGGCGTCGACGGCGCAGGTCGCGAAGCTGCTCCGGGCACCGGTGGTGCTGGTCGTCGACGCGTCCTCGCAGTCGCGGTCGGTGGCGGCGCTGGTGCACGGCTTCGCCTCCTTCGACCCGCAGGTGCGCCTCGGCGGCGTGATCCTGAACAAGGTCGGCTCCGACCGGCACGAGGTGATGCTGCGGGAGGCGCTGGAGGAAGCGGGGATGCCGGTACTCGGCGTCCTGCGGCGGGCTCCGCAGGTGGCCGCGCCCTCGCGGCACCTGGGGCTGGTGCCGGTCGCCGAGCGGCGCTCGGACGCGGTCTCTTCGGTGGCCGCCCTGGCCGACCAGGTCCGGGCGGGCTGCGACCTGGAGGCCCTGATGGCCCTGGCCCGTACGGCCCCGCCGCTGGACTGCGAAGCCTGGGTTCCGGAGCGTGCCCTCGCGGGCACTCGGGGCTCCGCCCCGAACCCCGCGCCTCAAACGCCGGCGGGGCTGGATTTTCCAGCCCGTCCGGCGTTTGAGGACCGGGTCCGGGCGGAGCACGCCCGCGGCGAAGCCGCAATCCGGCACAGCGGGAAGGGGCGGGGTGGGGGACCTGTCATTGCCGTTGCGGGCGGGGCCGCGTTCACCTTTTCCTACGCCGAGCACGCGGAACTGCTCACCGCCGCCGGAGCGGAGGTCGTCACCTTCGACCCCCTCCGGGACGAGAAGCTCCCCGACCACACCACCGGCCTGGTGATCGGCGGCGGGTTCCCCGAGGTGTACGCCCCGGAGCTGTCCGCGAACGAGCCGCTCCGCAAGGCCGTCGCGGCCTTCGCCGCGGCCGGCGGCCCGGTGGCGGCGGAGTGCGCGGGGCTGCTGTACCTGGCCCGGTCGCTGGACGGCAAGCCCATGTGCGGGGTGCTCGACGCCGATGCGCGGATGTCGGAGCGGCTCACGCTCGGCTACCGCGAGGCGGTCGCCGTCTCCGACAGCGTCCTCGCGGCGGCCGGGACCCGGCTGCGCGGGCACGAGTTCCACCGGACGGTGATCGAGCCGGGCGCCGGCGGCTCACCGGCGTGGGGCTTCACGCATCCGGAACGCCGGATCGAGGGCTTCGTGGCGGACGGAGTGCACGCCAGCTACCTGCACACGCACTGGGCGGCGGAGCCGTCCGTGGCCCTGCGCTTCGCCGAGGCCGCGGCAGCGCATCGGTGAACCGGAGACGCCCGGGGCCGGTCCGGTCACTCCGCCAGGCCCACGACCAGCCAGATCCCCGCCACCCCGCCCACGGTGCACATCAGGGTGGACAGCGCGGGGTGCTTGTGGTGGGCCTCGGGCAGGATCTCGGCGGCGGCCAGGTACAGCAGGACGCCGCCGAAGAAGCCGAGGTAGGCCCCGAGCGGTTCCTCCGGAAGGGTGAACAGCAGGGTGGACGCGGCGCCCACGACGGGGGCCGCCGCGTCCGCGAAGAGCATGAGCAGGGCCTTGCGGCGGGCGTTCCCGTACAGCCGGGTGAGGGTGTACGTGTTGAACCCGTCGGCGAAGTCATGGGTGATGACGGCCAGCGCCACGGCCACGCCCATCCCCCCGCCGACCTGGAACGCGGCGCCGAGGGCCACCCCGTCGGCGAGGCTGTGGCCGACCATGGCGGCCGCCGCCGTCAGGCCGACCTGGGGGACCCGTTCCCCGGGGTCGGGCTGCCCGTCGCCGTTCGTGGCCCCGTGGGAGGCCTGGCGGACGGCCAGGACCCGTTCCACGCAGTGCGCGGCGAGGAACCCGCCGACGAAGAGCAGCAGGGCGAGCGGGACTCCGAACAGTTCGTCGCCGGCCGCGTGCATGGCTTCCGGGAGCAGGTCGAGGCCCACGACGCCGAGCATCAGCCCGCCGGCCAGGCCCAGCACGAGGTGGCGGCGGTCGGTGACGCGCTGCGCCGTCCATCCGCCTGCCAGGGTCATCAGGAACGCGCCCAACGCCACGATCACGGCCATGTGCCCCTGCATACCGACTCCGCGCCGCCCGCGCACTTCCGCGCCGAGGTGGCGGAGCACGGATGGTTGACGGGCCGGCCGCACCCGAAGTCCCGGCGCACTGAGCCTTCGCGCACGCGTACGGCACCATGCACGAACACGCGCATGAACACGAGCGCGAACACGTGCGCGATCCGCACCACGAACACGACGACGGAGAACGGGTGAACCTGTTGGGCGAGTACGCGACGCAACTGGTCGTCGGGGTCGGTGGCCGCGCGGGCGTGTCCGTGGCGGAGGTGTGCGCGCTGGTGGAGGAGACCTTGCGCGGTGCCGGCCTGGCGTCGGAGTCGGTGACGGCCCTGGCCACCGTGGAGGGCAAGGTCCTGGAGGCGGGGATAGCGGGTGCGGCGGAACGTTTCGGCGTGCCCCTGCTGAGCTACCCCGCCGAGCGGCTCGCGGCGATCCCGGTACCGCACCCCTCGGACGCCGCCCGCGAGGCCGCCGGCACCGCGTCGGTGGCGGAGGCCGCCGCGCTCGCCGGGGGCGGGGAACTCCTCGTACCCAAGCGGCGGTCGGTGGCGGCCACCTGCGCCGTCGCCACGGCCCACACGCACGACCTGCGCCACCACGGGGACGCGGAGGTCTCGGACGGGGGTGCGGGGCTGGTCGACCTCGCGGTGAACGTACGGTCCCACACCCCGCCGCAGTGGCTGAAGGACCGGATCGCGGCTTCGCTCGACGTCCTGTCCGCGTACCCCGACGGCCGCGCCGCCCGTGCGGCCGTGGCCCTTCGCCACGGGCTGCCGGTCGAGCGGGTGCTGTTGACCGCGGGCGCCGCGGAGGCGTTCGTACTGATCGCGCGAGCGCTGGGCGCCGTCCGGCCCGTGGTGGTGCATCCGCAGTTCACCGAGCCGGAGGCGGCCCTGCGCGACGCGGGACACCGGGTGGAGCGGGTGGTGCTGCGGGCCGCGGACGACTTCCGGCTGGACCCGGCGGCGGTACCCGAGGAGGCCGACCTCGTGGTGGTCGGGAACCCGACCAACCCGACCTCGGTGCTGCACCCCGCGGCGACCCTGGCCGCGCTGGCCCGGCCCGGGCGGATCCTGGTGGTCGACGAGGCCTTCATGGACGCGGTCCCCGGCGAACGCGAGGCGCTGGCCGGGCGGACGGACGTACCGGGCCTGGTGGTGCTGCGGAGCCTGACCAAGACCTGGGGCCTGGCCGGACTGCGCATCGGTTACGTACTGGCCGAGCCCGGGGTGATCGCGAAGCTGGCGGCGGCGCAGCCGCTGTGGCCGGTGTCCACGCCGGCGCTGGTGGCGGCCGAGGCGTGCGTCTCCCCCGCGGCGCTGGCCGAGGCGGAGGCCGCGGCCCGGCAGATCGCGGTGGACCGCGAGCACCTGCTCGCGGGGCTCGCGGAGTTCGAGGAGATCTCGGTGGCCGGGACGGCGGCGGGGCCGTTCGTGCTGATCCGGGTGGAGGGCGCGGCGGAGATCCGCACCCGCCTGCGCGCGCTGGGCTTCGCCGTGCGCCGCGGCGACACCTTCCCGGGGCTGGACCGCTCCTGGCTGCGGCTGGCGGTCCGCGACCGCGCGACGACGGGCCGCCTCCTCCAGGCCCTCGACCTCGCCCTCGCCGGCACCCGGAGCTCGCGCTGAGCTCGCACCCGGCCACGCACCCGCCCGATCACCGGACCCATCACCCCAACGGCGCGTTTCCGCGGGTCGCGCATGGCAACGCCCGTGCCGGTGCGCGACCATTTCCGCAGGCGGCAACCATGCGACACCGGGGGGTACGGGGATGAAGACAGCCGGCAAGATAGGCGCGGCCGTGGCCGGGCTGGCCGTGGTGGGAGGCGCCGCCTACGGCGTGACGCACCTGGCCGGCCGGGACGGCGGCGCGTCAGCCGGACAGCGGCTGGGGGCGAAGCCGGGGGCGGCGGCGAGTCCGAGCCGCGAGGCCGCGGCCGGACCCACGGCGACGGCCACGGCATCGGCCGTCCCCGGAGGAAAGCCGTTCACCCTCGTCGGCACCGGCGACATCATCCCGTACCCGTCGATCATCCAGCGGGCCGCCGACGACGCCGCGGAGAAGGGCGGCTACGACTTCCGGAAGATACTCGCCGGGGTCAAGCCCATCGTCTCCGCCGCCGACCTGGCGATATGCCACCACGAGATACCGTACGGCCGGCCCGGCGGCCCCTACACCGGATACCCCCTCTTCAAGGCCCCGCACCAACTGGCCGACGCCCTCAAGGACACCGGCTACGACAGCTGCTCGACCGCCTCGAACCACACCCTGGACGACGGGTACGACGGCCTCGTCCGCGTCCTCGACCACCTCGACCGCGTCGGCATCCGCCACGTCGGCTCGGCCCGCGGCGCCGAGGAGGCCAAGGCTCCGGCCCTGCTCGAAGCCGGCGGGGCCAAGGTCGCGCAACTGGACTACACGTACGGGACGAACGGCATCCCGCTCCCCGACGGCAAGCCCTGGGCCGTGAACCTGATCGACCCGGCCCGGATCATCGCCGACGCCCGCGCCGCGCGCGCGGCCGGCGCGAACGTCGTCCTCCTCAGCGTCCACTGGGGCTCCGAGTGGCAGACCGCCCCGGACAAGCAGCAACTGGAGCTGGCCCGGACGCTGACCGCCTCGCGCGGGGCGGACGGCCTCCCCGACATCGACCTGATCCTCGGTACCCACAACCACGTGCCGCAGCCGTACGAGAAGGTCAACGGCACCTGGGTGGTGTACGGCATGGGCGACCAGGTGGCCAGCTTCTACGAGGCCGAGAAGGCCCGCGGCAACATGTCCTCGGTCCCCCGCTTCACCTTCGCCCCGGCGGCCGCGCATCCGGGCCGCTGGGAGGTGGTGAAGGCCGAGTACCTCACGCAGTTCTCGGACATGCGGCCGCCGTTCCGGGTCGTCTGCACATCCTGCGAGGCGGCCGCCTCCTCCGCCGACAGCACGTACGCCGCCGCCGACCGCGAGGTGACGAAGGCCGTGATGTCACGCGGCGCCGGGGAGCAGGGACTGACGCGCGCGACGGAGTAGGACGCGGCACGGCGGCGGGCGGTGCGGCGGCGGGCGGTGCGGCGGCGGGCGGTGCGGCGGCGGGCGGTGCGGGCCCGGTTCGGCCCGAAGGACCCGCCCCGGGCCGGCCCCGGCCTACGAGGCCCTGCCGCGCCGGGTCACGACCAGCGCGGCGGCGCCGAAGCCGAGCAGGAGCAGCGCACCGCCCGTCACGAACGGGGTGAGCGAGCCGCCTCCCGTCTCGGCGAGGCCGGCCTGGCTCCCGCCCGCGGTTCCCGTCTGGGGCTTGACGTCGGGCAGCTTCGAAGCACTGGCGCTGGGGGCGGGGGCTGCCGGGGACTGGCAGCGGGCCTCGGCGAGCACGATCTCCCCCTCGACCTGGGCGACGTTCAGGTCGAGCGGGTTCACCGACACCTTGAGCCGCAGCGCGGCCGCGGCGGCCGTGGTGGAGGTGGTCTCGGCGGCGGAGAGCTCCAGGCTCACCACGCCGACCTTGGGGACCTCGACCTTGGTGGGGCCGCCGGCCGAGAGGGTGACCTTCTTGCCCAGGACGGTCACGGTGCCCAGGACGTTGGAAGTGGCGACCGGCTTCTTGCCCGCCTCGCAGACGGCCTTGGAGCTGACCTTCTCCACCTGGATCAGGGACAGCAGGGGCAGGCCCGGTACGTGGACCCGGGCCTTGGCGAGGTTGGCCTCCGCCGCGGCGCGGCCGGAGTCGGCGGTGGCCTTGGAGGTGGCGACGTCGGCGCGCAGGATGCTCACCGGCCGCCCGCCCTCGACCCCGTCGAGGGTGACGGTCAGCGCGGTCTTCTCAGCGTCCGCCGGGGCGCTGACCTCGTTGAGGGTCGCCTTCAGCGGGACGTGCACGGTCTTGTTGAGCAGGCCCACGTCCAGCGTGGTGCGCAGGACGACGGCGCTCGCCTTGCCTTGAGCCGGGTGGGATCCGGTGGCGAAGGCGGGCGGGGCGGTAAGCAGGGCAACCGCTCCCGTGGCGACGAGCGCGGCCGCGGGCATGCGGAAGGTGTTGCTGTTCAAGGTGGTGGAACCCCCAGGGAGATGGGAGCCGTCGCGCCGCCAATGGGGGACATTGCGCGCGCCGACGGCCTCGACCCCGGAATCTTTACGCACTGAGAGTGAACAGGGGTGAACCCGGCGTGAGTTCACCCCAAAGGGTGGTTTCCAGGCATAGGTTCGAATAGACACGCCCCAACCGGAACGGGAGTTCCCTCCCGTCCCGGGAAACCCGGCCGCCGGGACCCCCACCGGGCATGCACAACGACCGCGCGGCCACCGACGTCACGCCACGTCAACTCCCGTACGCCTGCGCTCCTGCGACCCCAGGCCCCCGCGGCCCCACGCCGCGCGCCCCTGCGGCCCTCAGGCCACCACCCTGCCGTTCACCACCACCCGCAGCGGCTGCGCCAGCGCCCGTACGTCGGCCCGCGGATCGGCCTCGTAGACCACCAGGTCGGCCGGCGCGCCCTCGGTCAGGCCGGGCCTGCCGAGCCACTCGCGCGCGCCCCAGGCCGTCGCCGAGAGGGCCTCCAGCGGCGGGATCCCGGCCTTGACGAGCTCGCCGACCTCGGCCGCCACCAGGCCGTGCGGCAGGGAACCCCCCGCGTCCGTGCCGACGTAGACCCCGATGCCCGCGTCGTAGGCGGAGCGGACGGTGTCGTAGCGGCGCTCGTGCAGCCTGCGCATGTGCGCCGACCACCGCGGGAACTTGGCCTCGCCGCCCGCGGCCATCTTCGGGAACGTCGCGATGTTCACGAGGGTCGGGACGATGGCCACCCCGCGCTCCGCGAACAGCGGGATGGTGTCCTCGGTCAGCCCCGTGGCGTGCTCGACGCAGTCGATGCCCGCCTCGACGAGGTCGCGCAGGGAGTCTTCGGCGAAGCAGTGCGCGGTGACGCGCGCCCCGAGCCGGTGGGCCTCGGCGATGGCGGCCTCGACCTCGGCGCGCGGCCAGCAGGCGGCCAGGTCCCCGGCCTCGCGGTCGATCCAGTCGCCGACCAGTTTGACCCAGCCGTCGCCGCGCCGGGCCTCGCGGCCGACGTACTCGACGAGGTCGGCGGGCTCGATCTCGTGGGCGAAGTTGCGGATGTAGCGGCGGGTGCGGGCGATGTGCCGGCCCGCCCGGATGATCTTCGGCAGGTCCTCGCGGCCGTCGATCCAGCGGGTGTCGGACGGGGATCCGGCATCGCGGATGAGGAGGGTGCCGGCGTCCCGGTCGGCCAGGGCCTGCCGTTCGGCGGTGTCCGCGTCCACCGGCCCGTGGGCGTCGAGCCCCACGTGGCAGTGCGCGTCGACCAGTCCGGGCAGCACCCACCCGGTGACCTCGGTGACCTCCCCGGCGCCGCGCGGACGCTCGTAGGAGATCCGGCCGCCCACCACCCAGAGCTCGTCGCGGACCTCCTCGGGTCCGACCAGTACCCGCCCCTTGACGTGCAGCGGCCCCGAACTCGCGCTGTCACCCTTGACCTCGTCGCTCATGGCGGCACTCTATGCGCGGGCTCGGTAGGCTCTCCAGGTCGGTCCGGACCTTTCCGGACGAACGCCCCGGGACCGCATGGGCGGTCCGCCCCGGGAGAACGACCCCGGACCGAGAGAACGAAGAGAGCGGCGCCGTGACCCACCCCCTCCTGGACCTTCCGCCCCTGACCGCCGCGCGCTTCGCGTCGATCGAGCGGGGGGTCGCGGAGCTGCTCGGGACCCGGGCCGACGTGGTGATCACCCAGGGCGAGGCCCTGCTGCCGCTGGAGGGGTGCATCCGGTCGGGCGCGCGACCCGGTTCGACCGCGCTGAACGTGGTGACCGGCCCCTACGGGACCACCTTCGGCAACTGGCTGCGCGACTGCGGGGCGAGCGTCGTGGACCTGGAGGTCCCCTTCGACACGGCCGTGTCCGCCGCCCAGGTGGACCGGGCCCTGTCGGAGCGCCCGGAGATCGACTTCGTCTCCCTGGTCCACGCGGAGGCGGCCACCGGGAACACCAACCCGGTGGCGGAGATCGGCGAGGCCGTACGGGCCCACGGGGCGCTGTTCATGCTGGACGCGGTGGCCTCGGTGGGCGCGGAGCCGCTGCTGCCGGACGCGTGGGGCGTGGACCTGTGCGTGATCGGCGCGCAGAAGGCGATGGGCGGACCGGCGGGCGTCTCCGCCGTGTCGGTCTCCGACCGCGCCTGGGCCCGCTTCGCGGAGAACCCCTCGGCGCCGCGCCGCTCCTACCTCTCCCTGCTGGACTGGAAGGAGCGCTGGATCGACGGCGGGCGCAAGGCCTTGCCGCACGCGCCGGCGCAGCTGGAGATGCTGGCGCTGGAGGCCTGCCTGGACCGCATCGCGGCCGAGGGCCTGCCGGCGGTGACGGCCCGTCACTCGGCCGCGGCCGCGGCGACCCGCGCGGGCGCCGTGGCGCTGGGCATCGCCCCGTACGTCGGCCGGGAGGCCGCGGCGGCCCCGGTGGCCACCACCCTGCGGGTCCCGGAGGCCTCCCTGGTGGTGGCGAAGGCCCTGGCGGCGGATCCGGCGGCCCCCCTCGCGGCGGGCGGCGGCGCGCCGGCCGGGGAAATGGTCCGGGTCAACCACTACGGCACGGCGGCCTCCCCGGACGCCGTCGGCGCCGGCCTGACGGCCCTGGCCGCGGCGCTGTCCCTGGACCCGGCCGGTGCCCTCGCGGCGGCGGGCTCGGCCTGGTCGGCGGCCCTGCCCTCAGCCTGAGCCGGACGGACGGCCACCGCCCGCCCACCCGTCCTCCCTCCCGTCCGTCGGTCCGTCCGTCCGTCGGTCCGTCAGGGATCACCCGTCCGGGATCAGCCCTCCAGGAGGTTCAGCAGCCGGTCCACGTCCGCCTCGGTGTTGTAGAGGTGGAAGGAGGCCCGCAGGGTTCCCGCGCGGGCGGACGTGGAGATGCCCGCGGCGAGCAGGGCGCCCTGACGGCCGGCCAGGCCCGGCACCGAGACGATCGGGGATCGGCCCGGGACGGGCTCGTGGCCCAGGCGGGCGAGGCCGGCGCGGTAGCGGGTGGCCAGGGCGGTGTCGTGGGCGTGGACGGCGTCGATGCCGATCCGCTCCAGCAGGGCCAGCGAGGGCTCGGCGGCGTGGTAGGCCAGGAAGGCCGGGGACTCGTCGAAGCGCCGGGCTCCGTGGGCCAGTTCCCGCAGCGGGCCGTAGATGGCGTCCCACATGTCGGCGAGCGCCACCCAGCCGGCGTGCAGCGGGGTCAGGGAGTCCTGCGCCTCCTCCGAGACCGTCAGGTAGGAGACCCCGCGCGAGGCGAGCAGCCACTTGTACCCGGCGGTGACCGTGTAGTCGTAGGGGCTCGCGTCGAAGGGCAGCCAGCCCGCCGCCTGGGAGGCGTCGACCAGCATCCGCGCCCCGTGCGCGGCGCTCGCGGCGCGGACGGCCTCCAGGTCCGCCGTACGCCCGTCGGCGGACTGTACGGCGCTCAGCGCGACCAGTGCGGTGTCCGGGCCCACGGCTTCGGCGAGGGACTCCAGCGGGGCGAAGCGGACCTTGAGGTCGTCGCGGACCACGAAGGGGTTGATGACCGAGGCGAACTCCCCCTCGGGGCACAGGACTTCGGATCCGGCCGGGAGGGAGGCGGAGACCAGGCCGACGTGGGTGGAGACGGCCGAGCCGACGGCCACGCGGTCCGCACGGACTCCGACGAGGCGGGCGAACGACGCGTGGACCCGTTCGACGCGGCCGAAGTCGCCGAAGCCTTCCGGGAGTCCGTCCCCCGCCGCCTCCGCGAGCCGCCGCACCTCGGCGACGGCGGCTCGCGGGAGGATCCCGTAGTTGGCGGTGTTGAGATAGGTGATGGAGTGCGCGAACTCGTCGCGGACGGTCCCGGGCGCAGAGAGGTCCATGCCCTTCACTCTGCGCCAGGACCATCACAAAGTCCATTGACGAGTTCCACGCTCTACACCAAAGGATTACTTATGACCACGCCCTACGGGCGCGGCACCGCGCACGCGCCGTCGGGCTCGCACGCCTCGCCCTCGGGGGCGGCGGTCGCGAGGACCTCGCGACCGGCCCAGGCCTGCTCCAGCGCCTGCGTGAACACCTCGGCGGGCTGACCCCCGGAGATCCCGAGCCTGCGGTCGAGCACGAAGAACGGTACGGCGTTCGCGCCCAGCTCGGACGCTTCGCGCTCGTCGGCCCGCACCTCGGCGGCGTACGCGGACCCGTCCGCCAGCACCGAGCGGGTCTCCGCCTCGTCCAGTCCGGCCTCGACCGCGAGGGCGACCAGCACCTCGGGGTCGAAGACGGAGCGCTCCTCGCCGAAGTTGGCGCGGTAGGCGAGGTCGAGCAGCTCCTCCTGACGGCCGCGGTCGGCGGCCAGGTGCAGCAGGCGGTGGATGTCGAAGGTGTTGCCGTGGTCACGGCCCTCGGTGCGGTACGTCAGCCCCTCGGCGCGGGCGCTCGCGGCGACGTGCTCCTCCATGCCGCGGGCCTCGTCGAGGGTGCGGCCGTACTTCTTGGCCAGCATCTCCACGACCGGCGCCACCTGGCCCTTGGGGCCGTTCGGGTCGAGCTCGAAGGAGCGGTAGACCACCTCGACCTCCTCGCGGTGTGCGAAGCCGGCCAGCCCCTTGGCGAACCGGGCCTTGCCTATGTAGCACCACGGGCAGGCGATGTCGCTCCAGATCTCGACGCGCATGTTCCTTCTTCCCTCCACGGAATCAACTGTTCCGTGTTCAACCATCTGCGCCCGCGTCTCATTCCCCGGACGGGTCCTCCACCGTGAGCCACAGGATGCGGTGGGAGCCCGCGGCCCGGGCGCCGACGGGGTCCGGGAGCCAGCCACGGGTGGCGTAGAAGGCCTGGGCGCGGAGGTTGTGCTCGTAGACCTCCAGGCGGACCCTGCGGACGCCCGCGCGGCGCCAGGTGTCGAGGCAGGCGGCGTGCAGGGCCGCCCCGGTGCCGCGGCGCCAGTGGACGGGGTCCACGTGCAGCTGGGTGAGGGTGGTCTCGCCGTCGGCGGTGCGGAAGGCCGCCACCCCGGTGAGCTCGCCGCCGCTCTCGGCGCAGAGCACCCCGCCGTCGGCCGTGGACCGGGCCACCGCACGGGACCAGCCCTCGCGGGTCCGCGCCAGTTCGGCGGCGCCGCCGTAGGTCTCCTCGGGTACCCGGCCCCGGTAGTAGGTGGCGCGGGCCCGGGTGTGGAGGGCGGCGATGGCGTCGAGGTCTTCGGGCTGCGCGGTCCTGATCACGGGATGGAGAACGCGCCGGGAATCCTGCCGGTTCCCGGCGCGCTCCACGGGCTACTTCTTCAGCCAGGCCTTCATCATCTTCTGCGCCACCGGGGCGGCCAGCTTGCCGCCGCCGATCTCGGAGCGGTCCGTGTCCGAGTTCTCGATCACGACGGTGACCGCGATCTGCTTGCCGTTCGTCTTTCCATACGTGGTGTACCAGGCCAGCGGCGGCAGGCTGTTGTTCACGCCGCGCTGAGCGGTACCGGTCTTGGCTCCCGACTCGACGCCCGGGATCTGGACGTTCTTGCCGCCGCCTTCGGTGGCGACCGTCCGCATGGCGTCCTGGAGCATCGAGGCGGTCTTCCCGCTCATCACCTGCGCGGACTTCGGGTCCTTGAAGCTCTCCAGCACGTTGCCGTTGGAGTCGGTGACCTCGGAGACCTCGTGCGGGGAGACCAGCTTGCCGCCGTTCTCGATCGCGGCCGTCACCATCGCCATCTGCAGCGGGGTGGCCTGGACGTCGAACTGGCCGATACCGGTCTGCGCGACCTGGTCGACCGACATCTTCTTCGTCGGGTACTTACTGGACGGGCTGGTCCAGACGGGGGTCTTCTGCACCACGTTGAAGCCGAGCTTCTCCGCCATGGCGCGCATCTTGTCCTGGCCGAGCTTGTGGGCGAACTCCGCGTAGACGTTGTTGCAGGACAGCTTCAGCGCGGTCCGGGGGGAAACGTTGTTGCAGAGCGAGTCGTCCACCTCGCTGCGCAGCTTGGTCCGCGTCCCGGGGATCGTGTAGTCGCCGGGGATCCCGGTCGGCGTGTCGATGTTCGTGACCAGACCGTTCTCGATGGCCGCGGCGAGGGTGACCAGCTTGAAGGTGGAGCCCGGCGCCTGCGGCTTGCGCAGGGCGGTGTTCTCCATCGCCTTGCCCTGGTCGGCGCTGAGCGCCGACCAGGCCTTCTGCTCCGCCTCGCCCGCGCCGGAGATGCTGCCGGGGTCGAAGGACGGGTTGTTCACGACGGCCAGGATCTCGCCCGTCGCCGGGTCGATCGCCACGGCCGAGCCCTGCTTGCCCTGGAGCGCGTCGTAGCCGGCCTTCTGGACGTCCTTGTCGATCGTGGTGAGGACGTTGCCCGGGGCGGCCCGCTTGTTGGTGAGCGTGTCCATGATCGTCTTGAGCCGGTTGTCGGTGCCGTTGAGGATGTTCTTGTAGACGCCCTCCAGCATGCTCGACCCGAAGGCCTGGGAGCTGTAGCCGGTGATGGGCGCGTACAGCGGGCCGTCCGTATAGGTCCGCTTGTACCGGAAGTCCTTGCCGCCGGTGTCCTGGGAACCGGTGATCGCCTCACCGCCCACGATGATGTTCCCCAACGGGTTCTCGTACTTCCCGATGAGGTTGCGCCGGTTGTTGGTGTCGTCTGCGAGGGCCTGGCCTTGATATGCCTGCACCCAGGTGACCCGCACCAAAAGGGCCAGCACCAGAAGCAGACAGAAGACCGACGCACGCCTGATCGTCTTGTTCATCCCCCAGAAGGACGTCCCGGCCGCCCCAGCCGTTCCGCTCTGCCCCGATTGTGGCGGAGTTCTCAGCCTTTCTTCATGAGGAAGCCCCCCTCGTACGCCGCGATGACCGCCTGGGTGCGGTCCCGGGACCCGGTCTTGGCCAGGACCGCGGCCACGTGCGTCTTGACCGTCTGCGGGCCGACCCCGAGCCGCTCGCTCACCTCGTGGTTGGAGAGCCCGGTGGCCATCAGCCGCAGTACGTCGGCCTCCCGGTCCGTGAGCCGGGCGACCCAGGGCGCGGCGGCCGGGACCGCCCCGGGCCCGGTGTGGGCGGCGGCCAGGGAGCGGACCGCCGCCGGGAAGAGCAGCGAGTCCCCTCGGGCCACGAGCCGGACCGCGGCGGTCAGCTCGTCGGGATCGGCCCGCTTGAGGAGGAACCCGGCGGCTCCCGCGCGCAGCGCCTCGTACACGTAGGCGTCGTTCTCGAAGGTGGTGACCACCACGATCCGGGGCGGCTCCGCCATGGTGGCGAGGATCCGCTCGGTGGCCCGGATGCCGTCGATCTCCGGCATCCGCACGTCCATCAGCACCACGTCGGGGGCGAGCGCCCGGACCACGGCAACGGCCTCTGCTCCCGTGGCCGCCTCCCCGACGACCTCCAGGTCGGGCTCGGCGTCGAGGATGACCCGCAGGGCGGTACGGACCATCCGCTCGTCGTCGGCCACGACCAGGCGCAGCGGCGGGCGGGGCGCCGGGGATGCCACCGGGGCCGCGGGCGGAGTCGCCTCCCGGGTCGCGGGCGCGGCCGGCTCCGCAGCCGCGGTCCCGGACACGACCGGGGACGGGGCCCCGGGCGGCAGCTGCGGCTGCGGCTGCGGCGAAGGAGGCCTCATCGGGCTGCCTCGCCCAGCGGGAGGACCGCCCGCAGCCGCCACCGGCCTTCGTGCGGCCCGGCCTCGACCCGCCCGCCGAGCAGCGCGGCCCGCTCGGCGGCGCCGTGCAGCCCCCGGCCCCCGGTGGCCCGGGCCCGCGGAGCGGCCTCGGCCGCCGCCGCCGCCGCCGGATCGTTCGTCATGATGATCTCCAGTTCCTCGTGCCCACCGCGCTCCTCATGCCCACCGCGCTCCTCGTACCCGCCGTGTTCCTCATGCCCACCTGCTTCCCCCTGTCCGCCGGATCGCCCCCGCCCGCCGGACTTCCCCTGCCCACCGGGTTCCCCGTGTCCGCCGCGCACCCGTACGCGGATCCGCAGGTCGACCGGGCCCGTCCCGTGCCGCAGTGCGTTGCTCAGCCCCTCCTGCACGATCCGGTACGCCTCGCGGGAGGCGATCGCCGGAAGCCACCCCCAGTCACCGGCCGGTCCCGGGTCCTGGCGGGCGGCGATCGGGGTGCCGGATGCCCGGCTGCGGGCCAGCAGCCCGTCGAGGTCTGCGTCGAGCGTCGGAGCGGCGGGCAGCCCGGGGCCTCCGGCGCCCGCTCCGTCGCCCTCGCGCAGCAGGCCGAGAACGGCGTCCAGCTCCCCCACCGTGCGCCGGGTGGTGTCCTCGATCGCGGCCAGCGCCTCCCGGACGAAGCCGGGGTCGCTGTCGAGCACCCGCCGGGCGGCGCTCGCCTGGAGGGTGACCGCGCTCAGGGCGTGTCCGACGGCGTCGTGCAGCTCCCGCGCGAGCCGGTTGCGGACCGCCAGGTCCGCGGCGCGCTCCTCGGCGGCCGCCAGCCGGTCCGCCGCCGTCGGCCCGAGCAGTACGGGCGCCAGCCGCGCCAGCACCGCCCCCGCCGCGGCGGCGCACAGCACGAGCCCGGCCAGCAGCCCGATCCCGAGCAAGGGGGCCACGTACGGCTCGGCGCCCGTACTGAACCAGCCGAGCCCGAGCGGCATTTCCCGTAGCGCGCTCACGAACGGCACGGCAATCATCGCCACCCCCCAGGGCGGTACCGCGAGGCTCAGCGCACTGACCAGTGCACCGACCCCCAGGTGCAGGGTCCACCAGGCGGCAGTCCGCCCCCGGGCCGCCCAGCTCCGGGCCGGTCCCTCGGCCAGCCGCTCCCCCGCCACCCCGCACAGGGACCGGACCGCGGCCACCGACATCGGCCTGACCAGCGGGGCCATCGCGGTCATGGCGATCAGGGGCAGGGCCGCCGCGTAGGCGGCGAGGGCCAGGGGGAGGGAACCGAGGACGTTGCTGCGGCCGGCCGCCATACCGACCCCCACCTGTGTCAGCAGGAAGTACGGCATCAACAGGGCTCCGCCGAGGATCAGATGGACCCACCTCAGATGAACCCGGCTCGAAGCCACCTGCCTCAGGAGCCTCCGGCGCGGCCGTATCCGCGCCCCCGGTCGCCGCTCCACCCCTGCCCCCTTCAGCCCGCTCGGCGGCCGGCCAGGAACCGTCCCATGACGGCCGTTGCGAGGATGGCGGTGATCACTTGGCCAGCGTAGATCAAGTAGGTCGCCGCGGTGGTCCGTTCGTCCGGGCCGGGGTCCCCGCCCGTGAAGGCGATCAGCATCCACATCCCCCAGCACAGGGTCGCCGCCGACCCGGTCCACGCCACGGCCAGCGGCCACCTGGCCCGCCTGACCCCGCCTCTGGCGAGCAGTACCGCCCCCGCCCCGGCGGTCAGCGCGCATATCCCGTGGACCGCGGTGCCCACGGCGGTGTCCGAGGAGTACTGCGCGATCTGCGACGCGTTCTGTCCGGCCGTGCCGCCGAAGGCCCAGTAGAAGTGCGCCCCAGCGACCACCACGGCCAGCGCCGCCGCGGCTCCCGCCACCACCCCCGTGGGTGACGGAAGCCGCGCTCCGAGAGGGCCTTGCCAGCGCCGGCCCCAGCGCTCCCGCGCATAGGGCACGAACAGACCCGCCAGGGCTATCGCCTGGAGGATGAAGCCCGAATAGACGACCTGGAACACCCAGTCATCGAGGAAGGGCTGATTGGCCGCCTGCTTGGCCGTGTCCGGTCCCAGCCCCATTCCCCTCAGGAGGAGTTGGCCGGGGAACCCGAGCACGATGGGTGTGAGCAGGCCGGTGGCGACGAAGGTCGGGACAGTCAGCAGCCAGGACGGCACCCGCTTGCCCCAGGGCCTGGTGAGCACCAGCACGAGCGCGATCACGCTGGCGTCCATGAGCACCGTGACGGCATTCGCCACGGTGAGGAACAACCGGGGTTCCAGCAGCACGCTGCCCGCGGGTATTCCGATGTGGCTCCCGGCCAGCCAGGCGATCTTCAGCGTCAGGTACGGGAGGGTGGCCGCGATGGCCACCGCGGTCAGGATCCCGCGCCAGGCCCCCAGCCGGGGGGAGGAGGGCTGTGCTGCGTCGTGCGTCGGTCGTGGTGACCGCGGCGTGTGAACGGCTCGTGTGGTCATGACTCAACGGTCCCGCGTCCGCGCCCCCGCCACCTCCCCCTTGAAGGGGAACCGCCTCCCCCACCCGGGGGAGGAACCAGGCCGTCCGCCGCACCACCCGCGGCTACATCCGCCGCGTCACCACCGACAGCCGGTCGCGCGCCGCGAACAGCGCCGCCTTGATGCCCCGTTCGTGCCCCGGCGTCAGCCGCGCCACCGGCACCGAACAGCTCACCGCGTCCCGCGCCGGGGTCCGGTACGGCACCGCCACCCCGAAGCAGCGCAGTCCGAGCGTGTTCTCCTCCCGGTCCACCGCGTACCCCTGCTCCCGCACCAGTGCCAGGTCCTCGATGAGCCGCTCCCGGTCGGTGATGGTGTGCTCGGTGACGGCTTCGAGCCGCCGCGGCAGCAGTGCGCGTACCTCTTCGTCCGTGTGCGTGGCCAGCAGCGCCTTGCCGAGCGCCGTCGAGTGCACCGGCAGCCGCCGCCCGACGCGGGTGAAGGGCCGCAGGTAGTGCTGGGACTGCCGGGTCGCCAGGTAGACCACGCTCGTCCCGTCCAGCCGGGCCAGGTGGATCGTCTCCGTCGTGTCGTCGGAGAGCCGGTCCAGGGTGGGCCGCGCCGCCGCGACCACCTCGTCCCCGTCGATGTACGAGCTGCCGACGAGCAGCGCCCGCACGCCGATGCCGTACCGCGTGCCCGTCGCGTCCGTCTCCACCCAGCCCAGGTTCACCAGGGTGCGCAGCAGCATGTACAGGCTGGATTTGGGAAGGGAGAGATCGCTCTGGATGTCGGCCAGGCTGTGCAGCCCCGGCCGGGAAGCGAAGTGTTCCAGCAACTGGACCGTGCGTACCGCCGACTTGACGGCCGCCGGCGCTCCCGAGCCCCCCGACTCAGCTGTGGTGGTCATCCGCCTTCGTGCCCCTCTGTCTCTTGCTGTCTCTTGTCAACCCGGAAGACACGGAAATAGAGTCCACGGTGGATGTGATCATTCATCCAACGGAACAGCGTTCACAATACTGAACGCATCCGCGCGGGTCAGCGTAGATCCAGGAGGCAGTTCGCCATGGCAGCAACACCAGTCTGGAGTGTGGACCCCCGCACCGGGAAGCACCGCGAGCAGGTTGCGGTGGAGGCCACACCCCGGGAGGTGGACGAAGCCGTGCGCGCGGCCCACGCCGCCCGCGGCTCGCTGGCCGACGCCGGGAGGCGCGCCGCCTTCCTGCGGGCCGCCGCCGATCTGCTCGACGAGGCGGGCTCCCACGTCATCGAGGCCGCCGACGCCGAGACGGCGCTCGGCCCCGGCCGGCTCACCGGCGAGCTCGCCCGCACCACGGGCCAGTTCCGCGCCTTCGCCGACGCCGTGGACGAGGGCTCCTACCTCGACATCCGGATCGACCACGCCGATCCCACCACCACCCCGCCCCGCCCCGAACTGCGCCGCTACAAGGTGCCGCTGGGCGTGGTCGCGGTCTACGCCGCCTCCAACTTCCCCCTCGCCTTCTCCGTGCCCGGCGGCGACACCGCCAGCGCGTTGGCCGCGGGCTGCCCGGTCGTGGTCAAGGCGCACCCCGACCACCCGGCCACCTCCGAGCTGTGCGCCTCGCTGCTGCGCCGGGCCGCCGTCGCCGCCGGGCTGCCGGCCGAGGTCGTCGCCGTGGTCCACGGGTTCGACGCGGGCCTGGAGCTGATCCGGCACCCGCTGGTCGGCGCCGCCGGGTTCACCGGGTCCATCCGGGGCGGGCGGGCCCTGTTCGACGCCGCCGCGGCGCGGCCCGTACCGATCCCCTTCCACGGGGAACTGGGCTCCCTGAACCCGGTCGTGGTCACCCCGGCGGCCGCCGCCGAGCGCGCCGAGGAGATCGGCGGCGGGCTGGCCGGCTCGGTCACGCTCGGCGTCGGCCAGTTCTGCGTCAAGCCCGGCCTGGTCCTCGTACCCGAGGGCGCGGACGGGGACCGGCTCGCGGGCGCCCTGACCAAAGCGATCGGGGAGACCGAGCCCGGAGTGCTCCTCGACCACCGGATGCGGGCGAACTTCGTCGCCGGGGTCCGCGAACGCGCGGCGCTGCCCGGGGTCGACGCGCCCGTCACCCCCGGCTCCGGCGGCGAGCACACCGTCGGCGCGGGCTATCTCAGCGTGCCCGCGCGGACCCTGCTCGAGGGCGGGCCCTACGAGGTGCTCCTGGAGGAGTGCTTCGGCCCCGTCACCGTGCTGGCCCGGTACGCGGGCCAGGACGAGGCCGCCGCCGTGCTCGGGCGGCTCCCCGGGAACCTCACCGCGACCCTCCAGCTGTCGGCCGCCGAGGCGGACGGCGGCCCGGGTCCGGCGGCGGAGCTGATCTCCCAGGTCACGACGCTGGCGGGCCGGGTCGTGGTCAACGGCTGGCCGACCGGTGTGGCGGTGGCCCCGGCCCAGCACCACGGCGGCCCCTACCCGGCGGCGACCTCCCACTCCACCTCGGTCGGCGGCACCGCGATCGAGCGCTGGCTGCGCCCGGTGGCCTACCAGTCGGTCCCGGACGCCCTGCTCCCGGCGGAACTCCGCGAGGCCAACCCCCTGAACCTCCCGCGACGGGTCACGGGAGGCTAGGTCGGCCATCGGGGGCCGCGGCGGGGTCAGGCGCTCAGGACCCGGGCCTTCTCCGCCGCGAACTCCTCGTCGGTGAGCAGGCCCTGGGCCTTCAGTTCGGCCAGCGCCGTGAGCTGGCCGACCCGGTCGACCGCGGGAGCCGCGGCGGCCGGCGGCTGGGCCTGCTGCGCCTGCTGCCAGGCCTGCTGCTGCGCGGCCGCCTGGGCCGCCGCCTGGTTGACGAGGGCCTGCTGCTCGGCGTCCGCCGCCGCCTGCTGCTGCGCGCTGCGCTCGGCCTGGCCCCGCTGCATCCTGCCGGAGACCGCGGTGGCCGTACCCGCCACGACCGCGGTGCGGGCCATCGCGCCCAGCAGACCCGGGCGCCCCATGCGTCGACGCATGACTCTCCTCCCTACTTCTCGGTCAGTGCGGCGACGGCCCGTTCGACGCCGTCCCGTGGAATGCGTTCCATGAAGAGCACCTGCCCGTTGGATTCCCGTACCGCCGAGGCCAGGCGCGTGGCCCAGGCGTTCTCCCACACCACCACGAGCGCGGAGGACTCCGGGGCGAGGCCCTGCGCCACGGTCTCCAGGTCCTCGTCGCTCAGCAGGTCGAACTCCTCGCCGAGGACCCGCTCGAACTGATCGGCCACCTCGGAGTCGGCGAGCTCCACCACGGACACCGCGCCGTCCCGCTCCTTGCGGACGAAGGTGAGGTCGAGGATGCGCACCACTCCGCTCTCCTGGAGCTCGCGCAGGGCCGGGGCGACATCGCCGTTGAACCGGTTGCCGTCGAAGCTGACCACGGCGACGTCCACCGGGCCGATCGATTCGGCCGTGAGTGCTGCACCAGCAGGCATGACAAACCTCTTCCATAGCGCATGAAATCGCCGCAAAAGGGATCTTACTCGGCGGAGCTGACACCGCATCGCGAGGCGGGTCGAGGAATTGCGTTGCAGGCCGCCGCCCGGGGACGGCACCCTCGGCCCATGCCGAAACCTCACGGATTCTCGTACGAACAGCGGGGCGACCAGAGCGTCGTCATCACCCACCAGGGCCGGTCCGCGGCCACCCTCCGGGGCGGTCGGGCCGCCGCGTTCCTGGCCGAGGTCGAAGCCGGTGACGCCCAGCTCGTCATGGCGCGCTGGACCGGCTCCTACAAGTTCGGCAACGAGCGGACCGCCAGGAACCACCCCCGCAACCGGGGCCGCGCCTGAGGCGCGGGCGCGAGAGCGGGGCCGGAGTGGAGCGAGAGTGGGGCCGGAGTGTGGCGGGAGTGAAGAACCGGGAAACCGGGTGAAAGTAAGGGAACGGCAAAGCCACCTCGGTCGTTCTCCCGGCATGACCGCTATGACCCCTGGTTCCAACCTGCCGCTCAATGCCGTCCGCGTGACGGTCGACGTGGCTGCCCCGGTGCGGCTCGACGTGTCCGCGCTGCTCCTCGGCGCCGACGGCAAGGTGCGTTCCGACGCCGATTTCATCTTCTTCAACCAGCCGTCCGGCCCCGGCGTCACCTACCGCTCGGGCGGCGGCACGGCACCGGACTCGATCACCGTGGACACCGCCGCGGTCCCGCCCGGCATCGAGCGGATCGTCATCACCGCCAGCCCGGACGCCGCGGGCCAGTCCTTCCAGGGCATCGAGCCCACCGCCACCGTCCGGGACGCCGGCAGCGGAGCGGTGATCTCCTCCTTCACCCCGCCGCAGCTCGGCACGGAGACCGCCCTGGTGGTCGTCGAGGTCTACCAGCGCGGCGGCGTGTGGAAGGTGCGCGCGGTCGGCCAGGGGTACGCGAACGGCCTCGCCGGCATCGCGACCGACTTCGGCGTCTCGGTGGAGGAGGAGCCGGCTCCGGCGGCAGCCGCCCCGGCCCCCGTCGCCCCGCCCGTACCGCCCGCGCCCCCGGCTCCCCCGGCGGCGCCGCCCACGTACGCGGCCTCGCCCTGGCTCACCAGCGGCGCACCCGGGGCGACCCCGGCACCCGCGCCCGTCGCCCCCGCACCGGTCGCCCCGGCTCCGGTCGCCGCTGCCGCCGCCGCACCCGGCGCCGGGAAGATCAACCTCGACAAGGGCCGGGTCAGCCTCCAGAAGAACCAGACCGTGTCCCTGGTCAAGGGCGGCCGCCCGCTGCTCTCCCAGGTCAAGATGGGCCTCGGCTGGGAGCCCGCGTTCCGCGGCCGGGACATCGACCTCGACGCCTCGGTCATCGCGTACGGCCCGCAGCGCAACCACATCGACAGCTGCTACTTCGGCAAGCTGTCCATCCTCGGCGGATCGGTCAAGCACTCGGGCGACAACCTCACCGGCGAGGGCGCGGGCGACGACGAGGTGATCGTCGTGGACCTCGGCCGGCTGCCCGCGGATGCGACGGGCCTCGTCTTCACGGTCAACTCCTTCTCCGGCCAGAAGTTCACCGAGGTGGCCAAGGCCTACTGCCGCCTCATCGACGCCGCGACCAACGAGGAGCTGGTCCGCTTCGACCTCACGAGCGCCGAGCCGCAGACCGGCGTGATGATGGCCAAGCTGATCAAGCAGTTTTCCGGCGAATGGGAGATGACGGCCATGGGCGAGTTTGTGAAGTCGCGCACAGTGCGGGGCATGGTCAAACCGGCCGCACAGGCACTCTGAGCAGGTGGGCGGGCACATGGAGCGACGGACACCCTCCCCGGGTGATCTGTTCCACCCTTAATACGGAGGTGGCTGTCAGTGCCCGCCCGTAGCCTTGGAACCATGCACCAGACACTCCAGCCCGCGGGCCCCGCGCGCCCGTCCGCCGCCGAGGCGAACGAGGCGATCCGGCAGCTCGTCGAGAGCCGGGTGGACGGCGAGTGGCCCTCCGAGGCGTACGAGTTCCTCCTCGAGGAGTGGGCCGCGGCCAGCCGCGCCGAAGCTCAGTAAACGAACAGACGAACAGACGAACAGATGAGGCAAAGAGAAGAGCCGCCGGGCCCGAAGGCCGGCGGCTCTTCTCATGTCCGCGGCCGGCGGGTCAGCGCCTGCGCCGCCACGGTCCCGTGACGGCCAGCATGATGCCCGGGTCCTGGATGTTGGCGAACAGCGTCCGCCCGTCCGGCGAGAAGCAGACGCCCGTGAACTCCGAGTACTCCGGCTCCTCGGCCGTCCCCATGTTCATCTCGTTGCGGGCCAGCGGGTAGGTGCGCCCCGACTCGGTCGCGCCGAACAGGTGCTGCAGCCCCGAGCCGTCCTCGGCGATGATCAGACCGCCGTACGGGGAGACCGTGATGTTGTCCGGGCCGTCGTACCCGCCTTCCACCGACGGATCGGCGTTCACCCCGAGCAGGACCTGCAGCCGCACCGTGCGGCGCTTGGGGTCGTAGAACCACACCTGGCCGTCGTGGGCCGCGCCCGGGCTCTCCTCACGGGCGTAGGAGGAGACGAAGTACGCGCCGCCGTCGGCCCACCACATGCCCTCCAGCTTGCGCGCGCGGGTCACGGCCGCCTCGCCGAACTGCTTGCGCACCGCCAGGGTGCGCGCGTCGCGGTCCGGGACCGGCACCCAGTCCACCCCGTAGGTGGTCCCGATCTTCGTCGCCCGCGAGAGGTCGTCGACGAACCGCCCCGCGCTGTCGAAGCACTTGGCGGCCGCCAGCACACCGGCGTCGTCGGCGAGGTGACGGAGCTTGCCGCGCCCATGGCGGAAGCCTGCCGGCGGGGTCCAGCGGAAGAGCAGCCCGTTCGGGTTGGAGGCGTCCTCGGTGAGGTAGGCGTGGCCGTGGCGCGGGTCGATGACCACGGCCTCGTGGTCGTAGCGCCCGAACGCCTTGACCGGCTTGGGGGCGAGGTTGGCGCGGCGGTCGTGCGGGTCGACCTCGAAGACGTAGCCGTGGTCCTTGGTCATCCCGTTCTTGCCGGCGAGGTCCGAGTTCTCCTCGCAGGTCAGCCAGGTGTCCCAGGGGGTGGTGCCGCCCGCGCAGTTGGTCGACGTGCCGGAGATGCCCACCCACTCGGCGACCTCGCCGCCGCGGCGGACCTCGACGACCGTGCAGCCGCCGGCCGCGGCCGGGTCGTAGACGAGGCCCTCGGTGAGCGGGACGGGGTGCGTCCAGTTCGTGCGCGGGCCCTTCAGCTCGTGGTTGTTGACGAGGAGGGTGACTCCCCGGTGGCCCTCGAAGGCGGCCGTGGCGTCGTGGTTGGACGGGGTGCTCTCGCCGGAGTCGAGCTTCGTGACGCCGCTGTGGGTGATCACCCGGTACGCGAATCCGGCGGGGAGGGCCAGGATGCCGGCCGGGTCGGGCACGAGCGGGCCGTAGCCGGGGCCGTGGCCGTGGCCGCCCTGGCCTTCGCGGTCTGCGTCCTGCAGTGCGCCGTCGTCCGCGGCGAGGGCCCCGGGGGCGGTGGCGAGTGCGCCGACCGTCCCGGTGAGGGCGACTCCCGCGCCCGCGAGTGCGGTGCGGGTGGTGAAGTCTCTGCGGCTGAGCGGCATCGGGTCTCCAGGGGTGGGGAGGTGGTGCGCCTGTCGTGCGGTCGTCGGCGCACACGCTCCCGCCCGCACGTGAACGCCGACTGAACTACCCGGAAAAACGAATCGACCCCTTGTCCGGTGACCGCGTTGGCCGAGTCCCGTTCGGGAACGGCTGGTTGTCCATGCCTCATACGCCCCGGGAACGCGCCTTGAACGCGGCCTTCCGGGCCTCCTTGGCGGCCTTCTTGTCGGGGTGCAGGCGCCCCATCGCCTCCAGCACGTGGGCCGTCGCCGGGTGCTCCACCCGCCAGGCCTGCTCGAAGAACCCGGCGTGATGGGCGGTCAGCGATTCGATCAGGAGCGGAAGCTCCGCCTCGGCGTCCTCCCCGCCCCCGGCTCCCCCGCCGCTCCCGCCGCCCGTGGCGAGCTGCGCCGCGATCGTGTCGACCGTCAGCCAGAACACCATCTCCTCGTCCGGCGCCGGTACGTCGGCCACCCCGCGCTCGGCCAGCCAGACCCGGGCGAGCCCGCCGAGCTCCGCGTCGTCCAGTACCGCGCGGACGGCCGGTTCGGCCTCCGCTCCGGCCGGCGCGAGGGCCTGCTGGCAGCGCAGCCGGCGCAGCGGACCGCCCGTGTCGGAGCCGCGCGCCGCTGCGAGCAGTTCCGCGGCGGCCTCGGGTACGGGGCGGCCGGCCAGCCACTGTTCGATCTCGGCCTGGGCGGCGGCCTCGGAGTAGCGGGAGATCACGTCGAGCAGTACGTCCGCGCCCTTGCCGGCCAGTTCTCCGACGGCCGGCGCCTCCACGCCCGCCTCCAGCATGCGCGCCCGGATCCCGTACAGCCCGAGCGGGGTCAGGCGTACCAGCCCGTACCGGGAGACGTCCTCCTCGTCGGGAGCGGAGCCGGAGCCGGGGCCCGCCCCTGCGCCCGCTCCCGCGCTCGCGAGGAACTCCTCGTCCTCGGCCTCCGCCATCAGCTCCTCGTCGACGGGTCGGAACTCGACCAGCCCGATCGGCTCCAGCTGCCGGAACTGGTCGTCGAGGCGCATCATCGCGTCCGAGACCTGCTCCAGTACGGCGTCGGTGGGTTCGCCCATGCCGTCCGGCACCACCATCGAGGCGGCGAGCACCGGAAGGGGGACCGGGCCGTCGGCCGTGCCGCCTTCGGCGACGGCGAGCAGGTAGAGGTTGGCGAGAACCCCGTCGAGGAAGTCGGCCTCGCGGCGCGGGTTCCAGTCGAGCTGGTCGAAGTCGATCTCGCCACCCGCGTCGAGGGCGTCGACGAGGTCGTCCAGGGCGGGCACCGCCGCGTCCGCGAGGACGGTGTCCAGGGCGGCCAGCCACAGGTCGAGCACGTCACCGGGGGCTCCGCCGGTCACCAGTGCCAGGTCCTCGCCGGGCTCGGCGGTGCCGAAATCCCCCTCCCCCTCGGCCGCCCCGCCGGCGTCGGAGCCGTCCTCCTCCGGTTCGGTGACGTCGACGAGGCCGGTGTCGACGGCCACCCGCCAGGCCTGGCTCGCGTGGGCGGCGGAGTCCTCGTCGGCGGGGTCGAGGCCCAGCAGGGCCACGGCCTCGGGCAGTTGCCCGGGGACGAGCTCGCCGCCGGTGTCCACGCGGGTGTCCGGTCCGGCCCAGCGGGCGAGGCGCACGGCGCGGGCGAACAGCGGGGCGGCCAGGGCGTCGCGGGCCAGTTCCGCGTCGGGGAGCAGCCGTACCGGCGGCAGCGTGGGGTGCGAGTCTGCGGACATGGGGCGGTTCTCCTCGCGGGCACGGGGCGTTCGGGCACGGGGCGTTCGGGTACGGATCGTTCGCATACGGGTGGTTCGCGTACGGGGCATTCGGTGCGGATCGTTCGGGTACCTGTGGTTCGGGTACAGGCCTATGGCGCCCCAGAGTAGACGCATTTCGGGCGCTCCCGGCGGCCTCTCCCCTTTGGTTCATCCCACAGTCAACCTCCGTATTCCCTGTAGGGCTTGACAACTTTGCCGGCCACGAAGGAAATTGACGCGCGTAGATATCTGCTTCCTCCTCCACACACCGGAGTTCCCGCCCATGCGCTCCTCGCATCCCCGTTCCGCCGCCGTCGCGGCCCTCGTCGCCACCGCGCTGGCCACCGGCCTGCTCGCGGGCACCGCCGACGCGGCCGAAGGCGCCGCGTCCGCCGATCCGATACGCATCCACGACATCCAGGGCACCACCCGGATATCCCCGCTGGCCGGCAAGCAGGTCGCCGATGTCGCGGGCGTCGTCACGGGCGTTCGTACGTACGGTTCGCGCGGCTTCTGGATCCAGGACCCGGACACGGACGACGACGACGCCACCAGCGAGGGCGTGTTCGTCTTCACCAGCTCGGTCCCGACCGTCGCGGTCGGCGACGCCGTCACGGTCTCCGGCCTGGTCGGCGAGTACATCCCCGGCGGCGTCGCCTCCGGCAACCAGTCGGTCACCCAGATCTCCAAGCCCGTCGTGACCGTGGTCTCCTCCGGCAACGCGCTGCCCGCGGCCACCGCCGTCAACGAGTACTCCGTCCCCTGCGCGTACGCCCCGGAGGGCGACCCGGCCGCAGCCGGCAGCATCAACGGCCTGACCCTGGAGCCCTCGCGCTACGCCCTGGACTACTACGAGTCCCTCGAGGGCATGAACATCGCGATCGGCAACTCGCGCGTGGTCGGCGCCACCGACCCGTACGCCGAGCTGTGGGTCACGGTGAAGGGCTGGGAGAACAACGCCAAGCGCGGTGGCACGGTCTACGGTTCGTACGACTCCCAGAACACCGGCCGCCTCCAGATCCAGCAGCTCGCGCCCCTCGCGCAGCAGCCGTTCCCGGTGGCCAACGTCGGCGACAAGCTGACCGGCCCCACCGAAGGCCCGCTGGACTTCAACCAGTTCGGCGGCTACACCCTGGTGGCCCGCACCCTCGGCACGGTCAAGCCGGGCACCCTCGCCCCGGAGAAGACCAAGGCGCAGGCCTCGAACGAGCTCGCGGTGGCCACGTACAACGTGGAGAACCTCGACCCGTCCGACCCGCAGGAGAAGTTCGACAACCTGGCGAAGGCCGTCGTCGAGAACCTCGCCTCCCCCGACATCCTCGCCCTGGAGGAGATCCAGGACGACAACGGCGCCAAGAACGACGGCACGGTCTCGGCCGAGGCCACGCTGACGAAGTTCACCACGGCCATCACGGCCGCGGGCGGCCCGGCCTACCAGTGGCGAACCATCAACCCGGAGGACAAGAAGGACGGCGGCGAGCCCGGCGGCAACATCCGCCAGGTGTTCCTCTTCAACCCGGCGCGGGTCTCCTTCACCGAGCGCGCCCCGGGCGACGCCGTGACGGCGACCGGCGTGGTCAAGGAGAACGGCAAGGCCGCCCTGACCCATTCCCCGGGCCGGATCGACCCGGCCAACCCGGCGTGGGTGGACAGCCGCAAGCCGCTGGCCGGAGAGTTCGTCTTCCGCGGCAAGACGGTCTTCGTGATCGCCAACCACTTCGGGTCGAAGGGCGGCGACGAGGGCCTGACCTCCTCGCACCAGCCTCCGGTGCGCTCCTCCGAGGCCAAGCGGCTGCTCCAGGCGCAGGCCGTGAACGGCTTCGTGAAGGACATCCTGGCGGTGGAGAAGAAGGCCGCGGTCCTCGTGGTCGGCGACATCAACGACTTCGAGTTCTCGGACACCACGAAGGCGCTGGAAGACGGCGGGGCGCTGTACGCGGCGATCAAGTCGCTGCCGAGGCCGGAGCGCTACTCGTACGTCTACCAGGGCAACGCGCAGGTCCTCGACCAGATCCTGACGAGCCCGGGCATCAAGCAGTTCAGCTACGACAGCGTGCACATCAACGCCGAGTTCTCGAACCAGAACAGCGACCACGACCCGCAGGTCGTGCGCTTCCGCCCGTAGCGGCGGCGCCGAAGGGGCCGGGCCGCACCGCCGCCCGGCCCCTTTGGCATGATCCCGGCATGATCTTCCGTACCGCGACCCGTCAGGACCTGCCCGCCGTACTCGCCCTGCTGGCTCAGGACGAGAACCCGGATGCGGCCGCGGCCGGCACCGGGGATCCGACCCCCGAGCCGGTCTCCGAGCCGATCTCCGAGCCGGTCTCCGAGGCCCACGAGCGGGCCTTCGCGGCGATCGAGGCGGACCCGCGCAACGAAATGCTGGTCCTGGAGGAGGACGGGCACCTCGTCGGCTGCCTGCAGCTGACGTACATCCCGGGTCTGGGCCGGGGCGGGCGGGAGCGGGCCCTCGTGGAGGCCGTACGGATCCGCGCGGACCGGCGGGGCGGGGGGCTCGGGGCCCGCCTGATGGAGCTGGCGGCGGACCGGGCCCGCGAGCGCGGCTGCGGCCTGATGCAGCTCACCAGCAACAAGCGGCGCACCGCCGCGCACCGCTTCTACGAGCGGCTGGGCTACGCCCGGAGCCACGAGGGCTTCAAGCTGCCGCTGCGCTAGTCGGGACGGTCGGGAGCCGAGGAAGGGACCTTTGGCCCTGGCGTGACGCTCAGCACATCCCTACCCATTCGGGCGGTTCTGGTGTTGAGTGTCCCCACGCCCGATCTTGTACCGCTCCAGCACTCCTTTGGAGGACCGCGTGTTCCCCTCCATCTCCCTCGCTCAGGAAATCGGCATCGCCGTCCTGCTCGTGGCCGCCGCCGTCTGGCTGATCGGCCTCGGCCACATGCTGTGGGACAGCCGTTTCCACCACCCGGAACCAGGCGCCTTCGAAGGCCTCGCGGTCATCCCGGCCCAGCGCGGCAGGTCCGTCCACCCGATGGAGTCGGTGGAACTGACCGAGGCGGAGCAGCAGGCCTTCGCCGGCCTGGTCCGCACGATCCCCCTGCACTGACGCCGCCGCCGGCCGGATCCCCGGCCCGCGCGGAACCCGCGTGCGCGAAGTCCCTCCCCCGCTCGGGGCGGGAGGGCTCTCACCACGCACAACGCCCTCCCAACCCCGTCGGGGTGGGAGGGCGTTCGCGTGACCGGACCGGGGTCGGTCAGTTGTGGCTGTGGAGGACCTCGTTCAGGCCGCCCCAGGCCGCCTTGTACGGGCGGGCCTCAACGGCGCCGGAGACCGAGTTGCGGCGGAAGAGGATGTTGTTGGCGCCCGAGAGCTCCAGGGCCTTGACGACCTGGCCGTCCGGCAGGGTGACGCGGGTGCCCGCGGTCACGTACAGGCCCGCCTCGACGACGCACTCGTCGCCCAGCGCGATGCCGACGCCCGCCTCGGCGCCGATCAGGGTGCGCTCGCCGATCGAGATGATCTGCTTGCCGCCGCCCGACAGGGTGCCCATGGTGGACGCGCCGCCGCCGATGTCGGAGCCGTCGCCGACCACGACGCCCGCGGAGATCCGGCCCTCGACCATGGAGGTGCCCAGGGTGCCGGCGTTGAAGTTGACGAAGCCCTCGTGCATGACGGTGGTGCCCTCGGCGAGGTGCGCGCCGAGGCGGACCCGGTCGGCGTCGGCGATGCGCACGCCCTTGGGGACGACGTAGTCCGTCATCCGCGGGAACTTGTCGATCGAGGTGACCTGGAGGTGCAGGCCCTCGGCGCGCGCGTTCAGGCGGACCGTCTCGACCTGGTCGATCGCGACCGGGCCCAGCGAGGTCCAGGCGACGTTGGCCAGCAGGCCGAAGACGCCGTCCAGGTTCTGGCCGTGCGGCTTGACCAGGCGGTGGCTGAGCAGGTGCAGGCGCAGGTACGCGTCGTGCGCGTCCAGCGGCTTGTCCTCCAGGGAGGCGATCACGGTGCGGACGGCTACGACCTCGACGCCGCGGACCGCGTCCTGGCGGATCGCCTTGGGCGCGGTGGCGCCCAGCAGCTCCACGGCCTGTTCGGCGGTGAGGCGCTCGGTGCCGGCCGGGCCGGGCTCGGCGACCAGCTGGGGGGCGGGGAACCAGGTGTCGAGGACGGTGCCGTCGGCGGTGATGGTGGCAAGTCCGGCGGCGACGGCGCCGGTGGTACGCGTAGCAGTCATGCCCGAAACCTAACCGGCGACGGCCCGCGGTCGCGAACCGGTCTCATGTGCCGGGCGCACGCGTCGCCGGGCCCCGCGCGAACCCATGACCAGGACGGTCCCGCCGGCGGCTGCGCCGAGGACCGCGCACAGCGGCCACAGCAGGCCCGGCGCGGCGTCGTACAGGGCTCCGCCGAGGGGCGCGGCGAGGACCACACCGCTGACGGAGACGCCCGCGTAGAGGCTCTGGAACCGGCCGATGGCGTGCTCGGGCGACTCGTCCGCGACGTACGCCGTGGCGGTGGTCTTGTAGAGGATCTCGCCGAGGGTGAGCAGCACCATCATCGTGACGGCGGTGAGGACGCCCACTCCGAGCGCCAGCATCGCGTAGCCGCCGCCCACCAGCACGAGCCCGGTGCCGATGATGTGCAGCGGGGAGCGCTTGCGCAGGGCGAGGGCGGCGGGGATCTCCAGGAGCATGATCACACCGCCGTTGACCGCGATGAGCAGTCCGTAGGCGCGGGTGTCCAGACCGTGGTCGGCCAGCACGACCGGAAAGGTCGTGTAGTGCTGCCGGTAGACGGTGTCGATGACCAGGATCGCGCCGAGCAGGACGAGTACGGCCGGCCGCGCGCGCAGCTCGCGCCACAGGCCCCCGCGGCCCAGACCCCCGTCCGGGGCCGCGGGGGGTGCGGTGGCTGCCCTGGCCGGGACGACCCGGGCGGTCCAGAGGGCGAAGAAGAGGGTGCCGAGGCCGTCCGCGACGAAGAGCCAGTCGTACGAGAGCCCGGTCGCGATGAGGGCCCCGACGGGTGAGCCCACCGCGAAGCCGGCGTTGGACATGAAGCGGGTGAGCGCGAAGGCCTGGCGCCGGGAGCCTTCCGGCACGGTGACCGCGACCAGCGCGGAGTTGGCGGCGCGGATCACCCCCGAGGCGTACTGCGCGAGCGGCAGGACGAGGGCCAGCAGGCCGGTGGAGACCGCCGGCAGGACGACCAGGGCGATTCCGCCGAGCGCGGAGGCGGTGAGCAGCACCCGGCGGTGGCCGAAGCGGTCGCCGTACCAGCCGCCGGTGAAGTTCCCGGCGACCAGTCCGACGCCGCCGATGCCGACGATCAGACCGGCCTGGGCGGCGCCGAGGCCGCGCGGGCCGGTCAGGTAGAGGAAGACGAAGACGAAGGTGAAGCTGACGACGGCGTTGACGAGGATCCCCGCAGCCAGCAGCCACACGACCCTCGGTACGTCCTTGAATCCCTGCAGCACACTCTTTCTCCCCGCACCCTCAGTGAGTTCCCTTTGGGAACTCACCATGTCAGCATGGCAGCCTCGGGTCAACGGACAAAGGAGTGCCCATGGCCCAGCGCACGCACCTCGACGACGCGGACTGCTCCATCGCCCAGGCCCTCGACGTCGTGGGCGACTGGTGGACGCTGCTGATCGTGCGCGACGCCGCACGCGGCGTGCACCGCTTCGACGAGTTCCAGCGCGAACTGGGCATGTCCCGCAAGGTCCTGACGGAACGGCTGAAGCTGCTCGTCGAAGCGGGCGTACTGACCCGCGAGCCGTACCAGGACCGCCCGGTGCGCCACGCGTACCGGCTGACCCCGCGCGGACGCGGGCTGCTGCCGGTGCTGGTCGCCCTCCAGGACTGGGGGGACACCTGGATTCTGGGGGAGGGAGAAATGACGGCGACGACGGACGAGACCTCGCGCGAGGCCGTACGGGTCCACGCGCTGCGCGGCACCCGGCTGCCGGAGCTGACGCTGCCGGACCGTTTCGGCGAGCTCCGCGACCCGGTGGCGGACACCCCGTTCACCGTCCTGTACTGCTTCCCGGGCGCGTTCGCCCGGTCCGAGTCCTACCCGCCGGGGTGGGCCGCGATCCCCGGGGCGCGGGGGTGCACCCTCGAATCGTGCACCTACCGGGACCAGCTCGGGGAGTTCACGGCGGCGGGCGCGACGGTGCACGGGGTGTCGACCCAGAGGCCGGACGAGCAGCAAGAGTTCGCGGAGGCCGAGGGGCTCCGCTTCCCCCTGCTCTCCGACGCGGGACTCGGGCTCGTGACGGCGCTGCGGCTGCCGACGTTCCGGGCGGGCGGCATCAGCCGGCTGAAGCGCCTGACGCTGGTCGTGGACCGAGACCGGACGGTCCGCGAGGTCTTCTACCCGGTCCGGGACATCGAGGCGAGCGTGGCCGCCGCCCTGGCGGCGGTCCGCGGCGCTTAGGGCCTGCCGCCGTCAGGCCCGCAGCACCCGCCGCAGGACCTCGCAGGCGTACGCCCGGTCGTACTCCGCCCCCGTCAGCAGCACCTGCAGGCTGATCCCGTCCATGACCGCCACCAGCGCCCGCGCCGTGGCCGGGTCCGTCCGCGCGGACAGCGCCGCGGAGACGGCCTCGCACCATTCCGCCGCCACGGGACGCAGCGCGGGGCGGCGCAGGGCTGCCAGGTAGAGCTCGTACTCCAGCTCCGCCCGCGCCCGGCCCGCCCCCAGGAACTCGCCCAGCAGGACGGCCAGGGCGCCCGCCAGGTCCGCACCCGGATCGGCCAGCGCCGCGGAGTCCGCCACCGCCCGGGCGAAGCCCTCGTTGGCCTGCCGCAGCGCGGCGACCAGCAGGTCGTCCAGGGTCTTGAAGTGGTACGTGGTCGAGCCGAGCGGCACATCGGCCTCCGCGGCCACGCTGCGGTGGCTGAGCCCGGCGATGCCCCGGGCGCCCACCACCCGGATGGCCGCGGCGATGATCCGGTCCCGCCGGTCCGGGTCGTAGCGGCGCACCGAGCCGGCCATCAGCGGGCGGCGCCCGTGAGCGCGGCGGCGGGCGACAGGAAAGGCATGCGTACGACAGTACACAAGCACGCCCCCGCACACCGCCGGCCGCATCGCGGCGCGGTCCGGCCGGATCCCCGTACAACCGTTCGCCCCGTAAACGGGTCTCCTCTCCGAATGCTGATCATCCATCAGCCTCCCGGAGGGACACCCATGAGGAAACGCAGCCTGGCCGCTCTGTGTACGGTCACGGCGCTCGGAGTCGTGCTGACGATTCCCGCGACCGCCCAGGCGGCCGACCCCCACCCGTCCGGCTTCAGGTCCTGGACCGACCAGACGCGGCTCTACCTGGACTTCGGCACCCAGCAGCCGAAGGACCTCAAGGTGCACCTGCGCAAGACCGGCACGGACACCCCGGTCGCGACGGTCACCTCGTTCGAGTACATGGAGGACGAGGACCCGTGCAGCCCGTCCTGCCAGGACGACCCGGGTTTCTGGGGCATCCAGTCCGCACCGCTGCGGCTGGCGGACCTGGGTCAGTACAGCCTGGACGTCGAGTACGACGACACCCTGGGCGAAACGATCCTGCACAAGAACAAGGCCACCCTCGACTACCGCCTGATCCCCCGGGTCACCGCCTTCGAGGTGGTCGGCAGGCCGCACTTGGAGAACCGGACGGTCACCATCAAGGCCGACGCCGTGGCCCGCGACCCCCGCAACGACACCGACCAGCCACTCGCCAACGGCAAGCTGGTTCTCGACACACCAGGGGCCGCCACCCCGATGGTCACCGATGCCGCAGGGCATCTGGAGACGCCGTTCACCTTCACGGGCACGGAGCAGCTGAACATAGCCCGGCTCATGGTGAAACTCCGGCCGGAGGACAGGGACCGCCTCCCCGAGCACGGGCAGGAGCGGGAGGTGGACATCGCCGGCTTCCCGACCCCGAAGATCACCCTGGACTCCGCCAAGGTGGTCGGACCGGACGGCTCCAAGGCGCCGGTGAGCGGCCGGGTCACCTTCGTGGGCGGCGACGGCACCCCGAAGCCGGTGCCCGTCGGAACCGCCCTGCGCCACGACACCGCGGGGGAGTTCAAGACCGGCGAGAACGGCCGGTTCACCACACAGGTCCTGATCAACGGCACGCGGCCCGGGCGCATCAGTCTGTCCAACTCGGTCTGGATGGCCGCCGGGGCGACGCCCGTGGTCGTGGACCCCTCCACCAGCGCCGGTTTCCACGAGCAGACGACGACCTCCGTCAGCGCCGACAAGAAGGTCACCGTCACCGCGAAGATCGACCGGTACGACATCCCGGCTCCCGTGAAGCTGAAGGTCCTAGCCGAGTTCCGTCCCTACGGCGCCCCCGACTGGACCACCAAGGCGACCGTGGACAGCGGCGCCCCGGCCGGCACCAGCACGGCCCTCGTCACGACGACGCTGCCCTACCCGGGCCCCGGCGACTGGCGGCTGCGGTACGCCGGAGCCGTCCAGATCCCCGCCGGACCCGCCTCGGGGTCCGCCTTCGCGGGCCGAGGGATGACGGCGATCCCGGAATTCAACGCCACCCCGGAGCCGGTCAAGGCAGGCCGGCCGATCACCATTACCGGCAGGCTCACCCAGAAGTGGTACTCCAAGCCGAACTGGACCGGGCACGGCGACCAGCCGGTCCGCATCTACTTCCGCGCGACCGGCACCACCACGTGGAAGCTGACGGGTACCACCACGACGCGTGCCGACGGCACGTTCAAGAGGGCCTTCACGGCCGGCAAGGACGGGACCTGGAAGGCCCGCTACGAACCGGCCACGCCGTACTACTTCAACGCCGCGAGCCGCGAGGACCTCGTCGACGTCCGGTAGCGGACGCCCCTGACCCGACAAGCCCCCGACAGCCCCGGCGCCCGCTGATGGCCGCCGGAACTCCGGCGGCCATCAGTGCGTGGTCCCCCCGAGGTTCAGCAGCACGACCCCGGCGATCACCAGCGCGATGCCGCCGATCTTCGCGGCGGTCGCGGCCTCCCCCATGAAGACCATGCCGATCGCGGCGATCGCGGCCGTGCCGACGCCGGCCCAGATCGCGTACGCCGTCCCCACCGACATCGACTTCAGCGTCTGCGCGAGCAGGGTGAAGGCGATGACGTAGCCCACCAGCGTGATCAGCGAGGGCCACAGCTTCGTGAAGCCCTCGCTGAACTTCATGGCGGTGGTACCGGCGACCTCTGCGACGATGGCGGCGGCGAGCAGTATGTAGGGCATGCGTACGACAGTACACATCGTTATGGACAGTCGTACATATCTGCGTGTCCCCGGGACTTCTCCGGCCCCGGCCGCTACGGTGTCGGCGCGGCGGCACCGGGGCGCGCCCACCGGGGGACGGGAGATCCGCATGACCCAGGACGGAGCGAGGGGCGGGTCGCGGTGGACGCCCTGGGGCGGCGGCTGGCTGCCCCCGCAGGCTCCCCGGCCCGGGGTGATATCCCTGCGGCCGCTCACCCCCGGCGAGATACTCGGCGGGGCCTTCGCCGCCCTCGCCCGCTACGGGGTCCGCCTCGCCACCGCCATGCTCCTCGGCCAGCTCGCCGCGCTACTGCTGGTCGCCGCGGCCGTCCTGACCGCGCTCGCGCTGCACGCCCGGCCCGTCGACGCCCTGGTTCCCGCCGCGGCCCTGGCCACCCTGGCGACCTGCGCCCTGGCCTCCGCCCTGACGGGCGCCGTGCTCCTCCCGGCGGTACTCGGCCGCCCCGCGACCGCCCGTACGCTGCTGCGCGCCGCCGGCCCCCGCTGCGCGGCCGTCCTCGGCACCCAGCTCCTGATCCTCGGAGCCGTGGCCGGACCGGGCGCCGCCGTTCTGGCCGCCGGGCTGCCCCCGCTCCTGGCGGCGGCCACCCTGCCGGCCGCACTCGGATGCGGGGTCCTGTTCGCGCTCGCGCCCACGGTCGCGGCCTGCGAGGGGCGCGGCCCGCTCGGCGCCCTGCGCCGCTCGGCCCGCCTGGTGCGCGGGGCCTGGTGGCGCACGCTCGGCCTCACCGCTCTCGCCGCCGCGATCGCGCTCGCAGCGGCGTACGCCGTCCAGTTGCCCTTCGCCTTCGCCGGGGCGCTCAGCCTGATCCCGGCGGTGGACGGCGGCTTCGTGCACGCGGCCCTCACCGCACTCGGCGGGATGCTCGCGCAGACACTGCTGCTCTGCTTCCCGCAGCTCACCGCCGGTCTGCTCTACGCAGACCGGCGGATCCGCCGCGAGCACCTGACCGAGGAGCTCACCAGGCAGTCTGCGCAATCAGGGGAGCTCAGTTCAGCGTGAACCAGGCCGCGCGGGACTTCTTCCACTCCGGGTGGGTGAGGTCCTTGGCTTCGGCGCCGTCCCCGTACAGGTCGGCGGAGCCACTGTCGGTGATCAGCTGCACCCGCGCGCCCGCGACCGAAAGGTCGGGCACCGCCACGATGGCCTCCCAGCCGCCGGGGTCGGTGGTCGGCAGGTCGGCGCGCTTGACCGGGGCGTGGCCCGCGATCCCGTCCCACTGGTAAAGGGCATAGGGGTCGGAGTTGTCGTCCGCCGCCCGGGAGCCGGCCAGGATCAGGTACTGGTCGGCGGCGTTCTTGCGGATGTCACGGATCGCGAGCCCGCCGAGGTCGAGCTCGATGCCCGCGCCGAAGGTGGCCTTGGTCCCGCTGGAGATCACCTTGTCGAAGTTGGTGACGGGCACGACCAGCGCCTTGCCGCCGATCACCGCCGGGGCCAGCGGGGCGCGGAAGCCCAGGTAGGCGGTGGTGGTGGAACCGGGAGCGAACTCCAGGCCCTCCACGTTGAACCCGTCGATCTGCTTCGGCGCCTCACCGGCGGCCGTACCGGCGGCGAAGCCGTAGCGGTTGCCGTTGGCCTTGTCCCAGGCGACCAGGTCCTCGCGGACCTTCTTGTACGAACGCCCGTACGCGAGCTGCGCGGTGGAGCCCGAGCCGCTCAGCGTGGTGGTGAACACCGTGTTGCGGGGCGCCTTGTACTCGCCGTCCTTGTTGTTGCCCAGCGAGCCCGTCCAGTAGATGGTGCCGCCGATCAGGGTCGCGCCCTCGATGTCCACCTCCTTGGTGACGCCGAGCTGCGAGCTGAAGTCCCAGGTCCTGACCGGGGCCGCGGAGTTGGCGCGGTCGTACAGGCGCAGCACGTTGCTCTCGTCGTCGGCGACGACCGTGTACCCGCCGCCGACGTCCACGGCGGCCGAGGAGTCGGAGGCACCGGTGAAGTAGCGCGCTTCGGCCGGGTTCTGCACCGCCGCGGAGGCCGCGAAGTACAGCGTCTTGGTGGCGGTCTTGCCGCCCAGCCCGGTCACCTTGACGGTGAGGTTGGTGTAACCGCGGCCGCGCGCGGCGACCGCCAGCTTGCGGACCGCGCCGGTCCCGGTCACGCTCACGTCGCCGGTCCCGGCGACCGTGGCCTTGCTGGACGCCGAGGCGCTCACGGTGAGCGCGGAGACGTCCGCGCCGCTCTGCGCCACGGTCACGTCCACCGTCGGGTCACCCGTCGCGCCGACGGCCCCGGACAGGTAGGAGGCGGACAGCGAGATGGTGGGCGTGCCGTACGTCACCGCCTGCGCGGGCATCGTCGTGGCGGCGATCAGCAGGGCGGCGATGCCGGCGGCCCCGAGGTACGTCTTCTTCATCGTCTTCCCATGCTGCGTGTTCATCGGTGACCTCCGCGAATCGGGCTGAGCGCGAACCATCCCGACCGGGACTTCTTCCACTCCGGGTGGTCGAGGTCCTTGGCTTCGGTGCCGTCGCCGTACAGGTCGGCGGAGCCGCTGTCGGTGATCAGCTGGACGCGGGCGCCGGGCAGCCGCAGGTCGGGTACGGAGACCACGGCTTCCCAGCCGCCGGGGTCGGTGGTCGGCAGGTCGGCCCGCTTGACCGGGGCGTGGCCCGGGACGCCGTCCCACTGGTAGAGGGCGTACGGGTCGGAGTTGTCGTCCGCCGCCCAGGAGCCGGCCAGGACCAGGTACTGGTCGGCGGCGTTCTTGCGGATGTCACGGATCGCGAGCCCGCCGAGGTCCATCTCGATCGCTTCGCCGAAGACCGGCTTGGCCGCGCCGGCCACGACCTGGTCGATGTTGGTGACGGGCACGACCAGTGCCTTGCCGCCGGGCACCGCGGGCGCCAGCGGGGCGCGGAAGCCCAGGTAGGCGGTGGTGGTGGAACCGGGAGCGAACTCCAGGCCCTCGACGTTGAACCCGTCGATGCTCTTGGGGATCTTGCCGGCCGCCGTGCCCGCCGCGAAGCCGTAGCGGTTCCCGTGGGCCGTGTCCCAGGCGATCAGGTCCTCGCGCAGGCCCTTGTAGGCGGAGCCGAAGACGATCTCGGTGTCGGCTCCCGTCCCGGTGAGCCGGGTGGTGAAGACGGTGTTGCGCTCGGCCTTGTACTTGCCGTCCTTGTTGTTGCCGAGCGAGCCCGTCCAGTAGACGGTGTCGCCGACGCGGGCGGCCGCCTCGATGTCGGCTTCCTTCTTGATGCCGAGCGCGGGGCCGAGGTCCCAGGTCTTCACGGGGGCGCCCGAGCGCAGCCGGTCGTACAGGCGCAGCACGTTGGTCTCGTCGTCGGCCACCAGCGCGTAGCCGCCGCCGACGTCCACGGCGGCCGAGGAGTCGGCGGAGCCCGTGAGGTAGCGGGTGGTGAAGGCGCCGGTGCCCACCCGCGCCGAAGCGGCGTAGGAAAGGGTGGCCGTGGCCGTCTTGCCGCCGCGGCCGGTCACCCGGAGCGTCAGGTCGGTGTACCCCTGGGCCCGCGGGTGGACGGTCAGTTCGCGGTCGCCCTGCCAGGTCCGCGCGATGCGCACGTCGCCGGGCCCGGCGACCGCCGGGTTGCTGGAGGAGAGGACCTCGACCTTGAGGAAGGCGGCGGGCATCCCCTCCTGCGCGATGTCCACGGTGACGGCCGGGTCGCCGATCGCGCCGACGGCCCCGGACAGGTGCCCGGCGGAGAGCGCGATGCTCGGTTCGGCGGCGGCTTCCTGGGCGGCGTGCGCGGGCGCGGCCAGTCCTGCGGCGAGCAGGGCGGCGGCTCCGGCGGCTCCCACGGCACCGAGGCGGCGTGCCGGTGAAGGGCGAACGGTCAACGGAGGTCCTCTCGTCTGCGCCGTCACGATGTGACGGCCGTCGAGAAGATTCGGCCACCGTGGCCAACTCCCGGTGCACGCGGCCGGTCCGCCGGGAAAACAGACGACCCCCGGCACATCCGTGCCGGGGGTCGTCTGTTCATTCGGCCGTCGGACGGCCGTCGTGCGGGGTCTTGCCTGGGGCAGGCGTCGATCAGACGTTGAAGCCGAGCGCGCGCAGCTGCTCGCGGCCGTCGTCGGTGATCTTGTCCGGGCCCCACGGCGGCATCCACACCCAGTTGATGCGCAGTTCGCTGACGATGCCGTCCGTAGCCGACTTCGCCTGGTCCTCGATGACGTCCGTCAGCGGGCAGGCCGCCGAGGTGAGCGTCATGTCGAGGGTCGCGATGTTCGCGTCGTCGACGTGGATGCCGTAGATCAGGCCCAGGTTGACGACGTCGATGCCCAGCTCGGGGTCGACCACGTCGTAGAGGGCCTCGCGGACCTCTTCCTCGGTGGCCGGCTTGATGGACGCCTCGGGCGTCGCGTTCTCGGTCATGCCGTCTTCCTCTCGGCGTCGCCCAGTGCCTGGGCGGTCGCGTCCTTCCAGGCCATCCAGCTCAGCAGAGCACACTTCACCCGGGCCGGGTACTTGGAGACGCCGGCGAACGCGACCGCGTCCTCCAGCACCTCCTCCATGGCCTCGTCGGGCTCGATCTTGCCCTTGGACTGCATCAGCTCCAGGAAGACTTCCTGGATCTTCCGCGCCTCGCCCAGCTCCTTGCCGACGAGCAGCTCGTTCAGTATCGACGCGCCGGCCTGGCTGATGGAGCAGCCCTGGCCCTCGTACGAGATGTCCGTGAGGGTCTCGCCGTCGTACTTCACGCGCAGGGTGATCTCGTCACCGCACGTCGGGTTGACGTGGTGCACCTCGGCGTCGCCGTCGCGCAGGCCTCGCCCGCGCGGGTGCTTGTAGTGGTCCAGGATCAGTTCCTGGTACAGGGATTCCAGCTTCACTGCGCCCTCGTCGCCTTCGTCGCTTCGTCTTATCCGAAGAAGTTCCGTACGTGCTCCAGCCCGTCGATCAGTGCGTCGACCTCGGCCGGAGAGGAGTACAGGTAGAAAGACGCTCGCGTCGTCGCCGGAATTCCGTACCGGAGGCAGACCGGGCGGGCGCAGTGGTGTCCCACGCGGACCGCGATGCCCTGCTCGTCCAGTACCTGGCCGACGTCGTGCGGGTGGATGTCACCGAGCACGAAGGAGATCGCGGCGCCGCGGTCCTCGGCCGTGGTCGGGCCGATGATGCGCAGGTCCGGGACCTCCGCGAGGCGCTTGATCGCGTACTCGGTGATCGCGTGCTCGTGCGCGGCGATCTTGTCCATGCCGATCGCGGTCAGGTAGTCCACGGCCGCGCCGAGGCCGACGGCCTGGGCGATCGGGGGCGTACCGGCCTCGAACTTGTGGGGCGCCGGGGCGTACGTCGAGGAGTGCATCGAGACGGTTTCGATCATCTCGCCGCCACCCAGGAAGGGCGGCAGGTCCTCGAGCAGCTCCTGGCGGCCCCAGAGGACGCCGATGCCGGTCGGGCCGCACATCTTGTGACCGGTGAAGGCCACGAAGTCCGCACCGAGCGCCTGCACGTCGAGCGGCATGTGCGGAGCGGCCTGCGAGGCGTCGATCAGCACCAGTGCGCCGACCTCCTGCGCGCGCCGGACGATCGCCTCGGTCGGGTTGACCGTGCCCATGATGTTGGAGACCAGCGTGAAGGAGACGATCTTCGTCTTCTCCGTGATGACCTCTTCGATGTTGGACAGGTCGAGCCGGCCGTCGTCGGTGAGGCCGAACCACTTCAGCTTCGCGCCGGTGCGCTGCGAGAGCAGCTGCCACGGGACGATGTTGGAGTGGTGCTCCATCTCCGTGATGGCGATCTCGGTCTCGCGGTCGACCCGGTAGGGCTCGTCCGCCCAGCCGAGCATGTTCGCGACCAGGTTGAGCGACTCCGAGGCGTTCTTGGTGAAGATCACCTCGTTGCGGCTCGGAGCGTTGATGAAGGCGGCGACCTTGTCGCGAGCGCCCTCGTACAGCGCCGTGGCCTCCTCGGCGAGCACGTGCACGCCGCGGTGGACGTTGGCGTTGTGCTGCTCGTAGTACTCGTTCAGCGCGTCGAGTACCTGGCGGGGCTTCTGCGAAGTCGCCGCGTTGTCCAGGTAAACGATCTTCTTCCCGTCGTGGACCACACGATCCAGAAGGGGGAAGTCCTTGCGGATCGCCTCGATGTCGAGGAGGCCAGGCAGCTGTGTCACGCGGTCGCGCCACCCTTCGTGCTGTACGACTCGTAGCCTTCGGCCTCCAGCTTGTCGGCGAGCTCGGCGCCACCGGACTCGGCGATGCGGCCCTCGGAGAAGACGTGGACGAAGTCGGGCTTGATGTAGCGGAGGATCCGCGTGTAGTGCGTGATCAGCAGGGTGCCGACCTCACCGGTCGCGTGGACGCGGTTGACGCCCTCGGAGACCTGACGCAGGGCGTCCACGTCGAGGCCGGAGTCGGTCTCGTCGAGGATCGCGATCTTCGGCTTGAGGAGCTCCAGCTGCAGGATCTCGTGGCGCTTCTTCTCACCGCCGGAGAAGCCCTCGTTGACGTTGCGCTCGGCGAAGGCCGGGTCCATCTGGAGCTGCTCCATCGCGGACTTGACCTCCTTCACCCAGGTGCGCAGCTTCGGCGCCTCGCCGCGGATGGCGGTGGCCGAGGTGCGCAGGAAGTTGGAGACCGAGACGCCGGGGATCTCCACCGGGTACTGCATCGCGAGGAACAGGCCGGCGCGGGCGCGCTCGTCGACGGACATCTCCAGGACGTCTTCGCCGTCGAGGGTCACGGTTCCACCGGTGATGGTGTACTTCGGGTGACCGGCCAGCGAGTACGCCAGGGTGGACTTGCCGGAGCCGTTCGGACCCATGATGGCGTGCGTCTCACCCTGCTTGATGGTGAGGTCGACGCCCTTGAGGATCTCGCGGGCGCCCTGCTCGGCCTCGACGGAGACGTGCAGGTCGTGGATTTCAAGCGTTGCCATGGATACCTCAGGACTCCTGGGTGAGGGAGACGAGCACGTCGTCCCCTTCGATCTTTACGGGGTAAACGGGGACAGGGCGCGTCGCGGGCAGACCGGACGGCTTGCCGGTGCGCAGGTCGAAGGACGAGCCGTGCAGCCAGCACTCGATCATGCAGTCTTCGACCTCGCCCTCGGAGAGCGAGACGTTCGCGTGCGAGCAGATGTCGTTGATCGCGAACACCTCACCCTCGGCGCGGATGATGGATACCGCAGTGCCCTCGAGCTCGACCCTCTTGGGGGCGTTCTCCTCGAGCTCGCTCAGCGCACAGGCCTTGATGTAGGTCATCAGACGGAACCCTGGAGCTCGGTCTCGATCTTGGAGAGCAGGCGCTCTTCGATGTCGTCGACACCGATCTGCTGGACGAGCTCGGCGAAGAAGCCGCGCACGACCAGACGACGGGCCTCGTCGGCCGGGATGCCTCGGGACTGCAGGTAGAAGAGCTGCTCGTCGTCGAAGCGGCCGGTCGCGGAGGCGTGGCCGGCGCCGACGATCTCGCCGGTCTCGATCTCCAGGTTCGGCACCGAGTCGACCCGCGCGCCGTCCGTGAGGACGAGGTTGCGGTTCATCTCGTAGGTGTCGGTGCCCTCGGCGGTCTTCTCGATGAGCACGTCACCGATCCAGACGGCGTGGGCGTCCTGGCCCTGGAGCGCGCCCTTGTAGACCACGTTCGACTTGCAGTGCGGGGCCTTGTGGTCGACCAGGAGGCGGTGCTCCTGGTGCTGACCGGCGTCCGTGAAGTACAGGCCGAAGAGCTCGGCCTCGCCGCCGGGACCGGCGTAGTTCACGCGCGGGTGGAGGCGTACGAGGTCTCCGCCGAAGGTGACCACGATCGACTTGAAGGTCGCGTCGCGGCCGACCAGGGCGTTGTGCTGGGAGCAGTGGACGGCGGTGTCGTCCCAGTCCTGCACGGAGACCACGGTGAGCTTGGCGCCGTCGCCGACGAGGAAGTCCACGTTGGCCGCGCGCACGCCGTCACCGGTGTGGTCGATGACGATGACGGCCTCGGCGAAGGCCTTCACGTCGAAGACGGTGTGGCCGAAGGTGGTGCCGCCCTCGCCGTGCAGCGTGACGCGCACGGGCTCGGTGAGCACCGCCTCCTTGGGCACGGTCACGACCGTGGCCTTGGCGAAGGACGAGAACGCCTGGGCGGCGACCCGGTCCACCGGGGTGCCGGCCTTGCCGACGCGGGCGTCGTCGCGCTCGACGGATTCGATCGTGACGCCTTCCGGCGCGTCGATCTGGGCCTTCATGGTGCCGTTGGCGACCGCGGTGCCGTCGTGCAGACCCTTGAGGCGGGCGAGCGGCGTGAAGCGCCACTCCTCCTCGCGGCCGGTGGGCACGGGGAAGTCCGCCACGTCGAAGGACGGGGGGGCACTCATCCGGGTGGCGACGGTGGACTCGGCGGCCACCGCGATCGCGCCGGCGGTGGTCGAACCCGCCGGAATGTTCTGAGCCTCAGCCATGGCTGTCGTGTTGCTCTCTTCCTTAAAGAATCTGCTGCGGGACGTCGGGCGGGCCGGGACTAACCGACCGAGCCTTCCATCTGCAGCTCGATCAGCCGGTTCAGCTCCAGCGCGTACTCCATCGGCAGCTCACGGGCGATCGGCTCGACGAAGCCGCGCACGATCATCGCCATGGCCTCGAACTCCGTCAGACCGCGGCTCATCAGGTAGAAGAGCTGGTCGTCGGAGACCTTGGAGACGGTCGCCTCGTGGCCCATGGACACGTCGTCCTCGCGGACGTCCACGTAGGGGTAGGTGTCCGAGCGGGAGATGGTGTCGACCAGGAGCGCGTCGCACAGCACGTTGGACTTGGAGCCGTGGGCCCCTTCGCCGATCTCGACCAGACCGCGGTACGAGGTGCGGCCGCCGCCTCGGGCCACCGACTTCGAGACGATGTTGGAGGAGGTGTTCGGCGCCATGTGGACCATCTTGGATCCGGCGTCCTGGTGCTGGCCCTCGCCCGCGAAGGCGATGGAGAGCGTCTCGCCCTTGGCGTGCTCGCCCATCAGGTAGACCGCCGGGTACTTCATGGTGACCTTGGAACCGATGTTGCCGTCGATCCACTCCATGGTCGCGCCCTCGTACGCCACGGCGCGCTTGGTGACCAGGTTGTAGACGTTGTTCGACCAGTTCTGGATCGTCGTGTAGCGGCAGCGGCCGCCCTTCTTCACGATGATCTCGACCACGGCGCTGTGCAGCGAGTCCGAGGAGTAGATCGGGGCGGTACAGCCCTCGACGTAGTGGACGTAGGCGTCCTCGTCGACGATGATCAGCGTCCGCTCGAACTGGCCCATGTTCTCCGTGTTGATACGGAAGTAGGCCTGGAGCGGGATGTCGACCTTGACGCCCTTGGGGACGTAGATGAACGAGCCGCCCGACCACACGGCGGTGTTCAGCGAGGCGAACTTGTTGTCGCCGACCGGGATGACCGTGCCGAAGTACTCCTGGAAGAGCTCCGGGTGCTCCTTGAGCGCGGTGTCCGTGTCGAGGAAGATGACGCCCTGCTCCTCCAGGTCCTCACGGATCTGGTGGTAGACGACCTCGGACTCGTACTGGGCCGCGACACCGGCGACGAGGCGCTGCTTCTCCGCCTCCGGGATGCCGAGCCTGTCGTACGTGTTCTTGATGTCCTCCGGCAGGTCCTCCCACGAAGCGGCCTGCTTCTCGGTGGAACGCACGAAGTACTTGATGTTGTCGAAGTCGATGCCCGAGAGGTCGGAACCCCAGTTGGGCATGGGCTTCTTGCCGAACAGCTTGAGGCCCTTGAGGCGGAGGTTCAGCATCCACTCCGGCTCGGACTTCTTCGCCGAGATGTCGCGGACGACCTCCTCGGAAAGGCCTCGCTTGGCGACCGCACCGGCCGCGTCGGAGTCGACCCATCCGTATTCGTAGGTGCCCAGGCCATCGAGCTCAGGGTGAGCAGTCTCCGTGGTCATGCGGGGTTCCTCCCGGCCGTACTTGCAGATACTGATGTGTCGGTCTGTGTGGCGCCTGTGGCACGGACGCCGTTCCCACTGCGTGGAATGAACGTCGTGCACACCCCGTCGCCGTGGGCGATCGTGGCGAGACGCTGCACGTGCGTCCCGAGCAGGCGGGAGAAGACCTCGGTCTCCGCCTCGCAGAGCTGCGGGAACTGCTCGGCGACGTGTGCGACCGGGCAGTGGTGCTGGCAGAGCTGTTCACCGCTGTGCGGACCGGGAGCGCTCTTCGCCGTAGCAGCGTACCCGTCTCCGGTCAACGCCTTGGCAAGGGCCTCGGTACGTTCCGCGGGGTCGGCCGCTTCCACGGCCTCGCGGTAGGTCTCCGCCTGCGCCGTCAGCCTGGCCTTCGCGAAGGCGGCCACGGCCGCCTCGCCCTGCTCCCCGCCCCCGGCGGCCTGCGCGATCCAGCGCATGGCGTCGGCGGCGAGCGAGTCGTAGGACTGGTCGAAGGCGTCCCGACCGCAGTCGGTCAGGGCGAAGACCTTGGCGGGCCGACCTCGGGTCCGCGCGCCGTACACACGCTGCTCACGGGGTTCGACGACGTCGTCGGCGACGAGCGTGTCGAGGTGGCGGCGAACGGCGGCCTGGGTGAGGCCGAGGCGCTGGGCGAGGTCGGCGACGGTGGAGGGACCGTGGTCCAGGATCGACCGCGCGACCCGGTTGCGGGTTGACCGCTCCCCGGTCGCGAGTTCGCCCTGGGGGGCCTCGCTCATCCGTTCGCCGTATTTCACAACGCCATTGTTGCGTAATTAGTCGGGCCCCGACAAGCCGTGATGGAGGCCACCTCTGGTGGCCTCCATCACTAAGGGTTACCTTATTTATCTACGGAGCGTTAAGCGGAAGTCGACTCTCCGGCTTCCCGCAGGGCCCCGCCGGTGAACCAGTAAACGGCTCCCACCAGCAAACCCCCGCCCACGACGTTCCCCGGCACGGTGAACATCAGATTCCGGAAAAGATCACCGAACCCCGCTGAGCCATCCAGGATCGCGAGGCTGAAAACAGCCATGTTCGCTACACAGTGTTCGAATCCGACGGCAACAAAAACAGCCACGGGCAGCCACAGGACGAAAATCTTGGCGGCATCGCCGCGGGCCCGGGTGAACATCCAGATGGCCAGGCAGACCAGCATGTTGCAGAGGACCGCGCGCCAGAACAGCTGCCCGCCGCTCAGCGCCATCTTCCCGTGCACCATTTCGGTGAGCATGGACCGCGCCGAGGGCGAGGAGACCACGCCGGAGGCGTGCACCATGGCCCCGAAGGCGAAGGCCCCGGCCAGGTTCCCGGCCAGCGAGAGCGTCCAGGACAGGATCAAGTCCCTCGGACCGGTCCGCCCGGACAGGGCGCCGACCAGCATGACCATCACGTTGCTGGTGAAGAGCTGGGCGCCGGCGAACATCACGATGGTCAGGGCGATCGGGAAGACCGCACCCTCCAGCAGCTTCACGGCCGGCGAGCCCTTGGCCACGAACGGCGAGATCGCGACCAGGAGCAGCACCTCGCCGATGGCGATGTAGGCGCCCGCGAGCATCGCCGACACGAAGTAGCGCGGCGGATGCCCGAGGTCATGGGCCTTGTGCTCGGCCTGCCCCGAGGTGGCTTCGACGTTCTGAGCGATGCTGTTCACCATTCGACGTTAGGGTCCGGCCGCATCCCGGGGCGGACGATAAAGTCACGAATGCGCAGGTCCGTGACCCTTCGGGGGCGGGACCTACGACCCCACCCCGGTCACCTCCCACGGCTCCGTAGACTCACTCCCCATGAGCAACGACCCCGCCGTGGAAATCCGCGGACTGGTGAAGCGGTACGGCCCCAAAACGGCGGTGGACGGCCTGGACCTCACCGTCCGGAGGGCCTCGGTCACCGCAGTCCTTGGTCCCAACGGCGCGGGCAAGACGACCACTGTGGAAACCTGCGAGGGCTACCGCCGCCCCGACGCCGGATCCGTCCGCGTCCTCGGCCTCGACCCCGTGACCCGGGCCGAGTCCCTGCGCCCGCGCATCGGCGTGATGCTCCAGTCCGGCGGGGTCTACTCCGGCGCCCGGGCCGTCGAGATGCTGCGCCACATGGCCAAGCTGTACGCCGACCCCCTGGACGTCCCCACCCTGGTGGAACGCCTCGGCCTCGGCGGCTGCGGCCGCACCCCCTACCGCCGGCTCTCCGGCGGCCAGCAGCAGCGCCTCGCCCTCGCCATGGCCGTCGTCGGCCGCCCCGAGCTGGTCTTCCTGGACGAGCCGACCGCCGGCCTCGACCCGCAGGCCCGCCGCGCGACCTGGGAACTCGTACGGGAACTGCGCGCCGACGGGGTCTCGGTCGTGCTCACCACCCACCACATGGACGAGGCCGAGCAGCTCGCGGACGAGGTCGCCATCGTCGACGCCGGCAAGGTCATCGCCCACGGCACCCCCGACGCGCTGTGCCGTGGCGGCGCCGAGAACACCCTGCGCTTCACCGGCCGCCCCTCCCTCGACGTCGGCTCCCTGCTGAAGGCCCTGCCCGACGGCACCCAGGCCGCCGAGCTCCTCCCCGGCGTCTACCGGGTCACCGGCGACGTGGATCCCCAGCTGCTGGCCACCGTCGCCTCCTGGTGCGCGCAGCACGGGGTGATGCCCGCCAGCCTCTCGGTGGAGCGGCACACCCTCGAAGACGTCTTTCTTGAGCTCACCGGTAAGGAGCTGCGCGCATGAGCGCCGGTACGTTCACCCCCCGCCCGGGGGCCGCGCCCGTGTCCCGCATGATCCTGGCGCAGACGGCTCTGGAGACCCGGATGCTGCTGCGCAACGGGGAGCAGCTCCTGCTGACCGTGATCATCCCGGCGCTGCTGCTGACCCTCTTCTCCGCGGTCGACATCGTCACTGTGCCCGTTCAAGAGGGGGGCTCGGGCAAGTCGGTGGACTTCCTCGCCCCCGGGATCCTGGCGCTGGCCGTGATGTCCACCGCCTTCACCGGGCAGGCCATCGCCACCGGCTTCGACCGCCGCTACGGGGTCCTCAAGCGGCTCGGGGCCTCCCCGCTGCCGCGCTGGGCGCTGATGGCCGCCAAGACGCTGTCGGTCCTGGTCACCGAGGTGCTGCAGATCGCGCTGCTGACGGTGATCGCCTTCGCCCTGGGCTGGTCGCCGCACGGGAACCCGCTGTCCGTCGCCCTGCTGATCCTGCTCGGCACCGCCGCCTTCTCCGGGCTCGGCCTGCTGATGGCGGGCACCCTGCGGGCGGAGGCCACCCTGGCCGCCGCCAACCTGGTCTTCCTGCTGCTCCTCGTCGGCGGCGGGGTGATCGTTCCGATGGACAAGTTCCCCGGAGCGGTCCAGTCCGTGCTCGGCCTGCTCCCGATCTCCGCGCTCTCCGACGGACTGCGCGAGGTGCTCCAGCACGGGGCCGCGCTGCCCTGGGGCGACGCGGCCGTGCTGACCTGCTGGGCCGTACTCGGACTCGGCGCTGCTGGGCGCTGGTTCCGCTGGGATTGACCCCGCTCCCCCGCAGGCGGGGGAACTTCCTGGCTCACGCCGCTCACCCGTCCAGCGGACGGATAAGTCTTCCGCGATCAATGCCACCCGGGTTGCGACCCGCCTGGTTACGCAGCGTCACCATACCATCACTCGAATGGCCTGGGGTTTGATCGGAACACCCGCACCCGGCCGGGCGTTCCCTGGGAGGATGAGCACCTTCACGCATGGAGCCGGGGGGCTGACATGGCGCAGCGGGAGGCCGTTCTGCGGCTGGACGAACAGTGGGCACGGATCCGGTCGGGCGCGGCGCACGCGGAGCCCGCGGAGGCCGACGCCCTGCTGGCCGAGCTGATCGGAGCCCTGCGCGAGCCGGCCCGCGCCGACGCCGAGTGCGCGGCCCGGCTGGGTCTGCGCCTCGGCGACCTGGCGGCCCGCCGGTTCGCGGGCGGGGACCGGGGTGGGGCGCTGGCCGCCATCGAGGAGGGGCTGCGGTTCTCGCAGCAGGCGGCCGGGCACGCGGCCGAGTACGCCCGCTGGTACGCCCGGGGCCTGATCAACCAGGGCGTCTGGCTGTCCTGGCCGCTCAGCGACGGGGAGCGGCTGCCGAAGCACCCGCTGGGCCCCGGCTCCGAGAGCGGCCCGAGCCCCATGGAACGGGCCGCCGGCGAGCGGGCCCGGGACCTGACGCGCGGCGCGGTCGAGGTCTGGGCGGCCCTGGACCAGGAGGATCCGGTCAATCAGCGGGGCCTCGCGCAGGCGAAGGTGTTCCTCGGCGACCGGCTCGCGGAGCTGGGCCTGGCCGAGGAGTCCGTGGCCTGGGCGGTCGACGCGGAGGGCTCCTTCCGGCGGCTGCTGCTCGCCGCTCCCGGCTCCGACGAGTCGCAGGAGGCCGAGGAGGCCCTGGACCACATCGGCCGCCAGCTCGAACTGCGGCTGCGCTTCCTGTCCTTCGCCTCCCTGGCCGGCCTGCGCACGCGCGGGCTGCTGCCCGAACGGCTGCTGCCCCAGGCCGTGGTGGCCGCCCGCGTCCAGGGCGTCCCCGAGGCGGAGATCGCCGCCGGGCTGGGCCTGGAGGCCGACCAGGTCCACACGATGCTGGAGGTGACCCCCTGGGTCGCGGTGTGGCGCGTCGAGGTCCGCGGCCCCGACGGACTGTGGAACGTACAGCCACATCCCTGGCATAGCGGGGCAGAAGTCAGAAATAGGACAGCCGAGGATGTAGGGGCTGAATTGGTTCGGGGATTCGCGGCCTCGGCCGACTACCCGGGCGAGGGCGCCCCTTGGCGGATCCGCGTCTGGTGGCACACGGAAGGCGACCCCGCCGGGGCCCGGTTCCGGCTGGTCATCGGCCCTGAGGGAGCAACCGCCACCCCCTCGTGAAACTTTGCACAAGTGTCCGCGTACGATAAGGGCCGTGTTGACCCCCCTCTCATATCTCGCCAGCCGCTGGACGCCGTCACCCCGGACCGTCCGGCGAGCCGCGCTCGCAGCGGTGCTCATGAGCGTCGCCATCGTCATCACCGGCGGCGCGGTGCGGCTGACCGGATCCGGTCTCGGCTGCGACACCTGGCCCAAGTGCACGAGCGACAGCCTGATCGTGACCCAGGAACAGGGCTTCCACGGCGCCATCGAGTTCGGCAACCGCATGCTGACGTACGTGCTCTGCGCGGCCGTTGGCTGGGCGATCACCGCCGCCCGCTGCGCCAAGCCGTGGCGCCGTTCACTGACCCGGCTCGGCTGGCTCCAGTTCGCCATCGTGATGGGCAACGCGGTCCTCGGCGGCATCACCGTCCGCACGGGCCTCAACCCCTACAGCGTGGCCGGGCACTTCCTGCTCGCCACCTCGCTGATCGCCGTGACGACGATCACCTGGCAGCGCACCCTCGAGGGTGACGGCCCGGCCCGGCCGCGCGTGCCCGCTCCGGTGCGCAAGCTCTCGTGGGCGCTGCTCGCGGCCACCGCCGTGCTGATCGCGGCGGGAACGGTCGTCACCGGTTCCGGCCCGCACGCCGGTGACAGCAGCGAGATCAAGCGGATGCCGTTCGACTGGTCGGCCACCGCCCACGTACACGCGGTCTCCGCCTGGGTGGTGTGCGCGCTCGCCGTCGCGATGTGGCTGGTGCTGCGCGTGGTCGACGCCCCCGTGGACACCCGGGCGCGCGCCCGCGACCTGCTGATCGTGCTGCTCTCCCAGGGCGCCATCGGTTACGTCCAGTACTTCACCGAGGTGCCCGAGGCCCTCGTGGCGGCCCACATGCTCGGCTCCTGCCTGGTGTGGATCTCGGTCGTCCGGGTGGTCCTGAGCCTGCGCGAACGTCCGTCCGAGGAGGCCGGGATCCCGGCCCAGGGCGACGCCCGCCTCGCCGCGGTCTGACCCACTGACCCACCGGGGCCGACCGCCGGTCAGCCCCGCTCGTCAGCCCCGCCCGTCAGCCCCGTTCGTCCAGCCGGTAGACGCGGCGGGCATTGCCCGCCGCGACCATCGCCGCCACGCGCTCCGCGTCCCGCCAGGACCAGGAGCCGTCGGCGACCCAGCCGCCGAGCACCCGGCCGAGCGCCTCCCGGAAGACCAGCGCGCCCACCGCGTGCAGTTCGGGCAGCTGCCGTCCGCCGCCCGAGAACATCAGCTTCCCGAACGGCGCGGTCTCCAGGCACTCCGCCAGAACGGCGGCCGCCCGCGCCCCCGTGGGCCCCAGCGCCGCGCCGAGGTCGGCGTGGACGTGCGGGAAGGCCGCGGCCAGCCGCGCGGCCTGCCGGTGGTGGGGGTACCCGCCGATCAGCACCAGCCGCGCCCCCAGGCCCTCGGTCGCCCGCAGGAACCCGGTCAGCCGCTCCGGCTCCCCCGGCTCCCCGCCCGTGTGCAGTTGGAGCGGCAGCCCGGCGGACACCGCGCTCCACGCCAGGTGCCGCAGGAGTACGGGATCCCGCAGGGCCCCGCCCTCGGCCCGCGCGGCCAGCCAGCGCCCGGCCGCGCCCCGCACCTCGCCCGGACCGGGCGGCTCGGGCGCGGCTTCGAGGGCCGCTCCCCAGTCCCGGGCATCACTCTCCGCAGCGGGCCGGGCTCCGGCTGCTGCCCCGCAGGTGAAGGCCACGGCCCCGGCCGCGGCGTGGTGGACCGCCCCCGCGAGGTTGGCCAGGAAGTCGGCCACGGTCCCGGAGGTGTCCGCCGCCTGCTCGGCCAGCCTCTCCGGCCGCACCAGCTCGAAGGCCTCCGCCTCGCCGGCCAGGGCCAGTTCCTTGGGCCCGGTGAGGTCCCCGGGCATCCCGGAGTCGACGAGCCGGGCGCCGACCCCGCAGCCGCGCAGCAGCCGGCGGGCCGACTCGGCGGCGCCCAGCTCGCGCCGCCGGGCGAGGTAGCGGGCGGGGGCGCAGTGCGGTTCGAGCCCGAGCAGCGGCGGGCACCAGCGGCGCACCGCGAAGCCGGTCTGGGTGTCGAAGAAGGTGGTGCCGGAGGCGGGCGGGCCGGCCGAGGGGGCGAGCTGGGCCTCGAAGGTGGCGAGGCCGAGCTCCGCACGGAGCACTCCCTGGCAGTACTGGTCCACCAGCGGCGGCGTTTCGATCATCCGGGCATCCCGTTGCGGACGTGAGGAAGGGGCTTCCACACGTCCTAACGGGTGAGCGGGGTGTGAGGTGTTGCTCGTGCTGTTGACCGAGCGGGTGACGCGGAGATGATCAAGAAACGGAGGTGACCAAGAAATGGAAACGATCAAGCCAATGATCAGGGCAACAATCAGGCCAAGATCGATCGGGTCAGGCCGCCGGGTTCGCGGTTCCGCCGAGCTGCATGCCGGCCATCCGGGACCACTCGTACGGACCGGTCCGCACCCGCGCGGCGAACTCGCCGTCGAACTCCTCGTGGAGGGTCAGCCCGGCCTTCTCGGCCGCGAGCCGCGCGGTGTCGTACGCCGGGGCCACCAGGTCGCCCCAGCCTCCGTCGGCGCCGACGAGGACGATCCGGGTGCCCGCCTGGCCGATGTGCGCCAGGTGGCCCTCGGCGCCGCCGTGCTGCTTGGCGAACGCGCCGATCTGCTTGGCCAGCTTCGCGGCCGTACGGTCCTGCTTCTTGTCCGCCGTGGCGGCGGTCTCCTCGGTGTCTGCCATGGGCAGCATGCTACCGGCGAGTAGCCAACGGAGGAAGCATGCACGGAGGAGCCGTAACCCCGAAGGCATCGACCGAGAAGGCATCGACCGGATCAACGATCGACCGGATCAACGGAGGACGCCTGGACGGGGGAAGCCTCAGCGGAGGAAGGGATCCACCGCAACGGCGACGAAGAGCAGCGACACGTAGGTGATCGACCAGTGGAACAGCCGCATCTCCTTGAGCTTCGCGCCCGTCACGCCCGACTTGGCGCGCGCGTTCAGCCCGTGCGCCTCCCACAGCCACCAGCCGCCGGCCACCAGGGCGACCGAGGTGTAGAACCAGCCGGTGTACCCCAGCGGGGTCAGCAGCAGCGAGACCGCCACCATCACCCAGCTGTAGAGGACGATCTGCTTGGCCACGGCCTTGTTGCCCGCCACGACCGGCAGCATCGGCACACCGACGCGCGCGTAGTCGTCCTTCACCTTCATCGACAGCGGCCAGTAGTGCGGCGGCGTCCAGAAGAAGATGACGAGGAAGAGGATGACGGCGGCCCAGGAGACCTCGTTCTTCACGGCCGACCAGCCGATGAGCACCGGCATGCAGCCCGCGATGCCGCCCCAGACGATGTTCTGCGAGGTGCGCCGCTTCAACAGCATCGTGTAGACGACGACATAGAAGAGGAGCGCGCCGAGCGCGAGCGCGGCCGAGAGCCAGTTGATCAGCAGCCCGAAGAACAGGGTGGAGGCGATCCCGAGGCTGATGCCGAAGACCAGGCATTCGCGCGGGCTGACCATGCCGGTCACCAGCGGGCGTCCCGAGGTCCGGTCCATCAGCGCGTCGATGTCGCGGTCGATGTACATGTTCAGCGCGTTGGCGCCGCCCGCGGACAGGTACCCGCCGAAGCAGGTGGCGAGGACCAGCCACAGCGAGGGCACGCCCTGCTCGGCGAGGAACATCACCGGCACGGTCGTGATGAGCAGAAGCTCGATGATCCGCGGCTTGGTCAGTGCCACGAAAGCCATGGCCCGGGCCCCGAACGGCCGGTGGTTGGGGCTCGTCCCGAGCACCCCCGCTGGACGGGATTCGACGGCCGTCACGCACACCCCTGACAGAGAATCCAGCAAGCTCCGACGTGAACCTTTTAAACATGAAGGTCCCGTAAAGGCTTGCGCGTACCACGCCACTCTAGACGTAGCCATTGGCTCGTCCCGCGCGGGGGTCGCCCCGTGTTGGTCCGATCGGCGCTCAGACGTCACGAGCGGACCGCGGGTACTCGAATAGCTGCACGCTGTGGCGGGGGTAGGCTCGGAATCGCGCCGGTGCACCGTTCGTCACCGGGAACCAGACATGTGGAGAGGAGCCCTGACCCACGGTGAGCACCAAGCCGACGACCACAGAGCTCGACTGGACCGAACTGGACCAGCGTGCTGTCGACACCGCCCGGATCCTGGCCGCCGACGCGGTCCAGAAGGTCGGTAACGGCCACCCCGGCACGGCCATGAGCCTGGCCCCCGCCGCGTACACCCTCTTCCAGAAGGTGATGCGGCACGACCCGGCGGACCCGGAGTGGGTCGGCCGCGACCGTTTCGTGCTCTCTGCCGGTCACTCCTCGCTGACCCTCTACACCCAGCTGTACCTCGGCGGGTTCGGGCTCGAGCTGGACGACCTGAAGGCCTTCCGCACCTGGGGTTCCAAGACCCCCGGCCACCCGGAGTACGGCCACACCGCGGGCGTCGAGACCACCACCGGCCCGCTGGGCCAGGGCATCGCCAACGCGGTGGGCATGGCCATGGCCGCCCGCTACGAGCGCGGCCTGTTCGACCCCGAGGCTCCCACGGGCGCCTCCCCGTTCGACCACATGATCTACGCGATCGCGGGCGACGGCTGCCTCCAGGAGGGCATCTCCCACGAGGCGTCCGCACTGGCGGGCCACCAGAAGCTGGGCAACCTGGTGCTGCTGTGGGACGACAACCACATCTCCATCGAGGGCGACACGGAGACGGCCGTCTCCGAGGACACCCTGAAGCGTTACGAGGCGTACGGCTGGCACGTCCAGCGCGTCGCGCAGCAGGAGAACGGCGACCTCGACCCGAAGGCGCTGTTCGCCGCGCTGCAGGCCGCCAAGGCCGAGACGGAGCGCCCCTCCTTCATCGCGGCCCGTTCGATCATCGCCTGGCCGGCCCCGCACGCCCAGGGCACCGAGGCCTCGCACGGCTCGGCCCTCGGCAACGACGAGGTCGCCGCCACCAAGCGCGTGCTCGGCTTCGACCCGGAGCAGACCTTCGAGGTCTCCGACGAGGTCATCGCGCACACCCGTTCCCTCGGCGACCGCGGCCGCGAGGCCCGCGCCGCCTGGGAGAAGGAGTTCTCCGCCTGGCGCACCGCCAACCCGGAGCGCGCCGCCGAGTTCGACCGCGTCAACGCCAACGAGCTCCCCGCGGGCTGGGAGGACAAGCTCCCCGTCTTCGAGGCCGGCAAGGGCGTCGCCACCCGCGCCGCCTCGGGCAAGGTCCTCGCAGCGCTCGGCGCGGTCATCCCGGAGCTGTGGGGCGGCTCGGCCGACCTCGCCGGCTCCAACAACACCACCATCGACAAGAACTCCTCGTTCCTGCCGGTGGGCAACCCGCTGCCGGAGGCCGACCCGTACGGCCGCACCATCCACTTCGGCATCCGCGAGCACGCCATGGCCGCGGCCATGAACGGCATCGCCCTGCACGGCCACACCCGCATCTACGGCGGCACCTTCCTGGTGTTCTCCGACTACATGCGCAACGCCGTGCGCCTCTCCGCGCTGATGCACGTGCCGGTCACCTACGTGTGGACGCACGACTCCATCGGCCTCGGCGAGGACGGCCCGACCCACCAGCCCGTCGAGCACGTCGCCGCGCTGCGCGCCATCCCGGGCCTGAACGTGGTCCGCCCGGCCGACGCGAACGAGACCGCCGTGGCCTGGCGCGAGATCCTGAAGCGCCACACCAAGGTCTTCGGCAAGGGCGCCCCGCACGGACTGGCGCTGACCCGCCAGGGCGTGCCGACCTACGAGCGCAACGAGGACGCCGCCAAGGGCGGGTACGTGCTCTTCGAGGCGGAGGGTGGCGAAGCCCAGGTCGTCCTCATCGGCACCGGTTCCGAGGTCCAGCTCGCCGTCGCCGCGCGCGAGGCGCTGCAGGCGGAGGGCGTCCCGGCCCGGGTCGTCTCGATGCCGTCCGTCGAGTGGTTCGAGGAGCAGTCCCAGGAATACAAGGACAGCGTCCTGCCGCCTTCGGTCAAGGCGCGTGTCGCGGTCGAGGCCGGCATCGGCCTGACCTGGCACCGCTACGTCGGCGACGCGGGCCGGATCGTCTCGCTCGAGCACTTCGGTGCCTCCGCGGACGGCGCCGTGCTGTACCGCGAGTTCGGCCTGACCGCCGAAGCCGTGACCGCCGCCGCACGCGAGTCGCTCGCCGCCGCCGCGCGCTGACTCCCGTACCCAGACCAGTAGGAGATGCAATTCCCATGACAGACGCACTGAAGCGCCTTTCCGACGAGGGCGTGGCGATCTGGCTGGACGACCTGTCCCGCAAGCGCATCACGTCCGGCAACCTGGCCGAGCTCATCGACCAGCAGCACGTGGTCGGTGTCACCACCAACCCGGCGATCTTCCAGAAGGCGATCAGCGGCGGCGAGGGATACGGGCAGCAGCTCGCCGACCTGGCCGCCCGCAAGGTCACCGTCGAAGAGGCGATCCGCATGATCACCACGGCGGACGTCCGCGACGCCGCCGACATCCTGCGCCCGGTCTACGACTCGACCGAGGGCCAGGACGGCCGTGTCTCGATCGAGGTCGACCCGCGGCTGGCCCACAACACCGAGGCGACGATCGCCGAGGCCAAGCAGCTCGCGTGGCTGGTGGACCGCCCGAACACGCTCATCAAGATCCCGGCGACCAAGGCCGGCCTGCCGGCCATCACCGAGGTCATCGGCAAGGGGATCAGCGTCAACGTCACGCTGATCTTCTCGCTGGAGCGCTACCGCGAGGTCATGGACGCGTACCTGGCGGGCCTGGAGAAGGCGAAGGCCGCGGGCCTGGACCTCTCCAAGATCCACTCGGTCGCCTCCTTCTTCGTGTCCCGCGTGGACTCCGAGATCGACAAGCGCCTGGACGCCGTCGGCACCGACGAGGCCAAGGCCCTCAAGGGCAAGGCGGCGCTCGCGAACGCCCGTCTGGCCTACGAGGCCTACGAGGAGGTCTTCTCCACCGAGCGCTGGGCCGCCCTGGACAAGGCGCACGCCAACAAGCAGCGTCCGCTCTGGGCCTCGACCGGCGTCAAGGACCCGGCGTACAAGGACACCCTGTACGTGGTGGACCTGGTCGCCCCCGGCACCGTGAACACCATGCCCGAGGGCACCCTCGAGGCCACCGCCGACCACGGCGTGGTGGAGGGCGACACCATCCGCGGCACGTACGAGGAGTCGCGCGCCGAGCTCGCAGCGGTCGCGAAGCTGGGCATTTCGTACGACGATGTGGTGCAGCTGCTCGAGGAAGAGGGCGTCGAGAAGTTCGCGGTGTCCTGGAACGACCTGCTGAAGTCGACCGAGGCGGAGCTTGAGCGCCTCGCCCCCACGGAGGCCTGAACACTTTGTCTGTAAACGGAGCGAACCCGCTTCGTGACGCACAGGACCGGCGGCTCCCGCGCATCGCGGGGCCGTCCGGCCTGGTCATTTTCGGCGTTACGGGTGACCTGTCGCGCAAGAAGCTGATGCCTGCCGTCTACGACCTCGCCAACCGCGGCCTGCTCCCGCCGGGCTTCTCCCTGATCGGCTTCGCCCGACGGGAATGGCAGGACGAGGACTTCGCGCAGGAGGTTCACGACGCGGTCAAGCAGCACGCGCGCACCCCCTTCCGTGAAGAGGTCTGGCAGCAGCTCGTCCAGGGCTGCCGCTTCGTCCAGGGCGACTTCGACGACGACCAGGCGTTCGAGACGCTGAAGTCGACGATCGAGGAGCTGGACAAGGCGCAGGGCACCGGCGGCAACTTCGCCTTCTACCTGTCCGTCCCGCCGAAGTTCTTCCCCAAGGTCGTCGCCCAGCTCAAGAAGCACGGGCTGGCGCAGAAGGAAGGCTCCTGGCGGCGCGCGGTCATCGAGAAGCCGTTCGGGCACGACCTGACCAGTGCGCAGGAGCTCAACCAGCTCGTGCACGACGTCTTCCCGCCCAACGAGGTCTTCCGGATCGACCACTACCTGGGCAAGGAGACCGTCCAGAACATCCTGGCGCTCCGCTTCGCCAACACGATGTTCGAGCCGATCTGGAACCGGTCGTACGTCGACCACGTGCAGATCACGATGGCCGAGGACATCGGCATCGGCGGCCGGGCCGGCTACTACGACGGCATCGGCGCGGCCCGCGACGTCATCCAGAACCACCTGCTCCAGCTGCTGGCGCTGACCGCGATGGAGGAGCCCGGCTCCTTCCACCCCAAGGCGCTGGTGGCCGAGAAGCTCAAGGTGCTGACCGCCGTGGAGCTGCCCGAGGACCTGGGCAAGCACACCGTGCGCGGCCAGTACTCGGCGGCGTGGCAGGGCGGCGAGAAGGTCGTCGGGTACCTCGAAGAGGACGGCATCGACCCCAAGTCGAAGACCGACACCTACGCGGCCATCCGCCTGGAGATCAACAACCGCCGCTGGGCGGGCGTCCCGTTCTACCTGCGGACGGGCAAGCGCCTGGGCCGCCGGGTGACCGAGATCGCGGTCGTCTTCAAGCGGGCCCCGTACCTGCCGTTCGAATCGGGCGCGACCGAGGAGCTGGGGCAGAACGCCCTGGTCATCCGGGTCCAGCCGGACGAGGGCGTGACGGTGCGCTTCGGTTCCAAGGTTCCGGGCACCTCCATGGAGGTCCGGGACGTGACGATGGACTTCGCCTACGGCGAGTCCTTCACGGAGTCGAGCCCCGAGGCCTACGAGCGACTCATCCTCGACGTGCTCCTCGGCGACGCGAACCTGTTCCCGCGCCACCAGGAGGTCGAGCTGTCCTGGAACATCCTCGACCCGATCGAGCGGTACTGGGACACGCACGGCAAGCCCGCCCAGTACCCGTCGGGCACCTGGGGACCGGTCGAGGCGGACGAGATGCTCGCACGAGACGGACGGAGCTGGCGCCGGCCATGAAGATCGATCTCACGGAGACCAACTCCAGCAAGATCAACGCCTCGTTGGTGCAGGCGCGCCGGGACATCGGCACGCCCGCCATCGGGATGGTGCTCACGCTGGTGATCGTGACCGACGAGGAGAACGCGTACGACGCGCTCAAGTCGGCGAACGACGCGTCCCGCGAACACCCTTCGCGGATCGTCGTGGTCATCAAGCGGGTCAGCCGCTCGCCGCGCAGCCGCCGCGATGCCCGTCTCGACGCGGAAGTCCGCGTGGGGACGGACTCCGGCACCGGCGAGACGGTCGTGCTCCGCCTGCACGGCGAACTGGTCGACCACGCCCAGTCGGTGGTGCTCCCGCTGCTCCTGCCGGACGCGCCCGTCGTCGTCTGGTGGCCCGAGGGTGCTCCGCAGGACCTGGCGGGCGACCCCCTGGGGGCGCTCGGCCAGCGCCGGATCACGGACACCTACTCCGCCGAGGACCCGATCGAGGCGCTCGGCAGCCGGGCCGCGGCGTACGCCCCCGGGGACACGGACCTGTCCTGGACCCGGATCACCCCGTGGCGCTCCATGCTGGCGGCGGCGCTCGACCAGCAGACCCACTCGGTGTCCTCGGCCACGGTCGAGGGCGAGGACGACAACCCGAGCTGCGAGCTGCTGGCGATGTGGCTCGCGGACCGGCTCGGGGTCCCCGTCAAGCGCACCTCCTCGGCGGGCCCCGGGCTCACCGCGGTGCGCCTGGAGACCAAGGACGGCGAGATCGTCCTGGACCGGGCGGACGGGGCACTGGCCACGCTGTGCATGCCGGGGCAGCCCGACCGTGCGGTGGCGCTGAAGCGCCGCGACACGGCCGAGCTCCTGGCGGAGGAACTCCGCCGCCTGGACCCGGACAACACCTACGAGGCCTCGCTGAAGTTCGGCGTGGCCCGCCTAGCCCCCGCGGCCGGGCAGACGCCGGCACCCGCGAAGCCGGCTCCCGCCAAGGCGGAGGCCCCGGCCAAGGCTGAGGCCCCGGCCTCGAAGCCCGCTCCGGCGAAGCCGGCCAAGAAGGCCGCGGCCAAGTAGCACGAACGGGCCGCTGCGCGGGGCCTCCCCCACCCCGCCGCTTCCCGAAACCGGGCTCCGCCCGGACCCGGCCCTCAAACGCCGGGCGGGCTGGACATGCCGCTGCGCGGCATCATCCAGCCTCGCCGGCGTTTGAGGCGCGGGGGTCTGGGGGCAGAGCCCTCGGTTTCGGGAAGGGGCGGGGTGGGGAACAGGCTCCGCGCAGCGGTATCCGGACCCGTACTCGCACTCAGAACTACCGACAAGGCGGCAGCACATGGGTATGACGACTCCCCAGGTCGTCGTCCACCGGGACAAGGAGCTGATGGCCCAGGCCGCGGCCGCCCGGCTGATCACGAAGATCGTGGACGCACAGGCCGCCCGCGGCACCGCCTCCGTGGTCCTCACCGGCGGCCGCAACGGCAACGGCCTGCTCGCCGCGCTGGCCGCGGCCCCGGCCCGGGACGCCATCGACTGGTCCCGGATCGACCTGTGGTGGGGCGACGAGCGCTACGTGCCCGCCGACGACCCCGAGCGCAACCACGTCCAGGCCCGTGAGGCCCTGCTGGACTCCGTCCCGGTGGACCCCGCGCGGGTCCACGCCATGCCCGCCTCCGACGGCCCGTACGGGGTCGACGTGGACGCGGCGGCCGCCTCCTACGCGGCGGAGCTCCGGAAGGCCTCCGGCCCCGAGGACCACGGCCCGGTCCCCCGCTTCGACGTCCTGATGCTGGGCGTGGGCCCGGACACCCACGTGGCCTCCCTCTTCCCCGAGCACCCCGCGTCCCGCGAGAGCGAGCGCACGGTGGTCGGCGTCCACGGCGCGCCCAAGCCGCCGCCGACCCGGATCTCGCTCACCCTCCCGGCGATCCGGGCGGCCCGCGAGGTCTGGCTGCTGGCGGCCGGCGAGGACAAGGCCGGAGCGGTGGCGATCGCGCTGGGCGGCGCGGGCGGAGTCCAGGCTCCGGCGGCCGAGGCCCGCGGCAGCGCGCGCACCCTGTGGCTCCTCGACCGCGCGGCGGCGGCAAAGCTCCCCGCCGACATGTACCCGCCGGCCTCCGCCTGATCCCGTAGGACACGACAGGGCCCGCTCTCCCCGGGGAGAGCGGGCCCTGTCAGCGTTGGTCAGCGTTGGTCAGCTTTGTCGGCGGTTGCCGTCAGCGGCCCCGCAGCGAGCGGTACGTGGCCACCAGCGCCCGCGTCGACTGGTCCAGGCCCGGTACCTCCGTGCCGTCGGTGAGCGCGGGCTCGATCCGCCTGGCCAGCACCTTCCCGAGCTCCACGCCCCACTGGTCGAAGGAGTCGATGTTCCACACCGCGCCCTGGACGAAGACCTTGTGCTCGTAGAGCGCGATGAGCTGGCCCAGTACGGACGGGGTCAGCTCGGTCGCCAGGATCGTGGTCGTCGGGTGGTTGCCCGCGAAGGTCTTGTGCGGGACCAGCGGTTCGGCGACGCCCTCCGCCCGGACCTCGTCCGCCGTCTTGCCGAAGGCCAGCGCCTGCGTCTGCGCGAAGAAGTTCGCCATCAACAGGTCGTGCTGGGCCGCCAGCGCGGGCGCCAGTTCGCCCACCGGCCGTGCGAAGCCGATGAAGTCCGCCGGGATCACCCGGGTGCCCTGGTGGATCAACTGGTAGTAGGCGTGCTGGCCGTTGGTGCCGGGCGTGCCCCACACCACCGGCCCGGTCTGCCAGTCCACCGGGTTGCCCTCGCGGTCCACGGACTTGCCGTTGGACTCCATGTCCAGCTGCTGCAAGTACGCGGTGAACCGGGAGAGGTAGTGGCTGTACGGGAGCACCGCGTGCGACTGGGCGTCGAAGAACGCCCCGTACCAGATCCCCAACAGGCCCAGCAGCAGCGGGGCGTTCTCCTCGGCGGGCGCCGTGCGGAAGTGCACGTCCATGGCGTGGAATCCGCCGAGCAGTTCCCGGAACGCGTCCGGGCCGATCGCGATCATCAGGGACAGCCCGATCGCGGAGTCGAAGGAGTAGCGCCCGCCGACCCAGTCCCAGAACTCGAACATGTTGGCCGTGTCGATGCCGAACTCGGAGACCTTCTCCTCGTTGGTCGACAGTGCCACGAAGTGCCGTGCCACGGCCGCCTGGTCGCCGCCCACGCCCGCGAGCAGCCACGCGCGCGCCGAGGTGGCGTTGGTGATGGTCTCGATCGTCGTGAACGTCTTCGACGCGATGATGAAGAGCGTCTCCAGCGGGTCCAGGTCCCGCACGGCCTCGTGCAGGTCGGCGCCGTCCACGTTGGACACGAAGCGCAGGGTCAGGCCCCGGTCGGAGAAGGCGCGCAGCGCCTCGTACGCCATCGCCGGACCCAAGTCGGAGCCGCCGATGCCGATGTTGACGACGTTCTTGATGCGCTTGCCGGTGGCGCCGGTCCACTCCCCCGACCGGATGCGGCCGGCGAAGGCCGCCATCTTGTCGAGGACCGCGTGGACGCCGGGTACGACGTTCTCCCCGTCCACCTCGACGACCGCGTCGGCCGGTGCGCGCAGCGCGGTGTGCAGGACCGCCCGGTCCTCGGTCGTGTTGATCTTCTCGCCGCGGAACATGGCCTCGCGCAGCCCGGCCACGCCGGTCGCCGCGGCCAGTTCGCGCAGCAGCGTCAGCGTCTCGTCGGTCACGAGGTGCTTCGAGTAGTCGATGTGCAGGTCGCCGACCTGCAGCGTGTAGCCGGTGCCCCGGCCCGGATCCGTCTCGAACAGCTCCCGCAGATGCGTCTGCCCCAACTCGTCCCGGTGCTTGCCGAGTGCGTGCCACTCGGGCGTCCGGTTGAGCCTCGTACGGCCCTCCCGTCGCCCACCACCGCCCTCGCTTGACGCGCTTCGCGCGGCGGCCTGGTTTGCGTTCATCTCGGACATCAACCCACTTCCTGTCCTGTCGTGCCCCGCCGGTTCCAACCTAAGGGATGGGAAGCGGCACAACCGACACAAAGCGGCCCGGCCCGCAGGAGAGAAGTCTCCTGCGGGCCGGGCCGGTTGCCACTTCGGTTGTTCGGTGGGGACGCGTCAGATCTCGCCGCGCAGCTTCGCGAGGGCCTCGGCGAGGATCGCCTCGCCGTCGGCGTCCGTGCGCCGCTCCCGTACGTACGCCAGGTGCGTCTTGTACGGCTCGGTGCGCGGCGGCGCGGGCGGGTTGTCCCGGTCCTGGCCGGCCGGGAACCCGCAGCGCGGGCAGTCCCAGGTATCCGGCACCTGCGCGTCGCTGGCGAAGCTCGGCTGCGTCTCGTGCCCGTTCGAGCACCAGAAGGAGATGCGCAGGCGGGGCGCGGACTCGCCGCGCTCGGCCTCGCCCATCGGCCCCGCTCCGACCCGACTACCACGGATCGCGTTGCCACTTGCCACGGTCGTAACTCCCTGCGTGATGGTGCCGCGAAGCGTGAGTGGATTCCGTCGCGGGCGCCCAAGTCTACGTAAGGCGGGGCGCCCGTCCAGGAGTGGAGTTACCCATTCCAGACACGAACGCCGAACCTCATGATAGGCCGGGGGGAGCCGACCGGACGGCCGGAATGGCCAGAACGGTTCAGCTGCCGGTCTTCATGAGCAGGCCGAGCGCGACGATGCAGGCGAACCAGAGCAGACCGATCACCACGGTGATGCGGTCGAGGTTGCGCTCCGCGACCGAGGAGCCGCCGACCGACGACTGCATACCGCCGCCGAACATGTCGGAAAGACCGCCGCCCTTGCCCTTGTGCATCAGCACGAGCAGCATCAGCAGGGCGCTGAAGACGACCAAGGCGATCTCGAACCCCAAAATCACGGCTGATTCCTACTTTCTGGGCTTACTGGCTTTCCGGCTTTCCCGCATTGCCGATTACGAGCACGGGGGCCAGCGGCTGATTCAGCCTGCTGGCCCCCGCAAGGGTACGACGGATCCGCCCTACCGCATACTCACGATGAACGTCACTGGTCGCGGAACCGGACGATCTTCACGAACTCGTCCGCGTCCAGCGCCGCGCCGCCGATCAGGGCGCCGTCGACGTCGGGCTGGGCCATGATCGCGGCGATGTTGCCGGACTTGACCGAGCCGCCGTACTGGATGCGGACCTTGTCGGCCAGCTCCTGCGAGTACAGCTCCGCGAGACGGACGCGGATGGCACCGCAGACCTCCTGCGCGTCCTCGGGGGTGGCGACCTCGCCGGTCCCGATCGCCCAGACGGGCTCGTACGCGATCACGATGGACTCGACCTGCTCGGCCGGGACGTCCTTGAGGCCGCCGTCGAGCTGGTTCAGCGTGTACGGGACCTGCTGGCCGGCCTTGCGGATGTCCAGGCCCTCGCCGACGCACAGGATCGGGGTGATCCCGTGCTTGTAGGCGGCCTTGACCTTGGCGTTGCAGATCTCGTCGCTCTCGCCGTGGTACTGGCGGCGCTCGCTGTGGCCGACGGCCACGAAGGTGCACTTGAGCTTCGAGAGCATCGGGCCGGAGATCTCGCCGGTGTAGGCACCGGAGTCGTGGGCCGAGATGTCCTGGGCGCCGTACTTGATCTTCAGCTTGTCGCCGTCGACCAGGGTCTGGACCGAACGGAGGTCGACGAAGGGCGGCAGGACCGCGACCTCGACGAAGTCGTAGTCCTTGTCGGCCAGGGCGAAGGCGAGCTTCTGGACGTGGGCGATGGCCTCGAGGTGGTTGAGGTTCATCTTCCAGTTGCCCGCCATCAGCGGGGTACGGCCGGCGGTGTTGTCAGTCATCGGGGTTCAGACCTCCAGTGCGGCGAGGCCGGGGAGCGTCTTGCCCTCGAGGTACTCGAGGGAGGCGCCGCCACCGGTCGAAATGTGGCCGAAAGCGTTCTCGTCGAAGCCGAGCGTGCGCACGGCGGCGGCCGAGTCGCCACCGCCGACGACGGTGAAGGCGCTGCTGTCGACGAGCGCCTGCGCGATGGCGCGGGTGCCGCCGGCGTAGTCGGGGTGCTCGAAGACGCCCACGGGGCCGTTCCAGAAGACGGTCTCGGCGTCGGCGATCTTCGTGGCGTACAGCTCGCGGGTCTTGGGACCGATGTCCAGACCCTCCTGGTCGGCGGGGATCTTGTCCGCGTCGACGGTGATGAAGTCCGCCGGGGCCTTGGTCTTCAGGTCCGGGAAGTCCTTGGAGGCGAGGATGTCGACGGGGAGGACCAGCTCGACACCGTTCTTCTCGGCGCGCTCCATGTACTCCTTGACGACGTCCACCTGGTCCTTCTGGAGCAGGGAGATGCCGACCTCGTAGCCCTTGGCGTAGAGGAAGGTGTACGCCATGCCGCCGCCGATGAGCAGGCGGTCGGCCTTGCCGAGCAGCTCGTCGATGACGGCGAGCTTGTCGGAGACCTTGGCGCCGCCGAGGATGACCACGTACGGGCGCTTGACCTCGGCGGTCAGCTTCTTCAGGACGCCGACCTCGGTGGCGATGAGGTAGCCGGCCGCGTGCGGGAGGCGCGCGGGGAGGTCGAAGACCGAGGCGTGCTTGCGGTGGACAGCGCCGAAGCCGTCGCCGACGTAGATGTCGGCCAGCTCGGCGAGCTGGTCCGCGAAGGCGCCGCGCTCGGCGTCGTCCTTGGCGGTCTCACCGGCGTTGAAGCGCAGGTTCTCGATGACGGCGACCTGGCCGTCGGCGAGGCCCGCGACGGTCTCCTTGGCGGAGGCGCCGACGGTGTCGGTGGCGAAGGCGACGTCCACGGCCAGCAGCTCGCCGAGGCGGGCGGCGGCGGGCGCCAGCGAGAAGGCCGGGTCCGGGGCGCCCTTGGGGCGGCCCAGGTGCGAAGCCACGACCACGCGGGCGCCGGCCTCGGCGAGCTTCGCGATGGTGGGCTGCACGGCGCGGATGCGGCCGTCATCGGTGATCTCACCGTTGGAGAGCGGCACGTTCAGGTCGGCGCGTACGAAGACACGCTTGCCGGACACGCCCTCGGCGAGAAGTTCGTCGATCGTCTTCATGCTGTTTTCTACTCCTTTTCCCAGCCCAGGACTTTACCCGTGCGGGGCGAGAGGGGTACGAGGCAAGCAACAGGGCCCGTACAGCGCTTCATCGCGCTGCCCGAGCCCCGGTGCTCACATCGTGGTGCCTGTCTTGGTGCTTAGAGCTGACCGCCGACGAACACGGTCAGGTCGACGAGGCGGTTGGAGTAGCCCCACTCGTTGTCGTACCAGCCGATGACCTTGACGCTCTTGCCCTGGACCATCGTCAGGGAGGAGTCGAAGGTGCAGGAATACGGCCAGTTCACGATGTCGGAAGAGACGATCGCGTCCTCGGTGTAGTCCAGGATGCCCTTGAGCTGGCCCTGAGAGGCCTTCTGGAAGGCCGAGTTGACCTCGTCCTTGGTGACTTCGCGCTCCAGCTCGATGACCAGGTCGGTCACGGAACCGGTGGGGACCGGGACGCGCATCGCGATGCCGTCGAGCTTGCCCGCCAGCTCCGGGATGACCAGCGCGGTGGCCTTGGCGGCACCCGTGGTGGTCGGGATGATGTTCTCGGCGGCGGCGCGGGCGCGGCGCAGGTCCGAGTGCGGGAAGTCCAGGATGCGCTGGTCGTTCGTGTAGGCGTGGACCGTCGTCATCATGCCCTTGACGATGCCGAAGTTCTCCAGGAGGACCTTGGCCATCGGCGCCACGCAGTTGGTGGTGCAGGAGGCGTTGGAGATGACGTGGTGGTTCGCCGCGTCGTACTTCTCCTGGTTGACGCCCATCACGATCGTGATGTCCTCGTCCTTGGCCGGAGCCGAGATGAGGACCTTCTTCGCGCCGGCCGCGATGTGCTTGGCGGCGTCGGCCTTCTTCGTGAAGATGCCGGTCGACTCGATGACGATGTCGGCACCCAGCTCGCCCCAGGGGAGGTTCGCGGGGTCGCGCTCGGCAAAGGTCTTGAAGGTGTTGCCACCGACGGTGATGGTGTCGTCGGTGTGGCTGACCTCGGCCTTGAGACGGCCCAGGATCGTGTCGTACTTGAGGAGGTGAACCAGGGTTGCGTTGTCAGTCAGGTCGTTGACACCGACGATCTCGATGTCCGCTCCCTGCTCCAGGAGCGCCCGGAAGTAGTTGCGGCCAATTCGGCCAAAACCATTGATGCCTACGCGGATCGTCACGAACCGATCTCCTCGTTGGTGCGCCGGCCTGTCCGCCAGCGAGCTGTATGGGATGTCCCCGACCGCTTACGACACTACCTCTCCGTGAGCTTCGGAGTGACATCGACCGTCGTCTGACACGCCCCGAAGCCCCGCACTCTCGGACGAGTACGGGACCTCGGGGACTTTGTGCCCGGTCACTCACGGTGAGCGCGGTCAAGGCCTCTGATCAGTGGTTCAGCGAGCGGAGCGCCTTACCGACGAGTACGGCGCGGTCCGCCGCGGCCGGCACGTGTTCCAGGCCGAAGCCCAGGAGCACGGTGTCACGCGTAGTGACGGAGGCGTAGGACTTGAACAGCTCGCCCGACCGGGACCAATCGCCCGGAACATCAGGGCTTCCGGCAGGTGCGCCCTGGGCGGTCCAGACACCGAACGAGGACTCGAAGCCCTCGGCCGCCTGGTCCGTGCCGCCGATCGATACGCGGGCCTCGTCCGCGAACACTCCGCGGCCGCCCGAGCCCGGGTCGGTGATGTAGGCGAGGGAGACCTCGACGGTCTTGCCCGCGTACGCGCTCAGGTCGAAGGAGACCTGCTTCCAGCCGCCGGAGGACCCGGTGAAGGAGTTCCACATGCCGCTGGTGCCCTGCGGGGTGCAGCCACCGGCGTCGAGGGTGAGGTAGCGGCGCAGGAACGGGTGGCCGTTGATGAAGAACCCGGCCCCGCACTCCTCCGGAACGGTGGTGGTGGTCAGGCCCTCCGCCTCGGGCAGCGTGGTCCAGTCGTCAGCGCCCGCGGTACGGGACTCCAGCACCGCGTGGTCGTAGCCCTCCTCGGTGTTCCAGTTGAGCGCCATCTTGAGCTTCGGCTGGTCGGCCGCGGTGACCCCGGTGAGGTCGATGGTGCGGGTGAGGCGCTTCCAGTCGTCGTCCGCGTGCGTGGCCGAGGCCATGGACGCTCCGGCGTACGGGGCGTACGGGTTCACGACTCCGGCGTACTGGCCCGACTGCGCGCTCTTGAACTGCGGGAACTGCGCCGCGGGCAGGGTGTCGGAGGTGACCGTGTAGGAGCCCGGGCGGTCGAGCGGGTTGCCCGTGGCGTCGCCGAGGGCGCCCTTGGCTCCGGTCAGGGAGCCCGCGCCGGTGAATCCGGTGGGGCCGGTGACCCCCGCGCGGCCGTAGGCGCCGAGGAAGTACTGGCTGAAGTCGTTGGTGACGGCGCGGCCGACCTGGGCGTTGCCGCCCGCCAGCTCGCCGGCCTCGATCAGCTTGCCGCCCTCGTTGAGGAAGTCGCGCACCGCGAGCTGGGTGTCGCCGCCCGGGGACTTGGCCCCGGTGTAGTGGACGGCCGTGCGGAAGTGGGAGAGGGCTCCGAGGTGGTGCGGGGCTCCCTGGACGGCCACGTCCCAGACCGCCGCGCTCTTGCCGTTGGCGCGCAGGGCGTCGACGTAGGCCTGTGCGTGCTGCGCCGGGGCGCCCTCCTCGGCGATCACCAGCACGTCGGCGCGGGGGCGCTGGGCCACCGTGTACGTGAAGTGCTCGCTGGAGACCTGCTTGCCGCGGTCGCGGCCGGTGAACCAGACCTCGACCTTGTCGCCGGGCCTGGCGCCCTCGACCTCGGCGCGGTACTCGTCGAACCAGTTGTTGTCGTCCCCGCCGTAGACCTCACCACCCTTCCAGGCCTCGAGGTCCTCGTCGTGGGTGCGGCCCCCGTTGACGCGGTAGTTCAGCTCCTTGTCCTTCAGCGCCTTGCGGGCCGTGACCGCGACCTTCTGGTCCTCGCCGCGGGCCGCGTAGGAGGTGGTGAAGGGGTCGAGGGTGAAGTCCGCGGCGGTCAGGCCCAGGGAGGACTTCGGCCGGTCCGGGCGTTCGGCGCTCTCGGCCACGGAGAGCGCGAAGGGGATGTTCTTGGCGAACTCGGCCTGGATGAGCTTCTCGTCGTCCGGGAAGTTGAAGCCGGAGGCGCAGTCCTCGGGCTTCCACTGGTCGTCCGGATCGATGGCGGAGGCCGTCTGGCAGGTGGTCATCTCCGGCGTGAACATCATGATGCCGTTGGCGTTGGCGGCCTGGCTGTCCGCTTCGCCGTTGGTGGTGTAGAGCTCGGAGGAGACCTGCGGGTAGTAGCCGGGGACGGCCGGGTTCTCCGGGGTGCCGGCGAGCGCCTTGTAGGCGACGTCGTCGGGGGTGGGGGTGGCCACCTGCCAGCCCACGCCGTACAGGATCAGCTCGGCGGCGGAGTGGTAGTTGATCGCGTAGTCGAAGCCGATGCGCTTCTGGAACGTGTCCAGGGCGACGGTCTCGGGCTCGGAGGCCGCCTTGGCGCCGCGGTAGGTCTCGCTCGACTCGTTGGGCGAGGAACCCTCGTTGTCGTAACCCCACTTGTAGGCGAAGTTGCGGTTGAGGTCGACGCCGTCGCCCGCGGTGATCTTGCCGTCGGCGTTGTTGTCGCGCAGGTTCTTGCGCCACAGCCGCTGGCCGTCGGGGGCGAAGGTGTAGTCGTAGCCGTCGGGGTTGGCGGAGAGCAGGAACCACAGCTCGGTGGAGTCCACCAGCTTGGTGATCCGCGGGTCCTTGCCGTAGCTGTCGAGGGTGTGGTGCATCAGCCGCCGGGTCATCTCGGGGGTGATCCACTCACGGGCGTGCTGGTTCGACATGAACAGCGTGGAGGGCTTGCCTCCGTCCCGGGTCTTCTTGGCGTTCTTGGTGACCTTGAGGGCGAGGATGTCCTTGCCCTGGACGGTCTTGCCGATGGAGACGACCTTGGTGAGGCCGGGGTTCTCCTGGGCGGTGCGCAGGATCTCCTCCTGGAGCCCGCCCTTGCCGCTGTACGGGCGGAACACGCCGTCGCCGGCCGCCAGGGTGCGCGCCGCGGCCTTGGCCGGGACCTTGCGTTCGGCGAGCTTGATCCCCTTCGCCGCCAGTTCCTTGGCCTGTCCGCCGGTGAGGAAGAGCTCGACCTTGGCGGTCCCGGTCTCGGGGGCGCGTTCGGAGAGCTCGTGTGCGTCCTGCCCGGCCGCCAGGACCAGCGGGACCTGCTCCTTGGTGATGTCGGCGTCGTAGACCCGTACCTCGTCGGCGGCGGCCCGGTCCGCCGGACCTGGCTGGGCCTGGGCCGCTGCGGGTAGTGCGGCCAGTGTGGTGCCGAAGACGAATGCGCTTGCGGCGAGGATCGATCTCGCGCGGTGCCTCATGTGCCCCCCTGGGCGTCGTCTGCCACGAAAGCTTCGGACGACAGGCTCACGACCAGCCCATGCTCATGTCAATGGGGCATACCGGAAAGGGGCCCGCACGAGTGATCGTGCGGGCCCCTTTCGGAGGCCCCTTCCCGCTGGGCTTTCCTGCTCGGCTTTCCCGCTCGGCTTCCCTGCTCAGCCGGCCATGTTGTCGGCCAGCTCCTCGCTGTCGCTGAGGTCGAGGTTCGACTCGGTGCCCGGGATCCCGAGGTCCTGGGCCCGCTTGTCGGCCATCGCCAGCAGGCGGCGGATCCGGCCCGCGACCGCGTCCTTGGTCAGCGGCGGGTCGGCGAGCGCGCCCAGCTCCTCCAGGGAGGCCTGCTTGTGCTCCATGCGCAGCCGGCCGGCCGCGGCGAGGTGCTCGGGGACCTCCTCGGCGAGGATCTCCAGCGCGCGCTGGACCCGGGCTCCGGCGGCCACCGCGGCCCGCGCCGAGCGGCGCAGGTTGGCGTCGTCGAAGTTGGCGAGGCGGTTCGCGGTGGCGCGCACCTCGCGCCGCATCCGCCGCTCCTCCCAGGCCAGCACCGAGTCGTGGGCGCCGAGCCTGGTCAGCAGGGCGCCGATGGCGTCCCCGTCCCGTACGACGACCCGGTCCACGCCGCGGACCTCACGGGCCTTCGCGGCGATGGAGAGCCGGCGGGCGGCGCCGACCAGGGCCAGGGCGGCCTCCGGACCGGGGCAGGTGACCTCCAGGGAAGAGGAGCGCCCCGGCTCGGTCAGCGAGCCGTGGGCCAGGAAGGCCCCGCGCCAGGCCGCCTCGGCGTCGCAGGTGGCCCCGGAGACCACCTGGGGGGGCAGACCCCGGATCGGACGGCCGCGGCCGTCCACGAGGCCGGTCTGACGCGCGAGCTGGTCGCCGCCGGCGACCACGCGGACCACGTACCGGTTGCCCCGGCGCAGGCCCCCCGGAGCCATGATCACCAGATCCGAGGAGTGTCCGAAGATCTCCAGGATGTCCTTGCGCAGGCGGCGGGCCGCGATCCCCGCGTCCAGTTCCGCCTCGATGACGATCCGGCCGCTCACCAGGTGCAACCCGCCCGCGAACCGAAGGATCGCCGAGACCTCCGCCTTCCTGCAGCAGGTGCGGGTGACAGGCAGGCGGGCGATCTCATCCTTCACCGCGGGCGTCATCGCCATGGGCCGATCCTTCCATGCATCCGAAAAATACGGTCGTACGCGGCGGCCAGCAGCTCCGGATCATGTTTCGGAGAGCCGTCCAGCCTGGCAACCGGCGCCAGCTCGACCGCGGCACCGAACCGTTTTGCGGCATCGGCGAGGGACTCGCGATCGGGCACGGCAGCCTGATCGGCCAGCACCACGTCCAGGGCGAGTTTAGGGGCGTGTCGGGCCAAAACCTCCAAATGACGCTGCGGAGAGAAGCCCTCTGTTTCGCCGGGTTGTGGTGCGAGGTTCAGCGAGAGCACCCTTCTGGCCTTCGTCTCGACCAGCGCGTCGAGCAATTCGGGCACCAGCAGGTGCGGAATCACCGACGAGAACCAGGATCCCGGACCGAGCACGACCCAGTCCGCGTCGAGCACCGCCGCGACCGCTTCCGGCACCGCCGGCGGGTCGCTCGGCACCACCTGTACGGAGAGCACCTCGCCGGGGGTCAGCGCCACGGTGGCCTGTCCCCGTACGGTGTCCACGTCCTCGGGGCGGGCCGGATCGTGGCCCTTGACCAGGGCCTGGAGCTCCAGCGGGACCGCCGACATCGGCAGCACCCGGCCCTGGGCGCCGAGCAGCTTGCCGACGAGGTCCAGGGCCTGGACGGGGTCGCCGAGCTGTTCCCACAGCGCGACGATCAGCAGGTTGCCGACGGCGTGCTCGTGCAGGTCGCCCTGGGACTGGAAGCGGTGCTGGATCACCCGCGACCAGGTCTGGCCCCAGTCGTCGTCACCGCACAGCGCGGCCAGCGCCTTGCGCAGGTCACCGGGAGGCAGGACGCCGAGCTCCTCGCGCAGCCTGCCGCTGGAGCCGCCGTCGTCGGCGACGGTGACGACGGCGGTCAGCTCGCCCGTGATCCGGCGCAGGGCGGTCAGCGAGGCCGAGAGGCCCATGCCGCCGCCGAGCGCCACGACCTTGGGCGAGACCACCTCGGGGGCCTCGCCCCGGCGCAGGCCCGTGCGGCCCGCGCCGTCCCCGCCCTTGCCGTTGGTGAGCCGGCGCAGGCGGCGGAGCCGCATGGTACGTCCGGTCACTCGCGCCCCATGTCCCTGTGGACGACGACGGTCTCGACTCCTTCGGAGGCGAGGCGGGCGGCGAGCTTCTCCGACATGGCGACGCTGCGGTGCTTGCCGCCGGTACAGCCGACCGCGATGGTCACGTACCGCTTGCCCTCGCGGCGGTAGCCGGTGGCGATGAGCTGGAGCAGCTCGGTGTAGCGGTCGAGGAACTCCTTGGCACCGGGCTGGCTGAAGACGTAGCCCGACACCTCCTCGTTCAGGCCGGTGAAGGGGCGCAGCTCCGGGACCCAGTGCGGGTTGGGGATGAAGCGGCAGTCGACGACGAGGTCGGCGTCGACGGGGAGTCCGTACTTGTAGCCGAAGGACATGACGGTGGCCCGCAGCTCGGGCTCCTCGTCGCCGGCGAACTGGGCGTCCATCTTGGCGCGCAGCTCGTGCACGTTCAGGCTGGAGGTGTCGATGACCAGGTCGGCGTCGCCGCGCAGCTCGCGCAGCAGGTCGCGCTCGGCGGCGATGCCGTCGACGATGCGTCCGTCGCCCTGGAGCGGGTGCGGGCGGCGGACCGACTCGAAGCGGCGGACGAGGGCGTCGTCCGAGGACTCCAGGAAGACGATCCGCCGGGTGACCCCGCGGGTCTCCAGGTCGGCGAGGGATTCGCGCAGCGCGTCGAAGAACTGGCGGCCGCGGACGTCGACGACGACGGCGATGCGCGCCACGTTGCCCTGCGAGCGGGCGCCGAGTTCCACCATGGTGGTGATCAGCGCGGGCGGGAGGTTGTCGACGACGAACCAGCCGAGGTCCTCGAGGCACTTGGCCGCCGTACTGCGGCCGGCCCCGGACATACCGGAGATGATCACCAGCTCGGGGATGGCCGCCTCGGCGGTATCTCCGGGCTCCACTGTCGTGCCCGTACTCACCTGTGCTCCGTCTCGGTCGTACTCGGATGCGATGTCTGCGGTGCCACTTCCGGAATCCTGCTCGGATCCTCGGTCGTGGCGGGTCTCGCGCTCGGTCATTGCTCGGTCCCCCGATCGGATGCTGCTCCCGCGGACGCGGGGGTCTCATCCTCAATGATCTCCCCGGTCGCCGTATTGACGGCGGGACCGGCGGGAACCGCCTGGGCGAGGGCCACGGCCACGGTCTCGGCCGTCTTGCGGCCTATGCCCGGGACCTCGCAGATCTGGTCGATTGTCGCCTGTCTCAGCTTTTTCACCGAACCGAAGTGCTTGATCAGGGCCAGCCTGCGGCTCTCGCCGAGCCCGGGGACCTCGTCGAGGGGGCCGGCCTTCAGGCGTTTGCCACGCTTGTTGCGCTGGTACTGGATGGCGAACCGGTGGGCTTCGTCACGGACCCGCTGGAGCAGGTACAGGCCCTCGCTGGTACGGGGCAGCACCACCGGGTCGTCCTCCCCGGGCAGCCAGACCTCCTCCAGGCGCTTGGCGAGGCCGCACACGGCGACGTCGTCGATCCCCAGCTCCTCCAGGGCCCGCTTGGCGGCCGCCACCTGGGGCTGCCCGCCGTCGACCACGACGAGCTGCGGCGGGTAGGCGAAGCGTCTGGGACGCCCGTCGTCCTCGGGCGTGTCCTGGTCGACTTCCCCGCCCGCGGCGGGCCCCGGGGACTCGGGCGACCACTCCCCCGTCTTCAGCTTCTCCTGGAGGTAGCGGCGGAAGCGCCGGGAGACCACTTCGTGCATGGAGCGGACGTCGTCCTGCCCCTCGAAGGACTTGATCTGGAAGCGCCGGTACTCGCCCTTGCGCGCCAGCCCGTCCTCGAAGACGACCATGGAGGCCACGACGTCGTCTCCCTGTAGGTGGGAGATGTCGAAGCACTCGATGCGCAGCGGCGCGCCGTCCAGCTCCAGCGCCTCGGCGATCTCCTCCAGGGCCCGCGAGCGGGTGGTGAGGTCGGCGGCGCGCTTGGTCTTGTGCAGGGCGAGGGACTGCTGGGCGTTGCGGTGGACGGTCTCCATCAGCGCCTTCTTGTCCCCGCGCTGCGGGATGCGCAGGCTCACCTGCGAACCGCGCCGCTCGGCGAGCCACTGGCTCAGGGCCGGGGTGTCCTCGGGGAGGGCGGGGACCAGCACCTCCTTGGGGACGGCCTCGCCCTTCTCCTCCCCGTACAGCTGCTGGAGGGCGTGCTCGACCAGACCGGCGGTGTCGACGGCCTCGACCTTGTCGGTGACCCAGCCGCGCTGGCCGCGGACCCGGCCGCCGCGGACGTGGAAGATCTGCACGGCGGCTTCGAGCTCGTCCTCGGCGACCGCGAACAGGTCGGCGTCGGTGGCGTCGGCGAGCACGACCGCGTTCTTCTCCATCGCCCGGCGCAGGGCCCCTATGTCGTCGCGCAGCCGGGCGGCCTTCTCGTACTCCATCTCCTCCGCGGCCTCGTGCATCTGCTGTTCGAGGCGGGTGAGGTAGGTGCCGGTGCGGCCGGCCATGAAGTCGCAGAAGTCCTCGGCGAGTTCGCGGTGCTCCTCGGGGGTGACCCGGCCGACGCAGGGCGCGGAGCACTTGCCGATGTAGCCGAGCAGGCAGGGGCGGCCGATCTGGGCGGAGCGCTTGAACACCCCGGCGGAGCAGGTGCGGACGGGGAAGACCCGGAGCATCAGGTCGACGGTCTCGCGGATGGCCCAGGCGTGCCCGTACGGGCCGAAGTAGCGCACGCCCTTCTTCTTGGGTCCGCGCATGACCTGGACCCGCGGGTAGTCCTCGTTCATGGTGACGGCGAGGGAGGGGTAGCTCTTGTCGTCCCGGTACTTGACGTTGAACCGGGGGTCGAACTCCTTGATCCAGGAGTATTCGAGCTGGAGCGCCTCGACCTCGGTGGAGACCACGGTCCACTCGACGGAGGCGGCCGTGGTCACCATGGTGGCGGTACGGGGGTGCAGCCCTGCGAGGTCCTGGAAGTAGCTGGCCAGCCGCTGGCGCAGGCTCTTGGCCTTCCCTACGTAGATCACCCGGCGGTGCTCGTCGCGGAACTTGTAGACCCCCGGGGAGTCGGGGATCTGCCCCGGCTCGGGGCGGTAGCTGGAAGGGTCGGCCATGCCAACCACCCTACTGTCGCCCGCCGACAAGCGGGCCGAGGCCGTCTCTTTCGGATCTTGCCGGTCAGGCAAGATCCGAAAGAGACGGCCGCCTAGCCCCGCAGGGCCCGGCCGCCCGGCAGGCGGCCGGGCGGCCGGGCCCCTCGGGTGGTTACGCCCGCACCACCCGCTGCCGCCGGGCGCGCCGGGCGGCCACCGCGCCGGCCGCGCCCAGCGCCAGAGCCACGGCTCCGGCGGCCGTCGGGAGTCCGGCGAGGGCGTACGCCGGCGATGCGGTGGCCGTCGCGGCCGTGGCCGTGGCTTCCGTGGGGGCGAAGCCACCGGCCTTCCCGGACTTGCCGTAGGCGGATCCCGGCAGCTTGTCCCCGTAGGCCTTCACGACCCGGGTCCGGTAGGCGGCCAGGCTCGTGCCCCGTGCGCCCACGGCCGTGGCCGCGTCCTCGTCCAGGGGCAGTACCCGCTCGCCGCCCGCCACGTACCAGGCGTCGATCTGCGGTTCGCGGAACACGGTCCCGCCGGGGAGTTTCGCCGCGCCGAGCCGTGCGTAGCGGAACTCGTCGTCGCCGGTGGCGATGTTCACCACCTGCCAGCCCGCCGCGGTCCGGGCGGTCCACAGGGCGGCCTGCTGTCCGTCCGAGGAGACGGCCTGGCTGGCGAGGAACTCCAGCCGGGCCACGCTCGCGCCCGCCTTCCCCGCGACGAACTCCGGGGAGAGGTAGTGCACGGGAACCGTGTCGCCCTCGATGCGGGGCTGCGCGGCGGCGAGGGAGACCTTGCCCTCGCGGGCGAAGAAGCGGGACAGGGTGGCGAGCGTGTCGGGGGCGGCCGCCGCCCGACCCGCGGCGGCCAGGTTCTCGGAGGTGGCGCTCCGGGGCTGCGGTACGGGCGCCGCGGACGCCTGGGCGGGGGCCAGGGCCAGTACGGCGGTCGCGGCGACGGCCGCCGCGGCGAGGCGGGGGTTCATGAGGCGGCGATTCATGAGGCGGCGATTCATGAGGTCACGCCCCGATCCGGTAGAGCGAGTGGGTCCAGGAGAAGGTGCTGTTGTCCACGTACCAGGCGTGGGAGGCCCAGTTGTAGCGGTCGCTGGAGGGCCACGGGTCTCCCCAGTACACCCAGCTGTTCGCCGTGTCGTAGCCGTAGATCACGTGCATGTGGCCACCGCCGTTGGACCACTGGATACGGGTCTCGATCGGGCGGTTGGCGTTGATCTCGGTCTGGACGGTGGAGTACTGGAGCCAGCCGTTCACGTAGGAGCCGGAGTTGATGCCGGCCCAGCGCAGGCCGGTCTGCACGTTGCCGAGGGTGGCTTGGTTGTTGGGGCAGTCGTAGCCCTGCTGGCGGTTGAAGGCGGCGTTGCAGAACTGGTTCTGGCTGTAGGTGCGGCCGAACCAGGTGGCGATGGTGTTCCCGCCGGCGGCCCAGCACCAGTTGGTCTTCTGCTGGGCCTGCATGGTGATGTTCAGCCGCTTCGACGCCAGGGCCGTGCTCTCGGCGGGTGCGGCGGCTGAGGAAGAGGTGGCGGTCGTGGTGCCCGTACCGGCGGCGGCATCGGCGGCGGTGGCGGCAGCGGTGGGCAGGGCGAGGAGCAGGGCGGTGACGAAGGCGGCGAGGGTGAGCCGCCGCTTTGTGTGGCGCATCGCGTTCCTCCCAGGTGGGGAGTGGGGGTGGAGGAGCGCGTCCGGACGCTGTGGAGGAGCATCGGGGTGTTGTCGGGAACAGGTCAACACGCTTCAATACGGCGTGACATCGCGGTGTGAACGGTGGGGCCAGAGTGTGAACGTCCGCCGTCATCCCACCTGGACCCACCGGGAGCACGGGCGCCACCCGCCGGACCGCCCGCACCCCGTCGCGTGAACGTTCACAGGAGGAGCCGCCATGCGGTCGAGCGCGAACGGCACCTTCTCGGCCAGACCGCCCGCGGACGGTTTCCGTCCGGCCGGCCCCCCTTCGGACGACGCCCGCGCGCAGGCCGCCCGGGAGCTGCCGCACCTGCTGCGCGACGGCCCCTTCCCCCTCGCGCTCCGCGCCGCCCTCACCGCCCGCGGCCTGCCCTTGCACCGGGTGCAGCACCGGCTCGCCGCTCGGGGCATCAAGCTCGGGGTGACCAGCCTCAGTTACTGGCAGCAGGGCGCCCGGCGGCCGCGCCGCCCCGAGTCCCTGAAGGCCGTACGGGCCCTGGAGCAGATCCTGGAGCTGCCCGAGGGCGCCCTGCTGCGGCTGCTGGCCGCCCCGGATCCCGCCGCGCCCGGCACGGCCCGGCCGCCCGCGCGTTCGTACCGGGCGCTGTTCAGCGTGGGCGGGGCCGTGGAGGAGCTGCTGGCCGGCATGGAGCTGCCCGCCGACGGCGGCCTGCACACCGTCGGCCACCACGAGCGGGTGCGGATCGGGCCCGCCGGGGAACTGCTCGGCCGCGAATCGCAGCACGTCGTACGGGCCCACCGCGACGGGGTCGACCGGTACATCGCGGTCCACCACGGCGACCCCGGCTGCGATCCGGAGCGGATCCGGGTCCGGGCCGACGAGAACTGCCGGACCGGGCGGATCCGCCGCCACCCCGAAGCGGAACTGGTCGTCGCCGAGCTCCTCTTCGACGCCCGGCTGCGCGCCGGGGACACCTATGTCTTCGGCTACGGCTTCGAGGACGGCACCGCCGGCCGCAGCACCGAGTACGTGCGCGGCTTCAGCTACACCGGCGGGCAGTACGTGCTCCAGGTCCGCTTCGACGAGGCGGCGCTGCCGGTGCGCTGCCGCCGCTTCACGCGCAGCGGGCCGGACGCGCCGCGCGGGCGGCTCGCGGACCTGAACCCGAGCGGGCCGCACCGGGCCGTGCACCTGGTGGAGCAAGGGGTGCGGCGCGGGATCCTGGGGATCGGGTGGGACTGGGAATGAGGGAGCGGCGGTTCCCGGCGGCCGGCGGCGCCGCGGCGCCGGTCAGACGGTCGGGCCGTCGGGCCCTCGGGTGGTCGGCCGGTCGGCCGGTCGGTCGGGCCGTCGGGCGGTCAGCCCGCGACGAGCTTGCCGGCCTCGACCTTCACCGGGACCTCCGGCAGCGGGTCGGTGGCCGGGCCGCGCAGCACCTTGCCCGTGGTCACGTCGAAGCGGCTGCCGTGGCAGGGGCAGTTGCCCTCACCCTCGACGATCTTGTCCAGGACGCAGCCGGAGTGGGTGCACTGGGCGCTGAAGGCCTTGTACTGGCCCGCCTCCGCGCAGCTGACCACGAGCTTCTTCTCCCGGAACAGCTTGGCGCCGCCGACCGGGACCTCGGCCGCCGCACCCAGCTCGACGGGCTCGACGGGGACCGCCGGGGAGCCGGAGCCGCTGTTGGTCTCGGTGGAGCAGGCCGTGAGCGCAGCACCGCCGCCGACGGCTCCGACGATCGCGGCGGCGCCCTTGAGGACGGTACGGCGGGCGGCGGACTGCGAGGCGGACATGCGGTTCTCCCGGAGTGAGGATGGCGTCAGGACGGTGACGGATGCGGTGGGGCCGGAATCGGCCAGGCCCGGCGGGCCCACCCGACGATACCCGCGCCCGATGGGATACCTTCCCCCGCGTGATCGTCGTCGGTGGAGAAGCCCTGATCGACCTGGTGCCCCTCGCACAGCCGCCGGGCGCCCTGCTGCCGCGGCCGGGCGGCGGACCGTACAACACCGCCGTCGCGCTCGGCCGGCTCGGCGTGCGGACCGCCTTCTGCTCCCGGATCTCGACGGACGGCTTCGGCGCCTCGCTGCTCGAGGGGCTGCGCGCGGCCGGGGTGGACCTCTCCCTGGTGCAGCGCGGACCGGAGCCGACCACGCTGGCGGTGCCCTCGCTGGCCCCGGACGGCTCGGCGGCGTACGGCTTCTACGTCGAGGGCACGGCCGACCGGCTGTTCCGGCTGCCGCCCGCGCTCCCCGAGGGGGTACGGGCCCTCGCGCTCGGCACCTGCTCACTGGTGCTGGAGCCGGGCGCCGGCGCCTACGAGACCCTGCTGCGCCGCGAGTCCGGGCGCGGGCTGCTGACGCTGCTCGACCCCAACATCCGCCCGGCGCTGATCGCCGACCCGGCGGCCTACCGGGCCCGCTTTCTGTCCTGGCTGCCGCACGTCGGTGTGCTGAAGCTGTCGGAGGAGGACGCGGCGTGGCTGGGCGGCCGCGCCGGCGACTGGCTGGCGGCCGGGCCCTCGGCGGTGGTGCTCACCCGGGGCGCCGGCGGCCTGACGGTGTGGACGCGGGAGGGCGCGGAGCACTCGGTGCCCGCACGCCGGGTCGCGGTGGTGGACACCATCGGCGCGGGCGACACCGTGAACGCGGCCCTGCTGCACCGGCTCGCGGCCGGCGCGGGGGGCCCGGGCCCGGTGGACTGGCCCGAGGTGCTGTCCTACGCCGCCGCGGCGGCCGCGCTGACCTGCACCAGGGCGGGCGCGGAGCCTCCGTACGCCTCCGAGCTCAGCGGAGGGCGGCCCACACCGTAGCGGCCACCGCGGGGGCGAACTCCTCGACCGGCCCGACCGTGTCGGGCCCGGAGAAGTGCAGGAAGAAGGCCCGCTGGAAGCAGGCGCCGAGCAGCAGTGCGGCGGCGGCCGCCGGGTCTGCGTCGGGGCGCAGCCGGCCGCGTTCCAGCTCCCGGAAGAGGTGGCCGGTGAGGGCTTCCAGCACCACGTGCGGACCCGCGCCGATGCTCCGTACGCCCTCGCGGTGGCGGGTGAGCAGGACGGGATCGGCGAAGAGCGAGGCGGACAGGGGCATGGCCTCGGCGTAGAAGAGCGAGGCGTACCGGGCGATCTCCGTCAGCCGCTCCTCGACCGGCTGGTCCCCCGGATCGCCGGTCAGCGCCGCCATCATCGCCCCGGCGTTGGGACGGCGCTCCATCAGCACGCGGACGAACAGTTCTTCCTTGTTCGCGAAGTACTTGTAGAGCGCGGCCTCCGAGCAGCCCGCCTCCCGGGCGATGGCCTTCGTGGTGGCGTTGGCCAGACCGGTGGTGCGCATCAGGGTCTCGGCCGCATCGAGCAGGCGCTCCGGGGTGGACCGGCTTGACTTCGGGGTGAGCATTCACTCACCATAGCGGAAGCAGGGGGTGAGTAAGCACTCACCCACCGCCGCGCGCACCATGCCCCACACGCCATGCCTCACACGCCATGCGCCACACGTCATGCGTCACATGAATGCGGGAGCCAGGATGAAACTCACGGTGTTCGGAGCCACGGGCGGGGTCGGCCACGAGGTGGTCCGCCAGGCACTGGAAGCGGGCCACGAGGTGACGGCGGTCGTCCGCGACCCGGCGCGGCTGGACGTGCCGGCGCACGAACGGCTCCGGGTGGCGGTGATACGGGACCTCTCCGACGAGGGCGCGCTCGCGTCGGTGCTGGAGGGCCGGGAGGCGGTGGTCTCCGCGCTCGGCGCGGCGAACAACAAGCAGGCCAGGCTCACCCCGATCGCGGGCCCGGCCCTGCGGTCGATCGTCTCCGCCATGGACCGGGCAGGGGTGAGCCGCCTGTCGGCGGTCAGTGCCGCGCCGGTGGCCCCGGACGGACCGGAGGACGACGCCTTCACCCGGGTGGTGGTCTACCCGATCCTGCGCAGGGCCCTGCGGGACCTGTACGCGGACCTCGCGGTCATGGAATCGGCGATCGCCGCCAGCGGTACGCAGTGGACGGTGATCCGGCCGCCGAAGCTGCTGAACCGGCCGTTCACGGGGACGTACCGGCGGGCGGTCGACGCCAACGTTCCGGGCGGCAAGGTGATCGGCCGGGCGGACGTCGCCGACGCCCTCCTGACCACCCTGTCCGACCCGTCGACCGCGGGCCACGCCATCGGCATCGCCGCATAGCCCTCGGCCGGGCGTGCCGCTGCGCGGGGCAGTTCCCCCCTTCCTCCCCGACTCGGTCTGAGGGAAGAGGGGAGCCGCCCCGCCGGCGTGAGAAGGGCTACGCCTTGCGGGCCCGCGTGGCCTTCTTCGCGGCAGCAGCCGGGGCCGCCGCCTTCTTGGCGGGAGCCGACGCCTTCTTCCGCGCGACCGCCTTCTTCACCGGCCGGGCCGACTCGGAGGCCGCGTCGGAGATGCGGTCCGCGCCCAGGATGTCCCGCAGGAACTTGCCCGTGTGGCTCGCGCCCACCGAGGCGACCTGCTCCGGCGTGCCCTCGGCGACGACCAGGCCGCCTCCGTACCCACCCTCGGGCCCCATGTCCACGACCCAGTCGGCGGTCTTGACGACATCGAGGTTGTGCTCGATGACGATCACCGTGTTGCCCTTGTCGACCAGCCCCGACAGCACCTTGATCAGCTTCGAGATGTCCTCGAAGTGCAGACCCGTCGTCGGCTCGTCCAGGACGTACACCGTCCGCCCCGTCGACCGCTTCTGGAGCTCCGAGGCCAGCTTCACGCGCTGCGCCTCGCCGCCCGAGAGCGTCGGCGCGGACTGACCGAGGCGGACGTACCCGAGCCCGACCTCGTTCAGCGTCTTGAGGTGCCGCGAGATCGTCGGGACCGCCTCGAAGAAGCCCGCGGCCTCCTCGATCGGCATGTTCAGGACCTCGGCGATGGACTTGCCCTTGTAGTGGACCTCCAGCGTCTCCCGGTTGTACCGGTCGCCGTGGCAGACCTCGCACGGGACGTACACGTCCGGCAGGAAGTTCATCTCGATCTTGATCGTGCCGTCGCCGGAGCAGTTCTCGCACCGGCCGCCCTTCACGTTGAAGGAGAAGCGGCCCGGCAGATAGCCGCGCACCTTCGCCTCCATCGTCTCCGCGAAGAGCTTGCGGACGTGGTCGAAGACACCGGTGTACGTGGCCGGATTGGACCGGGGGGTCCGGCCGATCGGCGACTGGTCCACGTGCACGACCTTGTCGACGAGGTCGTCGCCGTCCACCCGGGTGTGCCGCCCGGGCACCGAACGCGCGCCGTTGAGCTCACGGGCGAGGTGCGTGTAGAGGATGTCGTTGACCAGCGTCGACTTGCCGGAGCCCGATACGCCCGTCACCGCCGTGAGCACGCCCAGCGGGAAGGACACGTCGATGTCCCGCAGGTTGTTCTCCTTGGCGCCGTGGACCGTCAGCTTGCGCGAGGGGTCCACGGGGCGGCGTACGTCCGGGAGCGGGATGGACCGCTTGCCGGACAGGTACTGACCGGTGATCGACTCGGGGTTCTTCAGCAAGTCCTTCAGCGAGCCGCTGTGCACGACCTTGCCGCCGTGCTCACCGGCGCCCGGGCCGATGTCCACGACCCAGTCGGCCACCTTGATGGTGTCCTCGTCGTGCTCGACGACGATCAGGGTGTTGCCCATGTCCCGCAGCCGGACGAGGGTCTCGATCAGCCGGTGGTTGTCGCGCTGGTGCAGACCGATGGAGGGCTCGTCCAGGACGTACAGCACGCCGACCAGGCCGGAGCCGATCTGCGTGGCGAGGCGGATGCGCTGGGCCTCGCCGCCCGAGAGGGTGCCGGCGGCGCGGTTGAGCGAGAGGTAGTCCAGGCCGACGTCGACGAGGAAGCGGAGTCGCTCGTTGACCTCCTTGAGGACCCGCTCGGCGATCTTCTTGTCGCGGGCGTCGAGCTTGAGGCGCCCGAGGAAGTCCGCGCACTCGCTGATCGACATCGCGGCGACGTCCGCGATCGAGCGGTCCATCACCGTCACCGCGAGCACGATCGGCTTGAGCCGGGTGCCCTGGCAGGTGGGACAGGGCACCTCGCGCATGTAGCCCTCGAAGCGCTCGCGGCTCGCGTCGCTCTCGGACTCCGAGTGGCGCCGCTTCACGAACGGCACCGCGCCCTCGAAGGCCGTGGTGTAGGCGCGCTCGCGCCCGTACCGGTTGCGGTAGCGGACCTCGATCTGCGTCTTGTGGCCGTACAGCAGGGCCTTCTTCGCCCGCAGCGGCAGCCCCGCCCAGGCGATGTCGGTGCGGAAGCCGAGCTCCGTGGCGAGCGCGCCGACCAGTCGCTGGAAGTAGTCCTTGGTGTGGCCGAGCGACCACGGCGAGACCGCTCCCTCGTCGAGGGACTTGTCCTCGTCCGGGACGATCAGCTCCGGGTCCACCTCCATGCGCGTACCGATGCCGGTGCACTCGGGGCAGGCGCCGAAGGGCGAGTTGAAGGAGAAGGAACGCGGCTCCAGCTCCTCGAAGGAGAGATCGTCGTACGGGCAGTAGAGGTGCTCGGAGTACATCCGCTCACGCTCCGGGTCGTCCTCCGCGAGGTCGACGAAGTCCAGGATCACCATGCCGCCCGACAGCCCGAGGGCGGTCTCCACGGAGTCCGTCAGCCGGCGCTTGGCGCTGTCCTTGACGGTGAGGCGGTCGATGACCACCTCGATGGTGTGCTTCTCCTGCTTCTTCAGCGTGGGCGGCTCGGAGAGCTGGATCGTCTCCCCGTCCACCCGGGCCCGGCTGTAGCCCTTGGTCTGGAGGTCGGCGAAGAGGTCGACGAACTCGCCCTTGCGCTCGCGCACCAGCGGCGAGAGCACCTGGAAGCGGCTGCCCTCGGGCAGCGCGAGCACCTTGTCGACGATCGCCTGCGGCGACTGCCGCGAGATCGGCCGGCTGCACTCGGGGCAGTGGGGCTTGCCGATGCGCGCGAAGAGCAGGCGGAGGTAGTCGTAGACCTCGGTGATGGTGCCGACGGTGGAGCGGGGGTTGCGCGAGGTGGACTTCTGGTCGATGGAGACGGCCGGGGAGAGGCCCTCGATGAAGTCGACGTCGGGCTTGTCCATCTGCCCGAGGAACTGGCGAGCGTACGAGGACAGCGACTCGACGTAGCGGCGCTGGCCCTCGGCGAAGATCGTGTCGAAGGCCAGGGAGGACTTGCCCGACCCGGAGAGTCCGGTGAAGACGATGAGCGAGTCGCGCGGCAGGTCAAGAGAGACGTTCTTGAGGTTGTGCTCGCGAGCGCCACGAACGATGAGACGGTCGGTCACGCCGGTCCGCACCTTTCTTGAGAGAGCGGGGGCACTGGCCCCCGTCCCAGGGTATTGGGGGGCGCCTCTGCGGTGGAGTGGGAGACTGGACTCCGAGCGTATAGCACGTGCATTCGATTTTCGGCACTCCGTAGCCCGCTTCACCCGATCGTGTGGCGAGGACCCCTCAACCACTAGGCTCGGCCGCATGATTGATCATGCGCACGACCTGCGATCCGTTCATGAGGCCACCGATCGGCTGCTGACCGCGGTCGCGAAGCTGGACAACGCGAAGCTGGCCGAAGAGTCACTGCTCCCCGGCTGGACCCGCGGCCACGTCCTGGCGCACCTCGCCCGGAACGCGGACGCCCTGGTCGAGGTTTTCGAGGGCCGCCCGATGTACGAGAGCGCCAGCTCCCGGGAGTCCGACATCGAGCGCGATGCGGGGCGTCCCCTGCTGCAACAGCTCGAGGACGTCCGGAATTCCGCGGACCGCTGGCAGGCCGTCGCCGAGCGCCCGCAGGACTGGACCCGCACCGTGGAACTACGCAACGGGGTCACCGACTCGGCGGCCCGGGTGCCCTTCCGGCGCCTGATCGAGGTCGAGCTGCACCACGTCGACCTGAACATCGGCTACGAGCTCTCCGACCTGCCCGAGGAGTTCACCGGCCGGGAGATCGAGTTCCTGGCCGAGCGCTGGTCGGGACGCCCGGACGTGCCGTCCACCGCCCTGTCCGCCACCGACGGGCGCCACTGGCGGACCGGCTCCGCGGGCGACCCGGCCGTCACCGTCACCGGCACCGCCGCCGCGCTCCTGGGCTGGCTGGCCGGCCGCGCGGACAAGGGAGCCTCCCTGACCACCGAGGGCGGACCCCTGCCGGCCCTCCCTCCGCTCTAGGATCGGTCCATGACGTACAGCGGAGCGGTCAAGGTCGGCGGTCCGGCCGACGTGCACGAACTCTCGGACCTGATGATTTCCAAAGTCGCGGTGGGCGGCATGAACAACAACGCCTACCTGCTGCGCTGCCGGGCCACCGACGAGCAGCTGCTGATCGACGCGGCCGCGGAGCCGGAGACCCTGCTGAGCCTGATCGGCGACGGCGGCATCGCCTCCGTGGTCACCACCCACCGGCACGGCGACCACTGGGGCGCGCTGGCGGACGTGGTCGCGGCGACCGGCGCGCGGACGTACGCGGGCGCCCACGACGCGGAGGGCATCCCGGTCAGCACCGACGTGCTCGTCGCGGACGGGGACACGATCACGGTCGGACGGGTCACGCTGACCGCCCGCCACCTGGTCGGCCACACCCCCGGCTCGATCGCGCTGGTCTACGACGACCCGCACGGCCACGCGCACGTGTTCACCGGCGACTGCCTCTTCCCGGGCGGCGTCGGCAACACCTCGGGCGACCGGAAGGCCTTCACCAGCCTGCTCGACGACGTGGAGAACAAGCTGTTCGGCGAGCTGTCGGACGAGACCTGGGTCTACCCCGGCCACGGCAACGACACCACGCTCGGCGCCGAGCGCCCCCACCTGGCCGAATGGCGCGAGCGCGGCTGGTAGCGGGCACCGAGGGAGGGCGCCGGCCCGTCAACCTCACGCCGGACCGCACTCCCTTCCGGTCATTGATGGCCGAACGCACGTCCTGAGGGGGCGGGGCGGGGTAATTGCTGCACCATGCAACAGGATCCCTCCCCCGCTCCCCTCCCCCAGGCCAAGGCCGTCCCGGCCACCGCCGAGCCGTCCTCACCCTCCCCCTCCCCCTCGATGCTCCGGCTCGCCGCGGCCTCCCTCGTCGGCACCGCCATCGAGTTCTACGACTTCTTCGTCTACGGCACCGCCGCCGCCCTGGTGCTCGGCCCGCTCTTCTTCCCCTCCTTCTCCCCGCTCGCCGGGACCCTCGCCGCCTTCGGCACCTTCGGCGTCGGCTTCCTCGCCCGGCCCCTCGGCGCCGCCGTCTTCGGCCACATCGGCGACCGGTACGGCCGCCGCCCGGTGCTCCTCGCCTCCCTGCTGCTCACCGGCCTGGCCACGGTGGCGGTGGGCTGCGTGCCCTCGTACGCCTCCATCGGGATGGCCGCGCCGATCCTGCTGGTCCTGCTGCGCTTCCTCCAGGGCCTCGGCCTCGGCGGGGAGTGGGGCGGCGCGGTGCTGCTGACCTCGGAGCATGCCCCCGAGGGGCGGCGCGGGCTCTGGTCGAGCTTCCCGCAGATGGGTCCGGCGGTGGGGTTCCTGCTGGCCAACGGCCTGATGCTGACCCTGTCGAGCACGCTGTCCGACGGGCAGTTCGCCGCCTGGGGCTGGCGGGTGCCGTTCTGGGTGGCGGGACTGCTGGCCCTGACCGGGCTGTGGCTGCGCCGCTCGGTGGAGGAGACCCCGCAGTTCCGCGCGCTGGCCGAGACCGGCCACCGGGCCGAAGCCCCCCTGGCCGAGGTCCTACGGGGCCACTGGCGCCTGCTCCTGCTGACCGGCGGGGCACTGGCCGTGGGCTACGCCGTCTTCTACGCGGTCACCACCTGGTCCCTCGCGTACGCCACCGAGCACCTCGGCGTGCACCGCTCCGTGATGCTGGCCTGCATCATGGTGGCCGTCGCCCTCAAGGGAGCGGCCACCCCGGTGATCGCGGTGCTCGGCGACCGCTACGGCCGGCGCCCGCTGTGCCTGGCGGGCTGCACGGCCTCCGCGCTGTGGATGTTCCCGTTCGTGGCGCTGCTGCGCACGGCGGAGCCGCTGCTGATGACCGTGGGCCTGTTCGGAGCCCTGCTCGGCATGGTGACGATGTTCGCGGTGGTGGGCGCGTACCTGCCCGAGCTGTACGCCCCGCGGATCCGCTGCACGGGCGCGGCCGTGGGCTACAACCTCGGCGGGGTGCTGGGCGGTGCGCTCACCCCGATCGTGGCGACGGCACTGGCGGACGGCTCCGGCCCGCCGTGGGCCGTGGCCGTGTACCTGACGGCGATCGCCCTGGTCTCGCTGGCCTGCTTCGCGCTGCTGCCGGAGACCAACCCGGTGGTCGTCCGGCAGCGGACGGGCGCCGAGTCGGAGAAGGGGGCGGCCCAAGCGGCCGCCCCCGTGTAGCCGCTCAGCCGCTCTTGTCCTCGGTCGGCTTGTGTCCCGGGTACAGGTGGCCGGGGGTCACGATGCCGGTGACGGCCTCGCCGAAGAGGGTGCTGGGCTCCTGGCCCTTGTACAGGTCGTCGGTGGTCAGCACGATGACCATGGTGGCCTGCTCCTCCGGCAGGTAGACGGTCAGCGTCTCGTACCCGGGGAGCGAGCCGTTGTGGCCGATCCAGCCCTGGACGTTGAAGATGCCGAGCCCGTAACCCGCGCCGGGGATGATGCCGATGGGCTGGGTCTTCAGCCGCTCGGCCTGGGTCGCGGGGGTCAGCAGGGTGCCGGTGGCGAGGGTCTTCGCCCAGCTGCGCAGGTCCTCCAGGTCGGAGACCATCGCTCCGGCGGCCCAGGCCCAGGACGGGTCGAAGTCGGTCGCGTCCACGATCTTCCCGCCGGGCAGGTCGTTGGTGTAACCGTGTGCGTGCGGCTCGGGGAACTCCTTGCCGACGGGGAAGAGCGTGCGGCTGCTCAGCCCGGCGGGCTTCACCACGTCCTGCCCGATGACCTCCTGGATCGGCCGGCCGGTGATCTTCTCCACGAGCAGGCCGAGCAGGATCAGGTTGGTGTTGGAGTACTCGAACTTCGCGCCCGGCTCGAAGTTCACCGGGTGTTTGAAGGAGATGTCGAGCAGCTGCTGCGGCGTGAAGGTGGAGGTGCCGTTGAGCTCCTTGTCGAAGCCGGGGTCCTCGCTGTAGTTGAAGAGCCCGCTGCGCATGCCCGCCAGCTCGCGCAGGGTGATGCGGTCCCCGTTCGGGACGCCGCTGATGTACTTGCCGATCGGGTCGTCCAGCGAGAGCTTGCCCTGGTCGACGAGCTGGAGGAGGGCGGTGACCGTGAACGTCTTGGTCTCGCTGCCGATCCGTACCCCGAGATCGGGCTTCATGGGCGCGCCGGTCGCTTTGTCGGCCACGCCGAAGGACTTCACGTAGCTGCCCTTGCCGGGTGCCCACAGGCCCACGGTCACGCCCGGCACCTTCGCCAGGTCCATCACCTCGCGCACGGCCGCGTCCAGTCGGGCGGCGACGGCCGGCGTGAGCTGCGGGAACTCCGTGTCGCCGTCCGGTGAGGGAGCTGCGGACACGGAAGGCGCCGGGACGGTCGCCCCGTACGCGGAGCCCGCGACGGCCGGGGTGATGAGCAGGCCGGCGGCGGCAACCGCCACACAGGCCCTGCGCATCCTGATGCGGGTCGGCCTCATGGGTCGGCCTCCTGTCGTACGACGACGAGGGCAACGTCCCACCAGCCTAGGTCCGCACCACCCCGGTCGCGCGGCGACCGGGGTGGCACCGGATCAGGCGTCGATGTGCTCCGGGCCGGCGGCGGCCTCGGCGGCCTCGGCCTCGGCTTCGGCCTCGGACTGCTTCTTCGAGGCGATCAGGCTGGTGATCGTGGTGATCACCAGGACACCGCAGATGACGCCCAGGGAGACCGGGATGGAGATCTGCGGGACGTGCAGGCCCGACTCGTGCAGGGCGTGCAGCACGAGCTTGATGCCGATGAAGCCGAGGATGACGGAGAGGCCGTAGCTGAGGTGGACCAGTTTCTTGAGCAGGCCGCCGATGAGGAAGTACAGCTGGCGCAGACCCATCAGCGCGAAGGCGTTGGCCGTGAAGACGATGTACGGGTCCTGGGTGAGGCCGAAGATCGCCGGGATCGAGTCCAGGGCGAACAGCACGTCGGTGGTGCCGATGGCGAGCATGACGACCATCAGCGGGGTCAGGACGCGCTTGCCGTTGCTCTGGATGAAGAGCTTGGTGCCGTGGTAGCGGTCGGCGACGCCGAACTTCTTCTCGATGGACTTGAGGAGGCGGTTCTCCTCGAACTCCTCTTCCTCCTCGTCCTTGCGGGCTTCCTGGATCAGCTTCCACGCGGTGTAGATGAGGAACGCGCCGAAGATGTAGAAGACCCACGAGAAGTTGGTGATGATCGCGGCGCCCGCGGCGATGAAGATGGCGCGCAGGACCAGGGCGATCAGCACGCCGATCAGCAGCACGCGCTGCTGGAGCTGCGAGGGGACCGCGAACTTCGCCATGATCAGGACGAAGACGAAGAGGTTGTCCACGCTCAGGGACTTCTCGGTGATGAAACCGGCGAAGAACTCCTGCGAGGCCTGGCCGTGCCCGAACACCAGCAGGCCGAGGCCGAAGAGCACCGCGAGGACGATCCAGACGACCGTCCAGATGCCCGCTTCCTTCATGGAAACGTCGTGCGGCTTGCGGCCGATGAAGAAATCGGCGCCGATGAGGATGCTCAGACCGAGAATGGTCAGCACCCATAGGAGCAACGAAACGTCCACTATTTACACGCCTCCGGCAGATGGCTCAGAACTTTGTCAGCGTCATCGCTGCCGGAGGTCTCTTCCACCCGGACGGCCAGGAGGCCACGGGCCGGCGCCCCGGGACCGATTGCAGTCCGTATTGACGGGCACGCCGTAGCAGGAAAGCAGGAATACTCCCCTCCGCACTCACCAGGGTACCCGCCGTGGACACCGAAGGTAAAGGGGACCCCAAGAACTGGTCAGCGGCCGGTCATCAGGGCCGGGCGGCGGACCGCCCGGCCGCCGCTACCGCGCGCCGCCCCGGGCGGCCGCGACCCGCTGCAGTGCCTGGTCGAGGACGCGGCTGCCCTGCGGGGGCAGATCCGGCTCGAAGGTCCAGGCGTGGTGGACCCAGGGGTCGGCGAGGTGGTTGTCCGGTACGGGCGACAGCCGCATCAGCGAGCGCCACAGCGGGTCCAGCAGCGGCCCGTAGGCCGAGGCCTCGTCACGGTCCGCGACCATCAGGAGGTGCACGCCGACCGCCGGGCCCTCGTCGGCGAGATAGCGCAAACGGGTGACGGCGCGGTCGTCGAAGCCGTGCGGGAAGTCGTGCACGATCAGCAGTTGGTCGGAGGTGTCCACATCGGGCGGCAGGTCCTCCGGAGCCCCGGCCCGCACCGCCATCTGTACGAGGTCCACCCGGCGGGTCAGCCGCTCCAGGGTCTCGGTGACCCCCGCGGCCCCGGCGGCGGGCGGCCCGGCAAGGACTCCGGCGCGCACCAGCGGGGCCAGCGAGGCGGCTCCGGCGCCGGCCGCGTCGATGACGTGGACGGCGAACCGGTCGGCGGGGTGCGCGGCCAGCATCCGCGCCGCGTGCGCGACGGCCATGTCCATGGCGGCCCGGCGCAGCCGGTCGGTGTCCATCGCCATGGCAGCCTCGGAGCCGGTGCGGCCGTTGTCGATCCACAGGCCGCGTTCCAGCGGGACCCGGGCCAGCATGGGGATGCGCAGGTCGGGCCGCTCGGGCAGGTGGAGGTCGCCCAGGCGCAGGGCGAGGGGGGCTTCGGCGGGTACGGAGTGCGCCTGCCAGACCGGGTTGTCCCAGCGCGCGTACGCCGCGGGCAGCGCGGGCTCGACCACCTCGGACTCGGCGGTGAGCTGGACCAGGTCCCGGTCGAGGACTTCCTGCGCCCGCGCGACCAGTTCCTCGCGGCGGGCCCGGGCGGTGTCCCGGGCGGCGTTCGCGGAGCCGCCGAGCCGGTGACGGGGGTCGGACAGCGCCTCGTCGAGTTCGCGGTCCATCCGGGAGTCGGCGAACTCGACGGCGCCGCGGTAGGCGGCGACGGCGCGGGCCAGGTCCTCGAACATGCCCCAGACCTGGTTGTAGAGCCGCTCCTCCATGGACCAGCCGCTCGCGTCCCCGGCGACGGGGCGGGGCGCCTCGCCCGGCCGCGGCGGCGCGGCGCGGCGCGGCCCGGGCTCGGGCGACTCGGTGCTGGTGCGGCGGCGCGGGTGGGCGTAGCTGATGGTGGGCGGGCCGCCCGCGGTGTCCGGGCCCGGCTGCGGGGGCATCGGCGGGGGTGCGGGGGCGGCCGGAACGTCCTGTGGCGCCGGGGCCGGCGTCTGGGCCGTGGCCGGGGCCCGGAGCCCGCGCGGAACGGTCGGGGCCGGCCCGCCGGGCATGACGGCCAGGGTGATGTCCCCGGCCGGAGCCGTGCCCAGGGCGGCGGCGGCCAGTTCGGCCGCGGCCGGCGCGGGCAGCCCGGCGTCGGTCAGGAGCGCACCGAGGCCGGCGGCGTACCCCTGGCCGACAGCGCGCACCTTCCAGGCGCCCTGGCGCCGGTACAGCTCCAGGGCCACGACCGCGGTCTCCGACTCCAGTCCGGTCAGCGTGTACCCGGCGAGCTCCACGCCCTCCGGGTCGGCCACGGACACGTAGGAGGCGGGGACCGCCCCGAACTGCACCGGCCCGCCGGGCGGCAGGGCCAGGACGAAGCCGACCCGGTGGACGGCCGGTGCGACCGCGTCGAGGTCGACCACTATGCGGTGCTGCCCGGAGGCCTCCCCGGGCACTTCCAGCCCGGGGAGGGTGCGGGCGCCCGGGTGGGCGACCGCACCGGGGCCGGCGAGCCGGCCCGTGTCGTCACCGAGCTGGGCCAGGGCGAGCACGGGTGTGCCCGCCGAGACCCTGACCTCCACCCGGCTCCGGGACAAGGGGTGGTTCTGCCCCCGGACCAGTTCGGCCGTCATCGTGCAGCCCCTCCCCCGTACCCGTTCTTCCGCCGGGCCCTCGATCGTGCCCGGTCCTGCTGTGCCGTGCTGTTCCACCGGCCGGGCTCTTCTACCGGCCGGTCTTCTTCTACCGGCCGGGCTCTTCTACCGTCCTTACAGGTGCGGCAGGATCGCCGGCATCAGGTCCTGGAAGGTACGGCCGTTGGCCGGGTTCCCGAGGGCCGTCATCTGCCAGCCGGCGCCGACGCGCGACACCTTCGCCATGATCTGAGCGGTGTACTGGCCGCCACCGTCCAGCGTGTAGCGGGCCAGCTCCTGGCCGTTGGTCTCGTCGACGATGCGGCAGAAGGCGTTCTCCACCTCCTGGAACGTCTGGCCGGTGAAGGAGTTCACCGTGAAGACGATCTGGTCGATGTGCACCGGCACGCGCTGCAGGTCGACGAGGATCGACTCGTCGTCCCCGCCCTGGCCGACGCCGCCGACGAGGTTGTCACCGGTGTGCTTGACCGAGCCGTCGTCGCTCTGCAGGTGCCGGAAGAAGACGACGTCCACGGGCTGCTTGTCGGCGAAGAGCACCGCCGAGGCGTCGAGGTCGATCTCCCGGGTCCGCGAGCCGAACAGCCCCCGGCGCTTGGCCGCCTGCCATCCGAGGCCCATCCGGACCGCGGTCAGCGTGCCTCCGTCCGCCTTCTGCAGATTGATGGCCTGACCCTTGGTCATGTTGACCGTCACGCGCTGTCCCCTCTCCATAGCCCTCCCCCGATGGGGGTGCGCAGCGTGTACCTGCGGCTGGTGCCAACCCTACTGACCGCCTCCGGGTCAGGCGAGGCCCGCTTCCTTCATCTGTCGCAGCTCCTTCTTCAGCTCGCCGACCTCGTCCCGGATCCGGGCGGCGACCTCGAACTGCAGCTCCGCGGCCGCGCCCCGCATCCGTTCGGTCATCTGCTCGATGAGTGCGGCCAGTTCGGCGGCGGGACGGTCGGTCGCGACCACGGGACCCTTCGCCCCCTTGACCCCCTTGGCGCCGGCCTTGCCGCCCGACGCGGCCTGCGAGGCCTTGCCGCCCAGCGCCGGGACGGGCGCCTTGAGGGCCTTGCCGTCCTTCGTCTGCCGGTAGCCGGTACCGAGGAGCTCCTCGGTGTCGAGCTCCTCGCGGGCGATCGTGGCCACGATGTCGTTGATCTTCTTGCGCAGCGGCTGCGGGTCGATCCCGTGGGCCGTGTTGTAGGCGACCTGCTTCTCGCGGCGCCGGTTCGTCTCGTCGATCGCCTGGGCCATCGCCGGGGTGATGCTGTCCGCGTACATGTGGACCTGGCCGGAGACGTTGCGCGCCGCGCGGCCGATGGTCTGGATCAGCGAGGTCCCCGACCGCAGGAAGCCCTGCTTGTCGGCGTCGAGGATGGCCACCAGCGACACCTCGGGCAGGTCGAGGCCTTCGCGGAGCAGGTTGATGCCGACCAGGACGTCGTACTCGCCGGCCCGCAGCTCGCGCAGCAGCTCGATGCGGCGCAGGGTGTCCACGTCGCTGTGCAGGTAGCGGACCTGGATGCCGAGCTCCAGGAAGTAGTCGGTGAGGTCCTCGGCCATCTTCTTGGTGAGGGTGGTGACCAGGACCCGCTCGTCCTTCTCCACCCGCCGGCGGATCTCGTGCACCAGGTCGTCGATCTGGCCCTCGGTGGGCTTGACCACGACCTCCGGGTCGATGAGTCCGGTCGGGCGGATGATCTGCTCGACGAAGCCGTCGCCGCGCGAGAGCTCGTACTTCCCCGGAGTGGCCGACAGGTAGACGGTCTGGCCGATCCGCTCCTGGAACTCCTCCCACTTCAGCGGCCGGTTGTCGAGGGCCGAGGGGAGGCGGAAACCGTGGTCGACGAGGGTCCGCTTGCGGGAGGCGTCACCCTCGTACATCGCGCCGATCTGGGGCACGGTCACGTGCGACTCGTCGATGACGAGGAGGAAGTCCTCGGGGAAGTAGTCGATGAGGGTGTTCGGCGCGGAGCCGCGCTCGCGGTCGTCCATGTGCAGCGAGTAGTTCTCGATGCCGGAGCAGGAACCGATCTGGCGCATCATCTCCAGGTCGTAGGTGGTGCGCATGCGCAGGCGCTGCGCCTCCAGCATCTTGCCCTGCTTCTCCAGCTCGGCGAGGCGCTCGGCGAGCTCGGCCTCGATGCCGCGGACCGCCTTCTCCATGCGCTCGGGGCCGGCGACGTAGTGGCTGGCGGGGAAGACGTAGAGCTCGCGGTCCTCGCTGATCACCTCGCCGGTCAGCGGGTGCAGGGTGGACAGGGCCTCGATCTCGTCGCCGAACATCTCGATGCGGACGGCCAGTTCCTCGTAGACCGGGAAGATCTCGATGGTGTCGCCGCGCACCCGGAAGGTGCCGCGGGTGAAGGCCACGTCGTTGCGCGTGTACTGGATGTCGACGAAGCGGCGCAGGAGCTGGTCCCGGTCCGTCTCCTCGCCGACCTTGAGCGGGACCATCCGGTCCACGTACTCCTGCGGGGTGCCGAGGCCGTAGATGCAGGACACGGAGGCGACGACGATGACGTCGCGCCGGGTGAGGAGGGAATTGGTCGCGGAGTGGCGCAGCCGCTCCACCTCCTCGTTGATCGAGGAGTCCTTCTCGATGTAGGTGTCCGACTGCGGTACGTACGCCTCGGGCTGGTAGTAGTCGTAGTACGAGACGAAGTACTCGACCGCGTTGTTCGGCAGGAGCTCGCGGAACTCGTTCGCCAGCTGGGCGGCGAGCGTCTTGTTCGGCGCCATCACCAGGGTGGGCCGCTGGAGCTTCTCGATCATCCAGGCGGTCGTCGCCGACTTGCCGGTTCCGGTCGCGCCGAGCAGTACGACGTCCTTCTCACCTGCACGGATGCGCTTCTCCAGCTCGGCGATGGCCGCCGGCTGGTCGCCGCTGGGCGTGTAGGAGCTGACGACCTCGAAAGGCGCCACCGTGCGTTCGATCTTCGATACGGGCCGCATGGGTCAACCGTACGACCCCCCACTGACACTCGGTGCCCGCCCGCCCCGTGCGGAGCCGTGCGGGCCTGGTCCGTTTGTCGTAGTTCGGTGGCGGCTCGGTGATCGTCAACCCCATGATCGCCGTACGCGGCTCTCCCTGAAAGTGCGTCGGAAACGCACCGCCGCCCGTGCGTCGCCGCAACGAATGCCGCTCCGCGCCCGTTTGACGGCAGGAGCAGGGCCCCCGACCCGAGGAGAACGCGCATGTACGTCCGATCCGCCGCCGCGGCCACCGCCGCCTTTCTGGGACTCACCCTGACCATCTGCGGTGCGGGCTCCGCCTCGGCCGCGCCCGGTCCGGACTGGCTGTCCAACCCGATCGTGTACGCCCACCGGGGGGCTTCGGCGTACGCCCCGGAGAACACCCTGGAGGCGATCGACCTCGCCATGGAGATGGGCTTCGACTGGGTGGAGAACGACGTCCAGCGCACCAAGGACGGGGAGCTCGTGGTCATCCACGACGAGACCCTGGCCCGGACGACCGACGTCGAGCAGGTGTTCCCCGACCGCAAGCCCTGGCGGGTGAGGGACTTCACCGCGGCGGAGATCGCCCGGCTGGACGCGGGGAGCTGGTTCGGGCAGGAGTTCGCGGGCGCCCGCGTACCGACCCTGCGGGCCTACATGAACCGGGTCCAGCGCAACCAGCAGCGGCTCCTGCTGGAGATCAAGAAGCCGGAGCTCTACCCGGGGATCGAGCGGCAGACCCTGGACCTGCTGGGCGAGACCGGCTGGCTCGAGGAGAACCGCGTGGCCCGCCGGCTGGTGGTCCAGAGCTTCAGCGCCGCCTCGGTCCGCACCGTGCACGAGCTGCGCCCCGACCTGATCACGGCCTTCCTCGGCACCCCGGCCCTCGCCGACCTGCCGCGGTACGCCGAGTTCACCGACCGGATCAACCCCTGGCACACCACCATCAACAGCGACTGGGTCGCCGCGGTGCACGGACTGGTCGGCGCCCACGGCAAGGCGCTGGAAGTGGACACCTGGATCGTGGACGACGCCGCGACCGCCCGGAAGGTCCAGGACATGGGCGTGGACGGGATCATCACCGACAACCCCGACGTCGTACGGGAAGCGGTCGGCGGCTACTGACGGGCGGGGCACTGTCAGTGGGGGGCCGTACCGTGAAGAGGTGGATACTCCTGAGCCCCGCGGGCCGCACCTCGAATGGACCGTCGTCGACAGCGGCGGCACCGGCATCGGGCCGCTGCTCCTCGCCGCCACCCCCGAGGGCCTGGTCAAGGTCGAGTTCCATGCCGGACCTGACCGGGCCGAGAAGATGATCGCCGTGCTGATCTCCCGTCTCGGCGCCGACGCCCGGCGCCCGCCGCCGGGCGAGGAAGTCCTGCTGGCCGAGCCGATACGCCAGCTGAACGCCTACTTCGCCGGGACCCTGCGCCGCTTCGAGCTGCCGCTGGACTGGCGGCTCAGCTCCGGCTTCAACCGACAGGTCCTGCTGGAGCTGGACCGCACCGTTCCCTACGGGGCGGTCGTGGGGTACGGCGAACTGGCCGCCCGCGCCGGGGCCCCCGGCGCGGCCCAGGCCGTCGGGAACGCCATGGGCTCGAACCCGCTGCCGCTGGTGGTGGCCTGCCACCGGGTCGTGGAGAACGACGGGGGCATCGGCGGCTTCGGCGGCGGCGTGGAGACCAAGCGCCGCCTCCTGGCCCTGGAAGGGGTACTCCCCCAGCCGCTGTTCTGAGGCGGCGGGCCGTGCTCCCGATGCTCCCCGCACTCCCGGAAACCCTGTTCCCCCCGCTTGGCGAGGGGTGCGAAACTGCGGCGGTGACCACACCTTGCGCCGCGCCGGCAGCCCCCTCGCATCCGTGTCGGAGGTGGACCGCGTGAGCACCGCACCCGGCACCGCCCGGCCCTCCGTCCCGGTCACCATCGCCGACCTGCCCAGGCTGCGGCGCCGCACCTCCGGGGTACTGATCGCCGGACAGGTGCTGGGCGGGATCGGCGTGCCCATCAGCATCGCCCTGGCCCCGGTCCTGGCCACCGAGGTCAGCGGCACCGAGTCGCTCTCCGGTTTCGCCTCGACCGCCTCCGTGATCGGCACCGCGGCCGTCTCCCTGCCGCTCGCCGCGCTGATGACCGCGCGCGGCCGCCGGCCCGGCCTGGTCCTGGCCTACGTGATCGGCGCGGCCGGGGCCGCGCTCGTCGTGCTCGCCGCCTCGATCAAGAGCTTCCCCCTGCTGATGCTCGGCATGGCCGCCTTCGGAGCCGCCTCCTCCGCCAACCTCCAGGCCCGCTTCGCCGCCGCCGACCTCGCCGAGCCCGACCACCGGGCACGGGCGATCTCCGTCGTCGTCTGGGCCTCCACCATCGGCGCCGTGCTCGGCCCCAACCTCTCCGCCCCGGCCAGCCGCAGCTTCGCCGGCACCTCCATACCCCCGACGGCGGGGCCCTTCATCTGGGCCGGCGCCGTCTTCCTGCTCACCGCCACGCTGATCGGCGTACTCCTGCGCCCGGACCCGCTGCTGACGGCCCGCGCGCTCGCCCCGGCCGAGGACCAGACCCGCGCCGGGCGTTCGCTGCGCGCCGGGTTCGCGGCGGTCAAGGCCTCACCCCGGGCCCGGCTGGCGCTGCTCACCATCGCGGTGTCACACACCACCATGGTCTCGATCATGGTGATGACCCCGGTCGACCTCGGGCACCACGGAGCCGGGCTCCAGCTCATCGGGCTGGTCATCAGCGGGCACATCGCGGGCATGTTCGGCTTCTCGCCGGTGATGGGCTGGCTCGCGGACCGGATCGGCCGGCTGTCCGTGATCGGGCTCGCGGCCGGACTGCTGTCCATCGCCGCGCTGCTCGCCGGCACGGCCGACGGGAACCACACCCAGAGCGGCGTCGGCCTCTTCCTGCTCGGCCTGGGCTGGTCCGCCGGCATGGTGTCCGGCTCGGCGCTGCTGACCGACTCGGTGCCGCAGCCCGCGCGGGCCGCCGTGCAGGGGCTGGGCGACCTCACCATGAACACGGCCGCCGGGGTCGGCGGCGCCGCCGCCGGACTGGTCATGTCCCAGGCGGGCTACGGCTGGCTCAACGCGGCGGCCGCCGCCCTGCTGCTGCCCATGGCGGCGCTCGCGCTGTTCACCTCGCGCCGCCGTCCGGTGAAGGCCCCGGACACCGGGACCGGGACCGGGGCCGAGACCAGTACCGGTCAGTAGCTGATGTGGTAGGCCTTGCGGAGGGTCTCGTGGACGGTCCAGGTGGTCTTGTCGCCCTCGCGCAGGACACACGCGGAGCCGGGACCGACCTCCAGGGTCTCGCCGCCCTCCACCTCGACGGTGGCGCGGCCGCTGACCACCACGAACAGCTCGTTCGCCTCGGTGTCGGTGACGACGCCCGGGGTGATCTGCCAGATCCCGCGCACCTGGGAACCGTCCGGCGCCTCCCACAGCACCTTGCCCGTCACGACGGGGTTCCCGGAGACGATCTGAGCGGGGTCGAGCTCGTCCACCTCCAGCTCGGAGTCGGGGAAGTCCGGGACGGAGACGGCGAAAGAAGCGGGGGCGGGGGCGGGGGCATCGCGGTGATCACTTGTGCTCATGGTCCGGGAGCCTAATCGGGGCGCCCGGCGCGTCGGGGTGACCAGAGCGTCCAGCGCGCGCCCGCCCCACCCGTCACCCTGTCGCCCTTTTCGACGCGCCGCTCACCTTTTCGACGCGCCGCTCACCTTTTCGACGCGCCGCTCACCTTTTCGACGCGCCGCTCGCGCGGTGCGGCCCTGGCGGGCCTCCTCGGCTTCGCGCCGCTGCGCCGGACTCCGTCCGGCGGTGACCGGGCGGGGTGCTCGCCACCGCCGTCCCGGCGCGGGGCCCGGTGGGCGGGTGCGGGTGGCTGGGCCCTGCGGGGCTGGGTCCCCTACCCGCCCTTCCACCGTTCCCCGGGCGCTGCCCGGACCCGCGCCTCAAACGCCGGCGGGGCTGGGTGTGCCCCCGGGCCGGCCCGGGCGCGGTCCTCACACGTCGGACGGGCTGGAAATGCCGCGGCGCGGGGTCCGGGGCGGGAGCCCCAGGAGCTCCGGCGCAGCCCGGGGATCGCTCCGCGCCCGCTGCGAACCGCCTCCCGGCGGCGTCGACCGAATCCAGCCCCGCCGGCGTCTGAGGCGCGGGGTCCGGGGCGGAGCCCCGGGCCTTTCGGGTCCGGGCCGGCCCGGGGAACGGTGGAAGGGTGGGTAGGGGACCCAGCCCCGCAGGGCCAGCCCCCGCGCACCCGCCTCATGGACGGCACGGGCGGCACGTGCGACGGAGCCGGGGCTCCGGTCAGTGCCGGTGACCCGGTGGCCGAGGGCGGCCAGCCCCAGGGCCCGCCACCGGGGCGGGTTCGCGCCGGTGCGGTGTCCGGGCGTTTGAGGGGCCGGATCGCGTGCCAGGGATGGGGACATGTCACAGCACACAGCATCTGAGCACACGGCATCGTCCTCGGTCGGGACGGCCTCGGCCTCGGCCTCGGTCCCGGTCCCGGTCCCGGTCCCGGTCCTGTCGGAGGAGGTGCGCGAGGCGCTGGACCGCCGGCAGCCCGTCGTGGCGCTGGAGTCCACGATCCTCGCCCACGGCCTGCCCCGCCCCCGCAATCTGGCGGTGGGCCTGGAACTGGAGGAGCTGGTCCGGGCGGAGGGAGCCGTTCCGGCGACGATCGCGGTGGTCGACGGGGTCGCGTACGCCGGGCTGGACAAGGCCCGGCTGGAGCGCATCGCGGGCGGCGAGGGCGTGCGCAAGCTCGGCCACCGGGATCTGGCCCCCGCCCTCGCGACGGGGGCGACGGGCGCGACGACGGTCTCGGCCACGGCCTTCCTCGCCGCGCGGGCGGGGCTGCGGGTCTTCGCCACCGGCGGGCTGGGCGGCGTACACCGGGACTGGACGCGGTCGCAGGACGAGTCGGCGGACCTCGCGCTGTTGGCGCGGACCCGGATCACCGTGGTGTGCGCGGGGGTGAAGTCGATCCTGGACGTGCCCGCGACGCTCCAGCGGCTGGAGACGCTGGGGGTGGCGGTCCTCGGCTACGGGACGGATCGTTTCCCCGGGTTCTACCTGGCCGATTCCGGCGAGCCTGTCGACTGGACCGTGCACCGCCCCGAGGAGGTGGCGGCCGTGATGGCCGCTCAGGACCTCCTCGGCGGCGCGGAGTCTGCGCTCCTCGTCGCCCATCCCGTGGACCGGGAGCGGCAGCTCGATCCGGAACTGCACGACCGGGTCCTGGCCGAGGCGCTGTCGGAGTGCCGGGAGCGGGGCATCACGGGGCAGGCGGTGACACCGTTCCTGCTCGGGTTCCTGGTGCGCGCGACGGGCGGCGCCTCCCTGGAGGCCAACCTCGCGGCGGTACGGGGCAACGTGCGCCTCGGGGCCCGGATCGCGCGGGCCTGGGCGGCCCGGCCGTGACCGCGGCGCCGGCCGCTCCCGCCGGGCCGGGGGCGCTGCTGGTCGTCGGGGACGTGGTGACGGACGTCGTGGCGGTGCATGCGGAGCCACTGGCTCCGGGTACCGACACCCCGGCCCGGATCCGGACCCTGCCGGGCGGTGCCGGGGCCAACGCCGCCTGCTGGGCCGCCCACGCGGGCGCCCCCGAGGTGCGCCTCCTCGCGCGGGTCGGCGCCGACTCGGCCGGGTGGCACGAGCGGGCGCTGCTCGACGCGGGGGTGCGGCCCAGGCTGGTGGTCGATCCCGCCGAGCCGACCGGGACGGTGGTGGCGCTGGTCGGCGAGGACGCGGAGCGGACCTTCCTGACCGACAGCGGGGCCTCGCTGCGCCTCTCCCCCGCCGACTGGGAGCCCGGACTGCTGGACGGGGTCGCCCATCTCCACCTGTCGGGTTACCTGTTCTTCGCCGACGCGAGCCGGGAGCTGGCCCTGGTCGCGCTCCGGGCCGCCCGCACCCGGAACGTACCGGTGAGCGTGGACCCGGCCTCGGCCGGGTTCCTGGCCGCGCTGGGTCCGGAGCGCTTCCTGGCCGCCGCGGCGGGGGCCGGCGTACTGCTGCCGAACTCGGACGAGGCGCTGCTGCTCGCGGGGTCGCACGGGCCGGCCGGGGCCGCCGCGGTCGCGCGGGCCGCGGCGGAGCTGAGCCGGCGGGTGCCGTTGGTGGTGGTCACCCGGGGCGGGGCCGGAGCGCTCATCGCCGAGGACGGCCGGGTGACGGCCGAGGTCGCGGCGGAGAGCGCCGAGGCGGTGGATTCCACGGGCGCCGGGGACGCCTTCACGGGCGCCTTCCTCGCGGCCCGGCTGGCGGGAGCGGGCTCGGCGTGGGCCGCCGGGGCCGGCTGCCGGGCGGCCGCGCTCGCGGTGACCCGGCTGGGCGGGCGGCCGTAGGGAGAGGGGAGAAGGGGAAGGGGGAAGACCGGACGGCCGCGCCTGTGGGCGTTACGACGTGTACTGCTGGTCCATCCAGTCGATCACGCCCGCGCCGTCCAGGTGGTAGCGGAAGACGCGGCCCTGGTTCGGGTGGGCGATCAGCCAGTCGATGAGCTGCTGGAGCGTGATCGGCTTGCTCACCGGGCTGGCGATGATGGGGGTGACGGCCGTGATCTTGGCATCCTCGGCGATGTTGAGGTAGGTCTCCTTGCCCACCGTGTCGAAGGGGGCGGCGTCCATGCCGGGTGCGGCGCAGCCCCAGTTGCCGTGCTTCACGATCAGGCTGTGGACCCCGCCCTCGGGGGTGTAGCGGTAGACGGCGACCTCGTCGGGCGAGATCGGCATCTTGTGGTCGCAGGTGGAACCGGGCGCCGGCGGCTTCTTCGTGCCCGCCGGGGTGCCGGTCGAAGTGGCGGTGGGAGCCGGCTTCTTCGACGGGGCCGAGGAGGACGACGGCGAAGCCGACGGCGAGGTGGTGGCCGTGGCCGCCGCGCTGGTGGCGGGGCTCGCGGGGGTGCCCGCCGCGCCGGTCTCGCCGTCCCCGTTGCACGCCGTGAGGGCCAGGGTCGCGCACAGGGCCAGCGCTGCGAGCGCCGCCTGCGTGCGGGGCCGTCTCTCGTCCCGAACCACCGTGCCGTGTGCGCGCATTGCCTTCTCCCTCTGCCAAGGCGCCACCGGGGTGGCCACCGTCGAAGCGTGGCGTCAACGTAGCGTGCGGTTCCGGCCGGAGCGATGGCCGGAACCGATCGTCACCGTGCCGGAATCCCCCTGTTGCGGTTCCCGGACCTCCGTGACGGGGCGGGAGTGCGAAGACGTACGCGGGCGTACGCAGATGCACGCGGACGCGGACGTACGCGGACGTACGCGGACGTACGCGCGGCGGCCCCGCGGAGTCAGTCGGTGCGCCCCGGGCGCAGGCCCGTCCAGGCGGGGTGGCGCGGATCGTCGGCCCGGACCAGGGCGTCTGCCCGGTCCGCCGGGCCGGTCTCGGCCTCGTACCGCGCGAAGGCGGGGAGGGTCCAGCGGGCGGACTCCTCGGTGCGGCGGGCGAGCGCGCCCGGGGAGAGGCCGATGTGGATGCTGAGGTCGAAGGGGAACCAGTGGCCCAGCAGCAGCGGGCCGTGCACGACGAGCACGCCGCCGGCCGGGAGTTCGGCGTAGGGGCTGCGGGTCGCCCGGTCGGTGGCCGGGTCCCAGAGGTCGGGCAGCACCCGGCCGGTGCCGCCGGGGTCGGTCGGGCCGAAGACCTCCCGCCAGAGCGCCGCCGTGTCGTACCAGCCGTCGAGGTAGGAGTCCACGTCCTCGCGGCCGAACTCGAAGCGGAGGGAGGCCGGGCGCAGGAACCCCTCGGCCGCCACGACCAGGACCGAACGCCCGCGCAGGCGCAGCGCGTCGGCGAGTTCCGCGGCGAGGACGCCGGTGCGGGCGGCGGGCGCCCCGTCGATGCCCACGCGCCGCCATCGGCCCTCCGGGCCGGCCTCGTCCTTGCCGCCGTCCTTCTCGCTGTCCTTCTCACCGTCCTTCTCGCTGTCGTCGAGGTGACCGGCGAGCCGCTCGGCCATCCGCTGCCATGTGATCGCTTCCAGCTGCACCAGCCCATTGTCAGTGGTGGCCCCTAACGTTTTTCAAGAGGGATCACCGGCGCACAGGGGGCCGGCGGCCCGGCCTTGGGGAGGGGTCTGTCATGGCTCGGGAGACGACGTATCTGGAGCTGTCCCAGGAGGACGGCGGTGCCCACAAGTTCTACGAGGTCACCGTCGACGGCACCGCCGTCTCCGTGCGGTACGGACGCATCGGCGCGGACGGCCAGCTGCAGAGCTCCTCCTTCCCGACCGCCGAGAAGGCACGGGCGGCCGCCGCCAAGAAGGTCGGGGAGAAGGTCCGCAAGGGCTACGCCCCGGCGGTGCGGGGAGCACGCGCGGCCCGGTCGGTGACGCGGCGCCAGGTGACCTCGACCCCGTCCACCGCACGCGCGGTGGCCCCGGTGCTGTGGCGGTTCCGTACGGGGTCCTCCGCCTTCGGGATCCATGTGGACGAGGACCGCTGCTGGGTGGGCAACCAGGCCGGGGACGTCTACACGGTGAGCCACGACGGTGAGGTGCTGGCCCGGTACTCGCTGCCGGACGGGGTGAAGTGCCTGGTGGCGGACGAGTTCTGGATCTACGCGGGCTGTGACGACGGCACGGTGTACGACCTGTCCTCGAAGGTTCCGTTCGGGGCGTACGACATCGCGGCCGACGTGGACATCTTCTGGCTCGACATCCGCGAGGGCGTGCTGAACGTGTCCGACCGCAGCGGCGGGCTGACGGTCATCGACCACGAGGACGAGTTCCAGTGGTCGCGGCGCTCGGCCGGCGAGAACGCGTGGATGGTGCGCGCGGACGAGAGGGCGGTCTACCACGGCCACAGCAAGGGGGTCACGGCCTACGCCCCGGACGGCAGCGGGCAGTTGTGGCACACACCGACCAACGGGTCGGTCCTGTTCGGCTGGCAGGAGGACCACGCGGTGTACGCGGGGACCGGCCGCAACACGGTGCAGCGGCTGTCGAAAGCGACGGGCGCGCTGGAGGCCTCGTACCGGTGCGACGCGGCGGTCTACTCCTGCGCGACCTCGCCGGACGGCCGGCACGTCTTCGCCGGCGACCTGGCCTCGTCCGTGTACTGCTTCGACGCCGACGGGCGGCGGCTGTGGAAGCTGGGCACCGGCAGCGGGGCCGCTCTGTCCATGCAGTACCTGGACGAACGGCTGTACTTGGTGACCACGGACGGTTCGCTGGTGTGCGTGGACGCGACCGAGGCCGCGATCGCGGCCGCCCGGGAAGGGTCGGTGCCGACGGCCGTGGACGTGAAGTCGGCGGCCGCCCTGCCCGTCTTCACCCCGGCCGCCACTCCCGCCGCGGTGGCGACGGTGTCCGTGTCCTCCGTGCCCGCGGGCGGTGTGGTCGTCGAGTGCGTGCAGCAGGGCCAGCGGATGCGCGTGCAGGTGGTGTCGGGCGGCTTCGAGCCCTCGTGGAACGTGCAGTTCCCCCGCGGGATACGGGAGCCCGGCGCCCGGTACGTGGTGGACGGCCTGCACCCGGCGGCCGGAGGCTTCTACCGCGTGCGCGGGGAGATCCGCCGGCTCGTCTGAGCGGCGCCCTGGTTCACGGGGCCGGAGCTCATCGCGTCCGCGTGGGGCACGCGCACGGCGTGGCCCCGGGCGGAGCCTCGGCGGGGTGCGCGAAGGGGTCGCCCTCGGCGAGGGCGGCGGTCACACAGAGCACGACCCGCTCGGTGCCCAGGTTGCGGCCGAGGTGGACGTGGCGCCGGCCGGCGGGCTCGACGAAGCTGGTGCCGGTGTGATGCACCTCGACCGTACCGTCGCGCAGGATCCGGGTCAGGGTGCCGGACTTGACCACCGCCATCAACGGGACGCGGTGGTAGTGCCAGCCGGTGCAGCCTCCGGGCTCTATCTCGACCTCTCTCACCACGAGGTCGGAGGCCACCTCCGCTTTCGGACGCCTGCCCGCAACCCTCGGGCGCCCGGCCGTCGCCTGCCGTCCAGCCATGTTTCCCTCCTCCATGGACCGGCCGCGGCCCACTCGACTCACGGTAGGAGGACACCATGAGGTCAGGGAAGACTCCGTGAAACCGCAAGTACCCATACTTACAAGGTGATATACGGCCTGAACGGCGGTATCACTTCGACATGAGCCTGGTCGTTTTCGAGTCGACGAAGCAGATCCACTGCGCGGAGTGCAGGCAGGGACCACTGCGCCGAGTCGTCCGCGAGGCCGGCGTGCCCCGCTGCCTGGACTGCGCCGACCTCGGACACCTGCTCTACCTGCCGCGCGGCGACACCGCCCTCACCCGGAGGGCCCACGAGGCCAGTTCGCTGTCCGCCGTCGTGGTCCGCTTCCACCGGCGCCGCCGCCGCTACGAGCGCATGGGAATCCTCGTCGAGGACGCGGCCCTGGCCCGAGCCGAGCGGGCCTGCCTCGCGGACGCCGAGGCACGGGCCCGCCGCCGGGAGCGCGACCGGCTGCGCCGGGCGGCCGAGGACACCCGGTTCACGGCGGCCTTCGCCGCCGAGATCCTGCGCCTGTTCCCCGGGTGCCCCTCCGACCGGGCCCAGGCCATCGCCGCGCACGCTTCGGTGCGCGGCAGCGGCCGGGTGGGCCGCAGTGCGGCCGGCCGGGCTCTGGACCCGCCCGCCGTGTACGCGGCGGTACGGGCGGCCGTGCGGCACCTCGACACCGAGTACGACGCCCTGCTGATGGGGGGCGTGCCCCGGTTCGCGGCCCGGGCCCGGCTGGCGCCCCGGATCGACGCGATCCTGGACGGCTGGCGGGCGGCTTCCGAGGCGCCCGCGCAGGCTAGTTGAGCCGGAAGCGCCGGTAGAGCAGCACTCCGCCGAGCAGCATGGCGCCGCCGCCGGACAGCAGGTAGCCGACGTTCTCGGCCCCGGTGTGGGCGAGCGCGGGACCCCGGGGCGTGGCGGGCGGGGTCTGCGGGGCGACCGGCCGCACGGCGACGGGAGGCCGGACGGGCCGGCCGACGACCGGGGTCGAACCGTTGACCGAGGTGTTGCCCACGGAGGGGTTGCCGACGCCGACGACGCTCACCGAGTTGCCGCTGATGTTGACCGGTACCTGGACGGGGAGCTGGAGCCCATTGCCGGAGAGCAGCCCCGGAGAATCCTTTCCGCGCCCATCGGCCACCGCACCCCGGCCGGGCCCTCCCTGCCCGCCGTCCCCGTCGTGACCACTGCGCCCGCCGTTCCCCGCACCGTTTCCGGCGCCGGGTTTCGAGGGGTGCGAGCGGTCGGACGGCCGCGACCCGGGATGACCCGGCTTGCCCTGCTGCCCGGCGCCCCGGTCCGCGTTGACGCACCGGTTCCCGGCCGCCGAGTTGAGCACGCCCACCACGCTCACGGTGTTGCCGCACACGTTCACCGGGGCGTGTACCGGCAGTTGCAGCAGGTTCCCCGACAACACCCCCGGCGAACGCACGGCCTGCCCGCCCGCCTCCGCGTCGGCGTAGGCGAAGCCACCCGCACCCGCGACCGCGAGTCCACCCCCCGCAACCACCGCCGCGATCAAGCCATTCCGACGACTGTGACGCATCAGATTTCCTGCCTTCCGGAAGGGTCCACGGGCCTTGCACCCGTACCGGAAACAACGCCGTAACCCCATTCGGGTTATAGGGCCGGTAGGCATTTCACTCCATCGTGTACTGGGTAATCCCTACTTCATGACTCGCCCACTGCTCCTCCTCGACGTGGACGGCCCCCTCAACCCGTTCCGGTCCCGCCTCGCGGGGCTCCGCGGATACACCAGCCACCGGATGCGTCCGAGCATCTGGCTGTCCTACCGCGCACCGGAATCCCGCAGCGCCAGGCGCGGGGTGCGGGTGCGCCTGCACCCGGCCCACGGCGCCCGGCTGCTGGCCCTGCCCTACGAGATCGCCTGGGCCACCGCCTGGACGCACGAGGCCAACACGCTGATCTCCCCGCACATCGGACTACCCGCTGATCTTCCTGTCATCGAATGGCCGGAACCCTTCAGCCGCGACCCCGACGGCCTCTTCTGGAAGACCCGCCCGCTCGTGGAATGGGCGGCCGGCCGCCCCTTCGCCTGGGTCGACGACCTGATCACGCCCCGGGACCGCGCCTGGGTCGCCGCCCACCACCCGGCCCCGGCCCTGCTCCTGCGCATCCACCCCCGCCACGGCCTGCGCCCACAGGACTTCACCACCCTCGACCGCTGGGCGGCCGGGCTCAGCCCAGCAGGGCCGTGACCGGATCCGCTGAGGGGCGGCGGCCCGTCGGCCACCAGTCGTCGTCACCCAGGCGGTTCTCGTAGGAGTACCAGAGGGCGTCCCGGCCGAGCCGGAGCTGCCGGCCGGCGCCCGTGAGCCGGTTGCGGTCGGGGCGGAACGAGCCCTGGGCGGCGGCGAGGAGAGCCGGGCGGGCCCGGTCGAAGGGGCCCGCGGGCGGGTCCCAGGGCTCTTCGAGCGCGAGCAGGGCGGACAGACCGCCCTGCCTCCAGGCGGCCGCTCCCCGGGCCAGGTCGGTGGTACTGCGTCCCGTGGCGCGGGCCAGCTCGCGGTAGAGCGTGCGGGCGGCGCCGGTGAGCCCGGCCGTGGGGTGGGCCGAGGCCAGCCGGACGGCGTCCTGCCAGCGGCTCAGCCCGCCCATCGGATCCTCGGCGGTGCGCAGCAGCGCCAGGGCGCGGGCGGCCGCGTCCGCGGCGAGCTGGTCCAGGGCGAGCGGGTCCGGGGCCGCCGGGTCGGCCGGATACGCGGGCGGCATCCCGACGGCGGAGGGCGCCGCCAGCGGAGCGGGCAGCGGCGGCAGCACGGTGCGTACGAGCGCGGCGCGGGCCGGTACCCCGGGGAAGTCCGGCGTCCCGTCGGGCTGTTCGCGCGCGGCGTGGGCGGCGTTGCGGCGGGTGAGCTCCTCGAGCAGCTCCCGCTCGCCGCGGCCGCGCAGCAGGAGCAGGACGAAGGGGTCGGCGTCCAGGAGCCGGGCCGCGCGGTAGCAGAGGGCCGCGGCGTGCTTGCAGGGCGGTCGGGCGACGTCCGGGCAGGAGCAGCGCGGCACGAGCTCCCCCGCACCGGGCAGGACCGACTCGGAGAGCGACTCCGGGACCTCCCGCTCCAGCAGTGCGGCGAGCGCCGTCGGATCGGCGACCACCGATTCCAGCAGCTCGCTCCACTCGGTGTCCGAGAAGGCGGGCAGGGACAGCTCGGTGCGGTACGGTCGCGGCCGGCTGCCCCGTACGTAGGCCACGATCCGGCCCGGGGTGACGGTGACGGCGTCGACGTGGCCCTCGGCGGCGTACGTCCGCCCCCGGGTCAGGCGGGCTCCGTCGCGGGCCACCTCCTCCAGGGCGGACACCCAGGCCCGGCCCCACCAGCTGACGGCCTCCACCCCCGGCGGCACGGTCTCGAAGGTGCGGCGGCGGTCGTCGCGCGCGGTGATCATCCGGGCCTCCGCAGGGAGACGAGGTCGGCCAGCTCGCGGTCGGTGAGCTCGGTCAGCGCCGTCTCGCCGGAGCCCAGCACGGCATCGGCCAGTGCCCGCTTCGCCTCCAGCATTTCGGCGATCCGGTCCTCGACGGTGCCCTCCGCGATGATGCGGTGGACCTGGACGGGCTGGGTCTGGCCGATTCGGTAGGCGCGGTCGGTGGCCTGTTCCTCGACGGCCGGGTTCCACCAGCGGTCGTAGTGGATGACGTGCCCGGCCCGGGTGAGGTTGAGGCCGGTGCCGGCCGCCTTGAGGGAGAGCAGGAACACGGGCACCTCGCCCGCCTGGAACCGGTCCACGAGCTCTTCTCGGCGCGGAACGGGCGTGCCCCCGTGCAGCAGTTGGTGGGAGATCCCGCGCGCCGTCAGGTGGCGCTCGAGGAGCCGGGCCATCGTCACGTACTGCGTGAAGACCAGCACCGAGCCACCCTCGGCCAGGATCGTGTCGAGCAGCTCGTCGAGGAGGGCCAGCTTCCCGGAACGGTGCGCGATCCGCGGCTCTTCTTCCTTCAAATACTGGGCGGGGTGGTTGCAGATCTGCTTGAGCGAGGCCAGCAGCTTCATGATCATGCCGCGCCGCTCGATGCCCTCGCTCGCGCCGATCACCGCCATCGCCTCGTCGACCGCCGCCTGGTAGAGGGAGGCCTGCTCGCGGGTGAGGGAGACGGGGTGGTCGGTCTCCGTCTTCGGCGGCAGTTCGGGGGCGATCCCGGGATCGGATTTCTTGCGCCGCAGCAGGAACGGCCGGACCAGCGCGGCCAGTCGGGCGACCGCGGCCTCGTTGCCCCCGTCCTCCTCGGTCTGGTGCTCCACGGGCCGGGCGTGCCGGGCCCGGAACGCGGTGAGCGGGCCGAGCAGTCCGGGCGTGGTCCAGTCGAGGAGCGCCCACAGCTCGGAGAGGTTGTTCTCCACCGGGGTGCCGGTCAGCGCCACCCGGGCGGGCGCCGGGATCGTGCGCAGCGCCTTCGCGGTCGCCGAGTGCGGGTTCTTGACGTGCTGGGCCTCGTCCGCGACGACCATGCCCCAGGGCTGCTCGGCCAGCCGGGCCGCTCCCGCGCGCATGGTTCCGTAGGTGGTGAGGACGAATCCCCCGGCGGGCTGGTCGGACAGTCCTTCGAGGCTGCGGCCGGCACCGTGGAAGCGGCGCACCGGCGTACCGGGGGCGAACCTCTCGATCTCCCGCTGCCAGTTGCCCAGCAGCGAGGCCGGGCAGACCACCAGCGTCGGCTCGGGGCGATCGCGGTGCAGGTGGAGCGCGATCAGGGTGACGGTCTTGCCCAGGCCCATGTCGTCGGCGAGGCAGCCGCCGAGTCCGAGCGAGGTCATCAGGTCCAGCCAGGCCAGACCGCGGGCCTGGTAGTCGCGCAGGGTGGCCTTGAGCCCGGCCGGCTGGGGCAGCGGCGCCAGCTCTCCGGTCAGCCGGTCCCGCAGGGCGGCCAGCGCCCCCACGGGCACCGCGGCCACCGGCTCCCCCTCGACCTCGGCGGTCCCCGTCAGTACGGCGGCCAGCGCGTCCACCGGGTCCAGCAGACCCAGCTCCCGCTTGCGCGCCTTGCGCACCAGCTCCGGATCGACCCGCACCCACTGGTCGCGCAGCCGCACCACGGGCCGGTGGGCCTGCGCGAGCGCGTCCATCTCCCCCGGGGTGAGCCGGTCCCCGCCGAGCGCCAGTTCCCAGGAGAAGGCGAAGAGGTGCTCGGCGTCGAAGAAGGCGGTGCCGTCGGTGGCGGAACCGGGCGCGGTGGACCGTACGACCGCGGTCGCGGACAACGTACGAGCCAGCTCGCGCGGCCAGTGGACCGGGACTCCGGCCTCCGCCAGCCGGGTCGCGGCCCGGCCCAGCAGGTCTTCGAGCTCGGGGTCCGAGAGGGCCAGCACGTCGGGAACCGGCTGGTCGAGCAGCCGCAGCAGCGGCGGCCACACCCGGGCCGCCCGGCGCAGCGCGAGGACGGCGTCGATCCGGGCACGGGGTCCGAAGCCGGCCGCGGCGGCGCCCGCCCAGAGCATCGAGGCGTCCGTGACCAGGGTCGGGTCGGCGAGGCTGTGCACCTGGACGACGGCGGCCCCGGCGCGGCGCAGGTCCTCCCCCGGTTCCGTCCCGCTCTCGGCCTCGTCGAAGAGGCGGAAGGAGGACAGGTCGAGGCGGAGCGAGATCCCGACTCCGGTGTCCGCGCCCGAGGCCACCTGCGCGGCCCAGTCCCGCATCCCCGGGACCTGCTGTGGCTCGCGGGCCGCGAACGGCCGGCCCGCGGCGAAGGGCGCCGCCGGGGTGCGGGGCAGGCTGTCGGCGACGGCATCGAGGAACGCCCTGACCAGCGCCTCCGGTTCGGGCAGATGGAGCGGGCGGCGTCCGGCGAGCGGGGTGGCGTACCCCTCGTGGGGCAGGGCGGCGGCGACCGCGCGCAGATGCGCGATGTCCTCGGCGTCCAGGGGCCCGGCCCGCCAGGCGTCGACACCTTCGGGGGTCAGCCCGGGCAGCAGCCGGCCCCGCGCGACGAGGGACAGCGCCTGGACGGCGGCGGTCCCCCAGGCGCGGGTCGCGGGGTGGGTGCCGGGCCTGCGGACCGCGCGGACGAGCACGGGCAGGGCGGCGGTGACCGTCAGCGTGGCGGCGGGCACCGTGCGGGTACGGACGCCCTCGCCATGGGGGCGGACCACCTGGAGCGTGTCCGGGGCGCCTTCGGCGGGCAGCGGGTCCCCGTCGGGGGCCCAGAACGCGATGCGGCTCTCGCGGGGCACGGCTGCGGGAAGGAACACGGCGGCGTGCCGCGCCAGGCCGGACCCGGGCGCGGGCGGCTGCGCCGGTGCGTGCCGCGTCGTCGGCGTGGCCATCGTGTCCCCCCTCTCGCGGTCTCCGCGGTCTCCACGGTCAGACGGATCCCGTCTGCGTCGAGTCTAGGCGGGGGCACTGACAATGCCGCTGAGCTGCGTCTTCCCCGAAGCCCGGAGACCCGGAGACCGGGGAACCCGGCGGCCCGGCGCTCCAGAGGTACGACGGCACGGCGCACGACAGCCCGGCAGCACGGCGGTTCGGCCGCCCGCGGACCGGCAGGTACGGCAGCGCCGCGGCCCGGCAGCACGGCAGCACGCCGGTGCCGCAGCCCCGCAGCCCCGGCGGCTCGGCGGTCCTACGGCCCGGCAGCACGGCCGTCCGCGGCCCCGCGGCCCGGGAGCGCCGCGGGGCGGCCGGTACGGGCGGTGCTCCCGCCCGGCGGTCAGCGGGCCCAGCGGCCCTGTTCGGTTGCGTACCCGTACACCGGCCGGTCCGAGGAGACGGCGGAGATGCGCCAGGGCCGGCCGGCCTCGTCGAGGCGGAGGGTGCCGGAGCCGGTGGGGCCGCTCCAATGGAGGTCGAGGGACCAGTCGCAGTCGCAGCCGGTGCTGCTCGCCACCACCCGCAGGACGGCCGGTTCGGCGGCCGAGACCCGGATCGGGAAGGCGGGGGCTTCGATCTTCTCTCCCTCGTTGTTGCCGGCCACCGGCCGGGCCAGTGGGCGTGATGCGTCCAGGTTGACCGCGAAGCCGGCCGGGGTGAGCCCTCCGCCGCAGCCCTGCGACATCTCATAGACGTTCCATGCCAGCGGGGACCGGCGCCCGGCCACCCGTACCTCCAGGTCCTCCAGGACCACTGCGGCCGACCCCGTGCCCAGCAGGGTGATCTCCACGATCTGCGTCCCCGCGTGGACGGCCTTGCGCCCCGCCGCCCAGGCCGGCGCGTCCGCCTCCACCGGGGGCGGGGGCACCGCCGAGGGCGCCGGTTGGGCCAGGTACGCGTGGTCGCAGGCCGCCGCCCACACGTGCGACCGTACGGCCGCGCGCAGGGGCGGGGAGGCCGGTGTGGGGCCGCCCGTCGCGGCGGGCCCGGTCGGCGCCGGCGCTCCCGTCGCGCCCGCCGAAGCGCCCGTAGGGCCCGCCCCCGGCCCGGTCACCGTGGGCGTCGCCGCGGGCCCGGTCCCTCCCGGCGCAGTCTCCGACGCCGTCGGCCCGGCCGTCGCCGCCGTCCCCGTGGCCCCGGCCGTCCCCGTGGCCCCCACCGGCGCCGTCGGTGCGGCCTGGGGTGCCCGGTGGTCCGGACCCGTCTGCGGAAGCCACCAGACGCCCACCGCGAGGGCCACGACCGCGGCGGCCGCCACCCCGGCCAGCCGCAGCCGGCGCCCGGACCGGCGCGGCAGCGGCGCCCCCGGAACATCGGGATCCGCGGCCACCTCCTCCGGGCCGGCCTCCGGGTCCTCCCGGCCCCCCTCATCCGCGGGCGACGCCCCCACCGCCTCCGCCGCCTCCTCCACCACCACCGAGACCGCGCGCCGCCGGGCATCCGCCAGCAGCCAGGCCCGGTGCAGTTCCACCGCCTCCGCCGGAGTCGCCCCGCAGGCCCGCGCGAAGCGGTCCACCACCGCGAACTCCGCGGGCAGCGCCTCACCGCTGCAATACCGGTGCAGGGTCGACGTGCTCGTGTGGAGCCCTCGCGCGAGGGCCCCGTAGCTCCGCCCGCTCCGCTCCTTCAATTCCCTCATCGACCGCGCGAACGCCTGCGCCTCGGCCGATCTCCCCGTCCCGGAGTTCCGTTCCATGCCAACGATGTTCCCGCAGATGGCGGTGCGTACGGCCGTTCCACCGTCCCGAGTTCGTCCCGAAACGTCGGCGGGGGCCCGAGCCGGGGTACAGCCTTCTCCAGAGACACCACCGCACCGTCACGAACCACACGGGGAGAACCGACCATGTTCCGACGCACCGCCCGATCCGCCCGATCCACCGGACCCACCCGGACCGCCCGGACCGCCCGGACCGCCGCCGTCCTCGCGGCCACCGCGGCCGCCGCCACCGCCCTCGTCCTCGCCGCCTCCACCACCTCCACGGCCGCCGTCACCGCGCCCGGCTTCCTGGCGGGCACCGACCTGCCCCCGCACCCCGGCTCCGCCTGGTACGCCGGGAAGGTCACCAAGGGGCTGCCCGAGTTCGCGCCGTTCTGCGCGGACGGCGTGCTCCCCGCCACCGGGAGCTGGTACCGCGACTTCGGCACCGAGTTCGACACGAACGCGGTACAGGTGTCCGTACGTACGTCCTCCAGCGCCGCGGCCATCAAGCTCAAGGCGGCCCTGGAGCGCAAGGTGGCGGCCTGCGCCGCCGACTGGCTGCGCAAGACCCCGGGCGGTACGGCCTCCTGGCAGGACTACGGGAAGCTCAGCGTCGAGGAGGGCGCGCACGTCTACGGGGTGCACACCTCCATGCCGGAGTCCGAGCCCGGCGTCCACCTGTTCGGCATCGGGCGCGACGGCTCCACGGTGACGTTCGTGAGGTGGGGGCAGATGGGGTACCTGCACGAGGCACCCGTCCCGGCCTTCAAGAAGACGACCGTCAGGGCCGTGAACAAGCTCAACCCCTGACGCTCCGCGCCCCCGGTGGGACCATGGAAGGGACGGGGAAGCCGGGGTGGGCGACGACGTCGAGGCGGCGATGGCCATGCGCAGCGGAAACGAGCCGGTGACCGCCCGCAGCGCGCTGCGGCTGCGCTTCTGGCTGAGCCTGTGGGGGCTGATCTGGTCCGGTGCCGGGGCGGCGGCGTTCTCGCTCGCCGCCCGGCCCGGGTGGGCCGCGGCCTGCGCCGCCGTCGCCGTGCTCGCGGCCGTGGACCTGGCCGTGGTGCTCCGCCGCATCCACCAGGGCCCGCACTACCAGCCGGGCCGCGACATCCCCCCGTACGAGCCCCCGGGCCACTAGGGCCTGCCGTCGCAGGCCCCGAGCCCTGCGGGCTACTTCTCGAAGCGGGCCGCCGCCAGGTAGTCCGGCTGGGGGTCCAGGGCGGCCGCGAGGCGGAAGTGCTTGCGGGCCTGGTCCGGGCGGCCGGCGCGCTCGTGGGTGCGGGCCAGCGCGAAGTGGGCGAACGCGTTGTCCGGCTCCCGCTCCAGCACGATCTCGAACTCCAGCTCCGCCGGCCGCAATTGGGCGGCGGCGAAGAAGGCCCGGGCGCGCAGCAGCCTGGCCGCCGTGTTCTCCGGGTGGGCGGCTATGACCGAGTCGAGCAGCTTCACCGCACCGCGCGGGTCGCGCGCGGCGAGGAGCTGCTCCGCGGCCCGGTAGTCGATGACGTGCGTCTCGGGCGACGGGGACCGAGGGGGCGGCGGGAGCTGCGGCGTGGTGTCGGACACGGTCTGTTCCTTCCCTCTACAGGCGCGTTCAACGCCTCGCACGCCGCCCGCTATTCCGTCAGCCGAGCCGCTCCTTGAGTTGGGCGTACAGCTCGGTGACGGCGGCGTCGGCGGCCGGGGAGACGGGGAAGAGGTTGAGGAAGGCGTGGATCAGTCCGTCGTAGGTACGGGCGAAGACGTCCACGCCGGCGTCGGTGAGGGCTTCGGCGTAGGCGTTGCCCTCGTCGCGCAGGGGGTCGTAACGGGCGGTGCCGATGACCGCGGGGGCGAGGCCGGTGAACTTCTCGGCGCGCAGCGGGGAGACCCGGAAGGAGCCGCGTACGGCGGGGTCGTCGCCCGCGTAGAGGTGTTGGAGATCCAGGACGTCCTGGGTGCGCAGGACGTAGCCGGTGGCATTCTCGGTGCGTGAGGGGTGGTCGCCGACGAAGTCGGTGGCGGGGTAGACCAGCAGTTGCGCGGCGAGCGGTCGGCCTTCGTCGCGGAAGGTGAGGGCGACGGCGGCGGCCAGGTTGCCTCCGGCGCTGTCACCGGCCACGGCGAGGCGGTCGCGGCGGCCTCCGTAGTCGTCGGCGTGGTCGGCGACGTGGTGGGCGGCGGCGAGGCAGTCGTCGTAGGCGGCGGGGAAGGGGTGCTCGGGGGCCAGCCGGTAGTCGACGGCCACGACCACGGCGTTCACGTCGCGGCACATCCGCCGGGTGACGTCGTCATGGGTGTCGAGGTCTCCGGTGAGCCAGCCGCCGCCGTGGAAGAAGACCACCGTGGGAACGGGTCCGCCGCCCTCGGGCCGGTAGACGCGGACGGGGATCCGTCCGGCGGGTCCGGGGACGGCGGTGTCCTCCACCGAGCCGACCTCGATCGCCTCCGGCAGTGCGAAGCCGGCGCCCATCGCGCGGTTCGCCTCGCGCAGCACCTCGGGATCGGTGTCGATGACCCGGGGGGCGGGGTGGGCGTTGACCTGGTCGAGTACGGCGGCGATGGACGGGTCGACGGGCATGCGCGGCACCCTTCTTCGGCGGGACGCGCCCGGAGCGCTGGAGGGAGCGGCGGATCGGCTCCGTGTCTCGCATCGTGCGGTCACGCCCCGGACGCCGCCACCGGACGCCGCCACCGGAGGCCGGCCGTCGGGCGAGCAGCGGCCGGCTGTCGCGATCAGCGTCACGCGGCCGCGGCCCCCTTCACAGGGTCCCCTTCACACGGCTCCGGTCACGCGGCCCCGGTCACTCCCCGCCGCCCGCCGCCCGCGCCGTGAGCTCCTCCCACACCTTGCGCACCTGCGGCTCCAGCGCCTCCAGCGGCCCGTCGTTGTCGATCACGAGCGTGGCCACGGCCAGCCGCTGTTCGCGCGTGGCCTGCGCGGCCATCCGGGCCCGGGCTTCCGGCTCCTCCATGCCCCGCAGCCCCGTGAGCCGCGCGAGCTGCGTGGCGGGCGCCGCGTCCACGACGACGACCAGGTCGTACAGGGGAGCGAGCCCGTTCTCCGCGAGCAGCGGTACGTCGTGCACCACGATCGCGTCGGGCCCCGCGGCCGCTTCGAGCTCCGCGGACCGGGCCCCGACCAGCGGGTGCACGATTGCGTTGAGGATCCGCAGCTTCGCCGGGTCGGCGAACACGATCGACCCCAGCTTCGGCCGGTCCAGCCCGCCTCCGGGAGCCAGTACGGACTCCCCGAAGGCCTCCACCACCGCCGCGAGCCCGGGCGTACCCGGCTCCACGACCTCCCGCGCGATCCGGTCGGCGTCCACGACGACCGCCCCGTACCCCGCCAGCAGCCGCGAGACCTCGCTCTTGCCGGCGCCGATTCCGCCTGTCAGGCCAACTTTCAACATGCCCGGCAGACTAGCCCCCGCGTCCTGGGGCCCGTACGGACCCCCTGCCCGGGGCGGTACCTCAGCCCTCGCCCTCGCGCTCCGCGAGGAACCGCTCGAACTCGAGGCCGATCTCGTCCGCCGACGGAATCTCCGCGGGCTCCGCGATCATGTTGCCCCGGGTCTCGGCGCCGGCCGCCGCGTCGTACTGGTGCTCCAGCCCCTGCACCAGACTGACCAGCTCCTCGTCGCCCTCCCGGATCTGCCGGTCGATCTCCGTCTGCGTGCGGTGCGCCTCGGTGCGCAGCGCGTGCGCGACCGACGGCAGGACCAGCCCCGTCGCGGCGGTGATGGCCTCCAGGGCGGTCAGCGCGGCGTCGGGATACGGGGAGCGCGCCACGTAGTGCGGTACGTGGGCGGCGACGCCCAGTACGTCGTGCCCGGCCTGACCGAGCCGGAACTCGACCAGCGACTCGGCGCTGCCGGGGACCTGGGCCTCGTCGAAGGGGCTGCGGTGACCCGGCATGAGGTCGGTCCGGTTGCCGTGCGGGGTGATCCCGACGGGCCGGGTGTGGGGGACGCCCATGGGGATGCCGTGGAAGTTGACGGAGAGCCGCACGCCCAGGCGCTCGACGATCTGCCGGACGGCGACACAGAAGCGCTCCCACTCCACGTCCGGCTCGGGGCCGGACAGCAGCAGGAAGGGTGCGCCCGTGGCGTCCTGGACGAGGCGCACCTCGAGCAGGGGTTCCTCGAACTCCGTCCAGTGGTCGCGCTGGAACGTCAGCAGCGGACGGCGCGCCCGGTAGTCCACCAGACGGTCCGCGTCGAACCGGGCCACGACCTGGTGGGGCAGCGTGTCGAGCAGCCGCTCGACGATCTGCTCGCCGGTTTCACCCGCGTCTATGTACCCCTCGAAGTGGTAGAGCATGACCAGCCCGGCCGAGTCCTGGGCGAGCGCCAAGTCGGCCACCGCCAGGCCCTTGGCGTCCCATTCGTACAAACCCTGTGGATCAAGCACTGCCACCACTCCTCCTCCGCCGCGTTCTCTGGCAAGAACGTCCAAGGAACCGTGACCATTCCCCAGTTGACGGTTCTGACCGTATTCACGAGGCGGTGTTCACGAGGCGGCGTTCACAGGAACGCGCGGCACGGCCGCACAACGCGGTAAGGCCCGCCCCCCTGAGGGGACGGGCCTTACCGGTGAAGATCAGCTCGGCTCACACCGTGCTGCTGCGATCAGCTCTGGCCGCCGGCCAGCTTCTCGCGGAGCGCGGCGAGGGCCTCGTCGGACGCCAGGGCGCCAGAGGTCTCGTCCGCACCCTCGGAGGAGTACGAACCACCCGAGATGCCCGCACCGGCGCTGCTGCTGCTGCCCGCGGCCGGAGCGGCCGCACCCTCGGCAGCGGCGGCCTCGTCGGCCTCGCGGCTCTTGATGACCTGAGCCTGGTGCTGCTCGAAGCGCGTCTGCGCCTCGGCGTACTGGCCCTCCCAGGCTTCGCGCTGCTTGTCGAAGCCCTCGAGCCAGTCGTTGGTCTCGGGGTCGAAGCCCTCGGGGTAGATGTAGTTGCCCGCGTCGTCGTACGAGGCAGCCATACCGTAGAGGGTCGGGTCGAACTCGACCGAGGCCGGGTCGGCACCGAAGGACTCGTTGGCCTGCTTCAGGGACAGCGAGATCCGGCGACGCTCGAGGTCGATGTCGATGACCTTGACGAAGATCTCGTCGTTGACCTGGACGACCTGCTCCGGGATCTCCACGTGGCGCTCGGCCAGCTCGGAGATGTGGACCAGACCCTCGATGCCCTCGTCCACGCGGACGAACGCACCGAACGGAACCAGCTTGGTGACCTTACCCGGGACGACCTGACCGATCTGGTGCGTCCGGGCGAACTGCTGCCACGGGTCTTCCTGCGTCGCCTTCAGCGACAGGGAGACACGCTCGCGGTCCATGTCGACGTCGAGGACCTCGACGGTGACTTCCTGGCCGACCTCGACAACCTCGGACGGGTGGTCGATGTGCTTCCAGGACAGCTCGGAGACGTGAACGAGACCGTCGACGCCACCCAGGTCCACGAAGGCACCGAAGTTGACGATCGAGGAAACGACGCCGGAGCGGACCTGACCCTTCTGCAGGGTGGTGAGGAACGTCTGGCGAACCTCGGACTGGGTCTGCTCGAGCCAGGCGCGGCGGGACAGGACCACGTTGTTGCGGTTCTTGTCCAGCTCGATGATCTTCGCCTCGAGCTCCTTGCCCACGTAGGGCTGGAGGTCGCGGACGCGACGCATCTCGACGAGGGAGGCCGGAAGGAAGCCACGGAGGCCGATGTCGAGGATGAGTCCACCCTTGACGACCTCGATGACGGTACCGGTGACGATGCCGTCTTCTTCCTTGATCTTCTCGATCGTGCCCCAGGCGCGCTCGTACTGCGCACGCTTCTTGGACAGGATCAGACGGCCTTCCTTGTCCTCCTTCTGGAGAACAAGAGCCTCGATCTCGTCGCCGACCTTGACGACCTCGTTCGGGTCGACGTCGTGCTTGATCGAGAGCTCGCGGCTCGGGATGACGCCCTCGGTCTTGTAACCGATGTCGAGGAGAACCTCGTCACGGTCGACCTTCACGATGACGCCGTCGACGATGTCGCCGTCGTTGAAGTACTTGATCGTCTCGTCGATCGCGGCGAGGAACGCGGCCTCGTCACCGATGTCGTTGACCGCAACCTGCGGGGTGGTGGCGGTGGTCTCGGTGCTGCTCGTCATGTGGGTAAGGGCTCCGGTTACGGACAGAAAGTCGTAGGTACTGCTACGCCGGGAGCCCTTATCGGCATCTGCCGAAGAAGCCGGACAGCCAAGGAAGCCCCAGTTCCGCGAAATGCGGGGTGGGGGCCTCGAAAACCGAGGGGACATCGACAGATACAAGCGCAGCCTGCTAGGTCTGAGGAGCACAGGCTCGCAGCGCAACTTGTAGCATACGGGGGCAGCCGGACAGGGTCAATGCGCGAAGGCGCACACCCCGGGCGGATCACCGCACAACCGGCACAATTAGTGGGCGGGCAGGCGCCGATGGCCCTTCCCGCCCGCTTTCCGCAGACATTCGCAGACTACGACGACGGGCCCCATGAACCAAGAGGACTGCGCCCCCGAAGAGGCGTACGAAGCCGGATCGGCCACCGAAGACGATTCCGAGGCCACGCGGCGTGACGCGGGGGAAGCGGAGAGCAGCCGGGCGAGCCGGGGCTGGTGGGACCGCAACGCCGACGAGTACCAGAGCGAGCACGGCGCCTTCCTCGGCGACGACCGCTTCGTCTGGGGACCCGAGGGCCTGGACGAGGCGGAAGCGGCCCTCCTCGGGCCCGCCGCCTCCCTCAAGGGCAAGGACGTCCTGGAGATCGGCGCCGGCGCCGCCCAGTGCTCCCGCTGGCTGGCCGCCCAGGGCGCCCGCCCCGTCGCCCTGGACCTCTCCCACCGCCAGCTCCAGCACGCCCTGCGGATCGGCGGCAGCGATGTGCCGGCGGCCCGGCTGATCGAGGCCGACGCCGGGCGCCTCCCCTTCCGCGACGCCTCCTTCGACCTCGCCTGCTCCGCCTACGGGGCCGTCCCCTTCGTCGCCGACCCCGTGAACGTCATGCGCGAGGTGCGCCGCGTCCTGCGCCCCGGCGGCCGCTGGGTCTTCTCCGTCACCCATCCCGTCCGCTGGGCCTTCCCCGACGAGCCGGGCCCCGAGGGGCTGTCCGTCGCCGCCTCCTACTTCGACCGCACCCCGTACGTCGAACAGGACGAGCAGGGCCGCGCCGTATATGTGGAGCACCACCGCACGATCGGCGACCGGGTACGGGACGTGGTCGCGGGCGGTTTCCGCCTCGTCGACCTGGTCGAGCCGGAGTGGCCCGCGTGGAACAGCCAGGAGTGGGGCGGCTGGTCCCCGCTGCGCGGCAACCTCATCCCCGGTACGGCGATCTTCGTGTGCGAGCGGGACTGAGCAGGTGACGGGACAGCGCGTGATCCGTACGGCCGACCTCGACGCCCTTCCCGTACGGGAAGCCCTGCCCGCGCTCGTCTCGGCGCTCGACGCCCACGGCGCCGCCGTGCTCTGCGCCCCGCCCGGCACCGGCAAGACCACGCTGGTGCCGCTGGTACTGGCGGGGTTGGTGGGAGGCGGGCCGCGCCGCAGGATCGTCGTCGCCGAACCCCGCCGGATCGCCGCCCGCGCGGCGGCCCGCCGGATGGCCTGGCTGCTCGGCGAGCAGGTCGGCGCCTCCGTGGGCTTCACGGTGCGCGGCGAGCGGACGGTCGGACCGTCCACCGTGGTCGAGGTGGTCACCACCGGGGTGCTGCTCCAGCGGCTCCAGCGCGACCAGGAGCTCTCCGGGACCGACCTGGTGATCCTGGACGAGTGCCACGAGCGGCACCTGGACGCCGACACCGTCGCCGCCTTCCTCCTGGACGTACGGGAGACCCTGCGCCCGGAGCTGCGGCTCCTCGCGGCCTCGGCGACCACGGACGCGGCCGGCTGGGCCCGCCTCCTGGGGGACGCGCCCGTCGTGGAAGCTGCCGGGGTCTCCCATCCGGTGGAGACCGTGTGGGCCCCGCCGGCCCGCCCGGTGCGGCCCCCGCACGGGATGCGGGTGGATCCGGCGCAGCTCACGCACGTGGCCTCGGTGGTGCGGCGGGCACTGGCGGAACGTTCCGGCGACATCCTCTGCTTCCTGCCCGGCGTCGGTGAGATCGCCCGGGTCGCCGGGCAGCTCGGCGCGGCCGACGCGGAGGTCCTCCAGATACACGGCCGCGCGCCCGCCTCCGTCCAGGACGCGGCGCTGTCCCCCGCGCCGCACCGCCGGGTCATCCTCTCCACCGCCGTCGCGGAGTCCAGCCTGACCGTGCCCGGCGTACGGATCGTCGTGGACTCGGGGCTGGCCCGCGAACCCCGGGTCGACCACGCCCGGGGCCTGGGAGCGCTGGCCACCGTACGGGCGTCCCGCGCAGCCGGCCGCCAGCGCGCGGGCCGGGCCGGGCGCGAGGCCCCCGGCACGGTGTACCGCTGCTGGGCCGAAGCGGAGGACGGGCGGCTGCCCTCGTACCCCTCCCCCGAGATCCGGATCGCGGACCTCGCGCAGTTCGCCCTCCAGGCCGCCTGCTGGGGCGACCCGGACGCGACCGGCCTGGCCCTGCTCGATCCGCCGCCGGCCGGAGCCATGGCCGCGGCGCGGGAGGTGCTGCTCGCCGTGGGCGCGGTGTCCCCGGCGGGGCGGCCGACCCCGCGGGGGCTGCGGATGGCCCGGCTCGGCCTGCACCCGCGCCTCGCCCGGGCCCTGCTCGACGGCTCCGCCGCGCTGGGCCCCCGGCGGGCGGCGGAACTGGTGGCCCTGCTCAGCGAGGAGCCGCCGCGGGAGTACGGCGACGACCTGGCCGCGGCCTGGCGGCGGGCCCTGGCGGGCGGCGACAGCTACGGATCCCGCTGGCGGGCGGAGGCCAAGCGATTGGAACGCGCGGCTGCGGAGCGGGACCCTGCGGGGCTTTCCCCCACCCCGCCCCTTCCCGATTCCCGGAGCTCCGCCCCGGACCCCGCGCAGCGCACGTACGGGGTCCGGGGCGGAGCCCCGGTTTCGGGAAGGGGCGGGGTGGGGGAAAGCAACCTCCCCAACGACGCCGCCGCCGGGCTCGTGGCCGCGCTGGCGTTCCCGGAGCGGGTCGCCAGGGCCAAGGGCCAGGGGGCCTTCCTCATGGCCTCCGGGACCGGGGCCGAGCTCGGCGAGGGATCCGGCCTGCGCAGCGCGCCCTGGCTGGCGATCGCAGTCGCCGACAGGCCCCCGCACTCCGCCTCCGCCCGCGTCCGCCTCGGGGCCCTCCTCGACGAGGAGACCGCCCGCACGGCGGCGGGCCACCTGTTCCGCGAGGGCGAAGAGGTGCACTGGGAGGACGGCGACCTCGTGGCCCGCCGGGTCACCCGCCTCGGTGCCATCGAGCTCGCCGCGCGGCCCCTGCGCGACCCCGACCGGGACCTCGTCAGGGCCGCACTGCTCGACGGGCTGCGCACCGATGGGCTCGGCCTGCTGCGCTGGACCCCGGACGCGCAGGCGCTCCGGGCGCGGCTCGGCTTCCTGCACCGCACGCTCGGCCCGCCCTGGCCCGACGTGGCGGACGACGGGGAGCTGCTGGAGCGGGCCGACGACTGGCTGGAGCCCGAGCTGTCGCGGGCCCGGCGCCGCGGCGACCTCGCGCGGATCGACGCCGGGCAGGCGCTGAACCGGCTGCTCCCCTGGGCCACCGGGGAGGCCGCCCGGCTCGACGAGCTGGCCCCCGAGCGGATCGAGGTGCCGAGCGGCTCGCGGATCCGCGTCGACTACGCCGCCGAGCACGGGCAGCCCGTACTCGCGGTCAAGCTCCAGGAACTGTTCGGGCTGGCCGAAACCCCCCGGATCGCGGGGGTCCCCGTACTCGTCCATCTCCTGTCGCCCGCCGGCCGTCCCGCCGCGGTCACCGCCGACCTGGCTTCGTTCTGGCAGGGCGGCTACCGCGCCGTCCGCGCCGAGCTCCGCGGCCGCTATCCCAAGCACCCGTGGCCCGAGGACCCGGCGACGGCCGAGCCCACCCGGCACACCAACGCCCGGCTCAAGCGCTGAGCGGCCCCTCGCGCCCGGGGCGCCGGCTGCGCGCCTCCAGCAGCAGGGCGAGTCCGAAGAGCGCGAGCCCGCCGGCCGCCAGGCCGATCGGGGCGTACGTGTGCAGCGCGAGGACCATGATCCGGTTCGACTTGACGAGGTCGACGGTGTAGTCGCTGTAGTCCTCGCGGATCTTCACGTGCCCGGCGAAGACGGTGAGCTTTCCGTCGGGCGCGCTGCCCGCGATGCTCCCGCCGCGCATCTCCTGCTGGATCTCCTGCTCGGCGTTGACGGGCGCACCGGTCACCGGGTCGACCCAGAACTTCGCCTTGGTCGTGTACCAGAGGCTGGTCCCGGTGGTCTGCTCGAACGTCGCCGGGTCGATCCCCTCGAAGGGCATCTTCTTCGGCAGCCCGACCTTCGTCCAGGGAACGGTCTGCTCGAAGTAGTAGACGTCCACGCCCTTGAACGTGCGCGGCCCCACGTAGTGGATGGGCGAGGAGGTGCGGGTCTGCTGGTCGAAGTAGAGGTAGTCGCGCGGCTCGGTGAAGAACGGCCACTTGAACTCGATGCCCTCGCGCCTGACCGGGTCCCCGTCCACCGCCTCGCCGGTGGCGTGCACCGGGTCCTGGCTGTGCGCGTCGAAGATGTAGCGCTCGGGGATCTGGGACACCATCTTCCCGTCCGGACCCATGATGTGGGTCAGCGTGTCCCAGACCACGACGTCCTTGCCGGCGCTGGCCTCGATCTCCTTCGACGCCTCGACGTTGCCCTTGAGGGTCTGGACGATGGTGACCTTGGAGACCTTCTTCGGCTGCATGGTGGCGTAGTCGATGAGGGTCGCGTCCTTCGCCTCCAGCACCATCTCCTGGTACTGGCTCGGCGGGATCTTCGCGAGCCTGGGGTACGCGTACCAGCGCAGCAGCGGCGCGAGAGCTGCACAGAACACGGCTACGGCTAGCAGGACGAGGCTTGCTCTGCGTCGCATGGCCGGGCCCTCCTCTACTTTCCGGGCGCGGCGGGCGCGGTGGTGAGCAGGGGCTTCGGTGAGGTCTTGCCTTCCGGCGCCCCCGTCGCCGTGATGGCGAAGACGAGGAGCGCCGCGAGGACGAGACCGCTGGCGGCGGCGACGAATGCGCGCATGCCGGGGCCTCCGGAATCTGATTGGTCGTCAGGGCGGTGGCACCGTAGCAATGCGGGTGACAGATGAGAACCGTTTGCGCCACTGCTCGCGCGGGGACCCGGGCCGCGCGGGCTCACACCGAGGCGCCGCCCCCGCCTGGGAGGCGGGGGCGGCGCGGGTCAGGGGCGTCGGCGCGTCAGGGGGCCGGCGTGGGCGCCGGAGCGGCGGCGGACGCGGACGGTGACGGTGACGGTGAAGGCTTGGGCGACGGCTTGGGCTTCGGCGACGGGGAGACCGAAGCCGTGGGCTTCGGAGCGGGCTCGGGCGTCGGCGACGGGGTCGGCTTCGGACTCGGGGTCGGGCTGGGGGTCGGCTTCGGACTCGGCGTGGGGCTCGGCGTGGGCGTGGGGCTCGGCGTGGGCGTCGGGCTCGGAGTCGGCGTCGGGCTCGGAGTCGGCGTCGGGCTCGGAGTCGGCGTCGGCTTCGGCGTGGGCGTCGGGCTCGGCGTGGGCGTCGGGCTCGGAGTCGGCGTCGGGCTCGGAGTAGGCGTCGGCTTCGGCGAAGGCGTGGGCGTGGGCGAAGGCGTGGGCTTCGGCGTCGGGGACGGCGGCGGAGGTGTCACCGCCGGGGTGCCCTTGCCACCCGTACCGGTACCGGCACCACCACCGCCACGGCCGTCCGGGACCTCGTGCGCGCCCTTCAGGTAGTACGCGAACCACGACCGCACCGTCCGCAGGTACGCGGAGGAGTTGTTGTACGACAGCACGGCCCGGTCCAGATCCGCTTCCACCCGCAGGTCACGCGTACCGGCGCACAGGTAGCGGCCCGCCGCGAGCGCGGCGTCGTGCACGTTGTTGGGGTCACGGCGGCCGTCCCCGTTGGCGTCCTGGCCCCACGAGGCCCACGTGGACGGGATGAACTGCATCGGCCCGACCGCACGGTCGTAGCGGGAGTCCCCGTCGTAGGCCCCGCCGTCGGTGTCCGGGATGTTCGCGAAGCCGTTGCCGTCGAGCACGGGCCCCCGGATCGGCCGCAGCGTCGTACCGGAGGCGTCGACCTGACCGCCGCGCGCCTGCCCGGACTCGACCTTGCCGATCGCCGCGAGGAGCTGCCAGCGCAGTCCGCATCCGGGGTCGTTCCTGCCGACCGTCAGCTCCGCGCCCCGGTACGCGGCGAGCACGCTCGCCGGTATGCCCTGCGCGCCCTCGGCGCCACCCGTGGCCGCGGGCTCGGTGCGCGGCCCCGGATCCGCGGCGGCCGGCGCCACGGGGGGCGGCGTCGCCCCGCCCTCGGGGAGCAGCACGGCCGGCGGTTCGGGGCTCACCAGCGGCGGCAGCGCGGTGAAGTAGGAGCCGTCGCCCGCGGAGCCCTCGGGCGCGGGTTCCGCGACCGCGGACGCGTCGGCGCCGGCCGCGAGCGGTCCCTGCGAGGCGGTCAGTACGGCGGCCACGACAGCGGAGACGAGCACGGCGGCCCCGCCCTTGCGCACCACCCGGCCGAACCGCGCCGGTATCCCCGCGGACGCGCCTGCCGGTATTCGAATCCGAGCCGTCATGAGCCGGACCCCCCTCCCCCTCGACGTCCGCGTGACCCTACGTCAACTCGCTGAACAGGGCACGCATCGTGTGCGGGAATTCACGATTTCCTCATGAGTTCCGCAGGCCACCCATACTGGAGGCACCGGGCTCACCGCACGGTCGATGAGCCGAGCCACCCGAGACAAGGTCCCCATGCCGTTCACTCTCAGCCACGCGGCCGCCGTACTTCCGGCCGTCCGCCGGTCCGGTCGTGCGCGCGGCCCCCTCGTCGTATCGGCCCTGGTCCTCGGGTCGTTCGCTCCGGACACCCTCTACTTCGTCGACATCGTGGTGCCGGGCCTCAGGCCGTACAGCACCTTCACGCACTCCCTGCCCGGCGTCCTGACCGCCGACGCGGTCCTGACCGCCGTCCTCGCGGCGTGCTGGCTGCTGCTGCGCGAACCGTTGATCGCACTCCTGCCCCGCGGGCGGCAGGGCAGGGTGCACGCCTTCGTCCGGGGCGAGGAATGGCGCGGGCGCCGACTGCCCGCACTGGCCCTGTGGTTCTACCTCTCGGCGGCCATCGGCTCCCTCACCCACGTGGTGTGGGACGCCTTCACGCACGTCGACCGCTTCGGGACGCGCATCCTGCCGCAGCTGGGCGAGCCGCTCGCCCTCGGGCTGCCCCTCTACTCGTACCTGCAGTACGGGACTTCGGCGCTCGCGGCCTGTGTCCTGGTCTGGTTCACGGCGACCGCGCTGCGCCGGCTGCCGGACTCGCCGGCCCCCGCGTCCGTCCCGGTGCTCGGCCGGGCCGGGGTGTGGGGCGCGCTCGCGCTGGTCCTGGTCTGCGTGGCGGTGGGGGTGACCTTGCGCGTGCTGCGCTTCTTCACCTACTTCGACCGGATCCGCACGCCGCTCGACATCATCCCGACCGTCTGTTTCGGCGCGGGCGGCGGTCTCGCCGTGGGGCTGCTGCTCTACGGGGTCCTCGTGCGCCTGCTCCACCGGCGGGTCCGCGACCTCCCGACCGCGGAGGCCGACGCGGACACCGACACCGACACGAGAACGCCCGTCCCCGCCCAGTAGGCGGGAACGGGCGCTGCCCGGATCACGGGTGCGGGCGGTCAGTGCGCGGCGGACTCCCAGTCGGGGCCGACCCCCACGGACACGTCCAGCGGGGCCCGCAGGTCGACGGCGGCGGCCATCTCGCGGCGCACCAGCTCCTCCACCTGCTTGCGCTCTCCGGGCGCGATCTCCAGCACGATTTCGTCGTGGACCTGGAGCAGCATCCGCGACTTCAGCCCCGCCCCGGTGATCGCCTGGTCCACGCGCAGCATCGCGACCTTGACGATGTCGGCGGCGGTGCCCTGGATCGGCGCGTTCAGCGCCATCCGCTCGGCGGCCTCGCGGCGCTGGCGGTTGTCGCTGTTGAGGTCCGGGAGGTAGCGGCGGCGGCCGAAGACGGTGGCCGTGTAGCCGGTGGCACGGGCTTCCTCGACGACGCGGCCCAGGTAGTCCCGGACCCCGCCGAAGCGCTCGAAGAAGGTCTCCATCAGGCCGCGGGCCTCACCGGGCTCGATGTTCAGCTGCTGGGCGAGACCGAACGCGGAGAGTCCGTAGGCCAGGCCGTAGGACATGGCCTTGATCTTGCGCCGCATCTCGGCGTCGACCTCGGAGCGCTCGACGCCGAACACCTGGGAGGCGACGGTGGTGTGCAGGTCCTCGCCCGACTGGAAGGCTTCGAGCAGGCCCTCGTCCTCGGAGAGGTGGGCCATGACGCGCAGCTCGATCTGGCTGTAGTCGGCGGTCATGAGGGATTCGTAGCCCTCGCCGACGACGAAGCCGCGGCGGATGGCCCGGCCCTCATCGGTGCGCACCGGCACGTTCTGCAGGTTGGGGTCGGTGGAGGACAGCCGGCCGGTCGCGGCGACGGTCTGGCTGAAGCTGGTGTGGACCCGGCCGTCGGCGGCGATCATCTTGACCAGGCCCTCGACGGTGACGCGCAGCTTGGCCTGCTCCCGGTGGCGGAGCATGATCACGGGCAGTTCGTGGTCGGTCTGGGTGGCCAGCCAGGCGAGCGCGTCGGCGTCCGTGGTGTAGCCGGTCTTGGTCTTCTTCGTCTTCGGCAGGTCCAGCTCGCCGAAGAAGACCTCCTGGAGCTGCTTGGGCGAGCCGAGGTTGAACTCGTGGCCGACCGCCGCGTGGGCCTCCTTCACCGCCTGCTGCACGGCCGCGGCGAACTGCTGCTCCATCGCTTCGAGGTGGCTCCGGTCCACGGCGATGCCGGCCCGCTCCAGGCGGGCCAGCAGCTCGGAGGTGGGCAGCTCCATGTCGTGGAGCAGCTCGGCGGCGCCCACCTCGGGCAGCTTCACCGCGAAGGCGTCCCCGAGGTCCAGGACGGCGCGGGCCTGCGCCATCAGGGCTTCCGCCTCGGCGGTGTCGTCGGCGCCGAAGGCGAGCTGCCCGTCGGCGGCGGCGGGCGCCAGCTCCCGGTGCAGGTACTCCTGGGAGAGGACGTCCAGTGCGAAGGAGCGGCGGCCCGGCTTGACCAGGTAGGCGGCGAGCGCGGTGTCCATGGCGACCCCGGCCAGGGTCCAGCCGTGCTCGGGGAAGACCCTCATCAGGGCCTTGGCGTTGTGCACCACCTTGGGCTTGGCGGCGTCGGCGGCCCAGGCGGCGAAGGCCCGCTCGTCGGCCTCGTCCAGTGCGGACGGCTCGAACCAGGCGGCGGCTCCCCCGGCCGAGGCCAGGGCGATCTCGGAGACGTTGCCGGCGCCGAGTGCCCAGGTGTCGACGGTGGAGATGCCGAGCGGGGTGCCCGCGTGGCTCTCCAGCCACGGCGCGAGCTCGCCGGCGCCGAGGACGGAGCCGTCCAGCTCCACGGCGGCGGCGGCCGCCGGGGCCGGGGCCTCTTCCCCGGCGGCGCCCGGGTCCACGGCGAGCAGTCGCTCGCGCAGGGAGGCGTTGCGGATCTCCAGTACGTCCAGGACCCCGGTGACGGCGCTCCGGTCGTAGGGGGCGCGGGCCAGCTCCGCGGGGGTCTTGGGCAGGGCGACGTCCTTGACCATCTCGGTCAGGACCCGGTTGAGCTTCACGGCGTCCAGGTTCTCCCGGAGGCTCTCCCCGGCCTTGCCCTTGACCTCGTCGGCGCGCTCCACGAGCTCCGCGAACGACCCGAACTGGGTGATCCACTTGGTGGCGGTCTTCGGGCCGACGCCCGGGATGCCGGGGAGGTTGTCGGACGGGTCGCCGCGCAGGGCCGCGAAGTCCGGGTACTGCTGGGGGGTGAGGCCGTACTTCTCCTCGACCTCTCCCGGGGTGAACCGGGTCAGCTCGGAGACTCCCTTGGTCGGGTAGAGCACGGTGGTGTGCTCGGAGACCAGTTGGAAGGAGTCACGGTCGCCGGTGACGATGAGCACGTCGAAGCCGAGGGCCTCGGCCTGCGTGGCCAGCGTCGCGATCACGTCGTCGGCCTCGAAGCCGTCGACCGCGAACCGCGGCACGCTCATCGCGTCGAGGAGCTCGCCGATCAGCTCCACCTGTCCCTTGAACTCGTCGGGGGTCTTGGAACGGTTCGCCTTGTACTCGGGGAACTCCGCCGCGCGCCACGTCTTGCGGGACACGTCGAACGCCACCGCGAAGTGCGTGGGCGCCTCGTCGCGCAGCGTGTTCGCCAGCATCGACGCGAATCCGTAGACGGCGTTCGTCGACTGCCCCGTCGCGAGCGTGAAATTCTCCGCGGGCAGCGCGAAGAACGCCCGGTACGCCATGGAGTGCCCGTCCATGAGCATCAGGCGGGGGCGGTCCGCTGCGGTCGGCTGGTCGGTCTTCTTCGATGCTGAATCTGCCACGCCCCCGATCCTAGGCCGCCGCACTGACATTTCCGGCGCCGGTGGTCACCCGGTCAGTGGACGGCCGTCCGGGCCCGGCCCCGGGCGGGTCCGGCCGCCGTCCCTCCCGGGGCCGGTCCGCCGCCTCCCGGGGAGCCTCCCCGTCCGACTTCCCCCCAGCTCTCCCAGCTCTCCCGGCTCCCCCGGCGCATCCGTCGCAGCGGCCGCCCCCGGCGCACTCGTCCGGACTCCGGACGCTCCGTACCGCCCTCCCGGCCACCCGGCGGCCGTGAAAGGATCGGAAGTGCGGCACTATGTGCTGCATTCGCACACACGCTCGAAGGGGAGCGCCATGGCCACCAAGCCGCCCGCAGGGGATCCCGTACAGGACGCACCCCAGGTGACGCCCCCCAAGCACGCGGCCGCGGGCCTGCCCGCGATCGGGCACACCCTGCGGATCGCGCAGGAGCAGATGGGCCTGGCCCGTACCGCCCGCACCCTCCTCAAGGTCAACCAGAAGAACGGCTTCGACTGCCCGGGCTGCGCCTGGCCCGAGGGCGACAAGCGGCACACCGCCGAGTTCTGCGAGAACGGCGCCAAGGCCGTCGCGGAGGAGGCCACCCTGCGCCGGGTCACCCCCGCCTTCTTCGCCGAGCACCCCCTGGCCGACCTGGAGACCCGCTCCGGCTACTGGCTGGGCCAGCAGGGCCGGATCACCCAGCCGATGCTCATGGAGGCGGGCGCCGACCGCTACGAGCCGGTCAGCTGGGAGCGGGCCTTCGCGGTGATCGCGCAGGAGCTGCGCGCCCTGGACTCCCCCGACGAGGCCCTCTTCTACACCTCGGGCCGCACCAGCAACGAAGCGGCCTTCCTCTTCCAGCTGTTCGTCCGCGAGTTCGGCACGAACAACCTCCCCGACTGCTCGAACATGTGCCACGAGTCCTCGGGCTCCGCACTGAACGAGACGATCGGCATCGGCAAGGGCAGCGTCTCCCTCGAAGACCTCCACCAGGCCGACCTGATCATCGTCGCCGGGCAGAACCCGGGCACCAACCACCCGCGCATGCTCTCCGCCCTGGAGAAGGCCAAGTCCGCCGGCGCGAAGATCATCTCGGTGAATCCGCTGCCCGAGGCCGGCATGGAACGGTTCAAGAACCCGCAGACCCCCCTCGGCATGCTCAAGGGCACCGCCCTCAACGACCTGTTCCTCCAGATCCGCATCGGCGGCGACCAGGCCCTCTTCCGCCTCCTGAACAAGCTGGTCATCGAGGCGGGCGGCGCCACCGACGAGGAGTTCATCCGCGAACACACCCACGGCTACGAGGAGTTCGCGGCCACCGCCAAGGACACCGACTGGGACGCGACCCTCACCGCCACCGGCCTGACCCGCCCCGACATCGAGCGCGCCCTCGCCATGATCCTGGCCTCGAAGCGCACCATCGTCTGCTGGGCCATGGGCCTGACCCAGCACAAGCACTCCGTCGCCACCATCCGCGAGGTCGTCAACCTGCTGCTCCTGCGCGGCAACATCGGCCGCCCCGGCGCCGGCGTCTGCCCCGTACGCGGCCACTCCAACGTGCAGGGCGACCGCACCATGGGGATCTTCGAGCGCCCCGCACCCGCCTTCCTCGACGCCCTCGACAAGGAATTCGGCATCACCTCGCCCCGCGAGCACGGCTTCGACGTGGTCCGCTCCATCCAGGCCCTGCGCGACGGCGAGGCCAAGGTGCTCTTCGCCATGGGCGGCAACTTCGTCGGCGCCACCCCCGACACCGAGGTCACCGAGGCCGCGATCCGCCGCGCCTCCCTGACCGTGCACGTCTCCACCAAGCTCAACCGCTCCCACGCGGTCACCGGCAGGCGCGCCCTGATCCTGCCCACCCTCGGGCGCACCGACAAGGACGTCCAGGCCGGCGCTCTCGGCAAAAAGGGCACAGCGCAGTTCGTGACCGTCGAGGACTCCATGGGCATGGTCCACTCCTCGCGCGGCAACCTCGCCCCCGCCTCCCCGCACCTGCTCTCCGAGCCCGCGATCGTGGCCCGCATGGCCCGCGCCGTCCTCGGCGAGGCCTCCCGCACCCCGTGGGAGGACTTCGAACACGACTACGCCGCCATCCGCGACCGGATCTCCCGCGTCGTCCCCGGCTTCGAGGACTTCAACGCCCGCGTCGCCCGCCCGGGCGGCTTCCAGCTCCCGCACGCCCCGCGCGACGAGCGCCGCTTCCCCACGAAGACCGGCAAGGCGAACTTCACCGCCGCCCCCGTGGAGTACCCGCACCTCCCGCCGGGGCGCCTGCTCCTGCAGACCCTGCGCAGCCACGACCAGTACAACACCACCATCTACGGCCTCGACGACCGCTACCGCGGGATCACCGGCGGCCGCCGCGTGGTCATGGTCAACCCCGAGGACGCCGCCGAGATCGGGCTCCCCGACGGCTCGTACACCGACCTCGTCGGCGAGTGGCGCGACGGCGTGGAGCGGCGCGCCCCCGGCTTCCGCGTCGTGCACTACCCGACCGCCCGCGGCTGCGCCGCCGCCTACTACCCCGAGACCAACGTGCTGGTGCCCCTCGACTCCACGGCGGACACCAGCAATACCCCGGCGAGCAAGTCCGTCGTCGTGCGCTTCGAGCCGTCCTGATAGAACGACCTCAGGACAAGATGGTTAACGAACGTTGACGAACGGAGTCGGCCCATGGGCGAGCAGCAGCACGCGGTGAAGTTCCCACAGGAGGTCCTCGACGAGTACACGGCCCTGGGCATCGACCTGCCCGCGCTGTTCTCGGCGGGTGACCTCGGCAAGCGGATGGACATCCGCATCCTCGAAGCCTCCGCGGAGCGCGTCGTCGCCACCATGCCCGTCGAGGGCAACACCCAGCCCTACGGACTCCTCCACGGCGGGGCCTCCGCCGTCCTCGCCGAGACCCTCGGCTCGGTCGGCGCGATGATGCACGGCGGCATCACCAAGGTCGCCGTCGGCGTCGACCTGAACTGCACCCACCACCGCGGCGCCCGGTCCGGCCTGGTCACCGGAGTCGCGACCCCCGTGCACCGGGGCCGCTCGACCGCCACCTACGAGGTGGTCATCACGGACGAACAGGACCGCCGGGTCTGCACCGCCCGCCTGACCTGCCTGCTGCGCGACGTGAACCCGCAACAGGACGGCCACAACTAGCCGTTGCCCTCGCAGCGGCGCCGGTCTAGCGTGCCCGCATGGGATCCGGACCGGCGCCGCGGCGCGCCTTGGCCGCAGCGGCGACGACGGCGCTGCTGGCCGCCGCACCGCTCGGCTGCGCCGGCGGCGATCCCGGGCCCCCTCCCGCCACCAGCTCCGCCCCGACGGCGCCCCAGGACGTCTGCACCCGCCTGATCACCCACTGGGCGGGCGTGATCCTCGACGCGGGCGAGGGCCGCGACGCCGTCGCCCTCGACTACCAGTCCATGGGCCTGTCCGGCGGCCAGAACGACATCCTGCGCGCCGTCCTCGCCGACGCCCGCGCCGAGCGGGACGCCAAGGGCCCGGCGGCCGCGCGCGAGCTCACCGCCCGGGAGGCGGAGCGCCGCTGCGCGGACCGCTACCGGTCGGGCACCCCGACGGGCGGTCCCTGGCAGTGAGCGGCGGCATCGGCCCGGTGGAACCCGGGGAGGGCACGGAGCCCCACGAGGACCCGCACGCCGCCCCCCACGCGCCGCGCACGCCGCCGGCCGTCCGGCGGCTCCGTGAGGTCTACGAGGGCCACCGGCGGGCCGTCCTGGCCCTCGGGGCGCTGACCTGCGCGTCCGCCGTCTTCGCCGCCGGGGCCGCGCTGTACGCGGCCCGGCCGCGCCCCGCCCCGTACCGGCCGCCCGCACCCTCGCAGGTGTTCTCCCTCGCGTACGTCGATCCGGCCGGGCAGGACGCCGGACGGGACCCCGGGCAGGATCCCGGGCAGACCCCCTCCGCCGCGGCCTTCGCGTTCACCGTGCGTGTGCGCGCCGGGGCCGGTCCGGCCGTCACCCTGGAGCGGCTGACGCAGTCCTCGCGGGCGCTGACGATCGAGGTCCAGCCACCACTTCCGGCCACACTCGCCCCGGGCGAGGCCCGTGACCTCGCCGTACGGATTCGAGTCACAGACTGCGTGCATGTGGCACGGAATTCCGGACTCCCTTTCCTGGAAGTAACCCTAAGTAATGGGTTTGAGAAAGAGGATCACAGCTACATCCCCGGTGACCGTTATGCGCGAGATCTCTCCACCGCCCTGACCAGGGCCTGTCCCGAAGATCGAGACGCGAGCACCTCGCCGCCGTCATGACCAAAAGGGCCCAGAGTCCTGGCGCGACAGTACCCAAACCACCCAACGGTCCTCACCGGTCTCAGCATGCGGACAAGACGAACCGGCCGGATTTCCCCCTTTCCACCCGCAGACATCCGCTATGCATTACGCCGTGGCATAACAAGAGAGTCACATCATTGGCCTCAGCCCTCCATAACGTCCTAAGACCCGCTTAGAGTCACGGCCAGTCACCGCGACCAGCCGGATTCCTTTCAGTTCGGTTCCCCGCGTTCGACACGGTGCGTCCCACGGGGGACGCAGTGCCAGGAAAGGACTGATCGTGCGTCAGCGTTCTCTCATTGCCGTGACCGCCGCGCTCGCTGCGGGCGCCCTCACCCTCACCGCCTGCGGATCGCGCGGAGAAAAGACCAACGACGCCGGCAGCGGCGACACCACGGTGGTCATCGGCGTCGACGCCCCGCTGACCGGCGACCTCTCCGCCCTCGGCCTCGGCATCAAGAACTCCGCCGACCTGGCTGCCAAGCAGGCCAACGAGAAGAAGTACGTCAAGGGCGTCACCTTCAAGATCCAGGCCCTCGACGACCAGGCCCAGGCCTCCTCCGGCCAGCAGAACGCCACCAAGCTCGTCGCCGACAAGGACGTCCTCGGTGTCGTCGGCCCGCTGAACTCCTCCGTCTCGGAGTCCATGCAGAAGGTCTTCGACGACGCCAAGCTCGCCCAGATCTCCCCGGCCAACACCAGCCCGTCCCTCTCCCAGGGGCCGAAGTGGGCCAGCGGCGAGAAGGTCCGCACCTACAAGAGCTACTTCCGCACCGCCACCACGGACGCCATCCAGGGCCCGTTCGCGGCGCAGTACCTCTTCAACAAGGCGGGCAAGAAGAAGGTCTTCCTGATCGACGACAAGAAGACCTACGGCGCGGGCCTCGCCGGCACCTTCAAGGGCGAGTTCACCAAGCTCGGCGGCCAGGTCGTCGGCGAAGGCCACATCGACCCGGAGAGCAAGGACTTCTCCGCGATCGTGACCGAGGTCAAGAGCTCCGGCGCCGACGTGGTCTACTACGGCGGCGAGTACCCGGCGGCCGGCCCGCTCAGCAAGCAGATCAAGGCCTCCGGCACCAAGATCCCGCTCGTCGGCGGTGACGGCATCTACGACAAGAAGTACGTCGAGCTCGCCGGCGCCGAATCCGCGGGCGACCTCGCCACCTCGGTCGGCGCCCCGGTCGAGAGCCTGCCGTCCGCCAAGGACTTCGTCGCCAACTACACCAAGGCCGGATACAAGGAGCCCTTCGCCGCCTACGGCGGTTACTCCTACGACTCCGCCTGGGCGATCATCGAGGCCGTCAAGGCCACCGTCGACGCCAACAACGGCAAGCTCCCCGCCGACGCCCGCGCCAAGGTCCTCGCCGCCGTCCAGGGCGTCTCCTTCGACGGTGTGACCGGCAAGGTCTCCTTCGACGAGTTCGGTGACGCCACCAACAAGCAGCTCACCGTCTACAAGGTCGAGGGCACCGAGTGGAAGTCCGTCGAGTCCGGCACCCTCGGCTGACCTCCACTGACCACCCGAACGACCCGTAGCCGGTAGTCCGCTCGAACGGCCGGCCACGGGAGCACGACCCACCTGCCGCGCGGGGCGCGCACAAAAAGCGCCCCGCGCGGAGTCACATCCGTCGAAAGACTCGGAGGACCTGCGGTGCACGAACTGCCGCAACAGCTGGTCAACGGCCTGCTACTGGGATCCATGTACGGGCTCGTCGCCATCGGCTACACGATGGTCTATGGCATTGTCCAGCTCATCAACTTCGCGCATGGCGAGATCTTCATGACCGGAGGATTCGGAGCGCTCACCGTCTGGCTGATGCTCCCCGGGGGCACCACCATGTGGATCGCCCTTCCGCTCATGATCATTGGCGCGGTCATCGTCGCCACCCTCATCGCCGTCGGTGCCGAACGCTTCGCCTACCGACCCCTGCGCAACGCTCCCCGCCTCGCCCCCCTCATCACCGCCATCGGCCTCTCCATCGCCCTCCAGCAGGCGGTATGGGCCTGGTACCCCGGAGCGGAATCCTCCCTGATCTTCCCCGAGATCCCCGGCGGACCCTTCCACCTCGGCAGCGTCACCATCCAGACCGGCGACGTCTTCCTCCTGATCGCAGCCCCCATATCCATGGCCTTCCTCGGCTTCTTCGTCAAGAAGACCCGCACCGGCCGCGGCATGCAGGCAACCGCCCAGGACCCCGACACCGCCAAGCTCATGGGCATCAACACCGACCGCATCATCACCACCGCGTTCGCGCTCGGAGCCGTCTTCGCCGCCATCGGAGCCGTCGCCTACGGCCTCAAGTACGGCGAAGTCCAGTTCAAAATGGGCTTCCTCCTCGGCCTCAAGGCCTTCACCGCCGCCGTCCTCGGAGGCATCGGCAACATCTACGGCGCCATGGTCGGCGGCCTCGTCCTCGGACTCGCCGAAACCCTGACCACCGTCTACGTAGCCGACATCCCCGGCTTCGAACAGCTCGGCGGCCAGTCCTGGGGTAACACCTGGGCGTTCGTACTTCTCATCCTCGTGCTCCTCTTCCGGCCACAAGGCCTGCTGGGCCAGCGCGTGGCGGACAGGGTGTGACCTCCATGACGAACATCACCGCGGACACCGCGAACCCCGAGAACACCGTGAAGACCACCGCACCGGCCAAGGGGCTCATCCCCCTCCCCGAGAAGACGGCCCGCGCGCTGGCCACCGCCGGCGGCGCACTCACCGTCGTCTCCGCGTTCCTCTCCTGGACCTGGAGCACCGCCTTCCCCGGGGACCTCACCTACTACGGCTCCCCCGCCGGCCTCCAGTGGCTCGTCCTCATCGGCGGCGCACTCACCGCCCTCTTCGGACTCGCCTCCTACGGCACCAAGGGCCTGGGCTGGCTCACCCCCGCCGGCGCCGACGCAGCGATCAAACTCGCCGCCCTCGCCGCGTTCGCCACCACCTGGTACACCGTCGTCTCGATCGTCCTCGAACTCGGACTCCTCGCAGACCTCGAACCCGGAGCCGGCATCGCCGCCCTGGTCAGCCTCCTCGCCGTCATCGGCGCCTTCGGACTCCCCTTCGAACGCCCCGCGCTCGAAGGCCCCGACCCCGACGACACCGCCTGGGACAAGTACAAGCACGAAGCCGGCAACCGCTGGACGACCTTCAAGGCCGCCTTCGCCTCCGGCCCCGTCAAGCCCGCCCGCACCCTCCCGGCCTGGGCCGAGATCCTCCTGATCGCCGCCGTCCTCGGCCTCGCGCTCACCGTCTTCACCTACGGCATCACCACCCCGTACCAGGAACTCTTCGTCGGCTTCCTGATCACCGCCGGATTCGGTGCCGCAGCGCTCAACAAGGCGGGCCTCTTCGCCCGCGTCACCGCCCTCACCACCCGCCACCGCAACGTCGCCCTCGTGGGCGCCTTCGCCGCCGCGGCCGCCTTCCCCCTCACCCAGACCGACGACCAGTACGCGAACCTCGGCGTCAACATCCTGATCTTCGCCACCGTCGCACTCGGCCTGAACATCGTCGTCGGCCTCACCGGCCTCCTCGACCTCGGCTACGTCGCCTTCCTCGGCGTCGGCGCCTACACCGCGGCCCTGGTCTCCGGCTCCCCGAACTCCCCCTTCGGCGTGCACTTCCCCTTCTGGGCCGCAATCCTGCTCGGCGCCGCCGCCTCCATGGTCTTCGGCGTCCTCATCGGAGCACCCACCCTGCGCCTGCGCGGCGACTACCTCGCCATCGTGACGCTCGGCTTCGGTGAGATCTTCCGCATCTCCATGAACAACCTCGACGGCACCTCCGGCCCCGACATCACCAACGGGCCCAACGGCATCGCCGGCATCCCGAACGTCAACCTCTTCGGATTCGACTTCGGCGCCACACACACCATCGCCGGATTCACCATCGGCCGCTTCGCGAACTACTTCCTGCTGATGCTGCTGATCACCCTCATCGTGATCCTCGTCTTCCGCCGCAGCGCGGAATCCCGCATCGGCCGCGCCTGGGTCGCCATCCGCGAAGACGAAACCGCCGCCGAAGCCATGGGCATCAACGGCTTCCGCGTCAAGCTCATCGCCTTCGCCCTCGGCGCCACCCTCGCAGGCCTCGCCGGAGCCGTCCAGGCACACGTCAGCTACACGGTCACCCCCGACCAGTACACCTTCGCCAACGCCGTGCCCCCGAACTCCGCGTTCCTGCTCGCCGCGGTCGTCCTCGGCGGCATGGGCACCATCTCCGGACCCCTCGTCGGCGGATCGCTGCTCTTCCTGATCCCCAACAAGCTCCAGTTCCTCGGCGAATACCAGCTCCTCGTCTTCGGCTTCGCCCTCATCGTCCTGATGCGCCTGCGCCCCGAAGGCATCATCCCCAACCGGCGCAACCAGCTCGAACTCCACGAGGACATGGAAGCGCCCACGGTTCTCGGCAAGGCAGGGGTCTGAACCCATGACGACCACCACCACCGACACGCCCCCCGCCACCACGGCGGAGACCGTCCTCGACGCACGCGGCGTCACGATGCGCTTCGGCGGCCTCACCGCCGTCAAGAACGTCGACCTGACCGTGCGCAGCGGCGAGATCGTCGGCCTCATCGGCCCCAACGGCGCCGGCAAGACCACCTTCTTCAACTGCCTCACCGGCCTCTACATCCCCACCGAGGGTGAAGTCCGGTACAAGGACAAGGTCCTGCCGCCCAAGTCGTACAAGGTCACCGCCGCCGGCGTCGCCCGCACCTTCCAGAACATCCGTCTCTTCAACAACATGACGGTCCTGGAAAACGTCCTCGTCGGACGCCACACCCGCACCAAGGTCGGCCTCTGGGCCTCCCTCCTGCGCCTCCCCAGCTTCGGCCGGGAGGAAGCGGCGAGCCGCGAGAAGGCCATGGAACTCCTCGAGTTCATCGGCCTCGCCCACAAGGCCGAGCACCTCGCCCGCAACCTCCCCTACGGAGAGCAGCGCAAGCTCGAAATCGCCCGCGCGCTCGCCAGCGACCCCGGCCTCATCCTCCTGGACGAGCCCACCGCCGGCATGAACCCGCAGGAGACCCGCGCCACCGAAGAACTCATCTTCGCCATCCGGGACCAGGGCATCGCCGTCCTCGTCATCGAGCACGACATGCGCTTCATCTTCAACCTCTGCGACCGCGTCGCCTGCCTCGTCCAGGGCGAAAAGCTCATCGAAGGCACCGCCGCCGAAGTCCAGGGCGACGAGCGCGTCATCGCCGCCTACCTCGGCGAACCCTTCGAAGGCGCCCCCGGCGCCGAAGAACTCGCCGAAGTCGAAGCAGCCGAAGCACACAGCGAGGCCGCACACGACGAGGCGGCCGCGGTCGCGGACGCGGCCGACGAGGCGACGGACAGCACGACCAGCGCGACCAGCACGGACGGAGAAGACCGGTGACCGCACTCCTCGAGGTCGAGGACCTCCGCGTCGCCTACGGCAAGATCGAAGCCGTCAAGGGCATCTCGTTCAGCGTCGACGCCGGCCAGATCGTCACCCTCATCGGCACCAACGGCGCCGGCAAGACGACGACCCTGCGCACCCTGTCGGGCCTGATCAAACCGCGCGGCGGCCAGATCAAGTTCCAGGGCAAGTCCCTCAAGAAGATCCCCGCGCACGACATCGTCGCGCTCGGACTCGCCCACTCCCCCGAGGGGCGGCACATCTTCCCGCGCATGACCATCGAGGACAACCTCCTCCTGGGCGCCTTCCTCCGCAAGGACAAGGACGGCATCCAGAAGGACGTCCAGCGTGCCTACGACCTCTTCCCGATCCTGGGAGAGCGCCGCAAGCAGGCCGCCGGCACCCTCTCGGGCGGCGAGCAGCAGATGCTCGCCATGGGCCGCGCGCTCATGTCCCGCCCGAAGCTGCTGATGCTCGACGAGCCCTCCATGGGCCTCTCGCCGATCATGATGCAGAAGATCATGGCGACCATCTCCGAGCTCAAGTCACAGGGCACCACCATCCTGCTGGTCGAGCAGAACGCCCAGGCGGCGCTCTCCCTGGCCGACCAGGGCCACGTGATGGAGATCGGCAAGGTCGTCCTGTCGGGCCCGGGCCGCGAGCTCCTGGTCAACGAGGACGTCCGCAAGGCGTACCTCGGCGAGGACTGAGCACCCTTCGCGTACGAGTGAGGCCCGCCTCCGGATCCAGGATCCGGAGGCGGGCCTCACTCGTTGCTGTGCTGGGGGCCTACTCGCCCTTGCCGGCGGCGGCCTTCTTCTCCTCGGCGTCCTCGATGACGGCCTCGGCGACCTGCTGCATGGACATGCGGCGGTCCATCGAGGTCTTCTGGATCCACCGGAAGGCGGCCGGCTCGGAGAGCCCGTACTGCGTCTGCAGGATGCTCTTCGCCCGGTCCACCAGCTTGCGCGTCTCCAGGCGGAGGGAAAGGTCGGCGACCTCCTTCTCCAGCGCGCGGAGCTCGGCGAAGCGGGACACGGCCATCTCGATGGCGGGGACGACGTCGCTCTTGCTGAAGGGCTTCACGAGGTACGCCATGGCCCCGGCGTCCCGCGCCCGCTCCACGAGATCCCGCTGCGAGAACGCGGTGAGCATCAGCACGGGGGCGATGGACTCCTCCGCGATCTTCTCGGCGGCGGAGATCCCGTCCAGGACGGGCATCTTCACATCAAGGATGACCAGGTCGGGACGGTGCTCCCGGGCCAGCTCGACGGCGGTCTGGCCGTCTCCGGCCTCACCGACAACGGCGTAGCCCTCCTCTTCGAGCATCTCCTTGAGGTCGAGACGGATGAGCGCCTCGTCCTCGGCGATGACGACGCGCGTCGTCAGCGGCGGAACGTGCGACTGGTCGGCGTCGGGCGTGGGCGTCGACTCGTGCTCGGCGGTCACGGGGGCTCCTTGGTGCAAGGCGATTCAGCTCCCCCGAGCCTACCTAGCTCCTGTATGTTTGTGACACGGAGGGTCTTAGGTATCCTTTGTTTCGAAGGGGCCCCGGTAGCCCAGCGGCAGAGGCCATGGATTCAAAACCCATTCAGCGTCGGTTCGAATCCGACTCGGGGCACTTCTCCTTCGTTTCCAAGGTCGCCAAGCGATTTTAGGATCTTCACTCGTCACAGTGAACGCAGCTTCGAATTGCGACTATCTGGACGAACAGCGGCGAAGCTCCCAAGCGTGGAGCACAATCCTTCGATACGCGAAGAAGCAGTCCTGCTGATGCGCCGGGGCGTGACCAATCGAGTGGTCGCCGAACACCTGGGCATACCGCGCGGCACCATCGGCTGGTGGCGGTCCGAGGACCGAAGACACCGCGGTGAGGTGTACGTCCGTCCGACCGACTGCCCGAGATGTACTGGCCGCGAAGCCGACCAGCCCGCGTACGCCTATCTCCTGGGTCTCTACCTCGGTGACGGCCACATCATCTCCAAGTACAAGCAGCACCACCTGTCCGTCTCCTGCGACGCCTCCTGGCCCGGTCTCATCGACGCCGCCGAAGCGGCGATGCACCGCGTCATGTCGTTGCCCAAGGTGGGACGCGTGCAGCGGCAGGGTTGCGTGGAGGTCAAGTCCTACACCCACCATTGGACCTGCCTGTTCCCGCAGCACGGGCCCGGCAAGAAGCATGATCGGCGCATCGTCCTGGAGGGCTGGCAGCAGGCCATCGTCGACGCCCACCCCTGGGAGTTCCTCCGTGGACTGATCCACTCCGACGGGTGCCGGATCACCAACTGGACTGTCCGCAACGGCAAGCGCTACGAGTACCCCCGGTACTTCTTCACGAACAAGTCCGACGACATTCGGAAGCTCTGCACGGACACCCTGGCGAAGGTCGGCGTCCAGTGGACGATCCTGGCCCGGGGCTGCGACCCCTTCAACGTGTCCATCGCCCGCAAGGACTCCGTCGCGCTCATGGACGCCCACATCGGGCCGAAGTACTAGCCCGGCAGGTCGCCGCTGCCGCCCAGGTTGGCGACCATGCGGCGCAGGCCGTCGATGGTCGCCGCGTAGGCGGCATCGTCCATACCCTCCCGCATCCGCGCGTGCACCTTCGCGTTGCGGTCGTGCGCACGGACCCGGCCGGCTTCGCCCTGTTCCGTGAGGGTCAACACGCCGTCCGTCTCCGTAAGCCAGCCTCGGGCCGCCAGGTCGTCGTAGAGGGCCTCGAAGTCGGTGTCCTGGTCGTCGTACGCGGTGAGCTTCTCCGTGAGGGCCGCCCGCTTCCAGTGGGCCGGGGCGGCTGCCACGTGGTTGAGGGTCCACCAGTGGGGCTGGGTGAGGTTTTCCTCGGCCAGGGCGGCCCTGAGGCCGCCTATGACGAGGTTCGCGGCCTCGCGGGCCCAGTAGCCGATGGGCTGGGCCGCGAGCTGGTCCTGTGAGTACTGCTTGATCGCCGTCATGCCAGGAGGCTATGACCTCAAGTCTGCTTGAGGTCAAGGCTACTTGGCGCCTGCCAGGCCGTGGAGGACCGTCGCCACGTGGGCTTCCGCGTCGGCGGGGTCGAGGGGGGCGTGGGCGATGAGGAGGCGGTACCAGAACGGCCCGAAGACCAGGTCGACCGCGTGGTCGAGGTCCGTGGCGGCGGGGAGTTCCTCGCGGGTGACCGCCCTCGTCAGGAGGGTGGCGACGACCTCGCGGCGGGTGGCGACCCAGGCGCGGAAGGGTTCGGCGAAGGCGGGGTCGAGCTGGGCTTCGGCCATGAGGCCGGTGAGGGCTTTGGCGCGGACGGGGTCGCGGCCGATGCGGTAGAGGTCGGTGACGAAGGCGGTGAGGTCGCCGGTGAGGGTGCCGGTGTCGGGTTCGGGGACGCGGGCGGCGGTTTCGTGGGCGTAGGCGTCCATGACGAGGGCGGGCTTGGATTTCCACCAGCGGTAGACGGTGCTCTTGGCGACGTTGGCGCGCTTGGCGACGCCTTCGATGGTGAGGGCGCCGTAGCCGTTCTCGACGAGGAGTGCGGCGGTGGCCTCGAGGACGGAGTGGTGGGCGTCTTCGTTGCGGAGGCGGCCGCCGGTGCGGGGCGGGTTGCCCGAAGGAGTGATTGACACGGCTTCACGATAGCCCTAGCGTTTTATCGAAACGCGGCGTAGCGTTTCGATTGAAGGATCCGCCGAGGCTGAGAGATGCCGAGGGATACGAGGGGTGGAGTCATGGGCAAGATCGTGATCGCGCACGGGTACGGGATGCATGCCGGGGAGCACTGGTATGCGGCGACGGGCGAGGAGTTCGCCGCGGAGGGGCATGAGGTGCGGATTCCGAACTTCCCCGAGCCGTTCGCTCCGGAGCCCGGTGTGTGGCTGAAGGAGCTGGAGGCGGCGGTGGAGGGTGCGCCGGCCGGTGAGACGGTGCTGGTGGGTCACAGTCTGGGTGGGGTGAATGTGCTGCGGCTGCTGCTGGAGCACGACACGGAGGCCGAGGGGGCGTTCGCGGGGGTGGTGTTCGTGGCGTCGATGTCCGGCGAGGTGGGGTATGACGCGTTGGCGCCGTTCTTCTCGCCGGAGTTCGACTGGCAGCGGATCCGTAAGGCTGCACGGGAGTTCCGTGTGCTGCACGCGGCGGATGACCCGGTGACCGGGGAGGCGACGGGTGAGCACGTGCTGCGGTTCGTGCGGGAGCTGGGCGCCGAGGCGCGGGTGACCGCGTCGGGCGGGCACTTCCCGAGTACGGGTGAGAGCCGTTTGGTGTTGCCCGACGCGGTGCGTCTTATACGTGAGGTGCTGTAGTCGCTGCAGTTGCCTGCGGGCGGTGTCAGCGGACTGCGTCGCCGATGTGGTGGATGCGGACCAGGTTGGTGGATCCGCTGACGCCGGGGGGTGAGCCGGCGGTGATGACGACGACGTCGCCGGGTACGCAGCGGCCGATGCGCAGGAGTTCTTCTTCGACCTGGGCGACCATGGCGTCGGTGGAGTCGACGTGGGGTCCGAGGAAGGTTTCGACGCCCCAGGTGAGGTTGAGCTGGGAGCGGGTGGCGGGGTCGGGGGTGAAGGCGAGGAGGGGGATGGGTGAGCGGTAGCGGGAGAGCCGGCGGACGGTGTCTCCGCTCTGGGTGAAGGCGACGAGGAATTTGGCGCCGAGGAAGTCGCCCATTTCGGCGGCGGCGCGGGCGACTGCTCCGCCTTGGGTGCGGGGCTTGTTGCGGTCGGTGAGTGGGGGGAGGCCCTTGGCGAGGATGTCTTCTTCGGCGGCTTCGACGATGCGGGCCATGGTGCGGACGGTTTCGATGGCGTATTTGCCGACGCTGGTTTCGCCGGAGAGCATGACGGCGTCGGTGCCGTCGATGATGGCGTTGGCGACGTCGGAGGCTTCGGCGCGGGTGGGCCGGGAGTTGTCGATCATCGAGTCGAGCATTTGGGTGGCGACGATGACGGGCTTGGCGTTGCGCTTGGCGAGCTTGACGGCGCGCTTCTGGACGATGGGGACTTGTTCCAGGGGCATTTCGACGCCGAGGTCTCCGCGGGCGACCATGATGCCGTCGAAGGCGGCGACGATGTCGTCGATGTTTTCGACTGCTTGGGGCTTTTCGACCTTGGCGATGACGGGGAGGCGTCGGCCTTCTTCGTCCATGATGCGGTGGACGTCTTCGATGTCGCTGCCGCTGCGGACGAAGGAGAGGGCGATGGTGTCGGCGCCGATGCGCAGGGCCCAGCGGAGGTCGTCGATGTCTTTTTCGGAGAGGGCGGGTACGGAGACTGCGACGCCGGGGAGGTTGAGTCCCTTGTTGTCGGAGACCATGCCGCCTTCGATGACGCGGGTGTGGACGCGGGGGCCGTCGACGGCGGTGACTTCGAGGGTGACGCGGCCGTCGTCTACGAGGATGCGTTCGCCGGTGGTGACGTCTCCGGCGAGGCCTTTGTAGGTGGTGCCGCAGGTGTGGCGGTCGCCTTCGTGGTCTTCGACGGTGATGGTGAATTCGTCGCCGCGTTCAAGGAGTACGGGGCCTTCGCGGAAGCGGCCCAGGCGGATCTTCGGGCCTTGAAGGTCCGCGAGGATGCCGACGCTGCGGCCGGTTTCGTCGGCAGCCTTGCGGACGCGCTGGTAGCGGTCCTCGTGTTCGGCGTAGGTGCCGTGGCTGAGGTTGAAGCGGGCGATGTCCATTCCGGCTTCGACCAGGGCTTTGATCTGGTCGTATGAGTCGGTGGCGGGGCCCAGGGTACATACGATTTTCGCTCGGCGCATGAGGCGAGCGTATGCCCCTACCAGGGAGTAGGAAATTGGTTCCGAGTGTCCACTCAACAACCTTTGAGCAAAAGCTTGTTGACAATTGTTGAATGTGCATGGGGGTGCTCTGATGAGCACCCCCGGGGCGCTGATCGTTCAGGTTTTCAGAGCTGGGGAGGGGTCATCGTGAAGCGTGCGTTCACCTGCGCGTAGACGGTCTGGCGCTGGGGTTCGAGGTCGAGGGCGGGGGCGCCTGCGTCTTCGGCGGCGCTGAAGGCCATGGTGCGCATGCCGGCGCCGGCTGCCTGGAAGGGGGCGGGGGCGTTTTCGGCCCCGAGGTCGGCGAGTTCGACGAGGGCGGCGAGGTCGGCTCCGAGGGCGGCGGCGTATTCGCGGGCGCGCTGGACGGCTTCGAGGACGGCTTGGCGGCGGGCTTCGCCGTGGGCGGGGGAGGTGGGGCGCAGGGCCCACCAGGGTCCGTCGACCTGGGTCAGTTCGAGGTCGGCGAGGCGGGTGGTGAGTTCGCCGAGGGTGGTGAAGTCGTTGAGTTCGGCGGTGAGGTGGACGCGTCCGTGGTAGGCGCGGATGCGTTCGCCGCGGCCGTGGCGGGTGAGTTCGGGGGTGATGGAGAAGGCGCCGGTTTCGAGTTTTTCGACGGGGTCGCCGTAGCTTTTGACGAGGTCGAGGACGGCGTTGTTGCGGCGGGTGAGGTCTTCGAGGGCGGTGCGCCGGTCGGTGCCGCGGGCGCTGACGGTGATGCCGATGCGGGCGATTTCGGGGTCGACTTCGAGGGTGGCTTCGCCGCGGACTGCGACGCGGGGGACTTCGGGGGTTCCGTAGGGCTGGTGCGATGCGTCCTGGGTCATGGGATTCACTCTCGCACTGCTGCTCGTACGGGGGTGGTCATCGGATCGAAACCTGGTGGGGGTGTTGCGGCTTGTTACTGCTGGGTCAGAATCTACGCGCGTTGCCTATCTGTGCACGCACCTCACAAGGGGAGATGGCATGGCTTTGGACCGTAGGACATTTCTGGGTACTTCGGCTGCGACAGGTGCGGCTGTGGCGTTGGCGGGGGCCACGAGCACCCCGGCCGCCGCGGCTGACGCGGTGGCCGGCGGCGCTTCGGCGGCGGGGGCGAGGACGTACGCGTTCACGGTGATGGGGACGACGGACCTGCACGGGAACGTCTTCAACTGGGACTACTTCACGGACAAGGAGTTCGACGACAAGGCGCACAACGACGTCGGTCTGGCGAAGATCTCCACGCTGGTGAACCAGGTGCGGGCGGAGAAGGGGCGGCGCAACACGCTGCTGATCGATGCCGGGGACACCATTCAGGGGACGCAGCTTTCGTACTACTACGCGAAGGTGGATCCGATCACCGCGCGGCGCGGTCCGGTTCACCCGATGGCGCAGGCGATGAACGCGATCGGTTATGACGCGGCGGCGCTGGGGAACCACGAGTTCAATTACGGTATTCCGGTGCTGCGGAAGTTCGAGGAGCAGTGCGACTTCCCGCTGCTGGGGGCGAACGCGCTGGATGCGAAGACGCTGCGGCCGGCGTTCCCGCCGTACAGCATGCACCGGCTGCGTACTCCGCACGGGCGGGACGTGAAGGTGGCGGTGCTGGGTCTGACGAATCCGGGGATCGCGATCTGGGACAAGGCGAACGTGCAGGGGAAGATGACGTTCCCGGGTCTTGAGGAGCAGGCCGCGAAGTACGTGCCGCGGCTGCGGTCGCTGGGTGCGGATGTGGTGATCGTGTCGGCGCATTCGGGTTCGAGTGGTACGTCGAGTTACGGGGACCAGCTGCCGCACATCGAGAACGCGGCGGGTCTGGTGGCGGAGCAGGTGCCGGGGATCGACGCGATCCTGGTGGGGCACGCGCATACGGAGATCCCGGAGTACCGGGTGCGGAACAAGGCGACGGGCAAGGATGTGGTGTTGTCCGAGCCGCTGAAGTGGGGGCAGCGGCTGACGCTGTTCGACTTCGAGCTGACGTGGGCGAAGGGCTGCTGGTCGGTGTCGAAGGTGTCGGCCCGGGTGCTGAACTCGAATACGGCGGTGGAGGACCCGAAGATCGTGGGCCTGCTGTCGGACGAGCACCGCAAGGTCGTGGCGTATGTGAACCAGGTGATCGGTACGTCGACGCAGGCGATGTCTTCGGCGGACGGTCCGGTGAAGGACGTGGCGATCATCGATCTGATCAACCACGTGCAGGCGGAGACGGTGAAGGGTGCGCTGGCGGGTACGGAGTGGGCTGCGCTGCCGGTGCTGTCGCAGGCTTCGTGTTTCTCGCGGACGGCGGCGATTCCGGCCGGGCAGGTGACGATCAGGGATGCGGCGGGTCTGTATCCGTTCGAGAACACGCTGGAGGCGCGGCTGCTGACGGGTGCGCAGGTCAAGGACTACCTGGAGTATTCGGCGAGGTACTACGTGCGCACGGCGCCGGGCGATGTGGTGGATCCGGCGAAGCTGACGAACGCGGAGGGTACGCCGGACTACAACTATGACGCGGTGTACGGGTTGACGTACGACGTCGACATCTCCGAGGCGGTGGGTTCGCGGATCTCGGGGTTGTCCTTCCAGGGGAAGCCGGTGGATCCGGCGGCGCAGTTCGTGCTGGCGGTGAACAACTACCGGGCTTCGGGTGGTGGGAACTTCCCGCATGTGCCGCAGTCGAAGCAGTTGTGGGCGAACTCGGATGAAATACGCAACACGATCATCCAGTGGGTGAAGGCGAAGGGGACGGTGGACCCGGCGCAGTTCGCGTCCGTGGACTGGCGGCTGACCCGAGCCGGGGCACCTGTCTTCTAGCCGATGGTGCTCTAAACGTTTCTCCTTACGGGTGCTCGACCAGTGGGAGCAGTTCGCCGGCGGGTTGGGGCCGGGTGTGCTCCCGCTGTTCGAGGCCGAAGGTGGTGAAGGCCGTGCGGGTGGGCTGGGGGTAGGGCTCTTTGCCCGTCAGGGTGTTCAGGATGGCGGCGCTGCGCCAGGCGGCGAGGCCGAGGTCGGGGGCTCCGACGCCGTGGGTGTGGCGTTCGCCGTTCTGGACGAAGACGCTTCCGGTGACGGCCGGGTCGGTGATCATCCGGTAGCGGTCGTCGATGCGGGGGCGGCCGGAGGAGTCCTTGCGCAGGTAGGGGTCGAGTCCGGCGAGGAGGCGGGAGAGGGGGCGTTCGCGGTAGCCGGTGGCGAGGACGACGGCGTCGGTGGTGAGGCGGGAGCGGGCGCCCTGGTCCACGTGTTCGAGGTGGAGTTCGACCTTGGTGGTGGCGACGCGGCCGGCGGTGCGGACGCTGACTCCGGGGGTGAGGACGGCGTCGGGCCAGCCTCCGTCGAGGGTGCGGCGGTAGAGCTCCTCGTGGATGGCGGCGATGGTGGCGGCGTCGATGCCCTTGTGGAGTTGCCATTGGGCGGGGACGAGGCGGTCGCGGACCGGTTCGGGGAGGGAGTGGAAGTAGCGGGTGTAGTCGGGGGTGAAGTGTTCCAGTCCGAGCTTGGAGTACTCCATGGGGGCGAAGGAGGGGGTGCGGGCCAGCCAGGTGAGGCGTTCGCGGCCGGCGGGGCGGGAGCGGAGCAGGTCGAGGAAGACCTCGGCTCCGGACTGGCCCGATCCGATGACGGTGACGTGGTCGGCGCCGAGGATGCGCTGCCGGTTGTCGAGGTACTCGGAGGAGTGGATCACCGGGACGGTGGGGGCTTCGGCGAGGGGGCGCAGCGGTTCGGGGATGTAGGGGGCGGTCCCGATGCCGAGGGCGAGGTTGCGGGTGTAGGTGCGGCCGAGGGCTTCGGCTTCTCCGTCGGCGTCGATTTGGGTGAAGTCGACTTCGAAGAGGTCGTGTTCGGGGTTCCAGCGGACGGCGTCGACCTGGTGGCCGAAGTGGAGTCCGGGCAGGCGGCCGGCGACCCACCGGCAGTAGGCGTCGTATTCGGCGCGCTGGATGTGGAAGCTCTCGGCGAAGTAGAAGGGGAAGAGGCGTTCCTTGTGCTTGAGGTAGCTGAGGAATGACCAGGGGCTGGTGGGGTCGGCGAGGGTGACGAGGTCGGCGAGGAAGGGGACTTGGAGGGTGGTTCCGTCGATGAGGAGTCCGGGGTGCCAGCGGAAGTCTCGGCGCTGGTCGTAGAAGGCGGTGGCGAGTTCCGCGGCGCCTTGTTGGGGCAGGCCGTGGGCTAGGGCCGCGAGGGAGAGGTTGAAGGGGCCGATGCCGATTCCGACGAGGTCGTGGGGTGCATCGTGCTGGGCGGTCATCGGTGGGTGCTGCCTTCCAGGAGGTTCACGAGGGCGTCCAGGTCCCCCGCCGTGGTGTGGGGGTTGAGCAGGGTGGCCTTGAGCCAGAGGCGGCCGTCGGCGGTGGCTCGGCCCAGTACGGCGGTGCCGCCCTGGAGGAGGGTGCGGCGCAGGGTGGCCAGTGCGGTGTCGTCGGCGTGGGTGGGCCGGAACAGGACGGTGCTGATGGTGGGCGCCGCGTGGAGTTCGAAGGCGGGGTGTGCTTCGAGGAGTCGGGCGAGTTGTTCGGCGCGGGCGCAGGTGCGGTCGATGAGGTGGGTGAGGCCGTCTCGGCCGAGGGAGCGCAGGGTGGCGGCGATTTTGAGGGCGTCTGCGCGGCGGGTGGTGCGCAGGGAGCGGCCGAGGAGGTCGGGCAGGCCGGCTTGGGTGTCGTCGGGGGCGTTGAGGTAGTCGGCCTGGTGGGTGAGGGGGGCGAGCAGGGTGGTGTCGGGGACGGTGAGGAGTCCGGCGGCGATGGGTTGCCAGCCGAGTTTGTGGAGGTCGATGGTGATCGACCGGGCGCGGTGGAGGCCGGCGAGTTTGGGTCGGTGGCGGGGGCTGAGGTGGAGGAGGCCGCCGTAGGCGGCGTCGATGTGGAGGTCGGCGCCGTGCTGGTCGCAGAGGTCGGCGAGGGCGTCGAGGGGGTCGATGAGTCCGGCGTCGGTGGTGCCGGCGGTGGCAGTGACGAGGACGGGGCCGGTGGTGGTGGCGAGGGCTTCGGCGAGGGTGGCGGGGGTGAGGGTTCCGGTGGGGGTGGGGAGGCTGCGGGCGGGGGGCAGGCCGAGGAGCCAGGCGGCGCGCGGGATGGAGTGGTGGGCGTTGGCGCCGTGCAGGACGGTGAGGTGGGGGCCGTGGCGTTCGCGGGCGAGGAGGAGGGCGAGGTGGTTGGCTTCGGTGCCGCCGGTGGTGAGGACGGCGTCGGGGTGGGGGGTGTCGTGGAACTCGGCGGCGAGTGTGCGGGTGAGGAGGGCTTCGAGGGCGGAGGCGGCGGGGGCCTGGTCCCAGGAGTCGAGGGAGGCGTTGAGGGCGCTGGCGGCGAGGTCGGCGGCGGCCGCGACGGCGAGGGGCGGGCAGTGCAGGTGGGCTGCGCACAGGGGGTCGGCGGGGTCGGCGGCGCCGGCGGTGAGGGTGTGGACGAGGGTCCGTAGCGCTTCGTGGTCGCCGTGTCCGTGGTCGGGGAACACCTCGCCCAGTGCTGCGGTGACGCGGTCGGTGACGGCCTCGGGTCCGCCGGCCGGGAGTGGTCCGCCGCGGGCGCGGGCTCCGGTGCGCAGGGCGTCGAGGACGGTGGCGAGGAGTGGTTGCAGGGCGTCGGGTCCGTGGGGTCCTCCGGCGAGCGGGGCGTTGCCGCGTCTGCCTGTGCCGGGGGGCGCTGTCATGCGGTTGTCCTCACGGGAACGGTTCGGCGGCGGGTGGTGCCGCTCGCTGGGTCGGGGACCCGGGGGGTACAACGATCCGACCCGAATGGGGTAACCGCCCGGGTTTATGAGTGGTTGATTTCAAGCCGTCGGCGGTGGCCGGGAGGGGGAGGTGCGCGTCGCGCCGACGGTGGCGGGGGCGCGCTGAGGCCGCCTGCGGCCGCCTGCCGCCGACGAGGTGGCGGATCCATCGGCCTTCGGTCCCTGGGCATGGGCGTGGGGGCCAGCGGTCCGTCTACGCTGCGCTGCTGATCGGCGCGCTGGTCGACACGGTGGCGTTCTGGGCGATGGCGCGGGTGCGGCGAGACGGGCGGGCACGTACAGGGGGCCTGCAGCCCGAGGGGCGGGCCCCGCCGGGCCGGGCGGGCCGGGCGGGCCGGGCGGGCCGGGCGGGCCGGGCGGGCCGGGCGGGCCGGGCGGGCGAGGCGGGGCGGGCGGGCGAGGCGGGGCGGGGCGGGCGAACGCCGCCAGGCGGGGCAGGGCGGGCCCAACTGGGCGGGCGAACGCCGCCAGGGCTGGGCGTGGCCGGCGAGGCGGAGCGGACCCGGCCGGGCGAGGCGGTGCGGGCAGTGGAGTCGGAGCCACTCCAGTGGAGGACAGGCGGGGCAGGGCGAGCCCAACTGGGCGGGCGAGCGCGGCCAGTTGGGCTGGGCGCGACCAGGTCAGGGCTGGGCGTGGCCGGGGCTGGGCTGGGCGTGGCCGGGGCTGGGCTGGGCGTGGCCGGGGCTGGGCTGGGCGTGGCCGGGGCTGGGCTGGGCGGGGCCGGTGAGGCGGAGCGGGAGCGGCCGGGCGAGGCGGAGGGGCAGGGCAGGCGGAGGCACCACGCCGGGCGGAGTGCGCGAACGCCGCCGGGCGGGCGTGGCCCGGCGGGGCGGGCGAACGCCGTCAGGCGGGGCGGGCAGGGCAAGCGAGGCGGAGTGGGCGGCGCGGGCGGGGTGGTGGCTTCTGGGTGGGGGTGGGCTTGTGGTGGGCCCCCAGCCCGCGGTGGGGGTGGGGGCCGGGTGGGCGCGGTCGGGTTTCGCCGGTGCTGTGGGTTAGGGGCGGGCGCGTAGGGCGCGGGTGAGGTCGTCGAGGTGGTCGACGAGCTTGCGGTGGAGGAGCGGGGTGATGTCGGGGGAGGTCAGGGCGGTGTGGCCGGCCTGGAGGTTGGCTTCGGTGATCTCGTGGCCGGGGAGGGCCCAGCGGCCTGCCGCGTCGGCGATGGCGGGGCCTCGGCGGGCGGCGAGGGTGACGGCCTCGGAGTAGGCCTGCGGCACGTACTCCCGTACCAGGTCGGCCTGTTCGGGCTGCCAGAAGCCTTGGGCGGTGGCGGTGAAGAGGTAGTTGGACAGGGAGTCGTCGTGGAAGAGGCGCTGCCAGGCTGCGGCCTTGGCCTCGGCCGTCGGGAGGGCGGCCCGGCAGCGGGCGGCGCCTTCGCGGCCGGTGGCGCTGGGGTCGGCGGCGAGGGCCTCGTCGATCTCGGCTTCGCCGGCCGCGCCGAGGACGGACAGGCGGGCGAGGATGCGCCAGCGCAGTTCGGGGTCGAGTTCGGGGCCGCCGGGGACGGTGCCTTCGGCGAGCCAGCCGGCGATGGTGTCGGGCTGGGTGGCGCTGTCGACGAGGGTGCGGACGGCGACGAGCCGCAGGCCGGGGTCGGAGCCGTCCTCGGTGCGCCGCAGCAGGTCGCGGGCGATGGCGGTGAGGGTGGTGAGGGCGTCGCCCCGGCGGTCGGGGGTGAGGTAGCGGTCGGCGATCTGGGCGCGGGTGAAGGTGAGGACGCCCTGGACGATCGCGAGGTCGGTTTCCTCGGGTACGTGGGCTTCGGCGGTCGCCAGGTAGTCGGCGGCGCCCAGTTCGCCGTCGCGGACCATGTCGCGCAGGGAGTTCCAGACGACGGCGCGGGTGAGCGGGTCGGGGATGCGGGACATGCCGCGCAGGGCGGTTTCCAGTGAGGTCTCGTCGAGGCGGACCTTGGCGTAGGTGAGGTCTCCGTCGTTGAGGACGAGGAGGGCGGGGCGCGGGCCGCTCACGGAGAGGACCTCGTCGGAGGGGACGTCGAGGGCGAGGACCTCGCGCGGTTCGATGACGCCGTCGGGGGCGCGGTCGTAAAGGCCGGCTGCGATGTGGTGGGGGCGGTTGCCGGTGCGGTCGACGGTGAGGGTCCAGCCTCCGTGGCTCTCTTCGAGCCGGGGGGTGAGGGTGTCGACGCCGGTGGTGCGCAGCCAGGTCTCGGCCCAGGTGTGGACGTCGCGGTCGGTGTGGGCGGCGAGGGAGTCGACGAAGTCGGCGAGGGAGGCGTTGGCGAACTTGTGGCGGGCGAAGTGGGTGTTGATGCCGGCCAGGAAGTCCTTGTCGCCGAGCCAGGCGACGAGTTGGCGCAGGGCGGAGGCGCCCTTGGCGTAGGAGATGCCGTCGAAGTTGAGGAGGGCGGAGGCGGTGTCGGGGACGGAGGCGGCGTCCGGGGCGACGGGGTGGGTGGAGGGGCGCTGGTCGGCGTCGTAGCCCCAGGGTTTGCGTTCCATGCCGAAGCCGGTCCAGGTCTCGGTGAAGCGGGTGGCTTCGATGAGGGTCTGGTAGCCCATGAACTCGGCGAAGGACTCGTTCAGCCAGATGTCGTCCCACCAGCTGAGGGTGACGAGGTCGCCGAACCACATGTGGGCCATCTCGTGGGCGATGGTGACGGCGCGGCGCTGGCGTTCGGCGTCGGTGACGGCGGAGCGGAAGACGTAGTCGTCGCGGAAGGTGACCAGTCCCGGGTTCTCCATGGCGCCGGCGTTGAACTCGGGTACGAAGGCCTGGTCGTAGGAGTCGAAGGGGTAGGGCTCGGTGAACTTCTCGTGGAAGCGGTCGTAGCAGGCGGTGGTGAGGTCGAGGATCTCTCGCGCGTCGGCGTCGAGGTGGGGGGCGAGGGAGCGGCGGCAGTGGATGCCGAAGGGGATCCCGGCGTGTTCGATGCGGACGCTGTGCCAGGGGCCGGCGGCGACGGCGGCGAGGTAGGTGGAGATGACGGGGGTGGGGGCGGAGGCCCAGATGCCGGCCTCGGAGGCGGAGCCGTCGCCCGAGCCGCCAGCGCCGTCGCCGAGGCGTTCGCCGATGCGGGAGGTGATGCCGTTGGCGAGGACGGTCCAGTGCGCGGGGGCGGTGACGGTGAACTCGAACACGGCCTTGAGGTCGGGCTGGTCGAAGGCCGGGAAGACGCGCTGGACGTCGTCCAGGAACATCTGGGTGTAGACGTACGTCTCCCCGTCCGCGGGGTCGGTGAAGCGGTGCAGGCCTTCGCCGGTGCGGGAGTAGCGCATGCGGGCGGCGATGCGGAGCTCGTGGGGGCCCTCGGTGAGGCCGGTGAGGGGGAGGCGGCCGTCGGTGAGGGAGGCCGGGTCCAGGGGGTGTCCGTCGAGGGCGGCGGAGCGCAGTTCGTCCGGTTTCAGCTCGACGAAGGTGTCGCCGGCGGCACGGGCGGTGAACCGGATGACGGTGCGGGACTCGAAGGTCTCGTCGCCGGTGGTGAGGTCGAGGGCGACCTCGTAGTGCCGGACGTCGATGAGTCGGGCTCGGAGCTGCGCTTCGTTGCGCGTCAGTGCGGACATGGGGCCCATGCTGCCGGATGGTGGTGCCGGCGCCGGGCCCCGGCTTCTATTCGGCGTCTTCGCCTTCGCCGGCGGCGATCGTCTCGTGGTGGCGGATGACCTCGGCGATGATGAAGTTCAGGAGCTTCTCGGCGAAGGCGGGGTCGAGTTTGGCGTTCTCGGCGAGCTGTCGCAGCCGGGCGATCTGGCTGGCCTCGCGACCCGGGTCGGCCGGGGGCAGCTGGTGGCGGGCCTTGAGGTGGCCGACCTGCTGGGTGCACTTGAACCGCTCGGCGAGCATGTGGACCACGGCCGCGTCGATGTTGTCGATGCTGTCCCTGAGCCGGGCCAGCTCGGCGGTGACGTTCTCGTCGATGTCCCTGGTGTTCATGGTCCACGAGAATACGTGGCGTGCACGTTCGGTTCGTCGGCCGATCGGCCATTGAGACGGGACGGGCGCGGGGGCGCGCTGGTGCGCGCCGAGGTTCGGAGCGCGCCGGGTACGGACCGCGCGGACCCCCGAGGGTCGCTCCGCGGGTGGGACGGTACGGGGCCGAGCGGAGGGGCCGGTTCCGTCCCCGGCGACACGACCGGAGGGAGCCCCCGGCAACCCGGCCCGGTACGGGTACGGGCTCAGGCAGGGCCGTTGGGGCGGGACGACCGGGGTAAGGGTCGGAAGAGGCGGCCTAGAGGGGTAGGACGGCTGTGACCAGCCAGCCGCCTTCGGGGGCGGGGCCGGCGGTGAGGGAGCCGCCGAGGGCTTCGGCGCGTTCGGCCATGCCGACGAGGCCGTAGCCGCCGCCGCGGGCGTTCTCGGAGAGTTTCGCGGGGCGGCCGCCGTCGTCGGCGATCCGTACTTCCAGGCCGGCCGGGACGGTGCGCAGGCCGATCCGGAGGGCGGTGGCGGTGGCGGCGTGTTTGCCGATGTTGGTGAGGGCTTCGAGGACGATGCGGTGGGCGGTGGCGGCGACGTCGGCGGGGAGCCGGGCCTCCAGGCCTTCCTCCACGTAGAGGACGACGGGCGGGCCGGTGGCGGCGAACCGTTCCGTCAGCCCGCGGATCTCGCGGAGGCCCGCGACGGGGGCCGTACCGGCGGGGCCGGGGTTGCCGGTGCCCTTGCCCGTCTCCGGGTCGGTGTCGGCGGCGCCCTCGCGGAGGATCTTGACCAGGCGGCGCATGGAGCCGAGCGCCTCGTCCCCGGCGGACTCGATGCGGCCGAAGATTTCGCCGGCGCGTTCGGCGGAGACCTTGGTGTAGCGGGCGGCGCGCGCCTCGACGACGATCCCCGTCACGTGGTGGGCGACGAGGTCGTGGAGCTCGCGGGCCAGTTCCAGGCGCTCGGCGCTGCGTACGGCGCGCAGTTCGCGGACGCGCTGGACGGACTGCAGGCGCAGGAGCAGGGAGTACGCGGTGACGACGACGGCGAGCACGGAGAAGAGCAGCGTGAAGCGGCCCGGGTCCGCGTCGCGGACGGGGGCCGCCATCGAGCCGAGGCCGAGGAGGGGGCCGAGGACGGCGGCGGTGCGGGCGGGGGCGCGGAGCAGGACCTGGGTGAGGAGGACGAGCAGGGCGATGGCCTCGCCGCCGCCCCAGACGACCAGGGGGAGGTTGCTGAAGATCAGGGAGAGGGTGACGGTCCAGGTGACGGCGGCGGCGAACCAGGCGCGGACGAGGAGGGGGATGCCCGGCCAGGGCGCGGCGCTGAGGCAGACGAGGAGGCCCGACACCCAGACGGCGGCGTGCGGGGTGCTGGGCTGGCGGGCCAGGACGACGCCCTCGAAGGTGACGAGGGAGAGGAGGGTGACGGAGAGGAGGATGCGGATCCAGTCCGCGGCGTGGGGGTGGCGGCGGGCCCATGGCCCCAGGGGGCTCACGTCGGGCCCCGGAGCGTGCGGGTGGCTCCGCCGGGGGCGCGGGGCTCCGTCGAGGGGGCTGCGCCCGGGGCGCGGGCGGCTCCGCCCGAGGTGTGGGAGCGGTCGCTCGCCGGGGCCCTGCCCGTACCCGTCGCGGCCGGTGTCGTCGGGGACGCCGTGCGGGTGGCTCCGCCGAGGGTGCGGGGCTCCGTCGAGGGGGCTGCGCCCGGGGCGCGGGCGGCTCCGCCCGGGGTGCGGGGCGCCATCGAGGGGGCTGCCCCCATACCTCGGGTGGCTCCGCCCGGGGTGTGGGGGCGGTCGCTCGCCCAGGCGCCGCCCGTACCCGTCGCGGCCGGTGTCGTCGGGGGCGGCGTGCGCCGGCTTCCTGGGGCGTCGCCCCGGGCCCCGTGCCTCACACGCCGGCGAGGCTGAATTGGGCCGGCGGTGTTCAGGAGGTGGGGGCGGGTCACGCCGGGGTGCCTGCCAGGCCGCTCTCCCAGGCCCAGGCGGCGATTTCCACGCGGTTGCGGGCGTCGAGTTTGGCCTGGACGTTGGCCAGGTGGGTCTTGACGGTGGAGAGGGAGACGAAGAGCTCGCCCGCGATCTCGGCGTTGGTCAGCCCGCGCGCGAGGCAGCGTACGACCTCGCGTTCCCGGTCCGTCAGGGGTTCGGCGGGGCGGCGGGCGGCGGCGGAGGCGGCCGGGGTGCGGAGGGCCATTTCGCGCAGCAGCCGTACGGTGATGGCGGGTGAGACGAGGGAGTCTCCGACGGCTGCCGCCCGCACCGCTTCAACCAGCATGGCCGGGCTCGCGTCTTTGAGGAGGAAGCCAGACGCTCCGCCGTGGAGCGCCGCGTGGACGTACTCGTCGAGGTCGAAGGTGGTGACGATGACGATGCGGGGGGTTTCGCGGCCGGAGAGCCGGCGGGTGACTTCGAGTCCGTCGAGTTTGGGCATGCGGATGTCGAGGAGCAGGACGTCGGGCCGGTGTTCGGCGACGGCTGCGAGGGCCGCTTCGCCGTCTTCGACGTCGGCCACCACCTCGATGTCCGGCTGGCTTTCGAGGATCATCCGGAAGCCGGTCCTGACCATCTCCTGGTCGTCCGCGATGATCACTCTGATCGTCATGCGCCGCCTGCCCCACTGTCGCCCGTTGCCTGTGCTGGTCCGGCTTCCCCGGCTTTCCCACCCGGTGGGATCTCTCCATGGGACCTGCGGGCGCCTCGGCCCGCAACCGCACAGCAGACCGTCGGGAGCATGCCGTGAGGCCGGAACGGCTTCGTTCCGGCCTCACGGTACTGCGGTCGACCTTACGGACATGTGGGGCATCGCGCCTCATTCTTCCGGCCACTGTCGGGCGGGCCGGGAGGAGGAGGTCAACGGGGCCGGGGGTCGGTCAGAGCGTGGCGGCCGCGCTCTTGATCGCCGCCGCGAAGGTGGAGACCTCCGTGTAGACGCCGGGGTAGTCGGGGCGGGCGCAGCCCTCTCCCCAGCTGACTATGCCGACCTGGATCCAGGCGTTGGCGTTGTCCCGGCGGAACATGGGGCCGCCGGAGTCGCCCTGGCAGGTGTCGACGCCGCCCGCGTCGAATCCGGCGCAGATCTCCTCGGCGGGCACGAGGGAGCTGCCGTAGGAGTCCTGGCAGGAGGCGTCGGAGACGAAGGGGACGGTGGCCTTGTACAGGTAGCGCTGCTGGCCTCCGCCTTCCCGGGTGGCGCCCCAGCCGGCGACGGTGAAGGTGCCGTTGTCGTAGGCCTTGGTGTCGGCGATCTTGAGGGTGGGCAGGTTGATGGGCTTGGCGAGTTTGATCAGGGCCCAGTCCTTGCCCGTGCCGTTGTAGCCGGGGGCCCGGAGCACCTTGGTGGACTTGACCTTGATGGCGCTGGAGCTGTTGAGGTCGACGACTCCGGCGGTGGCGGTGATGGAGGTGTTGTTGCCGGAGCTGCCGACGCAGTGGGCGGCGGTGAGCACGATCTGCTGGGTGTAGAGGGCGCCGCCGCAGCCCATGGAGAGGCGGACCATGAAGGGGAACTCGCCCTGGGCGGCGCGGGTTCCGCCGACGACGGGCGCCGTGCCGGCGGTTGCGGTGCCGGGCTGGAGGCTGACGGCCGCGAGGGCCACCGCTCCGACGGCGAGGGCGCGCTTGAGGGTGGTGACGAGGCTGGACACAGTCGACACACTGCCTTTCGTGGGGGGTTGGGCCGTGCGCGTCACTCCATGACGGGTGGGATGGACCGCATGGGTGACGGGGACATGACACACTGCCCGCACGGAGGGCTTCAAGAACGCGTTTTCGGACAACTTCCGGCCGGAGGTGCCCGATGACGCACAACGGTCGGCGGAGCAGCCCGATCGAGCACGGATTTCCGCACCTGGAGACGGTCCGCGCGGCCGTCACCGCGCTGTTCCGGCGGCTGTCCGCCGACGGGATCCGCGCCTACGACACGCCCTTCGCCCCCGCCGACGCGGCCTTCCCCGCCTCCGAGGACCTGCACCTCGGGGCCCACCGGGTGGCGTCCGCGATGGTCCGCGCCCTGCGGCTGCCCGACGCGCGCCTGATCGTGGGGTTCCGGCCGATGGAGGAGGCGGCGACCGTGGAACTGGCCGCCGGCCCCGAGTACTTCGTCGAGGTCAACGACCGCTTCCGCGCCCACCGCGGCGATCTGGCGGCCGCCCTTGCCCACGAGGTCACGCACGTGCTGCTGCACCGCCTGGACCTGCGTTTCCCCTCGACCATCGGCAACGAGATCCTCACCGACACCGCCGCCGCCTACCTGGGCGCCGGCTGGCTGCTGCTCGACGCCTACCGGGAGGACGAGCTGACCCACCAGAAGCTCGGCTACCTCACCCCGGAGGAGTTCGGCTACGTCCTCGCCCGACGCGGCCGGTTCCTCGGCGGCGAGGACCTCTCCGCGTGGTTCACCAGCCCGCAGGCCTACGAGGCGTACGTGCGCGGCCGCGCCCTGGCCGACCGGGACCTGCACCGGGCCCCCCTCGCGGCCGCGGGCCGGCGGGAGCGGCTGCGGTACGCGGCGGCCCGCCGGAGCGGGGCCGCCCCGCCCGGGGCCCCGTACGGCTTCGAGGAGCACGCGGGCGGACTACGGGTGAGCTTCCCGTGCCCGGTGTGCGGCCAGCGGCTGCGGCTGCCCGCGCACGGCGGACCGGTCCGGGCACGCTGCGGGCTGTGCCGCACGGTGCTGGACTGCGACACCTGAGCGGTCAGTCGCCGCCGCAGCCCCCGGAGTCGCCGCCGCAGCCGACTCCCCCGCCGCAGCCCGCGTCACCACCCCCGCTGTCGCTGCCGCTCCTGCGGGTGACCGTCGAGTGGCTGCCGCCATAGGTCGAGCGGTGGGCCGCGAAGTAGATCGCGCCCCAAGCGACGATGGTCCCGGACACGACGATCAGCGCGATGACGCCTTCACTCATACGGACGCTGTGCCCGGTCCCCAAGGGCGGAACACCCCACTCCGCCGCCCACCCGCGGACCCGGCTCCAGGTGTGACGAGTGACGAGTGACGGAGATTCACCGCGCGGTCATGAAAAGTTACTTACCAGCCAGTAGACATCAGGGCGGACGATCTCCAGCCTGGTCACGTACATGCCAACACGTGATCGAGGAGCGTCCCCCATGCGCAGCACCCGCACCCGTACCACTGCCGCCGCAGTGGCCGTAGCCGCAGCCGTACTGGCCCTGGTTCCGGCCACCGCCGCCCAGGCGGCCCCCGCCACGACGGCCGCCCCCGCCGTGACCGCCGTCACCGCCTCCGCGCCGGGCGGCAACGCGGCGATCCTGGGCATCGATTACGGCACCTGGCAGCGCGACGTGTCCGCCGTCATCGGCGCGGCCCGCCCCGGGATCGAGCAGCGCATCGCCGCCTCGCCGGCCGGCGAGAAGCCGGCGATCGTCCTCGACATCGACAACTCGTCGCTGGAGACGGACTTCCACTGGTTCTGGACCTTCCCGACCCCCGCGATCGCCCAGGTCCGCGACCTGACCCGGTACGCGAACGACCGCGGGGTCGCCATCTTCTTCGTCACCGCCCGCCCGGGGATCGTCTACTCCCTCACCGAGCGCAACCTCAAGGCGGTCGGCTACCCCGTCTCGGGCCTCTACGTCCGCGACCTGCCCGCCCTGTTCGGCGAGGTCAGCGCCTACAAGACGGCCAAGCGCGCGGAGATCGAGGCGCGCGGCTACACGATCATCGCCAACATCGGCAACAACCAGAGCGACCTGGTCGGCGGCCACGCCGAGCGCACCGTCAAGCTGCCTGACTACAACGGCAAGCTCTCCTAGGCCGAGACGGGGCGCGAGGCCTAGTCCAGCCCGGCGGCGATCGCGTTGACGGCGGCCCAGCCGAAGGCCATCGCCGGCCCGATCGTGGCGCCCGGCCCGGGGTAGGTCTCCCCCATCACCGCCGCCGAGCAGTTGCCGGAGGCGTAGAGCCCCGGGATCGGCGTGGAGTCCTCGCGCAGCACCCGGCCGTCGGTGTCCGTGACGAGGCCGCCCTTGGTGCCGATGTCCCCCGGGTGCACGGGGACGGCGTAGAAGGGGCCCCTGTCGATCGGCGCCAGGTTCGGGTTGGGCAGCGTCGGGTCGCCGTAGTAGCGGTCGTAGACGCTCTCGCCCCGCCCGTGATCCTTGTCGGTGCCCACCTCGGCGAAGGAGTTGAAGCGGCTGATCGCGGCGGGCAGGTCGGGCGCGGAGATCTGCCGGGCCAGTTCCTCCACGGTGTCGGCCTTCTTCAGGAAGCCGCTCTCCAGCCACTTCTTGGGGAAGGGCTGCCCGGGGAAGAGTCCGGCGAAGATGTACCGGGCCTTGGAGCGGGCGTCCAGGATCAGCCAGGACGGCACCGTCCTGGCGTCGGGCCGGTCGGCGGCGTACATCCGGTCCACGAACGCGTGGTACGGCAGGGCCTCGTTGGCGTAGCGCTCCCCCGCCTCGTTGACGATGACCATGCCGGGGATGCCCCGGTCAGCGACGAGGAAGAAGGGCTTCTCCCCCGGCGGGCACACCGACGGCGCGCCCCACACCTTGTCCAGCAGATCGGTGGCGGCCCCCAGTTCCTCACCGAGCTTCAGGGCGTCTCCGGTCTGGCCCTCCGAGGCGTGCGTCCAGACGGTGGAGGTGGGCGCGGGCAGGTGTTTCTCGCGCAGTGCCTGGTCGTGCGAGAACCCGCCCGAGGCCAGCACCACCCCGCCCCGCGCCGCTACGGTCGCCTCGCGCCCGGCGCGCAGGACCCGTACGCCCGTCACCCGGCCGGCCCGGTCCGTGACCAGGGCGGTCAGGGGCGCCGACAGCCACAGTTCGCCGCCGAGCGCGTCCAGGGAGAGGCGCATGCGGGCGACGAGCGCCTCGCCGAGGGAGAGCAGTTTGCGGCCGGTGGCCAGGGCCTTGACGGCCCGCAGGCCGACCTTGACGGAGGTCTTCTTGCCCGCCCAGGTCCGGCTGACCATGTTCAGGAAGCGGAAGTCGTACGAGGTCATGGTCAGCCCGTACGTGGGCAGTCCGGCCCGGCGCATGGTGGCGCCGAGCGCGCCGAGCCGCTTGAGGTCGACGATGCACGGCTCGATGGAGCGGCCCTGTGCCATGCCGCCCTGGGCCTCGGGGAAGTAGTCCGAGTAGCCGGGGGTGTACATGAAGCGGATCTCGGTGCGGTCGTGGAACTCCCGGACCATGCGCGGCCCGTGGCTGAGGTACGCGTCCTTGCGCGCGGCCGGGACCCGGTCGCCGACGGTGGCGTCGAGGTAGGCGCGGGCCTTCTCGGGGGTGTCGGCGAGGCCGGCGCGGTCGAGGTGGAAGTTGCCGGGGACCCAGATCGCGCCGCCGGACAGGGCGGTGGAACCCCCGTAGGTGTCGGTCTTCTCCACCACGAGGACGCTCAGGCCGCGCAGTCGGGCGGTGACGGCGGCGGCGAATCCGGCGGCGCCGGAGCCGACGACCACCACGTCGTAGGCGTGCTCGGTGGTGTGCTCGGTGGTGTGCCCGGTTGTCATCCGAAGGCTCCCGTGGCGTAGTCGCTGCGGTAGTAGAGGAGGGGTGATCCGCCGTCGCGGGCGTCCAGTTCGAGGACCCGGGCGGTGACGAGGTAGTGGTCGCCCGCCTCGTGGACCTCTTCGAGGGCGCAGTCGACGGTGGCGAGGGCGCCGGTGACGCGGACGGCTCCGTGGGCGGACAGTTCCCAGTCGACGTCCGCGAACTTGTCCTCGCCGCGGCGGCCGAGTGCCTCGCACACGGCGCGCTGCTCCTCGGCGAGGATGCTGACGCCGAAGCGGCCGGCGGCCCGCACCTTGGGCCAGCTGGAGGAGCCCTTGCCCACGCAGAGCAGGACCAGCGGCGGGTCGAGGGAGAGGGAGGCGAAGGACTGGCAGGCCAGCCCGGCCGGGCGGCCGTCGTCCGCGACGGCCGCGACGACGGTGATGCCGGAGGCGAAGGCGCCGAGGACCTCGCGGAACAGAGCCGGGTCGACCGTGCCGGCGGCGGGGCCGGTCAGCCGTTCCACTGGTGGCCCCAGAAGCTGTCCGCGGTGATCTCCTTCGCGGTCCAGGTGGCGGGGTCGACGAGCAGGCCGTCCCATCCGTACTCGACCTGGAAGCCGCCGGGGGCCTGGGCGTAGAAGGAGACCATGTGGTCGTTGGAGTGCCGGCCGAGGGTGGAGGCGATGGGGATGCCCGCCTTGTTCATGCGGTCGAGGCAGTAGCCGACGTCGTCGAGGGTCTCCAGCTCGACCATGAAGTGGACGATGCCGGGCGGCAGCGAGCCGGGGTAGAGGCCGAGGCTGTGGTGGCGGCGGTTGGGGCTGAGGAAGTGCATCCAGTAGAAGTCCCGGCCGGGCTTGCCGGTGGGGACGGCGACCGGGGGCAGCCGCATCGAGTCGCGCAGCTGGAAGCCGAGGAGGTTCTCGTAGAAGTCGAGGGTGGCCTCGGTGTCGGCGGCGGGCAGGACGACGTGGCCGAGGCCGAGGCCGCCCTCGCGGCCGCCGGTGACGAACCGGTTGCCGTACCGGGCTGCGAGCGGGGTGTGGTCCTGGGCCTGGCCCCAGTAGATCTCCAGGGGGTTGCCGCTGGGGTCCTCGCAGTGGATGAGGCCCTGGACGCGGCGGTCGGCGAGGGTCTCGGCGTCGCCCTGCTTGACGGGGTGTCCGGCGCTCTCCAGTTCGGCGGCGGCGTCTTGCAGGGCGCGGGCGCCCGCCACTTCGAAGCCGGCGGCGAGCAGCCGGTCCTGGGCGCCGGCGACGAACTGGAAGCGGTGGGTGCGGTCGTCGATGCGGATGTTGAGCCGGGTGTCCGTGGTGCCTGCGGCTTCGGCCATGCCGAGGATGTCGAGGACGTAGGTGCGCCAGGCGGCGAGGTCGGCGGTCTCGATGCGGAGGTAGCCGAGTGCGCGGATGTCCATGAGGGAACTCCTCGGTGGGATCGGTGCGGGGATCAGTGCCGGGATCAGTGCCGGGATCGGCGCCGGGATCGGCGCCGGGATCAGTGGAGGAAGAAGTCGGTGGCGAGGCGGTTGAACTCGTCGGCGGCCTCGGTCTGCGCCCAGTGCCCGCAGTGCGGGAAGACGTGCAGGCGGGCGTCCGGGATGGTCTTCAGAGCGAGGAAGGCGCCGTCGACCGGGTTGACGCGGTCCTCGCGGCCCCAGGTCAGCAGGACGGGGCGGCTGATGCGGTGCGCTTCGCGCCAGAGCATCGCGGCCTCGGGCCACTTGGCGAAGGAGGCGCCCATGCGGGCGTTGCCGAGCCTGGCTTCGGGGTCGGTGGCCTGGGCGTAGCGCTCCTCGACGAGGGCGTCGGTGACGATCGCCGGGTCGTGGGCGAGGGTGGTGAGGAAGGTCCGCATCTGCTCGCGGGTGGGTTCGGGCGCCAGGCTGAACTCGAAGAGCCGCTTGATGCCTTCGGTGGGGTCGGCGGAGAAGAGGTTCAGCGAGATCCCGCCGGGGCCCATGAGCAGGAGCTTGCCGACCCGTTCGGGGTGGTCCAGGACGAGCCGGGTGGCGGTGCCTCCGCCGAGGGAGTTGCCGATGAAGTGCGCCCGCTCGATGCCGAGTTCGTCCATGAGGGCGAGGACGGCGTTCGCGCTGAAGCCGAAGTAGTCGCGGTCGGGTTCCGGCTTGTCGGAGCGGCCGTAGCAGGGCTGGTCGACGAGCAGGGTGCGGAAGCGTGCGGCGAAGTGGGGCAGGTTGCCGCCGAAGTTGGACCAGCCGGAGGCGCCGGGCCCACCGCCGTGCAGCATGATCACGACGGGCGCGTCGAGCGGGCCGGCCTCGTGGTAGTGCAGGCTCAGGGCGCCGGCCTTGGCGGTGCGGGAGGTGTTGTGAAACGTGTACGGGCCCCCGCCCGGACCAGTAGCGCGCATTGTGGACATTGCGTCGCGAGAACCAAGCACGCACGTCCTCCTTTCACATAACTACTATCCGGGCTGGTTTCAACCCGGCTGGCGTTGATCGTGGAAGACCTGATGGGCCGCTGGTCCACCAGGCAGCGTGAGCTAGGAATCCCCGTCTTCGGAGGGGGAGGATTCAAAGCATCGTGTCCTGGATATCGAGCCCGAGTGCGCCCTGGCCAAAGAGGACCAGGGCCCGCTCCGGGTCGTTGGCGGCGTGGCCGCGGCCGGTGTGGACGTCGCGCCAGGCGCGCTGGACGGGGTTGGGGCCGGTGCGCATGGCGCTGCCGCCCGCGTTCTCCATGAGGAGGTCGACGGCGGCGACACAGCGCTCGGTGGCGAGGACCTGGTCGCGGCGGGCCCGGGTGCGCAGCGGCGTGGGGAGTTCCTCGCCGCGTTCGGCGAGGGCGTAGAGCTCGGAGATGTTGCGCCGGAGCTGGAGCCATGAGGCGTCGATGTCGCTGGCGGCGCGGGCGATGCGGACCTGGGCGAAGGGGTCTTCGGCGACCTGCTGGCCGTAGGAGATGCGGAAGCGTTCGCGGGTCGCGGTGACGTAGTCCTCGTAGGCGCCTTCGGCGATGCCGACGATGGGGGTGGAGATGGTGGTGGTGAAGACGGAGGCGTAGGGGAGCCGGTAGAGCGGCTCGGGGTTGAGGCGGTGGCCGGGCACCTGGAGGGCGGTGACGGGGCCGAAGCTGAGGGCGCGGTGTTCGGGGACGAACACCTCTTCGACGACGATGTCGTTGGAGCCGGAGCCGCGCAGTCCGACGGTGTCCCAGACCTCGTCGATGCGGTACTGGGAGCGCGGGATCAGGAAGGTCCGCATGTCGACGGGGCGGCCTTCGGCGTCGGTGACCAGTCCGCCGAGCAGGGCCCAGTCGGTGTGGTCGCAGCCGGAGGAGAAGTGCCAGCGGCCGCTGAGGGTGAAGCCTCCGTCGACGGGGGTGACCTTGCCGGTGGGGGCGTAGGAGGAGCAGATCCGCGTGTCGCGGTCCTGGCCCCAGACCTCTTCCTGGGCGCGGGGGTCGTAGAGGGCGACGTGCCAGGGGTGGACGCCGACGACGGAGGCGACCCAGCCGGTGGAGCCGCAGGCCTTGGCTATGTCCTTGACGGCGGCGTAGAAGAGGGCGGGGTCGGCGGCGTGCCCGCCGTGGGCCTTGGGCTGGAGCAGCCGGAAGAAGCCGGTGTCGGCGAGTTCCTTGATGCTCGCCTCGGGGACTTTGCGCAGGGTTTCGGCCTCTGCGCTGCGCTCGCGCAGGGCGGGGGCGAGGGCGCGGACCGCTGCGAGGACCTCTTCGTCACTCATGGTGTCCCCTTCTCAGATCAAGGATCTTCGGGTGTTCGGGATCGGTTTCCGGATCGATGGCGAGGAACGTACGCCGGGTGGTGCGGGGCGCGGAACGAGCTGTTCCCGCTGAGCGGGAAGCTCCTCGGAACTCCTCGGAACTCCTCGGAACTCCTCGCGACTCCTCGCGACTCCTCGAAGCGACTACTTGAAGTATTACTGAATGAAATAGAGCCCTCCGGGTGCTTCCCTCCGGCCGGGCGCGCGTGGCAGGGTCGCCCCAACGCCTCACGCAGGGGGTTTTCTCGTGCTGGACCAGTTCATGGAGCAGGTCGCGGAGACCGAGCTCGCACCGCTTTCGCTGCTGGAGAAGGCCGCGAAGGTGCTGGGTGCCTTCGAGGGTCCACAGCCGCGGCTGTCGCTCACCGAGGTCGTACGCCGCTCCGGAATCCCACGTTCTTCCGCCCACCGGATCCTCGACCAGCTGGTGCGGTTGCGCTGGCTGGACCGCGAGGGCCGGGACTACCGCATGGGCATGCGCATGCTGGAACTGGGCGCGCTCGCCTCCCACCACAACCGGCTGCGCCGGGCCGCGCTGCCGCTGCTGCACGCGCTGCACGAGCAGACGGGCCGGGTGGTGCACCTGTCGGTGCTCGACGGGGCCGAGGTGGTGTGCCTGGAGCGGATCGGCGGTTCGGAGGCCACCACGGTGCCCTCGCGGGTCGGCGGCCGGATGCCGGCGTACTGCACGGCCGCCGGGAAGGCGATCCTCGCGTTCAGTGATCCCGCCGCGGTGGAACACGTCCTCGCGCAGGGGCTGCGCCCGCGCACCGCGCGCACCCTGATCCGGCCGCTCGCGCTGCGTTCGGAGCTGGCGGCGGTCCGCGAGCGCGGGGTGGCCTTCGACCGGGAGGAGAGCTTCCGGGGCATCTCCTGCGTGGCCGCGCCGCTGCGGGGCGCCGGGCGGGCCGTGGCCGCCGTGTCGGTGTCCTCCTGCCGGGGCGACCGGGAGACGGCCCGCCTCGCGCCGGCGGTACTGGCCTGCGCGCGGTCGGTGTGGCGGGAGCTGTACGGGCCGGGCCGGCCGGGGCGGGCTGCGGCCGCGCCGGCGCGGGACCTGGAGCCGGCGGTCTCCGCGCAGGCGATGGACAACATGATGGGATGGCTGCGGTTCAGCGAGTGGATGTAGTGGGTAGTGGTATCCCCACGCACGAGTGAACGACTTCGGGCCCGACCCCTCGCCAGGGGGCCGGGCCCGCGGTCGTCCGGCGGGGCCGGCGGGGCCGGCGGGGCCGGCGGGGCCGGCGGGGCCGGCGGGGCCGGCGGGGCCGGCGGGGCCGGCGGGGCCGGCGGGGCCGTTCAGCCGTCGTAGCTGATACGGACGCGGTCGCCGAGCGGCAGGGCCTGGCAGGCCAGGACGTAGCCGTCGGCCAGGTCCTCGGGGGCCAGGACATCGTTGCGGACCATCGTGACCTCGCCCTCCAGCACCCGGCAGCAGCAGGCACTGCAGGCGCCTTCGCGGCAGGAGTACGGAGCGCAGACGCCTGCGGCGAGCAGGACGTCCAGCAGCGGGGTCCCGGCGGGCCAGTCCACGGTGTGCACGCTCCCCTCGAACTCCACCTCGGCGGTGGCGCCGTCCCCCGCGGCCGGGGCGGCGACGGTGGCGGGAGCCGGACCGGAGGCGGGAACCTGACCCGAGGCGGGAGCCGGACCGGAGGCCGGAGCCGGGCCGGTGAAGACGTCGCCGCTCAGCGAGAAGTACCGCTCGCGGTGGATCGCCCGCCCCCGTCCGCCCCCGGAGCGAACCGCCGTCTCCGCCGCGTCCATCAGCGGAACGGGTCCGCACAGGTAGGTCTCGCGGGTCGCGTACGGGGCCACGAGCGGGCCCAGCTGCGGGGCGGTCGGCAGTCCCTGGAGGGTCTCCAGCCAGTGCACGACGGTGAGCCGCCCGGGGTGTTCCTCGGCGAGCCCCCACAGCTCGTCGCGGAAGATCACCGAGGCGGGGTCGCGGTTGGCGTACACCAGGGCGACGTGGCCCCGGCCGGCCACGAGCGCCGACTTCGCGAGGGAGAGCACCGGGGTGATGCCACTGCCCCCCGCCACGAGCAGCAGGTCCCGGTCGAGGTCGGTCAGGGTGAAGGTGCCGGCGGGGGGCAGGATCTCCAGCTCGTCGCCGATGCGCACGTCCTGGCACAGCCAGCCGGAGCCGACGCCGCCGGGCACCCGTTTGACGGTGATGCGCAGCGGGTCCCCTGCGTGCGGGGACCCGGCCAGGGAGTAACAGCGGGCCGTGCTGCCCGCGCCGCTCGGCGAGGGAATCCGGACGGTCAGGAACTGCCCGGGCTTGTACGGGAGTTCCGCGTCGAGTACGAGGGAGACCGCCTCCGGGGTCTCCTGGATCCGGTCCGTGACGCGGGCCGGCAGCCTGCCGCCGGCTCCGCCCCGGGCGGCAGCCGGGGCCGGGCTCCGGACTCCCGCGGCGCGGGACTTCGTACGGCTGTCGGTGTCAGACATCGGCCGGCACCTCCAGGCGGCCCGCCAGGACGGCGGCCTCGATGCCCGCGCGCAGGGCCTCGCAGGAGCGGACGCGGCCGCTGGGGCGGCCCGTCCCGGCCTGCGAGGCGATGCGCGGGCACACCGCGACGGCCTCGTCGGCCCACTGGACCTGGGTGTGGGCGGGGCTGAACTTCTCACAGAGCACCTGCGTGCCGCACTCCCCGCACACCACGGGGGTCATCACGGGGTCCCGGCCGTGCGGCGGGCGAGGTTCTCGGCGACCTCGGCCTTCCAGGCGGCGGTGGCGCGGGCGGTGTCGATCTCGAACTCGAAGCGGCGGACCATCTCGTCCTTGACGTCGGCGGCGTCCACGTAGAACTGCTCGTACCAGCGGCGGAGCTGGTAGACGGGGCCGTCCTCCTCGGTGAGGAGGGGGTTGTCGATGCGGGTCTTGTTCTTCCAGATCTCGACGTCCTGCTCGAAGCCGACGGCGAGGCCCTCGGAGGTGAGGCGGGCGGCTTCGGCGGCCTGTTCGTCGCTCATTCCGGGGAGCTTCCTGACGATGGTCCCGTACATGAGCATGAAGCTGTTCTCGTCGATCGGGTAATGGCAGTTGATGAGGACCGATTCGAGTTCGACGCCGCCGCCGATGTCGCTCCACAGCTTGTCGATCATGTAGGAGGGGCCGTAGTACGAGGCGTCCGAGCGCAGGCCGCCACCGGTGGACAGGGTGCCGAGGTCCACGTCGCCGCGCGGGGTGGACTCCATGTACTGGGTGGCGACGTGACCGTCGAAGACGTTCTTGAAGTAGTGCGGGAAGGCGTAGTGCACGTAGTAGAAGTGCGCCATGTCGACGACGTTGTCGACGATCTCGCGGCAGTTGGAGTTCTCCACGCGCAGGGAGTTCCAGCTCCAGTCGCTCCACTCGGGGTCGCCGACGCCCTCGATGACGGGGATCGTGACCTCGGGCGGCGGCGGGTTGCCCTCCGGGTCGTGCCAGACGTAGAGCTGGCCGCTCTGCTCCAGCGTGGTCCAGGCGCGGGTCCTGGCGCGGGGCGGGACGCGGCGGGCGTAGGGGATGGCGGCGCAACGGCCGTCTCCGGACCAGCGCCAGTCGTGGAAGGGGCAGGCGATGGTGTCGCCCTTGACGGTGCCGTGGGCGAGGTTGCCGCCCATGTGGGGGCAGTGGGCGTTGAGGACGCTCAGCTCGCCGCTCGCCCCTCCCGTCGCCGACTGCCCTTGGAATACGACGAGTTTCGTGCCGAAGGCCTCGACCTCGTGCGGGGTTCCGTCCCGGAAGGCGGCGGCGAGGCCGAGGCAGTGCCAGCCGCGGGCGAACCTCGCGGGTACGGCGGCGGCTTCGATGACGCGGGGCGCCTCTTCAATTGCGGTCACGGGGTGGCCCTCCACTTCGTTGTGGGTGTGCTGCGCTGGGATGGGGGTGACTAGCGGGCTTCGGCGGCGAGCTCGATCGCGATGTCGATGAGCTGGTCCTCCTGGCCGCCGACGAGGCGGCGTTCGCCCGCGCGCAGGAGGATCTGCGCGCCGGAGACCCCGTAGCGCTCGGCCTGGCGGTAGGCGTGCTTGAGGAAGCTGGAGTAGACGCCGGCGTGGCCCATGAGCAGGGCCATGCGGTCGAGGGTGCACTCGTCGTCCATGACGGGGCGGACCACGTCCTCGGCCGCGTCGATGATCTTCAGGACGTCGATGCCGGTCCGGATGCCCATCTTCCGGCAGACGGCGGCGAAGGCCTCGACGGGCGTGTTCCCGGCGCCCGCCCCGAGGCGCCGGGTGGAACCGTCGATCTGGAGCGCGCCCGCACGGACGGCGGCGACCGAATTGCCCACGCCCAGGCCGAGGTTCTCGTGGCCGTGGAAGCCGACCTGGGCGTCGGGGCCCAGCTCGGCGACGAGCGCCGCGACCCGGTCGGTGACCTCGTCCATGACCATGGCGCCCGCGGAGTCGACCACGTACACGCACTGGCAGCCGGCGTCGGCCATGATCCGGGCCTGGCGGGCCAGGTTCTCGGGGGTGGTGGAGTGGGCCATCATCAGGAAGCCGACGGTCTCCAGGCCCATCTCGCGGGCGAGCCCGAAGTGCTGGACGGAGATGTCCGCCTCGGTGCAGTGGGTGGCGATCCGGCAGATCCGTCCGCCGTTGCCGTGGGCGGCGCGGATGTCGTCCTTGACGCCCAGGCCCGGAAGCATCAGGAAGGCGATCTTCGCGTTCTGCGCCGTGTCGGCGGCGATCTTGATGAGTTCCTGCTCGGGGGTCTTCGAGAAGCCGTAGTTGAAGGAGGACCCGCCGAGTCCGTCGCCGTGCGTGACCTCGATGACGGGGACGCCCGCGCCGTCGAGGGCGGAGACGATCGACCGTACGTCCTCGCCCGTGAACTGGTGGCGCTTGGCGTGCGAGCCGTCACGCAGGGAGGAGTCGGTGATCCGGATGTCGAGGGCGTCCGAGTGGGTCGAGTAGGTGGTCACTTCCGCAGCCCCTTCGCGAACTCCTCGCCGACCTTGGTGGCGGCGGCGGTCATGATGTCCAGGTTTCCGGCGTAGGGCGGCAGGTAGTCGCCGGCGCCCTCCACCTCCAGGAAGATCGCGACCCGGGCCATGCCCCCGTTCAGCGGGGAGGGGTCGTCGAACTGCGGCTCGGTGCGCAGCCGGTAGCCGGGTACGTACGAGGCCACGTCCTCGGCGACCTGTTTGACGGAGGCCGCGATGGCCTCGCGGTCGGCGTCGGCCGGGATCGCGCAGAAGACGGTGTCGCGCATGATCACAGGAGGGTCGGCGGGGTTGAGGATGATGATGGCCTTGCCGCGGGCGGCGCCGCCGATCTCCTCGATGCCCCGGGAGGTGGTACGGGTGAACTCGTCGATGTTGGCGCGCGTGCCGGGGCCGGCCGAGACGGAGGCGACCGAGGCGACGATCTCCGCGTAGGCGACGGGGACCACGCGGGAGACGGCGTACACCATGGGGATGGTGGCCTGGCCGCCGCAAGTGATCATGTTGACGTTGGCCCGGTCGAGGTGGGCGGTCAGATTCGCGGGCGGGACGACGGCGGGGCCGACGGCGGCGGGGGTCAGGTCGACGGCCTTGATGCCGAGTTCGGCGTAGCGCGGAGCGTTGGCGCGGTGCACGTGGGCGGAGGTGGCCTCGAAGACCAGGTCCGGCAGCTCGTCCTGGGCCAGCAGCCAGTCCACTCCCTCGTGGGAGGCTTCGAGTCCGGAGCGGCGGGCGCGGGCCAGGCCCTCGCTGGCGGGGTCCACGCCGATCATCCAGCGGGGTTCTATGTGCGGGGAGCGCAGGAGCTTGTAGAGCAGGTCGGTTCCGATGTTCCCGGAGCCGACGATGGCGGCGGTCGCTTTCGCAGACGCCTTCGCGTTCGTGTGCGTGTGCGTGTGCGTGCTGATCGTGATCACCTCAGGAGAAGGAGAGGGACACCGGGCCGAGCCCGGTGAAGTCGGCGGTGTACGTCCGCCCGGCGACCACGTCCACGGCGCGGGTGCAGGACCCGGGCAGGATCAGGTGGCCCTTGCGGAGGTGGACCCCGAAGCGGGCGACGGTGCGGGCCAGCCAGGCGACGGAGGCGGCCGGATCCCCGAGCACGGCGTCGCTGCGGCCGCTCGCCAGGGTGTCGGATCCGCTGGTCAGGGTGGCGTCGACGGCCTTCAGGTCCAGCTCGCGCGGGTCGCGGCCCTCGCCGATGACGTATCCGGCGGAGGAGGCGTTGTCGGCGATGGTGTCGGCGATGGTGATCCGCCAGTCGGCGATCCGGCTGTCGATGAGCTCCAAGGCCGGGACGACCCGCTCGGTGGCGGCCAGGACGTCGGCGACGGTGCAGCCCGCGCCGGGGAGGTCGTCGCCGAGCACGAAGCCGACCTCGACCTCGACGCGGGGCGCGCAGTACGCGGCGGCGGGGACCGGGGTGTTCTCGTACAGCTCCATGGAGTGCAGCAGGTGCCCGTAGTCGGGTTCGTCGACGCCCATCATGGCCTGCATGACGGGGGACGACAGCCCGACCTTGTGCCCGGTGACGCGGTCGCCGGCCTCGATGCGGTGACGGATGTTCAGGAGCTGGATCTCGTAGGCGTCCTCGGTGTCGATGCCGGGGAAGCGGGCGCCGAGCGGTGCGACGGGCGTCCGCGCGTGCTCGGCGGATCGCAGCTGCTGCGCGACGTGGAGCCGGTGGCGGTCCGAGAGCATGTGCGGGTCCTTGCGTGCGGTGGGGGCGGGTTCGGTGCGGCGAGGCTAGACGGCCCGCATCCGGCGCCGGGAGGGCGTTTTCCCGGCCACCGGGAAAGGTCCGTCCGGAAGGAAATCCGGGTGCTCGGGGCAACCTCGGGAGCGGTTTGGGGGTCTTAACTGCGGCTCACACATGCGCCACCGCGCACGGGCCCGGGCGGCACACCACCCGGAGCATCAACGGAACAGCAGCAAAGAGAACTCCATGAACCTTCGCCGCATCCTGGCGACCCTTGCCGTGACGACCGTCGTGGCGCCCGCCCTGCTCGGCGCGGCTCCTGCCGCCGCCCGACCGACCACGACGACGACGCCGCCCGCCGACCCCTTCGCCTCCTGCACGGCCTGGACGCAGACCGCGCGGGCCTCCACCGAGCTGGTGGGGTTCCCGAACCGGCTCGTCGCGGGAACCTGGTCCACGTTCACGTTCCGCACGGTCAACATCTCCGCGGTCCCGCTGACGGCGATCGGCGCGAACGTGGACACCACCGCGTGGCTGGGGGGGGGCGGCTCCCCGCACATCAAGATCACGCAGCAGTGGTACGACAAGGCCGCGAGGAAGTGGCGGCCGATGCCCACGAGCGTGGCGGAGTTCGCCATCGTCGCCGGGGCCCTGAAGCCCGGCGCCCGCTCCGACGTGAAGATGCGGGTGCGGGCCGACCGCCGGTCGAAGGCCGGTGACGGCTCCGCCTTCGAGGTCAGCCGGTACGCCGGGAAGGACGGCGTCTGCGGTCACGCGGGCGCGGAACACGAATACGCCTTCGTGGTGGTCCCGGCGGCCCCCACGCCGAAGCCCTCCCCGGACCCGAAGCCCGTCACCGGCTGAGGCTACGGCCCCCGCTCCGCACCTTGCCCGCCCCGCAGCCGCGGCCGGCACGGAGCGGGGGCCGGCCCCCGGACGTGACCCCGAGCCCGAGCCCGAGCCCGGACCCGGACCCGGACCCGGACCAGCCCAGCCCAGCCCAGCCCAGCCCCCAGCGTCAGCGCGCCCCGTACACCGGCTGCGGCGGCTCCGACTGGGCGAGGAGCTTCGTCGTCGCCTCCCCCGCCTCCGACGGAGTCCATCGCGCTCCGCAGTCGGCCGTGGGGCCGGGCCGCCAGCCCTCCATGACCGTGATGCGGCCGCCCTCCGTCTCGAAGACGCGGCCCGTGACCCCGGCGGAGGCGTCGGAGCCGAGCCACACCACCAGCGGGGACACGTTCTCCGGGGCCATCGCGTCGAAGGCCCCGGCTTCCGGGGCGGCCATGGTGTCCGAGAAGGTCTGCTCCGTCATCCGGGTCCGTGCCGCGGGGGCGATCGCGTTGACCTGGACCCCGTAGCGGCCCATCTCCGCGGCGGACACCAGGGTCAGCCCGAGGATCCCGGCCTTGGCCGCGCTGTAGTTGCCCTGGCCCACGGACCCGAGCAGCCCCGCCCCCGAGGAGGTGTTGACGACCCGGGCGGCGACCTGCCGGCCCTCCTTCGCCTCGGCCCGCCAGTAGGCCGCCGCGTGCTTGAGCGGCAGGAAGTGCCCCTTCAGGTGGACCCGCATCACGGCGTCCCAGTCGTCCTCCTCCAGGTTCACCAGCATCCGGTCGCGCAGGAACCCCGCGTTGTTGACGAGGGTGTCCAGTCTTCCGAAGGTCGAGACGGCCGTCTCGACCAGTGACGCCGCGCCTTGTGCCGTCGCGATGTCGCCGCCGTGCGCCACCGCCTCCCCGCCCATGGCCCGGATCTCGGCGACGACCAGCGCCGCCGGACTCTCCGGCCCCGGCAGCCCGTCCAGGCCGACGCCGAGGTCGTTCACCACGACCCGGGCCCCTTCTTCGGCGAAGGCCAGCGCGTGGGCCCGGCCCAGCCCCCGTCCGGCGCCCGTCACGATGACCACACGGCCTTCGGCAAGTCCCATGTCAGCTCTCCTTGTTCGCAGTTGCCGCATCCAGAAAGGCCGGTCGCTCGCCGCCCCCGTGCACGAGCAGGCTCGCCCCGCTCACGTACCCCGCCCGGTCGGAGGCCAGGAAGACGGCGGCCTCGCCCACGTCCGAGGGCTCCGCCAGCCGCCCCAGCGGTACGGTCGCGCCGACCGCCGCGATCCCGCTCTCGTCGCCGTAGTGCAGGTGGGACAGCTCGGTCCGCACCATGCCCAGGACCAGCGAGTTGACCCGTACCTCGGGGGCCCATTCGACGGCCATGGAGCGGGCCAGGTTCTCCAGTCCCGCCTTCGCCGCCCCGTAGGCCGCCGTGCCCGGCGAGGGCCGGGTCCCGCTGACGCTGCCGATCATCACGATCGAGCCCCGGGTCTCCCGGAGCCAGGGGTACGCGGCGACCGAGGCGGCCATCGGGGCGATGAGGTTGAGCTCGACGACCCGTGCGTGGCGCTCGGCTTCGCCCTCCCCCAGCAGGCGGTACGGGGTTCCGCCGGCGTTGTTCACCAGGCAGTCGAGGCGCCCGTGGCGCGCGGCGACCGATCCGAAGAATTCCTGCACGGCGGCCGGATCGCGCAGGTCCAGGGCGGTGAAGACCGCCGCACGGCCCTTCGCCGCGACCGGTTCCTCCGGCGGCCGGCGCGCGCAGACGACGACCTCGGCGCCCGCCGCGAGGAACGACCGCGCGATCCCGGCGCCGACGCCCCGGGTTCCGCCGGTGACGACGACAACCCTCCCGTTGAGCTCCATCGGCTGCTACCTTCCTCACCTAACAAATGTTTGGTGGAAAGGTAGCTGATCCGCTCATGGGTGTCTCCACCTCAAGCCCCGACAAGGGCATCGCACTCGTCACAGTCGACTACCCGCCGGTCAACGCGCTGCCCGTGCAGGGCTGGTACGACCTGGCCGACGCCCTGCGCGCGGCGGGCCGCGACCCGGAGGTCCGGTGCGTGGTCCTGGCCGCCGAGGGCCGCGGTTTCAACGCCGGCGTCGACATCAAGGAGATGCAGCGCGACACCGGCCACGCCTCGCTCATCGGCGCCAACCGGGGCTGCTACGAGGCCTTCGCCGCCGTCTACGAGTGCGAGGTGCCGGTCGTGGCGGCCGTGAACGGCTTCTGCCTCGGCGGCGGGATCGGCCTGGTCGGCAACGCCGACGCCATCGTCGCCTCCGAGGACGCGACCTTCGGGCTGCCGGAGCTGGACCGGGGCGCCCTCGGGGCCGCCACCCACCTGGCCCGGCTCGTCCCGCAGCACCTCATGCGGACCCTGTACTACACCTCGCGCACCGCCACCGCCGCGGAACTGCACGCGCACGGCTCGGTGTGGAAGGTGGTCCCGCCGGGCGAACTGCGGGCGGCCGCCCTGGAGCTGGCCGCCGAGATCGCGAAGAAGGACGGGTACCTCATCCGGCTCGCCAAGGCGGCCATCAACGGCATCGACCCCGTGGACGTGCGCCGCAGCTACCGCTTCGAGCAGGGCTTCACCTTCGAGGCCAACCTCAGCGGCGTGGCCGACCGGGTCCGCGACACCTTCGGCGGCGGCGGCCCCTCCGGAAGCACCGAAGCAAGGGCGGAATCGGCATGACCGACAAGAGCATGACCCCCGAAGAGGCCGTCGGCCGCCTCAGCAGCGGAATGACCGTCGGCATCGGCGGCTGGGGTTCGCGGCGCAAGCCCATGGCCCTGGTGCGCGCCCTGCTCCGCTCCGAGATCACCGATCTCACCGTGATCTCGTACGGCGGCCCCGACGTCGGCCTGCTCGCCGCGGCCGGCCGGATCCGCAAACTGGTCACCCCCTTCGTCACCCTCGACTCCATCCCGCTGGAGCCGCACTATCGGGCCGCCCGCGAGAGCCGCGCCTTCGCCCTCACCGAGCTCGACGAGGCCATGTTCATGTGGGGCCTGCACGCGGCCGCCAACCGGATGCCCTTCCTCCCGGTCCGCGCCGGCCTCGGCTCCGACGTCATGCGCGTCAACCCCGAGCTGCGCACCGTCACCTCCCCGTACGCCGACGGGGAGGAGTTCGTGGCGGTCCCCGCCCTGCGCATGGACGCCGCCCTGGTCCACCTCAACCGGGCCGACCGGCTCGGCAACGCCCAGTACCTGGGCCCCGACCCGTACTTCGACGACCTCTTCTGCGAGGCCGCCGACGCCGCCTACGTCTCCTGCGAGCAGCTCGTGGAGACCGCGGAGCTCGCCAAGTCCGGGCCGCCGCAGTCCCTGCTCGTCAGCCGGCACTCGGTGACCGGGGTCGTGGAGACCCCGAACGGCGCGCACTTCACCTCCTGCGCCCCCGACTACGACCGCGACGAGGCCTTCCAGAAGCTGTACGCGACCACCCCCTGGCCCGAGTTCGCCGAGCGCTTCCTCTCCGGCGGCAGCGAGCACGCCTACCAGTCCGCCGTCCAGGCCTGGCACGAGGAGCAGAAGTGAGCACGCCCTCCACGACGACCACAGCCGCGGTGACCCGCGCCGAGTACTGCGTGATCGCCTGCGCCGAGGCCTGGCGGGACAACGGCGAGGTGCTGGCCAGCCCGATGGGCCTGGTGCCCTCCTTCGGGGCCCGGCTGGCGAAGCGGACCTTCTCCCCCGACCTGCTGCTGACCGACGGCGAAGCCATGCTGGTCGGGCTCGACGGCTCGGCCGAGGGCTGGCTCCCGTACCGCCGTCACCTGACGATGGTCACCGGCGGCCGCCGGCACGTGATGATGGGCGCCAGCCAGATCGACCGGTTCGGCAACCAGAACATCTCCTGCATCGGGGACTGGGAGCAGCCCGCCCGCCAGCTCCTCGGGGTGCGTGGCGCCCCGGTGAACACCCTGAACAATCCGGTGAGCTACTGGATCCCCAAGCACTCCACCCGGGTGTTCGTCGAGCGCGTCGACATGGTGAGCGGTGTGGGCTACGACCGTGCCGAGGCGGCCGGGGTGACCCGCTTCCACCGGCTCCCCCGGGTGGTCAGCGATCTCGGCGTCTTCGACTTCACCGGCCCCGGCCACGCGATGCGCCTGGTCTCCCTGCACCCCGGGGTCACGGTGGAGCAGGTGCGGGCGGCCACCGGCTTCGAGCTGGACCTCCCCGAGGAGGTCCCGTACACGCGGGAGCCGACGCCCGAGGAGCTGCGGCTGATCCGCGAGGTCATCGACCCCAAGGGCCTGCGCGACCGCGAAGTGCGGGTCTGAGCCGATGGAGACGGCATTCACCAAGCTGGTCGGGGTCGAACATCCGATCGTGCAGACGGGCATGGGCTGGGTCGCGGGTCCGCGCCTGGTGTCGGGGGCGGCCAACGCGGGCGCGCTCGGCATCCTGGCCTCGGCGACCATGACGATGGAGCAGCTGCGGGCGGCGGTCCACGAGGTCAAGTCCCGTACGGACGCCCCGTTCGGGGTCAATCTGCGCGCGGACGCCGGGGACGCGGCCGAGCGGGCGCAGCTGATCATCGACGAGGGCGTCCGGGTGGCCTCCTTCGCGCTGGCGCCGTCCAGGGAGCTGATCGCGCGGCTCAAGGACGCGGGCGTGGTCGTGATCCCCTCGATCGGGGCCCGCCGGCACGCCGAGAAGGTCGCGGCGTGGGGCGCGGACGCGGTGATCGTGCAGGGCGGCGAGGGCGGCGGGCACACCGGTGACGTGGCCACGACCGTGCTGCTGCCGCAGGTGGTCGACGCGGTGGACATCCCGGTGATCGCGGCGGGCGGTTTCAGCGACGGCCGCGGTCTGGTGGCGGCGCTGGCCTACGGGGCCGCGGGCATCGCCATGGGCACCCGGTTCCTGCTGACCTCCGACTCGACGGTCCCGGACGCGGTGAAGGCCGAGTACCTGAAGGCCGGCGTGAAGGACGTCACGGTCACCACGGCCGTGGACGGGCTCCCGCACCGGATGCTGCGCAGCGAGCTGGTCGCTTCCCTGGAGCGGGCCGGCCGGGCGAAGGCCCTGGCCAAGGCGGTGCGGCACGCGGCCGGCTTCAAGAAGCTTTCGGGTCTGACCTGGGCGGAGATGGTCCGGGACGGCCTCGCGATGAAACACGGCAAGGACCTGTCCTGGAGCCAGGTGCTGCTCGCCGCGAACACCCCCATGCTCCTCAAGGCGTCCATGGTCGAGGGCCGTACGGACCTCGGTGTCATGGCATCGGGCCAGGTCGCGGGCGTGATCGAGGATCTTCCGTCCTGTGCGGAGCTCGTCACCCGCGTCATGGCCGAGGCCCACGCCGTGCTGGACCGGCTGCAGGGCCTCGCTCCCCCACAGCTTCTCCCCCTCCCCCCACACCCGATCGGCACCCTGCCACCACCAGGGTGATTCCCCTTCTCCGTTCCAGGAGTTGACCCAGATGAGCCGTGCCCGAATCCGCCTGGCGACCGCGGTGCTCGCTTCCGCCCTCGCCATCGGGACCCTGCCCGCCGCCGCGTACGCCGCGCCGGCCGACAGCACCTCCGTCTCGCGCCACCACTGGCCCGCGCAGTCGACGGAAACGATCCGCCAGATCCCCCTCCAGGGCGCGGTCAACGTCCGCGACCTCGGCGGCTACCGCACCTGGACGGGAGGCCAAGTTCGTCAGGGACTGGTCTACCGCTCCGACGCACTGGGCAAGCTGACCGCCTCGGACATCACAGCCGTCGGCGGTCTGGGCCTCAAAAAGGTCCTCGATTTCCGCATCCCCATGGAGGTCCAGTACGACGGGGCCGACAAGCTGCCCGCCGGTCTGACCTCCACCGCCCGCCCGGTCAACGACAACGGCCTGTACGGGCTGCTGATCTCCGCGATAGGCAGCGGTGACCCCGTGAAGCAGGAGCAGATGCTCGGCGGCGGCCGCGCCGAGGCGTACATGCGCGACGTCTACCGCGCGTTCGTGACCAACCCCGAGAACCGGGCGCAGTTCGCGGCCACCCTCCGCGAGATCGCCGACGGGAACCAGGGCCCGCTGCTCTACCACTGCACCTCGGGCAAGGACCGGACGGGCTGGATGAGCTACGTCCTGCTGAACGCCCTGGCCGTCCCGAAGGCCACGGCCGAGCGCGACTACCTGGCCTCGAACACCTTCCGCGCGGCGTACGACGCCCAGGTGCGGGCGGGCGTCAAGGCATCCGGCCGGATGCAGAACCCCGATCTGCTGATCCCGCTCCAGGAGGTCCGCCAGGACTACCTGGACGCGGCGACCGCGCAGATGGAGGCCGACTACGGCAGCCTTTACGGCTACCTCACCGACGGCCTCGGCCTGGACCTGCGGACCCTGGCGAAGCTCCAGGTGAAGATGGTCCGCTAGGCACCGGCCTGGCCTCCGGCCCCGGAAAACACCACTGCGCCGGGCGGCGTGTGCCGCCCGGCGCAGTGGTTTACAGGTGCAGTGGTTTACAGGTGCAGTGGTTCCTACGTACTTCTCGGATCAGGCGGAGCGGCGGCGGCCCTGGCCGGCGCCACCCACGCGGCTGCGGGCCGAAGCCGCGGCCGCACCACCGGAGGGGGCGCCGCCGGTACGCCGGCCGCGCTCGCCGGAACCGCCCGTGGAACCGCCCTGTCCGCCCTGGCCACGGCGGGCCTGGCCGGAGCCGGAGGCCGGAGCCTGACCGGCGGCGCCGCCACCGGTGCGACGGCCGCGGCCGCCCCCGGCCGCCGGAGCCGCGCCCGTGCCGGAGCCCGTACGCGGTCCGCCCGAGCGGCGGCGCGCGCCGGAGCCCGAGCCCCCGCCGGCCTGGCCGGCGGAACGCTGACGCGGCGGGGTCGCCTGCGGCACGTCCATGACGACCGGGATGCCCGAGGGCTCCTTGGCGCCGGTGATGCGCGCGAGCTCCTCGTCGGAGGACTTGATCTGCGCGGTGTGCGGGGAGATGCCGGCGTCCGACATCAGGCGGGTCATGTCGCGCTTCTGGTCCGGCAGGACCAGGGTGACGACGCTGCCGGACTCGCCGGCGCGGGCGGTACGGCCGCCGCGGTGCAGGTAGTCCTTGTGGTCGGTCGGCGGGTCCACGTTGACGACGAGGTCGAGGTCGTCGATGTGGATGCCTCGCGCGGCCACGTTGGTGGCGACCAGCGCGGTGACCTCGCCCGTCTTGAACCAGTCGAGGGTCCGGTTGCGCTGCGGCTGCGAGCGGCCGCCGTGCAGGCCGGAGGCGCGGACGCCGTCGGCGAGGAGCTTCTTGACCATGCGGTCGACTCCGCGCTTGGTGTCGACGAACATGATCACCCGGCCGTCGCGAGCGGCTATGCGCGTGGCCACGGCCTTCTTGTCGGTCTCGTCCATGACGTACAGGACGTGGTGCTCCATCGTGCTGACCGCACCGGCGGACGGGTCGACGGAGAAGGCGACCGGGTCGGTGAGGAACATCTTGACGAGCTTGTCGATGTTCTTGTCGAGGGTCGCCGAGAACAGCATGGTCTGGCCCTCGGGCTGGACCTGCTTGAGCAGGGCGGTGACCTGCGGCATGAAGCCCATGTCGGTCATCTGGTCGGCCTCGTCGAGGACCGTGATGGAGACCTGGGAGAGGTCGGCGTCACCGCGGTCGATGAGGTCCTTCAGGCGGCCGGGGGTGGCGACGAGCACCTCGGCGCCGCGGCGCAGGGCGCCGGACTGCCGGTTGATCGACATGCCGCCGACGACGGTCGTGATCCGCAGGTTGACGGCCGTGGCGTACGGGGCCATCGCGTCGGTGACCTGCTGCGCGAGCTCACGGGTCGGTACGAGGACCAGGGCGAGCGGCTGCTTCGGCTGGGCGCGGCGGCCTGCGGTGCGGGCCAGCAGGGCCAGGCCGAAGGCCAGCGTCTTGCCGGAGCCGGTACGGCCGCGGCCGAGCAGGTCACGGCCGACGAGGGAGTTCGGCAGGGTCGCGGCCTGGATCGGGAACGGCTCGGTGACGCCCTGGGCGGCGAGGGTCTTCAGCAGCGCCTCGGGCATGTCCATGTCCCCGAACGATTCCACCGGCGGCAGGGCCGGGGTCAGCGGTTCGGGCATGGTGAATTCTTGGGGCCTGGCTACGGGGGCGGACTTCTGCCGTCCCGCGCCAGCCTTCGGACGTCCCTGGGCCGCACCTCGACCCCGGGTGGGGCGGCGGCTGGGTCGTGCGGAGCTGGAGCTGGTCATGCGGGAAAGCCCTCCTGAAACCGGCAGGTACTACTAAGGCACTGCAATCAAATGGTTCGAAACAGCAGACAAGCCGGGGCCCGCACCTACTCGGTGCGGACCCCGGCGTGCTGACTGCCTTAGGCGGGGAGGATGTTCTCCGCCTGGGGGCCCTTCTGGCCCTGGGTGACGTCGAAGGACACGCGCTGGCCCTCGTTGAGCTCACGGAAGCCCTGGGTGGCGATGTTCGAGTAGTGGGCGAAGACGTCCGGGCCGCCACCGTCCTGCTCGATGAAGCCGAAGCCCTTTTCCGAGTTGAACCACTTCACGGTGCCAAGTGCCATTTTAAATCTCCTGAATAGGCGGCAAAGGGCCCCATCCGGAGATTCCGGCAAAACAATAAAAGCGCCTGTCGGAGCATTCCCGTCAGGCGCACATAAAGTTCATGGGTACCACAACTGCAACGAGCTCTAAGCTAGCACACGTCGGTCGGGGAGTGTCGCCGCGAGCATGTGACCTCCGTCCTGAGTGGGTCCGGCGCGCAGCTTCCCGCCCACCTCCGTGAGGGCGCGGCGGAGCCCCGGAATGCCCATCCCGCCGGAGTCGAGGACGATCCGTTCCCCCTCCGGAGCGGTGTTGATCACATCGAGGCGGATCTCCCCGCTCTCGGCGGACAGATTCATCCGGACGGCGGAGCCGGGGGCGTACTTCGCCGCGTTGGTGAGCCCCTCGCGGGCTATCCGCAGCAGCAGCCGCCCGTCGGCCGCCGGGAAGGGTCCCAGGCCGGGCTGGGTGTGGTGGGTGATCTCCATGCCGGTGGCCCGCATGTTCCGGGCGAGGGAGCCGAGGAAGCGGCCCACGTCCACGGGCGAGGTGTACGCCCGGCTGCCGGCGGGGTCGGTCAGCATGTCCAGCACCTCCCTCACCTCGGCCATCGCGGCCCGCGCCGACTCCTCCACGGCGCCGGCGGCCTCCCGCACCCGGGGATCGGCCTCGGCGTCCAGGCGCAGGGCGGCGGCCTGCATCGTGAGGGCCGTGAGGCGGTGACCGAGCCCGTCGTGGGTGCGCTGGGCCAAACGGGTGCGCTCCTGGACGACGGCCAGGTCGGCCGCCTGGTCGACGGCGGCGTGCGCCTGGCGGGCCCGCTCGCGCAGCGCGGTCACCACGTGCCGGTTGCGGCGCACGGTCTCCCCGTACAGGGCGGGCACGAGGATGGAGCCGAGGACGAAGGAGGCGGGGTCGCGCCCGGCGTACCCGAGCGGCAGGAACAGGTCACGGGTGGCGGCGTAGACGACGGCCATCAGCAGGATCCCGCCCCAGCGGTGGGTGCGGCCGTACGCGGCCAGGGCGTAGGCGGCGAAGACGAGGGGGCCGCGGTCGTCGGAGACGACGGTGGCGGCGGTGGCCACGAGGGCCGGCATCCAGGGGTGGGAACGGCGCCAGAGCAGGGAGAGCGCCGCGAGCCAGCCGGCGGCCAAGCTCGTGCGGTAGTCCGTGACGAGGCCGAAGCGGTGGACGTCGTGGAGGTTGAGCGTGGTGAGCAGTCCGCAGAGGAGGGCGAGCCAGATGTCGGTGCGGCGGGCGCGCACGGGGTCCGGCGCCCCGCTGCCCTCCCCGGTCAGGGTCCGCAGACCCTGTTCCAGCAGCTGTCCGGCGCGACCGGGCACGGCCTGCATGACTCCACCACCCCCCGTCGGCGCACAGAAGTGCGCAGAACATGCCAAAACGTCCCCCCAGGTTGCCCTCCTTCCGCCGAAGGGGCATCCCGGGGGGACACGTGTGGGGTCAACCGGTCTTGGTGAACCGGCTCGTGCCGGCCCGGCCGACTCCTTATACGGAGACGCCGAGGCCGTTCAGCCAGGTGACCGGGTTGACGTCGGCGCCGTAGCTGTTGCTGGAGCGGACCTCGAAGTGGAGGTGCGGGCCGGTGGAGTTGCCGGTGTTGCCGGAGCGGCCGATCTGCTCACCGGCGGAGACGCGCTCGCCTTCGGAGGCGGTCGCCGAGGAGAGGTGGGCGGACAGGGTGTAGCGGCCGTCGTCGTGCTTGATGACCACGGCGTTGCCGTACGCGCCCTGCCAGCCGGAGGAGACGACGGTGCCCGCGGCCGCGGCCCGGACCGGGGTGCCGGTGGACACCGCGAAGTCGATGCCGGTGTGGTAGCCGGCGGCCCAGCCGCCCGCCTGGTGGTAGCGCGCGGAGATGCTGCCGCCCGAGACGGGCAGGGCGCCTTCGGCGCTGCTGCTGGAGCCGCTGTCGGAGGAGCCGGAGGACTCCGAAGAATCCGAGGAGTCGGAGGAGCCGGAGGAGTCGGAGGACTCCGAGGAGCTGGACGAGGTGGACGAGGTGGACGAGGTGGAGGGCTTCGGTGCGGCCTGGGTGCTGCCGCCGGAGTCGGAGCCGTACGCGAGGCGCTGGCCCGGGAAGATCATGTCCGGGTCGGACCCGATCACCGAGCGGTTCTCGGAGTAGAGGGACTCCCAGCTGACGCCGAGTTCGGAGCCGATGGTGCCGAGGGTGTCGCCGCTGACCACGGTGTAGTTGTTCGCGCCCTGGGCCTTCGGGGCGGCCGGGGCCTCGGCGCTCTCGTCCGCGGTCGAGGTGCCCGCGCCCCTGGCGGGAGCTGCGGGAGCCTCGGGGGCCGGTCCGCCGCGCTGCAGGCCGGCGAGCTTGCCGCAGGAGGGCCAGGCGCCGGGGCCCTGGGTCGCCAGGACCTTCTCGGCGATGGCGATCTGCTGCGCCTTGGTGGCCTGGTCGGCCTGGGGGGCGTACTGCCGGCCGCCGAACTCCGCCCACGTACTGGAGGAGAACTGCAGGCCGCCGTAGTAGCCGTTGCCGGTGTCGATGCTCCAGTCGTTGGTCGACTCGCACTGGGCGACCTTGTCCCACGTGCCGACCGACGCGGCGGACGCGGGCTGTGCCACGAGACCCACGGCGGCGGGTGCGGCGATACCGGCGACAACGAGACCGGCGAGGGTACGAGCAGACGGGAAAGACATGCGGAGTTCCTGACTTCGGGGACATTGGCGGAGGCCGGTGCACCGGGTGAAGCGGTGGTGCGTTCTGCCTCGGTAACCACCGTCCGGGAGGACGGGGGTCCCCGAAGTCGCCGAAAGAGGACAAGCGGGACAGCAAAAGGGGACTGGGGAGGGAGGGTTGAGGGGCCGTAAGTCCCGCTATGCCGGTAATCTCCGCAATGAGACGGGGATTCAGGGGAGGTGGGTCACATGACGATCCGCGTGATGGTGGTCGACGACCAGAGCCTCATACGGTCGGGGCTGGTGACCCTGCTCGCGAGCGCGCCCGACATCGAGGTGGTCGCGGAAGCCGCCGACGGGGCTGAGGCCGTGCCGCTGGCGCGCACGCACCGGCCCGATGTGGTGCTGATGGACCTGGTGATGCCGAAGGTCGACGGCCTGGAGGCGACCTTGCAGCTGCTGCGGCTGCCGGATCCGCCGCGCGTGCTCGTCCTCACCGGCTACACGGCGGACGACCTGGTCCTGGACGCGCTGCGGGCCGGAGCGGCCGGATTCCTGCTGAAGGACCTGCGCCCCGAGGAGCTCTTCGCCGGTATCCGCACGGTCGCGGCGGGCGGCAGCGCCCTGGCTCCCGGGGTGATGCGGGTGCTGCTGGAACGGGCGGACACCCGCACCGAGGCCCCCGACCACGCGGAGCAGCTCTCCACCCTGTCCCCCGGCGAGCGGGACGTCCTCGCGCTCGTCGGCGAGGGCCGGACCAACCTGCAGATAGCGCAGGCGCTGCACCTGTCCCCGGCGAGCGTGAAGACGTACGTCTCGCGGATCCTGACTCAGCTCGACCTCTCCAACCGGACCCAGGCCGCGATCCTCGCCTACGAGGCGGGGCTGGTCCGCGCCGCGTGAGCCCTGCCCGGAAGGGCTGGCCGGAGCGGACCCGGTCGAAAACAATGGCAACCATGACGACAGCTCGGACGACTCCCCGCTCCCGGGCCCGGTCCTTCGACAGCGCCGCCGCTCTCTACGGGCAGCACCGGCCCGGCTATCCCGAGGCGCTGTACGACGCCGTCGAGGAGCTGGCCGGACGCCGGTTCGCCGGGGCCCGGGTCGCCGACGTGGGCGCGGGGACCGGGATCGGGACGGCGCCGATGCGCGCCCGGGGAGCCGAGGTGGTGGCGGTGGAGCCCGGGGACGGGATGGCGGAGGAGTTCCGGCGCACCCGGCCGGGGATCCCGATCGTGCGCGGGGACGGGGACCGGCTGCCGCTGGCCGGGGCCGCCTTCGACTTCCTGACGTACGCCCAGGCCTGGCACTGGACGGATCCGGCGCGGTCCGTGCCCGAGGCCCGCCGGGTGCTGAAGCCCGGCGGGGCGCTCGCGATCTGGTGGAACGACCTGGACGAGTCGGCCGGCTGGGTCGCGGGGCAGGGCGAGCGGATCCGTGCCTTCTTCGCGGCCGACGGCCCGGGCGGCGATGTCGCGGGCGGCGCCGGCGCGGTCGGCGGGAGCGCCCGGGCGCTGGGCTTCCGCACGCTCCCGCGCGGACTCGACTCGGGTTTCACCGCGCGGACCGTCCGGTGGTCCCGGCGGATCCCACTGGATGCGCACCTGGCGAACCTGGCCAGCCACTCCGCGTTCCTGCTGCTGGGCGAGGCGGGGACGCGGGCGTTCCTGGAGGCCGAGCGGGAGCGGCTGGACCCGCTCTTTCCGGACGGGACGGTGCAGGAGCCCTACGTGGTGAGCGTCAGCGTGGCCGTCTTGTGAGACGGCCCGGGGCGGAGTGGCACCCTCCGCCCCGGCCGCACGAGGCTGGCGGGCATGTCCTCCTCTTCTTCTCCGCTGCCCCCTGCCGTCAAGGTGTTCTTCCTCGCCAACGAGGGCCTCGCCTTCCTGCTGGAGCTGCTGGCCCTGGGCCTGCTCGCCTGGTGGGGTTTCACCCGTGACATCGGGCGGGTGGGGTCGATCGCCCTGGCGGTGGCCGCGCCGCTCGCCGCCGCCGTGCTCTGGGGGATGTTCGCCGCGCCGAAGGCCCGGTTCGCCGTCCCGCTCGCCGCTCGGCTCGGGGTGAAGGCGGTGGTGTTCGGCGCCGCCGCCCTGGCGCTGCTCGCACTCGGGCACCGGCTGCCGTCCCTCTGGTTCACGGTGGTCGTGGTGGTGAACACCGCCCTGGCGACCCCGCTTCGGATTTACGGCGCCCGCAGCCGCTCCTGAAGCACCGCGGCCCGGCACTGCGAGGGGCTCCCCCAGGCGTCGCGCAGCGGGCGGGCCTTGCGCAGCCACAGGGAGAGGTCGAGTTCCTCGGTGTAGCCGACGGCCCCGTGGAGCTGGAGCGCGGTCATGGCGGCCGCGTACGCAGCCTCGCCCGCGGTCAGCTTCGCCGCGGCGACCTCCCCGGGGGCCAGGGAGAGCGCGGCCGCCCAGAGGAGCGGCCGGGCGAACTCCAGGCCGAGCAGGGTGTCGGCCAGCCGGTGCTTCACCGCCTGGAAGCCGCCGATCGCCGTGCCGAACTGGGTGCGCTGCTTCGCGTACTCCACCGTGCGCGCGAGGAGTGCCTCGCCGGTGCCGAGGCACTGGGCGGCGGTGAGCAGCCGGGCCCAGTGCGCGGCGTCCCGGGCCGCCGCGGTGACCGCCGGGCCGGTGGCGAGGAGTTCGCCGCCGCCGTCCGGGAGGGCCAGGCGGCGGGCGGGGTCGAGGGACGTGCGGAGCGGGCCGGCGGCGGAGGCCAGCCGGAGCTCCCCGGCCGGGGACACCGTGAAGAGGTGGGTGGCCGCGTCCGCGTCCAGGGCGTACGGGCCCCCGCCGGGCAGCGTGAGGGTGGCCGAGGTCTCCCCCGCCACCAGCCCGGGGAGGAACCGCTTGGCCAGTGCTTCGTCTCCGAGCCGGGTCAGGAGTACGGCGGCGGCGGCCGTCTCCACCACCGGGCCCGGGACTCCCGCGCGGCCCAGCTCCACGAACCCGCCCGCCAGCTCCGGCGGCATGAGGCCCAGGCCCCCGTGGGCCTCGTCGGCCGCGAGGGCGAACAGCCCGGTGTCCGCGAGCCGCGCCCACACGGCCCGGCCGGGGGTGTGGTCGCCCGCGCCCCAGGCCCGTACCGCCGCCGGGACGTCCGAGGCGGCGAGCAGTCCGTGCAGGGTGCGGGCGAAGTCCGACTGTTCTTCCGTCGGCAGGAAGCGCATCAGCGACGGCCCTTCGGGAGGCCGAGCAGCCGCTCGGCGATGATGTCGCGCTGGATCTCGTTGGTCCCCGCGTAGATGGGTCCGGCGAGGGAGAAGATCCACGGCTCGGCCCATTCCCCGTCGGCGAGTTCCGCGTCGGGGCCCAGCAGGTCGAGGGCGCTCTCGTGCAGGGCGATGTCGTACTGGGACCAGAACACCTTGTTCAGGCTGGACTCGGCGCCGATCGTCTCGCCGGAGGCGAAGCGGGAGGCGTTGGCCCAGGTGAAGAGCTGGTAGGCGCGGGCTCCGACCACCGCGTCGGCGACCCGGTCGCGCAGTGCGGTGTCGGCCGGGTCCCCGTGGCTCCGCCACAGGTCCACGAGGCGGTCGGCGGCGGCGAGGAAGCGGCCGGGGGCGCGCAGGGTGAGCCCGCGCTCGTTGCCGGTGGTGGACATGGCGATCCGCCAGCCCTGTCCGGGCTCCCCGATGACGTCCGCGTCGGGGACGAAGACCTCGTCGAGGAAGAGTTCCGCGAAGGCGGGCTTGCCGTCGAGGCGGCCGATGGGCCGCACGGTGACCCCGGGGGCGTGCAGGTCGAACATCAGATAGGTGAGGCCCTGGTGGGGTTTGGGGGCGTCGGGGTCGGTGCGGAAGATGCCGAAGGCGCGGTCGGCGAAGGCGGCCCGTGAGGACCAGGTCTTCTGCCCGGACAGCAGCCAGCCGCCTTCGGTGCGCACGGCGCGGGACTTCAGGGAGGCGAGGTCGGAGCCGGATTCCGGCTCGGACCAGGCCTGGGCCCAGATCGTCTCGCCGCTCGCCATGGAGGGCAGGACGCGGGCGCGCTGCTCGTCGGTGGCGTGGTCGAAGAGGGTGGGGGCGAGCAGGTTGATGCCGTTCTGCGAGACCCGGCCGGGCGCGCCGGCGGCCCAGTACTCCTCCTCGAAGACCAGCCAGTGCTCGATGTCCACGCCGCGGCCGCCGTACTCCTCGGGCCAGGACACCACCGCCCAGCGGGCGGAGTGCAGGAGCGCCTCCCATTCCCGGTGGGCGGCGAAGCCCTCGCGGGTCTCCAGGGAGGGCAGGGGGGTGGCGGGCACGTGGGCGGCCAGCCAGTCGCGCGCCTCGGCCCGGAAGGCCTCCACGTGCGGCGCATGGTTCAGGTCCATCAGCTGTTCGCCTCCTTCATCGCGGAGCCCTTCATCGCCGAGCCCTTCATCGCGGCACCTTTCATTCCCGATATGTCCATGCCGCCGAGCGAGTCCGCCGTGGTCTCGGCGTTGTGGGCGTGGGCGAGGTGGTGCAGCCCGAAGACGGAGTCCATGCCGGTGTGCAGGCCCTGGAGGTCCTCGGCCTGGTTGACGGCCCGCTTGGTGAGGGCGAGGCCGAAGGAGGGCATTTCGGCGATCCGCAGGGCGAGCCGGTCGGTGGTCTCCGCCAGTTCGGCGCGCTCGACGACCCGGTTGACCATGCCGATCTCGTAGGCGCGGCGGGCGGTCATCCGGTCGCCGGTGTAGAGGAACTCCTTGGCGATGCGCGGGGGCATCGCCCACGGGTGGGCGAAGTACTCGACGCCCGGGATGCCCATCCGCACGACGGGGTCGGCGAAGAAGGCGTCCTCGCCGGCCACGATCAGGTCGCAGACCCAGGCGAGCATCAGCCCGCCGGCCACGCACGCGCCGTGGACGGAGGCGATGACGGGCTTGGGCAGTTCGCGCCAGCGCCGGCACATGCCGAGGTAGACCTCGGATTCGCGGGCGAAGCGGGATTCGGCGCCGGAGCGCCGGGAGTGGTCCCACCACAGGCCCGCCCTGCGTTCGAAGGGCAGGTGCGCGTCGCGCTCCGGGGTGCCGATGTCGTGGCCCGCCGAGAAGTGTTCGCCGGCCCCGGCCAGGACGACGACCTTGACCGCGGGATCGTCGGCGGCGCGGTAGAAGGCGTCGTCGAGGGCGTAGGTCATCGCGCTGTTCTGGGCGTTGCGGTAGCGGGGGCGGTTCATGGTCACGTACGCGACCGGGCCGCGGCGCTCGTAGAGCACCGGGGCGGGGGTGTCATCGGGCATCCTTGGATCCTTCCCTAACAAGTGTTTGGTAGGTTAACGTACGGCCATGAGCAGCGTCGAGGAGTTCCGCACCGAGGTTCGGAGTTGGCTACGGGCCCACCTCACCGGTGAGTTCGCCGCCCTCAAGGGCCGCGGCGGACCGGGCCGGGAGCACGAGGCCTTCGCCGAACGCCTCGCGTGGGAGCGGCACATGGCGGCGCACGGCTGGACCTGCGTGGGCTGGCCCGTGGAGTACGGAGGCCGCGGCGCGAGCACCGCGCAGCAGATCGCCTTCCACGAGGAGTACGCGCTGGCCGACGCGCCCGCGCGCGTGAACCACATAGGCGAGCAGCTCCTCGGCCCCACTCTCATCGCGCACGGCACCGAGGAGCAGCGGCGGCGCTTCCTGCCGCCCATCCGGGCCGTGGAGGAGCTGTGGTGCCAGGGCTACAGCGAGCCCGACGCCGGCTCGGACCTGGCCAACATCCGCACCCGGGCCGCCCTGGTGGACGGCGCGTGGGTGGTGGACGGCCAGAAGATCTGGACCTCCCTGGCCCACGCCTCCCAGTGGTGCTTCGTCGTCGCCCGCACCGAGCCGGGCTCCCGCCGGCACGCGGGGCTGTCCTACCTCCTGGTCCCGATGGACCAGCCCGGGGTGGAGGTCCGGCCCATCGTGCAGCTGACCGGGACCTCCGAGTTCAACGAGGTCTTCTTCGACGGGGCCCGCACCGACGCCGCCCACGTGGTCGGCGCGCCCGGCGAGGGCTGGGCCGTCGCCATGGCCACCCTCGGCTTCGAACGCGGCGTCTCCACCCTCGGCCAGCAGGTCGGCTTCCGCCGCGAGCTCGAGGACCTGGCCGCGCTGGCGAAGCGCAACGGCGCGATGGCCGATCCGCTGATCCGCGACCGGCTCGTCCGGGCCTGGATCGGCCTGGAGACCATGCGCGCCTCCGCACTGCGGCCCGGAGTCGCCCCGTCCACGGCCAAGCTGTACTGGGCCCGCTGGCACCGGGACCTCGGCGAACTCGCCATGGACGTCTGCGGAGCCGCCTCGCTCCTGGCGGCGGGGGCGCACGGAGACCCGTACGACCTCGACGACTGGCAGCGGCTCTTCCTCTTCTCCCGCTCCGACACCCTCTACGCGGGCTCCGACGAGATCCAGCGCACCATCGTCGCCGAGCGCATCCTCGGCCTTCCCAAGGAGGTCCGGGCATGAACGCACCGGAAGACCGCTCCGGCAACGTGCTCCGCAACGCACCCGAGTACGTGGCCGGCCACGGACTGCTGACCGGCCGGAGCGCCGTGATCACCGCGGCCGCCGGGGCCGGCATCGGCGGGGCGACCGCACGGCGCTTCTTGGAGGAGGGCGCCCGCGTCCTCATCGGCGACGCGCACGCCCGCCGCCTCAAGGAGAGCGAGGAGGCGCTGGCCGCTGAGTTCGGCGCGGACCGGGTCGCCTCGCTGCCCTGCGACGTCACCGACGAGGAGCAGGTGGGTGCCTTCTTCGCGCTCGCCGAGCGGCTCCACGGCCGCCTCGACCTCGTCGTCAACAACGCCGGGCTCGGCGGCACGGCGAACCTCGTCGACATGACCGACGACCAGTGGTCCCGCGTCCTCGACGTCACCCTGAACGGCACCTTCCGCTGCACCCGCACCGCGATGCGGTCCATGAAGGCCTCCGGCGCGGGCGGGGTGATCGTCAACAACGCCTCCGTCATCGGCTGGCGCGCCCAGACCGGTCAGGCCCACTACGCCGCCGCCAAGGCCGGGGTGATGGCGCTGACCCGCTGCGCCGCGCTGGAGGCCGCGGAGTTCGGCGTACGGATCAACGCGGTCGCGCCGAGCCTGGCGATGCACCCGCACCTGGTGAAGGTCACCAGCGAGGAGCTGCTCGCCGAACTCACCGCCCGCGAGGCCTTCGGCCGGTACGCCGAGCCCTGGGAGGTGGCCAACGTCATCGTGTTCCTGGCCAGCGGCTACTCGTCGTACATGACGGGCGAGACCGTGTCGGTCAGCAGTCAGCACGCGTAGGGCGTCGGATGACCGGCCGGCGCAGTACCAGAATGGACCCGTGCCAACGAACAAGCCGATCGCACCGACGGCCAAGAAGAAGCCCCAGGTGACGGCGTCGCCCGAACGCCGCCGCGAACTCCTCGACACCGCCGCCGAGGTCTTCGCCGCGCAGGGCTACAACGCCACCACCGTCCGCAAGATCGCCGACGCCGCCGGCATGCTCGCCGGCAGCCTCTACTACCACTTCGATTCCAAGGAATCGATGCTCGACGAGATCCTCTCCGCCTTCCTGACCGAGCTGTGGGAGGGGTACGACACCGTCCTCGCCGCCGGTCTCGGCCCCAGGGAGACCATCGAGGCCCTCGTCACCGAATCGTTCCGGGAGATCGACCGGCACCGCGCCGCGGTCGCCATCTACCAGAAGGAGTCCCGGCACCTGTCGGTCCAGCCACGCTTCCACTACCTCTCCGACTCGCAGGTCAAGTTCGAGAAGGCGTGGCTGGGGACGCTGGAGCGAGGGGTCGCGGACGGGGTCTTCCGCGCCGACCTGGACATCCGCCTCACCTACCGCTTCGTGCGCGACACGGTGTGGGTGGCGGCCTCCTGGTACCGGCCGGGCGGCCAGCACAGCCCCGAGGAGATCGCCCGCCAGTACCTGTCGATGGTTCTGGACGGCATCGCCACACGAACGTAATCCCGCACATCCCCGGCACATGCCTGGATATCCCTGAGGAGTTCCGATGCCCGAGGCCTACATAGTCGAAGCGGTACGCACCCCCGTGGGGCGGCGCAAGGGGGGCCTGTCCGAGGTCCACCCGGCCGACCTCGGGGCACACGTTCTGAGGGCCCTCGTCGAACGGTCCGGGATCGACCCGTCGGCCGTGGAGGACGTGGTGTTCGGCTGCCTCGACACGGTGGGGCCGCAGGCGGGCGACATCGCCCGGACGGCCTGGCTGGCGGCGGGGCTCCCCGAGGAGGTCCCCGGCGTCACCATCGACCGCCAGTGCGGATCCTCGCAGCAGGCCGTGCACTTCGCGGCGCAGGGCGTCATGTCCGGCACCCAGGACCTGGTGGTCGCGGGCGGCACCCAGAACATGTCGATGATCCCGATCGCCTTCGCCTCGCGGCAGGCGGCGGAGCCGCTGGGCTTCATCGAGGGCCCGTACCTGGGCTCGGCGGGGTGGCGCGCCCGGTACGGGGACTCCCCCGTCAACCAGTTCCACGGGGCCCAGCTGATCGCCGAGAAGTGGGGCATCTCCCGCCTCGACATGGAGGAGTTCGCCCTGCGCTCGCACCGGCGGGCGCTGCGCGCGATCGACGAGGGCCGCTTCGAGCGGGAGATCGTGCCCTACGGGGCCGTGTCGGTGGACGAGGGCCCGCGCCGCGACACCACCCTGGAGAGGATGGCGGGTCTCAAGCCCGTCATGGAGGGCGGCACGATCACGGCGGCGGTGTCCTCCCAGGTCTCGGACGGCGCGGCGGCGATGCTGCTGGCCTCGGAGCGGGCGGTACGGGAACACGGGCTGCGCCCGCGGGCCCGCATCCACCACCTGTCGGTGCGCGGCGAGGACCCGATCCGCATGCTGTCGGCGCCGATCCCGGCGACGGCGTACGCCCTGAAGAAGACGGGCATGTCCCTCTCCGACATCGACCTGGTCGAGATCAACGAGGCCTTCGCCCCGGTGGTCCTGGCCTGGCTGAAGGAAACGGGCGCGGACCCGGAGCGGGTCAACGTCAACGGCGGCGCGATCGCCCTGGGACACCCCCTGGGCGCGACGGGCGTCAAGCTGATGACGACCCTCCTGCACGAACTGGAGCGCACGGGCGGCCGCTTCGGACTCCAGACCATGTGCGAGGGCGGCGGCCAGGCCAACGTCACCATCATCGAGCGGCTCTAGCCTCCGGCGGGTCGTCCGGGGCGGCGCCGCTCCCGGGGGCCAGCCCCCGGAGGGGTCCGGGCGCAGCCCCAGGAGGGGTCCGGGCGCAGCCCGGGGAACGGGCGAAGGGCGGGTAGGGGACAAGCCCCCTCCCGCCCCGCTCACGCATGGAACTCGCGCACCACTTCGATCCGCCCCACGATGTGCGCGTTGAACTCGTCCAGCTCCTCCGCCGGAACCCACAGCTCCAGGATGGTCTCCCCGCCGGCCTGCTGGACCGGGTAGCGCTCCAGGAACGCCGAGTCCACCTCGAACCGCGTCACGTACCCCGCACCGCCGTGCTTGACGTTCCAGTCACTGGCGATGCGGACCGCGTAGTCCTCGTTCAGCACGGGGTAGAAGATGGGCTGCTCCGGCAGCCGCGGCGGCCAGGCACGCCAGTCGAGGTCGCGGACCAGTCCGAGCTCCACCGGGCCCGTCGGGCGCCACAGGGTCGTTGTAGGGGACATGGGCGCAGCGTAGGCGGGCGGCCACGGCTCCGACCAGCCCTTTTCAGACGGCGGCACGGCGCGAGAGGCGGGTCAGGGAGACCGTCTGGGTCAGGGCGAGGGCTCCGGTCAGGGCCTGCCAGAGGAGCGGGTCGGGTGCGTCCAGGCCCTGGGCCGCGGACAGGGCGATCGCCACCGCGCCGAGCGCGAGGACGATCCGGTGGACGAAGCCGGCCTCGGTGCCGTGTGGCAGTCCGGACACGAGGGCGACCAGGGCCAGCATGATCGGAAGCCAGTGCGGCTGGGAGCCGCGCATCAGTAGCGCGGCGGCGAACTCCGCTGCGAGGGCTAGGGAGTTGCGCGCCAGGGCCCCCGGGACCGATATCGACATGCGCACATCATGCCGGGGATATCCGCGTGCGCCTTCGGCGGGGCCGCGGCTAGGATCCGGGGCAAGGGCTGGGTCGTAGCACAGAGGTAGTGCGCCTACACAGCATGGAGGAGGACGCCGGTTCGAATCCGGCCGCCCAGCCCCCCTCCCCTCCCCCCTACTTCGCGGCCGTCGCCGCCACCCACGCCCCCGCCGCCGCGATCGCCGCGCCCGCGGCGGGGAGCGGCAGGCCGAGGAACCCGTGGAAGACCCCGGGGACCAGCTGGATCCCGCAGTCCACGCCGGCTTCCCCCAGCCTGCGCCCGTAGGCCAGGCCCTCGTCCCGCAGGACGTCGCAGTCGGCCAGGACCAGCAGGGTGCGCGGCAGCCCCGAGAGGTCGGGGGCCCGCAGCGGGGAGACGTGCGGGTGGGCCGGGTCGCCGCCGTACTGGTCCCAGTACCAGGCCATGTGCGCGGCCGTGTGGAAGTACCCCTGCGCGAACTCGGCTACGGAGGGGTGCTCCATCGAGGCGTCCAGCGGCGGGTAGAACAGCAGCTGGCCGGCGGCCAGTCCGGGGGCCCGCAGGGCCGTCACGGCTGCGAGGTTGCCTCCGCTGGAGTCCCCGGCGAGGAACAGCCGCGCGGCGTCGCAGCCCAGTTCGGCCGCCCGCGCCCGGGCCCACAGCAGCACCGTCAGCGCGTCGTCGGGCGCCGCCGGCCACGGGTGTTCGGGCGCGAGGCGGTAGTCCGCGGACACCACCACCGCGCCCGAGGCCACGGCCAGCGCCCGGCACAGCGCGTCGTGGGTGTCCAGCCCGCACATCACCCAGCCCCCGCCGTGGAAGAACACCGTCAGCGGGCGGCCTCCGGAGCCGGGCGCCGGGTCGTAGATCCGCACGGGGACGCCGTCCGCGACCGCGTCCCGTACGGAGGCCACCTCCACGCCGCCGCGCGGGGAGCCCGACGCGGCCGCCCGCAGGGCCGCCACGTCCCCCGGGCCGGGGAAGACGGCCGCCATCGCGTCGCACAGCCCGCGGGCCGCCGGGGACAGGGATCCCGTACCGGTGCCGCTCATCGCGCCGTCATCCCGCCGTCGACCGTGAACTCCGCGCCCGTGATGTACGAGGAGCCCTCGGAGCAGAGGAAGAGGACCAGCTCCGCGACCTCCTCGGGCCGCCCGATCCGCCCCAGCGGCAGGTGCGACCAGTCCCGTCCCGCGACGGCCTCGCTGACCATCGGGGTGTCGATCGCCCCCGGATGCACGGAGTTGATCCTGATCCGGTCCCCGGCCAGGTCCAGTGCGGCGGACTTCGTCAGCCCGCGCAGGGCGAACTTGCTCGATCCGTACGCCGCGTGGCCCGGGATGCCGACCAGTCCGGCGGTGGAGGAGACGTTGACGATCGAGCCGCCTCCGGCGGCGCGCAGGACCGGGGCCACGGCCTGGATGCCGAGGAACGGCCCGAGCAGGTTGACCCGCAGGAGGGTTTCGAAGTCCTCGAGGCCCTGGCGCTCCACGTGGGCCGTGCGCCACAGCGCGGCGTTGTTGACCAGGGCGGAGACCGTGCCGAAGGCGCGTACGGCCTCGCGGACCACCTCCGCCCAGCTGTCGGCGTCGGCCACGTCGTGGCGTACGTAGAGGCCTTGGCCACCGAGGGAGGCGGCGACCGCGCGGCCCTCCTCCTCCCGGATGTCGGTGACCACGACCCGCGCTCCGGCCTCGGCGCACAGCCGGGCCTCGGCCGCGCCCTGGCCGCGTCCGGCGCCGGTGATGACGACGACCTTGCCGTCGAGGACCTTGCCGTTGGGGACCTTGCCGTTGGGGAGCTTGCCGTCGAGGGAGGGACTCACGGGTCAGCCCTCCAGGGCGCGGAAGTGCGGGATGACGCTCTCGCCCCACTGGCGGATGGTCTCCATACAGGCCTCCTGGGGGACGGTGCCCATCTGGATCAGGCACATGACCTCGTCGACGCCGATCTCGCGCAGCTGCTCGACGTAGGCGATGGCCGTCTGGGCGTTGCCGTAGGCATGCTCGGCGTTGTAGGTGCCGGTGTCTACGGGGCGGGCCGGGATGTTCGCTCCGTGGAGCTTGGCGACCAGCTCCTCGCGGCCCCTGTCCAGTGCGGCCACGTGCTCCTCGGCGGTCTCGTCCTCGGAGTAGCCGGTCGGCTCGGGGGCGTTGCCGTACCAGTGGGCGATGGACTCGGCGAAGAAGCGCTGGCCGCGGGTGCCCAGGCGCAGGGCGCGTTCGGCGTCGTCGAGGACGATGGTGGGGCAGAGCGCGGAGAGGTGGTCGTTGACCTCGGTGGAGACGAACCGGTCGCCGCTGCGGGTGGCGATGGCCTCGTCGTAGACCTTGCGCATGGTGCGGACGTCGTCGGCGCCGGCGAAGCCCATCACGAGGGCTCCGATGCCCAGTTCGGCGGCGAGCTTGAGGGTGTCGTGCTTGGAGCACGCCATGAAGAGCGGCGGGTGCGGGCCTTGGACCGGGCGGGGCAGGATCGCGCCGGGGCCGATGTCGATGGAGCCGTGCCACTCGAACTTCTCCTCGCGCCACGCGGAGGAGAAGATCCGCAGCGCCTCTTCCATCTGCGGGTAGGTGTCCTCGGGGCGGACCCCGTACATGGACATCTCCTGGCGGGTGGCGCCGCGGCCGGCGCCGATGTCCACGCGGCCGCCGGAGAGCACGTCGAGCATGGCGGCGCGTTCGGCCACGCGCACCGGGTGCTGGTAGCCGAAGGGCATGGTGACGACGCCGTGGCCGATGCGGATCTTCTCGGTCCGGGCGGCGACCCAGGTCAGGAAGATCTCGGAGGCGCTCATGTGGGCGTACTGGGTGAGGGCGTGGTGTTCCACGGCCCAGATCCGGTCGAAGCCCATCTCCTCGGCGAACACGGCCTGTTCGACGCAGTCGTGGATGACTTGGCGCTCGCGTTCGGGCGTCGGGTCGACGAGCTGCGCCTCGAAGATCATCGAGAACTTCACGGGGGACCTCCCAGCCGTGCGCTGCGCACGGCACATCAGAGATGTATTTCGAATAGGAATACTTCTAGCAGTCATAACCTGTCGGGGGAAGGGCCGCCACGAAGACCGGTCGTAGACTGCGCTGCGTGACGAACGAGGCGGCAGAAGAGACGAACGGGCGGACGCTCCCCGCGACCAGCTGGGCGGTGCTCGGGCTGCTCTCCTTCGGAGAGGAGCTCTCCGGTTACGACCTGAAGAAGTGGTCGGACTGGTCGCTGCGCTTCTTCTACTGGAGCCCGTCCTTCAGCCAGATCTACAGCGAGCTCAAGCGGCTGGAGAAGGCCGGCTACGCCTCTTCGCGGATGGTCGCCCAGGAGACCGGCAGCCGCGACAAGCGGGTGTACCGGATCACGGACGAGGGCATGACGGCCGTACGGCACTGGGCGCGCGAAGCACCCGTGGACCCGCCGGTGCTCAAGCACGGGCCGATGCTGCGGCTGTGGCTCGGCCACCTGCTGGAGCCGGAGCAGATGCGCGAAGTCCTCGCACAGCACCAGGAGTTCGCGGAGAAGATGCGGCGGCGCGCGGTGGCCGACGCGGAGGGTGCCAGGGAAGAGGCCTCGTGGGCGTACCCGACGCTCACCCTCAAGTGGGCGGAGCGGTACTACGCCTCCGAGCGCGACCTGGCCGCCGCCATGCTCGACGACATTGCGGCGCTGGAGAACGGGCGCACCCCGGGCCCCGCCCCGGCCCCGGATTCGGCGCCCGCCAAGCCCGCCAAGCCCGGCAAGCCCGGCAAGCGCCCGTAGGTGCGCCGGAAGTAGAGCAGCGGCGCGCCTTCGCGGTGCGCCGTCAGGGCGGTGACCCGGCCCAGCGCGATGGCGTGGTCGCCGCCGTCCAGGACGGCCTCGAGATCGCATGCGACGGTGGCGAGGACCCCGTCCAGCAGGGGCGCGCCGTTCCCGCCGGCCCGCCAGGGGACCCCGGCGAACTTGTCGCCCCCGGTGACGGCGAACCGACGGCACAGCTCCTGCTGGTCGGCGGCGAGGATGTTGACGGCGAAAGCTCCCGCCGCCTGGATCCGGGGCCACGTGGTGGACGTGCGCGCCGGGCAGAAGCAGACCAGCGGCGGGTCCAGGGATACGGAAGAGAAGGACTGAACGGCCATCCCCACGGGACGGCCGTCGGCTCCGCATGCCGTGATGACGGCGACGCCGGTGCAGAAGCTGGACAGGACCGACTTCATGTCGGACATGGCTTCCTCCCTCATGAGAACCCTCCCTGATTATTTCTACTAGGTATATGCCTAACCGAAACACCTGTGATTGGATACCGCCCACGCTCGCTCGTCAAGTAGGGAGGGTCCGATCCGATGCCACCACCCCCGCCCCAGCCCCGGCCTGAGGCGCAGCCACAGCCACCCGCCACGCTCGCCCGGCTCCCCGAGTACGCCGCCGCCGCGTACGGGGAGCGCGAGGCGCTCGCCGACGGAGAGGTCCGCTGGACCTTCGCCCGCCTCGCCGCCGAGATCTCCGCGGCCGCCCGCGCCGCCATCGCCCACGGCATCCGGCCCGGCGACCGGGTCGCGATCTGGGCACCCAACAGCCGCCGGTGGATCACCGCCGCCCTCGGCGCGGTCGGCGCCGGAGCGGTCCTCGTACCGGTCAACACCCGCTACAAGCCCGCCGAGGCCGCCGACGTCATCCGGCGCAGCGGCGCCCGCGTCCTGCTCACCGAGCGCGGGTTCCTCGGTACCGACTACGCCCGTGACCTGCACGCCTCCGGCGAGGACCTCGGGGCGCTCGCCTCGACGGTGATCCTGCGGGACGGGCGCGGGGGGCGCGGCGGCACGGGCGGTCCCGACGGCCCGCCCGGAACCCTCTCCTGGGAGGCGTACCTGCACGCCGGCGAGGCCGTCCCCGAGGCGGAGCGGGCCGCGCGCGCGGCCGCCGTACGCCCCGAGGACCTCAGCGACATCCTCTACACCTCCGGCACCACCGGCCGCTCCAAGGGCGTCATGACCACCCACGGCCAGACCGTCGGGCTCTACGCCTCCTGGTCCGGCCTCGTCGGCCTGCGCCCCGGAGACCGGTACCTGCTGGTCAACCCCTTCTTCCACACCTTCGGCTACAAGGCCGGAGTGCTCGCCTGCCTCCTGCGCGGAGTCACCATGCTCCCCGAGGCCGTCTACGACACCGACCGCATCCTGCACCGCATGGCCGCCGAGCGCGTGACCTGCCTGATGGGCCCGCCGACCGTCTTCCACGGCCTGATCCGCCACCCGGCACGGGCCGCGCACGACCTGTCCGCGCTGCGCCTGGCCGGCACCGGAGCCGCCTCGGTGCCCACCTCCCTCGTCGAGGAGATCCGCGGCGAACTGGGGGCGCCCGAGGTGTTCACCGCGTACGGGCTCACCGAGTCCGGCGGGGTCGTGTCCGTCTGCCCCACCGACGCCGACGCCCGGACCCTCGCCCACACCGTGGGGCTGCCGCTGCCGGACACCGAGGTACGGATCACCGACCCGCTCGGCGCGGTGCTGCCCGCCGGGGAGCCGGGCGAGGTGCAGGTCCGCGGCTACCACATCACCCCCGGCTACCTGGACGACCCGGCGAGCACCGCCGAAACCGTGCTGCCCGGCGGCTGGCTGCGCACCGGGGACATCGGCGTGCTCGACGGGCGGGGCTACCTCGCCATCACCGACCGGCTGAAGGACATGTACGTGGTCGGCGGGTTCAACGCCTACCCGGCGGAGGTGGAGAACGTGCTGCTGACCCACCCCGCCATCACCGACGCGGCGGTCGTCGGCGCCCCCGACGAGCGGCTCGGCGAGGTCGGAGTCGCCTACGTCGTCACCACCGGGCCGGTCACCCCCGAGGAGCTGACCGCCTGGACCCGGGAACGCCTGGCCAACTTCAAGGTGCCGCGCCGGTTCACCCTGCTGGAGGAGCTCCCGCGCAACGCGGGCGGCAAGCTGCTGAAGACGGAGCTGCGCCGCACGGCGCGAGGGGAGTCGACGTGAAGGGAGTCGGCGTGAGGCCGCTGGAAGCGACCGCGGAACAGGAGGAACTCCGGGACGCGGTACGGGCGGTCCTGGCCCGCCACCCCGGCCACACGGCCTGGGCTCCGCTGACGGCGCAGATCGGCGCGGCCGCGCTGGCCGTCCCCGAGGAGTACGGCGGGCTGGGCTGCGGGCCGGCCGAAGTCGCGGTGGTCATGACGGAGCTGGGGCGCGCGCTGAGCCCCGTACCGTACCTGGGCTCGGCGGTGCTGACCGTGGGGGCCCTGCTCGCGTCCGGCGACCGGGAGGCCTGCGCGAAGCACCTGCCGCACCTGGCGGAGGGCACGGTCGTGGGGGCCCTGGCCTGGGCGGAGTCCCCGGAATCCGCGGACGGCCCGCTCGCCCCGGGGGGCGGGTGGGAGCCCGGCGACCTGTCGGCCCGGGCCGAGCCGGCCGGACCGGACTGGCTGCTCACGGGCACGAAACGGTACGTCCTGGCCGGCCCCGCCGAACCGTCCCTGCTGCTGGCGTTCGCCCGGATGGACGGCGCCGCCGGCACGGACCCGGACCGGCTCGGGCTGTTCGAGCTCCTCGCCGCACCGGCGGCCTTCACCGTACGGTCCACGATGGACCGCACCCGACCGCTCGCGGAGCTGACCCTGGACCGGACCCCGGCCCGGCTGCTCTCGGCCGACGGCGCCGGGGTCCTCGCCCGGGTCCGGGACCTGGCCTGCACGGCGCTCGCCGCCGAACAGGTGGGCGCGGCGGCGCGGGCGCTGGAGGCGACGGTCCGGTACGCGAAGGACCGGGTGCAGTTCGGGCGGCCCATCGGCTCCTTCCAGGCGGTCAAACACCGGCTCGCCGACCTGCACACCGCGGTGGAGGGCGCCCGCTCGCTCGCCCTCGCGGCGGCCGCTTCCGACGCGGCCCCGGAGCCGGCGGCCGCCGCCAAGTCGGCCTGCTCGGAGGCCTACGCGTACGTGACGGGCGAGATGATCCAGCTGCACGGCGGCATCGGCATCACCTGGGAGCACGAGGCGCACGAGTACTTCAAGCGGGCGCACGGCTCGGCCCTGCTCTTCGGTTCCCCCGCCGCGCACCGTGAACGGCTGGCGGCCCGGCTGGGGTTCCTTCCGAACGACAGCGTGGGGACCGCGGGCTGTCGTACCCTCGGCCCATGACCGGCAGTGCGATAGACCTCCGGAAGATCGAACGGACCGCTCCGGCGCTCGTGAACCTCTACAAAAGCGCCGGGGTCTCGCTCCGCAAGCACGGCCTGGAGGGTGGACGCGCCGCGGTCTACCTCGTGCTCGATTACTCCGGCTCGATGCGCCCGTACTACGAGGACGGCAGCGTGCAGGCCCTCGCCGACCAGGTACTGGGACTGTCTGCCCACCTGGACGACGACGGCCGCGTACCCGTTGTCTTCTTCTCCACGGAGGTCGACGCGATGGAGGAGATTTCCCTGGCCGGCCACGAGGGGCGGGTCACCGCGATCGCCGCAGGACTCGGCCACATGGGCAGGACGGCCTACCACGCGGCGATGGACGCTGTGATTGACCACTACCTGGATTCGGGGCCGTCCGCCCCGGCACTCGTCGTCTTCCAGACCGACGGCGGGCCCACCAGTAAGTCGGCCGCCGAGAAGTACCTGTGCAAGGCGGCCCGGCTGCCGCTCTTCTGGCAGTTCGTCGGCTTCGGCAACACGCGCAGCTCGCAGTTCGACTTCCTGCGGCGGCTGGACGAACTGCCCGTGCCGGGCAAGCGGGTCGTGGACAACGCCGGCTACTTCCATGCCGGCCCGGACCCGCGGACCGTCCCCGACTCGGAGCTGTACGACCGGCTGGTCGGGGAGTTCCCGGGGTGGCTGGCGGCGGCCCGGGCGGCCGGAATCGTGCGCGCCTGAGGGGCGGTTGTCGGTACCTCGCGCTTTGATGGAGGTATGACGACGAACAACTGGGCCGTATTCGAGAAGGCGGAGCCGGACTTCGCGGCGGCCGTGCAGGCCCGCTTCGCACAGTTCCCGCATCACGTCCTGGCGACCCTGCGCAAGGACGGCTCCCCGCGCGCGACCGGACTGAACGTCGAGATCCGCGGCGGCGAGCTGTGGCTGGGCATGATGCCGGGCTCGATGAAGGGGAAGGACCTGCGGCGCGACGGGCGCTTCGCCCTGCACACCAACCCGGGTCCGGGCGAGACCATGCCCGACGGGGACGTGCGGATCGCCGGGCGCGCGGTGGAGATCGTGGAACAGCCCGAGCTCCACCGGTACGCGGAGGAGGCCGAGGAGAACGACACCCCGCACCCCTTCGACCTGTTCCGCGCCGAGCTGACGGAGGTGGTGCACGTCGGCGTCGAGGGCGACGACCTGGTGGTCCGCTCGTGGACCCCGGAGCACGGGCTGCGCACCCTGCGCCGGGGCAATGACGACGAGCCGGCCCGCGAGGAGCCCGCGGCGGGCTGAGCCGGGCCTAGGTCCTGGCCGGGGTCCGGGTCAGGACGTCCGCCAGGATCCCGGGCGGGGTCTTGGCAGGGGCCTTCGGGTTCTTGGCGGGGGCCTTGGAGGTCTTGGGCGTCTTGCCCGGGGCCTTCGGAGCCTTCGCCGGGGCCGGGGCCTTCATGGCCGGGGCTCCGACGTCCAGCCAGCTCCGGTCGATGTTGAGCGTCACGTCCCCGTACGTGGCGTCGTGGTCCCCGCGGAACTGGTGGGCGCGGCGGCCCCCCGTCCACTGGGTCGTACCGGCGGGCAGCCCCAGGTCGGCGTCGGCGACGGAGGCCGCGCCGTTCCAGCGGGCCACCCACAGCACGTCGGGCATGGCCTCCGGGGCCTGGGCGTAGTGGGCGCTCAGCGCCTTGGCCCCGGAGCTCGCCGCGACGTAGGCGGCGGCGCCGTAGCCCAGTTCGTGCAGGCGCACCGTCCAGGCCGTGAGGTAGGCGACGACCGGGGCGTCCCAGGTGGCCCGGTCCGTGTAGTTCTCCAGGTCGTTGTAGAGGACGGTGCCCTCGGCCAGGCCCAGTGCCTCGGCCGCGTGGGCCGCGCCCTCGGCCTCGGCCCGGCCCTGCTCGTTGGCCTCCGAGGGGTCGGTGGAGAGCCCCGTGGAGGAGCTGTTCCAGGGCTGGGGGCCGACCCAGATCGGCATGAGGTGCCAGCCCGCCTCGGCCTGCCTGCTCACCCATCCGGCGGTGAGCTGCGGCTGGGCGCAGGCCCGGGCGCGGCCGCCGATGTAGACGCCGACGGCGCCGAAGGGCGAGTCGGCCCGCCACGCGTTCATGGTGCGCTGGGTGGGGGCCGTGCAGGCGTCGAAGCCCTCGCCGGTGAAGGGCACCTGGACGGTGGTGCGGGGACCCCCGCCGACGACCCCGGCCGGATCGACGGGGACCGGGCCGGGGGCCGCCGGGGGCGTGAGGGCGCGGGCCCGGGTGAGGACCGCGCGGACGGCCTCGGGGGTGGAAGCGTAGGAGACGGTGGCCATCACCCCGGCGCGGCGCAGGGCGTAGCGGATCTCGTTGCTGTCGCCCCGGACCTTGGCCAGGGGGTCGCCCTCGTCACCCCCGACGGTGGGGATGTCGGCGCGCGGCGGGGCCCCGTCGAGCGGCTCCAGGTGCAGGGTGTCGGAGCGGTGGGCGGCGGCGCGGGCGGCTCCGCATTCGCGTTGGCCGCCCGCGTGCCCGAGGTAGAGGGTGGGCAGGTCCAGGCGCAGGCAGGCGTCGGGGTTCCGGTCGAGGTCGACGACCCGCCAGTCGGCGGGCACGGTGAGGCGCAGCCCGCGGTAGTCGACGGTGCGGCCGTCGGCGGTGGGACCCTCGACGGCCCCGAGGGGGACGGGAGCGAGCAGCGCGGCGCCCAGCAGGCAGCTCAACATCATGTGGGTGGGGAGCATGTGACCCACTGTTACCAGAAGGCCCGGGGGTTGACGCAGAGGCACGAGAGCCCGCGGCCACCTGTTGACGGGACGGCCGCACCGCACCGCGCCGCGCCGCGGACGGCCGCCCCCACTTCCCTCGCTCCCCCCGCTCCCCTACTCCGCCGCCGGGCGGCCCTTGCTCCGACGGGGGGCGGTGGCGCCGCGGATCTCCTCCGTGGCCGCGCGGAACGCGGGTGCGGCGCGGGCGAAGCAGTCGAAGAGCAGGGCCTGCTGCTCCGGGGTGTAGGACCCGATCACGGTCGCGATGTGCCGGCGGGCCGGTCCGACCACGTCCTCGATGCGGTCCGGCCAATGGGGGAGTGGTCCGCCATGCAGCAGCCCACCGGCGAGTCCGTGGACTCCGCCTCCGTCCGGCCGTGCTCGACCGGCTCGCCGCCGCCTGGGAGCGCCACGACGCCGAGGCGTACGGCGAGCTCTTCAGCGAGGACGCCACGTACATCACCTACGTCGGCACCTTCTACCGGGGCCGCCGCGACATCGTGGACAGCCGCCGCACCCTCTTCGCCGGCTTCCTCAAGGGCACCCGGCCGGCCGACGAGATCCTCGACGTCCGCTTCTACGGGCCCGGCACCGCCGTGGTGAACGGCCGCGGGGACACCTACAGGGGCAAGCGCCCGGCGAAGCCCACCAAGATCCAGACGCACACCCTCGTCCGCGACCCGGACGGGCCGTGGCGGATCGCCGCGTTCCAGAACACCAAGCGCAGGCCCCTGATGGAAGCCGTGTCCCACCGCTTCTCCCCGGGCCTCGTCCCGTCCTCCGAGCGCTGACCGCACGCCGCGGCCGCCAGGCCGTCTCTTTCGGACCTCTCCCGGCGCGGCGCAGCCTTCGGACTTTCCCGGCCCGCGCCGCCCGGCACCGCACCTCGCGCACTGCCGGGGCACCCGATACGTCCGGTACGCGGGAGCCCCGGCCCCACCGCCGCGGGTCCGGAGTCGGAGCCGACGTCCCCGGCCCCGGACCCGCCCGCACCCCCACACCCGCCTGGCCCAGAGGCCGGAGGCCGTGGTGCGCGCCGCTCTGTGCGCCCTGGGCCGCCGCACCACCCGCCCGACCGTCGTCCCGGGGGACGCTCCGCTACTCCTGCTGTTCCCGGAATGCGGGCAGGGCGAAGATCCGCTCCTTCCCCGCCTCCTCCATCAGCTCGACCAGCGGCAGCACCAGCTCCCACAGGTCCTGCTTGTCGACCTCGCGCACGAGGCCATCGAGCTCCGCGTCGCCCAGTCCGGCGGCGGCATCGGCCACCACCTTGCGCGCCTCCTCGGGCAGTGCGCCGACCAGCGGCAGGAAGGCGCCCCACAGTGCGGTCGCCACGACGGCCCGTACCACCCCGGCCAGCACGAGCGGGTCCCGCAGGGACTCCAGCCGGGCCACCGCGAGCCGGTCCTCCTCGCCGAGCAGGGCCACGAGCGGGAGCAGGGACTCCCACAGGCCCTCGGCGTGCGTCACCCGTACGAGCGAGTCGAGTTCGGCCGCGCCGAGGCGGGCGGTGAGCTCGGCGATCCGCAGCCGCTGGTCGCCGCCGACCATCGCGGCCACGCCCAGGGCCTCTTCCCAGAGCCCCTCGGCGGCAGCGGCCCGTACGACCGCGCCGAGGCGGTCGTCGCCCATGAGTTCCAGGATCCGGGGCAGCCGCTCGGGCAGGTCCACGTAGAAACCGGCGCGCAGCACCGCCGCGTCGTCGACCTGGTCCAGGATCCGGCGGAGCACCTGGTCCCGCATGTGGCCGACGAACCGGCCCATGGTGAGGTGGTCGCGGTTCTCGGCGAGGGTGGTGGCGATCCGTACGACGAGCCCCTCGTCGAGCCGGTCGACGATCCCGGAGATCTTCCGCGGGTCCAGGTGTCCGCAGGCCTCGGCGGTGAAGGAGACGGGCAGCTTCTCGATGATGGCGGCGGCCCGGCCCGACTCCAGCCGGCCGGCGACGCCTGCGGCCAGTCGGGGCCCGAGCGCCTTCTGTGAGATGGCGGCCGCCACCCCGGCGGGCACGAGCTTGGTCGCGGCGGCGATCCGGTCGAGCATCTCGGGTGCGCCGTCGTTCAGGACGCCGCTGACCTGTTCGCGGAACGCCCGTACGTCCTCGTCCGGCAGCCCGCGCAGGAAGCCGAGCTCCCCGGCGTCCGTGCCCACCAGCCGGGCGATCTTCTCCACTTCGGCGCGGCTCACCGGAAGAGCACCTTGCGCACGGCCCCGCGCGCGAGGGCGGGGACCAGCCCCAGCGCCTCCTCGGCGGCCTGGTTCAGGCCTTCGGCCTGGCGCGCCCGCTCCGCTTTGAGCGCTTCGGCGAGCCGCGCGAGCTCCCCGGCATCCAGCTCCGCGAAGGAGGCGGGAGGCCGGGCGCCTCCCAACTCCCCTGCCAAACGGCCCATTTCCTCATCTGTACGCACGGGACGACCTCCCACACCAAAGACGACACGACGGCTCGCGTCGAGCGTGGGCCCGAATTGACTAATAGTCAATACTCGCGGGTAGGGGCGCCTGGGGGTATCAGCTCCCGCTCTCCACCAGCTCCTTGAGGACGAGGTCCAGCGCGGTGGCCCGTACGCCGAGCACTCGCTCGGTCTCGGAGGCGTCGAGGCGCAGCGCCCGGTCGTACAGGTACGCCATCTCCGGGACCTCGGCCATCACCGCATCCCGGGCGGCCAGCTCCGCCAGCTCCCCGGGGGTCATCCGCCGCAGCCGCGGGTCCGGCGCACCCGCGGCTGCGGCGAGCCGGCCGGCCAGGGCCCGGACGGACAGCTCCGAGGTGGACGGCACGTGCCAGGCGCGGCCCCAGCCGTCCTCCCGGCCGCCGACCGCGATGAGCGTGCGGGCCACGTCGTCCGCGTAGGACCAGGCGTGCGCCTCGTCGAGGCCGACGGGGAGCAGCGCCTCCGTGCCCGCGAGCACGGCGGGGACGACCGTCCAGGTGAACAGGGAGAGCGCCCCTTCGCCGAGGAAGTCGCTGGCCCGGACCTCGGCGACGCGCACGCGCCCGGCCTTGTGGGCGGCCAGCGCCTCCTCCCACATCGCGGCGCGCACCCGCCCCTTGTCCGAGGTCGGCCGCAGGGGCAGGCCGGGGGTCAGGGGCTCGGCCACGGGCCCGTACCCGTAGAGGTTCCCCAGCATCACGTAGTCCGTGCCGGTCCGCTCCGCGGCGGTGAGCAGGGAGGCCGCCAGCGGCGGGAAGGCGGTGCGCCAGTCCTGGTAGGCGGGAGCGGCGGCGTTGTAGAGGGTGCGCGCACCCCGGAGCAGCTCGGTGAGGCGGTCGGTGTCGGTGATGTCGGCGGCGACCCGCTCGACGAGCGGATGCTCGGGCCCGCCGCCGGTGCGGGTGACGACACGGACCCGCTCGCCGGATGCGGCGAGCAAGCGCGCGGTGGCGGTACCGATCGGACCGGCGCCGGTGATGACGTGCACGGACATGGCTGTACTCCCCTGCTGAAAGCTTGAGTTGTGCACTCGATGAATCAACTCTCGCTCCGTGCCGCGCCGTACAGTAGTGGCCTGAATGCCAGCAATCCGGAGATTCGAGCCATGACGACTCCTCCTGAATCCCTTCTTGCACCCCACCGTCCGCACCGGGTGGCGGTCATCGCGGTCCCCCCGGTGACCACCTTCGACCTGTCGATCCCGGAGGTGGTCTTCGGCGCGACGCGCGTCGGGGCGGACCCGGCCTACGAGGTGACGATCTGCACGCCCACCCCCGGCGTCGTCCCTGCGGCGATCGGCATCGACATCGTCGTACGCCACGGCCTGGAGGCGGTCGAGGGGGCCGACACGGTGATCGTCACGGGGACGGGCGCCCGGGTCAGCGGAGACCCGCGGGCACTGGACGCCCTGCGGGCCGCCGCCGCGCGGGGCCGGCGCATCGCCTCCATCTGCACGGGCGCCTTCGTCCTCGCGCAGGCCGGTCTGCTCGACTCCCGCCGCGCCACGACCTTCTGGAGCATGTCGGAGGAGTTCAGGGAGCGCTTCCCCGCGGTCGACCTCGTGCCGGGCGTGCTGTTCGTCGAGGACGACGGAGTGCTGACCTCGGCGGGGCTCTCCGCGGGGATCGACCTGTGCCTGCACATGGTGCGCGGCGACTACGGGGCCGCCGTCGCGAACGCCACCGCCCGTCTGGTGGTCGCGGCTCCCGTACGACCGGGCGGCCAGGCGCAGTTCATCGAGACGCCGCTCCCGGCCGACCACGGCACCTCCCTGGCCGCGACCCGCGCGTGGGCCCTGGCCCGCCTGCACGAACCGACCGCCCTGGCCGACCTGGCCCGGCACGCGGGTCTGAGCGTGCGCACCCTGACCCGCCGCTTCCGCTCCGAAACCGGTCTCAGCCCCCTGCAGTGGCTCCTGCACCAGCGCCTCCACCGAGCCCGCGAGATCCTGGAGACGACCGGCCTCCCCGTGGACCAGGTGGCCGCCCGGAGCGGCCTCGGCACGGCGGACTCCCTCCGCGCCCACCTGGTCCGCTCCACGGGCCTCACTCCGACCGCCTACCGGGCCATGGCACGGGTGCGGCAGCCGTAGGGACGGGGGCGCGGGCCGAACGTCCGTCCGTCCGGCCGGCCGGTCGGACGGCCGGCCGGACGCTAACCGGCAGGGGTGGGGGCGGGGGCCGCGGCCCGTTCCAGTACCTCCAGGACGGTGTCGCGGAACAGGGTGGTCTTGTAGCCGGTCTGCGGCAGCGGGCGGCAGCGGGCGAGCACCGTCGCGGCCGCGGCCTCGAGGACCTCGGGGGTGGCCTCCCGCCCGATCAGGGCGGCCTCCACCTCCGGCAGCCGCAGCGGAACCCGTGCCACCCCGCCCGCCGCGACCGCGGCGTGCGTGACGGTGGCGCCGTCCAGCGCGAGCCGGGCGGTGGCCTCGACCAGGGGCCATTCGCCGAGGGCCCGGCTGGTGGCGCGGTGGCATGCGGCGCGTTCGCCCGGCAGCGGCGGCGGCAGCAGGACCGCGGTGAGGATGCGGTCCGGTGCCAGCAGGTGGTCGGCTTGGTGGAGCCGGTCGCCGTCCCCGTACAACTCGGCGACGGTGCGCGGCGATTCGCCGTGGATCTCGGCCCCGGCGTCGTAGGTGAGCAGGGCCATCGCGAGGGTCGACGGGTGCGGGGCGACGCACGGGCCGTCGCCGCTGACCACGCCGAAGTGGTGGTCGCCCTCGCGCGCGGGGCAGCCGGAGCCGCCCTTCTGGAGGCAGCTGACGTGCGGATTGCGGTAGTACCAGCAGCGGTTGCGCTGGAGCAGGTTGCCGCCCAGGGTGCCGGCGGCGCGGATCTGCGGGGTCGCGGCGATCCCGGCCGACACCGCCAGGGCGGGCCAGCCGGAGCGCACCCGCGGATCTGCGGCCAGCGCGGCGAGCGTGGTCAGGGCGCCGATCCGCAGCCCGCCGCCGGGCATCGGCGTGCAGCCGCGCAGGCCGTCCACGCCGTCGAGGTCGGTGAACGGGCCCGGGGTGATGCCCGAGCGCTGCCGGGCGGTGGTGTCGGTGCCTCCGGCGCGCAGCTCCCCGCCGCGTGCCAGGACGGCGGCCGAGAGGTCGGTGAGGGTGGGCTCGGTGCTCACGTACCCAGTCCTTCCAGGAGCCGGTCGGGGCGGATGGGCATGTCGTACGGGCGCCGGCCGGTGGCGTCGTGGACCGCGTTGGCCAGGGCGGCGGCGGTGGGCAGGGTGGAGATCTCGCCGAGGCCGACTCCGCCGCCGGGGACGTGGTCGAAGCCCTCCTGGTGGAAGTGGACGGTGATCTCGGGGGTGTCCGCGATGCCGGGGATGCGGTAGTCCTCCAGGTTGTCGGTCAGCACCCGGCCGGTGGCCGGGTCGGTGCGCCGCTCCTCGAACAGGGCGTAGCCGACGCCCTGGATGACGGCGCCCTCGCACTGGCTGCGGGCGAGGCGTTCCTCGTGGATGCGGCCCGCGGCGATGCCGCTCCACACGCGCAGCGGGCGGATCCGGCCGAGCCGGGTGTCCACCTCCACCTCGGCGACCTGCACCGATCCGGTGAAGCCGCGGCCGATGGCCACGCCGCCCATGGTCAGGTTGAGGGGGGTCACGAAGCCCCGGTGGTCCCGGGTGCGCCGGCCGGTGACCCGTACGCCGTGTGCCCCGTCCAGCCGGGCGGCCATGTCGCCGCCGCCGTCACCGCCGCCCTCGCCGAGCGCCTTGCGCAGCCGTGCGGCGGCGTCCGCGGCGGCGGGCACGATCGACGGCGTGGTGCGGCTGCCGCCGGAGGTGGGGCCGTGGACGGTGTCGCTGTGCCCGACCTCCGCCCGGACCCTGTCCTCCGCCACGCCGAGTCCTTCGGCGACGGCCCGGCGCAGCACGGTGCGCGCGCCCGTACCCATGTCCTGTACGGCGCAGCGGGCGACCACGATCCCGTCCTCGACGGTGAGCTCGACCTCGGTGGCGGGGTCGAGGAAGTACAGCCAGTTGGCCGCCGCGACGCCGACGCCCCGGCGGAACCGCCCGGTGCCGCCGCGGGTGCCCGACCAGGCCGGAAGGGCCGCGGCCAGGTCGTACAGGGCGTGGCGTTTGGGGTTGCCGTCCCAGCGGCGGCGCAGGGCGATGGGGTCCTGGCCGAGCCGGTGGGCCATCTCGTCGACGGCCTGTTCCAGGGCCCAGCACATCGTGGGTCCGCCCGGGCCGCGGAAGGGCGCGCCCGGAGGCCGGTGGGTGACGGTGTCGAAGTCCCGTAGCCGGCGCGGTGCCTTGCCGTACATGAACCGGGCCAGCGCCGCGACGGTGCCGCCCACCGAGACCCCGCCGTCGGTGTCCACGTCGATGGCCAGCGCGCTCAGCTCCCCGGCGGCGTCCGCGGCCATCGCCAGCCGGATCCGGGTGCCGGGCCGGTACCCGCCGTCGGTGAGCTCCTCGTCCCGGTCCAGCACCACCCGCACGGGGGCGCCGTGCAGCCGGGCCAGCTCCACCGCGGCGACCACGTCGGAGGTCAGCCCCATCTTGCAGCCGAAGCCGCCGCCCACGTGCACGGCCCGGGCCACCACCCGTTCGAGGGGCACGCCGAAGCGCTCGGCGGCGAGTACGGCCACCTGTTTGACCGACTGCGTGGACACCTCCAGGTGGAGGGTGCCGTCGTCCCAGCGGGCCAGGCAGGCGTGCGGTTCGAGCGGGGTGTGGGTCTGCGCGGCGGTCGTGAACAGCCCCTCCACCACCCGCTCGGGGCTGTTCTTGCGCGCCTCGATGATCCGGCGCACGGCCGTGGCGGGCCGCTTGCTCATGGCGGAGGGCCCGCGCCGGTTGCCGCGCCAGCGGGCGGGCGTCAGCTGTGGGGCCTCACCCGATCCGGGCGCCAGCTTCCGCGCCGCCTTGTCCTCGTAGACCAGCGGCCCCTCGCCGGCCCGCGCCCGATCCACGTCGAGGGCCGCCGGCAGCACCTCGTACTCCACCGTGACCCGTCCGGCGGCCGCCCGCGCGGAGGCCCGGTCCGCCGCGGCGACCGCCGCCACGGGCTGCCCGACGTACCGCACCACGCCGTCGGGCGGCAGCAGCGGCACCAGCGGCAGATCCCCGGCTTCCAGGGACCGTACGTACGCATGCGCGTGCGGCGAGCGGATGATCACCCCCTCCAGCAGCCCCTCGGGCCGCTGATCGGTGGTGTACCGGGCCGACCCGTCGACCTTCTCGGCGGCCTCGGCACGCGGGACCGGCCCCTGCACCGCATCCGTCTCGTACTCGCCCGCGCAGGCCGCCGCCACGGCTCTGAAGATCCCCTCATAGGCGCCGCAACGGCACAGGTGGCCCGCCAGCGCCTCGGCGATCTCCTCCCGCCCCGGCCTGGCCCGCCCGTGCGCGGCCCGCCACCGCTCGAAGAACGCGGCCGCCTCGACCACGAACCCGGGCGTGCAGTACCCGCACTGCAAGGCGTCCTCCCCGGCGAAGGCACGCCCGACCGGGTGACCGGCCAGCCCCTCCACCGTCGTCACCCGCCGCCCGCTCAGCCGCGCCGCCGGCGTCAGACACGCCACCCGTGGCTCGCCGTCGACCTGGATCGTGCACGCCCCGCAGACCCCGCCGGCGCAGACCAGCTTGGTCCCGGTCAGCCCCAACTGCTCCCGCACGACCTCCACGGCAGCCGGATCACCGTCCACGTCCACCGCACACGGGACGCCATTGACCTCGAACTCCACGAGACGCACTCCTCAACCGTGGGGGCGACGACCCCCACACCACCCGGGCTCGCCTTCACTCCCCTTGATAACCCGCCCCCACCGACACCGCAGCTCGGCATACTCCCCGGGTCACCGCGGGTCGTCCTCCTGGCCGAGCCACCGGCCAGGTGACCTCGGCTACGACGCCGTCGGCGCGGTGGAGGTCTCGGGGGACGCCGGGGACACCGGGGACACCGGGGTGACGGTGAAGATCTGCCTGGCGTCCTGGGCACACGGTTCGACCACGGCCTCCGTTCCCGGCTCGGCGCCGCCGCCCTTGATTCCCACGCAGCCCTGCCCGTTGACCCGGATGCGATAGCCGCTCGCGTTCGCGGCCCGCGCCGGCTCGAAGCGGAAGTGGCTCGCGAGGTCGCACTTGTCCCACGGCTCCAGCAGTTCGGCGCCCGCCCCCTGCCCGCGCAATCGAAGGCATCCGGCACCCAGCTCGGGCCGGTACCACTGGATGCGGTACGTGCCGACGCCCGCGTTCACCAGGGTCGTGCGCTGCGGCGCGGTCTCCTCGCACGGACGCTGTACGGCCACCAGGGAGTCGTAGCGGTGGTCCCTGACGACGCCGTCGCTCAGGCAGAGCCCCGGCGCCAGAGCCGGCCGGATCCACAGCGCGCTGCCGACGGGCAGGTGCGCCGGCAGCGGTTCGCGCAAGGCCGACTTCGCCGGGGCGCCGGAGCCGGTGCGCGGCCAGCCGGTGATGCCCGCGACCACGGCCGCTGCCGCCAGCACCCCGACGACCGCCAGCCCCACCAGGAGCCGCCGGCGCCGGCCGGGCAGAACGGGCGACTCGGCCGACGGCGCGGCTGTCCGCTCGGCGGGAACGGCGGGAACGGTAGGCGGCTGCGCGGCGATGCGGCTCCATGCCCCGAGCCACTCATCGGCCCGCGCACCGTCGCCGCAGGCCCGTACGAAGTCCGAGAGGAGTTCGGGGCGCGGAAGCTTCTTGCCCGCCAGCACGTCGGCGAGCGTACTGCGGGCGAGCACCCCGCCCTGGTCGGCGGCGCGGCGTTCGAGCTGCCGGTAGGTCAGTCCGGAACGGCTCTTCAGCTCCCGGAGCAGAGCGATGAACGCGGTGGCGCTGTCGGCTCTTCCCGGTTCCAGGTCGTCGGCGGGATCCATGGTGCACATGCTTTCCAGTCCGAGGCCCTGTCAGCTACAGCAGAACCCGCCATCTTCCAGACCGAGTTGCCAGCCTCCCGGCCCCCTGACCAGCCCGGACGGCCGTCCGGTGTCCGGGACAGGGAGATCGCTGGACGCTGCTTTCCCGTCCGGGTGATGGTCGGTCGGCGGGCATCCAGGCCTGGGCTCAGCCCCATGGGGCCGGCTCACCACCCCGCACCACCCCCATCCGGTCCGACTTCGCGAGGTCATGGCATGACGACGCCAATTCCGATACCCCCGGCACCCCTTCACGGCACGGGACGACACCGCGCCCTCAAGGCGGCGGCCGTACTGGCCCTGACGGCCGGCCTGACACTCGGCGACCTCACCATGGCGGGGGCGGCACAGGCCGCCACGCTCGGCGACGGCATAGCCGCGCAGGCCCTCGGCCAGTACACCAGCGACAACGCCGAGGTCCGCAAGCGCAGGTACGAGGGCGCGGCCGACGGCGTCAACGCCAAGAACAACTGCAACTTCTACACGGGCTTCTGGACCGACCCGCGCAACCGCCGTTTCGACGGTACGAGCGCCCCGCGCACCGGCACCAACGGCGCCGCCTGCGGCAAGAGCAAGGGCTACATGTACGTCAACGGCACCAAGACCTGGACCACCGCGAACTGGAAGTCCCGCGCCTGGTGTTCCGACTTCGCGAAGTACACGTGGTACTGGGGCGGCGCCAAGGTCACCGGCCTCAACGCCTCGGCAGCCTCCTTCCGCGACTACGGCCGCGCCAACGGCACCTGGCACACGCGCGCCCAGGTGGAGGCCAAGGCATACGTCCCCAAGAAGGGAGACGTCGTCAGCTACGACTGGAACGCCGACGGCGTCATCGACCACGTCGGCGTACTGACCGCCTACAGCACCAGGTACAAGGCCTACTTCTCCGTGGAGGGCAACTCGAGCGACAAACTGACCTACAAGAACACCAAGCAGTCGGCGACATCCCGGTACGTGGTCGGCTACACCTCCCCCAGGCCCCTCTGACGACCCCCGAACCTGCACATCACCAGTCGGCAACGGACCATCAGGAGGCACCATGACCGACACCGGCTGGACCACAACGAGAGCAACCGCACCCCGGGCCGAGTAGCCCGCATCCGGAACGCCACAACGCCCGCCACCCCTGGTCGGGGACGTGGCGGGCGCTGTGTCGGCGTGCCGTACTTCGTTGTACGGACCGTATGAGGGGTCCCGGCCGGGGCCGGGGGTACTGCGAGACCTCAGCCACCACCCGACGGCCGGAGGCCGGCGCAGCCGGGCGAAGCCCGGGAGGCCGCCTGCGGCCGAGCGGTGCGAGCACGGCGTCGAGAATCAGACGGTGATCGAGCGGTCCGTCGGCTTGACCGGGTACGGGAGGGCGCTGGTGCCGGTCAGGAAGCGGTCCACGCCGCGGGCGGCCGAACGGCCTTCCGCGATGGCCCACACGATCAGCGACTGGCCGCGGCCGGCGTCGCCGGCGACGAAGACGCCGTCGACGTTGGTCGCGTAGGAGGCGTCGCGCTCGATGTTGCCGCGGGCGTCCATGGCCAGGCCGAACTGCGCCGTGAGGCCGTTCTCCTGGTCGGTGCCGGTGAAGCCCATCGCCAGGGTGACCAGCTGCGCGGGGAGGACGCGCTCGGTGCCGGGCTTCTGGACGAGCTTGCCGTCCTCGAAGGCGACCTCGACCAGGTGGAGGGCCTGGACGTTGCCGTCCTCGTCGCCCTCGAAGTGGGTGGTGGAGACGGAGTAGATCCGCTCGCCGCCCTCCTCGTGAGCAGAGGTGACCTTGTACAGCATGGGGAAGGTCGGCCAGGGCTGGCCGGTGGGCCGGTCCTCGGAGGGGCGCGGCATGATCTCCAGCTGCGTGACCGAGGCCGCGCCCTGGCGGTGGGCGGTGCCCACGCAGTCCGCGCCGGTGTCGCCACCGCCGATGACGACCACGTGCTTGCCCTCGGCCGTGATGGGGGGCGCCATGAAGTCGCCCTCCTGGACCTTGTTCGCGAGGGGCAGGTACTCCATCGCGAAGTGGATGCCCTTGAGCTCGCGGCCCGGGACCGGGAGGTCGCGGGAGACGGTCGCGCCCGCCGCGATGACCACCGCGTCGAACCGCTTGCGCAGGTCGGTGGCGGTGATGTCGCGGCCGACCTCGACACCGGTACGGAACTTGGTGCCCTCCGCACGCATCTGCTCGATGCGGCGGTTGATGTGCACCTTCTCCATCTTGAACTCGGGGATGCCGTAGCGCAGCAGCCCGCCGATGCGGTCGGCGCGCTCGTACACGACCACGGTGTGGCCGGCCCGGGTCAGCTGCTGGGCCGCGGCGAGACCCGCCGGGCCGGAGCCGATGACCGCGGCGGTCTTGCCCGACAGGCGCTCGGGCGCCTGCGGGGTGACGTCGCCGTTGTCCCACGCCTTGTCGATGATCGAGACTTCGACGTTCTTGATGGTGACGGCCGGCTGGTTGATGCCGAGCACGCAGGCGGACTCGCACGGCGCCGGGCACAGCCGCCCGGTGAACTCCGGGAAGTTGTTCGTCGCGTGCAGCCGCTCGGAGGCGGCGGTCCAGTCCTCGCGGTACGCGAAGTCGTTCCACTCGGGGATCAGGTTCCCGAGCGGGCAGCCGTTGTGGCAGAACGGGATGCCGCAGTCCATGCAGCGGCCGGCCTGCTTGCTGATGATCGGCAGCAGCGAGCCCGGAACGTAGACCTCGTTCCAGTCCTTGAGGCGCTCGGCCACAGGACGGGTGCAGGCGGTCTCGCGCGGGGTGGTGAGGAAGCCCTTCGGGTCAGCCATTGGTCGCCGCCTCCATCATCTTCTCCGTGGTCTCGGACTCGGAGAGTCCGGCGAGCTCAGCGGCGTCCTTGGCGGCGAGCACTGCCTTGTACGTGGTCGGGATGATCTTGCTGAAGCGGGCCGCCGAGGCGGTCCAGTCAGCCAGGAGCTTCGCGGCCACGGTCGAGCCGGTCTCCTCCTCGTGGCGGCGCACCACATCGTGCAGCCACTGGGAGTCGGTGTCGGAGAGGGCTTCGAGCGCGCCCGTGTTGCCGACGTTGACGTTGGCCGGGTCCAGGTCGATGACGTACGCGACGCCGCCCGACATGCCCGCCGCGAAGTTGCGGCCCGTCTCACCGAGGACGACCGCGGTGCCGCCGGTCATGTACTCGCAGCCGTGGTCGCCCACGCCTTCCGAGACGACCAGGGCGCCGGAGTTGCGGACGCAGAAGCGCTCGCCGGTGCGGCCGCGCAGGAACAGCTCGCCGCCGGTGGCGCCGTAGCCGATCGTGTTGCCCGCGATGGTCGAGTACTCGGCCAGGTGGTCGGCGCCGCGGTCGGGACGGACCACGACGCGGCCGCCGGAGAGGCCCTTGCCGACGTAGTCGTTGGCGTCACCCTCGAGGCGCAGCGTCACACCGCGCGGGAGGAAGGCGCCGAAGGACTGGCCGGCGGAACCGGTGAAGGTCAGGTCGATGGTGTTGTCGGGCAGGCCCGCGCCACCGAACTTCTTCGTCACCTCGTGGCCGAGCATGGTGCCGACCGTCCGGTTGATGTTGCGGATCGCGACCTGGGCGCGGACCGGCTGCGCGGTCTCGGCCGAGTCGGCGTTCAGCGCGTCCGCGGCGAGGCGGATGAGCTCGTTGTCGAGCGCCTTCTCCAGACCGTGGTCCTGCTCGATCAGGGCGTGGCGGACCGCGCCCTCGGGCAGCTCCGGCACGTAGAAGAGCGGCTCCAGGTCGAGACCCTGCGCCTTCCAGTGCGTGACGGCCTTGCTGGTGTCGAGGAGCTCGGCGTGGCCGACGGCCTCCTCGATCGTGCGGAAGCCCAGCTCGGCGAGGAGCTCGCGCACCTCCTCCGCGATGAACTCGAAGAAGTTGACGACGAACTCGGGCTTGCCGGAGAAGCGGTCGCGCAGGACCGGGTTCTGGGTGGCGATGCCGACCGGGCAAGTGTCCAGGTGGCAGACGCGCATCATGACGCAGCCGGAGACGACGAGCGGCGCGGTCGCGAAACCGAACTCCTCGGCGCCGAGCAGCGCGGCGATGACGACGTCGCGGCCGGTCTTGAGCTGGCCGTCCGTCTGGACCACGATGCGGTCGCGCAGCCCGTTGAGCAGCAGGGTCTGCTGGGTCTCGGCGAGGCCGAGCTCCCAGGGACCGCCCGCGTGCTTCAGGGACGTCAAGGGAGACGCGCCCGTACCGCCGTCGTGGCCGGAGATGAGGACGACGTCCGCGTGGGCCTTGGAGACACCGGCCGCGACCGTACCCACGCCGACCTCGGAGACCAGCTTCACGTGGATGCGGGCGACCGGGTTGGCGTTCTTGAGGTCGTGGATCAGCTGAGCCAGGTCCTCGATGGAGTAGATGTCGTGGTGCGGCGGCGGGGAGATCAGGCCGACGCCCGGGGTGGAGTGCCGGGTCTTGGCGACCCACGGGTAGACCTTGTGGCCGGGCAGCTGGCCGCCCTCGCCGGGCTTGGCACCCTGCGCCATCTTGATCTGGATGTCGTCCGCGTTGACCAGGTACTCGCTCGTGACACCGAAGCGGCCGGAGGCGACCTGCTTGATGGAGGAGCGGCGCGCCGGGTCGTACAGGCGGTCCGGGTCCTCGCCGCCCTCACCGGTGTTGGACTTGGCGCCCAACTGGTTCATGGCGATGGCGAGGGTCTCGTGCGCCTCCTTGGAGATGGAGCCGTACGACATGGCGCCGGTGGAGAAGCGCTTGACGATGTCGGCGACCGACTCGACCTCGTCGATGGAGATCGACGGACGGTCTTCCGTCTTGAAGCCGAAGAGCCCGCGGAGCGTCATCAGGCGCTCGGACTGCTCGTTCACCCGGTCCGTGTACTGCTTGAAGATGTCGTACCGGCGGTTGCGCGTGGCGTGCTGCAGGCGGAAGACCGTGTCCGGGTCGAACAGGTGCGGCTCGCCCTCGCGGCGCCACTGGTACTCGCCACCGATCTCCAGCGCGCGGTGCGTGGCCGCGATGCCGGAGGCCGGGTACGCCTTGGTGTGGCGCGCGGCCACCTCCTTGGCGATGACGTCCAGGCCGGCGCCGCCGATCTTGGTGGCGGTGCCCGCGAAGTACGCCGCGACGAACTCCTCGTTCAGGCCGACGGCCTCGAAGACCTGCGCGCCGCGGTAGGAGGCGACGGTGGAGATGCCCATCTTGGACATGACCTTCAGGACGCCCTTGCCGAGCGCGTAGATCAGGTTCTTGATGGCCTGCTCCGGCGCGAGGCCGGACAGGAAGGTACCGGCGCTCAGGAGGTCCTCGACGGACTCCATGGCGAGGTACGGGTTGACCGCGGCGGCGCCGTAGCCGATGAGCAGCGCGACGTGGTGGACCTCGCGGACGTCGCCGGCCTCGACCAGCAGACCCACCTGGGTGCGCTGCTTGGTGGCGATGAGGTGGTGGTGCACCGCGGAGGTGAGCAGCAGCGACGGGATCGGCGCGTGCTCGGCGTCGGAGTGACGGTCCGAGAGGACGATCAGGTGCGCGCCGTTCTCGATGGCCGCGTCGACCTCGCCGCGGATCTCCTCCAGGCGGGCGGCCAGCGCCGCACCTCCGCCCGAGACCCGGTACAGGCCCGAGAGGGTGGCGGCCTTCATGCCCGGCATGTCGCCGTCGGCGTTGACGTGGATGAGCTTGGCCAGCTCGTCGTTGTCGATCACCGGGAACGGCAGCGTGACGCTGCGGCAGGACGCGGCGGTCGGCTCCAGCAGGTTGCCCTGCGGGCCGAGCGAGGACAGCAGCGAGGTGACGAGCTCCTCGCGGATGGCGTCCAGCGGCGGGTTGGTGACCTGCGCGAAGAGCTGGGTGAAGTAGTCGAAGAGCAGCCGGGGGCGCTCGGACAGGGCGGCGATCGGGGAGTCCGTGCCCATGGAGCCGAGCGGCTCGCCCGCGGTGCGGGCCATCGGCGCGAGGATGACGCGGAGCTCTTCCTCGGTGTAGCCGAAGGTCTGCTGGCGGCGGGTGACCGAGGCGTGGGTGTGCACGATGTGCTCACGCTCGGGCAGGTCCGTCAGCTCGATCTCGCCCGTCTCCAGCCATTCGGCGTACGGGTGCTCGGCGGCCAGCGCGTCCTTGATCTCGTCGTCTTCGATGATCCGCTTCTGGGCGGTGTCGACGAGGAACATCTTGCCGGGCTGCAGGCGGCCCTTGCGGACGACCTTGGCCGGGTCGATGTCCAGGACACCGACCTCGGAGGAGAGCACGACGAAGTCGTCGTCGGTGACCCAGTAGCGGCCGGGGCGCAGACCGTTGCGGTCGAGGACCGCGCCGACCTGGGTGCCGTCGGTGAAGGTGACGCAGGCGGGGCCGTCCCACGGCTCCATCTGCGTGGAGTGGTACTTGTAGAACGCGCGGCGGGCCGGCGACATGGAGGTGTGGTTCTCCCACGCCTCCGGGATCATCATCAGCACGCTGTGCGGGAGGGACCGGCCGCCGAGGTGGAGCAGCTCCAGGACCTCGTCGAAGGAGGCCGAGTCGGAGGCGTCCGGGGTGCAGATCGGGAAGATCCGCTCGAGGGCGCCCTCACCGAAGAGGCCGGAGGCCAGCTGGGACTCGCGGGCCCGCATCCAGTTCCGGTTGCCCTTGACCGTGTTGATCTCGCCGTTGTGCGCGACGAAGCGGTACGGGTGGGCCAGCGGCCACGACGGGAAGGTGTTCGTCGAGAACCGGGAGTGGACCAGGGCGATCGCGGAGGCGAAGCGGCGGTCCGAGAGGTCCGGGAAGAAGGGCTCGAGCTGGCCGGTGGTCAGCATGCCCTTGTAGACGATCGTGCGGGCGGAGAGCGACGGGAAGTAGACCCCGGCCTCGCGCTCGGCGCGCTTGCGCAGCACGAAGGCCTTGCGGTCCAGCTCGATCCCGCTCGTCCCGTTGCTCACGAAGAGCTGCGAGAAGGCCGGCATGGTGGCGCGGGCGCCGTTGCCGAGCAGGTCGGGGGTGACCGGCACCTCGCGCCAGCCGAGAACCGTCAGGTTCTCCTCGGCGGCGATGGCCTCGATCTGCTCCACGGCGACGGCCTGTGCGGTGCCGTCGGCGGGGAGGAAGGCGATGCCGACGGCGTACGCGCCGGCCTCGGGGAGGTCGAAACCGGCCACCTCGCGCAGGAACGCGTCGGGGACCTGGGAGAGGATGCCGGCGCCGTCGCCCGAGTCGGGCTCGGATCCGGTGGCGCCTCGGTGCTCGAGGTTCCGCAATACGGTCAGCGCCTGCTCGACCAGCGTGTGGCTGGCCTCGCCGGTGAGGTTGGCCACAAAGCCGACGCCACAGGCGTCGTGCTCGTTGCGCGGGTCGTACATGCCCTGCTGGGCGGGGCGACCGTCCATGGGCGACCAGGCGGTGTTGCTGAGGCCGGTCGCGGAGTGCGTGGATGCGGAACGCATCGGCTCTCCCGTCGTCGTCGTGGCATATGTGCATAGCCGAGGGACGACGTTGGCCCTCTGCGAAATTTCGTGCAGATTACATGATGACGACAATCCCGAGAAGCGGATACGTCATTCCAGCATGCGGACACTGCACGGGGCAGACAAGAGGGGACTTTCGCGGGTGTCCTGCCATCGGGACACGGGACGAAGGTCCCGGCACGGGGCGGGCCTCATTGCCCGGCGCCCAGGGTCTGATGCCCGGCGGACACGGAATCGAAACCGCCGAGTAACTGACTACTTATGTTGCGTACTGCATAGTGTCTCACTCCCTGCACGGTCAGCCTACGGCCCCGCCGATCCAGGTTCCCAGGATGTACGTCACACCCGCGGCCGCGCCACCCAGGACGAGCTGGCGCAGCCCGCTGTACCACCAGGACCGGGCCGTGACCCGGGAGACCACCGCGCCGCAGGCGAAGAGGCCCAGCAGCGCCAGCAGGACCGCCGGCCACAGGGTGACCGCGCCGAGCAGGTACGGCAGCAGCGGGAGCAGCGCGCCGAGCGCGAACGATCCGAAGGAGGACACCGCGGCGACCATCGGCGACGGCAGGTCGTCCGGGTCGATCCCGAGCTCCTCGCGGGCGTGGATCTCCAGCGCCTGCTCGGGGTCGCGGGAGAGCTGCATGGCGACCTCGCGGGCCAGCGCCGGCTCGACGCCGCGCGAGACGTAGAGCTCGGCCAGCTCCTCCATCTCGTCGATGGGGTGCTTGCGCAACTGCTGGCGCTCTATGTCGAGTTCGGCGAGCACGAGCTCACGCTGCGAGGCGACCGAGGTGTACTCCCCCGCCGCCATGGAGAAGGCTCCGGCGGCGAGGCCGGCCAGGCCGGTGACGACGATGACGTGCGGGGCGACGGCGCCGCCCGCCACGCCGGTCATCAGCGCGAGGTTCGAGACCAGCCCGTCCATCGCACCGAAGACCGCCGGGCGCAGCCATCCGCCGTTGACGTCACGGTGGGTGTGGTTGTCGCGGTGGGCGGCGTGAAGCGGTGCTTCGATATCAATGATGGACATGCCGACTATCTCCCCTTTTGTACGAGTGAGTGCACAGAGCTGTGCCATGGACGACGCGCGGACACCCACTCCCCCGGAACACCTCGAAACTACGCACGATTTTTGCCGCCCGCCAGCAAGGAAGGCCGTACTTACCTGGGGTTTTGGGGATCGGCGACCGGGTGACGGCGGCCCGCGGCGGGTGTTTCGCGACGAGCGACAAACCACATGCCATGGCACAAATCCCCCAAGGGCTCAATATGAGTCCCATCAAGTGGAGAGGCGCGCCATGGAGCTGATTGCATGCAATCCGCAGGTCCTCCTCGAACGGGCCCGGGGCGCTCTTCTCGGACTCGCGGTGGGTGACGCGCTGGGCGCCCCCGCGGAGAACATGAAGCCCTCGGAGATCCGGGCGAAGTGGGGCCGGATCGAGGGCTTCGTCTCGGACGACCCGGCGGGCACGGACGATACGGAGTACGCGATCTTCTCGGGCCTGCTGCTGGCCCGCCACGGGTCGGCGCTGACGGTCGCCCACGTCGAACGCGCGTGGCACCACTGGATCGCGGATCTGGACGAAGGCCCCTTCCGCGGCGCGGGCTTCTCGGAGCGCGGCACCCTGGAGAACCTCCGGCGTGGCCTGGCGGCCCCCATCTCCGCCCAGCACCGGCACGCCTGGTCGGACGGTCTGGCCATGCGGGCGGCCCCCTTCGGCGTCTTCGCGGCGGGCCGCCCGGCCGAGGCCGCCCGGCTCGTCGCCATCGACGGTTGCGTCAGCCACGACGGCGAGGGCATCTACGGCGGCCAGGCCGTCGCGGCCGGGGTCGCGGCGGCGATGGCCGGCGGGTCCGCGGCCTCCGTCATCTCGGCGGCCCTCTCCGTCATCCCCTCCGACTCCTGGACGGCCCGCTCCCTGCGCCGAGCCGTGACGGCCGCCCCGCGCGGCGAGCGGGCGGTCCGCTCGGCGGTGGTCATCGGCGGCTACCCCTGGACGGACCTGGCCCCCGAGGCGGTCGGCCTCGCCTTCGGCGCGTTCGCCGCGTGCGGTGGCGACTTCGCCTCCTCCGTCCTCATGGCGGTCAACATGGGCCGCGACGCGGACACCACGGCGGCCGTTGCGGGCGCACTCGCCGGCGCGATGGCCGGCGCCCCCGCCATCCCGGCCGCCTGGTCCTCGGCGATCGGCCCGGTCCGCGGCAGCTGCCTCCCCTCGATGCGCGGCTACCACGTCCTGGACATCGCGGACCTCCTCACCCCGGAAACCGAGACCCCCCGATGACCCTGACCCCGACCTCCCCGCCCACCTCCCCCTCCACCTCCCCCGCCACCACCACGAACCCACCCCTCCCACCGACCGCCCCACCCGAGGAGGCCACCCCCCAGGACGGCGCCCGGGCCGCGCGACCCCCGGAAGGCGACACCCTGACCCACGAAGCGGGCGAGCCCGTCGCCCCTGCGGCCTGCGGGCCCGAACCGGCGCGGGGCCGGGACGTGCCGGTGCCCGAGTTCCTTCGCGCCGCGACCGGGGTACGGGGCCATGCCGCCCCCGGGCCCGCCGAGGTGTCGGCCGCGCCGGTCCGGGGGCCCGGGAGCCCGCCCCCGGTGTCGGGAAGGGGCGGGGGCGAAGAAAGCCCGCCCGCCCCGGAGCCGACCGCCGCGGGGCACGCCGCCCCGCCGCGCACGCAGGCCCGTACCGCCCCCACGGAGGCCACCGCAGGCCCGCTCACCGTCCCCCCGGCGGCCACCGCCGCTCCGCCGGGGCCGGCCCCGGCGGGACCCGCCGCTCCGCGGGGAGCGCAGCCCCGTACGGCCACGGCCACGGCCACCGCCGAGCCGCGCGCCGAGGCGACCCCCGGGCCCGCCCCCGCGGGGCCCCGCCGGATCGAGGGGCTGCTGCTCGGGCTCGCCGCGGGCGACGCCGCCGGGTGGCCCGCGGCACGCCACCGGGCCAGCCGCATGCCCGAGTGGACCCGTCGCCTCACCCGCGAGCTCGACACCTTCGCCGAGCAGAACGCCACCACCACGCTCCCCGTCCCGATCGCCCTCAACCAGCCCCCGGAACCGCTCCGACTCGGCCCCTCCGACGACGCCGAGTGGGCCGCCTTCGCCGCCGAGTCCGTCCTCACCGCCGCCGGAGTGCTGCTCAGCGACCTCTCCCGGTCCCGCCGCATGCGCGCCGCCATCGATCTCGCCTGGAACGCCCTGGCCAGCGAGGTGGCCGCGGCAGCGGAACGCGCGCCCGAGGTCGAGTCCGCCGTCCTTCCCCTGCGCGCCCGGATCTCCGTCCGCGCGGGCCTCGGCAACCTCGCCGCCGGCCTGCGCCCGCCCGCCACCGGCCACGACAACCCGCACTACTTCGACGACGCCGCCTGCATCCGTGCCTGCGTCCTGGCCGTCGTCCATCCCGGGGACCCCGAAGCCGCCGCGGACCTCGCCGAGTTCGACGCCCGCTACACCCAGGACGGCGACGGGGTCCACGGCGCCCGCGCCATGGCCGCCGCCATCGCCACCGCCCTCGCCTCCGCCGGGACCTGCACGGCCGCGGACACCGACGCCGCCGTCGACGCGGCCCTCGCGCAGCTCCCGGAGTCCACCGAGATCGGCCGCAACGCCCGGCACGCGGTGAAACTCGCCCGCGCCGAGACGACCGGCGGGGCCTTCGCCATCGTCCCGCTCCTGGAGCACCAGATCGTCGACCACGTCTACAGCTACGGCATCGCCGCCGCGGAAACCGTTCCCGTGGCCCTGGCCCTCGCCACCGCCGCCCGCGGCCGGGTCGGCGAGGCGGTCCCGGCCGCCGCCTGCCTGTCACGCGTCGCGGACTCCGCCCCCGCCCTCGCCGGGGCGCTGACCGGCGCCCTCGGCGGCGGCGACTCGCTCCCCGCCGCCTGGCGCGAAGCGTGCCGCACCCTTTCCGGCTGCGCCCTCCCCCGCCTCGCGGGCACCGACCTCGTCGAACTGGCCGCGCTGCTCACCCGTACGGAACTCACCTCACCCAAGCCCCAAGGAAAGCCCCGGACATGACGACCGACATGACGACCCTGACCCCCGTGGACCCCGCTCCCGGCACCCACACTTCCTCCCCCACCCTGGACGACCGGATCGTCGGCGCCCTCGTCGGCGCGGCCGTCGGCGACGCGCTGGGCGGCCCGGTGGAGGGCTGGACCCCGGAACAGATCGTGGAGCGGCACGGCGGCCGGGTGCGCGGCATCGTCGGCCCGTGGCACGAGGACTGGCGTACGGCGCGCCCGATCGCCCCGTACCACAAGGGCGACGGCCACGTCACGGACGACACCCTGATGACGCACGCGCTGGTACGGGTCTACGAGGCCGTACGGGACCACCTGGACGCGTACGCGATCGCCGAGCACCTGGTGCCGGACCTGATGACCACCCCCCGCTGGATCCCGGAGCTGGAGGCGGACGCCCTCCCCCTCCAGCGGATCTTCCTCGCCGAGAAATGGATCGTGACCCGGCTGCACTACGCGCACGCGGACCCGCGGGAGGCGGGCAACGGCAACATCGTGAACTGCGGCGCGGCGATGTACATGGCGCCGGTCGGCCTCGTCAACGCGGGCAATCCGGCCGGGGCGTACGCGGAGGCACTGGACGTCACCGGCGCGCACCAGTCCTCGTACGGGCGGGAGGCGGCGGGCGTGTTCGCGGCCGCGGTGGCCGCGGCCTGCGTGCCGGGGGCGACGGCCGCCTCCGTGGTGGACACGGCCCTCTCCCTGGCCAAGGACGGCACCCGCGCGGCCATCGCGGCGGTCTGCGAAGTCGCCGCCGGGCACCGGGACTTCGAGTCGGCGCTGGCCCCCCTCCGGGCGGCGGTCGCCCCGTACGACTCGGTCGGCCCGGACTACCGCACGCCGTCCCTGGGCGCACGGCGCCCCTCCCGCCTGCACTCCATCGAGGAACTCCCGGTCGCGCTCGGCATGCTGCTCGTCGGCGACGGCTGCTACGAGACCTCCGTGCTCGGCGCGGTCAACTACGGCCGGGACTGCGACTCCATCGCGACCATGGCCGGCGCGATCGCGGGCGCCCTGTCGGGCGTTCCTGCCGTCCCCCCCGCCTGGGCGGACCGGGTCGCGGAGGCCAGCCGCCTGGACCTGCGCGCCCCGGCCGTTGCGCTGGCCGCGGTGACCCGGGAGGTCTTCGCACGCGACCGTTCCCGCCGCCGGACCCACGAAGCCGCCTTCGCGGCGCTGACGGCCCCCCGATGACCCCCACCCGGCCGGCGCCCCCGCCCGCTCCCCCGGCCCCGGACGCGGCCACCCTGGGCGCCACGGGAGCAGGGACCCTCGACTCGGCCCCACCCACGCCCACCCCCGGCCCGGCCCGGCCCGAGACTTCCCCCACCCCACCCCACCCCGAAACCAGGGTCACCCCCCTGAACCCCGACCACCCGGGCCTGCCGGCCCCGGACGGCGAACCGGTCCCCACCCCCGGACCGAGCCTGCCCACCCGGGACGCCGAACCGGCCCCGGCCGGCGGAGCCGGGCCCGTCCGGCTGACCTGGGTCCAGCCCGAGGACCTGGTCGGCCACGAGTTCCGGCAGGCAGCCGAGGACGGCCGCGGGGAAGCCGCGGAGCCGCTGCTGCGGGTCTGGCTCGCGGCGGGCGGCCACCTCGCCCCGGCCCGGGCGGGCGCCTCCCCCACACCGGCCCCACCGGCGCTCCGCGCCCTGGCCACGGACCTCCTGACGGCCCTCGCGGCCCTCCCCACACCCGCCGAACCGACCCCTCGGCCCGACCCCGCGGGTCACCGGGCCGCCCGCGCCCCGGGGTCCAGGGGCCTGCCCCTGGCTCCGGGAAGGGGCGGGGTGGGGAAACTCTCCACCCCCACCCCGCCCCACCACCCAGAAACCGAGGCCGAGGCCGAGGCCGAGGCCGATGTCGTGCCCGAGGCCGAGTCCGATGTCGTGCCCGAGGCCGGAGCCAGGACCGGAGCCGTGCCCGGGGCCGAAGCCGGAGCCGTGCCCGTGCCCGAGGCCGGGGCCGGGGCCGGGGCCGGGGCCGGGGCCGGGGCCGGGGCCGGGGCCGGGGCCGGGCCTGGGCCCGAGGCCGGAGCAGGAGCCGGAACCGGAGCCGAAGCCGGAGCGGGGGCCGGGGCCGAGGCCGAGGCCGGAGCAGGAGCGGGGGCCGGGGCCGGAACCGGAGCAGGGGCCGGAGACGAGGCCGGAGACGAGGCCGGGGCCGGAGCCGAGGCCGGGACGGAGGTCCGGGTCGGAGCCGGGGCCGAGGCCCGGGCCCGCTTCGCAAGGGGCCCGGCGGATGCCGCCTCAGGCGGCCCCGCCCTGCGCCGCAGGCTGGAGGCGGCCTGGCTCGGCCGTGCCGTCGGCTGCGTGCTCGGGAAGCCCGTGGAGAAGCTGCCCCTGCACGGGATCCGGGCCCTGGCCCGGGCCGCGGGGAACTGGCCGCTCGACGACTGGTTCACCGAGCGCGGCGTACCGCCGGAGGTACTCGCCGCGCACCCCTGGAACCGCCGCTCCGCGCCCACCTCCCTCGCCGAGAACATCGACGGCACCCCCGAGGACGACGACCTCAACTACCCCCTCCTCGGCCTGCTCCTGCTCCAGCGCCACGGCAAGGGCTTCACCACCGCCGACGTCGGCCGGCTCTGGCTCGACGAGCTCCCGGCCGGCCGTACGTTCACGGCCGAGCGGGTCGCGTACCGCAACCTCCTCCAGGGCCTGGAGCCCCCCGCCACCGCCACCCACCACAACCCCTTCCGCGAATGGATCGGCGCCCTGATCCGCGCCGACGTCCACGGCTGGACCAACCCGGGCGCCCCGGCCGCCGCCGCGGCCCAGGCGTACCGGGACGCCGCCCTCACCCACACCGGCAACGGCGCCCACGCCGCCACCTTCGTGGCCGCCGCCACCGCCACCGCGGCCACCGGCCGGGCCGACGTGCACACCGCGCTCCGGGCCGGCCTGGCCGTCGTACCGCCCCGTTCCCGCCTCGCCGAGGCCGTCCGCTTCGGGATCCGTACGGCCTCGGACGCGCGGAACACCGGTACCGGATTCGATACCGTCGTCGACCTGCTCCACGCCCGCTACGGCCACTACCACTGGGTCCACTCCGTCCCCAACACCGCAGTGATCGCCGCCGCCCTCACCCACGCCGACGGGGACTTCACCCACTCCGTCTGCCGCGCCGTCTCCGGCGGCTGGGACACCGACTCCAACGGCGCCACCGCGGGCGCCCTCGCCGGACTGATCACCGGCTCCCCCGAAGCCATCCCGCACCGCTGGACCGCCCCGCTGAAGAACCGCCTCGCCACCACCGTCCCCGGCTTCGACGGCATCGGCTTCGACACCCTCGCCCACCTCACCGCACAGGAGGCAGCCCGCTCATGACGGCCATCGCCGTGCTCGGCAGTACCAACATGGACCTCGTCGCCTACGTGGCCAAGGCCCCCCGTCTCGGGGAGACCGTCACCGGCCGCTCCTTCCGCACCGTTCCCGGCGGAAAGGGTGCCAACCAGGCCGTCGCCGCCGCCCGTTCGGGCGCGGAGGTGGTGATGATCGGTGCGGTCGGGGCCGACGAGTTCGGCGTACGGCTGCGCTCGGCGCTCGCCGGCGCCGGGGTCGAGACGGCGGCCCTGCGCACCGTCGAGGGCGCCAGCGGCACCGCGCACATCACCGTGGACGACGAGGGCGGCAACAGCATCATCGTCATCCCCGGCGCCAACGCCCTCGTCACCTCCCTTGAACCGGGCGACGCCGCCCGCATCGGCGCCGCCGACTCCCTGCTCCTCCAGCTCGAACTGCCCCTGGAGGCCGTGCTCGCCGGCGCCCTCGCCGCCCGCGCCCACGGGGTCCGGACCATCCTCACCCCGGCCCCCGCCCAGCCGCTGCCGGCCGAACTCCTCGCCGCGACCGACCTGTTGGTGCCCAACGAGCACGAGGCCGCCGCGCTCACCGGGCTCACCGACGTCCACCTGGCCGCGGCGGCCCTGCTCCAGGACGTGCCGGAGGTGGTCGTCACCCTCGGCGCGGCCGGGGTGCTGTACGCCGCCCGCGGCCGCGAGCCGCTGGCCGTGCCCGCGCCGCACGTACGGGCCGTGGACACCACCGCCGCCGGAGACACCTTCGTCGGCGCGCTCGCCGTGGCCCTGAGCGAGGGCCGGCCGATGCCCGTAGCCCTGAGCTGGGCCTCGGCGGCAGCCGCCCTGTCCGTGCAGCGCCCCGGCGCCCAGGACTCGATGCCGACCCGCTCCCAGACCGACACCTTCGCCCGCTCCGGAGCCGCCTCGTGACCTACACCGGCCAGGACACCACCGGGACCGGGACCGGGACCGGCACCACCGCCGCCGCCCCGCCCCTGCAAGGGCTCCGCGTCCTCGACCTCGCCACCCTCTTCGCAGGTCCCCTCGCCGCCACCCTCCTCGGCGACTTCGGCGCCGAGGTCGTCAAGGTCGAGCACCCGACCCGCCCCGACCCCTCCCGCGGCCACGGCCCCGCCAAGGACGGCATCGGCCTCTGGTGGAAGCTGCTCGGCCGCAACAAGCGGACGATGACCCTCGATCTGTCCACGCCCGGCGGCCGGGAGACCCTGCTGCGCCTCGTCGCCACCGCCGACGTGGTGATCGAGAACTTCCGCCCCGGAACCCTGGAGCGCTGGGGTCTGGGCTGGCCCGAGCTGTCCGCCGCGAACCCGCGGCTGATCCTGACCCGCGTGACGGCCTTCGGCCAGGAGGGCCCGTACGCCCACCGCCCCGGCTTCGGCACCCTCGCGGAGGCGATGAGCGGCTTCGCGGCGATCACCGGGGAGCCGGAGGGTCCGCCGACCCTGCCGCCGTTCGGGCTCGCGGACTCGATCGCCGCGCTGACCACCGCGTACGCCGTGATGGCGGCGCTCGCCGGACGCGACCGCACCGGGCACGGGCAGGTGGTGGACCTGGCGATCATCGAGCCGATCCTGACCGTCCTCGGGCCGCACCCGCTCTGGTACGACCAGCTCGGCTACGTCCAGCCGCGCACCGGCAACCGTTCCACCAACAACGCGCCCCGCAATACGTACCGCAGCCTGGACGGCCGCTGGCTGGCGGTCTCCACCTCCGCCCAGTCCATCGCCGAGCGCGTGATGCGGCTCGTGGGCCGGCCCGAGCTGATCTCCGAGCCGTGGTTCGCGTCGGGTTCCGGTCGGGCCGGTCACGCGGACGTGCTCGACGAGGCGGTCGGCGGCTGGATCGCCCGTCACAAGGCGGACGAGGTGACGGCCGCCTTCGAGGAGGCCGAGGCCGCGGTCGCGCTGGTCTACGACGTACGGGACGTCATGGCCGATCCGCAGTACGCGGCCCTGGACACGATCACCGAGGTCGAGGACCCGGAGCTGGGCCCGATCCGCATGCAGAACGTCCTGTTCCGACTGTCGGAGACCCCCGGCTCCATCCGCTGGGCGGGCCGCCCGCACGGCGCGGACACCGATGCCGTCCTCGCCGAGATCGGCCTCTCCCCGGCCGAGATCACCGCTCTCCGCACGGAGGGGGCCCTGTGATCCTGACCTGGCTCTACGTACCCGGCGACCGCCCGGAGGTGGTGTCCAAGGCCCTGCAGGCCGGGGCCGACGCCGTCATCGTGGACCTGGAGGACGCGGTGTCGGCCTCCCGCAAGGAGTACGCCCGCGGCGCCACCGCCGAACTCCTCGGCGACCGGCACCCGGTACCGGTCCACGTCCGCGTCAACGCCCTCGACTCCCCCTGGGGCGGCGCCGACCTCAGCGCGCTGGCCGGGCTCGGCGGCCTCGCCGGGCTGCGCCTGCCCAAGATCTCCTCGCCGGCGCAGATCGTCGCCACCGCCGACCGCACCGCGGGGGTGGCCCTGTACGCCCTGCTGGAGTCGGCGATCGGCGTGGAACGTGCCTACGAGATCGCCCGCGCGCACCCCGCCCTGCGCGGCCTGTCCCTGGGCGAGGCGGACCTGCGGGCGGACCTGGGCGTCACCTCGGAGTCCGGCCTGGACTGGCCGCGCTCCCGGGTGGTGGTCGCGGCCCGGGCGGCCGGGCTGGCGCCGCCGGCCCAGTCGGTGTTCCCCGACATCCGGAACCTGGAGGCGCTGGCGGCCTCCTGCGCCCGGGGCCGGGCCCTCGGCTTCCTGGGGCGCGCGGCGATCCACCCGCGCCAGCTCCCGGTGATCGAGCGGGCCTACCTGCCCGGCCCGGCGGAGGTCAGCGCCGCCGAGGAGATCGTGGCCGCGGCCCGCCGCACCCCGGGCGCGGTGGCCCTGCCCGACGGCCGCTTCGTCGACCCGGCGATGCTGGCGGGCGCGGAACGGGTCGTGGCCCTGTCCCGCCGGGACGCGCCGGTCCTCTCCTGACCCGGCGCACGCGAAACGGGAGGGGCGCCGCGCGGTGTGCGCGGCGCCCCTCCCGTTTCGACCGGAATCCCGGTCAGAGCTTCTTGGCCCCGGGGGCCCCTGCCTTGTCCTCGCCGTCGGCTTCGGCTTCGCCTTCGGCGTCCGCAGCGTCCGCCGGCTCGGCCTCGGCGGCCGCGGCCCCGGCATCGGCCTCGTCGCCCTCGGCTGCGGCCTCCCCGGCCGGGGTGTCCCCGCCCTCGGCGCCGGCCACCGTGTCAGCGTCCTTGGCGCCGGGCACGGCGTTCGCGTCCGGTTCGACGACCGCCTCGCGGCCCGGCCGCAGCTTCGCCGACAGCACCAGGTAGACGACGGCGAGCACGAAGACGACGATCGAGGTCCAGACGTTGAGGCGCAGGCCGAGGACGTGGTGGGCCTCGTCGACCCGCATGTACTCGATCCAGCCGCGCCCCACGCAGTACGCGGCGACGTACAGCGCGAACGCCCGCCCGTGTCCGAGCGTGAAGCGGCGGTCGGCCCAGATCACCAGCAGGGCGACACCGACGCACCAGAGGGACTCGTAGAGGAAGGTCGGGTGGTAGGTCCCGGCGACCCGGTTCGGGCCGTCGGTGATCTCCACCGCCCACGGCAGATCGGTGGCGCGGCCGTACAGCTCCTGGTTGAACCAGTTGCCCCAGCGTCCGCAGGCCTGGGCCAGCGCGATGCCGGGGGCCAGGGCGTCGGCCCAGGCCGGCAGCGGGATGCCCCGCCGGCGACAGCCGATCCAGGCACCGACGGCGCCCAGCGCGATGGCGCCCCAGATGCCGAGGCCGCCTTCCCAGATCTTGAAGGCGTCGACCCAGTCGCGGCCCTCGCCGAAGTAGAGCTGGTAGTCGGTGATCACGTGGTAGAGGCGACCGCCGACCAGGCCGAACGGCACCGCCCACACGGCAATGTCCGCGACCGTGCCCGGCTTACCGCCGCGCGCGATCCAGCGCTTGTTGCCGAGCCAGACGGCGACGAAGACGCCGATGATGATGCAGAACGCGTAGCCGCGCAGCGGGATCGGTCCGAGTTGGAGCACGCCCGTCGACGGACTGGGAATGAAGGCAAGGTTCATGGCAAGACCCGACGCTACCTTGCCGGACGGTGGTGACCGCAACCCGTCCGGCAAGCTGCTGCCGAATCGAGACGGCCGTCAGTGCCCCATGGGCATCCCGGCGTGGTCCGGGGAGTCGTCGGCGGAGCCCGAACCGCCCGTGGCCGGCCGGCCCGCGGAGCGCGCGGCCGGGGATGAGGAGGAACCGGAAGAGGAACCCGCGGAGGAGCCCGAGGACGTGCCCGTGCGGGCGGAGGAGGCCTTCGCCGAGCCGGACGCGGACGCGGACGGCGACGCGGACCCGGATCCGGGCTTGGACTTGGCCGGGGAGCCGGACGCCGACGGGGACGGAGAGCCCTTCACCGCGCCCGGGCCGCCCTTGCCTGCCGCCTCCACCTTCTCCCTCAGCTTCTGCGGGGTCAGCGGGTTGGCCTGGTCCCCGAAGATGTCCTTGCCGTCGAGCAGCACGGTCGGGGTCCCGCGGAACTTGCCCGCGCGGAAGGCCTCCTGCGACTTGTTCACCCAGCTGTCGTGCGTCCCGTCCTCGACGCACGTGCGGAACGCGGCCGTGTCGAGTCCGTCGACCTTCCCGGCCAGCTCCAGCAGCTTGGCGTTGTTGCCGTAGGCGTCGTTGGTCTCCTCGGGCTGGTTGTCGAAGAGCACGTCGTGGTACGGGGCGAACTTCCCGGAGTCCTGTGCGCAGGCGGCCGCGTTGGCGCTCTTGAGCGAGCCGGTGCCGCCCATGTTCCCGTCGATCAGGGTGACGAGGTGGTACTCGACCTTGAGGAGGCCCTTGGCCTCGAGGTCGTGGACGATGTCCCGGTAGTTGGTCTCGAAGGCCTTGCAGGCCGGGCAGCGGAAGTCCTCCCAGACGGTCAGCGTGGAGGGGGCCCCGTCCTTGCCGGTCTGGATGGCGAGGGCGTCCTTGCCCGTGGCCCCGGACGGGGCCACCAGCGGGCCGCCCTTGGCGGAGGACCCGCCCTTGCCGGTGTTCGCCGCGATCAGGCCGACGACGGCCGCCAGCCCGAGCACGCCGACCACCGCCGCCGACACGACGAGGGTCCGCCGGCGCTTGTCCCTCGCCTTCTGCTTCTCGCGCTCCGCCTGGAGTCGCTCACGGGCCGATCGTTTCGTCGCATCGCGGTTCGCACCGTCGTTCATGTCGCTCACGTTCGGCCAAACGAAGCAGGGAGGCACTCTCGTGCCTCCCTGCCCCTACTTCCACCCGATCGGGCTACAGAACCCGCTCAGGGGTCCGGTCGGCCGATCGAACGCTCCGCCCGTCAGCTCCGGCGCACGCCCTCGGCGAGCTCGCCCGCCAGTGCCTTGACGGCGGCCAGCCCGGCGGGCAGGTCCGGCGCGTCGAGCAGCAGCTTCACGAAGGCGGAGCCGACGATCACGCCGTCGGCGAAGGCGGCGACCTCCTTGGCCTGGACGGCGTTGGAGACGCCCAGTCCCACGCAGACCGGCAGGTCGCTGGTGGCGCGGGTACGGCGCACCAGGTCGGACGCCTGGTTGCCGACCGACTCGCGGGTGCCGGTGACGCCCATCAGCGACGCGGCGTAGACGAAGCCGGAGCCGGCCGCCGTGATGGTGGCGAGGCGCTCGTCCTTGCTGCTGGGAGCCACGACGAAGACGGTCGCCAGACCGTGCTTGGCCGCGTGCTCGCGCCACAGCGCGGACTCCTGGACGGGCAGGTCGGGCAGGATGCAGCCCGCGCCGCCGGCCTCGGCGAGCTCGGCGGTGAACCGCTCGACGCCGTAGCGGTCGATGGGGTTCCAGTACGTCATGACCAGGATCGGGGCGCCGGTCGCCTCGTACGCCTCGCGGACGGTCCGCAGCGTGTCGGCGATCTTGACGCCGCCGCGCAGGGCGATGTCGTCGGCGGTCTGGATGATCGCGCCGTCCAGGACCGGGTCGCTGTGCGGGAGGCCGATCTCGACCACGTCCGCGCCGCCGGCGATGACGGCCTTGACGGCCTCGATGGCACCGTCGACGGTCGGGAAGCCGGCCGGGAGGTAGGCGACGAGGGCCGCGCGGTCCTCGGACTTCGCCTTCGCGAGGGTCGCCGACAGGAGTTCGATGGTGCCGCTCACTTGGACTCCCCCTCGGAGGCGTTCGCGTCGTACAGGTCGAAGTAACGGGCGGCGGTGTCCATGTCCTTGTCGCCGCGGCCGGACAGGTTGACGACGAGCAGGCCGTCCTTGCCGAGTTCCTTGCCGAGGTCCAGGGCGCCCGCGAGGGCGTGCGCGGACTCGATGGCCGGGATGATGCCCTCGGTGCGCGAGAGCAGCCGCAGGGCCTGCATCGCCTGGTCGTCGGTGACGGCCCGGTACTCGGCGCGGCCCGCGTCCTTGAGGTAGGAGTGCTCGGGGCCGATGCCCGGGTAGTCCAGACCGGCCGAGATGGAGTACGGCTCGGTGATCTGGCCCTCCTCGTCCTGGAGGACGTAGGAGCGCGATCCGTGCAGGATGCCGGGCTCGCCCGCGGTCAGCGTGGCCGCGTGCTCACCGGTTTCCACGCCGTGCCCGGCGGGCTCGAAGCCGACCAGGCGGACGTCCGCGTCCGGGATGAAGGCGTGGAACAGGCCGATGGCGTTGGAGCCGCCGCCGACGCAGGCCGCGACGGCGTCGGGCAGCCTGCCGGTGCGCTCCAGGATCTGGCGGCGGGCCTCGACGCCGATGACCCGGTGGAAGTCGCGGACCATGGCGGGGAAGGGGTGGGGGCCCGCGACGGTGCCGAAGAGGTAGTGGGTGCGGTCCACGTTGGCGACCCAGTCGCGGAACGCCTCGTTGATGGCGTCCTTCAGCGTCCGGGAGCCGGACTTCACCGCGATGACCTCGGCGCCCAGGATGCGCATCCGGGCCACGTTCAGGGCCTGGCGCTCGGTGTCGATCTCGCCCATGTAGATGGTGCACTCGAGGCCGAACAGGGCGCAGGCGGTGGCGGTGGCCACGCCGTGCTGGCCGGCTCCGGTCTCGGCGATGACGCGGGTCTTGCCCATGCGCTTGGTGAGCAGCGCCTGGCCCAGCACGTTGTTGATCTTGTGCGAGCCGGTGTGGTTCAGGTCCTCGCGCTTGAGGAAGATCCGCGCGCCGCCGGCGTGCTCGGCGAACCGGGGCACCTCGGTGAGGGAGCTGGGGCGGCCGGTGTAGTTGACCATCAGGTCGTTGAGCTCGGCCGCGAAGGCCGGGTCGCCCTTGGCCTTCTCGTACTCGACGGCGACCTCGTCCACGGCGGCGACGAGCGCCTCCGGGATGAACTTGCCGCCGAAGTCGCCGAAGTAGCCCTCGGCGTTGGGGATGTGACCCTCGGGGTCCGGGATGAAGAAATTGCTGGCGCTGGACATGCCCAGGTACTCCTACGGATGCGACGCGGATGTCTTCACCGTATGGCGCCGTCCGCCCGCGACGCGCACACCCCGCTGGGGCATGGACGTACGGCGGTGCGGAGCGGTCCGCCCCGGAGCCGGCGGCTCGGGGGGCGGTCCGTGCGGGGAGCCCGACGGGCGGTGTACGGCGTACACCATCCGGGAGCTCTCCTTACGACGCGGCTCCGGGTCGCCATCGCATGCCGTTGACCTGACCGGGCTCGGAGCCGATCACGTACCGGACCCGCCGCCCGTGGACGCGCCGGGCCGGGGCGCGGCAGCCGCGAGGGCGGCAGCCGCGCGCCAGGGGCGCGTGCGCCGTCGGCACGGCGGCCAGGCCGGAGCCCGGTCGGGTGCGGACGGAGGGGCGGTTTTGGGCCATGGGTTCGGGTCAGCTCCGCCCGTGGCGCAGGGCGGGGTGGGCGCCGGCGGCGACGAGGTCGGCCACGGCCGACTTCGGGTCGCGGCCGGTCACCAGGGACTCCCCGACGAGGACGGCGTCCGCGCCCTCGTTCGCATAGGCGATCAGGTCGTGCGGTCCGCGGATGCCGGACTCGGCAACCTTGACGATGTGGGCCGGGATCTCGCCGACGACGCGCTCGAAGGTGGAGCGGTCGACCTTGAGGTCCTTGAGGTTGCGGGCGTTGACGCCGATGATCTTGGCCCCGGCGGCGACCGCGCGCTCCACTTCCTCCTCGTCGTGGACCTCGACGAGCGGGGTGAGGCCGATGGACTCGGCCCGCTCGATGAGGGAGACGAGGGCCTCCTGCTCCAGGGCCGCGACGATCAGCAGCACGAGGTCGGCGCCGTAGGCGCGGGCCTCCCACAGCTGGTACGCCGTGACGATGAAGTCCTTGCGCAGGATCGGGATGTCCACGCGGGCGCGGACGGCCTCCAGGTCGGCCAGCGAGCCACCGAAACGACGCTGCTCGGTGAGGACGGAAATGACCGCCGCACCGCCCGCTTCGTAGTCGGCGGCGAGCCCGGCCGGATCGGCGATGGCGGCCAGCGCGCCCTTGGAGGGGCTGGAGCGCTTGACCTCGCAGATCACCTTGACGCTGTCGCCGCGCAGGGCAGCGACGCCGTCCTTGGCCTGGGGCGCCTTGGCGGCACGCTCCTTGAGCTCGTCGAGGCTGACGCGCGCCTGCCGTTCGGCAAGGTCTTCGCGGACCCCTTCGATGATCTCGTCGAGCACACTCACGCGAGCGGCCCCCTTCCGGGTCGATGACGGTCGGCCGCCTTGCAGACACGTACAACTGCAAGGTCAGCAGTTCAAATGGTATCCGCAGGACGCCTCGCCCTCCGCACGCGGTTGACGGCGTCCCATTAAATGGACATTCGGAATCTTTACTTCAGCTATACCTCAGGGCGCCAGGAAAGAGCCCAGGGGCAGGTTCCGGACAACGGAGAAAGCCAGGGCCACCACGCCGATCCCCCACCAGTACAACGGCCGTACGACGAGCCTCGGGGCGGGCACCCCGCGATAGGCGCGAACCAGCCACAGGACCATGAAACCGGCGAAGAAGAAGTAGCCGGCGACCGCCATGGCATTTGCCCCGATAGCTGTCACGAGATCGCCATGGGCGAACGCGTGCGCACTGCGCAATCCTCCGCAGCCCGGACACAGGACCCCGGTCAGGCGGAACAGCGGGCAGGCCGGATAGTGGCCGGGTTCGTTCGGGTCCACGGTCCCCACGTACGCGAGGGCCGCGGCGGCCGCCGCCAGCGTGAGCGCCGGACGCGCCAGCCGGCCGGCCCGGGAGACGGGCGCGGGAGGCGGTGCGAGATCGGTCGTTCCGGAGGAGGGGTCCACCCGCTGATTCTCTCCGCTCATGACAAAAGGCGCAGCCCGACAGGGCCGCGCCTTTCGAAAACCCGCGTACCGAATCCGTCAGGTCAGACCTTGGCGGCGACGCGGTTCGCGGCGATGACCTCGGCGAGGTCGTGGTGCGCGGCCTTCGGCGCGCCCATGCCCGCGGCCTTCATCGCCATGCCCACGACACCGCCGATGACGACGACGACGAGGCCCGCGTAGAAGCCCAGCGGGTTCGCCAGCACCATGAAGGCGCCGGAGATGCAGAAACCGATGACCGCGATGATGACACCGGTCCAGGCGGCCGGGGTGTGTCCGTGGCTAGTGCCCGCCATGAGTTGCTCCTCGTACTCGGGTGTGCTCTGTCGCACGCCGCACGTGCTGTGTCGAACGGTGCTGTGTCGAACGCTCGATGGTCATTGTCCCGTACCAGGCGGCGACCTCGTTCACGGGGTCGGCTCCGGGTTCACGGTGTCGTTCCCGGGATCACGGTGCCGGGTTCACGGCTCCGGGTTCACGGTGCCGGGTCGGGGTTCACGGTGCCGGGTCCGGGCCGGTGGGGTCCTCGCCCCGGTCCAGAGCCTTCCACAGGTCCTCCGGCCGGTCCGGGTCCACCACGGCCGCCTTGCGGGGTCGCGGGCTGCCGTCGCGCTCGTAGCGGCCGCCCATCGTGGGCCAGCTGCTCCCGAAGCGCAGCGCGAGCAGTCCGGCCAGCAGGATCAGCGCACCGCCGACGGCCGTCACGTACGGCCATGCCGTGTGGGTGAGGCCGGCCACGTGGGCCGCGGTGTCGGCCGTCGTACGGGCCGCCTGCGCGTCCAGGGCGCGTCGGCCGTCCGCGTTGGCCAGGGCGGCGGCCCCGGCGCCCAGGCCGCTCAGCGCGAGCAGCGCCGAGACCAGCAGCCGGCTCCTGCCGCGGACGGCGAAGACGGCGACCAGGGCGGCGAGCCCGACGATGGCCAGGGCGGCGGGCAGGCCGGTGACGGCCCGCCCGTCGGCGGTCACCGGCAGCGAGCCGCCGCCGATGGCGGCGACGCCCCGGGCCCAGACGCGGCCGGAGGCGAGCAGGACGACGGTGGCGCCGAGCGCGCCGAACAGCAGCGCGACGGCCACGCTGCGGCGGCCGCCGCGACCCGAGGGGGGCCCGGGATCGGCGGCGGCATCGGCGTGTTCGGTTCGGGGCGGGGGTACGGCACTCACGTACCCCACTATCCCCTACGGGCTCAGGCGCCGTGGAGGCGGTTCGCCGCTGCCACCGCCCGCAGCACCGCGGCGGCCTTGTTGCGGCACTCGGCGTCCTCCAGCTCGGGCACCGAGTCGGCGACGACACCGGCGCCCGCCTGGACGTACGCCTTCCCGTCGCGCAGCAGGGCGGTGCGGATGGCGATGGCGGTGTCGGAGTCCCCGGCGAAGTCGAGGTAGCCGACGCAGCCGCCGTAGAGCCCGCGGCGGGTGGGCTCCAGCTCCTCGATGATCTGCATGGCGCGCGGCTTGGGCGCCCCGGACAGGGTGCCGGCCGGGAAGCAGGCGGTGAGCACGTCGAAGGCGGTCCTGCCCTCGGCGACGCGACCGGTGACGGTGGAGACGATGTGCATGACGTGCGAGTACCGCTCGATGCTCATGAAGTCGACGACCTCCACCGATCCCGGCTCGCAGACCCGGCCGAGGTCGTTGCGGCCGAGGTCGACGAGCATGAGGTGCTCGGCGCGCTCCTTGGGGTCGGCCAGCAGCTCGTCGGCGAGCTCGTTGTCCTGCTGCGGGGTGGCGCCCCGGTGCCGGGTGCCGGCGATGGGGTGGACCATGGCCCGCCCGTCCTCGACCTTGACCAGCGCCTCGGGGCTGGACCCGACGACGTCGAAGCCGTTCTCGAAGCGGAAGAGGTACATGTACGGGGAGGGGTTGGTGGCCCGCAGCACCCGGTACACGTCGAGCGCGGAGGCGCTGCACGGGGTCTCGAACCGTTGCGAGGGCACCACCTGGAAGGCCTCGCCGGCCCGGATCCGCTCCTTCACGTCCTCCACGGCGGCCTGGTACTTCTCGCCGCCCCACAGGGCCGAGTACTCCGGCAGCTCGGAGGCCGGCAGCGGCATCGGCGCGTACGGGGCCGGCCGCGCGAGGTCCGCCTCCATCGCGTCGAGGCGGGCCACCGCGTCCGAGTACGCCTCGTCCACGCCTGCGGCCAGGTCGTTGTGGTTGATGGCGTTGGCGATGAGCTGGACGGTGCCGTCCCAGTGGTCCAGGACCGCCAGGTCGGAGGTGAGCAGCATCGTCAGCTCGGGCAGCTGCAGGTCGTCCTCGGTGTGCTCGCCGATGCGCTCGAGGCGGCGCACGATGTCGTAGCCGAGGTAGCCGACCATGCCGCCGGTGAAGGGCGGCATGCCGGAGGCCAGGTCCCGGGGGGTGTGCAGGGCCTCCACGGTCTGCCGCAGGGCCTCCAGGGGGTCGCCGGAGGTCGGGACGCCGACGGGAGGCGTGCCGATCCAGTGGGCCTGGCCGTCCCGGACGGTGAGGGTGGAGTCGCTGCGGACGCCGACGAAGGAGTAGCGCGACCAGGAGCGGCCGTTCTCGGCGGACTCCAGGAGGAACGTCCCGGGGCGTTCGGCGGCCAGCTTGCGGTAGAGCCCGACGGGCGTGTCACCGTCCGCCAGCAGCTTGCGGCTGACGGGGATGACGCGGCGGTCGGCCGCGAGCTTGCGGAACGTCTCAAGATCCATGGCGTGGGACCTTACCTATGATCGGCTTCGGCTATTCGGCTTCGGCGGTGGGGCCGGAGGGACCGGCCAGGGGCAGGACGTCGGCATCGAAACACGTCCGGGCACCGGTGTGGCAGGCCGCCCCGACCTGGTCCACCTGGACGAGCACGGTGTCGGCGTCGCAGTCGAGCGCGACGGACTTCACGTGCTGGAAGTGGCCGGAAGTGTCCCCCTTCACCCAGTACTCCTGACGACTGCGCGACCAGTACGTGCAGCGGCCGGTGGTCAGGGTGCGGTGCAGGGCCTCGTCGTCCATCCAGCCGAGCATGAGCACCTCACCGGTGTCGTACTGCTGGGCGATGGCCGGGACCAGACCGTCCGCGGAGCGCTTGAGGCGGGCGGCGATGGCGGGATCGAGGGAGGACGTACTCATGGGAGCCATTGTGCCGGGCCGGGGGGACGATCAAGGATCCCTGTCCGCCTGATGGGCAGGCACGGGGCGGGTTCCAGCCGTAGGCTGGCCCGCATGTCTACCCATGCGAAGCGTGAACGACTGCTGCTGGCCGACCTGTTGGAGTCGGCCGGCCCGGAGGCGCCGACGCTGTGCGACGGCTGGCGGACGCGGGAGCTCGCCGCGCACGTGGTGGTCCGGGAGCGTCGCCCGGACGCGGCGGGCGGACTCCTGCTGAACGTGCTGAAGGCGCGCCTGGACAAGGCGATGGAGGAGTACGGGGCCAAGCCGTACGAGGAGCTCATCCAGCTGATCCGGACCGGCCCGCCGAAGATGTCCCTCTACTCGCTGAAGCAGATCGACGAGCTGGCGAACGCGGTGGAGTTCTACGTCCACTCCGAGGACGTCCGCCGCGCCCAGCCGGACTGGTCCCCGCGCGTCCTGGACCCCGTCTTCTCCGACTCCCTCTGGTCCCGCCTGGAGAAGCTGTCCCGCCTGACGGGCCGCCGCTCGCCGGTGGGCCTGGTCCTGCGCCGCCCGAACGGCCAGACGGCGGTGGCCCACAAGGGCGCGCCGGTGGTGACGGTCACGGGCGAACCGGGCGAACTGACCCTGTTCCTGTTCGGCCGCCAGGACGCTGCCGCGGTGGAACTGGACGGCCCGAAGGAAGCCATCGCCAAACTCACGGTGGCCCGCCTGGGCATGTAGCCCCACCCCACCCTTCTTTACGCGCCGCTCGCGCGGCTCGGCCCTGGCGGGCCTCCCCGGCTTCGCGCCGCTGCGCCGGACTCCGTCCGGCGATGGCCGGGCGCGGTGCTCGCCACCGCCGTCCCGGCGCGGGGCCAGTGGGCGGGTGCGGGTGGGTCGGCCCTGCGGGGCAGAGTCCCCTACCCGCCCTTCCGCCGTTCCCCGGGCTCCGCCCGGACCCGGTCCTCAAACGCCGGACGGGCTGAATGTGCCGCTGCGCGGCACAATCCAGCCTCGCCGGCGTTTGAGGCGCGGGGTCTGGGGCGGAGCCCCAGGGGGTCCGGGGCGCAGCCCCGGGGAACGGGCGAAGGGCGGGTAGGGGACCTCGCCCCGCAGGGCCCGACCACCCGGACCCGCCCACCCGCCCCAGGCCGAGACAGCGGCGGCGAGCACCCCGACCAACCACGGCCGGACGGCATCCGGCGCAGCGGTGCGAGGGCGCGTAACAAGGGGCGGCCCGCTCAGGCGAAGGCCAGCTCCGCGCGGCGGACCTCGGGGGCCGAGGTGCCGACTATCGCGCCCGCCATGCTCACCGCCGCCCCCGCCAGGAACACCGGGGTCACGCCCCACACATCCGCGGCGAAGCCGAAGACGGGATAGGCCAGCGGGGCCAGGCCGACCGCCGTGAAGGCCATCACGGAGCTGACCCGCCCCAGGTACGAGGGGTCCGTGGCTGTCTGGATGAGGGCGATGGCCAGGCCTCCGCAGATTCCGCAGACCAGCCCCGTCAGCACGGCCAGCCCGACCGCCACCGGCAGGCTCGGCGCCAGCACCAGGCCGCCGATGCCCGCGGAGCCGATGATGAGGGTGAGGTTCTGGATCGCCCCGGCCCGCGGGAACCTCGGGATCAGGGTCAGCACCAGCGCGCTCGACGCCGCGCCCAGGCCCATCCCGCCGATGATCCAGCCGACCCCGCCCGGCCCCCAGCCGCGCTCCTCCGAGACCAGGATCAGCCCCAGCGTCATCGGTGCGGACGTGCCGAGCTGGCTCAGTGCCCCCGACAGGACCAGGGGCCCGATCAGCCCGTGCCGCCGTATGTAGCCGAGCCCCGAGCGGAGCTGCCTCCAAGGACTCTCGGAGGAGGCGGCGGCGGAGGAGGAAGCCGCGGCAGGCTCCGGGGAAGCCGGCAGCGGGGCGATCCGTACCGCCACCAGCAGCACCAGCGACACCCCGAACAGCGCCGAGGCCACCGCGAAGGCCGAAGCCGGCCCGCCCAGCCCCATCGCGAGCCCCGCCACCGGCGGCCCGGCGGTGTGCCCGACGCGTTCCGCGAGGCTGCGCAGCCCCTGGACCCGTACCAGCTGCCCGGGCCCCGCGATCCGCGGCGGCAGCGCGCCGACGGCCGGCATGAACAGCGCGTCCACGATGCCGAAGACCAGCGCGACGAGCACCAGGACCCACAGGCCCGGGGAGCCGAGGGCGAGGACGAGCGCCAGCGCCAGGACGACACCGCACCGCACCGCGTCGGAGGAGATGACCACGAGCCGGGGGCCGAAGCGGTCGGCTACCACCCCGCCGCCCAGCATGAGCAGGGCCCTCGGTATCGCACCGACCGCCATGACCAGGCCGACTTCGGCCGGGCCGGCGCTCTGGGCGGCCGCCCAGCCGAGGGCGAGGAAGTAGACCCCGTCCCCGACGAGCGATGCCCCGTAGGCGGCCAGCCAGCGCAGGACGTTGCCGTCCCGCCACACGTTCCCGTTCACGAACCGGCCCCCCACGGGCGAAGTGAACCTCAGCGGACCGGGTGGCCCGCTTCCCTCAGCGCGTCCTTGACCTGGCCGATGCGCAGGTCTCCGAAGTGGAACACCGACGCCGCGAGCACCGCGTCGGCGCCCGCCGCGATCGCCGGCGGGAAGTGCGCGAGCTTGCCCGCGCCGCCCGAGGCGATCACCGGGACCGTGACGTGCTTGCGCACGGCCGCGATCATCTCGGTGTCGTAGCCGTCCTTGGTACCGTCCGCGTCCATCGAGTTCAACAGGATTTCCCCGGCGCCCAGCTCGGCCGCCCGGTGCGCCCACTCGACGGCGTCGATGCCGGCGCTCTGCCGGCCGCCGTGGGTGGTGACCTCGAAGGAACCGGAGGCGGTGCGGCGTGCGTCGACCGACAGCACCAGCACCTGCCGGCCGAAGCGCTCGGCGATCTCCTGGATGAGCTCGGGCCGGGCGATGGCGGCGGTGTTGACGCCGACCTTGTCGGCGCCGGCCCGCAGCAGCTTGTCGACGTCGTCGGCGGTGCGGACGCCGCCGCCCACGGTCAGCGGGATGAAGACCTGCTCGGCGGTGCGGCGCACCACGTCGTAGGTGGTCTCCCGGTTCCCGGAGGACGCGGTGATGTCGAGGAAGGTCAGCTCGTCGGCGCCTTCGGCGTCGTAGAGCTTGGCCATCTCGACGGGGTCGCCGGCGTCGCGCAGGTTCTGGAAGTTGACGCCCTTGACCACGCGGCCGTTGTCCACGTCCAGGCAGGGGATCACCCGTACGGCGAGGGTCATGCCGCGCCTCCCGCTACGGGGCCGAAGGCCTCGACCTCCACCTCGACGACCATGCTCGGGTCCACGAACCCGTTGACGATGATCAGCGTCGAGGCGGGGCGGATCTTGTCGAAGAGCTCGCTGTGGGCGCGGCCGACCTCGTCCACGTCACGGGCGTGCGTGAGGTAGAGGCGGGTGCGGACCACGTGCTCGGGGCCGAGTCCGGCCTGCTCCAGCGCCTTGAAGGCCACGTCGAAGGCCTTCTTCGTCTGGTCGTACGGGCCGCCCGCGTCGGCCCCGGTGCAGCCGGAGACCAGGACCAGCCCGTTGGGGAGCTGGACGGCGCGGGAGTAGCCGAGTACGTCCTCGTAGGCGCCGCCGGAAGAGATGCGTCGGACGTCGGAACTGTTCGCGGAACCGTTCTCGGAACTCATGCGGAGACCACCTTCAGGGCTTCTTCGAGCGTGAACGCCTTGGCGTACAGGGCCTTGCCTACGATGGCGCCCTCGACGCCGGCCCCGACGAGTCCGGCGAGTGCGCGCAGGTCGTCGAGGGAGGAGATGCCGCCGGAGGCGACGACGGGCCGGTCGGTGGCGGCGCAGACGTTCTTCAGCAGCTCCAAGTTGGGGCCGGTGAGGGTGCCGTCCTTGCCGATGTCGGTGACGACGTACCGGGCGCAGCCCTCGGAGTCCAGGCGCGCGAGGGTCTCGTAGAGGTCCCCGCCCTCGCTGGTCCAGCCGCGGCCCTTGAGGGTGGTGCCGCGTACGTCGAGGCCGACGGCGATCTTGTCGCCGTGCTCGGCGATGGCCTTGGCCGCCCAGTCGGGCGTCTCCAGGGCAGCGGTGCCGAGGTTGACGCGGGTGCAGCCGGTGGCGAGGGCCGCGGCGAGCGTGGCGTCGTCGCGGATGCCGCCGGACAGCTCGACCTTGATGTCCATCGCGCCGGTGATCTCGGCGACGAGCGCGCGGTTGTCACCGGTGCCGAAGGCGGCGTCGAGGTCGACCAGGTGGAGCCATTCGGCGCCGGAGGCCTGCCAGGCGAGGGCGGCCTGGAGCGGGGAGCCGTAGGAGGTCTCGCTGCCGGAGACACCATGGACGAGGCGGACGGCCTGGCCGTCGCGGACGTCGACGGCGGGGAGCAGTTCGAGCTTCTTCGACGTCGTCATCACAGGGTCTCGATCCAGTTGGTGAGGAGCTGGGCGCCGGCGTCCCCGGACTTCTCGGGGTGGAACTGGGTGGCCCACAGGGCCCCGTTCTCCACCGCCGCGACGAACCGCTCGCCGTGCGTGGCCCAGGTGACCTTGGGGGCCTTGATCAGCGGGTTGGTGACTTCCAGCGACCAGTCGTGGGCCGCGTAGGAGTGCACGAAGTAGAAGCGGGCGTCCTCGTCCAGGCCGGCGAAGGCCTGGCTGTCGGACGGCGCGTCCACGGTGTTCCAGCCCATGTGGGGGACGATCGGGGCCTGGAGCGGGCCGACCGTGCCGGGCCACTCGTCCAGTCCCTCGGTCTCCACGCCGTGCTCGATGCCGCGCTCGAAGAGGATCTGCATGCCGACGCAGATGCCCATGACCGGGCGGCCGCCGGAGAGCCGGCGGCCGATGATCCAGTCGCCGCGCGCGTCCTTGAGTCCCTGCATGCAGGCGGAGAAGGCTCCGACACCGGGGACGAGGAGTCCGTCGGCGTCCATGGCCTTGTCGTAGTCGCGGGTGATCTCCACGTCCGCGCCGGCGCGCGCGAGGGCGCGCTCGGCGGAGCGGACGTTTCCGAAGCCGTAGTCGAAGACCACGACCTTCTTGGTGGGGCTGACTGCGCTCATTCCCAAATTCCCTGGATCCGCAGGACTCCGGCGACCAGGCACATCACGGAGCCGATGGCGAGCAGGGCGATGACCGAGGCGGGCATCCCCTGCTTCTTGAAGGAGTAGACGCCGCCGGCCAGGAACAGGCCGAGGACGATCAGGATCGTGTTGAGCCCGTTCACGCTAGAGGGCGCCCTTCGTGGAAGGCAGGATCCCGGCGGCGCGCGGGTCGAACTCGGCGGCGTAGCGCAGGGCCCGGGCCAGCGCCTTGAACTGGCACTCCACGATGTGGTGGGCGTTGCGGCCGTACGGCACGTGGATGTGCAGGGCGATCTGGGCCTGCGCGACGAAGGACTCGAAGATGTGCCGGGTCATCGTCGTGTCGTACGAGCCGATCATCGGCGCCATGTTCTCGGGCTCGGTGTGCACGAGGTACGGGCGGCCCGACAGGTCGACGGTCACCTGGGCGAGGGACTCGTCGAGCGGCACGGTGCAGTTGCCGAAGCGGTAGATGCCGACCTTGTCGCCGAGGGCCTGCTTGAAGGCGGCGCCGAGCGCGAGCGCGCTGTCCTCGATGGTGTGGTGGCTGTCGATGTGCAGGTCGCCCTCGGTCTTGACCGTGAGGTCGAAGAGGCCGTGGCGGCCGAGCTGGTCGAGCATGTGGTCGTAGAAGCCCACGCCCGTCGAAACGTCGACCTTGCCGGTGCCGTCGAGGTTTATCTCGACGACGACCGAGGTCTCCTTCGTGGTCCGTTCGACCCGTCCGATGCGGCTCATGCGTGCTGCTCCTTCTTCAGTGCGCGAACCGCTTCCAGGAACGCGTCGTTCTCGGCCGGGGTGCCCGCGGTGACCCGCAGCCATCCCGGTACGCCGTTGTCCCGGACCAGGACGCCCTGGTCGAGGATCTTCCGCCAGGCGGTGTGGGAGTTCTCGAACCGGCCGAACTGTACGAAGTTCGAGTCGGAGTCGGTGACCTCGAAGCCGATCCCCCGCAGCTCGGTGACCAGGCGGTCGCGCTCGGCCTTGAGCTGCTCGACGTAGCCGAGCAGGGTGTCGGTGAATTCCAGGGCGGCCAGCGCGGTCGCCTGGGTGACGGCCGACAGGTGGTACGGCAGGCGTACGAGCTGTACGGCGTCGACCACGGCCGGGTGCGCGGCCAGGTAGCCCAGGCGCAGGCCCGCGGCGCCGAAGGCCTTGGACATGGTCCGGGAGACCACCATGTTCGGGCGGCCCTCGATCAGCGGCAGCAGCGAGTCCCGGTGGCTGAACTCCACGTAGGCCTCGTCCACGACGACCAGGCTGGGCCCGGCCGCCTGCGCGGCCTCGTAGAGGGCCAGGACCGTCTCCGCCCCGACCGCGGTGCCCGTGGGGTTGTTGGGCGAGGTGATGAAGACGACGTTGGGCCGGTGCGCGGCGATCGCCTGCTCGGCGGCCTCCACGTCGATGGTGAAGTCGGCGTTGCGCGGGCCCGAGATCCACTCCGTGCCGGTGCCGCGCGCGATCAGCGCGTGCATCGAGTACGAGGGCTCGAAGCCGATCGCGGTGCGGCCGGGCCCGCCGAAGGTCTGCAGCAGCTGCTGGAGGACCTCGTTGGACCCGTTGGCCGCCCATACGTTCTCCCGCGCGACCGGGTGCTTGCCGGTGCGGGTGAGGTAGGCGGCCAGCTCGGTGCGCAGCTCGACGGCGTCCCGGTCGGGGTACCGGTTGAGGGTGCGGGCCGCCTCGGCGACCCGCTCGGCGATGCGCGCGACGAGCTCCTCGGGCAGCCCGTACGGGTTCTCGTTGGTGTTGAGCTGGACGGGCACGTCCAGCTGCGGGGCGCCGTACGGGGTCTTGCCGCGCAGCTCGTCCCGGATGGGAAGGTCGTCGATGCCGATGACGGCCGTGGTACCCGGGGCGTCGGTGCCGTCAGTGCTGTCGGTGCTGTCAGTGGGTTCGATCATGCCTGCGGAACCTTCCACCCGAAACGTGCCTTGAGAGCCGCGCCGTGGGCGGGCAGGTCCTCGGCCTCGGCGAGGGTCACCACGTGGTGGGTGACCTCGGCGAGGGCGTCGCGCGTGTAGTCGACGATGTGGATGCCGCGCAGGAAGGACTGCACGGACAGGCCCGAGGAGTGGCAGGCGCAGCCGCCGGTGGGCAGCACGTGGTTGGAGCCGGCGCAGTAGTCGCCGAGCGAGACCGGGGACCACGGCCCGACGAAGATCGCGCCGGCGTTGCGCACGCGGGCGGCCCAGGCGGCCGCGTCGGCGGTCTGGATCTCCAGGTGCTCGGCGCCGTACGCGTCGACGACCTTGAGGCCGTCCTCCAGGCTGTCGACCAGCACGATCGCGGACTGGCGGCCGGCCAGCGCGGGCTTGATCCGGTCCTCGACGTGCTTGGTGGCCGCGACCTGCGGCTCGAGTTCCTTCTCGACGGCGGCCGCGAGTTCCGCGGAGTCCGTGACGAGGACGGCGGCGGCCAGCGGGTCGTGCTCGGCCTGGCTGATCAGGTCGGCGGCGACGTGCACCGGGTCGGCCGTGGAGTCCGCGAGGACCGCGATCTCGGTCGGGCCGGCCTCGGTGTCGATGCCGATCTTTCCGGTGAAGTAGCGCTTGGCGGCGGCGACCCAGATGTTGCCGGGGCCGGTCACCATGTTGGTGGGCAGGCAGTCTTCCGTCCCGTACGCGAACATCGCGACGGCCTGGGCCCCTCCGACCGCGTACACCTCCGCGACGCCGAGCAGCGCGCACGCGGCGAGGATCGTCGGGTGCGGCAGGCCCCCGAACTCTTTCTGCGGCGGGGACGCGAGCGCGATGGACTCGACGCCCGCCTCCTGGGCCGGTACGACGTTCATGACGACGGAGGACGGGTACACCGAGCGGCCGCCCGGGGCGTACAGCCCCACGCGCTCCACGGGAACCCACTTCTCGGTCACGGTGCCGCCGGGGACCACCTGGGTGACGTGCTCGGACCGGCGCTGGCTGCGGTGCACGATCCGGGCGCGCCGGATCGACTCCTCCAGGGCGGCGCGGACGGCCGGGTCGAGCTGGTCGAGAGCGGCCTGCAGGGCCTCGACGGGCACCCTGACCTGCTCGAGCTCGACCCCGTCGAACTTCTGCGCGTACTCGATCAGCGCCGCCGTTCCACGATGGTGGACGTCCTCGCAGATGGGCCGCACCTTCTCCAGGGCGGCTTCCACGTCGAACTCGGCACGGGGCAGCAGATCGCGCAGGGCTCCACCCTCGGGGAGGGTGTCGCCGCGCAGGTCGATACGAGAGATCACCTGCCAATTCTCTCAGACCGCCTCGCGGCACTGTTCGTCCGTATCACTGGCTGATACAGGCCACGGACGTTTCCCGATGTCACAGCGGCCCTCTAGCGTGCAGGTACGCGCGGCTCGTCCGCGCGTACAAGAGGGAGGGGCCGCGCGGCTCGTCCGCGCGTACCTGCGAGAGGGGCCGCGCGGCGACCGTCCGCGCGGACGAGCGGAGGGGGGCCGCCATGGCCGAAGCACGCCCGGGCGGGGAACCGTCCGATCTCACCGGTCCCGAACGGCTCATGTGGGACGCGTACCGGACCGGCAGCGTCTGCGATCTCAGCACCCGCACCGCCGAACGGGACGATCCGCACGCCGACCGGGTCTGGGGCCACGAGCGCAGCGTCCGCGCGGCGGTGGTGGCGCTGCTGCTGCTCCACGGGCCGGGCCCGGTGCCGGGCCGGGTGGCCTCGCTGAAGCTGCGGGGCGTGCGGATCACCGGCCGCCTCGACCTCTCCGGAGGCACGGTCGCCCCGTACGTCGAGCTGCAGTCCTGCCGCTTCGACGGGGAGGTGCAGCTCTCGGAGACCCGGTTCGGCACGCTTCGCCTGGTCAACTGCGCGATACCCCGGCTGGAGGCGGCCCGCCTGCAGACGGAGGGCGACCTGCACCTGCCGCGCTGCCGGGTGGCGCGCGGGATCCGGCTGACCGACGCGCAGATCGGCACCGACCTGCTGATCAGCGAGGCGGTGGTGCAGCGCGACGGCAAGGGCCGGGCCCTGGCCGCCGACGGCATGTCGGTGGCGCAGGACTTCCAGGGCGAGCTGCTCCAGACGTACGGGGAGCTGAGCCTGCGCGGCGCCAAGGTGGGCGTGTCGATGAGCCTGCGCGGGGCCCGCCTGAGCAATCCGACCGGGAAGCGGGCGCTGAACGCCCCGCAGCTCACCGTCGAGCGCACCCTCTACCTGACCTCCATCGCCATGGACGACTCCGGCTCCACCACTCCCGCCTACGGGCAGGGCTACACCCCCCTGCGGGGCGAGCCCGCGCGGCACTTCGAGTGCCGGGGCGGCCTGCGGCTGGACGACGGCCGCTTCGGGGACGCCGTGGACTTCTACGGGGCCCGGTTCACCCTCACGGAGGACCAGGAGGTCTCGCTGCGCCGCATCCACACCCCGGAGCTGCGGTTCGTCGGCGAGCGGCCGGAGCGGGGGCGGGTGGTGCTGTCGGGCTCGCAGGTGGTCAAGCTCGTGGACACGGCCACGAGCTGGCCGGCCCGCCCGGGCCGGCTGTCCATCGAGGGCTTCGCCTACGAGAACCTCGCGCCCCGGGGCCTCTTCCCGACGGCCCGCCGGCTGGAGTGGGTCGAGGCGGCCACCCCCGAGTACTCCCCGGAACCGTACGAGCGGCTCGCCTCCGTCCTGCGGGCCTCCGGGGAGGACGCGGACGCCCGCGCGGTGCTGCTGGCCAAGCAGCGGCGCCGGCGCACGACGCTGCCGCCGGCGCTGCGCGCGTGGGGGTACCTCCAGGACTGGACGGTGGTCTACGGCTACCGGCCGGGGCGGGCGGCGCTGTGGATGGCCGTGCTGTGGGCAGCCGGAGCCGTGCTCTTCACGGTGCACGGCGAGCCACCGCCGCTCAAGGCGGAGGAGCACCCGGACTGGAACCCGGTGCTGTTCGCCCTGGACCTGCTGCTCCCGGTGATCGACCTGGGCCAGCAGGACCAGTGGATTCTGCGGGGCGGCTGGCAGTGGGGCACGGCGGCCCTGGTCATCCTGGGCTGGATCCTGGCCACAACGGTCGCGGCGGGCGCTTCCCGCGTGCTGAGGCGGGGGTGACGACCCCGGGGCCACGGCCACTACCCTGTGCCTGGTGACCACCGTTCGCCTGCCCCTCTTCCCGCTGAACTCGGTGCTGTTCCCGGGACTCGTCCTCCCGCTGAACATCTTCGAGGAGCGTTATCGCGCCATGATGCGCGAGCTGCTGAAGGCGGGAGAGGACGAGCCCCGCCGTTTCGCGGTCGTCGCGATCCGCGATGGCCGGGAAGTCGCCCCGACCGCGCCCGGCCTGCCGGACCAGACGGCCGTGCCCGAGCGCGGGCCGGCCGCCGGTTTCGGCGCGGACCCGGTCCAGGCCTTCCACCGGGTGGGCTGCATCGCGGACGCGGCCTCGATCCGGGAGCGGGAGGACGGCAGCTTCGAAGTCATGGCGACCGGCACCGTCCGGGTCCGGCTGCTGTCGGTCGACGCCTCCGGCCCCTTTCTCGTGGCGGAACTGGAGGAGCTTCCGGAGGACGCGGGCGAGGGCGCGGGCGCGCTGGCGGAGGGCGTGCTGCGGGCGTTCCGCGCGTACCAGAAGCGGCTGGCGGGGGCCCGCGAACGGTCCCTGACCGGCATGGACCTCCCCGACGAGCCCTCGGTGGTCTCGTACCTGGTGGCGGCGGCCGCGGTGCTGGACATCCCGGCGAAGCAGCGCCTGCTCCAGGCCCCGGACACGGCGACCCGCCTCGCGGAGGAGCTGAAGCTGCTGCGTACCGAGACGGCCGTCATCCGCCACCTGCCCTCGCTCCCGGCCGTGGACCTCACCCGCGCCCCGACGAGCCCCAACTGACGCGAAGGACCCATGGCGAAGAAGAAGCCGGCGGGCACCCCGGCGATCGTGGCCCTGACGGCGGCCGGCGCCGATTTCACCGTGCACGCCTACGAGCACGACCCGGCCCACCCGTCCTACGGCGAGGAGGCGGCCCAGGCCCTCGGGGTCTCGCCCGCGCAGGTCTTCAAGACGCTGCTGGCGGAAGTGGACGGCTCGCTGGTGGTAGCGGTGGTCCCGGTCTCGGGCAGCCTCGACCTGAAGGCCCTGGCCGCCGCGGTGGGCGGCAAGCGCGCGGCGATGGCCGACCCGGCGCTGGCGGAGCGCACCACGGGGTACGTACTGGGCGGCATCTCCCCGCTGGGCCAGCGCAAGCGCCTCCGCACGGTCCTGGACGCCTCGGCGTCGGAGTTCCCCACGATCTGCGTCTCGGCGGGCCGCCGCGGCCTGGAGGTCGAACTTGCCCCGGCCACCCTCGCCGCTCTGACCAAGGCCGACTTGTCCCCGATCGCCCGCGCGTAACGCCCCGGGAACGCTGCGCGCGGAGTTCCCCTACCCGCCCTTCCACCGTTCCCCGGGGCTCCGCCCCGGACCCGGCGTTTGAGGCGATCTTTTCAGCCCGTCCGGCGTTTGAGGACCGGGGTCCGGGCAGAGCCCGGGGAACGGTGGAAGGGCGGGTAGGGGACAGCCCCGCAGGGCCCGCCTCCCCCGGCCGGGCCTACCGCCGCGGAGGCTCCGTGCCGGACGGGTCCGCAGGCGGGTACACGGCGGAGCCGGAGGAGTCGGCAGGGCCCGCAGGGGCCTGGTAATAACCCGAAGGCCACAGCGCGAGCTCAGGCGCCGGATCCCGCGTGCCCCACAGGGCCGTCAGGGCCAGGTGGACGACGACCGCGGCCATCGGCCAGCCGAGCAGCGCCCCGTGCGCGAGGAGCTCCAGCGGGGCCTCGAAGGGGACACCCTTCCCCGCCTTCCGCGCGGCCGCCACCAGGTCCGAGGACGGGCCCAGCCACAGGCCCACGCGCCAGCCGACCAGCGCGGCGAAGACCGAACCGACCGCGAGCCCGATCACCTGCGCGGCGCCCCCGCCGCGGCGCCACAGGAAGACGGCCAGCGCGCTCAGCACGCCGAATCCCACCGACAGCAGCAGGAAGGTTCCGTCGGCCCCGATGCGGGCCTCGCTCTCGGTGTCCCGGAGGAACACCGCCTCACCGTTGGAGACGTACTGCACCCTCGGCGCGAGCCATACCCACAGCAGCCCGAGGAGTACGCCGGCCACGCCGATCACGAGGGCGATGGCGGCCCCGTCGCGGATGTCGGACGGGGAGAAGGCGGGCTCGGACGCGGGCGCGGCCGGAGCGGAAGACGGCTCCGCCGGCGGCTGGTCGGGCTTGTCATAGGGGGTCACGGCTTCGGTCACCCCCACATCGTGCCAGGAAGTGTTTGATTTAACGATCGGCCCCGGCGGGCGTCAGCGGACCGCTGCCCGCCGATAGGCCCAGGTCGCGACGGCGAGGGACAGGACCCCCACCCCCGCGCACACGCCGAGGTCGAGGAGGACCGCCGTCCAGTCGGGATGCGGCTCGAAGGTCCGGGCGAAGGCCTCCACGCCGTACGTGGACGGCAGCAGGTCCCGTGCCCAGACGATGACGTCCGGCATCCGCTCGGGCGGAAGGACGCCCAGCAGCAGGGCCGCGGACATGCCGAGCTGTCCGGCGAGGGTGGCCAGCTCCTGCCGGGGGGCGAGCAGGCCCAGGGCCGCGCCGAGTCCGGCGAGGGCGGCGCCGGCCAGCGGCACGACGGCGGCCAGGATCCACAGGCCGCCCATCGGCAGCCCGAACAGCACGCTGCCGAAGACGGCCGTCACGAGGGTGCCGGGCAGCGTGAAGGAGGCGTACGCGCCGGCCGCGCCCAGCACCACGGAGGCGGGCGGCACCGGCAGGGTGGCGTAGTGGTCGAGTCCGCCGCCGGCCCGGAGCTGCCCGAAGTACTGCGCGAGCAGGTTCAGCGCGACGAAGGCGACGACCAGGACGGAGGAACCGGCGACGACGGCCCGTGCTTCGGAGCCCCCGTCGACCACGCCCCGCATCAGGATCATGATCCCGACGGACTGGAAGGTGGCCACGAACAGCAGGGGGATCCGCGAGACCCGCGCGCGGGACAGCTGGGCCCGGTAGACGGCGGCCAGCGCCGGGAAGAACCGGGCGCGCGGGGCCAGGGCGCCCACCGTTGTGAGTGCGGCCGGGTTGGCGGGTCCGGCCGGGGTGGCGGCCGTGGCCGTGGTCGCGATGGCGCTCACGCCTTCACCAGTCCCTTCGAGGTGCGTCCGCCCAGGGCGAGGTACACGTCCTCCAGGCTCGGCGTGGCCAGCGTGAAATCGTCGAGGGCGGCGAAGGCCGGGCCGCCGGTGACGGCCGCCACCGCCGCCCGCGCCTCGTCGGGTCGCAGGCGCAGCACCCAGCGCCGCCCGGATTGGGTGGCCGCCGTGGCGAGCGAGGCGACCTCCGGGAGCTCCAGCGGCGGCGCGGTGCGCCAGACCAGTTCGAGCCGGACCTCTCCGGACACCTGGGCCTTGAGCCCGGCCGGGGTGTCGCAGGCGATGACCCGGCCCTGGTCGATGACGGCGACCCGGTCGAGGACGGTTTCGGCCTCGATGACGTTGTGGGTGACCAGCAGCACGGTGGCCCCGGCCTCGGCGCGGCGCCGGTCGACGGCGGCCCAGACGGCCCGCCGGGCCACCGGGTCCATGCCGGTCGTGGGCTCGTCGAGCACCAGGACGGGCCGCTCCCCCACCAGGGCGGCGGCGAAGCACGCGAGGCGCCGCTGCCCGCCGGACAGCTTCTTCAGGGGGCGTCCGGCGATCCCGGTCAGTCCGAGTTCTTCCAGTACGGAGTCCCGTGCGGCCCGCGCCTCGCGCAGGCCCAGCCCGCGCAGCCGGCCGGTCGTCTCGGCGGCCAGCGAGACCGTGAGCTCGTCGAGGGCGGTGGATTCCTGGCCGAGGTAGGCGAGCAGCCGGGCCGACCGGTCGGGGTGGCGTACGAGGTCGTGGCCGAGCAGGGTCACCGAGCCGGAGTCGGGCCGCAGGAGGCCGGTGAGCTGGCGGACCAGGGTCGATTTGCCGGCGCCGTTGGGGCCGAGCAGCCCGAAGATCTCGCCGCGCCGCACGTCCAGGGAGATCCCGTCGGTGGCACGGGTCTCGGGCAGGGCCGGGGCCCCGCGCCGTCCTCGTACCGCGGGATACGTCTTGACCAGGTCACGTACCACGCAGATCACGTCGGGGGCCGGTCCAGCGGCTCCTGCCGTGTCCGTATCCGCCTGTGCTGTCCCCGTACTCACGAGGGAGCAGCCTACGGGGTTGCGGCCCCTACTCGGCTGCCGGGGCCGCCGGGGCGACCGCGACGGGGGCCACGGCGGGGGCCACGGGGGCACCGGGGGCGGCGGCCGGACCGGCCGCCGATCCGGCGCCGGCCACGTGTTCCGCGGCCGCCCGTACGTCGATCTCGCGCCAGAACCCGGCCCGGATGGCGTAGCGGTCGTGCTCGTCGATCTGGTCGTCCTTGTGCGCGAGGAGTCCGAACCGGGCGGCGTAGCGCAGCAGCTCGCCGTCGATGCGGTGCGGGATCCGCGGGTACATGGTGGCGAGCTTCTGCAGGTGCACGGTCTCGGGGAGCCGTTCCATCCAGCGGCGGGCGAACACCTGGCCGACCTCGAAGGGGTCGCCGCCGACGGTGGTGATGTCCTCCTCGCGGTCCGCCCAGCGCTGCTCGGCGGAGGTGAGCTGGGCGAGGGTGGGCAGCGAGGCGGTCTCGGCGGGCTCGCCGAGCGGCCCGGCGCGGTCGATCCACCCCTTGTCGGAGGACCACCGCAGGGCGCTGCCGGCCGGGGCCGCGCCGAGGGCCTGGGCCTGGCCGGGCCCGGGGGCGGGTGCGGCGGCGCCGGGTGCGCGCAGGGCTCCCGCGAGGTCCTTCGGGGTGGGGACGGTCTTGCCGTTGGCGGTGGCGGCGGAGCCGGTGGCCGCCGCGCCGCCCTCCTCGGGCTCCACGGGGGCCGCGGGCCGGGTTCCGTTGCCGTTGCCGCGGGCGGCTTCGGCGAGGGCGGCCTCGGGCAGCGGTGCGGAGAGGATGGCGGCGATCTCGGGGCGCGGGGCCGGCGCCGGGGCGCAGAGTCCGGTGAGGTCGCGGGCGCGGACGGCGCGGGTGATCCAGGTGCGGTCCAGGACGCGGCGTTCGTCGGCTTCGGCGACGAGGTCCTCGGACTGGTTGTAGTCGCCGTCGGCGGCCTGGACGGCCCACAGGTGGACGGCGACCCCGTGTTCCTTGGCGGACATGAGGCCGGGCAGCAGGTCCCCGTCGCCGGTGACGAGTACGACGTCCGAGCAGGCCCGGTTGCGGGCGAGTTCGGTGAGCTCGGCGTGCATGGCCGCGTCGACGCCCTTCTGGGCCCAGCGGCCGTCGCTGCGGGTCAGTGCGCCGAGGCGGACGGTGACGCGGGGCATGACGCGCAGTCGCCGGTGCTCGGGCTGGGGGACCCGGTCGGGTGCGCCGTCGAACCAGTAGATCCGCAGGAGCGGCTGCTCGGTGTCGGCTTCGGCGCGCTCGCGCAGGCCCTGGATGAGCGCCGCATGGTCGACGGTGATCCGGGAGCGGGACGGCTCTCCTGCGAGGAGGCTCGCGGCGGCGCCCAGCAGATAGCCGGCGTCCACCAGGACGACGCAGCGGTCCACGCGTACCACCCTCTTCTTCCCTGGGGGTCCTCTGTGTCTTTCGCGGTTTCCCCGAGTCTGCCCGACGGCAACGGCCTTGACGGCCGGAACTCGATCATCGGCGTGGCGTATCTCTCGGAGTCCCCCGGCAGGAGCCCCGACTACGCGCGGTAATGATCCAAAATGCGCCGTTTACGGCGCTGTGTGAGTGTGAAGGCGGCCCTGGCCCCTAAACCCCCCACGGAGGCATCCCATGGCCAAGAACAAGAACCGCCAGCAGCCCGCCAAGTCACAGGACCGCTCGGCCGCACAGGATCCGGCGAAGACCTCGATGGAGTCCTCGCCCGCGGCCTCCGCCCCGGCGGCCCCGAGTCCGCTGCAGATGGCCGGCAAGAAGAGGGAAAAGAAGTTCGGCCACAACTGACGACTCCCCACGCACGCGGGAAGGCCCGCCCCCGTCGACAGGGGCGGGCCTTCCCGCGTGTGGAGCGGGCAGTGCCTAGCCGGCCAGGCAGGACGGGCCGAGCAGCACCTTGAGGTCGCCGAAGAGCGCCGGGTCGGGCTTGACCCGGTGCTTGTCGAGCCGGAGCACGGTGGTGGTGCGCGGCCCCTGGAGCTTGATCCGCACCTCGCTGTTGCCCTGGTGGTGGCGCAGGATCTCGCCGAGCCGGGTCACCATCGGCGGGGTGACCTTGACGGTCGGGATGGTGAGGACGACGGGGGCGTTCGTGCCGGCGTTGGAGAGGTCGGGGACCATCATCTCCATGGCGACCAGCCGGGGGACGTCCTCGCGCTTGTCCAGGCGGCCCTTGACGAAGACGACGGTGTCCTCGACCAGCTGGGTGGAGACGAGCTGGTAGGTCGCCGGGAAGAACATGCACTCGATGGAGCCGGCCAGGTCCTCGACGGTGGCGATGGCCCAGGCGTTGCCCTGCTTGGTCATCTTGCGCTGGAGGCCCGAGATGATGCCGCCGATGGTGACGACCGCGCCGTCGCCGTGCTCTCCGCCGGTGAGCTGGGAGATGCCGGCGTCGGTCTTGTCGGAGAGCACGTGCTCCAGGCCGAAGAGCGGGTGGTCGGAGACGTAGAGGCCGAGCATCTCGCGCTCCTGGGCGAGCAGGTAGGCCTTCTCCCACTCGACGTCGGAGAACTCCACGTCGAGGCCGAACCCGGGCTCGTCGCCCGCGCTCTCGTCGCCCATTCCGCCGAAGAGGTCGAACTGTCCCTCGGCCTCCTTGCGCTTGACGGCGACCACGTTGTCGATCATCGGTTCGTGGTGGGCGACCAGGCCCTTGCGGGTGTGGCCCATCTCGTCGAAGGCGCCGGCCTTGATCAGGGACTCGACGGTGCGCTTGTTGCAGACGACGGCTTCGACCTTGTCGAGGAAGTCGGGGAAGGTGGAGTACTTCCCCTTGGCCTTCCTGCTCTTGATGATCGACTCGACGACGTTGGTGCCGACGTTGCGCACGGCGGTGAGGCCGAAGAGGATCACGTCGTCGCCCTGTGCGGCGAAGTTCGCCTCGGACTCGTTCACGTTCGGCGGGAGCACCTTGATGCCCATCCGGCGGCACTCGTTCAGGTAGATCGCGGACTTGTCCTTGTCGTCCTTGACCGAAGTGAGCAGGCCCGCCATGTACTCGGCCGGGAAATTGGCCTTGAGGTAGGCGGTCCAGTAGGAGACCAGGCCGTACGCGGCCGAGTGGGCCTTGTTGAAGGCGTAGCCGGCGAAGGGGACCAGGACGTCCCACAGCGCCTTGATCGCCTGGTCGCTGAAGCCCTTCTCCTTGGCGCCCGCCTCGAAGATGACGAAGTTCTTCGCCAGTTCGTCGGGCTTCTTCTTGCCCATCACGCGGCGCAGGATGTCGGCCTCGCCGAGCGAGTAGCCGGCGATGATCTGGGCGGCCTTCTGGACCTGCTCCTGGTACACGATGAGGCCGTAGGTGACGCCGAGGATCTCCCTGAGCGGCTCCTCCAGCTCCGGGTGGATCGGGGTGATCTCCTGCTGCTTGTTCTTGCGCAGGGCGTAGTTGGTGTGCGAGTTCATGCCCATCGGGCCCGGCCGGTACAGGGCCGAGACGGCGGAGATGTCCTCGAAGTTGTCGGGCTTCATCAGGCGCAGCAGGGAGCGCATGGGCCCGCCGTCGAACTGGAAGACGCCGAGCGTGTCGCCGCGGCCGAGCAGTTCGAAGGTCTTGGGGTCGTCGAGCGGCAGGCCGAGGAGATCGAGGTCGATCCCCTTGTTGGCCTTCACCATCTTGACGGCGTCGTCCATGATCGTGAGGTTGCGCAGGCCCAGGAAGTCCATCTTGATCAGGCCGAGCGACTCGCACTGGGGGTAGTCCCACTGCGTGATGGTCACGCCGTCCGTGTGCCGGACCCAGACCGGGGCGTGGTCGACGATCGGCTCGCTGGACATGATCACGCCGGCGGCGTGCACGCCCATCTGGCGGACCAGGCCCTCCACACCGCGGGCGGTGTCGATGACCTTCTTCACGTCCGGCTCGTTCTCGTACATCGCCCGGATCTCGCCGGCCTCGCCGTAGCGCGGGTGCGAGGGGTCGGTGATGCCGTTGAGGTCGATGCCCTTGCCGAGGACGTCGGCGGGCATGGCCTTGGTGAGGCGGTCGCCCATGGCGTACGGGTAGCCGAGGACCCGGGCGGAGTCCTTGATGGCGTTCTTCGCCTTGATCTTTCCGTACGTGCCGATCATGGCGACCTTGTCGTCGCCGTACTTGTCGGTCACGTACCGGATCACTTCGACGCGCCTGCGCTCGTCGAAGTCGATGTCGACATCGGGCATGGAGACGCGCTCGGGGTTGAGGAAGCGCTCGAAGATCAGGCCGTGGGTGATCGGGTCGAGGTCGGTGATGCCCATGGCGTACGCGACGATCGAGCCGGCGGCGGAGCCACGGCCGGGGCCCACCGCGATGCCCTGGTTCTTGGCCCACATGATGAAGTCGGCGACGACGAGGAAGTAGCCCGGGAACCCCATCTGGATGATGACGTCCAGCTCGTACTCGGCCTGCTTCTGCCGGTCCTCGGGGACCCCTCCGGGGTAGCGGCGGGCCATGCCGCGCCGCACTTCCTCCTTGAACCAGGTGATCTCGGTGTAGCCCTCTTCGGGGATCTCGAACTTCGGCATGAGGTTCTTGGCCTCGAACATGCCGGTGGTGTCGATCTGCTCCGCCACCAGGAGGGTGTTGCGGCACCCCTCCTGCCAGGCGTCCGAGGAGTCGACGGCGTACATCTCCTCCGTGGACTTCAGGTAGTAGCCGGTGCCGTCGAAGCGGAAGCGGTCCGGGTCCGAGAGGTTCTTGCCGGTCTGGATGCACAGCAGGGCGTCGTGCGCGGCCGACTCGTGCGCGTACGTGTAGTGCGAGTCGTTGGTGACCAGCGGCGGGATGCCGAGCTTCTTGCCGACCTCCAGCAGCCCGTCGCGGACCCGGCGCTCGATCTCGATGCCGTGGTCCATCAGCTCCAGGAAGTAGCGGTCCTTGCCGAAGATGTCCTGGTATTCGGAGGCGGCCTTCAGGGCCTCGTCGAACTGGCCGAGGCGCAGCCTGGTCTGCAGCTCACCCGAGGGGCAGCCGGTGGAGGCGATCAGGCCTTCGGACCACTGGGAGATGGTCTCCTTGTCCATGCGCGGCCACTTCGTGAGCCAGCCCTCGGCGTACGCGTCGGAGGACAGCCGGAAGAGGTTGTGCAGCCCGGTGGAGTTCGCCGCCCAGATCGTCTTGTGGGTGTAACCACCGGAACCGGAGACGTCGTCGCGCTTCTGGTGCGGCTGGCCCCACTGGATGCGCCGCTTGTTGCGCCGGGACTCCGGGGCGACGTACGCCTCGATGCCGATGATCGGCGTCACGCCGGCCTTCTTCGCCGTGTGGAAGAAGTCATAGGCGCCGTGCAGGTTGCCGTGGTCGGACATGGCGATGTGCGTCATGCCCATCTCGTTGCACGCGTTGAACATGTCCTTCAGCCGCGCGGCACCGTCCAGCAGGGAGTACTGGGTGTGGACGTGCAGGTGCGTGAACGGCGTCTTGGTCACGGTGGGGGCCTCCGGGCGGGGAGAGAGGGGGCGGCAGCTATGAATCCTACGTGGCCCGAGTGACAGTTCCCGGGCACGGCGGGGTAGCTTCATCCGTTGCAGACCCAAGGACCCGTGTCCGATATGCGTTCCACCCCGCACCACCTGGAGGCACCCGCCATGGCGGTTCCCGAGACGACCGACGAGCAGCGCGCCGAGCAGATACTCGACGTGTTCGACATCGCCTTCGGCGAGCTGATCACCGCCGACCCCGCGGCCTTCCGCGTCAAGTTCCGCAAGATGGCGGCCTCGGCCTTCGCCTTCTACCGGGGCACCGCCTGCCTCTTCTACGCCGACCTGGAGCGCGAGCGGCACGGCGGCCCGTACCTGGACGAGCGCACCGGCCGGGTGTGGATCCACGGCGATCTGCACGCCGAGAACTTCGGCACCTACATGAACGCCCAGGGCCGGCTGGTCTTCAACGTCAACGACTTCGACGAGGCCTACGTGGGCCCCTTCACCTGGGACCTGAAGCGGTTCTCCGCCTCCGTGGCGCTGCTCGGCTACACCAAGGCGCTCAGCGACGACCAGATCAGCGAGCTGGTACGGATCTACGCGGCCGCCTACCGGGAGCGCATCCACGCACTGGCCACCGGGGCGAAGACCTGTAATTCGTCGGAGCTGCCCGCCTTCACCATGGACACCGCCGAGGGCCCGCTGCTGGACGCCCTGCGCCACGCCCGCCGCCGCACGCGTTTCTCGCTCCTCGACTCGATGACCGAGATCCGCGAGTTCGAGCGCCGCTTCTCCCCCGGCCCCGGGACCATCGAGCTGGACGCGGCCACCCGGTACAAGGTGCTCGCCGCGTTCGACGGGTACCTGGAGACCCTTCCCGACGAGTCCCTGGTCCGCCCGGACTCCTACCGGGTCAAGGACGTGGTGGGCCGCCGGGGCGTCGGGATCGGCTCGGCGGGCCTGCCCTCGTACAACATCCTGCTGGAGGGGCACAGCGACGCCCTGGAGAACGACGTCGTGATCTACCTCAAGCAGGCGCAGACCCCGGCCGTGTCCCGGCACGTCACCGACCGGTCGGTGCGCGAGTACTTCCTGCACGAGGGGCACCGCACCGTGATCTCCCAGCGGGCCCTGCAGGCGCACGCCGACCCGTGGCTCGGCTGGACGGAGCTGGACGGGGCCGGGCAGCTGGTCGCGGAGGTCTCCCCGTACGCGGTGGACCTGGACTGGTCGGACCTGGACGACCCGGAGGAGATCGCGGCGGTGGTCGCGGACCTCGGCCGGGCCACGGCGACCATGCACGGCGCGGCGGACGAGCAGGAGAGCGGTCACACGCTGGTCCCGTTCTCCACCGAGCGGGCCATCGACGCGGCCATCGCCGCCGACGAGGAGGGTTTCGCGGACCTGCTGGTGGACTTCGCGCACGCCTACGGTGCCCGGGCCCGCGCCGACCACCAGATCTTCGTGGACCTGTTCCGCAACGGCCGGATCCTGGCCTAGGCAGGGACCTTCGGCCCGTCCTCACAGGGACGCATGGCAGACTCGCGACGATGGACATATCAGGGGTGGGACTCCGAGGGCTGCGAGCCGCGCTGTTCAGCGCGGTCGTCGTGCTGCTCTCCACGGGCTCGCACGTCCTGCTGTCCCGGGTGCCGCTGCCTCCCGCCCTGGTGGGAGGGGCCTTCGCCGCGGTGTTCGCGATCGCTTTCGCCCTGGCCGGCCGGGAGCGGGGCCTCGGTCACATCGCCGGGCTGCTCGTCCCCCTGGAACTGGCCGCCGACACCGTCCTGACCTCCGGCCAGCACCTTTGCTACGGCCCCGCGGGCGGCCCCGTCTCGGGTCCGCTGCGTGCCCTGGGGCTGGCCGACTTCTGCGGGGGCGGCCCGGTGGGCGGGGCGCTGGCCGAGGTGGGCGGGCCCGCCGACCCGGGAGCGCTGCTGGCCGCGCCCGGACCGTGGGCGCCCTGGCTGCTGCTGGGCGCGCACGTTTCGGTCGGACTGCTCGCCTCGCTGTGGCTGCACTGCGGGGAGCGGGCGCTCGGCCGGCTGCTGCGCGCGGCGTCCGCCTGCGCCTTCCGGCCGCTGCGGATGGCCTCGGCCCGCGCGGCGCGGGCCCTGGCCCCGGTACGGCTCTGGCCCCCGGCGGCGCTGCGGAGCGCGGTGGCCCGTACCCGCTTCCCCGCGCACTCCGTGGGACGGCGGGGACCTCCTCGCGTACCCGGCGCGTTCGCTCGCGCCTGAGGTCCGAAGACAGTCCCCCCTGACAGCCGGCTCCACCGCGGAGCCACACCCCCACGGAGAGAACGATGAGCGCACGCAACAGCCAGGCGAACAAGGCGGCGGCCCGCGAGAAGCTGCGCATCGAGCGCGAGCAGCAGGCCAAGAAGGCCAAGATCCGCCGGCAGGTGTTCGTGGCGGGCGGCGTCGTGGCCGCCCTCGCCCTGGCCGGCGGCGTCGGTTACGCCGTCGTCCAGTCCAACAAGCCGGGCGCCTGGGAGAAGGCCGCCGACGCCCCCCTGGTCAAGCCGAAGAACACCTCGGGCGAGAACGGTACGACGGTGGTCGTCGGCAAGGCCGACGCGAAGAAGACCCTGGAGCTGTACGAGGACGCGCGCTGCCCGGTCTGCGCGAGCTTCGAGCAGGCGGTCGGCCCGCAGGTCAAGAAGGACGTCGACGCCGGCAAGTACAAGATCCAGTTCGTCGGCGCCACCTTCCTGGACAACGGCTTCCCCGGCAGCGGCTCGAAGAACGCCCTGAGCGCGCTGGGCGCGGCCCTCAACGTCAGCCCCGAGGCGTTCCTGGAGTACAAGACGGCCCTCTACTCCGCGGCGAACCACCCGGAGGAGAAGGACGACAAGTTCGCCAAGGACGACTACCTGCTGTCGGTCGCGGACCAGGTCCCGGCGCTCAAGGGGAACGCCGAGTTCAAGAAGGCGCTCGACGAGGGCACCTACGACCGGTGGGCGCTGGAGATGTCGAAGACCTTCGACAAGAGCGGTGTGAAGGGCACGCCGACGCTGAAGATGGACGGCAAGAAGATCGACCCGCTGCCGCAGTCGCCCGAGGCGTTCACGACGGCGATCGACAAGGCCATCGCCGGCTGATCCCTCCCCTCAGGTCATCCCGGCGGACGGGCGAACTCCCAGAGTTCGCCCGTCCGTTGCTTTCACGGGGCTGGTCCCCAGCGGATACCCGTCGGTAATATGATCATCCGTGACCAGTCAACTCTCCCCTTCCGCCCCGGAATCGGCGCTCGCGCCGACCCCCCGCCGCCGTACGGTCGTCCTGGCCGCGGCGGCCACGGCGGCACTCGTCCCGATCGCCGCGCTGGGCGCCGAAGCCGCCCACGCCGCCACGGGAACCGCCGACGCCGGCCCTTCCTTCCTGCACGGCGTCGCCTCGGGCGACCCGCTCCCCGACGGGGTCCTGCTGTGGACCCGCGTCACCCCGACCGCCGATGCCGTACCGGGCTCCGGCGCGGGCCCGGCCGTCGCGGTGGGCTGGGAGGTGGCCGAGGACAAGGCCTTCTCCCGGATCGTCGCGAGCGGCACCGTCACCGCGAGCGCGGCCTCGGACCACACCGTCAAGGCAGACGTACGGGGCCTGCGGCCGCAGACGGCCTACTGGTACCGGTTCACCGCCGGCGCCACCGTCTCCCCGGCCGGGCGCACCCGTACCGCCCCCGCCACCGCGAGCGCGCCCGCCGGGGTCCGCTTCGGCGTGGTCTCCTGCGCCAACTGGGAGTCCGGCTACTTCTCCGCGTACCGCCACCTGGCCGCGCGGGCCGATCTGGACGCCGTACTGCACCTGGGCGACTACATCTACGAGTACCAGAGCGGCGGCTACCCCGAGGCGAAGTACGTCGTGCGCCGGCACGAGCCGCTGCACGAGATCCTCACCCTGGCCGACTACCGCACCCGCCACGGCAGGTACAAGACCGACCCCGATCTGCAGGCCCTGCACCAGGCCCACCCGGTCATCGCGATCTGGGACGACCACGAGATAGCCAACGACACCTGGTCCGGCGGCGCGGAGAACCACGATCCCGCCACCGAGGGCTCCTTCGCGGCCCGCGCGGCAGCCGCCCGGCAGGCGTACTTCGAGTGGATGCCGGTCCGCACCTCCACCGAGGGCACCGTCTACCGCCGGCTGCGCTTCGGCACCCTCGCCGACCTGCACCTGTTGGACCTGCGCACCTTCCGCTCGCAGCAGGCGGGCATCGGCAGCGGCGCGGTGGACGACCCGGAGCGCACCCTCACCGGGCGGGCCCAGCTGGACTGGCTGAAGGCCGGGCTGGCCGGCTCGCAGGCCACCTGGAAGCTGGTGGGCACCTCGGTGATGATCTCGCCGGTGGCCTTCGGCTCGCTGCCGGCGCACCTGCTGGGTCCGCTCGCCGAACTGCTCGGCCTGCCCGCGGGCGGCCTCGCGGTCAACGTGGACCAGTGGGACGGGTACACGGACGACCGCCGCGAGCTGCTGGGTCACCTGACGGATCGTTCCGTGCGCAACACCGTCTTCCTGACCGGTGACATCCACATGGCCTGGGCGAACGACGTGCCGGTGACGGCCGCCACCTACCCGTGGTCGCGGTCGGCGGGCGTGGAGTTCGTGGTGACGTCGGTGACCTCCGACAACATCGACGACCTGCTGCACGTGCCGGCCGATACCGCCTCGCTGGTCGCCGAGACGGCCATCAAGGCCGCCAACCGGCACGTGAAATGGCTGGACATGGACGCCCACGGCTACGGCGTGCTGGACGTGACGGCCGAGCGTTCCCAGATGGACTACTACGTGATTTCGGACAAGCGGCGCCAGGACGCCACGGCCGCCTGGGCGCGCTCGTACCGCACCCTGAACGGGACCCAGAAGGTCGAGCGGGCGGATCGGCCCGTGCGCTGACACTCAGCCAGATTTCCCGTTCGGAGGGGCGCTTGGCGTAGACCAGGCGCCCCTTTGACATCAGAAGCAACAAATCTTTTACGTAGAACACTTGACCTGTTTATGACATGCGCACGTAAGATTCCCGCCAGCTGAGGAGATCCCTCCCGCTCAACCCCCCACTCGCGAGGAGCACACGTGCGCGCTCTTGCCCGCATATCCCCCCTTCTTCGCCGCCGCCTGATGGGTGCCGCCGTACTCACCGGCACCCTGGCCTTCACCCCGCTCGCCGCCCCCACCACGGTCGCCGCCGCCAAGACCGGCGCCGAGGTGTGCGCCGAGGACGCGGGCACCGCGGCGAACGCCCGCGTGGCGCGCCCGAAGGACCAGCACGCGGCCGAGCCGAACGAGGTCACCGAGACCCAGTCCAAGGCGATGGACGCCGATCTCAAGGCGAAGCTGGACAAGATCTCGAAGGAGCCGCGCAGCCTGCGCGCCGCCGAGGCGGCCACGAGCATCCCGGTGTACTTCCACGTCATCCACTCCGGCACCACCGGAAAGCTGACGTCCACCGACATCGGCAAGCAGCTGGCGGTCCTGAACGCGGCCTACGCCGGCCAGGGCTCCGGAAACGTCGACAGCAGCTACCAGTTCACCCTGGCGGGCACCGACTACACGGACAACGCGAGCTGGTACAACCTGGCTTCCGGCTCCACGGCCGAGAAGAACATGAAGAACACCCTGCGCAAGGGCGGCGCGAACGCCCTCAACTTCTACACCGCCAACCTCTCCGGCGGGCTGCTGGGCTGGGCCACCTTCCCCAGCTCCTACGCCTCGCAGCCGAAGATGGACGGCGTGGTCGTCCTGGACACCTCGCTGCCGGGCGGCTCCGCCGCCAACTACAACGAGGGCGACACCGCGACCCACGAGGTCGGCCACTGGATGGGTCTGTACCACACCTTCCAGGGCGGCTGTAACGGCGCCGGCGACTCCGTCTCGGACACCCCGGCCGAGAAGAGCGCGGCCTTCGAGTGCCCGACCGGGCGCGACACCTGCGCCAGCAAGGCGGGCGTCGACCCGATCCACAACTTCATGGACTACACGTACGACTCCTGCATGTACCAGTTCACCGCGGGCCAGGTGACCCGCATGAAGAGCATGTGGACGGCCTACCGCGCCTGACGCTCCGGCACTGTGCCGATGTGACGGTGTGACGATGTGACGCACTCATGACGATGGGGCCCCGCACGCGGGGCCCCATTGCCGTGTCCGGCCTACAGACCGTCGAGGAAGGCGAGGGCGACCGCCCAGGCCTTCTCCGCCGCCTCGGCGTCGTAGTCGTCCAGCCCCGGGTCCGTGAACAGGTGCCCGGCCCCCGGATAGCCGTGGACCTCCACGTCCGCCCCGGCCTTGCGCATCCGCAGGTACCAGGCCGTCAGCCAGTCGTGCGGCTCGAAGGGGTCCGGGTCCGCGATGTGCAGCTGCACCGGCAGCTCGTCGACGTAGACGCCCTCCTCCAGGTCGGCCGTCCCGTGCAGGAGCAGCAGCCCGCGCGCCTTCTCGTCGGCGAGCGCCAGGTGCTGGGCGATCGAGCCCCCGAAGGAGAAGCCGGCATAGACCAGGCCCTGGTCGGAGTGGGGGGCCGAGGCCAGTACCGCCCGCTTGAGCAGCTCGTCGCGGCCGATCTCCTCCTGGTGGGCCATGCCCTCCTCGACGGTCTCGAAGGTGCGCCCCTCGAAGAGGTCCGGCACTTGGACCTGGTGCCCGGCCGCGCGCAGCCGGTCGGCCGCCTCCCGCACGGCGGGCCGCAGCCCGTAGGTCGAATGGAAAAGCATGATGTTCATGCCCCCATCGTGCCAGTTTCGAGCGACCCTCCTCCGGTTACGTTGGCCTGCATGGACACGGACTCCTTCCTGCGCCCGATCGCGGCCGTCGCCGGCACCCTGGCCGTCACCCTGCTCGCGGGCTGGCTGCTGGACCTGCTGCTGCGCCGGGCCGACGCCCGACACAGCGAGACCCCGCTGTGGGGGCTGCTGCGCCGCTGCCGCCCGCCGTTCCTGGTGGTCCTGGCCGCCTCCCTGCTCCAGGCCGTGCGCCGGCGCGCGGACGGCCCCGGGCACGTGCTGACCCTGGTGCTGATCGCGGCGGCCGCGTGGCTGCTGATCCGCATCACGACGGCGATCGTGGACTCCACGTACGCCCGCTACGCGGCCGACGCCTCCGACCAGGCCAGGGTCCGCCGGGTCCGTACGCAGGTCACGCTGATCCAGCGGGTGGTTACGGCGGTGGTGATCGTCGTGGCCCTCGGCGCGATGCTCCTGACGTTCCCCGAGATGCGGACGGTGGGCACCTCGATGCTGGCCTCGGCGGGCGTACTCGGCATCGTGGCGGGCATCGCGGCGCAGGCCGCCCTCGGCAACCTCTTCGCCGGACTCCAGATCGCCTTCGGCGACACCGTCCGGATCGGCGACACGGTGGTGGTGGACAAGGAGTGGGGCACGGTGGAGGAGATCACCCTCACCTTCCTGACGGTCCGCACCTGGGACGAGCGCCGGATCACGATGCCGGTCTCGTACTTCACGAGCAAGCCGTACGAGAACTGGTCGCGCGGTGGCGCGCAGATGACGGGCACCGTGTTCTGGCACCTGGACCACAGCGCCCCGGTGGACCTGATGCGCGAGCAACTCCAGCGGATCCTGCGGGACATCCCGGAATGGGACGGCCGCACCGGCTCCCTGGCGGTCACCGACACCACCCCGCACACCATCCAGATCCGCGCGGTGGTCACGGCGAAGGACGGCGACGCCGTCTGGACCGTCCGCTGCGCGGTCCGCGAACGCCTCATCACCTGGCTGACGGCCCACCACCCGTACGCCCTGCCGCGCGTCATCACGACGGAAGCGGTGCCTCCGCCCGGCCCCTGACCTACTCGGCGCAGGCCGAGATCACACCTTGGCGGGGGATCCGGCGGTGTGCTCCTCACCCCGCTGCTCGTCGCCCCGCTGCTCCTCGCCCCGCTGCTCCGGGGCCCCCTGGACGGGGGGCCGGGTGGCGGCCGGGGGCTTGCCGGGGAGGGCGAGCGAGATGAGCGCGCCGAGCAGGATGCCCGCGGCGGCGATGTAGACGGCGGTCCGGGTGCCGTCCGCCATGCCGGTCCCGAGCGCGTCCCCGGCGGGACCGTCGATGCCGGCGTGGGCGATGGCGATCAGGACGGCGAGGCCGACCGCGCCGCCGATCTGCTGGGTGGTGGAGGCCATGCCGGAGGCGATGCCCTGCTCGTGCGGGGCCACGCCGGAGGCGGCGGCGATCCACATGCCGGTCCAGGCGATGCCCTGCCCGACGCCCGCGATGACGAGGCCGGGGACGAGGGTCGCGTAGCCGCCGTCGGCGGAGATCGAGGAGGCGAGGACGGCGGTACCGGTCGCGCCGACGGCGAGGCCGGTGACGAGGGTCGTCCGGGTCGCGGTGCGGGTGGCCATGCGCTCGCCGGCCTGGGTGCCCGCGGCGATGGAGAGCGAGGGGACCAGGAAGGCCAGGCCGGTCTCCAGGGCGCTGAAGCCGTGCACGCTCTGGAAGAGGACGGTGAGGAAGTACGGCAGGGCGCTGAAGGTGCCCATGAAGAGGAAGGTGACGGCCATGGCGACCGCGAGGCTGCGGTTGCCGAAGAGCCGCAGCGGCATCAGCGGGTCCGCGCTCTTCGCCTCGATGAGGGCGAAGAGGGCGAGCAGGGCCACGGCGGCGACGGCGCTGACGATGATCCCGGTGGAGGTCCAGCCGCTGTCGGGGCCCTGGACCAGCACGTAGACCAGCAGGGTCACACCGAGCGTGGCGGTGACGGCGCCGGGCAGGTCGAAGCTGCGGCGTTCGGTGGCCTTCGTATCGCGCGGCATGACGGCGAGGGCGGCGATGAGCACGATGCCGGCCAGCGGGACGTTGACGAAGAAGACCGAGGCCCAGCCGAAGGCGCCGGTGAGGACTCCGCCGAGGAGCGAGCCGAGGGTGAGCCCGGAGGCGCCGGCGCCGCCCCAGATCGCGAGCGCCTTGTTGCGCTCCTTGCCCTCGGTGAACAGGGTGTTGATCAGTGACAGCGTGGCCGGGAAGAGCAGCGCACCGCCCAGGCCCTGCACCGCGCGGACCGCGATCATCGTCTCCGGGTTGCCGGCGAAGCCGCCGACCAGTGAGGACACGGCGTACAGGCCGAGGGCGAGGGCGAACACGGTGCGCTTGCCGAGCAGGTCGGCTGCGCGCCCGCCGAGGAGGAGGAAGCCGCCAAAGACCACCGCGTAGGCGCTGACCACCCACTGGAGCGACTGGTCGGTGAAGCCCAGCTCCTCGCCGATCTCCGGCAGGGCCACGTAGACGATGTTGAAGTCCAGGGAAATGATCAGCTGGGCGAAGGCCAGGAGGGCGAGGATCCAGCCGAGGCGGGGAGTCCCCGCGCCTGACGGGGAGGCGGAACGGGTGACGGGCATGGGAGTGGCGACCTTTCCGGGACCAGACAGTACGAGAAAGTACGTACAATTACTGTCCACGGATAGTCGTACGATAAGGAGAGGCCTGTCAACCGTTCGACCATCCTTGGACATACGAGCTACTTTTGAGGCATGACTGTCAATCACCCGGCCAGGGACCAGATCACGCTGGAGAACGTGTTCACGGCCCTGGGCAACCCCATGCGGCTCACCGTGGTCCGCGCCCTGGCGGCCGGCGGCGAGCACCCGTGCGGGAGCCTGCTCGAAGGCGTCTCCAAATCGACGCTCACCCACCATTGGCGGGTCCTGCGCGAGGGCGGCATCATCTGGCAGCGCCCGTCCGGCAGAGAACTGCTCCTGTCCCTGCGGCGCGAGGACCTCGACGCGCGCTTCCCCGGACTGCTCGACGCGGTCCTCGGAGCGATCTCGGCCGACGCACCGCCCCGCGCGGCCGGCGCCCGCCCCACGGGCTGATCCCCAAGACCGGGCGGCCGGACCGGGAACACCCGGTACGGCCGCCACGGTTGCACCGACCGAGGGACCGGCGCCGCACGGGCCCGGACCACCACGTACGTCCGCAGGAGGACCGTTCCATGGCTGACCGGCCGTTGACGCTCATGGCAGTGCACGCCCACCCCGACGACGAGGCCACCGGAACGGGAGGGGTCCTCGCGCGGTACGCGGCGGAGGGCATCCGCACGGTTCTCGTGACGTGTACCGACGGCCGCTGCGGTGACGGACCGGGAGGCTCCAAGCCGGGCGATCCCGGGCACGATCCGGCGGCCGTCGCCGCCATGCGCCGCCGGGAACTCGACGCGAGCTGTGGCGTCCTGAAGATCTCCGACCTGGAGACGCTCGACTACGCCGACTCCGGGATGATGGGCTGGCCCAGCAACGACGCCCCCGGTTCCTTCTGGCAGACCCCCGTGGAGGAAGGCGCCGCCCGGCTCGCGGAACTCATGCGGCAGTACCGGCCCGACGTGGTCGTCACCTATGACGAGAACGGCTTCTACGGCCACCCCGACCACATCCAGGCCCACCGGATCACGATGGCGGCGCTGGAGATGACCGAGCTGACGCCGAAGGTGTACTGGACGACGATGCCCCACTCGCTGATGCGGCAGTTCGGCGCGATCATGCGGGAGTTCCAGGACGACATGCCGGAGCCGGATCCCGCCGAGGCCGCCGCGCTGGCCGAGATCGGCCTCCCCGACGACGAGATCAGCACGTGGGTGGACACCCTCGCGTTCAGCGGTCAGAAGTACGACGCGCTGGCCGCACACGCCAGTCAGGGCGAGGGCATCTTCTTCCTCAAGATGGGCAAGGAGAAGTTCGGCGAGCTGATGGGCACGGAGACCTTCGTGCGCGTCAAGGACTCCACGGGCGCGGCCGTACCCGAGAACGACCTCTTCGCCGGCCTGCGCTGATCCCCCGCCCGGCCGGGGTCCGGCAATCCGGTCCGACAATCCGGTCCGGCGACCCGGTCCGGCGACCGGCGTCCCCTGCGATCAGTTCACCCGGCCCGGGGCCGCGAACGTCAGCCGGAACATCGCGCCCCCGCCCGGGGCGGCCTCGGCCGCCAGCCGCGCCTCGTGCGCCCGCGCGATCTGCCGGGCCATCGCCAGCCCGAGCCCCGACCCGGGCAGCGCCCGCGCCGCCCCCGCCCGGTAGAACCGGTCGAAGACGTACGGCAGATCCGCCTCCGAGATCCCCGGCCCGTGATCCCGTACGGTCACCTCCGCGCGACCGTCCCCCCGAACCGTCAGCGCCACCTCCACCTCCGCCCCCGGCGGGCTGAACTTCGCCGCGTTGTCCAGCAGGTTCCCCAGCAACCTGCTGAGCCGCGCCGGTACCCCCGCCACCACCGCCTCCCCCTCCCCACGGGACGGCGACGGCGACGGCGCCCGCACCCGGAAGGCCACGCCCGGCCAGTGCGCCCGCGCGGCCCCCACGCAGTACTCCACCAGCGGAACCAGCCGCACCTGTTCCACCAGCAGCTGCGGCTCCTCGTCGCGGGCCAGCTCGATCAGGTCGTTGACCAGCCCCGTCACCTCCCGCAACTGCCGACCGAGCGCCAGCGAGGCCCGCTCCCGCTGCTCGGCCGTCAGCCGGTCCCCCCGCGCCAGCAGCTCCGCGTTCGTCCGCAGCGCGGTCAGCGGGGTCCGCAGCTCGTGCGAGGCGTCCGCGACGAGCCTGCGCTGCGCGGTGACGGACTGTTCCAGTTCGCCCAGCATGGTGTTGAAGCTCCCGGCGAGCCGGGTGACCTCGTCCTCGCGGCCGCGGCCCGGAGGCGGCAGTTCGATCCGGTGCCTCGGATCCCGGGTGGCGGCGATCCGCTCGGCGGTGGCCGTGAGCCGGGTGACCGGTGCCAGACCCGTCCGCGCGACCCAGTGGCCGAGCAGCGCGGCCAGCAGCACCCCGGCGGCGGCGGTGACGGCGAGCCGCCGGGCGGCCCGGTCGATGCCGGTCTCCACCGAGTCGGAGCGTACGGCGACCTGGAGGGCCCGGTCCTTGAGGAAGTCGGTGGTGAGCATCCGCGCGGGATGCCCCTCGACGACGATGTCCGTGTAGAAGGGGGCCCGCTCCCGCACGGCCACCAGCCGGGTGGCCGAGGCCACGGGCATCCGGTACGCGCCCTCCCCGCCCCCCGGGTCCTTCCGCGGGTCGGCCGGGACGATCTGGACGCAGGCGGGCGCGGCCAGGTACCGGCAGTCCCAGGCCGCGGTCCCGGGCGGGGAGTCGCCGTACTGCTTCGCGGCGAGCCGGGCGGCCTGGTTCAGGCTCAGGTCGAGCTGCTGGTAGAGCGCGGCCCGCCCCTCCAGGAAGGCGGCGGTGCACACGCCGAGGGCCACGAAGGCCACCGCGGCGGTCACGGCCAGCGCCAGCCGGGTGCGCAGCGGCCGCCTGCGCCGCCACCGCGCGCCGAGCCCCCGCCGGCTCACGCGGCGTCCAGTCGGTAGCCGACCCCGTGCACGGTGTGCACCAGCCGGGGCTCGCCGCCGGCCTCCAGCTTGCGGCGCAGGTATCCGACGTAGACGGCCAGGGAGTTGGAGTCCGGCCCGAAGTCCCGGCCCCACACCAGTTCCAGGATCAGCTCGCGCGGCAGCACCTGGCCGGGGTGGCGCAGGAGGAGTTCGAGCAGCGCCGACTCGGTGCGGCTGAACTCCAGCGGCCGCTCGCCGCGCCGCCCGGTGCGGGTGGCGGGGTCGAGGACGAGGTCCCCGTACGCGAGCACGGGCGCGCCCCCGGCCGGTTCGGGGGCGGCCCGCCGCAGGAGGGCCCGTACCCGGGCCACGAGCTCGTCGAGCGCGAACGGTTTGACCAGGTAGTCGTCGGCGCCCGCCTCCAGCCCGTCGACGCGGTCGCTCACCGCGTCCAGGGCCGTGAGGACGAGGACGGGCGTACGGTCGCCCACCGCGCGCAGTTGCCGGCACACGGCGAGCCCGTCCAGCACCGGCATCATCACGTCGAGGACCACCGCGTCCGGCTGCCAGAGCGCCACCTCGGACAGTGCCGCCAGCCCGTCGGCCGCGCCGCGCACCTCGTACCCCTCGACGGCGAGGCCGTCTTCGACGGCGGCCCGCACCTCGGGCTCGTCGTCCACCACCAGAATCCGCTGCATGCGGCAAAGCCTCCCAAATACTCCGGGAGAACCTCTTAGAACCTTCTTAGGGCGCACCGGAAGTCTGCGTCCATGACCTCCTCACCCTCACGCTCCGCCTCGCCCCGGTCCTCGTACCGGCCGCTGTCCGTCGTGATCGGCGCGGGCGGCACCGGCGGCCACATCTATCCCGGCCTCGCCCTGGCGGAGGCGCTGCGTGCCGCCGTCCCGGACGCCGTGGTCTCGTTCATCGGCACCGAACGCGGTCTGGAGACCGAGCTGATCCCGGCCGCCGGCTACCGCCTGCACACCGTGGACATGATCCCCTTCGACCCGGCGCTGGGCGCCAAGCGCTACCTCCTTCCGGCGGCGCTGCTGCGCTCGGCCGGGCAGGCGCGGGCCGTGATCCGGGCGCAGGGCGCGCAGGTGGCCGTCGGCATGGGCGGCTATCCGAGTGCGCCCGCCGTGCTCGGGGCCCGGCTGGCCGGACTGCCCGCGGTCATCCACGAGTCCAATGCGGTACCGGGCCGGGCCAACCAGTTCGCGGCCCGCCTCACCCCGCACATGGCGGTGGCCTTCGACCGCAGCCGGGAGCACCTGGCGGGCGGGGCGCGGGCACTGACCACCGGAATGCCCATCTCCGCGGCACTGTCGGGCCTCGCCCGACTGTCCCGCCCCGAGCGGGCGGCCTGGCGCGCCGGGGCCCGGCGGGAGCTGGGGGTGCCGGACGGGCGGCGGCTGGTGGTGTTCAACGGCGGCAGCCTGGGCGCCGTACGCCTGACCGCGGCCGCGGCCGGGCTGGCGGCCGCCTGGCAGGCCCGTGACGACGTACAGCTGCTGATCAAGACCGGCCCGGCGGCGCTCGCGGACACCGCGGCCGGGCTGTCCGCCTCGGGCGGCCGGCGGATCGCACGGGCCGTGCCGTACCTGGACCGGATGGACCTGGTCTACGCGGCCGCCGACCTGGTGGTGTGCCGGGCGGGCTCGGCGACGGTGGCGGAGCTCGCGGCGACCGGGGTCCCCTCGGTGCTGGTCCCCTACCCGTACGCCCCGGGCGACCACCAGACCCACAACGCCCGGGTGCTGTCCGACGCCGGTGCGGGCCTCCTGCTGGCGGACGCCGAGGCGACGGCCGGCCGCCTCGCGGACCTGCTCGCCCCGCTGCTGGCCGACCCGGCGCGGCTGGCGGCGATGGCCGGCGCGGCCGACCCGGGACCGCACGCACGGGCCGCCGAACTGCTGGCCTCGCAGGTCCTGCGGGTCGCCGGCTTCCCCTCCCTCTCCCCCACCCCCCTGGAGCTCGTATGACCACGCACGCCCCCACGCCCACACTCGCCCTCACCCCGGCGCGCACCCCCGCCGACTGGACCGGCCGTACGGTCCTCGTCACGGGCGCCGAGGGCTTCATCGGCTCCGCCCTCGTCGACCTGCTGGTCGCGCGGGGCGCGAAGGTGCGCGCCTTCGTGCACTACAAGCCGTACGCGGAGAAGGGCCACCTGGCCCGCTACCTGGCCGACCCGGGCGGCCCGGTGGAGATGTGGGCCGGCGACGTCCGCGACGCGGGCCGGGTCAGCGACGCGGTGGCCGGCTGCGACACCGTCTTTCACCTGGCGGCGCTGATCGGGATCCCGTACAGCTACGCCTCGCCCGGCGCGTACGTCCAGACCAACGTCACCGGGACCGAGAACATGGCCGAGGCCTGCCGCCGCCACGGCGTGCGCCGCCTCGTCCACACCTCCACCAGCGAGGTCTACGGGACGGCCCTGACGGCCCCGATCTCCGAGAGCCACCCGCTCCAGCCGCAGTCCCCGTACTCCGCTTCGAAGATCGGCGCCGACATGATGGCGCTCTCCTTCCACCACGCGTTCGAACTGCCGGTGACGGTGGTCCGGCCGTTCAACACCTACGGCCCGCGCCAGTCGGCCCGCGCGGTCATCCCCACCATCCTGGCCCAGCTCCACTCGGGCGCCCGGGAGGTCCGCCTGGGCTCCCTGACCCCGACCCGGGACTTCACCTACGTGACCGACACCGCGGCCGGCTTCCTCGCGGTCGCGGAGTGCGACCGGGCCCTGGGCCAGGTGGTCAACCTCGGCAGCGGCGAGGAGATCTCCATCGGCGACCTGGCCCGGGCCCTGATCGCGGCGTCCGGCCGGGACGCGGAGGTCGTCGTCGACCCGGCCCGGCTGCGTCCCTCCGGCAGCGAGGTCCAGCGCCTGCTGTCGGACAACTCCCGGGCCCGCGACTGGGCCGGCTGGAAGCCCGAGGTCTCCCTCCGGGAGGGCCTGACCCGCACCTCGGAGTGGGTGGCCGCCCACCTCCACCTCTTCGCCCCGGACCGCTACCAGGTGTAGGGCGTTCCCTCCCGGGTCAGGCCCGGTCCGGGAGGACGGTGCGGGCCCGGTCCCCGGCGCGGGACCGGGCCCGGTCGCGGAACCAGACGACCGTTCCCACCAGCACCGCCACCCCCACCCCGTACAGCGGCAGCCACAGGGTCGTCGTGGCCGCCAGGCACTCGGCGACCGCCGCACGGGCGTGGGTCTCCTGCGCGAACGCCAGGGCCGCGCCGTCACGGCCCGCCAGGTTCCCGAGCGCGGCCCGCGTCTGGAGGGACTCGTACCTGCCCAGCAGCCCGCACTCGCCGCGGGTTCCCGGCATCGGGAACAGCCAGGCCCGGCGCTGGAGCAGGGGGGCAAGCGCGATCGCCACGCACAGGCCGACGATCAGCGCGTACGCGACCAGGCCGCGCAGGTAGGCCGAGCGGAGGCCGGGCGACCACTGCGCCCTTCGCTGGAAGGCGAGCAGCACGGCGAGGAGCGTCACCCCGATGAAGGTGGCGAACCACTGCCACGACCCCTGGGCGAGCGCGAAGGTCAGCACTGCGGCGAGCCCGATGCCGATGACACCGGGAGCCGGAAGGTCACCGCCCGCCGCCGCGGACGCGGGATTCCCCGGGATCGCCCGGGGGCTGGGTTCGCTCACGGAACTCTCCTGCGAGAGGGAGCCATCAGCATCCCGCCCGGGGACCGCGCGGCCCCGGGCGCCATGCCGTACGGACCCCGCACCCCGCCCGGATGGCCCGCGCGCAGGGACCGCGCGCCTGCGGACCGCCCCTACGGACTGCGCAGGCTGCGGACGTCCAGGTGCCGCAGCACCCGGTCGACGATCTCCGGATCGGCGCCCGGCTCGCTGCGCGCGGCCAGCACCTCGTGCCGGGCGGCGGACATCATCTCCCGCTGGATGCGCTGCACGTCGCGGATCCGCTCCACCCGCTTCGCGTACGCCTCCCGCCGCTCCTCGTCCACCATGTCGGGGCTGATCCTGGCGCCCACGTCGTACGCCCTGCGGTAGAGCACCTCCACCAGGTCCTCGGGCAGGTCCTCCACCTCCTCGATCTCCTTCAGCCGCCGCTTCGCGGCCTTGGCGGCGCGGATCGCCAGCGCACGGGCGACCTCCGCCTCCGCGTCCGGGTCGGCCTCCACGCCGAGCCGGCGGACCAGCCACGGCAGGGTCAGCCCCTGGACCACCAGGGTGGTCATGATCACGGCGAAGGCGATGAAGACGATCTCCTGCCGGGCCGGGAAGGGCTCCCCCGCGTCCGTCTCGAAGGGAATGGCGAGCGCCAGCGCCACGGAAGCCACGCCCCGCATCCCCGCCCACCACATGACCACGGACTCCCGCCAGCTCAGCGGAATCTCCTCGTCGTAGTCGCGCCGCGAGTGGAGCCGTTTCGCGAGCCATCCGGCCGGCAGCAGCCACACCAGCCGTACGCCGATCACCACCGCGACCACGGCCGCCGCCCACCCGGCCATCTCCCAGGCCCGGCCGCTGGCCGCCCCGAACACGTTGTGCAGCTCCAGCCCGATCAGGCCGAAGGCGACACCGGTGACCAGCATGTCGACGACCTCCCAGAACGTGTGCCCGGCGAGCCGGCCCAGCACGTCGTCGGCGTCGGTCGCGTACTCGGCGAGGAACAGCGCCGTGGTCAGCACGGCCAGCACGCCGGAGCCCCTGAACTCCTCCGCCACCACGTACGCCACGAACGGCACGAGCAGCGTCAGCCCGATCTGGAGCGTGGCGTCGCCGAGCCGTCCCATGAGCCGGTTGGCGGCCCAGCCGAGCCCGAGCCCCACCACGACGGCCACGACGGCCGACAGCACGAACTCGCCGAGCGCCTCGGGCCACGAGAAGGTGCCGCTGACGGCGGCGGCGATGGCCACGTGGTAGAGCACGATGGCGGTGACGTCGTTGAAGAGCCCCTCGCCCTCCAGGATCGACACCATGCGCCGGGGCAGCCCGAGCGATCCGGCCACGGCGGTGGCGGCGACGGGGTCGGGCGGGGCGACGAGCGCGCCGAGCGCGACGGCCGCGGCGATCGAGAGCCCCGGCACCAGGGCGTGCGCGGTGAAGGCGACGACCACGGTGGTGACGAAGACGAGGGCGACGGCCAGCAGCAGGATGGGCCGCACATTGGCGGCGAACTGCCGCCACGAGGTCCGCTGCACGGAGGCGTACAGCAGCGGGGGCAGCACCAGCGGCAGGATGTACTCGGGCGGGATGTCGACATTGGGCACCACGGGCACCAGGGCGAGCACCACCCCGCCGAGCGTCATCAACACCGGCGCGGGCAGCCCCAGCCGGTCCCCGAGCGGCACCGTCACCACGGCCCCGAGCAACAACACGAACAACAGCAGGAGCTGATCCACTCCCACACACTGCCAGTCCGCCGCGCCCGGCGACGCGGACCGGGGCGCGTGTCGGCCTCGACAGGATCCAGCCCCCGCCGGGCCCTATCCAGCCCACGCCGACCGAAATCCAGCCTCACCGGCGTTTGAGGCGGGGGGTCCGGGGCGGAGCCCCGGGGAACGGTGGAAGGGCGGGTGGGGGACGGCCCCGCAGGGCTGCGCACCCCGACCCGGACTACGGCAGGGGGCGCCGCATCGACCGGTGCGCAATCCCCGCGTCCTGGAACTCCGGCCCGTAGGCCACGTACCCCAGCCGCTCGTAGAACCCCATCGCATGGGTCTGCGCGCCCAAGTCGACGGCCGCAAGGCCCAGCCGAACCGCCTCGGCCTCGATCGCCCGTACCAGCGCGACCCCCACCCCGAGCCCGCGCGCGGACTTGGTGACGGCCAGCCGTCCGAGCGAGCCGACTTCCGGGGAGCCCGTCTTGCCCAGGGCCCGGGGCCCGTACAACAGCCGGCCGGTGCCCAGCGCGACCCCGTCCGGCCCCTCGGCCAGCACGTGCAGCGCGATCTCGTCGTACGCGTCGTACTCGATCGACTCCGGCACCGACTGCTCGACCACGAAGACCTCGGTCCGCACGGCGAAGCAGGCCTTCAGGTCCGCCTCCGTGACGACGACCCGCACGGCGACACCGCCGGCATCGCCGAAGGCGTCGCCGGCGGTCACTCGCTCTCCTTGCGGATCACGTCCAGCGCGTTCTGCAGGTCCGCCGGGTACGTGCTCGCGAACTCGACCCACTGCCCGTCCGACGGGTGCTCGAAGCCGAGCCGCACCGCGTGCAGCCACTGCCGCGTGAGCCCGAGGCGCTTCGCGACGGTCGGGTCGGCGCCGTAGGTCAGGTCGCCGACGCAGGGGTGCTTGTGGGCGGCCATGTGCACGCGGATCTGGTGCGTGCGCCCGGTCTCCAGCTTGATGTCCAGCAGCGAGGCGGCGCGGAAGGCCTCGATCAGGTCGTAGTGGGTGACGGAGGGCTTGCCCTCCTGGGTCACGGCCCACTTGTAGTCGGCGCTGGGGTGCCGTCCGATCGGCGCGTCGATCGTGCCGCTCATCGGGTCCGGGTGGCCCTGCACCAGCGCGTGGTAGCGCTTGTCGACGATCCGCTCGCGGAACTGGTTCTTCAGCGAGGTGTACGCGCGCTCCGACTTGGCGACGGCCATCAGGCCGGAGGTGCCGACGTCGAGCCGGTGCACGATGCCCTGGCGCTCGGAGGCGCCGGAGGTGGAGATGCGGTAGCCGGCGGCGGCGAGGCCGCCGATGACGGTGGTGCCGGTCCAGCCGGGGCTGGGGTGCGCGGCGACGCCGACCGGCTTCATGATGACGACGATGTCGTCGTCGTCATGGACGATCTCCATGCCGGGAACGGGCTCGGCGACGAGCTCGACCTTCCGCGGCGGCTCGGGCATCTCGACTTCGAGCCAGGCGCCACCGTGCACACGCTCGGACTTCCCGACGACACTGCCGTCGACCAGCACCTTTCCCGCGGCCGCGAGTTCGGCCGCCTTCGTCCGGGAAAAACCGAACATACGGGCGATCGCGGCGTCGACGCGCTCGCCCTCGAGGCCATCGGGTACGGGCAGGGTGCGGATCTCGGGAATCGTACTCACCTGTCGAGTATGCAGGACTCGGCAGAAGACCATTCCCGCGCTCGGCCCGCGATCGGCCCGCGATCGCCCTGCGGCTCGCTCGCCGGGTCAGTCCTTGTGGACGGTGCCGTCCGGGTCCAGGCCCTTGAAGGACAGCAGGACGATCAGGATCCCGCCGCACACGATCGCCGAGTCCGCGAGGTTGAAGACGGCGAAGTGGGCCGGTGCGATGAAGTCGACGACCGCCCCGCGGAAGACGCCCGGCGAGCGGAAGATCCGGTCGGTCAGATTGCCCAGCGCCCCGCCGAGCAGCAGGCCCAGCGCGATCGCCCAGGGCAGGCTGTAGAGCTTCCGCGCCAGCCGCACGATCACCACGATGACGGTGGCGGCGATGCAGGTGAAGATGATCGTGAAGGCCTCGCCGAAGCCGAAGGCGGCGCCGGGGTTGCGGATGGCGTCGAACTTCAGCAGGTCTCCGATGACCTGGATCGACGGCTGGTGCTCCAGCTTCGCGACGACCAGCATCTTGCTGCCCAGGTCGACGAGGTAGGCGAGGAGCGCCACGACGAGCAGCGCGACGATCCGCCGCCGCCCCTTGGGCGGCGCGGATTCGGGCTGGGTGCCGTCTTCCCCGACCTCCGGCGTACCGATGATGCGCTCCGCCTCTGCCACGTGAGTCCCTCGAACTAGCTCGAACCAGTTGTTGGACGGCACCGCGCCGACCGACCCGCCAGGTTCATGGACCCTGACGAGACACGAGGGTACGTCAGGGCGCCCTCAGGCCGCCGCCCCGGCCACACCTCGACCGGAGCCCGCCTGCGCCGGCCCGCGGCCCTCCGGCGCCCGCCGGGCGCCCTTCCGGGACCCGCTCAGCCCCCACTCAGTGCCGCCGCTCCTGCTTCTGCTTGCAGTCCACGCACAGCGTGGCCCGGGGGAAGGCCTGCATCCGCGCCTTGCCGATGGGCTGGCCGCAGTTCTCGCAGAGGCCGTACGTGCCCGCCTCCAGCCGTTCCAGCGCGCGCTCGGTCTGCTCCAGCATCGAGTTGGCGTTCGCGGCGAGGGCCAGCTCGGACTCCCGGGTGATGTTCTTGGTCCCGGTGTCGGCCTGGTCGTCGCCCGCGCCGTCGCCGGAGTCCCTCATCAGCCCGGAGATGGCCGCGTCGGAGGCCTGGAGCTCGGCGCGCAACCGCAGCACCTCGCTCTCCAGCTCGGCCCGCGCCTCGGCGACCTCCGCCGGGGTCCAGGGGTCCTCGCCGGGCCGCACGGCGAGCTCGCCGGGCGCCAGGCCCGCCGTGCCCCGCGCCTTGGGCAGCCCGCTGGTCGCGGTCGCGGCCGTCTTCCTGGCCGTGCCGGTGCTCTTCTTGGCAACCACTTTCCGGGCTCCCGTCTCGTGCGCGGCCTGCGCCGCCCCCTCGGCCCCGGCCGTCTTGGCCGTGGCCTTCTTCGCGGCCGTCTTCTTGACGGCCGTCTTCTTGACGGCGGCCGTCTCCTCGGCGGGCGCCTTCCCGGCTGCCGCCTTCTTCGCGTCGGCGGCCTTCGTCCCGGCCGCCGCCGTCCTGGTGCCGGCCGCCGCCTTCTTCGTGGCCGCCGCCTTCTTCCCGGCGGCGGTGCCTTCCACCGGTCCGGCCTCCGGATCCGGGGCCGCCACCTCCGTCACCGGATCCTGCGCCGGCTTCTCCGCAGCCTTCCCGACAGCCTTCTTGGCAGTACTCCCGGCGGTCTTCTTCGCCACCATGGCCGCGGCCCCTTCACATACTGTGATCATTGCTCGCGAATCGTGCCGGAACGATAAATCGACTCCGGCCCCGCGGCAACGGGGCACGCGTCCATCGAGGTCAACCTGCATCCGTTGTGCCCAGCGCAGAGCCCGGTAATCCGCCCCACCCGCCCCACCGCACCCCGGAACGGCCCGTCGGCCCATTCGGGTCAATCCGAGCCCGGTCCGCGCCCGGGTCCGCGCCCGGGTCCGAGCCCCGGTCCAGACCCCGGTCCGCGCCCCGCCCGGACCCCCGCGCCACGCCCCGTAAACCGGTCTGCCGACGCGCCCCCCGGCCCGTACACTGGGCCCAGCGAGAAGCATGGATGGGGACGAGTAGCGTCGGACGCAGCCAGGAGCGACCCGGGGACGGTGAGAGCCCGGGGGCGAGCGCGATGCGAAGGATCACCCCGGAGCCGCCGGAAGAAAGCCCACCGGGATACCCGTAGGGCGAGTAGAACCGGCTTCGCACCCCAATGAGGGGGCCGACGGACCACAGGTCCGCAGGCCAAGGAGGGTGGTACCGCGGGAACAGCTTTTCCCTGATTCGGGGGAGGGCGGCTCTCGTCCCTCCGGACGGAAGTGACACCCCGCCGGAGGAAGAGTTCAGCCTCATGACCACACCGCCGCAGTACCGCCCGGTACCCGCCCAGGTCGACCTGCCTGCCCTCGAGCACGCGGTCCTCGACTTCTGGCGCGAGAGCAAGACCTTCGCCAAGACCCTGGAGCAGTCCGAGGGCCGCCCCGAGTGGGTCTTCTACGAGGGCCCGCCCACCGCGAACGGCATGCCCGGCGCGCACCACATCGAGGCACGCGTCTTCAAGGACGTCTTCCCCCGCTTCCGCACCATGCGCGGCTACCACGTGGCCCGCAAGGCCGGCTGGGACTGCCACGGTCTGCCCGTCGAGCTCGCCGTCGAGAAGGAACTGGGCTTCAACGGCAAGAAGGACATCGAGGCGTACGGCATCGCCGAGTTCAACGCCAAGTGCCGGGAGTCGGTGACCCGCCACACCGACGCGTTCACCGAGCTCACGAACCGGATGGGCTACTGGGTCGACCTCGACGACGCCTACCGCACCATGGACCCCGAGTACGTCGAGTCCGTGTGGTGGTCGCTGAAGGAGATCTTCAACAAGGGCCTGCTCACCCAGGACCACCGCGTCGCCCCCTGGTGCCCCCGCTGCGGCACCGGCCTCTCGGACCACGAGCTGGCCCAGGGCTACGAGACGGTCGTCGACCCCTCGGTCTACGTCCGCTTCCCGCTGACCTCCGGCCCCCTCGCGGGCGAGGCGGCGCTGGTCGTCTGGACGACCACCCCCTGGACCCTGGTCTCCAACACCGCCGTGGCCGCGCACCCCGACGTCACCTACGTCGTCGCCACCAATGGCGAAGAGAAGCTGGTCGTCGCCCAGCCGCTGCTGGAGAAGTCCCTCGGCGAGGGCTGGACGGCCACCGGCGAGTCCTTCACGGGCAAGGAGATGGAGCGCTGGACGTACCAGCGCCCCTTCGACCTGGTGGAGTTCCCCGCCCCCGCCCACTACGTCGTGAACGCCGACTACGTCACGACCGAGGACGGCACGGGTCTGGTCCACCAGTCCCCCGCCTTCGGCGCCGACGACCTCGCGGTCTGCCGCGCGTACGGCCTGCCCGTCGTGAACCCGGTCCGCCCCGACGGCACCTTCGAGGAGGAGGTCCCGCTGGTCGGCGGGATCTTCTTCAAGAAGGCCGACGAGAAGCTGACCGCGGACCTCGACGCGCGCGGCCTGCTCTTCAAGCACATCGCCTACGAGCACAGCTACCCGCACTGCTGGCGCTGCCACACCGCCCTGCTCTACTACGCGCAGCCGTCCTGGTACGTCCGCACCACCGCCGTCAAGGACGCGATGCTGCGGGAGAACGAGAAGACCAACTGGTTCCCGGACTCCGTCAAGCAGGGCCGCTTCGGCGACTGGCTGAACAACAACATCGACTGGGCGCTGTCCCGCAACCGCTACTGGGGCACCCCGCTGCCCATCTGGCGCTGCGAGGAGAACCACCTCACCTGCGTCGGCTCCCTCAAGGAGCTCGGCGAGCTGACGGGCACGGACCAGTCGAACCTGGACCCGCACCGCCCGTACATCGACGAGGTCACCTTCCCCTGCACGGCGGAGGGCTGCGAGCTCACCGCGGTCCGCGTGCCGGAGGTCATCGACGCCTGGTACGACTCGGGTTCGATGCCGTTCGCGCAGTGGGGCTACCCGCACAAGAACAAGGAGATCTTCGAGAAGCGTTATCCGGCGCAGTTCATCTCGGAGGCCATCGACCAGACCCGCGGGTGGTTCTACACCCTGATGGCGGTCGGCACCCTCGTCTTCGACAAGTCCTCCTACGAGAACGTGGTCTGCCTGGGCCACATCCTCGCCGAGGACGGCCGCAAGATGTCCAAGCACCTGGGTAACACCCTCGAACCGATCCAGCTGATGGACACGCACGGCGCGGACGCCGTCCGCTGGTTCATGGCGGCCGGCGGCTCCCCGTGGGCGGCGCGCCGCGTCGGTCACGGCACCATCCAGGAGGTCGTCCGCAAGACGCTCCTCACGTACTGGAACACGGTCGCCTTCCAGGCCCTGTACGCCCGTACGTCGAACTGGGCCCCGTCGGCCTCCGACCCGGCGCCGGCGGACCGCACGGTCCTCGACCGCTGGCTGCTCTCGGAGCTCCACACCCTCACCACCGAGGTCACGGAGGCGATGGAGGCCTACGACACCCAGCGCGCCGGCAAGCTCCTCTCCGCCTTCGTGGACGACCTCTCCAACTGGTACGTCCGCCGCTCGCGCCGCCGCTTCTGGCAGGGCGACGCGGCCGCGCTGCGCACGCTGCACGAGGTCGTGGAGACGGTCACCCGCCTCCTCGCCCCCCTCACCCCCTTCATCACGGAGCGGGTCTGGCAGGACATGATCGTCCCGGTCACCCCGGACGCCCCGGAGTCGGTGCACCTGACCACGTGGCCGGTCCCGGACGCCTCGGCGATCGACCCGGAGCTGTCCCGGCAGATGCTGCTGGTACGCCGCCTCGTGGAGCTGGGCCGCGCGACGCGGGCCGAGTCGGGCGTGAAGACCCGCCAGCCGCTGTCCCGCGCGCTGGTCGCCGTATCGGGCTTCGAGACCCTCTCCCCCGAGCTGCACTCCCAGATCACGGAGGAGCTGAACGTCTCCTCACTGGCCTCCCTCTCGGAGGTCGGCGGGTCCCTGGTCGACACCACGGCCAAGGCGAACTTCCGTGCGCTCGGCAAGCGCTTCGGCAAGGGCGTGCAGGACGTGGCGAAGGCGGTGGCCGCGGCCGACGCGGCGGCGCTGTCCCTGGCCCTGCGCTCCGGCTCCGCCGAGATCGAGGTGGACGGCTCGCCCGTCACCCTCACCCCGGAGGAGGTCATCATCACGGAGACCCCGCGCGAGGGCTGGTCGGTGGCGTCCGACTCCGGCGCGACGGTCGCCCTGGACCTGGAGATCACTCCGGAGCTGCGGCTCGCGGGCCTGGCGCGTGACGCGATCCGCCTGATCCAGGAGGCCCGGAAGAACTCCGGCCTCGACGTCGCGGACCGCATCGCCCTGCGCTGGTCCACGTCGGACCCGGAGCTGGTGACGGCCCTGACGGACCACGCTTCGCTCATCGCGGACGAGGTCCTGGCCACGGACTACGCCTCCGGCGAGGCGGACCCGTCGTACGGCGACCCGTTCGAGGACGAGCCCCTCGGCCTCACGTTCCGCCTCCGCAAGGCGTAGCCCTACGCGGCTGTGGCCCGGCCCCCTCACGGGGTCCGGGCCACAGGTGTTTCTGTCCCCTACCCGCCCTTCCACCGTTCCCCAGGCTCTGCCACGGCCCGGTCCTCAAACGCCGGACGGGCTGGAGATGCCGCTGCGCGGCACACTCCAGCCTCGCCGGCGTTTGAGGCGCGGGGTCTGGGCAGAGCCTGGGGAACGGGCGAAGGGCGGGTAGGGGACCTCGCCCCGCGCAGCGGCGCCCGCACCAGCCCGCCCGGGACGGGGTACGCAAACGGGCCGGGCCCGGTGCCCCCGAAGGGGAACCGGGCCCGGCCCGACCGTCTGCCGACGGGCTACCGCTTAGTTGTCGTCCTCGTCGATCAGGAAGCCCCGCATGGGAGACGGCGCCTGCTGCATCGGCTGCGGACCAGCCGGCCGCACCGGAGCCATCGGCTGCGTCATCGCCGGGGACATCTGCTGCTGGCCGCCACCGTAGGAGGGGGCCATCGGGGACGGACCACCCATCGGCGACGGGCCACCCATCGACGGACCACCCATGGAGTGCATCGCACCGGCCGGAGCCATCGACGGGGTCGGCGACGGCGGCAGCGCGGGACCGGCGGGGTTCCGCGGCGGAGCCAGCGAGTCGTCGGCCTGCGTCTCCAGCTGGCGCAGCTGCGACTCCAGGTAGGACTTCAGACGGGTGCGGTACTCGCGCTCGAAGCCCCGCAGGTCCTCGACCTTGCGCTCCAGCGTGGCGCGGGCGGACTCCAGGGAGCCCATCGCGACGCGGTGCTTCTCCTGCGCGTCCCGCTCCAGCGCGTCGGCCTTGGCGCGGGCGTCCCGCTCCAGGCCCTCGGCGCGCGACCGGGCCTCGCCGACGATCTTGTTGGCCTCGGAGCGGGCCTCCGCGATCGCCTGGTCGGCGGTCTGCTGCGCGAGCGACAGGACGCGGGCGGCGCTGTCACCACCGGGACCCTGCTGGGGAAGCTGCTGCGGCTGCTGGTGCATCTGCTGGCCCATCGGCTGCATCTGCTGCCCCATGGGCTGCATCTGCTGGCCCATCGGCTGGCCCATCTGCTGGCCGAGCGGGTTCTGGCCACCCATGGACTGCTGCTGCATGGGGTTGCCCATCGGGCCGGGACCCTGCTGGCCCATGCCCTGCTGCCCCATGCCCTGCTGGCCCATCTGCTGCTGCCCACCCATGGTGTGCTGCTGCATGGGGTTGCCCATCGGGCCGGGACCCTGCTGGCCGTGCTGACCGGGACCGGCCGGAAGCTGGGGCGGGCCACCCGGAAGCTGCGGCTGACCCATCTGGGGCTGCTGCTGCGGGGGGCCGGATATGGCCGCGGGCACGGGGGCGCCGGGGCCGCGCTGGCCTCCACCGTCCTGGGGGTCCGGCTTGCGCATGCCCTGCTGCTGGTTCTGAGCGGCAGCACGCGTGGCGGCCGCCAGCTTGGCGCGCAGGTCCTCGTTCTCGCGCAGCAGGCGCGTCAGTTCGGACTCGACCTCGTCGAGGAAGGCGTCGACCTCGTCCTCGTCATAGCCTTCTCGCAGGCGGACGGTCGTGAACTGCTTGTTCCGCACGTCCTCGGGAGTCAGCGGCATGTCTTCTTCACCTCTACGTAGTCGTCGGCAGTCGGCAGGACCGTATCGGGACTGTCCCCGCGCCTGCGGGGGAGCTCATCGTTCACACGCTTCTCGCAGCGGTGCTCACGAAACTGATGAGGATGTAAACGATGATCATCAGAACGAAGAAGGACAGGTCGAGTGCCACGCCCCCGAGACGCAACGGCGGGATGAGCCGCCGAAGGAGCTTGAGCGGTGGATCGGTGACAGTGTAGGTGGCCTCCAGAACGACCACCATCGCCTTGCCGGGTGTCCATGAACGTGCGAACTGGAACACGTAGTCCATGACCAGTCGGAAGATCAGCACGATGAGGAAGCACATCAGCGCGATGTAAACCACTTGCAGTGCTACGCCCATCCCGCGCTTCCCTCTCCCCTGCTTCCGCCCTGTACCCGGTCCCGTATCTGACGGATCGGTCTAGCTTTGGTTGAAGAACCCGCCCTCCGCGATGCGGGCCTTGTCCTCCGCCGTGACATCGACGTTAGCAGGAGACAGCAGGAACACCTTCTGTGTCACGCGTTCAATGCTGCCGTGCAGACCGAAGACGAGACCTGCGGCGAAGTCGACCAGACGCTTCGCGTCCGTGTCGTCCATCTCCGTGAGATTCATGATCACCGGAGTGCCCTCACGGAAGTGTTCCCCGATGGTACGGGCCTCGTTGTAGGTCCGGGGGTGCAGCGTCGTGATGCGGTACGGCTCCCGCTCGGAGACGACCTTGGGCATGATCACGGGGGCGTTCTTCTCCAGATTCGAGCGTTCGGGTGTGATGGACGCCACGGGGGCGATTCGCGCAGGACGTCCATTTTCAACCGGCATTGGGATGGGTTCCCTTGGTGCCGGAGGCTGGGCAACTCGTACCGGTTCGTCCGATACGGGCGTTTGATGCGAAACGGGTGGCTGTCGGCGGTCCCGCTCGCGCGACCGCTCCGGCTCCGGCTCGGGTTCGAACTCGTCGTCGGGGTCGTACCCCGGGTTGTCGTACCGGTCGTCCTCCACGAGGCCGAGGTAGACCGCCATCTTGCGCATCGCGCCGGCCATTCTCTGAGTCCTCCGCTCTGTGGTGGATCGCCCTGTCGCAGGTGTCTCGCCGTGTCACGAATGTCACCAACTGCCCGCGATCCACGTGGCCTGTCCGCTCATCAGCGGAAATGACCATATTTTCTGCTGTGGTCCGACTTTCTTCGCGACGTTACCCGAGCCGGGGTCTCGCGCCGAGTACCGCAGTGCCGACGCGTACATGTGTCGCACCGGCCGCAACGGCCTGTTCCAGGTCTGCGCTCATCCCGGCCGAGACCATCGTGGCAGCCGGATGGTCCGCGCGCAGGCGGGATGACAATTCCACCAGCCGCTCGAAGGCCGCTTGTTCGCGTCCCGCGTAGTGCCCGGCCAGCGGAGCGACCGTCATGAGACCGTCGATGCGCAGTCCGGGGGCCGCCGCCACGAGGTCCGCCAACTCGGCGAGCTGCTCGGGCGCCGCGCCGCCGCGGGCCCCCCGTTCGCCCGACTCGGCGTCGAGGGCGATCTGCACCAGGCAGCCGAGTTCCCGTCCCGCTCCCTCCGCGGCCGCCGAGAGGGCCGTGACGAGCTTGGGGCGGTCGACGGACTGCACGAGGTGCGCGTATCCCGCCACGGAACGGACTTTGTTCGTCTGCAACTGGCCGACGAAGTGCCAGGTGAGCGGCAGATCCGCACAGGCCTCGGCCTTGGGGGCCGCATCCTGGTCCCGGTTTTCCGCCACGTGACGGACACCCAGGTCCGCCAGCAGTCGTACGTCGCTCGCCGGGTAGGTCTTGGTGACCACGATGAGGGTCACCTCTTCCCGCTTGCGCCCGGCGGCCGCGCAGGCGGCCCCGATCCGCTCCTCCACCCGCGCGAGGTTCTCGGCGAGCTCGGACTTACGATCCGTCATTCTTCAGTCCAACCAGACATATCCGGCAAGCCGCCCGGTCATCCGGTCGCGGCGGTACGAGAAGTGGTCCCGCGACTCCAGTGTGCAGACCGGGGACCGGCCGATGTCGGCCACCCCCGCCTCAGCGAGCTGCGCGTGCACCCCGGCGACCACGTCGACGGCCGGTGTCCCCCAGCTCGTCTCGGCGTACGCGGCCGGCACCACCTCGGCGACCGCCGCCCGCATCCCGGCCGGAACCTCGTAGCAGCGCCCGCACACCGCCGGTCCGGTACGGGCCACCATGCGCGCGGGGTCGGCCCCGAGCGAGACCATCGCCTCGACGGCGGCGCCCACGACCCCGGCGACCAGTCCGGGCCGCCCGGCGTGGGCGGCTCCCGCGATGCCGGCGACGGGGTCGGCCAGCAGGACGGGCGTGCAGTCGGCGGTGAGGACCGCGAGGGCGAGACCCCGACGGGCGGTCACCACCGCGTCCACCGCCGGACTGCGCCTCATCCCATCGGCCCGGTCCGGGCCCCACGGGCCGTCGACCACCGCCACGTCCCGGCCGTGCACCTGGTTCATCCAGACCACCCGGTCCGGCGCGATGCCCAGCGCCTTCGCCGCGGCGGCCCGGTTCGCGCGAACGGCGGCCGGGTCGTCTCCGACCGCGCCGCCGAGATTGAGCTCCTCGTACGGAACGGCGCTCACCCCGCCCCACCGGTCGGTGAAGGCGAAGTGGGCGCCGCTCTCGCTGTACTGCTCCAAGGTCACTTCAAGAAGTCCGGGACGTCCAGTTCCTCGGCCGGGCTGTCCTGGTACGGCCGGGCCGTCGGGACCTGCGGGGCCGGAGCCTCGGCGACCGGGACCGGCTCGCTGCGGACCGGCTCCTCGCGCGGGGTGACCGAGCCGAGTCCGCCGAAGGCCGGGCGGGCCGGCTCGGCGGCACGGACCGGAGCCGGGGCCGGCTCCTCGCGCTTGGTGGAGGCCGCGCCGATGACGTTGTCACGGCGGGCCGGGGGCTGTCCGCCGTCGAACCCGGCCGCGATGACGGTGACCCGTACCTCGTCGCCGAGCGCGTCGTCGATGACGGCTCCGAAGATGATGTTCGCCTCGGGGTGCGCGGCCTCGCTCACCAGCTGCGCGGCCTCGTTGATCTCGAAGAGACCGAGGTCCGAGCCACCGGAGATGGAGAGCAGCACGCCGCGGGCGCCGTCGATGGACGCCTCGAGCAGCGGCGAGGAGATCGCCATCTCGGCGGCGGCCACCGCGCGGTCGTCGCCGCGGGCCGAGCCGATGCCCATCAGGGCGGATCCGGCCTCGGACATCACGGACTTGACGTCCGCGAAGTCGAGGTTGATCAGACCCGGGGTCGTGATCAGGTCGGTGATGCCCTGGACGCCGGACAGCAGGACCTGGTCGGCCGACTTGAAGGCGTCGAGGACGCTGACCTGGCGGTCCGAGATGGACAGCAGGCGGTCGTTGGGGATGACGATGAGGGTGTCGACCTGCTCGCGGAGCTGGGCGATGCCGTCCTCGGCCTGGTTCGCGCGGCGCCGGCCCTCGAAGGTGAACGGCCGGGTGACCACACCGATCGTCAGGGCGCCCAGCGAGCGCGCGATGTTGGCGACGACGGGTGCGCCGCCCGTTCCGGTGCCGCCGCCTTCACCGGCGGTGACGAAGACCATGTCGGCCCCCTTGAGGACCTCCTCGATCTCCTCGCGGTGGTCCTCTGCCGCCTTGCGGCCGACATCCGGGTTGGCGCCGGCGCCAAGGCCCCGGGTGAGTTCGCGGCCGACGTCGAGCTTGACGTCGGCGTCGCTCATCAACAGCGCCTGGGCGTCTGTGTTGATGGCGATGAACTCGACGCCCTTGAGACCGACCTCGATCATTCGGTTGATGGCATTGACACCACCGCCGCCGACACCGATGACCTTGATGACTGCGAGGTAGTTCTGCGGTGCTGCCACGTCGAAGGCCTCTCGCCTCGAGTTACGTGTCGTTCGCCTCGCGGGCCTGCGGTGCGACGACTGATGCCGAAATTGGGACGGTCCGTACACGCCGACCCGAACCCTAACCCTGAAGTTTAGGGTTATGAGTGTGTCTGTTCCTTGGACTCTTCCGAACAGGACACTAAGTCGACAAGTAGCGCGTGTTCAACGAACACGCCGAACCTCCCGTTTTTCTTTTCACCCTATGTGATCACCCGTATCGGTGGCCAACCAGGGTGCGACGCTGTTCGACCGGACGTCAACTACCGGACACCGCCGGGGCGGTGGGGACGCTCACGTCGAATCGGTCAGCCTTGGGCGAGGCCTTCAGGAGCGCCGTCAGCGCGCGACCCTTCGCGTCGCCCTGTTCGCCGCTCCCCCAGACCACCGTCCGGCCGCCGGTCAACTCCAGCATCACCGAGTCGTAGGACCGGACCTTGACCTGCACGGTCTCCTTGCGGACGGATTCCGGGAGGACGCCGGCGATGGCGACGGCCTCGTGCAGCAGCCGTTCCTCGTCGAACCGGCGGCCGCTCGGAGACTGCCGGGCGCTCAGTTCGAGGAGCGGAACACCTGTCGGTGCTTGTCCGACCGTGTCGAATCGCACACCGGAAGCGTCCACTTCCACGAACTGCGCGTCCTTCCTGATGAGCAGAACGGGCTTGCGTTCCGTCACCTTCAACCCGATTCCGTGCGGCCAGGCCCGCACCACATCGACCGAATCGATGCGGGGCAGGCGGCCGCGGATCCGGGCCGCGATCTCGTCGGTGTCCACGGACATCAGGGGTGCGCCGACGGGAACGGCCGCCGCCGCCAGCACCTGTTCCCGGGTGAGGACCTCGGTGCCGGCGGCGGTGACCTTCTCGACCCGGAGCCAGGAGGACCCGTAGAGGATCCAGGTGCAGCCGGCGGCCAGCAGCAGCGCGAGGACCAGGCCGGCGACCACGAGGGGTCCCCGGCGCAGTCCTCCCGGGAGCCGCCCGCCGGGGCGCGGCCCGCGGGGTTTCCCGGGGCCGGACCCCTTGGGCGGCTTCGGCGACTTGGGGGCCTTCGGGGCCCCCGGCCGCCGGAGCGGGCCGGAGCCCTTCCCGCCGGCTCCGGGGCCGCCACGCTGTGCGGTGCTCGCTCCGGCCACTCCTGTGCCTCCTGCGTCGGTGCTTCCCGCGTCAGCGGGCTCTGTTGGCTGCGATCGCCTCGTACACCATGCCGACGAGCAGCTCGTCGGCATCCCGCCGGCCGAACTCGGCGGCGGCGCGGGACATCTCGTACAGGCGGTGCGGGTCGGCGAGGACCGGGAGGACCTGGCTGAGCACCCACTGGGGCGTCAGTTCCGCGTCGTCCACGAGCAGGCCGCCGCCGGCCTTGACCACCGGCTGGGCGTTGAGCCGCTGTTCGCCGTTGCCGATCGGCAGCGGGACGTAGGCGGCGGGCAGCCCGACGGCGGACAGTTCGGCGACGGTCATCGCGCCCGCGCGGCAGAGCATCATGTCGGCGGCGGCGTACGCGAGATCCATCCGGTCCACGTACGGTACCGGCACATAAGGCGGCATCCCGGGCATGTTGTCGACACGCGGCAGTTCGTTCTTCGGGCCGACCGCGTGCAGGATCTGGACCCCGGAGCGCTGGAGGGTCGGCGCGACCTGCTCGATCACCTCATTGAGGCGGCGGGCGCCCTGCGAGCCGCCCGAGACCAGAAGCGTCGGCAGGTTCGGGTCCAGACCGAAGGCGGCGCGCGCCTCCGGGCGGACCAGTGCCCGGTCGAGGGTGGAGATGGAGCGGCGCAGCGGGATGCCCACGTAGCGGGCGCCGCGCAGTTTGCTGTCGGGGGTGGAGACCGCGACGGCGAACGCGTACCGGGAGCCGATCTTGTTGGCCAGTCCGGGCCGCGCGTTGGCCTCGTGGACGATGATCGGCACCCCGAGGCGCTTGGCCGCGAGGTAGCCGGGCAGGGCCACGTAGCCGCCGAAGCCGACGACGCAGTCGGCCTTGGTGCGCAGGAGGATCTCCTCCGCGGCCTTGATGGTGCCGCGCAGCCGCCCTGGGACGGTGATCAGCTCGGGCGTGGGCCTACGGGGCAGCGGGACGGCCGGGATCAGTCCCAGCTCGTAGCCGCGCTCGGGCACCAGGCGGGTTTCGAGTCCGCGTTCAGTGCCGAGGGCGGTGATGCCCACAGAAGGGTCCTGCCTGCGCAGGGCGTCCGCGAGGGCCAGCGCCGGCTCGATGTGGCCGGCGGTCCCCCCACCGGCGAGTACGACATGCACCGAAATTCACCGCTCTCCGGACGGACGCTTCTTGACGCGCCGTCTCATCGACTTCCATCTCTGCCCGGTCCGCGGCCGGCCGTTCTTGGGCCTCCGCATCGCGAGCGCCGCCCGTGCCGCCGGCTCCTCACGCGCGAAGGCGATGAGCAGTCCGACCGCGAACATGGTCGGCAGCAAGGCTGACCCACCGTAGGAGAACAGCGGGAGCGGGACCCCGGCGATCGGCAGCAGACCGAGCACCGCACCGATGTTGATCACGGCTTGCGCCGTGATCCAGGTGGTCACGCCTCCCGCGGCAAACCGTACGAAGGGGTCCTCCGTGCGTCCGGCCACGCGGATACCCGCATAGCCTAGGGCCGCGAACAGGGCGAGCACCGACAGCGTCCCCGCCAGACCCAGTTCCTCGCCGGTGATGGCGAAGATGAAGTCGGTGTGGGCTTCCGGTAGTTGCCCCCATTTTTCCACACTGGCACCCAGCCCGGAACCGAACCATCCGCCCGATGCGAGGGCGTAGATTCCGTGGACGGCCTGCCAGCACAGGTCGTTCTTGCCCGGTTCGGTCGCTCCGATGCAGGCGAGCCGGTCCATGCGGTGCGGGCTGGTCTTGATGAGCAGCAGGACGAGCACGCCCGCGACGGCCAGTACCCCCGCGAACATCCTGGTCGGCGCCCCGGCCAGCCACAACAGGCCGAACAGGATGGCTCCGAGGATCATCGCGGTGCCCATGTCCCCGCCCAGCATGATGAGCCCGAGCAGCAGGAAGGTGACCGGCACCAGCGGCACCAGCAGGTGCTTCCACTGGCTCAGCAGGTCCCTTTCGCCCTTGCGTGCCAGCAGGTCGGCTCCCCAGAGGATGAGGGCCAGTTTGCCGAACTCACTGGGCTGGAGCATGAACGGACCACCAAGGGAGATCCAATTCTGGTTCCCGTTGACCGACACTCCTATCCCGGGGACCTGGACCAGGACCATGAGGAAGAGCGTGCCGGTGAGCACCGGATAGGACAGGGCCCGGTGGAGTTTGACGGGCATCCGGGAGGCGAGCAGCAGCAGTCCGGTGCCGATCAGGGCGGCCAGGAACTGCTTCTTGAAGAAGTACGCGTCGCCCAGGCCGAGCTGGAGCGCCTTGATCATGGAGGCCGAGTAGACCATCACCAGGCCGAGCACGGTGATGAGCAGCGAGCTGCCGAAGATCAGGTAATACGCCGTGAGGGGCCGATCCCAGGCCCGGCGCAACTGCCGTTGTGTGCGCCGCAGCCGGGCCAGCGGCCCGCCGGCGGCGGGCCGCCCGGGCCGCGCCGCGGGGCGGCCCCTGCCCAGCACCCTGGCGGTCCTGGGCGCTCTGGCTCTGGCGTCCTTGGGGGCCTTGTCGGCGGACGGCCGTCGCCCCGGCAGCACTTGCTTGGCCGGCATCTGTGATCTTCCCCTCCAACTCGTACGAGGCGAGCAGCCGGTCGGCCGGCCGGAGGGAACCCGCCCTGGATCGAGCGGATCCCAGGGGTTCGTTCCTAGGCCCGCTCGGCGGCCAGTTCACGCACCGCGTCGGCGAACGCGTCCCCACGCTTGCTGTAGTTCGCGAACATGTCCATCGAGGCGCAGGCAGGTGCCAGCAGAACCGTGTCGCCGGGCTCCGCGAGCCCGGCCGCTTCCCGGACCGCCGCGAGCATCGCCCCAGTGTCGGTCCGTGCGAGGTCCACGACCGGGACCTCCGGGGCGTGTCGCGCCAGTGCCTCGGCGATCAGGGCCCGGTCGGCGCCGATCAGGACGACGCCCCGCAGCCGCTTCGCCGCCTTCTGCACGAGCTCGTCGAAGGTGGCGCCCTTGGCGAGGCCGCCGGCGATCCAGACGACCGGCTCGAAGGCCGCCAGGGAGGCTTCCGCGGCGTGGGTGTTGGTGGCCTTGGAGTCGTCCACGTACGTGACCCCGCCGACCTCGTCGACGTGGCTGACCCGGTGGGCGTCCGGCCGGAAGTCGCGCAGTCCGTCGCGGACGGCGCGCGGCTCCACGCCGAAGGCGCGGGCCAGGGCCGCCGCGGCGAGGGCGTTGGCGATGTTGTGCGGGGCCGGCGGGTTGACGTCCGCGACCTCGGCGAGTTCCTGGGCGTTCTTCCGGCGGTTCTCCACGAAGGCCCGGTCGACGAGGATGCCGTCGACGACGCCGAACATGGAGGGGCCGGGGGCGCCGAGGGTGAAGCCGATGGCCCGGCAGCCCTCTTCCACGTCGGCCTCGACGACCAGGTCCTCGGTGGCCTTGTCCGACGCGTTGTAGACGCAGGCCACCGTGTTGCCCTCGTAGATCCGGCCCTTGTCGGCGGCGTACGCCTCCATGGAGCCGTGCCAGTCGAGGTGGTCCGGTGCCAGGTTCAGGACGGCCGCGGAGTGGGGGCGCACCGAGGGCGCCCAGTGCAGCTGGTAGCTGGAGAGCTCGACGGCGAGTACGTCGTACTGCTCCTCGCCGAGCACCACGTCGATGATCGGGGTGCCGATGTTGCCGACGGCCGCCGTCCGCAGCCCGGCCGCCTTGAGGATGGAGGCGAGCATCTGGGTGGTGGTGGTCTTGCCGTTGGTTCCGGTGATGGCGAGCCAGGGAGCCGGTTCCCTGCGGGTCTCACCGGACCGGGCGGCGCGCTGGTCCTCGGCGACCTCGCGCAGCAGCCAGGCGATCTCGACGTCGCCGACGACGTCCACGCCGGCGGCGGCGGCTGCCGCGAACAGCGGGCTGTCGGGCTTCCAGCCGGGCGAGGTGACCACGAGGTCCGTCCCCTCGGGCAGGGTCTGCGCGTCCGCGAGGCGTACGGAGATGCCCGCCGCCTCCAGCTCCGCGGCCCTCGCGCGGTGGCCCTCGCTGTCGCCGCCGTCCACGACGGTGACGACCGCGCCCAGCCCGGCCAGGGCGCGCGCGGCGCTGATGCCGCTCACGCCGAGGCCGGCGACGGTGATGTTCTTGCCGTGCCAGGCGGTCACTTGTCGGCTGCCCATCCCGCGTAGAAGACTCCGAGGCCCACGATCACGCACATGCCCTGGATGATCCAGAACCGGACGACGACCAGGACCTCCGACCACCCCTTGAGTTCGAAGTGGTGCTGGAGCGGTGCCATCCGGAAGACGCGCTTGCCGGTCAGCTTGAAGGAGCCGACCTGGATGACGACCGACATGGTGATCAGGACGAAGAGGCCGCCGAGGAGGGCCATCAGGAACTCCGTGCGGGAGCAGATCGCGAGGCCGGCGAGCGCGCCGCCGAGGGCCAGCGAACCGGTGTCACCCATGAAGATCTTGGCGGGCGAGGTGTTCCACCACAGGAAGCCGAAGCAGGCGCCCATCAGGGCGGCGGCGACGACCGCGAGGTCCAGTGGGTCGCGCACTTCGAAACAGGCGTTCGGGTTGGTCAGGGTCTGCGCGTTGGCGCAGGACTCCTGGTACTGCCAGACGCCGATGAAGGTGTAGGCGCCGAAGACCATCACGGCGGCGCCGGTGGCCAGGCCGTCGAGACCGTCGGTCAGGTTCACGCCGTTGGACATCGCCAGGATCATGAACAGCGCCCAGACCACGAACAGCACCGGGCCGATCGACCAGCCGAAGTCCGTGACGAACGACAGCTTGGTGGAGGCCGGGGCGAGGTCGCGCGCGTCCTTGAACTGCAGGGAGAGCACCGCGAAGGCGATGCCGACGATCAGCTGGCCGGCCATCTTGGCCTTGGCCCGCAGACCGAGCGAACGCTGCTTGACGATCTTGATGTAGTCGTCGAGGAACCCGACCACGCCCATGCCCGCCATCAGCATGAGCACCAGCACGCCCGAGAAGGTCGGCTGGCTTCCGGTGATCACCTTGGTGAGGGCGTACGCGATCAGCGTGGCCAGGATGAAGGAGATGCCGCCCATGGTGGGCGTGCCCTTCTTCCCGGCGTGACCGCGCGGCCCGTCGTCCCGGATGAACTGGCCGTAGCCCTTGCGGGCCAGCCCCTTGATCAGCAGCGGGGTGCCGATGAGCGTGAGGAAGAGTCCGATGACTCCGGAGAACAGGATCTGCCTCATCGGCCGGCGACCTCGCCGTCGAGCAGGGCCTGGGCCACCCGCTCCAGGCCGGCTGACCTGGAAGCCTTCACCAGCACGACGTCCCCCGGGCGCAGTTCACTGCGCAACAGGTCGACCGCCGCCTGTGCGTCGGACACGAGCACCGACTCCTCACCCCACGAACCCTCGTTATATGCGCCCAGTTGCAGCCAGGAGGCTTCCCTGCCCCCGACCGCGACCAGCTTGCTCACGTTGAGCCGGACGACAAGCCGTCCGACCGCGTCGTGCTCGGCGAGCGCGTCGTCTCCGAGCTCGGCCATCGGGCCGAGCACCGCCCACGTGCGGCCCCCGTTCGCCTTGCCGGCACCGCCCATCGCGGCGAGTGCGCGCAGTGCGGCCCGCATGGACTCGGGGTTTGCGTTGTAGGCGTCGTTGACGATCGTCACGCCGTCCGCCCGCTCGGTGACCTCCATCCGCCACCGGGACAGGCTGCCCGCCCCGGAGAGCGCGGTGGCGATCTCCAGTGCGGACATGCCCAGTACGTGGGCGACGGCGGCCGCGGCGAGCGCGTTCGACACGTGGTGCTCACCGTACAGCCGCAAGGTCACGTCGCTGCACCCGGTCGGTGTTCGCAATGTGAAGGAAGGCTGTCCCCTGTCCGTCATCCGGACCTCGGTGGCCCTGATGTCGGCGTCCTCGGCCTCGCCGAACAGCACCGTACGGGCCTTCGTGCGCCCGGCCATGGCGCGTACCAGCAGGTCATCGGCGTTGAGGACGGCGATGCCGCCCTCCGCCTCGGACGGCAGGGCCTCCACGAGCTCGCCCTTGGCCTGCGCGATCTGCTCCCGGCCGCCGAACTCTCCGATGTGCGCGGTGCCCACGTTGAGGACCAGGCCGATGCGCGGGGGCGTCAGTCCGGCGAGGTAGGCGATGTGGCCGATGCCGCGGGCGCCCATCTCCAGGACCAGGTGCTGCGTGTCCTCGGTGACCCGCAGCGTCGTGATCGGTAGGCCGATCTCGTTGTTGAGGTTCCCCGGGGTCCACACGGTCGGCGCGTGGTGCTGCAGGACCTGGGCGATCAGGTCCTTGGTGGAGGTCTTGCCGGCGGAGCCGGTGAGGGCCACCACATCGGTGCCCAGACGTTCGACCACGGCACGGGCGAGCGCACCGAGGGCGGCCACCACGTCGGGGACGACGATGGCCGGGACGCCGACGGGCCGGGTCGCGAGGACCGCCACCGCTCCGGCGGCCAGGGCGCGTTCGGCATAGTCGTGGCCGTCCACCCGCTCCCCGACGAAGGCGGCGAACAGACTGCCGGCCGCGACCTCGCGGGAGTCGTAGACCACGGGACCGGTGACCATGACGGACGGATCCGGTATGTCGTGGGGCTGCCCGCCGGTGATCTCGGCGATCTCGGCGAGGGAAAGGGCGATCACTGGTTCACCTCGGCCTGTCGGGGACGCTGGCGTGCTTGGGTCTCGATGGCCGCGCGCAGGACCGCGCGGTCGTCGAAGGGGCGTACGACGCCCGCGGTGTCCTGGCCCTGCTCGTGGCCCTTGCCGGCCACCAGCACGGTGTCGCCGGCCTCGGCGCGCGCGACGACGGCGGCGATGGCCGCCGCCCGGTCGGCGTCGACGAGGACGGTGCCCCGCTCGGCGGGCGGCACGGAGACGGCGCCGCGGAACATCGCGGCGAGGATCGCGAGGGGGTCCTCGGAGCGCGGGTTGTCGGAGGTCAGTACGGCGGTGTCGGCGAACCGGGCGGCCGCGGCGCCCATCGGGGCCCGCTTGGTGGTGTCGCGGTCGCCGCCGCAGCCGATGACGACGTGCAGTTTGCCGGTGGTGACCTCGCGCAGGGCCCGCAGGACCGATTCGACGGCGTCCGTCTTGTGCGCGTAGTCCACGACGGCCAGGTACGACTGCCCCGCGTCGACCCGCTCGAGACGGCCGGGCACCCCGGGGACCGCGGCGACGCCGTCGGCGGCGGTCTGCGGGTCGAGGCCGGCGGCGGCGAGCGTGACGACGGCGGCGACGGTGTTGGCCACGTTGAACGGGCCGGGCAGCGGGGCGGTGGCCGTGACCCGCTCGCCCGCCGGACCCACCAGGGTCAGGGTCGAGTCCATGTGACGCGAGACCACGTCCTCGGCCCGCCAGTCGGCGGCCGGGTCGCCCGCGGCCGAGAAGGTGACGACCGGGATCGGCGACTCCTTGGCCAGGCGGCGGCCGTACTCGTCGTCGATGTTGACCACGCCGAGGCGGGCGCGGCGCTCGGTGAAGAGCTGCGCCTTGGCCTGGAAGTAGTCCTCCATGTCGGAGTGGAACTCCATGTGCTCCGGGCTCAGGTTGTTGAAGACGGCCACGTCGAAGACGCAGCCGTCGACCCGGCCGAGCACCAGGGCGTGGCTGGAGACCTCCATGGCGACCGCCTCGACGCCGCGTTCGCGCATGACCGCGAAGAGCGCCTGCAGGTCGGTGGCCTCGGGCGTGGTGCGCTCGGACTTGATGCGCTCGTCGCCGACGCGCATCTCGACGGTGCCGATGAGCCCCGTCCTGCGTCCGCCGCCGCGCAGTCCGCCCTCGACGAGGTACGCCGTGGTGGTCTTGCCGGAGGTGCCGGTGATGCCGATCTGGAGCAGGTCCCGGCCCGGCCGTCCGTAGACCGCCGCGGCCAGTTCTCCCATCCGGCCGCGCGGGTCGACGACGGCGAGGACCGGGAGTCCGGTGGCCGCGGCGCGCTCCGCGCCCGCCGGGTCGGTCAGCACGGCGGCGGCGCCGAGGGCGGCCGCCTGCGCGGCGAAGTCCGCGCCGTGCAGCTTGGCGCCCGGCAGGGCCGCGTACAGGTCTCCGGGGCGCACGGCACGGGAGTCGTGCGTGATGCCGGTGATCCGCGTCTGCGCGCCGGGAACTTCCACTCCCAGCAGCTCCGCCAGCTCGCCGAGGGGGATCGGGCGGACGGACAGGGGACGTGGCGCTCCCGGCGGCGCTGCCGGTGCGTCGTTCTGGGTGGTTCTGGGCTGATCAGCGTGGGGCACGGCGGTGAGCGTACCGGGCCCGGCGGGCCGCTCGCGAAGCGAGGGCCCGGCCTCGGGGGCGGCGGACGCGTGGTTCCCGGATTCGGGGGTGATCGTTGTCACTGATGGGGCCTCACGCTTTTCTGGGGCGGGCCGGCCGGGACGGCGGTCACCGGCCGGGCTGCGGGCTCGGCTGGGAGCCGGGCTGCGCGCCGGCTTCGTAGGTGACCGGGAGTCCGGCGGGGGCGGTTCCGGTGGGAGCGACCTGGAGGGTTTTGAGGGCGAACTCCATGACCTTCTTGTAGATGGGCCCGCAGATCTGGCCACCGAAGTAACTGCCCTTGGTGGGGTTCTGGATGGCGCAGTACACGGTGATGCGGGGGTTGTCCGCGGGTGCGAAGCCCGCGAAGGAGGCGGTGTAGCCCTTGTAGCGGCCGGTGGCCGGATCCACCCGGTTGGAGGTGCCGGTCTTGCCGCCGACCCGGTAGCCGGGGATCCGGGCCCTGGTGCCGGTGCCCTCCTGGTCGTCGACCACCGACTCCAGCATTTCCGCGAGGGTCTTGGCGGTCTCCTGGCTGACCACCTGGTTCTTCGCGGGCGCCGGGGCCGGGGTGAAGCGGCCGTCGGGGCCCCTGGTGCCGCGCACCAGGGTCGGGGCGATGCGGACCCCGCCGTTGGCGATCGTCGAGTACACGGAGGCCGCCTGCATGGCGTTGAGGGACAGGCCCTGGCCGAAGGGGATCGTGTACTGCTGGGAAGTGGACCACTTCTCGGGCGGGGCGAGGATGCCGCGGGACTCGCCCGGGTAGTTCAGGCCGGTGGGCCTGCCGATGCCGAACTTGTCCAGGTACGAGAACAGGACCTTGTTGGCCTCGGGCTGTGTCGGGCCGAGCTGGCCGGTGGCCAGGATGGTGCCGATGTTGGAGGACTTGGCCAGGACCCCGTTGAGGGTCAGGTACCAGGTCGGGTGGTCGATGTCGTCCTTGAAGAGCCGGTCGCCGCGGTGCAGCCGGTTGGGGACCTCGACGTGGGTGTCGGGCTTGGCCTTCTTCTCCTCCAGGACGGCCGCCATCGACATCACCTTGGCGGTGGAGCCGGGCTCGTACACGTCCTGGAGCGCGGCGTTGCCCATGGCGGCGGAGCTGGCCTTGGACAGGTCGTTGGGGTCGAAGCCGGGGGCGTTGGCCATGGCGAGGACCTCGCCGGTGCGGGTGTCCTGGACGATGACGTACCCGCGGTCGGCCTCCGACTTGGCGACCTGCTCGGTGATGGCGCTCTGCGCGGCCCACTGGATGTCGCGGTCGATGGTCAGCTCGATGTCCTCGCCGGGCACGGCGGGCTTCTCGCTGGAACCGGCGGTCGGCACGCGGCGGCCGCCCGACTGGGCGTACGTGAGCTCGCCGTCCTTGCCGGACAGCTTCTTGTCGAGGGAGGACTCCAGGCCGCCGCCGCCCTTGCCCTCGGCGTTGACGTAACCCAGTATCCCGGCGGCGAGGTCGCCGTTCGGGTACACGCGCTTGCTGCTGTTCTCGTTGAACACTCCGGCCAGGACGTTGGCGCCGGGCCCGTTGTTGGCCTTGTCGGCGGACGCCTTCTCGGCGAAGACCTTCTTGAGGCCCTTGATCTGGTTCCAGACCTGGGGGGTCTGGCGGCGCGCGAGGATGACGTAGCGGGTGTTCTTCGTCTTCAGCCGCGCGGTGAGCTCCTTGGCGTCCTTACCGAGGATCGGCGCCAGGAGGGCGGCCGCCTGCTCGGGGGCGTCGGGGGCCTTGCTCTCCTGCACGGTGAACATGTGCGGGTCGGCCGTGATGTCGTACGCGTCCACGCTGGTGGCCAGCGCCACGCCCTTGCGGTCGGTGATCTCCCCGCGCTCGGCGGCCAGGGTGTGGCTGGCGAACCGGTTCTCGGAGGCCTTGGCGGAGTACGCGGACGCGTCGACCGCCTGCACCTGGAGCAGCCGTACGACGAACGCCAGCATCACCAGCGTCAGCCCGACGCTGACCAGCCGCAGGCGGGGCTTGGGGGCGCCGAGCCGGATCGTGTGCGGCTTCCTCGCGGGGGCGGGGCGGCGGGTGGCGGGCCTGGCGGCCGGCCGCGCGGAAGCCCGCGCCCGGTCCCCGCCGGGCCGGGGCCGCCCGGGCCCGGGCACCCGCCGCCGCGGCGGCTCCTGAGGGCTCATGCGGCAGCCCCCCGGAAGTATGCGGAACCCGGCTGCGCCGGGGCCCCTGGGGCTCCGCCCCAGACCCCGCTCCTCAAACGCCGGAGGGGCTGGATTTGGCCGGCGTCAGCCTGAACGTGCACGTCTGTGAGCTGAATGGCCCGAAGGGCCATTCCAGCCCCTCCGGCGTTTGAGGAGCGGGGGTCCGGGGGCCGGCCCCCGGCGACGGCGCCGCGCGCGGCAACGGGTCCGGGGCGGAGCCCCGGGGAACGGTGGAAGGGCGGGTAGGGGACCAGCCCCGCAGGGGTACGCGTCACTACGTCACCGTCCAGGGGTCTGGGAAGGCTGCGTGGCTCCGCCCGACGGGGCGGCGGGGGCGGCGGGGGCCTGCCCCGGGGAGGCTGGGGCGGCGGTGCCCGAGGGGGCAGGGGCCGGAGCGCCGGCCGGGCTCGGCACCGCCCCGCCGGCGGACGCCGAAACGGGCGACACGGAGACGGCCGGCGGCGACGGGGGCGGGGGCTCGGCGGCCGGCGACGCTGCCCCGGCGACCTTGCCGTCGGGACCGATGAAGACCGGGCTGCCACCGGGCACCAGACCCAGCTCGTGCGCCCGCCGCTGCAACGCGTCGGGCGCCGAGTAGCCGTCCACGTCCCGCTGCAGCGCCTGCTCCTCGTCCGTGAGCGTGGTGGTCTCCCGCTTCAGCTTGCTCAGCTGGAAGGAGCCCTCGTTCAGCGCCGAGTTCAGCAGCAGCAGGCTGATCAGCCCGCCGCCGAGCAGCGCCACGACCAGCAGGACGAACGGGGTCCGTGCCGCCTGTCCGGCGACCGGTCCCCCCAGCACCCGCCCCAGGCGTTTCACAGCCGCGCCTCCCGGATGCGCTCCACCCCGCGGCAGCGGGCCGGCGCCGCACGCCGGTTCTCCGCGATCTCCTCCTCCGTCGGCAGTTCCGCGCCGCGCGTCAGGAGCTTCAGCTTCGGCTGGTACTTCTCCGGTACGACCGGCAGCCCGGGCGGGGCCGTCGAGGTCGCGCCTGCGGCGAAGACCTGCTTGACGAGGCGGTCCTCCAGGGACTGGTACGAGAGCACCACGATCCGGCCGCCGACCGCGATCCGGTCCACGGCCGCGGGGATGGCCCGCTCCAGTCCGGACAGCTCGCCGTTGACCTCGATGCGCAGGGCCTGGAAGGTGCGCTTGGCCGGGTTTCCGCCGGTCCTCTTCGCGGCCTGCGGCAGGGAGTCGCGGATCAGTTCGACGAGGCGGGCGCTGTTGGTGAAGGGATCCTTGTCCCGTTCGCGCACCACCGCGGACACGATCCGCTTGGCCTGCTTCTCCTCGCCGTACTGGCGCAGGATCCGGACCAGCTCGCCGGGGGCGTAGGTGTTGAGGACCTCGGCCGCGCTGATGCCCGTCGTCTGGTCCATCCGCATGTCGAGCGGGGCGTCCTGCGCGTAGGCGAAGCCGCGGTCGGCCTCGTCCAGCTGCATGGAGGAGACGCCGAGGTCGAAGAGGATGCCCTGCACGGTGGGGATGCGCAGGCCGTCCAGTACCTCGGCGAGGTCGGCGTAGATGGCGTGGACGAGGGTGACCCGGTCGCCGAAGGGCGCGAGGCGCTCCCCGGAGAGGCGCAGGGCTTCCTTGTCGCGGTCCAGGCCGATCAGGTGGGCCTCGGGGAACCGGGTGAGCAGGGCCTCGCTGTGGCCGCCGAGGCCGAGGGTGCAGTCGACGACGACGGCCCCGGGCCTCTCCAGTGCCGGGGCCAACAGGTCCAGGCACCGCTGGAGCATCACCGGGACGTGTCGGGACTCGCTAGTCAAAGCGCCCTCTCAGATAACGGCGCGGCAGGCATACGCCGCGCCGCGCACGCGGAGTCTTACCAAAGGGCCGGGCGGCCGGTCAGGGCCGGGCTCCGGCCGGTTCGCGTCACTTTAGTGCAACGGTCGCCGCGGTCAACGAACCGCCCCGCGCGCCGTGCGCCCCGCTGCGACCGAAGCGGCGAATGCCGCGAATCACCCGGACGGCTGCGTGCGCCTCACCCCTGTGGGTTAGCTCACAACAGGACCGGGTGACCTTCTTTGTCCACCCTCACTCCATGCTCATACGGGCTGTGACCACTAACGTCGTATGCATGACGACTTCCGTACCCCTGCCCGCCGCCTCCGCGCCCAAGGCCGCCGAGGCGCCCTCCGTCACCGATCGCCTGGTCGACTCGAACCGCGTCTACGCCGCGAAGTTCGCCGACCCCGGCATGGACGCCCGCCCGGTCCTCCAGGTGGCCGTCGTGGCCTGTATGGATGCCCGCCTCGACCTGCACGCCGCCCTCGGCCTGGAACTGGGCGACTGCCACACGATCCGCAACGCCGGCGGGGTGGTCACCGACGACACCATCCGCTCGCTCACCATCAGCCAGCGGGCGCTCGGCACCCGCACGGTGATACTCATCCACCACACCGGATGCGGTCTCGAAAGCCTGACCGAGGACTTCCGGCACGAGCTGGAGGACGAGGTCGGCCAGCGCCCCGCCTGGGCCGTCGAGGCCTTCCGCGACGTGGACCAGGACGTCCGCCAGTCCATGCAGCGGGTCCGTACGAACCCCTTCCTGCCCCACAAGGACGATGTGCGAGGCTTCGTCTTCGACGTGCACACCGGGCTCCTGCGGGAGATCGATCCCACCTCTTGAGTGACACCAGGGCCAAGCGCCGTCAAGAATGCGGGGAGACGTCACCCGGAAACACTTCCGGGCCGGTGTCCGCGTTGTTGATTGCTCGCGATTTCTGAGGTGTTTCGGGGTGGGCCGGTCATGCGCCATGGTGCGCCGGCCCTGGGAAAGGGTCGAGGAGAACCAGGTGACCACGTATGACGACCGAGCGAGCCTCGCGGATCTGACCAGCACGGCGCAGCAGGTGCGGGAATCGATCGAAAGCGTGATCGAGGGCAAGCCGGAAGTGGTCCGCCTCGCGCTGACCGTCCTGCTCGCCGAGGGGCATCTGCTGATCGAGGACGTTCCCGGCGTCGGCAAGACGATGCTGGCCAAGGCCCTCGCCAAGTCCATCGACTGCTCGGTCCAGCGGATCCAGTTCACGCCCGACCTGCTGCCCTCGGACATCACCGGCGTCAGCATCTACGACCAGCAGCGCCGGGAGTTCGAGTTCAAGCCGGGTGCGATCTTCGCGCAGATCGTCATCGGCGACGAGATCAACCGCGCCTCCCCCAAGACCCAGTCCGCGCTGCTGGAGTCGATGGAGGAGCGTCAGGTCACCATCGACGGCACCACCTACGTGCTGCCGAGCCCCTTCATGGTCGTCGCCACCCAGAACCCGGTGGAGATGGAGGGCACCTATCCCCTCCCCGAGGCCCAGCGCGACCGCTTCATGGCCCGGGTGTCGGTGGGCTACCCCAGCCCCGAGGCCGAGCTGCGGATGCTCGACGTGCACGGCGGGCTCTCCCCGCTCGACGATCTGACGGCCGTCGCGCACGCCCACGACATCGGCAAGCTCATCGAAGCCGTCCGCGAGGTGTACGTGGCCCCGCCCGTGCGGCGCTACGTCGTCGACCTGGTCTCCGCCACCCGCAGCCACCCGGACCTGCGCCTGGGCGCCTCGCCCCGCGCCACCCTGCACCTGCTGCGGGCCGTGAAGGCCTCCGCCGCCCTGGCCGGGCGGGACTACGTCCTGCCCGACGACGTCCAGGCCCTGGCCGGACCGGTGCTCGCGCACCGGCTGCTGCCCACCGCGCAGGCCCAGCTGAGCCGGCGCACCGCCGAGCAGGTCGTCGCCGACATCCTCCAGCGCACCCCCGTACCGGCCGCGCCCTCGCGCGGCGAGATCCCGCCCGGCGCGGGCATCCGGGGCTTCTGATGAGCGCCGGCGCCCCGCACGACGCGGGCGGCCGGGGTCCGCAGTCCGCCGGGAGCACGGCCGGGCTGCGCGCGTCGCTGGCCGGGCTGACCACCCGCGGCCGGTCCTTCCTGGCCGCCGGGATCGCCGCCGGGCTGTGCGCGTACGTCCTCGGACAGTCCGAGCTGCTCCGGGTCGGGATGCTGCTCGCCGTCCTGCCGCTGCTCTGCGTCCTGGCCCTGCACCGCACCCGCCACCGGGTCTCCGGCACCCGCCGGCTGACCCCGATGCGGGTGCCCGCCGGCTCCGAGGCCCGGGTGCAGCTGCGGCTCGACAACACCTCCCGGATGCCGACCGGCCTGCTGATGCTCCAGGACCGGGTGCCGTACGTGCTGGGGCCCCGGCCGCGCTTCGTCCTGGACCGGGTGGAGCCCGGCGGCCGCCGCGAGGTGTCGTACCGGGTCCGCTCCGATCTGCGCGGCCGCTACCCGCTAGGCCCGCTCCAGCTGCGCCTCACCGACCCCTTCGGGCTGGTCGAGCTGACCCGCTCCTTCTCCGCCTACGACACCCTCACCGTCATCCCGCGCACCGAGGCGCTGCCCCAGGTCCGCTTCGCCGGCGAGTCCTCCGGCTACGGAGACGGCAGCCGCCGCTCGCTGGCCCTGGCGGGCGAGGACGACGTGATCCCGCGCGGCTACCGGCGCGGCGACGACCTGCGCCGCGTGCACTGGCGCTCCACCGCCCGCTACGGCGAGCTGATGGTGCGCCGCGAGGAGCAGCCGCAGCGCAGCCGGGCCACCGTCCTGCTGGACACCCGGCGCCTCGCCTACGAGGGCGCCGGCCCCGACTCCGCCTTCGAATGGGCCGTCTCCGCCGCCGCGTCGGCCCTGGTGCACCTGCTGGAGCAGGGCTTCTCGGTGCGGCTGCTGACCGATACCGGGGACTGCGTGCCCCGCGAGGGCGGCGGCTTCACCTCCGGCGGCCAGGAGTCCGCGGAGGCGGCGGGGCTGCTGATGGACACCCTCGCGGTGGTCGGCCACTCCGACGGCGCGGGCCTCTCGCGGGCCTGCGACGCGGTACGGAGCAACGGCGCCGGCAGTGGCCTCGGCGGAGCGGGCGGGGACGGGCTCCTCATCGCCTTCTTCGGAGACCTGGACGACGTACAGACGGGACTGGCGGCCAAGATGTGCCGCCGCGGCGGAGGCGCCGTGGCCTTCGTACTGGATTCCGCGGACTGGTCCGGGCGTCCGCCGGGGCTGGCTTCGGTGATGTCCCAGGGGCTGCCCCCGCTGGAGGAGCGCCTGGCCGGGCTGCGCGACGCGGGCTGGACGGCGCTGGCCGCCCCGCCCGGGGTGGCCTTCGGGGAGCTGTGGCGGCAGGCGGGCAACGCGCCGATCGGCACGGCGGGCGGTTCGGGTTCGGCGGGGGGCTGGGGATGAGCGGACGGGCGAGACTGACGGTCTTCGCGGCCCTGGCGACGCTGTTCACCGCCTGGTCGCTGAACCCGCTGGTGGAATCGGGCGGCTGGCTGCCGCAGGCGGCGCTGCTGCTGGCGCTGCAGAGCGCGGTGGGCGCGGGGGCGCGGCGCGTGCCGCTGGCCCGGACGCTGACCGTGGCGGCGCAGGTCCTCGTATCGCTGCTGGCGCTGATGCTGCTGTTCGGCGGGAAGATGCAGTCCGTCGCCGGCGACGGACTGCTGGACTATCTCGTGACGGACTTCGGCGCGCTGTTCCGCCAGGGCGTGCAGGACGTGAACGAGTTCTCGATGCCGGCGCCGCTGACGGACGGGATCCGGCTGCTGCTGGTGTCCGGGGTGCTGCTGATCGGGCTGCTGGTCGACCTGCTGGCGGTGACCGTACGGACGGCCGCCGCGGCCGGGCTGCCGCTCCTCGCGCTGTACTCGGTGGCGGCGGGCCTTTCGGGCGCGGCCACCGGCTCCGGCGGCGCGTCCTGGTTCTCCTTCCTGCTGGCGGGCACCGGCTACCTCCTGCTCCTGCTGTCCGAGGGCCGCGACCGGCTCGCGCAGTGGGGGCGGGTCTTCGGCGCGGCTGCGCCCTCACGCGGCAAGGTGGCGGCCGGATACACCGGCGGCGCACAGGCACTCGCCCCGGTGCGCACCGGGCGGCGGATCGGCGCGGTCGCGCTGGGTCTGGCGCTGGCCGTGCCCGCGGTGCTGCCCTCCCTGGGCACCGGAGTGCTGGGCACGGGCGGCGGCACGGGCGAGGGCGAGGGCAACGGCCTCGGCCCGTCGATCCAGGCGGTCAACCCGCTGGTCTCCCTGCAGAGCAGCCTGAACACCCAGGACAACCGGGTGGTGCTGCGCTACCGCACGGACAGCCCGCAGCTCAGCGAGCAGTACCTGCGGATCCTGGCGCTGGACGAGTTCAACGGCATCAAGTGGGAGGCGTCGGGGCGGGCCCTGACGGACGTCCCGAAGCGGATGCCCAACCCGCCCGGGGTCAGCGACGGCGTGCTGAACGGCGCGACCGAGGTGCAGACCTTCATCTCCTCGGCGCAGACGTACGCGCAGCGCTACCTGCCGATGCCGTATCCGGCGACGGGGGTGGACATCGCCGGGAAGTGGCGGTTCGAACCGGCCGGGCGGACGCTCGTCGGGGACCAGCTGGGCAAGGACAAGTTCCAGAACGCCCAGGGCGTGCAGTACTCGGTGCGCAGCCTGCTGCTGAACCCGACGGCGGCGCAGCTGCGCAGCGCGCCGGCCGCGAACCCCGAGATCGCGACCGAGTACACGAAGGTTCCGGACAATCTGCCGGAGGTCGTCGTCCGGACGGCCCGCGAGGTGACCCGCGGCACGAAGGACGACTACTCGGCGGCGGTCAAACTCCAGGACTACTTCGCGGTGAGCGGCGGGTTCCGCTACGACACGAAGGTGTCCTCGGGTACGGGTTCGCAGGCCATCGCCAAGTTCCTCGCCGACAAGGAGGGCTTCTGCGTCCACTTCGCCTTCTCGATGGCCTCGATGGCGCGCACGCTCGGGATCCCGGCGCGGGTCGCGGTCGGGTTCACCCCTGGGGTGAAGCAGTCCGACGGCGTCGTCAACGTCTCGATGCGGGACGCGCACGCCTGGCCGGAGCTGTACTTCGAGGGCGTGGGCTGGACCCGCTTCGAGCCGACGCCCCGGTCGGGCATCACGGTGCCGGACTACAGCCGGCCCGCCACCCCGCAAACCCTGCCGAACGTGCCGACCGCGGCCCCGTCCGCGAGTGCGGCGCAGCCTTCGGCCGGGCCCTCGACGGCGGACGACTGCCCCGCGGACCAGAAGAAGCTGGGCGAGTGCGGTCCGGCCGCGGCGCAGCGGAACACGGGCGCGGGTGGCGACGGCCCCTCGGCGGGCACCGTCCTGGCCTGGACGGCCGCCGGCATCCTGCTGCTCGCCCTGCCGGTCCTCCCGTTCCTGTGGCGCGGCCGGCTGCGGGCGCGGCGGCTCGGCTCGGGGCAGGTCCTGGCCGCCTGGCGGGAGCTGGGCGACACCGCGTGGGACGTCGGGATCACCCCGGACGAGGCGCTGTCCCCCCGGGGGGCGGCGGACCGGGTGGTGTCCCTGGGCCGGCTGGACGCGGAGGCGGCCGATGCCGTACGCCGGGTCGCGGGCGCGGTGGAGCGGGAACTGTACGCACCGCCGGGCGCGGAGCCCTCGTACGGGGAGCTGGCGCGGGACGTCCTGGCGGCCCGCGCCGGGCTGCTCGCCGGGGTGTCCCGCCGGTCCCGGCTGCGCGCGCTGTTCCTCCCCCGCTCGGCGGCCCGGGTCGGCTGGGCCGCCTCGGCCCGGTGGGCGGCACTGACCGACCGCGCGGCTTCGGCCGCGGCCCGGATGCGTACCCAGATCCCGCTGCGCGGCCGCGGCTGACGGCGGGCGGGCGGAGCCTGCGGGGCTGTCCCCTACCCGCCCTTCCACCGTTCCCTGGGGCTCCGCCCCAGACCCCGCGCCTCAAACGCCGGCGAGGCTGGATGTATCCAGCCCGTCCGGCGTTTGAGGACCGGGTCCGGGCAGAGCCCGGGGAACGGGCGAAGGGCGGGTAGGGAACTTTGCCCCTCGCAGGGGCACCACCCGCGGCCGGGGCCGGGCTTCGTACGCGGAACGCGAAAAGGGCCGGGGCCGGGGCTCGATCCCCCCGAGCCCCGGCCCCGGCCGTGTTCCCACCCCGTCGGCCGGAGAGACCCGGTCCGCACCTGCCGCCCCGTGTCGGCGGTGCGAGCCGGGTCCCTGTCCGTCGCCCCCAGTCTGGCGTGCCGACGACCCGCACCCCATCCGCGCAGGTACTCATTTCCGCGTCTAGGTACGGATACTCACCCGCCCCACCAGTTCTACGCGGCCCCACCGCCCCCGCGGCACCGCCGATCGGGGGGCACCTGGCACACCGGTCAAGCACAGCGGTCACCCGTCAGCGGTTCCCGCTCACCCGGCCCCGCAGCAGCAGCGACAGCGCCGAGTGCACGTCGTCCAGCGACCGTTCGCTCTGGAAGGACTGCCAGTCCAGCGCCGCCACCAGCACCATCCCCACCAGCGCCGCGGCCGTCAGCGGCACGTCGATCTCCGCGCTCAGCTCACCCCGTTCCACGCCTTCGCGGAGCACGGTCTCGACGACGGCGACGGCCTCCCGCCGGACGACCATCAGCGTGGACTGCCAGGTCCGGTTGGTGCGCCACAGTTCGGCGACGTAGAGCTGGGTGAAGGCGGGGTACCGGTCGATGAAGACCAGTCCGGCCCGGATCATCTCGTCGAGCGCCTCGACCCGGGTCCCGCCCCTGGCCTCGGTGGATTCCGCCGCCGTCCGCAGGGACTCGGTCAGGAGTCCGACGCCGTGCCGCAGCAGCTCCTCGAAGAGGTCGTTCTTGCTGGCGAAGTTGTAGTAGACGGTGCCCTTCGCCACGCCCGCCCGCTCGGCGATCTCGTCCACCGTGGTCGCGGAGAAACCCTGCTCCGCTATGAGGGTGACGGCCGCTTCGTAGAGCTTCTGCCGTGTGGCCTGGCGGCGGCCGCCGCCCCCGGCCGTACCGGTGCTGCTGCTTTCCATGGCGCTGATTCTCACAGGTCACCCTGTCCCTTCGGGCTACAGGCTCAGTTCGGGGCGCAGCCGGTCCATCGTCCACACCTGCTTGCCGCGGGCGGCGAGTGCGGTGAGCGCGAGGGCGCCGGCCGTGAAGGCGGTGAGGACGGCGCAGCCCTGCCAGACCGGGGCGAGGTCGCCGCCGGTGATGAGCCGGCGCAGGCTCTCGACCACGTACGACATGGGCAGGTAGGGGTGGATGGCGTTGAAGAAGCCGGGGCTGGTCTGGACGGGGTAGGTGCCGCCCGCCGAGGTCAGCTGGAGCATCAGGACGGCCAGCACCAGGATCCGGCCGGCCGCGCCGAACTTGGCGTTGAGCCACTGGACGATCGCGGCGAAGCAGGCGGTGACCAGCATCAGGAAGCCGACGGTGAGCGCCGGCCGGGCCATCTGCAGGCCGAGTCCCCAGTGCAGTACGGACATCAGTGCGCCCACCTGCGCGGCGCCGATCCCGGCCACGGGCAGCCAGCCCGCGAAGGCGATCCGCCAGGGCGAGGCTCCGGCGGCGAGGGCCCGCCGGTTGAGGGGTGCGATCAGCATGTAGGCGACCATCGCGCCGACCCAGAGGGAGAGCGGGATGAAGTACGGGGCGAAGCCGGTGCCGTAGTTGGGCGCCTTGTGCAGGGACTGGTTGGCGAGCCGCACCGGGTCGGCCATGACCTCGGTCCGGGCGTCGCGCTGCTGCTGGTCGTAGGCCGGGATCTTGCCCGCGCCGTCGTGCAGGCCGCCGGCGAGTTCGCCGTTGCCGTCGACGAGCTTGACCAGGCCGCCGTCGAGGTCGTGCGCGCCGGCGCCGAGCTTGCCGACGCCCGTGCCGAGTTCGCCGGAGCCCTTGGTGGCGGAGCCGATGCCGGTGTGCAGCCGGACCATGCCGGCGGAGACCTTGTGGGCGCCGTCGTTGAGGGCGTTCACCCGGGTGACCGCGGCTTCGAGGTCCGCGGAGAGGCCGGGGGCCTTCGTGGCGAGGAGCCGGGCTTCGCGCTCCAGGTCGGCGAGCTGCTTGTGGAGGGTGGCGAGGTCGCCGTTCGCGTTCTTGACCAGGGTGTCGACGTCACCGGCGAGTTCGGCGGCTTCGGCTGCGTCGTCCTTGAGCTTCTTCAGCTGCGGGCAGGTTTCGGGGAGCGGCTTGGCGCCGGTGGTGCAGGTCTTCGCGTAGACCTCGGCGGCGCCGGTGGAGACGCGCTGGGTGACGGTGGCGGCGGCCGGGGCCGCCTTCGCGAAGGCTTCGAGGTGCTTGTTGACGACCTTGGCGGTGTCGGCGACGAGTTCGGCGCTGGCCGCGAGGCCCTTGGGGTCCTTGAGGAAGGGACGGGCCTTGTCGGCGACGCCGCCGACCTTGTCGGCGAGCGTCTGGGTGCCGGCCGCGACGTCCTTCGTACCCGTTTCCAGCTGTCCGGCGGCCTCGTTCAGCTTCTTCAGTCCGCCGGTGAGCTCGCCGTTCTTCTCCTTCGCCGTGTCCAGGCCGTTGGCGAGGTCCTTGGCGCCCTTCTGCGCCTTGCCCGCCCCGTCCGTGAGCTTGTCGGCTCCGTCGGCGGCCTCGGCGGTCTTGTCGTGGAGGTCGGAGAAGTTCACGAAGATCTTGTCGAGGAAGCCGCGGGAGGCGTTGGTGGACGCCGCCGAGCGGACCTCGGAGAAGACGGTGCGCGAGATCGAGCCGACGATGTAGTTGTTCGCGTCGTTGGTGCGGACCTGGAGGGCTCCGGTGGCGGGGTCCTCGCCGGAACTGGAGGCGATCTTCGCGCTGAAGTCGGCGGGCATGGTGAGGGAGAGGTAGTACGTGCCGTTCTCCAGCCCCTCGGCCGCCTCCTCGGCGCTCACCTCGCGCCAGTCGAAGGTCTTGCTGTCGTGCAGCTTGCGGGTGATCTCGCCGCCGGCGTCGATCTGCTTCCCGTCGACGGTGGCGCCCCGGTCGGAGTTGACGAGGGCGACCGGCACCTTGTCGAGACGGCTGTAGGGATCCCAGAAGGACCAGAGGTACAGGGCTCCGTAGAGCAGCGGCAGCAGGAGCAGCGCGACGAGGGCGGCCCGGGGCAGCTTCCCCCGCCCGAACCGCTTCAGCTCAAGCGCGGCCAGCTTCGGCGAGCGCATCGTCGTCCCCCTTCGTGTCGTGCGAGTCGTGGGCGGCGGCCGTGACGTCGGCGTCGGCATCAGTGCTGGTGTCGGCGCCGGTGTCAGTGCTCGTGCCGGTGTTGCCGTCGGAGTCGTGCGGGGTGGTGGACTCGGCACCCCAGGTGACCTTGGAGTTCATGGGCCGGGGCACCACGGCGGATCCCTCGGCCGGGTCGGTGACGGGTTCCGCGGGCGGGTCGGCGGCGGCCTCGGGGCCGGTGCGCAGGACCGTCGCGTCGGACGGGGCCTCGCTGCACACCGCGAGGACCGTGGTCCCGCGGGCGGCGAGGGAGCGCAGCAGGTCCCAGGCCTCGGCGCGCTCGGCGCCCGAGAGCTTGAGGTCCAGGTCGTCCACGGCCAGCAGGCGCGGCGAGCCGAGCAGCGCGATGGCCACCGACAGGCGTACGGATTCCAGCCGTTCCAGGTCCCGTACGGAGGTGCGCGGACCCTTCGGCAGGGCGGCGACGTCCAGTCCGGCGGCGTCCAGCGCGGCGTCGATCCGGGCCGCGGTGGAGGCGCGGCGCTCCCCGCGCGGGCGGAGCAGGGCGCGGACGGGGCCGTCGTAGCGGCGCTGGAGGAGTGCTCCCTCGCGCAGCTGCTCGGCGACGGTGAGGGCCTGGTCGAGGTCGTTGACCCCGGGTACCGGGCCGAGGGCGGCGATGCGGCGGACCGCGGCCATCTTCTTCGGCAGCCGGTGGCGGCCGATCTCGGCGTGGCCCTCGGTGGGCTTCATCCGGCCGGTGAGGGCGAGGAGCAGGCAGGTCCGCCCGCTTCCGGAGGGGCCTTCGACCGCGATGAGCGAGCCGGGCGCCGCGTCGATGCCGACGCCCCGGAACACCCAGCCGCGCGGGCCCTTCACTCCGAAGTCCTCGGCCTTGACGGCCGCGCCGTGCGGGCTGTCCACACCCTCCCCCTTCTTTTGAACTGACCAGTCAGTTCAAAAACTAGCATCCTCCGCCGCACCCGCTGCGCAGAGGGCGGCAGTTGACCGGCCACGGATCCGGACCTAGGGGCGAAACTGCAGGTCAGCGCGATTGTCAGTGGGCGCCGTCACGATGGGGACATGCAAGAACGGCTCAAAACGTAGGAGCTACACCAGGCAGCGCTAAGCGCACGCAACGACAGGAGGTTCGTCATGGCCACACCGTCCCCGTCCCCTGTCCACCCCGTCCCCCGGAAGTCGGCGGCACCCCCCGCCGCCCTCGACCTGCTCGCCAAGGCCCACGAGGGCCTGGCCGAAGCCGCCCGGCTGACCCGGCCCAACGAGCGGTACGCCACCGCCCATCTCGCCGCGCTGCGCGCCGCCGCGGCCGTGCTCGCCACGCGCGGGCGGCCCGAGCCGGTACATCCGCGGCGCAGGCCTCGGATCCGCAGCGCGTGGGAGGTGCTCCCGGAGATAGCGCCCGAACTGACCGAGTGGAGCGCGCTCTTCGCCTCCGGCGCGGCCCGCCGGGCACGGGCGGAGGCCGGCATAGCGGGAGCGGCCACCGGCCGGGACGCGGACGATCTGGTGCGTGCCGTAGCGATGTTCCTGCGCCTGGTGGAGCGGATGCTCTCGCTCCGCCCGCCGGCGCCGGCAGGCCCGGCCCAGGGCCTGCCGCCGCCTCGGACGGAGCGTCCGGACGCGGGATGACCTGCCCGGCAGTCAGAGGCAATAGGGTGGGCAGCGACCGCTCACCCAACGTGCCGAGGAGCCATCAGCCGTGTCGGACACTTCCCGCCCCCGCGCCTCCCTCCGCACCGCCGTGGTGTGGGAGGTCCTCAAGGAGGCGCTCGACCGCCGGGTGAAGGCGACCGGGCGGGACGTGCTGGACGTGCTCGACACGGGTGGTGGTACCGGCAAGTTCGCCGTGCCCGTGGCCCACCTCGGCCACCGGGTCACCGTGGTCGACCCGAGCCCCAACGCGCTGTTCGGGCTGGAGCGCCGGGTCGCCGAAGCCGGTGTGGCCGATCTGGTCCGCGGGGTGCAGGGCGACGCCCAGGGTCTGCTCGATGTCGTCGAGCGCGATTCCTACGACGTGGTGATCTGCCACGGCGTGCTGGAGTACGTGGACGACCCGGCCGAGGGCGTGGCCAACGCGGTGGCCGCCCTGCGGCCCGGCGGCATCCTCAGCCTGCTCGGCGCCGGACTCGGCGGGGCCGTCCTGGCCCGCGCCCTGGCCGGGCACTTCACGGAGGCCCGTACGGCCCTGACCGACCCGGCCGGCCGCTGGGGCGCGGGCGATCCGGTACCGCGCCGCTTCACCGCCGAGCAGCTCTCCGCCCTGGTTTCCGAGGCCGGTCTGGCCGTGGGCTCGGTGCACGGGGTCCGGATCTTCGCCGACCTCGTCCCGGGCGTCCTGGTCGACACCGAGCCGGGCGCCGTCGAGGCCCTGCTGCGCCTGGAAGAGGCCGCCGCCGAGCTCCCCGCGTTCCACGCGGTCGCCACGCAGCTGCACGTCCTGGGCGAGAAGCCCGCCTGATCTGCGGATTGACGGGAACGCGGTGCGCCACTCACCCTCCGAACCGGCGTCGTGACCCGTATGATCGGGGTCAGCGCCCGGCATGCCGAGCGGACCTCTGGGGAATAACGCCCTCAGTGGGCCGTTCAAGACGGCGCTGAGCATTCCCCAAGCGGTACTTTTTACGGGCAGTGTTTTTTTAGAACGTGGCGTAGAGGGCGGGTATCACGGGGGCGATTCCCCGCCTATCCTGAAGGGGACCCCTGGTCGCTACCCCCCGCGACCGACGGATGAGGAGGACTCCCGTGCCGCTCTCGGAGCACGAGCAGCGAATGCTCGAGCAGATGGAGCGAGCGCTGTACGCCGAAGATCCCAAATTCGCTACAGCGCTTGAGGGAAGCGGACTGCGCACGTACACCCGGCGACGGGTCTACCAGGCAGTCGCAGGCATTGTGGTGGGTATCGCGCTCCTCATGACCGGTGTGATCGTGCCGAACGTACTGTGGATCAGCGTGGTGGGATTCCTCGTCATGCTGGGCTGTACGGTGCTCGTGGTCACCGGTTGGCGCAAGGCACCCAAGCCTGGTGAGCAGCCCGCCTCCGGTAGTGCAGGCGGTTCGCCCCAAGGGCAGAACCGGCAGCGTCGGTCGATGATGACCCGTATCGAGGAACGGTGGCAGCGCCGCCGTGACGAACAGGGGCAGTAGGCCCTACGGACAGACTCGGGTGAGGGGACGGCCGCCGGAAGGCGGCCGTCCCCTCACTGCTGTGCGTCTGCCCGATTCCGCGATTCCGCGCCGGATCCCGGATGCTGGGACATGATGATCAGATGAGTGTGCTCCCCCTGGTCTTCACCAGCGGCTGGGCCAGTGGGATCAACGCCTACGCCGTGGTCCTGCTGCTCGGCATCTTCGGCAGGACCGGACTGACCGACGAGGTCCCCGCGTCCCTGCAACGTACCGACGTGCTGATCGTGGCGGCAGCCCTCTTCCTCTGTGAGGCGGTCGCCGACAAGATCCCGTACGTGGACTCCCTCTGGGACACCGTCCACACCGTGATCCGCCCCGTGTCCGGAGCGGTGGTCGGCGCGCTGCTGGCCGGGCAGAGCGGCTCGCTCTCCGACATCACGGCCGGCGCGGTCGGCGGCTCCACCGCCCTGGCCAGCCATTTCGTCAAGGCCGGCACGCGCATGGCGATCAACACCTCGCCCGAGCCGTTCAGCAACATCGCCATGAGCACCGCCGAGGACCTCGGCGTGGGCGGGATCGTCACCTTCGCGATGTTCAATCCCGAGGCCGCCGCGATCATCTGCGCCGTCCTGCTGATCATCGGACTCGCCCTGCTGATCTACCTCTGGGCCAAAATCCGCCGCTACCTGCGCCGCCGCGCCCAGCGCCGCGAGGAGAAGAGACTCGCCGCCGAGGTGGCCCGCGTCGCTCGATAGGCTCAGCGGCATGGCACGAATTGCGGTGATCGGCGCCGGGATGGGCGCGATGGCGACGGCGGCACGGCTGGCCGTGGCCGGACATCAGGTGACGGTGTACGAGCGCGGGACGACCTACGGCGGAGCCGTCGGACGGTACGCCCGCGACGGCTTCGTCTTCGACACCGGCCCCGGGCTGGTGCACCTGCCCGCCGTCTACCGCGATCTCTTCGTCAAGACCGGCAAGCGCCCCCTGGAGGAGTGCGCGGAGCTGGTCCAGATCGACCCCGCCGTCCGCTACCTCCTCCCGGACGGCCGTACCCTCACCTTCCCCGGCGGCTCGCACGGCGGCGCCGCCGCCGCCGTGGACGCGGCCTTCGGGCCCGGCTCCGGCGACCGCTGGAGCGCGGTCCTGGGCCGTGCCCGGGACGCCTGGGACGCCACCCGCCGGCCGCTCCTGGAGGAGCCCCTGAAGCAGGACCGGTCGGCGCTGGGCCGCGATCCGTACCCCGCGCTGCGCGGGAGCGGACTGCTGCGCCGCCGGCCGCCGACCCTGGCCGAGGTCGCCGCCCGCGAGCTCGGCGGCGGCGGCTTCGACGAGCTGCTCACCTCCCGCGTACGGGCGTACGGGGTCGATCCGGCGACCGCGCCCGCCTCGGCGGCGGTGCTGCCCTACATGGAGCAGACCTTCGGCAGCTGGTACGTGCGCGGCGGGATCCGGGAGCTGGCCACCGCCGTGTACGAGCGGTGCCTGGAGCGGAAGGTCGCCTTCGAGTTCGGCGCCGAGGTGCGGGAGGTCCTGGTGCGCGAGGGCCGGGCGGCCGGGCTGGTGACGGCCGACGGCACCGAGGTCGCGGCCGACCACGTGGTCTGCGCGGTCGACCCCGGCCGGCTGCGGATCCCGCTCCCCCCGGACCCCGCGTCCGCCCGTACGGCGGAACCCGCCCGCTGGTACACCCTGTTCGCCGCGCTGCGCGGAGCCCGGGAAGCCGACGCCGCGCACCGCACGCTGCTGGGCCCGGTGACCGTACTGCGCCCCGACGACCCGGCCACCCGGCCGGACGCCGAGCACGAGGCGGTCACCGTGCACACCGTGCTGACCGGGGCGTCGGCGCCCGCTCCGTCCGTCGAGGAGCTGCTGACGGCGGCCGCGCGGGCCGTCCCCGGGCTGCGGGAGCGGCTGCTGTGGCACGAGCTGCGCACCCCGGCCGACGTCGAGGCGGCCACGGGTTCGGTGGACGGCCGGGTGCCCGCGCCCGCGCTGGCCGGGGCCGGGGGCCGGCTGCTGCACCCGGCGAACGCCGCCGCCGTGCCCGGGCTGTACCTGGCCGGCGGCTGGGCGCACCCGGGCGGCGGGCTGGCGCATGCGGGAATGACGGGGGCCCTGGTGGCCGGGCTGATCGTGGAGGGCGCGGACTTCCGCGGCTCGCGGTAGGCAGGATCCGGAAGGGACCGACCGGAAAGAACCGACCGGAGGGGACCAACCGGAAGGGGCGGCCTAGTAGCGGTACTGCTCGTACTCGCCCGTGCCCTGGTACGGATACGGGTAGGGCTGCTGCTGCGGGTCCTCGGCCGGGTAGGGCTGGTTCACGTCGCGCTGCTGCGGGACCCAGACCCCGCCGGGCGGGGTGTCCATGGAGTACTGCTCCTGCTGCGCGGTCGCGTACGGGTCCGGGGCGTAGGGGTCCGGGGCGTACGGGTCCGTGGCGTACGAGTCCGGGGCGTAGCCGCCGTACGGGGCCGCGTAGCCGTACGGCTGCTGTGGAGCGACGGCCCCGCCGGTGCCGATGTACGGGTCCGAGTAGGCGGCGTAGACCTGCTGCTCGCCGGGGGCCTGATAGCCGGTGGTGTAGTCGTAACCGCCCTGGGTCTGCGGGTCGTAGTACGCCGCGTACTGGTGCGCGTCCTGCTCGGCCGGGATGAACGGGGAGGCGAAGGTGGTGGTCTCGCCGGGCGCCCCGTACGAGGTGGCCGCGTCGGCCGGCTGCCCGGGGTGGTACTCCTGGACCTGTTCGCGCACGGGCCCCGCGGTGAACAGACCGGGTTCCTCGTCGGAGTCCTCGTCCTCGGCCGCGTCGGGCCCGTACTCCAGGGCCGTCACCTCCAGGGCCGGCTCCGGACGCGGTCCGCCCCCGGACCGGCGGCGCCTGCTCTGCGGGAGCTCGGGCTCGGGGGCCTTGCCCCGGCGCAGCGCCCAGCCGGACACGAAGCCCTTGCGGAAGGAGAGGGTCACCAGCGTCTGGCCGATCGCGAACGCGACGGCGCCCGCCCCGATGACGAGCACCGAGGGCAGCACGACACCGGCGACCACGCCGACGAACCCGGCGAAGGCGAGCAGGCGCCAGCGCAGCCGGGCCTTGTACTGCATCAGGACCTCGGCAAGCAGCCACAGCGCGACGAAACCGAACGCGATGTAGAGGACCGTCATTCCCATGCGGGGCCCCTCTCGGTACGGCCGCCCGCGCGGGGAACGGGGCCGGCCGGTCAGGCCCGCTGGTGCAGGCCCAAGTTCTCGTAGATCTCCAGCGTCGCCGTGGAATTGTTCAGCGTGATGAAGTGCAGCCCCGGGACACCCTCGGACAGCAGCCGCGCGCAGAACTCCGTGGCGAACTCGATGCCAATGGAGCGTACAGCGGCCGCGTCGTCCTTGACCGCGAGCATGCGCTCTTTCACGGCCGCGGGGAAGATTGCGTTGCTGAGTTGCGGGAGCCGGTCGAGCTGCTTGATGTTCACAACAGGCATGACCTCGGGGATGATCGGGGTGTCGCAGCCCGCCTTCTCGACGCTGTCGCGCATCCGGAGATAGTGCTCCGGATCGAAGAACATCTGGGTGATCGCATAGTCGGCGCCCGCGCGGCACTTGTCCACGAAGTGCCGGATGTCCGTGTCCCAGTCCGTGGAGCGCGGGTGCATCTCGGGGAAGGCTGCGACACCGACGCAGAAGTCGCCGGACTCCTTGACGAGCCGGACCAGGTCGGCCGCGTAGTGCACGCCCTCGGGGTGCGGCACCCACTCGCCCATGGGGTTGCCCGGCGGGTCTCCGCGCACGACGAGCATGTTGCGGATGCCCGCGTCGGCGAACTGTCCGATGACGTTGCGCAGCTCGGCGATCGAGTGGTCGACGGCGGTGAGGTGCGCGACCGGGGTCAGGGTGGTGTCCGCGGCGATCTGCTCGGTGGCCCGGACGGTGCCGCCGCGGGTGGAGCCGCCGGCCCCGTAGGTGACGGAGACGAAGCTCGGGGCCACGGCCTCGACCCGGCGCAGCGCGTTCCAGAGGTTGCGCTCGCCCTTCTCCGTCTTGGGAGCCCAGAACTCGAAGGAGTACGAGCGCCCGGACGCGATGAGGTCGCGGACCGTGTGTGCACGGTCCGACCAGGTGGAAGAGGTACCAAGGGCCATACCGGGAGGTTAGACGCGGTCCGGTGTCCATCGAAGCGCTGTCCACGGACTGGACGCGGAAATGAGACGCCTGCGGTGGCGCGGTGCGGGCGGCCGGGGCCGTCCCGGACCTGCTAGCCGAGCCGGGCGCGGACCCGCTTGGCGAGGTCAGCGGCGGCGGCGCCGGGGTCGGAGGCCTCGGTGAGGGCCCGTACGACCACGACGCGGGAGGCGCCCGCGTCCAGTACTTCGTCCAGATTCCCCGCGTCGATCCCGCCGATGGCGAACCACGGCCGGTCCTGGACGAGGGAGGCCGCGTGCCGGACGAGGCCGAGGCCGGGGGCGAACCGGCCGGGCTTGGTGGGGGTGGGCCAGCAGGGGCCGGTGCAGAAGTAGTCCACGCCGGGCTCGGCGGCGGCCGCGTCGACCTCCGCCTCCGAGTGGCAGGAGCGTCCGATGAGGACCTCCCGGCCCAGGATGGCGCGGGCGGCGGGCACCGGGATGTCGCCCTGCCCGAGGTGCAGCACGTCCGAGCCGATGGCGTGCGCGACGTCGGCCCGGTCGTTGACGGCGAGCAGCTTGCCGTGGCGGCGGGCCGCTTCGGCGAAGACCTGGAGGTGCTCCAGCTCCTCGCCCGCCTCCATGCCCTTGTCGCGGAGCTGGACGATGTCCACCCCGCCGGCGAGGACGGCGTCCAGGAACTCGGGGAGGTCGCCCTGCCGCTTGCGGGCGTCCGTGCACAGGTAGAGCCGGGCATCGGACAGCTGGGCGGCGATGGCGGACATGGGTACCCCCGGGTGGTGTGTCGTACGTACGTAAGCGGTGTGCGGGCCCCGGCCGGGGCCCGCACACCGCGCGTGAGGCGGAGTCAGGTCAGAGGGCGAGCGCCTGAGCGCGGCGCTTCACCTCCGTACCGCGATTCTCGCTCAGTGCCTGCACGGGGGTGCCGGGCAGGGTCTCGTCGGCGGTGAAGAGCCACTCCAGGATCTCCGCGTCGGTGAAGCGGTCGTCGCGAAGCACGGTCAGCAGCCCGACCAGGCCCTTGACGATCTTGTCTCCGTCGATGAAGGCCGCGGGGACCTGGAGGGAGCGGTTCTCGCCGCGGCGCACCGCGAGCAGCTGACCCTCCTTGACCAGCTGGCGAACCTTGGTCACTTCGATGTCGAGCATCTCCGCGATGTCGGGGAGGTACAGCCAGGCGGGAACAAGGGCATCGATCTTTGCGTCAATCTCGGTCACGAGCACAAGCCTGCCATCTCGGACTGGCTGCCGGTACCCGAGCGACCCCGTCCGGGGTCCGGACGGCACCGGGAGCGGGGCCGAGCCGGGCCTGAACAGGCCCGGAACGAGACCTGACGCGGGGCCGGGCGGGGCCGGGGCCCGGGCAGTGGCCCCGGGCGGGGCCCGGCCAGGCTCGGAACGGAACCCCCGCGCGGGCGCACCCGTTCCCGGCCCGCGCCCCGCCGGGTCAGCGCACCGCCGACTTCAGCGCGACCGCCGGGTCGGCGACCTTCTCCGGGTCCACGAGGGCGCCCGACTCGATCAGGCGGCGCCCCTGGGCCAGGTCGCGCGGGCGGCCCACCGCCAGCACCGCGGCCAGCCGGCCTTCCCGCAGCCAGCAGACCGACCAGGTGTCGGACTCCGGGTCGCCGCGCCACAGCGGTGCTTCCGCGCCGGTGTGGTGCCCGGCGTACTGCACGAAGCGGCCGAACTGCTCCGACCAGAAGTACGGGACCGGGTCGTAGACCTGCTCCCCCGAGCCCCCGGCCAGGATGTCCGCCGCCACCACCCGCGGGCCCTGGAGCGCGTTGTCCCAGTGGTGCACCAGCAACCGGGATCCGTAACGCGCCGACGGGAAGGAGGCGCAGTCCCCCACGGCGTACACCCCGGGCACCGAGGTACGCAGCCACTCGTCGGCGGTGACCGCTCCGTCCGGGCCGAGCTCCACGCCGGACCCGGCCAGCCATCCGGTGGCGGGGCGGGCGCCGATGCCCACCACCACCGCCTCCGCCGGCAGCTCCCGCCCGTCGGCCAGCAGGACCCGGCCCGGCTCCACGGAGGCCACCCGCGCGCCCGTCAGCAGCTCGGCGCCCGCCTGGGCGTACCAGTGCCCCATCGGCTCGGCGACCTCCGGCGGCAGCGCGCCCGCCAGTACCCGGTCGGCCGCCTCGACCACCGTCACCGCGCAGCCCGCCTCGCGGGCGGCGGTGGCGAATTCCGCGCCGATCCACCCGGCCCCGACCACCACCACCGCCGAACCGTCCGCCAGTACGGGCCGCAGCCGGGCCGCGTCGTCCAGGGTGCGCAGCAGGTGCACCCCGGGGACGCCCTCCGCGCCGGGCAGGTTCAGCGGGAGGGCGCCGGTGGCCAGCACGAGGAACTCGTACGGGACCGGTCCCGCCTCGGTGTCCACCTCCCGGTCGGCGGCCCGCAGCCCGGTGACCTCGACCCCCAGCCGGAGCTCGATGCCGAGCTCCTCGAAGTCGACGTCGAAGGCCGAGTCCTCGGCCTTGCCGAGGAGCACCGCCTTGGACAGCGGGGGCCGGTCGTAGGGCTGGTGGGGTTCGGCTCCCAGCAGGGTGACGGGGCCGGTCCAGCCCTGCTCCCTGAGGGCGACCGCCGTCTGGACCCCGGCCATCCCGGCGCCGACGACGACCACGCCGCGCCCCGTGCCGTCCGCCTGCTGCCTCTGCTGTTGCGTCTGCTCGCTCACGCGGCCCACCCTAATCAACTGACGGTTCGCCAGGAATAGCGTGCGGAGACCGGGGCGGAGACGCAGCGGAGACCGGGCGGAGGCCCGGCGGAGCCCAGGCGGGGCCCAGGCGGAGGCCGGCACCGGGGAGGCAGCCTTACCGGCCGTCGGCCTCGGCGTTACTCTGGCACCGAACCTATCGCGGGAGTCCGGGCGCACCGGGCTGAGAGGGAGGCTGGCCGGCCTCCGACCGTACGAACCTGATCCGGGTCATGCCGGCGAAGGGAGGGGCTGGACGCCCATGCATTCATCCAGGAACGGCCGGAGTCCCGGCTACGACGTCCTCGTCATCGGGGGCGGCATCATCGGCCTGGTCACCGCTTGGCGGGCGGCCCGGCGCGGGCTGCGCACCGCGCTGGCCGATCCGGCCCCCGGCGGCGGCGCCGCCCAGGTCGCGGCCGGCATGCTGGCCGCCGTCACCGAGCTGCACTACGGCGAGGAGACCCTGCTCGGGCTCAACCTCGCCTCCGCCGCCCGCTACCCCGAATTCGCCGCCGAGCTCGCCGAAGCCAGCGGCGGCATGGACATCGGATACCGCGCCTGCGGCACCCTCGCCGTCGCCCTCGACGCCGACGACCGGCTGCACCTGCGCGAACTGCACGCCCTCCAGCGCCGCTGCGGCCTGGAGTCCGAGTGGCTGACCGGCCGCGAGTGCCGCCGCCTGGAACCGATGCTGGCTCCGGGAGTACGCGGCGGCCTGCGCGTGGACGGCGACCACCAGGTCGACCCGCGCCGTCTCGCGGCCGCCCTGCTGGCCGCCTGCGAACGGGCCGGGGTCACCCTGCACCGTGCCGGGGCGGCGCGGCTGCTGACCACCGCCGACCGAGCCTGCGGCGCGGTCCTCGACGACAACGGCGGTACGGCACTGCGCGCCGACCAGGTGGTGCTGGCGGCGGGCTCGCTCAGCGGCCGGCTGGACGGCGTACCGCCCGAGGCCGTGGCCCCCGTACGGCCGGTCAAGGGTCAGGTGCTGCGCCTCGCGGTGCCACCGTCCTACGCCCCGTTCCTGTCACGGACCGTACGGGCCGTGGTGCGCGGCAGCCACGTCTATCTCGTACCCCGCGAGAACGGCGAACTCGTCCTCGGCGCCACCAGCGAGGAACTCGGCTGGGACACCACCGTCACCGCGGGCGGGGTCTACGAACTCCTGCGCGACGCCCACGAGCTGGTGCCCGGGATCACCGAACTCCCCCTGGTGGAGACCCGGGCCGGACTGCGGCCCGGATCGCCGGACAACGCCCCCCTCCTCGGTCCGACGGAACTCCCGGGGCTGCACCTGGCCACCGGGCACTACCGCAACGGGGTCCTGCTGACCCCGCTGACCGGGGATGTGATGGCGGACCTGCTGACCACCGGCGAACTGCCGGAGATCGCCCGCCCCTTCACCCCGCGCCGTTTCGGCCTCACTTCGACCCCCACGTCGACCCTCACGTCGGCCCCCACGTCGACCCTCACGCGACAGGAGTCGTTCGCATGACCATTTCCGTCAACGGCGAGCCGCGCGAGATCGCGGACGGGACCATGCTCGCCACGGTGGTCGCCACCCTCACCGAGGCCACCAAGGGGGTCGCGGCCGCCCTCAACGAGACCGTGGTTCCGCGCGGCCAGTGGCCCTACACCTCCGTGACCGACGGCGACCGCGTCGAGGTCCTCACCGCGGTCCAGGGAGGCTGAACCCATGGCGGACGACGTCTTCACCCTCGCCGGCCGGACCTTCTCCTCGCGCCTGATCATGGGCACTGGCGGGGCGCCGAGCCTGGACATCCTGGAACGGGCGCTGGTCGCGTCCGGCACGGAACTCACCACGGTCGCGATGCGGCGCCTCGACCCGACGGTCCAGGGCTCGGTCCTGTCCGTCCTGAACCGCCTCGGCATCGCCGTCCTCCCCAACACCGCGGGCTGCTTCACGGCGGGCGAGGCCGTACTGACGGCCCGGCTGGCCCGGGAGGCCCTCGGCACGGACTGGATCAAGCTGGAGGTCGTCGCGGACGAACGCACCCTCCTCCCGGACGGGGTCGAACTGCTCGACGCGGCGGAGATCCTGGTCGACGAGGGCTTCACCGTCCTCCCGTACACGAACGACGACCCGGTCCTCGCCCGCAAACTGGAGGACGTGGGCTGCGCGGCGATCATGCCGCTCGGCTCCCCCATCGGCTCCGGCATGGGCATCCGCAACCCGCACAACTTCGAGCTGATCACCGAACGGGCCGGGGTCCCGGTCATCCTGGACGCCGGGGCCGGAACGGCCTCGGACGTGGCCCTGGCCATGGAACTGGGCTGCGCGGCGGTCATGCTCGCCTCGGCGGTGACCCGGGCGCAGCTCCCCGTCCTGATGGCCGCGGCCATGCGCGACGCGGTATCGGCGGGCCGCCTGGCCCACCGCGCGGGCCGCATCCCCCAACGCCGCTTCGCGGAAGCCTCCTCCCCGGTGGAGGGCCGCGCAACCCTGGACCCGGAACGCCCGGCGTTCTGAGGAGCCGGTACGGGTTCCCGCGGATGCGGGGCCTGATGGCGGCGTACGGGTTCCCGCGCACGTGGGGCCCTAGCCCCCTCGCGCTCCACCCCGGGCCGGTGGCTGCCCACCCGCCCACCCTCGGCACCGAGGCGGGACCGGGGAAAGACGGGACCGGGCCCGGCCGGAAGCGGCGAAGGCTTCGGGGGTTTCCCGTCAGCCTCATCGTCCTTCCGTGGCGGGCCGGACCAAAGATTCCAAGGACGGGCCGGTCAGGGATGTCCGGCCTCACTGCGGGTAGGGGCAGACTCCGGCCCGTCCGGGGCTGATGCCTGGAACCAGCCCTCACCGCATGGTGAGGAGGTTGCGTCCGTTGAGCACTGCTGGTCACAGCAGTGACTTCCGCCGCGTCGTGCACTCATGCGAGGCTGTCCGTACGCTCCGCCAATGCACGGAGGCTGTCTGGCGCGGTCCGGCCCGCGACGAGTACGAGGTCACGCACAACTGCCCGGGCCGCCGCATGAGTGTGGATCACCTCGGGTGCCAGCTCCTCGGCGCGCAGCAGGCAGCCGAGCGAGTCGGCATACTGGCGACGTTGCGCGTGGGCTCGGCCGAGGTCCATCAGCAGACGCGCCTGCCGCTCGGAGGACAGACCGTCCATGCGGAGTCCATTCGCAATGTCGAGCGCCTCGCCGGCATCGCCGAGCTCGACTGCGGTCGAGACGGCCTGGATCTCCACATTCGTGGGACCGAATTCAAGATTGAAGTCGTTACGGTTCTCGCCCAGCAGACTGGCGACGCTTCGGGCGGCGTCGATCTGGCGCCGTGTCGACGCCCTCTCGCCCGAGCGGGCGTGCACGAGTGCCAGCATCAGGTGCAGCGATCCCAGCACGGAGAGGTGTTGAGGTGTGGGCTCATTGCTCTCGACATGATGCAGGAGGGCGCTGACCGCCGTGGCGGCGGTGTGCTCGGCCTGGTCGAGGCGCTTCAGACGAACGAAGGCGTGGCAGAGGCGGTAGATCCCAGCGAAGACGCCGAGGGTACTGCCGGAAAGCTCCGCTTCGCGGATCGCCCGATCCGCCGCAACCCATGCAGCATCCGCCTCGTTCTGGCGAACGAAAGCCGCAGACAGGGCTTGGTAAATTCTGGCCAGCAGATCATGCAATTCGGGTAGGTACTCATCCGGCGCCGTTCGCACGGCCCGCTCCAGCACCGGAACCGACGAGCTTATGGCCGCACTCAGTTCGGCGAACTGACCGCCGTGCGTGAGCTCCCAGATCCTGTCAACCGATGCTCGAAGTTCGGTAAGGGAATCCGATCTGAAGTCCTGACGCGGGTTCAGGAGGACATCGAGCGCAGAGTGCCCGGAGAGCACCAGACGAGCCTGATCGAGATCGTTCGTGTCTGGTTCGGATGCAGTCTCTGTCCCTGCCGGGGCTGGGGCATCGGGCTGCAGCACCTGGAGCGGCACACCAAGGCCGTCAGCGAGGAGCCTCAGCACGTCCAGACGGTTCACCGGCTGGATGCCCCGCTCGACCTGGGACAGCCAGCTCGCCGTACGGCCGATGGCCGTGGCGAGTTCCCCCTGCGTCATACTCCGCTGCTTTCGCAGATCGGCCACTCGCGCGCCAAAGGCACGCCGCTCCTCGGAACTCACTGCTGCGCTGTCACCTTCCCGCCGGTCACGTCGAGGAAGGTGACCTCGACACCGGCAAGGTACTGCTCCCGTTCGGCGAGGAAGTACTTCGTGTGCGACTGCGCCTCGTGGACGTCGAACGCGGCGCGATCCGCATACAGCTCGTAGAACACTCGCGCTAGAGGATCGCCCTCCGGTACGTGCACCACATAGACCAGCGTGCCCGGCTCTGCGCTCTTGATGCCCTCCAGGGTGGTTGCACACAGCTCATCAAATGCCGTCGCGGCTTCCTGGTCGCGCAGCGAGAAGCGCACGACCAGGCCGAATCCCTCGCTCATACGTGCTCCCTTCGAGTCGCGGCCAGTCTCGCAGGTGCACAGAATTTCTGCGAGTAGCAGAGTTTCTTGACTCACAGAATCGCTGCGATTAGCTTCGTAGTCGAGCTGCTACCCAGCGCGATCGGGGCGCTCCCCTGCTACGCAAAGGAAACGCGCACATGCGTCAGCTCCCCATAGACACCTCGGCCTCCGAGACAGTGAGCACCTCAGACGCACCCCCGGCCGCGGTGGTCGCGGCTGTCGAGCCCAGTACGGACCTACTCGATCGTGCGCTGGTCGGCTGGGAGCGCTTCCTCAGCACCTTTGAGGGAGCGTCGGATGAGTGAGCGCTACGAGTACGTCCCTCATCGGCTTCTGCGCCACCGTGTCCGCGACCTCGCTTGCGGCAATGAGGGGGAGTTCATGGCCTTGATCCACATGAGCGTCTCAGACTCCGTCACCCACGAGCGCTCGATGGAGCCGTCCCAAATCCGCGACGGGTCCGGCCGCGAGTTCACCACGGTTAGGTTGACCGCGTGACGGCATCTCAGGAGACGGAAGAGACCGGGCACGCCCGGTTCACCTACCGGCTTCGCGTGTCGTCGACCGCGCTCGCCAAGCTGTTGGGTGAGTGGGACCGGTGCCGGTGGATCTGGAACGAATGCACCGCTCGGTCGAAGAAAGCCCACACCGAGAACGAGGAGTGCGGTCCCGCACGACTGGACAAGATGCTGACCGAAACCCGCACCATGAATGCGTGGTTGCGCGATGGCAGCAGTGTTCCGCAGCAGCAGCTGATCCGGGACTTCGGGAAGTCCCGGGCCAAGGCGCTCAAGGACATCAAGGCCCGGTTGCCGATGCGGCAGCGGGCGGGGATGCCGAAGTTCAAGAAGAAGTCCCATGCCGATCCCACGCTCAATTACACCCGTCGCGGTTTCCGGATCAAGGATGGCCGCCTGCACGTCGCGGGCGGGATCAGCCTGAGGGTGGTGTGGTCCCGCGCACTCCCGACAGACCCGTCGTCGGTGCGGATCTACCGCGACAGCCTCGGCCACTGGTACGCGTCCTTCGTCGTCTGCACCGAAGTCCAGCCGCTCCCGGAGACGGGCGCGGTGATCGGTATCGACTGGGGTGTGCGGGAGATCGCGACCACCACCAGCGACGCCCACGACCTCCCGCACCAGGAGCACGGGCGGAAGGCCGCCGCCGGGCTCGCCCACTACCAGCGGATGATGGCCCGCCGGAAACCGGCCAAGGGCAAGCCCGGTTCGCGGGGCTACCGGGCCGCGAAGAAGTTGACGGCGAAGCTCCACAAGAAGGTAGCCCGGCAGCGCCAGGACACCGGCCGCAAATGGGCTAAGTCCGTGGTCCGCCATCATGACGCGTTGGCCGTGGAAGACTTCCGGCCGAAGTTCCTCGCCAAGTCGACCATGGCCCGCAAGGCCGCCGACGCCGCGATTACCGCCACCAAGTCGGTGCTGATCGCCATGGCCCGCAAGCACGGGCGCGTCGTGCACCTTGTCCATCCCGCGCACACCACCATGGACTGCGCGCAGTGCGGAGCGAGAACCAAGCACGCACTACCTCTCTCAGAACGTACCTACACCTGCACCGCGTGCGGAGCCGTGTCCCCCAGGGACAAGAACTCCGCCCACGTGATGCTGGTCCGGGCTGGTCTCAACCCGGCTGGTGCCGATCGCGGAAGACCTGACAGCCCGCTGGGCCGCCAGGCTGCGTGAGCCAGGAATCCCCGCCCCTCAGGGCAGGGAGGATTCAAAGCTGGGCTGCAACCCCGGGGACCCGGGATCGCGCCCCACCCGGCCCTCGTAGAATCGCCGGGTGGATACGACCCTGGATGACCCCCTCGTCGGGCAGACGCTCGACGGCCGCTACCGCGTGGACGCCCGTATCGCGGCCGGCGGCATGGCCACGGTCTACCGGGCCGTCGACACACGCCTGGATCGGGTCCTCGCCCTGAAGGTGATGCACCCGGCCCTCGCCGCCGACCCCGGCTTCGTCGACCGGTTCATCCGTGAGGCGAAGTCCGTGGCCCGGCTGGCCCACCCCAACGTCGTGGCCGTCTTCGACCAGGGCACGCACGGCCCGTACACCTACCTCGCCATGGAGTACGTCTCCGGATGCACCCTGCGCGACGTGCTCCGCGAGCGCGGCGCGCTCCAGCCGCGTGCGGCCCTCGACATCCTCGAACCGGTGCTCGCCGCCCTCGGCGCCGCGCACCGCGCCGGCTTCGTGCACCGGGACATGAAGCCCGAGAACGTGCTGATCGGCGACGACGGCCGGGTCAAGGTGGCCGACTTCGGGCTGGTCCGGTCCGTGGACTCCGTGACCAACACCACCGGTTCCGTCCTCGGCACCGTCTCCTACCTCGCCCCCGAGCAGATCGAGAACGGCGTCACCGACACCCGCGTGGACGTCTACGCCTGTGGCGTCGTCTTCTACGAGATGCTCGCCGGCTCCAAGCCGCACACCGGCACCAACCCCGCCCAGGTGCTCTACCAGCACCTCAACGAGGACGTCCCGCCCCCTTCGGCCGCCGTGCCCGGCCTGCCCGCCGCGCTGGACGAGCTCGTCGCCCAGGCCACCGCACGCAACCCCGACCTGCGCCCCTACGACGCCGCCGCCCTCCTCGGGCTGGCCATGGACGCCCGCGCCCAGCTCGGCGACGCCGAGCTGGATGCCGTACCGCCGCAGGCCCGGGCCGCGGAGCGGACCGCCGCCGAGGACCGCACCAGCGTGATCCCCCGCCCCGTGACCTCGCACGCCGTGCACGTCTCGCACGCCTCGCACGCCGAGCCCGTGTCCCACACCTCCCGGCTCGCGGCTCCGCCCCTGCCCCCGGCGCCGGCCGCCTCCCGGATCCGCCGCCCCGGCGGCGTGCTGCTCGCCGTGCTCGGCGTCCTGCTCTGCCTCGGCCTCGGTACGGGGGTCTGGTACATCAGCTCCGGCCAGTTCACGAGGGTCCCCAATCTGCTCGGCAAGACCGAGGCGGAGGCCAAGTCCCAGCTGTCGGCGGCCGGGCTCGGGGTCAAGCGGGTCGACCGGAAGTTCAGCGCGGCCTTCGACAAGGGGACCGTGATGAACACGGATCCCGCCGGCGGCAAGCGCATCCGCGGCAACGGCGCGGTGACGCTCACCATCTCGCGCGGACCCGAGGTCGTCATGGTTCCCGACCTCAAGGGCAAGCCCCTGGAGGCCGCGAAGGCCGAGCTGACCTCGGTGGGCCTGACCCCGGGCGCCGTCACCCAGGCCTTCAGTCAGGACGTGGCACAGGGCTCGGTGATCAGCACGGACCCGACGGGCGGCCAGAAGCGGGCCCTCGACACCCTGGTCGCGATGGTGGTCAGCAAGGGCCGCCCGGTGCCGGTCCCCCGTGTCACGGGCATCTCCCTCGACCAGGCCCGATCCACCCTGGAGGGCCTCGGCCTGAAGGTGGAGACGGCCCCGGAGGAGGTCAATTCCCCCTCCCCCGCCGGTACGGTCGCCAACCAGTCGATCGGCGCCGGCACCCAGGCCGCCGCGGGCGACACCGTCACCCTCACCGTGTCCAAGGGCCCCCGCCAGATTCCGGTCCCGGACGTCACCGGCCAGGAGGCCGACGCGGCCCGCAAGACCCTGGAGGGCCTGGGCTTCAAAGTGAAGGTCGACAAGCCCTTCCTCTCCTTCAGCAACACCGTCGACTCCCAGTCGGTCCCCGCGGGCCAGAACGCCGCCGAGGGCAGCACCATCACCATCAGGACCAAGGGGCTGTAACAGCACGCCATGAACAACAACTCAATGAGCCGCAATCCGGTGGGCGGGCACGTGCCCGTCGCGGGCGGGCTGGCCTCGGTCGGGCTCGCGTACGCCCGCGAGATGGGTGCCGAGGCCGTACAGGTCTTCGTCGCCAATCCGCGCGGCTGGGCCACGCCGGTCGGCAATCCGGCGCAGGACGAGCTGTTCCGCGAGGCCTGCGCGACGCAGGGGATCCCGGCCTACGTCCACGCGCCGTACCTGATCAACTTCGGCTCGCACACCGAGGCGACCGTCGAGAAGTCCGTGGAATCGCTGCGGCACTCGCTGCGCCGGGCTCGCGCGATCGGCGCGCTCGGGGTGGTCGTGCACACCGGCTCGGCGACCGGGGGGCGGCCGCGCGAGGCGGCGTACGCGCAGATCAGGGAGCACATGCTGCCGCTGCTGGACGAGCTGACGCATGACGACGACCCCTTCCTGCTGCTGGAGTCCACGGCCGGTCAGGGTTCCTCGCTGTGCTCGACCGCCGAGGAGTTCGGCCCGTACTTCGACGCCCTCGACCGCCATCCGATGCTCGGGATCTGCCTCGACACCTGCCACATCTTCGCGGCCGGGCACGATCTCGCGGAGCCGGGCGGGACGAAGCAGACCCTGGACCTGCTGGTGGACACGGTGGGCGAGGGCCGGCTGAAGCTGGTGCACGCCAACGACTCCAAGGAGGGCGTGGGCGCCCACAAGGACCGGCACGAGAACATCGGGCAGGGACACATCGGCCGGGACGCCTTCGCGGAACTGTTCACGCATCCGGCGATGGAGGGCGTGCCCCTGATCACCGAGACGCCCGGCGGCAAGGAAGGGCACGCGGCGGACGTGGCGCTGCTGAAGGAGCTGCGCGAGCTCGGCTGACCCGTTGAGGAATACCCTGGGGGGGTATACGGTTCTGTCATATCGACCGACAGAGCCGCTATCCGGCGTTCCTCGCCAGGGGGTTGTCATGGAGCACGCGCACGAGCAGCAGCAGGGGCAGCAGCACCAGGGGCACGCTGGGCACGAGCACCACGGCCACCAGCACGGCCGGACCGCCACCGGCGGCGGGAAGGTCACCTGGGCCGCCGCCGCGCGGGCCACGCTCCACTGCCTCACCGGGTGCGCCATCGGCGAGGTGCTCGGCATGGTCATCGGCACCGCGCTCGGCTGGGGGAACGCCCCGACGATGGTCCTCGCGATCATCCTCGCGTTCTTCTTCGGCTACGCGCTCACCCTGCGCGGGATCCGCTCGGCCGGCCTGGACTTCCGTACGGCCATCCGGGTGGCGTTGGCGGCGGACACCCTTTCGATCGCCGTCATGGAAGTGATCGACAACGGGGTGCTCCTGCTCTGGCCCGGAGCCATGGACGCGATGCTGTCGGACGCGCTGTTCTGGACGGCGCTCGGGATCGCCTTCGCGGTGGCCTTCGTCGTCACGACGCCGGTCAACAAGTGGATGATCGGCCGCGGCAAGGGTCACGCGGTGGTCCACCGGTACCACCACTGAGCCACCGAACCGATGAGCTACAGCTCGGGACCGTCCCCCGGCTCCTCCTGGTAGGAGTAGCGCTGCTCACGCCAGGGGTCGCCGATGTTGTGGTAGCCGCGCTCCTCCCAGAAGCCGCGGCGGTCGGCGGTCATGTACTCGATGCCGCGGACCCACTTGGGGCCCTTCCACGCGTAGAGGTGGGGCACGACCAGCCGGAGCGGGAAACCGTGCTCGGCGGTGAGCAGTTCACCGCCCTGGTGGGTGGCGAAGACGGTCCGCTCGGAGGCGAAGTCCGCGAGCCGCAGGTTGGAGCTGAAGCCGTACTCGGCCCACACCATCACGTGCGTGACCTGCGGGGACGGCGGAGCGAGGGCGAGGACCGTGCGGGCGAGAACGCCGCCCCATTCGGCACCGGTCATGCTGAACTTCGTCACGCAGTGCAGGTCCGCCTCGACGGAGTCGAACGGCAGGGCCGCGAACTCCTCGTGGTTCCAGCAGTGCTTCTCGCCGTCGGCCGTCGCGCCGAAGACGCGGAACTCCCAGCGCTCGGGCTTGAACTTGGGTACCGGCCCGTAGTGGGTGACCGGCCAGCCTCGCTGCAACCGCTGCCCCGGGGGAAGCTCCAGTTGCTCTGATCCCGGAGATTCCCGGCTTTCCGGCTGACCCATGTCTCCATGGTGACAGACTTGGCGGGGTGGTCATGACCAGCTTCGCCCGGATTCGGGCAAGTCACGGTAACTCCCACTAAGGAGGCACTTACTGGACGGCCTCCTGTGGCGGTGCAAGGATGCGCGCACCTGCCCCGTCACATTGCTGACATTGCTTGGAAGGAGCCTCTGCGATGCAGGGCGACCCCGAGGTCCTCGAGTTTCTCAACGAGCAGCTGACCGGCGAACTTACGGCCATCAACCAGTACTGGCTCCACTACCGGATCCAGGACAACAAGGGTTGGACGAAGCTCGCCAAGTACACGCGCGAAGAGTCCATCGATGAGATGAAGCACGCGGACAAGATCACCGAGCGCATCCTGATGCTCGACGGTCTGCCGAACTACCAGCGCCTCTTCCACGTCCGGGTGGGCCAGACCCTGACGGAGATGTTCCAGGCCGACCGGCAGGTCGAGGTCGAAGCGATCGACCGCCTGAAGCGCGGCATCGAGGTCATGCGCGGCAAGGGTGACGTCACCTCGGCGCGGCTCTTCGAGGAGATCCTGGAGGACGAGGAGCACCACATCGACTACCTCGACACCCAGCTGGAGCTGATCGAGTCCATCGGCGAGGCGCTCTACATCGCGCAGCTCATCGAGCAGCCCAGCTAGCAGCCGAGCCGGTCCGCACGGCGTTCCACTCGGTTTCGGCGTCCTACGCGGCTTCGGCGAGCTCGGCGCCCGCGGGTACCAGCGGATCGGCCGCGAGCACGCCGACGGCGTCGCCCTTCTCCAGCAGCTCACGGCGCGGGCAGGCCCCGCGGCCGAGGAGGCCCTGGATGGTCCGCACGCAGGACCCACAGTCGGTGCCGGCCTTGGTGGCCGAGGCGATCTGGCGGGGGGTGCAGGCCCCGGCGGCCGCGTGGTCCTTGACCTGCTTGTCGGTGATCCCGAAACAAGAGCAGACGTACACGCGGTTCACCTCCCTGTCCGGAACGGGTCGACCACCTCTCCCCGCATTCGGTGAGGCTTACCTAACCGTACCCAAACTTAGGGTTCCCTAAAAGACCCGGGTACGACGATGGGGCGCGGATCACATTCGATCCGCGCCCCATCGTCACGAGGTGCTCACACTGCGCCGACGCTTACTGGTCGCGGTACATCTCGGCGACCAGGAACGCCAGGTCCAGGGACTGGCTGCGGTTGAGGCGCGGGTCGCAGGCCGTCTCGTAGCGCTGGTGCAGGTCGTCGACGAAGATCTCGTCGCCGCCGCCCACGCACTCGGTGACATCGTCACCGGTGAGCTCGACGTGGATGCCGCCCGGGTGGGTGCCGAGGCCCTTGTGGACCTCGAAGAAGCCCTTGACCTCGTCGAGCACGTCGTCGAAACGGCGCGTCTTGTGGCCGGAGGCCGCCTCGAAGGTGTTGCCGTGCATCGGGTCGGTGACCCAGGCGACGGTCGCACCGGAGGCGGTGACCTTCTCGACGAGCTCGGGGAGCTTGTCGCGGACCTTGTCGGCGCCCATGCGGACGACGAAGGTCAGCCGGCCCGGCTCGCGGTCGGGGTCCAGGCGGTCGATGTAGGTGAGCGCCTCGTCCACCGTGGTGGTGGGGCCGAGCTTGATGCCGATCGGGTTGGCGATCTGCGAGCAGAACTCGATGTGCGCGTGGTCGAGCTGGCGGGTGCGCTCACCGATCCACACCATGTGGGCCGAGGTGTCGTACAGCCGGCCGGTGCGGGAGTCCGTACGGGTGAGGGCTCCCTCGTAGTCGAGGAGCAGCGCCTCGTGCGAGGCGTAGAACTCGACGGCCTTGAACTCCGCCGGGTCGGTGCCGCAGGCCTTCATGAAGTTCAGCGCGTTGTCGATCTCCCGCGCGAGCTGCTCGTAGCGCTGCCCGGACGGGGAGTTCTTCACGAAGTCCTGGTTCCAGGCGTGCACCTGGCGCAGGTCGGCGTAACCACCGGTGGTGAAGGCGCGCACCAGGTTCAGCGTGGAGGCCGACGCGTGGTACATGCGCTTCAGGCGCTCGGGGTCCGGGACGCGGGACTCCTCTGTGAAGGCGAAGCCGTTCACGGAGTCGCCGCGGTACGTCGGCAGGGTGATGCCGTCGCGGGTCTCGGTGTCCTTGGAGCGGGGCTTGGAGTACTGGCCCGCGATGCGGCCGACCTTGACGACCGGCACGGAGGCCGCGTACGTCAGGACGGCACTCATCTGGAGCAGCGTCTTCAGCTTGGCGCGGATGTGGTCGGCGGAGACGGCATCGAAGGCCTCGGCGCAGTCGCCACCCTGCAGCAGGAACGCCTCGCCCTTGGCGACGGCTCCCAGGCGGGCGCGCAGCTGGTCGCATTCGCCCGCGAAAACGAGGGGCGGATACGACTCGAGGTCCGCGACGACAGCGCGCAGGGCCTCGGCATCGGGGTACGAAGGCTGCTGCGCCGCGGGAAGGTCTCGCCAGGTCGCCTTGGAGGCGGGGGCTTGGGTTTCTGCGTTCACGGTCACCCCACACACATTACGGCGTCACACCGCACCTCCCGGTCGACGACCACTACGTGAGACGGATGTCTCTCCCTGTGTTACTGACCCGTTTACCAGCCCGGGCCGGACCGGTGGGCTAGGGTTCAGGGCATGTACGCGCACTCGAACCTGAACTGGTGGTGGCCCGCTCCCGGCGGCCCACTTCTCTCGCGTACCTGAAGACACGAGCGAAACGAAGGCCGCCCCGAGGGGCGGCCTTCCGCGTTCTGTGAGTCGACACAGCCGCTGGAACACCGGGCCGTCCCACCCTCCGAAACCGGATAGGACGCCCACTCCATGCACGCGCATTCGCACCCGCACCCGCACTCGCACTCGCTCCTGAGCCGCCTGCTCGACGACACCTGCCCGCCCTTCGCACTGCTGCGCCGCCGCACGCCCGGCCGCGACCACGACACCGTCGAGGTGCTGATCGGTCCGGTCCACGAGGCCGGGCTCCTGGCCGACCTGCCCGTCGGCGAGCGGCCCGCCCTGGCCCTCGTCCCCTTCCGCCAGATCCGTGAGCGCGGGTTCGACGTACGCGACGACGGCACGCCGCTGAGCGTGCTGGTCGCCGACGAGGCGTACGAGATCCCGCTCGCCGAGGCGCTGGCCGCGCTGCCGGCCCACGAGGTACGGGTCGACGACGGCGGCTTCGACGTCCCCGACGAGGAGTACGCGGACACCGTCCGGCGGGTCATCGAGGACGAGATCGGCCGGGGCGAGGGCGCGAACTTCGTCATCCGGCGCACCTACGAGGGGCGGATCGAGGGCTTCGGCCGCGCCGACGCCCTGGCGTTGTTCCGGCGGCTGCTGGAGGGCGAGCGGGGCGCGTACTGGACGTACGTGGTCCACACCGGGGAGCGCACCCTCGTCGGGGCCAGCCCCGAGGTGCACGTGCGGATGTCCGGGGGCACGGTCGTGATGAACCCGATCAGCGGTACGTACCGCCATCCGGCCGGGGGGCCGACGGCCGACTCCCTCCTCGCCTTCCTCGGCGACCGCAAGGAGACCGAGGAGCTGTCCATGGTGGTGGACGAGGAGCTCAAGATGATGTGCACGGTCGGGGACATGGGCGGGGTGGTCGTCGGTCCCCGGCTCAAGGAGATGGCGCACCTCGCGCACACCGAGTACGAGCTGCGCGGCCGCTCCTCCCTGGACGTCCGCGAGGTCCTGAAGGAAACGATGTTCGCGGCGACGGTGACCGGATCGCCGGTGCAGAACGCCTGCCGGGTCATCGAGCGGTACGAGCCCCTCGGGCGGGACGGGGTCGGCCGCGGCTATTACGCGGGCGCGCTGGCCCTGCTGGGTCTCGACGCCTCGGGCGCCCAGACCCTCGATTCCCCCATCCTCATCCGCACGGCGGACATCGCGCCGGACGGCGCGCTGCGGGTGCCCGTCGGGGCCACCCTCGTACGGCACTCCGACCCGGCCGGCGAGGTGGCCGAGACGCACGCGAAGGCGGCGGGGGTGCTGGCGGCGCTGGGTGTGCGCCCGGCGGCGGCGCGGCCCTCATTCGCAGGGGCCCGGCTGGCCGACGACCCCCGGGTGCAGGCGGCCCTGGCGGCACGCCGCGAGGACCTGGCGCCGTTCTGGCTGCGGATGCAGGAGCGGCCGGCGGAGGTGACGGGCCACGCCCTGGTGGTGGACGGGGAGGACACCTTCACCTCGATGCTCGGGCACGTGCTGCGGGTGGCCGGGCTGGAGGTGACCGTACGCCGCTACGACGATCCGGGGCTGCGGGCGGCCGCCCTGGCCTGGGACGGGCCGATCGTGCTCGGCCCCGGCCCGGGCGACCCGGCGGACTTCGGCGATCCGAAGATCCGGACGATGCGCGAGCTGACGGCGGAGCTCCTGGCCTCGCACAGGGGCGGGCTGCTCGGGGTCTGCCTCAGCCACCAGCTGCTCGCGGCCGAGCTGGGGCTCCCGCTGGTCCGCAAGGCGGAGCCGGCGCAAGGGGCGCAGACACGGATCCCGCTGTTCGGGGCCGAGGAGGTCGTCGGCTTCTACAACACGTACGCGGCGCACTGCTCCGCGGAGCGGGCGCGGTCCCTGGCCCTGCGGGGCATCGAGGTGTCCCGGGACCCCGCCACCGGCGAGGTCCACGCGCTGCGCTCCGTCTCCGGCGGCTTCGCGGGGGTCCAGTTCCACCCGGAGTCGGTCCTGACCCTGCACGGCGCGGACCTGGTCCGCGACCTGATCGCCGGAGTCCGGGCTCCGGCCAAGGCCTAGCCGGTCGCCTTCGACGCGGCGGCGGAGCGGAGGGAGCGGACCAGGCTCCAGGTGAGGACGGGGCCCAGCAGGAGCGTCGCGTAGAAGGCCGCCTCCATCTCGCCGAGCGCGAGGGCGACGGTGGGCGGGACCGACAGCACGTGGTCGGCGAAGGTCAGCCACGGGTCGGTCCGGGCGCCCGGTTCGGCCCGGAGCGCGCGTGGCAGCGCCCGGGCGGCGTGGAAGAGCAGTACGGCCGCGAGGGCCAGCAGGATCCAGAAGAAGACAGGAGGTATGGACACGCGGCCGAATCTAGCGGTACGAGGGGTGCGTCAAGAGGGCGAGAGGGTGTTTTCCGAGCGGCGGCCCGCCAGGTAGTCCGCGACGTTGGCGACGGTGGTGTCGATGATCTGGCCCACCGCGTCGTGGGTGTAGTACGCCTGGTGGGAGGTGACGACCACGTTCGGGAAGGTGATCAGCCGGGCCAGGGTGTCGTCCTCGACGGCCACCAGGGACTTGTCCAGGAAGAAGAGCCCGGCCTCCGCCTCGTACACGTCGAGGCCCACCCCGGCGAAACGCCCGGACCGCAGCTCCGTGACCAGCGCGTCCGTGTCCACCAGCCCGCCGCGGCTGGAGTTCACCAGGATCGCGTCGTCCTTCATCGCCTTCAGTGCCTGGGCGCCGATGAGGTGGTGCGTGGACTCCAGCAGCGGAACGTGCAGGCTGATCAGGTCCGAGGACGCGAACAGCTCGTCCTTGTCCACGTACTTCATGCCCAGCTCCACGCAGGCCGGGTTCTGCGCCACGTCCCAGCCCAGCAGGTTCATGCCGAACCCGTGCGCGATCCGGGTGAACGCCTCGCCGATCTTGCCGGTGCCGAGCACGCCCACCGTGCGGCCGCGCATGTCGCGGCCCATCAGGCCGTTCAGCCGGAAGTCGAAGTCCCGCGTCCGGTTCGAGGCGCGTACGATCCGCCGGTTCACGGCCATGGCCAGGGTCCAGGCGAACTCGGCCACCGAGTACGGGGAGTAGTACGACACCCGGCTGACCGTCAGGCCCAGCTGCCGCGCGACGTCCAGGTCGATGTTGTTGAAGCCGGTGGAGCGCTGGGCGATCATCTTCGTGCCGCCCGCCGCCAGGGTCCGCAGCACCCGGCCGTTCAGGTCCGCGTTGACGCTCGACGACACGATCTCGTACCCGGCCGCGATGGGGGCGGTGTCCTCGCTCAGGAAGACGTCCAGACAGCGCACCTCGTGCTGTCCCGCGAAGGCCTCCTCGATGAGCGGCTTCTCGTCCGCCGTCACCCCGAATGCCAGGATTTCCACGTTCGCTCCCGTACTGCGCAAAGAATTGGACCATGGGTCGTTTGTCACCTTACGACCCATGGCCCGCGCCCGCGCTCCCGACTCAGCCGAAGAACACTCCGGCCTCCTTGTAGAGCGCCGGGTCCACCGTCTTCAGCTTCGCCGTCGCCTCGGCGATCGGCACCCGCACGATGTCCGTCCCCTTCAGCGCGACCATCTTCCCGAAGTCCCCGTCACGCACCGCGTCGATCGCGTGCAGCCCGAAGCGGGTGGCCAGCCACCGGTCGAAGGCGCTCGGCGTGCCGCCCCGCTGGACGTGCCCGAGTACGGTCGTACGGGCCTCCTTGCCGGTCCGCGCCTCGATCTCCTTGGCCAGCCACTCGCCCACGCCCGACAGCCGGACGTGCCCGAAGGAGTCCTTCGTCGCGTCCTTCAGCACCATGTCCCCGTCCTTGGGCATCGCGCCCTCGGCCACGCACACGATCGGCGCGTAGCTCGCCTTGAACCGGGAGTTCACCCAGGCGCAGACCTGGTCCACGTCGAAGCGCTGCTCCGGGATGAGGATGACGTTGGCGCCGCCCGCGAGTCCCGAGTGCAGGGCGATCCAGCCGGCGTGCCGGCCCATCACCTCGACGACCAGCACCCGCATGTGCGATTCGGCGGTGGTGTGCAGCCGGTCGATGGCCTCGGTGGCGATGCCGACGGCGGTGTCGAAGCCGAAGGTGTAGTCGGTGGCCGACAGGTCGTTGTCGATGGTCTTCGGGACCCCGACGCACGGGATGCCGTACTCCTCGTAGAGCTTCGCGGCCACGCCCAGGGTGTCCTCGCCGCCGATCGCGACGAGGGCGTCGACCTCGTACTTGGCGAGGTTCTCCTTGATCTGGCGGACGCCGTCGTCCAGCTTGAACGGGTTGGTGCGCGAGGAGCCGAGGATGGTCCCGCCGCGCGGCAGGATCCCGCGGACGGCGGGGATGTCGAGGGGGACGGTGCGGCCTTCGACCGCGCCGCGCCAGCCGTCCTTGAACCCGACGAAATCGTAGGCGTACTCCTGCACGCCCTTGCGCACCACACTGCGGATCACCGCGTTGAGCCCGGGGCAGTCGCCGCCGCCCGTCAGCACTCCGACCTTCATGGAATTTCCCTTCGCCACAGGGCCCGCTGAGGCCGCGGGGCCCGCATGACGGTCACGCTAGTGGTGACTCAGGTCACAGCAAGATGCCGGGAAGGGTCAATTCCGGCGGAATCGCGGGGCGTTGCGTACACCCGTTCACTCGTACGAGCGGCTGCCGCGCCCCCGGCCCGCCTTACGCGTCGTCGAGGCCGCGCTCTATCGCGTACCGGACGAGCTCCACCCGGTTGTGCAACTGCAGCTTGCCCAGGGTGTTCTGCACGTGGTTCTGCACGGTGCGGTGGGAGATGACCAGCCGTTCCGCGATCTGCTTGTACGAGAGCCCCTTGGCCACCAGCCGCAGCACCTCGGTCTCCCGGTCGGTGAGCTGCGGTGCCCTCGGCTCGTCGGAGGCGGCCGGCGCCGGGTCGGTGGCGAGGCGCCGGTACTCGCCGAGGACCAGGCCGGCCAGGCCCGGGGTGAAGACGGGGTCGCCGGCCGCCGTGCGGCGCACGGCGTCGATGAGCTCCTGGGCGCCCGCGGACTTCAGCAGGTAGCCGGTCGCGCCGGACTTCACCGCTTCCAGGACGTCGGCGTGCTCGCCGCTCGCGGAGAGCACGAGGACCCTCAGGGCCGGGTTGGCGCCGACCAGTTCCTTGCAGACCTGAACCCCGGGCATGCCGGGCAGGTTGAGGTCGAGGACCAGGACGTGCGGGGCCGCCGCGCGGGCCCGGCGGACGGCCTCGGGTCCGTCACCGGCGGTGGCCACCAGGTCGAAGCCGGCGGCGGACAGGTCGCGGGCGACCGCGTCCCGCCACATCGGATGGTCGTCCACGACCATGACTTTGATGCCGGCCAGGTCGTTCTGCCCGCCCGGCCCGCTCTGACCGTTCTGCCCGCTGGACTCGTTCGACTCGTTCACTTGGTGCTCCCCCTCGGTACTTTCAGTTCCACTTCGGTGCCCTGCCCCGGGACGGACACCAGCTCGGCGCTGCCGCCGAGGTCACGGAGCCGGCCCCGGATGGACAGGGCCACTCCCATCCGGCCCTCGCCCTCGGCCTGGTCGAGCCGGCCGGCCGGGATGCCCGGGCCGTCGTCGCGGACGGTCACGATCACCTCGTCGCCCCAGTCCTCGACCAGGATCCAGGCGCTGGCCCCCTCGCCCGCGTGCTTGCGCACGTTGTCGAGGGCGGCCCCGACCGCCGCGGCAAGTTCCCGCGCCGCGGGCACCGGCAACGGCACCGGGGTGCCCGGTTCGGCGAAGCTCACCCGCGAGCCGGCGTGCGGGGCGAGGAGGCTCCGCAGATCCAGCTCGCCCTCGTCGGCGCCGGGTTCCTCCACCTCGAAGGCGGCCACGATCGCACCGAGTGACTCGTCGCGGGAGATCCGGGAGGGGCGGGCCAGCCCGCTGGAGACCAGGGTGCGCAGCGCGACCTCCTGCTCCCCCGCCATCCGGCCCAGCTCGGCGGCCTCCCCGCCCAGTTCGGTACCGCGCCGCTGGACCATCGCGAGGACCTGGAGGACCCCGTCGTGGATGTCGCGGGCGAGGCGTTCGCGTTCGCGGGTGGCGGCCTCGATCTCCAGGGCGCGGGCCAGGGTGGCTTCACTGGCCCGGGCCACCTCGACGACGTAGCCGATGGCGATGGAGGCCACCCACACCAGGAGCACGTTGTGCAGGGTGTCCCGGGTGGGCTCGCCGCGCTGGACGAGGTTGGCGGCGGCGACGAAGCTCGAGGCGAAACAGGCCCAGCGCCAGCCGCCCTTGATGGCGAAGGCCAGGACGGAGCCCGCGGTCCAAATCGAGGGGAGGGTGGGGCCGCCGTCCACGATCCGCGCCTGGGCGTCCGCGAGCGGGGTGAGCAGGATTCCGACGCAGGCGACGGTGAGGTCGGCCCCCAGGAACCGCTTGGTGCAACTGGCGGCGTTCGCCACCTTGGGGAGGGTGATCAGGGTCCAGCCCGCGAGGAAGGCGAGGTAGGAGGCCGCGATCCAGGGGCGGTCGAACTGCTTGTAGGCCGAGGCGAACAGCAGCGCCGCGTAGACCATGGTGAGCAGCCGATAGGCCGTCAGGGCGCGCCAGAGCGGCTGCTCGACCGACATGCGTACGACGCGCTCGCGCTTCGCCATCTCCCCCACCCCGTACGGGCGGTCCCGCCCGTGTGCTGCTACTTGTCGCTGTCCGCGGCGGCCGGGTCGGCCTTCGCGGTGCTTTCGGCGGCGTCCGCCTTCTCGGCCTTCTCGGCCTTCTCGCTCCGGGCGGCGGCCTTCTCCGCGTCGGCGATCTGGCGCTTGGCGGCCGTCGCGTAGATGTCGACGTACTCCTGGCCGGAAAGCTTCATGATCTCGTACATGACCTCGTCGGTCACCGAGCGGAGGATGAAGCGGTCCCCGTCCATGCCGTGGTAGCGGCTGAAGTCCAGCGGCTTGCCGATCCGGATGCCCGGGCGCATCAGCTTGGGCACCACCTTGCCGGGCGGCTGGATCTTCTCCGTGTCGATCATCGCGACGGGGATCACGGGCGCGCCGGTGGCCAGCGCCACCCGGGCCAGACCACCCGGCTTGCCACGGTAGAGCCGGCCGTCGGGTGAACGCGTCCCCTCGGGGTAAATACCGAACAGCTCTCCGCGCTCGATGACGTCGATGCCGCTCTTGATGGCTGCCTCGCCGGCCCCGCGCGCACCCGAACGATCCACCGGGAGCTGGCCGACGCCCTTGAAGAAGGCGGCCGTCAGCTTGCCCTTGACGCCCGGGGAGGTGAAGTACTCCGCCTTCGCGATGAAGGTCACCTTCCGGTCCAGCACGGCCGGGAGGAAGAAGGAGTCGGAGAAGGACAGGTGGTTGCTCGCGAGGATCGCCGGCCCCTCTGCGGGAATGTTCTCGAGGCCCTCCACCCACGGCCTGAAGGCGAGCTTCAGGGAACCGCCGATCGAGAACTTCATTGCGCCGTAGATCAACTCGAAAGCCTTCCTGTGTCTGTCGAACAGACCTTATCCCCTGGTCGTCCCCGGAGCCGTCCGACGACCCTGGTCGGTGCCACCCCCGTCGCGTACGGTGAAGTCACACAGCGCTACGCACCCCACGCCCCCCTCTAAGGAGACCCTGGTGCCCGTCCTCCCTGGAGCCGAGCCGTTCCGCCACGAGGGCGGAAAGGTCGGCGTCCTCCTCTGCCACGGCTTCACCGGTTCCCCCCAGTCGATGCGGCCCTGGGCCGACCATCTGGCCGCGCAGGGACTGACGGTGTCGCTGCCCCTGCTCCCCGGGCACGGCACTCGCTGGCAGGACATGCAGCTCACCGGCTGGCAGGACTGGTACGCCGAGGTGGACCGCGCGCTGCGGGAGCTGCTGGAGCGCTGCGAGCAGGTGTTCGTCTTCGGCCTGTCGATGGGCGGCGCGCTGACGCTGCGGCTGGCGGCGAAGCACGGGGACGCCATCAGCGGGATCGTCCTCGTCAACCCGGTCAACAAGATCCACGACCCGCTGGCCGTGGCCCTGCCGGTGGTCAAGCACTTCGTCCGGTCGACGCCGGGCATCGCGAGTGACATCGCCAAGCCGGGTGCGGACGAGGTCGGCTACGACCGGGTCCCGACCCGGGCCGCGCACTCGCTGCGCAAGTTCCTGCAGATGCTGGACACCGAACTGCCGCAGGTGACACAGCCGCTGCTGCTGCTGCACAGCCCGCAGGACCACGTGGTGCGGCCGACGGACTCGACGCGGATCCTGGCGCGGGTGTCCTCCACGGACGTCACCGAGACGCTGCTGGAACAGAGTTACCACGTCGCGACGTTGGACCATGACGCGGAGCAGATCTTCGCGGACAGCTACGCGTTCGTCGGGCGGCTGTCGGAGAGCTTGGGCAGGGAGGGGGCGGCCAGCGGTGGCTGAGCACGAGGAGTCCTCCGGGGGTGTTCCCCCGCTGGACGAGGAAGCGGCGTGGGCGGCGATCGTGGCCGGCTACGGCCAGGAGCCCGCGGACCCGCCGGGCGCGAGACCGTTCCGGCCGATCGAGAACCTCCTCCTGCCGGAGGAGGACGTCAAACCGGCCGCGCCGGCGCCTTCGGCCGACCCGGCGAACCCGGCCTCCCCGGCTTCTCCCGCCACCCCGGCCACCCCGGCCACCCCGGAACCGCCGTCGGCGGCTCTGGGCAGCTCGGTGGTGTTCGCCCCGGGCGTGGGCGGCGCGGGGCCGCGGGACCACTCCCTGGCCGACCCCGACGACTCCCCCGAGGCCGCGAAGGACGAGGGGCACTTCGTCCCCCCGGAGCCGGAGCTGCCGGAGGCGGACGCGACGTCGAAGTTCGCCTGGCTGGCGGTGGTCGGCGGACCGGTCCTGCTGCTCCTGGCGGTGCTGCTCCAGTGGGAGATGACCTGGTGGCTGACGACGCTGGGCGTCGGCGGCTTCCTTGGCGGCTTCGCCACGCTGGTCGCGCGGATGTCCACGGGCGAGGACGATGACGACGACCCCGGTCGGGGCGCAGTGGTCTGATTTTTTGCGCGCCGCTCGCACCACTCGGCCCTGGCGGGCCTCCTGGGCTTCGCGCCGCTGCGCCGGACTCCGTCCGGCGGTGGCTGGGCGGGGCTACCGCCACCGCCGTCCCGGTGGGGGTCCGGTGGGCGAGCGCGGGTGGTCGGCCCTGCGGGGCGAAGTCCCCGCTGCGACCCTTACCGCTGCGCGGGGCGAAGTGCGCGGGGCGAAGTCCCCTACCCGCCCTTCCACCGTTCCCCGGGCGCTGCCCGGACCCGCGCCTCAAACGCCGGCGGGGCTGAGTGTGCCACCGGGCTCCGCCCGGGGCCCGGTCCTCAAACGCCGGACGGGCTGAAAGCGGGGTACCGGGCTGCGCCCGGACCCCCTGGGGCTCCGCCCCAGACCCCGCGCCTCAAACGCCGGCGAGGCTGAAATGGCGCTCCGCGCCATCCAGCCCGCCTCGGCTGAATCCAGCCCCTCCGGCGTTTGAGGAGCAGGGGTCCGGGGGCCGGCCCCCGGGAACGGCGCCGCACCCGGCAACGGGTCCGGGGCCGAGCCCCGGGGAACGGTGGAAGGGCGGGTAGGGGACCCAGCCCCGCAGGGCCGAACCACCCGCACCCGCCCACCGGACCCACGCCGGGACGGCGGTGGCGAGCACCCCGACCGGCGCGTCAAGAAGGTGCCAGCCGGAGGGTGGCCAGGACCGGGAGGTGGTCCGTCGCGCGGGCGAGGTCCGCGGAGGTGACTCCGGGCAGTCCCTCGGGGACACCGCAGCCGAGGACCTCCACCCCCGCACTGGCGAAGACCGCATCGATGCGCCGCGGCGGCGTAGACCGCACCCACGTGTGCTCCCCACCCCACGGCGCCACCGCCCGGCAGTCCTGCAGGGCCCCCGCGAGCCGGCGGAAGGCCGCCCCCGACGGCCCCTCGTTGATGTCCCCCGCCGCGATCACGTACGGCACGTCCATCCCGGCGAGCCGGTCCAGGAGCAGTTCCGACTGTGCCAGCCGCTCGGCCCCGTCCAGCGACAGGTGCGCGCTCAGCACCCCGACCCGGACCCCGCCCAGCCGTACGACCGCGGTGGCGAAGCCCCGCCGGTGGCGGCCCGGCGTCAACGGCAGCAGGATGTCCTCGGTCCGCTCCACGAAGGCCCGTAGGGAACACAGGAGCAGCGGTCCCGCCGCCGTCGCGCCGCCCGACAGGACCACCAGGTCACACTTCGAGGCCAGCCGCGCCGCGTGCTTGCGCCACCGGAAGAACCGCGGCGCCTCCTGGACGCACACCAGGTCCGGGGCGCAGGCACGGATCACTCGCGCCAGCGCGTCCTCGTCGTCGCGCAGCGAGCGGACGTTGTAGGAGAGCACCCGGATCACGGCGGAACCATCGGCTTCGGTACGGGAGTTCGGCGGCTCGGTGAGTTCCATACGAGGCAACATAACGAGACTGCCCGCCGCACCCCAGAGGGCGCGGCGGGCAGTCCGCCGATACGGGTCGCCGCGGGGCTCAGCCCTGGCGCGCCAGGTCGGCCGCGCCGACCAGGCCGGCCTTGCCGCCGAGCTGCGCCGCGAGCACCTGCGCGTGCGGACGCCACGCGCCGCCGATCAGCCAGCGCTTGAAGGACTTGCGGATCGGGTCGAGGACCAGGTCGCCCTCGTCCGAGACGCCGCCGCCGACGATGAACGCCGACGGGTCGAAGAGCGAGGCCAGGTCGGCGAGGCCCGCGCCCGCCCAACGGGCCAGCTCGCGGAAGGAGTCGATGGCCACCAGGTCGCCGGCGCGGGCCGCCTCGCTGATGTGCTTGCCCTCGATGCCGTCGGGGGTGCCGTCGCCGAGCGCGAGGAGGGCCTTCGCGTTCTCGGGGGTGGCGTTGGCGCGCTGCTTGGCGTACCGGACGAGCGCGCGCCCGGAGGCGTACTGCTCCCAGCAGCCCTGGCTGCCGCAGCCGCACAGCAGGCCGTCCGGGACCACCCGGATGTGGCCGAACTCGGCGGCCACGCCGAAGCGTCCGCGCCGGAGCTTGTTGCCGATGATGATGCCGCCGCCCAGGCCCGTGCCGAGCGTGATGCAGATGACGTCCTCGTGGCCCTGGCCGGCGCCGAAGCGGTACTCGCCCCAGGCGGCGCAGTTGGCGTCGTTCTCGACGACCACGGGCAGGCCGATGCGCTGCTCGACCTTGTCCTTCAGCGGCTCGTGCCGCCAGTTGATGTTGGGCGCGAAGAGTACGGTCGCGCGCTTGTCGTCGACGTATCCGGCGGCGCCGATGCCGACCGCGTCGATGGTGTGGCTGGCGCTGACCTCGGAGACGGCGGCGCAGATCGCGTCCGTCACTCCGTCCGGGGTCGGCGGGGTGGGCACCTTGTACGTCTCAAGGATGGTGCCGTCTTCGTCGACCACGCCGGCCGCGATCTTCGTGCCGCCGATGTCGACGCCGATGGTGAGTCCCATTAGTCCCTCGGTTTCCGGTCAAACCCCGCCGCTGTCAACCGTACCCGAGGGAGGAGGGGGTTCAGTCGAGATCGATCCGCTCCGTCGGGCCGCCGTCTCCCTCGTCACGGGGGTCCTTGGCGTTTCCAGCGGCGTTGCCGGTGGTCCCGCTCCCCGGGCCCGGGGCCGGTTCGTCGCGCGTCCAGCGGCGCTCGTGGCCCTCGACCGCGGAGCGGTAGGCGGCGAGCAGCTCGGAGCCGGCCGCCGCGAGGTGGTCGAAGACCTCGGGGTTTCGCTCGACGACGGGTTTGGCGGCGCTCTTCGCCTGGTTGACGAACTGCCGTACGGCGCCCTGCGCGGCGACGCCGAACAGCGGGTTGTTCAGCGCGGAGACCTTGTCGGACACCTTGTCGGCGACGGCCTCGAAGAGCTTGAACAGCTCCTCGGCGGCGGTCCCGGTGCCGGCGCCCGCGGAGGCGCCCTGCTCGGACCTGCGGCGCTCCCGCTCGGCGGCGAGGTCCTCGGCGCAGGCCTCGGCCCAGGCGTCGTCCCCGGCTGAGGCATCGGTGGGGCGGTCGGTGGCCTCGCTCATGGCGGACTCTCCTGCGGCGGCGGCTGGGCGTGCGGTACGGACTCCTACTACCTCCGACGTTACCCGAACGGCGGTACGCCCCCCAGGCCGCCGAGGACGCCGGCGGCGCCGACGGCGCCGACTACGGCTTCCCGGTCCCTCGGGGCCACAGGTCCGGGTCCGGGGTGAAGCGGATGCGGAGCTCGTCGTCGGCGAGGGCCGCGCCGGAGACGGTGCAGCGGCGCAGTGCGGCGGGGAGCGGAACGATCCTGCGATACGGGCCCACCGTGAGGAGAAGCTCGTCGCCGCGCCGGACCAGGCCCAGCTCCCGCTTCTCGGCGCCGGGCAGCGGAACCCGCCAGAGCAGCACCCCGTCCTCGGCGATCCGGTCCTCGACGGCCCAGGCGGGGCGGGGCGCGATCGCCGGGGCGGGGGCCGGGGCCAGCTCCGCCAGGTCCTCGGGGCCGTGCGGGTCCCGGCCCAGGTGGGGTACGGGCAGCACCGGAAGGCTCTCGTTCCCGGCCCACCGGGCGGCGTACTTCTCCTGCTGGGCGGCGAGTCCCGCCAGCCACGGGTCGGGGGATCCGGCGGGCAGCATCCGGTTGGCGACGAGCGCCGAGACGGGCAGCCGGTGCAGGGCGAGCCCGAGCCTGCCCAGGCGCAGCGCGGCGTCGGCTGCGGGTCCCGGTTCGGCCACCAGCCGTACGGAGGTGGTCGGGGCCTCCAGGACGTCCTGGACGGCCGCCAGGTCCTCGTCCCAGCGGGCGGCGGCCTCGTACAGCCACTGCGCGGGCATCGGGACACCGGCCAGCTGGGCCAGTACGGGGCGCAGGGCGCGGGCCGCCTGGCGCTCCGCGGGGAGCAGCCGGGCGAGGTAGCGGCGGAGCTGCGCGGGGAGGGCGAGGGTGGTGATCGCCTGGTGCAGCGGGGGCAGGTCGACCACCACGAGGTCCGTGCCGGGCTCGGCCGCGGCCCGCCGCAGGGCGCGGAGCAGGGCGAACTGCTCGGCGCCGGGCAGCTCGGTGATCTCGTCGGCGTGCAGGGGGCGGGCGCCGAGCATCCCGAGCACCGCGGAGCCGCGCTCCTGGAGCGAGACCAGCTCCTGGCGGAACTCCTCGCCGGAGTCGACGCGGGCCACCCTGAGCGTGCCTTCCGGGGCGACGGGCGGGTCGGCGGGGCCGGCGCAGAGCAGGAGCACCCGGTGGCCCTGCCGGGCGGCGGCCAGTGCGGTGGCCGCCGCGACGGTACTCCGCCCGGCGCCGCCGGGGCCGGTGACGAGAAGGGTGTGCATGCTGCTCCTAGCTCCGCGTGTGCCTGGCCCCCGCATCCCCGGCGGGGCTGATGGCGGCCACCGCCAGCCTGCCACGCCCCCGGAGCCCGCCCGGCCCCCAGGGCCTCCGCCCCGCCCCTCCGGCCAACGCCGGGCCGACACGCGCGCAGCCCCGCCCACGGAACACCGCTGCGCGGGGCGAAGCCCCCACAGCCCCCTCGCCGCTGCACGGGGCGAAATCCCCGCAGCGACCCTTACCGCTGCGCCGGGCGAAGTCCCCGCAGCGACCCTTACCGCTGCGCGGGGCAAAATCCCCGCAGCACCCTTGCCGCTGCGCGGGGCAAGGTCCCCTACCCGCCCTTCCACCGTTCCCCGGGCGCTGCCCGGACCCGCGCCTCAAACGCCGGCGGGGCTGGGTGTGCCCCCGGGCACTGCCCGGACCTGCACCTCAAACGCCGGCCGGGCTGGACATGCCACCGGGCTCCGCCCGGGGCCCGGTCCTCAAGCGCCGGACGGGCTGGGAGGGGGTCCCGGGGCTGCGCCCGGACCCCCTGGGGCTCCGCCCCAGACCCCACGCCTGAAACGCCGGCGGGGCTGGATTGAGCCGGCCCCGGCTCGGACGTGCGCGCAGCTCACACAGCGCGCGGTACGCGGTGCGCCTCCCTCCATGCGCGGCACGCAGTGCGCAGTGCGCTGTGCGCTGTGCGCGACAGGCTGGAATTACCTGAGGGCAATTGCAGTCCCGCCTGCCAAAATCCAGCCCCTCCGGCGCTTGAGGAGCGGGGGGGCCGGGGCGCAGCCCCGGGGAACGGGCGAAGGGCGGGTAGGGGACCTTGCCCCGCAGGGCCAACCCAGCCTCACCCGCCCACCGGACCCCGCACCGGGACGGCCGTGGCGCACCACCGACCCACCACCGACGGACGGAGTCCGGCGCAGCGGACCGAAGCCCGCGCAGCGGTGCGAGGGACCGCAGCAAGAAGGCGGGCGGCGCGTTAAGAGGACGGGGCGGCGTGGCTCTCCACGCGCTTCTTCAGGCCCGCCAGCGCACGGTCGATGATGACCTTCTCCGCCTTGCGCTTGATCATGCCGAGCATCGGGATCTTGACGTCGACGGTCAGCGAGTACGTCACCTCGGTGCGCGCACCGCCCGCGACCGGCGCCAGCTGATAGGACCCGTCGAGCTGCCTCAGCATCTGGGACTTGTCCAGCGTCCAGCTGACCGTGTTCTCCGCCGGCCAGGTGTACGCCAGCGTGTGGTCGTCCTTGATCGCGCCCGCGTCGAGCAGCAGGCGGACGAGAGAGGCCCGGCCGGCGTCGTCCTTCGCCAGGACCTCGGCCTCCTTCACCTCGCCGGTCCACTCCGGGTAGCGGGCGAAGTCGGCGATCACGGCCATGACGTCGGCAGGGGTCGCCTCGATCATGATGCTCGAGCTGGTGTGTTCCGCCATCGCGGTCGCTCCTCCGGGGGGAGTTCGAGGAAGTGTGCGGACGGCACTGGGCCGCCGCGTGAAGGCTATCGCGCGTCAAGACCTCACCACTCCAGGGCCCACGGCCTTCCCGTGGCGGCGAAGTGTCCGACGTTCACGCACTCGGTGGCGCCGATCCGCATCCGCCGGGCGAGCGGCTGGTGGACGTGGCCGAAGAGCGCGTACCGGGGCCTCATCCGGCGGATCGCGGCGAGCAGCGCCCCGCTCCCCCGCTCGAACCGCCGCGCAACCGTGTCGTAGCAGAGCTCCGGAACCTCCGGCGGAATGTGGGAGCACAGCACGTCGACCTCGCCCAGCGCCTCCACCTTGGCCGCGTACTCCTCCTCGGGCACCTCGTAGGGGGTGCGCATCGGCGAGGGCAGTCCGCCCCCGACGAAGCCGAAGACCCGGCCCCCGATCTCGACCCGCTGCCCGTCGAGCACGGTGAGGCCGGGACCGGCGTACTCGGCCCAGAGTCCGGGGATGTCCACGTTTCCGTACGTGGCGTACGTCGGCCGGGGGAAGGCGGCGAACATTTCGGCGTACTGGCGCCGGACCGCGCCTTCGACGAGCCGTTCCCGGTCCAGCCCGGCCCACAGTCCGCGGGCGAAGTCCCGGGCCTCCTCGAAACGGCGGGCGGTGCGCAGTTCGACGATGTGGTGGGCGTTCTCGACGCCGAAGAGGTCGGGGAAGATGCCGCGCGAGTGGTCGGCGTAGTCGAGGAAGAGGACGAGGTCGCCGAGGCAGATCAGCGCGTCGGCGCCTTCCCCGGCCCGCGCGAGCGCCTCGGTGTTGCCGTGGACGTCGCTGACGACGTGAATCCGTGTCCGGTTCTTCGTACCACCCATAGAGCCACCCATGCGGCCACCCTAGGCGCGCCGGGCCACCGTGGGGAGGGAATCGGGTCAGGCGGCCGGACCTGCGGTTACTTCCGAGTCGCAAACCGGGTCGACTACTGTCGACAGGACACGGCCGCGACATGTGACGCAGGGAACATCTGGCCGGTTCCCTCTATCCGGAACCCCCTACCGGTGGGTAACGTCGCGTCGGTCCACATGGTGGCGATGGCGCCCAGAGGAGCAGCAGTCTTGCGCGAGTTCAGCCTTCCGGCCCTGTACGAGGTCCCGTCGGACGGGAACCTGACGGATCTCATCCGCCGCAATGCCGCGCAGCATCCCGACACCGCCGTCATGGCCCGCAAGGTCGGCGGCGCGTGGCAGGACGTCACCGCGACGGAGTTCCTCGCCGAGGTCCGCACCGCGGCGAAGGGCCTGATCGCGGCCGGCATCCGGCCCGGCGACCGGGTCGCCCTGATTTCCCGCACCCGCTACGAGTGGGTGCTGATCGACTTCGCGATCTGGAGCGCGGGCGCCGTCACGGTCCCCGTGTACGAGACCAGCTCCCCCGAGCAGATCCAGTGGATCCTCGGCGACTCCGGCGCCGTCGCCGTCGTCGTGGAGTCCCCCGGGCACGCCGCGGCCGTGGCCGCCCTGCGCGACCGGCTGCCGGAGCTGCGCGAGGTCTGGGAGATCGAGCAGGGTGCCCTGGAGACGCTGAAGGCGGCCGGCGCCGGGATCTCCGACGCCGAGGTCGACGAGCGCAGCGCGCTCGCGGGCGCCGACGACCCGGCCACCATCGTCTACACCTCCGGCACCACCGGCCGCCCCAAGGGCTGCGTGCTGACCCACCGCAGCTTCTTCGCCGAGTGCGGGAACATCGTGGCCCGGCTGCGTCCGCTCTTCCGGACCGGCGAGTGCTCCGTGCTGCTCTTCCTGCCGGCTGCGCACGTGTTCGGCCGCCTGGTGGAGGTGGCGGCCGTGCTGGCGCCGATCCGGCTGGGCTGCGTACCGGACATCAAGAACCTGACAGACGAGCTGCAGTCCTTCCGGCCCACGCTGATCCTCGGTGTGCCGCGCGTCTTCGAGAAGGTCTACAACTCGGCCCGCGCCAAGGCCCAGGCCGACGGCAAGGGCAAGATCTTCGACGCGGCGGCCGAGACCGCGATCGCGTACAGCCGTGCACTGGACCTGCCGGGCGGGCCGTCCCTCAAGCTCAAGCTGAAGCACAAGGTCTTCTCCAAGCTGGTCTACAGCAAGCTGCACACGGTCCTCGGCGGGCGCGGCGAGTACGCGATCTCCGGCGGGGCCCCGCTGGGCGAGCGGCTCGGCCACTTCTTCCGCGGCATCGGCTTCACCGTGCTGGAGGGCTACGGGCTGACCGAGTCCTGCGCGGCCACGGCCTTCAACCCGTGGGACAAGACGAAGATCGGTACGGTCGGCCAGCCGCTCCCGGGCTCGGTGGTGCGCATCGCCGACGACGGCGAGGTGCTGCTGCACGGCGAGCACATCTTCAAGGAGTACTGGAACAACCCGTCGGCCACCGCCGACGCGCTGACCGACGGCTGGTTCCACACCGGCGACGTCGGCACGCTCGACGAGGACGGCTATCTGGCGATCACCGGGCGCAAGAAGGAGCTCATCGTCACGGCGGGCGGCAAGAACGTGGCGCCCGCGGTCATCGAGGACCGGATCCGGGCGCACGCCCTGGTCGCGGAGTGCATGGTGGTCGGCGACGCGCGGCCGTTCGTGGCGGCGCTGGTCACCATCGACGAGGAGTTCCTGGGCCGGTGGGCTGCGGAGAACGGCAAGCCCGCCGGTGTGACGGCGGCGGAGCTGCGCGAGGACGCGGACCTGATCGCCGCCGTCCAGAAGGCCGTGGACGACGGCAACGCGGCGGTTTCCAAGGCGGAATCGGTGCGGAAATTCCGCATTCTGCCCTCCCAGTTCACGGAGGAGTCCGGGCACATCACGCCTTCGCTGAAGCTGAAGCGGAATGTGGTGGCGAAGGACTTCGCGGACGAGATCGAAGCCCTCTACCGGGGCTAGAAGCGACCCGGGGCCGCCTAGCGCCCCGTCGCCGGAGGCCGCTGATCAGCGCGGGTCGGCGAGGACCCGCGCCATGTTCCGCTCCGCGAGGGCGGTGACGGTGACGAAGGGGTTCACGCCGAGCGATCCGGGGATCAGCGAGCTGTCGGTGACGTAGAGGCCCTGGTAGCCCCGGACGCGGCCGAAGTCGTCGGTCGCGTCCCCGAGGACGCAGCCGCCCAGCGGGTGGTAAGTGAAGTTGTCGGCGAAGTTCTTGTTGTCGCCGAACAGGTCGTAGCGGTAGATGGTGAAGTTGGCCCGGTTGATCCGGTCGAAGAGGCGTTTGGCGGCCTGCACGGACGGGGTGTTCTGGTCCCGGGTCCACTGGAGCTTCGCCGAGTCGCTGGCGGCGTCGTAGGTGAAGTGCCCGCGCTCCGGGTTCTTGGTGATGGCCAGGTACATCGAGATCCAGTGCTCGAACCCCATCGGGAGCGGGGCGATCTCGGCGAAGACCGGGTTCGAGGCGTTGTCCCAGTCGTCGATGCCGAGGGCGGGCATGGTGGCCTGGTTGGCGCCGACGGTGTCCCACAGGTGGTTGGCGCGGGCGGTCATGACGTTGCCGTTGTGGCCCCAGCCGAGGCCCACCTTGTCGTTCAGGCCGGGCAGGGTGCCCGTCTCGCGGGCGCGCAGCAGGATCTCGGTGGTGCCGAGGCTGCCGGCGCCGAGGAAGAGCTGTCTGCAGCCCAGTTCGCGGACCTGGGTGACGCGGCCGGTGAGGTCGCTGGTCTGCACGGTCAGGACGTAGCCGCCGGCCGGGTCCTGCCGTACGCCGACCACGCGCTGCATGGTCTCGATGGTGACGTTCCCCGTGCCCAGGGCGGCGGCGAGGTAGGTCTTGTCCACGCTCTTCTTGCCGTGGTTGTTGCCGTAGATGACCTCGCCCGCGAGGGCGGACCTGGTGGCGGTCCCGGCGGCCTCGCGCTTCATGTACTCGAAGTCGTAGACGTTGGGGACGAAGGTGGTCTTCAGGCCGGTCTTCTGGGCGTGCTTGCGGGAGATCCGGGCGAACCGGTACCACTCCGTGGACTCGAACCAGGCCGGGTCGATGTCGTTGACCCCGAGCATGGCGCGGGCCCGGGGGTAGTAGGTGCCGTACATCTCGTCGGCGTCGACCCGGGGCAGGACCTCGGTGAAGTACGAGCGCTTCGGCGTGGGCGCCATGCCGCCGTTGACGAGGGACCCGCCGCCGACGCCGCGGCCCACGTACACCGACATGTCCCCGTAGTTCACCCGGTCCAGGACGCCGGGGTACGGGCTGATGTTGCGGTTGACCACGTCCAGCCAGAGGAACTGGGCGAGCGGGGCCTCGGTGCGGTTGCGGAACCACATCGAGCGCTGGTCGGGGGCCGAGGTGGCGGGGAAGACCTTCCCGTCGGCGCCCGCGGTGTCCCAGAGCCGGCCCATCTCCAGGACGACGGTCCGCACGCCCGCCTGCCCGAGGCGGAGCGCGGCGACGGCGGATCCGTAGCCGGAGCCGACGACGATGGCCGGGGCGTACGTCGCGGCCGCGGGCTCGGCGGCGGCCGCGGACTGCAGGCCGATCCGGGTGAAGCCGAGGGCCGCCGCGGTCTGCAGGGCGCCGAGACCGAGAACATGACGACGTGTCAGGTTTGGTGTCATGGCCGCATCATGAGCGGATTCCGCCCAACCGGCCATAACCCGCACTGACACGCTTCTGAGTAACAGTCAGACATGGCTCGACCGTAGGCGGGCACCACCCGGGCCCGTACGGTTTGATCGACTCTGCCCGCGATCGGGCCCTCGGGGGCGATAATCCCCCCTCCGTACGGAAAGGGCCCCCTGCGCCGGGCCCGGCGCCGTGGGCCCGGCGCGCAGGACTACAGGAGCTCGCGCAGCCGCTCCGCCAGCAGGTCCCAGCGCCACTTCTCCTCGACCCAGGCACGGCCGCGCTCGCCCATGCGTGCGCGCAGGGCCGGGTCCCGGAGCAGGGCGACGACGCGGTCGGCGGTCTCGGCCGGGGCCCCGCCGCGGACCACCCAGCCCGTCTCCCCGTCCAGCACGGCGTCCGGGGCGCCGCCGGAGTCGCCCGCGATCACCGGCAGGCCGGTGGCGGAGGCCTCCAGGTAGACGATGCCGAGGCCCTCCACGTCGAGCCCGCCGCGCCGGGTCCGGCAGGGCATCGCGAAGACGTCACCGGCCCCGTAGTGGGCGGGCAGTTCGGACCACGGGACGGCGCCCGTGAAGACGACGGACTCCGCGACCCCGGTCGAGGCGGCCAGGGCCCGCAGGTCGGCCTCGTAGGGGCCGCCGCCCACGATCAGCAGGACGGCCTCCGGCAGCTCCGCCAGGATCCGCGGCATCGCCTCGATCAGCGTGTCCTGGCCCTTGCGGGGCACGAGCCGCGAGACGCAGACGACCACGGGCCGGTCCGTCAGGCCCAGCCTCGCCCGGACCTCGGCGCCGCCCGACCCCGGATGGAAGGTCTTCTCGTCCACCCCCGGCGGGAGCTGCGTCATCCGCGCCGCCGCCCGGTCCGTCAGCGCCGGGGCGATCCGCGAACGGGTGTACTCCCCCAGGTAGGTCAGGGTGTCCGTGCCCTCGCCGATGCGCCGCAGCAGTTGGCGCGCCACCGGGAGCTGCGCCCAGCCCGCCTCGTGCCCGTGCGTGGTCGCCACGATCCGGCGCGCTCCGGCCCGGCGCAGCGCGGGGCCCATCAGGCCCAGCGGGGCCGCCGCGCCGAACCACACCGACGAGCAGCCGTGTTCGCGCAGCAGGCCCACGGCCCGGCGGGTGACCCTGGGGGTCGGCAGCAGCATCGTCGTGCGGTCGCGGACCACCTGGAAGGGCTGCTCCGCGTCGAAGGCGGCGGTGGCGGCGCGGGCCTCGGCCGAGTGCTTCCAGGTGGAGGCGTAGACCACGACCCGGTCGGGGTCCAGGCGCAGCGCCATGTTGTGCAGGAAGGCCTGGATGCCCCCCGGCCGCGGCGGGAAGTCGTTGGTCACGATCAGCGTCTTGTCCATCGCCTGCCGACCCTACCGGAGCGGGGCCCTGCGGGGCTCTGACCGGCGTACGGGGCTGCGTGCGGGGCCGCCCGGACCGGCGGAAGCAGGGCTGCGCCCGAGGCCCCTGGGGCTCCGCCCCGGACCCCGCTCCTCAAACGCCGGAGGGGCTGGATTTGGCCGACGGCGGCCCGGACGTGTCCGCCGACCACCGGAGGTGTCCGACGCCGCCGGGGCGAAATCAGCCCCTCCGGCGTTTGAGGAGCGGGGTCCGGGGGCTGGCCCCCGGCAACGGCGCCGCAGGATCCACCCCCGGGTCCGCCGGCTAGCGGAACTCCCGGGTCAGGTCCTGCTGCCACGCTCGCGTCAGGCCCGCGGGGTCCGTGTGCAACGTGTCCGCCAGCGCCGTCGGGAGGGACTCCCGGCCGGACTTCTCGTAGAGGGAGACCAGTGCCGCGTCCCCCCACCGGCGGGCGATGAGCCGGCAGGCCAGCCAGGAGCCCTCGTAGGCCCGCGCCAGTGCGTCCGCGTCCCCGCCGAAGGTGAAGGCCCCGGCGGCGGGGAGCTCCCCCGGCAGGTCGCCCCGCCGCACCGCGCGGGCGAGGGAGGGCGCGGCTTCGGCCGGGGTGCGGCCGCTGTCACGGTAGGCGGCCCAGTCCGCGAGGCCCTCGGAGAGCCAGAGCGGGGTCCGGGCGGTGGTCGCAGCCCGGGTGGCCACGTGGGTGGTCTCGTGGGTCAGGATCACCTGGCGGCCCTCCGCCGTGAGCTGCCCGTACCCCTCCGGGTTCACCACGACCCGGTCGGCGGGGGCGGGGCCCTCGCCGGTCCGCCCGGTGGTGACCGCGCCCAGGCCCCGGTACTCGTCCGCGGGCCGCCCCAGCAGCGCCGCCATCGCGTCCAGCGAGCCGGGGACCAGCACCACCACCCGGCCCGCCCACGGCCGCGGCCAGGCCGCGCTCGCCGCGGGCACCGCCTTGTCGGCTTCGGCGGCGATCTCGGAGAGGGAGCCGGAGCTCTGGCCGGAGCCGCCGAGCACCAGGGCGTGCGCCCCGCGCTCCACGGACACCGGGCCCTGGTCCCACAGCTGCGGCAGGGCTCCCGGGGCGGGCCGGTCGGCGGTCACCGCCCAGGAGCCGCCGCCCCGGGTGAGCTCCACTTCGCGGGCGGAGCCGGCCGGGGCGGCGTCGTATCCGCTGAGCCGGTAGCGCAGCTCCGCGCGCGCGAAGGCCCGTACGCCTTCCACCCGGACCGCGGAGACCTCGTACGCCCATCCCTCCAGCGGAATCGCCGCGAGGGCCGCGGGCGGGGCCGCCGACCAGGCGGCGACGGCCCTCCGGACGTCCCGTTCGGCGGGGTCCGCCGAAGGGACCCCGGAGCCGGAGGCGGACCCGGACCCGCCGAGCCCGGACCCGCATCCGGCGAGCGGCACGCACAGCAGCAGCAGGCACAGCAGCACCAGCGGCAGCGCGCGCGGGCGCCCGCGAAGGGTGGGGCCCAGGACCGGGAGCATCACCCGATCGTACGCAGCGCAGCGCCGGGGGGCTGTCGTCACACTCCCGTCCGCCTCGCGACGCCTGGCACGCCCTTCGGGCGACGACGGGAGCGTGACGACAGCCCCTAGGGCCGGGTCACCGAGGACACCGGCATCATCCCGACCGGGTCGTACCGCACGCGCGCCCCCGGGTACGGGGCGTGCACCACCTGGCCGTTGCCGACGTACATGCCGACGTGGCTGGCGTCCGAGCGGTACGTCACCAGGTCCCCCGGGCGCGCCTCCGACAGCGGAACCCGCCGTCCGGCGTGCCGCTGCGCCTGCGAGGTGCGGGGCAGGGCCACGCCCGCCTGCCGGTACGACCACACCATCAGTCCGGAGCAGTCGAAGCCGGAGGGGCCGGTGGAACCCCATACGTAGGGCCGTCCGACGGCGGACCGGGCCGCCATCACGGCGGTCACGGCGCGGCCGGAGGAGGGACCGGAGGCCTCGGTGTCGGGGAGCTCCGGCAGGGCGTCGGGGCGGCCGCCGGAGCGCGAGGCCCGGTCGAAGTCGGCGCGCTCCTGCGTGGGCATCGCGTTCAGCAGCCGGCGGGCCGCGGCGAGCTTGGCGGTGACGGCGCGCTTCTCCTTCGCCACGTCGGCGCGCAGGGCGTCGAGTTCGGAGAGCTTGCGGGAGGCCTCCTGGCGTTCCTGGCCGAGCCGGCGCTGCTCGGCGCGCAGTTCGTCGAGCCGGCGGGCCTGGCGGCCGGAGAGCCGGTCGAGGGCGGCGGCCTTGGCGAGGTAGTCGTCCGGGTCGTCGGAGAGCATCAGCTCGACGGAGGGGTCGATGCCGCCGGCCCGGTATTGGGCTCCGGCGTAGGCGCCGAGCACCCCGCGCATGGTGTTGATGCGGTCCTGTCCGCGGGCCACCGCGTCCTGGACCCGGTCGACTTCGGCGCGCAGCCGGCCGGCGCGCTCGCCGGCCTGGTTGAAGCGCTCGGTGGCCTGTTCGGCCTCTTCGAAGAGCCGGTCGACCTGGGCGCGGGTGCCCGTGGAGGGCTCCTGCGGGAGGCCGGGGGCCGCGCCGGCGGGTGCGCCCGACATGAGAGCCGCCGCTCCCGCCGCCGTGGCGGTGAGGACGGTGACCTTGGTGTTCCGGTCGAGGGCGCTGGGCCCGGACCGGCGATGGGACGCCACGTGAAACCGCTCCCTCCTGCTGAGCGGGACCCGGGTCCGCCCTCCGTGGACGGCCGTGTGCCGGGGTTCCGCGCTGGCAGACAGTAGCCGCGCGGGAGGGCACCGGCCAACGACCTCCGGTGGGCACGCACAGTGACGCCCCGTCGGAGACGCAGGTCACCGGCGGGGCGTGTGGTCGGAGCGGGGCCTCGGAATTCGCCCGGATGGGCGGTGTACGGCGCGTCCGGTCGGGTCCTGGGCGGAGGGGGCGTCAGCCGACGCGCACGCCGAACTGGAACGGCATGTTGTCGATCGATTCGTACTTGACGCCGCTGCGCGGGTTCGAGGCGTGCAGCACCGTGTTGCCGCCCGCGTACAGGCCGACGTGGTGCAGGTCGCCGTAGAAGAACACCAGGTCACCCGGCTGGAGCTGGCTCCTGCCGATCCGGGTGCCGTCGTTGATCTGCGTGAACGTGGTGCGCGATATCGACACGTTGGCCTGCTTGTACGCCCATTGGGTCAGGCCCGAGCAGTCGAACGAGTTGGGCCCTTCGTGCCCGGATATGTACGCGCTGCCGATCTTGGTCTTGGCGGCCGCGAGGGCGGCGCCGGCCCGGCCGGAGGGCTTCGCGTTGCCGAGATCGGGGACGCGCTCGCCGGCGCCGCGGCTGGCGCGGGAGTCGTCGTCCTTGATCTGCTGCCGCTCCTGGGCGGTCAGGGTGTTGAGGAGGGCCTGGGCCGCGGCGAGCTTGTCCGAGGAGGCCTTCTTCTTCTCGCCGAGCTCCTTGCGGGTGGCCTCGAGGTCGGTGAGCTTGCCCGCGGCCTCCTGGCGCTGCTGCGCGAGGGTGCGCTGCTTGGCCTGGATCTTCTGGACCGCTTCGACCTGCTGACCGCTCAGCTGCTCCAGGGTGGAGGCCTTGTCGAGGTAGTTGTCCGGGTCGGCCGAGAGGAAGAGCGCGAGGGACTGGTCGATGCCGCCGCTGCGGTACTGGGCGCTGGCCATCGAACCGAGCGTGCCGCGCAGCGCGTTGAGGTCCGCCTGGCCGCGGGCGACCTGGTCCTGGAGCTGCCCGATCTCGGTCTCGAGCTTGTCCTGGCGCTCCTGGGCGCCGTTGAACTTCTCGGTGGCCTGCTCCGCCTCTTCGTAGAGGGCGTCGACCTTCGCCTTGACCTCGTCCTTGTTCGGCTTGGCGGGGGCGGCGTGAGCGGCCTGCCCCGAGAGGACCACGGCGGCTGCCGCGGTGACGCCGAGCACGGTCGTGCGCATGCGGGTCGGCTGCTTGGGTCGACGGTGGGACGCCACGAAGGCGATCTCCTTCTTCCTAGAGCCGCCGAAGGACGCAATCCGTCCTAGAAACTCAGCGACACCTTCGCTGCCACCCCGAATGAGTGAACTACCGCACGAAGGTTTGACTGACCCTAGTGACCCTTCTGTGATCAGTTCAAATCCTGTCGGCAAAAAACTCACCGTGCGACCAGGTTCTTTACCTACAGCGCACGCTCTGTGTCGGTGACTTGACGGTACGTTCCTGCGAGGCCCTACCAATTCCGGCATTGGGCCCAGCAGTTACGAAACGCGCGAAAGCCGCTTCAGCAACAAGGCGGACGCCACCGGCCGCGCCCCGGCCTTGGCCACCCCGTCGGCGACCTCCCGGTCGGTGGAGACCACCACCACCGGACGGCCCGACGGTTCGGCGCGCACCAGCTGGCGGATCAGCTCGTCCGCCGTCACCCCGGGCTTGGAGAACAGCACCCGCACCCCGCGCGGCGGCGCGAGCAGCACGGGGGCCGCCAGCTCCGCCCCGTCGAAGACGCAGGTCATCTCGGCGCCCGTCTGCGCGGCGAGCATCGACAGCCCGCCCAGCAGCCGCAGGCGCTGCTTCTCCAGCGGCATCGTCGGGTAGCCGGTCTTGGTGACGTTGTAGCCGTCGACCACCAGATGGGCCTGGGGCAGTGCCAGCAGCTGGTCCAGCAGCGCGGGGTCGGTCTCCGACAGGGCGCGCGCCGCGATGTCCTTCGGGGTCATCCGGCCCGGCTCCACCGCCTCCACCGTGTCGGCGGGCCGGGTGGAGACCGGCGGCAGCGCGAGCTCCCGGCGCAGTCCCGCGGCCGCGTCCAGCACGGTGTCCAGGAGCAGGCGCAGCCGCATGTCCTCGATGCTGCGCCCCTCGCGGGTGGCCCGGCGCGAGGTCTCCAGCGCCGATTCCACTTCTGCGAGGCGGGACTTGAGCCGCCGGGTCTCGCTCTCCGCGGTGGTCACCTGGGCGGCCGCCTCGGAGCGGATGCCGTCGACCTCCGCGTTGATCTTGCGCAGGGCCGCGTCGCCCCGCTTGACGTCGCTGAGGGCGCTGCGCAGCTTGCGCTGAAGCGATTCCGCTTCCTTGCGCGCCGCTTCCAGCTCGGCCCGCACCTGGTCGACACCCGTGCGCTGCAGTTCCCGTACGTGGGCCAGCTCCTCGCGGAGCCGCTCCATCTCGCGGCGCGCCTCCTCGTCGACCCGCTCGGCGTCGGCGCGCTGCGCCTCCTCGCCCGCGGCGGCGACCAGCTTGACCCAGCCGGCCGGCCGCAGGACGTACGCGGCGGCCGCGACGTCCAGCGGATCGGCGGCAGCGGGCGGCGCGCCCGACTCCAGCGCGGTGGCCAGGTCGGCCTGCGTCTCGCGGAGCTTCTCCGCGACCCGGCCCCGGAAGACGGGGTCGCTCTCCACGGCCGTGGCCATGGCGTTGCCGGCGAACTTGGCGCGCCGGGTCGGGGTGAAACGGGCGTACTGGCGCAACTGCGCCGGGAGGTCCGCGACCGTCAGCCCGCCGAAGGCGTCGGAGACGAGTGCGACGACCCGGCGCCGCACGCCTTCCGGCAGCGGGCGGTCGAGCACCTCCGCGGCGTCGCCGGCCGCGTCGGCCGGCTCAGCGCCGCTTGCTGGCTCCACAATCCGTCACCCCTACCGTCATTCACCTGTGGGCGGGGCTCCGTCAGGAGTCCGCGCCCGGCCTGTCGACGAGCTCGATCTGGTCCACCGCGTTGCACCAGCGACAGCGGACCGACTCGATGGTCTCATTGACCACCTCGCGCTCCTCGACCTTGGGCTCCCCGGCGAGGTCCAGGTGGACGTACTCCACTACCTTCGACGAACGGGTGACGTCGAAGCGCGTGAGGTTGCCGCACAGGGTGCAGCGCCACCGGGTGGTGTCGGTCGGCAGGGGAACCGTCATCAGGCCGCTCTCTCCTTCTATCGCTCACATGGCGCAAGCTCCGCACCCTCCCGTGTCGTCGCGGGTGGCGCGCGCGTGCGTGCGTAGCTCGTAACCCTACGGCCTGCCGCACCCGCTGGTGGGCCCGGCTGGGTCATGCTCGGTCGCATGATCGTAAGGTGGCAGGCCGTACGCGAGGCCGCCCGGGGCCCGGTGGTCACCCACGCGCTGATCGCCGGCTGCTGCGTGGTGTTCGTACTGAGCCCGGCGTCGGGGCTGAACCCGGTCTACGGGACGGGCGATCAGCTCCTGACCACGGGCACGGCGTACTTCCGGCGCTGGGGCGTGGTCCCGGACGAGCTGTTCACCGGCTCGGGCCGGGCGGCGCTCACCCCCCTCACGGCCCTGTTCGTGCACGGGAGCTGGCTGCACCTGCTGGGCAACATGCTCTTCCTCTACGTCTTCGGGGCGATGACGGAGCGGCGCATGGGCCGGGCCGGGTTCCTCTGCTTCTACGTTTGTACGGGCTACCTGGCCCTGGCGGCGTACGCGGCGGCCTACGCCTCCTCGGACCAGACCCTGGTCGGGGCCTCCGGGGCGATCTCCGCGGTCCTGGGTGCCTTCCTGTACCTGTTCCCCAGGGCGCGGGTGACGAGCCTGTTCCCGTTCCTGTTCTTCCTGCCGCTGCGGTTCCCGGCGTGGATCGTGCTGATGTTCTGGTTCGGCCTGCAGTGGCTGGCGGCACACCGGGCGGCGAGCGGACCCGGAGTCGCCTATCTGGCCCACGTGGTGGGCTTCTCGGTGGGCTTCCTCTACGCGTGGGCCCGCTACCGGGGTGGGACTAGAGTGGGTCGACCAGTGACAGTAGGCGAGGGAGACAGCCAACCGTGATCACCGCACTCGTGCTCATCAAGACCAGCGTGGACCGGATCCCCGAGATCGCCGAGGCCATCGCCGCGCTGGACAGCGTCAGCGAGGTCTACTCGGTCACGGGTACGTACGACCTCATCGCACTGGTCCGGGTGTCCCGGCACGAGGACCTGGCCGACATCATCCCCGGCCGCATCAGCAAGATCCCGGGCGTGGAGGCGACGGACACGCACGTGGCCTTCCGCACGTACTCCCAGCACGACCTGGAAGCGGCCTTCGCGATCGGCCTGGACGCGTAGGACCTGGCCGGACGGGGAACCTCGGCAGGGCTCGGGCCCCAGTCCCGGGCTTCAGCCGGCACCGAGCCCGGGCGCGCCAACCCAGCCGTCCGGCGCTTGAGGACCGGGGTCCGGGCAGCGCCCGGCTGGGGGTCCCCCGGACGGAGTCTGGGGGATGGTGGAAGGGCGGGTAGGGGACAGCCCCGCAGGGCAGCTGGCCCCCGCGGTCCCCGTCGCGGCCCGTCAGACCGCCGGGACGCAGCGGCCCTCTTCGGTGCGGTACTGCCACTTGGCGCCGTCCGCGACGAGCTCCTTGACGGCGCGGACGAAGCGGTCCACGTGCTCGTCGGGGGTGCCGGCGCCGAAGCTGACGCGGATCGCGTTCAGGGACCGCTCCCCCGGGGCCGCCTCCGGGGCTCCGCACTCGCCCTGGGCCTGCGGCTCGCTGCCGAGCAGGGTGCGGACCAGCGGGTGGGCGCAGAACAGGCCGTCGCGGACGCCGATGCCGTACTCGGCGGAGAGCGCGGCCGCGAAGTGGGAGCTGTTCCAGCCGTCGACGACGAAGGAGATGACGCCCACGCGCGGGGCGTCGTCGCCGAAGAGGGACAGGACGCGGACCGCCGGGACCTCGGCGAGGCCTTCGCGGACCTTGGCGATGAGGTGCTGCTCGCGGGCGACGAGGTTCTCGAAGCCGGCCTCGTTCAGGGCCTTGCAGGCGGAGGCGATGGAGTAGACACCGATGACGTTCGGCGAGCCGGCCTCGTGGCGGGCGGCGGTGGTGTGCCACTCGACGTCCACGCCGCCGTCCTCGCGGCGGGCGACCTTGCGGGAGGCGCCGCCACCCGCGAGGTACGGCTCGGCCTCCTGCAGCCAGTCCGCGCGGCCGGCGAGCACGCCCGAGCCGAAGGGGGCGTAGAGCTTGTGTCCGGAGAAGGCGACCCAGTCCACATCGAGGTCCTGGACCGAGACGGGGTGGTGCGGGGCCAGCTGGGCGGCGTCCAGGACGATGCGGGCGCCGTGGGCGTGCGCGGCGGCGGCGAGTTCCTTGACGGGCCACAGCTCGCCGGTGACGTTGGAGGCTCCGGTGACGCAGACCAGCGCGGGGCCGTAAGGGTCACGGTCGGCCAGGGCGCGCTCCAGGGTGGCGACGGCCTCGTCCGGGGTGCGCGGGGCGTTGAGGTAGGTGACCTGGGCGTTCGTCCACGGGAGCAGTGAGGCGTGGTGCTCGGTCTCGAAGACGAAGACCTGGCAGTCGGCCGGGAGCACGGCGGCCAGCAGGTTGAGCGAGTCGGTGGTGGACCGGGTGAAGATCACCTGGTCGGAGGGGCGGCAGTCGAGGAACTCCGCGACCGTGACCCGGCTCTGCTCGAACAGGTCGGTGGAGAGCTGCGAGAGGTACCCGGCGCCGCGGTGGACGCTGCCGTAGTACGGGGCGTACGCGGCCACGTCGTCCCAGACCCGCTGCAGCGCGGGGGCGCTGGCCGCGTAGTCGAGGGCGGCGTAGGTGACCTCGCCGCCGGTGACGAGCGGCACGGTGACCTCGCGGCCGAGGACCGCCAGCGGCTCGGCACAGGCGGGGTCGAGGGCGGCGGCAGTGGCGGTGGCGACGCTGGAGTCAAAGGACGCGGACAGGGTTGCGGACATGGCGGTATCTCCCGGCAGGCAGGTGTGAATGGCTTCGGTGTGCCCGTACGCGGATACGGCGCTGCGGCCGTTCGGGGTACGGGAGTGCCCCGGAACGCGGATCGGCCGCCGCACACGGATGTGCTGCCGCAGGTGTGCTGCGGGTACGCGGAAGTGACCCTGTTCAGAGGGGTGAAGAAGGGGCGGAGTCGCCCTATCGCATTCGCTTGCTCACGGAAAACGCTCCTCGAGAGACCAGGACCCCTGGCGTTCGAGGGATCCGCGCTTGCCGTAGACCTCACTGCCTACGACCTGGTCATCACCCGGGGCACCCCGCCACGGAAGGAGGGTTGCCGGACAGCAAGCCGGGGCCTAAACGCTGTCACTCGTGACCTGAGGAGCATCCTGCCACATGATCTTCCGAACGCAAGACCCCGGTCCACATGGCGGACCGGGGTCGTTGCTTGATCTTGGCCGGATCCCGTCGGAACGGTCACCGGCCGCAGCGGTCACCGGCCGCAGCGGTCACCGGCCGCAGCGGTCACCGGCCGCAGCGGCTACGCGTTGCTCGCCGCCGCCCAGCGGGCCAGCGCCGCCCGGGCCGCGCCCGAGTCCACCGCCTCCGCCGCCCGTACGACACCGGCGGCGAGCTGCTCCTCCAAGGTGCCCGTGCCCGGGTCCAGGGCGACCAGGGCCGCCGCCGAGTTCAGCAGCACCGCGTCGCGCACGGGGCCGGTCTCGCCGGCCAGGAGGCGGCGGGCCACGTCGGCGTTGAACGAGGCGTCCGCCCCGGCCAGGGCGGAGACCGGAACCAGCGGGATGCCGATGTCGCGCGGGTCGAAGCCCTGCTCCCTGACCTCGCCGTCGCGGACCCACCAGACCCGGGAGGTCGCCGTGGTGGTGAGCTCGTCGAGCCCGTCGTCACCGCGGAAGACGAGCGCCGAGGAGCCCCGCTCCGCCAGGACGCCCGCGACGATCGGCGCCACCCGCGCGTCGGCCACACCGGTGGCCTGCGCCCGGACCCGCGCCGGGTTGGTCAGCGGGCCGAGGAAGTTGAAGGTGGTCCGGATGCCCAGTTCCCGGCGGGCCGCCGCCACGTGCCGTAGCGCGGGGTGGAACTTGACCGCGAAGCAGAAGGTGATCCCGGCTTCCTCGGCCACCTCCACGACCCGCGCGGGGGTGAGGTCGAGGTTGACGCCCAGCTTCTCCAGGACGTCCGAGGAGCCGCTCGCGGAGGACGCGGCCCGGTTGCCGTGCTTGACCACCTTGGCGCCCGTACCGGCCACCACGATGGCCGACATCGTGGAGATGTTGACCGTCTTGGCCCCGTCGCCGCCGGTGCCGACGATGTCCACCGTCCGGCCCGGCACCTCGATCAGGTTGGCGTGTTCGTACATGGCGCGGACCAGGCCGTTGATCTCGGCCACGGTCTCCCCCTTGGCCCGCAGGGCGACGGCGAAGCCGGCGATCTGGGCGTCGGTGGCTTCCCCGCGCATGATCCGGTCCATGGCCCAGGCCGTGTCGTCGGCGCCGAGGTCACGGCCGGTCAGCAGGGCGTCCAGAAGGCCCGGCCAGCCGCGGGCCGCCACGCTGTCGCCGCCTGCCGGGGTCACCAGGTTCATGGTCCGCTCCTGCTGCTCATCGAGGATTCCACGTCGAATGGGAAGGGGATCAGCCTATCCAGCCCCGGGGACGGCAAAGAGCCCCGTCCAGACACTGGACGGGGCTCTCGCCGTGGCGACACCAGGACTGACCGAAATCAGTCCCTCAAGCAGTCATGCGTGGTGCGTACTGCGCCTGCGTGAATCTTGAAGCGTATGAAGCGTGTGAAGCCGTGATGCGGGAGATCAGTGGTGGCCGTGGCCGCTCTGGATCTCCTTGTACTCCTCGACCGTGGGCTTCGGGATCTGGTTGTTCTCCCCGAAGTAGCCCTTGCTGAGCTTGACGCGGAGCTTCTCCAGCGACTTCACCTTGCGCTCGACACCGTTCTCGTCGACCGTGGGGCCGATCTCGACGGGCTCGTACTGCTCGTGCGAGGTGAGCGTGTGCAGCTTGCCCTGCGAGAGCGGCTCGTGGACCTCGACGAACTCACCGTGCGGCAGACGCTTGATGACGCCGGTCTCGCGACCGTGCAGCACCTTGTCGTTGTCCCGGCGCTGCAGGCCGAGGCAGATCCGCTTGGTGATGACGAACGCGATGACCGGTCCGACGAAGAACCCGATGCGGGCGAACCAGGTGATCGAGTTGATCGACAGGTGGAAGTACTGCGCGAACAGGTCGTTTCCACCGGCGATCAGCAGGATGACGTACCACGTCAGCCATGCCACACCGAAGGCCGTGCGCGTCGGGGCGTTGCGCGGGCGGTCCAGGATGTGGTGCTCGCGCTTGTCCCCGGTGACCCAGGACTCGATGAACGGGTAGACCGCGATCACAGCCAGGACCAGCGGGAAGATCACCAGCGGGATGAAGACACCCAGGACGAGGGTGTGGCCCCACAGGTTGATCTCCCAGCCCGGCATGGCACGGATGAGCCCCTCGGAGAAGCCCATGTACCAGTCGGGCTGCGCACCGGTGGACACGTGGTCCGGACGGTACGGGCCGAGCGCCCAGATCGGGTTGATCGTGGCGATCGCCGAGACGACCGCGATGACACCGAAGACCAGGAAGAAGAAGCCTCCGGCCTTGGCCATGTAGACCGGGAGCAGCGGCATGCCGACGACGTTCTTCTCGGTCCGGCCGGGGCCCGCGTACTGGGTGTGCTTGTGATAGATCACCAGGATCAGGTGGGCCACCAGCAGGCCCATCATGATGCCGGGCAGCAGCAGGATGTGGACCGAGTAGAACCGGGCCACGAAGTCGCCGCCGGGGAACTCTCCGCCGAACAGGAAGAACGACAGGTACGTGCCGACGATCGGCACGGCCAGGACCGCGCCCTCCATGAAGCGGACACCGGTGCCCGAGAGCAGGTCGTCCGGCAGGGAGTAGCCGGTGAAACCGGTGAACATGCCGAGGACCAGCAGCAGGAAGCCGAAGACCCAGTTCACCTCGCGCGGCTTGCGGAACGCGCCGGTGAAGAAGACGCGCATCATGTGCACGAGCATCGCCGCGATGAAGATCAGCGCCGCCCAGTGGTGGATCTGCCGGATGAGCAGGCCGCCGCGGACGTCGAAGCTGATGTGGAGCGTCGAGGAGAAGGCCTCTGACATCGTGACGCCCTGCATGGGGACGTACGAGCCGTGGTACACGACCTCGTTCATGCTCGGGTGGAAGAACAGCGTCAGGTACACACCCGTGAGGATGAGGATGATGAAGCTGTAGAGGCAGATCTCGCCGAGCATGAAGGACCAGTGGTCCGGGAAGATCTTGCGCATGTTGGACTTGGCGAGGCTGTAGATGCCCAGCCGGCCGTCGGCCCAGTCGGCTACGCGCTCGCCGGCCGGAGCCTTGCGCTCTTTGGTTTGAGTGGCAGTGCTCATCCGCGCTCCCAGAAAGAGGGACCGACGGGCTCTTCGAAGTCGCCGAGCGCCTCGAGGAAACCTTCGTCATTGACGCCGATCCGCAGCTGCGGGAGCGCGTGACCAGCCGGGCCGAAGATGACTCGGGCGCCGTCGGAGAGGTCGAAGGTGGACTGGTGGCACGGGCAGAGCACGTGGTGCGACTGCTGCTCGTACAGGCTGATCGGGCAGCCGACGTGGGTGCAGATCTTGGAGTAGGCCACGATCCCGTCGTGGGACCACTCCAGTTCCTTCTTGTCCTTGATGTTCTCCGGCTGGATGCGGACGATCATCAGGGCGGCCTTGGCGATCTGCGTCTGGAAGTCGTGCGCGTGCTCCTCCAGGCCTTCCGGCATGGCGAAGGTCAGCGAGCCGACGACGATGTCCTCGGGACGGAGCGGCTCCATCGTGTTCTGGTTGATGAGCATCTTGCCCTTCGCCCAGATGGTCTTGCGCAGCTTGTCCTCGGGCAGCGGGCCGAGGTCGCGCAGGATCACGACGGCGGAGAGCGGCAGCAGGGCCAGCGCACCGAACATCGTGTTGCGGATGAGCGGGCGGCGGCCGATGGCCGACTCGCGCGCGCCGTCCGCGAAGTCCTGCATGACCTGCGCCTTGAGCTCGGGCGAGGCCGCGATCTCGTGGCGCTCGTCGGCGACCTCCGCGTCGGACATCAGGGTGCGGGCCCAGTGGACCGCGCCCGCGCCGATGCAGAAGAGGGCCGTGCCGAGGCTCACGCCGAGGGCGAAGTTGAGAGCGCTCACCTTCCCGATGGGGAAGATGTAGACGATCTTGTCGACCGGCAGGGTCACGAACGAGGCGATGAAGGCGATCGTGGCCAGCATCGACAGGGTGAACAGGAAGGCCACCGTGCGCTCGGAGCGCTTCGCGGCCCGCTCGTCGATGTCCTGGATCCGCGGCCGGTGGACCGGCAGGCCGGGGTCGGCGAACGGGTCGCTGTCCGGCACTGCCGCGGCACCGTGGTGCGCGTCGCCCTGCTCGCTCGGCAGGTGGTTCTCTTCGGGAATGTCTTGGCTACTCATGACTTCTTGGCCTTAGCGGTGTGGGCCGCGACCCAGACGGCGACAGCGATCAGCGCACCCAGTCCGAAGATCCAGCCGAAGAGACCCTCGGAGACGGGGCCGAGGCCACCGAGCTTGAGGCCACCGGGGCTGGTCGACTTCTCGCCGTTCACGTGCTGGAGGTACGCGATGATGTCCTTCTTCTGCTTCTCCGGCATGGTGCTGTCGGGGAAGGAGGGCATGTTCTGCGGGCCGGTGAGCATGGCCTCGTAGACGTGCTTCGGCTCGACACCCTCAAGGTTGGGGGCGTACTTGCCGTTCGTCAGTGCGCCGCCCTCGCCGGTGAAGTTGTGGCACTGCGCGCAGTTGTTGCGGAACAGTTCGCCACCCTTCGCGATGTCGGCACCCGCCGGGTCGTACTGCTTCTCGGACGGCACGATCGGGCCGGCGCCGAGGGACGCGATGTACGCGGCGAGCTGGTCGGTCTGCGCCTGGGTGTAGATGACGGGCTTCTTCGGCACCTGGGCGCCGGGCTGCTGGGCGGGCATACGGCCCGTCATCACCTGGAAGTCGACGGCAGCGGAGCCGACGCCTACCAGGCTGGGGCCGTCAGAGGAACCCTGACCGCCGGTTCCGTGGCAGCTTGCGCAGCCGACGGCGTAGAGCTTCTGGCCCTCCTCGATGGCGAGGGACTGGACGGTTTCGTCGGCCTTCGCATTGCCCGCGGGCGCGAAGGCGGAGTACAGCCCCCCGGTAACCGCCAGCGCGAAGAGTAGAACGACGACCGCCGCCAGCGGATGGCGTCGTCGTGCGGAGAGCTTTTTCACGGATTACCCCGGTGTCAGGATCTTCTGCGTCGGTGTGTCTGGATGGAGTGCCGGGTCCCGCCCGGCGACGTGTTCGCTACTTGATCAGGTAGATCGTCGCGAAGAGGCCGATCCAGACGACATCGACGAAGTGCCAGTAGTAGGACACGACGATGGCCGACGTGGCCTGTTCGTGGGTGAACCTCTTGGCCGCGTACGTCCGGCCGAGGACCAGCAGGAAGGCGATGAGACCGCCCGTCACGTGCAGACCGTGGAAGCCGGTGGTCAGGTAGAAGACCGAGCCGTACGGACCGGACGAGAGGCTCATGCCCTCGTGCTTGACCAGCTCGGTGTACTCGAACACCTGGCCGCCAATGAAGATCGCACCCATGACGAACGTGATGATGAACCACGTCCTGAGCTTCTTCACGTCCCCGCGCTCGGCGGCGAATACGCCGAGCTGGCAGGTGAGCGAGGAAAGCACCAGGATCGTCGTGTTCGTCGCCGAGAAGGGCAGATTCAAGGCCGAAGCCTGTTCTGTCCAGTACTCGGCGCCTGTCACGGATCGCAGGGTGAAGTACATCGCGAAGAGGGCCGCGAAGAACATCAGCTCGGAACTCAACCAGATGATGGTTCCCACGCTGACGAGGTTCGGCCTGTTGACCGTCGGGTGCGCGTGCCCGGTATCTACTGTCGTTGCTGTCGCCACGACCGACATTATGTCGGTCCCTTATCCCGCCCTCACCCCGGGGGGTGCCGTTCGGAGTGTCAGGGGCGTGTGCAAGGCCCGAACGGCCCATCAGATCGCCCTTCGGACGCCGCCGGCCATCCCTCGGGCGATGCTGTGCGAACCGATGTTGACACCGGGTCGGACGGAGTAGCATCCCGCGCAACATCAACGTGATTCACGGGACACGTGGAGGAACGAAATGCGGGCGACTGCGCGGGTTCTGGTCTACAGCGACGACGCGGGCACCCGGGAGCAGGTGCGGCTTGCGGCCGGGCGCAGGCCGGCCGCCGACCTGCCGCCGGTGGAGTTCCTGGAGTGCGCCACGCTGCCGGCCGTCCTGAAGGAACTGGACGCGGGCGGCATCGACGTGTGCGTGCTGGACGGCGAGGCGGTTCCGGCCGGGGGCATGGGCGTGTGCCGGCAGATCAAGGACGAGATCTTCCAGTGCCCGCCCGTACTGCTCCTGATGGGCCGTCCGCAGGACGCCTGGCTGGCCACCTGGAGCCGCGCGGACGCCGCGGTCACCCTTCCGGTTGATCCGGTGGACTTCGCGCAGGCCCTGGCGGGTCTGCTGCGCGCGCGGCTCTCCCCGGCGGCGTGACGGGGGCTGTACGCCCCGCACAGCCTCTTACCGGCGCATAGCGGGGCACGGGTGCCCGTACGGTCCGTACGGGCACCCGTGCCCCGTTCCCGGCCTCTCCCGGCGCTCCTGGCCCGGTGGTTACACCTGCGGGCGCAGGCGGGCCTGGTCGACCGGGCTGCGGCCCTCCTGGGTGCCCTTGAGGAGGGCGCTGCCCTCGCGCCAGTCCTTCCAGTCCATGTTCCAGTCGCCGAAGCCGTTGCCGAAGGTGTCCATGTCGTCGCCGATGCTGTTGATGACGCGGACGATGTCGCCTTCGGTGATGTTCTCGTAGAACCAGGCGGCGTTGCCGGTGCTCATGCCGGTGCAGCCGTGGCTGACGTTCTCGTAGCCCTGGGAGCCGACGGACCACGGCGCGGCGTGGACGTATTCACCGCTCCAGGTGACACGGGTCGCGTAGTAGACGGGCAGGTTGTAGTACTCGCTGCCGCCGATGCCCACGGTGTCTCCGCGCATCTGGACGTAGTACTGCTTGCCGAGGACCACCTTGACGCCGTTGCGGGTGGAGAAGCCCGGCTTTCCGGTGGTCACCGGGATGGAATTGATCACTTCCCCGTTGCGCTTGAAGGTGAGCCAGTGCGAGGAGGCGTCCGTGGTGACCTCGACGCGGTCGCCGATCTCCAGCTTCAGCGGCTTGGAGGCGGCGCCGTGGAGGTCGTCGGAGATCTTGATGCCCTCCAGGTTGCTCCGGACGGACACGGTGGTGTTGGCGGGCCAGTACTCCTTGGGCCGGTAGTGGAGCTTCTTGTCGTCCACCCAGTGCCAGGCGCCCACGGCGTCCGGCGGGGCGTCGACGACCAGGCCGCGCTCGATGACGGCGCGGGCGGCCTTGTCCTTCACGGGTTCGTTGAGTTCGGCCGTGAGGGGCTGTCCGACGCCGTACTTGCCCTCGTCCGGGCCGAATTCCACCTTGAGGACCTTCTGCGCCGGGGTGGTGTCGAAGGTGAGCGTGCGCTGCCCGGGGGCGCCCCGTTCGTCCTCGGTGCTCACGAGGACGGTGTAGCGGACGCCGGCGGCCATCGGGACGGTGCTGTGCCAGCGGTCGCCCGAGGCGGACAACTCGCCCGCCAGGCGGCGTCCGTGGGTGTCCACGGCGCTGACGTCGGTGATCCGGCCGTCGCCGCTCTTGGCGGTGACTTCCAGGGGCCGGTCCGGGTCGACCGGGCGACTGCCGGAGGACTGGTTGAGGGCGACTTGGTCGCCCGCGTCGTAGGGGCGGGCGGACAGCGGGTTGTCGTCGCCCGACCCGCATGCGGTGGCGCCGGCCCCGAGGGACGCGACCAGCAGGGAGCAGCCGATAACCGTCCAAAGACGCGGTGACTGGTTCATGAGGCCAACGCTATGAAGATATGACAATTACGGCGCGCGGGGTGACTGCAAACGAGGGGCCCGGACTCCTCCATTGGAGGTGTCCGGGCCCCTGGTCTCACGCTGTGGCCGCTGCGGGAAGCAGTGGCGCGGGTGCGGCTACTGGTTCTGGTTCTCGCCGCGGTAGTACTCGTACACCCAGCCCCACAGACCGATCAGGATCAGCGGCGCCGAGAAGTACATCAGCCACCAGCCGAAGACGACGCCCATGAAGGCGAAGGCGCCACCGATGGCCAGCGAGAGCGGCTGCCAGCTGTGCGGGGCGAAGAACCCCAGCTCGCCCGCCTCGTCGGCGACGTCGGCCTCCAGGTTGTCCTGGGCCATCTGGTCGACGCGCGCGGCCGTGAAGGCCAGGTAGTAGCCGATCATGGCGCTCAGGCCGAAGGCCAGAGCGAGCGCGGTGGTGCCGACGGGCTCCTTCGACCACACGCCGTACACGACGGTCATGATCAGGATGAAGGCGGCGAGCCACAGGAACATCCTGCCCTGGATCTTCACTTGCCGGCCTCCTTGCCACCAGCGACGGCCTTGGCGGCCACGGAGTGGTCCTCAAGGTGGTCGAGGGCCGCGATCTCGGGGTGGTGCAGATCGAATGCCGGGGATTCGGACCGGATCCTCGGCAGGGTGAGGAAGTTGTGCCGCGGCGGCGGGCAAGACGTCGCCCATTCGAGCGAACGGCCGTAGCCCCACGGGTCGTCGACCTCGACCTTCTTGCCGTACTTCGCCGTCTTCCAGACGTTGTACATGAACGGCAGCATCGACAGGCCCAGCAGGAACGAGCTGATCGTCGAGATCGTGTTCAGCAGCGTGAAGCCGTCGGCCGCGAGGTAGTCCGCGTAACGACGCGGCATGCCCTCGGCGCCCAGCCAGTGCTGCACCAGGAAGGTGCCGTGGAAGCCGATGAACAGCGTCCAGAAGGTGATCTTGCCGAGGCGCTCGTCCAGCATCTTGCCCGTGAACTTCGGCCACCAGAAGTGGAAGCCGGCGAACATCGCGAAGACCACGGTGCCGAAGACGACGTAGTGGAAGTGCGCGACGACGAAGTACGAGTCGGAGACGTGGAAGTCCATCGGGGGCGAGGCCAGGATGACGCCGGTCAGACCACCGAAGGTGAAGGTGACCAGGAAGCCGATCGTCCAGAGCATCGGGGTCTCGAAGGACAGTGAGCCCTTCCACATGGTGCCGATCCAGTTGAAGAACTTCACACCGGTCGGAACCGCGATGAGGAACGTCATGAAGGAGAAGAACGGCAGCAGTACACCGCCGGTGACGTACATGTGGTGGGCCCACACGGTCACCGAAAGGCCGGCGATCGAGATCGTCGCGGCGATCAGACCGATGTAACCGAACATCGGCTTGCGCGAGAAGACCGGGATGATTTCGGAAACGATTCCGAAGAACGGCAGCGCGATGATGTACACCTCTGGGTGTCCGAAGAACCAGAAGAGGTGTTGCCACAGCAGCGCGCCGCCATTGGCCGCGTCGAAGATGTGCGAACCGAACTTCCGGTCGGCCTCCAGCGCGAACAGCGCGGCGGCCAGCACCGGGAAGGCGAGCAGGACCAGAACACCGGTCAGCAGCACGTTCCAGGTGAAGATCGGCATGCGGAACATCGTCATGCCGGGCGCGCGCATGCAGATGATCGTGGTGATGAAGTTGACCGAACCGAGGATCGTGCCGAAGCCGGAGAAGGCCAGACCCATGATCCACATGTCGGCGCCGATGCCCGGCGAGCGGACGGCGTCCGACAGCGGGGAGTAGGCGAACCAGCCGAAGTCGGCGGCACCCGAGGGGGTGATGAAGCCGGCCACCGCGATGGTCGAACCGAAGAGGTACAGCCAGTACGCGAACATGTTCAGCCGCGGGAACGCCACGTCGGGCGCGCCGATCTGCAGCGGCATGATCCAGTTCGCGAAGCCCGCGAACAGCGGGGTGGCGAACATCAGCAGCATGATCGTGCCATGCATGGTGAACGCCTGGTTGAACTGCTCGTTCGACATGATCTGCGTACCCGGACGGGCCAGCTCGGCGCGCATGAAGAGCGCCAGCAGACCGCCGATGAGGAAGAACACGAACGATGTGAGCAGGTACATCGTGCCGATGGTCTTGTGGTCGGTGGTGGTCAACCACTTCACGACGACATTGCCCGGCTGCTTGCTCCGTACCGGCAACTCGTTCTCGTACGAGTCGGCCTCGGCACCCTGAGGCTGGTTGAGGATGCTCACAGTTTGTTCACCTCAGCATTGCGGGCCGGGTCGGTCTGCTGGATGCCGGCCGGGAGGAAGCCGGTCTGACCCTTCTCCGCGAGCTCCTTCAGGTGCGCCTTGTACGCCTCCGGGGAGACGACCTTGACGTTGAAGAGCATTCGGGAGTGGTCGACACCGCAGAGCTCGGCGCACTTGCCCATGAAGACGCCCTCTTCGGTCGGGGTGACCTCGAAGACGTTGGTGTGGCCCGGAATGACGTCCTGCTTGAACAGGAAGGGGACCACCCAGAAGGAGTGGATGACGTCGTTGGACGACAGGATGAAGCGGACCTTCTCACCCTTCGGCAGCCAGAGCGTCGGGCCCGGGTTGCCGGTCTCCGCGTTCCGGTCGCTCGGGACGCCCTTGGTGTAGACGCCTTCGGCGCCCGCCGGGAAGTCCTTGGTGTAGCGGTCCGGGATGGCGGCGAGTTCCTTGGGAACCTCGCCCGCCTTCGGAGTCGCCGCATCGCCGTCGACGTCCTCGACGTAGTTGAAGCCCCAGCTCCACTGGAAGCCGACCACGTTGATCGTGTGCGCCGGCTTGGCGGAGAGGGAGAGCAGCTTCGACTCGTCGCGCGCGGTGAAGTAGAAGAGCACCGAGACGATGATGAGCGGGACCACGGTGTACAGCGCCTCGATGGGCATGTTGTACCGGGTCTGCGGGGGAACCTCGACCTTGGTCCGGCTGCGCCGGTGGAAGATGACGCTCCACATGATCAGGCCCCACACGAGGATGCCGGTGATCAGAGCGGCCGCCCAGGACCCCTGCCACAGGGAGAGGATGCGAGGCGCCTCTTCAGTGACCGGGGTGGGCAATCCGAGGCGGGGGAAGTCTTTCCATGTATACGAGCAACCAGTGGCGGTCGCCAGGACCACGCCCGCAGTCAGCGCCTGCAGCAGCTTCCGCCGCATCGGGCGCCGCGGCGAGCGGTCGGAGCCGTAGGGACTCACGTAGCGCCTTCCCGAGAGTCTCGGCCCGCGCGGCCGGCCGCGGCCGCATTCGGGTCGGTCGCCGGCCCTGACGCAGGCAGGGGTTTGGATGTTTATGCGGACCAAACCCTACTGGACGCTATTTGGGGTCGCGCGGGGAGGGTGCCCAACGCGCCGTTACTGACCCCGAAGGGATGGATCCGCCGTACGGGGGACGGCCCAACGGACCCCGAATGGCGGGGTCCCGACGGCATCTGACGGGCCCTGACCTCGGGCCTGTCGTCAAAGTGCCGTCGTCGCCCGAAGGGCGGCCCCGCGGCGTCTGGAGCGCGTGCCAGGCGTCGCGGGGCAGACGGCACTTTGACGACAGGCCCGCCGGTCGCGGCGTCGGCGCGGCGGCCGGTTAGCGTGACCGGATGCCGTACTTCGACACCGCGTCCGCCGCCCCGCTGCACCCCGTGGCCCGGCAGGCGCTCCAGGCCTCCCTTGACGAAGGCTGGGCCGATCCGGCCCGGCTGTACCGCGAAGGGCGCCGGGCCCGACTGCTGCTGGACGCGGCGCGGGAGGCGGCGGCGGAGGTGGTGGGCTGCCGCCCCGACGAGCTCGTGTTCACTCCTTCGGGGACGCACGCGGTTCACTCGGGCATGGCCGGGGTGCTGGCGGGGCGCCGGCGTGTCGGCGGGCATCTGGTCGTATCAGCGGTGGAACACAGTTCCGTACTGCACGCGGCGGAGCTCCACGCGGCGGGCGGCGGGCGGGTCGAGGAGGTCCCGGTGGACCGGTTCGGCCGGGTCTCCGCCTCCTCCTACGGGGAACGCGTGGGGCCCTCCACCGCACTGGCCTGCCTCCAGTCGGCCAACCACGAGGTCGGCACCGTCCAGCCCGTGATGGAGGTCGCCGAGGTGTGCGCCGCCGCCGGGGTCCCGCTGCTGGTGGACGCGGCGCAGTCGCTGGGCTGGGGGCCGGTCCCCGGGAACTGGTCCGTGCTGTGCGCGAGCGCCCACAAATGGGGCGGCCCGGCCGGAGTCGGCCTGCTGGCGGTCCGCAAGGGAGTGCGCTTCTCCCCCCAAGGCCCCGCCGACGAAAGGGAGTCGGGGCGCTCCCCCGGCTTCGTCAACCTCCCCGCGGCCGTCGCCGCGGCGGCCTCCCTGCGGGCGGTGCGCGCCGAGGCGGAGGCGGAGGCGGCCCGCCTGCGGGTCCTGGTGGACCGGCTGCGGCGGCGGGTTGCCCGCCTGGTGCCGGACGTGGAGGTGGTCGGCCATCCCGACCTCCGGCTCCCCCATCTGGTCACCTTCTCCTGCCTGTACGTCGACGGGGAGACGCTGCTCCACGGGTTGGACCGGGCCGGCTACTCCGTTTCCTCCGGGTCCTCGTGCACCAGCTCGACGCTGACGCCCTCCCATGTCCTGCGGGCGATGGGGGTGCTGTCGGAGGGGAACGTACGGGTGTCCCTGCCGGCCGGTACGACGGCGGCGGAGGTCAACGGCTTCCTGGAGGTCCTGCCGGGGCTGGTGGCGGGGGTGCGCGAGCAACTCGGCGTGGCGGAACCGGTGATGGCCGCCGATCCGGAGGCCGAATCCCTGGAACTGGACACCCTCGGCCTGCGGTGTCCGCAGCCGGTGATCGAACTGGCCCGGGCCATCGGCCGGGTCCCGGTGGGTGGCACGGTGACCGTCCTGTCGGACGACGAGGTGGCGCGGCTGGACATCCCGGCGTGGTGCGCGATGCGGGGGCAGGTGTATGTGGGCGAGGCCCCGCGTCCCCTCGGTACTGCGTACACGGTCCGCCGGGCGGTCTGATCCGGGTCGCCCCCCGCTGACCTGCCTGCGGGGGGAGCTGCCCCGCAGGGCCGAGCCACCCGCACCCGCCCGCCGGGCCCCGCCCGCCGACGGGCACGGAGCCGGACGCCGCGAGGGGCTACGCCGGGAGGTGGGACTGGACTTGCGCCGCCGCCTCGTCGCCGTAGGCCTTCGTGAAGCGCTCCATGAAGTGGGCCCGGCCCAGGGTGTACTCCTGGGTGCCGAGGGTCTCGATGACGAGGGTGGCCAGCATGCAGCCGATCTGCGCGGCCCGCTCCAGGCCGACGCCCCAGCCCAGACCCGTGAGGAAGCCCGCGCGGAACGCGTCGCCGACACCGGTCGGGTCGACCTTCGCGGTCTCCTCGGGGCAGCCGACCACGATGGGGTCGTGGCCGACCCGGTCGATGCGGACGCCGTTCGAGCCGAGCGTGGTGACCCGGGTGCCGACCTTCGCCAGGATCTCCGCGTCGGTCCAGCCGGACTTCGCCTCGATGAGGCCCTTCTCGTATTCGTTGGAGAAGAGGTACGTCGCGCCCTCCATCAGGGTGCGGATGTTGTCGCCGTCCATCCGGGCGATCTGCTGCGAGAAGTCCGCGGCGAAGGGGATCGCCCGCGTGCGGCACTCCTCCGTGTGGCGCAGCATCGCCTCGGGGTCGTCCGCGCCGATCAGGACGAGGTCCAGGCCGCCGACCCGGTCCGCGACCGCCTTCAGCTCGATCAGGCGGGCCTCGCTCATCGCGCCCGTGTAGAAGGAGCCGATCTGGTTGTGGTCGGCGTCCGTCGTGCAGACGAAGCGGGCGGTGTGCAGGACCTCGGAGATCCGCACGGACTGGGTGTCGACGCCGTGCCGGTCGAGCCAGGCGCGGTACTCGTCGAAGTCGGAGCCGGCCGCTCCGACGAGGATCGGCCGGGCGCCGAGCTGCCCCATGCCGAAGCAGATGTTCGGGCCGACGCCGCCGCGCCGTACGTCGAGGTTGTCGACGAGGAAGGAGAGGGAGACCGTGTGCAGCTGGTCCGCGACCAACTGGTCGGCGAAGCGGCCGGGGAAGGTCATGAGGTGGTCGGTGGCGATGGAGCCGGTGACTGCGATACGCACGGCGTGGACGCTCCTGCGGGGGAAGGCAAGGGGACATTCAAAACTACCCGGTCCACGGACCGTGGCCGACCGGCAGAAACTACCCCGTAGTAGCTCTTTCTTCACCCGCGGTGACGTGCCTACCGTGCCCCATGACCTACACCGATCGCTTCGGGCACGCCCGGCCCTCCGAGATCACGGCGGGCACCGAGTTCGAGCAGCTGCTGGGTGACTGCGCCCGGATGGCCCCGCACTGGCCGGTTCCCGCGGATCCGCGGCCGGATCGGGTGACCCCCTCCCAGATCAGCGGGATCCGCGTCCCGGCGGCCTCGGCCCGCCTCATCGCCTCCACGGCGGTCTACGGCTACTAGTAGGCGGGCTCCTTCGAGATCGCGCCCGGACCCGGCGGAACCGGATCCGCGTCTGTTCCGTCACACCCGCATCACCCCCTGCGGGACGGGCAAAGGAGCGATGCGGTGACCAGCGAACAACCCGATGCACCCCATGCATCCGAGACACCCGAGGTGCCCGGCACCCCCGGTGCGTCACGTGCCACACGACGGCGGCAGGTCTGGGCCATCGGTTCGATCGCGGCCGCCGTCCTGCTCACCGGCGGCGGCACCGCCATCTGGGCGTCGACCGCCCACGGCGAGGGCCGTACGGGCGACAGCGCGGCCTCCGCGCCCCGCGCGCTGCCCACTCCGCCCGGGCCCGGCATCGCCCCCGGCGAGCCCGACCCCTCCGGCGGCGGGGTCACGTACACGGCCGACGTCCCCCTCCCGGACGGCCCGGCCACGGCGCCTGCCTTCAGTGCGAGCGGTGAGGTGACCTCCGCCGAGGTGGCGCGGCTCGCGACGGCGCTCGGGATCTCCGGCGCGCCGCGGCTCGTCGGGGAGACCTGGCAGGCCGGGGAGACCGCGGACGGTTCCGGGCCCCGGCTCACGGTGAACCTCAAGGCTCCCGGGACCTGGAACTTCTCCCGCTTCCAGGTCGGCGGCACCGGGGACGACTGCGTGCGCGGCAAGGACACCTGCGGACCGGCCACCCTCCCCCAGGACCTGGGCCGCGAGCACGGCGGCACCACGGGGACGCCCGTCTCCGAGGAGGCCGCCAAGGCCGCCGCCACGCCCGTGCTGGCGGCCGTGGGCCAGGGCGCGGCCGCGCTCGACGCCCGGATCGCGCAGGGCTCCGTACGTCTGGTGACGGCCGACCCGGTGATCGGGGGCCTGCCCACGCAGGGCTGGTCCACCCGGATCGGCGTCGGGACGGACTCCCGGGTGGTGTCGGGCAGTGGCGAGCTGAAGGTTCCGGTGCGGGCCGCCGAGCAGCCGGTGATCGGCGCCGTGGACGCGCTGGCCCGGCTGAACGACAAGTCCCGGGGCTCCGGCTCCACGGACCCCGGCCCGAGCGGCTGTGCCACGAGCGTCCCGCTGACCCCGGACACCCCGGACGGCGCCACGGACACGCTGCCGTGCAACCCGGAGCCCCGGCCGATGAAGCCGTCGCGGACGGAGTCGGTCCGTGGCGCCGAGCTCGGGCTGGTCCCGGGCACGGTCGACGGGGCCCGCGGCCTGGTGCCGGCGTGGCTGTTCGAGGTGGCGGGCAAGGGCGGCGGCCCCGGCCACACGGTGGCCCAGCCGGCGGCCCTGACCGGGGAGACTCCCCCGGTGGACCTGCCCACCCCGGTCGACCCGCGCGCGAAGGGGCAGACCGTGCCCGGTTTCTCGTACGCCTCGGCCGACCGGACGCTGACCGTGAACTTCTGGGGCGGGGTGTGCAGCACGTACGCCCTGGAGGTCCGCGAGCAGCCCGGGTCGGTGATGGTGAAGATCACGGACACCCCGAACAAGCCGGGGCAGGCCTGCATCATGCTGGCGCAGGAGATGACGGTGACGGGGACGCTCCAGCAGCCGCTCGGCGACCGCAAGGTGGTCGACGCGACCACGGGCAAGGCCGTCCCCCGCCAGTAGGCGCCGGGACGCACGAGAGGGGCCCGCCCGCGGATGTCCGCGGGCGGGCCCCTCTCGTCGGCCCTACGAGCCCGGCCTGCCCTACGGGGCGGCCGGGCCTTCCGGGCTTAGTTGAACGAGTCGCCGCAGGCGCAGGAGCCCGTGGCGTTCGGGTTGTCGATCGTGAAGCCCTGCTTCTCGATGGTGTCGACGAAGTCGATGGACGCACCGTGCAGGTACGGGGAGCTCATCCGGTCGGTGACGACCTTCACACCGTCGAAGTCCTTCACGACGTCGCCGTCGAGGGAGCGCTCGTCGAAGAAGAGCTGGTAGCGCAGGCCGGAGCAGCCACCGGGCTGGACGGCGACGCGCAGCGCCAGGTCATCGCGGCCTTCCTGCTCCAGCAGGGTCCTGACCTTTTCGGCGGCGGCGTCGGACAGGAGGATGCCGTCGCTCACGGTGGTCTTTTCGTCCTGTACGGACATCTGCATTCACTCCCGAAGTGGGCGGCTCCCCGCCGGGAGCGGGGAAACGTCGGACTCTTGCCGTCGGTGGCAACGAGCGGGACCGCGGATTCATTCCGGGACCCGACGCGTGTTTCAGAAATTCCATGCTCGCACACCCCCGCGCGGTGGTGGGTCCCCACGAGGTCTCCGTGCCGGGCGGGCGAATTCGTCACATCGACACTATCGGCATCGTCAAAGTGACGTGAAGCAGTTATGATAGATAACGTCAAATAGACGAGAAGTCGAAGCGATGGCTTCAGAGTGGCTTCAGAAGTCCCTTGTCGCAGAACAGAAAGGGTGCGTGTCGTGACCACCGCCCAGCCTTTGGACAACCAGCCTTTGGACGTCCAGCCGACGCCCCTTGCCTTGCTGCTGCTCGGCCGTGAGGCCGACCCCAAGAGCGAGCGCGGGGTGGAATGCCCCGGCGACCTGCCCTCGCCGTCGGACCCGGACCTCGTGGCGCGCGCCCGCGCCGCCAAGGAGAAGCTCGGGGACAAGGTCTTCATCCTCGGCCACCACTACCAGCGTGACGAGGTCATCGAGTTCGCCGACGTCACCGGTGACTCCTTCAAGCTCGCCAAGGACGCGGCCGCCAGGCCGGAGGCCGAGTACATCGTCTTCTGCGGCGTCCACTTCATGGCCGAGTCCGCGGACATCCTCACCTCGGACGCCCAGAAGGTGGTCCTGCCGGACCTGGCCGCCGGCTGCTCGATGGCCGACATGGCCACCGCCGAGCAGGTCGCGGAGTGCTGGGACGTGCTGACCGAGGCCGGTATCGCCGGAGCCACCGTCCCCGTCTCGTACATGAACTCCTCGGCCGACATCAAGGCCTTCACGGGCAAGCACGGCGGCACGATCTGCACCTCGTCCAACGCGAAGAAGGCCCTGGAGTGGGCGTTCGAGCAGGGGGAGAAGGTGCTCTTCCTCCCGGACCAGCACCTGGGCCGCAACACCGCCGTCCGCGACATGGGCATGACCCTCGACGACTGCGTGCTGTACAACCCGCACAAGCCGAACGGCGGCCTGACCGTCGAGCAGCTGCGGAACGCCAAGATGATCCTGTGGCGCGGTCACTGCTCGGTGCACGGCCGGTTCTCGGTCGACTCGGTCAACGACGTGCGCGCCCGCATCCCCGGCGTGAACGTGCTGGTCCACCCGGAGTGCAAGCACGAGGTCGTGGCGGCCGCGGACTACGTCGGCTCCACCGAGTACATCATCAAGGCGCTGGAGGCGGCCCCGGCCGGCTCCAAGTGGGCCATCGGCACAGAGCTGAACCTCGTCCAGCGTCTGGCGAACCGGTTTGCCGCCGAGGACAAGCAGGTCGTCTTCCTCGACAAGACGGTCTGCTTCTGCTCGACCATGAACCGCATCGACCTCCCCCACCTGGTGTGGACCCTGGAGTCCCTGGCCGAGGGCAACCTCGTCAACCAGATCCAGGTCGACAAGGAGACCGAGAGCTTCGCCAAGCTCGCCCTGGAGCGGATGCTCGCGCTTCCGTAGCCCGGCCCGGCGGCAACGACCGGCGACAACGACCGAAGGGCCGCCCCTCGTGCGAGGGGCGGCCCTTCGGCGTGTGGGTGCGTACGGACCTCGGCCGTCAGGCCTCAGTCCTCCGTCCTCCGTCCTCAGACCTCAGACCTTGACCGGGCTCTCGTCCTCCGCGGAGGCGGACGGGGCCGGGACCACGGTCAGGCGGGCCGTCTTCTTCGCGCTGCGGCGCTCCTTGCGGAGCTCCAGCATCGTGTAGAGGGTCGGCACCAGGAGCAGGGTCAGCAGGGTGGAGCTGATCAGGCCGCCGATGACGACCACCGCGAGCGGCTGCGAGATGAAGCCGCCCTCGCCGGTGACGCCCAGCGCCATCGGGAGCAGCGCGAAGATCGTCGCCAGTGCCGTCATCAGGATCGGGCGCAGACGGTGGCGGCCGCCCTCGACGACCGCCTCGATCACGCCGTAGCCCTGGGCCCGGTACTGGTTGACGAGGTCGATCAGGACGATCGCGTTGGTCACGACGATGCCGATGAGCATCAGCATGCCGATCAGCGCCGGGACGCCGAGCGGGGTGCCGGTGACCAGGAGCAGGCCGAGCGCGCCGGTCGCCGCGAAGGGGATGGAGACCAGCAGGATCAGCGGCTGGACCAGCGAGCGGAACGTGGCGACCAGCAGCATGAACACGATCGCGATGGCCGCGAGCATGGCCAGGCCCAGCTGGCCGAAGGCCTCGCTCTGGTCCTGTCCGACGCCGCCGATGGTGGCCGTGGCGCCCGCGGGCAGGTCCAGGGCCTTGATCTTCGACTGCAGGGTGGAGCTGACGGCGCCGGTGTTGTCGCCGACCGGCTTCGCGCTGATGGTCGCGGCGCGGGCGCCGTCGATCCGGGTCATCGCGACGGGGCCGGGGACCTCCTTGACCTCGGCGATGTCACCGAGCTTCACCGGGCCGACGGGCAGCGCCCGCAGCTCGGCCAGGGTGGTGGCCGGCTGTGCGGACTTGATGACGATGTCCCGCTCGGTGTCGTCCAGTACGGCCTTGCCCGCCGGGTTGCCGCGTACGGCCTGGCCGACGATGGCGCCGAGCGCGGCCTGGTTCAGGCCGAACTCCGCGGCCTTGGGGGTGGCGGTGACCGAGATCCGGGGCACGGACTGGGACAGGTCGCTCTGGACGTCGGTGACGTCCTCGATCTTCGCCACCTCGGCGCGGACCTGCTCGGCGGCCCGGGCGAGGACGGCCCCGTCACCGGCCTTGACGACGACGCTGAGGTTCTGGCTGCCGAAGCCGTCGCCGGCCGCGATGGTGGTCTGGCCTATGCCGTCGAGACCCTTCAGGGCGGTCTCGATGTGCTTCTTGGCCGACTCGGTCTTGCCCGAGTTCTCCAGCGTGACCTGGTACGAGGCCTGGTTGGAGCCCGTACCGCCGCCGAAGGCGGCCATGAAGCCGGAGGAGCCGACGGTGACCTGGTAGTCCTTGACCCCGTCGGTCCCGTCCAGGACCTTCTCGACCTTGCGGCTCGCCTCGTCGGCGGCGGCCAGCGAGGTGCCGGGCGGCAACTGCTGCTTGATGCTCAGGACTTCCTGCTCGCCCTGGTCGAAGAAGTTCGTCTTGAGCAGCGGGGTCATGCCCAGCGTCGCGACGAACACCACGACGGCGACGACCAGGGTGGCGGCCCGGCGGCGGGTGACCAGGCCCAGCGCCCGTACGTAGAACTGCTGGAGCTTGCTGCGGGACTCCTTCTCCTCGGCCTCGCGGCGGGCCTTCTCGATGCTCGCGGCGTCCCCCTCGCTGACGCCCTTCGGCGCGCGCAGGAACCAGTACGAGAGCACCGGCACGACCGTCAGGGAGACGAGCAGCGAGGCCAGCAGGGCCGCGGTGACGGTGATGGAGAACGGGCCGAAGAACTGGCCGACCATGCCGCCCACGAAGGCGATCGGCAGGAAGACGGCGACGGTGGTGAGCGTGGAGGAGGTGACCGCGCCGGCCACCTCCTTGACCGCGGTGATGATCGCGTGCTGCCGCTCCTCGCCGTAGCCGAGGTGCCGCTTGATGTTCTCCAGGACCACGATCGAGTCGTCGACGACCCGGCCGATGGCGATGGTGAGCGCGCCCAGCGTCAGCATGTTGAGGGACAGGTCGCGGGTCCACAGCACGATCAGCGCGAGGACGACGGACAGCGGGATGGAGACCGCGGTGACCAGCGTCGAGCGCAGCGAGCCGAGGAAGACCAGGATCACGACGACCGCGAAGACCAGGCCGAGCAGGCCCTCGGTGGTCAGGCCCGAGATGGACTTGGCGACGGCCGGGCCCTGGTCGCTGACCACGGTCAGGTCGGCGCCGGAGCCGAGGGTGGAGCGGAGCTCGGGCAGCTTGTCCTTGACCGCGTCCGAGATGGCGACGGCGCTGCCGTCCTTGTCCATGGTCAGCATGAGGGCGAGGCTGGGCTTGCCGTTGGTGCGGGTGAGGGAGTCGGCCTTGGCGGGCTCCTGCTTCACGCCGGCCACGTCACCGAGGCGGACGGCGGGCTTGCCCGGTCCGGCGGTGAGGCGCAGGTCCTCCAGCTGGGCGAGCGAGGTGAAGCCCGAACCGACGCGCACGGTGCGGTTCTTGCCCGCTTCGTCGAAGGAGCCGGCGGGGACGGTGGCGCCGCCCGCCTGGAGGCCCTGGGCCAGGGCGGCGCCGTCGAGGCCTGCGGCGGCGAGCTTGGCGTCGTCGGGGGTGACGGTGACCTGGAGGTCCCGGACCCCGTCCACGGTGACCTGGCCGACGCCCGCGATGTCCTCCAGCACGGGGACCACGGACTGGTTCAGCTGGTCGGCCAGCGCCTGCTGGTCCTTGTCGGAGGTGACGGCGAGGACCACGGTCGGGATGTCGTCGGTGGAACCGGCGATCACCTGCGGGTCCACCTCGGCGGGCAGCCGTACGCGGGCCCGGTTGACGGCCTGCTGGACGTCGGCGACGAGCTGCTTGGTGCCGTCGTCGCCGTAGTCGAAGGTCGCCATGATGAGGGCGTTGCCCTCGCTGGCGGTGGAGGTGATGCCGGTGATGCCGTCGACGCCCTTGAGCATGGCTTCGATCGGTTCGACGACCTGCTTCTCCACCACGTCGGGCGAGGCGCCCTGGTACGGCGCGAGCACGGACACCATCGGCAGGTCGATGGAGGGCAGCAGCTGCTGCTTGAGCTGCGGGATGGCTATGGCGCCGAAGAGGAGCGCGACGAGCGACACGAGGCCGACCAGCGCCCTTTGGGCGAGGCTGAAGCGGGACAGCCGGAACATGGCTATGGGGATCTCTCTGCAGGGACGCGGTGACGTCTACGAGGCGTGACGGAGCCGTGCCTTCGGGCACGCGCGGGGCCCCTCAGCCTCTCGTGCGCACGGGCGCGCCGACGTCGCCCCCAGGTCCCGTCCTTATCCGGGGCATACCGCGTCCGCAGTAGGCGGGCCTACTCCGAAGTGCTCCGGACTCCCGCGGAACTCCCCGGAATTACTCGGTCCTGGGCCGGACTAGTCCCGATTCATACGCGATGACCACCAATTGCGCCCTGTCACGGGCACCGAGTTTGGACATGGCCCGGTTCACGTGGGTCTTGACGGTGAGCGGGCTGACTTCCAGCCTGCGGGCGATCTCGTCGTTGGACAGGCCCGCCGCCACGAGGACGAGGACCTCGCGCTCGCGTCCGGTCAGCGCGGCGAGGCGCTGTACGTGGGCCGCGCCCGCGGCGGGGGTGGTCCCGTCGCCGCCGCCCTGCGCGAGGAAGGTGGCGATGAGCCCCTTGGTGGCGGCCGGGGAGAGCAGCGCGTCGCCGGCGGCGGCGACGCGGATGGCGTTGAGCAGTTCCTCCGGCTCGGCGCCCTTGCCGAGGAACCCGGAGGCGCCCGCCCGCAGGGCCGCCGCCACGTACTCGTCCACCTCGAAGGTCGTCAGCATCACCACGCGCACGGCGGCGAGTTCGGGGTCGGCGCTGATCAGCCGGGTGGCGGCGAGCCCGTCGGTGCCGGGCATCCGGATGTCCATGAGCACGACGTCGGGCCGGGCCGTGCGCGCCAGCTCGAAGGCCTGCGCCCCGTCGGAGGCCTCCCCGACGACGCACATGTCGGCCTCGGAGTCGACGAGCACCTTGAACGCGCTGCGCAGCAGGGCCTGGTCGTCGGCGAGGAGCACCCGGATGGGCGTCGGGGCCTGGTTCAAGGTCTCTTCCACGCCCCGACCCTACGTCGTCCCGCGCGGCGGGCCCGGACCGGCGGCGCCGGCCAGGCGGTACCGGCCAGACGGCCTAGCCCAGGGCCAGTACCACCAGGGCCGTCGTCGCCGAGACCTCGGCCAGGGCTCCGAACACGTCGCCGGTGACCCCGTCGAAGCGGCGCACGCAGCGCCGGAGCAGGGCTTCCGCCGCCAACAGGGCGGCCAGGACCGCCACCGCGTGCTGCGCGGCGACCGGCAGGCCCATCGGCAGCGCGGCGGCGGCGGACAGGAGCACCGTGAGCACGGCGACCCGGGCGGCGGTGCGGAAGGGGACGACTCCGGCGACCGCCGCGCCCAGTCCTTCGGGGCGGGCCGGGGGGACCCCGTCGCGGGAGGCCAGGGTCATGGCGAGCCGGGCGGTGACGGCCGCGACCACGGCGGCCAGCGCACCCCGGGTCCAGCTGTCGGCGTACACGTCGGCCAGCGCCGCGACCTGGACCAGCAGCACGAACACCAGCGCCACCACCCCGAAGGGGCCGATGTCGGACTGCTTCATGATGCGCAGCGCGGCGTCGGCCGGCTTGGCGCTGCCCAGTCCGTCCACCGTGTCGGCGAGGCCGTCCAGGTGCAGGCCGCGGGTCAGGGCCGCCGGTACGGCGACGGTGACGGCCGCGGCGAGCAGCGGGCCACCGCCGCACAGCAGCAGGAGCACCCCGGGCACGGCGGCGAGGAGCCCCACGACGAGCCCGGCGAGCGGGGCGCAGGCCATGCCGGTGCGGGCGGCGGGACGGTCCCAGCGGGTGATGCGCGCGGGCAGCACGGTGAGCGTGCCGAAGGCGAAGCGGACCCCGTCGAGCAGGGAGGCCCGGTCCGGGGGCGGGGTCAGGGGCGGGCCGTCGTACGAATCTGTCATCGGCGCGAACGCTACCCGCTCGACGGGACCGGTAAGTTACCCATAACGCCCCAAATGGTGAGGTGGTGGCATGGGTCACTGGTGGTATCGCAACATTATGGAGCCGGGGAAGCTCCCGCTGCTCCTCGCGCTGGTCTCCTTCGTCCTGTCCTTCCTGGTCACCCGGGTGATCACCCGCATGATCCGGGCGGGCCGGGGACCCTTCAAGAACGTCACCCCGGGCGGCATGCACATCCACCACGTGGTTCCCGGCGTGATCCTCGTGATCATCGGCGGTTTCGGCGCGATCGGCAGCGCCCGGCACAGCTTCGGGGCGGGGCTGTCGGCCGTGATCTTCGGGCTGGGCGCGGGGCTGGTGCTGGACGAGTTCGCGCTGATCCTGCACCTGGACGACGTCTACTGGAGCGAGCAGGGGCGCAAGAGCGTGGAGATCGTGGTCCTGACGGCGGCGATCGTGGCGCTGGTGCTGGGCGGCTTCCTGCCCTTCGGGGTCAACGACCTCACCGAGGACGAGCGGCACAACCGCGGCCTGGTCGCCATGAACACGGCGACCAACTTCTTCCTCGCCCTGATCGCCCTGTGGAAGGGCAAACCGCGCACCGCGTTCTTCGGCACGGTCATCCCCTTCGTCGCGCTGATCGGCGCGATCCGCCTCGCCCGGCCCGGTTCCCCGTACGCGAAGAAGTTCTACGCCAACCGCCCGAAGGCCCGCGCCAAGGCCGGGCTGCGCGCCTTCCACCACGACCGGCGGTGGGCCTCGCCGCGGCGCAGGTTCGAGAACTTCATCGGCGGCACGCCCGACCCGGAGCAGAAGGCCGTCACGAAGAAGCCGCACTGACCCGGCGGCCGCTACGGAGACGGCGCGAGGGCCCGCCCCCTCGGGGACGGGCCCTCGCGTTCACGTCGTACGGCCACGGCCACGGCCCGCGTCGCGGCCCGCGTCGCGGCCCGCGTCGCGGCCCGCGGCCCGGCCCGGGATCAGCCCGGGATCAGGCCGTCGTCGCTGAGCATCTCCCGCACCTCGTCCAGTGAGGCGTCGGGGGCGGGCAGGATCAGCTCCGACGGCTCCAGCGCCTCGTCGGGCAGCGGTCTGCCGAGCCGCCGTACGGCTTCGAGGAGCTCGCCCAGCGTGCGCCGGAAGCCTGCCTCGTCACCGCTCTCCATCTCCGCGAGCAGTTCGTCGTCCAGCTTGTTGAGCTCGGTGAAGTGGCTGTCCGCCAGCTCCACCTGACCTTCCCCCATGATGCGGACAATCATGACGGGCCCCGTCCTACTGCTTGTCGAACCGGTGCTGGGTCTGCGGCTGCTGGCCGGCGCCCGGGGCGCCGCCCTCGATGGCCGACTGCGGGGCGGAGGTGCCGCCCGCCAGCTCGGCCTTCATGCGCTGGAGCTCCAGCTCCACGTCCGTCCCGCCGGAGAGGCGGTCGAGCTCGGCCTGGATGTCGTCCTTGGAGCCGAGGCCGCTCTGGTCGTCGAGCGCGCCGGAGGCCAGCAGCTCGTCGATCGCGCCGGCGCGGGCCTGGAGCTGCGCCGTCTTGTCCTCGGCGCGCTGGATGGCGAGGCCGACGTCGCTCATCTCCTCGGAGATGCCGGAGAAGGACTCGGCGATCCGCGTCTGCGCCTGGGCGGCCGTGTACGTGGCCTTGATGGTCTCCTTCTTCGTGCGGAAGGCGTCCACCTTGGCCTGCAGCCGCTGCGCGGCGAGGGTCAGCTTCTCCTCCTCGCCCTGGAGGGTCTGGTGCTGCACCTCCAGGTCGCTGACCTGCTGCTGCAGCGAGGCGCGGCGGGACAGGGCCTCACGGGCCAGGTCCTCGCGGCCCAGGGCCAGCGCCTTGCGGCCCTGGTCCTCCAGCTTGCTGGACTGGCCCTGGAGCTGGTTGAGCTGCAGTTCCAGCCGCTTGCGGGAGGTCGCCACGTCGGCAACGCCGCGGCGCACCTTCTGAAGCAGCTCCAGCTGCTTCTGGTACGAGTAGTCGAGGGTCTCGCGCGGGTCCTCGGCCCGGTCCAGGGCCTTGTTCGCCTTCGCGCGGAAGATCATCCCCATACGCTTCATGACACCGCTCATGGGCTTCGCGCGCCCCCTTCTAGACGGACTGTGCTCCAGGTCACCAACAAGACCCACAGTACGGGCCCTGTCTCTATTACCGCACTGTTCGAGCGGGGATGCGCTCCTCCTCCAGGACGACTGCTCGTCCGCCGTGTCAGGCGTAAGGAGTAGGTGCTTCCCCCAGGAAGGACGCCCGCCGTTGCCGGATCGTTCCCCGCCGGGATGGGGCGCGTGCCCTCAACCACGTACCCTTGGGTTTTGTGTTTGGTAGCCGATCCTCCAAGGAAGAGAAGGACGCCGCCACCGACAAGGTGAGCGCCGACCTCTCGCAGTCCCGTGACCCTCAGGCCCCGAAGGGCCGCCCGACGCCGAAGCGTGCTGTGGCCCAGTCGCAGCGCAAGGCCGTGGTGGCCTCGACCGGCAACCGCAAGGAGGATGCCAAGCGAGCTCGTGAGCGCCGCCGGGTCGAGATGACCAAGCAGCGCGAGGCCCTCGCCAATGGCGACGAGCGTTATCTGCCCAACCGCGACAAGGGTCCCGTGCGCAGGTACGTGCGCGACTTCGTGGACTCCCGCTTCTCCGTCGCCGAGATGTTCCTGCCGCTGGCCGTGATCATCCTGGTGCTGAGCATGGTGCGGGTGCCGTCCATCCAGAACATCGCGCTCCTGCTGTGGCTCGGCGTGATCGCGCTGATCATCGTCGACTCCATCGGCATGTTCATCCGCCTGCGCAAGGCCCTGAACGAGCGCTTCCCGAACGAGCCCAAGCGCGGCGCCGTCGCGTACGGCCTGATGCGCACGCTCCAGATGCGCCGACTGCGTCTGCCGAAGCCGCAGGTCAAGCGCGGGGAACGGCCCTGAGCCGAGGAACGCCCGGAGCGTTCGGCGGGGGTGGCTTCACGGACGGGGCCCGGCTTTGGCTCGAAGGCCTGGGCGGGCTCCGCAACGTGGTGCGCCAAGAACTCGTCGGCCGTCAGGTCGACGAGCAGATCGCGCACCGCTTCCCCGTGGGGCAGCGGCTGCGCGTCCTCGACGTCGGCATGGGCCAGGGCACCCAGGCGCTGCGCCTGGCCCGAGCCGGGCACATGGTGACCGGGCTGGAGCAGGACCCGGCCATGCTGGCCGTCGCCCGTGAGGTGCTGGCCGCCGAGCCCCCCGGGATCCAGGACCGCGTCCGCCTCATGGAGGGCGACGGCCGGGAGACCGGCGCACACTTCCTGCCGGGCAGCTTCGACGTCGTGCTCTGCCACGGCGTCCTCATGTACGTGCCCGAGCCGGACGCCATGCTCGCCGGCCTCGCCCGGATGCTGGCCCCCGGCGGACTGCTGTCCCTGCTGGTGCGCAACGGCGACGCCCTCGCGATGCGGCCCGGCCTGCACGGCGACTGGACGGCCGCGCTGGCGGCCTTCGACGGCGTCGACTACAGGAACCGGCTGGGCCTGGACGTACGCGCCGACCGGCTGGCCACGCTGACCGCGACCCTGTCGGGGATCGGCGCCCCGCTGCAGACCTGGTACGGCGTGCGCGTCTTCACCGACGGCACCGAGGCCGGGGACCAGCTCCCCGCCGACGAGGAGCTGGAGAGGCTGCTCGCCGCCGAGGACCGCGCCGGGCGGACCGACCCCTACCGCGGGGTCGCCGCGCTGCTGCACCTGTGCGGCGTACGGGGCTGAGCGCCCGAGCACCCCTTTGCACGAGCGCCCGAGCACCCCTTGCACGGCAGAGCCCGGACCCCCGAGGGAGTCCGGGCTCTCGCGCACCCGGCCGGAACCGGTCGGCGCCGGTTAGAGTTCGGCGGCCTCGCGCAGGCTCATCGTGTAGAGCTGGACCCCGTTGTCGTCGGACAGCTTCACCTGTTCCGTACCGCCCTCGAGGAGGTCCTTCCAGTACTCGCCGATCCAGGATTCGGCGTCCCCCTGCGTGGTGAACTCCTCCGGCACCACCGACGGGCTCGTCTCATCGCCGTCGGCCGTCTCGAACCGCCACGTCCACGCCATGTCCGCCTCCGTTGCTCGTCCGCTTCTCACACGCTTCTCGCCTTGAGTGTGCCCGCAGACTAACCGGGCGCGCAGCAGTCCCGGCGACGCGGGAGGATCATCCTGTGGAACTCACTCTGCTCGGCACCGGCACACCCGAAGGACTGCCCCGCCCCGGCTGTCCCTGCGCCGCCTGCGCGCTCTCCGTGGGGCCCCGGGCGCGCGCCGCCACCTCCGTGCTCGTGGACGGGGCGCTGCTGCTGGACCTGACCCCCGGGGCGGTGCTCGCCGGCGCCCGGGCGGGGCATTCGCTGGCCGCCGTACGGCAGGTCCTGCTGACCCACCCGCACGACGGCCCCGCCGTGGAGCTGCCGCCGGGGCTGCCGGCGGCAGGGCGGGTGCCGGACGGGCGGGAGCTCGCGGTGATCTCGGGGCACCGGGTGCGGGCCGTGCCGATGGACGCGCCGGGCACCGGGTACGAGGTGACCGGGCCGGACGGCGCCCGGATGCTGTACCTGCCGCCGGGCGGCGCCCCGGCCGGGACCTCGGGCACCAGCGGGCGGCGCCCGTACGACGTGGTCCTCGCGGACGTGCTCGGCCGGCCGGAGGCGCTGGCGCGGCTTCGGGCCAGCGGGGCGGTGGGCCCGGCGACGGACGTGATCGCCGTCCACCTGGACCACGACACCCCGCCGGGAGCGGAACTGGAGCGCCGGTGCGCGGCCGCGGGCGCGCGGACGGTGGCGGACGGGACCACGGTGGCGGCCGGGGAGTACCGGCCGGCGCCGGAGGTGCCGCGGCGGACCCTGGTCCTGGGCGGTGCCCGCTCGGGCAAGTCGTACGAGGCCGAGCGCCGGCTGACCGGCTACCCGGAGGTCGTCTACGTGGCCACCGGCGGTACCCGCGAGGGCGATGCGGAATGGGCGGCGCGGGTCGGGCTCCACCGCGAGCGCAGGGCGGCTTCCTGGCGGACGGTGGAGACCTGCGATCTGGTGCCGCTGCTGGAGCAGGACGGCCCGGCCCTGCTCGTCGACTGCCTGGCGCTGTGGCTCACGGACGCCATGGACCGGGCCGGGGCCTGGGACGACGCGGTCTGGGCGGACAAGGGCGCCGCGGAGCTGCGGGAACGGACCGCATCGCTCGTGGCGGCCGTCCGCGCGACCCGCCGGCCGGTGGTGCTGGTCAGTAACGAGGTCGGCTCGGGCGTGGTCCCCGCGACCGCGTCGGGGCGCCGGTTCCGGGACGAGCTGGGGCGGCTGAACGCGGGGGTCGCCGGGGAGTGCGAGCACGTCCTCCTGGTGGTGGCGGGGCAGGCTCTGGTCCTCAAGCAATAGCCGCGGGCACCGGCAACGGAACGCGGCGCACGGACCGTTCGGGCACCGCTGGGGCCAGGCGTCGCGGGGCAGACGGGAGTTTGACGACAGGCCCTGGGGGCCGCTGTACCCTCTGGCAAATGACCACGCTGAATCTCGACGACTTCTCCGATCTGATCGAGCGCCCCGACGGGGGCGTCCGGCGTGACGCCGAGGAACGCCGTGAACGGCTGGCCGTGCCGATCGGGGCGCTGGGGCGGCTCGACGAACTCGCCGAGTGGCTCGCCGCCGCGCAGGGGCGGGTACCGGTCAAGCCGATCGAGCGGCCCCGCGTCGTGCTGTTCGCCGCCGACCACGGGGTGGCCTCCGAGGGGGTCTCCGTGCGTCCCGCCGGCAGCGCCCACGAGTTGGTGCGCGCCGTCCTGGACGGGCGGAGCCCGGTGGCGGTCCTGGCCGCGCGGTTCGGCGCCTCCGTACGGATCGTGGACGCCGGCCTGGACTGCCATCTCGACCTGCTGCCCCAGGAGATCACCAAGCACCGCGTCCGGCGCGGGAGCGGGCGGATCGACGTCGAGGACGCGCTGACGACCGAGGAGGCCGAGGCCGCGCTGCGCCTCGGGATGCAGATCGCCGACGAGGAGGCCGACTCCGGGACCGACCTGGTCGTCCTCGGTGACCTGAGCGTCGGCGGGACCACCGTCGCCGCGACCCTCGTCGCCGCCCTGTGCGGCACCGACGCCTCCGTGGTCACCGGCCGCGGCGGCATGCCGATCGACGACCTGACCTGGATGCGCAAGTGCGCGGCGATCCGCGACGCGCTGCGACGCGCCCGGCCCGTCCTCGGGGATCAGGTCGCGCTGCTCGCGACGGTCGGCGGCGCCGACGTCGCCGCGATCACCGGCTTCCTGCTCCAGTGCGCGGTGCGCCGTACCCCCGTGATCCTCGACGGGGTCGTTTCGGCGGCCTGCGGGCTGGTGGCCCAGCGGGCCGCTTTCCGGGCCCCGGACTGGTGGCTGGCCGGACAGGCCAGCGGAGAGCCCGGCCAGGCCAAGGCACTGGACCGGATGGCGCTCAACCCCGTGCTCGACCACGGCGTCACTGTGGGAGAAGGAACCGGGGCGCTGCTGGCTCTTCCCCTCGTCCAGGCGGCCGCCGCACTCGCGGCGGAACTCCCCGAACGAGCGGCCGAGCCCACCGAATGAGTCGCAGGAGCCCGCGGCCTCGACCAGGCCGCGGTCCTCCGGAGCGAAGCACGGACCGCGATGCCCCATATCATCGCTTTTTATGGGAGAGGTCCGTTTGACCAGCGCAGAGACCGATCGGAAGACCGACCGAGGAACCGGTGGGGATCCGAACGGCAGAAACAATCCGGGGGGCGGGCGGGGGAACGCCCAGGCCAACCCCCAGGCCAATGCCAATGCCAATGCCAACACCAGTGCCCAGGGAGACACCCGGGGAAGCGGCCGGGGCAGCGTCCGCTCGCGGCGCAGCGCCACCTTCGCGGTGTGGTATTTGCGTGCCGTCACCTTCGTCAACCTGCTCAGCGCGGTGTGGTTCTCGCTCGGCCAGGACCTGCGCCGGCACAGCACCGCCGATTTCTACACCCCGTACCTGCTCACGGCGGGCTTCGCCTCCGCGGCGTTCTCGCTGCTGCTCACCGCCACCATGGGCCGCCGCAAACGCGCGGCCTGGATCTTGAACCTCGTGCTCAGCGGGCTGCTCCTGGCGGCCTTCGCGATGGCCGCCGTGGCCTCCTTCACCCCGTGCTCGGGGGGCTCGTACGAGTTCTGCTATCCGGAGTTCCGCGTCCACCCGCAGAACTGGGTGGCCTTCGGGCTGACCGCGCTCTTCGTCGGCGCCCTGCTGCTGGGCCGCCGGGAGTTCTACGCCAAGGGAGACCGCTCCAACCCGCTGCTGGCCAGCCTGGTCGCCTCCGTCGGCCTGCTGGTGACCTCGCTGGTCGCCGCCCTGCTCGTCGGCGCGACCAACACCGATCCGGACGCCGCGGACGCCACGTTCCTGGCCCGCTGGCGGTACGGCGTGATGCGGCTGGTCACCCTGGCGCCGGACGACAAGGCATACAACACGATCACCACCCCGGGCTGGGTGGACGTGGCGATCAACGTGATGTCCACGCTGCTGCTGCTCGCCGTCCTGTTCGCGGCCTTCCGCTCGCGCCGCGCCGTGGACCCGATCGGCGAGGAGGACGAGGAGAAGCTCCGTCTGCTGCTCGCCCGGCACGGCGACCGCGACTCGCTGGGCTACTTCGCGCTGCGCCGCGAGAAGTCCGTCATCTGGTCCCCCACCGGCAAGGCCGCGGTCACCTACCGCGTCGTCGGCGGGGTCTCACTGGCCTCCGGCGACCCGATCGGCGACCCCGAGGCCTGGCCCGGCGCCATCGACCCGTGGCTGGCCGAGGCCCGCGAGCACGGCTGGGTCCCCGCCGTGATGGGCGCGAGCGAGGAAGCCGGGCAGATCTACGCCCGGCACGGACTGGACGCGCTGGAGCTCGGCGACGAGGCCATCGTGGAGACCGACGAGTTCACCCTGGAAGGCCGCGCCATGCGGACCGTCCGCCAGGCGTACAACCGGGTCAAGCGGGCCGGGTACACCGTCCGCATCCGCCGCCACGCCGACATCCCGGCCGAGGAGATGGACGTACTCCTGCTGCGCGCCGACGACTGGCGCGACGGCGCGACCGAGCGCGGCTTCTCGATGGCACTGGGCCGGCTGGGCGATCCCGGCGACGGCCAGTGCGTGATGCTGGAGTGCTTCGACGGCGCGGGCGAGCTGCGCGCCGTGCTGTCCTTCGTCCCCTGGGGACCCAAGGGCCTCTCCCTGGACCTGATGCGCCGCGACCGGGATTCCGAGAACGGTCTGATGGAGTTCATGGTCATCGAACTCCTGGAGCGGTCAAAGGAGATCGGGGTCACACAGGTCTCGCTGAACTTCGCGATGTTCCGTTCCGTCTTCGAGCGCGGGTCGAAGCTCGGCGCCGGTCCGGTGCTGCGTCTGTGGCGCTCGCTGCTGAGCTTCTTCTCGCGCTGGTGGCAGATCGAGTCCCTCTACCGGGCCAACGCCAAATACCGGCCGATCTGGGAACCGCGGTTCATGCTCTTCGAGAAGAGTTCGGACCTGCTGCGGATCGGGATCGCGGCGGGCCGGGCCGAGGGCTTCCTGGAAGCACCCGGGCTGCCGAAGTGGATGCACCGCAGACATCTGGAGAGCAAGCGTTGAGCACTGCCTCACTGCGGCGGTTCGCCCGCCGCGAGTGGGGGCCCCTGTACCGGACGGTCCGGGACGCGCTCGTCCGCGACAAGTGGCGGGCGATCCCGATGACCCTCGGCGCGGTCTGCCTGACCGCGGTCTTCCAGGTCGTGCAGCAGACCTCATGGGGCTTCCAGCCGGTGCAGGACCTCGGGTCGGTCAAGGCCGTCGACCCGCTCTGGCTGGCCCTGCTGCGGACCCCGCTGTCGCTGTTCGTCCCGGCGCTGGACCTGCCGGTGTGGGGCGCGCTCGCGCAGATCCTGCTCGTCTTCGGGATCTCTGAGATCTGCATCGGCTGGTGGCGCACGCTGGTCATCGGCTACGTGGCCACCCTGGCCGGGACCACGTACGCGCGGATCGGGCTCTCGCTGGGCCCGGACCACCCCTTCGGCCTGCCCGCGTCGGACCGGATCGTCAACGACACCGGGCCCTCGGCGGCGGTGGTCGGGCTCGCCGTGTACGTCTGCTGGCGCTACCGGGCGTACCTGACCGGATCCGTCGTGATCCTGGTCATGATCGGCGAGCTGCTCTTCAAGGACAACCTGGCGGGCAAGGAACACCTGGCCGCCATCGCCGCGGTGATGCTGATCTGCCTGGTCCGGGCCAAGTGGGGCCCGGAGCGCTCCCGCGCCCCGCTCGGGCGGCGCCCGCCCGCCCCCGGGCCCGCGGCGCCTCCCGCCCCGCCGCCCCGGGTCTGAAAGCGCGCGCGGGGCCGTACCGTATCGGGGTGACGACACACCTCGGGCCGCTCGCCCCCACGCGGCAGTGGATGCGGGACCACCCGCTGGCCACCGACGCCGTACTGGCGTTCGGGGCGCTCGTCGCCATGGTCGTCGGGTCCTTCGCCGACCCGCACGGGGAGCACGGGCCGACCTTCGGGACCCGCACCCCCGAGCCCTTCTCACTGGTCCTCATGGTGCTCGGCGCGGGCACCCTGGTGCTGCGGCGCCGGCGGCCGCGCGCGGTGCTGGCCGTGGCCGTCGGGCTCTCGCTGCTGGAGCTGACCACCGGGGAGCCGCGGGCACCCGTCGCCATGTGCACGGTGATCGCCCTCTACACGGTGGCCTCCCGCACCGACCGGCCCACCACCTGGAGGCTCGGCCTGCTCACCATGGCCGGGCTGACGGGCGTGGCCATGCTGGCCGGACCGCTGCCCTGGTACGCGCAGGAGAACCTCGGCATCTTCGCCTGGACCGGCATGGCCGCGGCCGCCGGGGACGCGGTGCGCAGCCGCCGGGCGTTCATCGACGCCATCCAGGAGCGGGCCGAGCGCGCCGAGCGGACCCGTGAGGAGGAGGCCCGGCGCCGGGTCGCCGAGGAGCGGCTGCGGATCGCCCGGGACCTGCACGACGTGGTGGCCCATCACATCGCCCTGGTCAACGTGCAGGCGGGGGTGGCCGCGCACGTGATGGACAAGCGCCCGGACCAGGCCAAGGAGGCCCTGGCGCACGTACGGGACGCCAGCCGCTCGGCCCTGAACGAGCTGCGGGCGACCGTCGGGCTGCTGCGCCAGTCCGGCGACCCGGAGGCGCCGACCGAGCCCGCGCCCGGGCTGGCGGTCCTGGACGACCTGGTGGGAACCTTCCGGCACGCCGGGCTCCCGGTGAAGGTGATGGTCCAGCTGGGCCCGGCCGCGTCGGTTCCGCTGCCGGCCGCCGTGGACCTGGCGGCGTACCGGGTGATCCAGGAGGCGCTGACCAACGTCCGCAAGCACGCGGGTCCGGGGGCCGGAGCCGAGGTCAGCGTGGTGCGGGTGGGCGGCTCGGTGGAGGTGACCGTGCTGGACGACGGCGGCTCCGCGGCGGACCCCTCGCCGGAACCCGGCGATCCCGGCGGCGGGCACGGCCTGCTCGGCATGCGCGAGCGGGCCGTGGCCCTGGGCGGCTCCTGCTTCGCCGGGCCCCGCTTCGGGGGCGGCTACCGGGTGCACGCGATCCTTCCGGTGGGCTGAGCGGCGGGCGGCCCGGCCGACGCTCAGTAGGCGGTAGGCGGTAGGCGGTAGGCCGTAGGCAGGCGGTCAGCAGGCCTTTCGCCAGGCTCCGAGGTCGTACTTCTTCTCCAGCGAGCTGAGCTTCAGCTCGCGCGAGGCCGGGCAGAACCGGCTCGCCGGGAGCTCGTACTCCACGTGGAAGACCGCCTTGCCCGCCGCGATGAACGGGGTCAGCCGGCCGCACTCGTCGTACTGGGCGCACTGCTCGTTGACGGCGAAGTCGAAGTCCCCCACCAGCTCCGGGATCTGGTCCAGGTCGTTCTTGAGCCCGACCGACAGGCCCCGGTCGTGTGCGAGCCGCACGATCAGCCGGTTGTAGTTCAGCTGGTCGCCCGCGGTGAGCGGGAAGCCGGACTTGTTGCGGTAGGCGTCCATGTTGTCCGGCTCCACCGCGTCGAAGCCCTTGTTCCGGCACATGTCGAAGCGTTCGGCGATCAGCGGTTCCAGTTCCGCGAGCCGCCGGATGTCGAGCCAGCGCTCGCCCTCCCAGCCGTTGCCCTCCCCGCGCATCGACGGAGGGAAGGCCCCGGCGTCCGGCCGGAAGTCCTCCCAGGCACCGGTGGAGAGGTAGCAGATGGTCCGCCGGCCGGCCGCCTTCAGCTCGGCGACCTGCTCCTTGGTGGTGGTGAACCCGTCGATGTCGTAGACCGCCGCCTTCACCGAGGTGTCGAGCTTCCCGGTGAGCTGCCACTGCCAGCTGCCCCCGGGCGCCGGCTGCCAGCGCTCCCCCGGCGCGGGGGCGGGCGAGAGGTCGTCGGGCACGGCCTCCTCGTCGCGGTCCCGGTCCGGTCCGGAGGTGCAGGCCGCGAGCAGCAGGGCGGCGACGACACCGTGGACCAGCAGGCGGCAGCGGCTCTTCGAGCGGGTGGGCGGGCGTCTCATCCGGCGGCCTCCAGGGCGTACGGCAGGGTCCCCCACGGGTGCGCGCCGGTCCCCGGGACCGCGCAGTGCACCCCCGCCCCCCGCTGGGCCGCCAGCCGCTCGGCGAGTTCGGCGGCCGGGGCGCCCGGCGGGACGGCGTAGACGAGGTGGCAGAACCGGTGGGCGGGGTGGTCCGCGGTCCACGGGGGAACGGCCGCGTCCCGGTAGGCGTCCCAGGGGCCCTCGAAGGTGACGAGCAGGTCGGCGAGTTCGGCGTAGCCCGGGTGCGGGTGCACTCCGTGGTTGAGGACGACCGTACGGGCCCCGGCGGCCCGCGCCGCGACGACGAGCCGCCGGTAGTGCGGCAGGAACTCCGGGCCGGCCGCGGCCTGGTCCAGGAACGTCCCGTCCGTGCCGTACCAGTCGCGGTGGCGCAGCAGGTCCTGAACCACGGCGGCGTGCGGGCGGCGCCCGTAGTCGGTGTCGGCGTACCCCAGGACGGGCACCCCGGCCCCGCGGAGCCTTTCCGCGACGGCGGCGAACCGCTCGTCGGGGGCTTCGCCGGGCCCGCTGGCGGGGTTGAGCACCACGGAGTGCAGCCGGCCCGCGGAGCGGATGAGCCGCTCCCAGTACTCGGGGCGGTCGGCGGGGTGCTCGTAGAGGGGCACCAGGAGCATGAGGTCCTTCTTCTCGTACGGGTTCACGTGCATCGGGGGTGACACGGCGGGGGGGGGCCGTGGTCAGCGGTGGGCCGTCGCGCGGCCGAGCAGCAGGCAGACCAGCGTGCCCAGGGCGAGCGCCGCGGCTCCGGCGACGGCCAGTTGCACGGCGCGCGGCTGGCCGATCCCCAGGAGCAGGGCCAGGCTCTGCGTGACGGCGGCCGAGGCGCAGACCACCGCGGCGGGCCGGACCGCTCCGAAGGACTGCAGGAGCAGCCCGGTCCACATCACGGCCCCGAGCAGCAGCAGGGTGGCGACCCGGACCCCGGTCAGGCCGGGTGCGCCGGGCCAGAGCAGGGTTCCGGTGAGGCCGAGGACCAGCAGCACCGCCAGGTAGGTGGCGAGGCACCGGGCCAGGGTGGAGAGCATCCGCAGCCGGAACTGCCGGGGCGAGCGGGCCGCGCGCAGGCCGGCGAGGCTGCCGCTGCGGAACCGGTGGAGCAGCCATTCGGCGGGGCCCATGCTGAGGGTGAGCGCCACCGCCGAGGGGGCCGCGACCGCCTCGGCGGGGCCGCCGGCGAGCACCTCCCCCAGGGCCGCGTACAGCACGAGCAGACCGGTGCCCAGGCCGAACACCCCGTACGGGACGGAGTCCCCGAGCCGGGGACCGCGCGGCCCGTACTCCTCCTCGGCGCCGCGCAGCATCTGCCAGCGCACCGGGCCCCGTTCGCCCGGCCGGTGCTCCGTCCAGCCGCGGACGCGGAGCACGAGGGCCCGTACGCCGTCGGCCAGCGGCAGTTCCCGTACGGCCAGGGCGCAGGCGGCCAGGAGGGAGGCCGTCAGCAGGAACACCCGGACGGGGACGGGCGGTTCCAGGAAGAGCGAGAGCAGCGCCCCGGCGGCCATCGGGGCGAGCGCGGCCAGCAGCAGCCGCTCCCGCCCGAGGACGAGCAGCACGGTGGCGGCCCCGACGTACAGGGCCTGACCGGCGGCGAAGGCGTAGGAGAAGGGGGGCCCGCCGGGTACCGCCAGCGCGGCGGCGGTGCCCAGGAGGGCCCCGGCGGGGGCTCCGGCGAGCAGGGTCCGCCCGGCGGCGGCCCGGTCGCCGAGGCCGAGCCAGGAGTACGCCCGGTGGGACAGGGTCTGGTCCCAGACCCAGCCGATGAGCGCCCCGGCGAGCAGGGTGAGCGTCCCGGCGGGCAGCCCGAGCCGGTCCTTGGGGCCGTCCAGCAGGGGTGCGCCCAGCAGGTAGGCGAGCCCGGGCAGGGCGAAGATCACCCCGCGCAGGAGGCAGGCGGTGAGGGGGACCTTCCAGGGGTCGGGGACCTTCTCGGGCTCCGGGAAGGAGCGCGGCACCCGGGCGTAGAGCTCCTCGGCGAGACCGAAGGAGTCCTGGCGCCCGTAGGCGAGGCGGATGTGCTCGTCGGTCATGCCGTCGGATTCCAGGACGGCGGCGATCTCGTCGGGGTGGACTGCGGCGGCGATGAACACGTCGAGGCGCTCGGCGAGTTCGTCCATCGGGTCGGCGGCCGGGCCTGCGCGGCGCGGCCGGGGGATGCCGGGCAGGGCGTCGGCCGCGTCCGCGGCGGGCGCCGTACCGCGCCCGGCGGCCGCGGCGTGGCCGACGGGCACCCAGGCCCCGGCCGGGCCGGGGGGCTTCAGCCAGAGGGATCCGCTCACCACAGGCTCCCGTCGGCGGCGAGTTCCTTGTACCAGGGGTCGGCGAGGCGCTGGGTCCACTGGTCGCCCGCGTGGACGGGCAGGACGGGCTGGCCGGCGAGCTCGCGGTAGATGTGGCGGAAGCCGTCCACGGACTGGTGGAGCGTGAACTTCTCCACCACCCGCTTGCGGGACATCCGGCCCAGTTCCGCGCGGCGTTCGTCGTCGCGGAGCAGGGCGAGGGTGGCGCGGGCCATGGTCTCGGGCTCGCGCGGCGGGACGACGAGGCCGGTGTCGCCGACGGCTTCGCGGACCCCGCCCACGTCGGTGGAGACGGTGGTGCGGCCGCAGGACATGGCCTCGATGATGGAGAAGGGGAAGCCCTCGCTGATGGAGGAGAGCATCACGATGGAGCCGGCCGCGTAGGCCTGCGCGACCTTCTCGATGCGGCCCTCGTAGGAGATCCCGTCGCTCACCCCCAGTTCGGCGGCGAGCTTCTCCAGCCTGAGCTTGTACTCCTCGCAGCCGGCCGGGACCGGGCCGAAGAGGCGCAGCCGCAGGGCGGGGAGCTCCTCGCGCATGAACGCGTAGGCGCGGACGAGGGTTTCGAGGTCCTTGATGGGGTCGATGCGGCCGCACCAGCTGAGGGTGGGGACCTCCGGTTCGGGGCCGGCCTCGGGGAAGGCGTGCGGGTCGACGCCGTTGTAGACGGTGCGGATCCGCTCGGAGTCGGCGCCTCCGCGCTCCTCCCAGCGGCGGTTGTACTGGTTGCACGGGGTGATCAGGTCGGCCTGCCGGTAGCCCTCGGTGTTGAGCTCGCGGTAGAAGCCGAGCATGAGCGCCTTGACGGGCCAGCGCTGTTCGGCGCTGCGGTAGCCGAGGTAGCGCTCGCGGAGGTAGATCCCGTGCTCGGTGAGGAGGAAGGGCACCTCGTCGAGGTACTTGGCGGCGAGCGCGGGGAGGGTGGCCAGTCCGCTGCTGACGGCGTGCGCGACGCTGTCGGGCGGGATCCGCACGGACAGCGGGCGCAGCGCGTGTTCCAGCAGGTCGGTGGCGGTGAGCGCGTCGTGGATGGTGGGCTCGGCGGCGGCGGTGACCAGGCCGGGGCGGGTCCAGACGGTCATCAGCAGGCGCAGCACCGATTCGGAGCGCAGGGCCGCGGCGAGCCGCCCGGAGCGGGCCAGCCGGGCCAGCTCGCGCAGGGATTCGGAGAATCCGCCGCGAGCGGGGTCGAGCAGGGAGAGCAGGAAGGTCTCGTAGGTCTCGGCGAATCCGCGTTTGGCCTTGCCGCGCAGGCCCGAGCGCAGTCTGCGGGCCTGCGGGGCGCCCCAGAGGGGGACGCTGGTGTGGCGGTAGACGTTGCGCGGCAACTCCCAGGTGACCGGCTCCCGTCCGGAGCCGGTCAGGGCTATGACGTTGAAGTCGACCTCCGGCATGCCGCGGACCAGTTGGTCGCACCACGTGCTGACGCCCCCGTGGACGTGCGGGTAGGTGCCTTCGGTGAGCATGGTGACATGGCGCCCATGGCTCATGCGGTGTGTCCCCCCAAGGACGGAAAAGGGGCCGGCGCCCGGGGTTCTCGGAGCGCCGGCGCTAGGTGGTACGCGTGGCTGTCTTGTACGTGCCCGCCCGGATGGTCAGGGCATGGGCAACGTCAGGGCGTGTTCAGCGTGACGGCGCTCTGGAGCAGTTCGGGAGCCGTCCAGGTGGAGCGGGAGCCGGCGTAGGCGGTGCCGAAGTCCGCGGTGCCCAGCAGGAGCTGCTTCTTGGTGCCGGTGGGCGCGGTGACCGGGGCCACGACTCCGGAGGGCGCCTTGACGGTGACGACCTTGCCGATGCGGTAGGCGGTGACCTGGTTGGCGGCGACCGCCGCGTTCCATGCCGCGCGGCGCTGGAACTCGACGCCGGTGTCCTTCATGCTCTGGTTCACGATCGGCGCGGAGGGTGCGTAGAGCGTGCGGTAGGTGTCGAGGACCTGGTTGAGCACCGGGTAGAGGGTGCGGTCCTCGGCGAGGTTGGACTGGTGGACGTAGTGCGGGCGCGGGTCGTTGTTCAGGACGTGCCGCATGGCGGTCCTGGCCTCGGCCGGGACGATGTGGTCCAGGTAGCCCGAAGCGGCGTCGAGGGGGGCCGGCAGGCAGGTGGAGGTGGCGGGGTTGTCCTCGCAGATGCCGCTGCCGCCGTCGGCCCGGCTGGTGTAGATCCAGTTGTACTCGTCGGCCATCTCGGCGTTGGTGCCCGTGTTGTAGTACACGTTCATCGGGTGCCGGGGGACGGTCAGCGCGGCGCCGACCGCCCGCTGCGCGGGCTCGCGGGAGTTGTCGCTGCCCGCCCACTTCACGCCGTTGTCGGCGAGCGCGCCGGCCAGGTTGGGGTTGTCCTGGGCCTGCTGCGGGTTGGTCTTCAGGCCGGAGTGCTCACCGGTGACCAGTTCGGTGCGGTCGGTGGTGATGCCCTTGGAGGCGGCCCAGTTGTTGTTGTCCCGGATCTGCGCCGAGATCTCGGCGCGGCTCATCCAGTTGATCGCGCCGGCGCCGTTCTTCGTGCAGGTCCACGGGACGGTGGTGGTGTCCTGGACGCAGCCGAGGAACGGGTGGGTGTAGGTGTGGTTCATCCACCGGTACTTCGCCCGGTCGGCGACGAGCTGGGCGGTCAGGGCGTCGACCCCGCCATTCTCGGCCTTCCACTCCTCACCGGCGCCGCCGTTGAAGAGCATGTCGAGCTTGAAGTTCTTGGACGTCTGCCACTGCGCCGCGTACACGGCGTCGGCGGCCGTCATCCGGATCGTGGACTCCTGGCCCTCGCCGCCGGCGCAGGCGTAGTCGCCCGGCGTGCAGTTGAGCTCCTTGTTCCAGCGGGCGTCCGGGGCGAAGACGTCGTCGACGTGGACCGCGAAGTAGTTGCGCTCCTGGCCGAGGTGGATGCCCTGGGTCATCCACTCGACGATGCCCCGGGCCAGCAGCCGGAACTGCTGCTGGTACTGGTTGTAGCCGAAGGTGACGACCAGTTCGCTGCGCCCGTCGTGGGCGTACTCGCCGACGAGCGAGGCCCGTCCGGAGCCGACCGGGGCGTCGAGGTAGCTGGTGTAGCCCGGCCGCGGCTTGGCCATGTACCCGTAGCTCTCGGGAATCAGCGGCGAGTTGTCCTCGAAGGCCACCTGCCCCCCGAGGTAGCCGAAGGGGCCCGCCTTGCCGGCGGCGGTGACGGCGGCCTGGGTGCCGTCGAGGGTTCCGCTGTAGCCGCCGTTGTCGGTGTACTCCAGGCCGACGCCCGGGTGCGCCCAGGTGTAGGCGTCGACCTGACGGATTCCGTACGCCGTTTCGTACGCGGTGAGCGCGGCCATCTCGGCCGAGCCCGCCCCGAACGGGTTCTCGTTCGGCAGCACCACGCTCTGGAACTTGGCGCGCGGCCGCCCGTCGACGGTGTCGGCGAGGAACGCCGCGTTGACGACCGGACGGCTCCCGCTGGCCAGGTCGACGCGGGTGTACGGAACCCCCGTGTCGCGGAGCTCCGCCGTGATCGCCTCGACCGAGCTCCCGCCGTCGTCGACGACGAGGACCCGAAGGTCGACTCGCGGAGTGACCGCCGCCTGCGCGGCCGCTCCGGGTACCGCGACGGATGCTATGGCAGCCGCGAGGCAGACGGCGGCGAGCCTGTTCATCCGGTTCTTGTGGACCATTTCGGCCTTTCCCCCCGCAGATCCTCGACTTCGGCCTGTGGCGTTGAGCCAGACCGGGGAGGCTCTGTGGAAATGATGCAAAGGAACCCCGCGTCCCCTTGCGAGAGTGGTCCGAGTGTTTCGGACCTCGTCAGGTCCGAGAGGCAAACCTGGAGCAGAAGCCACAGATGGGTGAACCTGCCCGCCTCGTGATCGAACAACTTGCCAAACCTTCGAGTGGCGTGCGGACGAGTACGTACGCGTAGGCTCATTTCCGGCGGCCATCGGGCCCGAATACGATCGCTACGGACGGCCGTCCACCCACTCGGCCCACACCACCAAAACGGAAGCGAGAATTCACCACCGTGACTGCTCTGACTCTCAGCACTGCCGGACCGGCGACGCTGCGCGCCGACGCCCTCGTCGTCGGCGTGGCGAAGGGCCCCAAGGGCCCCGTCGTCGCCGCGGGCGCCGAGGCCGTGGACAAGGCGTACGACGGCAAGCTCGCCGCCGTGCTCGACGCGCTCGGTGCCTCGGGCGCCGAAGGCGAGACCACCAAGCTGCCGGCCCCGGACGGCCTCAAGGTCCCGGTCGTGCTGGCGGTCGGGCTGGGCGCCCTTCCCGACACGGACGAGTCCTACGACGAGGAGGCGCTGCGCCGCGCCGCCGGCGCCGCCGCCCGTGCCCTGCACGGCACCAAGAAGGCCGCCTTCGCACTCCCCCTGGACGACGCCTCCGCCGTCACGGCCGTGGCCGAGGGCGCACTGCTGGGCGCGTACGCGTTCACCGCGTACCAGGGCGGCGAGAGGAAGGCCTCGGACGGCAACAAGAACAGCGGCCCGAAGCAGCCGCTCGCCGAGATCGCCCTGCTCGGCGCCAAGCCGCGCGACAAGGAGCACAAGGCCGCGGCCGAGCGCGCCACGATCGTCGCGACCGAGATCAACATCGCCCGTGACCTGGTCAACACCCCGCCGAACGACCTCACCCCCGAGGCCTTCGCCGCCGTCGCGAGCGCGGCCGCGAAGGAGAACGGCATCAAGGTCCAGGTCCTGGACGAGAAGGCCCTGATCAAGGGTGGCTACGGCGGCATCATGGGCGTCGGCAAGGGCTCCGAGAACCCGCCGCGCCTGGTGAAGCTCTCCTACACCCACGCCAAGGCGGAGAAGACCCTCGCCTTCGTCGGCAAGGGCATCACCTACGACTCCGGCGGCATCTCCCTGAAGCCGGCCGGCCACAACGAGACGATGAAGTGCGACATGGCCGGCGCCGCCGCCGTCTTCGCCTCCGTCGTCGCGGCCGCCAAGCTCGGCCTCCAGGTCAACATCACCGGCTGGCTCGCGCTCGCGGAGAACATGCCCTCCGGCTCGGCGACCAAGCCGGGCGACGTGCTGCGCATGTACAGCGGCAAGACCGTCGAGGTGCTCAACACGGACGCCGAGGGCCGCCTGGTCCTGGGCGACGCGCTGACCAAGGCCTCCGAGGAGACCCCGGACGCGATCGTCGACGTGGCGACCCTGACCGGCGCCATGGTGATGGCCCTGGGCGACCGCACCTTCGGCATCATGGCCAACGACGACGCCTTCCGCACCTCCATCCACGAGATCGCCGAGGAGGTCGGCGAGGCCTCCTGGCCGATGCCGCTCCCCGAGGACCTGCGCAAGACCATGGACTCCCCCACCGCCGACATCGCCAACATGGGTGTCCGGATGGGCGGCGGCCTGGTGGCCGGCCTCTTCCTCCAGGAGTTCGTCGGCGAGGGCATCACCTGGGCCCACCTCGACATCGCGGGCCCCGCCTTCCACGAGGGCGCCCCGTTCGGCTACACCCCCAAGGGCGGCACCGGCTCGGCCGTGCGCACCCTGGTGCGGCTGGCCGAGCGCACCGCCACCGGCGACCTGGGCTGACGTCCACGGCGTAGCCGAGCGGTACAGCGGTACAGCGGTACAGCGGTACAGCGATAGACCAGGCCCCGGGCATGATCAGATTTTCTGATCGGGCCCGGGGCCTGTTCACTCTCAACGAAATCCGTAGGTTTCTACGCTGCGGTAACCCCCGGTTCGGGCAGAACGACCTGACCCAGGGCAGGCCCGGCGTCCCGCGTTCCGCCGACAAATGCGAAGATGGGTTCTCGGCAGGACAGGGCCCCCACCACAGGGCCGAAGAAAAAGCGGCCGTATACCAGCCGCCGCCCGGTCACAGAGGACCGGTGCTCGGCGCACATGCATGGAGGACGTGACGTGGCGAACGACGCCAGCACCGTTTTCGACCTAGTGATCCTCGGCGGCGGCAGTGGCGGTTACGCCGCGGCGCTGCGCGCATCCCAGCTGGGTCTGGACGTTGCCCTGATCGAGAAGAACAAGCTCGGCGGCACCTGCCTGCACAACGGCTGCATCCCCACGAAGGCTCTGCTGCACGCGGGCGAGGTCGCCGACTCGGCTCGCGAGGCCGCGCAGTTCGGTGTCAAGACCTCCTTCGAGGGCATCGACATCGCGGGTGTCCACAAGTACAAGGACGATGTCATCTCGGGCCTGTACAAGGGCCTGCAGGGCCTGGTGGCCTCCCGCAAGGTGACGTACATCGAGGGTGAGGGCCGCCTCTCCTCGCCGACCTCCGTCGACGTGAACGGCCAGCGCATCCAGGGCCGCCACGTCCTGCTGGCGACCGGCTCCGTGCCGAAGTCGCTGCCGGGCCTGAACATCGACGGCAACCGCATCCTCTCCTCGGACCACGCGCTGGTCCTGGACCGCGTGCCCGAGTCCGCGATCATCCTGGGCGGCGGCGTCATCGGCGTCGAGTTCGCCTCGGCGTGGAAGTCCTTCGGGGCCGAGGTCACCGTCATCGAGGGCCTCAAGCACCTCGTGCCGGTCGAGGACGAGAACAGCTCGAAGCTTCTGGAGCGCGCGTTCCGCAAGCGCGGCATCAAGTTCAACCTCGGCACCTTCTTCGACAAGGCCGAGTACACCGAGAACGGCGTACGGGTCACCCTCGCCGACGGCAAGACCTTCGAGGCCGAGGTGCTGCTGGTCGCCATCGGCCGCGGCCCGGTCTCCCAGGGCCTCGGCTACGAGGAGAACGGCGTCGCGATGGACCGCGGCTACGTCCTGGTCGACGAGTACATGCAGACCAACGTGGCGACCATCTCGGCGGTCGGCGACCTCGTCCCGACCCTCCAGCTCGCGCACGTCGGCTTCGCCGAGGGCATCCTGGTGGCCGAGCGTCTGGCCGGTCTCAAGACCGTCCCGATCGACTACGACGGCGTCCCGCGCGTCACGTACTGCCACCCCGAGGTCGCGTCCGTGGGCATCACCGAGGCCAAGGCCAAGGAGATCTACGGCGCGGACAAGGTCATCGCCGCGAAGTTCAACCTCGCGGGCAACGGCAAGAGCAAGATCCTCAAGACCGCGGGCGAGATCAAGCTCGTCCAGGTCAAGGATGGTGCCGTGGTCGGTATCCACATGGTCGGTGACCGGATGGGCGAGCAGGTCGGCGAAGCCCAGCTGATCTACAACTGGGAAGCCCTTCCGTCCGAGGTCGCGCAGCTGATCCACGCGCACCCGACCCAGAACGAAGCGCTCGGCGAGGCCCACCTGGCCCTGGCCGGCAAGCCGCTGCACAACCACGACTGATCGTCACGGGCGCGACGACCGACCACATCCGCACATTCGTTAGGAGCAACTGAAACCATGTCGGTTTCCGTAACCCTTCCGGCGCTCGGAGAGAGCGTCACCGAGGGCACTGTCACCCGTTGGCTGAAGGCCGAGGGCGAGCGCGTCGAGGCCGACGAGCCGTTGCTCGAGGTCTCGACCGACAAGGTCGACACCGAGATCCCCTCCCCCGTGTCGGGCATCCTCGCCTCCATCAAGGTCGCCGAGGACGAGACCGTCGAGGTCGGCGCCGAACTGGCCGTCATCGACGACGGCTCGGGCGCGCCGGCCGCGGCCGCCGCTCCGGCCGCCGCCGAGGCCCCGGTCGCCGAGGCCCCCGCGGCCCCGGCCGCCGCCGCGCCGGCACCGGTCGCCGAGGCCCCCGTGGCCGCGGCTCCGGCCGCCGCCGCTCCGGCCTCCGGTACCGATGTCGTGCTCCCCGCCCTGGGCGAGTCCGTCACCGAGGGCACCGTCACCCGCTGGCTGAAGCAGGTCGGCGAGTCCGTCGAGGCCGACGAGCCGCTGCTCGAGGTCTCGACCGACAAGGTCGACACCGAGATCCCCGCCCCGGTCGCCGGCGTCCTGCTGGAGATCCTGGTCGCCGAGGACGAGAACGCCGAGGTCGGCGCCCGTCTGGCCGTCATCGGCGTGGCAGGTGCGGCCCCCGCGGGCGCCCCGGCCGCCGCCGCTCCGGCTCCGGTCGCCGCTGCCGCTCCGGTCGCCGCTCCGGTCGCCGCTGCCGCCCCGGTCGCCGCCCCGGCTCCGGTCGTGGCCGCTCCGGCGCCCGTCGCCGCTCCGGCGCCCGTCGCGGCTCCGGCTCCGGTCGCCCCCGTGGCCCCGGTCGCCCCCGCCGCCCCGGTTTCCGCCGGTGACGAGGGTGCCTACGTGACCCCGCTGGTGCGCAAGCTCGCCACGGAGTCCGGCGTCGACCTGTCCGTGGTCTCGGGCACCGGTGTCGGTGGCCGCATCCGCAAGCAGGACGTCCTGGCCGCCGCCGAGGCCGCCAAGGCCGCCGCTGCCGCCCCGGCGCCGGCTGCTGCAGTGACTGCCGGAGGCCATGCCGCGAAGGCTCCGGCCGCCGCGGTGTCCGAGCTGCGCGGTCAGACGGTCAAGATGACCCGCATGCGCAAGGTCATCGGCGACAACATGATGAAGGCCCTGCACTCGCAGGCGCAGCTCAGCTCCGTGGTCGAGGTGGACATCACCAAGATCATGAAGCTGCGTGAGAAGGCCAAGGCCGGCTTCCTCGCCCGCGAGGGCGTCAAGCTGTCCCCGATGCCGTTCTTCGTCAAGGCCGCGGCCCAGGCGCTGAAGGCCCACGCGGTCGTCAACGCCCGGATCAACGAGGACGAGGGCACCATCACCTACTTCGACTCGGAGAACATCGGCATCGCCGTGGACTCCGAGAAGGGCCTGATGACCCCGGTCATCAAGGGTGCCGGTGACCTCAACCTGGCGGGCATCTCCAAGGCGACCGCCGACCTGGCCTCCAAGGTCCGCGGCAACAAGATCACGCCGGACGAGCTGTCGGGCGCGACCTTCACCATCAGCAACACCGGCTCGCGCGGTGCGCTGTTCGACACGGTCATCGTGCCCCCGAACCAGGTCGCCATCCTGGGCATCGGCGCGACGGTCAAGCGCCCGGTGGTCATCGAGACCGCCGAGGGCACGAACATCGGCATCCGCGACATGACGTACCTGACCCTGTCCTACGACCACCGCCTGGTGGACGGCGCGGACGCGGCCCGGTACCTCTCGGCCGTCAAGGCGATCCTCGAGGCCGGCGAGTTCGAGGTCGAGCTCGGCCTGTAAGGCACTTCGCGGCGCACCTGTCGCGCACGGCGCCCCCGCCCGGGTCACACGTCCCGGGCGGGGGCGCCGTCGTCGTACCCTGGCCCCTCGGGCCGATGGTTGTAACCAGCCTCACCCTGCGCCTCTGACCAGGAACGCATCGCCACGAGCGGCTCCGCCGTATTGTCTACGCATCAGGCCCCGCGTGACCCTGCACACCCACCAGGAGATGAAGCCCCGATGATCACCCCACCCGTCGTGCACTCGCTGCGCGAGCAGATCCGCGAGCACATCGTGGAGGGGATCGTCAGCGGGCGCTGGAAGCCCGGTGAGCGGATCGTGGAGCGCCGGATCGCGGTGGAGCTGGAGGTCAGCCAGACGCCCGTGCGCGAGGCCCTGCGCGAGCTGGAGACGCTGCGGCTGATCGAGTCGGCGCCGAACAAGGGCGTGCGCGTACGGAACCTGTCGGCGGCGGACCTGGAGGAGATCTATCCGGTCCGGGCGGGCCTGGAGCAGATCGCCGCCGAGCTGGCCGCGCCCCGGCTGGCGGCCGACTGCTCGGCCCTGGAACCGCACGTGGCGGCCCTGTGGGAGGCCGACCGCGGTGCGGACGGCACGGCCCAGGTGCGGCACACCGTGGGCTTCCACCGGGAGATGGTGCGGGCCGCCGGCAACAGCGTGCTGCTGCACACCTGGGAGTCCCTGGGCATCGAGGTCTTCACGGCCCTGTCCATCCGGTGGCTGGGAACCGTCCAGAAGTCCTACGCCGAAGAGCACGAGGCCCTGGTGGACGCCTTCCGCAATCAGGACCCGGACATCGGCCTGCTCGTGAAGCGGCACGTTCTGGGCTGCGCGCCGCGGGCTTGATCTCGCCCTTCGAGACCCGCTCGACCGCCCGCTTCATCCCGCTTTGCCCGGCACTGGGTGCCCATTTTCATGGCACCCGGTGCCGACTTTTGTCATATGGACGTTTCTTCGTCACTTTCATTTGATCGATCATCGATCAGCGCCTTACAGTCATCCGCGGACCCCAACCGGGTCCAACGACCCTGTCCTGCCCGTCAGGGATTTCTTCACCACCTCTCCTTTGTCCGGAAGGCGGCGCACACCGATGTCCGACCCCGTAGGAAAGCTTCCGAGCGAGCTCGACCAGCTCCCGGACCGCGACACCGAGGAGACCGCCGAATGGGCGGCCTCACTCGACGCCGTCGCCAAGGCCGCCGGTACGCGCCGCGCCGAATACCTGCTCCGTCGCACCCTTCAGCACGCCGAGGCCGCCGGCCTCGCGCTGCCGAAGCTCCTTGAGACGGACTACGTCAACACCATCCCCACCGCCGCCGAGCCGGAGTTCCCCGGCGACGAGGCGATGGAAGCCCGGATCACCGCGTGGAACCGCTGGAACGCGGCCGCCATGGTGACCCGCGGCTCCAAGTACGGCGTCGGCGGCCACATCGCCACCTTCGCCTCCGCCGCGTGGCTGTACGAGACCGGCTTCCAGCACTTCTTCCGCGGGAAGGAGGCCGACGGATCGGGCGACCAGCTCTACATCCAGGGCCACGCCTCCCCCGGTATCTACGCCCGCGCCTTCCTCGACGGCCGGATCTCCGAGCAGCAGCTCGACAAGTTCCGCCAGGAGGCCGGCGGCAACGGCCTGCCGTCCTACCCCCACCCGCGGCGCCTGCCGTGGCTGTGGGAGTTCCCGACGGTCTCCATGGGCCTCGGCCCGCTCTCCGCGATCTACCAGGCGCGCTTCAACCGCTACCTGCAGAACCGGAGCATCAAGGACACCGCCAACTCGCACGTCTGGGCCTTCCTGGGCGACGGCGAGATGGACGAGCCCGAGTCGACCGCCGCCCTGGCCCTGGCCTCCCGCGAGCAGCTCGACAACCTGACCTTCGTCATCAACTGCAACCTGCAGCGCCTCGACGGTCCGGTCCGCGCGAACTTCCGCGTGGTGCAGGAGCTGGAAGCCCAGTTCCGCGGCGCCGGCTGGAACGTCATCAAGTCGCTGTGGGGCTCCGCCTGGGACGAGCTGTTCCAGCTCGACACCACGGGCGCCCTGGTACGCCGCCTGCGCGAGGTACCCGACGCGCAGTTCCAGACGTACGCGACCCGCGACGTGGCCTACATCCGCCAGCACTTCTTCGGCGCCAACGCCGAGCTCGTGCAGCTGGCCGGTGTGCTCTCCGACGCGAAGATCGCCGAGTGCTTCCACAGCTCCCGCGGCGGCCACGAGCCCCGCAAGGTCTACGCCGCGTACAAGGCCGCCCTGGAGCACAAGGGTGCGCCGACGGTCATCCTCGCGCAGACCGTCAAGGGCTACACGCTGGGCGCCGGGTTCGAGTCGAAGAACGCGAACCACCAGATGAAGAAGCTGACGATCGACGAGTTCAAGGACATGCGTGACCTCCTTGGCCTCCCGATCCCGGACAGCGCCTTCGCCGACGGCCAGGTCCCGTACGGCCACCCGGGCGCGAACAGCCCCGAGGTCCAGTACCTGAACGAGCGCCGCGCGGCGCTCGGCGGTCCGGCCCCGGCCCGCAAGGTCAAGCACGTGGCCCTGCCGGCTCCGGCGGACCGTTCCTTCGCCCCGCTGCTCAAGGGCTCCGGCAAGCAGGAGATGGCCACCACCATGGCCTTCGTCCGGCTCGTCAAGGACCTGATGCGGGACAAGGAGACCGGCAAGCGCTGGGTTCCGATCGTCCCCGACGAGGCCCGCACCTTCGGTATGGAGTCCCTCTTCCCGTCGGCCGGCATCTACTCGCCGCTGGGCCAGACGTACGAGCCGGTCGACCGCGACCAGCTCATGTACTACAAGGAAGCCAAGGACGGCCAGATCCTCAACGAGGGGATCACCGAGGCCGGCGCCATGGCCGACTTCATCGCCGCCTGTACGTCGTACGCGACGCACGGCGAGCCGATGATCCCGTTCTACATCTTCTACTCGATGTTCGGCTGGCAGCGCACGGCCGACCAGATGTGGCAGCTCGCCGACCAGCTCGGCAAGGGCTTCATCGTCGGCGCCACCGCCGGCCGCACCACCCTGACCGGTGAGGGCCTGCAGCACGCGGACGGCCACTCCCACCTGATCGCGTCCACGAACCCGGCGTCGCTCAACTACGACCCGGCCTTCGCGTTCGAGATCGCGGTGATCGTCAAGGACGGTCTGCGCCGGATGTACGGCGAGAAGCCGGAAGACGTCTTCTACTACCTGACGGTCTACAACGAGCCGAAGCCGCAGCCGGCCATGCCCGAGGGCGTGGAAGAGGGCATCCTCAAGGGCCTCTACCGCTTCAACACGGCGGCGGACCTCGCGGAGGCGGCCCCGGCCGCCGACGCCCCGAAGATCCAGCTGATGGCCTCCGGTACGGCGATCCACTGGGCGCTGGACGCGCAGAAACTGCTCGCCGCCGACTGGAACGTGGCCGCCGACGTCTGGTCCGCCACCTCCTGGGGCGAGCTGCGCCGCGACGCGCTGGAGTGCGACGAGGCGCTGCTGCGCGGGGAGATGCGCACCCCGTTCGTCACCCGTGCGCTGGAGGGCGTCACCAGCCCGGTGCTCGCCGTCTCCGACTGGATGCGTCAGGTCCCGGACCAGATCAGCCAGTGGGTCGAGCAGGACTACACCTCGCTGGGTACGGACGGCTTCGGCCTCTCCGACACCCGTGAGGGCGCCCGCCGCCACTTCGGCGTCGACGCCCAGTCGATCGTGGTGGCCGCGCTGGCCCAGCTCGCCCGTCGCGGCGAGGTCCCGGCGTCCTCCATCAAGGAGGCCCGGGAGCGCTACGGCCTGTAGGCCCCGGCGGCCCGTACGGCCGGTGCACCGAACGACCGTGAGGCGGTCCGTTCCTTCGGGAGCGGGCCGCCTTTCGCGTGGGCATGCGGCCGTGCGGGGGTCTCGGACCGGCCTTTCGCGGCACGCGCGGTGGCGGCGAGGGGGTGTACCCGTGATGCTTGAGCGGTGATGGACGAGACGGAGTTCTGGGAGATGGTCGACCGTACCCGCGAGGCCGCCGAGGGCGACCCCGAGGAACACGCCGAGCTGCTCGTGGAGCGGCTGGCACAGCTCGACCCGGACTCCGTCCTGGACTTCGCCCGGCACTTCGAGTCGCGGTACAACCGGGCGTACACCTGGGACCTGTGGGGCGCGGCCTGGGTCCTGCTCGACGGGGCCAGCGACGACGCGTTCGACTACTTCCGGTGCTGGCTGATCGGCCAGGGCCGGGAGGTCTTCGAGGGCGGGGTGCACGACCCGGACCAGCTCGCGGAGCTCCTCGACGAGTTCGACGAGGAGATCGACGGGGACGGCGAGGAGCTGGGGTACGCGGCGGACGAGGCGTACGAGCAGCTGACCGGGTCGGTCGCGCCGGATCTGGGGATCCCGCTGCAGGCGGCGGAGCCGGAGGGCGCCGCGCTGGACTTCGAGAACGAAGCCGTGCTCGCGGAGCGCTTCCCCCGGCTGTGGGACCGCTTCAGGGGCTGACGGGGCCGACGGGCCGACGGGGCCGCCTAGTAGTGCGTGCCGCCGTCGATGCGGATCTCCGTGCCGGTGATGAAGGCACCGTCCTCGGAGCCCAGCATGGCGACGACGCCGGCGACCGTCTGCGGGCCGGCGAAGCCCTGGCCGAGGGCCGGGGCGAGCTTGGCGAACAGGCTCCAGTCGGTGTCCTCGGGCAGGCCGGGACCGGTGCCGGTGGTCATGCCGCTCTCGATGGAGCCCGGTGCGACGGCGACGAAGCGCAGGCCCTGTTTGCTGTACTCGGCGGCCAGCGCGTGGGTCATGGACTGGATGCCGCCCTTGCTGGCCGCGTAGGCGGACATGTAGGGGTGGGCGAAGGACGCCGAGGTGGAGCTGAAGTTGACGACGACCGGCTGGTCGCCCCCGAGCAGCGCCGGGAGCGACTCGCGGATGACCAGGAACGTACCGGTCAGGTTCACCGAGATGATCTTGTTCCAGAACTCGAGCGTGGTCTGGTGGGTGTGCGCGGAGCGCAGGATGCCCGCGGCGTTGACCAGTACGTCGATACCGGTGAGGGCGTCGACGGCGGCGGCCACGCCCGCCTTGACCGCGGCCTCGTCGGATATGTCGAGGACCGCGGTGGTGAGGCGGTCCGCGTGGCCGTCGGCGGCGGCCCGGTCCGCAGTGACCTTGAGACCGGCTTCGTTGACGTCCACGGTGTGGACGCGGCCGCCCTCGGAGAGGATGCGGTGGACGGTGGCCTGGCCGATGCCCGAGCCGCCGCCGGTGATGAGGACGCGACGTCCTTCGTAACGGTTCATGGGGGGAGCGTACTCCCGCGATGGCACGTTTTGCCACCCTGTCAAAACATGCATTTCCGCCTCGGGGCCGGGGTATCCTTCCCCCGTGAGATCCCCTCGTCCGTACTCTCCCCAGGCCGGCCCCGGAGCCCCGTCGCTGAACGAGCGCCGCAAGGCGGCCACCCAGCTCGACATCGCCCGCGCCGCCTGCGAACTCTTCGCCGAGCACGGCCCCGACGGCACCACCGCCGAGGACATCGCCCACCGCGCGGGCGTCGCGCTGCGCACGTTCTACCGCTACTTCCGCAACAAGCAGGAGGCCGTCGCCCCCCTGCTCGCGGGCGGCGGCGACGCCTGGCGCGCGCTGCTCGCCGAAGAGGACCCCGGCACCCCGCTGACCGAGGCCCTGGAGCGCGCCGTCACCCGCTCCCTCACGGACCCCCAGGCCCTCGACGAGGGCCTTGAGGTCACCCGCGGCCTGCTGCGCGCCGCCACGACCGACGAGGCCCTGCGGGCCGTCTGGTACCGGGTCAACCAGGACTCCGAGGAGCGCCTGGTCCCGGTCGTCGCCCGACTCGCCGGCCCGGAGGCCGAACCCCTCGCCGTCCGCCTCCTCGCGGCGGCGGCCACGGACGCGATCCGCATCTCCCTGGAACTGTGGTCCACCACGGACACCCCGCCCTCGGGCCCCGGCTCCCCTGCGGAACTCGCGGTCCGCTGCCTGCGCGACCTCACGGGCGCGATGCCCCTGATGCGCTGAGCGCGCCCGTCAGAGGGCGCGCCCGTCAGAGGAACCTGGCGGACTTCTCCCGCAGGTGCTCCGCGAAGAAGGCGGGGGCGTCGGGCCGCATCCGGGCCAGCGCGACCATCGCCGTGACGATGACGTCGGCGACCTCCGCCTCCACGTCGCTCCACGTGTGCGAGTTCCCCTTGCGGGGGTTGGTCCCCTTGGCCCCGATGACGGCCTGCGCCGCCTCCCCGAACTCCTCCCCGATCTTCAGGATCTGCAGCGTCACGCTCTCCTCGTGCGCCATCCCGCGCTCCCGGTCGTGCTCGTCGAACCGTGCCACGAGGGCCCCGATGGTCTTCCAGGTGTCGTCCATCCCCCGAAGCTAGCGCCGCGCCGGCGCAACGCAGAAGCCCCGCCCCCCTCTGAAGGAGGGGAACGGGGCTTCGTTCGATCAGTGCGTCAGCACGACCACGGCACGGCTTAGAGGTCGAAGTAGAGCTCGAACTCGTGCGGGTGCGGGCGCAGCGCGATCGGGGCGATCTCGTGGGTGCGCTTGTAGTCGATCCAGGTCTCGATCAGGTCGGGGGTGAAGACACCGCCGGCCAGGAGGTACTCGTGGTCCTCCTCGAGGGCCTTGAGGACGTCCTCGAGGCTGGTCGGGACCTGCGGGACGCTCGCGTGCTCGTCCGGGGAGAGCTCGTAGAGGTCCTTGTCGATCGGCTCCATCGGCTCGATCTTGTTCTTGATGCCGTCGAGGCCGGCCAGCAGGAGGGCCGAGAACGCCAGGTACGGGTTCGAGGACGGGTCCGGGGCGCGGAACTCGACGCGCTTGGCCTTCGGGTTCGAGCCCGTGATCGGGATGCGCATCGCGGCGGAGCGGTTGCGCTGCGAGTACACCATGTTGATCGGCGCCTCGAAGCCCGGGACCAGGCGGTGGTAGGAGTTCACCGTCGGGTTGGTGAACGCCAGCAGCGACGGGGCGTGCTTGAGGATGCCGCCGATGTAGTAGCGCGCCATGTCCGACAGGCCCGCGTAGCCGGCCTCGTCGTAGAACAGCGGGTCGCCGTTCGCCCACAGCGACTGGTGCACGTGCATGCCCGAGCCGTTGTCGCCGAAGATCGGCTTCGGCATGAAGGTCGCGGTCTTGCCGTTGCGCCAGGCGACGTTCTTCACGACGTACTTGAAGAGCATCAGGTCGTCGGCCGCGGCGAGCAGCGTGTTGAACTTGTAGTTGATCTCGGCCTGGCCGCCGGTGCCGACCTCGTGGTGCTGACGCTCGACCTGGAGGCCCTGGGCGTCCAGCTCGAGGGAGATCTCGGCGCGCAGGTCGGCGAAGTGGTCGACCGGGGCTACGGGGAAGTAACCACCCTTGTAGCGGACCTTGTAACCACGGTTGTTCTCCTCGGAGCCCGTGTTCCAGGCGCCGGCCTCGGAGTCGATGTGGTAGAAGCCCTCGTTCGCGGAGGTCGCGAAGCGCACGCTGTCGAACACGTAGAACTCGGCCTCGGGGCCGAAGAACGCGGTGTCGGCGATGCCGGTGGAGGCGAGGTACGCCTCGGCCTTCTTCGCGATGTTGCGCGGGTCGCGCGAGTAGGCCTCGCCCGTGATCGGGTCGTGGATGAAGAAGTTGATGTTGAGCGTCTTGTCCTTGCGGAACGGGTCCAGGCGCGCGGTGGTGATGTCGGCACGCAGCGCCATGTCGGACTCGTGGATCGCCTGGAAGCCGCGGATCGAGGAGCCGTCGAAGGCGAGCTCCTCGTTCGGGTCGAACGCGCGCCCCGGGATGGTGAAGTGCTGCATCACACCAGGCAGGTCGCAGAAGCGGACGTCAACGAACTTGACGTCGTTGTCCTGGATGTACTGCGTCACTTCGTCGGCGTTCTTGAACATCCAACTCCTCCTACTCCCGACCCCGGGGCAGGGGCGGGCTTTTATAGCTAGTGGTGCGTCAGTGCGGTGCCGCACGCTGACCCGACCATAAGCAGACGGGGTTTCTCAAGCATGACCCATTTGTTTCGCACAAGTTAACCAGGGTCCCGCCGGAACGGCGCCGAGCGGCACGGGTACCGTGTTCGGGTGGACAAGAGGCAAGCAATCGGATCCTGGCTCTCCGGCCCCCGCGAGGCCGCGGAGGGGATGGGTGCCGACTTCGGGTACCCCGGCAAACAGCTCGGCCTGCCGCAGCAGGGGTCCGGCTCGGTGGCCCGTTTCGGCCGCCGGCTCGGCGCCGTGGCCATCGACTGGATGGCCTGCCAGCTGATCGCGTACGGCCTGATCACGGGCCGTGACTGGAACGGCACGGGGAACTGGACACTGGCGGTCTTCGTCACCCTGGCGATCCTGACGGTCGGCACCGTGGGCTTTACCCCCGGGAAGCGGATCCTGGGCCTCCGGGTCGTTTCGCAGGACGGCGGCCGGCTCGGCTTCGGCCGCGTGGTGCTGCGCACCGCACTGCTCGCCCTGCTGATCCCGGCCCTCGTCTGGGACCGCGACGGCCGCGGCCTGCACGACCGCCTCAGCCGCGCCGTGCAGGTCAGGATCTGAGACGAGGATCCCGGACCGACACCATCCGGGACCGACGCCATCCAGGACCGACAACAGAGGGGCGCCCCGGGCCATCGGCCCGGGGCGCCCCTCTGTGTCGTATACGAAAAGCGGATCAGCGCATCTTTCCGCCGCGCGGCATGCGCATCCCCTTGGGCATCGGGCCCTTCGGGATCGGCATGTTGCTGAGCAAGTCGCCCATGGCCCGCAGTTTGTCGTTGACCTGAGTGATCTGGGGCCCGGACAGCACACGGGGCAGCTTCATCAGGGTCGTACGGACCTTCTTGAGCGGCACCTCGCCCTCGCCCTTGCCCACGATGAAGTCGTGGACCGGGATGTCGGGCATGATCCGGGCCAGCTTCTTCTTCTCGTTCGCGAGCATCGGCTTCACCCGGTTCGGGTTGCCCTCGGCGATCAGGACCACGCCGGCCTTGCCCACGGCACGGTGGACGATGTCCTGCTGCTTGCTCATCGCGACGGCGGGGGTGGTGCTCCAGCCCCGGCCCACGTTGTCCAGTACGGCCGCGGCCGCGCCCGGCTGTCCCTCCATCTGTCCGAAGGCGGCCGTCTCGGCTCGCCGTCCGAAGATGATCGCCATCGCCAGGAACGCCACCAGGAAGCCCAGGATGCCCAGGTAGACCGGGTGGTCGATCAGGAAGCCGATCGCAAGAAAGACACCAAAGGTGACGATTCCCACGCCCGCGACGATCAGACCGACCTTCGGGTCGGCCTTGCGCGTCATCTTGTACGTCAGGGCGATCTGCTTCAGTCGCCCGGGGTTCGCAGCAGTCTCTGCGTTTGACTTCCTCGCCATGCAGCGAAGTTTACGTGGCCTTCTCGGTCCGGGTCGCCGCGGCCTCGAGTACGTGCTCGGTTTCGACCCGGTCCTGGGCCCTGCGGCGGTCTTCGAGCACGGCCGTCCAGGCGTTCCGGCGGGCGCCGCTCATGAGCAGCGACTCCAGGCCGCGGACGGCGTCGGTGAAGGACGGGATGGCGATGGCGCGTACGGGCGCGGCCTGCATGGTGTCGACCCTTTCACGGAGCTCACGCCGGGGGGTGCCGAGCGTGTGTGCGGTGCGTCGAACAATCGTCACTGACTGGTGTTACCAGGGCATGACCGACTGGTCAAACAGTGATGAAACCTTGATGCGGCCCACCAGGACTCTCGCTAGAAAGAGCCTAGGGGCCGCATCGATGCGGTGTTACCCGTAAGTAAGACTTTGTGCGCGAGTTCACATACCTCCCGCACCACGCGTCACTCCGCGCGCATTCAGACCGTCGCGCGCTTCTCCATCGCCTGCTGGTAAAGGCGACCGGCACGGTACGAGGACCGGACCAGCGGGCCGGACATGACGCCGGAGAAACCGATCTCCTCGGCCTCCTGCGCCAGCTCCACGAACTCGGCCGGCTTCACCCAGCGCTCGACGGGGTGGTGCCGCGGCGAGGGCCGCAGGTACTGCGTGATGGTGATGAGCTCGCAGCCCGCCTCGTGGAGGTCCTTCAGCGCCTGGCTGACCTCCTCGCGCTCCTCACCCATGCCCAGGATCAGGTTGGACTTGGTGATGAGGCCGTAGGCCCGCGCCCGGGTGATGACGTCCATCGAGCGCTCGTAACGGAAGCCGGGGCGGATCCGCTTGAAAATGCGCGGCACGGTCTCGATGTTGTGGGCGAAGACCTCGGGGCGGGAGGCGAAGACCTCTTCCAGCAGCTCCGGGACCGCGTTGAAGTCCGGGGCGAGCAGCTCGACCTTGGTGTGGCCGCTCTCGCGGCCCGCCGTCTGCTGGTGGATCTGGCGCACGGTCTCCGCGTAGAGCCAGGCTCCGCCGTCCGCCAGGTCGTCGCGCGCGACGCCCGTGATGGTGGCGTAGTTCAGGTCCATGGTGACGACGGACTCGCCCACGCGGCGGGGCTCGTCGCGGTCCAGCGCCTCGGGCTTGCCCGTGTCGATCTGGCAGAAGTCACAGCGCCGGGTGCACTGGTCGCCACCGATGAGGAAGGTGGCCTCGCGGTCCTCCCAGCATTCGTAAATGTTCGGACAGCCGGCTTCCTGGCACACCGTGTGCAGTCCTTCGCCCTTCACCAGGGCCTGCATCTTGGTGTACTCGGGACCCATCTTGGCCCGCGTCTTGATCCACTCGGGCTTGCGCTCGATGGGCGTCTGGGCGTTACGGACCTCTAGGCGCAGCATCTTGCGTCCGTCGGGTGCGACTGCGGACACGACCGGCTCCCTGTGACTTCGATTCTTCGGCGCCCACCAGGGTACGCCCGTAATTTCATACGCTCTTCACTCGGCCAACCTGCGGGCGGCCCGACCCATTCCCCGGCGTCCCCCGGGATCAGCCCGCAGCGGGCTCTATCTCCCGCGGGCGCGGCTCGGCCTGCTCCAGTACGTCCTTCAGGTGCCGTTCGATCACGGGCAGCACCTCGGCGATGGTGATCTCGCGGCCCAGTTCGTACGAGAGCGAGGTCACACCGGCGTCGCGGATCCCGCAGGGGACGATCCGGTCGAACCAGGTGTTGTCGGGGTTCACGTTGATCGCGAAGCCGTGCATCGTGACGCCCTTGGCGACCCGGATGCCGATGGCGGCGAGCTTGCGGTCCTCGCGGCGCTGGCCGGCGTTGGACGGCGCGTACTCGGGGCCGTTCAGCCGGGGGTCGAACTCCTCGTCGTGCAGCCGCGGGTCGAAGTCCAGCGAGAGGCCGCCGATCTTCGGGCGCTCCTCCACCGGGTCACCGAGCACCCAGACCCCGCTGCGCCCCTCGACACGGGTGGTCTCCAGGCCGAACTCGGCGGCCGTGCGGATCAGCGCGTCCTCCAGCCGGCGGACGTGGGCGACCACGTCGACCGGGCGGGGCAGCTTCATGATCGGGTAGCCGACCAGCTGGCCCGGGCCGTGCCAGGTGATCTTGCCGCCGCGGTCCACGTCCACGACGGGCGTGCCGTCGAGCGGGCGCTCGTTGTCGGCGGTGCGCCGGCCGGCCGTGTAGACCGGCTGGTGCTCCAGCAGCAGGCAGGTGTCCTCGATCTCGTCCGCGAAGCGGGCCGCGTGCACCCGGCGCTGCTCTTCCCAGGCCACCGTGTATTCGACGGCCTCCGGGCCGAAGCCCATGCGGACAAACCCAAGCTCAGCCACCGCGGCGCCTCCTCGTTGAACCTGCCGACGAACTTGCTGTGTGCACCTATCGCACCAAGCAAGGGTACGGCGGCCCCCGCGGGCCCCGTCAGCCGCCCGTCCCGGACACGGCGAAAGGCCCGGAATCCGGGGGTCCGGGGAGCTGTTTCGGCCGTCGGCGGCCCTTCGGCGGCCGGTCCGGGTCCTCGTCCGCCCGGGGCAGCCGGCGGTGCCCTTCGGAGTGGTCGTTCACCCAGCCGCAGACCCCGCACGCGTAACGCCCGTCGAGACCCGCGATGTAGGTCCCGCACCGCCTGCACTCCGCCTCGGTCAGCTCGGGCGCGGCCAGCTCGGGTACGCGCGGCAGGGCCGTGGACTCTGCGTGGCTGTCGTCGCCGTCGGGGCGCTCGCAAGTGCCGGGGGAAAGCTCCCCGGTGGGCCGGCGGGTCATGGGCCGCAGCGTACGCGGGTGGAGGGGGTCCGTCCGTAAAGAGACCCACCGGTTCTGCACACGATCGGATGAATGTGGGACAGAGAGGGCGGTACGGGCAAGGTTCGCCGCTACATTCACGCCGTTCACAGGGCCGGGACTCCGGTCCGTCACGTCAGGAGACCGTGGAGCCGATGACGGAACGACCTGCCCAGCGTGTCCCCAACCGGCAGCTCTCGGCACTGATCGCCGAGGCCGGGTTCTCCAACGCCGGGCTCGCCCGCCGTGTCGACCAGCTCGGTCTGGAGCACGGTCTCGATCTGCGGTACGACAAGACCTCCGTGACCCGCTGGCTGCGCGGGCAGCAGCCGCGCGGCACGACCCCGGCGCTGATCGCGGAGGTGTTCACCCGGCGCCTGGGGCGGCGGCTGTCCGCCCAGGACCTGGGCCTGGACGCGTGCGCCCCGGTGTACGCGGGGCTGGAGTTCGCGGCCACCCCCGAGGAGGCCGTCGACATCGCGAGCGGGCTGTGGCGCAAGGACTCCGGTTCGCACGCCGAACTGCGCAAGATCGCCTTCACCCCGGCCGGTCTGGTGGTGCCCAGCCGGGACTGGCTGATCGGGCGCGCCGACGAGCGGGTCGGCCGGGGCGCCGAGCAGGCCGCCTCGCGCGTTCCCGAACAGGGCCGCCCCGAACAGAGCCGTCCCCTGCCGGGCCGGGCCTCGGTGCCGCGGCAGCGGCAGATCGACCGCGGTCCCGGGCAGCGGGTGACGGGCGGTGACATCGCCGCGCTCAGATCGGTGGGCGAGCTGTTCCGCACCCTGGACCACGCCTACGGCGGCGGCCATGCCCGCCAGGCCCTGGTCCGGTACCTGGAGCACGAGGCCGAGCCGATGCTGCGCGGCACCTACGGGGAGACCACCGGGCGCAGGCTGTTCTCCGCCGCCGCCGATCTGACCCGGCTCGCGGGCTGGACCTCGTACGACATCGCCGCGCACGGGCTCGCCCAGCGGTACTTCGTCCAGGCGCTGCGCCTGGCCCAGGCCGCCGGGGACCGGCCGTACGGGGCGTACGTGCTGATCACGATGAGCCGGCAGGCGGTCTACCTCGGGCACGGCCGGGAGGCGGTGCAGCTGGCCCGGGTGGCCCAGCAGGGCGTGGGCTCGGGGCCGCCGCCGGTGGTGCAGGCGCTGCTGCACTCGGCGGAGGCGCGCGGGCACGCGGTGCTCGGGGAGGTCAGGGCGTCGACGGCCTCGCTGGTGCGGGCCGAGCGGGCGCTGGGCGCGGCCCGGCCGGGGGACGACGTGCCGCACTGGGCGCGGGACTACGACGAGGCGCAGCTCGCGGACGAGTTCGGGCACTGCCACCGGGACCTCCAGCAGTACCGGGCCTCGGCGCAGCACGCGGAGCGGTCCCTGCAGCTGCGGGCGCCCTCGTACGCGCGCTCGCGGCTGTTCTGCCGGGTGGTGCTGGCCACGGCGCGGCTGGGGCTGGGCGAGCTGGACCAGGCGTGCGCGCTGGGTGCGGAGGCGGCGCAGCAGGCGATGGAGATGCGGTCGGTGCGGGCGGTGGAGTACGTACGGGACTTCGAGCGTCGGCTCGAGCCGTATCGGGACGCGTCGGCGGTGCGGGGGTATCGGGACCGGGTGGCCGCCTTGTCGTGACCCTGCGGGTCGGCCGGGGTGTCGGCCGCGGCCCGGGGGCCCGGCGGCCCGGCGGGTGGCTGCGCCGTGGAGTCCCTGCGGGTCGCCTCCCGGGGCTCCGCCCCGGACCCCGCTCCTCAAACGCCGGAGGGGCTGAATTTGCCCTGCGGGCCCGTTTGCCCTGCGGACCGTTTGCCCTGCGGGCGGACCGGTGGGGGCTGGTTTTTTGCCCTGCGGGCGACCAGACACCGAGGTGCGGGGTTGCCCGCAGGGAAGGCGACACCGGCCCCTGAGGTGCGTGGTTGCCCGCGGGGGCGGGGCTGCTCCGCGGGCACCGGTAGGGGGTTGGGTCAGGCCGCTACCGGGAGGGCGGCTTGTGGGGTGGACGGGACGGGGATGCCGAAGTCGCGGAGGACCGCGGCCGCGGCGCGGCGGGACGAGCGCAGGGCACCCTCGACGGTGTTGGTGTCCCGGTGGTCGCCGCACACGTACAGACCGGCCAGGACCCGGACGGTGCGCCGGGTGTCCTGCGGCGGCGGCATGGCGGGGACGGCCTCGGGGGTGTGGTGGACGGCGAGCAGCTCCCAGTCGCGGGTCGCGGTCTCGTAGAGCCGGGCCAGGCGGGACGCGACCGTCCGGGTGGGCGGCGGCGGGCCGAGCACGGTGGTGGTGACCAGGCTCCGGCCGGCCGGGGCGCGCGTCGGGTCGACCGCGCTCATCACCGCGGTGTGGGCGACCGGCCAGTCCGGGTCCCCGTCCAGGAGCAGCGAGCCGTCCCAGGCGAGCGGGGTGGTGGTGGCGTGGTGCAGCACGGTCACCTGGTGGAAGGCGGGCACGCGCAGGCCCGGGAGCAGTTCGGCGGCGGCCCGGGCGCCGGTGGCCAGGACGGCGGAGCGGCAGCTGAAGTCGCCGTGTTCCTCGGTGGTGACCAGGTTGGTGGCGACGGAGCGGACCCGGACCCCGGTGCGCACGGTGCCGGGCGGCAGCGCGGCGGCGAGCAGTCCGGGCAGGGTGGCGGCGCCTCCTTCGGGCACGGCGAGGCGGCCGCGCGCGAAGGTGCGCAGAGCCGCGTCGGCGACGCGGCTGGAGGTGCCGAGTGCGGGGTCGCGCAGGAGCGCGGCGAGGAGCGGGCGCAGCGTCGTACCGAGGCTCCTGGAGCTCAGGGCCGCGTGCGCGGTGCGCTCGGGGCGGGCCAGCAGGCGTTCCTCGGGCAGGGCGGCGAGGCGGGCGAGCGCCGCGCCGATCCTGGCCTGGTCGAGGGAGCCGCTGGTCAGGGCGCGGGCGGGGGTGAGGGCGCCGGCGCGCAGGGTTCGGCCGTCGCTGTGGACGAGGGCGCCGGGTGCGAAGGGCTTGAGGACCAGGCCTTCCAGGCCCGGGGTGCGGGCCGGTTCGGTGTAGGCGGTGTTGAGGAGCTGGCCGATCCGGTCGAGCCGGAAGCCGTCCACCGTCTCGGTGGCCATCCGGCCGCCGGGATCGTCGGCGCCCTCCAGGACGATGACCGTGACTCCGGCCGCGATCAGGTGGTGCGCTGCCGCGAGTCCGGAGACTCCGGCTCCTACGATGACCACGTCCGCATGGTGTGCGTGTGCGCTGTTGAGCACGTGCCCCTCCCCGAGGTCGGCCCGGCTGTGTGGGGAACCTCCTTCCCCCAACGGACTCCAGCGGAACCCGAGTTGGGTGTGCCATTACGGGTGATGCGGTCAACTCCGGTCGCACGGCGGTCGCATTCGGCTCACGGATGGTCGCACGCGTGCGCCGGGGCGCTCCCCCTGGAGCCCCGCGGCTTTCCGGCCCGGAGCGCCGGGGCCTTTCAGGCCTCCAGCGCGGCCCTGATCGACTCCTCGATCCCCGGGTACCGGAAGACGAACCCGGACTCCAGCAGCCGGGCGGGACGCACCCGCTGACTGCCCAGCACGTCCTGGGCGAACTCCCCGAGCACCACGCGCATGACCGGCGCGGGCACGGCGAACACCGCCGGGCGGTGCAGGACCCGGCCCATCGCGGCGGTGACCTCGCGGTTGGTCAGGGGCTCGGGGGCGGTCAGGTTCACCGGCCCGGCCAGGGCCGGGGTGTCGATGATGTGGCGCAGGGCGGCGATCTCGTCGTGCATCGAGATGTGCGACCAGTACTGGCGGCCGTTGCCGAGGCGGCCGCCGATACCGGCCTTGAAGATCGGGAACAGCTTCCCCCAGGCCCCGCCCCCGGCGGAGACGACCAGTCCGGTACGGGCGAACACGGTCCGGATCCCGGCGTCCCGGGCGGGCGCCGCGGCGGCCTCCCACGCGACGCACACCTCGGAGAGGAACCCCTCCCCCGCCGGGGCGTCCTCGTCGATCCACCGGTCGCCCGTGTCGCCGTAGTACCCGACGGCGGTGCCGCAGACGAGCGTCGCGGGCGGCTCGTCCATGGCGGCCACGGCGGAGGCGATGGCGGCCGTGCCCTTGACCCTGCTGTCGCGGATCTCCCGCTTGTAGGCGGCCGTCCAGCGGTGGTCCCCGACCCCGGCCCCGGCGAGGTGCACGACGGCTGCGCACCCGGCGAGCCCGGCCGGGTCCACGTACCCGCGCGCGGGGTCCCACCGTGCCTCGCCGGGCCCGGCCGGCTCCCGCCGCACGAAGCGGACCAGTTCGTGTCCGTCCGCCTTCAGTGACCGCCCGAGGGCGCTGCCGATGAGCCCGGTGGCACCGGTGACCGCGATACGCATGGCCCCATCTTGGCAGCGGACCCGTGACCGCGGGGCCGCCCGGCCGCCGCCGCATGGGCTCCGGCGCGGAACCGGGTACACCCCGGTGTGGTGGCGGTGGGCCCCTCAGGTGGCCGCTCCCAGCCAGGTGCCGACCGCGTAGGTCACCGCCATGGCCAGCGCGCCGCCGGTGACGTTGCGCAGGATCGCACGGGCCGCGGGCGCGCCGCCCAGCCGTGCGCTGAGCATCCCGCACAGGGTCAGGGACAGCAGGACCGCGACCACGGTCACCGGGACCCTCTGGGACGCCCCCGGCAGGACGATCGCCAGCAGCGGCAGCAGCGCCCCGACCGTGAACGCCACCAGGCTCGCCACCGCCGCGTGCCAGGGGTTGGCCAGCTCGTCGGGGTTGATCCCCAGCTCCACCCGCGCGTGCGCCCGCAGCGCGTCCCGCTCCGTCAGCTGTTCCGCCGCCTCCCGGGCCACCGGCTCGCTCAACCCCCTGCCCACCAGCAGCCCCGTCAGCTCCTCCAGCTCCTCCTGCGGCGACTCCGCCAGCTCGCGCCGCTCCACGTCCAGCGCAGCCTTCTCCGAGTCCCGCTGGGAGCTGACCGACACGTACTCCCCGGCCGCCATCGACAGCGCGCCCGCCAGCAGCCCGGCGACCCCCGCCGCCAGGATCGCCGTCCGCGAGGTCGTGGCTCCGGCGACACCGACGACCAGCCCCGCCGTGGAGATGATGCCGTCGTTCGCGCCGAGCACCCCCGCGCGCAGCCAGTTCAGCCGGGTACTGATCGCCGCGCTCCGCCCCGCCGCACCATCCGTTTCCGTCACGCCACCACTGTCGCGGCCCCAGCCCTACGGAGCCACCCGGCGTGCGCGCCTCCGGCGGCGGGATCAGGGTGGAGGGGTGAGACGCCGACGCGAGGAGCCGGGCTGGCTGCGCGGGGCGCCGCCGCCGCGCTGGGCCCGCCTCGCGCCGGCGGTGGCCCTTGTCGTGCTGGTGTTCGTGCAGCGGATCACCCCGGGCGACGTCGAGCTGGGCTACTTCCTGGCCGGTCTCCCCCCGGTGGCCGCCTTCGCCTACGGGGCCGCCGGGACCGCCGTCTTCGCCGGAGTGGTGCTGGTCCTCATCGGCCTGCCCTCGCTCGGGATCGCCCACGCCCAGGGCTCCGACCTCGGGACCGTCGCGGTGATCGGGCTGCTCAGCATCGTGGTCGCCTGGGTCCGAAAACGCCGGGACGCCCAGCTGGTGAGCGTGCGCACCGTCGCGGAGGCGGCGCAGCTCGCGGTGCTGCCGCCCGTCCCCGAACGGGTCGGCGCGGTCGGCTGCGCGGGCCTCTACCGGGCGGCCCAGCACGGCACCCTGGTCGGCGGCGACCTGTACGACGTACGGGTCGGCCCCTACGGCGTGCGCGCGCTGATCGGCGACGTCCAGGGCCACGGCCTGGCCGCCGTCGGCACCGTGGCCTCGCTGCTCGGCGCCTTCCGGGAAGGGGTCCTGGACGACGCGGAGCTCACGACGGTGGCGGCCCGGCTGGACCGGCGGCTGCTCGCGGACTCGGCGGCCGAGTCGGTGGCGCACGCGGAGCTCTTCGCGACGGCGGCGCTGCTGGAGTTCCCGCCCGGGCTGGACCTCGTACGGATCGTGTCGTGCGGGCATCCCCCGCCCCTGCTGCTACGGGGTTTCGGGGTCTCGGAGGTCGAGGTGGACCCGGGGCCTCCGCTGGGCCTGGGCCTGGCCGGCCCCACCCCGGCGGCGCCGGCGGAGCTCCGGATCCTCCCCGGGGACCGGCTGGTGATGTATACGGACGGGGTGACGGAGGCTCGCGACGCGGCGGGGAACTTCTACCCGCTGGCCGCGCGCGTGCCCGTACTGGCGTCGGATCCGGCGGGGCTGGCCGAGGCGGTGTGGCGGGACTTGCGGTCCTTCACCGGGGGCGGGCCGCGCGACGACGTGGCCCTGCTGGTGCTGTCCCTGTCCCCGGAGCCGGGCGGGGAGCCGGGCGGGGCGCCGGACCGGGCTCCGGGCCGGGCTCGGGGCGGGGGACCCGGCGCACGGTGACCACGCCGTACTGATCACATGACCACATGATGACAATCGCCCATTTGGGTCAATTTCCGTGTTTCGCTCGGGTTTTCCAGCCCCCAGAGCACGGAAATCGAGGCCCCACCGATGCGCGCACCGTACAAACACAACCAGCGGATCACGGCGGTCATCGCGGCGGCCGGCGCCGTCGCCCTGGTCACCGGCGCGATCGTGGTCGGCCTGGCCGGGGAAGAGGCGGTGGCGGAACCGGATTCGGCGCAGAACCAGCAGATCGAGGCCCCCGCCCCGCTCCGGGTGGGATCGGCCCTGGTGCGCGCGGCCGAGGACGGGGGCAAGGTCGTCAACCTCACCCTCGACGACGGCCCGGACCCGAGGTGGACCCCGAAGGCGCTCGAACTCCTCGAGGCCCACGACGCGAAGGCCACCTTCTGTCTGACCGGGCCGAACGCGAAGAAGCATCCGGACCTGGTGAAGGAGATCACCTCGGCCGGCCACCGCCTGTGCAACCACGCGGTCGGCCACGACACGGCCATGGACAAGAAGGACGTCGCGTACCAGGAGAAGGAGATCATGGACGCGAAGCGGATGATCGACGAGGCGAGCGGTACCGCCCGCATCTGGTACTACCGCGCCCCCGGCGGCGCCTTCACCCCCGAGAGCCGCGAGTTCGCGGCCCGCGCCGGGATGGCCAACCTCGGCTGGAACGTCGACCCCGGCGACTTCGACCGGCCCGGCGCGGACACGATCGTCAGCACCGTGCAGGAGCAGTTGAAGACCAAAGGGCCGACGATCCTCATGCACGACGGGGGCGGCGACCGCTCGCAGTCCGTCGAGGCCCTCGAAAAGCTGCTGCCGTGGCTCAAGGAGCAGGGCTACGGATTCAGCTTCCCGAAGATCCCCGAGGCGGGCTGAGGCCTGCCTGCCGGCCCGGCCCAGCCCGCCCCCGCCCCCGCCTACCCGGCGTCGCGGATGAAGGAACGGACCAGCTTGCAGGTCACGTTCGACGGCCGGCGGATCCCCGTCCGGACGGCCATCGTGCGGATCTTGCGGTTGGTGGCGCGCTGGGCGTCGTACGTGCCCGAGTCGAGCAGCGATATCGCCAGGCGCATCGCCTTCAGCCGCCGGTTGTGGCTCTCGTACCACTCGCGGGGCAGCCCCGCCGGCAGCGGCTTCTTCTTGACGGGCTCGATGGTGCGCAGGGTCATGGCAGTGGCCATCTACAGCCTCCCAAAGGCAAGTTGGCGTCCTGTCCTTCTCCTTGAATTTTACCGGCGACCACTGACAAAGGACCTGGCCAGACAGCACCTCGCTAAGCTTTCGGGCATGGAGATCTGGATCAATCCCGCCTGCTCGAAGTGCCGCAGCGCACTGACCCTGCTGGACGCGGAGGGCGCCGAGTACACCGTCCGCCGCTACCTGGAGGACGTGCCCTCCGAAGCCGAGATCCGCGAGGTCCTGGGCCGGCTGGGCCTGGAGCCCTGGGACATCACCCGCACCTCGGACCCCCTGGCCAAGGAGACGGGCGTACGGGACCTGCCGCGCGAGGAGACCGACGAGGCCCGCGGAGCCTGGATCAGCCACCTGGCGGCGCACCCGAAGCTGATCCAGCGCCCGATCATCACGGCCGAGGACGGCACGGCGGTGGTGGCCCGCTCGGAGGAGGCCGTCCGAGAGGCCCTCTCCCGCACGGCCCAGGGTCAGCCCTAGCCGGCGAAGCCCGCGTTCACGAACTCCACGACGCGCCCGACCTGCTGGGTCCCGCTCGTGCCGGGCCGCGGGTTGGAGGCGAAGACGAGCCTGCGCCCGGCGTGCTCGGTGGCGAACACCGCGGTCGACCAGCCGGGGCCGGAGCCCGTCTTCCCCCAGACCGTGGTGCCGGCCGTCTCGTGGCGCATCAAGCCGGCCGCGCTGAAGCAGGCCCTCGGCGACAGGCACTTGTTCTCCTGGGCGTTGGGCACGTCCGGGACCTCGTACAGGTGCCGCTGCTGGGCGGGCGGCAGCAGTCGGCCGCCCAGCAGTGCGGCCATGAAGCGGTCCAGATCGGCCGCGGTGGAGACCAGGCCGCCCTCCGCCCAGAACCTGGCCATCCGCGGATCCGTCGACATCCGGGTCTGCCGCAGCCCCAGGGGGCGCAGGATGCGGCGCTGCAGTTCCTCCGCGTAGGTCCGGCCGGATATCCGCTCCACGAGCAGGCCCGCGACGAAGGTGTTCGTCCCGTTGTACTGCTGGGCCGCGCCCGGGGCGGGTGTGCGGCCCGGGCGGGCGGCCGCGTCCTGCGCGAACGTCTCGACGACGAGGGCCCGCGGGTCGGTGGAATCGCCGGTGACCTTCGGAAGGTCGGCGGTGTGGTCCATGAGCTGCCGGACGCTCACTCCGGCGTAGGCCCCGGGTATCAGGTCGGGCAGGTAGCGGCGCACCGGCGCGTCGATCTCTATCCGGTGCTCCGCGACGAGCCGCAGCACCAGGGCGTTGGTGAACAGCTTGGTGACGCTGCCGATCGGCACCTCCGCGTCGGCGGCGACCGGCCCGCCGGTCCCGGTCCACGGCGTGCGCAGCCCCTCGCCGGACAGCCGCACCAGGGCCCCCGTCGAGAACCCGTCGGGCAGGGAGGCCAGCAAGGCCCGCAGCGCGGCGGGGTCCTGGGTGGCCCCCTGCCGGGCGTGGAGCGCCGTCGCGGCGGAGCCTTCGGACCCACCGGGCGCGGCCAGTGCGACCGGGGCGCCCACACCCACGGCGAGGACCGCCAGGGCGACGCCGGTGACGGCGATCCGGCGGGCGGTGCGGGGGCGTGCGTTCATCGGTGGCTCCTGGAGAAGGCGGCTCGGTGGGCTCTGACACCAACACTCCTCCGTCCGGCGCGCACGGCCCATCGGTGATCACCCTGACCGGACCCCGAGGCCACCCGGAGGGGCCGGGGGTTCGGACCCTGAGGCCCGCCGCCCTGCTCCCCCGCCGCCCTACTCCCCCACCGCCACCCTCCGCTGGTGCACCCGCAGTTGGAGGACGGCGAGATCGAGGAGCGGAGTGGGGACGGCGAGGCCGCGGGCCCGGGCGGCCAGGTCGCCGAGCACGTGCTCGACCTCGGTCGGATGCCCGGCGATCAGGTCCCGGTACATCGACGGGGTCAGCGGCGACTCCGGTGTGGCCAGCGTCCGCGCGATGAAGGCGAGTTCGGACTCCGGTACCGGGTATCCGGCGGCGGCCGACACCGCGGCCGCCTCCGCGAGGACCGCGAGGCCGAACCCGGTCCCGCCGGGCACTGCGGTGACCTCTCCGACGGCTCCGCGCGCCAGGGAGGTCACCGACGCCAGGGTGGCGATGAAGACCCACTTGTGCCACATGGCGCCGATGATGTCGGGCACTTCGGGGGTGTCGATCCCCGCCCCGGCCAGCACCTCGCGCACGGCGTCCACCCGCGCCGAGGGGCTGCCGTCGCGTTCGCCGGTGAGCACCACGGTGGGCGGGGCCAGCCGGAGGATGTCGCCGTGCTCGTTCAGGGTGGTGACCACCTTGGCCACCCCGCCGAGCACCGCCGCGTCCCCGAACCGGTCCGCGAGGTGGTCGAGGTGGGCCATCCCGTTGAGCAGGGGCAGGATCGCCGTGCCCGGACCGACGGCCGGGGCCAGGTCCCGGACGGCCGCTTCGAGGGAGGTGGACTTCACCGACAGCAGCACGAGTTCGTACGTGTCCGCCAGCGCGTCGGCGGTGACGAGCCGCGGGGCGAGGGCGAACTCCTCCCCCGGCCCGCTCACCCGCAGCCCGCGCGCCCGCAGGGCCTCGGCCCGCCGGGGGCGCACCAGGAAGGTGACGTCCCGGCCGGCCCGGGCGAGGCGCGCGCCGAAGTAGCCGCCCGCGGCGCCGGCTCCGACCGTCAGGATCCTCATCCGGCGGCGCCCCCGGGCCGGACGGCCTTCGCCAGGGCGGTGCGGACGGCCGCCGCGTCGGCGACGGCCCCCGGGGTCTCGGGGATGCCCCCCGGGCCGGCCGGGTCCGCGGCGTACGGGAGGACGTACACGGGCGTGTCGCGCTGGAAGCGCCAGCTCTCGGCGAGCGTTCCCGCGTCGACCGCGTCGTAGCCGAGCAGGTCGAGGAGGCGGGTGGCGGACGCGCGGGCGGCCGGGTCCTCGCCCGCGAGGGGCAGGGCCGAGCGGTCCGGGGAGCCGGCCGGGCGGGCGAGGGAGAGCAGGTGCTTGAAGTAGATGTTGCTGAACGTCTTGACGACCTGTGCCCCGGACAGGTGTTCCTGGACGAGCTCGCTGGTGGTGGTCTCCTCCGCCTCCAGTGCGGGGAAGACCCCGTCCCGCTGCGGGTAGTAGTTGAGCGTGTCGAGCACGACCTTGCCCGCCAGTGCGTCGGCGGGCAGCTCGCGGTAGTTCTTGAGCGGGATGGTGGCCACGACCCAGTCGCCGGCGGCGGCCGCCTCGGCGGGGGTGGCGGCCCGGGCCCGCGGGCCGAGCTCGGTGACCAGGGCGTCCAGCGTCTGGGGTCCCCTGGAGTTGCTGAGGACCACGTTCAGCCCCGCGTCCACGGCGAGCCGCGCGAGGGTGCTTCCGACATTGCCGCTTCCGATGAGTGCAAGAGTTGCCATGTGGGGTTCAAGTCGCCCGCGATTCACGGTATTCCACCGCTGCGCCACCGGTGGCGGGGCCTCCCTGCCACGGTCGGCGCCCCGGCCCCGTCACCGGCCTTCACCTCGGCCCCACCCCGCGCCTCGTAGGGTGGGGCCAGCACAAAGGGGACGTACCGCACCAAAGGATCCATCGTGAACGAGCAGCAGCACCCGAGGCCCACCACGCCCGGCGAGCCTCCGGCGCCGCCGGTGCCGCCGGGCTTCCCGGCGCCTCCGCTCCCCCCGCTCCCCCCGCCCCGGCGCGGCGCCGACTGGATGTTCGGCGGGGTGTACGGGACCGTCCTCGCGTCCGGGCTGCTGGCCGCGCTCGACCAGAAGGGCGGGGAGTACACCCCCTTCTACGACGCCAGCTGGGTGCTCGTCACCGCCGCCACGGCCGGTCTCGCGCACGGATACTCGCACCACATGAGCACCCATCGGGCCGGATCCGCCGGGCACCGGTGGCGGATCCTGGGGCGCGCGCTGTGGAACGAGTGGCCCATGATCGCGGCCACCCTGCCCACGGTCCTGCTCCTGCTCGTCGCCGGACTCGCCGACTGGGACTCGCACGGGGTCACGGCGGTCGGGCTCGGCGTGAACACCGCGCTGCTGTTCGCCTGGGGCGCCTTCGTAGCCCTCCGGGTCGGCTACAAGCTCGCCTCGGCCCTGCTCATCGGGGTCGCCGACGCCACGATCGGACTGGCCATCATCGCGGCCAACGCGGTCATCAAGTGACGCCCCCGCCACGCGTGGCGGGGGCGTCACCCGGACCGGGCACCGCAGGGGAACCGGGGGCTACTCCGACAGCTGCCCCTCCGCCTCCGCCAGGATCTCCGTCAGCCGGGCTCCGAACTCGGCCCCCCGTACGTCCGGCACCCCGGTGCGGGCCGAGGTGAGGAGCGCGTCCAGGGCGCGGCCGTAGGCCCCCGGTACGTCGCTCCAGTCCGGCAGGCCGAAGACGCCGGCGGTCCCGCGCAGTTCCAGTCCCACCCCGGCGGCCGCGCGCGGGGAGCTGAGGCTGAGCACGGCGGTGCTGGCGGCGCCGGAGCTGTGGCGCAGGGCCAGCTGGACGACGTCGGCGGGGCCGCGGGTGGCGCTGACCTCGGTGACGTCACCGAGGACCGGGATGAGTACGGACAGGGCGTGCGGGCCCACGTCCCACAGCCCGCCCTTGGCCTTGCGCCAGGGCGAGTCCGCGTAGGCGCTGGGCTCGCCGTCCGGCGGGAAGACCGCGCCGAGCCAGTGCGCGGCGGCGGTGAACCAGCCCGTGCGCTCCGCCTGCTCCACCACCCAGCCGGCGGTCGGCTCGGCGAAGCGCAGGGTGAGGAAGACGACGGAGGCGACCCGGTGCTCGGCCACGGCGTCGGCGACCGCGCGGGCGTCGGCCGGGGTCGTGGCGACGGGTTTGTCGAGCAGCAGGTGGCAGCCGGCGGCGGCCGCGCGCACGGCGAGCGGGGCCTGCACGTCGGGCGGGAGCGCGAAGGCCACGGCGTCACAGTCGGCGAACAGCGCGTCGGGGTCTTCGTACACCTTCACGCCGAACTCGCGCGCCAGCTCGGCGGCGGCTTCGGGGCGCCGGCCCCAGACTCCGGCGAACTCGGAGCCGGGATGCGCGGCGAGGGCGGGGGCGTGCGTGCGGCGGGCCCAGGGGCCGGTGCCCAGCAGCCCGACCCGGGGGCGGGGACCGGAAGCGGCCTCTGCGGCGGCATCTCCGGCGGACGTCAAATCGTACGAAATGCTCACCCGCCCAGTCTGCCCCACCCGGACGGGCGTCCGGACGCCAACCCTCTCGACCACGCCCACCTGCGGCGTAAACCTCGGTAACACGGGGTTCACACACGGGCAACGGAAGAGAAATCGCGAGCGGGCACGCTGCGGTCTACACCGCAGAACGAATTCGCAGTACGCGAGCCACAGGGACGTGAACCGCCGTACGCGAGCCGCAGGACGCAACGCAGCACCCGCAGAGTCTGCGCCGGAGCGACGCACCGAAGGATGGGGCCCGTGAGCTACAAGGCTGAGTACATCTGGATCGACGGAACCGAGCCGACTGCGAAGCTGCGCTCGAAGACGAAGATCCTCGGCGACGGCGACGCGCTGCCGATCTGGGGCTTCGACGGATCGAGCACCAACCAGGCCGAGGGCCACGCCTCCGACCGCGTGCTGCAGCCGGTGTTCTCGTGCCCGGACCCGATCCGCGGCGGCGACAACGTCCTCGTCCTGTGCGAGGTCCTGAACATCGACATGACCCCGCACGAGTCGAACACCCGCGCGCTGCTGCGCCCGGTCGCCGAGAAGTTCGCCGCTCAGGAGCCGATCTACGGCATCGAGCAGGAGTACACCTTCTTCGACGGCACCCGCCCGCTCGGCTTCCCGGTCAACGGCTTCCCGGCCGCGCAGGGCGGCTACTACTGCGGTGTCGGCTCGGACGAGATCTTCGGCCGCGACATCGTGGAGAAGCACCTGGACCACTGCCTCGCCGCGGGCCTGGCGATCTCCGGCATCAACGCCGAGGTCATGCCCGGCCAGTGGGAGTTCCAGGTCGGCCCCGTCGGCCCGCTGGAGGTCTCCGACCAGCTGTGGATCGCGCGCTGGCTGCTCTACCGCACCGCCGAGGACTTCAACGTCTCCGCGACGCTGAACCCGAAGCCGGTCAAGGGCGACTGGAACGGCGCGGGCGCGCACACCAACTTCTCCACGAAGGCGATGCGCGAGGACTACCGCGCGATCATCTGCGCGGCCGAGTCCCTGGGCGAGGGCAGCAAGCCGCTGGACCACGTCAAGAACTACGGCGCGGGCATCGACGAGCGCCTGACGGGCCTGCACGAGACGGCCCCGTGGAACGAGTACAGCTACGGCGTCTCGGACCGCGGCGCCTCCGTCCGCATCCCGTGGCAGGTGGAGAAGGACGGCAAGGGCTACATCGAGGACCGCCGCCCGAACGCGAACGTGGACCCGTACGTGGTGACCCGCCTGATCACGGACACCTGCTGCACCGCCCTGGAGAAGGACGGCCTGGTCTGATCCCGGCCGGCCTCCCCTGACACACCGCCCCTGACACACCACCGCGGCGCCCGCCCTCCCCTCGGGGAAGGCGGGCGCCGCGCCGTCCGCGGCTCCCGGGGCCCCGGGCTCCCGGCCCCGGACGCGGCGGGGCCGACGCGGACCTGGGACGGATCCGCCCACCATCCGATACGGGCCACCGGAACGGAGTGAGGGAAGCGGCTGGGCGGGTGACGGTTTGTCGGGATTGCAATGGTCCGTTCATGCCATGATCGCGGAATCTGGAATTCCGCTCCAGCAGGTGAGACGGGGTCTGCCCCGGCGCCCGCGCATCTGCTTGAATGGGGCCATGGCCAGCTACTCGCACCCCTCGACCGGTCGCAGCGACCTCGAGCCGTTCTGGCCTTCCCGTCAGGACCACGATTTCGACCGGGTGTGTTGCCGCGCGAAGAACGCGCCGGCCCTCTAAAGCCTCCGGGACCTCCAACCGACCTTCCCCGAGGCCTTCGGTCTGCGCGGTACGACACAAGACGACGCCTTTACGTACGTCTCCTGCCGACCACTCCGCGTGAAAGAGCTGACCACTCATGGCGAACACCCGTTCCTTCGCTTCTGCCGCCTCCGCTGCGACCTCTCCCCTGACCTACCCGGCCTTCCCGCCCAGTCCGCGCCACCGCCTGCGGGCCGTGGACCGCGACGAGGTGGCTCGCGTCGTGGACTTCCTGCCGCCCGGCGCCACCTGGCTGCCCGCCCCGGCGCACACCCTGCCCAGCCTGCCCGGCCAGCCTCCGATGGTCGGCTACCTGGTGCTCGTACCGGCCGATCAGCAGCCGCCGGTCTCCTTCGCCCCGCAGTCCGTTCCCACCGCCCCGGCCCCCGGTGCGACGCCCCTCACCGGCGACGCCCTGGTCCGCATCGACCCCGCGCAGCGCACCGCCGAGGTGGACGGCGAGGTCCTGGACCTGACCTACCTGGAGTTCGAGCTGCTGGCCCACCTGGTCGCGCACCCGCACCGGGTGCACAGCCGCGACCAGTTGGTGACCACCGTCTGGGGCTACGGCCACGTCGGCGACGGCCGCACGGTCGACGTCCACGTCGCGCGGCTGCGCCGCAAGCTGGGAGCCGCCCACCGCGGCGCGATCCAGACCGTGCGCCGGGTGGGATACAAGTACGCCCCCTGACGGGGACGTCGGCCGGCCCTCGGACATGACGACGGGCCCGTACTCACGCGAGGGAACGGGAGTACGGGCCCCCATGGACCGGCTGATCAACTCGGGCCGCCACAAAGGGGATTTCCTCGCACATCCGTGCTGATCAGGCCCGGTTCCTGCCGTAGGCTTTTCCGTCGTGACCATCGGAAGCGGCAGCGTACTTGCCCCACTTGAGCCCCAGGACCCCCGCGAGACCGCCGGCTACCGGCTGATCGCCCGGATCGGCGAGGGCGGCATGGGCACCGTCTACCTCTCGCACACCCGCGGCGGGCAGCCGGTCGCACTGAAGCTGATCCGCCGGGAGTTCGGGCAGGACCCGGACTTCCGCAGCCGGTTCGAACAGGAAGTGCGGGCCGCGCGCCGGGTGCAGGGATACCACCTCGTACCGGTCCTCGACCACGACACCACGGGCGCCCTGCCCTGGCTCGCCTCGGAGTTCGTACCGGGGCTGTCGCTGCACGACACCCTGAACACCTACGGTCCGCTCCCGCTGAGCGCCGTCTTCCAGCTGGTCGGCTGCACGGCGCGAGCCCTCGGCTCCATCCACGCCGCGGGGGTCGTGCACCGCGATCTGAAGCCCGCCAACCTGCTGCTCGGCGCGGCCGGTCCGTACGTCATCGACTTCGGGATCGCCCGGGCCGCCGACAGTACGCAGCTCACCCGCACCGGCGGCGTCATCGGCACTCCGCAGTACATGTCCCCCGAACACGCGCTGGGCGCCGAGGTCACCCCCGCGAGCGACCTGTTCGCGGTCGGGCTCATCGCCGCGGTCGCGGCCACCGGGCGGCATCCGTACGGGACCGGCGGTGCCACGGCCCTCGGCGTGCGGATCGCCAACACCGACCGGCTGCCTCCGGACCTGAACGGCTACCCGGCCGAGCTGCGGCCGCTGCTGGAGCGCTGTCTGACGGCGGATCCGGCGGCGCGGATCGGCACGGACGAGCTCGCCGCGCTGTGCGAACTGTTCGCCGGGCGGCCGCTGAACGATTTCGACGGCTGGCTCCCGGAGCCGGTCGGGCAGGAGATCGCCCGCCGCGTGCGGGCCGCGCAGAATCCGCCGCCGGCGACGGTCGCGGACTCGGGCGCGGCCGCTGCGGGCGTGGGCGTGGGCGCTGCGGGCGCGGCTGCTGCGGGCGGGTTCGGTCCGGCCGGTACGTCCGGCGCCTTCGGCGGGTTGCACGCCGCGGACACCGCGTTCGCGCCGCCCCGGCCCCCGGGGCCGCCGCGGCCGAACCACCCGACGCCCGCGCCGAGTACGGCTCCGGTCCCCGCTCCGGCCCCGAAGGGGTTCCGCGGCGGGCTCGTCGCCGCCTGCCTCGTCCTGGCCGTCTGCGCGGGAGCCGGCACGGTCTGGCTGCTGGACGGGGACGACTCCAAGGACGACGCGAAGGCCCCCGCCGCCCGGCAGGAGACCCCGGACCCGGCCGGGTCCGGATCGCCGGATCCGGCCAAGGCCTCCTCCCCGCCGAAGTCCTCGCCCTCGGCCTCCGCCGCGCCGAAGGCCGCGTACACGGTGGTCTTCCAGGACAAGCCCCTGACGCTGCGCGGGCCCTACACCGGCACCGGAACCCACGTCGACCTGGACGCCCCGAAGATCGTTCCCAAGGGGGAGATCGGCAAGGACCAGGAAATGGAACTCACCTACCAGGCGTGGAGCGACGCGGGACTGACCTTCCTGACGGCCACGGGCAAGAGCCGCGGCGGAACGCCGGAGGAGTGCGAGGACGCCGCCGCCACCAACACCCTGGCCTCCACGCTGACCGGTTCCCAGCTGGAGCAGGGCAAGGAGCTCGAGAAGGGCGCCGTGCTGTGCACGGTGACCAGCGACGGGAACCTGGCGATGCTCCGCATCACCGAGGTCGTGCTCGACACGGAGAAGGGGTCGCTCAGCTCCATGCCCGACTACGTCACCACGCTCACGCTCTGGAAGAAGGGCTGATCGGGGGCAGCCGGACAGCCGGACAGCCGGTCGGGCCGGGACCCCTCGGGAGAGGGGCCCGGCCCGACCGGCCGCCCGCCGCCTAGGCCTTCGCGGTGCGCTTTGACGCGACGAAGCCCAGCGCCAGGTCCCCCGCCAGGAACACCAGCAGGCTGATGCCCAGCATCGGTACGAACCAGCCCACGAGGGCCGTCGCGGCGGCCAGCGGCAGCAGCAGCGTCACCGGCAGCTTCCGCCACGCTCCGCGCGGCTGGGGGCGGCCTGCCGAGAGGGTGCGCTCCTTGGTCGGGCGGCGCAGCCACCACATGCGGTAGCCCCAGACGACCATGAACATCACCAGGACCGCCAGCGCGGCCAGCGCCAGCTGGTTGGCGAGCCCGAAGGTCAGGCCCATGTGCAGGTCGATCCCGAAGCGGGTCAGCTGGGCGAGCAGCGGGTGGTCGGCGAAGCGGAGTTCGTCGATGATCCGGCCGTCGGCGGGGTCCACGGAGACCGCGTCCAGGTGCACCGGAACCTGCTTGTCCTGCTCCTTGAGCACGTACCCCTTGCCCTGGGCGGGCAGGGTGATCCGCAGCGACTCGGTGACTCCGGCGGCCCGGGCCGCCGCCACCGCTCCGTCGAGGCCGATGCCATCGACCGGCGCCGCCGGGGCGGGCGCCGCCTCCTGGGTTCCGCCGGCCGCGCCGTGCCCGGCGTGCTCACCGCCCGCGTCGGAGGCCGGGGCGCCGGGGAGCTTGGCTGCCACGGCCGGGGTGCCCCCGCCGAGGCCGTCCTTGAGTTCCCCGATGTTCTCGCCGGCGTACCTCGACCAGGTCAGGCCGGTGGCGGAGAGACCGACGAGGCCGACGGCGATCCACACGCCGACGGAGCCGTGCCAGGACAGGGTCTTGCGGCGGCCGGTCGCCGTGCGGTCGGGCGCTACGAGCGCGGCACGGCCGGCCTTACGGGCGCGCTTGCGGCCGATCCACAGCGCGAGCCCGCCGAGCGCGACCACCCACAGCCAGCTCGCGGCGAGCTCGCTGTAGTTCCGGCCGAACTCGCCCAGGTGGAGGCTGGCGTGGAACTCGCTCAGCCAGGCCCGCAGGGGCAGGGCGTCCCCGACGGTGGTGAGCTGCCCGCGGACCTCGGCCGTATACGGATCGACGAACACGGTGAGGGTCTCGCCCTCGGCGAGTCCCGGGCTCTCCATGATCACCCGGGTGGTGGCATCCGCCTCGGGCGCGGGCCATACGGCCGTCACCGTGCCCTGGGGCGCGGCGTCGGCGGCCGCGCCGACCTGTGCGCTGAGCGGCTGCGCGCTCGCGCCGACGCGGTCGACCGTCAGCTGGTCGGCGTAGAGGATCCTCTCGGCCTGCCAGGAGCCGGCGTAGAGCAGCCCGGTGGTGGCGGCGACGAGCAGGAGCGGGGCGATCAGCACCCCGGCGTAGAAGTGCAGGCGCAGGAGCAGCGGCCGCAGGGCGGCCCAGGTGCCGGGCGTGCGGGCGGGAGCCGGCTCGGCCGCGGCCGCGGCCAGGGGGGTTTCGGGGGCGTCGGGGTCCGCTGCGCGGAGTTCCCCGACCTCGTCGAGAGACATGGGTGTCCTAGGTGTTGGCGAAGACATGGGTGAGCGGCCCCAGGTCTCGCCCCCCTGTGCCAGGGGTGCGCCGTTCGGTCAGGCGCGGGCAGGACGGCCGGGGGCCGTGATACGGATCCGTCCGCGCGAGGGCGGCCCGCGCCGCTCGGCGGTGTGCGCGTGCACGGCGCCGCGCAGGGTGCGCGGCCGCTCGTACCCGGCGGGCCGGAACGCCCGCGCGGGCGGTACGGGGATCCCGCGCGCCCGGAGCAGGGCGAGGACCCGGGAGAGCGGCCGGGCGGCGAGCAGCGCCCCGGCGGCGAGGGCGGCGGCGAGCCGGAAGACGGCGGCCTCGCCCCAGGCCAGCCAGAGCGCGCAGAACAGCCCGGCGAGGGCGTGCGCGGCGATCATGCCGAGCCCGTCATGGGCGTGGCCGGCGGCCATGTCACCCATGCCGGCCATACCGGTCATGCCCTCCATGCCGCTCATGCCGTCCATGCCGTCCATGGAGTGCATGCCGTGCACGGCATCGGCGGCCGCGCCCTCCATACCGGCATCCGCGCCCATGCCCATGCCCGCGCCCATGCCCGCACCCATGTCCATGCCCGTATCCGCCTGATGGCGGCCGCCGGCCGAGGCGGAGGAGAAGAGGAGGTGCAGGACCCCCTGCACCGCGAGCAGCGCCGCGGCGATGGGGAGCGGTCCGCGCCGGCGCCCGGCGGAGAGCCAGGCGAGCCCGCCGGTCAGCCCGAATGCGGACAGAAGCACCAGCCCGGGAAGGTCCGTACCGGACATGTACGAATGCCCCGCCGCACCCAGTGCGACGGCCACCGCCGCGAACATCGCGGCCCGCGTGGCGCGCATCGGCGCGGGGCTGTGTGACATGACCTGGGAATGTTGCCACGGCCCCCCGCCTCGCCGAACGGCGCCCCCGTGGCCGATCATGGTCCGATGAGCCCCCTGCCGCTGGCGGTCCCGATGAGCGCGGTCTACACGGGCACGGTCCAGCTCGGGGCGTACGCCCTGGAGCGGCTGGATCCGGCGGCGCGGGAGCGGCTGCTGCGCCGCTGCTCCACGAACGCCCACAACCTGGACGCCGGCCGCTGGGAGACCCTGCCGGCCAGCGCCCTCCTCGTCGAGGAGCCGATGCCGCTGCCGTACGCGCTCCTGCTGGTGGCGGTCCTCGGGTACGCCGAGTACGCCTACGGGGCCTGGTGGACGGCGACGGCCTTCCTGTTCGGGCACGTCACGGCCACCCTCCTGGTCTACGGGGTGCTCCGCCGGACGGCCGGCTCCCGGACCCGGCGGGCGGTGGACGTGGGTACCAGCTACGGGTTCAACACCGTGCTCGGGGCGCTGACCTCGGCGCTCCCGCGCGGGCCGGTGCGCACCACCGCCCGGGTCGGGCTGCTGGCCCTCGCCGTCCGACCGGTACTGCGGCGGGAGCGGACCTTCACCGACGCCGGGCACCTGGTGGCCCTGGGCCTCGGTCTCGGCGTCTCACTGGCCGCCGATTACCTTTCCGGAGCGAAATCTCCGAAAATCGTAGGGATGACACGCGTCACCCAACGCGCTTCGTCCCGATCCGTCCACTTCTCCGATCATTCGATTCTCTGATCGCGTTTCCCTGATCACGTTGGAGCCGCCACGATGACCGCCACCCCCGCCACCACCGTCGCCAACCTCCGGGACCTCGGCGGTACCCCGCTCGCCGGCGGCCGCCGCGTCCGCCCGGGCCTGGCGCTGCGCTCCGGGCAGCTCGACCGACTCGACCTCGACGTCGACCGGGCGGTGGCCGCGCTGGGCATCGGCACCGTCATCGATTTCCGCTCCGGCGCCGAGCGCGGCGATCACCCCGACCGGATACCGGCCGGCGCCCGGCTGCTCATAGCCGACGCCCTGGCCGACAAGATGGCGGGAGACAGCACGGGCAACGGCGGCCCGGGGAAGATTCCCGCGGCCCAGCTCAAGGACCTGCTGTCCGACCCGGTGGTGGCCGAGGAGCACCTCGGCGGCGGCAAGGCGCAGGCCCTGTTCGCCGGCATCTACCGCTCCCTGGTGAGCTCCGCCTCCGCGCAGGCCGCGTACCGGCTGCTGCTCACCGAGCTCGCCGACCCGCGGTCCGGGCCGCTGCTCTTCCACTGCACGGCGGGCAAGGACCGTACGGGCTGGGGTGCGACCGTGGTCCTGTCCCTGCTCGGCGCCGACGCCGAGACGCTGATGAGCGAGTACCTGTCGGTCAATCCGGCGGTGCGGATCGCCTTCGCCCCGATGATCGAGGGCTTCACGGCGGCCGGCGGCGACCCGGACATCGCGCTGGCGCTGATCGGCGTCTTCCCCTCCTACCTGGAGGCCGCGCTGGACGAGGTGAACACGCGCTACGGCTCGATGGAGAAGTACGTGCGCGAGGGCCTCGGCGTCCCCGACGAAACGGTCGAGGCGCTGCGCGCCCGCCTCGTCGTCTGAGCCCTCCGCCGGGATCCTCCCGGCCGCGCCGGGAGGGCCCGCCCGAACATGCGCGCTGGGACCCGGTGACCATCCGACCATTCGCTCGTTCTGCTGAACGTGACTGCGCCGGATACCGCCACCCGCCCCCTCCCGCCCGATGTCGAGCAGGCCGAGGCCGCCATCGTCGAGCACTATCCACGGCTGGTGCGGCTGGCCTATCTGGTGCTGCCGCCCGCCCTGGGCCGCAACCGGCGGGTGCTCACCGCCCACTCGCTGGCCCAGCGCGCCCTGCCGCGCGGGCGGCGGGACGGGGCGGCCGCGCAGGCGGCGGTGCAGGGCGGGGTGCCGGGCCAGCGGGGCGGGGCGGGGCCCGAGTCCGGGTACGCGTACGTGCGGCTGCGGGTGCTGCGCTCCGCGCTGGAGGCCGGGATCCCGGTGACGTTCCGCGCGCTGCCCCGGCGGGCCCAACTGCCGCCGCTGCTGCCCCAGGTGTGGGGGCTGCGGCTGTTCCCGCGGTCGGGCGGGGCCGAGGAGCTGGCGCTGGACCAGTGGCTGGCCACCCTCGACGGGCCGGGCCGGGCCGCGTGCGTGCTGCGGGCGCTGGAGCGGCTGCCCGAGCCCGAGGTGCTGCGGGTGCTGACCGAGGCGGGGGTGGCCAACCCGGCCGCCGCCGTCGCGGAGTCGGGGGATCCGTCGACCGACGAGCTGTTCGCCTCCCCCGAGTTCGACCCCTGCGTGCTGCAGGCCCGGCCCACCGACCTGCTGCGCCGCCGCCGGCTCGTGCGGGCCGGGATCGCCGCCGGGGTCGCCCTCGCCGTGTGCGGGGTGCTGCTCGCGCTGCCCGGCGGCGGGTGGGGGGCCGACGGGGCCGCCGCCCCGCTCTACGCGAGGAACGCGGCGGCGGAGCAGGCCCTGGACCCCGGGCAGCTGGTCCGGGTCGCGCCCACGGTCTGGGGCACCTCCTCCCGTACCGACTACTCCGCCTGGCCCGCGCGCGGCGACCGCGTCGACGATGCCGGGCTGCTGCGGCGGGCGCTGGCGGTCTGGGCCCGGCCGGGCCGCTCGGTCGTGGTCTCGGCCACCCCCGGCACCCCGTCCGGGCCGCCGATGGGGCCACCGCAGCTGCTGTTCGCCGGGACCGTGGACCAGGCCGTCGTGGTCCTGCTCTACGACGGCCTGCGCGTGGCGCGGTACGCCGAACCGCGCTCGGGCACCGAGATCGCCGCCCTCGACTTCGCCCGGACCGACGGCGCCTCGGCGGACACGGCGGCGGCCCTGGTGCTCAGCCGGGTCGACGGCAACGTCCGCTATCTGGCGGCTCCGTGGGTGACGGGCATGACGCGGCGGGACCTGCTGAAGCCCGGGGACGCCCCGACGGGGCTCGAGCTGACGTCGCAGGGGGTCACTCCGCCGGTGCCGAGCCCCGCCCCCGACGGCACCTGTACGAGTTGGAACGCCCTGGCCGTGACCGGCGACGGCGCGACCCGGCTGATCACCGACCTGGGCGAGCTGACCCCGGCCCGGCTGACCTCGGGGGCTCCGGGCGCCGAGCGGAACGTGACGGAGGGCGCGGAGCTGGGCGACTGGTCGCGGATCGCGTGCCTGCTGCCCTCGGTGCGCTCGCACGGGGTGCGCACGGTCAACGCGTGGACGTACGCGAAGCAGCCGCTGCCGGAGGGCGACGGCACGGCGACCTGGCTGTGCACCCGCGCGGAGACCTGGCAGGGCACGGCGGACCGGGTGCAGGCGCAGTTCCTGGCCCCGGGTGCGCCGCTGGCGGCGCAGGCGGCGAAGGCCGAGGGCTCACCGGCGTGCGGGCCGCGGGAGCCGCGGGTGCTGGCCGGAGTGCTGTGGAAGTCCAAGGCCGGGCAGTGGTACGTCCTGGCGGCGGGCAGTGCGCAGTTCGCTTCGCTGACCGTGGGCGGCGGCCGGGTGAGCGGGGTCGCGGTGGGCAACCGGCTGGCGGTGAAGGCTCCGGCGGGGGCGCAGGTGGAGCTGACGGGCAAGCTCACGGACGGTTCGAAGGCGGGGGTGTTGAGGTAGTCCCGGCCCGGCCCCGGGGGCCGAAGGAAGTGGCGGCAGAGGGGTTTCCCTCCCCTCTACCCATCAGTACATTGACGCCATGTCTAATACGCCGCCCGCGTCGCCCGCCCCCGTGGCGTCCGAACACATAGAGCTGAAGGCCCGCAACGTGTCCTTCTCCTGGGAGGACACCCCGCTCCACTGGCTGCCCGGCGATCCCTTCGCCAACCACACCATCAACGTGCTGCACCTGCTGCTCCCGGCGGGCGAGCGCTGGTTCGTGCACGTCTACAAGCAGGTGCTGCCGTACATCACGGACGAGCGGCTGCGCGAGGACGTCGTCGGGTTCATCGGCCAGGAGGCCATGCACGCGAGCGCGCACGACGACGTGCTCCCCCACCTCAAGCGGCTGGGTCTGGACCCGACGCCCTACACGGCGCAGATCGACTGGCTCTTCGAGAAGCTGCTCGGCGACCGGACGCTGCCGCCGGGCGCACCCCGCAAGTGGTGGCTGATGGAGCGCGTGGCGATGATCGCCGCGATCGAGCACTACACGGCCTTCCTGGGCAACTGGGTGCTCAACGCCGACGAGCTGGACCGGCGCGGCGCGGACCCGGTGATGCTGGACCTGCTGCGCTGGCACGGCGCGGAGGAGGTCGAGCACCGGTCGGTGGCCTTCGACCTGTTCATGCACCTGGACGGCAACTACCGGCGCCGGGCGCGCACCTGGGCCACGGCCTTCACCGCGCTGGTCTTCCTGTGGCAGCGCGGATCGCGCTACTTCATGGAGCACGATCCCGGACTCCCGCCCGGGTCCAAGGCCTCGGTGGGCCAGTTCTACCGCTCGGGCCGCAAGGGGACCCTTCCGTCCACGGGCGCGATGCTGAAGTCGATCCCGACCTACCTCTCGCGCACCTACCACCCCTCGCAGGAGGGGTCCACGGCGCAGGCCGTCGCCTACCTTGCCTCCTCCCCCGGCGCGAACGGCGGTGCCCGCGGATGAGGCGCGCCCTCACGGTGACCGCGCTCGCGGGCACCGCATGGCTGGCGAAGCGCGCGATCGGCCGGCGCATCGACTCCGGTTCGCCCCTGTGGCCGCTGCCCGCGCTGGAGACCCCGGTCTCGGGGTACTCGCCTCGCCGGTGGATCCCGGCGCTGATCGTCTCCCGTACGGAGCCGGCGGACGGGGTGCTGTCCCTGACCCTGGAATCGGCGGAGCTCCCGGAGTGGGCCCCGGGCGCGCACCTGGACGTGCGGCTCCCCTCGGGGCTGGTCCGCCAGTACTCCCTGTGCGGCGACCCCGCCGACCGGGGCCGCTACACGATCGCGGTCCGGCTCGTGGAGGACGGCCGCGGCGGCTCGCGCGAGGCGCACGCCCAGCTGGTGGAGGGCGCGGAGCTCCCGGTCCGCCCGCCCCGCAACCGCTTCCCCCTCGTCCCTTCCCCGTCCTACGTCTTCGTCGCGGGCGGGATCGGCATCACCCCGGTCCTCCCGATGCTCCGGGCGGCGACGGAGGCCGGCGCGGACTGGACCCTGCTCTACGGGGGCCGCTCGCGGGCCTCGATGCCCTTCCTGGCCGAACTCGCCCGGTACGGGGACCGGGTCACGGTCGTCCCCGAGGACGAGGCGGGCTTCCCCGACCTGAGCGTGCTCGGCGCGCTCGGACCGGACGCGCCGGTCTACTGCTGCGGCCCGGCCCCGCTGATGGCCGCGGTCGAGGCGGCCGCACCGGCGGGCACCGCGGTCCACTTGGAGCGGTTCGCCCCGGCGGCGGCCGGCGGGGACGCGAAGCCCTTCACGGTGGAACTGCGCCGCTCGGGGCGGGTCGTGGAGGTGGCGGCGGCGGAATCCGCCCTGACCGCCGTCCGCCGGGAGCTCCCCAGTACCCCGTACTCCTGCGAGCAGGGCTTCTGCGGCACCTGCCAACACCGGGTCCTGTCGGGGGACATCGACCACCGCGACACCCTCCTCACGGACGGCGAACGCGAGGACTCCATGCTCCTGTGCGTCTCCCGCGCGGCCTCGGACCGCCTGGTCCTGGACCTGTAGGGAGCCCCTGCGGGAGTGCGCAGTAGGGTGTTCGCATGACAACCGGGGTGCGGCGCAGGATGGGTGTCGAGGAGCGGCGGCAGCAGCTGATCGGGGTGGCGCTGGAACTGTTCAGCCACCGGTCGCCCGACGATGTGTCCATCGACGAGATCGCGGCGGCCGCGGGGATATCGCGGCCGCTGGTCTACCACTACTTCCCCGGCAAGCTGAGCCTCTACGAGGCTGCGCTGCGGCGGGCCGCCGACGAGCTCGCGCTGCGGTTCGTGGAGCCCCAGGAGGGGCCGCTCGGAGCGCGGTTGCTCCGGGTCATGGGGCGGTTCTTCGCCTTCGTCGACGAGCACGGGCCCGGATTCTCGGCGCTGATGCGGGGCGGTCCGGCGGTCGGCAGCAGCCGGGCCAACGCGATGATCGACGAGGTGCGGCAGGCGGCGTACGAGCAGATCCTCTCGCACCTGGGGGTCGACCGGCAGGCTCCGCCCGCCCGGCTGGAGCTCGTGGTGCGCTCGTGGGTGTCGCTGGCCGAGTCGACGGCGCTGATCTGGCTGGACGGCCGGCGGATCCCGCGCGCCGAGCTGGAGTTGCAGCTGGTGCACGATTTCGCGGCGCTGGCCGCGGTGAGCGCCGCGTACGACGCGGAGATGGCGGGGATCCTCGTACGGATCCTCGTGGACGAGCCGGCCGACGGGCCGTTCGGGGAGCTGGTGGGGCGGCTGGTGGCCCTGGTTCCGACGGGATCCGGCCCCTCGGTGCCCGGTCCGCGCTGACCGACCGTCCTTGATCGAATGGTGCGCAATAATGCCCGCGTGATCATTGACGACGGGATCGTGTTCCGGCAGGCCGAGGAGAAGGACGCCGGCACGCTGGTGGCCCTGTACGACCAGGCCGCCCACTGGATGGCCGCGCACGGGATCGACCAGTGGAAGCCCGGGCAGAAGGACCCCGGCCACTTCCGTGCGGTCATGCGCGAGGGCGAGGTGTGGATCGCCTCGGACGGCAACGGGCACGCCGTCGGGGCGTACGAGCTGTGGTGGTCCGACGAGGACGCCTGGGGCATCCAGCCGCCCGTGGCCGGCTACGTGCACCGGCTCATGGTCGAACGCGAAGCCGCGCCCGCCGGGGCCGGCCGGCGGCTGCTCGAACACTTCGAGCGGCGCATCGCCAGGGCCGGCCGCGAACGAGCGCGGCTGGACTGCGTCTCGACGAACCCCCGGCTGGTCGCGTACTACCAGTCCGCGGGCTACCGGGTGGTCGGGGAGTTCCCCCACAAGGTGGGCAAGGACGGGCAGGTGTACGGGGTGATCCTGCTGGAGAAGCGACTGGATCAGCTCACCCTGGTCAACTCGGCCTGACCCGTACCCCTGGTCAACTCGGCCGACCCGTACCCCTGCCCGACGCGGGTCACCCCCGCTTGAAGACCGCCGCCGTGCGGGCCGGGACGGCGAACTCCCCCTTCGCCGGGTCGTAGGCCGCCCGGCGGACCACCGGGTCCGCGCCCGAGGCCTGGACCGGGTGCAGGGCGTAGGCCGTGCCCGCGAGGGCCGGGACCCGCTGGGTCAGGGCGGTGGGGGCGGCGTTGAAGACCACCACCAGGTCGCCCAGGGTCATCGTGATCACGCCCGGGGTCTCCTCGGGCCCCGAGAGGGGGAAGGCCAGCTTCGCTTGGACCGCCGCGGTGGTGGTGAGGGCGAAGGCCGGTTCCGTCGTACGGATCTTCAGCAGGTCCCGGTACGCGGACGAGGCGCCGCCGATCTCCGCGCAGCCGGGTGCGGGCGCTGCCAGCAGGGGCTTCGCGTAGGGCCACTTGGCGCGGTTGTCCGCCGCCGGGGGCAGGCCGCGGCCGAAGCCGTTGCCGTCCTTGCAGCCCCACAGGATGGCGTTGAACCAGTCGCCGCTGTCGTAGGAGTTGCGGTCCAGGGACTTGGAGCGGAGCAGGTCCGTGCCCGCCTGGGAGAGGGCCGGGCCCTGGGAGAGGGCGGCCACGGACATGGCCAGGACCTGGGAGCGGGCCCGGTCGGCCGTGGAGGTGCCCTCGGGGAGCTTGAACGCGAGGGCGTCGAAGAGCGTCTCGTTGTCGTGGGCGTCGACGTACGCGAGCGCGTCGCCGGGAGCCGCCGCGTACCCGGCCGGGGCTCCGTTGTAGTCCACCTCGGAGCCCTTGACCGCCCGGCCGGTGGAGTCCGTGAAGGCGTACCCGGCGAGGTTGCCGGTCAGCCCGACCTTGATCAGGTCCTGGTCGTGGAGGAGCCGGACGCGCTGCTGTTCCGGAGTGCCGTTCGCCGGGGAGGCGTTGGGGGCGGTGAACAGGCCGGAGGCGAAGCCCTGGACGCGCGGGTCCTCGTCGAAGGGGCCGCCGCCGCGGACCGCGTCGCGGGCCCGGTCGGAGAAGGTGGCGATGCCGGTGCCGGCCATGTTCTGCTGCGTGGCCTGGACGAAGCGGGCGTCGTTCGCGACCTCGCCGAAGTTCCAGCCCTCCCCGTAGAGGACGATCTTCTTCCCGTCGACCCCGTCCTTCGCGACGGTCAGCGCGTCCAGTGCGGCGCGCACGGCCAGGATGTTGGCCTTCGGGTGGTGGCCCATGAGGTCGAAACGGAAGCCGTCGACCTTGTACTGCTTGGCCCAGGTGACCACCGAGTCCACGACGAGACGGCCCATCATGGCGTTCTCGGGGGCGGTGTTGGCGCAGCAGGTGGAGGTGGCGACGGAGCCGTCGGCCAGCAGCCGCTGGTAGTAGCCGGGGACGATGCGGTCGAGCACCGACTTGTCGGACTGGCCGGCGGCCACGGTGTGGTTGTAGACCACGTCCATGACCGTGCGCAGGCCCGCGCCGTTCAGGGACTGCACCATGCGGCGGAACTCCACCGTGCGGGCCGTGCCGTTCGGGTCGCTCGCGTACGAGCCCTCGGGGACCGTGTAGTGCAGCGGGTCGTAGCCCCAGTTGTAGGCGTCCTTCGCGGCCGCGGCGGCCACGCAGGCCTGCTGCTCCTCGGAGTCGGGGGCGTAGACCTTCAGGTCGCAGTCGGGTTCGGTGCGGTCCCCGGGCTTCTCGGGGATGGTGCCGATGTCGAAGGCGGGCAGGAGGTGGACGTACGAGGTGCCGGCGGCGGCCAGGTCGCGCAGGTGGCGCATGCCCGCCGAGGCGGTGTCCGTGAAGGCCAGGTACCGGCCGGGGTGGGTGCTGGTGGTGTCGGCGACCGAGAAGTCGCGGATGTGCAGCTCCTGGATCTGCGCGGAGGTGAAGGGGACTGACGCGGGCTTCTTCAGCTCGCGCCAGCCGGCCGGGGCGAGCTTCGGGTCGGCGAGGTCCACGGCCAGGCTGTACGCGGAGTCCGTGGTCAGGGCGGTGGAGTACGGGTCGGTGACCAGGTTGCGGACCACCCGGCCGGTGCTCGGGGCCCAGACGGTGACGGCGAAGCGGTAGCGCTTGCCGGTCCAGTCGCGGTCGCCGCGCACCGACCAGACGCCGGTGGCGTCGTCGCGGCGCATCGGGACCTGGCGGCGGCCGTCCAGTTCGAGGGTCACCTGCTGGGCGGTCGGGGCCCAGACGGAGAGGGTGGGGCGGCCGTCCTTGAACACCGGGCCGAGGCGGTCGGCGGTCGCGTACAGGTCGTCGAGGACCCCGGCGAGCTGGACTCCCGTGGCGGCGAGGACGGCGCCGTTCGCGGCGCGGGCACTGGCCACGAGCTGGCCGCGCAGGGCTTCGCGGACGCGGTCGCGGTCGCGCGGGTCGACGGTGAAGGCGGCGTACGCGGCCAGGTGCGGGTACTTCTGCTTCTGCGCGGCGGTCAGCTCGGTCGTGGCCAGGCGCAGCCACCGGGCACTGCCGGCGCCGGTCAGGGTGCCGTTCTCGGCCTTGACGGCGCCTTCGCGGGAGGCGAGGAGCTGGAGGGAGGCGGCGGCCTGCGGGGCGTTCCAGGCGACGGTGTCACGGTCGATCCAGACGGCCTGGGCCTTGGTCAGGTCCAGGGCCGCGGCGCTGCCGGCGGGCTGCGGGAGGAGGTACTTCTCCTTGCCGCCCAGCATCCACACCTCGTGCCCGTTGCTCTTCAGGTCGAGGGACTGGTCGGACGGGAGGTCCTTGGCGTCGCCGTTGTGGAGGATGTAGCTGAGGCTGGTGGCTCCGGCGGCGAGGGGGACCTCGTAGACGGCGCCGTAGGAGTCGGTGCGGACGGGGAGGACCGGCTTGGACCAGTCGGTGGGCGTGGCCGCTCCGGTCCAGACGTGCAGGCCCCAGCCCTCGTAGGCGCCGTCGGGGCGCTGGTAGTGCAGGACGGCCATCGAGGTGTCCTGCGGCGGGTAGGCGGGGCGGTCGGTGCGGGCGGGCTCCTTGCCCTGCTCCAGCCAGATCTCCCCGGTCTTCGTCACGTCGATGGTGCGGTCGGTGGCGACGTCCTTGGTGCCGTTCTTGTCGATGACGAGGTAACTGACGCTGCTCGCACCGGGCTTGAGCTTGACGTGGGCGAAGGCTCCGTAGGCGTCGCGGCCGGTGAAGTCGTGGCCGGCGGGCCAGGGGGTGGCTTCGCCCTCGGCGAGGTCGCCCCAGGCGTAGAGCCGCCAGTCGGTGTAGTCGCCGTCGGGGCGGTTGTAGTGGACGACCGCGTAGTCGCGCTGGGTGGCGGTGGGGACTTCGACGGGCGGGAGCTGGCCGGTGGCCGACGTGGCGAGGGCGCTCGCGGTGCGGCCGGCGGAGTCGACGACCACGGCCTTGTAGCGCAGCGGGGTGCCGGCGGCGGCTTCGGCGTCGACGAACTGGGTGACCTTGTACGGTGCGTGGTCGGCGGAGCCGAGGACCTGCCACTTGTCCGTGCCGGTCTGGGCGGCGAACACGACCCGGCTCAGGGGGTCGCCGGTGACCTCGGCCGAGAGCTCGACGGTGCCGGTGGCGCCGGGGGCCGGGGCCTTGAGGGTCAGGGTGGGCTTGGTGGTGGGCTTGGCGGCGGGGGTGGTGGCCTGGAGGACCACGGAGCCGAGGGCCGGGAGGGTGACGGTCAGCTTGCCGGCCGCGGAGGAGCGGATCAGCGTGGCCGTGCCGCCGTAGAGGGCGGCGTACTGGACGCCTGCCGGGGCGTCGAGGTCGATGGTGCGGGGCGCGGTGGCGTTGTTGGCCGCGACCAGGTACTCGGTGCGCGTGCGGGTGTCGGTGCGGGCGAAGGCGTAGGCCGACCCGTCGGAGAAACGTTCGCTCTGGACGCCGTCGCGGAGGGCCGGGTGGTCCTTCGTCAGCTGTGCGAGAGCACTGATCTGCTTGTAGAGCGGGTGCTCCGGATCGTAAGCATCGCTCGCGTGGGTGCGCGCCGTTCCGAGCTGGTCGTCGTCCAGGTAGTCGCCCGCCTCGGAGGCGAAGAGGGGCTGGCGGGCGTCCTTGTCCCCGCCCGCGCCGGTGAAGCCCTGCTCGTCGCCGGAGTAGATCACCGGGTTGCCCCGGGAGAGGAACATCAGCTCGTTGGCCAGTCGGTACCGGTCCAGCAGCTCTTGCTCCCCCGCCCCCGGCCGGTCCTGCTTCAGGAAGGTCCCGAAGCGGCCCATGTCGTGGTTGCCGAGGAAGGTGACCTGCTCGTAGGCGTTCGCCTTGTCGGTGGTGTACCGGTAGTCGTCGCCGAAGACGGAGGCCAGCCTTCCGGCCTCCGCGCCCTGGGCGGCGTACGAGCGGATCGCCTCCTGGAGCGGGAAGTCGAGCGTGGCGTCCAGGCGGCCCCGGGTCACGTACGGGGAGGTGATCGCCGTGTCGGCGGAGTAGACCTCGCCGAACATGAAGAAGTCCTCGCGGCCGTGCCGGGCCGCGTACGCGTCGAGGGCGGTGGCCCACTGGGTCCAGAAGCCGGTGTTCACGTGCTTGACGGTGTCGATCCGGAAGCCGTCGACGTCGAACTCCTCGACCCACTTCTCGTAGATCTTCTCCATCCCCTCCACGACCTCGGGACGCTCGGTCCACAGGTCGTCGAGGCCGAAGAAGTCACCCTGGTCGGAGGATTCCCCGGCGAAGGTGGAGTCGCCCCGGTTGTGGTACATCGTCGGGTCGTTGAGCCAGGCCGGGACCTTGAGGTTCTTCTTCGCCGCGGGGACGAAGGGGGTGCGGGGGAAGGAGTCGCCGTCGGTCTTCGGGAACTTCCCCTCTCCCGCCTGGTAGTCGGAGTCCTCGAAGGGCACCCCGTCCTTGGTCAGGTACGGGAAGGCGCCCTTCGAGAGGTACCCGTAGGACGCCTCCCGGTAGTCGACGACGTCGGCGGTGTGGTTGGTGATGACGTCGAAGAAGACCTTCATCCCCTTCCCGTGCGCCTTGTCGATCAGCCGCTCCAGGTCGGCGTTGGTCCCGAAGTGCGGGTCGACCTGGGTGAAGTCGGTGATCCAGTAGCCGTGGTAGCCGGCCGAGGCGTCCTTGCCCGTCCCCTGCACCGGCTGGTTCTTGAAGATCGGCGCCATCCAGATGGCGGTGGTGCCGAGCCCCTTGATGTAGTCCAGCCGGTCGGTGATCCCCTGGAGGTCCCCGCCCTGGTAGAAGCCCTTGTCCGTCGGGTCCAGGCCGGTCTCCAGCCGGGAGCCGGTCAGCCCGCCCCGGTCGTTGCGCGGGTCGCCGTTCGCGAACCGGTCCGGGAGCACGAAGTAGAACTGCTCCCGGGTCAGGTCGTGCCGCGCGGCCTCGGCGGCCAGTTTGGCGTCCGAGGGCGGGGCCGGTGGCGCCTTGGCGGCGGCCGCCGCGGCGGCGGGAAGGGCGGGCAGGAGCGTCACGGCCAGGGTGGCTGCGAGCACTCCCGCGGCGCCGGCGAGGGCGGGGCGTATCAAGGCGGATCTCCTCGGGTGCGGGACGGGATGGGGCGGGAGGGTCAGTTGCGCCAGGTGTCGGTCAGCGTGACCTTGCCGTTGGCGGGGACCGTCGCGGAGCGGTTGGCTCCGCTCTCCCAGGTGACGTTCCCGGCGGCGTCCTTGCGGACGTACTTGTACGCGAAGACCGTGCCGGGCGGGAGCGTGACGTCGAGCTTCCAGACGGGATAGGCGGCCGGGTCGAGCTTGAGCGCGGCGCCGGTGTTCCAGCTGCCGAGCTCGGCGCGGTCACCGGTGACGTGGATGTTCTGGCCGACGACGGTGGTGGCGTTGACGGCGAAGGAGGCACCGGCAGCGGCGGTGGGCGTGGGAGTGGGCGTCGGAGTCGGAGTCGGGCTCGGGCTCGAGGTGGCGCCGCAGCCGCGGGCACCCACGTGCAGGGCGACGGCCGTCCCGGCCCCGAGGGTGGCGGTGAACCGCCCGCCGGAGTCCACGGTCACGGACCGCCCGCTCTGCACGTCGCAGTAGTCGCCGCCCGCGAGGGAGGTCTGGAACGTCCGCGTCAGCGCCGAGCCCTCGTGGTTGATGGCGACGTACGCCTTGGTTCCCCGCCCGAAGGCGATCTGGTCGGCGCCGTTGTCCCACCAGTCGGTGACGGCCTGGCCGCGCGCGGAGTTGCGGAAGCCGACCATGGAGGAGATCTCCCGCCAGGCGTGCTGGCACTTCCACCCGTCGGCGTAACAGGCGTTCACGGTGCCGCCGTTGGGCGGTCCGGCATCCCGGTCGGTCCACTCGTAGCCGGAGTGCACGTCGGGAGAGCCGTAGGGCCACGCCAGCATGAAGACGTTTCCGAGCGTGTAGGCGGACCCGTCCTTGTAGCTGAGGGTGTCACCGCCGCGCTCGGTGTCGTGGTTGTCGACGAACACGGCGGACTGCCCGGAGGGCATGTGCCCCCACGCCTCGCCGAAGTTCTTCAGGTAGGCGAGGTTCTCGCTCTGGAAGACCCGCTTGAGGTCCCGCGCGTACCGGAACTCCTGTACGTCCCCGCTCCCGAGGTACTCGCTCGGCGAGACGGCCTCGCCCGCCCCGTGGATCGCCTCCTGCTTCCAGTAGGCGTTCGGGTTCGACATCCGGGACTTGATGTTGGCGAGGTCGGCGGCCGGCATGTGCTTGGCGGCGTCGATCCGGAAGCCGTCCACGCCGAGGGAGAGCAGGTCGTTGAGGTAGCCGGCGATCCGGCCCCGCACGTAGTCCTCGCCGGTGTCCAGGTCGGCGAGTTGCACGAGCTCGCAGTTCTGGACGTTCCCGCGATCGCCGTAGTTCGATATCGAGGACCGGCAGTCGTCCATGTCCCCACCGGAGTAGATGCCGGGGTAGTTGTACTTCGTGTACGAACTGCCCCCCGTCCCCACCCCGTCCCCGGCCGCCATGTGGTTGATGACGGAGTCGGCGACGACCTTCACGCCGGCGGCGTGACAGGCGTCGACCATGGCCTTGAAGGCGGTACGGTCACCCAGCCGCCCGGCGATCTTGTAGCTGACGGGCTGGTACGAGGTCCACCACTGGCCCCCCTGGATGTGCTCCTGCGGGGGCGACACCTGGACGTAGCCGTACCCGGCGGGCCCGAGGCTCTCCCCGCAGGCCTTCCCCACGGAGTCGAACTTCCACTCGAACATGACGGCGGTGACGTCCTTCTCACCTGGGGCGGCGGCCACGGCCTGCTGGGCGGACCCCCCGACGACGGCGAGGGCGGTCACGGCGGTGACGGCGGATACGGACAGCAGCGCGGCGGCGGCTCTGGCGGCGCGGGCACGGGTTGACATGCGGTGTTCCTCCTGGCGGAGAGGCGCAGGACCGGGTGGGGACCGGTCACGGCCTGGTTGGGGATTGCAGCGACCGTAGGTGCCAGGAGGAGGCGCTGCAAGACCTTGCGCAAGAGATTGCAGAATTGTTTCCGGATGAGGTCGGGGCATGGGCGCGCGAACGCCCACCAGCCCGTCGGGGTTGGTGGGCGCATCGGATCGCTCCGCACGGCCGCCCGGCCCGGCGACCACCGGCCGTCACGTGCGCAGGACGGATCTACAGGTGCGGGAGGCCGAAGTCGCAGTCGGACCTCTGATGATGCGATGCGAAACGGGAGGGGGCCCCGGTCCGGCACGTGAGGTGCCGGACCGGGCCGGTGCTCAGAAGTCCCAGCTCTGGCTGCGCGCACCGTTGCAGGTCCAGCTGACCAGGAGCTGGCCGTTGTCGGCCCGGCCACCCAGGATGTCGAGGCACTTTCCGTTCACCCGGTTGCGGATCTCGCCGCCGTTGCGGAACCACTTCTGGTGGCGGGTGCCGTTGCAGTCCCACATGCTCACGGAGCCCTGGTCCTCCATGTGGGGGCCGTAGATCTCCAGGCACTTTCCGTTCAGGTTGGAACGGATCTGCTCGCCGTCCCAGTACCACTGCTGGTTGGAGCCGCCGTGACAGTCGTACGCCACGACGGAGGCGCCGTTCTCCTGGTGGTACATGAAGATGTCGGCGCACCTCCCGTTCAGGTTGGACTTGAGGAGGGGCGCCGCGGCAGCCGCGGGTGTGCCCGTCAAGGTGGCGCCGGCCAGCAGTCCGGTAGCCGCCAGCAGAAGCATCAGTCGCCGTACGGACCTCATGGATTCTCCTTCGTGTCGCCCTGGCGCAGGTTGCGCTGGGCCATGTCTAGCCGCCGGTTGATGTCCGGTGCCGGAACGGGGATTCCGGACATCAACAGCTGGACAAACACCACCCATCACGACTGCGGAAAGACGCAGGAAGGAAGGTCATGCCCCGCCCCGAACGGCCGCTCGACCCGGACACCGGTCCGCTGACACAATTCGCCGCCGACCTTCGAAAGCTGCGCGAGGCAGCGGGACGGCCGCCTTATCGGGCACTGGCCAAAAGGGCGCACTATTCGTCCACGACCCTGTCGGACGCGGCGGGCGGGCACACGTTTCCGAGCCTTGGCGTCACGCTCGCGTACATCGAGGCGTGCCGGGGTGACCGCCTCGTATGGGAAGCCCGCTGGCATGCGGTCGCCGCCGAGATCGCCGCGCGCGCACAGGATGCCGAGCCCGGGGAGACCAGCCGGCAGGGCGCACCGTACGCGGGGCTCTCGGCGTTCCAGCCGCAAGACGCCGACCGCTTCTTCGGGCGCGAGCGGCTGACCGGCGAGGTGGTCGCGAAGGTGCGTGAGCGCCGGTTCCTGGCGGTCTTCGGACCGTCCGGATCGGGGAAGTCCTCGGTGCTGCGGGCCGGGCTCGTGGCCCGCGCTCGGGCATCGGGGTGGCCGGTGATGCTGTTCACGCCGGGCTCGCATCCCGTGGAGGAGTGCGCCGTCCACCTGGCCGCGGAGACGGGCGTGGCTCCCGGCTCGCTGGTGGCCGAGCTGCTGGGCGATCCCGTGGCGCTGCACCTGCGGATCCGGCAGACGGTGATCGACCGGGCCCCCGACGTCGATGTGCTGATCGTGGTCGACCAGTTCGAGGAGGTCTTCACCCTCTGCGGGGACCGGGACGAACGGGACGCGTTCATCGCCATGCTGATCGCGGCCACCACGGCGGAGACCAGCCGCACCCGGGTGGTGCTCGGCGTGCGCGCCGATTTCTACGGCCACTGCGTCCAAGACCCCCGGCTGGTCGAGGCGGTGCGCGACGCTCAGATCGCGGTCGGTCCGATGAGCAGTCAGGAACTGCGCGAGGCCATCACCCGGCCGGCGATGCTCGCCGACTGCACGGTGACCGGCCCGCTGCTGGCGGCCGTGGTCGCGGACGCGACCGGTCAGCCGGGTGCCTTGCCGCTGGTCTCGCACGCGATGGTCGAGACCTGGCGCCGTCGCAGCGGCAGCCGCCTGACCCTGGGCGGGTATCTGGCGGCCGGCGGCATCCAGCACGCGCTCGCGCAGACCGCCGAGGCCGCCTACCGGGGGCTGTCCCCCGTGCAGCAGGACCTCGCCCGATCGCTGTTCCTCCGGCTGACCGCGCTGGGCGACGGTACGGAGGACACCCGGCGCCGCATCACCAGGGACGAACTGGACCCGACCCCCGACACGGCCTTCGTGCTCGAATCCCTGGCCCGGCAACGGCTGGTGACGCTGGACCAGGGGTGCGTCGAGATCACCCACGAGGCGATCATCCGGTGCTGGCCGAGGCTGCGCGGCTGGCTGACCGAGGACCGGGACCGGCTGCTCCTGCACCGTCAGCTCACCGACGCGACCGCCGGGTGGGAGGCGCAGGACCGCGACCCGCACGCCCTCTACCGGGGTGCCCGGCTGGCCGCGGCACTGGACCTGGCCGCCGCCGACGGCAGCCGCCTGACCTCCAGGGAGCGGCGCTTCCTCGACGCGGGCCGGGCAGCGCAGGCCGGCGAGATGGCGGCGGTCAGGCGCCGGTCGGTCCGCCTGCGGCAGCTGGTCACGCTGCTCACGGTCCTGGTGGTCATCGCGGCGACCGCGGGCGGACTGGCCGTCGACTCGCGCGACTCGGCCATCCACCAGCGCAACGTGGCCATTGCCCGGAAGGCGGCCGCGGACGCGGCCGAGGTGCGGCGGCAGGACCCTTCCCTCTCGGTCCAGCTGAACCTGGCCGCGTACCGGCTGGCGGCCACCGGCGACGTCCGCGACCAGCTCATGAGCGCGTTCGCGACGCCGTACACGAGCCGTGTCACCGGCCACACCTCCGACGTGGTCGCGGTCTCCCTCGCTCCCGAGGGCCGGGTCCTGGCCACCGCGAGCTGGGACCGCACGGTCCGGCTGTGGAACGTGACGGACGCCCATCACCCCGTACAACTGGCCGTCTTGAACCAGCCGGAGCGGCTGATGTCGGTGGCCTTCGGTGAGGGCGGCCGCGTCCTGGCCACGGCGAGCGAACGCACGGTACGGCTGTGGGACGTGACGGACCGGCGTGCGCCCGCCGCGCTGGGCACGCTGCCGGACCAGCGGTCCGCGCCGACCTGGGTGGCGTACAGGCCGGACGGCATCCTGGCCACCGGCCACGCCGACGGTACGGCGCGGCTGTGGAAGGCGAACGACCCCCGCCACCCACACCTACTGGCCACCCTGCCGGGCCACACCCACGAGGTCACCTCGGCGACGTTCAGCCCGGACGGCCACACGCTGGCAACGACCGGCGACACCACCACCAGACTGTGGGACGTCACCGACCCCGCTCATCCCACCCTCCAGGACGTCCTGCGCGGACACACCGATACGGTGACCTCGGCGGCCTTCAGCCCGGACGGCCGGACCGTGGCGACCGGGAGCTGGGACCGCACCGCACGGGTCTGGGACATCGCGCGCACGCAGCCACCGGCCGTCCTGCTCGGCCATCCCGCGATCGTCTGGTCCGTGGCGTTCAGCCCGGACGGCAGCACGCTCGTCTCCGTCGGGGGTTCCACTCAGTTCTGGGACATGGCCACCCCCGCGAGCCCGAAACGGACCAGCACGCTCCAGGGCGGCTTCTACCAGACCGCGTTCAGCCCGGACGGCCACGTGCTCGCCACCTCCGACCGACTGCTGGACCTGCGTGACCTGTCCCTCGCGACCCACGACGACGTGGTCACGTCCCTGGCGTACGCCCCCGGCGGCCGACTGCTCGCCAGCGCCAGCTGGGACGGCACCGCACGGCTGTGGCAGGTCACCGGCGGTCGGGCCCTGTGGCCGCTGTCGGTCCTGCGCGGGCACAGCAGGTTCGTCCGGTGCGTGGCGTTCAGCCCGGACGGGCGCACCCTCGTCACGGCGAGCGAGGACGCCACCGTCCGCGTCTGGGACGTGACCGATCCCCGGAGACCGCGCCTGGCGTCGGTCCTCAGCCCCGGCGGCGGCGAAGTCGGCGGCGCCGGCTTCGCCCCGAACGGCCGTCTGCTGGCCGTCTGGGCCCTGGGCGCGGCCGGGCTCTGGGACCTGACCGATCCGGGCAGTCCCAGGCGGCTGAGCCGGATCGCCGAGGACGGGCCGGACGTCACCATGGCTTCGTTCCGTCCGGACGGCCGGACGCTGGTGACGAGCAGCGGCGAGTCCGGTTCCCTGCGCTTGTGGGACATCGGCGATCCGCGCAGCCCGCGGGAACTGCCGTCCCCGTACCGGTCGGACCCGCTGACCGGCGGCGTGTTCAGCCCCGACGGCCGAAGACTGGCCGCCTTCCACCGCACGGACAAGACGGTGTGGCTGATGAACACCGACACCATCGGCCGCCCGACCGGAGTGCGGCGACTGCCGGCGTCCGGCTCCTGGCTCTACCGGCTGGCCTTCGACACGGCCGGCCGCCGCCTGGCAGCCGGCGCCGCGGACGGCAAGACCCTGCTCTGGGACGTGGCCGGAGCAACGACCCCCACCGTCCTCACCGGCCACGCGAACCCCGTACCGGCCGTGACATTCAGCCCGGACGGCGCCACCCTGTCCACCGGCGGCAACGACTTCACGATCCGCCTGTGGGACACCGACCTGAACAGGGTCACCTCCCGCATCTGCGAGAGCGCGCACCCCCGAATCACCAGAGCCCAATGGGGCCACCACTTCACGGCGCTCGCCTTCAACCCACCCTGCGCTGTTTGATGCGGTCGAGGAGGTCGAGCACGCGATGAAGGGGGCATTTCATGCGTCCCGATCCGGGCGCGTGCCCGGTGACCGGGCTTCCCAGCCCAAGACGGCCCGCATCCGCTTAGCCGAGTGGGAGTGCGTAGCGATCTGTCGCGCCCACCGACCCTGAGGGGCTTCTCGCCACTCTCTCGCTCATGGTGGCGGTCGACGGTCACGGGAAGGGTGTTCAGGCGCCCGGTCCTGGATGCTCCGATCGCCCCGCGCGTCCGTACCGGCCGAGGTCACGGTCCTGCCGGGGCCCTACCCAGATGACCCCTGACCCAAGGGGGCTGCGCATCTCAGACGAGGCCGCTCCTCCCCACACTTCCCTCCCGGCCGTTCCCCGGGGGGATCCCGGAAGTCTTGTGGCTTTTCGGCGTGGGTCGGTCGGTCAAGGGTGGCCGAAGGCCATCGCGAAGCGACGCGACCGAAGGGAGCGCCCTTGAGGGACCGGCCCACGCCGAAAGAACACTGGACTACCGGGACGCCCCCCGAAACCCCACGCAGCCAAAGATCAACCCGCAGCCCAAGCCGGCCCCCGACCCCACCGGCAGCACTCCGTGCCCGCGCCTCATCGCCGAGGGGGCGGGTGGGCAACCACCGGCTGAGGGTGGTGGTGAGAGGGGGAAGAAGCCCCGCCCCCGCAGACCCCCTAAGCCCCCGGCCCCTGCCCCGTCGAGCCCCGGACCACCAGCTCCGGCTGGAAGACGTACTCCGTGCGCTGGACGGGGGTGCCGGCGACCGCTTCCAGGAGGGCGCCCACCGCTGCCGTGGCCATGGCGCGGACCGGCTGGCGGACCGTGGTCAGCGGGGGGTCCGTGAACGCGATGAGCGGGGAGTCGTCGAAGCCGACCACCGAGATGTCCTCCGGGACGCGCAGGCCCCGCTCGCGGGCGGCCCGTATGACGCCCAGGGCCATCGGGTCGCTGCCGCAGACGATGCCCGTGCAGCCCCGGTCCAGCAGGGCTCCGCCCGCCGCATGGCCGCCCTCGACCGTGAAGAGGGTGCGCTGGATCAGGCCTTCGGCCGCGGCCGAGGGGAGGGCCGCGACGAAACCCGCCTCCTTGCGGGCCGACGGGACGTAGCGGGTCGGGCCGATGGCCAGGCCGATCCTGCGGTGGCCCAGGTCCTCCAGGTGGCGGACCGCCATGTCCGCCGCCGCGCGGTCGTCCGGGGAGATGAAGGGGGCCTGGACCTGCTCGTTGAAGCCGTTGATGAGGACGAAGGGGACCCCCCGCGCCGCGAGCCGCTGGTAGCGCGAAGGGTCCGCCGAGGAGTCCGCGTGCAGCCCCGACAGGAACACGATGCCGGTGACCCCGCGTTCCTCGAGCTGCTCCACCAGCTCGTCCTCGGTGGCCCCGCCCGGGCTCTGCGTGCACAGCACCGGGGTGTAGCCGTGGCCCGCGAGGGTCTGCTCGATGACCTGGGCGAACGCCGGGAAGATGGGGTTGGTCAGCTCCGGGGTGAGCAGGCCGACCAGGCCGTTGCTGCGCCGGCGCAGCCGGACCGGGCGTTCGTAGCCCAGCAGGTCCATGGCGGCCAGCACCTTGTGCCGGGTGCCGGAGGCCACGCCCGCCTTGCCGTTGAGCACGCGGCTGACGGTCGCCTCGCTGACCGCGGCCTGCGCGGCGATGTCCGTCAGCCGCAGCGGGGAGGTCATCCCCTCCACCACACCGCCGTGTCGGCCGGCAGTTCCGACGGGTCGGGCAGGGGCCCGCTCGCCAGCAGTACGGTGCCCGGCGCGGGCATCCGTACCGGCCCGGCCGTGGTGTTGACCGTGCAGGTGAACTCTCCCCGGCGGAAGGCCAGGACGCCCGCCGGGGCGTCCAGCCACTCCACCGCGTCGCCCGCGCCCAGCTCCGGGTGCGAGCGGCGCAGGTGCAGTGCGGAGCGGTAGAGCTCCAGGGTCGAGTCCGGGTCTCCGGTCTGCGCGGCCACGCTCAGGCCCGCCCACTCGGCCGGCTGCGGCAGCCAGCTGCCGCCGTCGCCGAAGCCGTACGGGGCCTGCGTACCCGACCACGGGATCGGTACGCGGCAGCCGTCGCGCATCCCGTCCTGCCCGGCGCCGCGCGTGAAGGCCGGGTCCTGCCGCACCCCGTCCGGCAGGTCGAGGACCTCCGGCAGGCCGAGCTCCTCGCCCTGGTAGACGTACGCCGATCCGGGCAGGGCCAGCATCAGCAGCGCGGCCGCCCGCGCCCGGGCCAGTCCCTCGGCCCCTCCCCCGTACCTCGTGACGTGGCGCACCACGTCGTGGTTCGACAGCACCCACGTCGTGGGCGCGCCCACCGGGCGCATCGCGTCGAGGGACTCGTCGATGGTGGCGCGCAGCGCCTGCGCGTCCCACCCGGTGTTCAGGTAGTGGAAGTTGAAGGCCTGGTGCAGCTCGTCGGGCCGCAGGTACATGGCCGTCCGGTCGGCGCTGGGCGTCCAGGCCTCGGCGACGCCGATGCGGTCGCCCGCGTACTCGTCGAGGACCCGGCGCCAGGAGCGGTAGATCTCGTGGACGCCGTCCTGGTCGAAGAAGGGCAGCACCTGGTTGCCGAGCAGCTTGAGCTGTTCGCCGCGGCCGAGGTCGGGCAGGCCGGGGGCCTTGACCAGGCCGTGGGCCACGTCGATGCGGAAGCCGTCGGCGCCGAGGTCGAGCCAGAAGCGCAGGATCGAGCGGAACTCGTCCTGGACGGCCGGGTGTTCCCAGTTGAAGTCGGGCTGCTCGGGCGCGAAGAGGTGCAGGTACCACTCGCCGTCGGCGACCCGGGTCCAGGCGGGTCCGCCGAAGATGGACTCCCAGTCGTTGGGGGGCTCGGCCCCGCCGTCGCCCCGGCCCGGGCGGAAGTGGAAGCGTTCGCGCAGCGGCGTGCCCGGCCCTTCGCGCAGCGCCTGCTTGAACCATTCGTGCTGGTCGGAGCAGTGGTTGGGGACCAGGTCCACGATGATCCGCAGGTCCAGCGCGTGGGCTTCGCGGATCACGGCGTCGGCGTCGTGGAGGCCGCCGAACATCGGGTCGATGGCCCGGTAATCGGCGACGTCGTAGCCGGCGTCGGCCTGCGGGGAGGCGTAGAAGGGGCTGAGCCATACGGCGTCGACGCCCAGGTCCTTCAGGTAGGGCAGTCGGCTGCGGATGCCTTCGAGGTCCCCCATGCCGTCCCCGTTGGAGTCGGCGAAGCTGCGCGGATAGACCTGATAGATCACCGCTTCTCTCCACCAGCCGGGCTGGGTGCCGGTGGAGGAGGGGAAGCCACTACTCGAAGGCACAGTGGCGAGGTGCTGGGTCATGTCGTCCTTGGGAGATCGGGCCGGGGGTGAGAGGGGGCAGGCATCGGGTGGTCGGCCCGTGCGCGCGGGGCGGTCAGCCCTTGGTCGCGCCTGCCGTCATCCCGGCGACGAGGTGACGCTGGGCGAAGAGGAAGAAGAACGCCGCGGGGATGGCGATGAGGATGGAAGCCGCGCTCATCGCACCCCAGTTGGAGGTGTACTGGGTGACGAAGGTCTGCAGGCCGCCGGCCAGGGTGAGGTTGTCCTCGCCGACCATGAAGGCGGAGGCGTACGCGACCTCGCCCCAGGCGGTGATGAAGGCGTAGAAGCCGGTGACGGCGAGGCCGGGCTTGGCGAGCGGGAGGATCAGGCGCCAGAAGGTGCCGAAGGGGTTGAGCCCGTCGACGCGGCCGGATTCGTCGATCTCGACCGGGATGGTGTCGAAGAAGCCCTTCATCATCCAGGCGCAGAAGGGCACGGCGATGGTGAGGTACGTGATCACCAGGCCGAGCGGCTGGTTGAGCAGCCCGAGGTCGCCCATGAGGTTGTAGAGCGGGACGATGAGGATGGCCATCGGGAACATCTGCGTGATGAGCAGGGTCCACATCAGCGGCTTCATTCCGGGGAACTTGAAGCGGCTGACGGCGTATCCGGTGGTGGCGGCGATGAACACCCCGAGGACGGTGGTGATGCCGGCGACCAGGACGGAGTTGCCGAACCAGGAGAGGAAGGAGGTCGACTCCACCAGGTAGTGGTAGTTGTCGAGGGTCGGTTCCTTGACGAAGTCCGTGGAGATGGCGTGCTTGGCCGGCTTGAGCGAGGTCAGCAGGACCCACAGCACCGGGAAGACGGCTATCACGGACGCGACGGCCAGGGTGGAGTGCAGGCCGACGGAGGCGAGCGGGGAGCGCTTGCCGCGGGGACGGGCGGAGGCCGCCTTCGCGGAACGCGCGGAACGCGCGGAGTTGGTCGTCACGGTCACCACACCTCTCCCTGCTTGCGCAGCGAGCGCCGGTAGACCAGCGCGAAGATCATGAGCAGCAGGAGGATCAGTACGCCCCAGGTCGCCGAGCCGGCGAAGTCGCGCGGGCTCGACACGAACGCCTCGCGGAAGGCCTGGGTCACCAGGATCTCGGTGGAGTCGCCCGGGCCGCCCCGGGTGAGCAGGAAGATCACCGGGAACATGTTGAAGGTCCAGATGGTGGAGAGCAGGATCACGGTCATGCTGACCGTGCGCAGTCCGGGCAGGGTGATGTGGCGGAACCGCTGCCAGGGCCGGGCCCCGTCCATCTCGGCGGCCTCGTAGAGCTCGCCGGGGATCGACTGCATTCCGCCGAGCAGGGCGACCATCATGAAGGGGACGCCGAGCCAGACGTTGACGGAGATGACGGCGATCTTGGCCCAGGTCGGGTCGTCGAGCCACGGGACGGCGGAGATGCCGCCGCCTTCGAGGATCTTGTTGAGGATGCCGTTGTCGCGGTTGAAGAGGAACCGCCAGGCGAAGACGGAGACGAATCCGGGCACCGCCCAGGGCAGGATGAGCGCCATCCGGTAGGCGGCGCGGCCCTTGAACTCGCGGTTGAGCACGGTGGCCAGGCCGAGGCCGAGCGCGAAGGTGATCGAGACGCAGGCGACGGTCCACAGGACCGTCCACACCAGCCGCTGCAGGAACACCGGGTCGGCCAGGACGGCGGCGTAGTTGTCGAGCCCGATGAACTCGTACGACGCCTCGATGTGGTTGGCGCCGATGGTGCGGCCGACGTTGCGTTCGGTGGCGTCGGTCAGCGACAGGTAGATGCCGCGGACCAGGGGCCAGCCGATGATCACGCCGAGCACGAGCACCACGGGGGTGATCATGGCCCAGGCGTACCAGTGGGTGGCCAGGGCCCGCTTCAGCCCGGGACGGTTCCTGTTGTCAGTCCTGCGGCTCCGGCCGCGGGCGGCGGGACCGGCGTCAGGACCGGTCTCGCCGCCCGCGGCCTTCGCCACCGACTGGCTGGTGTGAGCAGCCATGGTTTCCGTTACTTCCAGCCCTTGAGGATCTTGCGGAATTCGACGCCGGCCGCCTTGGCCGCGTCCTCCGGGCTCGACGCCCCGGTGATCGCCTTGGTGTATTCGACCTGGAGCGGCGCGAAGAGGGATCCGTTCTCCGGGATCCAGGCGCGCTCGACGGCCTTGTCCACGGCCGGCTTGAAGAACTGGACCATCTCGCTGGACTTGACGTCGGGCTGCTCGTAGGCGGCGGTCCGGGTCGGGAGCAGGCTCAGTTCCTTGGCGGACTGGACCTGCACCTCCTGCGAGGTCATGTAGTCGACGAAGGCGTTGGCCGCGGCGATGTTCTTGGAGCCCGCGTAGACGGCGAGGTCGTGGCCGCCCTGCGGGGCGCCCGCCTTGACGGAGCCGGCCGGGACCGCGGCGATGCCGAGGTTGGCCTTGTCCTTGAACTGGTCGCCCGCGTAGCTGTCGGCCACGGCCCAGGGGCCGTTGATCATCATCGCGGCCTCGCCCGTCTTGAAGGCGGTCTGCATGTTGACCCAGCCGTCGGTGGCGTTGGTGATCGCCGCACCCGAGGTGACCAGGTCGCGGGCGGCCTTGAAGGCCTTGACGCCCGCCGCGTTGTCGACGGTGACCGTCTTGGTCTTCGCGTCGACGAGGTCGCCGCCCTCTCCGTAGATGAGGGGGAGGAACCAGTAGGAGTCGTCGCCGCGCAGGTAGAGGCCGGCCTTGCCGGTCTTGGCCTTGATGGCCGCGGCGGCGGTCTTCACCTCTTCCAGCGTCTTGGGGGGCTCGACGCCGGCGTCGGCGAGCATCTTCTTGTTGTAGAAGAGGCCCATGGTGTCGATGACCTGCGGGACGGCGTAGGTCTTGCCCTCGTACTTGCCGCTGGCCGCGGCCTGGGGCAGGAAGTCGGTGTCGACCTTCTTGGCCGTGTCGGCCGGGACCTCGGCGAGGTAGCCGAGGGAGGCGAAGTCGGCGACCCAGCCCACGTCGGCACGGATCACGTCAGGGGCCTCGGAGCCGCTGCTGAAGGCGTTCTTGACCTTGTTCTGCGCGTCGCCGTACGGGACGTTGACGTACTTGACGGTCACCTTGGGGTGCTTGGCGGTGAACGCCTCGGCGATCTTCTGGAAGGACGCCTTCTCGGCGTCGTTCGAGGTGTCCCACCACGTGACCGTGCCGGAGAGCTCCCCGTCGGCCTTGGCGCCGCTGCTGCCGCCGTCCTTGGTGTCACCGCCGCAAGCCGTCGCCGCGAGCGCCAGAGCCGCGACCAGCGCGGTGGCCGCTATGCCACGCCGCATATGAACTCCTTCGATGATCCCGGCCGCGCCTCGCGGTCCCGAGTTGCCGAGAACGTAACAAGCCTGAAAGCCGACCGAAAGACCTTGCGGGAACTTTCTGCAAGAAGGGTTGATCGTTACATCCACGTGTCCGGACGGTTGCCGCAGCTTGCTGTTAGTTCGAACCCTCTTCGACTGTCCGGGCCCGCAACCAGGGGGTGCGTACGCGCGTTGACCCGATATGACCCACGAGTTGACCGCCTCCCGGCTTGCAAGCGCTTCCAGCAACGCCACCGCGAGCGGCGGCTGGTGGCGTGATGCCGTCATCTACCAGGTGTACGTACGCTCCTTCGCGGACAGCGACGGCGACGGGATCGGGGACCTGCGCGGGGTCCGCGAGCACCTGCCCCACCTGGCCCGGCTCGGGGTCGACGCGGTGTGGCTGACCCCCTTCTACGTATCCCCGCAGGCGGACGGCGGCTACGACGTCGCCGACTACCGGGCCGTCGACCCGCTCTTCGGGGACCTCTCCGACGCCGACGACCTCATCCGCGCCGCACACGCGCTGGGGCTGCGCGTCATCGTGGACGTGGTCCCGAACCACACCTCCGAGCAGCACGTCTGGTTCCGGGCGGCGCTGGCCGGCGAGCCGGGGGCCCGCGACCGCTACCACTTCCACCCGGGCCGGGGGCCCGCCGGGGAGCTCCCGCCCAACGACTGGGAGTCGGTCTTCGGCGGCCCCGCCTGGAGCCGGACCCCCGACGGCGCCTGGTACCTGCACCTCTTCGCCCCCGAGCAGCCCGACCTGAACTGGGACAACCCGGAGGTCGCGGAGGAGTTCTCCGCCGTCCTGCGCTTCTGGCTCGACCTCGGCGTCGACGGGTTCCGGGTGGACGTGGCGCACGGCATGGTCAAGGCCCCGGGCCTGCCGGACATCGGCCGCGGCGCGCAGGCCACCCTCATCGGCACCGAGCCGCTCCCCTTCTTCGACCAGGACGGGGTCCACGAGATCCACCGCTCCTGGCGGCGGCTGCTCGATTCCTACGAGGTCCCGCGCATCGGTGTCGCGGAGGCCTGGGCCCCCACCTCCGAGCGGCTCGCGCTGTACGTCCGGCCCGACGAGCTCCACCAGGCCTTCAACTTCCGCTTCCTGAACTGCCCGTGGGACACCACCGCGCTGCGGACCGTCATCGACGAGTCCCTGGCCGCCACCGCCTCGGTGGGCGCGCCGACCACCTGGGTGCTGTCCAACCACGACGTCGTACGCCACCGCACCCGCTACGGCAGCCTGGCCCGGGCCCGGGCGGCCGCGCTGCTGATGCTGGCCCTGCCCGGATCGGCGTACGTCTACCAGGGCGAGGAGCTCGGCCTCCCCGAGGTGACCGACCTCCCGGACGCCGTCCGCCGGGACCCGGCCTTCACCCGGAGCGCCGGGCAGGACGGGCTGCGCGACGGCTGCCGGGTGCCGATCCCGTGGTCCGGCGAGGAGCCCCCCTACGACTTCGGGCCGGCCGGGAGCTGGCTCCCGCAGCCGGCCGGCTGGGGCGGGCTCAGCGTCGCAGCGCAGACCGGCGACCCCCACTCCACCCTGGAGCTCTACCGCGCCGCCCTGGAACTGCGCCGCGCGATGCCGGGCCTCGGGGCGCCCGCGGAGCCCGGGATGCAGTGGCTGCCCGCGCCCGAGGGGGTGCTGCTCTTCACCCGCCCCGGCTTCGCGTGCACGCTCAACACCCGACCGGTCGCGCTCGAAATGCCCTCGCCCGGGCGCCCCGTCCTGTCCAGCGCCCCGGTGGAGACGGACGGCCGCACCGTCCGGCTTCCCCCGGATTCGTGCACGTGGTGGTCATGGTGAACGTCCGACCGGTACAGTCCAATCCCGTGACCGCACGGCTAGCCGACATCGCAGCCCAGGCGGGGGTCAGCGAAGCCACAGTCAGCCGCGTGCTCAACGGCAAGCCCGGTGTGGCCGCAGGCACCCGTGAATCCGTGCTGGCCGCACTCGACGTGCTCGGCTACGAACGCCCCGTACGGCTGCGCCAGCGCAGCGCGGGGCTCGTCGGCCTGATAACCCCCGAGCTCGACAACCCCATCTTCCCGGCGCTCGCCCAGGTCATCGGCCAGGCGCTGACCCGGCAGGGCTACACCCCGGTGCTGGCCACGCAGACGCCCGGCGGGTCCACCGAGGACGAGCTCGTGGAGATGCTCGTCGAACGCGGGGTCTCCGGGATCATCTTCGTCTCCGGACTGCACGCGGACACCACGGCCGACATGGGCCGCTACGACCAACTCCGCGGTCAGGGCGTCCCGTACGTCCTCATCAACGGCTTCTCCGACAAGGTGCAGGCCCCCTTCGTCTCCCCCGACGACCGGGCCGCGATGCAGCTCGCGGTGACGCACCTGACCGCGCTCGGGCACACCCGGATCGGGCTGGCCGTCGGACCCAAGCGGTTCGTGCCGGTGCTCCGCAAGATCGAGGGCTTCCGTCTCGGCATGAAGGAGCGGCTCGGACTCGGCGAGGACGAGGTCGAGGAGCTGATCCAGCACTCCCTCTACACGCTGGAGGGCGGCCAGGCCGCCGCGGCCGCGCTGATCTCGCGCGGCTGCACGGCGGTGGTGTGCGCGAGCGACATGATGGCGCTCGGCGCGATCCGGGCGGCCCGGCAGCGGGGGCTCAAGGTGCCGCAGGACGTGTCGGTGGTCGGCTTCGACGACTCCCCGCTCATAGCGTTCACGGATCCGCCGCTGACCACCATCCGCCAGCCCGTGCAGGCCATGGGCCAGGCCGCGGTACGGACCCTGCTGGAGGAGATCGGCGGTACGCCGGCCCCGCACAGCGAGTTCGTGTTCCTCCCCGAGCTGGTCGTCCGCGGTTCCACCGCCTCGGGCCCCCAGCAGGGCCGAGGGCCCGCGCGCCCCTGAGGGACGCCCCTGCCGTTCCCCCTAGGGACGTAAGGCCTCCGCTCGTCCCAGAGGCGGAGGGGCTGCGGCCAAGACCGTCCCAAGGGATGATCGAAGGCGAGTCCGCATCTGGCAGACTCTTTTCCTATGGGTGAAGCGAGCGTGAAGACACTGGATACCCGGACGGACGTCTCGTCACCCCCCGTGACCGAGAGCAAGGACCGCCCGGAGTCGTCCGAGCGCGCACTGCTCTCCAGGCTGCGCGTCCCCCGGCGACCCCGGATCTGGTTCGAGGTCCTGCTGATCGCGGTCAGCTACTGGACGTACTCGCTGATCCGCAACGCCGTGCCCGAGCAGAAGGCGGCCGCGCTGGCGAACGCCGACTGGATCTGGAAGGCGGAGCAGGCGCTCGGCATCGCCGTGGAGGAGAAGGTCAACCACGCCGTCAATTCGGTGACCTGGCTCGTGGTGAGCATGAACTACTACTACGCCACGCTCCACTTCGTCATGACCATCGGCGTGCTGGTCTGGATCTACCGCTTTCATCCCGGGCGTTACGCGGCCACGCGGCTCGTCCTCTTCGCCACCACGGGCGTGGCCCTGGTCGGCTACTACTTCTACCCGCTCGCGCCGCCCCGGCTGATGAACGGGCAGGGTTTGAGCGGGCGGGGCTTCGTCGACACCGTGCTGGTCCACCACACCTGGGGCTCCATGGCCTCGGGCAACCTCAAGCACATGTCGAACCAGTACGCGGCCATGCCGTCCATGCACATAGGGTGGTCGCTCTGGTGCGGGCTGACGATCTTCGCGGTCGCCTCCGCCCCCTGGGCCCGGATCCTGGGCCTGCTCTACCCGACGGCGACACTGATCGTGATCGTGGCGACCGCCAACCACTTCTGGCTCGACGCCGTCGGCGGCATGCTCTGCCTGGCCTTCGGCTACGCCGTCTCCCGCGCCTGGTACGGGTCCCTCCCGCACCGGCTGCCGCGCCGGCCCGAGGAAACCGGCCGCCATCCGGTGACGGCGGCCGTGCTGAACCACCCGGCGATGGGCCGCTTCCGGCGCTGAGCGCCGGCCCCTCCCGCCCCCGGCCCCGTTCACCCCTCCCTGTGGGTGATCCGGCCTCCCGACATGGTGAGCCGGACCGGCGCCCCGGCCAGCTCGTCCGCCGGAGCCCGAACCGGGTCCAGGCCGAAGGCGGTCAGATCCGCCCGGAAGCCGGCCTCGATCCGGCCCGCCACCGCTTCCTCCCCCGCCGCCAGCGCGGCGTGCGAGGTCATGCCCTCCAGGGCCATCAGCCCGCTCAGGGCCGCCCCGGTCCAGGCCCCCGTACCGGCCGAGGCCGCGCCGCGGGGGTCGCGGGCGGTGGCCAGGACCTGGCGGGCGTCGTAGTGGGCGATGGGCCAGTCCGAGCCCAGGGCGAGCACCGCGCCCGCCTCGCGCAGGTCCCGGCAGCGCCAGGCGCGGCCGGCCCGCTCCTCCCCCAGCCGCTTGGACCACTCGTCGCTGTGGTCGGCCCGGGTGTACGCGGTGTGCGGCGGCTGCATCGAGGCGATCACCCCGAGCTCCGCGAACCGCTTCAGCTGGCCGTCCGGGACGGTCTCGATGTGCTCGATCCGGTGCCGCATCCGGCCCCGCGGGCCCAGGGACTCCACGGTGTCCAGGACGTGGCGGACCGCCGCGTCGCCGATGGCGTGGGTCGCGGTGCGCACCCCGGCCGCGTCGAGGACCCGTACCGCCTCGGCGTACGCGAGCGGGTCGGGCCAGAAGGCGTCGGTGCCCCGGCCGTGGCAGTCGGCGTGCTCCAGCCAGGCGGTGCCGCCCTCGACGGTGCCGTCCATGAAGAACTTCACCCCGCCGACCTTCCAGTGGCGGCCCGTGAGCCGCTGGAGCCCGATCAGTTCCTCCAGGTCCTCGCCGGTGGCGCCCGGCATGCACCAGGGCGAGAGGTTCAGGCGCAGCGGCAGGTCCCCCTCGTACTCGGCGGTCGCGAGCAGGGCGGGGACGTCCCCGTCGCCGAGGTCCATGACGTGTGCGCCGGTCAGGCCGGTGGCGGCCATGTCGCCGAGCAGCCGGGTGAGGCGTTCGCGGCGCTCGGTGTACGTGGGCTTCGGCGCGAGCGAGCCGACCAGGGCCATGGCGGCGTGTTCGACGAGGTGGCCGGTGGGCCGCCCGTCGGGGTCGCAGACGATCTCGGAGCGCTGGGCGAAGGCGCGGGCGCCGGTGATCCCTGCGGCGGCCAGGGCCGCGCCGGAGGCGAGGGCGGAGTGGCCGTCGTAGAGGCGCAGGAAGGCGGGGGCTCCGGCAAGGGCCTCCTCGATCAGGGCCTTGTCTACGGGGCGCCCGCCGAAGGCGTTGTGGTCGAGGCCGAAGCCGGTGACCCAGCCGCCGGGGCCCCGCTCCGCGGTGCGCAGGGCGGCGCGGAGCTGGTCGAGGTCGGCGACGGCGGAGAGGTCGGTGCCTTCTGCCATCTCGATGCCCCAGACGGGGTGGCTGTGGGCGTCGGTGAGGCCGGGGGTGAGGGTGGCGCCGCCGAGATCGACGGTCTCGGTGCCGGGGCCGCGCCAGTCGCGGACGTCGGCCTCGTCTCCGACGGCGACGATCTCGCCGCCGAGGACGGCTACCGCGCGGGCCTCGGGGCGGGCGGGGTCGAGGGTGCGGACGCGGGCTCCGGTGAGGACGGTGTCGGCAGCGGGCACGGCTCTGCTCCTTGGGGGGCTTCGGTTGCGGTCTCTTCGGCGAATCGGGCGTAGACCTCGGGCCGTCGGGTCTTCAGGCGCTGGGCGAGTGCGAGCCCGGTGAGGAAGACGGCGGGGACGAGGGCCACGAGGAGGGTGTTGACGGTGGTGGAGGCCATGGTGAAGAGGGCCACCTTGGAGACGACCAGGCAGATCGCGACGGCCAGCAGCACGGCGGCGGTGACGGGCGCGATCAGGGTCCGCCAGGGCCCCTCCTCGTGCCGGACGCGGCGGAAGTAGACGGGTACGGCGATGGCGGCGAGCAGCATCAGGGCCATGAGCCCGATCATGCCCGGAGTGTTCACCCAGAGCAGGAGCTGCTGGTACGGGTCGGCCCCGGCGAGGGCGAACGCGAGGACGATGACGGCGCCGAGCGCGGTCTGGGCGAGGCCGGCGACGTACGGGGAACCGTGGCGCGGGTGGATCCGGCCGAGGGCGGCGGGCAGGACGCCCTCCTCGGCGAGGGCGAGCGCGTACCGGTTGATGGCGTTGTGGAAGGCGAGGAGGGAGGCGATGACGCTGGTGACGATGAAGACGTGCATCAGGTCGGCCGCCCAGGGGCCCACGTAGGTGGTGATGGCGGTGAAGAAGAGGCCGGCGGGGTCCTCGGCCGCCGCGGCGAGGACTTCCTCGGAGCCGAAGGCCTGGATGACGGTCCACACGATGAAGGCGTAGAACAGGCCGAGGAAGGCGACGGCGATGTAGGTGGCGCGCGGGATGGTCCGGTCGGGGTCGCGGGCCTCGCGGCGGTAGATGACGGTGGACTCGAAGCCGGTGAACGCGGCGAAGGCGAAGGCCAGGACGGCGGCGGTGCCGGGGACGAGCACCGCGCCGGGGGCGAACGAGCCGGCGGAGAGTCCGTGGGCGCCGCCCTCGAGGAGGACTCCGCCCGCGAGCAGGACGAGGATGCCGGTTTCGGCGACGAGCAGGACGCCGAGCAGCTTGGCGCCGAAGTCGATGGAGCGGAAACCGCCGTACCAGATGAGGACGAGGCCGGCGAGGGAGACGGGCAGCCAGGGGATGTCGAGGCCGGCGAGGGCCCGCCCGGTGTCGGCGGTGGTGGTGCCGAGGAGCCCGTAGACGCCGATCTCCATGCCGTTGTAGCCGATGAGGGCGAGCAGGGCGGCGCCGATGCCGACGCGCTTGCCGAGGCCGCGGGCGATGTAGGCGTAGAAGGCGCCGCCACTGCGGACGTGGCGGCTCATGGTGGTGAAGCCGACGGCGAAGATCGCGAGGGTGAGGCCGGCGAGGAGGTAGCCGGCGGGGGCGCCGATGCCGCCGAGGAGGATCGCCACGGGGGCGACGCCGGCCATGACGGTGAGCGGGGCGGCGGCGGAGACGACGAAGAAGGAGATGTCGGCGGTACCGAGCGCGCCGCGGCGCAGGTCGGTACCGGTGCTTGTTCCGGATCTTGGCGGCTCGGCTGTTTCGGGCATGCGGGAGCACCCTTCTGCGAACGGCAGGCTGCGGGGAGGCGAAAACCTAAAGGCTTTCGGTTTGCGGCAATGTAGCCTCCGGTTTTGACGTACGGGAAGACCTGACGGCGGGAGAAATACGATGGCGCGGCCGCGCACCCCACTGCTCGACCGGGAGCGGATCGGCACTGCCGCCCTGCAACTGCTCGCCGAACAGGGTGAGTTCAGCGTCCCTCAGATCGCCCGGGCGCTCGGGGTGCAGACCGGGTCGCTGTATCACCATGTGGACGGCCGGGCCGGGGTGATCGAGCTGATCCGCGAACGGGTGTGCGCCGCGATCGACGGGGGCACCCTGTCCGCCCCGGAGCCCTGGGACCGGGCGCTGGAGACCTGGGCCCGCTCGTACCGGGCCGCCTTCGCCGCCTATCCGCGGGCCATCCCGCTGCTGATGACCACCCCGGTACGGGCACCCGCGGTGCTCGCGCAGTACGAACAGGCCGTGGCCCTCCTGCTCCGGGCCGGCTTCGCCGCGGAGCAGGTGATGCCGCTGCTCACGGGCCTGGAGAACCTCGTCCTGGGCTCGGCCCTGGACCTCGCGGCCCCGGACGCCATGTGGGAACCGACCCCGAACACCCCGCTGCTCGCACAGGCCCTGGCCGCACAGGGCCCGGGGCGCGCCGAGGCCGCCTTCGAGGTGGGCCTGACGGCGTTCCTGGCGTACGCACGGGACCGGCGCGGCGGGGCCGGGGCGGTCGTGGAGGCGGACACGACGTGAGCGAGTACCCCCGGCCCAGGTGAGTACGCGTACTCACGCGCCGGGCTCGGCATGATCGGAGACTGTCCGCATGACCCGAACCCATGGCTCCACCAGCACGTTCGCCCGCTCCTCGCACCGGCCGCTGCTCTCCGTCGCCCTGACGGCCCTCGCCGTGCTGGCACTCGGCGCGTGCGGCACGGCGAAGGCGACCGGCGGCGGAGAGCCCGCCGCGCCGGCCACGCCGGCCACGCCGGCAGCGGCCGCGAAGCCCATGGGAAGCCTGTCCTCTCCGGTCCTCGCGGAGATACAGCAGCACATCGCGCAGTCGTGCCCCCTGTCGAGCGCCCCGCCCGTGGGTGCGCCGAGCACTCCCCCGCCGGCACCGCCCGGTGAGGAGCCGGTGGACACGGGCGTCGTGCCGATCGCGCCCACGGCGGGCCCGGAAGTGGAGCTGAACGGCCGCGACTGGTGCGCGGGCGTCAGCCACGAGCAGCACGTCTACGTGGCCGTCGAGAAGATCGTGGAGCCCACCCCGGCCAAGGTCAGGGCGGCCCTGAACGCCGTCGGCTACCCGGACGAGCGCATCCACGGCCTCAAGCAGTCCGGTGCGACCACGCACTTCCACCTCGACCTCCGCGAGAACGGCGGACGGCTCTGCGTGGAGGGTTCGGTGGGTGGTGGCGTGGAGCCCGTCCTGGACAAGTGCGTGGCCCCCTCGACCGGCCCGTTCACGGCCGGGGGGACCCAGTACTGACGCGGCACTGACCCCCGGAGCGGCCGCGGACACGCGCCGCGCGCCCGGCGGCGGGACAATGGTGGCGACGACGAAAGGACGCGTCTGCCGTCGCCGAGAGGCGGGACCTCGTGGTGGAGTACATAGCCGTGACCGCTCTGAGCCATGTCGGGCTGGTCCGCGAGCACAACGAGGACAGCCTGGTCATCGGGCCGTGGACGCTGTGCGGGACCACGACCCGCAGCCCGCAGACACTGCTGTTCCCCCTCGGCAAACCGCTCGTCGTCGCGGTCGCCGACGGGCTCGGCGGGCAGCCTGCGGGCGAGGTCGCCAGCGAGCTGGTCGTCCGGGAACTCGCACTGCTGGGCCCCACGCTGGACGGCGCCGGGGCCATCGAGGACGCGCTGAACCTCTGCAATCGCGCGGTGCACTCCGCGGCCGAAGGCCGTCCGGAGCTGACCTCGATGGGGACCACGGTCGCGGGGACCCTGGTCATGCCGGATTCGCTGCTGTCGTTCAACGTCGGCGACAGCAAGGTGTTCCACGTGACCGCGGACGGACTGCGCCAGGTCAGCGTGGACGACAGCCCCCCGCCGCTGCCGGGTCACCGCACGACGTCGGCCGTCACCCAGACCCTCGGCGGGAGCCGCGCCGAGCACGTCCTGACCCCGCACGTGGCGACCTTCCCGCTGTCCACGGGCGACCGCTACCTGGTGTGCACCGACGGACTGACCGACCCGGTGCCCGACGAGGCCATCGACGAGGTGCTGCGCGTGCACGACGACGGCAAGGCGGCGTTCGAGCTGTGGCGGGCCGCCATCGAGGCCGGGGGCCCGGACAACATCACGCTCGCGCTGGTGCGCATCGGCGCGTGAGGTCCCGCCGGCTTCTTGGGCCAGGCCCTGGTTCAGGGCGCCAGGCCCTGGTTCACGGCGCCAGGCCCTGGTTCAGTGCCGCGGCCTCGCGCTTCGACTCGTCGTAGGCCTCGCGCGCCCGCTGCACCTCTTCCATGCGCACACCGGTCCAGTGCGCGAGGGCGCGGACCCGCTCGGCGGCCTCGCGGCCCAGCGGGGTGAGCGAGTAGTCGACACGGGGCGGAATGACGGGCTTGGCGTCGCGGTGCACGAAGCCGTCGCGCTCCAGCGTCTGGAGGGTCTGGGTCAGCATCTTCTCGCTGACCTTGGCGAGCGTTCCGATCTGCCGGCGCAGTTCGCTGAACCGGTACGAGCGGTCGAGCAGCGCGTCCAGTACGAGGACGCCCCAGCGGCTGGTGACGTGCTCCAGGACGAGCCGGTGCGGGCACATGCCCTCGGCGAGGGTCCACTTCTCACTTACTGCCATGCCAGTACCTTACTTCAAAGTGGGTACTGCCGTTTCGATAGTGCCCACCGTACGGTGAGTACACAGCCCGGAAACGGGGAGCAAGGCCCAGACCAGGAGTGAACCCGCCATGAGCATCGTCGTCACCGGAGCCACCGGAGCCCTCGGCCGTCTCGTCATCGACGAACTGCTCGCCCGGGGCGTCCCCGCCGCCGAGATCGCCGCCGTCGTCCGCGACAAGGAGAAGGCCGCCCCGCTGTCCGCCCTGGGCGTCGAGCTGCGCATCGCCGACTACAGCGCGCCCGGGACCCTCGCCGGGGCCTTCCGGTCCGGCGACCGGGTCCTGATGATCTCCGGCAGCGAGGTCGGGCAGCGGGTGGCCCAGCACTCCGCCGTGATCGACGCGGCGAAGGCGGCCGGGGTGGCGCAGTTCGCGTACACCGGCGTCCTGGGCGGGCCCGACGCGGACTTCGACCTGGCCGCCGAGCACCGGGCGACCGAGGAGCTGATCCTCACCTCGGGCCTGCCGTACACCTTCCTGCGCAACGGCTGGTACACCGAGAACTACACGGGCAACCTGGCGCCGGTGCTCGCGCACGGTGCGGTCCTCTCCAACGCGGGCGAGGGCCGGGTGGCCTCGGCGGCGCGGGCCGACTACGCGGCGGCGGCCGCGGCCGTGCTGACCGGGGAGGGCCACCTCGGCCGGGCGTACGAGCTGAGCGGCGACGTGGCCTGGTCCTTCGCGGAGTACGCGGCGGCGGTGGCGCAGACCACCGGCCGGGAGATCGCGTACCACGCCGTGACCCCCGAGGCCCACCACGCGGTCCTCACCGGCGCGGGAGTCCCGGCGCCGTTCGCCGCGATCCTGGTCGACGTGGACCTCGCCATCGAGCGCGGCCGGCTGGCCGGCACCTCCGGCGACCTGTCCCGTCTGATCGGCCGCCCCACGACGCCGCTGGCGCAGACGGTCGCGGAGGCCGTGACCTCGGCACGCAGCGCCGGCTGAAATCCGCGAGACGCAACGACTCGCCTCGCAGTACCCTGGCCCCATGGGTTCGTACTCGTACTACTTCTTCCGCTGATCGGCGGCGCGGACGCGGCGTGAGGGCATTGCCCCTCCGCCGCGTGCCCGCGCTGCCCGCACCCAGAAGGAGAACGTGGCGGAAGACCGAGTACCCCGAGGGGATCCCCCATGCGCGCACGCGCCCATCAGCAGTCCCAGCCCAAGCAATCCCAGCCCAAGCAGTCCCAGCTCACCCTGTCCGCAGTCACCAAGACCTACGGCGACCGGGTCGTGCTCGACCAGGTGTCGCTGACCGTCCGGCCCGGCGAGAAGGCCGCCGTCATCGGCGAGAACGGCTCCGGCAAGTCCACCCTGCTCCGGCTGCTCGCCGGGGTCGAGGAACCGGACGGCGGCGAGGTCACCGCCGTCTTCCCCGGCGGCACCGGACACCTCGCCCAGACCCTCGGCCTCGCGCCCGGGCGGACCGTCCAGGACGCCGTCGACCTCGCCCTCGCCGGCCTTCGGGAGCTGGCCGACCGGATCCGTGCCGCCGAAACCGCGCTCGGCTCCGGCGGCGAACCGGATCCCGCCGCCCTCGACGCGTACGGCGAACTCCTGAGCGCCTACGAGGAACGCGGCGGCTATCAGGCCGAAGCCCGCACCGACGCCGCGCTGCACGGCCTCGGCCTCGCCCACCTCACCCGCGACCGCACCCTCGGCTCGCTCTCCGGCGGCGAGTGCTCCCGGCTCGCGCTGGCCTGCGTCCTGGCCGCCGCGCCCGAACTCCTGCTCCTGGACGAGCCGACCAACCACCTCGACCGGCGGGCCGTCGACTGGCTCGCGGAGCGGCTGCGCGCCCACCGGGGCACGCTCGTCGTCGTCACCCACGACCGGGACTTCCTGGAACGGATCACCAGCACGGTCCTGGAGGTCGACCGGGACCTGCGCACGGTCGTGCGGTACGGGGACGGCTGGGCGGGCTACCTCGCGGCGAAGGCCGCCGCGCGCGGCCGGTGGGCCCAGCGGCACGCGGAGTGGCGGGAGGACCTGGTGCGCACCGAGGCCCTGGTCGCGGCGGCGGGCCAGCGGCTCGACCGCACCGCCAAGGACCCCGGGCAGGGCTTCGGCAAGCACCGCCGCTCCTCCGAGGCGAAGCTGTCCGGGCAGGTCAGGGCGGCGCGCAAGCACCTCGAACGGCTGCGCGCCGAGCCGGTGGCGCCGCCGCCGGTGCCGCTGCGCTTCGGCGCCGGGATCGCCGCTCCCGAAGCCGCTCCCGAAGCCGCCCCCGAAGGGCCGCTCCTCGACGGGCCCCTCCTCGAGCTCTCCGGGGTCCGGGTCGGCGACCGGCTCCGCCTCCCCGCCCTCATCGTGCGGCCGGGGCAGCGACTGCTGGTCTCGGGGCCGAACGGGGCCGGGAAGACCACCCTGCTACGGGTCCTGGCCGGCGACCTGACCCCTGACACGGGCACGGTCCGCCGCGCGGAGCACGTACGACTCGGCTATCTGGCGCAGGAGTTGCCCCACTCCCCCGTCCGGCTCCCGCTGCTCTCCGCGTTCGCGGCGGGGCTTCCCGGGCTGCCCGAGGAGCACGCGGAGGAACTGCTGACGCTCGGGCTGTTCCGTGAGGAGGATCTGCCGGTACCGGTCGCGGCGCTGTCCGCCGGGCAGCGGCGGCGCCTCGAACTGGCCCGCCTGGTGACCCGGCCCGCCGACGTCCTCGTGCTGGACGAGCCGACCAACCACGTGTCCCTCGCGCTGGTCGAGGAGGTGGAGCAGGCGCTCGCCGGCTACCCGGGAGCGGTGGTCGCGGTCTCCCACGACCCCCGTTTCCGGGCGGCGTTCGCCGGTGACCGGCTGGAACTGCGGGACGGGGCGCCCCGGCCGGTCGGTTGACCGGGGCGCCCCGTCGCGTACGAGCCCTAGGAGATCTTCGTGTAGTCCCAGATCGGCTGGGTGCCGATGGCGGTCCGGTTGCCGAAGCCTCCGGCGCCGTTGCCCGCGTTCAGCCACGGCCGGCCCGCGGTGTCGCGGGACAGGAGGTCGGCCTTGCCGTCGCCGTTCAGGTCGCCGGCGCCGACGACGTCCTTGTAGGTGCCGCCCCAGTCCTTGAAGACCAGGACGCGGTCCTTGAAGACGCCGGTGCCGGTGCCGTTTCCGGTGCCGTTGTAGCGCCACAGCTCGCCGGAGGCGTCGAGGCCGAGCAGGTCGGCCTTGCCGTCACCGGTGAGGTCACCCACACCGATGATCTTCTTGTACCCGTTCCAGCCCGTGCCGACCTTGACCCGCGCCGCGAAGCCGCCCGCGCCGTTGTCGGCGTAGAGGTAGAGGCTGCCGGTGGCCGCGTCGCGGGCCAGCAGGTCGGTGCGGCCGTCACCGGTGAGGTCACCGGGAGCGGAGAAGGAGTTGTGGGCCTTCCAGTCCGAGGCGATCTTCTTGTACGCCGATCCGGGCGACGGGAGTCCGCCGCACGCCGGGGTGTACATGCGGGCCTCGCCACCGGGCAGGCGGACGAACACGTCGTTGCAGCGGTCCCCGTTCAGGTCCCCGAAGGGCAGCACCTCGGCGGCCGGGTCCCAGCCGGGCACCGTGAACGGGGCCGCGGTGAGGCCGGTGCCCGAGTAGACCTTGAGGTTGCCCGCGGTCGAGAGCCCCAGGACATCGGCCTTGCCGTCGCCCGTGATGTCGCGCCGTACGGGAAGCTCGCGCGGGGTGGTGGTCGTGAGGTAGCCGACCGTGTGGTGGACGCCGTCGGCGTCCTGCTCGTTCTGACCGAACGCCACGAGCGGCCGACCCTGACCGTCGACGGTCATCTCGAAGTTCCAGTTGTGCGCCTCGCTGAGCAGCGTGGGAGCCGACCAGGTGCCGCCCGCGAACGTGGATGCATAGGCGCGGTCGCGCAGGTCGCTGACCCGGGTCCAGACGACGGCCACAGTGCCGTTGGCGGCGAGCACACTGTGCACAGTGTGGTGAACGGCGCGGGGGGACGGGAAACGCTGCTCCGCCGCCCAGGTGCCCTTGGCCTCCGAGCGCACGCTGTACCAGGGCACGCGGTTCGAACCCACCAGGACGACGTCGCCGTTCGGCAGAATCATCGGTGCGTTGACACGGTGGGCGGTCCCGGTGCCAACCAGCTCGGCGGGGCTCCAGGACGTGGTGCCGGCCGCCAGCCGCGCGTAGGACAGTGCGACGTCCGGAGACAGTGCGGTCTCCGCCCGGCCGTTCCACACCATGTGGAACCCGCCCTTGGGGTGTGCGAAGACCTGCAGGTCGTGGGGCGAGCCTGCCAGGCCGAGACCCTGCGGCGCGCTCCACTGCGATGCGCCGGCGGCCTTCTCCATGGTCCGGTACTGGCGTGCTTCCCCCCGCACGAGCACGCCGCCCCAGGACACCAGCGCCGTACCGTCGTTGGCGACCGCGAGGGACACCTCCCCGGCGTCACGGGGCTGGGCGGCGGTGGCCAGGACGGCCGGAGCCGACCAGACTCCCTGGGCCGTCCGCTCGGAGGCGTAGACCTTGCCGGACGCGTACCAGGCGGCGACGGCGTGTCCCGAGGCGCTGCCCGCGACGCGGGCTTCGTAGGACCCGATGAAGTGCTGCGCTGCCGAGAACTCGGTGGCGCCCGGTGCGAGCATCGCGGTCCAGGCCTTCGTGTCCGTGGTCAGGTTCCCGTCCCGCCACATCAGTTGGACGGAGCCGTCGGGCAGTGCGGTGAGGTGTACGGCGCTGGTGTCCAACAGCTTGAAGCCCGTCGGGAGCCAGCCCGTCGCCCCCGCGGGACGCCGCAGCACCGTACCGCCCGACACCGCCACCACGGTGCCGTTCTTGGCCGTCACCATGCGGCTGATCGGCTGGTCCAGCCGGGTCGGCTTGGTCCACGGACCGAGCTGCACCGGGGCGGTGGAGACCGCGGCCGTGGCGGCGGCATCCTGGGCGGGGTCCGGTACGGCCGCGGCCGCCGTCGGCGCCGCGAGGGCGGTCGGCGCCGCGAGGGCGGTCGGCGCGGCCAGCGCGAGCGCGAGGACGGGAGTGAGCGCGACGCCGAGCGCCGTGCGGGCATGCAGAGTCATGTGGAAAGGCCCCCCCGGGCATGAGGTGCATGAGGTGCATGCACATACGCGCGCAGCGTATATCAGGCCATGATCACGGATCAGGGGGCCGTTCCGGCCGGGTGGCAGGGCCTGGAAGGCGGTGGCCGGCGGCCCTCTCCCCCTTGAACACGGTGTGGCCCGAAGTGGCTCTTCCGGGACCTGACGGGGAACCCGGGGCCGGACCAAGGAGATTCGTTTGCCCCTCCGGGCAACCAAATCCGGGCGGGTGGTGGTCAAGGGGGCGAGGAGGTGCCGATGCAGGCCGAGGAAGAAGCGCAGTTCCAGTCGTTCGTCGCCGCGCGCTGGAGCCATCTGGTGCGCACCGCATACCTGTTGACGGGCGATCCGCACGATGCGGAGGACGTGACCCAGGCCGCGCTCGCGAAGGCGTACCGGTCGTGGCGGCGCGTGGCGCGCATGGACAGCCCGGAGGCGTACGTCCGCCGGATGCTGGTCACCTGCAACAGCGACCGGTTCCGCAAGCGCCGGGTCGCCGAGCGCCTGACGGCCAGCGTGCCGGACACGTCGGTGGGCGACCAGGCCGCGGCGTGGGCCGACCAGCGCGGGGCGCTGATGGAGGCGCTGGCCCAACTGCCCGCCCGTCAGCGGGCAGTGGTGGTGATGCGGTACTGGGAGGACCTCTCCGAGGCCGAGACCGCCGATGTCCTGGGGTGCTCCCAGGGCACCGTCAAGAGCCAGGCCTCCAAGGCACTGGCGAAACTGCGCGCCTGGCCCGGACTGGGCCGGATCGCTGCGATGAACGAGGGGGCGGTCCTGTGAACGGGCAGGGCGACGGGCGGGGCCACGGACGGGGCCACGGGCAGGGCGACGGGCAGGGCCACGGGCAGGGCGATGCCCGACGGGACGAGGCCGACGAGTTCGAGCTGGATCTGAGGGACTGGATGGCCCGGGGCGCCGAGGCCGTGCGGCCCGCCGCCGTGCCGTACCCGGAGATCGTCCGCCAGGGCCGCGCGGAGCGGCGCAACCGCAGGCTGGCGGCGGCGGGAGCCGCCCTGGTCGCGCTGGCCGTCGTACCGGTCACCACCCTGGTCCTCACCGGCAACGGCCCCCGCACCGGTGGCGGTCCGGCGGTCGCGGCCGCGGCGGGCGGCGGACCGACGCCGACCGCGGCGCCGCCTTCGCCCCGGCTGCCCCCGGGACCGGCCGCGCCCGCGACCCCCGGACAGCTCGCCGACGGGATCACCCTCCAGGCCGCGGCCGCCGGGCTCGAACTGTGCCTCGCGTACGACCGGCGGCACTCCGCTCCGTCGGGCTTCGGCCGGGAGGACCTGGGCAAGGCCTCCGACTACCGGATCCTGCTCGCGCACCGCAGCACCGGCAACAACAACTCCCCCGGGGACGGCCGGTACATCGTCGCCGTCAAGGAGGCCCCGAGGCAGACCCGGCTCATCTGCCTCGTCAAGGACGGCCAGGCCTCCGGTCTCAACACCTCGCTCGGCGGGGGTTCGGACCCCGAGGGCGGACCCGTCCGCCCCGACATCAACGGGGGCAAGCTCTACCTGCAGAAGCTGAGCTCCGAGGGCCCCTGGAAGCTGCCCTACCGCTGGGGCAGCATCGGCACCGTCGACCCCGGCGTCGCCCGGGTCACCGTGAGCTACGGCGGAACGCCCGTCGAAGCCGCCCTGGACCACGGCTGGTTCGCCGCCACCGGCATCCTCGACCGGTCCGTCACCAAGGCCCCGCGGGTCAAGGGCTACGACGCCCAGGGCAAGCAGGTCTACGACTCCGACCAGGACAGGTCGTACGACAAGCCCATCCCGTAGCCCGGGAGTCCCGGAGTCCCGAGTTCCGCGCTACGGGACCCCGCCGCCGCACAGGGGTCGGCGGCGGGGTCCCGTAGCGCGGCTACGCCCCGTAGAACAGCTCGTCCACCACGCCCCGCGCGCGGCGGGTGATGCGGCGGTAGTCCTCCAGCATGTCGCCGACCGTTCCCTCCGCGTAGCCGAGGTAGCGGCCGACGGCCGCCAGTTCGCGGGCCTCCGAGGGGAAGGTGTCGCCCGCGCGGCCGCGGACCAGCATCACGGCGTTGCGGACCCGGGTGGCCAGTACCCAGGCCTCGTCCAGGATCTGCGCCTCCTCGGTCGGGATCAGGCCGGCCGCGTGCGCGGCGGCCAGGGCCTCGCGGGTCCGGGTCGTGCGCAGGCCCGGTTCCGCCCAGGCGTGCCGCATCTGGATCAGCTGGACGGTCCACTCGACGTCGCTGAGGCCGCCGCGGCCGAGCTTGGTGTGCAGCGTCGGGTCGGCGCCCCTGGGCAGGCGCTCGGATTCCATCCGGGCCTTCAGGCGCCGGATCTCGCGGACGGCGTCCTCGCCGAGGCCTTCCATCGGGTAGCGCAGCGGGTCGATCAGGTCGATGAAGCGCTGACCGAGCTCGAGGTCGCCGGCCACCGGTTCGGCGCGCAGCAGGGCCTGGGACTCCCAGGTCAGGGACCAGCGGCGGTAGTAGGCGGCGTAGGAGGGCAGGGTGCGGACCAGGGGTCCGGAGCGGCCTTCGGGGCGCAGGTCGGCGTCGATGAGCAGCGGCGGGTCGGTGGTGGGGAGTTGGAGGAGCCTGCGCATTTCGGAGACGACGTGCTGGGCGGCCTTGGCGGCTTCCTGTTCGTCGACGCCCTCGCGCGGCTCGTGGACGAACAGGACATCGGCGTCGGAGCCGTAGCCGAGCTCGTGCCCGCCGAAGCGGCCGACGCCGATGACGGCGAAGCGGGTGGGCAGGGTGTCGCCCCAGTGGCCCTGGACGGCGGCGCGCAGGGCTCCGGCGACGGTGGCGGCGGTGAGTTCGGAGACGGCGCGGCCGACCCGGTCGACCAGGGCTCCGTGGTCCTCCTCGGCCGGGCTGTCCTCCGTACCGTAGGAGCCGATGATGTCGGCGGCGGTGGTGCGGAACAGCTCGCGGCGGCGGACACCGCGGGCTGCGGCCACCCCGGCTTCCGGGTTCTCGGCGCGGCCGACGGCGGCCAGCACCTCCTGCTCCAGTGCCTCGTGGGTACGGGGAACCAGGCCTTCGGGGTCGCCCAGCAGGGCCACCGCCTCGGGGGCGCGCATGAGGAGGTCGGGGGCGAGGCGTCCGGCGGAGAGCACCCGGGCGAGGTTCTCCGCGGCGGCGCCCTCGTCGCGCAGGAGGCGCAGGTACCAGGGGGTGCGTCCGAGGGCGTCGGAGACCTTGCGGAAGTTGAGCAGACCCGCGTCCGGGTCGGCGGAGTCGGCGAACCAGCCGAGGAGCACGGGCAGCAGGGTGCGCTGGATGGCGGCGGCGCGGGTGACGCCGGAGGCGAGGGCTTCGAGATGGCGCAGGGCCGCGGCCGGGTCCGCGTACCCGAGGGCTTCGAGGCGCTGGCCGGCGGCGCGCGGGGAGAGCCGGGTCTCGCCCGGGGCGAGCTGGGCCACGGCGTCGAGGAGCGGCCGGTAGAAGATCTTCTCGTGCAGGCGGCGGACCACGGAGGCGTGCCGGCGCCAAGCCTTGTTGAGTTCGGCGACCGGTTCGGTGCGCAGGCCGAGCGAGCGGCCCAGGCGCCGCAGGTCGGCCTCGTCCTCGGGGACGAGGTGGGTGCGGCGCAGCCGGTAGAGCTGGATGCGGTGTTCCATGGCCCGCAGGAAGCGGTACGCGTCGTGCAGTTGGGCGGCGTCGGCGCGCCCGACGTAGCCGCCGGCGGCGAGGGCGGTCAGCGCGTCGAGGGTGGTGCCGGAGTGCAGGGTGGCGTCGGAGCGTCCGTGCACGAGCTGGAGGAGCTGGACGGCGAACTCGACGTCGCGCAGGCCCCCGGGGCCGAGCTTCAGTTCGCGCTCGACCTGGGCGGCGGGGATGTTGTCGACGACCCGGCGGCGCATCTTCTGGACGTCGGGGACGAAGTTCTCGCGCTCGGCGGCCTGCCAGACGAGGGGAGTTATGGCGGCGATGTACTCGGCGCCGAGCGCCTCGTCGCCGGCGACGGCGCGGGCCTTGAGGAGGGCCTGGAACTCCCAGGTCTTGGCCCAGCGCTGGTAATAGGCGAGGTGGGAGGCGAGGGTGCGGACGAGCGGACCGTTTCTGCCCTCGGGGCGGAGGTTGGCGTCGACGGGCCAGATGGTGCCTTCGACGGTGGTCTCGGAGCAGATCCGCATGAGGTGGGAGGCGAGCCGGGCGGCGGCCTGGACGGCCTTGCCCTCGTCCGCGCCGGGGGCCGCGTCGCCGACGAAGATGACGTCGACGTCGGAGACGTAGTTCAGCTCGTTGCCGCCGCACTTGCCCATGGCGATGACGGCGAGCCGGCAGGCGGCCGCGTCCTCGGGGGCGGCGGCGGTCGCGATGCGCAGGGCCGCCCGGAGGGTGGCGGTGGCCAGGTCGGCGAGTTCGGCGGCGGTCTGGGCTACGTCTATGGTCCCGCACACGTCGCGGGCGGCGATGGAGAGCAGGCAGCGGCGGTAGGCGACGCGCAGGGTGACGGGGTCGTCGGCGCCGGCCAGTCCGTTCTCGAACTCGGGCAGTCCGGGGTGCAGATCGGCGGCCTCGTAGGTGACGAGGGCCTGCCAGTCCCGGGGGTGGCGGGCGAGGTGGTCGCCGAGGGCCTCGGAGGCGCCGAGCACGCCGAGGAGGCGGTCGCGCAGGGGTTTGGCGCTGACGAGGGTGTCGAGGAGGCCGGGCAGCTCCTCGGGGGTCTGCGCCTCGGCGAGCCTGACCAGGCCGAGGAGGGCGAGGTCGGGATCGGCGGTGGCTCCGAGGGCGTCGAGGAGCACCGGATCGGCGCGTACGGCGGCCAGCGCGTCGGTGTCGAGCAGCCGGGCGGCGGCCGAGGGGTCGGTGAACCCGCTGCGCAGCAGCCGGCTGAAGGTACTGCTCCTGCGTCCCGGGACTGTCATCCCGCCGCCTCCCGCGTACGTCGGCCTGCCTCTGCCCTGGCCGGGCGGTTGCGGGGGTGTCGCCTTCGGCGGGTGTCGCCGGTGGCAGCGTCCGCGCTTCCGCCCGGGGAGAGCCTAGCCGGAGCAGGCGTTCGACTCACCGCATGCCCGATGGGGCGGATTGTCGGATTCTCGGCAGCCGTGCGGCGGGAGGGAGCCGGCGCCCCGCCCGGCGGGGTGGGACCGCGGCCCGTACCGCGGCCCGTACTGCGGTCCGTACTGCGGTCCGTACTGCGGTCCCACCGTGGGGCCTGGCGGGTTCGCCGAGCGGCTCGATCACACCGTGACCGAGGACACGTACGAAACGCCCACACGAGCCGCGCCCAGGCGGCAATTTCCACGAATCGGAAGTCATCGGCGATCCGGGTGAACCAACTTGACCGGAATGAGCTCTCACTGACCGACCGACAGTTTCACGCGGTTCTTCCTGCCGGAACGACCTCAAGGCGTAGCCGATGCCCGTATCCCGCCGACGCTTCCTCCTCGCGACGGTGGTCCCGATGATGACCATCGGGGTCACTGGTGCGCTCGCCGTCGCCTCCGGCCAGCAGACCGCGGCCGACTCCGTCCCGGGACCCGCCTCCACGGCCGTCCTCCCCGTGAGCGCCACCGCCGGTGCGGTCGTCCAGATCGTCGCCCACCCGGACGACGACCTGTTCTTCATGAACCCGGACGTCAGCCGCTCCCTCGCGGCCGGCACCCCGCTCACCACCCTGTACCTCACCTCGGGCGAGGCCGACGGTCTGAACCAGGCCAAGGGCCCCGGGGTCAAGGACCCCGAGCAGCCCAGCGACCGCGGCCACTACGCGGAAGCCCGTCAGAACGGCATACGCTCCGCCTACGCGCAGATGGCCACCGGCGACCGCACCAGCCCGTGGCGCCGTACGTCGATACCCACCGCGGGCGGCGGCCACGCCGAGCTCGACGTCCTGCTGGCGAAGCCGCACATCAACCTGGTCTGGCTGCAGATGCGCGAGGCCCGCGCCGCCGTCTTCGACAGCCCGCAGAGCATGCGCGGCCTGTGGAACGGCCGGATACCGGCGCTCGTCCCGCAGCTCACCGCCGGCACTCCCGTCAGGCAGCCGTTCACGTACACCAAGGACCAGGTGATAGCGGCCATATCGGGGATCCTGGAGCGGTACAAGCCGACGACGATACGCATGCAGGACCCGACGCCGGGCCGGTTCGTCGGCTCCGGCAAGCTCACCGACCATCAGGACCACATGTACGGGGCACGGTTCGCGCAGGCCGGAGCCGCTTCGTACGCCGCGCGGGTCCCGGTCGGGCAGCGGCCGCGCTTCACGGTCCAGAGCTACCTGGGCTACCTCAACGGCACGCTGCCGCACTCGCTGGACCCGCAGACGGCCGCGACGAAGATCGGCTATCTGAAGACGTACGGCTGGCACGACAAGCAGAACTACTGCGGCTCGCCCTCCGGCTGCGGCGACCGCAAGGTGGCGGGCAACCCGAGCGGCGGCAACTGGGCCCAGTCGCTGCGGTACGCGCGCGGCGACCACTCCTCCTGGCTGGTGCAGGGCACGACCGGCCGGCTGTACGCCTTCGCCGTCCTCGACGGCCAGATGGCCGTCTGGAGCCGCGGCGCCGGCACCGGTCCCGGCGCCGCCTGGCAGGGCCCGGTACTGCTGCCGGGTACCGGCATCGACCCGGGCGCGACCACCACCCGCCTCCCCGACGGACGCGTCGCCGTCCTCGCCACCCGTACCGTCTTCGGCGACCGGCCCGCGGACTACCGGCGCGAGATGGTCTACGCCGCCCAGTCCGTGCCCGGCGGTCCGTTCGGGGCGTGGGTCTCGCTCGGCACCCCGGAGATCGGGGACGGGCCCGGCACCTCCTCGATCAGCGCGCCCTCGGCCGTCTCCGACCCGGACGGGCGGCTGACGGTGTACCTCCGCGACTCCAAGCGCACCCTGCTCGCCCGTACCCAGGAGCCCTCGGGGGTCTTCGGCGGCTGGCAGCACCTGGGGGGCGCCGACCTCCAGTCCGACCCGGTCGTGGCGACCGACTCCGCCGGGCGGCGCCACGTCTACGCCGCCACCACCCACTCGGTGGTGGCCTGGATCCAGCCCGCCCCGGGCGCCCCGCTGGCCGGCCCCTTCCCGACCGGGCTCCCGGCCACCACCGTCCCCCTCACCGCCGCTCCGGAAGGAGCGGGCGTCCGTCTCTACTTCCGGCGCCCCGATTCGGGGGTCGTGCGGACCGCCGTGGTCACGGCCGCGGCCGGCGCCGCGAAGCCGTCGGTGTCCAGCGTCACGGAGGCCGGCGGCCGGGCGGGCTACGGCGCGGTGGGCGTGGCGGGCCGCCTCATAGCGGGCCGCGCCGACTCGGGCACGGTGAGCACGACGGGCCTCGGCGGCCCGCCCGCGTGGACCGAGTCCGGGATGCTCTACGCGGGCGCCCCGGCGGGCATCCAGGAATCGGGCGGCGCCTTGACGACGGCGGTCCTGGGCCTGGACGCCGAACTCCACGTGGCCACCTCCCTCGCCACCCCCACCCGCATCACCTGGCACCGCGCGGTACCGCGGGCCTGAGGCGGAAGCCTGGTGACGCGCACGAAGCGGAGCAGCACCACACTCAGGACAACAGCCGCCCGCCTGACGTAGATTGAACCGCTCATGGCAAGGTCCGGACGGGATCCCGACATGCCGGAAGTGCATTCCGGGGGAAGGCGCGGGGACGGCATGGCCGCCGACCGAGAGGCCCGGCACGTAACAGCCGGCGGGGCGAACCAGGAGCGGTTGAGAACGCTGGTCGCCCTCCTCCTGCTCTCGCTCGCGGGAATCGCCTGGATCAGCGTGAGAAGTCTGCTGGGGAGCTACCGGGAGAACGGGCTCGGGCCCTCGGACGCTCCTGCCGCGGTGGCGTCGATCGTCAGCATCGGGACCGTGATCGGCGTCCTGGTCGGCGGCGTCCTCTCGGGTCTGTCCAAACTCGTTCAGGCCCGCGGCCAGCGGGATGCCGACCTGGTCCGCGCCAACGCGGAAATGGTGCGCGCCCAAGCGGACATGGTCCGCGCCAGGGCAGGACTGCCGGCCGTCGACGGCCCCCCGGCGAACGACCCGCCCGGCTCCCCTCCCGGCGAGGAACCGCCACCCGAGTAGCGGCCCGGTCAAGCCCGGGGGCCCGCGGTCGACGCCCCCCGGCGGCCCCCTGCGACCACCGGCCCGACACCGGGCGGACCCCCAGTGCGAAGATGACCCTCCGGTTGCCCACGCACGACCCCGTGCGGGGACGGATACGCCAAGGAGGGAGGGAGCACCCATGTCGGCCGACCCGCACACGCCGCTGCTCCGCCGTCCGGCGGCAGCCCCGCTCGCCTCGCTCGCGGCGCTGGGCGCGGGAGCCGCGTACCTCTGGGGCACCAATCCGCACGAGCCCGGCCACTGGCTTCCCCGCTGCCCTTTCAACTGGCTGACGGGCCTGCTCTGCCCGGCCTGCGGTGCCAGCCGGATGTGTTACGACATCCTGCACGGCGACTTCGCCGCGGCCTTCCACGACAACGCGGTGCTGTTCCTGCTGGGGCTGCCGCTCACCCTCTTCCTCTACGGCCGCTGGGTCTCCGAAGGCCTGCGCGGGCGGAAGTACCAACCGGCGATCGGAATCCGGGGTCAGGCGGCCATCGTTGGGGTGGCCCTGACCTGGGCGGTCGTCCGGAACGCAGGCAGTTGATCACGGGTTGATCACGTTGTGGGCGGCAGGACAACCATGGACGGCCGTCGCAGGTCAGTAGTTCCGCTACGACTCGCAGTCGCGGCACACGTCCCCACCGATATAGCAGTTCACCAGGAGCTTTTGCATGTCTCAGAACATCGCCCCCAACGGTCAGCCGTACTCCGACAAGTCCAAGCTGACGGCCGGGCTGCTGCAGATCTTCCTCGGCGGCTTCGGCATCGGCCGTTTCTACACCGGCCACACCGGCATGGCCATCGCCCAGCTGGTCACCTGCGGCGGCCTCGGCTTCTGGGCCCTGATCGACGGCATCCTGTTCCTGGTGAAGGATGACCGCACCGACAAGCAGGGCCGCGTGCTGCGCGGCTGACGTGCACCGTCACGTCGCACGGCCGGCCCCCTCATGACCGAGGGGGCCGGCCGTCGGCGTATGCGCCCCGGAGCTACAGCACCGGCATCATCTTGCGGAGCTCGAAGGCGGTGACCTCGCTGCGGTACTCCTCCCACTCCTGCTTCTTGTTGCGGAGGAAGAAGTCGAAGACGTGCTCGCCGAGGGTTTCGGCGACCAGTTCGCTGCGCTCCATCAGGGAGATGGCCTCGCCGAGGTTCTGCGGGAGGGGTTCGATGCCCATCGCGCGGCGTTCCGCGTCGGAGAGGGCCCAGACGTCGTCGTCGGCGCCGGCCGGGAGTTCGTAGCCCTCCTCGATGCCCTTGAGGCCCGCCGCCAGGAGGACGGCGTACGTGAGGTACGGGTTGGCGCCCGAGTCGATCGAGCGGACCTCCACGCGGGAGGAGCCCGTCTTGCCCGGCTTGTACATCGGGACGCGGATCAGGGCCGAACGGTTGTTGTGGCCCCAGCAGATGTACGAGGGGGCCTCGCCGCCGGAGCCGGCGGTGCGCGAGGAGCCGCCCCAGATGCGCTTGTAGGAGTTGACCCACTGGTTGGTCACGGCGGCGGTTTCCGCCGCGTGCTTGAGCAGGCCCGCGATGAAGGAGCGGCCGACCTTGGAGAGCTGGTACTCGGCACCCGACTCGTAGAAGGCGTTGCGGTCGCCCTCGAAGAGGGAGAGGTGGGTGTGCATGCCCGAACCGGGGTACTCCGAGAACGGCTTCGGCATGAAGGTGGCCTGGACGCCCTGTTCCAGGGCGACCTGCTTCATGACCAGGCGGAAGGTCATGATGTTGTCGGCCGTCGAGAGGGCGTCGGCGTAGCGCAGGTCGATCTCCTGCTGGCCGGGGGCGCCCTCGTGGTGGCTGAACTCGACCGAGATGCCCATGGATTCGAGCATCGTGATCGCCTGGCGGCGGAAGTCCATGCCGACGTTCTGCGGGGTGTGGTCGAAATAGCCCGAGTTGTCGGCCGGGGTGGGCCGGGTGCCGTCCAGCGGCTTGTCCTTCAGCAGGAAGAACTCGATCTCCGGGTGGGTGTAGAAGGTGAAGCCCAGGTCGGAGGTCTTGTTCAGGATGCGCTTGAGGACGTACCGCGGGTCCGCGTAGGAGGGCGAGCCGTCGGGCATGAGGATGTCGCAGAACATCCGCGCCGTTCCGGGGGCCTCCGCGCGCCACGGCAGTATCTGGAAGGTGCTGGGGTCCGGCTTGGCGATCATGTCGGATTCGTAGACCCGCGCGAACCCCTCGATCGCCGAGCCGTCGAATCCGATGCCCTCGTCAAAGGCCTGTTCCAGCTCCGCCGGCGCGACCGCTACGGACTTCAGGAAGCCCAGTACGTCGGTGAACCACAGGCGCACGAAGCGGATGTCGCGCTCCTCGAGCGTCCGGAGGACGAATTCCTGCTGCTTGTCCATGGCTTCATCCTCGCAGTTCAGGCGGCCTGTGCACCACTGCCGCGGGGGCACGGGCACAGTCGGGCCGGCCCAGTATCGCCAGCGGTGGTTTCCGCCAGATTACGCACCCCGGAAAGCCGGTGGCACCCCCGCACTGACCTTGGGCCGGTCATGAGCATTACCATCGGCGCCCATGGGGGGCCATGCGCAGGACGAGCGGGGACGTCGGAGACGTCCGCCGCTCCGGCATGCCGTCCTCCTGATGGCCTTCGGGGTGCTGGCCGGCGCGGCCTTCCTGTGCTGGCCGGCCGGAGCCGAGCACCCGGCCGCCGCGGGGACGGTGTCGCGGGCCGGGCACACCGCCCACGGGCCCGGCGCGCAGCACGTGGTCTGCGTGGCGCCGCACGACGGGCCCGGCTGCTCCCCGCTCTCGCACGTTCTCCCCGGACTGCTGCCCCCGGCGCCGCTCGCGGCCCTGGAGGCCGGCGGGACGCCCGTACCCGCCGTGGGCCCCGCGCCCGCGGCGTGGATCCGGCCCCCCTCGGCGCTCGCGCGCGGCCCCGACCTGTACGCCCTCCAAGTGCTGCGGACCTGACCGGTCCGGTTCGGCGGCGCTCAGGTAGCGCGTTCTCCACCCACCCCCCTCAGCAAAAAGGATTCAGGGCCATGGCCAGCAGGAAGTCCGAAACCAACAGCTCCCGCCAGGCGCGGATAGCCGAGATGCGCCGCGCCGACCGTTCGCGCGACCGGCGCAACAAGGCCATCGCGATCACCGCGTCGGCCGCCATCGTCACCGCGCTCATCGGGTTCGGCGCGTGGGTGATGATCGACCAGCAGAACAAGAAGGAAGCCGACGAGGCAGCCCTCAAGGCGCCCGTCGCCGGCGAGCAGACCTGGGACGCCAAGAAGCTCGGCCGCAATCACGTCGAGACCCCGGTGAAGTACGAAATGAACCCGCCGGTCGGCGGGGACCACAACCCCCGCTGGATGAACTGCGACGGCGACGTCTACAAGAACCCGATCCCCGAGATCAACGCCGTCCACTCGCTGGAGCACGGCGCCGTCTGGGTGACGTACAACGAGAAGGCCGCCCCGGCCGACGTGGAGAAGCTCGCCGCCACGGTGTCCAAGCGCCCGTACACGCTGATGAGCCCCGTCAAGGAGCAGTCCGGCGCGATCATGCTCAGCGCGTGGGGCAAGCAGCTGACCGTGGACAAGGCGGACGACGCCCGGGTGGCGGCGTTCCTCACCAAGTACGTGCAGGGCACGCAGACCCCCGAGCCGGGCGCGGCCTGCACGAACGGGCTGGCCGACAAGTGACCCGGACGTCCGGCCGCGGCTCCGCGGCCCGTACGTACTGGGCCGCGGGCTCGGCCGTGGGCCTGGCGCTGCTCTTCGCGGTGGGGGCCACGGTCGCCACCGCGGGGGGAGCCGATTCCGCACCCGCGTCCTCCCGTACGCCGGGGCTCTACTCCGCCGACGCGGGCTTCGCCCGGGACATGGCGGTGCACCACCAGCAGGCGGTGGAGATGTCCTTCATCGTGCGCGACCGCACGAAGGACGAGCCGGTGCGCACCCTCGCCTACGACATCGCCAACACCCAGGCCAACCAGCGCGGCATGCTGCTGGGCTGGCTGGACATGTGGGGCCTGCCGAAGGTGGTGGCCGACGAGCCGCCGATGTCCTGGATGGAGGCCGATGGCTCCGCGCACGGCATGGAGGGCCACTCCATGGGCGGAACCGTCACCAAGCCCGGCGCCCTGATGCCCGGCATGGCCACCAAGGAGGAGCTGGCGCAGCTCGGCTCCGCCGAGGGCCGGGACGCCGAGGTGCTTTACCTGCGGCTGATGACCGACCACCACAAGGGCGGCGTCGCGATGGCCCAGGGGTGCGCCACCCAGTGCGGGAACCCGACCGAGCGGGCGCTGGCCCAGGGCATGGTGGAGGCCCAGCAGGCGGAGCTCCAGCTGCTGGCCGACATGCTGAAGCAACGCGGAGCGGAGCCGCCGGCCACGGGGTGACCCACTGTCCGTGTGCGGCTCCGCCGCCTGGGGGCTCCGCCGCCTCAAACGCCGGCGGGGCTGGATTTGCCCGGCGTCAGCTGACGCGTGCGGGCATTTCCAGCCCCGCCGGCGTTTGAGGCGCGGGGTCTGGGGCGGAGCCCCGGGGAACGGGCGAAGGGCGGGTAGGGGACCCACACCGCAGGGTCCCGCAGGGGCCCCCGCACCGCCGAGCCCGCACCCTTGGGGTCACCCGTACGGCCCTGTATCGCCCGTCTGGGGTCGCGTGGTCCGAACGGGCGAATGAGGATGAGGACGCCGAGGCGGGCGCACCCGCGCCCGGCCGCTACGGCGTGCTCAGGAGGTTGACGCGATGACCACCGCCGGAGAGATCATGCACCCCGGGGCCCAGTGGATCCCCGCCACCGAAACCCTGGACCGGGCCGCTCAACTGATGAGCCGGCTCAATGTGGGCGCGCTGCCCATCAGTGATTCCAACGAACGCCTCTGCGGCATCCTGACCGACCGCGACATCGTCATCGGCTGTGTGGCCAAGGGGCACGACCCGTCGAAGATCACGGCCGGCGACATGGCCCAGGGCACCCCGCGCTGGATCGACGCGGGCGCGGACGTCTCCGAGGTGCTGGAGGAGATGCAGAGCCACCAGATCCGCCGGCTTCCCGTCATCGACAACAAGCGGCTGGTCGGGATGATCAGCGAGGCCGACCTGGCCAAGCACCTGTCGGAGGAGCAGATAGCCGGCTGGGCGGAGAAGGTCTACGCCCGGAGCTAGACCGCCCCCGGAGTCGACGGAGCCGACGGAGCCTCCGGTCGCGCCGTGTACAGGACCGCCCGCGCCACATGGTGCGGGCGGTCCAGCATGACCAGGTGTCCGGCCGGCTCCGCCACCTCGAACCGGGCGCCCAGCGCATCGGCCAGCGCCGCCTGGCGGCCCAGCCAGGCCAGGTCCGGGCGGCGCGCGCCGGGGTCGTGGCCGGCCAGGACGGTGGCGGGCACGGTCAGCGGCAGCTCCGCGCGCAGCGCCAGCACCTCGGCGGCCGTGTCGGGGTAGCGGGAGTTCTCCAGCAGGGCTCCGCGCCAGACCCGGCCGGTCCGGTAGCAGCGGCGTACGAGGTCCGGGTCGGCCGGGTCCCCTCCGCCCGCGCGGGATGCCGGGTCCCCTCCGCCCGCGCGGGATGCCCGTACGGCGATCCGCCGGGCCAGGGGGCCCAGCGCGGCCGGCAGCCCGGCGGCGGTCACGGCCCTGCCGAGCACCCGGGCGGCGCCGGTGCGCAGCCCGGCGGGCAGGACCGTACGGGGCCGCTCCTCCACGCTGCCGTCGACCAGCACCAGAGCGGCGGTGCGCTCGGGGTACAGCCGGGCGAAGGCCTCGGCGTGGAACCCGGCGATGGAGTGCCCGGCCACGGTGACGCGCTCGGCGCCCAGACCCAGCGCGTCGAGCAGCCCGGCGATCCGGTGTGCCTCCCCGGCCGCGCACGGCGGGCGTACGGCGGGGGCGCTCAGCCCGTGGCCGGGACGGTCGAAGCGGACGACGGTACGGCCGGCGGCGACGAGCAGCTCCGCCACGGGGTCCCAGTCGAACCAGGCCATGGCGAGCCCGGCGCTGAGGACGACCGGAGGGCCGGAGCCCTCCACGAGGACGTGCAGCGGCACCCCGTCAGCGACACGGCCGGCGGGGCCTGCGGGGCCTGCGGAGGGGCGTACGAACCTCCCGGGGGCCGCCCCGGCCCCGGGCCCGCTCACGCTCACGTACGGCGTTCCCGGTGGACGGAGTACGCGAGCAGGCCCAGCCAGACCGCCACGAACAGCACCTGGAGCCGCTGCCCGGCGCCGAGCGCCCAGGTGCCGTGCCCGGCGGTGAACAGGGCGATGGAGACCAGGGTCCAGCCGGTGGCGAGCAGTTCGAGGAGGACGAGCACGGGCCCGAACCGCGCGAGCGGGGCGAGGCGGCCGTAGCGGCGGGCCGCGAGCGTGAGGGCCACGATCCCGACGAGCGCTCCCGTCATGGCCAGACTGCTGCTGACGGCGTGCGCCTGATGGGTGGCGGGAACCAGCCCGGCGGTCTCCCGCGCCGCGCATTCGGGGTCCACGGTCGGCGTGCAGCTCAGCGGCAGCCAGGCGTCCGCGGCGGTGGAGGCGCCGAAGAGGGTGATCCCGGACCAGCCGGCGACGGACCACAGGCGGCGGGGTTCGATGCGTCTGACGAGGCGGACCAAGGCCAGGAGTCCGCCGAAGAAGACGAGGAGGCCGGCGGTGAAGTCGGTCGCCCGGAACAGGCCGCCGAGGGGCTGGTCCTGGGCCGCGAGCTCGCTGACGTACGTCTCGACGGGGTTGAGGCCCGTGGAGAGCACGACCTCGAGGACCCACGCGGTGTAGGCGGCGGCGCCGAGCCCGACGAGGAGGGCCACGGAGCGGACCCCGGCCGTGGCGGCGGGACCCGTCGCGGTGGAGGGGCTGTTCACGGACTTCCAGGATCTCCGGGACTCGACGGGCTTCACGTGCTTGAGGGGGTCCCGCGGGTTCCCGGCACCCAGCGGCGGGTGCGGCGGGAGCGACGAACGCGGCGGGTCTTTTGTGGACATAATGCGACTAATCCTAAACGTGGCCGGGCCCGGTCCTCCGATCGGATACCCACCCCGGGTAGGGTTCCGCCCATGACCCGCCCAGCCTCGCGCACGCAACGACCAGCAGTCCGGTGGCCCCGGCTGCTGCTGTTCGCCGCGCTGCTGCTGGGCATCGTGGGCATGCACACGCTGGGCCATCCGACTCCGGCCCACGCCATGGAGGACGTGCCGTCGGTCCGTTTCGTTCCCCGGGGCGGCCATACGCCGTCCGGGGCGGCACACGGCGGCCGACCGGTCGACGCGCCGGACACGGCACCCCGGTCGGACCTGGCGGCCCCGTCGAACCCGGCGGCCGCTGCCGCCACCACGACCGCCACCACCACCGCTACGGGCACCACGACCGCGGTCACCACGGCCGCGGCCGCGGCCGCCATCGTCGAAGCCCCGGGCCCGCAGCACACCGGCATGGACCCCATGTCCGTGTGCCTCGCCGTGCTCGGCGCCCTCACCCTGCTGATCATCGGAGCCGGACTGGCCGGCCCGCGCCGTGCCGCGCCGCTCGGGGGCGCGGCACGCGCGCCGGGCCGGTCCGGCGGTCCGGACCCGCCACCACCCCGCGAACTCCTCACCCTGCTGACGGTGCTGCGCGTATAGGCCGGGCTCCGTCGTCGCCCCCGCATGCCTGCGGGGCGGCGGCAGACGGTGCCCACCTGCCTGCCTCACACCATCACGAGGTGTTCCACCATGCGCTCTTCCGTTTCTCCCTCTCCCGTTTCTCCCTCTCCCGCTTCCCCCGCCTCCGCTTCCCCCGTCTCACCGCCCTCGCCCTCCTCGCCGTCCCGCCGCGCCGTCCTCGGTGCCGGCGCCGCCCTCGCCGGGTCCGGGCTGCTCGCCGCCTGCTCGGGCTCCGGCATGGCCGGCATGGACCACGGCGCCGGCTCCACGGGCAAGGGGGCCGCCTCCCCCGCCCCCGACGGCTACGTGGACCCGGCCGGCGCCGAGGTGCAGGCCGCCGAGGCCGCCCGCAAGGCCACCGGCCCGCTCACCGAGGTCCGGCTGACGGCCACCGCCACCCCGCTCGACCTCGGCGCCGGCCGCTCCGTCCGCTCGTGGGCGTACGGGGACGAGCTCCCGGGCAAGGAGGTACGGGTCACCGCGGGCGGCACCCTCGCCCTGACCCTGGCCAACAACCTCCCCGAGGCCACCTCCCTGCACTGGCACGGCCTGGCGCTGCGCAACGACATGGACGGGGTACCGGGGCTGACCCAGCGGGACATCGCCCCGGGCGGCTCGTTCACGTACAAGTTCGCCGTCCCGCACCCCGGGACGTACTGGTTCCACCCGCACTCCGGGGTCCAGCAGGACCGCGGCCTGTACGCGCCGCTGATCGTCGAGGACCCGAAGGAGCCCCTCTCCTACGACAAGGAGTGGGTGGTCGTACTCGACGACTGGCTCGACGGGGTGGACGGCTCCACCCCCGACGCCGTGCTCGCCGAACTCCGCAAGGGCATGGACATGAGCTCGAGCGGCGGCGGCCATGCGGGCCACGGCTCCGGCTCCGGCTCCGGCTCCGACGCCATGGGCACTCCCGCGCCCGCAGCGAGCGGCGGCCCGTCCCGGGTCCTCATGGGCGGAGTCAGCGAGGTCCTCGGCAAGGACCCGGGCGATGTCGCGTACCCGCACTACCTGGTCAACGGCCGCACCCCCGAGGACCCTTCGGTCTTCACCGCCCGCCCCGGGGACCGGATCCGGCTCCGGATCATCAACGCGGGCGGGGACACCGCCTTCCGGATCGCCCTGGGCGGCCACGAGTTCACGGTCACCCACACCGACGGCTTCCCCGTCCGGCACGCCACCGCCCGCTCGCTGCTGCTGGGCATGGGCGAGCGCTACGACGTCCTGGTGACGGCGGGCGACGGGGTGTTCCCGCTGACCGCGCTCGCCGAGGGCAAGGGGGACTCGGCGTCCGCGCTCGCGGTGCTGCGCACCGGGGCAGGGGCGGCGCCCACCACCTCGACCCGGCCCGCCGAGCTGACCGGGCGGCCGCTGACGGCGGACACGCTGAAGGCGGCGGAGCCGGTGGCGCTGGCCGCGCGCGAACCCGACCGCACGGTGCGGATCAAGCTGACCGGCGGGATGGCGAAGTACGACTGGGCCTTCGACGGCAAGCCGTACGCCCCGGACCGGCGGCACCCGGTGAAGGCCGGGGAACGGGTCCGGCTGGAGTTCGAGAACTCCACGACGATGTGGCACCCGCTCCACCTGCACGGGCACACCTTCGCCCTCGGCGCCGGGCCGGGCGGGGCCCGCAAGGACACGGCGGTGGTCCTTCCGAACGGCAAGCTGACGGTGGACTTCGACGCCGACAATCCCGGTCTGTGGATGGTGCATTGCCACAACGTCTTCCACGCGGAGGCCGGGATGATGACCGTGCTCGGCTACCTGCGCTAGCCGGCTCCCGCCCCCGACGGGGCCGGCGACGCGCCTTCCCCCGCGCGCCGCCGGCCCGGCCGCGGGCGGCCGCGCGGGCCCGGGGGGCCCGAATTGCCCGGCGGGGAGGCCGAATTCCATGACAGGCTGTGATCGTCACGCGCCGACTGCGACTCGAAGGACTTCCCGCCGGTATGAGCACCCCGCCGAACCCGCCCAGCACCCCGTCCGGCCCGCCGACGGAGCCCGCGGGCACCCCCATACCCGAGGCGGCTCCCATACCGGCGCCCGCGCAGCCCCTGTCCCTCGAGAAGCCCCCGGCCCCCGCACCCTCCCGGCCCCTGCCCCCGGCCCCGGCCCTGACCGAGACCCCGGCGCAGCCCGCGGACGAGACACCGGCCGGCCCGGGAGCAGGCGCACCCGCAGCGATCCCCGCGCAGCCCACGGACGCGGTGCCGGCACCGGCACCGGCACCAGCAGCCACCCAGGCCGAGCCCATGGACGCGGCCCCGGCGGAGCCCGCGGACACCGTCCCCACCGAGCCCGCCGACGCAGCCCCGGCGCAGCCCGCAGACGCGGTACCGGCCGGCGTCGGAGCAGATGCCCCCGCTGCGGTCCCGGAGGCCGCCCCCGGGCCGCAGCCCGGCGCCCCGACCCCCGCCGCCCCCGGTGCCTTCGCTCCTGTCACCCCCGCCCCGGTGGCCGCCGCCGCTCCTGCGGCGCCCGCCTGGGGAGCCCCGTACGGCGCCCCCGGCGCCCCCGGCGCCCCCGCGCCCGGCAACCCCTGGGCCACGCCCCCCGGCGGCTATGCCGGCGGTTACCCCGGCGGACCGCAGGGGCCCGGCTTCCCGCCGCCTCCGGCCGCCTCGAACGGCCTGGCCCTCGCCGCCCTGCTCCTCGGCCTGTTCGGCATCTTCGTCGGCCTCGTCCCCTTCTTCTTCTGGGCCGGCGCCCTCCTCGCCCTCACCGGCACCGGCATCGGCATCGCGGCCGTCCTGAAGGCCCGCCGCGGCGCCCCCCGCGCCACGCTGGCCGCGGTCGGCACCGCCCTCGGCATCCTCGGCCTGGGTGCTTCCGTGGGTGGCTGGTTCATCACCGTGAGCGTCATCGAGAGGATCGACAAGGAGGTCGCCGACAACCGCTCGCGTGACGACTACGACTACGACTACGACGACTACGACGACGACTACGACTCCGACGGCTCCGCCACCCCCGGCGCCCCGGCGAGTCCGGCTCCCAAGCCCTCGCCCTCCGACATCCCGGGCAAGACCTCGGCCCTGGCCTGGGGCGCGCCCTACGCCTACGAGGACGGCGTCCAGGTCACCGTGAAGCGCGCGGTCGCGTACAAGCCGTCCTCGACGGCCTACCCGCCCGAGGCCCGCAACGGCAACGCGGTCAAGGTGACGGTGAAGATCGTCAACAACTCGGGGGCCGCGCTCGACGTCAGCCTGGCCCTGCCGCACGCCCGCGACGACCAGGGCACCGAGGCCGAGATGGCCTTCGACGGCTCCGTGCCGAAGATGTTCAAGGGCTCGGTCATGGCCGGCGAATCGATGACCGGCACCTTCGCCTTCGTCGTACCCGAAGGCACCAAGAGCCTGCACTTCGAGATCTCGCCGGGCACCGAGTACGACGACGCGATCTGGAGCGGCCCGATCGGCTGAGCCGGCGGCTCCGGCGGCCGCCACCGCCCCTCCGGACACGGCGACTGCGGCAACTCCCAGGACATCGCGTCAGAAAGACGATTAGACTGGGCCGCGTGCCTCAACTACGCCTCGCTCTGAATCAGATCGACTCGCAGGTCGGCAACATCGCCGCCAACGCCGACTCGGTCGTCCACTGGACCCGGCACTCCGCCGAACAGGGCGCCCACCTGGTGGCGTTTCCGGAAATGGTGCTGACCGGGTACCCCGTCGAGGACCTCGCCCTGCGCGGCTCCTTCGTCGAAGCGTCCCGCCGGGCGCTGCAGGACCTCGCGCGGCGCCTGGCGGACGAGGGCTTCGGGGAGCTCCCGGTCGTCGTCGGCTACCTCGACCGTACGGAGAAGGCCGCGCCCCGGCTCGGCCGCCCGGCGGGCTCCCCGGAGAACGCGGCCGCCGTGCTGTACGGCGGGCAGGTCGTCCTGCGCTTCGGCAAGCACCACCTCCCCAACTACGGAGTCTTCGACGAGTTCCGGTACTTCGTGCCGGGCGACACCCAGCCGGTGATCCGGGTGCGGGGCGTGGACGTGGCCCTGGCCATCTGCGAGGACCTCTGGCAGGAGGGCGGGCGCGTCCCCGCCACCCGCTCCGCCGGGGCCGGGCTGCTGATCTCGATCAACGCCTCCCCGTACGAGCGCAACAAGGACGACCTCCGCCTGGAGCTGGTGCAGAAGCGCGCCCAGGAGGCCGGCTGCACCCTCGCCTACCTGGCGATGATCGGCGGTCAGGACGAGCTCGTCTTCGACGGGGACTCGATCGTCGTCGACTCCGCGGGCGAGGTCATCGCCCGCGCCCCGCAGTTCTCCGAGGGCTGCGTCCTGGTCGACCTGGACCTGCCGGCCGCCTCGGCCACCCCCGTCGAGGGCACCGTCGACGACGGTCTGCGCATCGACCGCGTGATCCTCACCGAGGAGCCCGTGGAACCGTACGAGCCGGTCGTGACGGGCGGCTACGCCGACCGGCTGGAGGACGACGAGGAGATCTACGACGCGCTGGTCGTGGGCCTGCGCGCGTACGTCCGGAAGAACGGCTTCCGGTCGGTCCTGATCGGCCTCTCCGGCGGCATCGACTCCGCGCTCGTCGCCGCCGTGGCCTGCGACGCGATCGGCGCGCAGAACGTGTACGGCGTCTCGATGCCCTCCAAGTACTCCTCGGAGCACTCCCGGGGCGACGCGGCCGAGCTGGCGACACGGACCGGCCTGAACTTCCGGACCGTGTCGATCGAGCCGATGTTCGACGCGTACATGGGTGCGCTGGGCCTGACCGGGCTCGCCGAGGAGAACCTCCAGTCCCGGCTGCGCGGCACCCTGCTGATGGCGCTCTCCAACCAGGAGGGCCACATCGTGCTGGCCCCGGGCAACAAGTCGGAGCTGGCCGTCGGTTACTCCACCCTGTACGGGGACTCCGTGGGCGCCTACGGCCCGATCAAGGACGTCTACAAGACGGACGTCTTCCGCCTCGCCGAGTACCGCAACCGTGCGGCGGCCGAGCGCGGCGAGACCCCGCCGATCCCGGAGAACTCCATCGTCAAGCCGCCGAGCGCCGAGCTGCGCCCGGGGCAGGTGGACACGGACTCGCTGCCGGACTACCCCGTCCTGGACGGGATCCTCGCGCTGTACGTGGACCGCGACCAGGGCCTGGAGGCGATCGTCGCGGCGGGCTACGACCCCGAGCTGGTCGCGAAGACCCTGCGGATGGTGGACACCGCCGAGTACAAGCGCCGGCAGTACCCGCCGGGCACCAAGATCTCCGCGAAGGGCTTCGGCAAGGACCGCCGGCTGCCCATCACGAACGGCTGGCGCGAGCAGGCGTAGCGGGCTCCGACACGAGCAGGCGTAGCGGGCTCCGACGCGAGCAGGCGTAGCGGGCTCTGCCACGAGCAGGCGGAGCGGGCTCCGAGCCGGGCAGGCGGAGCGGGCTCCGGCCCGCTACGGCTTCACGGTGACGCGGGCGGCGATCGGCAGGTGGTCGCTGCCCGTGCGGGGCAGGGTCCAGGAGGCCTCGGGGGTGACCCCGCGGACCAGGATCTGGTCGATGCGGGCCATCGGGAACGGCGCGGGCCAGCTGAAACCGAAGCCGTCGCCGGACGCGCCCTGGGTGGAACGCAGCTGCGAAGTGACCTCGGACAGGGCCCGGTCGTTGACGGTTCCGTTGAGGTCGCCGAGCAGGATGACCCGGTGCAGCGGTTCGGCGGCGAGCGCGGCGCCGAGGGCGTCGGCGCTGTTGTCGCGCTGGTTGGCGGTGAAGCCGGCGTTGAGCTTGACGCGGACCGAAGGGAGGTGCGCCACGAAGGCGGCCACCTCGCCGTAGGGGGTCTTGACGGTGGCGCGCATGGCCCGGGTCCAGCCCATCTTGATGTCGACGGGCTTGCTGGAGACCAGCGGGTACTTGCTCCAGAGCCCGACGGTGCCTTCGACGGAGTGGTACTTGTACGTACCCGCGAGGGCCTTCTCGTAGACGGGGACGACGCTGCCCTTGAGCTCGGTCAGGGCCAGCACGTCGGCCCCGGCCTTGGCGACCGAGTCGGCGGTGCCGGCGGGGTCCGCGTTGTCGGCGTCGACGTTGTGGGTGGCGACCGTGAGGTTGCCGCCGTCGTGCGCCTTGTCGGTGACCAGGCCGCCGAAGAGGTTCACCCAGACCGCGGCGGTCAGCAGTATCGCGATCAGCGCGGTCGCGGACTTGCGGAAGAGCGCGGCGGCGAACAGCAGCGGGACGGCCAGGCCCAGCCAGGGCAGGAAGGTCTCGGTGAGGCTGCCGAGGTTGCCGATGTCGTTGGGCAGCTCGGCGTGGAAGATCATGACGAGCGAGATCAGCACGGCCAGCGCGGCGAGTACGATCCCGCGGCGCCAGATGCCCGGATCCCGCCGAAGTTCGGCCAGCCGGCGCCGGAGACCCGTTCGGGAGGGCTCGGGCTCCGAGCCGTTGCTCCCCGTCTCCGTCATGTACGCCTGTGCCATGCCACTGCCCTCACTGCCGTGCTCGCGCTCCGTCCCCGCCTCTTGACCCTAGGCGATGCACGGAGCGTTCCGCGCCGATTGTCTCGGCCGTACGTCCGGGAGGACGAACGTCCCAGCGGTCGGGGTTCCGCTTGTCACCAAACGCGCACATTGACCCGTGGCGCGGCCGGCGTGACGAACCGGACCTCGTGCCACTTCCCGCCGCGGCCCGGAGAGTGCCACCATGGTGGTGAGTCCGGGGACGCCGTAAGGGCGCCTCGAGATGAAGACCAAGGAGCAGTTGCAATGACGCATGCCGTTTCGCCTGCCCGCGAAGCCTCCTCCCCCACCCTGTACGGAGGCTCGGGCACCCGGCGCATCACCGTCCGCGACCTCACCCTCGCCAAGGAACGCGGCGAGAAGTGGCCCATGCTCACCGCCTACGACTCCATGACGGCGTCCGTGTTCGACGAGGCCGGCATCCCGGTCATGCTCGTCGGGGACTCGATGGGCAACTGTCACCTCGGCTACGAGACCACCGTCCCGGTGACGATGGACGAGATGACCATGCTGTCGGCGGCCGTCGTACGCGGCACCAGCCGGGCCCTGATCATCGGCGACCTGCCCTTCGGTTCCTACCAGGAGGGCCCCGTACAGGCGCTGCGCAGCGCCACCCGGCTCGTCAAGGAGGCCGGGGTCGGAGCGGTGAAGCTGGAGGGCGGCGAGCGTTCGCTGCGCCAGACCGAGCTGATCGTGCAGTCGGGCATCCCGGTCATGTCCCACCTGGGCCTGACCCCGCAGTCCGTGAACGCGATGGGCTACCGGGTACAGGGCCGCGGCGACGAGGCCGCGCACCAGCTGCTGCGCGACGCGAAGGCGGCGCAGGACGCGGGCGCCTTCGGCGTGGTCCTGGAGCTGGTCCCGGCCGAGCTGGCCGCGGAGGTCACCCGGTCCCTGCACATTCCGACGGTCGGCATCGGCGCGGGCGCGGAGTGCGACGCGCAGGTGCTGGTGTGGACGGACATGATGGGGCTGACCGGCGGGAAGATGCCGAAGTTCGTCAAGCAGTACGCGAACCTCCGCGCGACCATGGGCGACGCGGCGAAGGCCTTCGCCGAGGACGTGGTCGGCGGAACGTTCCCGCAGCCGGAGCACGCCTTCCACTAGCCGGATAGCCGGCCGACGGCCCGCCCGCGGATCCCACCGATGTTCCGTCGGTGCTCTACGGACGGGCCGTCGGTGCTCTGCGGACGGGCCGTCGGTGCTTGTCGGTGGCCGTCGGTGCTTGTCGGTGGCCTGTCGGTGGTTTGTCAGTGCCGTCTGGTCCCATGGTGGACATGACGCGAAACGACAAGAATCCCCTGAACGGCTCGCACGCCGTAGAGGTCCGGGGGCTGGTCAAGCACTACGGCGAGACCAAAGCCCTCGATGGTGTGGACCTCGATGTCCGCGAGGGAACCGTCCTCGGGGTCCTCGGCCCCAACGGAGCGGGCAAGACCACCCTGGTCCGCATCCTCTCCACCCTGATCACCCCCGACGCCGGCACCGCCCGGGTCGCCGGCTTCGACGTGGTCCGCCAGCCGCGGCAGCTGCGCCGGACCATAGGCCTGACCGGCCAGTACGCCTCGGTCGACGAGAAGCTCTCCGGCTGGGAGAACCTCTACATGATCGGCCGGCTGCTGGACCTGTCCCGCAAGAACTCCCGGAGCCGCGCCGACGAGCTGCTGGAGCGGTTCTCCCTCACGGACGCCGCCAAGAAGGCCGTGATGACCTACTCCGGCGGCATGCGGCGCCGGCTCGACCTGGCCGCCTCGATGATCGGCAGCCCGGCCGTGCTGTACCTGGACGAGCCGACCACCGGCCTGGACCCCCGTACCCGCAACGAGGTCTGGGACGAGGTGCAGCGGATGGTCGCCGAGGGGGCCACGGTCCTGCTCACCACCCAGTACATGGAGGAGGCCGAGCAGCTCGCCAACGAGCTGACGGTCATCGACAAGGGCAAGGTCATCGCCAACGGCAAGGTCGACGAGCTGAAGGCACGCGTCGGCGGCCGGACCCTGCGGATCCGCCCCACCGACCCGGCCGACCTGCCGGGCATGGCCCGCTCCCTGGCGGAGGCCGGTCTGGACGGGGTGGCCGGTTCCCAGGCCGTCCCGGACGAGGGCGCGCTGCTGGTGCCGATCCTGGCCGATGAGCAGCTGACCGCCGTCGTGGGCCTGCTGGCGGCCCGCGGGTACGGCATATCCGACATCAGCACCTACCTGCCCAGCCTGGACGAGGTGTTCCTGTCCATCACCGGGCAGAAGCCCACCGTCTCGGACTCCATCCCCAACCAGCAGACCGAGGAGGTCGCGGCATGAGCACCGTAACCACGACGAAGCCCAGCCCCACCGCGGCCGCCCCGGCCGGCGGGCCCGTCCCGGCGGACGAGGGCCGGATCGGTCTGCGGGGCAACCTGCGTCACATCGGCGCCCTGGCCCGGCGCAACGTCCTGCAGATCAAGCAGGACCCCGAGTCGATGTTCGACGTCCTGTTCATGCCGATCATCTTCACGCTGCTGTTCGTCTTCGTCTTCGGCGGCGCGATCTCCGGCAAGGGCAACCAGGGCGAGTACGTCAACTACGTGGTCCCGGGCCTGATGGCGATGATGGGCATGAACATCGCCATGGGTGTGGGCACCGGGGTCAACGACGACTTCAAGAAGGGCGTGATGGACCGCTTCCGGTCCATGCCGATCGCCCGTTCCTCCGTGCTCATCGCCAAGATCGTGGTCGAGCTCGGCCGGATGATGGTGGCCATCGCGATCCTGCTCGGCATGGGCTTCCTGCTCGGCCTGTCGATCAAGTCCTCGGTGCTCGACCTGTTCCTCGCCATCGGGCTGTCGGCGGTCTTCGGCGCCTCGCTGATGTGGATCTTCATCCTGCTGGGTCTCACCATGAAGACCCCCCAGGCCGTCCAGGGCGTGGCGATGCTGGTCCTGATGCCGCTGCAGTTCGGCAGCTCGATCTTCGCCCCGCCGACGACGATGCCCGGCTGGCTGCAGAGCTTCACCGACGTCAACCCGCTGTCCAACCTGGCCGACGCGGCCCGCTCCCTGATCAACGGAACCCCGCTCGGCAACTCCGTGTGGATCACGCTCGCCTGGTCGGTCGGCATCACGCTGGTGACCATGCCGCTCGCCGTGCGGAAGTTCCGCCAGAAGACCTGATCGGCGGACCGGTCCGGTCCGGATCGCGTCCCGGTCGGACCCCGCACGGGTCAGGTCAGACGAGGGCGGTGGCCTCCTCCAGGGTGAGGCCGCCGCCTTCGGCGTACGCCGCCTCGTACGCGGCGTCGCCGAGCACCGCCCGGGCCAGGCGCTCCGCCTGCTCCAGGTCCGCGCGCTCGGTGGTGACCGGGAAGTGGGCGGGCGGCAGCAGCGCGTGGTAGGCGCCGATGAGCCGCGCGGCGTCGTACTCCCGGGCCCGGCCGCCGAGTTGGGCGAGGGAGCGGGCGCCGGTGATCAGGTACGCGGCCGGGAGGTGGGGGGCGAGCATCATGGAGAGCGGGTCCCGGACGGCTTCGATCGCCTGGCGGAGCCGGGCGATGGCGTCCTCGTACCGGCCCTCCTCGTTGTCGATCCAGGCCAGCAGGCCGAGCAGGAAGCCGTCGAACATGGCGAACGCGCCGACGGCGAACTCCTCGCGCAGGGCCTGGAGCCGGTCGCGGGCCTCGGCGAGGCGGCCGGTGCGGCCGTAGATGCAGGCGAGGAACATCTGGGCGGCGGGCACGGCCTCGTTGCCGAACTGGTGGATGGCGCCGGCGAGCAGGCCGGTGAGGATCTCCTCGGCCTCCTCCAGGTGGCCGTCCTCGGCGAGGGTCCCGGCCATCCGCACCTGCAACACCGTGACCTGGGCCTTGGCACCGAGCCGCCGGGCGTACTCGATCGCGGCGCGGTAGTCCTGGGCGGCCAGGGCGTACTCCCCGCGCTTCTCCCGGGCCTCGGCGCGGGCGGAGAGGGCTTCGGCGCAGCCCCAGTCGTCGCCGAGGGACGCGTAGAGGGCGAGGCTCTCCTCGGCGTCGCGCGACGCGCTGCCGGCCCCGTCGGCGCGGTTGGCGAGGACGTTGGCCCGGAGCTGGAGGGCGGAGGCCAGCTCCCAGCGGTAGCCGAGCGCGCGGGCCGTCTCGACGGTCTCCTCGGTGGCGCGGTGGAGCAGTTCGGCGTCCCCGGAGATCATGACGGCGTAGATCCACAGGAAGGAAGGGGCCCGGCAGGTCTGTGGCAGCCCCGGGCGGTAGGCGGCGACCACGCCCTCGGCCTGGGCGCGGACCTCGGGGGTGGACCAGGTGGAGCTGATCTGGTCGCGGGCGACCAGACACATCAGCTGGATGCCGCGCCAGGCCTCGGTGAGCAGTTCGCCCTCGTAGGGCGGGGGCGTGTCGACGATCTGCTCGTAGACGGGTGGGGCGGGGACGACGGGCGCGGCGAAGGGGTCCGGGCCGAGGGCTGCGGCGGCACCCGCCCAGTGGCGGGTCTCGGCGCGCAGATCGTGCATGTGCCAGTACCAGCCGAGGGAGTGCACGAGGCAGAGCACCTCGCCCACGTCCTTGGCGGCGACGGCGCGGCGCAGGGCGGTGCGCAGGTTCTCGTACTCGGTGGCCAGCCGGTCGGCGGCTGCGCGCTGGCCGTGGCCGCGCAGCAGCGGCTCGGTGGCGCGGGCGAGTTCCCGGTAGTGGGTGAGGTGGCGGCCCTCGGTCTGCGCCCGGTCCTCGCCGGCCTCGGCGAGGCGGTCGGCCGCGTACTCGGCGACGGTCTCCAGGAGGCGGTAGCGCATCCCGGCGGGGCCGTCGGGGGCGGCGACGACGAGGGACTTGTCCACAAGGGATCCGAGCAGGTCGGCGACGTCGGAGCCATCGAGGTATCCCCCGTCCGCGCAGACGGCTTCGGCGGCGTCGAGGTCGCAGCCGCCGGCGAAGACGGACAGCCGGCGCAGCACGGCCCGTTCGGGCTCGTCGAGCAGGTCCCAGGACCAGTCGACCACCGCGCGCAGGGTCTGCTGGCGGGGCAGGTGGGTGCGCGAGCCGCCGGTCAGCAGCCTGAAACGGTCGTCCAGCCGGTCGGCGATCTGGCGGGGGGTGAGCAGCCGCAGCCGGGCGGCGGCCAGCTCGATGGCGAGCGGCATCCCGTCGAGGCGGCGGCAGATCTCGACGGCGGCGGCCGGGTCGTCGTCGACGCTGAACCCCGCCCGGGCGGCGGCCCCGCGGTCGTCGAGCAGCCGCAGCGCGACGGGGTCGGGCAGCGGGTCCACCGGGCGCAGGGTCTCCCCCGGCACGCCGAGGGGTTCGCGGCTGGTGGCCAGGATCTGCACGCCGGGGCAGCGCGCGAGCACTTCCTCGGCGAGGCGGGCGGCGGCGTCGACGACGTGCTCGCAGTTGTCGAGGATGACCAGCATCCGGCGCCGCGCGCAATGCTCCGCGAGGCGGTCGAGGGGCCGGTCCCCGCGCTCGGTCCGCACCCGCATCTCCTCGGCGGCGGGGCCTCGCAGCTTGGTCTCCCGGGCCCCCAGCGCGACGAGCACGGCCTCGGCGACGTCCTCCGGATCGTCCACGGGAGCCAACTCCACGAACCACACGCCGTCGGCCCAGGCGGGGGCGGGGCCGGGGCCGGGCGCGCCGCCGGTGGCGGCGCGGTCGGCCGATGGGTGCTCCGGGGTGGCGGGGCGTGCGTCCGGTGTGCCGCGGCCGGCGCGGGCGTGCGCTTCGGCGGCCTCCTGCGACAGCCGGGTCTTGCCGGCGCCGCCGGGTCCGAGCAGGGTGACCAGCCGCGACCGGGCGAGGTCGTCCCCGATGACCCGGATGTCCTCCTCCCGCCCGACGAAGGTGGTCAGCCGCATCCGCAGGTTGCCCGCGCCCTGCCCGGGCGGTACGTGACCGGGCCCGGCGGCGAGTACGGCTCCGGCTCCGGCTCCGTAAGGGTCCCCGCTGCCCGGCCCACCCGGACCGGACGGACCCGGCCCGTCGGCGGGGCCGGAGCCCGCTCCGCCGGGTCCGGTCGCGTGGCCGGAGCCCGGTACGTCAGGTCCGGCCGTGGAGCCGGAGTCCGCCCGGTCGGGCCCGGACGGGACCGCGGCGGTGGTCCCGGACGGCACTGAGGTGGCGGTGGTCGCGGACGGCGCCGAGGAGGACCGGTGCGGCTCGGCCGGGGTGCCGGGCCGGCCGTCACGGCCGGGGCCCGGCCCGGGCCCGCCGGGTCCGGCCGGGGCGGCGGAGGAGCCCTGTGTGGTCCCGGCGGGCACGCCGGACCCGGACCGGGCCTGGTGCGCCCGGCCTCGCGAGGCCTCGGCGGAGTGGCCGGCCCCCAGGTCGGGAGCGGATCCGCCCTGCTCCGTCCGGGTGGGCCGATCGGTCCGGTCGGTCCCGGCAGTCGGCTCCGGGGGAAGCGGCCCGGGTCCGGCCGGCGGGACGGAACGCCCGGGTGCCGCCGTCGGGTCGGTCAGCAGGGCCCTGTGGAGGGCGCGGAGGGCGGGGCCCGGAGTGGTGCCCAGGCGGGTGGCCAGGTCGCGGCGGACCTCCTCGTAAGCGGCCAGCGCCTCCGCCGGTCGGCCCGCGTCGCGCAGCGCGCGGATGCGCAGGGCCTGCAGGGACTCGTCCAGCGGCAGCCCCGCGCACAGCGCGGTCAGCTCCGGCAGGACCCGCTCGGCCTCCCCCAGCGCCAGCGCCGCGTGCAGGCGGCCCCGGCGCGCGTCCAGCCGTAGCGCCTCCCAGCGGGCGGCCTCCGGCCCGGAACCCGGCAGGGAGCCCAGCGGCTCGCCCCGCCACAGGGCGAGGGCCTCGTCGTACAGGGCGGCCGCCTCCGCCGGGGAGGCCTGCGCCGCCGCCCGCGCGAGCCGCTCGAAGCGGTACAGGTCGATGTCGTCCCGGGCGGCGACGAGCCAGTAGCCGCCTTCCCCGGACCCCACCGCCTCGCGCCCCAGGGCCCTCCGCAGCCGTCCCACCAGCGCCTGGAGCGCCGCGGGGCCGTCCGCGGGCGGGTCGCCGTCCCACACCTCTTCGATGAGCGAGGCCACCGGCACCGCCCGCCCCGGCCGCAGCGCGAGCGCCGTCAGGAGCGCGCGCAGCCGCGCTCCGCCGACGGGTACGGTGCTCCCGTCGTCGCGGATGGCCTGGGTGGTGCCGAGCATCGCGTAACGCACCGGCCCATTGTCTCCGGCCCCGGGCCCCCTCGGGCGCCGCCTCCGGGATAGGTTCGCCGTATGGGTCCCCAGGGCAGTCAGAACCGCAGTCATCACCACACTCACGACCGCGGCGACCGGAAGATCAGTCCCGTGTTCCTCGGCATCTTCGCCGTCATGGCGGTGACGGGGTGGGCCGTGTGGACGGGGTACTCGACCAGCGCCGGGCTGGCCGTGTTCCTCTTCGTCACGGCGGCCTGGATCGTGTCCCTGTGCCTGCACGAGTACGCGCACGCCCGCACCGCCCTGCACAGCGGTGACCTCAGCGTCGGCGCGAAGGGCTACCTGACGCTGAACCCCCTCAAGTACACGCACGCGCTGCTCAGCATCATCCTCCCCGTCCTCTTCGTGATCATGGGTGGCCTGGGTCTCCCCGGCGGCGCGGTGTACATCGAGCGCGACCGCATCGAGGGCCGCTGGCGGCACAGCCTCATCTCGGCGGCCGGCCCGCTGACGAACGTGGCCTTCGCGGCGGTCTGCACGGCTCCGTTCTGGCTGAACGCCCTGGACGGGGTCCCGATGGTGTTCCGCTTCGCGCTCGGTTTCCTGGCCCTGCTCCAGGTCTCGGCGGCGATCCTGAACTTCCTGCCGGTCCCGGGCCTGGACGGCTACGGCATCATCGAGCCCTGGCTGTCCCACCGGATCCGCCGCGAGGTGGCGCCACTGGCGCCGTTCGGCCTGCTGGCCGTCTTCGCGCTGCTGTGGATCCCGGAGGTCAACGCGTACTTCTTCGACGCGGTGTACGCGGTCCTGTCGGCGCTGGGCGTGAGCGAGCTGGAGGCGTACTGCGGCCGCGACCTCTACCAGTTCTGGCAGGACACCAGCGGCTTCTGCCAGGCACCCTAGGGGGCGTCGCCGACCCGAGGCCGGCCCCGGCTCAGCCCGCGGCGCGGGCCGCTGCGGCGGCCTTCTCGATCTTCGCCTTGCGCACGTAGAACCACGCCATGTTCGAGGTGATGCCCGCCATCAGCACCCACGCGATCCCGAGCAGGCTGCCCTCGACGAAGGAGACCACGGCGGCGGCAGTGGCGAGGACGCAGAGAACGACGGCGAACACGGCAAGGCGGGGCATGGTGGAGGCTCCTCGAAGACACTGAAGCGGTTCAAGCCCCTCCAGTGTCCCCCATGCCCCGGCGTGCTCCCGTCCGACCGATTTCCGACATCCCGTGATCTTTTCCTCCTCCCGCCGCTACGGTTCGCCCGAGACGCACCACGCACGGGGGGTGCGGAAGGACCGGGGGGAAGACATGCAGGAGATCCCGAAGGGCGCGAACGTCAGCCTGACAGCCCTCAGTGAGGACGCCGGGGCGGTCGTCGTGAGCTTGGGCTGGAGCAGCGCTTCGGGGGCGGGCGACGCCGACGTCTCGGTGCTGCTGCTGGACGAGAACGGCAAGGTCCGCGACGAGAACGACTTCTACTTCTACAACAACCCGGCGGCGGCCGACGGAAGCGTGCAGTTGCTGGGCAAGGTGCCGACCGACAACGGCGACGAGGACCGCATCAGCGTGGACCTGACGGCGGTCCCGGAAGGTGTCGCGCGGATCGTCGTGGCGGCCAGCCGGTACGCCGGCGCACGCTTCGGAGACCTCGACGACCTGCGGATGACGGTCGCGGACCGCTCCGGGGAACCCCTGGTCGGCTACTCCATCGACGATGCGGGCGTGGAGACCGCCTTCATCTTCGGCGAGCTGTACCGGCGGGGCGAGGAGTGGAAGTTCCGCGCGGTCGGCCAGGGGTACGAGACGGGCCTCGCGGGACTGGCCACGGACTTCGGCATCCCTGTACTGGAGGACTCCGAAGACTCCGAGGAAGCGAAGGAGACGGGCCTCGCGGGTGAGGAGGAGCCCGTGGAAGCCGCTGCCCCGGCGGAATCCCCGGCCGCCGAACCCGCCGGCGAACCGGCCGCCGAGCCCACGTCGCAGCCCACGTCCCAGCCCGAGCCCGCGCCTGCGCCCGCCGAGGCGGCCGCCCCTGTCGCCGTACCGGCACAGACCCGCGGCCGGGGTCCCCGTACGACCAGGAAGAAGGTCACCCTGCCCAGGGTGGCCAAGAAGTCCCTCGCCGAGAACGAGTCCTGGAGCCAGGCCCGCCTGTTCCCCGCCCCTTCCCTCAAGAGCGACAGGGAGCGGGAGGTGCGCGCCACCTCGGTGCTGCTGTCGGTCATGGCGCAGGTGCCGGAGTTCGGCCGCCGCCTCACCGCCGGGTTCGGCGCGCCCGCCGGCCGGATGCAGACCTTCACGGAGGTCTCCCTCCCCCACGGGGACACACCGCGGCGCCCGGACGGGGTGATCCGGGTGGAGCGCGCGGGCAAGCTGTGGACGGCGCTCGTGGAGACGAAGACGAACGGCAACCCGCTCAAGGCGGAGCAGGTGCAGGCGTACATGGACATCGCCGCGCGCCGCGGCTACGAGGCCGTCATCACCCTCTCCAACGACGTGGCCCTCGAGGGCCGCCCCATGGTGGAGGTGAAGGTCGACGGCCGGCGCAAGCACAAGGTCAGCCTCTGGCACCTGTCCTGGGCCGAGGTCGCACACCAGGCGCAGATGCTGATCCGCCACGAGGGCGTGGGCAACGCCGCGCACGCCTGGCTCCTCCAGGAGCTCCTGGAGTACCTGCGGCACGAGCAGTCCGGCTGCCACGGGTTCCAAAACATGGGCGCCGCCTGGGTGCCGGTACGCAAGGGCATCGAGGACGAGACCCTCGGCCTCGGGGACGCCCGGACCGTGGAGGTCGTGGAGAGCTGGGAGCGGCTGATCCGGCAGGTCTGCCTGCGGCTCGGCGGGGAGCTCGGGCAGAAGGCGCTGCCGGTGCAGCGGGCCCGGCGGGGCAGTGATCCGCAGGCCCGACGGGTCTCCGCGGCGGACCGGCTGTGCGTGGACGGGAAGCTCTCCGCGGAGCTGCGCGTCGACGGGACCAGCAGTGTCATCGCGGTGAGCGCCGACCTCAGGACCTCCAAGGTGCGGACGACCGTCGACGTGCCGGCCCCGGAGGGCGCGTACCCGCTGGTCATGGTGAAGCGGCTGCTGAAGCTGCTCGCCGAGGCTCCGGCGGACCTGCACGTGGAGAGTCTCCTCGGTGCGGAACCGGGCGCGGGGCCGGGCGCCGGGGCGGGGCCGGGCAGCGGGCCGCGCGGCACGCTGGAGCGGCTGCGGCCCGAGCCGGGCGATCTGCTGCCCGTGGACGGTTCGGCCGTCGTCGGTTTCCGGTTGTCGCTGCTCAAGGGGGTGGGGAACACGCGGGGGAACGCGGAGTCCGGGTTCATCCGCAGCGTGGACGAAGCCGTGGAGCGCTTCTACCACGGCGTGGTGGCGCACCTGGGCCCGGTCGAGGGGCGCGGCGGGCGGCGCGGCTGAGGGGACGGGACCCGGGGACGCCCGGCCCGTCGCCCCCCGGAAGGGGCGGGCGGGCCGGGCGGCCCCGGTGGGCCGGTTGGGTCAGACGTCCGTGATGCGGAGGCCTGCGTGGGCCTTGTAGCGGCGGTTGGTGGAGATGAGGTTGGCCACCAGGGATTCGACCTGGTGGGCGTTGCGCAGGCGGCCCGCGAAGACGCCCCGCATGCCCGGGATGCGGCCGGCGAGGGCCTGGACGATGTCGGTGTCGGCGCGGACCTCGCCGAGGACCATCACGTCGGTGTCGATCTCCTCGATGGACTCGTCCTGGAGGAGCACCGCCGAGAGGTGGTGGAAGGCGGCCGTGACGCGGGAGTCCGGGAGGAGGGCTGCGGCCTGCTGGGCCGCGCTGCCCTCTTCGACCCGGAGGGCGTACGCGCCCTGCTTGTCGAAGCCGAGCGGGTTGACGCAGTCGACCACGAGCTTGCCGGCGAGGTCCTCGCGCAGGGATTCCAGGGTTTTGGCGTGGCCCTCCCACGGCACCGCGATGATCACGATGTCGCTGCGGCGCGCGCACTCGGCGTTGTCCGCGCCCTCCACCCCGAGGCCGAGCTCGTCGGCTGCGGTCTGCGCGCGGTCGGCGGCCCGGGAGCCGATGATCACCTTCTGGCCGGCGCGGGCGAGCCGGTAGGCGAGGCCCCGGCCCTGGTCACCGGTGCCGCCGAGGACGCCTACGACGAGGCCGGAGACGTCGGGAAGGTCCCAAGGGTCCTTGGCGGGGGCCTTCGCGGGGGTCTTCGCGGGCTGCTGCGTGCTGTCTGTGGAGGTCATGGGGGCGAGGGTAGCCGCGAGATCGTCAGAGTCGAACGCACGGACCGTGTGAGATGCCCGGGGTGGGAGGGGGACGGCTGGGGGAAGGTGGGAGACGCCTCGGGAGGTGGGGGTGGGGCGGAGATGGGGGAACAGCTCCCCTTTGTCCCTTCCATGCGGCAGGATGCCGGTATGGACGCCGTGAGAGTCGCGCTGCTGCGCGAAGTGCTCGCCGGTACGGAGTGGCCCGGCGCCGCGCGCCGGTTCGCCGGGACGCTGCGGCGGTCGGTCGTGCCGGCCGGCGGGAACCTGCTGCTGGTCGGGACCGAGCAGTACGAGCCCTGGCACCTGGCGGCGCACCTGGTCGACGAGGCCGCCTGGTCGGGGCTGCCGGAGCTGGCGCCCACGCTCGTACGCCACCGGGTGCTGCCCGGTGACGCCCCGCACCTGTCGGTCGGGCTGAGCCGGCTGGAGGCGGCCCGGCGCGGTCACACGCTGCTGGTGGTGGCTCCGGAGCGGCCCGGGGACGGGCTGCTGGAGCGGGTGCACGACGCCCGGCGCGCGGGGGCGACCGTACTGTCCGTGGACGGCGGGGACGCGGATCTCGGGACGCTCGCGCACGAGGTGCTGTCCGTACCGGACGGGGCCGCCGAACTGGACCTGGACACCGTGCAGCACCTGGTCAGCGCGGCGGCCGGGGAGAACAGCCTGCCGGTGCAGCGCGGGCCGAGGCGGTTCCGGGACCGGCTGGCGCGGCTGGCCGACCAGTTGGCCGCGCCGCCGCCCAGCCGCTGGTAGCCGCAGCCCCGGCCGTAGCTGTAGCCGTAGCCGTAGCCGTGGCTACGGGGTGGCCGTGCCCGTGCCCTCTGTGCCCGTCTCGGGATCGCGGGTCTTGTCGTTCCATTTGGGGTCGTTCTGCCATTCGAGATTGCGCTCCTGCGCCGTCTCCATGGCGTGGTTCGCCTCTTCGGGTGTCGCGTAGGGGCCGAAACGGTCCTTCGCCGGGCACTCGGGGCCTTCCTCGACCTTCTTGTGGACCAGGCAGTAGTACCACTCGCCGGGCTTGCCCACCTGGCGCTTCTTGAACAGGGCCATCGTCAGGCTCCTCTCTCTGTCGCCATGCTGCCCCATACCCGCTCGATACACTCGCTCGTATGTCTGGCCAGTCGCTGCTCGTACCAGGCGAGCTCACTCCCGTCCGTTCCGTTCCCGGAAACATCCGCCGGCCCGAGTACGTGGGCAAGCCCGCGCCCACTCCGTACACCGGACCGGAGGTGCAGACGCCCGAGACCATCGAGGCCATGCGCATCGCCGGCCGGATCGCCGCCCAGGCGATGGAAGAGGCCGCCAAGCTGATCGCGCCGGGGGTGACCACCGACGAGTTGGACCGCGTCGCCCACGATTTCATGTGCGATCACGGTGCCTACCCCTCGACGCTGGGCTACCGCGGTTTCCCGAAGTCACTGTGTTCCTCGCTCAACGAGGTGATCTGCCACGGGATCCCCGACTCGACCGTCCTGCGGGACGGCGACATCGTCAACCTCGACGTGACCGCGTACATCGGCGGGGTGCACGGCGACAACAACGCCACGTACCTGTGCGGGGACGTGGACGAGGAGTCGCGGCTGCTCGTGGAGCGCACCCGCGAGGCCCTGAACCGGGCCATCAAGGCCGTCCGGCCGGGCCGGCAGATCAACATCATCGGCCGGGTCATCGAGTCGTACGCGAAGCGCTTCGGCTACGGCGTCGTCCGGGACTTCACGGGCCACGGGATCAACTCGTCCTTCCACTCCGGCCTGATCGTCCCGCACTACGACAGCCCGCACGCCACCACCGTCATCGAGCCCGGGATGACCTTCACCATCGAGCCGATGCTGACGCTGGGCACCCACGAGTACGACATGTGGGAGGACGGCTGGACGGTGGTCACGAAGGACCGCAAGCGGACCGCGCAGTTCGAGCACACGCTGGTGGTCACGGACACCGGAGCGGAGATCCTGACGCTGCCCTGATCCGGGGAGAAGTACCTCGTGGAGGTTTTTACCGACAAGGCGTCGGGAACACATTGACTTAGGTAAGCCTAAGAAGGAGGATCGGGTGTGGCGGCACGGCCGCCACGCCTGCTCTCCCTTTTCTTCCGATTCCTCGGAGGTCCGTCTTGGACGCCTTCTCGACCGTCATCCGTGTCGCCTCGCACGAGCAGCACACCGAGGCGGAGACCTCGACCTTCATGAGCGACCTGCTGGGCGGACGTCTCGGCGTGGACGCCTACACCCGCTACACCGAGCAGCTGTGGTTCGTGTACAGGGCCCTCGAGGACGCCGCCGAGGCCCTCCGGGACGACGCCGTCGCCGGGCCGTTCATACAGCCCGAGCTGATGCGCCTCGCCGAGATCGAGCGGGACCTGGCCCACCTGCGGGGTCCCGACTGGCGCGAGACCCTGGTCGCGCTGCCCGCCACCGAGGCCTACGCGGCCCGCGTGGCCGAGTGCGCCGCCTCCTGGCCGGGCGGGTACGTGGCCCACCACTACACCCGCTACCTGGGCGACCTCTCCGGCGGCCAGATCATCCGCGACAAGGCGGAGCGGACCTGGGGCTTCGAGCGCAAGGGCGACGGCGTCCGCTTCTACGTCTTCGCGGACATCTCCAACCCGGCCGCCTTCAAGCGGACCTACCGCGAGCTGCTGGACGCGATCGCCGCGGACGACCTGGAGAAGCAGCGCATCATCGACGAGTGCAAGCGCGCCTTCGACTTCAACGGCGCGGTCTTCCGCGAGCTGGGCGAGCAGTTCCCGCTCAGCGCGTAGCGCCTGCGGCGGGCTGAACGGGGAAGGGGGTGGGCCCGACGGGCCCACCCCCTTCCGGGCTTCGCTCCCGGGGCCCGGCACCCGGCTGTGGCGCGGACCGCTGCCGGCCGGGGCCGGGCTCCCGGGGCCCCGCCCCGGACCCCGCGCCTCAAACTCCCCCGACCGCCGCCGGGAGGTGCCCCCGGACGAGGCTGGAATCGGCGAAGCGGACGCGGCCGCCGATTTCTACGGTGCCGTCCGGGGCCGGGGCCGTGAGGATCTGCGAGCCCCGGCCCTGGGTGATGTTCAGGGCCCGGTTCAGCTCGGCCGTCAGGACGATCGCCGCCGAGCCGGTGGCCTCGTCCTCCACGATCGCGCCGTCGGGGCGCCGCGGAAAACCACGGGCCCGGATCCGGCCCGCGGCCTCGTCCTCCCACGCCCAGGCGTACAGCCAGCCCTCGCCCGGCGGCGGACCGGGCAGCGCCTCGACCGCGGCGGCGTCGGCGTACTGCTCGGTGCGCTTGCCCTCGACCCACTCGGGGCGGGCGGTGATCCAGGTGAACTCCCCGTCGTCGCGCGCCCATACGGCGCCCGCCGGGGGCTGGAGCTCCTCGATGTCCAGCAGCCACGCGACACCGACCAGCGGGTGCCCGGCGAAGGACATCCGGGTGCCGGGGGTACGGATGTCGACGATCCCGCGCTCGGGATCGTCGACGAACACCGTCTCGCTGTAGCCGAGTTCGGCGGCCAACGCCTGCCGCGACGCGTCGTCGGGGCAGGACCGGCCGTCGCGTACGACGCCCAGCACGTTGCCGTGGCTGCCGTCACCCGCGCAGAAGACCCTCAGGACGTCGAGATCGTTCACCGCATCTTCCCAGGGGTCCTCGGGACCTCAGCCCGGGGAGGAACGGCTCTTGCCGTCGCCGGCGTGAAGCTCGGGAGTTCTCTTGGCATCTGTCGTGGCCTGCACTTTCTAGGCGTTGTCAGAGGCGCAGTCTAGGTTGACCGTATGGCGGAAGCATCACAGGAGACGGAAAGGACCGGGCATGCCCGGTTCACCTACCGGCTTCGCGTGTCGTCTACCGCTCAGACCAAGTTGCTGGGTGAGTGGGACCGTTGCCGGTGGATCTGGAACGAATGCACCGCTCGCTCGAAGAAGGCCCGTGCCGAGGACGAGAAGTGCGGTCCTGCCCGGCTGGACAGAATGCTGACCGAGGCCCGCAACCGCAACACCTGGTTGGGTGACGGCAGCAGCGTCCCGCAGCAGCAGCTGGTACGGGACTTCGGGAAGTCCCGTACCAAAGCCTTGAAGGACATCCAGGCGCGGCTGCCGATGCGGCAGCGGGCGGGCCCGTCGTCTGTGCGGATCTACCGCGATAGCCTCGGGCACTGGTACGCGTCCTTCGTCGTCGCCACCGAAGCCCAGCCGTTCCCGGACACGGGTGCGGTGATCGGCATCGACTGGGGCGTACGGGAGACCGCGACCACCACCAGCGACGCCCACGACCTCCCCCACGCCGAGCACGGCAAGAAGGCCGCCGTCAGGCTCGCTCACTATCAGCGGATGATGGCCCGCCGGAAACCGGCGAAGGGCAAGCCCGGGTCGAGGGGCTACCGGACGGCGAAAAGGCTGACGGCGAAGCTCCACAAGAAGACTGCCCGCCAGCGCCGGGACACTGGCCTCAAGTGGGCGAAGTCTGTGGTCCGTGACTACGACGCCCTCGCAGTGGAGGACTTCCGCCCGAAGTTCCTCGCCAAATCAACCATGGCCCGCAAGGCCGCCGACGCGGCGATCGCCGCCACCAAGACAGCCCTGATCACGATGGCCCGTAAGCACGGACGCATCGTGCACCTGGTCCATCCCGCGCACACCACCATGGACTGCGCCCGGTGCGGAGCGAGAACCAAGCACGCACTCCCTCCTTCTGAACGTACCTACACCTGCACCGCGTGCGGAGCCGTGTCCCCCAGGGACAAGAACTCCGCACACGTCATGCTGGTCCGGGCTGGTCTCAACCCGGCTGGTGCCGATCGCGGAAGACCTGCCGGCCCGCCGGGCCGTCAGGCTGCGTGAGCCAGAAATCCCCGGCCTCAAGACGGGGAGGATTCAAGCGGGCATTGATGCACGGGTCAGTTCTGGGCCGTGCGGCGCCTGCGCGCGACGAACACCGCGCCCGCGCCCGCCGCGATGACGGCGGCGGAGGAACCGAGCAGTGCGCCGGCCGGGATCTCGGCGCCGGTGGCGGCGAGGCCGACGCCCCCGACGGTGCCGCCGGCTCCGGCGGTACCGGTGCCGCCCGTGGTGCCGGTGCCGGCCGGGGGCAGGACGGCGTCCTTGTCCACGGAGACGGTCAGGTTGACGTCGTCCGCGCGGGTCCCGACCGGGTACATGGAGCCGGTGGTGTCGTTGGCGAAGGCAGCGGAGCCCTCGGCCGTGAGCGCGGTGCGCACGGCGTTCAGGGTGAGGACGCCGTTCTTGGTCTTGTAGTCGGCCTTCGAGAGGTCGAGCGTGGCGAAGGGGATGTTCGCCTTGACCCCGGCGGCCGTCTTCACGTCCAGGACCAGGGTTCCCTTGCCGCCCTCTGCGTTGATGCGGACGTTGCCGAAGGTCATGTCGATGCCGTGGGCCGGGTACTGGAAGCGGAGGTTGCCCGCGAAGGTGGCGTTCAGCTTCCGCGCCTTGGTGTCGAGGGTGCCCTTGCCGCCACCGAAGGCGAAGCTGTCGCCGTTCGCGACCGCGCCGGCCGCCGGGGTGACGGTGCCGCCCGCGCTCTGGACGTACGTGCGGAAGGACTCCTTGACACCCCAGGCCAGCTTGCCGCCGAGGATCTTCTGCGGGCCGCCGGGCGCCGGGGTGCCGGTCGAGGCGGAGGGCGAGGGGGAGGCCGGCTTCGACGGTGCGGGCTTCGACGGGGAGGAAGTCGGGGACTTGGTCGGGGACTTGGTCGGGCTCGCGGAGGCGGACGGGGACGGGCTCTGGGTGGGCGGCGGCGGGAACTTCAGTACGGCCGTCAGCGGGTCGCCCGCCTTGCCCTTGTAGCTGTCCGAGCCGAGGAGCTTCGCGGCGTCGGCGGTCAGCGTGGTGCCCAGGTCGGCCATCGACTGCCCGCCGAAGGCGACCTTCGCGAAGGGGACGTTCTTCGTGAGCACGCCGTCCCGGGTGACGTCGATGATCAGCAGCTTCTTGCCGGTGTCGATGCGCAGGTTCGCGAGCTTCACCTCGAAGCGGTGCGCGGCCGACTTGAAGGTGACGCTGCCCTTGAAGGCGGCGGTCACGAGGTGGGTGGCCGGGTCGTACTGGCCGGTGGCCGAGCCGAAGGTGAAGCCCTTGGCGGTCTTCTTCGCGCCGTTCGCGACGGTGATCTCGCCCTGGGCGATGGTCGTCACGTAGGTGCGGTAGCTCTCCAGGACGCCCCAGTCGAGGGTGCCGCCGACGACCGGGATCGCCGCGGGGGCGCCCTGCGCCGCGGAGGCGGCCGGAGCGGTGCCGGCCGCGGTGGCGGGCAGGACGAACACGGTGGCGGCCACCGCGGCGGCGGTGGCCACGGCGGCTGCGAGGGCGACGGGACGGCGGATCGATGACATGGCGGGATCTCCTGAAACGGGGGTGAAGGAGGCGAAGGGGTGCGATGCGGGACGGTGCGGGACGGTGCGGGGCGTGCGAAGGCACGGCGAAGCCGAGCCCTGGCGGTACGGGGCCTACGGGTCCCTGCGGGGCTTGCGGGTGAGTGCGGTACGGGGCTTGCGGGCCGGGCGCTTCGGGTGAGCCCGACCCGCACAGCGGGGTGGTGCGGGGGCCCGGCGGACGGGCCGCGCGGGCGGTACGGCTTCGGGCCGCGGGTCAGCGGCGGGGAGCGGCCCCGTCGGCCTCGGAGGAACCCGGGGAGTCGGGGGCCGGGGCCGGAGCCGGAGCCGAAGCCAGGGTCTCGGTGACCCGCCCCTTCGTCCGGTTGCGCAGGACCAGGAAGACCGCTCCGCCCGCGAGGACCAGGACGGCGACCGCGAGGGCCGCGTACAGGCCGGTGTTCGAGGACTCGTCCGCCTTCGCGGCGGCGGCCGGGGTCGCGGCCGGTGCCGGCGGGGCGGCCGTCGAGCCGAGGTTCGGGAGGGCCGGGAGCTTCGCGGCTCCGTCGAGGGCGACCGCGAGGGAGACGGGGTCCATCTCGGTGCCCGCCGCATACATGGAAACAGCGGCCATGGATTTGAAGGCCTGGGCTCCGCCCTCGGTGAGGGTGGCCGGGGCTTCGGTGAGGGTGGCGAGGCCGCCCTCGGTCTTGAGGCCCTTGGCGTCGAACTCCACGAGCGGGACGGCGGTCTTGGTGTCCGTGCCGGTGGTGACGTCGGCGGACAGCACGCCCTTGCCGTTCTCCACCTTGGCCGTGAGCTTCGCGAGCTTCAGGTCGAGGTGGGCCCCGGTGAAGTGCACGGACCCGGCGAAGGCGGCGTCGAGGGTGCCCTTCGCGCCGTCGTAGGCGCCCTCGCCCTGCGGGAAACGGAACAGCGCGCCGCCGTCCTGGGCTCCGTCGGCCAGCTCCCACTTGCCCTGGCCGATGGAGCCGGAGACGTACTCGCGGAAGGTTCGCCGTACCCCCCAGTCCACGGCGGCGTCGGTGAACGCCCCGGCGGCCTGCGGGGTCTGGGAGGTCTGCGGGGTCTCCTCAGCCGGGGTGCTCGGGGCCGGCGAGGCGGGCTGCTCGGCCGCGGCGGCCTTGACGTCCACGGAGAGCGAGACCGGGTCGAGCTGCGCGCCCGCCGGGTAGTAGCCGGCGAAGGCCTTGGCGCCCTGGTCGGTGAGGGTGGCCGGGATGTTGGCGAGGGCGACCGGACTGCCGCCGCCCTTCATGTTCACCCCGCCCAGGCCCAGCTTGGCGAAGGGCACTTGAGAGGCGGTGGTGACCGCTCCGCCCTCCTTGGCCTTGCTGGAGACGTCCACGTAGAGCGTGCCGCTGCCGCCGTTGATCTTGACGGTGGGCCGGCTGACGCTCATGTCCAGTTCGTACGCGCCGTCCGGCTTCTGGTGGCCCTGGAAGGTGACGCCGCCGCTGAAGGAGGCCTCCAGGGAGCCGCTGTCCGGGTCGTAGGAGCCGTTCGCGGAGTGGAAGCGGAACAGGCTGCCGCCGGCGGTGGCGGCTCCGTTCTTCAGCTTGAACCCACCTTTTGCCACCGGGCCGGTGACGTAGCTCTGGAAGGAGGATTTGATGCCCCAGTCGAGTCGGCCGCCCTCCACGGTGCGGCCCGCCGCCTGGGCGGCGGTCGCCGGGAGCAGGGCGGCTCCCAGAGCCGCCAGGGTCGCCAACAGGGCGACGGCGGACGCACGGGTGGGTCTAGCGGACATGAATGTCCCCTCCAGGGTCTAGCGAGCGAGGTTAGGCTAACCTAAGCTACGTTCGGCCGGGTGTGAAACCCCCTGGCACCCGGAACCTCGAACCGGGTCCCCACCACCAGCGAACCGGGTCCCCCACCCCAGTCGGACGATCAGGACGGTGCCTTCGTGCCTACGCCCGCCGCGTCAACCCGCATGTCCCGCTTCGCCGTAGCCCTGACCTCCGTGGTCCTGGCACTCGGCGTGAGCGCCTGCGGAGGTACGGCCGCCCCCTCCCCCGCCACCGGAGCCGGCGCCCCGGCCCTCCCGGACCGGGTGGAACCCCTCGCCCAGGCGCCCGTGCCCGCGCTGCCGGCAACCGTGGCCTCCGCGGACGGCGTCCGGGTCACCGTCACCTCGGCGGACCGGGTGATCCCGCTGACCGGCGGCCTCAACGAGATCGTGTACACCCTCGGGCTCGGCCCCAAGGTCGTCGCCAAGGACATCACCGCCACTTTCGAACAGGCGGCGGAGCTCCCGGTGGTGACGCGGGGCCACGAGGTCTCCGCCGAGAGCGTGCTGTCGCTGCGTCCGACCCTGGTGCTGGCCGAGACCACCTCCGGCCCCGCCGAGGCGCTCCGGCAGATCCGTGACGCGGGCGTCCCCCTCCTGGTGGTGGCCCCGGCCAAGTCCCTGGAGGACGTGGCCAAGCGCACCGACGCGGTGGCCGCCGCACTGGGCGTCAAGGAGGCCGGCGCGCAGCTGAACCAGCGCACCGCCGACCGCATCGCCGCCGCCCGCAAGGCCCTGCCCGCCACGGGCAAGAAGCCGCGCGTGGCCTTCCTCTACCTGCGCGGCACGGCCTCCGTGTACCTGATGGGCGGCTCCGACTCCGGCGCCGGTTCGCTGCTGGAGGCGGCCGGCGCGCTGGACACGGGTCCGGAGTCGGGGCTCGGCAAGGACTTCACCCCGATCACCAGCGAGGCCCTGGCCGCGGCCGCGCCCGACGCGATCCTCGTCATGTCCAAGGGCCTGGAGTCCGTGGGCGGCGTGGACGGGCTGGTCAAGATCCCGGGCGTGGCCCAGACCCCGGCCGGCATGGACCGGCGGGTGATCGCCGTCGACGACGGGGTCCTGCTCAACTACGGTCCGCGCACCGACCAGGTCCTGACCTCCCTCATCACCCAGCTCTACGGCAAGGCCTCCTGACGTGCCCCTCTCCTGCGAAGCCCCCGGGACGCCGCCCGGAGCGGGCCCCCTTCCCGCTCCCGAGCGGGTGGCGTCCCGGGCCGTCCCCACCGCCGCCGGCGCACCGCCCCGGCGGCGGTGGGGTTCCGCCTGGCTCACCGGCGTCCTGGCCGCCGTCCTCGTGCTGCTCGCGCTGGTCTCCGCCGGGGTGGGGGCCTACGAGATCCCGCTCGGGGAGGTGATCGGGTCGGTGCAGCACCGCCTCGGGCTCGGGGGCGCCGCCCTCGACCGGGTCGGGGAGAGCGTGCTGTGGAACGTACGGCTGCCGCGCGTGGTGCTCGCCCTGCTCGTCGGGTCGAGCCTCGGCTGCGCCGGGGCGCTGATGCAGGGGGTGTTCGGCAATCCGCTCGCCGAGCCCGGGGTCATCGGGATCTCGGCGGGCGCCGCCGTCGGCGCGGTCGCCGCGATCGGGCTGGGCCTGACCTTCTTCGGCAACTGGACCATCACCGCCTGCGCCTTCGTCGCGGGGCTGATCACCGTCGGCGCCGTGTACCTGCTCTCCCGCAACGGCGGGAAGACGGAGGTCGTCACCCTCATCCTGACCGGCATCGCCGTCAACGCCTTCGCGGGCGCCCTGATCGGCCTGTTCATCTTCTTCGCGGACAGCGGCCAGGTGAACCAGATCACCTTCTGGCAGCTCGGCTCCCTCGCCCAGGCCACCTGGCCCAAGGTGCTCGCCGTCCTGCCCTGCGCGCTGGCCGGCCTGGCCATCGCCCCCTTCTACTCCCGCAAGCTGGACCTGCTGTCCCTCGGCGAGCGCCCCGCCCGCCATCTCGGCGTCGACGTGGAGCGGCTGCGGCTCACGCTGATCCTGCTCGTCGCGCTGCTCACCGCGGCGGCCGTCGCCGTGGCCGGGATCATCAGCTTCGTCGGGCTCCTCGTGCCGCACCTGCTGCGCATGGCCAACGGTCCGGGCCACCGGTTCCTGGTGCCCGGCAGCGCGCTCGCCGGAGCCGTGGTGCTGGTCGCCGGGGATCTGGCCGCACGGACCCTCGCCCAGCCCGCCGAGCTGCCGCTCGGCGTCCTGACCGCCCTGCTCGGCAGCCCGTTCTTCTTCTGGCTGCTGCGCCGCACCCGCCGCAAGCAAGGAGGCTGGGCATGAGCGTCCTGTTCGCCGCGTTCCGCAGGACCAAGCGCACCGTCCCCGCCCGGCCGGCCCCCGGCGCGCCGCTCGCCGAGGTCAGGGACCTGCGCGTACGGCTCGGCGGGCGCGAGGTGCTCGCCGGGATCGACCTGACCGTGCGCGCCGGGGAGGTGCTGGCCCTGGTCGGGCCGAACGGCGCGGGCAAGTCCACCCTGCTGGCGGCCCTGTCCGCGGACCTGCCGGCGGACTCCGGGGAGGTGCGGATCGACGGGCGCCCGGTGGGCGGCTGGCCGGCCCCCGAGCTGGCCCTGCGCCGGGCGGTGCTCCCCCAGTCGGCCGCACTGGCCTTCCCTTTTCCGGTGGAGGACGTCGTACGGATGGGCCGCGCCCCATGGGCGGGCACCGAGGCGGCCGACTCCGACGAGGAGGCGGTGGCCGCCGCCATGGCCGCCACCGAGGTGACGGGCTTCGCCGCCCGCCCGTTCTCGGCGCTCTCGGGCGGCGAGCGGGCCCGGGTCGCGCTGGCCCGCGTACTGGCCCAGCGGGCCCCGCTGCTGCTGCTCGACGAGCCGACCGCGGCACTGGACCTGCGCCACCAGGAGCTGGTGCTGCGGATCTGCCGGGAGCGGGCGGCGGCCGGGGACGGGGTCGTGGTGGTCCTGCACGACCTGGGCCTGGCGGCGGCGTACGCGGACCGGGTCGCCGTCCTGCACGACGGCCGGATCGCGGTGGACGGCCCGCCCGCGGAGGTGTTCGAGGACGGGCTGCTGAGCCGGGTCTACCGCCAGTCGGTGGAGGTCCTCCCGCACCCGCGCACCGGGGCGCCGCTGGTGGTCCCCGTCCGTGACGGGGCGCCGGGGAAGCCCGGGGAGAGCGTTCCGCCGTACGGGACGGCCGGCTGGGCTTGACCTCGGCTTGACCCGGCCATGGGGGCGGCGTGGGGCACCCGTGACGGCCCCGTGTCCGGCCCTGGGATGTGTGGGCTGAATCACTGGACGTACGAGTATGGGTCAGGTAAGCCTCGGTTAAGTTAGGTCCGCCTCACCGGCCGCCCCCACCCGATCGGGGCGGCCGTCTGCCGAATGCCAGACTGCCAGGAGCCCCCTATGCGCCCCGTCCGCCTCTCCGTCGTCACCGCGGCAGCCGTCGTGGCCGCCCTCACCGCGGTCACCGGCTGCTCCGAGAAGAGCGACGCGTCCGGCGACGGCGTCATCAAGGTGGCGGCCTCCGACTCGGCCTGCGAGGTCAGCGCGAAGGAGTTCCCTGCGGGCAAGGTCACCATCGAGGTCGAGAACAAGGGCTCCAAGGTCACCGAGCTCTACGTGCTGTTCCCCGACGACCGCATCGTCACCGAGCGCGAGAACATAGGCCCCGGCACCAAGGCCACCATCACCGCCGAGCTCAAGGCGGGCGACTACGAGGTCGCCTGCAAGCCCGGCATGAAGGGCGACGGCATCCGCCAGCAGGTCAAGGCCACCGGCGGGGGCACCGTCGAGAAGCGCAGCCCCGAGGCCGACGCCGCGGTCGCCGCGTACCGCAAGTACGTGCAGCTCCAGGCCGACGAGACCATCCCCAAGGCGCAGGTCTTCGCGGACGCGGTCAAGGCCGGCGACGTCGAGGCCGCGAAGAAGGCGTACGCCCTCTCGCGCATCGGCTGGGAGCGCACCGAGCCGGTCGCCGAGTCCTTCGGCGACATCGACCCGAAGGTCGACGTCCGCGAGGACGGCCTGGAGCCGAACCAGGAGTGGACCGGCTGGCACAAGCTGGAGAAGTCCCTCTTCGAGGGCAACAAGATCGACGACGCGGACAAGAAGCTCGCCGACACCCTGATGGCCGACCTGGCCGTGTGGCAGAAGAAGGTCGGCCAGGCGGAGATCACCCCCACCTCGATGGCGAACGGCGCCAAGGAGCTCCTCGACGAGGTCGCCACCGGCAAGGTGACGGGTGAGGAAGAGCGCTACAGCCACACCGACCTGGTCGACTTCAAGGCCAACGTCGAGGGCGCGGAGAAGGCGTACGAGCTGCTCAAGCCGGTCACCTCGAAGACCGACCCCGCGCTCACCGCCGAGCTGGACAAGCAGTTCGCGGCCCTGAACAACCTGCTGGAGAAGTACCGCCCGAACAAGGCCGCGTACGAGTTCACCTCGTACGACAAGGTCGGCGAGGCCGAGCGCAAGGAGCTCTCCGACGGCGTCAACGCGCTGGCCGAGCCGCTCTCGAAGCTGGCCGCCGCGGTCGCGAAGTAACTCCGGAACAGCAGAGCAGGCGGGAGAACCTCACATGAGCGAGTCGGTGTCCGGACCGGAGTCCACACAGGACGGCGCGCCCGAAGGCGCCTCGGAGCAGGCGGGCTCGGGTTCGGGCGCGCCCTCGCGCCGGGCCGTCCTCGGCTGGGGCGGCGCGGGCCTCGCGCTCGGCGCGGCGGCGGCCGGCGGTACGGCCATCGCCCTGAACTCGGGCCCCGACATGGTCTCGGCGGCCGCGGCCGGCGCGGCCGTGCCGTTCCACGGCGAGCACCAGGCCGGTATCGCCAGTGCCGTCCAGGACCGCCTGCACTTCGCCGCCTTCGACGTGAAGACGAAGGACCGCGGCGAGCTGGTCCAGCTCCTCAAGGACTGGACCGAGGCGGCCCGGCTGATGACGGCAGGTCAGCCGGTCGGCGAGGGCGGCTTCGGCGGCCTTCCGGAGGCCCCGCCGGACGACACGGGCGAGGCGCTGGGCCTGAAGGCCTCCCGCCTCACCCTGACCATCGGTTTCGGGCCGGGCCTGTTCGCCAAGGGCCGCTTCGGGCTGGAGGGCAAGCGCCCCGGGGCCCTGATCGACCTGGAGCTCTTCCCCGGCGACAACCTCGACCCGGCCCGCTCGGGCGGCGACCTGTGCGTGCAGGCCTGCGCCGACGACCCGCAGGTCGCCGTCCACGCCATCCGTCAGCTCGCCCGCATCGGCTTCGGCAAGACGGCGGTGCGCTGGTCGCAGCTCGGCTTCGGCAAGACCTCCTCGACCACGCCCGACGAGCAGACCCCGCGCAACATGATGGGCTTCAAGGACGGCACCCGGAACATCTCGGGCACCGACAAGGCGGCCCTGGACAAGCACGTGTGGGTCGGCGCCGGCGACGGCAGCGACTGGCTGACCGGTGGCTCGTACCTCGTGGCGCGCCGGATCCGGATGAACATCGAGACGTGGGACCGCACGTCCCTGGGCGAGCAGGAGGACATCTTCGGCCGCGACAAGGGCGAGGGCGCCCCCGTCGGCAAGTCCAAGGAGCGCGACGAGCCGTTCCTGAAGGCGATGAAGCCCGAGGCGCACGTCCGCCTCGCGCACCCGGACACCAACGACGGTGCGACGATCCTGCGCCGCGGGTACTCCTTCACCGACGGCACGGACGGACTGGGCCGCCTCGACGCGGGCCTGTTCTTCCTCGCCTACCAGCGCGACGTCCGCACCGGCTTCGTCCCGATCCAGCGCAAGCTGGCGAAGTCCGACGTACTCAACGAATACATCCAGCACGTGGGTTCGGCCGTCTTCGCCGTCCCGCCGGGCGTCCGCGACAAGGACGACTGGTGGGGCCGGACGCTGTTCGCGTAGGGGACGGGGAGAACCGAAGTGTTCAGCAACTATCTGATCGGACTGCGCGAGGGGCTGGAAGCCAGCCTCGTCGTCTGCATCCTCATCGCGTACCTGGTGAAGACCGAGAACAAGGACAAGCTGGGTCCGCTGTGGCTGGGCGTCGGCCTGGCCGCCGCCCTGTCCCTGGCCTTCGGCGCGGGCCTCGAATTCGGCACGCAGGAACTGACCTTCAAGGCGCAGGAGGCCATCGGCGGCACCCTGTCGATCGTCGCGGTCGGCCTGGTCACCTGGATGGTCTTCTGGATGAAGCGCACCGCGCGGCACCTGAAGGCCGAGCTCCAGGGCAAGCTCGACGCGGCGCTCGCGATGGGCACCGGCGCCCTGGTGGCCACCGCGTTCCTGGCCGTCGGCCGGGAGGGCCTGGAAACCTCGCTGTTCGTGTGGCGTTCGGTGCACGCGGCCGGTGACGGCGCGGGTCCGCTGACCGGCGTCCTGCTCGGCATCGGGTCCTCGATCGTCCTGGGCTGGCTGTTCTACCGGGGCGCGCTGAAGATCAACCTGTCGAAGTTCTTCACGTGGACCGGCGGCATGCTGGTCGTGGTCGCCGCGGGCGTGCTCGCGTACGGGGTCCACGACCTCCAGGAGGCCGACTTCGTTCCGGGGCTGAACGACAAGGCCTTCGACATCAGCGAGACGATCCCGCCGGACAGCTGGTACGGGACCCTGCTGAAGGGCACCCTCAACTTCCAGCCGGACCCGACCGTGCTCCAGGTCGTCGTGTGGGCCCTGTACCTGGTCCCGGTGCTCGCCCTGTTCCTGGCCCCGTCGCTGATCAAGCGCACCAAGCCGGAGCCGGCGCCGAAGCCGAAGCAGGAGTCGGAGTCGGAGTCGGAACCGAGCGGCTCCTGACCGGTCTCACCAGAGCCGGTCGATCGTCCCCGGGTAGAGGGGGACACGGATGCCGGTGAAGGCCGCGCGGACCTCGTCCGCGCGGCCTTCACCGTGTGCGGCGCCGGCGGGGAACGCCCCGAGCACCGTCTTGCCGAGGCCCGGGGCGTCCGTGGCGAGCGGTTCCGCGGGGGTGCCGCCGACCAGGACCGTGCCGGGCAGCACCTCGAAGCCGGCCGCCTCGTAGAACGGGACCAGTTCCCGGTCGCAGCTGAAGAGCGCCAGGTCCACCCCCGGATCGGCGGCGAGCCCCGCGCGGGCCGCCGCCACCAGCCGGCCCCCGTACCCGCGGCCCCGCACGTCGGCCCGGGTGACCACGCCGCTCAGCCCGGCCGCGTTGTACGTACGCCCGTCCGCGAGCCGGACCGGCTTGTGGAGGAGTGCCAGGCAGGCGGCGACCCGCCCGTCGGCGTCCAGGAGCAGTACCGCGCGCGGGGAGAGGGCCGGGTCGTGCCCGGGGGACGACCCGGGCCACGCCTGCGCCTCCAGGGCCGCCACCTGCTCGGCGAGCCCGGCGGGCAGGACGTCGTACTCCTCGATGGCCCCCTCGATCCGCACTACGGGATCAGCGCCCCCGCGCCGCCCACCCGGACCCGGGGGTCACCGGATCGGAGCTCCACCGTCAGGACGCCGGGGCGGCCCATGTCCTCGCCCTGGTGGAGGGTCAGGACGGCGTCGGCCGGGACCAGGCCGACCTCGCGGGCGTACGCCCCGAAGGCGGCCGCGGCCGCGCCGGTCGCCGGGTCCTCCACGACGCCGCCGACCGGGAAGGGGTTGCGTACGTGGAACTCCGCCGGGCCCGCCCGGTACACGAGCTGCGCGGTGACCAGGTCGAGGCGCCGCATCAGCGCCTCCAGCCGGGCGAAGTCGTAGCTCAGGTCCGCGAGCCGGGCCCGGGTGGCGGCGCCGAGCACCAGGTGGCGGGCACCGGCGTAGGCGATCCGCGGCGGGAACCGCGGATCCAGGTCGGCGGCCGGCCAGTCCAGCGCGGCCAGGGCCTCGGTGAGGTCGGCCGGGTCCAGCTCCTCGGTGTGCGGTTCGACGCTGGTCAGGGTGGCGCGCAGCCCGCCGTCCTCCCGGGTCACCGACACCGGCACGGTGCCCGCCCGGGTCGCGAACAGCAGCTCGCCGGGGCCGACCCGCTCGCCGAGCGCGACGGCGGTGGCCACGGTGGCGTGCCCGCAGAACGGGACCTCCACCTTCGGGCTGAAGTAGCGCACGGAGAAGGCCCTGCCGGGCTGCCCGCCGAGGCCCTCGGGCGGGGCGGTGAGGAAGGCGGTCTCGCTGTAGCCCGCCTCGGCGGCGATCTCCAGCATGGCCGCCTCGTCCAGACCGCTCGCGTCGAGCACGACCCCGGCCGGGTTTCCGCCCTCCGGATCGGCGGAGAAGGCGGTGTAGCACAGCACTTCAATAGTCATGATCGCCACAACCCCGGCCTCGGGGCGGACATTCCCGGGTCAGCCGCGCCCGATGTACGGCATCGCGGTCGCCATCACCGTCGCGAACTGCACGTTGGCCCCCAGCGGGAGCTCCGCCATGTGCAGCACCGTGCGCGCCACGTCGGCCGCGTCCATGACGGGTTCCACCGCGAGCTGTCCGTTGGCCTGCAAGATCCCGGTCTGCATCCGCTCGGTCATCTCGGTGGCCGCGTTGCCGATGTCGATCTGCCCGCAGGCGATCGAGTACGGGCGTCCGTCCAGCGACAGGGACTTCGTCAGGCCGGTCATGGCGTGCTTGGTCGCGGTGTAGGCGATCGAGTTCGGCCGGGGCACGTGCGCGGAGATGGAGCCGTTGTTGATGATGCGGCCGCCTTGCGGATCCTGGGCCTTCATCACCCGGAAGGCCGCCTGCGCGCAGAGGAAGGAGCCGGTGAGGTTGACGTCGACCACCGAGCGCCAGGCCTCGTAGGAGATGTCCTCCAGCGGGACTCCGGCCGGGCCGAAGGTGCCCGCGTTGTTGAAGAGCAGGTCGACCCGCCCGTAGCGCTCCCGTACGGTCTCGAACAGCGCGGCCACGTCGTCCGGATCGCTCACGTCGGCCCGGACGCAGAGCACGTCGGCTTCGGCGTCGGCCGCCCGCGCGGCCCCCGCGGTCTCCTCCAGCGGCTCGGTCCTGCGGCCCGCGACCGCCACCGACCATCCGGCGGCGGCCAGGGTCAGGGCCACGGAACGGCCGATTCCCGAACCGGCTCCGGTCACTACGGCGGTCTTCTTCACACGTGCGTTCATGGGGCCGCAGGCTACGTCACACGGGAGATCGGCCCCGGGACGTTCCGATTGCTGAGAACATGAACCATCAGGGGGTGTGAAGACACGATAAGAAGACTGGAGTTCCGTATGCCGGAACGAGGCCACGCGACAGCGCCCTCGAAGGACTCGTCACCCACGACTCCCTCCCCTCTCACCGCCCCTCCCCTGACGGCCGCCCGCCGGACGGGACTGCTCGTCACCTTCATCCTCGGCGGGCTCAGCGCGCTCACCCCGCTGTCCATGGACATGTACCTCCCGGCGCTGCCGGCGGTGACCACGGACCTCAACAGCCCGGCCTCGACCATCCAGCTCACCCTCACCGCCTGCCTCGCCGGCATGGCCCTGGGCCAGCTGGTGATCGGCCCGATGAGCGACAAGTGGGGCCGTCGGCGCCCCCTGCTCGCCGGCTTGACGATCTACGTCCTCGCCACCGCCATCTGCGCCTTCGCCCCGACCGTCGAACTACTGATCGCCTTCCGGCTGCTCCAGGGACTGGCCGGCGCGGCCGCGATCGTCATCGCGCGGGCCGTCGTGCGCGATCTGTACGACGGGGTCGAGATGGCCCGGTTCTTCTCCACCCTGATGCTCATATCCGGCGTGGCGCCGATCATCGCCCCGCTCATCGGCGGCCAGGTGATGCGCTTCGCCGACTGGCGCGGGGTCTTCGGCGTCCTCACCGTCGTGGGGGCCCTCCTGACCCTCCTGGTCTGGCGCAAGCTCGGCGAGACGCTGCCGCCCGAGCGGCGTCAGACCGGCGGCGTCGGCGCCGCACTGCGGACCATGCGCGGGCTGCTCGCCGACCGGGTCTTCACCGGCTACACGCTGGCCGGCGGGTTCGCCTTCGCGGTGCTGTTCGCGTACATCTCCGCCTCGCCGTTCGTCGTGCAGGAGATCTACGGCGCTTCGCCCCAGACCTTCAGCCTGCTGTTCGGCGTCAACTCCCTCGGCCTGATCACGGTGGGCCAGATCAACGGCAAGCTGCTGGTCGGCCGGGTCAGCCTGGACAAGGTGCTGGGGTACGGTCTCGCGGTCGTCATGACGGCCTCGGCCGCCCTGCTCCTCATGACCGCGGGGGTCTTCGGCGAGGTCGGGCTCTTCCCGATCTGCGCCGGGCTGTTCGTCCTGATGTCCGCGATGGGCCTGGTGCTGCCGAACACCAACGCGCAGGCCCTGATGCGCACCCCGCACGCGGCCGGCTCGGCCTCCGCCCTGCTGGGCACCTCCTCCTTCCTGGTCGGAGCCGTGGCCTCCCCCCTGGTCGGCATCGCCGGCGAGGACACCGCGGTACCGATGGCCGTGGTCCAGGTGACCTGCTCCCTCATGGCGGTCCTCTGCTTCGTCGTCCTGTGCCGCCCCTGGCGCGCCGGCCCGCCGACCACGCCGGCCACGCCGACGGAGACGACAACGCCGACGGAGACCACGGCCTGAGCGTCCGGGGCCGGGCCCGGGCTCCGGCCCCGGCCCGGCCCCGTAAACTTCACGAGTGAACGACTCCGCCACCACCACCGCCGAAACCCTGCGCAGCGCCCTCGCCGGGCTGCTCGAAGGCCTCCCGCAGAAGCAGGCCACGGCCGCCGTGGAGCGGCTGATCGCCAACTACCGCGGCCAGATCCCGACCCACACCCCCGTCCTGCGCAACCGCTCCGACGTGGCCGCGTACGCGGCGTACCGGATGCCCGCCACCTTCGAGGCCGTACGGTCCGCCCTGGACGGGCTCGCCGAGGCGGCCCCGGGCTGGTCCCCGGCCTCGCACGTGGACGTGGGCGGCGGCACCGGCGCGGCGGCCTGGGCGGCGGACGCCATCTGGGGCGGGCCCCGCGAGACTGCGGTACTGGACTGGGCGGACCCGGCCCTGGACCTGGGCAAGGAGCTGGCCGCGGCCTCCTCCTCGCCGGTGCTGCGGGCCGCCGAGTGGCGGCGGACCGTCATCGGGGCCGGGCTGACGCTCCCGGAGGCGGACCTGGTGACGGTCTCGTACGTCCTGGGCGAGCTGACCCCTGAGGCCCGCCGCGAGGTGGTCGCCGAGGCGGCGCGGGCCGGTCAGGCGGTGGCGGTGGTCGAGCCCGGCACGCCGGAGGGGTACCTGCGCATCCGCGAGGCCCGCGACCAGCTGATCGAGGCCGGGCTGCGGGTCGCGGCCCCGTGCCCGCACGACGGGACCTGCCCGATCGAGGTCGGCAAGGACTGGTGCCACTTCTCGGCCCGGGTCAGCCGCTCCTCCCTGCACCGCCAGATCAAGGGCGGCTCCCTCCCCTACGAGGACGAGAAGTTCAGCTACGTGGCCGCCACCCGCTTCCCGGTGGAGCCGGCCGCCTCCCGGATCACCCGCAGGCCGCAGATCCGGAAGGGGCTGGTCCTGCTGGAGCTGTGCGGACCCGAGTCCGAGGGGCAGACCCGGGTCAACGTGACCAAGCGCCACGGAGACCTGTACAAGGCGGCGCGCGACGCCGACTGGGGCCAGGAGTGGCCGCCTCCGCAGGAGGTCTGAGCCCGGCACCGGCCGGGGGCCCGAGCCCGCAGGGGGCACCGGCCCCCGGCGGGGCGGCGCAACCCGCCGCCGGCTAGGGCCTCAGCTCCTGCGTGCAGCACTTGACGCTGCCGCCGCCCTTGAGCAGCTCCCCCAGGTCCATCGGGACCGGCTCGAACCCCCGCGCCCGCAACGGCGCGAAGAGCCCGGTCGCCTCCTGCGGGAGCAGCACGTGCCGGCCGTCCGAGACCGCGTTGAGCCCGAGGGCCGCCGCGTCCTGGGCATCCGCGATCAGCGCGTCGGGGAAGAGCCGGCGCAGGACCGCCCGGCTGCCCTCGGAGAAGGCGTCCGGGTAGTACATGACCTCGTCGCCGTCGAGCACGGACAGGGCCGTGTCCAGGTGGTAGTAGCGCGGGTCGACCAGGTCGAGACCGATGACCGGGCGGCCGAAGAACTCCTGGGCCTCGTCGTGCGAGAGCGGGCTGGAGCGGAAGCCCCGGCCGGCCAGGATGTAGGTGGCGGTGACGGCGAAATCGCCCTCGCCCTCGTTGACGTGGGACGGCTCGTGCACGTCCTGGAAGCCGTGGCCGCGGAACCAGTCGAGGTGGATCTCCGCCTCGGCGGCCCGCTCGGGGTAGGCGAACCGCGCGCCCAGCACCCGTCCGTCGACGACGAGGGCGCCGTTCGCCGCGAAGACCATGTCGGGCAGACCGCGGTCCGGGACCAGGGTCTCGACGGTGTGGCCGAGGGCCACGTAGCGGTCGCGGAGGTCCTCCCACTGGGCCATGGCCAGGGGCAGGTCCACCGGTTTCGTGGGGTCCATCCACGGGTTGATGGAGTACGTGACCTTGAAGTGCGCGGGTGGGCACATCAGGTAGCGCCGGGGTGTGGCGTCTCTGTGCAACGAGGGCTCCTCACGGTGATGAGAAGAGAATCGTCTCTCCTCGACGGGAACGGCGCAGTGAACTGATTGGGTGGTTTCCCGAACGGCTGAAAGACGAGCGGTACGCGGTTGATAAGTTGCCGAAATGAGCTCCAGTCCCCTCCCTGATCCCGGCACCGGCACCGGCACCGCCGCCGCCCCCCGGACCCCGGACGCCACCCGCCGCAGCGACCGCTCGCGGCGGGCCATCCTGGACGCGGCGCTCGAGCTGGTGGGAGAGGTCGGCTACAACAAGCTGACCATCGAGGCCATCGCCGCCCGCGCCGGAGTCGGCAAGCAGACCATCTACCGCTGGTGGCCGTCGAAGGCCGCGGTCCTGCTGGACGCCTCGGTGGCGCTCGCCGGGGACGCGCAGTCCGAGGGGGCGTGGACCGGCTTCCCCGACACCGGTGACCTGGCCGCCGACCTGAAGTACGTACTGCGGGCCACGGTGGACGAGTTCGCCGACGAGCGGTACGCGGCCCCCGCGCGCGCCCTGACGGCGGCCGGCGCCACCGACCCCGAGCTCGGGGCGCGCTTCACCGAGCAGCTCCTCGAGCCCCAGCTCGCGCTGTACGAGGAGCGGTTGCGGTCGGCCCGCGAGGCCGGGCAGCTCCCGCCGGACACCGATCTGCGGCTGACCGTGGAGATGCTGCTCGGACCCCTGACCTACCGCTGGCTGCTGCGCACGGCGCCGCTCACGCACGCGTATGCGGACGCGCTGGTGGACTCGGTGCTGGGCGGAGCCGGCGCGAGACCCTGACCAGGGGCGGGACCGGCGGGCCCGGAACGGGAGCCGGGCGGGGCCGGGTGGGGCCGGGGTGGGATACGTCATGGACCTTCGATGGCCGAGAACATATGGCCGATTTCTATGGTTATGTGGGAGTCCCGGTCCGGGGGTGCGGTCACCCGGCGCCCAGGATGGTGGGAACATGTGAGGGTCTACCGGGGCAACGGTGTAGGTGAGGGGATAGATGGGGTCTGAGTCGGGCCGCGTCAAACGCGGCGAGCAGAGCAGGATTTCCCAGTGGCTGCGCCGCAAGCCCAAACCCGACGCCGCGGACCCCGCACGAGAACGCGAAGCCCTGCTGCTGGCCGTGGCCGCGGCGGGTCTGCCGATCTCGCCCGCCGCGCATCCCGCCGGCTACCGGTGTTCGTGCGACCGGATCGGCTGTCCGACTCCCGCGCGCCACCCCGTCTCCTTCGCCTGGCAGACGCAGTCCACGACGGACCGCGCGCAGGTCGAGCGCTGGGCGCGCAACCAGCCCGCGGCCAACTTCATCACCGCGACGGGCATGGTCCACGACGTACTGGACGTCCCTCTGGAAGCCGGGCACAGCGCGCTGGAACGCCTGCTGGCCGCCGGCATCGAGGTCGGTCCGGTCGCGGAATCGGGCGGTACGGGCGACCAGGCCCGGATGCTCTTCTTCACCGCGACCCGGGGCACGCCCGAGGACGAGGACGAGTGGTGGCCCTGTGAACTGGACTGCCACCCCGAGACGATGGACGAGCACCCCGGACTGCGCTGGCACTGCCGCGGCAGCTACGTACTGGTGCCGCCCGCGGCCCTGCCGGGGGACCTCTCGGTGTCCTGGCTCCGCGGCATGGAGCACCCGCTCGTCGATCCGCTGACCCTGCTGGAAACCCTCACGGACGCGTGCGCCACGTATGCCGGCGCCTCCGACCAGACCCCCGCCACGGTCGCCTGGCCCCTGGGCCGCTGACCGGCTGCCGCCGGAGCCCCGGGCGGCCGGGCCGTAGGCCCTGAATTCCCTGGCGGCGCCGGTCCCGGGTGCGGGTGGGTGGCCCTGCGGGGCGAGGTCCCCGCCCCGCCCTTCCACCGTTCCCCGGGCTCTGCCCGGACCCCTGGGGCTCCGCCCCGGACCCCGGCCCTCAAACGCCGGACGGCTGACATGCCCGGCCGGGGACGGGGGCGGGGTGGGGTGTCGGCCGGGACGTAGAGCGTGATGTGTGGCGCAGAAGCACCCCGCACCCTGTCGAAGCTGCGCCCAGGGCGCCTAAATCATGCAGTCCAGGCCGACACCCCACCCCGCCCCCGGCACCGGCCCACCCGCAGCCCCCGGGTCAGTGGATCTGGGTGACGACCACGTCGAGGGACCAGGCCTTGCCCGGCTTCGCGGGGGCTTCGGCCTCCACCGTGAAGCCCAGGTCCCGCAGGGCCGTCACCAGCTCCGCCGGCGACGCGGGGACCGCACCCGCCGACAGGAGGTCGCGGACCAGGCGGCCCTTGGTGGCCTTGTTGAAGTGACTCACCACCGAGCGCTTCTCCACCCCGGCCACCATCTGGGAGTGCAGCACGCGGACCGTGGCCGTGCGCCCCGCCACCTCCCCCTTCGGCTTCCACGCCGAGGCGTACGCCGAGGACCGCAGGTCCAGGACCAGGCCCTCCCCCGCCGCCTCCGGCATCACCGAAGCCATCGGTTCGCGCCAGAACGCGCCCAGCGCCCCCAGCCCCGGCAGCTTCACGCCCATCGAGCAGCGGTAGGAGGGGATGCGGTCCTCGACCCCGACCGCTCCCCACAGGCCCGAGAAGACCAGCAGGGATTCCGCGGCCAGGGACGCCGCCGCCGGCGTGAGGGTCGACAGGCCCAGCGCGTCGTAGAGGACGCCCGTGTAGATCTCGCCGGCCGGGCGGGCGACCGCCGTCGGCAGCTCCGTGTTCTTGGCGACCTCACCGCGCAGGCCCTCGCTCAGGCCGAGCACCTCGCGGGCCTTCAGTTCGTCGCCCACGCAGAGCTCGACCAGTTCCTCCAGCACGGCGGCGCGGGCCGCGGCCAGCCCCGGCAGCGAGAGCGTCTCCGGCTTCAGCGGTGCGCCGGAGCCGCCGGCGGCCTTTCCTTCGGACGGCGGCAGCAGCACGAGCACGGTGGTTCTCCTTCGACGGGCACGGCACAGCGGCGGGGGTGCGGCCCCCGACCAGGGTAGACGGCTCGCCGCGCCGCCCGGGCCCACCGGCCTTAGGGGGTGTCTTGCCGATCAGGCCGGGCTCGCGGCGTCTGGCACCGCACCTCGCCGCGTTGTCGTCGGTCGCCGACGCTCCGCGTCGTCTCCCTCCTCCGCCTTGCGATGCACGACACCAGACACCGCTCCCTGATCCGGCCCGATCGGCAAGACACCCCCTAGGCTCAGCTCATGCCACGCCGTCATATGATCATGACCGGCGCAGACGGGGCTGCTCTGCGGGCCGCGCTGCGTGAACTGCGGACGAAGCTGGAGGTGCCGGAGGAGTTCCCGGCGCCCGTACTCGCCGAGGCCGAGCGGGTGGTACGAAACCCCCTCCTGCCGGACTTCGACGCCACCGACATCCCCTTCTTCACGATCGATCCGCCGACCTCCCGCGATCTGGACCAGGCCATGCACCTGGCGAAGCGCCCCTCCGGCGGTTACCGGGTCCACTACGCCATCGCCGACGTCGCCGCCTACGTCACCCCGGGCGGCGCCCTCGACGCCGAGGCCCACCGGCGGGTCACCACCCTCTACTTCCCCGACGAGAAGGTTCCCCTGCACCCGGCCGTGCTCTCGGAGGGCGCCGCCAGCCTGCTCCCCGACCAGACCTGCCCGGCCCTGCTGTGGCGGCTCGACCTGGACGCCGAGGGGCGGGTGGAGAGCACCGACGTCCGCCGTGCACGCGTGCGCAGCCGGGCCAAACTCGACTACGACGGCGTCCAGAAGGCCATCGACGCGGGCACCGCCGAGGAGCCGCTGGCCCTGCTGAAGGACATCGGACGGCTGCGCGAGGCCCTGGAGGCGGAGCGCGGGGGGATCTCGCTGAACGTGCCCGAGCAGGAGATCGTCGAGCACGAGGGCTCGTACAGCCTGGCCTACCGGGCTCCGCTCCCGGCCGACGGCTGGAACGCGCAGATCTCCCTCATGACCGGCATGGCCGCCGCCGAGCTGATGCTCGCCGCCGGGACCGGGATCCTGCGGACCCTGCCGACCGCCCCCGACGGAGCGGTCGGGCGGCTGCGCCGGGCGGCGAAGGCCCTGCGGATCGACTGGCCGCACCACGTCCCGTACGCGGAGCTCGTGCGCGGGCTCGATCCGCACCGGCCCGCCCACGCCGCCTTCCTCCAGGAGTGCACGGCCCTGCTGCGCGGCGCCGGCTACACGGTCTTCACCGGCGGCCGGACCCCGGACCCCGCGCTGCACGCCGCGGTCGCGGCCCCGTACGCCCACTGCACCGCGCCGCTGCGCCGGCTCGTCGACCGGTACACGGGCGAGCTGTGCGTGGCGGCCGTCGCCGGGGAGCAGCCTCCCGGGTGGGCGGTGGACGCGCTCGACGCCCTGCCGAAGGAGATGGCGGACGGGACCCGGCTGGCGAACTCGGCGGAGCGGGAGTGCGTGGACCTGGTGGAGGCGGCGCTCCTCAAGGACCGCGTCGGGGAGACCTTCGAGGCGACGGTCATCGACGTCAAGGACCACGAGCCGCTGGTCGGCACGGTCCACCTGGAGGAGCCGGCGGTGATCGGCCGCGTGGAGTCCACGTCGGCGGAGCTGCCGCTGGGCGACCGGATCAGGGTCCGACTGACGGAAGCGGACCCGGGGCGGGCGAAGGTGCTCTTCGCACCGGCTTAGGCCGTCTCATTCGGATCGTGCTCGCCGCCCTCGCGGGAGCGCCCCGCGGCGCGTGGCCGCGGGGCGCCTTGTGTGTGGGGGGGGTTAGTCGACTTGCTCCCCGTCGTACGTACCGCCCTTGCGGAAGTTGTCCGCGTCATTGACCGCGGGCGTTCCGCCGCCCTGCTTGCGTTCAGAAGGGGTGACGACGGACGGGACGCTCTGTGCGGATTGCCTTGAATGGGGCACTGGTGTCAGGTCTGGGACCGCCTCGGCAACGACCCGCCCGGCGGGAGTGCGGGCGGTGCTCACCGAAACCGACTCCGAGGCACCACAGAACCGTACGGACGTGTACACCGGCGGTCTCCGCACCCGCTGACTTCCCCCTTGATGATCTCCGGCATGCACGCATCCTGACATCGTGCCCCCTGACCTGCCATCATCGGCCGACCGCGCGGTATCACCGGCCGCGCAACGACGGCGGGAGGGACCGGACATGGGAGCGGTCGACGCCTTCGACGTACGCGCGATGCCGGCCGCCACCGCGGGCGCCAGATCGGCCCGCCGCCGCCCGCCGGCCGCCGCGCTGCGATCGCTGATCATCAACTACACGGGGTTCCACACCGAGTTCACGGCCCCGAGGCGCCGTCTGGAGCTGCCCACCGGCTGCGTGACGCTGGTCTTCAGCTTCTCCGAGGGCCTGTGGGTCTCCCGTACGGAGGACCTCGCCGCGACCCGGCTGCGGCCCGCGGACCGGGCCATGATCAGCGGCCCGCGCACGGTGCCGGCGATCGGGGTGCACGCGGGGGTGGTGCACGGGCTGGAGGTGAACATGACCCCGCAGGGCTGCTACCGGCTGTTCGGCATTCCGATGTGGCACTTCGAGGACGCCCACGTGGATCTGGTGGACGTGCTCGGAGCGCCGGGCCGCCACCTCACCGAACGGCTCCAGGCACTCCCCTCGTGGCCCGAGCGCTTCGCCCTGCTCGACGAGCTGTTCTGCGCCCGCCTGGACCGCGGCCCGCTCCCCGCGCCCGAGGTCGACGGCGCCCTCTCCGGACTGTGGGCGAACACCCGCTCCCTGACCCGGGTGAGCGCCGCGACGGGGTGGAGCGCCCGTACCGTACGGGCCCGGTTCCGCGAGCAGGTGGGCCTGTCGCCCAAGGCCATGGCCCGGGTGTTCCGGCTGCAGCACGCCCTGCGGCTGCTGGCGGCGGGAACGGCGGCGGCGCAGGTGGCGGCTGTGTGCGGCTACCACGACCAGGCGCACCTGAGCCGCGAGGTGAAGGCGATGACGGGGCTGCCCCCGTCCCGGTTCGTCCTGCTGCGGGGCGGCCTCGCGCCGGGTTCGGCGCTGGACCGGATGGCGGGCCGGGTCAGCAGCGTGATGCTGTCCGGCTAGACGGCCCGGGCCGTCGGGAACGGGCCGTCGGAACGGGCCGTCGGGCCCAGGCCGCCGTGGGCCCATTGCCGCCGTGGGCCCATTGCCGCCGTGGGCCCATTGCCGCCGTGGGCCCAGGCCGGATCGCGGCCCGGGGCGCGCCTCGGATCGCGTCCCGGGCCGCGGCCGGCCCGTGCCGTCCGGCGGCGGCTCCCCCGTTTGGATTCCGCCGGACCCGGCCGACGGGCGTCGGCACCCGTCGGCGAGCGGTCGCCCGCCCCGGGCTGAGGACCCCCGTACCTCAGCCCGCGGGCGAGCGCGCCGACCCCCCTGGTCCTGCACCTGGAGCCTGCCGCCGTGGCGGCATCGCGGCTCCTCCCCCTTCCGTCCCCGCCCACCGGCTCCGGCACTCAGTCGGCTAGACGCTTTGCGTCCAGCGAGGAAGCGCCGAACCATCTAGTGGGCTAGACGGCTGGACGAAGATACGCCGCGGCACACAGGCCCTGTCAAGGTCCCGCGGGGCGCCCCGGGGGCAATATGGCATGGGTCACATTCCACGAGGTCCGCTAGCTGGGTAGACGGAGTTCGTTGCACTGTGTGGCGAAAGCCATCTAGGCAGGTAGATAATGCCGGTGATGATTTAGTACTGGACCATGAGATCCAGCCGTAGACGGGAGCAGTGACGGTGATGGGTGAGGAGACCCCCACCGACCGGCGGGACACCATGGGTGACCGCCTCGGCTTCTTGATCGAGACGATCCATCCGGCGGGCCGCGGGCCGTACACGTACCAGGAGATCGCCGAGGGCACCAAGAAGCTGTCCGGACCCTCCGTCTCGCACGGCACGGTCCAGACCATCCGCCTGAACAACAACCCGAACCCGGGCATCGACTCGATCCGCGCGATCGCCAACTTCTTCGGCGTCACCGTCGGGTACCTGGCCGACGGCGAGAACGCCCAGGCGATCGAGCAGCGGATCGAGGAACGGATCGCGCGGCTGCGCGAGGAGATGGGCAAGGCCGCCGCGGCGGACGAGTTCGCCCAGGTCCTCGAGGACGAGCAGGTCAAGGCCGCGGCCTTCCGCCTCAGCGGGCTGTCCGCCGGGTCCATGCGGTCCGTCACCGGCCTGATCAAGCAGCTCCGGAAGGCCGAAGGACTGCCGGACGTGAAGCCCCGGCGCCGCCGCGGCAAGGACTCCTGAGGCTCGAATCAGCCACGCGACTGACCCGATCGGCCATATTCCGGCCACCGCTCCTCCCCCAGTGAGCCCCTGGTGTGCTTCCGGTTACTCTCAAACCCGATCGGGTGTGCGGGCTGGGCTGTGACGGGCGGGGAGGGCGACCATGCGCTGGTGGAAGCGCGCCGACGCGGAGTGCGCGGCCGTCGCGGACCGGCTCGTCATCCCCCGGCCCTTCGACCTGGAAGCCTTCTGCGAGGGCATAGCCGCGCAGCGCGGCCGGCCGCTGATCCTGCTGCCCCTCGACGGACCCCCCGACCCGGCCCTGCCCTGCGGGATCTGGCTCGGACTGGACGTCGCCGACCTCGTCTTCTACGACGCGGTCGCGGCCGAGATCCTCAAGGTGCAGATCGTCCTCCACGAGATCTCGCACATGCTGCTCGGCCACGTCGCTCCCGAACTCGACATCCCCGAACAGCCCTCGGACCGGGAGATCGCCCGGGCCTCCGAGCACTTCCAGCGCCTGCTGACGCGTACGCACACGGCCGTCTCCGGACTCGACCGCCCCGAGCTGCCCGTGGCCTCGATCATCCGCACCGAGGCGGCCCGGATCAGGAACGTGGCGCGCAGGACCGAATCGATCGACGAGGAACTCGGCCTCGACATCGACCGCTTGGCGCACCTCATGGGGCGGAGCAAATTCGCCAGCCCGCAGGAGCGGCAGGCCGAGACCCTGGCCACGCTCATCCACGAGCGGGCCGGCCGCTACAACACGACGCAGTCGACCTCCAGTGACAGTGAGGCCGAGGACCGTCTCGTACGCCTCCATGACGCCCTCGGGCACCCCGTTCGAAACACGTGGTCGTGAAGTGAAACACCTCGAAATCGCCATCCTGGCCATGCTCTGGACGGTGACGCTCTGGCGCGCCCCCTCAGCCGTCCGGTCGGTCAAACAGCGCGCCCTGTGGACGGCGTTCGCCGCCCTGACCGTCTCCATGACCCTCCGCCTCCCCGGCGTGATGCGCACCCTGGACGACTGGGCGGGGGTCAACAACCTCTCCACCCTCGTCAAGCACTGGCTGGGCATGATCGCCGCCGGCGCGGTGGTCGACTTCGTCGTCGCCATCGCCCGCCCGGAGACCGGCCGCCGGCTGCGGGCCCGCCACTACGCCGCCCTGACCGCGATGACGGCCATGGCGGTGCTCTTCGCGTTCTTCGTCCCGCGGCCCCACGAGATGACCGACTTCTTCGAGGAGACCGCCGGCAACGGCTGGGCCACGGTCTACTACCTCCTCTTCGTCGTCTACCTCGGCATCGCCATGGCCACCGCCACCTGGCTCTTCTGGGGCAGCGCCCGGCACGCCAGCGCCCTGTGGCTGCGGACCGGCGTCCGCCTCATGGGCATCGGAACCGCCGTCGGCGTGCTCTACACCCTGCTGCGGGCCGGGTACATCACGAGCCGCCTCGCGGGCCTCACGGACGACACCAGCGACATCGCCGTCGACAACGTCACCGACACCCTGAAGTACCTGGCGATCGGCTTCATCCTCATCGGGAGCAGCATCCCGGCCTTCGGCGTGGCCTGGCGCACCGTCCAGGACGGCCGCCACCACCGGCAGCTCCAGCCGCTCTGGCAGGACCTGACCGCGGTCACCCCCGACATCGTCCTGAAGACCGGCCTCCTGCGCAGCCCGCGCCTGCGGCTGTACCGGCGGGTGATCGAGATCCGCGACGCCGCCCTGACCCTGGACGCCTACACCGCCCACGAGGTCCGCGAGCGCGCGCACCGCGCCGCCCTGGAGGCGGGGTTCGACCCGGCGACGAGCCCGGCGGCCGAAGCCCTGTGGATGCGGGCGGCCCGCGAGGGCAAGGCCCGTGGGGTCCTGCCGCTCCACGGCACCCAGGAGCCGGCGGCCTGCGTCGGCATTGACGAACTCGACTTCGCCGCGGAAGTGCTGCGGCTCATCCAGCTCGCCCGGATCTACCACTCCTCCGTGGCCGACGAATTCCTCACCGCGACCAGCCAGGAGGCCACGGCGTGACCGCCACGCTCACCCAGCCCACCGAGTCCCGATCCGCCCGCCTGATCACCGACGGGCTCGATCCCAAGACCTGGATCATCGCCGACACCCTCCTGATCGGCTGGCACACCGCCGGACTCTCCGGGATCGGCTGGGGGCTCCTGGGCTGCCTGTTCGCCGCCGTCATCCCGCTGGCCTTCATCAAGTACGGCATCCGGCGCGGCCGCTGGGCCGACCGGCACGTCGGCCAGCGCCGACAGCGCATCGTCGTGATGGTGTTCATCATCGGCTCGGTCGCCACCGGCATCCTGCTGATGGCGCTCCTCGGCTCGCCCCGCACGATGATCGCGCTGATCGCGGCCATGCTGGTCACCCTCGCGGCCCTGCTCGCCGTGACCCCCGTCTGGAAGATCAGCGTGCACGCGGCCGTCTCCTCCGGGAGCGTCGCCATGCTCGCCCTGACCTACGGGCCCTGGCTGCTGCTCGCCTACCCGCTGGTCGCCCTCGTCGGCTGGTCCCGGGTCGAACTGAAGGATCACACGCTCGCCCAGGTCCTCGCGGGCACCGCGGTGGGCGCGGCCGTCGCGGCCACCACCTTCGCGCTGGTCCGCTAGACGACCAGGGCGGGCCGGCCCGTTTCCGGGCCGTGCCGTTTCCGGGCCGTGCCGTTTCCGGGCCGTGCCGTTTTCGACAAGACAGGCGCGCACGGGCTTGTCAGGCTCGGCGCACACCGTCGGCACTGCGGCAGCCCGTCACGGGGGTGTGGGCTGCCGCAGTGCGTCGACCAGTGCGCGCGGCTCGTCCGCGTGGAAGCGGACGACGCGGGCTTCGGCGCGGGCGCCGAGCGGGCGGCGGAAGGAGAGCGGGCGGAGAAGTTCCACGGTGACCGTGGTCTGGCTGCCGACGATCAGGTCGAGCACCCCGTCCTCGGAGAGGGTGACGAGCCGTCCCGCGGGGTAGCGCCGGTCGACCCGGACCGAGGCCACCGCCTCCGGCGGGACGGTGAGGTCGAAGAGGGCTCCGTAGCGGATCCGCAGGGTCCCGTCGGGGCTCACGACGTGCGGCCGGGTGACGCAGGCGGCGTGCAGCCCGAGCATCAGCAGCACCCCGTACGCGTCGAGGACGAGCACCACGCGGTGGACGGCCGGCCAGGGGATCAGGAAGGCCAGCGCCACCGTCTCGATCAGCGACACGAAGACCAGCCCGTACATCATGGCCGTCTGCGGTCCGGTGTACGGGGCCGCGTGGTCTCCGGGCCGCACCCCGTGCGGCGGCCGCCGCAGCGCCCAGCGGGCCAGCGCGGCGGACGCGCGCAGCTCGTGGAGCACCAGGCGGCGTACGGTCACGGGGACCACGGCCCGCACGGCCTCGCGGCGGGCCGCGCCCGGACCGGCGCCGCGGGCGCGGGCGGCCGCGTACAGGGAGTACAGGACGCCGGCCTCCAGGAGGAGGACCCCCAGCACCAGCGCCTCGGCGACGGCGAGGGCCCAGCCGGGCGGTCTCATTCCGGCGGCCACGCACACCACCAGCCCCAGCTCCATGGGGAGCACGGCGGCCACCCCGATCCGTGCCGCGCGTATCGCGCTCATTCCCGGCCCCTCTTCGTCTGCGTGGCCCACGTGTCCGTGAAGGCGTCCATCACCCGGCGGACGACCTCCGCCTGCGCCGGGGCGTACTCGGCGAGCAGGGCCTCCAGGAAGCCCGGCAGCTCCTGCGGCCCGCCGGCCCCCTCCGTCGTCGCCGCCGTCGCCATCGCCGCGAACGCCTCGGCGGGCACCGCGGCCACCAGTTCCGCGGCGAGCGGCCCGATCCGGGGATCGTCCCCGGCCGCGTCGGCGAGCTCGTCGAGCCGCTCGTACAGCGCGAGCACGGCCGGGTCGGCGGCGACCGTCCCGAGCACGGCGTAGAGCTCCTCCCCCACCGCGCCCGAGGCGTCCAGCAGGCTCAGGTGCTCTCGGTCGAGCGCGGCGGACGGCGAGGCCGTCGCGGGCGCCTTGGCGAGCAGCTCGGCGAGGGCGGGCGAGACCGGCTCCGCCTCCCCGGGCGGGGCGGCGAGCAGGACGGCGAGGCGCCGTCTGCGCTCGGCCAGTTCGGCCTGCTGGCGGGCGAGGTCGGCGTCGAGCTCGGCCAGTACCTCGGCCAGCTCGCGCCCCGCGTCGTCCGCGAGCACGTCCCGCACCTCGTCGAGGCTCAGCCCGAGCTCGGTCAGCCGGCGTACCCGGGCCAGCCGGACGGCGTCGCGCACGCTGTAGGCGCGGTAGCCGTTGGGGCGCCGGTCCGGCTCGGGGAGCAGGCCGACGTGGTGGTAGTGCCGGATCGCCCGGGTGGTGACCCCGACGAGCGCGGCGATCTCTCCGATCCGCATGGGTTCCAGTAGAAACCCTGCCGCTGCGTCAAGGTCAAGCCGTGATGACGCAGCCGGTACGATGGGCGGCACGACAGACGAGTCGGCCGGGCGGCCGCGTCGGGATCCCCGGATCCCGCCGAGGAACGTCCGGGCTCCACAGGGCAGGGTGGTGGCTAACGGCCACCCGGGGTGACCCGCGGGACAGTGCCACAGAAAACAGACCGCCTGGGGCTTCGGCCCCCGGTAAGGGTGAAACGGTGGTGTAAGAGACCACCAGCGCCTGAGGCGACTCAGGCGGCTAGGTAAACCCCACCCGGAGCAAGGTCAAGAGGGGCCGTTTCCGAACGGCCCTGCGCGAACGTTCGAGGGCTGCCCGCCCGAGTTCGCGGGTAGACCGCACGAGACCGGCGGCAACGCCGGTCCTAGATGGATGGCCGTCTCCCCGGCGACCGCGAGGTCACCGGGCGACAGAACCCGGCGTACAGGCCGGCTCGTCTGCCGTACCCACCTCGGATGAGGTGGAAGGGCTTCCCATCTGCGCATATCAGGTCGTGAGTGCCGACCCTCGCTCGCTCTGTCACCGCACCCTCGGGTGCGAATCCGGTGCGAATCAGTTCCGGCTGACGTGCGGCTTTTACCATCGCCGACGCCGTCAGCTTCCCTGCGACGTACCAGGAACAACGCTGTGCATCGTGGCATGGCCACGCGGTGATCCGCTGCCCCCATGGACAGTCGCACGTCATCCGGCCGCGCTCGCGGCCCCTTCGCCCGCGTGCGTGAAGGCATCCGGGAACGCGGTGGTCTCGACCACCTCGGCCCCGCTCCCGTTCCCGCGTAGGTCTCCCACGTCTCCTCGATACCGCCCGCGCCGAGGACAACACCCCGACGAACAGCAGCAGCCCCCGCTCTCCCGGTATTTCCCGGGCCGGCGGTGGCTGTTTCACGTTCCGGACGCGTCTGGATTGACGGAACGTCAAGGTCTAGTCTGCGCGGGCGCCAGCCGAAAGATCCCTTCTGCCGACGAAGGCCGCCTGAGCGCCGCACCCAGACGAGGACCCTGCATGACCGCCCCCGAGCAGCCGCCCCACATACCCGCGCAGCCCCTCCAGCCGCCCACCGGCTACGGCTACCCGCCCCTGGGCCCCTGGGCCGCGATGCCCGAACCGAAGAAGCCGATGAGCACCGGCAAGAAGATCGGCATCGCCGCCGCGGGCGCGGCCGGGCTGGTCATCCTGGCCACAGCCACCGTCGCAGTCGTCCTGGTCGCCGATGACGGGAAGGACAACAACCCGGCAGCCACCGCCACGGCGTCGCCGAGCAACACCGCCCCCGCGACCACCGTCATCCAGGGCGCCCTCACCATCCAGGACAAGGGCGTCTATATCTCCCCCCACATCCAGAACACCCCCGCCAACGGCTGCGTCGGCCTCGGCGGGAACTCCGATCTCCACCAGAACACCCAGGTCACCGTCTACGACAAGACCGGCGCCGTCGCAGGACTCACCCACCTCGGCGCAGGCGTCCGCGAATTCAAGGCGGCCTCGACGCTCGCCGACACGGCCGACACCTGCACCTTCCCCATCCTCCCCATCCAGGTCCCGGCGGGCGCCGGCATCTATCAGATCGTCGTCGGCACCGAATCGGCGCACGGCCGCTACGCCGTCACCGAGGGACAGCCCATCGCCGCCTTCGTCGGCGACCTCGTCTAACACACCCGAAGGTCCCCCCAGTCCAAGACCCCACCCCACTCCACCCTCCGGCGACGGAATCCGCACCGCCCTCTCCATCGGTGCGGGTGCTGTGGCTGCTGGTGGATGCGGGCTGCCCGAAGGTGCAGGTCACAAAGCCGGGCCGGGAGAAACCGGCGTACAGGCCGGCTCGTCTCCCGGCGAACAGCCCCCGCTTTCCCGTTCGTTCGGGTGCGGGGGCTTCGTCGTACCGGTACCCGTGGTCAGGCCTCCCAGTGGGCCCCGTAGCGGGGCCGGTAGGGCTCGATGGCCGTCTCGGGGTCGTGGAGCGCGGCGCGGCAGGCGGTACGGGCGCGTGCGCGGGCGGCTCGCTCCGCGAGGTTGGCGGCCTCGGAGAGGGATCCGCCGAAGGCACAGCAGTACCGCCAGCTGTCGAAGGCGCGGCGGACCTCCCGCGGCTGCGGGCGCCGGCCCTCCTTGGCCGCGGTGCGGAGCTCGGCGGCAGAGTAGCGCAGGCTGCGCAGGTCGACCCGGCGCCAGGGACCGGTGAACCCGGTGTGCGGCGGGGCGAGCGCCTCGCGCTGCGCGAACGGGGTGCGCGGGGCGGGAATGTGGTGGGCGGTGCGGGACAAGGAGAGCCTCCAGCCGCACCCCAGGGCCGTCCTGGGGGTGCTACCGGAAGCCGGACGGGTACGGCGGCACGGGTGGCTCCCTTCTCCACGAGTGGCCCCCTGCTCCGGACCTCACCTGACGTCGCCCTTTCTACCAACCGGCGGCGCCCCACGGCTCGGGGATTACGAGGAGGCCCCCCGCCCGGTCCGGGCGGGGGGCCTCCTCGTGCGGCCGGGCGTGGTGGCTCAGCGCAGGTGGGACGTGTCGTTCAGGAGGCGGACCGAGGCGTTGCCGTCGGCGTAGTAGGCGACCGCCGACAGGGAGGCCGCCGACAGCTCCATGCGGAACAGGGCCTCCGGCGGGGCGCCCAGCGCGAGGCGGACCAGGATCTTGACCGGCGTCACGTGCGAGACCAGCAGGACCGTGCGGCCCGCGTGCTCGGCGAGCAGCCGGTCCCTGGTCGCCGAGATGCGGCGGGTGGCCGAAGCGAAGCTTTCGCCGCCGCCCGTGGGGGCGGCCTTCGGGGAGTCCAGCCACGCCTGGAGGTCCTCGGGGTGGCGCTCGCGCGCCTCGGCGAAGGTCAGCCCCTCCCATGCCCCGAAGTCGACCTCGCGCAGGCCCTCTTCGACGGTGACCGTGAGCCCGAGCCGGTCGGCGACGGCCTGCGCGGTCTCCCGGCAGCGGCGCAGCGGGGAGCTGATCACCGTCTCGATGGTGCCGCGCGCGGCCAGCGACTCCGCGACGGCGGCGGCCTGGCGGCGGCCGGCCGCGGAGAGCTCCGGGTCGCTGCCGCCGCTGCCGGAGAACCGCTTCTGCGGGGTCAGCGCGGTCTCTCCGTGGCGCAGCAGCACGAAGGTGGCGGGCGTCCCCATGTCGGGGCCCCAGCCGACGGTGGGCGCCGCCGTGGGCTGCGGGGAGACCTGGCCGGGCTGCGGCACCGGGTGCGGGACGGTCCCGGCCGCGCTGGAGCCGGGCTCCGCGAACAGGGTGTCGGCCCCGGCGTCCGCGAACACCGGCGCGGTGGCCGACGTACGGGACGAGGAGGAGGCGAGGGCAGCCCTGACGGCCGCGGCACCCTTCGCCGCGTCACCCGGAGGGCCCTGCGGGGTCGCCAGGGTGCGCGCCGCCGAGGCGTCCAGGGCGGCCGAGGAGTGCGAGGGCTCCCACTGCTTGCCGCGCTTGCCCGCGTCCATCGCCTCGTTCGCGAGCCGGTCCGCGTGCTTGTTCTTCTCGCGCGGGATCCACTCGTACGTCACCTGGGCGCGCGGCATGATCTTCGCCGCCTGGGCCGCGAGCGGCTTCATGTCCGGGTGCTTGATCTTCCAGCGGCCCGACATCTGCTCGACGACGAGCTTGGAGTCCATGCGTACGAGGACCAGCGCGTCCGGGTCCAGTTCGCGAGCGGCCTTCAGCCCGGCGATGAGGCCCTTGTACTCGGCCACGTTGTTCGTCGCGACGCCGATGTACTCCGCGCGCTCGGCCAGCGTCTCGCCCGTCACCGGGTCGAGGACGACGGAGCCGTAACCGGCGGGCCCCGGGTTGCCCCGGGAGCCGCCGTCGGCTTCCACAACGAACCGCGGCATCAGATGCCCGAGTCGGCCATGCGGACCAGGATGCGGCCGCAGCTCTCGTGCCGGACGATCTGGTCGCGGGCGGCGGCCTTGATCTCGTTGACCTCGGCGAGGTCGAGCTCCAGGCGGCAGCCCTCGCAGCGGCGCTGCGACAGGCGGGCGGCGCCGACGCCGCCCTGCTTCACGCGGATCTTCTCGTACAGGGCGATCAGCGCGGCCGGCATCGTGGTGACGATGACCTCGCGGTCCTTGGCGATGCCCGCGACCTCGGCGTCGATCTCGCCGGTGGCGGCGTCACGGCGCGCGGTGGCGTCGACGAGCTTGGTCTCCAGGGAGGCGACCCGCTCGGTGAGCTCGGTGACGCGCTCCTGCGCACCCTCCAGACGCTCCATGACCTCCAGGACCACGTCCTCCAGGTCACCCTGGCGCTTGGCCAGGGAGACGACCTCGCTCTGCAGGTTGGCCAGGTCGCGGGCGGAGATGCCGACGCCGGTGTCCAGGCGGGACTGGTCGCGGGCGGCGCGCTGGCGCACCTGGTCCACGTCCTGCTCGGCCTTGGTCTGCTCGCGCGCGGCGTCGGTGGCCTGCGTCTGGGCGGCGACGAGGAAGTCGCGCTGCTGGGCGAGGTCGCTGGTCAGCGAGTCGACCTCGGCGTGCTCGGGGAGCATCTTGCGCTTGTGGGTGAGCTGAGACAGCCGGACGTCCAGGGCCTGGACGTCGAGAAGTCGGATCTGGTCGGCGGGCTCGGCGTTCAGTTGGGGGCTCCAGGGTGAGAAGGGGATGTCACGGACGGCGCGTGCGCCGTCCACGGGTCGGTGGCCGTGCGCGAGACGTGGGTCCGCAGACCCCAGCCGTTGCGCTCGGAGATGGCGTCGAGCTGGGCCGCGGCCTGCTCGCACCAGGGCCATTCGGTGGCCCAGTGGGCGGCGTCGACGAGGGCGAGCGGGCTCTGCTCGCGGGCCTCGGACACCGGGTGGTGGCGCAGGTCGGCGGTGACGTACGCGTCGACACCGGCGGCCCGGACCTGCGCGAAGAGGCTGTCGCCGGAGCCGCCGCTGACGGCCACCGTGCGGATCATCGCGTCGGGGTCACCGGCCACGCGGATGCCCTGCGCGGTCGGCTGGAGCCAGGCGGCGACGCGCGCCGTGAACTCGCGCAGCGTCTCGGGGCGGTCCAGCTCGCAGAGCCTGCCCAGGCCCCGGCGGCCGTGGGGGTCGCTCGGATCGGGGACCAGCGGGCCGGTGACGCGCAGGTCGAGGGCGCCGGCGAGGGCGTCGGAGACGCCCGGGTCGGCGGTGTCGGCGTTGGTGTGGGCGACGTGCAGCGCGATGTCGTTCTTGATCAGCGTGTGCACGACGCGGCCCTTGAAGGTGCCGGCCTCGACGGTGGTGGTGCCCCGCAGGTAGAGGGGGTGGTGGGTGACGAGCAGGTCGGCACCCAGCTTCACCGCTTCGTCGACGATCTCCTGGACGGGGTCGACGGCGAACAGCACCCGGGAGACCTCGGCGTCGGGGTCGCCGCAGACGGTGCCGACGGCGTCCCACTCCTCGGCCCGCGAGGGGGGCCACAGAGCGTCCAGCGCGGCGATGACTTCAGAGAGACGGGGCACAGGCCAAGGCTACCGTCCGTGGCGACCGGCCCCGGTCTTCCCGTCCCATCTGCGGGCCGATGCGGAAACCGTCTGGGGCGGCAGGGGAAACGGGGGGATCCACGCGTGCCGGAGAAGTGCTCGACGCCCGATATGAGCTGGTCCGGCGCCTGGACGTGGGCGGCACGGGCGAAGTCCGGGAGGGCATCGACCGGCGCATCCGCCGCAAGGTCGCGATCAAGCTGATCCGCGAGGAAGCAGATCCGGCGCTGGTCCCCGAGCTGGTGTCCCGGCTCGGCCGGGAGGCGACGACGGCGGGACGCCTCGCGCACCCCGGCGGACCGGCCGGCGGACGCCGCGGAGGTGGTGGACCGGCTGCGCACCCTGAGCCGGCCGCGGGGGCCGGGTCCGCCGGTGCGGGGGACCCGCTGACGGTGGAGTTCGGCTTCGACCTGGCCTGCGCCTGCGCCCGTGGCGGACCGCCCGTCGGAGGTGCGGGCGCTGCTCGTGGAGCTGATGCCGGCGCTGTACGCGCACCGGGGGTCGGCCGGGGAGCTGGTGCTACGGGCCCGCTACCTGCCGGCGCTGACCGCGCGGGCCGTCGATCCGGGGGCGGACCTCGCGCAGTGGGAGGAGCCGGCACCGGATCTGGAGGCGCTGCTCGGGAGCGGGGACCGGCTGACGGTGGAGGCCTGGTTCCGCCGCGCGCCGGCGCTGTCCGCGCGGGACCGGTCGGCGGATGCGCTGCGGCTGCTGGACGCGGTGCCGGCGCGGCGGACCGAGCTGTTCGGGGCCGACGACCCGTTCACCCTGCGGGGCGGTACGCACAGGTGGCGGGGCTGGCGGCGTTGCACGGCGGCCCCGGTGGCGGGAGCTGCTGCCCGAGGTGACCCGGGCGCTGGGCGGCCGGCACGCGCTGGCCCGCGAGGTGCGGCAGCGGCTGGGTCTCCCGCCCGAACCCGGGCAGCCACGACCGGCGGACCTCCCGGACCTCCCGGACCTCGGCGCACGGACCGCCCGGGCCTGACGCGCGGCTCCCCCGGCCGAGGCGGCCGGGGTCGTGCCGTCTCCCGAGATCGGGGAGCGGGCAAAGACTGGAAAACCGGGTTAGGTGTACCTAACCCGGCTGCTCACCCCAAACACCCCGATATCGCGCAGCACAGTCGCCTCCCCTTCCACAGACGAATCGCCACCCCGCCACCCGTATGTGTGAAGCGGGGATTGTCGCGTTGTCCGAGGGGAAGCGCGATCACTACCTTCCTCGGCGGAGGTGTCCGCAGGTCACGTGATCCCCCTCCTCGAGGAGGGAGCCTTCAGCCACTGCGGCTGACGGCCGCCGTTACCAGCACCGGCCGACTATGCGTGTTGGAGGTGAACGAAGTTGGCTACGTACCACGCAGGACAGAAGACCCACCCCCCTGTGCTTCCTCAGCAGGTGGCTCTGGAATTCGAGTCAGTAGACACCCCCCGGATCGGGGACGAAACGGGACTCGAACGCCGCGAGGCACCCGGCGCGGTACATGTGCGAGGGGAGACCGCCGATGCTTCACCTGGCATCGGCGGCGTCACCCCCAACCACCAGGTTGGGGAGAAGGCCCGTGAGGGCCACCCCGTCGTGTTCGTCCTGGACAAGCACGGCACACCACTCCAACCCACCAGCCCTGCAAGGGCCCGCAAACTCCTCAGCCAGGGCAGAGCCGCCGTGGCCCGGCACACCCCATTCGTGATCCGGCTCAAAGACCGCACGGTCTCCACCTCCCAAGTGGACGGTGTGGAACTCGGGATCGACCCCGGCTCCAGGCACACCGGCATCGCCGTCTTCACCGCAAAGGACGGTGAACGTCGCGGCCTGTACGCGGTCGAACTCACTCACCGGGGCGGCGTCATCCGCGACAACCTCACCGCTCGCGCCGCCTACCGGCGCGGTAGGCGCACCCGGAACCTGCGCCACCGCGCACCCCGCTTCTCCAACCGCACCCGCCCCAAGGGCTGGCTCGCCCCATCGCTGCGCCACCGAGTGGACACCACCATGTCGTGGACCGCCCGGCTCGCACGCTGGGCTCCCATCCACGCGGTGCATGTGGAACGGGTCGCGTTCGACACCCACGCCCTGTCCAACGGCGGGCCGCTGGAGGGCGCCGAGTACCAGCACGGAACCTTGCACGGCACCGAAGCCCGCGAATACCTGCTGGCCAAATGGGGCCGGTCCTGCGCCTACTGCGGCACCACTGGAGTCCCACTCAACATCGACCACATTCATCCCCGCTCACGCGGCGGCAGTGACCGCGTCTCCAACCTGACCACCGCGTGCGTGCCCTGCAACGAGAAGAAGTCGAACCAGCCCGTCGAAGAATTCCTCAAGCAGTCGCCGCACCGGCTGACCCGCATCCTCGCCCAAGCCAAGGCACCACTCCGCGACGCAGCAGCCGTCAATGCCACCCACTGGGCCCTGTGGCGCGCCCTCGATGCCGCCTTCCCTTCGGTGCACACCGCATCGGGTGGCCGCACGAAATGGAACCGAAAGCAGACCAATACTCCCAAGACGCACACCCTCGATGCCCTGTGCGTCGGCGAACTCAATGCCATCACCCGCGCTCCGGCCCGCGTCCTGGCGGTCACCGCAACCGGGCGTGGCACCTACGCCCGTACCCGCACCGACAAGTACGGCTTCCCCCGTCTGCGCCTGCCCAGACAGAAGCGGTTCTTCGGCTACCAGACCGGTGACCTCGCCCGCGCCGTCGTCCCCACCGGCAAGAAGGCCGGCACGCACACCGGCCGGATCGCCGTCCGCACCACTGGCCGTTTCAACATCAAAACGCCACTCGGCCTCGTCCAGGGCATCGGACACCAATACTTCCGCCTCATCCAACGAGCCGACGGCTACGCCTACTCCACCCGACTCGAAGCAGAGAGCGGCCACGAAAGAAGATCACGATGACTGCTGTCTGTTCCATCGAGACCACGGCGACGACCCCGTTCACCATCGCCGCGGACGGGTCCTACGCCGCACGGCTCGCCGGGGACGGCGAAGCACGCTATCCGGAGCGCTGGACGCTGACCGGTCCCGAGCCGTACGCGGTGCCCCTGCCGCTCGCGCAGCCCGAGGAGGCCGACAGCGAGGTGCTGCCGCTGGCCGACGGGCGGGTGCTGATCCACCGGCGGGTGGCGGAGCGGCACGGCTTCGCGCTGCTGTACCCGACGGGCGGCGGCGAGGCGGGCGCCGGGCCCCGGACCGGGGAGCTGCAGCTCGGCTCGATCCCGGCGGCCGACGGCGTACGGGTCACCCTGCTGCCCCCGTCCCCCGACGGGCACGGGGCCTTCGCCCTGGCCGTGGGGGCCGCCTCGACCACGGTGTGGCAGGTGGCCGGGGTCCCCTTCGGGCCGGAGCGGGTCGCCCGGATCCCGGGGCGGTGTTCGGGCGGGGTCTGGCTGGACCGGACCGGCCGGCTGCTGGCGCTGGACCGCGAACTGGACGGCCCGGGCGGGCCGGTGACCAAGGCGGTGGCCGTGGACCTGCGGCGGGGCGGGGAGATCTCGCCGCTGCTCCAGATCGCGGAGGCCAGCGACGACCGCCTGCTGCTGGCCGATCCCGACAGCGGGCTGCTGCTGATCCGCTCGGACGCGCCGGGCGAACCCCGGCTCGGCTGGGGGGTCCTGGGCAGCGCCCGCCCGGTGCGCTTCCCGGAGTGCCTGCGGGCCGTCGGGGCCTCGGCGACGCCCTTCGCGGTGCAGCCGGGTCAGGTGCTGATGCCGGAGAGCTGCGGGGTCGCCCTGCGGGTGGACGAGGCCGGCGACGGCTACGGCGGCTCCGTGGCCGGGCTGGCCCTGTGGCGCCCCACCGACCGGCACGTGTTCCGGCTGGGCGCCCCGGCCGGCTGGCTCGGCGGAACGGGCCGCTGGACCCCGGAGGGCCGCCTGCACCTCCCGTACGCCACCCCCGAAGTCCCGTGCGGACTCCTGGGCATGACCCTCCCGGTCTCCCCGCCCCCACCCGTCCGCCTGGACCCCATCCCCCTCCCGCCGGCGCCGGCCCGCCCGGTCCCCTTGCAGCAGGCACCGCTGGGCTGAGGCCGGCCGGGCCGGCGGCCGCGCGACCATCCGTCCTCGCCGCTGCGGCGGAGGTGTCCGGCCGACGCCGGAACGGACGCCGGGCCCGGGGTGAGGAACCCCGGGCCCGGCGTGTGAATCCGTACTCCCGGCTGCCGCTGGGGGCTGCCGCCCCCGTCAGCCGTCGTGCTTGAGGCCGAGGACTTCCGCTGCCGCGAAGGTCTCGTTCGCCGGGCGGGAGTCGTAGTGCGGGGTGAGGAGCCCGTCGAGCTCCTCGTAGGAGAAGGACTCCTTGGTGGTGTCGAACTTCGCCGCGACCTTGGGGCGTTCCATGACGACCACGATGCCGCCGTGGACCACGAACAGCTGCCCGTTGGCCTTCGCCGAGGCCGGGGAGGCCAGGTAGCCGACCAGCGGGGAGACGTGCTCGGGGGCGAGGGCGTCGAGCTTGCCCTCCTCCGGGACCTGGAAGCCCGCGAAGACGTCCTCCGTCATACGGGTACGGGCGCGCGGGCAGATGGCGTTGGCCGTCACCCCGTACTTGGCGAGGGCCAGGGCGGTGGAGGTGGTCAGGCCCACGATGCCGCCCTTGGCCGCCGCGTAGTTGGGCTGGCCGGCCGAGCCTCCGAGGAAGGCCTCGGAGGAGGTGTTGATGATCCGGCCGTAGACCGGTCCGCCGGCCGCCTTGGAGCGTTCGCGCCAGTGGACGGAGGCGAAGTGGGTCGTGTTGAAGTGGCCCTTGAGGTGGACCCGGATGACCGAGTCCCACTCCGGCTCCGACATCGAGAAGACCATCCGGTCGCGCAGGATGCCCGCGTTGTTGACCAGGATGTCGAGCTTGCCGAAGCTGTTCACCGCCAGCTCGACCAGCTCGCGCGCCTGCTCGAAGTCGGCCACGTCACCCAGGTGCGCCACCGCCTGTCCGCCCGCGGACCGGATCTCCGCCGCGACCTCCTCCGCCGGAGCGGCCGAGGCCTCGCCGGAGCCGTCGCGGCCGGGCTGCCCGAAGTCGTTGACGACCACGCTCGCGCCGAGCCGGGCGAGTTCGATCGCCTCGGACCGGCCCAGGCCGCGGCCCGCCCCGGTGACGATGGCGACGAGTCCCTCAAGTGGCAGTGACATCCGTACGGTTCCTCTCGAAACGGGTCAGAGTTCGATGCAGGTGCGCAGGGCGACGCCCGTACGCATCTGGTCGAGCGCGTCGTTGATCTCGGCGAGCTGCACGCGGTGCGTGATCAGGCCCGCCAGGTCCACCCGGCCGGCCCGCCACAGCGCGATGGTGCGCTCGTAGGAGCGGAGCACGTCGCCGCCGCCGTACATCGACGGCAGGATCTTCTTCTCGTCGAAGAAGAGGGAGAACATGTTGATCGAGTAGTTGTCGTCGAGCGCGCCGGCGCCGACCACGACGACGGAGCCGCCGCGGCGGGTCATGTCGTAGGCGGTCTTCGTGGTCGCGGACTTGCCGACGACCTCGAAGACGTAGTCGAAGCCCTCGCCCGCGGTGATCCGGTTCTTGGCGTCGGCGAACTCCTCCGGGGAGACGGCCTCGGTGGCGCCGAAGCGCAGCGCGGCCTCGCGCCGGGAGGCGACCGGGTCGACGGCGATGATCTGGGCCGCGCCCTGCACCTTGGCGCCCTGGATGACGGAGATGCCGACGCCGCCGCAGCCGATGACGGCGACCGAGGAACCGGCCTCCACCTTGGCGGTGTTGATGGCCGCGCCGAGTCCGGTGGTGACCCCGCAGCCGATCAGGGCGGCGATGTCGAAGGGCACGTCGTCGGGGATCGGTACGGCGCAGCCCGCCGGGACCACCATCTCCTCGGCGAAGGTGCCGGTGCCGGCGAAGCCGAAGATGCTGCTGTCGCCGCGCTGGAAGTTGGGGGTGGCCACGTTCCCGAAGGCCTCCAGGCACAGGTGGCCCTGGCCGCGCTTGCAGGAGGGACAGTGCCCGCAGGGCGGGAGCCAGCAGACCAGGACCCGGTCGCCGATCTTGTGGCTGGTGACCCCGTCACCGACGTCGGTGATCACGCCGGAGCCCTCGTGGCCCGGGATGAAGGGGGCGGGCTGCGGGAGGACGCCGCTCATCGCGGAGAGGTCGGAGTGGCACAGGCCGGTGGCCTTGATGCGGATCTTGACCTTGCCGGGGCCGAAGCCCACGGCCTGCATGTCCTCGACGACTTCGAGCTTGTCCTGGCCTATCTCGCTCTGCAGTGCTGCGCGCACGGTGCGGCTCCTTCTGGGTGTCTGCGGCTGCGGGGTTTCGCGTGCTTCGGCTGCCGGATCCGCTCAGCCGTGTTCGACGACGGCGTCGGCGAGGACCGGGGCGTCGTCCCGGTCGGCGGCGCTCACCGTGACGAGGACCCGGCCGGGCTCCTGCCACATCCGGATCCGCAGGGTCTCGCCGGGGAAGACGATCCCGGCGAAGCGGGTGCGGTAGGCGCGGACGCGGGACACGTCGCCGTCCAGAACGGTGTCGACCACGGCCTTCAGGGTCATTCCGTACGAGCACAGGCCGTGCAGGATCGGCTGGTCGAAGCCGGCCATCTTGGCGAACTCGGGGTCCGCGTGGAGCGGGTTCCAGTCTCCGGAGAGGCGGTACAGCAGGGCCTGCTCCTCGCGGATCTTGCGCTCCTCGATCCGGTCCGGCGCCCGCTCGGGCTGCTCGGCCTTGACGGAGGGGCCGCGGTCGCCGCCGAAGCCGCCCTCGCCGCGTACGAAGATCGACGCGTCGGAGGTCCACAGCGGCCCGTCGGCGTCCGCGACCTCGGTGCGCAGGACGATCACGGCCGCCTTGACCTTGTCGTAGACCGCGGCGACCGTGGCGGTGGAGGCGGCCTCCCCCTTGACCGGGATGGGCCGGTGCAGCTCGATGGACTGGCTGCCGTGCAGCACGTTGGCGAGGTTGACCTCGATGCCGGGGGCGGCGAGGCCGCCCATCATGGCCATGCCGGCGCCGGCGACGGTCGCGAAGCTGGGGAGCACGTGGAGCTTGGACTCCAGGGTGTAGCGCAGTTCGTCGGGGTCGGTGGCGGCCCCGGGGTTGTTCGGGGAGGTCCCCGCGCCGAGTCCGAGGTGGTAGAGCTGGATGTCCTTGTGGTCCCAGGCGATGTTCCCCTTGCGGGGTTCGGCGGCGAGGGCCTTGGCGGCATCGATCGGCATGGGCGTGCTGCTCCCTGTGTTGGAAACACCGTCTTTGAGGCACCTGCTGTGAAGCACCGCCTGGGGAAGCGCGGCGCCTTGGAAGACCTCGGCGCGGCCGTCCGCACCGTCGGCCGCACCGAGGTCGTATGCGGGACCCGGCACTCTAGAACGCGTTCTAGGTTGCCCGGTGAAGGAATGTATAACGCACGCCCCAGCAGTTGGGAAGACTCCTGACTCTCTGTCAGACCCACTTCCCCCGCGGGGCGTTACGCCGGTACGGGACACTTCGCCCCTACCCTGGCCGGGTGGATGAGATGCCCGTTCCCCTGCGCCCCGCCCGGTCCCTGCGGGTACTCCTGGACCCGCCGAACCGGGCCCTGGCGGTCCTCCTCGGCCTCCAGCCCGACATCGAGGTGGTGGCTTCGCCGCTGGCCCGCCCGGCGGTGGCGCTGACGGAGTCGGTGGAGCGCGTCCCGGTGCTCCTGGCGGAGGATCCGGAATGCCGGATCCTGGTGATGACGGGCTCCGCCCACCCGGGCCTGCCGGAGGCCGCACTCGCCGCCGGCGCGGCGGGCCTGGTCCTGCGGGACGGCCCGGTCGAGGACCTCGCGGACCGCATCCGCCGCGCCTCCCGCGGGGAGTCGGTGGTCGACCCGGCGCTGGAAGCCCCGCAGGCCTCGTAGGCCCGCCCTCCCCGGAGGCCTCGTAGGCCCTGCCGGACATGCGTCCGCCCCGCGGATCCTCACGGAGGACCGGCGGGGCGGATGCGCGCACGAAGGACGTACGAGGCGCCCGAGACGTCCGAGACGTCCGAGACGTCCGACGACCGGACGGTTCAGCCGGGGGCGGGCGCCGTCCAGTCGTCGACCGTCCGCGAGGGGTCCAGGGCGACCGGCAGCTTCTCCAGCCCGCGGAAGGCCGGGAAGGGCCCCTTGAGCCAGTCCTCGTGGCCCACCTCCGGGGTGGCCAGGACCATGTCGGGGAACCGGTCGAGCAGGGCCGTCAGCGCGGTCTCCAGCTCCATGCGGGCGAGCGGGGCGCCGAGGCAGTAGTGCGGTCCGTGACCGAAGCCGAGGTGGGTGCTCTGCAGCCCCTTGCGCGTCACGTCCAGCGTGTCCGGATCCGCGAACTTCTCCGGGTCGCGGTTCGCGGAGGAGATCGCGATCTGGACGAGGGAGCCCCGGGGGATGGCGACTCCCCCGATCTCCAGGTCCTCCAGGGCGTAGCGGAACGTGGAGGTCTCCACGGAACACTCGAACCGGACCAGCTCCTCGATCGCCTGGGGCAGGAGCGCGCGGTCCTCCCGGACCAGCGCCAGTTGGTCGGGGTGGGAGAGCAGGGAGAAGACCGCGTTGCCGATCTGGTAGGTGGTGGTCTTGTGGCCGGCGAAGAGCAGGACCCACATCATCGAGACGAGTTCGTCGTCGGTCAGGGCCCCGTCCTCGTGCTGCGTCTGGATCAGCACGGTGAGGAAGTCATCCGCCGGTTCCGCGCGCTTGCGGGCGACCAGGCCGAGGAAGTGGTTCCGCAGCCAGTCCTCGGCCTCGGCCAGGTCGGCGGCCATGTCCTTGCTGAACCGGGAGCGGGTCACCTGCCCGAACCACTTCAGGACGTCCGTGCGCTCGTCCCCGACGATGCCGAGCAGTTCACAGATGACCATGACGGGAAGCGGCAGCGCGAAGGAGGCCATCAGGTCGACGGGGGTGTCCGTCGGGCACTTGGCCAGCAGTTCGCCGGCGAGCTGCTCGATGCGCGGGCGCAGGAGCTTGACGTGGCGCGGGGTGAAGGCCTCGTGGGCGATGTGCCGCAACCGGGTGTGCCGAGGGGGGTCGGCGAAGATCAGGTTGTCGTCGAGGGCGTCGCAGGTGTCCCCGAAGACCGCGTGGTAGATGTCGATGCCCTCGTGCATGTCCTTGCCGATGCGCGGATCGGACAGCGCGAGCCGGGCGTCCTCGTACCGGGTGATGAGATACGTGTCCACCCCGTGGCGCGTGGTCAGCTTGCAGACGGGGGCCTGCTCCCGGAGCGACCGGTAGACCGGGTAGGGGCACGTACGGTACTCCGGCGTGCCCATGGACACGGCCGCCAGGGCCTCGCCGACGGGGAGGCCGTCACTCACTGCCACTGCGGGTTCGGTCGTCACGGGCTCAGACCTCTCGTGGGGCTCGACTGTCCAGCCACCTCACTCCCGCGGCCCGCGGCCCGACTAACCTCCATTACCCCGTTCGGGCCCGAAACTACGCCCGCCTGAGCGGATCGCCCGGGTCCCCGACCCGTCCCGCGCACACCGGCGCGGCCCCGCCATAAGGTCCCCCCATGCCGGACACCTCAGACCTTGCAGACCTCGCAAACCTCGCAGACCTTGCGGACCTCACCCCGCCGGACGACGGCAGCCGCGACAGGATCGACGTCCACCACCACTTCTGCGCCCCGGAGTGGCTGGAGTGGGCCGAGGGCCGGGGCCTGGTGAACCGGAAGGCCCTGCCGCCGTGGGCGCGCTGGGATGCCGCGGCGGCCCTGGATCTGATGGACCGGGCGGGGATCGCCACCGCCGTCCTCAAGCCGATGCTCCCCGCGCGCTACACGACGTCCGCGCAACTGCGCGAGGCCACCGCCGTCACCCTGCGGGCGGCGGCGGAGGTGACGGCCGCCCATCCGGGCCGCTTCGCGTTCCACGCCCCGCTCTTCCTCGACGACCCGGAGGTCGCGCGCTGGGCCCTGCGGTACGGGCTCGACGAGCTGGGCGCGGTAGGGGTGAACGTCACCGCGAACTACGGGGGCGTCTACCTGGGCGACCCCTCCTACGACCCGCTCTTCGCCGAACTCGACGAACGCTCCGCCGTCGTGGACACGCACCCGCACAACCTGCCGCTCCCCGGCGGGGCGCCGGCCGGGGGCCCCGGGGCGGTGGCCGTGCCGGGGATCCCGAACTTCCTGTGCGACTTCCTGCTGGACACCACGCGGGCCGCACTGAACATGATCCACAAGGGCACCCTGGACCGGTTCCCGAACCTGTCGGTGATCCTGCCGCACGCGGGCGGCTTCCTCCCGCACATCGCCACCCGCGTACAGGCCTTCGCGGGCGCGCTCACGCCGCCCGTCGACCCGGCGATGGTCCGGGACCACCTGCTCCGCTTCTACTACGACACCGCCGGGCCCATGTCCCCTGCGGGCACCCTGCTGGCGATGGCGAGCCCCGACCGCATCCTCTTCGGCAGCGACTGGCCCGCTTGCCCTGCGGAGATGGTCACGGACATCGCTCTCCCGGCGCTGGCGGGTGACCCCGCGCTGACGCCGGCGCACCAGCGGGGGATCAACCGGGACAACGCGGTGCGCTTGATGCCGAGCTTGGCTCCGCTGAGCGCTGCGCGCGTCTGAGCGGCGCCGCCCCTCGCCCTGGCCCGCTGCGCGGGGCGAAGTCCCCTACCCACCCTTCCACCGTTCCCAGGGCCCGGCCCTGACCCGGTCCTCAAACGCCGGACGGGCTGAAAGCGGGGTACCGGGCTGCGCCCGGACCCCCTGGGGCCCCGCCCCAGACCCCGGTCCTCAAACGCCGGACGGCTGACATGCCCGGGGCGGGGACGGGGGCGGGGTGGGGTGTCGGCCGGGACGTAAAGCGTGATGTGTGGCGCAGGTACACCCCACGGCTGTCGAAGTAGAGCCGAGGGCGCCTAAATCATGCAGTCCAGGCCCACATCCCACCCCGCCCCCGGCACCGACCCCCACCCGCAGCCAGACCGACGCCGGCCACACCCCAGCCCCGCCGGCGTTTGAGGCGCAGGCGACGGCGCCGCACCCGGCCCGCGGAGCTACTTCCGCAGGAGGGTGACCACCGCCGCACCCCCCAGCCCTATGTTGTGCGCCAGCCCGACCCTCGCCCCGGAGACCTGCCGGGGCCCCGCCTCGCCCCGGAGCTGCCAGACGAGTTCCGCCGCCTGCGCAAGGCCGGTCGCGCCCAGGGGGTGCCCCTTGGAGATGAGCCCGCCCGAGGGGTTGACCACCCACCGGCCGCCGTACGTCGTCGCACCCGACTCCACCAACACCCCCGACCCGCCGTCCTCGCACATGCCCAGCGCCTCGTACGTCAGCAGCTCGTTGATCGAGAAGCAGTCGTGCAGCTCGATGACGTCGACGTCACCGATCCCGAGCCCGGACGCCGCGAAGACCGCCCGCCCCGCCGCCGCCGTCATCGGTTTGCCGACCACGTCGATGCAGGATCCGGAGGCGAAGGACGCCTCGGTGTCCGTCGTCATCGACTGCGCGACGATCTCCACCGCCCGCTCCCCCAGCCCGTGCCGCTCCACGAAGCGCTCCGATACGACGAGCGCCGCCGCCGCCCCGTCCGAGGTCGGCGAGCACTGGAGCTTGGTCAGCGGCTCGTGGATCGTCTTCGCGGCGAGGATCTCCTCGACCGTGTAGACGTCCTGGAACTGCGCGTTCGGATTGTTCGCCGAGTGCCGGTGGTTCTTGGCCCCGACGGCCGCCAGCTGCGCGGCCGTGGTCCCGTAGAGCTTCATGTGTTCCCGCGCCGCGTTTCCGAAGATCTGCGCGGTCGGCGGGGACATCTCGAAGCCGTGCCCGGCGGCCATGATCCCGTAGTGCCGGGCCACCGGCGAGGTCTTGAAGTCCCCGCCGTCCGCGCCCCCGCCCAGCGCGCCGCGCTTCATCTTCTCGAAGCCCAGCGCGAGCACACAGTCGTTGGTCCCGCCCTCGACGAACTGTCGCGCCAGCATCAGCGCCGTCGAGCCCGTCGCGCAGTTGTTGTTGACGTTGTAGACGGGTACCCCGCTCAGCCCCAGCTCGTACGCGGCCCGCTGGCCGGCCGTGGAGGCCTGGAAGCAGTAGCCCACCGGTACCTGCTCGACCAGCCCGTAGTCGATGCCCGCGTCCGCGAGCGCCGCGTCGCCGGCCTCCTTGACCATGTCCCAGTACTGCCAGTCCCTCGACTCCGGCTTCTCGAACTTCGTCATGCCGACGCCCACGATGTACGACTTCATATGTGTCCCCACTGCCCTTCAGTCCTTCGGTCAGTCCTTCGGTCAGTCCCTGGGAAGGCCGAGAATCCGCTCGGCGACGACGTTGAGCTGGACCTGCGTGGTGCCGCCGGCGATGGTCAGGCAGCGGGACATGAGCATGCCGTGCACGGCCCGCTTCCCCGCCCCCTCGCTCACCGCGCCCGCCGGGCCCAGCAGTTCGAGCGTGAGCTCGGCGGTCCGCTGCTGGTGCGGGGTCTGGACGAGTTTGCGTACGGACGCGCCCGCGCCCGGCTCCAGTCCGGAGACCTGCTGGAGCGTGGTGCGCAGCCCGATGCAGGCCAGGGCGTGCGCTTCGGCGGCCAGGGCCCCGATCCGCACCCGGTACCCGCCTTCGAGTTCGGCGGAGCGGGCGAGCAGTGCTTCCAGGCCGGTGTCGAAGGTCATCTGGTCGGCCATGTGGACGCGTTCGTTGCCGAGGGTGTTGCGGGCGACCTTCCAGCCCCCGTCCTCGGCGCCGACCAGGGCGTCCGGCGGCAGTGGCACGTCGTCGAAGTAGACCTCGTTGAAGAGGGCCTCGCCGGTGATCTCCTTGAGCGGCCGGATGTCGATCCCGGGGGTCTTCATGTCGACGATGAAATAGCCGAGCCCCTTGTGCTTGGGGGCGTCCGGGTCGGTGCGGGCCAGCAGGATCCCGTAGTCGGCGCTGTGCGCGGAACTCGTCCACACCTTCTGCCCGTTGATCAGCCAGCCTTCCCCGTCCGGCACCCGCTCCGCCTTCGTCCGCAGCGAGGCGAGGTCGGAGCCGGCGCCCGGCTCGGAGAAGAGCTGGCACCAGGTGACGTCCCCGCGCAGCGTGGGGAGCAGGTAGCGCTCCTGCTGTTCGGCGGTCCCGTAGGCGAGCAGTGAGGGCACGACCCAGGTGGCGATCCCGAGGTCGGCGACCTTGACCCCGGCGGCCGCCAGTTCCTGCTGGACGACGAGCTGTTCGACGGGTCCGGCGCCGAGCCCGTACGGGGCCGGCAGGTAGGGGGCCGCGTATCCGGTGGGTGCCAGCACCCGGCGGGCGGTGGCGGGGTCGAGGCCGGCCGCGTCCGCGATGGCGGTACGGGCCTTCGCGCGGTGGGTCTCGGCCCGCGCGGGCAGTTCCAGGCGGAGCTCGCGCCGCGCGCCGGCGGCGGCGAGCCGTACGGCGCGGACCCGGTGGCCGTCGCCGGAGCCGAGGAGCTGGCGGGCGACGAGGGCCCGGCGGAGGTAGATGTGGGCGTCGTGCTCCCAGGTGAAGCCGATGCCGCCGAGCACCTGGACGCAGTCCTTGGCGCAGGAGTACGCGGCGTCGAGCGCGGTGCCCGCGGCCAGCGCGGCCACCAGCGAGCGCACCTCGGCCGGTTCTTCGGTGGCCTGCGCGGCGTCCCAGGCGAGCGCCCGGGCCTGCTCCACGCGCACGAGCATGTCGGCGCACAGGTGCTTGATCCCCTGGAACTGTCCGATGGGCCGCCCGAACTGCTCGCGGACCTTCGCGTACTCGGCGGCGGTGTGCAGGGCCCAGGCGGCGGTGCCGCAGGCGTCGGCGGCGAACAGCACGCAGGCGAGGTCCCGCACGAGGGCGGCGTCCAGTTCCAGCAGGGCGCCCGGCCCGGCGGTGACCCCGCGGGCGCGGACCTCGGCGGTGGGCCGGGTGGGGTCGGCACTGTCCTGGGTACGGATGTCCAGCGCGGCGGCGCCGACGGCGAACCAGCGGGTCCCGTGCGCGGTCTCGGCGGCGAGCAGCACGAGGTCGGCCTCGCCCGCGCCCAGCACCGGCGGCGCGGTCCCGTCGAGGAGGTACCCGCCTTCCACGGCGACGGCGGTCAGGCCCCCGGGCCCGAGCGCCACGGCCGCGACCCGACCGTCGAGGGGCTCGGCCCCGGCCCGGTCCAGGAGTACGGAGGCCAGCACGCTCGGCAGGTACGCCCCGGGCAGCGCCGCCCGGGCGGCCTCCTCCACCACGACGGCGAGGTCGAGCAGGGTGCCGCCCTCCAGGTGGGGTTCCAGCAGCCCGGAGGCGAGCAGCCCGTCCCAGTAGGCGGGCCGCGAGCCCGTCTGCGGCGGGGTGTCGAGGAGCTTGCGCACCTCCTCGGGCGGCACGGCCCGCGCGACCCAGCCGCGTGCGGCCTCGGCCAACTCCCGCTGTTCCTGTGTGATTCCGATGCCCATGCGCGGCAGAGTAGAACACGTTTCATTCTGACGGAAGGTCAGAACTGAAACGTGTTCTCACTTTGCGAAGGGCGCGTCGAGGGCACGCGCCGGGCTCGGGACCCGGCGCGGGCGCGGCTCGGAAGCCCTGCGCTCGACGGGGAAGCGGGACGGCGAGGCGGCGGGGCGGCGGGGCGGCGAGGCGACGGGGCGACGGGGCGGCGGGGTCAGGGGATGAGGGCGAGGCCCGTCACGGCCACGGCGCACACCGCGAAGCCCGCAGCGACTCCAGCGCGACCAGGACCGCCGGGACCTCGACACCCGTCTCCCCGAGTTCTCTCATCTCGTTGAGCGCGTCCCGCTCGCCGATGATCGACAAGAGGGCGAGGAGGAGGACGACGCCGCCCACCGCGACGGACCAGCCGAGCACCTGGGAGACCGTGTCCACAGCGGCGACCGTACGTCTTCGGGACACCTCCGGGAAACCCCCGCCCCCTACGATCGCGCCCATGTCCTCCATACCCGCCCTCTTGGGTGACCGAGGTACCGAACTCCGCGCGGACAGCGGCGGAATGGTCCTTCAGCGCCTCCACGAGGAGGTCCGCATCCCCCTTGCCGCCGTCGCCCGCGTGCACGCGAGGGGGCGGGTGGTGGCCGTGGAACTGGCGGTCCCCTCCGGGACCAAGCCGGTCCCGTACCGGATCGGGGGCGTGAGCCGTGCCTCGGCCGCCGCCTTCGCTGCGGCGATGAACGGCTCGCTGCCCGAGCGCCCCGCCGGCCGGGTCCCGGCGGACGGATCGGCACTCGTGACGGTCACGCCCCGCGAGGACGCGGCCGCCGCCGGCCGGGAGGCGAGCGGCGAGGAGGGCGGTGAGGAGGGCGCGGAGCCGCTCCAGCCGGCCGAGTTCTTCGGCCGCTGCGCGATGGCCGCGGCCGTCCTCGGACTCGTCGCCCTCGCGGCGCGCGTGGTGATCGCCGGGGACCACGTGAGCCGCGCGCTCGCGGTGCTGCTGCTCGGTGTCCCCGTTCTGGCTGTCGGCAGGCTGTCGGCGACCATGGTGGCGATGGTGTGGAACGAGTGGTACCTGCCCCGTCACGGCATCACGACCGAAGCGCGGCCCCTCCTCATCCACGGCAAGGTCACCTACGGCTACACCGCCACCGACGGCAGGATCCGTCCCGCGCCCGTCCACGGCGCCGCACACGGCACCTCGTTCCAGGTCGCCTACCACCCCAAGTACCCGGCGCGCGCGGTGGTGTTCGGGAGCCCTGGTCAGGTCTTCCGGCTGACGATCCTGCCGGCGTTCTTCGGGACCCTCACCGCCCTCCTCTGCTGGGGCACGCTCGCCCTCGCCCAGCCCGCCGCCCGCTGAGGCGCCTACTGAGGCGGGCCGGCAGCGAGGGTCAGGACTTCTCGTAGTAGTAGCCCTCGCCGTGCGACGGGCCCACGTTGTGCTGGAGGCCGGCCGGCAGGCTCTTGGTGAAGAAGGAGGGGTCCAGGACCCCGCAGAACTGGCTGGTGGACTTGGACTTGTCCACCGCCGCCGAGCCGATGTTGATCCGGGTCCCGCCGGAGGCCAGCGAGGTCACCTTGGCGATGTTCTCGCAGTGCCCCATTTGGGACTCGTTGATCAGGCGGACCGCCCCGGACCGGGTGATGATCACCGTGCCCGGCTGGCCGATGTTGAAGTCGCCCTTGTAGGTCCAGGTCCCGGCGAAGTACGCGGGCACCGCGTCGCCGCCGCCGGAGCCGCCACCGCTGGGCGAGCCGCCACCACTCGGGGAGCCACCGCCGCTCGGCGAGCCACCGCCGCTCGGCGAGCCCGAGCCTCCTGGGGTGGCGCTCGGGCCGGTGCCCGTACCGGCGCCTCCGCCGGCCGGGCCCCCGCCGCCGCCCTGGCTCGCGCTGCTGCCGCCCGGGGTGCCGGAGCCGCCGCCGGGGTTCCCCGCGCCCGCCGCGGCGGCCTGACCGTCCGGCGCCGGTACGGGTGGGCTCTGGGAGGCCTGGGGGCTCTCGGTGCCGCCGGGGTTGCCGGGGTTGGGCGCACCCGGGGCCGGCGAACCGCTCGCCGCCGAAGGGGAGCCCGAGGAAGCGCCGGGGGTCACGGGCGCACTGCTCTCCGGGGGCGAGGCCTGCGCCCCGCCACCACCACCGCCGAACGGCTCGAGCAGGGCCACCGTCCCCCCGCCGACGGTGAACACCAGGACCACCGGCACGGCGACGGTGAACCGCCGCCGCGCCCCGCGCCGTTCGCGCGGCGCGGTACCGCCGCCGGTGGCCGGTCCGGCAGACGGACCGGTCGCCGCTGCGGGCACCGCCCCGCCCGCCGGATCGACGACCACGACGACCTGCTCGCCGGACCCGCCGGACCCGCCGGACCCTCCCGACCCGCCGGACCCTTCCGCCTCCGGCCGCAGCCCGAGCGTCCCCCGGTCGGGGGTCTGCGCGTCCCCCACCGGCACGGACGGGGGCACGGGCGCGGGCACCGGCTCCTCGACCGGTGCCGCCTCCGCGTCGAGCAGCCGCGCCGCCTGCCGGGCCAGCCGCTCGACCACCTCTGGCGGCAGCCACGCCCCGCCGCGCACCGCCGGGCGGACCCGCTCCGGATCCTCCAGCAGCTCGTCCACGCCCGGCCGTTCCTCGACGCCCTTGACCAGGCAGCGGCCGATGAGCGCGCTCAGGGCGGGGTCCGCCACCCGCTCCAGGGCCGGCTCGCCCTCCACGATCTGGAACATCACCGCGTGCTGGTTGCTGGCGCCGTGCCCGAAGGGCAGCTCGCCCGTGGCCGCGTACATCAGGACACAGCCGAGCGTGAACACGTCGCTCTTCGCCCCGGCCCGCTGCCCGCGCACCTGCTCGGGCGACATGAACCCGGGCGAGCCGACGACCATGCCGGTGCTGGTGAGCAGCGATTCGACGGAGGTCTCCAGGGCGCGCGAGATCCCGAAGTCGATGACCCGGCTGCCCTCGACGGTGAGCATCACGTTCGACGGCTTGAGGTCGCGGTGCACGATCCCGGCGGTGTGGATGTCCTTCAGGGCGTGCAGCAGCCCGTCCGCGAGGGCGTGTACGGAGTCCACGGGCAGGGGGCCGTACCGGCGCACGATCTGCTCGAGCGAGAGCCCGGGTACGTATCCGGTGGCCACCCAGGGCCGTTCGGCGTCGGGGTCCGCGTCCAGGACGGGTGCGGTGTACCGCTCGCCCACCTTCCGGGCGGCGTCGATCTCGCGCCGGAAGCGGGCCCGGAACTGCGCGTCGGCCACGTGCTCCTCGTGCACCACCTTCACCGCGACCGTACGCCCGCCCTCGGAGCGCGCCAGGAACACCCGGCCCATGCCGCCGGCACCGAGGCGCCCGAGGAGCAGGTACGGCCCGATCCGGCTCGGATCACCGGCCGCGAGCGGCTTTATGCCCCCGTCGACGTAATCGTCGTCCCGGCCGTCCCGGCCATCCCGCCCGTCACTGATCGCGCTGCCCATGCTGCCCGCCCCCGGTGATCCCCTGTGGTCGTCCGAACCCGCCTCAGGGTAAAGCCAGTTGTTTGCGTGATGAAGGCAAGGGGTGGCCGAGCGCACGGTCCTGCTTCCGTACCACCGGCCGACCGGGTATTCCTGCGCCTCCCGGCCGCCCCGGGACAGGTGTCACCCGAAACCCTTTTCCTCAAGGGAGGGCAGGCGCGAGGGGATCCCTAATGGGCGCTATGCCCGCCACCTGGACCTTGCTTGAGTGCGCATGTCCCGTTCGCACCCTTACCCAGGAGTCCCATGCCCTACCGCCCCCACCTCCGCAGTGCGGTGATCGGCGCGTGCACGGCGGCGCTCCTCGCCGGCTCCGGCCTTCCGCCGGAACGACCATCCCACCGGCTGGGACGCGGTGGAGACGGGCCAGGCGGACGGCAACGCCAAGGTCGTCGTGACCCAGAAGTTTGAAGACGGCACACAGAACGAGGTGTGGTACACCGTAGGGGTCACCTCGCAGATCATCACCAACCTGACCGACCCCTCGTAGACCCCGGCCCCGCCGCTGCTCGGGCCACCCACAGGCGTCCGGAGCAGCGGCGCGCCGTCCCGTCAGAGGCTGCGGACGAACTCCGCGAAGGCGGCGGGGGCGACGGTGAAGGCGGGGCCGTCGGGGACCTTGGAGTCCCGGACGGCGATCCGGCACGGCTGGGGGGCGATCTCCACGCACTCGCCGCCGGTGTCACCGCTGTACGAGGACTTGTGCCAGGCGGCGTCGCCGAGCGGGGCGCACTCGACGCAATCACCGCCGGTGTCACTGCTGTACGAGGACTTACGCCACCGCGCGCCCGTCAGGTTCTGGATGGTGTCCATAGCGTTCCTCCATTACGCGGGCGATCAGTTCCGCCGATTTCTCCACGGAGAGCGCAGCGGCCTGCAGGTGATCGTAACGGAGCGAACCCTCCCTGAGAGCTTCCGGATTGGCCGTCATGTGCCCCTGCACGAAGTCCTCGGTGTAGACGAGATCCGGGTCGTCGTCGAAGCGCAGGAGGGTGAACGAACCCATCTGCCCCGCGTGCGCGCCCGCCTCGAAGGGCAGGATCTGCACCCGCACCCACTCCCGGTCCCGCAGCTCCAACAGGTGGGCGAGTTGGTTTCGCATCACCTCCCGGCCGCCGACCTCCTGGTGCAGGGTGGCCTCGCTCAGCACCACCCACATCAGCGGCGGGTGCTCGCGGTCCAGGATCCGCTGCCGCTCCATGCGGGCGGCCACCTGCGCGTCGAGGCGCTTGTCGTGCCGCACGCCGAGCACGGCCCGCGCGTACGCCTCCGTCTGCAGCAGTCCGTAGACGAGCTGCGCCTGGAAGGTGGAGATGTAGGTCGCCTTCGCCTCCATCTCCGCGTACGCCTGGAACCACGTCGGCAGCTGGCTCCGCAGCACCAGCCCCACCAGGCGGGAGAACACCCCGCCCGTGTCCAGCGCGGCGTCGACCCGTTCCGAGAAGTCTCGGGTCGGCACCTTCCTCGCGGTCTCGATCTGCCCGATCAGCGAGCCCGCGCAGAAGATGATGTCGCCCAGCTGCCCCTGTTTCAGTCCGGCGGCCTCCCGCAGGCGGCGCAGTTCCGAGCCGTAGTAGTCCAGCGGCGAGGCGCTGGGATCGAGGCTGCGGATGTTGACCATGGAGCGGTCACCCCCAAGTTCACGCCGTGCGGCGTTCGTTTCGGTCCATAGCCGAGCGTAACGACGCCACCTCACCCTGATGTCATGAATCTCGCAACTGGCCCCTCATCAGCAGGAATTGACCACAGCTACCGCATGGGCTTCACCGTCGGTGACCATTCCGCCCGGCACATGCGCCGCATCCTGCGGATGTTCCTCGCCCAGTGGGAGCTCGACGCCCTGGCCGACGCCGCGGAGCTCGCGCTCACCGAGCTGGTCGCCAACGTCGCACGACACGTCCCCGGGCGGGGCTGCGCGGTCCTCATCCTCCGACAGCCGGCCGGACTGCGCGTGGAGGTCTCGGACGGCTGCCCCGCGCCACCGCGGCCCGCACCCGACTCCGGGGAGCTCAGCGAGGGCGGCCGGGGCCTGCTCCTGGTCGAGGCGGTCACCGACCGCTGGGGCACGGACGCGGACTCCACCGGAAAGACGGTGTGGTTCGAGTGCGACCTCGACCGGTGACCGGTGTTCGGGTCAGCCGCGCGCCTGAACCTTCCCGCCCCCGGCAGGGAACACCCCCCTTCCGCCCCCGCGGTCAGCGGACCCGCGCGTGCTCGACGGCCGCCGCCGCCAGGCCCGTGACGATCGGGTGGGCGCGGGTGCCGTCGCCGTCCAGTTCGGGCTGGAAGAGGGTGGCCAGGAAGAAGGGGTGCTCGGCCAGTTCGGCGATGCGGATGTCTCCCGACTCGTCGGCGCCGGTGAAGGTCATGCCGTGGGCGCGGAGCAGGTCCAGGTGGAGCGGGTTGGGGCCGTAGGTGCAGTGGTAGCGGGCCTGCGTGCGGTCCGCGCCGAGCAGCCGGGCGGCGCGGGATCCGGGGGTGATCCGTACGGTGCCCTCGTGGCCCACGAGCGAGCAGGCCAGCGGGACGACCACGGCGTCCGCCTCGGCGGTTCCGGGGGCGTTCTCGGAGTGGGCGGCCCGGTCGAGGCCGCAGACCGTACGGGCGAACTCCAGCAGGGCGTGCTGGAAGCCGCCGCAGGTGCCGAGGAAGGGGATGCCGTTCTCGCGGGCGTCCCGGATCGCCGCGAGCACCCCGTCCTCGCTGCGGTAGGGGCTGCCGGGCAGGACCCAGACGGCGTCGAAGCCGTCCATGCCCTCGCCCGCCTCCTCGGTGGGGATCCAGTAGGCGTCCAGGTCCAGGCCCTCGCGCAGGCGCAACGCCTCCAGCAGGCCGGGGACGCGGGCGTGGGAACGTACGGCGTCGGAGCGGTCCGCGATGAGGGCGATGCGGGCGGTTGCCGGGCCGGCGGTCTGGTTCACGTTCATCATGACGACCATCCTCCGAGCCCTCGGCCCATCACGTCCAACGATGATCCGCACTACCCACATAAGCGATACTGATGCCCATGGATCCGCATCTCCTCCGCACCTTCGTCGCGGTCCTCGAACACCGCTCCTTCTCCACCGCCGCTTCGGTCCTCGGCTACACGCAGTCGGCCGTCTCCCAGCACATCGCGGCGCTCGAAGCCGACTTGGGCGCCAGGCTGGTCGAGCGGCGGCCCGTCGCCCCCACCGAGGCGGGGGCCCGGCTGATGGAACACGCCCCCGCGCTGCTCCTGCGCCTGGACGCGGCCCGCGCCGACATCGCCCGTCTGCACCGGGCCCCCGACGCCCGGCTGACGCTGGCCTGCTCCCCCGCGACCTTCGGCCCGGCGCTCGCCCGGGCCCTGGCCCGGCTGCGCGCCGAGGGGCCGGTCGACGTCGACCTCCACGTCCTGGGCCGGGACTCCGTACTCGAGGCGGTCCTGACCGCCCGCGCCGACCTCGGCCTCGTGGACGGGGTGGCCGCGCCCAGCGACCCCCTCCCGCTGCCGGACCTCGGCCCCACCGTCACCCTCGCCGTCACCGAGGAGCCCCTGGCCGTGCTCTTCCCGCACGACCACCCCCTGGCGCGGCGGAGTTCGGTCCGGCTGCCCGACCTCGCGCAGGCGCAGTGGATCGACGCGCCCGACACGGCGGTCCCCCTCGCCCGGCTCCGCGAGGTCAGCCACACCCCCGGCTTCCAGCCGCGAATCCGCCACCACGGCACCGATCCGCACGCCCTGGCGGCCCTGACCGCGGCCGGCCACGGCCTGACCGCCCTCCCCCTCTCCCTGGCCGCCGCCTTCCCCGGCACCACGGCGGTCCCGGTCCGCACCCCCCGCCTGGTCCACCGCACGGAACTCCTCCACCCGACGTCCCCGACCCCGCACACTGCCCGCCTGACGGCCCTCCTCACGGTCGCGCGGTAGGCCCGGCCCGTCCGGACCGGTCCTCCGGGCCGCAGCGGGGGGCACGCAGCCGCCCTACTTCCACTCCACGCCCTTCACCGACAACTTCGTCGCGTCGTAGGCATCGGTGGAGAGGACCGTCGCGGGTCCACCGCCCTGCGGGACCTCCACGACCGCCGTCACACTCCACACTTCCTCGATGCTGGCCCACTTGCGGCGACCCCCGCCCAGCAAGGCTTCGGAGTCGCTCTCCGCATCCAGCAGCGCCCAGTTCGCCACGGTGACACCCCGGTTCCGGTACGTTCCCTCGAGCGTGCAGGTGACCAGGGAGCCGCCGTTCTTCAGCCGGAACACCGGCAGTTCCTCCCCCGCCGGCCGGTAGGAGAAGCTGCGCTGCAACTTCTCCGCGTCCCACCCGTTGAAGTGGTCCACCATCTTGCTGGTGAAGTCACCCGGTTCGAAGTGCGGGCTGTCCGGCTTCCCCGCCGGCGCGATGAAGCTCAAGTAGTCCGCGTAGCGCCCGCACACAGCGGTGTCCGCCGTCGCGGTCGGCGACAGCTCCGCGCTGTCGGCCGCTCCCCGCGCCGGCTCCGGCAGCACCTTCGGGCGGACCTTGATGACCCCCGCCTCGGGGGACGCCGTCGGCGAGGCGCTCGGGGTCGCCGGAGGAGGCACGGTGACGACCCAAGTGGCCACCACGGCCTTCCAGTCCCCAGCGCCTCCGCCGCCTCCGCCGCCTCCGCCGTCTCCGCCGTCTCCGCCACGAGTGAAGTAGTGCAGGACAGAGCTCCGGTCCTTCTCCGCCCCCTCCCTCTTGCTCAGTACGGCGAATCCCCGGGGAGCCCGCGCACCCTCCACCACCGCCGGAATCAGGAACACCGGTTGCACATAACGGACCGGCGTCGTCTTGGTTCCCTTGGCCTGGTCCAGCCGCGCCGCGGCCCGGCTCTCCTCCAGCAGCCGACCGCCCTCCACGGCGGCGACCGCCCCGGTGTCGCCCTTTTCGACGGCTGCGGCCTTCTCCAGCACCTACCTGTCGAAGACCAACTTGGCCTGCGCCTCGGTCAGCAGCGGCGCGGCGCCGCCTGCGGTACCGGCCGAAGACCGGCCGGGGGATCCGGCGGCCCCGCCGCCACCCGCGCACCCGGCCATGACCGTCCCCACCATGACAACGGCTCCCGTCGCACTCCACGCACGCCCGCGCAGGACCATCGCCCGCTCCCCCTGTCGGCCCATCAGATCGACGTGATCATAGAGTGCGGGGATGACCGCAGGGGCTACTGGACAGCCCCCAACCCCCAGTGATCGACCGGAGAATTCGTATGGCCTTGCAGCAGATGTCCGTCGACCGCGAACCGGCCGCGGGAGCGATCCTCCTGACAGGCACCTCCTGGCGGACAGCTTCGCGCGGGCCGGTTTCGTCCCGGTGCTCGATGACGTCGTGGTCCGCCGTTCCCACCTCGACCTCTACCGCGCGAAGCTGACGGCCGTGCCGCTGCACCTCGTCGTGCTGGCTCCCGGTCCGGCGGTCGCGTGGGAGCGGAACCAGACCCGCGAGAAGGTCCTCGCCGTGGACTGGTCCCCGCTGGACGAGGCGCTGCGCTCCGAACTCGGGCGGGAAGGAACGTGGATCGACAACGCCGCGCAATCGGTCGAGGAGACGGTCGAGGCGATCCTCTCCGCAATCGGTCTGGGGGCCGAGGTCTGCCCCGCGGGCGGCGCCGGAGGCCGTGTTCGCTAGCTCGTCCCCACCGTACGCGCCGCCCGCAAGGAGTTCCCGTGCCCGACAGCCGCTACGGCCTTCCTCCCGAACGCGCCGCCCTCATGGCCCGCTTGGTCGACCGGTGCACACCGTTGCTCGAGCGGGGCGAGGGAATGGAACAGGTCCAGCAGCTACTGCGGGAGCTCGGAACGGGGGTGATGGACTCGATCATCGTCACCCGGAACCTGCTCGGGGCCGGCCTCGCGGAGGCGAAGGAGATCGTGCTGTCGAGTGCCGCGTGGACGACCGGGCCGCCGCAGGACCGGCAGCCCGTGGACTTGGCGGAGCGGGCGGGGGACGTTGCCGAAGGCCTTCTGCGGCTGCCCCCGACCCGACGGGCCACCAGACTCCTCGCCGTCGACGGCGCCGGCGGATCAGGCAAGACCACGCTGGCCACCGCGGTGGCCACGCTCCTCGGCGGCGCCGTCGTGGTCCACGTGGACGACTTCTACCGCCCCATGCCCGAGCACGAGCGCGAGCAACTCGACGCCGAACAGGGATACCACCGCTACTTCGACTGGGAGCGGCTGCGCGACCAGGTGCTGATCCCGCTGCGGGCCGGCCGGGCCGTCCGCTACCAGCTCTACGACTGGAGCACCGGACGGCTGGGGGCCTGGCGCGAGGTCGCCCGCGGCAGCGTGGTGATCGTCGAGGGGGTCTACTCCGCCCGTCCGGAACTGGCCCCGTACTACGACCTCACCGCCTACGTCGACACCCCTCGGGACGTCTGCCTGCGGCGGGTGCGCGCACGCGGCGAGAACTCCGAGGAGTGGATCCTCCGCTGGCGCGCCGCCGAGGACCACTACCTGCGCACCACCTGGCCCCAGACCCGAGCGGGGCTCCTCGTCAGGGGCTACTGAGCGGGCGGCACCCGCGCCGTCAGGAAGCCGCCGGTCCGGCGGACTCGGCGCGGCCCAGGAGGAACTCCGTCGCCCGGGCGATGGCCTCCGCGTACGTGGGGTGCACGGCCTGCGACTCCTCCTCCTGTCCGTCCGCGGCGACGGCGGTGTACCACCAGGCGTCGGCGTCCGGGTCGTGGTGGATGACGGCGGTGCCGCCCGCGTAGCGCAGCGGGATGGACTCGCTGGCCGACCGCTTCGCCACGGCGTGGGGCCACTTGAGTCGGGCGGACTGGCGCTTGATGCCGCCCCAGGCAGCGCCGAGCTGTGTGTAGCTGGCTCCGCTGCGGCCTGCGACGGTCGCGGCGCTCTCGGCCATCCGGTCGACGGACCGCTTGGCTTCGTAGAGCGCCCGCAGCAGGGCCAGTTGTACGTCGGGGGCGGCCATGAGGGCGGAGTCGAAGTGCTTTCCCGCGGCCCGGTAGGCCTGCGCGCGCGTCGAGATGCGCTGCGCCAGCGGGCGGACCGCGTCGAGCACCTGGTCGTCCATGTCGAACGCCTCGTCTTCGGCGGGCTCGCTCCAGGCGGGCTCCACGAGGGCCATGACGGTGGCCCAGAAGTCCTCGTCGTTCCTGTCGGGGGTCGGAATCGGTGCCGAATCATCCATGTGACATGTTTACCTGCCGAGAGAGTGGATGACAAGTAAAACTGTCGACGAGTGGATCGACAGGTGCTCGTGTCGCCGGGCGTGCCCGCTGACCACCCCGGCGCCGCGGGCGGGCCCGGGCATGGCGTCCTACCAGCGGGTAAGGCAGCATGGGCCGCCGATGTGCGCCGATCCAGGCCGCATGCCACCCACCCCCGCAGGAGGAACACCATGGCCAGCCCCAAGCCGGAGACCCTCGCCGCCTTCGAGGCCGCCAAGGGGTTCATGCCCGTAGGGGAAGGGCTCGCCCTGTACGAGGCCGCCGCCTCCGCGGCGCGGCTCGGGCTGCCGCTGCTGGAGGTCGGCACCTACTGCGGGCGCTCCACGATCCTGCTCGCCGACGCCGCCCGCGAGGCGGGGGTGAGCGCGCTCACCGTGGACCACCACCGGGGCAGCGAGGAGCAGCAGCCCGGCTGGGAGTACCACGATCCGAGCGTCGTGGACCCGGAGATCGGGCTGATGGACACCCTGCCCACCTTCCGCCGGACCCTGCACAAGGCCGGCCTGGAGGACCACGTCATCGCGATCGTCGGCCGCTCCCCGCAGGTCGCCGCGGCCTGGGGCGGCAAGCTCGGCTTGGTCTTCATCGACGGCGGCCACACCGACGAGCACGCGACGGGCGACTACGAGGGCTGGGCCCCGCACGTCGCCGAGGGCGGCACGCTGGTGATCCACGACGTGTTCCCCGACCCGGCCGACGGCGGCCAGGCCCCGTACCGCATCTACGTGCGCGCCCTGGCCTCGGGCGCCTTCGAGGAGGTCTCGGTGACCGACTCCCTGCGCGTGCTGCGCCGCACGGGCGAGGGAATCTGACCATCTGATCATCCAGGCGCCGCCCTTTCGGCCCCGGGCCGCACCCCCACACCCACCCCCGCCCCCATCTCGGCATATAACCTCACCGCGCCCCCGGATGGCCCAGGGTCCGTACACCCGACCGACCTCCGGTCTAGCATCGCCGGGTGCGCTACGACGAAAGCTCCCCTCCGCTCCCCGAGTCCTCGACGTCCGTCAGTCCGGACCGGCCCTGGTACGCCCGCCGGTCCACCCTGGTCGTCGCGGCGGCCGCGATCGCCCCGGCCGCCCTGGCGGCGTGGGTACTGACCGAGGTGCTGAGCGGGGGCGCGGGCGACGACTCGCGGCCGCCCCGGATCGTGATGCCGCTCGCGGCGTCGGCGGCGGTGCCTTCCGCACCGGCGGCGCCGACCCCCGCACCGGGCGCGAGCGCGGCCCCCGCCGGGACCCCGGGCCCCGCCGCCGCCAAGGGTCTCGCCGGCCGCACGGTCGTCATCGACCCCGGCCACAACACGGGCAACTTCAAGCACACCACCGAGATCAACCGCCAGGTGGACATCGGCACCAACCGCAAGGAGTGCGACACCACCGGCACGACCACCAACTCCGGCTACATGGAAGCCGAGTTCAGCATGGACGTGTCCCGGCGCCTGCGCACCGTCCTGGAGGCCAAGGGCCTCAAGGTGGTCCTCACCCACGAGGCCGGCAAGGAACGCCCCTTCGGCCCGTGCATCGACGAACGCGCCCGGATCGGCAACGAGGCCGCCGCCGACGCGGTGGTCTCCGTCCACGCGGACGGGGTGTCGGCCGGCAGCCGCGGCTTCCACGTCATCCTCCCCGCCAAGGTCAAGGGCGGCGGCGCCGACACCGCGAAGATCATCGAACCCTCCCGGCAGCTCGGCGAGCGCATCGCCGGGAACTTCGCCCGGACCACCGGTTCCGCGCCCGCCAACTACCTGGGCAGCGGCACCGGCTTGGTCGTCCGCGACGATCTGGGCGGACTGAACCTCTCGACCCGGCCCAAGGTGTTCATCGAATGCGGCAACATGCGTGATGCCAAGGACGCGGCGCAGCTGTCGAGTCCGGAGTGGCGCCAGAAAGCGGCCCAGGGCATCGCGGACGGCATCGTCGGCTTCCTCGGCGGGTAGGGCCACCAGGACCGTCCCTCCGGACGGCCCGCAGCCCCGATCCTCTCGGCCGCGGCAAAGCTCCGTACCATGGTGCCGCCCGCCCCCTGCGTCACGGCGGGCACCCACGGCACCACGAGACGACGAGACCGAGAAGGACACCTGAGACGTGAACATCCGATCCCTCACTCGAGGCGACGGCGTGGTGATCGGAGCAGCGGCGTTGCTGTTCATCGCCTCGTTCCTCGATTTCTATTCCGCGCCCGGCGTCGACGCACCGAGCGCGTGGGACACCGACGTGTACCGGCTGGCGCTGCCGAGCATCTTCCTGCTCGCGTTCATCGCCGTCGGCCTGCTCGTCGCGGCCCGCCTGCAGCCCGCCGGACGCCAGCTCCTGGGCCTGCCCTTCCAGGCCTGGGGCACGGTGCTCTCCGTCGCGGCGGCATGGTCCGCGCTCTGGGCGCTGATCACCTGCCCGACCGGGGCCGACCTGGGTGCGGGCGCCGTCCTCGGCTTCCTCGCCACGGCCGTGCTGGCCGGCGCGACCCTCTTCGGGTCGAAGGTGCCCGCACTCGCCGGGCAGTTGATCCCGGACCCGAAGCCCGCCGCGGCCGCGGTCCCGCCGTACGGCGGGCAGCAGCAGCCGCAGCCGGGTGCCGGGTACGGATACCCGGGCGGCCAGGAGCCGCAGCCGTACGGGGCCGCCCCGCAGCCGGTCCCGCCCTACGGCGGCGGCCACGAGCAGCCCCAGCCCCCGCAGGACGCGACCCCGCAGCCGGCCCCGGCGGCGGACTTCACTCCGTTCTGGTTCGCCGTTCCGGTGGCCCGTCCGCTCTTCGCCGAGGACGGCAACCCCGCCCCGATCGCGGAGCTCGCGCCCGGCACCTGGTACCTGGCCGTGGAACAGCGCGGTCCGGCCACCCTGATCGCCCAGACCCAGGACGGCCGGCGCGGCGTCCTGAACGACACCTCGGGCATCCAGCGCGGCTGATCCCGCGAGCCCGTACGGCGCCACGACGGCCCCCCGCCCTTCCGGGCGGGGGGCCGTTGCCCTACAGTCACCTGACGCATCGTCAGATTCGTGGAGGGGACCGTCACATGCGCCTCGGACTCGCACTCGGCTACTGGGGCCGCGGCCCCAATCCGGACCACCTCGACCTCGCCGCCGAAGCCGAGAACCTCGGCTACGACTCCGTGTGGACCGCCGAGGCCTGGGGCTCGGACGCCTTCACCCCGCTCACCTGGATCGCCGCGCACACCTCGCGGATCCGCCTGGGCACGGCCATCGCGCAGATGGCCGCCCGCACCCCGACCGCCACCGCCATGCAGGCCCTGACCCTGGACCACCTGTCCGGCGGCCGGATGATGCTGGGCCTCGGCCTGTCCGGCCCGCAGGTGGTCGAGGGCTGGTACGGGCGCCCCTTCCCCTCCAGCCCCCTGACGGCGACCCGGGAGTACGTGGACGTCATCCGCCAGGTGCTGCGCCGCGAGGCCCCGGTCGCACTGGACGGCCGCTTCCACAGCCACCCGTACCGGGGCGCGGACGGCACCGGCATCGGCAAGCCCCTCAAGCCCATCACCCACCCGCTGCGGGCGGACCTGCCGGTCCTGCTCGGCGCGGAGGGACCGAAGAACATCGCCCAGACCACCCGCATCGCGGACGGCTGGCTCCCCCTCTACTGGTCGCCGACCCGCACGGACGTCTACCAGGCCTCGCTGTCCGAGCTCCCCGAGGGGTTCATGATCGCCCCGATGGCGCGGGCCAAGGTCTGCGACGACGTCTCCGAGGGACTGCTCCCGGTCAAGGCGATGCTGGGCTTCTACATCGGCGGGATGGGGCACGCGGCGCGCAACTTCCACGCCGACCTCATGGGCCGGATGGGCTACGAGGAGGAGGCGCGGCGGATCCAGGAGCTGTTCCTGGCCGGGCGCAAGGAAGAGGCCGTCATGGCCGTCCCGGACGCCTTCGCGGACGAGATCTCCCTGATCGGCCCGCGGGAGCGGATCGCCGAACGCCTGGAGCTGTGGCGCAAGGGCCCGGTGACCGACCTGCTCCTGACCGCCCCCGACCCGCACACCCTGCGGGTCCTGGCGGAGCTGAACAGCTAGGCCGGATCGGCCTGGGGCCGGCTCGTGCCTACCCCGGCTCGTGCCTAGGCCGGCTCCTCCGGGGCCGTTTCCGGGGCGGCCGGCTCCTCCGGGGCTGCTTCCGGGACGGCCTGCCCCAGCGCGGCCAGCAGTTCCCGGAGGTCCAGTGGCATCACGGCGATCTCCATGTCCCCGGCGGCTCCGGCGGATCCGACGGCTCCGGCCCCGCCGTCCTCGAACGCGCAGGTCACGATGCGCGAGCCCGGGTTGATGGAGATGCCCTCCTTCACGGAGGGAACCCGTACGCCGGTGGCCCGGCCGCCGGTCAGGATCACGGGCTCGCCCCGGCCGGGCACCCAGCGGGCCGCGCCCCGGTCCGCGTAGACCCGGCCGCTGCGCCAGCGGCCGGTGCCCGCGGGCCGGCGTGCCATGCACGGGATACCGGGCACGGGCGCGACGGCCCGGCGCCGCAGGTGCTTGCGGCGCATCAGCCAGCCGGTTCCGGCGGCGGCGCCGGCGAGGACCACGTACTCGATCACCGCCCCATTCAAACAGGTGGAACAGGCCGGACCGGAATGCTCCGGTCCGGCCTGTTCCAGGGCGGCGACTTCGGGAGGGCGGCGGCTGCGCTCAGCCGGTCAGCTGCCCGGCGCTCGGGATCTTGTCGGTCACCGTGGCGCCCGCGCTCTTCCCGGCCTCCTTGACGCCGTTGATGACGTCCTCGAAGGCGCCGATGTCGGCGTCGCCCGCCTGGCCCTTGCGCAGCTTGGAGCCGAGTCCCTTGAGGGAGTCGATGCCCGCCGTCAGCGGGCCCACGGCCTTCGACAGCAGCGGGTCGCCCTTGGCGTTCTCGCTGGCCGCCTTCAGCCGGTTGTAGGCGAAGGCGCCCGCGAGGCCCGCCTTGACCAGGGCGAAGGTGCGACCCTTGGTGCCCTTCTTGAACTTGCCGGCCTTGTACGGCTTGATGATCCACTGGTAGGTGGCACCGGCCGCGAGGCCCGCGTTGGCGACGAAGCGGGTCTTGGCGAACTTCTGCTTCTCCTCCGGGCTGCTGGGCGAGGGCGTGGCGGCGGCGGCTTCCGCGTCCTCGGCGGAGGCCGCGGCGTCGGCCTCGGCGAACGCGGCCATGGCCACCGAGACCTCGTCGGCCTGACCGGCGGCGGTCTTGTCGCCACCGCCCGAGCCGCAGGCGGTGGCACCGCCGAGCAGGGCGCAGGACAGGAGGACCGCCGTGAGGGCACGGCGGAAACGGACGGCTGTGGTGGGCAGGGACACGGGTTTCCTCCGGGGACTGAGGCGTCCCCCGCAGCCTCGCCCCGGCCGCCCGACTCCGCTACCCGGGGGACCCGTTCGGGTTTATCCGGCCGGGGAGCGGCCAGAAGCGCGGCATGCCCACACACACGCGAGTGCACACCAGAGGAAGCAGCCAGGCAGGCCGCGCCGTCGCGGTCGTGGCGGACGTCATGGCCTTCGTCATCGGCCTGTGGATCCTGCTGTACCTGCTGGAAGCCAACCAGGGCAACTCCCTGGTGGACTTCATCCACGACGCGGCGAGCTGGCTGGCCGGCTGGTCCTACGACCTGTTCACCTTCGACCGCGACTGGATCCAGGTGGTGGTCGGCTACGGCATCGCGGCCGTCGCCTACCTGGTCATCGGCCACGCCATCGCGGGCCGGCTCTACCGGCGCTGACGGGCCCCGGCCCGTGCCGGTGTCCGTCCCCCGGCCCGTGCCGGGGGACGAGCCGTACTCAGGCGGGCGTCCCGGCGCAGCAGTCCGGTTCCAGTCCGGACGGCAGCGAGAGCCCGCCGAAGACCGTGCCGGTGGCCTCGTCGCCGCCCAGGGCGGCCACCGCGAGGAGCAGCGAGCCCGCCGTCCAGGTGGTCTGTTCCACGGGCCAGACCTCCCGGTCGTCGAAGACGTACCCGGTCCAGTACATGCCGTTGTCGGCCCGCAGGTGGCCGATCGAGCGCAGGATCTCCAGGGCCCGGTCCGACTCCCCCGTCGCCCACAGCGCGAGCACCAGTTCGCAGGACTCCCCGCCGGTCACCCAGGGGTTCGGCAGCACGCACCGTACGCCGAGGCCGGGGACCACGAACTCCTCCCACCGCTCCTCGATCCGGGCCTTCGCCTCCGCGCCGGTCAGCGCCCCGCCGAGGACGGGGTAGTACCAGTCCATGGAGTAGCGGGACTTGTCCAGGAACCGCTCCGGGTGCCGGCGTATCGCGTGCCCGAGGGCGCCCGCGGCCAGTTCCCAGTCGGGCTGCGGATCGCCCCGGTACTCGGCGATGGCCAGCGCGCAGCGCAGTGCCTGGTGGATGGAGGAGGACCCGGTGAGCAGCGCGTCCCGGACGTCCTCGCCGGACGGTTCGCGCTTCCAGCCGATCTCGCCGCCCGGCTGCTGGAGCCGCAGGACGAACTCGACGGCCGCGTACACGGCGGGCCACATCCGGTCGAGGAAGGCCTCGTCGCCGGTGGACAGGTGGTGGTGCCAGACGCCGACGGCGAGGTACGCGACGAAGTTGGTCTCCCGGCTCGCGTCCTGCGGCTCGCGGGTGTCGACCCCGTCCTCGCGGTCGGCGTAGGCCGCGTACCAGGAGCCGTCCTCGTTCTGGTGGCGGACCAGCCAGTCGTAGGCCCGCTCGGCGGCCTCGTGCTCGCCGGCCGCGTCGAGGGCCATCGCGGCCTCGGTGTGGTCCCACGGGTCGAGGTGGTGCCCGCGGAACCAGGGGATGGCCCCGTCGGCGCGCTGCGCGGCGAGGATCCCGGCGACGGTGGCGGCGGCCTGCTCGGCGGTCAGTACGCCGTCCAGGACCAGGTGTTCGGGTGCGGTGCGCCCGGGAGAGCTCACTGCGCGGCGCCCACGGCCTCGGCCCCGGCCGTAGCCCCGGCGGCGTCCACGGGGAGGTGCGGCTTGGTGGCGTAGGCGACGAAGCTCTTGCCGATGACCGGGTTCAGTGCCTGCTCCGCGAGCCGGGTGAGCGCGGGCTTCTTCATGATGTCCCAGACCAGGAGCTTGTGGTACGCCTTGACGGGCAGCGCCTTGTCGTTGTCGACGCCGAAGGCGCACTTGAGCCACCAGTACGGCGAGTGCAGGCCGTGCGCGTGGTGGGTGCCGTACGGCTTGAGGCCCGCGGACTCCATCTTGCCGAGCAGTTCCTCCGCCTTGTAGATGCGGATGTGGCCGCCCTCGACCTCGTGGTAGGCGTCGGAGAGCGCCCAGCAGATCTTTTCGGGGCCGTAGCGCGGCACGGTGATCGCGATGCGTCCGCCGGGCTTCAGGACGCGGACCATCTCGGCGAGGACGCCCTTGTCGTCGGGGATGTGCTCCATCACCTCGGAGATGATGACGACGTCGAAGGACTCGTCGGGGAAGGGCAGCGCGAGGGCGTCGCCCTCCATGGCGGTGGCGGTGGCGCCGGCCGGGGCCTCGCCGGCCTCCTTCATCGCGGCGAACCACTTGGCGACCTCGCGGATCTCCTCGCCGTTGCGGTCGAGGGCGACCACCTGGGCGCCGCGCCGGTAGCACTCGAAGGCGTGCCGGCCTGCGCCGCAGCCCAGATCGAGTACGCGGTCGCCTGCGGCGAGCGGGAACCGGGAGAAATCGACGGTCAGCACGTGGTCCTGCCTTCGCGGTCGCGGGGTGGGGAGGGGAACTGCATCGGACGGAAGGTGGAGGTCACCGGGCGGTACGGGACTGCGGAGCCGCCGCCCGCTCGATGGCGGCGCGGTAGTGGACGACGGTGCCCTCGGCGGCCCTGGCCCAGGTGAAGCGGGACAGCACCCGCTCGCGGCCGGCGGCGCCGAGCCGGGTGCGCAGTTCGCCGTCGCCCAGCAGCCGGCCCAGCGCGGCGGCGAGCGCGCCCGCGTCGCCGGGCGGCACGGCGAGGCAGCTCTCGCCGTCGGGGCCGGTGACCTCGGGAATCGCGCCGCCGGTGGTGGCGACCAGCGGGGTGCCGGTGGCCATGGCCTCGGCGGCCGGGAGCGAGAAGCCCTCGTACAGCGAGGGCACGCAGGCGACCTGGGCGCTGCGGACGAGGTCGACGAGCTCGGTGTCGGTGATGCCCTTGACGAAGCGGACGGCGTCCTGGAGTCCGTACGTCTCGATCGCGCGGGCGACGGGGCCCTGTTCGGCGCGCTTGCCGACGACGACGAGGTGGGCGTCGGGCTGTTCGGTACGGAGCTTGGCGAGGGCCTCGACGAGGTGCACGAGCCCCTTGAGCGGGACGTCGGCGCTCGACGTGGTCACGATCCGTCCGGGCACCTCGGCCACGGATGCGTCGGGTGACCAGAGGTCGGTGTCGGCGCCGATGTGGACGACGTGGATGCGCTCGTCCCGGACGCCGAGGTGCTCGGCGATCTCCTTCTTGGAGGAGCCGGAGACGGTGAGCACGGAGGGCAGGCGGCGGGCCACGCGGCCCTGCATGCGCGTGAACCCGTACCAGCGCCGCACGGAAGCGCGCTTCCTGCGGTCCTTGGCGGCGGCCAGGTCCAGCTCGCGGTCGACGGTGATGGGGTGGTGGATGGTGGTGACCAGCGGGGCGCCGAGGTCGGCCAACAGCCCGTAGCCGAGCGTCTGGTTGTCGTGGATGACGTCGAACTCACCGGCGCGCGCGGCCAGATGCCTGCGTGCTCGCAGCGAGAAGGTCAGCGGCTCGGGGAATCCGCCGGTCCACATGGTCGCGACCTCGACGGCGTCGATCCAGTCGCGGTACTCGTCGCGCCCCGGCGTGCGGAACGGGTCGGGGCTGCGGTAGAGGTCCAGGCTGGGCAGCTCGGTGAGGGTGGCGCCGGCGCCGGTGAGGGCGTCGGTGTCGAGCACCGGGTAGGGCTGCGCGCCGATGACCTCGACACGGTGGCCCAGCTTCACGAGCTCGCGCGCGAGGTGGCGGACGTAGACGCCCTGGCCACCGCAGAACGGGTTCCCCTTATAGGTGAGGAGTGCGATCCGCAACGGGCGGCTTCCGTCGGCGGCCGGACCCGTGAGAGGGCTCGTCACCATGGCCTCTGCGGTCACTCTCGGCCCCCTTCTCCCTGCACTTTCGCCGGAGCGTAACCGCTCGGATAATGTAGAACAAGTTTCAGACTTGATCCGTTGAAGAGCATTGAATCTACCGGCCGGAAACCACACCGTAAGAGGGGTGGCGGGTGATTCGCGCCACGGCTCGGGCGCCTGCCATGCTGGGCGCGCGAGCACCCGGCGACACCCCCGCACACGCATGAACGCCTTGGAACTGGAACGCCTTGGAACCGGAACGGGACAGATGACAGCGGAAGCGAAGGCCGTGACCCCAGCCGTCACCACACCGGCGTCTCCGCCCCTGACGGAGCGCCAGGAGGCACGCCGCAGGAGGATCCTGCACGCCAGCGCCCAGCTCGCGAGCCGCGGCGGCTTCGACGCGGTGCAGATGCGCGAGGTCGCGGAGTCCTCCAGCGTGGCCCTCGGCACCCTCTACCGGTACTTCCCCTCCAAGGTGCACCTGCTCGTCGCGACCATGCAGGACCAGCTCCAGCACATGCACGGAACGCTGCGCAAGCGCCCGCCGGCCGGGGACGAGCCGGCGGCCCGGGTCGCGGAAACCCTGATGCGGGCCTTCCGCGCGCTCCAGCGCGAGCCGCACCTGGCGGACGCGATGGTCCGGGCCCTGACCTTCGCGGACCGCAGCGTGAGCCCGGAGGTCGACACGGTCTCCCGGCTGACGACGGCGATCATCCTGGACGCGATGGGCCTGGACGCCCCGCCGACGGCGGAACAGCTGTCGGCGGTCCGAGTGATCGAGCACACCTGGCACTCGGCCCTGATCACCTGGCTGTCGGGCCGGGCCTCGATCGCCCAGGTGAAGATAGACATCGAAACGGTCTGCCGCCTGATCGACCTCACGGCCCCGCAGCCCCCGGCGGCGGCGCCTGCGGCGCCCTCGGCGCCCCCGAAAAAGTCCTGATCCCGCTGTAGCGGGTGCGCGCACTCCGGCTATCCGTCCGACTCTGCGAACCGCTCCTCGCACTCCGGACTCTCCTTCAACGCGAGCAAGCTGAAGTAGGCCCTGCCGACGGGCATCTTGACCTGGGCACCTCGACCCAGTTGGCCCGCAGGGTCGCCCGGGATTTCTCCGGGGCCAGCATGCCTCCGGCGACCAGGACCCCCACCCCGGCGGCCACCACGGCCAGCACCTTGAGCCGCTTGGCCGTGCTGCTCTTGCCGGAGCCGGCGGACTGCACGCCTCCTGTGTCCGGTTCGGTCGGTTCGGCCGGTTCGGATACTTCGGACACTTCGGACACAGGCGTCCCGTTGTTCTCGCTCATGCTCATCCCGCCCCTTGCGAAGCCGCCGGGCGAGGTTCGGCCCGACGGCGGTCGCAGGAGTGTCCACACGCTGCCGGATGTGGAGCGGGGGTCGGGGCCGCTCCACGGGCCCCGGCCCCCCGGCGACCCCCTCAGTCCTCCGGAGGGAACACCGCCTCGCCGCTGCCCAGCAGGGTGATCGCGATCGCCTCGACCGGACACCCCTCCGCCGCCGCGAGCACCGGCTCGCTCGCGTCCGTGTCCGCGACCCGCGGATGCGACTGCCGCGCCGAGTCGAGGGCGAAGCCCTCCGGGGCGTGGTTCACGCACATCCCCGAGCCGATGCAGACCCCCCGGTCCACCTCGACGTGCCACCGGTCACCCATCACGCACCGGCCGCGGGGGGTACGTACCCTGCCGGGAGGTGGATCATCTTGTGCTCCAGGTACTCGCTCAGCCCCTCCGGGCCGAACTCCCGCCCGACGCCGCTGTTCTTGTAGCCGCCGAACGGCCCGAGCATGTCCAGGCTGAAGGTGTTCACGTTGAAGGTGCCCGTCCGCACCTGCCGCGCGAAGTCGATGCCGTGCTCGACGTCACCGGTCCAGACGCTGCCGCTGAGCCCGAACTCCGAGTCGTTGGCGACCCTCAGGGCCTCCGCCTCGTCCCCGTACGGGATCAGGCAGACGACCGGGCCGAAGATCTCCTCACGGGCGATCCGCATCGAGTTGTCGACGTCGCCGAAGAGGGTCGGCTCCACGTACCAGCCCTGGTCCAGGCCCTGTCCCGCCGGACGTCCGCCGCCGGACAGCACCTTGGCGCCCTCCTCCTGACCGATCCGGATGAAGTCGAGCGAGCGCTGCTGCTGCCGCCTTGCCACCAGCGGGCCGAGCTGCGTCGCGGGGTCCAGCGGGTCGCCGACCACCAGCGCCGAGGCCGCGGCGGCGAGCGCCTCGGCGATCTCCTCGTAGCGGCTGCGCGGGGCGAGGACGCGGGTCTGGGCCACGCAGGCCTGGCCGTTGTTCATCCAGGCCGCGGGGACGATGCCGGCGATGGCGGTGTCGAGGTCGGCGTCCGGGAGGATGACGGCCGCGGACTTGCCGCCGAGTTCGAGGGTCACGCGGGTGAGGTTCTTCGAGGCGACCTCCATGACCCGCCGGCCGGCGGGCACGGAGCCGGTAAAGGCGACCTTGTCCACGTCCGGGTGGCCGACGAGGTACTCGCTGACCTCTCGGTCGGCGGGCAGGATCGACAGCACGCCCTCGGGCAGTCCGGCCTCGCGGGCGATGTCGGCGAGGATGTAGGAGTCGAGGACCGCCTCCGGGGACGGCTTGAGGATCACCGTGCAGCCGGTGAGCAGCGCGGGCGCCAGCTTGGCGGCGGCCACGAACTGCGGGACGTTCCACGGGATGACGGCGGCGACCACGCCGACGGCCTCGCGCCGGACGAGGATCGGGCCGAGGACGCCCTGGCGGAACTCCTCGTAGGGGTAGGCGCGGGCCACGGTGATCGCGGCGTCGTAGACCATCATCGGGCCGAGGGCCTGGGCGAGGATGCTCCAGGAGTACGGGGACCCGTTCTGGGAGCTGATCGAGCGGGCGATCTCCTCGTGGCGGACGGCTATGGCGTCCTTGATCCGGGTGACGACGGCGATCCGCTCTTCGAGCGTGGTGCGCGGCCAGGGGCCCTCGTCGAAGGCCTTGCGGGCCACGGCGACGGCCCGGTCGACGTCCGCCTTCGAGGCGTGCGGGACGCTGCCGATGACCTGCCCGGTGTGGGGCGAAACGACCTTGATCGTGTCGGAGCCCAGCGGATCCGTCCACTCACCGCCGATGAACAGTTTTCCGTGTTCCACGAGCTCGGTCATGGCTGATGCCTCCTGCGGCTTGGCGTTCCAGAACTGATACCAGTTCTAGTTCTAGGAGTCCACGGCGCTGACCGAACCGCCCGCGCATCGGTTCACCCGACACCCCGAAGATCCAACGACTAGTCAGGAGCCCGCAAAAATGGTCGACTTGGGCGACTATTGCAACACGTTCCTGTTAGAGCCCGTAAGAGCGGAGCCCCTCATGGCAGAGGACACCCCGGACGTGGCACCTCACGTCACCGATCACGGCGGCGGCGTGTGGGGCATCAAGGTCCCCATCCCCGACAATCCGCTCGGCCACACCCTCGTCCACGTCCTCGACACCGACCGCGGCCCGGTCCTCATCGACACCGGCTGGGACGACCCCGCGTCCTGGGACACCCTCGTCGCCGGCCTCGCCGCCCTCTCCATCGCCGTCGCCGACGTGCACGGCGTGGTCATCACCCACCACCACCCCGACCACCACGGCCTGTCCGGCCAGGTCCGCGAGGCTTCCGGCGCCTGGATCGCCATGCACGCCGCCGACAGCGAGATCGTGGTGCGGACCCGGGCCTCCGAACCCGGCGTCTGGTTCGACTACATGAGCGAGAAGCTGGCCACCTCCGGAGCCCCCGAGGAGCACATCGCCCCGCTGCGCGCCGCCCGCGCGAGCGGCCGCATGAGCACCCTCCCGGGGCTGCGGGCCGCCGTCCCCGACCGGGAGATCGTGCCCGCCGAGCTGCTGCCGCTGGCCGGCCGCCGGCTGCGGGCGATCTGGACCCCGGGGCACACCCCCGGCCACGTCTGCCTGCACCTGGAGGAGAAGCATCCGGCGAACCTGCCCGGCAACGGCCGCCTCTTCTCCGGGGACCACCTACTGCCCGGGATCTCCCCGCACATCGGCCTCTACGAGGACCCCTCCTCCGAGCGGATCACCGACCCCCTCGGCGACTACCTCGACTCCCTCGAACGCATCGGCCGCCTCCGGCCCGCCGAGGTGCTCCCGGCCCACCAGCACGCGTTCACCGACGCCCCGGCCCGCGTACGGGAACTCCTGGACCACCACGAGGAGCGGCTGACCGGGCTGCGCGAACTGCTCGCCGCCGAGCCGCTGACCCCGTGGGCGCTGGCGGAGCGGATGGAGTGGAACCGGCCCTGGGAGCAGATCCCGTACGGCTCCCGCAACATCGCCGTCTCCGAAGCGGAGGCCCACCTGCGGCGCCTGGTGAAGCAGGGCCGCGCGGAGGCGGTACCGGGCACCGACCCCGTGACGTACCGCGCCGTGTAAGGGGCGCCGGTGGGCGGCGCCACCCGGTACCGGAGCTACGGGCCGGTAGAGTATGGGCGTCGTCCACACTTCCGTACGGGGGGAAGCCGGTGCGAATCCGGCGCTGACCCGCAACCGTGACCCTCCCCGGCAGCACCGGGGCGGGGAGCCGGATTGCCCCGTGCCGGAGGTGCGCGGCTCGTGCCGCCGGGTCCTCCGGCGGCCGGCACCGTCGAGGTAAACGGAGCCGGAGCCCGGTGCCAGCCCCCGCCGCTGTGCTGCCTGCCTCCGGGTCCCCAGCACGAGAGGCACCCGCCCCGCCATGAACGTCCGCCGCAGCGCCGCCACGCTCGCCGTCTCCGCCGTGCTCTGCGTGGGCACGGCCCCCGCGGCCCTCGCCGATGTCGCCACGCCGTCCCCGGCGCCCGTCATCCCCTCCGGGCTCTACGGCAAGAACGACCCGACGTACGACGGGGTGTGGCGGCAGTCCTTCGCGCTGCTCGCCCAGCACACGGTCGGCGTGAAGCCCGCACAGGCGGCCGTGGACTGGCTCGTCGGCCAGCAGTGCGCCGACGGCGGCTACGCCTCCTTCCGCGCGGACACGGCAGCCGCGTGCGACGCGAAGACGATGCTCGACACGAACGCCACCGCCGTGGCCGTGCAGGCGCTGAAGGCGCTCGGCGGCCAGGACGCGGCGGTGAAGAAGGGCGTGGACTGGCTGAAGTCCGTCCAGAACGCGGACGGCGGCTGGGCCTACGTCCCCGGCTCCCCGAGCGAGGCCAGCTCCACCTCCGTGGTGATCAGCGCGCTGGCGGCGGCGGGCGAGAAGCCGGCCGAGGTCAAGTCCAAGACCGGCAAGTCCGCGTACGAGGGGCTGCTCGCCTTCCAGCTCGGCTGCTCGGCCGAGCCGGCCGCCGACCGGGGTGCCTTCGCCTACCAGCCGACGGCCGACGGCAAGCTCCCCGCCAACGCCGACGCGACGGCCGCCGCCGTACTGGCGGGCCTCGGCAAGGGCGCGCTCCTCTCCCCCTCCTCCTCTCCTACGGACACCCCCGCGGCCGCGCTCGCCTGCCCGGCGACCGCCGGTGACCCGGCGGCGGCGGCCCAGGGCGCGGCCGGATACCTGGCCGAGGCCCTGAAGAAGGACGGCCACCTCACGGCCCTCACCCCGGGCGCCGACCAGCCGACCCCGGACACCGGCAACACCGCCGACGCGGTGATCGCCCTGGCCGCGGCCGGACACAAGCAGTCCGCGGCGGGCGCCCTGGAGTGGCTGAAGACCAACTCCGCCGAATGGTCCAAGGGCAGCCCGGCCGCCCTGGGCACCCTGGTCCTTGCCGCGCACGCGACGGGCACCGACCCGAAGGCCTTCGGCGGCACCGACCTGGTCGCGGCGCTGAACGCGACGGGCCCGGCGCCGCAGAGCGCCTCCGCGAAGGCGTCCGACCAGCCGGCGGAGAAGAAGGACGAGAAGAAGGAGAAGGACTCCGGCAGCAACGTCTGGTGGATGATCCTCGCGGGCGCCGCGGCCGGCATGGGCATCGGCATCGTGCTGAGCGGCCGCCGGAAGCGGAACCAGCTCTGATGCGCCGCCGCAGCCGTCCGGCTCTGCCGGTCTTCGTCCTCGGTGTCATCCTGACGGTGCTGGCCGCCTCCCCCGCCCTGGCCTCGACCTACCGCTACTGGTCGTTCTGGGACGGCGCGGGCGGCACGTGGGCGTACGCCACCCAGGGCCCCTCCTCGCTGCGCCCGGCGGACGGCTCCGTGCAGGGCTTCCACTTCGTGGTGAGCAAGGACGCCGCCGATCAGGCCGCCCCGCCGCGCGCGGACGCCGACTTCGCGGCCATCTGCTCGGCCACCGCCCCGGTGGCGGGCAAGAAGCGGATCGCCCTGGTCATCGACTTCGGCACGCCCGCCGAAGCCCAGGCGGGCGAGACCCCGCCGCAGGAGGCTCCGCGTACGGCGTGCGCGCAGGTCGGCCCGGACGCCACGACGGCCGAAGCACTGGCCGAGGTGGCCAAGCCGCTGCGCTACAACAGCGCGGCGCTGCTGTGCGCCATCTCGGGCTACCCGAAGCAGGGCTGCGGCGAACCCATCGCGGACACCGCGGCCGCTCCCGCAGCGGACGAGCCCGCCGCCGACTCCGACAGCGGGGGCCCGTCGGCGGGCCTCCTCGCGGGCCTCGCGGCGGTGGCCGCCCTGGGCGCAGCCGCCTTCTGGCAGTCCCGCCGCCGCCGCACCCGATGACGGGCGGCCCCAAGGAGAACGGCGGGGCGGGCGCCGACGGCGATCTGCCACCCACCAGGGCCACCCGCACCCGCCCGTCGACCCGCACGGGTGGTGCGGGTGGGAACCCCGCCCGGCCGCAGGCCGGGCGCACGCCCCACGGAGCGGCGGGCGACGTCCTCACCCCGACCCACCCGGACGCCCCCGACAGGGCAACCGGCACCCAGCACGTGCCGACGTACAAGAAGAAATGGCAGGCCCCCGAGGCCACGCGTGGCAACGCCCTGCACGCGGGTGCCTGGTGGCTCTGGGCCCTCGGGCTCGCCACCGCCGCCTCCCGCACCACCAACCCGCTCCTCCTCGGCCTGATCGTCGGCGTCGCCGGGTACGTGGTCGCGGCCCGCCGTACCGATGCCCCCTGGGCGCGTTCCTACGGGGCGTTCGTCAAGCTCGGGCTCTTCGTCATCGGCCTGCGCCTCGTCTTCTCCATGCTGCTCGGCTCCCCCATCCCCGGCGTGCACACCCTCTTCACCCTCCCGGAGGTCCCGCTCCCGGACTGGACGCGGGGCATCCGGCTCGGTGGCCGGGTCACCGCCGAGCAGCTCGTCTTCGCCTTCTACGACGGTGCGAAGCTGGCCACGCTCCTGATCTGCGTCGGCGCCGCCAATGCTCTCGCGAATCCGGCGCGGCTGCTGAAGTCCCTGCCCGCGGCCCTGTACGAGGTCGGCGTCGCCGTGGTCGTCGCGATGACCTTCGCGCCGAACATGGTCGCGGACGTGGTGCGCCTGCGTACGGCCCGTCGCCTGCGCGGCCGCCCCACCGGCGGGATCAAGGCGATCCTCCAGATCGGCCTGCCGGTGCTGGAGGGCGCGCTGGAACGCTCGGTGGCCATCGCCGCCTCGATGGACGCCCGCGGCTACGGTCGCACCGCACACGTTCCCGCCGCCGTCCGGCACACCACCAACGTGCTCACCCTCGGCGGGCTGCTCGGCATCTGCGCCGGCACGTACGGGCTGCTGGCGGCGGAGGGCGCCGGATACGGCCTCACCCTCCTCCTCTTCTCCCTCCTCCTGGCCCTGGCCGGGCTGCGGCTCGGCGGCCGCCGGTCGATCCGGACCCGGTACCGGCCGGACCGGTGGGGCGTACGGGCCTGGCTGGTCGCCGGGTCGGGCGCGGCGGTGGCGGCGCTGCTGATCCGGGCCGCGTCCCTGGACCCGGAGGCCCTGCGCCCCGGCGTCGTCCCCCTCGTCGTCCCGACCCTCCCGCTCTGGCCGGCCGCGGCGATCCTGATCGGCCTCCTCCCGGCGCTGGTGGCCCCACTACCGAAGGAGGCATAGGCCCCCGTGATCCACTTCGAAGACGTATCGGTGACGTACGAGGGCGCGGCCGCCCCCTCCCTCGCGCACGCCGATTTCACGCTCCCGGAAGGCGAGCTGACCCTCCTGGTCGGCCCCTCCGGCGTCGGCAAGTCCACCCTGCTCGGCGCGGTCTCGGGCCTGGTCCCGCACTTCACCGGGGGCACCCTGAAGGGCCGGGTCACGGTCGCGGGCCGCGACACGCGCACGCACAAGCCGCGGGAGCTCGCGGACGTGGTGGGAACGGTCGGCCAGGACCCGCTGGCCCACTTCGTGACGGACGTCGTCGAGGACGAGCTCGCCTACGGCATGGAGTCCCTGGGTCTGCCGCCCTCCGTCATGCGCCGCCGCGTCGAGGAGACCCTCGACCTCCTCGGCCTGAACGACCTCCGCGACCGCCCCATCGCCACCCTGTCGGGAGGCCAGCAGCAGCGGGTGGCCATCGGTTCGGTCCTGACCCCGCACCCCCGCGTCCTGGTCCTGGACGAGCCGACATCGGCCCTCGACCCGGCGGCGGCGGAAGAGGTCCTGGCCGTCCTGCAACGCCTGGTCCACGACCTGGGCACGACCGTCCTGATGGCGGAACACCGCCTGGAACGGGTCGTCCAGTACGCCGACCGCGTCCTGCTCCTCCCCAACCCGGGCGCACCCCCCGTCCTGGGCACCCCCTCCGACATCATGGCCATCTCCCCGGTCCACCCCCCGGTGGTAGCCCTGGGCCGCCTCGCACACTGGTCCCCCCTCCCCCTCTCCATCCGCGACGCCCGCCGCCAAGCCACCCCCCTCCTCACCCGCCTGTCCACCACCACCCCACCCCGGACATCCCCCGGGGCGGGGCCCGGGCCGGGGGCGGGCACGAGGGCGGAGCCCTTGGCCGCGCCCGGAACGGCCCCCCGCAACGGGTCCGGTGCGGAGCCCCATGCCGGTGCCGGTGCGGAGCCCGTGGTCTGGGCCGGAGCGCAGCCGCCGGCTGAGGCCGGGGCGCAGCCCCAGGCCGCGCCCGGAACGGGGCCCGGGGCGGAGCCCCATGCCGGTGCCGGTGCGGAGCCCGTGGTCTGGGCCGGGGCACAGCCCCAGGCCGGGTCCGGGGCGCAGCCTCCGGCTGAGACCGGAGCGCAGCCCCCGGCCGCGCCCGGAACGGGGTCCGGGGCGGAGCCCCATGCCGGTGCCGAGGCGGAGCCCGTGGTCTGGACCGGGGCGCACCCGCCGGCCGAGGCCGGGGCGCAGTCCCACGCGGCCCCCGGCACGGGCCCCCGTACCGGGTCTGGTGCACAGCCCCAGGCCGGGTCCGGGGCGCAGCCTTCGGCTGAGGCCGGAGCGCAGCCCGAGGACGCGCCCGGAGCAGGCCCCCTCACCGGTACCGGGGCGCAGCCTCCGGCCGGGTCCGGGGCGCAGCCCCGCAAGGGGTCCGGGGCGCAGCCCCGGGGAACGGGCGAAGGGTGGGTAGGGGACGGCCGCCCGCAGGGCCCCCGCTCCGACACCGGCCCCGCACGCCGCCCCGGCCTGCTCGCCCGGCTGCGCCACCGCGGCCTCCGCACCCCTCAGCCGGCCCCGACCGGGGCGAGCAGGGCGCCGGGGGCCACCCCGGCCACGGTCACGGCCGTCTCCCTCCGCCGCGGCCGCGCCGAAGTCCTCCGCGACATCACCCTCACCGTGTCGCACGGCGAGACCATCGCCCTGATGGGCCGCAACGGCGCAGGAAAGTCCACCCTCCTCGCCACCCTCATCGGCACGCTGGAGCCCACCACCGGCCAGGTGACGGTGAGCGGCCGCACCCCCCACCGCACGCCGCCCCCCGAGATGGTGACCCGCGTCGGCCTGGTCCCCCAGGAGCCCCGCGACCTCCTCTACGCCGACACCGTCGCGGCCGAGTGCACCGCCGCCGACCACGACGCCGGCCAGGCGCCCGGCACCTGCCGTGCCCTCGTCGCCGCGCTGCTGCCCGACGTCCCCGACGACACCCACCCGCGCGACCTCTCCGAGGGCCAGCGCCTGGCCCTCGCCCTGGCGCTGGTCCTGACCGGCCGACCGGCCCTGCTGCTCCTCGACGAGCCGACGCGCGGGCTGGACTACGCCGCCAAGGCCCGCCTCGTGGAGATCCTGCGCGGGCTCGCCGCCGAGGGCCACGCCATCATCCTGGCCACCCACGACGTGGAGCTCGCCGCAGAACTGGCCCACCGCGTGGTGATCCTGGCCGGCGGCGAGATCGTCGCGGACGGCCCGACCGCCGAGGTCGTCGTCTCCTCCCCCGCCTTCGCCCCGCAGGTGGCCAAGATCCTGGCCCCGGGCCACTGGCTCACGGTCTCCCAGGTCGCGGCGGCCCTCTCCGCCCGGGCGGACTCATGACCACCCCGACCCCGGCCACCCCGACCCCGGCCACCCCCACCCCGGCCACCCCCACCCCGGCTCCCACCCCGTCCGCCCCGGCCGCCCAGGCCTCCCACCCCCGTTCCCGCCCCCTCCGCATCGGCCCCCGCGCCGCCGCCGCCCTGGTCCTCGTCACCCTGATCGGTCTCGCCGCCTTCGGCTGGCCGCTCCTCGCCGACCGCCAGTCCGGCTTCGCGCACGCCCAGGACGCCCCCTGGCTCTTCGCGGCCCTGCTCCCGCTCCTCGTCGGGGTGGTCGTCGCGACCATCACCGACGACGGAATGGACGCCAAGGCCGTCGCCATGCTCGGCGTACTGGCCGCGGTCGGGGCCGCACTGCGCCCCCTCGGCGCCGGTACGGCCGGGCTGGAGCCCATGTTCTTCCTGATGGTGCTGAGCGGCCGCGTCCTCGGCCCGGGCTTCGGCTTCGTCCTGGGCGCGGTCACGATGTTCGCGTCGGCCCTACTCACGGGCGGAGTCGGGCCGTGGATGCCGTTCCAGATGCTGGCCATGGGCTGGTTCTCGCTGGGCGCCGGGCTACTGCCTGGGCCGGACCGGATCCGCGGGCGGGCCGAGCTGGCGATGCTCGCGCTGTACGGGTTCCTCGGCTCGTTCGCGTACGGCACGATCATGAACCTTCAGGGCTGGGTGATCATTCAGAGCATGGACCAGGGCATCTCCTTCCACCCCGGGGAGCCGGTCCCGGCGAACCTCGCGCGCTTCCTCTTGTACTGCCTGGCTACCTCGATGGGCTGGGACCTGGGCCGGGCCGCGCTGACCGTCGTACTCACCCTCACGCTCGGCGCGACCCTGCTGAAGGCGTTGCGGCGGGCGACCCGGAAAGCGGCGTTCGACGCGCCCGTGGCCTTCGATCCGCGGGTCACGAATCCCCCCAAACCTTCCCCTGAAAGGCATACGGGCAGCCACGGAGCGTAAGATCCGGACCGTCCGCCGGTGACCCGCCCCACAGGACCTAGGTCACATACGAACCGGGATAGTAGTCCTTGAATGGCCCGCGCCCACCCCCGCACACGGCCCCCCACCAGCGGTGATGCCCACCCGCCCCGAGAGGGGCCGTTGCGCCCCGGCTGCGAGGGCCACTAGTAAGAGGGGTCGTTGCCAGGCGCGCTCTACCCCCGTAGAACTGGATGAGTCGCAGGGCGGACGGAGATCCCCCGGGTTCACCCCGGTTCTCCCGCTCCCGCCGATGAACCCCTCTCTTTCACGTGAGTGGCCCATGCACGTCTGCGACCGTCCTTGCCCCCGTCGAAAGGTCCGTCCGTGTCCAACGCAGTCATCCGCCGCATCGCCGCTTCGAAGAAGACCCTCGTGGGTTCCGTCCTCGCCCTGGGTGTCGCCGGCTCCATGCTGGCCGCCGTTCCCGCGCAGGCCGCCCCGATGAGCGCCAAGGCGATCGCCCAGCAGATGATCAAGGACCCGGCGCAGTTCGCGGCGTTCAACAACATCGTCTCGAGGGAGAGCGGCTGGAACCACACCGCCACGAACTCCTCCTCGGGCGCCTACGGCCTGGTCCAGGCCCTGCCGGCCTCGAAGATGGCCTCGGCGGGCTCGGACTGGAAGACCAACCCGGCCACCCAGATCAAGTGGGGCCTGGACTACATGAACTCCCGCTACGGCAGCCCCGCAGGCGCCTGGACGTTCTGGCAGAACCACCACTGGTACTAAGCCACCAGCGGCAGCAGACGAAGCGGTACCTCGGCAGCACCCGAGCGGTACTGCACGCCACCCGCGCAGCACATGCGAAGGCCCCGGCGGCCGACCTCCCCAGGTCCGGCCTCCGGGGCCTTCGCGATCCCATCCCACAGGGTCCAAAGGCGGCGCAGCAGGTGCTACAGCCGCTGGATGATGGTGCCGGTCGCCAGCGCGCCACCCGCACACATGGTGATCAGCGCGAACTCCTTGTCCCGGCGCTCCAGCTCGTGGAGCGCGGTGGTGATCAGGCGGGCCCCGGTCGCGCCCACGGGGTGGCCGAGCGCGATGCCGCCGCCGTTGACGTTGACCTTCTCCAGGTCCTGGTCGAAGACCTGGGCCCAGCTGAGGACGACGGAGGCGAAGGCCTCGTTGATCTCGACGAGGTCGATGTCCTTGAGGGACATGCCGGCCTTGCCGAGCACCGCCCGCGTCGCGTCGATCGGCCCGTCCAGGTGGAAGTGCGGGTCGGAGCCGACCAGGGTCTGGGCGACGATCCGGGCGCGCGGCCGCAGCTTGAGCGCGCGGGCCATCTTGCGCGAGGCCCACATCACGGCGGCGGCGCCGTCGGATATCTGCGAGGAGTTCCCGGCGGTGTGCACGGCCGTCGGCATGACCGGCTTGAGTCGGGCGAGCGCCTCCATGGAGGTGTCGCGCAGGCCCTCGTCCCGGTCGACCAGCCGCCACATGCCCTGCCCCGCGGCCTGCTCGGCCTCCGTGGTGGGCACCTGGACGGCGAAGGTCTCGCGCTTGAACCGCTCCTCGGCCCACGCGGCGGCGGCCCGCTGCTGGGACAGGACCCCCAGCTTGTCCACGTCCTCGCGGGTCAGGCCCCGGTGGCGGGCGATGCGCTCGGCGGCCTCGAACTGGTTGGGGAGATCGACGTTCCACTCGTCCGGGAAGGGCTTGCCGGGTCCGTGCTTCGATCCCGACCCCAGCGGCACGCGGCTCATGGCCTCGACCCCGCAGGCGATGCCGATGTCCATGACCCCGCCCGAGATCATGTTGGCGACCATGTGGTTGGCCTGCTGGGAGCTGCCGCACTGACAGTCCACGGTGGTCGCGGCGGTCTCGTACGGGAGGCCCATGGCCAGCCAGGCGTTGCGGGCCGGGTTCATCGACTGCTCGCCGGCGTGGGTGACGGTGCCGCCGACGATCTGCTCCACGCAGTCGGGCTGGATGCCGGTGCGGGCGAGGAGCTCGCGGTAGGTCTCGCCGAGAAGGTAGGCGGGGTGAAGGTTGGCGAGCGCGCCCCCGCGCTTGCCGATGGGGGTGCGTACGGCTTCGACGATGACGGGTTCCGCGGCCATGAGCTCGTCCTCTCCTGCTCCTGCGTAGCGCACAGCGCGCAGCGCGCATCGGCTAGCGCGCCTCAGCTGACGGGTGGGCCGTCCCGGCGCCCCACCCGAACTAGTACGCGTTCTAGTTCTCCCCGCAGTCTTATGACCAGAACACCCGGTACGCAAGGGTCTTGCACGCGGCTTACACGGATTCCACACGCAACAGTTGGCGCGGGGCCCCTTGTCACTTCTAGAACTCGTTACTACCTTCAAGCCAACTTCTGATGGGCCGTCAGACTTTGGAGCCGCCCGATGACCTGCCCCGCACTGCCCGAAGGCTTCGATGCCACCGACCCTGACGTACTCCAAGACCGGGTGCCCTACCCCGAGTTCGCGCAACTGCGGCAGACCGCACCCGTGTGGTGGTGCCCGCAGCCGCGGGGCATCACCGGCTTCGACGACGAGGGGTACTGGGCCGTCACCCGGCACGCGGACGTCAAGTACATCTCCACGCACCCGGAGTTGTTCTCCTCCACGACGAACACGGCGATCATCCGCTTCAACGAACACATCCAGCGCGATGCGATAGATGCCCAGCGATTGATCATGTTGAACATGGATCCGCCGGAACACACCCGCGTACGCCAGATCGTGCAGCGCGGCTTCACCCCGCGGGCCATCCGCGGGCTGGAGGACGCCCTGCGCGACCGGGCCCGCAAGATCGTCGCGGAGGCCCTCGAAGCCTCGGCCGACGGCAGCTTCGACTTCGTCACCCAAGTGGCGTGCGAGCTCCCGCTGCAGGCCATCGCCGAGCTGATCGGCGTACCGCAGGAGGACCGGTCCCGGATCTTCGACTGGTCGAACAAGATGATCGCCTACGACGACCCCGAGTACGCGATCACCGCCGAGGTCGGCGGCAACGCCGCGGCGGAGATCATCGGCTACTCGATGAACCTGGCCGCGGAGCGCAAGGAGTGTCCGGCCAAGGACATCGTCACGCAGCTCGTGGCCGCCGAGGGCCAGGGCAACCTGGGCTCCGACGAGTTCGGCTTCTTCGTCCTCCTCCTTGCGGTGGCGGGCAACGAGACCACCCGCAACGCCATCAGCCACGGCATGCACGCCTTCCTGACCCACCCCGACCAGTGGGAGCTCTACAAGCGCACCCGGCCCTCCACCGCCGCCGAGGAGATCGTCCGCTGGGCCACCCCCGTGGTGTCCTTCCAGCGCACCGCCACCCAGGACACCGAACTGGGCGGCCAGAAGATCAAGGCCGGCGACCGCGTCGGCATGTTCTACTCCTCCGCCAACCACGACCCCGAGGTCTTCGAGAACCCCGACGTCTTCGACATCACCCGCGACCCGAACCCGCACCTGGGCTTCGGCGGCGGCGGCCCGCACTTCTGCCTCGGCAAGTCGCTGGCCATCATGGAGATCGACCTGATGTTCAACGCCCTGGCCGACGCCCTGCCCGACCTGCGCCTCGCCGGGGAGGGCCCGCGCCGGCTGCGCGCGGCCTGGCTGAACGGCATCAAGGAACTGCGGGTCAGCCACGGCTGACCCGTGATCCAGGACGGCAGGGGCCCCACCTCCCACGCACGGCCCCTGCCGTCCCTCGGCTCCGCCCCTCGGTTGTTACCGGCCGGTCGCCGGTCGTTACCGTCTCGCCGCCTGCGAGATCATTGCCTTGGCGCCGAACCGGACCCAGACTGCCCGGATGAACCTCGATGACCCGAGCGCGAGACGGTGGCAGCGGCTGCCCACGACGTGGCAGCGGATGGTCGATCTCGGCGGCGGTTCCGAGCCCATGAGCCAGGGGGTCCTGGCCCTCATCGAGGCCGCCCGCGAGGAGCCGGAACTGCGCCGGCTGTACCCGTACACCAGCCACTTCACCCTGTGGTTCAGCGCCTCCGCCGGCCACCCCTTCGCCGTGACCGCCCCGGCCGTGGAACCCCTCCCCGACGGCCGCTTCCGCGTCCGCGGCCCCCGCCAAACCACCGTCCTCGGCGAAGCGGACACGGCCCGCGCAGCAATAGCCCTGGTAGTCGCCCACCTCCCGCAGCAATAGCCCCCACCCCGAAGCCACTCGGCGGGTCGGGCGGCACAGCCCCAAGGCGGGTCCGGGGCTTAGGCGCAGCCCCGGGGGTTAGGGCGCAGCCCCGAGGGGGTTAGGGCGCAGCCCGAGCAGGCCCGGAGCGCAGCCCCGAGGCGTTGGGGTGCAGCCCCCAGGGGGCCCGGGGCGCAGCCCGAACGGGTCCGGGGCGCAGCCCCAAGGCGGTCCGGGGCGCAGCCCCGAGGGGGCCAGGGGCGCAGCCCCAAGGCGGTCCGGGGCGCAGCCCGAACGGGTCCGGGGCGCAGCCCCAAGGCGGTCCGGGGCGCAGCCCCGAGGGGGCCAGGGGCGCAGCCCCAAGGCGGTCCGGGGCGCAGCCCGAACGGGTCCGGGGCGCAGCCCCAAGGCGGTCCGGGGCGCAGCCCCGAGGGGGCCAGGGGCGCAGCCCCAAGGCGGTCCGGGGCGCAGCCCCGAGGGGGCCAGGGGCGCAGCCCCAAGGCGGTCCGGGGCGCAGCCCCGGGGAACGGGCGAAGGGCGGGTAGGGGACAGCCCCGCAGGGCCCGCACGCGTCGCCGCCCCGCGCGACCCCGCGCGACCCCGCCCCGAGTGGCGGAAGCCACCCCGCAGGCGGATCCTGGCAGAACGCGGCGATCCATCGCGAAGGGGTGCCGGGGCGGGCTGCTACACCGCCCCGGCACCCCTTCGTCGGCAGTCGGGCTACGCCCGAGTCCGTTCCACGGACCCCGCTCCGACCCGCTCGGGCCGCCGAGGCCGAGGCAAGGCCACCCCGGCCGGCACCGCATCGCCCCGAGGGCCCGACAGCACGTAGACGAGCCCGAATCCGGCCACGACGACGAGCGCCCCGCCCACCGCGTCGAGCACCCAGTGGTTGGCGGTCGCGACGATCGCGCACACCGTGATCGTCGGGTGCAGTGCCCCCAGCAGCTTCTGCCACCCCTTGGGCGCGATCATGACGATCACGATCCCGCACCACAGCGACCAGCCGAAGTGCAGCGAGGGCATCGCCGCGTACTGGTTGGAGATCGCGGTCATGGCCCCGTAGCTCGGGTTCGCCAGGTCCTGCACCCCGTGCACGGTGTCGACGAAACCCAGTCCCGGCATCAGCCGCGGCGGCGCCAACGGATACAGCCAGAAGCCTATGAGCGCCAGCACGGTCGCCAGTCCCAGCGAGGCCCGGGCCCAGCGGTAGTCCTTGGGGCGGCGCCAGTACAGGACGGCCAGGATCGCCAGCGGAACCACGAAGTGGAAGGAGGTGTAGTAGAAGTTGAAGAACGCCTCCAGCCAGGGCGTGTTCACGACGGCGTGGTTCACCGCGTGCTCGATGTCGATGCCGAGCGCCTTCTCGATCCCGTGGATCTGGCTGCCGTTGCCCTCGGCGAGGGTGCGGCTGGTGGGCGCGGCGGCACGGATGTGCGAGTAGAGCGAGTACCCGACCCGTATCAGGAGCAGTTCCAGCAGCAGGTTCGGCCGCGACAGCACGCGCCGCCAGAACGGCAGCAGCGGCACCCGCGCCCACCGCGCGGGCGCGGGCCGCCCGTAGGCGGTGGGGACCGGCTCGCGCCAGTACGGGGAGGAGCGCGGCAGGAACGGCACGGCGCAGGCCGCCGCGAGGGCCGCGAGCAGCAGCACGTTGTCCCGTACGGGGGCCAGCGCGACCAGGTTGGGCAGCAGCACGTCGCTCGGCAGGGTCATGGCGAGGACCACGGCCACCGGCCACACCGGCCGGTCGGCGGCGCGCTTGCCGACCTTGCCGGCGACCGCGAGCAGCACCCACAGCATCTGGTGGCGCCAGCCGGTCGGGGACACGGCGACGGCCACGCAGCCGGTGATCGCGACGGCGAGCAGCAGCTGGCCGTCACGGGCGTAGCGGGCGGCGCGGCGTAGGCCGATCCAGACGATCGGGGCCGCGAGGGCGGCGTAGAGCAGGATCTCGCCGGGGCCGGAGAGGCCCAGGCGCAGCAGGGCGCCGTGCACGGACTGGTTGGCGATGCTGCCGGGTGCGCCACCGAGGCCGGTGCCGGCCAGGTGCTGGACCCAGTACGTCCACGAGTCGCTGGGCAGGGCCGCCCAGGACAGGGCGGTGGCACCGGCGAAGGTCACGGCGGCGGAGCGCGCGGTGGCCCTGCGGCCGGACAGCCACAGCAGGGGCGCGAAGAGCAGCAGCGCGGGCTGGAGGGCTGCGGCCAGGCCGATCAGGAAGCCGGAGGGGCGCTCGCTCGGGACCCGGAACACGCCGAGGAGCACCAGCAGCACCGGCAGTACGGCGGTCTGCCCGGGCAGGGCGGCTTCGCGGACGGGCAGCGAGACCATCATCAGCGCGACCAGCACGGGCGCGGCGAGCAGCGCGGTGCGCCGCGGCACGGGGTCGGGCAGGGCGCGCGCGGCCACCAGCCCGATGGCGGCCACGAGCAGCAGCGTCACGCAGGTCCAGGCCACCTCCAGGGAGGGCGCGGCGAGGCCGAGGAGCGGCTTGAGGACCAGCCCCGCGAAGGGCGTCCCGGTGAACTGGCCGCTCGTGTAGAGCGAGCCCGGCAGGCTGCCCGGGAGGTGGAAGCCGCTGAGCCACTCGCCCGGTGGCACGCGCAGCACGACCGCGGCCTGCCTGACGGCGAGCAGCATGGCCAGCGCCCACAGCATGAGGCGCGCCGCCCCGAGCCTGCCGCCGCTACCGCCTATGACCCCGGCATGTCCGTTCGCACCACTGTGCTCCGCCGCGTTAGCCACGCCTCGCCGGCCTCCCGCCCTGTTGACCGCAACCCTGACTTCGCCTGGCTGCCGCGTTTCGTACCGCGTTTCATACCGCGTGCTTCATTTACCCGGACGACGATATCCCCCGCGCGATACCTAGGATGGCGGGCATGAGCATCGTGAAGATCAACGCCCTCACCGTCCCCGAGGAACAGCGGGAGGTTCTGGAGCAGCGGTTCGCCTCCCGTGCGGGCTCCGTGGAGAGCTCGGACGGCTTCGAATGGTTCGAGCTGCTGCGGCCCGTCGAGGGCACGGACCAGTATCTCGTGTACACGCGGTGGCGTTCCGAGGCGGACTTCCAGGCGTGGATGGACGGGCCCATGAAGGCGGCCCACCAGGGTGGCGGCGCGGGGCGCCCGGGCGGCGGTCCGGCGGGCGCGGAAGGCGGCGAGGGCGGCGCGGAGCGGCCGAAGCCCGCTGCCACGGGCTCGTCGGTGTGGTCGTTCGAGGTCGTGCAGCAGGCGGCGCCGAAGCAGGGCTGACGTACGGAGAGGGTCCCGGAGCCGTGGCTCCGGGACCTCTCTCCTTCGCTTCCGGCTCCTTCGCTTCCGGCCGGCTCAGCTCCAGAAGGCGTTCATCTCGTCGATGTCCTCGATGCAGACGTCGAGGTCGCTGATCTTCCCGCCGACGATCGTGAAGAAGATGCCCTCGTGGATCTCCATCCCGCGGTCGCCGCGATCGGCGCGCGTTGTGTGGAAACTCATGACGTGGCCGCGGCCGTCCGCGAGCAGTTTGTCCAGGTGGAGCCGCATTGTGCCGTGCGTCTCCTCTCCCATCCGGCGGTAGAGGTCGAGGACGGCTTCGCGACCCTTGTGGTGCCCGGAGATGGGGCTGCTGCCGGGGACGTGCTGGATGACGTCGGCCGTCATCATCGTGCTCAGCTTCTCCATGTCGCCCTGGCCGAAGGCCTCGTAGCCGCGGCGGATCAAGGCACAGTCAGGATGCTCCGACATGACGGTCACGCCCTTCGTGCGAACGGTTTGCCCTTTTTCCTATCATCGGCCCGGTCCTGTGGATATTCCAACGCGGGCGGCCGGGACCCGCTCCACAATGACGTCATGACCAGCAGAGAGACGCTCACCACGAACACGCCCACGTCCTCCCCCACAACCGCTGCCGCTACCGGGTCCACTACTCCGCCCTCGCCCTTGCCTTCGCCCTCGCCTTCGCCCTTGCCCTTGCCTCCGGCCGGGACTTGGCAGGTTGTCGCCGAGCCGTTCACCGCCCCGGACGCCACGCTGCTGCGCCGCGCGTACTACGCGGAGGTCGCCGGCCGGTACTGGCGGCGGTCCGTCACCGAGGCGGAGATCGACCAGGGCCTCCTGGACTTCCCGGACGACGAGCTCACGGCGCCGACGGGCCGGTTCGTGGTCGGCAGACTCGACGGCCGTCCCCTCGCCTGCGGGGGGATACGCCTCCTGGACCCCGTCACCGCCGAGCTCACCCGGGTGTACGTGGACCCGCGCGCCCGCGGCACGGGTGGCGGGGCGGCCCTGCTCCGGGTCTTGGAGGACGCCGGCCGCGCGCTGGGCGCCGAGCGGGTCCGGCTGGACACCAGGTCCGACCTGGTGGAGGCCCGCGCGTTGTATGCGCGCCAGGGGTACGCGGAGATACCCGCGTACAGCTCGGGTCCGTACGCGGAGCACTGGTTCGAGAAGCGCCTGGTCTGACCTGTCACCCCGCGGGGTGGTTCACCTGGCGGAGTGGTCCCGGCGGGGCAAGGCCTCGTAGGGCTCCTCGGCGACAGAGCCGCAGAGCTCCGAGTTGATCTCCGCGACCAGCTCGGACAGGTCGGTCGGGCGGTCGGCGGTCCACCAGTCGCCGAGCAGTTCGGCGAGCGACTCCTCCCGGGCTGCGGACAGCTTCAGCGCGCTCGCGCGCCCCTTCTCCGTCAGGATCAGTGGCAGCCCGTCGCGGACGGCCAGCCCCCGCTCCTCGATCTGGCGGCCCGCGTCCGTGATGGCCCGCAGCGGCACCATCGTCTTCTCGGCCAGCACGGCCGGGTCGGCGCTGCCGTACCTGTTGATCCGCAGCAGCAGCCAGCTGGCGGCGGGCAGCAGGTCGTAGCCGGCCTTCGCGGTGATCTTCTCGTAGACGTGCTTGCGGCCCTGGAGGGTCCCGAGCACCGTCAGGGCGCGGGCGACCTCCTCGCGGGAGGAGCGCTGGACGGGGTTGGAGGCGAGGGTTTCGGTGACATCGGGCGCCGTCACCGAACCGCGCAGCTTGTCCTCCTTGAGGAACCAGGCCACGACGAAGGCCACCAGCACCACGGGCGCCGCGTAGAGGAAGACGTCGGTGATGGAGGTGGAGTAGGCGTCGAGCACCCGCGGTCGCAGCACGGCGGGGAGGGCGCCGATGGCCCGCGGGTCGGCCTCCAGCCTGCTCGCGTCCAGCCCCGGGGGCAGCGGGACCCCCTTGAGCGCACCGGCCAGTTTGTCGTCGAGCCGGTTGGTGAAGATCGTGCCGAAGATGGCGACGCCGAAGGAGGCGCCGATGGATCGGAAGAAGGTGGCGCCCGAGGTGGCGACGCCGAGGTCGGCGTAGCTGACCGAGTTCTGCACCACGAGGACGAGCACCTGCATGACCAGTCCGAGGCCGGCGCCGAAGACGAAGAAGTAGACGCTCATCTCCCAGGTGGAGCTGGTGCGCTCCAGCTGGTGCAGGAGCAGCAGCCCGACGGCGGTCAGGGCCGTGCCCGCGATCGGGAAGACCTTCCAGCGCCCGGTGCGGCTGACGATCTGGCCGGACACGGTGGAGGTGATCAGCAGCCCGAGCACCATCGGCAGCATGTGGACGCCCGACATGGTCGGGGAGACGCCCTGGACCACCTGCAGGAAGGTCGGCAGGTAGACCATCGCGCCGAACATCGCGAAGCCGACGATGAAGCTGATCAGCGAGCAGAGGGTGAAGGTCCGGATCCGGAACAGCTTCAGCGGGAGCACCGGCTCCACGGCCCGCCGCTCGACGATCACGAAGGCGACCAGCAGGACGAGGCCCAGTACCGCGAGCCCGATGATCTCCGGGGAGCTCCAGCCCCAGGTGCCCCCGAGCGAGGCGACGAGCACCAGGCAAGTCGCGACGGAGGCGATGAGGAAGGTGCCGAGGTAGTCGATGGTGTGCTTCTCGGTGCGCACCGGGATCTTCAGGCTCGCGGCGATCACGACCAGGGCGACGAGACCGATGGGGAGGTTGATGTAGAAGACCCAGCGCCACGACAGGTGGTCCACGAACAGTCCGCCCAGCAGCGGCCCCAGGACGCTGGTGGCTCCGAAGACCGCGCCGAAGAGCCCCTGGTACTTGCCGCGTTCGCGCGGCGGGACGATGTCTCCGACGATCGCCATCGACAGCACCATCAGTCCGCCGCCGCCGAGTCCCTGCAGCGCGCGGAAGCCGATGAGCTGCGGCATGTTCTGCGCCAGGCCGCACAGGGCGGACCCGATCAGGAAGAGCACGATGGCGGACTGGAAGAGCTTCTTGCGTCCGTACTGGTCCCCGAGCTTGCCCCACAGCGGCGTGGCGGCGGTCGAGGCGAGCATGTAGGCCGTGACCACCCACGACAGGTGCGACATCCCGCCGAGGTCGCTGACGATCGTCGGCAGGGCCGTCGACACGATCGTCTGGTCGAGCGAAGAGATGAGCAGCCCCAGCAGCAGCGCACCGATGGAGACGAGCACCTCGCGTGAGGCGTGTTCGGCACTGGGGCCGGATGTCCGCTTCCGCGGGTCGGGCTCCGTGGTCACGTCCTGCACCATCGGCTCCTCCTCAGGCCTGATCGACTCCTCCATCCTGAGCGGTGTGTCCGGTTATGGCCTGTCGGGCGGGTTGGGCGGGTTACCGGGGGTCTGCATAATCGCAGGCAGCGGCCAGGGGAGGGATTCGAGTGAGCACAGAGCAATGTCCGGAATGCAGCAGAACAGGAGGGGCCTGCGACTGCGCACCAGGCTTCCAACCCCTGCGCGTCCGCCCCTACGTATCCCTCCCGAACCCCACCCCACCCACCCCCGCCCCGCCGAACCCCACGGCACACCCGGGCCAGGCGGGCACGCCGACACACCCCGGCCAGGCGGGCACGACACCCCCGCACACGGGCCAGCGGGACACCGCTCCGCCCCACCCCGACCAGGCGGCCACCCCACCAAGCCCCGGCCGGCCGGCCGCTCGGCCCCACCCCGACCATGCAGGTGCGATGCCCCCGCACACAGGCTGGTCGGACACCACTCCGCCGCGGCCCGACCAGGTGGGCGCTACGGCACACCCGGCCCGGACGCCCGGCCTGCCACCACACGCCGACCCGGCGGGCACCACCACACGCCCCGCCTCCCCGGATCCCGCGGCACACCCGGGCCGGGCGCCGGGCCTGCCGCCGTACCCCGGCCCGGCGAACACCCCGGTGCCCGACCGGTCGGGCACCACGCCTTCGCACCCCGGTCCGGCGGGCACCACGGCAGGCCCTCGCCCTGCCGACACCGCAAAGCCCCACGCCGACCCGGGGGGCACCACCACGCGCCCCGTCTCCCCGATTCCCGCGACCGACACCGCCCCAACGGCCGTCCTGCCGCCCTACCCCGGCCCGGCGTTCACCCCGTCGCCGCACCCCGGTCCGGCGGGCACCACTGCGCGACCCGGCTCCCCCACTCCCGCCCCGCACCCGGGCCGGACACCCGGCCCGCCGCCCTACCCCGGCCCGGCCGACGCCCCATCGCCCCTCACCAACGCCGCGGGCACTGCTCCGTACCCCGGCCACGCGGCCAACCTGCCGCCCCACCCCGGCCCCACGGACCCCACCACGCACACCAGCCCGCCGAGGACCCCGCCACACCACCCCGGCCAGGCGACCGCCTTCCCCTTCCACCCCGGCCAGGTGGATGCCACGTCGCCCTACCCCGGCCCGGCCGACGTCCCGCTGGCTCCCACGGCCCCCGCGGGCCCCACCCGCACCGCGCCGCTGCCGCCCGGGGCTGAGACCCCCGCGTACGGGACACCCGTAGCCTCCCCGCCCGAAGAAACGATGCAGCTGCGCCCGATCCCGGCGTACGAGCCGTACACGACGCCCGGGGCCCACGGCTCGTACGAGTCGCCCGAGGCCCCCGCGTGGGACCAGGCCGGCCCGGCTTACGGGTACGGGGCACACGGCATGGACGGGGCGGACGGGCGGCGGCACTCCTCCGGCCCCCCGCGGCGCCGCATACGCGCGCTCCCCATCACCGCGGCCGCCGCCGCGGTGACCGGCGCGGCGATCCTCGTCCTGCGAGCCTTCTCGGGCTCCGGCGCGCCGGAGACCACCCTCCTCGACGCGAAGCCGTCCTCCCCCTTGAGCAGCCTCACCCAGGTCGCCCCGTCGCAGCCCACCGAGAGCACCGACCCTCCCCCGTCGCCCACCCCCAGCCCCTCCCCTTCCGCGTCCACATCCACATCCGCGTCCGCGTCGGCCTCCCCGTCCCCCTCGCCGTCCCCCACCCCGAGCCGCTCGTCGAGCCCGTCCCCCACCCCGTCGCCCACCCCGAGCCGCTCCTCCAAGCCGACCCCCCGGCCCCCCGCGGCGCCGACGCTCCGGTACGGGGACTCGGGCCCCGAGGTGGAGAAGCTCCAGCGCCTGCTGGCAGCGCAGGGCATCTACCGCGGCAAGTACGACGGCCGGTACGGCGCCCGTACGGAATCGGCGGTCTCGACGTTCCAGGCGTACAACGGCATCGACGAGGACCCCTGGGGCGTCTACGGTCCGGCGACCCGCCGCGCTTTGGAGGGATAGAACACACCGGATCCGGTGGCGAGCACCCCTCTTCGTTTTGTATTGTTCAGGAACAAAGTGGTTCCGTCCTCACTCCCTGACCGGTGGACGGAACCACTTGTTCTCTTTCCCGTCCCGTCTGGAGCCCCTCCGATGCCGGCCAGCACCACCGCCGCCCCCGCCGTCCTGACCGCCAAGGCCCTGCTCCTGGACATGGACGGCACCATCGTCAACTCGGACGCGGTGGTCGAGCGCTGCTGGTACGACTGGGCCGTCGCCCACGGCCTGGATCCCGAGGAAGCCCTCAAGGTGGTCCACGGCCGCCAGGGCTACGCCACGATGGCGATCCTCCTCCCGGACCGCCCGATGGAGGAGAACCTCGCCGAGAACGCGGTGATGCTCGCCCGCGAGACCGCCGACACCGACGGCGTGGTCCCGATCGGTGGCGCTCCCGCCTTCATGGCCGCCCTCAGCGCCCTCCCGCACGCCCTGGTCACCTCCGCCGACATGGCCCTGGCCACGGCCCGGATGACGGCCGCCGACCTGCCGATGCCCGAGGTCCGGATCACCGCCGAGTCCGTGCAGGCCAGCAAGCCCGACCCGGAGGGCTTCCTGATGGGCGCCGCCGCCCTCGGCGTGGACCCGGCCGACTGCATCGTCTTCGAGGACTCGGCCGCCGGCATCGCCGCGGGCCGGGCCGCGGGCATGAGGGTCATCGGCGTCGGCCCCCGCGCCGCCGCCCACGGCCCCACCGCCCACGTCCTCGACCTCACCGCCGTCGCCGTCACCACCTCCCCCGACGGCTCCATCACCGTCACCCTCGAGACGGCCTGACCCAGACGCCATCCCGGGTCCCGACCGGGCGGCCAAACCCAGTCACCCAGACAGACCGGCCGCCGCAACCCGGGCGACCAAACCCGGGCGGTCAAACCCAGTCACGGTGAACCGGTCGGCCTGACCCGAGCAGCAAACCCGGTCACCGTGAACGACTCACCCTGCCCCGAGCAGCCAAAGTCGGTCGACGTGAACCGGTCAGCCTGCCCCCGAGCGGCCAAGCCCGGTCGACGTGAACCGGTCAGCCCTCCCCACCAAACCCGACCCGGGCCACCAGACCCAGGAGGCCGGTCGCCTGCGCCCTGCCGGAGTTTCTGGTCGCCGAGGACCAAAACGCCGAGGTCGGCGCACGCCTGGCCACGCCTGAGCAACCCGACCGCGACGACCAGGCCCAGCGGACCAAGTCCAGGGGGACCGACCCAACACGACCCGCTCCAGATGGCTCACCCCAGCGAGCCTGCCTCATGGGCCAGGCCGTCTCTTCCGGATCTTGCCGGTCGGGTCCGCACCGTCCGGTGCCGTGCCGCATCACGTTGCCGAGCTCCGCGTACTGAACGCACGCGGGAGCCCAGACAGTGCGGCGAGGCACAGTCCCGGGCGACACGGGCCAGGCAAGACCCAAAAGAGACGACCTGCTCCCCGACGGCGAAACCCAGGGACCAGGGAGCCGGCCCCAGAGGCAACCCCACCCCGTGCGGTCAGGCCCGGGCACTCAGCCCCAAGCGGCCGGCCCCCTCCGCCCGACCCAGGCGCGCCGCACCCCAACAGCCGGACGCACACCGATCCATGCGAGCCGGCCGGCTCAAGCGACGCAAAACTCGTTCCCCTCAGGGTCCTGCAGCACCACCCCGTAGTGCGTCTCCAACTCGTCCAGCACGCGGAGCACAGTCGCCCCCGCCCCGGTGAGCCGCTCCACCGTTTCGTCGACCCGCCGAGTCCGCAGCTCCATCGGAACCCCGCGCCCACCGCTGACCTTCAGATCCAAGTGCACCCGGTTCTTGCCGGCCTTGGGCTCCGGAACCTGCTGGAACCACACCCGGGGCCCCCGCCCGGACGGATCCACGATCGACTCCGGCACCTCCCCCACCCCTTCGGGCAGCTCCTCCGCTGGCACCCCCATGCCCTCCCAGTACGCGCGCCAGGACGCATGCCCGTCCGGCGCCGGCTCCGGCACATAACCCAATGCTTCGGTCCAGAACGTCACCATCGCCCGCGGATCGGCGCAGTCGATGGTCAGTTGCAACGTGGTCTCCATGACTTCAGCCTCGCAGGGAGGTCTGACAACGGAGGGTACGGTCGGCGATGACGCACCGGACGACCGGAACGCGCGGCCGCGAGCACGACCACGGGGGAAATGCCATGACCGAACTGATCGTCCTGTTCTCCCTGATGGGGATCGTGGGACTGTACGCCGTCGTCAAGGTGATGCGCCGGGAAAGGCGCAACCTCTCGGAGACGACGGACGGCCTCCTGGCCGAGCTGGAGCGCACCGAACAGCTGCGCAAGGACCGGATCACCTACAGCTCCAACTCGGTCCACAACAACCCCTTCACCACCGGACTCTGATTCCGGATCACGGCGCCGCCCCCGGAACGACCGGGCGCGGCGCCGTTGCCATGCCCACCACCGCCACCGCCACTGCCGCCGCCACATCGGGACCAGGGCAGGGACATTAACCCCATCACCACCCAACCCCACCCAGAATCCCAACTCCCCCCACCCCAAGGCCAGTCACTCACCTCGCCATGACATGCTCATGCCTCCAGACTGTCACTTCGTGCCCACCCCCTCGAAACCCGGCACGGCCAGCATGGCCACGCCCCACAGCGCACCCACTCACCCGCTCACCCGCTCACCCCACCCCTGCCCCCACTCAAGAGCCCTGGAGCCCCTCATGCCCTCCAAGCCCTCCTCCACGCCCTCCGTCTACGCGCGTCGACTCGGCACGCTCGCCTCCATACTCGCGGTGGCCTCTCTGACCACCCTCCTCACCGCCCCCACCGCCGCCGCCTCCCCTCCCACCCCCATCAGCGCCGCGGCCGCCCGCTCCTACCTCGCGACCGTCACCCCGAAGACCGAGGGCACCACCGCCGGTTACAGCCGCGACCTCTTCCCGCACTGGAGCACCGTCTCCGGCACCTGCAACACCCGCGAGACCGTCCTCAAGCGCGACGGTTCGGGCGTGGTCCAGGACTCCGCCTGCGCCGCCGTCAGCGGCAGTTGGTACTCCGAGTACGACGGCGCCACCTGGACGGCCGCCTCCGACATCGACATCGACCACATGGTCCCCCTCGCCGAGGCCTGGCGTTCCGGCGCCAACTCCTGGACCACCACCAAGCGCCAGCAGTTCGCCAACGACCTCACCCGCCCCCAGCTCATCGCGGTCACGGACAACGTGAACCAGGCGAAGGGCGACCTCGACCCCGGCAAGTGGCTGCCGCCGCGCACCGCCTACCGCTGCACCTACGCGCGCATGTGGGTCGAGGTCAAGCAGCACTGGGCCCTGAGCATGGACTCGACGGAGAAGACGGCGCTGGTCAACATCCTCAACGCCTGCTGACCCCCCACACGCACCCCACTCCCCACCCGCCCCTCACCCATCCCATCCCGCCCCATCCCACCCCACCCCTGGCCAAGGATCTTTCCCCCGCCAGGGGGAGGTGGACCACCCCCTTCCCGTCGTACGGTGATCAAACGGCAATGCCGGAAGAAGGAGGGGGAGTTGCATGGGGACATTGCGCCTGGGACCGCTGCTGCGCCACGTCGACTGGGACGCGGGCGACTCCGCCACGCTGTGGATCGAGGCGGATCGCCCGTGCACCGCCGAGGTGCGCTGCGCCGACGGCTCCGGCGGCAGCGTCCACACCTTCCAGATAGCCGGCCACCACTACGCCCTGATCACCGTCACCGGCCTCACCCCTGACTCCACCACGGCCTACGAGGTCCTCCTCGACGGTCTCCGGGTCTGGCCGCTGCCCGACAGCCCGTTCCCCGCGAGCACCATCACCACCCCTCCCGCGGGCAGGCCGGGCTCCACGACCGCTCCCGACCTCCGCCTGACCTTCGGCTCCTGCCGCCAGGCCGCCCCGCCGGCCGACCGGCGCGGACCGCACGGCCCCGACGCGCTCGACACCCTCGCCGCCGATCTGGCCGCCGACCCGGAGGCGGTGCGGCCCGACGTCCTGCTCCTCCTCGGCGACCAGGTGTACGCGGACCAGCTCTCCCGCTCCACCCGCCAGTGGCTGGCGGCCCGGCGGGACCTCCGCGAGGCCCCCGGAGCCCAGGTCGCGGACTTCGAGGAGTACACGCGGCTCTACTACGAGTCCTGGCTCGACCCGGAGATCCGCTGGCTCCTGTCCACCGTCCCGAGCCTGCACATGTTCGACGACCACGACGTCATCGACGACTGGAACACCAGCGCCGCATGGCAGGCGGAGATGCGCGCCACGCCGTGGTGGCAGGAGAGGGTGGTCAGCGGCCTGATGTCGTATTGGGTGTATCAGCACCTCGGCAACCTCTCCCCCGCCGAGCTGGCGGCCGACCCCTTGTTCGAGGCGGTCCGGGCGACCCCCGACGGCACCGACGCGCTACGGGCCTTCGCCGCCTCGGCGGACGCCGACCCGGTCACGGTCCGCTGGAGCTACCGTCGCGACTTCGGCCGGTCCCGGCTGCTGATGGTGGACACCCGGGCGGCCCGGGTGCTCGCCGAGGACGGGCGGGCCATGCTCGACCCGGCGGAGCGGCAGTGGCTCCGCGAGAACGCCCTGGCAGGACACGGGGGGTACGACCACCTCCTCATCGGCTCGTCACTGCCCTGGCTGATGCCGCCGCTCGTACACGACGCGGAGGTGTGGAACGCCGCGCTGTGCCGCGGGGAGCGGGGCCCGAGGTGGGCCCGGATCGGGGAGAACCTGCGCCGGCGGAGCGACCTCGAGCACTGGGCGGCGTTCCCGGCCTCGTTCGCGATGCTCAGCGACCTGATCGAGGAGGTGGGCACGGGCCCGCGCGCGCCCGCGACGGTGTGCGTGCTCTCAGGGGACGTGCACCACGCGTACGTGGCCGAACCGCGAATACCGAGCACGGCTCAGGTGTTCCAGCTCACCTGTTCCCCGGTCCACAACTCCATCCACACAGCGGTGAAATGGGGCTTCCGGCTGGGCTGGTCACGGCTGGGCCGGTGGCTGGGCCGGGGCTTCTCCCGGCACGGCCGGACGGGACGGCCCCCGCTGAGCTGGCGGCGTACGGGCGGCCCGTGGTTCGGCAACCAGCTCATGACCCTCGCACTGTCCGGGCGCTCCGCGCGGCTGAGCCTGGACCAGGCACGCAAGGGCCCCCGCCTGGTGAAGGTCCTGGACCGCGACCTCACGCCTCCCCACTGACGGGTGGCGGGGGCGACCCGTCACGCCGGAGCACCGACCCGGGCGTCCGGTCCGTGGACACCCGGCGTACGCTGTTCCGCTGTCAGCCGCCCCTGCCGCTCCCCGCGACGTCGCGGCGCCTCACGCCGAGGCACGTCAACCGGACTGGGGAGTCCCGTTTTGCTTGAGACTCTGGGCTCGCTGACTTCGAGCCCATGGATCTACGCCCTCGTGGCGCTGTCCATCCTGCTCGACGTGTTCCTGCCGGTGCTGCCGAGCGGGGTACTGGTGATCACGGCTGCGGCTGCCGCCGCGGCGGCGGCCGGGGCCGCGGGACCCGTGCCCGTGCAGTCCCGGGTGCCGGACATCCTGGCGCTGCTGGTGACGGCCGTCACCGCCTCGGTACTGGGCGACATGGCCGCGTACCGGCTGGCCCGACGCGGCGGGGCCCGCCTCGACCGGGCCATCGCCCGCTCCCGCCGGCTGACCCGGGCCCACGAGCGCCTCGGCACCGCCCTCGCGCGCGGCGGCGGCGCCCTGGTGGTGATCGCCCGCTTCGCCCCGGCCGGCCGCTCGGTGGTCTCCCTCGGCGCGGGCAAGACCCAACGCAAGGTCAGGGAGTTCCTGCCCTGGTCGGTCCTGGCCGCCATCGCCTGGGCCGGCTACAGCATCGCCCTCGGCTACTTCGGCACCCAGTGGCTGGGCACCACCTGGCTCGGCACCGCGGTCTCCCTGATCGCCCTCTTCGCCGCAGGCGCCCTGGCAGCCTACGTAGTCCGCCGCCCCACCCCCACACCCACCGCCTAACCCACACCCGCCCCCCACAGCGCCCCGCCCCCACCCCCGGACGCGTCCCCCACTCCCCTCCGGCCGGCACGCCCCCTCCCTCCCACACTCCCGGCCGACCCCCGCTCGCCCTCTCCATTCCGGCCCCGACAAGCCACCACAAGGCTCCAGAGCCGAACCCGCGGCTCCCCGTCCAGCCCCGCCTCCCGCCCCAGCCGCTGCCCAGCCTCCGAAGCACGAACCCGGTCCCTGTCAGCCGTCCGCCGTTTGAGGACCAGGGTCAGGGGCGGACCCCCACGGGGCCCGCGCGCAGCCCGGCACCCCGCCAACCCATCCGACACCTGAGGACCGGAGTCCGGGACAGAGCCCCACCGGGCCCGGGCACAGCCCGACACCCGCTTCCTCAGCCCCGCCAGCATTTGAGGCGCGGGTCCGGGCAGCCCCCGGCAGCACGTCCAGCCCCACCAACATTCGAGGCACGGGTCCAGGCAGCCCCCGGCAGCACGTCCAGCCCCACCAACATTCGAGGCACGGGTCCGGGCGGAGCCCGGGGAACGGTGGAAGGGCGGGTAGGGGACTTCGCCCCGCAGGGCCCACCGCCCCCTCAAGCGCGCCAGACCCGGGGCCAGCACCAGGCCGGAGGGAAGCCCTGAGGCCGAAGCCCACGACTCAACCCGAAGGCCCGAGGCCGGGACCCGGGACCCGGGACCCGGGACCCGGGACCAAAGCCGGAGCCGGAGCCCGCGGCCAAGAGCCGAAGCCAAAAGCCAGAGCCGAAGCCCTCCACCCCAGCCGGGGCCCTGGCCCGGAGGCCCGGGGCCCGAGCCCAAGGCCGGTTCCGCGCTGCGCCCACGGGGCCCTGGCCACCCACCCCGCCCCACCTCCCCCGAGCGGAGCAGTGGCTCACCCGTTCACCCGACAGCGATCGCCGCAGCCGCCCCGTGCTCCTAGCGTCCAGAGAACGGTGCGCACTCGAATCCGCGCCGCACCGCGCCGTTCCCGGAGCCCGAGGAGTCCTCTCCATGCCCGCCACCTCCCACACCTCCCACACCCCCCGCCGCTACCGCCCCCTCCCCCGCCTGCTGGCCGTCGCCGCCGCGACCGTCGCCTTCGCCGCGGCGGCTCCACCGACCCTCGCCCAGGCCCAGCCCTCCGGCAGCGTCTCCCCGACCAACGTCGCCCCCGGGGACCGGGTCAGCCTCAACGTCACCGGCTGCGGCACGCGCACCGGCAAGGCCACCTCCCGCGCCTTCGGCGACGTCTGGCTGACCCCGGGCAACGCCGAGGCCACCAACCTCTTCGGCTCCGCCACCACCTCCCGGAACATCAGCGCCGGCTCACATCCCGTCACCTTCGAGTGCGGCGGCCCCGGCGGCGAGCGCGTCACCGTGGCGCTGAACATCACCCCGGGCGCCGCCCGCGGTGGACTCGGCGGCAGCGTCGGCTCCATGAGCCCGGGCCAGATCGCCGTCGGCGGCGCCCTCGTAGCCTGTGCGCTGGGCGCAGGCGCCTGGATCCTGCGCCGCCGCACGGGCCACGCCTCCTGACCGCAGCCCCGCCCCAACGCCTCGACACCCACTCACCCCACGCCATCACCCACCCACCCACTCAGCCACCGCTCCGCTCCCCACCACGGGAGTGGCCGATGGTCCCGCCCCACTCGGGACTTTCCCCACTCCCGCCCGGAGCCCACCCCCGCAAGGTTGAGTCCACGCACCGCTGCCACCAAGGAGCCCGTCATGGACCAGACCCCTCGCCCCGTGATCGCCGCCGTCGACGGTTCCGCACACGGCAACCGGGCCCTGGAATGGGCCATCTCCCAGTCCCTGATGGCTGGGGCCCCGCTGCGCATCGTGCACGCCCGCCTCTCCATGAACAGCATCGGCGCGGCCCTGCCCGGAGCCTTCGGCGAGCCGGTCCTCGACGACGACCCCGTACTGATCCGGGTCCGTCCGTGAGGCCCTCGACGGCCGCGCCGGACTCCCCCCGATCGAGTACGCCTCGCACCCCGGCGCCCCCGACCACGTCCGGCCGGGCCTGCGCGAGGGCGCCCAGCTGATGGTCCTCGGCTGCCGCCGCGGCCGCGGCGGCTTCGCCGGCCTCCTGCTCGGCTCGAACGGCATCGCCTGCGCCGGCCAGGCAGCCTGCCCGGTGGTGGTCGTCCCGTGCGCCGAGCCCCCCGTGCACGACCCGTACGGGCAAGTCGTACTCGGCCTCAACAGCGCGGCCCCCGACCCGAGCACGACCTACTTCGCCTTCCGCGAGGCGGCCCGGCGCGGGGCCCGGCTCCAGGCCGTCGTCGCGTACGCCTGGCCCGGCCGGACCTTCACCACCGCCGACGCCATCGCCACGGCCGCGCACGAGAAGACCGCCAACGCCCACGAGGTCACGGCCCTGACCTCCGCGCACCTGCGCCCGTACGCCGAACGGTTCCCGGAGGTGGAGATCGAGCAGGTGTCGGCGCCCGGCGACGCGGCCGGCCACCTGGTCGCCGCCTCCCAGGCCGCTGACCTGAACGTCATCGGCCGCCACCGCAAGCGCCCGCTCTCCCCGCGCCTGGGCTCCGTCACCAACGCGGTACTGCTCCACACCGGCTGCCCCGTCGCGGTGGTCCCCCTGGAAGAAGACGCCGTCCCGGCAGCCGCCTGACCGTTCGCCCAACCCTCACCCGGCCACGGCCGCCCCCGCCCCCCTGACGTGGATCCCCTCCAGCAGCTCCCTCGTAGCCTCCGCGACCGCGTCGACGGCGGCGGCGAAGACCTCCTGGTTGTGCGCGGCCGGCGCCCTGAAACCGGACACCTTCCGCACGTACTGCAAGGCGGCGGCCCGGATCTCCTCCTCGGTCGCCTTCTCCGGAATCGCGGGCGGACGCAACGTCTTAATCGATCGGCACATACCCCCACTATCCCGCCCCACGAACCCCCCGTCACCACCCCGCAAGCCCCGGCCAAACCCCCGGCCCGACCCATGCGAAAGACGCCAACCGACGCCGGACACTTCTACGTGGCCGCCCGGATCCATCGGCGTCCACCACCCACATCGACGTCGGCCATGGACGTGCGAAAGCCCCCAACCATGAATCGGTTGGGGGCCTTCGTGCTGGTGGGCGCGGACGGTTTCGAACCGCCGACATCTGCTTTGTAAGAGCAGCGCTCTACCCCTGAGCTACGCACCCGTGGATGAGTGGACAGCCTACATGCAGGGCGCACCCCCCACGCAAACCCGTTCGCGTGGGGGAGAATGGACCGGGGCAGGGGAATTGCGGACGGACCGGGTACGGGAGAGGCGACTGTGACGACGGCACCCCGGCGGTGGTTCGGCGGCGGGCGGGACGAGAGTCGGCGGGCGGACGCGCAGGCGGCGAAGGACGCTGCCGCGGCGGCGTTCTACGAGCTCGACAGCGCGCAGCGGGATCTGCGGATCTCGATCGAGACGATCGCGGCCGCGGACGGCTCGCCGGAGGCGCGTCGGGTGGGCGAGGGGTTCGCCGCGCTCGGGCAGCGCATCGACCAGGTGAGTCATGTCTACATCAACGCCGTCGACGCGCACGATCTCGATCGGGTGGAGCTGGAGGCGTCAGCCGCGACGCGGGCCCGGGACGAGCTGACGCGGGCCAAGGAGGAGCTGGTACGGGTCAAGGGCGAGCTCGACCGGTTCGCCCTCGGCTTGCAGCCGTTGCTGGACCGGGCCGAGACGCAGCTGGCGCGGGTGGCGCCGGCCCGGGAGCGGGCCAGGGCCGCGCTGCTCGCGGCGAGCACGGCGCTGGACGAGGTGCGCGGCAAGGGGATCCGGGCCGACGATCTGGCCGCCCGGCTGGCCGCGCTGGGGCCGGAGCTGACCAAGCTGAACCAGGGCGCCGCGCAGCACGGGGTGCAGGAGACCGTGCAGCGGGCCGACCGGATCCTGCGCGACGCCGAGGCGATACGGGCCGAGGCGGCGCGGCTCCCGGAGCGGGCCGCGGAGATCGACCGGCGTCTGGTGAGCCTGCGGACCCGGGCGCAGGCGCTGCGCAACCGGGCGGACCGGGTGGATCCGGTGCTCAGCGAGCTGCGCCGGCGTTTCAGCGCGGCCTGCTGGCAGGACCTCCAGCAGGTGCCTGAGCAGGCGGTACGGGACGTGGCGCAGGCCGAGGAGCGGCTCGCGGAGGCCGGCCGGGCGCGCGACCAGCAGCAGTGGGCGGTCGTGGCGGCCCTGGTCGACGCGGTTCGGGCTTCGCTGGATGCCACCGACGAGGCGGTGTCGGCGGCGCAGGACCGGCTGACCCGGCTGGAGGCGGTGGCGCGGGATCCGCAGGCGGAGGTGCAGCGGACCCGGTTCGCGATCCGGGACGCGCAGCGCCTGGCGATGGAGGGCCGTACGGTCCCCGAGGACCGGCACGCCCGCCCGCTGGACGAGGCGGTGGCCCGGGTGGCCCGGGCGCTGGCCGCGCTGGAGGACCGCCACCCGGACTACTGGGCCTTCCTCCAGGAGATGGAGGCCGTACGGTCCTCCGTGCAGCGGGTGGTGACGGACATCCGGACCGAGCGCGGCCACGCCTGAGGGGGGCGCCGAGGACTGGACTTGTCCTGGTGGGGCCATCGGCGGATGCTGGAGGGGCCAGGAACGGAGCAGAGGAGGGCGCCATGGCCGCCCACGCTTCCCCCGCACGCCGTGGGACCGACGAGTCCCCCGCGCCGCAGGACTCGTACGCACCCCACGCGCTCTACGGGTGCCACGAGCCGCACGAGAACTACGCGCCCTACGTGGCCCACGAGCCGTACGCGACGGCGCCACCGCCCCGGAACTCCCCCGGGATCCTGCACCGCATGATGCGTCCCGTGAACGCGAGCCTCGACGAGCACCTGCCCAGCGATCACCGGCTCAGCCAGGTCTACCGGGTGGGCGCCGGCCTGACCGGACTGCTGCTCGTGGCCTTCGGAATCATGGGGCTCATCGACCGGATCGGGTTCTTCGACACCGGCGGGGACACGGTGCTCGCGCTGAACACCAACGGCGCGCTCAGCGTCCTGTCGATCTGCATCGGGCTGCTGCTCTTCGTCGGGATGGTCATCGGCGGCAGCTTCGCCTCGACGCTCAACATCGTGCTGGGTGTGCTGTTCATCGCGAGCGGGTTCGTGAACCTCGCGCTGCTCGACACGGGGATGAACTTCCTGGCCTTCCACATCCCCAACGTGCTGTTCAGCTTCGTCGTGGGCGTGATGCTGATGTGGTTCGGGATGTACGGGCGGGTGGGCAGCGCCCTGCCGCACGACAATCCGTACTGGCGTGCCCGCCACCCCGAGCAGGCGGCTCGGGAGCAGCGGGCAGAGCAGCGGGCACGTGCGAGCACTAGGCCCGTCGGCCGGCCGGCGTAGGAGAAGGGGAGAGCGGGCGCGCGGACCCGGCCCGGCGGCCGGGTCCGCGTTACGCCTCGATGCGTTCGACCTTGTCCACGAGGAAGAGGAAGGACAGGGCGCCGCCGATCGTGATGCCTCCGATCAGCATCAGCGGGAGGGCGAAGGAGCCGTCGCCGCCTCCGATCATGTAGCCGATGACGATGGGTACGACGATGCCGGCGAGGCTGCCGAAGACGTTGAAGACCCCGCCGGCCACGCCGAGCATCCGCTCCGGGGCGATCTCGGTGACCAGGACCCAGGAGAAGGACGCGAGGCCGTTGGCGAAGAAGGCCACGCACATGACGGCGATCATCGCGGCGTTCGAGGTGACGTAGTTGGCGGCGACGATGACGCCCGCCAGGGCCGGGCCGGTGACGATCGGGGTCTTGCGGGCGAAGGAGGCCGTCATGCCGCGCTTGACCATCCAGTCGGACCAACTGCCGCCGCACAGCACGCCCACGAGGGCGGCGACGAAGGGCAGGGCTCCGGTCAGACCGCCCTTGTCGAGGCTCAGGCCGCGCTCGTTGGCGAGGTAGGTCGGGAACCAGGTCAGGAAGAAGTACAGCGTCGAGGCGATGGCGAACTGGCCGAGGAAGACGCCCCAGATGCGGCGTTGCCGGAGCAGGAAGCCCATGTCCCGGCGGAAGGCGCCCTTCTCCCGGGCCCGGGCGGAGCTGTCGGCGCAAGCCCCGTCCTCGGTGATGTGGACGAGCTCGTACGCGCCGACCCGGGGGTGCTGTTCCGGGCGGTTGTGGATGACCTTCACCCACACCAGTGCCCAGGCGATGCCCATGCCGCCGGGGATCCAGAACACGTGGCGCCAGCCGAGGGCCGCGGCCATCCAGGCGATCAGCGGGAAGGCCACGCCGAGGCCGATACCCCTCCTCCTTCAAGCGGCCCCGAGGTGTAGCCGGCGACCGCGCGGCCGCGTTCGGCGCGCGGGAACCAGGAGGCGGCGACGCGCCCGTTGCAGGGGAAGGCGGGGGCCTCGAAGAGGCCGAGGCCCATGCGGCTGGCGAAGAGGAAGCCGAAGCCCTTCGCGAGCGAGCCGAGGGCGGTCATGACCGACCAGCCGACCAGCGCCCAGGCGTAGACGATGCGCGGGCCGAACCTGTCGACGAGGCGGCCGCGTCTCCCGGGGGACGTGTGAGGAGCGCTGAGCAGCGCGGAGGAGCAGCGCCGAGCAGGCGGAACCAGCCGCTCCGGCGACGCCCCGCAATAATTGCTAATTAACGATTACTTGTGCAAGTCTTTGCCTTGTCAGGGGGCACCAAGGGGAGCAAGTACGGACCAAAGCCCCGGCAGGGAGAGGGGAAACCGGAATGAACAGCAGCAGTGAGGCCGCGTACGCCGGACGCGGGGTCCACAAGGCAGCGGTGGAAGAGCTGGCCCGCCGGATCTTCGACGGCACGTACGACGAGGGAGCCACGCTCGACCTCCCCCTCCTGATGGAGGAGCTCGACGTCAGCCAGACGGTGCTCCGCGAATCCATCAAGGTGCTCATGGCCAAGGGGCTGCTCGACGCCCGCCAGAAGCGCGGCACCTTCGTGCGACCGCGCACCGACTGGAACCTCTTCGACGCCGACGTGCTGCGCTGGAAGCTCGCGGCCGGCGCGCCCGACTGCTTCTTCACCGACCTGCTCGAACTGCGCCGCTCGATCGAGCCGGCCGCCGCCGCGCTGGCCGCCGTACGGGCCACCGAGCAGGACCTGGCCGCGCTGGACGCGGCGCTGACCGCGATGGCGGCGAGCGACTCGGACCCGGTGCTGCACGTCCGGGCGGACGCCTCGTTCCACCTGGCGCTGCTGACCGCCTCGCACAACCTGTTCTTCGCGCAGATGTACCGGGTGATCATCCCGGCCCTCGTGGAACGCGACCGCACGGTGCACAAGGGGGACTTCGAGCACCCGCACGCGATCCACCGGGCCGTGGTCGACCGGGTCCGGGCCGGGGACCCGGACGGGGCGCACCGGGCCGTGCTCGACCTCCTCGACATGGCGCAGCGCGACCACCCGTAGAACCCGTAGACCCCCCCCCAGCCCCCAGCCCCCAGCCCCCAGCCCCCAGCCCCCGCAGACCAACCCCACAAAGACACCGTCCTGCCACCCCCACCAGGAGAGGACACCGTCACCCGTGAAGATCACCCGCATCGAGACGTTCATGGCCCCACCGCGCTGGATGTTCGTGCGCGCAGAAACCGACGAGGGCATCGTCGGCTGGGGCGAACCCGTGGTCGAAGGGCGTGCCGAGCCGGTGCGCGCGGCCGTGGAGGTGCTGTCCGAGTACCTGATCGGCCGGGACCCGATGCGGATCGAGGACCACTGGCAGGTCATGACCAAGGGCGGCTTCTACCGCGGCGGCCCCGTGTTGTCCTCCGCCGTCGCCGGGCTCGACCAGGCGCTGTGGGACATCAAGGGCAAGGCGTACGGGATGCCCGTGCACCAGCTCCTCGGCGGGCCGGTCCGCGACCGGATCCGCGCCTACGCCTGGGTCGGCGGCGACGAGCCGCACGAGATCAAGGACGCGCTGGTCCGGCAGATCGAGGCGGGCTTCACGGCCGTCAAGATGAACGGCTGCGGCCGCATGAGCCCCCTCGCGACCCGCTCCGAGGTCCGCGACTGCCTCCGACGCGCCGAGACGGCCCGCGAAGTGCTCGGCGACGACCGCGACTTCGGACTCGACTTCCACGGGCGGGTCTCCCCCGCCAACGCCCGCCGGATCCTGCCCCTGCTGGCCCCGTACGACCCGATGTTCGTCGAGGAGCCGGTCCTCTCCGAGTACATGCAGGCCGTCCCCGATCTGGTGAACGCCTCCAACATCCCCCTCGCGCTCGGCGAACGGCTCTTTTCCCGGCGGGAGTTACTCGCTCCGTTGCAGGCAGGCGTGGCGATCTTGCAGCCCGACATCTCGTACGCCGGCGGCATCTCGGAACTGCGCCGCATCGCCTCCCTCGCCGAGGTCTACGGAGCCCAGATCGCGCCGCACTGCCCGCTGGGGCCGGTCGCCCTGGCGGCCGGCCTCCAAGTCGCCTTCACCACCCCGAACTTCCTCATCCAGGAACAGTCGATCGGCATCCACTACAACCAGGGCGCCGAGCTCCTCGACTACGTCACCGACCCCGAGCCCTTCCGCTTCCACGCGGGCTCCCTGGTCCGCACGGAGCGGCCGGGCCTCGGCGTCGACGTCGACGGGGCGGCCGTCCGGGCCGCCGACAAGAAGGGCCGCACCTGGCGCAACCCGGTGTGGCGCCACGAAGACGGTTCCTTCGCCGAGTGGTGAGCCCCCACCACCCCTCGCGATCTCCCCTCCCCCACACACATCAGAAGGCAGGCATTCCCATGGAGTTCGGCGCAGCGCTGCGACAGGAGCGGCTCGTCGCCATCGTCCGCGGACGGGACGCGGAGGCGTCCTTCCGTACCGTCATGACCCTCGTCGAGGAGGGCGTCCCGCTCATCGAGATCTCCCTCAGCGGGACCGACGCGCTGGACGTCATCGGCCGGGCCCGCAAGGAGCTCGGCGACGAGGCCTGGCTCGGGGCCGGCACGGTCCTGACCGCCGAGGACGCCCAGCGGGCCGCCGACGCCGGAGCCAATCTCATGGTCACCCCGGGGCTCGGCGCGGGCGTGCACGAATCCGTCCGGCAGGGGCTGCCGGTACTGGCCGGGGTCATCACCCCGACCGAGGTCATCGCGGCCGACGCGGCGGGGGCCGCCGCGCTCAAGCTGTTCCCCGGCTCGATCGGCGGTCCGGCCTACCTGCGGGCCCTGCGCGCCCCCTTCCCCGACCTGCCGTTCGTGCCGGTCGGCGGGGTGGACGCGGCCGCCGCGGGCGAGTACCTGTCCTCCGGCGCGGTGGCGGTCGGCGTCGGCTCCCCGCTGATCGGGGACGCGGCCGACGGCGGCGACCTGTTCGCGCTGCGGCGCCGGGCGGCGGAGTTCAAGGCGGTCTGCGCGTGACCGGGCCCGAAGCCGCCCCCGAGGTCCTCACCTTCGGAGAGACGATGGTCGCCCTGCGCGGGAGCGGACCGCTGCGCCTGGGCGGGAGCATGCAGGTTTCGGTCGCGGGCGCCGAATCGAACGTCGCGATCGGCCTGGCCCGGCTCGGGCACGCGGTGCGCTGGGCGGGCGCGGTCGGCGAGGACGAGCCCGGTGAGCTGGTCCTACGGACCCTGCGTGCCGAGGGCGTCGACGTCCGCGGAGCCTGTCTCGACGACGGCGGGGCTCCGACCGGGCTGATGCTCGCGGAGCCGAGGCTGCCGGAGGTGACGCGGGTGCACTACTACCGCGCGGGCTCGGCGGGTTCGCGGCTCAAGGCGTGCTCGGTGGAGCGGGCCTTCACGGCTGCCCCGCCGAAGATCCTGCACCTGACCGGGATCACCCCGGCGCTCTCCCGATCGGCCCGCTCGGCCTGCACCCTCGCGCTGCGCCTCGCGGCCGAGCACTCCGCGCTGGTCTGCCTGGACGTGAACTTCCGGTCCCGGCTGTGGTCCTCCGAGGAAGCGGCGGCGGTGCTGCGCGCGTGGGCGCCTTCGGTGGACGTCCTCATCGCCTCCGACGACGAACTCCCCCTGTGCCTCCCGGCCCGGACCCCGGCCGACCCGGCCCTCCAGGCGAAGGAACTGCAGGCGCTCGGGGTCGGGGAGGTCGTCGTCAAACTCGGCGCGGCCGGCGCGACGGCCTACACGGACGACGGCCGGGCGGTGCACGCCCCGGCGCGGCCCGTCCGCGCGGTCGACACGGTCGGTGCGGGCGACGCCTTCGTGGCGGGCTACCTCTCGGCGTTCCTCGACGGGTCCACCACGGAGGCCCGCCTGGACCGCGCGGTCACGACGGGCGCCTTCGCGGTGGCCTCGCGGGGCGACTGGGAGGGCGCGCCGACCCGCGCGGAGCTCGACCTCCTCGCGGTCCCGCCCGGCACGGTGGTCCGCTGACCCTCTGATCCGCCGGCGGGGCCGGGCCGACACGGGGGTGCGACCCGGCTCCGCCGGCTGCGGGGTGCCGCCGCGCGGGGCAGGAGTCCCCGCAGCAACCCTCCGCCCGGACCCCGGTCCTCCAACGTCGGACGGCTGAAAAGACGCCCGGGGATTCCGGAGGCCGGTCCGAACTGCGTAGCCTGTCCGCATGCCCCGTTACGAATTCCGCTGCCGGACCTGCGAAGACACCTTCGAGGTCAGCCGGCCCATGGCCGAGTCCTCCGCGCCCGCCGACTGCCCCGCCGGGCACGCCGATACCGTCAGGCTGCTCTCCGCCGTCGCCGTCGGCGGGTCCAGCGCGGCCCCCGCCGCGGCCGCACCCATGGGCGGCGGCGGAGGCTGCTGTGGTGGGGGCGGGTGCGGTTAGCGCTTGCGGGACAGGGTGATGCCGTCGGAGATCGCCAGCAGCACCGACTCCATGCGGGGGTCCGCAGTGACGTGGTCGTTGTAGGCCTGGACCCCCGCCGCCCCACCGGTCGCCGACGGGTTCAGCACCTCGCCGTGGTACAGCGTGTTGTCCGTGACGAGCAGCGCGCCCGGGCGCAGCCGCGGCACGAGCTCCTCCCAGTAGGCGATCTGGCTCTGCTTGTCCGCGTCCATGTACGCCATGTCGATGTGCGGCTCCGCCGGCATCGCGCGCAGCGTCTCGATCGCGGGCGCGATGCGCAGGTCGATGCGGTCCGCGACGCCGGCCTTCGCCCAGGCCTCGCGCGCGTACGCCGTCCACTCCTCCGAGACGTCGCACGCGATGAGGCGTCCGTCCGCCGGCATGGCCTGCGCCATCGACAGCGAGGAGAAGCCGGTGAAGGTGCCGATCTCCACGATGTGCCGCGCGCCGGTCAGCCGGACGAGGAAGGCCAGCAGTGGCCCCTGCTCCTCCGCCGACTGCATTCCGGCGGAGTCCGGGAACACCGCGTACGTCGTCGCCACCAGCCCCCGCTGGACCTCGTCCAGCGGGGGGTTGTGCGCGAGCATGTACTGGTAGAGCTCGTCCGTGATCTTGGTGCTGTTGCCCTTGGTCATGGGCCCAGTGTGCCCATGATCAGGCGGCGGGTGTGCCGAGTCGCGCCACTTCGCGGGTGAACGCGCGCACGATCTCCTCACCGGCCAGCACGCCCGCCTGGGTCAGCGCCGTCACGTGCGGCGCCGTCCAGCCCGCGTCGGCCAGCTCGCCGTGGCCCGGCCGCCAGGCCGTGTCCGCCGCCAGCAGCAGGTCCGCGTCCAGCAGCGAGTCCCCGGCGGCGAGCGTGCTCGTGGCCCCCACGCGCCGGGCCACTTCGTGCATGGCCGCGCTCTTGGTCAGCGGCCGGGGGACGGCGTAGATCTTCCGGCCCTGGAGCGAGACCGTCCAGCCGCGCGCCTCGGACCATTCCGTCAGCGTCTTGATCCACTCAGCGGGGACCAGCGCCCGCTCCACGACCAGGTACGCGAACAGGTCCTCCGCCACCCGCGCCTTGCGCAGCCACACCGGGTCCGTGACGGACATCAGGTGCGCGTGCATCTCCTCCAGCGGGACGGACTCCGCGGCGAGCCGCGCCGCGACCTGGCGGCGCCAGTCCCGGTCCGGGACCCCGTCCACCAGGAGCTGGCCGCCGTTGGCGCAGATCGCGTACTTCGCCGGCCGTCCGGGGAAGCGGATGCGCTGGTACTGCTTGCGGGTCCGGGTGGTGGTCGGCACGAACACCGCGCCCGGGTCGGCGGACAGCTCCGCCAGCAGCCCCGCCGCCGTCTCCGTCATGTACGACAGCGGCTTGCTCTCGTGCACCTCCACGCACAGCAGGCGCGGGGCCACCGGGTCGGGCATGGTCAGGCCGAGCGCGGCCGCCGAGTAGATGAGCGTACGGTCGAGGTCACTGGCTACGAGAACGGTCACTTGGTGGCCACAGCCTTTCCGTCGGCGCCCGTGGCGCCGCGCGTGAATCGGGGATGGATGAGTCCTACGCAGCTGTACGGCAGGCCGTCGACCTCTTCCACCGGCACCCCCCGCTGCTCCGCGAGGAGTCGTACGTGGTCCAGGTCGGCCCCGGCGCCGCGCTGCGCGAGGATCTTCCACGGCACCCGGCGCAGCAGCACCCGCGTGGTCTCGCCGACGCCGGGCTTCACCAGGTTCACGTCGTGGATGCCGTACTCCTCGCTGATCCGCTCCACCGCCCGCCAGCCCACCCAGGTCGGCGTGCGGTCGGCGGCGAGGAGCTCCTTGACCTCGGCGTCCACGGCCTCGGCGACCTCCTCGAAGTGCGCGCAGACGGTGTCGACGAACGCGACGGAGACATCGGCCCCGGCGAGCTCGCGGTAGAACTTCGCGCCGTGGAAATTGGCGGGCCCGACCAGGTCGGACCTGAGCACCGTACGCGAGACCAGTCCGGAAACAGTGGAATTGAGACAGGCGGAGGGGATCAGGAAGTCCTCGCGCGTGCCGTAGGTCTCCACGCAGGAGCCGGGGTCGGCGAGGACCACGATCTCCGGGTTGAAGCCCTCGAACTCGCCCAGGGCCTCGCGCAGTTCGCGGGTGATCGCCCCCTTGCCGGTCCAGCCGTCGACGAAGACGACGTCGGCCGGATCGTGGTGGGCGGCCAGCCAGCGCAGCGCGTTGGCGTCTATGCCGCGGCCGCGCACGATGGAAACGGCGTAGTGCGGCAGGTCCAGGCCGTGCCGGGCCTGCGCCCAGCGCCGCATCAGCACGCCCACGGGGGTGCCGGCGCGGGCCAGGGAGACGAGGACCGGGGAGGGGGAGCGCTCGGCGAGGACCGTCTCGGTGACGGTGCCGACGGCGCGGGCCATCCGGGCGGCGGAGGCGGTCAGCGCGCTCTGGTAGAGCTGCTGGTACTCCGGGGACGGCTGGAACTCCACCGGCAGCGATTCCGCGTAGTGCGCGCCGCCCGCCTGGATGGCTTCCTCGCGCTCCTCCGTCGGGGCTTCCAACTCAACGTCGGAGAGGTCCTGGAGCAGCCAGCCGACGTCCTCGGCGGCGTAGGAGGAGAAGGCGGGCCCGCGCAGTGGTTCGCCCAGTGCTGCGCGCAGCGCTTCGCGCGGGGGCTCGGTCATGATCGGCTCCTGCCGGTCGGGTACGTACGAAGGTATGACCGCCAGCACGACCCGGCCGGTGTGGGGCGCGAGGGCCGCGAGCAGGCCGGTGCGGAGCCCGGCGGTGTCTCCGGCCGAGTCCACGACGGCGACCACGGCGTCGAAGCCGGCGCCGGCCGTGCTCGCGACGTTGTAGGCGTACCGGTCTCCGGGGCCGTCGGCCGGGTCGTCGTGGGCGGGGAAGACGAGCCGCGTGCGGATCGCGTAGCCGGGGTCGTCCACGGCGAGCACCGGCGAGCGGGTGGTGGTGGAGAAGCGCACCTCGACCGGCGCTGCGGCGGTGCCGGACGCCTCCAGGGCTTGCGCGAGGCGCAGCGGGGCGTACATCAGCTCCTCGTTGCCGAGTACGAGGACCCGTGCGGGGCCGTCGCCCAGCGCGGCCTCGAGCCGGTCCGCCATGGCGGGCAGCGCCGCGTCCAGTGCTGCGCGGTGCGCGGGGGTGAAGCCGTGGCGTCCGCCGTCGGGTATCCCGGCCGGCCAGCCCAGTTCCACGTGGATGATCGGGTGCGGGTCGTCTGCCGGGGCGCCGCCCCGGACCCCGCTGCTCAAACGCCGCAGGGGCTGATTTTGCCCAGCCCCCGGCTGCGATGCGCCGACGGGAGCGGGTCCAGCGCCCGCAGCGGCCGGGGCACCGCCCGTGGCGGGGGGTGCAGTCCCGGCAGCCGCGGTCGCCAAGGCCGCCTCGGCCTCGTACTGCTCCACCAGGGCTTGCCCCTTCTCCAGCACGCCCTCCGGGAGGGAGACCGTGCCCGAGGCCAGGGCTATGAGGTCCACGCGGGCGCCCAGCTCGGCGGCGAAGGCCGTCAGGCGGTCGCGGTCGGCCGGGGAGCGCATGTCGACCAGGGCGACGACCACGTAGTGGCCGCGCGGGTGGCGGGCGTGGAGGTCGGCGATGGTGTTCAGCACGGTGTTGCCGGTGGAGAACTCGTCGTCGACGAGGACCAGCGGGCCCGGGCCCGCCAGCAGCTTCGGGTCCTCGGGCAGCAGCAGGTGCGAGGTGGCGTGGGAATGGGCCTCCTCGAAGCCTCCCGCGGCCTCCACGCCGGGCACGGGACGGCGGGTGGAGTGCAGGTACGGGGCGCTGCCCAGGCCGTCGGCCACGCAGTGGCCCAGCCCGGTCGCGGTCTCCGCGTACCCCAGGACCACGGCCGAGGCGGCCTCCGCCTCGCCCAGCAGCTCCCGGACCCGCTCGCCGAGCCCGTACCCGGCGGCGTAGACGGCCGCCGGGGACTGCGGGACGTGCTTGCCCAGCACCTGCGACACGAGCAGGTGGGCCCGCTTGGGGTTGCGCCGCAGGGCCAGCCCGAGGAGCTCTTCGAGCGCCGGACCGCCGGTCCCGGTACCCGGCCCGTCCTCCAGGCTCACGCCCAGCCGGTCCGCGACCCACGTTCCCGACCACACCGCTTCGATCTTCTTGCCCTTCCTCGCAGTCAACGGCCCGCTCACACCTGGAGCCCGGCCGTGAGGAGATCGACGAAGCCGACCTCCTCCTTCGCCACACCGAAGACCTCGGCGCGCAGCATCGTGCGCTCCGCCCAGGCCCGGTGGGGCTTCACCTCGTTCATCTTGTTCGTGTAGGCGGAACGCATCACTCCGCCGCCTCCGCTCTCGGGGCGCAGGATGTCTTGAGCATCGCTGAACTCCTCGTGCGACACCACCGAGAGCGCGTGGACCGGGGTGACGTGGGCGGGGTGGATACAGGTCTTGCCCAGCAGCCCGTTGGCCCGGTCGAGCTCGATCTCGCGCAGCAGCCCGTCCAGGTCGTGCTCGATCAGCGCGGTGCGCAGCTCCTCGACGCCCTCTTCCAGGAAGGGGCTGCGGCGCAGCTGCGGCTTGAAGAGGCGCTGCTGGCTGCGGAAGTACTCCCACACGGGCCCGGTGACGGTGAAGCCGGTGCCGTCGGCGCGGCTGAGCACGTTGACCACGTCGGCGATCACCCCGGCGACGATCTGGACGTCGTAGGCGGTCATGTCGGGGGTGCGCCGCAGCCCGTAGGCGGAGCAGAAGTCGGTCACTCCGAGGCGCAGCGCCAGGACCCGCTCGCGGTACTTGTTGACCGTGCGGGAGATCCCGGCGAGGGCCTCGACCCGGGTCTCCAGGTGGAGCAGCTCGGGGGTCTCCAGGACGGGCATCGCGTACAGCCGGGGCTGTCCGCTCTCGGCCTCCGCCTGGGCCACGGCGTCGAGGAAGGCGACGCCCCGGCTCTCGCTGAATTTGGGGAGTACGAATCCGGCCAGCCGCGCCGCCGAGCCGCCGAGCCGGTGCACGAGGTCGGGGATCTGCTCGGGCTCCCGGACGCGGATGAAGAGCAGCGGGAGCTCCGCCGGGTCCTCGTGGAGGGCGGCGAACTGCCGGACGAGGTTCTCCTCGCCGCCGGCGACGTCCGCGTCGCTGATGGAATCCTCCAGGCAGAGGACCATGGAGACGACTCCGAGGCCGGCCTGCTTGCGGATGTCACGGGCGAGCTGGGGCCGGGTGGCCGGGCTGTAGAGCGTGGCCCCCAGAGCGGCCGCGAGCGTGGCGGAGGGGGAGGCGGCGGTGAACTCTGCCGGCTCCTGGTGGAAGAGGTCCTTGCGGACGGTGGGCGAAATATGCCCGAAGTGACGCATGTGCTTCCCCCGTACAGGCTCGGCGGCCGATCTGGCATGGCCGGTAATAGTACGTACGAACGTGAGTCAAGAGTTCCTCAAGCACATGAAATCCAGGTAACCCTCTTGCACCATGCCCAGGTCTCGCCATCCGGACAAGGTCTACGGGGGGCCGCATTGTCCCGGTCCCGCCCGGGAGGGCAGGATGACCGCCATGACGCACGCGATGCAGAAGGGCTCCAACATCCCCGTGGCCGCTTTGGCGGTCCGCGCGGTGCTGCGCTGGACCGGGGGGCCCGACGTGCCCGACGTGGACGCCTCCGCGCTGCTCGTGGGGGCGGACGGGCGCGTGCGCTCGGACGAGGACTTCGTCTTCTACAACCAGCCCCGGCACCCCTCCGGGGCCGTCTGGCGGCTCGGGAAGAAGCAGCTCGGCGACGGGATCACCGACGCCGTCCAGGCGGACCTGAGGGCCGTCACCCCGGCGGTGGACCGGATCCTCGTCGTCGCCTCCGCCGAGGACGTCCCCTTCGAGCGGGTCCACGACCTGCGGATCCTGCTCTACGACGCCACCGCGACCGGCGGCTCCGAACCGCTGGCCTACTTCGACGTGCGGCCGGAGACGGGCGCCGAGACGGCGCTGATCTGCGGCGAGCTGTACCGGCGGGCCGACGCCTGGAAGTTCCGCGCGCTCGGCGAGGGCTACTCCAACGGGCTCGTCGGCCTGGCCACCGACCACGGGATCTCCGTGGACGAGAACGCCCCCGAGGCCCAGGAGCACGGGCCGGGGCAGGCACAGGGGCAGGACCCGTCGGCCTCCCCCGCGACTCCGGCGCCGCCCACCCAGGCACCGCCGGTCTCCCAGCCCGCCTACGGCTACCCGCAGCCGGTATCGCAGGCCCCGGTGCCGGCTCCGGCCCCGGACGGGGCCTTCCGGCTGCCGGCGCAGGGCCCGCAGTTCATCCGTCGGTGAGCGGCGGCCGGGCCGACCGGCCCGGCCGGCTCGGTCAGGTCTTCGTCTTGTAGCCGCGGCCCCACTGGAGGCCCCACCCGTACAGCCGGTCCAGCTCGGCCTGGAACCCGTAGACGAAGGTGACCTCGCGCCGCACGATCAGCTCCCCCTTGACGTTCTCCAGGGAGACGACCGCGCAGGAGCGGGCGTGCGGGTGGCGCTCTTCCAGCGGGATCTCGATCCGCGGCCCGGTGATCGGGTAGAGCGTGACCAGGGCGTGCGTCCGGTCGAAGGCCGGGGTCTGGTCGTAGATGTACACGAAGACCAGCAGCCGCTTGATCTCCTCGGCGTGGTCGAGATTGACGAAGATCGTCTCGCCGGAGGGCGCCCCGAACCGGTCGTCCCCGCTGAGCTTCACGTACGGCGGACTGTTGATGTCCCCGTGCAGGTTCCCCAGTGGCTGGACGACGCCCCGGGTGCCGTCGGTCAGCTCGTAGAGACAGCCGATGTCGAGGTCGACATTGACCATGCCCTGGGTGTGCGCCTGCACCATGTCGGGCTTGAACAGTTTGAACGGATGCCGGAAGAGCTGACCGCTCTGGCCGGTACTGCGGCCGCCTATGTCCGAGGTCCGCATCCGCCAGGAGAGGTTCACGCGCAGATTGCCGTGCACCGCCCCCTGTTTGGTGAGCGATACCGTCGGATGGCGTTTGGTCAGCTCGATCGCGTTCGACGAGGCACTGCCCGACTGGAACTGCGTGCCGCGGCTGCCCCTGATGCCGTCGAAGAATCCCATCCCCACAACCCCCCTGCTCCCATGGCGCCCTCGGCGCCCTCGGTCCCCCGGCGGCACGCCGGCACGGCGACGTCCCGACATGCGGACGGGGCGGTCCGACAGGTCCGTGGACCCGCCGGACCGCCCCGCACTTGAGCGTTCCGCATTACCGACGCGATCATGCCTCGGCGGTGGAACCCTCCAGTTCCAGGCGCTTGTTGCGGCGCACCGAGGACCAGAAGGACCACCCGATCAGCACGACGCCGACGAGGCCGGTGATGACCTCGTTGATCTCGTACTGGATGGTGACGAGCAGGATGACGGCGAGCGCGCCGATGGCGTAGTGCGCGCCGTGCTCCAGGTAGACGTAGTCGTCGAGGGTGCCCTGGCGGACCAGGTAGACCGTCAGCGACCGGACGTACATGGCACCGATACCGAGGCCGAGGGCCATGATCACGATGTCACTGGTGATGGCGAAGGCGCCGATGACCCCGTCGAAGGAGAAGGAGGCGTCGAGGACTTCGAGGTAGAGGAACATGAAGAACGCGGCCTTGCCGGCCATGGCGATGGCAGAGACGGGCTTGCCGCTCTTCTTCGCCTCTTCTTCGACCTCGTGTTCGTGCTCCTCTTCCTCCTCCAGCTTGTTCTCGAAGTAGCCGGAGAGGCCGCCGACGATCATGTAGGTGATCAGACCGAGAACGCCGGAGATCAGGACCGTCTGCGCCTTGTCCACATGAGTGCCGCCGTGCTGGTGGGCGTTGACGGCGAAGGTCATCGAGGTGACGACCAGGACGATCAGCGCGATGCACGCCGACAGCATGTCGATCTTGCCGAGCTTGGCGAGCGGGCGTTCCAGCCAGGCGAGCCACTTGATGTCGCGGTCCTCGAAAATGAAGTCGAGGAAGATCATCAGCAGGAACATCCCGCCGAAGGCGGCGATGGACGGGTGGGCGTCCGTCACGAGCTGCTTGTACATGTCCTGGTCGCGCACCGCGAGTTCGACGGCCTCGATCGGCCCGATCTTGGCGCTGATCGCGACGATCACGATCGGGAAGACCAGGCGCATGCCGAACACGGCGATGAGAACACCGATGGTGAGGAAGATCTTCTGCCAGAAGGCATTCATCTTCTTCAGGATTCCGGCGTTGACCACCGCATTGTCGAAGGACAGCGAGATCTCCAGGATGGACAGGATCGCAACGATCCCGAAGGCCTCCCACCCCCCGTAGAGCACCGCTGCGACCAGTCCGAGCGCAGTGACTGCGAACGACCAGCCGAAGGTTTTCAGAACCACTGGCATCCCATCGTGTTGTACGGCTTTACGAAACGTTGACCCCGAAGTCTAGAGCGATGCCGCGGAGCCCCGACGCGTACCCCTGCCCCACCGCGCGGAACTTCCATTCGCCCCCGTACCGGTAGACCTCACCGAAGATCATCGCGGTCTCGCTGGAGGCGTCCTCGGAGAGGTCGTAGCGGGCCAGTTCCTGGCCGTCCGCCTCGTTCACCACACGAATGAAGGCGTTGCTGACCTGGCCGAAGCTCTGCCGGCGGGCCTCGGCCTCGTGGATCGAGACGGGAAAGACGATCTTGTCCACGCCGGCCGGAACCTTGGTGAGATCGATGATGAGCGACTCGTCGTCGCCTTCACCCTCGCCGGTGAGATTGTCCCCCGTGTGTTCGACGGAGCCCTCGGGGCTCTTCAGGTTGTTGTAGAAGACGAAGTACTCGTCCCCGAGCACCCGGCCGTTGCTGCACAGCAGTGCGCTGGCGTCGAGGTCGAAGTCGGCGCCCGTGGTCGAGCGCGCGTCCCATCCGAGGCCGACCAGAACCCGGGTGAGGTTCGGTGCGGCTTTGGAGAGGGAGACATTGCCCCCCTTGGCGAGTGTGACGCCCATGTTGTAGTCCTCCCCGGACGACGGTGGCGATGTGACGGTACGGCGGTGGGCCGTACGGCGGTCCGGCCGTAATGCGGTGTGGCCGTGCGGCGGTGTGGCCGTAAAGCCGGTCCGGCGCCGTACACACGAGTGCACGGCGCCGGACGGATGGGACGACTGCTCTGGTGGAGCAGGCTCAGACGTTGACGCCGAAGTCCTGCGCGATGCCGCGCAGGCCCGAGGCGTAGCCCTGGCCGATGGCGCGGAACTTCCACTCCGCACCGTTGCGGTAGAGCTCGCCGAAGACCATGGCGGTCTCCGTCGAGGCGTCCTCCGACAGGTCGTAGCGGGCGAGCTCGGTGTTGTCGGCCTGGTTCACGACGCGGATGTACGCGTTGCGGACCTGGCCGAAGCTCTGCTGGCGGCTCTCGGCCTCGTAGATCGAGACCGGGAAGACGATCTTGGCCACGTCGGCGGGCACGCCGGCGAGGTTGACCTTGATCGCCTCGTCGTCGCCCTCGCCCTCACCGGTGGTGTTGTCACCGGTGTGCTCGACCGAGCCGTCGGGGCTCTTCAGGTTGTTGAAGAAGACGAAGTTCGCGTCGCCGGTGACCTTGCCCTGGTCGTTGGCCAGGATCGCGCTGGCGTCGAGGTCGAAGTCGACGCCGGTGGTGGTGCGAGCGTCCCAGCCCAGACCGACGATGACCGCGGTCAGGTTCGGCGCGGCCTTGGACAGCGAGACGTTGCCGCCCTTGCTGAGGCTGACTCCCACGGGTCCTCCATAAGGTTTTGTGTGGGGCAGGGCCCCGTCGTGCTTGCTACCGGATCAACGTTTCGATCCTAGTGACGGGTTCCCGCCTGTACGGGATTATTCGAGGCGAACGGGCCCACGTGCCCGACGGCACGCGCCCATGAGCCTGCGCCACGGACTCAGAGGCTGTCGAGAGCCTTGATGTACTCGTTCAGGTCACGCGCGTCGGGCAGCCCGTTGACGACGGTCCAGCGCACGATGCCGTCGCGGTCGATGACGAAGGTGCCGCGCACCGCGCAGCCCTTCTCCTCGTCGAAGACCCCGTAGGCGCGGGAGGCCTCCCCGTGCGGCCAGAAGTCCGACAGCAGCGGGTACTCCAGCCCCTCCTGCTCGGCGAAGACGCGCAGGGTCGGTACGGAGTCGTTGGAGACCGCGAGGAGCTGCACGTCGTCGTTCTGGAAGCGCGGGAGCTGGTCGCGCAGCTCGCAGAGCTCGCCGGTGCAGACACCGGTGAAGGCGAAGGGGTAGAAGAGCAGCACGACCGCCTTCTCCCCGCGGAAGTCGGAGAGCCGCACGACCCTGCCGTGGTTGTCCTTGAGCTCGAAGTCCGGGGCCTTGCTGCCGACCTCGATCGCCATCTGTCGCATCCCTTCGTCCCGCATCCCTGCGTTGGGCTGTTCGGGTGATCCCAGCTTATGGGTCCGCCGCTTGTGGGTCCGCCGCGCGTCCGGCCCCGGTCAGCCCGCCGCGAAACGCACGCACCCCGCCCACCGGGAAGCTTCCGGCGAACGGGGTGCGTGTGTCCGCATGGCTGCGGGGCGCGGCTCAGCGCTTGGACTTGGCCGTCTTCGGAGTCGCCAGCTTGGTGGCGGTCCACTCCTTGCCGACGGGGAGACCCTTGGCCAGCGAGAGGCCGGCGGTCTCGGCGGCCTCGCTGATGTCGCTGGCCTCGACGAAACCGTCCTTGCCGGTCTTGGGAGTCACCAGCAGGATCAGTGCGCCGTCCTCGACCAGCTCGGTCGCATCGACCAGGGCGTCCGTCAGGTCGCCGTCGTCCTCCCGGAACCACAGCAGAACCGCGTCTGCGACATCGTCGTAGTCCTCATCGACGAGTTCGGTGACGTGATCCTCTACGGCATCACGGAATTCCTGATCGACGTCGTCGTCGTAGCCGATCTCCTGGACCACCTGTTCGGACTGGAAACCCAGCCTGGCGGCCAGGTTCTCCGCGTGGTCCGCGGTCGCGCTCACGGGGTGCCTCCTGCTCATGTTCGGTGAATGTTCTTCGGCGGCGCGCGTACGCGCAGCATTGGGCGTAGTCCACACGGGCGCGGCGGATCGCGCAAGTACCCGGCCGCCGAGACCGTCGAAACGGTGACGATTGCGGCCGTCTCGCCGCAACTTTCAGCCCTTCCGGATGTACCCCTGGTGATTCATCCCACACCATTCCACCTCATTCGGCACGGCCTCGGGACTTTCGCACCTGTTTGAGGGACGAACGGCCTTGCGAAGGGGGTGATCGACATGGGCGTAAGGTTGCGGTTTGGGCTCCGTCGTCGCCACAGCCAGCACAATCCCTCCACACTCCAGGGATTACCCAGCGGTAAAGATGACGATTTCTGCCGAGCGTAAGACCATGGGAGGCGGCGAACCCCAGGCACGACTCCCCCGACAGCGAAGGAACAGCGTGGCTTCCGCATCCGATCGCAATCCGATCATCATTGGTGGCCTGCCGAGTCAGGTACCGGACTTCGATCCGGAAGAGACGCAGGAGTGGCTCGACTCCCTGGACGCCGCGGTCGACGAGCGGGGCCGTGAGCGCGCCCGCTACCTGATGCTGCGGCTGATGGAGCGGGCCCGCGAGAAGCGCGTGGCCGTGCCCGAGATGCGCTCCACGGACTACGTCAACACGATCGCCACCAAGGACGAGCCCTTCTTCCCCGGCAACGAGGAGATCGAGCGCAAGGTCCTCAACGCCACCCGGTGGAACGCGGCCGTCATGGTCTCGCGCGCCCAGCGCCCGGGGATCGGCGTCGGCGGTCACATCGCCACGTTCGCCTCCTCCGCGTCGCTCTACGACGTGGGCTTCAACCACTTCTTCCGGGGCAAGGACGAGGGCGACGGCGGCGACCAGATCTTCTTCCAGGGCCACGCCTCACCCGGCATCTACGCCCGCGCCTACCTCCTGGACCGGCTCTCCGAGCAGCAGCTCGACGCGTTCCGCCAGGAGAAGTCGAAGGCCCCGTACGGCCTCTCCAGCTACCCGCACCCGCGGCTGATGCCGGACTTCTGGGAGTTCCCGACCGTCTCGATGGGCCTCGGCCCGCTCGGTGCGATCTACCAGGCCCGGATGAACCGGTACATGGAGGCCCGTGGCATCGCGGACACCTCCAAGTCACACGTTTGGGCGTATCTCGGCGACGGCGAGATGGACGAGCCCGAGTCGCTCGGCCAGCTCTCCATCGCGGCCCGCGAGCACCTGGACAACCTGACCTTCGTCGTCAACTGCAACCTGCAGCGCCTCGACGGTCCGGTCCGCGGCAACGGCAAGATCATGCAGGAGCTGGAGTCGCAGTTCCGCGGCGCCGGCTGGAACGTCATCAAGCTGATCTGGGACCGCTCCTGGGACCCGCTGCTGGCCCAGGACCGCGACGGCATCCTGGTCAACAAGCTGAACACCACTCCGGACGGCCAGTTCCAGACGTACGCCACCGAGACGGGCGCGTACATCCGCGACCACTTCTTCGGCGGCGACCACCGGCTGCGCGCGATGGTCGAGAACATGACCGACCAGCAGATCCAGCACCTGGGCCGCGGCGGCCACGACCACAAGAAGGTCTACGCGGCGTACGCGGCGGCCAAGGCCCACAAGGGCCAGCCGACGGTGATCCTGGCGCAGACGGTCAAGGGCTGGACGCTGGGCCCGAACTTCGAGGGCCGCAACGCGACCCACCAGATGAAGAAGCTGACGGCCGACGACCTCAAGCGCTTCCGCGACCGTCTGCACATCCCGATCACGGACGCCCAGTTGGAGGACGGCGCGCCGCCGTACTACCACCCGGGCCGCAACTCCCCCGAGATCCAGTACATGCACGACCGCCGCAGCGCGCTCGGCGGCTACGTGCCGACCCGCGTGGTGCGCGCGAAGCCGCTCCAGCTGCCGGGCGACGCCACGTACGCGGCGGCCAAGAAGGGCTCGGGACAGCAGTCGATCGCCACCACCATGGCCTTCGTCCGCATCCTGAAGGACCTGATGCGGGACAAGGAGATCGGCAAGCGCTTCGTGCTGATCGCCCCCGACGAGTACCGCACCTTCGGCATGGACGCGTTCTTCCCGAGCGCCAAGATCTACAACCCGCTGGGCCAGCAGTACGAGGCGGTCGACCGCGACCTGCTGCTCGCGTACAAGGAGTCGCCGACCGGCCAGATGCTGCACGACGGCATCTCGGAGGCGGGCTGCACGGCCTCGCTGATCGCCGCGGGTTCGGCGTACGCGACGCACGGCGAGCCGCTGATCCCGGTCTACGTCTTCTACTCGATGTTCGGTTTCCAGCGCACGGGTGACCAGTTCTGGCAGATGGCGGACCAGCTGGCGCGCGGTTTCGTCCTCGGCGCGACCGCCGGCCGCACCACCCTGACGGGTGAGGGCCTGCAGCACGCCGACGGCCACTCCCAGCTGCTGGCCTCGACCAACCCGGGCTGTGTGGCGTACGACCCGGCGTACGGGTACGAGATCGCGCACATCGTCAAGGACGGTCTGCGGCGCATGTACGGCCCCGACGCCGAGGACGTCTTCTACTACCTGACGGTCTACAACGAGCCCATCCAGCACCCGGCCGAGCCGGCCGGCGTGGACGTGGACGGCATCCTCAAGGGCATCCACCGGGTCTCGCAGGGCACCTCCGGCTCCGTCGGGGCGCAGATCATGGCCTCGGGCGTGGCGGTGCCGTGGGCGCTGGAGGCGCAGCGGATCCTGGCCGCCGAGTGGAACGTCAGGGCGGACGTCTGGTCGGCGACCTCCTGGAACGAGCTGCGCCGCGAGGCCGTCGCCGTGGAGGAGCACAACCTGCTCCACCCGGAGGAGGAGCAGCGCGTGCCGTACGTGACCACCAAGCTGTCCGGCGCGGAGGGGCCGTTCGTGGCGGTCTCCGACTGGATGCGGGCGGTCCCGGACCAGATCTCGCGCTGGGTGCCCGGCAAGTACACCTCGCTGGGCGCGGACGGCTTCGGCTTCGCGGACACGCGGGGCGCGGCCCGGCGCTTCTTCCACATCGACGCTCAGTCGGTGGTCCTCTCGGTGCTGACCGAGCTGGCCAAGGAAGGCAAGATCGACCGCTCCGCGCTGAAGCAGGCGATCGACCGGTACCAGCTGCTGGACGTCCGGGCGGCCGACCCGGGCGCGGCCGGGGGCGACGCGTAGCCGTCTCTTGCGGTGAGGGGCGCCGGGACACCTGTCCCGGCGCCCCTCACCCGTTCCTTACGATGCTCCGCATGAAGCAACCCTCTCCCCAGGCGCGGTGGGAGCGCCGGACGCAGACCCCGCTGCTGGTGCTCGCCCTGGGTTTCGCCGTGGCCTACGCGGTGCCCATCGTCCTGCCCGACGCGAGCCCGGCGGTGCACAGCGCCTGCAGGCACGCCGAGTGGGTGGTGTGGGCCGCCTTCGCCGCCGACTACCTGGTGCGGCTGGGCCTGGCGCACTCGAAGAGGGCCTTCGTACGGACCCACTGGCTGGACCTGATGGCGGTGGTGCTGCCGATGATCCAGCCGCTGCGGCTGCTGCGCGTGGTCTCCACCCTGATGCTCGTGGGGCGGCGCGCGCGGATGGCCCCGCAGATCCGGCTCACCACGTACGTGGCGGGCTCGGTGGTCGGGCTGCTGATGTTCGGCTCGCTGGCGGTGCTGAGCGTGGAGCGGGACGCCCCCGACGGCAACATCAAGAACCTCGGGGACGCGCTGTGGTGGTCGGTGACCACGATGACGACGGTCGGCTACGGGGACCACTCCCCCACCACCGGGCTCGGCCGGCTGCTGGCGGTGGGGCTGATGCTGTCCGGGATCGCGCTGCTGGGTGTGGTGACCGCCAACATCGCGGCCTGGTTCATCTCCCGCTTCGAGCGCGACGACCTGGTGGAGCGCGCCCAGACGGCGGCGATCTCCGAACTGACGGCGGAGGTACGGGCCCTGCGTGCCGAGGTAGCCCGGCTCGGCGGACCGGCCCCCGCCGGAGCCGGCGTGCCCGCCCCGGGCACCCGGGGCGGGACGGCCGAGCCGGCCGGGGCGGTCCAGGCGGGCGGCGCCGTCAGCGCTCCCACACCTTGAACGCCCTGACCTGGTAAGGCGACTGGGGCAGCCACACCCCGTCGCCCGGGTAGGTCTGGAACTCGCCCGTCTCGGCGCATTCGGCCGACTGGTAGGTGGTGACCGGCCGGCCGGTCCGGTTGGTGAGGGACTGGGCGGTGGTCCCGGCGGGCAGGGCGGTGCAGCTGTTGATGTCGAGGGTGCTGAGCTCGTGGGTCGTGCGGGCGCCCTTGAACTCCGGCTTCGCCCACAGGCACAGCTGCCCGGTGGCGCAGGCCCCGAGCGCCGGCGGCCCGGCGGCCCGCCCCTTCGTCCGCCCGGAGGCCCGTACGGGAGCCGGAGCGTCGGCCCGGGCCCGCCCGGGAGCCTGGGCCCGGGGCTGCGCGTGTGCCTGCGCCTGGGCAGGGATCAGGGCCGGTGCCTGCACCGGCGTACGGCCCGGGGCGCGGCCCGCCGCGTGGGCGGATTCCGCGGTGCCCGGGATCAGCAGGGTGGCGGCGAGAACGGCGGCCGTGGCGGCGGTGCGCCCGGAGAAAGTATTGCTCCACGTACGCATGACGGGTCAACTCCTGGTGGACGTACGGGCCCCGGACCGTTTCCGGAAGCTCCGTCGGCACCACGCTGACCTGCGCGGACGTCCCGGCGGAAGGGGCCGCGAGCGGGTCCACCCTGATAGGCGACAGCCCCGCCGGAACCGTCCGGCGGGGCTGCCCGGGCCCCGGAGTTGACGCCTCCGCGACCACCGTGACCGCCACGGCCGCGCGGCCGGAGGCACAGCGCCAGCGGGGCACTGCGTCCGGACGGGCGGCCGGGACGGAGCCAACGGGGCTAGATGTGGGCCGCGCCCGCCCCCGCCTCCGCGTTCTCGCCGCGCTTGGTGAAGCCGGCCACGACCGCGGCCAGGACCGCGACCACTCCGGCGACGGTGAAGGCGGTGCTCATCCCTGACACGAACGTGTCGTGCGCGACCCCCGTGATGGTCGCCGCGAGCTGCTCGGGCGCCTCCGGCGGGATCGGGGCGATGCCGACCTGGATGCCCTTCTCCGCGAGGTCCGCCTGTTCCGGGGTGAGCGACGGCAGCCCGGCCCCGGCCCAGTTGCCCTCGAAGACGCTGCCGACCTTGCTCGCCATGACCGCGCCGAGCACGGCGGTGCCCAGACTGCCGCCGACCTGCATGGCGGCCTGCTGGAGCCCGCCGGCCACGCCCGAGAGCTCCAGCGGGGCGTTGCCGACGATTACCTCGGTGGCGCCGACCATGACCGGCGCGAGCCCGAGGCCCATCAGGGCGAACCACAGGGACATGGTGGGGGTGGAGGTGCCCGGCGTCAGCTGGGCCATCCCGAAGCAGGCGACGGCGGTGGCGACCATGCCCGCGACCAGCGGCGGCCGCGGGCCGACCTTGGTGATGGCGAGGCCCGCCAGCGGCGATCCGATGATCATCATCCCGGTCAGCGGCAGCAGGTGCAGGCCGCTGTCGACGGGGCTCATGCCGTGGACGTTCTGCAGGTAGAAGGTGACGAAGAACAGCCCGCCCATGAAGGCGAAGGCCATCAGGACCATCAGCACCGTGCCCGCGGACAGCGGCAGCGAGCGGAACATCCCGAGCGGGATCAGCGGCTCGGAGACGGAGTTCTCCCAGAGGGCGAAGGCCACGAAGCACAGCACGGACCCGCCGAGGAAGGCCAGGGTCTTGGCGTCCCCCCAGCCCCATTCGGAGGCCTTGATCAGCGCCCAGATCAGCGAGAACATGCCGACCGACAGCAGCAGGATGCCCAGGACGTCGAAGGAGCGCGGGGCGTTCTCGGCCCGGTGGTCGACCAGGATGAACAGGCCGAAGGCGAGCGCGACGATGCCGACGGGCACGTTGATGAAGAAGACCGACTGCCAGCTCACGTTCTCGACGAGCAGACCGCCGACGATCGGCCCGGCGGCGGTCGAGGCGCCGATGACCATGCCCCAGATGCCGATGGCCATGTTGAGCTTCTCGGCCGGGAAGGTCGCGCGCAGCAGGCCCAGCGCGGCGGGCATCAGCAGTGCTCCGAAGACGCCCTGCGCGACGCGGAAGCCGATGACGAGCTCGACTCCGCCGGAGAGACCGATGGCCGCCGAGGAGACGGCGAAACCGGCGATGCCTATGAGGAAGGTCTGGCGGTGGCCGAAGCGGTCGCCGAGCTTGCCGGCGGTGATGAGGGAGACCGCGAGGGCGAGCAGGTAGCCGTTGGTGATCCACTGGACGTCGGCGAGCGAGGCGCCGAGGTCCTTCTGGATGGCCGGGTTGGCGACGGCGACGATCGTGCCGTCGAGGGTGACCATCATGACGCCGATCGCGACGGCGAACAGGGTGAGCCACGGGTGGCCCCGGAGGCCCGTACGGCCCGGCGGGGGGACCGGTTCCTTGCTGAGCGAGAGCGCGTCATCGCCGTCGACGGTGATCTGACTAGTCATGCGAACAGGTTAGTGACAGCGACTGACACTTCACAGGCCGGTTCGTCAGACAGCCACTGTCAGGTCCGTCACAGGTACCCTGACCGCCGTGATGACCGATCAGCGGCCCGCGCCCGCACCGGCCGCCGGACTGCGCGAGCGCAAGAAACAGCGCACGCGCGACGCACTGCTGCGCGCTGCCCTCCTCCTCTTCATCGCGCAGGGGTACGAGGAGACGACCGTCGACGAGATCACCGACGCCGTGGACGTCTCCCAGCGCACCTTCTTCCGGTACTTCGCCAACAAGGAAGAGGTCGCCTTCGCCGTCCAGGACCTGGTCGAATCCCATTTCGTCGCGGCGCTGCGCGCGCGCCCGCCCGCCGAGGGCCCCTTCGAGGCCATGCGCTCCGCCGTGCTCGACGCCTGGGACACCGTCGACGAGGCCATTTCGGACCTGGTCCCCATCGACCTGTACATGCGCAGCTACCGGCTGATCGAGTCCACCCCGGCCCTGCTCGCCGTGCACCTGCGCCGCTCCACCGAACTGGAGGAGCAGATCGCCCGGCTGATAGCCGAGCGCGAGGGCCTCGACGTGGACGCCGACCCGCGCCCGCGGGTGGCCGTCGCCGCGTTCACGGGCGTGATGCGCGTCACCGGCCGGCTCTGGGGACAGGGCGAGGACATCAGCGTGGCCACCATCCGGCGGATGACCGAGGTCTACCTCGACCAGATCGGCCCGGCACTGGCCGCCGACTGGCGGCGGCCAGCCTGACCGGCGCGGTTGTCTCCCCGCCGGGCGAAGCTCCCGTACGGCACGGGTGCCCGCACGCGGGTCCCGTACGGGCGCATCCGCCGGCGGGGCGTCCCACGGTCGGCGGTGACTCCCGTCACCCGGCGCGCAGGCAGCCGCCGAGGTCTCCTAGGCTGGGCGCAGTGAACCTGCCCGGCCCCGCCCACACCCACTCCGCCGACGCCCCCGCGCGCCCGGCCGCCCTGCGCGCCCTGCTCGCGCTGGCGGTGGTCTTCCTGATGCTCACGACCACGGGCTGGACCGCCGTCTACCGGCCCGCGAGCGGGGCTTCCCCGCGCGAGGCCGCGCTCGCCTCCTGGACCGGATCGCGTTTCGAGGGCCGGCTCCTGCCCGCCGCCGACGCCCCGCCGCCCGTGGTGGCACGGTTCTTCGCGCGGCTCGACGGCGCCCAGCGCGCCCGGCTCGCCGAGGGCCACCCGCTCGTGGTCGGCAATCTCGACGGCGCGCCGCCCAGCGTCCGCTACCGGGCCAACCGGATGTCCCTGCAGGAGGCCGCGCGGGTCGAGGCCGCCCGCGCGCACGACATCACGCTGGCCCCCGTCGACCGCGCCACCGCGGCCCGGCGCTCCCACCGCTTCGAGTCCCTCGCCGAGCCCGGCCGGCAGATCCTCGTCTTCGACCCCACCGGCGGCGGCCTCGCGGCCGAGGTCTTCGGCGACCTCGGCGAGGCCCGCCGGGTCTCGGTGGTCGTCCCCGGGGTCGACACCGACGCGCTCACCTTCGAGCGCACGGTGCGTCGGCTGACCTCCCCCGTCGGCATGGCGGAGTCCCTCTACGAGGCCGAGCGCGCGGCCGCCCCGGCCGGCCGGACCGCGGTCATCGCCTGGGCCGGCTACACCGCCCCGACCGGCGTCGGCATGGACGCGGCGACCGGGCGCCTCGCCGTGGACGGCGCGGCCCGGCTGCGCTCGCTGACCTCCGCGCTGCCCGGGCGGGCGAGCGTGGCACTGTTCTGCCACAGCTACGGCTCGGTGGTGTGCGGGGTGGCCGCCCACGAACTGCCGCACCGGGTCACGGACATCGTGGTGGCGGGCAGCCCCGGAATGCGCGCCGCGAACGCCGGTGAACTGGGCACCTCGGCGCGGGTGTGGGCGATGCGGGACGCCGGTGACTGGATCGCCGACGTACCCCACCTGGAGTTCGGGGGCCTGGGCCACGGCGCGGATCCGGTCTCCGGGGAGTTCGGCGCACGGGTGCTGTCGGCGGCCGGAGCCAAGAGCCACACCGGCTACTTCGAGCCAGGGACCGAATCCCTGGACAACTTCGCCAAAATCGGAACCGGGGCGTTCGGTTCCACGGTGTGCGCCACCGGGGACGACACGTGCCGACGCGGGACATCCGCGACGGAAGGCTCCTGACCCGCTCGGCCGACCCGAAATCGGACCTCACAGCGGGGGGACGCACGGGGGTGCGTCCCTTTACGATGTGCCGCATGGGTGACGTACTGGCCGGAAACCATGCCGTCTGGGAGTTCGACCGCACCACGAACTCGCTCATCATCCGCTTCGCACGGGGGATGCGAACGCCCAGGCTCTGGCACGCCCTGGGGGAACGCCGGATTCCCCTCGAAGCGTTGTCCGGGGTGGGCCTGACCGTGGGACGGCGGGACACCGTGGTGCTGCACGCCCGCGTGCGCGTCGGCGCGGATCCGCTGATGGAGGCCGCGGCCGGACAGCTGCGGGAAGCCTGCGATCCGTACCGGCTGGTGCTGCCGGGAGGCGGTGGCGGGACCGCGCGGGCCACGGCCTTCGGCGAGACGCTGCGCGAGCGGCTGGGTCCCGCCGGGCCGGCCGACCGGTTCCTGGTCCGCGTCCCGGAGCCGCGGGCCGCGCTGAAGGCGTACGACGCCCGGCTCGCCTTCGACGGCGGCGCCGTCACCTTCCACTGGTCGCGCACCGGGGCCACCAGTGCCAAGTGGAAGGCGGGCGACCAGCGGTATCCGCTGGCCGCCCTGGCCGGTCTGACCTGGCACTCCCCGGAACGGCCCGGGGGCCACCTGCGGCTGTGGTCCCGCGAGGCCGCCGGTGACCCCCGGCCGGACCACGACCTGGCCTCGGCCGTCTTCGGCGTGGGGTACGGGGCCGTGCACGAGTCGCTGCCGTTCGCGGCGGCGCTGCTCGCGGCCCTGCGGGCGCGCAGCCCGGTCGCCTCGGTGCCCCCGCAGCGGTCCTGGGAGCGGATCCAGCATCTCGCCGAGCTGCACAGTGCGGGGCTGCTCACGGACGCCGAGTACCGGGCGCTGCGCGACCGCTTCACGGCCGGGGCCTGACCCTGCGGGGCTGTCCCCCACCCGCCCTTCCGCCGTTCCCTGGGCTCCGCCCAGACCCGCTCCTCAAACGCCGGAGGGGCTGGAAAATCCAGCCCCTCCGGCGCAGCAGGCGGTCACCCCTCGCGCGCCGCCGAGGTCGAGCTCATGTCCGGGTAGCGGTCGCCCGCGACACCCTCGGCGATCGCGTCCAGGAGGGACAGGTCGGCGTCCGTCAGGGTGATGCGGGTCGCCGCGGTGTTCTCCGCGAGACGGGAGGGCTTGCGGGTGCCCGGGATCGGGACGACCGTCAGGCCGTGCACCGCCGCCCGCCGGTGCACCCACGCCAGGGCGATCTGGGCCGGGGTGGCACCGTGGGCCGCCGCGATCTGCCGTACCGGCGCCAGGAGCGCCCCGTTCGTCCGCGCGTTGTCACCGGTGAACCGGGGCTGGTACCGCCGGAAGTCACCGGCCGTCAGCTCCGCCGACGCGTCGGCGAAGGCCCCGGTCAGGAAGCCGCGCCCGAGCGGGGAGTACGCCGCGATGGCCACGCCCAGCTCCGCCGCCGCGCCCACCGCGCTGCGCTCCACGTCCCGGCTGAACAGCGACCACTCCGACTGGAGCGCCGCGATCGGGTGCACCGCGTGCGCCTCGCGCAGCTCGGCCCCGGTCACCTCGCTGAGCCCGAGGTGGCGCACCTTGCCCTCCTGCACGAGCTCCGCCATCGCGCCCACCGACTCGGCGAACGGAACGGCCGGATCGCGCCGGTGCATGTAGTAGAGGTCGATGACCTCGGTGCCCAGCCTGCGCAGGCTGTCCTCCACCGCGCCGCGGATGTACGCGCGGTCGTTGCGGACGCCCCGGTACACCGGGTCGTCCGTCCGCTCGATGGCGAACTTCGTGGCCAGGGTGATCCGGTCGCGGTGCGCGGCCACGAACGGCGCGAGGAACTCCTCGTTGGCGCCCCGCCCGTAGACGTCGGCGGTGTCGAAGAGGGTGACCCCGGCGGCCAGCGCCGCGTCCAGGGTCTGCCGGGCGGCCGCCTCGTCGGTGTCCCCGTAGAACTCGCTCATGCCCATGCAACCGAGCCCCTGGACGCCCACCAGCGGGCCGCCCTTGCCCAGTTCGACCTGTCCGACCTGCTCGGCCTGATCTACCTGCTCGGCCTGATCTACCTGCTCGGCCTGATCGACCTGCTCTGTCCCGACGGTGTTGCCGGTCATGTCCGGTCTCCCTCTCCCGCGACGGTGGTGCGCATCGCATACGTATCGATCTTGTAGTCCAGGACGGCGAGCGCGTCGGTCAGTTCCGTGATCCGCGTGCGCACCTCGTCACGCGTGCGCTCCAGCAGTTCGCGCCGGTCGGCGGCGGTGTGCGGGCCCTCGCGGACGAGTTCGGCGTAACGGACCATGTCCGCCACGGACATTCCGGTGGTGCGCAGCTTGCCGACGAAGCCCAGCCAGTCGAGGTCCTTGTCGGTGAACCGCCGCTGACCCGAGTGGGAGCGGTCCACGTGCGGCATGAGGCCGATCCGCTCGTACCAGCGCAGGGTGTGCTGGGTCAGACCGGTCCGGGCCTCGACCTCGCTGATCGTGTACCGCGTCTGCGTCTGCAGGGGGGTCCGGGTCGGGCTCATGGCTCCACGCTAAATCCTTGGAGTGCACTCCAAGCAAGTACCCTCGGCCGCATGGAGAGCCTGCAGAGTCTGCGCAACATCGAGAGCTGGCCGGTGCCGACCGCCGCCGCGGCCGTCGTCCACGCCGACGGGACCGTGCTCGCCGCCCACGGTCCGGTGGACCACCGCTTCCCGCTGGCCTCCGTCACCAAGCCGCTCGCCGCGTACGCCGCCCTCGTCGCCTACGAGGAGGGTGCGATCGAGCTGGACGAGCCGGCCGGGCCCGAGGGTTCCACCGTGCGCCACCTGCTCGCCCACACCAGTGGCCTGGCCTTCGACGAGCACCGGGTGACGGCCCCTCCCGGGCAGCGCCGGCTGTACTCGAACGCCGGTTTCGAGGAGCTCGGCGACCACATCGCGAAGGCCACCGGCATCCCCTTCGCCGCGTACCTGGCCGAGGCCGTCTTCGAGCCGCTGGGCATGGCGTCGAGCAGCCTGGAGGGCTCGCCCGCCAAGGACGGCGTCTCCACCGTCTCCGACCTCCTGCGCTTCGCCGCCGAGCTCCAGCAGCCGCGGCTGCTGGACGTGCGCACGGTCGCCGCGGCCACCTCCGTGGTCCACCCGGGCCTCAAGGGCGTGCTGCCCGGCTACGGCCACCAGTCCCCCAACGACTGGGGGCTCGGCCTGGAGATCCGTGACGGGAAGGCCCCGCACTGGACGGGCGCCGGCTCCTCGCCGCGCACTTTCGGCCACTTCGGTCAGTCCGGGACCTTCCTGTGGGTGGACCCGGACGCCCGCGCCGCCTGCGTGGCGCTGACGGACCGCGCCTTCGGTCCGTGGGCCGTGGAGGCCTGGCCTCCGTTCACCGACGCGGTGCTCGCGGAGCTCAGGACCCGCTGAGCCGCCTGCGACCGCCGTCTGTGGGCCCGCCGCCACGGGACCCTCCTAGGAAAGCTCCCAGATCAGCACCTCGGCCGGGGAGCCGGCGACCAGCTCCAGCTCCCCCTCGCCGGTGATCCGCGCCGAGTCCCCGGGGCTGAGCTCCTCGGCACCATCGGCGGACCCGGCCGACCCGCCGTCCAGCCGCAGGTCTCCCCGTACGACGTGCAGGTACACCCGCGCGGCGGCCGGTACGGCGACCCGCTCGCCCGCGCCCGGACGCCGTACGTGCAGGACGGCCCCGGCCGCGGGCACGGCGTAGGGCGTGCTGTCGGCGATCCCCCTGACCAGCGTGTACGAGGGCTCCCCGGCCGGATCGGCCGGGGCCAGCCACATCTGCACGAAGCGCAGCGGCCCGGGGCCGTCGTTGCGTTCGACGTGCCGGGTCCCGGACGCCGCGGCGAGGTGCTGTACGTCGCCGGGCCGCACCAGGGTCGCGGCGCCCGTGGCGTCCCGGTGGGTGAGCTCGCCCTCGGCCACCCAGGTCACGATCTCGGTGTGGCTGTGGGGGTGCTCGTCGAAGCCCGCGCCGGGGGCGAGGCTCTCCTCGTTGCACGCCAGGACCGGGCCGAACCGCAGGTTGTCGGGGTCGTAGTGCGGGCCGAAGGAGAAGGCGTGCCGGGTGGTGATGCCCGTGGGGGGTTCCCCGCCCTCGTACCGGTCGGAGCCTCGGCGTACATCAATCATGGGGGCCACCGTAGCCCCCGGGGCGCGGCCCGGGATGAGACCGGACTCCGCGCAGCGGCCCCGATAAGGCAGTCTTGTCACGTGCCCCAACCCGAACGTGAGCATTCCCCCGCGGTCCACCCCGCGCATCCGGCTCCGCCCCATCCGCACGCCGCGACGCTGCGCCGGCTGGAGAAGTCCTCCGGCCGGCTCGCCGCCAACGCCATCGCGCGCATGGACGAGACGCTGTCGTGGTACCGGGCGATGCCACCGGAGAACCGGTCCTGGATCGGCCTGGTCGCGCAGGCCGGCATCGCCGCGTTCACGGAGTGGTTCCGGCACCCGGACACCGCGCAGGCGATCTCCACCGATGTCTTCGGGACGGCTCCGCGCGAGCTGACCCGGGCGATCACCCTGCGCCAGACCGTCGAGATGGTGCGCACCACGATCGAGGTCATGGAGACCGCGATCGACGAGGTCGCCGCGCCCGGCGACGAGTCGATCCTGCGCGAGGCCCTGCTGGTGTACGCCCGGGAGATCGCCTTCGCGACCGCCCAGGTCTACGCCCAGGCCGCCGAGGCCCGCGGTGCGTGGGACGCCCGGCTGGAGTCCCTGGTGGTCAACGCGGTGCTGTCCGGGGAGGCCGACGAGGGCGCGCTGTCCCGGGCGGCGGCGCTCGGCTGGAACTCCCCCGAGCACGTGTGCGTGGTGCTGGGCACGGCTCCGGAGGGCGACAGCGAGCTGACGGTCGAGGCGATCCGGCGGGCCGCCCGCCACCACAAGCTGCAGGTGCTCACGGGTGTGCTGGGCGACCGGCTCGTGGTCATCGCGGGTGGCAGCGACAATCCGATGCAGGTGGCGAAGTCGCTGATCGGGCCGTTCGCGGCAGGCGCCGTGGTCGCCGGGCCGGTGGTCCCGGACCTGCTGAACGCCACGAAATCGGCGCAGGCGGCCGCGGCCGGACTCAAGGCCTGCACGGCGTGGCAGGACGCTCCGAGGCCGGTGCTCGCGGACGATCTCCTGCCCGAACGCGCGATCGCCTCCGACCCTTCGGCCCGCGAGCAGTTGGTGGAGGAGATCTACAGACCGCTCGAAGAGGCCGGCTCGGCCCTGCTGGAGACGCTGAGTGTCTATCTGGAGCAGGCGAGCAGCCTCGAAGGTGCGGCCCGGATGCTGTTCGTGCACCCCAACACCGTGCGCTACCGGCTCCGACGTGTGACAGACGTCACCGGCTGGTCGCCCTCCGATGTCCGCTCCGCGTTCACACTGAGGATCGCTTTGATCCTCGGGCGTCTGGCCGACGGCGATCCTCAGTCCTAAGCTTTTGTCGGACATCAACAATTACCCCGATGGTTCTTCGTCCCTGTCCCCACGGGCGGCGCGGACCGAACACAAGAGAGAGTGTGAGGGTGCTCGTACTCGTCGCTCCCGGCCAAGGCGCACAGACGCCCGGCTTCCTGACTCCCTGGCTCGAACTGCCCGGCGCCGCTGACCGCGTCGCCGGCTGGTCGGATGCCATCGGGCTCGACCTTGCCCACTACGGCACGAAGGCCGACGCGGACGAGATCCGCGACACGGCCGTCGCACAACCCCTGCTCGTGGCCGCCGGCCTGCTCGCCGCGGCCGAGCTGACCTCCAAGGCCGGCCCCGGTGCCTTCGGCGCCGTGGCGGGCCACAGCGTCGGCGAGATCACCGCCGCCGCGTACGCCGGGGTCCTGTCGGACGCGGACGCGCTGTCCTTCGTCCGCACTCGCGGACTCGCCATGGCGGAGGCCGCGGCGATCACCGAGACGGGCATGGCGGCCGTCCTCGGCGGTGACCCGGACGTCGTCGTGGCGCACCTGGAGAAGCTGGGTCTGACCCCGGCGAACGTCAACGGCGCGGGCCAGATCGTGGCCGCGGGAACCGTGGAGCAGATCGCGGCCCTGGTGGCCGAGAAGCCCGAAGGTTCCATGAAGGTCGTCGCCCTCAAGGTCGCGGGCGCCTTCCACACGCACCACATGGCTCCGGCGGTCGCCGGTCTGGAGCAGGCCGCTGCGGCCCTCTCCCCGGCCGACCCGGCGCTGACGTACGTATCGAACAAAGATGGTCAGGTCGTGACCACGGGCGCCGATGTCGTCGCCCGGCTGGTGGGCCAGGTGGCCAACCCGGTCCGCTGGGACCTGTGCATGGAGACGTTCGCCGCTCTGGGCGTCACCGGGATCGTCGAACTGTCCCCCGGTGGCACCCTGACGGGTCTGGCCAAGCGTGCGCTGAAGGGCGTACCGAGCGTGGCGCTGAAGACCCCGGACGATCTCGACAAGGCCGCGGCGCTCGTTTCCGAGCACGCGGTCTGAGAGAAGGAGCCCACTCAGCATGTCGAAGATCAAGCCTGCCAAGGGCTCCCCGTACGCCCGCATCCTCGGTGTCGGCGGCTACCGTCCGACCCGCGTGGTGCCGAACGAGGTCATCCTCGAAACCATCGACTCCTCCGACGAGTGGATCCGCTCCCGCTCCGGCATCGCGACCCGGCACTGGGCTTCCCCGCAGGAGACCGTCGCCACGATGTCGGTGGAGGCCTCCGGCAAGGCCCTGGCCGACGCCGGGATCGCTCCGGAGAAGATCGGCGCCGTCATCGTCTCGACGGTGTCGCACTTCAAGCAGACCCCGGCCGTGGCGACCGAGATCGCGCACCGCATCGGCGCGGGCAAGCCCGCCGCTTTCGACATCTCCGCGGGCTGCGCCGGGTTCGGCTACGGCCTGACCCTGGCCAAGGGGCTCGTCGTCGAGGGTTCCGCGGAGTACGTCCTCGTCATCGGCGTGGAGCGGCTCTCGGACCTGACCGACCTGGAGGACCGCGCGACGGCCTTCCTCTTCGGTGACGGCGCGGGCGCCGTGGTCGTCGGTCCCTCGGACGAGCCGGCCATCGGCCCCACGGTGTGGGGTTCGGAGGGCGACAAGTCGGAGACCATCAAGCAGACCGTGCCGTGGGACGAGTACCTCGGCAAGGACGGCGGCGAAAAGTTTCCCGCCATCACGCAGGAGGGTCAGGCGGTCTTCCGCTGGGCCGTCTTCGAGATGGCGAAGGTGGCCCAGCAGGCGCTCGACGCAGCCGGGATCACCGCTGATGACCTGGACGTCTTCATTCCGCACCAGGCGAACATGCGGATCATCGACTCGATGGTGAAGACTCTGAAGCTGCCGGAGCACGTCACGGTCGCCCGTGACATCGAAACCACCGGCAACACCTCGGCCGCCTCGATCCCGCTCGCAATGGAGCGGCTCCTGGCGACCGGAGCGGCGAAGAGCGGCGACACCGCGCTCGTCATCGGCTTCGGGGCGGGGCTCGTCTACGCCGCCACGGTCGTTACCCTCCCCTAGGGCCCGGGATCCACATCCCGGACTCCGTTTGACCCCCAGCTAGCTATAGAAGGAGCGCCAACATGGCCTTCACCCAGGATGAAATCGTCGAAGGTCTCGCGGAGATCGTCAACGAGATCGCCGGCATCCCGACCGAGGACGTCCAGCTCGAGAAGTCCTTCACCGACGACCTGGACGTCGACTCGCTGTCCATGGTCGAGGTCGTCGTCGCCGCCGAAGAGCGCTTCGAGGTGAAGATCCCGGACGAGGACGTCAAGGGTCTCAAGACCGTCGGCGACGCCGCGAGCTACATCCTCAAGCACCAGGCCTGAGCCTGACGAGCGTTTGTCGCCACCTGGCGGTGGCGCCGTGACAATTCACCCCCTGAAACGTGGAGAAAGAATTCCTGTGAGCCCGACCAATCGCACCGTGGTCGTCACCGGTATCGGCGCAACCACTCCGCTGGGTGGCGACAGCGCTTCGACCTGGGAAGGTCTGCTTGCCGGCCGTTCCGGCGTAAAGCCCCTCGAGGGTGAGCGCTTCGCCGAACTCCCGGTCCGTATCGCCGCCACCGCCGCCGTGGACCCGAGTGAGGTCCTCCCGCGGCCGCTGGCCCGCAAGCTGGACCGTTCGGCCCAGTTCGCGATCATCGCGGCCCGTGAGGCGTGGGCCGACGCCGGTTACACCGCCCCGGCGGGCGAGGACGCGTCGATCGCGCCCGAGCGCCTGGGCACCGTCATCGCCTCCGGCATCGGCGGCGTGACCACCCTGCTCGACCAGTACGACGTACTGAAGGAAAAGGGTGTGCGCCGGGTCTCCCCGCACACCGTCCCCATGCTCATGCCCAACGGCCCGTCGGCCAACGTCGGCCTGGAGGTCAACGCCCGCGCGGGTGTGCACACTCCGGTCAGCGCCTGCGCCTCCGGCGCCGAGGCCATCGGCTACGCCGTCGAGATGATCCGCACCGGCCGTGCCGACGTGGTCGTCGCCGGCGGTACCGAGGCGGCGATCCACCCGCTGCCGATCGCGGCGTTCGCCAACATGATGGCGATGTCCAAGAACAACGAGAACCCGACCACGGCCTCCCGTCCGTACGACAAGGCCCGCGACGGCTTCGTCCTCGGCGAGGGTGCGGGCGTCGTGGTCCTGGAGTCCGCCGAGCACGCCGCCGCGCGCGGCGCCCGGGTCTACTGCGAGGTCCTGGGCCAGGGCCTCTCCGCGGACAGCCACCACATCGCGCAGCCGGAGCCCACCGGCCGCGGCGTCTCGGCCGCCCTGCAGAACCTGCTCGACAACACGGGTCTGGACCCGGCCGAGCTGGTCCACGTGAACGCGCACGCCACGTCCACCCCGCAGGGTGACACGGCCGAGCTGAAGGCCCTGCGCAAGGTGCTGGGCGACGACCTCGACCACATCGCGATCTCGGCCACGAAGTCGATGACCGGTCACCTCCTCGGCGGCGCCGGCGGCATCGAGACCGTCGCGACGGTGCTGGCGCTGTACCACCGCCTCGCCCCGCCGACGATCAACCTCGACGACATCGACGAGGACATCGACGCGGACATCGTGCGCGACGAGCCCCGCAAGCTCCCGGCGGAGGGCCCGATCTCCGCGATCAACAACTCCTTCGGTTTCGGCGGCCACAACGTCTCGCTGGCCTTCCGGACCGTCTGAGTCACACCACGCACGAAGGGCCCCGCCCGGCATCTGCCGGGCGGGGCCTTCCGCGTACCTCAGACCACCTGGTGGAGCCAGCGCACCGGGGCGCCCTCGCCCGCGTAGCGGAAGGGTTCGAGCTCGTCGTCCCAGGGTTTGCCGAGCAGTTTGGCGATCTCCGCTTCCAGGTCCGTCTCGCCGTGCGCGGACCGGGCGAGGGCGGCGCGCAGCCGGTCCTCGGGGATCAGGATGTCGCCGTGCATGCCGGTGACGGCGTGGAAGATGCCCAGGTGCGGGGTGGAGCTGTAGCGCTCGCCCTCGGCGGTCGGGCAGGGTTCCGCGGTCACTTCGAAGCGGAGCAGGTGCCAGCCGCGCAGCGCGGAGGCGAGTTTCGAGGCGGTGCCCGCCTCGGCCTGCCAGGAGAACTCGGCTCTCCAGGTGCCCGGGGAGGCGGGCTGACGGATCCAGTCGAGGTTCACCCGCACCCCGAGCACCCCCGCAACAGCCCATTCCACGTGCGGGCAGAGCGCGCGCGGTGCGGAGTGCACGTACAGGACTCCACGTGTCGTCACCGGGACCTCCAGTGTGGGACGAGGTCGGGAATAAACTCCAGAAAACGGACAGTATGTGACGTGATGTAATGTAACGGAAATTATTTGACATTGCGTTGCGGGACTTGCGGCCGAAACGCCACGGGAAAAAGCTACCGTGCGCCGGGGGTCATGGTGTGACGTACGGTCGCTCCGAGGGCCGTAAACACAGAGCATTCACTCAGCAGGACGCCACCGATTGACACGGCGGCCACGAGGAGGGACCTTCCGCATGCGCACCACCGCCCCACGCCGCCGCGCGCGTCGGACCTCCGCGGGCGCGGGTGCGGGTGCGGCGGCCGCCCTGCTGCTCCTGGCGGCCGGTGCGCTGACCGGGTGTTCGGCGGACGGGGTGAAGGCCGGGGGCGAGCGCGGGGCCCAGGCGGCCCCCCGGTGGAACACCGCGCCGGCCTCGGTGGCCGCCGTGGGCGACTCCATCACGCGCGGTTTCGACGCCTGTTCGGTACTGGCCGACTGCCCCGAGGCCTCCTGGGCCACCGGTGACGACCCCGAGGTGCGTTCGCTGGCGGCCCGGCTGCTCGGCGAGGCCGAGGTGCCCGCGCGCAGCTGGAACTACGCGGTGACCGGCTCCCGGATGGCGGACCTCCCGGGGCAGCTCGCCTCGGCGGCCGGACACAAGCCCGGCCTGGTCACGGTGATGGTGGGCTCCAACGACGCCTGCCGGCCCTCGGCTTCGTCGATGACTCCGGTGGCCGCCTTCCGCTCCGGATTCGAGAAGGCGCTGGCCGGCCTGCGGGCGGCCTCGCCGGCCTCGCAGGTGTACGTCTCCAGCGTCCCGGACCTCCAGCGGCTGTGGGAGCAGGGCAAGGACGACCCGATGGTGCGCCGGATCTGGAAGCTGGGCATCTGCCAGTCGATGCTCGCCGATCCGACCTCGGCGGCCGCCGGTGCGACGGCCCGGCGGGAGCAGGTGCGGGCGCGGGTGGTCGAGTACAACGAGGTGCTGCGCGAGGTCTGCGCGAAGGACGAGCTGTGCCGCTACGACGGCGGCGCGGTGTTCCAGTACCCCTTCTCGGCGGATCAGTTGAGCCGCTGGGACTGGTTCCATCCGGGGAAGGACGGGCAGGCGCGGCTCGCGGAACTGGCGCACCGACAGGTGACCTCCGCGGAGCCTCCGCGTTGACGCCGCAGGGAGATCGGACCGGGGGCGGGTGTCAGGGCCCGCCCCCGGTCCAGCTTGTGTGCATCACCGCGGCCTTCGATCAGCAGGGGTGATTTCCGGCCATTACAGGTCGAGGGCCGCCGTCAGCCGCGTGTCGCCGTGCGAACGGCTCGCGCGGACCTCGTAGCCGCCGCCGATCCGCTGCCAGGAGCGGGAGGGCTGGTCCCAGATCTCGAAGGCACGCTCCGGCAGCGGGATCTCCACGTCGACGCTCTCGCCGGGTTCCGCGGTCACGCTCGCGAAGCCCGCCAGCCAGCTCGCCGGACGCTCGACACTGTCGGCGACGGGCGCCAGGTAGACCTGTACGGTCTCGCGGCCCGGCCGGGTACCGGTGTTGGTGACGCGGACCTTCGCCTGTGTGGGGGTGACCTCCAGGGACTCGTAGGCCCAGTCCGTGTAGCCGAGGCCGTGCCCGAAGGAGTAGGCCGGGGCGATCCCGTGCTTCTCGTAGGCCCGGTAGCCGATGAAGAGCCCCTCGGTGTACTCCAGTCGCCCCTCGGTGGGGGTGACCTCGGTGACGGGCGCGTCGGCGAACTCGGCGGGCCAGGTGGTGGGCAGCCGCCCGCCCGGCTCCGCCTCTCCGAGGAGTACGTCGGCCAGCGCGGCCCCGCCCTCCTGCCCGGGGAACCAGGCCAGCAGGACGGCGGCGACCTCGTCGCGCCACGGGAGTTCCACCGGGGAGCCGGCGTTGACGACGACCACGGTGTTCGGGTTGACGGCGGCGACGGCGCGCACCAGGTCGTTCTGACGGCCCGGGAGCGTGAGGTCCTTGCGGTCGAAGCCCTCGGACTCCACCCGCTCGGTGGTGGCGACGACCACGACGGCGGTGTCGGCGGCGCGCGCGGCCTCCACGGCCTCGGCGATGAGCTCCTCGGCGGAGCGCTGCGGGCCGAGGTGGAGGAAGGAGAACATGATCGCCTTGAGCGGCAGGGTCGTCATGTCGGGGACCTGGTAGGTCAGCGAGACCTCGACGGCTTCGCCCTCGGTGAGGGTGAGGCGGGTCCGCACCTGGGGAGCGCCGAAGAAGGCCTCGAAGGGGTCGGCCTCGTCGCCCATCGGCTGGACCCCCTCGAAGCGGGTCTCCCCGCCGACGGCCAGGGTGAAGGCGCCGAGTCCGCGGGTGCCGAAGGCGTGCTCGCCGCTCTCGCGCGGCACGAACGTACCGGTGACCTCGATGCTCGCCATCGTCTCGTACGTGACGCCCTCGGGCAGGTCGTCGCCGATCCACTGGACCTGGCCGGTGGGCAGCGAGCCGGTGCCCAGGACCGCGCCGGAGGCGTCCCGGCAGACCGCGCGGAGCTCGAAGCCCTTGTCGGCGGGGGTCAGTTCGTCGCTGGGGTCGGCGCCGACCGTGAAGGTCACGGCGCCTTCGGGAAGGGCGGCGGTCAGTCCGTCCAGCGGGGAGACGATCCGCTCGGGGAAGACGGTGGCGCTGCCGCCGCCGAGGACGCGGGCGTCGCGGGCGGCGGCGCCGCTGAGGGCGACGGTGCGGCCGGGGGCGAGCGGGAGCACGGGCTTTCCGGCGGCGACGGCCTCGTTGCGTGCGAGGACGAAGCCGCGGGCGGCCAGCTCGCGGGCCAGCGCCTGGCCGTCGATCGGGGCCGGGACCTCGCCGACCACGGCCGGGGCGCCCTCCAGGATGCCGACGCGGGCGGCGAGGCGCAGGACGTTGCGGACGGCCTCGTCGACGGCGGACTCGGGTACCTCGCCGGCGCGGACGGCTTCGGCGAGCGGAGCTCCGTAGACGGTGACGGGACCGGGCATGGCCACGTCCATGCCGCCGAGGATGTCGCCGGTGGTGGAGCGGGCGGCCATCCAGTCGGAGACGTTGCAGCCGTCGAAGCCCCATTCGCCGCGCAGGACCTCGCCCACGAGGTAGCGGTGCTCGGTCATCGTCGTGCCGTTGACCTGGTTGTAGGCGGTCATGATGCCCCACGGGTGGGCGTTGGCGACGATGGCCTCGAAGGGGGCCAGGTACAGCTCGCGCAGCGGGCGCGGGGCGATGACGCTGTTGACGGTGAAGCGCTCGGTCTCGGCGTCGTTGCCGACGAAGTGCTTGACGGTGGTGCCGACGCCGCCGTCCTGGACGCCGTTCACGTAGCCGCTGCCGACCGCGCCGGTGAGGTACGGGTCCTCGGAGTAGCACTCGAAGTGCCGGCCGCCGAGCGGGGAGCGGTGCAGGTTGACGGTGGGCGCGAGGAGCACGTGGACGCCCTTGCGGCGGGCTTCCTGGGCGAGGAGGCGGCCGGCCCGGCGGGCGAGCTCGGGGTCCCAGGCGGCGGCGAGCGCGGTCGGGGAGGGCAGGGCGATCGACGGGTCGTCGGCGGTCCAGCGCACGCCGCGCACGCCGATGGGGCCGTCGGACATGACCAGGGACTTCAGCCCGATCTCGGGGACGGCGGGCAGGGACCACATGTCCTGGCCGGCCAGCAGCCGGGCCTTGGTGTCGAGGTCCAGCTTGCCAAGTGCCGTCTCTACGGCGTCGTTGCGGACCTGATCGGCATCGGTCACGGCCATGCCTCCTCGTTGAGTGCGGGTGCGCGGTGCGGTGCGGTGCGGTGCGGTGCGGTGCCGTGCAGCGCTGTGCGGTGACCCCATGGTGGACCCGCTACCTGTAGAGCGGTAGGGTTCGTAATCTGTTCGTAATCTAGAGATGCCGTACGGTCCTGCTGGCAGGTCCGGAACGGAAGGGGTGGCGGGGCGATGGTCAGGGCCAGAAGCGAGGAACGGCGCGTGGAGATCGTCCGCGCTGCCGTCGAGGTGATCGCCGAGCGCGGCTACCGGGGCGCGGCCCTGGCCGCGGTCGCCGAGCGCGTGGGCCTGACCCAGCAGGGACTGCTGCACTACTTCCCGACCAAGGAGGCACTGCTGGTCGCGGTCCTGGAAGAGCGCGACCGCTGGGACACCGGCGGCGGCACCCACACACTGGCCGACGCCTGGCGCCCCGACCTGCTGGCCTCGCTGGTGGAATACAACGCCATGCGCCCGGGCATCGTGCAGACCTTCTCGGCGCTGCTCGGCGAGAGCGTCACCGACGGCCACCCGGCACGGGAGTTCTTCGCCGAGCGGTACGCGCAGGTGCGCTCCGCGATGGCGGCGGTCCTGCGCGCGGAGTTCGGCGAGCGGCTCCCCTCGGGCCTCACCCCCGAGCACGCGGCCCCGCTGCTGGCCGCCGTGATGGACGGCCTCCAGTACCAGTGGCTGCTGTCCCCCGAGTCCGTGGACATGCCCGGCACCTTCCGCGCCTTCCTCGACCTGATCCAGGGACCCCGGACCTAGGGCCGGTCGTCACACTCCCGTCCGCCTCGCGACGCCCGGCGGGGCTGGCATGCTGGGCCGGGTGAAGATCGCTGCCGCGCAGCTGAGCTGCGTCCCCACCGACGTGTCCGCCAACGCCGCCCGGGCGGCCGCACTCGCCGTGCGGGCGCGGGAGGAGGGCGCCGGGCTGGTGGTGTTCCCCGAGTTGACCCTGACCGGCTACGAGCCGGCCGCGCTCGCCGCGGACCCCGGCCTGTGGCTGGCCGACGCCGAGGATCCCCGGCTGGACCCCGTCCGCTCCACCGGGATCGCCACCGCCGTCAACGTCGCGCTGCGCACGGACGGCCCCCGGCCCGTCATCGCGACCCTGGTCCACGACGCGGACGGCGCGCACGTGACCACGTACGCCAAGCAGCACCTGTTCCGCCACGAGCAGGAGGTCTTCGCCGCGGGGACGGTCCCGGGCCGCTTCGAGCTCGACGGGATCCGCTTCTCCCTGGGGATCTGCTTCGACAACCACTTCGCGGACGTGCCCGGCGCGGGCGCCGCGGCAGGCTGCCGGGTCCACCTGGCGAGTTCGCTCTACGGCACCGGCGACGGCGTCGCCGAGCGTGCGGCGGTCCACCCGGGGATCGCCCGGGGCTTCGGGATGTACGTGGCCCTCGCCAACCACGTCGGACCCGCCGGGGAGTGGACGGGCTGCGGGGGCGCGGCCGTCTGGGCCCCGGGCGGAACCCTGCTGGCCGAGGCGGACGCGCACACGCCGTCGGTCGTCGTGGCGGAGGTGCCGACGGAGGCGGAGGCGGACGCGGAAGCGGACGGGGTGGCGGAGGGCCGGGCCGAGGGCGCGCGTGCGGGCCATGCGGACGAGCCGGGCGCGCCGGGCGCGCCGACGGCGCGGGCACGGGCCTGACGCGGCCCCTGGGGCCGCCCGCCGGGCAGGGCCGCATGCAGGAGTACGCGGCTCCGGAACCCGTACGGAAACAGGCCCGGGACCGGCCGGGAAAGGGCTCGCGGGGGCGCTGGACGGGCCCTTGGGGCACCCGGCCTCCCTACCCGCGGGGGCGGGCACCGGCCGCCCGGCCGCAGGGCGGCACAAGGCCCGCCAGCCCTCCTCCACACATCATCTGACCTGGGCTTTTACCCTTTCCGCCGATAAAATCGGGGACAGCTGAAGGGGGTTCGGATGGACCGGAACATACGCAGTGTCGACGATGTGCTCACCCTCATGGACGGGCTCTTCGCACCCGAAGCGGACCGCTGGACGGCCGGTGGTTCCGCCTGGTGGGACGGGTTCTACGCGGACCGCGAGCGACCGGTGCCGTTCTTCGTGGCGAAACCCGACGAGAACCTGGTCTCCTGCCTCGACCGCGGGCTGATCCCCGCGGGCGGCCGCGCCCTGGACCTGGGCTGCGGTCCCGGCCGCAACGCCCTGCACCTGGCCGCGCGGGGCTTCGAGGTGGACGCCGTCGACCTCTCTCCGACGGCCCTGACCTGGGCCGAGGAACGTGCCCGTGCCGCGGGGGCCGGGATCCGCTTCCACCACGGGGACGCTTTCGGTGCGGACGGGGCCGGGCTCGTGGGCCCGTACGACCTGATCTACGACTCGGGCTGCTTCCACCACCTGCCGCCGCACCGCCGGGTCAGCTACCTGGCCCTGCTGGACCGGCTGCTGGCGCCCGGCGGCCGCTTCGCCCTGACCTGCTTCGCCTCCGGCGCGATGGGCTCCGAACTGCCCGACGCGGATTTCTACGGCAGGGCCCGCCTCGAAGGCGGGCTCGCGTACACGCCGGGGGCGCTGCGTTACGTCTTCGAGGGCCTCACCGAGGTGGAGCTGCGGCGGATGAACGACGAGCCCGCCTCCTCCGGCGCCTTCGGCGAGGCCTTCCTCTGGACGGCGCTGTTCCGCCGCCCGGAGTGAGGGCCGTCCTCCCCCACAGGGAGGACCACCCGGAGGCCCCCGCTCACCGAGAGACGGCCCCGCTCGCCATGGTCCGGGCGGCGTCGGGGAGCAGGTTCTTCGCACCCCACGCACCGAGGGCCTCCAGGGCCCCGTTCAGCTCGTGGCCGAGCGGGGTCAGGGAGTACTCCACGCGCGGCGGAACCTCCTCGTAGACCTCGCGGAGGACGATGCCATCCGTCTCCAGCTCGCGCAGCTGGGCCGCGAGCACCTTCTCCGAGACCCCCGGGACCAGTCGGCGCAGCTCGCCGAAGCGGCGCGGGCACTGCCCGAGCTCCCACAGGACCGACACCTTCCACTTGCCGTCGATCACGGACATCGCCGCGGCGATTCCGCAGTGATCCGCGCCCGGCCGCTGTGTCAAAGCCATCACGCACCCCTCCCACCTGTTCACTCACCTCGGGGTAACCACCCACTCCGAAGTGCGTACTTGAGCACCTGGCGGCCCTCCGCCAGGCTAAACGGCATGACCGACACCAGCACGAAGACCAGCACGAAGACCCCGCTCACCCTCCTCGGACTCGGATCGATGGGCACCGCCCTCGCCCGCACCTGGCTCACCGCCGGGCACCCCCTGACCGTCTGGAACCGCACCCCCGCCAAGGCCGAGGCCCTCGCGGCCGAAGGCGCCGTCGTCGCCGCGAGCGCCGCCGAGGCGGTGGCGGCCAACGGCCTGGTCGTGGTCTGCCTGCTGGACCACGACAGCGTCGGCGCGGCCCTGGAGGGCCTGGACCTCACCGGCAAGGACCTGGTCGACCTGACCACCGGCACGCCCGCCGACGGCCGCGCCCGGGCCGCGTGGGCCCAGGAGCGCGGGGCCCGGTTCCTCGACGCCGGGATCATGGCCACCCCGTCGATGATCGGCGCCCCCGCGGCCGGCGGGTACGTCTTCTACAGCGGCTCCCCCGAGCTGTTCGAGGAGCACCGGAGCACGCTGGAGGTTCCGGCCGGCGCCCGCTTCGTCGGCTCCGACCCCGGGCACGCGGCCCTGCACGACGTGGCCCTGCTGAGCGCGATGACCGGGCTCTTCGCCGGGATCTCGCACGCCTACGCACTGATCGAGGGCGAGGACATCTCGCCCAAGGACCTGGCTCCGCTGCTGACCGAGTGGCTGGGGGCGATGGGCTTCTTCGCGGGCGCGGCCGCCGAGCGGCTGGTCTCGGGGGACTTCACCACGGGCGTCGAGTCGAATCTGGCCATGCAGGTCACGGCGAGCGCCACCTATCTGAGGACCGCCGCGGAGCAGGGGGTCAGCCCCGAGCTGATCCGTCCCTACCTGGACCTGATGCGGGAACGGCTGACGGCCGACCCGGCGGCCCACGCCGGCGAGGACACCGCCGGGGCGATCACCCTGCTCAGGCGCTGAGCCGCTTGCCCTGCGCCTGGGCCTGACCCTGACCCTGACCCTGCGCCTGCGCCTGCGCCTGGGCCTGGGCCTGGGCCTGACCCTGGCCTTGCGTCTGGGCCTGCTCCCGGCCCTGTCCCTCCGTCCGCTCCTGCTCCGCGCCCTCACCCTGCCCCTCGCCCACTAGGTCCCGGACCATGAGCGTCGCCCCGGCCACCGCGCCCGGCATCAGGAACACGGCGACGAGCGGCACCAGGAAGGACACGACCAGGGGCACTCCGAAGCCGAGGGCCAGCATCCGCCGCCCGCGCAGCAGCGCGAGCTGCTCGGTGAGCTGGACCCGGCGGCGCATCAGGGCGACGGAGGTCAGCTCCTGGGCGAGGAAGAAGCCGGAGACGCAGAAGCCGAGGACCGGAACCACGGTCTGCCCGATCACCGGTACGAAGCCGAGTCCGAAGAGCAGGATGCCGAAGAGCAGCACCCGGCCCAGGATCCGCAGGCTGTCGCGGGCGGAGATCCACAGCTCCTGTGCGAGCGTGAGGCCCGACTCCGGGACCTCGCCGCCCTCGGTGCGGTCGACCTGCTCCGAGAGGGACTCGTAGAACGGCTGGCCCACGAGCAGGGTCACGGCGGTGAAGGTGATCACCGCGAGGAAGAGCCCGAGGCAGAAGACCAGGGCGGTCAGGAAGCCGCGGAAGAACCCGAGCCACGGGGAGGACCAGTCGTCGGCGAAGGGGGTCGCCCAGGCGGTCAGGTCGTCGGCGCCGTAGCCGAGGCCGATGAGCGCGCCGGCGTACAGGACCAGGGAGACGAGCCCGGGCAGCAGCCCGAAGCCCAGCCACCGTCCGTGGCGCAGTACCCATCGCTGTCCGGCCAGCAGATAGCCGAATCCCCCCGCAAGATCACGCATGGTTCCAGTTTAGGGCGGGCGTCCGGGCAGGTGGACGCCGGGCACGTCGAAGGCCGCACCCCGGTGCCGGGGTGCGGCCTTCGATGTACCGGTCGTACCGGATGAACCGGACGAACCAGTCGAGCGGGTCGTGGATCAGACCGCGAGCTCGACCGTGATGTTGCCGCGGGTCGCCTTGGAGTACGGGCAGACCTGGTGGGCCTTCTCGATGAGGTCCTTGGCGGTGGCGGCGTCCACGTTCGGGATGGAGGCCGAGATCTTGACGATGATGCCGAAGCCGTCGTCGTTCTTGCCGATGCCGACCTCGGCGGTGACGGTGGAGCCGGTGATGTCGGCGTTCTCGTTGCGGGCGACGACACCGAGCGCACCCTGGAAGCAGGCGCTGTAGCCGGCGGCGAACAGCTGCTCGGGGTTGGTGCCCTCGCCGCTGCCACCGAGCTCCTTCGGCGGGTTCACGACGACCTCGAGGCGACCGTCGTTGGTGGCGACGCGACCGTCACGGCCGTTCTCGGCGGTGGCAACAGCGGTGTACGCGACGTCGGACTGCTGGATGGACATGTAAGGAAATCCTCCTGGTAAATCGCCGGGACTCGCGCCCACGCGTCACGGCGGTGTGGAGTGAGCCTAACCGGTGAAAGAAACGATCATCTTTCCGGTGTTGTCGCCGCGCAGCATTCCGAGGAAGGCGTCGGTGGCGTTCTCCACTCCCCGGACGACCGTCTCGTCGGCGACGAGCTGCCCGGAACGCAGCCAGCCGGCCACGTCCTGGACGAACTGCGGCTGCAGTCCCGCGTGGTCTCCGACCAGCACGCCCTGGAGGCGCAGGCGCTTGCCGATCACGAGGGCGAGGTTGCTCGGGCCGGGCACGGGCTCGGTGGCGTTGTACTGGGCGATGGCCCCGCACAGGGTGGCCCGGCCGTGGACCTTCAGGGAGGAGATGGCGGCCTCCAGGTGGTCCCCGCCGACGTTGTCGAAGTAGACGTCGACGCCCTCGGGCGCGGCCTCCTTCAGCTGCTCGGCGACGGGGCCGCTCTTGTAGTTGAAGGCGGCGTCGAAGCCGTACTTCTCTGTGAGGAGGGTCACCTTCTCGTCGGAGCCGGCGGAGCCGATCACCCGGGAGGCGCCCTTGATCTTCGCGAACTGGCCGACGAGGCTGCCGACCGCTCCGGCGGCGCCGGAGACGAAGACGGAGTCGCCCTCCTTGAAGGAGGCGACCTCGAAGAGCCCGGCGTAGGCGGTCAGGCCCGGCATGCCGAGGACGCCGAGGTAGGCGGAGAGGGGGGCGAGCGAGGCGTCCACCGGGGTGGCGTGCTTCGCGTCGACGTCCGCGTACTCGCGCCAGCCCAGACCGTGCAGCACGTGGTCGCCGACCGCGAAGCGCTCGTCGGCCGAGGCCACGACCTCGCCGACCGCGCCGCCGTCCATGGGCTTGTCGAGCTGGAAGGGCGGGATGTACGACTTCACGTCGTTCATCCGACCGCGCATGTACGGGTCCACGGACATGTGGAGGTTGCGCACCAGAATCCGGCCGGCGGCGGGCTCGGCGTTGACCGGTACCTCGCGCAGGGCGAAGTCCTCGGCGACGGGCCAGCCCTGCGGGCGGCGGACGAGGTGCCACTCACGGCTGACGGCGGGGATCTCGGACATGCGTCACTCCTGGATGGGGGAAGAAGTGCAAAATGCTTCAGGACGTGAAACAACCATGCGCCTGGATATTTCATGTTGTCAAGTAAATGGGTACGCTGGATCCATGCCCAGCCGTCGCGCAGATCCCCTGACCCTCGAAGTCGTCGAGCTCATCGGCGACGTCGTGACCCGCTACCACCAGGAGTACGAGCACGCGGCCTCCAGCCACCAGCTCACCGGCGCGCAGGCCCGTGTGCTGAACCTGCTGTCCCTGGAGCCGATGCCGATGCGCAAGATCGCGCAGAAGCTGCGGTGCGAGCCGTCGAACATCACCGGCATCGTGGACCGCCTGGAGAGCCGCGGCCTGGTGGAGCGCCGCCCGGACCCGGCCGACCGCCGGGTGAAGCTGGCGGCGCCCACCGAGGACGGCCTGCAGACCGCCGACCGGCTGCGCGAGTCGCTGGACTTCGCCCGGGAGCCCCTCGCCGGGCTCACCGCGGCCGAGCGCGCGGTCCTGAGGGACCTGCTCAGGCGGATGCTCGGCTGAGCTCCCCGCTCACCAGCACAGCGGGTTCCACCAGTCGTCGCAGTCCGGGGTGGGCTCCGGCGTGGGCGTCGGGGTGGGCGTCGGGGTCGGGGTCGGGGACGGCTTCTTACTGGGCTTCCCCTTGGGTCCCCTCGAGCTCGGGCTCTCCTCGGGAGTCGCGGAGCCGCCGGCGCCCGATGTGGTCGGAGCGGCGGACGGGGGAGTCCGGGAGGCGCTCCGCGACGGCCCCGCCCCGGAGGCGGAGCCCGACGGCCCGGCCGTGGAACCCCCGGCACTCGGCCCGGCGCCGCCCTGCTTCCCGCCCCCGGTCGTGGCCTTCGCGGAGCCTGCGGCCGGCCCCCTCCCCGAAGCCGTCCCCGTGGGCGCGACCGGATCCCCCGTCAGACCGGGCAGCGGAGCCGGCTCCGCGGGACCCGCGTCGTCGGTCAGCACCACCGTCGCCGCCCGGTCGGTGCGCTCCCCGTCGGTCGCCAGCCGGGCCAGGCCCAGCGTGGCCCCGGCGGCGAGCACCAGCCCGAGCCCCACCGTGAGCGCGGTCCGGCGGCGACGGCGGTGCCCGGTGCGGCGGCGGGCGGCGGCGCGGCCCTGGGCCCGCCCCCGGCCCTGGCCTTGTCCCCGTTCCCCGGACAGCACGATGAGGGAGTCGGCGTACACGTCGGCGAGCGCGGCCGGGTCGCTTCCGAATCCGGCGGTGGGGCCGGGGGCGGGTGCGGCGGGCGCGGCGGATATCAGGCGTTCGGCCGGGGTCCCGCATCCGGCGCACGCCAGCGCGCCGTTGAGGTACCTGCGGCAGGCGATGCAATAGTCCATGGCGCCCCGCAGGCTACGCGTTCACTCACAACGGCCGTATACCGGGATCGTGAGGATGTTGTGTGGAAGGGTTCGGGTCCATGACGAAGACTCCGGGGACACCATCCCTCACCCCGGGCCCCTTCGGCCCCGCCGGCTTCCAACTGGTGCTGCTGCGCCGGATGGCCGACTTCCAGCCGGGACGCGCCGAGGAGGCCCGCCGGCGGCTCGGGGCCTCCCTCGCCGAGCAGCGGGAGGCCAACAAGCGCTGGCAGGCCATGGTCCGCTCCCCGCGGTCCCGGGGCGCCCTGGCCCGCTACCGCTCGGTGCTCGGCCCGCCCGAGGCCGTCTCCTCCCGCACGATCGGCGATCTGACGTGCGAGGCCCTGCTGTGGCCGGTGCCGCTCTGGCCCGACCTGCGCTTCGAGGTGCTCGCCGCGCCGGACGGGGCCGTCTGGAACGAGTGGCTGGTCCGGGCCCCGGGCGCGCCCGGTCCCGTACTGGAGTCGCCGCAGGACCTGCTGCCCTGGTCGGCGACGGTCGACGAGGTGGCGCGGGCCTTCGCGCCCGTCCGCCCGATGGAGGGCACCGCGCCGACGCGGTGGCGGCTGGCGTTCACCGCGTCGGGGCGGGCCTGCGTCGCGGAGTTCACGTACGGCCTGCTCCAGGAGGTGTCGGTGGCGGACCCGCACTGACGGGGCCCGATCCGAAAGACACCCTCTAGGAGCGCAGGAAGGCCCGTACGCCCGCCGAGGTCGGGTCGTCCCCGAGCAGGTCGTTGTGCTTGAGGCAGCCGACCGGGGTGTTCGCGGCCCCGGTGAGCGGGACGCTGTCGTCGGGGTTGATGACCTCGTCGCAGTTGGACCAGAAGGTGGCGTACCGCACCGTGCCGGGGGTCTCGTCGCCTGAGTTCAGGTTCTTGACCACGTAGGAGCCGGGGGTCATGTCCCGGCAGGCCTGGTCCCACAGGGCGCAGGCCCAGGCCGTGGAGGTGCCCCGGTTGGGGCCGGCGAGGGAGACCCAGCGCTCCACGTACGGGCCGCCGCCGCCGAACTTCACGTACCAGCGGGTGACGAGCGAGCCGAAGGAGTGGGCGACCAGGTCCACCCTGGCTGCGCCGGTCTGCCGGCGGACCCCGTCCACGTAGGCGGCGAGCCGACCGGAGAGGACCTCGTTGACCGACTGGTGGGTGTCGTAGCCGAAGGAGAAGAGCTCGGAGTCGGCGTATCCGTCGGCGCGCAGGTCCTCGCGCAGGGAGCCCCAGACGCCGGGGTCGGCGTTGTAGCCGTGCACGAAGACCACCGGATTGCGCGCGGCGGCCGGGCCGGAGGCCCGGGCCTGGGTCGCGTGCTGCGCGCGACCGGAAGCCGCGCCGGACGGCGGGCCGGAGGCCTGGGCCGGGAGTGCGGGCGCCGCGAGCAGCGCCAGGCAGAGCGCCGGCAGGGCGAGCAGTCTCTGGCGGACCGTCAGCATCGAGTCCCCTTTACCTTGTTACGCACGAGTAGCACGATCGGTGCGGGCATGGTCGCGCCTGGCGTCGCAGAATTCCACCCCCGTGCAGCACTCTCCCGCGCCCCTCGTGACCCTTCCGTACCTCAAGACACCCCCCACCCGGAGCATCAAATCGGGCAATACGGGTAATTCACCCGAGAAGATACGAAGTGTGACCGGCACCCGCCGGTCTTCTTGCGTCAGCGCTCTCGGGAGGATCTGCCGTGACCGTCAGTCTTGAGCAGTTGCGCCGCTGCCACGTGGCCGTCGACCTCGGAGCGGCCAGGACCCGCGTCTACGTCAAGGGCGTCGGCCTGGTCGTGGACGAGCCCAGTGTCGCCGCCGTGAACACGCGGACCGGTGCACTCATCGCCGTCGGCACCTTCGCCGAGCGGATGACCGGCCGCACGCCCGACTACATCCGGGTCGTCCGGCCCGTCTCCGGCGGCACCGTCGTGGACATCGAGATGGCCCAGCGCATGCTGCGCCACCTCCTCGGCGAGAAGCTGCGGCGCGCCCTGCGCCGCAAGCCCCGGCTGCGGGCCGCCGCCTGCACCCCGCACGACGCCGACCCGCTCGCCCAGCGCGCGGCGGTGGAGACGATGGTCGGACTCGGAGCCCGGCGCGTCGAGCTCGTCGACACCCTGATCGCGGCGGCCGTCGGCTGCGGCCTGCCCGTGGAGCAGCCGACCGCGACGATGATCATGGTGTGCGGGGCCGCCGCCACCCAGGTCGCCGTCCTCTCCCTCGGCTCGATCGTCACCGCCGTACGGATCCCGGTCGGCGGCGAGGCCATCGACCACGCGGTCGTCCAGCACCTGCGCCACGCGCACGAGCTGATGCTGCCGAGCCAGGCCGTCCGCCCGCTCCAACTGGCCCTGCACGGCAACGGCATCACCGCCGGCGGACCCACCTCCACCCTCATCCACGGCCGCGACGTGGCCACCGGTCTCGCCCGCTCCGTCCACGTGGACACCGCGGCCGTCCGCGACGCCATCCACACCCCGCTGACCGCCGTGCTCGACGGCATCGGCAAGGTGCTGCGCGACTGCCCGCCGGACCTGGTGGCCGATCTGACGGACCGAGGGATCATGATGGTGGGTGGCAGCGCCTTGCTGCCGGGCCTGGACCAGATGCTCCGCGATGCCACCGGGATGCCCGTGGCCATCGCCGAACGGCCGGACGTCTGCGCGGTACTGGGCCTCGGCATGATGCTCGAAGGGAAGATCTCCCCCATGGTTCTGAACCCCCTGGCCGAATGACGCACGCCGAGTCGTCCCCGGCAGCCCCCGGAGACGGGAAGGACCGGGACGGGAAGGACGGAAACGGGAAGGACGGAAACGGGAAGGACGTCGCCGCCCGCCAGGCCGCCAGCCTGCCCGTCCTCCTGGAGGCGGTCCTCAGCGTCGGTTCCGAACTCGAACTGCGGACCACCCTCCAGCACATCGTGGATTCGGCGACCGAGCTGTGCGCGGCACGGTACGGAGCGCTCGGGGTCGTCGACCCCGAGCGCGTCCGGCTGACCGAGCTCTTCACCTCCGGCATGACCGAGGCCGAGAAGGCCGCGATCCCCCACCTGCCGGACGGCCGTTCCGGCCTGCTCGGCGCCCTGATCAGCGATCCGCGCCCGCTCGTGCTGGAGGACCTGAACCAGGACCCCCGCGCGGCGGGCTTCCCGCCGGGGCACCCCCCGATGAAGGGCTTCCTCGGCGTCCCGATCCGGGTCCACACCGAGGTCTTCGGCAACCTCTACCTCACCGACAAGCGGGGCGGCGGCACGTTCACGGACGAGGACCTCGCACTGGTGCGCGTGCTGGCCTCGCAGGCGGGGATAGCGATCGGCAACGCCCGGCTGTACGAGACCGCGCGCCGCCGGGAGCGCTGGATCGAGGGCGCCGCCGCCGTGACGACCACCCTGCTGGCGGGCCGGCCGGCGGCCGACGCGCTGATGTGCGTGGCCGAACGGGCCCGGCTGCTGGCCGACGCGGCGGCCGGCGTCGTCCTGCAGCCGACCCCCGAGGGCGGCATGGAGATCGTGGCCGCCTCCACGCACGGGGACCCCGGTGACCTGGTGGGCACGTCCATCGCCCCGGGTTCGGCGGTCCTGGAACAGCTCCTGGGCGGTGAGCCGGTCTTCATAGAGGACTCGGCGACGGACCCCCGGATGACCACGCACGTACGGGAACGCTTCGGCCCCAGCATGATGCTGCCCCTCCAGAGCGGCGGGCAGCTCATCGGCACGCTCGCCCTGCCGCGCGTCCGCGGCGGCCCCGCCTACGACGCGGTCGACCGGCTGCTGGCCTCGCAGTTCGCCTCCCAGGCCGCGCTGGCCCTGGTCCTGGCGGACGCGCAGCACGACCGCGAGCAACTGGCCGTCTACGAGGACCGGGACCGCATCGCCCGCGACCTCCACGATCTGGTGGTCCAGCGGCTGTTCGCGACGGAGATGATGCTGGAGAGCACCCGGCGGCGCTCCGACAAGGCACCCACCGGGGACACGGTCGGCGAGGAGCTGAGCCGGGCCGTGGACGAGCTCGACTCCACCATCCAGGAGGTCCGCACGGCCATCTTCGCCCTCCAGCAGCCGCCGACGGACGCCCCGACCACCTTCCGCGGCCGGGTCCTGCGGGAGACCGGCGGGGCGGCGGTCCTGCTCGGCTTCCAGCCGTCGGTGCACTTCGCGGGCACGGTGGACGCGCTGCTGCCGGACCCGGTCGCGGGCGACCTCCTCGCCGCCCTGCGCGGCGCGCTGGCCGCGGCGCACCGCCGGGCGGAGGTCACCTCCATCGACGTCGAAGTCGACGCGGTCCCCGCCCGCGTGCGCCTCACCGTCTCCGACGACGGCCGCACGGACTCCGGCACCCGGGGCACCACCCTCACCTGGGAAGCCCCGCTCTGACGCCGAAGGCCGGGGCTGGATTGCCCGCAGGGCAATCCAGCCCCGCCGGCGTTTGAGGCGCGGGGTCCGGGGCGGAGCCCCAGGGGGGTCCGGGCGCAGCCCGGGGAACGGGCGAAGGGCGGGGAACGGGCGAAGGGCGGGGTACGGGCGATGGGCGGGGTACGGGCGAGGCGGGTAGGGGACTTCGCCCCGCAGGGCCGAACCACCCGCACCACACGAGCGGCACACCAGGCGGCGGCCCGTACGCTGGCGGGGTGACGACCCGCCCCTCGGCCCGCGCCGCCATCGCCTCCGCCACCGACCCCGGCAGCTTCACCGAACTCCCCGCCCCGCCGGGGGACTCCGCCCCCGACGGCCCCCTCGGCTGGGCCGGCTACGACGACTCCCGCGCCCGCGCCACCGCTCGGACCGGCGAGGACGAGTCCGTCGTCACCGGCACCGCCCGCATCGGCGGCCGCGAAGCCACCGTGATCTCCTTCGAGTTCGGCTTCCTCGGCGGGTCCCTGGGCCACCGCACCGGCGACCGCCTGGAGGCGGCCTACACCTACGCCCGCACCCACCGCCTCCCCCTGGTCTCGCTCATCGCCACGGGCGGCTCCCGCATGCAGGAGGGCATGCTCGCACTGACCCAACTCCAGCGCGTGGCCCGCCAGTCCGCCCTCACCCGCGCCGCCGGCCTCCCGCAGATCGCCGTCCTGCGCGACCCCACCACCGGCGGTGGCTGGGCCACCCTGGGGGCAGGGGCCGACGTGATCCTCGCGCTGCCCGGGGCGCAGGTCGGGTTCGCCGGGTCCCGGGTGCGGCCGCCGGACGCGGATCCGGCCGCCTACACCGCCGAGGGGCAGTACGCCGCCGGGCACGTGGACGCCCTCGTCCCCGCCGTGCAGCTCCCCGTGACCCTGGCGGCCTGGCTCCGGGTGTTCTCCGCACCCCGCTCCGCCGAGCCCGTGGAACCCCCCGCCGCGCTGGCCGGCGTGGAGCTGCCGCGCACGGGCTGGGACGCCGTCCGGCAGGCCCGTCACCCCGGCCGGCCGCGCGCGGAGCAGTACCTGGACTCCTACTTCGAGCTCCGCCTCCACCTCTCCGGAGACCGGGCGGGCGGCACCGACCCCGGGATGCTGTGCGGGTTCGGGCTCCGCGAGGGCCGGGCCGTGGCCTACGCCGCGCAGTGCGGCACCGCCACCCGCCCGGCCGGGTACCGTACGGCGGCCCGTGTCATCCGGCTGGCGGACCGGCTCGGGATCCCGGTGCTCACCCTCGTGGACACCCCCGGCGCGGCCAACGATGCCGCCGCCGAGCACGCGGGCGCCGGCGCGGCCATCGCCGACGCCTTCGCGGCGCTCGCCGCGGCCGGGGTCCCCGTCACCACCCTCCTCATCGGTGAGGGCGGCTCGGGCGGGGCCCTGGCCCTCGCGGCGCCGGGCAACACCTGGGTCACTCCGGACAGCTACTTCTCGGTGATCGCCCCCGAGCTGGCGGCGGCCATCCTCAAGCGCCCCCCGGAGTCGGCCCCGGCGACGGCGGACCAACTGCGCGTCCGCCCCCAGGACCTGGTCGCCCTGGGGGTCGCCCGCGGCATCGTCTCCCCCGCGAAGGCGGAGACGGAGAAGGCGGAGACGGAGAAGGCGGAGACGGAGACGGCGGAGACGGAGACGGCGGAAGAGGCAGAAGAGACCGAAGGGAAGGCCTAGCGCCCCCAGCTCCGTGCCGGCAGCTTCACGTCCATCCGGTACAGCCGGGTGATCTCCTGCGGGAACTCGTTGTCGTCGCTGACGAGCAGCAGCCGCACCCGTCCGAACCCGTCGTGTCCGGTGACCACCATGCCCTCGACGTTGTCGACGAGCGGGTGGTTCTGCGGCAGCTTGGACGGCGCGCCCAGCGTCGGGCAGCCGTCGAGGTCCCCGATCGGCGTCTTGCGCGCCGTCCGCAGCCCCGGTCCCTCCGCCAGTGCCGCCACCTTCGAGGTGTCCGTGGCGCCCAGGGGGTCGGCGAGGTACAGCCGCACCGTGATCTTGAACTGCTGCGTGAAGCCGCGCTCCAGCACGATCAGCCGGCCGTCGCGCGTCGGCGCGAGCTCCACCAGCCCGTGTCCGGCGTCCACCGGGTACGCGTACTGCCGCCCCAGGACGAACTCCCCGTTCCGGCCGCGGCGTTCCCAGGTCTGGATCCGCTGGAGCGTCCGCCCCTGCGCGTCCTTGCCGTCGCCGGCCAGCACGCCCTCGACTCCGGCGACGAGGGTGTGTCCGCCGGGCAGCAGGGTCAGGGATTCGAAGGTCTGGTTGGCGGTGGCCCGGCCCGCGGGCGCGAGCTTGAACCCGTCCGGGATCGGCAGCGAGCCCAGCACCTCACCGGTGCGGGCGTACCGCCGGATCGCCGGGGCGCTCTCGTCCGTCACCAGGTAGGTGCCGTCGCGGTCGACGACGATCCCCTCGGAGTCCACGGCCTTGCCCGCGCCGTCGGTCAGCGGCAGCCGTGCGGCGGCCGTGGCCGTCGGGGTGTCGGCGCGGCCCACGTTCAGCTTGTACAGGACCGACTTGTCGGAGATGGCGGCGACGCTGCCGTCCCGGTCCACCGCGAGCCCGGAGAGCCCGCCGACCAGCTTCCCGTCGAGGAGGGTCTTGTCGAGGGAGTCCGAGTAGCCCGCGACCGAGAGGTACGGCGAGCAGGAACGGTCCTCCTTCGGCGCCCCGGGCATCCCGGGGGCCGCGAGGGCCTGCGGAACGAGAGCTCCGCAGAGCGCGGCGGTGACCACGGCGGTGGAGACGAGCGTACGAAGGCGCATGAAGGCCTTCCTCCTGGATCAAAGGGGAGATGCGAGGCGGGGGGTGGCGGTCAACTTCCTAACTGTCATATGGCGAATCGAAAGAAAACGGAAGACCCGGCAACGCAATGGCAACGAACCCGCCAACTTCCCTTCACACCCGCCCGGATCGGGCGAACCTCCCCGGGCCGACCCCCACGTGCCGCACGAAGTGCCGTGTCAGGTGCGCCTGGTCGTAGAAGCCCGCCGCGACCGCGGCCTCCGCCGGCCGCATCCCCGCCAGCAGCAGCCGCCGCGCCTTCGCGACCCGCAGCCCGGTGAGGTAGGCGTGCGGAGGGAGCCCGAACGCCTGCCGGAAGCTGCGGATCAGGTGGGTGGGATGGGCGTGTCCCAGAAGCGCGGAGGCCTCCTCCAAGGTGATCCCGCCGAGGACCCGCGCATCGAGGAGCTCGCGCAGTCGTACGGCCGTATCCGGGCCCGGAGCCCCGTACGGGACCACCTGGCGCCCCTCCAGCCACGTCCGCAGCCGCTCCTGGACGAAGGCGAGCCGCGACTGCGCCTCCAGCCGCTCGACCGCGCCGGCGGGCAACTCCCGTGCGCCCAGAGCGCGGTGCAATCCGTGCACCCGCTCGCGCAGGGCGGCGTCGAGCAGCAGCGGCGCATCGACGGCGGCGCCGGTCAGCGACTCCGGGAGCACGGACGCGTCGAGGTACAGCACGCGCTTGCGGAAGCCCGCCTCGGTGACGGTCCGCCCGTCGTGGACCACCCCGGGCGGCAGCAGGGCCACGGTGTCGGAGCCGCCGACGCCGTGCCGTTCGCGGTCGAGACCGAAGTCGACACGACCGCCGTCGAGGATCATCAGCGTCCACGTGTCGTGGACGTGGGCGGGGTAGGCGTGGTCGGTGAACCGGGCGTGGAACACCTCGGCGATCCCCGGCACCGGCGGCTGCCAGGCCGAGACCGTACTGAGCGGACGCATCGCGGCTGACATGTCAGGAACGTACAAGACCGGTCGGCGCGCACTCGGGCAGCCTGCCCGTATGACGACATCCGAGAGCACGCACGAGAACGGACGCCCGGCGGCTGCCGTGGTGAACATCGCGGACAAGCTCGCCGGTTTCACCGAGCAGTGGGCCCCGCACCGGATCGCCCGGGTCAACGACTACGAGGTCAAGATCGCCAAGATCCAAGGCGAGTTCATCTGGCACACCCACGAGGAGACCGACGAGCTCTTCCTCGTCGTCAGCGGCACCCTGACGATCCGGCTGCGCGCCGGGAACGTCGTACTGAACCCCGGAGAGATCTACGTGGTCCCGCGCGGGGTGGAGCACTGCCCGCAGGCCGACGGGGAGACGGCGATCCTGCTGTTCGAGCCCGTCGGCACCGTCAACACCGGCGGGGAGGCCGGCGACCGCACCCGCGAGCCGGTGGACGCGTAATGCCGTCGTAGCGGCGCCGTCGTGGCGGCGCCGCTACGACGGCGCTTGCGCCTCAGGCCTGCGGCGACCGCGCGTCGTAGCGGGCGAACCCCCGCCAGCGCACGGCCAGCAGCGCCAGGACGAGGACGCAGCCGAGCCCGCCGCCCGTGATCGCGGCGGTCGGAGAGGTGAGCTCGGCGGTGGCCCCGGTGAGGAAGTCCCCGAGCCGGGGCCCGCCGGCGACGACCACGACGAAGACGCCCTGCAGGCGGCCGCGCATCTCGTCCGGGGTCGCCGCCTGGAGCATGGTGGTGCGGAACACCATCGAGACGCTGTCGGCGCATCCGGCCAGGGCCAGGAAGAGCAGCCCGAGCCAGAGATCGCGGGTCAGCCCGAACACCGCGATGGCCAGCCCCCACGCTGCGACGGAGAGCAGGATCGCCACCCCGTGCCGGCGGATCCGGCCCTGCCAGCCGGAGAACAGGCCCCCGAGCAGCGCCCCGACGGCAGGGGCGGCCACGAGCAGCCCGACCGTCTTGGCGTCGCCGCCGTACCAGAGCACGGCGACGGCCGGGAACAGCGCCTTCGGCTGGGCCAGCACCATGGCGGCCAGGTCGGAGAAGAAGGTCATCCGGATGTTCGGCCGGGTCCCCAGGAAGCGCAGGCCGTCGAGTACGGAGGCCCGCCGGGTGCGGCCGCCCGCCCCCTCGGGCTTCATCGACGGCAGCCGCCACACCGCGTAGAGGGCGGCGCCGAAGGTGACGGCGTCGATCAGGTACGCGGCCTGGTAGCCCCACCAGCCGACGATGACCCCGCCCAGCGCCGGGCCGGCCGTCATCCCGAAGGTCAGCACCACGGAGTTCAGGGCGTTGGCGGCGGGCAGCTGCTCGGCGGGCAGCAGCCGCGGGATCATCGCGGACCGGGCGGGCCCGTTGAGCGCCCCGCAGAGGGACTGGAGCGCGACGACGGTGTACAGCAGCCAGACCCGGTGGTAGTCCAAGAGCGCGGCGCCGGCCAGGGCGAAGGACAGGCCGGTCAGGCCGAGGGCGCTGAAGAGGCCGAGCTTGCGGCGGTCGACGGTGTCGGCGATGGCCCCGCCGTAGAGCCCGAAGGTGACCAGCGGGACGAGCGAGCAGAGCCCGACCAGTCCGACGGAGAAGCTGGAGCCGGTGATCTCGTAGACCTGGAGCGAGATGGCCAGAGCCGTCATCGCCTGGCCCAGCCAGGAAATGATCCCGCCGACCCACAGCCGCCGGAAGTCCGGGGAGGTTCTCAGGGGGGTGAGGTCGGCCAATATGCGGCGCCGGGGGCGGGTGGACGGGGGCGGAGCGATGGTACGGGTCACAACGGATGATAGGCGGCCCCGCCTCGGGAGTCGCTCGGGACCCGGTCGGTACTGGGTCGGGGCCCGGTCGGTACTGGGTCGGAGCCCGGTCGGTACTGGGTCGGAGCCCGGTCGGTACTCGGTCGGAGCCCGGTCGGCACTCGGTCGAGCGGACTCCGCCTTCCCCGCATGCGCACCACTCACCCCACCCGGAACCCGGGCCCCGCGGCGGAACATTCCTTGCCGCTAACTCGCCACTATCACCGGACATTTGACCGAATAGACGTGCGCTCCTCGCCTGAAGTTCAGCTCATGATGAAAAGACTCGTATGTCCAGGGAGGCGCAGTGATCGAACCTGGCACCAGCACCACGAGCACCGGCACCACGAGCACCCGCACCACGACAGAGGCACCGCGCGCGGCCGATCCGGCCGCCCCCCTCACCCTGGGGGTCGAGGAGGAATTCCTCCTCGTCGACGCCCGCACCCTGCGGGTGGTCCCGGCCGCCCCGCTCGTCCTGTCCACCGCCGCGGGGCTCCCCCACGAACTGCACCCCGAAGGCACCCGCTACCAGGTGGAGATCTCCACCCCCGTCGCCGACTCGGCCGCGACCCTGCGCAGCGAACTCGCCGGCCTGCGGCGCACCCTCGCACGCGCGGCCCGCGCCCACGGCTGCCGGCTGCTGGCCGCGCCCTCGCCGGTGCTCGCCGTGGAGGGCCCGCTCCACCTGACCGACGACGAGCCGCGCCAGCGCGAGCAGGCCCGGCGCTTCGGTGCGCTCACCGACACCCTCGTCAGCTGCGGCCGGCACATCCACATCGGCACCCTCGACGTGGACACGGCGGTGGCCGTCTCCAACCGGGTCCGGCCCTGGCTGCCCACGCTGATCGCACTGGCGGCCAATTCCCCCTTCTGGGGCGGCCGCGACACCGGTCACGCCAGTTGGCGGGCGATGGCCTGGGCGGGCTGGCCCTCTGCGGGCCTGCCCCCGCACTTCAGCTCGACGGCCCACTTCCGACGCTCCGTGCAGACCCTGCTCGGCTCCGGGGCGGCCCTCGACACCAAGATGGTCTACTGGGACCTGAGGCCCTCGGGGAACTGGCCGACGCTCGAACTGCGGGCCCCCGACATGTCCCCGGACATCGACTCGGCCATCCTCCAGGCCGAACTGGCCCGCGCCCTCGTCGCGACGGCCCTGCGCGAGATCGCCGAGCAGCGCCCCGACCCGCCCGTACGGGAAGACGTACTGCGCCTCGCGCGCTGGCGGGCGGCCCACGACGGCCTGGAGGGCTTCGGACTGGACCCGTACACGGGCGTCGAACTCCCGGCGGCTGACCTGGCGGAGGCCCTGCTCGACCTGGTGGCCCCCGAACTGGCCGCCTCCGGCGACCTCGACCACGCGGCGAGAACCCTGGCCGGCCTCCTGCGCGACGGCTCGGGCGCCCACCGCCAGCGCACCGCCTTCGCCCGCCGCGGCGACCTGAAGGACGTCCTGCACCACCTGGCGGACGAGACGGAGGCCTGCTAGCCGGTACCGCCCCAGGACGCCGAACCCGCAGGTGCGATCGATTCTGCACCTGCGGCTCTAGGCGGGGCGGGCGGACTAGCCGCGCAGATAGGCGTGAATGGCCGCCGCGATGGCCTTTCCCAGGGGAATGGGCACGGCGTTGCCGATCTGGGTGGCGATTTCGTTCTTCGTGCCGCACCAGCGGAAACCGACGGGGAAGCCCTGGATGCGGGCGGCCTCGTAGTGGGTGATCGGGCGCGGCTCCGTGGGGTGGAGGTACCGACCCTTCTCGGGCTTGAAGAACTCGGTCCGGATCGTGACGGAGGGCTCGCCTTCTCGCAGGCGCCCCATCACGTCACCGGTGCCCGTGTCGTGCTTGTCCCAGCTGTCGGTGGAGAGGTACTGGACCGGCGTCGTCACTCCGTCGGGGTCGGGGACGTCGAAGAAGATCGGCTCCCCGGACTCGCTCATCGTGTACCACTTGTTCCGCAGGTGCATGCGATTCCCACCCGGCGGAATGGCGTGGTATCGAGCGATCGACAACGGCTTCGGATTACGACCGAAATGGAGATCCGTGGTCTTGACCGTCTCGAAGGTTCCTCCGCCGATCGTGTTGACGCTCTGCTTCTCCTCGGGCAGCTCGGTTCCCTCCAGTGGGATCCCGGAGGATTCCTTGAAGACGCCGTCCGTGGAAAGCCAATCCGCCACCCCGGATTCCGTCCCCTCGAGGGTTTGCGCTGCATTCCCCTTCGCGTTCTTGGGGGATCGCGCGTGCGTGGCGAGGGGGTAGGCCATCCGCCGCTCGTTCGTCTCGTCACGCAGCACACCGATGACGATGGCACGTCTGCGCGCCTGCACGGCCCCGTAGTTGGCGGCATTCAGCAGGTAGCGCTTGTTCCGCTGGTCCGCCGTGTCCCGAGGCTTGCACCCCGGCGGGTCGACAAGGTCGTAGTCCTCCAGCAACCCGCCCTCTTCGACCTCGCCGAGCAGGTTGACGAACTCGTCCGACTTCAGGAATCGGTCGACGTTCTCGATGACGAAGACCTTCGGACGAATCTTGTGCACGATTCGTACGTATTCTTCCCACAGTCGATTCCGATCGACACCCTTCTTCTCCCGGTTCAATGCCGAGAAGCCCTGACAAGGCGGACCTCCGACCACCACGTCCGCGTGGAGGGCTTCGGGTGTCGGCTCCCATTTCTCGATGTCGCCCACGTACACCTGCACCGGCGACTGGCCGTCCGGAACCTCGCTCGCGAAATTCGCGGCGTACGTGGCGGCCGCGGCCGGGTTGTGCTCGACCGCCGCGATGCTGTGGAAGACGGGCCCACCGACCTCCGCCGACCCTGCGGGGCGGAACTCGTGGAACCCCTGGGTGAAGCCGCCGCAGCCCGAGAAGAGGTCGACCACGGTAATGGGTTCGGGGAGGAGAGGACGGGGCTCGTGCATAGGAGTGATCCTAGCCGCGCAAGGCAGCCGCGATGGCACCTCCGACGGCGTGGGCCAGCGGCGGGGGCATCGCGTGCCCGATCTGACGGTAACGGGAGGTCTTGCCGCCGAAGAAGCGCCAGTCCTCCGGAATCGACTGGACCGTCGCGGCCTGGTCCACGGTCAACCGTGGGACACCGTCGGCCGGAAAGTCGGCGTCCGGAACATCGTCCCCGAGGCTGCTGCCGTTCACGCCGAGGGCAGCCCACGCGTTCTTGCTCCCGGTGGGTCCCAGGTCGGCACCACCGCGCCGATCGGAGCCTCCCACGAGGGCCGGCGCGATCCGGCCCGCTCCCTTGATCCATGCCTCGGCTCCGGACCAGCCGTTCGCGGCCATGGAAGGTCCGAGCACGTCACCCAGCGTCGGAGGCTCGGATCCGTCCGGCTGGGGCCAGGAGAACCGGTGGAAATACTCGTTCCGCAGGGCCACGAGGAAGCCGCTGCCGCGGTTCTGGGGTACCCCGAAGGCCGAGGCGTTCAGGACCTTCCAGCCCGCGCCGTAGCCCAGTTCCGCCAGCCGGCCTTCGATCCACTCCCGATCGGCTGCGAAGTACGGGCTCTCGACGAGGTCCATGAGGTTCTCCAGCAGCACGGCCTTCGGCCTGATCTCGCCCACCAGCTCGACGGCGGCCAGGAGTACACGCAGCTCCTCGCCGTCCTCGGCCCGGCCGGCGGAGGCCGACGACTTCACCCGGGGAAGTCCCCCGCTGAGTAGATCCACACCGATGCACTCCGGACGCTCCTTCGGCCGGAAATCGGCCAGGTCCATGCAGAGGACATCCCAGTGGGGCCGGTTGAGGTCGATCGTGAAACAAGCGTCGGCCTTGCTGTCGATCAGGACGACCGGATCGAACCCGGCCTGCTCCAAACCCAGTGCCTGCGCACCGGAACCGGCGCAGATCTCCACCGAGGTGAATCGGCCGGCGGGCCGGTCCGGGCCTTCCGACTGCGCGTCCTCCTCGGCAAGCTCGGCCGCCCGACGCTGCTCCTCGACCGACTCCTGCGCCACACCTCTCAGCTCCCCGTCCAACGCCGCTTCCTCCACGGCGTCGAAGACGACGAAGGGGGCGAGGCGAAGGAGTCGCTTGAGGAAGTCGCGGAGGGTTTCGCGTTCGTTCAGCCCCGTCAGGTCGAGCTCGTTCCACACCCGCAGGACGGCCCGTACCAGGTGGGGGCTGCCGCCCAGCGCGGCACGTCGTGCGTAGATCTGGTCGAAGGCGGCCTCCCCGAGAATCTTGAGGGCCTCGTACGGCTCCGGGGCGTCGGGCGCGTGGACGAGTTGCGCTCGCCACCACAAGCGCCCGAAGACGTGTCGGGTCAGGTCCGTTCCGAGGACGCGGTCCTTCGGAGGGGCGGGGTAGCGCCAGAATGCCACGTCCGGCAGGAGCACCAAGGCGAGAAAGGCCCAAACGTCCCGCGAGGCGGCTTCCGCCGGCACCATGCCCGTCTCCCTGTGCAACAGGGCGGCGAGGGCGAGGTCGAAGTCCGCGTTCCGCGCGCGGTCGCCCGAGTCCGGAAAGCCCGCTGCCACGGCGAGTTCGACGACGGCCGCGCGCAGCTCCAGAAGTCGCCGGGCGGAGACGCGGTCGCCTCCTGTCGCCACGTACACGGCGGACTCGTGCGACGGGGACACGCGGGCCGTCAGCTCGGCGATCGGCAGGGTCCCGTATGCCTCGAAGAGGGGCTTGCCCTGTGCGGCGAGCAACCGCGGGAAAAGGAAGCTCATCACGACACCTCGAAGATTTTGACTGCGGCCTGGAGGTCCGAGGCGAACAGGTTAGGCGACTGTCGTTGGCGCAGCCGTATGTCGGTGATCGTCTGCCCGGGGAAAAGCCTGTCGAACAGGCTCGACAGGGTGGCACCCAGCGATCCGTCCGGGAAGTCGGACTCCTCGCTGAAGTCGTCGATGCCGAGCGCGTGCTCGATCATGATGCGGGCGGCGTCGGCATGGACGGCCGACAGCACGATCCGGTCGACCGGGCGAGGACTCCCCGCGTTGCGGAACGCGGCGGTGGTCACCGCATTGCGTTCGTTGACCAGGAGCAGCAGCGAGCCCATGGTCGCGCTTTCCGGACCTCCGCTGATCTGCAGGTGCCAGGCCGCGTCGTCGGGGAAGGAAGTCCGGGCGAAATCGATCACGGCCATGGGGAACTGCGGCGCGTCGCCTTGGAGGCGCACCGTCGCCGGCTCGCTCCACAGGACGGATCCGGCCCGGCGGGGCGCCGAGGGGCGCGCGTCCTTCAGCCGATCCGCCAGGACCAGGACGGTGTCGAGGAGGAGCAGTCCGCCCAGGTCCGCACCACGGAGGTGGACGTCGAGGGCGACGGGCACGATTCCCGTCTCGGTCAGCCTCACCTGCCGTGCCGGCCCGCTGAGATTGGATCCGGTGGCCGTCCACACCACCGAGAGCATGAGCGCCGCATCGGACGTCAGGCCGCATTGCGATCGCACCGCGTCCAGGTCGACCCGGACGGTTCTGCGCGCGTGCAGATCCATTCGGTAGTCCCAGTGGGGCAGCGCATCGGGAAGGGGCACCTCGCCGTCCTCCGTCACCAGCTGCCAGGCGTCTGCCACGACCGCCCCATCGGACGGCGTCCGATAGGGAAGAACTCGTCGGGTCACGGGATCGTCACCGCCTCCACCTTGATGGCGATCTCGGTCATGGTGTCGGCGGCCGGTCGTACCAGGGCGCGCCAGATCGCATCTCCGCCCTCGATGACACAGGCTGCGGACGTGTAGAGGAGGCCACCGTCGTCCTCCCAACCGATGAGGCCAGGCATGCTCGCCCCGAGCGGGGGGTCCGTCTCGCGCCCCGTCGAACCGGGCAGTACGACCGCCAGGTCGATACGGACCCGCTGAGCCCCGGGGGTCGGCAGCCGGAACTCCTGAACGAGCACGGCATCGTCCGCGTGGTCGTCGTAGTAGGGATCACCGACGTACTCGACGCGCGGCCGACGTCGGGGCACGCCGGAGGCCGGGCTCCCGGGGCCGGACTCGTGGTCGGAGTCGGACCCACCGGAAGCGGCGGTGCCGGCCCGGCCCGTTCCCGTTCCGCCGTCGTCGGACCGCGACGGCCGTGTGACCATCCTGCCGGGTCTCGCGTAGGCGGTGGCTCCACCGATCCCCCAGGCCCCGCCCACGAGTCCGGAGAAGAACGAGCTGGCGGCGCCGAGCGCGACATCGCTCGTCCCGGGCCGGACTCCGCCGCCCAGGGTGAGAAGCCCCTCCAGGGCCTCGTTGATCCGGCGGAAGGTCGTCTGTACGAACGTGCTCTCGGGGCGTTGGAGCGACTGGGGATTCCATGCGTCGTGCGTGGGCGGTTCGGCCTTCGCGTAGATCTCGTCCATGGACTCTGCGCCGCGGAAGACTCCGGCGTAACCGAGGTTCTCGCTCGGAGGCTTCGGTCCCGGCATGTAGGTGACGACCAGCTCCGCGGGCCGCATCAAACAGACGTGGTGGACGAGATCCTCGATGTCGAGCATGCGGGAGGCACGGGTGGGTTCCAGCGGCGGCATGATCCGCTTGATCAGCCCGAGGCGCCCCAGATGTCGCTTGGGGCTCTTGCACTCCAGGTCCCGCCCCTGGCTGCCCGCCATCTCCTCGTAGGCCGCGACGAACAAGTTCAGGGGACGAGTCTCCCTCGGGTCCGGCACCGGGTGGTCCACACCGTCGCAGGTCACCGAGAACCTCATGGCGGGATCGTCGCCTCCTGTGGAGATCGCCTTGGGCCACAGATGCCATGCGAGCGAGTCGGCCAGGTAGGCGGCGGCCTCGGGCGAGGTGAGTTCATCCAGGTGCGGGTCGATGACGACGACCGTCGTCCCGGTCTCCCCGGGGGCGAAGGGCTTGAGCCCGAGCCGGTGCGCGACTGCGTCCGCCTCCTGCCCGACGAGCGGCTCCACCACGTCTCCCGAAGTGTCGCCCCACCAGTGCCGCCCGGTGTACCGACGGCCGTCCCCCGGTGCGGTGCCCACATAGCTCTTCCAGAGCGTGCACCCGATCAGTCGCGTCTCGGCCGTCCCCTCGGACGTTCGGCAGCGGGAATGCACCAGCACGGTCCCGGACCGGGAAAGCAGGTAGAAGATGCCCTTGCCGAAGCCGTATGTACCTCCGCCCAGGGCCGTGTCGCGAGGCTCGCCGATATTGCGGATGAACGAGACGAAGTCACGGTCCGGGCCCACCGCGGCATCCGCCCGAGTCGGCCCGCCCAGTCCTCGGGTGCCGCGGTCGGACACCGCGAGGACACGGATCGAACCCTGCTTGAGGGTGTCTCGCAACGGAAAGTTGTCCGCTGCGAGAGGCGAGCCCTCGGCCAGAAGGCGTCGCCAGGCATCGGTGTGGGCCGGCCCGACCGTCCACATGTCGATGCCGAAGTCGACGGGCCCCGAGGGCTCCGGAAGACGAGCGTCCCAACTGTTCTGGGCGGACTCGCGCACCAGGATGGTGAGGAGGTCCAGTTCCGGACGTCCGAGCTGGTTGCGAATGCCCTCGGCGGCGCTCGCTCCTTCGGGTGGGTAGGGCTGGGAGAACCATCGAGGCTGCCTCACACGGACCCCCGGATCATGTGGTCGATGGTTCGCGACACCTCGTCGGAGGCCAAAGGCGCGGGCGTCTCGCCCGACAGATCGATGGTGTATGCGACGTCGAGGACCGAGATCGGAACTCCCGCCTCCGTGAGGGCCCGGGCCGTCAGGCCCGGGAAGCCCGGTCCCACCCGATACCAACGCTCCTCGCGGATCTCGAAGCTCACGTCCCGGTACCGCTCGGCGTCGGAGGTGCGATATCCGGCCCGGGCCAACAGTTCGACGAGGGCGGCTTCGTCGTCGCACAGACGGAGTGCTTCCCCGATCAGCTCGACGAGCCCGACACCTCTGCCTGGCACGGTCGTGCGCCCCAGCCGGAACCAGGCCAGGTGGAGGATTCCGTCCGCCGGTGGTTCGAGCTGGTCGAGCCCGTGGATTCGTGGCCGCCTGCCCTGGTCGTCGGTGCTCGCCTTCACCTCTACCGCGGTGTTCCCGGCCGAGAAGTCGTGGCGATGCCGTTCGGGACCGAGCCACAGCCTGTGCGCGCTCGAATCCTGCTCCAGCAGTCGACGGAGCAGCACCAGCTCGCCGAACAGACCGGCCAACTGCTCCGGTCCCAGCGGGGCCCCCGGGGGCCGGAAGAGATCCTTCCACCGGTCCAGGACCCGGTACAGCGCCTTCACGGGGTTCTCCGGCAGGTCCCGTGCCTCCTCCGTCACGTCGACACACAGTTCTGTGAAGAGGTCCCCGAGGTCCTCGCGCCTGCAGGCGAGATCGGCATAGACCTGGTAGGTCTTCTCGTCCTCCAGAGGCCGCCTGCGCAATTGGAGCGTCGGCCCGTCGAGGCCGGTACGGAGCTTTCGACCCGTGGGAATCGGCACGAGGAAGTGGCGGTAACCCTCGTGGTCGACGGCCACCGCCAAAGGCCCGTGGTCGACGGAGACGGGCAGCGGGGAAACCCTCAGGCGGTGTTCACCGGTGGCACGCTCCGCCTCCAGTCCCGTCCATCGCTCCTCTATGAGGCCGCGGAGCTCGTCCTCCCTCATGCCTCCTCACCGTCGACCAGGCTGAAGTCCTCGTCCTCGATCATCACGTTGGGCAGCCGGGCGGAGACGTACTTCTCCACCTCGCTGTCCTCGCCCCACGGCGCCGGAAAGACCAGACCGACGCCGATGACGTGCTCCTCGGCGTTCAGGGCTGCTCGACTCTTCTTCGTGGGGCTCGGCTCGGAGACCTTGTCGATCGGATACAGCACGAGCAACCCGGTGTGCGGAGCCTGAACCCGACGCAGGTCCATGATGCCCTTCTCGGTCAGCTTGGCCGTGTCACCGCTCAAGTCCACGGCGGCATCGCGACGGCTCATGAGCGTCTTGATGTCGGCGGAATCGGGGCTGGGGATGGTGACGTCCAGCCGTGCTCGTACGCTGCGCCCCACGCTCACGCCGGGGGCGAACTCGAAGTTCTTCTCCCCCACCGGGTTGCCGATGATCGCGACGTTCCACCGTCCGAGGGAACCTGCCTTCGAGACTCGCTTGCGGATGTAGCCGATGATCAAGTCCGCGTCGTTCTCCGGCGACCTCTCGTGAAACTTGTAGGACGACAGGAAGTCGGTGACGGCCTCGTGAGGAACGTCCCGGAAGACGTGGCGTCCGTCCTCGGGACGGACCTCGGCTCGCACCGCCGCGTCGACGGAGGTGGCGACCAGTGCGCGCGCAGCCTCGATGTTCCCGTTGAGCCACTCCCTGCCGGTGTGGAAGTAGTGCGTCTGCACCCGCTTGCCCCCGTAGGAGGAGGCTGCCGTGACGGCATCGCGCATCTTGGCGGCAGCGGTTACCCGCAGAGCGGGGTGGGTGCGCAGGCGTACGGCGAAGGTAAGAGGGCTCTCGTCCTCCGTCATGTAGACGTCGATGTCGCGACGCATCTCGGTCTCGACGGTGGCCAGGTGCCGGAACCACTCCGCCAGTTCGTCGGTCATCCAGATGCGGGGCAGGTCGGCGTAGCCGTTGCGGAAGCCGAACCACCGCCCCATCTGGAGCAGCGTGTCGTACGCCGAGACGGACCGAACGAAGTAGCTGACGGACAAGCCCTCCAGCGTCAGCCCTCGGGACAGCGTGTTGCCACCCACCGCGATCGCGACGACCGGCCCGTTCTCGTAGTCGAGGCGGTCCTCGCTACTGGAGTTGTCCATGATGACCCGGCATCGTCGGAGCACCCCCGGCAGCTCGCCGAGCAGCTCCTCGAAGGGCACACGGCTCTCGCCGAAGTCCTCTGCCGGCACCCGGGCGGATTCCTGCTCCCACAGGAGGCGCAACCCGGACAGGTAGGCGACATCCTCGAGGGACTCCGCGGCCCGCTCGTGGAGACGTTCCAGCGGTAGCTTGAAGCTGTTGTGCACCGAGGTGTTGACGCTGGTGTGGACCAGCATCGTGTTGTGCGGGTTGCCGGTTCCCCGGATCCCACGGGCCGCCGTCACCAACCAGAAGTACTCCACCGCCCTCCGGAGCGTGTCCGTGATGACCGGTTCGAAACCGTCGACGTCCGCTTTGGTCGCGGGCCGCACACAGGGCATGTCGTCGTCGGGAACCGAACGGATCATGTCGTGGCCGTCGTCGACCTGGTTCGGGTCCTCGCCGTCCAGCGCGTACCGCCCGAAGAGCACCTCGGTGCCGAAGTGCCCTGCGGGCTTGGGCAGGTTGACGACGAAGTCCTTGGGGTACAGGTCTGCGGCGCTCGGGTCGATCAGCAGGTTCGCGAAAGGGGAGGCCGTGTAGCCGACGTAGGCCGACTTGGGCAGGCTGCTCATGATCTCCAGAATGAGCGGATTGATCGACTTCGTCGCCACCGTGGCCTGGTCGGCCTCGTCGTCGATGATCAGGGCCGGACAGTCCCCGAGGTATTCGGAGGCCTTCTGGAGCCACTGGGAGAGCTTGCGCAGGACCGTCGCGTTCTTCTTGACCACGCACAGGACGTGGGTCTTGTTGTTCTTGCCGAAGTAGGAGGCCGGGTTCTCCTGAGGGGTGAAGTCCCTGTCGACCCCGGTGAGCTGGGACCACATCGCCGGATTCGGCTCCACGAGCTGCTGGACCAGGCGCGCTTGCGTCTGGCGTCGCAGACCGTTGTGGATGCCCGCCAGGACGATGAACAGTTTGTAACCGCGATCGGCCGCTTTGGCCATGACCGAGGTGAAGTTGGTGGTCTTGCCCGACTGCACGTGGCCGACGACGAGCCCCCGTGTGGAGAAGGCCCTCTCCTTCGGATGGTTCAGCAGGGAGACGATACGCGTGGAGGAGTCGTCGAGGCTGTTGATCGCCGGGTCCCGCGGCCAGCCGTCCTTGGCGAGCAGATCCACGATGGCCGGCCAGCACTTGTCCTTCGCACGCGGACCCGTGTACCAGGTGTCGCGGTTGCCGAGCACCACGGCGTGCGGCTCGTCGAGTTCCTTGATCTGGATCGTCTGGTGCTCATGCCGCTCTCGGATCCGCTGGACGAGATCCGCGTCCACACCGAGCTGTTCCAGCCGCTTGACTGCCTCAGCCGGGGGAAAGTTGTCCAAAATCGCAGCAAACGTCTCATACATGATGTCGAAATCGTCAGTCATGGGACCCGCCCCGGCTCTCTTCGCTGTGGCCGGCGGACTGTTGGGGTCGCCCCCTCCCCGAACCGTGCGGCGAAGGAGGGAGGTGTCGCCCGAAGAGCGCTCACCGACACGGCACCCTCATGGAACGTCACACACTATTAGGCATACGGGGCGCCCACGCGAGGCTAAGGTCACGACCGGCCACACGAGGCGGAACGCCACCGCGACCATCGCCCCGGGGAGGGCCGCCCGCGCGACGGGTGCACCGCCCGCACCCTGATGCCACATGGGCACACGCAGCCCCTCGATCAACGAAGGTCTACCGGTCCGCCCCCGCCCATCATGGGGCGGGGACGGCGGATCAAGCATGGCTGGATCTCGACCAGGGGAACGCGAAAGGCAGCCCCCGCGTGCTTGCCCGGATCACCACGACGGAACGCGTGCGACCAAGGTCAAGAGCATCCGAGCCGACCTGCTCGCCACCCCACACCCTGCCGCCGGTGATCAGGCCGCCGATGAGCAGAACCGCTCCCACACCGATCACCGCAGACTTGTACGCACACCTTCCGGGCGGGGCGGGCGCGACGCCGCCGAGGTGGACGCCCCGCTCGTGCCGCACCGTCGGCGCGATCGGCCCGAGACGGATGACCTGCGGGGAAGTGCTCAGCAAAGGGCTTGAGCTCGGATCGGCTCATGGCACGACGGGCCCCGGACACGCCGAAGCCGCAGGCAAGATCGTTTCTTCACCTGCGGCTCACAGCGGGGCGGGCAGGACTCGAACCGGTTCGGTGACGCGTCCGTGCAAGGCGTAAGCCCGCCCTCCTCAGGCCACGGGTTCCCGGCCGGCCGGCAGCCGGCCGGCCCTCCATTCCCGGGCCTGCCGCCGGCACGTCCGCCCGTCGTGGCCGGGCGGGATCAGGGTGCCGGCGGGGAAGGCGACGATCGCTCCGAGCAGGACCAGGGGCTGCGATCCGTACGTCAGGCCGACGGCCAGGGCGGCTCCGCCGACCACACCCGAGGCCGCGGGTCCACCCAGCGCCACCGCCAGGTTCCGCGCGGCCCCGAGGTCCTCGTGCGACACGGCCATCGAGCCGCCCTGCCACTCGGCCCGCAGTTCTCGCGCGCCGAGGAGCAGCGCCGTCCGCGCGTGGCCGTATTCGTGTACGACGACACACAGGGGGACGGCGACGAACCCCGCGAGCACCAGGAACCGGAACGCCCAGCCCGCCGGCCATACGCACACCAGCATCAGTCCGGTCGCGAGGGCCAGCCAGGCCAGGGGCCTACGGCCGTGGACGAGGGCGACCAGAACCAGGCGCAGCAGTATCACCGCTCCGCCGTCCGTGCGAAGTCACGGTCCTTGACCCGCATCACCTGCTGGACGGCGCACAGGGCGGCCGCGCAGACGAGCAGCCAGTGAGCCGCGGTCGCCGCTGCCGTGGAGAGCGCCTCCACGGAGGAAGCGAGCCAGAACAGCCCACCCAGGGCTGCTCCGCTCATCAGCCCGCTGACCAGCAGTGTCACCCGCTTCTCCGCGAAGTCGGCGGTCACCGTGGCGAGCCCGAACAGCACGCTCAGCGCACTCCCGGCGAGCGCCATGGAGAGGATCACCACGTCCCGGCCCGCTTCGAAGGGAACCAGGCTGACGACGCGCACGGCGATGACGGTGAGCAGCCCCACGGCGATCGCCCCGAAGGCGTTCTGCCGGCCCCAGAGGGAGAAGCCGCGGGGGTGGATGGCGTAGATCCAGGCGTTGCCGGCGAGTCGGAACGGGGCGAGACCGGTGATCAGGGAAGAGATCCCGCAGACGCCGAGCAGGAGCAGCGAGGCCGTGGCGTCCTGGAGATAGCCGAGGTGGTACAGGACCGCGATGGCCGCGGCGGCGGCGAGGGAGACGGAGGTGGCGGAGATGTAGAGGGGGTCGCGCAGCAGTTGGCGAGCCTCCGTCCGGGCGCCCCTTCCCGGCAGCCGGACGAAGCGCAGCCGCCACGGGGCGCCGCTCTCGTTGTTGCGCGCGGTCGTGCCCGCGAAGGAGAGGACGTACGCGCAGAGCAGGCCCCAGAGGGAGCTCGCGAACACCGCCAGGAGAACACCCGGGAGGGTCTCGGGGACGCCTCCGGTCACGGCCAGCGGCGGACACAGGACGTACAGGCCCGAGGTGCGTCCGGCGAGGACCAGGCCGATTCCGGTGATGAGGAGGATGCCGCAGAGCGAGGCGCTGACGGACTTCACGCCGAGCGCGTCGTTGGAGGACCGCATGACCAGCGCCGTCAGGGCCTGGACGGCGAGCGTGGTCACGGTGGCGACCAGCGCGGTGAGCGCCGAGAACAGCAGGGCCACGGCGAGCGCGAGCCAGAAGGAGGTTCCGCCGGAGGCCTGCACGCGCGTGAGGGACAGCACGGTGACGGGGCCGACCAGGAAGGAGGACACGGTCATCGCCGTGACGTACGGGGGGATCAGCTCGCCGAGGGCCCGGTTCCAGCGGCCGACTCCCTTGGAGACGGCGAGGACGCGGACGCCCGCCGGCTGGAGACCGAGGATGTCCAGGATCAGCGTGGCCCCCGAGGCCGCGGCCGCCATGCCGGCGAGCGCCGCCCGGTTGACCTCCTTCAGCTGGCGATCCTGGAGCACGGTGAGGGTCTGCTCGTGCACCAGCGGGGCCAGCGCCTGGACCTGGAAGGCGACCATGGCCAGACCGAACACGAACAGGACCAGGAGTACGGCCGAGGTGATGACGGGCGAGCGGTCCAGCATCTGGCGCACGGTGTTGCGCTGGGACCGTGCGGTCGCCCCGGCGATGGCGAGGGCGGGCCGGAGCGAGCGCCGGTTCGGGGGTCTGCGGGACGCGGGCTCGCGTACGCGCGCGTACGCGAGTAGAGGGGCGGGGGCGGCGGGAGCGGGGGCGGGAGCGGGAGCGGCCCTCATGCGCCCGGCTCCATGAGCGCGGCGAAGATGTCGTCCGCGGTGTCGCCGACGTTCTCGAGGCCGCTCAGGCGCAGCACCGCGGCTTCGAGCGTGGCCGTCCCGGCCGCGTCACTGATGGAACGGGGAGCGCCCTGCGCGACGAGCCGCCCGTCGGACAGCACCACGATGAAGTCGCATTCCCGCTCGGCCGTGTGCAGGTCGTGGATGGTCACCAGTGCGGACCGTCCGGAGCGCGTCCAGGTGCGCAGCGCGAGCCGCAGAAGCACGGAGCCCTCGACGTCGAGGCCGGAGAAGGGCTCGTCGAGGATGAGCAGCGGGGCATCGCTGCTGAAGGCTCCGGCGAATTGCAGACGCCGCTTCATGCCGTGGCTGTACGAGCCGACGAGCTTGCCGAGCGCGCCGTCGATGCCGAAGATCTCGGCCAGCCGCTCGGCATTGCGCATCAGGTTCCGGGGGCGGTCTTCCAGGCCGGCGATCAGGCCCAGGTACTCGTGTCCGGTGAGCATGTCGGGCATGGGCAGTTCGTCGGGCGCGTACGACACCATGCGCTTCGCCCGGTCGGTGCCGAGCTTCTCCCCGAAGACCCGGCCGCTGCCGCCGCTCGGTTCGGTCAGCCCGATGACGCAGCGCAGCAGGGTGGACTTGCCCGCGCCATTGGCCCCCACCAGTCCGCACACGGCGCCGGCGGGCATGGTGACGGTCACGTCGCGCAGTGCGTGGCGGCCGCCGAACCGCTTGCTCAAGCCGTCCAGAGCCAGCGGGACCTCACCTGCGGAGTCACCGGCGCGGGCAGTGGCGCAGGCGCTCACAAAGCCGCTGTTGGAGTCGCTCTCGGACACGCTCTCGAAGACAGCGGAGTCACTGAGCGGCATGGCCGTCACCCCGCTTCCTGGACAGCGCGGCATACGTCACCGGGAAACAGGCGACGCCCAGCGCGGCGATGACGAGCGGGAAGGACGCGGAGGGCTGCATGCTCAGCTGGGCGTCCGTCTGCACGTACTCGATGAAGCCGGGCACGCTGACCGACCCGTCCCGGGACATCGCGTACATCATGGACAGCACCAGTGCCGCCAGGCTCAGGGCGGACCCGCCCAGGAGCGCCAGGAGGGCGGACTTGACGATCTTCTTCACGCTGGGTCCAAGAGGTCGTGGTACAGGGGGAAGGGGGGAGGCTCGCCCCCGCGTCAGGGACGCGGGGGCGAGCCGGGCATCCGGCTCAGAACTTCTCGCAGATGATCTTGAATTCCCAGACGCGCCAGCCGTTCGGGCCGCTCCACTTGACGCGGTCGTAGCCACGGCTGACGCACTGGTAGGCGACCAGAGCGTAGGAGACGATGCCGGCGACCAGGACGACGGCGATGGCGATGATCAGCACGATCTGCCAAATGCGGTGCGCGAGGAAGCGCGGCTCGTCCTCGGTGCCCTTGGCCTTGGCCAGCGCCATGGAGGCGTGCTGGGCCAGGGCGTCGGGGGCGTTGGTGGCGAGGATCTGGGCCTGGGTGGCAAGACGCAGCGGCGTCTCGCGCAGGGCGGTGAGCACCTGTCGTTCCTTTCGATGGGATCGATACGATCGAGCAGGTGCCCGCCCCGATTCGAGCGGGGCGGGCACTCGCCCGGCGGCAGCACCGCCGGGATGCCTTGATCCTCGGCGCTCGGCCCGTCCGTGGACACTGCCGATCGCGCGCCTCCTTTGGTTGGTGTGCGGGATAATTCGGCCAATACCTGTCCGTCCACTGCAATCCCGCGCGGTCAGAGCGACCGGAGCGGCCGGAGCGCACCCGTTCAGGCCTGAATCCGCACTGAAATGCCTCTGGGGCGTGGCTGATTGTCTGGGGTAGGTTTCCTCCCGACCACGGCTTATGCAGTACTCAGGGGGATTCACCTTGGACCACGTCACCGTCATTCACCACCATCCATGGATTCGCAGGGGTCTCGAACAGGCCCTGACCGAAACCGAGTTCGCGGTCACCGTATGCTCCTCCGCAGAAGCGGGAATCGCCGCCGTGCGCGATCGGCCGCGGACCAGCGTTCTCGCCGCCGACGGGCTGCCGGGACTGGATCGGCTCCTCACCGCCATGGGCGGGCGGGAACTCCGGCAGGTGCCGGTCGCGCTGATCGGGGACCCGGACACCATGGCGCAGCGGCCCCAGCCTCTGCCGCCCGGCGTCTCCGGGTTCTTTCCCGAGGACGTGGAACCCCGGGCTCTGGCACACGCCGTGCACACCATGGCCGCCGGCGCGGCCGTGCTCCCGCTGGCGATGCTGTGGTGCTCGTTCATGCGGAGCCCGAAGCTGGGGCACGAAGACAAGACGCCGTCCTCGCTGCTGACACTGCGTGAGCGCGAGATTCTCGCCCTGATCGGCGGCGGGCTGACGAACGTGGAGATCAGCGGCCGCCTGGGGCTCACCACCTCGACGGTGAAGGCGTACGTCAGCAACATCTACTTCAAGATCGGCGTCGACAACCGGGTCCGCGCCGCCCTCTTCGCCCACGGCATCGACCTGCCGGCTCCGGCCGGGTACGTCCCGGCCTACGCCGACACCACGATGCCCGGCGCCGCGGCGATGGTCCTGCCCCCGTCGCGCGGCGCCCGCTCGGGACCGTGCATCGCGTGAACCCTGCGGCGGTGCCGCGGCGGTCGCCCGCTTCTCGGTGAGGCGGGCCGGGGCACAGGACACCGGCGGCAGCGTCACTCCCGTCCCGTTCGCCTGACCCACGAACGAGACGGGAGTGCAGGCTGCCGACAGGGGCCGGCGCCTCGATCTAGGCCGCTCTCTTCCCCACCCGTACCCACGCGGCGAACTCCTCGATGCCGTCGATGAGCGCCTCGAAACGGAAGGAGTGGAAGAGGTCGAAGGCGTGGTGCCCGCCCGGGAGTTCGACGTACACGACCGGCGAGGTGGAGGCGGAGCGCAGGGCCGTGACGAGGGCCTTGGGGTTCTCGGTCTCCACCAGCTCGTCCAGGTCGCCGTGCGCGATGAGGAACGGTGGCGCGTCCGCCCGGGCGAGGTTCACCGGCGAGGTCGCCGGATCCCCGTCGAAGTACGTCCCGAGATAGCCGTTGAGGGCGATGGCGGCGGTCACCGAGGTGTCCGCCTCTTCGAACCCGGGCTGATAGGCGGGTTCGTTGGGGGTGAGGGCGGCGAGCGCCGCCATGTGCCCGCCCGCGGAACTTCCCGACACGAACACGCCCGCCGCGGGATCCGCGCCGTACGCCTTGGCGTGCTCGCGCGCCCAGGCGATGACCTTCTTCGAGTCGATCAGATGGTCCGGGTGGGAAAAAGCGGGCCGCAGACGGTAGTTGGCGCTGATACAGACCCAGCCCTGGCTCGCGAGCCGGTAGAGCAGGGGCAGTGACTGGGTGTTCTTACGGCCTTGGTCGTAGTGGCCGCCATGGAAGTGGATCAGTACGGGGCCGCCCTCGGGGCGCGAGCGGTGATGGTAGACGTCGAGGAGGTTGCGGCGGCCCGCGTCCCCGTAACCGAGGTTGCCCACCCGCTTGACGTCGCGGCGGCGGCGGAACACGGGCCTGAGCAGAATGCGCGCCAGGGGCGGCCTGCGACGCGTGGCGGTTCCGGCGCCGAGCGCCTCGTCCAGGGCGCGCCTGACCACCGCCGCCGTCCGTATCCCACGGCGGGCGACCACCACGAGCCCGGCGGCCGCAACAGCGGCCAGAGCCACGGCCGCCCAGTCGGCAACCGTGGCGATGTCGCCCTCCACGAGGGCCAGCGTCGTCGAGGCCGTCAGCGCGTAGAGGACGACGTGCGGTATCTCGTTGAAGACCAGACCGAGCCGGTAGCTGACGAAGAAGAGCGGCTTCGGCCCGCGGATGCGCACCAGGCAGAACACCGTGATCAGCGCGGCCAGCACCGCGGTTGACGCATAGCCGACAGCCATCGGAACCACTCCCCCTCGACGCCTCTACCGAAGTACCCCATCTGTAGTTCCACGGATGGGGTACCAACGAAACCGCCTGGGCGCTGTGCCACGGGAGCGGTCGGCCAGGAGGGACAGGTACCGGCCGGTGTCGCGACACTGTGACAAGGATCAGGCTTCATGCCCGGGCGCTGCCGGGTAGGCAGTGCCTTGACGGCATGACGAGCCGGAAGGGGTGGGGAGTTGTCGGAAGTGGAGGCTTGGGGCGAGGTGCTCGACACGGCACTGGCCGAGGCGGACCTGGCGATCGGTCTCGTAGGGGAGGACGGCGCCGAGGAGAACGACTGGGCGGCCGAACTGGTGGAACTCCTGGCGGAGAGGACACCGGCGCTGAACGTACGGCGGATCAAGGCGGACCCGTTGACCCAGGACCTGGGAGCGGTCCTTGCGATCGTGCTCGGGTCGAGCTCGGTCACCGTTCTGGCCGGCGGGCTGGCGGCCTGGCTGAGGCGGCGCAATACCGTCAGCATGGTGCTCAAAAAGCGGGACCGTCACGGCGCCACCGTCGACGTGACGGTACGGGGGCGCCCGGACGAGCGGATCGAGAAGATCGTGACCGAGTTCCTGAAGAAGTAGGGGACGGGGGACGGCGTGCTCGCACCTGGTCGTACCCTCGCGATCACGACCGGGGCGAGTGAGTGGCCCCTGCTGGAATCCTTCGATGCGGCACCCGCCTTCACCAACGCGGCTGCGAGCATCAGTGACTACGTCGGCGCCCGTGGACTGGGTGTTCCCGAGGAGAACGTGCTGGATCTCTTCGGGAAATCCAACTCCCCGCAGCAGTACGAGCAGATCATCGCGTTCCTCGACGGCCGCATGCAGGCCCTGGGGGCGCCGCACGGGGAGAACCTGCTCATCTTGTTCTTCTACGTCGGTCACGGTGCCTTCTTCGGCACCGCGCGCGACTACTGCCTGCTGCTCGCGGACACCCGGGGCCCCCTGGAGGCCGACACCAGCCTGAGGGTCGGCTCACTGGACCGGTTGCTGCGGCTACGAGCCCCTCTCAGCGCGCGGATGCTGTTCCTCGACTGCTGCTTCGCGGCCGAGGCCGCCCGCATCATGCAGGGCGCCATCGAGCAGGTCGTCGGGGCCAAGACCGACGAGATCCTGGAAGTCTCGCCCCTCGACCGCGGCGTGGCGCTGTTCTGCGCGGCGAGCGCCCGGGACCCGGCGCGGCTGGCCGGCCGGGACACCCACACGCTCTTCAACTGGGCGCTGTTCGAGGCCCTGCGCAACGGCGATCCGCTGACACCCGGCCCGATGACACTTCACCATGTCGCCGAGCTGGCCGGCGCCGCCCTGGACGGGCTCGGCCAGGAAGGCGTCCCGCGGCCCGAGGTACACGTACCGAATCAGGCCTACGGCGACCTCGCGGCGGTGCCGCTCTTCCCCAACCCCGCGGCTCCGACGATCAAGCCGGCTCCGCCGGCGGACCAAGCGGGCAGAGCCGGGCCCGAAACCCAACGCGAGCCGGAACCCGTCCCGTCGCCGGTGGCGAAGGAGGCCGCTCCGCCACCGCCGGGAACCAACGTGCTGGTGCCGCAGACGGACAACTTCATGATCTGGAAGGCCGTGACGTGCAGTGCGGACGGCCGGTACTACGCCGGGCCGCGAACACACTTCGGAACCCCGAAGGACTCGTTCTCGATCCAGGTCGTCGAGGCCATGACCGGGCGGCCGCTCCATGACGCGTTCCACCGCATCCACCACAGCTTCGACCATGGCGAGGTCAGTTCGCGTGACCAGCTCCTCGGCCTGGACTGCCTGGGCCGGCTGTACGTGAGGGACCTGGCGGACCATCGCGGAAGCGGAACAGAGCTCCTGCTGGCGTCGGACGTGCGATCTGCCGGCTTCCATCCGAACGGGACCCTCGTCGCGAGCGGCCGCGCGGGCGGGCTGTCGTTCTACGCCGCAGGCGGCTTCGACAAGGTGGCCACCCTGCCCCAGTACCGCGCCGGCTCCGAGTTCGGCTTCTCGGCCGACGGCTCGGTATTGGCAACGTTCGGCATCGGCAAGGGCGTTCAGTTTTGGCACGGTTCCGAACGCGACGGCGCCTGGGTTCCGGAGAACATGCCGTTCGCCGACTGGACCGTACCGGCCCCGTACCGGGAATCGGCCCTCAGCCCTGACGGTACGGCGCTTGCCGTTCTGCGGGAGACCGACCGCGTGGAGGTTCTGAGCACCCGGGATGGCAGCCCGCTGTGGCGGGCCACCGTGACGAGCGGGCCGGGCCGTCCCAGGATCTGCTACGCCGGAAGCAGCCACTCCGTGGTCGTGATGTTCTCCGGTGTCTACCGGGGCATCCTGCGCAAACGCGTGGACACAGGCGGACTGGTGATCCTTGACGCGGCCACTGGCAAGACCACCCATGTCTTTCCCGCGACCGCGCTGGTGACGGACATGGCCCCGTCCCCGGACGGACGCTCCGTGCTCGTTTGCGAGGACGGTCTGCTTCGGCTCTGGTCGGTGCCGTAAGAGAGTGAGGGCGAGACCTCGCCCTGGAGGGCGATCGTGTGCGCCGTGGCCCTCCCCGCCTTCAGCTCGGTGATCGAATCGGCAGGAAAGTAGCCTAAAAATCTATTCTGGAGAGACTGCCTCACCAGCCACACTCTCCGCATGAGCGGTCGCACACCCGGCGAACAGCCGAACCCCGATGAGCAGTGGCCCTCGACACCCGTCGGCTTCGGGACCCCACCCGAACCCGGCGGCTACGGCACTTTCGGGCCGCCGCCGCAGCCGTGGACGGTCGCACCGGGTCCCGACGCCGATGCCGGAGGTCTCTTCACGGGCCGGGTGGCCGTGGTCGTCGTCGCGGCGATGGTCGCCGTCCTGCTCATGATCGGCGGCGGCGTGTACCTCATGGCGGGCACGCCCGCGAAGCCCGTAGCGCAGGACGACAAGGAACCGGCCGCACCGTCCGGTTCACCCTCGATCGATCAGGGCGACGGCAAAGGGCCTGGTGTCGGCCGCGACGTCTACGATCCCAACGCCGACATCCAGCCAGGTCAGGCTCGCGTCTGGCTTCGCGACAACCAGACCCAGGTCGTGGGTGGGGGAACCTCGCAGTTCGGCCCCTGGCGGGTGGGCGACGTAGTGGTCAAGGCGATGTTCAAGGAGGTCACCGCCTACGCGGTGGCCGACGGCAAGGAGAAGTGGAAGGTCTCGCTGCAGACACCGCTGTGCGGGGCTCCGCCGGCCCCCTCCGCGAACGGCAAGCTGGTCCTCGGTGTCCATGAGAGCGACTCGTTGACGTCCCAGTGCACGGATCTCCAGCAGATCGACCTCACCACGGGCAAGGCGGGGTGGAAGACACCGGTTCCCCGGGAGAACGGCTTCGACACCACGCGGGAGTTCCACTTGGCGATCACCGGTGACACCGTCGCCGTCGCCCGGACGGCCCACATGAGCGGCTTCTCGGTCGCGGACGGCAGGAAGCTCTTCGGCACGTCGAACGAGAACGGCTGCTACCCGACCGAGTTCGCCGGGGGCTCGCGCCTGATCGGCGTACGCAACTGTTCCGAACAGGTGATGCTCCAGGAAGTGGACCCGGCGACGGGCAGCCCCAAGTGGAGCCACATGTACGACAAGGGCTGGAACCTCGGCCGGATCCTGTCCGTGGACCCGCTCGTGGTCGCGGCCTACCACAAGGACAGGAAGGCCTGGAACATCACGGCGTTCACCGCGGACGGCAAGGTCCGTTCGCAGAGCGAGGCGGCGTTCGGGGTCAGCGGCCGCTGCAACGGATGGGGCAACGCGAACGGCCTCCAGGAGTGCCACGCCGCCGTGGCCGACGCAGACACGCTCTACATCGGGGCGGGCAAAGTCGGTAAGGATCTCGGCATCGACGACACCAACCAAGTCGTGGCCGTCGACCTGAACACGGGCAAGGAGAAGTGGCGCACAGCCGAGCAGCCCAAGCGGCGCACCATGTGGCCGCTCGCGGTCGAGGACGGCAGGGTCGTCGTGTACATATCGCCCGGCATCGACGAGGGGGGCTCGGTCGTGTCCCTCGCCCCTGGCGACGGCGCCTCGCAGCCGCTCCTTCAGAGCCCGGCCGCGGCCGCCGGCGCCGAGGACGTCTTCTACACCTCCGCTCTCCGCATCGCCTGGACGGGCGGACGGCTGTTCCTGCTCAACGGCAGGGTCTACAGCCCGGAGCCCCGGAAGGCGAGCCGCGCGATCCTCTCCTTCGGCAAATAACCCACGTACGAAACCAGTGAGGGGCACCATGCAGGACGCCGAGCGGTGGAGAAGAGTGATCGGGATCTACGCCCTGACAGCGGTGGCGGTCACCGCTGCCGTCGTCGGCACCCTGGTGGTCGTCGACAAGGCCGAGGACCGTGCCGCCGCCGCCTCGACCGTAGGCTGGAAGACCGTGGTCAACCCCCAGCACGGCACCGCGTTCGACGTCCCGCCGGACTGGGAGGTCCTCGCGCCCGAGGTATTCAGCGGCTATGCGGACCACAAGGACCCGGACAAGGTCCTCATCGGTCACACGGCACCCGCGTTCTACAAGTCCAAGTGGTGCAGCATGGACGGCGACGGCGACGGCGTGGTCACGGACACCAGGCTCGGCACCACCGGCACCAAGGGAGCCGACGGCGCCAAAGACACCGCCGAGGTGGCCGAGAAGAACGCACCGGTATGGGTCTACGCCGCTTACACCCAGCCGGACAAGAGCATCGTGCAGTGGGACAAGCCGGTGGAGTACACCACGAAGTCCGGAATCAAGGGAACCTACGTCAAGGCCCACTCCAAGGGTGCGAAACAGCCCCACCGCTGCGCCGGCGACGGCAAGGCGATCGTCTTCGGCTTCCAGAACTCCAAGGGCGGCTTCGTCGCCTGGGACTTCTACGGCCGCACGGGCGTCCCCGGCACCGTCAGCGACGACCTGATCATGCGGATCCTGAGCACGGTCCGCCTGTCGGGCGACCCGAAGGAGCCCACCCCCATGCCGTGAGCAGGACACTGACAGACCCGGCCCATGGCTCGAAGCCCCTGACGTCGACTGTCAGCCTTCGCCGGGCACCCCCCGCAGCTCGATCCTCAACGCCACCGGGTCGCGTACGGACTGCACGCTCACGTAGGTCACCACCGACTTGCCGGGGGCTATCTCACCGCCGGAGTCCACGGTTCCCTCCCACAGCGGCTTGGCCCCCTCGCCGCGCGAGGAGTACACGCTCAGGCGCATCTCGACACGCCGCTGCGCATCGCCGGGGTTGGTGAGCACGACAGGGATCTTCGCCAGGCGCATGCCCTGGTCCTCCCATACCGCCTCGTGGGCGGTGGCGACCGTCTCCCCGCCTTCGCGGCCGGTGGCGACGCCAGGCCCCAGGTCAGCGCGTTGCAAAGCAGTGAGGATGTCGCCGACGGGCCGCTCGGCGGGCGCCGCGGTGGCAACCGTTGCGGGGTCGCCGAGTTCCGCTTCCATGCTTCTGGCGAACGTCACCCCGCCCCACACCGTGCCGCCGGCGATCAGGCCGCCGATGAGCAGAACCGCTCCCACGCCTTTGTAACGGGCCACGATCAGCCTCCCATTCTCTTGCCGGCCTCGCTGACGGCAGCCTCGCTCTTGTTCTTGATGGAGTCGAGGACGGGCCGCTGCTCTGTGATGACCGCCGTTTGGATCTTCGACTCCTCGGAGAACCAGGTTCCGACCAAGCCGGTCTCAGCCTTGCAGTCGATCTCCGCCAGGGCCAGGGCGATCTCCTGCGGGCCGGCGGACGCGCCTTCGGGGCGGGTGACGGAGCGGGCAGCTTCGAACGGGTCCTTGAAGCCGGGATGGCCCTTGCCGGTCATGCAGGCCGACCAGTCCTTGAGCGCGGCGACGACGGCGGGAGTCTTCATCGACTCGGTGAAGCTGTTGCCGTTCAGCTCGGAGACGCGGGTCAGCTCGTCGGCGGTGGGGGCGTTGATCTCCTGATCGGCCCATCCGCCGCAGCCTCGTTCGTGGATCTTCTTGCCGTTGTAGCTCTCGCGGGCCTTCTCACGCGCTTCCATGGGCGTGTTCGGCGCCGCCTTCTCGCCCTGCCCGGTGAGGCCCGTGCGGCCGGTGAGGACTTCGGTCTGGACCGCGTCGAGCTTGGGGAGCTGCTGCTTGGTGCGGGGCTTTACGTCCCCGGGCAGGCCGTAGCCGTACGTGGCAGCGTTCTCCCGGTCGGTGAGCCCGTAACGGCGCTCCATGTTGGCGTCGTTCTCGGTCGGTGAGGGGTTCAGACCCGACGCCGGGAGATGTACGTCAAGTCCGTAGGTCTTCATGCAGTCCTGGGCGAGCAACCGCTTGCCGTTCCCGATGGTGACCGTGTCGGCGTAGTCCTGCATATAGGTTTCCAGCGGCAGGTTCAGGCCCTTGGCCAGGCCCCGCCCGGGGGCGGAGGGCGGGAAGGCCTTGCTGTCAGCGACCGGGCTGGGTGCGGCGGGGGCGGCGGCAGGGGTCTGTTGCGATCCGCTACCTGGTCGCGGGAGGGATCTCCTGGCGGGCGATGCCCGCGGACTTCCCTGCCCGGGGCCGGGTCTATGCCTTCTTCCGCCGCCGGCGCGAGCACGGGCTGATCGCCGAGTTCCACGACCGGCTGCGCGGGCGGGTGAGGGAGCGCGAGGGCCACCAGGCGGAGCCTTCGGCAGGCATCATCGACGCGCAGTCGGTGCGGGCTGCGGCCTCGGTGCCGTCCGGGTCGCGCGGCTACGACGGCGGGAAGAAGGTGCCGGGCCGCAAGGGCGCATCGTGACCGACACGCTCGGTCTGCTCCTGGCCGTCGCGGTCACGGCCGCGACATCGGCGACCGGGACGCTGCCGTGGGCCTGCTTTCGCGGCTGCGTCGCCTGCACCGCGACATCACCCTTGTCTGGTCCGGCGGCGGTTACACCGGCCCCATCGTCGACCGGTGCCGTCAGAAACTCGCCCTGACCTTGGAGATCGTCAAACGCACCGACGACATGGAGGGATTCGTGGTGCTGCCGAGGCGGTGGGTGGTAGAGCGCACCTTCGCGTGGCTGATGAACTCCCGCCGTCCGGCCCGGGGTTACGAGACACCTCCCGCGACCAACGAGGCGGTGATCCAGTGGTCGATGGTCACACAGATGAGCCGGCGACCGGCACGGCCACGGGCTGCCGTCCTGGCCGAGCCCCTCGCCCCACCCGACCACGCACCCACGGCCATGCTCTGAGGCCGGCCGTCGTCACCGCAGCCTGCCCTGACACCCGCCGGGGCGGGCCCACCTCAAGAGGTTCGCCCGACGCCCACGGGTTCGGGCATTCGACGAGGAACGGGAGAGACCGGGGATGTGACGCCGTCCGGACAACGGCCGTGGGACCAGTCACCACGCATCCCACGGGCGAACCGAACAAACCCCCGGTCGCAGGCCTTCGGGGGCCGCAGCGGACAGGAATCGCCTCACGGTCGCTTCACCGACACGGGGATCCCACCGCCGCGAGAACTACGTTTCCGCAGGTCAGAAGGTTTCTTCTGACCTGCGCGAGTGGGGCGGGTGGGACTCGAACCTATTTGCGTGACCCGTCTCACCTGGGGTTTTCCCAGAGAGTCGGACATTACCGCCCGTTTCGATCCTGCTCGATCCTCCTCGGCCTTGCCGAATTGGACTTGGTGAGGCGATCGCCTCACCAACATCCTGCGTCGGCTGCACCATCGGAGACTGGAACCCGCACCGGCTACCTCCGCGCCCGGCAACCAGGTGCCGCCCGGTACGGAAGAAGGGCAACTGAACCAGAAGCCTGCGTTGGCGCCTTCCGCCATCGTCACACTCCTTCGGAGGCGAAAGCCCTCGCCGGAAGAGCGAACGTTGCCTGAACCTCAGTCGAGTCTCTTGCGCATTTTGACCGAGGTCGTCTCGTATCCGAGCGACTCGTAAAGGCCGCGGGCACCCGTGCTGAACCCGAAGGCACTGAGGCCGAGAGTATGAGCGCCCTGCGCCCGGGCGTATTCCTCGCCGAGGACCATGGCCCTTCGCCCGAAGCCCCGACCACGCTTGTCAGCGTCGATCAGGATGTCCCAGATCCACCAGGCGCCCGCGTCTTCGCTCCTGTCCGGTCCGATCCAGAGGTAGCCGACGGCTACCCCGGCGTCATCGACCACGTCGAAGACCACGTGCCCTGGGTCCGGTGCACCGGAGGGAAAGGAGCGCGCCATACTTTCGGCCGCATGCCGGTAGGCATCCTCGGGCGTCTGTCCCATGGTGACAAGGTCATTGGCGTACTCGTCGCGACAGCGTTCGAGCCAGGCAGGGAAGAACCGGGCGTCCAAGCGGCGAAGAGATATGGGCATTGGATCAGCGTCCCACACCGCCGATGCTGGATGGCATCGCCCCCACGAAACGGTCGCGACACCCCACCAACAGGGCGAACGTTGCCTGATGCGGCACTAGATGATCGATTTCAAGGGATGTCGGCGACTGCGTACTGAGGTCCCGCTGGTTCGAGGTGGTCGGGCTGGTCCGTAGATGGCGCTGTCGGCCTTGGCGATCAATGCCCAGTACCGGTCGCCGTAGGACCAGTGCCACCACTGGGTGGGGTAGTTGATGAAGCCGGCGCCGACCATGGCTCGGGCCAAGAGGTCGCGATTGCGGCGTGCTCGGTCTGATAGTCCTGAGGCGTCCAGCGGACAGTACTTCCGTCTCCGGTTTGCCGAACTCCGAGCCGGCGACGCCTTGGACCTGTCCCGCGCCTCCGTCGACGGCTCCCACCTGCGGGTCCTGAAGGGCGGAGACGCCACCGGGCCCTCGTCAGTGGACCGGGGCAAGACGGGCAGCAAGTACCACGTCATTGTCGACGTCCACGGCATGCCCCTGACCGCCACCGTGACCGGTGGCAACCGCAACGACGTCACCCAACGCCTGCCCCTGATACACGCCGTACCGCCCATCCGCGGCAAGCGCGGACGACTCCGTCAGCGCCCCGACGTCCTCTACGCCGACCGCGGCTACGACCACAACGTCTACCGCGGCCAGGTCCGTGAGCTGGGTATCCGCCCGCTCATGGCCCGGCGCGGCACCGGACACGGAAGCGGCCTGGGCAAGAACCGCTGGGTCGCGAAGCGGCCTTCGCACTTCTGCGCTGGTTCCGCCGACTGCGTATCCGCTGGGAAATCCGCGCCGACATCCACCAGGCATTCGTCACCCTCGGCTGCGCGATCACCTGCTGGCGGCGCCTCAAAAAGCAGTGCTGATCCGAGCCCTCAGCCCGAACCGGCGGCCAGTGCCTCGCCGAGCGGGGTGCGCCGGTAGAGCACCGACCGTCCGGACCGGGCGCGGACGAGCAGCCCCGCGCCTCGCAGGATGGCGAGGTGGTCTCCCACCGCGCCGGGTGCCATGGCGAGGCTTCGGGCGAGGTGGCTGGTACTGGCCGGGGCGTCCAGCGCCAACAGCAGCCGGGCCCGAGCCCGGCCGACCAGAGCGGTCAGCGCGTCCGGTTGGGGGACGGTCTCCGGTTCGCCCCACAGGGCGGCGGTGCCGCGGGCTGGATAGACCAAGGTCCTGGGCCAGGGGTCTTCCAGGTGGGCGGCGATATGCCCGACGAAGACCGAAGGGATCAGCAGGAGCCCGTCGCCGGCGAGGCGGACTGTTCCGCCTCGGAAGAAGCCGATCTCGATACCGCCGGCGCGCCAGGCGACGCAGGGGTGCAGGCTCTCGATGGTCGCGGCCCATCCGTGTTCGCCGATCACACCCACCTGGTGCACGACATCGCGCTCACAGATCGCGCGCAGTTGCGGCCAGTCCGCGGCGAGCAGCTCGTGCCACGCCTGGTCCATCGCCTCGGCGATCCTGGAGACGGCGTCCGCCGAGTCCAGCACTGCGCGTACGCGGGGATCACGGGCGGACGGGCCGGTCGCGGTGGCGGCGAACTCGTGGCGAGCCCCTTCCAGCGGTGTGGCCCGGATCGCGGCCAGGTCGTCAGCCCAGGTCTGGTTCAGGCCGCGCGGGGGCGGGGCGACGAAGTTCGGTCCGCCTTGCGGGGTCTGCAGCGCGAGGGCGGCGTTCAGTTCGGTCTCGCGGCGAAGCCGTTCAAAGGCCGGCATGAGCCGGGCGGCCCAGGCTCGCGGCAGCGGCTGGCCTTGGCCGGCGAGCGAGCGCAGCAGCAGGCAGAGGTCCAGTGCGGGCGACAGTGCGAAGCGGCTGCGCAGCAGGTCCTCGACGGAGACTTCGAAGCGCAGCACCCTGCGAGGCTACCCCGGGACGTCTGTTCTGATTCGTCCAGCGACGAATCATTGGTGAGTGGCGTGGGCGCACGGCGAGGCTGGGCGCCATGACCCCGACCGCCGGACCCGCGCAGGTCACCCACCGTGCCACCTACCGGCAGGTGCTGGCCGAGCCGCGATTCCGGCTGCTCTTCTCGACCCGCACCGTCGCGATCACCGCGGACTCACTGCGGATCACCACGTTCTCGGTTCTGGTCTTCGCGGCCACCGGCTCCGCACTGTTGAGCGCACTGGCCTTCGGCATCGGCTTTCTCCCGCAGTTGTTCGGCTCGCTGCTGCTGGGCTCACTGGCCGACCGACTGCCGCCCCGCGCGCTCATCGCCGGCGGCTACGCGTTGGAAGGCGCCGCCGCCCTGCTGCTCGCCCTGGTGCGGATGCCGATCGCGGCAAGCCTCGGTGTCGTGGCGCTGGTCGCCCTCGCCACACCGGTGTTCGGCGGCGCGTCGAGTCGGCTGGTCGGGCAGTGGCTGGAGGGCGATGCCTATGTACTGGGCCGTTCACTGAACAACGTCGCTGCCTCCGGCGCGCAATTGTTCGGTCTGGCGCTGGGAGGTGCGGTCGTCGCGGTACTCGGCCCGCACCGGGCGCTCGCGGTGAGCGCCGCCCTCTACCTCGGCTGCGCGCTCGCTGTCCGCCTCCGGCTGCCCCGGCTGCAGCCGGGAGACTTCGGCGGCACACCCGGCAGCGCCCGGGGCGAGGGCGGGGCCGTCCGGGCAAGCCTGCACGGTGCCGGCCTGCTGCTGCGCGGACACACGGTGCGACGACTGATGCTGGCCCAGTGGCTACCGCCCGCGTTCGTAGCGGGCGCGGAAGGCCTGATCGTCGCCTACGCGGGAGGACACCACTTCGCGCCCGGCTGGTACGCGGTGCTGATGGGCTGTCTGCCGGTCGGCATGCTGGTCGGTGACCTGCTGGTGGGGCGACTGCTACGGCCACCCACCCGGGAGCGACTGGTAGTCCCGTTGATTGCGCTGATGGGACTGCCGCTGGTCGGCTTCGCCGCCGAGCCCGGAGCGGGCGCCTCGTCCGGTCTGCTGCTGCTCTGCGGCTTCGGATTCGCATACGGTCTCGGCCTGCAACGGCCGTTCCTGGACGCCCTGCCGCAGGACGGCCAGGGTCGGGCCTTCGGTCTGCTCGGCTCCGGCGGCATGACGCTGCAGGGCGTCGGGCCGGCCTGCTTCGGCTCGGTGGCCGCCGGCATCGGAGCAGGCGGCGCCATCGCCCTGGCGGGCGGCGCGGCGGTGCTCACCGTCGGCTGGATTCTCACCTGGCACCCGCCCACCTCCCCGGTCCCCGTCCCGAACTACGCAACGGGATCAGAGAACGGCACCGAACAGCGTGCGTGTAGTTCTCCTGCGCGGTAACCGTCGCAGGTCGGGTCGGCCGCGAGCCGTCACGCCCCCCACCCCCACCCCCGCGCCTCCCTGACAGACAGTCATTCCCGGTAGCTCATTGCATAAGGAGTCCCAAGCTTCGGCTCTGCCGGCCGTTGCGGACCACGTACGGGATCTTGAGACCACGAGCAGCCCATGGCAGGCTCATGCCGCATGATCGATGAATTCGCGAAGGACAACCTGCACGGGCGACTGCGGCGGGACCGCGAGGCGCTGCTCTGGAAACTCGACGGCTTGTCCGAATACGACGCCCGCCGGCCTTTCACGGCGACCGGGACCAACCTCCTCGGCCTGGTCAAGCACGTGGCCACCGTCGAGGCCAGGTACTTCGGCGAGGTCTTCGACCGCCCTTCCCCGGAACCGCTGTCCCGGTGGCAGGACTCCGACGGCAGCGATCAGTGGGCGACCGAGGACGAGACCCGCGATCAGATCATCGGGTTCTACCGGCGCACGTGGGAACACTCGGACGCGACGATCAACATGCTTCCCCTCGATGCCCCCGGCCACGTGCCGTGGTGGCCGGAGCCTTATGCCGACACGAACCTGTTCGCCGTCATGGTCCATGTCCTCGGCGAGTCCAACCGGCATGCCGGGCACGCCGACATCCTGCGCGAGGGCCTCGACGGCCGGACCGGGATGCGCCCCGAACACGAGAAGCAGATCGACGAGGAAGCCCGTGCGGCCTACCGCGCGAAGATCGAGCAGGCCGCCAGGTCGGCCGTACCCATCAAGGCTTAGAGGTTGTCTCACGTGACGTGATATTCGTGCGGCATGATGCCGGTCGTGGGTGCTGTACACGACAGCCTCGCCCTCAAGCCGCTCATCCGCGGCGTACCCGCCGTCCGGTCCCGCCGGGGGACCACGGCGGCGCCGACCGTCAAACTCCGCGCGGACAAGGCGCACTTCTCCGCCGAACGCCTGGCCTGGCCTGGCCTGGCCTGGCTGTGCGATCGCGGGCTCGTCGCGCGCATCGCGCAGCCCGGCACATCTCAACTTGACCAGGACCTTTGTCCAAGACTTCCTCAAGGCCGGACCAAGCCTGCAGCGGCAGCCCGCGCGCCGACCGGGATGCGCATACTTTGTGCCTGCATGACAGATGATGCTGAACGGGATGCGCTGCCGGGGCGGCGCCAACTTGTCCGGGCGGCGCTGACCGGGGCGGTGGCGGTGGTCGCCGGGCTGGTGTCCGATACCGCCGCGACCTCGACCGTCACCCGGCCCGAGCGGAAGGGCCAGCGGCCCAGGAATCCCGAGGCCGCGCTACGGGAACTGGCGGCGGGCAATGTCCGCTGGCGTACGTTCCACGAGCGGAATCCAGACCGGACGCGGGCCGTACGGCAAACGCTGGTCACCGGCCAGCATCCCTTCGCCGTGGTCCTGGGCTGCGTCGATTCCCGAGTCCCGCCGGAGCTGGTCTTCGACCAGGGCCTGGGTGACCTGCTGACCGTGCGCTCGGCAGGCTCGATCCTCGATGAGGCGGTCCTCGCCAGCATCACCTACGGAGTACTGGAGTTGGGAATCCCGCTCGTCGTCGTTCTCGGGCACCAGTCGTGCGGTGCCGTGACCGCCGCCGTCCACGCAGCCCAGGGCGGGGAGCTGTTGCCCGGCCATATGCAGTACCTGGTCGACCAGATCCGTCCGGCCATCGACCGCACGCTTACAGGCGCGGAGCGCGTGGATGCCGCCATCACGGCGAACGTGCGGCTGGTGCGCTCCCGCCTGGTCGCCGAGCCCGACCTCACGCCCAGGATCACGGCGGGCAGGCTGGCCGTGATCGGAGCCCGGTACGAACTGACCAGCCAGCGGGTTCACCGGATCCACTGACCCCCGCCCACAGTGAAGCGTCCGGCGGAACCACACCCGCTAGACTTGCAGAGTTATGCAATTTACTAGTTCTGGATTCCATGGACGGGGGTTGCGGTGTGGCCGGGTTCGAGGAAGCGGCGCTGGAACGGGTCCGGGTGGCGCGGGCTCGTCTCCGGGCTGCGCGGGAGACTGACGATGCCTTCGAGGAAGCGCAGGCCGCGGATGAGCTGGAGGACGCGCTGCGCGTGGCCCACGATCACGGCGTGGCCACCGGCGGGGACAGCCAGTGAATCGGATGGCGTCACGGTCTCGTCCGAGGCCGCGGTAATGGCCCGGCACCCCAGCGGGCAGCCGACGCTGCCGCAGACGCGCAGGCACACGTGGACGGTGCCGCTGGTACCGGGCTCGGTACGGGCCGCCCGCGAGCGTACGGAACGATCCCTGGTTCTGTTCGGCCTGCAGGGCGCCTCCTCCCTGTTCGGGGCCGTACTGCTCGTGGTCAGCGAGCTCGTCACCAATGCGGTCCGCCACGCCCCGCAGTCCCCGGAGGCCGAGGTCACCCTCCACGTGACGGACCACATGCTCGTGGCCTCCGTCGCAGATCTGGACCCGCGTCCCATCACGCTGGCCGACGCCGACCGGGCCTCAGGGCAGGGGCTACGCACGGTGGCAGACCTGGCACGCACCTTCGGTGGCGACGTCCGTATCGAGCCCGCTTCTGGCGGGCGCGGCAAGGCGGTCATCGTCCGCTTCATCCTGACCGAGGGAACCCCATGAACAGTATTGAGCCCCGGGCTGTCCAGCTCTACGAGATCACCTACCTCGGCACCGGCGCCGTCGTCGATAGCCGCACGGTCGAGGCAAGCGAGGTGGCAGCCGCCATCGAGCATGCCGGCGAGCACGGCATGAAGATCCTTGTCCGCCCGCACATCCCAGCCCAGGATGAAACCGACACCCGGATAGGAGGGCAGCCGTCATGACGGACGACAAGCCCGTGGAGAGCGAGGCGGCCAAACAGGAACGGTGGCTGGCCAAGGGCGTCGCACTGCGTGCCTTCTTCTACATCTTCGGCACGCACCTGTTCGCCGGGTTCGTGTGGCTGCTCTTCTACCTCGGCCAGCACGCCCAGAAGTGAGGAGCGGCCGTCTTCCGGTGTCAGAAGCGCGTTGACCCGCACTAACGGAAGACGGCCGCCGCATGTGGGGCGCGGCCCTGACGGGGCCTGCGCCGGGTGTGCCGCCTAGATGTGGCTGGTGGCACGCAGGTCGGCCAGGAGTTCGGCCTGGCCCTCCAGGACGCCGGAGAGGATGCCGCGGGCGACCCGCAGCAGTTCGGCGATCTGGGGGTGGGTGAGCTTGTAGTAGACGTTGGAGCCTTCGCGGCGGGTGACCACCAGGTTGGCCTTGCGCAGGACGGCCAGCTGCTGGGAGAGGCTCGCCGCCTCCACCCCGACCTCCGGCAGCATCTCGGCGACCGCGTGCTCACGTACGGCCAGGAGTTCCAGGACGCGGATGCGGACCGGGTGCCCCAGCGTTTTGAAGAACTCCGCCTTGAGCTGGTACAGCGGTGTGCTCACCTGGGTACCCCTGCCGTGACTGCCCATCTCATCCACCCGGAACCGTTCCTTCAGCGGGGCGTTCGCTCGCCCCTCTTCACACCTTGTGACCTCCACAATTGCAGATCCCTGCAACTCCTGGGACCCGGTGGGCGGCTTTCGTGACGTTCGCCCCTCGCAGAGCGGGTCCTTCGCCGGTCAGGCGGGTGCGGCCGGATGATTCGGGTCCGGCCAGTCATCGGTGCGCCACTGCTTGACCGCGTCCTGGGCCCCGTGGGCGGCCAAGGCCGCGGAGAGGTCGCAGTGGACGGCGACGGGCGGGCACGTGGCGTCGGGTACGAGAGAGCCGTCCGCAGGTATCGCCGCGAGCTCCAGGCGGCGGCCGTTCTCGGCGAGGTGGCGTGCGGCCTGGGCGACGGCGATCTGCCCTCCGGCCGACCAGCCCATGAGTCCGGTCAGGTCGAGGATGACCGGTCCGGTGCCCCGGGCGAGAGCCCACCCGATGGCGCCCGTGAACCGGTCCACGGCTTCCGCGCCGAGGTAGCCCGCCAGGGACAGCACGCCCAGGTCCTCGCGGGTCGTGTACCGCCATTCGATCGTCATCGTCAGTTCCTCGGCTTCACAGGGGGAGGGTGATCCAGATGGCCTTGCCGCGCCCGTCCGCGTCCGGCCTTACAAGGGCCGTGCCGCCCAGCTCCATCGTCATTGCGACCACCATGGCCAGACCGCTGCCCGGGGCGGTGGCGAGCGCCCCGAACAGGGCGGGCTGGTAGGGGTGGCGGTCGTGGACGGCGAACGCGAACGCCCCCGGCCCGTGCGCGTAGGTGACCGTGATCGTCGGAGAGGTCAGGGCGGCATGGCGGACGGCGTTGGTGACCAGCTCGGCCAGGATCAGCAGGGCCGGGCCGACGCTGGGATGGCAAAGGCCCACGCCGCACTCCACCAGGACCCGTTCGGTGGTCTCGCGGGCAATGCGGACGGCCGGGCCGGTGGCCGGCACGTCCAGCACGTGCCGGTAGGGCATCGTCTCGACCCGGACACTCACCGGCCCGCCCCCGAAACCGTGCGGGCCAGGCGGAACCCGGACACCTGCTGCGGGTGCAGACGCAGCAGTGTGTCGTGCGGGCCATGGGCCCAGCCGGGCAGGGTGCGCCGGTAGTGGGCGGCCTCGTCCGCATCGGCGATGACGTCCGCCGGCCCGTGAGCGGTCACCGTCCAGCCGGTTCCGGCCGGGGTGCGGATCTCATCGACCTGGTAGGTCAGCAGTGCACGCCCGGGGATGGTGGCCGCCTGGACGGGCGAGCGGACGACGATGCGCCCGTACTCCATCACGTGCACGGCCGGGCGGACCACGGCCAGCTCCCGCTGGACGTAGACGAGTCGGCCTTGGCTGGAGCCTTCGAGGAGCCACAGGGCCTCGGTGCCGGAGACCTCGATCATGCGGCGGTCGGCGGGGACGGTCATCGTGCGGCCTTCCGGATGCGGTGCGGTCGGTGATGCGTACGGGGCAGCAGTCCCGCCTGCTCCAGGTGTTTGCGGGCCCCGGCGATGGCTTCCGGGGTGGTGGCGTACTCACGTCCCTCCAAGCGCAGCAGGTCGAGTGCGCCGACGGCGTCCAGGGCCTGGCGCTGGCCGGGCCGGATGCCGGAGGTCATGACGGCGATGCCGCGCCGGTTGAGCTTCTCCACCGCGTCCTTCAGCACCAGGGCGCCTGTGGCATCCAACGTCGTGATGCGGGACATCCGCAGGATCACCACCTTCACGTCGGCGACCTCGGAGAGTTCCAGGAGGAAGCGGTGGGCGCCGGCGAAGAAGAGGGGGCCGTCGATGCGGTAGGCGACGATGTGCTCCGCCAGCAGGGCGTGCTCCTCGTCGCTGTGCTCGCCGGGCAGATCCGGGCGGAAGTCCACCTGCTCCATCCGTGCCTGGCTCGCCACCGCCTTCAGCGCGAGGGCACCTGCGACGACCAGCCCGATGATCACCGCGTAGACGAGGTCGAGGACCAGGGTCGCGGCGGCGGTCAGGACCAGTACGACGGCGTCCGAGCGCGTCGCCTTCGCCATCGCCCGCAGCGAGCCGACCTCCACCATGCGGATCGCCGTCGCCAGGAGCACGCCGGCGAGCGCGGCCAGCGGGATCTTCGAGACGAGCGGGGCCGCAGCGAACACGATCACCGCGAGCACTGCGGCGTGGGTGAGTGCGGCCAGGCGGGAGGAGGCGCCGGTACGGACGTTGACCGCGGTCCGCGCGATCGCGGCCGTCGCGGGGACGCCGCCGAACAGCGGGGCCGCCAGGTTGGCAATGCCCTGACCGAAGAGTTCCTTGTCCGGGTCGTGCTGCTGCCCCACCGTCATCCCGTCCGCGACCGTCGCCGACAGCAGGGACTCCAACGCGGCGAGCGCCGCGACAGCCACAGCGGGGGCGAGCAGCGAGCCGAGGGCGGACAGGTCCAGGAAAGCGAGGGAAGGGGCGGGCAGGCCGGAGGGCAGGTCACCGATCGGGGCCGCCGCGTCCAGGGGGAAGACCTGCGCGAGCACGGTCGCGGCGATCACCGCGACGATCGAGAACGGGATCGTCGGCTTCCAGCGGGCCCCTGCCAGCATCACCGCCGCGACACCGGCCGAGAGACCGATCGCGGTCCAGTTCGGGAACGCCACGAACTCCACGAGCGCCCGCCAGGCCACGAGCAGGACCTTCTCCCCCTCCGGCTTGGCCACACCGAGCGCATTGGGTATCTGCTGAAGGCCGATCACACACGCGATACCAAGGGTGAACCCCTCCACCACCGGCGCCGGCACATACCTCATGTACTGCCCGGCCCGCAGCAGCGCGAGGCCAATCAGCAGGACACCGGCCATCAGTCCGACCGTCAGCACGCCACCGGGCCCGTACTGGGCGACGATCGGCACCAGCACCACGGTCATCGCACCGGTCGGCCCCGACACCTGGAGGTTGGAGCCGCCGAACAGGGCGGCAAGCGCGCCCGCGACCACGGCCGTGGCGAGCCCCGCCTCGGCACCCAGCCCGGAAGAGACGCCAAAGCCGAGCGCGAGCGGCAAAGCGACGATCGCCACGGTCAGCCCGGCCAGGAGATCCCGGCGGGGACTACGACCCATGACCGCGAAGTCAGCCCTTTCCGGCAGCACCGAACGGACCCGCCCGAGCACGGAAGCCAGGAAGGCGTTCACGGTCACGAGGCCGGGACCTCGGACTCCCGCAGCTCCTCCAACAGCTCGCGCTGCCCAGCCAGCACCTCGGTCAAGATCCGCCGAGCCGCCCGCATCAGCTGCGCGACGTCCCCGCCCGCCAGCTCGTAGACCACGGTCGAGCCGTCACGCACGGAGGTCACGATCCCCGACCTGCGCAGCACCGCGAGCTGCTGCGAGAGCGCAGACGGTTCGACCTCGATCGCGGCCAGCAGATCCCTTACCGGCATCGGCCCGTCCTGCAACAGCTCCAGAACCCGTATCCGCACCGGGTGCCCGAGCATCCGAAAGAACTCGGCCTTGGCCTGATACAGCGGAACCGGCACGGTCTCGCACCCTTCTCATCACCCCGCACGCCGGGGCAGACGGCTGGTGCTGTGCCCGTGGCTACCTACGGACACAGCACCCACAGCATCTATGAAATTGCAAACTTATGCAATTCGCCGATTCTGCGGTCCGCAGACCGACCGCGGGCTGTACCGTCTGGGCAGGGCCTCGCCGCATCCCCCGTCGGCGAGGCCCTCTGCAAGCCTCACGAGCAATCCCCGGATGATGCCAGGCCGGCTGTGCCCCCAGGGCACGAGTGGGGCTGAGCAGGACGGACACGCCAGCCGGCCGCCCCTCAGCCACCGTTCCATCGAGACCGGATCCGTGTCCACGATCAGAACGTGGGCGCCCCTCGGTTCAGCGGCGAGACATGTAAAGGTCGAGAGCCTTGTGGAGCAGTCTGTTGAGCGGAAAGTCCCACTCGCCGAGGTATTCGGCGGCTTGGCCGCCGGTGCCGACCTTGAACCGGAGCAGGCCGAGCAGGTGGTTGGACTCCTCCAGGGTGTCGGTAATGCCGCGCAGGTCGTAGACGCTCGCGCCCAGTTCGTGGGCGCCGCACATCATCCGCCACTGGATGGCGTTGTTCGGCTGCACTTCACGCTTGCGGCTGGTGGAGGCACCGTAGGAATACCAGACGTGCTCACCAACGGTCAGCATCGTGGCCGCGGCCAGCACTTCGCCCTCGTGACGGGCGAGATACAGTCGCATCCGGTCGGCGTCCTCCGCCCGGAGCGCGGTCCACATGCGCTGAAAGTAGGCCAGCGGGCGGGGGATGAACCGGTCGCGTTCCGCGGTCTCCTTGTAGATCTCGTAGAAGGCGGGCAGGTCCTCGTAGCCGCCTTGGACTACCTCGACCCCGGCCTTCTCGGCCTTCTTGACGTTGCGGCGCCACTGCTGATTGAAACCGCGCTGGACCTCGTCCAAGGACCGTCCGGCGAGCGGGACCTGGAACACGTAGCGCGGCTGCCCCGCGCTGAACCCGTCCTCACCACCAGTTTCGCCCTGCTGCCATCCCATGCGGCGCAGCCGGTCGGCGACATCGAAGGCCCGGGGCTCGCACGAACTGGCCTCAACATCTCGCAGCCGGCCTGCCCGCGGGTCCGCAATGGCGTCCTTGACCGTTTCTGCATCCCAGCGTCGGACGATCACGGGCGGACCCATTTTCGCCGAGAACGCGCCGCGGGTCTTGAGGTGCGCCAGCATCGGCTCGAGCCACCGCTCAAGGTCCGGGGCGTACCAGTCGATGACCGGGCCTTCGGGAAGGTAGGCGAGGTATCGCTTGAGCTTCGGCAGCGGCCGGAACAGCACGAGCGCCGCCCCGACGATCCGGTCGGTCTCGTCGATCCATCCGAGGCTCTCCGCCCGCCAGTCCGGCTTCACATCCCCCCACGAGGGCACCTGCATGTGACTCGCGGAGGGCCGGCTCTTGATGAAGGCCAGATGCTCGTCACGGCTGATCGCTCTCAAGCGGAAGGTCATGTGTAGTGCTCCTCTGTTCGACGCGGCAGCCTACTTCGCAGACTTCACGGGCCGACAACGACCGCACCCGGGCGCCGGGAAGCAGCTGCTGGAGGGGTACCTCCACAGAGCAGGTCGACGCCATCGCACTCATGTCCTGTGCAGGGTGCGGCCGATCAAGTCGGAGGGATCGAGGCGGGTTTCCGCCTGGCATCTGATGTGGTCCAGCAAGTAGGCGCCGTAGCGCTCGCCGCCGTGGACGGGCACAGAAACGGCTTCGTCAGCACTCCGGTCCGGCGTGCGTGAGGCGAAAGCAGAAGAGGACGCCGGGGGCGGAGAAGCCGGAATCGCAGACCCCGCCGGCCGGAGCGGGCCCGCCTCAAGAGGTTCGCCCGATGCCCATGGAGTCGGACGCTCACGAGGAACAGGAACGGCCGGGGATGTAACCCCCGCCCGGACGACGGCCGTGGGACCCATCACCACGCATCCCACCGACGAATCGAACGAAACCCCAGGTCACAGACCTCTACGGGCTTGCGGGGGACGGGCATCGCCTCACGGTCGCCGCACCGAAACGGGGATCCCACCGCCGCAAAAACTACGTTTCCGCAGGTCAGAAGGTTTCTTCTGACCTGCGCGAGTGGGGCGGGTGGGACTCGAACCCACGGCCGACGGATTATGAGTCCGCTGCTCTAACCGGCTGAGCTACCGCCCCTTCACGGCGTGGCGCGTACATGTGTGCGCGCCGTCTGCCGCAGCATAGCCGCTCATACGATCTCCTGCCTCGGATGCCTCGCATGATCGGCTTCGCCTGCCCAGAGAGACCGCATCGGGCCGTGCCCGGTTGCGCGAGGCGGGCAGAAAAAAAGAAAAAGGACCCACCTGGGGTCCTCGTTCCTTCTTGCTCCCCCGACTGGACTCGAACCAGTAACCTGCCGATTAACAGTCGGCTGCTCTGCCAATTGAGCTACAGGGGACCGCGCTCCCCCGACTGGACTCGAACCAGTAACCTGCCGATTAACAGTCGGCTGCTCTGCCAATTGAGCTACAGGGGATTGCTGCGTTGCACCGAACAGCCCACCTCTGGCCTTGGCCAGGGGGCGAGCGCCCGTTGCGAGTCATAGATTAGCGCAAGCAGGGGGGTGCTCCGCCAATCGGTATCGCCAGCGGGCCGGGCACCACACGACGAAGGGTGGCAGGCATGCGGTACAAGGTCACGTTCGCGGTCGGGCTGGCCCTCGGGTACGTGCTCGGGACCCGGGCCGGACGCGAGCGGTATGAACAGTTGAAGAAGTCCGCGCGCGAGTTCGCGCAGAACCCCGCGGTCCGCAACGCCGCGGAGAGCGCTGGTCAGAGCGGCCGGGAGTTCGCCGGCAAGGCCTACGCCGCGGTGAGCGACAAGGTGGGCGACGCGATGCCGGACGCCTTGGCCGGACGCGTACGGGGCTTGCGGGCACGGGTCGGTGGCGGTGGCGCGGGCGAGGACGACTGGGGCACCAGCAACACCTGACCGGCCCGGTCCGGAGCGCGGGTCCCGCCGCGCGGGACCCGCTCCGGGGCCCCGTCCGGTCGCGTGCGCGGGGTCCCGCCCGGTCCCACATAAGGGACGGGCCCGGTCCCGGGCACGCCGGGGCGGTCGAGACCGCCCCCGCGTGCGGCAGAATTCTCCGCATGGGGATAGTCGCCGGGCTGGACAGCTCTTCCGCGTTCACACGCATCGTCGTCTGTGACACCGAGACGGGCGCCGTGCTGCGCCAGGGGTACGCCCCTCATCCGCAGCCCACCGGCGAGGCGGCGGTGCACGAAACCGATCCACAGGCCTGGCTGCTCTCGCTCGGCGAGGCCGCCGGCGGCGGGCTCCTCGAAGGGGTGCAGGCCATCGGGGTCTCCGCGCAGCAGCACGGGCTGCTGCCGCTGGACGCGCAGGGCGGCCTCGTCCGTCCCGCCCTGATCGGCAACGACAAGCGCGGCCAGGCCGCCGCCGCGGAGCTGATCGAGTCCTTCGGCGGCCGGCAGGCCTGGGCCCAGGCCGTCGGCTCGGTCCCCCATTCGGCGCAGCCGGTGGCGAAGCTCGCCTGGCTGGCCCGTACCGAGCCCGAGGCGGCCCGTCGGGTGGCCGTGCTGATGTCCCCGCACGACTGGCTGGTGTGGCAGCTGCTGGGCCGCCCGGCCCGGCGCACCACCGACCGCGGCGGCGCCTCCGGGACCGGCTACTGGTCGGCGGCCGCCGGTTCCTACCGCCCCGACCTGGTCGAGCTCGCGCTGGGGCACCGGGCGCTGCTGCCCGAGGTGCTCGGCCCCGCCGAAGCCGCCGGGACCACGCCCGAGGGGCTGCTGATCTCCGCCGGCACCGGCGAGACGATGGCGGCCGCGCTCGGGCTGGGCATGGGCCCCGGCGACGCCGTGGTCTCGCTGGGCGCGTCCGGATCGGTGATGGCGGTGCACCACGAGGCGCTGTCGGAGCCGGGCGGGCTGATCACCTCCCTCGCCGACGCCACCGGGCTCCACCTGCCGGTGGTGAACACCCTGAACGCCGTACGGGCCCTGCGCGGCACCGCCGAACTACTGGGCACCGATCTGGAGGGGCTGAGCGAGCTCGCGCTGAAGTCGACGCCGGGCGCGCACGGACTCGTACTCCTGCCGTACCTGGAGGGTGAGCGGACGCCGAACCTGCCGCACACCGCCGGCACCCTGTCGGGGCTGCGGCGGGACTCCATGAAGCCGGAGCACCTCGCGCGGGCCGCCTTCGAGGGCATGCTGTGCGGGCTGGTGGACGCGCTCGACGTGCTGCGCAGCCGCGGCGTGGAGATCCGCCGGGTGTTCCTGCTCGGCGCCGCCGCCGAGCTGCCGGCCGTACAGGCCTTCGCGCCGGGGCTGTTCGGCACGCAGGTCCTCGTACCGGCGCCGGCGGACTACGCGGCCCTGGGCGCGGCCCGGCAGGCAGCGTGGGCGCTGGGCGTGGCGCAGGGCAGCGCGGCCCCGAACACCCCGCCCGTGTGGCCGGCGCCCGCGGCGCAGCTGTTCGAGCCGGACGAGGAGTACCCGGCCTGGCAGGGGGCGCGCCAGCAGTACATCGCGACCCGGGACCAGATCCACCCCGGCGCGTTCTAGCGCCGTGGCCGGGATGGTCCACCGGGGTGCCTCGGTGGATCAGCCCAGCTGCGCCTTCACGTGGTCGACCACGTGTCGGAACTCCTCCGTCGGCGAGAAGTCGAGGTACTCGGTGTCCTCGAGGGCCACCGGAGCGTGTCCGGGCGCCCAGTAGCAAGCCTCCCCGGCCGAGTAGACCTTGTCGCCGTCCTTCGTGTGCATCAGGATCCGGCCCTTGAGCACGTAGGCGTAGTGCGGGCACGTGCACAGGTCGTCCGGCAGCCCCTTGAACGCCGGGGTCATGTCCACACCCTTGTCGAAGCGTCCGAACGCGACGGTGAAGCCCCCGCCGATCTCCTGCAGGCGCAGCTCGGCACCATTGCCCTCGAAGGCGATGGGCGTCTGCTCCCGTGTGGTTCCCGTCATGGTTCCTCCACGGCCGTTCCGTCCCGAGAGTCCCCCGTCTCCCATGCTCCTCCCGGCGCCCGCGGTCGGCGCGGCCGGTGGGGCCCGGAGCCCAGGACTCGCGGTGGAGGGTGCCTACTCCTTTTGACCGGCCTTTGCGAAAAGCGGTGGGTTCCGGCCTCCCGTTGGCAGAAGATGGTGTGAACCCCCTCGATCATGCCGACCGGAGCCTGCGCGTGCTCATACGACTTCTGCGGACCCATCTGGGGCCGTACCGGAAACCGATCGCCGTGCTGGTCCTGCTGCAGCTGCTGCAGACCAGCGCGAGCCTCTACCTGCCCACGCTGAACGCCGACATCATTGACAACGGTGTCGTCAACGGCGACACCGGCTACATCCTGCGCTTCGGCGCGCTGATGCTCGGCGTCTCACTGGTCCAGCTCGTCTGCAACGTCGGGGCCGTCTACTACGGCGCCCGCACCGCCGCGGCGTTCGGCCGCGACGTCCGGGCCGGCGTCTTCGACCGCGTGCAGAGCTTCTCCGCGCGCGAGCTCGGCCACTTCGGCGCCCCGTCGCTGATCACCCGTACGACGAACGACGTGCAGCAGATCCAGATGCTCGTGCTGATGACCTTCACGCTGATGGTCTCCGCGCCGATCATGTGCGTCGGCGGCATCTTCATGGCGCTCTCGCTGGACGTGAAGCTCTCGGGGGTGCTGCTCGCGGTGGTCCCGATCCTCGGCCTGTCGGTCGGCGCGATCGTGCTGAAGACCCGCCCGCTGTTCCGAGCGATGCAGACGCGTCTGGACACGGTCAACCGGGTCCTGCGCGAGCAGATCACCGGCAACCGGGTGATCCGCGCCTTCATCCGCGACGACTACGAGAAGGAGCGCTTCCGCGAAGCCAACGCCGACCTCACCGGCGTCTCGCTGGCCGCCGGCAAGCTGCTCGCGCTGATGTTCCCGACCGTGATCGTGGTCGTGAACATCTCCAGCGTCGCCGTCGTCTGGTTCGGCGCGATGCGCATCGACTCGGGCGACATGGAGATCGGCCAGCTGACGGCCTTCCTCGCCTACCTGATGCAGATCGTCATGTCCGTGATGATGGCCACCTTCATGTTCATGATGGTGCCGCGCGCCGAGGTCTGCGCCGAGCGCGTCCAGGAGGTCCTGGACACCGACTCCAGCGTGGTCCCTCCCGCCGACCCGGTCCGCAAGCTCCTTCGTCACGGCCTCCTGGAGCTGCGCGGCGCCGACTTCCGCTACCCGGGCGCCGAGGCGCCCGTGTTGCGCGGGGTCGACCTGGTGGCCCGCCCCGGCGAGACCACCGCGGTGATCGGCTCGACCGGCAGCGGCAAGTCCACGCTGCTGGGGCTGATCCCCCGGCTCTTCGACGCGACCGGCGGCGACGTGCTCGTCGACGGCGAGGACGTGCGCCGCCTCGACCCCGACCTGCTCGCCAGGACGGTCGGCATGGTGCCGCAGAAGCCGTACCTCTTCTCCGGGACCATCGCCAGCAACCTGCGCTACGGGCGCCCCGACGCCACCGACGAGGAGCTCTGGCACGCGCTGGAGGTCGCGCAGGCCAAGGGCTTCGTGTCCGAACTGGAGGGCGGGCTCGACGCTCCGGTCTCCCAGGGCGGCACCAACGTCTCCGGCGGCCAGCGCCAGCGGCTCGCGATCGCGCGCACGCTCGTACAGCGCCCGGAGATCTACCTGTTCGACGACTCCTTCTCGGCCCTGGACTACGCCACTGACGCGGCGCTGCGCTCCGCGCTCGCCCGCGAGACCGAGGAGGCGACCGTGGTCATCGTCGCCCAGCGGGTCTCCACGATCCGCGACGCGGACCGGATCATCGTCCTCGACGAGGGGCAGGTGGTGGGCGAGGGACGCCACCACGAGCTGATGGCCGGCAATGAGACCTACCGGGAGATCGTGCTCTCCCAGCTGACGGAGGCGGAGGCGGCGTGAGCGGGCCCGGAGGACGGATGATGATGGGACCGCCGACGACGCGGTCCATGGACTTCAAGGGCTCGGGCAAGCGGCTGCTGGCCGCGCTGGCGCGCGACCGGGCCAAGCTGTGGGGCATGATCCTCGCGGTCGTCGGCAGCGTCGCCGCGTCGGTGACCGGGCCGAAGATCCTCGGCGAGGCCACCGACCTGGTGTTCGCGGGGATCGTCGGCCGGAGCTTCGACAAGGGCCTCACCAAGCAGCAGGCGCTGGACGGTCTGCGCGCCAGGGGTGAGGGCGGGACGGCGGACATGCTGTCCGGCACCGACTTCACTCCGGGCAAGGGCATCGACTTCGGCGCGGTCGGATCGGTGGCGCTGTGGGCGCTGCTCGTCTTCACGCTCGCCGGTCTGCTGATGCTGGTCGCCACCCGGCTGTCGAACCACATCATGAACGGCACCGTCTACCGGATGCGCGAGGAGCTCCAGGCGAAGCTGTCGCGGCTGCCGCTGTCGTACTTCGACCAGCAGAAGCGCGGCGAGGTGCTCAGCCGGGCCACGAACGACATCGACAACATCGGGCAGACCATCCAGCAGACGATGGGGCAGCTGCTCAACTCGATCCTGACGATCGTCGGCGTGCTGGCGATGATGTTCTGGATCTCGCCGCTGCTGGCGCTCGTCGCGCTGGTGACCATCCCGGTGTCGGCGTACGTGGCCGCGAAGATCGGCAAGAAGTCGCAGCCGCAGTTCGTGGCGCAGTGGAAGTCCACGGGCGCCCTGAACGCGCACGTCGAGGAGATGTACTCGGGCCACACCCTGGTCAAGGTCTTCGGCCGGCAGAAGGAGTCCGCGGCCCTGTTCGCCGAGCAGAACGAGGCGCTGTACCGGGCCTCCTTCAAGGCGCAGCTGGTCAGCGGGATCATGCAGCCGGTGATGCTGTTCATCTCGAACATCAACTACGTGCTCGTCGCGGTCGTCGGCGGTCTGCGGGTGGCCTCGGGCACCCTGTCGATCGGTGACGTGCAGGCCTTCATCCAGTACACGCGCCAGTTCTCGATGCCGCTGACGCAGGTGGCCTCCATGGCGAACCTGGTGCAGTCCGGCGTCGCCTCCGCGGAGCGGGTCTACGAGCTCCTGGACGCGCCGGAGCAGGAGCCGGACGCGGAGGTTCCGGAGCGTCCGCAGACCCTGCGCGGGCAGGTCACCTTCGACAAGGTCGCCTTCCGCTACGAGCCGGACAAGCCGCTGATCGAGAACCTCTCGCTGAGCGTGGACCCCGGACACACGGTCGCGATCGTCGGCCCGACCGGCGCGGGCAAGACCACGCTGGTCAACCTGCTGATGCGGTTCTACGAGGTCACGGGCGGGGAGATCGCCCTCGACGGGGTGGACATCGCGAAGATGACCCGCGAGGAACTGCGCGGCGGCATCGGCATGGTGCTCCAGGACACCTGGCTGTTCGGCGGCACCATCGCGGAGAACATCGCCTACGGAGCCACGCGCGAGGTCACGCGCGCCGAGGTCGAGGAGGCCGCGCGGGCGGCGCACGCCGACCGGTTCGTCCGCACTCTGCCCGAGGGCTACGACACGGTGTTGGACGACGAGGGCGCCGGCGTCAGCGCGGGCGAGAAGCAGCTGATCACCATCGCGCGGGCGTTCCTGTCCGACCCGGTGATCCTGGTGCTCGACGAGGCGACGAGCTCGGTGGACACCCGTACCGAGGTGCTGATCCAGAAGGCGATGGCGCGCCTCGCGCACGGCCGCACGTCCTTCGTGATCGCGCACCGGCTGTCCACGATCCGCGACGCCGACCTGATCCTGGTGATGGAGAGCGGCTCGATCGTGGAACAGGGCACGCACGAGGAGCTGCTGCTCTCGGGCGGCGCGTACGCGCGGCTGTACGCGGCGCAGTTCGCGCAGGCGGTGGCCGAGGTCGACTGACCGGTACGGCCGGGCGGGGAGGGGCGCCCATCCGGGCGCCCCTTTTCCGTCGGTCCGGATGTCGTTCCGGATGTCGTTCCGGATGTCAGTCCAGATATCCGCGCAGCTGGTCCGCGAAGGCGTGGTCGCGCAGTTTGTTGAGGGTCTTGGACTCGATCTGCCGGATCCGCTCACGGGTCACACCGAAGATCCGCCCGATCTCCTCCAGGGTGCGCGGCCGCCCGTCGGCGAGCCCGTAGCGGAGCTGGACGACCTTGCGCTCCCGCTCCCCGAGGGTCGAGAGCACCGCTTCGAGGTGCTCGCGGAGCAGGAAGAACGCGGCCGATTCGACCGGGGAGGCGGCGTCCCCGTCCTCGATGAGGTCGCCGAGCGCGACATCGTCCTCCTCGCCCACGGGTGCGTGCAGCGAGACCGGTTCCTGCGCGAGGCGCAGCACCTCCAGGACCCGCTCGGGGGTCAACTCCAGGTGGACGGCGACCTCTTCGGCGGTGGGCTCGTAACCCCGCTCCTGGAGCATGCGGCGCTGGACGCGCACGACGCGGTTGATCAGCTCCACGACGTGGACGGGGACCCGGATGGTGCGGGCCTGGTCGGCCAGCGCCCGGGACATGGCCTGGCGGATCCACCAGGTGGCGTAGGTGGAGAACTTGTAGCCGCGGGCGTAGTCGAACTTCTCGACGGCGCGGATCAGTCCGAGGTTCCCCTCCTGGACCAGATCGAGCATGGTCAGTCCGCGGCCGACGTAGCGCTTGGCCACGGAGACGACGAGCCGCAGGTTCGACTCGATGAGGCGGCGTTTGGCCATCCGGCCCATGACCACGAGCTTGTCGAGGTCGAGGGTGAGCTGCAGGTCCAGCGGGGCTCCGCTGCCGAGCTTCTCCTCCGCGAACAGGCCCGCTTCCACGCGCCGCGCGAGCTCGACCTCCTCCTCGGCGGTGAGCAGCGGGATCCTGCCTATCTCGCGCAGGTACTGCCGGAAGAGGTCGGCGGACGGTCCCGCTCCGCCGGAGCCTTCCGCCGGGCGCTTGCGCGGCGTGGGCACCTTCTCCAGCAGCTCCGGGCCCTCCAACTCCTCAGCCCCTTCGGCCTCCTCGGCCTCCTCCTCGTGCATGGCGTCGGCCTCGGCCTCGGGCTCGGGCTCTTCGGCCGCGGGCACTCCGGCGGGCGGGCTGACGGTGACGGTCAAGCTCTGGGTCTGCACGGGGGCGACCTCCACAGGGCTCCGAGGACGGGTGCACCGCACCTCAGTGTGGGGTACGACACATCGCTGCCACGAGGGGCGTGCGACCACTTTCTGGGTCCGGTGCGTGACCCATGGTTACCCCTGGACCAGAACCCCGATGCGGATCGGACGCATGTCCGAGGAGGACGGGGCCCCCGGCTCCGACGTGTGGGGGAGCCGGGCGGGTGCGATGCTGATCAGCACGATCACCGGTCCAGCCCCCTGGAGGTGTCCGTGCCGCACTCGAACCCGCCTCCGGGGTGGCGTCCCCGGGACAGCCACCCGCCGGCCGGGCCCCTGACGCCCCCACCCGCTCCGCCGACGCGGCGCAGGACCGCGGTGATCGTGGCCCTCGGACTGTTCGCCGGGGTGATCGCCGTGGCCCTGACCGGTCTGCTGATCACCACCATCGGTCCGGGTGGCGACGGTACGAAGGACCGCGACGGGGAGAGTTCCCCGGCCGCGACACCCGTCACCGTGGCGTCCCGGTCACAGGCGCCCCCCTCCCGGGCGCCCAGCTCTCGGGCGCCCGACTCCCTGGCCCCCGACTCCCGGGGGCCCGGCTCCCCGGCGCCCGAGCCGCGGACCGAACGCGACCGGGGGCCCGTCCACGACGTGAAGATCGACTCGTGCGGGGTGGACCCCACCACGCGCTGGCCCTCCGCCGGGCTGACCATCACCAACAGCGGCGAGCGGACCACCACCTACATCGCGAGCATCGAGTTCCTCGGCCCCACCGGGACCCGGCTGGCCGAGGGCGCGGGCATCAGCAACAGCCTGGCGCCCGGGCAGCGGGCCGAAGTGAAGGCCGGAGCTCTCGCCCGGCTGACGGAGGACGAGATCACCTGCAAGGTGATCAAGGTGGACCGGATCGCGCCCCGAGGCGGGCCGACGCGGACCGCCCTACGCCGGCTCGACGCGGACCGCGCAGACCTTGAACTCCGGCATGCGGGACACCGGGTCCAGCGCCGGGTTGGTCAGGGTGTTGGCGCGGCCCTCGCCCGGCCAGTGGAAGGGCATGAAGACCGTGTCCGCGCGGATGGTGTCCGTGATGCGGGCCGGGGCGACGGCGCGGCCGCGGCGGGAGGTGACCGCGAGGGGGGCTCCGTCGACCGCGCCGATGCGGGCCGCGAGGCGGGGGTGGAGTTCCACGAAGGGGCCCGGGGCGGCTTCGTTGAGCTCGTCCACCCGGCGGGTCTGCGCGCCCGACTGGTACTGGGCGACCACCCGGCCGGTGGTGAGGAGGAGCGGGTACTCGGCGTCCGGGACCTCGGCGGCTTCGCGGTGGGTGACGGGCACGAAGCGGGCCCGGCCGTCCTCGGTGGCGAAGCGGTCCAGGAAGAGCCGCGGGGTGCCGGGGTGTTCCTCCCCCGCCGAGCCGGCCTCCGCAGAGCCGGCCTCCCCCGGGCGTGAGGGAGAGGGGCAGGGCCAGAAGACGCCCTGCTCCGCTTCGATGCGGGCGTACGTGATGCCCGAGTAGTCCGCCGGTCCGCCGGCCGAGGCGCGGCGCAGTTCCTCGAAGACCTCCTCCGCGTCGGTCGGGAAGGCCTTCGGCATGCCCAGCCGGGTGGCCAGACCGTGCAGGACCTCCAGGTCGGAGCGGACCCCCGGCGGCGGGGTGAGGGCCCGGCGACGGAGCAGGACGCGGCCCTCCAGGTTGGTGGTGGTGCCGGTCTCCTCCGCCCACTGGGTGACCGGGAGGACCACGTCGGCCAGGGCCGCCGTCTCGGACAGGACCACGTCGGCCACGGCCAGGAAGTCCAGGGAGCGGATGCGCCCCTCTATGTGGCCGGCGCGGGGGGCGGAGACCACCGGGTTGGAGCCCATCAGGAGGAGGGCCTTGACGTCCGAGCCCAGCGCGTCGAGGAGTTCGTACGCACTGCGGCCCGGGCCGGGGAGGCTGTCGGGGTCGATCCCCCAGACCCCGGCGACGTGGGCCCGGGCCGCCGGGTCGGTCAGCTTGCGGTAGCCGGGGAGCTGGTCGGCCTTCTGGCCGTGCTCGCGGCCGCCCTGGCCGTTGCCCTGGCCGGTGAGGCAGCCGTAGCCGGAGAGCGGGCGGCCGGCCCGGCCGGTGGCGAGGCAGAGGTTGATCCAGGCTCCGACGGTGTCGACGCCCTTGGACTGTTGCTCGGGGCCGCGCGCGGTGAGCACCATCGCGGATTCGGGCGCGCAGAACAGGGCGACCGCCTCGCGGAGTTTGGGGACCGGCACGCCGGTGATCCGCTCCACCAGCTCCGGCCAGTGCGCCATGGCGCCCGCGCGGGCCTCCTCCCAGCCGGTGGTGCGCTCGGCGATGAACTCCTCGTCGGTGTGGCCGCCCGCGACCACGAGGTGCAGCAGGCCGAGCGCCAGCGCCAGGTCCGTGCCCGGGCGCGGGGCCAGGTGCAGGTCGGCCTGTTCGGCGGTGCGCGTGCGGCGCGGGTCCACCACGATCAACGTGCCGCCGTTCTCGCGGAGTTCCCGGAAGAAGCGCAGCGCGGGCGGCATGGTGTCGGCGGGGTTGGAGCCGACGAGGATGACGCAGCCGGTCCGGGGGATGTCCTCCAGCGGGAAGGGCAGCCCCCGGTCGAGCCCGAAGGCCCGCTGGTGCGCGGCGGCGGCGGAGGACATGCAGAACCGGCCGTTGTAGTCGATCTGCGAGGTCCCCAGCGCGATGCGGGCGAACTTTCCGAGGGCGTACGCCTTCTCGTTGGTCAGCCCGCCGCCGCCGAACACCCCGACCGCGTCCGCCCCGTACGACCGCCGCGTGCGGGCGAGGCCCTCGGCGACGGCGTCGAGGGCCTCCTCCCAGGTGGCCGGCTCCAGCCGCCCTGCGTGGGTGCGGACGAGCGGCTCGGTGAGGCGCACCCGGGAGGAGAGCACGGCGGGGGCGGTGCGGCCCTTGCCGCACAGCGCACCCCGGTTCACGGGGAAGTCGGCCCGCTCCTCCACTGCCACGCCGCCGACCGCGCCCGGTTCGGGGCGGAGGTTCATGCCGCACTGCAGCGCGCAGTATGGACAGTGCGTGGCGGTAACGGAGTCCGAGGTGTGCATGGAGCCCAGCGTGCGTCGGCGGTGTTACGCGGGCCGCCGCCTCCCGTTACATCTCCGCGTGCTCCGCCTCAGCGCGGCCCGCCGGCTCCGGTGAGGCCCTGCGCAGCGGGGGGTGGTCGAGGATCTCCACGTACACGATCCGGTCGTCGACGACGTCGAGGATCAGCATGCCCCGCTCGGGGAGCAGGGGCACGTTGCGGTGGCCCGGCCCGTAGGGCGTGCCCGGCGGATGCGGATGGGTCCGGAAGCTCTGGCAGGAGTCGTCGCCGCAGCCGCAGTCCGCGACGATGCGGAGGTCGTGGGCGCAGATGGCGAGTTCGTGCTCGCCCTCCGCGTCCAGCAGCTTCACGAGCTCGGACGTCAGCTCGGGGAAGACCTCGCGTACGAGGGGTGCGTCGTGTTCCACGGGGCGGACCGTAGCCCGGGACCCGGGCGGCGGGCACCCGAATATCCGCCGGGGCTCCGGAGCCGGGTCAGCGCCGGAGCCGGGGTCAGCGCCGGGGCCGGGTCACTGGCCCGTCAGGTACTTCACCGTGAGGCCGGCCGTCCAGCCTCCGTCGACCGCGAGCTCGGCGCCGGTCATGTAGCCGGCGGCGTCCGAGAGGAGGAAGACGACGGCGGCGGCGATCTCCTCGGGGAGGCCGACGCGGCCGAGGGGGGCGCCGGGGTAGTTGCCCTCGCCCGCCTGAATGCCGACCGGGGCCGTCATCGGGGTGAGCGTCATGCCGGGGTGTACGGAGTTGACGCGGATCCGGGATTCCGCGAGCTCCACCGCGCCGATCTTCGACAGTCCGCGCACGCCCCACTTGGAGGCTCCGTAGCCGGCGGTCAGGGCGAGGCCGGTGAGCCCGGCGGCGGAGGAGATGTTGACGATGGAGCCGCCGCCGTTCTCCCGCATCAGCGGGATCGCGGCCTTGATGCCGATGAAGACGCCGACGAGGTTGATCTCGACGACCTTGCGGAAGTGCTCGACGCTCTCGTGCTCCAGGAGCTGGCCGGTGGCGATGCCGGCGTTGTTGACCAGTCCGTCGATGCGGCCGAACTCGGCGAGGGCGAAGGCGAGGGCCGCGTCCCAGTCGGATTCGCTGGTCACGTCGTGGCGCAGGAAGCGCGCCGCTTCGCCGATCTCGGCCGCCGTCGCGGCGCCCTCGGCCTCCAGGACGTCGGTGATCAGCACCTTGCCGCCGCCGTCCACGACGGCCTGCGCGGCCGCCGCGCCGAGGCCACGGGCCCCACCGGTGATGACGACGACCTTGCCGCTCAGATCCACAACAGCCACGGTTCCACACCCCTGACGCACACGACGGACACGACGGACAGCTGACAGCTGACAGCTCTGCGGGCCGGATAGCCCTAAGAGCTATATGACTAATCGGAATACACCGATCGCGGCGTCAGTCTGCCAGAGAGGCCAGCGCCCGCGACACCCCCTCCTCCTTCGGCCCCAGGAACCGCGGCTGCGGCTCGAAGACCGCGTCCAGTGCCGCCTTGCCCGCCGCGAAGACCTCGCGGGCCCCGCCGTAGTACCAGGTCGCGTCGTGCACGTCGGACACCCCGACCCCGTACGAGTCCACGCCCGCGGCCCGGCACAGCGCGACGGCCCGGCGGATGTGGAACCCCTGGCTGATCAGTACCGCCCGGTGCACGCCGAAGACCTCCCGGGCCCGGACGCAGGAGTCCCACGAGTCGAAGCCGGCGTAGTCGCTGACGACACGGGCGTCGGGCACCCCGTGGCCCGTCAGGTACGCGCGCATCGCGTCGGGCTCGTCGTAGTCGGTACGGCTGTTGTCGCCCGTGACCAGGACGACCTTGACCTTCCCCGCACGGTAGAGCTCGACGGCGGCGTCGAGCCGGCGCGCGAGGTACGGGGTGGGCCTGCCGTTCCACAACCCGGCGCCGAAGACCACGGCCACCTCGGCGGCGGGCGCGTCGGCGGTGGTGCGCAGCCGGGGCCCGGCGGACGCGTGCGTCCACGCCGAGGGCAGCAGGGCCAGCACGCAGCCCGCCATCACCACCTGCACGACGCGCCGCCGGGCCCGTACGGTCCGGGGCGGCGTGACCCGTACGGCCTTCAGCCGCTCCCATGCCGCCCCTGGCAGACCTCGTACCGTTGCGCGCCTCAATGCGATCCCCCCACTGGTCCTGCTGCCGGTTTTGCTGTCGGTTTTGCTGTCGGTCCTGTCGTCTACGGACGCACGGGCGGTCCCGGCGGTTTCCCCAGGTCGCGACGGTGCCCGGCCGTTCCCCGCCCCCGGCCTCAAGCCAGGCACCGCACCGCCGGGTGCGGCTGTCCGTACAGGGCCGGCAGGTGCAGGGCGAGGGCGAGCAGCAGGGCGCCGGTCCAGCAGAGCCGAGCGCGCCCCGAGCGAGGGAGCTCCCACAGTTCCCCCGGGTCCATTGTGGCCATGCCGGCCATGCCGGCCAGACCTGCCAGACCTGCCAGACCTGCCAGACCTGCCAGACCTGCCAGACCTGCCAGACCTGCCAGACCTGCCACCAGCAGGAACACCGTCAGCAGCGCGGCCAGGAGGTGCGCCTTGCGCGCCTCGTCCGTCTGCGGGAACGGATCCCAGCCCCCGGGACCGTCCGCGGACCGCGCGCGGGTCGCCAGGAGCGCGCTCAGGACGGCGGCTCCGGCCGCGATCCAGCCCCAGAGGGCGATCCGGCCGAGCAGGTCACCGGCGCCCCGCGCGCCGAGCGACAGCACGCGGGCGACGGCGGCCGGGTCGCGGATCGGGGAAGCACGGCCCGACCCCACCCCGGCGTCCACCCCCCTGTGAGCAGGCGGAAAACACCCGTCACCCCGGCGCAACGCAGCGGCAACCTGCCAAGCGCAGGATCGGTTCATGACGGAGCCGGCGCACCCTCCCGAATCCCCGCCCCTGCCCCTCCCCCCACCTCTACCGCACCCCCCGCTGCCGCCCGCGACCACGGCGGAGCTGCTGACCCGGATCACCGCCCAGCTCGGTACGCAGCTCAGCGTTCTGCGCCCCCGACACCACGCAGGAGTCCCCCCATGCAGCAGCCCGCCCTCGTCGCCGTGGCCCACGGCAGCCGCGATCCGCGCGCCCTCCACACCGTCGAAGCCCTGCTCGAACGGGTCCGCGAGCTCCGCCCCCGCCTCGACGTCCGGCTCGGTCACATCGAGCTGAACCACCCGCTGCTGGACCACACCCTCGAACGGGCCGCCGGGGCCGCCGTCCTGGTGCCGCTGCTGCTCGGCCGCGGCACCCACGTCAAGCGGGACCTCCCGGCCTCCGCCGCCCGCGCCGGGCACCTGCGGACCCGCGTCGCCGCCCCGCTCGGGCCGCATCCGCTGCTCGTCGAGGCCCTGTACGAGCGCCTCGTGGAGGCCGGCTGGAGCGCCGGGTCGGCGGTGGTGCTGGCCGCCGCCGGGTCCCGCGACCCCGACTCCGCCGCCGATGTGCGGGCCACCGCCGGCCTGCTCTCGGAACGCCTCGGCGGAGTTCCCGTGGTGGCCGCCTACGCCTCGGGCACCGCGCCCTCCGTGCCCGCCGCCGTACGGGCCCTGGCCGCGCGGGGCCTCCACCGGGTCGCGGTCGCCTCCTACTTCACCGCCCCGGGCCGTTTCGCCGCCGCGAGCGCCGCCGCCGCACCGGGCCCGGCCGCCGCCCCGCTGGGCGCCCACCCGGCGCTGGCCCGGCTGGTGCTGCAGCGCTACGACGAAGCCGCCGCCGCGCTCGCAGCGCCCGTAGCCCGGGAGCACCCGCTCGAACTGGCCACCGCGTAACGGCCTGGTTGGTTCCCAATCGCTCGGATTGCTCCTCTTGACTCGTCTTGTCGGTTCGTGCGGTTACCGTTTGGGCCATGGAAGGCATGGAAGGCACCACCGCACCTGTCCGACCCGATCTCGATCTGCCCGGCGAGCCGTACGTTCCCGCCGATACCGAGCGCTGGGCCACCGAGCCCGACAAACGGCCCGGGCGGACCGCCTTCCAGCGCGACCGCGCCCGGGTGCTGCACTCCGCCGCCCTGCGACGGCTCGCCGGGAAGACGCAGGTGGTGACCCCGGGGACGCGTTCGTACGACTGGGACGCGAGTCCTCGTACGCGGCTGACGCACTCCCTCGAATGCGCCCAGGTCGGCCGCGAGCTCGGCGCCGCCCTCGGCTGTGATCCCGATCTGGTCGAAGCCGCCTGTCTGTCGCACGACATGGGGCACCCGCCCTTCGGCCACAACGGCGAGGAAGCGCTCAACGAGTTCGCCAAGGACTGCGGCGGCTTCGAGGGCAACGCCCAGTCGCTGCGCCTGCTGACCCGGCTGGAACCCAAGCGGTTCGTCCCCGATCCGCAGACCGGCACCCTCGTCAGCGTCGGGCTCAACCTCACCCGTGCCTGCCTGGACGCCGCCACCAAGTACCCCTGGGCGCGCGGGGACCACCCCACCGACCCGGGCTCGGTGAAGTTCGGCGCCTACGAGGACGACCTGCCGGTCTTCGAGTGGCTGCGCCGCGGCGCGCCCGCGGACCGCAAGTGCTTCGAGGCGCAGGTCATGGACTGGTCGGACGACGTGGCGTACTCCGTCCACGACTTCGAGGACGGCCTGCACGCCGGCCACCTCGACCCGAACCTGCTGTTCGCCGAGCCCGAGCGCGCCGAGATCTGGCGGGTGGCCATCGGCCGGTACGTGCCCTCCGACACCGAGCCGGAGGAGCTCCGCGAGGCCCTGGACCGCCTGATGGAGCAGGAGTGGTGGCCGCACGGGTACGACGGCTCGGCCGTGGCCCAGGCCCGGCTGAAGGACGCGACCAGCCAGCTGATCGGCCGTTTCTGCCTGGCCGCCGAGGGCGCCACGCGGCAGGCGTACGGGACCGGCCGGCTGACCCGGTACGCGGCGGAGCTGGTGGTGCCGCGCGAGGCCCGCAACGAGTGCGCCGTACTGAAGGCGGTCGCCGACCTGTACGTCATGCAGCGCGACGAGCAGGAGCGGATCCGAGCCGATCAGCGCATCGTCCTGGCCGAACTCGCGGAGGCGGTCAGCGCCCGCGCACCCGAGGGTCTGGACCCCCAATTCCGCGCCATCTTCGACGAGGCGCCGGACGACCGGGCCAGGAAGCGGGCGGTCGTGGACCAGATCGCGGCCCTCACGGACGCCTCCGCGCGCTCCCTGCACGCCCGCCTCACCCAGCGCGCGCGACGCGCCGAAGGGTGAGCCGATCGGGCCACTCCCCCTTCACGCGGCAGGCTCGGTGCGGGACGCTCGCATGTGCCCGCATGTGGCGCAGAGGTTATGAGGAGGCATCAGGTGGTCGACGCACACCGGACGTTCGTCATCGTCGGCGCAGGGCTCGCCGGGGCTAAGGCGGCCGAAACGCTGAGGTCCGAGGGGTTCACGGGGCGGGTGATCCTGATCGGAGACGAGCGTGAACATCCCTACGAGCGGCCACCGCTCTCCAAGGGGTACCTGGCGGGCAAGGAGGAGCGCGAGAGCGTCTTCGTGCACGAACCGTCCTGGTACGCGGCCTCCGACATCGAGCTGCACCTCGGCCAGCCCGCGGTCCACCTCGACCGGGACGCCAAGAAGGTGGTCCTCGGCGACGGCACGGCGCTGCCCTACGACAAGCTGCTGCTCGCCACCGGCGCCGAACCGCGCCGGCTCGACATCCCGGGCACCGAGCTGGTCGGGGTGCACCACCTGCGCCGGCTCTCGCACGCGGAGCGGCTGCGGGGGGCCCTGGCGAGCCTGGGCCGGGACAACGGGCACCTGCTGATCGCGGGCGCCGGCTGGATCGGTCTGGAGGTCGCCGCGGCGGCCCGCGGGTACGGGGCCGAGGTCACCGTGATCGAGCCGGCGCCGACCCCGCTGCACGCGGTGCTCGGCCCGGAGGTCGGCCGGCTCTTCGCCGACCTGCACACCGAGCACGGGGTCCGCTTCCACTTCGGGTCCCATCTGACGGAGATCGTCGGGCACGACGGCATGGTGCTGGCGGCCCGTACGGACGACGGGGAGGAGCACCCGGCGCACGCGGTCCTCGCGGCGATCGGGGCCGCCCCGCGGACCGCACTGGCGGAGACCTCGGGCCTGGCCCTGGTCGACCGGGAGCACGGGGGCGGGATCGCCGTGGACGCCTCGCTGCGCACCTCCGACCCGGACGTCTTCGCGGTCGGGGACGTGGCGGCCGCACACCACCCGGTGCTGGGGGCCCGGCTGCGGGTGGAGCACTGGGCGAACGCGCTGAACGGGGGTCCGGCCGCCGCGCGGGCGATGCTGGGGCAGGAGGTCTCGTACGACCGGGTGCCGTACTTCTTCTCCGACCAGTACGACGTGGGTCTGGAGTACTCGGGGTACGCCCCGGCGGGCGGCTACGACCAGGTGCTGATCCGCGGCGACGCGGGCAAGCGGGAGTTCATCGCCTTCTGGCTCTCGGACGGCCGGGTCCTGGCCGGAATGAACGTGAACGTGTGGGACGTCACCGAGGACATCCAGGCCCTGATCAGGTCGAAGGCGCCCGTGGACCGGGAGAGGCTGGCGGATCCGTCGATTCCGCTTTCGGCCCTGGTTCCGGCGGAAGGGGCCTGACGGGATTGTCTCCGCCCGGCCGTAGACTGGCGCGGTGGCAGGACGGATCAACGACGACGACGTGAAGGCGGTACGGGACGCGGTCCCGATCGACGCCGTGGTCTCGGAGTACCTCCAGCTGCGCAACGCGGGCGGCGGCAACCTCAAGGGCCTCTGCCCCTTCCATGACGAGAAGTCCCCGTCCTTCCAGGTCAGCCCCAGCAAGGGCTTCTACCACTGCTTCGGCTGCCAGGCGGGCGGGGACACCCTCGACTTCGTCATGAAGATCGACCACCTCTCCTTCTCGGAGGCGGTGGAGCGGCTCGCCGGCCTGGCCGGCATCACCCTGCGGTACGAAGAGGGCGGCTACACCGCCGGCACCAGCGGGCGCGGCGAGCGGATCCGGCTGGTCGAGGCGCACAAGGCCGCGGCCGATTTCTACATGGACCAGCTCGGCAGCGCCGAGGCGGAGATCGGCCGCAAGTTCCTGGCCGAGCGCGGCTTCGACCAGGCCGCCGCCCAGCACTTCAGCGTCGGCTACAGCCCGGCCGGCTGGGACCACCTGACCCGCTTCCTGCGCGGCAAGGGCTTCAGCGACAAGGAACTGATCACCTCGGGCCTGGCCCAGGACAGCCGCAGCGGCAAGCCCATCGACCGCTTCCGCGGCCGGCTGATGTGGCCCATCCGCGACATCAGCGGCGAGGTCGTCGGCTTCGGCGCGCGCAAGCTGCGCGACGACGACAACGGCCCCAAGTACCTGAACACCCCCGAGACGGCGATCTACAAGAAGTCCCAGGTGCTGTACGGCATCGACCTGGCCAAGAAGGAGATCGCCAAGACCTCCCGGGCCGTCGTCGTCGAGGGCTACACCGACGTCATGGCCTGCCACATGGCCGGGGTCACCACCGCGATCGCCACCTGCGGCACCGCCTTCGGCGGCGACCACATCAAGATCCTGCGCCGACTGCTCATGGACAACGCCACCGCCGAGGTGATCTTCACCTTCGACGGGGACGCGGCCGGGCAGAAGGCCGCGCTGCGGGCCTTCGAGGACGACCAGAAGTTCGCCGCGGAGACCTCCATCACCATCGCCCCCGGCGGCATGGACCCCTGCGACCTGCGCCTGGCCAAGGGCGACGCGGCCGTATCCGGGCTGGTCGAGGCCCGCACCCCGCTGTTCGAGTTCGCGCTGAAGCACATCGTGGCCCGGCACAACCTGGAGAACCCGGCGGGGCGGGCGGCCGCGCTGGAGGAAGCCGCCCCGATCATCAAAAAGATCAAGAACGTCGCGATCCAGCACGAGTCGGCGGTCCAACTGGCGGGCATGCTGGGCATGCGCGACGAGCAGTTCGTGGTCAAGCGGATCGCCCAGCTCGACCGCTGGGCCCGGGAGCGCGGCAACCAGCCCCAGCAGCAGCGCCGGGGCCAGTCCGGCAACTCCGGCGGCTCGGGCCACTCCGGCCACTCGTACGAGGACATCCCCGCGCCGTCCGCCGGCCCCGCGGGCCCCGCGCTGAACCTGCGCAGCCCCGCGCACATCACCGAGCGCGAGCTGCTCAAGCTGGCGCTCCAGCGCCCCGCCCTGGTCTCGCCCGCCTTCGACGCGTACGGGATGGACGAGTTCACCGCCCCGCCCTACGCGGCCGTGCGCCAGGCCATCATGGACGCCGGCGGCGCCTCGCTCGGCACCGAGGACTACGTGACCCGGGTCCGTGACTCCGCGCCGAACGACACCGTCCGCGCGCTGGTCACCGAGCTCGTCGTCGAGGCCATCCACGCGAAGACGGTGGACGAGGTCTACGCCGGGGTCCAGCTGGTCCAGGTCCGCCTCCGCGCGGTCGACCGCCGGGTCCACGAGATCCAGGGCACCCTGTCCCGCCTCGGCCACCAGGACGCGCCGGAGCAACTGGCGGCGGTCCAGGAGGAGCTGTGGGTGCTCCAGCAGTACGGCCAACGCCTGCGCAACCGCGGCGCTGAAGGCCTCTAGACGTCCGGGCCTCCAGACGTCCGGGCCTCCAGGCCTTCAGGCCCCTAGGCCCCCGGGACGACCAGTCCCGTCTCGTACGCCACGACGACGGCCTGGGCCCGGCTGTCCAGGGCCCGTTTGGTCATCGTCCGGTTGAGGTGGGTCTTGACGGTCGCCTCGCTGATGAAGAGCAGCTCGGCGATCTCCGTGTTGGACAGCCCGCGCGCCGTCAGCCGCAGCACCTCCCGTTCGCGGGCGGTGAGGGCGTCGAGGACGGCGGGAGTGTCCGGCACCGGGTCCGCGCGGTTCACGTAGGACTCGATGAGGCGCCGCGTCACGCTCGGGGCGAAGAGCAAGTCGCCGCGGGCCACCGCCACGACCGCCTCGATCAGCCGCTCCGGGCCGGTGTCCTTCAGCAGGAACCCGGAGGCTCCGGCGCGCAGGGCGGCGTACACGTACTCGTCGAGATCGAAGGTGGTCAGGACGAGGACCCGCGGCAGCGGGTCCACCGATCCCGCGAGGATCCGCTCGGTGGCGGCCGGCCCGGATCAGGATCTGGTCGTCGACGACCAGGACGCGGATCACGCCGCCGGCCGGTTCTCCGGCCCGAGGGGACCCGCGGGGGTGACGGGCGCCGTGGTGACCGGCAGGGTGAGGCACACGCTGAATCCCCCCTCGGTCCGCGGGCCGACGACCACTGTTCCGCCTTGAAGTGCTCTCCCGGCTGAAGCCGGGAGATTCCTGCTTACCTTGCGGTAGCGGGCTTGACGCGCTTGGCGCGCCTGACGACTGCCCTTCCGGCAGCCGGGATGAGCGCGAGGCCCATCCGGTACAGGTGCAAGACGTTGCGGGCTGCGTTGTGGTCGGCGTTGCCGGTCCAGCCGCAGTCGGGGTTCTTGCACACGAACAGGGCCTGGGACTCCCGGCTCCCGGGCGTGGTGAAGCCGCACGCTGAGCAGCGCCGGGAGGTGCCGGGGGCCGGGACCTTTACAAGGGTGTCACCGTGCGGCCCCACGCCTCCCCGCTGATGGAGCGGTTCAGCTCAGATTTCTGGGCGACGTTCTTCCCCGGCTCCTCGATGGTTCCCCTGGCGGACTTGACCATGTTCGTGATGGTGAGTGCTTCGACCACGACCGTGCCGTAGGTGCGGGCGATGGTGGTGGTCGTCTGGTGCTGCCAGTCCAAGGCCCTGCGCTTGGCTTTCGCGCGGAGTACTGCGATCTGGTCGTAGGTGCGGTCTGGGTGGACCGCTCCACCGCCGGCGGCAGGACCTGGACCGGCCCGCTGGGCATGACCACCGTGCAGAACGGCAGCGACACCCACACCCCGGCCCACAACGACGCGGGCTACGTGATGCGGGCCTGCGCCTGGAACGACAGCACCGGCCTCGCGCGCTGTACCGGCTGGAACCAGCCCCTCCCGGCCGTGCGTCCGCCCGCCCGCGGGGACGGGTGGCCGCAAGGCCAGTACCGCCGCCTGGTCCCTAAGGCGTCTCTCGGCGCAGCCAGTCGCCGCCCGGGATCCGGGTGCCGGAGCGGGCCAGGTGGCGGGCCAGGGGTGGGGCGGCCAGGTAGACCCAGGCGCGGACCGGGGTGCCGTCGGGGCGCAAGGCCTCTCGGGCGGTGCGGTCGTAGATGTTGGCGGGGTGCCCGGGGCCGGCGTACTCCTCAAGCAGGTCGAGCGCCACGAGGAGTTCCCCGTAGGCCCCGGGGGCCGGGGTGATCAGCTCTCCGGCTATGGCGGAGCCGGGGCGGTCCACGGCGTACGGGTAGCCGGGGCCCTCGTACAGGGCCGCGTCCGGGAGGCGGGCGGGCTCCTCGGCGGCCGTGCGGCCGCGCAGGAACAGGTCGTGGTTGACCTCGCCGGGACGCAGGGTGCCGTAGACGAAGAACGGGAGCTCCTCCAGCTCCTCCAGCACCTCCGCCTGCGGAATCGTCCTTTCGCCGTGGCCTTCCGGCCGATCGGCCGATGCCATGCGGGCCTCCCTCGATTCAGGCTGGGCTGCGAGCCGGACTTCCGCCGGCCGCGGGCCGGGCCGGAAGTCCCGGCTTCGGCCGCGGAAGCCCGCGTACGCACCGCTGTTACACAACCGCCCGGTCCCCGTGACCGGCGCCCTCTACCGTCAGTCTGCCTGCCCCCGCCCCGCCCTCCCCCACCACCCGACGGTTCCGCCCTCCATGACTCGACCGACCCGCCGCAGCCTCGCCGCGGCCGCCCTGCTCTGCATCGGCCTCGGCGGCTGCGCCGCACCCGGGGGCCTCGGGCAGGGCGAGGTCGCGCCGCCCGTGTCCTCCCAGCCCCGGCCGAAGCCGCTGTGGCCGTCGTGGACCGAGTCCCCGAGCTCCAGCGGTACGGCGGTGGCCGGCCGGGAACCGCCGCCGCAGCCGCTCGACGGGGCCCCGGCCGTGGGACCGGAGGGCATCGAGGAGGTCGACGTGACGGCCGTGCTCCGCGCGGACAAGACGATGAAGCGCTTCGGCGACGGGAAGGAGATCGAGGGCCCGGGCAAGGCCGGGGTCCGGCCGGCCCGGTACGCGGACCTGACGGGCGACGGGAAACCCGAACTGATCGTCGCCGCCGACACCCAGACCGGGCGTTCGGTGCTCGGCGTCTACACCGCGGCCGGCGGGAAGATCGTTCCGATCCTGGCCACCAGCGGCCGGCGGATGAGCGCCGAGGTCCTCGGCACCGACCTGCTGGTCCGCACCACCGACGACGACGGATCCGCGCACGACATCCGCTACCACTGGGACGGCCGGCGGATGAGCGTCCTCAGCGACGAGCACCGGTTCGGCAACGCCATCTCCGGCCCGGGCTCCGGCACGTGTCCGGCCCCGCGGCCGTCCGGCTCCGAATCCCCCGCCCCCACGGACCGGGCCGCCAGGTGAAGCGCGCCCTGCTCCGCTGCCGCCGGCTCCTGCACTCCCTCGGCCTGCGCTGGAAGATCTCCGTCCTGCTCGCCGTCGGCTGCTCGCTCGTCGCGCTCACCATCGGCATCCTCATCCACGAGGCCCGCGCGAACCAGGTGGCCGACGCGGCGCGCAAGAGCGCCCTCGCGCAGCTCGTCCGGGTGCGGCAGGTGTACGAGCTCACGGGCCAGCTGGACTTCGACAAGGTCGGGGAGGCCGACGCGCGCCTCGACTGCCCGAGCCTGCCGGAACCCCTGCGGCAGGCCGCGCTCACCGGGCAGCGCACCACCTACCTCGACCTGCACGGCCTCCATCCGGCGGTGTGGGCCGCCCGGCCGGTCGGCGGCGACCAGGTGCTTTCCGTACGCCAGCCGCTGGCGGGGGAACAGGCGGAACTGTGGGAACTGGACCAGAAGTTGATGGCCTTCGGGGTGGTCGTCGTCACGCTCGCGGCGGCCGGCGGGGCGGCGCTGGCCAGCCGGCTGAGCAAGGACCTGCGGTCCGCCGCCGAGACGGCCCGGCGGATCAGCACGGGCGAACTGGACGCGCGGATAGGCCCGTCGGGCGTACCGGGGACGCGGAACGAGGTGGCCGCACTGTCCGCGGCGGTCGACACGATGGCGGCGAGCCTGCAGCGACGGCTGGTGGCGGAGCAGCGGTTCACGGCGGACGTGGCGCACGAGCTGCGGACCCCGCTGACCGGACTGCACACCGCCGCCGAGCTGCTCCCTCCGGGGCGGCCCACCGAGCTGGTGCGCGACCGGGTCTCGGCCCTGTGCGGCCTCACGGAGGACCTCCTGGAGGTGGCCCGGCTGGACGGGGACCGGGAGGTGGCCCAGCTGGACATCCACCTCCTGGGGCCGCTGGTGGAGGAGGTCACCCGGCGCTCGGGGGTGGAGGCTCGGGTCCTGGGCGCCGCCGACGGCACGGCCCGCGTCCGCACGGACGTCCGGCGGCTGGAGCGGATCCTGACGAACCTGCTGGTCAACGCCCGCAGGCACGGCCGGGACCCGATCACCGTGACGGTCGCCGGGAACACCGTCACCGTCCGGGACCACGGTCCGGGCTTCCCGGAGACCCTGCTGCGGGACGGCCCGCAGCGGTTCCTGACGGGCGCGACCGAACGCGGCCAGGGCACGGGCCTGGGCCTGACCATCGCCCTGGGCCAGGCCCAGGTCATCGGCGCCCGCATCAGCCTCGCCAACCCCACCCCCACCGGCGCGGCGGCCGCCCTCACCCTCCCGCCGGCCTGACCCCGCCACCCCTTCCGGTCCCGCCGGGGTCCGGGGCGGAGCCCGGCCCTTCGAGCCCCGCCGGCGTTTGAGGCGCGGGGTCCGGGGCGGAGCCCCGGGATACGGAGAAAGGGCGGGGCGGGGACGGGCTCCGCGCAGCGGCGACCCGCACCCGGCGAGCGAGGCCGCCGTCACCCAGACGGGGTGGTGCCCCACAGATGCCCTATCACCCATCCCCACCTGCGGGAATACCCCGCCACCCACTCCCCCCGAACCGATCTGACATGGCATCAGCAGGCGCCCGCCCCGGCTTCCGGGTTACCTCGGAAACACGACCCCGTGTCCCCAGGAGACCCCCCATGCGACGACGCACCGCCCACGTGCTCACCGCCACCGCGCTGACCGCCGCCGCGTTCACCGGCCCGGTGGCCGGCGCGGTAGCCGCCGCGGACCTGGGCATGACGGGCTTCGGCATGACGGGCTTCGCGGCAGGCGACTTCGCCCCGCTGGAGGTGTGGCCCAAGTCCGCCGCCCCCGGCACCACCGTCACGGTGAACACGAAGGCCTGCGGCCCGGGCAGTCACGCCGAGGGCGACGCCACCACCGTCGGGGGCGGCCGCTTCAAGCTGACTCCGGGCACCCACAAGGAGGTGGTCGTGGGGCAGTTCCAGGTCGCCCGCGGAACCCACCCCGGCACCCACTCGATCGGCGCCACCTGCGCGAACGGCAAGTTCGCCACCGGCGACCTGATCGTCACCGAGCACGACCGGGCCCCCCAGGGCCACGTGCGCACCGGGGTGGGCGGTGGCACGACCACCACCACCGACCCCGCCAAGATCGCGGCGGGAGCGGCTGTGCTGGCCGCCACCGCCGTCGGCGGTACCTGGTTCCTGCGTCGCCGGGCGAGCGGCACGCGGAACTGACGGACGCCCACCGCGGCTCCGGCCGCGGTCCGACCGGTACCGTCCCCCGTCGCCCGCCCCGCGAGGTCCCCCCCGTTCGCGGGGCCGGGCGACGGCCAGTCACCACGTCACCACGTCACCACGTCACCAAGCCGAGGGGGCCGCATGGAGGCAGAGGCACGCCGCGCCCGCGCCCGCGGCGGCGGACTCGTCGCACTCGCCGCATGCATCGGCGTCTGGCTCATCGGCAGCGGCTCCGGCGAGCCCGTCCGGCCGCCGCTGCCCTCCCCCGGTGAGGCGCTGAGCGCCCAGGCCCGGTTCCCCGGGGCCATCGCCGCGCTCCCCGGCTCCCCGCCGACCCGGATCAGGATCCCGTCCATCCGGGTGGACGCCCCGCTCACCGGGCTGGGGCTACAGGCCGACGGCAGTCTCGAAGTACCGCCGCCCGCCCGCCGCGACCTCGCGGGCTGGTACCGCGAGGGCACGACCCCGGGCGCCACCGGCACGGCCGTGGTCGCCGGGCACGTGGACGACGCGGCCGGGCCCGCGGTCTTCTACCACCTCGGCGCACTGCGCCGGGGGGCCCAGATCGAGATCGCCCGCGCGGATGGACGTACGGCCGTGTTCACCGTCCACGCGGTGGAGGTCTACGACGCCAAGGCCTTCCCCGACTCCCGCGTGTACGGGTCGTCGCCGCGCGCCGAGCTCCGCGTCATCACCTGCGGCGGGGGCTTCTCCCCGCGCACCGGCTACCAGGGCAACGTGGTCGTCTTCGCCCACCTGACGGGCACGTACTAAGAGGCCGTCCGGCCGGTGCGGACGACGGCCTGGTCGCCGTGGGGGCCGAACAGGTGCAGGATCTCCACCACCTCGCCTTCGGCGGGGCCGAACCAGTGGGGTTCACCGGTGTCGAACTCGGCGACCTCGCCGGGGCGCAGGGTGAGGCTCCGCTCGCCGATGACGAGGTGGAGCTCGCCGGCGAGCACGTAGAGCCATTCGTATCCGGCGTGGGTCACCAGTTTCGGCTCCCGGTACGCGAGCACCTGCTTGAAGACCTGGACCCGGCCCGGGTACGTCGTCAGGGGGACCAGGACGCTCCCGTCCCGGCGGCGGGGCTTCAGGTGGACGCGCGCGTCACCGGTGGCCGGGGCGGCCACGAGCTGGTCCAGGGCCACGCGGTGGGCCCGTGCGAGCGGGATGAGCAGTTCGAGCGCGGGCCGCCGTTTGCCCGACTCCAGGCGGGAGAGCGTGCTCACGGAGATCCCCGTGGCCTGCGCGAGCGCCTCCAGGGTGAGGCCGCGCTCGCGCCGCAGCGCCCGCAGGCGCGGGCCGATGGCGTCGAGGGTCCGCGCGAGCTCGGCCGGTTCCGGGGGTTCGGGGGTTTCGCCGGCTCCGGGCGTTTCGCTGGATTCGGCTGATGCGGCTGATCCGGCTGATCCGGCTGATCCGGCGTCCCTGTCCATGGGCCCATTTTGCGGTATCGGCAAATTTCATGGGCCGCGGCCACCGCCCGGTCCGAGCATGGGCCGACATCCGAAGCCGGCGGCCGACAGGCCGTCGCGGACCGAAGGCGGACCCATGACCACGACGATCCCGGCAGGGGCGGCAGCAGGGCCCGGGCCCCTCCTCGGCGCGCGCCGCCGGTGGACGGTACTGGCCGTCTGCGCGCTGAGCATGTTCCTCATCGGAGTGGACACCACCATCGTCAACGTGGGTCTGCCCGCGATCGGACGCGGGCTGGAGGTGGGCACCCGCGGTCTGGCATGGGTCGTGGACGCCTACACCCTGGTCCTGGCCAGCCTCCTCATCGCCTCCGGCGCCCTCGCGGACCGCTTCGGACGCCGTCGCGTGTTCCGGTGCGGGCTGGCCGTCTTCGGACTCGCCTCCCTCGCCTGCGCCCTGGCCCCGTCGCTCGGCTTCCTCATCGCGGCGCGGGCCGCCCAGGGGGTCGGGGCCTCGATGCTGAGCCCGGTGGCCCTGGCGATCGTGGTCAACGCGATGCCCGACCCGAGGGAGCGGGCCCGGGCCATCGGCATATGGGCCTCCGTCTTCGGGCTCAGCATGGCCGCGGGCCCGGTCGTCGGCGGAGCCCTCATCGGGGCCTTCGGCTGGCGGTCGGTGTTCTGGATCAACGCCCCGGTGGTCGCCGGCGCGCTCGTCCTGGTCGCGGTGTTCGTGCCGGAGTCCCGCGGTCAGCGCGCCCGGCGGCTGGATCCGCCCGGCCAGCTGCTCCTGACGACGGCCCTGTGCGTGTCGGTCGGCGTCCTCATCGAAGGCCCCCGCATCGGCTGGACCTCCCCCGCGGCCCTGGCCTGCTACGCCGTCGTCGCGGCGGCGGCGACGGCCTTCGTCCGGGTCGAGCTCCGCCGGTCCGAGCCCCTGATCGACCTCGGGCTGTTCCGGCGGCCGCCCTTCGCCTCGGCGGTACTGGGCGCGGTGGCGGTGTTCACCGCGCTGAGCGTGGGCCTGCTGCTGACCACCCTGTACCTGCAGGACGCCCGCGGCTGGACCCCGCTCGAGGCCGGTGCGGCGACCCTGCCCATGGCGCTCGGGGCGACCGTCTGCGCTCCGTGGTCCGGCAGCCTGACGGGGCGCCTCGGGCCGCGGCGTCCGCTGCTCCTCGCGGGCGGCTTCACCGCGGCGGGCGGGCTCTGCATGCTGGACCTGGGCCCGGACACCGCTGTGCCGCTGCTCCTCTCGGCCCAGCTGCTCATCGGCATCGGGTTCGGCTTCGCCAACGCCCCGCTCACGCATACCGCGGTCGGCGGACTGCCGCCGTCCCGCGCGGGTGTGGCCGGGGCCGTCACCTCCACCGCCCGCCAGGTCGGATCGGCGGTCGGCATCGCCGTCGCGGGGGCCCTGGCCGCGGGCGCCGGCCCGGACGGCCTCGCCCGGGCGTCCCGGCCGGGCTGGCTGCTCGTAACGGCCTGCGGACTGTTCCTCTTCGCGGTGGCCCGGGCCTCCGTGGCCCGGTCGGATCCGAAAGGGACGGCCCAGGGCCTGTCGTCACACTCCCGTCGTCGCCCGAGGCAGACGGGAGTGTGACGACAGGGCCTAGGCGGGAAACGCGTACCAGCGGCGGTGGACGTACGGCTCGACGCACAGGACCGCGGCGCCCGCCACGGCTCCCACCAGGAGCGAGGTCCAGCCGCCCCCGGCGACGAGCGCACCGGCGCAGGCGCCGGCCACGACCAGCGGCCGGGCCAGGGTCAGCGGGCCGAGCCCGACGACCATGGCGAGGGTGCTCGCCCGGTACGGCAGCGTGAAGTAGGCGGCGAGCGAGAGCCCGACGGCGAGGGCGTAGGCCCCGAGCGGGACGAGGAAGCCGGTCCCGCCGTCGGCGAGGGCCCCGTACGCCCGGTCGGTGTCCTCGGCGAGCAGCAGGACGGCGCCGGCCGTGAGGGCGGGGGCCAGCAGCAGGACGGAGCCGACCGCCAGCCCGCGCAGGGAGGCGCGCAGGACGGCACGGTGCTTGCGGATCCGGGCGTCCCGGCCGGCGTAGGCGCGGAAGCCGCTGAACGCCGCGTCGACGAGGCCGAGGACGGCGAGCGGCAGGACCGGGTTCATCGCGCGGCCCCGGCCCCGGCCCCTGAGGCGGAGGTGGAGGTGGAGGCTGAGGCGGACCAGGACGCGGCGTCGTGCCTCGGCGGTCCGCCGCGGGTCAGGCCCTCCGCGCCCACGAGCCTGCGGGAGGCCCGGCCGAGGGCCTGGCGCAGCGGGTCCTCCAGGTAGGGGCGGATGCCGAGGACCGGGCGCAGGGTGGTGCAGAAGGGGTTGGACAGGCCCCGGGGCTCGTAGAGCAGCGCCCGGATGCCCGGTACGGTCGCGGCGTGCAGCAGGGTTTCGTCCGAGTGGGCGCGCCGGGCGGAGACGACCCCGTCGTGGCGGCCGAGCGGATGGCGCATCCGGGCGCGGTGGAACATCCAGGCGCCCACGGGTGCCAGCCGGGTGGCGGCGATGTCGAAGTGGCAGAAGGCCAGTGCCTGGGAGTCGGCCTGCTTCTCGAAGAACTCCGCGAGCGCGGGGCCGCGGAAGTGGTGGAGCAGCCCGGTGGAGACGTAGACGGTGGCGACTTCCGGGAGGTCGAAGGCGTTGCCGTGGACGAACCGGCAGTCGAGTCCCTCGGCGCGGGCCAGCCGGTCGGCCTCGGCGACGAGGGCGGCGTCGAGGTCGACGCCGATCAGCTCGACGTTCGGGCCCAGGGCTCCGGTGGACGCCAGCCAGCGGACGAGGTAGCCGAGTCCTGATCCGATGTCGACCAGGCGGAACCGGCCGCGGCGGCCCGCGATCTCGCGGATGGCCTCGAACAGCGGGTCCAGTACGTGCACCAGCCGTTCCCCGATGCGCAGTTCCTCGCTGAGCCGCTGCAGCTCGGTGTGGACGCCGATCATCAGCCGGTCCACGGCCAGCGGGTCGAGCACGTCGTCCGGGCCGGCCGGCAGCCCGGCGACGATCCGGGCCGCGCGCGGATCCCCCGCCTCGTCGAACCGGCGGACCACGTCACCCCGGCGCACCGGCAGTCGCGCCCCGCTGAGCGGATCGGTGACGGTGATCAGGTCGGATATCTCAAGGTGGGGCACGTCGGCAACTTTATCCCCCCGCCGCGGCCCTGCCCATGCGCGTCCCAGGTCAGCCCCACTGTTCGAAACCCAGCTTGAGCACCAGGCCGCCGACGACCGTCAGGAGCACTCCGCGGACGAAGCCGCTGCCCTTCCGCAGTGCCATCCGGGCGCCGATCATGCCACCGGCCAGGTTGAACACGGCCATCAGCGCCGCCAGTTGCCACAGCACCATGCCCTGGTACGCGAACATCGCGAGCGCCCCGGCATTGGTGCACACGTTGACGATCTTCGCCGTGGCGGAGGCGGTGACCAGGTCGAGGTGGAGCAGGGCCGTCAGGGCCAGCACCAGGAAGGTGCCGGTGCCGGGGCCGATGAGCCCGTCGTAGAAGCCGATGCCGAGACCGGCCAGGGCGATGGTGAGCAGGACGCGCCGGCGACTGACGGGGGCGGCTCCGGGAGCGACGCCGAAGCCGGGGCGGAAGAGGACGAAGGCCGCGACGACCACCAGGACCACCATGATCAGCGGGCGCAGCGCGTCCTTGCTGATGCCGCCGGCCAGGGCGGCCCCGCCCATCGAGCCGGCGAGCGCGGCCAGGCCGATGCGGACGGCGAGCTTCACGTCCACCGAGGTCTTGCGCAGGTACGACACGGCCGCGCCCGAGGTCCCCACGATGGACACGGCCTTGTTGGTGCCGAGGATGGTCGCGGGGTGGGCGTTCGGCAGGCCGAGGAGCAGGGCGGGCAGGAGCAGCAGGCCGCCGCCGCCCACGACGGCGTCGATCCAGCCGGCCGCGGCGGCGGCCACGCACAGCATGATGATCATGGTTGTCGATATGTCAGGCACGGCCCGACCCTATGGAGCGGTTGGGTGCAGTGGCCATCAATCCCCGGAAACTTGCGCAAAGGTTGAGCTTCGGCCCGCCGGAACCCGGTCCGGGGCCACGGGAGCCGACGGATCCACCGCCGCCGTCAGCACGCTCGCCGCGAGCACACTGGCCAGCCCGAGCCCGGCCGCCAGCCGCCGGGCGGGCGGTACGGACCCCAGCGCGGCCCGCACCGCCCGCACCGGGGAGGTACGGGGCCTGCGGTGCCGTGCCGCGGCCGCGGGGAGGAACGGCGGGCCCTGCGGCCGGTCCGGCGTCGGAATCCCAGGCCCAGGCCCGGGCCCAGCCAAACCCAGCCCGTCCGACGTCCGAGGACCGAGTCCGGGCGCAGCCCAACCCAGCCCGTCCGACGTCCGAAGACCGAGTCCGGACGCAGCCCAACCCAGCCCGCCCGGCGCCCGAAGACCGGGCCCGGGCGCAGCCAAACCCAGCCCGTCCGGCGTTTGAGGACCGGGGTCCGGGGCGGAGCCCCGGGGAACGGGCGAAGGGCGGCTAGGGGACAAGCCCCGCGCAGCGGCAAGGGACACGGGCAGGGTGACGTGCAGCGGGTGACGCACGGGGCGGCGACCTCTCGGATGCGGGTGCGGGAGCGGTGACGGGGGCCGGGACGGGGGCGGGGACGGAATCGAGCGCGGGCTCAGAGCCCAAAGCACTCGGCGTGGATCCGCCCCGCCGGCACCCCGGCCCGCAGCAGCGCGGTCTGGGTGGCGTCCGCCATCCCGGGCGGCCCGCACAGGTACACGTCGTGCTCGGCCAGCTCCGGGACCAGCGCGGCCAGCGCCTGCGGGGCCAGCGGGTCGAAGGCGGCGCCCGACGGCCCGAGCAGGTAGTGCAGCCCGGCCTGCCGTTCGGCGGCGATGGCCTCGAGCTCGGAGCGCAGGACGAGGTGCTCCTCGGCGCCCGCCCGGTAGAGCAGGGTGATATCCCCCGGCCCGCCCGGCAGGGTCTCGAACAGCGCCCTCATCGGGGTGATCCCGACCCCGCCGGCGATCAGCAGCACCTTGGTCCGGGTCCGCCGGGCGGCGGTGAGCGCCCCGAAGGGGCCGGTGGCGAGGACCCGGGTGCCGGGGCGCAGCCGGCGGATCCGGCGGGAGTGGCCGCCGAGGGCCTTCACGGTGATGCGCAGGGTGTTCCCGCGGACCGGCGCCGACAGCGAGAACGGCAGCGCGGTGTGCCACAACCGCCGCTGGAGGAACCGCCAGCGCAGGAACTGCCCCGGCTCCGCGCGCAGTTCCGCGAGGTGCTCCCCGTAGACGAGGACGGAGACCACCCCGGGCCCCTCCACCCGGACCTCGGCGACGCGCAGCGCGTGCCGCAGGGCCTGGCGTACGGGGACCACGGCGCGGTACCAGAGCAGCAGGACGGCGACCACCGCGTGGGCGAGGGCCCAGAACCAGGCGACGGGGGCCAGGTCGGGTCCGGCGAGCTGGTGCCCGAAGGCGAGGGCGGCGGCGAGGTACACCAGGAGGTGGACCCCCCGCCAGGTTTCGTGGCTGACCCGGCGGCGTACGGAGCGGGCGGAGGTGATGCCGACGGCGACCAGGAGGACGGTCCCGATCGCCGCGGCGGCCAGGGCCGGATATCCGAGCAGGTCCCGGACCGCCGAGAGGACGTCGACCCCCTCGTGCACGGCGTAGCCGCAGAGCGCGAAGAGCGCGTGCCCGAAACAGAGCAGCAGGACGTGGCGGCCGCCCAGCGCGTGCCAGCGGGCGAGCCGGGCCGCGCCCACCCCGTGCTCGACGGCGGGGACCCGGGCCATGAGGAACAGCATGACGAGCACCCCGTACCCGGCGAGCAGGCCGGACAGGTGCGCGGCGGTGGCGAACAGCGCGTCGAGCCGGGCCGAGGGCCGCACCTGGGCGGCCCACAGCAGGGCCATGATCCCCGCCCCGCCGAGCATCCCACCCTTGACCCGAACCGCCATGTCTCGCTCTCGCATACGGTCACGCTACGGGCGGTCCGGCGGGCTCCCCGGCCCTCCCGGTGATCCTTAAGGCGGCCTTGAGGGACGCCTCACTGAGGCTTAACCCGCACGCTGAGGTCGGCGTTCCGTCGGGGAAACAGTGGCGATGCCGTGGGGAAACAGCGGCCGCGCACTCTCGTGTCATGACCTCGGAACAGCAACGCGTGGTGGTGATCGGCGGCGGCCTCGCCGGCCTGCGGCTCGCCGCCCGGCTGGGCGGGGACGTACGCGTCCTCGGTGAGGAGGCGCACGCCCCCTACAACCGGGTCCTCCTCGCGGAGGTCCTGGCCGGCCGGTACGCACCGGAGGTGACCTCCCTCCCGGCCCCCGGCCCGGCGCTGCGCCGGGGCGTGCGGGCGGTACGGATCGACCGGGCGGAGCAGGTGGTGCACTGCGACGACGGCACGGTCGAGCCGTACGGCACCCTCGTCCTGGCCACGGGATCGAACCCGGTCCTCCCTCCCCTCCGCGGCCTCTTCGAACCCGAAGGGCGGGAACTCCCCGCCGGGGTGCACGCGTTCCGCACCATGGACGACTGCCTGGCCCTGTCGGCGGCCGTACGTCCCGGCGTGCGCGCGGTGGTCATCGGCGGCGGCCTCCTCGGCGTCTCGGCGGCCCGCGCCCTGGCCGAACGGGGCGCCCAGGTCGTCCTGGCCCAGCAGGGCGAACGCCTCATGGAACGCCAACTCGACGCGGAAGCCTCGGAGCTCCTGCGCACCCACCTGACCGACCTGGGCGTCGAGATCCACACGGAATGCCGCGTCCGAGGCCTCTCCACGACGGCCGCGGCCCCGCCGGCGGGGGCCTGGACGGGCCTGGTGCCCGCAGCGCCCTCGAGCCTGACGCCGCCCCTGCGGGCAACCCAGCCGCACCCTGCCGGCGGCATCAGCCCAAATCCAGCCCCTCCGGCGTTTGAGGAGCGGGTCCGGGCAGAGCCCGGAACACCCCGCAGGGCCGCCACTCCCGAAGCCCCCGCCCGGCGGCCGGGCGCCACCCCCACCCAGGGGCCCCGCCGGGTCACCGGCGTAGACCTCGCCGTCGGCTACCGCCTGGACGCCGACCTCGTCGTCCTCGCCTGCGGCGTCCGCCCCCGTACCGGCCTCGCCCAGGCCGCCGGCCTCGACGTCCGCACCGGCATCCTCGTCGACGACGAGCTCCGCACCAGCGACCCCCGCATCCACGCCGTCGGCGACTGCGCCGAGCACGCGGGCCGGGTGTACGGCCTGGCCGGACCCGCCCTCGAACAGGCCGACGCCCTCGCCGGCGTCCTCCTCGGGACCGGCGGGGGACTCACCACGGACCCCGCCTACGGCGGAACCCGCGCCCTGACCCGCCTCACCCTGACCGCCGGCGGCGACCGGCCCCTCGACCTCGCCGCCTTCGGCGAGACCACCCCGCTCCCCGGCGACGACGTGGTCCGGCTCACCGACGCCACCCGCCGCACCTACCGCAAGGTCGTCGTCCGCGGCGACCGCCTCGTCGGCGGGGTCCTGCTCGGCGAACTCTCCAGCGTGGGCGCCCTCGCCCGCAGCTGGGAGGACGGCGCCCCCCTCACCGACCAGCACGGTCTGATCGACCTGCACCACCTGCTCACCGACGACGGAGGCTCCTGATCATGGCCGCAGCCACGCCCCAGCCCGCCCCGGGCACCGCCCAGGCCACCGCCCAGGCCATCGCCACGACCCCCGGGATCCGGCCCGCCCTCGTGCTCATCGGCCACGGCATGGTCGGCCAGCGCTACCTGGAGGCGCTCGCCGAACTCGGCGCCACCGCCACGCACCGGATCACCGTGCTCTGCGAGGAGCCCCGCCCCGCCTACGACCGCGTGCACCTGACCTCGTACTTCTCCGGCAGCACCCCCGAGGACCTCTCCCTCACCCCCGTCTCCTTCATGGAGGAGCACGGGATCACCCTGCACCTCGACGACCCCGCCGAGACCATCGACCGCGAAGCCCGCACCGTCACCTCCCGCACGGGGCAGGTGTTCCCGTACGACGTGCTCGTGCTCGCGACCGGCAGCTACCCCTTCGTGCCGCCCGTCCCCGGCAAGGACGCCCCGGGCTGTTTCGTCTACCGCACCATCGAGGACCTCCTCGCGATCGAGGAGTACGCCAAGACCCGGACCACCGGCGCCGTGGTCGGCGGCGGCCTGCTCGGGCTGGAGGCCGCCGGAGCGCTCCAGGGCCTCGGACTCACCACCAGCATCGTGGAGTTCGCGCCCCGACTGATGCCCGTCCAGGTCGACGAGGGCGGCGGCGCGGCCCTGCTCCGCACGATCCAGAACATGGGGCTCACCGTCCACACGGGCGTCGGCACCCAGGAGGTCCTCACCGGCGAGGACGGCGCGGTCAGCGGCATGAAGCTGTCCGACGGCTCCAGCGTCGCCACCGACCTGGTCGTCTTCTCCGCCGGTGTCCGCCCCCGCGACCAGCTGGCCCGCGAGAGCGGCCTGACCGTCGGCGAACGCGGAGGCATCTCCGTCGACGCCCGCTGCCGCACCTCCGACCCGCACGTCTACGCCATCGGCGAGTGCGCGCTCGCCTCCGACGGCCGCGTGTACGGGCTCGTCGCCCCCGGCTACGAGATGGCGGAGACGGCCGCGGCCGACCTGCTGGGCCGGGAGAAGGAGTTCACCGGCGCCGATCTCTCCACCAAGCTCAAGCTCCTCGGCGTGGACGTGGCCTCCTTCGGCGATGCCCACGGCGCCACCGCCGGCAGCCTCGACGTCGTCTACTCCGACTCCCGCTCCGGCGTCTACAAGAAGGTGGTCGTCTCCGCCGAGGGCGTCCTGCTCGGCGGTGTCCTGGTCGGCGACGCCGATTCCTACGGTCTGCTGCGCCCGCTCACCGGCTCCGTACCGCCCGTCACCCCCGAGCAGCTGGTGCTGCCGGCCGGCGCCGGCGCTCCCGTCGCCCTCGGCCCCTCCTCGCTGCCCGACAGCGCGGTGATCTGCTCCTGCCACAACGTCACCAAGAAGGCGATCACCGCCCACAGCACGGTGCCCGAGGTCAAGAAGTGCACCAAGGCCGGCACCGGCTGCGGCAGCTGCCTCAAGGTGATCGGCCAGCTGATGCCGCCCGCCGCCGACAAAGGGCTCTGCGACTGCTTCCCCTTCACCCGCGCCGAGCTCTACGAGATCGTCCGCACCCTGCAGGTGACCTCGTACGAGCGGCTCCTCGACAGCCACGGCCGCGAGGAGGCGCGCGGCGGCGAGGGCTGCGAGGTCTGCAAGCCCACCGTCGGTTCGATCATCGCCTCGCTCGCTCCCACCCTCGGCGCGAGCGGCTACGTCCTCGACGGAGAGCAGGCCGCCCTCCAGGACACCAACGACCACTTCCTCGCCAACATGCAGCGCAACGGCTCGTATTCGGTCGTCCCGCGCATCCCCGGCGGCGAGATCACCCCCGACAAGCTCATCGTGATCGGCGAGGTGGCCCGCGACTTCGGTCTCTACACGAAGATCACCGGCGGGCAGCGCATCGACCTCTTCGGCGCCGCCATCGACCAGCTCCCCCTGATCTGGGCCCGGCTCGTCCAGGCCGGGTTCGAGTCCGGGCACGCGTACGGCAAGGCCCTGCGGACGGTGAAGTCCTGCGTGGGCCAGACCTGGTGCCGCTACGGGGTCCAGGACTCCGTACGGATGGCCATCGACCTGGAGCTGCGCTACCGCGGCCTGCGCGCCCCGCACAAGCTCAAGTCGGCGGTCTCCGGCTGCGCCCGCGAGTGCGCGGAGGCGCAGAGCAAGGACTTCGGGATCATCGCGACGGCGAGCGGCTGGAACCTCTACGTCGGCGGCAACGGCGGGGCCACCCCGCGCCACGCCGACCTGCTCGCGCAGGACCTGTCCGACGCCGAACTGGTCCGGCTCATCGACCGGTTCCTGATGTTCTACATCCGCACCGCCGACCGGCTGGAGCGGACCTCCACCTGGCTGGACCGGCTGGAGGGCGGCCTGGAGCACCTGCGGGACGTGATCGTGCACGACTCGCTCGGGCTGTGCGCGGAGCTGGAGTCGCTGATGGCCGACCACGTGGCGCACTACCGCGACGAATGGGCCGAGACCCTGGACGACCCGGAGCGGCTGCGCCGGTTCGTGTCCTTCGTCAACGCCCCCGGCGCACCCGACCCGAGCGTGAAGTTCGTCCCCGAACGCGGTCAGGTCAAGCCCGACCTGACCGTCCTCACCCTGGAACCCCTGGGAGGCACCCGATGACCGTGGAACTGCAGGTGACGGAGGGATGGCTCACCGTGTGCGAGCTGTCGGCGCTGATCCCCGGGCGCGGGGTGGCGGCGCTGCTGCCCGACGGGAGCCAGGCCGCCGTGTTCGTCGACCGCACGGGACGCCCGTACGCGATCGGCAACCGGGACCCCTTCACCGGGGCGCAGGTGCTCTCGCGCGGGCTCGTCGGTTCGGCCGCGGGACGGCTCTTCGTGGCCTCGCCGCTCCTCAAGCAGCGCTTCGACCTGGAGTCGGGGCACTGCCTGGACGACGAGGAGGTGACGGTCCGGACGTACCCGGTACGGACCGCCGCGACCTCCCCGGCCTCCCCGGCCTCCGTCTGATCAGCCCTGGATGATCGCCGGGTCCATCCACATGATCTCCCAGGTGTGGCCCTCGAGGTCGTCGAAGGCCCGGCCGTACATGACGCCGTGGTCCTGGGCGGGGCGGGGCTCGGTGGCGCCGGCCGCCAGGGCCCCGTCGACGAACTCGTCGACGGCGGTGCGGCTCTCGGCGCTCAGACACAGCAGCACCTCGGACGTGGTGGTGGCGTCCGCGATGGACTTGTGGGTGAAGTCCTTGTACCGGGCCTCGGTCAGGAACATGGCCACGATCGAGTCGGTGATGGGCATCGAGGCGCAGTTCTCGTCGGTGAACTGGGCGTTGAAGGTGTAACCGAGCTTGCCCCAGAAGGTCTTGGTGGCCTCGAGGTCCTTGACCGGCAGGTTGACGAAGATCATGGTGGAGGACATCGCAGTCTCTCTTCTCTCGGTGCGTCTGCGTTGCTTTCGAGAGGTAGACCGCGGGGCCTCGGGGAACTCATCGCCCCCGTCGAAGTTTTTTCGGATTTCTTCGACGAGGGACGAACGCGCAGGTCAGACGGGTCAGACAGGTCAGACGGACCAGACGGGTCAGGCGAACGAGCGCAGCTGCAGGGCCGCCAGCGGTACGAAGCCCAGCCCGTCGGCGCTCTCCAGCGAGGCATCGGCGCCGGCCAGCCGCTTGTGCAGGGTCAGTGCGATCCGCTCGCCCTGGGCCTTGGCCCGCTCCGCGTTCGGCCCGCGGTGCAGTCCGTCGATCGTGGCCCGCCACAGCTGCACCCAGCGGCCGAAGTCCTCGGCGGTCATCTCGCGGGCCGACTGGAGGGCCGCGTGCGGGGCGAAGGCGTTGCGCCGGTAGTCGGCACTGCGGAAGAGGGCCCGCTCCCAGAAGTCGGTGATCCGGGGCAGGTGCACGTCGAGGTCGGTGCCGGCGATCTCGGTGAAGAAGGGCCCGATCCGCGGGTCGGCGAAGGCCGCCGTGTAGAAGCGGCGCAGCACGACATCGAGGTCGGCGCGGCCGGAGATGTCGGCGTCGGCGATGCCCGCGGCCGCGGTGTCGGCGGTCTCGGCCGCGGTCTCGGCGGCGGTATGGCTCATCACTCCACCATCCTCCCGCACCGCTCCCCTCCCCAGGGCAGAAAGTCCTGCATTACGCCGTCCCGGCCGCTTCGATACCGCTCCAGCGCCTCTCGGCCGCCTCTCCGTTCGCTCTCTGCTTGCTCTCTGCTTGCTCTCTGCTCGCTCTCCCACCGCTCTCCGCTTCCTCTCCGATTCTTCAGGAAATCCCTCCGCGAGGATTGACCTCGTGCCGGTCGCTCCCGCGTCATATGGAATTGACGTGACGTCAACTCGACGGTTCTAAGTTCCTCGACGCGTGCGTGACTCCTCGCCCGACCGGGCGCGGAGCCCCTCCTCCCACAGGAGTGACCGTGGAACGTCGTACCTTCCTTCGCGGGGCCGTCATCGGCTCCTCCGCCGCCGCCTTCGGCGGCACGCTGATGCACGGCGCGGCCTACGCGGCCCCCGCCCAGCCCGGCGCCGGACCCTACGGGGGGCTCGGCGCCGCCGACGCCAACGGCATCATGCTGCCTGCCGGTTTCAGCAGCCGGGTGATAGCCCGCTCCGGCCAGACGGTCCCCGGCACCTCGTACGCCTGGCACAGCGCCCCCGACGGCGGCGCCTGTTTCGCCGACGGCACGGGCTGGATCTACGTGTCGAACTCGGAGATCAACCCCTCCGGCGGTGCGAGCGCGGTGAAGTTCAACTCCTCGGGCACCGTCACCGGCGCCTACCGCATCCTCTCCAACACCCGGCAGAACTGCGCGGGCGGCAAGACCCCGTGGAACACCTGGCTGTCCTGCGAGGAGGTCGACCGCGGCTACGTCTACGAGACCGACCCGTACGGGGTGAACGCCTCCGTGCAGCGCCCCGCGATGGGCCGCTTCAAGCACGAGGCGGCCGCCGCCGACCCGGTGCGCCAGGTCGTCTACCTGACCGAGGACGAGAGCAGCGGCTGCTTCTACCGCTTCATCCCCACCACCTGGGGCAACCTCTCCTCCGGCACCCTCCAGGTCCTCAAGGCCGGCACCGCCACCTCCGGCTCCTTCACCTGGGCCAACGTCCCCGACCCGGACGGCTCGCCGACCAGCACGCGCACCCAGGTCTCGGGCTCGAAGAAGTTCAACGGCGGCGAGGGCTGCCACTACGCCAACGACACGGTCTGGTTCACCACCAAGGGCGACAACCGCGTCTGGCAGCTCAACCTCGCGAACAGCACCTACGAGCTCGCCTACGACGACTCCCTGGTCTCCGGCGGCGGCGCCCCCCTGACGGGCGTCGACAACGTCACGGGTTCCTCGTACGGCGACCTGTACGTCGCCGAGGACGGCGGCAACCTGGAGATCTGCGTCATCACCCCGGACGACATCGTCGCCCCCTTCCTGCGGGTCACCGGCCAGTCCTCCTCGGAGATCACCGGCCCGGCCTTCTCCCCCGCCGGAAACCGCCTCTACTTCAGCAGCCAGCGCGGCACGAGCGGCAGCTCCACGGGTGGCATCACGTACGAGGTCACGGGCCCGTTCCGCGTCTGACACCGCTCCGCCCCCGGCCGCGGCCACATCCGGCCCAGCGACCGGCCCAGCGGCAGGCTGCGCCCCGACGGGTCACGAACCCGCCGGGGCGCGGCCGCTCACGACATCACGGCCCCGCCCTTGAGCAGCGCGGCCCCCAGCGGCGTCACCGTGTGCAACACGGCGTTGCCCCGCCGTAGCGTGGTGACCAGCCCGGCCTCCCGCATGACCCCCGCGTGCTGGCTCGCGGAGGCCAGCGACACCCCGGCCCGCCGCGCCAGCTCGCTCGTGGTGGCCCCGTCGCCGATCGCCTGGAGCACCACCGACCGGGTGTGCCCGACGAGCTTGCCCAGGGTGTGCTGGCGGTGCCGGCGCCGCTCCTCCGCCGGACGGGCCGCCTCGCCGCCGGCCTGCGCCGAGGACAGCTCGGCCGCCGCCGGATACACCAGCACGGGCGGCAGCTCCGGATCGTGCAGGGTCACCGCCGTGCGCCGGCAGAAGAAGGAGGGCTGGAGCAGCAGCCCGCGCCCCCGTAGCCGTACGTCCCGGTCCACGGGGTAGTCGCACTCCAGCACCGGCGCCCGCCACCGCAGCATCGGCGGCAGGGAGGCCAGCAGCTCGTCCGCTCCCCCGTCGAGCAGCGCCCGCCCCCGCGCGGCCCGCTCGGCCTCGATCTGCGCCTGGATGTGGCTCCAGTACGGGTCGACGGCCGCCCGGTGGTACCGGCGCAGCTCCTCCATCAGCCGGGGCAGGTGCGCGGTGTCCCCCTCCATGAAGTCCCGCAGCCGCCTGGGGACCAGGACCTCGGAGCCGCGGTACGCGCCCCCGCCGGCCGTCGCGGGCATCCCGAAGGCCGCGGCCATGCCGGAGCCCGTCTCCACGCTCCGGCCGAGCAGGGTGAGCTCGCGCCGCAGCCGCTCGGGGCGGATCCCGCGCAGTGCGTCGAGGCCCACGTCCCACCCGTACTGCCCCTCCACGGGGGTCAGGAAATCGGGGAAATACCCGCGGCTCGGTATCAGCGCACCGAGAAGTCGTGTTTCACCATTCAACCTGGTGCGTGTTTCCGCACGCCAATCGCCGAAGAGCCGCGTATCCCGCCGGTCCCGTAAACGGTGAAAACTCAGAATCGTTTCCCACAACGCATCCGGACGCCCTGCCATCCTTACGCGCGCGAGGTCCACTCCAGTGAAATGGATACGCAGCACCCGAACCCCCACCTGTGCAACCGCAATCCCCCCGCCCCTCGAGTATGCACGTCGTCACACGTGGTCACCATGGCCTTTCAGCCACAGTTGAAACCCCTTTCGGCGGAGGTGTGACAACCGAAATCCTGTACTCCGCCGGGCACACTCCGGCGCGACCGAAACGCTCCGCGAAGGCCGTGGGGGGCTTTGCGGGGCCTGGCGGTCGGTCGCACCGGGAAGCGCCGACGTGTCCGGCGGATTGGCGACAGGCGGTGGACGGGTGGGGATCCGTCCACCGCCTGTTGCCGTTAAGGCATCTGGAACAACATTGAACCAATACTGAGCCCCGGGAACGCCGGGGAACACCGATGGACGGCGCCCGGGAAGGCCGGGGAACGCCCGCGAACGTCAGAGAGGGACGGGGAACGCCGCGGAACGCCGGGGAAATAGAGCGCGCCTGCCACCGGACGTCAGGGAACCCGGGGGCAGGCGCGGTCGATGGGGCCCCGCACGGGGGCCGTGGAGCGGTCAGCGGCTGTCGCTGCCCTTCGCCTCGGCGGCGGCGCGGCCGGCCTCCAGGCGCGCGACCGGAATCCGGAACGGCGAGCAGGAGACGTAGTCCAGGCCTACCTCGTGGAAGAAGTGGACGGACTCGGGGTCGCCGCCGTGCTCTCCGCAGACGCCGAGCTTGAGGTCGGGGCGGGTGGCCCGGCCGGCCTCGACGGCGCTGCGGACCAGCGTGCCGACGCCGTCCCGGTCGATGGTCTCGAAGGGCGAGACCCCGAAGATGCCCTTCTCCAGGTAGGCGGTGAAGAAGCTGGCCTCGACGTCGTCGCGGGAGAAGCCCCACACGGTCTGGGTCAGGTCGTTCGTGCCGAAGGAGAAGAACTGCGCGGCCTCGGCGATCTGGCCGGCGGTGAGGGCGGCGCGGGGCAGCTCGATCATGGTGCCGATGGTCAGCTTGAGGTCGGTGCCGGTGGCGGCCTCGACCTCGGCGATGACCTGGTCGGCCTCCTCGCGGACGATCTCCAGCTCCTGGACGGTGCCCACGAGCGGGACCATGATCTCGGCGCGCGGGTCGCCCTTGGCGTTCTTGCGCTCGGCCGCGGCCTCGGCGATCGCCCGGACCTGCATCTTGAACAGGCCGGGGATGACCAGGCCGAGGCGGACTCCGCGCAGACCCAGCATCGGGTTCTGCTCGTGCAGCTTGTGTACGGCCTGGAGCAGGCGCAGGTCGTTCTCGTTGGCGTCCTTGCGGGACTCGGCGAGGGCGACGCGCACCGACAGCTCGGTGATGTCGGGCAGGAACTCGTGCAGCGGCGGGTCGAGCAGGCGGACGGTGACGGGCAGCCCGTCCATCGCCTCGAACAGCTCGACGAAGTCCTTCTTCTGCAGCGGCAGGAGGGCACTGAGTGCCTCCTCGCGCTCGTCGTCGGTGTCCGCGAGGATCAGTCGCTCCACCAGTTCACGGCGCTCACCGAGGAACATGTGCTCGGTGCGGCACAGGCCGATGCCCTGGGCGCCGAAGCGGCGGGCGCGCAGCGCGTCCTCGGCGTTGTCGGCGTTGGCGCGCACCCGCAGGCGGCGCACGCGGTCGGCGTAGGCCATGATCCGGTGCACCGCGGCGACGAGCTCGTCGGCGTCGTCGGCGCCGGCGTGCATGCGGCCCTCGAAGTACTCGACGACCGGGGACGGTACGACGGGTACCTCGCCGAGGTAGACCTTGCCGGTGGAACCGTCGATGGAGACGACGTCGCCCTCTTCGACGACCGTTCCGCCGACCGTCATGCGGCGGCGCTTGGTGTCGACCTCGAGGTCCTCGGCGCCGCAGACGCAGGTCTTGCCCATGCCGCGGGCCACGACGGCCGCGTGCGAGGTCTTGCCGCCGCGCGAGGTCAGGATGCCCTCGGAGGCGATCATGCCGTCGAGGTCGTCGGGGTTGGTCTCGCGGCGGATCAGGATGACCTTCTCGCCGGAGCGGGACCACTTGACGGCCGTGTAGGAGTCGAAGACGGCCTTGCCGACGGCCGCGCCCGGGGAGGCGGCGATGCCGCGGCCCAGCAGCGTCGTCTTCGCATCCTCGTCGAAGCGCGGGAACATCAGCTGCGCGAGCTGGGCGCCGTTGACGCGCTGGAGGGCCTCGGCCTCGTCGATGAGGCCCTGGTCGACGAGCTGGGTGGCGATGCGGAAGGCGGCGCCGGCGGTGCGCTTGCCGACGCGGGTCTGGAGCATCCACAGCTGGCCGCGCTCGATGGTGAACTCGATGTCGCAGAGATCCTTGTAGTGGGTCTCCAGCGTCGTCATGATCGTCATGAGCTGGTCGTACGAGACCTTGTCGATGGTCTCCAGGTCCGCGAGCGGCACGGTGTTGCGGATGCCCGCGACCACGTCCTCGCCCTGGGCGTTCTGGAGGTAGTCGCCGTAGACGCCCGCGTGGCCGGTGGCCGGGTCGCGGGTGAAGGCGACACCGGTGCCCGAGTCGGGGCCGAGGTTGCCGAAGACCATGGAGCAGATGTTGACCGCGGTGCCCAGGTCGCTCGGGATGCGCTCCTGGCGGCGGTAGAGCTTGGCGCGGTCGGTGTTCCAGGAGTTGAAGACCGCTTCGACGGCGAGGTCGAGCTGCTCGCGGGCGTCCTGCGGGAACTCGCGGCCGGCCTGCTTGGCGACGATCTTCTTGAAGCGGGTGACCAGCTTCTTCAGGTCGGCGGCGTCGAGGTCGGTGTCGACGGTGACCTTCTTGGTGGCCTTGGCCTCGTCGAGGGCTTCCTCGAACAGCTCGCCGTCCACGTCGAGGACGGTCTTGCCGAACATCTGGATCAGGCGGCGGTACGAGTCCCACGCGAAGCGCTCGTTGCCGGCCTGGGTGGCGAGGCCGGCGACGGACTCGTCGGAGAGGCCGATGTTGAGGACCGTGTCCATCATGCCGGGCATCGAGAACTTGGCGCCGGAACGCACGGAGACCAGCAGCGGGTCGTCCGACTGGCCGAGCTTCTTGCCCATCTTCGCCTCGAGGGCGGCGAGGTGCGCGCTGACCTCTTCGCGCAGCTCGGCCGGGGCCTCGCCGCTGTCGAGGTAGACCTTGCAGGCCTCGGTGGTGATGGTGAAGCCGGGAGGGACCGGCAGACCCAGGTTGGTCATCTCGGCGAGGTTGGCACCCTTGCCGCCGAGAAGGTCCTTGAGGTCGCGGTTGCCCTCCGTGAAGTCGTAGACGAACTTCTGATCTTTGTTTTCCGACACGGGTCTCGACTCCTCGAGGCTCGGTGGCTGCCCTGACGGCCAGGAACATACCCAGATCGAAGGCTTATGGGTACGTCCACTTGGCGGTCATGTGGCCGTAACCACCTGGGTGCCAGCCAATCGAATGTAACTGGCGAGTAGCCAAAACCTACGAAGAGCCTTCAGATCCCGAAGGGTGAGGTGCTCACTGAGGCTTGTTTCCGCTCCGATGAGCGATCATCGATACATTTGCGTTCAAGACTTGAACGCACAAAGGGTGGCACCCAGTGCCACCCTTTGAAAGTCTTACCCGTGACCATTACGCTCATCTGAGCGAAACCTCACCCATGCGTGGCGTATGTCACGCCACACATGGCACGTTTTGCCAGCGAGTTCTCAACCTCCGGACGTGTCCAGTTCGGCTTCCTCGCTCACGCCCGCGCAGTCGTAAGGATCCTTCAGCCAGCCCTCGGGCAGGACAACCCGGTTGTTTCCGGACGTACGACCCCGAGGGCCGTCCGCGCTGTCCGGCCAGGGCTGATCCAAATCCAGCTCGCTCAGATGAGCGTCCAGCTCGGCCAGGGAGGAGGTGACGGCGAGCTTCTGCCGCATCTCCGAACCCACCGAGAAGCCCTTGGTGTACCAGGCCACGTGCTTACGGAAGTCGATCACCCCGCGCGCCTCGTCGCCGATCCACTCCCCCAGCAGCTGGGCGTGGCGGAGCATGGTCTGCCCGACCTCCCGCAGCGTGGGCTTGTGGAAGTCCTCGGGACGCCCTTCGAAGGCCGCCACCAGGTCGTTGAACAGCCACGGGCGCCCCAGGCAGCCGCGCCCGACGACGACACCGTCGCAGCCGGTCTCGCGGACCATCCGCAGCGCGTCCTCGGCGCACCAGATGTCGCCGTTGCCCAGCACCGGGATCTCCGGCACGTGCTCCTTGAGCCGTGCGATGGCCTCCCAGTCGGCGGTGCCGCCGTAGTGCTGCGCGGTGGTCCGGCCGTGCAGGGCTATGGCGGTGATGCCCTCCTCGACGGCGATCCGGCCGGCGTCGAGGTAGGTGAGGTGGTCGTCGTTGATGCCCTTGCGCATCTTCATCGTCACCGGCAGGTCGCCGGCGCCGGCGACGGCCTCGCGCAGGATCGCGCGCAGCAGGTTCCGCTTGTACGGGAGGGCCGAGCCGCCACCCTTGCGGGTGACCTTGGGCACCGGGCAGCCGAAGTTGAGGTCGATGTGGTCGGCGCGGTCCTCTTCGACGATCATGCGGACCGCCTTGCCGACCGTCGCGGGGTCGACTCCGTACAGCTGGATCGAGCGGGGCTTCTCGGTCTCGTCGAAGTGGATCAGCTGCATGGTCTTCTCGTTGCGCTCGACCAGGGCCCGGGTCGTGATCATCTCGCTCACGAACAGCCCCTTGCCGCCCGAGAACTCGCGGCACAGGGTACGGAACGGGGCGTTGGTGATGCCGGCCATCGGCGCGAGCACCACCGGGGGCTGCACGGTGTGCGGGCCGATCGCGAGAGGCGGGGGGAGCGTGGTCATCCCACCATTGTGGCTCAGTCGTGCCGTTGATCGCATGTCGTTAGTTAGGCGTACTATCGGCCCATGGACGAGCTGACCCAGCGGCGGCGCCTGCTGATCCTGACGATCTGCTGCATGAGCCTGCTCATCGTCAGCCTGGACAACACCGTCCTGAACGTCGCCCTCCCCGCCATGCGCCGCGATCTGGACGCCTCCGTGGCCGGCATGCAGTGGACGATCGACGCGTACACGCTGGTCCTGGCCTCGCTGCTGATGCTGGCCGGCTCCACCGCGGACCGGATCGGCCGCCGCAAGGTCTTCACCGTCGGCATCGTGCTCTTCACCGCCGGCTCGGTCCTCTGCTCGCTCGCGCCGAGCCTGGGCTGGCTGATCGCCTTCCGGATGATCCAGGCCGTCGGCGGCTCGATGCTCAACCCGGTCGCCATGTCGATCATCACCAACACCTTCACCGAACCGCGCGAGCGTGCCCGCGCCATCGGCGTCTGGGGGGCCGTCGTCGGCATCTCCATGGCCGCGGGCCCGCTGATCGGCGGCCTGCTCGTGGACTCGGTCGGCTGGCGGTCCATCTTCTGGATCAACCTCCCCGTCGGCCTCCTCGCCCTGGTCCTGACCCTGCGCTACATCCCGGAGTCCCGGGCCGACCACCCGCGCCGCCCGGACCCGGTCGGGCAACTGCTGGTCATGGGGCTGCTCGGCTCGGTGACGTTCGGGATCATCGAGGCCCCGGCCGCCGGACTGCTCTCCCCGCTGATCCTGAGCTGCGCGCTCGTCGCCGTCCTGTCCCTGGCCGGGCTGCTGACCTACGAGTCACGGCGGGCGGAGCCCCTGATCGACCCGCGGTTCTTCCGTAGCGCCCCCTTCAGCGGGGCCACGGTGATCGCGGTCAGTGCCTTCGCCGCGCTGTCCGGGTTCCTGTTCCTGAACACCCTGTACCTCCAGGACGTACGGGGCCTGGACGCCCTGGACGCCGGCCTCTACATGCTGCCGATGGCGGCCTTCGCCTTCCTCTGCGCGCCCGTGTCGGGACGGCTCGTCGCCACCCGGGGGCCGCGGCTGCCGTTGCTGGTCGCGGGCGTGACGATGAGCGCGAGCGGGCTGCTGTTCGCCGCCTTCTCGGCCGAGAGCTCGACGCCGATGCTGTTCGCCGGGTACGTGCTCTTCGGCATCGGGTTCGGCCTGGTGAACGCCCCGATCACCAACACCGCCGTCTCCGGGATGCCGCGCGCCCAGGCCGGGGTGGCCGCCGCGGTGGCCTCCACCAGCCGGCAGACCGGCGGGGCGCTGGGCGTGGCGGTCGTGGGCGCGGTCCTGGCCGCCGGGATGGCGGGCGGGTCCGGTTCCGCCGCCGCGTTCGTGGCCGCCGCCCGGCCCGCCTGGTGGATCATCACGGTGTGCGGACTGCTCGTCCTGTGCGTCGGCCTCGCCACCAGCGGCCGCTGGGCCCGCGAGACGGCCCTGCGCACGGCCCGCGCCCTGGAGCCTCAGGCCGGCCCCGCGCGTACGGGCGCCGCACCGCGGCACTGAGGCGGGAGCCGCGCGGCTGCCGGACCGGCCGGCCGGCTACTCGCCGCAGGCGAAGTCCTCGCTGTGCGAGTCGATCCGGTCCAGCAGGCCGCGCAGCGCGTCCCGGTCCCGGTCCGAGAGGCCGGCGAACAGTGCGAGTTCCACCGCGTCGAGGGCCGCGTTCGTCTTCGCCAGGGCCGCGGTGCCGGCGTCGGTGATGGCCACGTTGTGGCGGCGGCGGTCGGCGGGGTCCCGGCGGCGCTCGACGAGTCCGTCGCCCTCCAGGTCGTTCAGGATCCCGACGAGCACGCTCGGGTCCACTTCCAGCCGCTCCGCCAGCGCGCGCTGGCCGATGGGCCCGCCGTCCAGGTGCGTCAGGGTCATCGCGTGGCGCGGGGTGAGTCCGGCGGCGCTGAGCGCCTTCTTCATGCGGGTCTGGGTGACCGATCCGTGCCAGGCCAGCAGCATGCCCAGCCGCTGCGGCGGGTGCGTGGTGTCCTGAGGCGCCGTCATGTCCACATCGTAACAACCGGGAAATGATTGCGCTCCGCCGATCGTTGATGGTATTCAATGATTCACCATTGCCGATCGTTGGAGTCCACCATGTTCATCGCCTACGCCGTCGTCGCCGGACTGCTCGCCCTCGTCCTCACCGCGTCCGCGACCTTCACACTCCAGCGCAACCCCGCGATCACGGAGAGCATGACGAAGGTCGGAGTGCCGGACTCCTGGCTCCCCCGCCTGGCCACCCTCAAGGCGGCCGGAGCGATCGGCCTGGTCGCGGGCCTGTGGCTGACCCCACTGGGCATGGCCGCCGCCATCGGCGTGACCCTCTACTTCCTCGGCGCGATCCTCTTCCACCTGCGCGCGAAGGACTACGACTTCGCCCCCGCGGCCGTCCTCACCCTGGTCGCGGCGGCCGCCCTGATCCTGCGCGCGGCGGCCTGACACGCCCTGCGCCGCGACTCCGCCCCGACCTCCTGGACAGTTAGTCTGCGCAGAGATAGTCTGCGCGAAGACAATCTGGAGGACCCCCATGTGGGAGTACGAGCACGGCATCGAGACCACCGCCGCACCCGAGGCGATCTGGGCCCTGTGGGCCGACGTCGAGAACTGGGGCACCTGGAACGCCGACATCGAGAAGATCGAGCTCCGGGGCCCCTTCGCGGCGGGCGCGGAGATCACCATGACCCCGGCCGGCCAGGACCCGGTGGAACTGCTCGTCGCCGAGGCCACCGAGGGCGAGATGTTCACCGACGAGGCGCGCTTCGCCGGCCTGGTCCTGCGGACCACCCACCGCATCGACCGGCTCGACCGGGCGCTCAGCCGGGTGGTGTACCGGATGGAGATCAGCGGCGAGGGCGCCGCGGAAGCGGGCCCCGAGATCGGCCCGGCCATCACGGCCGACTGGCCCGACACCCTGGCCGCACTGGTCCGGACGGCCCAGGGCTGATGCCCCTGACCCCCGGCGAGAGTCCCGGCTTCCTGCTCTGGCACGCCACCCTGCGCTGGCAGCGGGGCATCGCCGCGGCGCTGGGCCCCCTGGGCCTGACCCACGTGCAGTTCGTCCTCCTGGCCTGCGCCTGGTGGCTGAACGAACAGGGCGAGCGGCCCAACCAGCAGGCGCTGGCACGCCAGGCGGGCACCGACGTGAAGATGACCTCCCAGGTGGTGCGCACCCTGGAACAGAAGGGGCTCCTCGCGCGCGAGGTCGATCCGGCGGACACCCGCGCCAAGCGGCTGCGCGTCACCGCGGCCGGGGCCGAGCTGGCGCCGCGGGCGATCGCCGCCGTCGAGGGGGTCGACGAGGCGTTCTTCCGGCCGGTCGCGCGCGAGGATGCCATCACCCTGCTGGGCCGCCTGGCCCGTCCCGAGTCCTGAATCCCGAATCCCGAATCCCGCCCCGCCCCCCCCACCCTCCCCTCCCCTCCCCTCCCCTCAGCCCCGTCCGCCTTGCGGGCGGGGCTTCCTTGCCCGAACGAGTGACAGATATTGAAATCTGTCAGCCGTCATGTCATTCTCGTTCCATGACGACAAACCAGAGCACCTCAGAGACCGGCACCCGCACCCTCGGCAGCACCGGACCCGGCGTCTTCCCGCTGGGGCTGGGCTGCATGGGGATGTCCGCCCTCTACGGCGAGGCCGACCGGGCGGAATCCCTCGCCACCATCCACGCCGCCCTCGACGCCGGAGTCACCCTCCTCGACACGGGCGACTTCTACGGCATGGGGCACAACGAGCTCCTCATCAACGAAGCCCTGCGCACCGCCCCCGCCGCGGCGCGCGAGAAGGCGCTGACCAGTGTGAAGTTCGGTGCGCTGCGCACGGTCGAGGGCGGCTTCACCGGGTATGACGGGCGCCCGGAGGCCGTCAAGAACTTCCTGGCCTATTCGCTCCAGCGGCTCGGCCGGGACCACATCGACATCTACCGCATCGCCCGGGTGGACCCCGACGTCCCGATCGAGGAGACCGTCGGCGCCATCGCCGAGGCCGTCGCCGCCGGGCACGTCCGGCACATCGGGCTCTCCGAGGTGGGCGCGGACACCCTGCGGCGGGCCGCCGCAGTGGCTCCCATCGCCGACCTCCAGATCGAGTACTCCCTGATCTCGCGCGGAATCGAGGAGGAGATCCTGCCGACCGCCCGCGAGCTCGGCATAGGCGTCACGGCGTACGGGGTGCTGTCCCGCGGCCTGATCAGCGGCCACTTCACCCGGGACCGGGCACTGGCTCCGGGCGACTTCCGCGGGATGAGCCCGCGCTTCCAGGGCGGCAATCTCGACCGGAACCTCGACCTGGTCGACGCCCTGCGCAAGGTCGCCGACGAGAAGGGCATCACCGTCGCCCAGACGGCCATCGCCTGGGTGCTCGCACAGGGCGGGGACATCGTCCCGCTGGTCGGCGCCCGCAGCCGCGAGCGGCTCGGCGAGGCGCTGGGTGCCCTTCAGGTCGCCCTGACCCCCGCCGACCTCGCGTCCATCGAGGACGCGGTCCCGGCGGGTGCGGCCGCCGGAGACCGGTACCCGGCAGCCCAGATGGCCCACCTGGACAGCGAGCACTGATCCGGCTGTACGGTCGTACTCATGCCACCCGCAGCCGCCGAGCCCCTCACCCCCGAGCGCATCCTCGAAACCACCGAGGAGGTGCTGCGCCGCTTCGGCCCGACCAAGGCGACCGTGGTGGACGTGGCGCGCGCCCTGGGCGTCAGCCACGGCAGCGTGTACCGGCACTTCCCCTCGAAGGCCGCGCTGCGCGAGGCCGTCACGGACCGCTGGCTCGCCAAGAGCGTGGTCATGCTGGAGGAGATCGCCTCGGCCCCGGCCGAGCCGGCCCCGTCCAAGCTGGAATCGTGGCTGGAGGCGCTGTTCGAGGCCAAGCGCCACAAGGCGGGTGACGACCCGGAGCTGTTCGCGACGTACATCGTGCTGCTCGGCGAGAGCAGCGGCGTGGTGGAGCACCACATCACCGAGCTGATCGAGCAGCTCTCCCGGATCATCGGCGAGGGGGTCGCGGCGGGATCGCTCACCGCGCCCGACGTAGCGGCCGCCGCGCGCGCGGTGTTCGATGCCACCGGCCGCTTCCACGATCCGCAGTACGCGGCGGACTGGCTCGAGCCGACCATCACCGCCGAGTTCGAGGCGGTCACCGCCCTGGTCATCCGGGGCCTGCGCGCCTGAGCCCTGGAAGCGGCCACTCCGGACAGCTTGATCATCATTTGGGGCGGCGGGCCCTTGCCGCACACCTGCCGTGTTCCTACGTTCCCCCTACCGCACACCATCAGGTCTGTTCCAGGGGGAACCTTGTCCACTCAGCAAGAACCGGCAGCGCGGTCCGGGCCGCCGGCCCGGTCCGGAGCCGCCGCGGCGATCGGCTGGATCCTGACCATCGGGTTCAACGTGGTCGCGCCCATCCTCACGTACAACATGCTCACCGAGCGGGGCTGGAGCGAGTTCGCCGCGCTCCTGGCCAGCGGCGGCTGGCCGGTGGTCGACTCCCTCGTCCACCTCGCCTGGCGCCGCAAGATCGACGAGTTCGCCGTGGTCACCCTGTTCTTCCTGGTGATCACCGCTCTCGTCACCCTGATCGGCGCGCACTCGGCGCGCGCCCTGCTCATCAAGGACTCGGGGGTGACGGGTCTGTTCGGCGCACTGTGCGTCGCCACCCTGTTCGCTCCCCGGCCGCTGATGTTCTACTTCGGCCGCAAGTTCGGGACCGACGGGACCAAGGAGGGCGTGGCGTACTTCAACGGGCTCTGGCAGTACCCCGACTTCCGCAGCGCGATGCGGCGGATGACCACCGTCTGGGGCGTGGCGTACCTGGTGGAGGCCTCGCTGCGGGTGGTGCTGGCGTACACGCTGAGCGTCGACACGATGGTCTGGGTCAGCCCCGTCCTGATCTACGGCTTCCTGGTCTCGCTGATCGTCTGGACCGTCCGGTTCTCCAAGCGCACCCAGGCCGAGGGCCAGGCGAGGGCCGCGGCCGCCGCCGCGGAGGCCGGCAGTCCGGCGCCGGCGTAAGCGGGCCGGAAGACGGCTGTGGCCCGGTACGCATCGCGTACCGGGCCACAGCCGCATCCGCGGCGGAACCTAGCAGCCGAGCAGGCGGCTGCCGAGGTAGCTCTGGATCTGGTCCAGGGAGACGCGCTCCTGCTTCATGGTGTCGCGCTCGCGCACGGTCACCGCGTTGTCGTCGAGGGTGTCGAAGTCGACGGTGACGCAGAACGGCGTGCCGATCTCGTCCTGGCGGCGGTAGCGGCGGCCGATGGCGCCCGCGTCGTCGAACTCGATGTTCCAGTGCTTGCGCAGGTCGGCGGCGAGGCCCTTGGCCTTCGGCGACAGCTGCGCGTTGCGGGACAGCGGCAGGACGGCGACCTTGACCGGGGCCAGGCGCGGGTCGAAGCGCATCACGGTGCGCTTCTCCATGACGCCCTTGGCGTTCGGGGCCTCGTCCTCGTTGAACGCGTCGAGCATGAAGGCGAGCATGGCGCGGTTGACGCCGGCCGCCGGCTCGATGACGTACGGGGTGTAGCGCTCCTTGGACTCCTGGTCGAAGTACACGAGCTCCTGGCCGGAGGCGGCGGAGTGGGCCTTGAGGTCGAAGTCGGTGCGGTTGGCCACGCCTTCGAGCTCGGAGAACTCATTGCCGCCGAAGTTGAAGCGGTACTCGATGTCGGCGGTGCGCTTCGAGTAGTGGGACAGCTTCTCCTTCGGGTGGTCGTACCAGCGGATGTTCTCCTCGCGGATGCCGAGGTCGCGGTACCAGTTCCACCGCTCCTGCATCCAGTACTCCTGCCACTGCTCGTCCTCGCCCGGCTTGACGAAGAATTCCATCTCCATCTGCTCGAACTCGCGGGTGCGGAAGATGAAGTTGCCGGGGGTGATCTCGTTGCGGAAGGACTTGCCCATCTGCGCGATGCCGAAGGGCGGCTTCTTGCGCGAGGTGGTCATCACGTGGGCGAAGTTGGTGAAGATGCCCTGGGCGGTCTCGGGGCGCAGGTACGCCTTGGAGCCGGTGTCCTGGGTCGGGCCGAGGTGGGTCTCCAGCATGCCGGAGAACTGCTTGGGCTCGGTGAACTGGCCCTTCACGCCGCAGTTGGGGCAGTTGATGTCGGCAAGACCGTTGGCGGGCACGCGGCCGTGCTTGGCCTCGTACGCCTCTTCCAGGTGGTCCGCGCGGTGGCGCTTGTGACAGGAGGTGCACTCGGTCAGCGGGTCCGAGAAGGTGCCGACGTGGCCGGAGGCCACCCAGACCTCGGGGGCCAGGATCACGGACGAGTCGAGGCCGACGATGTCCTCACGCCCGGTGACCATCGCCTTCCACCACTGGCGCTTGATGTTCTCCTTGAGCTCGACACCGAGCGGACCGTAATCCCAGGCAGCCCGAGAGCCGCCGTAGATGTCACTGCACGGGAAAACGAAGCCACGGCGCTTGCTCAGGCTGACGATGGTTTCGATCTTGTCGGCGGCCACGGTGCTCTCTTCATTTACGAGGACGAACGGCGAAGCCTCAAGGTTACCGGCGCCCGCACCCCCCCTTTCAAATCGGGACCCCCTTCCCCGGGCCCTCCACACCCCTCCCACCTGGGTTTTTGACAATCGTTTCCATCTTTGATGAAAATGGATGTCATGAACGTACGACGACGCCTCATACCGACCGCCGCCCTCGCCGGAGCCGTGGCCCTCGCCGCCACGGCCCTCACCGCCTGCTCGGGCACGGCCGGAGCCGCCGGAGCCGAGGACGGCAAGCTCGACGTGATGGCGTCGTTCTATCCGATGCAGTTCCTCGCCGAGCAGATCGGCAAGGAGCACGTGAAGGTCGACACCCTCACCAAGCCCGGGGTCGAGCCGCACGACCTGGAGATCACCCCGAAGCAGACCGCGCAGCTCGGCGAGGCCGATGTCGTCCTCTACCTCAAGACGCTGCAGCCCGCCGTCGACAAGGCCGTCGCCCAGTCCGGCGTGAAGAACGTCGTCGACGCCGCCACCCTCACCAAGCTCGAGGTGCACGGCACCTCCGGCCATGACGGTCATGACGCGGCCGCCGAAGAGGGCGCCGCAGACGGCCACGACCACAGCCACGGCGAAGCCGGCGAGGACCCGCACGTCTGGCTCGACCCGGTCAAGTACGCGGAGATCGCCAAGGGCGTCGGCGCGGCCCTGGAGAAGTCCGACCCCGGCCACGCGGCGGACTACAAGAAGAACACCGCCGACCTCGTCGCCAAACTGGGCGCGCTCGACACCGAGTTCAAGGACGGCCTGAAGAACACGGCCTCCAAGACCTTCATCACCACCCACTCCGCCTTCGGCTACCTGGCCGAGCGCTACGGCCTCGACCAGGAGGGCATCTCCGGCGTCGACCCCGAGTCCGAGCCGAGCCCGGCCCGGATGAAGGAGCTGCAGGCCCTTTCGAAGCAGGACAATGTGTCGACCGTCTTCTTCGAGACCCTGGCCAGCGACAAGACGGCCAAGACCCTCGCGGCGGACACCGGCCTGAAGACCGACGTCCTTGATCCCCTGGAGGGAATCACGGACAAGTCCCAGGGCGCTGACTACTTCGAGGTCATGCGGGCCAACCTGAAGAACCTCCAGAAGGCACTCGGCAGCAAGTAATGGCAACAGCAGTAGCGGCATCGGAGGCGCGAGCCATGGAGTCCAAGCCCGGCCAGGCCCTGGACCAGCCCGTCATATCCCTGCGCGGGGCCACGGCCTCGCTCGGCTCGCGCCCCGTGCTGCGCGGCATCGACCTCACCGTCCGCAGCGGTGAGGTCGTCGCCCTGCTCGGCGCCAACGGCTCCGGCAAGTCCACGGCCGTCCGCGCCGTGGTCGGCCAGGTTCCGCTGAGCGATGGCGCCCTGTCCCTCTTCGGCACCGAGTTCAAGCGTTTCCGCGACTGGTCGCGCATCGGGTACGTGCCCCAGCGCACCACAGCCGCCAGCGGGGTCCCCGCCACCGTCCGCGAGGTCGTCTCCGCCGGCCGGCTCGCCCGCACCCGTTTCGGGCTCCTGCGCAAGGCCGACAAGGCCGCGGTCGAGCACGCGCTGGACCTCGTCGACATGGGCTCCTACGCCGACGCCTCGGTCAACGCCCTCTCCGGCGGTCAGCACCAGCGGGTCCTGATCGCCCGCGCGCTCGCCGGCGAACCCGAGCTGCTGATCATGGACGAGCCGATGGCCGGCGTGGACCTGGCCAACCAGGAGGTCCTCGCGAACGCCCTGCGCAGCCAGGTCGCCGCCGGCACCACCGTGCTGCTGGTCCTGCACGAGCTGGGCCCGCTGGAGCCGCTCATCGACCGCGCCGTCGTCCTGCGCGACGGCTGCGTCACGCACGACGGCCCGCCCCCGGAGGCCCTGGGGCAGCACGCGCTGCCGGGCCACGACCACGTACACCCCCACTCCGCGCACGACGCCGAGCCCCTCCGGACGGGACTGCTGAGCTGATGGACCTCCTCGACTACGCCTTCATGCAGCGAGCCCTCATCGCCGCCGCCCTCGTCGGCCTCACGGCCCCCGCGATCGGCACGTACCTCGTGCAGCGCCGGCAGGCCATCATGGGCGACGGCATCGGGCACGTCGCCATGACCGGTGTCGCGCTCGGCTTCCTGCTCAATACCAGCCCGATCTGGATGGCCACCCTGGTCGCGGTCGTCGGCGCGGTCGGCATGGAGCTCATCCGCTCCCGCGGCAAGACCAGCGGGGACATCGCGCTCGCCATGCTCTTCTACGGCGGCATGGCCGGCGGCGTCATGATCATCAATCTGGCCCCGGGCGGCTCCACGGCCAACCTGACCAGCTACCTGTTCGGGTCCATCACGACCGTCTCGGCCGAGGACACCGTCACCGCGGCGGTCCTCGCCGTGTTCGTCATCGCGGTCACCGTCGGCCTGCGCCGCCAGCTGTTCGCGGTCTGCCAGGACGAGGAGTTCGCCCGGGTCACCGGCCTGCCGGTGCGCTTCCTGAACCTGCTGATGGCGGTCACCGCCGCGGTCACCGTCACCGTCGCGATGCGCATCGTCGGCCTGCTGCTGGTCAGCGCCATGATGGTGATCCCCGTGGCCGCCGCCCAGCGCGTCACCCGGGGCTTCACCGCCACCCTGAGCCTGGCCATGCTGATCGGCGTCCTGGTCTCGCTCTCCGGAACGGCCGCGACCTACTACGTCAACGCTCCCTCCGGGGGCGCCATCGTGCTGCTCGCCATCGCCGTGTTCGTCGTCATGACGGCGGTGTCCACCCCCCTGGCCCGGCGCCGGGCCAGGGCCGCCCGCGCGGCCGAAGAAGTCTGCACGCGGGACGGCGTAACGGTGTGACGACCTCGGGCAGTCGGCCGCCTGGCACAATGGGCCGAGGCCTAGACGAGGAGGAACCGGTGGCGACTGCGCCTGGCGAGATGAATACCGCGCCAGTACGAGGACGATCCACCCGACAGCGGGCCGCGGTGGCGGCGGCGCTGGACGAGGTGGACGAGTTCCGCAGTGCCCAGGAACTCCACGACATGCTCAAGCACCGCGGTGATTCCGTGGGTCTGACCACCGTCTACCGGACCCTGCAGTCGCTCGCGGACGCCGGTGAGGTGGACGTACTGCGGACCAGCGACGGCGAGTCCGTCTACCGCCGCTGCTCCACCGGGGACCACCACCACCACCTGGTCTGCCGCAAGTGCGGCAAGGCCGTCGAGGTGGAGGGCCCCGCGGTGGAGAAGTGGGCGGAGGCGATCGCGGCGGAGCACGGCTTCGTGAACGTCGCCCACACGGTGGAGATCTTCGGCACCTGCTCGGACTGCGCGGCGGCCGCCGCCTAGAACTGCGCAGGTTCCGGTCGAGGATCACGCGCAGGGCGTCGGCGTCCGCCGCGGTACGTGGGCTGCGCACTCCACCCGATGCGCGCCTCACTGGCGGCCGTCGTCACCCGGACTCCGGATGCGTCGACGAGGACCCGGGCCTCCCCCGTCTTCTCCACTCAGCCGGCGAACGACCGCGCCGGCAGCCAGGGCGTCAGGCCGGGGACGATCGGCGAGAGCGCCCACGGCACCACCCCGGAGACGGCGAAGCCAGTTCGGCCGCCCCGGCGCTCGGTGGTGCGACGTGACCCCCGGGCATGTTCGTGTCCATGACAGCGGGGCCTACGGTCAGGGTCAGCCCGAGGTGCCCTCACCCTGGTTCGGGACGGCTCCGCCGAAGCGCCGGTCGCGCTGGGCGTACTCGTAGCAGGCCTGCCACAGGTTGCGGCGGTCGAAGTCGGGCCACAGGACGTCCTGGAACACCATCTCGGCGTACGCGCTCTGCCAGAGCAGGTAGTTGGAGGTGCGCTGCTCGCCGCTCGGGCGCAGGAAGAGGTCCACGTCCGGCATGTCCGGGTAGTAGATGTACTTCGCGAAGGTCTTCTCGTTGACCTTCGACGGGTCCAGCTTGCCCGCCGCCACATCGCGCGCGATGGCCTGCGCCGCGTCCGCGATCTCGGCACGGCCGCCGTAGTTGACGCAGAAGTACAGGGTCATCGCGTCGTTGTCGACGGTCTGCTCCTGTGCGACCTGGAGCTCCTGGACGACCGACTTCCACATCTTCGGCATGCGGCCGACCCAGCGGATGCGGATGCCCAGCTCGTTCATCTCGTCGCGGCGGCGCCGGATGACGTCGCGGTTGAAGTTCATGAGGAAGCGCACCTCGTCGGGCGAGCGCTTCCAATTCTCCGTAGAGAAGGCGTACAGGGAGAGGTTCTTGACACCCATCTCCAGGCAGCCCTTGAGCACGTCGAGTACGACGCCCTCGCCCACCTTGTGGCCCTCGGTGCGCGGCAGCCCGCGCTCCTTGGCCCAGCGGCCGTTGCCGTCCATGACGATCGCGACGTGGTTCGGGACGAGCTCGCCGGGGATCTTCGGCGGGCGCTCACCGGAGGGGTGCGGCTCGGGAACCTTGTACTCCCGGCGAGAGCGCCCCAGAATCCCGCGTCGTGCCATGTGCCCAGCTCCTATTTCTCGACGTATCGAAGGGAGCGTAGCCCGCGCTCCAGATGCCAGTGCAAGTAGGCGGATACCAGCCCGCTGCCCTCCCGCACGTGACGCGCCTCGCACGCGTCGGCATGTCCCCAGTCCCCCGTCAGCAGGGCGCTGAGCAGGGCGATGGCCTCCGACGAGGGTACGACGCTGCCGGGAACGCGGCAGTCGCCGCATATGACCCCGCCGGCGGCGACGGAGAAGTGCCGGTTGGGGCCGTGGAGTCCGCACTTCGCGCAGTCGTCGAAGCTGGGCGCGTAGCCGTTGACGGCGAGGGAGCGCAGCAGGAAGGCGTCGAGGATGAGGTTCGGCGCGTGTTCGCCGCGCGAGAGGGTGCGCAGGGCGCCGACGAGCAGCAGGTACTGCTGTACGGCGGGCTCGCCCTCGTGGTCGGTGAACCGCTCGGCGGTCTCCAGCATCGCGGTGCCGGCGGTGTAGCGGGCGTAGTCGGTGACGATGCCGTTGCCGTACGGGGCGATGATCTGGGTCTGCGTGCAGAGCGGCAGGCTGCGGCCGATCAGTTCGCCGCTCCGCGAGAAGAACTGCACGTCGGCGTGGGAGAAAGGTTCCAGCCCGGCGCCGAACTTGGACTTGGTGCGCCGGACGCCGCGGGCGACGGCCCGGACCCGGCCGTGGCCCCGGGTCAGGAGCGTGATGATGCGGTCCGCCTCACCCAGCTTCTGGGTGCGCAGCACGATGCCGTCGTCGCGGAACAGACTCATGGACTCATTGTCCCGTACCCGACCGACAGAGCGGACTCCCGACCGACAGGGCGGACTCCCCACCGACAGGGCGGACTCCCGGACGGCAGGGCGGACTCCCGGACGGCAGCGACCCCCGCCGGGCGCGAGGCCCGGCGGGGGACACCCCTTGGGAGGATCAGGCGGTCGGCGCCGGGGCGGGCTCGCCCTCGCCCGACTGGGCCGGAATGGCTGCCGTGGACTCGTCGTCCGACGCCGCGGCGGCGTCCTTGGGGGCGTCCGCCTGCGGGGCGTCGGCCGGCAGGGAGTCGGCCAACGGGGAGTCGGCCGTCGGGGCGTCGTGCGCACCGTCCTTGCCCAGACCGTTGAAGATCAGGTTCAGGACGATGGCGGCCGTGGCACCGAGCGTCACACCGCTGTTGAGGAGCGAGGAGAGGTCCGGGTCCATGTGGTCCTTGAAGAGGACCGGGACGGTGGCGGGGAGCAGCGCGAAGGCCAGGGAGACACCCACGACGAGCGCGTTCTTCTCCTCCTTGAGGTCGACCTTGGCCAGGGTCTGGATGCCCGCCAGGGCGACCATCGCGAACATCACGGTCGCGGCGCCGCCGAGCACTCCGTGCGGTACGGCGGCGACGATCGCGGCGGCCTTGGGGATCATGCCGAGCACGATCATGAAGACGCCCGCGGCGACCACGACGAAGCGGCTCTTGACCTTGGTCATGCGGACCAGGCCGACGTTCTCGGCGAAGGCCACGTACGGGAACGAGTTGAGGACACCGCCAAGGGCGGTCGCGGCGCCGTCGGCACGCAGGGCGCGGGCCACGGTCTCGCTGTCGATGTCCTTGCCGACGATGTCACCGACGGCGTAGGTGTCACCGGTGGTCTCGACCATGGTGATCAGCATGACGATGAGCATCAGGACGATCGGGAACCACTCGAACTTCGGGGCACCGTAGTAGAACGGCGTGGTGATGCCGATCCAGTCCGAGTTGCTCACGTTGCCGAACTTGGCGTCGCCGAGCAGGAAGGCCACGGCGGTGCCGCCGACCAGGCCGAGCAGGATGGAGATGCTGTTGAGGAAGGGCTTGCCGAGCTTCATCAGGATGAGGATGAAGAGCATCGTGCCGCCGGCGTAGGCGAAGTGCTTGGGGTCGCCGAAGTCGGGGCTGCCGAGGCCGCCCGCGGCGTCGTTCAGGCCGACCGGGATCAGCACGATGCCGAGGACGGTGATCACCGTGCCGGTGACGACCGGCGGGAAGAGCCGCATGATCGTGCGGAAGGCCTTGGGGGGCAGCCAGGCGAAGGCGAAGGTGGCGATGCCGGCCGTGATGACCGCGCCGTAGATGACGAGCAGGCCCGCCGTCCCGCCGCCGGCCCCGAGACCGATGGCGATCATCGGGGACACCGCGGTGAAGGTGACGCCCTGGATCAGGGGCAGCCGCGCTCCGATCCTGCCAATGCCCCACGCCTGGATGATCGAGGCGATACCGCAGGTGAAGAGGTCGGCATTGATCAGGTAGACCAGCTGCTCGGTGGTGAGCCCGAGGGCGCCACCGACGATGATCGGAACGATCACCGCACCGGCGTAGAACGCGAGTACGTGCTGGAAGCCGTACAGCGCGAGCTTGGGGAGGGGGAGCACCTCGTCGACCGGGTGCGTGCTCTGCTTTCCGGTGGCGGAAAGCGGTGCGGCGACACGTGCCATCTCTGCCTTGCCCTTCAATGAGGTAGGTAACTGAGAGGAAGCGATAGGAAGCGGGTTGTCCCTGGCGAAGTGGGTCGTTAGCCCGTTGATCCGTCAGGGTTGTCGTTGCGTCCACGTGAATCGAAGCTCCGCGGTGTTACCGGCGGCGTCTCCTCGTGTGACCGGAATTGAACGCCTGTGGGGCCGCTCACAGATATCGTCGACTTCTACAAAATGTTGACTCTTCGACGTGCAGGATCTGGAGATTTCTCCAGTGGCGGAGACCCTCGGTGTCGTCTATGGCCAACGCTTCGCGAAATCGGCGCTTCCCGCTGCACGAACGCGAAGGCCGTACGTGGTGACGTGCGGGTTAACACTCCGCAGGCCGTTCGGCCACGCAAAGACGAAGGCGCCGCTCCGCCCGTCCACCTGGCGGAAACACCCCGTACGGATGGCACGCCTCCGCGGTTCACGGCACGCGGAAGGATCTCCGATTCGGGCGTGCGAGGCCCGATCGTTATCTCGGATTGTGCCGTTTTCGCCCACACCGTGAGACGCCGCCACGTCCGAACCCGCCAGTGCGGCCGAAACGACCGCCTGCGCCGCCGTCGCCGCGGCGAACACCGGATCCCCCGTCGGTGCGCGCGGCCCGGCATGAAGGCACCTTCCAACAGCGCGAGCACGGAGGTCCCGCACGCCCGCACGCTGATCCCGTTCGACAACCCTCAGGGGCTGTGCGAGGCCCTGCGCCGCGTCATCGCGGCCCACCCCGCCCCGGTGGCGCGGGGCGCCGCCTGAGGTCCCTGGGGGCCTCGCAGGGATCCCCTACGCGGCCCGCGCGGGCCTCTCAGGGCGCCCGGACCGCCGACAGCAGCCGCGCGACCTCGTCCATGTCGATCCGCAGCGCGGCGCCGACCGTCGCCAGCACCTCGCGCTCCGCGGGGATGTACGGGCCGTCCGCCAGTGCGACGCGCGCGCCCTGCAGCAGGATCGATTCGCGGCCCGGGCCGGCCAGGTGCGGGGCCAGCGGCTCCAGGGCCTCGTGCAGCTCGATCGAGAGCGCGGCGCCGTAGCAGTCGGGGCCGTCGTAGAGCCCGAGCCTGCCCTCCTCGGCGGCCAGCCCCTCGACGAGGGACTCCAGCTGCTCCTCGGTGCAGTCCTGGAACCCCGCGGACCGTACGGCGCCCACGGCGGCCTCCAGCGCGCTGCGCGAGGCCGTCCCGCCGGCGGCCAGCACGGCCAGGGTCACGGTGTGCACGGCGTCGCGCAGCAGCGTGGAGAAGCGGGTGGTGGTGAGGTGGTCCAGGACCTCGGTGCCGAACCGCTCGCGGCAGCCCTGGCACTCGACGACGGGACCCGCCTGGCCGCGGGGCAGCAGCGGCACGCCGAGGACGGTGAACCGGCGGCGCCCCGTGCGCCGGCGGTAGTTGCGGTCGCCACCGCAGTCGGGACAGAAGAACTCCCCGTCCCCCACGGTGCTCCAGGTGGTGCGGATACCCCAGACCGTCAGCTTCCGGCCGTCCCCACCCCGAACTGGCAGCACGTCGCACCTCCGTAACCTTCCGGCAACATCGCCGGGTTGGCGTGATGTTAGCCACATCGGTGAGGATGCGTCAGTCGTGTGACAAGACAACATCCTCCGGCCGCCGTACTTGGCCGATCTGCGCCCCCGCCCGCGGACCGCCCCGCACCCCGTCCCACCTGCCCGCCCGTCCCGGCGGCCGGTCCTCGAGGCCGCCCCGGCTTCCCTACCCTCGGCCGCATGAACGAGAAGTCCTGTCTGGTGACCGGAGCCGCGAGCGGCATCGGCCGGGCCACGGCCCTGCCGCCGGCCCGCTCCGGGGCCCGGGTGACCGCGTCCGATGTCAACGGCCCCGGCCTGCGGGCCCTCGCCGCCCAGCTGGCCGGCGAGGGCCTCGAGGTCACCGTGGTGACCGGTGACGTGTCCGATCCACAGGCCGACCGCGCGATGGTGGAGGCCGCGGTCGGCGCGTACGGGCGGCTCGACGTCGCCGTGGCGAACGCCGGAGTGCTCCCTCTTTCGGATGTACGGGGTTCCCGGGACCATCCGTACGGAGCGGGTGCTCGCGCTGACGGACGAGCCGGGCGGGCCGGAGTACCTCGAGGAGGTCACGGCGGCCCACCCTATGGGCCGGCTCGGCGAACCGGAGGAGGTGGCCCGCGTCATCGCCTTCCTCGCCTCCGACGCGGCCTCGTTCGTGACGGGCGTCGTCCTGCCGGTGGACGGCGGCTACCTGGCCCGCTGAGGCCCCCGGGAACGGCGGAACCCCGCCCCCTCCCGGAAGGGGAGGAGCGGGGTTCGCTCGCGTACGGGTCAGCGGCCCGCGCGGTTGACGGCGGAGATGACCGCCTTCAGGGAGGCGCGGGTGGTGTTCGCGTCGATGCCGATGCCCCACAGGACGCGGCCGTCGATCGCGCACTCGATGTACGAGGCGGCGACGGCGGAGGCGCCCTCGCTCATCGTGTGCTCGGTGTAGTCCAGCAGGCGGGCGTCGATGCCGATGGCGGCCAGTGCGTCGAAGAAGGCCGAGATCGGGCCGTTGCCGGTGCCGTTCAGCACGGCCTCGACGCCGTCCACGACGGCCTCGACGGTCAGCGTGTCGGTGCCGTCCTTATCGGTGGCGGTCGAGCCGGAGCGCAGCTGGATGCGACCCCATTGTGCCGCGGCATTCTCGGGGTTGGGCAGGTACTCGTCCTGGAAGACGTTCCAGATCGCGGTCGGGGTGACCTCGCCGCCCTCGGAGTCGGTCTTGGCCTGGATGATCCGCGAGAACTCGATCTGCATGCGGCGCGGCAGGTCCAGCTTGTGGTCGTTCTTCAGGACGTACGCGATGCCGCCCTTGCCGGACTGCGAGTTGACCCGGATGACCGCCTCGTAGGAGCGGCCGACGTCCTTCGGGTCGATCGGCAGGTACGGGACGGCCCACTCGAGGTCGTCGACCGTCTTGCCCTGGGCTGCCGCGTCCGCCTCCATGGCGTCGAAGCCCTTCTTGATGGCGTCCTGGTGGGAGCCGGAGAAGGCGGTGTAGACCAGATCGCCCGCGTAGGGGTGGCGCGGGTGTACTTCCATCTGGTTGCAGTACTCGCTGGTGCGACGGATCTCGTCGATCTGCGAGAAGTCGATCTGCGGGTCGATGCCCTGGGAGAACAGGTTCATGCCCAGCGTGATCAGGTCGACGTTGCCGGTGCGCTCGCCCTGCCCGAACAGGCAGCCCTCGATGCGGTCGGCGCCGGCCATCAGGGCCAGCTCGGCGGCCGCCACGGCGGTGCCGCGGTCGTTGTGCGGGTGCACGGAGATGCAGATGTGCGCGCGGCGGGTCAGGTTGCGGGCCATCCACTCGAAGCGGTCCGCGTGGGTGGACGGCGTCGAGCGCTCCACCGTGGCGGGCAGGTTCAGGATGATCTCGCGGCCCTCGGACGGCTGCCAGACGTCGCAGACGGCCTCGCAGACCTCCAGGGCGAAGTCCAGCTCGGTGTCGGTGAAGATCTCCGGGCTGTATTGGTAGCCGAAGACGGTGTCGGCGCCCAGCAGCTTGTCGGCGTACTCCATGACCAGGCGGGTGCCGTCGACGGCGATCTGCTTGATCTGCTCCTTGGAGCCGCGGAACACGACCCGGCGGAAGGTGGGGGCGGTCGCGTTGTACAGGTGCACGGTGGCGCGCTTGGCGCCGACCAGCGACTCGACGGTCCGCTCGATCAGGTCCTCGCGGGCCTGGGTCAGCACGGAGATGGTCACGTCGTCCGGGATCGCGCCCTCTTCGATGATGGAGCGCACGAAGTTGAAGTCGGTCTCACCGGAAGACGGGAAGCCGACCTCGATCTCCTTGTAGCCCATGCGCACCAGCAGGTCGAACATCTCGCGCTTGCGGGCGGGGGTCATCGGGTCGATCAGCGACTGGTTGCCGTCGCGCAGGTCCGTGGAGAGCCAGCGGGGCGCCTTGGTGACGCGGGCCTCGGGCCAGGTGCGGTCGGGGATGTCCACCTGCTCGTACGAGCCGTACTTGTGGATGGGCATCCCGGAGGGCTTCTGGGTGTGGGTCGCGTTCGTGATGGGCGTGGGGCGACCGACAAAAGTGTGCTGGCTCATGACGTAGGGCTCCTCGCGTGTCCGCGTGTAGTTCGCTGGGACGGCCGACGGACGGTCGCAAAACCGCAACACCAAACTCCGCGGGGAGGGGGTCGGCCTACGACTACAGGCCCTCGCCGCGGCAGCTAAGGAGGAGCAGCCCGAAACGCATGATGGGCCGAGCCTAACCGAGCCGCCCCGTAATGCGGGACCTGTTTCAGTATGCAAGACCGGCAGGTCCGTTTTGCACCCTTTGTGAGCTAAGCCTCTTTTAGTGCACCACGTCAGGCCGATCCCCCCATGGGCATTCGATTCATCCATACGATCGCACCATCGCTGATCACGGTGACGCACACGCGATCCCCACTCGACCGACCTTACGAGTGACCACGTCCACCCACCATGAAGCTGGTGGCGCGGGTCAAGTGCTGTGGCGAAGCGGGGCCCAGTCACCGGTCCCAGCCGTCCCGCACCAGCGAGACTGCCGGACGCGGACGGCCGCATCACAGCCAGTGATGCGCCGCAACGCAAGTCTCGTCGCCCCCGCGACGGACATGTGACACAACCGAATGAATCATGGTTGCATCTAGTGACAATCTCGTGACCCACTGCCACATTGCCGGGCATGGATGCCTTCCTCACCTCCCGCCACCCCGTCTTCTGCACCGTGGTGCCGCCGCACCTCCTGAACAAGATCGCCCAGTCCGAGGACCCCGCCCGGGCCGCCGCCGCCCGGCGGACCCTCGAGCTGGATGCCTCCCACCGGGTCCGGCGGCTGATGGCGGTGCTGCCGCCCGCCGGGGACGCGCCCTCCGACAGCCCCGAGCGGACCATCTACGACGCGCAGCACCAGACCCGGCTGCCCGGGAAGAAGGTCCGCGGCGAGGGCGAGGACGCCGGTACGGACGCCAGCGTCAACCGGGCCTACGCCGGGCTCGGGGCCACCTTCGAGCTCTTCTTCAAGGGCTTCGGCCGCCACTCCATCGACGACGCCGGGCTGCCGCTGGACGCCACCGTCCACTACGACCGGCTGTACAACAACGCCTTCTGGGACGGCAGCCAGATGGTGTTCGGCGACGGCGACGGCGACCTCTTCCTCGACTTCACCGTGTCCGTGGACGTCATCGGGCACGAGCTGACCCACGGGGTCACCCAGCACACCGCCGACCTGGAGTACTACGGCCAGTCCGGCGCGCTCAACGAGTCGATGTCCGATGTCTTCGGCTCCCTCATCAAGCAGTACTCCCTCGACCAGACGGCCGGGGAAGCCGACTGGCTGATCGGCGCCGGACTACTCGGGCCCTCGGTGGACAGCGGCTTCGCCCTGCGGTCGATGAAGGCGCCCGGGACCGCGTACGAGGACGACGAGCTCGGCAAGGACCCGCAGCCCGCGACCATGGACGACTACGTCCGCACCTCCCGGGACAACGGCGGGGTGCACATCAACTCCGGCATCCCCAACCACGCCTTCTACCTCGCCGCGACCGAGCTCGGCGGCAAGGCCTGGGAGCGGGCCGGCCGGATCTGGTACGACACCCTGACCGGTGGGGAGCTGGGCCCGAAGGCGGACTTCGCCCGGTTCGCCGCCCTGACGACCGCCGCGGCCGTCACCCGGTACGGCGCCGGCGGCGCGGAACACCAGGCCCTGCAGAAGGCGTGGTCGACGGTCGGCTTGGGGTAGGGGCCGTGGGGTAGGAGGGCGGTCATGCGGATTCAGGTGGTGCGGACGGGCGGCTTCGCGGGGATCGAGCGGCGCGGCGAGGTGGACACCTCGGGCCTGCCCGACGAGGAGGAGTGGCAGGCGCTGGCCCAGCTGGCCCTGCGGCCCGGTCCGCCGGGGCATCCGGCGGACCGGGTCCGGGACGGTTTCTCGTACCGGATCACCGTGGACGGGCGGACGGTGCTCTGCCAGGACCCGAACCTCTCGGACGCGCAGCGCTCGCTGATCTCCCGCGTCCTTAAAGAGGGTGCCTGACCTGGCCTCGCTTGCTTGGATGGCCGGATGACCACGACTTCCGATTGTCTGCCCGAGCTCGAGCGCTACTACGACACGGCTCCCCGGGCGGGAGGGGCGCGGGCCGAGGACTTCGGCCCGCTGACCCTCTTCGTCCAGGAGAGCGACGGCTGGCCGTACTACGCGCGGCCCACGCTCGCCGCCCCCTCGGCCGAGGGCGTCTCCGTGGCCGAGGGCGTCTCCGTGGCCGACGTGGAGCGGGTGCTGGCCCGGCAGCGGGAGCTCAAGGTCCCCGAGGCCTTCGAGTGGGTGGCCGAAACCACCCCCTCCCTGCGGTCCGCCGCCGAGGCCGCCGGGCTGACCGTCCACGGGCATCCGCTGATGGTGCTCGACCCCACGGCGGTACGGCTCCCCGCGCATCCCGATGTACGCGTGTTCGGCGCGGCCGACCCGCTCCTGCGCCCCGCGGTGACGGTACCGATGCTGGCCTTCGCCGCGCCCGGCACGGCGGTGGGCGAGGCGGGCCCGGCGGAACTCGCGGTGGCGGAGAAGGATCCGGCCTCGGAAGGCCGCCGGGTCCGGGTCGCGGGGATGATCGAGTCGGGCCGAACCGCCCTGGCCGCGGCCGTCCGGGACGGAGTGGTGCTCTGCTCCGGCCAGTACGTCCCGGTCGGCGACGTCGCCGAGGTGGTCGGTGTCGGCACTCTCCCCTCGGCCCGCCGCCAGGGCCTGGCCCTCGCCGTGACGGCGGCCCTGGTCGCCGACGCCCTGGCCCGCGGAGCCCGCACGGTCTTCCTGTCGGCGGGCGACGAGGACGTGGCCCGCCTCTACGCCCGCCTCGGCTTCCGCTCCGTGGGCACGGCCCTGATCGCGGACCGGCCGCTGTGATCGGCCGACTGATCACCGTGGCCGGCTGATCACGGTGGCCGCCTGATCACGGTGCCGCCTGAACGTGCCGCTGTCGTCCGGGCCGGGGGCGTCCCGCGCAACTCTGAGCCCGTTGTTTTGCCGGAACGGCAAGGTCGCTTGGCCGGGGCCGTGGTCCGGGCGGAGCATCAAAGGCGCGGGCACCCGTACCCGTACCGACCGGAAAGAGGCCGCCATGGCGCACGCGCACGACCACGCCCCCCACTCCCCCGAATCCCCCGAGACCGGCTTCGTGGGCGAGGAGTTCTGGGACTCCCGCTACCGCGAGAGCGAAAGGATCTGGAGCGGCGAGGCCAATGCAGTGCTGGCCCGGGAGGCCGCCCCGCTCGCTGCCGGCCGGGCCCTGGACCTCGGCTGCGGAGAGGGCGGCGACGCCGTCTGGCTCGCGCGGCAGGGCTGGTACGTCACCGGGACGGACATCTCCGGGGTGGCCCTGGAGCGGGCGGCGGCCCACGCCGCGGAAGCCGGGGTCGCGGACCGTACCGCCTGGGAGCGGCACGACCTCGCGGAGTCCTTCCCGGCCGGGGAGTACGACCTGGTCTCCGCGTGCTTCCTGCACACCTTCGGGGAGTTCCCCCGCGAGCGGATCCTGCGCCGGGCCGCCGCGGCCGTGGCCCCCGGCGGGATCCTGCTCGTGGTCGGCCACGCGGGCTGGCCGTCCTGGCAGGAGGACCGCCCGGAGGTGGACTTCCCGACTCCGGACCAGGTCCTCGCCCAGCTGGAACTGGAGGCCGGCGCCTGGGAGGTCCTGCTGGCGGAGGAACACGTACGGGTCCAGAACCAGCCTGACGGCCGGCCCGGGACCCGTACGGACAACGCGGTGAAGGTGCGGCGGCGCTCCTCTTGATGCGCCGGACTCCGTTCGCCGAATGGGCCTTGCCCGATCCGGACGGGACGGTGGCTAGAAGCCCAGCTTGCGCAGCTGCTTGGGGTCGCGCTGCCAGTCCTTGGCGACCTTCACGTGCAGGTCGAGGAAGACCGGGGTGCCGAGCAGCGCCTCGATGTGCTTGCGCGACTTCATCCCGACCTCCTTCAGGCGGGCGCCCTTCGGGCCGATGATGATGCCCTTCTGGCTCGGCCGCTCGATGTAGAGGTTCGCGTGGATGTCCAGCAGCGGACGGTCCGCCGGGCGGTTCTCCCGGGGGATCATCTCCTCGACGACCACGGCGATGGAGTGCGGGAGCTCGTCCCGTACGCCTTCCAGCGCGGCCTCGCGGATCAGCTCCGCGACCATGACCATCTCGGGCTCGTCGGTGAGGTCGCCCTCCGGGTACAGCGGCGGGCTCTTCGGCAGCATCGGCGCGATCAGGTCCGCCAGCAGCTGGACCTGGGTGTCGCCGACCGCCGAGACGGGGACGATCTCGGCCCACTCGAAGCCCAGCTCCTCGGCGAGCTGGTGCACGGCGATGAGCTGCTCGCCCACCACCTTCGACTCGACGAGGTCGGTCTTGGTGATGATGGCGATCTTGGGGGTCTTCTTGATCCCCGCGAGCTCCTTGACGATGAACTTGTCACCGGGGCCGAGCTTCTGGTCCGCGGGCAGGCAGAAGCCGATCACGTCGACCTCGGACCAGGTCGCGCGCACGACGTCGTTCAGCCGCTCGCCGAGCAGGGTGCGCGGCTTGTGGAGGCCGGGCGTGTCGACCAGGACGAGCTGGGCGTCGGGGCGGTGCACGATGCCGCGGACCGTGTGGCGGGTGGTCTGCGGCCGGTTGGAGGTGATCGCGACCTTGGTACCCACGAGCGCGTTGGTCAGGGTCGACTTCCCCGCGTTGGGACGGCCGACGAAGCATGCGAAGCCCGCACGGTGCGGGCTGGTGGTCTCGGGGGAACGATCGCTCATACGGGCCATTCTCCCCGATGCGGGTCCCAGCGCCGACCAGACCGCCGCCACGAGGGCGAGAGCGGCCGCCAGCAGGCCGTTCAGGGCGGGGTGCGCGGCGTGTCCGACGGTGGCGGTGGCGGCCGCGCCGTCGGCCCGCGCCACCACCGTGACCTCGGCCCATTCCAGTGCGGGAGGGTCCGCCCAGGGTGCGGTGAGCCGGACCCGCTGCCCGGGCAGCAGCTCGGTGGGCAGGCCGGTGAGAGGGCGGGAAAGGAGGCTCCGGCCGAGGGCTCCGGAGGCGGTCAGGGTGGCTCGGGGCCGCAGGGTGACGTTGCCGAGGTTGTGGAGCGTGTACGAGATCTCCGCGCCGGCGGTGCCACGGCGGTCGGTGCGGAGGTCCTCGACGGCCAGGGCGGGGGCGGTGGGACCGGTGACCCGGAGGTAGAGGCGGGCGGCGACGGCCTGCTGAATCCCCATCCCCTGTCCGGCGGTCCCCCGCACCGCGGTGTCGGCCGGCCGGTCCTCCAGGGCGACGACGGCTCCGGGGTGGTCCCCCGGTTCGGCCCGGTCGGGGACGGTGAGGGTGAAGCCGACGTCGACCGCCGTCTTCGCCGGGACGGTGATCCGCTCCCGCGCCAGCGCCGTCCAGGCGCCCGTCGCGGTACGCGGTTCCCCGGGCCCGCGCAGGGCGAAGCCGCCGTCGCGGGCGGTGTTGTAGGCGTCGGCGGCGTACAGGCGGAAGGTGCGGGGCCGGTCGGTGCGGTTGGCGATGGTCACGGAGTCGGTGACGGCCTGGCCGGGAGCGGCGGCGAGGTAGAAGTACGGGCGCTGCCCGAGCTTGTTGGCGGCGGGCAGGACGGACCACTGCCCGTTGTCGGCGGCCGCGGCGGGTCCGGCTCCGCCGAGCAGAAGGATGCCGAGCCCGACGAGCACAGCGGCGGTCGTCGACCCGGCCAGGTGCTGCCGTGGCCGCGCGGCCAGTGCCGCTACCGCGGCTGCGGCGCGGAGCCGCCATACCCGCGCGGGGCGGTCCCGGAGGGTTCCTCTCCCCACCCCGCCCTTCCCCCGTTCCCCGGGCTCCGCCCGGACCCCTGCCGTGCGCGGCGCCGTTGCCGGGGGCCGGCCCCCGGACCCCCGCTCCTCAAACGCCGGAGGGGCTGGATACGGCTGACGCCGACGAGAATCCAGCCCCTCCGGCGTTTGAGGAGCGGGGTCTGGGGCGGAGCCCCAGGGGGTCCGGGGTCCGGGCAGCGCCCGGCTGGGGGTCCCCCCGGACGGAGTCTGCGGGATGGTGGAAGGGCGGGTAGGGGAAGCGGCCCCGCGCAGCGGGACAGGGGTGCTGGCGCGGCCGGGCCGGGTCACGACAACGTCAGCGTCAGCACCGCCGTGTAGGCGCCCGGCGGGGTGTACGGGGGCACCTGGAGGGTGACGCCCGCGTCGACGGTGAAGGTGCCGCCGACGAGCGCGGCATCACCGGTGGAGGCCAGCACCGCACCGTCCGGCCCGACGGTGCCCGCGCTGCCCGGCGTACACGCGCTGGGGCTGCCGGGCGCGGCCGCGCACGTCGGGGTCCAGCTCAGGGAGGCGCCCGGGATGCGGACCCCGCCGGAGCCGGTGAAGTCGGTGACCTTGCCGATCAGGGACCACCCGGCCGGCCCGCCGCGGGCGTCCTTCACGGTGACGGTGCCGATCCGGCCCGCCGCCGCTCCGCCGTCCCCGTACGGGACCGCGGCCAGGGTCACGGCGTCGCCCTCCTGGTTCATGCCGAGCTCGCCCGGCTGCACGACCGCCGTCACCGTCTGGCTGCCCGGCGGCAGCGGGGCGGCGGCGATCACCGTGTACGCGGACGGGCCCGAGCCCCGCTCCGGGGTCCAGGCGGGACCCTCGTACGCCACGACCGCGGTGGTCGCCCGGTCCGTGACCGGCAGCTCCGCGAGGACCACGCCGAGCTCGTCGGCCTTCGCGGTGACCAGGTCGGCGGTCTCGGCCGTACCCGCCCGGCCGGCCACGGTGACCTCCGCGCCGGGGACGAAGCCGGCTCCGGTGACCTTGACCTTGGCGCCCGGGGCTCCCGCCGCCGTACCGAGCGCGACGGCGCGCAGGTTGGCCGTCGGCAGCGGGCTCGCGGTGATCCGCTGCGCGACCGGCGGCCCGGCCGGCAGCGGCACCGTGGACGGGGGCACGGACGGGGACGGAGAGGCGGGCCCGGACGGTGACACCGGCGACGGCCCCGCGGACGCAACCCCGGAGGCGGAGGCGGACGCGGAGGGCTCCGCGGACGGTGTCGGGTCCGGTCCCGGCGGCACGCTCCCGAAGGCGCCGGCGCAGACGGTGTCCAGTTCGAGCAGGTGGCCGGTGTGCAGGGTGTAGCCGCCCGGGGCCAGGGTGATCTCGCCGGGGGCGGTGACGGTGAAGGTGCCGGTCATGGTGACGGCGGGCAGCGCCCCGCCCGGCTCGACCGGATCGTTGCGCTTGGCCCCGACGACCGTGACCTCGCCCTGCTGCACGCCCCCGAGCACGATGCGCCCGGTCGGGGTGAGGACGTCGGCGGGCAGGCCGACGGAGAGCGGGTTCACGGCGGGGGTCCGGGTGACCTGGTAGGTGACGGTGACGGTGTCGCCCACGCGCGGTGTGGAGTCGTCGACGGTGATCCGTGCGGTGGTGGGCCCGTCGGCCGGCGGCAGCCCGGCTTCCTGCGGCGGCAGGCAGTGCGTGGGAAACTCGACCTGCCCCGCGGGCGTCTCCCCCTCCGCGGCGGCGGGCGCGCTCAGCGCTCCCCCGGTCGCGGCGGCCAGGACCGCCATGCCGACGGCCGCCGACCACCCCCTGTGCCGCGCCGTTGTCCGCGCCGTCGTTCGCGCCGAAGTCCGCACTGACCGCCCCCTGGGATCCCGTACCCCGCCAGGGGGCCATTCACGAGCGGGCGGGGGGATATGTCAATGCACGGACCCGGCACCAACTGATGTCCCATCAGGAGATGGCAGCATGGTGCCGGGTGCGGCCTCCCGGAAGGTCCGCCGGTAGGCCGTCGGGCTCACGCCGAGCGCCGCCTGCACGTGTTTGCGCAGCGACTGCGCGGTCCCGAAGCCCGCCTCACGGGCCACGTGTTCCATCGGCAGGTCGGTCCGCTCCAGCAGCGCCCGGGCCCGCTCCACCCGCTGCCCGACGATCCATTCGCCCGGGCTGAGCCCCGATTCCTCGCGGAACCTGCGCGTGAAGGTCCGTACGGACATCGCCTCCTGCCGCGCCAGGTCGGTCAGCCGCAGCGGTTCGTGCAGCCGATCCAGTACCCAGGCGCGGGCCGCGGTGGTGGCCGACCGCTGCGGCTGCGGCACCGGGCGCTCGATGAACTGCGCCTGCCCGCCCTCGCGGTGCGGCGGTACGACGGTGCGCCGGGCCACGTCGTTGGCGACGGCCGCGCCGTGGTCGCGGCGCACGATGTGCAGGCACAGGTCGATCCCGGCGGCGACTCCGGCGGAGGTGAGCACGTCCCCGTCGTCGGTGTAGAGCACGCCCGGGTCGACCAGGACGGCCGGGAAGGTCTGCTGGAAGTGCTCGGCGGCGGACCAGTGGGTGGTGGCCCGGCGGCCGTCCAGGTACCCGGCGGCGGCCAGGACGTAGCCGCCGGTGCAGATGGAGACGAGCCGGGTGCCGGGCCTGATGTGCGCGAGGGCGGCGGCCAGTTCGGGGGTGAGCCGGCCCTCGTCGTGGACCGGTCCCAGCTCGTAGGAGGCGGGGACCACCACCGTGTCGGCCGTGGCCAGCAGTTCGGGACCGTGCTCGACGTGGATGTCGAAGTCGGCGTCCGTGGGGACCCGGCCGGGGGCGAGCCCGCAGGTGAGGATCTCGTACAGCGGCTGCCCGGCGGGATCCTTCGCCCGCCCGAAGATCCGGTGCGGGATCCCGAGCTCGAAGGGCAGCAGGCCGGAGAGGGCCAGTACGACAACACGGTGGACACGGTGCGCACGAGTCTCCATGGCCCGATCATATCGAAGGGTGTCGGTCAGGCCACTGTCGTACGGGTCCCCGGCGGCCGGAAACTGTCGACGTGACGCAGACAGACCCGGGCCCCGGCCCCTCCCCAGGCACCTCCCCCGACGCCTACCGCGACGCCTCCCCCGCACCGACGCCCGCCTCCGGCCCGGCGGCCGGACCCGACTCCACGGCCGGCGCACCGCTGCGGGGGCCGCACCGCGTCCACCGCGCCTGGTTCGTCGCGGCCGTCGCCTTCGTGACGATCATCGGCGCCGCCGCCTTCGCCTCGCTCCCCGGACTGCTCATCGAGCCGCTGCACGAGGAGTTCGACTGGTCGCGCGGCACGATCGGCCTCGCCGTCTCCGTGAACCTCGCGCTGTACGGGCTCACCGCGCCGTTCGCCGCCGCGCTGATGGACCGCTTCGGCATCCGCAGGGTCGTCGCCCTCGCGCTGACCGTCATAGCCGCCGGCTCGGTGGCCACCGTGTGGATGACCACCTCCTGGCAACTGATCCTGTACTGGGGCGTCCTGGTCGGCCTGGGCAGCGGCTCGATGGCCCTGGCCTTCGCCGCGACGGTGACCAACCGCTGGTTCACCGCCCGGCGCGGCCTGGTCACCGGCATCCTGACCGCCGCCGGGGCCTCCGGCCAGCTGGTGTTCCTGCCGCTGCTGGCCTGGCTGGTCGAGAACCACGGCTGGCGCCCTGCGGCGGTCACCGTCTCGCTGGCGGCCCTCGCCGTCGTGCCCTTCGTCTGGCTGCTGCTGCGCGACCACCCGGCGGACATCGGGACCACCCCGTACGGGGGCGCGTACACGCCCAAGCCCGCACCCGTCCCCGGCGCCGCCCGCCGGGCCCTGGGGGTACTGGCCAAGGCGGCCCGGACCGGCCCCTTCTGGCTGCTGGCGGGCACCTTCGCGATCTGCGGGGCCTCGACCAACGGGCTGGTGAAGACCCACTTCGTCCCGTCGGCCCACGACCACGGCATGCCGGTGACGGCCGCGGCCGGGCTCCTCGCCGTGATCGGCGTGTTCGACGTGATCGGCACGGTGTTCTCCGGCTGGCTGACGGACCGCTTCGAATCGCGCCGCCTCCTCGCCGTCTACTACGCCCTGCGCGGGGTCTCGCTGCTCTTCCTCCCGATGCTGCTGGCCCCGACCGTGCACCCGCCGATGATCTTCTTCATCGTCTTCTACGGCCTGGACTGGGTCGCGACGGTCCCGCCGACGATCGCCCTGTGCCGCGAGCACTACGGCGAGGACGGCGCCATCGTCTTCGGCTGGGTCCTGGCCTCGCACCAGATCGGCGCGGCGGTGGTGGCCTTCCTCGGCGGGCTGGCCCGCGACGCCTTCGGCTCGTACGACCCCGTCTGGTACGCCTCGGGCGCCCTGTGCGCGATGGCCGCCCTGATGGCGATGGTCATCCGCCGGCGGACCTCCGCCGAGGCCGCCCGGACCTGACGGCCCGGGCGGCCCGGCGGCTACGGCTTAGGCTCCGGCGGGAGTCGTCGACTTCAGGGTGCCGTCCGGGCCCGCCAGGAGGACCGGAGTGTCCGGGCCGCCGAGGTCACGGACCGCCGCGCGGTCGGCGTCGGAGGGGGCCTCGGCGGCGCTGACCACGGCTGCCGCCTCCAGGGACTGGGCGCCGCTGGCCACGGCCATCGCGACGGCCGTCTGGAGCGCGCTCAGCTTCAGGGAGTCCAGCGCCACGGTTCCGGCGACGTACGTACGGCCGGTCTCGTCCCGGACCGCCGCCCCCTCGGGCACGCCGTTGCGGGCCCGGGCGCTGCGCGCCAATGTGATGATCTTGGTGTCTTCGGGGTCGATCCCGGTGCTGTCGGTCATAGCCCGAAGCATATGGAGCGCGTCCGCGGGGCCGCACGACGACCCCGCGGACGCGCTCTCCCCTCCACCCCCGGTGTCCCCCCGGGATCTTGGCGGCAGGGATAAAACTAAGCGCTGCGTAAGCGGAGGCGCGGCCCCGAAGGTCCTGTGATCCACGACCTTGGACCCTTCCCGGATTCCACGACCCGGAACGCCGGGGGGCCGGGAAGTCGGGGGGCCGGGAAGCCGGGAGCCGGAAACCCCGAGGCCGACCGGCCCCGGCAGACCCGGGTCGGCCCCGGCCGGCCCCCGCCGCTACGGCCTGTCGAGCCGCAGCCGCTCCGCCCTCGGCAGACCCGCGACCACCAGGTCGTACGAATCCTCGACCAGCTCCCGGACCAGCGCGTCGGGCAGCGCACCCGGCCCGCCCGCGGTCACCGTGTTCCAGTGCCGCTTGTTCATGTGCCAGCCCGGCACGACCGCCTCGTGCTCCGAACGCAGCCGCACCGCCTGCTCCGGGTCGCACTTGAGGTTGACCTTCAGCGGGTCGGCGTCCAGCGCGCTCAGCGCGAACATCTTCCCCAGCACCTTGAACACCGAGGTCTCCGGGGTGAAGGGGAACTCCTCCACCGCCGCGTTGAACCCCAGACAGAAGGCGCGCAGCTCCGCCGGCGTCACTCCGTCTCCCCTTCCTGGCCCTCCACCGGAACCACCGGCTCCACCAGCACGGTCACGATCTTGTTCCGCCGCCCCGCCGGGGACTCCGCCGTCAGCCGCAGCGGCCGCCCGTCCGGCAGGTCCACCACCGCCGAGGCGCCGGCGATCGGCACCCGGCCGAGCGCCTTGGCGAGCAGTCCGCCGACCGTCTCCACGTCCTCGTCGTCGAAGGAGTCCACCTTGAACAGCTCGCCGAGGTCGGTGATGTCCAGCCGCGCGGTCACCCGGTAGCGGTCCCCGCCCAGTTCCTCCACGGGCGCGATCTCCCGGTCGTACTCGTCGGTGATCTCGCCGACGATCTCCTCCAGGATGTCCTCGATGGTGACGATGCCGGCGGTGCCGCCGTACTCGTCGATGACGACCGCCACGTGGTTGCGTACCGACTGCATCTCGCGCAGCAGGTCGCCCGCGTTCTTGGTGTCCGGCACGAACACCGCGGGCCTTATCGCCGTGGAGACCAGGTCGCTCTCGGCGTCCCGGCTGATGTGCGTCTTGCGGACCAGGTCCTTCAGGTACACGATGCCGACGATGTCGTCCTCGTTCTCCCCGGTCACCGGGATCCGCGAGAAACCGGACCGCAGCGCGAGCGTGGTCGCCTGACGCACCGTCTTGTACCGCTCGATGCAGACCAGGTCGGTGCGCGGCACCATGACCTCGCGCACGAGGGTGTCGCCCAGCTCGAAGACCTGGTGCACCATGCGGCGCTCGTCGTCCTCGATCAGCGATTCCTTCTCCGCGAGGTCGACCATCGCGCGCAGCTCCGCCTCGGAGGCGAAGGGCCCCTTGCGGAAGCCCTTCCCGGGCGTGAGCGCGTTGCCGAGGAGGATCAGCAACTGCGGGATCGGCCCCATGATCCGGGCGAGCGGTACGAGGACGTAGGACGCGGCGGTCGCCGTGTTCAGCGGGTGCTGCCGGCCGATGGTGCGCGGGGACACCCCGACGGCCACGTAGGACACGAGCACCATCACGGCGATGGCCACGAGCAGTGCGGTCCAGTTCTCCCCGAACTCGTCGAGGCAGACGTACGTGACGAGCACGCCCGCCGCCATCTCGCAGGTGACCCGGACCAGCAGCGCGACATTGACGTAGCGGGTGGGGTCTCCGGCGACCTGGGCCAGCTTCGCGCTGCCGCGCCGGCCCTCCCGTACGGCCTGTTCGGCGCGGAAGGCGGAGATCCGGGCGATCCCGGACTCGGCGCACGCGGCGAACCAGGCCACCACGACCAGCAGGACGGCCCCGGTGATCAGCTGGAGGTCACCGGTCATGAGACGGTCGGCGCCGGGGACGGGCCGGTCACGCCGTTCTCACCGCGCCAGCCGTCGACGATGGCCGCCTGGAGGCCGAACATCTCCGCCTTCTCGTCCGGCTCCTCGTGGTCGTACCCGAGCAGGTGCAGCACCCCGTGGACGGTCAGGAGCTGGAGCTCCTCGTCCATGGAGTGCTGCGTCGGCGCGTCCTCCCCCTGCTTCTTGGCGACTTCGGGGCAGAGCACGATGTCACCGAGGAGCCCCTGCGGGGGCTCCTCCTCGTCCTTCTTCGGCGGACGCAGCTCGTCCATCGGGAAGGACATGACGTCGGTGGGTCCGGGCAGGTCCATCCACTGGATGTGGAGCTGCTCCATCGCGTCCTCGTCGACGACGATGACGGAGAGCTCCGAGAGCGGGTGGATCCGCATCCGGGCGAGTGCGTAGCGGGCGATGTCGAGGATCGCCCGCTCGTCGACATCGGTTCCGGACTCGTTGTTGACGTCGATCGACATGGTGCGCTGATTTCTACTTCCGCTGGAAGCCGTTCCGCGACTGCTTCGCGTCCTGGCTGTCGTCGTACTTCTCGTACGCGTCGACGATACGGCCGACCAGCTTGTGCCGGACGACATCCTCGGACGTGAGCCGCGAGAAGGCGATGTCCGGCACCCCTTCGAGGATGTCCTGCACCTGCCGCAGACCGCTCTTGGCGCCACCCGGGAGGTCGACCTGGGTCACGTCGCCGGTGACGACGATCTTCGAGTCGAACCCGAGCCGGGTCAGGAACATCTTCATCTGCTCGGGTGTGGTGTTCTGCGCCTCGTCGAGGACGACGAACGCCTCGTTGAGGGTGCGGCCGCGCATGTAGGCCAGCGGCGCCACCTCGATGGTCCCGGCCGCCATCAGCCGCGGGATCGAGTCCGGGTCGATCATGTCGTGCAGGGCGTCGTAGAGCGGCCGCAGGTACGGGTCGATCTTGTCGAAGAGGGTGCCGGGGAGGAAGCCCAGGCGCTCGCCCGCCTCGACCGCCGGGCGGGTCAGGATGATCCGGCTGACCTGCTTGGACTGCAGGGCCTGGACCGCCTTGGCCATGGCGAGGTAGGTCTTGCCGGTACCGGCGGGGCCGATGCCGAAGACGATCGTGTGCTTGTCGATCGCGTCGACGTACCGCTTCTGGTTGAGCGTCTTGGGACGGATGGTCCGGCCGCGGCTGGAGAGGATGTTCTGGGTGAGCACCTCGGCGGGCGTCTCGTCCGGGCCCTCGCCGTTGCCGCTCGACTTGAGCATGGCGATCGAGCGTTCCACTGCGTCCTCCGTCATCGGCTGCCCGGTGCGGAGCACCAGCATCATCTCGTCGAACAGGCGCTGGATCAGAGCGACTTCCGCCGCCGCGCCGATCGCGCTGACCTGATTGCCCCGAACATGGATGTCGGCCCTCGGGAAGGCCTTCTCGATCACGCGCAGCAGGGCGTCGCCCGAGCCGAGGACGGACACCATCGGATGGGTGGCCGGTACGGAGAAGTGGGCTCGCGCCTGCCCCGGCGCGGGGGTCTTGCCTGTCGGTGTCTGAGTCATGGGCCGGCACTGTGGCCTGCGCATACCTCCCACTGAGGGGCCGCGCCGATCGACGGCCACCGGACTTCCAAGCCTACGTCGCCGCCCCGCCATCCCCGAGGGGTTTTACGGGGTCCCCTACGGGGCCCGGCCCACGTCGGCCCCTCCGCGGCGGCGGGGCCGGGGCGCGGCCCCGCCGCGTCCCCCGGCCGGCCGGGCCCTACGCCGACTGGCGGAAGCCGATCGTCGGGACCGCCCGGCGGCGGCTGGCCGGGGCGGCGGCCCGCGGAACGAGGCCGTCCAGGAAGCCGTACCGGTCGCGCAGGGCCTCCGGGGCGGCGCGCCACCAGTGGGCCACCTCCGGCCAGCCGGGGGCCGACAGGGAGCCGCCGAACTCCTGCACCGACAGGGCGGCCGTCAGGCCCGCGAAGGCGAGCCGGTCCGCGAGCGGCCACTCGGCGAGGGTGCCGGTCAGGAAGCCCGCGACGTACACGTCGCCCGCGCCGGTCGGGTCCAGGGCGTCGACCGCGATCGCGGGGACCTCGGCCGTCTCCCCGGTCCGCCCGTCCACCGCGTACGAGCCCTCGGCGCCCATCGTCACCACCGCGATCGGCACCTTCTCGGCCAGTGCCCGGGCCGCCGCGCGCGGGCAGTCGGTGCGCGTGTAGGCCATGGCCTCCCCCGCGTTGGGCAGGAAGGCCTCGCAGTGCTCCAGATCGGCCAGCGCCCCCAGGTCCCAGCGCCCGCTGTCGTCCCAGCCGACGTCGGCGAAGACCCTGGCCCCGCGCCGGGCCGCCTCGGCGACCCAGGCCTCGCCGCCGCCCGGGCCGAGCGAGGCCACGGCCGCGCGGGCGCGGGGCGGGCACTGGGGGAAGGGTCCGGGGCCCGCCGGGAGCGGGGCCTCGTGGCCGTGGGAGACCATCGTGCGCTCGCCCTCGTACGCCATCGAGACGGTGACGGGGCTGTGCCAGCCGGGCACGGTCCGCGACATCGACAGGTCGATGCCCTCGCCCTGCTCGAGGGCGTCCCAGCAGTACTCCCCGTAGTGGTCGTCCCCGAAGGCGGCGGCCAGGGAGGTGCGCAGGCCGAGCCGGGCGAGGGCGGTGGCCATGTTGGCGACGCCGCCGGGACTGGACCCCATGCCGCGCGCCCAGGACTCCGTGCCGCGCACGGGGGCCGAGTCGAGGCCGGTGAAGATGATGTCGAGGAAGACCGTGCCCGTCAGGAAGACGTCGCAGCCGGGTTCTTGGGGGTCGCGCAGCGGACCGAGGGGGTCCACGGCGGAATCGAGGCTGTCCCGGCTGCTGCGACTGGTCACGATGTACTCCCCGTTCGGTCGGCGCGTGTTCTGATCTTGGCGAGTCGTTCCTGCATTGGGCTCAACTCCTCGTTGAGCCCAACCCGAGTCCGCCTTGAGGCCCTCCCGACCGGGAGGACCCGGCCTACAGTGTGACGCAGATCACCGCCCGAACGCTCTTCTCGGAGCCTCCGGCCGCTTGATAGATATGAGCCCCGCGCTCTTGCGGAATCTCATGCTCCACCTGCACCACCTGGAACATCCGTGCTCGACCGCACCCCCGCGCCGCCCGCCGCCTGGCCGCTCGTCGCGCTCTTCACCTCCGGTTACGTCGCCCCGTACCTGCTGCCGACCGTCGTCGGCCGGCTCGACGCACACCTCCCGCTGAGCCCCGCACAGGCCGGACTGATCGGCTCGGTCCTGCTGCTCGGCTCGGCCGCCGCGGGATTCACCCTCGCCTCCCGCATCCCGCGCTACGGACCGCGTCCGCTGGCCCGGCTCGGGCTGCTGCTCGCCGCCCTCGGGTACGGCACGGCGGCCGCCACCGCGCAGCTCCCCCTCGTCATCGCGGGCGCCGTCCTCGGCGGCTTCGGTTCGGGCACGACCACCGCCGTGGCCGCCTCCGGGATCGCGGCGCAGCGCGACCCGCACCGGACCTCCTCGCTGGGGCTGCTGTCGGTGTCGGCCACGGCCGGGGCCCTGTACCTGACCCTGCCCCGGCTCGGCGGCGGGCACTGGCTGCCGTTCGCGGCGATCGCCCTGGTCGCGCTGGTGTGCTGGCCGGCGGCGGGCCGCCTCGAAGGGGCCGACCGCGCGGACGGCGCGGCCCGCACGGACCGCGCCGTACGGGTCTGCGGTCGGCTGCCGTACCCGCGCGCCGGGGTGGTGCTCGCCGGGGCCCTGATGCTGTGGTCGCTGGCCCAGAACGCCCTCTGGGGCGTCAGCGGCCGCATCGGCGCCCAGCAGGCGGGCCTGTCCGAGGTCGCCCTCGGGGTCGTCTTCGCGGCCGCGCTCGGCGCCGGGCTGCTCGGGGTCACCGCCGCCTCCGCGCTGGGGGCCCGGCTCGGGCGGGCGGTCCCGGTGGGCGTGGGCACGGCGGTCATCGCCTGCTGCGTGGTGCTGGCCTCGCACGCCCGGGACCTGGGCTCCTTCGCGGCCGGGGAGATCCTGTGGAACGCGGTCTACCCCGTCGTGCTCTCCTACGCCATCGGCCTCGCCGCCGCCCTCGACCCGCGCGGGCGCTGGGCCGTCCTGGTCGGTTCCGCGTCCTCGCTCGGCGTGGCCTGCGGGCCCGTCACCGGGAGCCTGCTCGCCGAGGGTGCGGGCTTCCCCGGCATGGGCCTGGTCCTGGGTGGGCTGCTGCTGGCGGTGGCCGGGCCGATGACCGCGGTCGCCCTGCACGTCGGCGGACGCCCGCTGACCCCCGGCTCGGTGCGCCGGCGCGGCGGGGCCCCGGCGGCCGTGCTCGCCGCCGGGGCCGGGACGCCGGCCGGTTCGGTGCCGAGGGTCGGCGCGCAGGAGCTGGAGGTCGTGGAGCTCGCACCGCTCCGCGCCCGCCCGCTGCGCCTCCCGCCGCTCCGGGTCCTGCTGCTCTCCCCGGCGGCGGCCCGCCGGGCCCGGGAGCGCACCCGCAAGCGGACCCGCACCGGCGTCTAGGCCCTGCGGGGCGAGGCCCCCGACCCGCCCTTCCGCCGTTCCCTGGGGCGGAGCCCGGGGAACGGTGGAAGGGTGGGTAGGGGACAGGCCCCGCAGGGCCCCTGGCCCGGGGGCGGGCCCGCTATCAGGCCCGCTTGGGCACGGGGACCCGTACGAGGTCGGCTGCGATCGTGAGCTCCCCCTCGAAGCCGGCCGCGCGCGCCTGGCGTTCGAACTCCGACGGATCACCGTAGCGCTGCGAGAAGTGCGTCAGCACGAGGTGCCGCACTCCCCCGTCCCGGGCCACCCGCGCCGCCTGCCCCGCGGTGAGGTGCCCGTGGTCGGTGGCCAGTTGGACGTCCTCGTCGAGGAAGGTCGACTCGATCACCAGCATGTCGCAGCCCGCCGCGAGCACCTCGACGCCCTCGCAGAGCCGGGTGTCCATGACGAAGGCGAACCGCTGTCCGGGACGTGCCTCGCTGACCTCCTCGAGGGTGACCCCGCCGAGGCCGCCCTCGCGCTGGATCCGGCCCACGTCCGGCCCCTTGATCCCGTGGAGCGCGAGCAGCTCGGGCCGTATCCGGCGTCCGTCGGGCTCGGTGACCCGGTAGCCGAAGGATTCCACCGGGTGGGAGAGCCGTACGGCGTCCAGGGTGTACGCGTCCCCGCGCGCCAGGATCCCGTCCCCGGCCACCGGCTCCTCGGCGAGCTGCACGGTCTCGCGGTAGGCCGTGGCGTACCGCAGCCGGTCGAAGAACTTCTGCCCGGAGGCCGGGTAGTGGGCGGTGACGGGGTGCGGGACCCGGTCGAGGTTGATCCGCTGGATGACTCCGGCGAGGCCGAGGCTGTGGTCCCCGTGGAAGTGGGTGACACAGATCCGGTTGATGTCGTGCGCGGCCACCCCGGCGCGGAGCATCTGGCGCTGGGTGCCCTCGCCGGGATCGAAGAGGATGCCCTCGCCGTCCCAGCGCAGCAGGTAGCCGTTGTGGTTGCGGTGGCGGGTGGGCACCTGGCTGGCGGTGCCGAGGACCACGAGTTCTCGTACGGACACGTCTTAACCGGGGGGCCACTGAAGCCCGCGCCCGCCGAGGACGTGCGCGTGGGCGTGGAAGACGGTCTGGCCGGCGCCGGCGCCGGTGTTGAAGACGACGCGGTAGCCGTGCTCGACGATCTTCTCGTCGGCGGCGATGCGGCCGGCCTCGCTCAGGACGTCGGCGGCGATCCCGGGCTCCGCGGCCGCGAGGGAGGCGGCGTCGGGGTAGTGCACCTTCGGGATGACGAGGACGTGGGTGGGCGCCTGCGGGTTGATGTCCCGGAAGGCGACGGTGGTGTCCGTCTCCCGGACGACCGTCGCGGGGATGTTCCCTGCGACGATCTTGCAGAACAGGCAGTCGGCCTGCGGTTCCCCGGCCATGTGCTGAGCCCTTCGTGACGGGTGATCGATTCGGGCATCGTATCCACCGCCCCCGCCGGACCGATCAGGACCAGCGGCCCGTCCTCGCCAGCAGGACCGCCGCGGCGGCCGTGCCCGCCGTGGAGGTGCGCAGCACCGAGGGGCCCAGCCGGTACGGGTGCGCCCCGGCCGCGGCGAAGGCGGCGAGTTCGTCCGGGGAGACCCCGCCCTCGGGTCCGACGACCAGGACGATGGAGCCGGCGGCGGGCAGTTCCGCGGTGGCCAGCGCGCCCGAGGGGGCGTCCCGGTCCTCGTGCAGGACCACCGCGAGGTCGGCCCCGGCGAGCAGCGTCGCGACCTGCTTGGTCGACAGTGCTTCCTCGACGTCGGGGAAGCGGACCCGGCGGGACTGCTTGCCGGACTCCCGGGCGGTGGCCCGCCACTTCGCGAGGGATTTGGCGCCCCGCTCGCCGCGCCACTGGGTGATGCAGCGCGAAGCCTGCCAGGGAACGATCGCGTCGACGCCGGTCTCCGTCATGGTCTCGACGGCCACCTCGCCCCGGTCGCCCTTGGGCAGGGCCTGGACGACGGTGATCCGGACGGCGGGCTCCGGCTCCTCGAAGACTCCGGACACGGAGACGACGAGGCGGTCCTTGCCCTCGGCGGCCGTCACGACGGCCTCGGCCCAGTCGCCCCGTCCGTCGGTCAGCACGAGGGCCTCGCCCGGGGCCAGCCGCTTCACGGAGACCGCGTGGCGGCCCTCGGGGCCGTCCAGCACGAACTCCGGCCCCGCGGGAACCTTTTCGACCACGAACACCGGGGCGGTCATGACGCACTCCTCATCTGCATTGCCTTCAACACGTCCTGCGCCGCGCCGAGTTCCGCCGCGAGCACCTCCACCAGCTCCCCGGCCGGCAGGGCCCGCGCCAGCCGGTGCCCCTGGCCCGCCCACAGGGCCATGCCCTGCGGGTCCCCGGCCGCGGCGGCGGCCTTGCGCAGCGGCGCGGTCAGGTGGTGGACCTGCGGGTACGCGGCCGGGGCGTACGGGCCGTGCTCGCGCATGAACCGGTTGACCAGCCCGCGGGCCGGCCGGCCGGAGAAGGCACGGGTCAGCTCCGTCCGGACGAACAGGGGGTCGGTCAGCGCCTTCTTGTGCAGGGCGTGCGCGCCGGACTCCGGGCAGGCCAGGAAGGCCGTGCCGAGCTGCGCGGCCTCCGCGCCCGCGGTGAGCAGCGCGGCGATCTGCGAGCCGCGCATCAGGCCGCCCGCCGCGATGATCGGGAGGGCCACGGCCTCGCGCACCTGCGCGACGAGCGCGAGCAGGCCGACTCCGGCCGTGCCGTCGCCCTGCGGGTCGTCGCGGTGGGTGCCCTGGTGGCCGCCCGCTTCCACGCCCTGGACGCAGACGGCGTCGGCGCCGGCCGCCTGCGCGGCGCGGGCCTCCTCGACGGAGGTGACGGTGGCGATCGTGTACGTACCGACCTTGCGCAGGCAGGTGAAGGCCGCGGGTGAGGGCAGGCCGAAGGTGAACGAGACCACGGGTACCGGGTCTTCGATGAGAATGGCCAGTTTGGCGTCGTAGCCGTCGTCGCTGGTGCCGATGATGTCCTCGTCGGCGAGCGAGATCTCGTACCAGGAGGCCTCACTGGCGAGGTGCCCCCGGTAGGCCTCCACGGCGGCCGGGTCCACGTGCCCGGTCTGCGGCAGGAAGAGGTTGACGCCGAAGGGGCGGCGGGTGAGCGCGCGCAGCCGCTTGATCTCCTGGTACATGCCGTCGGCGGTTTTGTAGCCGCCGGCGAGGAAGCCCAGTCCGCCCGCTTCGCACACGGCGGCCGCGAGCGGCGGGCAGGACGCGCCGCCCGCCATGGGCGCCTGCACGATCGGGTACGTGAAGAGACCGTTCGGTGCGGAGGACATGAGCTGCATCGTGCCATGTCCCGCTCACGGGACCGAATCACGGCATTCGCCTGGCATAGTCCCCTTCACCGGGGTGCCCGAATACCGCCGCCGCCCTGCCGTCCCGCATGCCGCGAGCCCGGTCCGGGGCATCCCCGGACCGGGCTCGCAGGTGTTCTCGTACGCTGCCCGTACGCTGCTCCGCGCGCGGCTCAGCGCCCGTTGAAGGCGTCCTTCAGGCGGCTGAACAGGCCTTGCTGGCCCGGCGCGAACTGGCCGAGCGGACGCTCCTCGCCGCGCAGCTTCGCGAGCTGGCGCAGCAGGTCCTCCTGCGCCGGGTCCAGCTTGTTCGGGGTGGTGACCTCGACGTGGACGATCAGGTCTCCGCGGCCGCCGCCGCGCAGGTGCGTGACGCCCCGGCCGTGCAGGGGGATCGCCTGGCCGGACTGGGTGCCGGGCCGGATGTCGATCTCCTCCAGGCCGTCCAGGGTCTCCAGCGGGCACTTGGTGCCCAGGGAGGCCGCGGTCATCGGGATGGTGACCGTGCAGTGCAGGTCGTCCCCGCGCCGCTGGAAGGTCGGGTGCGGCAGCTCGTGGATCTCCACGTACAGGTCGCCGGCGGGGCCGCCGCCGGGGCCGACCTCACCCTCGCCCGCGAGCTGGATCCGGGTGCCGTTCTCGACGCCCGCCGGGATCTTGACGGTGAGGCTGCGGCGGGAGCGGACCCGGCCGTCGCCCGCGCACTCGGGGCACGGGGTCGGGACCACGGTGCCGAAGCCCTGGCACTGCGGGCAGGGGCGCGAGGTCATGACCTGGCCCAGGAAGGACCGGGTGACCTGCGAGACCTCACCGCGGCCGCGGCACATGTCACAGGTCTGCGCCGAGGTGCCGGGTGCGGCGCCTTCGCCGGAGCAGGTGGTGCAGACGATGGCCGTGTCGACCTGGATGTCCTTGGTCGTGCCGAAGGCGGCCTCGTCCAGTTCCAGGTCGAGGCGGATCATGGCGTCCTGGCCGCGGCGGGTCCGCGAGCGCGGTCCGCGCTGCGAGGACTGGCCGAAGAAGGCGTCCATGATGTCGGAGAAGTTGCCGAAGCCACCCGCCCCGAATCCCCCGGCTCCGCCGCCGCCCGAGGAGGACAGCGGGTCGCCGCCGAGGTCGAAGACCTGCTTCTTCTGCGGGTCCGAGAGGACCTCGTAGGCGGCGTTGATCTCCTTGAAACGCTCTTGCGTTTTGGGATCGGGGTTCACATCCGGGTGCAGCTCGCGCGCGAGCCGCCGGAATGCCTTCTTGATCTCGTCCTGCGATGCGTCGCGGCGCACGCCGAGAACGGCGTAGTAGTCCGTGGCCACTTACGACTCCGCCAGGATCTGTCCGACGTAACGTGCCACTGCGCGTACCGCTCCCATCGTTCCGGGGTAGTCCATGCGGGTCGGTCCGACCACGCCGAGTTTGGCGACTGCTTCGCCGCCCGAACCGTAGCCGACCGAGACGACGGACGTGGAGTTCAGTCCCTCGTAGGCGTTCTCATGCCCGATCTTTACGGCCATTCCCGACTCACTGGCCTCGCCCAGCAGCTTGAGGAGCACGACCTGCTCCTCCAGCGCTTCGAGCACCGGCCTGATCGTCAGGGGAAAATCGTGTCCGAAGCGGGTGAGGTTGGCGGTGCCGCCGATCATCAGCCGCTCCTCCGCCTCCTCGACCAGCGTTTCGAGGAGGGTGTCGAGGACGGCACGCACCGTCACCCGGTCCTCGTTCTCGAAGGATTCCGGAAGATCCTGCACCAGCGGCGGCACGTCGGTGAACCGGCGGCCGACGACACGGCTGTTGAGGCGGGCCCGCAGGTCCGCGAGCGAGGCCTCCCCGAAGGGGGTCTGGCAGTCGACGAGCCGCTGCTCGACCCGGCCGGTGTCCGTGATGAGGACGAGCATCAGGCGGGCCGGGGCCAGCGCGAGCAGTTCCACGTGCCGGACGGTGGACCGGGTCAGCGACGGGTACTGGACGACGGCGACCTGCCGGGTGAGCTGCGCGAGCAACCGCACCGTACGGCCGACGACGTCGTCGAGGTCCACGGCCCCGTCGAGGAAGTTCTGGATGGCCCGGCGTTCGGGCGTCGACAGGGGTTTGACCCCCGCCAGCTTGTCGACGAAGAGGCGGTAGCCCTTGTCGGTGGGGATCCGGCCGGCGCTGGTGTGGGGCTGGGCGATGTAGCCCTCGTCCTCCAGGACGGCCATGTCGTTGCGCACGGTGGCGGGCGAGACGCCGAGCCGGTGCCGCTCGGTGAGCGCCTTGGAGCCGACCGGCTCCTCCGTCCCGACGTAGTCCTGGACGATGGCGCGCAGCACTTCGAGTCTGCGTTCGCTGAGCATCGCGCACACCTCCATCGTTTCCGTCGTTCGCGGCTTCGGCAGGCTCTGCCTGCTGGCACTCTGAGCGTTCGAGTGCCAGAGATCCCCCGGTCAGTGTACGGCGGGGTGGTACACCCGTAGCAAGGGCGGCCCGCCAAGGTAGCGTCGCGGCATGGACGTGCGTTGGGAAGAGGCAGGCTGGGAACGGCTCACCGAACGGGCCGGCCGCAAGCGCCTGCCGGTGTGGGACTGCACCGTGGGACTGGTGGTGGGCGAGGATTCGGCCCTCCTGATCGACCCCGGGTCCTCCCTGCGGGAAGGCGCGCTGGTGCGGGCCGAGGCGGAGCGGCTGGCGGGCCGGCGCGTGACCCATCTCGCATTCACACACGGACATTTCGACCACGTACTGGGCGGTGCGGCGTTCGCGGGGGCGGAGGTCTACGGCCCGGTCGGGCTGGACGCCGTGCTCTCGGCGGGCCGGGAGGAGCTGCGCGAGGACGCGGTCCGCCAGGGCCTGCCGGAGGCCGAGGCCGCCGAGGCGGCGGACCTGCTGGTGGTCCCCCGGCACCTGGTGTCGGGCGAGTGGACGCTCGACCTGGGCGGAGTGCAGGTGCTGTTGGCGAACGTGGGCCCGGGTCACACCCGGCACGATCTGGCCGCCTTCGTGCCCGGAGCCCGCGAGGTGGTCTTCTGCGGCGACCTGGTCGAGGAATCGGGCCAGCCGCAGGCGGGTCCGGACTCGGTGCCCGGGCAGTGGCCGGCGGCCCTGGACCGGCTCCTCGCCCTGGGCGGGGACGACGCTCTGTACGTGCCGGGTCACGGAGCGGTGGTCGACGCGGCCTTCGTGCGTGCCCAACGCGACACACTGGCGGCCCGTTTCGGCGTGTCGGACGCCTGAGGCGGCCGGCTCTCCTACCCTCGGCCGGATGCGTGAGTACTCCCCCGACCTGACCCCGCAGTGGAAGCGCGCCAAGCCCGTCCCGGAGGTGCCGGCCGATCCCGATCTGGTGGTCGAGGTGGCGGGTACGGACTTCTGCGGCGCGGTGGTGGCCTGCGAGGCGGGCACGGTCACCCTGGAGGACCGCTTCGGCAAGCGCCGCGTCTTCCCCCTCGAACCCCGTGCCTTCCTCCTGGACGGCGCGGTGGTGACCCTGACCCGCCCGGCCCGGGGGCCGGCCGCCCCGGCCCGTACGGCCTCGGGCTCCCTCGCCGTCCCCGGGGCCCGCGCGCGGGTGGCCCGGGCGGGCCGGATCTACGTGGAGGGCCGCCACGACGCCGAACTGGTCGAACGGGTCTGGGGCGACGACCTGCGGATCGAGGGCGTCGTGGTGGAGTACCTGGAGGGCATCGACGACCTCCCGTCGGTGGTCGCGGACTTCGCCCCCGCCGCGGACGCCCGGCTGGGCATCCTGGTGGACCACCTGGTCCCGGGCTCCAAGGAGTCCCGCATCGCCGCCTCCGTGACCTCCCCGCACGTCCTGATCGTGGGACACCCGTACGTGGACGTCTGGCAGGCGGTGAAACCCTCGGCCCTCGGCATCCGCTCCTGGCCGGTGATCCCGCCCGGCCAGGACTGGAAGACGGGCATCTGCCGGGCCCTGGGCTGGCCGGAGAACACCGGAGCCGCCTGGCAGCACATCCTGTCCCGCGTGACCTCGTACAAGGACCTGGAGCCCACCCTGCTGGGCGCGGTGGAGCACTTGATCGACCACGTGACGGCGTGACCCGGGTGGGGGCGGCCCTGCGGGGCAGAAGTCCCCTACCCGCCCTTCGCCCGTTCCCCGGGGCTCCGCCCCGGCCCCCGCGCCTCAAACGCCGGCGAGGCTGGGAGTGCCCTGCGGGCAATCCAGCCCCGGCCGGCGGAAATCCAGCCCCTCCGGCGTTTGAGGAGCGGGGGTCCGGGGGCTGGCCCCCGGAAACGGCGCCGCACGCGGAACCGGGTCCGGGCGGAGCCCGGGGAACGGTGGAAGGGTGGGTAGGGGACCCGGCCCCGCAGGGCCGCCCCGCCCCCGGCCGGGGCTAGTCCACCAGGTCGCGGACCACCGCGTCGGCCAGGAGGCGACCCCGCAGGGTCAGAACGGCCCGCCCGGCCGCGTACGGGCCGGCTTCGAGGAGCCCGTCGGCCAGTGCACGGACGGACGCCGCCAGCCCCGCAGGCGCCAGCAGCGACAGCGGCACCCCATCGACGAGCCGAAGCTCCAGCAGGATCCGCTCGACCCGCCGGTCCTCCTCCGAGAGGAGCTCCCGCCCCGCCCCCGGCGACCGCCCCTCCGCCAGCGCCGCCGCGTAGGCACCGGGGTGCTTCACGTTCCACCACCGCACCCCGCCCACGTGCGAGTGCGCTCCGGGCCCGGCCCCCCACCAGTCGGCCCCGCGCCAGTACAGCTCGTTGTGCAGGCAGCGCCCGGCCTCGGAGGTGGCCCAGTTCGAGACCTCGTACCAGGAGTACCCCGCCTCGGCCATCACCGCGTCGAGGATCAGGTACCGGTCCGCGTGGACGTCGTCGTCCGTCATCGGGACCTCGCCCCGCCGGATCCGCCGCGCGAGCTGGGTGCCCTCCTCCACGATCAGCGCGTAGGCGCTGATGTGATCGGGTCCGGCCCCCAGGGCCGCCGTCAGCGACGCCCGCCAGTCCTCGTCCGACTCCCCCGGCGTCCCGTAGATCAGGTCCAGGTTCACGTGCTCGAATCCCGCCGCCCGCGCCTCCGCGACGCAGGCCTCCGGGCGTCCGGGGGTGTGCGTACGGTCCAGCACCTTCAGGACGTGCTGCTTGGCGCTCTGCATGCCGAAGGAGATCCGGTTGAAGCCGCCCGCGCGGAGCTCCGCCAGGTAGTCCGGGTTCACCGACTCCGGATTGGCCTCGGTGGTGACCTCGGCGTCCTCGGCCAGCCCGAACTCCTCGCGGATCGCCGCGAGCATCCGTACGAGGTCGCCGGCGGGCAGCAGCGTGGGCGTGCCGCCGCCCACGAAGACGGTCCGTACGGCCCTGGGGTCGTCCCCGAGGACCTTGCGGGCCAGCCTGACCTCGTCGATCAGGGTGTCGGCGTAGTTCTCCCGGGAGGCGAGCACACCGCCGGTGCCCCGCAGCTCGGTGGCCGTGTAGGTGTTGAAGTCGCAGTACCCGCAGCGCGTGGCGCAGTACGGAACGTGCAGGTAGAACCCGAGCGGCCGCTCCCCGGCTCCCGCCAGGGCGTGGAGCGGCAGCGAGCCGTCTTCGGGCATGGGTTCACCGTCGGGCAGTGCGGAAGGCATGCGCCCATTGTCCCGCACTGCCCCAAGGTCGTTTACGGGCTCGCGCCGAGCCCCTGGCTACGCCTCGCGCGACCCCTCGTACATCTCCTCGATGAGGTGCTTGAACTCGCGCTCGACGACCGGCCGCTTCAGCTTGAGGCTCGGGGTGAGGTCCCCGTGCTCCACGTCGAGGTCGCGCGGCAGGAGGCGGAACTTCTTGACCGTCTGCCAGCGCTGGAGGCCCTCGTTGAGGGTCTGGACGTAGGTCTCGATGAGCCGGTTCGTCTCGGGGGCGGCCAGGACCTGGGAGTACGTCTTGCCCTCCAGGCCGTTCTCGGCGGCCCAGACCAGGATGGAGGGCTCGTCGAGGGCGATGAGGGCGGAGCAGAAGTTCCGGTCGGCGCCGTGGACGACGATGCTGGAGACGTAGGGGCACAGGGCCTTGAACCGGCCCTCGATCTCCGCCGGGGCGACGTACTTGCCGCCCGAGGTCTTGATCAGGTCCTTCTTGCGGTCGGTGATGCGCAGGTAGCCGTCCGCGGAGAGCTCGCCGATGTCGCCGGTGTGCAGCCAGCCGTCGGCCTCGAGGACCTCGGCGGTCTTCTCGGGCTGCCCGTGGTAGCCCTGCATGATGCCGGGGCCGCGCAGCAGCACCTCGCCGTCGTCGGCGATGCGGACCTCGGTGCCGGGGAGCGGCTTGCCGACGGTGCCGGTGCGGTAGGCCTCGCCGGGGTTGACGAAGGAGGCGGCGCTGGACTCGGTGAGCCCGTAGCCCTCCAGGATGTGGATGCCCGCGCCGGAGAAGAAGTAGCCGATGTCGGGGGCGAGGGCGGAGGCGCCGGAGACGGCGGCGCGCAGGTTGCCGCCGAAGGCCTCGCGGAGCTTGGAGTAGACGAGCGCGTCGGCGACCTTGTGCTTGGTGGCGAGGCCGAAGGGGGCGCTCGCCCGGCCGGTGCGGCGGAAGTTGTCCTGGGTGACCTTGGCGTACTCGCGGGCCACGCCGACGGACCACTGGAAGATCTTGTACTTGGCGCCGCCGCCGGCCCGGGCCTTGGCGGCGACTCCGTTGTAGACCTTCTCGAAGATGCGCGGGACGGCCGCCATGTAGGTCGGCTGCACGATCGGCAGGTTCTCGATGATCTTGTCGATGCGGCCGTCGACGGCGGTGACGTGGCCGACCTCGATCTGGCCGGAGGTGAGCACCTTGCCGAAGACGTGCGCGAGCGGCAGCCAGAGGTACTGGACGTCGTCCTTGGTGATCAGGCCGGTGGCGACGGTGGCCTTGGCCATGTACGACCAGTTGTCGTGCGGCAGCCGCACGCCCTTGGGGCGCCCCGTGGTGCCGGAGGTGTAGATGAGGGTGGCGAGCTGGTCGGCGGTGATCGCCGCGATCCGCTCCTTGACCGCCTCGGGGTGCTTGGCGAGGTACTCCCGGCCGCGCGCCTCCAGATCGGCGAGGGAGAGCACCCAGCCCTCGGGGTCCCCGTCGGCCGCGACGGCGTCGGCGGCCTGCAGGACCACCACGTGGGCGAGCTCGGGCAGGTCGGCGCGGCGCTCGCGGGCCTTGGCCAGCTGCGCGGCGTCCTCGGCGATCAGGATCCGGCTCTCGGAGTCGGAGAGGATGAACGCCGACTCCTCGGCGTTCGTGCTCGGGTAGATGGTGGTCACGGCGCCGCCGGCGCACATCACGCCGAGGTCGGCGAGGATCCACTCCACCCGGGTGTTGGAGGACAGCGCCACGCGCTGCTCCGGCTGGATCCCGAGGTCGATGATTCCGGCCGCGATGGCGAAGACCCGCTCGGCGGCCTGGCCCCAGCTCAGCGACTTCCAGTCGTCCGGGCCGCCCCGGCCGTCGGCCGCGGGCACCGGATAGCGGTAGGCCTCGCCGTTCGGCGTGGCGGCGACACGCTCCAGGAAGAGGGTCGCCACGGTGGGCGGGCGGTTCTCGATCAAGGTCTGTGTGTCGCTCACGGACATCCTCCGGACCACTCGGCAGGGCCTGTTCATCACAGGGGCGGACTGACTGGGTGGTGGGTCAGGGTGGGTGGCTGAGTCAGGGCTTGGCCGCATCCGACCAAAAAACTGGCGAGTAACCAACGAGCATTGATCAGACTAGGGGCCCTCCGTCTGGCGCGTAAGAGGCCCTGGGGCGCCGATTCATAACGAAACAGACCCCCGCGCCGGAGCGCGGGGGCCTGCTTCTCATCCGATGACGGTCGCTGCGGCTACTTCTTCTTGCCGCCGGACTCGTCACTGGAGAGGACGGCGATGAAGGCCTCCTGCGGGACCTCCACGGAGCCGACCATCTTCATGCGCTTCTTGCCTTCCTTCTGCTTCTCCAGCAGCTTCCGCTTACGGGAGATGTCACCGCCGTAGCACTTGGCGAGGACGTCCTTGCGGATGGCGCGGATGGTCTCGCGGGCGATGACGCGGGAGCCGACGGCCGCCTGGATCGGGATCTCGAAGGCCTGCCGCGGGATGAGCTCGCGCAGCTTGGCCACCAGGCGTACGCCGTAGGCGTAGGCCGCGTCCTTGTGGCAGACGGCGGAGAAGGCGTCGACCTTGTCGCCGTGCAGCAGGATGTCGACCTTGACCAGGCTGCCGGACTGCTCGCCGGTGGGCTCGTAGTCGAGGGAGGCGTAGCCGCGCGTCTTGGACTTCAGCTGGTCGAAGAAGTCGAAGACGATCTCCGCGAGCGGCAGCGTGTAGCGGATCTCGACCCGGTCCTCGGAGAGGTAGTCCATCCCGAGGAGGGTGCCGCGGCGCTGCTGGCAGAGCTCCATGATCGCGCCGATGAACTCGGAGGGCGCGAGCAGGGTGGCCCGTACGACCGGCTCGAACACGTCCGAGATCTTGCCCTCGGGGAACTCGCTCGGGTTGGTGACGGAGACTTCCTTGCCGTCCTCCATGACGACGCGGTAGACCACGTTCGGCGCGGTGGCGATCAGGTCGAGACCGAACTCGCGCTCCAGGCGCTCGCGCACCACGTCCAGGTGGAGCAGACCGAGGAAGCCGACGCGGAAGCCGAAGCCGAGCGCCGCCGAGGTCTCCGGCTCGTAGACCAGCGCGGCGTCGTTGAGCTGGAGCTTGTCCAGGGCCTCGCGCAGGTCGGGGTAGTCCGAGCCGTCGAGCGGGTACAGGCCCGAGAAGACCATCGGGCGCGGGTCCTTGTAGCCGCCGAGGGCTTCGGTCGCGCCGTTGTGCAGGCTGGTGATGGTGTCACCGACCTTGGACTGACGGACGTCCTTCACGCCGGTGATGATGTAGCCCACCTCGCCGACGCCGATGCCGTCGGCCGGGGTCATCTCCGGGGAGGAGACGCCGATCTCCAGCAGCTCGTGCGTGGCGCCGGTCGACATCATCCGGATGCGCTCGCGCTTGTTGAGCTGACCGTCGACCACACGCACGTACGTCACGACACCGCGGTACGAGTCGTAGACGGAGTCGAAGATCATCGCGCGGGCCGGGGCGTCCTTGGGGCCGACCGGGGCCGGGACCGTGGCGACGATCTTGTCGAGCAGCACGTCCACGCCGAGACCGGTCTTCGCCGAGACGCGCAGGACGTCCTCGGGCTGGCAGCCGACCAGGTTCGCGAGCTCCTCGGCGAACTTCTCCGGCTGGGCGGCCGGCAGGTCGATCTTGTTCAGGACCGGGACGATCGCGAGGTCCTTCTCCATCGCCAGGTACAGGTTGGCGAGGGTCTGCGCCTCGATGCCCTGGGCCGCGTCCACCAGGAGGACCGTGCCCTCGCACGCCGCCAGGGAACGCGAGACCTCGTAGGTGAAGTCGACGTGCCCGGGGGTGTCGATCATGTTGAGGATGTGGGTCTTGCCCTGGTCCTCACCCGTGTTCGGCGCCCACGGCAGTCGGACCGCCTGGGACTTGATCGTGATGCCGCGCTCACGCTCGATGTCCATGCGGTCGAGGTACTGGGCGCGCATCTGCCGCGAGTCCACCACACCGGTGAGCTGGAGCATCCGGTCGGCAAGGGTCGACTTGCCGTGGTCGATGTGCGCGATGATGCAGAAATTGCGGATCAGCGCCGGGTCGGTACGGCTCGGCTCGGGCACGTGGCTGGGGATCGCGGGCACGCAGTGTCCTGATTCTCGGGTCGCAGTCGGAACGAAGTGTGGGCGTCGGTCTGCGCGAAGTCGGATCTGCTCGGCTCTATACGCAGACTCCCATGGTCCCATGAACCGGGGAGTGCGCTCGGTTTGGGCCGGTCGGAAGGCAGCTGGTAGCCTGAGCAGCTGTGTCTCGTGTGCCCTCTAGCTCTACGGGACGCAATCCGAAGATCAAATCTCTGAACCTGCAAAGGCTCTTTCGTGGCGAACATCAAGTCCCAGGTCAAGCGCAACAAGACGAACGAGAAGGCTCGCCTTCGCAACAAGGCCGTCAAGTCCTCGCTCAAGACCGCCATCCGCAAGGCCCGTGAGGCCGTCGTCGCCGGTGACGTCGAGAAGGCCACCGTGGCTTCCCGCGCCGCTTCCCGCGCGCTCGACAAGGCCGTTTCGAAGGGTGTCATCCACAAGAACGCCGCCGCCAACAAGAAGTCGGCGCTGGCGATCAAGGTTGCCTCCCTTCAGGGCTGAGCCCCTGATGTGATCGCCGGGCAAGGAACCAGCGGGCCCTCTCTCCCGCTCCCGACCGGCACTCCGCGCCGCACACGAAGCGTTCGCCACGCGGGTGCGGTGCAACCCCAGAAGTAACCGAAGGCCCCGACCGCCTCCCTTCCCCAGGGCAGCGACCGGGGCCTTCGGCATGCGGGGACCCTCCGGGACCCAGGGCGCCGGGACCAGGCACACGGGCCCCGGGCCGGCTGCCCGGACCCCGGGTCACACGGGAGCAGCGCGAGCCCGCACGGGAACTCGGGGACCCACGGGCCCCAAGGTCGGCCGCCCTAGACCTCGGGTCCCCACGTGAGCAGCCGGAGCCCGCACGGGACCTGCGGGAACACACGGGAGCGGCCCCAGACCGCACGGGGCCTCGGGGGCCCACGACAGCAGCCCCGGACCGCACGAAACCCCGAGTCGTACGGGACTCCGAGCCGTACGGGACTCCGAGCCGTACGGGACCCCGAGCCGTACGGGACCCCGAGCCGTACCGGCCACCGAGCCGTACCGGCCACCGGCCCACCTCGGACGGAGCCCACTCCGAGCCCGAACCGCTCCGCACCCCGGACCGCTCTGACCTCCGGGGCCACTCAGAACTCCGGGCCGCTCACGCCCCCGGACCATCGGCCGCACGCAGCGCCGAGTAGCACCGGCGCTCCCGGCCACGGACTCGGAGCACAGCCCGCGCGGAACCACCTGGCCGCCCATGGCCCCGAGAAGTCCCCGGGCCGTCAAGGCCCGGGGCCACCGGCCGCGCGCGGCGCCGGGTCGTTACGGGAACTCCGGGCAGCACGGGACTCAGGGCGCGGCCCACTCGGGTTCCGGCCCACCGGCGGCCCCGGCAAAACCCTGGGAAGGCCCCGGCCGGCCCAGGGGCACGGGGACTGGCCGCGCGGAGCCCCGAGCCGAGCCGTACGGGAACTCCGGGCCCCACGGGGCTCGGGCATGGCCCGCTCAGGGCCCCCTGCCCGCTCTCAGCCCCAGCAGGCTCGGGGCCCCACGAAGCCTCAGGACCCCGGGCCCACCGGCCACACGGAGCGCCGGCGTCGCGTCGTACGGGAGCTACAGGCGGACACCGGAGCCCCTCAGGCCGGCGCCGGGGGCCTTCCGGGTGCGGCGGGGCGGGCCGTGACAGCGGCGAGGACAGTGGCCGTGAGGATCTCCGGCGCCTCGGCGGGGGCCATCCGCCCGGCCTGGACCTCGGCGGCGGCCGCGTGGACCAGGCTGTAGACGACCGTGACCAGCCAGTCCGCGGACAGGTCGGCGCGCAGCTCGCCGCTCTCCCGGCCGCGGCCGATCAGCCGGCGGACGGGAGCGAGGATCCGGTCGTGGCGCTCGCGCAGCCGCTCGGGCGGCAGCGCCGCGGAGACGGCCGCGAACACCGCGGAGTGTCTGTCGAGAATCCGCCACGAACTGCGAACGAGGAACCCGAGGGCCTCCTCGGCGCCCATCTCGGCCGCTCCGCCCTCACCGTCGAGCGCCTCCAGCGTGGCCGCGGCCTCGTCGACGGCCCGGTCGAGCGCGGCGTCGAGGAGGGCTTCCCTGGTCGCGAAGTGCGAGTACAGCGTGACGCGGCTGACTCCCGCCGCGCGGGCGACGGCGGCCATGCTCGCCTGCGGGTCGGCGAGAAAACAGTCCAGGCCCGCATCGACGATCGCGGCGGCGTTGCGCTCGGCGTCTGCGCGGCGGGGGCGGGGTGCGTCGGAGACCATGACAGCAAACTTAACACCACTGTTCACATTCCCCCGGCGAAGCCGCATACTCAATCCCTAACACCCCCGTTAACTTTAGGAGCGGCTTCGCCATGCCCTCGCACGCCCCGCACACCCAAAACCAGAACCGGGACAAGGACGCACACCCCCACCCGGTTCCCCACCCCCACCGGGGCGCCCTCCTCGTCCTCCTCTGCCTGGCCCAGTTCATGCTCATCGCCGACGTCACCGTCGTGAACGTCGCCCTCCCCGCCATCGGCGCCGACCTCTCCCTCTCCGGCCCCGGCCTGACCTGGGTCGTCACGGCGTACACCCTGTTCTTCGGCGCCCTCCTGCTGGCCGGCGGCCGACTCGCGGACCGCTTCGGTGCGGTGCGGACGTTCCTGGCCGGGCTGGCCCTCTTCACCGCCGCCTCGGCTGCCTCCGGGCTCGCGGCGGACACCGCCACACTGATCGCGGCCCGCTCGGCACAGGGCGTCGGTGCGGCCCTGCTCTCGCCGGCCGCCCTGTCCCTGGTCACGACCCTGTTCCAGGGTCCGGCCCGGCACCGGGCCCTCGGCGCCTGGGCGGCGATCGGCGGCACCGGTGCGGCCCTCGGGGTCCTGCTCGGCGGGATCCTCACCGACGGGCCCGGCTGGCGTTGGATCTTCTACCTCAACCTGCCCGTCGGCGCACTCGCCCTGCTCGGGGTCCCGGTCCTGCTCGGCCGCCCGCTCCGCCGCACCTCCGGCGCGGCAGATCCCGGCCGCCGGACACCCGTGAACGTGCCCGCGATCCTCCTGCCGACCCTGGCCGCGGCCGCACTCGTCTACGGGCTGACCGAACGCTCCTGGCTCCCGGCCATCGGCGCCCTGGCCGCGGTGGCCCTCCTGGTGGCGACGCAACGCCGCTCCACGAACCCGCTGATGCCGCCCGCCATGCCGGGCCTGCGCTCCCTGCTGGGCGGCAGCGCGGTGATGCTGGGGGCGGCGGGCCTGCTCGTGACCGCGTTCTACCTGAGCTCCCTGCACATCCAGCAATCCCTCGGGCGGAGCCCCTTGGTCACCGGGCTGGCCTTCCTCCCGGCGGCGGTGGCCGCCACCGCGGGCGCACACCTGGGTTCCCGGCTGCTCCCCCGCTTCGGCTGGCGCCCGGTCGGCGCGGCGGCGTTCACCCTGGCCGCCGCGGGCGCGGCCCTCACTCCCCTGGGCGGCCTCTGGTCGGGCCTGGTCCCCGGCTTCGCCCTGCTGGCCCTCGGACTCGGAGCGGCGTTCGTGTGCGCCACGACCTCGGCGCTCTCCGAAGTGGCCCCGGCCCACACCGGCCTGGCCTCCGGTCTGGTCGGCACCTCGCACGAACTGGGCGCGGCCCTCGCCATCGCCGCCCTGGCCTCAGCCGACTTCACCACCCTCGCCTACCCGGCCCTGACCCTGGCCCTGGCCACCCCCTTCCTCCTCCCCCCGGGCCACCCCGACCCCGCCTCCCCCCACGCAATGGCCCACTGAAGCCGGACCCCAATCCAGCCCGTCCGGCGTTTGCGGACCACGTCCGGGCGGAGCCCGGAGAACGAGCGAAGGGCGGGCAGAGGACAGCCCCCCACAGGACCCACCACCGGCACCAGCAGTCCGGCCCCGCATCAGGCCGCAAGGCCCCTGGACCCGGGGCCCGGGGCCGGCTACGGGGACCAGGGGCTCAACCCTGGGGACCCGGCGGCTCGACTCCGGCGCCCGGGCGCCAGGCTCCGAGGTGCCAGGAGCCGGGGGCCACGGCGCAAGGGGCAGGGGCAGGAGCCGGGGGCCACGGCGCCAGGGGCAGGGGCCGGGGCCGGGGCCGGGGGCAGGGGGCAGGGGGCAGGGGGCAGGGGCAACCGGACAGGCTCTGGGGCCCGGGGCTAGCCCCGGCGGGTCCGCGCCGCCCGGGCGACCGCGACGACTGCCTTCTCGAGCGCGTACTCCGGGTCGTCACCCCCGCCCTTCACCCCCGCATCGGCATCAGCCACGGCTCGCAGGGCGTCCGCGACACCATCCGCCGACCACCCCCGCATCTGCTGCCGGACCCGGTCGATCTTCCACGGCGGCATCCCGAGGTCACGTGCGAGGTCCCCGGGTCGGGCCCCCCGCGGGGCCGAGGCCAGCTTCCCGATCGCCCGTACCGCCTGGGCCAGCGCGCTGGTGATCAGCACCGGGGCCACCCCGGTGGACAGGGACCAGCGCAGGGCCTCCAGGGCCTCCGCGGCGCGACCCTCCACCGCCCGGTCGGCGACGGTGAAGCTCGAGGCCTCGGCCCGGCCGGTGTAGTAGCGGCCGACGACGGCCTCGTCGATCGTGCCCTCGACGTCCGCGCACAGCTGCGCCGCCGCGCTCGCCAGCTCCCGCAGGTCGCTGCCGATCGCGTCGACCAGCGTCTGGCAGGCCTCGGGCGTGGCCGAACGGCCCAGCGTCCGGAACTCTCCCCGCACGAACGCCAGCCGGTCCGCCGGCTTCGTCATCTTCGGGCAGGCGATCTCGCGGGCACCCGCCTTGCGCGCGGCGTCCAGCAGGCCCTTGCCCTTGACGCCACCCGCGTGCAGGAGGACGAGGGCGATCTCCTCGAACGGCGAGCCGAGGTACGCCTTGACCTCCTTGACCGTGTCGGCCGAGAGGTCCTGCGCATTGCGCACGACGAGCACCTTGCGCTCCGAGAAGAGCGAGGGGCTGGTCAACTCGGCCAACGTGCCCGGCTGGAGCTGCTCGGAGGCGAGGTCACGCACGTCCGTGTCGGCATCGGCGGCTCGCGCCGCCGTCACGACCTCCCGCACGGCGCGGTCGAGCAGCAGGTCCTCCTGCCCCACCGCGAGGGTGATCGGGGCGAGCGGATCGTCGGTGGAATTCTTCCTGGTGGCCATCGCCTCCAGCATCCCACGCCGCACTGACAGACCCTCGCGCCCCGGCCCCCTCCCCCGTGCCCGAGAATGGCCGGGTGAACGTGCGACATGTACTGGTCCTGCCCGACCGCGACACCGCCGAGGAGGTGGCGCGGGAGGTGGTCGACCGCTTCGGCCTCCCGGAGGAACCGCAGCTGGTCCGCGACGCCCTCGCCGGCGAGGACGACGCCGAGGACGCCCAGTGGCTGGTGGTCGTCGAGGACCCGCGCGAACGGCTGGACGCCACCGCCCTGGACGAGCTCGCCGCCGAGTACGACGGCTGGCTCGAAGCCCCGTAGCCACCGGACCCCACCCGGTCAGGCCTTGTGCACGACCTGCATGTCCAGGGTCACTTCCACGTTCGAACCGATCGCCGCGATCCCGTGCGCCAGCATCGACTGCCAGTTCAGCGTGAAGTCCTCGCGGTTCAGTTCGGCGGTCGCCCTGCAGGCCGCCCTCGGCTCGCCCTCCAGGCCCGTACCCAGACCCAGGTAGTCGGTGCCCAGGGTGACGGACCGGCTGACCCCGTGGAGGGTGAGAGCGCCCGCCACGGACCAGCGGCTGCCGCTGCGGTGGATGAACCGCTCGCTGTAGAACTCCACCGTGGGGTGGCGGGCCGCGTCCAGGAAGTCCGCGGAGCGCAGGTGGTCGTCCCGCATCCGCAGCCCGGTGTCGATGCTCGCCGCGTCGATGATCACGTGCATGGAGGAGTCCTCCATGCGCTCGGCTATCCGCACCGCGCCGGCGAAGGTGTTGAACCGGCCGTTGATCCGGGCGAAGCCGATGTGACGGGCCGAGAACCCGATCGACGAATGCCCCGGATCGAGCTCCCAGTGGCCCGGCTGCGGCAGCAGCGGCGGATCCACCGAGTCCAGGACGATCTCCCCGGTGCCCGGCTGCGCCGGGTCCCCCACCAGCGTCGCCCCGTGGAAGGGCGCGTAGCCCTCGGCCGTGACGGCCAGCCGGTACTCGCCTGCCGGCACCGCCGCCGTGAACCCGCCGTACGGGTCGGTCTCCCCGCTGACGATCCGTCGGCCTATCGGGTCGGTCACCTCGAACTTGGCCTGCCGGACGGGCTGGTGGACCGTGTCGAGGACCCGGCAGCTGAGCAGCCGCGCGGTATGAGGAAGCGTCAGTGTCGCGGATGTCTGGGGACTGGCGCTTCCCGCCGTCTCCATCCCCCGTCTGCGACTGAACATGGTTTATGCACCCCCGTGCTGTGTGGGCTTGCACCGCTCTGGCGAAAACGCATTCGATCATGCTGTCGGGTTGTGGGCAAACGGAGCGGTCACTCCTGGTATGCCCGTGCGGCGCCCGTCGCCGGACGGCCGGGAAGGCCCGCAGCCGCGGGCCGCTGCCGGTGACGGCGACCGAACCGTCCTCGTCCGTGCGCAGCACGGCCGCGCCCGACTCCCGCAGCCGGGCGAGCGTACCCGCCGCGGGGTGCCCGTACCTGTTCCCGGCGCCCACCGGGACGATCGCGAGCCGCGGCCGGATCCGCTCGTACAGCCCGGGATCCTGATGGGCGCTGCCGTGGTGCGCGACCTTGAGCACATCGACCGGCCCCAGTTCCGGATGGTTCCTCAACAAGGCCTGCTGGGAGCCCGGTTCGAGGTCACCCAGGAGGAGCAGGGTCAGGCCCGCGCCGCGCACCAGCAGGGCCACGCTCGCGTCGTTGGGACCCTCGGGGGGAACACCCTCGGTCGGCGGCCACAGCACCTGCCACTCCAGCTGCCCGGCCCGCCGCCGCTCCCCCTCCACGGCGCGGACGAGGGGAACCCCGGCGGCGGCCGCCATCCGCCGTACGAACGCGGCCTGCCCGGGCGGCTCTTCCAGTCCGGTGACTTGCACCACACCCACCGAGCGGCCCTTGAGCACCCCGGCCAGCCCGCCCACGTGGTCGGCGTGAAAGTGCGTCAGCAGGACCATCGGCACCCGGGTCACGCCCAGCTCCCTCAGGCACACGTCCACCGGCCCGGGCTCGGGGCCCGCGTCCACCACCACGGCCGTACCCGGGCCCACGGCGAGTACGGCGGCGTCCCCCTGGCCGACCGCGCACTGGGTGTAGATCCAGTCGGGCGGCGGCCAGCCCTTGACCGTACGAGTGACCAGGGGCGGCCTCAGTACGGCGAGGAGCAGCACCACGGCCAGGGCGGGGGCGAGCCATCGCCCCCGGCCGAACCGCCTGCCGAGCAGCACCGCAGCCAAGGTGGCGGCGGCGAGCAGCAACCCTCCGCCCACCCCGCCGGGCCAGCCCAGCTCCGCCCCGGGCAGTCCTGCCCCGCCCCGGGCCACGGCGGCGATCCACCCGGCGGGCACGCCCGCGCACCAGGCGAGCGCCTCGGCCACCGGCCGGCACACCGGGGCCGCCGCCAGCGCGGCGAACCCCAGGACGGTCGCGGGCCCCGCCGCCAGCTCGGCCAGCAGGTTGCAGGGCACCGCCACCAGGCTCACCCGGGCCGACAGCACCGCGACGACCGGCGCGCACACCGCCTGGGCCGCCGCCGCGGCCGCCAGTGCCTCGGCCGGGCGGGGCCGCATGCCGCGCCGCTGCAGGGCCTCGCTCCACCGGGGAGCCAGCGTCAGCAGGGCCCCGGTGGCCAGGACGGAGAGCAGGAAGCCGTAGCTCCGGGCCAGCCAGGGGTCGTACAGCACCAGCAGCAGGACGGCGGCGGCCAGCGCCGGGATCAGGGACCTGCGCCGCCCGGTGGCGATGGCCAGCAGGGTGACCGAGCCGCAGGCCGCCGCCCGCAGCACGCTGGGCTCCGGTCGGCACACCACCACGAAGGCCAGGGTCAGGGCCACCCCGCACAGGGCCGTCGCCCGCAGCGAGAGCCCCAGGCGCGGGGCGAGCCCGCCCCGCTCGGCCTGCTGCGCGCGGGCCGGGGCCCCGATGAGCAGGAAGAGCACCACGGTCAGGTTGGAGCCGGACACGGCCAGCAGGTGCAGAAGATCGGTGGCGCGGAACGCGTCGTGCAGATCGGGCTCCACCCGGGAGGTGTCCCCGACCACCAGTCCCGGCAGGAGAGCCCTGGCGTCCGGGGCCAGCCCGTCGGTGACCTCGCACAGCCCGGCCCGCAGCCGCCCGGCGATCCGCTGCACGGTGTCCGGCCCGCCGGTCACCCGTGGCGGGGCGTCCCCGGCCGGACGGAGCAGGGCGACGGCCCGCTCCCCCTCCCGCGCCGGGGCCAGCCGGGCCACCACCTCGATCCGTGTCGAGGGCTGCAACCGGGCCCACCCCGGATGCCCCGCCAGCACCCGTACCGGGGTCGACACCCGGGTCCGGGCACCGTCGGGCCCGGTCAGCCGGGTCACCACGGCGTCGAGCACCACCACGGGCGGCCCGCTCCCGGTGCGGACCGTCCGCGGATCGGAGCCCACGGTGAGGTCCGCCAGCACCCGGGCATGGTCCAGGGCCAGCTCCGGGACCGGCCCGGCCCGCGCCTCGGCCCGCTGGAGACCCGCCACCCCGGCTCCGGCGGCCGCGCACAGCAGGACCGCCGCCACGGCCGTCCGGAACGGCACGGAGCGCCTCCGGCCCGCCAGCATCAGCAGCCCGGCCGCACCCACTCCCAGCCCCGCCGCGACGGCACTCCGGCCGACGGGCGCCCCGAGGCCCACGGCAGCAGCCCCCCACACAGCCAGAGCCAGCCCCACCAGCCGCAAATCCACCGGCCCCTGCTCCCGCCCGGCCGAGCCTTGCCCCGCCGTTTCCCGCTCGACCGCTTCCCGCCCGGCCGGACCCCGCACACGCGCACTCCACCCCGCCGGACCCCGCCCCGCCGGACCCCGCGCGCTCGGAACCCGCCCGGCCGGACGCGGCCCCGCGCCGCCGGCCCGGCTCACGGCCGCACCAGCTCACGCAGATCGGCGAATCGGCGCTCGCCGATCCCGTTGACCTGCCGGAGCTCCTCGACTGAGCGGAAGCCCCCGCGCACCGTGCGGAAGTCCACGATGTGCTGCGCGAGGACCGGTCCGACTCCCGGCAGGCCGTCCAGTTGCTCGGCCGTGGCCGTGCCGAGGCTCAGCGGCCCGGAGGCGGGACCTCCCCGGCCCGTCGGCGGCGGCGGGGCCGGAGCGCCCACCAGGACCTGCTCGCCGTCCATCAGGACGCGGGCCCGGTTCAGCCCGGTGGTATCCGTCCCGGGCCGCACTCCCCCGGCGGCGGCCAAGGCATCCTCCACGCGCGAGCCGGGAGGCAGTTTGCGCACTCCCGGGTCACGGACCTTGCCGCTGACGTCCACCAGGATGGGACCGGCGCCGGGGCCCGCCCGGGCCGCGGTCGGGGCCGGCAGCGCTGCCGCCGCGGGCGCCGCCAGGGCGGGTGCGGTCACCGGCCGAGGCCGGGCCGCCCTGTACTGCTGTGCTGCGAACCCGACCGCGACGACCAGTACCACCGAGACGGCGGCCACCGTGCGCAGCTCGACCCCGCAGCGGGTTTGCAGCCACAGGGGCAGCCGCTCCCGCACCGCGAGCCACCGTAAAGCCCCGGCAGGCACCTCCCGGCCCTCGGGCGGAGCCGCCGCCGCGCCGCCCCGGGCGGGCGCCTCGACTCGAACCACCGGCCCTGGCCCGACCACCGGCCCTGGCCCGACCGGCGGCTCCGGCCGGCCCTCGGCCCCGGCCTCCGGCGCCACCCCGACGGAGCGGACATCCGGCGGCGCTGTCCCGGCCGGGGCGCCCTCCGGCGGCGGATCGCCCGGGGGGCGGCCCGCTCCGAGCAGGGCCTCGGCCCGGCGTCGCACCACCGCGGGATCGGGGCGGCCTGATCGCCGGCCGTGGCGATGCCGCAAGCGGCTGTCGGAGAGGCGGGGACGGCCGGGGCCACTGGTGGCGCCGGCGGGACCTGGGGTGCGCGTACGAAGAGTCATGGCACGACGGTAGGGCCGTGCCGCGGCACGCGTTCGGAAGCCTCAATTCCGGTGGATGGCCGGACCGTTGTGGATATCTCCCTCACTCGGTCCGGTGATCAGCGCGGGGAGACGACCGCCGCCAGCAACCCAGGTCCGGTGTGTGCGCCGATCACCGCGCCGACCTCGCTGACGTGCAGCTCGACCAGCCCGGGGATCCGCTCGCGAAGCCGCTGCGCCAGCTTCTCCGCGCGTTCCGGGGCCGCGAGGTGGTGCACTGCCACGTCGACGGGGCCGGATCCGGCGCGCTCGACGGCCAGCTCCTCCAGGCGGGCTATGGCCTTGGAGGCCGTACGCACCTTCTCCAGCATCTCGATCCGCCCGCCGTCCAGCGTCAGCAGCGGTTTCACCGCGAGCGCCGAACCGAGGAGGGCCTGCGCGGCCCCGATGCGGCCTCCGCGGCGGAGGTAGTCGAGGGTGTCGACGTAGAAGTACGCGGACATCCCGGCGGCCCGCTTCTCGGCCGCCGCGACGACTTCGTCGAGGGACCCGCCGGCCTCGGACACCTCCGCCGCGGCCAGGGCGCAGAAGCCCAGGGCCATGGCGACCATGCCGGTGTCGACGACGCGGACGGGCACCGGGGCGGTCTTCGCGGCGAGGACGGCGGCGTCGTAGGTGCCGGAGAACTCCGCGGACAGGTGCAGGCTGACGATGCCGGTCGCACCGGCCTCCACGGCCGCCCGGTAGGCCCGGGCGAAGTCCTCGGGGCTGGGGCGGGACGTGGTGACCGAGCGGCGCTTCTGCAGGGCCAGGGCGAGGCTCCTGGCCGAGATCTCGGTGCCCTCTTCCAGGGCTTCGTCGCCGAGGACCACGGTCAGCGGGACGGAGGTGATTCCGTGCCGCGCCATGGCCGGTTGGGGCAGGTAGGCCGTGGAATCCGTGACGATCGCGACATGGCGGGACATGAGGCGGAGGTTACCGGCAGTGGGGGTGTTCCGGCAGCCCGGGTCTGCCGGTGCGCCTCGGGCCCGGCTCCGAGGGGGTTCCCGCCGGTCCCCATCCGGGCCGCCACCCGGTCCGGCCGCTCCGCCGCGTTCCCGCCAGGCCGCCGCCCCGCTCCCGCCGGACTGCGCGCAGTCCACGGACCTGCTGCCCCGGCCTCGGACGGACTCCGACAGCAGGTGGTCGGCCCTGCGGGGCTGGGTCCCCTACCCGCCCTTCCACCGTTCCCCGGGCTCCGCCCGGACCCGCGCCTCAAACGCCGGCGAGGCTGGATGCGGGCTACGCCCGGATCCCGGTCCTCAAACGCCGGCGGGGCTGGAAGGGTAGCGGGCTGCGCGCGGACCCCGATCCTCAGACCCCGGACCGGCCGGCCGGAGGGCACGGGCTGCACCCCCGGGCCGGTCCTCACACTCCGAACCCGCCGGAGGGCACCGGGCTGCGCCCGGACCCAGCCCCTGGGGCTCCGCCCCAGATCCCGTACCTCAAGCGTCGGCGAGGCCCGACCTGGATGCGGCCCGGCTCAGGTCGTCGCTTCCGGGCGGCGGGTCTTCTGCCAGGGGTACTGGGGGGGCGGGGTGGGTTCGGAGAGGGCCGCGGGCTCGGGGGTGTTCCACGTGGGAGTCGTGGGAGTCGTGGGAGTCGAGTGGGGGACGTCGTCGGCCGGTGCGCGGGACCAGTCCCGCAGCGCGCCCGACTCGACGTCGATCTGGGCCGACAGGTGCGACAGGTCGTCCTCCGCGAAGCGCAGGGCGCGGTCGCGCGCCGCCCAGCGCAGCGAGTCCGCCGCCTGAGTGATCTGCGCCGTGCGCTCCCGCAGGTCCGGCAGGACCGCCGCGATCCGCTGGCGGTCGGGCTCCGCCTCCAGGCGCTTCAGCTCGTCGTCGAGTTCGTGTCCGTGCACGCTCAACCGCTCGAACAGCCCGATCGACTCCTTCAGCGAGGCGTCCGTCTGGACCCCCTGGTACAGCGCCCGCTGCGTCGCCCGCATCGAGTTCCGCAGGTCCAGCCGCAGCGTGGCCAGCGCGCCCGCGACACCGACCTGGCCGAAGCTGCGGGCCTTCAGGGTGGTGTCCTCCACGGTGCGGCGGGCCTGGGTGATGGTCCGGTCCACGCCGCGCGCGGCGGCCTTGACCACCTTCGTCGTCACGTAGGCACCGAGCCCCAGAAAGGCGAACAGCAGCACCAGGGCCACGATGATAAAAGCCGCCTCCATGAGGGTCCCTTCCCCAGCCGATTACGTCCCTTCCACCGTAAACGCCACGGGCAGGCCGCGGGTTCCAATCGAACCCCCAACCTGCCCGTACGGGAATACCCCTAGACGCGTCAGACAGCGACGTCAGACGGAGACGTCAGACGTCAGACGACGATGTTCACCAGCTTCGGCGCGCGCACGATGACCTTGCGGATCTCCGCCCCGCCCAGCGCCGCCACGACCGCCTCGTCACCCAGCGCCAGCTGCTCCAGCTCGGCGTCGGAGATCGCCGGAGACACCTCCAGGCGGGCCTTGACCTTGCCCTTGATCTGGACGACGCACGTGACGCTCTCGTCGACGACGTACGCCGGGTCCGCGACCGGGAAGTCCTGGTGGACGACCGACTCGCCGTGGCCCAGGCGCTGCCACAGCTCCTCCGCGATGTGCGGCGCCAGCGGGGCCACCAACAGCACCAGCCGCTCCGCGACCGAGCGCTCCAGCGGCCGGCCCGCCTTCGTCAGGGTGTTGTTCAGCTCGGTGATCTTCGCGATGGCGGTGTTGAAGCGCAGTGCGGCCATATCGGCGCCGACCCCGTCGATCGCCTTGTGCAGCGCGCGCAGGGTGGCCTCGTCCGGCTCCGCGTCGACGACCGTGACGACGCCCGTCTCCTCGTCCACCACGTTGCGCCACAGGCGCTGCAGCAGCCGGTACTGGCCGACGACGGCCCGGGTGTCCCAGGGACGCGAGACGTCCAGGGGGCCCATCGCCATCTCGTACAGGCGCAGGGTGTCCGCGCCGTACTCCTCGCAGATCTCGTCCGGCGTGACGGCGTTCTTCAGGGACTTGCCCATCTTGCCGTGCTCACGCTTGACCGGCTCGCCCTGGTAGAAGTAGCCGCCGTCCCGCTCCTCGACCTCGGCCGCCGGGACGTACACACCGCGCGAGTCGGTGTACGCGTACGCCTGGATCATGCCCTGGTTGAACAGCTTGTGGAACGGCTCGACCGAGGAGACGTGTCCCAGGTCGAACAGCACCTTGGACCAGAAGCGCGCGTACAGCAGGTGCAGCACCGCGTGCTCGGCGCCGCCCACGTACAGGTCCACGCCGCCGTGCGGCTGACCCTCGCGCGGGCCCATCCAGTACTGCTCGATCTCCGGATCGACCAGGGCCGAGCCGTTGTTCGGGTCCAGGTAGCGCAGCTCGTACCAGCAGGAGCCGGCCCAGTTCGGCATGGTGTTGGTCTCGCGCCGGAACGGGCGCGCCCCGCGACCGTCGCCCAGGTCCAGTTCCACGTTGACCCACGCCTGGTTGCGCGACAGCGGGGTCTCCGGCTTGGAGGTGGCGTCGTCCGGCGCGAAGGTGCGCGGCGAGTAGTCCTCGACCTCCGGCAGTTCCAGCGGCAGCATCGACTCGGGCAGCGGGTAGGCGACGCCGTCCTCGTCGTAGACGATCGGGAAGGGCTCGCCCCAGTAGCGCTGGCGGCTGAACAGCCAGTCGCGCAGGCGGAAGTTGACGGTGCCCTCGCCGATGCCGCGCCCGGCCATCCAGTCGGTGATCGCGGCCTTGGCCTCGACCACGCCCAGACCGTCCAGCGAGATGCCCTCGCCCGTCGAGTTGACGATGGTGCCGTCGTACGAGGAGAACGCGTCCTCCCACTCCAGCGGGTCGGCGTCGCGGTCGTCCGTGGGCTGGACGACGCAGCGCACCGGCAGCTCGAAGGCGCGCGCGAACTCGAAGTCACGGCTGTCGTGCGCCGGGACAGCCATGATCGCGCCGGTTCCGTAGCCCATCAGCACGTAGTCCGCGATGAAGACGGGCACCTGGTCGCCGCTGACCGGGTTGGTCGCGTACGCGCCGGTGAAGACGCCGGTCTTGTCCTTGGCCTCGGCCTGCCGCTCGACGTCCGACTTCGCGGCGGCCTGCTTGCGGTACGAGTCCACGGCCTCGGCGGGGGTCGCGTTGCCGCCGGTCCACAGCTGGTGGGTGCCCTCGGGCCACTCGGCCGGGACGATCTTCGCGACCAGCTCGTGCTCGGGCGCCAGCACCATGTAGGTGGCGCCGAACAGCGTGTCGGGGCGGGTGGTGAAGACGGTGATGGCGTCGCCGTCGCCGACCGCGAAGTCGACGCGCGCGCCCTCGCTGCGGCCGATCCAGTTGCGCTGCTGCAGCTTGATGGCCTCGGGCCAGTCCAGCGCGTCCAGGTCGTCGATCAGGCGGTCGGCGTAGGCCGTGATCCGCATGTTCCACTGGCTCAGCTTGGACTTGAAGACGGGGAAGTTGCCGCGCTCGGACCGGTTGTCGGCGGTGACTTCCTCGTTGGCCAGTACGGTGCCCAGCCCGGGGCACCAGTTGACGGGCGCGTCCGAGGCGTACGCCAGCCGGTACCCGTTCAGTACGTCGGCCCGCTCGCCCGCGCTCAGCGCGGCCCAGGAGGCTCCGCCGGGCAGCTCACGCGAGCCGTCCTCGAAGGAGGCGACCAGCTCGGCGATGGGCCGGGCCTTCGCGGCGTCCGCGTCGTACCAGGAGTTGTAGATCTGCAGGAAGATCCACTGGGTCCACTTGTAGTAGTCCGGGTCGATCGTCGCGAACGACCGGCGCTTGTCGTGACCCAGACCCAGCCGGCGCAGCTGGACCTTCATGTTCTCGATGTTCGCCTCGGTCGACACGCGCGGGTGCGTGCCGGTCTGCACGGCGTACTGCTCGGCCGGCAGGCCGAAGGCGTCGAAGCCCAGGGTGTGCAGGACGTTGTGGCCGCTCATCCGCTGGTGGCGGGCGAAGACGTCGGTGGCGATGTACCCGAGCGGGTGGCCGACGTGCAGGCCCGCGCCCGAGGGGTACGGGAACATGTCCATGATGAACTTCTTGGGCCGCGCCACGACCTCGGGGTCTCCGGCCAGGTCACCGGTCGGGTTCGGGGCCTCGTACGTGCCCTGCGCGTCCCATACGTCCTGCCAGCGTGCCTCGATGTCGGCGGCCATGGCAGCCGTGTAACGGTGCGCCTCGGCCGCCTCGGGGGCCGGGGTGTTCGTCTCGCTCATGATTCCTGAAGCTCCATCGATCGTCTCTGCCGTCTCTGCTGCCCAAACGAAAAAACCCCTCGCACAGGAGGGGGCGCCGCGCCGGGGCCGACCGCTTCGTGGGGTCGGAACTGTTCAGCGCGGCTCGGTAAGCAGAAGGCGTACGGCACGCATGGCGTCAGGGTACCGCAGCGGCCCCGAGGGGCGCTCTGCCCTTCCGGCCGGTGGACGCACAACGAGAAGCGGGCCACCGTTTCCGGTGGCCCGCTTCTTCACTGTGGAGCTATGGAGAATTGAACTCCAGACCTCCTGCATGCCATGCAGGCGCTCTACCAACTGAGCTATAGCCCCTTGTCTTGCCTGCCGCTTCGTGGCCCGTTTCCGGCCCCCTTGGCGACATCCCAAACATTACACGGTGATGGCCCTGGTCCAAAAATCGGTTTCCACGAGCCCCGGGCCATGTCCGTTTCCTGGCGATTCGTCACATGCCCCGGCTCGTTGCTGGTCACGCCGTCCCGCGTCCCCGCGTCACGCCCGCGCGAACTGGTAGAACCGCTTCAGCGTGCAGTGCTCGTCGAGCAGTCGCCCGTAGATCGGCTCGCCCTCCAGCTCGCGGTACGTCTCGATCGGGTCGCCTTTTATGATCAGTGCCCGCGCGCATTCCTCGCACCAGTACTGGTAGTCGGGATTGACCGGCTCCATGTCCCGCACGATCGGCGTGCCGTTGTTGCACCAGTCGCACCGCCGCCGGTGTGCACCCATCCGTCAGCGACTCCCTCCCGCGTCGGGCCGTCGTCGTCCCCCTCCGGCCGTCCGATTCTGCCATGCCGGTGCTCGCTCGGGCAGCTGTGGACAAAAGCAAAGATCCCGCCCCCTGTTGGGGACGGGATCTTGATTGTGGAGCTATGGAGAATTGAACTCCAGACCTCCTGCATGCCATGCAGGCGCTCTACCAACTGAGCTATAGCCCCGCTCTCCGCGACGCTCCCCCCGTTTCCGGTGTTCTGCGCTGCGAACAAGAAGAACTCTAGCCTGTGACCAGCCGGAAAGTGAAATCCGGGTGGGAGCCGCTCCGAGGTGGGCTCAGTCGTCGTCGCCGAGCACCGGTTCGGGCAGCGTGCCGGCGTTGTGTTCCATCAGCCGCCAGCCTCGCGCGCCCTCGCCCAGGACGGACCAGCAGCAGTTGGAGAGCCCGCCCAGGCCCTCCCAGTAGTACGAGTCCAGGCCCAGCAGGCGGCCGATCGTCGTACGGATGGTGCCGCCGTGGCTGACCACCACGAGCGTGCCGCCGGGGGGCAGCCGGTCGGCGTGTTCCAGCACCACCGGCGCGGCCCGGTCGGCGACCTCGGTCTCCAGCTCGCCGCCACCGCGGCGGACCGCCTCGCCGCGCTTCCACGCCGCGTACTGGTCGCCGTACTTGTCCAGGATCTCGTCGTGCGTGAGGCCCTGCCATTCGCCGGCGTACGTCTCGCGCAGCGCCTCGTCGTGCGTCACCGCCAGCCCCGTAATTGCCGCCAGCTCGGCAGCCGTGGCGGCGGCTCGCATCAGGTCCGAGGCGACGATGGCATCGGGCTTCAGCGAGGCGAGCAGCCGGGCGGCACGGCGCGCCTGCGCCACACCGGCCTCGGTCAGCTCGATGTCCGTGGAGCCCTGGAAGCGGCGCTCCAGGTTCCACGAGGTCTGGCCGTGCCGCCACAGGACGATCTTGCGGCTGGTCCGGCCGTTGCCGCTGGTCGTACCGCCGCCGGCCCTGCCGTCAACGGCCGTGCCTTCGCGGGTCACACCCTCAGGGGTCGTGCCGTCGTGGGTCGCGCTCAGAACAGATCACCGTCCAGTTCGTCGTCGCCCTGCGCGGCGCGCAGCGCGGCGTGCTCCTCGGCCTTGCCCTTGGTGAGCTTGGCGTCCTCGGGGAGGTCGATCTCGGGGCAGTCCTTCCACAGGCGCTCCAGCGCGTAGAAGACGCGCTCCTCGCTGTGCTGCACGTGGACGACGATGTCGATGTAGTCGAGCAGGATCCAGCGGGCGTCGCGGTCGCCTTCGCGGCGCACCGGCTTGGCGCCCAGCTCCTTCAGGAGCTTCTCCTCGATCTCGTCGACGATCGACTTGACCTGACGGTCGTTGGGAGCCGAAGCGAGGAGGAAGGCGTCGGTGATCGACAGCACGTCGCTGACGTCGTACGCGATGATGTCGTGCGCGAGCCGGTCGGCCGCGGCCTGGGCGGCGGCGGTGATGAGCTCGATGGAGCGGTCCGTGGCGGTCACTGGCCATGCTTTCGGGTTGGCGGGCAGATCCTTACAAGGGTCTCATGTACCGCCGACACCGCCCGCGCGCAGCGTGCCGCGCGGGCGGGGCCGTGTCCGAAGGGCCCCGCCGGCGCAGGCCGCAGTAGGCCTCGGACGGCTCAGGACGGTTTGTAATCCTTGCCCAGCGTCACCACGACGTCCGCGTTCACCGCGTTCTCGGCCTTCTTCACGACCGTCTCGGGCAGTCCCAGCGTCTTGGCGACCTCGATCGCCTTGTCCCGCTGCGCGTCGTCCTGGTACGTGATCTGCGACGCGGGCGCCGTCTTGTCGGCCTTGCCGCCGTCCACCAGGGTGTAGCCGCCGTTGAGCAGGGCCGCCTTCGCCGCCGTGTTCGTCTTGGCGTCGCCGGTCGCGTCCTTCAGGCCGACCCGCGGCAGTGCCCCGGGCTGGGCCTCCGCGACGGAGCCGCCGAGGACCTCCTTGACCACCTTCTTGTTGGCCTCGTCCGTGAGGCCGCCGTCCGGCTTCACCCCGAGCACGTCGGTGCGGTACGCGCCCACCTTGGCGTGCTCGCCGAGCTTGGACAGCAGCGCGCCGAGCGTCTGCGCGTTCAGCGCCGGGTCCAGGATCTGACCGGTGGTCTCCACCGTCATCGCCGCCGACTTCGGATCGCCGGGCACCTTGCGCAGCAGGCCCAGCAGGACCTTGCCGAGCCGGTCCAGTTGCTTGGCCTCCGGCTCGCCCGGCGCCCGGTACGTGGCGTACGCGACGGCCATCGCACCGCTGAGGCTCTGCTTCGGGCCCTGGCCGACGGCGGGCACCTTCGCCGCGTCGTCCGCCGGGACGGCCACGTCGGTGTCGACCTCGATGCCGCCGACCAGCTCCACGAAGTTTTCCAGGAAGGGGGTGTCGAGTCGCCAGGTGCCGCCGATGCGGGTGCCGAAGACCGAGTCGAGGGATTCCCGTACGCCCAGACCGCCGTCCTCGACGGCCTTGCCCAGCTGGGCCGTGGTGCCGTCGTCCCTGGAGACGTTCAGCGTGTTCGGCACCAGGACGGTGGCGCCCCGCTTGGTGGTCACGTTGTCGACGAGCAGCGCCGTGGAGGTGCCGCCCTTCTTGGTGTTGTGCAGGTGCACGACGATCATGTCGCGTTTCTGCGGGCCCGTGGCGGCCGCGCCGTTCGAGGCCTTGCCGGGGCCCTCCAGGAACGGCAGCTTGCCCGCGTACCAGAGGTAGCCCAGGCCCGCGACGACGAAGAGCGCCAGGACGACGATCAACGCCACGACCCGGTTGCGGCCGCGCCGGCGTGCCTCCTCGCGGCGCTCGGTCCGGCTCTCGGTGAAGGCGAGCCAGTCGATGACGTCCTCGGAGTCCTCGTCCGGCTGGTCGATGAAGGCGAACTGTTCGGTCTGGTACGAGGGCCCCTGCCCCTGCGCGCCCGGCCCGTCGGCCCGTCGGGGCTCCGGCACCTGCGCGGCGGGACGGAACTCCGGCTCGGGCGCGGGGGCCCTGAGGGGCGCCTGCGCCGGGGCCTGCGGAGCGACCTGCTGCGGGATCCACTGCTGGGTGGCCCGGGTGTCGTACTGCGGGGTGGACTGCGTGTCGTACCCGTACTGCGGGGCCTGGGAGGCCTGCGGGTACTGCTCCTGGGGCTGCTGCGGGTAGTACTGCGGGGGCTGCTGCTGTGGGGGCTGCTGCCCGCCGTACCCCTGGTAGTCGTAGCCGTAGCCCTGCTCGTACTGCTGCTGCTCGTAGGAGGGTGCGGGCTCGGGGGCGGGCTGCGCGGGCACCTGGCCGTACATCGGCCGCCCGTACGCGTCGTAGCCGACGAGCTGCTGCTCCTGGCCGGCATACGGGTCGTACGGCTCGTGTCGGTCGTTCACCGCGGGCCCCTCTCTCCGGAAGCTCAGGCTCCCCGGTACAGCTCACGCTTGTCGATGTAGCGAACCACGCCGTCGGGCACGAGGTACCAGACAGGATCCCCCTTGGCCACGCGGGCACGGCAGTCCGTGGACGAAATGGCCAGCGCCGGAACCTCGACGAGCGAGACGCCGCCCTCGGGCAAGCCGTCGTCGGTGAGCACGTGGCCCGGCCGGGTGACGCCGATGAAGTGCGCGAGGGCGAAGAGCTCCTCGGCGTTCCGCCAGGTCAGGATCTGTGCAAGGGCGTCGGCGCCGGTGATGAAGAAGAGGTCGGCGTCGTCGTTGAGGGCGCTCAGGTCCCTCAGGGTGTCGATCGTGTACGTCGGGCCGCCGCGGTCGATGTCGATGCGGCTCACCGAGAACTGCGGGTTCGAGGCAGTCGCGATGACCGTCATCAGGTACCGGTCCTCGGCGGACGACACGGCCCGCTGCGACTTCTGCCACGGCTCGCCGGTCGGTACGAACATCACCTCGTCGAGGTGGAACAGCGCGGCCACCTCGCTGGCGGCCACCAGGTGTCCGTGGTGGATCGGATCGAATGTCCCGCCCATCACCCCGAGCCTGCGCTTGACCGGGCCGGTAGGCATTTCCTGCTCTCCCATGAGCGCAGAGCCTACTGGCCCGGTGGCGCGGCAGGGACCCGCCTACGGGTGCGTACGCGGTGACCTCGGTGGCCTCGACGGACCGGGCGTTCTGGGGTTCAGCGGTCCCGGTTCAGGCGCGTGGTGACCCACAGCATCAGCAGGAGGATGCCGAAGGCGGCCCCGCCGGTCAGGTACGGGTTCAGGCTGTCGTGGTTGCCGCCGTGCTTCTCGGCTCCCTCGGAGGCGAGGACGACCAGGTTGTGGGCGGTGGAGGCGAGGCTCATCAGGCAGGTACCTATCGGGTCGGGGAGCGGGCGGAGATTTCGCTCACATCGTATGCGGGGGCCTGGGGCACGCTCACGCCGACTCAGGCGTTGGAGAGGATAGACGGGCGGCCAGCCGCACACATCAACGGGGAGGGCGCTATGACGGGGACGGGATTCGAGAAGGCACCGGCGCGGGACCGCAGGAGGTTCCCCGGTATTTCCTCACGGGCGTACGAGCATCCGGCGGACCGGTCCGCGCTCGTGGCCCTGCGCAAGCTGACCGGTTTCGACACGGTCTTCAAGACGCTGAGCGGGCTGCTGCCCGAGCGCAGTCTGAGATTGCTCTTCCTCTCGGACTCCGTCCGGGTGGGCGAGACGCAGTTCCCGCACCTGCACGCGATGCTCCTGGACGCCTGCTACATCCTGGACCTGGAGAAGGTCCCGCAGATGTACGTCCAGCAGGACCCGAAGCCCAACGCCATGTGCATCGGGCTGGACGAGCCGATCATCGTGGTCACCACGGCCCTCGTCGAGCTCCTCGACGAGGAGGAGATGCGGGCGGTGGTGGGCCACGAGGTGGGTCACGCGCTGTCGGGGCACGCCGTGTACCGCACGATCCTGCTGTTCCTGACGACCCTGGCGCTCAAGGTCGCGTGGATCCCGCTGGGCAATGTGGCGATCATGGGGCTCGTGACGGCGCTGCGCGAGTGGTTCCGCAAGTCGGAGCTGTCCGCGGACCGGGCCGGGCTGCTGGTGGGACAGGACGTGCACGCCTCGATGCGCGGGCTGATGAAGCTCGCGGGCGGCAACCACCTCCACGAGATGAATGTCGACGCGTTCCTCGCCCAGGCCGAGGAGTACGAGAAGAGCGGCGATCTGCGCGACTCCGTCCTGAAGATCCTCAACGTGCTGCCCCGGACGCACCCCTTCACCACGGTGCGGGCGGCCGAGCTGAAGAAGTGGTCGCAGAACCGGGACCACCAGCGGATCATGGACGGCCACTACCCGCGGCGCGAGGACGACAAGGACACCTCGGTGACCGACTCCTTCCGGCAGTCCGCCGCGCACTACGCCGACACGGTGCGCACGAGCAAGGACCCGCTGCTGAAGCTGGTCGGCGACATCGCCGGCGGCACGGCGGACCTGGGCGGCAAGCTGCGGGACAAGTTTTCGGGCATGGGTGCCGCGGGTGCGGGCGGCGCTTCGGGCACCAGCGGCGGCGCCGGCGACGGCGAGAACAAGGACACCGGCAAGGGCGGGGCTACGGAGCAGGGCTGACGCCCTGCCCCGGGGCGGCCGGGGACGCCGGGGACTGCGTCCGCGGTGGCTCCGCGGTGGGCGTCGGTGCGAGCACCCCGCACAGCCCGGCCGTGCGGCGCGGACTGCCGCTGGCGTACGGGTCGGTCGCCGCCGGGCCGGTGGTGGTCGGCCCGGCGCCCGCCGTCAGCGGGCGGAAGCCTCCGGCCGGGTCGGCCGAACAGGCCTGCGGGCCCGCCATCACGTAGGCCGAGACGAGCTCCGCCCGCCGGGCCGTGAGGTCGTCGCGGTCGAAGCGCAGCCGCAGCTCCCGGCGGACGGTGAAGAGCGAGGCCCCGTCCGCCGCTGCCGGCTGGCCGGTGGCCGGGCGCACCGCGTAGACGAAGGTGTGGTCGGAGGTGACCTCCAGCGCGTTCGGGGCGGTCTCCGCGGCGGCGAGGACCCCGCTGACCCGGACCCGGGTGTCGGCCACCACGGCGGTCGCCGGGTCGAAGCGGACCAGCCAGCCGGTGACGGCGTGCCGCCCGTTGCCGGCGGGCGCGAGCATGCTCTGGTCGAACTGCGTCAGCTGGTCGGGGTCGAGCAGCACCCGCACCGGCCGGGAGGCCTCGCCGGACAGGACATCGGGGTCCAGTGAGGACTGCACCAGGTAGTCCTTGGCGATGGTCAGCGCGGTTTGGACCTGCTCGTCACTGAAGTGCCGGGTACGGCGCACACCGGGCAAGGTGATCCCGGCCGCCCCGATGCGGTACTGGGCCGCCGGACTCTGCGCGTACAGGTCGGCGGGCCGGCCGCCCGGGACGGGCTCGGAGGGCGCGAGCGGGACGACGGTGCTGCTCATCGCCTCGGCCGGGTGCCCGGCGGGCGGCACGTAGGGATTGCGCAGCCCCATGTAGACGGCGCCGGCGAGCGCCAGGGCGATGCAGAGCACGATGATCCGGCCCTGCCGGGCCGCCCCGCCGCGGGAGCCGGTCCGGGATCCGGGATGGCCTCCGCCGCTCGACCAGATCGACCGGCTCCGTACGGCGCGGGCGTGCTCGCCCATGCGCTCCTGTGCGGAGAACTCCTGGAGCCGGGCAGCCCGGACGAAGTCCTCGTCGAACACCACCGACCGGTACTCGTCGGCCCGGAACTCGTCGTCGGCCCCGCCGGCGCCCTCGGGGGTGCCGTTCGGCGGATCTCCTGGCATGGCCATCGCTTCTCCCCGCTGTCCCCGCTCCAGAGAAGCCCCCGGCTCCGGCGATGGGGAGCGGGGTCGTACTTTCAGGGTTGGCGGATGGCGCGGTCCATAAACGCTCCGGCGCCGGTGACTTCGCCCAACGGGGTGCTGGCGGGGGCCGGAGCCGGTTCCGCGTCGCTCGCCGCGCTGCGGTACACGGCGCTGAAGGCGAGCGCGATCATCCCGAGGCCCATCACGAAGGCGAGCACCCACGCGACGGGGCGCAGCCACGGCGAGCGGCCGCGGTAGGGGCGCAGGCTGCCGCCGTACGCGCCGTAGGGGCCCTCCGCGGAGGGGGCTCCGTGGCCGTGTTCCCAGCCGGAGTCCTCGGAGTGGTAGCCGTCGGCGCCGCCGTAGGCGTACGCGTCGTAGTCCTCGTCGCCCGTCCAGCCGCCCGCGAAGGCGGCGCGGGCGGCCTCGGCCGCCTCGGCGCGCGCCCGCTCGCCGGCCCGCTGGCGCTCTGCGGCGCTCGGTTCACGGATCTCGGCGTTCCGGACGAAGTCCTCGTCGAACACCACGGAGGCGAAGTCCTTGTCCGCGCCTCCGCGGTCGTCGTCGGGCTCCCCGTCGTCCGGGAACGGTTTGCCCCCCACGTCGTCCGGCACGAGACCAGCGTAGACCTGAGGGACACCTTTGGGCAGGGCGTACGCCGAAATCCGGCCACACCGTGTTCAGACCCCGACTACCGTACGTGACCGTCGCCGGTGACGATGTACTTGGTCGAGGTGAGCTCGGGCAGCCCCATCGGGCCCCGGGCGTGCAGCTTCTGCGTGGAGATGCCGATCTCCGCGCCGAAGCCGAACTGGCCACCGTCCGTGAACCGGGTGGAGGCATTCACGGCAACCGTGGTCGAGTCGACCAGCTGGGTGAAGAGGCGCGCGGCGGCCTGCGAGGTGGTCACGATCGCCTCGGTGTGGCCGGAGGTCCAGCGGCGGATGTGGGCGACGGCCCCGTCGAGGGAGTCGACGACACCGGCGGCGATGTCGTACGAGAGGTACTCGGCGGCCCAGTCCTCGTCGGTGGCGGGGAGGGCGGTGACCTTGGAGTCCTGCGCGTACGCGAGCACCCGCTCGTCTCCGTGCACGGTCACCCCGGCGTCGGCGAGGGCGTCCAGGGCGAGCGGCAGGAAGGCGTCGGCGATGTCCCGGTGTACGAGCAGGGTCTCCGCGGAGTTGCAGACGGAGGGGCGTTGGGCCTTGGAGTTGACGAGGATGTCCACGGCCATGGCCAGGTCGGCCTCGGCGTCCACGTAGACGTGGCAGTTGCCGGTACCGGTCTCGATGACCGGGACGATGGATTCCTCGACGACGGTCTTGATGAGCGAGGCGCCGCCGCGCGGGATGAGGACGTCGACGAGGCCGCGGGCGCGCATCAGCTCGCGGACGGAGTCGCGGGACTCTCCGGGTACGAGCTGGATGGCATCGGCGGGGAGGCCGGCCGATGCGACGGCGTCGCGCAGGATGGCCACGAGGGCGGTGTTGGAGGCGTAGGCCGAGGAGGAGCCGCGCAGGAGGACGGCGTTGCCGGACTTCAGGCAGAGGGCGGCGGCGTCGACGGTGACGTTGGGGCGGGCCTCGTAGATGATGCCGACGACGCCGAGCGGGACGCGGATCTGGCGGAGGTCGATCCCGTTGGGGAGGGTGGAGCCGCGGACGACCTCGCCGACGGGGTCGGGCAGGGCCGCGACGTCACGGACGTCGGAGGCGATGGCCGCGATGCGGTCGGGGGTGAGGGTGAGACGGTCGATGACGGTCTCACTGGTTCCGGCTGCGGCCGCCTTCGCCGTGTCGACGGCGTTGGCCTCGACGATCTCGGCCGTACGGGCCTCCAGCGCGTCCGCGATGGCCAGCAGGGCCTTGTCCTTGGCGGACCGCGGGAGGGGGGCGATGGCCGCGGCGGCGGTACGGGACCGCTGCGCGGTGGCGAGGACGGGCGAGGTGGCGGCATCGAGCGAGGTCATGCGGCCAGGGTAATCCCCGTCCACCCCCGGGCCGATGGGGTTCCACCCCGCGAGACACCTTTTCGACGCGGACTGCGTCCGGCGGTGGCCCCGGTGGGCGGGTGCGGCTGGTTCTGCCCTGCGGGGCGAGGTCCCCTACCCGCCCTTCCACCGTTCCCCGGGCTACGCCCGGACCCCCTGGGGCTCCGCCCCGGCCCCCGCGCCTCAAACGCCGGCGAGGCTGAATGATGCCGCGCAGCGGCATTCATAGCCCGTCCGGCGTTTGAGGACCGGGTCCGGGCAGAGCCCGGGGAACGGGCGAAGCCCCGCCGGACCCCCACGCCGGGACGACGATGGCGGCACCGCCTACCGCCGCGTCTAATAGGGGTGCACGCCCATGGGGTGGGCCGGGGGTGGGCCGTAACCTTCGGCCACACGTTGGTGGTAGGTGGCGCGGTCGATGACTTCGAGGCCGACGATCTCCCAGGGCGGGAGGTTCGCCGAGGACCGGTGTTCCCCCCAGAGCCGCAGCGCGACGGCGGCCGCGTCGTGGAGGTCTCGGGCTTCCTCCCAGTAGCGGATTTCCGCGTGGTCGTCGGCGTAGCGGCTGGTCAGCAGGAAGGGGTGGTCGTGGGCGAGCTGCTCCAGCCCGCGGCGTACGTCGGACAGCGGCGCGGGCTTCCCGGAGACGCTCAGGGTGATGTGCCAGAGACGGGAGGCGTCCCGGTCCTCCCCGGTCCCGCCGACGTCACCGTCCCCGGTGCCGACGCTGGTCAGCGCTCGTCTCACCAGCCGCCTCCTTGGTCTGCGCTACGCGTGTCCGCCCCTCACAGTTGACCAGTCCTCGGCTCACCGCGCGGCGGTTTTACCGAACCTCAGCCCTGCAGCAGGACCAGATCGTCGCGGTGGACGACCTCCCGCTCGTACTCGGGTCCGAGTTCCCGCGCGAGCTCGCGCGTGGAGCGGCCGAGGAGCTGCGGGAGCTCCTTGGCGTCGAAGTTGACGAGGCCGCGCGCCACTGCCCGGCCGTCGGCCGAGCGCAGTTCCACGGGGTCCCCGGCGACGAAGTCGCCCTCGACCGAGGCGATGCCGGCGGGCAGGAGCGAGCTTCCGCGTTCGGTCACCGCGCGGACGGCTCCCTCGTCCAGGACGAGGTGTCCCTGGGGGGTCGAGGCGTGCTGGAGCCACAGGAGCCGGTCCGTCGAGCGGCGTCCGGTGGAGTGGAAGAGGGTGCCGGTGGCCCGCCCGGCCAGGGCGTCCGCGGCCTGGCTCGCCGAGGTGAGCACGACCGGGATGCCGGCGGCCGCGGCGATGCGCGCCGCCTCGACCTTGGTGGCCATGCCGCCGGTGCCGACGCCCGCCTTGCCGACGCTGCCGATGGTGACGTGGGCGATGTCCTCGGGGCCGTGCACCTCGTCGATGCGGCTGGTGCCGGGCTGGGACGGGTCGCCGTCGTAGAGGCCGTCGACGTCCGAGAGCAGGACGAGGAGGTCGGCGCGGACCAGGTGGGCCACGAGTGCGGCGAGGCGGTCGTTGTCGCCGAAGCGGATCTCGTCGGTGGCGACGGTGTCGTTCTCGTTGACGACGGGCAGCGCCCCCATGGCCAGGAGCTGGTCCAGGGTCCGGTAGGCGTTGCGGTAGTGCGCGCGCCGGCTCGTGTCGTCGGTGGTGAGGAGCACCTGGCCGACGCGTACGCCGTACCGGGCGAAGGAAGCGGTGTAGCGGGCGACGAGCAGGCCCTGGCCGACGCTCGCGGCGGCCTGCTGGCGGGCCAGGTCGGTGGGGCGGCGGCGCAGGCCGAGCGGGGAGAGTCCGGCGGCGATGGCTCCGCTGGAGACCAGGACGATCTCCTTCTCGCCGCCGCTGCGCGCCTTGGCCAGTACGTCGACCAGCGCGTCCACCCGGTCGGCGTCGAGTCCGCCGGCCGCCGTGGTCAGGGAGGAGGAGCCGACCTTGACCACGATCCTGCGCGCGTCGAGCACGTCCTGCCTAGCCGCTGACACTTCTGTCCCCTGACCCTTGACCCTCGCCGAATGACCCTCGCCGAACAGGAACCTGCGCACCTGCCCGCCCAATCTACGGGGTGCCCGGGCGGGGCCGCCCTCCGGTTTCAGACCGTGGACGCGCTCTGGGCCTGCTCCGGTTCTCCGGCCGCGTCGGCCGTCCCGGGAATGAGGATCTTGCGGGAGATGACGAAGGTGAAGGGGATCGCCACGACGGCCGCGACCAGCGGCGCGATCTTGGTGTTCATGCCGGCCCAGCTCACCAGGGCGTACAGGCCGACGGACTGGACCACGAAGTTCGTGATGTTGGTCAGCGGGAAGAGCAGGAACTTCTTCCAGGTCGGCCGGGTCCGGTAGGTGAAGTAGGTGTTCATGAAGAACGAGCCGACCATCGCCAGCACGAAGGCGAGGGAGTAGGCGGCGAAGTACGGCATCCACGGGTGCAGGAGCAGGTAGAGGACGTAGAAGGTTCCGGTGTTGACCCCGCCGACCAGACCGAACCGGACGATCTGGCCGAGCTGGGTCTTCCGGTCGGTGGCGGGCCGCCCGTCCGTCGTGCGGGACATCAGTTGCTTCGCTCGGCGATCACGGCCTCGGCCTCCGGCAGCTGCGCGTCGCGGATGTCGGTGGGGTTGCCCGTCCGGTCGGTGCCGTGCGACTCCTTCACCAGGAAGTGCGGCCGGCGCTTGGTCTCGTAGTAGATGCGGCCGATGTACTCGCCGATCAGGCCCAGCATGATCATCTGAACGCCGCCCAGGCCCGCGATGAGCGCCACGATCGTGACGTAACCCGGGGACTCCACCCCGTTGGTCATCGCCATGACGGTGATGAACAGGGCGTAGAGCACCGTCAGGGCCACCAGCGACACGCCCGACCAGATGCCGATGCGCAGCGGCCGGTTGTTGAACGAGATGAGCCCGTCCATGCCGTAGTTCAGCAGGGCGCCGAACTTCCACTTCGTCTCGCCGGCCTCGCGCTGCGCGTTGCGGTAGTCGAAGTGGACCGTGTCGAAGCCGATCCAGGAGAACAGGCCCTTGGAGAAGCGGTTGTACTCGGGCAGCGACAGCAGCGCGTCCACGGCCGGGCGGGACAGCAGCCGGAAGTCGCCGACGCCGTCGGTGAGCTCCACGTCGACCCAGCGGTTGACGCCCCGGTAGTAGAGGCGGCTCAGCGCCGAGCGGAGCTTCTTGTCCCCTTCGCGGGTGCGGCGGGCGATGATCTGGTCGTGGCCCTGCCGGTAGTAGTCGAGCATGGTGGCGATGAGCTCCGGCGGGTGCTGGAGGTCCGCGTCCATGATGACCACGGCGTCGCCGGTGGCCTCGCGCAGGCCCGCGAGCATGCCGGCCTCCTTGCCGAAGTTCCGGCTGAAGGAGACGTACCGGGTCCGGTCCGTGTGCTGCGCCGCGATCTTGCGGAGCTTTTCGAGGGTTCCGTCGCGGCTGCCGTCATCGACGTAGCAGACCTCGTACTCGACGGGCAGAGCATCCAGAACCTTGCGGATCTCCGTGTCGAAGCTGTCGATGACAGCTTCCTCGTTGTAGCAAGGGACTACTACCGACAGCTTCATGAACACTTCCTGCGGTCCGAACGGGTGGATTACGGCGACCGGACCTGCCACTCACCTCTCATAGAAGTATGCACGCCGGTGGGAGCGCTGCCGGGGGTGAGTGCGGCACACGGTAGCTTTAACGGGATAAGCGCAATGAAACAGAGGGATCGAGGTGCACGTGCCTGACGTCTCCGTGGTCGTCATCGTCTACAACGACGCAGAGCGTCTTCCGGCAGCAGTCCAGTCGGTGTTGGACCAGACCCTGCACGGGGTCGAAGTCGTGATCGTCGACGACTGCAGCAAGGACGGGTCCTACGCGGTCGCCCAGAAGCTCGAGACCGCGCATCCGGGGAGGGTGCGCGCCTTCCAGCTGCCGGAGAACAGCGGGGGCTGCGGCGCCCCGCGCAATCACGGCATCCAGCAGGCCACCGGAACGTACGTCATGTTCCTGGACAGCGATGACGTACTGGAACGCAACGCCTGCCGCAACATGCTGGACGCCGCCGAGCGGACCGGGTCCGACCTGGTTTCGGGCATGTGCGTCAGGGTCCACCTCGACAGCCGTTCGGGCAAGACCACCGAGTGGTATCCGTGGATCTACTCGCGCACCCGCACGCTCGAGTCGATCACCGAGTACCCCGACCTGCTGGTCTACGACACCCTCTCCACGAACAAGTGCTACCGGCGCGCGTTCCTGCTGGAGCAGGGCCTCGAGTTCCCGGTCGGCATCCACTACGAGGACCTGCTCTTCTCCGCACAGGCCTACGTCGCCGCCCGCCGCATCACGCTCATCCCGAACCACGTTTACTACTGGAACGTGATCGAGAAGGCCTCGGCGAAGTCGATCAGCAACCGGCGCCACGAGATCGAGAACTTCGTCCACCGGATGGAGATCCACCGCCGCGTCGACGAACTGCTGGCGGCCAGGGGCCACGCGGAGATCAAGTCCGCGAAGGACATCAAGTTCCTCAAGCACGACCTGGTGCTCCACCTGCGGGACCTGCCCCTGCTCGATGACGCCTACCGCCAGGAGTTCGCCCGGCTCGCCAACGGCTATCTGGCCGGCATCGACCCGGCCGCGTACGACAGCGTCAGCAACCTCCAGGCCATCTGCGCCTACCTGCTCGGCAAGGAGGACTGGGACAACCTCCTGCCCGCCGCCGACGCCATGACCAACCAGGGCCGGCTCACCTCCCCGCTCGCCGAGCGGTACGGGCGCGTCTACTGGTGCGAACAGCACATCGACGGCCCCGACGCCGAGACGGCCCGCCGGATACTGGACGTCACCAACCAGCCCTACGCCGGTGCGCCGCTCTCCTCCCTCACGCTGGGCAACCGCCTGACCGCGTACGAGGACGACGGCCGCGGCACCGTGACCCTGTCGGGTGCCGTGGTGAACCCGCTCGGCCGGATCCGCCCGGACGTGGAGCTGAAGGCCTCGCTGGAGTTCCGCGCCCGCCGTCAGATCGGCGTCCGCTCCTTCAGCTTCCCGGTGGCAACCGTTCGGCACGCCGGCGACACGATCGAGTGGCAGACCACGGCCGACATCGGCAGCACCGTCCGCCCGCTCGGCATCATCGACGCGGTCTGGGACGTACGCCTGAAGCTGACGGCCGGCCCCGACCGGCTCACCACCCGCGTCTCCGTCGGCGGGGCCGACCTGGAGAAGGCGGCCCGGCTGCGCGTGCGCCCGAGGCTGACCCGGCTGGTCTCCGACCGCTTCGAGCCGGAGATGACCAAGAAGGGCAACCTCTCCTACGTCCTGACCGCCGAGGGCGCCGCCGCCGTGCGCACCCAGACGCTGATCGACGGCGCGATGCACGGCAAGGCCGCCGGAATGGTCAAGCGGAGCCTTCGCAAGGCCCTGCGGGCACGGCGCAACTTCGGCTCGGGCGAGCAGAAGGTGAAGGTCTACCACGAGGTCTTCTCGAAGCTGCCCATCAAGAAGGGCACGGTCGTCTTCGAGAGCCACATGGGCAAGCAGTACAGCGACAGCCCGCGGGCGATCTACGAGGAGCTGGTGCGCTCCGGCGCTCAGATCGAGGCGATCTGGTCCTACGCGGGCGCCAAGCCCACCGGCTTCCCCCCGGAGGCCACCCTGGTGCGGCGCTGGAGCTGGGCCTACCTGCGGGCGCTGGCGCAGGCCGAGTACTGGATCGACAACCAGGGCTTCCCGCTGGCGCTGACCAAGCGCCCCGGGACCACGTACATCCAGACCTGGCACGGCTCGGCGCTCAAGCGCATGGGCTTCCACGAGCCCCGCACCAAGGCGCAGGACCGTGCCGGCCAGGGCCGCTTCCAGGCGGCCATCGACCGCTTCGACCACTTCCTGATCCGCTCCGAGCACGACGCCCGCACCCTCGCCAAGGGTTTCCGGCTGCGTGACGAGGTGCTGCTGCGTACCGGCTACCCGCGCAACGACGCCCTGGTCGCGGCCCACCGTGCCGAGGCGAACAGTGGCGAGCGGGTCCGAGGCGCCCTGGCGGGCGAGTTCGGGATCGACCCGGAGAAGAAGGTGCTGCTGTACGCGCCGACCTTCCGGGCGAAGGCGGACGGCACGGTGGAGGGCTTCAAGTTCCCCTTCGACGTGGAGGAGTTCGCCGACCGGCTCGGCGACCGCTTCACGCTGCTGGTGCGCACCCACTACCTCAACAACGTCACGCTGCCGCCGTCGGTCGCGGGCCGGGTCATCGACGTGTCCCGCCACCACGACATCACACCGCTGCTGGCGCTCGCCGACGGGCTGATCACCGACTACTCGTCCGTGATGTTCGACTACGCGGTCCTGGACCGGCCGATGCTGTTCTTCGCGTACGACTACGAGAAGTACGCGAACGACATCCGCGGCACGTACTTCGACCTCAAGGAGAAGGCCCCGGGCCCGGTGGTCGCCACCGCGGACGAGCTGCTCCAGGCCCTCGCCGCCTTCGACGAGGCGGATGCCAAGTACGCCGAGGCGCGCCAGCGTTTCCTCGCCGAGTTCGGCGAGTACGACCGCGGGGACGCGGCCCGCCGGATCGTCGAGAAGTTCTTCACCAGGAGCGGCAAGTGAGCCAGCAGACTTCCACCGCACCGCAGAGCCCCGGCGAGGCCGCCGGCGGTCGTGACATCTTCCTCGTCTCCAACAGCGTGGACGAGCTCGGTGGCGTGACCACCTGGTCGCACCAGATGGCCAGGCTGTTCAGCGACCGCGGACACCGGGTCCACGTCATCGGCATCACCCCCGTCGCCGAGGAGCTCCGCCAGCAGCTCCCGGCGGACCTTCCCTACGCGGTGACCACGCTGTACGACTCCCACCCGGCGGCGGCCCGCGCGCTGCACGGCATCAAGGGCCGGCTCAACGCGCCCGAACGGCGCCGCCAGGCGGCCCGCCGGGCGACGATGCAGGCCAAGGCGGACCGGCTGGGCGAGCTGATGCAAGCGGCCCGCCCCGGCGCCGTGGTGATCGTCACACAGGTCTGGGCGATGGAGTGGGTGGCCCTCGCCGACACCAAGGGCTGCACGCTCATCGGCATGAGCCACGAGTCCTTCGAGGCCAGCAACAAGTCCTCCCGGGGCCAGCGGGTCCGCCGGTACTACCGGGAGGTCGACCGCATGCTCGTGCTGACCCCCGAGGACGCGGACCTCTGGATCCGCTCGGGCATGGAGAACGTCTCCAGCATGCCGAACCCGCTGCCGTTCATGCCCGACTCCCCCGCCCCGCGCACCGAGAAGGTCGTGGCGAGCGTCGGCCGCCTCGCCTTCGAGAAGGGCGTGGATCTGCTGCTCGACGCGTGGGCGGACGCCGCCCCGCACCACCCCGGCTGGGTCCTGCGGATCTACGGGGCCGGCGTGGAGGAGGCGACCCTGCGGGCGCACGCCGCCGGGCTGGGCCTGGAGGACTCCGTGGAGTGGATGGGCAGCACCAGCGACGTGCTGGGCGCGCTGAACGGAGCCTCCGTCTTCGCTCAGGCCTCACGCGCCGAAGGGTTCCCGATCACGCTGCTGGAGGCGATGGCTGCGGGCGTGCCGGTGGCCGCCTTCGACTGCGCGCCGGGCGTCCGGGAGATCGTGACGCACGGCGAGGACGGGCTGCTGGCCCGGCTCGGCAACACGATGGAGCTCGGCGGACAGCTGGACCGGCTGATGGCGGGCCGCGAGCTGCGCGACCGGCTCGGCGACGCCGCCTTCCACAATGTGCAGCGGTTCTCCAGCGTCGAGATCACCGACCGGTGGGAAGAGCTGTTCTCCTTCCTGGAGCGCTGAGCACGACAGAAGCCGCCCGCCCCGGAATCGACCGGGGCGGGCGGCTTCGTACGTTCTCCCTGTTTCAGGCCTTGCGGTGGGACTCCCAGCCCTCCCAGGCCGAGGTGATCATCTCGCGCACGTCGTGGCGGGCCTTCCAGCCCAGCTCCGCCGAGATCCGGTCGGCGGAGGCGACGACCTTCGCCGGGTCGCCGGCGCGGCGCGGGGAGACCGCGGGCGCGTAGGCGGGGTCGGTGTGCCCGGTGGCCTCGTTCACCAGCTCGACCATTTCGCGGACGGAGACGCCCTCGCCGCGGCCGATGTTGACGGTGAGGTCCTTGTACTCGCCCTGCGCGCCCCATTCGACGAGCTTGCGGGCGGCCACCACGTGGGCCTCCGCGAGGTCGGCGACGTGGATGTAATCGCGGATGCAGGTGCCGTCCGGGGTCGCGTAGTCGTCGCCGAAGATCCGGGCGCCCTCGCCCTTGTCGAACCGCTCGAAGATCATCGGGACCAGGTTGAAGACACCGGTGTCGGCGAGCTCGGGGGTCGCGGCGCCGGCCACGTTGAAGTAGCGCAGGCACGCGGTGGAGATGCCGTGTGCCTTGCCCGCGGCGCGGACCAGCCATTCGCCCGCCAGCTTCGTCTCGCCGTAGGGGCTCAGCGGCAGGCACGGGGTGTCCTCGGTGACGAGGTCCACGTCCGGCATCCCGTACACGGAGGCGGAGGAGGAGAAGAGGAAGTTGCGCACGCCCGCGGCGGCGACGGCCTGGAGCAGGACGGTGAGGCCGCCCACGTTCTCCTCGTAGTAGTGCAGCGGCTTCTCGACGGACTCGCCGACCTGCTTCTTGCCCGCGAGGTGGACCACGCCGGTGATCCGGTGCCGGGCGAAGGTCTCGTCCAGGACCTGCCGGTCGAGCACGGAACCGACCACCAGCGGGACACCCTCCGGGACGCGGTCGGCGTTGCCGGTGGAGAGGTCGTCCAGCACCACGACCTCCTCACCCGCAAGCAGCATCGCGCGGACGACGTGCGCCCCGATGTAACCGGCACCACCAGTGATCAGAAACGTCATGCGTGTCTCCTCAGTTCTCTTTCGTGCTTCTCGTCCGGCTCTCGACCGGCTTCCGGTCCCGGCTGCCGGAGCGGCCGGGTCCCGCTCTAGCCGCGGACTATGCGGGCCCGGTTGAACCGGTGGCGGGCCAGGCTCATGACGCCCGTGGCACCGGGCGCGAGCCTCAGCGCGAGCGATCCCCCGGTCGTGCGGTAGGGCTGCGCCAACAGCACACCGTACCGGCTGCTGGGCAGCACCCGCCGGTGGAGCAGGCGGCGCAGGGGGCGCGGGGAGGTGAGGACGGAGCTCCCGTCGGCGCACTCCACGCTCAGCTTCACGTCCCACGCCTGCAGGCCCCGCCGGCCCTCGCCCCGTCCGAGGCTCGCCAGCGTGGTGAGCCGGAAGGGCAGCTCCGCGGTCCACCCGTCGCCGTCCGCGGCGGGGACCAGCTCCACCGGCTCGGCGACCAGCAGCTCGCCCAGGTCGCCCCGGGGCTGAAAACGCAGCTGAATGGTGCGCGGGCCGGCCGCGGCGAGCCGCCCGTACAGGTCGTTCACCCGGATCCGGAGCCCGGCGAAGCCGCTCGGCTCGGCATCGATGGTGAGGGGCAGCTCGGCCGTCTGCAGCTTGTCCAGCCCGTCCAGCTCCACCGGGAGCGATTCGCTCCAGACCGGCGCTCCGGAGGGGCCGGTCGCGTACGGGGGCAGCAGGCGGGGCGGGTCGGCGGCGAAGCGGGTCAGCCGCAGCAGGTCGGCGGGGGCGGGCGGCGCCTCGGTGGCGAGCAGCACCCGGACGATCCAGCGGGCGTGCGCCCCGGAGGCCTCGATGTCGGCTTCGGAGAACCCGGCGACGTAGTCACGGGTCAGCGTCCACCAGGCGGCCTGGTAGTCGGGGTCCTGGCCGAGCTCGCGCAGGTACATGCGCAGGTCGTACTCCAGGAACTTGACCTGGCAGGCCCGGCCCAGCTCGGGCGAGGAGTCGGCCATGAGGCGGGAGGCCACCCGGTGGGCCTCCACGCGGGCACTCCAGTTGCCGACGTCCTTGCGGTCCAGGGAGATGGAGACCTGGGCGGCGTTGCGCCGTACGTGCCACACGTAGACGAGGTCGCCGATCACCGCGATGCGGGGGCGGGCCGCCAGCACGCGGGCGGTGAACACGAAGTCCTCGTAGATGAACCGGCCGTCCGGGAAGCGGATCCCGTACATGTCCAGGAAGGCCCGCTCGTACAGCTTGTTGACGCAGAGGGTGTCGCGGACCAGCTCCGGCCGGTCCGCCGGGCGGTCGATGACCTCGCCGGGCGTGTACAGACCGGGCACCCAGGGCACGTCGCGGCTCTCGGGCAGTTCGCGGCGGACGCAGGAGCCGACCGTGACCGGCGACCGGTGCTCGCCGGCCGCGCGCACCAGGGCGTCGATCGCCCCGGCGGGCAGGACGTCGTCGCTGTCCAGGAACATGACGTACGGGGCGGTCGCGACCGCGATGCCGTCGTTGCGGGGGGTGCCGCAGCCGCCGCTGTTCTCCGTGCGGTGCACGACCTTCACGCGGGGGTGAACGGCCGCCAGCTCGTCCAGCACCCGGGCGGTGCCGTCGCTGGACGCGTCGTTGACGGCGATGACCTCGGCGACCACCGGCCCCTGGGCGAGCGCCGAGGAGACGGCCTGACCGACGAGCTCGGCGTCGTTGTACGCGATCACGACGACGGCGACTGTGGGGGTATGGGTGCTCGTCACCCATGGATCCTAGGCCACCTGGGTAAACGCGGCCTTAAGACGGGCCACCCGAACGGGGGATAACCGGAATCCTGTGACGTGCCTGTGACGACGGCCGGAGACCCGGCCGTCGCCCTTGGCTACGGGGCCTGTCAGAAGGGACGGAACTCGTCGTATTCCTTCTGGGCGGAATCCCGCTCGGCTTCCTTCTCCTTGCGGCGCGTGGTCGCCGGACGCGGCGCCTCCAGACGGTGGTCCTCACCGCGGCGGCCCAGCATCTCGGCGCCGGCCATCATGGTCGGCTCCCAGTCGAACACGACCGCGTTCTCGTCGGAACCGATGGCGACGCCGTCACCCGCACGGGCACCGGCCTTCTTCAGCGCCGCCTCGACACCGAGGCGGTTGAGCCGGTCGGCGAGGTAGCCGACGGCCTCGTCGATGTTGAAGTCGGTCTGGCGGACCCAGCGCTCCGGCTTCTCGCCGCGCACGCGGTACACGTCCTCCGCCTCGTCGTAGGCGATGGTGAAGCCCGAGTCGTCCACGGCCTTCGGACGGATGACGATGCGGGTCGCCTCCTGCTTCGGCGTACGGGCGCGGAACTTCGCGATGACCTCGGCGAGGAAGTAGGACAGCTCCTTGAGACCCGTACGGGAGACCGCGGAGACCTCGAAGACCTTGTAGCCGCGGGCCTCGAGGTCCGGGCGGACGATGTCGGCGAGGTCCTGGCCGTCGGGGATGTCGACCTTGTTGAGGACGACGAGGCGCGGACGCTTCTCCAGGCCGCCGCCGTAGAGCTTCAGCTCCTCCTCGATGGCGTCGAGGTCGGCGAGCGGGTCGCGGTCGGACTCCAGGGTGGCGGTGTCCAGGACGTGCACGAGGATCGAGCAGCGCTCGACGTGGCGCAGGAACTCCAGGCCGAGGCCCTTGCCCTGGCTGGCGCCGGGGATGAGGCCCGGGACGTCGGCGATCGTGTAGACCGTCGAGCCGGCGGTGACGACGCCCAGGTTCGGGACGAGGGTGGTGAAGGGGTAGTCGGCGATCTTCGGCTTGGCCGCGGAGAGCACCGAGATCAGCGAGGACTTGCCGGCGCTCGGGAAGCCGACCAGCGCCACGTCGGCGACGGTCTTGAGCTCCAGGACGACGTCGCCGCCGGTGCCGGGTACGCCGAGGAGCGCGAAGCCGGGCGCCTTGCGGCGGGCGGAGGAGAGCGCCGCGTTGCCGAGGCCGCCGCGGCCGCCCTCGGCGGCCACGTAGGTGGTGCCCTGGCCGACGAGGTCGGCGAGGACGTTGCCCTCCTTGTCGAGGACGACGGTGCCGTCCGGCACCGGCAGGATCATGTCCTCGCCGTCCTTGCCGGAACGGTTGTCGCCCGCGCCGGGCTTGCCGTTGGTGGCCTTGCGGTGGGGGCTGTGGTGGTACTCCAGCAGGGTGGTGATCGACTGCTCCACCACCAGGATGACGTCGCCGCCACGGCCGCCGTTGCCGCCATCGGGGCCGCCGAGCGGCTTGAACTTCTCCCGGTGAACGGAGGCGCAGCCGTGGCCCCCGTTACCCGCGGCGACGTGCAGCTCGACGCGGTCCACGAAGGTGGTCATGGTTGTTCCTCCAGATACAGCGGGAATATCCCGGAAAGCCCGGGGGGTAGGCCTTGCTACCCATTAAACGTGTCTATGTGACAACGCGCCGAGGGCGGACCTCTCTTCCCGGCTCGCGCCGGGAAGAGTTGAGATCCGCCCTCGGGATGCTTCGGACTACCGATTCAGCAGGAGCTGAAATCAGGCAGCCGGAACGATGTTGACGACCTTGCGGCCACGGTGCGTGCCGAACTCGACCGAACCGGCCTGCAGCGCGAACAGCGTGTCGTCGCCACCACGACCGACACCCGAACCCGGGTGGAAGTGGGTGCCGCGCTGGCGGACGAGGATCTCACCAGCGGAAACGACCTGACCGCCGAAGCGCTTCACGCCGAGCCGCTGAGCGTTGGAATCGCGCCCGTTCCGGGTGGACGATGCGCCCTTCTTGTGTGCCATGTCTCAGTCCCTCTTACTTCGCAGCCGCGGGGATACCGGTGACCTTGATCGCCGTGTACTGCTGGCGGTGACCCTGGCGACGGCGGTAGCCGGTCTTGTTCTTGTACCGAAGGATGTCGATCTTGGCACCCTTGTGGTGGTCCACGATCTCGGCCTGGACCTTGATGCCGGCCAGGACCCACGGGTCGCTGGTCACGGCTTCGCCGTCGACAACGAGCAGGGTCGAGAGCTCGACCGTGTCGCCAACCTTGGCAGTGGGAATCTTGTCAACTTCAACGATGTCGCCGACAGCAACCTTGTGCTGGCGACCACCGCTGCGCACGATGGCGTACACGCGGATCTCTCTCTCACTCGAGTTCGGGAACCCCTGAAGCCAGCCGGCCCCGCGGAACCGCAGGCCGGCCTCCCCCGAGCCGCGAGGCGGTACGGGAGGTGAGGTGCTCAGTGGATTGGCGTGCGCATAGACACGCCAGCGACCTAGGTTACGGGGCCCGGTCGGAGGGGTCAAACCGGGGTCACGCCGGGGTCACGACGAGGCCTCGGAGACGGGCGCGGCCACCGTCCGGGCCTGCCGGAAGCGCCCGTACGGTGCCGCTGACACCCCGCACGGGCCCTCCCGGCCGCCCTGGACGGCCAGGTCCGGCCCTCGCCCAGCAGGGCCGTGAACACGGCTCCGCGCAGCTCTGAAGGCCAAAGCCCCCGCCCGGCACCGAAGGGGTGCCGGACGGGGGCCGGTGGAACGGAATCCGCGGATCAGGCTTCGGTCGGAGCCGAGACGGAGGGCAGCGTCTGCTGCTCCGCCGCCGCGGTCTTCTTCGTCGCCCGCTTCGCGACCGTCTTCTTCGCGGCGGTCTTGGCCGTCGTCGTCTTCTTGGCGGCGGTCTTCTTCACGGCCGCCGCCTTCTTGGCCGGGGCCTTCTTCGCCGCGGTCGTGGTCGCCTTCTTGGCGGCCGTCTTGCGGACCGCCTTCTTGGCGGGAGCCGCCGGGGCGGCCTCCTCGACGACGGCCTCGGGCTCGGCCGGGGTCTGCACCGGCGTCTCGGCCGGAGCCTCGACGACCAGTACGGCCGCCTCCGCGCCCGCCGGGGAACCGGCCGGAGCGGTGGCCTTGCGGGTGGCACGGCGACGCGGACGGGCCGGCGCGGCCTCTACGGCCTCGACGGGCTCGGCCGGGGTCTCCACGACGACCGGCTCGGGCTCGACGACGACCTCGGGCTCCGGCTCGGCCACCGGGGCCGCGGGGGCCTCGGCAACCGGCTCCGGGGCCTGGACGGCCTCGGCCGGGGCGCCCGCCGGAGCGGTCGCCTTACGGGTGGCACGGCGGCGGGTACGGCCCTTGGGGGCCTCCTCCACGACCGGCTCCGCGACGACAGCCTCGGGCTCGGCGACCTCGACGAGCTCCACCTCGGCCTCGACCACCGGCTCGGGCTCGGCCACGGGGGCCGCGGGGGCCGCGGCCGCCGGGGCACGGTCCGTCGCCGCACCGCGCGGGGCGCCCGCCGGAGCGGTCGCCTTGCGGGTGGCGCGGCGGCGGTTGCGGCGCCCGCTCACTCCGGCAGCGGCCTCGGCCTCGGCCGGGCTGCTGTAGAGCTCCTCGTCGGCGACGAAGGAGGGCTCGGGCAGTGCGACGGGAGCGGCGACCTCGGCAGCCAGCTCGGCCTCGGTCTCGATCTCGTAGTCATCGCCCTCGGCGGTGTCCACGGCCTCGATCTCGTGGTCGTGCTCGTGTCCGGCCTGGCCGCCGCGGCGCTTGGAGCGCTTGCCGTTGCCACCGCCGCCGACCACGGTCGGGGTCTCCATGTGCACGATGACGCCGCGGCCGTTGCAGTGGACGCAGGTCTCGGAGAAGGACTCCAGCAGACCCTGGCCCACCCGCTTGCGGGTCATCTGGACCAGACCCAGCGAGGTCACCTCGGCGACCTGGTGCTTGGTGCGGTCACGGCCCAGGCACTCCAGCATGCGCCGCAGGACCAGGTCGCGGTTGGACTCCAGGACCATGTCGATGAAGTCGATGACCACGATGCCGCCGAGGTCGCGCAGCCGCAGCTGGCGCACGATCTCCTCGGCCGCCTCCAGGTTGTTCCTGGTCACGGTCTCTTCGAGGTTGCCGCCCTGACCGGTGAACTTGCCGGTGTTGACGTCGATGACGATCATCGCTTCGGTCTTGTCGATCACGAGGGAACCGCCCGAGGGCAGCCACACCTTGCGGTCGAGCGCCTTGGCGAGCTGCTCGTCGATCCGGTACGTCGCGAAGACGTCCACCTCGGAGGTCCAGCGCTTCAGCCGGTCGGCCAGGTCCGGGGCCACGTGGTTCACGTAGCCGTGGATGGTCTCCCAGGCGCTGTCACCGCTGACGATGACCTTGGTGAAGTCCTCGTTGAAGATGTCGCGCACGACGCGGACGGTCATGTCCGGCTCGCCGTAGAGGAGGCTCGGCGAAGAGGTCGAGATCTGCTTCGACTTCTTCTGGATGTCCTCCCACTGGGCCTGCAGGCGCTCGACGTCGCGGCGCAGCTCGTCCTCGCTCGCGCCCTCGGCGGCGGTGCGCACGATGACGCCCGCGTCCTCGGGGACGATCTTCTTGAGGATGGTCTTCAGGCGCGCGCGCTCGGTGTCGGGCAGCTTGCGGCTGATGCCGGTCATCGAGCCCTCGGGCACGTAGACCAGGTAGCGGCCGGGCAGCGAGACCTGGCTGGTCAGGCGGGCGCCCTTGTGGCCGATCGGGTCCTTGGTGACCTGCACCAGGACCGACTGGCCGGACTTGAGGGCTGCCTCGATGCGGCGCGGCCCGTTGGCCATGCCGAGCGCCTCGAAGTTGACCTCACCGGCGTACAGGACCGCGTTGCGGCCCTTGCCGATGTCGATGAAGGCGGCCTCCATGGACGGCAGCACGTTCTGGACCTTGCCCAGGTAGACGTTGCCGACGTACGAGGTGGCTTCTTCCTTGTTGACGTAGTGCTCGACGAGCACGTTGTCCTCGAGGACGCCGATCTGGGTGCGCTCGCCCGACTGGCGGACGACCATCACGCGCTCGACGGCCTCGCGGCGGGCCAGGAACTCGGCCTCGGTGATGATCGGGACGCGGCGGCGGCCCTGCTCGCGGCCCTCGCGGCGGCGCTGCTTCTTGGCCTCCAGGCGGGTCGAGCCCTTGATGGACTGGACCTCGTCGGAGGAGGTGGAGCCGGCGACGGACTCCGCACGCTCGCGGGCCGGGCGCGGCTCGCGGACCTTGACGACCGTGCGCACACCGTCGTCCTCGGCCGCGTCGGCGTCCGTACCGCCGTCACCGCTGCGACGGCGACGACGCCGGCGACGACGGCTGGAGCTGGAGCCGAGGGCCCCGTTCTCCTCGTCGTCCTCCGCGTCCTCGGTGTCCCCCTCATCGGCGGACTCGGCCTCTTCGGCGGACTCGGCCTCGGCCTCTTCCTCGGCGGACTCGTCGAGGTCGGCGGCCTCACCGCGGCGACGGCGACGGCCACCGCGGCGGCGACGGCGCGACGGGCGGTCGCCCGACTCGTCGGTCTCGTCCTCGTAGAGCTCGGCGGACTCGGTTTCGGTCTCTTCCTCGACCAGCTCTACGTCGGCCAGCGTGACCGGGCCGGACGGCGCGGCGGCGGCCGGGGCCACGGGCGCGGCGGTCTCGGCGGCGGCTCCGCGGCCACGGCGGCGGCGACGGCCGGCCGGCTGCGGGGCGGGGGCGGCCTCGACCTCGGCCTCGATGAGGTCGAGCTCCTCCTCCTCGACCTCCTCGGCCGGGGCGGCGGCAGCGGCGGCCGCGGCCATCATGGCCGCGGTCTCCGGGGTCTGGAACATCGGCTCGGCGAACACCGGGGCCTGGAACACGGCGACGGCGGGACGCCCGGCGCGGCGGCCACGGGCCGGAGCCTCGGCGGCCGGAGCCTCGGCGGCCGGGGCCTCGGCGATCGGAGCCACTGGCTGCGCGGCGGCGGCCGGAGCGGTGGTGGAACGGGTGGCGCGGCGGCGGCCGCCGCGCTTCGGGGAGTCCACGGCGTCGGCGACGGTGACGGTGGCCTTGGCGGCGGCGACCGGAGCCTCGGCCACGACGGCCTCGGCGGCTTCCGCGGCGGGCGCCTCGGGGGCGGTCACGGCGCGGGTGGCACGGCGACGGGCACGCGGGGCCGGAGCAGCGGACTCCTCGACGACCTCGGCGACCGGAGCGGCCACGGGAGCCTCGGCGACCGGCGCCTCAGGAGCGGTCACGGCGCGGGTCGCGCGGCGACGGGCACGCGGCGCCGGGGCTGCGGACTCCTCGACGACCTCGGCGACCGGAGCAACCGGAGCGGCCACGGGAGCCTCGGCGGCCGGGGCCTCGGGGGCGGTCACGGCGCGGGTGGCACGGCGACGGGCACGCGGGGCCGGAGCAGCGGGCTCCTCGAAGACCTCGGCGACCGGAGCGGCCACGGGAGCCTCGGCGACCGGCGCCTCGGGAGCGGCCACGGCGCGAGTGGCACGGCGGCGGGCACGCGGCGCCGGGGCTGCGGACTCCTCGACGACCTCGGCGGCCGGAGTGACCGGGGCAGACACGGGGGCCTCGACCACGGCCTCGGCGGCGGGCGCCTCGGGGGCGGCCACGGCGCGGGTGGCACGGCGACGGGTACGGGCCGGGGCGGCGGCCGGGGCGGCCTCCTCGGCGGGAGCTGCGGCCACCACGGGCGCGGGAGCGGCCTCGGCGGCGGCTACGGCGCCACCGGGCGGGCCGGCCGGCCGGGACGCGGCGCGCCGGCGCCTGCGCGGCGGCAGGTTGTCGCTCGGGCTGCCACTGTCGGCGGCGGTGTTGGCGGTGTTGTCGTTTTCGTTGTTGAGCATGCGGGGTTTCTCCCGTCACGCTCCCGGGCGCCGCGGCTGACTTCCGGTCCGGCACGGCTCCGCGTAATGAGCGCGGAACCGGCCTCCGGGGCGCGTTCGCCACACGGGAGCTCAGTTCAATGGCCGCCGGTTCCGTACGGGTAGCCGTACGGCCTGGCGGAAGTCTTCAAGTCTTCAGGTCTGTCTGTGCGCGGCCCGACCCAGGTGGCTCCCGAGTCCCAGGGCTGCGCGACGACGACGATCCCTACGCGGCGGGACCTTCCGGCGCCTTCGCGTCGGCGGTTACGGCCGCCGTGGGTGGGGCGGTCGTGACAGCCTCGCGGTCGGGCGCGAGCGGGTCGGTCACCGTGCCGGACTCCTCGTCGAAGAGCCCCTGCGCCAGCCTGGTCACCGCAGCGGGGACCGGCGGCGTTAGGTCGGCCACAGCTCGGAGACCGGACAGGACGTCGTCGGGTCGCACGGCAGGTGTCAGATGCCGAACAACCAGGCGCAGTATCGCACAAGCATTGTCCAGGGGCCTATCAGCCTCTGCGGTGGCCGTAACCGGAACCACTTCCAGACTGACCACGGCGCCGCGCGTGTCGAAGGTCCGCATGCCGTTCTTGGTACGGCGCTGGACCTCCACGGTCTCGGCCGCGAGGAAGGCCTCGACCGCCTTCCGCACGTCCCCGGGCTGCACGCCGTCCAGGCGCAGCTCCCACACGGAGGCCGTCAGCCGGTCGGCGAGACCGGAGGTGTGCGCCTCCACGGCGTCGATGATGTCGAGGCCGACGGGCATCGACTCGTCGAGCAGCTCGCGCAGGACCGCGGGGTCGCGCGGCTCGGCGAGGGCGATCTCCAGGTATTCGGCCTCGCTGCCGGTCCCGGTCGGGGCGGCGTTCGCGTACGAGACGCGCGGGTGCGGGGTGAAGCCCGCCGAGTACGCCATGGGCACCTCGGAGCGGCGCAGGGCCCGCTCGAAGGCGCGCTGGAAGTCCCGGTGGCTGGTGAACCGGAGGCGGCCGCGCTTGGTGTAGCGCAGACGGATGCGCTGCACTACCGGTGCGGGAGGCGGGCCTTCGGGCTGTCGCTTGCCCAGTGGTTCATCTCCTTGTGCGGGGCTCCGCGGCTCGCGCGTCGCCCTGAGGTCTGTGGGGCCTGCGGGCGGCGCCCGATGGCCGCCGGGTTCACCCCTGCTTGTTCAGGGAGACATCGGGGCCGGGCGCGTCGCCTACGGCTGTGTTACTACCCAGAGTACGCGCCCGTGACCTCCCCGGTTCCCGAGCCGGCCCCCCGAACAGCACCTTCCGCACGTCGTCCCGCACCTCGCGCACCGCGAGGCGGGAGGTCTGCCACAGTGCGCGCAGGGTGTGGCCGACGGGAGCGATCGCCTGCCGGTGCACCGACCGGGCGCCCCGGCGGCCGACGGCCCACCCGGCGCGCAGGGCGTTCCCGACCGGGGTGACCACGTGCCGGCGCAGCCATCCGGCGGGCCGCACGACGGCCCATCGCCACAGCCACACGAGCCCGCGCCCGAGTGCGCGGCTCACCCGCCCCGCGAGGTGCCAGGCCCCGGCGAGCAGCTGCCAGAGCGGCACGAGCAGGTACGTCCACAGCCCCCGACCGACCGGCGCCAGCAGGTACCGCCACGCCCCCACCAGCACGGGCCGCACGAGATACCGCCACAGCGCGACCCACGGCCAGACGAAGAGCGCCTTCGCCAGCCAGGCCGCACCGGCCGCGAACCCCCGGGCCAGCCACCGCAGTCCGTGCCCGGCGGGGGTGAGGACGTACCGGTAGAGCGCGCCGACCGGCAGCACGAGCAGGTACCGGACGGCGCCCGCCAGCAGCCGGGCGATGCCCCGGCCTGCGGGCAGCAGCCCGTACTCCCAGAGCGGGACCAGCAGGTACCGCCGGATCCCCACACCGGCGGGCCGCAGCAGATACCTGTACGCGGCCTGCCCCACCGGGAACACGACGTACCGCCAGAGAGCCGCCCAGGGCCAGTAGAAGACCAGCTTGAACAGGGCCCCGATCAGCCAGCCGGTTCCCCGCAGCACCGGCAGCACGGCCCGATCGTAGAACCAGCGCAACCCCTGCCCCAGCGGCCCCAGGACGCTCCGGTTCAGCATCCGCGCGAAGGCGACGAGCAGATCCCAGACCACCCGCAGGGGCAGCACGACCAGCACCGCCACGATCTTCACGGGAATCCGCACGACCCCCACCAGGCAGCCGTCCCCCTGCGGCGCCGGCAGCGCCTTCTCCAGTTCCATACCGCTAAGGACACACCACGGCCCGAGACCGTTGCGCCAAAGGGCCGTCCGTCAGTCGATGGAGCCCGGCTCCGCTAGCCACTGCGCACTGAGCTCAATGGCTCCTGCGATCGTGTCGAAGTCACGGTCGTAGTGCAGCACCGTGAGTCCGTGTGCCCGCGCAGTCACGGCGACCAGCAGGTCGATCCCGCTGGCAGAACGACGGGCGCCCCGGTGCACCAAGGTCTCTTGCAGGTCCAGGATCTGTTGCCAGCCGTCTTCGGGCACGGGCCGCCACCCGAACAGGTCCCGCAACTGGCTCTTGGTCCGCTTGTAGTCCTGCACCGAGCGCGCCGAGAAGAGCATCTCGAACTCGGTCGGCTCACACAACGAGATGCGTCCGGCCTTGAGGGTCTCGACCCAGCCGTCACGGACCCCCGGCCGAAGAATCCGGCCTGCCGCGGATTTATCGATCAAGAAGTGTTGCTGCGCGACCATCAGTGCCAGGCCTCGTCTTCGAAGCCCGGCTCGGTGAGCGCGTCGAACGCACCCTCATCGGCGAGCGCGATGAGCTGCACCAGCGCACGTTCACGACGGAGCCGTGCCCCTATTTCCTCCAGCGCCGCGTTGACCGTGTCCTTCTTGGTCGTGGTCCCGAGGGCTTCCATCGCGAGCGCGAGGGCTTCCTCGTTGATGTCGATCACGGTCTTGGCCATACCGGCCACCTCCTGGCAGCGAGTCCGGAGTATTCCCCCAGGCACCCTTCAAGGATATCCGCAGGCGTCAACCGCAGGAACGATTATCCGGCGGTTGAATGTATATGCCCCCCACCGTTCCCGGTGGGGGGCATATACAGGGGCGGCCGGACGGCCTCAGCCGAAGGTCACTTCACGACCGACAGCGGGAGCAGCTTCTTGCCCGTCGGGCCGATCTGGATGCTGGTGTCGAGCTGAGGGCACACGCCGCAGTCGAAGCACGGGGTCCAGCGGCAGTCCTCGACCTCGGTTTCGTCGAGGGCGTCCTGCCAGTCCTCCCAGAGCCAGTCCTTGTCCAGGCCGGAGTCGAGGTGGTCCCAGGGGAGGACCTCCTCGTAGGTGCGCTCGCGGGTCGTGTACCAGGCCACGTCGACGCCGTAGGCGGGGAGGGTCTTCTCCGCCGCCTGCATCCAGCGGTCGTACGAGAAGTGCTCGCGCCAGCCGTCGAAGCGGCCGCCCGACTCGTACACGGCGCGGATGACGTCGCCGATGCGGCGGTCGCCGCGGGACAGCAGGCCCTCGACGATGCCGGGCTTGCCGTCGTGGTAGCGGAAGCCGATGGAGCGGCCGTACTTCTTGTCGCCGCGGAGCTTGTCGCGGAGCTTGCCGAGGCGGGCGTCCGTCTCCTCGGCCGACAACTGCGGGGCCCACTGGAAGGGCGTGTGCGGCTTGGGGACGAAGCCGCCGATCGAGACGGTGCAGCGGATGTCGTTCTGCCCGGAGACCTCGCGGCCCTTGGCGATGACGTTGACCGCCATGTCGCCGATCTGGAGCACGTCTTCGTCGGTCTCGGTCGGCAGGCCGACCATGAAGTACAGCTTCACCTGGCGCCAGCCGTTGCCGTAGGCCGTCGCGACCGTACGGATCAGGTCCTCTTCCGAGACCATCTTGTTGATGACCTTGCGCATGCGCTCGGAGCCGCCCTCGGGGGCGAAGGTCAGACCGGAGCGGCGGCCGTTGCGGGTCAGCTCGTTGGCCAGGTCCACGTTGAAGGCGTCCACGCGGGTCGACGGGAGGGACAGGCCCACCTTGTCGTCCGTGTAGCGGTCGGCCAGGCCCTTGGCGATGTCCGCGATCTCGGTGTGGTCCGCCGAGGAGAGGGAGAGGAGGCCGACCTCTTCGAAGCCCGTGGCCTTGAGGCCGCGCTCCACCATTTCGCCGATGCCGGTGATGCTTCGCTCCCGTACGGGGCGCGTGATCATGCCGGCCTGGCAGAAGCGGCAGCCGCGGGTGCAGCCGCGGAAGATCTCCACGGACATCCGCTCGTGGACGGTCTCGGCGAGCGGGACCAGGGGCTGCTTGGGGTAGGGCCACTCGTCGAGGTCCATGACGGTGTGCTTGGACACGCGCCACGGCACGCCGGAGCGGTTCGGGACGACGCGGCCGATGCGGCCGTCGGGCAGGTACTCCACGTCGTAGAAGCCCGGCACGTAGACGCCGCCGGTCTTCGCGAGGCGCAGGAGGACCTCCTCGCGCCCGCCCGGGCGGCCCTCGGCCTTCCACGCGCGGATGATCTCGGTCATGTCGAGGACGGCCTGCTCGCCGTCGCCGATGATCGCGCAGTCGATGAACTCCGCGATCGGCTCGGGGTTGAAGGCCGCGTGGCCGCCCGCGAGCACGATGGGGTGGTCGACCGTACGGTTCTTCGCCTCCAGCGGGATGCCCGCGAGGTCCAGCGCCGTCAGCATGTTGGTGTAGCCGAGCTCGGTGGAGAAGGAGAGCCCGAAGACGTCGAAGGCCCCGACCGGACGGTGGGAGTCGACGGTGAACTGCGGCACCTTGTGCTCGCGCATCAGCTCTTCGAGGTCCGGCCACACGCTGTACGTGCGCTCCGCGAGCACGCCCTCGCGCTCGTTGAGCACCTCGTACAGGATCATGACGCCCTGGTTGGGGAGCCCGACCTCGTACGCGTCCGGGTACATCAGCGCCCAGCGGACGTCGGCGCTCTCCCACGGCTTGACCGTGGAGTTGAGCTCACCGCCGACGTACTGGATCGGCTTCTGGACGTGCGGAAGCAGGGCCTCAAGCTGAGGGAAGACCGACTCGGTCATCACGCGACTTTCGTGAAGCGGGCAGGGGGCGACTCTCAAGCGTACCCCGGGGCCCGGAGCACCCCCGCCCGCAAGATCAGCCGCGCACCGCCGCCGCCGGCCCCTCGGTCGCCGCCCACACCTGTGGCAGCTCCCGCTCGCGGCGCTCGGCCAGGGCCTCCTCGCGGGCGTAGAGCACGCCCCAGGTGAAGGCCGATTCCCCGGCGCCCGCCGCCTGGATCGCCAGTCCGCGCAGGGCTTCCCGGGCGACGACCCCGTCCTGGTGGTCGCCGAGCAGACTCTGGACGGCCTTCACCGCCTTGGCCAGCTTGCGCGCGGGTTTGCCGAGGGCCGGGGCCGCCGCCTCGGCCGCGTACCGCGTGCGCTTCGCGGCCTTGCGGGCCTCGTGCAGGGCCAGGTCGCGGCCTTCGCCCGGGTCCATGGACAGAGCGCCCCCGACGCGGCCGGCGAGGCGTTCGTAGTCCGCGAGGACCGCTGCGGGCAGGGCCGACTCGGCGGGCCGGGCCGCGGCCTTCAGCAGGGGCGGGTCGGCCAGCAGCGCGTCGAGGGCGTCGAGCAGGGCGAGGTGGCGCCGGCTGTCGAGCGCGGCCAGCGCCGCGCGGCGCGAGCCGGTGCGGCGGGCGACGTTCCAGATCTTGAGGCGGCCGCGGACCGGGCCCAGCACCAGGGTGCGCGGGAGTTCGTCGAGCCGGGTCTGGATCCGCTCCAGCAGTACTTCCTGGTCGCGGTCCACGCCGAGCTCGGCGGCGAGCCAGCGGAGCTCCTCGCCGATCGGGCCGGTCTCGGCGGGGTCCAGGACCCGGCGGTAGGTCTTGAAGGCGCTGCGCAGCCGCCGGGTGGCGACCCGCATCTGGTGGACGGAGTCGGGCAGGCCCCGGCGTACGGCGGGGTCCTGGGCGATGAGGGTGTCGCGCTGTTCGCGCAGGTACGCGAGCACGTGCGCGCCCACCGTGTCCCCGGCGGGGCCGGTGTCGGGGCCGGCCGGCCGGGCCGGGGGTTCCCCGCCGGTCTCGGTCAGCGCCCGGGCGAGCTTGGACGGGGCGTCGCTGACCCGGAGTCCGGCCTTGCGGAAGGTCTTCTCCACGGCGTCGAGCAGCGCCGGGTCGGCGCCGTCGGCGAGCTCGACCTCCACCTCGGTCCAGGCCGCGGTGGCGTCGGCGCGCTCGGCCCGCACGGCGTCGGTGGACAGCTCCGCGAGGAGGGCGCCGTCGGCGTCGAGGAGGTGGCTGAGCTTGCGCGAGGACAGGATCCTGACCTGCGGTTCCAGCGGGGTGTCGCGGATGCGGGAGCGCAGCAGTGCGGTCAGCGCGTCCGGGACGGTGTCGCCGAGGGGGGCGGTGATCTCGTCGCGCACGCCGGGGGCGACGGGCAGTTTGAGGTGCCAGCCGGCGTCCTTGCCGCCGGTGCGGCGGCGCAGGGTGAGCCCGTCGGCGGCGAGGCGCTGGTCGGGGGTGTCGTAGTAGACGGCGTCGAGCTCGGCCGTGCCCTGGTCGGTGACGGCCGCGATGGCGGCCGTGCCCGTCAGGTCGGGTACCCCGCGCCGTCCGGCCTTGGTGGTCCTGAACTCGAATTTGCGCTCGATCTCGCGCTTCGTGTCCGCCATGGATCGAACGTAGTCCTGAACGGAACGCGGCGGGAAGGGAAACGGCGGGTGCGGCGGAAAACGGGCCCGGGAACCGACGGATCAAGCCGACCCGGACGGCCCTGGGCCGACGCGATCTCCAAGCCGCCCCGCCCCGCCCCGGGCCGCCCCCGCGTCGCGTCAAGCCGACAGCGGCCGCTGCACCCTGATCGACTGGAGCAGCCCGATGGCCACCCATACGGCGAACATCGAGGATCCTCCGTAGGACACGAACGGCAGCGGGAGCCCGGCCACGGGCATGATCCCGAGGGTCATGCCGATGTTCTCGAAGGCCTGGAAGGCGAACCAGGCGATGATTCCGGCGCACACGATCGTGCCGTACAGCTCGGTCGTCTCGCGGGCGATCATGCAGGCGCGCCACAGGATGACCCCGAGCAGCACCAGGATCAGCCCGGCTCCGACGAAGCCCAGCTCCTCCCCCGCCACCGTGAAGACGAAGTCGGTCTGCTGTTCCGGCACGAACTGGCCGGTGGTCTGCGAGCCCTTGAAGAGCCCGGAGCCGGTCAGGCCGCCGGAGCCGATGGCGATGCGCGCCTGGTTGGTGTTGTAGCCGACGCCGGCCGGGTCGAGCTCGGGGTTGGCGAAGGCCGCGAAGCGGTTGATCTGGTACTCGTCGAGGACGCCGAGCTGCCAGATCAGGATGGCCCCGCCGGCGCCCGAGCCGAGCAGGCCCAGGACCCAGCGGTTGGAGGCGCCGGAGGCCAGCAGGACGCCGAGCACGATGACGACCATGACCATGACGGAGCCGAGGTCGGGCATCAGCATGATGATGCCCATGGGGAAGGCGGCCAGGCAGAGCGCCTTGACGACGGTGCGGTGGTCGGGGTGGGCGAGGTCTCCCGCGTCCACCCGGGTGGCCAGCAGCATCGCCATGACCAGGATGATCGTGATCTTGACGAATTCGGAGGGCTGGAGCGAGAAGCCGCCGCCGACCACGATCCAGGCGTGGGCGCCGTTGATGGTGGCGCCGAGCGGGGTGAGCACGGCGAGGATCAGGACGACGGAGAGCCCGTAGAGGATCGGTACGGCGCCGCGCAGGGTGCGGTGGCCGAGCCAGATGGTGCCGATCATCAGCACGAGGCCGATGCCGGTGTTCATGGCGTGCCGGAAGAGGAAGTAGTACGGGTCCCCGTTGTTCAGCGAGGTCCGGTTGCGGGTCGCCGACCACACCAGCAGGGCGCCGATGAGGGAGAGGGCGAGCGCCGAGAGGAGTATCGGCCAGTCGAGCCGGCGCACCACGGAGTCGCGGGCGGTGAGTTTGGCCATCGCTCCCCGCTGCTCCGGCGCGTACCGGGCCACGGAGAATTTGTTGGCGGTCTGCATGTCGGTCCTCGGTACTCAGTCGTGCTGCGCGGGGCGCTGGGCGGGCGGTCCGGCAAGCGCGGGCGGCGCCAGTTCTTCCGGGGACGGCGGTACGTACGGCCGGATCTCGGGGGAATCGATGCCGCCGTCGGGGCGGATCCTGGGCAGGTTCTTCTCCGGTCCCAGCAGGAGCGCCTTCTTCGGGTCCTGGTTGCCGGCCATGTCGAGGCCGTAGATGGCGTTGTAGATGTTGCGGACCGCGGGGCCGGAGGCTCCGGAGCCGGTGCCTCCCTGGGAGATGGTCATGACGATGGTGAAGTCGTCGGTGTAGGTCGCCAGCCACGAGGTGGTCTGCTTGCCGTAGACCTGGGCGGTGCCGGTCTTGGCACGCATCGGGATCTTGTCCAGCGGCCAGCCGCCGAAGCGCCAGGCGGCGGTGCCGCCGGGCTCGACGACCATGCGCAGACCGTGGTCGAGGTCCTTGACCGTCTTGGCGTCGATCGGCAGCCTGCCGTGCGGCTTGGGCTTGATCATCTGGACGTGCTTGCCGTCGGCGCTGATCACGGCCTTGCCGACCGTGGGGTCGAAGAGGGTGCCCCCGTTGCTGATGGCGGCGTAGGCGGTTGCCATCTGGATGGGGGTGACGAGGACGTCGCCCTGGCCGATGGCGAAGTTGATGCTGTCGTAGGCCTTGAGCTGGTTGCCTTCGAGGCAGCTCTCGTAGGCGATCTGCTCGACGTAGGTGCCGCCCTTCTTGCCCTGCTTGCACCAGGAGCCCTTGTTGGCCGCCCAGAAGCTCTGCTTCCACCCGCGGTCGGGGATGCGGCCGGTGACCTCGTTGGGCAGGTCGATCCCGGTCTCGGAGCCGAGGCCGAACTCGCGGGCGGTCCGGTAGAACCAGTCGTGGGCGTCCTTCTTGGGCTTGAGCCCGCCGTCGCGCTGCCACTCCTTGTGTCCGAGGGCGTAGAAGACGGTGTTGCAGGAGAACTTGAGGGCCTCGCCGAGGGTGATGGGGCCGTGCCCCTTGGACTCGAAGTTCGCGAAGCTCCGGTTGCCCATGCTGTAGGAGGCGCTGCAGTTGTACTTGTCGTCGAAGGCGTATCCGGCCCGGACGGCCGCGCTCGCCGACACCACCTTGAAGATGGAGCCCGCGGGGGCCTGGCCCTGGATGGCCCGGTTGAGCAGCGGGTAGTTGGAGGCATCGCTGGTGAGACTGGCGTAGTCCTTGGCGGCGATGCCGCCGACCCAGGCGTTGGGGTCGTAGTCGGGCTGGGAGGCCATGGCGACGACCCGGCCGGTCTTGGTCTCCATGACGACGACGGCGCCCGAGTCGCCCTCGTACTTGCGGCCGGTGATCTTGTCGGTCTCCTGGCGGACCGTCTTCATCGCCAGCTGGAGCTCGTACTCGGCGACGGACTGGACCCGGGCGTCGATGCTGGTGACGAGGGTGGACCCGGGCACACCCGCGTCGGACTCGGTCTGGTGCATGACCCGGCCGAGGTTGTCCACCTCGTAGGAGGTGACCATCGCCTTGCCGCGCAGGTACTTGTCGTACGTGCGCTCGATCCCGGAGCGGCCGACCTGATCGGAGCGCAGGTGTGGCGAGTCGGTGTCCTTGGCCTTCTGGATCTCCTCGTCGGTGACCGGCGAGAGGTAGCCGAGCACCTGCGAGGTGCGGGCCCCGCCGGGGGCCGGGTAGCGGCGGACGGCGACGGGCTCGGCGGTGATGCCCGGGAACTCCTCGGGGCGTTCGCGCAGCTGCAGCGCCTGCTGCGTGGTGGCGTCGAGGGTGATCGGGATCGGCTGGTACGGGGAGCCGTTCCAGCAGGGCGCCGGGGTCTGGGAGTCGCAGAGGCGGACCTTCTCCATGACCGCCTTGGGGGTCATGTCCAGGACGCCGGCGAGACGGGTCATGACGGCCTGGCCGCGGTCCTTCATCTTCATCAGCGCGGTGCGGCTGGTGGAGACGACCAGACGGGTCTCGTTGTCGGCGAGGGCGACGCCCCGGGCGTCGAGGATCGTCCCGCGCACGGCGGGCTGGACGACCCGCTGGACGTGGTTGCTCTTCGCCTCGTGGTAGTACTCGGCGCCGTTGCGGATCTGGAGGTACCAGAGCCGGCCGCCGAGGGTGAGGAACATCGAGCAGACGAGAACCTGGATGATCACGAGCCGGATCTGCACCCGGGAGGTACGGCCGGTCTCCGGAATGTTGGTCACGTGGACTCCTCCCTCACAGCTTCTTGACGCTCTTCACACCCTTGATTCCCTTGACGCCCTTTATCCGGCCGGCCCGGTTGGCCCGGCTGCGGGCCGTCTTCATCCGCAGGCCGCCGCGCTGGCTGCCGATCCGCAGCCCGGTGCCGCCGGCCAGCCAGCCGGAGGCGATGTCCTTGCCCGCGGGCGGGCCGCCGTTGGCCTCGACGGCCATCGGGTCGTTCTCCGCGCGGCGGGCCAGGGCCATGATGAACGGCACGGTGAAGGGGGCGAGCAGCAGGTCGTAGAGGACCGCGGTGAACAGCAGTCCGGTCAGCCCCACGTGGCGGGCGGCGGTGTCGCCGACCAGGGCCCCGACGCTCGCGTAGAGCAGGGTGGAGGCGAAGGCGGCGCCGACGACGGTGAGCATCGGGCCCCAGGCGGAGCGGAACCGCCCGGTGTCGGGGCGGACCAGGCCGGCGACGTAGCCGATGAGGCACAGCACGAGCGCGTAGCGGCCGGCGGCGTGGTCGGCGGGCGGGGCCAGGTCGGTGAGGAGGCCGGCGGCGAAGCCGATGAGGGCGCCGCTGACGCACCCGTACACCAGGGCGAGGGCGACGACCGTGAGGAGGACCAGGTCGGGGACGGCTCCGGGGAGTTGGAGGCGGCCCAGGATGGAGACCTGGACGACGAGGGCGACCACGACGAGCGTGCCCGAGAGCAGGATCCGGTTGAAACGCATGATGATCGGCTCCTAGTCCTCGGCCGGCTTGCCGGACGCGGACGCGCCGGGCGACGGGGTGACCGTGACGGTGACCGTCGGGGTGGGCTTGGGCGCCTCGGGCTTGGGCGGCAGGACGGCGTCGCGCGGGTCCTCGCGCGGGGGCATGACCACGACGCCGACGATGTCCAGGCGGGAGAAGCCGACGAAGGGGCGGACCCAGATGGTGCGGGTCAGGTCGCCGCGCGAGGGGTCGACCTTGATCACCTCGCCGATCGGGACGCCGGGCACGAAGGGCTTGTTGCCGCGCGAGCCGAAGGTGACGAGCCGGTCGCCTGTGTTGATCTTGGCCTTGCCGTTGAGCATCTGCACGGAGAGCTCCCGGTCGCCCTGGCCGGTGGCGAAGCCGAGTTCGCCGGTCTTCTCCAGGCGCGTGCCGACGGTGAAGTCGGGATCGTTGGCGAGGACCACGGTGGCGGTGTCGGGGCCGACGGTGGCGACGCGGCCGACGAGGCCGTCCCCGTTGAGGACGGTCATGTCGCGCTCGATGCCGTCCTTGCTGCCCGCGTCGATGGTGACGGTCCAGGAGAAGCCCTGGGCCGCTCCTATGGCGATGACCTCGGCACCCTTGATGCCGTACTGGCCCGCGCCCGCCCGCTTGAGCATCTCGTCGAGCTCGCGGATCCGGCTGCGGGTCTGGTCGTCGCTGCCGAGCTTGGCCTTGAGCGCCGCGTTCTCGCGCTCCAGCGTCGCGATGCGGTTGTGCCGCTCGCCGGAGTCCCGTACCGCCCCTATGGCGTTGGCGACCGGGTCGACCCCCTTCGCCACGCCCTTCTCGACCGGTCCGAAGACCGCTGCGGCGGCCTGTCGGGCACCGTCGACCGGAGACTCCTCACCCGTCCTGATGTCCACCGTGATCAAAGCGAACGCGATGGCGATCAGAAGCACCAGGAGCAGCCGGCTCTCTCGTGTGTCCCTCACGTGCGGCGGCCGTGCCTTCCTCATAGTTACCGTGCGGCGAAGCCGCTCTGGTGGAGCCGGGGCTCGCACCGGACCTTGCCTGTATATCAACGATCCGCCGCACGGGCCCGGTAGCACCCGTACGGCGGATCATTTGTGTTCCACCGCCGCGCGGCGGGCCGGATCAGCGCCTCGGCTGGGCGTCCAGCACCTGCTGGAGCGCCTCGAACTCCTCTACGCACTTGCCGGATCCGAGCGCGACGGAGTCGAGCGGGTCCTCGGCGATGTGGATCGGCATGCCCGTCTCGCGGCGCAGCCGCTCGTCGAGGCCGCGGAGCAGGGCGCCGCCTCCGGTCAGGACGATGCCGCGGTCCATGATGTCGCCGGAGAGCTCCGGCGGGCACTTGTCGAGGGTGGTCTTGACGGCGTCGACGATGGCGTTGACCGGCTCCTCGATCGCCTTGCGGACCTCGGCGGCCGAGATCACGACGGTCTTGGGCAGGCCCGAGACCAGGTCGCGTCCGCGGATCTCGGTGTGCTCGTCCTTGTCGAGGTCGTAGGCCGACCCGATGGTGATCTTGATCTGCTCGGCGGTGCGCTCACCGAGGAGGAGCGAGTACTCCTTCTTGATGTGCTGGATGATCGCGTTGTCGAGCTCGTCGCCGGCCACTCGGATGGACTGTGCCGTGACGATTCCGCCGAGGGAGATGACGGCCACCTCGGTGGTGCCGCCGCCGATGTCCACGACCATGTTGCCGGTGGCCTCGTGGACGGGCAGGCCCGCTCCGATGGCGGCGGCCATCGGCTCTTCGATGATGTGCACCTGACGGGCACCGGCCTGCGTGGACGCCTCGATGACGGCGCGGCGCTCCACTCCCGTGATGCCGGAGGGTACGCAGACCACGACGCGCGGGCGGGCCAGGTAACGGCGCTTGTGGATCTTGAGGATGAAGTACCGGAGCATCCGCTCGGTGATCTCGAAGTCGGCGATGACGCCGTCCTTGAGGGGCCGCACGGCGACGATGTTGCCGGGCGTGCGCCCGATCATCTTCTTGGCTTCGGAGCCGACCGCCAGGATGCCACCGGTGTTCGTGTTGATGGCGACCACGGACGGCTCGTTCAGGACGATTCCCCGGCCCCTCACGTACACCAGCGTGTTGGCGGTCCCGAGGTCGATCGCCATGTCACGGCCGATGAACGACATGTTGTTCCCCTTGTTCCCCATGAGGAGCGTCTGGCCTTCCAGTTGATAGCGGCTGCTGTCAGGTCGGCGAGGTGGGTGTGTGGGTGGAGGCCCCATCGTAGTGCCGCAAGTACGGCCACCGCGCGACGGGACTCCGGCAAGCCCGCCGGAACGGATACCCGCCCCCTTAGTGGTGACGTCGTGTCCTGTCCATGCGTTCCCGCATGTGCCCGGTAATACCGGAGGGCGACCGAAATTACTTCGGTCGCCCCAGGTCATGAGCGCTATTCGGCTGATGTTGCGTCAGAAAAGAGTGATCACAGCGCCGGGAAGAACAGCTTCAGCTCCCGCTCCGCGGACTCCTCGGAGTCCGAGGCGTGGATCAGGTTCTCCCGGGTGACGGTACCGAAGTCACCCCGGATGGAGCCGGGCGCGGCGGCAATCGGGTCAGTGGGTCCGGCCAACTGGCGGACACCCTCGATCACGCGCTCCCCTTCGACGACCAGGGCCACGACCGGGCCGCTGGCCATGAAGCCCATGAGGGGCTCGTAGAACACCTTGCCCTTGTGCTCGCCGTAGTGCGCTTCCAGGGTCTCCTGGTCCAGCGTGCGCAGCTCCAGCGCGGGAATGGTCCAGCCGGCCTTCCGCTCGATGCGGCCGACGATCTCGCCGATCAGGCCTCGACGGACGGCGTCGGGCTTGAGGAGGACGAGCGTGCGCTGGGTCATGTGGGTAACTCCTTGCGGCAAACGGGTGCGGTCCGACGAGGCTACAGGGGCCCGGGCCCCCGCCGTACGGGGCCTTCCCGGGCCGCGCCGCGGCTGCCCGGACGGGCTACGCCTCGGTGGGGGCGGCGGTCTGGGCCTCCGCCTGGGCGGCCCAGCGGGCCTTGATCTCGTCGATGCGGCGGCCGTAGTGGATCGAGCACCACCACAGACCGGCGAACACCACGCCCAGGATGAACATCATCGGCACGACCAGGCCGCTGAGCACGAGCCCGATCTGCAGGGCCCAGCCGATCTGGACGGCCCCGGGGCGCGAGAGCATCCCGCACAGCAGGACCGACACCAGCATCGCGATCCCGCAGACCGTCCAGACCGTGGCCTGGCCCAGGTCCCCCTTCATCGCGACCAGCCCGGCGAAGCCGATCACGAAGAACTCGGCGATCAGCGTCGAAGCACACAGCGCGCGCATCCCTCAGCCCCTCTTCAGCAGCATGCGGGCCTCGCCCACCGTGATCACGGACCCGGTCACCAGGACCCCGGCCCCTCCGTACTCCGCCTCTTCCTCCGCCAGCGTGATCGCCGCCTCGATGGCGTCGTCCAGCCGCGGCTCCACCTGCACCCGGTCCGCGCCGAAGACCTCGACCGCGATGGCCGCCAGTTCGTCGGCGGAGATCGCCCGGTGGCTGGAGTTCTCCGTGATCACGACCTCGGCGAAGATCGGCTCGAAGGCCTCGAAGACCCCGCGCGCGTCCTTGCCCTCGCTCGCGCCCACGACCCCGACCAGCCGGCTGAAGCCGAAGGCCTCGGTCACCGCCTCCGCCGTGACCTGCGCCCCGGCCGGGTTGTGTGCCGCGTCCAGGACCACCGTCGGGCTGCGCCGCACGACCTCCATGCGGCCGGGCGAGGTCACCGAGGCGAAGGCCTTCCGTACGGTCTCCACGTCCAGGGCCCGCGCGTGGTCGGCGCCGATCCCGAAGAAGGCCTCGACCGCCGCCAGAGCCACCGCCGCGTTGTGCGCCATGTGGGCGCCGTACAGCGGCAGGAAGATGCCGTCGTACTCGCCGCCCAGCCCGCGCAGCGTCAGCTGCTGCCCGCCCACCGCGACCTCGCGGGTGACGACGCCGAACTCCATGCCCGCGCGGGCCACGGTCGCGTCGACCTCCACGGCCTTCTTCAGCAGCACCTGCGCCGCGTCCACCGGCTGCTGCGCCAGGATCACGGTGGCGCCCTGCTTGATGATGCCGCCCTTCTCCTGCGCGATCTCGCCGGTGGTGGAGCCGAGCCGGTCCGTGTGGTCCAGGCTGATCGGGGTGACCACGGCGACCGCACCGTCGATGACGTTGGTGGCGTCCCAGGTGCCGCCCATGCCCACCTCGACCACGGCCGCGTCCACGGGCGCGTCCGCGAAGGCCGCGTAGGCCATGCCGGTGAGGACCTCGAAGAACGACAGCCGGATCTCCTCGGCCGCGTCCACCATGTCCACGTAGGGCTTGATGTCCTCGTAGGCCTCGATGAACCGCTCGGCGGTGATCGGGGCCCCATCCAGGCTGATCCGCTCGGTGATCGACTGCACGTGCGGGCTGGTGTAGCGGCCGGTGCGCAGCTCGAAGGCGTTCAGCAGCGCCTCGATCATGCGCGAGGTGCTCGTCTTGCCGTTGGTGCCGGTGACGTGGATGGAGGGGTACGCGCGCTGCGGCTCGCCCAGGACGTCCATCAGCGCGGAGATGCGCGTGACGGACGGCTCCAGCTTGGTCTCGCCCCAGCGGCCGGCCAGTTCCTGCTCCACCTCCCGCAGCGCCTTGGCCACCTCGGGGTCGGCGGGCTCTTCGGGTACCGGGTCGCCCTGGGGCGGACCGGCCTGCGTGCGCAGGGTGCGGCTGCCCGCCTCGATCACCGCCAGGTCGGGGTCGCGGTCGGACTCTTCCGCCACGATCTTGTCGAAGGCGTCGAAGCTGTCATCGTGGCTCTCGGGCTGCTGCTCACTCACGGGACCCAGTCTACGGACGAGGACCGGGAGGACTTTCGGCCCGGTCGTATCGGGACCTTCGGCTTCGAGTGCGACCGGATCGTTATGCAAGCCTTGCGGCAGGAGATTGGGGAACAAATGCCGCAGGCGCGCACTGAAAAGTCGGGGCCCAACAAGACAGCTTCCAGCCGCGACATAGGGATAGACCTGGGAACCGCCAACACCCTCGTCTACGCACGGGGGCACGGCATCGTCCTCAATGAGCCGTCCGTGGTGGCCGTCAGGGCGGGCACCACCACCGCGCTGGCCGTGGGGACCGAGGCCAAGGAGACCATCGGCCGCACCCCCGGATCCATCACCGCGATCCGCCCCCTCAAGGACGGTGTGATCTGCGACTACGAGGCCGCCGAGGAGATGATCCGGCACTTCGTCCGCAAGGCCGTCCCCGGACGGCGGGTCCGTACCCGGATGGTGGTCTGCGTACCGTCCGGGGTCACCCAGGTGGAACGGCGGGCCATCATCCACGCCTCCACCCGGGCCGGCGCCAGGACCGTGCACCTGATCGAGGAGCCGATGGCCGCGGCGATCGGCGCCGGGCTCCCGGTCTCCGAGCCGCGCGGCTCGATGGTCGTCGACATCGGCGGCGGCACCTCCGAGGTCGCGGTCATCTCGCTGGGCGGCATCGTCACCTCGCAGTCGCTCCGGGTCGCCGGCGACCGGATGGACGCGGCGATCACCGAATGGGTCCGCAAGGAGCACTCCCTGCTCATCGGCGACCGCACCGCCGAGGACGTCAAGATCGCCATCGGCTCGGCGTGGCCGGTACCGGACCGGCCGGAGCTGGAGAGCGCCACCTTCACGGTGCGGGGCCGGGAGAAGGTCGGCGGCATGCCCCAGACGCTCCGGCTCGACGCGCGCGACATCCGGGCCGCCCTCGACGAGCCGGTCGAGGCGATCATCTCGGCGGTCCGCACCACCCTGGAGGAGTGCCCGCCCGAACTGTCCGGCGACGTCATGGAACACGGCATCGTCCTGACCGGCGGCGGCGCGCTGCTGCCCGGACTGGACCTGAGGATGGCCTCCTCGACGGGCATCCCGGTCTTCGTCGCGGACGACCCGCTGGACTGCGTGGCGCTGGGGTCGGGCCGCTGCGTCGAGGACATGGACACCCTCGGCAGCCTGCTGGCACCGGCGAGGGGCTAGCGGCGCGGGAGGCCGGCGGCGGCGGGAGGCCGGCAGCGGCGGGCGCCCGTGGGCTCAGCCCTTCGGGAGGGTCGCGAGGACCTCGTACGCGTCCTGCGTGCGCGTGGCCGTCAGGGTGCCGCCCAGGCTGCGCACGCGCTCGCACATGCTCGCCGTGCCCGAGCCCGCCGAGACGGGGGCCCTGGTCGGATTGCGCTGCGCCAGCCCGTTGCGGACGGCGATCCGCAACTGCGGCCCGTCCGCCGCGATGGACACCTCGATGGTCTCGCCGCGCGCGTGCTTGGCGGCGTTGGTCAGGCATTCCTGCACCACCCGGTAGACCGCCGCCTGACGCAGCGGCGACAGGGCGTGCACGTCCGGATCCAGGGCGAGCCGTACGGGCGAACCCGCGCGCCCGCTCTCCTCCGCGAGCGCCTCCAGCCCTTCCACGCCCGGGGTGGCCGCCCGCTCCCCGCGCTGGACGATGATCTCGTTGAGCACCAGGTGGGCCCGGCGGGCGGTGTCGGCGAGCTCCTCGAAGTCCTTCGCGTACGCCGTCTCGCGCGAGCGCATCGACAGCACCTCGGAGCGGACCGTCAGCAGGGTCAGCTCGCGCCCGACGAAGTCGTGGACGTCGCGGGCGACGGAGGTCCGCTCCTGCTGGACGGCCTGCAGGACGGCGGACTCGGCGCGCCGGGTGTCGAGCTCGCGCACGAGGTCGTGGCGGTACGCGGCGATGCCCACGGCCGAGGCGAGGACCCCGATGGGCACGACGAGGCTGAGGAAGGAGCTGAGGGTCTCGGCCCGGGCCATCGGCCAGCCCGGCACGCACCAGAACAGGCACACCGCGAAGGCGAGGTAGCCGAGGGTGGCGAGGACGCCGGCCCGGCGCCCGCGGAAGCGGCCCACCGAGTACAGCGCGAACTGGATCAGGGTCAGCTCGTGCAGCCAGCCGATGAACAGCAGCGCGGCGAGGTACGAGACCCAGGGCAGCCGGCGCCGCACCAGCAGCGTGGAGCAGCCGAGCGCCAGGACGACCGCCGCCCGGGGCCCGCTCAGGGAGTTGTCGGCGGCCGCCAGGCCCGGCAGGTCGAGCGCCATCAGGCCCAGGCACATGAGGGCCGCGAGCAGGTCCATCGCGCGCGGCGAACCGGCCCAGCCCTGCGCCAGCCGGCGGCCGAAGGCCAGGAGCCGGTGGGGCGCCGAGGGGGCGGGCGTGACGTGCATGCCCTCCATCATCCGTGGTCGGCACCCCCGGATCCGGGCCGCCGGGACCCGAGAACGCGTGATTTAGGGCACTTCGGACAGGCCGGAGGTCCCCCGGCCCGGAGGCCTTCCGCTCTACCGGGGGCCGCACGCGGGCTCGTAGCGTCGGGAGAATGACCACCCACCGGGGAACGACCGCCCACCGGGGACCCGCCACCCCCCGGGGCACCGCACTGCTCCTGCTCATCGGCGGCCTCGTCGGCACCCTGGCCTCCGGCGTCCTGACCTACGACCGCATCCGCACCCTGGAGGACCCGCTCTTCACCCCGGGCTGCAACGTCAACGCGGTGCTGAGCTGCGGCGACGTGATGACCACCTGGCAGGGCAACCTGCTCGGCTTCCCCAACATGCTGCTCGGCCTCGCCGGCTTCGCGGCCCTCGCCGGGCTGGGCACGGCCCTGGTCGCCGGGGCGCTGCTCCCCCGGTGGCTATGGCGCGGAGTGTGGGCCGGGGTCGCGGCCGGGTTCGCCTTCACGGTGTGGCTGATCAGCCAGTGCCTGTACGTGATCGGGGCCCTGTGCCCGTGGTGCATGGTCGTCTGGGCGGTGATGATCCCGCTGTTCTGGTACGTCACCCGGCACCTGGCCCCGGCCGGCTCCCGGCTGCGGGCGATCCCGCACTGGCTGGTGCCGCTGGCCGCGTACGGCGTGGTCGCGGCGCTCATCCTGACGAGGTTCGGCGCACAGCTGCTGTGATGCCGGGCCCCTCACGGGGAACAGATACCGCGAAGGCCCCCACGTCGACCGACGGCGTGGGGGCCTTCGCTTGCGTCCTACGGACGCTGCCTACGGGCGCCGTCAGGCGGCGGGCAGCGCCGCCAGCTGGGCCTTCAGGCGGACGATGTCGTCCTCGGCCTTGGTCAGGCGGCCCTTGATCTTGTCCACGACGTTGTCGGGGGCCTTGGCGATGAACGCCTCGTTCCCGAGCTTCGCCTCGGCCTGCTGCTTCTCCTTCTCGGCGGCGGCCAGGTCCTTGCTCAGCCGCTTGCGCTCCGCCGGGATGTCGATGGTCCCCGACAGGTCGAGCGCGACCGTGGCACCGCCGACGGGCAGCGTCGCGGTGGCGCTGAAGGCGTCGCCCTCCGGCTGGAGGCGCAGCACCTGGCGGATGGCTGCCTCGTGGGCGGCCAGCGTCGTGGTGGAGAGGTCCAGGCGGGCCGGGACCTTCTGCTTGTCGTCGAGGCCCTGCTCCTTGCGGAACCGGCGGACCTCGCGGACCAGGCTCTGGACGCCCTCGATCTCGGCCTCGGCGGCCGCGTCACGGAAGCCACTGTCCTTCGGCCAGTCGGCGATGACGAGGGACTCGCCGCCGGTCAGCGTGGTCCACAGGGTCTCGGTGACGAAGGGGACCACCGGGTGCAGCAGGCGCAGCATGACGTCGAGGACCTCGCCGAGGACGCGCGCGGAGGCCTTGGCCGGCTCGCCGCCCGCGAAGAAGGTCGTCTTCGACAGCTCGACGTACCAGTCGAAGACCTCGTCCCACGCGAAGTGGTAGAGCGCTTCGCTGAGCTTCGAGAACTGGTAGTCCTCGTAGAAGGCGTCGGCCTGCGCGACCGTCTCGTTCAGCCGGGACAGGATCCAGCGGTCGGTCGCCGACATCTCCTCGACCGGGGGCAGGTCGCCCTCGATCGTGGCGCCGTTCATCATCGCGAAGCGGGTGGCGTTCCAGATCTTGTTGGCGAACTTGCTGGAGGCCTGGACCCAGTCCTCGCCGATCGGGACGTCGACACCCGGGTTGGCGCCGCGCGCCAGGGTGAAGCGGACCGCGTCGGAGCCGTACTTGTCCATCCAGTCCAGCGGGTTGACCGCGTTGCCGAAGGACTTCGACATCTTCTTGCCGCGCTCGTCGCGGACCATGCCGTGCAGGGCGATGGTGTGGAACGGCGGGGTGCCGTCCATCGCGTACAGGCCGAACATCATCATCCGGGCGACCCAGAAGAAGAGGATGTCGTAGCCGGTGACCAGGACGGCGTTCGGGTAGAACTTCGCCAGGCTGTCGGTCTGCTGCGGCCAGCCGAGCGTGGAGAACGGCCACAGGCCGGAGGAGAACCAGGTGTCCAGGACGTCCGTGTCCTGGGTCCAGCCCTCGCCGCTCGGCGGCTGCTCGTCGGGGCCGACGCAGACGATCTCGCCGTTCGGGCCGTACCAGACGGGGATGCGGTGGCCCCACCAGAGCTGGCGCGAGATGCACCAGTCGTGGAGGTTGTCGACCCAGTCGAAGTAGCGCTTCTCCATCTCCTGTGGGTGGATCTTGACCTGGCCGTCGCGGACCGCGTCACCGGCGGCCTTGGCGAGCGGGCCGACCTTGACCCACCACTGGAGCGAGAGACGCGGCTCGATGGTGGTCTTGCAGCGCGAGCAGTGACCGACCGAGTGCGTGTACGGGCGCTTCTCGGCGACGATCCGGCCCTCGGCGCGCAGCGCGGCGACGATGGCGGAGCGGGCCTCCAGGCGGTCCAGGCCCAGGAAGGGGCCGTGGACGGTGATGACGGCGTGCTCGTCCATGACGGCGAGGTTGGGCAGGCCGTGGCGCTGACCGATCTCGAAGTCGTTGGGGTCGTGCGCCGGGGTCACCTTGACGGCGCCGGTGCCGAACTCGGGGTCGACGTGCTCGTCGGCGACGACCGGAATGCGGCGGCCGGTGAGCGGCAGCTCGATCTCGGTGCCGACCAGGTGCTTGTAGCGCTCGTCCTCGGGGTGGACGGCAACCGCCGTGTCACCCAGCATCGTTTCGGCGCGGGTCGTCGCGACGACGATGGAGGCGTCGCCCTCCCCGTACCGGATGGAGACGAGTTCGCCCTCGTCGTCCTGGTACTCGACCTCGATGTCGGAGATCGCGGTGAGGCAGCGGGGGCACCAGTTGATGATGCGCTCGGCCCGGTAGATCAGCTCGTCGTCGTAGAGCTTCTTGAAGATGGTCTGGACGGCCTCGGACAGGCCCTCGTCCATGGTGAACCGCTCGCGCGACCAGTCGACGCCGTCGCCGAGACGGCGCATCTGGCCGGAGATCTGGCCGCCGGACTCGCCCTTCCACTGCCAGACGCGCTCGACGAAGGCCTCGCGGCCCAGGTCGTGGCGGGACTTGCCCTCCTTGGCGAGCTCGCGCTCGACGACGTTCTGGGTGGCGATGCCCGCGTGGTCCATGCCGGGCTGCCACAGGGTCTCGTAGCCCTGCATGCGCTTGCGGCGGGTGATGGCGTCGATCAGCGTGTGCTCGAAGGCGTGCCCCAGGTGGAGGCTTCCGGTGACGTTCGGCGGCGGGATGACGATGGCGAAGGGAGGCTTGTCGCTCTTCTCGTCCGCCTCGAAGTACCCACGCTCTACCCAGCGCTCGTAGAGCTTCCCCTCTACATCGGCCGGCGCGTACGAAGTCGGCAGTTCGGAGTAGGGGCTGCTGGGTGTCTGCGTGTTCTCGGTCACGAGCCACAGTTTAGGGCCGTAACGGTCCGGTCATGAAACCGGGTTTCCGGGGGCCCGGGGCCTTTCGCCGCCCCGGCTTCCGCCAGGATGTGTGGGACGCATAAACAACCTCATGGGGGGACGCGGGATGAGCTACAACCAGCCGGGACCGTACGGGGGCCAGCAACCGCAGCAGCCGGGGCCGTACGGACAGCAGCCGCAGCAGCCGGGGCCGTACGGGCAGCAGCCCGGGCCCTACGGCCAGCAGCCCGGGTACGGATACCCGCAGCAGGCCCCCCAGGGAGTTCCGCAGCAGGGCTACCCGCAGCAGCAGCCCGGCTTCCCCCAGCAGCAGCCCCCGTACGGCGGCTACCAGCAGCAGCCTCCGTACGGCGGCGGGATGCCCCCGCAGCAGCCTCCGAAGAAGTCGAAGGCCGGCGTGATCATCGCGGTGGTCCTGGCGGTGGCCGTGATCGGCGGCGGCGCGTTCTACTTCCTGGGCTCGGGCGCCGGCAACGGTGACGTGTCCGCCTCCACCAAGGGCTACAAGATCGTCCCGCCGGCGGCGGTGGGCGACTTCAAGAAGAGCAAGTCGTCCGGCGCCGACAAGTCCGAGAGCAAGATGGACGACGAGGAGAAGCAGCGGACCGAGGGGATCGGGATCAAGAACCCGGCCAAGGTCGGCCAGGACTACGAGATCTCCGACCCGGCCAAGCCGCTTGAGACCAAGTCCCTCACGCTCACCGGGTTCTACGGCGAGATCGCGGACCCCGCGAAGACCCTCGACGCCTCGTTCGCGATGTTCAAGGCCTCCAGCATGGACGAGAAGAACAAGGACGCCGACATCCAGTTCCTCGGCTCCCCGGAGACCTTCAAGCCGGCCGGCTTCAGCGGCGCGCTGATGAAGTGCCAGGAGATGAAGATCGTCTCTAAGAAGCCCTCGACGAACCCGCTGGAGCCCAAGGAACTCACGTTCCCCGTGTGCATCTGGACGGACTACAGCACCATGGGCGTGACCGCGACCATCGACATCGCCAAGGTGATGACCGGCGGCAAGGGCTACACCCTGGCCCAGACCGCCGAGCTGAACGCGAAGGCCTACAACACGGCGCGCGTCAAGAACTAGCCGCACGCATCCACCACATGAGGAAGGGCGCCCCCTGACCGGGGGCGCCCTTCCTCATGTCTGCGGGTCCTGCCGAATACCTACGCCGACTTCTCGTGCGGGCCCTGGTCCTTCGGGACGATCCGCGGGACCAGCGTCGGGTTGACGTTGGAGCGGACCACGTCCGAGGTGATGACCACGCGGGCCACGTCCTTGCGGGACGGGACCTCGTACATCACCGACATCAGGACCTCTTCCATGATGGCGCGCAGGCCGCGCGCGCCGGTCTGGCGGAGGATCGCCTGGTCGGCGATGGCTTCGAGGGCCTCGCGCTCGAAGTCCAGCTCGACGCCGTCGAGTTCGAACAGCCGCTGGTACTGCTTCACCAGGGCGTTGCGCGGCTCGATGAGGATCTGGAGCAGGGCCTCGCGGTCCAGGTTGTGGACCGAGGTGATGACGGGCAGGCGGCCGATGAACTCGGGGATCATCCCGAACTTCACCAGGTCCTCCGGCATGACCTCCTGGAACTGGTTGCTCGCCTCGATCTCGCGCTTCGAGCGGATGGTCGCCCCGAAGCCGATGCCCTTGGCGCCGGCGCGGGACTCGATGATCCGCTCCAGGCCCGAGAAGGCGCCGCCCACGATGAACAGCACGTTCGTCGTGTCGATCTGGATGAATTCCTGGTGCGGGTGCTTGCGGCCGCCCTGCGGCGGTACGGAAGCGGTGGTGCCTTCCAGGATCTTCAGGAGGGCCTGCTGCACGCCCTCGCCGCTCACGTCGCGCGTGATCGACGGGTTCTCGCTCTTGCGGGCGACCTTGTCGATCTCGTCGATGTAGATGATCCCGGTTTCGGCCTTCTTGACGTCGTAGTCGGCCGCCTGGATCAGCTTGAGCAGGATGTTCTCGACGTCCTCGCCGACGTACCCGGCCTCCGTCAGCGCCGTCGCGTCCGCGATGGCGAACGGGACGTTGAGCATGCGGGCGAGCGTCTGGGCCAGCAGCGTCTTGCCCGAGCCCGTGGGGCCGAGCAGGAGGATGTTGGACTTCGCGAGCTCGATCGCGTCGTCCTTGCCCTGCGCGCCGCCGTTCTCGCCGGCCTGGACGCGCTTGTAGTGGTTGTACACCGCGACGGAGAGCGCCTTCTTCGCCGGCTCCTGGCCGACGACGTAGCTCTCCAGGAACTCGTAGATCTCACGGGGCTTGGGAAGTTCTTCCCAGCGAACCTCGGAGGTCTCCGCGAGTTCCTCTTCGATGATCTCGTTGCAGAGGTCGATGCACTCGTCGCAGATGTACACACCGGGTCCCGCGATGAGCTTCTTCACCTGCTTCTGGCTCTTTCCGCAGAACGAGCACTTGAGCAGGTCGCCGCCGTCACCGATGCGTGCCACGAGGTGCTTCCCCTTCGCCTGGGAGACGCCTGGTTCAGCGCTCCTGGTGCCTCATATCCGACGGTACCTTGCCGGGGGCCCCGAGCGGGGCCCCCTTGACGTGGTTCACATCGCCCAATCCGGCGAGGTGCCCGCGTCAACTGGCGGCAAGGTTCAGTTCGAAGTCTTGCGGGTCGCGACGACCTGGTCGATCAGGCCGTACGCCAGCGCGTCCTGGGCCGTCAGGATCTTGTCGCGCTCGATGTCGTCGCGGATCTTCTCGATCGGCGTCGAGGAGTGCGTGGCCAGCATGTTCTCCAGCTGGTCGCGCATGCGCAGGATCTCGTTGGCCGCGATCTCCAGGTCGGAGAGCTGCTCGCGGCCGGTGCCGCCCGAGGGCTGGTGGATCAGCACGCGGGCGTTCGGCAGCGCCATGCGCTTGCCGGGCGCGCCGGCGGCGAGCAGGACCGCGGCGGCGGAGGCCGCCTGGCCCATGCAGACCGTCGAGATGTCCGGCTTCACGAACTGCATCGTGTCGTAGATCGCCGTCAGCGCGGTGAAGGAGCCGCCGGGGCTGTTGATGTACAGGTAGATGTCGCGGTCCGGGTCCATCGACTCCAGGCACAGCAGCTGCGCCATGACGTCGTTGGCGGAGGCGTCGTCGATCTGCACGCCGAGGAAGATGATGCGCTCCTCGAAGAGCTTCGCGTAGGGGTCGTACTCGCGGACGCCCTGCGAGGTGCGCTCGACGAAGCGCGGGATGACGTAGCGGTTGTCCACCGGCGCGCCGGTGTAGAGGCCGCTCGCGGGAGAGAGGTTGTTCATGTGCATCTGAGTGTTCACCGTCCTGGTGGCGTTCTGCGGGCTGAGGCTTGCCTGGTGCGGGCGGGCGTACGAGCCCCCGTAGGGGGATCCCGTACGCCGGGCCGGGGCCGGGATCAGGCCCCGGTGCCGCCGCCGCCCGGGACCAGCGACGCGGCGGAGATGATCTCGTCGATGAGGCCGTAGGCCTTGGCCTCTTCCGCCGTGTACCAGCGGTCGCGGTCGCCGTCGCGGATGATCGTCTCCACGGTCTGGCCGGAGTGGTGCGCGGTGATCTCAGCCATGCGCTGCTTCGTGCGCAGCAGGTACTGGGCCTGGATCTTGATGTCCGAGGCGGTGCCGCCGATGCCGGCGGAGCCCTGGTGCATCAGGATGTCGGTGTTCGGAAGCGCGAAGCGCTTGCCCGGGGTACCGCCGGTGAGCAGGAACTGGCCCATGGAGGCCGCCATGCCCATACCGATGGTGACGACGTCGTTCGGGATGTACTGCATGGTGTCGTAGACCGCCATGCCCGCCGTCACCGAGCCACCGGGGCTGTTGATGTACAGGTAGATGTCCTTGTCCGGCTCGGCGGCCAGGAGCAGGAGCTGCGCAGTGATCTTGTTGGCGATGTCGTCGTCGACCTGCTGGCCGAGGAAGATGATGCGCTCGCCGAGCAGCCGGTTGTAGACATGGTCGCCGAGGCCGCCACCGATGGACGGCTCACCCGCGGCGTAAGGCTTCAGATTCGTCACGTATCCACCTGCTCGTCTCCGACGGCCATGTGCCGTCTCAGCGTCTCGTTCTGGGGCGCGGACCTACCGTGCGGACGATGTCCACCGGCGTCGGGTACTCCCGTGCCCTCGTATTCATGGACCCTAACGCGCAGCTACGACAACGCCATCCCGCTTCCCGAACTGTTCGCTCGGAGCGCAAGGTCAGAGGCCCCTCACGGAGGGTCTCGGGGAGGGTCTCCCGGAGGGCGTCCCTCGGGAAGGCCGAAGGGCCCGGACGCGATGGCGTACGGGCCCTCCGGGCCGTGCTCTGGTGCTGCTCTGGTGCTGCTCAGCGGGGGTGACCCCGGGTGTTACTTGGCTTCGTCGGCCGCGATCTCGCCGTCGGCCTCGACGACGTTCTCGACGGTCTCGGCAGCCTGCTCGAGCTCGTCCTCGTCGTCGGAGAGGTCGACGACCTCACCGTTGGTGTCGGTGACCTTGGCGGCCTCGACTACGGCCGCGAGGGCCTTGCCGCGGGCGACCTCGCCGACGAGCATCGGAACCTGGCCACCCTCGACGACGGCCTGGGCGAACTGGTCGGGGGACATGCCGGAGGAGGCGGCGCGACGCATGAGGTGCTCGGTGAGCTCCTCCTGGTTCACGTTCAGCTTCTCCTTGTTGACCAGCTCGTCGAGGACGAACTGGGTCTTGATGCCCTTGATCGCCTGCTCGGCGGTCTCGGCGTCGAACTCCTCGACCGTCTTGCCCTGGATCTCCAGGTACTTCTCGATGGTGAGGCCCATCTGGCCGAGCTGGTGGTGCTCGAGGTTGTGCTTGCGGGTCTGGACCTCGTCCGCGAGGAGCTTCTCGGGGATCGGGACCTCGACGAGCTCCAGCAGCTTCTCCAGGACGCGCTCCTGGGCCTGCGTGGCCTGGTCGTACTGCTTCATGTTCTCGAGGCGCTTGCGGCTGTCGGCCTTCAGCTCCTCGATGGTGTCGAACTCGCTGGCCATGCCGGCGAACTCGTCGTCCAGCTCCGGCAGCTCACGGGCGGAGACCTTGGTGACCTTGACGGTGACCTCGGCGTCCTTGCCCTCGGCGGAGCCGCCCTTCAGCTGGGAGGTGAAGGTGGCCTCGCCACCGGCCTCCAGGCCCTTGACGGCCTCGTCGATGCCTTCGAGAAGCTCGCCCGAGCCGATGGTGTAGGAGACGTCCTGGGCGACACCGTCCTCCAGCACCTCGCCGTCGACCTTGGCCTCGAGGTCGATGGTGACGACGTCGCCGTCCTCAGCCGCGCGCTCGACGTCCTTGGTGGACGCGAAGCGGCCGCGCAGCTGCTCGACGGACTTCTCGACGTCCTCGTCCGAGACCTCGACGGCGTCCACGGTGACCTCGATGCCGGAGTAGTCCGGGATCTCGATCGCGGGACGGATGTCGACCTCGGCGGTGAAGGCCAGCAGTTCGCCGTCCTTCAGCTCGGTGATGTCGACGTCGGGCTGGCCCAGCGGGTTCAGGTCGGCCTCGTTGACGGCCTCGGTGTAGAACTTCGGGAGAGCGTCGTTGACGGCCTCCTCCAGCACCGCACCGCGGCCGAAGCGCTGGTCGATGACGCGGGCCGGGATCTTGCCCTTGCGGAAGCCCTTCACCGTGACCTGCTGGTTGATCTTCTTGTAGGCCGCGTCGAGGCTGTCCTTGAGCTCCTCGAAGGGCACCTCAACAGTGAGCCGAACCCGAGTCGGGTTCAGGGTCTCCACGGCGCTCTTCACGGTTCGGTCTCCTTGTGGCTGACTGCTGGGGGTCTCTGCTCATCGCCGCGGTCTAGCGGTTCTCAGCGGATCGGGCCCGGTACATCAGACACACGGGCACGCAGCTTGCATAGTAGCCGCAAGCGGCAATCAGCCCACAACGCGATCATCAACGCGGTCCCGGAGAGGGGATCGCGCGATCCTCCTGCTGGTCGGGGTGGCCGGATTCGAACCGACGACCTTCCGCTCCCAAAGCGGACGCGCTACCAAGCTGCGCCACACCCCGTCGGTGCGACACGTAGGGTACATGCCCGAAGACCCTCCGCCGTGCGGAGTTTCGGCGAAAGGAGCGCCCGGGCGCCCCCGCGATGCCGTCACGGCGTGGCCGGGGCCACACGCGGGCGCGAAATGTCGTGTGCGATCCCCCGCCGGAACCCGCTAGGATGCTGTTCGTGCCGCGGTCCCCGGACGTGCGTCGCACGTGCTGCGGGTGTAGCTCAATGGTAGAGCACTAGTCTTCCAAACTAGCTACGCGGGTTCGATTCCCGTCACCCGCTCCAGACGGCTCAGGGCCAGGTCAGAGGATGTTTCCTCGGATCTGGCCCTGATGCGTTTCCCGGGTTGTCCCGGGAAGCGCCGGCTCAGAGTTTGATGCCCGCGATCGTGTCCGCGAGGGAGTTCAGGAAGCGGTTCACGTCCGGGGCGATGGAGCTGGACGCGAGGAAGAAGCCGAAGAGGACCGCGACGATCGCGGGGCCGGCCTTGAGGTGGCCTCCGCGGACGAGCACCACGAGGATGATCGCCAACAGGACTACCACTGACAGCGAAATGGCCACTTCTGATCACACCTTCGGTCGTCCCCTGGTCGGCCCGGGGCGCGGCCGTGCGCACCCCCACATGGTCCATCCTCCCACCAACGCGCCCCGGCTATCCGTCTCGTGACGAAGAGACAGTGTTGCTTTTGCGTCAGGGGGTGGCGAGGCCGAGGAGGGAGCGGACGTATGCGTACTTTCCGGTCAGTCGGTCGCGGGTGGGTGCGTCGAGGACCGCGAGGCGGGCGGGGTCCGCGTTGTGGGCCAGGTCGGCTTCCTTGATCAGGAGGGCGCCGGGGGTGGCGAGGATGCGGGCGGTGTACGCCTCGACCGGCTCTCCGGGGCGTTTGGTGACGGCCAGGACCATGTCCTTGACGGACTGCGGGAGTCCGGCGGATTCCAGCCAGGCCGGAGTGAGGGCTTCGTCCTCGATCGCGTCGTGGAGCCAGGCCGCCGCCTGCTGTTCGGCGGTGCCGCCGCGGGCGCGGACGCCCTCCGCGACGGCGGCGAGGTGTTCCGCGTACGGCCGGCCGGCCTTGTCGGTCTGGCCCTCGTGCGCGGTGCGGGCGAGGGCCTCGACCTCGATGAGGGTGAGTGGACCGCTGGTCATCCGAGCTCCTTCGCCGCCGTGTGGAGGGCCTGCGCGATCCGGCGTACGTCTGCCGGTGTGGTGCGCCAGTTGGAGAACGCGGCGCGCAGGGCGGGGGTTCCCGCGTAGGTCGTGGGGGTGACGAACACCTCGGGTCCGGCCGCTTCGCGCAGGGCCGTGAGGCGGGCCGGGGTGGGGGAATGGGTGAGGGTGAAGCAGACGACGTTCAGGCGGACCGGGGCCAGGACCGTGAAGTACGGGTCCGCCGTGAGGGATTCGCCGAGGGAGCGGGCGCAGGCGATGTCCCGTTCCACGATCTCGCGGTGGCCTTCGCGGCCGTAGGCGCGCAGGGTGAACCAGGCGGCGAGTGCGCGCAGCCGGTGGGAGTTCTCCGGAGTGAGGTGGACGAGGTCGGGGTTCTCGGACAGGGGGCCGAGGTAGGTGGCGGCGTTCTGGAAGACGCGGGCCTGGAGGTCGCGGCGGCGGGTGAACTGGACGGCGCTGTCGTAGGGGACGTTGAGCCACTTGTGCAGGTCGACGCAGACGGAGTCCGAGGCGTCCAGGCCTTCGGTGAGGTGGGCGTGGGCCGGGGAGAGGGCGGCGAAGGCGCCGAAGGCGGCGTCCGTGTGCAGCCAGAAGTCGTGGCGTTCGCGCAGTGCGGCGATGGCGCGGAGGTCGTCGAAGTCCACGGTGTTGACGGTCCCCGCGTTGGCGACGACCACGGCGGGCCGGCCGGGCGTGTCGGCGAGGGCGCGGTCCAGGGCGGCCGGGTCGACGGCCTCGCGGCCGGGCAGGGTCGGTACGCGGACCAGGGCCGCGCGGCCGAGTCCGAGGACGGAGAGGGCCTTGGCGATGGAGGAGTGCGGGGCGCCGGACAGGACCCGGACCGGGCCGAGCGCGGCCGCGCCGTCCTCGGCCGGGGAGACGCCGAGGCGTTCGCCGAGCCATTCGCGGGCGATGGCCAGGCCGGTGGTGTTGGACATCGTCGCGCCGCTGACGAAGGTGCCGGTGTGGGCGGCGGAGAGGTGGAAGAGGTCACGGAGCCAGGTGATGGTTTCACGTTCGAGGTCCTGGCCTCCGCCGTCCAGGGCGGAGTTGGAGTTCTGGTCGTGGGCCGCGGTCAGCCAGTCGCCCGCGAGGGCGGCGGGGGTGGCGCCGCCGGTGACGAAGCCGAGGTAGCGGGGGCCGGCGGAGGCCGACAGCCGCGGCGCCCAGCGCTCCGCGAAGGCCGCGAGGGTGGCCTCGGTGCCGGAGCCGTGCTCGGGGAGGCGCTGCGGTGTCGGGCTCCCCTCCGTACGGGGAGGTACGACGGGACGCGCGTCCAGCGCTGCGAGCGTCGCGGCGGCGACGTCGCGGGTGGCGTCGAGGAGCTCGGGGAGGCGGGCCAGGTCGGCGGCGAGGGTGCGGTCCATGGGGGCACGGTATGTTCCGGCGGGCCGCGCCGGGCGTGCCAATCCGGGGTGAGTGGCTGGTGGCGTGGGTGGGGGGCGGCCCTGCGGGGCGAAGTCCCCTGCCCGCCCTTCCACATCAGGTGCGACTGAGTCTCAGGGCTCTGCGGGCCGGGAGGGCCGTGGCCGCCAGGGTCAGGGCCGTGGCGGCCGCCACGAAGGAGCCGTAGACGGTGGGCGGGATGTACGGGGCGCTGCCCGTCACCGCCTTCGTGAGCGGGATCAGCGTGGTCAGGGCGATCGCCGAGCCGAGGGCGACGCCCGCGCCGCTGACCAGGAGGGCTTCCCCGTAGAGCATCCGCAGGACCTGGCGGCGGGTGGAGCCGACCAGGCGGAGCAGGTGCAGTTCTCGGCGGCGGTCCAGGACGGTCATGACCAGGGTGTTGGCCGCGGCGACGGCCGCGAAGCCGCCGAGGACGGCCGCCATGGTGGTGTTGGCCCAGGCGTTGACCTCGCGGTCCACGCTCTGCGCGGAGGTCCAGGCGGTGGCGGTCAGCACCGGGCCGAAGCCCTCGGGGGCCGGGCCGCGGACCAGGAGTTCGGTGGGGCGGCCGGCGGTGGTGTGGCCGGCCAGGTCGGCGGCGGGGAGGGTGACCTCGCCGAGGCCGAGGCCGCGGGAGTAGACGGCGACGATCTCGGGGTCGGCCCGGGTGCCGTCGGGGAGGCGCAGCTCGATGCGGTCGCCGACGGCGGCGCGGTCGGCGGCGGCGAGGGTCCGGTCGACGGCGACCTTGCCGGGGGCCAGCCGGGAGAGGTCCCCGGAGAGCACGCCCAGGTCCTGGACGGTGGTGATGTCCCCGGTGACCCCCTGGGCGGAGGCGCTTTGGATCAGGCGCTCCGGGCCGGAGCCGACGACGGCGAGGACGGTGGTGCGGGTGAGCGCGACCGCCCCGGCCGCGACCGCCCGGTCCGGGTCGTGCGGGTCGGTGACGACGTGGTCGGCGAGCATCCCGGTCTGCTGCTGCCGGCTCACGGCCCGGTCCTCACTGGTGTGGAGGAAGACCAGGGTGGAGGAGAAGGCCAGGGCGAGCACGATCGGGGTGATCGCGGAGGCGAGCCGGCGGGCGTTGGTGCGGGAGTTGGCGGCGGCCAGGGAGCCCGCGGCGCCGGTGGCGCGCAGCGGGAGCCCGAAGAGGGTGGCGCAGGCGCGGGCGATCAGCGGGCCGAGCAGGGCGACGGCGAGCATGAAGAGCATGACGACGCCGAGGGCCGCGTTGGCGGCGTCCGGGCCGCTGCTGCCGGCGGCCAGCGTCGCGCAGGCGGTGCCGCCGGCCAGGGCGGCGAGGCCGAGGGGGGTACGGATCCACCCGGGCCGCAGGCGTTCCACGGCGGACTCGGCGAGGGCCAAGCCGGGGCGGATGCGGGCCGGACGGCGGGCGGCTGCCCAGCCGGCGAGCAGGGCGGTGACAAGTCCGATGCCGGCGGCGGAGACGAGCGGGATCCAGCCGATGGTCAGGTCGACGGCGGCCGGGACGGCGCCCTTCTCCTTGAGCTGGCCGAACCACCAGGAGGCGAGCGCGATGCCGGGTACGCAGCCCAGCGCGCCCGCGACCGGTGCGACGAGGAGGGCTTCGGTGGCGACCGTACGGCGGATCTGGCGCGGGGTGGCTCCGACGGCGCGCAGCAGGGCGAACTCGCGGGAGCGCTGCCCGACGGAGAGGGCGACGGTGCCGGCGGCGGTGAAGACGGCGACGAGGGTGGCGATGCCGCCGAAGGAACCGCCGAGGCCGGCCAGCATCTCCTTGGCGCCCGCGAGCTGCGGGTCCATGGCGCGGTCGGCGCCGGTCAGGACCTGGGCGCGCCCGTCCACGGCGGCCCGGACCCGTGCCGCGTCGGCCCCGAAGACGGCGATGGCATCGAGGGTGCGGGGGTGTCCGGACAGGGCGCGCGCTTCGGCGTCGGAGAACCAGGCACCGGGGCGGTCGGTGTGCCCGACGACTCGGAACTCCCGCTTGCCGGCGGGGGTGTCGAGCGTGATCCGGCCGGTCCCGTCCGCGCCGCCGAGGACCACGTCGCCCGGGGCGGCCGGGGCCCGCCCCGAACGCAGCCCGGCGGGGCTGAAGGCGGTGGAGCCCCAGCCGTACGCGTCGAAGGCGCGGCCGGCCTGGTCCCGTACGGGGAAGCTCACGTCGGGCACGGCCCGCCCCAGCGGGGCCAGCCGGTCCAGGAGCGCGGCGTCCACCCGGGCGTGTTCGGGTACCTGCGCGGAGACGTCGTACGCGCCCTCGCCGCTGCCCACCCGCAGGGTGACCTGCTGGTCGGCGGCGACGACGACGGGGGCCGCGGCATAGCGGGTCGGCGGGGCGCTCGCCCGGATGCCGGTCTCCAGCAGGATCCCGCAGGCGGAGACGATGGCGACGGTCATCAACAGCGCGACGAAGGTGCCGACGAAGGCGGCGGGCCGGAACCGGAGCACGGCGCGGGCCAGACCGTTGGTACGGGGGCGGAGCGGCATCAGGCGGCCGCCCCTGCGTGGCGCGCGGCGGCGGGAGCGGGCGTGGTCAGGGCCGTCATGCGGGTGGCGATCGTGGCGGCGGAACCGCGCGGGAGCCGGTCGGCGATGAGGCCGTCGGCGAGGAAGAGCACCTGGTCGGCGTGGGCGGCGGCGGCCGGGTCGTGGGTGACCATGACGACGGTGGCTCCGAGGGTGTCCACGGCGTCGCGGAGCAGGCCGAGGACCTCGGCGGCGGTGGTGGTGTCGAGGGCGCCGGTGGGCTCGTCGGCGAAGACCACATCGGGGCGGGTGACCAGGGCGCGGGCGATGGCCACGCGCTGCTGCTGGCCGCCGGAGAGTTCCGCGGGGCGGCGTCGGCCCTTGCCCTCCAGGCCGACGCGGGCGAGCAGGTCGGCAGCGCGGGCCTGCCCCTGGGAGGCGGTGCGGCCGCCGGCCAGGCGCATGGGGAGCAGGACGTTCTGCTCGACCGTGAGGGAGGGGAGGAGGTTGAAGGCCTGGAAGACGAAGCCGAGGCGGCTGCGGCGGAGTTCGGTGAGCTCGTTCTCGTTCATGCCGGTGATCTCGGTGCCGCCCAGCCGGACGGAGCCCTCGGTGGGGAGGTCCAGGCCGGCCGCGCACTGGAGGAAGGTCGACTTTCCGGAGCCGGAGGGGCCCATCACCGCGGTGAAGCTGCCGCGGGGGAGGCTGAGGTCGATGCCTCGGAGGGCGTGGACGGTGGCCTGGCCCCGGCCGTACTGGCGGCGGACCGCGCGCAGCTCGACTGCGGCGGTGGCGTCGTGGGACGCCGCGGGCTGCCCCGGCTGCCCGGCCGGTCCGGGCGGCGCCGTTCGCTGCTCGGCCTGCCGCTTGCTGCGCCGGAGCCCCATGGTGTGCCGCCTTCCGTGCCGGTCGACCACCTCGTGGTGATCGTGTCTTCGACGCTACGGAGGGCGGGTGGCCTGCGGCCATGGCGGAGGCAGGCGGACCGGGGGTGGGGTAAACCCGACCATCGGGGCGGGGGTGGGCGGCGCCGGCCGTGGCGAATGCCCTGCCCCTGCGGGGCGAGGTGGGCTGCCCCTGCGGGGCGGAGTGCGCTGCCCCTGCGGGACGGGGTGCCCTGCCGTGCCGGGCGAGGTGCGCTGCGGGGTGAGGTCCCCTACCCGCCCTTCGCCCGTTCCCCGGACGCTGCCCGGAGCCTGGGAGGGGGTGCCGGGCTGCGCCCGGACCCCCCGGGGCTCCGCCCCAGACCCCGGTCCTCAAACGCCGGACGGCTGAGAAGACCCCGGCAACGGGTCCAGGCACAGCACCGGGTAACGGGCGAAGGGCAGGTAGGTGCCCCGGCCCCTCGGGGCCCAACCAGCCGCACGCCCCACCGGCCGTGGCTCCACCCCCGCCCCACCCCACCGCCGGACGGAGTCCGGCGCAGCGCCGCGAAGCCTGGGAGGCCCGCCAGGGCCGAGCGGTGCGAGTGGTGCGTCAAGAAAAGGTCGCGCGGCGGATCAGGAGGAGGGCCCTGTCGTCGTTGACGTCCTTGGCCACCTTTTCGATGAGGTGCCAGGTCGCGCCCTCCCAGCCGGCGGCGACGTAGCGGTCGGCCTCGCCGGTGAGGCGGTCGATGCCCTCGCTGATGTCGCGGTCGGCCGTTTCGACCAGGCCGTCGGTGAAGAGCATCAGGACGTCGCCGGGGCGCAGGTTGCCGCGGGCGGGGGTGAACTCGGCGCCGTCGTAGACGCCGAGGAGCGGGCCCTCGCCGGTCATTTCCTGCCAGCGGCCGGTCCCGGCGGAGAGCTGGAGGGCGGGCAGGTGGCCGGCGGAGAGGAGTTCGTAGTCGCCGGTCTCCAGGTCCAGGACGAGGTGGATGGAGGTGGCGAAGCCCTCGTCCCAGTCCTGGCGGAGCAGGTAGCCGTTGGCGGCGGGCAGGAAGCCGTGTGGGGGCAGCGCTCCCAGGAGGCCGCCGAAGGCACCCGAGAGGAGGAGGGCGCGGGAGCCCGCTTCCATGCCCTTGCCGGAGACGTCGGTGAGGACGATCTCCAGGGTGCGGCCGCCGTTCGTGCGGGCGGCGACGACGAAGTCGCCGGAGAAGGACTGGCCGCCGGCCGGGCGCAGGGCCATCTCCCGGTGCCAGCCGCGGGGCAGGGCGGGGAGCTTGCTCTGGACCCGGATGCGTTCGCGCAGGTCGAAGAGCATGGTGCCGCCGCGCCGCCAGGGCACGCCGACGCGGCTGCGGAACTGGGCGATGACCAGGCCGAAGAACCCGCAGGCCGCGACGACGAGGACGGTGCCGGGGGTGACCCGCGCCGGGCCCTGCGTGTACGGGCCGAGGACCAGGGCTTCGACGATGAGCGCGGCCGCGGAGGCCGCGTAGAGGGCGAGCAGGCTGGCGGGGCGCAGCAGCAGGCCGCCGGCGACGATGGGCAGCACGAGCGCGGCGGGCGAGAACCACACGGGCAGCATGAGCGTGCCGCAGGCGATGGCCGGGATCGTGAGGATCAGGCCGCCGAAGGCCAGCCAGTCGGAGGCGTCGCCGCGGAAGTAGTCGACGGCGGATTTGCGCAGCGCGGTGCGCGCCCGGTGCCACGCCATGCGGGTCCGGGCCAGGAGGGACTCCACGTGTGCTCCGGCCATTGCTTCGGGACCCTATCCATCCTGGCTGTGCGCGCGCAGGGGTACCCCCTGAGATGGGCCCATCGGCAACCGAAAAGAGATCGACCGGGGACGGATTGCCCTGATAGGGATGGCCGTATGCCTCTTGAGACGCGCGTATTGCAGGCCGATGAGTGGGATGTCTGGTACGACCAGCTGGAACTGGCATTCGGTGGAGTGCCCGAATCGCCCGAGGAGCGGGAGCTCTACCGGTCGCTCACCGAGACGGAGCGTTCCCTCGGCGTCTGGGACGGCGGGGCCTGCGTCGGCACGGCGGGAGCCTTCTCCTTCCGGCTCTCGGTGCCGGGCGGGGCGCTCGTGCCCGCCGCCGGGGTCACGATGGTGGGCGTCTCCCCCACGCACCGCAGGCGGGGCGTGCTCACCTCGCTGATGCGCCGCCAATTGGACGACGTCCGGGCGGGTGGTGAGCCGATCGCCGTGCTGACGGCCTCGGATCCGGCGATCTACGGGCGCTTCGGCTACGGCACCGCCGCGTACTCGATGTCCGTGGAGATCGACAAGACCCGCGTACGGCTCTCCGTGCCGCCGGGGACCGAGGACGTACGGCTGCGGCTGGTCGATCCGCGCAAGGCCCTGGCCGACTGCGAGCGGGTCTACGCGGCGCTGGTCGCGGGCCGTCCCGGGATGCCGGCCCGGCAGCCGGGCTGGGAGCTGCAGGCGGTGCTCGACCCGGAGGCGACGAGGAGCGGAGCCTCCCCCCTGAAGTGTGTGGTCGCCGAGCGGGCGGACGGCGAGGTGGTCGGGTACGCCCGCTACCGGGTCAAGCCCGAGTGGGACCTGACCGGTTCGGACGGCCGGGTGGACGTGGCGGATCTCGACGCGCTCGATCCGGCGGCGTACGCGGCGCTGTGGCGGTACGTGTTCTCCATCGACCTGACCTGGACCGTGCGGGCCTTCAAGCGTCCGGCGGACGACGCGGTGCTGCACCTGGTCAGCGATGTCCGCCGGACGCGGGTGCGGCTGCGCGACTCGCTGCACGTACGGCTCGTGGACCTGCCGGCGGCGCTGGCCGCGCGGGCCTACGGGGCTCCGCTGGACGTGGTGCTGGAGGTGGAGGACGCGTTCTGTCCGTGGAACGCGGGGCGCTGGCGGCTGGCCGTCGGGGCGGACGGGGCCGCGGTCTGTACCCGGACGGAGGCCCCGGCCGACCTGGAGCTGTCGGTACGGGAGCTCGGCGCGGCGTACCTGGGCGGGGTCTCCCTGAACTCGCTGGGCGCGGCCGGCCTGGTGCGCGAGGTCCGTGCGGGAACGCTGGCCGCGCTCTCGCGCGCCTTCGCCGGCGACGTGGCCCCGTGGCTGCCGCACGGGTTCTAGCCGGGACGCGCGCCGCCCGGGCGCCCGGCCAGCCGGCCTGGCTGGCCAGCGGGCCTGGCTGGCCAGCGGGCCTGGCTGGCCAGCGGGCCTGGCTAGTGGGCGTGACCAGCGGGCCCGGCTAGCGGGCCTGGCACCCCGGGCACCAGAAGAGGTTGCGGGCGGCGAGATCGGCGGTGCGGATCTCGCCCCCGCAGATGTGGCAGGGCATGTTGGCCCTGCGGTAGACGTACACCTCACCGCCGTGGTCGTCCACCCTCGGCGGGCGGCCCATGGCCTCGGGCAGGTGCTCGTCGCGGACGGTGTCGATGCGGTTGTTGCGCACGCCTTCGCGCATGAGCAGAACGAGGTCGGCCCAGATCGCGTCCCACTCGCGGCGGGTGAGGTCCTTGCCGGCGCGGTAGGGGTCGATGCCGTGGCGGAAGAGGACCTCGGCGCGGTAGACGTTGCCGACGCCGGAGACGATCTTCTGGTCCATGAGGAGGGCGGCCACGGTGGTGCGGGAGCGGGAGATCCGGGCCCAGGCGCGGTCGGGGTCGTCGGCGGGGCGCAGCGGGTCCGGGCCGAGCCGGTCGTGTATCGCCTTCTTCTCGCCGTCGCCGATGAGCGCGCACGCGGTGGGCCCGCGCAGGTCGGCGTAGTGGTCCTCGTTCAGCAGCCGGAGCCGGACGGTTTCGGTGGCGGGCGGGGCCGGGGCGGGGCCGAAGCCGAGCTTCCCGAAGAGGCCGAGGTGGATGTGGATCCAGGCGTCGCCGAGTTCGAGGAACAGGTGCTTTCCGTGCGCCTCGGCGGATTCCAGCTCGCGGCCGTCGAGCAGGGCCGCGCTCTCGGCGAACCGGCCCTGCGGACTGCTCACCCGGACCGGGCGGGCGGCGAAGCGCTCGGTGTGGTCCTCGGCGAGGCGGTGGATCGTATGCCCCTCGGGCACGGCAGTACTCCTCGCGAACGAAAAACCGGGACGTGAAAACCGGGACGTGACCAGGGACGTGAAAAACCGGGGCATGAAAAACCGGGGCATGAAAAACCGGGGCATGAAAAACCGGCCGCGCCGCCCCGGAGGGCGTCGCGGCCGGAAGCGGGATCAGCCCTGCGGGTGGTGGGCCGGGATCGGGGGGAGCTCGCCGGTGGTCTCGTAGGCGGTGAGCATGTCGATCCGGCGGGTGTGGCGCTCCTCGTCGGAGTACGGGGTCTTCAGGAACGCGTCGATGAAGCTGACGACCTCGTCCTGGGTGTGCATCCGGCCGCCGACGGAGATGACGTTGGCGTTGTTGTGCTCACGGCCGAGCTCGGCGGTCTGGACGCTCCACGCGAGGATGGCGCGGATGCCCTTGACCTTGTTCGCGGCGATCTGCTCGCCGTTGCCGGAGCCGCCGATCACGATGCCGAGGCTGTCGGCGTCCGCGGCCGTCTTCTCCGCTGCGCGGAGGCAGAACGGCGGGTAGTCGTCCACCGCGTCGTAGATGTGGGGCCCGCAGTCGACGGGCTCGTGGCCGTTGTTCTTGAGCCAGTCCACCAGGTGGTTCTTGAGCTCAAAGCCGGCATGGTCGGATCCGAGGTACACGCGCATGGTCCGAGTGTGGCACGAGCCGGGCCGGGGACCCGCCGCGGGGTGTCGCGTAAGTCACTTCTAAAGCTCAAGTAAACCCAAAGAACGCAGATGGGACACCGCGGGACCCAGGTCCTGGACGTTCGCCCCGACGCAACGATCCGGATTGGGGTCTTCCGCCCTGCGTTCATCTCAGGTTTGAATGCCGGGGCTCGCCACCCGAGAACCTAAGGATCCGTTCATGAGCTCCACGACGACCCTTCAGAAGGAAGGCTCCCCCACCGGCAATCCCGGTGAAGGCCAGCCCTCCGACGGCCTGAAGGCCGGTCTCAAGAACCGCCACCTGTCCATGATCGCCATCGGCGGCGTCATCGGCGCCGGGCTCTTCGTCGGCTCCGGCGGCGGTATCGCCAAGACCGGTCCCGCCATCCTGCTGTCCTACGCGCTGGTCGGCGCGATGGTCGTCTTCGTCATGCGGATGCTGGGCGAGATGGCCGCCGCCAGCCCGAACTCCGGCTCCTTCTCCGCGTACGCCGACCGCGCGCTCGGCCGCTGGGCCGGTTTCTCCATCGGCTGGCTGTACTGGTTCTTCTGGGTCGTCGTCCTGGCCGTGGAGGCCACCGCCGGCGCCGTCATCCTCGAAAGCTGGGTCCCGGCCGTCCCGCAGTGGGCCTGGGCGCTGATCGTGATGGCCGTGCTGACGGTCACCAACCTCGGCTCGGTCGCCTCGTACGGCGAGTTCGAGTTCTGGTTCGCCGGCATCAAGGTGGTCGCCATCGGCGGCTTCGTGATCATCGGCATGCTGGCCGTCTTCGGCGTGCTGCCGGGCTCGGACAACCCGGGCGCGGGCTTCGCCCACCTCACCGACACGGGCGGCTTCATGCCGAACGGCTGGGGCTCGGTCCTCACCGGTGTGCTGATGGTCGTCTTCTCCTTCATGGGCAGCGAGATCGTCACGCTGGCCGCCGGCGAGTCCGAGGACCCGCGGCGCGCGGTCACCAAGGCCACCAACTCGGTGATCTGGCGCATCGGCGTCTTCTACTTGGGCTCGATCTTCATCGTGCTGACCCTGCTGCCGTGGAACGACAAGTCGATCGTGGAGAAGGGCTCGTACGTCGCCGCCCTGGACTCCATCGGCATCGCGCACGCCGGTCAGATCATGAACGTGATCGTCCTGACGGCCGTGCTGTCCTGCCTGAACTCGGGCCTCTACACCGCCTCCCGCATGGCCTTCTCGCTGGGCGAGCGCGGTGACGCCCCGAAGTCCTTCGCCAAGGTGAACAAGCGGGGCGTGCCGATGGCCGCCATCCTGGGCTCGGTCGTCTTCGGCTTCGCCGCCGTCTACTTCAACTACGCCTTCAAGGACACGGTCTTCAGCTTCCTGCTGAACGCCTCGGGCGCGATCGCGCTGTTCGTGTGGCTGGTCATCTGCCTGACCCAGCTGCGGATGCGCGGGATCCTCATGCGCGAGGCCCCGGAGAAGGTGACGGTGAAGATGTGGCTCTTCCCGTACCTGACCTGGGCCACCGCCGCGATGATCACCTTCGTCCTCGGCTACATGGTCTACGACAAGGACAACCGCGAGACCGTCCTGCTGTCGCTGCTGGTCGCGGCCGTGGTGATCGCGATCGGCGTGGCACGGCAGCTGCGCCGCAAGGCCGCCCTGAAGGCCTCCGCGTAGCACTTCCCGACATGACGGCAGCCCCGGACCGCGCTGCGCGGTCCGGGGCTGCCGTGTGGAACGTGGGGGTACGAGCGCTCACGCGCGGCCGAGGAGCTTCCAGGCGGCCGGCAGCAGACCCATCGCCAGCGCCGCCTTGAGCGCGTCGCCGATCAGGAACGGGGTCAGGCCGCCCGCGACGGCCGCACCGAAGGACATCCCGGTGGACAGCGCGAGGTAGGGGACGCCGACCGCGTAGATGATCGCGGAGCCCAGCACCATCGCGCCCGCCGTACGCGGCACGGAGCGGTCGGCGCCGCGCCGCGCGAGGGCGCCGACGACCGTAGAGGCCAGCAGCATGCCGAGGACGTACCCGAAGGTCGCGCCGCCCGCGCCGGAGGAACCGCCCGCGAACCACGGCACGCCCGCCATGCCGACCAGGGTGTAGAGGGCCAGGGAAAGGAAACCCCGGCCGGCTCCCAGCGCGGTGCCCACGAGCAGCGCGGCGAAGGTCTGCCCGGTGATCGGTGCGGCCAGGCCGTCGACGTGGACGGCGATCTGCGCGGCGAGGCCGGTGAGCCCGGCTCCGCCGGCCACGAGCGCGATGTCGCGGACGCGGCTCGCGGGCAGCAGGTCGGCGAGGACGGCGCCGGGCCGGAAGGAGACGGAAGCAGTGCTCATCGGGGACTCCGCGGGAGGTGGGGTCGACAGGGACGATCACCGACGTTAGTACCGGGTCGGGGGCCTCATCCGGGTCGCCCGGGACAAAGCCGTACTCCCTGTTTTGGTGGGGAGTTCACAAAGACCTCGCCCCACGCCCGAGGTGCAGTGATCCGCGTCACGGGCAATGAACGACAACACGTCCGTTTTGCGCGGATGGGCGCTCTCCGGAGAGACTGTAGGGTCCCTCCAACTGTCGCGGAGCCCCCACCGCCGCCAGGCCATAGAGAGTACGAGCACTCCTCATGCACGACCTCCCGTCCGCCCCTCCCGGCACCACGGACGAGCTCCCACCCGAGCCTTTGAGTCACAGCCTCAAACAGCGCCACCTGACCATGCTGGGCCTCGGCGGCGTGATCGGCGCCGGGCTGTTCGTCGGCTCCGGCGCCGGCATCACCATCGCCGGTCCCGCGATCATCTGCTCGTACCTGCTCGCAGGGGTCCTCGCGATGCTGGTGATGCGGGCGCTCGGCGAGATGTCGGCGGCGATGCCCGCCTCCGGCTCCTTCTCCGTCTACGCGGAGAAGGCGCTCGGCCGCTGGGCCGGCTTCTCGGCGGGCTGGCTGTACTGGTTCCTGCTGGTCGTGGTGCTGGCCGTGGAGGCCACGGCCGCGGCGAAGATCGCCAACGGCTGGCTGCCCTCGGTGGACCAGTGGGTCTGGGTGTTCGTCTTCATGGTGGTCTTCACCGTGAGCAACCTGGCCGCCGTACGGAACTTCGGCGAGTTCGAGTTCTGGTTCGCGGCCCTCAAGGTCGGCGCGATCGTGCTGTTCCTGATCCTCGGCACGCTGGCCGTCTTCGGCCTGCTCCCCGACACGGATCCGATCGGGATGGCCAACCTGACCGGCCAGGGCGGCTTCTTCCCGAACGGCGCGAGCGGTGTGGTCGCCGGCATGCTGGCCGTCGTCTTCGCCTTCGGCGGCCTGGAGGTCGTCACCATCGCGGCCGCCGAGTCGGACGACCCGGCCCGGTCCGTGGCCCGCGCGGTGCGCAGCGCCGTGTGGCGCATCCTCTTCTTCTACGTCGGCTCGATGCTGGTCATCGTGACCCTGCTGCCGTGGGACTCGCTGACGCCGGGCCAGAGCCCGTACGTGGCCGTCCTCGACTCGATCGGCATCGCGCACGCCGGCCAGATCATGGACGTCGTCATCTTCGTGGCCCTGCTGTCGGCGCTCAACGCGAACCTGTACGGGTCCTCGCGCATGGTGTTCTCGCTCGCGGAGCGGGGCGAGGCACCGAAGTCCCTGCTGAAGGTGTCGGGCGGAGGGGTGCCGCGCCGGGCGGTCTTCGCGTCGGTGGCCTTCGGGTTCGTCTCGGTGGTGCTGAACCTGCTGTGGCCGGACACCATCTTCCTCTACATGCTCAACGCGGTCGGCGCGGTGCTGATCTTCGTGTGGGCCCTGATCGCGGTCTCGCAGCTGAAGCTGCGCGCGAAGATCGAGCGGGACATGCCGGAGCGGCTGACGCTGCCGATGTGGCTGTTCCCGTACGCGACGTGGGCGGCCCTGGTCGGGATGGCCACGGTGCTGGTCCTGATGCTGTTCGACGATGCGGCGCGGCCGCAGTTGCTGTGGTCCTCGGGGGCCGCGGCCGCGGTGCTGCTGGTGGCGTGGATCCGGGAGCTGCGCACCCCGAAGTCCTGACCCGCCGGTCCTCGCGCAAGGCCCCCGCGCACACCGCGCGGGGGTCTTCGCGCGTCAGGTGCGCAGGTAGGAGGCCCCGTTGACGTCGAGGACCGCGCCCGAGCTCCAGCGCGCCGCGGGCGAGGCCAGGTGGAGCACGGCGGCGGCGATCTCCTGCGGGGTACCCGCGCGGCCGAAGGGGCTCTGCGCCCGGATCCGCTCGCCCTCCTCCCCGTCGAGCCGGTCGGCGACCCGTTCGGTGGCCACGAAGCCGGGTGCGACGGAGGCCACCGCGATGCCGTGCGGGGCGAGGGAGACGGCGAGCGACTGGCCGAGCGCGTGGAGCGCCGCCTTGGTGGCGCCGTAGGCGGGGTGGTCGGGCTCACCCCGGAAGGCTCCGCGCGAGCCGATGTTGACGATGCGCCCCTCGCGGCGGCCGTCGATCATGCGGCGGGCCGCGCAGTAGGCCAGGTTGGCCGTACCGAACAGGTTGACCGCGGCCGTGTGCTGCCAGGCGGCCTGCCAGTCGGCGTAGGAGGTGGTGGGCAGCGGGTGCGCGACCATCACGGCGGCGTTGTTCACGAGCACGTCGATCCCGCCGAGCGCCTCCTCGGCCTCGGCGGCGAGGGCTTCCACGCGCGTCGGGTCCGTGAGGTCGCCGGCGACCAGGACGTGGCCCTCGCCCGGCAGGTCCGCGAGGGTCCGTTCGGCGTCGGGCCCGCCGGCCGTGCTGTGCACCGCGACCCGGTCGCCCTGCTCGGCGAACGCGGTGGCGATGGCCCGTCCGATGCCCCGGGAGGCTCCGGTGACCAGTACTCCCCGGCCCGTAGCGGCCAATTCCCGTATGCCGTGGTCCATTCGAGCCTCCGTCGTACGTTCGGGTCCGGTTCGCCAGCGTACGGGGATGATCACGGCCGGTCATCCGACTGTCCGGATAGCGGACGAAAAGTGTCCGATGATCGGACACGGTTGAGACTGGGGCACTCCATTCCGTCCCCCCGCACACCGGACAGGCACCACCCATGAGCCAGACGACCGCCGCTCCCCGCGAACAGGACGCGCCGCCCGCCGGCGACGCCGGATCCCCTCTCGGCAACGGCCTCAAGCAGCGCCACCTCTCGATGATCGCCCTCGGCGGGGTCATCGGCGCGGGCCTCTTCGTCGGCTCCGGCGCCGGCATCGCGGCCGCCGGTCCCTCGATCGTCCTCGCGTACGCCGCTTCCGGGCTGCTCGTGATGTTCGTGATGCGGATGCTCGGCGAGATGTCCGCCGCGAACCCCTCCTCCGGCTCCTTCTCGGTGCACGCCGAGCGGGCCATCGGCCCGTGGGCCGGCTTCACCGCCGGCTGGATGTTCTGGACCCTGCTGTGCGTGGGCGTGGCCATCGAGGCCATCGGCGCGGCACACATCATGACGGGCTGGTTCCCGGGCACCCCCTCGTGGATGTGGGTGCTGGTGTTCATGGCGATGTTCTGCGGCTCCAACCTGGCCGCCGTCTCCAACTTCGGCGAGTTCGAGTTCTGGTTCGCCGCCCTGAAGATCGGCGCGATCGGCCTCTTCCTGGGCCTGGGCGTGCTGGCGGTCCTGGGCGTGCTGCCCGGCACCGACTCCCCCGGCACCGCCAACCTGCTGCACGACGGCGGCTTCCTGCCCAACGGCGTGGACGGACTGCTGGTCGGCCTGCTCGCCTCCGTGGTCGCGTACGGCGGCCTGGAGACGGTGACCATCGCGGCCGCCGAGTCCGACAACCCGGTCCGGGGCGTCGCCAAGGCCGTGAAGACCACCATGTGGCGGATCGCCATCGTCTACGTCGGCTCGATGCTGGTCATCGTCACGCTGCTGCCGTGGAACGACCCGGCGGTCACCACCGCGGGCCCGTACGCGGCCACCCTGGACCACCTGGGCATCCCGCACGCCGGGCAGGTCATGAACGTGGTCATCCTGATCGCCCTGCTGTCCGCGATGAACGCGAACATCTACGGCTCCTCCCGCATGGCCTACTCCCTGGTCTCCCGCGGCCAGGGCCCCAAGGCGCTGGGCAAGCTCTCCGGCCGGGTGCCGCGCCGGGCGGTGCTGGCCTCCTCCGGCTTCGGCTTCGTCACCGTGCTGCTGTCCTACTGGTACCCGGACACCCTCTTCGCCTGGCTGCTGAACATGGTCGGCGGCGTCATCCTCGTCGTCTGGGGCTTCATCGCCGTCTCGCAGTTCGTGCTGCGCCGCCGCCTGGAGCGCGAGGCCCCCGGGAAGCTGGTCGTGAAGATGTGGGGCTTCCCCTATCTGACCTGGGTCGCACTGGCCGGACTCGCCGGGGTCCTGGTCCTGATGGCCATGGGCGACGACACCCGGGTCCAGCTCGTCTTCACCGGCGGCCTGACCGTGGCGCTGGCCGCCGCCGGTTACGTCATCCAGCGCCGGACGGCGGTGCGCGAAGCCGCGTAACACCCGCCGGACCAGCGCCCCGAAGGCCGGACTCATGCGATCGCATGGGCCCGGCCTTCGGCGTTCCGGAGGTCCCGACAAGTGAGGTGACCCTTATGGGAAGCCTGGAATAGATACTGCTAGCGTGCAGTTGCGCATTAATTGCAATAGCAGTTGGCACGCTGAGGGGACCGGATAACACGCATGGCCATCTACACGCTTCCTGAGCTTCCGTACGACTACGCGGCGCTCGAGCCGGTGATCAATCCGCAGATCATCGAGCTGCACCACGACAAGCACCACGCCGCCTATGTCACGGGCGCCAACAACACGCTGGAGCAGTTGGAGGAGGCGCGCGACAAGGAGAACTGGGGCGCGCTCAACGGCCTGGAGAAGAACCTGGCCTTCCACCTCTCCGGCCACATCCTGCACAGCATCTACTGGCACAACATGGCCAGCCCGAAGACCGGCGAGGGCGGCGGCGAGCCCACCGCGGCCGACGGCCTGGGCGACCTGACGGACGCGATCACCGAATCCTTCGGCTCCTTCGCGAAGTTCAAGAAGCAGCTGACCTTCGCCGCCTCCGCGACGCAGGGCTCCGGCTGGGGCGTTCTGGCGTACGAGCCGGTCAGTGGCCGCCTCGTCGTCGAGCAGGTCTACGACCACCAGGGCAACGTGGGCATCGCGAGCACCCCGGTCCTGGTCTTCGACGCCTGGGAGCACGCCTTCTACCTTCAGTACAAGAACCAGAAGGTGGACTTCATCGAGGCGATGTGGAACGTCGTCAACTGGCAGGACGTGGCCAAGCGCTACGCCGACGCCAAGGCGAACACCCCGCTGCTGATCCCCGCCAAGGGCTGATCAGCCCACCATCCCGTCCGCCTCGTGATCGTCTTCTCAACCTTCACGTGCGGGCGTGTCCACCAGAAGACCCCCGCGAGGACATGACTCGCGGGGGCCTTCTGCGTCTCCCGCGGCGGCCGCCTGGTCGACGAGTCCGTCCACCTCGCCGACCACCGTGAACTCCCGGGCCAGGCCTGTCTCATGGAGCCGCGCGAACGGGGTGAAGGGGACGCCGAACTCCGACTCCCCGCGGTCGAAGTTCCAGCTCTTGTGCACCTGGAACCGGTAGTCGCTCACCACGGAGCCGTCCTCGTGGACCCGTACCGTGCCGCTGATCCGGTACTGGGCCCCGCGTAGCGCCAGCCACCAGTCCGCGCTGCCTCCCTCGCGGGCGCGCCGGGTGATCAGCACCCCGCGCCAGCCGCTGTCCGCCGCGTACGCGCCGGGCTCGCCGAGCGCCCCCGCGTCCCGGCGCCACTCGGCCAGCCGGCGGTCCACGTCCTCCCGTACGGCGGGCACGGCGAGCAGCGCCCGCGCGTCGACCCGGTACGGGCGGCCCGTACCCCGGAGGTAGTGGCGCAGGGTGCCGGCGGCCTGGCGGACCCCGAGGGCCGTCCACAGCGGGGGCACCGCAACGCAGGCTGCCCGCAGCACCCGGTCTCGGGGGCGTGCGGGCAGGCTGGCGTGCGCGGCGTTGCCGTTCGGTATCGCGGGCTCCGCCCGGCCGCCGCTGCGGCCGAGCGGTTCCTCCCGTGTCGGGCTGATCCCCATAGAGGGACGTTAAGGGAGGAACCGGGCACCTGCTAGTCGAACTGGTCGAGCTAGTCGAAGATCGGGCCCTGCGTGCGGGTGCGCTTGATCTCGTAGAAGCCCGGGGTGGAGGCGACGAGCAGGGTGCCGTCCCAGAGCCGGGCCGCGGCCTCGCCGCGCGGGGCGGGGGTGACGACCGGGCCGAAGAAGGCGACCTCCGCGCCGTCGGCGCCGGGCACCGAGATGACCGGGGTGCCGACCTCCTGGCCGACCCGGTTGATGCCGTCGTTGTGGGAGTCGCGCAGGACCTCGTCGTACTCGTCGGAGTCCGCGTAGTGGATCAGTTCGGCGGGCAGGCCCACCTCGTTCAGGGCGTCGGCGATCGCCTCGCGGGTCGGGCCCTGGTCCTCGTTGTGGAAGCGGGTGCCGAGGGCGGTGTAGAGCTTGCCGGTGATCTCGTCGCCGAACTTCTGCTGGGCGGCGACGACCACGCGCACGGGGGCCCAGCCCTTGGGGCCGAGCAGTTCGCGGTAGCGCTCGGGCAGTTCGTCGAGCTTGTTCTCGTTCAGGACCGCGAGGCTCATCACGTGCCAGCGGACCTCCACGTCACGGACCTTCTCGACCTCCAGCATCCAGCGGGACGTCATCCAGGCCCAGGGGCAGAGCGGGTCGAACCAGAAGTCGACAGCGGTCTTCTCGCGCACCTGGGTGTCAGCCATGTCTCTCCTCAGATCGGAACGTTCCTCCCTGCCCAACCGCTCCGACCGCACACGCATTCCCCCGTGGGAGGATTCGGTCAGGTATCGCGATCACGCACGAAGGAGTGCACGTGCCCGGAGAGAATCTGTCCCGTGACGAGGCCCGCGAGCGGGCCGAGCTGCTGTCCGTCGACGGGTACGAGGTGGTCCTCGACTTGAGGTCCGCGGTGGACGAGGCCGAACCGGCCGACGGACCCAGGACCTTCCGCTCGGTGACCACCGTCCGCTTCCGCGCCGCCGCTCCGGGAGCCTCGAGCTTCGCGGACCTCATCGCGCCCAAGGTGAACGCCGTGACCCTCAACGGGCGCGCGCTGGACCCGGCCGTCGTCTTCGACGGCGCGCGGATCGCCCTGGACCGGCTGGCCTCCGAGAACGTGCTCGTGGTCGACGCCGACTGCGCGTACAGCCGGACCGGCGAGGGCATGCACCGCTTCGTGGACCCAGAGGACGGCGAGGTCTACCTCTACACCCAGTACGAGCCGGCCGACGCCCGGCGGGTGTACGCGAACTTCGAGCAGCCCGACCTCAAGGCCCCGTACCGCTTCGAGGTGACCGCGCCCGAGGGCTGGCAGGTCTGGAGCAACGGCGCCCTGGAGTCCCTCGAGGGGCAGACCCGGCGCTTCGCCGAGACCGCGCCGATCTCCACGTACATCACCTGCGTGGTCGCGGGGCCGTACCACTACGTCACGGACTCCTACACGCGCGGGGACCTGACGATCCCGCTCGGCGCGATCTGCCGCAAGGGGCTGGCGAAGCACTTCGACGCGGACGAGGTGTTCCTCGTCACGAAGCAGGGCTTCGACCTCTTCCACGAGATCTTCGACTACCCGTACCCCTTCGGGAAGTACGACCAGGCCTTCGTGCCGGAGTACAACCTGGGCGCCATGGAGAACCCGGGGATGGTGACCTTCCGGGAGGAGTACATCTTCCGCGGGAAGGTCACGCAGGCCTCGTACGAGCGGCGCGCGAACACGATCCTGCACGAGATGGCGCACATGTGGTTCGGCGACCTGGTCACCATGAAGTGGTGGGACGACCTGTGGCTGAAGGAGTCCTTCGCGGACTTCATGGGCTCCTTCGCGCTGGTCGAGGCCACCCGCTTCGACCAGGCGTGGGTCACCTTCGCCAACAGCCGCAAGGCGTGGGCCTACCGGGCCGACCAGCTGCCGTCCACGCATCCGATCACGGCCGACATCCGTGACCTGGAGGACGCGAAGCTGAACTTCGACGGCATCACCTACGCCAAGGGCGCGGCGGTGCTCAAGCAGCTCGTGGCGTACGTGGGCCGGGACGCCTTCCTCGAGGGCGCGCGGCGCTACTTCAAGGCGAACGCCTACGGGAACACCACCCTGGACGATCTGCTGTCGGTGCTCGCGGAGGTCTCCGGGCGGGACATGGCCGAGTGGTCGCGGGCCTGGCTGCAGACGGCCGGCGTGAACGCGCTGACCCCGGTGGTGACCTGCGACGCGGGCGGCCGGGTGACCGAGCTGGCGGTGGTCCAGGACGGCGACGAGCTGCGCCCGCACCGCGTCGCGGTGGGCCTGTACCGGCTGGACCCGGACGGCGCACTGGTGCGCTACGCGCGGGCCGAGGCGGACGTCGCGGGGGCCCGCTCGGTCGTCACCGAACTGGCCGGGCAGGAGAAGCCGGCCCTCGTGCTCGTCAACGACGAGGACCTCACCTACTGCAAGATCCGCTTCGACGAGGCGTCGCTGGCCGCGCTGCGCTCGCACCTGGGCTCGGTGACGGACCCGCTGAGCCGCGCGCTGTGCTGGTCGGCGCTGTGGAACCTGACGCGTGACGGGCTGATGCCGGCGCGGGACTTCGTCTCGCTCGTACTGGCCCACGCGGGCCGGGAGACGGACGTCGGCGTTCTCCAGATGCTGCACGCGCAGGCACAGACCGCGGTCACCCACTACGCGGCGCCCGACTGGCGGGAGCAGGGCGGCAAGGTGCTGGCGGCCTGCGCCCTGCAGGAACTGCGCTTCGCGGAGCCGGGGTCGGAGCACCAGCTCACCTGGGCCCGCTTCTTCGCGGCGGGCGCGGCGACCGAGGGCGACTTCCAGCTGCTGCTGGGGCTGCTGGAGGGATCGGCGCGGATCGACGGGCTGGAGGTGGACCAGGAGCTGCGCTGGGACTTCCTGCTGCCGCTGGCCGCGCACGGGGCGATCGGCGAGGAGGTCATCGCGGCGGAACTGGCGCGGGACGACACGGCGTCGGGCAAGCGGCACCAGGTGCGGTGCCTGGCGGCGCGGCCGTCCGCGGCGGTCAAGGACCAGGCGTGGGCCGCGGTGGTGGAGTCGGACGCGCTGTCGAACGCGCTGGTCGAGGCGACGATCGCGGGGATGCAGCGGTCTTCGCAGCGGGCCCTGCTCGCGCCGTACACCGGCCGCTACTTCGACGTCATCGAGCGGATCTGGGCCGACCGGTCGATCCAGATCGGCATGGATGTGGTGCGGGGCCTGTACCCGTCCCTCCAGGACTCCCAGGAGACCTTGTCCGCTACGGACGACTGGCTGTCGGCGCACGCTGATGCGGCTCCGGCGCTTCGGCGGCTGGTCCTGGAGTCCCGCGACGACTTGGCCCGCGCCCTTCGCGCCCAGGCCTGCGACACGGCAGCGGGCTAGCCCTGCGGGGCTGTCCCCTACCCGCCCTTCCCCCGGGCTCCGCCCGGACCCGCGCCGCAAACGCCGGCGGGGCTGGATTTTTCAGCCCCGCCGGCGTTCAGGTGCGGGACGACGCCGGCCACATCCAGCCCCGCCGGCGTTTGAGGCGCGGGTCCTGGGGCGGAGCGCCAGGAGGCGGCGCCCAGCCTGCCCACCAGCGCAGCCCATCGGCAGTCGAACGTCCGTACTTTAGCCCCGTCTTGTCCCGATTTGCCGACGGATGTGTAACAGGGGTTAGCGAGGCCATGGCCTGAGGGAATCTCAGCGTCATGAACCACAACGCACCCCTCCCCCTCGCCCACCTCACCGACAACCGCCCCCGCGTGCTGTCGCTGACCCAGCTCCGCGAGCACGGGGTCACCGCCTCCGATGCCGCCGAGCGGTCCTGGCAGCAGATCCTGCCGGGGGTGTTCCTGCTCCACGCCGGTCCCGCGACCAGCGAGGAGCGGCTGCACGCGGCGCTCCTCTACGCGGGGCGCCGCGGCGACGAGGTCATGATCACGGGGCTGGCCGCCCTCGCGCTGTACCGGTTCTCCTCCGCCCCCGCCCTGCTCGGCCTCCCCCAGATCGACGTGCTCGTCCCGAACACCCGCCGGCTGCGCTCCGCCGGACAGGTCCGCATCGTCCGGACGCACACCCCGCCCCGGCCGGTGGAGGTCACCGGGCTGCCCGTGGCCCCCGTGGCCCGCGCCGTCGCCGACGCCGTCGCCCACCTCTCCGACGCCGGTACGGTCCGCCGCCTGCTCAGCGAAGCCGTCCGCGGCGGGCACTGCGAACCGGCCGCCGTGGTGCGGGAGCTGACGGTGGCCCGGCTGCTGAACCGCCCGCACGTGGTGGACGCCGTCGAATCGCTGCTCGCCGAGGGCCGGGCCATCGCCGAGGACCGGCTGTACCAGCTCGTACGCGGCTACGAGCTCCCCGAGCCCGTCTGGAACGTGGACCTGCGGCTGCCCGGCGGCCCGCACCTGGGCGGGGTCGACGCGTACTGGCCGGAGCAGGCCGTGGCCGTGGAGATCGACACCCGGGCCCCGCGGCAGGGGGAGGACGAGCAGTGGTCGGAGTCCGTCCGCAAGCGGGAGACCCTGGAGCGGTGCGGAATCACCGTCCTGCACATCACCCCGCGCAAGCTCCGCGACTGGCCCGAGCAGCAGGCGGCGGTCGTACGGACCGCCCTGACGGCGTCCGCCGACCGCGAGCCCGCCGCCTACGTCGTCGTCCTGCCCAGGTGAGGGCCCTGCCGCGCAGGCTGCCAAGGCGGCGCGGGCAGCGCCGGATTGGCCGGCGAGTACTCCGGGGCGCTCCACCGAAGCCGCCCCGGGTGCACGCTCTCCACCACCGACTCGATCCGGAAGCGGACCCGCCGCTCCCCGCCCGCCCCGAACTCGGGCTCCGCCCGCCCGCTCAGCTGGAGCAGCGCCCCGCTCTCCCAGTCCGGGAACAGCAGCCCCGCCCGCGGGTCCGCCAGCAGGTTCCCCAGCGTCAGGAACATCGCGTTGCCCGCGTAGTCCGGCCAGGCCAGTTCGGCCGGGGACAGCACCTCGACGAAGCCCGGCATTCCGCCCCGGTGGCTCGCGTCCGCCCCGTCCGCCCCCGCGGAGGTGGCGACGAAGAAGGTGTCGGCGGCGCGGACGGCCCGTTCCTGGTCGGGGGTGAGCGCGTCCCCGCGCCGCACGACACCGGCTCCTTCGGCGACGAGCTGGACAGGCTGCCGCTTCTGGAGGTACTTGGGGCAGTTGGCGAAGACCCGTTCGGCCGCCAGCGCGAACCCGCCGGGGGTCACCTCCAGGGTTCCGCCCAACCGCATCCGGCGCCGGGTGCGCGGGTCGAGGGAGATGGTCCCGACCCGGGTGCCGGCGGTGGCCAGCGCCTCGGCGAGCGGATCGCCCTCGGGGATCCCCCCTTTGACCGCGATCCGGTCCGGCCCGGTGGCCCGTACGAAGCCGGGGGCGCCGGTCAGCAGTGAGGCCCAGAGCATGCCTCCGGGATCGGCCGCGCCGACGACCAGGTGCGGCTGCAGCCCCAGGAAGGCCGCGGCCACGTCCTTGATGTGCGGGGTGACGGACCGGCCGACGTGCACGGCGTGCTCCCGGACGCCGACCCGTTCCTGGACGGCCAGCGAGCCCCAGTGGTACCCGGACATTAGAAGAACCCGCAGGTCGGGGCCCCTGTGGTGGGAGCCTCGGCGCCTTCGGCGCCGCTCGGCACGGAGATCTCCAGTCGGGTCCCGTCGGGGTCGTGGAAGAAGATCCCGCCGGAGGCCGCCCCTTCGCCGTGGGCGACGACCCCTTCGTAGGCGAAGTCGACGCCCAGGCCGCGCAGCCGCTCCTCGTACGCCCTGACCTGCTCGATGGCGTCCGCGGAGAGCGCGAGGTGGTGCAGTCCGGCCGCGCCGGGTGCGTAGGCCCCTTCCGCCTGCTGCCACAAGGTGAGTACGAGCTCGCCGTCCTGGCCGAGGAAGGCGAAGCGCCGGTCCTCCTCCTTGCCCTCGCCGAGCAGCTCGAAGCCGAGGCCGTCGCGGTAGAAGACGAGCGACCGGGCGAGATCCGTGACGTTCAGGCCCACGTGGCCGGTGCGCAGCTTGCTGATGACGGTCGTCACAACGGTTCCTTCCCCAGAACTGTGTAATTTCTAACCTTCTAAATCGAGATTAACGGTTAGGAGTGGGGGAGTCAACCGCTCACGTACTCTTGAGGGGTTAGTGCCACGAGGAGGCGGACATGACGACGGCGGACCCACGACCCCTGACCGGGGAACCGGTGGCCCTGGACCTGCTGAACACCCGGTGGGTCCAGGACGGCGAACCCGCCGACCTCTTCGCGGGGGCCTTCGGGCTCACCCGCGTCGAAGGGCTCGCCCTCTGGCTGGAGAGCACGGGGCTGGCCGGCCGCTTCCGCGCCGACGCCGCGACCCTGGTCCACCTGCTCACCGCCCGCGAGGCACTGGCCCGCGCGGTCGCGGATCCCGCCGACGAGAGCGCCCGCACCCTGGTCGACGCCGTCCTGGAGCACGGACGGATCCGGGCCACCCTGACCGCCGAAGGGCCCGGCGAGCGGACCGAGTTCGACGATCCGACCTGGGGTCCGGCCTGGACGGCCGCCCGCGACTACCTGGAGCTGCTGGGCTCCGACCCCGGCCGGATCCGCAAGTGCGCCTCCGAGACCTGCGTGCTGCGCTTCCACGACACCTCGCGCAACGGCACCCGGCGCTGGTGCTCGATGTCCGCCTGCGGAAACCGGGCGAAAGCCTCCCGTCATTACGCGCGCACGCGCGAGCGCTGAACGCCCGGAAGTTGTCACATCTGATCTGAGACCGGGGCCCGCCCCACCCCTGACGCACGGTCGGGATGTCTACAAATCCATGTTCCACCCCGAAGGTTCGTACCGGTTCGATCCGGTACGGGCCTTCTGGCGTATGCCCCGAGCTGGCGGGAGTCCGCCACGGCAGGTATCGGTCCGTGACAACTCTCCCCAAAGAGCTGTCACTTAGGCGAGGCTGACCGGTCATCCGGCACCGAAATCCGGACCGTACCTTTCACTTAGCCAGGGATGCTGATGACCCTCGACTCCCCCGCTCGTTCAACTCAGGGCGGCATATCCGCGACCCGGCGCGTCTCACGCGTCGCGGCCGCGGCCGGCCTGGTGGCCGCCCTCGCGGCCACCGGCGCCATGCCCGTCTTCGCGGCGACCGGCACGAACACCCCCGCGCCCAACCCCGCGGTGAAGTCGGCCGACCAGAAGCTCGGATCGGCCGACGCCGAACTGCTCCAGGAAGCCAAGACCAAGGGCGAGAAGACCGTCACGGTCATGGTCGCGACGGCCCCCGGCGAGACCCAGCAGGTCGCCAAGCAGCTCGACGACGTCCAGGGCGCCTCGGTGGGCCGGACGTACGACCAGCTCGGCTACGTGCGCGCCACCCTGCCGACCGACAAGGCGGAGGCCGCGCTGAAGGCGGCCGCCAAGCTGTCCTCCGTGCACGGCATCGACCTGCGGCACGAGATCCAGCTGCCGGACCCCCGTCCGGACGCGGACCGCGAGACGGGGACGGCGAAGCGGACCGCCGCCGAGACCTACCCCGGGCCGGACAAGAACACCCCGGCGAAGAACCCGTACAACCCGTCCTTCGAGACGGGCGCGCTGGACTTCATCAAGAAGAACCCGAAGGCCGACGGCCGCGGCGTGACCATCGGCATCATGGACTCGGGCGTCGACCTCGGCCACCCGGCGCTCCAGAAGACCACCACCGGCGAGCGCAAGATCGTCGACTGGGTCACCGCGACCGACCCGATCACCGACGGCGACGCCACCTGGCGTGCCCAGATCACCCCGGTCGCCGGCGGCACCTTCACCGCGGGCGGCGGCAGCTGGAAGGCTCCCGAGGGCTCGTTCCAGTGGAGCCGTTTCACCGAGTCGATCACCGCCACCGGTGACATGAAGGGCGACGTCAACCGGGACGGGGACACCACCGACCGGTTCGGCCTGCTCTACGACCCGGTCGCCGGGACCGTCCGCGTCGACACCGACCAGGACAACGACTTCACGAACAACGAGCCGATGAAGCCGTACAAGGACGGCTACCAGATCGGCTACTTCGGCACGGACAACCCGGCGACCGAGGTCGCCGAGCGCATCCCGTTCGTGATCGAGATCCGCAAGGACGTCCCGATGGACCCGCTGGGCGGTGACTGGGTCGGCAAGAAGGCCGACTTCGTCAACGTCGGCATCATCGAGTCCGAGCACGGCACGCACGTCGCGGGCATCACCGCCGCCAACGGCCTCTTCGGCGGCGCGATGAACGGCGAGGCGCCCGGCGCCAAGCTCGTCTCCTCGCGCGCCTGCTCCTGGTCCGGCGGCTGCACCAACATCGCGCTGACCGAGGGCATGATCGACCTCGTCGTCAACCGCGGCGTGGACATCGTCAACATGTCGATCGGCGGCCTGCCGGCCCTGAACGACGGCAACAACGCGCGCTCCGAGCTCTACAAGAACCTCATCGACACCTACGGTGTCCAGCTCGTCATCTCGGCGGGCAACGAGGGCCCCGGCATCAACACCATCGGCGACCCCGGTCTCGCGGACAAGGTCATCTCCGTGGGTGCGTCGGTCTCCAAGGAGACCTGGGCGGCCAACTACGGCTCCGGCGTGGCCAAGGCGTACAACATGTTCCCCTTCTCCTCGCGCGGTCCGCGTGAGGACGGCGGCTTCACGCCGACGATCACCGCCCCCGGCGCGTCGATCAACACCATCCAGACCTGGCTGCCCGGCGCACCGGTGAAGGAGGCCGGCTACGCCCTGCCGGCCGGTTACGGCATGCTCCAGGGCACCTCGATGTCCTCGCCGCAGGCGGCGGGCGCCGGCGCCCTGCTGATCTCGGCCGCCAAGCAGCAGAAGATCGCCCTCACCCCGGCGAACCTGCGCATCGCGCTCACCAGCAGCGCGAAGAAGATCGCGGACGTTCCGGCGCACGCCCAGGGCGCGGGCCTGATCAACATCCCCGGCGCGTGGGAGTCCATCCAGCGCGGCGCGAAGGCCAACGAGTTCACCGTCAAGGCGCCGGTCGACACCGCGATCGACCAGTTCCTGAAGACCCCGGGCTTCGGCACCGGCGTCTACGACCGTGAGGGCGGCCTGAAGGTCGGCCAGAAGAAGGTCTACGACGTCGTCGTCACCCGCACCACGGGCGTCAAGTACGGCACCCCGCACCAGCTCAGCTGGCGCAACAACGACGGCACCTTCAAGGTCATCGGCGGCTACGACTACGTCACCCTGCCCCTGAACAAGCCGGTCACCATCAAGGTCGAGGCCAAGCCCAAGACGGCCGGCGTCCACAGCGGCATCCTGCAGCTCGACGACGAGACCACCGAGGGCATCGACAAGCAGATCCTCTCCACGGTCGTCGTCTCGGCCCCGCTGGCGAAGCCCGCGTACAGCTACTCGGACACCTCCTCCGTGCAGCGCAACAGCCACAAGTCGTACTTCGTGACCGTCCCGGCGGGCGCGAAGACCCTCGAGGTCTCCCTCGGCGGACTCGCGGCGGGCAGCCAGACGCGCTTCATCTCGATCCACCCGTACGGCGTCGGCGTCGAGGACAGCGCGACGACCCAGTGCTACCCGAACTACGACAACCCGGCCAACCAGTGCCGCCCCGACCTGCGTTCGTACCCGAACCCGCAGCCGGGCGTCTGGGAGATCGAGGTCGAGTCGCGCCGTACGTCGCCGCTGCTCGACAACCCGTTCAAGCTGGACGTCTCCGTGCTCGGCGCGGCCTTCGACCCCGCGGTCAAGGTCCTGCCCGAGGTCAAGCTGGGCACCCCGGCGCCGGTCCAGTGGACCGTGAAGAACGACGGGGCCGCCATCACCGGCGGCAAGCTCCAGGGTGGTCCGCTCGGCTCCGCGAAGGTCGCCAAGCCGACCATCGCCACCGGTGAGACCCACACCACCGAGGTCACGATCGGCGAGGGCGTCTCCCGCCTCGACATCGCGATCGGCAAGGTGTCCGACACCGCCGCCGACCTCGACCTGGACGTGTACAAGGACGGCGTCAAGGTCGGCACCTCCGCCGACGGCGACTCCGAGGAGGCCGTGAGCCTCGTCAACCCGGCCGCGGGCACCTACACCATCGAGGTGCTCGGCTACGCGATCCCGTCCGGCTCCACCACGTACGACTACCGCGACGTCTACTACTCGGCCGCCCTGGGCACCGTCCAGGTCGACGAGGCCGCCGCGGTCAACCTCGCCAACGGCGCCTCGGCGACCGTCTCCGCGAACGTGCTGGTCAGCAGCGCCGCTCCGGAAGGCCGCCAGTTCTTCGGCGAGGTCAAGCTGCTCAACGCCCGCGGCACCGCCGCCGGCACCGGCAGCGTGCAGATCGAGAAGGTCCTGCCGTAACCCGGTAGGAGCCTGAAGAACGGAGGGGGCGACGCTCTGACGAGCGCCGCCCCCTCCTCATTGCCCCTGGCGTGTCCATCGGGCACGCAGCCCGTCAGGCATCCCTATGCCGAGCGACGACACCGAAGAAGGCTAACGACAGCCGAAACCGACCACATGTGCGCATATTCACCGCCAAGAGTGACGAATGGAAGCTCGCCCAGCAGATGGCTGTACGAGCACTTAGGTTCGTTACTCGTGAAGCTGGCGGTGCAGGTCAAGCTGCTGCCGACGCCCGGGCAGGCGTCGGCCCTTGAGGCGACCTTGCGGACATGCAACGAGGCCGCATCGTGGGTCGCGGAGGTTGCGTTCACGGAGGAGGCCTACCGGAATTTCGACCTGCGCAAGCACACCTATGCCGAGCTAAAAGGCCGGTGGGGGCTGGGGGCACAAGCCGCGCAGCATGTGATCAAGAAGACCGCCAACGCCTACGCGACACTGCGGGCTAATCTAAAGGCCGGGAACCTCGGCAAGCCCGGATCGCGACGCTACCGCCAGGCGGCGGGGAAGCCGCTCGTGTTTCGGCCGTACGCCGGGCAGCCGCACGACGACCGGATGCTGTCCTGGCAGATCGACAGACTCACCGTTTCGATATGGACGACCAGCGGACGCCTTGAGAACGTCCACTTCGCCGCTGGTGCCGAACACGTCGCCGTGCTGTCCCGGTACCGGCAGGGCGAGTCAGATCTGCTGTACCGGGACGGGGCCTGGTTCCTGTCCGCGACGTGCGAAGTGCCGGAAGCCCAGCCGAACAACGATCCGGTGGACTTTCTGGGTGTGGATCTCGGGATCGTCAACATCGCGACGACGTCGGACGGTGAGACCATGGCCGGACGGAGGCTGAACCACCTCCGGGGCCGGGATCTCAAGCTGCGGGCCAAGCTGCAGCGCAAGGGAACCAAGTCCGCCAAGCGCCGCGCGCAGCGCAGGCGCCGCAAGGAAGCCCGGCGCATCCGGGACGTCAACCACAAGATCGCCAAACACATCGTGGCCGAGGCTGAACGCACCGGGCGCGGAATCGGTCTGGAGAACCTGACCGGGATCCGCGAACGGGTACGGCTGAGGAAGCCCCAACGGGCCATGGTGCACACCTGGGCCTTCGCCCAGCTCGGCAACTTCATCGCCTACAAGGCCCGACGGTCCGGAGTGCCGGTGGTGTACGTCGACCCGGCGCACACCTCCCGCACCTGCTCCCGGTGCGGCCACATCGACAAGGCGAACCGGGTCTCACAGGCCCGCTTCGCCTGCCGGTCCTGCGGATTCGTTGATCACGCAGACCGCAACGGCTCCCGCAACATCCGCGCACGCGCGCAGATGCTGTGGCGAAGCGGGGCCCAGTCACCGGCCCCGGCCGTCCCGCACCAGCGAGACGGCCGGACGCAGACGGCGCACCACAGCCAGTGATGCGCCGTAACGCAAGCTGTGTCGCACCGGCGACCAGTGTTGACGTAGAGCGCGATCCCACGCGTGCGGACAAACCAGACGCCAACCGGCTTCGACCAGGCGAAACGCCCGTCGGGCGGCGGTGCAACACGGCCGCCACAGAGTTGTCACGGGGGTTCACACGGAGAACACCGTCCGCTCCTCGGACAATGGATTGGACAAGGCTCGTGGGGTCGAACGCATGATGGCTTCACGCGCGCCCGCGTCGTACGTACCAAGAGGAGTCACCGTGAGGGTCGGAATCGTCGGAGCCACCGGACAGGTCGGCGGAGTCATGCGCGGCATCCTGGCCGAGCGCAAGTTCCCGGTGGACGAGCTGCGGCTGTTCGCCTCGGCCCGCTCGGCCGGCTCCACCCTCGAGTGGGAGGGCCGGGAGATCACCATCGAGGACGCCTCCACGGCCGACTACTCCGGCCTGGACATCGTGCTCTTCTCCGCGGGCGGCGCCACCTCCAAGGCCCTCGCCGAGAAGGTCGCCTCGCAGGGCGCCGTCGTGATCGACAACTCCTCCGCCTGGCGCCGCGACCCCGAGGTCCCCCTCGTCGTCTCCGAGGTCAACCCGCACGCGATCAAGAACCGCCCCAAGGGCATCATCGCGAACCCGAACTGCACCACGATGGCCGCGATGCCGGTGCTGCGCCCGCTGCACGACGAGGCCGGTCTGACCGCGCTGATCGCCACCACCTACCAGGCCGTGTCCGGCTCGGGCCTGGCGGGCGTCGCCGAGCTCAAGGGCCAGGCCTGCGCGGTCTCCGAGGCCGCCGACCAGCTGACCTTCGACGGCGACGCGGTGGAGTTCCCCGAGCCCGCCGTCTACAAGCGGCCGATCGCCTACAACGTGATCCCGCTCGCGGGCTCGATCGTGGACGACGGCTCCTTCGAGACCGACGAGGAGCAGAAGCTCCGCAACGAGTCCCGCAAGATCCTGGAGATCCCGGAGCTCAAGGTCTCGGGCACCTGCGTGCGCGTGCCGGTCTTCGCCGGCCACTCCCTCCAGGTCAACGTCCGCTTCGCCCGTCCGCTGAGCGTCGAGCGCGCCTACGAGCTGCTGAAGGACGCCCCGGGCGTCGAGCTCTCGGAGATCCCGACCCCGCTGCAGGCCGCGGGCAAGGACGCCTCGTACGTGGGCCGCATCCGCCTCGACGAGACCACCGAGAACGGCCTCGCGCTGTTCCTCTCCAACGACAACCTCCGCAAGGGCGCCGCGCTGAACGCGGTCCAGATCGCGGAGCTGGTCGCGGAGGAGCTGCGCGGCTGATCCCGCTCGCACCGGCGAAGGGCGGCACCGTGACGGTGCCGCCCTTCGGCGTTCCCGCCTTCGGTGGTTCTGCCTCCGGCGGTTCCCGCTACGCCCGGCGGACCTCGAAGAGGTAGCAGCCGTACTCGGCCGCTCGGACGTGGACGAGCGCGGTCCGCGGGTCCTCGAAGGCCTCCGTCAGCGCCTGCCCGACCACCGCGTCCGGGTTCTCGGCGAGGTCGAGCACCCGCCCGCCGAGGATGTGGCCCGCGGCGTCGTAGCGGCGGGCCGTGCGCAGGGCGCCGGGGTGGGCGAAGGGGAGGCCGGTCTCCGGGGCCGGTCCGCCGCAGTCGGCGGCGTGGATGAACACCGGGCCCTGCTCGTCGTAGGCCCCCGGGTCGACGCCGGTCGCGGCGGCCCAGCGGCGCAGCGGGGCGTACGCGACGAGGGCGATCCGTTCGCCGGGGGCGCTGCGGCGCAGGCAGCAGCGCAGCGGGGCGCCGCCCTCCGGGTCCTCGTAGGGCGTGCAGGGGCGCCCGGCATCGTCGAGGGTGCGCAGGGTGGCCAGGACGGGAGGGGTGATGGCGAGCGCGGTGTGGGTGGTCATGGGGTCCAGGGTGCTCCGGCGGACCGGTCGGAGCTGGCGGAAATCGGACGTCGAGTTTCGCCCGTGGATTACTCCGGCGCGGTGGCCCGGCCCGCGTGGAAGGATGGGCCGAACGTCACCATCGAAGGAGATGACCGCGTGCCAGGCACGAATCTGACCCGTGAAGAGGCTCAGCAGCGCGCAAAGCTGCTCAGTGTCGACTCGTACGAGATCGAACTCGATCTCAGCGGCGCGCAGGAGGGTGGCACGTACCCCTCCGTGACCACCGTGCGCTTCCAGTCCGCCGAGGCCGGCGCCGAGACCTTCATCGACCTGGTCGCTCCGGCCGTGCACGAGGTCGTCCTCAACGGCAAGTCGCTCGACGTGGCCGCCGTCTTCCGGGATTCCCGGATCGCGCTCGCGCACCTCGCCGCCGGGGCCAACGAGCTCCGCGTCGTCGCCGACTGCGCGTACACCAACACCGGTGAGGGTCTGCACCGCTTCGTCGACCCGGTCGACGAGCAGGCATACCTGTACACCCAGTTCGAGGTCCCGGACGCGCGCCGCGTGTTCGCGAGCTTCGAGCAGCCCGACCTGAAGGCGACGTTCCGGTTCACCGTGACGGCCCCCGCGGGCTGGACGGTCATCTCGAACTCCCCACGCGACATTCCGCTGGGGGCGGATGCCCCCGCCGACAACGTCTGGCGCTTCGAGCCCACGCCGCGCATCTCCACGTACATCACGGCCCTGATCGTCGGCCCGTACCACTCGGTGCACAGCTCCTACGAGGGCGCGGACGGGCAGTCCGTCCCGCTCGGCATCTACTGCCGTCCCTCGCTCGCCGAGTTCCTCGACGCCGACGCCATCTTCGACGTGACCCGGCAGGGCTTCACCTGGTTCCAGGAGAAGTTCGCGTACGACTACCCCTTCGCGAAGTACGACCAGCTCTTCGTGCCGGAGTTCAACGCGGGCGCGATGGAGAACGCGGGCGCGGTCACCTTCCGCGACCAGTACGTCTTCCGCTCGAAGGTGACGGACGCGGCGTACGAGTCGCGCGCCGAGACGATCCTGCACGAGCTCGCGCACATGTGGTTCGGCAACCTCGTCACCATGGAGTGGTGGAACGACCTGTGGCTGAACGAGTCGTTCGCCACCTACACCTCCATCGCCTGCCAGGCGTACGCGGAGGGCTCGAAGTGGCCGCAGGCCTGGACCTCCTTCGCCAACTCCATGAAGACCTGGGCGTACCGGCAGGACCAGCTGCCCTCCACGCACCCGATCATGGCCGACATCCGTGACCTGGACGACGTCCTGGTCAACTTCGACGGCATCACGTACGCCAAGGGCGCCTCGGTCCTCAAGCAGCTCGTGGCCTACGTCGGCCAGGACGCCTTCTTCAAGGGCGTGCAGGCCTATTTCAAGGCGCACGCCTTCGGGAACACGCGTCTGTCGGACCTGCTGGGCGCCCTGGAGGAGACCTCCGGCCGCGATCTGACGGCCTGGTCGAAGGCGTGGCTGGAGACGGCCGGCATCAACGTCCTGCGCCCGGAGATCGAGACCGACGAGAACGGCTCCATCACCGCCTTCGCCGTCCGCCAGGAGGCCCCGGCGCTGCCCGCCGGCGCCCAGGGCGAGCCGGTCCTGCGCCCGCACCGCATCGCGGTGGGCCTGTACGACCTGGCCGACGGCAAGCTGGTGCGCGGCGAGCGGATCGAGCTGGACATCGACGGCGACCTCACCGCCGTGCCGGAGCTGATCGGCCGGACCCGTCCGGCCGTGGTCCTGCTGAACGACGACGACCTGTCGTACGCCAAGGTCCGCCTCGACGAGGTGTCCCTCGCCAACGTCACCGCGCACCTGGGCGACTTCACCGAGTCGCTGCCGCGCGCGCTGTGCTGGGCCTCGGCCTGGGACATGACCCGCGACGGCGAGCTGGCCACCCGCGACTACCTGGCCCTCGTCCTGTCGGGCATCGGCAAGGAATCGGACATCGGCGTCGTCCAGTCGCTGCACCGCCAGGTCAAGCTGGCCGTGGAGCTGTACGCCGATCCGGCGTGGCGGGGCCAAGGCCTGGCCATCTGGACGGAGGCCACGCTGGAGCACCTGCGTGCGGCCGAGCCGGGCAGCGACCACCAGCTGGCGTGGGCCCGCGCCTTCGCGGCGACGGCCCGTACCGAGGAGCAGCTGACCTATCTGTCGGCGCTGCTGGACGGATCGGCGGAGGTCAAGGGCCTGGCCGTGGACACGGAGCTGCGCTGGGCGTTCCTGGAGCGCCTGGCCGCCACCGGCGTCGCCGACGAGCCGGCCATCGCGGCCGAGCTGGAGCGCGACAGGACCGCGGCGGGCGAGCGGCACGCGGCGACCGCCCGGGCGGCGCGTCCGACGGCGGAGGCCAAGGCCGAGGCCTGGGCTTCGGTCGTCGAGGGCGACTCGCTTCCGAACGCGGTGCAGGAGGCGGTGATCGGGGGCTTCGTCCAGACCGACCAGCGCGAGCTCCTCGCCCCGTACACGGCGAAGTACTTCGCGGCGGTCAAGGAGGTCTGGGCGACCCGCAGCCACGAGATCGCCCAGCAGATCGCGGTGGGGCTCTACCCGTCCCTCCAGGTCTCCCCGGAGACCCTCGCGGCGACGGACGCCTGGCTGGCCTCGGCCGAGCCGAACGCGGCCCTGCGCCGCCTGGTCTCGGAGTCCCGCGCGGGCGTCGAGCGCGCGCTGACCGCCCAGGCGGCCGACGCCCGGGCCTGATCGGCTCGCGCCACCGCCGGGGCTCCGCCCCGAACCCCGCGCCTCAAACGCCGGCGAGGCTGGATGCTTTCAGCCCGCCCGGCGTTTGAGGGCACGGGCGCGAAGCGCACGTACGGGGTCCGGGGCGGAGCCCCGGTTTCGGGAAGGGGCGGGGTGGGGGAAGGCCCCGCGCAGCGGCTCCCCGCGCCGGCTACACCCTTGCGGCGGCTACCGCCCGCAACGCCGCCAGCGCGTGGGCGACCGCCGGGGCCGATTCCGAGCCCCGCCGCAGGGCGGCGATGACGTGCCGGGCCGGCCGGTCGTGGGGCAGGTCCCGGACGGCGACACCCGCGGCGCGGCTCGCCACCATCCGGGGAACCAGCGCCACCCCCATGCCCGCCTCGACCATGGCGAGGATCGCCGTCCAGCCGGACGCCGAGTGGGCCTGTTCCGGGACGAAGCCCGCGGCTTCGCACGCGTTGCGGGTGATCTCCGACCAGGGCCCGGAGCCGCCGTAGATCCACGGATCCCCGGACAGGTCCGCGAGCCGCAGCTCCGCGGCGCCGGCCAGCGGATGGTCCGGGGGCAGGGCCACGTCGAGAGGGTCCTCCAGCAGGGTCCCGCGGGTGAACCGGGGGTCCCGGGCGGTCGGGGCGTGCGCCGCCAGCGAGAGCGCGAGGTCGACGACCCCGGCGGACAGCAGCTCGTAGGACTCGGCCGCCTCGGTCTCCCGTACGCGGACCTCCACGCCGGGGTGCGAGCGCCTCAGGGCGGCGACCGCCGGGACCACGAGGACCGGTACGGCGGTGGAGAAGGCCCCGATCCGGACCTCCCCCGCTTCCCCCGCGAGGTATCCGGTGAGCTCCGCGTCGGCGCGCTCCAGCTGCGCGAACACGGCCTCCGCGTGCCGCAGTACGAGGTGGGCGGCGTCGGTGAGCCGGACCCGGCGGCCCTGCGCCTCCAGCAGCGGGACCCCGAGCGTCCTGGCCAGGTTGGTCAGCTGCTGCGAAACGGCCGAGGGCGTCATGTGCAGCGCCTCGGCCGTCGCGGTCACGGTCCCCTGTTCGGCGAGGGTCCGCAGGATCCGCAGCTTCTTGATGTCCCACTCGATCATGGGACCGAACTTACCGCCGGGCACCCAGACCCACTCCGCCCAGGATCAGCGCCATGCAGAGGAGTTGGGTGGGGCCGGTGGTCTCGCCGAGGAGCAGCAGGCCGAGGCCCGCGACGCAGACCGGCTGGAGGTAGTAGACGACTCCGGCGCGGGCCGCGCCGATCATCGCGACGGCCTTGTTCCAGGCGAAGAAGGCGACGGCGGAGGAGAAGACGCCGACGTACAGGAGCATTCCGGCGGTGGAGGGGGTGACCTGGAAGCCGCCCTGGACGCCGAGGGACACGGCGTAGGCGGGGGCGAGCATCAGGGCGCCGAGGACGAAGGTGGTGAGCAGGAAGGCGAGTCCGCCCAGTTCGGCGGGCTTGCGCTTGAGGAGGGCGCTGTACGTGGCGAAGGACAGGGCGGCGCCGAACATCCACAGGTCGCCGGCGGCGAAGTCGAAGCGGATCGATCCCTTGCCGACCAGGAGGAGCACGCCGAGGGCGGCGAGGGCCAGGCCGAAGGTGCGCCGGGCGCCGAGCTTTTCGCCGCCGAGGCGGGCGTACAGGGCCATGATGACCGGCGAGGCGGCCATGATCATGCCCATGTTGGAGGCGGAGGTGGTCAGTCCGGCCTGGTGCACGAGGGTGTTGTAGAGGGTGACGCCGAAGAGGGTGGCCAGGGCGATGTAGCCGAAGTGCTTGCGGATCAGGGCCCGCTGCTGCCAGGCCTGCCGGGCGGCGAAGGGGGCGACGGCCACGGTGGCGATCACCCAGCGCCAGAAGACGGCCTGGACGGGCGGGATGCTGTCCGCCATCCCGCGGGTGGCGACGAAGCTGCCGGACCAGACGACCGTGGCGAGCAGGGCGAGGAGGATGCCGAGACCGGCGGTCCCCTTCTTCGCCTTGCCGGGCAGTGCTGCCTGCGGGACGGTGCGGACTCGGTCCATGACGGCCACGGTGTGTCTCCCCCTCGGGGTTCGGAGTGTCGGTTCGTTGATCTACCGTCGCACCGGGCCACCCGTCAGGTCCATCGAAACATTTCGATGGATTCCTTCAGGAGAACTGAAAGGTTCGGTCTTCGGTCGCGGTGCGCCCGCCGCGAGCTGCCCGGCGACGGTGGCTCCGAAGGCGATCACCATGCCCAGCACCTGCACCGGGGACAGCGCCTGCCCCAGGGCGGCCCAGCCGATGACCGCGGCGGTGAGCGGCGAGAGCGGGCCGAGGAGGGTGACCGAGGTGGCGGTGAGCTGCCCGATGCCGCGGAACCAGAGCCAGTACGCGATGCCGGTGTTGATCAGCATCATGTAGCCGTAGCCGAGGAAGGCCTTGCCGTCGAGGGCCGGCGGCGCCCCTTCCACCAGCGCGGCGACCGGGATGATGATCAGCCCGCCCGCGGTGAGCTGCCAGCCGGTCATGGCCAGCGGGCCGACACCCTCCGGGCGCCCCCAGCGCTTGGTCATGACGATGCCCGCGCCCATCGAGGCGGAGGAGACGACGCCGGCCACCACGCCGACCGGGTCGAGCTGCGCCTGCGCGGTCAGCACCACCATGCCGACGCCGAAGGCCGCCACGACGGCGGCGAGCACGGTCCGCAGCCGGGCTCGCTCGCCCAGGAGGAGGGCGGCGAGCCCCACGACGAACAGCGGCCCCAGGGAGCCCAGTACGGCCGCGACCCCGCCGGGCAGGCGATAGGCGGAGAGGAACAGGAGCGGGAAGAAGGCTCCGATGTTGAGCCCGCCCAGGACGGCCGCCTTCCACCACCACCGCCCCGTGGGCAGCTTCCGCGCGAGGGCGGTGAGGAGCAGACCGGCGGGCAGGGCCCGCATCACCCCGGTGAACAGCGGCCGGTCCGGCGGCAGCAGCTCGGAGGCCACGAAGTAGGTGGAGCCCCAGGAGATGGGGGCGAGGGCGGTCAGGACGACGGTGGTGGCGCGCTTCACGGCGGATGCTCCTCCGGCAGGAACGAGTAGCTCACTTGAAAGTAGCTTAGCACTAAGCTACTTGCCAGCAAGCAACTTTCTTGCGAAGGACCGATCGGAAGCCGGATACTGCGCCCATGACCGACAAGGACCCCGTCGACGCCATCGCGGACCAGTGGTTCGCGGTGCGCCCCGATCTGGACACCGCGCCCATGGCCGTCTTCGGCCGGATCTTCCGGATCTCCAAAGCCATGGGTGACGCGATGGAAAAGGCCTACGCCCGCTACGGAATCGCGCGCGGGGAGTTCGACGTCGTGGCCACGCTGCGCCGCAGCGGAACCCCGTACACCCTCTCGCCCCGCCAGCTCTCGGCCACGCTGATGCTCACCACGGGCGGGATGACGGGACGGCTGGACAAGCTGGAGAAGGCCGGGCTGCTGCGCCGGAGCCCCGATCCGGACGACCGGCGGGGACTCCGGGTGACCATCACCGACCGCGGCCTCGCGCTCATCGACGAGGCGGTCGAGGCGGGTCTGGAGGTGCAGCGCGAAGCGCTCACCGGGCTCGACGGGGCGGAGATCGCGGCGCTCACCGGTCTGCTGCGCAAGGTGATGGCAGGGGCTCCGTAGCCGGGGCCGGGCCGGTCGGCGATCCGGGCCCGGGGCCCGGGTACGACGAGACGCCGGGGGTCCTCGAGGACCCCCGGCGCCCCGGAAGATTCGGATCGAACGGGGAAACCCCCGGAGGGGTCAGGCCCGTTCAGGCCGGTTCAGGCTCGCTCAGCCTTCGTGCTGCGTCTTTCGCGACTTGTCGCCGACCATCACCAGACCGGCGATGACCAGGAACAGCACGATCGGCGCGGCCACGTAGAGGCCGAGCGTCTCGGCGACGCTCAGGCCCGGACCCGGGTCGTCGCCGTCGTCACGGGTGACCGCGAGGGCGGGAGACGTCATCAGCAGCATCATCAGCGTCGTTCCGGCCGTGACGGCGCCGGCGCGCAGAGCGTTCTTCTTGTCCACGGTGCAAACGTAGCGAACACCTAAACGCCGCGCGCGCCCGGGGGTGCCGTACGGGTTCCCACCGCTCCCCGCACCGCCCCCAGCAGGGCGTTCGCCCGCGGCGAGGCCGCCAGTGCCTCCAGGGTCAGCGGTCGGCCCTCGGCGTCGGCGACCGGGAGCCGCCAGTTGGGGTACTGGTCCCAGGTTCCGGGCAGGTTCTGCGGCCGCCGGTCCCCCACCGCGTCGGGCAGCCAGACCCCGACCAGCCGGGCCGGGGTGCGCAGCAGGAACCCGTACAGGGACCGTACGGCGGCCTCCTCGCCCTTGGTGTCGAGCCCGAGGTCCTCCAGTACGTCCAGCCAGCGCGCGGTGTCGGCCGCGTCCTCGGCGCGCTCCCGCTCCGCGGGGCGGGTCAGCAGCCCCAGCCGGTCGCGCAGTTCCACGTGGGAGCCGGCCAGTTTGGCGGCCGTGGGAGGCAGATCGTGGGTGGTCACGGTGGCCAGGCAGTCGGCCCGCCAGCGCTCCGGCTCCAGCGGCTCCCCGTCCCCGCCCCAGTCCCGCTCGAACCAGAGCACCGAGGTGCCCAGCACCCCGCGCCGGGCCAGCGCCTGACGGACCCCCGGCTGCACGGTGCCGAGGTCCTCGCCGATGACCAGGGCCCCCGCCCGGTGCGCCTCCAGGACCAGCAGGGCGAGCATCGCCTCCCCGTCGTACGAGACGTACGCGCCTTCGGCGGGCGGGGCCCCTTCCGGGATCCACCAGAGCCGGAACAGTCCCATGACGTGGTCGATGCGCAGGGCGCCGGCGTACCGGAAGACCCCCCGCAGCAGGGCCCGCAGCGGCGCGTAGCCGGTGGCGGCCAGCCGGTCGGGCCGCCACGGGGGCAGACCCCAGTCCTGGCCGCGCGCGTTGAAGGCGTCCGGCGGGGCGCCGACGCAGACGGCCCGGGCGTAGTGGGGGGCTCCGAAGGGGGCTCCGGTGGCGTCCGAGCCCTCCGGGTGCACCCCGACGGCCAGGTCGTGCACGATGCCGACGGCCATCCCGGCCTCCTTGGCGGCCCGCTGGGCGGCGGCGAGCTGGGCGTCGGTGAGCCAGACCAGCCAGCGGTGGAAGTCGGCCCGCGCCTTCGGGTCCTCCCCGGCGTGCCCGGCGCACCAGGCGGCGTGCCGGTCCAGCTCCGCCCCCTGCTCGGCGCAGAACTGCCCGTACGCCGCCTCCCGTTCGGGGCCGCGCGGGACCGCGTACAGCAGCTCCAGGGCGGCCCGCTTGAGGGACCAGACGGCGTCCCGGTCGATCAGCGCCCCCTTCTCCAGCACCTCCCGGCGCAACTGCGCTCCCCGGTCGGCCAGTTCCGCGAGGGCGGCCCGGTCCGGGCAGTCGGCGTACTCGGGGACGTCCTCGATCCGCAGGTGCACCGGGTCGGGGAAACGCCGCGAGGACGGCCGGTACGGGGAGGGGTCGGTCGGGGTGCCGGGCACGGCCGCGTGCAGCGGGTTGACCTGGACGAAGCCGGCTCCGTGGACGCGGCCCGCCCAGCGCGCCAGCTCCGCCAGGTCGCCGAGGTCGCCCATGCCCCAGGAGCGTTCGGAGAGCACCGAGTAGAGCTGGACGAGCAGCCCGTGGGTGCGCTCGGGCGCCGCCGGGGCCCGGTCGGGGGCCACGATCAGGGTGGCGGTGGCGGTGCGGCCGTCGGGGGCCTCGGCGTGGATCCGGTGCACGCCGAGCGGCGGCTCCCCCGCGCCGGACGCGCTCCAGGCCACCGGCGGCTCCTGGGGGGCCGTTCGGCCCGCCGCCTCTCGCGGCCCGTCCTCCTCCGCCTCCAGCAGGGTCCGGGTCCCCGGCGGCAGCGCGGCCAGCTCCACGGGCGGCCGGGACCCGGACCACCACACCAGTACGCGCGGCAACAGCCGGTGCGCCGCGTCGTGTTCGGCCGCGGCCAGGTCCGCCCGCACGGACTCCGGGGTGTCCGTGTTCACCCCCAACTGCCGCAGTACGGCGGCGACGGTGGTCTCCGGGACCCGGAGGGTGACGTCCTCGGCGGGCTGGTAGGTGGTGGCGACTCCGTACAGGGCCGCGAGCCGGGCGAGGTCGTCCATCAGGTTCCTTGTCGTCTAGTCACCCGCGGCGGCCGCCGCGGCATGGGTGGTCGGCTCGCTGGTCAGCGGGGCCTCGCAGGCGAGCGGGGGCTCACTGGTCAGCGGCGCGTGCGCGGCGTCGGCGAGCGACGGCTCGCTGGTGAGGGGCCGTTCGTCCGGTCCGGACTGCGCCGGCAGGTGGGCGAGCGGCGGACGCCGTTTCGGTGCGGATGCGGCGGATGCGGCGGATGCGGCGGATATGACGGTGGTGGTGCTGGTGGCGTTCTCGGTTTTCGCGGCCTTGGTGTTCACCGGCAGGCACTCCTTCGTACGTGAGGATCGATCAGGACCCGTGGACGGCTTCCACTGTGTCGGTCCGCGCGCCGTCCGCGCACCACCGACAGCGGAAATTCTCCTGTGCGGTCCGTGAATCCGTACAGACGTGCCTGTGTTCGGGCCGTGCGCGGGAGGTGTTGCGGAGCTCCGCACCGGTCACCGCACGTCAGGAGCCTCGGCCCTGGCGTGCGGGATCGTCGGGAACGCCCTCCGGCGCGCGGACCGGAGAACATCCCAGCCCTACCCAGTCGGCGGACCCGCATTCCTGGCCGATCCAGGTCAGATCACCCGCGGGCGTTGACACCCCGGGCGTACGGATGGTGGGGTCTGGCTCATTCGTACGAGCGGGGGACGACTCGGGACGGGGTGGCCGCGTGCAGATCAGGGGCAGCAAGCGGGCCACGGCCACGGCCGCGGCGGTCGCCGTCATCGGTGCGCTGCTGAGCGGCTCGGCGGTCGCGGGTCCCCCCACCGCCTTCGCCGCGCCCACCTCGCCGGACGCACCGGACGCACCCGCCGCGCCCGGAACCTCCGCGGCTCCCGCGGCGCTGCGCGACCCGGCGCCCCTCCCCGTACCCGCGCCCGCGCTCGACCCCCGCTCCGGTCCGGCGCGCACCGCCGCCGAGGGGCCCGCGGTGCATCCCCGGCCGCAGTCGACGGCCTCCGACCCGGCCCGGGCGGTACCGCTGGGCACCGAGGCCGTCCTGGTGATGCCCGCGGACGTGGACCCGTACGCCGCCCAGCTGGTGCGCGACGCCCTGCGCGGGGCGGGCGTGCGGACCCTGCACGAGCGGGCCGACGGGGAACCTCTCCCCGGGGCAGGACCCGTCGTACGGCTCCAGGGGCCTGGCGACGGGGGCACGGAGCGGGCGCTGCGGGCGCTCGGCGCGGACGCGGCCGGCGACCTGCCGGCCGGCGGCTACCGGCTGGCGGTGGGCCGCGCCGAGGGCCGGGACACGGTCGCGCTGGCGGGCGTGGGCGAGGACGGGCTGTTCCACGCGGCGCAGACGCTGCGTCAACTGCTCTCCCAGAGCGGCGGGAAGGTGCCCGGGGTCCTCGTGCGGGACTGGCCGTCAGCCCCGGTGCGCGGGATCACGGAGGGGTTCTACGGCACTCCGTGGACGGCCGCCCAGCGGCTCGCGCAGGTGGAGTTCATGGGCCGCACCAAACTGAACCGCCTGCTGCTGGCGCCCGGTGACGACCCGTACCGGACCACGCAGTGGCGCCGCGACTACCCGGCGCCGCAGGCGGCGGAACTGCGGGAGCTGGCCGACCGGGCGCGCGCCAACAAGGTGGTGCTCGCCTGGGCGGTGGCGCCCGGGCAGTCGATGTGCCTGGCCTCCTCGGCCGACCGGGCGGCGCTCGCCCGCAAGCTGGACGCCATGTGGGACCTCGGGTTCCGGGCGTTCCAGCTGCAGTTCCAGGACGTCAGCTACACCGAGTGGGGCTGCCGGGCCGACCGGGAGCGGTACGGCAAGGGCCCGGCGGCGGCGGCGAAGGCGCACGCGGAGGTGGCGGGCGAGCTGGCCGCGCACCTGGCCCGGCGCTATCCGGGGGCGCCCGCGCTGTCGCTGCTGCCGACCGAGTACTACCAGGAGGGCGCGACGCCCTACCGGACCGCGCTGGGCGGCGCCCTGGACCACCGGGTGGAAGTGGCCTGGACGGGCGTCGGCGTGGTGCCGCGCACCATCACCGGGCCGGAGATGACCGGGGCGCGCTCGGCGCTCGGGCAGCACCCGCTGGTCACCATGGACAACTACCCGGTCAACGACTGGGATCCGGGCCGGATCTTCCTCGGCCCGTACGCGGGACGGGACCCGGTGGTCGCGGGCGGTTCCGCGGCCGTACTGGCCAACGCGATGCCCCAGGCCGCCCTGTCGCGCATCCCGCTGTTCACCGCGGCGGACTTCACGTGGAACCCGCGCGGCTACCGTGCCTCCGACTCCTGGGCGGCGGCCGTGGCCTCGCTGGCCGGACCCGACCCCAAGGCCCGGGAGGCGCTGGCCGCGCTGGCCGGGAACAACGCCTCCTCCGGCCTCGCCCAGCCCGAGTCCGCCTACCTGGTCCCGCTGACGGACGAGTTCTGGCGGGCCCGGAGCTCCGGCGACCCGGCGGCGGGCGAGCGGCTGCGCGCCGCCTTCCGCGTGCTGCGCGAGGCCCCGGACCGGCTGCCCGCGCTCGCGGAGGAGGCGGGGCCCTGGCTGTCGCGGCTCGCGCGCTACGGGGCGGCCGGGGAGCTGGCCCTCGACGTCCTCCAGGCGCAGGCCCGCGGGGACGGGGCGGCGGCCTGGCGGGCCTCGCAGGCCCTCACCACCGCCCGCGCGGCGCTGTCCGGAGCGGAAGCCGCCCGGGTCGACAAGGCGGTACTGGACCCCTTCCTGGCCCGGGCCGCGGCCGAGGCCGACGCGTGGACCGGCGCGGCCCGCGAGCCGGGCACGGTGACGCGGCAGGCCGACGCGTGGACGGTCGAGCTGTCCGGTGCCCGGCCGGTGTCGGTGGTGACCGTGATGACCGACCCGCTGCCGCCCGGCAGCCGGGGCGCCGTGATCGAGGCCCACGTACCGGGAGAGGGCTGGCGCAAGGTCGCGGAGGCGGCGGCGTCGGGCTGGACCCAGGCGGACGTGGGCGGTCTGCGGGCCGACGCGGTCCGGCTCGTCTGGTCGGGCCCGGCTCCGGCCGTGCACAGCGTGGTCCCCTGGACCGCGGACGGCCCGGAGGCCCGCTTCGAGCTGGCGGACACCGTGGACGCGGAGATCGGCGGGGCCGCGCAGCGGATCCCGGCGGAGCTGTCCGCGCTGCGTCCCGGCGAGGTCCGCGGGCCCCTGTCGGCGACGCCGCCTCCGGGGATCACGCTGCGACTGCCGCAGACGGCCGCGGCCGCGCGCGGCACGACGGCGACCGTCCCGGTGGAGGTCACGGTGGCCGCGGGCACCGCGCCGGGCACCTATGAGGTTCCGGTCACCTTCGGCTCCCAGACGCACACGCTGAAGGTCCGCGCCCATCCGCGCACGGCCGGCCCGAACCTGCTGCGCTCCGCCGTGGCCTCGTCCTCGGCCGACGAGACCCCGGCGTTCCCCGCGTCGGGGGCGCTGGACGATTCCCCTGCCACCCGCTGGTCCTCGCCCGCGGCCGACGGGGCCTGGTGGCAGGCGGAGCTGTCCGCCCCGGCGCGGATCGGGCTGCTGCGGCTGCGCTGGCAGGAGGCGTACCCGTCCCGGTTCCGGGTGGAGACCTCGGCGGACGGTGTCACCTGGCATCCCTCGGCGACGGTCGCCTCGCACGGCGGGGTGGACTCCGTCCACCTGGACCCGGCGGGCGGCCCGGCCCGCTTCGTCCGGGTCACGTGCGAGGCCCGGGCCACCCGCTACGGCTGCAGCCTGCTGGGCGCCGAGGCCTTCGCGGTGGCCCCGTAGGGGCCCGGGCAACCCTGCGGGGCCGGGTCCCCTACCCGCCCTTCGCCCGTTCCCCGGGCTCCGCCCGGACCCGGTCCTCAAACGCCGGACGGGCTGGATCGATCCAGCCTCGCCGGCGTTTGAGGCGCGGGGTCTGGGGCGGAGCCCCAGGGGGTCCGGGCACAGCCCGGGGAACGGGCGAAGGGTGGGTAGGGGACTTCGCCCCGCGCAGCGACACGCCCGCAGCCGGGGCCCGGGCTCAGGGGGCTACGACGCGACCGCCGCGGCGGCGACCGGTACCCCGATGCGGTCCAGCGCATCCTCCGCCCCGTACGGCTGGAGGTACGGCATCCAGCACGGATCCCGGTGCCCCGTCCCGATGATCCGCCAGGCCAGCCCGGACGGCGGAGCCGGCTGGTGCCTCAGCCGCCAGCCGAGGTCGACCAGGTGCCGGTCGGCCTTGACGTGGTTGCAGCGACGGCACGCGGCGACGACGTTGTCCCAGGCGTGCTGCCCGCCCCGGCTGCGCGGGATGACGTGGTCGACACTGGTGGCGACGGCCCCGCAGTACATGCAGCGGCCGCCGTCCCGGGCGAAGAGCGCGCGGCGGGTGAGTGGAACGGGCCCCCGGTAGGGGACCCGCACGAAGCGCTTGAGCCGAACCACGCTGGGCGCGGGGACGGCCCTTGTCGCGCTGTGCAGAAAGGCGCCGGATTCTTCCAGGGAGACGGCTTTGTTCTCCAGGACGAGGACGAGCGCGCGACGGAGCGGTACGACGCCGAGGGGCTCGTACGACGCGTTGAGGACCAGGACGTGCGGCACGGACTGCCTCCTTGTACGCCGGCGGCGCGTGGCTCGCGCCGGGACGATCTGCTTTCCAGTCTCCCCTTACGGCTGGTCGAAGCGCCACCACGCGCCCGTAACGGGTCCGAGGTGTTTTCAACCACACCCGCTTCATCCCCGCGTGAGTCTGGTCTCTCCCTCGAACATGGCAACAAGTCCGGCCGAATGCCCCGTTAGGGTGGATGGTCTGCCCGCCCCATCCCTTCCGCGGGCAGGACGCTATATCTGGAGGTTCCCGCCGTGCCCAGGCCTGCCGCCCTGATCCCGCTCGCAGCCGACAACCCGGACGCGGCCGAAACGATCAGAGAGACCCACGAGAGCGTCACGAACGCCGCCAGTTTCATAGAGGAGAACTGGGCCGGATGGCTGTACCTGGGCCTGCGGATCCTCCTCATCCTGGTCATCGCCTTCGCCCTGCGTTCGGTGGTCCGCAAATCGCTGACCAAGCTGATCACCCGGATGAACCGCGGCGCCGATGCCGTCGAGGGCACGGCCCTGAGCGGGCTGCTGGTCAACGCCGAGCGGCGCCGGCAACGGTCAGAGGCCATAGGGTCCGTGCTGCGTTCGGTGGCCTCGTTCCTGATCCTCGGCACGGCGGGCCTGATGGTGCTCGGCGCGCTCGACATCAATCTGGGACCGCTGCTGGCGAGCGCCGGTGTGGCGGGCGTGGCGATCGGTTTCGGCGCCCGGAACCTGGTCACGGACTTCCTCTCCGGCGTGTTCATGATCCTTGAGGACCAGTACGGCGTCGGCGACAAGATCGATGCCGGGGTGGCCTCCGGCGAGGTCGTCGAGGTGGGCCTGCGCGTCACCAAGCTGCGCGGCGACAACGGAGAGATCTGGTACGTCCGCAACGGCGAGATCAAGCGGATCGGCAACCTCAGCCAGGGCTGGGCCACGGCGAGCGTGGCCGTGCAGGTCAAGCCGACCGAGAGCCTCTCCCGCATCCGTGAGGTGATCAAGGGGATCGCCGACACCCTGGCCAAGGAGTCCCCCTGGGACGAGCGGCTGTGGGGTCCGGTGGAGGTGCTGGGCCTGGACGAGGTGCTGCTGGCCTCCATGACGGTGTCGGTGTCGGCGAAGACGATGCCGGGCCAGCAGTTCTCGGTGGAGCGCGAGCTGCGCTGGCGGATCAAGGACGCCTTCGACGCCGCGGGCATCGGGATCGTCGGGGGCCTGCCGGCGCCCGAGGAGGACGAGGCCGCGGCCGATCCCTCGGCTTCCGTCGCCCCGCCGTCGGCGCTGGCGAACCCGACCTCCCCGCAGTCCCTGGCCACGGCGGAGATCCCGCCGCCGGCCGTGGGCGGCTCGGTCTCCGGTCCCCGCATCACGAAGTAGCGCCCGCCGCGCTCGTATCCGTATCCGTACACCGCTCGTATCCGTACACCGCTCACACCGCTCCGTACACCGCTCACACCGCGCAACACCGCTGCCCCCGCAGATCCGATCTGCGGGGGCAGTGGTGTACGCGCCACCATTGACACGAGCGACCCACCAATAGGAAACTTACCTAACAGTTCATCTCCGCGAGGGAGAAGCCACACCATGCCCGCCACCCCCGGTACGCCCAGCCTGTTGCGCGCCCTGAACGACCGGGCCGCGCTCGAGCTCCTGCTGACGCACGGTCCGCTGTCCCGGACCCGGATCGGGCATCTGACCGGCCTCTCGAAGCCCACCGCCTCCCAGCTGCTGGCCCGACTGGAGGCCGCCGGGCTCGTCGTCGCCACCGGCACCGCCACCGGCCGCCCCGGCCCCAACGCCCAGCTCTACGCCGTCAACGCGCGGGCCGCGTACGTCGCGGGGCTCGATGTCACCCCGGGCCGGATCCTCGCCTCCGTGGCCGACCTCGCCGGCGAGGTGATCGGCAGCCACGAGCTCCCCCACGCGGAGGGCACCGGGCCGGTCGAGCAGGTCACCCGCGCCCTCGGCGAGGCCGTCAAGGACGCCGGGCTGCACCTCGCCGACATCCACCGGGTGGTCATCGCGACCCCGGGCTCCTTCGACCCCCGCACCGGGGTGCTGCGCTACGCCGACCACCTGGCGGGCTGGCAGTCCCCCACGCTCCTCGACGAGCTCGCCGCGGCCCTGCCGATGCCGGTCGAGTACGAGAACGACGTGAACCTCGCCGCCGTCGCCGAGCAGCGGCTCGGCGCCGCCCGCGGCCACGAGGACTTCGTCCTGCTGTGGAACGAGGAGGGCCTCGGAGCCGCCCTCGTGCTCGGCGGCCGGCTGCACCGCGGCTGGACCGGCGGCGCCGGGGAGATCGGCTTCCTGCCGGTCGCCGGGCACCCGCTGGTCCGCCAGGTCACCCGGGTCAACTCCGGCGGCTACCAGGAGCTGGCCGGCGCACAGGTCCTGCCCGCGATGGCGGCCCGGCTCGGCGTCGACGCGCCGCCGGCCGCCGCGGCCGGGGCCGGTTCGGTGCACGGCGCCGTGCACGGGGCCGAGTCCGGGGCCATGGTCGAGGCGGCCGCCGCGCTGCTGGCCCAGGCCGCCGCGGCGCCCGAGGGGGCTCACCTGGAACTCCTGCGGGAGTACGCCACCGCCCTCGCCACCGGTCTCGCCTCGCTGGTGGCCGTACTGGACCCGGAGATCGTGATCCTCTCCGGCGCGCTGACCATCGCGGGCGGCGAGCCGCTGCGCGAGCTCCTCGAGGCCGAGCTCGCCGACCTCGCCCCGTCCCGGCCCCTGCTGGTGACGGGCGAGGTACGGGAACGGCCCGTACTGCGCGGGGCACTGGAGAGCGCCCTCGCCGCGACCCGCGACGAGGTCTTCGACACCTCGCGCCGCTGAACCGCACCACCCGCACCACCCGCACGCCTCCCCGCACCACCCGCACCACGGCACACCTCCGCACCACCGCACCTCCACCCCTCCAGGAAGTCCCCCCGCGCAGAGAGTGACTCCGCCATGCCCGGAATCCGCCGCCTGACCGTCGCCGCCACCGCCGTCGCCGCGATATCCGTACTCGCCACCGCGTGTGCGGGCTCCGCCTCCAACACGGCCGCCGACGACCCGAAGAAGGACGTCACCCTCAACTTCTGGCACGGCTGGTCCGCCCCCAGCGAGATCAAGGCCATCGAGGACAACATCGCCCGGTTCCAGAAGGCGCACCCGAACATCAAGGTGAACGTCACCGGCAACATGACGGACGACAAGATCAACCAGGCGCTGCGCGCCGGCGGGGAGAAGGCCCCCGACGTGGTCTCCTCCTTCACCACCGACAGCGTCGGCAAGTTCTGCAACACCGGCGCCTTCGCGGACCTGAACCCCTTCCTGAAGAAGTCCGGGGTCGACAAGGAGAAGGTCTTCCCCAAGACCCTGCTGGAGTACACCCAGTTCAACGGCAACCAGTGCACGCTGCCGCTGCTGAACGACGCGTACGGCCTCGTCTACAACAAGACCGCCTTCGAGGCCGCCGGGATCACCGAACCACCCAAGACCTGGAGCCAGTTCGAGGCCGCCGCGCAGAAGCTGACGATCCCCAAGGGCGATTCGTACCAGCAGCTCGGCATCATGCCCACCTTCCACGGCTACGAGACCGCCCCCCAGCGCCTGGCCGCGCTGTGGAGCCCGTCGTACTTCACCGCCGACGGCAAGTCCAACCTGGCCAAGGACCCCGGCTTCGCGCAGATGCTGACGGCCCAGAAGAACCTGGTCGGCAAGCTCGGCGGGTACGAGAAGCTGGAGAAGTTCCGCACCACCTTCGGTGACGAGTGGAGCGCCGAGCACCCCTTCCACCTGGGCCTGGTGGCCATGCAGATCGACGGCGAGTGGCGGGCGCCCATGGCGAAGGAGGCCGGGGTGAAGTTCGAGATCGGGACCGCGCCGATGCCCGTCCCGGACGACCGGATCGCCGAGTACGGCAAGGGCTACCTGGCCGGCACGATCATGGGCATCGCCTCGGGCAGCAAGAAGCAGAACGCCGCCTGGGAGCTGACGAAGTACATGACGACCGACACCGACGCGGTCGTGGAGTTCGCCAACGCCATCCACAACGTGCCCTCCACGCTGGCCGCCCTGGACTCCCCCAAGCTGCAGGTGAGCCCGGAGTTCAAGACGTTCATCGACATCGCCAAGCACCCGAAGTCGACCACCACCCCGGCGCAGGCGGACGGCGGCACCTACCAGCTGACCTTCACGGACTTCGCGTACGCGGTCGAGAAGGGCGAGGTCACGGACATCGCGGCCGGTCTCGCCAAGACCGACCAGCAGATCGACACGGACATCGCGAAGGCCAAGTAGCCCGATGAACGGCACCCTCTCCCCCGAACTGCGCGCCAGGCGACGCAGGTCGGCACTGCGCTCGACGGCCTTCATGTCGCCCTGGCTGATCGGGTTCAGCGTCTTCTTCGCCTACCCGCTCGTCTCCACCGTCTACTTCTCCTTCACCAAGTACGACGGCTTCCGCCCGCCCGTCTTCAACGGGCTGGACAACTGGACCTACGTCTTCTCCGACCTCCCGATGTTCTGGCCGGCCATGCGCAACACCCTGTGGCTGGTCGTGGTCATGGTCGCCTGCCGGGTCGCCTTCGGTCTCGGCATCGGCCTGCTCATCACGAAGATCAAACTGGGCACGGGCGTCTTCCGCACCCTGTTCTACCTGCCCTACCTGGCCCCTCCGGTGGCGGCGACCCTGGCCTTCGTCTTCCTGCTCAACCCGGGCAGCGGCCCGGTGAACACCCTGCTGGACGCGGTCGGGCTGCCCACGCCCGGCTGGTTCACGGACCCCGCCTGGTCCAAGCCCGCGCTGACCGCGCTCGCTGTGTGGGGGGTCGGCGACCTGATGGTCATCTTCATGGCCGCGCTCCTCGACGTACCGCGCGAGCAGTACGAGGCCGCCGAGCTGGACGGGGCCGGGGCGCCGGCGCGCTTCCGCCACATCACCCTGCCGAACATCTCCCCGATCATCCTGTTCGCGGTGGTCACCGGGGTCATCCAGGCGATGCAGTTCTACACACAGCCCCTGGTGGCGGGGAAGGTGGCGTCCGGCGTGATCGGCGGCTCGGGCCAGCCGACCGAGCCCGGGTACCCCGACAAGTCCACGCTGACCCTGCCCCAGGTCATCTACAACGTCGGCTTCCAGCGCTTCGACTACGGCACCGCCTGCGTGGTCGCCCTGGTGCTGTTCGCCCTCTCCATGGCCTTCACCGCGCTGCTGATGCGGCGGCGCGGCGGCCTGATCACGGCAGGTGACTGACGGCCATGGGCCAGAACCAGAGCCAGACCCTCACCCGCGGCCCGCGGCGGACCCCGCGGCCGGCCGCGGCCCTCACACCGGATTCCGCGCGGGTCGTACGCACCGCGCGGCGGCGGGCCGCCCTGCACTGGGTGGCCGTGCACTCCCTCGGCGTCGCCGCGGCGCTGTTCTTCGTCCTCCCCTTCGTGTTCCTCTTCCTGACCTCCGTGATGAGCGACCAGCAGGCGCTGACCCGCGAGCTGTGGCCGCGCACCTGGGAGTGGGGCAACTACGCGAAGGTGTGGGACACCCCCGGCTTCCTGACCTGGTGGCGCAACACCCTTGTGTACGCGGGCCTCGGCACCCTACTGACCGTGGTCTCCTCGGTGCCCGTCGCCTACGCGCTCGCCAAGTTCCGCTTCCGCGGCCGGCGGCTGTCGCTGCTGCTCGTGATCGCCATGATGATGCTGCCGCCCCAGGTGGTCGTCATCCCCATGTACCTCTTCTGGGCCAAGCAGCTGGACCTGTCCGGCACCCTGTGGCCGCTGATCATCCCGATGGCCTTCGGCGACGCGTTCTCCATCTTCCTGCTGCGCCAGTTCCTGCTGACGATCCCGGACGAGTACCTGGACGCGGCGAAGGTCGACGGCTGCGGAGAGCTGCGCACCCTGCTGAAGGTGGTGCTGCCGATGGCCAAGCCCGGCATCGCGGCGGTCGCGCTGTTCCAGTTCTTCTGCGCCTGGAACGACTACTTCGGCCCGCAGATCTACGCCTCCGACAACCCGGCCGCCTGGACCCTCAGTTACGGGCTGGAGTCCTTCAAGGGCGCCCACCACACCAACTGGAACCTGACCATGGCCGCGACCGTGCTGGTCATGGCCCCGGTGATCGTCCTCTTCTTCTTCGCCCAGAAGGCGTTCGTCGAAGGCGTCACCCTGACCGGAGTGAAAGGCTAGTCATGAAACTCGCAGTGGTGGGCGGCGGTTCCACCTATACCCCCGAGCTGATCGACGGGTTCGCCCGGCTGCGCGACACCCTGCCCATCAGCGAGCTGGTGCTGATCGACCCGGCCGCCGACCGGCTGGAACTGATCGGCGGCCTGGCCCGGCGGATCTTCGCCAAGCAGGGGCACCCGGGCCTGATCACCACCACCTCCGACCTCGACGCGGGCGTCGCCGACGCGGACGCGGTCCTGCTGCAACTGCGCATCGGCGGGCAGGCGGCCCGGCTCCAGGACGAGACCTGGCCGCTGGAGTGCGGCTGCGTGGGCCAGGAGACCACCGGAGCCGGCGGCCTCGCCAAGGCGCTGCGCACGGTCCCGGTGGTCCTCGACATCGCCGAGCGGGTCCGGCGCTCCAACCCGGACGCGTGGATCATCGACTTCACCAATCCGGTCGGGATCGTCACCCGGGCCCTGCTCCGGGCCGGGCACAAGGCGGTCGGGCTGTGCAACGTGGCCATCGGCTTCCAGCGCAGGTTCGCCGCGATGCTGGACCTGACCCCGGCCGACATCCACCTCGACCACGTCGGCCTCAACCACCTCACCTGGGAGCTGGGGGTGCGCAAGGGCGGCCCGGAGGGCGAGAACCTGCTGCCTCAGCTCATCGCCCGGCACGGCGACGCCGTCGCCGCGGACCTGCGCCTGCCCCGCAGCGTGCTGGACCGGCTCGGCGTGGTCCCCTCGTACTACCTGCGCTACTTCTACGCGCACGACGAGGTGGTCCGGGAGCTCGGCACCAAGCCCTCGCGGGCCGCCGAGGTCGCCGCGATGGAGAAGGAACTGCTCGGCCTGTACGGGGATCCCGCGCTGGACGAGAAGCCGGAACTGCTCGCCAAGCGCGGCGGCGCCTTCTACTCGGAGGCCGCCGTGGACCTGGCCGCGGCCCTGCTGGGCGACGGCGGGAGCGCCGTGCAGGTGGTCAACACGCTGAACAACGGCACCCTGCCGTTCCTCCCGGACGACGCCGTCGTCGAGGTGCAGGCGCGGGTGGACCGCTCCGGGACCTCGCCGCTGGCCGTGCCCCGGCTGGACCCGCTGTACGCGGGGCTCATCGCCCACGTCACGGCGTACGAGGACCTCGCGCTGGACGCGGCGCTGCGCGGCGGCCGCGAGCGCGTCTTCAAGGCGCTGCTGGCGCACCCCCTGGTGGGCCAGTTCGACCTCGCCGAAGGGCTGACGGACCGGCTCCTGGCGCACAACAAGGAGCACCTGGCATGGGCGTGAGCCGGCCCCCGAAGGCAGCCGTCCTCGCCGTCGACGCGGGCAACAGCAAGACGGACGTGGCGCTGATCGCCGCGGACGGCCGTGTCCTCGGCACCGGGCGCGCGGGCGGCTTCCAGCCCCCGCACATCGGGGTCGAGGCGGCGGTGGACGTCCTGGGGCTGGCCGTCGCCGAGGCTGCCGAGGCCGCCGGGCTGACGGGCCCCGCGGCCACGGGCCCGCACGCCGGTCCGCTGGCCGTCCAGGTCTCGGCCTGTCTGGCCAACGCGGACCTCCCGGTGGAGGAGGTCCGGCTCGCGCAGGCCATCGGCGAGCGCGGCTGGGGCACCGCCACCGAGGTCCGCAACGACACCTTCGCGATCCTGCGGGCCGGACTCGGCGAGGGCGCCGGGGGGCCGCGCGGGGTCGCGGTGGTGTGCGGGGCGGGCATCAACTGTGTGGGCATGCTGCCCGACGGGCGCACGGCCCGGTTCCCGGCGCTCGGGCAGATCTCCGGCGACTGGGGCGGTGGCGGCGGACTGGCCGCCGAGGCCATGTGGTGGGCGGCCCGCGCCGAGGACGGGCGTGGTGGTCCCACCGAGCTCGCGGCGGCCCTGCCGGGGCACTTCGGCCTGGACTCCATGTACGCGCTGATCGAAGCGGTGCACCTGGGCTCCGTCGAGCCCGTACGGATGCACGAGTTGGTGCCGGTGCTGTTCGCGGTGGCCGCGGCCGGTGATCCGGTCGCAGCGGCCCTCGTCGAGCGGCAGGCCGGGGAGGTCGCGGCCCTGGCCTCGGTGGCGCTGGAGCGCCTCGGGCTGCTGGCCGAGGAGGCGCCCGTCCTGCTGGGCGGCAGCGTCCTGGCCGCCCGGCACCCGCGGTTGAACGGCCGGGTGGAGGCCCTGCTCGCCGAACGGGCCCCGCACGCCCGGGTCTCGGTGGTGACGGCCCCGCCGGTGCTGGGCGCCGGCCTGCTGGGTCTGGACGCACTGGGGGCGGGGCCCGAGGCCTACGGAAAGCTGCGTGCCCATTTCGGATGAACCGCGCCCGCGCCGGAACCATCCCGGCTCGCGGGGCGTAGTAGGACCGGGGACGGATCGGGGCGGATCGTGCCCGATCCCGGACCGGGTGCTGTGGACGACCGCCACTAAGGCCATACTGCTGCGAAGCACGAAGGACCGAGGGGGAGGTCAGGGTGGCCATCACATCACGCGCGCCCGCGCCCGGCGGCGTCCAGGCGCCCTCCGGGCCGCCGGCGCCGCCGCCCGACGGGCTGCCCCGGCGGGGCACCGCCTGGGCGGAGGGCGTGGAGCGGCTGCGCGCCGCCGCCACCACCGAGCCCGGCCGGCTGCGGATCGTCGGCGCCGCCCTGGCCGCGCTGGTCCTGCTGTTCGGCGCGGTGTCCGTCTGGGAGATCTCCGGCCGGGTCACCGCGGCCGATGACGTCGTGGGCCGCAGCCAGCCGCTGAGCGCCGACGCGGCGAGCATCTACCGCTCCCTCGCGGACGCCGACACCGCCTCCTCCAGCGGCTTCCTCGCGGGCGGCGAAGAGCCCCGCGAGGTCCGCAGCCGGTACGAGAAGGACATCGCCAACGCGTCCCGGCTGCTGGTGAACGCGGCGGCCAGCACCACGGCCGGCGAGGACTCCCGCGAGCAGATCACCCTGCTGAGCGAGCAGCTCCCCCGCTACACCGGCCTGATCGAGCAGGCCAGGGCCACCAACAAGCAGGGCCTGCCGCTGGGCGGCGCCTACCTCCGGTACGCGAACGAGCAGATGAGCACCCAGCTGCTGCCCGCCGCGCAGCGGCTCTACGAGGCGGAGACCGGCCGGCTCTACACGGACTACGACGAGGCCCGCGCGCTGCCCCTGACCTCGCTCGGGGCAGGTCTGCTCGCGCTCGCCGCCCTGGTCTGGGCCCAGCGGCGCAACTACCGGCGTACGAACCGCGTCTTCAACCACGGGCTCGTCGCCGCGACCACCGCCTCGCTGGTGCTGCTGCTGTGGCTGGCCGCGGGGCACACGGTCGCCCGGTCGGGGCTGAGCGAGGCCCGCACGGACGGGCAGGAGTCCCTCAAGGTGCTCAACGACGCGCGGATCGCCTCGCTGCAGGCGCGGGCCAACGAGAACCTGACCCTGGTCTCGCGCGGCGCCGTACTGGCCGAGGACAAGAAGTCCGACAAGTACGACGTGGACTTCTCGAACGACATGAAGGATCTGGACGCGGGCCTGGCGACGGCGGCGAAACTGGCCGACGACGCGGCCGGCCGCGCCCCCGTGTCCCGCGCCGTGGAGGGCGTGAAGCGGTGGAAGGAACTGCACGCGGCGGCCCGGCAGACCGACCTGAAGGGCGACTACCAGGGCGCCGTCGGGCAGGTCATCGGGGACAAGGACCACAAGGAGCCCACGGGGTCCGCCTTCGACACGGTGGACGCCTCGCTGGAAGCGGCCGTGGGCCACGAGCAGCGTGAGTTCACCCGGGCGGCGCGGGACGGTGTCGGCGCGCTCGACGGTTTGGTGACAGGCACGGCGGCCCTGGCGGTCGTCGGCGCGGTGGCCGCCCTGCTCGGCATCGGGCGCAGGCTTTCGGAGTACAGGTGAGAGCGATGCCGGGACGGGTGAAGCGCACGGGCGAGGGCTCCGAGGGGGCCGGGGGCGCCGTGGCCCATGCGGTGGCCGCCGAGGGCGCCGCGGAGAGCACCGCCGACGGCACGGAGGTACGCGGCCTGCGGCGGCTGACGGGCCGGCTGCGCGGCTGGGGCGGGGTCGGGGCGATGGCCGTGGCCTGCGTGCTGACGGCGGCGGCCGTGCTGCTGCCACTGGCCCAGGCGGCTCCGGGCGGCCCGGGAGCCTCCTCGCTGGTGCGCGAGCCGGCCAGGATGGCGGTCGCTCCGCAGGCCCCCGGGGACACCTGTGAGAACCCCGAGGCGAGCCTGCGCCCCAACGGGCTGGACGGCTCCGCCATCCAGCGGATCCGCGCCGCGGGCCACCTCGTCGCGGGCGTGGACCAGAACAGCTTCAAATGGGGCTACCGCAACCCGGCCGGGGAGCTCGACGGCTTCGACATCGCTCTGGTCAAGGCGATAGCGAAGGACATCTTCGGCGAGGACGGCAAGGTCATCTACCGGGCCATCCCCACCAGTCAGCGCATCCCCGCGCTCAAGGACGGCACCGTCGACATCGTCGTGCGCACGATGACCGTCAACTGCAAGCGGCTGGAGGAAGTCGCCTTCTCGACGGCGTACTTCGAGGCCGGGCAGCAGGTGCTGGCCCCCAAGGGCTCGGCGATCACCGGCTACGACGCCTCGCTGAAGGGCCGCCGCATCTGCACGGCGGCCGGCTCCACGGCGGAGGCGGCGCTGGCGGCCCGGTCCTACGGCGCCGTCCCGGTCAGCGTGCCCAACCAGCTCGACTGCCTGGTCCGGCTGCAGTTGGGCGAGGTGGACGGCATCATCACCGACAACGCCCTCGCCGCGGGCCAGGCCGCGCAGGACCCCTCGGTCAGCCTGGTCGGCTCCCCGTTCACCAAGGAGTTCTACGGGGTGGCCATGAACAAGGACGCCGGCGACCTGGTGCGCCGGGTCAACAAGGTGCTGGAGGATTACCGCGCGGGCGGTTCCAACAGCTCCTGGATGACGGCCTACAAGGCGCATCTGGAGCCCGTGCTGCCCGGCGTGGGCGGCCCGCCCGTTCCCAAGTACCGGGACTGAGGCCGGTGGCGGATTCTGAGCCCGATGTCACGAGACCGGAGGCGGGATCGGTGGAGGCACATCCTTTGGGGGCGCAGCCGGCGGTGATGGACCGGGACGGCGTGGACCGCGCGCTGGCCCGTCTGGGCGCGGAGCACGAGGCCGTCGAGACCTCCCTGCTCGCCCTCCAGGACCACTCCGGCCGGCGGCTCCTGGAGGGCGCCGGGCTGACCGGGGTCACCAAGGAGCGGTGGGCGGAGGCCGATGCGGCCATCACCCGGCTGTGGCGGTACTTCGACGCGTACAGCGGGGCGCTCGGCGCCGCCCGGGAGATCCGTGAGCGGCGCCGCTGGCCGAGCCGTGAGGACCTGGTCGAGCTGACGGACCGGCTGCGCGGGCCGGGGGTGATGATCTCCGGCGCCGCGGTCGAGGGTGTCCCGCTCGCGGAGCGGTTCTCCCTCGCCGAGCTGGTGTCCCGCATGAACGAGCTGTACGCGAGCTCCCTGGACGTGGTGGTCGCCGCGGACTCCGTCTGGTCGGCGCTGCCGGCCCGGATCGACCTCCTCTCCGCCGAACTGCACCGCACCCGCGCCCTCGCCCACTCGGTGGGGGTCCGGCCGGGAGAACACCCCTCGGGGGACGACCTGGAGGCCATCACGGCCGAGCTGGCGGACCTGCGGGCCCGGGTGATCGAGGACCCGCTGGCGTTCTGGTTCGCGGTGGCCGGGAGCTCCGCGCCGGGCGGCGGCCGTCCGGACACCGGGCGGTACGACCGGGCCGCGCGCGCCCTGGAGGACGTGCGCCGGGAGGTCGAGGCCGTGCTGGCCGTCCGGCAGGACGCCGAGCAGCGGCTGATCGGCCTGCGGGACGTGCTCTCGCGGGCGGACCGGACCCTGGCGGAGGCACGGTTGGCCCGCGGCGAGGTGCTGGCGAAGATCGCGGCGTCCGAGGTGCCCGCGGTGAGCGGTCCGCCGACGGTGTTGCAGGAACAGCTCTCGGCGGCGGCCGAGTACCGGCGCCGGGCCCAGTGGCACCGGCTGTCCCCGCTGCTGGAGTCCCTGGAGGAGCGTGCCGGGGAGGAACTGCGGCGGGCCCGCGAATCGTTGACCGCGGTGACGGCGCCGCTGGCGGTGCGGGCGGAGCTGCGGGGACGGCTCGACGCCTACAAGGCGAAGGTGGCCCGGCTGGGCATGGCGGAGGATCCGCTGCTGATGGAGCGGTACGACACCGCCCGGCGGATGCTGTGGAGCGCGCCCTGTGATCTGCGGGCCGCCGAGCAGGCGGTGCTGCGCTACCAGTGGGCGACGGCCGAGGCGCTGCCCGCGCAGCGGCAGGACCAGCACAACCAGCAGGACCGACAGGACCGACAGGACCGACAGGACCGACAGGACCAGCAGGACCGGCAGGACCAGCAGGGGCGCCAACCGGTGCGTGAGTGGCCCGACGGGCCGAGGGAGGGGGACGCGTGAGTCTGATCGGAACGGCGTGCATGCGCCCCGGCTGCCCGGGGACCTACGAGGACATGGGCGGCGGCGAGGTCTACTGCGGCACCTGCGGGCTGGCTCCGGCCGGGGCCGTCGCGGCGGGCGCCGAGGAGCTGGTGTCCGTACCGACGGCGATGACGAGCGCGGCCCGCCACGGGGACTCACAGGGGTCGCACGGATCCCAGGGCTCGCAGGGGTCACAGGGGTCGGAGCGGTCTTCCTCCTCGTCCTCCTCCTCGCGGGCCTCCCGCTCGGCGCGTTCGTCGCGCTCCTCCTCTTCCCGGCGCTCCGTGTCGGGCCGGCTCTCGCGGTCCCTGTCCGGGGCCGCGTCCACCCGGTCGGTGTCGGTGCGCAGTTCGGGGTCGGCCGCCTCGGTGTCGGGCCGCAGCCGGCTGGGAGCCGGGCTGGTCAACGTACCGGAGGTGCCCCGTCCGGATCCCTCGGCGGCGGTGCTGGAGAATCCCGAGGTCCCGGAGCGCAAGCGGTTCTGCTCGCGCTCGGACTGCGGGGCGCCCGTGGGGCGGGCCCGCGGGGAGCGGCCGGGGCGGACGGAAGGTTTCTGTACCAAGTGCGGGCACCCTTACTCCTTCGTGCCCAAGCTGTGCGCGGGCGACCTCGTCCACGGCCAGTACGAGGTCGCGGGCTGCCTCGCGCACGGCGGGCTGGGCTGGGTCTACCTCGCGGTGGACCGGGCCGTGTCGGACCGCTGGGTGGTGCTCAAGGGCCTGCTGGACACCGGGGACCAGGACGCGATGGCGGCCGCGATCTCGGAGCGGCGCTTCCTCGCGGAGATCGAGCACTCGAACATCGTGCGGATCTACAACTTCGTGGAGCACCTGGACCAGCGGACCGGTTCGCTGGACGGGTACATCGTCATGGAGTACGTGGGCGGCAAATCGCTCAAGGAGATCGCCAACGAGCGGCGCCGGCCGGACGGCCGCCGCGACCCGCTGCCCGTGGAGCAGGCGTGCGCGTACGGCATCGAGGCGCTGGAGGCGCTCGGCCACCTGCACACGAGGAACCTCCTGTACTGCGACTTCAAGGTCGACAACGCCATCCAGCAGGCCGACCAGCTGAAGCTGATCGACATGGGCGCGGTCCGGCGGATGGACGACGAGGAGTCGGCCATCTACGGCACCGTCGGCTACCAGGCGCCCGAGGTCGCGGAGCTCGGCCCCTCGGTCGCCTCCGACCTGTACACCGTGGCGCGCACGCTGGCCGTGCTGACCTTCGACTTCCAGGGCTACACGAACGTGTTCGTGGACTCCCTGCCGGACCCGCAGCACATCGAGGTGTTCGGGCGGTACGAGTCCTTCTACCGGCTGCTGGTACGGGCCACCGACCCGGATCCGGGACGGCGGTTCGCGTCCGCGCAGGAGATGGCGGACCAGCTGACGGGGGTGCTGCGCGAGGTCGTGGCGCTCCAGACGGGCCGCCCGAGGCCGCAGGTCTCGACGCTCTTCGGACCCGAGCTGCGGGTTCCGGACGACCGGCTGTTCACCGACGAGGCGGGCGCGCAGGTCTCCCGGCTGGGCGAGCGGCCCGTGAAGCGGTGGCGGGCGGGCCGGGGTACCGCTCCGGCCCGGGTCCCCGCCGCCGTCCCGGTCCCGGGTCCCGCTCCCGCGGTGGAGGCCGCGCCCGGCGGCGCGGCCCCGCCGGCTCCGTCGGCCGCACCGATCACGGGGTACGGCGCGACCGGGCTGGTCACCACGGCGACGCACCGGGCCGCCGGTCCCGGCGTGCCGGCCCCGCGCCGGGCTCCGGCGGCCGCGCCGCTGCCACCCGTCGGGATCACCGCCTCGCGGCGGCCGGAGCTGTCCACCCTGGACACCCGCGAGGCCGCGCTGGCCCTGCCCGTACCGCTGGTCGACGCCGGGGACCCCAACGCCGGTTTCCTGGCGGGCCTGCTGGCCTCGGCGCCGGCCGACCTGCTGACCGCGCTGGGCTCGGCGCCCGCCGAATCCGCGGAGCTGCGGCTGCGGGAGCTGCGGGCCCGGCTCGAACTGGGCGGCGCCGACGCGCCGCTGGTCGCCGACGCGCTGACCCGGCTGGAGGCGCGGCACCCCGACGACTGGCGCGTGGTGTGGGCCCGGGGCATCGCCTCGCTGGCCGTCGGGGAGGACGAGACGGCGGCCCTGTCCTTCGACGCCGTCTACGACGCCTTCCCCGGCGAGCCGGCGCCGAAGCTGGCGCTGGGGCTGTGCGCGGAGGTGCTGGGGCAGTTGGACAACGCCGCCGATTACTACCGCCTGGTGTGGGCCACGGACCCGGGGTTCGTCGGGGCGGCGTTCGGGCTGGCCCGGGTGCAGCTGGCCGCCGGGGACCGGGCCGGAGCCGTGCGCACGCTGGAATCCGTGCCGGAGGCGTCCATCCACCACACCGCCGCGCGGGTGGCGGCCGTACGGGCACGCCTGCGCGACCGGTCTCCCCAGGAGGCGCTGCTGCCCGATCTGACGGCGGCCGCGGCCCAGGTGGAGGCGCTGGGGAGGTTCGGCCTGGACTCGGTGCGCCACGAGCGGCTCAGGGCGGAAGTTCTGGGCTCGGCTCTGGACTGGGTACTGTCGGGCAGCCGGGGTTCCGACCCCGGCGGTACCTCGCTGCTCGGCTGCCAACTGGACGAGCGGGGGCTGCGCTTCGGCCTGGAGCGCTCGTTCCGCGTGCTGGCACGGCTGGCGCAGCGGGGCGAGGAGAGGATCGAACTGGTGGAGCGGGCAAACCGTTTCCGTCCCCGGACGTGGGTGTGATTGATGTCGATGCATCGGCTGTCGGGCTGCCCCAGCTGCGCGGAACCGCTGGAGGAGGGTGATCGTTTCTGCGGCCTCTGCGGCTACGCCCTCACCGCCGCCGCCCCCACGGAGCCCCGAGCCCCGGAACGGGCGACGGCGCCCCTGCCCCCGGCGGGTCCGCCCTCCCCCGCCCGGTTCGCGGCGGATCCGGCCGCGCCCGGCAGCCCGCCCGCGGCTGGTCCGGTCCAGCCGTTCGGCAGGGCGGGCGCGGCGCCCGTGACCCCGGTCGCCCCGGCGGGCTCGGCGGCCGTGGGCCCGCAAGCCCCGGCAGCGGCGGATCCGGCCGCGCCCGTGATCCCGGCGGCGCCGATCACCCCGCCGGCGGCCACTGCGGCCGCTCCCTCGGGCAGCACCGGCCGGGCCACCCCCGCGGGCGGGATCCCGGCCACCCGCGGGCGCCCTTCGTCCGACGAAGCCCTCGCGCCCCGGCACTCCGCCGGCCGCGCCGAACCGGCGGCCCCCGGGTACGCCGGCGAGGCCGCGCCCGGCTGGGGCAGCGTCTCCACCGCCGCGCCCACCCTGGTGTCGGGCCCCACCGGCTGGCCCGACCCCGCCCCCCACGGCACGCCTCCGGCCCCCGCAAGCCCGAGCCCGTACACCGCGCCCCCTCAGGGCGGGCACCCCGCGGACACCACCCCCTACGGCGCGAGCGCACAGGGCACGGGCTCCGCGGGCGGATCCGGCCACGACGGCCACGACGGCTACGGCACCCCGGGACCGGGAGAGCACGCCTCCCCCTACGACCACCCCGCCCAGCAGGGTCAGCACCCCGGCGGCGAAGCCCCGTACGGCGCCCCGACCGGCGCGCACGGCCCTGCCCACGGCGGCCCCCAGGGCCCCGGCCCGGGGCACGAAGCCCCGTACGGCGCCCCCGCCCCGCAAGGGCGGCACCCCGAGGGGGGAACCCCCTACGGCAACTCCGCCGCTCAGGGGGACACCCCCGAGGGCGAAGCCCCGTACGGCAGTCCCGCCCCGCAAGGCCAGTACCCCGGTGGCGAAGCCCCGTACGCCGGCGGCCCCGCGGGCCAGGGCCAGCGCCCGGGACACGGACCCGAAGGCGAAGGCGAAGCCCCCCACGGTGGCCACACCCCGCAGGGGGAGCCCGGTGGGAAGACCTGTGTGGCCTGCCGCGCCGGACGGGTGGACACCGACGGGTACTGCGAGCACTGCGGCCACGCGCAGCCCCGGGAGCGGGACCACCTCGAAGAGGAGCTCGGGAGCGTCGCCGCCGTCAGCGACCGCGGGCTGCGCCACCACCGAAACGAGGACTCCTTCGCCGTCGCGGCCACCGCGCTGCCCGACGGCTCCGCCGCCACCGTGGCCATCGTCTGCGACGGCGTCTCCTCCGCCAGCCGCCCCGACGAGGCCTCCGCGGCCGCCGCCGCAGCCGCCAACGAGGCGCTGCTCGACGCCCTCCCCCGCGGCGCCCACCCCCAGGAGGCCATGCACGAGGCGATCCTGGCCGCCGCCGCAGCGGTGAACGCCCTCGCCCCCGAGGTGCCCGGCGCCCAGAACGCCCCCGCCTGCACCCTGGTCGGCGCCGTGGTCAGCCGCGGCCTGCTGACCATCGGCTGGGTCGGCGACAGCCGCGCCTACTGGGTCCCCGACGACCGCGCCGCCCTGCCCCGCCGCCTCACCGAGGACGATTCCTGGGCCGCCCAGATGGTCGCGGCGGGCCTGATGGGCGAGGCCGAGGCCTATGCCGACGTCCGCGCGCACGCCATCACCGGCTGGCTCGGGGCCGACGCGTACGACCTGGAACCGCACACCGCCACCTTCAAGCCCGACCATGACGGCGTGGTCGTGGTCTGCACCGACGGACTGTGGAACTACGCCGAGTCCGCGCGCGACCTGGCCCAGGTCCTCCCGTACGACGCCGCGGTCCGGCCCCTGCACAGTGCGCAGGTCCTGGTGGGGCACGCCCTCGACGGCGGCGGGCACGACAACGTCACCGTGGCCGTCGTCCCCTTCACGGCGACCCCGCCGGACCCGCAGACCCCGCCCACAAGCACCGCAGGCACCACGAGCGACACGAGCACCGCGGGTCCCGGCCCCGCCGCCCCGCAGGCCCAGGCCTGATCCCCGTACCCGAGGAGTACCGACCGATGGCGAACTTCGCCAAGCCGAGCGCCCCGCGGTTCAGCGTGGAGGTGTACCAGAACGAGTTCCTCTCCGAGGGCGCCCGTGACGTCCACGCCATCGTCACGGTCACCTCCACCGGCGGTGCCACGGCCACCCGGACGACCGTCGCCCCCGGCGGCGCCGCCGTGGTGATCATGGTCGACTGTTCCGGCTCCATGGAGTACCCGCCCGACAAGATGCGCGGCGCCCGCGAGGCGACGGCCGCCGCCGTCGACACCCTCCGCGACGGCACCGCCTTCGCCGTGATCGACGGTACCCACGTGGCCAGGGAGGTCTACCCCCGCCAGGGCCGGCTCGCCATCGCCGACGCGACCACCCGCGCCCAGGCCAAGGAGGCCCTGCGCGGCCTCTCCTCCGGCGGAGGCACCGCCATCGGTACGTGGCTGCGCCTCGCGGACGGCCTGCTGCGCGGGTCCACCGCGGCGATCCGGCACGGGATCCTGCTCACCGACGGCCGAAACGAGCACGAGGACCCGGCCGTGCTCCGCGCCACGCTCGACGCCTGCGCGGGCCGTTTCACCTGTGACGCCCGCGGCGTGGGAACCGACTGGGAGGTCAAGGAGGTCACCGGCATCGCGAGCGCGCTGCTCGGCACGGCCGACATCGTGGCCGATCCGGCCCGGCTGACCGAGGACTTCACGCACATGATGGAGAAGGTCATGGGCAAGGAAGTGGCGGACGTCTCACTGCGCCTGTGGACCCCGGTGGGCGCGGAGGTCCTGTACGTCAAGCAGGTCGCTCCCGCCGTGCAGGACCTGACCGGCCGCCGCACGGAGGCCTCCCCGCGCGCCGGGGACTATCCGACGGGGTCCTGGGGCGACGAGTCCCGTGAGTACCACGTGTGCGTACGGGTCCCGGGCGCCTCCGTCGGCCAGGAGATGCTCGCCGCCCGCGCCGCCCTGCTCATGCCGGGGGCCCCTGGTGAGGACCCGGCCGTCCTCGCCCAGGGCCTGGTCCGCGCCGTCTGGACGGACGATCTCGCCGCGTCCACCGCCATCAACCCGCAGGTGGCCCACTACACCGGGCAGGCGGAGCTCGCGCAGGCGATCCAGCAGGGCCTGGAGGCCCGCAAACTGGGGGATGTCGACGGGGCCACGGCCAAGCTCGGCCGGGCCGTCCAGCTGGCGAGTTCCTCGGGCAACGCCGACACCGCCAAGCTGCTCTCGAAGGTGGTGGATGTCGTCGATGCGGCGGCGGGTACTGTGCGACTGAAGGCAAAGGTCGCCGACGCGGACGAGATGACACTAGAAACGCGTTCCACTCAAACCGTTCGAGTGCGAAAATCTTGACGTAGAGCTTGACGCCCCGATCAGACCTGACCAGTCGCCGATCGGACGCACAGAAGAAGCAGCAGCAGAAGAAGAACCTGCCTCGTTGACGCAGGAAGAAGGAGGAAGCGCCGCGATGCCGACCTGCCCGAACGGGCACCAGTCCGCCTCCGACGACTGGTGCGAGGTCTGCGGCCACCGCATGGCCGCCCCTACGGGCACCCCCGGGGCGCCCTCCTACGGCTACGGCTACCCTCCCACCGGCGAGCCGACCGCACAGGCCGAACTCTGCCCGCAGTGCCGGACCCCGCGCGAGGCCATGGCCCCGTTCTGCGAGGAGTGCCGGTACAACTTCCTGACCCGTACGGCGACCTCGTACACGCCGCTCTCCCCGGACCTGCCCCCGCCGCCGCCGTCCCGCGGCGCGCCCCCGGCCCCGGCACCGCCGGCGTACTCCCAGGACCACTTCGACTACCAGGGTTCGCGGCCCTCGCGGGTCAACCGCCCGGCCGAGCCGCTGCAGCAGCGCGAGGACGACTGGATGCTGCCGCCTCCGGCGCGCCAGGACTTCCAGCAGCCCCCGTACCAGCAGCAGCCTCCGCCGCCCCCGCAGCAGCACCAGCAGCAGCCGCACCAGCAGCCGCCACAGCACCAGCAGGCACAGCAGCCGCATGCACAGCAGGCTCCGCCGCCGTACCAGCAGCAGCCCTCCCGGACCGGGCAGTACCAGCCGCCCCAGCCGCCGCCGCACCACCAGCAGCAGCAACAGGCGCCCCAGCCCCAGCAGTCGTACCAGCAGCCCTACCAGCCCCAGGGCGGCGGGTCCTGGACCGCGACCATCGGTCCGGACCGCACGTACTTCATGGCGATGATGCACCGCAGCGGCCCCGAGGCGGCCGGGCTCGACCTGCCCGCGTACTCGCCCGAGCAGCACCTCCCGCTCGCCGGCGGCCAGATCACCATCGGCCGCCGCCGCGCCTCGACGGGAGAGTCCCCGGACATCGACCTGTCGGTGCCCCCGGAGGACCCGGGCGTCTCCCACCAGCACGCGGTGCTCGTCCAGCAGCCCGACGGCAGCTGGGCCGTGGTGGACCAGAACTCCACCAACGGCACCACGATCAACGGCGGCGAGGACTCGATCCAGCCCTACGTGCCGGTCCCGCTCGCCGACGGGGACCGCGTCCACGTCGGTGCCTGGACCACGATCACCGTCCGGCGCGGCTGAGGTTTCCCGAAACACGGCGAAGGCCCCCGGTGACACCGGGGGCCTTCGCCGTGTTCGAGTGCCGTCGGCCGGCCTGGCCCGCCTGGCCCGCCTAGCCGCCGACCAGCGGGTCACGCGCGCCCCGCCGGCGCCGTACGCTCACCACCGCGGCGGTGACCAGCAGCAGGACCAGCAGAACGGCGAGCGCGAGCGGGAGCAGTGACCCGGGCATGGCGCCGAAGTACACGAACGGCAGTCCCGCGAGCAGGACGGCCGGCGCGGTGCGCAGCCGGGCGAACGCCGGGCGTCCGGCCAGCAGCAGTCCGGCTGCCACCGGTACGACGAAGCGCAGCTGGGTGAACGGGTACACCAGCGGGACCGTCAGCACCGCACCCGCCAGGACCAGCGTCCACGCCAGCACGGCGGCCGCCCCGGCCCGGGTGCGGATCCGCGGAGCCGGCCGCAGGTCCGGCGGGCACGCCACCGCCACCAGGGCCAGGGCCAGGACCGGGCCCAGGATGAGCATCGGGGTGCTGAAGAGCGCCTGCATCCCGATGCCGCCGACGCCCATCCGGACCACGGAGGCGGCGATCTCCAGGGCCGCTCCCGCCAGCACGGCCCAACTGCCCACCGACCAGCGGCCGGCCAGTGCGAGGGACACGCCGAACAGCATGACGAGGTAGCCCGCCAGCAGCGCCGGGAAACCCGCGCCGACCGGTCCACCGGCGAACATGGCGTAGCGCAGCAGTCCCATCCAGCCCGCCGCGCTCGCCCCGATGACGACCAGGGCGAACGGCGCCAGCGCGGCCAGGAGCCGGCCGGGCCGTCCCGTGGAACCCAGGCCGAGCCGCATGCGCAGGGCGTGTCCGGCCACGTCGGCGCCTTCTCGTACTCGGGCGGGCGCCCCCGCCCCTCGCGTGGCCTCGCGGTACGCGTAGGCGATCTCGTCGCCGAACTCCCGCCGGTAGGCGGCGGGATACAGCCTCAGCAGTGTGGTCACGAGCCCACCACCGCGCCGCCGACGCCGACGGAGACGCGGAAGGAGGCTCCGAAGGAGGCCCCGGCCCCGCCGAGTCCCAGCCGCCGGGTCGCCTCCTGGGCGGTGCGTGCGAGCCGGGCCGCCTCGGCGGCCAGGGTCTCCCGCCCGCGGGGGGCGAGCGCGTAGCTGCGCCGCCTGCGTCCGTCGACCACCTCTTCCTCGTGGACGGCGATGAGTTCTTGTTCCAGGAGCCGCTCCAGGGCTCCGTAGAGCGTTCCGGTGCGCATTTTGGTGCGGCCTTCCGAAATCTTCTCGACCTCCTGGGCGATCGCGTAACCGTGCCGTGGGGCATCGGCGATCGCCGTGAGGATCAGCAGGGTCGGCTCGCGGAGAGCTTGATCATTCACACCCCGACCATAGCTCGGCAGCCGACATATGTCGATAGCCGACCTATGAGGTCGCGGGCTCCCCCAGGGGCCATACGTAGGGGCCCTGGGGATCGTCGAGCCAGGACCACTGCCCCGCCTCGCCGACCGTCACCCCGAAGCGCTCGCGCGCGGGCCGGTCCTCGCGCCGCCACAGGTCCAGCGCCTCCCTCGGGTGCAGCGCGCCCGAGGTGAGCACGAGCATGAACTGGAAGCGCTCGTTCTCCACCAGCTCGTACGGGATCCCCTGCCGCGTCCCGTACGTGCCCGGCGGCGCGGCCGTGGCCCCGCGCAGCGGCACGAAGTAGGCCGAGGTGTGCAGGAAGCGTCCCTCGGCGAACCCGGCGTCCCGCACCGTGAGGGCGATCAGCCCGGTCGACAGCGGGGCCAGGATCCGGGCCCCCGGCCGGCACTGACCCAGCCAGGCGGGCGGGATCAGCGGGATCGTGCAGGTCACCAGGATCCGGTCGAAGGGGGCCCGGGCGGGGCAGCCGCGCGCCCCGTCGCCCGTGACCACGGCCGGGTGGTAGCCGAGCCGGTCCAGGTGCACGCGCGCCGACTCGGTGATCTCCTCGTCCAGGTCGACGGTGGTGACCAGTCCGTCGCCGAGCCGGTGGCACAGCAGGGCCGCGTTGTAGCCGGTGCCCGCGCCGATCTCCAGCACGTTGTCCCCGTCGCGCACGTCCAGGGCCTCCAGCATCTTCGCCATCAGCGAGGGCTGGCTGCTGGAGGAGACCAGCTCGCCGTCGCGCAGCCGGGTGGCGAGCGGGGCGTCGGTGTAGACCCCGCGCAGCCAGCGCGCCCGCTGTTCGGGGTCGGGGTCCTCGGCCCAGAGCCGCTCGTGTCCGGCGCCGCGGCCGGTGTAGTAATACGGCACGAACACGTGCCGGGGCACCGCGGCGAAGGCCGCCCGCCAGCGCGGATCCTCCAGCGCCCCGGCGGCGGTCAGCTCCCGTACCTGGGCGGCGTGCGCGGTCTCCCGCACGTCGCGTACCTCGGCGTGTGCGCCCATGTCTCCACTGTCCTGCGGACACCGCCCGGGTGCGACCGCGCTGCGGTCGCGCCGCGGTCGCCCGGGGAGGGTCCCGGAGGTCCTAGGACCGGGGTCCTCCGTCCGGGCGTCTGAGACGATGGTCGGGTGAACGAGATTCCGCGGGGCACGGTCCAGGAGCAGACCTTCTACGAACTGGTGGGCGGCGAGGACACCTTCCGCCGTCTGGTCCACCGCTTCTACCAGGGGGTCGCCGAGGACCCGCTGCTGCGCCCGATGTACCCGGAGGGGGACCTCGGTCCCGCCGAGGAGCGGTTCGCGCTGTTCCTGATGCAGTACTGGGGCGGCCCGAACACCTACAGCGAGAACCGCGGCCACCCGCGCCTGCGCATGCGGCACGCGCCCTTCCAGGTGGACGCCGCCGCGCACGACGCGTGGCTGGCCCACATGCGGGTGGCGGTGGACGAGCTCGCCCTCGTGCCGGAGCACGAGGCGCAGCTGTGGCGGTACCTGACGTACGCCGCCGCGTCGATGATCAACACCGCGGGCTAGCCCGTACGGGATCCCGCGCGGGCGTCCCGTACGGCGGGGCCGGCTAGACCGGCCGGACGAGCAGGGTGCCGAGGCCGCCGGGGCGGCGCGTGGCCACGGACCCGTACGGGGTGCGCAGCCGCAGCCAGCCGCCGGAGGCGAACAGGGCCACCGGTTCGGGGGCTCCGCTCCCGGCAGCCGCGGTGGGCACGGCGGGCACGGTGGACCGTACCGGCCGCAGGAAGCCCAGGGACTGCGCGGCGTGCACGGCGCGCAGCGGAAGTTCGGTGCCCCCCAGCGTGCGGGACCAGATCTCGCGGCCGATGCGGTCGCGCTCGGAGCGGGTCCGGTGCTGCGGGGGCAGGGCCTCGTCGCGGGCCCGGAACTCGGCGACGGCGGCCGCCAGGGCCTTGGCCATCGCTTCGGGACCGGGCAGCCCGGCCACCGGGGTCCAGCCGCCGCGGGGCGGCAGCAGGCCCGCCCAGGGCGGTCCGGTGACGGCCGCGGGGACGACGGCGCCGGCCCGCTCGCCCTCGTCCACGGACTCCAGCAGCTCCCCGGCCGAGACGGTCAGGTCGAGCGGAGCGGGGACGGGCGCGGCGAGCCGCACCGTACGGACGGCCACTACGTCGAAGGACGGCGGCCGCCCGAAGACGGCGAGCGCGCCGCCGCCGGCCTGCGCCTGCAGGCGGACGGCGGCGGCGCGGTCGTAGTGCACCAGCCGGCCCAGGAAGGCGGCGAGGTCCGCCGCCTCCCCGGAGTCGGCGAAGTGCAGCTGCTCGTTCATGCCGCGATGCCCCCGGCAGGAGCACCGGTCTTCGGCTGCGCCTTCGGCTCGTCCAGGTACTCCTGGAGGAAGAGCTTCTCCTCGGCCGTGATGCGGCGGGGCCGCCCCTCGGCGAGGTTGTAGGGCACGACCACGGTCTCGGCGCGCACGTAGACCGTCTCGGGCCCGTCCTCGGTCGCCTCGTCCTTGACCTCGTAGCGGATGGTCAGGGACGCGGCGCCTATCCGGGTCACCCAGGACTCGATGAGCACCGGCTCGTGCCGGTGCACGAGGGGCAGCTTGTAGTCGATCTCGTGACGGGCCACGACGGAACCGCCCGTGAAGGACTCACTGCCCTCCCCCGGCGCGAGGCGGAACATGAAGTCGATGCGCGCCTCCTCCAGATAGCGGAGGAAGACGACGTTGTTGACGTGCCCGAAGGCATCCATGTCCGCCCAGCGGAGGGGGCATCGGTAGTGGTGTCTGGCCATGGCCCGTTTCCTCGGCCCTCAGCCTCGGGTGAGCTTCTTGTAGGTGGCACGGTGCGGACGGGTCGCGTCCGCACCGAGCCGCTCGACCTTGTTCTTCTCGTACGACTCGAAGTTGCCCTCGAACCAGTACCACTTGGACTCGCCCTCGTACGCCAGGATGTGCGTGGCGACTCGGTCCAGGAACCAACGGTCGTGGGAGATGACCACGGCCGCACCCGGGAACTCCAGGAGCGCGTTCTCGAGCGAGGACAGGGTCTCGACGTCGAGGTCGTTGGTGGGCTCGTCGAGGAGCAGCAGGTTGCCGCCCTCCTTGAGCGTCAGCGCCAGGTTGAGGCGGTTGCGCTCACCACCGGAGAGGATGCCGGCGGCCTTCTGCTGGTCCGGACCCTTGAAGCCGAAGGCGCTGACGTACGCGCGCGACGGCATCTCGACCTGGCCGACGTTGATGTAGTCCAGCTCGTCCGACACGACGGCCCACAGGGACTTCTTGGGGTCGATGTTGGCGCGGCTCTGGTCGACGTACGAGATCTTGACGGTCTCGCCGATCTTGACGGAGCCGGAGTCCGGCGCCTCCAGACCCAGGAGCATCTTGAAGAGCGTGGTCTTGCCGGCGCCGTTCGGGCCGATGATGCCGACGATGCCGTTGCGCGGCAGCGTGAAGGACAGGTCGTCGACCAGGACCTTGTCACCGAACGCCTTGTTGAGGTTGTTGACCTCGACCACGATCGAGCCCAGACGCGGGCCCGGCGGGATCTGGATCTCCTCGAAGTCCAGCTTCCGCATCTTGTCCGCCTCGGCGGCCATCTCCTCGTAGCGGGCGAGGCGGGCCTTGGACTTGGTCTGACGCCCCTTGGCGTTGGACCGCACCCACTCGAGCTCTTCCTTGAGGCGCTTCTGGCGCTTCTCGTCCTTGCGGCCCTCGACCTTGAGACGGGTGGCCTTCTTCTCCAGGTAGGTGGAGTAGTTGCCCTCGTACGGGTGGGCACGGCCGCGGTCGAGCTCGAGGATCCACTCGGCGACGTTGTTCAGGAAGTACCGGTCGTGGGTGACGGCCACGACGGCGCCCTTGTACTGCGAAAGGTGCTGCTCCAGCCAGTTCACCGACTCGGCGTCGAGGTGGTTGGTGGGCTCGTCGAGGAGGAGCAGGTCCGGGGCCTCGATCAGCAGCTTGCAGAGCGCGACACGGCGCTTCTCGCCGCCGGAGAGGTTGGTGACGGCCCAGTCGCCGGGCGGGCAGCCCAGGGCGTCCATGGCCTGCTCGAGCTGGGCGTCGAGGTCCCAGGCGTTGGCGTGGTCCAGGACTTCCTGGAGCTTGCCCATCTCGTCCAGCAGCGCGTCGGTGTAGTCGGTCGCCATTTCCTCGGCGACCTCGTTGAAGCGCTTCAGCTTGGCCATGATGTCGGCCGCGCCGTCCTGGACGTTCTCCAGGACCGTCTTGGACTCGTCGAGCTTGGGCTCCTGCATGAGGATGCCGACGGTGAAGCCGGGAGACAGGTAGGCCTCGCCGTTGGACGGCTGCTCCAGCCCCGCCATGATCTTGAGCACGGTGGACTTACCGGCGCCGTTCGGGCCGACCACACCGATCTTCGCGCCGGGCAGGAAGTTCAGGGTGACGTCATCAAGAATCACCTTGTCGCCGTGCGCCTTGCGCGTCTTGCGCATGGTGTAGATGAACTCAGCCAAGAGAAACCGTCCGGCAGATCGATGGGTGGGCAGATACACCCCATCTTGCCTGACGTCCATCCCCGGGGGGAAACCCGATCGGCCCCGGGACCACCCGACCGAGGTCCCCCAAACAGTCCCGAGGCCTTGTGCCGCACGGCAGGATGATGCCGACGAGGGCGCGGCCGGGGGCTGCGGCCGAGGTGGGGAGACGTGGGGGACGTATGGACAGCGGGCTGATCGCGCTCGGCGCGGCCGTGGTCGGTGTGGCCGGAACTTTGCTGGCGACGGTGCTTTCGCAGCGGATGGTGGCGCGGGTGCAGGCGGCGCAGTTCGAGCGGGAGCAGCAGGTGGACCGCACGCGGTGGCTGCGGGAACAGGAGCTTGCGGAGCTGGCCCGGCGGCGCGAGTGCTACGCGGCGGCGAACGCCGCGTACCGGCGCTACCGGATCGGCCTCATGTCCTTCCTGTGGCTCGTCCACAGGTCGCAGGTCACCCCGGAGGAGCGGGCCGCGCTGGAAGAGGTCCGGGGCGGCCATCACACCGTCTTCGCGGAGGCCCAGATGATCGCCTCCGCCGCAGTGCTCGCCGAGCTGGACACCATGACGCGGGGCATGACGCGGGCCTACGCCCGCACGATGCGGCTGGCGGAGGGCGCCCCCGCGCCGGACGGGTCGTTCGAGGAGATCCACGCCCGGCTCCTCGGCCTCTCGGCGCACGCCGACGTCATGCGGAGCGCGATGCGGGCCGACCTGGGCGTGGAGGCCGTTCCGGTGGGGCGGCCGCCGTCCCCGCCCGGCCTGGCCCCGGGTCCGTGACGGCTGCCCGGCCGGGGCGGGACGCGAAGGCAATTCCGGCGCGGCCGGGGGGTGTCCTGCCTCAGCGCGGGCGGTAGACCGTGAGGGCGTCCGGGAGCTCGTCGAGGACCAGGGCGGTGGGGGCCTGCGCGTATTCGCCGTCGTAGGCGAGCGGGGTGCCGGCGGGGATGTCGCTCACGCGCAGGCTGCGCAGCCGGGTGGCGACGTGGACCGGGGAGCGGGTCAGCGGGCCCGCGAAGGCGGCGGCGAGCAGGCGGGGGCCGGGGCGGCCGCCGCCGTGGACGAGCCGGACGTCGAGCAGGCCCTCGCCGAGGCTCTTGCGGTAGCGGGGTGCCGGGCCGGTGCCCTGGTAGGTGCCGTTCCCGGCGAAGAGGAGCCAGACGCTGCGCGGCTTCCCGGCGAGCCTGAGCCGTACCGGGCGCTCGGCCCGCAGCACCCGGTACGCCGCCAGGAGGGCGGCCGGGCCGCCGCCGATGCGGGGGGCCCAGCGGAGCCGGGTGCCGAGCAGCTCCGGGTAGGCCCCGATGCTGAAGTTGTTCAGGAAGTACCCGGCCCGGGTGTCCTCGGGGTCCGGGCCGGGGCCCGGGGTGAAGCGGCCGACGCCGATGTGGACGGCGTGGCCGGCCGCCACGGCCCGGCAGGTGTCCTCGATCCCGGCGAGTCCGAGGTCGATCGCGAAGTGGTTGAGCGTGCCGCCGGGGAACACCGCCAGGGGGATCCCGGCGCGCAGCGCGGCGGTGGCGGCGGCGTTTATGGTGCCGTCGCCGCCGCACACGCCGAGCACGGTGGCCCGCTCGGCGGCCGCGGCCAGTTCCCCGGCGAGTTCGGGCCCCTGGCACTCGACGAGCTCGGCCTTCGGCAGCCGCTCCCGCAGCAGTACGTCGAGCCCCGTCGTGGCGGCCGTGCCGGACCCGGTGTTGACCACCACCGTGAGCCCGGACCCGTCGGGCAGCGCGGGCGCCCCCACGGCGGCGCGCTCGTCGCCGGGCAGGATCCGGGCCACCTCGGCGTCCCGGGTGAGCCGGCGGACGACGAACCCGGCCGCCACCCCCAGCGCGGCGCCCGCGGCCACGTCAGAGGGGTAGTGGACGCCGGTGTACACCCTCGAGAACGCCACGGAGGCGGCGACCGGGGCCAGTACGGCGCCCCAGAGCGGGGACTCCAGCGCCACTCCGGCGGTGAAGGCGAACGCGGACGCGGCGTGCCCCGAGGGGAAGGAAGTGGTACGCGGCTGCGTGGTGAGCTGCCGCACGGCGGGCACCCCGTCCAGCACCGGGCGCGGCCTGCGTACGGACCACTTGCCGACGGTGTTGATGGTCGCGGAGGCCAGTGCCAGCGACGCGGCCCCGCGCACGGCCGCCTTGCGGGCCCCGGCCGAGCCGAGGACGGCGATCCCGACGGCGGCCCCGCCCCACAGCAGCCCGTGGTTCGCGGCCCGCCCGAGCCGCGGCAGCACCCGGTCGGCCCCGGGCCAGTGCCGCCGGGCCACCACGTCGAACAGCCACCGGTCCCCTTGTGCGACCGCGCCCCGCCAGGTCAGCTCTTGATCAGCCATTTTCCGCACCTACCCGAACCCCGCCATCCGAACCGGAGCCCGGGACACCCGGGGCGGGAGCGCCGGCCGCCCCGCCTGCTTCCTACTCCGGGTCCGTCGACCGTTCCGGGCCGCCGGGGCCGTCCTCCAGGGGACGCTTGCGCAGGAGGAGGACGACCAGGCCGCCCAGGACGACCAGGCCCACCGCCAGGGAGGCGATCACCGGGGTGGCCGCCGAGCTGCCGCTGGCGGCCAGCCGTTCCCCGGAGGTGTCCGGATCCGCCGCCGGGGCGGACGCCGACTGCGCGGACGGCCCGGCCGGAGCGCCCGGGGCGCCCGGGGCGCCCAGCGCCGTCATCGCCCCGCCCGACGCCGCGACGTCGGCCGGCTGGGCCGCGGGGAGCCGCGGCCACTTCGCGGTCGCCGTGGCCACGGTGGCGGACTCGCTGGAGCCGGCCACGATCTGGACCTGCGCCGGGACCCCGCTGGTGAAGACCCGGCCGACCGGCACGCGCGTGTTCCCGCGCAGGGTGACCTCGGCGCTGCCGTCCGGTGTCCCTTCGGGCACCTCGAAGAACAGCTTCGCGCCGTTCACGGCGGAGGTGACCGGCAGTCCGCGGGCGTCCACCACCCGCACCCCCATGGCCACGGCCGCCGCGTCCGGGGTCACGCTCACGCTCTGCGCGCCCGTCCGCACGGTGACCGGCCCGATCCGGGTGCCCAGCGGCCCCGACACCTCGCCGGGATCCACCGCGAGTGACGCCGGCGGTTCGGACAGCCGCCGCGCCGCCCGCTGGAGGTAGTCGGCCAGCTTCTCCGCCTCCGGGTCGACGGCCTCCACCCATACGCCCTCGGCGAGCCGCCAGATGGCCACCTGGGTCCCGGCCGCGGCGCTCTCCGCGGTGAGCGCCGACGCTCCGGCCGCCTTGGCGAGCCCGGCCAGATCGTTCAGCTGGGGGTAGGAGTGCTCCAGCACCCAGCGGATCCGGCCCGCCTCGCCGTTCCCTGCGAGCGGCGTGCCGTTCCACCCGATCTCCGTGAACCGGGCCTGGGGCTGCGCGTCGCCCGTGACGCCGACTCCGTACGTCTGGAGCATGCCGCCGCCGTCGACCCGCATCTCGTACAGTCCGGCCGGGATCTGCCGGACGGTTCCGTCCGTGCCGTGCAGGACGGCCTGTCCGTAGGTCTTCAGCCCGTCCAGGACGGCGCTCGCTCCCTCCGGCGTCCGGGGCGCGGCCGGGCCGGCGTCGGCTGCCGCCACCGTCCCCGGGGCCCCGGCCAGCGCGGCGGCGAGCAGGGCCAGCGCGATCGGCCGCCGTACGGAGCCCCGTATGGCCGCGGCGACCGTGGTGCGCGTCGCCGGTGCGCCGCCGGCCTGCCCGGCAGCAGGAACCGGAACACCGCCCTGAGGGCGGACAGGAGCGACGCCAACGGCGGCGGCAGGAGTGGAGGGTGCGGGAACGGCAATCGACACAGTCTTCCCCTTCGGGCCGAAGGCCCAGGTGCCCGTGAGTACCGGGGAATCCTAGCCTCCTCGAACACTCAGACCACCGCCGCCTCCTGAGGACCCATCAGCGGCACGTCCGTCCTGACGACTCGCCGGAAGGCCGCCGTGCCGCGGTTCAGGTCGTGCCCGATGGCGGTCGCGTCGATGTTGGCCGAGAACCACCGGTTGCCTTCCCCGTCGGGCGGGTCCTCCCGCACCCGCAGCCTTCCGTGGACCACCAGCGGTTCACCGACGGAGACGGATCCGGCGAGGTTCACGGCGAGGCCGCGCCGGGCCCACACCGTGTAGAAGCTGGTGGGCGCGTCCGCCCAGGTCTCCTTCTTCCGGTCGTAGTACCTCGGGGTGACCGCGAAGCGGAACCGGGCCGCCGGTCCGCCCGCCGTGTCCTTGTAGTCGATCTGCGTGGCCACGTAACCCACCAGCGTCACCTGGGTGTCGTTCATCCCGGCCGCCCTTCCGGGGCCCGGCGGCGCGTTCGACCACGCGCCGCCCCGACCCGCGTTCCGTACCCGCCCGGACCATCCGCACGAGGTACGACCATGCTGGCCCGGGCCGCCGGAACCCGCCGGAGGCTGTGGACTACTGACGGCTTGTGGACAACTTCGCCACCGTCGCGTACTGCTCGCGCACCTCCCGGTAGCGCAGCAGCTCGGCCGCGACCGGCTCCAGCACCCGGGCCCGTCCGCAGCCGGCCGCGGCCTCCCGCAGCCGGCGCTCCGCGTCCTGCCCGTAGCGCCGTGCCGGACCCCGTGCCCCGATCGAACAGGCCCACTCCACCAGCGGTCCGCCGATGATCCCGGCCAGCATCAGCAGGACCGGCGGCATCAGGCTCGGCTCCAGGATCCCGACGATCTGCCCGGCCAGCCACAGCCCGCCGAAGATCTGGAGCAGGGTCATGGCCGCCTGCGCCAGCACCGCCGCAGGCCACCACGAGGGGCGCGGCGGACGGGCGCTGGGCACCGCGACCGCCGGTCCGAGGGTCACCGCGATCTCGTCCAGCGCCTGGGGCAGCCCTTCGGCGCCGCGGACCGCGGTCTCCCGTACGGCCTGCGCCCAGGGGTCGGGCAGGCCCCGGACCGCCTCGTCGGCGACGGTCCGTACGGCCTGTTCCACCCGCTGGCGGGCCGTCACCTCTTCCTCGACCGGCGGCTCGAAGGCCGCCGGGGAACGCCCGATCGCCGCCAGGGCGGCGAGACCGGCCAGTGAGCGCGGGGAGCGCCGGCTCTCGTACCACCGCCACAGGCGTAGCCACGGGGTGCCGCAGGCCTTGCCGGCGTTGCGCCGCCAGGCCCGCTCGGCGGCGAGCCCGGCCGCGTACGCGCCGACCGCTTCGGCGAGCCGGTCCTCGAATTCGGCGCGCGCGGTCTCCCCGATCTCCGGCCCGGCGTGGCCGTCGGCCACGTAGAGCGGCCGCAGGCGGGCCGCGGCCTTGTCGACATCGGCGGAGATGCGGCGGGTCGCGGCGCCCTTCTCCTGAGTGAACTGTCCGAGCATCTCGCGCAGTTCCCCGACGCCTTCACCCGTAAGGGCGGAAAGTCCGATGACGGTGGCTCCGGGCTCGCCGTGTTCGCCGAGCGCGATCCCGTCGTCGTCGAGGAGCCGGCGCAGGTCGTCCAGGACGAGATCGGCGGATTCCCCGGGCAGCCGGTCCACCTGGTTCAGTACGACGAAGGTCACCTCGGCGTGCCCGGCCAGCGGGCGCAGGTACCTCTCGTGCAGGACGGCGTCCGCGTACTTCTCCGGATCCACCACCCACACCACCGCGTCGACCAGGGCCAGTACCCGGTCCACGTGGTCGCGGTGGGCCCCGACGGCCGAGTCCAGGTCGGGCAGGTCGACGAGGACCATGCCGCGCAGCACCTCGGCCTCCGAGGTCTCGCGGGGGCGGCGGCGCAGCCGTCCGGGGATCTCGAGGCGGTCCAGCAGTCCCGCGGCGCCGTCGGACCAGCTGCACGCGATGGGTGCGGCGGTCGTCGGCCTGCGCAGTCCGGTCTCGGAGATCTGCACTCCGGCGAGTGAGTTGAAGAGCGTGGACTTGCCGCTTCCGGTGGCTCCGGCGATGGCGACGACGGTGTGCTGCGCCGACAGCCCGCGGCGTGCGGCCGCCTCGTCGAGGACGCGTCCGGCCTCGGCGAGGGTCTTTCCGTCGAGGATCCTGGTCCGGGACAGCCCGATGAGCTGGCGCAGCGCGTCGAGGCGGACCCGCAGGGCCTGCGCCTCGGGGCTGAGCGGGGGCGCGGGGGCCTTGCCTCCGTCGCTTCCGGCGCCCGAAACCGCCCGTACGAGTGCTTCGTCGCCCTCTTCGTCACCGCTCGCGGGCCAGTCGTCCTCGCTGGTCCGGGGGCGCGAGCGGGCGATCAGTCCGTCGTCCCAGCGGTCGTCGGTGCGGTCGGTCAGGGCGGTCACCGCGTCACCTCTCCTTCTGCAGTACGGACAGCGCGGCGATCAGCTCGGCCTGGGGTTCGGGACTCACTTCGAGCGCTTCGATCGGGGCGAGGCGGCGGTCGCGTTCGGCGCGCAGCACCTGGTCGAGGTGTTCGGCGACGAGCTCGCCGCCGCGGTCCCGCAGGCGTACGGCGGCCTGCACTCCGATCCGTTCGGCGAGCTTCTCCCCGGCGGGCCGGGACCGCTTGCCGCCGAGGAGGGCCGCGACCAGCAGGGCGGCGACCCCGTCGGGGTCGGGTGCGGGCTGCTTGTCGAGCCGTGCGACCTCTTCCTCGGCGAGTTCCTCGAGCACGCGCCGCCAGCGGCGTACGGCCATGCCGATACGTTCCGCCGCCTCGCGGTCGGGGGCGGGCAGGGACACGGCGCCGGCGGCGGGTTCGCGCCGCCAGGCCTCCGCGATGCGTTCGTCGGCGGCGGCGACGGCGCACTGGAGCAGCGCCGCGAGGGATTCCGCGAGGGAGTCGAGCAGCTCGTCGGCGCTGGTGTCGAGCGGGTAGCCGCGCCAGCGGGTCAGTGCGTCCCCGGCGAGTACGGCGCCCCGGTCGAGGCGGCCCCGGACCCGCTTGCCCTCCCGCTTGTAGGCGTCCTCGACGGCGAAGGTCAGCCGTACGGCGGCGGCGTGCTGGGCCGCGACGGCCGAGGCGAGCTCCGGCATCCGGCGCCCGAGGGAGTCGAGCGCGCCGAGCGCGGTGCGCCCGACGGCGTACTGGCGGGCGGCCGGGTCCTGCGCGTGGTGCGCGAGCCAGGCGAACAGCGGGGCCACGGCGCTGGCGGGCAGCAGCCCGCCCCCGCCGGCCGATTCGGGCAGTTCGGGAACCGTGAAGCGGGGTACGTCGCCCAGCCCGGCCCGGGTGAGCAGGGCCCCGTACTGACGGGAGACCTCGGCGAGCACCTGGTGCGGGACCCGGTCGAGGACGGTGACGAGGGTGGCCTTGTACTGCTTGGCGGTGCGCAGGAGGTGCCAGGGCACGGCATCCGCGTACCGCGAGGCGGTGGTGACCATCACCCAGACGTCCGCGGCACAGATGAGCTGGGCGGCGAGCGTCCGGTTGTCGACCACGAGGGAGTCGATGTCGGGGGCGTCGAGGATGGCGAGGCCGCGGGGCAGGGTGGAGACGGTCTCGATCCGCACCTCGCGGGTGGCGGGCGGGTGCCCGTGCCGGCCGCCCGGCCGGTGGGGTCTGCGGGCGGACACGGGGGTGTCCTCGTCGTCCTGGGGGGCCCAGACCCGCATCAGATCGGGCAGCACCCGCACCCCGGCGAACCAGTGGTGGTCATCCGGATGGCAGACGAGGACGGGGGTGCGCGTCGTGGGCCGGAGTACCCCGGCTTCACTCACTTGGCGCCCCACGAGGGAGTTGACGAGGGTGGACTTACCGGCCCCGGTGGACCCGCCGACGACGGCGAGCAGCGGCGCCTCCGGCGCCTTCAGCCGGGGTACGAGATAGTCGTCGAGCTGCGCGAGCAGCTCGGCTCTGGTCTGGCGGGCGCGGGGGGCGCCGGGCAGGGGCAGCGGCAGACGCACGGACGCGACCCGGTCGCGCAGGGCGGACAGGGCATCGAGCAGCTGAGGCCGAACATCCAAGGTCACCACATGCGAAGAATGCCCAATTTAGGAGCATTTTTGAAGCTTATACGTCCTCTGCGCGCCGAGCGCTACTCCAGCGGCACATCCCGGACACTGCGGACGAGTGGGGCGCAGGCATAACGAGTGCACAACACCCAGGGCGCCACGGCGCAAAAGCGGTGCGAGAATCGCACCTGCCTGCGATTATCGGGACCGCTTCACCGAACCTCCACATCGTGGCACGCGAGTGAAGCAACCGGGACAAGGCAACCGGAGCCCTATCCTTGACCCGGCACGGACCAAAGCCCCACCCCCGTCCAGGGGCTCCAGGCCACCACGGCCACCTTCCGGCCCCCGTAGCTCAGTGGATAGAGCAGGTGCCTTCTAAGCACTTGGCCGCAGGTTCGAGTCCTGCCGGGGGCACTTTCACCGTCCCAGCCCGAAGCCCTCCCCCGCGGAGGGCTTTCGTGCAGGTCAGGGCACCTTAGCGCCGACGCCGTAGCGGCGGCGTAAGCCCCGGCACCCCGATACGCCGAAGCCCCGGAGCCCCCTGGGGGAGTCCGGGGCGAAGCCGGCAGGTCAGCCGAACGGACCGCGGCGGGCCAGCGGGAGCCGCGGGGTGGGGACGAATTCGTCCTCCGCCGCCCCGCTGTCCTGGCGCAGGGCCGACATCACCATCAGCTGCGGGTCCTGGAGCAGCAGTCGCGCGTGGAGTGCCCGCAGGGCCGAGCCCGGCTCGACGCCGAGCTCCTGGACCACACGGGCGCGCTGGACCCCGTACACCGTCAGCGCCTCGTTGCCCCGGTCCGAGCGGTAGAGCGCGAGCATCAGCAGCCACAGGAAGCGCTCCCGCAGCGGGTACTTGTCCACCGCGTAGTACAGGTACGGAACGGCGTTGCGGTGCCTGCCCAGCTCCAGTTCCAGCTCGGCGCGCACCTCCATGTCGGCCAGGAAGCGCTCTTGGCGGTAGAGCCGTTCACGGTCGAGCATGGGCCCCTCGAGCCCTTCCGCGAGCGGCCCCGTGGACATGGTGCGCGCCTTTTCCAGCAGCCCGACCGCCTGCAGGATCTCGCCCTTGCGCGCGGCGGCTATGCCTGCGGCCGCCAGCCGTTCGTACTCGTAGAGATCCACTTCGGAGTCGCCGATGTCCATCCGGTAGCCGCCGGAAGACCACTCCAGGACGACTCCCCGGTCGCCGCCCTTGCCGCCCCCGTCGGCCGACAACAGGCCGCGCAGGCCCGAGACGGACTTCTGGATCAGGTTCTTCGCGTAGGCCGGATAGTCCTCCCCCCAGAGGGCCTCGATCAGCTGATCGACACCGGTCTCCAGACCGGGCCTGAGTAACAGCACTGCCAGCAGGGCCCGTTGCTTGGGCGGACCCAGCTCCAGGACCTTCGTTCCCCGATTGGTCTGCAGCGGTCCGAGGAGACGGAACCGCAGTCGCGACGAGCATCCGTCGCCTTCCTTGAAGCCGCGCTCGCGCAGCAATACACCAGACATTTCTACTCCCCCAAGTAAAACCTTCGTAAGGCTAGGCATTACCGGCTGGTTCTCGCCGTCCGAAGAACGGATGAGAGGGAGGTCACATCATGCAACGTCTTGACGCCGTCCAATAGTTGAGATTTACGGAGGGCGTGCGTCCGCGACGGCGGCGCACCAAGTGCCGTCCCACACCCGGTCTGACGTGGTGCGGAGGCCGTCCCGTGGACGGTCAGCGATTACTCCAGCGGCTCGTCAAACCCCGTCCTCCAAGGTGAGCCGGTCCCCGCTCTCGCCTTTTGGAGAAATCGATGACCGGTCCAGCGCAGCAGGACGAGCTCCGTTCCGCACTCAGATACGACAGCACCGTCCCCCGTGCCATGGTCCACCGCGCCGCGATCGCCGAGGTCTTTCTGACCGATTCCCGCCGGGTATCGGATCAAACCGATACGTACGAAGTGGCGGCCCAGCTGCCCCGCGCCCACATCATGGGCGAGCAGTCGGGCACGCACGACTTCCTCCTGCTGATCGAAATGCTGCGGCAGGCCGGCGTGTTCCTCGCCCACACCTATGAGGACGTCCCCCTGGACGAGTCCTTCATATTCCGCCACCTGCAGACCGAGGTACGGGACCAGTCGGCCCTGCGCACCGGTGACCGGCCGGCCCGCGCGGTCGCCACCCTCACCGTCCTCCCGCAGCGCAAGCGCAACGGCCGGGTACAGGCCATCGACTTCTCCGGCTCGCTGGCCATCGAGGACAGGGACGCGCTCAAGTGCAGCGGCGGCCTGGCCTTCTTCACCCGCGGCGTCTACCACGCGCTGCGCGCGCGCCGCCGCAGCACTCTGGCGGACACCATCGGCGTCCTCCCCACCCATGTGGCCGCCGCCCCCGCCTCGGTGGGCCGCCGCGATCCGTACAACGTGGTGATCACCCAGCCCCTCGCCGCCGGGGAGAGCGCGTTCGCCGCCACCGTGCTCTCCGACACGACGCACCCCCACCTCTTCGACCACCAGCTCGACCACGTTCCCGGCAACCTCCTGCTGGAAGCCGCCCGGCAGCTGGCCGCGGCCTCCGTGTCCTCGCTGCACGCCATCTCGGCGCACGGTCTCCAGGTGACCTCGATGGACGCGCAGTTCCAGGAGTTCGCGGAACTCGACCTCCAGACCCGTGCCGTGGCCCGCGTGGAGCAGTTCCGGCTGAACGAGTCGCTCGGCAGGCTGGTCGTCCCGGTCTTGGTGGACATCCTCCAGCAGGGCCGCGTCGTCGCCTCGTTCCGCCTGGAGGTGGCCCAGTGACCTCCCGTCACATCACCACCGTCGTGGTCGACTACGGCGGCGTCCTGACCAATCCGCTGCAGGAGACCTTCGCGGCCTTCGCCGCGGCCGTGAACGTGCCGCTCCCCGAGCTCCAGGGGGCCTTCGCGCGTGCGGCGCAGCGCTACGGCCGCAACCCCATGGCGGACCTGGAGACCGCTTCGTGCACCGAGCGCGAGATGGTCGAGCGGATCCTCGCCGAACTGCCCGGCAGGACGTACGCGCAGGTGCTCGGCGACCAGGAGTTCGGCGAGGTGTGGTTCCGCGTCCGGACCCTCAACGAGCGGCTGATGCGGTTCCTGCGCGAACTGCGCGGGAACGGCTACCGGACCGCCCTGCTCACCAACAACGTCGTGGAATGGGGGCCGCGCTGGCGCGCCCAGCTCCCGGTGGACGAGCTCTTCGACGCCGTCGTCGACTCCTCGGCCGAGGGCGTGCGCAAGCCCGATCCCCAGATCTACCGGCGGCTGCTGGAGCGGCTGCCCGCGGCGGCCCACGAGTGCCTGTTCCTCGACGACCTCGAGGAGAACTGCCAGACCGCCGCGGACCTCGGCATGCTCGCGGTCCACTTCACCAGCACCGACGAGGCCATCGACCAGATCGTGGACCTGCTGCGTTCTCGCGGCGGCTCCTATGCCAGGAGCCTCGTATGACGCAGACGGACACCGTTCTGATCGTGGGGGCCGGGCCCACCGGCCTCACCACGGCCTGCACGCTGCTCCAGCACGGAGTGGACTGCCGGGTGATCGACCGCAGGAAGGGCCCGGCCAGCGAGCCCAAGGCGCTCATCCTGTGGAGCGGCGCGCTGGAGGTACTGCGGCGCATCGACGTCGCGGACGCGCTGGAGAAGCGCTCGCTGCCGCTGTCCGGGGCCTCGTACTGGTCCAACGGCCGGCGCACCGGCGGGGTCCGCTTCGGCGCGCTGGCCGACACGGCGTTCCCCAACCCGCTGTGCGTGCCGCAGTCGGTCACCGAGGGCGTGCTGTACGACCGGCTGCTCAGACTCGGCGGCGACGTCGAGTGGGACACCGAGCTCGCCGAGGCCCGGATCACCGGACCCACCACTTCGGTCACCCTCTCGGTTCCCGGTACGGGCTCCCCCGCCCCCTTCTCGCCGCAGTGGCTGGTGGGTGCCGACGGCACGCACAGCAAGGTGCGCGAGGCCGCCGGGATCTCCTTCGAGGGCAGTACGTACGCGCGTGACTTCCTGCTGGGCGACGGCGAGTTCAGCGGTGGCCTGCCCGAGGGCGAGGCCCAATACCACCTCACCCCCGAGGGGGTGCTGGTCGTCGTACCGCTGCCCGGCGGCGGGCACCGCGTCTTCTTCGACCGGGATGCCACGGGGGAGGTACGACCGCCGTCCGAATCGGATCTCCAGGAGCTGCTGACGGCCCGCGGCCCGACGGGCTGGAGGCTCGACTCCACCTGGTGGCGCAGCACCTTCCGGGTCCACACCAAGGTGGCCGGGACGTTCCGCGCCGGCCCGGTCTTCCTCGCCGGGGACGCCGCCCACTGCCACAGCCCGGCCGGCGGGCAGGGCCTCAACACCGGGGTGCAGGACGGTTTCAACCTGGGCTGGAAACTGGCCGCGGTGATCCACGGCGCGGATCCGGCGCTGCTGGACAGCTACGAGGCGGAGCGGCGGCCCGCCGCCCTGCGGGCGCTGCGCAACTCCGACCGCCAGACCCGGCTGTGGATGCTGCGCAGTGGCCCCAAGCGGGTGCTGCGGGACACCCTGCTGAAGGTGGCCACGGCCACCGGCGCGCTGGACCGCAAGATCGTTCCCGAACTGGCCCAGCTCGATCCCGGTCTGGAATCGAGCCCGGCGGTCCCGGGCGCGCTGCCGAAGGCGGACCCCCGGAACGCCACGGGCGCCGCGGGCACCAAGAACGCCAGGAACGCCAGGAACGCCAAGGGTCCGCGCCTGCTGCGGCCCGGAGTGCGGCTGCCCGACACCCCGTGGCAGCCGCTGCACGGTACGGGGGCGCCGTCACTGCACGAGTTCCTCGCGGCCGGCCGGCACGCGCTGCTCGTCATCCAGGGGGGTGACGCCGACCTCGCCGAGGCCACCGCCCAGGAGGCCGCCGAGCTGGCGGCCCGCTCGGCGGTGGGTGCCCGCACGGACGTGGTGCTGCTCACCGACCACAGGCCCCGGGGCGAGTGGGACGCCTCGGTCCCGTACAGCCGGGCCGTGGACGTCGGCCGGAAGCTGACCGCACTGGCCGAAGCCGACCAGCGCCCGCTGGTCATCTACGTACGTCCGGACGGCGCGGTCGGCGCGTGGTCCTCGCACCCCGATCTGACGCTGCTGGCGGCAGGGGTGTCCGTACTCGGCTCCGCCGTGGAAAGCGTGGCGTGATGCTGAGGCTCCTCGGCGCGCACATCGTGCGCCGGCCATGGCTGTTCCTGGTGGCGGCCCTCGTGCTGGTCCTGGACGCCCTGCTGCTCGGGGCGGACCTCCCCGACCGGCTCGGCAACGGCGGCACCACGGACCCCGGTTCGGAATCGGCGCGCGTACAGCGCGTACTGGAGGCGCACTACCCGGAACAGCAGCCCAATCTCGTCCTGCTGGTGTCCGTACCGGAGGGGGCGCAGGTCGACGACCGCGCGTTCGCCGCGCAGGGCGCCGCGCTGGCCGAGCGGCTGGCCTTCGAGAAGCCGGTCGTCGGTGTCGTCTCGTACTGGCAGACCGGGCTCGCCGAGCTGCGCTCCCACGACGGCCGGCAGGCGGTGATCGCCGCCCGCATCGAGGGCGACGAGAAGCGGGCCCGCGCGGCGCTGGAGGAACTGGCGCCCCGGTTCCGCGGCGAGCAAGGCGCGAAGGGCGCGAAGGGCGAGCAGAGCACGGAGGGTGCGGAGGGCGAGCAGAGCGAGAGAGGCGTGCAGGGCGGACTGACGGTGCGGATCACCGGCCCGCTCGCCGTGCAGAACGAGATCCAGAGCACCGTGGCCGAAGACCTGGCCCGCTCCGAGCTGATCGCCCTGCCGCTCACCCTGATCGTCCTGGTCTGGGTCTTCGGCGGGGTGCTCGCCGCGGCGCTGCCGGTCGTGGTGGGCCTGATCACCGTCCTCGCCACGGGCGCGGTGCTGCGCGTCATCACCGGCTTCACCGACGTGTCGGTCTTCGCCCAGAACCTCACCACGGCGCTGGGCCTCGGCCTGGCCATCGACTACGCGCTGCTGATCGTGCGCAGGTTCCGCGAGGAGCTGGACGCCGGGCTGGTCCCCGGGGAGGCGGTGCTGCGCACCGTGCGCACCGCCGGCCGGACCGTCCTGTTCTCGGCGCTGACCGTGGCGGTCGCCCTGGCGGCGATGCTCGTCTTCCCGCTCTACTTCCTGCGCTCCCTCGCCTACGCGGGGATCACGGTGGTGCTGGTCTCGGCCCTCACCGCGCTGACGGTGCTGCCCGCGGTGCTGGCACTGCTGGGGCGCCGGGTGGACGCGCTGACGGTGCGTCGCAGGGGGCGCAGGGACGCGCCGCCGTCCAAGGGGCGGGTGACGGAGCTGGTGATGCGCCGTGCGCCGCTGGTCACGGTGGCGGTGACGGGCATCCTGCTGGTGTTGGGACTGCCGTTCCTGAACGCCCGGTTCGGCACCGCCGACCACCGTCAGCTTCCTGCCGCGAGCGAGTCGCGGATCGCCCAGGAAACCCTGCGCGAGGACTTCGACGACCTTCCCGAGGGTTCGATACCGGTCCTGTTGCGTACGGGCGGAGCCTCCTCCGCCGAGGCGCGGGCCACCGCGGACCGGATCGCCGGGAAGCTGTCCGCTCTCGCCGGGGTGACCCGGGTCGAGTCCTCGGCCGGCACCTACCGCGACGGCGTCCGCTCCGAGGTCCCCTCGCCCGCCGACTCCGGTCGCAGGACGGCGGGTTACGACCTGCTGACGGTGGTGGCCGAGGACGACACGGCCGCGACCTCGGCCGCCCACCAGGAGCTCGTGGGCCGGCTGCGCCACGCGTCCGGGTCCGACGGTGCGTCCGTGGGCGGTCCGGCGGCCGAGGTGGTGGACAGCAAGGCGGCCATCGGCCGGGGCCTGGTCCCCGCCCTCGGCTTCATCCTGGTCGGCACCCTGCTGCTGGTCTTCCTGATGACCGGGAGCCTGGCGCTGCCGCTGCTGACGATCGCGCTCAACGGCCTCAGCCTGACCGCCATGTTCGGCGCGGTGGTGTGGGTGTTCCAGGAAGGCGGGTTGTCCGGGCTGCTGGGCTTCACCGCGACGGGGGACGTGGAGGCGACCCTTCCGGTCCTGATGTTCTGCGTGGCCTTCGGCCTGTCCATGGACTACGGGGTCTTCCTCGTCGCCCGGATCAAGGAGCACTTCGACCGGACCGGCGACCACCGGGAGTCGGTGCTGCACGGCATGCGCACGACCGGCGGGCTGATCACCGCGGCCGCCGTGGTCCTCAGCGTGGTGTTCGTTTCCATCGGCCTGTCGCGCATCACCAACACCAAGATGCTCGGCCTCGGTGTCGCGCTGGCCGTGCTGGTGGACGCCCTCGTCGTACGGACCCTGCTGGTCCCGGCGGTGCTGGCACTGCTGGGCCGTCGCGCCTGGTGGGCACCCGCCCCGCTGCGCCGGATCCACCGCCGCCTCGGACTGCGCGAGGAGCCCGAGCCGCTCTCCGCGGGCTCCCCCCAGGCCTCCGACTCCCCGGACGCCCAAGCATCCCCGGACGGCCCTGAAAGGACTGCGCATGACCGCGAACCCGCCGCCCTCTGAGCCGGCCCCGCAGTACCCGGCGCTGGGCGCCGTGCTGGTCACCGGAGCCACCGGGCTGCTCGGCCACGCCGTCGTCGCCCGGCTGCTCGCCGCCGGGGCCGAGGTGACGGCGGTGGTCCGGAACGCGGAACGCGCCGCGTCGCTGCTGCCCGGCCATCCCGCGCTGCGGCTGGTCGTCGGGGACGTCACCGACATCGACAGCTACGCCGTCGCCCTGCACGGGATGGACGCCGTGATCCACACGGCCGCGTACTTCCGCGAGTACTACCAGCCGGGCCACGACCTCGACCTGCTGCACCGCACCAACGTGGACGCGGTGGAGGAGCTGCTGAAGGCGGCGGTCGACGCCGAGGTGCCCACGGTGGTGCAGACGAGCTCCATCGCCGTGCTGGGCGGCGGCGACGTCCGCTCGCCCGCGGACGAGCAGACCCCGAACGGCGACCCCGACCGGGGGAACCACTACCGCGCGAGCAAGATCCGCGCGGAGCGGATGATCGACGGCTTCGGCGAGAAGTACGGGCTGCGGGTGCCGCTCGTACTGCCCGGCTGGATGTGGGGCCCCGGGGACTCCGGACCCACTTCGGCGGGGCGGCTCTTCCTCGCGGTGGCGCGCGGCGAGATCAAGGCGCTGCCCGCTGCGGGCAACCACCTGGTGGACGCCCGCGACGTGGCCGCCGTCTGCGTCGCCGCGGCCGCGCTCGGGACCGGCGGCCGGCGCTACATCGCGGGCGGCAGCTGGTACCCGCTGCACGAGATCTGCGCCGCCGTGGTGCGGGCGACCGGCACCGGGACGGTGCCGCGCAAGCTGCCCTCGGGGGCCGCGATGACCATCGCCTCGGTCCTGGAGTGGCAGGCGAAGGTGCGCGGGGCATCGCCCGTCGCCACCCGGGCCGGCATGCGGACGCTGCTCGAAGGACACCACCGGAGGGTTTCCTCCGCCCGCGCCATCGACGAACTCGGCGCGAGTTTCCGCCCGTTGGAACAGACCGTCACGGACCAGACCGCCTGGCTCCGCGCGCGAGGAGAACTGCCGGCCGCCCCTGCGGCGCCGGCGCGAAAGCTGAGGAGTGCATGAGCATCATCAAGCGGGTCGCCGTACTGGGCGCGGCCGCGGCGCTGTTGGCCAGCCCGGTGCTGGCGGCCATGAGCGCCGCCGACACCCCGGCAGCAGCCGCCGCCGGCGCGTCGGTGAACGTATCCTCTCCGCCGTCCCCCGCCGAGGCCGAGGCCGCCGCGAAGGAGACCGCCGCACGGCTCGCGGCCCAGCACATCGTGGACGTGCCTGTCTCCTTCACCGTGCGCAACACCAACGGCAGCAAGACCGGTTGCCGCACCAGCGGCGGGACCCAGCGGATCCGCGGCCACCTGACCGCGCCCGCCTCCGTACTCTCCGGCGGGAAGCGGGCGGTCACGCTCTACCAGCACGGGATCGCGGCGGGCGAGTGGTACTGGCGCCTCGACGTGCCCGGCTACCACTACGCCGAGGAGCTCGCCAAGCGCGGCCACGCCTCCCTCACCATCGACCGGCTCGGCTACGGGGCCAGCGACCGCCCCGACGGCTTCGACACCTGCATCGGCGCCGAGGCCGACATCGCGCACCAGATCGTGCAGCAGCTGCGCACCGGGGCGTACGCCCTCGAGGGCGAGCCCTCCGAGGGTCCCGCGACGGCACAGGGCTTCGACACGGTCACCCTGGCCGGGCAGTCCAACGGCGGGCAGGTCGCCCAGATCGAGGCCTACTCGTTCGGCGGCATCGACGGCCTGATGATCATGGACTGGACCGACCGGGGCCTGACCCCCGAGGCCAACACCCGCTTCTTCAGCGCCCTCCAGAGCTGCATGGCCGGCGGGCAGCCCAGCCGCGAACCCGCGGACCCGAGCGGCTACGTCTACTACGACCTGGGACCCGACCAGTTCCGCCGGGGCAACTTCCACGACACCGAGGAACGGGTCATGGACGCCGCGGCCCCGCACCAGAACCGTCACCCCTGCGGCGACATGAGCTCACAGCTCGACTCAGTCTTCACGGACCTGAAGCACCTGGGCTCGGTCAAGGTCCCGGTCCTCCTCGTGTACGGGGACGAGGACGCCCGTGTCACCGGAGGCGCCGCCCACCAGCGGCTGTTCACCGGCGCCCCGAGCGAACTCGTCACCATCCCGGGAGCCGGGCACTACGCCACCATGGCCCGCTCGGCGCCCGCCACCTTCGACCGGATCGACACCTGGCTCGACGCCCGCGGTCTGTGACCCCCGGCCCGTTCTTCACCCCTGCCCCCCCACATACAGATCCCCCTTCATCCAGAGAGCAGACAATGCCGAGCACACCGAGAAAACAGCAGGCCCCCCGCAACAACCCCGTGGAACATCCCCCCGCACTGCAGCGCTGGGGGCGGGTGACCGCCTCGCGGTCCCGGCTCATGGTCTGGGTCGGCGTCGCCCTGGCCGTACTGGGCCTGGCCCTGGCGGCCGGCACCATGAACCGGCTGGTCCTCAGCCGCTTCGAGACCCCCGGATCCGAGTCGGTCACCACCCGGGCCGTCCTGGAGAAGGAGTTCAAGGCGGGCACGCCCAGCGTGCTGCTGATGGTCACCGCCAAGCAGGGCGGCGTGGACGAAGCCGCCGTGGCCTCCGAGGGCCGCGCCCTGGAGCAGGAGCTCGCCGGGCAGGCCGGGGTGGCCGAGGTCTTCTCGTACTGGTCGCGGGGCAACTCGCCCACCATGCGGGGCAACGACGGCAAGCAGGCCCTGATCATCGCCCGGCTGTCGGGCACGGTGACCGAGGCCCGGACCAGGCTGGCGGACCTCTCCCCCGCCTTCACCCGGGACAGCGCACAGCTGAAGGTCCAGGTCGGTGGCGGTGACGAGGTGTTCCGGCAGGCCGCCGAGCAGGCCCGCAAGGACTTCCTGCGGGCCGAGATGATCGTCCTCCCCCTGGTCCTGCTCCTGCTGTTCGCCATCTACCGCCGCTTCTCCGCCGCCTTCCTCACCCTCGGCATGGGCCTGTTCTCGGTGATCACCACACTGGCGCTGATGCGCGGTGTCACGTACATCACCGACGTCTCCACCTTCGCCGCCAACCTGGCCCTGGTGATGGGCATCGGGCTCGGCGTCGACTACAGCCTCTTCGTCATCAACCGCTTCCGCGAGGAGCTGCGGGCCGGCCGCGCCGTCCCCGACGCCGTCGAGCAGTCCGTGGCCAACGCCGGCCGCACCGTCGCCTTCAGCGGTCTCACCGTGATCCTGTCGCTGGCGGCCCTGCTGCTCTTCCCGTTCCCCTTCCTGCGCTCGTTCGCGTACGCCGGTATCGCCACGGTGCTCACCTCGGTCTTCGCGGCCCTGGTGATCCTGCCCGCCTCGCTCGCCCGCCTCGGCCACAAGGTCGCCCGCAAGAACGAGAACGACCGCCCCGAGCAGGGCTGGTGGCACCACACCGCGCTGCGCATGATGCGCCGGCCGCTGCTGTACGGAATCCCGGCGCTGGTCGTGCTGCTGGGGCTGGCCTCGCCGGCCCTGGGGCTCACCTTCGGCGTGCCGGGTGCGCAGGTGCTGCCCCGTGACGTGTCCAGCCGCGTGGTCCAGCAGCAGATCATCGACAACTTCGCCGCCGAGGAAACGAGCGCGATCAAGGTCCTGCGCACCGGCCAGGCCGGGACCGACGCCAACCGGTCCTCGATCGAGGCCACGGCCACCGAACTGTCCCAGGTCTCCGGCATCCACCAGGTCGACGCCCTCACCGGTTCGTACGCGAAGGGACAGAAGATCGCCGAACCCGGCGATTCCTCCCGCCGGTTCGCGGGCGAGCGCAGCACCTGGTACTCGGTGGTCGCCACGCACCGCACGGTCGCCCAGGACATCGACCGCGCCCACTCCGAGATCCGCTCCGTCGCCGCCAAGGGCGCCGGGCCGGGCGCGGTGAAGATCGGCGGCTACCCCGCCGAACTGAGCGAGTTCCGCTCCGAGCTGGTCGACCGGCTGCCGCTGGTCTTCGGGCTGATCCTGGTGACCACGTTCCTCGTGCTGTTCCTGATGACCGGCAGCCTGCTCCTCCCGGCGAAGGCCATGCTCCTGAACACCCTGAGCATGGGCGTGATGTTCGGCGTCCTCGTGTGGATCTTCCAGGAGGGGAACCTGGCCGACCTGTTCGGCTTCACCCCGAGCGGCTCGATCGAGCCCAGCATCCCGATCCTGATGTTCTGCGTGGCCTTCGGCCTCTCCATGGACTACGAGGTCTTCATGCTGTCGCGGATCAAGGAGGAGTACGAGCTCACCGGCGACAACTCCGGCGCGGTGGCCGCCGGCCTCGAGCGCAGCGGTCCGCTGATCACCTCGGCGGCCGTCATCCTCGCGGCCTCGTTCGCCACGTACGCCTCATCCGAGATCGTCTTCCTCAAGATGCTGGGCATCGGCATGGTCGTGGTCATCCTGGTCGACGCCACGCTGATCCGCGCGGTCCTCGTACCGGTCTCCATGCGGCTTGCCGGCAAGGCCAACTGGTGGGCTCCGGCGCCCCTGCGCGCCTTCCACCGGCGGTTCGGCATCTCCGAATCGTCGGCGCCGGCCGCACCGGCTGCCGGTGCGGGTGCCGGTGCAGGTGCCACTGCAGGTGCCGCTGCCTCCGGGCAGCCCGACACGGCAGGGGTCGGCGTCCCCGCCGACCGCGCCTGATCCGTCCGGCGCGAGGGAGAGAGACATGCTGGGATTCGGAGTGACGGCGCTCATGCTGGTGGGCTCCGCCGCCGTCCACTACTACCTGTGGATCCGCCTGGTCCGTGACACGACCGGGCCGGGGACGACCGTGCGGCGGCTGGGCACGTGGGGGGTGGTCCTGTCGGCGCTGCTCGCTCCCGGGACCCGGATCCTCACCCCGCTGTTCGATCCCTCGGACGGAGGTGGCGGCCGGTTCCTGGCGTGGCCCGGCTACGTCCTGATCGGAGTGCTGCTCTACCTGCTGCCGACGCTGGTGATACTCGAACTGCCGCGGGCGCTCGCGCTGCGCACGTGGCGGCGTGCCGAGCGGCAGACGGATGCGACTCCGGTGCCGGTGTCTGTGTCGGTGCCGGTGCCGGTGTCTGCGTCTGCGTCTGCGTCTGCGTCTGCGTCTGCGTCTGTCGAGTCGGCGCAGGTGGCACCGGCCCCGGCAGAGGCCGGGGCGGCCGCCGGGGCGGCGGACCGTCTGGTCGGCCGGCGGCTCTTCCTCGGCCGGGCGGTGGGCACCCTGGCCGGGGCCACCGCCCTCGGCACCGTGGGCTACGGCATGTCCTCGGCGCTCGGGGACCCGCTGATCAAGCGCGTACCGGTCACCCTCGCCAAGATGAACCCGCGCCTGGCCGGTCTGCGGATCGCGGTCGTCAGCGACATCCACCTGGGGCCGCTCCTCGGCCGCGCCCACACCGAGCGGATCGTCCGGATGGTCAACGGGCTGCAGGCCGACCTGGTGACGATCGTCGGCGATCTCGCCGACGGAACGGCGTCCCAGCTGGGGCCCGCGGCCCGGCCGCTGAAGGGACTCGAATCGCGTTACGGGAACTTCTTCGTCACCGGCAACCACGAGTACCTCTACGACGGGGTCGAGGACTGGCTGGACGAGATGCGCAACGTCGGCGTCCGCCCGCTGGTGAACGAACGCGTGGAGATCCGGCACAACGGGGCCTACCTCGACCTGGCCGGGGTCGAGGACCTCGCCGGGGAGGACCACGGCCGGGGGCCCGACCTCGGGAAGGCCCTGGGCGGACGGGACCTGTCGCGTCCCGTCGTGCTCCTCGCCCACCAGCCGGTGTTCGCCGAGGAGGCCGCCCGGCACGGGGTGGACCTCCAGTTGTCCGGCCACACCCACGGCGGGCAGATGTTCCCGCTGACCGCGATCACCGAGCTGGCCAACCCGGTCAACTCCGGGCTCGGCAAGGTGGACGAGACCCAGGTGTACGTGACGAACGGGGCGGGCTTCTTCGGCCCACCGGTCCGGGTCGGCGCCCCGGCGGACATCACCCTGCTGGAACTGCGTTCCCCGCAGGCCTAACCCCGTCCGGGCCGTGGTGGGTCAGGGCCGTTCGAAGGCCTTGACCGCCTGGTAGTAGGTCCACGCGGCGCCGTCGCAGGAGGCCTTTCGGGCGCCCGAGTAGCGTGCGCAGACCCGCTTCAGGTCGGAGTGGAACATCTCGTCCAGCCGGGGCTTGGCCGCCTTGAACTCCCCCGCCGCCTTGTAGTTGCGGTAGCCGAAGTCATGCCGGGCGCAGGCCGTCCGGAAGGGGAAGCCGAAGGGATTGTCCGGGGAGGTGGTGCAGTAGTCCGTGGTCCAGTCGAAGCCGTACGGCTCCCACTCGCCCTGGTTCCCGCGCGCCGCGGCCCAGGCGCCCTGGCTGGCCGTGCCCGGCTGCGTCCAGCCGCTCAGCACCTGCGGCTTGTCCTCGGGGACCTGCGGGGCCTGCCGCTGCGCCGCGGACGCCGGGGGCGCGAAGGCCAGTACGGCTGCCACGGCGCCGGAGACGAGGGCGGACACCCGGGCTCCGGTCCGGCCGGGGGCCGGGGCCGCGGCCGGGATCGGGATCGGGGCGGCTGATGCGAGGGCGGGGGCGGGTGCGGGGCGGCGGGGCACGCATCCTCTAACGAGGGGTGCCACCGCGGGTGTCGGACGGGGCGGGCGCGGGTGGTCGGAGGGCGGAACCGGTACTCAGGTATGAGCCGGTGTCACCCTTCCGGCAGAGATCCGGTTCAGCCTCGGGAGGGACGCGGACTACGGCCGGCGCCGCGAATACTCGTAGACATGAACCGCCGTCCTCTCGTCATCGCCGCCGCCACTGTGGGAGTCCTCGCCACCGCTGCCATCGCCCTGCCCAACCTCCCGCGCAACCCCCTGACCGACACCATCAACGACCGGGTGTTCAAGGAGAGGGGCATGCGCTTCGCGACGGCCGCCGACGCTCCGGCGCACGGGGAGCCCGTGCCCGGGAAGCCCGCGCGCGGGGAGGCGACGTGGGTGCTGCCGCGCTGGGTGCCGAAGGACGCGACCGACATACGCATCATGGCGCGCACCGACGGCAAGGCCAGGCTGCTCCGCTTCACGCTGGGAGCGACCCCGCTCGACGGCCCGCAGTGCTCGGCGGGCACACCGAGCAAGCACGCGGGGACGGCGCTGGAGGCCAAGTGGTGGCCTGCGGGCACCGGCTCCGAGGAGCGGCCCGAGTGCCGGGGCACCTACCAGTACCAGGTCACCGTGCGCGGCAAGGAGGTCTACGCCTGGACCGACGGCACCCCGTCCCCCGGGGCCGGGGCGCAGGAAGGCACCCCGGTCCGGCAGGTGTCGGTCACGCCCCGCTGATCCGGGCCGCCCGGGGGTGTCAGTGAGGCGCGCGCAGTTCGCGGGCCGCCGCCAGTTCCGCGAGGCGGGCCCAGTGGGGGCGCAGCCAGTCCTCCGGTGAGGCGGCCGTCGGCAGGCCCGCCGGCAGGCTGTCATGGAAGGCGGTGGTCTCCGGTTCGACGGCTCGGTGGTGCGTCAGGATCCGCGGTTCCCCGGGGCCGTCCGAGGCCACGGCCACGCTCCGCAGGAACATCGCGTTGGCCACCAGCAGCCAGTGCGGCCGGCCCGGGTCGGCGCCGGATCCGTCTCCGTTGTCGCTCGACAGCGCCCACGGGTCGGGGGCCAGGTACCGGACCCGCCCGACGCCGGTGAACTCGGCCGCCGCCGCGCACATCGAGCACGGCTCCTGGGTGCTCCAGAGCGTCGCCGTGCCCAGGTCCCAGCCCGTGCGGGCGGCCCCCAGCGCGTTCATCTCGGCGTGCGCGAGCGGCGTCCCGCGCAGCGGCCCGGCGCCCGGGCCGTCCTCGTACGCCTCGTTGCGCCCCTCGGCGACCGGCTTCCCGTCGGCGTCCGTGAGGACGGCTCCCACCGCGAGGCCTCCGGCCGCGAGCGACTCGTAGGCGAGGGCGAGCGCCCTGCGCAGAGGCTGCGGCGCGGCGCGCCACTCCGTGTCGAAACCGTGCTCCCCGTTGATCATCCGGCCATTATCGCCGCCGCTTTGGCCGCTCCCCCGGCAGAGTCCTCCCCCGCTGCTTCGTCACCCCTGGCGTCATCCCGTGCGCCACCGCTGTCGGCGCCTGTCGCGTCATCCTGTCGCCGCCGCCTGACTCGTCACCGCTATCGTCACGGCTCCCGTCACCGCTCTCGTCACGGCTCTCGTCATCGTCATCGGCACCGCTATCGTCGCCGTCATGGACATCCGCCCCGCCCGTACCGTCGCCGAACTCCACGCCGCGCAGGCCCTCTTCGACGGGCCCGCCCGCGCGGACTGGTCGGAGCGGTTCCTTTCCGCCCCGGGGCACCTGATGCTGATCGCCTACGTGGACGGCGCACCCGTCGGCATGGTCTCCGGCATCGAGATGATCCACCCCGACAAGGGCACCGAGATGTGCCTCTACGAGCTCTCCGTGGACGAGGACCACCGCCGGCGCGGCCTCGGACGGGCCCTGACCGAGGCGCTCGCCGCCGAGGCCGAGTCGCGCGGCTGCTACGGCATGTGGGTGGGCGTCGACACCGACAACGAGGCCGCGCTGGCCACGTACGGGGCGGCCGGCGCCCGCGACGAGGGCGTCTTCAGGATGCTCGGCTGGCCCTTCGCCCGGTAGCCCCTCACGGCCCCCCGGGGCGGCGTGTCGTGGGGCCAGTCGGCGCACCCTCCGCGCGGCCGGCCCGTGCCTCGCCGAGCATCGGCGGCATGACCGCATTCACCGCGCTGCTCCCGGCCGCCGCCCTGCTGGCGGCGGCCACCGCCCTGCCGCCGTACGCCGCCACCGCCGACGTCCCCACCGCCCCCTACGTCGTCGTCCTCAAGGACGGCAGCACCCGCGTCTCCGCGGCCGCCGCCGCCCGCGCCCTCGCCGCCGAGGCCGAGGCTGCCGGCGATCGCGTCGAGGCCGTCTACGACACCGCCCTGAGCGGTTTCGCCGTCCGCACCACCGCCGCCCGCGCCGCCGAACTCGCCGCCGATCCCCGGGTGGCCTCCGTGGAGCCCGACGCGGTCTTCCGGATCGACGACACTCCCGTCAACGACCCCGTCGATCCCATCGACCCCGTCGCGCCCGTGGACCCCGTCGCCCCCGCCGCTCCCCTCGTCCAGACCTCCGCGCCCTGGTCCCTGGACCGGCTCGACCAGAGCGAACTGCCCCTCGACGGCTCGTACACGTACCCGGTCAAGGCCGAGGGGATCACCGCGTACATCGTCGACACGGGGATCAACACCCTGCACCAGGAGTTCGGTGGCCGGGCCCGCTGGGGCGCCAACGCGGTGTTCATGGAGGCCGCCACCGACTGCAACGGCCACGGCACGCACGTCGCCGGGACCGTCGGCGGAGCCACCTACGGGGTGGCCAAGGGCGTTTCGCTCGTCGCCGTGAAGGTGGCGGACTGCCGCGGGGACGCGACCCTGTCGGCCATCACGCGCGGCATCGACTGGATGGTGAAGGACGCCCTCAAGTCGCCCTCCACCCCGGCCGTGGCCAACATGAGCCTGGGCGGCGGCCACAGCTTCGCCCTCGACCGGGCGGTGACCCGGGCGATCGCGTCCGGGATCACCTTCGCCGTGGCGGCGGGCAACTCCGGCGAGAACGCCTGCACCGGCTCTCCCGCCCGCGTCCCGCAGGCGCTCACGGTGGGCGCGACGGACGCACTGGACCGGCGGCCCGCCTTCTCCAACCACGGCGCCTGCGTGGACCTCAACGCCCCCGGCGTGGCCGTCACCTCGGCCTGGAAGGGTTCCGTCACGGCCACCGCCCGCGCCTCCGGCACCTCGATGGCGGCCCCGCACGTGGCGGGCGCCGCCGCTCTGGTACTGGCTCGGGGCTTGGCGGCCGGCGGCCCGCGCCAGACGCCCGCGCAGGTGGCCGGAACCCTCGTACAGGACTCCGTGCGGGACCGGATCACTGCCCTGCCGGCCGGGACGCCGAACCTGTTGCTGCACGTCCCGACCGGTCCGTAGCCCGTACGGGGGCATCCGCCGGCGGCGCCTCCCCCGCCCCGGCGGACCCGGCCGGACCGCCTCGCAAGCCCGGTGCGCAGGCCCGGTCCGGAAGCCCGTTCCGGAAGCCCGTTCCGACACCCCACCCGCCCCACCCGCGCCGCCCCGGGCCAACGGGTATCCGCCGCTCCGCTCCACCCGGCCTGATGGCACATCAATTTCTGTGTGCTTCGGGCGAAAGCAAGTCATTGACTTCTCAATCCCGCGACGCGTCAATGTCGGCCACCGCACCGGCTCGACCTCCCCCACACAGCGGGTGGGGGGAGGGTTCGTATGACGAAGGAGTCGCGACCCAGTGAGTACAACGTTTCGACGAAGAGTTCTGGCCGGGGCTGGCGCTCTGTCCCTGGCCCTGACGGGCGCCGTGGTGGGTCTGTCGGGCACCGCGCAGGCCGCGACCAAGACGACGCCCGTCCCGATGGACTGCGTCGCGCCCGCGCCCCAGCCGGGTGGTTCGGGCACCCAGCCCTACACGATCACGCTGCCCGACGGCGCCAAGGCCGGCGACGTGGTGCCGATCACCATCGACCCGGGCCCGAGCCCGGTCATCCCCAGCTTCTCGGTGACGACCACGAACGTCTCCAAGATCACCCTCAAGGTCGGGTCGACCCTCCAGACGGTCGTCAGCCCGCCCGAGACGGTCGACGTGATCGCCGGACAGGCGCTCAACCCCGCCGCCTTCTCCGGCACCGTCAAGATCCCGGACGGATCCGAGGGCACCACGGTGACCGTGGCCCTGGACCTGGCGGTGACCGACGCGAGCCTCATGGGCTCGGTCTTCACCACCACCTGTACCCCGAACCCCCGCCCGAGCGCCTCGCTCGGCTCGGTGGTCGTGGAAGCCCTGCCCAAGGACCCGATCACCACCAAGCTGTCGCCCAACAGCGGTCCGGCGGGCCAGGAAGTCGTCGTCACGGGCGCCAACTTCCCGGCGGGCGCGGTCACCTGCTCCGCGTTCAAGAACGGCACGGCCACGGGTGACACGGGTGGCGGCACGGCCACCGCGGCCGGCGTCGCGACCTGCAACATCGTCGTCAACCAGCCCGCCGACAAGATCCGGATCGACGGCGCGATCCTCCCGTACAAGGACTACGTCTTCATCGCCCAGCAGCCCGGCGTGCAGAACCCGGTCGACGTGGAGGTCCTGCCCGGCCCGCTGGCCATCGGCCCGGAGGCGGGCAACCCCGCCGTCAGCTTCGGTTCGGTCACCATCAACGGCAAGTCCCAGTCGGTCGTCGGTCAGTTCACCGCGATGGCCGTCCAGGACTTCCGCGGCGGGACCCTCGGCTGGGACGTCTCGGCGACCCGGACGCCGTTCCTGAACCAGGTCACCGGCCACTCCATGGCCACGGCGCAGATCGGCATCCAGCCGACCTGCAAGGTGACCAACCCGGCCAGCCCGAGCCCCTGCACCGCAGGTACGCCCGGTGCGATCTCCGACGTCCCGATGAAGGTCGCGTCGGCGGCTCCGGGCGGCGACAACCTGACCGGTGGCGAGTTCGAGATCGGCGGAGCCGGAATGATCCAGCTCCCGCCGTTCATGTTCGCGGACAGCTACCAGTCGGTCGTCACCTTCTCGATCGCCTGACCCGTACGACCCCGCTCCACCCGGGTGGTGCGGCGCCCCGGCGCCGCACCACCCTTCCGCGCACCACCCTTCCGCGCACCACCCTTCCGCGCACCACCCTTCCGCCAGCGATCGCCCCAGCTCACGCCCTCCCCGTCCGGCCCGACTGGAGAACCGCCCATGCGTACCCGCACCCTCCTCCTCGGCCTGCTCCTCGGCCTCGCCGCCCTGCTGCTCCCGGCCCTCCCCGCGACGGCCGCGGACAACGGCACCTGGGGCGTCTTCCCGACACCCCCGGCCGGTGCGGCGATGACCGACCGCGCGTACTTCTTCCACCAGGGCGAGGCCGGCACCACCATCAGCGACAGCGCGACGATCGTGAACTCCTCCGACAAGGAGCTGACGTTCCAGATATTCGCCACCGATGCCGTGAACACCCCGGTGGGCGGCGGCTTCGCACTGCTGCCGGTGGAGACGAAGCCCAAGGACGTGGGCACGTGGGTCGCGCTGCCGCCCGAGACCAAGACCACCGTCACCGTGCCGCCCAAGGGCCGCAAGGACTTCCCGTTCTCCGTGAAGGTCCCGGCGGACGCGACACCCGGTGACCACGTGGGCGGGATCGTCGCCCTCAACACCGCCGTGGAGGGCGTCCAGCAGGAGGGCAAGGTCCAGGTCGGGGTGAAGCGCCAGGTCGGTGCCCGGCTGTACTTCCGGGTCCCGGGTCCGGTGACCCCGGGGCTGAGCGTGGAGGACGTGAAGATCAGCCGGGCGGCGCCGCTGCTGCCCTGGGTCAAGGACGCCCGCGCCAAGATCACGTACTCCCTGGTCAACCGGGGCAACGTGGTCGTCGAACCGAAGGTGACGGTCTCCGCCGAGGGGCTGTTCGGCCGCCGGGTGCTCGACCGGCCGGCCCGCGAGCTGAAGCTCGTCCTGCTCCCGGGCCAGCGGATCGAGCTGACCGAGGAGTGGGCGGACGCACCCCAGTCGGACTGGGTCACCGTCGACATCACCGCCGGCGCCTCGGCCTACCCCGACCTCGTCTCCTCCTCCGCTACGGATTTCCTCGCGGTGCCGTGGACCGCACTCGGCGCCCTCCTGGTGCTGGCCGGCGCCGCCGTCGCCGCCCGGGCACTGCGCCGGCGCCGCCGGGCCTCCGCCGAACGGCCGGAACAGGCACCGGACTTGGCTGGAGTGCGCTGATCGGCAAAGGTGTCCCCAGGGGACGGCATCCGGCCATCCCCGGGCAGGGGCAGGCGCCCGGGAGGCACCACACATGGCACGACAGCACGGCGAAGCGGAGCCCGGCCGGCCCGCGCACGAAACCCCCGCCGGCCGGCCCGCGGATCCCGCCGACGCGGGGATCGGGCTACTGGCCCTCGTCGAGCGGACTCTGGGCACGGGCACCGCGGTGTACGTCCCGGGGGACGGCTGGATCCGGCTCACGCTCCCGCTCGAGGACGGTGGTCCGGCCCCGGTCACGGTGGACGTGATCGCGGACACCCGCCGGACCCCGCGCGGGATCGCGTACCTCCTGCCGGGCGGCGGATTGAACTTCGGCTCCGTCTTCTTCACCCCGTCCGACCTGAACCTCGCCCACCGGCTGCGCCGCGAGGGCCTTCTCGTCGTCGGCGTCACCCCGCGCGAGGACGCCGCGACCGCGCAGGACATCGGACCCGACTGGGGGCTCGCGGCGCACCGCCGGGATCTGGCCGCGGCCGTGGAGGCGCTGGAGGGGGCGCTCGGGCTGCCGTACCAGTACGTGGGGCACTCCGCCGGGGCCCTGCTCGCCCTGGACGCCGCCGCGCACGACGAATCGCCCCGCCTGACCCGGGTGGTGGCCCTGGACACGACCGGCCCCTACTCCGGCGACCTGGCCGTGCGGGCGGCCCAGACCCGGGACGCGTACGAGGCCCGGATCGCTGGGGGCGCGTACGCGACCGACCCGGGCCTGGCGGCGCTGGTCGCCCGGGCCGTCACCGACCCGGCGGGCGCCTCGGATGTTCCCTGGCCCCCGGATCCCGGGCTCCGCTTCACCAACGCCGGGCTCGCCCACTACGCGCTGGTCCGCACCACCCTGCTGCCCGGCCCGGCGGACTGGATCCACACCCAGGGCCACGCGGCGGGCTCGTACGTCTTCGGAGCCGCCCCGGCCGGGGACCGCTTCGGCCTCACCCACACCCCGCTGGCCACCTGGCACGCGGCGGCCACCGCCCTGGGCAGCGGGCTGGTCCCGACCGCTCTGATGCGGGACCTGGCCGCGGTCTGGGCGGGCGACGAGAAGACGTACGCGATCGACTGGGGGCGGATCTCCGCCGAAGTGGTGTGGATCAACACCGAGCTGGGCCGCGGCGACCACGCGCGCGGCCCCCGGCTGATCCGGGCGGGCGGCAACCGGCGGGTCCGCTTCGCCGTCGTCCCGGGCTACGGGCACGGCGACCCCCTCTGGTCGCAGACGGCGGCGGCGGACGTCTGGTCGCTGCTCTAGAGCAGGACCGTGCCGGGCTGAGCCGGGGCCCGGGCCGAGCAGGACTGTGCCGGGCTGAGCCGGGCCGGGAACGGGCTCGCCCCCCGCGGTGAGGGTTGCGGGGGGCGAGCGGTCCTACGAGGCGTGCGCCCGGCCGGGACTCCGGCCGGGGACTCCCGTCAGTGGTTGCGCGGGAATCCGAGGTCCACGCCGGCGGGGGCGTCCGACGGGTCGGGCCAGCGGGTCGTGACGACCTTGCCGCGGGTGTAGAACTGGATGCCGTCGTTGCCGTAGATGTGCAGGTCGCCGAAGAGCGAGTCCTTCCAGCCACCGAAGGAGTGGTAGCCCACCGGCACCGGGATCGGCACGTTGACGCCGACCATGCCCGCCTCGATCTCCAGCTGGAAGCGGCGGGCGGCGCCGCCGTCGCGGGTGAAGATGGCGGTGCCGTTGCCGAACGGCGAGGCGTTCATGAGCGCCACGCCCTCCTCGTAGGTCTCGACGCGCAGCACGCACAGCACCGGGCCGAAGATCTCGTCGCGGTAGGCGTCGGAGTCGGTCTTGACGTTGTCCAGCAGCGAGAGGCCGATCCAGTGGCCCTTCTCGTTGCCCTCGACCGTGTAGCCGGTGCCGTCCAGGACCACGTCGGCGCCCTGCGCGGCCGCGCCCGTCACGTACGAGGCGACCTTGTCGCGGTGGGCGGCGGTGATCAGCGGACCCATCTCGGAGGTCGGGTCGTTGCCGGGACCGATCTTGATCTTCTCGGCGCGCTCGCGGATCTTGTCCACGAGGGTGTCGGCGATGGAGCCGACGGCGACGACGGCCGAGATGGCCATGCAGCGCTCGCCGGCCGAGCCGTAGGCGGCCGAGACCGCGGCGTCGGCGGCGGCGTCCAGGTCGGCGTCCGGCAGCACCAGCATGTGGTTCTTGGCGCCGCCCAGGGCCTGTACGCGCTTGCCGTTGGCGGAGGCGGTGGTGTGGATGTGGCGGGCGATCGGGGTCGAGCCCACGAAGGAGACGGCCGCGATGTCGGGGTGCGCGAGGAGGGCGTCGACGGCGACCTTGTCACCGTGGAGCACGTTCAGCACGCCCGCCGGCAGACCGGCCTGGCTGGCGAGCTGTGCCAGCAGCGTGGAGGCCGAGGGGTCCTTCTCGCTCGGCTTGAGGATGAAGGTGTTGCCGCAGGCCACGGCCAGCGGGAACATCCACATCGGCACCATCGCCGGGAAGTTGAACGGGGTGATGCCCGCGACCACGCCGATCGGCTGGCGGATCGAGGAGACGTCCACCCGGTTGGACACCGAGGTGGACAGCTCGCCCTTGAGCTGCACGGTGATCCCGCAGGCCAGCTCGACGATCTCCAGGCCTCGGGCGACCTCGCCCAGCGCGTCGGAGTGCACCTTGCCGTGCTCGGCGACGATCAGGTCGGCGATGGCGTCGCGGTTGGCGTCCAGCAGGGCGCGGTAGGCGAACAGCACCTTGGTGCGGGCGGCCAGCGAGGACTGCCCCCAGGACAGGAACGCCTCCTTGGCGACCCGTACGGCCGCGTCGACCTCGTCGGCGGACGCGAGGGCCACCTGCGTGGTGACCTCACCGGTGGCCGGGTCGGTGACAGGGCCGTAGTTGCCCGACGCGCCCTCGACGGTCTTGCCACCGATCCAGTGGTTGACGGTCTTCATGCCTAACTCCTTCACAGATGGCGACGTCGCTGCGCGGCTTGCCGGTCGTACTCTTCTCGGGCCCGGGCCGCCGACGCACGGGTCGCGGTCTCGGCCACAGGGACATCCCACCACGCCTGTGCGGGGGGTGGGCCCGACACAGTGTCGGGTGTTCGGGTCTGCGCGTAGACACATGTGGGACGGTCCGCCGCCCGCGCCTCGGCGAGGGCTTTGCGCAGGTCACCGAGGGTGCGGGGGCGGATGACGGCCATCCCGAGGGAGGCCGCGTTGGCGGCCAGATCCACCGGCAGGGGCGCACCGCTGTACGAACCGTCCACCGCCCGGAAGCGGTAGGCGGTGGCGAACCCCTCGGCGCCCACCGCGTCCGAGAGGCCACCGATCGAGGCGTATCCGTGGTTGTCGAGGATCACCACCTTGACCGGGATCCCCTCCTGTACGGCGGTGACGATCTCGGTCGGGTTCATCAGGTACGTCCCGTCGCCGACCAGCGCCCACACCGGCCGCCCGGGGGCGGCCAGCGCGGTGCCGATCGCGGCGGGGATCTCGTAGCCCATGCAGGAGTACCCGTATTCGACGTGGTACTGGTCCGCGGAGCGGGCCCGCCACAGCTTGTGCAGGTCCCCGGGGAGCGAACCGGCGGCATTGATCAGGATGTCGTCACCGTCGACGAGACCGTCCAGCAGACCCAGCACCTGTGCCTGCGTCGGGACGGCGTCCTCGTCGGGAGCCGCGTACGCCCGGTCGACCAGCCGCTCCCACGCCCTCTTCCCTTCTTTGTACGCCGCCTCGTACGGGGGGTCCACCCTGTACCCGGTGACCGCGGCCCGCAGTTCGGCCAGGCCCTCCCGCGCATCGCAGACCAGGGGGCGGGCGGCGAGTTTGTGCGCGTCGTACGGGTCCAGGTTGAGCCCGAGGAACCGCACGCCGGGGTCCTGGAACAGCGTCGCGGAGGCGGTGGTGAAATCGGTGAGCCGGGTCCCGGCGGCGATCACCAGATCGGCTTCGCGGGCCAGCGCGTCGGCGGTGGCCGTGCCGGTGTGCCCGATCCCGCCCACGTCGGCGGGGTGGTCCCAGGGCAGGGCCCCCTTGCCCGCCTGGGTGGAGGCCACCGGGATCCCGGTGGCCTCGGCGAACTCCGCCAGCGCCGCGCCCGCCGCGCTGTGCCGGATCCCGCCGCCGGCGATGATCAGCGGCCGCACGGAGCCGCGTACGGCGCGGGCTGCCTGCGCCAGCTCGGTCCGGTCGGGGCGGGGCCGGCGTACGCCCCACACCCGCTCGGCGAAGAACTCCTCCGGCCAGTCGTACGCCTCGGCCTGTACGTCCTGCGGCAGCGCGAGGGTGACGGCGCCGGTGCTCACCGGGTCGGTGAGGACCCGTACGGCCTGCAGCGCGGCCGGAATCAGGGCTTCGGGACGGGTGACGCGGTCGAAATGGCGGGAGACGGGGCGCAGGGTGTCGTTGACGGAGACATCACCCGCATGAGGGACCTCCAGCTGCTGGAGGACGGGGTCGGCGGGCCGGGTCGCGAAGGCGTCCCCGGGCAGCAGGAGCACCGGGATCCGGTTGATGGTGGCGAGGGCGGCCCCGGTGACGAGGTTGGTGGCGCCCGGGCCGATGGAGGTGGTGACGGCGTGCGCGGAGAGCCGCCCGCTCTGCCGCGCGAACCCGACGGCGGCGTGCACCATGGCCTGCTCGTTGCGGCCCTGCAGGAACGGCATCTCCCCGCGGCCGGTCTCCAGCAGGGCCTGGCCGATCCCGGCGACGTTCCCGTGCCCGAAGATCCCCCAGGTGGCGGCGATCAGCCGCCGGCGGTGTCCGTCGCGCTCGGTGTACTGCCGGGAGAGGAAGCGGACGAGGGCCTGCGCGACGGTGAGCCGGACGGTCGGTGTCATGCGGAGTCCTCCGCTCGGTGGTGGAAGGGCAGCCGGGGGTCGACGTCCCGGCCGGTCCAGGTGGAGCGGATCCACCCGTGATCGGGGTGGTCCCGGATGAGCCACTCCCGGGTCGCTCCGGGTCCCGCCATGACGTTGAGGTAGTACATGTCGTGGCCGGGCGCGGCGATGGAGGGGCCGTGCCAGCCGTCCGGGATGAGGACCGCGTCACCGGTCCTCACCTCGGTGAGGATGTCGGTCTTCCCCGCCGGGGAGGGGGTGACACGCTGATAGCCGAGGCCGGGTGTGTCCCCGTGCGGGGCGATCTCGTAGTAGTAGATCTCCTCCAGCCGGGATTCCACGCCGGGGTGGTGCTCGTCGTGCTTGTGGGGCGGGTACGAGGACCAGTTGCCGCCGGGGGTGAGCACCTCCACGGCGATGAGCCGGTCGCAGTCGAAGACTCCGGCGGCGGCGAAGTTGTTGACCTGGCGGGAGCACTGTCCGGCTCCCCGGAGCTCCACGGGAACCTCGGCGGCGGCCCCGTACCGGGCGGGTAGGCGCTGCTCGCAGCGGGCGCCGACGAGCGCGAAGCGGCCGCCGTCGGCCGACTGGATCTCGGCGTGTCCGTCCCGGGGCAGGTAGGCGAAGTCGGTGGGCCCGTCGAACACCCCGCGCCGCCCCCGCAGCCGGAAGACCTCCTCAAACGCCGGAGGGGCTGATTTTCGGCCGGTGTCGCCCTGCAGGGCGACTCCAGCCTCGCCGGCGTTCGAGGCGCGGGGGTCCGGGGGCGGAGCCCCCGCCGGGTCCGGGGCGGAGCCCCGGGACAGGGGGCTGGGGGCGGAGCCACCAGTTTCGGGAAGGGGCGGGGTCGGGGAAGGCTCCGCGCAGCGGACCTCGCAGCTGCCCGCCAGGGGGAGCACGATCCACTCCGACTTCCCGCACGGGTGCGCGTACACCTCCCCCGGCGCGAGGTCGAGCACGAGCAGCCCCGTCCAGTCCATCGCCCACTCAGACACCACCGGCACGGCCGAGCACCTCCTCCACTTCCGCCGCGAACGGCATCGCCGTCGAACACGCGAGCCGTGAGGCCACGATGGCCCCGGCCGCGTTCGCGTAGCCGATCGTCCGTTTCAACTCCCACCCCGCGAGCAGCCCGTGGCACAGGGCCCCGCCGAAGGCGTCTCCCGCGCCCAGCCCGTTGACGACCGTCACCGGTACCGGGGGGAGCTCCGCCACCGTCCCGTCCCGGTGGACGGCCAGCACACCCGCCGGACCCCGCTTCACGACCGCCAGCTCCACTCCGGCAGCGAGCAGCGCCCGCGCGGCCGCGTACGCCTCGGTCTCGCCGGTGGCGATCGCACACTCCTCGGCGTTGCCCACGGCCACCGTGGCGAGGGACAGCGCCCGGCGGTACCACTCCCCGGGCTCGGCGGCGCCGTCCCCGGCGTCGGGCCCGGCGTCGTCCCCGGCGCCGGAGGGCCACAACATGGGCCGCCAGTCCAGGTCGAAGACCGTGATCCCGGACTTCGAACGTGCCTCCAGCGCCGCCAGGGTGGCCGTCCGGCTCGGCTCCGCGCTGAGCCCTGTACCGGTCATCCAGAACACCCGCGCCGACCGCACCGCGTCGAGGTCGAGCTCGTCCGCGGCGATCTCCAGGTCGGGCGCCTTCGGGTAGCGGTAGAAGTACAGCGGGAAATCGTCCGGCGGGAAGATCTCGCAGAAGGTCACCGGCGTCGGATAGGCCGCCACCTCCCCGGCCCACCGGTCGTCCACCCCGAACCCGCGCAGTTCCGCCCGGAGATACGCGCCGAAGGGGTCCGCTCCGGTCCGGGTGATCACCGCCGTGCGCCGGCCCAGCCGGGCCGCCGCGACGGCGACGTTGGTCGGGGAACCGCCCAGGAACTTCCCGAAGGTGTCCGCCTCGCCGAGCGGTACGCCCGTCTTCAGGGGGTAGAGATCCACCCCGATCCGCCCCATCGTGATCAGGTCGAACGCCAACGGATCCGCAGCCATCACCACACCATTCCTCCCGACCGAGTGCTCCCCGTACCCAAGAGCCTCGCACCCTAAGGTGGCCGTATGACGTCCTCACCGCCCGCGTTGACCCGTATCCGCGTCGGTTCGGCTCCGGACTCCTGGGGGGTCTGGTTCCCCGACGATCCCCGGCAGACCCCGTGGGAGCGGTTCCTCGACGAGGTCGCCGAAGCCGGGTACGAATGGATCGAGCTCGGCCCCTACGGCTATCTCCCCACCGATCCCGTCCGCCTCGCCGACGAGGTCGGGGCGCGCGGCCTGCGCGTCTCCGCGGGAACCGTCTTCACCGGACTCCATCACGGGCCCGCCGTGTGGGAAGCCACCTGGGAGCACGTGTCGCGGATCGCGGAGCTCACCCGGGCCATGGGCGCCGCGCACCTCGTCGTGATCCCCTCCTTCTGGCGGGACGACAAGACCGGCGAGGTGCTGGAGGACCGCACCCTCACCCCCGGGGCCTGGCGCGAACTGACCACGCAGACCGAGCGGCTGGGGAAGCGGGTCCAGGACGAGTACGGGCTGCGGATCGTCGTCCACCCGCACGCGGACACGCACATCGACACCCCCGAGAACGTGGCGCGCTTCCTCGACGCCACCGACCCGGCGCTGGTCTCCCTCTGCCTGGACACCGGGCACTACGCGTACTGCGGCGGCGACAGCGTCCGGGCGATCGAGACGTTCGGCGAGCGGATCGGCTACCTCCACCTCAAGCAGGTCGATCCGCGGATCCTCGCCGAAGTCGTCCGGGACCAGGTCCCGTTCGGGCCGGCCGTGGCCCGTGGGGTGATGTGCGAGCCGCCGTCGGGGGTGCCCGCGCTGGAACCGGTGCTGGCGGCCGCCGAGCGGCTCGGTGTGGACCTGTTCGCCATCGTGGAGCAGGACATGTACCCGTGCCCGCCCGACCGGCCGCTGCCGATCGCCCGCCGCACCCGTGCCCACCTGCGCTCCTGTGGCGCCCGCTGAACCGGATCCCCCGGCCGTACGCACCCTCGTGGAGGAACAGAACATGACCAGCACGCTCGGCATCGCCGTCATCGGTACCGGGAAGATGGGCTCCGACCACGTCCGCCGCTTCGGCCGGACGGTCGGCGGGGCCCGGGTGGTGGCCGTGGCCGACCCGGACGGGGACCGGGTCAAGGAGGTCACGGCCGGTCTGGAGGGGGCGAGCGCGCACACCGATCCGGCGGCCGCGATAGCGGCGCCCGGGGTGGACGCCGTACTGATCGCCTCGCCCGGGCCCGCCCATGAGGAAGCGATCCTGCACGCGCTGGAGCGCCGGCTGCCGGTGCTCTGCGAGAAGCCGCTGACCCCCGAGCCGGCGGGCGCCCTGCGGATCATGGAGGCGGAGGCGCGGCTGGGCCGCCGGCTCGTCCAGGTCGGCTTCATGCGGCGCTACGACGCCGAGTACGCGCGGCTCAAGGAGCTGATCGACGCGGGCGGCATCGGGCGGCCGCTGTTCCTGCACTGCCGGCACCGCAACGCCGCCTCGCCGTCCTTCTTCACCAGCGACATGCTGATCAGCGATTCGGTGGTGCACGAGGTGGACGCGGCCCGCTGGCTGCTGGGCCAGGAGATCACCGCGGTGACCGTGTTCTCCCCGACGCCCGCCTCGGCCGCCCGCGAGGGGCTGCGCGATCCCCGGTTCGTCCTCATGGAGACCTCCGGCGGCGCCGTGGTCGACGTGGAGATCTTCGTCAACTGCGGTTTCGGCTACCAGGTGCAGTGCGAGGCGGTCGGCGAGTCCGGCACCGCCCGGATCGGCGACGGCCACGCGATGGTCGTCCAGTCGGCGGGCCGCTGGGGCGGGGAGATCGACCAGGACTTCACGGTGCGGTTCGCGGACGCCTACGACCGCCAGCTCCGCCGTTGGGTCGCCGCGGCCGCGCTGGGCCGGGTGGACGGTCCCGACGCGTGGGACGGCTACGCGGCGGCGGCCGTCTCCGCGGCGGGCCTCGCTGCGGCCCGCAGCGGCGTACGGACCCAGGTGGAACTGGCCCAACGCCCGGCCCTCTACCTCTGATCCACCCGCTCCGGCCTAGGGCCTGTCGATGGCGCACCCCGGCCCCGGGCCGGTACGGCTGCTCTCCCTCCCCGTGTGCCACCCGTGTCACGAGGGTCGCCCTTGTGTCACGCATGTCCGCATTACGCGGGTCTTCCGTCACAGCCGGACGACAGCCCCTCCCCTGGCCTCACCCTGCGTCGTTCCCCGGGCACAACCTGAGTGATCGTCAGTGTCCACGCGCCGGCTCCCCCGACGGCCTCCCGGCCGGCCCCGCGGCGTGGACAAGGAGGTGTCAAGGATGAGCGACCGACAGCTGTGGTCGTACAAGGAGATCGCCGCTCACATCCGGGTCCAGCCGGACACAGTGCGCTCCTACCGCAAGCACGGGCTGCTGCCCGCCCCCGACCACGTGGAGGGCGGAAAGCCCTACTGGTACGCCGACACCATCCGCACCTGGGTGGCGCGCCGGCCCGGCAACCGCGGACGCCGCGAGGACTGACACGGCGTCCGGTGCAGGGACGGGACCCTCCCGGGCCCCGTCCGCTAGCGGCTCCCGACGGGCACCGGCTCGGGCTCGGGCCGCTCGGCGGCCGGTGCGGGCTCCCCCTCGCTCAGCCCGATGCGTTCGTGCAGTCGGCGCAGCGGAGCCGGCGCCCACCAGGTGGCCTTCCCGGTCAGCTTCATCACCGCCGGCACCAGCAGGCTCCGCACGACCATCGCGTCCATCAGTACGGCCAGCGCGATCCCCAGGCCGAGCATCTTGGTGTTGGTCACCCGCGAGCTGCCGATGGCGACCATCACCACCGCCAGGATCACGGCCGCCGCGGTGATCAGTCCGCCCGTGCGGGTCAGCCCGGCGCGCACCGCCCCCTCGTGGTCTCCGGTCCGGTCGTACTCCTCCTTGATCCGGGATATGAGGAACACCCCGTAGTCCATGGAGAGTCCGAAGGCGATGCAGAACATCAGCACGGGCAGGGTGGTCTCGATGTCCCCGGTGGAGGTGAAGGAGAGCAGTCCGGAGAGGTGGCCCTCCTGGAACACCCACACCACCGCCCCGAACATCGCGGTCAGGCTCAGCGCGTTGAGCAGTACGGCCTGGACGGGTATCAGCAGGCTCCCGGTGAGCAGGAAGACCAGGAGCAGCGTCGCCAGCACCACGACGCCCAGGGCGAGGGGCAGTTCCTCGGCTATGGCGTCACGGGCGTCGACGAGCACTGCGGCCTGTCCGGTCACGGCGGTGTCGAACGGGGCGTCCACCGCCCTGACCATGCCCACCAGGTCCTGGGCCCGTTCTCCCACCTCCTCGCCTTCGGTGAGCACCGAGAAGTAGGCGTATCCGCTACCGGCGGCGGAAGCGACCGGCCCCTCCACCCCCAGCACTCCGGGCAGGGCTTCCACCCGTCGCTTGTAGGCGTCGAGATCGGCGGCGCCGGAGGCCCCCTCGGTCAGTACGGTCAGCGCTCCGCCGGGGCTGCCGGGGAAGCCCTCGCGGATGTGCTGCTGCACCACGTGCGATTCGGCGGTCGCCGGCAGCTGCCGGTCGTCCACGGTGCCGAACTTCACGCCGAGGAAGGGCAGTCCGAGGAGCAGCAGCCCGGCCGTGGTGGCCACGGCGAACACGGGGGCCCGGCGCATGACCAGGTCCGTCAGCCGGGCCCAGCCCCGACCGCCCCCGGCCCGGCCCGGATCGCTCCCGGCCGGCCGGCCCCGGCGCCACAGCCGGCGCAGGTCGAAGGAGTTGACCCGCTCCCCCAGCAGCACCAGCGCCGCGGGCAGCAGGATGAGCGCGGCCGCCGCGGCAAGCAGGACCACCGCGACTCCGGCGTAGGCGAAGGAGCGCAGGAAGTACATCGGGAAGAAGAGCATGGCGGAGAGGGCGACGGCCACGGTCAGCGCCGAGAACAGGACCGTCCGCCCGGCGGTGCGCAGGGTGACTCCGACGGCCGCCACCGGGTCGCGCCCGGCGGCCAGCTCCTCGCGGAACCTCCGCACGATGAACAGGGCGTAGTCGACGGCGAGTCCGAGCCCGAGGGCGGTGGTCAGGTTCTGCGCGAAGACGGAGACGTCGGTGATCTCGGTGAGACCGCGCAGCACGGCATTGGTTCCGATGATGGCGACGATGCCGACACCGAGGGGCAGCAGGGCCGCCACGGCGCTGCCGAAGACGAGGACCAGCAGGACGAGCGTCACGGGCAGGGCGATCAGCTCGGCGAGCAGCAGGTCCTCCTGGATGGTGGAGGTCACCTCGCGCTGGACGGCGGCCGGCCCGCCGAGGGTGACCTTCACCGGTCCGTGCTCGCCCCGGTAGCTCGGGACGATCCGGTCCAGGACGGCGTTGGCCGTCTTCTCGTCACCCAGCACCCGGGCGGCTATCAGGGCCTGGCGGCCGTCCTGGGAGCGCAGGGTGGGCAGCCCGGTCCGCCAGTACGAACCCACGCCGGTCACCCCCTGTTCGGCGGCGAGCCGCGCCGTCAGCCGCTCCGCCTCGGCGGCGACGGCGGGGTCGTCCACCCCGGCCGCCCCGGCGGCGGCTCCGGCCTCGACGAGCAGCAGCAGATTGGGCTGGGAGCCGGGAAACTCGCGCTCCAGCGCCTTGGTGGCATAGGTGGAGCGGGCGCCGGGATCCTCCCAGCCCCCGCTTCCCAGGCGGTCGGCGACGCCTCCGCCGGCGAAGACGGCCAGGGCCGTGACCACGAGGGCGAGCAGCAGTGAGAGCCTCGGCCGTGTGGTGACGAACCCGGTCCACCGGCCGCCCTCCCCAGGCGACGGCGGTTTTTTGACTTCGGACATGTCTCGGTGTCCCCTTCACCGTGGTTGCCAGGCCACTTAGACTGGCAAACACGAGCAGTCGCTCGCGTTTCTCAAGAATGCGAGCGATCTCTCGTGTTTGTCAATCACCCACGGGAAGCAACGGGAAGCAAGGGATTGGACATGCGGGAGACCTCTCGGACCAAGAGCGCGGACAAAGCGGGTGAATCCATCGCGGAGGCGGCGGCAGCGGAGGCGGCAGCAGGGGCGGCGGCAGGGGCGGCGGCAGAGGCGGCAGCAGCAGTGACGGAAGCCGCCCCCCGCCGCCGCCAGGCCCGCGGTGAGCGCCGGATCGCCCAGCTCCTGACCGCCGCCGCCGGGGTGTTCTGCCGTACGGGTTACGCGGCGGCCAGCACCAACGCCATCGCCCGCGAGGCCGGCGTGTCCCCGGGCACGCTCTACCAGTTCTTCCCGAACAAGGAAGCCATCGCCGTCGAGCTGGGCGGCCACCTCCTCCAGCGCGCCCACGAGGCGCACGGCCGGGCCTTCCTCCCCGAGAACCTGGACCGGCCGCTACCGGAGCTGCTCGACGCGGTCCTGGATCCGGTCATCGCCTTCAACTGCGAGAACCCGTCCTTCTGGGCGCTCATGCACGGCTCCGGCATCCCCGGCATCGCCCAGGAACACGACGAGCTGCACGCCGGCATGCAGACCCGCGTCGAGGGGCTGCTGCGCGCCTGCGTCACCCCGGCCGCCCCCGGCGCCCCCGCCCCCGCCCCCGCCACCGGGACGGAGCTCGCCCATGTCGCCCACATGGTGCTCGGGATCGTGCAGTCCTCGCTCGAACTGATCCTGGCCAGTGAGGGCGCCGAACGGGCCGCGTACATCGCGGAGCTGAAGACCGTCCTGCTCCGCTACCTGGACCCGATGATCACCACGCCTCCTCCTCGCTGACCATCTTCCCCACGTCCCCGGGCCCGCCGGGGCCGGCACCGGAGCCCGCACCGGAGCCGGACCCGTCACCGGATCCCGCCCGCAACCGCAGCCCCACCAGCGGGAAGACCAGTACGGACACCATCCCGGCCCCGACCAGCGCGGCCGCCTCCCCCGAACCCAGCTTCCCCTCCTCCACACCCAGGGTGGTGATCGCCACCACCAGCGGCAGCGCCGTGGAGCCGAACAGCACCAGCGCCGACCGGTCCCGGCGTCCGAGGTCCCGGGGGGCCAGCAGCCACATCGGCAGACCGCGCACCACGAGGAAGAGCAACAGGAACACCGGGAGCAACAGCAGCACCCGCCCGCCCGCGAGCAGCGCGTCCAGGTCGAACTCGATCCCGGTGACCACGAAGAACAGCGGCACCAGGAAGCCGAAGCCCATGGCCTCCACCTTCGACAGCACGGTCTCGCTGCTCTCCGGCGCGGCCCCGTGCAGCACGAGCCGGGTGATCAGCCCGGCGGCGAAGGCGCCGAGGAGGACGTCGAGGCCGAGCACCTCGGACAGCGCCAGGAACGCCACGAGGATCAGCACCACCAGGCGCACCGCGAACTGCCCGCTGCTGTGCAGGGTCTTGGCGATGACCCGGGCGAACCAGGGCGGCTTGGGCCGCATCGCCCAGAACACGGCGGCGGCCGTGAGCACCGCGAAGCCGATCAGCAGCGCCGCCGACTGCCCCGGCGCCCGGCCGCTGAGCAGCAGGGCCATCGCGATGATCGGCCCGAACTCGCCGACCGCGCCCATCGCCATCATCACCGAGCCGAACCGGCTCTGGAGGTCCCCCGAGTCCCGCAGGACCGGCAGGATCGTGCCGAGGGCGGTACTGGTGAGCGCGGTGCCGATGTAGACGCCCTTCTCGAACCCGCCGCCCGACAGCAGCAGGCCGAGCCCGAGCCCGAGCGCGAGGGCGGCCACCCAGGCCCACACCGACCGCTTCAGGGTGTCGCCCTTGACCTGGGCGAACTGGATCTCGTAGCCGGCGAGGAAGATCAGCATCGCGAGGCCGAGCTCACTGAGTACGTCGATGACCTCGGTGGAGTGCGCCCAGCCGAGGACGTCGGGTCCGACCAGGACGCCCAGGACGATCTCGAAGATCACCAGCGGGACGGGAAGCCAGCGCGAGACCCCGTACGCGAGCAGGGGCGCGAGCACGGCGATCGACATGATCAGGATGAGAGTGGTCCCCGAGTGCGCCATGTGTGCCATTTACATATGGCCAGCCCGGATTGTCCACCGCAAAGGATCTCGCGGGATGCTCGCATTGATACCCCCTAGGGGTATAGTCTCCAAGCGTCGGGATGAACGGTGGACCCTCCACGAGCGATCCGCCGTCTTCCGGCCCCGGAAACGCCCTTGAAGAGGAGAACGACATGAGCGCCGACACGGACACCCAGACCACCACCGTCTACCGGGTGACCGGCATGACCTGCGGGCACTGCGAGGGCGCGGTCACCGCCGAGCTCACCGCCCTGGCGGGTGTCACCTCGGTCAAGGCCGTCGCCGCGACCGGCGAGGTCACCGTGGTGTCGGCCGCCCCGCTCGACGAGGCCGCCGTGCGCGCCGCCGTCGACGAGGCCGGCTACGAGTTCGCCGGCCAGGCCTGAGCCCTCCCTCTTCGGCAGTGCCCCGCAGTACCCCGCCGGGCCGTACCGGCCAGCTCATACTGGTTCCGTACGGCCCGGCCCTCCCCCTGGAGCCGGAACATGAGCAGCACAGTGCACGACGGACCCATAGCGGTGGCGCAAGCAGCGGCAGCGGCCGCGGGCACCGCCGAGGTCGAGCTGACCATCGGCGGGATGACCTGCGCCTCCTGCGCGGCCCGCATCGAGAAGAAGCTGAACCGGATGGACGGGGTCACCGCCTCGGTGAACTACGCCACCGAGAAGGCCAAGGTCTCGTACGGCGAAGGCGTGGCGGTCGCCGACCTCATCGCCACAGTGGTCAAGACCGGCTACACCGCCGAGGAGCCCCCGCCGCCGGAACCCGAGCCGGAACCGCAGGGCACCGGGGCACAGGCCGCCGATGCCCAGGAAGCCCGCGACCCCGAACTGGCCGCGCTGCGCCAGCGCCTCCTGGTCTCCGTGGCGCTCTCGCTGCCCGTCGTCCTGCTCGCGATGGTCCCGGCCCTCCAGTTCGACAACTGGCAGTGGCTCTCGCTGACCCTCGCCGCCCCCGTCGTCGTCTGGGGCGCGCTCCCCTTCCACAAGGCCGCCTGGACCAACGCCCGGCACGGCGCCGCCACCATGGACACCCTGGTGTCGGTGGGCACGGGGGCCGCCTTCGCCTGGTCGCTGTGGGCCCTGTTCTTCGGCCACGCCGGAATGCCCGGCATGCGGCACGGCTTCGACTTCACCATTTCCCGCACCGACGGGTCCTCTGCGATCTACCTCGAGGTGGCCGCCGGAGTCGTCAGCTTCATCCTGCTCGGCCGCTACCTGGAGGCCCGCTCGAAGCGGAAGGCCGGCGCGGCCCTCAAGGCCCTGATGCGGCTCGGCGCCAAGGACGTGGCGGTCCTGCGCGGTGGGGCGGAGGTACGCATCCCCGTGAGCGCGCTCGCGGTGGGCGACCGGTTCCTCGTCCGGCCCGGCGAGAAGATCGCCACCGACGGCACGGTCGTCGAGGGCAGCTCCGCCGTGGACGCCGCCATGCTGACCGGCGAATCGGTCCCGGTCGAGGTCACTGTGGGCGACACCGTCACCGGAGCCACCGTCAACACCTCGGGCCGCCTCGTCGTCGAGGCCACCCGCGTCGGCTCGGACACCCAGCTCGCCCGGATGGCCAAGCTGGTCGAGGACGCGCAGAACGGCAAGGCCGAGGTCCAGCGCCTCGCCGACCGGATCTCCGGGGTCTTCGTCCCGGTCGTGCTCGTCCTGGCCCTCGGCACCTGGGTCACCTGGCTGCTGATCACCGACAACCCGACGGCGGCCTTCACCGCCGCCGTGGCCGTCCTGATCATCGCCTGCCCGTGCGCCCTGGGCCTGGCCACTCCGACCGCGCTGATGGTCGGCACCGGCCGGGGCGCACAGCTCGGCATCCTGATCAAGGGCCCCGAGGTGCTGGAGTCCACCCGCCGCGTGGACACCGTCGTCCTGGACAAGACCGGCACCGTGACCACCGGCAAGATGACCCTGGCCGGCACGCACCCGGCCGAGGGCGTGGACGCGACCGAACTGCTGCGCCTGGCCGGGTCCCTGGAGCACGCCTCCGAGCATCCGATCGCCCGGGCCATCGCGGCGGGCGCCGCGGAACTCCCCGGCGGCCTGTCGGTCCCGGAGGGCTTCGAGAACCACGGCGGCCTCGGCGTCCAGGGTGTGGTCGACGGCCACGCCGTCCTGGTGGGACGCGAGAAGCTGCTCGCCGACTGGTCGATCGTGCTGCCCGCCGCCCTCGCCGCGATCAAGACCGCCGCCGAGGCCGAGGGTTCGACCGCCGTGCTGGTCGCCTGGGACGGGGAGGCCCGCGGGGTGCTGACCGTGGCCGATGCCGTCAAGGAGACCAGCGCCGAGGCCGTGTCCCGGCTGCGGGCCCTGGGTCTGACCCCGGTCCTGCTGACGGGCGACAACAAGGCCGTCGCGCAGACGGTGGCCCGCGCGGTGGGCATCGAGGAGGTCATCGCCGAGGTCCTCCCGCAGGACAAGGTCGACGTCGTACGCCGGCTGCAGGCCGAGGGCCGTACGGTCGCCATGGTCGGCGACGGGGTCAACGACGCGGCCGCGCTGGCCCAGGCCGACCTGGGCCTGGCCATGGGCACCGGCACCGACGCGGCGATCGAGGCGAGCGATCTGACCCTCGTACGGGGCGACTTGCGGGTCGCGGCGGACGCGATCCGGCTTTCGCGCCGGACCCTGGCCACCATCAAGGGCAACCTCTTCTGGGCCTTCGGCTACAACGTCGCGGCGCTGCCGCTGGCCGCCGCCGGACTGCTCAACCCGATGATCGCGGGGGCCGCGATGGCCTTCTCCTCGGTCTTCGTGGTCACCAACAGCCTGCGGCTGCGCTCCTTCCGCTAGTGATCACTCTTCACGTCTCGCGCACAGCGCCTTCACACGAGACGCAGATCACAGGGACCCCGGCGTAACCTTCGGGCAGCCGCGTGGGTCTAATGGGGCGATGCCGGAAACGTGTTGGGACGACTACACGTTTGCCCGGCACGCAGACACCCGGTCCGGGTCCCGTGGGGGGAATCCGTTCCGGGGTAAGGAAAGCGCCCCGACCTTCGACCCGTGGGGGGATCGATGGCGGGGCGCTTTTCCTGTTCGGGTCCTGCAAGTCCTACGAGTCCTGCGGGTACTGCGGCTCGACCCTCGGGTCAGCGGGACTCGACCGGAACGAAGTCGCGCAGGACCTCGCCGGTGTAGATCTGGCGCGGGCGGCCGATGCGGGAGCCGGGCTCCTTGATCATCTCGTGCCACTGCGCGATCCAGCCGGGCAGGCGGCCGATCGCGAAGAGCACGGTGAACATCTCGGTCGGGAAGCCCATGGCCCGGTAGATCAGGCCCGTGTAGAAGTCCACGTTCGGGTAGAGGTTGCGCTCGACGAAGTACTCGTCGGCCAGCGCGTGCTCTTCCAGCTTCAGGGCGATGTCGAGGAGCTCGTCGTCCTTGCCGAGCGCCGAGAGGACATCGTGCGCCGCCGCCTTGATGATCTTCGCCCGGGGGTCGAAGCTCTTGTAGACGCGGTGCCCGAAGCCCATCAGGCGGACGCCGTCTTCCTTGTTCTTCACCTTGCGGATGAAGGCGTCGACGTCGCCGCCGTCGTTCTTGATGCCCTCGAGCATCTCCAGAACCGACTGGTTGGCGCCACCGTGCAGCGGACCCCAGAGGGCCGAGATGCCGGCGGAGATCGAGGCGAACATGTTCGCCTGCGAGGAGCCGACCAGACGCACGGTGGAGGTCGAGCAGTTCTGCTCGTGGTCCGCGTGCAGGATCAGCAGCTTGTCGAGCGCCGCGACCACGACCGGGTCCAGGTCGTACTCCTGGGCCGGCACGGAGAAGGTCATGCGCAGGAAGTTCTCGACGTAGCCGAGGTCGTTGCGCGGGTAGACCACCGGGTGGCCGACCGACTTCTTGTACGCGTAGGCCGCGATCGTCGGGAGCTTGGCCAGCAGCCGGATCGTCGAGAGGTTGCGCTGCTTCTCGTCGAACGGGTTGTGGCTGTCCTGGTAGAACGTCGACAGCGCGCTGACCACGGAGGACAGCATCGCCATCGGGTGCGCGTCACGCGGGAAGCCGTCGTAGAAGCGCTTGACGTCCTCGTGCAGCAGCGTGTGCTGGGTGATGTCGTTGCGGAACGACGCGAGCTGGTCGACGGTCGGCAGCTCCCCGTTGATCAGCAGGTACGCGACCTCGATGAAGGTCGAGCGCTCCGCCAGCTGCTCGATCGGGTAACCGCGGTAGCGCAGGATGCCCTGCTCACCGTCGAGATAAGTAATGGCGGACTTATAGGCGGCGGTGTTTCCGTAGCCGCTGTCCAGGGTGACCAGCCCGGTCTGAGCCCTGAGCTTCGAGATGTCGAAGCCCTGGTCACCGACGGTGCTCTCGACCACCGGGTAGGTGTATTCACCGTCCGCGTACCGCAGTACTACAGAGTTGTCGCTCACGTCATCCCTCACCGACGTAGTGCCTCTTCTTCGAGGTGCCCTGACTGCCTCTACCTTCCCCCATTCGGCGCAGGTGAGTGCACTCGGGGTCGAGCTTTGGTGTTTTCAACGGCACTGAGTGCCGCCAAGGAGCACATCCTGCCCCCTCGGCAACCGTTGTAGGAACCCCAAATGATCGATCATCTAGGTGATGTTTCCCACCGGTATGCGGCCGGACAGCCGGGGTGCGACGGCCGTGTACCTCCTGCCAGCGGAAACGGTACGCACCGCCTGACCCAGGGCTTTGCGGGACCCGACCAGGACGACCAGTTTCTTCGCCCGGGTGACCGCCGTGTAGAGCAGGTTCCGCTGGAGCATCATCCAAGCGCCGGTCGTGACCGGGATCACGACGGCCGGATATTCACTCCCCTGGGAGCGGTGGATGGTGACGGCGTACGCGTGGGCCAGCTCGTCGAGCTCCGCGAACTCGTAGGCCACTTCCTCGTCTTCGTCCGTGCGCACCGTCAGCCGCTGTTCCTCCAGGTCAAGCCCGGTGACCACGCCGACCGTGCCGTTGAAGACCCCGTTGGCGCCCTTGTCGTAGTTGTTCCGGACCTGGGTGACCTTGTCGCCGACCCTGAAGACGCGGCCGCCGAACCGCTTCTCGGGCAGGCCCGGCCGGGCCGGGGTGATGGCCTGCTGGAGCAGCGCGTTGAGGTTTCCGGCGCCGGCCGGGCCGCGGTGCATGGGGGCGAGGACCTGGATGTCCCGCCTCGGGTCGAGGCCGAATCTGGCTGGAATACGACGGGCGGCGACGTCGACGGCGAGCTTTCCGGCCTCCTCGGTGTCCTCCTCGGGGAAGAGGAAGAAGTCGGGCAACCCGTCCGTGATCGGCGGCAGGCCGGTGTTGATCCGGTGGGCGTTGGTGACCACCCCGGACTGCTGGGCCTGCCGGAAAATGGTGGTCAGCCGGACGGCCGGGACCGGCCCGCCCTCGGCGAGCAGATCGCGCAGCACCTCGCCCGCCCCGACCGAGGGCAACTGGTCCACGTCCCCGACCAGCAGCAGGTGGGCACCCGGTGCCACCGCCTTGACCAGCTTGTTCGCCAGCAGCAGGTCGAGCATCGAGGCCTCGTCCACGACGACCAGGTCCGCGTCGAGCGGCCGCTCCCGGTCGTACGCCGCGTCCCCGCCCGGCTTGAGCTCCAGGAGCCGGTGCACGGTGGAGGCCTCGGCCCCGGTGAGCTCGGCCAGCCGCTTCGCCGCCCGGCCGGTGGGGGCGGCGAGGACGACCTTGGCCTTCTTGGCCCGGGCCAGCTCCACGATCGAGCGGACGGTGAAGGACTTCCCGCAGCCCGGGCCGCCGGTGAGGACCGCGACCCGGCGGGTGAGGGCGAGCCGGACCGCGTCCCGCTGCGCGGGGGCCAGCGTGGCTCCGGTCCGGCCGGCGAGCCAGCCCAGGGCCTTGTCCCAGTCCACGTCCCGGAAGGCGGGCAGCCGGTCCTCGTCCGCGTTCAGGAGGCGGCGGACCTGACCGGCCAGGGACAGCTCGGCGCGGTGGAACGGCACCAGGTACACGGCGGTGAGGGGGTCCGGGCCGCCCTGCGGGTCCGGCACGGATTCCCGTACGACCCCTTCCGGATCGGCGGCGAGCTCGGCCAGGCAGTCGATGACCAGCCCGGTGTCCACCTGGAGCAGCTTGACCCCGTCGGCGATGAGCCGGTCCTCGGGCAGGAAGCAGTGCCCCTGGTCGGCGGACTGGGACAGGGCGTACTGGAGCCCGGCCTTGACCCGCTCCGGGCTGTCGTGCGGGATCCCGACGGCCTGCGCGATGCGGTCGGCGGTCAGGAAGCCGATGCCCCAGACGTCGGCGGCGAGCCGGTACGGCTGGTTGCGGACCACGGAGATGGAGGCGTCGGCGTACTTCTTGTAGATGCGCACCGCGATGGAGGTGGAGACGCCGACTCCCTGGAGGAAGACCATGACCTCCTTGATGGCCTTCTGCTCCTCCCAGGCCGCGCCGATCAGCTTGGTCCGCTTGGGGCCGAGGCCGGGCACTTCGATCAGCCGCTTCGGCTGCTCCTCGATGACGTCGAGGGTGTCGAGGCCGAAGTGCTCCACGATCCGGTCGGCGATCTTCGGGCCGATGCCCTTGATCAGGCCGGAGCCGAGATAGCGCCGGATGCCCTGGATGGTCGCGGGCAGCAGGGTCGTGTAGTTCTCCACGGTGAACTGCCGGCCGTACTGGGGGTGCGAGCCCCAACGGCCCTCCATGCGCAGCGACTCACCCGGCTGGGCCCCCAGGAGGGAGCCGACGACCGTGAGCAGGTCCCCGGCGCCACGGCCGGTGTCCACCCGGGCGATCGTGTATCCGCTCTCCTCGTTGGCGTAGGTGATGCGCTCCAGCACCCCCTCGACCACCGCCGGCGCCACGGCCGCGTTCGTCGTCATGGCCCGAAACTACAGCCCGGGTGCGACAGGCCCGCCGGGCCTGTGGAAAAAGCGGCCGACCGGGAGCGGACAACCAGAAGGGGGTCCCGCCTTTCGGCCGGACCCCCTCACGGTTACCCCTCCCTCGTCGGACTTCCCGATCCCCCCGGATCCCCCCCGGAAGTCCCGACGCACCATACGACCCGCGACCCCTGCCGGTGGTTGCACGCGAATTCGGAACTTTACCTTTCCATTACCCAGGGGGGTTCCGGATGCCATCCGAGGTGCCGCCGAATCGCCACAGAAGTAGCGTTTCAGGCATGAGCGAACCTTCCTTCCAGGACGACGTGCTGACCGAACTCGGCGACGACCGGCTGACCGAGATCGCCGGCCTCCTCGGCACCGACACCAACGGCGCCCGTGACACCGTCGCGACGACGGTCGGGGCGATGACCGGCGACCTCCAGCAGAAGGCCGACGCCGATGACGACGACGGCAACGAGGTCCGCCAGGCCTTCGCCGAGGTCACCCAGGCCCCGCTGGAGGGCGTGGCCACCCTCGGCGGCGGCCTGGGCGGCATGCTCAGCGGCGGGATGATGGCCGGGGTGCTCGCCAAGGTGAGCAAGCCCGTGGCCAATGCCGTCTCGAAGAAGACCGGCATCCCCGCGCCCACCGTCGCCCGGGTCATCGAGCTGCTGATCCCGGTCCTGCTGGCGGTCTTCGCCAAGCGCGCGGCCTCCGGGAAGGCCGGCGGCGGAGCCCCGGCGGCGGCCGGCGGCGAGTCCCCGATCCCTTCGCCGGGAGCGGTCCCGGGTACGGCCGGCGCCGCCCCCGCGGGTCCGGCCGGCGCGGCTCCGGCGGCCGGCGGCAGCCTGGGCGACCTGCTCGGCCAGATCCTCGGTGGCGGCAAGAAGTAGCACGCCTCACCCGTTCGGACGAATCAGCCCCGGGCCGGGTCCGGGCCGCCCCCGGCGGTCCGGACCCCGGCCGGGCGGTAGAAGGGTCAGATCGCCGGGCGGTAGAAGAAGGTCTTGCGCCGCTCGATCCTGCCGTCGCGCACGAGATAGGTGTCGGCGAAGGCCTCGTCCAGGGTCTTGCCGTCCTTGTCCGCGCCCTGGAAGCGCCCCCAGCAGGCGGCCGCGGCCAGTCCCCCGGTCACCTGGCTCACCTCGTGGGCTCCCGAGGTGATGATCCGTTCGTGCTCGTAGAACCGGCGGATCCGGTCGAGACCCTCCAGCGCCGGGTAGCCCGGCCGTTCGTACACGGCGTCCGGTGCGAAGACCTCGCCGAGCCGGTCCCACGAGCGGCTGTCGATCACCTGGAACAACCGGGCCACCAGGGATTCGGCGGTCACCGGTGCGGGCGACGTCGTTGTCACGGCCTTGCTCCTTGAGGGTGTGGACGAAAGACGGAAGACGGTCCGTCGGCGAGGGCCTTTCCCCAGGCCGCGGCCAGCCGCGATACCCCTTCGCGGCGCTGCGCGCCGTCCAGGGAGGCGAAGGACAGCCTCAGGACCCGCGAGCCGTCCTCCTCGATGCAGAAGGGCGTGCCGGGCACGATGGCCACTCCCTGCGCCAGCGCGTGCCCGTACAGCGCGTCCGAGCCGACCCGGGGGTCGGTCAGCCGGCACCAGAAGAAGAGCCCGCCGCGCGGCCGCTCGAAGTCCAGCCAGGGCAGCCGCTCGCGCAGCAGCGTCTCCATGGCGCGGGCCCGGCCGCCGTACAGCGTGCGCAGGCCCGCCAGATGGGCCGGCAGGAACTCCGGGTCCCCCAGCAGATCGGCGAGGAGGTACTGGCCGAAGGTGTTGGTCTGGAGGTCCCCGCACTGCTTGGCGGCGACCAGTTCCCCGATCAGCCCGGCCGGGGCGACCAGACCTGCCACCCTCAGTCCCGGGCAGACCGTCTTGGAGAGGCTCATGAGCCGGACCACCCGCCCGCTGTGGACGTCGGTGGACGGCAGCCGGCTCCCCTCGTAGGCCAGGTCCCCGTACGGGTCGTCCTCCACGACGAGGAAACCGAACCGTTCGGCCAGCGCGGCCAGGTGGCGGCGGCGTTCCTCGGAGAGCACGGCTCCGGTGGGGTTGTGGAAGTGCGGTACGACGTAGACCAGTTTGGGCCGTGCCCCGGCCAGGAGGCGCTCCTCCAGTACGTCGGTGCGCATGCCCTCCGCGTCGCCGGGCACCGGCAGCAGCCGGGCGCCGGCCCGCCGGAAGACCTGTACGGCGCCCAGGTAGCTCGGGTCGTCCAGGGCCACCTCGTCGCCCTCGTCGACGATGGCCCGGGCGACGAGGTCCAGGCCCTGCTGGCTGCCCGCGGTGACCATCACCCGGTCGGGCCCGACGGGGGCGCCGGTCGCGCTCGCCCGGGCGGCGATCACCTCGCGCATCGGGCCGATGCCGTCCGTGGGGGCGTACTGGAGCGCCCGTACGGCCTGCCCGCCCGGCCCGGCGAACAGCCGGTCGGTTGCCTCGGCGAGCCGGGTCACGGGGAAGCTGTCGGGGGCCGGGATCCCGCCGGCCATCGAGAGGACCCCGGGGGCGGAGGCGGCCGCCAGGATCCGGCTCACGGCGTCGGAGCGGCCCCAGCCGGTCCGGCGGGCGAGCAGCTTTTCGATGCTGGGGGCTTCGATGTCGCGGGGGGCCTCGATGCCGCGGGGGGCGGCGGGTTGCTGCGCTGCGCTCATCTTGCGTCCGCCTTCCGCGGCTCGGCGACGATCTGGGGCGGGAAGTCCTTCAGCCGCCACACCGGCGATTTCAGGACGACCAGGACCGCGGTCAGGAAGAGCCCGGCCGTGACGAAGAGCGTTTCGCGCAGCCCGATGAGGTCGCCGAGCCAGCCGCCGAGCAGGGCGCCGAGCGGCAGCGTGCCCCAGGAAACGAAGCGGTACCCGGCGTTCATCCGGCCCAGGAGGTGGTCCGGGGTCATGGACTGGCGCAGGCTGATGATGTGGATGTTGGCGATGGTGCCGCCCGCGCCGATCAGGGCGAACGCGGCGACGAACAGGACCAGCGAGAGCGCCCCGCCGTTCGCCGGTGCGGCCGGGATGGCCACCGGTGCCAGGCAGCACAGCAGCAGGGCCGTCAGGATGGCCGGGCCCAGTCCGGTCCTGCGCTTGAGCCACTGGGCGGCCATCGAGCCGGCCAGCGAGCCCACCGCCCCGGTGCCCAGCAGCAGGCCGATGCCGCCGGGTGAGATGCCGAGCGTGCGGGCCGCGTAGAGCACGAAGACCGTCTGGAGGGACATCCAGCACAGGTTGTACAGGCCGGACTGGAGGGCGCAGGCCCGCAGGTGGGCGCTGTCCCGGATGATCCGGATGCCCTCGGCGATGCTGGTCCGGATCCCGGTCCGCTCCTGCTGGGGCACCGGCGCCGGCTCCACGCGCCGTACGGCGAGCAGCGTCAGCACGGAGACGAGGTACGAGATCCCGTTGATCAGCAGCGCGTAGGGGGCGGTGACCCAGCCGATGAGCAGACCGGCCAGTCCGGGCCCGCCGATCTGGGCCAGCGAACTGGTGCCCTGGAGCTTGCTGTTGCCCTCCACCAGGTGCTCCTTGCCGACCAGGGTCGGCAGGTAGGACTGGTAGGAGACGTCGAAGACCACCGTGAGGGTGCCCACGAGCAGCGCGGCGACGTACACGTACTCGATGCGGAGCAGGTCGAGCACGGCCAGCAGCGGCACCGCGCTGACCAGCAGCGCCCGCCCCACGTTGGCCATGATCATCAGGGGCCTGCGCCGCACCCGGTCGACCCAGACGCCGACCAGGAGGGTGACCATCAGGAACGGGGCGTAGGAGGCCGCGTTGACGAAGCCCACCTGGGAGGAGCTGGCGTCGAGCGTCAGCACCGCGGTGAGCGGCAGCGCCAGGGTCGTGACCTGGGCCCCGACCTGCGAGATCGCCTCCCCGGACCAGAACTTGAGGAACTCCGGGTCCCGCCAGAGCGTGGCGGGTGCGGCGGCGGCCGGCGCTGCGGCCGCCGTCGCCTCCACCGGCTCGGCGGCCCCGTTCCCGATGTCGGTCACTTTGCTTCCACTCCCTCGGCGGCCGGGTCCACGTGGAACGCGCAGCCGATCTGGGCGCCGCGCAGCATGCTCACGATGCCCACGGCCGGGTCGGTGACTCCGCGGGCCAGGGTGCCGGCGTAGCGTCCGTCGACCATCAGCGTCCCGTAGGCGACGGCCATGTCCTCGCAGGTCTCGCCGTCCTCGGAGAGGAACCGCTCGGTGGTGGGCAGCAGGCGGTGCTGGAGGACGTACGGACCGTCGACGGCCCGGCGGAGCTTGGCCACCCACTCCTTCTGGTCGGTGGTCCAACCGGGGGTGACGCCGACGCCGCCGTAGAGCAGGGTGGGCTTGAGGACCAGGTGGTCCTTGTTCGCGATGGCGTAGGGCAGCAGGTCGATCTTCTCGCCGCCGAAGCTGACCTTCTCGTCGCGGACGAAGCGGGTCCAGGGCAGGATCCGGTCGATCAGCTCGTGCTCGGCCTCGGTGAAGACGGCGCGGTTGCGCTCGTCGCTGAGCATCGCGAGGCTGCCCTTGTTGCCGTACAGCTCGCAGTCGAGCGGGGCGAACAGCTCGACCGTGCCGGCCTCGACGGCGTCGAGCAGCGGGTTGACGAGGTCGTAGGTGCGGGGCTCGTCGGGCATTTCACCGGGCAGGAACATCCGGTAGACCACGTCGACCTTGCGGCCCTCGTGGAGGACGTTGCCGTTCTCGTAGGCGAAGTCGCCCAGGTGGCAGACGACGGTCTCGAAGCCGAGCCGCTCGAAGGCCGGTACGACGAACTCCATCCAGCACTTGGACTTCTCGAAGCCTTCGGGCCAGTCGGTGATCGCCAGCAGCGGCCGCTCGATGCCTTCGAGGGAGGGCGCCTGGCGGCGCAGCACCTCGGTGATGCGGGCGAGCGGGTCGGGGTGGACCAGGCTCTCGGTGGCCGCGAACTCGGCGAACTCGGCGTCCTGGATCAGGGCGCGGGCGAACTCGCCCATCTGCCAGCCGCCCAGCGAGGAGCCGGTGTTGAGCTCCATGACGCGGAAGCCTCCGGTCTCGCGGTACAGGTCGGCGCGGGAGAGCGGGGCGAGCTCGTCGACGGAGCCGCGCAGGACCAGGTCGGCCTGCGTGGGGGACATGCCGACGGCGGTGGCGAAGGCGCGCAGGTCGCCGCCGAAGAGCCGGGCGGGCACGGCCTTGAGCAGGTCGAAGAGGCCGTTCAGGTCGTTCTCCAGGCCCGCCACGTCGGCCTCGCTGAGGAAGACGGGGCGATTGAGCCCCTCGCCGCCGCCGGCTCCGTAGCGGAACCACTCCACGCCGCGGACTCCGGAGACGGTCTGGCGGCGCGCGGTGCGCTCGTGGTCGAAGAAGCGGCGGGTCACGGCGTTCTCGACGCGGGCGCCGAGCCGGTGCGCGGCGACTCCGGAGACCTCCGTACGGGAGAGGGCCTCGGCGCGGTCCAGGGCGCGGCGGGTGCCGGCCGGGGTCGCGCTGACGGCGACGAGCGCGGCGGAGCGGGGGGTCAGCCCGCGGGGCGGGAGCAGCAGCTCGTCGCCGGGCTCGACCAGGGCGACGGCCTCGGCGAGGTCCTCGACGTCCTCGGGGCCGGGCAGGACGACGCGCTCGACGGCGCCGTCGTAGGCCGGGTAGAGGAAGCGGACCTCGGCGCTGAGGGCGCGGGTGGGGGTGATGTCGGGGGTCTCTTCGAAGGCGATCCTGGCGGCGGCCAGCGGCAGGTCCACGCCGGTGGCGAGCTTGTTCAGGTGCGGGATGAGGTCGCCGCCGAGGCGGCCGTTGAGCTCGATCAGGCGGGGGCCGTCGGCGGCGACGCGCAGTTCGGTGTGGGTGACGCCGTAGTCGACTCCGGCCGCGCGGTGGGAGTCCTGGACCAGCTGGGTGACGGCCTGCGCCCAGGGCTCGTGGCGCCAGTCGGTGACGAGATGGCCGACCTCTTCGAAGTACGGGTGGGCGCCGAGGCGCTTGCGGGCCACGCACACCGGGGTGGCGACGCCGTCCACGACGACGCTGTCCACGCTCAGTTCGGGGCCTTCGACGAACTCCTCGATCAGGACGGACGCGGTGGTGCCGGCGCCGCGCAGCCGGCTGGTGGAGGCGAGCCGGAAGGCCCGGCGCAGGCCGTCGACGTCGCGGGCCATCATCACGCCGAAGCTGCCGCCGAGGGTGCGCGGCTTGACGACGACGGGGAAGCCGATGGACTCGGCCGCGGCGACGGCCTCGTCCTCGGTGGTGGCCGGGACGTAGCGGACGGCGGCCATGCCGGCCGCTTCCAGGGCCTGCCGGGTGGCGTACTTGTCGCGGCAGATCCTGGCGGCCGCCGGGTCCATGGCCCGCATGCCGAGCTTGGCGGCGACCGAGGACACGGCGACCAGCGACCACTCGTCCCAGGTGACGATCGCCGCGTCGGCGACCTCCCCGCGCAGGTCGGCGACCGGGGCGTACAGCTTGGCGGCGTCCGTGGTGTCGGCGATCCGGTGGGTGTCCGCGTAGCGGGCCTGCCAGGTCGGCGCCTCCGGCGCGACGAGCGTCACCTCGTAGTGCCGGGCGAGGGAGGCCAGGGCGTACTCCCGGTACTGCTGTATGCGGCTGCCTACGAGGATGACGCGCTGGCGTTCGGAGGTCGTGAAGACCACGGTGGAGTCCTTTCCGGTACGGGGCGTGGAGCGTGTTCGCCCCGGAGAGCGGGGGTGCGAGAGGTGGTGCGAGAGGTGTGGTGGGGCGGGTCAGCCCGAGTCGGCGGGCGGGTCAGCCGCCGTCGACGGGCAGGTCAGCCCCCGTCGGCGGGCAGGGCGCCGACGGGTACGCAGGTCAGACGGAAGGAGTCGGCGGACTCGGTGATGGCGGCCTCGACCTCCCGGGTGGAGGCGCCGCGGAAGCGGAAGCGGGTGCCGACGTGCTCGTAGCCGCTGATCGCCGGGGCCGTGGAGCCGACCGGGGTGTGCTTGACGGCGTACGGGAGCCGGCCGGGCGCCGGTTCCCGTACCCAGCCGGCCGCTTCGACCCGGCAGGGGGCGGGCACCGGGAGCGGGAGCAGCAGGTAGCCGCCGACCCCGCCGGTCTTGAGCGGCGGCAGGACCGGGGTCAGGCCGAGCTGGATGTCCACGGCGGCCGCCATCAGGTCGATGCCGTGGACGTCGCGCCAGGTGAAGGGGATCTCCCCGCCGCCCACCCGGGCCCCGCACTCCAGGAAGACCAGCGCGGGCCCGCCGTGGGGGTCCGGGGTGACGAAGGCCTCCAGGTGGAAGACCCAGGGCTGGGTGCCGCCGAGGGCGGGGCCGACCGCGGCGGCGAAGGCCTCGACGGCCTCCAGCAGCGCGGGGTCGTCCTCCTCTACGGAGCCGAGCCAGGTGCCCTGGGTGAAGTCGGCGCAGGTGCCGCCCACGTAGCGCGAGACGGTCCAGCTGCCGAGGGAATCGCCTTCCCACAGACCGTCGATGTGCAGGATCGGCCCGTCCACGTAGCTCTGGACCAGGTGTGGTTCGGCGGCGAGCGCCGCGGCCTGCCCGGTCAGCGCGTCCAGTTCGGCGGCGGAGTCGATCCGGACCACGCCCCGGCTGGCGGTGCCGCGGTGCGGTTTGACGACCAGCGGCCAGCCGTGGGTCTCGCCGAAGGCGAGCACGGCGGCCGGATCGGGAGCGGGGGCGAAGGCGGGCACCGGCAGGCCGGCGGCCTCGGCGGCGCGGCACATGGTCAGCTTGTCGCGGAACACGGCCAGTTCGGCGGTGTGCTGGCCGGGGATCGCGAACTCCTCGCGGATCAGCGCGGCCGTGTCCAGGTCCCCCTCGTTGAGGGCGATCAGCCGCGCCGGGGCGCCGAAGCGGGCGACGAGCCCGGTGACGGCGGCGCGGACGGCGGGCAGGTCGTCGGTCAGGGCGACGGTGGTGACCGCGGCGGCGCTCCCCGGTAACGAGGCGCGGCCGAGCTCGGTGCTCACGTAGGTGACGTGGGCGGTGGTGTGGTCGAGGTAGTCGGCGTAGTGCGCGTGGGTGTCCCGCCAGCGGTGCAGGACGATGATGTGCGGCCGGTCGGCGCTCATGCCGCCTCGCCCCCCTCACCCGCGTCGGTGGCGACCGCGACGGCGGGTGCGGGGGTCGCGGCGAGCCAGGGCAGGGCGGCCGCGGCCATCGTCCGGACGCCGACCGACAGCGCGGGTCCGGCGACGGGCGCGAAGGTGGAGGAGTGGTTCTGCGGAAGCTCGTCCAGCCTGCCGGCGGCGAAGGCCTCGCCGAAGGCCTGCGGGTCGAGGCCGCCGTAGAACCAGTACACCGAGGGGACTTGGGCGGCGGTGGCGAGGAGCCCGAAGTCCTCGCTGGCGGTGGTCGGGCCCATCGTCATGACGGCGCCGGCCCCGAAGTGCTCGCGGTGGGCGTCGGCCACCCGCTCGGCGCTCGCGGTGTCGTTGACGGTCATCGGCAGGTGGTAGACGGAGGTGATCTCCGGGTCGGCGGTCGCGCCCGCGGCGGCCGATTCGGCGCGTGCGAGGCGCTCGATGGCCGCGAGGACCTTCTCGCGGACCGGCGCGGAGCTGGTGCGCACGTTGATGCCGAGCTCGGCCGTGTCGGGTATGACCGCGGCGGTGGTGCCGGCGTGCAGCTTTCCGACGGTGACCACCACCGGCTCCTGGGCGGCGATCTCGCGGGAGACCACGGTCTGGAGCCGTAGCACGAGCGAGGCCGCCATCACCACGGGGTCGACGGCCGCCTCGGGCTTGGAGCCGTGGCCGCCGCGCCCGAAGAGCTTGACGGTGAGGGAGTCGGTGGCGCCCATGACGGTGCCCGGCAGGGTCGCGATGAGGCCGACGGGACCGGGTCCCACGTGCGAGCCGAGGATCACGTCGGGGCGCGGGAAGCGCTCGAAGAGGCCGTCCTCGACCATCTCGCGGGCTCCGTAGCCGCTCTCCTCCCCCGGCTGGAAGACGGCGACGACGGTGCCGCTCCAGGCCCCGCGGTTGCGGGCGAACAGGGCGCAGGACCCGATCAGCGCGGCCACGTGCAGGTCGTGGCCGCAGGCGTGCATCACCGGGACCTCGGTGCCCGCTTCGTCGGTGGCGGTCTCGGTGCTCGCGTAGGGCAGCCCGGTGGCCTCCTTGACGGGCAGCGCGTCCATGTCGGCGCGCAGCATGACCACCGGTCCGTCGCCGTTGCCCAGAACCGCGACCACGCCGGTGCGGCCGACGCCGGTGGTGATCTCCCAGCCGCCCTGGGCGGCCAGCCGCTCGGCGACGAGGGCCGCCGTCCGCTTCTCCTGGAAGGCGAGTTCGGGGTGGGTGTGCAGTGCGCGGTAGTCGGCTTCGAGGGCCGGCATCAGCGAGTCGAGACCGTCGAGCAGTGCAGTCATGACGTCCTTCTCAGGCATGAGGGGTTACGGGCACGGGGTGTTCGCGACCGGGGTGTTCGCGACCGGAGTGTTCGCGACCGGGGTGTTCGCGCACACCCCACGAGGCGGCCGGCGCCGCCGCGGCGGTCAGTGCGGGCCACCACGGCAGCCAGGAGTTGTGGCCCGCCGACCTCAGGAGCTCCGCGAGCACCGGGAACGTGCCGCCGAAGAGGCTGATCGCGGCCGCGGTGGGCAGGCCGACGGCGACGGCGCGCACCGCGGGCGGGAACAGCTGCCCCGCGAAGACGTTGCTCACCGCGAGCGGGAGGCCCAGCAGGAAGAGCAGGACCACGGTGACCAGGTGGACGGGGACCCGTCCGCAGGTCATGGCCGCCAGCAGCGGCACCGTGCCCACGGCGAGCCCGGCGAAGCCCAGGCGCAGTACGGGCAGGGCGCCGAACCGGTCGGCGGCCTTGCCACCGCCGAGCATGGCCGCGAGGAGCGCCGCCATGCCGAGGAGCAGTGCGGCGGAGGTCTCCTCCTTGCCGGCGGCCCCGGCGCTCTCGGCGTACGAGGGGAAGTCGACGGTGACGAAGCAGAAGGCGGTGGTGGCCCCCGAGGTGAGGGCGAACACCAGGGCGAGGCGCCCGAGATGGGCCCGCCGGCGGCGATCAGGCCGACGGTGAGGGTCAGTCCGTAGCGCCGGCCGCGGGTGTCGGTGAGCCGGCCGATGAGCACGCTGCCCAGCGGGCGGGCCAGGGCGCCGGCCGCCGGGAGGCCGCCCCGCACGTGACGGCCGGTCTCAGTGGTGGTCATCCGTTACTCCGTAGACCCTGATCAATGCGGTGTCCCGGCCGGGGAAGGGCACGGCGTGCAGCCGGACCCCGGTCGCCGGGAGGGCTTCCAGGCCGGTCAGGCCCGTGAGGGCGGGCAGGCCGGCGGCGGCGAGCGCCGCCGACGCCGGACCGTTGCCCTCGCGGCTGTCCGTGGCCACGAGGAGCGCGCCCTGCGCGGCGAGCAGTGCCACGGCGTCCTCGGTGAGGTACGGACCGGCCGCGCGGCCGGTCTGCACGACGACGGCGTGCCCCGCGAGGTCGAAGGGCGCCAGCGCGAGCCGGTCGGCGACCGGCGCTCCGGCTCCGAGGAGGCGGACCAGGACCACGGGAAGGTCCACCAGGCCGGCCAGGCCCGGTGCGGCGCCGCCCGGGCCCGTCGGCCAGGCGGCCCGGGTGGCGGGGCCGGTCAGGTCCGTCGTGGTGCGGCCCGAACCGGTCGGGCCGGTGTTCCGGGAGCCCTTGTGGGGCTCCCGGAGCAGCTCCCGGCGGGTGATCTTCACGCTGCCGACCATCAGCAGTCCGAGGTGGCGGACGATCAGTTCGCCCAGTTCCCCGTCGGTGATGTCGTCGCCGGGGATGTCCAGGCGGAACCCCTGCATCTGCAGGGCGCCTCCGTTGCTGAAGACGATCTCCGCGTCGAAGTCGACCCGCCGCTCACCGCTGTTGTTCGTTCCCGTGGCCATGGCCATGTTCGATGTCCTTCTCTCCGTGGATCCGTGCTCTGCCGTGCCGAACCGGCTTCTCCGGCTCAGGCGCAGTCGATCAGAGCTTTCTCCAGCGCCGCCGCCATCTCGTGGATCTCCTCGTCGGTGATCACCAGTGGCGGGAGCAGCCGGAGCACGGCGCCGTGCCGGCCGCCGCTCTCCAGCAGTAGCCCGTGGTCCAGGCAGGCGCGCTTGATGCGCTTGGCCCGGGCCCCGTCGGCGGGCAGCGCACCGAGCCGGTCGGCCGGGCCCGCGGGATCGACGATCTCGATTCCCCACATCAGGCCCCGGCCGCGGATCTGGCCGATCTCCGGGTGGCCGGCGGCCAGCCGCCCGAGGAGGGTGGCGATCGACTGGCCCTTGGCGGCGGCCTTTTCGATCAGTCCCTCGGACTCCGTGACCCGCATGGCGGCGAGCCCCGCGACCAGGGCGATCTGGTTGCCGCGGAAGGTGCCCGCGTGGGCTCCGGGCGTCCAGGCGTCGTACTTGCCGTGGTAGAGCAGCAGCGACAGCGGAAAGCCGCCGCCGGCCGCCTTGGACACGAGCACGGCGTCCGGTTCGATCCCGGACTCCTCGAAGGCCCACATGGTGCCGGTGCGTCCGAAGCCGGCCTGGATCTCGTCCAGGACCAGCGGGATGTCCAGCCGGGCGGTGATCTCCCGCAGGCCGCGCAGCCAGGAGGCCGGTGCCGGGATCACCCCGCCCTCGCCCTGGACCGCTTCGACGAAGATCGCGGCCGGTGTGGTGATGCCGCTCTCCGGGTCGGTGAGCAGCCGCTCGATGTAGGTCAGGCCGGCCTGGATGCCCGCCTCGCCGCCGATTCCGAAGGGGCAGCGGTAGTCGTAGGGAAAGGGCAGGTGGTGGACGTCCGGCATCAGGGAGGGCACGGGCTCCTTGGCGCCCAGGTTGCCGGTGAGGGCGAGGGCGCCCGCCGTCATGCCGTGGTAGGCCCCGTGGAAGGAGATCACCGTCCGGCGGCCGGTGGCGATCTTGAACAGCTTGATGGCGGCTTCGGTGGCGTCCGCGCCGGCCGGTCCGCAGAACTGCGTCTTGAAGGTGTCCGCCATGGTGCCGGGCAGCCGTGCGTACAGCGCCCGCAGGTACTCGTACTTGGCCGGGGTGGTCAGGTCCAGTGCCTGCTGGACCTGCCCGGAGGTGAGGTACTCCCCCACCGCGGCCAGTACGCCGGGGTGGTTGTGCCCCAGGGCGAGGGTGCCCGCCGCGGCGAGGCAGTCCAGGTACTCGCGGCCGTGCCCGTCGCGGATCCGCGCGCCGCGGCCTTCGGTGAGGAGCTTGCCGAAGGCGTTGGCGTAGGTCCGGGCGCCCGATTCGCGCGCCTCGACGAAGGTGTACATCTCGTTCGGCGTGAGGGTGGTCACGTCGTCACTCCACTTCGATTCCTCAGGCGTGAGCGGGCGTCCGCGACCATGACCTGGCCGAGGGCGATCCCTCCGTCATTGGTCGGGACGAGCCGGTGGACATGGGTGTCGAAACCGTCGGCGATCAGCCCGGTCAGGCAGTTGAGCAACAGGAACTCGTTGAGGAACACGCCTCCGGAGAGGGCGACCTGGTTGACCCCGGTCTCCTCCCGCAGGGCCTTGCAGCGCTCGCGCACCATCGCGACGACGGCCGTGTGGAACCGGCGGCTGATCCGGTCCACGGGCAGTCCGCCGGCGATGTCGGCCGCCATGGCCCGGATCACGGGCCGCGGGTCCACCTCGGTCAGTCCGTCGGCCTCGTAGGCCCCGAAGCGGTACGAGGCCTGCGGTTCCGGGGCGGCGTCGCGGTCGAGCAGCCCCTCCAGCTCGATCGGGCCCTGGGCCTCGTACTCGGCCCTGGCGCAGACCCCGGCGAGGGCGGCGGCCCCGTCGAAGAGCCGGCCCATGCTGGAGGTGGGCGGCGAGTTGATCCCGCGGGCGGCCATCGCGGCGAAGACCTGCCGGCGCTGCTCGTCGAGCGCGGCGAGGGCCGGGAAGCCCGCCAGGGCCCGGTCCGCGTCCCCGTCGAAGGCGTCCAGGGCGAGTGCGTACCCCGTGCGGATGGGTTCACGTACGGCTTGGTCCCCGCCGATCAGCGGCAGGCCGCGCATCCGGCCGACCCGGCGGTAGGCGGCGAAGTCCCCGAGGAGGAACTCCCCGCCCCAGACCGTGCCGTCCTCCCCGTAGCCGAAGCCGTCGAAGATCACGCCGAGGGTGGTGCCGCTCACGTGGTTCTCCGCCATGCAGGAGGCCATGTGGGCGTGGTGGTGCTGGACTTCCACGGTGGGGAGCGCCGGGCCCGCGCCGTCGTCGTCCAGGGCGGCGCGGGTGGAGCGGAACTGCGGGTGCATGTCGTGCGCCGTGACCTCCGGCTTGAGCGCGTAGAGCTGCGCCAGGTGCCGGGCGGTGCGGTGGTGCGCGGCGAAGGTCTCGTCGTTCTTGAGGTCGCCGATGTGCTGGCTGAGGAAGACCTGGGAGCCGTTGGTGAGGGCCACGGTCGTCTTCAGCTCGGCGCCGAGGGCGACCACGGGGACCACCTCGCGGCCGACGTCCACCGGGTAGGGGGCGTAGCCCCGGGCCCGGCGGATGAACTGGAGCAGCGGCTGGTCCAGTTCGGGGTGGTCGGAGAGGCGGACCACCGAGTCGTCGACCCGGATCTCGATGTCGCGGTCGTGGTAGAGGATCACGTCCGCGATCTCGAAGAGCTGCTCCAGGGCCTCTTCGTTGCGGTAGGCGATGGGGTAGCCGGAGATGTTGCCGCTCGTGGCGACGAGCGCTTCGAGGCCGGGCGCGTCCAGCAGCAGGTGGTGGTGGGGTGCCGAGGGCAGCATGATCCCCAGGTTGGGGTTGCGCGGGGCCACGGACTCCGGGAGGGAGCCCGCGCGCTTGCGGGCCAGCAGGATGGGGCGGGCCGGCGAGCGCAGGACGGCGATCTCCGCCTCGGAGAGGTCCACCAGGCCCTGCGCCGTGGTGAGATCGCGGACCATCACCGCGAACGGCTTGGAGTCGCGTCGCTTGCGGCGACGCAGCAGCGCCACGGCTTCCGCGTTGGTCGCGTCCACCACGAGGTGGAAGCCGCCGACGCTCTTCATGGCCGCGATCCCGCCGTCCGCGAGCACCCGGGCGGTGTGCAGGAGCGCCTCGTCCCCTTCTGCCGTGTTCCCCTCGCGGTCCCGGAGCAGCAGCCGGGGGCCGCAGTCCGGGCACGCGTTGGGCTGCGCGTGGTAGCGCCGGTCCATCGGGTCCTCGTACTCGGCCTTGCAGACCGCGCACATGGTGAAGGTGGCCATGGTGGTCATCGGGCGGTCGTACGGCAGGTCCCGGATGATCGAGTACCGGGGCCCGCAGTTGGTGCAGTTGATGAAGGGGTAGCGGTGCCGGCGGTCCTTCGGGTCGCGAAGTTCCGCCTGGCAGTCGCCACAGACGTGGGTGTCCGCCGGGAGCAGCGCGGACCGGGCTCCGGTGTGCTCGCTGTGCACGATGGTGAACGGGCCCGTGGGCACGGTGCCGCGCTCCGGCCCCCGCGTCGTCCGGACCTCGTCCACCCGGGCGAGCTCGGGGGCGCGGCCGCTGAGGCCCGCCGCGAACTCCTCCAGGGCGGCGACCGGCCCGGACGCCTCCACCAGCACGCCCTCGGGGTCGTTGCGAACCCAGCCGGAGAGGCCGAGTTCACGGGCCAGCTTGTAGACGAACGGCCGGTAGCCGACGCCCTGGACCACACCGGTGACGCGGATGCGCCATTCCTCGACGGCGCCCGAGGCGCTGCCGGTCCTGTCGGTCCTGTCGGTCCTGTCGGTCCTGTCGGTCCTGTCGGTCCCGTGGGCCGTGTCGGCCCCGTAGGGCCGCTCCGTGACGGTCTGCTCGGTGCTCATGGCGGATTCCTCGGTCCCTTGTCTCAGCAGAGCCGGGGGAGTTCGGCGCCGAGGAGTTCCTCCAGCTGGGTCTCGCGGCCGTCCTTGTCGCGCAGCAGCACCAGGGCCTCGGTGTCCTCGGAGATCTCGCCGATGGTGACCGCGTGCTGGCCGTAGGGCAGCGAGCGCAGGGCGGCCAGTACGTCGGCCTCCGCCTCCGGGGCCACGAAGACCGCGAGGCAGCCTTCGTTGGCGCAGTGCAGCGGGTTGATGCCGAGCATGTCGGCGGCCATCGCGGTCTCGTGCTGGATGGGCAGGTCGTCCTGGTCGACGCGGATGGTGCGGCCGAGCTTGTGGGCGTACTCGTGGAGCACGGCGGTCAGTCCGCCGCGGGTGACGTCGCGCATGGAGCGGACCGCGCCGGCCTCCACGGTGGACAGGACCGTGTCGACGAGGCCGTTCAGTGGCGCGCAGTCGCTGTCCACGCGCTGCTCGAAGCCGAGGCCCTCGCGGATGGAGAGCAGGTGCACCGTGTGGTTGCCGATGGGGCCGCTGAGGATCACCTTGTCGCCGGGGCGCACGTCGGTCATGGTGAGCGGCTCGCGCTCGAAGACCCCGACGCCCGCGGTGTTCAGGTAGATCTGGTCGGCCTCGCCCTTGCGGACCACCTTGGTGTCCCCGCCGACGATCTGTACGCCGGCCTCGCGGGCGGTGTCGCGGATCGACTCCAGGACCCGGACCAGCTTGGGGACGGGGAGCCCGGTCTCCAGGATCATCCCGAGGGTGAGGTACTTGGGCCGGGCGCCGGCCACGGCCAGGTCGTTGACGGTGCCGCAGACCGCGATCTTCCCGATGTCCCCGTTGCCGAAGAACGGCGGGTCGATCACGAAGGAGTCGGTGGTCATCGCGATGCGGTCGCCCTCGATCTTGAGGACCGCACTGTCCTCCATGATGCCGACGTACACGTCGCCGAGGGTCGCCGCGATCAGCTGGACCAGGTCCTGGCTCAGCTTCGCGCCGGTGCCGTGGTCGAGGACGATGAATTCGGTGGGATCCACGCTGGTGGTCATGCCGGTTCGTTCCTTTCGGGAGTGGGGCCGGAACGGGGAGTTGCGGGCAGGGGCGTGGTCACGGGGTCTTGATGTTCTTGCGGGGCAGCCCGCCCTCGGCGTCGAGGACCCGGATGACCTCGGTGGAGTCGGTCACCGTGGCGCAGTAGCCCTCCAGCCAGTCCAGGGCGCGCTGCTTGTCGTCCAGGCGGGCCGAGACGACGCAGTCGGAGGGGACCCAGATGTTGTAGCCGCGGAAGAAGGCGTCGGCGGCGGTGGTCTGGACGCAGATCTGCGTCTGCATGCCGGTGATCAGCACGGTGTCCACGCCGAGGGCCTGGAGGCGGTCGTGCAGGTCGGTCTCGTAGAAGCCGGAGTCCTTGCTCTTCTCCATGACGACGTCCTCGGGGGCCAGGAAGGCCTCGATGATGTCGGCGCCGTGGGTGCCGCGCTGGACCGGGAGGTGACCGTCGTAGCGCTCGGCGTTCGGGTCGTCCGGGTCGTTGACGAGCTGGAGGTGGAAGATGTGGTGGCCGCGGCTGCGCATCTCGTCGAGGAAGCCCGTGAAGTGGGGGGTGGCGGCCTCGACGGCGGCGACGCGCTCCGGGTTCTTCTCGACCAGCTCGTACTGGAGGTCGTTGGTCAGGACGGCGATCTTGGACATGGCTGTGCCCTTCGGTGGAGTGGTGTGGTCCCGGAGCCCGGCCGGCGCACGTCGACGTGCGCCCCGGCGGGCGGTGGGTGAGGCGGGAGGAGCGCGCACCGGCCGGTCGACCGCGAAGGGCCGTGGCGCACGGGCGGATCGGCCCGGGGCGATGTGGGGCGTGCTCGGTACCGCGTGCTCGGTACGGGGCCCGCGCGGCCGGGTCGGGCGGCGCGGCGGTCAGGAGGGGCGCGGATGCGGGTGCGCGGGGAGTGCCTCAGGCCTGGCGCGCGTACGAGGTGCTACTCGTACGAGGTCTGCGCGTACGAGGTCTGCGCGTACGGCCTGCCGGTGGGGACGTCAGCTCGCGACCGCGACGCGGTCGGACTCGAGCTCGTGCAGCCAGGTGCCGGTGGCCTCGAAGTGCGCCGTGACGTCGGCGAGCCGGGCGTGCATGTAGAAGCCGGTGACGGGGCGGCCGTCGGCTCGGGCGTAGTCGGGCAGCCGGCCGTACTCGTGGAAGCCCAGGCGCTGCCAGAGCACGGAGGGGCCGTCGTCGCGGACTTCGAGCGTGATGACGTCGCAGCCCATCTCGCCGACCTTGCGCAGGGCCTCGGCCCAGCCTTCGAGCAGGAACTGCCCGCGGTGGTCGGGGGCCACGACGCAGCGGCGCATCTCGACGATGTGGCGCCGGGCGGGCAGCGGGGCCCGGGCGAGCGTCACCATGCCGACGATGCGGCCTTCGTCGTTGCGGACGTGGAGGAGGTCGACGGCGCCCTTGCGCAGGTCGGCCTCGAAGGCCCGCATCAGGGGCAGGCCCTTCTCCAGGCCCACCGGTTCGTAGAAGCCGAGGGTCATCTCCTTGACCGCGACGGCGTCCATCAGCTCGATCATTTCGCGCATGTCCTGTTCGGACAGTTCGCGAGGCCACGAATAGTGCATCGTCTTCCTTGGTGAGTAGACGGGTGGAGCAGCCGGACCCCGGACATCGCGGCACCGCCCCGTGGGGGCCGTGCGGCACATCTGGAACGCAATGCCCGGGATCGCCGGACTGCGGGAGTGTCGGCCCTTCAGCCCCTCGGCCCCTCGGCCTTTCAGGGCGTCGCCGGCAGGTGTGGGCCCCTCGGTCAGACCGAAGCGGTGGCCTTCGTCTGCAGGTTGGTCTGCACGGCGGCGGCCGGTGCGGCCTGGGTCAGCAGCGAGGCGTCGGCGCCCGCGCCGAGCACGGTGGCCGCGTAGACCTCGACGAAGTAGGACACGAACAGCGAGTTGATCTTGATGAGGTGCTCGACGAACCGCTCCTCGCCGGCCTCGTCCTCGATGATCCGCATGATGAGGTTCCAGACCATGTCGACGTGGTCGTCGTCCTCGTCGAGGGCCAGGTGGGCGCGGGCACCCTTGGTCTTGTCGGCGCCGACATGCTGCTCCATGATGTCGAGCCAGTCGGGCTGCGTCTTGCCCGCGATGTACTCCAGGTAGAACCCGCTGATCATCGCGGCCAGCGGACCCTCGGTGGCCATCGTGTAGTAGAAGTAGCCGTTGAGCAGCTCGGTGGCGAAGGTCGGACGGATCGCGTAGATCTCCTCGTCCGTCATGCCGACCTTGTGCAGGTCCCCGGCGAACATGCGGTCGTGACGGCCCTCTTCCGCGCCGTACAGGCCCCACTCCTTGCAGAGCTGCGGGTCCCGGGTGGCCCAGTAGTTGGCGATGAGCGGGTCGACGGCACGCTTGAGGCCGATCCGGATCATCGTCTCGACGTTGTGCCGCTTGTACAGCTCGAGGTCGAACTTGTCCTTGTCGAGCATGCCGTCGGCGCCCGCGCTGCGCTCGTAGAAGTCCCGCTCGAACTTCAGCAGGAGCTCGTCGACGCGCTTGCGGAACTCAGGGCGCTGCAGGTTGGAGTACGTGTTGTACGACTTACTTCGAGGCATCTCATCCCCAGCCGAGATCGTTGGTTACCCGACCCGGACCCGTGGATCCGGCGAGGTTCGCCGCACCACTGGTCGACGGGGCCAGGAAGACGGTCACCGCGAAAGTTGCCGCAATGGCGATGAGGAAACTCGCTATACGTGGCATGCTTGCCTGCCCCTCAAGATGTCTTGCGGTCCGGATCAGCTTCGGCCTCATCCTGTCGTTTCCACGACATCCAGAGCCATCCCTTTCTGGGATCATGTTGCCGCTGGCGAAAACATGACAGGGGGATGAATTGAACACAATCAGACAAGTCCACCCTTTTCCCGTGCCCCGGCTCACCCCTGCCGGAGATCGTCTTTACCGGTACTGCACACAGACACCGGGAACAACGCGCGATACGGCCGCCGCGGCACTCGGCATGACCGCCGGGGAAATAGAGGCGGCCGCGGCGTCCCTGGACACCCTGGGGCTGCTCAGCACGTGCCCCGTGACCGAGATCTACACCCCGTACCCCGTGGAGCACGCACGCATCAAGATCCTCAACCCGGCGCAGCACAGCCTGAACGAGACCCAGACCTTCCTCGATCAACTGCGCGGGGATTTAGATCTGTTGACGCTCACGACGGCGCACCTTCAGGACGACACGGCACTGGAGTTGGTGCCGGGCGTAGGGGACGTCCGCAAACTCATCGCCGGCCTCGCGGTCGGCTGCCGCACCGAGGTGATGACCTCCCAGCCCGGCGGGGCCCGGGACACGGAGGTGCTCCAGGAGAGCCTGGAACGCACCGAACGGCTGCTGGAACGCGGCGTCCGCATGCGGACGCTGTACCAGCACACGGCCCGGTTCAGCCCGGCCACCGCGTCCTTTGTCGAGCGGGTCGCGCCGCTCGGAGCGGAGGTGTGCACGCTCGCACACGGTTTTCCGCGCTGCATCATCTTCGACAAGGAAGTGGCGATCTTGCCGCTTTCGGACGGCTCCCACGGTGCGGTGGTAACGAAAAACAGCCACCTTGTCTCATTCCTCGTGGAGGCCTACGAGCGGGCCTGGAGCGCCGCCGAGAAATTCACCTCGGACGACGACCGGCCGGCCCGCGCGGCCATTACCTCGGATATTCAGCAGACGATCGTCTCGCTGCTCATCCAGGGCGAGTCGGACAACCGAATAGCGCATGTGGTCGGAATATCGTTGCGAAATTGTCAACGCCACATTGCGAACATCATGAAGAGCATCGGAGCCCGCAACCGGCTGCACGCCGGATATCTGCTGGGCAAAGAGCCTTTCAACGGTGTCTGACCCTCCGTTCGCCCGGGTCACGGGTCCGGCCCGGGCGGCCGGGGAGCCGGAAGCGTTCCCACTAGCGACCGCCCGCGACCGGAAGCGGAACCGCGCCGGGGGCGGGTGCGGGCGCCTCCGCGCCCTGCACCGCCGCCGCGGGTCGTGACTTCGAGGGCACCAGTGAGGTCACCGCCACCCCGCCGACCAGCAGGACGGCCGCCACCCAGCGCAGCCCGCTCACGCCCTCCCCGAGCACCAGGGCCGCCGAGCTCATCCCGAAGACCGGCACCAGCAGCGAGAAGGGTGCCACCGAGGAGGCGGGATAGGTGCGCAGCAGGAACCCCCACGCCCCGAAGCCGAACACCGTGGTGATCCAGGCGAGGTAGAGGATGACCCCGACCCCGCTCCAGTCGAGCCCGCGCAGCGCCGCCAGGTCCCGCTCCGGACCCTCCAGCAGGAGCGAGAGCCCCGCCAGCGGCAGCACGGGCACCACGCTCACCCACACCATGAAGTTCAGCGCGTCGGGCGGGGAGGCCTTGCGGGTCAGCACGTTGGAGACGCCCCAGCACGCGGCGGCGGCGATCACCATGACGAAGCCCAGCGCCGGCCCGGAGGCGCCCTCGTCCACGGCGGCCACGGCGATCCCCGCGAAGGCCACGGCCATGCCCGCGATCCGCAGCCGGCCCGGCCGTTCCCTGAGCACGACGGCCGCGAACACGGCCGTGAACACCGCCTGCGCCTGGAGGACCAGCGAGGACAGTCCTGCCGGCATCCCGTTGTCCATCCCGGAGAACAGCAGCCCGAACTTCGCGATGCCGAGGACCACGCCGACCGCGATCACCCACTTCCACGCCACCTTGGGCCGGCCGACGAAGAACACCGCGGGCAGGGCGGCGACCAGGAAGCGCAGGGCGGACAGCAGCAGCGGAGGGAAGGATCCGAGTCCGAACTCGATGACGACGAAGTTGAAACCCCAGACCGCGGCTACGAGGACCGCGAGGGCGGTGTGCATGGGTCGCATGACCCGAGCATCGGCTCATCAACCGTTTAGCACCAGCGCCAATGTCTTCAGGGTCGGATGTAGCAATGCTTCATCCAGGGTTCCGCGGCGCCGGCCGACGCGGGCCCGAAGCCGACCGACGCGGGCCCGACGCGGGCCCGGCCCGATCCGGACGGCACGCCCTAAGCTGACCGGCATGCTCGACCTCTCCCGGCTGCGCGCCCTGCACGCCGTCTCCGTCCACGGCTCGGTCGGCGCCGCCGCGGCCGCCCTCGGGTACACCCCCTCCGCCGTCTCCCAGCAGATCGCCAAGCTGGAACGGGAAACCCGCACCACTCTGCTCGAACGCCACGGCCGCGGGGTCGCCCTCACCGAGGAGGCCAAACTGCTGGCCGAGACGGCCCAGCAGCTGATGGCCATCTCCGAGCAGGCCGAGACCGCGCTGGAGGAGTCCCGCGGCCAGCCCATCGGCCGGCTGCGGGTCGCCGCCTTCGCCTCGGCCGCCCGCGGCCTGCTCCCCGGGGTCCTCGCGGACCTGGCCCACCGTCACCCGGCCCTGGAAGTACGGCTCACCGAGATCAATCCCCATCTCTCGATGGACCTGGTCTCGCGCGGGGTCACCGACCTGGCCGTCACCCACGACTGGGACATCGCACCGCTGCCCGCCCCCGAAGGCGTGGAGCAGGCCGTGATCGGGGACGACCGCTGCGACCTCCTCGTGCCCGCCGGGCACCCCTTCACCTCCCGCACCGTCATCCACCGCTCGGACCTGGGCGGGCAGCGCTGGGTCTGCCAGCCGCCCGGCCGCGTCTGCCACGACTGGCTGGTGCGGACCCTGCGCACGGCCGGGTTCGAGCCCGACATCACGCACGTCGCCGAGGAGAACCACACCATCGTCTCGCTGGTCGCCGCCGGACTCGGGGTGGCCGTCGTACCGCGGCTGGGCACCGGGACGCTGCCGCCCGGCGCGGTGGCCGTACCGCTGGAGCCGGGCCCCGTACGCCGGTTGTACGCCCTGTGGCGGACCGGGGCGGCCCGCCGGCCGGCGATCACCGAGGCCGTACGGACCCTGCGCGAGCACTGGCCCCGAGTCGCACCCCGTACGGGGGACTCCGCGAGTGTCCCCCGCGCCCAAGGCCCCGCCCCGCAGTAGCGTCCGGCGCGTGCCGAACCACGCCTCCCGCCGGACCCTGCTCACCGTGGCCGCCGTGGCCGCCGCCACCGCTGCCGGGGCCGCGTCCGCCGCGGTGGGCCCCGACCGGAACCCAGACGGCCCGGCCCCCGACGACCCCCGGCCGGGCGATCGCGCACCGAAGCACACCCCGGCCCCGCGGGTCCGGCCGCACGAGACGATGGCGCGCATGAGCCTGGCCGAACTGGTCGGGCAGCTCTTCGTATCGCGGGCGTACGGGCACGCGGCTACCGAGCCCGACCCCGAGGACGCCGCGCTCAATCAGCAGGCGTTCGGGGTGCGCACCCCCGCCGAACTGGTCGCCCGCTACCACCTCGGCGGGATCGTCTACTTCGGCTGGGCCCACAACTCCCGCTCCCCTCGCCAGATCGCCGAGCTGTCCGCCGGGCTCCAGCGTGCGGCCACGGACTCCGGAGCGGGCGTCCCGCTGCTGCTCTCCATCGACCAGGAACACGGCGCCGTGGCCCGCGTGGGACGGCCCGCGACCCTGCTCCCGGGCGCCATGGCGCTGGGGGCCCTGGCCCTGGGGACGGGCGGGTCCACCGCCGAGGCCCGCCGGGCCGCGCGCATCGCGGGCGCCGAGCTGGCGGCCATGGGCATCCGGCACAACTACGCCCCGGTGGCGGACGTGAACGTCGATCCCGCCAACCCGGTCATCGGCGTACGGTCCTTCGGCGCCGACCCGCACGCCGTGGCGGCCCTGGTCTCCGCCCAGATCCGCGGCTATCAGGGCGCCGGGGTGGCCGCCACGGCGAAGCACTTCCCGGGGCACGGGGACACCGGCACCGACAGCCACGTCGGGCTGCCGCTGATGAAGCACACGCGCGCGCAGTGGGAGGAGCTGGACGAGCCGCCGTTCCGGGCCGCCGTGGAGGCGGGCGTGGACGTGGTGATGACGGCGCACATCGTCTTCCCCGCGCTCGACCCCTCGGGGGATCCGGCGACCCTCTCGCGGCCCATCGTCACCGGGATCCTGCGCGAACGCCTGGGCTTCCGCGGGGTGGTGGTCACCGACGCCCTCGACATGGCCGGGGTCCGCCAGAAGTACGGGGACGACCGGGTCCCGGTGCTGGCCCTGAAGGCGGGCTGCGACCAGCTGCTGAACCCGCCGGACCTGGGGCTGGCCGTCCGCAGCGTGCTGGCGGCCGTGGAGTCGGGCGAGCTGACGCGGGCCCGGATCGAGGAGTCGGTGCTGCGGATCCTGGAACTGAAGGCCCGACGGGGCCTGTTCGACGCGCCTGCGCGGGACGCGGACGCGGCGCGGGCGATGGACACGGTGGACGCGACCGTCGGCATCCCCGCGCACCTGGCGGCCGCCGGGGAGATCGCGGACCGTACGACGACCCTGCTGGCCAATCCGGTGGGGCTGCTCCCGCTGGATCCGGCGGACCGGCCGGTGCTCCTGGTCACCGGGACCGACCCGGTCTCCCCCACGGGTACGACGGGACCCCCTACCGCGGTACTGGCCCGGGAGCTGTCCGCGCTGGGCTGCCGGGCGACGGCCCTGCCGCCCGCGCGTGCGGTGGCGGCCGCCCCCGGAAACGCGGCCGTGCTCGTGTGCACGTACAACGTCCCCGAGGGCGAGAGTCCGCAGCGCGAGCTGGTCACCCGACTGCTGGCCACCGGGGTGCCGGTGGTCCTGGTGGCGATCCGCAACCCCTACGACCCGGCCCGGCTGCCGGCCTGCGCGGCCGAACTGGCCACCTACACCTGGACGGACGTGGAGCTGCGGGCGGCGGCCCGGGTGGTCACCGGGACCGTACGCCCCATGGGGCGCCTGCCGGTTCCGGTTCCGGGCCGCTACCCGCTGGGCCACGGGCTGGCGTACGGGTAAGTCCCCGCACCCCTCCCGCGGCCCCACTGCGGAGCCGCTACGGGCGCAGCATCGGCTCGCGCTCGATGTCGCGCTGGTCGAGCTGCGCGTCCGGCTTCGCCAGGGGCGCGGCCTTCGCCGCACCGGTGGACCCGGCGGCCGGGGCCACTCCGGCCCACTGCAGGATCTTCGCGGTGGCCAGCGCCTTCTCGGCCTCCATGAGCTTGGAGACGTTGGCCCCGTGGTTGGCGCCCGGAGCGGTCATCACGTAGCTGTCGCGGGCCCCGTAGCCGAGGTGGAACGGTTCGGCACCCCACGGGTCGTTCTGCCCGTAGACGAAGAGCATCTGGTGGGCGTTGTTCTTCACCCAGGTGTCGACGTCCCGCATCGCCGCCGGCTGGAAGGTCATCGGGATGTCGCGGGGCACGAAGTTGCGCGGCGGCTGGTAGCCGTAGCGGCTGAGGTTGCCCAGGTGGGGCTGCTTGATGTCGGGGGAACCGAGCTGGGTGCCCGCCTGGTAGTAGTACGGCGTGTACGTCTCCAGGCCCTGGTCGGCGTAGGCCGAGAAGCCGGAGATCGCGTCGATCGTGTCCCAGATCTCCTGGTCGGTCGCGGTGGCGGCGGCCGGGATCGTGGCGCAGTCGGCGAGCAGGCTGTACTGCCAGAAGGCCCACACGTAGTCGAGCACGACGGCCTCGTAGGCCTTGTCGAGGTTGCCGACGGTGGTGAAGGTCCAGCCGTTCTCGGCGGCGGCGACCGCGTACTTGGCCTCCAGCGGCTCGCGGCGCACGAGCGCCTCGCGCTGCACCGCGTTCAGCTTGTCGCGGCACTCCTTGGTGCCGACCTTGGCGAAGAACCGGTCGTAGGCCGAGTCCTCCTTGTTCACCACGTCGTTGGGGGCGACGTACGCCACCACGCCGTCCATGTCGCGCGGGTAGAAGCGCTCGAAGTAGGTGGCGGTCATGCCGCCCTTGCTGCCGCCCGTGGAGAGCCAGTTCTTCTTGTAGACCTTCTTCAGGGCGGTGAAGACGCGGTGCTGGTCACTGGCGGCCTGCCAGATGTCGAGGTTCGCCCAGTTGGCCGGGTCGGGGCGGGACGGGGTGAAGAAACGGTACTCCAGCGACACCTGGTTGCCGTCGATTATGGTCGTCGGCTCGCTGCGGCGCGGGTTGGTGTTGACGTTGTAGCCGGAGGTGAAGAACACCGTGGGCCGCGTGACGTCCTTGTGCAGCAGGGTCAGGCGCTGCTTGAAGGTGCCCTTCCACGGCGCGCGGTGATCGACCGGCTGCTCGTAGTTCAGTACGAAGAAGCGGTAGCCGGGGTACGGCTTCTCCTCGATCAGGCTCATCCCCGGGATCGCGAGGATCCGGTCCTTGATGTCTTCCGTGGCGGCCTTGGCATCCGTGGCGGTGGCATCCGTGACGGCGGACGGTTCCGCGGCGGTGGCCGCTTGCGCCGTGGTGCCGGCCGCACCCACGGTGCCGATCAGCACCGCGAGCGACAGCAGCCATCCGAGCTTCTTGCGCATTCACACTCCCCAAAAGTTCACATCGGTCGCCGTGAACCTAGCCGGGGGAACATGCGGCTGAACAGACCTAGTTGGGCCGCTCCATCAGCAAAGGATCCAGCCGGAATCCACTGATCCGGACCCCACGCTCCCCTTTACATACACGCAGCGGTTGATCGAGTGGACCCCGACGGGGCCGGCGTACCGGGTGAATCGCCCCGCGTCGCGCACCGGGTAGCCGCCGCGCGGCTGGATGCTCACCGACATCTGCCGCCGCTGACCGGGCTCCCGGGCGACCGACACCGCGCAGGCCCGGTCGCGCGTCTTGTACACGCGCACCTCCCCCGTGGAGAACGGCAGCGTCCGCACCAGGTTCCCCGCGCACCAGCCGGTCGCCGCCTGCGCCGGCTGCGCCGTCAGCAGTCCGGCCGCGCCCAGCCACAGCGTCACCGTGATCACCACCGCGCGGGCGGCCCATCGCCCGTTCCGGTTCCGCGCCTTCGACACCCTGCCCCCCATCGGTCGTACGTACAACGTGCGTACGTTCGTACGACGCCGGACCCCCTCGAATGGTTGCGTGGAACAAGAACTCAGCCCGTGGCGCCCGCCCGGCCGGTCATCGCGTGACGCCCGCCCCGTGGTCGAAGACCGACTCCCGCGGCCGGACCAGGGTGGCCACGGCGATCGACTGGAGGTGGGTGGTGCGCACGGCGGGCAGGTTGGCCTCGCCGAAGATGCCGCCCGTCGCTCCCGTGCCGCCGTTGTACGGGATCCCCGGCACGCAGCCGATGTGCGAGTCGTTGACCTTCAGCATGCCGCCGTTGACCACTTCCTCGCAGAACCGCTCGACGACCCGCTCGTCCTGGGTCCACAGGGAGTTGCGCAGACCGTAGCGGTTGGCGTTGAGGAAGCCGATGGCCTCCTCCAGCCGGACCGGCGCCTCGGGCACCACCACGCACAGCAGCGGGAAGAAGGTCTCCTCGCGGAAGGCGCGCAGCCGGGCGGCCCCGGCCAGCCCGTCCACCCGGACGACCGCCGGGCGGATGAACGGCCCCGCCGCCGAGGGCTCGTCGTCCACGTCCACGACCTCCCCGCCGCACAGCAGTTCCCCGCCGGCCGCCAGCACCTCGCCGAGGACTTCGGTGAACTCCGCCCGCTTGACCACCGGGCTCAGCACCGTGCGCGGATCCTCCGGCGGACCGGGCCGGATCTCCCGCACCTGCTCGACCAGCTCCTTCAGGAGCCGGTCGGCCACCTCCGGATGGACGATGGCGAACTTCGGGGTCATGCAGATCTGCCCGGAGCCGTAGTACCGCTCGCACAGGGCCCGCGCGGCGAGATCGGTCTCGGCGTCGTGCCACACCAGCACCCCGTCGTTGCCCGACAGTTCGAGTACGGGCTTCTTCCCCGCGGCCACGCACTCCCGCTCCAGTTTGAGCCCCTGCTCGGAGCCGCCGAAGAAGACCAGGTCGTCGCAGTCGGGGCTGTCCAGCCACTGGCGCACCACGGCGCGGGCGTGCGTGCAGAGCACGTTGAGGGTGCCGGGCGGGGCGCCGAGCCGCTCCAGGAGCGGGGCCACGATCTCCCGGTACACGAAGCCGACGCCCAGCGGGGCGGTGGGCGGCGCGTTGACGACCAGCGTGTTGCCCGCGGCGAGCGCCATCGCCCCGTAGAAGGAGTTGGAGGTCGGGGCGTTGCGCGGCGGGCTCAGGCACACCACCCCGTCCGGCTTGCGCACCATGCGGGTGCGCCGGCCGGCCGCGGTCCGCTCGGGCTCCCGCAGCCGCCCGGCGAAGTCGGCCACGGAGTCCGGGTGGAAGGAGGCGGCCACGGAGTCCAGCTCCCAGCCGGCCAGCCGTACGGGGTGGCCCTCGGCGACCAGCAGGCCCGTCAGCTCCTCGCGCCGCTCGACCACGGCCCGGTGGATGCCGTGCAGCAGCTCCAGCCGGTCGGCGAGCGGGATCCCCGCCCATCCCGGCTGGGCGGCTCGGGCGGCGGCCAGGGCGCGCAGCCCCTGCTCGGGGGTGGACATGGCCACGCGCCCCGCCAGCAGCCGGTCGTCGTACGGCAGGTCCTCGCCGCGCTCCAGCCGGGCCTTGAGCCCGAGCACCTCGAACGGCTCACGCAGGAGTTGACCCACCCGCGGCCAGTAGATCCATCGGGTGCCCGGCTCCTCGGCGCCGTTGACCCATACCTCGTAAGAGTGCATCCACAACTTCCTAGCCGGATAACGGGAGTTCGTGATCACGCAGGAGATTACGCTAGGTGATCGAGAGACCCCGCATCGTAGCCGTGAAAGGCAACCGATATGACGAACGACCTGCTCGACCGCAAGCTGGACCGCGCCTTCACCCACCTCGACGTCAACGAGGACCAGGTGATCGACGAGCACGACATCATCGGTCTCGGTTCCCGCCTGCTGTCGGCCCTCGGTGAGCCGGCGACCTCCCCCAAGGCGACCCGGGTGATGGGCGGGCTGGTCGACTTCTGGCAGGAGCTCTTCACCGAGCTGGACATGGACCGGGACGGGAAGGTCACGCCGGAGGAGTACAAGCAGGGCATGAAGCGCCTCTTCCAGGACGACCTCGCGGCGTACGACAAGTCGTTCCGGCCGATGGCCCACGCGATGCTCCTGGTCGCCGACAAGGACGACGACGGCCGGATCAGCCCCGAGGAGTTCCAGAAGGCCCAGACGGCCTTCGACACGAAGCTGAGCCACGCGGACACCGAGGCGCTCTTCGCCCGGATCGACGCCGACCACGACGGCTTCCTGTCCGTGGACGAACTCCTCGGCGCGGTGCGGGAGTACTACACCGGCACCGCGGAGGACGCGCCCGGGAACCTGCTCTTCGGCGAGCTCTAGCCGCGGCAACGGGATGCCGGCTTCCGTCAAGCCACGAGATGTCGGGCCGTGACACCGCACGGGTGGCGGGGCGTACTGGAACGGTCGAAGAGGCGTGGCCGTTCCACCCTCACCCGAAGGAGTAGGGCCCGCCCCGCACGCCACACGAAGACCGGCGCCCCGGATGCCACGGGGCGCCGGTCGACGCGGCGATCCGCCGGTGCTACGCCACGGCGGCCGGCTCGTCCTCGCCCGCGAAGGTGCGCCACAGCTCGGCGTACCGGCCGCCGCGGGCCAGCAGCTCGGCGTGGGTGCCGTCCTCCGCGACCCGGCCGCGGTCCATGACCACGACCCGGTCGGCGCGCGCGGCCGTGGTCAGCCGGTGCGCCACGACCAGGGTGGTGCGCTTGCCCGCGAGCCGGTCGGTGGCCTGGTTGACCAGGGCCTCGGTGGCCAGGTCGAGGGCGGCGGTGGCCTCGTCGAGCAGCAGCACGTCGGGGTCGACGAGCTCGGCGCGGGCCAGTGCGATCAGCTGGCGCTGTCCCGCGGAGAGGTTGCGGCCGCGTTCGGTGACGGTGTGCAGGTAGCCGCCGTCCAGGGTGGCGATCATGGCGTGGGCGCCGACCGCGTGCGCGGCGGCCTCCACCTGTGCGTCGCTCGCCTCGGGCCGCCCGTAGGCGATGGCGTCGCGGACGGTCCCCGGGAAGAGGTACGGCTCCTGGGGGACGACGCCGAGGCGGTGGCGGTAGCCCGTCAGGTCCAGCTCGCGCAGGTCCACCCCGTCGGCGGTGACCCGGCCGGAGGTCGGATCGTAGAACCGGGCCACCATCTTGACCAGCGTGGACTTGCCGGCTCCGGTCTCGCCGACGAAGGCGACGGTCTGCCCGGCGGGGATGCGCAGGCTGATCCCGCTGAGCGCCGGTTCCTTCTCCCCGCGCTCCTCGGCCGTGCCGTACGAGAACTCGACCCCCTCGAAGGCGATCTCGCCGCGCAGCTCGGTGACCGGGCGGGGGTCAGCCGGGCGGGGGGTGCTGGTGGGCTCGCGCAGCAGGCCCTGGATCCGGCCGAGGGAGACGGTGGCCTGCTGGTAGCCGTCGAAGACCTGCGAGAGCTGCTGGACGGGGGCGAAGAACAGGTCGATGTAGAGCAGGTACGCGACCAGCGCTCCGGTGGTGAGCGTGCCGGCTTCCACCCGGCCCGCGCCGACGATCAGGACGGCGGCGGCCGCCCCGGAGGACAGCAGCTGGACGAAGGGGAAGTAGACCGAGATCAGCCACTGGCCGCGGACCCGGGCCTGGCGGTACGAGTCGCTGCGCTCGGCGAACCGGACGGCGCCGGCGCGCTGGCGGCGGAAGGCCTGGACGATGCGCAGTCCGGCCACGGACTCCTGGAGGTCGGCGTTGACCAGTCCGACCCGGTCGCGGGCGAGCTCGTAGGCGGCGACGGACTTCCGGCGGAAGAAGACGGTGCCGATGATCAGCAGGGGCAGCGTGGCGAAGACGATCAGCGCCAGCTCCACGTCCAGGACGAGCAGGGCGACCAGGATGCCGAAGAAGGTGAGGACGGAGACGACGGCGGTGACGAGCCCGGTCTGCAGGAAGCTGGACAGGGCGTCCACGTCGGTGGTCATCCGGGTCATGATCTTGCCGGTCAGTTCGCGCTCGTAGTAGTCGAGGCCGAGGCGCTGGAGCTGGGCGAAGATCTTGACGCGCAGGGCGTAGAGCACGCGCTCGCCGGTGCGGCCGGTCATCCGGGTCTCGGCGAACTGCGCGGCCCACTGGGCCAGGACCACGCCGAGCGCGAGCAGGGACGCCGCCCAGACGGCGCCGAGGGCGGCCGCTTCGACGCCCTGGTCGATGCCGTGCCGGATCAGGATGGGCAGGAGCAGGCCGGAGCCTGCGTCGAGGGCGACGAGGCCGAGGGATATCGCGAGCGGGGCCCAGAAGCCGCGCAGCAGGCGGCCCAGGTTGTAGCTGTCCTCGGCGGAGGCGGCGCGGGTCTCGTCCACGTCGGGGGTGTCGTCGGCGGGCGGCAGTGCGGCCACCTGCGCGAGCAGTTCGGGGGTGGCGGACATCCCCGCGGGGGCGGTGGTCTTCTCGTCCGCCTCCTCCTGGCGCCGCCAGAGCTCGGGGGTGATCCCGCCGGCCACCCGGCGCTTCGCGTTCACGGGCTCGGAGTCGATCTCGGCTTCGAGTTCGATCTCCCGCTCCATATCCCGGTCCAGGGCTCGCTCGAACTCCTCCATCGCGGGCGCCCCGGGCGTCCGCGGGGAGCCTGCGCCGAGCGCGTCCGGATCGGTGAGCAGCCGCCGGTACAGGGCGGAGCGGCGCTCCAGCTCCTCGTGCGTACCGACGTCGGAGAGCCGCCCGTGGTCCAGTACGGCGATCCGGTCGGCGAGGGCGAGCGTGGAGCGGCGGTGGGCGATGAGCAGGGTGGTGCGGCCGGCCATGACGGCGCGCAGCGCCTCGTGGATCTCGTGCTCGACGCGGGCGTCGACGGCGGAGGTGGCGTCGTCGAGGAGCAGCAGGCGGGGGTCGGTGAGGATGGCGCGGGCGAGCGCGATGCGCTGGCGCTGGCCGCCGGAGAGGGTCAGGCCCTGCTCGCCGACCTTGGTGTCGTACCCGGCGGGGAGGGCCTCGATGAACCCTTCGGCCTGGGCCGCGCGGACGGCGGCACGGACCTGTTCGTCGGTGGCGCCGGGGTGTCCGTACGCGACATTGGCGCGGATGCTGTCGGAGAAGAGGAAGGAGTCCTCGGGCACCAGCCCGATGGCATCGCGCAGGGAGTCGTAGGTCAGCTCGCGCACGTCGTGGCCGCCGACCCGGACGGCGCCGCGGTCGGCGTCGTAGAAGCGCGGCAGCAGCAGCGAAACGGTGGACTTGCCGCTGCCCGAGGAACCGACGAGGGCGACGGTCTCCCCCTCGGCGATCGAGAGGCTGAACCCGTCGAGCACGGGCCGCTCGGGGTCGTACCCGAACCGCACGTCGTCGAACTCGACGGTGGCGGGCGCGTCCGCGGGAAGCTCGTGCTTCCCTTCCTCGATCACCGGCTCGGTGTCGATGAGCTCGAAGACCCGCTCCACGCCTGCGCGGGCCTGCTGGCCGACGGTGAGCACCATGGCGAGCATGCGGACGGGGCCGACGAGCTGGGCCAGGTAGGTGGAGAAGGCGACGAAGGTACCGAGGGTGACCTGTCCCTTGGTGGCCATCCAGCCGCCGAGGGCCAGCATGGCGACCTGGCCGAGGGCCGGTACGGCCTGCAGCGCCGGGGTGTAGCGGGAGTTCATCCGGATGCCGCGCATCCGCCCGGCGAACAGCCGGCGCCCGGCCTCGCGGAGCTTGCCGGTCTCCTGTTCCTCCTGGCCGAAGCCCTTGACGACGCGGACGCCGGTGACGGCCCCGTCGACGACGGTGGCGACGGCGGCGGCCTGACTCTGGGCGTACCAGGTGGCGGGGAAGAGCTTCTTGCGGCTGCGCTTGGCGATGAACCAGAGGGCGGGGGCCATGAGCAGCGCGACGACGGTCAGCAGCGGCGAGAGCCACAGCATGATCCCGAGGGATATCCCGAAGAGCAGGAAGTTGCCGATGGTCATGGGCAGCATGAAGAGCAGCCCTTGGATCAGCTGGAGGTCGGTGGTCGCCCGCCCCACGACCTGCCCGGTGGACAGCTCGTCCTGGCGGCGGCCGTCGAGCCGGGCGATGGTGTCGTACATGTCGGTGCGCAGGTCGTGCTGCACGTCGAGGGCGAGCCGGCCGCCGTAGTACCTGCGGATGTAGGTCAGCACGTACACGAGGACCGCGGCGCCTATGAGCATCAGGGCCCAGGGCCCCATGGGCTTGCTGTGGTCGCCGATGACATCGTCGAGGATCACCTTGGTGACGAGCGGCACGAGGGCCATGACGGCCATGCCGCCGAGCGAGGATCCGAGGGCCAGCAGCACATTGGCCTTGTACCGCCAGGTGTAGGCGGCGAGCCGCCTGCCCCACCCCTGTTTGCTTCCAGCCGCCGTTTCCGCCGTCGCCGTAGCCACGTACTGCCTCCCCGTTCGTCCTGCCCTACCGGAAGCGCCAACGCTCCGACCGGCGGATTTCATCCCGCCGCAACAATTCGAACTGGGGTCCGCGGGTTCCGCGCGCGGTGCTGGGCCTACGGGGGCTACGGCGGCCACCGCGGCCACCGCGGCCTGCCGCAGGTCCTCTGGTCCACGCCCGGCCGGGCAGCCCTCAGACGTGGGTGGGTTCGAACATCTTCAGCTCGGCCGGAAGGAGCAGCAGCGAAGGTCCCGGGGTCTTCAGGGACGCGGCCAGGTCCTCGCGGAGGGATTCCGGGGTGGTCGTGGTCGCCGGAACGCCGAAGGAGGCCGCCAGGGCCACGAAGTCGGGGCGGGTCAGGCTCGTGCCCGTCTCGCAGCCGTACTCGCGCAGGATGCCGTAGCCGCCGTCGTCCACGATCAGCCAGGTGACGTCCAGGTCGTGCTGGCGGGCGGTGGCCAGGTCGGCGATCGAGTACATCGCGCCGCCGTCGCCGGAGACCGCGAGGACCGGGGTGCCCGGCTCCGCCACGGCCGCACCGAGAGCGGCCGGGAAGGCGTAGCCGAGGCCGCCCGCGCCCTGCGCCGAGTGCATGGTGTTGGGGTGCTTGGCGTCGAAGGCCGACCAGGCCCAGTACGACAGGATCGTCATGTCCCAGAAGGACGGGGAACGTGGCGGCAGGGCCTGCCGGATCGAGGTCAGGAGCCGCTGCTCCAGGGTCAGGTCCTGGGAGTCCAGACGGGCCGCGATGGCGGACAGGAGCAGGGCGACGCGCTCCGGGGCCTGCGGGTCGGGGCGTTCGGCGACCGTTTCGAGGAGTGCCTGCAGGGCGAGGCGGGCATCCGCGTGGATGCCGAGGCCCGCGTGGTTGGACTCCAGCTTGCCGAGGTCCGCCTCGATCTGGACGACCCGGCCCTCCGGGAAGAACGTGTGGTAGTTCGAGGACAGTTCGCCCAGGCCCGAGCCGACCACCAGCAGGACGTCGGCATCCTCCAGGAAGTCCGTCATGTGGCGGTCCTCCAGCCAGGACTGGAGGGAGAGCGGGTGCGTCCAGGGGAAGGCGCCCTTGCCGCCGAAGGTGCTGACGACGGGGGCGTTCAGGCGTTCCGCGAGCTGCTTCAGCTTGCCCGCCGCGTCCGAGCGGATCACCCCGCCGCCCGCGATGATCACCGGGCGCTCGGCGTTCTCCAGCCAGTGGGCCGCCAGTGCGGTCAGCTCCGGGCGCGGGGTCAGTTCGTGCGGGGTCGCGTCCATGCCCGTGACCTGCGGGATGAAGGTTTCCGTGCGCAGTACGTCTTCCGGGATCTCCACCCACACCGGTCCGTGCGGGGCGGTCAGCGCCGATTCCCAGGCCTCGGCGATCACGGACGGGATCTGGGAGGGGGTCCGGGCGGTGTGCACGGACTTGACCACGTCCCGGAAGGAGGCCGACTGGTCGCGCAGCTCGTGCAGGTGACCGCGCCGGCCGCCGCCCAGGCCCGGGGTCGGGACCTGCGAGGAGATCGCCAGGACGGGCGCCGACGCCGCCGCCGCCTCGGCCAGGGCGGGGAGCGCCATGAGCGCGCCCGGGCCCGTGGACAGGAGGAGCGGCGCCGCCTCGCCCGTCATCCGGCCGTACGCGTCCGCGGCGAACCCGGCGTTGTTCTCCGTACGGAGTCCGACCAGGCGCAGGTCGGAGCGGCCGACGGCGTCGAAGAGGCCCAGCGCGTGCTGGCCGGGCAGCCCGAAGACGGTGGTCGCGCCGAGCGAGCGCAGCGTCTCCACGACCAGGTCCCCGCCCGTGCGCCCCGGCGGGGGCGCGAGCGCCGCCGCCTTCTGGGCTTCGGTGGGACGGAGTACCAGGTCGTGGTCGTGCGTCACGCTCTTCGTTGCCCTTCGGGTTCGCCTTCGCCTCGCCTGCGCGCTGTGCCTAGCGGGCGCCGCGTGCCGCAGAGATCTGACGGCTCATGATCGTGGTCAGCTCGTACGCGGTGTGCGAGGCCGCGACCGAGGTGATCTCCGCGTGATCGTACGCCGGGGCGACCTCGACGACGTCCGCCGAGACCAGGTTGCAGGAGGAAAGCCCGCGGATGATCTCCAGCAGCTCGCGGGAGGTCATGCCGCCCGCCTCCGGGGTGCCCGTACCGGGGGCGTGCGCCGGGTCCAGCACGTCGATGTCGATGGAGATGTACAGCGGGCGGTCGCCGATGCGCTGGCGGAGCTGGTCGGCGACCTCGTCGGCGCCGCGGCGGTAGACGTCGGCCGAGGTGACGATGCCGAAGCCCATCTTGGCGTCGTCGTCCAGGTCCTGCTTGCCGTACAGCGGGCCGCGCGTGCCGACGTGGGACAGGGCCTCGGTGTCGAGGATGCCCTCCTCGACGGCGCGGCGGAACGGGGTGCCGTGCGTGTACTCGGCGCCGAAGTACGTGTCCCAGGTGTCCAGGTGGGCGTCGAAGTGGAGCAGCGCGACCGGGCCGTGCTTCTTCGCCACCGAGCGGAGCAGGGGCAGTGCGATCGTGTGGTCGCCGCCGAGGGTCATCAGGCGGGAGCCGTTGCCGATCAGCTCGTCGGCGGCGGCCTCGATCGTGTCGACGGCCTCGTTGATGTTGAAGGGGTTCGCCGCGATGTCGCCGGCGTCGGCGACCTGCGCGAGGGCGAACGGGGAGGCGTCCTGCGCCGGGTTGTACGGGCGCAGCAGGCGGGAGGCCTCACGGATCGCGTTGCCGCCGAAGCGGGCGCCGGGGCGGTACGAGACTCCGGAGTCGAAGGGCACGCCGACGACGGCCACGTCGGCCTTGCCGCCGACCTCGTCCAGGCGGGGCAGCCGGGCGAAGGTCGCGGGGCCCGCGTAGCGCGGGATGCGGGAGGAGTCGACGGGGCCGCGCGGCTGCGTGCTCATGGGGGGCCTTCCGGGGAGGTGTGCGGTGCGGTCCTTCGAGCGTAAACGGACACCTCGGGTCGGCGAAGTGTACGTTTCATCCATCACGCTCCACCTATGTGTACGGAGTATCCACTCATGGAAGCCCCTCCCACCCCGCCGGTCGCGCTCGGCCGGCTGCTCGCCGACCACGAGCTGGGGCTGCGCCACCTGGCCGGGCCCGCCGAGGCCGAACTGCACGGGGTGCACGCCTCCGAGATGGCGGACCCGTCCCCCTACCTGCTGGGCGGCGAGCTCCTCCTGACGGCGGGAGCGGGCCTCGCCGGGGCGGGTGCCTGGCCGGCCGGGGGAACGGAACACGGTGCGGGCAGCCGCGCGGAGCCCCCGGGGGCGGACGTCGGTCCCGCGGGAGCCGGGCCCGCCGACGTCCGCCCCGGCCACGGGGGCGCGGGGCACGCGGACACCCGGCGCGCCCACACCCGGAGCGCCCACACCGAGCGGGCCGGGACGGTGCCGGTCGGCACCGGGCACGTGGGTGCCGGGCACGCGGCGGGCGAGCCGATCGACGCCGGACCGTACGTCGCGCGGCTGGTCCGGGCCGGTGTCGGAGCGGTCGGGTTCGGGGTGACCCCGGTGCACGAGACCGTGCCCAGGGCCCTGATCGAGGCCTGCGAGCGGTACGGGCTGCCCCTGGTCGAGGTGCCGCCCGGGACCCCGTTCACCGCGGTCGGCCGGAGCGTCTGGCGGCTGATGGCCCGGGCCCGGACGGCCGAGCTCCGCCGGGTGACCGAGGCCCAGCAATCCTTGGCCGCGGCCGCCGCCCGCCCGGACCCGGTCCCGGCGGTCCTGCGCCGGCTGGCGGCGACCCTGGGCGGCTGGGCCGGCCTCCTCCCCGCCCCCCGGCCGGATTCCCCGGCGGCGGCCACCGGGCCGGCGACCGCCGCCGGGGCGGAGCCCGGGCCGACCCCCGTAGAGGCGGCCGGGGCTCAGCCCGCCGCTCCCGGCGCCTCCGCCGGAACGACGCCCGTCCCCGAGATCCTCGATGTGCTCGGCGGCCTCGCCCGACGGGTCGCACCCGGCTCCGCGGTCACCGCCACGGCCACGCACGGTGGGCTCCACCTCGGCGTCCACGCCCTGGGCGACGGGTGGGTCCTCGCCCTCGCGACCCCGACGCGGGCCCCCGGGGACCACACCGTCGCCTCGGTGGCGGCCGTACTGCTGACCCTGCTCACCGCGCACCGCCCGGCCGGGGCGGAGGCCGCCCTGACCCGGCTGCTCCTCGGCGGGGACCCGGCCGGGGCACTGGGCCCCGGGCCCTGGTACGCCGTCCACGCCCGCGGCACCGGCACCGGGGACCCGCGCGCCCTGGCGGCCGCGCTGGGCACCGTACTGCTGGACCCGCGCGGTGACTCCGTACCCGGGGACCCCGTGCGCGAGGACTCCGCACACGCGGGCCCCGCGCACGCAGGCCCCGCGCACCCAGGCCCCGTACGCCTGCTCACCGACCGCGAGCCCACCCCGCAGCCCGGATGGCGGCTCGGGGTGAGCGCCGCGGCCGAGCCCGGCGGGCTGCCCGGCGCCGACGCGCAGGCCGGGCGGGCCCTGGAGCGCGCCGAGGCGGCCCGTACCCCGCTGGTCCGGCACCGGGACCCCGGCTTCGCGGGCCTGGTCGGCGCGGCCGAGGCCCGGGCCCACGCCGAGGCCCTGCTCGGCCCCCTCTCCCCCGCGCTCCGGGACACCCTGCGCGGCTGGCTGGCCCATCACGGGAGCTGGGACCGCAGCGCGGCCGCCCTCGGGATCCACCGCAACACCGTCCGCCAGCGGATCGCCCGCGCCGCCGACCTGCTGGGCGGAGCCGACCTGGACGATCCGGACACCCGGATGGAGCTGTGGTTCGCGCTGCGCCTGCTGCCCTGAGGGGCGTCAGGCGGGACCCGTCTCGGGTTGGTGGCACGTCTCCCGGGGCCCGGCCCGCGGAATGGTTCCGGGTCACACCGCCCCGCCCTGGACAGTCGGAGTGACCGCCGGGTAACTTAGCTATGAGCAAGCGCTTAGCTATGAAAGCGGCGGACCGCCGCGACCGAAGGGAGCCGGCCGTGCGCCGTACCGTTTTCAACGAGGACCACGAGGCGTTCCGCGAGACCATCCGCGCCTTCATCGAGGCCGAGGTCGTCCCGGTCTACGACGAGTGGTTCGCGGCCGGCCAGGCACCGCGCGAGTTCTACTACAAGCTCGGCGAGCTGGGCATCTTCGGGATCAACGTCCCCGAGGAGTTCGGCGGCGCCGGCCTGGACACCCACAAGTTCGAGGCCGTCCTCTACGAAGAGACCTCCCGCGCGGGCGTCAACTTCGGCGGTTCCGGCGTGCACGTGCTGCTCGCCCTCCCCTACATCAAGATGCTGGCGGGCGACGAGCAGAAGAAGCGCTTCCTGCCGAAGTTCGTCTCCGGCGAGGAGATGTGGGCCCTGGCGATGACCGAGCCGGGCACCGGCTCCGACGTCGCGGGCATGAAGACCACCGCCAAGCTCTCCGAGGACGGCACGCACTACGTCCTCAACGGCTCCAAGACCTTCATCACGGGCGGCGTGCACGCCGACCGCGTGATCGTCTGCGCCCGCACCTCCGCCCCCCGCGAGGACGACCGCCGCTTCGGCATCTCCCTCTTCGCCGTGGACACCAAGTCCGAGGGCTACTCCATCGGCCGCAAGCTCGACAAGCTCGGCCTGCGCACCTCCGACACCGCCGAGCTGGCGTTCGTCGACGTGAAGGTCCCGGTCGAGGACCTGCTCGGCGAGGAGAACAAGGGCTTCTACTACCTCGGCGCCAACCTGCCGTCCGAGCGCTGGGGCATCGCCTTCGGCGCGTACGCGCAGTCCAAGGCCGCCGTCCGGTTCGCCCAGCAGTACGTGACCGACCGCACCGTCTTCGGCAAGCCGGTCGCGCACTTCCAGAACACCAAGTTCGAACTGGCCGCCTGCCAGGCCGAGGTGGACGCCGCCGAGGCCGTCGCCGACCGCGCCCTGGAGGCCCTGGACGCCGGTGAGCTCACCGCCGCCGAGGCCGCTTCCGCGAAGCTGTTCTGCACCGAGGTCGCGCACCGCGTCATCGACAAGTGCCTCCAGCTGCACGGCGGCTACGGCTACATGAACGAGTACCCGATCGCCCGCCTGTACGCCGACAACCGCGTGAACCGCATCTACGGCGGCACCAGCGAGGTCATGAAGTCCATCATCGCCAAGTCGATGGGCCTGTAGGCATCTAGCCTTCCCCCATGAACGAGGCCCTCACGACTCTCCTCGACCTGCTCGACCTCGAGCAGATCGAGGAGAACATCTTCCGCGGTACCAGCCGTTCCGCGCTGGTACCGCGGGTCTTCGGCGGCCAGGTCGCGGCCCAGGCCCTGGTGGCGGCGGGCCGGACCGTCCCCGCGAACCGCACCGCGCACTCGCTGCACTCGTACTTCCTGCGCGCGGGTGACCCCGGCGCGCCCATCGTGTACTCGGTCGACCGGATCCGCGACGGACGCTCCTTCACCACCCGCCGCGTCGTCGCCGTCCAGCACGGCCAGCCGATCTTCCACCTCTCCGCGTCCTTCCAGACGTACGAGGAGGGCCTCGACCACCAAACCGCGATGCCGGAGGCCCCCGATCCGGAGACCCTCCCGACGGCCGCCGAGTCCCTCCCGCACTACCGGGAGGTCTTCCGCGACCCGGGCACGGTGGAACGGCTCATCGAGGCGCGCGGAGCGGTCGACCTGCGCTACGCGACGGTCCCGCCCTGGGGCAGCGTCGGCGAACCGGTCGAACCGCGCTCGCAGGTGTGGTTCCGTACCGCCGACAAGCTGGAGAGCGACGACGCGCTCCTGCACACCTGCCTGGCCACCTACGTCTCCGACATGACCCTGCTCGACTCCGTGCTGCTCGCGCACGGGAAGGGCGGATGGGCGGTCGGCGACGTGGTCGGCGCCTCGCTGGACCACGCGATGTGGTTCCACCGGCCGTTCCGCGCCGACGAATGGCTGCTGTACGACCAGGAGTCGCCCTCGGCTGCCGCCGGCCGGGGCCTGGGCCAGGCCCGGATCTGGACCCAGGACGGCAGGCTCGCCGTGACGGTCATCCAGGAGGGCGTGGTGCGCGTCCCGCGCGCGTAGTACGACCGTCCGACGTAACGTCACACCATGTCCAGCAGCGATGCGATGGTGAACGGAAACGGAAGCGACGACCAGGGCGAGAGCGTCGGCACGGTCATCGTCGCCGTCGTGACGAACCTCGGCATCGCCGCGGCCAAGGCCGTGGGCGGAATCGTCAGCGGATCGAGCGCGATGCTCTCCGAGGCGGCGCACTCGGTGGCCGACACGGTGACCGAGGTGATGCTCCTGGCCTCGCTGAAGCGGAGCGCGAAGCCGGCGGACGAGGCGCATCCGCTGGGCTACGGGCCCGAGCGGTACATCTGGGCACTCCTCGCATCGATCGCCACCTTCGTCGGCGGCGCGGTGTTCGCCATCTACGACGGCATCCACACACTGGTCCACGGGGAGGACCCCGGCAATCCGACCCTCTCCTACATCATCCTGGCCGTGGCCGCCCTCCTGGAGGGCTACTCCCTCCTGGTCGCCTGGCGGCAGGTCAAGGGCGAGGCGGCGCGGATGCGGGCGCCGCTGGGCCTGTACGTGAAACACACCCCGGACACGGCCGTGAAGGCCGTCCTCCTGGAGAACGTGGCCGCGCTGATCGGCCTGGCCCTGGCGGCCGGCGGCCTGCTCGGCGCACAGCTCACGGGCTCGGGCGCCTACGACGGGGTGGCCTCCCTCCTCATCGGGCTGCTGCTGGTGTGGGTGGCGTGGGAGCTGGGGCGCTCGAACGCGCAGTACCTGATCGGGCGGCCGCTGCCGGAAGCGATGCGGGCGCAGGTACGGGAGGAACTGCTGTCGGTGCTGCACATCGAGGGCGTGCTCGAGCTGACCACGATCGTGCAGGGGCCGTCGGAGGTGCTGATCGCCGCGAAGGTCGACTTCCACGATCTGGCGTCCGCTGCGCAGGTGGAGGCGGCGTGCGAGGTCGCCGAGGCGCAGCTCCGGGACCGCTTCCCGGCGATCCGCCGGGTCTACCTGGACCCGACGCCCACTCCTCCTTTTCCTTCTTAACGCGCCGCTCGCGCGGTGCGGCCCCTTGGGGGCCTTACCGGCTTCGCGCCGCTGCGCCGGGCACCTTTTCGACGCGGAGCTCGCACCGCTGCGCGGGCTTCGCGCCGCTGCGCCGGACTCCGTCCGGCGGTGGCGCCGGTCAGGGCTGCCGCCCCCGCCGTCCCGGCACGGGGTCCGGTGGGCGGGTGCGGGTGGTCCGGCCCTGCGGGGCGGAGTCCCCTACCCGCCCTTCGCCCGTTCCCCGGGCGCTGCCCGGAGCCCGGTCCTCAAACGCCGGACGGGCTGAAGGCGGGGTCCCGGGCTGCGCCCGGACCCCCTGGGGCTCCGCCCCAGACCCCGGTCCTCAAACGCCGGACGGCTGAAAAGACCAACCGCCGGCGGGACCGGACTATCACCCGGCCGGGGTCGCAGGCTCGCGGCCCGGGGCGGGGACGGGGGCGGGGTGGGGTGTTGGCCGGGACGTAAAGCGTGATGTGTGGCGCAGACACACCCCACAACTGTCGAAGTAGAGCCGAGGGCGCCTAAATCATGCAGTCCAGGCCGACACCCCACCCCGCCCCCGGCACCGACCCCCACCCGCAGCCCCCGAGCCCCGACCACACCCCAGCCCCGCCGGCGTTTGAGGCGCAGGGGCCCGGGGACCGGTCCCCGGCAACGGCGCCGCACCGGAGCCGAGAGGGTTACAGCAGGCCCGCCGCCGCGAGGAGATACGCGACCATCGGGTCGTAGAAGCGCGGGTCGCGGACGTGGTCGTCCAGGGGTACCGCCACCTGGAGGGTGCCTTCGGCCTCGGCCAGGAAGAGCGCGGGGTCGTTGCAGTCGGCGTAGCCCACCGCGTCCAGCCCTCGCTGCGCCGCGCAGCCCGCCCAGCCGTGGTCGGCGACGACCAGGTCGGGCTGGGGGCGGCCCAGCGCCGCCAGCGCGTCCAGGATCGCCGCCATCGGCTCCGGGGAGTGGGTGTGCCAGAGCGTCGCACCCCGCTCCAGGACGGCGACGTCCGCGAACTGCCACACCGAGCCCTCGTCGGCGACCAGCCCCGGCGGGATCACCACGATCTCGCAGCCGGCCGCGCGCAGCGCGTCGGCGGTGGCGCGGTGGACGTCCAGCAGGCCGCCCGGGTGCCCGGTGGCGAGCAGCACGCTCTGCCGGTCCAGCGCGGCCTTGCGCAGTCGCGCGGCCATCCGGTCCAGGGCGGACACGGTCAGTTCGGGGTCGATGGTGTCCTGGCCGACGCGGTGCGCGGGGTCGTCCACCACACCGCAGCGCTCCGCCATCACCGCGAGCACGTCCTGCTCGTCCGTCCAGCGGTCGCCCAGCTCCAGGCCCAGCCAGTAGTGCCGGTCGCCGTTGGCGAGCTTGCGGTAGTGGGAGAGGTTGTTGTCGCGCGGGGTGGCCACCTCCCCCGCGATCCGCGTGCGGACCAGGTGGTCGATGAGTTCGGCTCGGCTGGGGACAGGCGTCTCTATCGGCTTCGGCATGCGGCCCATTCTGCCGCCGCGCGCCCGGAGCCGTCCCTTCCATCCCGCCCCCCGGACACCCCGGCCGCCCCGCCTCACCCCGACAGCGCCCCGAAGGCCCCGTTCGCGAGCCGTCGCAGCAGCGACTCCGTCGCGTCCCGGCCGAGCGCCGCGAGGTGCGGGGTGGAGTTCAGCAGGCCGAAGACCGCGTGCACGGAGACGCGTACCTCCGCCTCGCCCACCTCGGGGTGCAGCTCCCGTACGACGTCGACCCACAGCTCGACGTACTTGCGCTGCAGCTGCCGTACGAGCTTGCGGTCGGCCTCGCGCAGCCGGTCCAGTTCCCGGTCGTGGAGGGTGATCAGCGCCCGGTCGTCGAGCGCGAAGTCGATGTGGCCGTCGATGAGGGAGGCCAGTACGGCTGCCTGATCCCCGTGCGGGGCAGCAGCGGCTTCCTCCACCCGGCGGCGGCCGCCCGTGAGCAGCCGTTCGCTGATGCCGACGAGCAGCTCGGCGAGCATCGCGTCCTTGCCCGCGAAATGCCGGTACAGGCCGGGGCCGCTGATGCCGACGGCGGCCCCTATCTCGTCCACGCCCACGCCGTGGAAACCGCGCTCGGCGAAGAGGCGCGCAGCCTCGCCGAGGATCTGCTCGCGCCGGGTCGGGGCGGCCGCTCTGGTGCTCATGGGAATCCATTCTAGACAGGGCCGTTAGCGGTCGTTAACCTAAGTCCCACATGCGTTAACGCTCATTAACAAGAGCGCACCGAGCAAGGGAGCTCGACCGATGCAGCAGGCACCAGTGCTGACGAGCGCCGCCGACCCGGCGTCCGATGCCTGGCGGGCCAACGAGGCCGCCCACCGTGAGCTCTCCGAGGGCCTGCGGGCCCGGCTGGAGGCGGCCCGGCTCGGCGGCGGCGAGAAGGCCCGCGCCCGCCACACCGCCCGCGGGAAGCTGCTGCCGCGCGACCGTGTGGACGCCCTCCTCGACCCCGGGTCCCCCTTCCTGGAGCTGGCCCCGCTGGCCGCCGAGGGGATGTACGGGGGCGCGGCGCCGGCCGCCGGGGTGATCGCCGGCATCGGCCGGGTCAGCGGCCGCGAGTGCGTGATCGTCGCGAACGACGCCACCGTCAAGGGCGGCACGTACTACCCGATGACCGTGAAGAAGCACCTGCGCGCCCAGGAGGTGGCCCTGGAGAATCGTCTCCCCTGCCTCTACCTGGTCGACTCGGGCGGCGCCTTCCTCCCCATGCAGGACGAGGTCTTCCCCGACCGGGACCACTTCGGCCGCATCTTCTACAACCAGGCCCGCATGTCGGGGGCCGGCATCCCGCAGATCGCCGCCGTCCTCGGCTCCTGCACGGCGGGCGGCGCGTACGTACCGGCCATGAGCGACGAGGCCGTCATCGTCCGCGGACAGGGCACGATCTTCCTCGGCGGCCCGCCGCTGGTGAAGGCCGCCACCGGTGAGGTGGTCACGGCCGAGGAGCTGGGAGGCGGCGAGGTCCACTCCCGGATCTCCGGGGTCACCGACCACCTCGCGGAGGACGACGCGCACGCGCTGCGGATCGTACGGAACATCGTGGCGACCCTGCCCGAGCGCCAGGCCCTGCCCTGGTCGGTCGAGGCTCCCGAGGAGCCCAAGGTGGACCCGTACGGGCTGTACGGCGCGGTCCCCGTCGACTCCCGCACCCCGTACGACGCCCGCGAGATCATCGCCCGGATCGTGGACGGCTCCCGCTTCCAGGAGTTCAAGGCGGAGTTCGGGCAGACCCTGGTCACCGGCTTCGCCCGGATCCACGGGCACCCGGTCGGGATCGTCGCCAACAACGGCATCCTGTTCTCCGAATCCGCGCAGAAGGGCGCGCACTTCATCGAGCTGTGCGACCAGCGCGGCATCCCGCTGCTCTTCCTCCAGAACATCTCCGGCTTCATGGTCGGCCGGGACTACGAAGCGGGCGGCATCGCCAAGCACGGCGCCAAGATGGTCACGGCCGTGGCCTGCACCCGGGTCCCGAAGCTCACGGTGGTGGTCGGCGGCTCGTACGGCGCGGGCAACTACTCGATGTGCGGGCGGGCGTACAGCCCCCGGTTCCTGTGGATGTGGCCCAACGCCAAGATCTCCGTGATGGGCGGCGAGCAGGCGGCCTCCGTCCTGGCCACGGTCAAGCGCGACCAGATCGAGGGCGCGGGGCAGGAGTGGCCGGCGGAGGACGAGGAGGCCTTCAAGGCCCCGGTCCGGGCGCAGTACGAGGAACAGGGCAACGCCTACTACGCCACGGCGCGGCTGTGGGACGACGGGGTCATCGACCCGATGGAGACCCGGCAGGTGCTGGGACTGGCCCTGACCGCGTGCGCGAACGCTCCCCTGAGCGACTCGGGCTTCGGCATCTTCCGTATGTGACGTGAGGACCTCACTGATGTTCAGCACTGTTCTGGTCGCCAACCGGGGCGAGATCGCGGTCCGCGTCATCCGCACGCTGCGGGAGCTCGGCATCCGTTCCGTGGCCGTCTTCAGCGACGCCGACGCGGACGCCCGGCACGTACGGGAGGCCGATACGGCCGTGCGCATCGGCCCGGCGGCGGCCGCCGAGAGCTACCTGTCGGTGGAGCGGCTGCTCGACGCGGCGCGCCGCACGGGAGCCGAGGCCGTCCACCCCGGCTACGGCTTCCTCGCGGAGAACGCCGCCTTCGCGGCCGCCTGCGCGGACGCGGGCCTGGCGTTCATCGGACCGCCGGCCTCGGCGATCTCCCTGATGGGCGACAAGATCCGCGCCAAGGAGACCGTCAAGGCCGCGGGCGTGCCCGTGGTCCCGGGCTCCTCGGGCAGCGGGCTGTCCGACGCCGAACTGGTCGCCGCCGCCGAGCAGATCGGCATGCCGGTGCTGCTGAAGCCCTCGGCGGGCGGCGGCGGCAAGGGCATGCGGCTCGTACGGGACTCCGCGCTGCTCGGCGAGGAGATCGCGGCGGCCCGCCGCGAGGCGAAGTCCTCCTTCGGCGACGACACCCTGCTCGTGGAGCGCTGGGTGGACCGGCCGCGGCACATCGAGATCCAGGTACTGGCGGACGCGCACGGGAACGTGGTCCACCTCGGGGAGCGCGAGTGCTCGCTCCAGCGGCGCCACCAGAAGGTGATCGAGGAGGCCCCGTCGGTCCTGCTGACGCCGGAGCTGCGGGCCTCGATGGGCGCGGCGGCGGTGGAGGCGGCGCGGTCCTGCGGGTACGTCGGCGCGGGGACGGTGGAGTTCATCGTCCCGGGCGGGGACCCCTCCTCGTACTACTTCATGGAGATGAACACCCGGCTCCAGGTGGAGCACCCGGTGACCGAGCTGATCACGGGCCTGGACCTGGTGGAGCAGCAGCTCCGGGTCGCGGCGGGCGCGGAGCTGGGCTTCGGGCAGTCGGAGGTCCGGCTGACCGGGCACGCGATCGAGGCCCGCGTCTGCGCGGAGGATCCGGCGCGGGGCTTCCTGCCCTCCGGCGGCATGGTGCTGGCCCTGTCGGAGCCGGACGGCGGCTCCGTCCGTACGGACTCCGGCCTGGCGGCGGGGGTCGACACCGGCTCCACGTACGACCCGATGCTGTCGAAGGTCATCGCCTACGGGCCCGACCGCGCGGCCGCGCTGCGCGTGCTCCGGGGCGCCCTGGCCGACACCGTGATCCTGGGCGTGCAGACCAACACGGGCTTCCTGCGGAGGCTGCTCGCGCATCCGGACGTGGTCTCGGGTGACCTGGACACCGGGCTGGTGGAGCGGGACCTGTCCCAGCTCCTGCCCGAGGGGGTGCCTGCGGAGGTGTACGCGGCCGCGGCCTTGCTGTCCGTCCCCCACCCCGCCCCTTCCCGAAACCGGGGCTCCGCCCCGGACCCCGGTCCTCACACGCCGGACGGGCCGAAGGGCTGGGTCGACCCGTTCGACTCCGCCAACGGCTGGCGCCTCGGCGGCACCCCCGCCTGGACGGTCCACCACTTCCGCCTCCCGGGCCAGGACCCGGTCACGGTCCGCACCCGGCCCGCCGGGACGGGACCGGACACGGAGCTCCTCCTGGACTCTGCCGAATCCGCGACGCGGACGGACTCGCTTGACCCGGCCCACTCAGCGACGCGGTCGCATCCCCTCCCCGCAGCCGGCTCCGGACTGCCGTCGAATCCCGCACCCGACGGCGGCGCTCAGCCAAATCCAGCCCCGCCGGCGTTTGAGGCGCGGGGTCCGGGGCGGAGCCCCGGCACCCCGGCCCGGGGCCGGATCGTGCACCGCACCCCCGACCACCTCACGGTCGAACTCGACGGGGTCACCCACCGGTTCAGCCACGCCACCTCCCCGGAGGGGACCTGGCTGGGCCGCGACGGCGACTCCTGGCACGTGCAGACGCACGACCCGGTCGAGGCCAACCTCCGCGGCGCGGGACGCGCGGGCGCCGACACCCTCGCCGCCCCGATGCCCGGCACCGTCACGGTGGTCAAGGTCGCCGTCGGCGAGAAGGTGACCGCGGGGCAGAGCCTGCTCGTCGTCGAGGCCATGAAGATGGAGCACGTCATCTCCGCCCCGCACGCCGGCACCGTCACCGAACTCGACGTCACCCCCGGCACCACCGTCGCCATGGACCAGGTCCTGGCCGTGGTGACCCCGGACGAGGAGGAGAAGGCCGAATGAACGGGCTTCCGATGAGCTTCCCGGGGGAGGGCCTCCCGGCCCGGATCCGGATCCACGAGGTGGGCGCCCGGGACGGGCTGCAGAACGAGAAGGCGACCGTCCCGACCCGGGTGAAGGCCGAGTTCGTGCACCGGCTGGCCGCCGCCGGGCTCACCACCATCGAGGCCACCAGCTTCGTGCACCCCCGGTGGGTCCCCCAGCTGGCCGACGCCGAGGAGCTGTTCCCCCTCCTCGCCGACGTGCACGCCGAGCTGCCGGTCCTGGTCCCGAACGAGCGCGGCCTGGACCGCGCGCTCGCGCTGGGCGCCACCCGGATCGCCGTGTTCGGTTCGGCCACCGAGACCTTCGCCTCCCGCAACCTCAACCGCACGGTTGCCGGGTCCCTCGAGATGTTCGAGCCGGTCGTGGCCCGCGCCAAGGAGCACAAGGCGCACGTCCGCGGCTACCTCTCCATGTGCTTCGGCGACCCCTGGGAGGGGCCGGTCCCGGTCCACCAGGTGGTCGGCGTCGCCAAGGCCCTCCTGGACCTCGGCTGTGACGAGCTGAGCCTCGGCGACACCATCGGCGTCGCCACCCCGGGGCACGTGCAGGCCCTCCTCTCCGCGCTGAACGAGGAGGGCGTGGGCACCGACCGGATCGGCGTGCACTTCCACGACACCTACGGCCAGGCCCTGTCCAACACCCTCGCCGCGCTCCAGCACGGCGTGACCACCGTCGACGCCTCCGCGGGCGGCCTCGGCGGATGCCCGTACGCCAAGAGCGCCACCGGCAATCTCGCGACCGAGGACCTCGTCTGGATGCTCGACGGCCTCGGCATCGAGACCGGGGTCGATCTTGCCGCCCTCACCGCCACGAGCGTGTGGATGGCCGAGCAGCTGGGGCGTCCCAGCCCCTCCCGCACCGTCCGCGCCCTCTCCCACAAGGAGTAACGAAGACCATGGCCCTCGACCACCGGCTCACCCCCGAGCACGAGGAACTCCGCCGCACCGTAGAGGCGTTCGCGCACGATGTGGTGGCGCCCAAGATCGGCGATCTGTACGAGCGGCACGAGTTCCCGTACGAGATCGTCGCCGAGATGGGCCGCATGGGCCTGTTCGGCCTGCCCTTCCCGGAGGAGTACGGCGGCATGGGCGGCGACTACCTCGCCCTCGGCATCGCCCTGGAGGAGCTGGCCCGCGTCGACTCCTCGGTCGCCATCACCCTGGAGGCCGGCGTCTCGCTCGGCGCGATGCCCCTGTACCTCTTCGGCACCGAGGAGCAGAAGCAGCAGTGGTTGCCGAAGATGTGCTCCGGGGAGATCCTCGGCGCCTTCGGCCTGACCGAGCCCGGAGCGGGCTCCGACGCGGGCGGCACGCGCACGACCGCCGTCCGGGACGGCGACGAGTGGGTGATCAACGGCTCCAAGTGCTTCATCACCAACTCCGGTACGGACATCACCGGTCTGGTCACCGTCACCGCCGTCACGGGCCGCAAGGCCGACGGCCGCCCCGAGATCTCCTCGATCATCGTCCCGTCGGGCACCCCCGGCTTCACGGTGGCCGCCCCGTACTCCAAGGTCGGCTGGAACTCCTCGGACACCCGTGAACTGTCCTTCGACGGCGTCCGGGTCCCCCTCGCCAACCTGGTGGGCGAAGAGGGCCGCGGCTACGCCCAGTTCCTGCGGATCCTCGACGAGGGCCGCGTGGCCATCTCGGCGCTCGCGACGGGCCTGGCGCAGGGCTGCGTGGACGAGTCCGTGAAGTACGCCAAGGAGCGGCACGCCTTCGGCAAGGCGATCGGCGACAACCAGGCCATCCAGTTCAAGCTGGCGGACATGGAGATGCGCGCCCACATGGCCCGGATCGGCTGGCGCGACGCGGCCTCCCGTCTCGTGGCCGGGGAGCCGTTCAAGAAGGAGGCGGCCATCGCGAAGCTGTACTCCTCGACGGTGGCGGTCGACAACGCGCGTGACGCCACGCAGATCCACGGCGGCTACGGGTTCATGAACGAGTACCCGGTGGCCCGCATGTGGCGCGACTCGAAGATCCTGGAGATCGGCGAGGGCACGAGCGAGGTGCAGCGCATGCTGATCGCCCGTGAGCTGGGGCTTTCCGTCTGACGGCAGTCGGTGGTGCGGCACGGGGCCTTCCGCGAGGAGGGCCCCTTGTCGTTTTCAGCAAAGGTTAGGCTAACCTTCCTATCGAACACCCGAGCCGCCCGAAGACGTACGAAAGTGGACATTCCCATGCCCAAGTCCCGCTCCTCCTTCCTCACCCGTCGCGGTCTCATCGCGGCGGGCGGCGCCCTCGGCCTCGTGGCCGCGCTCACCGCCTGCGGTGGCAGCGACTCCGCGAAGGACGGCTCGGGCGACAAGGGCACGGGCGCCGCTTCGGGCGCGTGGAGCTTCAAGGACGACCTGGGCAAGAACGTCACCGCCAAGTCCACTCCGAAGAACATCGTCGCCTTCACCGGCACCGCGGCCGCGCTCTACGACTACGGGGTCAACGTCAAGGGCGTGTTCGGCCCGACGAAGACCTCCGACGGCAAGCCCGACGTGCAGGCCGGCTCGATGGACATCTCCAAGGTCGAGATCCTCGGCAACGTCTGGGGCGAGTTCAACGTCGAGAAGTACGCGGCCCTCCAGCCCGACCTGCTGGTCACCAACACCTGGGACGACACGTACTGGTACGTGCCCGACGAGTCCAAGGACAAGATCCTCAAGGTCGCCCCGGTCGCCGCGGTCCGCGTGGGCGGTGACGGCGTCACCATGGACAAGGCCCTGGCCCGCACCGCGGACCTCGCCAAGTCCCTGGGCGCCGACCTGAACGCCAAGAAGGCCGTCGACGGCAAGGCCCGCTTCGAGGCCGCCTCCGCCAAGGTCCGCGAGGCGGTCAAGGCGAACCCCGGCATCAAGGTGCTCGTCGCCTCGGGCGACGCGGAGCACTTCTACATCTCCACGCCGAAGACCGCGGCCGACCTGAGCTACTTCCAGCAGCTCGGCGTCGAGTTCGTCACCCCGGACAAGCTGGACGAGGGCAGCACCTTCTTCGAAAGCCTCAGCTGGGAGAACGCCGGCAAGTACCCGGCCGACCTGATCCTGCTCGACAACCGCAGCAGCGCCCTCCAGCCCGCGCAGCTGACGAAGGAGAAGCCCACCTGGGCCACGCTCCCCGCCGCCAAGGCCGGCCAGGTCACCCCCCGCGTCACCGAGCCGGTCTACTCGTACGACAAGTGCGCGCAGATCCTGGAAGACCTCGCGAAGTCCATCCAGAACGCCAAGAAGGTCAGCTGACCCCTGGCCGTCCGGCCCCGGCACCTCACCCAGGCGCCGGGGCCTTCCGCTTCGCCCGTCATCGCCGCTCCCAGGGGGACCCTCCGCATGACCGCCGACACCACCGACACCGCCGACGCCGCCGCGCCCTCACCCTCGATCCCGCACTTCCGGTTCTTCGAGCTCGAAGTGCTCCGCACGCGCCGCCTCGGCCGCTCCTTCCTGCGGATCACCTTCGGCGGCGCCTCCCTGGCGGACTTCCGCTCGGGCGGCTACGACCAGAGCCTCTCCCTCTTCCTGCCGCCCGCCGGCCGGGAGCACACGGCGCTGCCGTCCACGGGCGAGGACACCTGGTTCGGTGACTGGCGGGCGATGCCGGACGAGGAGCGCCCGGTGATGCGCTCGTACACGGTCCGCGAGCAGCGCCGGACCGCCGCCGGGGTGGACGAGGTGGACATCGACTTCGTCCTGCACGGGACCTCTTCCCCCGCCTCGTCCTGGGCGGGCCGCGCGATGACGGGCCGCCGGATCATGGCCATCGGTCCGGCCGTCGCGGAGAACAAGTCCGTACGTTTCCAGCCGCCGGCCGCCACCGACACGATCCTGATGTACGCCGACGAGACCGCCCTGCCCGCGGCCTCCGCGATCCTGGACCGGCTCCCCGAGGGCACCCCGGTCAGGGCCTGGTTCGAGGTCCCCCACGAGGACGACCGGCTGTACCTGCCGACGTCCGCCGACGCGGACATCACCTGGGTCGTACGGGAGCCGGGCGCCGGCCCCGAACGCACCGACCGGGTACTGAAGGCCCTCCGGGCGGCCGGACGGCCCGCCGCCGCGGCCCCGTACGCCTGGATCGCGGGCGAGTCCGCGACGATCCGCGCGGTCCGCAGGCACTTCGTCCAGGACTGCGGCGTCGACCGCCGCGCGGTCCGCTTCACCGGCTACTGGCGCCTCGGCGCCACGGAGGACCAACTCCTCGCAGAGGCCTACGCGGGCCAGGCCCCGGACGAGGACCCGACGGCGGAGCTCTAGGCGCCCCGCAAGGCCCCGTAAGCCCCTGTCAGGACCACGGCACCTCCGGCGTCCGGAAGAAGTTGACGTCCTGGGCGTCGAGGCGCGGGCCCTGGGCGGACAGGCGCAGGCGGTACGAGGTCCAGTCGCGGGTGGCGGCCGGGGACCAGCCCAGTTCCGCGAGGCCCAGGACGCGCGGGAAGGCCATCAGTTCCCAGTCCCCCCGCGTCGCGATGGTCTCCGTCCACAGCGGGGCCTCCACCCCGAGGACCGAGGACTCCGGGAGATCCGTCAGATAGGCCCCCGGGTCCCAGTCGTAGGCGCGGCGCACCGGTACGTACCCGGCCCAGGCCAGGCCCGGCTTCGTCGCCTTGTCGTACTTCATGTCCAGGTAGAGCCGGTCCGCCGGGGACAGGATCACCGGGTTGCCGGCCTTGGCCGCCGCGGCCACCGCCGCCTTCTCGGCCGCCGCCGTGCGGTCGTGGCCCCAGTACTGGAGGACCGCCCCCGGGGCCGGCCGGGCCGTGGCGAGCTGGTGCCAGGCCACCACCGTCTTGCCGTGCTTGGCCACCACCGCCTGCGCCCGGTCCATGAAGGCCGCGTAGTCCGCCGCGGGCGTGGAGTGCGCCTCGTCGCCGCCGATGTGCAGGTACGTGCCGGGAGTCAGCTCCGCGAGCTCTCCCAGCACCTGGTCGATGAACGCGTAGGTCCGCTCCTCCCCCACGCACAGCGAGCTGAAGCCGACTTTGATCCCGGTGTAGCGCTCGCGCGCCTTGCCGTCGCAGTTCAGCTCGGCGTAGGCGGCCTGTGCGGCGTTCACGTGGCCGGGCATGTCGATCTCCGGGACCACGCCCACGTACCGCTCCGAGGCGTACGCCACCAGGTCCCGGTACTCGTCCTTCGTCCAGTGCCCGCCTGGCCCGCCGCCGACCTCGCTCGCGCCCCCGTACTGCGCCAGCCGCGGCCAGGAGTCGATCGCGATGCGCCAGCCCTGGTCGTCGGTCAGGTGCAGGTGCAGGGTGTTGATCTTGTACTGCGCGAGCTGGTCGACGTACCTCTTGACCTGCTCCACCGTGAAGAAGTGGCGGGCCACGTCCACCATCGCCCCCCGGTACGCGAAGCGCGGCGCGTCGGTGACCGTGCCGCCCGGCACCGTCCCCGGACCGGACACCGGCAGGAGCTGGCGCAGCGTCTGGCCGGCGTGGAAGAGGCCCGCGGGCGTGCGGGCGGTGAGGGTGACCCCGCCGGGCCCGGACTCCAGCCGGTAGCCCTCCTCCCCCGCCCCCTCGGCCGCGCCGTCGATCCGCAGCCGGATCCCGTCGCCCTCCGCGCCGTCGACCACGGGCAGCGGCAGCCCGCTGGGGCCGCGCAACTGCTCGGCGAGGAGTTCGCCGACCTTGCGGACCTCCTCGTCGCCGGTCCGGCCGGTACGGATGACCGTGCCCGGGCCGAAGGCGTACCCCGGGCCTTCGGCGTGCGCGGAGACGGGAGCGGGCAGGAGCCGTTCGTAGGGCGCGAGCGCGACGGGCGGCTCGTCGCCGGGTCGGGCGTCGTCCCCCCTCGCGGCACTGCTGCAGGAGGCGGCCGCGGGGACGGCGGCGAGGACGAGGAGGGCGGCGAGGACGCGTCGCGGGACTCTCATGGCCATAGGTATAGGCCAACCGGGCCCGTGGGGCCGATGCAAGAATCCAAGGATGGTGGAAATCATCCAGAAGGACGGCACATGGACCTTCGACGGGGACGCGGTGCGCATCGTGCCGGGCCGCGACAAGGGGGTGGGACTGCTGCGCCAGACCCTGGGCGAGGTCCTCGTCCCGCTGCGCGCGCTGGCCGGGATCTCCTACGAACCGGGGCGCAAGGCGGGCCGGCTGCGCCTGCGGCTGCGTGACGGCGCGGACCCGCTGCTCCAGGTGACGGGCGGCCGGCTGCCCGAGGCCTCCGATCCGTACCGGCTGACCGTGGAGCCGGACCGCGGCGGGGTGGCGGAGTACTTCGTGGACGAGGTGCGCAGCGCCCTGCTGCTGGACCAGGTGGATGCCGGGCCCGCCGGCTCCTATCTCCTGTCGGGCCCCGCGGTGCCGATCACGGTCGGCGCGGGAGACGGGACGGTGGCCTTCGACGGGGACCGGGTGTCCCCGGACTGGAACTGGACGACGGAGGAGGCGAAACGGTCCGGCGGGGCACGGGAGTTCCGGGTCGCGGACCTGCGGTCGGTGGAATGGGCCCCGTCCCGGGGGCTGGAGAACGGGTGGATCCGCTTCGCCCTGGCCGGCGCCCCCGCCCAGAGCGCGCCGCCGAAGTACGACCCGCACTCGGTGGAGCTGTTCGGCTTCAAGAAGGACCCCCTGATGGCGCTGGTCGCGGCCGCCGTGGCGGTCCGGATGCCGCACCCGTCGGCGCTCGCGTCCGCGTCCGCGCCGAAGCTCTCGCTCTCGCCCTCGCCCTCAGCCTCGCTCCCGGCCGGGACCACGCCGGAGCCCGGGCCGCCCGCTGCCCCGGCCCTGGCCCCGGCCCCTGCGCAGGACCACGACGCGCTGCTGCGCCGGCTGCGCGAGCTGGGAGAGCTGCATCAGGCGGGGATCCTCACGGCCGAGGAGTTCGCGACGGCGAAAGCGGCGATTTTGGGTCGTTTCTGAGCATCAAAGACCGGAATCCACCCCTCCCCTGGTCCAGACCAGCGCATTCCTGCCCGATTTCGGGCAGGATTTTTGCGTTCTGCGGCTCGTACCGCCAATATCGACGGATGCCCGACCGCCGCCCGTCGCACGACGACCTCGTCGACCACTTGGTGCGCAGCACCTCGCTCCAGCGGGGCGAAGCCGCCCGAGTGGTGCTCGACGTTCTCGCGTACTTCGACGAGAGCACCGAGGAGTTCGTCCGTCGGCGCCACCGTGAGCTCCAATCCGGGGGCGCGGTCAACGCGGACATCTTCGAGCGGATCGCGGCAGAACTGCCGCACCGCGCCGTATCACCGCCGGAGCTCTCGCTCCGGCAACTGCGCCGCATCGTCTACGGCTAGGTCGCCCGCGGCCGGGCGCCACCTGCCGGGGATCCGGACAGCGGCAAGAACAACCGAACTTCAGGAGGGGAAAGACCTTATGTGCGGAATCGTGGGTTACATCGGCAAGCGTGACGTGGCACCGCTGCTGCTGGAGGGCCTGCAGCGACTGGAGTACCGCGGCTACGACTCCGCGGGCATCGTCGTCAACAGCCCGAAGGCGGCGGCCCTGAAGGTCGTCAAGGCCAAGGGCCGCGTACGCGAGCTGGAGTCCCGGGTCCCCAAGCGCTTCGCCGGCACCACCGGCATCGCCCACACCCGCTGGGCCACCCACGGCGCCCCGAGCGACCTCAACTCCCACCCGCACCTGGACGCCGACAACAAGGTCGCCGTCGTCCACAACGGCATCGTCGACAACGCCTCCGAACTGCGCGCCAAGCTGGAGGCCGACGGGGTCGTCTTCCTCTCGGAGACCGACACCGAGGTGCTCGTGCACCTCATCGCCCGCGCCCAGGCCGACACCCTGGAGGAGAAGGTCCGCGAGGCGCTCAAGGTCGTCGAGGGCACCTACGGCATCGCCGTCATGCACGCCGACTTCCCCGACCGCATCGTCGTGGCCCGCAACGGCTCCCCGGTCGTCCTCGGCATCGGCGAGAAGGAGATGTTCGTCGCCTCGGACATCGCCGCGCTCGTCGCCCACACCCGCCAGATCGTCACCCTCGACGACGGCGAGATGGCGACCCTGAAGGCCGACGACTTCCGGACCTACACCACCTCCGGTACGACGACCACCGCCACGCCCGAGACCGTGGAGTGGGAGGCCGCCTCCTACGACATGGGCGGCCACGACACGTACATGCACAAGGAGATCTCCGAGCAGGCCGACGCGGTCGACCGCGTCCTGCGCGGCCGGATCGACGACCGCTTCAACACCGTGCACCTGGGCGGCCTGAACCTGGACCCGCGCGAGGCGCGCGGCATCCGCCGGGTCAAGATCCTGGGCTGCGGCACCTCGTACCACGCCGGCCTGATCGGCGCGGGCCTCATCGAGAGCCTGGCCCGCATCCCCGCCGACGCCGAGCCGGCCTCGGAGTTCCGCTACCGCAACCCGGTCGTGGACCCCGACACCCTCTACATCGCGGTCTCCCAGTCCGGTGAGACGTACGACGTGCTCGCGGCCGTCCAGGAGCTCAAGCGCAAGGGCGCCCGCGTCCTCGGCGTGGTCAACGTGGTCGGCTCCGCGATCGCCCGCGCCGCCGACGGCGGCGTGTACGTGCACGCCGGCCCCGAGGTCTGCGTCGTCTCCACCAAGTGCTTCACCAACACGGTCGTGGCCTTCGCGCTGCTCGCCGTGCACCTGGGCCGCATCCGCGACCTGTCCGTCACCGACGGCAAGCGGATCATCGACGGCCTGCGCAAGCTGCCCGCGCAGATCCAGGAGATCCTGGACGGCGAGGAGGACATCAAGAAGCTGGCCGCGGAGTACGCCGAGGCCAAGTCGATGATGTTCATCGGCCGCGTCCGGGGCTACCCGGTGGCCCTGGAGGCCTCCCTGAAGCTCAAGGAGATCTCCTACATCCACGCCGAGGCCTACCCCGCCTCCGAGCTCAAGCACGGTCCGCTCGCCCTCATCGAGCCCTCGCTGCCGACGGTCGCGATCGTCCCGGACGACGACCTGCTGGAGAAGAACCGCGCGGCGCTCGAGGAGATCAAGGCCCGCAGTGGCCGGATCCTCGCGGTCGCCCACACCAAGCAGGAGAAGGCCGACCACACGATCCTCGTGCCCAAGAACGAGGACGAGCTGGACCCGATCCTGATGGGCATCCCGCTGCAGCTGCTGGCGTACCACACGGCCCTGGCCATGGGCCGGGACATCGACAAGCCGCGCAACCTGGCGAAGTCCGTCACGGTCGAGTAGGTCTCGCGCACGAAGAAGCCCCCGGGGATCCCCCGGGGGCTTTTTCGTGCGGTGCGCGGTGCGTGGTGCGCATGGTGCGTGGTGCGCGTGGTGCCTGGTCCGTCAGCTCGCGGCGACCGCGCCGCGCGAACCCTTCCCGAAGGCCATCGGCCAGCTCGCCAGCGCCGCGGTGGCCCCGTACCAGGCCAGCAGTCCGGAGAGCGCCGCCACCCAGCCGGCCGCCTTGGCCAGCCCGTCGCTCTCGGCGAAGGTGCCTATCGCCAGGAGCAGCAGGGAGAGGGTGAACAGGCCGTACACGCCCTGACCGAACAGTCCGCCCGAGGCCGCGACGGTGAGGGTCAGTGCCAGCATCGCGAACAGCACGAGGAACATTCCGGCCGCGTCTGCCGAAACCTTTCCGTCCGCCCCGTTGGCCCAGATGAACCAGAAGGTTCCGAGGCCCGCGAAGGCCGTGCCGTTGAAGCCGTTGCCGCCCCGGTACTCGAGGACTCCGAGCACGAACAGGGCGAGTCCGCCGAGGTACATGGCGAGCGACACGGAGTTGGCCGCGGTCACACCGTCGATGATGCCGGTGGTCCCGATACCGAACGCGAGAAGGGTGAGACCCAGGGCGATGTGCCCGAGGGTCGAGGTCGAGGCCGTGCTTCCCGCAGAGACACCATTGTCCACGGCGGGCTCCCTTCGATCTGCAGTTGTTTGCTGCGTCCCAGCAGCCTTTATCTACCCCTTACATGGGGGTGCACAACCGCACAATCGACATACAGTCGGTTACGGGATGACAACGACCGGTCGCTGCGCCCGCTTCGCGAGCCTGCCCGCCACCGATCCGAAGATCCGGCCGACGATGCCGTGCGTGGAGCCGACCACGATGGCGTCCGCCGAGTACTCCCGGCCGACCTCCTCCAGCTCGTGGCAGATGTCCCCGCCCCGCTCGACGAGGATCCACGGAACCTCGGAGAGGTAGTCCGCGCAGGCCAGCTCCAGCCCCAGCACCTCGGTGCGGTGGTCCGGCACGTCCACGAAGACCGGCGGCTCGCAGCCCGCCCACACGGTGGTGGGGAGCCGGTTCGCGACATGGACGATGATCAGACCGGAGCCTGACCGACGGGCCATCCCGATCGCGTACGCGAGGGCGCGCTCACTGGACGTGGATCCGTCGAAGCCCACCACGACCCCGTGCCGGAAGGCCGGGTCGCAGGGATGACGTGGTTGTTCCACCGCGCGCAGGTCGGCCGATTCTGGATCGGCGAGGCGTTTGCGCTTGCGGTCCGCGGGTTCGGAGAATTCGTGACCGGCCATGGGTGTCTCGGCGAAGAGGTCCTCAGGGGAAGGGACAAGGGGACGGGGCGCCAGTAGGCGGAAGCGACGATTCAAGCGGGACGATTCCAGAAAACGACAACTCAGTGTGACCGAGCTCTGTCCGGGAAGCATCTTCCCAAGCCCATACCCACCAGGGTACGGCGACACTCCTGTGGTGCACAGGTCATGCCGCCCTTGGAGAGCGTCCCAGGGAGCATGCCGCAGCCACGCCTCCTTGGCAATGTCCGCTGCCCCCTACAGCCAGTGACGAGGTGCACCCCATCGGGTGTGTGCCACCCGTGCGCGCAGTGACCGAGCCGCGTCGCACGCCGTTGGACAGGAGTCCGACCGTCCAGGAAGAGCCCGCAGGGAGCACGCCGTGCCCGGTCATCCGGTTCACCCCGTCCAGCCCGCTCAGTCGCCCGCTCAGCCGACGCAGTCCGTCCACATGCCACCTCCTCCTCTTCACTCGTCCGTGCAGGCCGCCCGGCGGCCCCACGAGGACCCCGCGGGTGACGTGGTGCGCTGGGCGGCCTTCAGCTGCCTGCTCGTCCCCGTGGTCCTCGTCGTCTACGGGACCTCCTTCGGCGGGGCCGCCGTCGCCACCCTGGGCCTCGCGGCCGTCACGGCGGCCTGCCGGGTGCTGCTGCGCCGGTCCGAGCGGACGGAACGGAATGCCGCCCGGGTCCTCGCCGAGGACCGATTGACGCCCTCGCATCGGGGCCGGCACTCGCGCGCCGGGGCCGGAAGCCGGCACGGATGCCAGGTTTCCCCTGGGATGTCCCCTCAGGACTGACTCAATCGCACATCCACACCCGCATGTTTTCAGCCAACTTCCCGGCAGGTCACCCCCCTTGCCGGAATGTCCCCCCGACCCCCTCACCATCAGCGACTACGGCGCCACAGGGGGTCTTTGACCCTACGAGTACTGGCCATGGCCGGACAGTGCGCTTTCCACCCGGGTAGCGGAGTGGAACGCTTCCTGATCGAATGCTTTTCGCCAAGTTGCCAAGTCGACATAGCGCTGCGTGCTGAACTTGTCACGCCGACACCACGGGACGCAGTAGATTCGATCATGTATTTACGGCGGGGGAGCCACGTGCAAGGCCGAGGGGATACGTGCAGGTGCGACCAGACCAAGGAGTCGCGACACCCAAGGGGGGCTTAGCGCCATGAGCCAGGATTCCACCGCCGTCGTCGTAGACGGCAGGAAGCTCGCGGGGCGTCGCCGCAGGGAGATCGTCGCGGTGCTGCTGTTCAGCGGCGGACCGATCTTCGAGAGCTCCATTCCACTTTCCGTGTTCGGCATTGACCGGCAGGACGCGGGAGTTCCACGCTACCGATTGCTCGTGTGCGCCGGTGAGGACGGTCCACTGCGGACCACCGGCGGACTCGAGCTGACCGCGCCATACGGGTTGGAGGCGATCGCCCGGGCAGGCACGGTCGTCGTTCCCGCGTGGCGTTCCATCACCTCGCCTCCGCCGCCGGAGGCGCTCGACGCGCTGCGTCTGGCGCACGAGGAGGGGGCCCGGATCGTCGGACTGTGCACGGGGGCATTCGTGCTCGCCGCCGCCGGTCTGCTGGACGGCCGGCCCGCGACGACGCACTGGATGTACGCGCCGACGCTGGCCAAGCGCTACCCGTCCGTCCACGTCGATCCGCGCGAGCTGTTCGTCGACGACGGCGACGTGCTGACGTCCGCGGGCACCGCGGCCGGAATCGACCTGTGCCTGCACATCGTGCGCACGGACCACGGCAGCGAGGCGGCGGGAGCACTGGCCCGCAGGCTCGTCGTCCCGCCGCGCCGCACGGGTGGCCAGGAACGCTATCTCGACCGGTCGCTGCCGGAGGAGATCGGCGCCGACCCGCTGGCCGAGGTCGTCGCCTGGGCACTGGAGCACCTCCACGAGCAGTTCGACGTGGAGACGCTGGCCGCGCGCGCCTACATGAGCAGGCGCACGTTCGACCGGCGGTTCCGCTCGCTCACCGGCAGTGCGCCGCTGCAATGGCTGATCACCCAGCGGGTGCTTCAGGCGCAGCGGCTCCTGGAGACCTCCGACTACTCGGTCGACGAGGTCGCCGGACGTTGCGGGTTCCGCTCGCCGGTCGCGCTGCGCGGGCACTTCCGCCGCCAGCTGGGGTCCTCCCCGGCCGCCTACCGCTCCGCCTACCGGGCACGCCGCCCGCAGGCGGACGTGGTCCAGGTGGCTCAGCTGTCGGATTCGCCGGTCCCGCACCAGCGCACTCCGCAGCCGCAGCGGGCGGCCGCGGCACTGGCCGCGTCCGGTCCCACGGTGACGGAGCTCTACGCCCCGGGCCGGGTGCTGCGCGAGCACGCGTAACGAGGTCCCGTGAAGGTCCCCCGCATCAGTGGTCACCTCGGTGGTCACCGTTGCGGGGGACCTTCCGCATAAGGTGGGGCGCATGAACGATCGCATGGTGTGGATCGACTGCGAGATGACCGGGCTCTCGTTGACGGACGACGCACTTATCGAGGTGGCCGCACTGGTCACCGACTCGGAGCTCAACGTGCTCGGCGAAGGCGTGGACATTGTGATCCGCCCGCCGGACGCCGCCCTGGAAACCATGCCCGACGTGGTGCGCGAGATGCACACGTCGTCCGGCCTGCTCGACGAGCTGGCCGGCGGGACCACCCTCGCGGATGCGGAGGCACAGGTCCTGGCCTACGTACGGGAACACGTGAAGGAACCCCGCAAGGCCCCGCTCTGCGGAAACACGGTCGGCACCGACCGCGGATTCCTGCTGCGCGACATGGCCGCACTGGAGGGGTACCTGCACTACCGGATCGTGGACGTGTCCTCGATCAAGGAGCTGGCACGCCGCTGGTACCCGCGGGCCTACTTCAACAGCCCGCCGAAGAACGGCAACCACCGGGCGCTCGCGGACATCAAGGAGTCCATCGCCGAGCTGCGCTACTACCGGGAGGCCGTCTTCGTACCGCAGCCCGGTCCGGACTCGGACACGGCGCGCACCATCGCCGCCAAGCACGTCGTCCCCGGCGCCTAGCACCCACCGGAGTGGGGTGCGGGAAAAGGGGGGAGCGAGCACCCTCCCGGACCCTGTACCCTTTTCTTCGGCCGGTCGGTTTTCCGACCGGGCATGGTGGGTGTAGCTCAGTTGGTAGAGCACCTGGTTGTGGTCCAGGTGGCCGCGGGTTCAAGTCCCGTCACTCACCCTGTGGGAAGGCCCCGATCCGCGAGAGCGGATCGGGGCCTTCCGCGTTTCTCAGAACAGCAGGTTGTACTTGTCGAAGCCGGTACCGAGGACATTGACCTTCACCCGCGAGCCGAACGGCTGCGCCGCGGTTCCCGTGCCCTTGTAGAGCCACAGGACGCCGTTCTTGTCCCGGGCCACCAGGTCGGCCTTGCCGTTGGACGTCAGGTCACCCGGCGCCACGATCGAGTTGTAGATCTGCCAGCCGGTGCCTATCTGCTGCCTGCCCCCGAGCGGCTTCGAGGCCACCCCCGTGCCCGGGTACATCCACAGCTTGCCGTCCTTGTCCCGGGCCACCAGGTCGGCCTTGCCGTCACCGGTCAGATCGACGCCGCCGACGAGCTGGTCGTAGATGTTCCAGTTGCTGCCGACCTTCACCTTGCTCTCGAACGGCTTGGTGTTCAGGCCCGTGCCCCGGTACAGCCACAGGCCGCCGGAGGCGTCCCGCGCCAGCAGGTCCGCCTTCTTGTCGCCGGTCACGTCGGAGACACCGACCAGCGTGTTGTAGATGCTCCAGCCACCACCGACCTTGATCCGGTCCTTGTAGATGGAGCCGTCACCGGACGTCGGGTGGAGCCACAGCACCCCGGCCTTGTCCCGCCCCACCGCACCCCGCCCGGTGCTCTGCACGGTCACCGGTCCCAGCCGGGTCAGCGCGGTGTACTGGTTCCAGTCGAAGCGGCCGCCGACCGGGTCGACCGGTATGAACAGCTCGGTGGCCTTGCCCGTGCCCCGGTGGTCCCACAGCCCGCCCTCGGCGTCCCGGCCCACGAGTCGGAAACGCTGGGTCACCGGGATCGAACTGGCGACCGCGAAGTCCGAGGACTTCTCCGGGTTGCCCGTGCCCCACTCGTAGACCTCATAGACCGCGGTGTTCCGCAGCTTCCATGCCGGCGCGGTCGCCTGCGCCTTCAGCGTGTAGGTGATCGTGTAGTCGCCGGGCTTCTCGACGTCACACCGGATGCCGTCGAACTGCCCGAGCCCGTGCGAGCAATCGGCCCCTACGGCGGCGCCGGCGTCGATGCCGTCGGCGGTGACCTTCAGCTCGCCGTCGTCCCACCACCGGAAGCCCGGTGCGGGGGCCACGCCCAGGCGCAGGAGACCTTTGTCGACCGCGTGCAGCTTCACCGTGTGCTTCACCGAACCACCGGCCGGCAGCGTGGGCGTCGAGAGCACCACGGTGTTCTGCGCGACGTGTGCCTTGGTCTTCACGGTGACGGTCGCGTGCGCCCGACGGCTGCCGATCGGCTGTGACCCCGCGGTCTGCGCCTCCTTGATGCCCGCAGCGATGCTGGCACCACGCGGCACATAGACGAGGCCGTAGTAAACCGTCGCGTCGTCCGCCGTGCTGCTCGCCGCCGATATCTCGGGCGAGGGGAAACTCGTGTACTTCAGGTCACACAAGTACACCCCGGCTATCCCGGCCTTCGGCGCACACTCGCTCGTTGGGTCCACCTTCAGACCCGTCGGCACCCCGCCGCCCGACCAGCCGGCATCCGTCAGCGGCTTCTTGCTCACCACATAGACGTACGTGCCGTCCGGTTGTCCGTCGTTCTGCCCGCCCGAAGCCTCCGGCGACAGCCGGACCCGGCCCTCTCCGGGCATCAGCACCTTGTGCGAGAGTCCATCGAAGTAAAACGTCGGATCCCCGGCCGCCACGGCCGTTCCCGCGCTCGCGACGCCGCCGGCGACGAGGGTCGCAACCGCGACACCGGCACCCAAAAGCCTTCGCATATTCCCCCCTAGCAAATCGATCAATCGGCGGACGCTAGCACGCACCCTTGGCGGCAGACGCCGTCGGGGGCCCGCTGAGTCGCTACGCCCGGAAGACGTCCGCATGGTCCGCGCACCACGTCTCGAAGGTGCGCGGCGCGTGCCCGGTGAGCCGCTCGAGATCGCCGGTGAGGTCGACCGGAAGCCCGTCCGTAGCAGCCCAGAAGTCGAGCAGGGCCTCCGCGTACGGGCCCGGTATGTAGCCGTCGACCTCGGACTTCCACTGCTCGCGCGAGACGGGCTCGAAGGGTATGGGATGGCCCACGGCGTCGCCGAGTAGGGCCAGCTGGGCAGCGAAGGTGAGTGTCCGCGGCCCGGTCAGGGTGTACGCGCGACCGGCGAGCGAGGGGTCGCTGAGGACCGCGAAGGCGGCTTCGGCGAGGTCGGTCTCGTGGACCGGGTCGCTGTACGCACCCGGGTACGGCAGCTGGACCGGCCGGCCCGATTTCAGCGACCAGGCCCAGCCGAGGGCATTGCTCGCGAAGGATCCGGGGCGCAGCAGGGTGGTGCGCAGCGGGGAGGCGAGGAGGGACCGTTCCACCACGAGGTGGGCGGCCGCGAGGGGGCTGTCGGCGGCGTCGGGGGCCAGGACCGAGGAGGAGGACAGGAGGACCACGTGTTCGACCCCGGCGCTGACGGCCTCCTTCACGAAGGCATCGATGGCGGCGGCCTCGGCGTAGAGGAAGACGGAGCGGACACCGGCGAGGGCTTCGGGGAAGGTCGCGGGATCGGTGAGGTCGCAGTGGACGGTGCCGGGTGTGTCCGGCTCGCGGGATGCGAGGCGGTGCGGGACGCCGTGCGCGGCGAGGAGGGCCGAGAGACCACGGGCGATGGAGCCGCGGCCACCCGTGACGAGGACCTTCGGTGTGCTGGGCGTGTTGGGCGTGTTCGACATGGCGGATTCCTGCTCTTCCTGCTCTAGAGTGGATACGTGACGCAGATTCTGTGTGACGCAATCTCTGCGCCACACAGATAAATTTGGAGCACGGAGAAGCCGATGTCAACCGATTACGCTCGTTCGAGTGATGAGTGGAGCCGCGCCGAGCTGCTCGCGCGCATCGTCACCGAGAGCCAGCGGCATTACGCCGACTACTCGCTCTTCAACCAGGCCATGGCCGACCACGTAGGCCTGCACCCCACCGACATGCAGTGCGTCGCCCTCCTCGACATGGAGCAGGAACCGGTCAGCACCGGCGACATCGCCCGCCTCACCGGCCTGACCTCGGGCTCCGCCACCCGCCTCGTGGACCGCATGGTCAAGGCCGGCGTCGTCGAGCGGCACGCCGACCCGAACGACCGCCGCCGCTCCCTCGTCGCCCTCTCCCCCACCGCCCGCGACCGGATCGGCGCCGCCTGGGAGACACCCGGCCGCGCCTTCGGCGCGGTTCTGGCGAGCTACTCCGACTCCGAACTGGCCGTCATCGCCGACTACCTGCACCGCGCCGCCGAGGTCGGCCGTGCCCAGGCCAAGCGGCTGGCCTCCGGCGACACCGACTGAGACCCGGCCGACCCCCGGCCGACACCTTCCGAACCGGCCGTTCCGGCGTTAGCGTCCGCCTCAACGGGCAACGGCGCGCGCCGGAGACACGGGAGGGTCGGCGTGCGGCTGGAGGTTGTCCATGCCCGCGCCCACTCCCCTGCCCGCGCCCACGCGCACGACCGCCCCCGCCGGCTTCCGCGGGGTCTTCGCCCTCGGCGGCCGGGCCCTGCCCGTCTACGGGTTCCTCGCCCGGCTCCCCGCCGCGCTGTGCCCCATCGGAACCCTGCTGCTCATCAACGAACGCGACGGCATCGGCGACGCCGGAACCATCGCCGCCGCCCTCTGGCTCGGCCAGGCCCTCGGCGGCCCGGTCATCGGCCGGCTCGCCGACCGGCGAGGCCACCGGCCCGTCCTCCTGGTCGCCTGCGCCGCGAACGCCGCCGTGCTCCTCGCCCTCGTCGCCGCCGTCCTCGGCGGGCTGCCGCTCGCCGCCCGCATCGCGCTCGCCGTCGCCGCCGGTCTCACGGCGGCTCAGGTCGGGCCGCTGGCCCGGGCCCGGTGGGCGCGGCTGGCCGGAGAGGACAAGGCCCTGGTCGGGGCCGCGCTCTCCTTCGACACCACCCTCGACGAGGTCGGTTTCATGGTGGGGCCCGCGCTGGCCGGGATCCTCGCCGTGACCGTCCATCCCGCGTCGGCGCTGCTCCTCGCGGCCGCCCTGGGCCTGGTGTTCGGGACGCTCTTCGCCCTGCATCCCACGGCGCCCGGCCCGACGGAACCGGACCCTGCCGCGCGGGGCGACGTACGACTGTGGTCTCCGGGGCTCGCGCTGCTGTTCGTCGTGGCCGTCCTGCAGGGCGCCGCGTGGAGCGGGGCCAATACCGGGGTCAACGCGCTCGCCGTGGCGGTCGGCTCACCCGGGGCCGCCGGGCTCGTATGGGCCGCCATGGCTGTGACCAGCTCGGTCGCCGGCTTCGTGACCGTGGCCCGGCCCGGGACGGCCGGCCTGACCGTCCGGCTGCGCCGGACCATCGCCGTCCAGGCGCTGCTGACGCTCGCACTGCTCGCCGTCTCCGGCCTGTGGGGCGCGGCCTTCGCCGTCGCCGGCATCGGGCTGGCCGTCGCCCCGCACCTGATCGCGCTGTTCGGCCTCGTGGAACGGGCCGGTCCCGCACGGCGGATGGGCGAGGCCATGACCCTGGCCGGCAGCGGTCTGATCATCGGCCAGGCACTGGCCGCGGCGGCCGCCGGTCCGCTCGCCGCCGCCTACGGGTACCGGGCGGCCTTCGCCGTCTCGTGCGCGGCAGCGGCCGCCTCCGCGGTGCTGGCTTGGGCGGCCGCCGACCGGGTCCTGGGGCCGGGACTCAGCCCGAACTCTTCATCGCCGCCAGCCCCTTCGCCAGGTCCTCGGCGTTCATCACCGGGGCGACCTCCAGCTCGGCGTTGAACTGGAGGAACAGGTCCTCCATCAGGGGCGGCATCTGGGCGCTGTCCTGGAGGTCGAAGACCATCCAGCAGGACCGGACGCCCTCGTGGAGGCCGAAGTAGGCGGCCTCGGGCTTAACGGTCTCCATGAGCTTCTTCATGGCATCGGGGAGGGCGCCGCTCTTGATGCCCTCGTTCGCCGCCGCCGTGTCCAAATGGGCCCTGAGCATGACTCTCATGCGCGGCTCCTTTCGTCACGGCCACCCTGAGCTCGGGTACGGGAGGCGGCAACATCTCCGCCTCCGTCCGGGCACCGGGCTACTCCGTCCGGTTCGCTCCCTGGATGTGGAAGTTGAAGTCCGTGTGCCCGAGGGTCCCCATCAGCCGGAGCCATACCGGCAGCAGCATCTCCGTACCGCGCGCCGTCTCGATGCCGCCCAGGTCGATGACGGTGTGCTCGCGCCAGTCGAAGGAGTACAGGAGCTCCCGTACGGCCTTCTTGGCCTCGGCGTCCTCACCCGAGAGGAAGACGGTGTGGTCGCCGGGGACCCTGGCCGGGTCGACCATGACCTGGCAGTTCATCGTGTTCAGCGTCTTGACCACGCGCAGCCCCGGGAAGGTCCGCTGGATCAGCTCGCCCAGGCTGTCGCTGTCCACCGGGTCGAGCCCGGGCGGGAACCCGCCGGAGAAGTCCAGCGGGTTCGCGATGTCGATCAGGATCTTGCCGTCCAGGTGTGCGGCGTCCGCCTCCGTCAGGGCGGCCACGCTGACCTGCCCGGCCGTGGCGTTGACGAGCGTCTCGCCGAGCCGCGCCGCCTCCGCGAAGCGGGCGAGGCCCGCCGCCGGGTGGGCCTGCTGCCAGGCGGCGTACTCGGTGCGCTCGAGGGTGGCCCCGGGGTCCCGGGTGCCGATGACGACCTCGTGGCCGAGGGAGAGCAGCCGGGCGGCCACCGTACGGCCGACGATCCCGGTGCCGAGGACTGCGTAGCGCATGACGGCTTCCCCTCGCATACGGAAGGAATCGGAGAGAACGAAGAAGGCGGACCCACTCAAGCAGGTCCTGCGGATTCCCGCGCACGGGGCGTCAACTCCACGCCAACCTCAGCTAGTCCAGGATCCCCACGTCGTAGAAGAACTGGTAACGCGTCGGGTCGTCCGGCAGGAACCAGTGGAAGCCCTCCTCCAGGAAGACGGCCACCAGGTTCACGGCGATCACCAGCCCCAGGAACCACAGCGCGGCCGTCCCCACCGCGCGGTACGGTCCCGGGTCCTCCGCCGGCACGGCCCGGTCCGCGGTGGCGTGGGCGAAGGCCAGGACGATGCCGACGGCGACGACCGAGGCCTGGAAGAGGATCAACGCCCAGACGTAGAGGTGCAGGCCGAACACCTCGCTCCCGTACCCCTTGTCGCCCGGCAGGACGTGCAGCATCGTCTGCCGCCACGAGGCGAACGAGCCGGCGGTCACGGCGACCAGGGACAGGCCCCAGCCCATCATGTAGTCGCGGCCGGTCACCGCCCCGCGCGACAGCGCCGTCCGGATGATGTGGGCCGCCCCCATCGCCGCCATCAGCATGAACATCCGCTGCACGATGCAGAGCGGGCAGGGGTACTCCCACATCCCGAACTGGTAGAAGAGCCCGCCGCACACCACCCCGGTCCAGCCGATGGCGAAGGCGCACGCGAACCAGAACTGGACCCGGCCCAGCAGGCCGCCCTCCAGCTGCGCCTCCGGGAGGAGGCTGGACATCGCGGCCACGGTCAGTAGCTCAAGGTGAGGGCGAGGCTGCCGGTGATGTGGTGCGCCATCAGCAGGATCACGGCGAGGAGCATGAGCCACCAGGCGCCGAGCACGACGAACCGCGGGGCGTCCCGGTACATCGCGATCAGCGTGGCGAGGAGGCCGCCGAAGATGAGGGTGTCCATGGCGCGGACCGTACCGACAGGGGGACATACCGGACGCGCGGCGCGCCCCCGCCGGCCCCAGGGTTACGTCGGTTGCGCCGCCACCTGCATCAGTTGCTTCGCCACCGCCTGCATCAGTTGCTTCGCCGCCGAAGCCAGTTGAGTCGCCACCGGCGTCAGTTGCGCCCGCATCAGCCGCATCGACGTCAGCTGCGCCGCCGCTTGCGCCGGCTGCGTCCGGCGCGCCCCGAGTCTCCCCGCGCCCGCCCGTCCAGCGCGATCCACACCCGCACCTCGGTGCCGCCGAGCACCGAACGCCCCAGCCGCACGTCCCCGCCCGTCGACTCCGCGACCCGCCGGACGATGTCCAGCCCCAGGCCCGTGGACCCGTCGCGGCCGCCGTCGTTGCCGCGCCGCAGGGCCGCGTCCGGATCGGCGATGCCGCCTCCCGCGTCCGAGACGAGCACGATGACCGCGTCCCCGGCGTCGTGGACGTCCACCGCGAAGGGGGTGCCCTCGGGAGTGTGCCGGAACACGTTGCCCAGCATGGCGTCCAGCGCCGCGGCGAGCTCCGGCCGGGCCACGGGGATCCGTACCGTACGGTCGACCCCCGCGAGCCGCACCTCGCGGCCCTCGTCCTCCGCCAGCGCCGACCAGAACCCCATCCGGTCGCGGATCACCTCGGAGGCGTCGCAGCCGGCGCCCGGCCCCTGAGCGGCGGCGGGCCGCTGCTCGCGGGCGGTACGGATGATCGTGTCGACCTCCCGCTCCAGCTGCTCCACGGCCGCCCGGGTGTGCTCCGCCGCCGGGCCGTCGCCGAGGGAGGCCGCGTTGAGCCGCAGCACCGTCAGCGGGGTCCGCAGCCGGTGCGAGAGGTCGGCGGCCAGCTCCCGCTCGTTGGCCAGGAGTTCCACCACCTGGTCCGCCATCGAGTTGAACGCGACGGCCGCCGAGCGGAGTTCCTTCGGTCCCTCCTCCGGGACCCGGGCTCCCAGCCGCCCCTCGCCGAGCCGGTGCGCGGCGTCCGCGAGCCGCTCGGCCGGCCGCACCAGGCGGGCGCCGAGCCGGTCCGCGACCGCCACCGAGCCCACGACCAGGGCGAGGCCGACGCCCGCGAGGACCACCCAGGCGGTGGCGACGCCATTGCTGACCTCGCTCTCCGGCACGAGGATCTCCACCACGGCGATGTCTCCGGAGCCGAGCGCCACGGGCTGGAGCAGCGCGAAGCCGCCGCCCGCCACCGGGACGGTCGCGGCCCGCCCGATCCGCCGGGTCTCGAAGACGGCGCGGTCGCCGGCCCAGCCGTCGCCGATGTCCACGCGCGGGTCGTCCCCGACGGCCGGCACGTGGACGGCCATCCGCCGGTCGGCGCCCATCTGCGTGGACTCCACGGCCTTGCGCAACTGCACCGGGTCGGTGGTGATGGACAGTGTCGGCCCGATGGTGGCGGCCTGCCGTTCGGCGTTGGAGAACGCCCGGTCGCTGGCCATCTCCTGGACGACCAGCCCGAGCGGTACGGCGAAGGCCACGACCACCATCACGGTGACCGCGAGGCACACCTTGACCAGCGCCCACCTCATCGGCGCATCACTGCGGCGGCTCCAGCTTGACTCCGACACCCCGCAGCGTGTGCAGGTAGCGCGGGCTGGCGGCGGTCTCGCCGAGCTTGCGGCGCAGCCACGACAGGTGGACGTCGATGGTCTGGTCGTCGCCGTACGACTGCTGCCAGACCTCGGCGAGCAGTTCCCGGCGGGCCACGACCACGCCCGGCCGCCCGGCGAGGAAGGTCAGCAGGTCGAACTCCCGTCGCGTCAGGTCCAGTACCGCCCCGTCCAGCTCGGCCTGCCGGCGCAGCGGGTCGATGGCGAGGCCGCCGACGCGCAGCACGCGGGAGGGCGGTTCGGCCCCGGCGGAGGAGCGGGCACGGCGCAGGACGGCGGCCATCCGCGCGGAGAGGTGTTCCACGGAGAAAGGTTTGGTCAGGTAGTCGTCGGCGCCGTCGTTGAGCAGCCGGACGATCTCCGCCTCGTCGTCCCGGGCGGTCGCGATGATGACGGGCACGTCGGTGATCCCGCGGAGCATCTTGAGTGCCTCGGCCCCGTCCAGGTCGGGCAGTCCGAGGTCGAGGATCACCACGTCGAAGCGGTTGTGGGCGACCTCGCGCAGCGCCTCCAGTGCGGTGCCGACGCTGCGCACGGTGTGCGAGGCCTCGGTCAGGTGCCGGATGAGGGCGGAACGTACGAACTGGTCGTCCTCGACCACGAGCACACTAGCCATGGCCCGCACCGTAGCCCATTCGGGGGACGCCGAGGGGTGCCGGTCCGGGTCTGGGACCGGTGGTGCAGTATGTCCCCCGATGAGACGAGGACTTGTCGGTAGAGCAGTCGCCCATGCGGGGGCGTGGACCCTGGCGACCGGGGCGGCCGTCACTCTGTCCTGGTGGGGCGTGCACTCGGTCATGTCCGGGACCGCCTACGATCCGCCGCTCGCGGTGCCGCTGGCCACGCAGCCCCTGTCCTCCTCCACGCACCGGGCGCAGCCGCCGGAGCCGACGCCCTCCCCGTCGCCCTCCGCGTCCGCGTCCACCGCGCCGGCCTCCTCTTCCCCCTCCGCCAAGCCCTCCGCGACGCCCACCCCCCGTTCGCGGCGCCAGGGGCCCGCGGCGGAGAACGTGAAGGCGTACAGCGTCTCGGGCGGCCGGGTCGTCTTCGATCTCGGCGCCGCCCCCGGCGAGCTGGTCTCGGCGACCCCGCTGGCCGGCTGGCGGATGCAGGTCTGGAAGCAGCCGGCCTGGATCCGCGTCACCTTCACCCGCGACGGCCGCGAGGTGTCGGTGTTCTGCACCTGGCACGACCACCCGCCGCTGGTGGAGATCGTCGACCCGTAGGGCCCGTCGTCCGGATCCGGTCCGCCGGATACCGTGGCGCCATGAGCACCGGCGCGCGGTACGTCACCGACCTGATCGACGCCTGCGAGCGGTACGGCGACCGGCCCGCCTTCGGGTCCGGGTCCTGGGTCCTGACCCATTCCGAGGTGCTGGCCTGGACGTACCGGCTGGCGGGCGCCCTGGCCGAGCTGGGGATCCGGCGCGGCTCCGGGCTGGCCTGCGTATCGGCGGGCAATCCGCCCCGGACCCTGCTCGTACGGCTGGCCGCGCACGTGCTGGGGGCCCGGCTGACCCACGTGTGCGTCGGCCCCACCACTCACGGGCTCGACCACCTCCTACGGGACTGCGAGCCCGCCCTGATCGTCCACGACACCCCCGTACCGCCGGGCCCCGCGGCCCGCATCGGCCTGGCCGCACTGCTGGAGCTGGCCTCCGCCCGGGAGGCCCTGCCCGTCGCGGTGGCGGCGCGCGGCGAGGACGTGGCCCGGGTGACCTACACGGGCGGTACGACGGGCCGGCCGAAGGGGGTGGCCTCGACGTTCGCCGCGATGGCGGCCCGTACGGCCACCCGCGCCGACTCCCCGGACACCGCGGGCTCCGCGCCGCTGACGTTCGTATCGACCGACTCCCTCTCCCAGCGCTCCGGCGGCCGGTGCCTGGAGCAGCTGCGGGTCGGCGGCCGCTCCGAGATCCTGCACCCCTTCGGCACCCGGGAGTTCGCCGAGGCCTGCCGGCGGCTCGGGCCCGCGGCCACGTACCTGACGCCCTCGATGCTGTACCGGCTGCTCGACGACCCGGAGACCGCCGACGGAGTACCCGGCCTGGTACGGGTCTCCTACGGCGACTCCCCCGTCCACCCGGAGCGGCTGCGGCGGGCGCTGACCCGGTGGGGTCCCGGGGTGCGCTGGACCCAGGGCTACGGGATGAACGAGGCCGGGGTCCTCAGCCGGCTCTCCCCGGCCGACCACGAAGCCGCGGCCACCGACCGCCCCCACCTGCTCGGCTCCGTCGGCCGCCCGGCGCCCGGGGTGGAGGTCGAGGTACGGGGCTCCGCGCCGGGGGCCACCGGGGAGGTGTGGGTGCGCTCCCCGATGGTGATGGCCGGCTACCGCAATCAGCCCGCCCTGACGGCCGAGGTCCTGCACGACGGCTGGCTGCGCACGGGTGACGTCGGGCATGTCGACGCCGACGGCTACCTGTACCTCGACGACCGGGTCAAGGACGTGGTCATGGTGCACGGGGCGAACATCTACTGCGGCCCGATCGAGACGGCCCTGACCCGGCATCCCGCCGTGGCCCGGGCGGCCGTCGTGGGGCGGACGGACCCGGTCACCGGGGAGGCGGTGTGCGCCTTCCTCGTCGCGGCCCCCGGGCACGCCCCGACGGGCGCGGCGGCGGCCGAAGCGTGCGCGCTGGTCGCGGCGGAGCTGGCGCCGGGGCAGCGGCCGGCGGCGGTGTTCTGGCTGCCGGCGCTCCCGCTGACGGACCGCGGCAAGCCGGACAAGCGGCGCCTGCGGGAGCTCGCGGCGGCCTCCGGGGAGTAGCCGGGGGGTCAGCGGAAGACCGACGGCGGGGGCTCCGGCGAGGCCACCGCCGAGGCGTCCGAGACGGGGACGGCGCCGCCCGCGAAGTCGATGAGGGCGCGGCCGTGTTCGACCCGGCCGGGGTGCGGGTCGCTCGCCACCCGCCGGGTGAACTCCGCGACCGGGAGCTCCCGGTCGGCGGCCACCAGCACGGCGTTGCCGAAGCGTTTCCCCCGCCACACCACGGGGTCGGCGGCCAGCGCCAGTTCCGCGAACCGGGACGCGGCCGTGGCGATCTGGCCCCGCAGATGGGAGAGCGGCGGACCGTCCGCGAGGTTGGCCACGTACCAGCCGCCCGGCGCCAGGGCCCGGCGTACGTCGTCCAGGAACTCGGCGCTCGTCAGGTGCGCCGGGGTGCGGGCCCCGCTGAACACGTCGGCGATCACCAGGTCCGCCCAGCCGTCGGGGACCTTCGCCAGCCCGGCCCGGGCGTCGACCGCGCGGACCCGGACCCGGGCCTGCGGGTCCAGCGGCAGGTGTTCCCGTACGAAGGCCACGAGCCCGGCGTCGATCTCGACGATCTGCTGCGTCGAGCGGGGGCGGGCGGCGGCCGTGTAGCGCGCGAGGGTGAAGGCGCCGCCGCCGAGGTGGAGCACGTTCAGGGGCTGGCGGGCGGGGGCGAACAGGTCGATCAGGTGACCGATCCTGCGCTGGTAGGCGAAGTCCAGGTGTCCGGGATCGTCCAGGTCCACGTGGGACTGCGGGGCTCCGTCGATCAGTAGGGTCCAGGCGCCGGGCCGCTCCCGGTCGGGTTCCAGCGCGGCGTGCCCGCCGTCCACCGGCCCGGCCGGCGCCTCGGAGGTGTCCCGGCCGCCGCGCCGCTTGTCGCTGCCCTTGTCGCCGCTCTTGCCCTTGCCCTTGCTCGCCACGCCCTCATTATGGCTGGTCAGGGCCCGGCCGGCAGGACGGCCTGTCGGACCCTAGCGGCAGTTGTCGGCGGCCTCGATCAGCCGGGCCGCCTCGCCGAGCGCCGCCCGCAGCACCTCCGGGTCGGTGACCGGTCCGACGGCCTCCGGCGGCAGCAGCCAGCCGGTGTCGCCCGCGGTGGGCGAGGTGTCGCCGAAGCGCATGCCGCGCCCGTTGGTGTGCGTACAGGCGCTGCCCGGCAGGTCCCAGGCGTCGGCCGTGCCGGGCGGGACGAGGAACCCGAGGGTGCTGCCGGAGCCGTCGTGCAGGACCGGGCCGACGCCGCCCGCGCGGCTGGCCTGACCGGCGGCCCGCTGGATGATGTCGACGGCCTCCAGCCCCTGCCGGGTCGGCACGGTGACCAGGTCCGGGGCACCCAGGGCGAAGGACGCCCCACCGGCCGCGAGGGGCGCTCCGGTCCTCAGGGGCGCTCCGGGCTCGGGCGCGGTGTTCGTATCCGTGCTCTCCATGCCGCCCTCCACCAAGGGAACCCCTCCTCAGATCCGCGTACGAGCATCGCGGGAGCGGTTGCCGGAAGCCGGCGGGCTTCCTCCCACTCCGCATGGGTTCAACGCGCGGGAACGTCAACAGGTGCGGCGGCAAGACGCTGCAAAGGATGGCAGTTCATGGCGGATCGCGGGTGAGATATCCGTTTTGTAGCCAAACACCGAGTCAACCCCGCACCGCTGGCGGTACGTTCATGCCCGCCGGGCAGCGCGTCACAGGCACCACACAGTCACCGGCAGCGCAATCACTTGCCCAGAGAGGCCGCGTCCATGGCGACGTCCCCCCACTCACCCAACACCCCCTTCCGGCGGCTGCGCGGTCAGCACTCCCCGGCCGAGTTCGCCGCGTTGGTGCGCAGGGCGGCGAAGGAAATCGGAGAAACGGTTTCCTGCGACGCCCGTTACATCGGCCGGGTCGAGTCCGGCGAGATCCGCTGCCCCAACTACGCCTACGAGCGGGTCTTCCTCCACATGTTCCCCGGCCGCACCCTGGCCGACCTCGGATTCTCCCCGCGCGAGACGGTACGGGGCCGGCTGGCGCAGCGCGAACAGGCAGCGTCCTTCTCCGCCTTCACCCAACACCACCACCCCCACCCCACGGGCTCCCCCGCCCCTTCGCGTTCCAAGGAGAGCGACGTGCTGCGTCGCGCGTTCATGGCGGGGGGTTCCGCGACCGTGGCGGCCGCGACCCTCAGCCTCACCCTGCTCGGCGACACCCGCCGGCTCCCCTCCCGCGCCGGCGAGTCCGAGGCGGCCGCCGTCGAGGACGCCGTACGCCAGATCCGGCTGCTGGACGACCGGCACGGCGCCGACGCCCTGTACCGGCGGGCCGCGGAACCCCTGCGCACGGCCTACGCGTTGCTCGACGCGGGGGCGACCCGGCAGTCCACCGAGGACCGGCTGCACGCGGGCGCGGGCGAGCTGGCCATCTCGGTGGGCTGGCTCGCGCACGACTCGGGCCGGTTCGAGGACGCCCGCTCGCACTACGCGGAGGCGCTCGCCACGGCCCGGGTCTCCGGGGACGCCGGCCTGGAGGCGCACGCCTTCAGCAACATGGCCTTCCTCGCCCGGGACTGCGGGCGGCCCCGCGAGTCGGTACGGGCGGCCCAGGCGGGCCGCCGGGCCGCCCGTGCGCTCGGTTCCCCGCGGCTGCTGTCGCTGCTCGCCCTGCGGGAGGCCGGCGGCTGGGCGGGACTGTCCGACCGCAAGGCCTGCGAGGAGGCGCTGACCCGGGCGCACACGGAGTTCTCGCGCGGTGAGGCGGGGGCGGATCCCGAGTGGATGTCCTTCTTCGGCGAGGCCGAGCTGGAGTCCCTGGAGTCCCGCTGCTGGGCCGCGCTCGGCGAGCACGCGCGGGCGGCCCGGCACGCACGCCGGGCGGCGGACCTCCAGGATCCGCACTTCGCCCGCAACGTCGCCCTCTACACCGCCGAACTGGCCGACAACCTGGCCCACGCGGGCGCCCCCGACGAGGCCGCCTGGGCGGGCGGCCGGGTGCTGGAGCTGCTGGAGGAGGTCCAGTCGACCCGCATCCAGTCGATGCTGGCGGCGACGGCCCGCACGCTGGTTCCGCACCAGCGCTCGCCGCGCGTGGGCGCCTTCCTCGCCCGGCACGCGTCGGCCTGACCCTCCGGGGCTGCAGCGGTGGCCGACAGACCCCTAGCGGCATGATGGCTGGTATGGCAACGAAGAAGTACACCGTGACTCTGCCCGAGGAGCTGGCGGAGGAGATCCGCGCCGAGGTGGGGTCCGGCGGCTTCAGCCGATACGTCACACAGGCCATGGAGCGCCAGCGCGAGCGGGACCACCTTCACAAGTTCGTCGGCTGGTGGGAGGGCGAGCACGGGGAGGTCACCGACGCCGAGCTGGCGGTCGCCGAGGCGGAGCGGCTCTCGCTCCAGCGGCAGCACGCGGAACGCAAGACCGGGTCCGTGCCGGACCGGAAGGCGAGTTGATGTCGGAACTCGTCTACTTGCTCGACAGCGAGGGCCTCTCCCAGGCTGTGCTCGGCAACCGCGTCATGGGTGCCCGCCTCAAGGACGCGGACCGCTCGGGAATCCGAGTGGTCACCAGCTCCATGACGCTCATCGAGGCCTACCACAAGCGCGTCAAGAAGGCCGCGTGGACGTGGACCCTTTCCAAGATCGCGGTGGAAGGTTACCCGGGAGATCGCGGGCGAGGCGATCGAGCTACTCGAGACCGCCGGCCTGCACGGCCGCAAGTACGCCATCGATGCGGCCCTCGCGGCCGTGGCACTGCGTCAGCGCGGTGACGTCACGATCTTCACGTCCGGCGAGGAAGACATGAAGCTGCTCTGTGGCGACCGCGTCGTCGTACAGGGGATCTGAGACGGGGAACCCGGTGTGGCGGGCCACCCCCGGCGGGCGGACCGGGGACGGTCGGGGAGCGGCCCTTCCGGCAGGCCGCCGCTATGCGTCCAGGTGCCCCGTGTCGTTCCAGCGTTCCAGCGCGGGGGCACCGTACGCCCAGCCCAGGACCGACAGCGAGGTCGGCTCCAGCCGGATGCGGGCGCCGAAGGAGGCGTCGAAGCCGAGCCAACGGGCGGCCAGGGTACGCAGGATGTGGCCGTGCGCGAAGACGAGGACGTCGCGTTCGGCCGAGCGGGCCCAGGTGACGACCTCGTCCGCGCGGGCCGAGACGTCCGCGACGGACTCGCCGCCCGGGACCCCGTCGCGCCAGATCAGCCAGCCGGGCCGGACCGCCTGGATCTCGGCCGGGGTCATGCCCTCGTAGTCGCCGTAGTCCCACTCCATCAGCGCGTCCCACGGCTCCGCCTGCATGCCGAAGCCGGCCAGGTCGCAGCTCTCGCTGGCCCGCACGAGGGGGCTGGTGCGCACCTCCAGCCCGCGCAGGCTCGCCCAGGGGTCGCGGGCGAGGCGCTCGCCGAGCAGCTTCGCGCCCCGCTTCCCCTCCTCCAGCAGGGGCACGTCCGTGCGTCCGGTGTGCTTGCCGAGCTGGGACCACGCCGTCTGGCCGTGGCGGGCCAAGAGGATGCGGGGGGCCATATGAGTTCTCCCGGTCGAGGGGGCGAGATGGGTGGGACGGTCAGTACGGTCAGGTCGGTCAGTACGGTCAGGACGGTCAGAGAACCGACGGCCCGACCATTCGCACTGCTTTGCGGTGGTTCCGTCGCCGCTCCATCATCCATCACATGAACGCCACGCAACCCTCCCGTCTTCACACACGTCATACGCCGTATGACTAATAGGCGGCAGCCTCCGCGTTGGTGGGCCGAACTGCTGATCCTGGGCATCGTCTACGCGGCGTACTCGGGCGGCAGACTCCTCGCCCGGGGGGACGTCGGGCTGGCCGTGGACCACGGGCTCGCGATCCTGCGCGTGGAGGAGCTCCTGGCCCTCGATCTGGAGCGGCCGCTCAACCGGCTCTTCACCGGCCAGGCGGCCCTCGGCATACCCGCCGACTTCGTCTACGCCTCCCTGCACTACCTCGTCACCCCGGCGGTGCTGGTCTGGCTCTACCGGCGGCGCCCTCAGCAGTATCGATTCGCCCGCACCTGGCTGATGCTCTCCACCCTCCTCGGGCTCGTCGGCTTCGCGCTGGTGCCCACCTGCCCGCCCCGGCTGCTCGACGCCTCGTACGGGTTCACCGACACGATGGCCCACTACAGCGCCTACGGCTGGTGGGGCGGGGAGGCCAGCGCCCCGCGCGGGCTCGGCTCCTTCACCAACCAGTTCGCGGCCATGCCCAGCCTGCACGTGGGCTGGGCCCTGTGGTGCGGGGTCGCGCTGTGGTGCTGCGCGCGCCGGCCGCTGGTCCGGGCGCTCGGGGCCGCCTACCCCGCCGTCACCACCGTGGTGGTCATGGGCACGGCCAACCACTACTTCCTCGACGCCGTCGCCGGAGCCGCCGTGATGGGGGCCGGCTACCTCGCGGCCCGCGCCCTGCCCGCCGGGATCGCCCGGGTCACCCGGGTCGCCGGGGTCGCCAGGGCCGGACTCCCCGCGTCCGGCGGGGCCGCCGCGCCCGCTCCGCATACCACCCGAACAGCGGGTTTCCGCAGTAAGTCCACGATTGTCAGTGGCGGATGGGAGACTTCCGCGGGTGAGCTCCTACCCGTCCAGCGGTCAGCCGCCGCAGACCCCGCCGCGGTCCCCCGGGCCGACGGCGCAGCCGGCGGCATGGCAGACCACTCAAGCCGTGCAGGCCGCGCAGTCGATGAATCCCCCGAGTCCCCCGAAGACGCTGCGGCAACGGCTCGCTGATCTGCGCGGCCCCCACGTCGCACCGCGCCCGCTCGACGCCCGCGCGCTGGCGGCCCTCGCCGCCAACCCGGGCTGCGGCAGACGTGCCCTGCTCGACGGCGCCGGCGTGGACAAGACCGTCCTCGCGGCGGCCCTCGGCTCCCCCGCGGCCTTCGGGCAGTCGCAGTTCGCCATCGTGCGCGGCAACTCCTTCGAGGCCAAGGTCAAGGGCGACGGCGGAGCCGAGCTCCTGCGGCTGGTGTACGAGCACCTCGGCGCGGGATCCGGCGGCGCGGCCGACCCGCCCGGACCGGACGCCCTCACCCCCGACCTCACCGCCGCCGGCCCCCAGGGCCGCGCCGCCCGCACCGCGCTCGCGCTGCGCGAGGCGACCGCCGCCGGAGCCTGGACCCTGCTCGACCACCCCATGCTCGCGCTGGAGGTGGCCGGCTCCCCCGCCTACCTGGAGCCGGACGCCGTCGTCGTGCACCCCGACGGGCGCTGGACCGTGGTGGAGATCAAGTCGTTCCCGATGATCGACGGGTCCGCCGACGCCGCGAAGGTCGGCGCCGCCGCCCGCCAGGCCGCCGTCTACGTCCTGGCCCTGGAGACGACCGCCGCGAAGGTGACCGGCGCCGAGGTCGGGCACACCGTGCTGCTCGTCTGCCCCAAGGACTTCTCCAACCTGCCCACCGCCGCCCCCGTCGACATCCGCCGCGAGCGGTCCGTGACCCGGCGCCAGTTGGAGCGGCTCACCCGGGTCGAGGAGCTGGCCGGGGCCCTGCCCGAAGGCCTCACCTTCGATCCGGCGTGCTCCGCCGAGGAGCTGACCGAGGCCGTGTCGGCCGTGTCCGCCTCCTACGCCCCCGAGTGCCTGGCCGCCTGCGAGCTGGCCTTCCACTGCCGGGACCGGTCGCGCGGGGCCGGCGAGGTGACCGTGCTCGGCCGCTCCGTACGGGGTGAACTGGGCGGGCTGACCACGATCGAGGCCGCCCTCGCGGCGGCCGCGGGCGCCGCGGCTCCCGAGGACACGGACCCCGAGGACCCCACGGCCGCCGCGCTGCGCCGGGCCGCCCGGCTGCGCGCCGAGGCGCTGGAGCAGGCCCCCGCCCGCATCCGCACGGAGGCCGCCGCATGTCCCTGCTGAACACCCTGGCCCGGCTGGAGGCCGTCCGCGCCGGGCGGGCCCAGCCGCTGGCGACCGTACGGCACCGGCACCTGTCCGAGCGGCCGCTGGTCTTCGTCCCGCTGACCACGGCGGGCGAGGCCGGGGCTCCGCTCGGCGCCATGATCGGCACCGATCCGGACCGGCCGCACGTCCTGGCCATACCGCAGCCGCGCGACCGGGATCTGCGGTGGGAGTTCCTGGCGGAGCTGGCCGGGCACGTGGTCCCGTACGTCGAGGGCTACGCGGACGCCGTCGAGCCGGTGGAGCGCACCGAGACCGACCCGGAGACGGGCAAGCGGGTCAAGGTGGAGGCCGAGCTGTGCCTGGACGCGCCGCAGCTGATCGTGCCGAGCCGCGCGGGCATCGAGTACGTCCGGCTGCTGGGGCGGTCCATGCGGTTCCGGCGGACCGCCGAGGAGGACCCCGAGCACCCGTATCCGGCGCCCGCGCAGGTGCCGCTGCTGGGGCGCTGGTTCACGCACCTCGCCGAGCGCTCGCGGGTGCCCGGTTCCTCGATGCTGCTGTCGGCGACGGACCTGCTGTCGCGGCACTGGGCGACCGGTCAGAGCAATCTGGAGGACCAGCACCTGGGCGCCCTGCTGGCGTGGATCGACCCGCCGGAGGGGGAGTCCGGCGCCGAGCGGGCGCTGCGCGCGGAGCTCGGCCGGGATCCGCAGGGCCTGCTGCTGTTCCCGCCGGCCGGTCCGGCCACCGATCCGGCCTTCGACAACAAGCTGCTGGCCCCGGCGATCGCGAAGTTCGACGCGGCGCGGGCGGCTGAGGCCGCGGCCACGGGCGGGAACGGCGACGGCCGGCGCGCGGCCGCCGAGCAGGCGGTCCGGCGGCTGGTCGTGGAGCAGATGGAGGGCACCTGGCGGGCGGTCTGGGAATCGATCGCCCTGCTGCGCGAACTGCCCCCGGGTCAGCGGACCGAGGACCGCTGGACCGGTGACCGCTGGTCCTACACCGGCCACCGGGACCGGGTCCGGGCGGGCGAGGGCCCGCAGCCGCGCCGCGATGACGCGGTGACGGCCGCGCGCAAGCTCGCGACGCGGGAGACCGAGCAGGTGCGGCTCGACGCCCAGGAGGCGCTGGACGACCTGCTGGTGATGGCGGGGCGGCGGCTCTCGGGCGAGGCCTTCGCCGGGGAGGTCACCGAGGTGGTCATGGAGTGGACGGAGTCGAAGCGGCCGAGTCCGCGCCCGCTGGTGTGGGTGGCCACGGAGGACCGGCCGCAGCTCACCGACGGCGGCGAAGGCGGCAGCGGGGGCGGGGGCGGTCCGAAGGTGTACCGCTCGCTCGACGGGCGCCCGCAGAGCGCGCAGTTCGTGCGCCGGGAGGAGGACGGCCGGCTCGTGCTGCGCGTCCTCGACAAGATGGGCCGCGGCAAGGACCCGGAGCCGGGCTCGGTGCCGGAGAAGGGCGACCGGGTGTGCTGGACCCTGTTCGAGCACGATGCGCGCGGCGGCCCGAAACTGCCGGACGCCGAGCGGACCCCGTGGACCCACGGCGGGCCGCCCGCGCACCTGACCGGTGACGCCCCCGCGCTGCCGCTGCCCGACCCCGTGACCGCCGAGGACCTCCTGTGAGCACCGCGAGCACCGCTTTCGATCCGGGCGCGGCCGCCGGCCGGGCCACCGACGCCATCCTGCGCGACACCCTGCACGGCGGGGCCCGGGGCGTGGTCGTCGACTCCCCGCCCGGGGCCGGGAAGTCCACCCTGGTGGTGCGGGCGGCCCGGGACCTGGCGGCGGCCGGGCGCCGGCTGATGGTGGTCGCGCAGACCAATGCGCAGGTCGACGACCTGGTGCTGCGGCTGCACGCGAAGGATCCGGAGCTGAAGGTGGGCCGGCTGCACAGCAGCGAGGGCGACGCCTACGATCCGGCCCTGCGCGAGCTGGACTCGGTGGTCCTCTCGGCGAAGCCGGGGGACCTCGCGGGGCTGCCCATCACCATCTCGACGGCGGCCAAGTGGGCGTGGGTCAAGGACGTGGAGCCCTGGGAGCACGCCATCGTGGACGAGGCGTACCAGATGCGTTCGGACGCGCTGCTGGCCGTGGCCGGGTTGTTCGACCGGGCGCTGTTCGTGGGCGACCCGGGGCAGCTCGACCCCTTCAGCGTGGTCGGCGCGGAGCAGTGGGCGGGCCTGTCCTACGATCCTTCGGCGTCGGCGGTGTCCACCCTCCTCGCGCACAACCCGGACCTGCCGCAGCACCGGCTGCCCGTGTCCTGGCGGCTGCCGGCTTCGGCCGCGCCGCTGGTCTCCCGGGCGTTCTACCCGTACACGCGGTTCCGCAGCGGTACGGGCCCGGGCGAGCGGCGGATGTCCTACGGGGTCGCGGGCGACGGCTCGGGCCCCGACCGGGTGCTGGACGAGGCCGCCGAGTCGGGGTGGGGGCTGCTGGAGCTGCCGGCCCGGCACACCCCGCGCACCGACCCGGAGGCGGTCCGGGCGGTGGCCCTGGTGGTGCGCCGGGCGCTGGACCGGGGTGCGGTGACGGTGGACGAGCAGCCGGGCGGCCCGTCCCCGCTGACGGCGGACCGGATCGCGGTGGGCACCGCCCACCGGGACCAGGCGGCGGCGGTTCGGGGGGCGCTGTCCGCACTCGGGGTCACGGGGGTCACCGTGGACACGGCAAACAGGCTCCAGGGCCGCGAGTACGACCTCACGGTGGTCCTGCACCCCCTGTCGGGCCGCCCGGACGCGACCGCGTTCCACCTGGAGACGGGCCGGCTCTGCGTCCTGGCCTCCCGGCACCGGCACGCCTGCGTGGTGGTGGCCCGGGCGGGGATAGCGGAGCTCCTGGACGCCCACCCGTCCTCGGAACCGGTGCAGTTGGGTGTGACGATGAAGTTCCCCGACGGCTGGGAGGCGAACCACTCGGTCCTGGCACACCTGGCCGAACACCGGGTGGTCTGGCGGCCGTAGCCCGGCGGCTCAGCGGGTCTTGCGTTCCACGCCGAGGCGGGTGCGGAGCAGTTCGCCCACCTCGGCGAAGGTGCGCAGCTGCTCCGGGGTCAGGATGTCGATCAGGTGGCGGCGCACCGATTCCACGTGGAGCGGGGCGGCCGTCATGATCGTGGTGACGCCCTGCTCGGTGAGCACCACTTCGGCGCCGCGGCCGTCGTCGGCCACCTCCTCGCGGCGGACGATGCCCCGCTGCTCCATCCGGGTGAGCTGGTGGGAGAGCCGGCTGCGGGACCACTGCATGAGGACGGCGAGGGCGCTGATGCGCATGCGGTGGCCGTCGGTGGAGCCGAGCACCGACAGGACGTCGTAGTCGGCTTCGGAGAGCCCGCTGTCCTGGGTCAGATCGCGCGCGATATCGGCGTTGACCAGGGGGAACATCCGCCGCCAGGCGTACCAGGCCTGCTGTTCGGGCTCGCTGAGCCAGCGCGGTGCGCTCCCGGTCTCGTTTTCGGTCATGGTCGAAGTCTAGACCGGTACGTGACACGTCACCTATCTGGTTGACACGTCACTCACTTCTGCGCTCTCATAGGTGACACGTCAACAAAACCATCTCCACACAACCGCCCCGGCCGCGAGGAGCCCGTCATGAACTCCCACCCGATCCGCCTGCACGTCATCTCCGCCTCCGTGCGCCCCACCTCCGCCGCCCGCCCCCTGGCCCGCTGGGCCGCCGGCCAGGCAGGCGCACACGAGGCGGGACGCTTCGAGGTCACCCCCGTCGACCTCGCCGAGATCGCCCTGCCCTTCCTGGACGAGCCCGAATACGCCTCCACCGGGATCTACGCCCACCCCCACACCCGCGCGTGGAGCGCCCTGGTCGACTCCGCCGACGCCTTCCTCTTCGTCCTGCCGATGTACAACGGCGGCTTCACCGCCCCCTTCAAGAACGCCATCGACTTCCTCTACGGCGAATGGCAGGGCAAGCCCGCCGGGCTGCTCTCCTACAGCGCGGGCGGCTCCGGCGGCGCCCCGGCCGGCCGGATGCTGCGGCCGGTGCTGGAGGCCGTCGGCATGGTGCCCGCCGAGGCCTCGGTGGCCGTCCCGGGCATCGGCGGGCTGGTCACGGCCGAGGGGTTCCGGGCACCGGAGGGCCTCGCGGGCGAGCTCGCCGCCGTACTGGACGAGCTCGCCGCCCTGGCGAGGACCCCGGTCAGCGCGTGACAGGGGGCCGTCAGCGCGTGACGAGGGCGCCCGTCAGGTGGTCGTACGCGGCGTGCGCGTGCAGCCGTACGCCCGTGATCAGGGTGTCGTCGTCGGCGTAGAAGGCGGGGTGGTGGTTGCCCACCAGACCCCGGCCGCCGGGAACGGCCACCGGTTCGCCGCCCGCCGGGTCCAGGGCGGTGTCCTGGACGCCGAGCATCACGTACAGCCCGCCGAAGCGGGTGATGAATTCGGAGACGTCGTCGTAGCCGAGCGTGCCCCCGACCTCCACCACCCGGTCGGAGCCCGCGACCCGGCGCAGCGTGGGCAGCGCGGCCTCGACCCAGGCCGCTTCGTTGCGTACGGCGGGCACGTCCTGGAGCAGCTCGACGGTCGCGGAGGCGCCGTAGGCCTCGGCCGTGTGCTCGGCCAGCACCGTCAGGCGGCGTTTGACCTCGGGCATGTCCCGCTCCTCGGCGCAGCGGATGGTGCCCCACAGGGTGACGCTTTCACCGATGACGTTGTACCGGCCGACGTCCTCGATGTGACCGATGGAGACCGTGACCGGGGAGAACGCCGAGACCTGCCGGTAGAGCTGGCCGATCCCGGTCAGCAGGGCCCCGACGGCGGGCATCGGGTCGATGCCGTGCCAGGGCGAGGAGGCGTGGGACTGCCGGCCGGTGACGGTGACGCGGACCAGGCAGGAGGCCCCGTACATCGGGCCGGACTTGTAGCCCACCCAGCCCTTGGGGTGCGGGGTGACGTGCATGCCGAAGGCCATCGTGGGGACGGGGTCCTCGAAGGCCCCCTCGGCCACCATCAGCCGCGCCCCGCCCTCCTCGCCGACCGGCGGGCCCTCCTCGGCGGGCTGGAACACGAACAGCACCGTTCCGGGCAGCCGTTCCCGCACCCGTACGTCGGCCAGTGCGCGCGCGGCTCCGAGGAGCATCGCGGTGTGGCAGTCGTGGCCGCAGGCGTGCGAGGCCCGGCCGGTGGCGGCGAAGTCCGCGCCGCAGCGGTCGGGGACGGGCAGGGCGTCCATGTCGGCCCGCAGCGCCGCCACCCGGCCCCCGGGCCGGCCGCCACGCAGCACCCCGACCACCCCGTGCCCGGCGATGCCGGTCCGCACCTCGTCGAGTCCGAACGCGGCGAGCTCCCGCGCCACGAGCCGCGCGGTGGCGGCCTCGCGGTTCGGCAGCTCCGGATTTCGGTGGAGGTGACGGCGCCAGCCGATCACCTGCTCGATGCCCTCGTCGCAGAGCTTGTCCAGCGTCTCGTGCACACCATCGGTCATACGCACGTTCTAGCCCATGGGTCCGGGCCCCCGGGCGCCCTTGCGCGAAGCTGGACAATGGACGGTGGCCCGGAAGCATTTCCCACGTCCAGCAGGAGGACACGCATGGCAGAGCCCGAGCGGACCGAGCGGAGGCTGCGGCCCGCGCAGTTGCTCTTCGAGCCGTCGGAGACCGTCACGGACCCGGAGCACTTCTTCGACCTCGAATCGATCGACGACCCGCGGGAGCTGCTGGCCCGGGCGACGGAGCTGACCCTGGCCTTCCGTGCCGCCCAGGAGCGGGCGGTGGAGTTCCAGGCGGTGGCGGCGGCGCAGCTCGCGGATCCCCGCCGGTTCGACCGGCTGCCTGCGGCGGCGATCGCGGAGCAGGCGGAGTGGACCGAGGACTACGCCCGCAAGATGATCGAGTTCGGCGAGTCCCTGCTGCGCGGCACCACCCCCGAGGGCGCCTGAGGACCCGCCCCGCCGCGACCCCCGCCGCGACCTCTGGCATATGCGGGGCGCAACATACCCCAGTCCCACCCGGCCTGTCCCGGTTTCTCGTAACTCCCGGAGATCGGTTCGCTACCCCGGGTAGACCTGAAGGCATGACGACCCTGACCGGATGCCCCGCGCTCGACCTGCGGACGACGACGACCGCCTCCGCGACCCACGTCACCCCGGCCGGCGCCGCCTGGCTGGCCTCGGCCTCCGCCCAGCCCGGAGGCACGCTGGCCGCCTGGCAGGCCCGGCCCACCGCGCCCGCCGTGCTGCCCTGCGGGACCGCCTTCGACGTCGTCAACGTCCCCCTCGTCCTCGGGCGCCGGATGCTCGACCTGCTCTGGGCCGAAGGCCCCGGCTCCGGGCCGGCCGCCGTGCACCGCGGGCGGACCCTGCTCTTCGCCGCCCCCGGCACCGCCCACCGGCTCCCGGCCCTGCTGGCCTGGGAGGAGTGGAGCACCCCCGTGCCCGCCCCGCTCTGCCACGGCCGCGGCGATGCCGTCACCGTGCCCCCGCTGGCCGCGGACGGGGGGCCCTCGCGCTGGCTCGTGGCGCCCGACACCCGGCTGCCGTGGCTGCCCGGACCGGAGGCACTGCTGTGGGCCTTCGTCCGTGCCACCCGAGCTGCGGATATCGATTTTTCCGATCCCCGGTCGGGGTGCTAATGTCTTCCTCGTCACCAAGCGCCGCTAGCTCAGTTGGTTAGAGCAGCTGACTCTTAATCAGCGGGTCCGGGGTTCGAGTCCCTGGCGGCGCACAGACGGAGAAAGACCCCCACGCGAGTGGGGGTCTTTTTCGTGTCCGGGCCCCGCTTCACCTCAGGGGCCCCGCGTCCCTCCCGGCGCTCCTACCGCTCCTCGCGCGTGATCTTCACCGTGTACGCGCCCGACTGCGTGCGGTCCGCCACCTCCACGGTGATCCCCTCACCCGGGACGGTGAAGGTCTCCCCCACCTCCAGCGGGGCGTCCGCCAGCGGCGGGTACACCGAGCGGTCCCAGCAGGCCTCGGTGTCGGGGTGCGCGTCCACGACCTCGATCGGCCCGCCGCCGGAGGCCGCCTCGTTGCGGACCCGGTAGACGAGGACCCCTTCGGTGCAGGTGTCCCCGTCGTTGCCGGCGGAGCCCCGCGCCTCGACGGCGATCGCGCTGCCGGCGCCCGTACGGACCACCGCGAGCCGGGTGCCGCCCGTGCCGCCCGGGCGCGGGGCCTCGGACAGCGGCTGGAGGGTGTGCAGGGAGGAGCCGGATCCCACGCAGTCCACCTGGGAGGCGTCCAGCCAGCCGAGCTTCCACTTCTGCCAGGCGAAGAGGTCCGGGGCCATGCCGAACTGGCTGCCCATGACGTCCCAGTCCCCGACGTACGTGTCCCAGTCCCCCTTGCCGTCCGAGGGCCGGTGGTAGAGGTCCGGCAGGTCGAAGACGTGCCCGGTCTCGTGGGCCAGCACGTTGCGGTCCGGCGGGTGCTTCTCGAAGACCGTGACGATGCGGCGCAGGTCGGTGCCGTCGGCCCGGATCGGCTGCTCGAAGTTGACGACCTTGGTGGCATCGGAGTCGACGCCGGGCGCCTCCGGGTCGGCGACGAAGTAGACGACGTCGTACCGGCCGAAGTCCACGGCCGGGTCGGCTCCGGCCACCGCGTCGCGCAGGTACGCGGCCCGGTCCGCCGGGGCCCAGTCGCGCTGTATGCCGTAGGCGGCGGACGGCTTCGGCATCTGGACCCACTGCTTCTGCGGGTGCGGGACCAGGCGGAAGCGGCCGTAGGAGGCCCGCTCGAAGAACTCGCTGGTCGCCGGGAAGTAGTCGGCGGTGAGTTCCTCGGTGGTCAGGGTGGGGCGGTGGTCGGGGAAGGAGAGGAAGACCATGACCGCGTTGAGGGTGCGCTCGGGCTTGGGGTAGGCGCCGTTCCAGCTGTCCAGGCCCAGGGAGTGGTGGGCGGCGGTCCGGGTCAGCGCGCAGGGTCCGGCTCCGGGAGCGGCGACCGCGGGTCCCGCGACGAGCGACATGGCGGCGAGCGCCGTCAGGGAAGTGAGCGCCGCCGCCGTGGTTCGCATGCGGGAGCGGTCCACTCCCCCGGGTGTCTGCTGTCGCGGCACATCGACCTCCGGTGGTGGATTAGTACCTCTTCATCCACCTTGGGGCGATTGTCTTACTAATGCCCTGTTCCGCTGCCCCACACGAGTGAGCACTAGGGCAAGCCGGTGACGCCGGGTTTCGCACATTCGCCTACGGAAAGTCACGACCGATCAGGTCGGGTCAGCGGTGGGCGCCGGATGCTCACACCCGTGCGGAAACGATCATTCGCCGTCAGGCCGACGAACCGTCATCACGCCGAACTCCCGCGCCCCGCACGGCGTCGCCGCTGGATAGGGCCGTCCGGGAGCCTCTATGATCGGCACACTTTCCTGCACGGACACTCACACGCACTGCGGGAGCCAACGGTGAGCGGAACCCCAGATGGAACCGGTTCGGCGGCCGACAGCATCCGACCGGCCATGACGCAGCGTCACACGGCAACGCCGGCGACGACGGCAACCCCGGACCGCGCCGACCGCCAGACCGATTACCCGGCCGACTACCGGGCCGACTACCGGGCCGCCTTCAACGCGGCCCACCTCCCCATGGCCGTCGTCGACCGCACCGGCCACATCGCCGGAGCCAACGAGGCCCTCGCCGCGCTCCTCGGCTCCGAGCCGCGCCTCCTCGCCGGGCAGTCCGCCGCCGAGCTGGTGGACCTGGCCTCCGAGGCCCGGACCTGGCACGCCTACCAGGAGGTGCTGCGCGGCCGGCAGGCCCGGCTCCGCTGCACCCGCCGCCTCAAGCACCCCGACGGGCACTCCCTGTGGACCGAGATCACCCTCGGCCCCGTACCCGGCACCGGTGACGTACTGCTCTCCGTCGCCGACATCAGCGACCGGCGCGATCTCCAGGCCCGGCTGCGCCACCTCCAGATGCACGACCCGGTGACCCGGCTGCCCAACCGGGCGCTGTTCTTCGAGCGGCTCTCCGCCGCCCTGGAGGCGTCCTCGTACGGGCAGAGCGGCACGGGCCGCATCGGGCTCTGCTACTTGGACCTCGACGGGTTCAAGGCCGTCAACGACACCCTCGGCCACCGGGTCGGCGACCGGCTGCTGACCGCCGTCGGCCAGCGGCTCACCGAGTGCGCCGACCAGTCCGGCTACGGGCGCACCGGCGGGCACCTGGTGGCCCGGCTGGGCGGTGACGAGTTCGCCCTGCTGGTCGAGGAGTCCACCGGCACCGAGCAGCTCGCCGACCTGGCGCGGAGCGTCCTGGCCGCCGTACAGGAGCCCTTCGACCTGGCCGGGCAGCGGCTGTCGGTCTCCGCGTCCATCGGAGTCGTCGAGCGGGCGGCCGCCGGGACCTCGGCGACCGGCCTGATGCAGGCCGCGGACACGACCCTCTACTGGGCCAAGGCGGACGGCAAGGCCCGCTGGACCCTCTTCGACCCGGAGCGCAACGCGCACCGCATGACCCGCCAGGCCCTGTCCTCGACGCTGCGGCCCGCCGTGGAGCGCGGCGAGTTCAACGTGGAGTACCAGCCTCTGGTGGACCTGGAGAGCGGGGCGGTGCGCGGGGTGGAGGCCCTGGTGCGCTGGAACCACCCGCAGTTCGGCACGTTGACGCCGAATCGGTTCATCGGAATCGCCGAAGAGGACGGATCCATCGTCCAGTTGGGCCGCTGGGTCCTCCGGACCGCCTGCCGCCAGGCCCGGCGCTGGCAGATCGAGCAGCCCAGCGACTCCCCCGTCTTCGTCTCCGTCAACGTGGCCGTCCGCCAGGTCTGGGACTCCGACCTCGTCGGCGACGTCGCCGAGATCCTCGCGGAGACCGGCCTCGCCCCCCAGCTCCTCCAGCTCGAACTGACGGAGTCGGCCGTCATGGGCTCGGCCGGCCGCCCGCTCCAGGCCCTCCAGGCACTGAGCGACATGGGGGTGCGGATCGCCATCGACGACTTCGGCACCGGCTACTCGAACCTGGCCTACCTCAGCCGCCTGCCCGTCTCCGTCCTCAAACTGGACGGCTCCTTCGTCCGCGGCTTCCGCTACGAGGAGGGCTCCCACCCGAACCCGGCCGACGAGACCATCGTCGAAGCCCTGGTGCAGCTCGCACACCGGCTGGGCCTGACGGTGACCGCCGAATGCGTGGAAACCGCCGGCCAGGCGGCCCGCCTGCGACGCGTCGGCTGCGACACCGGCCAGGGCTGGCTGTACTCCCGGGCGGTGGCCCCGGAGGCGATCGCAGCCATCATCAGCCGCCAGGCGGCTGCCGCCGCCGCCGCGGAACCGGGGCAGCCGGAGGGGCCCGCCCCGCATCCCGAGGTCTGAGTCAGAGACTCCGGACGAAGGCTCCGAAGGCCTCGGGGGCAACCGTGAAAGCGGGGCCGTCGGGGCGCTTGGAGTCCCGGACGGCTACGCGGCAGGGCTGGGCGGCGATCTCGACGCATTCGCCGTCGCTGGCTCCGCTGTACGAGGCCTTGCGCCAGGCGGCGGTGCCGAGCGGGGCGCACTCGACGCAGTCGCCGCCCGTGGTTCCGCTGTACGACGACTTACGCCACAGCGCGCCCGCCAGGTTCTGGTTGCTTCCCATAGCGTTCCTCCATCACCCGTGCGATCAGCGCCGCCGAGCGTTCCGGTGAGAGCGCCTCGGCTTGCAGCCGAGCGTATCCGACCGAACGCTCCCTGATCACTGGCGGATTGGCAGTCATGTAACCCTGCGCGTAGCCCTCCTCGTAGATCAGGTCCGGGTCGCTCTCGAAGCGAAGGAGGTTGAAGGACCCCTGCATCCCGGTGTGCGCTCCGGCCGAGAAAGGCAGCACCTGGACCTGCACCCAGGGCCGGTCGGCAAAGCCCAACAGGTGGGTGAGTTGCTTCCGCATGACCTCGCGGCCGCCGACCTCTTGATGCAGCACGGCCTCGCCGAGGACCACCCACAGCGCAGGTGGCTGCTCGCGCTCCAGGATGCGCTGCCTCTCCATGCGGGCCGCCACCAGCTCGTCGATCTGGTCGGGGCGGTCCACACCGATCAGGGCGCGGGCGTACGACTCCGTCTGGAGGAGCCCGTAGACCAACTGGCACTGGAAGGTGGAGATGTACTCGGCCCGGGCCTCCATATCCGCGTACGCCTGAAACCAGTGGGGCAGCTGGCTCCGTAGAACCAACCCCACCAGGCGGGAGAAGTGCCCGTCGGTACCCAGCGCAGCGTCGAGCCGTTCCGAGAAATCGCGGGTCGGCACCCGCTTCGTGTTCTCGATCATGCCGATCAGCGAGCCCGAGCAGTAGATGATGTCGCCCAACTGGCCTTGCTTCAGCCCGGCCGCTTCTCGCAGGCGGCACAGCTCGTACGCGTAGTAGTCCAGCGGCGAGGCGCTGGGATCGAGAGCGCGGATGTTGACCATGGGATGGTCACCCCCATGAGGACGCGTGCGGATCCAACTCGTCGCCGAGCGTAGCGACCACCGCACGCTCCGGTACGGGGAATCCCGCAACCATGTCACACGGCAGCCCCCGCACCCTGGGAGGGGAGTGCGGGGGCTGCCGGTCGCTCGGCGCGGGGTGGGGGGATCAGCAGGCGCCGAGGTCCTTCCAGACACCCCATTCACCGGTGGTGCCGGGCACCTCGTTCTGCGTCCACCACTGGGCCTTGTACTTGCGGCCGTTGTACGACACCTCGGTGCCACCGGTGTAGATGTTGCCCGGGACGTAGGCCGCGGCGGTGCAGCCCGTGCTGGGCGGCGTCGTCGGAGGCGTGGTCGGCGGGGTCGTCGGCGGCGTCGTGGGCGGGGTGGTGGGAGGCGTGGTCGGCGGGGTGGTCGGCGGCTGGGTGGTGCCGCCGAGGGAGTCCGAGATCTGGTTCAGCAGGGTCGCGTTGGCGTCCAGGCCGAGCAGGGAGTACATCATCGCGCCGGCCAGGCCGCGCTGCTTGCCGTAGTCGACACGGGCCTGGATGGACTTCTGGTTGAGGCCGGTGAAGAACTCGCCGTCCTTGTAGAAGTACGAGGCCTTGGCCTGGTCGTCCCAGAAGGTGGTCGCCGGGTTGTCGACGATGCCGCCGAGCTCCTTGTAGAGCGCGATGCCGGCCTGCTGGCTGGTCGGACGGGCGGCGGAGGCCAGGGTGGCGGGCTGGGCGAGACCGTTGGTGGTGCCGGGCTGCACGCCCTTCCAGCCGCGGTAGTAGAACTCGTAGCCCAGGACCAGCTTGTTGGCGGGGAAGCCGCCGGTGATGCCGTAGGCCGCGTTGCCGTCGATCCAGGAGTCGATGGCGTTCTTGATGCTGTACTTCTCGGTGCCCGGGGCGATCGCGTCGGTCGGGTCGGACGACGAGGGCAGCAGCGGGGACTGGTGGTACGTCGGACCGTCCGAGTCCCAGGCGCCGTGCATGTCGTACGTCATGATGTTCGCGTAGTCGAGGTACGCGCCGATCTTGTCCGTCTCGATGTACTTGATCTTGTCCTGGCCGGCCGGGAGGGCCGAGGTCAGCAGGTACTTCTTGCCGCCGTTGGCCGCGCCGTGGGCGTCGAGCTGCTGGCGGAACTCCTTGAGCAGGAGCGTGAAGTTCTGCTTGTCCTCGGGGGCGTAGTGGTTGCCGAGGTGGCCGCCCGACGAGCCCGGGTACTCCCAGTCGATGTCGATGCCGTCGAAGATGCCGGCCGCGCTGCCGGCGCCGCCGTAGCCGCCCTCGACGGGCAGGTTGCCCTTGATGTACTGGTCGATGCAGGAGGAGACGAGCTTCTTGCGGGAAGCGTCGGTCTTGGCCGCGTCGCTGAAGTACTTCGAGTAGGTCCAGCCACCGAGCGAGATGTTGATCTTCAGGTTCGGGTACTTCGCCTTGAGCTGCTTGAACTGGTTGAACACGCCGACGATCGGCTGGTCCCACTTGTCGGCGACGCCGCTGACGCTGTCGGCCGCGCTGAAGGACTTCTGGTAGTCGGCGTACGAGTCGCCCGCACCGTCACCGGCGTTGGGGTTGTTGTCGTCGCCCGCCGCCTTGTTCGCCTCGAAACAGGTGAGGTTGGTGGGGTGGATGTTGCCGAACGAGTAGTTGATGACGTCCAGCTTGCTCGCTATGCCGCGGGTGTCGAGGTGCTTGGGATAGAAGGCGTTCCCGTACACGGACCACTGGTCGTAGTAAGCGATCTTGACGTTGCCGGCCGAAGCGGTGGTCCCGGCCTCGGCGGCCGAGGCGGTGGTGAGTCCCGCGAAGGCGGCCAGCGTGCCGCCGGCCAGCGCGGCCGTGGCGGCGGCCGCGATGAGGGATTTACGGATGTGCATGAACTGCCTCCGGGGAAGTGGGAGGGGAAGGCAAGACTTCAGGTGGGGATAGTGATAGCGATCACTACAGGCCCGAGTCAATGGTTTGGACCAAAGAAGGACTAGACCACTCGCGGCCCAGAACCCCACGTCAGCGACGTGGGACCCGACCAAAAATCGCTCGCCACCCATGGTGACGAGCGATTTAAGGCTGCCTTCATTCACCCTCTGGCAAGGTTTCAGCAACAAACCAGCCAAACTCCGGATGTCACCTCGTGGGAGCGCGTCCGGGCCGGTGCGCATCCGTAAACCCTTCCGGGCGGGGCCGCTTCAGCGGCAGAATCACGGGATGATCGGCAGGCGAACCACCCATCGCGTCGTGGACGGCGTCCACATACCGGGCACTTGGCGGCCGGTCTTCATCCGCAACGGCCGCTACTTCCTGGCCGACCTCCTCATCTACGCCGACGGACTCGTCGACTGCTGGGGCCTGCTCACCCTCGAGGAGTTCGAGGAGAAGGTCCGGAGCGGCTGGGTGGCCACCACCCTCCCTGACGGTGGCCAAGCGTCCGTACACGGTCTGGCGCGCTGGAAGTTCGGCGAGCCCCGGAACCAGCTCACTCCTGACCTGCTGGTCGCCGAAGTCCGCGACACCATCGACCGGCTGAACGAGCGGCCTGACTCGGCGGGCCGCTGCATGGCCGCCGTAGAGGCCTTCCTCGCCGACCGGACGGAGGAGAACCGGTCCGCGGCCCGTACCGCGTTCCTGGCCGTCCCGGTCTCGCGACGCCGTGCGCTGGGCGACATGGACAGCAAGGACTGGCCCCTGCGCGTCCTGGTGGCGGGGCCCGGTGGCCGGACATACGTGCCGGCCGACCCGCCGGTCACGCAGGAGGCGTACGACAGAGCCGTCGAGTACTTCGAGCAGCGGGCCGACCGGCTGGCCGAGTGGCGGGCGCGAGCCACGGCAGACGGGCCCGAAGTTTCGTACGCTCCGGTCGTCCACCTCCGCCCCTGGATTGCGGACGATCCGGTGGCCGACCCCGGCCGGGGCGGACTGCGCAACGAATACCCCGCCCCGATCACCGTGGACAAGGTCGACTACCCCTCCGTCGCCCATGCCTACTGGGCGCTGTCGGCCGCTCAGCCGGATGTCCGCGCCACGATCGCGGCCGCGGCCACCCATGCCGCAGCACGAGACCTCGCGGTCGCGACCCCGCGCCGCGAGGGTTGGGAGCACTCGCGGACCGCCGTCATGACCGGCCTGCTGCGCGCCAAGTACGACCAGCACCCCGAGCTGGCCGAGATCCTGCTGGCGACTGGCGATGCCACGCTGGTCTACGTCGACATCAACTCGGGTTTCTGGGGTGACAATGCCGGCCGGGGCCGCAACTGGACCGGCCGCCTCCTCGAACTCGTCCGCTCCGAACTGCACATGCGGCGGGCCGGGATCCCCGGTCTGTGACAGGGGATCCCGGGGCCAGCCGGGTCAGCCGCCCAGGACCGGCATGCCGTACGCGTCCGCGACGAGGGCGTACGAGCGGAGGCGGGCCTCCCCGGAGTGGGCGTTGGCGGTCAGCATCAACTCGTCCGCGCCCGTCAGCTTCGCGAGGTCGTCCAGGCCCGCGGTGACCTCGTCGGGGGTGCCGTGGACCACGCTCGCGAGGCGGTCGTCCACGAACTCCCGTTCCATCGGCGTGTACGGGTACGCGGCCGCTTCCTCGGGCGTCGGGACCAGCCCGGGGCGCCCGCTGCGCAGCCGGAGCATCGACAGCGCGCCGGTCAGCACTTGCGCGCGGGCCTCCGCGGCGGTGTCGGCGGCGAGGGCCGCGACGCCGATGACGGCGTACGGGGCGTCCAGGACGGCCGAGGGGCGGAAGGACTGCCGGTAGAGGTCGAGGGCGGGCAGGGTCCCGGCCGGGGAGAAGTGGTGTGCGTAGGCGAAGGGCAGTCCGAGTCCGCCGGCGAGGCGGGCGCTGAAGCCGGAGGAGCCGAGGAGCCACACCGGGGGCCGCCCGGCGGGGCCCTGTACGGGGCCCGGCACGGCGTGCACGCGGGCGTACGTGTGCCCGTCGGGGAAGTCGTCGTCGAGGAAGCGGATCAGCTCCGCGAGCTGCCGGGGGAACTCGTCCACGGCCTCGTCGCGGCGCCCGGGCCCGCGCAGGGCGGCGGCGGTGTGCCCGTCGGTGCCGGGCGCCCGGCCGAGGCCGAGGTCGATCCGGCCCGGGGCCAGGGCCTCCAGGGTGCCGAACTGCTCGGCGATGGCGAGCGGGGCGTGGTTGGGCAGCATGACCCCGCCGGAGCCGAGCCGGATCCGGGAGGTGTGGGCCGCGAGGTGGGCCAGGATCACGGCCGGGGAGGAGCTGGCGACCCCGGGCATGGAGTGGTGTTCGGCGACCCAGTGGCGGTGGTAGCCGCGGGATTCGGCGAGCCGGGCGATGTCGACGCTGGTGCGCAGCGAGGCGTGGGCGGTGCTGCCGGCGCCGACGGTGACGAGGTCGAGCACCGAGAGCGGCACGGGCGCCCGGCCGAGGGCCGTCCCGCGGATCTCCCCCTCGCCAGGTCCGTCGCCCGGTGCGTTGCCCGGTGCGTTGCCCGGTCCGCCGGCCCGTATCTCGCCCGATCCGTCGCCCGGGCGGTCGGCTCCCCGTCGTCCAGCGTCCCCCGCGCCTCCGGTGTCACTCATCGTCTCTCCCGCTCCGCTCGCCCGTCCGTCCTCGTCCCTACGAAGAACCCGAACCGTGCGGCCGGTCCGGGCATTCCCGGCACTCTCGGACACCACCCATGACCTTGACATATGCCAGGGGAGTAGATCCAGGCAGAGCGGCGTGATTGAGCCATCAATCTCATCAACAGGCGCTCCACACGGGCCTCTTGATGGCTATCGTGTGAGAGCAAGCGGTAACAACCTGCTAGGGGGAAAACCGTGGCGCTGAAGCCCGAGCCGACCGCGCCGTTCCACTCGGTGCAGTACGCCCTGCGCGTACTCGAAACGGTCGCCCGCCATACCGGCGGCGTGACCGATGTGCAGATCGCGCGTGAGACCGGCCTGCCCGCGGTCCATCTCGCCCCCATGCTCCTCATGCTGCGCCGGGAGGGGTACGTGCTGCAGGTGTCCGACGGCGCCTACGCCATCGGGGACTCCCTCGTCCTCCTGGGCTCCGGTGTCGACCGCCAGCAGGCGTTGCAGGACAAGCTCCAGGACACGCTGGACCGGCTGCGGGACTCCGTCGGCGCCGCGGTCTACATCAGCCGGTACGTGGACGGCGAGGTCCGGATCACGCAGTTCGCGGACAGCCCGCGCACCCCCAAGGTCCACGAGTGGGTCGACTTCCGCTCGGCGGCCCACGCCAGCGCGGTCGGCAAGTGCCTGCTGACCCAGCTCGACCTGGACGGCCGGCGCGACCACCTGTCCCGGCACAAGATCGCCCGGCTGACGTCGAAGACCATCGTGAACGAGCGGATCCTCTTCTCGAAGCTGGACAGCCAGCCGGCCACGGTGCCCACGCTCGACCTGCAGGAATACGCCGTCGGCACGGTCTGCGCGGCCGTCCCGATCACGGCGGGAGCCTCGGTGGGCTGCCTCGCGCTGTCCCTGCCCGTGGAGCACGCCCACCGGCTGCGGGCCGCGGCCGACGTGCTGAACCGCAAGGCCGCGCCGCTGCTGCTCTCGCTCACCCTCTGAGTCAGGTCCGGGCCCCGCACGGCAGGGGCCCGACCGGGCCGGCCCGGCCCGGCCCGGAAAACACTTCGGGCGGTTCCCGGTGAACCGGAAACCGCCCGAAGGACAGGTGCGCCGCCAGGGACTCGAACCCCGGACCCGCTGATTAAGAGTCAGCTGCTCTAACCAACTGAGCTAGCGGCGCCTGCTGACAGAGAAAATACTACCTGCTCCTCCGGAGTGCTCAAAACCGCTTCCGGAGCCGCCCTCGGCGACCCGGTCAGCGGCTCAGCAGATCGGCCCGCCCCTGCGCCTCGTAGGCGGCCAGCAGCCCGGTCAGGTCCTCCGCTTCCAGCCGCCGGTACGCGTCCTCGCCCGGCGGCCGCCACCAGACCGGGTCGGTGGTGTGGAAGGCCTCGCGGCGCAGGGAGACCCGGTGGACCTTGTTGGTCGCGGTGGTCGGCATGGCTCCGACGATGCGCACGTAGCGCGGGGCCATCTTGGTGCCGAGGTCGGGCTGGGCGGCGAGGAAGGCCGCGAACCCCTGCGGGGAGAAGGCGGCCCCCTCGCGCAGGGCCACGGCGGCCATGACCTGGTCGCCCGCCACCTCGTCCGGTACGGCGTACACCGCCACGGCGGCCGCCCGGGTCCAGCGGGCGAGGATGTTCTCGATCACCGCCGCGGCCAGGTTCTCGCTGTCGACGCGCAGCTGGTCGTCGGTGCGGCCGGCGAAGTAGAGGAAGCCGTCGGGGTCGCGGAAGAAGAGGTCCCCGGTCCAGTACCAGCCGTCGCGGGTGCGGGCGGCCTCCGCGTCGGGGTTGCGCCAGTAGCCCTCGAAGAGGCTGCGGCCCTTGTTGACCAGCTCGCCGATGGCCTCGGAGCCGTTGAGGAGGCGGCCTTGTGGGTCGAGTTCGGCCGGCGGGCACTCGCGGCCCGTCTCCGGGTCGATGACGGCCAGGTCGTCGCCCGCGCCGGCCCGGCCCAGGGCGCCCGGCGGTGTGTCGGGGGTGCGCTGGACGGAGGCGCCGCCCTCGGTGGCCCCGTAGCCCTCGACGAGGCGGACCCCGAAACGCTCGGCGAAGCGCGCCGCGTCGACCGCGCCCGCCTCGGTGCCGAAGCCGAGGCGCAGGGTGTGTTCGCGGTCGTCGGGGCGGGGCGGGGTGGCGAGGAGGTACTGCACGGCGCGGCCTACGTAGGTGAAGTACGTCGCCTCGTAGGCCCGTACGTCGTCCAGGAACGCGGAGGCCGAGAAGCGGCGGCGCAGGGCCACGGCGGCCCCGCCCGCGAGGGCGGGCAGCCAGTCGGCGATCACCGCGTTGCCGTGGAAGAGGGGCATGCAGATGTAGTGGACGTCGTCCGGGGTGACCGAAAAGTGACGTGCGAGCGAGGCGCCGGCGCCGGCCAGGCGGCCCTGGGTGCAGATGGCCGCTTTGGGGGCGCCGGTGGAGCCGGAGGTGAAGTAGAGGAGCAGCCGGGAGGACGGGGTCGGGCCGGGGCCGAGCGTCGCGTCGCCGGGCTTCGCCGTGGCGTACGGGTCGAGCAGGGCCTCGTACTCGTCGGTGTCCGTGACGAGCAGGCGTACGCCGGGCAGGTCGAGGCCGCGCAGGAGCGGCAGGTGGGTCCGCTCGGTCACCAGGATCCGGCAGTCGGTGTGCAGGATGTCGCGGGCCAGCTCGGGACCGCGCCGGGTGGGGTTGATCCCGGCGACGGCGGCCCCGGCGAGGGCCGCCGCGCCGAGCCAGAACGGGAACTCGGGGGTGTTGTCGAGCAGCACCCCGATGTGCGGCTCCGCCCCCGGCGGCAGCAGGTCGACGAGGAGCGCGGCGCGCGCCGCGGCCTCCCGGGCGGTCCGGTGGTGGCTGAGGACGCCGTCGGCGTACTTCAGACCGGGCCGGTGGTCGCCCCATTGGCTCGCGATGAGCTCCGCGACGGTTTCGGGTGTCGTCGTCCGCATGCCGCCGGAGGATAGCTGACGTTCCGTCAGAAATGAACGCCGGGCGGGGAGCCCGTGGTCACCGACGGTCAGAACCGGACGTCGGAGCAGGAGTAGAAGGCCATCGGGGTGTCGTTGACGGTCCACACGGCGAGGATCATGTGCCGGCCGGTCTTGCCGCTCGGCATGGCGCCCTGGTGGACGGTGGTCATGGCGGGGCGGGCGCCGTTGTAGGCGACCGTGAGGAAGGGCTGCGGGTCGAGGGCGGCGCGGGTGAGGGGCTTGGTGGAGTCCCAGCCGTTCTTGGTGACGTAGTACCGGAAGTCGGTGGTGGAGTGGTTCGCGGTGAACTGCCAGCGGAAGCCGTAGCTCTGCCCGCTGGTCACCGGGGTGGCCGGCCAGGCGCCGCCGCGCGGGTCGTCGAGCTGCGCGAACTCCGTGTGGTTGCCCGCACATATGCGGCCGTCGGCGGGACCCGCGGCCGGGAACCCCTTGAGGCCCTCGACGCTTTGGGGCTCCCACTGGATGGGGCCGCAGTCGGAGACGGTCTTGTTGGCACAGAGCTTCTGGCGGCTGATCGGGGTGTCGGTGTACCCGTGACTGCTGGCCGTGGGGGCCGTGACGAGCGCGAGGGCGGCGACGACACCGAGGCCGACGGTGGTGGCGGTGGCCGTGGCGGCGGCCCGCTTGGTTCTGGGCATGCGGAAGGAACGCATGAGGCTGATGCTCCTTGAACGTGGGGGGATGTCCGGAGAGAGCGTGCGCACGCGTGGGGATGGGCCGTACCGGTTTCGGCGGCACGGCCCGTTCACGAGCTCTGGGTTTAGGTCTAGACCAAGTTCCACAGTATTGACGGGAGTTGGCCATGTCCAGACCAATGGAAGAACGGGTGGTCCGGACCACCCGGATTCCACCCGCTCTCTCCCGCGTCCGGCGTCGGCCGGCGAGGGCTACTCGGCGCGGCCCGTGTAGAAGGCGACGGTCAGGTCCTTCACGAGGGCCTTGCGCTCGTAGTCGTCGAGCTCCACGATCCCGCGCGAGGTGAGGCGGTGGACGGTGTCGTCCACCGCGTCGACCACCGAGGTCAGGACGGTGTCCCGGTGCTTGGCGTCGATCGCCGCGACCCGGCGCCGGCGCATGGCGTCCGCGACCTCGGGGGCGTACTCGATCCGGGTCGGCTGCGCCGAGAACACCTCCACGCCGACCGCCTCGGTCTCCGCCGCCAGCATCCGGGTCAGCGCGTCGCCGACGGCCTCGGCGTCGCGCAGGGTCGGGGCGGCCTCGTGGAAGGCGTCGGCCGGGAGCTGGGACAGGACCCGGGCCATGGCCGACTCGACCTGCTCGGCGAGGTAGTCGACGTGGTCCTCCACGGCCAGGGTCGCCCGGGCCGTGTCCTTGACCTGCCAGACCACCTGGACGACGACCTGGAGGGCGAGCCCGCCGGAATCCACGGCGGGCATCGGGTCGCTGCGCCAGTGCCGCAGCCGGACGTCGACCCGGCGGCGCAGCAGCAGGGGGCTGATCCAGGTGAGGCCGGTACGGCGGACGGTGCCGCGGTAGCGGCCGAAGAGGGTGAGCACCCAGGCGTGGCCGGCCCGGCCGCGGCCCAGCCCGCCGAGCGCGAGGAGCGCGACGACCCCGAGGAAGGCGAGCGGCGGCCAGAAGCGTGCCTGCAGTCCCCGGTAGGGGCGCGGCTCCACGCCGAACGCCAGCGCGAGCGAATCGGGGACGGCCCCGGCCCGCCAGAGCACGACCGCGCAGCCGGCGAGCGCGACCCCGCCGACGGCCACCGCGATCCAGCCGGGCAGCACCGGGCCGTGGTGCTCGTGCAGCCGGTCGTCGCCGCGGGGGACGCGGCGTCCGGGGGCGGACCGGGGCGTGACGGCGGTCTGGGCCTTCGGCTGCGGGGGCTTCTGCATCTGCATCTGCATCTGCTGGGGGCCCGGCTGCTGGGGGTCCGGCTGCTGCGGGTCCGGCTGCTGCGGCTGGACGGCGCCGCGGAACGGAAGGTGCACCGGCACCTCGGTCACCGCGACCCCGCGCACCGCGGTGACCAGGGGCAGGTCCTGCGTATCGTCCTCGGCGATCCGCGCCACGGCCCGCGCGACGACCTCGACCACCTCGGCCGCCCCGGGCCCGGGGACGACTCCGCCGCCGATCGCGGCCTCGGTGGCCTCGGCGGCCCCGTCCGTGACGGCCTCGCCGTCCGTGTCACCGGCTCCGCCCGGAGCGGGCACGGACCGCGCCGGCTCCGGCCCGCCCGCCCGGTCGGCCGGAGCCGCGTCTCCCGGCTCGGGCAGGTCCTCCGGGGCGGGGCCCGGGACCGCGTGCTGCGCGCCGCGGCCGTGTTCGGCGGCCGAGCCGCCCTGTCCCGGCAGGTCCCAGGCAGCGGGTGGACCCGCGTGTCGCGGAGCGTGCTCCGCGGCGGCGAGGGGCGCGCCCGGTGCGGGCACGGCGGTCGGGGGCCAGGTCTCGGCCCCGTCCTGCGGGTGGGGCCGGGCGGTTTCGGTGTCGGGGTTCCGCAGCCGGATCGTGGCCGCACCGGCGTGGGTCGCCTCGTCCTGGGGGTGCGGGATGTCCAGCCCCGGCTCGGCCTGGGCCCGCGCCGCCGGTACGTCGCTGCGCGCACCCTCCCCCGCCCGTCCGGCGGGCCCGTGCGGGGCGACGGCCGTGGCCTGCGCCGCCGCACCCACGGCGACCAGCCCCTGCGAGTCCGGCTCGACCCCGGCCGCAGCCGGCCGGGAGGCGGCTTCGCCGCGCGCCGACCCGGACGGCTCGCCCGCCAGTGCCCAACCGGTGGACGCGGCCCACTCGGTCACCGCCGCCGCGGGCACGGGGGGCGCGGCCGTCACCGCATCGGAGGCCCTGGCCACGGAGACCTCGGCCCGCCCCGAAGGAACCGGCACGAGCGCGGCCACGTCGGGCGCACCCCCGGCCCGCTCGGCGCCGACCCTTGCGGGAACCCACCCCGCCGCGGCCGGCACCGACGCGGCCCGGTCAGGCGAAGCCGACAAGCGCGAGCCCGACTCGGTCCCGGCCCCGGCCGCTGCCCGCCCGGCTGCGTCCTGCGCGGGCGCGGCCACGTCGGGCGCACCCGACAGGGGCACGCCCCGCTCAACGCCGGGCTCGGCCGCTGCCCACCATGCGGCTGCCGGCACGGGTGCGGCCAGGTCGTGCGCGATCGCGTCCGGCACGGCTGCGGCCGACAGGTACGAGCCCGGCTCGGTCCCGGGCCCGGCCGCTGCCGGCACGGGTGCGGCCAGGTCGGGCGCGACCGACAGCGGTGCGCCCGGCTCGGCGCCGGCCTCGGCCGCTGCCCACCGTGCGGCAGCCGGCGCGGCCGCGGCCAGGTCAGGCTCACCCGACAGGGGTGCGTTCCGCTCGGCGCCGGGCTCGGCCGGTGCCCACCGTGCGGCGGCGGGCACGGCTGCGGTCGGCACGGTCGGGCCCGGCTCGGTACCGGACCCGGCCGCTGCCCACCTGGCCTCGGTCGGTGCGGCCTCGGCCGGAACGGCCCACCGGGGCGCGGCAACTGCCGGTGCGGCTTCGCCCGGCGTGGTTCCGCCCGGCGTGACCGCGCCCGGTCCGGCGGCGCCCGGCGTGGCCGCGCCCAGTGCGGCCGTGCCCGGTGCGGCCTCGGGCTGGGGTGCCGCGGGGCGTTCCGCTTCGGTCGGAGTCGGGGTGGACGGGGGCGGGGGCGTCGCTCGGGGGGTGGGGTGCGGGGGGATCTCGAAGGTGCCTGTGGTCGATGTGGTGCGCGTGGGGTACATCGTTGCCTCCGTCATGCGAACAGCCGGCGCCAGGTTTCCGGGCCCGGGTAGCCGTTGGCCTCGGCGCCGCGCCAGCCCTGGGCTCGCTGGAACGCCTCGACGTTGCGGCGGTCGGCCTCGCCCCAGCGGGGGCCCGGTCCGGCCGTGTAGTACTTGCCGAAGCCCTTCTTCACCAGCTGGCGGCCAAGGGCGGTGATGGACGGGTGGGAAGTCCCGGGCCGGAAGAAGGACGCCCCGGGGTAGGCGGGTTTGCCCGCCGGGCCCGGTGCGCCGCCCGTGAGCGGCGGGATGTCCTTGCCCTGGTGCTTGGCGAGCAGCCGCCAGGTGGTGGCTCCCGGGAGGCCGTCGGCGTCCGCGCCCGTCCAGCCCTGGGCGCGCTGGAAGGCCTCGGTCGCCTGCCGGTCGGCGTCGGACCACTTCGTAGCGGCGCCCTTCGGGTAGAAGCGCAGCCCGCCGCGGTCGATCAGCATCCGGCCGAGCTGGGCGACGTACGCGTTGTCCGCGCCCGGCCCGAATTTCGACGCCCCGGGGAAGGCTGCCGGGACGGCCGGCGTGCCACCCGGCGCGGGCGGCTCGCCCGTGACCGGTGGCACGGGAACGTCGGGAACGACCCCGCCCGCCAGCCCGTTGAACCGGTACGGGATGTACTTCACCGAGTTGTTCCAGTAGCCGTACGGCGTGGCCAGCTTCCGCGTCGTGGGCCGCGTCTGCTCGTAGGCGACGTAGTGCGTGCGCGTCTCGTCCACCCAGCCGCCGAAGATCACCACGTGCGAGCCCTTGTTGGGGTCGGCCGGGTTGTGGAAGAGCAGCATGTCTCCGGGGAGCAGCTCCTCCTTCGTGATCCGCGTCGCGAACTTGTCGAGGCTGCCGGTCCATTCGTTCGTGCCGAGGTTCCAGACCATCGAGACGAAGCCGGAGCAGTCCTGCCGGTACCCGTCCGACCAGTACTCCTCCATGCTGTACGGGACCTTCGCGTCCAGCCACAGCTTCGCCCGGTTGATGATCGTCGCCCGGTCGGTCCGCTTCACCGCGGAGGGCGCTCCCGGCTGCCCGGCCGGCTTCGCGGGCGTGCCCTTCTTGCCCTTCGGCCCGTGCAGCGGCGCCCGGCCGCCCTGCGGGGAGCCGGGGTCGTCCAGCGCCACCCGGCCGCCGGGACCCGGCGCGGCCGTGGCCACGGACGCTCCCCCGCCGCCGAGGACCACTCCCGCGGCGGTGGCCAGGACCAGCGCCCGGCGGGCTCCGCGCGCGGCCGGGTGTCCGCCGTCGCGCAGCGGTATGGCCCGGGCGCGCGCGAGCGTGCGACGGCGCCGGGCACAGCCTTGGCACGGGCAGTCGCCGGCGGGTTCGTACTCCTCGAAGGAGGGCAGCGGCATCGGCGGCATCGCCTCGGCCACCGGCACCGCCATGGGCGTCGCTTCGTACACATGCGTCGGAGGCTGCGTCGTCATGCCGTTCCGTCCACTCCCCTGCTCGTCACTGGTCGGCCGGGACCGCATCTGGCGGGGCATCAGATCCGGCGCGGCCCAGACATATCGTGCACGATAAAACCCCTAAACATGGGTTAATCGGACAGAACGGGCGCGGCTTGTCACGAGCACCCGCAGCCGTGGGGTAGAGTTTTACCTGTCACCAAGCGCCGCTAGCTCAGTTGGTTAGAGCAGCTGACTCTTAATCAGCGGGTCCGGGGTTCGAGTCCCTGGCGGCGCACAGACGCAAAGAAGCCCCTCGCAGTGAGGGTGAATTCGAGGGGTCGTTGCAACACGTGGTCGGTTGATCAGGCCGCGAGCAGTTTAGACAGGCGCTCGGCTGGGGTTTCCCAGCCGAGCGTTTTGCGTGGGCGCCCGTTGAGTTCGGCGGCGACGGTGGCCAGGTCCTGGGGCGTGTGCCGGGACAGGTCGGTGCCCTTGGGGAAGTACTGCCGCAGCAGGCCGTTCGTGTTCTCGTTGGAGCCGCGCTGCCAGGGACTGGCCGGGTTGCAGAAGTAGACCGGGATGTTCGTGGCGACGGTGAATGCCTGGTGGGCGGCCATCTCCACGCCCTGGTCCCAGGTCAGGGATCGCCGCAGGTGGGGCGGGAGAGTCTTCACCGTCTCCACGAGCGCGTCCCGGGTGCTGGCCGCCGTGTGGTCGAAGGGCAGGTGGGCGAGCATCACGTAGCGGGTGGTGCGTTCGACGAGGGTGCCGATCGCGGACTTGCCGTCCTTTCCGATGATGAGATCGCCTTCCCAGTGGCCGGGGACGGCCCTGTCGGCGGCCTCGGCAGGCCGGTCGCTGATCATCACCATGTTCGGTATGGCGCGCGGCTTGCGCTTGTAGGACTGGCGGTGTGGCCGGCGGCGGGACCGGCCCGTCCGCAGGGCGCGGGTGAGTTCGCGGCGGAGCTCTCCGCGGCCCTGGACGTAGAGAGCCTGGTAGATCGTCTCGTGGGCCACGTGCATCTCCGGCCGGGCGGGGAACCGTGCCTGCAGAGCCTGGCAGATCTGTTCCGGACTCCATCGGAGTGTGAGGTGGGCCTGGATGAACTGGCGTAGTTCGGCGCTCCGGCGGATCTTGCCGGGCTTGGGGCGGGGGCGCCGTTGCTCGGCGCGGCGGTGGGCTGCGTGGGGCCGGTAGGCCCAGCAGGACGAGTCGCCGCGTGAGGGAATGCCGTTGCGGCGGATCTCCCTGCTGATGGTGGAGGGGCTGCGGCCCAGCTCGGCGGCGATGGTGCGGATCGACGCCTTCTCGCGCAGTCGGTCGGCTATGTGGATGCGGTCCTCTTCGCGGAGGTACCTGGATACGCCAGAAGCCGAAGCCTCCACGGTGATCGGAGGCTTCGGCTTCCCAGACGGCGGCGAGTGCCAACCGTTGCGCCATCTCTTGCCGGTCCGCAGGTTGATACCGACGATCCGGCAGGCTTCTCTGTTGCTGTAGCCCTGCTGCATGAGCCGGGAGTATGCCTCCCGCTCACGCGTCAGACGGCCACCGCCCCCTGGTCCCCGGTTCTCCCGGATCTTGAAATCCATCGCATCCCCTGAGCTGGGGTGTTGCGACGACCACTAGAACTCAAGGAGAACTGCGAGGGGCTTCTTCGTGCCTCCGGGGCGGTCGCTTCAGGCGGTCGCTTCAGACCGCCGTTCCCGGGCGGACTCCGACGCCCGTCAGGTACGCCGACACCACCACGTTCGCCGAGTACTCCTTGGCCGCCTTGTCGTAGGTGCCGCCGCAGGTCACCAGCCGCAGTTCGGCCCGGCCCCGGACTTTGGGACCGTAGACCTTGGCCGGGTCGAAGTCCGCGCGCTCGTGGACCCGTACGTCCTCGATCGTGAACTCCGCCACCGAGCCGTCGGCCCGCAGCACCCGCACCTTGTCACCCGTCTTCGCCGAGCTCAGGCCGTAGAACACGGCCGGCTTCGACCGCGTGTCCACGTGGCCGACCAGCAGCGCCGTCCCGGCCGCGCCGGGCTGGGCGCCGCCGCGCCACCAGCCGACCGTGCCCGGGTTCTCGTACGGGGGCGGTTCGATCGCCCCCTTCGCGTCGAGGTCCCGGACCATCACCGGGGCCTGCACGCCGAGGGACGGTACGTCGACCCGCGAGGGCGCGGCCGGCCCCAGCGGGGTGTGCGCGGCGGGCATGCCCGGGGCGGCCGGTCCGCCGGCCCGGCCGGGCAGGGGTATCGCCACCCCGGTGATCTCGCGGCCCCACAGCCACAGGCCGAGGACCAGCACCGACCAGGCGGCGAAGGTCAGCAGCCGGGAGCCGCCGGAGCTCCTCGGCTCCCCACTCACCCGATCACCCGGTCACTCGCCGCTGCGGCGGCGGCGCAGGGTCAGCGCCCGGCCGGCGACCGCGAGGGTGGCGGCGGCGGCGAGGACGGCGCCGATCACCGTGTGCGGCAGGCCCGGGCCGTCGCCGTCGTGGCTCTTCTTCGTCGCCGCGGCGAGCTGCGCGGAATCGGCGGCCTTGGCGGCTTCCGCCGAACCTGCCGCCTTCGACTTCGCGGCGATCTCCTCGGACATGCCGCCGCCGCCCGCGTGGACCGGCCAGATGGGTGTGCGGTGGGGGTCGGGGCGGTGCTCGCGGCGGCGCTCGATCTCGATCGTGCCCCATTCGCGTTCGCCGCCGCGGCCGCCGCACTTGATCTTGATGTCGTGGCGGCCGGGCTCGGCCCAGGAGCGGATCATCGCGTCGCCCCACAGGGTGCGGCGGTCGTCGCGGCCGGTGGAGAGCCGGACCTCGGAGACGAAGACGACGGACGAGGCGACGGCCCAGTCCTCGTCACAGCCGCGGACGCGCAGTTTGACCTGCGCCCCCGGTTCCGCCGGATTGGGGTCTGCCGAGACGCTGCCGCGGTCACGGTTCCAGTCCTCCTCCGCGAAGGCGAAGGGGGCGGTCACGGCGGACAGGGCCGTCAGGGCGACGGCCACCCCGGTGACACGGAGAGCGAACACATCACTGCGCATGGTGAACCTCCTCAACAAGGAGATTCACGCGCGGCGCGCCGCTCCGCATCCGGAGCGGCGCCCTCTTGGCCCGTACGTGTCAGCCGTACGCGCTAAACCAGATCGACCAGATCGGCGATGGAGTCGAACGTGTGGGTCGGGCGGTACGGGAACTTCTCGGTGTCCTCGACCGACGTCAGACCGGTCAGCACGAGGAAGGTCTGCATGCCCGCCTCCAGCCCGGCGAGGATGTCGGTGTCCATCCGGTCGCCGATCATCGCGCTGCTGTGGGAGTGCGCGCCGATGGCGTTCAGTCCGGTGCGCATCATCAGCGGGTTGGGCTTGCCGGCGAAGTACGGCTTCTTGCCGGTCGCCTTGGTGATCAGCGCGGCGACCGCGCCCGTGGCGGGCAGCGGGCCCTCGGCGGAGGGGCCGGTCTCGTCCGGGTTGGTGCAGATGAAGCGGGCGCCCGCGTTGATCAGGCGGACCGCCTTGGTCATGGCCTCGAAGCTGTACGTCCGGGTCTCGCCCAGGACCACGTAGTCCGGCTCGTGGTCGGTCAGGATGTAGCCGATGTCGTGCAGGGCGGTGGTCAGGCCGGCCTCGCCGATGACGTACGCGGTGCCGCCCGGACGCTGGTCGTCGAGGAACTTCGCGGTGGCCAGGGCCGAGGTCCAGATGTTCTCCACCGGGACTTCCAGCCCCATCCGGCTCAGGCGGGCCTGGAGGTCGCGCGGGGTGTAGATGGAGTTGTTGGTCAGCACGAGGAAGGGCTTGCCGGACTCGCGCAGCCGGTTGATGAAGGCGTCGGCGCCGGGGATCGGGATGCCCTCGTGGACGAGGACCCCGTCCATGTCGGTGAGCCAGGATTCGATCGGCTTGCGCTCTGCCACTGGACTGTTCTCCGCTCTCGGTGGCGTCTGACGTCTGTGACGTCTGTGACCTCTGGTCTCTACCACCTTATCCGGGCCGGACCGCGGACGCGTGGGGCGTCCACGGCCCGGACCGTACGGCGGAACGGGCGGCCGCGAAGGCCCGTCGACGGGGCCCGCGACGGCCCTGCGATGGGCCCGCGATGGGCCCCGCCGAAGGTCCCGTACCCGCCGAAAGGTTCCGTCAGCCGAGCTTGACGTTGTCCACGGTCCAGTACCAGTTGTTGCTGCCGGCGTAGCGGAAGCGGACCTGGACGTCGGTGGCGCCGGCCGGGACCTGGAGCGCGATCGACTCGGAGCGGGCGACCGCGTCGGCGGTGTAGCTCTTGACGACCGACGCCGTGCCGCCGTTGTAGGAGACCAGGACCTGGGCGGTCTGGCCGGCCTCGTGGTGGTAGTGGGTCTGGAAGGTCAGGTTCTTCGTGGTGCCGCCCGTGACCGCCCACTTGGGGGTGACGAGCGTGGAGTCGTAGGAGCCGGTGTGGCTCTTGTCGTCCCACTCGTCGGAGTCGGCGACGGCGAACACGTCACGGGAGCGGACGTTCAGCTCGCGCCACTGGTCGCGCTGCGCCTGGCTCCAGAACTCGTCGGTCGCGAAGGCCCATCCGGCCCACTCGGTGACACCGCCCGTGCCCATCTTGGAGTTGTCGACGGACCAGCCGGCCGGCGGGGTGTGCGTGAAGCCCTTGGTGCCGGCCGGGATGCCCGTCTCGTCCACGCGCGCCTGGAGGTTGGGGCGCAGGGTGTCGAAGGCGTCGCCGTCGTCCGGTGCGCCCAGCGGGATGCCGTCGATCGCGGAGCCGGGGGTGACCCCGACCTGGGCGAGCGCGGTCGCCGCGACGTCGACGAGCTTCACGTCGTCGCGTACCGAACCGGCCGGAATGCCGGCGCCCTTGGCGAGGACGAAGGTGCCGCGCTCCTGGATGGTGGAGCCGCCGTGGCCGCCGGAGTTGGTGTGGCCGTGGTCGGTGGAGACCAGGACCTTCCAGTTCTCCTGGGCGTAGGTCGGGCGGTTCTGGACGGCGGTGAGGAGCTGCCCGACCAGGACGTCGACGCGGGCGATGGTGTCCAGGTACTGCTGGCTGGCGGCGCCGTAGGAGTGGCCGGCCGCGTCGATCTCGCCGAGGTAGACGAAGGCGGCGTCCGGGTTCTGGCCCTGCAGCTCGGCGGCGGCGGCCGCGGCGATCTTCGGGTCCTCGTTGCGGTAGCCGTCGCGGTCGCCCTTGAGGGAGAGGCGCTTGTCGACCTTGGCCGAGAAGATCGGGCCGTTCTGGTCGGTGGAGGTGATGGGCTCCCAGTCGGCGGCCGCGTACGTGTTGAGCGCCGGGTTGGCGTTCTCGATGCGGGTCAGGAAGTCCGGGTAGGCCGTGTAGTTCTTGCCGGTGAAGGAGTTGTCCTTCACGCCGTGCTTGTCGGGCCAGACGCCGGTGGCGATGGTGGACCAGCCGGGGCCCGAGGAGGTGGCGGCCATCGGGTTCGCGTACAGGGTGCTGCGGGCGGTCAGGCCCTGGGCCATCAGGCCTTTCAGGTGCGGGGCGTTGGCGGCCTTGACGCGGTCCAGGACCGCGCCGTCGATGCCGATGACGAGCACCTTGTTCGCGGCGGCCGCCGCTTCGTCGGCGGGCGCGGCGGTCGCGGCGTGGGCGCCGAGGCCGGTGGCGAGCAGGACCGTGGCGGTGGCGGCCACGGCGAGGGTCCGTCCGGACAGGACAGTGGACACGTACTCCTCCGGGAGTAATCGTGGGGAAGGCGCAGGGGACGTACGGGGCGTGCGGTCGTACGGCGGTCGTGCGTCAGCGCGAGCGAGCGTACGGCGGGTCCGGACCGAAGGCGAGACTCGGTCCAGACCCGTTATCCATGCGTCACTATCCCGGTCGTGGGTGACCGGGAGGCGACCGGTCAGCTTCCGGTGGCCGACTTCCACGCGTCGACGTAGCCGGTGAGGTTCTTGTCGATGTCGGCCCAGTCCGGCTCGAAGATCTCGACCCCGGTCATGAGCTTGGTGAGCTCGACGGCGTTGGCGTCGGTGGGCTTGACGTCCGTACGGGCCGGGAAGCCGCCGCCGACACCGCTGACCAGCTTCTGGGCGTCCTCGCTGAGGAGGTAGTCGAGGAGCTTCTTGCCGTTCTCGGTGTGCGGGGCCTTGGCGACGAGGCCGGCCGCGTACGGGAGGGAGAAGGTGGTGGGCTTGCCGCCGTCCTTGGCGGGGAACCAGATGCCGAGGTTCGGCATGGACTTGGACTGCGCGAAGTTCATCTGGACGTCGCCGTTGGCGACGAGCAGCTCGCCCTTGTCCGTCTTCGGCGCCAGCTTGCTGGTGGAGGAGGACGGGCCGACGTTGTTGGCCTGGAGCTTCTTCAGGTACTCGTTGGCCTGCTCCTTGCCGCCGAAGTCGTGCATCGCCTTGATGAGCACGGCGGTGCCGTCGCCCGCGACGCCGGGGGTGGAGTACTGGAGCTTGCCCTTGTACTTGGGGTCCAGGAGCTCTTCCCAGGTCTTGGGGGCCGCCGCCAGCTCCTTCTTGTTGTAGATGAAGCCGAAGTAGTTGTTGACGACCGAGGTCCACTTGCCGTCGGAGGACTTGTTCGCCCCGTTGACCTTGTCCGCGCCCTGCGGCGTGTAGGCCTGGAGGAGGCCCTTGCCGTCGGCCTGCTGGATGAACGGGGGCAGCGTGATCAGTACGTCGGCCTGTGTGTTGGTCTTCTCGCGGACGGCGCGCTGCACCATCTCCCCCGAGCCGCCCTCCACGTACTTGACCTCGATGCCGGTCTTCTTCGTGAAGTCGGCGAAGACCTGGTCGTACCAGCCGTCGCCCTTGTCGCTCTTGAGGCCGTCGGCGCTGTAGACGGTGACGACCTTCTCGCCGCCGCCCTTGGAGTCGGTGGCGGAGGAGGAGCCGCCGCAGGCGGTGAGGCCGGCGGCGAGGGCGAGGCTGCCGGTGACGGCGGCGGTGATGCGGAGGTGTCTGTTGCTGGGCATGGAACTTCCTTACGGGGAAAGGGAGTCAGCAGGGGAATCAGCGGGGTGCGGCGGGTCTGGCACGGACTGGCAGGGGGCTACACGGCCTGGCAGGGGGCTAGCGGTACGCGGCCCTGGTGCGGACGCGCGAGACGGCCAGCAGGACCAGCAGGGTGGTGGCCATCAGGACCACGGCGACGGCGGAGCCGCTGAAGAGCGAGCCGCGGTCGGTGGCGGTGAAGATGCGGACGGGCAGGGGCATCCAGTCCGGCGGGTAGAGCATCATCGTGGCGCTCAGCTCACCCATGGACAGGGCGAAACAGAGCCCGGCCGCCGCGGTGAGCGACGGGAGCAGGAGGGGGAGCTTGACCCGCCACAGCACGTACGCGGGACGGGCGCCCAGGGAGGCCGCCGCCTGCTCGTAGGCGGGGTCGAGACGCACGATGGCAGCCGAAACCGACTGGTAGGCGAACGCCGTGACAAGAATCGTGTGCGCCAGGATCACGATCGAGCTGGTGCCGTTGAGGAGCAGCGGCGGCTTGCTGAAGGCGACGAGCACGGCGAGGCCGACGACCACGGACGGCACGGCGACCGGCAGCATGAACAGCGCGTCCAGCGCGCCCTTTCCGCGCCTCCGCAGCCCCGCCGCGGCGAGCGCCGCCCAGGTGCCGACGGTGAGCGCGATCAGGCTGGCGGCCAGGGCGGTGAGCAGCGAGGTGGTCAGCGCCTGGAGGGATTCGCCGCGGACGGCGGCGGCGTAGTTCTCGGTGGTGGGGCCGGAGGGGAAGGCCCCGGACCAGTGCGTCGAGAAGGAGGCGGCCACCACGACGAGCAGGGGCAGGGCGAAGAGGGGCAGGAAGAGGAGGCCGAAGAGGCTCCAGGCGGCCCAGCGGCCGCTCTTGCTATGCACCAGCACGCTTGCTCACCATCCGGTAAAGGCCGAACAGGCCGACGGAGATCACGATGTTGACGACGGCGACCACGCAGGCGGCGGCGTAGTCGGATTCGAGGATCGCCTTGCCGTAGATGAGCATCGGGAGCGTGGTGACGTCCTTGGCTCCGGTGAACAGGACGATCCCGAACTCGTTGAGGCACATGACCAGGACGAGGCTGCCGCCGGCGGCGAGGGCCGGGAGGGCCTCGGGCAGGATCACCCGGCGGATGATGCGGCCGGGCTTCGCGCCGAGCGAGGAGGCCACCTCCAGCTGGGCGGTGTCCAGCTGGGAGAAGGCCGCGAGCAGCGGGCGCATCACGAAGGGCGTGAAGTAGGTGATCTCCGCGAGGAGGACGCCCCAGGGGGTGGTCAGGAAGTGGAAGGGCCCCTCCCGGGTGCCGAAGGCGTCGGTCCACAGGCCGTTGGCCATGCCGACCGTGCCGTAGACGAAGAGGAGGGCGAGGGTGATGAGGAAGGAGGGGAAGGAGAGGAAGACGTCGATGAACTTGGCCACGGCGCGGGCCCCGGGGAACGGGACGAAGGCGATGACCAGCGCGAGCCCGAAGCCGAGGACCAGGCAGCCGGCGGTGGCGCCGACGGCGAGCCAGACCGTGGTGCCGAGGGCTTCGCGGAAGGAGTGCGAGGCGAAGACGGAGGCGTAGGCGTCGAAGGTGCCGCCCCCGCTCTCGGGGGACAGGGACTGCTGGACGACCAGCGCGAGGGGGTAGAGGAAGATCGCCGCGAGCACGGCGACGGGAGGCACGGTCCACAGCCAGCCGGGCACGCTACGGGGCGCACGTGCGGCCTTCGCCGCGAAGCCGCCGGGGGCTTCGGCCGGGCTTTCGGGCGTGCCCGGGGCAGGGCTTCGTACGGGCTGGTGGGGTATGACCGCGGGCTCGGGGTCGGCCGCCGCCGGGACGGGTGTGGGGGTCGGCGCGGGTGCGGCGGGCGGCACGGGTGCGGGGGGCGGCACGGGTGCGGCGGCGCGCCGGTTCGTGGCCTCAGCCATCGGAGACCCCTGCGGCCAGCAGCACCGCGTCGCGCGGCTCGAAGTGCAGGGTGACCTGGTCGCCCAGCGCCGGGGTCTCGCGCAGTTCGGGCAGGTCCGCCTTGACCCGGTGGCCCTCGATGTCCACGTAGAGCCGGTGGGTCGAACCGCGCCACTGCACCTCGGTGATGGTCCCGCTCAGCGCGTTGGGGCCGGCGCCGAGGCCGAGCAGGTGCGGGCGGACGCACAGGGTGGCGCCGGCGCCGACGGCGGCGCGGCCGGGGTCGAGGGTGAGGGGGTGCCCGGCGAAGAGCGCGCCGCCGTCGGCGACGGTGACGGGCAGCAGGTTGGCGTTGCCGACGAAGGAGGCGGTGAACTCGGTGCGCGGGGCCCGGTACAGGTCCTGCGGGGTGCCGCAGTCCTGCAGGCGGGCCTGGTCCATGACGGCGATCCGGTCGGCCAGGGTCAGCGCCTCGACCTGGTCGTGGGTGACGTAGAGGATGGACACGTCGGGGAGTTCGCGGTGCAGCCGGGCCAGTTCGGCGAGCATCCCGGAGCGCAGCTGCGCGTCGAGCGCGGACAGCGGCTCGTCCAGGAGGAGGACGCCGGGGCGGATGGCGAGGGCGCGGGCGATGGCCACGCGCTGCTGCTGTCCGCCGGAGAGTTCGCGGGGGTAGCGCTTGGCGTAGGCCGCCATCCCGGTCATCTCCAGGGCCTCGGCGACGCGGCCGGGGATCTCCGCCTTGGGCGCCTTCTGCGCGCGCAGGCCGAAGGCGACGTTGTCCGCGACGCGCATGTGCGGGAAGAGCGCGTACTGCTGGACGACCATGCCGATGCCGCGCTTGTGCGGCGGGAGCGCGGTGACGTCCCGGCCGCCGATCAGGATCCGGCCCGAGGCGGGGCGGACGAAGCCGGCCACCGCGCGCAGGGCCGTGGTCTTGCCGGAGCCGGAGGGGCCGAGCAGCGCCATGACCTCGCCGGGCTCGACGGTCAGGTCGAGGGAGTCCAGGACGGTGGTACCGCCGTAGGCGACCGAGACGGAGTCGAAGCGGATGCCGCTCACGCGCCGCGCTCCCGCTCCTGGTCCGCGTGCTCAAGGAGTGCGGGCAGCTCGGCGATGGAGGCCAGGACGTGGGTGGCGCCGTGCTCGGTGAGGGCCGCGCGGTCGTGGGCGCCGGTGAGGACGCCCGCCACGATCCCGGCGCCGGAGCGGACGCCGCTGAGCATGTCGTACGACGTGTCGCCGGCGACCACGGCGTCGCGTACGTCGGCCACGGCGCCGGTGCGCAGGAAGGCGGCCAGCACCATGTCCGGGTACGGCCGGCCGCGGCCGCCCGCGTCGGCGGGGCACAGGGTGAGGTCGGCCAGGTCCTGCCAGCCGAGGGCGTCGAGGATGGCGTCCTGGGTGACGCGGGCGAAGCCGGTGGTGAGGGCCACGGTGCGGCCGTCGGCGCGGAGCTTCTCGATGGCCTCGCGGGCGCCGGGGATCGGGGCGATGAGGCCGCCGTCGACGAGTTCCCCGTAGGCCTCCTCGAAGGCGGAGTTGGCTCGCCGGGCGAGGTCCTCGGCGCCGAAGAGGTGGCGGAAGACGGAGATCTTGGACTCGCCCATGGTGTCGCGGACGTACTGGAGCTTGGCGGCGTGGTCGGCGCTGCCCGGCTCGACGCCGAGGCGCTCGGCGGCCCGCTCGAAGGCGCGCTCGACGAGGCCGCCGTCGGCGACGGTGGTGCCGGCCATGTCGAGGACGATCAGGCCGTGTTCGCGCGTGGTGTGGGGGGTGTGGTTGTCGGTCATGGTGCTTACCAGCCCAGTTCGTTCGCGGTGGTTTCGGCTATGGCGGGCGAGCAGGTCATGCCGCGGCCGCCGGGCCCGGTCACCAGCCAGACGCCGTCGGCCACCTGCTGGCGGTGGACGACGCGGGTGGTGTCGGTGCACTGCGCGTACACGCCCGCCCAGCGGTGCCTGATCTGCGGCAGCGGGCGGCCCAGGAAGGACTCGACGACCTCGGTGAGGTGCGTGTAGGGGTCTTCGAGGGTGTCGAACGCGAAGGGGTGCTCGTACTCGTGGGTGTCGCCGATGGTCAGTCCGCCGTCCTGCCGCTGCACCATCAGGAGCTGCATCTTGTGCGCGGCGGCGATCGGGGCCTGGGCCTGCTCGGCGTTGAGCTCGTCGAGGGCCGCGCTCTTGTAGGCGGGGTAGTAGCGGAAGCTGTCGGCGTCGGCGACCGAGGTCGTCAGGGTCTCGCCGAGCGGGGCGGTCTGCATCATCTGCAGCCGGACGCGGCGCACGGGCAGGTCGGGGACCAGCTCGCGGACCAGGCCGGAGAGCCAGGCGCCGGTGGCCAGGACGACGGTGTCGCCCTGGTGGACGTCGCCGTGGTCGTCGCGGACGGCGCCGTTCCCGACGACCTCGCGCACTTCCCGTCCGGGGAGGAAGGTGTAGCGGCCGGATGCCTTGAGGGCTTCGCGCAGATGGAGTTGGGCGGTGCGCGGCTCCACGGCCGCGTCCCGCTCGCACCACAGGGCGGCCTCGAAGGCGCCGCGCAGGGCGGGGTTGATCGCCCTGGCCTCCTGGGCGGTGACCAGCTTGTAGCCGCGGGCGGCGGCGTCGGGGCGGGCCACGGCGGCCTCGGCGACGGCGTGCTCGCGGGGGTTGCGTACCGGGGTCAGGGAGCCGATGGCGCGGAAGCCCAGGCCGGGCACCCGCTCACCGATCGCCTCCCAGAGCTCGCGGGCCCGCAGGGCGGTGTCGAGCTCCTCGCCCCCGGCCCGTCCGCTGACCCAGATCTGGCCGAAATTGCGCAATGACGCGCCGCGGGCCTCCGCTTCTCGCTCGATCTGGACGACCTCGTGGCCGCGTTCCACTGCTTGCCAGGCGTGCATGGTGCCTACCACGCCGCCTCCGACGACTATGACTCTCACGTGCTCCAAGGTGACGGCGGCCCGTGACCCGGGAGGATCCCCCGGGCGACGCTCCGGTGAACAGCCTCCAACGCTTGGACTAGACCCGTTACTGTTTCGTGATAGAAGTTCGCCCCATTTCATTCCTTACGTTGGGCTTCGTGCGGGACTATTCGGGCCGCAGGTGGGTCGTGAAGCTGAACCGGTCACCACGGTAGAGAGAACGCACCCGCTCCAGCGGCCGGCCGTCCTGATCCCGGGAGAACCGGTGGATGAGCAGCATCGGGAGCGCGGGCGGAGTGCCGATCAGCAGGGCTTCGCGGGGCGTGGCGAGAACCGTCTCCAGCTTCTCGTCGGCGTCGCCGAAGGAGATGCCGAGGCTGTCGTGGAGGTATCCGTAGAAGGAGGAGTCCGGCTGGAAATCGATGTCGAGGCGGGGCGCGCGGGCGACCCGGACGTACGTGCTCTCCAGTCCGACCCGCTCCTCGTCGGCGAGCAGCACCCGCTCCAGGTGCCAGACCGGCTCCCCGGGCTCGGCGCCGATGCCGGGGGCCACGGGGGCCGGGCAGGGGAAGCGTTCCAGGCCGATCAGACGGCGCCCCGGGGTGCGCCCCTGGCGGCGTACGCCCTCGGTGTAACTCGCCAGCGACAGGGGTTGTTCGAGCTTCGGCCCGGCGGCGACGGTGCCGCGGCCCGAGCGGCGCAGGCGGCCCTCCAACAGCAGCTCGCGCAGGGCCTGGCGGACGGTCTCGCGGGAGACCTCGTACTGCTCGGCGAGATCGCGCTCGGTGGGGAGGAGTCCCCCCTCGCCGAGCTCGTCGAGCAGCCCGGCGATGCGGGCCTTGACGGCGTAGTACTTGGGGATGCGGCCGTGCTCGGGGATGCCGGAGCGGACGGGCAGGCCGGGCTGGTGGTGGTGCGCGTAGGCGGTCGGTTCTTCCACGCTCGGACTCTACGTGTGCTGCCTCTACGTGGACTGCGGGCCGGGCTCCTTGCGCAGCCGGCGGGCCCCGAGCAGGAGCCCGCCGCCGCCGACCAGGGCGACCGCGGCGCCGGCCCCGTACGCCCAGGCCCCCGTGGTGCGGCCGGTCTCGGCCAGCGCCCCGGCCTCGCCGGTCTCCGCGTCGGGGCCCTGGACCTCGAACCGGTAGCCGCCCGCCTCGCCGATCCAGTCGCCGTCGTCACCCTTGCGCTGCACCAGCGCGGCGTCGGCGACGGCTTCGCCGAGCGGGGCGCCGGGGGCGAAGGCGAGCCGGACGGTGACGGTCACGGAACCCCCGGGGCCGACGGTGAAGCCGGAGAAGGCGTCGCCACCGTCGAAGACGGCGACGATCTCGTCCCGGTCGGTGCGCTCCAGGCTGACGGGGAAGGTGCTGCCGGGGGCGTCGAACTCCATGCGGAAATGGGCGGGGCGCAGGGCGTGGGCCGGGTCGGTGAAGACCACGACGGGGTGGATGGCCGTGCACTCGGCGGTGGTGGTGTTGGTGAGGTCGAGGTACCAGGTCTGCGCCGCGCCGCCGGTCCGGTACACCGCCGGTCCCCCGCGAATGCGGGCGCCGATCGGGAACTGCGTGCTCTTCCCGTCACCGCAGACGGCTTCCACCCGGGAGGGCAACGCGGGCGCGGGACGTGCTCCACCGCCGTTCCCGATGTCCGCGGCCGCGGTGGGGACGGCGGTGATGGTGGTGGTGGCCGTGGCCGCGAAGACGGCTGCAAGGGCAAGGGCTTTGCGCAGTCGCATGAAGAACCCCTACTCGCCGACGACAGAACCCCAACAGAACGGAACGACCAGCAAAACGATTACCGGACAACCCGACAATCACCCCGGCCTGTGCCCGCACCCTCCCACGCACGCCCGACCCTTTGTCCAGCACCACGCCCGAGTCCTCCCGGTTTCCCCCCATTCGGCGGACACGCACAGGGAGGAGACCCGCCCCAGCCGCCCGGCGCTCGAGAACCGGGCCCTGGGGCGGAGCCAACCCAGCCGTCCGGCGCTTGAGGACCGGGGTCTGGGGCGGAGCCCCAGGGTCTCTTCAGCCCGTCCGGCGTTTGAGGACCGGGTCAGGGCAGAGCCCTGGGAACGGTGGAAGGGCGGGTAGGGGACTCCGCCCCCGCAGGGCCCACCGCCCAGGCCCCCAGGCGGGGGCGGTCAGCCCTGGGGCGACCAGCAAGGCGGAACGCACGCGCAGCAAGCCACACCCGGCCCGGGGCAAGCGGCCCGGGGGACAGGGGCCCGCAGGGCCACTCACACCCCCCGCCCGAACAACGGGCCAAGCACCAGCTCCGCCGCCCCCTCCGCCACACCCCCCTCCACGAGTTCAACCCTCACCGCACCCCCCACAAAGGCCCGCACCCCCAAAACCCCCCGCACCCCCGCCAGGAACACCCCCGGCGCAGCCGCCACCACCCGCCCCCCGAGCAACACCCGGTCCACATCCAGCAGCGCGACCAGGTTCGCCGCCGCCTCCCCCACGATCCGCGCCGCCTCCTCGAGCCGGCCCCCGGCCACCGCGTCCAGGCACAGCACCTCCGCGCACCCGCGCCCCCCGCACCGGCAGGCCGGCCCGTCCAGCCGCAGCACCTGGTGTCCGAACTCCCCCGCCGCCGAGCGCCGCCCCCGGTAGACCTCTCCCGCGCCGGCCAGCCGGAGCCCCGCTCCCAGTCCGGTGCCGACGTGCACGTAGGCCACGGCCTCCCCGAAGGCGGCCGATCCGAAGCCGGCACCCGCCGCGACCCCCGCGTTGGTGTCCTTGTCCACCCGCACGGGAACCCCCAACCGCCCCTCCAGCACCTCCCGCAACGGGCACCCCTCCCATTCCGGGAACCCCGTCACCCGCCCCAGCACCCCGGTCCGCCAGTCGAGCGGCCCCGGCGCGGCCACGCCGACGCCGAGGAGGGGCCGGTCACCGCAGACCCGCGCGACGGCCCGTACGACCTCCTCGACCACCACGTCCGGACCGGCCCCGAAGTCCAGCGGGGCCCGCCCCTCGGCGACGACGCGGCCCGCCAGGTCGACCCGTACCGCCGTGAGCTCGTCGCGGTCCAGGTGCACCCCGACCGCGTGGCGCGCCTCCGGCACCAGCCTCAGCAGCGTGCGCGGTTTGCCGCCCGTGGAGGCCTCGCGTCCGGCGTCGGCCACCAGGCCCTCGGTCCGGAGCCGAGCCGCGATCTTGCTGACGGCCTGCGGTGTGAGTCCCGTACGCGCGGCCAGGTCACCGCGGCCGAGCCCGGCGGGGCCGGCTCCGCGCAGGAGGTCCAGTACGAGCGCGTCGTTGTGCCCCCGCAGCGCCGGCAGGTTCACTCCGCTGCCGCCACCCGTCTCGTCCCTGCCACCGCTACCGATACCGCTACCGCCACTGCCCCTGCTACCCCGGTCCACCTGGCCATTGTCCACCCTCCTTGCACTTAAGCAACACTGTTGCCAAAGTGGTCACCATGAACGCCACCGCCCCCGCCTCCCCCCTCCGCGTCGGACTCGTCGGCTACGGCCTGGCCGGCTCCGTCTTCCACGCCCCGCTCGTCTCCGCGACGGAGGGTCTGGTGCTGGACACCGTCGTCACCTCCGACCCGGTCCGCGCCGCCCAGGCCCGCGAGGCCTACCCGGACGTCCGGATCGCCGCCACCGCCACCGAGCTGCTCGCCCAGAGCCCCGCCCCGGACCTCGTCGTCATCGCCTCCCCGAACAAGACGCACGTCCCGCTCGCCACGGCCGCCCTCACGGCCGGCATCCCGGTGGTCGTGGACAAGCCGCTCGCCGCCACCGCGGCCGAGGCCCGCGAACTGGCCGCGCTCTCCGAACGGACCGGGACCTTCCTGTCGGTCTTCCAGAACCGCCGCTGGGACAACGACTTCCTCACCCTGCGCCGCCTCATCGCCGACGGCGAGCTGGGCGAGGTCCAGCGCTTCGAGTCCCGCTTCGAGCGCTGGCGTCCGCAGCTCAAGGGCGGCTGGCGGGAGTCCGGCGCCCCCGAGGAGATCGGCGGCCTGCTGTACGACCTCGGCAGCCACGTGGTGGACCAGGCACTGGTGCTCTTCGGCCCTGCCGTACGGGTCTACGCGGAGACCGACGTGCGCCGCCCGGGCGCCCAGGCGGACGACGACACCTTCATCGCGCTCACCCACGCGAGCGGGGTCCGCTCCCACCTCTACGTCAGCGCGACCACGGCCCAGCTGGGCCCGCGGTTCCGCGTCCTGGGCTCCCGCGCGGGCTACGTCAAGTACGGCCTGGACCCCCAGGAGGGGGCACTGCGCGAGGGTCTGCGCCCCGGCGACCCCGACCGGACCTGGGGCGAGGAGCCCGAGCACCTGTGGGGCCGACTGGGCTCCGGGGAATCACCGCTGACCGGCGGGGGCACCCCGGTGCGCACGGCGCCGGGCGACTACCCCGCGTACTACGCGGCCGTGGCGGCGGCCTTGCGCGATGGCGGCCCGGCCCCCGTCACGGCCTTGGAGGCGGCGCACTGCCTGGACGTACTGGAGGCGGCCCGCAGGTCGTCGAAGGACGGGTGCACGGTGAAGGTCTGACCCCGTCCGCGCCCTGCCGGAGAACGGGAAAGGGAAAGGGGCGGCGCCGTCTGCGACGGCACCGCCCCTCCCTGTCGGTCTGTCGGTCTGTCGGTCCGCGAGGACCTGCTACGCGTCCTTGAACTCCTGGCGCTGACGGCCGAGCCCGTCGATCTCCAGCTCCACGACGTCGCCGGCCCGCAGGAACGGCTTCGGCTCCGGCTGACCCGCGGCCACTCCGGCCGGGGTGCCGGTGACGATGACGTCGCCCGGGTACAGGGTCATGAACTGGCTGACGTACCGCACGACCTCGCCGACGGCGAAGATCTGGTCGGACGTGTTGCCGTCCTGCTTGAGCTCACCGTTGACCCACAGCTTGACGTCCAGCGCCTGCGGGTCCGGGATCTCGTCCGCGGTGACCAGCCAGGGGCCGAGCGGGGTGAAGGTCTCGCAGTTCTTGCCCTTGTCCCAGGTGCCGCCGCGCTCGATCTGGAAGGCGCGCTCGGTCACATCGTTGACCAGCACGTACCCGCCGACGTGTGCCAGGCCCTCCTCGGGGGAGGCCAGGTAGCGGGCGGTGGCACCGATGACGACGCCGAGCTCGGCCTCCCAGTCGGTCTTGACGCTGGTGCGCGGGATCAGCACGGTGTCGTCGGGGCCGACCACGGTGTCCGGGGCCTTGAGGAACACGATCGGCTCGGCCGGCGCCTCGGCGCCCACCTCGGCCGCGTGCCCGTGGTAGTTCAGGCCGATGCCCACGACCTTGCCTATGCGGCCGACCGCGGACCCGATCCGCAGACCCTCGGCGTCCAGCACCGGGAGCTCACCGGACCCGGCCGCGTCCCGTACCCGGGACAGCACGGAGTCGTCGGAGAGCAGCGCGCCGTCCACATCCGTGATCAGGCCGGACAGGTCCCGCAGGGTCCCGTCCTGGTCGAGCAGCGCGGGGCGCTCCGACCCGACGGGTCCTACACGCAGCAGCTTCATGGGCATTCTCCCGTGGTCGAGGGTGGTCGGCCCATGGGCATGCCCCGGGCCGGACGATGGGTTGCGGCCATCGGAGGATTGGTCGATCCTCCAAGATGTCGGCCTCATCCGCAAGACCCTGTTCACATGACGGAACGCTCTGCTCCGCCGAGCTCCTGCCCGGCACGCTCCGCCCGGTCCTTCCGGTGCTGGAGCCAGAGGCGCTCGCCCACCGACCAGGCGGCGGTGGTGACCAGGTACAGCCCGGCCGCCAGCGGCACCAGGGCAGCCGTGATCAGCGTCCCGAAGGACAGCAGGGGCAGTACGCCGCCCAGCTTGCGCATGACCTCCTGCTGCTCGGCACTCAAGCCGGCGACCGCCCCGGCCCCACCGGCCCCCGAGACCCCGAGCCCCCCGGCCTTGCCTGCGCCCGCCGTGGCACGGCCACCCCTGGCACCGCCGGCCTTGGCGCCGCCAGCCTTGCCTGCGCCCGCCTTGGCGCCGGCAGCCCCGCCGACCCTGCCGGCCTTGACCCCGCCGGCTTTGCCCCCGCCGGCCTTGACCCCGCCCGCCCCAACCCCGGCAGCCCCGGCCCCACCCGTGGCAGCGGCCAGCGCCGCGGCCTTTCGTCCGCGGACCGCACTCCACGCGGCCACCACCGCGACGACCGCGAACAGCCCGAGGAACACCAGCCCCCGCTCCCCGAAGAGGCCACCCTCCCCGAGTGCGTCCCCCCACCGGTCCCCGAGCGGCGCGGCGAACAGCCGGTGCCCGAGCAGCTCGTTGGCGGCCCCGCCGATCTCCGCCGAGGAGAACGCCCGGTACATCAGGAAGAACACCGGCAGCTGGAGCAGCACCGGCAGCAGGCCCGCAACCGGGGTCGCCCCACGGAAGGAGGCCCGGCTCAGCGGGTACAGCGCGAGCCGCACGAGCACGGTGAACAGCACGATCGCGGCAGCGGTCGCGGACTCGGCCAGCACCGGCTCCAGCAGCCGGCCCAGCACAGCAACAAGATCGATGAAAACGGACACGTCGGCCCTCCGAAGGGACTCGTCGAACGTCGAAAGAGATGCGTTTCGGCGTGACGACCCGCGAGGGGCGGCAAGGTGAAGCGATCAGAAGTGATCAGGAGGAAGGAGCTGCGCGCCCCTACGCGGCCGTCGGGAGGAGACGGCCGGGCGCCCTGGGCCGCGACCGGCCCGAAGCGTCGGGATCGCGCTGCGGCAAGAACGCCGTGCGCTGCTCGCGATCACGGATCGCGGTACGTATTCGGTGCGGCGGCACCGGCCGGACCAGCTGGGCGGCCAGGGCCGAGGCACCCACGGCGAAGCTCGCCGCGAGGACCACCACGACCGCGCCGAGCCCGCCCTCCCCGGCGAACAGCCCGAGGAAGCCGCCGAGCATCAGGAGGGAGGCCAGCAGTGCCACGAAGCGCGCGGACGGCGCCGCGCACCGCACGGGGCGAAGCCCGCTGTGCTCTGCCATACGAACCACCCCCCTTCGCGCACCGGCTACTTGCACTCGTACTCGTACTCGCGATCGATACTAACCGCGTGCACTGACAACGGACGGAACCTCGTTTTGATCCCCGGTTCCCGGCAGAGGATCGCGCGCCAGCACCTCCCCGTCGGATCGGCGGTCCGGCCCGCCGCCCCCGCCCACCGCCCGCTCCCGCGGACCGAGCCAGGTCACGGTCAGCGCGACCCCCAGGTTCACCGCGAGGGCGACCATTCCGGCGTTCACCCCCCACACCGGGTCGTTGCCCGTGAAGACCAGCCCGCAGACCACCGTGACCCCCGCGACCAGCCCGCACACCGCGGCCGCCGTCGTGAGCCGGCGCCACACCAGGCCCAGCAGCAGCATCGGCACCAGTTGCGCCATGCCCTCGTAGGACACGAGCGAGAGCCTGACCAGCGTGTTCGGCGCCGTGTACGTCATCACCAGCGCGATCGTCCCGGCCGCCACCACGACCACCTGCGAGGCGAGCTTCTGCCGCTCCCCCGAGCTCCACCGCGGCACGAGCGAGAGCACGCTGCGCCCCCACATCGTGCCGATGACCAGCATGAACACCGCCATCGGCACGATCGACGACAGCGCCGCCGCGACCCCGATCACCCCCACCGCCCACGCCGGCAGGGAGTCCACGACCAGCTTGAACAGCGCGAGGTTGGACTCGGCGCCCGTCAGTCCCGGTACGACGAACAGCGCCGCCATGCCCAGCAGCATCGGCACGAAGAGCAGCACGTTGTAGGCGGGCAGCAGGATGGCGTTGCGGCGCAGCGCGTCGGCACTGCGCGCGCCCAGGTACCCCGCGACCGTGGTCGGGAAGATGACGACGGTCAGCGCGTTCAGCACGGTGGTGGAGGCGAACCACCCCACCACCAGCTCGCCCCGGCCGCCCTCCCCGCTGCCGGCTCCGGGGAGGGTCAGCCACTGCGGGCGTTCGGCCGTGAGCCGGTCGAAGAGCTCTCCGTAGCCGCCGAAGTAGTGCTGGGGCACGTAGACGGCGAGGAACCCGAGGGTGCCGATGACCAGCACGTCCTTCAGCACGGACACCCACGCACTACCCCGCAGCCCACTCACCACGACGAAGCCGGTGGTGACGGCGAAGGCGATGAAGTACGCCCATTCCAGGGACACCGCCCCATAGGTCACCGTCGAGACCACCACACCCATTCCGGTGATCTGGAGCTGGATGTAGGGGAGCAGGAAGACGGTCGCGAGGACGGCGACCGCCGCACCGAGCCAGGGACGCCCGTACCGGTGGCTCACCATGTCGGTGATGCCGACGAGGCCGTGGCGGCGCGCGTAGTCCCACAACATGGGCCCGACGACGTAACCGACGGCGTAGCCGCAGGACATGTACGCGACCACGTACATCACCGGGGCTCCGTAGTTGTAGCCCCAGCCGGCCGCGCCGAGGTAGCTGAAGCTCGTATACCCCTCGCCCGCCATCAGGACCCAGATGAAGACGGTGCCGAGCGAACGCCCGCCCACCGACCACTCGGCGAGCCCGCCCGCGCCCCCGCCGCGTCCGCGCACCGCGAGCAGTCCGAGCGCCACGGTGGCCACCATGAACACGCCGAAGACGGTGGTCGCCACGGCCACCTGACTCATCGGTGATCACCGCGCCAGGTCAGCCAGACCGCGAGCGGGGTCAGCAGGGTCGCCCCGGCGAACCAGAGGAGCAGGAACGGTACGCCGCCCAGCGCCGGCTCCACCCGGTTCGCGAGCGGCAGCACACCGACGAACAAGACGAACGGCACGGCAAGCCACAACAACTGCGGACGCTTCACCCTTTTCGGACGCACCGCCCCACCCTACGATCCAGCCCGCCCATCCGCCCATCCACCCATCCACCCGTCCACCCGTCCACCCGTCCACCCGTCAGCGCTTGAGGGTCCCCCACACCACGAGCCGGTACTTGGAGCTGTACTCGGGCGTGCAGGTGGTCAGCGTGATGTACGCACCGGGCTCGCTGTAGCCGGCCCCCGGCGTGACGGCGCTGCGCGGGACGGGCGCGATCACCCCGGTGTCGCGCTCGGTCGTCTCCGCCAGCGTCTGGCCGACGAGGTACACGTACCGCTTCCCCCGCACATCCACGATCAGCTCGTCCCCGGCCCTGAGCCGGTTGATGTAACGGAAGGGCTCCCCGTGCGTGTTGCGGTGTCCGGCGAGCGCGAAGTTCCCCTCGGCCCCCGGCCGCGCGGTCCCGGCGTAATGCCCGGCGTACCCCTTGTCGAGCACCGACCGCTTGTCCACGCCCTGCGCGACGGGTACGGCGACGCCCAGACGCGGAATGCGCAGGACGCCGTACGCGGACGCCCGACGCGGCGGATCGGCGGTACGCGGCCCGGAGTTCCCGGCGGGGGCACCACCCGGGGACCCGGAATCGCCCGAACCGTCGGACGGCCCGACGGAAGCCTCGGCGCCCGGCCCCTCCTCCGTCCCCTGCCCCTGCCCCTCCTCCTCGGGACCGGCGGGCCACCCGCCCTCCTCGAGCTCCCTGACCACCTCGTGCGCGGCGCTCAGCGCCTGCCGGTTGGTCCACCACACCTGGTGCACCACCAGCAACATCACCACCACGCCGACCGTGACGGCCAGTTCACCGGCCGCCCACAACGCCCCGGCGAGACCGGCCCGGCGACCATGCCAGGCCCGCCGGCCCTTCCCCTGCACCACGACCCGCACGCGATCTCGCACGGGCGGCACCTTAAGTCCTCCCCCCTCAACTGACCAGCGGCAGTACGCTGCAAACCATGCGCCCCGACACGCCTGCCGAGCACATCGCCGAAGCCGAGCGCCTCATCCGCACGGCGACCCGCTACCCCGAGGACCAGGAGCCCCTGCTCCTCCAGGCCGCGGCCCACCTCGAACTGGCCAACGAACGCGAGCGGGCGAGCGCCCTCTACGACCGACTCCTCTCCGACGAGAGAGTCGACGACCCCTCCCTCATCAAGGCCCTCCAGGCGGCCAACCTCTGGGAGTACGGCCACGAGCCCGAGGCCCGCGCCCTCATCCAGGGCATCCGCGCGGCGGCCCCCTCGGACCCCGCCCCCTGGGAGGTCATCGCCGAAGCCCTGGAGGCCCACGACGAACTCGAGGCCTCCCACGAGTGCTTCACGGAGGCGGCCACCCTCCTGGTCCCGGACAACGCCCCGCTCACCCCGGCCACGACCGCGCTCCTCACGGGCCGCCACCGCGTACGCCGCCTCCTCGGACTCCCCCACGACGACTGGGACATGGTCGCGGACACCCGCCACATCGGCCCGATCCCGCTGGACGAACTCCACGACCCCAAGCGCATCTGGGCCCTCGGCTCCGACGACCCCGCCGAACTCCGCGCCGAGATCGCCCGCCTGCGCGCCGAACTCGGCGACCGCCGCGCCGCGCTCTCCCGCCCCTTCCCCGTCGCCATCCTCCACTGGCCGGCGCGCGAGCTGGCAGAACTCCTCACCTCGTACCCCACCCTCTCGGCGGAGTACCCCTCCCACGACGCCCACCTGGCCCAGGTCGAAGCCTCCCTCCGCACCCTCGCCGCCTCGGGCACGACGAACCTGGGCATCGTCACGGCCAGCGTCCCCTCGTACGAAGCCTTCGCAGCCTCGGAGAAGACCTCCCCGTCCTCCCCGTCCCTCCTGGCGGAATACGCCACCACCCTGGCCGCCCGCGGCAAAGCCACCCCCTGGCCCCCGACGAGGACCACCCCGTGCTGGTGTGCATCGGGCAGGCCTTACGGGGAGTGCCACGGGGCGGGCTGACCAGCTCGCCGCACCACGGAGCCTTGGGCGGCCCGCCGTTCCGCGACCGCCTCGGCGATGCGGGGGGCGGCCTCGTCGGGGCTCTCGTGTTCCCACACGCGGAGCGACAACCAGCCCAACTCGGTGAGGCGCGCGTCGGTGTCGCGGTCGCGCGCCCGGTTGCCCTCGATCTTGGCTCGCCAGAACTCGGCGTTCCGCCGAGGCCACGTCACATGCTCGGGGCATCCGTGCCAGAAGCAACCGTCGACGAAGACGGCGACCCGTGCGGGCCCGAAGACGATGTCGGCTTCGCGTCGCACCCCCTTCACCGGTCGACGATGGACCCGGTAACGCAAGCCCGCCGCGTGCAAGGTGCGCCGCAAGGCCATTTCGACCCCGGTGTCCTTGCTCTTCTGCCGGCTCATACGAGCACGGTCGCCTGGAGTGCTCTCAAGGGCTTCCACCTCGCCATTGTCAGGGCACCGGAAGCTCCAGCTGGACGTGGCCTCGGGCGAGGACTGTGGGTGGGGTGGGGCGGGTGGTGGTCAGGGTGAGGAGGGTGCGGAGGGCTGCGATGACTTCGGCCGGGGTGTCTCGGACCATCGAGGGGGTGGCGCTGACCACCAGGATGCCGTGGGACTCCAGGCGGAGGCGGCGGTGGAGCGTGGCGTGCCAGGAGTCGCGGGTGTAGTGGTACTCCGCCGAGTCGATCTCCAGGGCCACTCCCTCGTCGGGCCAGTAGGCGTCCGGACTGGCCAGGAAGGTGCCGTCCGGGGTATGGAGGCGGGCGTTCCACAGGGGCGTCGGGAGGTCCGTGGCCGAGAGGGTGTCGCGGGCCTGGGCCTCGGCGACCGAGCGGACTCCGGCGAGGAGTTCCGCCGCCGCCGCGCGGATCGTGGGGCGGGCCAGGAGGCGGGCGGAGCGGAGTTCGGCGTACAGGTCGTGCGGATGGCACCAGCCGGACTGCACGACGTGCGCGAGGACCGAGCGGACCCGGTCCGCCGGCTCCTCGGTCCGGGCCGCGAAGTCGGCGGCCGCGCGCACCGGGCGGGTGCTCGGGATGCCGGAGACCGTGATGGTGCGGGGCCAGCGGGTGGTCGGGTACGGGCGTACCCCCGGGGATCCGGCGAGCCGGCGCGGGGCGCGGATCAGGACGTCGGCCGGGGTGTACGGGGCTTCGCGGATCCCGAGCAGGGCGAGGGCCGCACCGCCGGTGAGGGCGGCGGTCTCGCCGGAGAGCGGGTCGGAGCCGGACTCGGCGGCGTAGAGGACGGCTGCGAGGGCGCGTTGGCGGTGGTCCGGAGGGCCGGTCTGGAGGAGGTAGACCCGGGGCAGCAGGCGCTGCCAGGGCCCCCCGGGGCGGGTGCGGGAGGCGATGGTGCCGGGTGGGACGCCGGCGGTGGTGGTGAGTTGGTGGCGCGTGGCCAGGTTGAGTTGGCGGCGGGCGGTGGAGGTAGGGGTGGGAGTGGGAGTGGGGCGGGTTTGGGTGGGCTGAGGGCTGGGCCCGGCCTGGGTGGGCTGCCTGGCCCGGGCGGGCCGCCTGGGCTTCACCGGGTGTGCCGGGGGCATCGTGTGCGTGGGGCGTGTGGTGCCTGTGGTGGGGTTCATGGCCGCGGTATGCCCCGCCCGAGTGGCTCGGACGCGCCCTTGGGTGATCTTTCGGAGCTGCCTCCGGGCGTCCTTGCGGCGTGTCCTGCGCCGTCCAGTGACGCTTCCCGGGGCGAGGCACAGCGCTCTCGTGGCGGACGAGTTCGGTCGCGCCGGAGGAGCACGACCGATGCGCTTGGGTCCTCCCGGGGATTCCTGGATCCGGTCGGCTGGTCGGCTGGTCGGCTGGTTCGTCGGCCCCGTCGGCCCGTTGGCCGGACGTGAGCGGGGAGCGCCTCCCGGCCGTCGCCGGTCAAGTGCGTCCCGTTTCCTGCGTGCGGGCCGTCCGGGCAAAGTCCGGGAGCGGCCGGCTGGGGTCGGCAGGGCTGCGCCGCCGGGTCCGTCTGCATTGCCGTGCAGGCCCGGTGTGCGAGGGCAGTCCAGGAGGGGTCCGGGAGGGCAGGCCGCGGGCTACGCCGCTCGGTTCGGGTGGTCCGGGGACAGGAAGACGATGACGCCCGTCTCCGTGCCGGGCAGGGCCGCGACCTCGTGCCAGCCCAGGCGGCGGTACGTGGCCACCGTGTTCTTGGCCAGCCGGCTGGTCAGCAGCCAGGCGCGGCGGTCCGGGGCGTCGGTGGTGATCTCGGTGAGGAGGTCCCGGGCGGTGCCGCGGCCGCGCGCGTAGGGGCGTACCGCGAGTTCGTCTATCTCCAGCGCCCCGGTGAGGAGTTCCTTCACCCGGGCCGAGCCGAGCTGCGCCGCGACCTGGGCGTACGCGCGGTTCTTCGGAAAGGCCGCCGGGGTGATCCAGCCCGTGGCGAAGCCGTCGATGCCGGTGGCGGACTGGATGAAGGCGGTACGGAAGCCACGGCGCCGGGCGTCGGCCGGGAGGCGGGTGGCGAACTGACGAATGGTTTCTTCGTCTTCGTTCCACGGCGGGGCGGAGAAGACGTCGGCGTAGGCGTCGACCAGTTCGTCCGCGAGGTCGAGGACGGCCTGTCCGTAGCAGATCACGATGTCCTGGCTCCTGATGTGGGATGGGAGGGGTGGGGTGGAAGGGGGCGAGGTGGTTTGCCCCTTTGGGTGGGAGATTGAATTTATGCCCATCAGGTTCCCTGAGCAGACATCGCGCGGATCCGGCGAGTGTGCGACAAATCCCCTCGGCACGGTCCGTGTCGGGCGGCCCGGCGGCCGCGTTGAGCAGCACGTGGACAGACTGCTTCGGGCCGCCGCCGGGTGTGGGCTCGCGTTTCTGCTCGTGTTGGGCGTGGTGGCGGTGCTGCCGCGCGGTGTACGGGACGCGGTGCCGGATCCGGTGATCGGCGGTGCCGTACTGGTGTTGGGCGCGGTGGGGGCCCGACGGGTGGTCAAGGGGTCGAGTTAGCCTCGGGGGCGAGTAGGTGTGCGCGTATGAACCGATGAACCGATGAGGTGAGGGAGTTGGACAGCATGGCACGGGTACCGAGTTCTGTGGTGGCGGCAGCCGGTCTGGTCGGGGGTTACGCCGTCGCGCGGTGGACCAAGAAGCGGCCCCTCGGCGGTGTCGTGCTCGGGGCCGCGGGGATCGTGGCCGGGCGGGAGTGGCACAAGCGGGGCGGCGCCCCCGCCGCGGCCGGGCTCGGTGCGCTGTACCTCGCCGGCTTCGCCGGTGCGCACCCGCTGGCGAAGAAGGTCGGCGCCTGGCCGGCGGTCATCGGCGCCGCGGGCGTGGTGGCCGCCGCGTCCTGGGCAGTCGCCGACCGGGGCTGACCGCCCCGGCAGCCCCGGCAGCCACGGGCAGTCCGGGCAGTCCCGGGCCCCGGGACCGGGACCGCGTACGAAGCTCTGCCGGTCCGGCACCGGCGCCGCGCCCGGGCCCGGCCCCGTGTGGCACCCGTTCGTGCCAGGATCTCCGGCATGCCTGATCGCGCACGGAGCTTCGGAGAGAGGGCGCAGGCGTACGAGCGGTTCCGGCCGGGGTATCCCGTGGAGCTGTTCGACCTCGTGCGGGAGTACGCCGGCGGTCCGGTTCCGAGCGCCCTCGAAATCGGCGCCGGGACCGGCAAGGCAACCCGTCTGTTCGCCGGACACGGGATCGCCGTCACCGCGACCGAACCCGACGGAGCCATGCTCGCCGAGCTGCGCGAGCACGTGCCGGCGAGCGTCAGGACGGTGCGGGCCTCCCTCGAGGAGCTACGGCCGGGCCGTCGGCGGTACGGGTTGGTCTACGCGGTGGCGGCGCTGCACTGGACCGAACCGGAGGGCCGGTGGGCGCGGGTGGCCTCCCTGTTGGAGTCGGCGGGAGTGTTCGCCTCGGCAGGCGGGCAGGTACGGCCGGTCGACCCGGCCGTGACGGAGGCCGTTCGTGCGGCACGGGCGCCGTTCTTGGAGAGCGACGAGATCCCGTCCCCGGACGGGACACCGCCCGAGGGCGCCATGCAATGGCCGGGGACGGAGCTCCAGCGGTCAGCCTCCGCCTGGTTCACCGATGTCCGGCAGGCCGTGATCGACCGGCGCTTGACGATGAGCGCCGACGACTACCTCGGCTACCTCTCCACCGTCTCGGCCTACCTCGCACTGCCGGCCGTCGAGAGGGAGCACGTGTTCCGCCGGATCTCACGGGTCCTGCCGGCCCGCGTCGAGATCGCCGCCGACCTGGTCGTCCATCTCGCCCGGCGCCGCTGACCACGCCCGGGGGGCGTCTCCGGCGCCCCGTACGGCGCCGCCCACCGTGCCCGGCCGGACCCCATCGCCCCGCTACGCCCCGAAGGCCCGCGACACGGTGTAGATCAGGAGGCCCGCCAGAGCGCCGACCACCGTGCCGTTGATGCGGATGAACTGGAGGTCGCGGCCGATGTGGGCCTCGATCTTGCGCGAGGTGTGCTCCGCGTCCCAGCCCGCCACCGTGTCCGTGATCAGCGAGGTGATCTCCGTGCGGTACGTGGTGACCACGTAGACCACCGCGCCCTCGATCCAGCCCTCCACCTTGTCCTGGAGGCGGCCGTCCGTGGCCAGCCTGGCGCCCAGGGACATCAGCGAGGAACGGACCCGCAGGCGCAGCGCACTGCGTTCGTCCTCCGCCGCCGAGATGATCATCGAGCGGACCGCCGTCCAGGTGGAGGCGATCACGTCCTGGATCTCCTCGCGCTGCAAGATCTCCGACTTCAGGCGCTCCACCCGCGCCCGCGTCTCCGTGTCCGACTGGAGGTCCGCCGCGAAATCGGCGAGGAAACGGTCCACCGCCCCGCGCGCCGGGTGCTCCGGCATGTCCCGCATCTCCTGGACGAAGCGCAGCAGTTCCTTGTAGACGCGGTCGCCGATCTTGCGGTCCACGAACCTCGGGGTCCAGCCGGGGGCCCCGCCCTGCACCGCCGCCTCCACCGACTCGGCATGGGTGACCAGCCAGTCGTACGCCCGCGCGCACACCAGGTCCACGACCCGGCGGTGGCCGCCGTCCGCGACGACCTTCTCCAGCGTCTTGCCGATCCCCGGCGCGATCTCCGCCGTCTCGGCCCGCCGCGTGATCGCCTCGCCCACGACGGCCTGCACATCGGAGTCCCGCAGGACCGTCAGCGCCCCGCGCAGGGCCGTGGCCAGCTCTGCCGTGACCCGGTCGGCGTGCGCGGGTTCGGCCAGCCAGGCGCCGAGCCGGCCGCCGATGCCGAGGGCGTGCAGCCTCGTGCGCACCACGTCGGCGGAGAGGAAGTTCTCCCCGACGAACTCCCCGAGCGAGACGCCGAGCTGGTCCTTCTTCGTCGGAATGATCGCGGTGTGCGGGATGGGCAGGCCGAGCGGCCGCCGGAACAGGGCGGTGACGGCGAACCAGTCCGCGAGCGCACCGACCATGCCCGCCTCGGCCCCGGCCGCGACGTACCCGGCCCAGCCGCCCGCGCCCGCGTGCTCCGCCCACTTCGCCGCCACGTAGACCAGCGCGACCAGGACCAGCAGGCCGGTGGCGGTCCGCTTCATCCGGCGGACGCCGCGCCGGCGCTCCTCGTCCGCCTCGCTGAACACGAAGCCGCCCCGTGCCGTAGCCCCGGTCGATGACCTCGTCGACGAAGCCGAAGATTCCGACGAATCCGACGAAGATCCAGCCTCCGCCGTAGCCGTCGTGCTGCCCTGCTCCACGTGCTCCTGCCTTCCCCCGGGCGACGGTTTCGTCCGCGAAGCGTCCGACTTCATAGCATCCGACTCCCGGGGCGCCCGGGGAGTTCCCGGCGCGCCGTACTCGTCCCCCGTCTGTGGACCGCGGTCCCCCGGACCGTGTCGCCCTGGAGCTCCTTCCACTGCCGCTTCTACAGCCGCTTCTACAGCTCCTTGCGCGGCTTCTGCTTCGCCACCGCCCGCTGCTTCGGCGGTTTCACCTTCACCTCGACCCCGCCCCAGAAGGCGAGGCCCGTCACGACCACCCGCGGAGCCCCCGGCTCCACCGGGCCGGGGCTGTCGCGCTGGTCGAAGCCCCCCATCACGCCGATGCCGCGTACGTCGACCTCGATGCCCGGCGGGACGGTGATCTGGATGCCGCCCATGATGGCGACGCAGTTGATCACCACCTCCCGCTCCGCGAAGTTCGCCTCGCGCAGGTCGATCTCACCGCCGCCCCAGAACGCCACCGCGTGGAACCGGGCGGGCACGGTCCAGTTGCCCTTGCGCTGGAAGCCCGACATGACCGCGACGGCCATGGCCGGGCCGCCCGCCGCCCCTCCGCCGCCCACGATCCGGGCCGGCCAGGCGGCCTCCGAACCCGCCGGCACCGCCTTCGTCAGCCCGACCGGAGCCACCGGGGCGACCGCGATCGGGGCCGTCGCACCCAGCGCGGGCAGATCCCGCGTCAGCGGTTCGAGCTCCGCGTACGTGCGGGACCGGTAGGCGGCGTCCAGCCGCTCCTCGAACTCGTCCATGTCGAGCCGGCCCTCGGCGACGGCGTCCCGCAGCCGGTCCACCACCCGCTCCCGGTCGGCGTCCGAAGCCCGCAGCTCGGGCAGCGGCGCCGGCGAGGCCGCCTGCGCCTGCAATGGCGCCTGGGATGGCGATGGTCCTCCGGGGAGGGCCGTCTCGGACCGCGGCTCCTCGGACCGCGGCTCCTCGGACTGCGCCGACTCGGGCAACGGCTTCTCGGGCCGCTCATCACTCATGCGGACCAGCCTATGCAGTCACCCCGGAGAGCGGTACGGCCCGAACCCCTCTCCGGGTCAGGGTTGTCCCTGATTTATCCCCGCCCCGCGTACATCCGCGCGATCACGTCCTCGATGTCCGGCTCCCGCACCGACAGGTCCAGCAGCGGGTACTGCGCCGCCACCGCCGCCACCAGCGGAGCCGCCGAAGCGCGCGCCGGGAACGCCAGCCACTGCCGCGCGCCCTCCACCTTCACCACCCGCGCCCCCGCCACCTCGATCGGCGGGAGCTCCCGCTCCAGGTCCACCACCAGCGTCCGCTCGCTCACCACCGCACCGTCCGCGCCGCCCGCCGTGTGCAGCCCGCCCAGCGAGCCGTCGTAGACCAACCGCCCGTGGTCGATCACCATCACCCGCTCGCACAGCTGCTCGATGTCCTGGAGGTCGTGCGTGGTCAGCAGCACCGTCGTGCCGAGCTCCTCGTTCAGCTGCCGCAGGAAGCCCCGTACGCTCGCCTTGCTCACCACGTCCAGCCCGATCGTCGGCTCGTCCAGGTACAGCACGTCGGGGTCGTGCAGCAGCGCCGCCGCGATGTCCCCGCGCATCCGCTGCCCCAGCGACAACTGCCGTACCGGTACGTCGAGCAGCTCGGCGAGGTCCAGCCGGTCCACGCAGCGCTCCATGTTCTCCGCGAACCGCGCCGGCGGGATCCGGTACATCCGCCGCATCAGCGCGTACGAGTCCTTCAGCGGCAGGTCCCACCACAGCGTCGTGCGCTGCCCGAAGACCACCCCGATCCGGTGCGCGAGGCGCATCCGCTCCCGCGCCGGATCGATGCCCGCGACCCGCAGCCGGCCGCCGCTCGGGGTCAGGATGCCGGTGAGCATCTTGATGGTGGTCGACTTGCCCGCGCCATTGGGCCCGATGTAGCCGACCATCTCACCCCGGGCCACCTCGAAGCTGATCCCGTCCACGGCCCTGACCTGCCGTTTCTCCCGGCGCACCAGGCCCACCCTGCGGCGTACGTCGAATACCTTCTCGACCCCGTCCAATGAAATGAGCGCATCCGACACGACTAGCTCCCCGTGCTGCGGTACGAACGAACGCCCGCGCGCCATGCCAGCGACGCGGGGAGGAACACCAGGAAGGCCACCAGCGGGCTCGCGTACGCCACCCACCCCGGCAGCCCCAGCGGATCGGGCCGGCCCAGCACGTACAGCGCGGGCAGCCAGTTGACGAAGGCGAGCGGCACGATGAAGGTCACCCCGCGCAGCAGGTCCTTCGCGAAGACGGTCGGCGGGTACTGGAGCATGGTGCAGCCGCCGTAGGTGAAGCTGTTCTGCACCTCCGCGGCGTCCCCGGCGAGGAACTGGAAGGCCGCCCCGGCCACCATCACCGCGCCGAAGATCGCCGCCCCGGCCGTGATCATCACGGGCACCATCAGGACCTTCCCGACCGTCCAGTGCAACTGGTCCAGCTCCGAGACGGCCCACCCCAGCACCGCGAGCCCCTGCCCGATCCGCCCCAGCCGGCGCAGCGCGAAGCGGTCGGCCGCCACCTGCGCGAGCACCGGGACCGGGCGGACCAGCATGGTGTCGAGGGAGCCGTCGCGGATCCGGGCACCGATCCGGTCGGTGTTGCCGAGCAGCAGGTCGGCCAGGCCCAGGGAGGCCGAGCAGGACCCGTACAGCAGGGCGATCTCGGGCAGCGTGAAACCGCCCAGCTCGTCCACGTGCGAGAACATGATCATGATCGCGACGAAGTCGAGGAGCGTGATGGCCGCGTTGCCGAAGGTGGAGAGGAGGAAGGACGTGCGGTACGTCATCGTCGACCGGATCCACATCGCGGCGATCAGCCGGTAGCCGCGCAGCCCTTCCAGGACCCGGCTGCGCCGCGGGACGACCAGCCCGGGCGCCTCCGCCCGTTCGGTCGGCGCAGTCACCCCGGCTCCTCCCGCCGCTCCCGCCCCTCCCTCCACCACCCGCTCAGCCACCCTGAACCACCACCTTCCGCGTCGCCGCCGACTGCACCAGCCGGCCCAGCCCGAGCAGCACCACCGCCCACGCGGCCTGGAAGCCCAGCGCCCCCGCCGTACGCGCGGCCCCGCCGGCCCCACCGCCCCCGCCGAGCAGCACGTCCACCGGCACCTGGAGCATCGCCGCCCAGGGCAGGACGCGGACGAACTCCCCGAAGCCGCCCGGGAACACGGTCAGCGGCAGCAGCATCCCGGAGCAGAAGATGGAGACGACCGTGGCCATCATGTTGATCCCGGCCCCGTCCATCAGCCAGAAGGCCGCCAGACCCAGCAGGTAGCGCAGCGCGAAGCTCACCACCAGCCCGAGGAACACGGAGACCAGGAAGAGCAGCCAGCGCAGCGGAGCGGTGGGCAGCGCCAGTTGGAAGACGAGCCCGCCGATCACCAGCGGAACCACGCCACGGCCCAGGAGTTGGAACACCGCCCGGCCCAGGTCACCCGCGAGCCACCACGCCTGGAGATCGGCCGGACGGTACAGGTCGACGGCGATGTCACCCGTACGGACGCGTTCTTGGAACTCCTCCTGGAAGCCGCCGCCGATCAGCGCCCCGGCGGCGAGCAGCGCCTGACTGACCCACATGAACGTGAGGGCCTCGGACTGGTCGTAGCCTCCGAGCCCGGGCCGCTCGTCCCAGAGTGCGATGTACGTGTAGGCCAGGATGAAGCCGAACACGGTGTTGGTGAACACCCCCGCCGCGGTGGCCGTCCCGTAGGTGGCGTACCTGCGAAAGCCCCCGGCCGCGACCGCCCCGTAGAGCCCCGCTCGCCGGGCCGTCGGCTGGCGCACCTCGTCCCCTCCGTTTCCCGGATCGTTGCTGCGTCGTTCCTACGTCGGCCAAAGCGCGCGAGCTTAGTGCGGAGGGGCGATCCACGCGAACGATTTACGCCCGTCCGGAGCGGAACCGGCGGCCATCGGGTAGACAGCATGAGGTACAGATGTGGATATTTCGTACGGCGCCGAGGAGTCCCGGAGATGAGCGACCCGTCACCACCGCCCGGATGGACGCCTCGCGATCCCGACACCCCCGACGGGCAGCAGCCCACCGGCACCGGCGCGGCCCCGCAGCCCGGAGCGCCGCCCGCGGCCAAGGACGCGAAGAGAGCGGCGAAACAGCAGGCCAAGGCGGCCAAGAAGGCCAAGCGCAAGCGCACCGGCTGGCGCCGCCTCCTCCCGACCTGGCGCATGGCCCTGGGCGCGTGCCTGCTGCTCGCCCTGCTCATCGGCGGCGCCCTCGTGGCCGGCTACCTGCTGGTCCACATCCCGCCCGCCAACGCGGCCGCCACGGCGCAGTCCAACGTCTACCTCTACACCGACGGCACCCAACTCGCCCGCGACGGCGAAGTCAACCGCGTCAACGTGCCGCTCTCCCAGATCCCCCGGACCGTCCAAGAGGCCGTACTGGCCGCCGAGGACCGCGACTTCCACTCCGAACGGGCGGTGGACCCCGCGGCGATGCTGCGCGCCGCCTGGAACACCGCGACCGGCAAGGGCACCCAGTCCGGATCGACCATCACCCAGCAGTACGTCAAGAACTACTACCTGGGCCAGGAACAGACGATCAAGCGGAAGGTGAAGGAGTTCTTCATCGCGATCAAGCTCGGTCGTGAGAAGTCGAAGAACTACATCCTCGAGGGATACCTGAACACCAGCTACTTCGGCCGCAACGCCTACGGCATCCAGGCCGCCGCCCAGGCCTACTACGGCAAGGACGTCGGCAAGCTCACCACCGCCGAGGGCGCCTACCTCGCCACCCTCCTCAACTCCCCCAGCGCCTTCGACGTCGTCGCCCACCCCCAGGGCCGCGGCCGCGCCCTCGCCCGCTGGAACTACGTGCTCGACGGCATGGTCAAGAAGGGCTGGATGACGCCCGCCGAACGCGCCGCCACCCGGTTCCCCGAGCCCGGCAAGATCCGCCCGGCCGCCGGCCTCTCCGGACAGCGCGGCTACCTCGTCGAGGCCATCAAGGACTACATCGCCGAGAACAAGATCCTCGACGACAAGACCCTCGCCGAGGGCGGCTACCGCATCACCACGACCATCGACAAGACCCGCCAGACCGCCATGGTCGACGCCGTCAACGACAAGATGGTCAGCAAGCTCGACCCCGAGAAGCGCAAGGCGGACCGCGTCGTACGCACCGGAGCCGTCTCCATCGACCCGGCCACCGGCAAGGTCGTCGCCCTGTACGGCGGCATCGACTACACCAAGCAGTACGTCAACAACGCCACCCGGCACGACTACCAAGTGGCCTCCACCTTCAAGCCGTTCGTCTTCGCCGCCGCCGTCCAGAACAACTCCCGCACCCAGGGCGGTCGCCTGATCACCCCGTACACGATCTACAACGGCGACAACAAACGGCCCGTCGTCGGCAGCCGCATCCCCTACGACCCGGAGAACGAGGGGCAGCTCAGCTACGGCAACATCACCGTCAACACCGCCACCGACCTCTCCGTCAACTCCGTCTTCGCCCAGATGGTCGTCGACGTCGGCACCGACAAGGTCAAGCAGACCGCCATCGCCCTCGGCATCCCCGAGAACACCCCGAACTTCGACCCGGGACCGGCCATGGCGCTGGGCACCATGCAGGCCAGCGTCCTGGACATGACCCAGGCCTACGCGACCCTCGCCGACCACGGCCGCCGCACCCCCTACACCTTCGTCGAGAAGATCACCAAGGCGGGGGACACCGTCCCGCTCCCCTCGCGCGACCCGGCCCAGGCCGTCAGCCGCGAAGCCGCCGACACCACCACGTCCATGCTGGTCAGCGTCGTGGACAACGGCACCGGTACGGCCGCCCTCGCCGCCGGCCACCCCGCCGCCGGCAAGACGGGCACGGCCGAACAGGACCGCTCGGCCTGGTTCGCGGCGTACACCCCGAACCTGGTCACCGTCGTCTCGATGATGGGCCAGGACCCGGACACCGGCTCCCTGGAATCCCTCTACGGAGCCCTGGGCGAGGCCCGCATCGGGGGCGGCGGCTACCCGGCCCGGATCTGGGCCCAGTACACGAAGACGGCCCTGGGGGACAGCGACCCCCTCGACTTCGACCTGGAGCTCATGCCGGGCGCGAACCAGCCCCCGCCGCCCCCGCCCGTGAACCCGGACCCGACCCCCTCCCAGGAGGAAACACCGGGCGACCGCCCCTCGGGCCGGCCGGGCCGCCCGACCCGGACCCCGTCCACAGGCGGACAGACGGACGGGGGCCGGACGGACGGCGGCCAGACGACGGGCGGGCAGAACAACGGAGGCCAGACGGACGGAGGTCAGACCACCGGCGGCCAGAACACCGGGGGCCAGACCACGGGCGGCCAGACGGACGGCGGCCAGAACACCGGCGGCCAGACCGACGGCGGCGCCGCAACGGGCACCACGACGGGCACCCAAGGCGGCACCACCGAAGGCCTACGCCCACCGGCGGACCTACTGGAGTAGCCCAGTGAACCGGTGACTCAGCGACTCAGCGACTCAGTGACCGGAGGTCGCCTTCAGCCCGACGACGGCGGCCAACAGCAGACAGATGAAGAAGATCCGGGCGGCGGTGACGGGCTCCCCCATGGCGACCATCCCGACCACCGCCGCACCGGCCGCGCCGATGCCGACCCACACGCCGTACGCCGTACCGATCGGCAGGGTCTTGACCGCGATCGACAGCAGCACCATGCTCGCCACGATGCCGGCGCCCGTGAACACGCTCGGCCAGAGCCGGGTGAATCCGTCGGTGAACTTCATGCCGATCGACCAAGCGACTTCGATCAGACCGGCGACGATGAGCAGAATCCAGGCCATGACGGGCACCTCCGGAACGAGAGCGGAACGGGGTGCGTCGTCTTGTCATGCAGCCATCGGCAACAGCGCGACAGCCACCCGGTACGGCGCGTCTCGTCGGGGGTTCCTCCCCACCGTAGCAAAACCCGACGAAAAGGGCCGGTGACGATGGTCACCGGCCCATTCCCCACATCTGCGCGTGGTCTAGAGATAAAGCCCCGTGGAGTCTTCCGACCCCAGCCGCTCGGCGGCCACGGCGTGCAGGTCCCGCTCCCGCATCAGCAGGTACGTCGCCCCGCGCACCTCCACCTCGGCCCGCTCCTCGGGGTCGTACAGCACCCGGTCCCCCGGCTCGACCGTCCGTACGTTCTGCCCGACCGCGACCACCTCGGCCCAGGCCAGCCGCTTGCCCACCGCGGCCGTCGCCGGAATCAGGATGCCGCCGCCCGAGCGGCGCTCACCCTCCGGCGAATCGGATTTCACGAGCACGCGGTCGTGCAGCATGCGGATGGGCAGCTTGTCGTGGGTGGTGGTGTTCTCGCTCACGGAGCGAACCTACCCGCCCACACCCGCCCCGCACCCCCCAGGGTCATCAGCGCTTGCGTCGCGCCGACATCACCAGCAGGCCCACGACGCCGGCCGCGAGCAGTGCGACCGGCACGATCCGCTCGACGCGCGGGGCGCCGTCGTCGTGACGCAGCCCGTCGCGCGCATCGGTGACGAGGCGGTTCACCGTGGCCACCGCACGTCCGACGACATGGTCGACGTTGCTGACCATCTTCGCCTTGGCGTCCCCGACGATCGTCTTGGGGTGCATGCGCACCCCGATCTCGTCGAGCGCCTCGGCGAGCTGCTCGCGGCGGCGGACGATGTCCGCCTCGATCTGTGCGGGGGTCCTGGCTTCCGGCACCGCGCTGCCTCCGTCGTCGTGGTCGGTCCCTCGGCGGGCGTAGCCCACCATGAACAGTCTGTCAGCAGCTTAGTCTCGACACCGTACCGATCCCCTCCCGAGGAGACTGTTGAGAATGAGCGAGCGACTTGAGCCGGGCGACATCGCCCCCGCCTTCACCCTGCCCGACGCGGACGGCAACGAGATCTCGCTCGCCGACCACAAGGGCCGCAAGGTGATCGTGTACTTCTACCCGACCGCCCTGACCCCGGGCTGCACCAAGCAGGCCTGCGACTTCACGGACAACCTGGCCGTCCTTGCCACGGCCGGCTACGACGTCATCGGCATCTCCCCGGACAAGCCGGAGAAGCTGGCGAAGTTCCGCGAGCAGGAGCACCTGAAGGTCACCCTGGTCAGCGACCCCTCCAAGGAGGTTCTGACGGCCTACGGGGCGTTCGGCGAGAAGAAGCTGTACGGCAAGACCGTCACCGGAGTCATCCGCTCCACGGTGATCGTCGACGAGGAGGGCAAGGTCGAACGCGCCCTCTACAACGTCAAGGCCACGGGCCACGTAGCCAAGATCATCAAGGACCTGGGCATCTGATCCCGCCCCGCTCCTGCCGAAGCGGCCCGCACCCACCCGGTGCGGGCCGCTCTGCTTTCCGGACGAAATCAGCCGTAACTGTCCGACTATCGGTCCGTTACTCCGTACGAGGGCCGCACGCGCGGCCGATAGGGGGAGGCAATGACAGTCCGGTACACGCGCGAGCTCCTGCAAGAAGCAGCCCGCGAGACGAACACCTGGGACGACGCCGTCCGCTGGTGCGGCGGCACGGCAACCAGTGGAAGCAGGCGCTACCTGCAGGCGAAGATGCGGGAAGCGGGGATCGACTGCTCCCACTTTCCGACGGGATGGGCACGGCACACGGAGGAGCGACTCCGCGAGCTGGTGGCCGCGTCCACGTCCATCTCGGAGGTGATAGGCCGACTCGGCATCAACAACGTCGGCGGCAACCAGACACACATCTCGCGGCGGATCGCCGCTCTCGGCATCGACACCTCGCATTTCGTCACGACCCGAAGGCGCCCCAAGGGGTCGCTCGGACCAGCGCTCTCACTCAGGGATCCGCAGGACGGCCGAATCCCTGGCGATCGGCTACGCCGAGAGTTGCGGAAGGTCGGTGTTCCCGAGGAATGCGACGAGTGCGGCATCGGCACGGTGTGGAACGACAAGCCCCTCCGACACGAGGTCGATCACATCAATGGCGAGTGGTGGGACAACCGACAGGAAAACCTCCGGCTCCTGTGCCCCAACTGCCATGCAGCTACGGACACGTACCGGGGCCGCAAAGCCAGGAGGGCGGCATGAGCGAGGTCAAGTACACGCGGGACCTGCTGAGCCGGACGGCGCCACGGGCCACCAGCCTGGTCGACCTCATGCGGCTTCTGGAGGCCCCGCTGCTGGCAGGTCCGCGTAGGTATCTGCGCGACAGACTCGCTCACTACGGCATCGACACGTCCCATTTCGTCGACGAGCCGCTCCCCGACCGGGTCCGCCAGCACTACACGGAGGAGAGGCTGCGCGAAGCCGCCGCATGCTCGGTCGAGATCGCCGGAATGCTCGCCCACATGGGCGTCGAGCCGTACAACAGCGCCCGCGCCCACATCACCAAACTCCTCGATCGGTTCGGGATAGACACCTCGCACTTCCCACCGCGACACGCTCCTTCATCACGTCACCTCTTCGCCCGCGGGGACATCGCGCACGCCGTCGCCGACTCGATGAGCATGGCCGGGGTCATGCGCACACTCGGACACCACCCCCTCGACGGTGCCGCACGCGCCAAGGCCAGGCGGAGCATCAGCGAATACGGGCTGTCGACAGAGCACTTCACCGGCCAGGGACACGCCATCGGACGCCCCTCCCCCGCGCGGATGCCCTCGGCCGAGATCCTGAGGCGCCTCGAAGCCGGTTCCTCGCGCACGAAGACGGTGACACTCCGCCGAGCTCTGGACGACCTCGGCGTACCGCACCTGTGTGTGGAGTGCGGCACTGGGAACGTTTGGCGGGGCCGGAGGCTCGTTCTGGAGATCGACCACGTGAACGGCGACCGGCTCGACAACCGCCGTGAGAACCTCCGCTACTTGTGCCCTTCCTGCCACAGCCAGACCCCGACCTTCGCCAATCGATCAAGGACACCCATCCCTTCGCAACGAACCGTCGCCGACCAGTAAGGTGGTGGTGCGGGTCCGTACCCCAGCTGGCTAGAGGGCGCCGGTTTAGATCCGGTGTGTCGTGGGTTCAAATCCCACCGGGCCCACAGCAACGGCCGGTCACCCCTCGCGGGGTGGCCGGCCGTCGGCGCATCCGGGCTTCGTCAGCCCAACAGTTCCCGGACCGCCGGGACCAGGGCGCGGAAGGCCTGGCCTCGGTGGGAGATGGCGTTCTTTTCTGCCGCCGTGAGTTCCGCGCAGGTGCGGGACTCGCCCAGGGGCTGGAGGATCGGGTCGTAGCCGAAGCCGCCCGTGCCCGCCGGGGTGTGGCGCAGCGTGCCCAGGAGGCGGCCTTCGACCACGCGTTCCGTGCCGTCCGGGAGGGCGAGGGCGGCCGCGCAGAAGAAGTGGGCGCCGCGGTGTTCGTCGTCGATGTCGCCGAGCTGGGACAACAGGAGCGCCAGGTTCGCGGCGTCGTCGCCGTGGGCGCCGGCCCAGCGGGCCGAGAAGATGCCCGGGGCGCCGTTCAACACGTCCACGCAGAGGCCCGAGTCGTCGGCCACGGCCGGGAGGCCCGTCGCCTGGGCCAGGGCGTGGGCCTTGAGGAGGGCGTTCTCGGCGAAGGTGACGCCGGTTTCCTTGACGTCCGGGATCTCCGGGTACGCGTCCGCGCCGACCAGCTCGTGCGGCAGGCCGGCGGCGGACAGGATGGCGCGGAGTTCGGTGACCTTGCCCGCGTTGCGCGTGGCGAGGATCAGGCGGCTGGGCTGCGTGGAGGTCATGCAGCCATTATCCGGGCCGCCCTCCGGCCTCCGGGCTGCGGGCTCAGCCCGGGGTGCAGACCTTCGAGATCTCCTTCGCCGCGTCCGCGACCGGGGTGACGTCGGGGGTCGTGGTGCCGCCCTCGATGGAGGTGCGGACGTTCTGGACGGCCGTGTTCATCGAGGAGATGGCCTTGCTCAGGTCGGCGTTGTCCGTCTGGTCGCCGACCTTCTTGAGGTTGGCCTCGATCGCGTTGAGCGCGTTCTGGGCGTCCTGGGGGCTGTTGCCGGCCTGCGAGACCGCCTGCTGGAGGTCGTTGGCGCCGTCCGTGATGGCGACTGCCGTGCTCGCGCAGTCCATCGCGGTCGAGATCGCGTCGCAGGAGGTGATCGCGGGTATGGCGAGCGCTGCCGTCAGGGCGACGGCTGCCAGGCGGTACTTCGGCTTCACTTCGGCCCCCAGGAGGATGGTGGATACAAAAAACATGCGGATACGTGGACGGGCGCACGGCTTCGACGCCGTGCACCCGTATCCCGAAAGACGCACGGACGGGCCGCGCGGTTGCCGCGTGCGCGAGGCTAGAGCGTGAGCTCCAGGGCGCCGAGCTGGAGGGCTTCCAGGTCGGCGCAGCCGCCGGAGGCCAGGTCGAGGAGGGCGTTGAGTTCCTTGCGGTCGAAGGGCTCGCCCTCGGCCGTGCCCTGGACCTCGACGAAGCGGCCGTCGCCGGTGCAGACCACGTTCATGTCGGTCTCGGCGCGCACGTCTTCCTCGTAGCAGAGGTCGAGGAGCGGGACGCCGTCGACGATGCCGACGCTGACGGCGGCGACGGTGCCGGTCAGGGGCTTGCGGCCGGCCTTGATGAGCTTCTTGCCCTGGCCCCAGGAGATGGCGTCGGCCAGGGCCACGTAGGCGCCGGTGATGGCCGCGGTGCGGGTGCCGCCGTCGGCCTGGAGGACGTCGCAGTCCAGGACGATGGTGTTCTCGCCGAGGGCCTTGTAGTCGATGACGGCGCGCAGCGAGCGGCCGATCAGGCGGGAGATCTCGTGGGTGCGGCCGCCGATCTTGCCGCGTACGGATTCGCGGTCGCCGCGGGTGTTCGTGGCGCGGGGCAGCATCGAGTACTCGGAGGTGACCCAGCCTTCGCCGCTGCCCTTGCGCCAGCGCGGGACGCCTTCGCTGAAGGAGGCGGTGCAGAAGACCTTGGTGTCTCCGAAGGAGACGAGGACGGAGCCCTCTGCGTGCTTGCTCCATCCGCGTTCGATGGTGACCGGGCGGAGCTGTTCGGGCGTACGGCCGTCGATGCGAGACATGGCACCGAGCCTAGTCGGTGCGGGCCCCGGGCCGTGTCGCTGCGAGAAGACCCCGTCCGGGTGCGTCCGGTCGGGGTCCTGTCGTACGTACGAGTGCGCGCGGGGGCGCGCGCGTGAGCCGGTGGGCTCAGCTCACATCATGTCTTCGATGTCGGCGGCGATGGGGTCGGCGTCGGTGCCGATGACGACCTGGATCGCGGTGCCCATCTTGACGACGCCGTGGGCGCCGGCGGCCTTCAGTGCGGCCTCGTCGACCTTGCTCGGGTCGATGACCTCGGTGCGCAGGCGGGTGATGCAGCCCTCGACCTCTTCGATGTTCTCGATGCCGCCGAGCCCGGCGACGATCTTCTCAGCCTTGGTGGCCATGTGTTTCTCCCTGAGTTCTACGAAGAACGAGTCCGACTGACATCCGGCGTCCGGCGTCTGTGACGCCTGTCGCCCGACCGACCGACCAACCAGGGCGGTCCGCTTCGTCACGGTAGCCCACGATTGGCCCAGCTACGCGGGCACATGCCCGGTATCTGCCGAATGATGATGATCAGCACCAACCTGCCCTCAGGCAGGTGAAATGCGACCGCAACACAAGTGGTCTACACCAGTGTGCCGCAAGTGTTGCGACTGCCAAAAACGGGCCGTTCAGGGAGGACGCGGATGAGCGCGAGCAGCGCCGCAGCAGTGCCACAGCCGAAGTGGTGGAACGGCTTGTTCCAAGGGCTGCAGAAGATGGGCCGGAGCCTTCAGCTGCCGATCGCCGTACTGCCGGCGGCCGGCATCCTGAACCGGTTCGGCCAGGACGACGTGTTCGGCAAGGACGGCCTGGGCTGGACGAACGTCGCCAAGGTCATGGCCGCCGCGGGCGGCGCGCTGCTCAACGCCGACCTCGGCCTGCCCCTGCTCTTCTGCATCGGCGTCGCGATCGGCATGGCCAAGAAGGCGGACGGCTCGACGGCGCTCGCGGCGGTGGTCGGCTTCCTCGTCTACCGCAGCGTGCTGCGCGTCTTCCCCAAGGACTGCCCGACGGGGACGAAGGACATCGGCGGTGGCTGCCTGGGGCCCGACCAGACCTTCGCCGAGTACACCTTCCAGAACCCCGGGGTCTTCGGCGGCATCATCATGGGTCTGCTGGCCGCCTGGTTCTGGCAGCGCTACCACCGGGTCAAGCTGGTGGACTGGCTGGGCTTCTTCAACGGCCGCCGCCTGGTCCCGATCATCATGACCCTGGTGGCGATCGCCTTCGCCGTCCTGTGCCTGTTGATCTGGCCGCCGATCGGCGACGCGCTGGAGAGCTTCTCGGACTGGCTGATCAGCCTGGGCTCGGTGGGCGCCGGCATCTTCGGCATCGCGAACCGCGCGCTGCTGGTGATCGGCCTGCACCAGTTCCTGAACGTGCCGGTGTGGTTCCAGTTCGGCAGCTACACCAAGCCGGACGGATCGACCGTGCACGGTGACATCCCGATGTTCCTGGCGGGGGACCCGAACGCCGGCCAGTTCCTCACCGGCTTCTTCCCCATCATGATGTTCGCCCTCCCGGCGGCGGCGCTGGCGATCACGCACTGCGCGAAGCCGGCCCGGCGCAAGGAGGTCGGCGGTCTGATGCTGTCGGTCGGCCTGACCTCGTTCGTCACCGGCATCACGGAGCCGCTGGAGTACTCGTTCCTCTTCCTCGCGCCGATGCTGTACGCGGTCCACGCCGTGCTCACGGGTGTGTCGATGGCGGTGACCTGGGCGTTCGGGGTCAAGGACGGCTTCAGCTTCTCGGCAGGCCTGATCGACTACGTCATCAACTGGAGCCTGGCGACGAAGCCCTGGCTGATCGTTCCGATCGGCCTGTGCTTCGCGGTCGTCTATTACGGCATCTTCCGCTTCGCCATCACCAAGTGGGACATCAAGACGCCCGGACGGGAGTCCGACGAGGAGATCGAAGCGATGCAGGCGGAGAACACCAAGGCGTGAGCCCCTCCGGGACTTCCGGCCCGTGCGAGCCGCGGGCCGGAAGGGGTCCGAAGCACCCCCGAACCCCGGCGAAGGTCCTGCCGGAACCCGTCGGCGGCCCCCTCCCGGGGCGCCGAAAGCCCTCCCGCACCATGCCGTAAGCCCTGCTCAGGGCGGAAGAATACGAGACGAAGGCCTCCGGACCCACAGGGTCCGGAGGCCTTTGTCATGTATGTACCGGTGTGTCTTCCACCACGGAATTGGTGGGTTCCTTACGCGGACCTCACCGTGCTACAACTGGTCTACACCACTGAGTGGTGTAGACCACGTAGGCCTTTCGGCCCCGGGGTCCCCCGTTCCGAGACTCTGCCAATCCCCCGTTTTCCACGTCTTGGCAGAGCCTTGTCCACTGGAGGAAGACCATGTCCACAGCCACCGCTGCGGAAAAGAAGAAGGGCGCTGGCGTGATGGCCGTCATGCAGCGCATCGGCCGGAGCCTCATGCTCCCCGTTGCGGTGCTGCCTGCCGGCGCGCTCCTGCTCCGCCTGGGCGCGGACGACATGCTCGGCGACAAGGACGTCTTCCCGACGTTCATCCTCAAGATCGCCGGGTACATGGCCGCCGGTGGTGGCGCGATCCTCGACAACATGGCGCTGCTGTTCGCCGTCGGCATCGCGATCGGCTTCGCCAAGAAGTCCGACGGTTCGACCGCCCTCGCGGCCGTCACCGGTTACCTGGTCTTCCAGAAGGTGCTCGCCACCTTCACGGACAGCAACCTGCCGCAGAAGGCCACGGTCGCCGGCGGCAAGATCGTCATGGTCGACGCCCCGGTCAACGCCGGTGTGCTCGGCGGTGTCGTGATGGGTGTCATAGCCGCCCTGCTCTACCAGAAGTTCCACCGGACCAAGCTCCCCGACTGGGCCGGCTTCTTCGGCGGCCGCCGCCTCGTCCCGATCCTCTCCGCCTTCGCGGGTCTGGTCACCGGCATCGTCTTCGGTCTCATCTGGCCGGTCCTCGGCGCGGGTCTGCACAACTTCGGTGAGTGGCTGGTCGGCTCCGGCTCGGTCGGCGCGGGCATCTTCGGTGTCGCCAACCGTGCGCTGATCCCGATCGGCATGCACCACCTGCTGAACTCCTTCCCGTGGTTCCAGGCCGGCTCCTTCGACACCCCGACCGGTGCCGTCCACGGTGACATCGGCCGCTTCCTCGCCGGTGACCCGACCGCCGGACAGTTCATGACCGGCTTCTTCCCGATCATGATGTTCGCCCTCCCTGCGGCCTGCCTCGCGATCGTGCACTGCGCCCGCCCCGAGCGCCGCAAGGTCGTCGGCGGCATGATGTTCTCCCTCGCGCTCACCGCCTTCGTGACCGGTGTGACCGAGCCCATCGAGTTCACCTTCATGTTCATCGCCCCGGTCCTCTACGCGATCCACGCGGTCCTGACCGGTGTCTCCCTGGCGCTGACCTGGGCCCTGGGCATGCGTGACGGCTTCGGCTTCTCCGCCGGTGCGGTCGACTTCGTCCTGAACCTCGGTATCGCGAACAACCCGTGGGGCCTGGTCGGCATCGGCCTCTGCTTCGCGGTCGTCTACTACTTCGTCTTCCGCTTCGCCATCACCAAGTGGAACCTGCCGACGCCGGGCCGCGAGTCCGACGAGGAGCTCGCCGAGCTGCTCAAGGCCGAGGCCAAGTAAGCACGTAGGGCCCGTACGCAGGAAGCCCCCGCTCTCCCGGAAGGGAGGGCGGGGGCTTTCGCGTGTCCGGTGACGGGCTCGTCAGACCTCGTACACCGCGCCCGTGTACGCCAGCTCCACCGGGCCGTCGTAGACCGCGCGGGCGTCGGCCAGGTTGCGTTCGGCGTCCGTCCACGGCGGGATGTGCGTCAGGACGAGGCGGCCCGCGCGGCCGGCGCGGGCGAACTCGCCGGCCTCGCGCCCGTTGAGGTGGAGGTCCGGGATGTCCTCCTTGCCGTGCGTGAAGGAGGCCTCGCACAGGAACAGGTCCGTGTCCTCGGCGAGCAGGCCCAGCTCGGGGCAGGCGCCCGTGTCACCGGAGTACGTCAGCGCGCGGCCGCCGTGCTCGACGCGGATCCCGTAGGACTCGACGGGGTGGCAGACCTTCTCCGTGCGGACCTGGAACGGGCCGATCTCGAAGGTTCCGGACTTCAGGGTCCGGAAGTCGAAGACCTCGCTCATGGAACGCTCGTCGGGGACGTCCTCGTAGGCGGTGGACAGCCGCTTCTCGGTGCCCTCGGGGCCGTACACGGGGATGGTGCCGCAGCGGCCGCCCTCGTGGCGGTAGAAGCGGGCGACGAAGTACGCGCACATGTCGATGCAGTGATCGGCGTGCAGGTGGCTGAGGAAGATCGCGTCGAGATCGTAGAGCCCGATGTGCCGCTGGAGCTCGCCGAGGGAGCCGTTGCCCATGTCGAGGAGCAGCCGGAAGCCGTCGGCCTCGACGAGGTAGCTCGAACAGGCCGATTCCGCGGACGGGAACGAGCCCGAACAGCCGACGACGGTGAGCTTCATGGAGCGTGAACCTCCGTGGACGGTCCGTGGACGGAATGCGGGCCGTGCGTGGGTCGAGCGTAAGGCGCGAAACGTCCGGTCGCTCCTCCGCGGCGGGCCGTTGTGGGGCGAATCACCTGAGCTGTCACCCGGGGGAGCGACGGGGTGGACGCGGGTTGCCGTTCGGCGTGCCGCTGCGGTGCGTGCCGCTGCCATGCCGGGGGTGCCGGGCAGGACTACGGTCGGAGTATGGACACGTCCTGGTGGCCGGCGGTCGCCGCGGTGGTGGTCGTGATCCTGCTGGTGCTCCTGCCCCGGCGGGTACGGCGGGCCGCGGATCCACCGCACGGACCGGGACCGCTGCCGCGGCCGGAGGCCGGTGAGCTGTGGTCCCTGGAGGACGGACGGCCCGTCCTGGTGCTGGGCGTACGGGGCCACCGGGCACGGATCGCGCGGATCACCGGGAAGTACGACGACCGGCGCGCCGGGGTGATCCCGCTGCCGCCGGGAGTGGTGGGGGCGCGGGGCGGGTTCCTGGAGGCGGACCGGGTCGTGGAGGTGTCGGTGTGGGAGTTCGCGCGGGCGCGGCCGCTGGGGACGGTGGATCCGGCGGTGTGGGACGAGGTGAAGGGGCTCGGGGGGCTCGGAGGACCGGGGTCGTCCGGCTGAAGCGGGTCTACGATCCCCCGGAGCCGGAGCTGGACGGGGTCCGGGTGCTCGTGGACCGGCTGTGGCCGCGGGGGCTGTCGAAGGAGGCGGCGGGGGTAGACGAGTGGGCGAAGGCGGTTGCCCCGTCGGGGGAGCTGCGGAAGTGGTTCCACGGAGGTGGGTCGGTGGCGGAGTTCCGGGAGCGGTACGCGGTGGAGCTCCGCTCGCAGGAGGCGGTGGCGGAGCTGTCGCGGCTGCGGTGCGTGGCTGCGGCCGGGCCGATCACGCTGCTGACTGCCGTCAAGGAGCCGGAGGCCAGTCATGCGGGAGTGCTGGCCGCACTGTTGGCGGACGCGCCTTCCTGACCCCGTCCGGGGGTGGCCGGTCGGGATGCTCGCCCCTGCCGCCCCGGCGCGGTGGCCGGCGGGCGGGTGCGGGTGGAGGCCCTGCGGGGGCTGTCCCCTACCCGCCCTTCCACCGTTCCCCGGGCGCTGCCCGGAGCCCGAAAGACCCTGGGGCTCCGCCCCAGACCCCGCGCCTCAAACGCCGGCGAGGCTGGGTCTATCCAGCCCCTCCGGCGTTTGAGGAGCGGGGGTACGGGGCCGGCCCTCGGAACAGGTCCGGGCAGAGCCCGGGGAACGGGCGAAGGGCGGGTAGGGGACCCCGCCCCGCAGGGCCGACACACCCCCACCCACCCACCGGCCCCAGGCGGCCGTGGCGGGCACGCCGACCGGCCCCCGTCGGACGGAGTCCGGCGCAGCGGCGCGAAGCCCGCGCAGCGGTGCGAGCGACGCGTCGAGAAGGAGTGCGACGCGTCGAGAAGGGCCGGCTACGCCCAGAGTTGGCCCTGGAGGACTTCGATGGCTTCTTCCGTGGTGGCCGCCGTGTAGACGCCCGTCGAGAGGTACTTCCAGCCGCCGTCGGCCACGACGAAGACGATGTCGGCCGACTCGCCCGCCGCCACCGCCTTGCGGCCGACGCCGATCGCCGCGTGCAGGGCCGCGCCCGTGGAGACGCCCGCGAAGATGCCCTCCTGCTGGAGGAGCTCGCGGGTGCGGGTGACCGCGTCCGCCGAGCCCACCGAGAAGCGGGTGGTCAGGACCGACGCGTCGTACAGCTCGGGAACGAAGCCCTCGTCGAGGTTGCGCAGCCCGTAGACGAGGTCGTCGTAGCGCGGTTCCGCTGCGACGATCTTGACGCCCGGGACGTGTTCGCGCAGGTAGCGGCCCACGCCCATGAGGGTTCCCGTGGTGCCGAGGCCCGCCACGAAGTGGGTGATCGAGGGGAGGTCCGCGAGGATCTCCGGGCCGGTCGTGGCGTAGTGGGCGCCCGCGTTGTCGGGGTTGCCGTACTGGTAGAGCATCACCCAGGAGGGGTTCTGCGCCGCCAGTTCCTTCGCGACGCGGACGGCCGTGTTCGAGCCGCCCGCCGCCGGCGACGGGATGATCTCGGCTCCCCACATGGCCAGCAGGTCGCGCCGCTCCTGGGAGGTGTTCTCCGGCATGACGCACACGATGTTGTAGCCCTTGAGCTTCGCGGCCATGGCGAGGGAGATGCCCGTGTTGCCCGAGGTGGGCTCCAGGATCGTGCAGCCGGGGTACAGCCGGCCGTCCTTCTCGGCCTGCTCGACCATGTGGAGCGCGGGGCGGTCCTTGATCGAGCCGGTCGGGTTGCGGTCCTCCAGCTTCGCCCAGATCCGGACGTCGTCCGAGGGCGAGAGCCGGGGCAGGCGTACCAGCGGCGTGTTGCCGACCGCGGCCAGGGGGGAGTCGTAGCGCATTACTTCGATCCGCCGGCTACGGCCGGGAGGATGGTGACGTTGTCGCCGTCCTTGAGCGCGGTGGAGATGCCGTCGAGGAAGCGGACGTCCTCGTCGTTGAGGTAGACGTTGACGAAGCGGCGCAGCTCGCCGCCCTTGGCCTCGTCGATGATGCGCTCCTGGATGCCCTTGTGGCGGGTCTCCAGGTCGGTGAAGAGGTCGGCCAGCGTGGCGCCCTCACCCGTGACGGCCTTCTCGCCGTTGGTGTAGGTGCGGAGGATGGTGGGGATGCGGACCTCGATGGCCATGGCAGGCTCCAGTCAGGATGGTGAAGGGAAGGCGGGCGAAGCGGAGCGGGCGTGAGCGCGCGGCCCCGCGAGGGGGCCGGTGGGGCTCAGGCGGCAGTACAGATGGCGCTGGCGAGGCGGCACAGGTCGACGTGCAGCCGCGCCACAAGCAGCAGCCTGCCGGGCGTCTCGATGCTCACGTCGTGGGAAACCATGCGGTCATGTTAACGATTCCCGGGGCCTGGTTTGGAGTGTGATCCCGCATCGTGGACGGATATCGCTCACATACTGAGAAGTAGCCCTGTGCCGGTGCCTCAGTAGGCCGCTACGACCTGCACTTCTTCCTCGGTGATCACGCCTTCCACGATCCGGTACGACCGGAACTGGAACTCCCCGAGGCCGTCCTCGTCGGCCGTCGAGACCAGCACGTAGTGCGCGCCGGGCTCGTTCGCGTACGTGACGTCCGTGCGCGAGGGGTAGGCCTCGGTCGCGGTGTGCGAGTGGTAGACGACGACGGGTTCCTCGTCCCGGTCGTCCAGTTCGCGGTAGAGCTTCAGCAGGTCCTTCGAGTCGAACTCGTAGAACGTGGGCGAACGGGCCGCGTTCAGCATCGGGACGAACCGCTCCGGACGGTCGGTGCCCGCCGGGCCGGCCACCACGCCGCAGGCCTCGTCGGGGTGGTCCTGGCGGGCGTGCGCGACGATCTGGTCGTACAGGGCCTGGGTGATGGTCAGCATGAGCGACAGGATAAGCAGACGGGCCCTCCCGTACCGAGGACTGGTACGGGAGGGCCCGGATGATGGACACGGCCCCCTGTGTGCAGGGCCTTACGAGGCCTTACGAGGCCTTGGTGAAGGCCGCGGCGCGCGGGTCGCGGGACTTCATCACCAGGTAGGAGACGCCCAGCAGCAGACCCCACAGCGGGGCGCAGTAGAGCGAGACCCGGGCGTCCTTGTCGACGCCCATCATCACGATGACCATGCCGATGAAGGCCAGGGCGAAGTAGCTCGTGTACGGGGCGCCGGGGGCGCGGAACGGGGACTTCGGCAGGTCGCCGCGGTCGGAGGCGGCGCGGTAGCGGATCTGGCAGACCAGGATCATGATCCAGGCCCACATGCCGGAGATGGTGGCGAAGGAGACGACGTAGTCGAAGGCCTTGCCGGGGGCCACGTAGTTGATCCAGACGCCGACCAGCATCAGGGCCGCCGAGAAGGTGGTGCCGATCAGCGGGGTGCCGCTCTTGGTGAGCTTGGTGAAGAACTTCGGGCCCTGGCCGTTGAGGGCGAGGTCGCGCAGCATGCGGCCGGTGGAGTACATGCCCGAGTTGCAGGAGGACAGGGCCGCGGTCAGGACGACGAAGTTGACGATGGCGGCGCCGACGCCGAGGCCCATCTTCTCGAAGGCGGCGACGAAGGGGCTGACGCCGGGCTGGAACTCGCGCCACGGGACGACCGACAGGATCATGATCAGCGCGCCGACGTAGAAGACGGCGATGCGCCACGGCACGGTGTTGATGGCCTTGGGCAGGGTCTTCTCGGGGTCCTTGGACTCGCCGGCGGTGACGCCGACCAGCTCGACGGCGAGGAAGGCGAACATCACGATCTGCAGGGTCATCAGCGTGCCGCCGAGGCCCTTGGGGAAGAAGCCGCCGTCGTTCCACAGGTTGGAGACGGTGGCGGTGTCCGCGGCGTCGGAGAAGCCGATGGTGAGGATGCCGGCGCAGATCAGGATCATGCCGACGATGGCGGTGACCTTGACCATGGAGAACCAGAACTCCAGCTCGCCGAAGAGCTTCACGGAGATCAGGTTGGCGCCGTAGAGGATGACGGTGAAGATCAGCGCGTACGCCCATTGCGGGAAGCTGTCATGGGTCCAGTACGACATGTACTGCGCCGCGGCGGTGACTTCGGTGATGCCGGTGACCACCCAGAAGAGCCAGTAGGTCCAGCCGGTCACGTAACCCCAGAAGGGGCCGAGGAACTCCCGGGCGTAGTCCGAGAAGGAGCCGGACACCGGGCGGTACATGAGCAGTTCGCCCAGGGCCCGCATGATGAAGAAGATGACCAGGCCCGCGATGGCGTAGGCCAGGATCAGGCTGGGTCCGGCCTTCGAGATGGCCTTGCCGGCGCCCAGGAAGAGGCCGGTGCCGATGGCGCCGCCGATCGCGATCATCTGGATCTGGCGGGCGCCGAGTGCGCGGTGGTAACCGTCGCCCTCGCCTGCGTCGTGCTGCTGCTCGTCGACCTGTACGGAGGTCATGTCTTGGTGCGCCTTTCTCCACGCCGACCCGCGCCACGACTGGCAGCGGATCGGGTCCTCGATCCCCCCGGATACGGATGGAGTTGCACGCCGGCGGTCAGCCGGTTCAAGCAGCCGGGGGGCATGGGTGGCGCCCCGTCGGCGGTCGTGAAGATTTATCACGTGCTTATGGGTGCATGAGGGAAGAAAATGTGACGCAGGGCATAAAAAAATCAGGACAGAGGTCCTGAAATGGATCAGATCACCACAGGGTGGTGATCTGATCGTTATCCGGATTTGAGGGTCCGCTGAGCGAACGGCCGACCCACTTGAGGATCTTCAGAGGGTTCCTCGGGAGGTCGCTCGGGACGTTGCTCGGGAGGTTCCTCAGAGGGTCTCGGTGAGCGTCTCGATGAGGGTCTCCTGGAGACCGCCGAGCCAGAGGTACGCCATCACCATCGGCTTGCGCGGATCGTCGTCCGGGAGGCGGAACAGCACCGCGCTCTCGTCGTCCTCCGTGATGTCGAGGCGGGCCGCGATGGTGAGCCGCAGGTCGTTCAGGGCCCCCAGCCAGCGCAGCCGCAGCTCCCCGTCGACTTCCAGGACGGCCGCCCCGTCGCTCGCCGGGCTCAGCCCGTCCAGGCTCCGTACGACGGCCAGCGCGTCCTCCCGCTTGCGGGTGCGCAGGTCGTTCTCGGTGAAGCGGCGGAACTCGGCCGAGTGGGCCCGCAGCTCCTCCGCGTCGGCGTTGGCAGGGGTCTCCGGGCCGCCGTAGGCGTCGGGGAAGAGCCGGGCCAGGGCCGGGTCGGAGGGGGGCTCGGTCGGGCCGTCGGAGGCGGCGAAGAGTGCGGCCAGCGGGTCGGCGTCCGGATCGGGCTCCGGCTCGCCGGGGCCGATGAGCTCCAGCAGCTGCACGGCCAGGGAGCGCAGGATCGAGATCTCGATCTCGTCCAGCGCGATGGCGGCCCCGCCGGCCTTCAGGGGCTCGAACACGCCGCCCATCAGTTGCGGTCCTGGGACATGGTCGCCCAGAGGCCGTAGCCGTGCATGGCCTGCACGTCCCGTTCCATCTCCTCGCGGCTGCCGCTGGAGACGACCGCCCGACCCTTGTGGTGGACGTCCATCATCAGCTTGTTCGCCTTGTCCTTGGAATAGCCGAAGTACGCCTGGAACACGTACGTCACGTAGCTCATGAGGTTGACCGGGTCGTTGTGCACCAGGGTCACCCAGGGGACGTCGGGTTCGGGGACCGCGAAGGTCTCTTCGGCCGATTCGGTGCGTTCGATCTCAACAGGAGCAACACTCACTTGTCCCATGCTGCCACTGACGGGGGCCCGTCGCACAAACGGGCCCCTACATCTCGTCACTTTGACGAGATGTGCGCTAGCATCCGTCGCATGAACCCTGCGGACCTGGGCCTGCCGGTGGACGTGCCGTCGACAGCGCTCTTCACGGACCATTACGAGCTCACGATGTTGCAGGCCGCGCTGGCCAACGGCACGGCCGACCGCCGCTCGGTCTTCGAGGTGTTCACCCGCCGGCTCCCCGAGGGGCGCCGCTACGGGGTGATCGCGGGGACCGGCCGGGTGCTCGACGCGGTGGAGAACTTCCGCTTCGACGGCGCCGTACTGGAGTTCCTGCGCGAGCGGAACGTCGTCGACGCCCGCACCCTCGACTGGCTCGCCTCCTACCGCTTCTCCGGCGACGTCTGGGGCTACCCGGAGGGCGAGGTCTACTTCCCCGGCTCCCCGGTCCTGCGCGTCGAGGGCAGCTTCGCCGAGTGCGTGCTGCTGGAGACCGTGATCCTGTCGATCCTCAACCACGACTCCGCGATCGCCGCGGCCGCCTCCCGGATGGCCACGGCCGCGGGCGGCCGGCCGCTGGTCGAGATGGGCGCCCGGCGCACGCACGAACTGGCGGCCGTCGCCTCGGCGCGCGCCGCGTACGTCGGCGGTTTCACCTCCACCTCGGACCTCGCGGCCGGCTTCCGGTACGGGATCCCCACCGTCGGCACCAGCGCGCACGCCTTCACCCTGCTGCACGACAGCGAGCGGGACGCCTTCACCGCCCAGGTCGCCTCGCTGGGCAGCTCCACCACGCTGCTGGTGGACACCTACGACGTGGCGGAGGCGGTCCGGACGGCCGTGGAGGTGGCCGGGACGGACCTCGGCGCCGTCCGGATCGACTCCGGGGACCTGCTGCTGGTCGCGCACCGGGTGCGGCAGCAGCTCGACGAGCTGGGGGCGACCGCGACGAAGATCGTGGTGACCTCGGACCTCGACGAGTACGCGATCGCCTCGCTGGCGGCCGCGCCGGTGGACGCGTACGGGGTCGGCACCCAGCTGGTGACGGGCAGCGGGCACCCGACGTGCTCGATGGTCTACAAGCTGGTGGCGCGGGCGGCCTCGGCCGATCCGAAGGCGCCGCTTGTGTCGGTGGCGAAGAAGTCATCGGGCGGCAAGACCTCCGTCGGCGGGCGCAAGTGGGCGGCCCGGCGGGTCGACTCCGAGGGGGTCGCGGAAGCGGAGGTCCTCGGGACCGGGCCGGTGCCGGCGGCGCTGGCGGACAAGCAGCTCCTGGTGGAGCTGGTCAAGGGCGGCGAGGTCGTGGCCCGCGAGTCCCTGGAGACGGCCCGCGACCGCCACCGCGAGGTCCTGGCGGGTCTCCCGCTCTCGGCGACTCAGCTGTCACGGGGCGAGGCCGTGATCCCGACGGAGTACGCGTAACGCCTAGGGGGCCGGCCCTGCGGGGCTTGTCCCCCACCCGCCCTTCCACCGTTCCCTGGACTCCGCCCAGACCCGGTCCTCAAACGCCGGACGGGCTGGAAAATCCAGCCCCGCCGGCGTTTGAGGCGCGGGGTGCGGGGCGGAGCCCCGCGAAAGGGGGCTGGGGGCGGAGCCCCCAGTTTCGGGAAGGGGCGGGGTGGGGGAAGAGCCCCCGCAGGGTCCCCGCCCACCACACACCAAGCCGAAGGGCACCGGACATGCACCGCGCACTGATCGTCGTCGACGTACAGAACGACTTCTGCGAGGGCGGCAGCCTCGCGGTCACCGGCGGAGCCGACATCGCCGCCGCCATCACCGAGCTCATCGGCCAGGCCACCGCCGGCTACCGGCACGTCGTCGCCACCCGCGACCACCACATCGACCCCGGGTCCCACTTCGCGCACCCCCCGGCCCAGCCGGACTACGAGACCTCCTGGCCGGTGCACTGCGTCGCCGGGACCGAGGGCGTGGGCTTCCACCCGAACTTCGCGCCCGCCGTCGCCTCGGGGGCCGTGGCCGCCGTCTTCGACAAGGGCGCGTACGAAGCGGCGTACAGCGGGTTCGAAGGCGCGGACGAGAACGGCCGCGGGCTCACGGAGTGGCTGCGCGACCGGCAGGTCACCGAGGTCGACGTGGTCGGGATCGCCACCGACCACTGCGTCAAGGCCACCGCCCTGGACGCGGCCCGCGCGGGGTTCCGTACGCACGTGCTGCTGGACCTGACGGCCGGAGTGGCCCCGCACACCACGACCCGTGCGCTGGCCGAGCTCCGGGAAGCCGGCGTGGAGCTGAGCGGGACCCCGGTGGTGGCCGGCTGACACCGGGACATCGGCGGGGGCCCGGCAGGACGCCTGCGGGGCGCCTGCGGGGCCGCTCGGCCCTGCCCGGTCAGCCCAGCAGGGCCCTGATCGGGTGCCACAGCTCCGCCGCCCGGTCCGGCGCGCAGCGCCAGAGCAGGCCGTCGGGGTGGTGCAGGACGGCCGTGATCTCGTCCGGGGTGGGCGGCTGGGCGTTGCCGCGCAGGTAGACGGCGCGCAGTCCGAGGTTCCGCAGCCTGGTCAGGGCGCGGGCCCGGTTCACCGCGTGCACCAGCACGCGGACGTTTCCACCTTCGGCTCCGCCTTCGATGCCGCCCTCGACGGCACCTTCCACGGACGGTCTGGGCAGCGTGAGCGCGACGACCACGCTGCCGCCTGGCAATCGGACGAAACCTCCACCGGGCATGTCTTCATCTCCCCCGTCAATAAGAAACTCAGCTCACGCATCTAAACGCGAACGGCCGCCGCCCGCTAGAGGGCGACGGCCGATCATGCTTTGACCTGCGGTTTTACCGAATTACTTAACGGACGGACCGACCTCGACCGTCATGACGAGACCGTCGTAGGTCTCCTTCACGATCTTGATCTTGGTGTTGGTGTCAGTGGTCTTCACCGAGCCGGTCGGGTTCTCGTCGTAGAAGTACTTGCCCTTGTGGTCGTCGAAGACGAGCTGCGCGGGCTTGGGCTTCAGGAAGAGCTCCTGGCCGTTCTTGTGCAGGGTGATCGCGTCCGTCTTGTACGCGCTGAAAGCGGCGTCGTACGGCTGGATCTTGTTGCGCAGCAGGGTGCCGTCCGACCACTTCATCGGCTTGGCGTTGGCGTCGATCGGAAGGATCAGACCGGCGCCGGGGTGCTGGCTGGTGTTGTTGTCCTTCTGGGAGGTGTCCCACTGCCAGATCAGGAGACCGTCCTGGTAGGCGTAGTGCTCGACCCAGTTCGGCTTCGTGTTGGCGAAGCCGAAGTTGTACGGACCGACCTTGAGGGTCTTGTCGTACGAGACGTAGCGGCGGTTCTCGGCCAGGTAGTACTGGGCGTACTCCTTGGTGAAGCCGGCGCCGACGCGGGAGAAGCCCTTGCCGGTCCAGCCGTTGTCGCCGTTCTCGGCACCGTCGGTGAACAGCGTGGAGCCGTCCGCCGTGATGCCGATCGCGTCGCCCGTGAAGCCCTTGCCGCCCGCGCCGCCGTCGGTCTGGTAGCGGAAGCGGAGGTCGACCTTCTTGCCCGCGTAGGCGTTCAGCGAGTAGTTCAGGTTCTTCCAGCTGCCCGAGACGCCGGTGAGCGACGGGCTGTTGGAAGCGTCGACCGGGATGGCCACGCCGTCGGCGGTGCCGGCGAGCGCGGTCCAGGTGGCGCCACCGTCGGTGGAGACCTCGGTGTACAGGAAGTCGTACTCCGCCTCGATGTCCCACCAGCCCTTGAGGGACAGGGCCGCGGAGGACTTGCCGGTCAGGTCGACCGAGCGGGTGAGGGTGTTCTTGAGGTCGTCACCCATGTTGCTCCACCACTGCGAAGCACCCTCGGCGGGAGCGACGATGTCGGTGGTGACCTTCTTCTTGGGAAGGTCGACGAGGAGCGCCTGCTTGTCCTTGGTGTTGTACTCCGAGACGCCCAGCTTGTGGGTGGACTTCGTCGCGGCCTTGGCCTTGTCGTAGTTCAGCCAGCCCAGCTGGAACTTGTCCCAGGCGGTCATGTCGCCCGGGAGGTCGCCTATGGAGTCCTTGCCGTTGCCGAGCCAGGAGCCGGCCGACATCAGGGACCAGAAGCCGACCGAGTTCTCGCCGCCACCGGAGGTGTCGTAGAGGTCGGGCAGGCCCAGGTCGTGGCCGTACTCGTGCGCGAAGACGCCGAGGCCGCCGTTCTCGGGCTGCATCGTGTAGTCGCCGACCCAGATGCCGGTGTTGCCGATCTGGGTGCCGCCGGCCTTGTTGTTCGCGGGGCCGTTCTTGCCGGCCTCGGTCCCGTAGGCGTACCAGCGGTGGGCCCACAGAGCGTTGGTGCCCTGCACGCCGCCGCCGGCCGACTCGTCCTCGCCCGCGTGGACGATCTGGAAGTGGTCGATGTAGCCGTCGGGCTCGTTGAAGTTGCCGTCGCCGTCGAAGTCGTAGCGGTCCCAGAGGTCGTACTGGGCCATCTGCGCCTTGATCTGGGCGTCGGTCTTGCCGGCCTTCTTCTGGGCCTCGGCCCAGGCGGTCACGCCGTCCTTGACCGTGTCCCAGACGTTGGCGCAGTTGCTCTGGCCGCAGTAGTTCGAGCCGTAACGGGCCTCGTTGTACGGGACCTTGACCCAGTCGGCGACCTCGCCCTCGACCGAGTAACGGCCCGAGGAGGTCTTCTCGTAGTAGGTCTTCAGCGAGTTCTTGCCCTTGCCGGTACCGAAGTACAGGTCCTGGAAGTACGCGCGGTTGAAGTCCTTGCGCCACGCCGTGCTGTTGTTCACCGCACGGTCGGGCTGGGCGATCTGGTTGTGCATCGGGCCCGGGTTGCCGCCGTACTTGGGCACGGCCGGCTTGGGACCGGGGCCGTCCGGGTCGAACGTGGTGGTGTTGTCCACCTGGTCGCCGAAGTCGACGAGGATCGTGAAGATCTTGTCGGTCTTCTCGCGGCCGAGCTCGACGTACTTCTTGTCGTCGAGCTTGACGACCTTGGAGGCGCCCCGCTGCTCGACGCCCTTCTTGCCGCTCAGCACCTGCTCCAGGGCAGCCTTGCGGGCCTGCTCCTGCTGCTTGCTGAACGGGCCTTCGAGGTTGTGCTTGACCTGCTCCTTCGAAGGAGCGGTCGGGTCCTGGCGGTCCGCGGCAGACACCTTCGCACCCGGGTCTGCCGTGGCCATCGTGAAGGCGGCGCCGGTGGCCGCCGTCGCTGCCAGGGTCACGCCGATTGCGGCGGCGCGCAGCGCTCGTCTTCTGGCCGAGTTGCTGGTCACTTGATGTCGTTCCCCTCCCGCGGCCGCGAAGTGGTGCGGAACTTCTCCGTAGGAGTGGGGGGTTCCGTGCGGCGCGCGTCTCAAGTGACGACATTTGACCGGAGAGTCGCAAGAAAAGACAGACCTTGACTTGTTCCTTACAACTGCACTATGCGGTCATCGAGTTCCGCTATTCGGACGTTCCGCGGTCATAGCGGACGAACCGTACTTCTGGACCGGCATCGCACTCCGCGCCGGACCCGCCCCGGACTCGCACCGTACTGGTGCCGGACTCGCGGTGGACCCGCGGTGGACCCCCGCTGGACTGCCATCGAACCCCACCCGCCCCATCCGCCCCATCCGCCCCTCCCCGCCCCCCGCACCCCAGGGGTGCTCCCCGTGCGCCCCCCGTGCTCCGCTGCTTCCCGTCGCATGAGTGAGGTCACGCTTACCGACAGTTCCGCTCGGGCATCCACCGTCGTAGAGTCACTCGACGCCAGACCTGGTCGAGCCGAGTCCCCCTCCCGCTTCGAGGACGGAAATCGCCATGCCGCGTCCGACTGCCGCACAGCTCGCCTACGGGTCCGCCACCGTCATCGTGTCGACGATCGCCATGCTGCTGCTCTCGCAGACGAGTACGGGACTCGGCGTCGCGGTCATCTCCGCCGCCGCCCTCGCCCTCGGGCTCCTGGTCGCACTCACCGTGCCGCTCCCGCGCCGGCGCGGGCGGCACGCGGCGACCCGCACGAGGACCGCATCGCCGGTGCCCGACACCCTGCCACAGGACGTTGCGGCGGGCGCCCCCGCCCCGGCCCCGGCCCCGGCGGAACACCCCGTGCACCACTGACCGGACGCCACCGGCCCGCCCCCAAACCACGGCACGGCACACCGCGGCGGGCGGCCTCCCCCGTGGGGAGACCGCCCGCGCGTTCGGACCGGGTACCTCTAGGTGGCCTGGACCACCACGGTCTTGGCGACCTTGTCGTGCAGACCCTGCTTGTAGGGCTTGTCGACGAGCATCGAGATGACGAGCGCGATCGGCCACAGGCAGAAGCAGCAGATCAGCGTCGGCAGCCAGAGCACGGCCGACCGGCTGAGAGCGGCGTTGGACTGCGGGACGCTGCCGTCGTTGAGCATCGCGACGCGCAGGCCCATCCACTTCTTGCCGAGGGTCTGGCCGTTCTTCTTGACGAACCACCAGTCGTAACCGACGTAGGCGACGATCGAGATCAGCGTCATGACCAGACCGCTGCCGCTGTAGGACTTGGTGATGACCTCGGTGACGTCCTCGCCCTGGTTCGTGTCGACCGTGTAGCGGTTGCGGTCACCGGCGAACAGCTGGATGACGAACAGCGGGACGGCGATGATCAGCAGATCGATGACGCGGGCGGCGAGCCGCTTGCCGAAGTCGGCGAGCGGCGGCATCCCGGCGAGCGGGTCGGGCATGCCGTAGCCGCCACCACCGCCGTACGGGTCGCCACCGCCCGCGCCTCCGTACGGGGGCGGCGGGGGCGGGTAGCCCCCTCCCCCGGGCGGGGGCGGCGGCGGATAGCCCCCTCCGCCCCCGGTCGGGGGCGGAGGGGGGAAACCTCCGCCGGCGCCCGCGGGCGGTGAGCCGTACGGCGAACCACCCGACGGCGGAGGCGTCGGTTCCTGGGGCTTCTTGAGGAACGGGTCGTCCTCGGGCGGCTGGCCCGGCGGCGGCTGGTCGGTGCTCATGGCCCGAGTCGAACCCGGCTCGGAGCGGCCCGCAACGGGAACGCGTCCATTCGGGGGACGAGCGGGCGGGAGACCCGCCCAGGTCCTGTCGTCACACTCCCGTCTGCCTCGCGACGCCTGGCCCTAGCGGGCCACGTACGTCCCTGCGGCCCGGTCGTGGAGGGTCCGGCGCCGTCTGCGGTCCGCGAGGGCCCACAGGGCCCCCGGGAGGCCCAGGAGGGCGTACACGAGCCAGCGGCGCAGTGCCGCGCCGAAGCGGGGCGGGCGCAGCGTGGCGGTGGCCAGGACCCGTACGCCGAGCAGCTTCTTGCCCGGGGTGCGGCCCCAACGGGCCGTGGGCAGGGCTTCGTAGAAGACGCCGAAGAGGAGGACGGCGCCCAGTACGAGGCCCAGCGAGCCCGCGGTGGTCCCGTCGAGCAGCCACACGGTGGTGGTCCGGCCGCCCGCCCGGGCGGCGTCCACCTTGGCCTGGAGGTGCGCGGTCGCCGCGGGCACGAGGGGCAGCGCCACCCCGGTCGCGACGGCGGCGTACACGAGGGAGTCCAGCAGCCGGGCCGTCCCGCGCCGCACGAGCCCGGCGGGGCGCACGGCCCGCTCCGCCATCCGCTCGAACACCGCGCGGCCGGTCCCCGCGGGTCGCTCCGCGCGGTTCGGGGTCTCTACGGGGGCCGCGCGCCGGGCGGACTCCGCCGCGACGGCCGGGGCCGGGGCGGCGGGGGCCGAGGCGGGGGCGGGGCGCTCCGCGGAGGGTGCGCGCTCCGCCGGCGCCGCGTCCGGGAGCGGCGCGGCCGGGGCGGCGGGCCGCGCGGGCTCCTGAGCGGCGGCGCGGGCGGCGGCCGCGGCCGCCGCCGCGCCGGCCGGGGAGGGCGCCGACAGGATGCCGAGGCCGCCCGGGGCGGCGGAGCCGGACACCTGCGCGGGCAGGGCGGCCGAAGCGGGGGCCGGTGCCGAGCGGTGGGCCTGGGCCGGGGCATGCGCCTGCGCCTGGGCCTGCACCGGGCGGGGAGCGGGGGCCGGTACCGGCGGGCGGGCCAGGGAGATCCCGCCGGGGCGGGCGGCCGCTGCCTCCTCGTGGCCCCAGGACACCCGGTGGTCGCGCGGCCCGCCGAACCCGGCCTGGTGGAGCGGGTCGACCTGCCATCCCGCGGGCTCGGGGTCCGCGCCGGACTCGCCCCACGGCCCGGACTCGGCCCGGGGATCGGGCTCGCCCCACGCCCCGGCCTCCGCCCGGGGAGCGGGCTCCCGCCACGACTCGGGCTCCGCCCGGTGAGCGGGCTCGGACCAGGACCCGGACTCCGCCCGGGGAGCGGGCTCCGGCCAGGCCTCGGGCTCCCGCCGCGGCGCGGCCGGCTCCGGCCAGGCGTCGCGGGCCGGGTGCGGAGCCGGTTCCGGCCGGGGCTGCGGCCAGCGCTCCGGCTCGCGCAGCGCCTCGCTCATGCCCGTCTGGTCGAGGAACACGGGACCCGTCTCGTCGGCAGGGGCCGCGGGGCGGCTCGTACCGGGAACCCAGTTCAGGCCGTTCCAGAACCTGACGTACCCGGGGATGGACGGATCGGGGTAGTAGCCCTCGCGGGCCGCGTGCTCGCCGTCACCAGGGGAGGCCGTCAATGTCCCCAACTCCGATCGTGGCTTGAGGCTTCTTGCAGGGGTGGACCATAGCCAAGAACCGCCCCCCGACAGGTCCGGTAACGGGAGAATCCAAGCGTTCGGGCGAACCCTGGTGAACCCTGACGAGCGCGGCCCCGTACGGAAGATTTCGGTCAGCCGATTGATTTCGGCCAATCCTCGATGTGCCTCGCGAAGTCGCGTCATACCTGGGCACTTCGGCGCTCTCTGTGGGTGTGGGCCGGTCCTCCGGCCCCGCGCACCACGCGAACACGTACCCCGTACCGAAGTGAGGCCGCCATGCAGCACCCCGTCGTCGAGCGCGAGCTGGAACTGAAGCTGGTCCTGTCCCCCGAGCGCAGCGTCCCCGTCCCCGCCCGGCTGCTGTACCTGACGGACGACCCGTACGCCGTGCACATCACCTTCCACACCGGCTCCAGCACCCCGGTCAACTGGACCTTCGCCCGCGAGCTGCTGGTCGAGGGGGTGTTCCGCCCGTGCGGCCACGGCGACGTGCGGATCTGGCCCACGAAGGTCGGCCGGCAGGCCGTCCTGTGCATGGCGCTCAGCTCCCCCGACGGCGACGCCCTGCTGGAGGCCCCCGCCGTGTCGGTGTCGGCCTGGCTGGAGCGGACCCTGCGGATCGTGCCGCCCGGCACCGAGGCCGACCGGCTCGGCCTGGACGCGGCGCTGGCCGAGCTGCTCGCCCCGACGCCGGCCGACGAGCTGTGGATGCGCGACCCGTGGCCGTCGGACGAGTCGGCGGACGGGGAGCTGTGACTCAGAACAGCTTGCCCGGGTTGAGCAGTCCCTCCGGGTCGAAGGCGTGCTTGACGGCGCGCTGCATCTCCAGGCCCACCGGGCCGAGTTCGCGGGCGAGCCAGTCCTTCTTCAGGACGCCGACCCCGTGCTCCCCCGTGATGGTCCCGCCCAGTTCCAGCCCCAGCGCCATGATCTCCTCGAAGGACGCGCGGGCCCGCCGGGCCTCGTCCTCGTCGGCGGGGTCGAAGCAGACGATGGGGTGGGTGTTCCCGTCGCCCGCGTGCGCGCAGACCCCGATGAGCAGGTCGTGCGCACGGGCGATGGCGGCGGTCCCGTCCAGCATCTCGGCGAGCCGGGTGCGCGGTACGCACACGTCGTCGATCATCGTCGCGGGCCGCAGGGCCTCCAGGGCCGGCAGGGCCATCCGGCGGGCCTGGAGGAGCAGTTCGGACTCCGCCTCGTCCTCGGCCGGTACGACGGCGCTCGCCCCGGCGGCGGTGCACAGCGATCCCACGGCGGCCAGGTCCTCGGGCGCGTGCGGGGTGTCGAAGGCGGCGAGCAGCAGGGCCTCGGTGGTCTCGGGCAGGCCCATCTTGCCCAGCGCGTTCACGGCGCGGACGGTCGTACGGTCCATCAGTTCCAGCAGCGAGGGCGTCAGACCGGCCTCCATGACGGCGCAGACGGCCGCGCAGGCCGCCGCCGCGGAGGGGAACTCGGCGGCGAGCGCGAGCTGGCGGGGCGGGGCCGGGCGCAGGGCGAGGACGGCCCGGACGACGACGCCGAGGCTGCCTTCGGAGCCGACGAACAGGCGGGTGAGGTCGTACCCCGCGACGCCCTTGGCGGTGCGCCGGCCGGTCCGCAGGAGCCTGCCGTCGGCGAGGACCACGTCGAGGCCGAGGACGTACTCGGCGGTGACCCCGTACTTGACGCAGCACAGACCGCCGGCGGCGGTGCCGATGTTCCCGCCGATGGTGCACTGCTCCCAGCTGGAGGGGTCCGGCGGGTAGTGCAGTCCGCGCTCGGCTACGGCGCGCGAGAGGACGGCGTTGACGACGCCCGGTTCGACGACGGCGATCCGGTCGACGGTGTCGATCTCCAGGATCCGGTCCATCTTCACGAGGGAGAGCACGACGCAGCCGTCGGAGGCGTTGGCCGCGCCCGACAGGCCCGTACGGGCGCCCTGGGGGACCACGGGGACGCGGAGCGCGTGGGCGGTGCGCATGACGTGCCGGACCTGTTCGACGGTCCGGGGCAGGACCACGGCGGCCGGGGTGCCGGCGGCGCAGAAGCTCGCCATGTCGGTGGCGTAGGAGGCGGTCACCTGCGGGTCCGTCAGCAGGGCCTCGGGCGGGAGGCCCTCCAGGAGCAGCGCGTGGAGCCGCGGGGCGAGCGGGGCGTCCCGCGGGGCGCGGCTCGGGACGTGGCTCGGGACGTGGCTCGGGGCGGAAACGTCGTCAACTTCGTCAGCCATGGTGCCAGCGTGACAGTCGGGGCCATCGGTGTGAACACGCCCGCGACGCTCTTCGGACACCTCGGCGAGCTCTTCATATTGACGCACAGTGACTCCATGGACCCTATGCGCGACGCATCCGTCTCTCAGGAGAGGCAGCGGCAGGCTGCCCCGCCCGTGACCTTCACCGGCCGCAAGACGCTCGTGGCGGCGGCGGCCCTGGTGGTCCTGATCGCCGGGGCCCTGCTGATCCGGCCGGCCCGCTCGGGCGACGACGCGCGCCCGCCGGGGCCCAGCGAGCGGGCCCGCGCGGCGGTCGGCATGGGTGCGCCGGTGGCGGCGGTGGACCTGTCGGCGCTGGTCGCCGACCGGGAGAAGTGGGTCGCGGGGCACCCGGACGACGAGGCCTCGTGGGCGGTGCTGGGGTCGGCGTACCTGGAGCAGGCGCGGCGGACGGCCGATCCCGGCTGGTACCCGAAGGCGGAGGGGGCGCTGAAGCGCTCGCTGGAGCTGCGCCCGGCGGAGAAGGGCAACTTCGACGCGATGACGGGCATGGGCACCCTGGCCAACGCCCGGCGGGACTTCGGGACCGGGAAGAAGTGGGGCGAGCTCGTACGGGCGCAGGCGCCGAAGCGGTGGACGGCGTACCCGGTGCTCGTGGACGCGTACGGCGGTCTCGGGGACTACAAGGCCGCGGAGAAGGCGATGGAGAGCCTGGTGGACCTGCGGCCGGGACTGGCGGCCTTCATGAAGGCCTCGCAGGTGTACCGGGACCGGGGCTGGCGCGAGGACGCGACCATGTCCATGGAGCACGCGGGCGGCGCGGCGAAGGCCCCGGCGGAGAAGGCGTACGTGCTGTTCCGCCTCGGGGAGCTGGCGTGGGAGCGCGGCGACGACGCGGAGGCCCTGAAGCAGTACGAGGCCGCGCTGCGCACCGATCCGGCACAGGCCCAGGCGCTGGGCGGCCGGGCACGGGTGCTGGCGGCGCTGGGGCGGGGCGGGGAGGCCGTACGGGACTACCGGCTGGCGCTGGGGCGGGCCTCGGTGCCGGCGCTGTCGCTGGAGCTGGGCGAGCTGCTGGAGTCGCTGGGCCGGGGCGACGAGGCGAAGGCGGTGTACGACGGGATCGTGGCGCAGGCCGCCCGGAGCGGGGTGAACGAGGAGCTGCTCCTGGGCCGGTTCGAGGCGGACCACGGCGACCCGGCGGCGGCCGTACGGCGCCTCACGGCGGAGTGGGCCCGGCACAAGAGCGTGCAGGTGGCGGACGCGCTGGGCTGGGCGCTGCACAAGACGGGCGATGACGCGGGGGCGCTGGAGTACGCGAAGAAGGCCACGGAGCAGGGACTGCGGATCGCGGAGTTCTCGTACCACCGGGCGATGATCGAGCGCGGCCTGGGCGACGTGGCCGGGGCGCGGCGGCACCTGGAGGAGGCCCTGCGGACGAACCCGCGGTTCTCGCCGGTACGTGCCCCGCTGGCCAAGAAGGCCCTGGCGGCCATCGCCAAGCCCCCGGCGGGCGGCCCGGAAAACATGCAGCCCACCAAGCCGTGGGTGGCCCCGGAACTCCCGAAGGCGAAGCCGGTGCCCAAGCCGAAGCCGAAGCCGTAGGGGGCAGTCAGGCCGGAGCCGCTGCGCGGGGAGGGCCGGGGCGGAGCCCCGGGCGGCGGCGCCACGCCACCCGGGGCTCCGGTTCACGCAAGCCCTTAGAGGTTGCCCCGCTTCTCCTGCTCCCGCTCGATCGCCTCGAACAGGGCCTTGAAGTTGCCCTTGCCGAAGCCCATCGACCCGTGCCGCTCGATCATCTCGAAGAAGACCGTCGGGCGGTCCTGGACCGGCTTGGTGAAGATCTGCAGCAGGTAGCCGTCCTCGTCGCGGTCGACGAGGATCTTCAGCTCGCGCAGGGTCTCGACGGGGACGCGGGTCTCGCCCGCCCACTCGCCGAGGGTGTCGTAGTAGGAGTCCGGGGTGTTCAGGAACTCCACGCCGGCCGCCCGCATCGCCCGCACGGTGCGGACGATGTCGTTCGTCGCGAGCGCGATGTGCTGGACTCCGGCGCCGCCGTAGAACTCCAGGTACTCGTCGATCTGCGACTTCTTCTTCGCGATCGCCGGCTCGTTGATCGGGAACTTCACCTTCAGGGTGCCGTCCGCGACGACCTTCGACATCAGCGCCGAGTACTCGGTCGCGATGTCGTCGCCCACGAACTCCTTCATGTTCGTGAAGCCCATGACCTTGTTGTAGAACGCCACCCACTCGTTCATCCGGCCGAGCTCGACGTTGCCCACGCAGTGGTCGATGGCCTGGAAGGTGCGCTTGGCCGGGGGCTCGACCATGGGGGCGACGGAGACGAAGCCGGGCAGGTAGGGCCCGGTGTAGTCGCCGCGCTCGACCAGGGTGTGGCGGGTCTGGCCGTAGGTGGCGATCGCCGCCATCCGCACCGTGCCGTGCTCGTCGGTGAGCTCGTACGGCTCGTCGAGGCCGCGCGCACCGTGCTCGACGGCGTAGGCGTAGGCCGCCTTCACGTCGGGGACCTCGATCGCCAGGTCGACGACGCCGTCGCCGTGGTCGGCGACGTGCTCGGCGAGGAAGCGGCCGCGGTCGGTGGAGGCCTTGATGACCGAGGTGAGGACGAACCGAGCGGCGCCGTTGGTCAGGACGTAGCTGGCCGTCTCGCGCGTGCCGTTCTCCGGTCCGGAGTAGGCGACGAGCTTCATGCCGAAGGCGGTCGAGTAGTAGTGCGCGGCCTGCTTGGCGTTGCCTACGGCGAAGACGACCGCGTCCATGCCCTTGACCGGGAAGGGGTCGGCCTTGGCGGCGGTGGACGGTGCGGTGTCGAGCGGCTGGGTCTCAGTCATGACGGCAGAGTCCCGCCGTTCCACAAGCTGCGCAATAGTTTCCATTTCTCCTGTACAGACTGACCAGTCTCAGCGCACCATGGCTGGGATATCTGTGCACTATGACCACCGACCGACCGCCCGGGAGGCACCCATGGGAATCGACGAACTCGACGGCCGGCTCATCGTCCTGCTCGCCCGCGAGCCCCGGATCGGGGTCCTGGAGGCCTCGCGCCGGCTCGGCGTGGCGCGCGGTACGGCGCAGGCCCGGCTGGACCGGCTTCAGTCGAACGGAGTCATCCGGGGGTTCGGTCCGCAGGTGGATCCGGCGGCCTTGGGGTACCCGGTGACGGCCTTCGCCACGCTGGAGATCAAACAGGGCCAAGGCGCGGACGTACGGGCCCACTTGGACGGGGTTCCGGAGGTGCTGGAGCTGCACACGACGACCGGGCACGGGGACATGCTGTGCCGGCTCGTGGCCCGGTCCAACGCGGACCTTCAGCGGGTGATCGACCGAGTTGTCGCGTTTGATGGGATTGTTCGGGCTTCGACGGCGATTGTCATGGAGAATCCCGTACCCTTGCGGATCATCCCCCTGGTCGAACAGGCGGCCGAGGACGACTGACCCGACCGGCCTGCGGCAACGACGGACGAGGTGACGTGGCGTGAGCTTCTGGTCCTACCTGTCCAACCGCCACCAGCAGCTCCTCACCGACGCCTTCCAGCACGCCAGCGCCGTCTTCCAGTGCATGGTGATCGCGACCGCACTCGGCGTCGTCATCGGCGTCCTCACCTACCGCAGCGGCTGGGCCGGGAACCTCGCGGTCACCTCCACCTCCACGGTGCTGACCATCCCCTCCCTCGCCATGATCGGCCTGCTGATCCCGATCGTCGGCCTCGGCGTCGCGCCGACCGTGATCGCCCTGACGCTGTACGGACTGCTGCCCATCGTCCGCAACTCCATCGTGGGGCTGCGCGGGGTGGACCCCGCCCTGGTCGACGCCGCCAAGGGCATCGGGATGTCGCGCAGCGCCCAACTGCTGAAGGTGGAACTGCCGCTCGCCTGGCCGCCGATCCTGACCGGCATCCGGGTCTCCACCCAGATGCTGATGGGCATCGCGGCCATCGCCGCCTACGCCTCCGGGCCGGGCCTGGGCAACGAGATCTTCCGCGGGATCGCCTCGCTCGGCAGCGCCAACGCCATCAACCAGGTCCTGGCGGGGACGCTCGGCGTCGTCATCCTCGCCCTGCTCTTCGACGCCGCGTACGTCCTGCTCGGCCGTCTCACCATCCCGAGGGGAATCCGTGTCTGAGCCGACGCCCGCGCCGACGACCAGCCCGCAGCCGGCCGCGGACACGCAGCCGGCCGCCGCCTCCGGCGCCACCATCCAGCTGGAGAACCTCACCAAGCGCTACCCGGGCAACCCCAATCCCTCCGTCGACGACGTCTCGATGGAGATCAAGGCGGGCGAGCTGGTGGTCTTCGTCGGCCCCTCCGGCTGCGGGAAGTCCACCACCCTCAAGATGATCAACCGGCTGATCGAGCCCACCTCCGGCCGGATCCGCATCGGCGACGAGGACGTCACCGACATGGACCCGGTCAAACTCCGCCGCAAGATCGGGTACGCGATCCAGTCCTCCGGGCTCTTCCCGCACATGACGGTCGCCGAGAACATCGCCCTGGTCCCGAAGATGACCGGCTGGTCCAAGTCCCGCGTCAAGGACCGGGTGGAGGAAATGCTCGACCTGGTCGGCCTGGACCCGCGCGAGTTCCACGGCCGCTACCCGCGCCAGCTCTCCGGCGGCCAGCAGCAGCGCGTGGGCGTGGCCCGGGCCCTCGCCGCCGACCCGCCCGTCCTGCTGATGGACGAGCCCTTCGGCGCCGTCGACCCCATCACCCGCGACCACCTCCAGGACGAGCTGATCCGGCTCCAGCACGAGCTGCACAAGACGATCGTCTTCGTCACCCACGACTTCGACGAGGCCATCAAGCTGGGCGACCGGATCGCCGTCCTGCGCGAGCGCTCGCACATCGCGCAGTTCGACACCCCCGAGGCGATCCTCACCAACCCCGCCGACGACTTCGTCTCCGGGTTCGTCGGCGCCGGGGCCGCGCTCAAGCGGCTCAACCTCACCCGGGTGCGGGACGTGGAGATCGCCGAATTCCCGACCGTGTCCGTGGACGACCCGCTCCAGCAGATCTTCAACACCCTGCGCGCCGGCCAGGGCAACGAGCTCCTGATGCTGGACCGGCGCGGCCGCCCGTACAAATGGCTGCGCCGCGGCGACCTGATGCGCGCCAAGGGCTCCCTCGCCCGGGCCGGCCAGCTCGTGCACGACACGGTGACCCGGGACGCGACCCTGCACGACGCCCTGGAGGCCGTACTGACCGACAGCGGCGGCCGGGTGGCCGTCACCGGGCGGCGCGGCGAGTACATCGGCGTCGTGGACATGGAGACCCTGATGAACTCGGTGCACGAGATGCTGGAGGCCGACCGGCTGACGGCCGCCGAGCACGCGCACGACCTCGAGGAGCTGCGCCACCACCGCACCGAGCGGGACCTGGAGGGGCTCCGGGATCCCGCGGAGGGCTCATGAGCCCGCGGAACCCGGTCTCCCCCGAGCGCCCGCCCGGCGAGCACGAGCTGGGGGGCCACGTCTTCCGCGATCCGGAGGAGCCCGGGCCCGACGAGGAGGTCATGTCCTCCATCGCGCCGCCCCGCCCCGGGAGCCGGCTCACCTGGGCCCGGCTGGTGACCCTGCCCGTCGTGCTGGCGCTGGTGCTACTGGCCACGTACCTGTGGATCACCAACACCACCCTCGACACAATCGCCGAGAACTCCCTCAAGGACGGCAACGTCGAGCTCCGGCTGTGGCAGCACGTCCAGCTCACCGCGATCTCCACCTTCTGGGTGCTGATCATCGCGATCCCGCTCGGCATCGCCCTCACCCGCCGCGGTCTGCGCCGGGCCGCCCCACTGGTCACCGCCGTCGCCAACATCGGCCAGGCCACCCCGGCCATCGGACTGCTGGCCCTGCTGGTCATCTGGCTCGGCATCGGCCCCTCGACGGCGATCATCGGCATGGTCGCCTACGCCGTCCTGCCCGTGCTGTCCAACACCGTCGCGGGGCTGCGCGGGATCGACCCGCAGCTGGTGGAGGCCTCGCGCGGGATCGGCATGTCCGCCATGGGAACCCTGATGAAGGTCGAACTGCCGCTGGCCGTCCCGCTGATCCTGGCGGGCGTGCGGACGGCCCTCGTCCTCAACGTCGGCACCGCGACCCTGGCCACCTTCGGCGGCGGCGGGGGCCTGGGCGACCTGATCACCTCCGGGATCCAGACCCAGCGGATGCCGGTGCTGGTGCTGGGCTCGGTGCTGACGGTGGCACTGGCGCTGTTCGTGGACTGGCTGGCCTCCCTGGCCGAGACGGTCCTGACCCCGCGCGGGCTGGAGGCGTAGATGGACCGGCTCCCCCTCTCCGTACGGACGGCCGCGGCCTGCGCGGCCCTGCTGGCACTCGGACTGCCCCTCGCGGGCTGCGGGCTCAAGAGCGGGTCCCCGATGGTGGACGACGTCCTACCGGGCTCCGTGGGCCAGGGACAGCCCCTCAAGGGCGCCTCGCTCACGGTCACCTCGAAGAACTTCAGCGAGAACATCGTGCTCGGCCAGATGATCGGCCTGATCTTCAAGGCGGCCGGCGCGGAGGTGCTGGACCGCACCAACCTGCCCGGTTCCATCAGCGCCCGCGAGGCGATCATCCAGGGCGACGCGGACGCCATGTACGAGTACACGGGCACGGCGTGGATCACCTACCTGGGCAACGACAAGCCGATCGCCGACCCGTACGAGCAGTGGGAAGCGGTGCGGGACGCCGACGTGAAGAACGGCGTGGCATGGCTGCCGCCTTCCACGCTCAACAACACCTACACGCTCGCCATCAGCAAGAAGAACAACGCCAAGTACGGGCTGAAGACCATGTCGGACGTGGCGGCGCTGTCGCAGCGCGACCCCAAGGCGGTGACGGTCTGTGTGGAGAACGAGTTCGCCTCGCGGGAGGACGGGCTGCCGGGGATGGAGAAGGCGTACGGGATGAAGATCCCGGCGGGCAACGTCATGAAGATGGACGCCGGGATCATCTACACCCAGGTCTCCACGTCCGATTCCTGCCTGCTGGGCGAGGCCTTCACCACGGACGGCCGGATCAAGGCCATGGACCTGGACACCCTCGCCGACGACCGGCACTTCTTCCCCAACTACAACGCGGCACCGGAGCTGCACGCGAAGACGCTGGAGAAGTACCCGGAGATCGCGGGCCTCCTGGACCCCCTGTCGAAGCGGCTGACGACGGAGACGGCGCAGCGGCTCAACGCGCTGGTGGACGTGGACGGGCGGGATCCGCACGACGTGGCGAAGGAGTGGCTGGTGGCGGAGGGGTTCATCAAGGAGGGATGACCTCGTGACCACCCGCGAGGGGATGCAAAGAAGTACTTGCAAAGAAACCCTTGCATAGAGTTCTTTGCAACTCTACAGTTGAGGCATGCCCGAGAAGAACGCAGATTCTCAGAAGCCCCAGCCCCAAAAGCCTGCCGAGCCGCAGCTCCGCAAGCTCGACGCCCACTCCCTGCGCGGCCTGTCCCACCCGCTGCGCATCCGCCTGCTGGGCAACCTGCGCCTGCACGGGCCGGCCACCGCCTCGCAACTCGCGGAGCAGCTCGGGGAATCGAGCGGGGCCACCAGCTACCACCTGCGCCAGCTCGCCGCGTACGGGTTCGTCGAGGACGCCCCCGAGCACGGCAAGGGCCGCGAGCGCTGGTGGCAGCCGTCCCAGGACGGCACCATCTTCGACGAGGCGCTGGTCTACGACGCCGACCCGGCCACGCGCGGCGCCGCGGAGGTCTTCCTGGCGGAGATCGTGAAGATCCACGGACAGGAACTGTCCGCCTGGCTGGGCAACGCGCACACCTGGTCGGTGGAGTGGCACCGGAGTTCCGAGCTCAGCGACTTCTCCCTGCAGCTGACCCCCGCACAGAGCCACGAACTGGTCCTCAAGATGCACGAGCTGATCAACAGCTACCGCGACCTGCCGCCCTCGGAGAACACCGAGACGGTCCGGATCCACACGCACGCCTTCCCGGTCCGCACGAAGTAGCGCCCACGCGACCACACAGCACCCTCAGCACTCTCAGCACCCCTTTCGCAGAAGGAGCCCTGCCGTGCACGCCTTCAGCCATGCCCAGATCCATGCCGAGACCCACGCCACCCGCACCGCCGAGGCCGCCGCCTGGCGCCGTGCGCACGAGGCCGCACCCCACCTGTGCCGGCGCCCCGGCTTGGCCGTGCGCAACCGGGTCGGCGAGGCCCTGATCGCCGCCGGCATCCACCTCATACAGCCCGCCCACCTGCATGCGCGCATCATCCGCGGCGCTCACGGCCCCCGGCCGTACGGCGGCATCGCGTGAACCGTCGCCCCTTCACCGCCGTTCTGATCGCCAACACGATCTCGATAGCCGGGAGTTCGCTGTCGCTCATCGGCGTGCCCCTGTTCGTGCTCCAGACCACGGACAGCGCCGGCCGGGCCGGGATCGTCGCCTTCTGCGCGACCCTGCCCGTCGCGGTGGCCGCCCTCGTCGGGGGCCCGGTCATCGACCGGATCGGCCGCCGCCGGGTCTCCGCCGTCTCCGACCTGATCTGCGGACTGGCCGTGGGCGCGATCCCGCTGCTGCACCACACCGGGCTGCTGGAGTTCTGGATGCTGTGCGCGCTGATGGCCGTCGGCGGCCTCGTCCACACCCCCGGACTGACCGCGCGCTACGTCATGCTCCCCGATCTCGCCGAGCACGCCGGCACCACCGTCGCCCGCGCCGCCAGCCTCTACGACGCCGTCTCGCGCGGAGCCCGCATGATCGGGGCCGCGCTGGCCGGCGTACTGATCGCCACGGTCGGCGCCGAGTCGGTCCTGCTCCTCGACGCGGCCACCTTCGGTGCCTCCGCGCTGCTGGTCGCCGTGTTCCTGCGCGGGATACCGGCAGCCGAGCCGCAGCGCGCCGCCGGGAAGGTGTCGTTGGCCGGCTACCGGGCCGAACTCGCCGAGGGCTGGCGGTTCCTGACCCGGACCCGGCTGCTGCTGGGCGTCACCGTGATGGTGATGATGACCAACGGCCTCGACCAGGGCTGGTCCTCGGTCCTGCTGCCCGTGCACGGCCGCGAGGCCCTGGGTGGAGCCGCCGCGCTCGGCCTGATGATCGCCCTCTTCGGCGGGTTCGCGCTGCTGGGGGCCCTGTTCTACGGAGCCTGGGGCGAGCGGTTCCCCCGTAGGGCCGTGTTCGCCGCGGCGTTCCTGCTGGCCGGGGCCCCGCGGTACGTGGTCGCCGCCTTCACCGACACCCCGCTGCCGCTCGCGGTCACGATGGCGCTGTCCGGGCTGGGTGCGGGCATGCTCAACCCGATCCTGACCACCGTGACGCTGGAGAAGGTGCCCGACGCCCTGCGCAGCCGGGTCGCGGGCGTGACCACGGCCGGCTGCGAGCTGACGATGCCGCTGGGCGGGCTGGCCGCGGGCCTGCTGGTCGACGGCTTCGGGGTGACGAAGGCCCTGCTGGTGTTCGGCGGGGCGTACTTCCTCGCCACGCTCTCGCCCCTGCTGTTCCCCTCCTGGCGGAGCATGGAGGCGACCCCCCGGCTCAGCAGGACGGAACCGATTCGCCCTTCTGCAGAGCCCGCAGCGCGTTCACCGCATCCGTCAGCGAGGTGACGGGGACCAGCCGGAGCCCCTCGGGGAGTTCGGACGTGGCGTCCGAGCACTCCGCCGCCGGTACGAGGAACACGCTCGCCCCGTCGCGCCGCGCGGCCTGAGTCTTCAGGGCCACCCCGCCGACCGCGCCGACCTCGCCGTCCGCGCTGATGGTGCCCGTACCGGCGATGGTGTTGCCGCCGGTGAGATCGCCGCCGCTGCCGTTCCCGTCGAGTTTGTCCACGATGCCGAGGGAGAAGAGCAGTCCGGCGCTCGGACCGCCGACGTCGGCGAGGTTCAGCTCGACCTTCACGTCCTTCGGGTCCTTGCGGAGGTAGCCGAGGGCGGCCTCGGAGGCCGTCGACTGCGACTTGGTCATCTCCTCCAGGTTGTGCTCCTGGATCTCCTTGTCGCTTCCGCCCGACGGGTACACCGACTCCCTGGGCATGACCGCCCGGGTGGTGTCGAACCAGTCGCCGACCAGCTCGGGGAGGGTGACGGAGGTGGAGGGGCCGGTGGCCTGGATGGTGGTCATCCGCAGCTGGCCGGTGGTCTCGCGGGTGGGGGCCCCGGTGATCGAGATGACCTGCTTGCCGTCACGGGAGCCGAGCACGTCGGCCGTGAGGCCCGGCTGCGCGATCACGAAGGGCAGCGGTGCGAAGGCCGCGACGCCGAACAGCGCGAGTACGGGCACGGCGCAGACGGCGAGGGCGGCGGGACGCGGCAGGCGTGTGAGGCGAGAGAGCACCGGGCCAATCTAGCGCGGGTGCCCCCGAACGGGTCGAGCCGCGCCCCCTGCGGTCGGGGACGCGGCTCGGTGTCCGGATGTGCTGAGCTTGCGGCTCAGCGCAGGGCGTCGGCCACCTCGCGGGCGGCGTCCACCACGCGCGGGCCGACCCGCTCGGGCACGGCGTCGGCCAGCATGACGACGCCCACGCTGCCCTCCAGCCCGGTGATGCCCACGAGGGGCGCCGCGGCACCGCTGGCGCCCGCTTCGAGCTCACCGTGGGTCAGCGTGTACCCGGGCTCGATCAGCGTGCCCTGACGGGCGGCCAGGATGGCCCGGCCGGCTGCCCCGCGGTCCAGCGGATGCCGGAAGCCGGGCCGGTAGGCCACGTGGTAGTCGGTCCAGGTCGGCTCGACGACCGCCACGGCGAGCGCTTCGGTTCCGTCCACGAGGGTCAGGTGCGCGGTGGCGCCTATGTCCTCGGCGAGGGAGCGCAGCGCGGGCAGCGCCGCCTCGCGCACGAGCGGGTGCACCTGGCGGCCCAGGCGCAGCACTCCGAGCCCGACGCGGGCGCGGCCACCGAGGTCGCGGCGGACCAGGGCGTGCTGTTCGAGGGTGGCCAGGAGGCGGTAGACGACGGTGCGGTTCACACCGAGGCGGTTGGAGAGCTCGGTGACGGTCAGACCGTGGTCGGTGTCGGCGAGCAGTTTGAGAACTCGGAGTCCTCGGTCGAGAGTCTGGGAGGTTTCCGCGGTCACGACGCCTCTCCCTCTTTCGGTGGGCGGCGGTGACTCTCTGGGGATAGCGCCGCCGGTCCCTCGGCGACGCACGGAGAGGCCGCCGGTAGCGGCCATGGCACCGGCTGCGCTCCCGCGGCGGCGCTGCCACGGGGCGTTCGATGCGGGGACAGTAGCGAGCAGGTTCGCTCAGCGGAAGGGCTCGTCCAGAATCCGGGCGCCTACTGCCGTTTTATGCCGGTTGAAAACGCGCATCGCTGTCAATTCGTGACCTTCGGCCCCTGGCGTCGGCTCACGTCTACGCGGGGTCCCACACGGCCGCGCAGGGCCTCCCACCACGGGTGCGGCGAGACCGCCACGACGGCCCGGGCGAGCGGGAACCGTACAAATCTCCCCCCGCCCCCCGCGCCGCATTCCGTAGGAAATCACCGCATCCGGGTGGCCCACTCCTGGACCTTCTTGATGCGCTCGCGCAGCTGTCCCGCCGTGGCTTCCGCGCTCGGCGGTCCGCCGCACACGCGGCGCAGTTCGGTGTGGAGCACGCCGTGCGGTTTGCCGCTCTGGTGGACGTACGCGCCCACCATCGTGTTCAGCGACTTCCTCAGCTCCAGCAGTTCCTTGTGGGAGACCACCGGCCGCCGGTCGGCGGGCAGCTCCAGCAGGTCCGCCTCCGAGTCCGGCTTGCGCTTGCTGTGCGCGATCTGCCGCGACTGCCGCTTCTGGAGCAGCATCTGCACCTGGTCGGGTTCGAGCAGCCCGGGGATGCCGAGGTAGTCCTGCTCCTCTTCGCTTCCCGGGTGGGCCTGCATGCCGAACTCGGCGCCGTCGTAGAGGACCCGGTCGAAGACGGCGTCGGACTCCAGCGCCTCGAAGGACATCTGCTCCTCGTCGCCGGTGTCCTCGTCCTCCTGCTTGTTCGCCTCCTCCATCTCCTTCTCGGAGTCGGCGTACGGGTCTTCCTCGCCCTGCTTCTTCGGCTTGTCGAGGACGTGGTCGCGCTCGACTTCCATCTCGTTGGCGAAGCCCAGCAGGTAGGGAATGGTCGGCAGGAACACCGAGGCCGTCTCGCCGCGCCGGCGCGAGCGCACGAAGCGGCCGACGGCCTGTGCGAAGAACAGCGGGGTCGAGATGGTGGTGGCGTACACGCCGACCGCGAGCCGCGGTACGTCGACGCCCTCGGACACCATGCGGACCGCGACCATCCACCGGTCGTTGCTCGCGGCGAACTCGTCGATCCGCTTCGAGGCGCCCGTGTCGTCGGACAGGACGACGGTGGCCTTGCTCCCCGTGATCTCCTTGATCAGCTTGGCGTACGCCCGCGCGGAGTCCTGGTCGGCGGCGATGACCAGCCCGCCCGCGTCCGGGATGCCCTTTCTGACCTCGGTCAGCCGCTGGTCGGCGGCGCGCAGCACGTTCGGCATCCAGTCGCCGCGCGCGTCGAGCGCCGTGCGCCAGGCCTGCGAGATGGCGTCCTTGGTCATCGGCTCGCCGAGGCGCGCGGCGATCTCGTCGCCCGCCTTGGTGCGCCAGCGCATGTTGCCGCTGTAGGAAAGGAAAATGACGGGCCGCACGACCCCGTCGCCCAAGGCGTTCCCGTAGCCGTACGTGTAATCGGCGGAGGAACGCCGAATTCCGTCGTTCCCTTCCTCATAGGCGACGAAAGGAATGGGATTCGTATCGGACCGGAAAGGCGTGCCGGTGAGGGCGAGCCGCCGGGTCGCCGGGTCGAACGCCTCCAGGCAGGCCTCGCCCCAGGACTTCGAGTCACCGGCGTGGTGGATCTCGTCCAGGATCACCAGGGTCTTGCGCTGCTCGCACCGGTTGCGGTGCAGCATCGGGCGCACGCCCACACCCGCGTACGTGACGGCGACCCCGTGGTAGTCCTTGCTGAGCGGGCCGGCGGAGTAGTCCGGGTCCAGCCGGATCCCTATCCGGGCGGCCGCTTCCGCCCACTGCTTCTTCAGGTGCTCGGTCGGCGCGACGACGGTCACCTGCTGCACCACGTGGTGGTGCAGCAGCCAGGACGCGAGCGTCAGGGCGAAGGTGGTCTTTCCGGCGCCGGGGGTCGCGACGGCGAGGAAGTCGCGCGGCTGGGTCTCCAGGTACCGGTCCAGCGCACCCTGCTGCCAAGCTCGCAGGGCGCTGGCGGTACCCCACGGCGCGCGACCGGGGAAGGCGGGTGAGAGGTGGTGGGAGGCGGTAGTAGTCACGGTCTCCGGTTCGGGCTCTCGGCGGCGTATCCGTTCCGGGCGGCGTGCATTCCGGGCATCGGTACGGCCAGCGGTACGGGCAGTCGTACGTAGGACAACCGGGCCACCTTACCGGCCCCGGCCCGCCCCCCGCGGAGGGACAGGCCCGTGACCTCGGCGCGTGCGGCGAGCGTCACATTCGCCGGGCGAGGGTGCGCAGCCGCTCCGCGATCCGTCCGGTGTGCTCCTCGTTGCCCGCCGCCACGTCGATGACCAGGTCGTACGCCGCGTCCTGATCGGCATCACCGAGATCGACGCCGTCGAGGGCGAGGAAGGTGGCGGCGGCGAGCCAGGCGGTGCGCTTGTTCCCGTCGACGAGGGGGTGGTTCGTCGCGATCCCGTGCAGCAGGGCGGCCGCCTGCTCGTAGGTGTCCTCGTACGCCGACGTCCCGAACATCCTGGCCCGCGGCCGGTGCACAGCGGACTCGAGCAGCCCGGGGGCGCGCAGCTCCACGGGCTGGTCCTGGGCGAGGCAGGCGTACCGCGCGAGGTCGAGCACCTCTCCGAGGGTCAGGTGCCGGGTGAGGTGTCCGGTGCTCATTCCCCGAGCCTCCTCAACAGCCCGGCATGCCGCCCGGCCAACCGCGCGGCCTCGCTCCCGGCCCGCTCCCGCTCCCCCCGCACCCAGGCCCGTACGGCCGCCAGCACGGCGTCCTCGGCGCTCTGCCCGGTGGCATCGGCCAGATCGTCCAGCTCCACCCGCTCGGCGTCGGGCATGACGATGGTCAGCTCTTTCATCCCCGGATGCCAGCCAGATCCACCCCGGCCCGCGCCCGCGTTTCCGTTGGTAGGGCCCACCCGGGCAGTGCCGACGCCGGCGACCATCCAGCCCCTCCGGCGTTTGAGGAGCAGGGGCCCGGGGGCCGGCCCCCGGCAACGGCGCCGCACCCTGCAACGGACCTCAGCCCCGCCCGGGCTCCACGTCCAGCCGGGTGGCCACCCACGCCCCCACCAGCGCCACGCAGGCCATCGGCAGGAACACCACCACGAACGCACCGGGGTGCGAAGCCCCGCCCCCCTCCGCCACGGAGTGCGCCGCACCCACCGCTCCCCCACCCAGCGCGGCGAACGCCGCGCCCCCGGCAGCAAGCAGCACCACGTTCGCCAGCGCATCGGAAATCTGCAGCGAGGCGGAGTTCGCCCCCGCCTCCTCCGGCGCCGAAAGCTTCAGCAGCAGCACGCTCGTGGAGCCGATGACGAGCCCCATCCCCAGGCACCCCAGCGCCCACACCAGTGCCAGGGTCCACACCGGCACCCATTCCAAGAGCACCGCCGGCGCCCCGGCGATCGACGCGGCGACCATGATCATGCCCAGCACCATCAGCCGTTCCCGGTACGGCGCCACCCGCCCCTGCGACTGCACCCACGAACCGGCCGCCCACGTCACTCCGCCCAGCGCGAGCGAGAACCCTGCCATCGTCGGGCTCAGCCCCCGCTGGGTGACCAGCATCAGCGGTACGAAGCTCTCCGCCGCGATGAACGATCCCGCCGCCACGCCCCGCAGCAGCACCACCGACGGCAGCCCGCGCCGCGCCCGGTAGGTCCCGCGCGGCAGCAGCCCCAGCACGGCGGGCACCAGCAGCGCGGCCCCGGCCAGCCCCGGCACCAGCGACAGCCACCTCAAATCCTGGGCGGCGTACTGCAGCAGCCCCGCACCGGCCGAGATCCCGAGGGCGAGCCGGATCCGCCGCCGGTCGAACGCCACGGGCGGAGCCTCGGGGTCCACGGGCCCGGACGCGTTCCGCCGTATCGCGGGCAGCGCCACGGCCAGCGGTACGAAGACCAGCGCGGGGATCCCGAGGAAGACCCAGCGCCACCCGAGGTGCTCGGTCACCGTCCCCGCCGCCAACGGCCCGACGATCGACGGCACGACCCAGCTCGCCGCGAAGGCCGCCATGATCGCGGGCCGCAGCCGCTCCTCGTAGGCCCGGCTCACGACCACGTAGAGCGCGACGATGACCAGCCCGCCCCCGAACCCCTGCACGGCCCGCCCGAGCACGAACATCCACATCGCCCCGGCGGTCCCCGAACACACCAGCCCGGCGGCGAAGGACCCGATCCCCACGGTCAGCGGCCGCAGCGGCCCCTGCCGGTCGGCCCACTGCCCGGAGAGCACCATCCCGAAGAGGCTGGTCGTGAAGTAGGCGGAGAAGGCGAAGGCGTAGAGCCCGATCCCGTTCAGCTCGCGGGCGGCCACGGGCATGGCGGTCCCGACGGCGGTCGCCTCGAAGGCGATGAGAAAAATGACGGAGATGATCCCGATGCTGAGCGTCCGGTACGCGGGCCCGAGGATCCCGCCCTTCGGGTGGCCGGGCATCGCTTCGGCGGGTGTGGCAGCAGCTCGCTGGGGGAGGACGCTCATCGCCCCAGAGTAAGGCCCGTACCTAGATTTCAACCCTGTCATTCCGACCGATCCCACCCCCTCCTCCAGCCCTAGGCCGAAGGTCCCACCCGCCCCCTCTGTGAACGCGGCATGGCAGTCGCATTGCACCGCCCCCGCACCCCTTCCCGCGCCCTCCCCACCCCCCATACGGTCATACACATCACCACCACCCAGCCGTGTGCCCGAGTGGTTGAGGGACTCGCCTGCAAAGCGAGTTACGCCGGTTCGATTCCGGTCACGGCTTCCAATGGCCCGACCAGCCATAACGAATGGGCGACACCCCACCCGGGGTGCCGCCCATTCACGCGTTCGTCTCGATTCCTGTCCTACTTGCCCGGTACGAGCACGCCGGCCGAGGCCTCCCATCCAAGCGTGTGGGTGCCGATGCGCCTCGCTCGGAGCGGTACCCGCAGGACGCGTGCTCTCCGTGGCACTGTGAGCGGGTGCGGATGTCGAGCGTGAAGAGCCTCGCCTGCAGAGCGGCCCTGTTGGCGGGTCTGTTCGTGACGGCGGTCGAGCTGATGCTCTTCGGAGCCGAGGACGTAGGCAGCGCCTTGACCTTCGCCGGCCGGATGACCGGGGTCGTGTTCCTGGCAGCGATGCTGTTGGAGTCGGCGGCGTTCTTCGCTGGGGTCGCTGTCTTTGAGGGCGGCGCGTCGAGGCGTACCGCTGCGCTGCTGGGTATCGGCATCCTGGTGTCGCTGGTGCTGAATCTTGCGCTGCTCACTGTCCAACTGGCCGACGGCGGCTACACCCACTACCTCTGGGTCTGGGGACTCCTGGTGCTGTGGGCCTTCTGGGCTCTTTGGTGGGAATGGGACCTGTGGAGAGGGGTATCGCGGCCCCGCGGCTTTGCTGCCGGAGTGGTGGTCACCGCCATGGTGGCGATCGGCAACTTTGGTTACACCCAGGTCTACCAGCCCTACGTATCGACCGCGCTGCTCTCCACCTCTGTGGAATTCCTCAGCGCCACGCACGAGCGTGAAGACGACAAGGTCGTCGTCACGGTGCGCCTACGCACCAAGAACATCGGGAAGGTGGGCGTCTACGTCCTCGGCTCCCTCTATCAGGTCAGCGGAAGAAAGCCCCAGTTCGTCGCGACTGCCCGAACTGAACGCGAACTGTTCCAGGACTGGGGTGAGCGGCAGCGCGATCTACTGCGCCATACCGATGTGCCGAAGAAGGGATATCAGCTCCTGGCCCAGGGCCAGTTCACGGGAAGGTCCGGTTTGGTGGTCGTTCTCGAGCCAGGTAGCGAGGTTGTCGCAGAGCGCGTTCTCGAGTTTCCGTACGGCGCGAAGTACGATCTGCTGGGAATCACCGCGAACATCGTCTATCTGCGGAAAGACCGAGCGAAACTGACCGATAACTTCGGGACCTCAGGACGCAGGCTGTGGGTCTCGAACGACACCTATCATCACTATGGCGCTCCAGCACCACCCTCCTGGATTGCGCAACCCGGCGAAATCACCTACCGATTCAGGTCCCGCATCAAGCAGAGCAACTCGCTGCTCGAACACACCCGCCCTCCACATTACGTAACCCTCTGGTGGGTCGGGAGAGAGCCACCATCGGAGTCCCCCTTCGGTCCTGAACTGACGGCAATCGTGGGACCGGAAGGTATGGAGCGGCCGGAGCCGACCGCCTCGGAGCGCCGACAGATGGCGGACACCTACGGGCTGTCCAACGGCCCGAGCGGTTACATGCAGAAGTCGCTTGCAGAACTGCTGCGATCAGCCTCCAAGAAGGACTGAAGCCGGAGACTTCGCGCGAGGGCGGCCATGAGGCGTCGGGTCGCCTCGTCGATCCGGTGGTCCTGCTCCTGGCCGGAAACGAGGACGCTCAGGGATTCGAGATGGTCGAGCCCGTCCCTTCTGACACTGGTGGGGTGGGGTTCGGCAGCTTCGCGCGAGTCAGCGGCTCCGCCGCCGGACGGCAACAGCGGTCACAGCCCCACCGATGAGCACGCAGGCCCCTAGGCCAAGCGCGATCCAGGCGAGGCTGCCGCTCCCCTCCGCCTTCGCCCCGGCCCGGGGGGCGTGGCCCGCCCGGCCGGAGGGGGCTGCGGAGGGGGCCTTCGCCCCGGTCCCGCCGCCGGCTGCGGCGAGGTCGGGGAGCGGGTAGACGTCCGCGGGGCCGGGGTCGCCGGGGGTCGCCACGGCGATGCGAGGCCGGACGATGCCGTAGCCGATGAAGTCACTGCGCGCGGCACCGTCGGTGGGCTTGCCGGCGGTGTTCATGAGGACCCTGAGCACCTGATTGTTGGTCCAGTCCGGGTGCGCGGACCAGATCAGCGCGGCCGAGGCGGAGGCGAGGGCTGTGGCGTCGCTCGTGCCGTGGCTGGTGCACAGCCCGCTTTTGCCTGTCGAGCAGGCCGTGACGATGTCGGCACCCGGTGCGGACAGGTCGACCTGCGAACCATGCTGCGACTCCGCAGTCACTTTGCCGTGCTTGTCGACAGCTCCGACCCCAACTACTCCAGGTGTCGCCGCGGGATACAGGGTCGCATTGGTTGAATCACCGTCATTGCCGACACCTGCGAAGATCAATTTCCCTTTAGAGAGGGCATACTTCACTGCTTCAAGTCGCGCCGGATCCTCGGCGGGTGCGGCCATCGAGATATTAATGACCTTCGCTTCCGAGTCGGCGGCGTAGCGAATCGCTTCGGTCCAGATCAGATTGGATGCACTCTCACCTTGAGGCGTACGGATCGGAAGGATCTTGACACCTGGCGCAAGCCCGAACGCCCCATCGCCGCTAGGGTGCTCCCCAGTCCCAGCGATGATTGCCGCAATGCTCGATCCGTGGGGCATCCAGTCAGTTCGCTCATCGCCCTTATAGGACGAAGGCGCGTAGTCCTTTCCGGAGAGAACTTGCCCTTCCAGCTCCGGGAGTCGATCTACCCCACTATCGATAACGGCGACCGTGACACCTTTCCCAGTGCTGGTCTTCCAGATTTCCTCGGCTTTCATAGACGTGAGATGCCATTGCTGGGACCGAACCGTCTCCGCGTGGGCCGGGGTTGCGGCAATCCCAACCAGCAGGAAGCCTGTCAATGCCGCGATCCCCCTACGCATACGCATCCCGTGCAACGTCCGCTCCACTCAGTCGATCACCGGCGGAACGACACGACCATCGCCCTGCCACGTCTCTTCGTCCTCAGCGAGGTAGTCAGGGCGCTCACCTTGCCGACCATCACCACGTCGGCCCGAAGCAGGCGCGCCAGCGCCACCGTGACCCATAGGGGCACTCATCGGAGCAGAGCCCGATCCACCGCGAACCAGGCCGGAACCGCCCTGGGTAAACGGCTGACCACCAGGAACCGAGCGCCCACCGACGACGCCGCCCGGTTCGGCGGCGAGACGGCGCCCAGGCATGGGGCTGCCGAGACCGCCGTGCGCTCCGCCACCACCCGTACCCATGCCGCCGCCCACACCCATCCCGCGCCCGGCCGCTTGGGCACCTGGCCCGCCGGACGTGACCGGCCGACCGCCTGTGATTCCGCTGTCGCGCGGGGGCAGCCCGGCAACACCGTCTATCCCACTGCCCTTCCAGCCAACCCCGCCACGACCAACCCCGCCGAGCGGCTTCGGTACGCCACCGCCCGACGGCAGCGTCAGAGACGGGACGAACCCACCGGGGATGACACCCGGTCCGCCACCGCCGGGCCCGACCGGACCCGGGCCTCCGGGGGCCGAGGAAAGAGTCGTATTCGGCATCGGGCCGAAGGCATCGAGACCGGTACCGATGTTGCGGTCCGGGGCCACCGGAGCGGGGCCTGGTGTCGAACCCGTCGGCGTGGGTGCAGCGCTGCCCAACCCCGTTGCGAGACCGAAGTCAGAAGACGAACCACGGGGGCCGGCGGCCTCAGGCTTATACGAAGATCCGCCCCCTCCGGCAGATCCCGGTGAATCACCTCCAGAGCGGGCGAGCTCCACTTCCGCAAAGATGTGCGGCGGGACGAACGCCGCTGGCGGCTCCGGAAACGTCGGAATCTCCGCCATCTCCATCCCAGTAGCCGCAGCCTCATATCCCTGTGCCAGCTTCGTCATCTGCTGGATTGCCTGCTCTCGGTCGCTGCTCAGCTTCGAGTGCGCCTGCTGGCTGATCCGTTGCGCGTCGGGGTCGTTGTGGTACTCGCGGGCGGCCTTCAGGTTGGACTCGGCCCCGCTGTCGTACGTCGGCATGTTGGCCTTGACTTCGATGACGACCTGGCCGGCCTGCGTCAGCTGCTTGCCGCCCTCGGCGCTGTACTCGCTGAGGCGCAGCGTCGCGTTGCCCGTGCGGCTGACCCAGTCCTGGAAGGCCGTGGCCGATTCGCCTTCCCAGCCCGTCGCCCGGTGGTCCTTGAGGCTTTCGCCGATCTCCTTCAGGGCCGCTGCGACGTCCGTCAGCTGGGCGCCGCGGGCCTTGAGGGTCTCCGCATTGGCCGAGGCGAGCATGGCCAGCAGTTGCTGGTGCGTGTGGCTCTCGAAGTTCGTCGCCATCAGAAGCCACTGCCTTGCTTCGCACCGAGAGTTGCACCCTGCGAGGCAGATCCGTGCGGCGGTGGGGGCGCGAGCGGGTCCCGCTCCGGGACGTAGTTGGCCTTCGCCTGCTCGCTGATCGCCAGCATCCGCCGCTTGGTGTCCTCGTCCACGTCCCCGAAGCCCCGACCCGCCGTCTGGATCGCGATGCCCAGCCCCTCGATCTGGTCCGCCAGCCCCTTCGACAGCGCGAGCAACTGCCCGTGCACGTTCGAGTAGGCCGTGAACAGCCGCTTGGCTTCGGCGAAGCCCTCGCCGAGGGAGGTTTCCGGGAGGGTGCCGTCCGCGAGTTGTCTGTCGCTCGCCGGAGAGCCGTCCAGCTTCGCCAGGAGACCGTCGACCCGCTTCTTGTAGGCCGCCAGCGACTCGTATTCGACCTGGAGCGCGCCCAGGGTCGCCGGCGAGGCCACGCCCACGCCGAAGTCCCGCCCTAACACGCCCGGCCCGTAGTCCACTGTCACGATGGCCTCCCCGACTCCCCGGCTCCCCGTTCGCACACGCATACGCATACGCGCCAGCGTCCAGAGGAACTGTATCGACAGACGCCGACGGGACCCAAGTTCTGGGTTGCGGGTGCAATCAGGGCCGGGAGGTCAGGCGTTGGGGGACGCCACCGCCGCCGATGGCCGGATCGGGAGCCTGTTGACCGGGCGGCCCGTCGCCGCGCGGACCGCCGAGGCCACCGCCGCGGGGGTCGTGACCACCGGGACGGCGCTCGCCGGCTTGGCGCCGAAGGGGGCCACCACGTCGCGTTCCTCGACGAGTTTGACGATGCGGACCGTCGGGGCGTCCAGGGAGGTGGGCAGGGCGTAGCCCGTGAGGTCGGGGTGGCGGATCAGGCCGGAGGCCGTGCGGAGGTTCTCCGTCAGGGCCGCGCCCACGCCCTGGATGACGCCGGCCTCGATACGGGCCGCCAGCTGGCGGGGGTTGAGGACGCGGCCGACGTCCTGGGCGACCGCGAGTTCCACGACGCGTACCGAGCCGAGCTCGATGTCCACGTCGACCACCGCGCGGATCGCGCAGAAGGCGAGGCCCACGAAGGCGTCGCCCTGGCCGTCCCCGTCCAGCGGCTCCGTCGGGTGGGGGCGGCACTGGGCCGTGGCCCAGAGTTCCTTGCCCTCCATCGCCTCCGCGACGGTCGTGGAGAAGGCTCCGTCGTACGAGGTGATCCGGCCGTCCGCGATCTGGAGGAGTTCGGTGGACATGCCGAGCTTGTGGGCCATCGGCTGGAGGAGCTGCGTACGGACCATCTTCGCGGCCCGTTCGACGGCGCCGCCCGAGACCCAGGTGTGGCGGCCGTGGGCGGAGGGGCCCGCCGGCGGCTGGTCGGTGTCGACCGGGGCCGTGACGACCTCGTCCACGCCGAGGATTTCCTGGACGATCTGGCGGGCCAGCGTGGAGAAGCCCTGGCCGGTGTCGACGGCCGCGCAGATGACCGTCGCCGCACCGCCGACGATCTTCACGGTGGCGGTGGACACCTCGTCGGTGCCCTCCGCGCCGAGCATGTGGACCATGCCGACCCCGTACCCGACCCCGCGCCGCACCGCGCCCGGCTCGCCGGCGCCCTCCAGGCCGCCGGGGAGCAGCCAGTCCTCCTCCGGGGTGTCCTTCGGGAGCGGCGGGAGTTCGCAGTCGCGGACGGCGCGCAGGAGTTCCGCCACGGGGGCGGGGCAGGTGACGGTCTGGCCGGTCGGGAGCAGGTCGCCGGTGGCCAGGACGTTGCGCAGGCGAAGTTCGGCGCCGTCGATGCCGAGGGCGGCCGCCAGCTTGTCCATCTGGCCCTCGTAGGCCGCGCAGACCTGCATGGCGCCTTCGCCGCGCACGTGCCCCGACGGGGGGTTGTTGGTGCGGACCGCCCAGCCTTCGACGAAGGCGTGCGGGACCACGTACGGGCCGCAGGCGAAGGCGACCGCCGCGGCGAGGGATTCCGAGGAGGCGTCGGCGTACGCGCCCCCGTCCATCAGGATCTGGGCCTCGACCTTGACCAGCCGGCCGTCCGCATCCGCGTGGTGGCGGTAGCGCAGCAGCGTGGGGTGGCGGTGGGGGTGGCCGAGGAAGGACTCCTCGCGGGTGGCGGCCAGTTTGACCGGGCAGCCGGTGCGCAGGGCGAGCAGGCCCAGCGGGAGCTGGAAGGCGGCGTCCTCGCGGTCGGCCGTCGCGCCCGGGACCCCGGTGACCACGACCCGTACGCGGTCCGGTTCGAGGCCGAAGCAGGCGGCGGCCAGGTCGCGGTCGGTGTGCGGGTCGGTGGAGGCGGTGTAGATCTCCACGCCGCCGTCGGGGCGCGGCACGGCCAGGCCGGCCTCGGCGCCGATGGGGGCGGGGTCCTGGCGGCCGATGCGGTAGAGGCCCTCGACGACGACGTCGCCGGTGGCTTCGGGGTCGCCGTAGCGCAGCGGGATGTGCCGGATCAGGTTGCCGTCGGGGTGCAGGTCGGGGGCGCCGAAGGCCTGCTCGGGGTCGGTGACCGGGTCGAGGAGCTCGTACTCGACGGCGATCGCGGCGGCCGCGAGGCGTGCGGTGTCCGGGTGGTCGGCGGCGACGGCGGCGATGGGCTCGCCGTGGTGGCGGACCACGTCGTGCGCGAAGACCGGCCGGTCGGCGATGCGGCGGCCGTGGGTGGTGGCGCCGGGGACGTCGGCGTGCGTGACGACGGCGCGCACGCCGGGCATTTCGGCGGCGGCGGAGGTGTCGATGGAGAGGATGCGGGCGTGGGCGTGCGGGGAGCGCAGCACGGCGGCCCAGAGGAGGCCCTCGGCCCACAGGTCGGCGGCGTAGGGGAACGTGCCCTCGGTCTTGGCCCGGGTGTCGGTGGCCGGTACGGACGCGCCGATGCCGCGCGGGACCGCCGACTCCGAGGGCTCCGCGCCCTCGGGCACCGGTGTCGTGACCGATACCGGGACCGTCGCCGCGTCGTGGGCGCTCACGCCGTGCCTCCCTCGTGGTTGCCGTGGTTGCCCTGCTGGCCGAGCATCCCGTGGTTCCCGTGGTTGCCCTGGTGGCCGTGGTCGCCGTGGTCGCCCTGCATCCCGTGGACGCCGCCCTCGCCCGGCGGGGCCTGGTGCGGGATCCGGGCCTCGGCGGAGGCCGCGGAGGCCGCTTCGGCCGCCGATCCGCGCTCGGCGACGACCTCGCGCACGGCCTCGATGACGCCCGAGTAGCCGGAGCAGCGGCAGAGGTTGCCGCACAGGGCCTGGCGGGTCTCCAGCTCGCTGGGGGCGTGGTTGCCCTCCAGCAGGTCGTGGATGGTCATGGCCATGCCGGGGACGCAGAACCCGCACTGCACCGCACCCGACCTGCACAACGCCTCTTGTACGTCCGACAGTTCCCCGTCGGTCGCGAGACCTTCCACGGTCCGAACCTCACTGCCCGCCGCGGTGGCCGCCGGGACGAGGCAGGAGGCGACGAGCCGGCCGTCGACCTGCACGGCGCAGGCGCCGCATTCGCCCTGCGAGCAGCCGTCCTTGGCGCCGGCGAGGCCGAGGCGCTCGCGCAGCACGTAGAGGAGGGACTCGCCGATCCACGCGCCGGTGACGGGGCGGTCGGCGCCGTTGACGCGCAGGACGTAGGAGGCCGACGGGTGCTCGTGCTGGGCGACGGCCGCGGCGTCCGCTCCGTCCCCTCTGCCCGTGGGTTCTTCCTCGTACGTCGCCCCCTCGCCCGGAGCCCCTTCGGCCGTATCCGCCGGCGCCGTCCCGACAGCCGGGTCGGCGTCGTCCGTACCCGGCGCGGGCGCGGCCCCGGCTCCGCCGGCGGCCGGCACGGCTCCGCCGTCACCCTGCTCCGCCTCCACGACCACGGCTCCGGCTCCGGCTCCGGCCTGATCCCCGGCTTCGCCCGCGACCCCCTCGAGGGCCCCGGCCTCACCATCGCCCCGGGCTTCGTCAGCACCCCGGGCTTCGCCCTCGGTCCCCGGATGCTGCCGCTCCCCCGAGTCCGGGAGCTGCGCCGGACCGTGGGCGGCTTCGATGTCGTGCGGGGCCGGGTAGCCCGGCTCGCCGTCCAGCGGGGTACCGACCCCCGGGCCGCCCAGCACGCGCGGTCCGCGCCCCGGGGCCGAGGTGGAGCCGAAGGGTCCGCCGGCCGGCGCGAAAGCCCCGGGAAGCACCCCGGAGCCCAGCGGGTCCGAACCCAACGGGTCCGAGGCCAGCGGGTCCGAGCCCAACGGCGAATCCAGCGGGTCGGAGCCCGGCCCGTCGGAGCCCGGCCCGTCCCCGCCCGGCTGCTGCGCCACGTAGCCGCGCGCACCCTCGAAGTCCGGATGGGCCGCCCACGGAGCCGCGGCCCCGCCGGGCAGCGTCGCGGGGGCCTGGCTCCAGTCGGCCGAGGCCGCGAGCTGCCCGAAGCTGCCCGTGTCGCCCGCGCCGCCCGGGGTCCACACGTCGCTCGCAACCGCTTCGGGGAACCGCCACTCGGCGGTGGACCCCGGCTCGTGCACGCCGGCCCGGCTCCCCGCGAAGGGCTCCGCGAAGGGTTCCGCGAAGGACTCGCCGAAGGGCTCCGCGTAGGACTCCGCGAAAGGCTCCGCGTGGGGCTGCCCGAAGGGCTCCGCGACGGGCTCGGCCACCGGCTCCGCCGCCGGATCCGCGAACGCCGCGGCCACCGACGCCGGAATCGGCACCGACGCGGGGATCGGGGCCCGCGCCGCGGCCCCCGAAGTTCCCGCGGCCGCACCCGCGTCCGCCGGAGCCGCCGAACCCGCCTCCGGCCACTGCACCGGGATCGTCCACGTGCCCGTGGCCGCAGGATCCGTACTCCCGCTGCCCAGCGGCACGATCATCGGCGGCGGCACGTAGCCGTGCCCGGGGGCCGCGAGGGGCTCCCCGGTGCCGAGCGCGTCCAGCATGTCCTGCGGCAGTTTCACGAAGGCCGTCGCGTCGGAGTCGTACTCGCCGCCGTGCGGCACCGGCTCCCAGCCCCAGTGGGGTCCGGCAGATCCCGTGGGACCCGCCGGGTCCGTGTTCTCGTTCTCGCTCATGAGCTCAGCGCCCTCCCCAGGGCCCTCCGTGCCAGCACGGCCACCGTCCGCCGCAAATGCAGTACTGCGGGAGCCACCGGCTCCCCCTGGTCGGGTACGCACGCCGCCGCGACGTACTCGCCGAAGGCTTCCAGCGCCTCGGGGGCCAGGCTGCGGTCCCCGTCCCAGTCGATCAACGAAGCAACCCACTGCTCGGCTTCCAGCGGCCGCAGCGGCATCGGGGCGACCGCGCCGATCGCGCAGCGCACACCCCGGCGCGCGGGGTCCAGCACGAGCCCGACGGACGCCACCGCGCGCCCCGGTCCCGTACGGCCCGTGGCCTTGAGGAACACCTGCGGCGCGTGCAGCAACGGCACCCGCACGAAGCCGATCAGCTCTCCGGGGCGGAGCATCTCCCGGCCGGCCAGCAGGTGCGAGACCGGGATCTCGCGCCGCGATCCGCCGGGCCCGACGATGACGAGTACGGCCTCCAGCGCGGCCAGCACGGGGAGCGCGTCACCCGTCGGCGCGGCCGTGGCGATGTTGCCGCCCAGGGTGCCGGCGTTGCGGATCTGCGGCGGGCCCGCGGCGCGTGCGGCGGCGGCCAGGGCCGGGATCAGGGCGGCGAAGTCCGGCCGGCCCATGCGCGCGTGCGTGAGGCCGGCGCCGAGCAGCGCGTGGCCGTCCTGGTACTGCCAGCCGCGGATCTCGTTGATCCGGCCGAGGCCCACGAGTGCGGCGGGGCGCAGGAGTCCCGCGTTGACGGCGGCCATGAGGTCGGTGCCGCCCGCCACGGGGACGGCGGCGGGCATGGCCGCGAGCGCCGCCACGGCCTCGTCGAGCGAGGCCGGCAGCGTCACGGACTGCTCCGCGTTCCCCGCCCGCGGGTCGCTGCGGGGCCCCTGGGACGAGTCCCGTGCCTGCGGTGCGTGCGGTGCGTGCGTGGTCAACCCAGCTGCCCCTTCCCGATGTCCCGGTCCCGGCGCTCACGCCTGTCCGCCGTACGGTACGTGCTCACCGCCGGGACGTGGCAACTCTGGCACATCTTCCGGAGCACCGGACGCGAGGGTCCACCGCCCGCGCACCACCGGCGACACCGCCCGCGCAGCCCCGTGTGCGGCCCCCCGTACGGCCCCCGCACCACCCGTGCACCACCCGTGCACCACCACCGTGATCCGGCCGCGACCGGGCCGCGATCCAGCCGTGATCGGGTCTCGCTCCGGCATCGCCCCGGCATCGCTCCGGCCTCGATCCCGCGCGGGCGGCGCCGCGTTCCCGCCCCGGTGCCAGCGCTCCGACGGCGCCGGGCCGACGCCCCGGCGCCGTCGCCCGCCACCACCCGGCTCATCCCCGCGGGGGGCTCGTCACACGTTCGGGGGCGCTCCCTCGATCGGGCGTCCGAGGACTCCGGGCCTGCGCTGCCACGGCAACGGGCCGCCCGGCGGCCGGTAGTCGACCCCGAGGGCGTCCAGGCGTCGGTAGTGCGCCGTCATCCGCGCCTCGAAGTCCGCGTAGTCCCGCTCCTCGGGCCGCGGCAGCCGGGACCACACCACCTCGGCGAAGGCCGCCAGGCGCGGGAACGTCTGGTAGTCGACGCGGCTCTGGTCCTCCATCACCTCGGTCCACACGTTGGCCTGCGCCCCCAGCACGTGGGTGGCGGCCTCTTCGGACAGCTTCGGCGGTACCGGCTCGAACCGGTACACATCCTCCAATGTCCGTACGTACCCGATGGGCATCGGCTCGTCCTCGCCGCCCGCCTGACGGTGGTCCAGGTACACCTGCTGCTCGGGGCACATCACCACGTCGTGGCCGGCCTCGGCGGCGGCGATGCCGCCCGCGTAGCCGCGCCAGGAGGACACGGCCGCTCCGGGGGCCAGTCCGCCCTCCAGGATCTCGTCCCAGCCGATGAGCCGGCGGCCGCGCTCGGCGAGCCAGCCGTCGAAGTGCCGGATGAACCAGGACTGCAGACCGTCCTCGCCGTCGACCCCCAGCTCGCGGATCCGCTCCTGCGCGACCGCGGAGGCCTTCCACTGCGCCTTGGGGCACTCGTCGCCGCCGATGTGCACGAAGGGCGAGACCTCGGCCGGGAACAGCTCCAGCAGTTCCTCGAAGACCCCCTCGTAGAACCGCAGGACGGCCTCGGTGGGCGCGAGCACGTTCTCGTTGACGCCCCAGTCGTCCCACACCCCGAGCGCGGCCGTGTCCACCACGTCGGTGTTCCCGAGCTCCGGGTACGCGGCGATCGCGGCCTGCGAGTGCCCCGGCACGTCGATCTCGGGCACCACCCGCACGTGCCGCTCGGCGGCGTAGGCGACGATCTCGCGGATGTCGTCCTGGGTGTAGAAGCCGCCGTGCGGGGTCTCGTTCCACAGCGGCGAGGCCCGGTGGCCCCGCCGGCTGCGGGCCCGCCAGGCGCCGACCTCGGTGAGCTTCGGGTAGCGCTCGATCCGCACGCGCCAGCCCTGGTCGTCCGTCAGGTGCAGGTGCAGCACGTTGAGCTTGTGGGCGGCGAGCAGGTCGATGTACCGCAGCACCCCGTCCTTGGGCATGAAGTGCCGGGCCACGTCGAGCATCAGCCCGCGCCAGCCGAAGCGGGGGCCGTCCAGGAGGTCCCCGACCGGCAGCCGCCACACCGCGCCGGGCAGCGGCGCCCGCCGGAAGGCGTCGGGCCCGAGCAGCTGACGCAGCGTCTGGGCGGCGTAGAAGAGGCCCGCCGGGTCGGCGCCCTCCAGGAGGACGAACCCGGGCGCGACGTGGAGCTCGTACGACTCCGCCCCGGTCCCCCGCGCGATCTCGGGGCGCAGCGCGAGCCGGATCACCGGGCGTTCGCCGTACGCCTCCCCGCGGATCGGGGCCGGCAGCGCCCAGCCGGTGGCGGCGCCGAGCTCGCGGCGCAGCCGGCGGGCCGCGTCCTCGGTGCCGGGCGGGGCGTCGAGGAGCGGGTCGGCGAGCTCGCAGGTGCCGCCGTCGGGCGGGAATCGCGCGTACCGCGGCCGCGGGATCAACTCGGGCATGGCCTCGACTCCTTCAGCGTTGCACCAGGTGCAACGTACGTTTCACAGGGCGCTGACGCGGCGACCCTAACCCGCCCCGAGGGCACGGAAAAGGCCCCCGGTACGCACATCTGCGCACCGAGGGCCTTCGTCCCGCTTCAGGAGGGCCGGACGACTACTTCCCGTCCTTGCCGCCCTTGTCCTTGTCCCCGCCGGGACCCATGGACTCGTAGATCTCCTTGCACATGGGGCAGACCGGGTACTTCTTCGGGTCCCGGCCCGGCACCCAGACCTTGCCGCAGAGCGCGACGACGGGGGTGCCCCCGAGCGCGCTCTCCATGATCTTGTCCTTCTGGACGTAGTGGGCGAAGCGCTCGTGGTCGCCGTCGCCGTGGGACACCTGCGGCGTCGGCTCTACGAGGGTCCCCGTACCAGTCCCGCGATCGGGCTCAAGAGTGCTCATGACTGCCAGGGTACCGAGTCCCTCGCGCGCGAGGGATCCGCGGCGGGCGCCCCGGCCGCGGGCTCAGTTCAGCGACGGGTCGTCCGCGTACGTGGCCACCATGGCCAGCTCGCTGCGCTGGCGCCGCAGCACCGCGCGCCAGAGCCGCTCGGGGTCCGGGAAGGAGACGTCGCCCGGCTCGGAGTCGACCACGTACCAGGCGCCCACGCCCAGTTCCTCCTCCAGCTGCCCCGGGCCCCAGCCCGAGTACCCGGCGAAGATGCGCAGGCCGCCCAGGGCCGCCGCGAGGAGTTCCGGCGGGGCCTCCAGGTCCACCAGGCCGATCGCCCCGTGCACGCGGCGCCAGCCGAGCGGCCCCTCCTCGCCCGGGATGACGGCCAGGCCCAGCGCGGAGTCCAGCGCCACCGGGCCGCCCTGGAAGACCACTCCGGGGTCCTTGGCCAGCGGAGCCCAGGGCAGCAGGACGTCACCGACGCCCACCGGGGTGGGGCGGTTGAGGACGACGCCGAGCGAGCCCTGCTCGTCGTGGTCGAGCAGCAGTACCACCGCACGGTCGAAATTCGGGTCCGCGAGGGCGGGGGTGGCCACGAGCAACCGCCCTGTGAGGGAGGACACCTCGGTCATGGCGCCATGGTCTCGCACATTCGCCCGCGAGGGGGAGTGGGCGGCGCGTCCGGAACCTACGCAGCTCAGGGCGCACGGCGGCAATTCGGGGCGCGTACGGGCCGCCGCGCGGACCCCCGGCGGAAGGAGACGCTCCGCCACCTGGCGGGCACCCAGGGTGTTGTACCGAATTCATGACAGTCCTACGGCCCCGTCAGCCTTACGAACAGGGGGGTCATGCCCCTTACCCTTTTCACTGGCCCCCCTGCCCACCCCCTCTCCGGAACGCGAGATTCATGACCGGCATCAGTGACGATGTACTGCTTGTCCACGGCGGAACTCCGCTCGAGGGCGAGATCCGTGTCCGCGGCGCGAAGAACCTCGTACCCAAGGCGATGGTCGCGGCCCTGCTCGGCAGCGAGCCCAGCCGGCTGCGCAACGTCCCCGACATCCGGGACGTCCGGGTCGTGCGCGGGCTGCTCCAGCTGCACGGGGTGACCGTCCGCCCCGGTGACGAGCCGGGCGAGCTGGTGCTCGACCCCTCGCACGTCGAGAGCGCGAACGTCGCGGACATCGACGCGCACGCGGGCTCTTCGCGGATCCCGATCCTGTTCTGCGGCCCGCTGCTGCACCGCCTCGGCCACGCCTTCATCCCCGGCCTCGGCGGCTGCGACATCGGCGGCCGGCCGATCGACTTCCACTTCGAGGTGCTCCGCCAGTTCGGCGCGACCATCGAGAAGCGCGAGGGCGGTCAGTACCTGGAGGCCCCGCAGCGACTGCGCGGCTGCAAGATCCGCCTGCCCTACCCGTCGGTCGGCTCGACCGAGCAGGTGCTGCTGACGGCCGTCCTGGCCGAGGGCGTCACCGAGCTCAGCAACGCCGCCGTCGAACCGGAGATCGAAGACCTCATCTGCGTCCTGCAGAAGATGGGCGCGATCATCTCCGTCGACACCGACCGGACCATCCGGATCACCGGTGTGGACCGCCTCGGCGGCTACAACCACAAGGCGCTCCCGGACCGGCTGGAAGCCGCCTCCTGGGCGTCCGCGGCCCTCGCCACCGGCGGCAACATCTACGTGCGCGGCGCCCAGCAGCGCTCGATGATGACGTTCCTGAACACCTTCCGCCGGGTCGGCGGGGCGTTCGAGATCGACGACGACGGCATCCGCTTCTGGCACCCGGGCGGCCCGCTCAACGCCATCGCGCTGGAGACGGACGTCCACCCCGGCTTCCAGACGGACTGGCAGCAGCCGCTCGTCGTGGCGCTGACCCAGGCCGCCGGCCTGTCGATCGTCCACGAGACGGTCTACGAGTCCCGCCTGGGATTCACCTCCGCGCTCAACCAGATGGGTGCGCACATCCAGCTCTACCGGGAGTGCCTGGGCGGCAGCGCCTGCCGCTTCGGCCAGCGCAACTTCCTGCACTCGGCCGTCGTCTCGGGGCCCACCAAGCTCCAGGGCGCCGACCTGGTCATCCCGGACCTGCGCGGCGGGTTCTCGTACCTGATCGCGGCGCTCGCCGCCGAGGGCACCTCGCGGGTGCACGGGATCGACCTGATCAACCGGGGCTACGAGAACTTCATGGAGAAGCTCGTGGAACTGGGCGCCAAGGTCGAGCTCCCGGGCGGCGACCTCGTCTGACCGGCTGACCGGCGCTCCGGTACGCCGGTACGCCATAGATCCACGCAGACCGGCCCAGAACGCCCCCACAGGCCCCGTACAGGGCCTGTGGGGGCGTTCTGGCTCCCGGGGGCCACTCGCGGTGCCGGGAGCGCCGAGAGGCGGCCACCCGGTGCCGGGTGGCCGCCTCTCGCGTACTACGTACTACTGCGTACTCCTGCCGTCCCGGGGGCCGGTGGGGCCCTCGGCACAAGGGCGGACTACTTGCCCTTGGCGGCTTCCTTGAGCTTGGAGCCCGCGGAGACCTTCACGCTGTAGCCGGCCGGGATCTGGATGGGGTCGCCGGTCTGCGGGTTGCGCGCGGTGCGAGCGGCACGGTGGGTGCGCTCGAAGGTCAGGAAGCCGGGGATGGTGACCTTCTCGTCGCCCTTGGCGACAATCTCGCCGACGGTCTCGGCGAGCGCGGCCAGAACGGCGTCGGCGTCCTTGCGGGTCACCTCGGCGCGCTCGGACAGAGCGGCCACCAGCTCACTGCGGTTCATGTTGTACTCCCGTGTTCAACGTGCCTTAGAGGCGTGAGATCGAAGCCGATGCTGCCAGGGCCCTAGGACAGTCCCCGGACCCGGGTCTGACGTCAGACCCTCTCGCCCGGTTACGCATCCTGCCCCCACCACCGGCGGGAAAGCCAATCCGGCACCCACCGGGGTCACACGAAAAGCGCCACAGTCACGCCGCGGTGACGCTCCGTCCGCACCAGAAGGCGTCCGGATGGGTGTCCGGAGACGCGGACCGCGGGCCACGCGGGCATCCCCGCAACCCTATGGGCGGCCCGGGGGGCCCGCATCCCGCGACGCGCCGGGGATCAGACGGAGGTGGGCGGCGTCACAGCCGCGGAGGCCGCCTTGCGGACGGCTCCGGCGACCGCGCCCGCGACCTTGTCGTTGAAGACCGACGGGATGATGTAGTTCGCGTTCAGCTCGTCCTCGCCGACCACGTCGGCCAGGGCGCTCGCGGCGGCCAGCATCATGTCGGTGTTGACGGTGCGCGACTGGGCGTCCAGCAGGCCGCGGAAGACACCCGGGAAGACCAGCACGTTGTTGATCTGGTTCGGGAAGTCGGAACGGCCGGTGGCCACGACGGCGGCGGTCTGGCGGGCGATGGCCGGGTCCACCTCGGGGTCCGGGTTCGCGAGCGCGAACACGATCGCGCCTTCCGCCATGGCGGCCACGTCATCGCCGCTGAGCACGTTGGGGGCCGAGACGCCGATGAACACGTCGGCGCCGACCACGGCCTCCTTCAGGGTGCCCGTGTAGCCCTCGGGGTTGGTGTTGTCGGCGATCCAGCGCAGCGGGGAGTCCGCGGCCGCGTCGACGAGGTCGGGGCGGTCCGCGTGCACCACGCCGTGGATATCGGCACTGACGGCGTTCTTGACGCCCGCGGCGAGGAGCAGCTTGAGGATGGCCGTACCGGCGGCGCCGGCGCCCGACATGACCACCTTGACGTCGCCAACGGCCTTGCCCACCACGCGCAGTGCGTTGGTGAGGGCGGCGAGGACCACGATGGCGGTGCCGTGCTGGTCGTCGTGGAAGACGGGGATGTCGAGGGCCTCGCGCAGCCGGGCTTCGATCTCGAAGCAGCGCGGCGCGGAGATGTCCTCGAGGTTGATGCCCGCGAAGCCCGGCGCGATCGCCTTGACGACGGCGACGATCTCGTCGGGATCCTGGGTGTCCAGGCAGATCGGCCAGGCGTCGATGCCGGCGAAGCGCTTGAAGAGGGCCGCCTTGCCCTCCATGACGGGCAGCGCGGCCATCGGGCCGATGTTGCCGAGGCCCAGCACGGCGCTGCCGTCCGTCACGACTGCGACGGAGTTGCGCTTGATGGTCAGACGGCGGGCGTCCTCGGGGTTCTCGGCGATCGCCATGCACACCCGGGCCACGCCCGGGGTGTAGATCATCGAGAGGTCGTCGCGGTTGCGGATGGGGTGCTTCGACTGCATCTCGATCTTGCCGCCGAGGTGCATCAGGAAGGTGCGGTCGGAGACCTTGCCGAGGCTGACTCCCTCGATCCCGCGGAGCTTCTCGACGATCTCGTCGGCGTGCGCCGTGGACGTCGCGGCGATGGTGACGTCGATACGGAGCTTCTCGTGGCCGGATGCGGTCACGTCGAGGCCGGTGACCGAGCCACCGGAGGACTCCACGGCGGTGGTGAGCTGGGAGACCGCGGTACCGCTCGCGGGGACTTCCAGGCGGACCGTCATCGAGTACGAGACGCTGGGCGCCGTTGCCATGGCCGTGTTCCTCTTCTGTCCCTGGTTCTGTACACACAGGGTCCCGCGCCGCGCCGCCGAGTACTTGGCAGGACTGGCAGGACCTGTTGTCCGATCGTCCCACCTACCAGCCGGTACAAGGTAACCAGCTACAAATTTCGGAAGAACTCTTCCACCATACGAGATTTCCCGGGTCTGGGGAATGGGTGGCCCATACAAAAAAGGTCCGCGCCCCCCACTGAGTGGAGGACGCGGACCTGGTGCTTCCTACGTCTATGACACCGACCCGCCATGCTCGCCTCGCGGCAAGTGGTCGCTCTAGGCGACTAAGGTTGGGCCCGGGGGCTTGGATCGAGTCGGTGCCGTAACCCAGGCTAACAAAGGTTCGCCCGAAGTGATCCCCCCACCGGAGACCGGTTGCGGGGACCACGCCTTTGGCCGCCGACCAACCGGCCCTATGACGGGCCCGAGGGCTGCAACAGCGCCGCGACCCCCTCGGCGTCCGGGGCGTCCCGGTCCGTGGAGATCACCGTCAGCTGCTGCGTCGCACGGGTCAGGGCCACGTAGAGCACCCGCAGACCGGCCGGGGACTCGTCCGCGATCTCCGCCGGGGAGACGACCACCGTGGCGTCGTACTCCAGGCCCTTCGCCTCCAGGCTGCCCAGCGCGACCGCCCGCTCCCCCAGGTCCGCGAGCCAGCCCGCGGCCTCCGCGCGCCGGTCCATGGCCACGACCACGCCGACCGTGCCGTCGACCTGCTCCAGCAGCCGCCGGGTCTCCTCCACGACGGTGGAGCGCAGATCCTGCGTCACCGCCGTGAAGCGCGGCTGCAGGCCCGTGGAACGCACCGCCGTCGGCGGCTCCGTGCCCGGCGCCGCCAGCTTCAGCACCCGCGAGGCGACCTCGGCGACCTCGGCCGGGTTGCGGTAGTTCACCGTCAGGGTGAACTTGCGCCGCGGCCGCGTGCCCAGCGCCTCGTCGCGCGCGGCGGCCGCCTCCTGCGGATCGGTCCACGAGGACTGCGCCGGGTCACCGACCACCGTCCACGTGCCGCCCCGGCCGCGGCGGCCGACCATCCGCCACTGCATCGGCGTCAGGTCCTGCGCCTCGTCGACGATGACGTGCGCGTACTCGGTGCGCTCCGCCGCGAGCCGCTCGGCCCGCTCCCACTGGGTCTCCTCGCGGGTGGGCATCAGCTCCTCCAGCCCGCTCAGCTGGTCGAGCGGATCCATCTGCCGCTTCTTCTTGGGCCGCGCGGGCGCGCCCAGCAGCTGGTGGAGCTCGTCCAGCAGCGCCACGTCGTGCACCGACAGGGCGCCCTTGCCGTCCGGGCCCACCCGGCGCAGGGAGCGCGCCACCTGACGGGTCTCGCGGGGGTTCAGGTCCCGGCGCGACCAGCGCGACAGGCGCCGCTCGTCGGCCATGGAGGCCAGCACCCCGCGCGGGGTCAGCTCGGGCCACCAGGCGTTCAGGAAGTCGATGAACGCGTCCTCCGTCGAGATGTCCTCGTCGAAGGCGGAGCGCAGCTCGGCCGCCAGCTCCGGGTCGCTGTGCCGGCCGGCCCCGCCGGACTTGGAGTACAGCGCGTCCAGCAGGAGCTTGCGGGCGCGCGGGCGCAGCAGGTTGACCGGGGCGGTGCCGGACAGGACGTTCTGCCGGATCCGGTCGAGGTCGGGGGCCTCCAGCTCCTGGCGGCCCCCGAAGGCCACCACGCGCAGCCGGTCGGGGGCGGGGGCCCCGCCGGGACCGCCGAACTCCAGCGCCCCCCGTACGGCCTTGCGCAGCACCTTCAGCATCCGGGACGAGCCCTTGACGCGTGCCGTGGACGGGTCGTCGTACGTGGTCGCCTCGGCCCCGTCGACGAGCGAGCCGAGCGCCCGGATGGCGACCTGGCCCTCCTCGCCGAGGGAGGGCAGGACGCCCTCGGTGTAGGCCACCAGCAGCGGGGTCGGGGAGACGATCAGGATGCCGCCGGAGTAGCGCCGGCGGTCCTGGTAGAGCAGGTAGGCGGCACGGTGCAGGGCGACGGCGGTCTTGCCGGTGCCGGGTCCACCCGCGACCTCGGCGACCGAGGCGGCGGGCGCCCGGATGACGAGGTCCTGCTCGGCCTGGATGGAGGAGACGATGTCGCGCATCGAGTGGGTCCGGGCCCGCCCGAGGGCGGCCATCAGGGCGCCGTCGCCGATGACGGGCAGCTCGTTCCCGTCGAGGAAGGCGGTCACCTCGGGGCGCATCAGGTCGTCCTCGACCCCGAGCACCTTGCGGCCCTTGGAGCGGATGACGCGGCGGCGTACGACGCGGCCGGGCTCCTTGGGGGTGGATCGGTAGAACGGCGCGGCCGCGGGGGCGCGCCAGTCGATGACGAGCGGCGCGTAGTCGGAGTCGAGGACTCCTATGCGGCCGATGTGGAGCGTCTCGGCGATATCGGCCGTGAGGTCGGTACGGATCGCGTCGTCGGCGGGCTCGACGGAGGTGAAGGCTCCGTCGGGGCCCCGCTCCCCGTCCTTGCCGAGGACCAGGTCGATGCGGCCGAACAGGAAGTCCTCGAACTCGTTGTTGAGACGGTTGAGGTGGATCCCGGCACGGAACACCTGCGCGTCCCGTTCCGCGAGGGCGCCGGGCGTGCCGACCTGGCCACGCTTGGCGGCGTCGTTCATCAGGAACTCCGCCTCGTGGATCTTCTCCTCAAGGCGTCGGTACACGTGATCGAGATGCGTCTGCTCGACCGCGATCTCCCGATCGCGGACGGAATCCGCCGTGCTGTCGACAGCGGCATTCTGCGCGGCCACCAAGGCCCCTTTCTGACGTGCATGGGCAGCCGTCAACCGTACGCGAAGGGGCCCGTGTGCGCACGCCCCTTCCGGGACGGCTCGCGGATCAGGACGAAGATCACGCCCGGCGGGCGCCGCCGGCGTCGTCAGCCGGGGCGGGATTCGAGGACGCGCCGCCGGTGGCGGGCCACGCGCTCGCGGTTGCCGCAGAGCTCGCTGGAGCACCAGCGGCGGCGGTGTCCGCGCGAGGTGTCGAGGTAGACCCGGGCGCAGCCGTCGCCCTCGCAGGTGCGCAGCAGTGCCCGTTCGCCGGGGTCGGTGAGCAGTTCGACGGCGTCCCGGGCCACGGCGGCGAGCAGCCCGGCGCATCCGACGCCGCCGCACAACTCGCGGACGAGGTGCCCTTCTTGGTCCTGTACGGCACACAGTCCCGGGGGTGGACCGGCGGCCGCCGCGTTGACCCGGGCCAGTGCGGCCCCGGGCGGCGCGGCTCCGGCCAGCTCGGCCCGTACGAGGCTCTCGACGTCGGCGCGCAGCACCCGGAAGGCCCGCACCCAGTCGTCCCCGACGCGGCCGAGCGGCGTCCGGTCGGGCACCAGCCCGGCTCCGGTGAGCCACAGCCGCAGCCCGTCTCCGTCCCGGATGCCCTCCGTGTGCGCGAGGGGCGAAAAAGTAGCCACCAGGTCCAGGCAGACCCGCCCGGAGTCGAACCACATGCCCGTCACCGCCTCCCTCTCGGGGCGTGCCCCCAGAGTGCCCGTCTCCGGGGCCGGCGGCTAGAGGGCGGGCGGCCGGATCACGGGGCGTCCGGAGGGCCGGCGGCTAGAGGGCGGGCGGCTCGTCGTTCAGGAGCAGCTGGAAGAGGCGGTGGTCCCGCCAGTCCCCGCCGACGTGGAGGTAACGGGGCGCGAGCCCGTACTGCTCGAAGCCCGCCTTCGCGAGCACCCGCTGCGAGGCCAGGTTCTCCGCCCGGGTGCCCGCCTCGACCCGGTGCAGCCGCTCCTCGTCGCGGGCGATGCGGCAGACCTCGTGCAGGGCGGCGGTGGCCAGCCCCTTGCCGGCCCAGGCCTGGTCCACCCAGTAGCCGATGGCGCCGCTGGACAGCGCCCCGCGCACGATGTTCTGGAGGGTGATCGTCCCGGCCACCCCGTCGGCGGCGAGCAGCACGAACGGCCGCGCCCGCCGGTCCGCCCGGGCCGTGAGCAGCTCCTCGATCCGTCCCCGCTGCCCGGCTTCGGTGTAGAACTCCTCGGCCCGGCGGGGCTCGTAGGGGGCCATGTACGCCCGGTTCCGGTCCAATGCCTCGGCGACCCCGGCGGCGTCGGCCGTCCGGATCTCCCGCATCTCCACCCCGTCAATGATCATCCGGGCACGCTAACGGACGGCTCGGCCTCCGGCCAGACCGGCGCCCCGTCGGCTTCCGGCCGCCGGGGGGTGTCAGGCGTCCGCGTACTTCGTGTCGGCGGCCATGTCCAGCGACAGCCGGTAGCCGCGCTTGACGACGGTCTGGATGAGGTTCGGCGCGCCCAGGGCCACGCGCAGGCGGGCCATCGCCGTTTCCACCGCGTGCTCGTCGCGGCCCGCGCCGGGGAGGGCGCGCAGCAGCTCGGAGCGGGCCACGACCCAGCCCGGGCGCCGGGACAGGGCCCTGAGCAGGGCCATCCCGGCCGGCGGGACGGGGCGCAGCTCGGCGTCGACGAGGACCGCGTGGCCGCGCAGTTCCAGCCGGTGTCCGGCCACCGGGAAGACACGGGCCCGGCTCGGGAGTTCCTGGCACAGGAGCTGCACGAGGGGGCCGAGCCGGAAGCGCTCGGGCTGCACCGTGGGCACTCCTTCCGCCTGCAGGGGCAGGGCCGTCACCGGTCCCACGCAGGCGGAGAGGACCGATCCGCCGGTCAGTGCCCCGAGCACGGATTCCCGTACGCCCCGCTCCGCGGCCCGCGTCAGCAGGGAGGCCGCCGCGGGCGCGGAGGTGAAGCTCACCGCGTCGACGCCGCCCGAGGCCACCGCGTCGAGCAGCCGGTCCAGCGGCCCGAGGTCTTCCGGCGCCATCCACCGGTAGACGGGTACGCCGACCACCTCGGCCCCGCCCGCCCGCAGGGCCTCGATGAACCCGGGCAGCGGCTCCCCGTGCAGCTGGAGGGCGATGCGCCGGCCGGCCACCCCGGCCGTGAGCAGCCGGTCCAGTACCTCGGCGAGCGATTCCGACCGCGGGGACCAGGTCTCCACGAGCCCGGCGGCCCGGATCGCGCCCTTCACCTTCGGTCCGCGCGCCAGCAGTTCGGTCTCCCGCAGCCGCCCGAGGAGTTCTTCGCCGAGCCCCCACCCGTCGGCGGCCTCGATCCAGCCGCGGAAGCCGATGGCGGTGGTCGCCACCACCACGTCGGGCGCGCAGCCGATCAGTTCCTTGGTGGCGGACAGCAGCTCGGCGTCGTCGGCGAGGGGCACGATCCGCAGGGCGGGCGCGTGCAGCACGGTGGCCCCGCGGCGGCGCAGCAGGGCGATGAGCTCGTCCGCCCGGCGGGCTGCGGTGACCCCGACGGTGAATCCGGCGAGCGGACCGGCCGGCGGACCGGTGTGGGTGTGGTGCATGGTGACCTGCCTCGCGCAGTGGGGTCCGGTGTCGGGGTCCGGTGTCGCGTTCACACGCACTCGTGAGGTTCGCGTGAACCGAGCCTGCCCTGGGGGCGTATCAGGCTCGGTTCACGCGTATTTCGGTGCCGTTAACCGGCGTGTTCCGGCCGTTACACCGAGGTGAGCTGCGGCTTCGCTTCCGCACCGGCCGTGGGGATCATCACCTGGGCGGGCCGGCGAAGGTATACCGCCCAGGTGACGGCGCAGCACACCGCGTAGAAGCCGAGGAAGGTCACGAAGGCCGCCGTGCCCGAGCCGGAGCTCAGGAACGCCTCCCGGAAGACCAGGTTGATGCCGAGCCCGCCGAGCGCGCCGACCGCGCCGATGAGTCCCATGGAGGCGCCGGACAGCCGTCGGCCGTAGGCGGCCGCGTCCTCGCCGCTCATCCCGCGGGCCAGCGCCTTCGCCTGGAAGATGCCGGGGATCATCTTGTAGGTGGAGCCGTTGCCGAGCCCGCTGAGGACGAAGAGCCCCACGAAGCCGACCAGGAACACCGGCAGGGATTCCCGTACGGAGGCCAGGATCACCACTCCGGTCGCCGCCGCCATCGACACGAAGGTGCCCAGGGTGATCCACGCGCCGCCGAAGCGGTCCGCGAGGGCCCCGCCGACGGGCCGGATCAGCGAGCCGAGCAGCGGTCCGATGAAGGTGAGCGAGGCCGCCTGGAGCGGGGTGCGGCCGAACTGCGTCTGGAGCACCAGCCCGAAGGCGAAGCTGTAGCCGATGAAGGAGCCGAAGGTGCCGATGTAGAGGAACGACATGATCCAGGTGTGCCCGTCGCGGGCCGCGTCGCGGACGGCTCCGGTGTCGTTGCGCACGGGCGCCAGGTTGTCCATCCGCACGGCGGCGAGCACCGCGGCGAGCACGATGAGCGGGATGTAGGCGCCGAGCAGCAGCCGCGGGTGGCCGGCCCCGGCCGTGCCGATGACCAGCAGGGCGACGAGCTGGACGACGGGGACGCCGATGTTGCCGCCGCCCGCGTTGAGGCCGAGCGCCCAGCCCTTCTTGCGCAGCGGGAAGAAGGCGTTGATGTTCGTCATCGACGAGGCGAAGTTGCCGCCGCCGACCCCGGTCAGCGCGGCCACCAGCAGGAACGTGTTGTACGAGGTCCCGGGCTCCATCACCAGCCAGGCGGCGACCGTCGGCGCGAGCAGCAGCAGGGCGCTGACGACCGTCCAGTTGCGGCCGCCGAAGCGGGCCACTGCGAAGGTGTACGGGACGCGGACCAGGGCGCCCACGCAGGTGGCGGTGGCGATGAGGAAGAACTTCCCGGCGGGGTCGATCCCGTACTTCGGGCCCATGAAGAGCACCATCACGGACCACAGGGACCAGATCGAGAACCCGATGTGCTCGGAGAGCACGGAGTAGATCAGGTTGCGGCGGGCGGTCTTCTCACCCGTCTCCCGCCAGAAGGTCTCGTCCTCGGGGTCCCACCGCTCGATCCAGCGGCCACCCTTGCGCGGTGCGGTCGTACTGGTCATCACACGCCTCCACAGCTGCTGCGATCACGTCGCGCTCGTCGCGTCCCGTCGCGTCTGGCCGCACCCGTCGCGTCTTCGCGCCCGTCGCGTCCTTCGTGGTGATGACCGTAGGAAGGGCTCGTTTCAGCCCCGGTCCCCGCCGGATGACCGGCGGGAAACCTTGCACTCACCCGCCGTCCGGGGCCGGTGTGAGCGCGGGCAGCCAGCTGTCCGGGGGGACCTGGAGCCAGCCGCGCCCGGCCCCGAGCTCCGCGGCGGCGGAGCGCAGCGCGTCGAGCCCGGGATGGCTCAGCCCCTTGCGCCACACCATGGAGAGCGGCGACAGCGGTACCGGCGCGGTCAGCGGCCGCTTGACGCTGCCGGGGAGGTCGACGAAGTCCACCGTGGCGAGGACCGGATTCCCGGTCTTGGCCATGACCCGGCGGAACTCGTCCTTGCCCATCGCCACCGGCGCGGGCGGCGCGGGCTCGATGCCCCGCCCGGCGAACAGCTCGCGCGCCAGCCCGGTCCACTCCAGGGTCCGCGGGTTCCCGGCCCCGGCGTACACCGTCTCCCCGCGCAGTGCGTCCAGCGGTACGGCGTCCAGCCCGGCCAGCGCGTGCCCCTCGGGCAGCAGCACGGCGAGCGGCTCGTACCGTACGGGCATCCGCGCCAGGCGGGCCCGCAGCGCCGGGGCGAGGCCGTCGGCGTACCCGAAGGAGACGTCGAGGCGGCCCGCGGCGACCTCGGCGGCGGCGTGGGTGAGCCCGGACTCGAAGCGGGCCATCAGCTCGCAGTCGGGGGCGAGTTCGCGCGCCCGGTCCAGCACGGTGCGCGCGGTGCCGGGGCCGTCGGTGTTGAGGTCGACGAGCAGCGGCCGGGGCCCCGTGAACACCCCGGCCAGCTCCTCGTGCGCCCGCAGCACGCCCCGGGCCAGGGGCAGCAGCCGCTCCCCGTCCGGGGTCAGCTCGACGGCGCGGGTGGTGCGGACGAAGAGGGCCGTGCCCAGGGTCTGTTCGAGCCGGCGCACGTCCCGGCTGAGGGCCTGCTGGGCCACGTAGAGCCGGGCGGCGGCGCGGGTGAAGTGCAGCTCCTCGGCGACGGCGAGGAAGGAGCGCAGCAGGCGGGGTTCCACGTCTCGGGGCGTCACCTGCGGAGACTAACAACAGGGGGCGGTGAATGACCCCCGAACAGGTGTTGGACCGCCGACGGCCCCGGGCCCGAGCCTGGACCCATGCCCACCGCCACCCCGCCGCCCGCCACCATCCCCTCCGCCGTCCCGGTCGCCGCCTCCCCGCCGTCCGCCGCCCCCGCCGCGGGCACTCCGCCGGTCGCCCGGTCCGGCGGCGGCGCCGTCCGCCGCGCCGCCCCGGCCGCGCGCGGCCCGCTCATGGCCGTCTCCGGCAGCACGCTGGTGCTCGCCGCGGCCCCGGCATCGCGGGAGCACACGTCCCGCGCGGCGCGGCCGACCCGCGTCCCGGGCCCGTACCGCCGGCTCTTCGCGCTCCCCGGCACCCGCGGGTTCACCGCCGGGAACCTCATCGCCCGGCTCCCCATGGGCATGTTCGGCGTCAGCGCCGTGATGATGATCGCCGGGCAGCGCGGCTCCTACGCCCTCGCCGGCGCGGTCGTGGCGGTGGGTCTGGCCGCCACCGCCGTCGTGGCGCCCTGGACGGCCCGGCTGGTCGACCGGCACGGGCAGGCCCGGGTCGCCGTGCCCGCCACCCTGATCGCGGTCCTCGGCTCGCTCTCCCTGATCGCGTGCGTCCGTACCGGGGCCCCCGCGTGGACCCTCTTCGCCTCCTACGCCGCCACCGCGACCACCCCCAACATCGGCGGCATGTCCCGCGCCCGCTGGACCCACCTACTGCGGGACGACCCGGCCTCCCGGCACACCGCGATGTCCTTCGAGCAGGCCGCGGACGAACTGGCCTTCATGCTCGGGCCGGTGGCCGCCGCGTTCCTGTGCACCGCCGCCTTCCCGGAGGCGGGCACGTTCGCCGGGGCCGTACTGCTCCTCACCGGGATGCTGGTCTTCACGGCCCACCGCGCCACCGAACCCCCGCCGGCGCCCGCGGTCCGGGGGTCCTCCCCGCTCCGCGCCCTGGGAGGGCTGCTGCCGCTCTTCCTCGCCCTCGGCGCGATGTTCGGCTCCATGGAGATCACCTCCATCGCCCACCTGGGCGCCCACGGCCTCGGCGGGCTCTCGGGCCCGGTCCTCGCCCTCCAGGCGGCCGGCTCCTTCGCCGCCGGCCTGCTCTACGGCACCCTGCGCCCGCGCACGCTCCCGGCCTGCCTGACCGCCCTCGCCGCCGCCATGGCGCTGCCCTGGGCGGCGGCCGCCACCGGCTCCCTGCTCGCCCTGGCCCCGGCCCTCCTGCTGGCCGGCATGGCCACGGCCCCGGTCATGGTCACCGCGATGTCCCGGGTCCACGCCGTGACCCCGCCGGGCCGCCTCAACGAGGGCATGACCCTCGCCGTCACCGCCCTCTTCGCGGGCATCGCGGCGGGCTCCGCGACGGCCGGCGCCGCGATCGACCACTGGGGCACGACGACCCCGTACGCCCTCCCGGCGGCGGCGGCGCTGCTCGCGCTCCTCCTGGGGAGGGCAAGATTGGTACCAGTTTCTCGTACAACACTGGTACCGTAGTCAAGTACCGTCGAGAATGGAGAGACGCCATGTCCATAAGCGCCAGTGAGGCACGAGCGACCCTGTTCCCGCTCATCGAGCGCGTCAACACCGATCACACTCCGGTGCGCATCACCTCCAAGAGCGGCGACGCCGTCCTCATGGCCGCCGACGACTACGACTCCTGGCAGGAGACCGTCTACCTCCTCCGGTCGCCGGAGAACGCGAAGCGCCTGATGGAAGCGGTCGCCCGCGACCGCGAGGGCGCAGCCACCGTCGCCAGGACACTGGATGAGCTGAAGGAGATGGCCGGGGGCGAGGAGTGAGGAGCGTCCACTTCGACCCCGCGGCCTGGGACGACTTCCTCTTCCGGCTTGCGTCGGACCGGAAGATGGCCCGCAGGATCACTCGCTTGATCGGCGAAATCCAGCGCGACCCCTTCGGCGGGATCGGCAAACCCGAACCCCTGAAGGGCGAGCTGTCGGGTTACTGGTCCCGCCGGATCGACGACGAACACCGGCTCGTCTACCGGGCCGACGAGAAGGAAGTGAAGATCCTGAAGGCCCGCTACCACTACTGACGGGCACGACAAAGGCCCCGCAGCCTGACGGCTGCGGGGCCTTTGCCCAACATGGGGGTTGTGGAGATGGCGGGAATCGAACCCGCGTCCAACGGTGCAGAAGTAGGGCTTCTCCGAGCGCATTCCGCTGCGCTTTTCTCAGCCCCGGAGATCACACGGACAAGTCTCCGACGGGCTCAGTCACTGTTTGATTTCCCTCTATCCCCCGTGACCGGAGTTAGAGGTTTAGATCCCTAATTGACGCCAGGATCCGGACCGGGACCACTTCCGGGCTGACGCTCCTCACAGAGGCTTCAGCTCACTGTTATTAGGCAGCGAGGGTGAAGCGGGAGTTATCGCTCTTGGAGTTGGCGATTATTGTTTGCGACATATGGTTAACGAGATCATTGCCGCTTTCTCGGCTCGCTTCCCCTACATCGACATCCGCTGTCGAAACCGATCATCCCCATGTTTCACGCTGTTCAGTTATGAGATCCAGCAGGCGCTCTCCATGCGTCCCGCTCGACCGGCGCCACTCGCAAGCGCGTGGTGCTGACGCCATGGTACGCGACGTGGACCACACTCTGCCAGGACATTAAAGCTGGCCGCGCTCCTTGCGCTTCACGGCCGAGATCACCCGGTTCGTCTCGCGCGTGTCCTGCTTCTCGCGCAGCGACTGCCGCTTGTCGTACTCCTTCTTGCCCTTCGCCAGCGCGATCTCGATCTTCGCCCGGCCGTCCTTGAAGTACAGGGCGAGCGGCACGATCGTGTTGCCCGTCTCCCCCGTCTTCGAGTCCAGCTTGTCGATCTCCTCGCGGTGCAGCAGCAGCTTGCGCTTGCGCCGCGCGCTGTGGTTGGTCCAGGTGCCCTGGCTGTACTCCGGCACGTGCACGTTGTAGAGCCAGGCCTCGCCGCTCTCCACCGACACGAAGCCGTCCACCAGCGAGGCACGGCCCTGGCGCAGGGACTTGACCTCGGTACCCGTGAGCACGAGGCCGCACTCGTAGGTGTCGATGATCGTGTAGTCGTGCCGCGCCTTCTTGTTCTGGGCGATCAGCTTGCGCCCTGTTTCCTTAGCCATAGTGCGGTCATTTTCGCACTACGGACCCACCCCGATGCCACCCAATACCGTGCGGGCCCGTTCCTCGACCCGGTCCGCCGCCGCCAGGTCCGGGGTGATGCCCGCACCGTCCAGGCTGCGGCCCGCCGGAGTGCGGTACGTGCCCACCGTCAGCTCCGCCACCGATCCGTCCGGCAGCTCCGTCGGCATCTGCACCGAGCCCTTGCCGAAGGTGCGGGTACCGACCGCCACCGCGCGGCCGCGGTCCTGGAGGGCTCCGGTGACCAGCTCGGCCGCGCTCATCGTGCCGCCGTCGATCAGCGCCACCAGCGGCCGGGCCGTATCGCCGCCCGGGGACGCGTACAGGGCGCGCTGTGCGCCGCGCACGTCGTACGTCGCCACCAGCCCGCCGTCCAGGAAGGCGGAGGCGGCCGTCACGGCCTCGGTGACCAGGCCGCCGGTGTTGCCGCGCAGGTCGAGCATGACCCCGCCGCCGGGCGGGGCGGCGCGGACCGCGGTACGGACCCGCTCGCCGGAACCCCGCGTGAAGGAGGCGACCTTGATGACCGTGATCCCGCCGGGCAGTTCCCGTACCGTCACCGGCTCGCTGCGCAGCTGCTCGCGCCGCACGGTCTGCGTGAGGTCGGCCCCGCCGCGCGTCAGCTTGAGGACCACGGGGGTGCCGGCCTCGCCGCGCAGCAGGGCCACCACCTCGGCCACCCTGAGCCCGGTCACGACCTGCCCGTCGATGCTGAGCAGCCGGTCCCCGGCGCGCATCCCGGCCCGCGCCGCGGGGCTGCCCGGCTGGACCCGGTCGACCTCGATGCGGCCGTCGCGCAGCCGCCCGGCCCACAGGCCGACGCCCGTCCAGCGGCCGTCCAGGTCGTCGGCGAACGCCTCGTACTCCCCCTGGTCGTACACCGCGCCCCAGCGGTCCCCGCTGCGGCTGACCACCTCCTGGGCCGCCGACTTCGCGGACTTGCCCTCGGCGACGGCCTCGGCGGCCGCGCGGGCCACCGCGTCCCGGTCGGCCGTGCCCGCCTCGCGGTGCGCCGGTGCCCGCGGCCCGGGCAGGGCCTCGGGTGCGGCACCTACGGCCGCGGAGGGCTCCGTACCCGCCACCAGGGCGGCGGGGCCCGCGGATCCACCGGGGCCCGGGTGGCCCCAGCTCCCGGTGCTGGCGCCGGCGCCCACGGCGGCGAGGAAGGCCAGCGTCAAAACGGCCCCGCGACGCACGTCGCGGGGCCGGAGACAGAAGGCGGGCAGTCCCGGCATGGCGCCGAGTCTAGGACAAGGCCCGCAGCGGTACGGGTGGTTGGCCGTACCGCTCACGGGGCGCTCGTCACACCTTCAGGTACTTGCGCAACGCGATGAAGGCGGCCAGCGAGGGCATCAGCACACCGATCACGAGCACCAGGGGCAGCTTGGTCAGGACCGAGTCCCAGCCGATGAAGTTGATGAGCTCCATCTTGTCGCGCAGGGCGGCACCGTGGTCGATCACGAAGTACTGGCCCGCGCCGAGCATCCCGCAGGCGAGCAGCGCGCCGATCAGGCCGGCGAAAGCCGCCTCCATGATGAAGGGCACCTGGATGTAGAAGCTGGAGGCGCCCACCAGGCGCATGATCCCGGTTTCGCGCCGACGGCTGAAGGCCGAGACGCGCACCGTGTTGACGATCAGCAGCAGGGCCACCACCAGCATGATCAGCATGATGCCGAGCGCGGCGATGTTGAGGTAGCCGAGGAGTCTGAAGAGGTTGTCCAGCACGGTGCGCTGGTCCTCCACCGACTGGACCCCGTCACGCCCGGAGAACGAGGTCGTGATGACCTTGTACTTCTCCGGCTGCTTGAGCTTCACTCGGAAGGACTCGGGCATCTGGTCCGGGGTGATGGACGCGGCCAGGGCGGTGTGCCCGAACTGCTCCTTGTAGTGCTTGAAGGCCTCGTCGGAGGACTCGTAGGTGACGGCCTCGACGAGGTCCATGCCCTTGAGCTCGGTCTCCAGGGCCTGCTTCTGCTCCGGGGTCACCGCGCCCTTGGAGCAGGAGGCCCCGTTGGTGGCCTCGGCGTCGCTCTTGTTGCAGAGGTAGATGGAGACGTTGACCTTGTCGTACCAGTACCCCTTCATCTTGCTCACCTGGTCGCGCATGAGCAGGGACCCGCCGAACAGGGCCAGCGACAGGGACACGGAGATGATGACCGCGAAGGTCATGGTCAGATTGCGGCGGAGACCGACCCCGATCTCCGACATGACGAACTGGGCGCGCATCGCGTCTCAGGAGCCTTTCAGTGCTGGTAGCCGTAGACGCCGCGCGACTGGTCGCGGACGAGACGGCCCTGCTCGAGTTCGATGACGCGCTTGCGCATCTGGTCGACGATCTGCTGGTCGTGGGTCGCCATGATCACGGTGGTGCCGGTCCGGTTGATCCGGTCCAGCAGCTTCATGATGCCGACGGAGGTCTGGGGGTCCAGGTTGCCGGTGGGCTCGTCCGCGATCAGCAGCGCCGGCCGGTTGACGAAGGCACGGGCGATGGCCACGCGCTGCTGCTCACCGCCGGAGAGCTCGCCGGGCATCCGGTCCTCTTTGCCGCCGAGGCCGACGAGTTCCAGTACCTGGGGAACGGCCTTCTTGATCTCGCCGCGCGGTCTGCCGATGACCTCCTGGGCGAAGGCCACGTTGTCGGCCACCGACTTGTTCGGCAGCAGGCGGAAGTCCTGGAAGACGGTCCCCAGCTGGCGCCGCATCTGCGGGACCTTCCAGTTGGAGAGCTTGGCGAGGTCCTTGCCCAGGACGTGCACCTGGCCGTGGCTCGCCCGCTCCTCGCGCAGGATGAGCCGCATGAAGGTGGACTTGCCGGAGCCGGAGGAGCCGACCAGGAAGACGAACTCGCCCTTCGCAATGTCCAGAGAGACATCTCTGAGTGCGGGGCGGCTCTGCTTCGGGTAGGACTTGGAGACGTTGTCGAATCGGATCACGGGTGCACCACGGTCGCCGGGAGTAGGTGTGCGTGACCATACGCGAACAGGCGCGAGGTGTGGACCCGGCGTCCGGAGTTGCCCGATATATCCCCTGGTCCGAGAGGTGCTCGACCGTGATTGCCCGGAGGGGCCGCGCCGAATGTCATCGAAGCTGGCACAGTGGGAGGGGGAACGGACCGGTTCCCGCGACCGTTGTAACCGAGGGGACGAAAGGAGGAGCGCATGACATATGACCGGCTCGTGTGCGCGAACTGCGCCGCACCCGTCAACCAGGGCCGCTGCCCGGTGTGCCGGGCGAACCGGGGGCGCCTCCAGCAGGAGGACCCCTTCTCCGGCGGTCTCAACCCCGTGGCGCTCATCGCGCTACTGGTGATCCTGGTGGCCGCGCTGGCACTGGTGGCTCAGCAGACGGCGTAGTTCCTCAGCCGCCACGTCCCGATCAGACACACATACGGAAGGGCCCGGACACCTCAACGGCGTCCGGGCCCTTCCGACTGCTTGCTTGCGATTGCTCGCGACTGCCTGCGACAGCCGTACGGACCTACGCGGTCTGCTCCTGCTGCTTGCGCCAGCGGATCCCGGCCTCCAGGAAGCCGTCGATCTCGCCGTCGAGCACCGCCTGCGGGTTGCCGACCTCGAACTCCGTCCGGAGGTCCTTGACCATCTGGTACGGGTGCAGGACGTAGGAGCGCATCTGGTTGCCCCAGGAGCTTCCGCCGTCCTTGAGGGCGTCCATCTTGTCCTTCTCCTCCTGCCGGCGCCGCTCGAGCAGCTTGGCCTGGAGGACGTTCATCGCGCTGGCCTTGTTCTGGATCTGCGAGCGCTCGTTCTGGCAGGAGACCACGATGCCGGTCGGCAGGTGCGTGATGCGCACCGCGGAGTCGGTCGTGTTGACGCCCTGACCGCCGGGGCCCGAAGCGCGGTACACGTCCACGCGCAGCTCGCCCTCGTCGATCTCGACGTGGTCGCTGGACTCGACGACCGGCAGCACCTCGACACCCGCGAAGGAGGTCTGGCGGCGGCCCTGGTTGTCGAAGGGCGAGATCCGGACGAGGCGGTGCGTGCCCTGCTCGACGGAGAGGGTGCCGTAGGCGTACGGGGCCTTGACCACGAAGGTGGTCGACTTGATGCCGGCCTCTTCCGCGTACGAGGTCTCGTAGATCTCGGTCGGGTAGCCGTGACGCTCGGCCCAGCGCAGGTACATGCGCTGGAGGCGCTCGGCGAAGTCGGAGGCGTCCACGCCGCCGGCCTCGGCCCGGATGTTGACCAGCGCCTCGCGCTCGGCGTACTCGCCGGAGAGCAGGGTGCGGACCTCCATCTCGTCCAGCGCCTTGCGCACGGAGACCAGCTCGATCTCCGCCTCGGCGAGGGTGTCCGCGTCGTCCATTTCCTGGGCGAGGTCGAACAGCACCGCGAGATCGTCGATGCGCCCGCGCAGGCTCTCGGTCTTACGGACCTCCGCCTGGAGGTGCGAAAGCTTGCTCGTGATCTTCTGAGCGGCCTCCGGGTCGTCCCACAGGGACGGCGCGGCGGCCTGCTCCTCGAGCACGGCGATATCTGCCCTCAGCTTGTCGAGGTCCAGGACGGCCTCGATCGACCCCATGGTCGAGGAGAGGGACTTCAGCTCTTCGGAAACATCGACGACTGCCACGGGTCCAGCGTAGCCGGTCCCCGGGGGACGCTCTCCGGCCAGGCCGAATCCCCCGTACTAATGACGGGTCGCACGGGCGTACGCTCACGATATGACCGTCTTCCTCGTCAAGCGCCGCCATGTGGACCACATGCGTGTCACGACGACGAGCTGTCTGCCGCCGGACCATCCCCAAGCCTGATCCACCCCGATCCGACTTGGTCCTGTACGCGGCCTCGCGGTCCCGGCGCCAACCTTGCCGGCGGCCCTCCCCAGCCGCGGCCCCCGCCACCCCCGGGGACAGGACCCCGTGACATCCCGAAACGGAGCCGTCATGCCGTCCGCGCACCCTTCTCCTGCGCCCTCTCCATCTCCTTCTGTTTCCCCTTCTGCTTCTGCTTCTGCTTCTGCTTCCCCTCCGCCTTCGCCCTCCCTTCCGGTCCTGGACCTGTCCCAGGCCGACGATCCGGCGCTGCGCGACTCCTTCCGCAAGGAACTGCACGCGGCCGCCCGGGACAGCGGCTTCCTGCACCTCACCGGGCACGGGATCACCGCCGCCGAGACCGCCCGCATCCTGGAGCTGACCAGGGCGTTCTTCGCCCTCCCGGAGGCGGACCGGCTGGCCGTGAGCAATCTCAACTCCCCGCACTTCCGGGGCTACACCCGTATCGGGCACGAGCTGACCGGCGGCGCCTCCGACTGGCGCGACCAGCTCGACGTGGGCGCGGAGCGGGAGGCGCGGGAGGTCGGACCGGACGACCCGGCGTACCTGTGGCTGGAGGGCCCGAACCAGTGGCCCGCCGCGCTGCCGGAACTGCGGGACGCGGTGCTGGGGTGGCAGTCCCGGCTGGCGGCGGTGGCGCACCGCCTGCTCCAGGAGCTGCTCGCCTCGATCGGCGCCCCGGCGGACTTCTTCGACGCGGCCTTCGCGGACCGGCCCCACCTGCACACGAAGCTGATCCGCTACCCGGGATCCGCCCCCACGGGCACCGACCAGGGGGTCGGGGTGCACAAGGACTACGGCTTCCTCACCCTCCTCCTCCAGGACTCGGTGGGCGGGCTCCAGGTGGTCCGGGACGGGGCCTTCCTGGACGTCCCTCCGCTGCCGGGGGCCTTCGTGGTCAACCTGGGCGAACTGCTGGAGATCGCGACGGAGGGGTACCTGACGGCGACGGACCACCGCGTGGTGAGCCCGGCGGGGGCCGTGGAGCGGTTCTCCGTGCCGTTCTTCTACAACCCGCGCCTGGACGCCGTCATCGAGACGGTCCCGGGCGACTACCTGGACACGGCGCCTGGGATAGCGCACGACGCGTCGAACCCGCTGCACGCGGAGTACGGCCGCAACGAGCTGAAGGGCTGGGTCCGGGCCCACCCGGCGGTGGCGCGGCGCTGGCATCCGGAGCTGACCGGGGCGTAGCCGCAGAGCTCTGCGGGGCGGGGTCGGGCCGCTGCGCGGCTGGGCCCTGGCCGCTGCGCGGCTCGGAGTCCCCTACCCGCCCTTCCACCGTTCCCCGGGCTCCGCCCGGACCCGTTGCCGGGTGCGGCGCCGTTCCCGGGGGCCGGCCCCCGGACCCCCGCTCCTCGAACGCCGGAGGGGCTGGGTTTGGCCGATGTGGGCTGGGTTTGGCCGGTGTGGGCCGGGTGACGCGGAGCGCCATTTCAGCCTCGCCGGCGTTTGAGGCGCGGGGTCCGGGGCCGAGCCCCGGGGAACGGGCGAAGGGCGGGTAGGGGACTTCGCCCCGCAGGGCCGAGCCTCCCGCTCCCCCGGCTACGGGGCCGTCGAGCCCGACTGCTTGTCGTCCTGCGGCGGCGCCGAGTCGGAGGAGACGGCCAGCCAGCCGCCGACACCCACCGCCGCGACCAGCGCGACCGCGGCAGCGGACAGCGCGAGCCTCCGCTTGCGGACGGTCTCCGCCCGGTGCCGCGCGGACCCGGGCCGGTGCCCCCCGGCGGGACGCGGAACGCGGGCCGTGCCCAGGGCGCCGCCCGCCAGCTCGTCCGGCCCCGGCACCCTCATCGAGGTGTGGGTGTCCCGGTTGGAGTCGGTGGAGGAGCCGGGGACCAGCGGGACAACGCCCCGGCGGCGCACCGGATCGGCGATCGCCTCCGGTTCCGGGAACTCCGCCTGCTCCGGCTCGTCCGGCTCGTCCACGTCCAGCGGCGGCATCCCCGCCAGCAGCGGCAGCAGGTCGCGCAGGCGCAGGGAGAGCTCCGAGGCCCGGAGCCGCGAGGCGGGGGCCTTCGCGAGGCACTGGACCATCAGCTGCCACAGCTCGTCGGGGATGCCGGGGAGCGGGACGACGGTTTCCGTCACGTGGCGCCGCAGCACCGCCCCGGGATGCCCGCCGCCGAACGGCGTGAAACCGGCGAGGAGTTCGTACAGCACGGTGGCCAGGGCGTAGATGTCCACCGCCGCGCGCGGCGGCAGCCCCTCCACGATCTCCGGCGCCAGGTAGTCGGGCGTGCCGATGATCCGGGTGGTGGGGGCCGAGGCCCGGCCGCCGGTGGCCCGCCGCGGCGAGTCGATGAGCTTGGCCACGCCGAAGTCGGTGAGCAGCGCCGGATGCGCGCCGCCCGGGCCGAGCGGTCCCTGCATGTCGAGCAGGACGTTCTCCGGCTTGACGTCCCGGTGCACGACCCCGGCCGCGTGCGCCGCGGCCAGCGCGTCGGCGACGTCCGCGACGATGGCGACGGCCGCCTCGGGGGCGAGCCGCCGCTCGCGGTCGAGGCGCGTGCGCAGGTCCGTACCGCGGACGAGGTCCATGACGAGGGCGAGGTCGTTGCCGTCCACGACGAGGTCGCGGACGCAGACGACGTGCGGGTGTTCCAGGCCCAGGAGCGCGCTGCGTTCCTGGACGAACCGTCCGACGAGTTCCTGGTCGGACGCGAGGTCCTCGCGCAGCAGTTTGACGGCGACGGGGCCGTCAGGCCCCTCGCCCAGCCACACCGTGCCCGCGCTGCCGCGTCCAAGGATCTGGTGCGCGGTGTACCGGCTGCCGATCTTCCGTGCCACAACTGCTCCCTCAGCGGCTGGCGTACGCACCAAAGCTACGCGGCCAGGTGGGTGTTGGAGTCCACGGATCGCGGCGACCTTCACTTCTGCGGGCGAAATCACGTCCTGGAAGTCGACAAATCCACGAAGTCACCGGTACAAGGCCCGGTTCGGGCCGATTGTGCCGGTACTGCGCGCCCGGTCGGGGCGGGAAGGATCAGGAGCCCGTACCGCCCGTACCGCTGGTGGCATCGCCGATCTCGGTGACCCAGTCCACGACGCCCGTGCCCCAGGTCCACACCTGGTCCCACCAGCCCCGGCCGGTGCCGACCCACTCCTGGAGCGGGGTCAACTCCCAGACCAGCCAGCCCGCGACGAAGAACACCAGGATCATCACCAGGCAGCCCTTGAGGCAGCCCAGCCCCGGGATCCTCACCGGGTTCGCGCTGCGGCGCGGCTCGCGGGGCTCCCGGCGGGCCGGCGGCGGCCCCTGGGGGGGCTGCTGCTGGGGCGGCGGCTGGGGCTGGCGGTACTGGGGCTGCTGCTGCGGCTGGTACTGCTGGGGCTGTTGCGGCTGCTGGTAGTGCTGCGGCGGCGGCTGCGGCGCGTACTGCTGCTGCTGGTACTGCTGGGGCTGCTGGTACTGCTGCGGCGGCGGGGCCTGACGGTACGGCTGCTGCTGCGGAGGCTGCTGCGGTCGCTGAGGCTGCTGCTGGTACTGCTGCTGCTGCTGCTGCGGCGGCGGGCCCTGGCGCTGCGGCCTGCGGCGCAGGGGGTCCTCGCTCGGGTCCAGGTACTGCATCTGCGTCTGCTCGTTGCGGTCACGGGCGGCCTGCATCTGCGACTGCCACGGGTGCGGCGAGTCCGGCCGCTGCACGGGCGGCATCACGGAGGTCGGGTCGGCCCCGGGCGCCCCCGTGCTCGGGAGCACCGACGTGGCGTCGGCCGCGCCGACCGGCGGCATCACGCTGGTCATGGCGTTGGGGTCGTAGGCCCCCATCGGGGAGGCCCCGGCGGACCCTCCGGGCAGCATCTGCGTGGCGTCCGCGGCGCCCGGGGTCGCGGGCACCGGCGCGGGCGAGGGGTCGGGCGCGAGGAGCGCGCCGACGCCGAGGGCGGCCTCGACCTCGACGACCGTGGAGTGCACGCCGATGCCGGAGGCGACGACGCGCAGGCCGCGCGCCAGGGTCTCCGCGCTCGGGCGCTCATTGGGTTCCTTGCGCATGCAGCGCTCGATGACCGTCCACAGCGGCTCGGGCACGTTCGGCGGGCGCTGCGGATCCTCGCTGAGGTGGCGGTGCAGGACCTCCAGCGCGGTGCCGCCGGCGAAGGGCGGCCGGCCGGTGAGGAGCTCGTACAGCAGGATGCCGGCGCCGTAGATGTCGACGGCGGAGGTCTGCGGGCGGCCCTCGGCTGACTCGGGGGCGACGTAGGCCGGGGTGCCGACGAACTCGTGCGTGCGCGTCAGGCCCGGGGAGTCGGCCAGGCGCGCGATGCCGAAGTCGGTGAGCATCGGCTTCATCTGGCCGTCGCGCTCGTCGACCAGGACGTTGGCGGGCTTCAGGTCGCGGTGGACCACCCCGTCGGCGTGGCTGGCGGCGAGCGCGTCCGCGATCTGCGCGGTCAGCAGGCTCGCCGCGACCGGGGTGAAGGGGCCGTTCTCGCGCAGGTACCGGTGCAGGTCCGGGCCGTCGATGAGGTCCATGACCAGCGCGAGGAGATCGCCCTCGACGACGAGGTCGCGGGTGCGCACGATGTTGGGGTGGGTCAGGCGCAGCAGGACCGAGCGCTCGCGCAGGAAGCGCATGACGATGTCCGGGTCCTGGGCCAGCTCCTCCTTGAGGACCTTGATGGCCACGGTCTCGCCGGGGTGGCCGGCCACGGCCGCCTCCGCACCCGCCGCCTCACGCTGGCGGGCGCGCCAGACGGTGCCCGTGGCGCCGCGCCCGAGCGGCTCCTCGAGCAGGTACTTGCTGCCGACTGGCCGCACGTCGCGCGCTCCCTGCTGTCGTCGATTCCGGCGAGTGATCCGCGCACGGTCGCGCTTGGTCCACGCTTGGTCCACGCCTGATCTGCGAAATGGTTTTCCGGCCCACTCTAGGGCTTGTCCCGAGGGAAGACGCGGGGTGAGGGAGGTTGGTTGCCGCACATATGCACTAAGGGTGATGTTTGCGGCGTATGCCGGGGGCGATTTTCCCGGCCATCCTGTCGATATCCGATCGGCCCGCTTGCAGGTCCGGTGCCGGTCCGCGACCGATCAAGATCACTTGCCGGTGGGTGGCGGGCGTGTCGAAGACGACAGGTGCGAGGATGCACCCGTACGGAACGGCCGGGACGGGAGCCCCGCCTTCCGGGCAGACCTGACCGGACGACGCGTCCGTGCCGGGTGGGGGCGGACGGACGGGCACCACATGCCGACGGCATGGGTGATCCCTCCCGCGGGTCCCTGCCGGGCGCACACACCGCGCACCGCGCAGAAGGGACCGCTGACGGCGATGCAGATCCGGCTGACCGTCCTTGGGTCGGGGTCGCGCAGCGGCCACCAGACCTCCACCGCGACCGCCTCCGGCGGGGGTACCGGCGGAGGAGGCACGCCGGCGAGCTGTGACGTACTCGTCACCGCGCCCGTCGGCACCGCGCTGTCCGCGGTGGCCTCCGGGCTCGCGGCGACCGTCGGCGGACCCGACACCGGTGGCACGGTGGTGCTGTACGCCGGTACGGAGCGCCTGGACCCTTCGCGGTGCGCGCTCGGCGAGCCGCCGCTCGTGGACGGGGCGGTGCTGTCGCTGAACGTGCCCGGCCCCGACGTCCGGACGGACGGGACCGCGGCCGCGACCGCCCTCGGCGACGGGCCGCAGCTGCACGTCGTGGCCGGCCCGGACGCCGGCGGGGTGCACCTGCTGCACCCGGGGGCGATCCGGATCGGGCGCTCCGCCGACGCGGACGTCCCGCTGGACGATCCCGACGTATCGCGCCTGCACTGCACCGTGACGGTGCTGCCCGACGGGCGGGTGGCGGTGGCCGACCTCGGGTCGACGAACGGTACGACGCTCGACGGCGCGGTGGTCGGCGCGGAGCGGGTGGCGCTCGCGCCGGGGGCGCTGCTGCGGGTCGGAGAATCCACCCTCCGCCTGGCCGTGGGCCCGGCCCCCGCTCCCCTCCCCCTCACCCCTGACCTGGAGGGCCACCTCTCCGTCCCCCTCCCGGGACCCCACCCCGACGCGCCCCCCGGCCACCCCGATTCCGTCCGCGCGGGCGCCACGCCGGGCTCGGCGGCGCAATCACACCCCGGCGGCGGGGCCTCCGGCGAAGCCCGGACCGGCGCTACGCCCGGCAGCCCGGCGGGGTCACACCAAGGCGGCGGCGCTTCCAGCGGAGCGTGGACCGGCGCTGCGCCGGACACCGCCACGGGGTCACACCCCGGCGGCGGCGCCCGGGCCGCAGCGGCGTACCCCGGCGCGGGGAGCCGGGGGGCACAGGGGCAGATCCCGCACCCCGCCCCTTCCCGGAACGGGGGCTCCGCCCCCGACCCCGTCAGGCCCGGGCACGGCGCCGCGGGCGCGCCCGGGGCTCACCGGGACGGCGGCGCCGGAACGGTCCCCGCCGCCCGGGGCACCGAGCACCACACCGGAGGCGGCCGCGGCGACGCGTCCGGCTCCGCTTCCCCGGACCCCTGGCCCTACGGGGAGACCGGCCGGGACGGCGACGCCGCCGGCTCCCTCCGCGCGGGCCGGATCGCCAGGCCCGCCGCCGGGTCCGGCACCGCGGGCGCCGGACACCCTTCGCTTCCCGACCGGCCCGCCGCCGGACAGTACGGCGGAGCACCCCACGAGGGCGGAGCCGCCGGGCAGTACGGCGGACCGGCACACCCGGCCGCAGCCCCGGGCCGGTACACGGAACCCGCCCACCCCGGGGCGGCCCCCGGCCGGCACGCCGCGGCAGAACACCCCGGCAGCCACCCCGGCGGGCACGCCGGAGCAGCACGAGACGGCGGAGCCGCCGGACAGTACGGCGCGGGCGCCTCCGGGCAGCACGCCGGGGCGCCCGACCCGTACGCCGGAGCCGCACACGCGGGTGGTGCCCCCGGCCCCTACGGCCACGCCGGGGCGGGGTCGTCGCCGCGGACCGGGGTCGAGCATCACGGCGCGGAGGGCTGGGAGGAGTCCGAGCCGGCCCGCGCGGCCGAGGGCGGGGCCGAGCCCCGCCGTGGGGCACGTCGCGGGATCGGGGCCTGGGCGCGGAAATGGGTGCGCGGGGCGGAGGCCGCCGAGGTGGAGGTGGTCGCCGAGGCCGAGGCCGCCGTCACGGTGCGGCCCGGCTCCGACGATCCCGCGACCCTGCTGCTCACCGCCCTCGGGCCGGCCCCGCGACTGTGGGCCGGGCCTCCCGGGCTCGATGTCACGCTCGGCGCGGGCAGCGAGGTCGCGCTCCGCGAGACCGGCGCGCTCGGCATCGCCGGACCCCGGGCCCGGCTGACCGGTGTGGCCCGCTCCGTCATCGCGCGGCTCGCGGCCCTGCACGCCCCCGGCCAGCGCCTGGAGATCGTGCTGATCGCCACCGACCGGGCCCGTCCGCTCGCCGAACGCCGCCGCGACTGGGGCTGGCTCGGCTGGCTGCCCCACGTACGCCCCGCGCACGGGCAGGACTGCCGGCTGCTGCTCGCGTACGACCGCGATCAGGCGGCCGCCCGCACCGGGGAGCTGACCCGGCGGCTCGACGACGGCCCCCTCGGCACCCATTGGGCCGCCGCCGGACCGGACGCGGTGCGCGAGGCCTCGTACGCCTACCGGGGTCCGTACACCCTCCTGGTCCTCGACGGGGACCCCGGTCCCGGGGCGCTGCGGGACATCACCAGCCGGCTGGCCTCGCACGGCCCGGCCGCCGGGATCCACGTGCTGGCCCTGGCCGAGGCGCCGGCCGCGACGCCCGCCTCACCGGTCGCCGAGACCTACGAGGCGGCCTGCGCGGCCGCCCCCGCCTTCCGGGACTGCCGGACCGCGGCCCTGCTCAGCGGTGATGTGGCCACGACCGTACGGACCTTCGCGGTCGCGGGCGGCAGACCGGCCGCCTCCGGCGGGACGGCCACGGCGGACGCCGTATCGGCGGCCTGGGCGGAGCGGTTCGCCCGCGCCCTGGCCCCGCTGAAGGCCGACTCCCCCGTCATCGAGGGCGGTTACCGGCCGGCCGTCGCCAACCTGCCCCAGACCTCCCGGCTGCTGGACGAGTTGGGGCTGGCCCGGGCCACCCCGGCGTCCCTGATGGCCCGTTGGGCCGCCTCCACCGACCAGGGGCAGCGCGTCGGCGGGCTCGCGGAGATAGTCCTCGGCACCGGCCGGCGCGGGCCGGTGGGCGCCGAACTGGTCACCGACGGGCCGCACGTGCTGATCGAGGGGCCCGCCGGAAGCGGCCGTACGGAACTGCTGCGTTCCGTGGCCGCCTCCCTGTCGGCCGCCGCCCGGCCCGACCGGCTCGGCCTGGTCCTGCTCGACGGGGCCGGCGGCGAGCGCGGCGACGGCCTGCTGCCCTGTACGGAGCTGCCCCACGTCTCGGCGCACCTGATCGCCTCGGACCCGCTGCGGATGCGGGAGTTCGCGCAGGCGCTCGGTGCGGAGCTCAAGCGGCGGGCCGAGCTCCTGGACGGGGTGCCGTTCTCCGAGTGGCACGCCGTGCGCGAGGTCTCCGACCGGATGGTCTCGCCCCGCCAGCCCACCCCCGGGGAGCTGCGCGGCGATCTCGAACCCCAGCGCTCCGGCACCCTGCGGCTGCGCGCCTCGGCCACCCGTACCGATCCGGCGGCCGGGCCCAGCCCGCTGCCCCGCCTCGTCGTGCTCGTGGACGACTTCGACGCGCTGGTCGCGCCGGGCCTGGGCAGCACGGGCCGGCCCGCCGCCGGTTCGGTGGTCCGCGCGCTGGAGGCGGTGGCCCGCGAGGGAGCCCGCCTCGGGGTGCACCTGGCGGCCACCAGCGCCCGCCCGGACCGGACGGCCGACACCGAGCTGGCCCGGCTCACGACCCTGCGCGTGGAGCTCGACGCCCCCGACCAGCCGGGCCCCGGCCGGGGCGTGCTCCGGTACGCCGACGGGCGCACGGTCCCGTTCCAGGGCGGCCGGGTGACCGGCCGGATCCCCCGGACGGCGACGCTGCGGCCGACGGTGGTGCCGGTGGAGTGGGAGCGGATGGGCGATCCGCCGGCCCGTCGCCCGGTCCGCGAGCTGGGCAACGGCCCGACCGACCTGGCGCTGCTGGCCAGCGCCCTGGACCGGGCCTCGCACCTGGTGTCGGCGGTCCCGGTGCTGTTCCCGCCGGCCCCCTGACCCGGCCCCCGACGGGCCCCTCCCGGACCCCCGGGTAGGCCCCCGAGCGGTCCTCCGCACACCCCCGTACGCCGTGAGGCGGTATTGCGGGGGTGCGCGGGGCGGCGTAGACCTTGTGGCACGGGACACACCATCGCCAGCGAGGCATCGGGGGCACCGCCATGCGCACGCACGGAACGAGCCGCACGACACCCGGGACACCCCGGACACCCCGGACACCACACAGCCGACGGCACACCTGGGCCGCGCTGGCCCTGGCCGGCGCGCTGGCGCTGAGCGCCTGCGGCAGCGGCAGCGACGGCAAGGAGCCCGCGAAGGGCACGGACAGCTCCGGCACCCCGGGCGGGCCGGTCGTCGCGTTACCCCGTCTCGACGGGGAGAAGCTGGAGGTCGCCGCCGTCTGGACGGGCGCGGAGCAGGCGAACTTCGTCAAAGTCCTGAAGGAGTTCGAGCGGCGGACGGGCTCCACGGTCACCTTCGTTCCGGCCCAGGACCCGATCGTCACCTTCCTCGGCTCGAAGATCGCGGGCGGCGCCCCGCCGGACGTGGCACTGCTCCCGCAGGTCGGGGCGCTGGTCTCGGCGGTCAAGAACAAGTGGGCGAAGCCGGTGGGCGCCGACGCGCAGGCGCAGCTCGACCAGAACTACTCGCCCGGCTGGAAGACGCTGGGCGCGGTCGACGGCACCCAGTACGGCGTCTACTACAAGGCCGCCAACAAGTCGCTGATCTGGTACAACGCGAAGGCCTTCGAGGCGGCGGGCGTACGCCCCCCGGCGACCTGGAAGGAACTCCTCACGGCGGCCGACACCCTGTCCGCGTCCGGTACTCCGGCGGTTTCGGTGGCCGGGGCCGACGGCTGGACCCTGACCGACTGGTTCGAGAACGTCTACCTCTCGCAGGCGGGCCCGGAGAAGTACGACCAGTTGGCGAAGCACGAGATCAAGTGGACTGACGACAGCGTCAAGCAGGCGCTGACCTCGCTCGCCGAGCTGTTCGGCCGCAAGGACTTCCTGGCGGGCGGCCAGAGCGGGGCGCTGGCGACCGAGTTCCCGAAGTCGGTGACGCAGACCTTCACCGGCGGCGACCGGCCGGCCGCCGCGATGGTCTTCGAGGGCGACTTCGTGGCGGTCAACATCGCCCAGACGGAGGCGAAGGTGGGCACCGACGCGAAGGTCTTCCCCTTCCCGGCGGTCGGCGCCAAGTCTCCGGTGGTCTCGGGCGGGGACGTGGCGGTCGCGCTGAAGGACTCGAAGGGCGCGCAGGCACTGCTGACGTTCCTGGCTTCGGTGGACTCGGCTCGGATCCATGCCCGTGAGGGCGGCTTCCTCTCCCCGAACAAGGCGCTCGAACCGGACGCCTACCCGAACGACATCCAGCGCGGCATCGCCGAGGCCCTGATCGCGGCGGGCGACAACTTCCGCTTCGACATGTCGGACCAGGCCCCGTCGGCCTTCGGCGGGACCCCGGGCGCGGGCGAATGGAAGGCGCTCCAGGACTTCCTGGCGAACCCGGCCGACATCGCGGGGACGCAGGCGAGGCTGGAGGCGGACGCGGCCAAGGCCTACGGGAACTGATCCCGGTGGCCTCCCCCGCCACCGCCCCGGCGGCGCGCCCCGCCGCCGGGGCGCGATCCCCCAAGGGCAAGGAGACCCGGCGCCGCCGACTGACCGCCGCGGCGTTCCTCCTCCCCTCCCTCGTCCTGCTCGGCGCGCTCGTCGTGCATCCCATCGGCTACTCGCTCTACCGCAGCTTCTTCGACCGCTCCGGCGAAAAGTTCGTGGGCGGCGGGAACTACGGGGAGATCCTGCGCGACGACACGATCCGCACCGCGCTGGGCAACACGGCGATCTGGGTGGTGCTGGCCCCGGTCACCGCCACCGCGCTCGGGCTGCTCTTCGCCGTGCTGACCGAACGGGTGCGCTGGGGAACGGCCTTCAAACTGATCGTCTTCATGCCGATGGCCATCTCGATGCTCGCCGCGGGCATCATCTTCCGGCTCGTCTACGACGCCGATCCCGACCGGGGCGTGGCCAACGCCGTCTGGGTCGGCGTCCACGACACCTTCGCCGAGTCCTCCGCCTTCCCCAAGGCCCGCCCCGGCCGGGACTCGCCGCTGGTCCCGGCCGACGGGGGCGCGTACGTGACCCGCGATCCGGTACGGGCGGGCGTGCCCGCGCCGCTCCCGCTGGTCGGCATCGCCCCCGAGGCCCTTCCGCCGGGAACGCGTACGGCGCGGGCGGCCGCCACCGAGCCGGGGAAGGTCACCGGTACCGCCTGGCAGGACTTCACCCGGGGCGGGGGCGGTACGACGAACACGGTCGACACCACCGAGTCCGCCCTGTCGGGGCTGCGCGTCGAGGCGGTCAAGGACGGCCGGGTGGTCGACTCGGCGAGGACCCGGGCCGACGGCACCTTCACCCTGTCCGCCGCGGCCGACGGCGCAGTGCTGCGGCTGCCCGCCTCGAACTTCCGGGAGGCGTACGCCGGCGTCGAGTGGCTCGGGCCGACCCTGGTGACCCCGGCGGTGATCGGGGCCTACGTGTGGATGTGGGCCGGGTTCGCGATGGTGCTGATCGGGGCCGGGCTGGCCGCCGTACCGCGCGAACTGCTGGAGGCGGCGCGGGTGGACGGGGCGAGCGAGTGGCAGGTGCTGCGCCGGATCACGGTGCCGCTGCTGGCGCCCGTCCTGGCCGTCGTGCTGGTCACCCTCGTCATCAACGTCATGAAGGTCTTCGACCTGGTCTTCGTGATCGCGCCGGGCGCGGTGCAGGACGACGCCAACGTCCTGGCGCTCCAGCTGTACCGGACCTCTTTCGGTACGGACGCCGATCCGGGGCTGGGCAGCGCCATCGCGGTGCTGCTGCTGGTCCTGGTGGCTCCCGTCATGGTCTACAACATCCGCCGGATGCGCCGGGAGGCCCGCCGATGAGCACAGCGCCGCGCGCCCCGTCCCGTACGCCGTCCCCTACGCCGTCCCGTGCGCAGTCCCCCACCTCACCCCTCGGCCCGGTCGCCACCGCGCGGTCCCTCGCCGCCCGGGCGGCCGGCGGGGCGCTGCGCGTCTTCCTGATCCTCGCGGGCCTGTTCTGGCTGCTGCCCACGCTCGGGCTGCTGGTCTCCTCCTTCCTCTCCCCCACCGCGCTGAACGACGGCGGGTGGTGGCAGGCGCTGACGGCGCCCTCCCGCCTCACGGCCGGCAACTACGAGCGGCTGCTGGCCAACGAGACCGTCACGGGCTCGCTGATCGACACGGCGGCCATCGCCGTCCCGGCGACCCTGCTCGTCCTGGCGCTGGGGGCGTTCGCCGGATACGCCTTCGCCTGGCTGGAGTTCCCGGGCCGCGACTGGCTGTTCCTGATCGTGGTCGCGCTGCTCGTCGTACCCGTCCAGGTGGCGCTGATCCCGGTCTCCGAACTCTTCGGCTCCATCGGCCTGTTCGAGACCACGGCGGGCGTGGTCCTCTTCCACACCGCCTTCGGGCTGCCGTTCGCCGTGTTCCTGCTGCGCAACTTCTTCGCGGAGATCCCGCGCGAGCTGCTGGAGGCGGCCCGTCTCGACGGGGCGGGCGAACTGCGGCTGTTCACGCGGGTGGTGCTGCCGCTGGGCGGTCCGGCGATCGCCTCGCTCGGCATCTTCCAGTTCCTGTGGGTGTGGAACGACATGCTGGTCGCCCTGGTCTTCGCGGACTCGGCGCACCCGCCCGTCACGGTCGCGCTCCAGCAGCAGGTGCGGCAGTTCGGGAACAACATCGACGTGCTGGCGCCCGGCGCCTTCCTGTCGATGGTGGTGCCGCTCGTCGTCTTCTTCGCCTTCCAGCGGCAGTTCGTCTCGGGGGTGATGGCGGGAGCGATCAAGTAGTCGAGCAAGTAGCCGAGCAAGTAGCCGATCGCGCAAGCGATCAGCCTCTGATCATGGTGTTGACGTGCCGGGTTGACGCTGCGTAACCCGAATGCCGCACCCTGCGTAACCCGATCACCACGCCGGGGGTTCCTGGGCCATATGCCCGCGCCGACCCCTGGATGTGCCGTGCCCCGGTTCAGCGTCATCGTGCCCGCGTACAAGGTCCAGGCGTACCTCCAGGAGAGTCTGGACTCGGTCCTGACCCAGTCGTACCCGGATCTCGAACTGATCGTGGTCGACGACGCCTCCCCGGACGCCTGCGGTTCGATCATCGACGACTACGCGGCCCGCGACCCCCGGGTCACCGCCGTGCACCTGGCGCACAACCTCGGCCTGGGGCCGGCCCGCAACGCGGGCCTGTCCCGGGCCACCGGCGACTACCTGGTCTTCCTCGACGGCGACGACACCCTCGCCCCCGGCGCCCTGCAGGCCATCACCGACCGGCTGAAGGCCACCGGCTCCCCGGACGTGCTCGTCTACGACTACGCGCGCACCTACTGGACCGGCGAGACGATCCGCAACAGCCTCTCCCACCGCCTCCGCGAGGAGGGCCCGGCGAGTTTCCGGCTCGCCGACCGCCCCGCCCTCCTCGGCATGCTGATGGTGGTGTGGAACAAGACCTACCGCCGCGAGTACGTGGAGCGCGAGGGCCTCTCCTTCCCGCCCGGCTTCTACGAGGACACCCCCTGGACCTACCCGGCGCTCCTGGCGGCGGAGTCGGTCGCCGTCCTCGACCGGGTCTGCGTGCACTACCGCCAGCGCCGCACCGGCTCGATCCTGACCACGTCCACCCGCCGCCACCTGGACGTCTTCGACCAGTACGACCGCGTCTTCGGCTACCTCGCCACCCGCCCCGAGCTGGAGCGCTGGCGGCCCGCCGTGCACCGGCGGATGGCCGAGCACTTCTGCGCCCTGTACGCGGATCCGCGCCGGCTCCCGCGCGCCGCCCGCGCCGAGTTCTTCGCCCGGGCCTCGGCCCTGCTGCGCCGCTACCGGGTGCCGGGCCCGCGTCCGCTGTCCCTGAGCCGGACGGACCGCACCCGCCACCTCCTGATGCGGCTGGGCACGCGGCGCGCGTACCGCGTCCTGTCCCTGCTCCGCTCGGGCTCGCTCACGGCGGGCCGCACCGGGATGACCCTGGGCCGGGGCTTGCGCGAGACCGTCCTGCGCCTGCACTACCGCGCGCAGCGCCTGCTCCCGCTCCGCCCGGAGCTGGCGGTCTTCTCCGCGTACTGGCACGGCGGTTACGCCTGCAACCCGGCGGCCATCGAGGCCAAGCTGCGCGAACTCGCCCCGCGCATGCGGACGGCATGGATCTGCGACCCGGCGCACGCCGCGACCCTCCCGCGCGAAACCACCTTCCTCCGCCCGGGCTCGGCGGCGTACTGGGCGGCCCTGGCCCGTGCCACCTACCTCGTCACGAACGTCAACTTCGACCGTGCGCTGGTCAAGCGCCCCGGCCAGATCCTCGTCCAGACGCAGCACGGCACCCCGCTCAAGCGGGTCGGCCTCGACCTCCAGGACCGCCCGGCGGCCACCCCCACGACGGACTTCGCGGGCCTGCTCCGCGGCGCGGACCAGTGGGACTACCTGCTGTCCTCCAACCGCCACTCCACCCTCGTCTGGGAGAAGGCGGTCCCCGCCTCCTACACCACGCTCGAGTACGGCTACCCCCGCAACGACGTGTACCACCGGGCCACCCAGGCGGACGTCCTGGAACTGCGCGAACGCCTCGGCATCCCGCCGGGCTCCACCGCGATCCTGTACGCGCCGACCCACCGCGACTACCGCCGCAGCCGCCCCGCCCACCCGGACTTCGACCGGATCCTGCGCGACCTGGGCCCCCGCTACACGATCCTGACCCGCACCCACCTCACCTACGCGGGCTCGCCCTCCCCCGAACCGCACCCGCGTCTCCTCGACGTCTCCTCCCACCCCTCCGTCGAGGAACTCTGCCTGGCCTCGGACGCGTTGGTGACGGACTACTCGTCCCTGATGTTCGACTACGCGTCCCTGGACCGCCCGATCGTCATCCACGCGGACGACTGGGAGGCGTACGAGGCCTCCCGCGGCACGTACTTCGACCTCCGCGCCTTCCCCCCGGGAGCGATCGCCCGCACCGAGGACGAGCTGGTGGACATCTTCTCCACCGGCCACTGGCAGGGCTCGCGCTCGGCTCAGCTCCGCGCGTCCTTCCGGACCCGGTTCTGCACGCACGACGACGGCCAGGCGGCGGAGCGCGTGGTCCGCCGCGTCTTCCTGAGCCAGCCGACCGCCCCCGTCACCCCCCTGGAAGACCGCCGCCCCACCCCCGCGGCCCCCTCAGCCACCCCGGAACCCACCCTGGCCCACCTGACCACGTCCCGCTGGCCGTAACCACTCCCACCCCGCCCACCCCTCCCACCCGCCCGCCCCTCCCAGCCGTCCGGCGTTTGAGGACCGGGGTCTGGGGCGGAGCCCCAGGGGGCCCGGGCACAGCCCGGCACCCCTCCAGCCCGTCCGGCGCTTGAGGACCGGGCCAGGGCAGAGCCCTGGGAACGGAGGAAGGGCGGGTAGGGGACTCCACCCCGCGCAGCGGGAGCCCCTAGGCCGGCCCGGCCGTCAGCCCGGCAACGACGGACCGCGCAAGCCCGTCCAGGTAGCCCCGCGACACCGCGTCCCGCACCACCACCTGCCGCCAGTACAAGGGCCCGATCGCCAGATCGAGCGCCCTCCCCGCATCCACCCCCACGGGCAGCTCGCCGCGCGCCACCGCCTCGGAGATGATCCCCTCCGCCATCCGCCGCTGCCCCTCCAGCAGAGCCCCCCGCACCGCGTCCGCGATCTCCGGATTCCGCGCCGCCTCCACCAGCAGGTCGGGGATCACCGCCGAGGCCACCGGATGCCGCAGCACGTGCGTCATCACCTCCAGCAGCGCCCGTACATCCCCGTAGAGCGCCCCCGTCGACGGCACCGGCAGGCCGTCCGTCGCGAAGGCGCCGACCAGGTCCAGCACCAGGTGCAGCTTGGACTTCCACCGGCGGTACACGGCCGTCTTCCCCACGCCCGCCCGCCGCGCGATGCCCTCGATCGACATCCGCGAGAACCCCACCGTCGCCAGCTCGTCGAGGACGGCCGCCCGGATCGCCTCGGTCACGTCCTCGCGCAGGACGGCGGCCCCCGCGGGGGCTCTTCGGGGGGTGGGGGCAGTGGCGGCGGCGGCAGGCTCAGGGGTCATGAGGAGAGCATATCCCTCGACGACGATACGGTTGCGTTCCGACGTCGAACGACCTAACCTCACCGTAGCGACGATACGGACCCGTCCCATCGCCAGCCGACGCCCCGACCCCGTCGAAAGCGACCCTCGTGACAGTGACCACCGCGCCACCCCCCGCCCCCTCCCCCTCGCACCGCAAGGACCGGGCCAAGGGCAGGGGCAAGGACACGGCCAAGTCCCCGGACCCCATCGCCGAGCTGGCGGCGGCCCACGACCTGACCCTCAGCGGAGCCCGCCCCACCCTCCCCCGCTACATCGCGCAGCTCTGGGGCCGGCGCCACTTCGTGACCTCGTACGCCACGGCCCGGATGCACGCCCAGTACAGCCAGGCCAGCCTCGGGCAGGTCTGGCACCTGATGACCCCGCTGCTCAACGCGGCCGTCTACTACTTCATCTTCGGCATCGTGATGCACGCCCAGCGGGCCGTACCGGACTACATCGCGTTCCTGATCACGGGTGTCTTCGTCTGGGACTTCATCGGAAGCTGCGTCAACGCCTCCACGCGCGCCGTGCAGTCCAACCTCGGCCTGGTCCGCGCCCTGCACTTCCCTCGCGCCTCGCTGCCTCTGTCCACCGTGGTCCAGCTCTTCCAGCAGCTGCTGATCACCATGGGCGCGCTGGTCATCCTGCTGCTCATCTACGGCCAGACGCCCGCCCCGAGCTGGCTGCTCGCCCTCCCCACCCTCGTCCTCATGGCCGTCTTCTGCGCCGGCTGCGCCATGTTCATGGCGCGGATCGGCGCGAAGAGCCCGGACGTCAGCCAGCTGATGCCGTTCATCCTGCGGACCTGGATGTACGCCTCGGGCGTCATGTGGTCGATCGACCAGATGCTGAAGACGGACCACCTGCCGCACTGGGTCTCGATGGCCCTCAAGCTCAACCCCGCCGCCGTCTACATCGACCTGATGCGCTTCGCGCTCATCGACTCGTACACGGCGCACCAGCTCCCGCCCCACGTCTGGCCGATCGCCCTGGGCTGGGCCCTGCTCGCCGGCGTCGGCGGGTTCGTTTTCTTCTGGAAGGCAGAGGAGGAGTACGGCCGTGGCTGACACCGCAACCGAGACCCGGACCCCGACCGTCATCGCCGACGACGTCCACGTGATCTACAAGGTGCAGGGTTCGGGCGGCCGCAAGGGCGGCGCGACCGCGGCCCTGAGCCGGATCTTCTCCCGCAAGCCCGCCACCGGCATCCGCGAGGTGCACGCCGTCAAGGGCGTCAGCTTCACCGCGTACAAGGGCGAGGCCATCGGCCTGATCGGCACCAACGGCTCCGGCAAGTCCACCCTGCTGTCCGCCATCGCCGGCCTCCAGCCGGTCGCGCGCGGCCGGATCTTCTCGCACGGCCAGCCGTCCCTGCTCGGCGTGAACGCCGCCCTGATGAACGACCTGACCGGCGAACGCAACGTGGTCCTCGGCGGCCTCGCCATGGGGATGTCCAAGCGGCAGATCCGCGAGCGCTACCGGGAGATCGTCGACTTCTCCGGCATCAACGAGAAGGGCGACTTCATCTCCCTGCCCATGCGCACCTACTCCTCCGGCATGGGCGCCCGGCTGCGCTTCTCCATCGCCGCCGCCAAGGACCACGACGTCCTGATGATCGACGAGGCCCTGGCCACCGGCGACGCCGCCTTCCAGCGCCGCAGCAAGGCCCGCATCGAGGAACTCCGCGAGCGGGCCGGCACCGTCTTCCTCGTCAGCCACGGCATCGGCACGGTCCGCGAAACCTGCGACCGCGCGATCTGGCTCGAATCGGGCGTCCTGCGCATGGACGGCCCCTCGCAAGAGGTCTGCGACGCGTACGAAGAATTCACCAACCGCCGCTGACCAAATCCAGCGGCGCCAGCCAAAATCCAGCCCCTCCGGCGTTTGAGGAGCGGGGGTCCGGGGGCAGCGCCCCCGGCAACGGCGCCGCACCCGCCCACCACGGACCGGAACACGAACGGGCCGGGCCCGGAACCCCACAGGGGGTCCCGGGCCCGGCCCGTTCCATCAAGCCGGCCCGCCAGGGCTACGCATGCGCCCGAAGCAGCGAGCGCATCGTCCGCATGGCGACGGACAGGTTCGCCAGATCGAAGTCGTCCGACCCCTGGATCTCGTCCAGAGTCGTCCGCGCCCGACCGATGATCGCCGCGTTCTTCTCCTCCCACGCCTTGAAGCGCTCCTCGGGAGTCGAGGTCCCGTTCCCGACCGCCAGCACGTCCGCGGTCAGCGCCGCGTGCGCCGAGAACAGGTCCTCGCGGATGGACGCGCGGGCCATCGACTGCCAGCGGTCGGCCCGCGGCAGTTCGATGATCCGGTCCATCAGCTGGGTGATGTCGAGCCGGTCGGCGAGGTCGTAGTACACCTCGGCGACGGCCAGCGGCTCGACGCCCGTACGGTCCGAGATCGCGACGATGTCGAGCGTCGGGAAGGCGGAGGAGAACCCGGCCACCTTGGCCGCCAGTTCCTCCGGCACGCCCTCGCCGATCAGTTCGGCCATGACCGCCTCGTACCACTCCAGGTCCGCGCCGCGCACCAGCTTCGGCACGTCCGACCAGACCCGCTCCACCCGCTCGGCGAAGAACTCGATGGTCTCGGTGATCTGGAGCGGCTGCGGCCGGTTGTTCAGCAGCCAGCGCGTACCGCGCTCGACCAGGCGCCGCGAGTGCAGCCGGATCCGGGTCTGGACGTCGGCGGCGACCTCGTTGTCGAGGGACTCCACCGCGTCCCAGACGCCGGCCAGGCCGAAGATCTCGCGGGCCGCGAGCTGCGCCCGGACGATCTCCTCCAGGGAGGCTCCGGTCTCCTCGCGCAGGCGGTGCAGGAAGGTCGAGCCACCGCTGTTGACGGTGTCGTTGACCAGCACCGTGGTGATGATCTCGCGGCGCAGCGCGTGCCCGTCGACCTGCTCGGGGAACTTCGCGAGCAGCGCGCCCGGGAAGTAGGCGTGCAGCAGGCGGGCGAGGTACGGGTCGTCCGGGAGCTCGGTGTGGATGAGCTCGTCCGCCACCGTGATCTTGGTGTAGGCGAACAGGACGGCCAGCTCCGGCTGGGTCAGGCCCTTGCCGTTGTTCAGCAGCTCGCGCAGCTGCCGGTCGTTGGGCAGGAATTCCAGCTGGCGGTCCAGCAGGCCGTCACGGCCCAGGCGGCGCATGAAGCGCTGCTGGGCGTGGAGCAGGCTGGGGGCCTGGGCGGCGCCGTTCGCCAGCGCCACGTTCTGCGCGTAGTTGTTGCGCAGCACCAGTCGGCCGACCTCGTCGGTCATCGCGGCGAGGAACTTGTTGCGCTGCTTGACGGTCAGGTCCCCGTCGGTGACCACCGAGTTCAGCAGGATCTTGATGTTCACCTCGTGGTCGGAGGTGTCCACGCCCGCGCTGTTGTCGATGGCGTCGGTGTTGACCTTGCCGCCCTCGCCGCCGGCGCCGCCGCGCGCGAACTCGATGCGGCCGAGCTGGGTCAGGCCCAGGTTGCCGCCCTCGCCGATGACCTTGGCCCGCACGTCGGAGCCGTTGACGCGGATGGCGTCGTTGGCCTTGTCGCCGACGTCGGCGTGCGTCTCGGCCGTCGCCTTGACGTACGTGCCGATGCCGCCGTTCCACAGCAGGTCCACCGGGGACTGGAGGATCGCCTTCATCAGGTCGGCCGGGGTCATCTTGGTGACGCCGGCCTCGATGCCGAGGGCCTCACGGACCTGCGCGTTGACCGGGATGGCCTTCGCGCTGCGCGGGTGGATCCCGCCGCCGGCGGACAGCAGGGAGCTGTCGTAGTCCGCCCACGAGGAGCGCGGCAGCTCGAAGAGGCGCCGGCGCTCGGCGTAGGAGGTCGCCGCGTCCGGGTTCGGGTCGATGAAGATGTGCCGGTGGTCGAAGGCCGCGACCAGGCGGATGTGCTCGGAGAGCAGCATGCCGTTGCCGAAGACGTCGCCGGACATGTCGCCGACGCCGACGACGGTGAAGTCCTGCGTCTGGGTGTCGTGCCCGAGCTCGCGGAAGTGCCGCTTGACGGACTCCCAGGCGCCGCGGGCGGTGATGCCCATGCCCTTGTGGTCGTAGCCGGCCGAGCCGCCGGAGGCGAAGGCGTCGCCCAGCCAGAACCCGTAGGACTCGGCGACCCCGTTGGCGATGTCGGAGAAGGTCGCGGTGCCCTTGTCTGCGGCGACGACGAGGTAGGTGTCGTCCTCGTCGTGGCGGACCACGCCCTTGGGCCGCACGACCTCGCCGCCGACCATGTTGTCGGTGATGTCGAGCAGCGCCGAGATGAAGATCTTGTACGAGGCGATGCCTTCGGCGAGCCACGCGTCGCGGTCCACCGACGGGTCGGGGAGGTTCTTGGCGACGAAGCCGCCCTTGGCGCCCACGGGCACGATGACGGTGTTCTTGACCATCTGCGCCTTGACCAGGCCGAGGATCTCCGTACGGAAGTCCTCGCGGCGGTCGGACCAGCGCAGGCCGCCGCGGGCGACCTTGCCGAAGCGCAGGTGGACGCCCTCGACGCGCGGGGAGTACACCCAGATCTCGAAGGCCGGGCGCGGGGCCGGCAGGTCCGGGATGGCCTGCGGGTCGAACTTCATCGACACGTAGGAGTGCTGCTCGCCCGCGGAGTCGAGCTGGAAGAAGTTCGTGCGCAGCGTCGCCTTGATGAGGGTGAGGAAGGACCGCAGGATCCGGTCCTCGTCCAGCGAGGCGACCTGGTCCAGGGCCCCGTCCAGCTCCTCCAGCATCGCGTCGACGAGCTCGGTGCCCGCGGACTGGCGGCCCGGCGACATCCGGGCCTCGAAGAGGGAGACCAGCAGCCGGGTGGTGTGGACGTTGTTGCGGAGGGTGTCCTCCATGTAGTCCTGGCTGAAGGTGGCACCGGCCTGGCGCAGGTACTTGGCGTACGCGCGCAGGACCACGGCCTGGCGCCAGGTCAGTCCGGCGCCCAGCACCAGGGTGTTGAAGTTGTCGTTCTCGGCGTCGCCCTGCCAGACCGCCGAGAAGGCGTCCTGGAACCGCTCGCGGGCGTCGTCGCCGAGGTAGTTGGCGGTCCCGGCGGAGTCCCCGTTGCCGCTCGGAAGCGGCATCCGCAGACCGAAGTCGTAGATCCACGCGTTGGTGCGGTCGGTGCAGCGCAGCTCGTACGGCCGCTCGTCGGTGACCTCGACGCCCAGGCGCTGCAGGACCGGCAGGACCGCGGAGAGCGAGACCTGCTCGCCCGTCCGGTAGATCTTGAACCGGCGTTCGCCGGGACCCGCGCCGACGGGCTCGTACAGCGACAGCGCGAACTCGCGGTCGCTGGCGGACAGCCGCTCCAGGTGGCACAGGTCGGCCACGGCCGAGCGCGGCGAGTGGTCGGCCTTGTAGCCCTCGGGGAAGGAGTTCGCGTACTTGCGCAGCAGCTCGGCGGCGCGCTCCTCGCCCAGCTCCGCGACGAGCGCCTCGCCGAAGCCGTCGGCCCAGGAACGGGCGGCCTCGACCAGCCGGCCCTCGATCCGCTCGACGTCGGCGTCGGTGAGCACGGGCAGCTCGGTGCCCTGCGGGACGCGGACGACGAAGTGGATGCGGGAGAGGATCGACTCGGTGTTCCAGGCGGTGAAGTCGACGCTGATGCCGTCGAGCTCCTCCTGCAGGATCGCGATGAGTCGCAGCCGCACGCCGGTGGTGTAGCGGTCACGCGGCAGGTAGACCAGCGCGGAGTAGTAGCGGCCGTACTCGTCCTGGCGCAGGTACAGCCGCAGCCGGCGGCGTTCCTGGAGGTACAGGACGGAGGTGGCGATGGCCTGGAGCTGGTCGACCGGGGTCTGGAACAGCTCGTCGCGCGGGTAGGTCTCCAGGATCTGGAGCAGGTCGCGGCCGTCGTGGCTGGACGGGGCGAAGCCGGCGCCTTCGAGGACCTCGGCGACCTTGCGGCGGATGACCGGGACCCGGCGCACCGACTCGGTGTAGGCGGCGGAGGAGAACAGGCCGAGGAAGCGGCGCTCCCCGACGACGTTGCCCTCGGCGTCGAACTTCTTCACGCCCACGTAGTCGAGGTACGAGGGGCGGTGCACGGTGGAGCGGCTGTTGGCCTTGGTCAGCACCAGCAGGCGGTGCTCGCGGGCCTTGGCGCGGGCGTCGGCCGGCAGCCGGTTGAAGGACGGGGAGACGGGGTGCGCCTCGTCCTGTCCGTGGTGCAGCGGGTCGGAACGCAGGATGCCGAGGCCGGTGCCGGGCACGGCGGCCAGGGCGTCGCCGTCGACGAGGTTGTACTCGCGGTAGCCGAGGAAGGTGAAGTGGTCGTCGGCGAGCCAGCGCAGCAGCTCCCGGGCCTCTTCGAGCTCGTACTCGCGCAGGTCCGGGGCGGTCGGCTCCTCGGGCAGCTCCTGCGCGATGCGCAGCGCCGCGTCGCGCATCTTCTCCCAGTCCTCGACGGACTCGCGTACGTCGGACAGGACGCGCTGCAGATCGGCGGTGATCTGCTTGAGGTCGGCCTTGTCGGTCTCGCGGTCGATCTCGACGTGAATCCAGGACTCGACGAGGGAGTCGTGGGGGCGCGCGGTGCGCGGACCGTGCGCGTCGCAGTCGGGGCCGAGGATCTCGATCAGCTTGCCGGTGACGTCGCGGCGGACGACGACCTGCGGGTGGATCACGACGTGGATGCCGCGCCCGTGGCGGGACAGCTCGTTCGTCACGGAGTCCACGAGGAACGGCATGTCGTCGGTGACCACCTCGACGACGGAGTGGCTGGAGGTCCAGCCGTTCTCCTCCACCGTGGGCGTGTGCACCCGCACGTTCGCCGTGCCCTGCGGACGGTTCGCCGCGAGCCTGTAGTGCGAAAGCGCGCCCCCGAACACGTCGACCGGGTCCCGGTCGAGCAGGTCCTCCGGGGCGGTGTGCAGGTAGTAGCGCTGGAGGTAGGCGAGAGTCGTGTCCCGGTCGGGACGCTCCCCCTGCTCGGACCCAGTCGGAAGTAGCCCCCCGGCCGGGCTGTTCTCAGCTACCCGTGCCGCCCGCGCGAGCAGCTCGGCCTTTGCTTCGTCCAGCTTGGTCTGCATGTCCTCTGGCTCCTGTCGCGCGCCATTGCGTGACGTAGGTGAAGGAAGGAATGGCATAGCACCGCGAGGCGGGGTGTCGGTGTCCGTTCGGGATCGACGCTATGCCGTCGAGAAAGCCCACCGGGAGGAAATCGGCCATGATCGGCAGGATGTCCAGGGACCGGGGGCGGGGATCAGCGACGGCCCGGGCACGTTGGTGCGCCGGGCGCCGGGCGGAGGCTTCAGTGCCTCCGAGAACTATCGCGCTGATCACGGGTACCAGGCTATCTCGGTCCACCCCCGGCTCGTCATGAGCTGTATGTGTACAAAAGAGGGGGGGTAACTTTGACACTCTGGACAGGGCCGGGCCCGGCCGGGCGTGCCAGGCGGGCGCGCGGTCGCTCTCCGCTCATGCGACCGCTCACTATCCGGCCAGCACGCGAGCAGTGCGTACGGCCTCCGCCAGGCTGTCCACGACGGGGACACCGGCTGATTCCAGACTGCCGCGGCTGTGCGAACCGCCCGTATAGAGGACGGCCCGCGCGCCCACGTGCGCGGCGGCCAGCGCGTCGTCCACGGCGTCTCCGATGAGGACCGTACGGCCGGCGGTCACTCCCGTCCCGTCCAGGGCCGCCATGTGACGTACGAGGTGCCCCGCCTTGGTGGTATGGGAGGGCCCGGTACGCCCGTCGACGCGCAGGAAGTGCCCGTCGATCCCGTGCGCCCGGACGAGCGGCACGAGCTGTTCGTGGGGCGCGAGGGACAGCAGCGACTGCGTCAGCCCTTCCGCCTGCCAGTCCCGCAGGAGCTCGCGGGCCCCCTCGGCGAGCCCGGCGTCCTCGGCGGCCGCCCAGTAGTGGCGGTGGAAGGCCTCGTCCATGACCAGCCACTCGGCGTCCGTGGGGAGCCGGCCCATGAGGCGCTCGTAGAACTTCGGCACCGGTACGACGTACAGCTCGCGGTACCGCTCCAGGGTGATCGGCGCCAGGCCGAGCTCCGCGAAGGAGGCGTTGGTGGCGGCTATCACCGCGTCGATGTCGTGGAGCAGCGTGCCGTTCCAGTCCCAGACGATGTGCGGGGCCGCGGGCGCGGGGATCGGTGCGGGGATCTCGGGTGCGGGGATCTCGTTCACGGAACTCATTTCAGCAGCCCCGGAATCTCCTGGACCCCGAACCACAGCAGCTCGTGGTCCTCGGCGCCGTCGACGGTGGACCGGGCAGCCTCATCGCCCCCGTCGGCGGCCGGTACGGCGGCCACGGCGGCGCTCACGTCCTCCAGGGCCTCTTCCGCGTCCACGTGCACCGCGGCCGCCACCGAGAGCCGTACGGCCCCGGCGAGGGCCACCTGGCCCAGCGTGGCCTCGTCGACCCCGGGGGTGGCGGTGGCGGCCTTGTCGTCCACGTCGACGGCCACCACGACCCGCTTGCGGGGCGCGGCCCCGTCCTCGGCGATCATCCGCAGCGAGGCGGCTGCGGCCCTGGTCAGGGCGGCGTACTCCAGCTCCTCGATGTCGTCCGACACGTACCACTCGCGCAGCCCGGGCGTGACGGCGTACGCCCGCAGCGGAGCCGGGCCCAGCTCACCCGCCTGGTGCGCCTCGGCGAGCCCGGGGAGGGTCAGGGGGACGTACACGCGCATGGCCGGCTGCTTTCGGTAGGTCGGAAACGCCCCCAGGATACGACCGGCGCCCGACCCCGCCGCTCCCCTTCGTGACGCCTCCCTCGCCCGCGTCGGCCTCCTGTGGCCTCCGGGGGCCTCCCAGGGCCTCCGCGGCTTCGGCAGACCGCCCCGGACTCCGTCAGGTGACGGCCCGATCCGTCACCTCCGGCCCGGACCGGAGGACGGGGAACCGACCCGGGGGCAAGGCCCGGCCCGGAGCCGTGACGCGGGCGCCGCCCCGGGCCCGGACTCCGTCCGTGACGGCCCGCGTCCCCCTTCGGGGTGCCGCCGCAGGGCCCGGCGGCGTCCACTTCGCTCCCGCCGGGACGGCGCCGGGGGCCCGGGGCCGCCGGGGAGCGACCCGGATAGGTGAAGGCGGGCCGGGTCCGGGGCGGCCCCGCGGCGCCGTTGCGGAGCGTGTTCGCAGCCCCGTAGAAGTCCCCTACCAAGTTACTGCCCGGTACTCACGCCGGGCCCGACCCCCCGGGGACGACCACCATGACCACGAGCACCCCCCGCACCACGGAAACCACCGGAATCGCCGGAACCACCGGAAGCACCCGGCGCCCCGGAACCACCGGGAGCGGGACCCCCCGAACGGCCGGCAGCGCCGCGGCCGGCACCGGCCCCGGCCGCGGCACCGCCAGGCCCGCGAGCACCGGCCCCGGCAGCGCGAGGCCCGGCGGCCGCCACGACCGGCGCCGGCCGTCCGCCGGTATCCGCCGCGGCCCCCACGACTGGTTCGCCGAACGGCTGCTCGCCGTCCTCAGCGGCCGCCGCCCCGTGCACTCCCTGATCGGCCACACCATCGGCCCGGCCTACGACCAGCTGATCACCCTCGCCCCCGCCGACCCCCCGCAGGAGCGCGCGTACGAGGCCCGCCGGCTCAGCCCCGTCATCCACGGATGCGGCCGGTTCACCCCCGGTCCGGGGGTCATCGAGGCCTTCGCCCGCATCGCCACCGGCGACCGCCTCACCGCGCTGGCCTTCCGTCTGGAACAGGGCCCCGACCTGCGCTGGCGCTGCGCAGCCGTAGAACTCCACGGCCCCCGTCCGTGACCCCGGCCCCGGCCCCGCGCCCGCGCCCCGGCCCCCGCCCGCGAACGCCGCCGGGGCCGGACTCCACGCACAGCGTGGTGTCCGGCCCCGGCGGTGATCCCGCGAACGGCGCGGGTTACTTCTTGCGGCGACGGCCGCCCGTGGCCTTCGCGGCCTTACGGCGCTCCGCGCGCGTCATCCCGGCGTCGTCACCGGAATCCGATGCGAAGTCGCCCTCGACGACGCCGCCCTCACCGTCCACGGTGGGCGCGGAGAAGTGCAGCCGGTCCGGCCGCTGCGGGGCGTCCAGACCCTTCGCCCGGATCTCCGGCTTGGTCAGCGACGGACCGGAGTCCGAGACCGGAACCTCCTCGACCTGCTGCTCGACCTGGACCTCCAGGTTGAACAGGTAGCCGACGGACTCCTCCTTGATGCCCTCCTGCATGGCGTTGAACATGTCGAAGCCCTCGCGCTGGTACTCGACCAGCGGGTCCTTCTGGGCCATCGCCCGCAGGCCGATGCCCTCCTGCAGGTAGTCCATCTCGTACAGGTGCTCGCGCCACTTGCGGTCCAGCACCGACAGCACCACGCGCCGCTCCAGCTCGCGCATGATGTCGGAGCCGAGCGTCGCCTCGCGGGCCTCGTACTGCTCGTGGATGTCGTCCTTGACGGACTCCGCGATGAACTCGGCCGTGATGCCGGCGCGGTCGCCCGCGGCGTCCTCCAGCTCCTCGACCGTGACCTTGATCGGGTAGAGCTGCCCGAAGGCGTTCCACAGCCGGTCCAGGTCCCACTCCTCCGCGAACCCCTCGACCGTCTCGGCCGTGATGTACGCGTCGATCGTGTCGTCCATCATGTGACGGATCTGCTCCTGGAGGTCCTCGCCCTCCAGGACGCGACGGCGCTCCTTGTAGATCACCGTGCGCTGGTTGTTGAGGACCTCGTCGTACTTCAGGACGTTCTTGCGCGTCTCGAAGTTCTGGGTCTCGACCTGCGACTGGGCCGACGCGATGGCCCGCGTGACCATCTTGTTCTCGATCGGCACGTCGTCCGGCACGTTCGCCATCGACATGACGCGCTCGACCATCTGTGCCTTGAACAGGCGCATCAGGTCGTCGCCGAGCGACAGGTAGAAGCGGGACTCGCCCGGGTCGCCCTGTCGGCCGGAGCGGCCGCGCAGCTGGTTGTCGATGCGGCGCGACTCGTGCCGCTCGGTGCCCAGCACGTACAGCCCGCCGAGGTCCTTGACCTCCTCGAACTCCGCCTTCACGGCCGCCTCGGCCCGCGTGAGCGCCTCGGGAAGGGCGTGCGCCCACTCCTCGATGTGCTCCTCCGGGTCCAGACCGCGCTGGCGCAGCTCGGCTTCGGCGAGGTCGTCCGGGTTGCCGCCGAGCTTGATGTCGGTACCACGGCCGGCCATGTTCGTGGCGACCGTGACGGCGCCGCGACGGCCCGCCTGGGCGACGATCGTCGCCTCGCGGTCGTGCTGCTTGGCGTTCAGCACCTCGTGCGGGATGCCCCGCTTGGAGAGCTGCTGCGAGAGGTACTCGGACTTCTCGACCGACGTCGTACCGACGAGGATCGGCTGACCCTTTTCGTGCTTCTCCGCGATGTCGTCGACGACGGCGGCGAACTTCGCGACCTCGGTGCGGTAGATCAGGTCCGCCTGGTCCTTGCGGACCATGTCGCGGTTGGTCGGGATCGGGACGACACCGAGCTTGTAGATCTGGTGGAACTCGGCGGCCTCGGTCATGGCCGTACCGGTCATGCCCGACAGCTTCCCGTACAGGCGGAAGAAGTTCTGGAGCGTGATCGTGGCGAGGGTCTGGTTCTCGTCCTTGATGTCCACCCCTTCCTTCGCCTCGATCGCCTGGTGCATGCCCTCGTTGTAGCGGCGGCCGGCGAGGATACGGCCGGTGTGCTCGTCGACGATCATGACTTCGCCGTCGATGACGACGTAGTCCTTGTCGTTCTTGAAGAGCTCCTTGGCCTTGATGGCGTTGTTCAGGTAACCGACGAGCGGCGTGTTCACCGACTCGTAGAGGTTCTCGATGCCGAGCCAGTCCTCGACCTTCGCGACACCGGTCTCGTGGATGGCGACGGTGCGCTTCTTCTCGTCGACCTCGTAGTCACCGGTCTCCTCGATGCCCTTGAGGGGCTGGCCGGGCTCGCCCTTGGTCAGGCGGGTGACCAGCTTCGCGAAGTCCGCGTACCACTTGGTGGCCTGGTCGGCCGGGCCCGAGATGATCAGCGGGGTACGGGCCTCGTCGACGAGGATCGAGTCGACCTCGTCGACCACGGCGAAGTTGTGGCCGCGCTGGACGAGCTCGTCCTGCGACCACGCCATGTTGTCGCGGAGGTAGTCGAAGCCGAACTCGTTGTTCGTGCCGTACGTGATGTCGGCGGCGTACTGCTCACGGCGCTGCGCCGGAGACATGTTCGCCAGGATGCACCCGACCTCCAGGCCGAGGAACTTGTGCACCCGGCCCATCATCTCGGAGTCGCGCTCGGCGAGGTAGTCGTTCACCGTGATCAGGTGGACGCCCTTGCCGGACAGCGCGTTCAGGTACGCGGGCAGCGTGCCGACGAGGGTCTTGCCCTCACCGGTCTTCATCTCGGCCACGTAGCCGAGGTGCAGCGCCGCGCCACCCATCATCTGTACGTCGTAGTGACGCTGGCCGAGGACGCGCTTGGCGGCCTCGCGGACCGTCGCGAAGGCCTCGGGCAGCAGGTCGTCCAGGCTCTCGCCGTCCTGGAAGCGCTGCTTGTACTCGTCCGTGAGCGCACGCAAGTCGGCGTCGGAGAGGTTGACAAAGTCCTCTTCGATGGAGTTGACCTGGTCCGCGATGCGGTGCAGTTTTTTGAGGATCTTGCCTTCGCCTGCACGCATGAGCTTGTTGAAGACGGACACCGAGGTTTGTCTCCTTGCCGGTCGGGCCTGGCACTGGTTCGTGCACGGGCACGGAGGGTGGGCCCCACCGCAACGGCCATCGTAAGCGAGGACGCGGTCGCGTCGGGAGGTCCGCACTGCCGCGGGGCTGGACTGCCCGGAAATGAGAACGTGTGAGGGGCACCGAAGGTGCCGGTATGGGCGGACCCTCTTCGATAAATCCGCTTCGCCGTCGCCGTCCTCCCACAGCAGAATCCGTCCATGGAACCGATCACCCTGACCACCGAGCGCCTCGTCCTGCGCCCCCTCGGCGCCCCGGACGCGGACGAGGTGTACGCGGCGCTGCAGGATCCCGCGATCCAACGCTGGATCCCGGTCTCCGTCCCGTACGAGCGCACGCACGCCGAGTCCTTCGTGACCCGGGTCCCGGGCGGGCAGAACGGCTCCGAGTACAACTTCGGGGTCCGGCTGGGCGCCGACGGCCCGCTGGTCGCCTGCGTCGGGCTCGGCCCGCAGGGCGACAACGCCCACGAGGTCGGCTACTGGACCGTCGCCGGCCACCGGGGCCGCGGCTACCTGCCCGAGGCCCTGCCCGCCGTGCTGCGCTGGGCCTTCACCGAGCTCGGCTGCGTACGGATGATCTGGCGCGCGGGCGTCGGCAACGACGCCTCGCGCCGGGTCGCCGAGAAGGCCGGCTTCGCCATCGAGGGCGTCGCGCGCGCGGGCATGGAACACCACGGAACCCTGCGGGACTGCTGGACCGGCGCCATGCTCCCCTCGGACCTGGGCCTGCCCTCCCGCCTCCCGTACCTACCCTCGCCCGCACCGAGGACCACTGTCAGTGCCAAGCTCTAGGGTTCCGCCATGACGACCGCGCCCCCGCCCGCCCTGTCCCTCTCCGCAGACGAGGCCCGCCGCATCGCGCTGCGCGCCCAGGGATTCCTGGGTGCTCCGGACCGGCGCGGCGGTGTCCGCGGCGTCCTGCGCCACCTGGGCGCCGTCCAGCTCGACACGATCTCCGTACTGGCCCGCTCGCACGAGCTCGTGCCGTACGCGCGCCTCGGCGCGGTCGGGCGCTCCGCCGTCGAAGCCTCGTACTGGTCGCAGAACCACGCCTTCGAGTACTGGTCGCACGCGGCCTGCATCCTGCCGATGGAGGAGTGGCCGCACTTCGCCTTCCGCCGCCGGGCCAACAAGGCCCGCGGCCACCGCTGGCACGTCCTGAAGGACCAGCACCGCTCGACGAAGACGGTCCTGGACCGCCTCGCCGCCGAAGGCCCCCTGACCTCGACCGAACTGGGCGGCGCCAAGAACGGCGGCGAATGGTTCGAGTGGTCCGAGACGAAGATCGCGGTGGAGTGGCTCCTCGACATCGGCGAGGTCGTCTGCACCGAGCGGCGCGGCTGGAAGAGGGTCTACGACCTCCCCGGGCGGGCCGTCCCCGAGGCGCTGCTCCACGACGCCCTGGACGACCGCGAGTGCAAGCGCCGCCTGGTGGCCCTCGCGGGGCAGTCCCTGGGCGTGGGCACCCGCTCCGACATCGCGGACTACCACCGGCTCAAGGGCCCCGACTTCGACGCGGTGGTCGAGGACGCGGGCCTGGTCCCGGTGGAAGTGGAAGGCTGGTCCAAACCGGCCTGGGCGGACCCGTCGGCCCTGGCCACCCTCCCCCGCGGCCGCCACCGCACGACCCTCCTCTCCCCGTTCGACTCCCTGGTCTGGGAACGCCCGCGCACGGAGCGGATCTTCGGCTTCACCCACCGCCTGGAGGCGTACGTCCCCAAGTCCCGGCGGATCCACGGCTACTTCGCGATGCCGCTGCTGGCCGGAGGCCACCTCCAGGGCCGCGTGGACCCGGCCCGCGAGGGCACCACCCTCGTGGCCCGCCAGCTCTCCCTGACCACCCCGAAGGCAGCCCGCCCCATGGCCGAAGCCCTCCGCGAGGCCGCCACCTGGGTCGGCTGCGACACGATCCGCATCGACCGCGCGAGCTCGCCCGCGGAAGCGGAAGCGGTCACGGCGGAACTCGCCGCCCTCTGAAGCCCCGCAGCCATTTCAGCCACCCCGGGTTCTTTTCAGCCGTCCGGCGTTTGAGGACCGGGGCCCGGGGCCCGGGGCCCGAGCCCGGCGCTACCGGATCTCGAGGATCTTCTCCCGCATCGCGTACACCACCGCCTCCATCCTGGAGTGCAACTGCAGCTTCTCCAGAATGTTCCGCACGTGGTTCTTCACGGTGTTCTCGGAGATGAACAACTCCTTCGCGATATCGCGGTTGTTCATCCCGGTGGCCACCAGTTTCAGGACCTCGAGCTCCCGATCCGTCAGCCGCGGCGCCGGCACCAACCGCCGCTCGTCCGTCCGCTGGATCATCGACTTGAACTCCGTCAGCAGCTTCGACGCCATCGACGGGCTGATCTGCGACTGGCCGTCCGCCACCGCCCGGATCGCCGTCGCGACCTCGTCCGTCGAGATCTCCTTCAGCAGGTACCCGGTCGCCCCCGCCTTGATCGCGTCGTAGAGGTCCGCCTCCTCGTCGCTGATCGTCAGCATGATGATCTTCGCGGAGGGTGCCACCTCCTTGATCGAGGTGCAGGCCTCGATCCCGCCGCGCCGCGGCATCCGCACATCCATCAGCACGATGTCCGGCAGCAGATCCGCCGCCTTGTCCACGGCCTCCGCCCCGTCACCCGCCTCGCCGACGACCTGGATGTCCTCCTCCTGCGCGAGGACGATCTCCAGCCCGCGCCGGAACAGCGCATGGTCGTCGACCACGAGCACCCGGATGGGCTCTGCCACCCGGTCCTCCTCACGGCAGCCCGCACCGTTGTCATCACGCACCGGCCCGAAGCTGTCCGCCATCGTTCCTCCCCCTGCACCACGTGTGCTGAGCTGCTGGGTCAATCCGACGAGAGCGGCCGCCGGCTGACTGCCCGACATGATTCCATGCCCACGTGGCCGAACGGAGTCCGGCGATTACAGGCCGACCCATACAGGCCACCGTTTCGCGGCCATCACCTCATGCCAGTGCCCCCGCGCCCGCCTGGGCGAACGCGGGGGCACCACACTGGCACCGCACGGACATCCGGATCCAGCCCGGAATCAGTCCGGAATCAGCGGCTCAGCCTCCGAGCGCTCCACCCGCGCCCGCGCCGTCGAGCTCACCCGAGCTGGAGGCGGCGTCGGAGGCATTGAGGTGGATCACGCCGTAGTCGTAACCGTGGCGCCGGTAGACGACGCTCGGCATCTTGGTGTCGGAATCGACGAACAGGTAGAAGTCGTGACCGACCAGTTCCATCTCGTACAGGGCCTGGTCGAGCGACATGGGTGCGGCCGAGTGCGTCTTCTCGCGGACGATGAGCGGGCCGTCGCCCTGCACTTCCAGCGATCCGATCCGGGTGGTCGGAATCGCGTCCGCGGCCGTCTTCTCCCCGTTGACCGGCTCGCCGTTGCCGTTCAGTGTCGCGGCGTTCGGAACAACGTCGGCGACCTCGGCCGCCGAGAGCCGTCCGGAACCACGACGGGTGTGGCGCTTGTCGTGCTGCTTGCGCAGCCGGGCCTCCAGCTTGTCCTGAGCGAGGTCGAGCGCCGCGTACGCGTCGGCGGCGGAAGCCTCGGCACGAATCACCGGGCCCCGCGAACGCAGGGTGATCTCCACGCGGTCGGAACGGTCGGCCTGGCGCGGGTTGTGCTCCTTGGACACCTCGACGTCCAAGCTGATCACCTTGGCGTCGAGCTTCTGGATCCGCTCCGGATTCAGCTTCTCGGCCACGTGCTTGCGGAACCGGTCGGGCACCTCGGTCTTACGGCCCTTGACGACGATGTCCACGCAGAACTCCGTTCCCGGATTGCTCCGCCCCAGGGGCGAAGCGTCTCCCTTTCGCACCAGACCCCGGTGAACACCGGAGCCTCGGACTTGGCGACTTCCACCTCCTCCTCCCCCATCGGCAAGATCTACACCCCACCGACTTCGGAGTCGAGGGACAACCTCTGACACGAAGTTTCACAAACGTCACGACGCTCGAAACCTGCGCTCCGATGCGTGGGGCCCAAGGTTCGCCAATTCCTTACAACCGAACATATCCCTCTATGCCGGTTGTCGGCACCCGCTACCGGAACGTACCTCCGTTCAGGTGGCCGTTCCCTCTTACTACCTGCAACGATGCGCCTTCCCTTCCAGTTCCAAATCTATTCCCCAGTTTTTTGCTCTGTTCGAGTTGCGCTCCTGCCGGGACGCGCGAAGGAGTCCTCCGGCGCGGCCACCACGGCGGCCGCCAGAGCCACCGTCCCGGCCGCCCCGCCCGGTACCCCGATCCCGGCCGCGCGCAGCGCCCGCGCCGCCTCCACCAGGGTGGATCCGGTGGTGACGAGGTCGTCCACGAGCACGATCCGGGCCGCCCCCGCCATCGCCCGCCCGGCGCCGGGCCGTGCCTGAAGGGCCCCCGCGAGGTTCTCCCGGCGCCGCGCCGCCCCCAGGCCCGCCTGGTCGGCCACCGCCCGCCGCAGCCGCAGTACGGGCGTCACGCGCGCGGGCACGCCCTCCCGCCGCAGCCGCGCCGAGGCGGCCAGCGCGATCCTGCGCGCCGGATCGTGCCCGCGCGCCCGTACCCGGTGCCGCGCCGAGGGCACGGGAACCAGGGCCACTCCCCCGCCCCCCGCCCCGCCCGCGCGGACGGCAGCCGCCAGGGCGGCGCCGAGGGCTCCGGCCAGCGGCAGCGCCCCGCGCTCCTTGTGGGCCAGTACGACGGCCCGTACGGCCTCCCGGTACACGGTGGCCGCATACACCGCGGGCAGCCCGTCGGGGCACGGAGACGGCCGTACGGGGCCCGCCCCGGCCCCGCTGAGCTCCGACCGGCAGCCCGCGCACAGCACCGTACGGCCGGCCCCGCAGCCGGCGCACCCGACCGGCAGCACCAGCCCGGCGAGCTCACCGGCCAGCCCCCGCCACCACTCCCGCATGACGCCCACTCTGCCGGGCGGGGACAGCACTCCACCACCCCTGTGGACAACCACGGAAAAGGGCAGGTCGCACCAGGTCAGCCCGGGTAGACCGGAGCCCGTCCGCCGGCCACCACCGTGCGCCACTGCGCCCCCGGCGGCAGCCACACGATGCCGTCCTCCAGCGACTCGGCGACCACCGGCGTCTTCTCGTCCTCGCTCGCGGCGACCGCCATCAGCCCGGTCGCCCCGGGCAGCCCGGCCCCGACCATCGAGCCGTCGGCCAGCATGTAGCGGGCCTGGACGACCATGCCGCTCTCCCGGCCCACCACCAGCAGCCGGCCCCGCGGCGCCCAGCTCATCGCCGCCACGTCCGCCAGTTGCGGGGCGGCCGGGCGCAGCTCGCGCACCGAGACCGCGGAGACGTCGCCCTTCGCGTCGGGCCGCTCGATCCGCCCGATGTACAGGTACTTGCGGCTCTCCCGCTGCACCAGCAGCGCGATCCGCACCCCGTCGGGGGAGGCCTTCAGCCCCGTGATCCGCCCGCCGGCCAGCCCGGACACCTCGACCCGTTCGGGGGTCCCGGTGCCGCCGGGCAGCCGCCACAGCGTCGGGTCCTGCAAGTCGGGGTCCGCGACCCACAGGTCGCCGGCCGCGTCCCAGGTCGGGGTGGCGAGCCCGTTGGGCTTGGCCCCCTTGCCGGTCAGCAGCGGCTTCGGCATCGCTCCGGCGGTGGTCAGGTTGACCACGTACAGCCCGTGCCCGTCCTCGGAGACGACCGCGGCACGCTTCTCGTCGTAGGACACGGCGGCGGAGCCCACCTTGAAGGCCGGGTTCCCGGCCAGCGGCCCGGGGGCCGGTGTCGGCGGGTCCTGCTGGTCCTCGCGGTTGGGGTCCAGGTTCAACCGCTGGAGCCGGCTCTCGGCGTCGACGTAGTACTGATGGCCGGGCGAGGGCGGCCGGTTGGCGAGCACGGCCGCGGCCGCCTCGGACACCTGGCAGCGCGGGGTGCCGTCGGAGCGCAGGACGTCGACCCGGTCGACCCGGGAACCCGTCAGGTCCTTGACCGTGTAAAGGAGCTGGGTCGCCATCCGCTGGCACTGCGGCTCGTCGACGTCGTCCGCGTTCTTGTTCAGGGGCACGCGCAGCGTGTTCTGACCGTCGATCGAAAGGGACTTGGTGCCCTCGCGCAGTTCCGTACCGGTCGGAAAACTGGAAGTGACCACCGGGCCGAGCCACTTGGAAGGGCCGGCCAGCAGCGAGGTGACGGTCTGGGTGGTGGGATCCATCCGGGAATCCGGGTCACTGCGCTGACGCACGTAGACGGGGTCGGCGACGAGCGTGGCGCCCGCGAAGTAGTACTTGTTGACCGGCCTGTAGATGCGCTGGAAGTCGGATTCGCTCAGGACCAGGCTGCTGGGCGGGGTCGCGATCCGCCACTGGCCGTCCTTCTGCGTGAGCTGGAGGAACTGCTCGTAGCGCCGGTCGCCGGTCTCCGGCTGGTACGCGCTGCGCTCGTCCACCGTGGCCAGCATCTTGCCCGCGATCTTGAACCGGGGGGCCGCCGGGTCCTTCTCGCCCGGTACGGAGAACCGGTCGAGGCCGGCGGAGAGCACGGTGACCGCCGCTCCGGGCTTCCAGTTCTTCGCCGCTTCCTCGGTGAGGTACTTGCGGGCGGTCTGGAGCTGCGGGTCGTCGCTGGTCATGGCCTCCAGGAAGCCGTCGACGATCTCCTGCGGGCTGGCCTTGTCGGACGGCGGCACACCGAAGACGCGGACCTGGGAGTCGACCCCCTGGGAGGCCTCCACGGGGCGGACCTCGCCGTGGTCGGGCATGGAGGCGCAGCCGGCGAGCAGCAGCCCGGCCGCACCGAAGACGAGGGCCCTTGCGGCGCTACGGGCGTGCGGCGTACGCCGGCGCGACCGGCCCGGCTCAGCGCCCATGCGATCCGCCCGCTCCGCCTGCCGCACCCGCTCCACCCGCCGCACCGGTTCCGCCCGCTCCACCGCTTCCACCCTCTCGGTCGGTTGCTCCCGCCGTCCCGCCGGACCGGGTGGTCGGCGCCCCGCCCCCGGAACCGTGTCCCTCCTCCGCCGGCCCCGGCCGGGTCACGACCCGCGCCCCGTTGCCCGGCAGTGCCGTCGGGTCGGCCGGTACCGGCACCGCACCCGCGACGGGGGACCTCGGCGGCATCGGCGACCGGTCGCCGCGCCCCGCCTGCTGTGCCTGCTGCGCCCGCTGCCCGGCGGCCGCGGAGCCCTCCGCGGCGGCCCTGGCCCGGTTGGCCCGGGAATCCTCGGGCTCCAGCGGGATCGGCGATCCGCGCAGCGGCTCGTCGGCGGTGCGCGGCAGCGTCAGGCGGAACTGCGAGCCGCCGCCGGGCTCGCCCCACGCCTGGAGCCAGCCGCCGTGCAGCCGGGCGTCCTCGACGGCGATGGACAGGCCGAGGCCGGTACCGCCGGTCGTGCGCGCCCGCGCCGGGTCCGCCCGCCAGAAGCGGTTGAAGACGCGGGTGGCCTCGCCGGGCTTGAGCCCGACTCCGTAGTCCCGTACGGCCACGGCGACGGCCCCTCCCGCCGAGGCGAGCCGGACCACCACGTCGCGGCCCTCGCCGTGCTCGACGGCGTTGACGACCAGGTTGCGCAGGACCCGCTCCACGCGTCGGGCGTCGGCCTCGGCTATCACCGGCTGGGTGTCTCCGAGGACGCGGATCCTGGTGTTCTTGTGCTCGGCGAGCGGCTCGGCCGCGTCGATGACCCGGTGTACGACGTCCCGCAGGTCGATCGGCTCCGCTTCCAGGGCGGCGGCGCCCGCGTCGAACCGGCTGATCTCCAGCAGGTCGGCGAGGAGGGACTCGAAGCGGTCGAGCTGTCCGGCGAGGAGCTCGGCGGAGCGCGCGGTGATGGGGTCGAAGTCGGCGCGGGCGTCGTGGATGACGTCCGCTGCCATCCGTACCGTCGTGAGCGGCGTGCGCAGCTCGTGGGAGACGTCCGAGACGAAGCGGCGCTGCAGCCGGGAGAGGTCCTCCAGCTGCTGGATCTTGTTCTGGAGGGTCTGGGCCATCTTGTTGAAGGCCTCGCCCAGACGGGCGATGTCGTCCTCGCCGGTGACCTTCATCCGCTCCTGGAGCCGACCCGCCGAGAGTCGCTCGGCGATCCCCGCGGCCATCCGGACGGGGGTGACGACCTGACGCACGACGAGCCAGGCGATCCCGCCGAGGAGCACGACGACGAAGAGCCCGGCGGTGGCGATGGTGACCTTGACCAGGTTGAGGGACTCCTCCTCCTGGGTGAGCGGGAAGAGGTAGTACAGGTCGTACGGCTCGCCGTTGATGTCGGTGAGCCGCTTGCCGATGACGAGCGCGGGCTCGGGCAGCTTGTCCCCGGCGTCGGTGTAGCGGATCTGCGAGAAGGTCTTGAAGGCGCCGGTCGCGTGGTTGACGTTGCGGCGCAGCCCCAGGGGGACGCTGGCCGTCGGGTCCACGTTGCCGGAGGCGCGGGCTCCGCGGACGCCGCCGAGGGCTCCGCGGGCCGGCTGTTCCTCGCCGGTTCCGGTGCCGGCACCCAGCGCCGCCACCTCGAAGGCGCTCTGCCCGCCACTGGCGAGCTGTTTGACCAGGGAGTTCATCCAGGTGCTGGCGTCCCGGCCGACCTTGTTGTCCGAGGCGTCGGGCCCGTCCGCCGTATAGGGCGTGTTGGCCTTCTCCTGTGCGACCGCGAAGCCGCCGGCGGCCTGGCTCTGCGCTGCCTCCTCCTTGGCGTCGAGGAGGCCCTTGCTGACCTGTGCGATGACCACGAACCCGAGGGCGAGGACCACGGCGAGGGAGATCAGCAGGGTCGCGGCGACCACCCGGAGCTGGATGTTGCGCCGCCACAGCCGGACAGCCGGAAGCAGCGGCCGGCGCACGAGGCGTACGAACAGCCGCAGCACGGGGCCGCCGGGTGCTCCGACCGCGTCGAGACGGAGCGGCCGACCGCCCCGCAGCGCTCCCCAGCGGGAGCGGCCACGGGGCTTGCCGGGTGTCATGTCAGCTCGGTCCGGCCTTGTAGCCGACCCCGCGCACCGTCACGACGATCTCGGGGCGCTCCGGGTCCTTCTCGACCTTGGAGCGCAGCCGCTGGACGTGCACGTTGACCAGGCGGGTGTCGGCCGCGTGGCGGTAGCCCCAGACCTGCTCCAGCAGCACCTCGCGGGTGAAGACCTGCCAGGGCTTGCGGGCGAGCGCGACCAGCAGGTCGAACTCCAGCGGGGTCAGGGCGATCGAGGCGCCTTCCCGCTTGACCGAGTGCCCGGCCACGTCGATGACCAGGTCACCGATGGTCAGCTGCTCGGGCGCCGGCTCCTCCGAGCGGCGCAGGCGGGCCCGGATGCGGGCCACCAGCTCCTTCGGCTTGAACGGCTTGACGATGTAGTCGTCGGCCCCGGACTCCAGGCCCACGACCACGTCAACGGTGTCGCTCTTGGCGGTGAGCATGACGATCGGTACGCCCGACTCGGCGCGGATCAGTCTGCACACCTCTATGCCGTCCCTACCGGGCAGCATGAGGTCGAGCAGCACGAGATCCGGCTTCGCCTCCCGGAAGGCAGCCAGTGCCTTGTCGCCGTCCGCTACGAACGACGGCTCAAAACCTTCTCCACGCAGCACAATGCCGAGCATCTCGGCCAGCGCGGTGTCGTCGTCGACGACAAGGACGCGTCCCTTCATGGTTGACATCATCCCATTAGCTAATCGTTACCCGGCGGTGAGCTGTCCCACAGCCAAAGGGGCTGGAAATAGTCCCTCGGACCTGCGTGGAGATCAGGGCGCCCAGTGTGCCCCGGATCCGCGCGCCATACGAAGGCGCGAACGGACCGGGATCCAGAGGGCGGCCGGCCCGTTGGGGACGGCTGGTCCGTTTGAGGTTGTCACATGGCACGATGGCAGCCGGACCAAGCGCCCCGCACCCCGCAGTGCACGTGAAGGAGCGACGATGAACGACTCTCCGGGCTGGGCTACGCCCGGATCCTCCCCGTCCGACGGTGAGGGCTCCCACGGTACGCAGCCACCCGCGGGCGGAGCCGGCGACTCAAAGTGGTCCGCCGAGCAGCCGCCCCCCGGCCAGTGGTCGAGCCCGACCCCGGGCCAGACCCCGCCGAACCCGCAGCAGCAGCCGCCCGCGGCTCCGCAGCCGGGCGCGGGCTGGGGTTCGTACGGCAGCGGCCCCCAGAACGGCGGCCAGAACGGCGGCCAGGGCGGCTGGGGCCGGCACACCCAGGCGGCGAAGCCCGGCGTGATCCCGCTGCGGCCGCTCGGCCTGGGCGAGATCCTCGACGGTGCCGTCAGCACCATGCGCAAGCACTGGCGCACGGTGCTGCCGATCACCCTGGTCGTGGCCGTCCTCGTACAGCTCGTCAGCGTGTTCGTGCAGAAGTACGCGCTCGAAGAGTTCCCGGTGACCCAGTCGAGCACCGCGCCCCTGGACGAGCAGCTCGACGCCCTCGGCTCCATGGTGGGACTGATGGCCGCGGATCAGTTCATCCTGTTCATCGGCACCATCGTCGCCACCGCGATGCTCACCATGGTCTACAGCCGGGCCGTCCTCGGCCACGGCTCCTCCGTCGGCGCCGCCTGGCGCGAGGCCCGCACCCAGCTCGCACGGCTGTTCGGCCTGACCCTCCTCCTGGGGATCGGCGCGTCCCTCCTCTTCGCCGTACTGGTCCTGCCCGGCGCCCTCGCCGGCCAGGCCGGCCTCGCCGTCCTCGGCGGTTTCGTCGCCCTGGGCCTGATCCTCTGGCTCTGGATCAGGTTCTCCCTGGCCTCTCCCGCCCTGATGCTGGAGAAGACAACGGTGCGCAAGGCCCTCGCCCGCTCCTCGAAGCTGGTCAAGGGCTCCTGGTGGCGGATCTTCGGCATCACCGTCCTGACGGCCGTCATCACGTTCATCGTCTCGGGCGTCATCGTCTTCCCCCTCACCCTCGTCGGCGGCCTGATGTTCGGCGGCGGCCTCGAAGGCTTGGCCGACGGCTCCGGCGCCACGAGCTGGGGATACCTGATCACGACGGCGATCGGCGGGATCATCGCGCTGGCGATCACCCTGCCCATCCAGGCCGGCGTCACCGTCCTGCTCTACGTCGACCAGCGCATCCGCCGCGAGGCCCTCGACCTGGAGCTCGCCCGGGCGGCGGGCATCGAGAACTACGGCACCACCACGCCGCCGACCGGAGGCTGACGCGGGAATGAGGAGCACGGGGGGCCTGCTCACCCACACAGCACCACCCACACCACAGATCACCATCGGCCGTGAGGCGGCCCGCGAGGCGGCCCGCCACGAGCTGTCCAAGCCCGCGTACCACCAGAACGACCCCGGGCTGATCCAAAGGGCCCTGAACCGCTTCTGGGAGTGGGTCGGGGACCTCTTCGACCGCGCCTCCGGCGCCACCCCGGGCGGAGCCCTCGGCCTGCTGGCCGTCGCCGTCTTCGCCCTCCTCGTCATCGCCGCCCTGTGGTGGCGCCTGGGCGCCCCCCGCCGTACGGCCTCCCGCGCGCCCGGCACCCTCTTCGACGACGGCGTCCGCAGCGCGGCCGACCACCGCGCCGCCGCCGGGGCACTGGCCGGCGAGGGCCGCTGGAGCGAAGCCGTCCAGGAGCGCATGCGCGCCGTCGTCCGCTCCCTGGAGGAGCGCACCCTCCTCGACCCCCGCCCCGGCCGCACCGCCGACGAGGCCGCGGCCGAGGCCGCCGTCTCCCTCCCGTCCCACGCCACGGCCCTGCGCGCGGCCGCCCGCACCTTCGACGACGTCACCTACGGCGCCCACCCGGCCACCCCCGAGATGTACGCGACCCTCACCACCCTGGACCAGGCCCTGTCCCGCACCAAGCCCCTCCTGACAGGCCCCACCCCATGACCCACACCACCCCAGACCCCCAGCACCCCACCGGGGACGCAGCCCCGGACCCGGTACACCCCACCCGGGACGCAGCCCCGAGCCCGGCACACCCCACCGCCGGCGCAGCCCCCGCACCCGCCGGAGCCCCCGCCACGGCCGCCGCCCTTCCCCCTACAACCGCCGGAGGCGCATCGCCCCGGGATCTCTGGACCCGCGCCCGCGGGTTCCTCGTCGCGCTCGCGGTGCTCCTCGCCGCCGCGCTGGCCCTCGCCGCCCTGAACTCCGGTGCCCGGCACGGCTACCTCGACCCCCGCTCCGCCGACCCCTACGGCAGCCGGGCCGTGGCCGAGCTGCTCAGGGACGGCGGTGTCACCGTCCGGGTCGTCACCACCGCCGAGCAGGCCGCCGACGCCTCCGGCCCCGACACGACCCTGCTGGTCACCGACCCCGACCTGCTCGGGGAGACGCAGCTCCGCGACATCCGTTCCGCGATCGACCTCTCCGGCGGCCGGACCGTCCTGCTCGCGCCGAGCGACCCCCTCAGCCTCCCCGCCCTGGCCCCCGGCACCCGCACCCACGGCGACTCCCCCGCCCCGGACACGAACCTCGACCCGGGTAGCGCCTGCACCCTCCCCGCCGCCACCACCGCGGGCCGCGCCGCGACCGGCGGCGGCCTGCGCTACACGACCGGCACCCCCGGAGCCACCGGCTGCTACCCCAGCGCCGGCCACCCCACCCTCCTCGTCCTGCCCACCGGCACCCACGGCGGCGACACCGTCCTCCTCGGCTCCGAGGGCATCCTCCTCAACAAGACCCTCGCCAAGGAGGGCAACGCCTCCCTCGCGCTCCAGCTCCTCGGCTCCCGCCCGACCCTCGTCTGGTACCTGCCGTCCCTCGCCGACGGCACCTCCGACAACGGCGAAGGCACCGGCGAGGAGCGGAGCTTCCTCGACCTGATCCCCGCCGGCTGGAGCTGGGCCCTGCTCCAGCTCTTCCTCGCCGCCGCCGTCGCCGCCCTCTGGCGCGCCCGCCGCCTCGGCCCGCTCGTCACCGAACGCCTGCCCGTCCTCGTCCGCGCCTCCGAGGCCACCGAGGGCCGCGCCCGCCTGTACCGCAAGGCCGGCGCCCGCGACCGCGCCGCCACCGTGCTGCGCGCCGCCGCCCGCGAACGCCTGGCCGCGCTGGTCGGCGTACCGGCGGCCCAGGCCCACGACCCCGCCTCCCTGGTCCCCGCCGTCGCGGCCCGCCTCACCGCCGGACGGCCCCCGCAGGACCCGGACACCCTGCTCTTCGGCACGACCCCCACCACCGACGCGGCGCTCATCGCGCTCGCCGACCACCTCGACGCCCTCGAAAGAGAGGTCCGCACCTCATGACGGCCACCACGGACAGCGCCCGCTCCGCCCTGGAGGCGCTCCGCACCGAGATCGGAAAGGCCGTGGTCGGCCAGGACTCCGCCGTCACCGGTCTCGTCGTAGCCCTCCTCTGCCGCGGCCACGTCCTCCTCGAAGGCGTCCCCGGCGTCGCGAAGACCCTCCTCGTACGGGCGCTGGCCGCCTCCCTCGAACTCGACACCAAGCGCGTCCAGTTCACCCCCGACCTGATGCCGAGCGACGTCACCGGCTCCCTCGTCTACGACGCCCGCACCGCGGAGTTCTCGTTCCAGAACGGCCCGGTCTTCACCAACCTGCTGCTCGCCGACGAGATCAACCGCACGCCTCCCAAGACCCAGTCCTCCCTCCTCGAAGCGATGGAGGAGCGCCAGGTCACCGTCGACGGCACCCCCCGCAAGCTCCCGGAGCCGTTCCTCGTCGCCGCCACCATGAACCCGGTCGAGTACGAGGGCACGTACCCCCTGCCCGAGGCCCAGCTCGACCGCTTCCTCCTGAAGCTCACCGTCCCGCTCCCCTCCCGCGAGGACGAGATCGGCGTACTGACCCGCCACGCGGCCGGCTTCAACCCCCGCGACCTGCACTCCGCCGGCATCCGCCCGGTCGCCGGCCCCGCCGAGCTCGACGCCGCCCGCAAGGCCGTCGAGGCCACCAGCGTCTCTCCGGAGATCACCGCGTACGTCGTCGACATCTGCCGCGCCACCCGCGAATCCCCCTCCCTCACCCTCGGCGTCTCCCCGCGCGGCGCCACCGCGCTGCTGGCCACGGCCCGCGCCTGGGCCTGGCTCGTGGGCCGCGACTACGTCACCCCCGACGACGTGAAGGCCCTCGCCCTGCCGACCCTGCGCCACCGCGTCCAACTGCGCCCCGAGGCCGAGATGGAGGGCGTCACGGCCGACGCGGTCATCACCGCGATCCTCACCCACGTCCCCGTCCCGCGCTGATGGCGTTCACCGGACGCGCCGCCCTGCTCGCGGCCCTCGGCAGCATCCCCGTCGGCATCCTCGGACCCAGCTGGGCGGGCATGCTGGCGGTCAACGCCCCCATCGCCCTGGCCTGCGCCGTCGACTACGCCCTCGCAGCCCCGGTCCGCACGCTCCAACTGGCCCGCTCCGGCGACACATCGGTGCGCCTCGGCGAAGCCGCCGACGTCCACCTCACGATCACGAACCCCTCCCCGCGCACGCTGCGCGCCCGGATCCGCGACGCCTGGCCCCCGAGCAGTTGGCTCCCGGGAACGGAAGTCACCGGCTCCCGGCACGCGTTGACGGTTCCCCCCGGCGAACGCCGCCGCCTGACCACCCGCCTGCGCCCCACCCGCCGCGGCGACCGCCAGGCGGCCCGCGTCACGATCCGCTCGTACGGCCCGCTCGGCCTGCTGGCCCGCCAGGGCCACCACACCGTGCCGTGGACGGTCCGCGTCCTGCCGCCCTTCGCGAGCCGCAAACACCTCCCCTCCCGCCTCGCCCGCCTGCGCGAACTCGACGGCCGCACCAGCGTCCTGACCCGCGGTGAGGGCACGGAGTTCGACAGCCTGCGCGACTACGTGCCCGGCGACGACACCCGTTCCATCGACTGGCGGGCCACCGCCCGCCAGAACAAGGTCGCCGTCCGCACCTGGCGCCCGGAACGCGACCGCCACATCCTGATCTGCCTCGACACCGGCCGCACCGCGGCCGGCCGCGTCGGCGACGCCCCGCGTCTCGACTCGGCGATGGACGCGGCCCTGCTCCTCACCGCCCTGGCCACCCGCGCGGGCGACCGCGTGGACCTCCTGGCCCACGACCGCCGCCCCCGCGCCCAGGTCCAGGCCCGCAGCGCCGCAGACACCCTCCCCGCCTTCGTGAACGCGATGTCCACGCTCGAACCGGAACTGGTCGAAACCGACTCCCGCACCCTGGTCTCCACCATCCTGCGCAGCGCCCCGCGCCGCTCCCTGGTGGTCCTCCTGACCAGCCTGGACGCCGCCCCCGTCGAAGAGGGCCTGCTCCCCCTCCTCCCCCGCCTCACCCAGCGCCACACGGTCCTGCTGGCCTCGGTCTCGGACCCCCACGTGGCGGAGATGACGAAGTCCCGCGGCACGGTGGAGGCCGTCTACGAGGCAGCCGCGGGCACCCAGTCCCAGTCGGCCCGCCGTCGCACCGCCGAACAGCTCACCCGCCACGGCGTCCACGTGGTCGACGCCACCCCGGACACCCTGGCCCCGGCCCTGGCCGACGCCTACCTCGCCCTGAAGGCCGCAGGCCGCCTCTGAGCGGTGACCGACTGGATACGCTGGTCGGGTACCCACCAGGAGGACACCATGGCCGACTTCACCCCGGAGCAGATGCGCCGCATGCACGACTTCGCGGAGCAACTCTCGGAGCTGGCCGAGCACCAGGAAGACCAGTGGAAGGTGCAGAGCACCGACGGTCAGATCTCCCTCACGATGATGAGCCCCACAGCCCCCCACGGGCTGAACGTGGTGCGGCTGCGCCGTCAGATCGAGGCCCAGACACCCGAGGTCATGGCTCTCAACGACACGAACATGGGCGATCCGGTGACGGGCCTGACCAAGGTCCCCGACCTCATGGTCATCGCCGAGGAAGACACCGACGACACGGCCAGGGTCGTGAACTCCCGCGATGTCCTGATGGTGGTCGAGGTCGTCTCACGCACGAACTCCCTCACCGACATCCGTGACAAGCTCCACGACTATCCGAGGATGGGGGTCCCGCTGTACGTCGTGGTGGACCCCCGCAAGGACAAGAAGACCGCCACGGTGCACAGCGACCCCTCGGACGGCCCTGACGGCCTGCGCTACCGAAAGAAAGTCCCATACGCCTTCGGTGACACCGCCATCGCCGGCCGCTGGACACTCGACACGAGCAGCCTCAAGAGCTACCCCGCCGACTGGTAAGCCACCGGCCAACCCCCCACGCACCGGACTCTCAAAAGGCCCGCAAACGCAGAAAAGCCCCGTACCGGTTACCCGGTACGGGGCTTTCTACAATGATTGTTCGGCGGCGTCCTACTCTCCCACAGGGTCCCCCCTGCAGTACCATCGGCGCTGAAAGGCTTAGCTTCCGGGTTCGGAATGTAAACCGGGCGTTTCCCTAACGCTATGACCACCGAAACACTATGAAGTTAACCAAACCGGATATGACACAGTTCGTTACTTCAGAACTAACACAGTGGACGCGAGCAACTGAGGACAAGCCCTCGGCCTATTAGTACCAGTCAGCTCCACCCGTTACCGGGCTTCCACATCTGGCCTATCAACCCAGTCGTCTACTGGGAGCCTTACCCTCTCAAGGAGGTGGGAATACTCATCTTGAAGCAGGCTTCCCGCTTAGATGCTTTCAGCGGTTATCCCTCCCGAACGTAGCCAACCAGCCATGCCCTTGGCAGGACAACTGGCACACCAGAGGTTCGTCCGTCCCGGTCCTCTCGTACTAGGGACAGCCCTTCTCAATATTCCTACGCGCACAGCGGATAGGGACCGAACTGTCTCACGACGTTCTAAACCCAGCTCGCGTACCGCTTTAATGGGCGAACAGCCCAACCCTTGGGACCGACTCCAGCCCCAGGATGCGACGAGCCGACATCGAGGTGCCAAACCATCCCGTCGATATGGACTCTTGGGGAAGATCAGCCTGTTATCCCCGGGGTACCTTTTATCCGTTGAGCGACGGCGCTTCCACAAGCCACCGCCGGATCACTAGTCCCGACTTTCGTCCCTGCTCGACCCGTCGGTCTCACAGTCAAGCTCCCTTGTGCACTTACACTCAACACCTGATTGCCAACCAGGCTGAGGGAACCTTTGGGCGCCTCCGTTACTTTTTGGGAGGCAACCGCCCCAGTTAAACTACCCATCAGACACTGTCCCTGATCCGGATCACGGACCGAGGTTAGACATCCAGCACGACCAGAGTGGTATTTCAACGACGACTCCACAACCACTGGCGTGGCCGCTTCAAAGTCTCCCACCTATCCTACACAAGCCGAACCGAACACCAATATCAAACTATAGTAAAGGTCCCGGGGTCTTTCCGTCCTGCTGCGCGAAACGAGCATCTTTACTCGTAGTGCAATTTCACCGGGCCTATGGTTGAGACAGTCGAGAAGTCGTTACGCCATTCGTGCAGGTCGGAACTTACCCGACAAGGAATTTCGCTACCTTAGGATGGTTATAGTTACCACCGCCGTTTACTGGCGCTTAAGTTCTCAGCTTCGCCACACCGAAATGTGACTAACCGGTCCCCTTAACGTTCCAGCACCGGGCAGGCGTCAGTCCGTATACATCGCCTTACGGCTTCGCACGGACCTGTGTTTTTAGTAAACAGTCGCTTCTCGCTGGTCTCTGCGGCCACCCCCAGCTCACGGAGTAAATCCGATCACCAGTGATGGCCCCCCTTCTCCCGAAGTTACGGGGGCATTTTGCCGAGTTCCTTAACCATAGTTCACCCGAACGCCTCGGTATTCTCTACCTGACCACCTGAGTCGGTTTAGGGTACGGGCCGCCATGAAACTCGCTAGAGGCTTTTCTCGACAGCATAGGATCATCCACTTCACCACAATCGGCTCGGCATCAGGTCTCAGCCTTATATGAGGGACGGATTTGCCTACCCCTCGGCCTACACCCTTACCCCGGGACTACCACCGCCCGGGCTGGACTACCTTCCTGCGTCACCCCATCGCTTACCTACTACAAGTCTGGTTCGCCGGCTCCACCACTTTCCTTTCCCCGAAGGGTCCGGAACGGCTTCACGGGCTTAGCATCGCCTGATTCGATATTGGGCGTTTCAAAGCGGGTACCGGAATATCAACCGGTTGTCCATCGACTACGCCTGTCGGCCTCGCCTTAGGTCCCGACTTACCCTGGGCAGATCAGCTTGACCCAGGAACCCTTAGTCAATCGGCGCACACGTTTCTCACGTGTGTATCGCTACTCATGCCTGCATTCTCACTCGTGAACCGTCCACAACTAGCTTCCGCTGCTGCTTCACCCGGCACACGACGCTCCCCTACCCATCACAGCGGGCGTTGGCCCTATTGCTGCAATGACACGACTTCGGCGGTACGCTTGAGCCCCGCTACATTGTCGGCGCGGAATCACTTGACCAGTGAGCTATTACGCACTCTTTCAAGGGTGGCTGCTTCTAAGCCAACCTCCTGGTTGTCTCTGCGACTCCACATCCTTTCCCACTTAGCGTACGCTTAGGGGCCTTAGTCGATGCTCTGGGCTGTTTCCCTCTCGACCATGGAGCTTATCCCCCACAGTCTCACTGCCACGCTCTCACTTACCGGCATTCGGAGTTTGGCTAAGGTCAGTAACCCGGTAGGGCCCATCGCCTATCCAGTGCTCTACCTCCGGCAAGAAACACGTGACGCTGCACCTAAATGCATTTCGGGGAGAACCAGCTATCACGGAGTTTGATTGGCCTTTCACCCCTAACCACAGGTCATCCCCCAGGTTTTCAACCCTGGTGGGTTCGGTCCTCCACGAAGTCTTACCTCCGCTTCAACCTGCCCATGGCTAGATCACTCCGCTTCGGGTCTAGAGCGTGCAACTCAATCGCCCTATTCGGACTCGCTTTCGCTACGGCTTCCCCACACGGGTTAACCTCGCTACACACCGCTAACTCGCAGGCTCATTCTTCAAAAGGCACGCAGTCACGACTGTATGTGCAAGCACATACAGCGACGCTCCCACGGCTTGTAGGCACACGGTTTCAGGTACTATTTCACTCCGCTCCCGCGGTACTTTTCACCATTCCCTCACGGTACTATCCGCTATCGGTCACCAGGGAATATTTAGGCTTAGCGGGTGGTCCCGCCAGATTCACACGGGATTTCTCGGGCCCCGTGCTACTTGGGAGATTCTTAAGCAAGCCGCTGATGTTTCGTCTACGGGGGTCTTACCCTCTACGCCGGACCTTTCGCATGTCCTTCGACTACATCAACGGTTTCTGACTCGCCGACCGGCCGGCAGACCGATCAAAAGAATTCCCACAACCCCGCATGCGCAACCCCTGCCGGGTATCACACGCATACGGTTTGGCCTCATCCGGTTTCGCTCGCCACTACTCCCGGAATCACGGTTGTTTTCTCTTCCTGCGGGTACTGAGATGTTTCACTTCCCCGCGTTCCCTCCACACTGCCTATGTGTTCAGCAGTGGGTGACAGCCCATGACGACTGCCGGGTTTCCCCATTCGGACACCCCCGGATCAAAGCTCAGTTGGCAGCTCCCCGGGGCCTATCGCGGCCTCTCACGTCCTTCATCGGTTCCTGGTGCCAAGGCATCCACCGTGCGCCCTTAAAAACTTGGCCTACAGATGCTCGCGTCCACTGTGTAGTTCTCAAGCAACGACCAGTCACCCATCACCCTCATCCGGAGATGAAGTTCACTGGGGCCGGCATCGCGAAGATAAAGCCTTTCGGCCGTACCCTCAGATACCCAACAACGTGCCAAGCACCAGACCTCTTCCGAATCCTCTTTCCACGCCGAAGCAGTACTTGAGAATCATCAGATCATCTGGTGCCAACTAATCAACGTTCCACCCTGAGCTGACCGTGCAGAACGTTTGTCTGCAATCGGTACTGTGCTCCTTAGAAAGGAGGTGATCCAGCCGCACCTTCCGGTACGGCTACCTTGTTACGACTTCGTCCCAATCGCCAGTCCCACCTTCGACAGCTCCCTCCCTTACGGGTTGGGCCACCGGCTTCGGGTGTTACCGACTTTCGTGACGTGACGGGCGGTGTGTACAAGGCCCGGGAACGTATTCACCGCAGCAATGCTGATCTGCGATTACTAGCAACTCCGACTTCATGGGGTCGAGTTGCAGACCCCAATCCGAACTGAGACCGGCTTTTTGAGATTCGCTCCACCTCACGGTATCGCAGCTCATTGTACCGGCCATTGTAGCACGTGTGCAGCCCAAGACATAAGGGGCATGATGACTTGACGTCGTCCCCACCTTCCTCCGAGTTGACCCCGGCGGTCTCCTGTGAGTCCCCATCACCCCGAAGGGCATGCTGGCAACACAGGACAAGGGTTGCGCTCGTTGCGGGACTTAACCCAACATCTCACGACACGAGCTGACGACAGCCATGCACCACCTGTATACCGACCACAAGGGGGGCACTATCTCTAATGCTTTCCGGTATATGTCAAGCCTTGGTAAGGTTCTTCGCGTTGCGTCGAATTAAGCCACATGCTCCGCTGCTTGTGCGGGCCCCCGTCAATTCCTTTGAGTTTTAGCCTTGCGGCCGTACTCCCCAGGCGGGGAACTTAATGCGTTAGCTGCGGCACCGACGACGTGGAATGTCGCCAACACCTAGTTCCCAACGTTTACGGCGTGGACTACCAGGGTATCTAATCCTGTTCGCTCCCCACGCTTTCGCTCCTCAGCGTCAGTAATGGCCCAGAGATCCGCCTTCGCCACCGGTGTTCCTCCTGATATCTGCGCATTTCACCGCTACACCAGGAATTCCGATCTCCCCTACCACACTCTAGCTAGCCCGTATCGAATGCAGACCCGAGGTTAAGCCTCGGGCTTTCACATCCGACGTGACAAGCCGCCTACGAGCTCTTTACGCCCAATAATTCCGGACAACGCTTGCGCCCTACGTATTACCGCGGCTGCTGGCACGTAGTTAGCCGGCGCTTCTTCTGCAGGTACCGTCACTTTCGCTTCTTCCCTGCTGAAAGAGGTTTACAACCCGAAGGCCGTCATCCCTCACGCGGCGTCGCTGCATCAGGCTTTCGCCCATTGTGCAATATTCCCCACTGCTGCCTCCCGTAGGAGTCTGGGCCGTGTCTCAGTCCCAGTGTGGCCGGTCGCCCTCTCAGGCCGGCTACCCGTCGTCGCCTTGGTGGGCCATTACCCCACCAACAAGCTGATAGGCCGCGGGCTCATCCTTCACCGCCGGAGCTTTTAACCCCCGCCCATGCAGGCAGGAGTGTTATCCGGTATTAGACCCCGTTTCCAGGGCTTGTCCCAGAGTGAAGGGCAGATTGCCCACGTGTTACTCACCCGTTCGCCACTAATCCACCCCGAAGGGCTTCATCGTTCGACTTGCATGTGTTAAGCACGCCGCCAGCGTTCGTCCTGAGCCAGGATCAAACTCTCCATGAATGTTTACCGGTAATCCGGTGCACACGCACTTAGAGCGGGACAGTCATGTCGGAATAAGACCGACCGTCCACTGCATCCTCGCTGTGTAATTGCCTGCAAGCATCCCAGCCGAAGCCGTGACCTCACAGGTCTTTTTCAAAGGAACCTCATCCACCGAAATGGACGGGGTATCAACTTTTTGGCGTTGATTTTTGGCACGCTGTTGAGTTCTCAAGGAACGGACGCTTCCTTTGTACTCACCCTCAGTAACAATTACTGGGGCTTTCCTCCGGGCTTTCGTTCTGTTCTGTTCTTGCGTTTCAGACTCTATCAGAGTCTGTCTCGCTTGTTTTCCGCCTTCCAGGTCATCCGCTTTCGCGTTTTCCCTTTCCGGCGAGTCCGACTCTATCAGAAGGTTTCCACCGGATTTCCCGGCTTCGGTTTCCTGAATGAAGAGTTGGGTGTGCCCGCTTGGAATTCAATTCCTGGGGGCGAGAAAGACTTTAAACCATCGCTGCCGAACTTGTCCAGTTCGAGGCAACCGTTCGAATCTACCTCCCCGCAGCCGCCGTGTCAACGGTGTTTGCGGGACGACGAGGAGACTAGCAGCTCAGCAGGGTCGTACGCACATCAGGCCGCGGTGGGGAGCGTCGCCGTCTGGTCGGCCTGCTCCACGTCGCCCGTGTCGCCGGCTCGGGCCGCGCGGCCGCCCAGGACGTAGACGTAGAGCAGGAACGCCGCCTCGGCGGCCACGCCGATGCTGATGCGGGCCCAGGTGGGCAGGCCGGAAGGGGTGACGAAGCCTTCGATCAGGCCCGAGAGGAAGAGGACCACTGCCAGGCCGATGGCCATGCCGAGGGCCGCGCGGCCCTGTTCGGCGAGGGCGACACGGCGGGTGCGGTGGCCGGGGTCGATGACCGTCCAGCCCAGGCGCAGGCCCGTACCGGCGGCCACGAAGACGGCGGTCAGTTCGAGCAGGCCGTGCGGGAGGATCAGGCCGAGGAAGACGTCGAGGCGGTCGGCGGAGGACATCAGACCGATGCCGACGCCCAGGTTCAGCATGTTCTGCCACAGGATGTACAGGACCGGCAGGCCCAGGAAACCGCCCAGGACCAGGCAGATCGCGGCCGCCTGGGCGTTGTTCGTCCAGACCTGGGCCGCGAAGGAGGCCGCGGGGTGGCTGGAGTAGTACGTCTCGTACCCGCCGCCCGGCTTCGTCATCGCCTTCAGGTCTTCCGGAGCCCCGATGGCGTTCTGGATCTCCGGGTGGGTTGCTATCCACCAGCCGACGAGTACGCCGACGGCCGTGGAGATCAGTGCCGTGGGTATCCACCAGCGGCGGCTGAGGTAGACGGCGGCCGGGAAGCCCGAGGTGAAGAAGCGGGCCGCGTCGCGCCAGCCGGACCGCCGGGTGCCCGTCACCGTGGCACGGGCGCGGGCGACGAGCTGGGTCAGGCGGCCCGTGAGCATCGGGTCGGGGGCGCTGGACTGGACGAGGGAGAGGTGCGTGGCCGTGCGCTGGTAGAGCGCGACGAGCTCGTCCGCCTCGGCTCCCGTGAGTCGCCGGCCCCGGCCCAGCAGCTGTTCCAGGCGGGCCCACTCGGCCTGGTGGGCCGCAACGAAGACGTCGAGATCCATGCGGTTGGCGCTCCCCTGCCCCTGGTCCCTCTGGTTTCTCCTACTGCTTGCTTCGTCAGCTTGGCAGACTGGAGGCAGATGGGGCGGGGCAGGTCATGCGAAGGGTGTGTATCGGTGAGCGATCTGGTGACGGGGGACGCGGTCGTCCTGGGGCTGCGGCCGGCGAGGCTGCCGAGCCGGGCGCTGGCGATCCTGCTCGACCTGGTCGTGTACGTCGCCGGGTACCTGCTCATTTCCGTCGGGCTCGTGCTGGCCACCGCTTCGATGGACGGGGCGGCCCGGGCGGCCGTGTCGGTGGCCTCGTTCGTCCTCGTCCTTGTCGGCGTGCCGATCGCGGTGGAGACGCTGAGCCACGGACGGTCGCTGGGCAAGCTCGCGTGCGGGCTGCGCGTGGTGCGCGACGACGGCGGGCCGGTCCGTTTCCGGCACGCGCTGGTGCGCGGGGCCTTCGGGGTCTTCGAACTGCTGCTGACCTTCGGGTCCGTGGCGTGCATCGCCTCGCTGTTCTCCGAGCGGGGCCGCCGGCTCGGGGACGTGTTCGCGGGGACGCTGGTCGTCCGGGAGCGGGTGCCTGGGGCACGGGTGATGCCGGTGCCCCCGCCGCCTCCGTGGCTGGCCGGCAGGTTCGGCGGGCTGGACCTGTCCGCGGTGCCCGACGGGCTGTGGCTGGCGATCCGGCAGTACCTGACGCGCATGGACCAGCTCGATCCTCAGGTGGGCGGCGCGTTGGCGGCCCGGCTCGCGGACGATCTGGTGGCCCGTACGGGGGCTCTGCCGCCGGTCGGGGTGCCTGCCGCCGCGTTCCTGATGGCCGTGGTGCACGAGCGGCAGTCACGGGACGCCGCGCGGGCCTTCCGGCAGCCGCAGCCCGCTCCCGGGGTGGCTCCGGTTCCGTACGGGCAGCCCGCGCCCGTGGTGATGCCGGCCGTGGCGCCCGTCGCTCCGGCGGTGGTGCCCGCGGCTCCGGTCGCGCCGGTGGCGCCCGTGTCCGTACAGCCGCCGAAGGCGACCGGGTTCGCCCCGCCTGGCTAGTCGGTGAAGACGGAGGGCGGGGTTTCCAGGTGTTCGAGTTCGATGCCGGGGGCCGAGAGGACCACGTCCCCGGCGATGTGGACCGTATGGACCTCGCCGGTGTCCAGGGCGGTGACGCGGTACTCGTCGACCAGCAGCGGGCCGCTGTCCGTGGGGTGCTCCGCGCGGTTCAGGAGGGCCCAGGCCTGGTCGGTCGTACGGGCCGCCAGGACGGGGTCGGTCAGGGCGACGAGGCGGACGCGGGTGGCGGGGGCGCCGGGGGCCGGGCGCAGCAGCCGGGCCGTGGCGACGAGGAAGGCCGGTGAGGTGCCGGTGAAGCCGGCGGCCCCGGGGACGTTGCCCTCGGTGGCTTCGGCTCCGGCGGGGTCCGTGCGGACCCAGGTGATCCCGTCGATGGCGGCGCCGCGGACCTGCCAGCTGGAGGCGTTGACCTCGAGGCGGATGGGGCGGCCCAGTTCGTCGACGGCCAGGTCGACGGAGCCTCGGTGCGCACCGTCGGGTGCGGTGAGCTGGGAGACGTAGCGCCAGCCGGAAGGGCCCGGGGCGCAGTGGAAGTGCTCCTCGCCGAGGGGGGTGCGGTCGTGCGGGTCGTAGAGCGCGTAGCGGCCTCGGGGCATGGGCGTCTTCCTGGGTTCGGGCGGGTACGGGGCAGGCCCCCGGCACGGATGCCGGGGGCCTGACGCGTGGTGCTGCGTGGGTGCTGCGGATCCGTGGGGATCAGTAGCGGTAGTGGTCCGGCTTGTACGGGCCCGCCACGTCCACGCCGATGTAGGCGGCCTGCTCCGGGCGCAGGGTGGTCAGGCGGACGCCGAGGGCGTCGAGGTGGAGGCGGGCCACCTTCTCGTCGAGGTGCTTGGGGAGCACGTAGACGTCGGTGGGGTACTCGGCCGGCTTGGTGAAGAGCTCGATCTGGGCCAGGGTCTGGTCCGCGAAGGAGTTCGACATCACGAAGGACGGGTGGCCGGTGGCGTTGCCCAGGTTCAGCAGGCGGCCCTCGGACAGGACGATGAGGACCTTGCCGTCGGGGAACTTCCAGGTGTGGACCTGGGGCTTGACCTCGTCCTTGACGATGCCCTCGATCTTCGCGAGGCCGGCCATGTCGATCTCGTTGTCGAAGTGGCCGATGTTGCCCACGATGGCCTGGTGCTTCATCTTGGCCATGTCGGCGGCCATGATGATGTCCTTGTTGCCCGTGGTCGTGATGAAGATGTCGGCCGTCGCGACGACGTCGTCCAGGGTCGCGACCTGGTATCCGTCCATCGCCGCCTGCAGGGCGCAGATCGGGTCGATCTCGGTGACGATGACGCGTGCGCCCTGGCCGCGCAGCGACTCGGCGCAGCCCTTGCCGACGTCGCCGTAGCCGAAGACCACGGCGGTCTTGCCGCCGATGAGGACGTCGGTGGCGCGGTTGATGCCGTCGATGAGGGAGTGGCGGCAGCCGTACTTGTTGTCGAACTTCGACTTGGTGACGGCGTCGTTCACGTTGATCGCCGGGAAGAGCAGGGTGCCTTCGGCCATCATCTCGTAGAGGCGGTGGACGCCGGTGGTGGTCTCCTCGGTGACGCCGCGGATCTCGGACGCGAGCTGCGTCCACTTCTGCGGGGCCTCGCCCAGGGTGCGGTTGAGGACGGTCAGGATGTGGGCGTACTCCTCGGAGTCCGCCGTCGACGGGTCCGGAGCGGCGCCGGCCTTCTCGAACTCGACGCCCTTGTGGACGAGGAGGGTGGCGTCGCCACCGTCGTCGAGGATCATGTTCGGGCCGCCGGTGGGGGTGTTCGGCCAGGTCAGCGCCTGCTCCGTGCACCACCAGTACTCTTCCAGCGTCTCGCCCTTCCAGGCGAAGACGGGGACGCCCTGCGGGTTCTCCGCGGTGCCGTTCGGGCCCACCGCGATGGCGGCGGCCGCGTGGTCCTGGGTGGAGAAGATGTTGCAGGAGGCCCAGCGGACGTCGGCGCCGAGGGCGACGAGGGTCTCGATGAGGACGGCGGTCTGCACGGTCATGTGCAGGGAGCCGGTGACGCGGGCGCCTGCGAGCGGCTGGGTGGCCGCGAACTCCCGGCGGATCGACATGAGACCGGGCATCTCGTGCTCGGCGAGGGTGATCTCCTTGCGTCCGAAGACGGCGAGGGAGAGGTCCGCGACCTTGAAGTCGGTGAAAGCGGCAGTCATGTGGGTGCTGCTCCTCGTGATGTGGAGAGGTGGGTACGGCTGAGCCGCGCACCGTCGTCAAGACGGCGCACATGGCGCTCAGTCCGTCGGGGGTCCTCTCTCCCCTCGGCCGGTCCGAAGACCGCCCGACCGCCATCAGCAGCGACGCCTGACACTGATGACGAATCTACACCGATCGGCGGAGCGCGGCCCAGGCGACTTGAGGCCGCGCTGGGCAAGTCTCGGCCGAGGTTCAGGGCCTACGGCGGAAGATTGGGGGCCTTTCGGACTTTTGATCACCCCCTTACATGGACGAGGATGCGGTTGGGTCGGGTTGTACGCGCGATCCCGCAGGACAACGCATGTGTCGTGAGGAGATTCCAGTGACCAGTCCGGCAGGCCCTCCCGAAGGCGGGGACGTGAGCGGGCGGAAGCCCGTGAGGATCGTCGCCGTTACCGCGTGCCCCACCGGTATCGCGCACACGTACATGGCCGCGGAGAAGCTCCAGCAGGCCGCCGACCGCCTCGGCGTCTCGATCAAGGTGGAGACCCAGGGTTCCATCGGGGCCGAGAACGTGCTCTCTGACAACGATGTCAGGCAGGCGGACGCCGTCATCATCGCCGCCGACAAGGAAGTCGACCTCGACCGGTTCGCGGGCAAGCGGGTGCTGTCGACCGGTGTCGCGGACGGCATCCACAAGCCGGAGGAACTGATCCAGCGCGCGCAGAGCGCTCCGGTGCAGTCCGGGACCTCCGCGGCGGCGGGCGGCGGCGGTGGTGGCGGCGGCCACCAGCGCAGTCAGGCGTACAAGGCGCTGATGAACGGCGTCTCGCACATGATCCCGTTCGTGGTCGTGGGCGGTCTGCTGCTGGCCGTGTCCCTGTCCCTCGGCGGGCACGCGGACGCCAAGGGCGGGCTGGTCATTCCCGACGGGACCTTCTGGTTCTACGTCAACAAGCTCGGCGTGACCGGCTTCTCGCTGATGCTGCCGATCTTCTCCGGCTACATCGCCTACGCGCTGGGCGACCGGCCGGCCCTCGTACCCGGCATGATCGGCGGCTTCCTCGCCGCGGACGCCGTGCACATCTACGGGGCCGATGCGAACGCCGGCTTCCTGGGTGCCATCGCGACGGGCTTCCTCGCGGGCTATCTGGTCATGTGGATCAAGAAGGTCAAGGTCCCCAAGGTCATCCAGCCGATCATGCCGATCATCGTGATCCCGATCGTGTCGACCGTGGCCCTGGGCCTGTTCTACATCTACGTGATCGGGAAGCCGATCTCCTGGGTCTTCACCAACCTGACCAACTGGCTGAACGGGATGACCGGCTCCAGCGCGATCGTGCTGGGCACCCTGATCGGTCTGATGATCGCCTTCGACATGGGCGGTCCGGTCAACAAGACCGCCTTCCTCGTCGCCGTCGGCCTCATCGGCACCAACAACCACGTGATGGGCATGGCCGCCGCCGCCATCCCCGTCATGCCGCTCGGCCAGGGCCTGGCCACGCTGCTGCGCCGCAAGCTCTACAGCGACGAGGAGAAGGAAACCGGCCTCGCCGCCCTGTTCATGGGCTTCTTCGGCATCTCCGAAGGAGCGATCCCCTTCGCCGCGGCCCGGCCCGCCCAGGTCATCCCCGCGAACATGCTCGGCGGCGCGGTGGCCGGTGCGATCGCCGGTGTGGCCGGGGTCCAGGACTCGGTGCCCCACGGCGGTCCGATCGTCTCGCTGTTCGGTGCGATCAGCGGCGTCGCGATGTTCTTCGTGGCCATCGCCGCCGGTGCGGTCGTGACCGCGCTGACGACGAACGCGCTGATCGAGTTCAAGCTGCGCCGGGAGGGCGTGACCGGCGGCGGGTCCGCGGGTCTCGCGCCCGAGCCGGCCCTGGTCGGAGCGGGTGCCCCCGTGGGCGTCGGCGGTGGTGGCGGTGCTACTGCCGCCGCGGGTGCGGGAGCAGCCGGTACGGCCGTACGGGCTCAGCAGCCCGCGGCCGCGGCTCCGGTGGCCGCGGGCGGGCCGCCGGAGGTGCTGTCCGGGTACCTCACCGAGCAGACCGTGAAGACGGAGCTGGCCTCCGGTTCCAAGGAGGCGGCGATCCGCGAGATGGCGGAGATGCTGGCCACGACCGGCAACGTCACCGACGTGGACGAGCTCGTACGGGTGGCCCTGGCCCGGGAGGCGCAGGGCACGACGGGTCTCGGCGAGTCCATCGCCATCCCGCACGCCAAGACGGACGCGGTGACCCGCCCGACGGTGGGCTTCGCCCGGTCCGGCGAGGGCATCGAGTGGGGCGCGCTGGACGGGACGAAGGCCCGGCTGGTCTTCATGATCTCCGTGCCGGAGGCGGCCGCCGGGGACGAGCACCTGCGGATCCTGGCACTGCTGTCGCGCAAGCTGATGGACACCGGCTTCCGGGAGCGGCTGCAGGCCGCGCCCGGCAAGGCCGCGATCCTGGACGTGCTGCGCGAGATCCGGTAACCCCGGGACACGGAGAGGCCCCCCTGCGTGCGTCGCAGGGGGGCCTCTCCGTGTCGGTGCGGGGTCAGTGGCCCGGGTTGGTGCCCTTGGCCGCGGCCTCGGCGTTGAAGATGTCCGGCTCGAGGTAGATGACGCGGGCGATCGGGACCGCCGCGCGGATGCGGGCCTCGGCGGCGTTGATGGCGTTGGCCACCTCGGTCGCGGTGTCGTCGCTCTGGACGGAGATCTTCGCGGCGACCAGGAGCTCCTCGGGGCCGAGGTGCAGGGTGCGCATGTGGATGACGCCGGTCACCACGTCACCGTCGACCACGGCGGCCTTGATCTTCTCGACGTCCTCGGTGCCGGCGGCCTCGCCGAGCAGCAGGGACTTGGTCTCGGCCGCGAGCACGATGGCGATGATGATCAGCAGGACGCCGATGCACAGGGTGCCGATGCCGTCCCAGACGCCGTTGCCGGTGAGCAGGGCGATGCCGACGCCCGCGAGGGCGAGGACCAGGCCGATGAGGGCGCCGAGGTCTTCGAGGAGGACCACGGGGAGCTCGGGGGCCTTGGCCCGCTTGATGAACTGGCCCCAGGTGAGGCTGCCGCGGATCTCGTTCGACTCCTTGATCGCGGTGCGGAAGGAGAAGGACTCCGCGATGATCGCGAACACGAGGACGCCGACCGGCCAGTACCAGTGCGAGATGGCGTGCGGCTCGTGGATCTTCTCGTAGCCCTCGTAGATGGCGAACATGCCACCGACGGTGAACAGCACGATGGAGACGAGGAAGGCGTAGATGTAACGCTCGCGCCCGTACCCGAAGGGGTGTTCCGGAGTCGCCTCGCGCTGGGCCTTCTTGCCGCCCAGGAGGAGCAGGCCCTGGTTGCCGGAGTCCGCCAGTGAGTGGACGCTTTCCGCGAGCATCGACGACGAGCCACTGAAGACGAAGGCCACGAACTTGGCTACCGCGATGGCCAGATTGGCGGCGAGTGCCGCCACGATCGCCTTGGTACCGCCCGACGCGCTCATGGTTGCGATGTATCCCTTCCTCGGTGCGGCGCCCCGGGCCGGGACGCCGCGCTACGGCCGCAGATTGTCACAGCCACCGAGAGGGACGGTACGTCAGACCACCACAGTGGCGCGGAAGACGGTGCCGGTTCCGGACAGTTCGACCTTTTCGCCGGCCGGTACGAAGACCGATTCGCCGGGGGCCAGGGTCAGTTCGCCGGACTTCGGGGAGCCCGCCTTCGGGGAGCCCGCCGTGCAGAGCAGGATCTGAGCGGTGGTGTCGGGGACCACCCGGGGGGCGCCGCCGGGGGCCAGGACGAAGCGGGAGAGCCGGAATTCGTCGATGGGGGTCTCGTAGACCTCCTCGCCGTTGCCCTCCGGGCGCAGGATGCCGGGGTCGCCGGGCTCGAAGACGGTGACCTTCAGCAGCTCCGGCACGTCGACGTGCTTGGGGGTGAGCCCGCAGCGCAGGACGTTGTCGGAGTTGGCCATGAGCTCGACGCCGAGGCCGTCGAGGTAGGCGTGCGGAATGCCGGCGCCGAGGAACATGGCTTCGCCGGGCTGGAGTCGCACGTGGTTGAGGAGCATCGCGGCGATGACGCCGGGGTCGCCCGGGTAGTGGTGGACGAGTCCGGCGTACGGGGCGTACGGGCCCCCGAGCCGCTCGGCGGCGGCCGCGGCCTCGGTGACCGTACGGGCCGTCTCGGCGCGGTCGGCGGTCAAGACGGCGGTGAGCACCTCGCGCAGGGCCGCCTCCTCGGGGTGTGCCCGCAGGAGGTCGGCGTAGGGCTTCAGGGAGTTGACGCCGAGGCCCTCCAGCAGGGCGGCGGCCTCCAGCGGCGGGCGGAATCCGGACAGGCCCTCGAAGGGGGTGAGGGCGCAGACCAGCTCGGGCTTGTGGTTGGCGTCCTTGTAGTTGCGGTGCGGTGCGTCGATCGGGACGCCGCGGCGCTCCTCGTCCTCGAACCCGGCCTTCGCCTGGGCGAGGTCGGGGTGGACCTGGAGGGAGAGCGGGGCGCCTGCGGCGAGGAGCTTGAAGAGGAAGGGGAGCTCGGGGCCGAACTTGCGGACGGCCTCGACTCCCAGTTCACCTTCGGGGTCGGCCGCGATGACGTCCGAGAGGGCGCTCTCCCCTGCTCCGCGGTCGAGGCGTGAGGGTGCGCCGGGGTGGGCGCCCATCCACAACTCGGCCTGGGGTTCGCCGGTGGGCGGGACTCCGATGAGTTCGGGGATCGCGGTGGCCGATCCCCAGGCGTAGGGGCGGATCGTGTTAGTGAGGCGGTCCATCGGTCGTCTTCCTGGGTGAGAGGCGCGCGTGCGTGCGCCTCAGCTGTGTCCCCCGGAGGCCAACGCCAGGTAGGCGGTGGCGAAATCCGTGACGGCGAGGAGTTCGGCGAGCTGTTCCAGCTCGGTGCCCTCCTCCGGTTCGAGCTCGCTGATGGCCGTGTCGTGGCTGAGGGCGAGTTCTCGTGCGGCAGGGGCGGCTGTCAGTCCGCCTGCGGGCCTGTCGCGCAACAGGACGATGCGTGCGCGCAGGGCCTGCGGTTCTTCCACTCGGTCGCGGAAGAAGTCGTCGGGGTCGGCGCCGGCGGCGAAATCGCCGGCGAGCAGGACCCCGTGGGCCGGGAGGGCCTCGGGAAGGTCGGCGGCGAGTGCGGGTCGGCCGGCGAGTTCGGCGAGGGTGGCGGCGAAGCGGCGTCCGGCGGGTCCCGCGGCGGCGCCCTCGCTCCAGATGAGCGGGAGGGAGTCGGCGAGCTCGGACGCGAGGGTCTTGGCCGGGTTGGAGTAGGTGACGATGGCGGGGCCGCAGCGTTCGGCCGTGCGGTCGAGCCGGTCGGCGACGAGCTGCAGAGTGTGCGGGGCGGCGGTGATCAGGCCGACCCGGTCGAGGAGCACCAGCAGCGGGGTCAGCAGGGCCCAGAGGGCGCCGGGGCCGGCCGCGGCCGACTCGTCGTACTCCTGGTACGGGGCTTTGGCCATCGGTACGAGGAGCCCGTGCGCGCCGTCCACCGCTTCGCTCAGCGGCGAGCGCTCGGGGGCGACGGCGACGACGGTGGAGCCGCGCCGGTAGGCCTGCTCGGCGAGCACGGCGAGGCCGGGCTCGGTTCCGTCGGTGGTCGCGATGAGCAGCAGGTCGACGGGGCCGGCCCAGCCGGGCAGGGTCCAGCGCAGGGCCCCGGCGGCGTGCGCGACGCCGGTCGGGTGCAGCCGGATGACGGGCGCGGAGGCGCCGGCGAGCGCGCCGAGCAGATCGGCGACCCCGGTGGCGGCGGTGCCGGGCCCGGCGATGAGGACCGCGCGGGGGCGGCCGTCGGGGCGCAGGTCGGCGAGACCGGCCTCGGCGGCGTGCCGGGCCGCGGTGCGTACCCGTGCGCCGGCGTCGGCGGCGCCGCGGAGCAGGCCGCGGCGGTCGGCGCGGGCGAGATCGTCAGGTGCGTCGAGGAGTGACTCGTCGAGCATGGCGGCCTCCGGCTCATTCTGTGACGTGTCCAGCGGTGACGAAACCCTGTGTGTGACGGAACCAGTCTCAGCGTTTGCGCGGGGTGGCGGTAGGAGGCTCAGGCGGGGCGGCGTGCCTCGTCGACGAGGAGGACCGGGATGCCGTCGCGGACCGGGTAGGCGAGACCGCAGTCCTGGCCTCCGGTACAGATCAGCTCGGGGGTCTGCGCGTCGGCCGACTTGTCCTCCAGGGGCGAGTGGCAGGCGGGGCAGGCGAGGATCTCCAGGAGGCCGGCTTCGAGCGGCATGTGCGGTTCCCTTCGGGGATGTGGATCGGGCCAGGTCAGCCTACCGCCAGGTCACCTCTGGTGCGGGGTGGAGGAGGACCTCTGGTGCGGGGTGGAGCTGGTGCTCCACTGGGCACTGGAGGGGGGCTCGGCGGTGGCCGTGTGGAGCGGGTGCGGGTCCGTTGCCGGGGCTCCGCCCCGGGCCCCGCGCCTCAAACGCCGGCGGGGCTGAATTTGGCCGGCGGCGTCTGGAAGTGCGGGGCGGGGCGGATTTTGGACCGTCGGTGCCTGGAAGCGTGGGCGGGGTGGATTTTGGCCGCCCGGGTCTGGAAGCGTGGGCGGGAGCCGACTTTGGCCGCCCAGGCCCAGGAGCGTGGGCTGGGCGGGTTTTGGCCGCCCGGGCTCGGGCGCGCGGTTGGGGCTGGTTCAGCTGCGGATGAGGGCCAGGGCCTCGTCGCGGATCTTGGCGAGGGTGGGCTCGTCGCGGGCTTCCACGTTCAGGCGGAGGAGGGGCTCGGTGTTCGAGGCGCGGACGTTGAACCACCAGTCGGCCGCGGTCACGGTGAGGCCGTCCAGTTCGTCCAGGGTGACGCCCTCGACCGCTCCGTAGGTCTCCTTGACGGCGGCGAGGCGGCCGGCCTGGTCGGCGACGGTCGAGTTGATCTCGCCGGAGCCCGCGTAGCGGTCGTAGGAGGAGACCAGGGCCGAGAGCGGGCCGTCCTGGCCGCCGAGGGCCGCCAGGACGTGGAGCGCGGCGAGCATGCCGGTGTCCGCGTTCCAGAAGTCCTTGAAGTAGTAGTGCGCCGAGTGCTCGCCGCCGAAGATGGCGCCGGACTTGGCCATCTCCTCCTTGATGAAGGAGTGGCCGACGCGGGTGCGGACGGGGGTGCCGCCGTTCTCGCGGACTACCTCGGGTACGGACCAGGAGGTGATCAGGTTGTGGATCACGGTGCCGGTGCCGCCGTTGCGGGCCAGTTCGCGGGCGGCGACCAGGGCGGTGATGGCGGACGGGGAGACGCCCTCGCCGCGCTCGTCGACGATGAAGCAGCGGTCGGCGTCGCCGTCGAAGGCGATGCCGAGGTCGGCGCCCTCGGCCAGTACGCGGGCCTGGAGGTCGACGATGTTCTTCGGGTCGAGGGGGTTGGCCTCGTGGTTCGGGAAGGTCCCGTCCAGTTCGAAGTACATGGGGACCACGTCCAGCGGGAGGCCCGTGAAGACGGTGGGGACGGTGTGCCCGCCCATGCCGTTGCCCGCGTCGACGACGACCTTGAGCGGGCGGATGGCGGTGAGGTCGACCAGGCCCTTCAGGTGGTCGGCGTAGCCGGTGAGGGTGTCCTGCTCGGTGACGGTGCCGGGGACGGTGCCCGCGGGGATCGCCGGGGCGCCCTCGTCGCTCCACTTCTCGGCGAGCTCGCGGACGGTGGAGAGGCCGGTGTCCTGGCCGACCGGGGCGGCGCCGGCCCGGCAGAGCTTGATGCCGTTGTACTGCGCCGGGTTGTGCGAGGCCGTGAACATCGCGCCGGGCAGGTTCAGCTTGCCGGAGGCGTAGTAGAGCTGGTCGGTGGAGCACAGCCCGATGAGGGTGACGTCGACGCCGCGGGCAGCCGCGCCGCGGGCGAAGGCACCCGACAGGGCCGGGGAGGAGGGCCGCATGTCGTGGCCGATGACGATGGCCCGGGCGCCGGTCACCTCGACGAAGGCGGCACCGAACAGTTCCGCCAGGTGCTCGTCCCACTCGTCCGGCACAACGCCTCGTACGTCGTACGCCTTGACGATGTTCGAAAGATCGGTGGCCACTGCGTGCCCTCCTGAAGGTGATGTGCGGTGAAGCAAACCTACCGTGGACACAGTGCGGCTTTTCAGATCAACGGAATGTCAGGAATCCGGCGAACGCAGGACGCGCAGGTGTCCGCGACGGGTCTCCCCGGTGGAGGGACCGCCCTGACCGCTGCCGCCGGCCCCGGCCGCACGCTCCGGCGGACGGGCCGCCTCGCGAACGGCGTTGGCGAGGGCTTCCAGGTCGTCACCGGTGGGACGCGAGGGCGCCGAACCATCGGTGAGGCGTACGACGTCCCAGCCGCGCGGGGCGGTCAGGCGCTCCGAGTGCTCGGCGCAGAGGTCGTAGCAGTGGGGTTCGGCGTAGGTGGCGAGCGGGCCGAGAACTGCGGTCGAATCGGCGTAGACGTACGTCAGAGTCGCGACGGCAGGGCGGCCGCACGCGGTGCGCGAACAGCGACGTACAAGGCTCACGACGTTGGACGGTACCGCACTCTTGACCGGGCCGCGACGACTCTCCCCCGGCCGCTCCCCCGTGTCGTCCGATCTCCCCCGCCCCGCTGTGGATCTGCGGGCTACCCTGCGGGGGTGACGGACAGCACTCTGCCTCCCCCTCCCGTGCCCCCGGCCGCCTCCCTGCCCGGCGGCTCCCCCGCCGGTGAGCCGCGGGTACGGCGGCGCGACCGGCACGGGCGCGGGATGCGGGGGCCGGTGGCCCCTCCGCAGGTGCCGCTGTCGGCGAGCCGCGGGGAGCTCTTCGGGGACCTCGTACGGGACTCCGTGGAGCGGCTGGAGCGGCGGTGGCCGCAGCTGGCGGACGTGGAGTTCATGATCGGCGACGTGCCGGGGCCGCCGGGCGGCGCGGAGGCCGGCTGGAACGACGAGGCGGTGCCGCTGGGTGCGCTCGCGGAGGCCGGGGGCGGGCGGCCGGCGCGGATCGTGGTGTTCCGGCGGCCGGTGGAGATTCGGGCGAAGTCGCGGGACGAGCGGGCGATGCTGGTGCACGAGATCGTGGTGGAGCAGGTCGCGGAGCTGTTGGGGCTGTCGCCCGAGACGGTGGATCCGCGGTACGGGTCCGACTAGGGCCCCGGCCGGGTCAGGTTCCGGCCGGGCCGGGCCGGGTTCCGGGCCGCGTCGGCGGTGTGGGAGGTGGCCCTGCGGGGCTGTCCCCTACCCGCCCTTCCACCGTTCCCCGGGCTCTGCCCGGACCCGGTCCTCAAACGCCGGACGGGCTGAAGGGACCCTGGGGCTCCGCCCCAGACCCCGGTCCTCAAACGCCGGACGGCTGAAACGGCTACCGGGTCAGGACGCTGAGGTCCTGGGTCGCCTTGGGGACCGAGACCGTGGAGCGGTCGTCCGAGAGGGTCTGGACCGTGAACATCGGGATGCCGTCGCGCGGGATCGTCAGGGTGCGGGACGCGTGGACGGGGCCGCCGGAGACGGTTTCCACCGTGAGGGCGTACGCGCCCTTGCCACCCGCCGGGGCGAGGGCCAGGGTCTGCGTGGTGCCCCCCTTGACCGTGACCTCCTTGGAGGCGGGTTCGCCGCCGTCCGTGCCCGGCGAGGCCGTCACCTTGACCGTCGCGTCGGCTCCGGGCAGGGCCGTCAGCGACAGCAGGGTGGCGTTCGCCTCGGGGCGGTTGTCGGCGACGGTCGCCCGCGGGCCGACGGGGGCGGAGGCCTGGATGAAGCCGGTCTCCTGTTTGGCACCGCTGCCGCGGACCACCCGCAGCGCCGCGACCACCGGGACGGGCTTCTTGGCGTCCGCCGGGGACAGGAGGAGGGAGCCCGGTTCGCCGCGGGTGACGTCCTTGAGGTCGAGGCTCGCGGTCATGCCGGCCTTGAGGTGGAGCTGCTCGCTGCCCGCCGGGCTGATCGAGCCGCCCGGCCCGGCCAGCTTCACGTTGAGGTCCGCGTCCTCCTCGCCGGGGGCGAAGGCGACCAGCCGTACGGAGGTGGCGTCCGCCGGGATGCCGGGCAGGACCAGGGTCCCCGCCGGGTCCACGGAGGCGGGCAGCCAGTCGGCGCCGATGCCTTCCTCGCCGGCCTGGGCGGTGGCTCCGACCCGGCCCGCGCGGGTGGTCACGTGGGCGGTGACGTCCGCGAGCTGTGCGCCGGGGGCGAGGGAGGCCAGGGAGATGGCCTTGCTGGACTTCGGGTCGATGCGGATGTTCTCGCTGGTGCCCGCTTCGGCCTTGACCGTGCCGTCCGGGCCGAACAGCTTGATGTCCACCACGGCCGCGGTGTCGTCGGGGTTGGTGAGGTGGACGTAGTCCTCGCGGCCCTTGGCGGTGCTCACGCCGGGGAACCAGAAGTCGGTGCCGGGCCGGGTGCAGCCGACGCCGAGCAGGCCGCGCGTACGGCCGACCGAGACCACGGTGGTCTGCTGCGCGCTCCAGCCGGGGGCGAGGAACCCGTCGGCCACGCCGCTGAGCGCGGGGGCCTCGGCTCCGGAGGCCTTGGCGCCCACGGGCTTGCCGGGCTCCTTCAGCTCCAGGACGGGCTTGGCTTCCTTGGTCGCTCCCAGCAGCCGGGCCGTGCCCTTGCCTCCCGCGGCGGCCGCGCCCGGGGTGATCGCCGTGTAGAGGGTCTCGGCGATGTCGGAGGTGCTGGGCGCGGGGCACACCAGCAGGGACCGCTCGACCGGCATCCGGGCCGCCGGCTTGCCCGCCGCGGCCGTGGGGGCCCCGTCGGCGGCCGGCGCGGTGAGGGTGGCGAGGCCGGTGACGGCGGCCAGGGCGGCCGTGACGGCGGCGAGCGTGAGGGGTACGCGCTGCTTCACTGCTGGGGGCTCCCGTCCGGACGCGGGGCGTGCTGTCCGTCGTGCTGGCCGTAGGGGTCGTAGCCGTCGGTGCTGTCGTGGCTGTCGGAGCCGTTGTAGGGCCCGGGCTGCTGCTCGTAGGGCGGGTACGGCTGCTCGTACGGCTGCTGGGGCGGGTACGGCTGCTCGTACTGCGTGCCCGGGTGGCCGGTGTACTGCTGCTGCGGCTGCTCGTACGGGTACTGGTCGTACTGCTGCTGCTGCTGCGGCTGCTGCTCCTGGCCCCCGTAGGCGTAGCCGCCCTGGTCTGTGTACGCCTGCTGCTGGTAGGCGTACGCGTCCTCGCCGTACACCGGCTGCGCGGGGATCTGCGCGTACGGGTCGGCCGCGACGGCCGCCTCGGCGGCCGACTCGGGCTGGGGTTCCGGCTCGGACTGCTCGCGCAGGCGGCGGGCCCGGCGGCCTTCGCCGGGCTCCTCGGCGGCGGGGGCCTCCTCCTCGGGCAGGTCGTCGTCCAGGCGGGCGCGGCGGCCCGGCAGGGCCATCACCAGGAGCACCAGGGCGAGCAGGCCCTGGGCCCAGTGCCAGGCGGTCCGGGTGAGGGCGTCTTCGTGGACGAGGTCGAGCTCGCCCGCGGCGGCGGGGAGTTCGAAGCCCTGCGCCCAGCCGTCGAGCGTCTTGGCCTGGAGCGGCTTGCCGTCGAGGGTGGCCCGCCAGCCGGCGTCGGCCCGGTCGGCGAGGCGCAGGACGCGTCCGGCCTCGCCCGCCGGGATCTTGGTGCGGGCCTCGACGGGGCCGGAGGCGACGGGGATGGGTGCCTCGCCGGGCTTGCCGGAGACGATGACGGCGCGGGCGACCTGCCGGTCGACGCGCCACAGGGCGCTGCCTTCGAGCTTGCTGAGGCGGCTGAGGCCGGGGGTGGCGTCGAGGACGCGGCCGATCTCCTGCGGGGCGCCGTCGCGGACCAGGACGTAGCGGATGGCGAAGCCGCCGAGCTGGTCGGTCTGGTCGGCGCCGGAGCCGGCGACGAGGCTGGAGACGACCTTGTCGAGGCGGGCGTCGCTGCCCGCCCGGTCGGCGAGTTCGGCGTCGCCGAGGCGGCCGCCCGAGCCGCGGACCAGGCTGTAGGAGAGGGCGGCCGGGGAGTCCGCGCCGATGACGAGGGTGCGGGCCTGGTCGCGGGTGCCGCTCTCTTCGGCGACGAAGGCGGGGACCTGGACGGGGTCGCGGCGCTCCAGCGGTCCGGCGGCTCCGCTGAGCATCCAGCCGGCCGCGCCGACGAGCGGGCCGACGGCGGCGGCGAGCGCGATCAGGGCGGCGAGGGGCTGGCGCCAGCCGAAGCTGCGGGCGGCGACCCGCTCCTTGGCCCCGTCGGCGCCGATGACGGCGGCGGCCAGCAGGGCGAGTCCGTAGACGAGGGTGGCGGGGCCGGCCCAGGTGGTGCGGTTGACGAGGACGGCCAGCACGAGCGCGGCGAGCGCGGTGACCCAGGCGGCGCGTACGGCGAACTGCCGGTCGGCGCGCAGCAGGGCGGCCAGGGCGGCGAGGACGACGCCGAGGAGGATCAGGCCGCCGGCGGTGCGGGGGCCGCCGGGGCTGATGCCGAGCAGGTCCAGGGCGGTGGCCGAGCCGGCTCCGTAGGGCAGTCCGGCCTCGCGCAGGAAGCCCGCGGGGTGGGTGAGCAGGCTCAGCGACCAGGGGGCGAGGACGAGGAGGGGGACGCCGAGCGTCGCGAGGAGGCGGGGGCCGTACGTCTTCCAGTGCGCGCGGCGCAGGACCAGCGCGGCGACTCCGAGGACGGCGGCGAGCGGCCAGACGACGGGGGTGAAGGCGGTGGCCAGGGTCAGCAGGAGGGTGTGGGTCCAGGCGGAGCGCCAGCTGCCCTCTCCCTCGCCGAAGCCGAAGGCGGTGACGGCGGAGCGGGCGATGAGCGGGAGCAGGATCGCGAGGACGGCGGTGCCGATGCGGCCGCCGGCGAGGGCTCCGGTGATGGCGGGGAGGAAGGCGTAGGCGACGGCGGCCCAGGCGCGCAGCAGCCGGGATTCCACCAGCGGCCGGGAGGCGAAGTAGGCGGTGAGGCCGGCGAGCGGGACCGAGCAGACGAGCAGCAGGGTCAGGGCGGCGTTGGTGGAGCCGAGGAGCAGGGTGGAGAGGGCGCCGAGGACGGCGAGGTAGGGCGGTGCTCCTGCGGTGGTGCCGATGCCGACGGGCTGCCAGTCGTCGGCGTGGACGCGCCAGAGGTCGAGTCCGCCGTCGGGGGCGGGGAGCAGGGCTCCGCCCATGAGGGATCCGCTGCCGAGGAGGGAGCGGCAGGCGATGACGGAGACGAGCAGGAGGAGGGCGAAGAGGACGGGCGCGGGCTTGCGGGCGATCCGCTTGAGGCGCGCGAACTGTTCGATCTCCAGGTAGTCGGCGTCGTCTCCGCCGGGTCCCGATTCGACGGCTCCGCCGTGCCGGCCGGCGGCGCTGCTCTCGGTGTCGCCGTCGGCGCCGAAGTAGCCGGCGATCTGTTCGGCGTTGGCGCGCAGGCTGGCGCCGGGCGGCGGGAAGAGGGGGCGCAGTTCCTTGGCGGAGACGGCGGCGCGGCCTCTGCGCCGGCGGGCTCCGAGGATCCGGCCGGGGCGGAGCAGGGTGGCGAGGAGGCCGGTGATCTCGTCGACGGCCTGTCCGGGGGCCTTGCCGACGAGGTAGGCGAGGGTGCGCAGGACGGTGCCGAAGAGGATCCGCAGCAGGACGTACGGGAGGGCGCGGCCGGGGCTGTTGGCCAGCATCGTGTAGACGGCGCCGGCTTTGTCGACGCGGTGCGGGCTGGCGGCGGAGCGGCCGACGCAGTCGACGGTGCGGCGTTCGCGGGCTGAGGCCTCGGCGTGCCGCAGGACGGCGTCGGGGGCGATGAGGACGGTGTGGCCGGCGCTCTGGACGCGCCAGCACAGGTCGACGTCGTCGCGCATCAGGGGCAGGCGGCGGTCGAAGCCGCCGAGGGCGTCGTAGACGTCGCGGCGGATCAGCATGCCGGCGCTGGACACGGACAGGACGGGCTGGATCTGGTCGTGCTGGCCCTGGTCCTGTTCGCGCCGGTCGAGGCCGGTCCAGCGGCGGCCGCTGCGGGCGATGGTGACGCCGACTTCGAGGAGCTGCTTCTTGTCGTACCAGCCGCGCAGTTTGGGGCCGATGACGGCGGCTTCGGGGTTCTCGTCGGCGACGCGCAGCAGTTCGGCGAGGGCGTCGGGCTCGGGTGCGCAGTCGTCGTGGAGCAGCCAGAGCCACTGGACGGGTTCGCCGTGGGGCAGGTCGGGGAGGTCGTACGTGTCGTCGCGCCAGGTGCGGCTGACGGGATCCCAGCCGGAGGGGCGCTTGAGGTACGGGAGTTCCTCGGGGGTCAGGGTGCCGGCGGTGCGGGCCGCTTCGTCGACGGCCGCGCCGAAGCCGGTGCGGCGGGCGAGGTGCAGGACGCGGTCCTCGCCGAAGGCCTCGCCGAGCAGGCGCGCGGAGTCGTCGGCGCTGCCGGTGTCGGCGGCGATGTGGCTCTGGGCGGGGCGTTCCTGGCCGAGGAGTCCGGCGAGGGTCCGGGGCAGCCAGCGGGCGCCGTCGTGGGCGACGAGGACCGCGGTGACGACGTGCCGGGGGAACTCTGGTGCGGCGGCAGCCTGATAGGAGGCGCTCGACTGGCTGTGCAGGGACATCGCGGTACGGGCCCTCCGGCCGGGGGTCCGGGGGTGGTGTGCCCTCGGAGGCTGCTGGACAGCGCCCCACCCTAACGGCTGGGAACACAGCGGTCCGCCTCCTGCGGGGAAGGTGCGGGAGGCGGACCGTTTGCTCTGCTCGATGCCGTGCTGTTCGTGCCGTTCGCTGTACTGCGTTTTGTGCCGATGCGTGCACTGTGGCCGCTGCCGTGCGTGAGGCCGGGTGTACAGGCGGCTATGCCGTCGGGTGTACCGCCGGACAGGACGCCGGATATGTCGCCGGATATGTCGTGGGCCGTACCGCGGGCCGTACCGCGGGCCCTGCCGTGGGCGCCGTTCGGTGCGCGCCGTGGGCGCTTCAGACGGCGGCCTTCTTCAGGCGTCGTCGCTCGCGCTCGGACAGGCCGCCCCAGATGCCGAATCGCTCGTCGTTGGCGAGGGCGTACTCAAGGCATTCGGAGCGGACCTCGCAGGCGAGGCAGACCTTCTTGGCCTCGCGGGTCGAGCCGCCCTTCTCGGGAAAGAAGGACTCGGGGTCGGTCTGGGCGCAGAGAGCTCGCTCCTGCCATCCGAGCTCTTCGTCCGCCTCCTCGACCAGCAGTTCCTGAACCAGCTCGGTCATGTGCGCCCCTCGCTCTGTCTGTGCGTCCCCGTGGTCATGCCGTCACTCATCGCTACGTAACGACACGAGTGAAATTACAAGTGCGGGGCTCCAGCGCAGTCAAGCCGAGATCTGCTATTGGGCCCCTTATTCACTCTGCGGAACCAAGCCTATGCAGAAAGTGTTCATATCGCCAAAAATCGTGACACATGCCACAGGCCTCATCCGCGGGGCCCCCTCCCCCGTAGCCGACGCGTCACTCTGTGGTGGGGTTCCGATCCAGCCGAAGAAGCGGCGCAGATCACATTTCAGCCACAGAGAGACATCGCACGGTTTTGCGGGTTTGAGAGCCGCAACAGCGGGATGCGGCACGACTCGAAGCGCCACATCCCCTGACACGGACTGCACAAACCTTTCTCCGGGCACGGTAACCGGATGAGGTGAAACTTTTCCACCAAATCGGACATTGGGTTGACAGTCCGGCCCCTCACCCGGTCTTCTTGTAGCCATGTCAGCGCCCTCAGCCGCCACCTGGACCCCCATTCGTGGGTTCCTGTGCGCTGCCCAGGTTCGCTGTTGCTGTTGCAGCTGTTGATGCCTCGGGAGCTCCGGCTCCCCTGAGCTCCAGCTCGCCCCCACAGCAGCCGCCGCACGACTGACATCCGTCGAGGAACCCCCCGATGAACAGCACCAGCACCCTGAACGCCACCACCGCCGCAGCCATCGCCCCGGCGCGTGTCGAGAGCGACCTCCAGATCGCCGGCGACATCCTCTCCGTCCAGCACCTCCTGCAGCCCGCCCGCGAGCACCCGGCCACCGTCGCCGAGTTCGTGGGCCTCGCGCGTTCCATCGCCGCCGACCGCTCCGAGTGGGAGCACCTGGTCCGGTACGACGCCACGACCCGCTGGTACCACCGGCTGCGCACCGGCCCCGGCTACGAGGTCTGGCTGCTCAGCTGGGTCCCCGGCCAGGGCAGCGGCCTGCACGACCACGGCGCCTCCTCCGGCGTGCTGACCGTCCTGGACGGCGAGCTGACCGAGCACACCGCCCGTGGCCGGCTCACCCTCGGCGCCGGCTCCCAGCGCGTCTTCGCCCCCGGCTACGCCCACGAGGTGCAGAACGACAGCCTCGACGGGGCTGTCAGCCTGCACGTGTACTTCCCCGGCCTGACCCGGATGCCGATGCACAGCTGCTCTCCGGCCCGGCCCGAGGCCCTCTCCGTCTAGCGCCTGTCGTCAAACTCCCGTCTGCCTCACGACGCCCGGCCCGTCCCACCCGTCACCCGACCACCGCCCCTCGGCGGCCGGCCCGCGGCTGACAGACTGTCCCGCATGCGCATTGTTGTTCTGGCCGGCGGCATCGGCGGCGCCCGTTTCCTCCGAGGTCTCCAGTCCGCGGTTCCCGACGCGGACATCACGGTCATCGGCAACACCGGTGACGACATTCACCTGTTCGGGCTCAAGGTCTGCCCCGATCTGGACACCGTGATGTACACCCTCGGCGGTGGCATCAACGAGGACCAGGGCTGGGGCCGCACCGACGAGTCCTTCACCGTCAAGGAGGAACTCGCCGCGTACGGGGTCGGACCGACCTGGTTCGGCCTCGGTGACCGCGATTTCGCCACCCACATCGTCCGTACGCAGATGCTCGGTGCGGGCTACCCGCTCAGCGCCGTCACCGAGGCCCTCTGCGACCGCTGGCAGCCCGGGGTCCGGCTGCTCCCCATGTCCGACGACCGCGTCGAGACCCACGTGGCGATCACCGACTCCCAGACCGGCGAGCGCCGGGTCATCCACTTCCAGGAGTACTGGGTCCGGATGCGTGCCGCGGTGGACGCCGAGGCCGTCGTCCCCGTGGGTGCCGAACAGGCCAAGCCCGCGCCCGGCGTCCTGGAGGCCATCGCGGCCGCCGACGTGATCCTCTTCCCGCCGTCGAACCCGGTGGTGTCGGTGGGGACCATCCTCGCCGTACCCGGCATCCGCGAGGCCGTGGCCGCCGCCACGGCCCCCGTGGTGGGCCTCTCCCCCATCGTCGGGGGCGCTCCCGTGCGCGGGATGGCCGACAAGGTGCTGGCCGCCGTCGGCGTCGAGTCCACCGCCGCCGCCGTCGCCCTGCACTACGGCACCGGGCTGCTCGACGGCTGGCTCGTCGACACCGCCGACGCGGACGCCGTCGCCGAGGTGGAGGCCGCCGGCATCACCTGCCGCGCGGTACCGCTGATGATGACCGACCTGGCCGCCACGGCGGAGATGGCGCGGGCCGCGCTGGAACTGGCGGAGGCCTCCCGGTGACCGCCCCGCACGGGCCCTCGTACGAGGTCCGGGCCCTCGGCGGGATCCCCGAGGTGCGGTCCGGCGACGACCTGGCGGCGCTGATCGCTGCCGCCGGGCCGGAGCTGCGGGACGGCGACGTCCTGCTCGTCACCTCGAAGGTCGTCTCCAAAGCGGAGGGCCGGATCGTCCGCGCCGATTCACGCGAGGCGGCGATAGACGCCGAGACCGTACGGGTCGTCGCGCGCCGGGGGACCCTGCGGATCGTGGAGAACCGGCAGGGGCTGGTCATGGCGGCGGCCGGGGTCGACGCCTCGAACACCGAGGCCGGCACCGTCCTGCTGCTGCCCGAGGACCCCGACGCCTCGGCCGCCGCGATCCGGGCCGGGCTGCGGGAACTGCTCTCCGTGGACGTGGGCGTGATCGTGACGGACACCTTCGGGCGGCCGTGGCGCACCGGGCTCACCGACGTGGCGATCGGCGCCGCGGGCGTACGGGTCCTGGACGACCTGCGCGGGGGCACCGATGCCCACGGGAACCCGCTGAGCGCGACGATCGTCGCGACCGCCGACGAATTGGCCGCCGCGGGCGACCTGGTCAAGGGCAAGGCGGAGGGCCTGCCGGTGGCGGTGGTGCGCGGTCTGGCGCACGTCCTGGGCGAGGGCTCCTCGGCCGCGGACCTGGTGCGCTCGCCGGCCGACGACATGTTCCGGCTGGGCACCTCGGAGGCGGTACGGGAAGCCGTGACGCAGCGGCGTACCGTACGGGCCTTCACGGCCGAGCCCGTGGACCCGGGCGCGGTCCGGCGCGCAGTGGCGGCGGCCGTGACGGCCCCGGCCCCGCACCACACGACGCCGTGGCGGTTCGTCCTGCTGGAGTCGGCGGGCGCGCGGCTGGAGCTGCTGGACGCGATGCGGGACGCCTGGATCGAGGACCTGCGGCGGGACGGGAAGTCCGAGGAGTCCATCGCGAAGCGGGTCCGGCGGGGCGAGGTCCTGCGGGCCGCGCCCTACCTGGTGGTGCCCTGCCTGGTCATGGACGGCGCGCACGACTACGGGCACGCCCGGCGGGACGCGGCGGAGCGGGAGATGTTCGTCGTCGCGATGGGCGCGGGCGTACAGAACTTCCTGGTCGCGCTGGCCGGGGAGCGGCTGGGCTCGGCGTGGGTGTCCTCGACGATGTTCTGCCGGGACGTGGTGCGCAAGGTGCTCGGGCTTCCGGAGGACTGGGATCCGATGGGGGCGGTGGCCGTGGGCCACGCCGCGGTCGCTCCGGCGGAGCGGGCCGGGCGGTCGGCGGAGGAGTTCATCGAGGTGCGGTGACCCTCCGGGGTCGGCCGGGTGACAGGCCTCAGAGCTTGCCGATGTCGCCCCGGGGCATCCGGGGGGCCCGGCGGGGCGGGGCGGCGCCGGCCAGGAGGACCAGCCGTGCCGCGCGGTGGCGCTGGCCGGCGTAGGGGGCGAGGAGCTCCAGCATGGCGGCGTCGTCGGCGTCCCGGTCTCCGGCCAGGGCGTAGCCGATGATGCCGGGCAGGTGGAGGTCACCGGTGGTGACGGCGTCCGCGGCGCCGTTGCTGCGCTGGAGCGTTTCGGCTGAGGTCCACGGGCCGACGCCGGGGATCGCCTCCAGCCGGGCGGTGGCCTCCGGCAGGTCCATGAGGGCGGCCTCTTCGAGGCGGGCGGCGCGGCGGGCCGCGCGGACGATGGTCGCGGAACGCTTGGAGTCGACCCCGGCCTTGTGCCAGTCCCAGGAGGGGATGAGGGTCCAGGTGCGGGGGTCGGGCATGACGTAGAGGCCGTGGCCGTGGCCGTGGCCGCTGCCGCCTGCGTCCGGGAGCGGACCCGGGCCCGGGCCCGGAGCCGGTTCGCCGTACTGGCGTACGAGGCGGCGCCAGGCGCGGTACGCCTCGTCGGCGGTGACCTTCTGCTCCAGGACCGTGGGGATCAGGGACTCCAGGACCAGGCCGGTGCGGGTCAGGCGCAGGCCTGGGCGGCGGCGGTGGCTGGCGTGCAGGAGCCTGTGGCGGGGGACGAAGGCGGCCGGGTCGTCGGCGGAGCCGAGCAGTTCGGGCAGGCCGTCGAGGATCCAGTCGGCGCCGGGTCCCCAGGCGGTGGCGACCACCTCGGCCCCGTCCCGCGTGACGCGGAGCGTGGCCGGCCCGGCGGGGGTCCGGGTCGCCCGCCAGACCGCTCCCGGGGTGATGCGGAAGGTGGGGTCCGCGGGGCCCCGCCGGAGGGGGCCGAGGGTGAGGCCCAGGTCCACGGGGGCGGATGGGGTCCAGGTGCGGGTCTTCTGGTGGGTGGGGTGGGCTTGGGCTGCGCCCTGGCGGGTGTCCCGGGCCGGGGCCGTGGGTGTGGGTGTGCCGTGGCCGGGGGGCCGGCCTGCGCCCTCGGCTGTGTCTTGGCCTAGGGGCCTGCTTGCGCCTTGCCCTGCGCCCTCGCCTGAAACCTGGCCGGGAGGCTGGTCGGCGGCCTCGCCTGTGTCTTGGCCGGGGGCCGGGGCAGGTGCCTGGCCCGTTCGGGCGGGGGCCGGGGGCGGTGGGGGCACCTGGGTGCGGCCGCCGCGGATCGCGGTGCGGGTGAGTGGGTCGTAGCGGCCGGCCATGTCTTTGAGCGTAGCCCTGCGGGGCCGTCCCCTACCCGCCCTTCCACCGTTCCCCGGGCTCCGCCCGGACCCCCTGGGGCTCCGCCCCAGACCCCGCGCCTCAAACGCCGGCGGGGCTGGATTTTGGGCGACGCCGGATTGCACGCGTGCGCAGCACGGCTTGCGCGGCACGGCCTGCGCGGCGCGCTGCAACACGGTTCGTTGTCCCCGCCGCGATCCCCCGGCATCGCCGGCGTTTGAGGCTTCGGGGTCCGGGGGCCGGCGCCCCCCGGAGACGGGTCCGGGCGAAGCCCGGGGAACGGGCGAAGGGCGGGTAGGGGACCCCGCCCCGCAGGCCGGACCACCCGCACCCGCCCACCGGACCCCGCCCCGGGACGGCAGTGGCGGCACCACCGACCCACCACCGCCGGACGGAGTCCGGCGCAGCGGCGCGAAGCCGGTAAGGCCCGCCAGGGCCGCACCGCGCGAGCGGCGCGTCGAAAAGGTGCGTCCGGCGCAGCGGCGCGAAGCCGGTAAGGCCCGCCAGGGCCGCACCGCGCGAGCGGCGCGTCGAAAAGGTGTGCGGCGCGTCGAAGAAGGAACGCGGCTAGGGGCGGCCCTGGAGTTTGGCTGAGGCGGTTCGGGTGGGGGGGAGTTGGGTGTAGAGGTGGCGGCCGGGGCATTCCGTGGCGAAGCCGTCGCGGTGGCCCGAGATGACGTTCAGGCGGACGTTGCTGCCCTTCGCGTAGAGGTTGCCGCCGCCCGAGCGGAGGGTGGTCTTCGCGCGGGGGTCCGCTCCGAAGAGGCCCAGCTTCCAGGCCGTGAGGCGGGCCACCGCGTCGACCGCCGCCTTGGGGGGAGCCGTGGAGGCGAAGGTGCCGATGACCGCCACGCCCATGCTGTCCGTGTTGAAGCCCATGGTGTGCGCGCCGAGCACCGCCTTGGCGACTCCGCCCGCCCGGCCCTCGTAGACGGTGCCGCACTTGTCGACGGCGAAGTTGTAGCCGATGTCGCGCCAGCCGCTGCTGACCACGTGGTAGCGGTACAGGCTGCGCAGGACGGCCGGGGCGTCCTTGCAGGCGTAGTTGTTGCCCGAGGCGGTGTGGTGGACGAAGGCGGCCTTGACCGTGTTCGTGTAGACGAAGCCCTTCTCGCGCAGGCTCTCGTCCGCGCCCCATCCCAGCCGGGTGACGATCTTCGGGCGCGGGCCGATGTACGGGGCGGCCGCGAGCGCCTCGTCGGCGAGGACGGCGTCGGCGGTGGAGTCGGCCTTGTTGAGGGCGGGGATCTCCTGGGCGCCCAAGGGCGCCATGGGGACGTTGGCGGAGGAGGACTCCGCCATCTCCATCGTCATGCCGGGGAGGAGGGCCAGCTCCCCCTTGTCGTCGTCGACCGGGGAAACGGGGTGATCCGGCGTGGCCGGGTCGGACGTGTTGGCGTTCTTGGCGTCCGACTGGGGGCCGGTCGTGTCTCCCGGGTCCACCAGTTCGATGCGCATGCCCGTCGGGAGGCCGCTGCTCACCACGCGGCCGCCCGGTTCCGCCTGGACGCGGACCTCGATGCCGTCGGACTGCCCGACCCACAGGGGGGCGGTGCTGCCGCGGACCCGGCCGGAGCCGCGTTCGACCGTGTCGGGGTCGGCGGCGTGTTCGCTGTTGTGGGTGTCGACGTCCTGCCACTCGGACCAGGCGGAGGTGGCCACGGAGCGGGTGCGGACCTGGACGCGGCCGTCGAACTGGGTGCTCGCGTCGTCCCAGACGACGCCGACCAGCGAGAAGGTCTTGACCTCGCGCGCCGACAGGCCCCGTGTCTCGGGCAGCCGGGGTGAGGTGCTCATGCCGGGGACCCCGGGGGTGCGGTCCGCGGCGGGCCCCACGGGGACGAGCGGCAGGGACTGGGTGGATCCGGCGGGGGCCCCGGGGGCTGCCGGGCCCGCCCCGACCGATGGCTGCGCCGCGGCCGGGCGGGCGAGGGCCGGAGAGGAGAGCGCGAGCGGCAGGGCCAGTGCGGCAGCCGTCGCGACGCCGATGGAGGAAGCAAGGAATGCACGCATGGAAAGGATGCTGAGTACTCCCGGAGGCGGGCGCCATCCGAGAACTGACGTACCGTCCGGCACCACCCCGATACCCCTCCTCCGTACGGGGGATCGTGCTGCGGCCGTACGGAGCAGGGGCGCGGCCCGCCCCGCGTAGGCTCTGGTCCGTGAACGCCACTGACCGCACCCCTGCCGACCTGCTGCGATCCGCGCTCGCCGCCGATCCCGGCCGCCCGCTCGTCACCTTCTACGACGACGCCACGGGCGAGCGCGTCGAATTGTCCGTCGCCACCTTCGCCAATTGGGTGGCCAAGACCGCCAATCTGCTCCAGGGCGACCTGGGCGCCGAGCCCGGCGACCGGCTCGCCCTGCTGCTCCCCGCGCACTGGCAGAGCGCCGTGTGGCTGCTCGCCTGCGCCTCCGTCGGGGTCGTGGTGGAGGTGGGCGGGGATCCCGGCGACGCCGACCTCGTCGTGAGCGGGCCGGACACGCTGGAGGAGGCCTCCGCGTGCTCCGGAGAGCGGGTGGCGCTCGCGCTGCGGCCGCTGGGCGGGCGCTTCCCGCAGCCGCCGGCCGGGTTCGCGGACTACGCCGTGGAGGTGCCGGGGCAGGGCGACCGCTTCGCGCCCTTCCAGCCCGTGGACGCGGACGCCCCGGGGCTGGTGGTCGGCGGCGAGGAGCTCTCCTGCGCGGCGGTCTGCGAGCGGGCCCGCGAGGACGCGGCGAAGCTCGGCTTCGGCGAGGGGGCGCGGGTGCTGTCCCGGCAGGGCTACGACAGCTGGGAGGGGCTTTCGGCCGGGCTCTACGCGGCCCTGGCCACGGGCGGCTCCGTGGTGCTGTGCCGCAATGCGGAGGGGCTGGCGGACGGGGCGCTGGCCCAGCGGATCGAGAGCGAACGGGTCACCCACACGGCCTGATCCGGCCCGACCCCGCCGTCACCCACAGCGCCCAATGCCGGATCTGGGCGATTTGTCACCCACATGGCCCTATACAGGGCCGCGCCCCCGGGCCGCATCGATCACCCGGGGGCAGGATCGGCACAGGCCGTACTCACCCGTACGGCCCGTACCGGTTCGGGTGAGGGGACGGAACGCGAGTGACGGACAGCGCGGGCATACCGGGCGGCACCGATGCGGCCGGAGGCGGGAAGCCTCCGAACGGCCGCAGGCGGCGCCGGCTGCTGCGCTGGATCGGGCTCGGAACCGGTGTGCTGGCCGTCGTGGGGGCGGGCACCGGCTGGTGGATCTACTCCAAGCTCGACGGGAACATCGCCGAGGACACCTCCGCCGCCGCCGAGCTGCGGCGCTACGACAAGGAGCGCCCGGCCCACCTGGCGGGCGGCGCGCAGAACATCCTGCTGATCGGCTCCGACTCGCGCACCGGTGCGGGCAATGCCCCGTACGGACAGGACCAGGGCACCCAGCGCTCGGACACCACGATCCTGCTGCACCTGCCGGCGGACCGGAAGAGTGCGACGGCGGTGTCGATACCGCGGGACCTGATGACGGAGATACCCGCCTGCCTGGAGCCGGACGGCAACCGCACCAGGGAGCAGTTCGCCCAGTTCAACTGGGCTTTCGAGTGGGGCGGGACCGCCTGCACGATCCGTACGGTCGAGGCGATGACCGGGATCCGGGTCGATCACCACATGGTGCTGGACTTCAACGGCTTCAAGAAGATGGTGGACGCCATCGGCGGGGTGGAGGTCTGCCTGAAGCGGCCGGTGGACGACACCGAGGCCAAGCTGAAGCTGCCGGCGGGCCGGCAGACCCTGCAGGGCGAGCAGGCGCTGGGCTTCGTACGGGCCCGCCACAGCCTGGGCAACGGCAGTGACACCGAGCGGATGGAGCGCCAGCAGGCGTTCCTCGGGTCGCTCGTCAAGAAGGTGCAGAGCAATGGCGTGCTGCTCAATCCGGCGCGGCTGTACCCGCTGCTGGACGCGGCGACCTCCTCGGTGACCACCGACCCGGGGCTGGCCTCGCTGCGGGGGCTGTACGAACTGGTCCGGGGCGTACGCGACATCCCGACCGACCAGATCAAGTTCCTCACGGTGCCGCGCCGGCCGTACGCCGCCGACGCGAACCGGGACGAACTGCGCCAGCCGGACGCGACCCAGCTCTTCCGGCGGCTGCGGGCGGACCAGCCGCTCACCATCGCCCCGCCCGCGCCCAAGACCACGGCCACGCCCGCTCCGGTCTCCCGGCCGGACGGGGAACGGGACGAGGCGGCGGCCGAGGACGGGGGGCGCCCCGGAACGGACGACCCGGGAACCGCGGAGCCCTCCGCTCCCGTCCCCACTTTCACCGGTACCACGGCCGGCGTGGCCGACTGCCGGTAAAGCAATCCCAAAAGCCGGAGTCCGGACCGAGCTTGTTGAGGCGATTGCCCCGTTGTAAGTGCGTGGAATTCATCACCAGCATGGTTTGCGGCGAACCTGTCCGGATAAGGTGAGCGATCCGGCGCCCGACCAGTACAGAGGCCGTGTGCCAGCAGCCGGATCGTTGACCGTGCGCCTGGGGGAGGCGCGTCGCGAAGCACCGACGGAGGATTCGAGCAAACCGTGGATGCGCAAAGCCGTGGACGGGCCGACGAGATCGACCCCGCAGACCAGTGGGTACTCAACCCCCGCACCGGCAACTACGAGCTGCGACTGGAAGATGCCGGTGCGCAAGCACCCTCGCAGCGTTCCGTCCCCCGCGCGGCGCCCCGTAGGGCCCCCGTTCCCCCCCGCTCCCCCGCGGCCCCGTCCCCCGCGGTCCCCGGACCGCGCCGCGGTGGCGGTCCCCCGCCCGGCGGCGGCCGGCGCGGCGGGCGTTCGCGCAAAGTCGGCGGCGGGGGCCGCAAACGGGCCCTGACCATCACCGGCGGGACCCTGGCGGTGCTGCTGGTCGGCGGCTCGGTGGCGGGGTACCTCTATTACGAGCACCTGAACGGCAACATCAGGGTCACCGACATCGGTGACGCGGGCACGAGCGGCGGTTTCAAGAAGGACCAGCCGATCAACATCCTCGTCATCGGCACGGACAAGCGCAGCGGCGCGGGCAACGAGGGGTACGGAGACGCCGGCAGTGTCGGCCACGCCGATACGACGATCCTCTTCCACGTCTCGAAGGACCGCTCCAACGCCACGGCGCTGTCCATCCCCCGCGACCTGATCACCAACCTGCCGGTCTGCCCCACGAAGCAGCCCGACGGCTCGACGAAGGACATCCCGGGCGAGCGCGGGGCCCGCTTCAACACCAGCCTCGGGCAGGCGGGCCGCGACCCGGGCTGCACGATGCGCACGGTCAAGGAGCTCACCGGGATCCAGGTCGACCACTTCATGATGGCCGACTTCAACGCGGTGAAGAACCTGAGCACGGCGGTCGGCGGGGTGCCGGTCTGCGTGGCCAAGGACGTCAACGACAAGGACTCCAAGCTCAAGCTGACGGCGGGCGAGCACCGGCTGCAGGGCGAGCAGGCACTGGCCTTCGTGCGGACCCGGCACGCCTTCGGCCAGCGCAGCGACCTCGACCGCATCAAGACCCAGCAGCAGTTCCTGGGTTCGATGATGCGGGAGATGAAGTCGAAGGAGACCCTGACCAGTCCGAAGAAGTTCCTCTCCCTCGCCGAGGCGGCCACCAAATCGCTGAGCGTGGACTCGGGCATAGGGTCGATCGGCAAACTCACCGACCTCGCGGGTGAGTTGAAGAGCATCGACCTCAAGAACATCACCTTCACCACCCTCCCGGTCATCGACAATCCGGCGGAGCCGCCGCACGCGAAGGCCACCGTGGTGGTCAAGCAGGCGGAGGCGGAGCCCCTGCTCCAGATGATCCGGGGCGACGTCTCGCTGACCGAGGTCGAGAAGAAGGAACAGGCCGCCAAGGACGCGGCGAACGCCGACGCGAAGGCCAAGCTGGACGCCCTCGTGCAGGGCCCCCGAGCGGCGGCCAAGGACGTCCGGGTGGACATCCTCAACGGCGGCGGGCCCGCCGGGTCCGCGTCCGGCACGCTGACCTGGCTGCAGAACACCGAGGGGGTGCTCAAGTCCAGCAACCTGGGCAACGCGCCCGCCAAGGTGGATGCCACGCAGCTGGAGTACGCGCCCAACCAGGCCGATCAGGCAAGGGCGTTGGCGGACATGATGGGCCTGCCGGCGACGGCGTTGAAGATGGGCACGGCCGACGCCGCCCCCAAGACACCGATGAAGCTGACGCTCGGTGCGGACTTCAAGGGGGCGGGGGTCTCCATGACGGCACCACAGCAGGCGCCCGAGGGCGTCCAGCGGGTAGAGGCGGACAAGTCCGTCTGCGCCAAGTGACCGACAGGAGGGCCGACCGGCTCTCCGCGGTCACGAAATGACGTGCCGGAACGCGGCGGACCGGCACACTACCGACACAGAGTGATCGTGATGGGGGACGCGTGAGGCACAGCAGCGTGCAAGGGGAGGGGGCGCCGGACCGGGCCGGCGACGGCATATCCGGCGCCGGCACCCGTCCGACGGCCACCAGCGCCGTACCGGCGCCGAGGTCGGGCTCCGGTCACCGCCGCGCCGGTCGCGGGAGCGGCGGTGCCAGCGGCAGTGGCAGCGGCAACCGGCCGACCCGGCGGGGGCGACGCCGCGTACTGCGCTGGGCGGCCTCCATCGTGGCGCTGCTCATACTCGTGACGGCGGCGGCCGGTTACCTCTACTACCGCCACCTCAACGGCAACATCCGCAGCGGCCAGCGCCTGAGCGGCGACAGCGGGGTCGCCAGGACCGAGGCCGACGCCGCGGGCCGGCGCCCGATCAACATCCTGATGCTCGGCTCCGACAGCCGCGACAAGCCGGAGAACGAGGCACTCGGCGGGGCCTCGGACAGCGTCGGCTCCGCACGGGCCGACGTACAGATGCTGATCCACATCTCGGCCGACCGGAAGAACGCCTCGGTGACCTCCGTTCCGCGCGACACCATCGTGGACATCCCGGAGTGCACCGACCCCAAGACGGGCGAGAAGTTCAAGGCCGTCAAGGCGATGATCAACGAGAGCTTCGGGCGCGGGGGTGCCGGCTGCACCCTGGCCACCTGGGAGAAGCTGTCCAACATCTACATCGACCACTGGATGACGATCGACTTCACCGGTGTCGTGAGCATGGCCGACGCGATCGGCGGCGTCGACGTCTGCGTCAACCAGAACGTCTTCGACCAGTCGAAGCCGGGGTCGGGGACGGGCGGTTCCGGCCTCAAGCTGGAGGCGGGCACCACCAGGATCCAGGGCAAGCAGGCGCTCCAGTGGCTGCGCACCCGGCACGCCTTCGGCAGTGACATGGGCCGCGCCAAGGCGCAGCACATGTACATGAACTCGATGATGCGCGGCCTCAAGGGCCAGAACGCCTTCACCGACCTCCCGCGCCTCACCGGCCTGGCGGAGGCGGCGACGAAGGCGCTGCAGGTGTCGGAGGAGATCGGGTCGGTCAAGAAGCTCCTCGACCTCGCCCTGCTGCTCAAGGAGGTGCCGGTCAACCGCCTCACGACGGCCACGATCCCGGTGCTGCCGGCCCCTTGGGACAAGGACCGGCTGATCGTCAACCCCACGGACGCCCCGAAGGTGTGGGAGCTGCTCCGCAAGGACGTCGCCATGGACAAGAACGGCGACCCGGCGCCGGCCGCGAGCGGATCGCCGTCGGCCCCCGCGCCGACCCCGCAGCCGTCCTCCGCGCCGCCGGCCTCCGCCCCCGCGAAGATCGCCGTACAGGTGGTCAACGGCACGGGTGTCGGGGCGCAGCCGGTGGGCAAGCGGGCCACGGCCATCGCGGGCCAGCTCGTCGCCAAGGGGTTCACCCTGGCCAAGGCGGACGGCGCGCTCACCCCCGAGAAGGCGACCGTCGTCCGCTATGCCACGGACGCCCAGGCGGCCGACGCGCAGAGCGTGGCCGCGGCGCTCGGGATCCCGGGCACCTCCGTGCAGAAGTCGGCCACGGCGGCCAAGATCACGGTGCTGGTGGGCGCGGACTGGCGCGAGGGCACCGTCTACCCGCAGCAGGCGCCGCCCGAGGCCGGCGACGTCCCGGAGTCGGCCGACGTGCTCAACGGCACGGACACCAGCTGCATGGACATCTACGAGCCGTTCCGCTGGTGATCTGACGCCTCCACACACCGAAAAGGGTGACCCGGTCCTCGTCGGACCGGGTCACCCCTTTCGTGTACGCGGGCTCAGAGCTCGGCGGCGTCCCGGCTCACCGACGGGCGGCGGCTCGCGATGACCTTGGCGGCGAGCGAGCGCGGGCTGGTCAGGAAGCCGTAGCCCCAGCACATGTGCATGGTCGCCAGGGCGACGGGGATCCGCAGCCGGGCCCCCGGCGACAGCCCCTTTCCGGCCGGGACGGAGCCGGCGGTGATCGCCGCGAGGTAGCCCGCCGGGAGGAGGAAGGCCCACGGGGTGACGGCGGCTCCGACGACCAGACCGGCGGCGATCGCGCAGACGGCGGCGGGCGGGGCGAGGTAGCGCAGGTTGATGGAGCCCGAGTGGTAGCGGGCCACCACGTGGCGCCAGCGCCCGTAGTCCTTGTACTGCTTGGCGAGCGCCCGCACCGAGGGCCGCGGTCGGTACTGGACCTTCAGCTCCGGCGAGAACCAGATCAGCCCGCCGGCCTCGCGGATGCGGAAGTTCAGCTCCCAGTCCTGGGCGCGGATGAACTCCACGTTGTACCCGCCGGCGGCCTCCAGGGCCTCCCGCCGGAACACCCCGAGGTAGACGGTGTCGGCGGGGCCGGCCTTGCCGCCGGTGTGGAAGGCCGCGTTGCCGACGCCGATCTTCGAGGTCATCGCGGCGGCGACGGCGTCCTCCCAGGGGTTCTCGCCCTCGGCGTGCATGATGCCGCCGACGTTCTGCGCGCCGGTCTCCTCCAGGAGACGGACCGCGGTGGCGATGTAGTTCGGGGAGAGCATGCCGTGGCCGTCGACGCGCACGACGATCGGGTGGTGCGAGGCCTGGATGGCCGCGTTGAGGGCGGCGGGGGTACGGCCGGTGGGGTTCGGGACGGTGTGGACCCTGGGGTCTTCGCGTACCAGCTCGGCGGCGATCTCGTCGGTACGGTCCTTGGAGGGCCCGAGGGCGATCACCACTTCCATCTCACCCCCGTACTCCTGTCCGAGGATGTGGTGGACCGAGTCGCGCAGATGGCGCTCCTCGTCGAGTACCGGCATGATCACCGAGACTGCGGGCTGCTGGGCGGGCATGTGGTCCTTCAAGGTCGGGTATCGGTGTCACGTTACCGCGTACGGGGGACCCGGGTGCGCGCCGGATGAGCAGTACGGACAACGGCTGATCGTATGGACCTACTGTTCTGACGAATCTGCCGAACGTGCGAGGTGTCCCCCGTGCCCCAGCCGCACCGTCCCACCCGACCCGCCCTGCCCGCCCGGTCCGCCCGGCCGTCGCAGCGCGCGCCGCGGCCAGGCGGTGCGGCCGGAGCGCGGGCCGGCGGGAGCCGGCCGGCGGACAGACCCCGCTGGGGGGTCCGGATCGCCGCCGGGCTGTCGGTGCTCGTCCTGGGATCGGGGGCCCTCGGGCACGCCGTGATGACCGGGCTGGACACCGGGATCCAGCGCGTGGACCCCTTCAAGGACATGAAGAACCGCCCCCAGGCCGGGCACGGGGTGAACTTCCTGCTCGTCGGCACCGACGGCCGCGACAAGATCACCGCCGAGGAGAAGCGCGAGTACCGCCTGGGCGGCGCGCCCTGCCACTGCACCGACACCGTCATGCTGGTCCACCTCTCGGCGGACCGGTCGCGGGCCAGTGTGGTCAGCCTCCCCCGCGACAGCTTCGTGGAGCTGCCCGCGCACGTGGACGGCTCCAGCGGCAAACCGCACGGGGCCCACCCCGTGAAGCTCAACGCCGCCTACGCCGAGGGCGGGCCCCAGCTGACCGTGCGCACCGTCGAGAACATGACCCGCGTGAAGATCGACCACTACCTGGAAGTCGACTTCACCAGCTTCATGAAGACGGTCGACGCCATGGGCGGCGTGGAGATCTGCACCGCCAAGACCATGAAGGACCCCAACACCGGCCTCGACCTGCTCCCCGGCACCCACCGGCTCAGTGGCGGCCAGGCCCTGCAGTACGTGCGCTCGCGCCATGTCGACGGGGCCTCGGACCTGGGCCGGATGCAGCGCCAGCAGCGGTTCATCGCCGCGCTGATCAAGCAGGCCACCGGCGGCGGGGTGCTGCTCAACCCCGTCAAGTTCAAGCAGGTCAGCTCCACCCTGCTGAGCTCGGTCCGGGCCGACAGGGGGTTCGGCTCGGAGCAGATGCTGGCGCTCGGGCAGGCGATGCGCGATTTCACCCCGTCCTCCTCGGAGTTCGCCTCCGTGCCCGTCGGCAACCCCTCCTTCGCGGTCAAGGGCATCGGCTCGACCGTGAAATGGGACGAGGGGAAGGCCGCCAAGCTCTTCCAGGCGCTGCGCGAGGACCGGCCGATGGCCCCGCCCCCGGCCGCGACCCCCGGACGGACGGTGCGCCGGCAGCCGGCGGTGCCGGTGGACGTGCCCCCGGGGCGGGTCCGGGTCCAGGTGGAGAACGGCACCCGGATCGACGGGCTGGGCACCCGGGTGGACTCGGCGCTGCGCGCCACCGGCTTCAACACCACCCGGGCCCCGGGGAACGGCGCGAGCCGGGACGTCAAGCGCACGGTGATCACGTACGACCCGCGCTGGGATCGGTCGGCCCGTACGGTGTCCACCGCGCTTCCCGGCAGTGAGATGCGGGCCGTGCGGGGGCAGGGGCGGACCGTCGTGGTGATCGCGGGCGCCGATTACCGCAAGGTGGTGGCGGTGCGCGCGGAGGATCCGTACCAGGGCGAGTTCGGTGTGGTCACCGGTGACCAGGTGGTCTGCGGCGGCGGCTGACCCGGCCTGCGCATCCGCGGCCGGAGCCGGAGCCGGAGCCGGAGCCGCCGGGCCTCAGCCGAACCAGCCGTCCGCGTGGGCCCGCTCCATCGCTCCGTAGAAGGCGTCCGCCACCTTCGCGTACCCGGTGTCGTTCGGGTGCAGGCCGTCGGCGAGCTCGGCGGGCATGGAGGCGTCCGCCCGTTCCGCGGGTGTCAGCCAGGGAGCCTTGACGAACGTGAAGTGCCGGCCCGCCCCCTGCTCCCGTGCCTCGATCTGCTTGAGGCGCCGGTTGTAGGCCGCGATCGGCTCGGAGATGTCCTGGTCCTTCGAGCCGGGGGTCGAGGGGACCAGGCCCTGCATGATGACGGTGGCCCCCGGGCGCAGGGTGAAGATCCGGTCGACCAGGTCCTCGGCCTCGTCCGCGGCCCGGTCGGGGTCGCCGCCGCGGTTCAGGTTGTTGAGGCCGATGTGGAGCAGGACCACGTCCGGTTTGGCGGCCGCGATCCACCGGTCGACGCCGGCCCGGATCCGGCCGACGGTGTATCCGGGGTGCCCTTCGTGCTCGTTGTCGTCCATGGGGCCCTGTGCCCGGGATCCCACGAAGTCCATGGCGTACCCCGAGTGGCCGGCGACCAGGCGCCCCAGCGGCAGCCGGTAGCCGCCGAAGTCGGAGCTCCCCACGCCCGCGGTGGTCGAGGCGCCGAGGGGCATGACGCGGACCGTGCGGGGCGGGCGCGTGCCGGAGGAGGCCTCGGGGGAGGCGGTCGGGGACGGCGGGACCGCGGGGGTGGGGTTCTGGTCGGAGGCCGCCGTCAGCAGCGGGACCGCCACGGCGAGACCTGCGAGTCCGGCGACGCCTGCGAACACGGCAGAGCGGCGATTCATGAGGCCTTCCGGGTGGGGCGGCGGCGCGGGCGCGGGAACACGGGGAACACGGGGAACGCGGGGTACACGGGGAACGCGGGGAGACGGGGGCGGACTAGACGTCGGCGTCCAGCCCCTGTGCGGTCCGTTCTTCCCGAAGGTCGCGGATGGCTTGGCGGCGGGCGAGCCGGTGGGTGCGCCGGATCTGGGCCTCCTGGTAGCGCCGCTCGTCCCGCTCGGTCTCCCGGATCACCTGCGGGACCTGACGGGGCTTGCCCTCGGCGTCGACCGCGGTGAAGACGAGGTAGGCGCTGCCGACCTGGGTGGCGGGGGTGGACTCGTTCCACCGCTCCGCGAGGACCCGTACGCCGATCTCCATGGAGGAGCGGCCGGTCCAGTTGCACTGGGCCTTGACGTGGACGAGGTCACCGACGCGGACGGGGGCGAGGAAGGCCATCTCGTCCATGGAGGCGGTGACGGCCGGGCCCCCGGAGTGGCGGCCGGCCACGGCGCCCGCCGCGTCGTCCACCAGCTTCATGATCACGCCGCCGTGCACCGTGCCGAGGAGGTTGGTGTCGTTGGCGGTCATGATGTGGCTCAGGGTGGTGCGGGAAGCCGAGATCGGCTTTCCCACCGGCTCGCCCGGTATCTCTGTCATGGAGACAGCTTAGGGCGTGCCTTTTGGATCAGGCCGGGTCAGCCCGCGGTGTCCGGTGCCGCGGGCCCGGCCTGATCCGAAAGACACGCCCCAAGTGCGGTCCGCGGGCATCAGCTCTGCAACAGCACCGGTACGAAGAGCCGCCGGGGGTGTTCCGTGTACCTGTCTGCCAGGCATTCTTGGGCACATGAGTGACTGGGACGGGTGGAGCGGCGAGCAGGACCAGCGCGGCCGCCGCGATGACGGGTACGGCCGCGGCAGCGGCCAGGCGGAGCCGGAAGGCGCGCGGCGGATGAGGCACGTCCAGCGGCCCGGTCCCGGCCCCCAGGCGTCCCGGCAGCAGCCGGTGCAGCCCCAGCAGCCCCCGCGCCGCCCGGCCCAGCCGCCGGCCGGGGCCCCTTACGTGCCTCCGCAGCAGGACGGCTCGTACAGCGGTGGCGCCGGCGGCGGCTTCGACAGCGGCTACAACACCGGCCAGGTCTACGGCGGCGGCAGCGGCCGCCCGCCCGCCGGGCCGCGCGGGCGCGGACCGGGTGGCCCCGGCGGCCCGGCCCGGCCCGCGGGACCGGCCCCGGACTGGCGCAGGCGGATCAAGATCGGCTCGATCGTGCTGGTCTCCGGCCTGCTCGTGACGGGCATCGGCACGTACTTCTGGGCCGACTCCAACGTGCGCCGCGAGGTCGACCTCTCCAAGGTCATCGAGCGCCCGAAGGAAGGCGACTGCACGACCTACCTGATCGTGGGCTCCGACAGCCGTGAGGGCATGTCCGCCGAGGACAAGAAGAAGCTCCACACCGGCTCGGCCGAGGGCAAGCGCACCGACTCGATGATGATCCTCGCGAAGTGCTCCAGCGGGAACACGATGATCTCCCTGCCGCGCGACTCGGACGTGGAGATCCCGTCCTTCGTCGGCTCGGATTCGGGCACGAAGTACCCGGGCAAGGGCAAGCGGACCAAGCTGAACGCGGCCTACGCCGAGGACGGCCCGGAGCTGCTGGTGCGGACGGTGGAGTTCAACACCGGCCTGCGCATCGACCACTACGCGGAGATCGGCTTCGCCGGCTTCGCGAACATCGTGGACGCGCTGGGCGGGGTGGAGCTGAACATCGAGAAGGGGTTCAAGGACGAGAAGTCCGGGGCCGACTTCAAGGAGGGCACCCAGACGCTGAACGGCGAGCAGTCGCTGGCCTACGTACGGACCCGCTACGCCTTCGCCGAGTCGGACCTGCAGCGGACCAAGAACCAGCAGAAGTTCCTGTCGGCGCTGGCCGGCCAGGCGGCGACCCCGACGACGATCCTGAACCCGTTCTCGCTGTACCCGGTGCTGGGCGCGGGTCTGGACACGCTGATCGTGGACAAGGACATGGGCCTGTACGACATGGGGTCGATGTTCTTCGCGATGAAGGGCATCAGCGGCGGTGACGGCGTGTCCATGAACATGCCGATCTCCGGTCAGCGCGGCGGCAACCTCGTCTGGGACAAGGCGAAGGTGAAGCAGCTGGTCCAGCAGATCCAGAAGGACGAGAAGGTCACCGTCCGCGGGAACTGATCACGGAGGCGGGGCGCCCCTTGCCGGGGCACCCCGGCCCCGGCAAGGGGCGCCCGCCGCTGCTCAGGCGTCGGAGGAGAACCGGATCGCCGCGTCGGGCAGCCGCGCCCCGCACCAGACCCGGGCTCCGGCGCGGAGCTCGTTGTCGGCGCCCACGACGGCTCCGTCACCGATGACGGCGGCGTCCACCACGGTCCGCGCGCCCACCGAGGCGCCGGCGCCGATCAGACTGGCGGACACCTGGGCGTCGGGGCCGACGACCGCGTCCGCCAGCACGATGGAGCCCTGGACGACCGCGCCCGCCTCGACGCGGGCCCCGGCGCCCACGACGGTGCCCCCCGACAGCTTGGCCCCGGCCGCCACGTGGGCTCCGGGCAGGACGAGGGACTCGCCGCGGCGTCCGGGGACGGCCGGGGAGGGGACGACACCGCGGACCAGGTCGGCGGAGGCCTGGATGATCGCCTCCGGCTTGCCGAGGTCCATCCAGTACGTGTTCTCGGTGACCCCGTGCAGGGTGGCCCCGGAGGCGAGCAGACCGGGGAAGGTCTCGCGCTCCACGGAAACGGACCGGCCGGCCGGGATCGTGTCGATCACGCTGCGCCGGAAGACGTAGCAGCCGGCGTTGATCTGGTCGGTGATGATCTCCTCGGGCGTCTGCGGCTTCTCGGTGAAGGCCAGCACCCGCCCCTGGGCGTCGGTGGGGACCAGGCCGAAGGCGCGCGGGTCGTCGACCCGGACCAGGTGCAGGGAGACGTCGGCGTCGGCCGCCTTGTGCGATTCCACGAGCCCGGCGATGTCCAGGCCGGTGAGGATGTCCCCGTTGAAGACGAGCACGGAGGAGTCCGGGCCGCCGGTGAGCAGCCGCGCCGCGTTGCGGATGGCGCCGCCGGTGCCGAGGGGCTCGTCCTCGACCACGTACTCCAGGTGGACGCCGAAGTCCGACCCGTCCCCGAAGTAGGGCTCGAAGACCTCGGCGAGGTAGCAGGTGGCCATCACGATGTGCGTGACGCCTGCGGCGGCGGCGCGGGCTATCTGGTGGGCTAGGAAGGGAACACCTGCCGTGTGGACCATCGGCTTCGGCGTGTTCACCGTGACGGGGCGCAGCCGCGTCCCCTGTCCGCCGACCAGCAGGATCGCTTCCGTCATGTGCGTTCTCCCCAACCGGTTCCGGCGTACGAAGGTCCAAATTTAGCCCATCCGGGGGATCCCCAGGGGGCAGGTGCCCGATGTGTGCGACCGTCTTCGCCGCAGGCCAGGGCCTCAGGCGGCGAACGGGTTGGCGTGGCCGGGCAACTGCTGCCCGGGGCCCAGGAATCGCCGGCGGCCCTGTTCGTCGTGCACCACGATGAACCCGGCGGCCGTCAGCCTCCGTGTGATCTTCTCGCGGCGGACCACGCCCACTTTGAACGCCACGGTGATGAGCAGCGCGAGCGCCGCGCCGGAGACGAGCGCTTCGACCGGCGGCTTTTCGATGAGCATGAGGCCGGTCAGGAGCGCGCAGGCGGAGTAGATCTTCACCTTCAGGCTCCGGTCGGCGATGTACATGGCCATCACGTCGAAGGTGATGAGGTCCCTGAGCACGGCCACGGCGCCGACCGCCCCGGGGAGCGGCTTCAGCGAACCCTGACCCAGCCCCGGCACCGTCCCGCCGTTGCCCGCCCGCGGATGGGCGGTGATGGTGGCCGCTTCGCGGACGCGCGCGTCCGGCCGCGGGTCCCGGTGCATCCGGACCTGGACGAGAGAGTTCTTGAACCCGGTCCGGTAGGCGATGCCGTACGTGTAGCCGTACTGCTCCGCCGCGTGCGCCAGGGCGGCCGCCTTCTGCGCGGTGCCCTGCGGGGCGATCTCGACGATGTCCTGCTGGCGGGCGATCTGCTGGAGCATCCCCGCTATGTGACCTTCTACGGACATCCTGTTCCCCGCCCCCGCGACCCCGCGCTGGGGCCGACCGGCGCACAGCCTAGGGGGTGCGCCGCCGGTCGGATGACGCGAGGTCCCCCGGGCATGGATCGGGAGACCTCGCGTCCGCGTCCGGCGGGGTCCGGCCCCTACGGCAGGTTGCGGGCCATGACGATGCGCTGGACCTGGTTCGTGCCCTCGTAGATCTGGGTGATCTTCGCGTCGCGCATCATGCGCTCCACCGGGTAGTCCCGGGTGTAGCCGTAGCCGCCGAGGAGCTGGACCGCGTCCGTGGTGACCTCCATGGCCACGTCCGAGGCGAAGCACTTGGCCGCGGCGCCGAAGAAGGTGAGGTCCTCGTGCGGGCCGCCGCCGGAGACGCGCTCCGAGCGGGCCGCCGCCGCGTAGGTCAGCTGGCGGGCGGCCTCGATCTTCATGGCCATGTCCGCGAGCATGAACTGCACGCCCTGGAAGTCGCCGATCGGCTTGCCGAACTGCTTGCGCTCCTGGACGTAGCCCTTGGCGTAGTCCAGGGCGCCCTGGGCGATGCCCAGCGCCTGGGCGGCGATGGTGATGCGGGTGTGGTCGAGGGTCTTCATCGCGGTGGCGAATCCGGTGCCCTCGGCGCCGATCATGCGGTCGGCGGGGATGCGGACGTTGTCGAGGTAGACCTCGCGCGTCGGGGAGCCCTTGATGCCGAGCTTCTTCTCCGGAGCACCGAAGGAGACGCCCTCGTCCGACTTCTCGACGACGAAGGCGCTGATGCCCTTGGAGCGCTTCTCCGGGTCCGTGACGGCCATGACCGTGTAGTACTCGGAGACGCCGGCGTTGGTGATCCAGCGCTTGACGCCGTTGAGCACCCAGAAGTCCCCGTCGCGCACGGCGCGGGTCTTCATGCCCGCGGCGTCCGAGCCCGCGTCGGGCTCGGAGAGGGCGTACGAGAACATCGCGTCGCCCTTGGCCAGCGGGCCGAGGTACTTGGCCTTGAGCTCCTCGGATCCGGAAAGGATCACCGGGAGCGAACCGAGCTTGTTGACCGCGGGGATGAGGGAGGAGGACGCGCAGACGCGGGCCACCTCCTCGATCACGATCACGGTGGCGAGGGCGTCGGCGCCCGCGCCGCCGTAGCTCTCGGGCACGTGGACGGCGTGCAGGTCGCTGGCGACGAGGGCGTCCAGGGCCTCCTGCGGGAAGCGGGACTCCTCGTCGACCGCGGCGGCGAAGGGCATGATCTTCGCCTCGGCGAGCGCGCGGACGGACTCGCGGAGCATGTCGTGCTCCTCGGCCGGGCGGTACAGGTCGAAGTCGGCAGAACCCGCCAAGATCTCTCACTCCCCAGGTGGTGCGTGGTGTTAACTACCGTTAAGTAGCCCAAGCTTAGTGTCCGGCCGCCGACCGCGACACGGGCGTCGCACGTGAGTTGCGTGACAGCGGGGCCGGTGCGAGGCGCCGGGCGGGCGGCGACCGGGGGGCCGCGCGGTGACGGACGGGCGGCGGACGGGCGGCGGGCGGGTGACGGACGCCGGAATGCATCCCCGGCCACCGGCCCGACTATGCTCGGTTGCCGCGAACGGCCCAGCACCTCCAGGAGCACTCATGGCCCCCCTCAAGATCACTGTGATCGGCACCGGATACCTCGGCGCAACGCACGCCGCGGCAATGGCGGAGCTGGGGTTCGAGGTGCTCGGACTGGACGTGGTGCCGGAGAAGATCGCCATGCTGGCCGCCGGCCGCGTCCCCATGTACGAGCCGGGGCTGGAGGATCTGCTGGCCGCGCACGTGGCCGGACTGCCGGGCTCCACGGGCCGGCTGCGCTTCACGACCTCCTGGGAGGAGGTCGGCGCCTTCGGCGACGTCCACTTCGTCTGCGTGAACACCCCGCAGAAGCACGGCGAGTACGCCTGCGACATGAGTTACGTCGACTCCGCCGTGGAATCGCTCGCCCCGCACCTGACGCGGCCCGCCCTGGTCGTCGGCAAGTCGACCGTGCCCGTCGGCTCCGCCGAGCGCCTCGCCGCGAAGCTGACCGCGCTCGCCCCGGCCGGCGAGGAGATCGAGCTCGCCTGGAACCCGGAATTCCTGCGCGAGGGCTTCGCCGTCCAGGACACCCTGCACCCGGACCGGATCGTCATCGGGGTCGACGGCGAACGCGGCGAACGCGCCGAGAAGGTCCTGCGGGAGGTCTACGCGACCCCCATGGGCGAGGGAACCCCGCTGGTCGTCACCGACTTCCCCACCGCCGAACTCGTCAAGACCGCCGCCAACTCCTTCCTCGCCACGAAGATCTCCTTCATCAACGCGATGGCCGAGGTCTGCGAGGCCGCCGGCGGCGACGTGGTGAAGCTGGCCGAGGCCATCGGCCACGACGAGCGCATCGGGAAGAAGTTCCTGCGCGCCGGCATCGGTTTCGGCGGGGGCTGCCTGCCCAAGGACATCCGCGCGTTCATGGCGCGGGCCGGCGAGCTCGGTGCCGACCAGGCCCTGACCTTCCTGCGCGAGGTCGACTCCATCAACATGCGCCGCCGCGGCCACATGGTCGAGCTGGCCCGCGACGCCGTCGGCGGTTCCTTCCTCGGCAAGCGCGTCGCCGTCCTCGGCGCCACCTTCAAGCCGGACTCCGACGACGTCCGCGACTCCCCCGCGCTGAACGTGGCCGGCCAGATCCACCTCCAGGGCGGCCAGGTCACCGTCTACGACCCCAAGGGCATGGACAACGCCCGCCGCGTCTTCCCCACCCTCGGGTACGCCGGCTCCGCCCTGGACGCCGCCCGCGGCGCCGAGGTCGTGCTGCACCTCACCGAGTGGCGGGAGTTCCGCGACCTGGACCCCGCCGCCCTCGGCGAGGTCGTCACCGACCGGCTCGTCCTCGACGGCCGCAACGCCCTCGACCCCGAGCGGTGGCGCGCGGCCGGCTGGACCTACCGCGCGATGGGCCGCCCGCGCGCCTGAACCGGCGGCCCCCGATCCGCTTCGTTGCGGAATACACGGTTTCACATCTCGTCACCGGATCGTTGGCGAGAGCCACCGTGGCCGCACCCCCCGGATCGCTAGACTCACGGCCGATGACCAGTACGAGCAGGACCATCGACTCCGCACTCCGGGGGCGCGCCGGCCGCCTGGCCATGGCGGGCTTCTGGCTGGCCACCCGGACCCTGATGGTGGTCCTCCTCGTGGTGAACCTGCACGGCACCTCCTCGGTGCGCGTGGAGATCACCCAGACCTACAACAACTGGTACGACGTCCTCGTCACGGGGACGATGCCGCACGACGACGTCATGTGGCAGTACCCGCCGGCCGCGGCGGCGATCTTCCTGTCGCCCGACCTGCTCCCCTTCCTCAGCTACTTCCAGGCCTTCGTCGCCCTGACCGTGATCTGCGACGCGCTGATCGCCGTCGGCCTGGTCCGCGCCGCCCGCCGCGCCGACGGCAGCCTGGCCGGCGCCGTGCTGTGGCTGACCACGCTGCCGCTGCTGCTGTCGCTGCCCTTCGGCCGCTACGACCTCCAGGTCACCCTGCTCGCCGTCGGCTCGCTGCTGTGCCTGCGCTTCCGCCGCAAGCTCGGCGGCGTCCTCGCCGGAATCGGCGCCCTGGTCAAGGTCTGGCCGCTGCTCACGCTGATCGGCACCCCGCGCGGCCGCACCACCCGCGACGCGATCCTCTCGGCCGTGGCGGCCGGGGCCGTCCTGCTCGCCGTGCTCGCGCTGTTCTTCCGCGACACCCTCGGCTTCCTGGGCAACCAGGGCAACCGCGGCATCCAAGTCGAGTCCCTCGGCGGCTCCGCCCTGATGCTCGGCAAGCTCGTCGGCGCCTGGTCCGGGAAGATCGAGGTCCGCTACGGCGCCTACGAGTACCTCGGCCCGTACGTCTCCAGCGTCGCCCTGCTCTCCGTCGGCCTCACGGTCGCCGGGTTCGCCTGGCTGCTGCTGTGGCGGGTGAAGGCCCGGCGCTGGACCACCGCGACCCCGCTGGACGCCGCGCTGTGCGCCATCCTCGTCTTCACCATCACCAGCCGCGTGCTCAGCCCGCAGTACCTGATCTGGCTGGTCGGCCTCGCGGCCGTCTGCCTGACCTGCAAGCACACCACGCAGCGGCCGGTGGCCTGGCTGATCGTGGCCTCCACCGCGCTCAGCACCGTGATCTACCCGCTGACCTACGGCTCGGAGATCCTCCCGGGCACCGGCTTCGGCACGTTCCTCCTGGTGCTCCGCAACGGCCTGCTGGGATGGGCCGCCGTCTGGTCCTGCCTGCGCCTGTGGCGGGCGAGCGTGAGCCCCGTCCCCGCGACCGGGGCCGGGAACGGGAAGGACGCCGGGCCCACGGCGGCCCCGGCGTCCAAGGCCGGATCCGAGGTCCCGGCGCGCGTCTGAATCCCGCTCAGGGGGCCCTACGGTGCTGCGCCGCGCGGGCCGTGAACTCCGCGTCGCGCACCACCCGCTGGGCGTTCCCCCAGGTCAGCAGCGCCAGGTCGGTCTCCGGCCAGCCCCGCTCCAGCAGTTCCGCGATCAGCCGCGGATAGCCCGAGGGGTCCATCAGGCCCGCGGGCCGGGGGATGCCCGGCTCGGCGCCGAAGCCGGCGCCCAGGCCCACGCAGTGGGGGCCCGCGACGGCTCGTACGTGCTCCACGTGGTCCGCGACCGCGTGCAGGGAGTCCCCCGTGAGCGCGCTGTCGAAGGTGACCATCGCCAGACCGTTCGCCGCGCGCAGCGCGAGCAGCACCTCGTCGGTCACGTTGTCCGGGTGCGGATTGAGGGCGGCCGCCCCGGTGTGCGAGATGATCACGGGCGCCTTGGAGGCCGCGGCGAGCTGGCAGGCCGGCGCGGGCGGGCAGCCCGTGAGGTCCAGCAGCATCGCCAGCCGGTTCATCTCCTTGACCACCTCGTGGCCGAAGGCGGTCAGTCCCTCCATCGCCCAGGGGGCCCCGGCCGGCGCGAGGATCCGTACGCCCAGCGCGTGGAACGCGCGCAGCGCGCCCAGCGAGTCCGTCAGGGTGCGGCCGGGCACGGGGCCGAGGAAGGAGGCGATGCGGCCCCGGTTGCGGGCGTCCGCCAGGTCGTCGGCGGTCAGCGCCAGGCAGAGGCTGTCGGGGTAGCGGCGCATCAGGGCCAGTGCCCCGTCGATCTGTTCGAGGGTGTCGGACACCACCTGGTCGGTGGCCGCTGCCTCGGACGGGGTCAGCAGGGACCAGAACTGGGCACCCACTCCCCCGGCGCGCAGCCGCGGGATGTCGGTGTCGACGCCCGTGTCCGAGGTGTCGATGTCGTGGTACGGACTGGTCCGAAGGGTCCAGACGAGGGTGTTGCAGCCATCCGCGACGGGATGGACGCTCAGCAGTGCGGCGGCCCGGTCCAGGGCGCCCGGGAGCAACGTGCCGGTGGGATCCTCGGCTCCTAGGGAGCCGGGGCCCACGGGGGTCACCGGGTTCGTGTGCGGTTCGTCCTGCAGGTCGGCCATGGCGTGCGCTCCGGTCTCGGCGGCTGTGTCGTTGCGAAAAGCAGCGGGAGAGAAGCAGGGAAGATGGTGCCACCGTGACATGTGGGACGCCGGAGGCGCCCGGCGGATGTGGCGTTCGGGTGTAACCGGCAGGTGTTCGCTGGTCACGGCCCGTGCGCCGGATCCGCCGGGCGGGCCGGTCAGGAAGCCGTGGGACTCCTCGGTCTCACACCGGGAGCACCGCGTTGGACGGACCACGGGAGGCCGACTGCTCGCGCGCCACCGCTTCGGCGTCGCGCAGCGTCCGTACCGCGTTCGACCAGGTCAGCTTGGCCAGGTCGGCCTTGGACCAGCGGCGCGCCAGCAGCTCGGCGACCAGGTTGGGGTACCCGGCCACGTCGTCCAGCCCGGACGGGGTGAAGGCGGTGCCGTCGTAGTCCCCGCCGATGCCGATGTGGTCGACGCCGGCCACCTCGCGCATGTGGTCGAGGTGGTCTGCGACCGTGGCGGCCGTGGCCACCGGGCGCGGGCGCGCCTCCTCGAAGGCCCGGTGCAGGGCCATCGCCGCCGGGGTGGTGTCGAGGTGGTGGTGGCCGTGCGCGCGCAGGTTCTCATCGGCCGCCAGGGTCCACTCGACGGCCGCCGGGAGGATGAACTTGGGCACGAAGGTGGCCATCGCGATCCCGCCGTTGGCCGGCAGCAGCGCCAGCACGTCGTCGGGGATGTTGCGCACGTGGTCGCAGACCGCCCGCGCCGAGGAGTGCGAGAAGACCACCGGCGCGGCCGTGACCGCGAGCGCGTCGCGCATCGTGGTCGCGGCCACGTGCGAGAGGTCGACGAGCATGCCGATGCGGTTCATCTCGCGGACGACCTCGCGGCCGAACTCGCTCAGGCCGCCGTGCCGGGGCTCGTCGGTCGCCGAGTCCGCCCAGTCGATGGTGTCGTTGTGCGTGAGCGTCATGTACCGCACACCGAGCTGGTGCAGGGCGCGCAGGGTGGCGAGCGAGTTGTTGATGGAGTGCCCGCCCTCGGCGCCCATCAGCGAGGCGATCCGGCCCTCGGCGCGCGCCGCCTCCATGTCGTCGGCCGTCAGCGCCCGCACCAGATCGCGCGGGTAACGGTCGATCAGCTGGGCGACGGCGTCGATCTGCTCCAGGGTGGCGCTGACCGCGTCGTCCCCCGCGTAGTCGGAGCGCACGTAGACCGACCAGAACTGCGCGCCGACCCCGCCTGCGCGCAGCCGCGGGATGTCGGTGTGCAGGTGGCCCTTCTGGTCACGGCCGACGTCCCGCCGGTCCAGGTCGTAGCGCACGGTCTCGCGCAGGGCCCAGGGCAGGTCGTTGTGCCCGTCGACGACCGGGTGCTCGGCGAGCAGTTCGCGCGCCGCGTCCAGGTGCCGGGCGGCGCCCGTCCCGCCCGCCGTGCCCGCCGCGCTCACTTGCCGAACCCGAACGACTCCTGGCCGGCGACCTTGTTGCGCAGCCGCTTGCCCTTCTCGGTGGCCTGGTCGTTGAGGTCGTGCAGGAAGTCGTTCATGCGGGCGCGCAGCTCCGGGTCGTGCGCGGCCAGCATCCGTACGGCGAGCAGCCCGGCGTTGCGGGCCCCGGCGATCGAGACGGTGGCGACGGGGATTCCGGCCGGCATCTGGACGATCGACATCAGGGAGTCCATGCCGTCGAGGTACTTCAGCGGGACCGGTACGCCGATGACCGGCAGCGGGGTGACGGAGGCGAGCATGCCGGGCAGGTGGGCGGCGCCGCCCGCGCCCGCGATGATCGCCTTGAGGCCGCGCCCGTCGGCCCGCTCCCCGTACGCGATCATCTCGCGCGGCATCCGGTGGGCGGAGACCACGTCGACCTCGTAGGGGATCTCGAACTCGTCGAGGGCCTGGGCGGCGGCCTCCATGACGGGCCAGTCGGAGTCCGAGCCCATGACGATGCCGATGACGGGAGCTGCTGCGGAGGTGCTCATTCGGTGATCGATCCTCTGAGGTAGCCGGCTGCGTGACGTGCGCGCTCCAGCACATCGTCCAGGTCGTCGCCGTAGGTGTTGACGTGGCCGACCTTGCGGCCCTGTTTCACGTCCTTGCCGTACATGTGGATCTTCAGCTGGGGGTCGTGGGCCATGCAGTGCAGGTACGCCGCGTACATGTCGGGGTAGTCCCCGCCGAGCACGTTCGCCATGACCGTCCAGCGGGCGCGGGGGCGCGGGTCGCCGAGGGGCAGGTCCAGGACGGCCCGTACGTGGTTGGCGAACTGGGAGGTGATGGCACCGTCCTGGGTCCAGTGGCCGCTGTTGTGCGGGCGCATCGCCAGTTCGTTGACCAGGATCCGGCCGTCGGTGGTCTCGAAGAGCTCCACGGCCAGGTGGCCGGTCACGCCGAGTTCCTTGGCGATGCGCAGGGCCAGGGCCTGGGCATCGCCGGCCAGCGCCTCCGAGAGGTTCGGGGCGGGGGCGATGACCGTGTCGCAGACCCCGTCCACCTGGATCGACTCCACGACGGGGTAGGACACGGCCTGGCCGTGCGGGGAGCGGACGACGTTGGCCGCGAGCTCGCGGACGTAGTCCACCTTCTCCTCGGCCAGGACCGGGACGCCCGCCTTGAACGGGGCCTCGGCGTCCGCCTGCGTACGGACGAACCACACGCCCTTTCCGTCGTACCCGCCGCGCACCGTCTTGAGGATGACGGGGAACCCGCCGACCTCTTCGGCGAAGGCCGCCGCGTCCGCCGGATCGCTCACGATCCGGTGGCGGGGACTGGGCGCGCCGATCTCGTCGAGCTTGGCGCGCATCACCCCCTTGTCCGCGGCGTGCATCAGCGCGTCGGGTCCCGGGCGGACGGGAATGCCGTCGGCCTCCAGGGCCCGCAGGTGCGCGATGGGCACGTGCTCGTGGTCGAAGGTGATCACGTCACAGCCGCGCGCGAAGGCGCGCAGGGTCTCCAGATCGCGATAGTCGCCGATGACGACGTCGCTCACGACCTGGGCCGCCGAGTCCTGTGGGGTGTCACTGAGGATCTTGAATCTGATGCCGAGGGGGATACCCGCCTCGTGGGTCATGCGGGCGAGCTGTCCGCCGCCGACCATGCCGACTACCGGGAACGTCACTCCTCCAGGGTATCCGGCGGTATTCCGCCATCCGGACCCGCATGGGGACGGCCCCGGCCGGTACCCGCTGCCCGCCGGTGGCGGGTGTGCCGTGTGTCGCACGGTGTCCGAAGGCGCAGACGTACCGATGGGGCGACACTTAGCATGGGCGCGCACAGCTAGAACGTGTAAAACGTGTGACGCCTCATACGGGGGCCCCGAAGACAGGACTGAGCCTCATATGAGCAAGCCGGAGAGCGGATCCGTCCTCGACCGCGTGCGCGGGCTCGCGCGCGAGATCGCCAGGTTCGGGGCCGTCGGCGGGCTGGGCGTCCTGGTCAACCTGGGCGTCTTCAACCTGATCAGGCAGGTCACCGATCTCCAGGTGGTGCGCGCGAGCGTGATAGCCACCCTGGTGGCCATCGTCACGAACTACCTGGGCTTCCGCTACTTCGCCTACCGGGACCGGGCCGACCGGACCGGTGCGGGCCGCACCCGTGAGCTCGGGCTGTTCGTCGCGTTCAGCGCGATCGGGCTCGTGATCGAGAACGGCATCCTGTTCACGGCCACGTACGGATTCCACTGGGACGGGCCGCTCGCCTCGAACTTCTTCAAGTTCACCGGCATCGGCATCGCCACGGTGTTCCGCTTCTGGTCCTACCGGACCTGGGTCTTCAAGGCCCTGCCCGCGCCGGCCACGGCCTCCCTGGTCGTCGAGCAGCGTGACGGCCAGGCCGCGGCGGACGCACAGGCGCCGGTGGCACGGACCCCGGAGACCGCCGCGAACTGAGGCCCCTGCCCGGCGGGCGCGGTCTCGGCCTCGGGCTCGGCCGTCCTCAGCGGACCGTCTGCTCCGGTTCGGTGGGTGTGGGCGCGGTCCGGCTGAGGAACAGGGCGAACACCGGCGGCCGGGTCTGGAGCAGCTCCAGGCGGCCGCCGTCGGCCTCCGCGAGGTCCCGGGCGACGGCGAGGCCGATGCCGGTGGAGTTGCGGCCGCTGATGGCCCGCTCGAAGATCCGGTTGCCGAGGTCGGGCGGGACGCCCGGCCCCTCGTCCGTGACCTCCAGTACGGCCTGGTTGCCGATCACGCGGGTCCGCAGGGCCACGGTGCCGCCGCCGTGCATGAGGGAGTTCTCCACCAGGGTCGCCAGGACCTGCGAGACGGCGCCCGGGGTGCCCACGGCGCGGATGCCGGTCTTCCCGGAGCGGACGACGGCCCGGCCGGCGCTGCGGTAGGCGGGACGCCACTCCTCCAGCTGCTGTTTGACGACCTCGTCCAGGTCGAAGGGGACGGCGGAGCCCGTGCGCGGGTCCCTGGAGTTCGTCAGGAGCCGCTGGACCACGTCCGTGAGCCGTTCCACCTGGGTGAGGGCGATCGTCGCCTCCTCGCGTACGGTCTCCAGGTCGTCGGTGACGGTGATCTCCTCCAGCCGCATCGACAGGGCGGTGAGCGGGGTGCGCAGCTGGTGCGAGGCGTCCGCGGCCAGGCGCCGCTCGGCGGTGAGCATCCGGCCGATCCGCTCGGCGCTGGAGTCCAGTACGTCCGCGACCCGGTCCAGCTCGGGGACCCCGTACCGCTTGTGGCGGGGCCGCGGGTCGCCCGAGCCCAGCCGCTCGGCCGTCTCGGCGAGGTCGGTCAGCGGGGAGGCCAGCCGGTTGGCCTGGCGTACGGCGAGCAGGACGGCCGCCACGACGGCGAGCAGGGCGACGGCTCCGACCACGGCCAGGGTCCGGCCGACCTCGCGGGTGACGGTGGAGCGGGCCTCCTCCACGACCACGGTCTCGCCCTGCTCCCCGCGGGCGGTGCCCCGGATGACGCTGTCCGTGATGCGCGTGCCGATCTCGACGGGCTCCCGGCCGGGGATCGTGATCCGGGCGTACCGGCCCTCGTCGAGCAGTTCGGCGAGCGCGCCGGGGTCGACCGGCCTCTTCTCCACGACGTCGCTCTCGACGATGCCCACCAGCTGCAGCGCCTCGGACTCGATGCGGTCCTGGGCGCTGCTGGTGATGGTGCGGGTCTCGACGATGACGAGGGAGACCCCGAAGACGGCGATGACGACGAGCACCACGGCGAGCGTGGAGTTGATCAGGCGGCGGCGCATGGCTCAGAGAATGCCCTAGATATGCGGTCCGGGGTGGTTTCAGCTCTTCTCGAAGCGGAAGCCGACTCCACGGACGGTGGCGATGTAGCGGGGGTTGGCCGCGTCGTCGCCGAGCTTCTTTCGCAGCCAGGAGATGTGCATGTCGAGGGTCTTGGTGGAGGACCACCAGGTGGTGTCCCAGACCTCGCGCATCAGCTGGTCGCGGGTGACGACCCGGCCGGCGTCGCGGACGAGGACCCGCAGCAGGTCGAACTCCTTCGCGGTGAGCTGGAGCTCCTCCTCGCCCATCCACGCGCGGTGCGATTCGACGTCGATGCGCACCCCGTGGGTGGCGGGGGCCTGGGAGGCCTCGGTGGCTCCACGCCGCAGCAGGGCCCGGACGCGGGCGAGCAGCTCGGCGAGGCGGAAGGGTTTGGTCACGTAGTCGTCGGCGCCGGCGTCCAGGCCCACGACCGTGTCGACCTCGTCGGCGCGGGCGGTCAGGACCAGGATCGGGAAGCCGTGGCCTTCGGCGCGCAGTCGGCGGGCCACCTCCAGGCCGTCCATGCCCGGCAGGCCCAGGTCCAGGACGACGAGATCGATGCCGCCCTGCAGTCCCGCGTCCAGGGCGGTGGGGCCGTCCTCCCGGACCTCGACCTCGTACCCTTCCCGGCGCAGGGCGCGGGCCAGGGGTTCCGAGATGGATGCGTCGTCCTCGGCGAGCAGTACACGCGTCATGTGGGTGATGGTAGTCCGCGGCGGGGGAAAGAAGAGGCCCGCATACAGAGCCCTGTCTATCTGGGCTCACGACCTGCCAACCGCCTTCGAATATGCTCCGTTGGTTCCATCGCGACCTGTGATCCATATCTCAAGTGCTTTCATATCCGGCACTGTCGTGTCGTATGGTGTCGAGACGCCTGATGCACTACCTCCACGAGACTTTCGAGCGAAAACCAGCCGAAAGTCTCTATTTCTGCCCTGATCGGGCAGGCATTGTTGTCGCACCGCCCGTTCGGGGCAGATGTGCAGATGACAGTGAATGACCTATGGGCCGGGCCCTTCGCGCGATGAAGCGCGGCAGGGCGTGGATCCCGGTGTCGGATGTTCCTTCGTCTTCGCCCCCGCGGAGCGAACCCCCGGGCGTGGGGTCCGGAACACCCGAAGCCGGTACCGGCCACCCCTCCCCGGGCGCCGTTGAGCTCACGAAGCCGCGCGTCCCGAGCAAGCAAGGATCGACCATGGCTTCCAGCCTGACGAAGGGCTCGGCGGACCCGTCCACCGAGAAGACCTTCCTCGGACACCCCAGCGGCCTCGCCTTCCTCTTCATGACGGAGATGTGGGAGCGCTACAGCTTCTACGGCATGCGCGCCCTGCTCGTGCTCTTCCTGGCCACCAACGTGGCCGACGGCGGACTCGGGATGAACGACGCGACCGCGGTCGCGATCTACTCCGTCTACAACGCGATGGTCTACCTGCTCGCCCTCCCGGGCGGCTGGCTCGGTGACCGCGTCTGGGGCGCCCGCAAGGCCGTGGCCGTGGCCGGCGTCGTGATCATGACGGGTCACTTCCTGCTGGCGGTGCCCTCGTCCATCTCGTTCTTCATCGGCCTGGCGCTCATCGCCGCCGGTTCCGGCGTGCTCAAGGCCAACATCTCCACGATGGTCGGCCAGCTGTACACGGACAAGAACGACCCCCGCCGTGACGGTGGCTTCACGATCTTCTACATGGGCATCAACCTCGGTGCCTTCGTCGCCCCGCTGACCATCGGCTACGTCGGCCAGGAGATCAACTGGCACCTCGGCTTCGCCATGGCCGGTGTCGGCATGGCCCTGGGCCTCGCCTTCTACTTCTTCGGCTTCCGCCACCTGAACCCGGTCTCCAACACGGTTCCGAGCCCGCTGAGCGCCGCCGAGAAGTCCTCCGTCCTCAAGAAGGGCCTGATCTGGCTCGGCGTCGCCGTCGCCGCCTACGCGGTCATCGGCCTGGCCGGCATCTTCACGATCAACTACGCGCTGTGGCCGCTGACCATCGCCGGTCTGATCCTCCCCGCCTGGGCGATCCTGCGCATCAAGCGCGACAAGGACCTCTCGGGTGTCGAGCGCTCGCGCATGTCGGCGTACGTCTGGTTCTTCGCCGCCGCCGCGATCTTCTGGGCCATCTACGACCAGACCGGCTCCACGCTGGCCCTGTTCGCGAAGGACAGCACGGACAGCACGCTGTTCGGCTTCAACTTCCCGGAGAGCTGGTTCCAGTCGCTCAACCCGCTGTTCGTGATGGCGCTCGCGCCCCTCTTCGCGATGCTGTGGGTGGCGCTGGCCCGTCGCTCCAAGGAGCCCACCACCCTGGCGAAGTTCTCCTTCGCGCTGATCATGATCGGCGTCTCCTTCGGCGTCATGATGATCGCCCAGGGCCTGGCCACCGGTGACACGAAGGTCAGCCCGATGTGGCTGGTCGGCGTCTACTTCATCCAGACCGTCGGCGAGCTCACCCTCTCCCCCGTCGGCCTGTCGCTGACCACCAAGCTGGCGCCGCAGAAGTACGCCTCCCAGATGATGGGCGTCTTCTTCCTCGCGGTCACCGCCGGTGACTCCACGATCGCGCTGCTCCAGCTGCTCGGCGCCCCGACGGACACCCAGGGCTGGTTCGCCACCCAGGGCGTGCTCGCGGTCCTCGCCGGCATCGCGATCTACATGTACCGCAAGAAGGTCCAGCCGCTCATGGGCGGCGTGCACTGACGCACCAATGCTTTGATCATCACGTGATCTCAGCAATCCCGGTGTTTCCACCGGAATAGTCCGTAACGGGTCACCAGAGCGCGAGTTGCGCGCTGGTGACCCGTTGACGGTCTCCCGTTTCCTTCCCGGCCCGGGGGCTGGGGATCGCGCCACCTGCCCGCCCCGTCCCGGCCTTGCGGCGCGGGCGGGTGGTGCGGGTCTTCCGGTCGGCTCCACGGGGCTTCGACTCCGCCTTGACGGGGTCCAGGTCTCCGGCCGCTCCGGTACCTGTCGTGCGGGCCGCGAGGGCGACCAGGTTATGTCCCGCGTTCGTGTCCCGGTCAAGGACCAGGCCGCAGTTGTCGCACTCGAAGACGCGCACGCTGAGGGGCAGCTTGGCTTTCACCACACCGCAGCGGGAGCAGGTCTTCGAGGAGGGGTACCAGCGGTCGGCCACGACGAGGCGTGTGCCGTGCCGACGGGTCTTGTACGTGAGGTGGCGTCGGATCTCGCCGAACGCGGCATCCGCGACCCGGCGGGACAGGCGCCGATTAAGGCCCATGCCGGCGACGTTGAGGTCTTCGACGACGATCGTGCCGTACTCGCAGGCGAGGCGGGTCGTCATCTTGTGGAGGGTGTCCTCGCGGAGGTTCGCGACCCGGTGATGGATCTTGTTTCGAGCCTGGTTGGCCTTCTCCCAGCGCTTCGACGGCCGCTGCCCGGTGCGCTGGTCGGGACCGCGGCGGCGAGAGACGATCCGGCTGGCGCGGTGCAGCTGCTTCTGCGCGCGGTCGAGGTGGCGCGGGTTCGGCTCCTCGCTGAGGACGCCGTCGCTGTCCGCGAGGACGGCCAGCGTTTTGATGCCGAGGTCGATACCGACCGCCGCGTCCGGACGGGCCACCTTCACCAACTGGTGCTTCTGCTCGACCTGGAGGGACACGAACCAGCGGCCCCGGTCCAGACATGCGGTCGCGGAGAGGATCCGCATGTTCCCCGCGTCGATGAGGGCACGCAGGTCGGCTCGGTTCTCGTGGAGGCGGACGGTGCCGATCCTGGGCAGAGTGACGTGCCGGCCGTCAGGCTCGACGCGGATCGTGCCAGTGGTGAACCGGCAGGTCAGGCGCGCTTTCCGTTTCCACTTGAAACGGGGGGTACCCATACTTGGGCCCTTGCGCTTACCGCTCTTCGACTTCGCGTAATTGTCGAACGCCGCTGACGCGTTGGCCAGGCCGGTGTTGTACGCCTCCTTGGAGTTCTCCTCCCACCAGTCGGCGAAACGCGGGTTGGTGCGCTTGTCCTCGTTGAACGCCTTCCGCAGCGAGGGCAACGACCACGACCGCCACGGAGTCAGCTCGTCCTCGCGGATGCCGTACGACTGCTCGGCCTTACGCTGCCACCACACAGCGGTGACGTACGCGACCGCCCAGTTGTACGCGGCCCGCGCGGCTCCTGCGTGCGAGTGCAGGCGGCAGTGGGCCGCTGCGCTCGGGTCCAGCGCGAGCTTGTGAGCGAGGACGGTGAAGCCCGGCTGCGCCCTGAACTTCTTCATCCGGCCGTCTCCGGGCCGGTGGCGACGGCGACGGCCCGCGCGGCGCGGTTGCTCGCGGAGCCACGGCCGTACAGGCGTGCGCACATCGAGGTCAAAACCTCGGTGATGTCCCGCACGAGGTCCTCGGCGGACTCCGCCGGGTCGAGGACGACCAGGCGCCGTCCCGTGGCCGAGAGGGCGGCTTCGAGGTGCTCGACGCCGAAGGGGGCGATGCGGTCGCGGTGCTCGACCACGATTGCGCCCACGCCCGGGTCGGCGAGCAAGCGCTGCAGCTTACGGCGCCGTCCGTTCAGGCCAGAGTCAACCTCTGTCACAACCTCAGCGACGGCGAGTCCCTGGGCCGTTGCGCCCTGTACAGCCCGGACGACCTGACGCTCCAAATCCGCTGACTGGTCACCGGACCAGACACGGCAGTACACCACGACCCGTCCCGCAGCCGGAGGGGCGGGCTCCGTCACAAGCCATGTACCCGACGGCGTCTGGACGACCGGGACCGGCATGCGGCCCTCTTTCGCCCAGGTCCACGCCGTCTGGTAGTGCACGCCGTTGCGCACTGCCCACTCGGAAAGCTTCACACCGTCAGGCTATTCACTGAGGATGGCAGATATCCACTGAGAGAAATAGGAACTGTCGTTCACTCCCCGACAGCGCGAACGGCCCGGCACACCGAAAGGTGTGCCGGGCCGTTCGCCTGTCGTTCCGGGTGGGACTTACCTCTGGCCGCGCAGGCGGCGCCACGGGGTGAAGGTGAAGACCGCCGCGCCGAGCAGCATGACCGTGCCGGCGACCAGGGCCAGGGCCTTGACCCCGCCGCCGTCCGAGGCTCCGGTCTGGGCGAGGCCGCCCGCGGTGCCGGAGGCACTGCCCGAGGTGCCGGAGGTGCCGGAGCCGCCGGGCTGGGCGGCGGTGTCCAGGGTGAGCGACACCGCGCTGGCCGTCGCGGCGCAGGGCACCACGATCGGGGCGGCGCCCAGGGCCATGACCACGTTGATGGTCAGCTTGTCCGGGGTCAGCGTGGTCTTGCCGGTCTTGCCGGGCTTGTAGGTGCCCTTCATGTCACTGAGGCTGACCGGCGAGCCGCCCTTGATCGCCTCGGGGTTGCCCGGGCCGCTGACCTTGACGATGCCGCTGTCGGCGCCGCCGAGCTTGATGTCCATCGCGGGCTGGAGCGCTCCCGCCGGAAGGTCCGCGGGGCTGTTCATCACACCCTTGGCGGTCGTGGCGGTCAGGTCGTAGCTGCCGCCGTTCTTCTTCGCGTTGATCGTCACCTTGCCCTTGAGGGGGCCGCCGGGGATGAAGGCCCCGCAGTCGAAGGTGACGTCGACGGTCTGCCCCGGGAAGTCGCTCTGGCCCCCGCTGGACGGGGAGGGCGCGGGACTGCTCGGCGGCGCGCTCGTGGGCGGCTGACTGCTCGGCGGGGCGCTCGTCGGCGGCTGACTGCTCGGCGGCGGGCTCGTCGGCGGCTTACTGCTCGGCGGCGGGCTCGTCGGCGGCTGGGTGGGACCCCCGACCTTCACGTCCAGTTCGAGGGACGGCTTGGGGTTGTTGCCCGGGGTGCAGGTGGTGGTGGTACCCAACGCCTTGATCAGCAGGACGCCGGCGGTGAAGGTGACCTTGCCGGACTTCTTGGGTGTGTAGACGCCCGTGAGGTCACTGATCTTGATGGGGGTGTTGGCGGGGATCTTCTCGGGGTTGGGCGGGCCGTCGACCTTGACCGCGCCGCTGTCGGCGCCCCCGAGCACGATCTCGGCGCTGGGCGTCATCGAGCCCTTGTCGAGCGCGATGGGGCTGGAGGAGACGCCCTTCTGGAAGGACATCGTCAGCTTGTACCCGCTGCCCTCCTTGACGGCCTTGATGTCGATCGGCGAGACCGCCGACTTGTCCCCGATGGGGGTCTTGCAGTTGTACTCGACTTCGATCACGTCCGCCTGGGCGGGCGTGGCCCCCATGGCGATGCCCGCGCCGCCGAGCAGCAGCGCGACCGCGGCCGCGCTCGCCCTCCGTTGGGTCTTCACGAGTGTCCTTTCGTCGTCGGACTGTTCTCAGACGGTGCGGACGTCTGTGGTTCGGTTGTCTGCGGTTCCGTTGTCCGCGGTTCCGCTGTCTGCGGTTCCGTTGTCTGCGGTTCGGTTGTCTCTGGTGCGGTCGTCCCCGGCGCGCTGTCCGGGGTGAACCACGGCAGTACCGCCGTGGTGGTCTGTGGGGGTTCGGCCGCCGGGGCGGAGCGGGCCGGCGGCCCTCCTCGTACGGGGCCCCGCGCGGGCCCCCGTACCGCCGGGATCCGCGGCAGCCGGGCGGTCACCGCCGCCGCCGGGTCGGGCTGCGGGCGGTGGCCCCGGTGGCGGCCGCCGCCCAGCGGGAGTCCCGCGCGCGGGCGGACCTTGTCGACGACGGCCATGCCGATCCGGAAGATCCCGGCCGGGATCACCAGGAGGAGCAGGCCCCAGAACAGCAGCACCCCGTACGGGCGGGCCACGCCCCAGGGCTGGGTGGCCAGGACCGTCTCCCCGTACTTGAGGGAGAGGGTGTAGTCCCCGTGGGCCCCGGCGGTCAGGGTGGCGTCGAGGGAGACCTCCGCCTTGCCGCCGGGCGGGATGGTGCCCTTCCAGCGGACCTCTTCCCAGGTCGGTGCGAACACCCCGTGGGCGGTGCCGAGCTGGAAGACCGGGTCCTTGACGGCGGCGGAGCCGAGATTGCCCACGGTGACCGTGAACTTCCGGCCGGGCGGGGCCCCGAACCAGGTCAGCACCCCGTCCTCGCCCTTGAGCTGGACCCCGGTGAGCAGGGCGAGCCGGGCCGTGCCGCCCTCCGCGGGCAGGTCGGCCACCGGGTGGTCGGTGATCTTCAGCGGGGCCCCGACGGTGGACTGGTCCCCGTTGACGGAGGTCACGTTGACCACGCAGGGGCAGGGCTTGGGCGGGGCGACCACCGGGAGCTGGGCGGAGAAGTGCCCGTCGTCGGCGACCGAGACGGCCACGCCGTCGGCGTTGGCACAGCTGTTGGTGCCGCCGATCATGTTCTGCCCGCAGACCAGCAGCATCACCATGGTCTTGGGCCGCCAGCCCGTGCCCGTGACGGCTATCTCCGTGCCCTTGGCGGCCTCCTTGAGGGAGAGGGCCACGGCGGGTTTCGCCCCGTCGTCCGCGGCGGCCGGGGCCGCCGCGAACAGCGCCAGCGCGCACGCCACCAGCCCTGCCGCCAGCCCCGCGCGTCCCGCCGCGACCAGGGCCCTGACCTTGCCGCCGTGTCTCCCACCGGCCTTGGCGCTCACCTGGGTGCTCCCGTCAACTCGTGTTCCGGCGCTGGGGCTTCTTCGGGTACGGCGCTCCCGTGCGGCGCGGGCCCGGACCCCGGTCCAGACCTGCCGGACCGGATCCGCCGCTTGCGTTCGAGGAGCAGGGCGGCCGCGGCGACGGCGCCGAGGCCCAGCAGCCCGAGGGCGGTCGCGCCGGCGATCCCCCAGGGCACGAACCAGGCGGAGGCGCTCCCCGTGGCGCGGGCGCCGCCGGGGGCCGTGACGGTGAGGGTCAGGGCGACCCGGTCGAACACGGGGGCGCCGGGCCAGGGTTCGGTCAGCTCCACGCGCTGACCGGGCAGCACCTCGACCGGCAGGGTGCGGGCGCTGCGGCCCGCGACCTTGCCGAGGGCTCCCTCGGCACTGATGACGAGTTCCGGGGCGAGGGCCACGTTGCCGCGGTTGACGAGGGTGTACGCGACGCGCGCGGTCGCGCCCTTGCCCCGTACCGCGACGTCCTCGACCGTGAGCGCCGCCAGTGCCGGGCCGCCGACGCGCAGGTGGACCCGTACGCCCACCTCGCGGCCGGCCTCGGTGGCGACGACGGCGGCGGGGTGGTCGCCGGGCGGGGAGCCGGGCGGCACGGTGACGGTGAAGGGGACCACGGCGCGGGTGTGCGGCGGGACCTTGACCGTGGCGCCCGAGCCGAAGCTGATCCACAGGCCCGCGCCGGTGGACTCCTTCGCCGAGCGCACGGCGAAGGCGCCGGCCGCCGTGTTGTAGGCGTCGGCGCCCCGCAGGGTGATGGTGTGCTCCCGGTCGCTGGTGTTGGCCAGGGCGAGGCGGTCCTCCAGCACCGTGCCGGAGGGGCCCGCGACGTAGAAGAACGGGCGGGCGACGTACGGGCGGGCCCCGGCCTTCGCCGCCGCCGGAGCGCTCCCGGCGACGGGCTCGGCGGTCCAGCCGGGCCCGTCGGCGCCCGCCGGGGCCGCCACCGCGCAGGAGAGCACGGCTGCGGCCACGGCGGCGACGGTGGCGAGGAGGAACCCGCCGGGCCTTCGGGGCGAGTGGAGCACGGGCATGACCGGGTGCGCTCCGTTCAGGACCGGGCCCGCTGGCCGCGCCGGGTCAGCCAGAGCACGCCGGCGGCGCCGGAGAGGATCACGGTGGCGCCGAGGGTGCCGAGGGCGATGGCGGAGTCCTCGGGGCCGGTCTGCGGGAGGCTGTCCCCGGTGGAGCCGGTGGAGCCGGTCGATCCGGTGGCGCCGCCGCCGGGGGCCGTCACATCGAGTTCGAGGGACGGCTTGGGGCTGTTGCCCGGGGTACAAGTGGTGGTCGTACCCATCGCCTTGATCGTGAGCACGCCCGCGGTGAGCGTGACCTTGCCGGACTTCTTGGGCGTGTACGTGCCCGACAGGTCGCTGATCTTGATGGGCGTGTTGGCCGGAACGGCCTCGGGGTTGGGCGGACCGGAGACCGGTACCGACACCTTCTCCGCGCCGCCGACCACGATCACCGCACTAGGCGTCATCGCGCCCTTGCCGAGCTCGATGGGGCTGGAGGAGACGCCCTTCTGGAAGGACATCGTCAGCTTGTACCCGCTGCCCTCCTTGACTCCCTTGATCTCGATCGGCGAGACCGCCGATTTGTCCCCGATGGGGGTCTTGCAGTCGTACTGGACGTCGACAACGGCCGCATGGGCTGCGGGGGCGGCCAGCAGTACCGCCGCCCCCGCCAGCGCGGAGGCCAGCGCGAGCGCGGTGGAGCGTTTCCGGTCGGACACCTTCGTCTTCCCCTCGAACCTTGGGCCACAAGTTACTGACGGCACATCAGATTGGTGGCTCAAGGTACGCCCGGGGCCTTACGGAGGGAAGACAAAGAACAGTGCCGTATCAACAGCCCGCACATAGGCCTCAGACCGCCCCCGGGGGCGGTCTGAGGCGTCCGGATTACGGCTGTTTCAGGCCGTCTTGCGGCCCTTCTGCCAGACGGCCGAGACCAGCGGAACGCCCGGCCGGTAGGCGAGGTGGACGTGGCTGGGGGCATCGAGCAGGGCGAGGTCCGCCCGGGCGCCGGGGGTGACGATGCCGATGTCGGCGCGGCGCAGGGCGCGGGCGCCGCCGGCGGTGGCGGACCACAGGGCCTCGTCCGGGGTCATCCCCATGTCACGGACGGCGAGGGCGATGCAGAACGGCATCGAACTCGTGTAGGAGGAGCCCGGGTTGCAGTCGGTCGACAGCGCCACGGTCACCCCCGCGTCGAGGAGGCGGCGGGCGTCGGGCCACTGCGCGCGGGTGGAGAACTCCGCACCCGGCAGCAGCGTGGCGACGGTCGTCCCGGCCGCCTGGGCGAGGGCGTCCACGTCGGCGTCGGTGAGGTGGGTGCAGTGGTCGGCGGAGGCCGCCTCCAGCTCGACCGCGAGCTGGACGCCGGGGCCGTGGGAGAGCTGGTTGGCGTGGACCCGCGGGATCAGCCCGGCGGCGGCGCCGGCGGTGAGGATCGCACGGGCCTGCTCGCCGTCGAAGGCGCCCTTCTCGCAGAACACGTCCACCCAGCGGGCGTACGGGGCGCAGGCGGTCAGCATCTCGCCGGTGACGAGGTCCACGTAGCCCGCCGGGTCGTCGGCGTAGTCCGGGGAGACGATGTGCGCGCCGAGGTAGGTGACCTCCTCGGTGTGCGCGGAGGCGATGCGCAGGGCCCGTGCCTCGTCCTGGACCGTGAGGCCGTAGCCGGACTTGGTCTCGAAGGTGGTGGTGCCCTGGCGGCGGGCCTCGTGGAGGTGGCGCAGCAGGTTCGCTTCGAGCTCGGCGTCGGAGGCGGCGCGGGTGGCGGCGACGGTGGTGCGGATGCCTCCGGCGGAGTAGCTGTGGCCGGACATGCGGGCGTTGAACTCCGCGGTGCGGTCGCCCGCGAAGACGAGGTGGGAGTGGGAGTCGACGAAGCCGGGGATGAGCGCCCGGCCCTGCGCGTCGAACGCCTCGTCGGCGGGCGGGGCCTTGTCGGCAGGGCCGACCCAGGCGATGGTTTCGCCCTCGATGACGACGGCGGCGTTGTGGATCAGGCCGAGGGGGGTGCCGTCGCCCAGGGCGGGGTCGTTGGTGACGAGGCTGCCGATGTTGGTGATGGCTGTGGTGGTCATGATCCCTCGGGGTCGTCGAGTGGTTTGTTCCCCCACCCCGCCCCTTCCCGAAACCGGGGCCTGCGGCCCCGGCCCCCGCCGGGGCACGGGCTTCGCCCGGCCCCGTTCCGGGCGCTGCGCGCCCGGTGCGCTCAAACGCCGCGCGGGCTGGATGTGCCCCGGCCGGGGCGCATCGGCCTCGCCGGGGTAAATCCAGCCCCGCCGGCGTTTGAGGCGCGGGGGTTCGGGGGCGGAGCCCCGGGGCGGGGCCCGGGGCGGGGCCCGGGGCGGGGCCCGGGGCCGCAGGCCCCGGTTTCGGGAAGGGGCGGGGTGGGGGGAAGGCCCGCCGCAGGCGGAGTCGTGGGGCGGGGTTGTCAGCCGCGGAGGGCTGCGATCGTGTGGGCGAGGGTTGTCGGGACGTCCTCGACGAGGGTGTGCGACCCGTCGCGGACGATGTGGCGGCCGCCCACCACCGTGTGGCGGACGTCCGCGGCCGACGCGGCGAAGACGGCCGTCTCCGCGCCGAGACGGGGCAGCGCCCCGGCCGTACGGACGGAGTCCAGGGCGATGGTGGTGAAGTCCGCGAGCGCGCCCGCTTCCAGGCGGCCCGCTTCCGACCAGCCGAGGGCGGCGTGACCGTCGGCCGTGGCGGCGGTGAGCAGGGCGTTCGCCGTCCAGTGGCCACGGGTCCGGCTGCTCAGACGCTCGTTCAGTTCCATCGCCCGCGCCTCTTCGAGCAGGTCGATCACCGCATGGCTGTCGCTGCCCAGCGAGAGCGGACTGCCCGCGCGCTGGAGGCGTACGGCCGGGCCGATGCCGTCGGCGAGGTCGCGTTCGGTGGTGGGGCACATGCAGGTGCCGGTGGTGGTGGAGCCCAGGAGGGCGATGTCCCCGTCGGTGAGGTGCGTGTTGTGCACCCCGGTGGTGCGCGGGCCGAGCACCCCGTGGTCGGCGAGCAGCTGTGTCGGGGTGCGGCCGTGGGCCGCGAGGCAGGCGTCGTTCTCGGCGGTCTGCTCCGAGAGGTGGACGTGGAGCGGGGCCCGGCGTTCGGACGCCCAGGCGGCGACGGTGGCGAGCTGCCCCGCCGGTACCGCGCGGACCGAGTGGATCGCGGCGCCGATCAGGGCGTGTTCGCGGGGCTTGAGGGCCGAGACCCGCTCCGCCCAGGCGTCCGCGGTGCCGTCGGAGAAGCGCAGCTGGTGGGGGTTGGGTGCTTCCCCGAAGCCCGCCGACAGGTACGCCGTGTCCAGCAGGGTGACGCGGATGCCGGCCTCGGCGGCGGCCGCGATCAGGGCCTCGCCCATGGCGTTCGGGTCGGCGTACGGGACTCCGCCGGGGGCGTGGTGGACGTAGTGGAACTCGCCCACGGCCGTGATGCCGGCCAGCGCCATCTCGGCGTAGACGGCCCGCGCGAGCGCGAAGTAGCTGTCGGGGGTGAGGTTCTGGGCGACCTTGTACATGAAGTCGCGCCAGGTCCAGAAGGTGCCGCTGCCGACCTGCACGGTGGAGCGCAGGGCCCGGTGGAAGGCGTGGCTGTGCGCGTTGGCCAGGCCCGGGACCGTCAGGCCGCGCAGGACCTCCGCTCCCGGGGGCGGGCTCTCGGCCCCGGTCCGCAGGGCGGAGATCCGCCCGTCGTCAGTTACGTCCAGGGCAACGCCCGGCTCGACATGGGTGCCGAGCCAGGCGTGCTCCAGCCAGTACGTCTTCAGCGGCACGCGAGGCCTTCCAGTACGTCGGCGAGGGCGAGGACGCCTGCCACGCAGTCGTCCTCGGCGGCGAACTCCCGCGGGGAGTGGGAGACCCCGGTGGGGTTGCGTACGAACAGCATGGCGGTCGGGACGGCCGCCGAGAGGATTCCGGCGTCGTGTCCCGCGCCCGTGCCGAGCACGGGGACGGAGCCGCCGAGGATCCGGTTCATCTCCTCGCGCAGGGCGTGCTCGAACTCGACGACCGGGGTGAAGGACTCCCGGACCACGTCCAGGTCGATGCCCTCCTGGTCCGCTCGCTCGCGGGCGGCCTTCTCGATGGCGGTCACGACCGTGTCGAGGGTGGCCTGGTCGGCGGCGCGGGAGTCGAGCCAGCCGCGTACGAGGGAGGGGATGGCGTTGACCCCGTTGGGCTCGACGGAGATCTTCCCGAAGGTGGCCACGGCCCCGGCGAGGGCCGCCTCGGCGCGGGCCGCGAGCACGGTCTGCGCGTAGGTGAGCATCGGGTCGCGGCGGTCGGCCAGCCGGGTGGTGCCGGCGTGGTTGGCCTCGCCCCGGAAGTCGAAGCGCCAGCGGCCGTGCGGCCAGATCGCGGAGGCGATGCCGACCCGGTCCCCGGACAGGTCGAGGGCGCGGCCCTGTTCCACGTGCAGTTCGACGAAGGCGCCGATGCGAGCGAGGCGTTCGGGGTCGGCGCCGATGGTCTCGGGGTCGTACCCGGCCGCCTCCATGGCGCGGGGCAGGCTGACGCCGTCCGCGTCGCGGAGCTCGTACGCCTTCTCCTTGGTCAGCTGTCCGGCGGCCAGCCGGGAGCCGACGCAGGCGAGGCCGAAGCGGGCCCCTTCCTCGTCACCGAAGTTGGTGATGGCAAGTGGCCTGGAGAACTCCGCGCCCCTCCTGCGGAGTTCGTCCAGGGCCGCGAAGGAGGACACCACCCCGAGGGGGCCGTCGAAGGCACCGCCGTCGGGGACGGAGTCCAGGTGGGAGCCGGTGACGACGGCGTCACCGGCCGAGACGTCCTTGTACGTCTCAGCGCCGAGCCAGGCCCACTGGTTGCCGTTGCGGTCGGTCTCGTACGCGAGGCCGCGGGCCTCGGCCTGCGCCTGGAACCAGGTCCGGCAGTCGGCATCGGCGCCGGTCCACGCGTAGCGGCGGTAGCCACCGCTGCCCGCGTCCCGGCCGATGGGCCGGAGCTCGGCCCACATGTCGTGGAACGAGGCTCCGGCCGCGGCTTCCTGGGTCACGCCGAGTCGCCTTCGCGCATCGGGATGCGGACGCCGCGCTCGTCGGCGACCGTGTCGGCGATGTCGTAGCCGGCGTCGACGTGGCGGATGACGCCCATGCCGGGGTCGTTGGTCAGGACGCGGCGGATCTTCTCGCCCGCGAGCTTGGTGCCGTCGGCGACCGTGACCTGGCCCGCGTGGATGGAGCGGCCCATGCCGACGCCGCCGCCGTGGTGGATGGAGACCCAGGAGGCGCCGGAGGCCACGTTGACCATGGCGTTGAGCAGCGGCCAGTCGGCGATCGCGTCGGAGCCGTCGAGCATGGCCTCGGTCTCGCGGTACGGGGAGGCCACCGAACCGCAGTCCAGGTGGTCGCGGCCGATGACCAGCGGGGCGGCCAGGGTGCCGTCGGCGACCATCTCGTTGAAGCGCTCGCCGGCCTTGTCGCGCTCGCCGTAGCCGAGCCAGCAGATGCGGGCGGGCAGTCCCTGGAAGTGGACGCGCTCGCCGGCCATCTTGATCCAGCGGTGCAGGGACTCGTTCTCGGGGAAGAGCTCCAGCATCGCCTTGTCGGTCTTGTGGATGTCCGAGGCCTCGCCGGACAGAGCCGCCCAGCGGAAGGGGCCCTTGCCCTCGCAGAACAGGGGGCGGATGTAGGCGGGGACGAAGCCGGGGAAGGCGAAGGCGCGCTCGTAGCCGGCCAGCTGGGCCTCGCCGCGGATGGAGTTGCCGTAGTCGAAGACCTCGGCGCCCGCGTCCATGAAGCCGACCATGGCCTCGACGTGCGTGGCCATCGACTCGCGGGCGCGGGTGGTGAAGCCCGCCGGGTCCTTGGCCGCGTAGTCGGCCATGTCGTCGAAGTCGACGCCGACCGGCAGGTAGGCGAGCGGGTCGTGGGCGGAGGTCTGGTCCGTCACGATGTCGATGGGCGCGCCCTCGGCGAGCATCTGCGGGAGGAGGTCGGCCGCGTTGCCGAGCAGGCCGATGGAGAGCGGCTTGCGGGCGTCGCGGGCCTCGACGGCGAGCTGCAGCGCGTGGCGCAGGTCGTTCGCCTTGACGTCGAGGTAGCGGTGCTCGATGCGGCGGTCGATGGCGCGCGGGTCGACGTCGATGCAGATGGCGACGCCGTCGTTCATCGTCACGGCCAGCGGCTGGGCGCCGCCCATGCCGCCGAGGCCGGCGGTGAGGGTGATGGTGCCGGCCAGGGTCCCGTTGAACTTCTTGGCGGCGACGGCCGCGAAGGTCTCGTAGGTCCCCTGGAGGATGCCCTGGGTGCCGATGTAGATCCACGAACCGGCCGTCATCTGGCCGTACATGGTCAGGCCCAGGTTCTCCAGGCGGCGGAACTCCTCCCAGTTGGCCCAGTCGCCGACCAGGTTGGAGTTCGCGAGCAGGACGCGCGGCGCCCATTCGTGCGTCTGCATGACGCCGACCGGGCGGCCGGACTGGACGAGCATCGTCTCGTCCTGCTTGAGGGTCTGGAGGGTGCGGACCATCGCGTCGTACGAGCGCCAGTCGCGGGCGGCCTTGCCGGTGCCGCCGTAGACGACGAGCTTGTCGGGGTGCTCGGCGACCTCGGGGTCGAGGTTGTTCTGGAGCATCCGCAGCGCGGCCTCCTGCTGCCATCCCAGGGTGCTCAGCTCGGTACCTCGTGCGGCCCGTACGGGGCGGGGTCCTGACATGGCGGTGCCTCCTCCGTTGTTGGTCAATCTATTCACATCTTTACCCCCTGAATAGATTCAGTCAACAGCTGCGGGCGGCCGCGCCGGATGATGGGATGGAGGACATGGCAGCCGACGCACACGCGCACGCCGCCGGGGACGCCGCCGCGGGCTCCGGATCGGGCTCCGCCACGGACTCCGCCACGGACTCCGCCTGGCGACGGGACCTGGCCGTACGGGCCGCCGTGGAGCAGGGCCTGATCGACGAGGACTCGCCCCTCCTCTGCCTGCTCGACACGGCCGGCATCCGCGCCTCCGCCGCCGCCCTGACCAGCGCCTTCGCCCGGGCCCTCGCCCCCGGCACCCCCGTCCTGCACGCCTTCGCCGTCAAGGCGGCCCCGCTCGTGCCGGTGCTGCGGCTGCTCGCCGACGCCGGGCTCGGCTGCGAGGTGGCCAGCCCCGGCGAGCTGGCCCTGGCCCGCGCGGCGGGGATCGCGCCGGAGCACATCGTCCTCGACTCCCCCGCGAAAACGGCCGCCGAACTGCGGGAGGCCCTCGCCCTGGGCGTCGCGGTGAACGCCGACAACCCCCAGGAGCTGGCCCGGCTCGACGCACTCGTCCGGGCGGCGGGCCCCGCACCCATCGCCTCCCCGATCGGCGTACGGATCAACCCGCAGACCGGCGCGGGCAGCATCGACGCCCTCTCCACCGCCACGGCCACCTCGAAGTTCGGCATCGCGCTGCGCGATCCGGGCGCGCGCGAGTGGCTCGTACGGGCGTACCTGGACCGGCCCTGGCTCACCCGGCTGCACACCCACTCCGGGTCCCAGGGAGTACCCCTGGCGCTCATCGCCGAGGGGGTACGGGAGCTGTACGCGCTGGCCGAGGAGATCAACGCTGCGGCCGGGCGGCGGCAGGTCGACACCCTGGACATCGGCGGCGGGCTGCCGGTGAACTTCACCTCCGACACCGCCACCCCCAGCTACGCGGAATACGTGAGCGCCCTGCGCTCGGCCGCCCCCGGGCTCTTCTCGGGGGCGTACGGGCTGGTCACGGAGTTCGGGCGGTCCCTGACGGCCAAGCACGGGCTGGTGCTGACCCGCGTCGAGTACACGAAGACCACCGGCGGGCGGGCGATCGCACTCACGCACGCGGGCGTCCAGCTGGCCACCCGAACGGTGTACGCCCCGGCGGCCTGGCCGCTGCGCATCCTCCCCTACTCCGCGAAGGGGACTCCGCTGACGGGGCCGCTCGTCGTCCAGGACATCGCCGGGCCGGCGTGCTTCGCGGGTGACCTGCTGGCGGCCGCGCGGGAGCTGCCGCTGCTGGCCCCCGGGGACCTGGTGTGCGTGCCCGACACGGGGGCGTACGCCTTCACCGCGCACTACGGGTACAACAGCCTGCCGCGCCCGGCGGTGCACGGCTTCACGGTGGACCCCTCGGGCGGGGTCCGCTTCGCCCTGGCCCGCGCGGCCCAGCCCCTCTCCACGATCCCCGCAGAGGCCGGCGCGGCCACCCCGAACGCCCTCCTCTGACACCCCGGCCGCCGAGCCGGCGCAGCTGAACCACCGCTAGGCCCACTCCACCGGACGGCTACTCCACGAACAGCCCGCGCGCCGCGGCCCGCGCGTCGAAGGCCTCCAGCCGAGCCTGGGCGTCCGGCAGCGCGTCCGCCATCGCCTCCAGCAGCACCCGCCCCAGCAGCATCGGCGCGCACGCCGTGTCGAAGGCCAGGCCGGTGCCGACGGGCGCGGGGATCAGCAGATCGGAGTGGCGGGCCACCGGCGCGAAGGCCGAGTCGGCGACCGTCACCACGGCCAGCCCGGCCCCCCGCGCGTGCTCCAGGGCCTCCGCGACCTCCTTCGGATGGCGGGGCAGCGCGAAGCACAGCAGGGCCGAGGCTCCGGCGCCCGCGGCCGCGTCGATCCGGTCGGCGAGCATCGAGCCGCCCTCGTCGAGCAGCCGTACGTCGGGGTGGACCTTCGCGGCGAAGTACGCGAACCCGCGCGCCTGCGAGGACGCCGCGCGCAGCCCCAGTACGGGCAGCGGGCTCGACCCGGCCAGCAGCCGCCCGGCCTCCCGTACCGGCGCCGGGTCGGCGAGCATCGCGGAGAGCTGCCGCAGGTTCTCGATCTCGCCCTGCACGGCCTGCTGGTACTCGTTGTACGCGTCCTCGTCCCCGCTCCCGGCCCGCTCGGTGGGTGCCACCTCCCGCAGGTGCCGGCGCAGCGCGGGATAGCCGTCGAAGCCCAGCGCCACCGCGAACCGGGTCACCGAGGGCTGACTCACCCCGGCCAGCTCGGCGAGCTCCACGCTCGACAGGAACGGCACCTCCGCCGCCCCGCGCACCATGCAGTGCGCGATGCGCCGCTGGGTCGGCGTCAGCCGGTGCCCCTCGAACAGCTTCTGCAGCCGGGCCGCAGGGCTCTCGCTCATCCCGTTCCCCTCCGTCCCGTCCGCCGGGCGGCCGGGCGGCCGCCAACGGGATATTCAGTCACCGAGCACTCTGCATGCGGTTATGCAGGACGGCAACCCGCGCCCGCGATCCGAGACCCTCCGGGGACCCTGGCGCGGCCTCCCCGCGGCCTTGGCACGGCTCCCCCCGGGACGTGCGCCCGGCCTCCCCCGCACCTCCCCCGCCCCAGGTCAATTCGCTTGACCGCCCGACGACCGGCCCTTGATCCTCAAGGGCGGCCGCGCCGAGATCCACCGGCCAATACCCCCCACATCCAAGCGAATTGGCTGCCCTCCCATGGTGTCCTCGCCCATCTCCGCCCCACCCAGGCCCCGTTCCCGCCTCTGGACCGGGAACTTCGGCCTCTACTTCACCGCCCGCGTCGTCTCGATGCTGGGCGACACGATGATGCCGGTCGCCCTGGCGGTGGCCATGATCTCGCTCGGCTACGGGGTGAGCGGCATCGGGTACGCGCTCGGTGCGTGGATGGGCTCCTTCGCCCTCTTCGTGGTGTTCGGCGGGGTGTTCGCGGACCGCTTCCACCCCCTGCCGCAGATGATCGGCGCGGACGCGGTCCGCTGCGCGGCCCAGGGCTCCTTCGCCCTGTACCTCTGGCTCGGCCACCCGACGCTGTGGTTCGTCATCGGCGGATCGGTGCTCGGCGGCATCGCGACCGCGATGTTCCAGCCGGGCACCGCCGGCCTCGTCCCGCAGGTCTCCGCCGACCCCACCCAGGCCAACGGCGTGCTGCGGGTCAGCGAGGGCGCGTCCACGATGGCCGGTCCGGCCATCGCCGGCGTGCTCGTCGCCACCACCTCGACGGCCTGGGTGTTCGCCATCGACGCGGCCACCTTCGCGATCAGCGGGATCTGCCTGCTGGCGCTGGCGCTGCGGCTGCCGCGCTTCACCTCCGGCCGCCAGGAGTCCACCCTCGCCAACCTCCGGGAGGGCTGGCAGGAGTTCCGCTCCCGGTCCTGGCTGTGGGCGGTCATCCTGATCTGGTGGGTCCTCGGGGTCTGCGTCTGGGGTCCGCTCACCCCGCTCGGCGCGGCCTCGATCATCGCCGAGCACGGCAAGGCGGCCTTCGGGTACGCGGAGGGGGCCTTCGGGGCCGGCTGCGTCCTCGGCGGCCTCGTCGCGATCCGGATCCGCCCGGCCCGCCCGCTGCTCGGCGGGGCCGTCGCGATGTTCGCGTTCCCGATGATGCCGCTGGCGGCGGCCCTGGTCCCCGACCTGCCGCTGCTGATGCTCGGCTACGCGGTCAGCGGCGTGGGCTGGGCGTTCTGGGGCGTCCAGTGGTCCACCACGGTGCAGACCCGGATACCGCGGGACCGGCTCAACCGGGTGACCGCGTACGAGGTCGGCGGCTCGATCCTCGCCATCCCCTTCGGCCAGGTCCTCGCCGGCCCCGCCAGCGCCCTCTTCGGCGTCCGCCCCCTCCTCCTGGCAGGCGCCGCCATCGGCCTCGGCTGCGCCCTCGCCCTCGTCCTCGTACGCCCCGTCCGCACCCTGGTCCGGCGCGATACGGGGGCTAGCCCCAGTGCCGGCGGAGCCGAGGGCTCCCAGAAGCCGCACGGAGTCCCAAGAGGTCAACTTGATCCGGACCCCAAGGACCGGACTCGGAGGTAGGACGCACCACTGGCTGTGGCGCGACCTCCTCCGTCCTGCCACCTAGCCAGTGGCTGGGACGCGTGACTCACGCCCCGCAGCCCACACGGCCTGCCCCTTGCGGGCGACATAGCGGGACGCATTGTCGTCCGCGTGCATGAGGGCCCCGCAGGACCGACAGGCGAACGTCGCTTGATCGACTCGGCTCTTCCGGTCGATGTAACCGCACTCGGAGCACCGTTGACTGGTGTACGCCGGATCGACATACACCTGCGGCACCCCAACCCGCTTCGCCTTGTACTCCAGGAAGCCGGCGAGCTGGTGGAAGCTCCACGCGTGCAGTTGCGGCCGCTGGTCCTTGCGGAGCCGTACCCGGTCACGGATTCCACTCAGGTCTTCGAGTGCGATCCCACAGCCGGTGCGTTCAGCGGTGATGACGATCTTTTTGGCGATGACGTGATTCTGGTTGGCAACGTGCCGCTGCTCTTTGCGACGCCGACGCTTGAGCAGACGCTTGGCGGACTTGGTCCCCTTGGCCTGCAACTTCTGCCGGAGCTCGAGCTGCCGCTTGCGGTAGCGGTTCAGGCCGCGTCCTGCGGCCCGGTAACCGGTCGACGTGGTGGCGATGTTGACGATGCCGAGGTCTACGCCGATGAACCCGTCCGGGTTCCCATCGACCGGAGTCTCGGGGATCTCGCAGACGGCGACCAGGTAGAGCACGCCATCTCGTTCGACCAGATCGGACTCACCCTTGCGGTACTGGCGGAGCATCTTGAACGCGTCGACGGAGCAGGCGAAGCGAACCTTCCTGATGCGCCCGGCGGTAGTCCAAATAGAGACGGTTTGCGCGTCGTACTGCCAGGAAAGGCACCGGTCATCGAACGGGTGGGCCGCCTCCGGGCGGAAAGCGATCGGCTTGCCCTCGGCTTTCGTCCGCCTCTCGCTACCCGGCCTTCCGAGGTTGCCCGCCTTGATGTTCGCCTTCAACGCCACGTAGGCGTCGCGAACTTTCTTGATCGTGTGCTGAGCCGCCTACGCCCCCAGCCCCTGCGCCTTCAACTCCGAGTACGTGTGCTTGCGCAGCTCGTACTCGCGCGGAACACCGCGCTCGAACGCCACGGAAGACACCCAGTTCGCGGCTCGATTGACCGCGCGCAAAGTCTCCGAAAGTACGGGGCCTGGCCAGCCTCCGGCAGTAGCTTCACCTGCACGACCAGCTTCACGAGCGCGACCCCATCATCGCTTTGCGTTACGAATCAGGTCCCATCGACCCCCGGGGCCGTCCGCAGGCCCACCCGGCGCGATACGGGGGCTACCCCCAGTGCCAGTGCGGGCGACAGTTCATAGGGTGCCCCTATGGAGTCCCAAGAGCTAAAGAAGGAACTCTCCGCCACGCTCGACGCCCGGCGGGAGCTGGGGGCGGAGTACGAGGCCGCGCTGGTGGACTCGTTCGTGGAGAAGGTCGACACGCAGGTCCGCCGGCGCCTCGCGGAGGAGCGGCTCTCCGCCGCCCGGGGTACCCACCCGGGTGCGGCCGAGTCCCCGGACGGGAACTTCGGCGAGCGCTTCGGCTTCGCGATCATCACCCTGGTGCTGGCGATCCCGCTCTCCGCGATCGGCGCGGCACAGGCCGGCCTCAGCGGTCTGGTCGTCGCCTGGCTCGGCATCCTGGGCGTCAACTACGTCCACGCGGCGAAGTTCCGCCGGCTCCACCTGGGCGAGCGCCGTCCCGATCCGCTGGACTGACGGTCGGGCAGTAGGGCGGTAGCGCCGGCGGGGCGCTCGTGGGCACGAATATGCGCGGGGACCGCCGCACCCCGGTTTCCCGGGGGCGGGACGACGGCGGTCCCCGCGCAGGACACGGGCCGGGTCAGGGCCGTCCGCGCGTCCGTGGCGTCCAACGCGGTCCGGGAGCCGCTCCGGAGGTGCGTCGACGCCGTTCGTGTTGCCGGCCGGGTCCCGGTTTCCCGGGCTTCCCTGCCGACAACCACCACTGTGCCGGAGCCGTGTTAAGCCGGTGCTGCCGTCACGTGACGGGCCCGTACCGTTTGCGCGTCGTCCGCACTCAGCCGTGTGAACAGCCCCGTGAGCGGCTCCGTGAGCGCTACTTGGCGCCCTTGGCCAGGAACGCCAGCAGGTCCTGACGGCTCACCACACCGGTCGGCTTGCCCTCGACCAGCACGATCGCCGCGTCGGCCTCGCCGAGCACCGCCATCAATTCGGAGACCGGTTCGCCCGAGCCGACCTGCGGCAGCGGCGCGCTCATGTGCTTCTCCAGCGGGTCGCCGAGGGAGGCGCGCTGGGCGAACAGCGCCGCCAGCAGCTCCTTCTCGACCACGGAGCCGATGACCTCGGCCGCCATGACGTCGGGGTGACCGGCGCCCGGCTTGACGATCGGCATCTGCGAGACGCCGTACTCGCGCAGCACCTCGATGGCCTCGCCGACGGTCTCCTCGGGGTGCATGTGGACCAGGGAGGGGATGCCGCCCGCCTTGTCCGCGAGCACGTCGCGGATGCGGGCCGAGGGGCCCGCGTCCTCGAGGAAGCCGTGTCCGGCCATCCACTCGTCGTTGAAGATCTTGCTGATGTAGCCGCGCCCGCTGTCCGGGAGCAGGACGACGACCACGTCGTCCGGGCCGAGGCCCTCGGCCGCCTTCAGCGCGGCGACGACCGCCATGCCGCAGGAGCCGCCGACGAGCAGGCCCTCCTCCTTGGCGAGGCGGCGGGTCATCTGGAAGGAGTCCTTGTCGGACACCGCGATGATCTCGTCGGTCACGGTGGGGTCGTAGGCGGTGGGCCAGAAGTCCTCGCCGACGCCCTCGACGAGGTACGGGCGGCCCGAGCCGCCGGAGTAGACCGAGCCCTCGGGGTCCGCGCCGATGACCTTCACGCTGCCGCCGGAGGCCTCCTTGAGGTACCGGCCGGTGCCCGAGATCGTGCCGCCCGTGCCGACGCCGGCGACGAAGTGGGTGATCTTCCCGGCCGTCTGCTCCCAGAGCTCGGGACCGGTGGTCTCGTAGTGCGAGCGCGAGTTGTTCGGGTTGCTGTACTGGTCGGGCTTCCAGGCGCCCGGGGTCTCGCGCACGAGGCGGTCGGACACGTTGTAGTACGAGTCCGGGTGCTCGGGGTCGACGGCGGTCGGGCAGACCACGACCTCGGCGCCGTACGCGCGCATGACGTTGATCTTGTCCATCGAGACCTTGTCAGGGCAGACGAAGATGCACTTGTAACCCTTCTGCTGGGCCACGATGGCGAGTCCTACACCCGTGTTGCCGCTCGTGGGCTCCACGATGGTGCCGCCGGGCTTGAGTGCTCCGCTCTGTTCGGCGGCCTCGATCATCCGCACGGCGATCCGGTCCTTCACGGATCCGCCGGGATTGAAGTACTCGACCTTGGCCAGGACGGTGGCCTGGAGGCCTTCGGACACACGGTTGAGCTTCACCAGCGGGGTATTGCCGACGAGGCTGATCATCGAGTCGTGGAATTGCACCATGTTCTCCAAGGAGGGGACTCCACGGGTTCTCCGGGAGGCACCGCCAGACTATGCGGAAAGGGATTGGCCGACCGGCCGTACGGGGCAGGTAGGTCAACAGGACGGCGGGGTCTGCAGGGACGGCACAGGGATCCGGCCAAGGACCGAGAAGGTGGCTTGAAGGGTGTCCAGGGCGAGGACGGCCCGCCGCATCGCGGCGGGGGCGGCGTACGGCGGTGGCGGGCTCGGGCTCGTCGGAGCCGCCGCGGTCGGGCTGGTAGTGGCGGAGATGCAGTTCGCGAAGCGCACGGTCGGCACCGGTTTGCCGGATCCGCCGCGCGCGGACGGGCTGTACGGGAGCGAATTCGGCGGCCCCGAGCTGAGTCCGGGCCCGCTGCGGTTCGGCGTGCTGGGCGATTCCACGGCCGCCGGACTGGGGGTGCGGCGGGCCAGACAGACTCCGGGCGCCCTGCTGGCCTCGGGGCTGGCGGCGGTGGCCGAGCGGCCGGTGGAGCTGCGCAACGTGGCGCTCTCGGGTGCCATGTCGGACGACCTGGACCGCCAGACGGGGCTGCTGCTGGACGGTGACGGCCCGCCCCCCGACGTGTGCGTGATCATGATCGGCGCCAATGACGTGACCCGCCGGATGCCGCCCACCCAGTCGGTGCGGCTGCTGACCGCGGCCGTACGCCGGCTGCGGCTGGCGGGCTCCGAGGTGGTGGTCGGCACCTGTCCGGACCTGGGCACCATCGAGCCGGTGTACCAGCCGCTGCGGTGGCTGGCCCGCAGGGTCTCGCGCCAGCTGGCGGCCGCCCAGACGATCGGGGTGCTCGCGCTGGGCGCCCGTACCGTCTCCATCGGCGACCTGATGGGGACGGAGTTCGCGGCGAACCCCCGCGAGATGTTCGGACCGGACTCCTACCACCCGTCGGCGGAGGGGTACGCCACCGCGGCGATGGCCATACTGCCGACCCTGTGCGCGGCCCTGGGCGTCTGGCCCGAATCGGACCGGCTGGACGTCTCGCGCAACGAGGACATGCTCCCGCTGGCCAAGGCCGCCTCGGCGGCGGCGGGGCAGGCCGGCACGGAGGTGACCGGGGCCCGCGGCGCGTGGGCCCTGCTCAAGTACCGGCGCAGGCGCCGGGTGCCGGGCGAGGAGCTCGCGGAGGAGATCGGAGGCGCCGCCGCACCGGCCGCCACGTCGGGCGGCACGTCGGGCGGCCCGGCGGGGGCGTCCAGAGCGACCGGAGTCACATCGCATGGACAGTGACCTCGACGGTACGGGGCGGTAACTTCGCATGCGGTCCCGGTACGACACCACCTCCCTTGGAGCCCCGATGCCCGAAGCCGTCATCGTTTCCACCGCCCGTTCGCCGATCGGGCGCGCCTTCAAGGGATCCCTCAAGGACGTCCGCCCGGACGATCTGACGGCCACGGTCATCCAGGCCGCCCTCGCCAAGGTCCCCGGGCTGGACCCGCGCGAGATCGACGACCTGATGCTGGGCTGCGGTCTCCCGGGCGGCGAGCAGGGCCACAACCTCGGCCGGATCGTCGCGGTGCAGATGGGCATGGACCACCTGCCGGCCACCACGATCACCCGCTACTGCGCCTCCTCGCTCCAGACCTCCCGGATGGCGCTGCACGCCATCAAGGCGGGCGAGGGCGACGTCTTCATCTCCGCGGGCGTCGAGATGGTCTCCCGGTCCGTGAACGGCTCCTCCGACGGCATCCCGGGCACGCACAACCCGCTCTTCGCCGAGTCCGAGGCCCGCACCAAGGAGGTCGCCGAGTCCACGGGCTCCTCCTGGCACGACCCGCGCGAGGACGGCCGCACCCCCGACGCGTACATCGGGATGGGGCAGACCGCGGAGAACCTGGCCCGGCTCAAGGGCGTGACCCGCGCCGACATGGACGAGTTCGGCGTGCGCTCGCAGAACCTGGCCGAGGAAGCCATCAAGAACGGCTTCTGGGCCCGCGAGATCACCCCGGTCACCACCCCGGACGGCACGGTCGTCTCGCAGGACGACGGCCCGCGCGCCGGGGTCACCCTGGAGGCCGTCCAGGGCCTCAAGCCCGTCTTCCGCCCCGACGGCCTGATCACGGCCGGCAACTGCTGCCCGCTGAACGACGGCGCCGCGGCGCTGGTCGTCATGAGCGACACCAAGGCGCGCGAGCTGGGCCTGACCCCGCTGGCCCGGATCGTCTCCACCGGTGTCACCGGCCTCTCCCCCGAGATCATGGGCCTGGGCCCGGTCGAGGCCTCCAAGCAGGCGCTGAAGCGGGCGGGCCTGACCGTCGGCGACATCGACCTGTTCGAGATCAACGAGGCCTTCGCGGCCCAGGTGATCCCCTCCTACCGGGACCTGGAGATCCCGCTGGAGAAGCTGAACGTCAACGGCGGGGCCATCGCCATCGGTCACCCGTTCGGGATGACCGGCGCGCGCATCACGGGCACGCTGATCAACAGCCTGCAGTTCCACGACAAGCAGTTCGGCCTCGAAACCATGTGCGTCGGCGGCGGTCAGGGCATGGCCATGATCATCGAGCGTCTCAGCTAGTCCGGAGCGGGCGGGGCCGTCGGGATCAAGAGCCGAGGCCAGACGCCGTAAGGGATCCGCCTTGATCCCATACGCCGTACTGACATCGAATCTAATCCTGTCGCGGCCATTCTGTGACCAAATGTCCCCCAGGATGTGACCTTAGTCCTGGGGGATCATTGTTTTCGCAGGTCAGGCCGTTTCTCGGCGGGGAGATCGGGACGAAAGGCCTGTCCAATTCATGACGTAATGCACTGCTGCCCATTCCCAGGACGGGACAAGCTGATGTAGGAAGTCGGGGGATCGAATCAATCAGGAGTTAGTCAGTGAGCGCCATGTCTCTTGCCCTACTGCTGACCACGGCCGCTGCCACGGCCGTCGGCGCTGCTGCGCTGCACGCCGTCCACGGCCTGCGCAAGCAGGTCACCGCACTGCGCGGTGAGCTGACGGCTTCGCACCCCCGTGGTGTCACCGTCCCGCACGCCCGCAGCGCCGTGGAGTCCCCCGCCGCCGAGATACGAGCCGCCGTCGCCGAGGCCCTGGCCGAGGAGCGCGAGCGCGAGCTCGCCGAGGCGCGTGCCTTCTGGGCCGCTCAGGAGGCCCGTGACGCCGCCGACGCCCCCTCGCTGCTGGGCGGCCTGTCCGGCCTCGGCGAGGAGAGCCCCGTCTTCCTGCCCCGGCAGGCGGACATGGTGGGTCTGGAGCCGCTCCTGGGCGACGACGCCGAGGACTACCAGGGTTACCCGGAGGACTCGGCCGAGCTGGCCGCCGCCCGCCGGCGCCACCCCTCGCACCCCGACTTCGTCCCCGTGCAGGCCTCGCACCCCGGCGCCGACCACGAGCGCACGGTCAACCGCCTGGAGGAGCTCGCGGAGGCCCGTACGGCCCTCGCGGACGTCCGCCCCGGCCCGCTGGGCACCCTGGACGTGTACGTCTTCACCGACGGCACCACGCTCTGCATGACCCCGGGCCACCGGGAGACCGCCGAGCGGCTCGCCGACGCCCTGCGCTCGGGCAGCGCACCGGTCCTGCTGGGCGGCTCGGGCATCTCCGGCGCCTACGCCCTGACCTTCTCCTGCGGCGACTCCGAGGATCCGGACGGCAACGTCTACATCCTCGCCGACCGCGTCATCGCATCGCTCTGAGGCAGCGCGGCTCCCCGAGTCACCGCAGCGCCCCGGCTTCCGCCTGATCCACCAGTCGAACGGCCTCGTCCAGCATCTCGGACGGGGCCTTCGCCGCATCCGGACCCGGTCCCGCCGCGGTGCCCGCCACCGGGCCCGCCGCCGCGGCGTGCAGGGCCTCCGCGAGGTCCAGCCCCGCCACGGCCAGCTGGTCGCCGACGACGAAGATCCCGGCGTCCGGCATCGTCCGCGCCGGAGCCGCCCCCGTGCCGTCCCCGGCGGCCGTACCGTCCGCGGAGGCCGCCTCCAGCCGCTGCGCCCGCAGCGAGAGCTCCCGGGCCAGGTCCAGCGCCACCTGGGCGGCACCCTGCTGGAGGCGGCTCTGCGGAGCCGCCCGCAGCCGGTCGGCGAAACGTTCCACAGCGGCGGTCAGGGGTGAGGTATCGAGCACCCGGCCGACCTTACGCGCCGCCCCGGCGCCATTGCCAACGGCCGAACTCTCCGGCACGGTGGCGTGAAGAGAACAGCACAGCAAGGCGATACCTCCGGAGGCGCCCATGTCCGTAGAGTTCTCCGAGCAGACGCACCGCAACATGATCGACAGAATCCCCCAGACCACCGGTCGTGAGCTCTCCGACTGGCTCAGGGCCGTGGACGACGGCCCCTCCCTCGTCCGGTTCGAAGAGAAGGTCAGCTGGCTGCTCGGCGCGCACGAGCTGTCGTACGGCCAGGCCAAGGCGATCATCCACGAGTACGACCTGCGCAGGGCCGCCCGCAAGTTCGGCTGAGCCGGCCCCTGCCCCCGTCCACAGCCCCCGACTCCCGATCACCCGATCCGCTGACCCCCGACATGCGGGAAGGCCCCGCGAGCGTGTGCTCGCGGGGCCTTCCTCTGCTCAAAGCGGGGTACCGGTACTAGTCGCCCTTGAGGATGGAGATCAGGCGCAGCATCTCCATGTAGATCCACACCAGGGTCATGGTGAGGCCGAAGGCCGCCAGCCAGGACTCCTCGCGGGGGGCGCCGTAGGCCACGCCGTCCTCGACCATCTTGAAGTCCATGGCGAGGAAGGCGGCACCGAGCAGGATGCCGATGACACCGAAGAGGATGCCGAGGCCGCCGCTGCGGAAGCCGAGGCCGTCGCCGCCCGCGAAGACGGAGAACAGCAGGTTGACGACCATCAGGAGCATGAAGCCCATGGCGGCGGCCATCACGAAGCCGACGAAGCGCCGGTTCACCCTGATCCAGCGCATCTTGTACGCGAACAGCACGCCGGCGAAGACGCACATCGTGCCCATGACGGCCTGGACGACGGTACCGGGACTGATGTAGGTGCTCACGGCCGAGCTGATGACGCCGAGGAAGACACCCTCGAACGCCGCGTAGGCCAGGATCAGCGCCGGGACCGGCTTGGCCTTGAACGACTGGATCATCGCGAAGACGAACGCGATGAGCGCGGCGCCGATGGCGATGCCGTACGACTTGTTGATGTTGGCCGGGTCGACCGGAAGAACGATCCAGGAGATCGCCGCCGTCAGGATGACCGTGCCGAGCGTCAGAGCCGTACGGCTCACGACGTCGTCGATGGTCATCGCGTTGCCGCGGACCGGCGCCTGCGGCATACCCGTGGCCGGGTCGGTCGCGTAGGGGTTGGTCGCGTACGGGTTGGTGGCGGTCCCGGCCTGGGCCTGGGGCTGCTGCGTGCCGAAGCCCGCATAAGCACCGTTGTCGCGGCTGAACCCCCGTCGCGAGAAGACCGGGTTGCTGCTCCTCATCTCACTCCTCCATGGCCACCGTGCGCGGCCTTGGAGTCAAGAGTAATGCGAACGCAAAGAAATCGCCCTACTGCTGGAGGAGGATCTTTCCCCGCTGGTACGGGCCCGCCGGGCGGGACGGGCGGGGGTACGCGTGTGCCCCCGCCCTCCACACGTTCCGGCCTGAAACGGAACGTCATCGTGCCCGAAGCCGGACTTGAACCGGCACGGCCCGAGGGCCAGCGAGGTTTAAGCTCGCCGTGTCTGCATTCCACCATCCGGGCAGGGCGTAGCGGCCCCGTAGGAAAAGCCTTGAACGCTGCGCCGAGCCTATCCGGAACACTTGCGCCCTCACCTGGGCGTCTCGCCGATGTTGTCTGATTTTATTGGCGCTTGATGCCCCGTCAGGGGACAGAAGCCACGGTCGGCACGTTCCGGGCGTCGATCATGGCCGCCACGGGATTGACGGGATTTCGATGGCCCGCGCCACCCCGCACGCCACCCCGTGCGCCACCCCCTCGGCCCGGCCCTGTTTCCGCTCCCGTTCCACCTCCGGCTCCGCCCCCGCCGCGGCCTCCGCTCCGGCCTCCGCCTCGGGCTTCGCCGCCCGACTCCGGGGCGGCCGGGGCCGGTGGGCCGACGGCCTCCCCGTACGTCCCTCCGGGCTGCCGTCATACCAAAGGAGGAGACGCGGCCCTCCGTGGTCAGCCTCCAGTGGACCGGAGAAGGGGCATCACGGCTGATCCGGAACGGGGGTGGGCGCCACGACGATGGAAGGGTCCCGCCAGCCGCGGACCGTGAGCCCGGTCCGCCCGCCCCGCCCCTGACAGGAGCAGCCCCCGTGACCACCATGAACTACGCCCCGCACACCACCCAGGCCGTCGCCGCGCGCGCCACCGGCCTCTCCAAGGTGTACGGCCAGGGCGAGACCCAGGTGGTCGCTCTGGACAACGTCTCCGTGGACTTCGCACAGGGCCAGTTCACCGCGATCATGGGCCCCTCCGGCTCCGGCAAGTCCACGCTGATGCACTGCGTCGCCGGCCTGGACACCTTCTCCGCCGGATCCGTCCGCATCGGCGAGACCGAGCTGTCCACCCTGAAGGACAAGCAGCTCACGCAGTTGCGCCGGGACAAGATCGGCTTCATCTTCCAGGCCTTCAACCTGCTGCCGACCCTGACGGCCCTGGAGAACATCACGCTCCCCATGGACATCGCCGGCCGCAAGCCCGACAAGCAGTGGCTGGACTCGGTCATCACCATGGTCGGCCTCTCCGACCGCCTCTCGCACCGCCCCACCCAGCTCTCCGGCGGCCAGCAGCAGCGCGTGGCCGTGGCCCGCGCCCTGGCCTCCCGCCCCGAGATCATCTTCGGTGACGAGCCCACCGGAAACCTCGACTCGCGCTCCGGCGCCGAGGTCCTCGGCTTCCTGCGCAACTCCGTGCGCGAGCTCGGCCAGACCGTCGTCATGGTCACCCACGACCCGGTGGCCGCCTCCTACGCGGACCGCGTCATCTTCCTCGCCGACGGCCGCATCGTCGACGAGATGATCCAGCCCACCGCGGACGGCGTGCTCGACCGCATGAAGGCCTTCGACGCCAAGGGCCGCACCAGCTGAGGGACGCCCCTCGCCCCCCGTCCCCGCTGACCCCTTAGACCTGGACTCCTCCACCATGTTCCGTACCGCTTTGCGCAACGTGCTCGCGCACAAGGCCCGGCTGCTGATGACGGTGCTCGCCGTCGTCCTCGGCGTCGCCTTCGTCTCCGGCACGCTCGTCTTCACCGACACCGTCGGCAAGGCGATGTCGAACCAGTCCGCCAAGAGCTTCGACGGCGTGGCCGTCTCGGTCACCTCCTACGGCCCCTCCCGCAACGACGAGGGCGTCAAGGAGGGCGAGCCGGGCATCAGCCAGCGGTCCCTCGACAAGGTCAAGGCGCTGAGCGGCGTCGACAGCGCCTCCGGCCGCGTCCACGGCTTCGCCGCCGTGGGCGACCAGGACGGAAAGCTGATCGGCAACGGCTGGTCCAACACCGGCGCCAACTTCGTCCCCCTCAAGGACGGCAAGGACCCCCGCTACGCCTTCACCGAGGGCAACGGCCCGGCCGGGGCCGGCGAGATCGCCCTCGACAAGGAGACGGCCAAGCGCGGCAAGTACAAGGTGGGCGACAAGGTCCGGGTGGCCGACAACGGCCCGGCCAAGGAGTACACGCTCGCCGGCGTCTTCACCACCGAGGACGGCGCGGTCAACGCGGGCGGCTCGCTCGTCCTGTTCGACACCCCGACCGCCCAGCAGCTCTACCTGCAGCCCGGCTACTACGACGAGCTCGCGGTCAGCGCCAAGGCCGGCGCCTCCGCCGACCGGCTGCTCACCGAGATCAAGCCGATCGTCGGCAAGGACGCCAAGGCCCAGACCGGCGCGCAGCTCGCCGCCGAGCAGGCCAAGGACATCGAGGCCGGCATGGGCAGCATGAACCAGATGCTGCTGACCTTCGCGCTGATCTCGCTCTTCGTCGGCATCTTCCTGATCTACAACACCTTCACCATGCTGGTCGCCCAGCGCACGAAGGAGCTGGCCCTGCTGCGCGCCGTCGGCGCCAACCGCGGCCAGGTCAAGCGCTCGGTCCTGGCCGAGGCCCTGGTCGTCGGCGTGATCTCCTCCGCCATCGGCCTGATCGCCGGCGTCGGACTCGCCGTCGGCATGCGCTCCGCGATGAACGCCTTCGACGTCAAGATCCCGGCCGGTCCGCTGGTCGTCGCCCCGGCCACCATCGCCGCGGCGATCGGCATCGGCATCGTCGTCACGATGCTCGCCGCCTGGCTGCCCGCGCGCCGTACGGCCAAGATCTCCCCGGTCGCCGCCATGGGCAGCGCCCACCTGCCGGCCTCCGCCAAGTCCCTGGTGCTGCGCAACAGCATCGGCGGCGCCGTCACCCTGCTCGGTCTGCTGGGCATCCTCGGCGGCGCGATGACGGGCAAGGAGGGCAAGATGCTCATCGGCGCCGGCGCCTTCCTCACCATGATCGGCATCATCATCCTGCTGCCGGCCCTCTCCCGCCCGGTCATCGCGGCGGTCCGCCCGCTGCTGGAGAAGGTCTTCGGCGTCGCCGGCAAGCTGGCCGCGCAGAACGCGGTCCGCAACCCGCGCCGCACCGCCGTCACCGCCGCCTCGCTGGCCATCGGCCTGACCCTGGTGACCGCCCTGTCCGTACTCGGCATCACGATGGGCAAGGCCATCGACCGGATGACCACGGACAACCTCAGGGCCGACTACACGGTCTCCATGGGCCAGAGCTTCGGCAGCCTGGACGCCTCCGTGATCCCGGCCCTGGAGAAGGCCCCGGGCGTCACGGCGGTCTCCCCGCAGCAGGCCGGTGACTTCCGGGTCGGCGACGGCGACTCCTACCGTTCCGTCTCCGGGGTCAACCCGGCGACCATCGGCAAGCTCCTCAACTTCGACGTGCTCAGCGGGCAGCTCACCAGCCTCGCGAAGGGCGAGGTGGCGGTCGCCGAGAAGACCGCGAAGGAGGAGGGCCTGTCGGTCGGCTCCACCCTGAAGGTCACCTTCCTGGACAACAAGAAGGCGAACCTGAAGGTCGGCGCGGTCTACAAGGACATGGAGGGCATGCTCTCCCCCTACGTGATCGACTCCGGCATCCTCGACAAGCACAGCGAGAAGCCGTACCTGCGCGAGGTCCTCGTCAAGATGGACGGCGGCCCCTCGGCCAAGGGCGAGCAGGCCCTCGTCGACGCCCTCGGCAAGAACCCGGCGATCACCTTCGCCACCCAGCAGGACATCCGCAACGAGATGGGCGGCATGATCAACACCGCCCTGAACATCATGTACGGCCTGCTCGCCATGGCGCTGATCATCTCGGTCCTCGGTGTCGTCAACACCCTGGCGATGTCCGTGTACGAGCGGACGCAGGAGATCGGCATGCTGCGGGCCATCGGCCTGGACCGCGGCCGGGTCAAGAACATGATCCGGCTGGAAGCCATCGTGATCTCGCTCTTCGGCGCGGTCATCGGCGTGGCCCTCGGCACCTTCATCGCCTGGGCCGTCGGCGAGACCATCAAGGGCTCGATCCCGAGCTACGCCCTGGTGATCCCCTTCGACCGGATCGCGATCTTCATGCTGCTGGCCGGCATCGTGGGCGCCCTGGCGGCCATGTGGCCCGCCCGCAGCGCGGCCCGGCTGAACATGCTGACCGCGATCAAGACGGAGTAGCCGGAGCAGCCGTACGAGCGCCTGCGTACGAGCGCCTCCTTACGAAGCCGCAGGGCCCCGCGACATCCCGTCGCGGGGCCCTGCGGCGTTCCCTCACCCGGTACCGGCTACCGCGGCCACTCCCGGGCGCGCAGCGGCAGCCCGGAGGCCGACCGGGTCCCGGTGCGCACCGCGAGCACCTGGTTGACCCCGAGCCGGTTGTGCTCGAAGGCGAGCGCCGAGGCAGCCATGTACAGCTGCCAGACCCGGGCCCGGCCGGGCGAGGTCAGCCGTACGGCCTCCTCCCAGTGCTCCTCCAGCCGGGCCACCCAGGCCCGAAGGGTGAGCGCGTAGTGCTCGCGCAGCGCCTCCACGTCGCGGACCTCGAAGCCGGCGCGTTCCAGCTCGCCGACGGTGGTGCCCAGCGGGGACAGCTCCCCGTCGGGGAAGACGTAGGCGTCTATGAACGCGTTGATCCGGTAGGCCTCCTCGTCGGGCTCGGGGCGCCGCGCGATCTGGTGGTTCAGCAGCCTCCCGCCCGGCCGCAGCAGTCCGTACAGGCTCCGGGCGTACGTCCGGTAGCGGTCGGCGCCGACGTGTTCGGCCATCCCGATGGAGGAAATGGCGTCGTACGGGCCGTCCTTGACGTCCCGGTAGTCCTGGACCCGGATCTCGACGAGGTCGGCCAGGCCCTCCTCCGCGACCCGCTTGCGGGCGTAGGCGGCCTGTTCGCGCGAGAGGGTGATCCCGGTGACCTTGGCCCCGTACTCCCGGGCCGCGTGCAGGGCCATCGAGCCCCAGCCGCAGCCGACGTCCAGGAGCCGGTCCCCGGGGCCCAGGGCGAGCTTGCGGCAGACCAGGTCCAGCTTGTCCCGCTGGGCGTCCTCCAGGCTCCCGCCGGGGGTCCAGTAGGCGCAGGAGTACACCATCGACGGGCCGAGCACCCGCTCGTAGAAGGTGTTGCCCACGTCGTAGTGGTGGCTGATGGCCCGCCGGTCGCTGCCCCTGGTATGCCGGGGTTGCCGGGGTTGACGGGGCCCGCCGCGGCGGACGGCCTCCTCGGGCGGCGGGGCCGGCTTGGTCCACGGCCGCGCCAGGCCCACGAGGCCCCGTACGGCGGCCCGGGCGCCGGGATCGCGCAGCAGGGCGGCGGGCCCGGTGTGCCCGGTGTGCGCGGCGGCGGCCGGCTCGGGCTCGCGGTCCCGCTCCCAGAGCAGCCCGCCGACCCGGTCCAGCAGCTCGAACAGGTCCCCGTCGGCGGTGAGGTCCCCGGCCACCCAGGCGCGGGCCAGCCCGAGCTCGCCCGGCTTCCACAGGATGCGGCGCAGGGCGCGCCGGTTGTGCAGGACCAGGACGGGTCCGCCGAGCGGGCCGGCCTCGCTGCCGTCCCAGGCCCGGATGCGGACGGGGAGAGGGGCTCCCATCAGGGTTTCGGCTAAAGCGGCCAGCCGCGGCGCGGCGTCGTTCATGCGGGACCCTCCAACGAAATCCGACTACATCGACTAGCTCAGACAAGTTCCGACCGCACGGCATACCCGGATCCGGGCCCGAATATGCCGAAGGGGCCGCCCGCACCACGGATGGCGGGCGGCCCCTTCGGGACACGCTGGGTCGTACTGGTCGTACTGGTCGTACTGGTCCTGCGGGACCTGCCGGCCCTACGGGGTCAGGAGGCCTTGGCCTTCTCGGCCGGGGCCGTGACGACGGCGGCCGGAGCCGGCGCCGGCTTGGCGGCCTCGTAGAACTCCTCGCGGGGGCTCTCCAGGGCGCCGAGGGAAACGACCTCGCGCTTGAGGAACATCGCGAGGGTCCAGTCGGCGAAGACGCGGATCTTGCGGTTCCAGGTCGGCATGGCCATGCCGTGGTAGCCACGGTGCATGTACCAGGCGAGCCGGCCCTTGAGCTTGATCTTCATCTTGCCCATGACGATCATCGCCACGCCCTTGTGGAGGCCGAGGCCCGCCACCGCGCCCTTGTTGGAGTGCGCGTACTCCTTCTGCGGGAAGCCGCGCATCCCGGAGATGACGTTGTCGCCGAGGACCTTGGCCTGGCGCAGCGCGTGCTGGGCGTTCGGCGGGCACCAGGCGTTCTCCACGCCGGCCTTGCGGGCGGCGAGGTCGGGCACCTGGGCGTTGTCGCCGGCGGTCCAGATGTAGTCCGTGCCCTTGACCTGGAGGGTCGGCTCGGCGTCCACGTGGCCGCGGGGGCCCAGCGGCAGGCCGTAGCGGGCCAGCACCGGGTTGGGCTTGACGCCGGCGGTCCACACGAGGGTGTTGGAGTCGACCTCGAGGCCGTTCTTCAGCACCACGTGGCCGTCCACGCAGGAGTCCATGGAGGTGTTCAGGTAGATCTCGATGCCGCGCGACTCGAGGTGCTCCTTGCCCCAGGTGCCGAGCTTGGGCCCGACCTCGGGAAGGATCTTGTCGGCCGCGTCGACCAGGATGAAGCGCATGTCCTCGCGCTTGATGCTGGTGTAGTACTTCGCGGCGTCGCGGGCCATGTCCTCGACCTCGCCGATCGTCTCGGCGCCGGCGAAGCCGCCGCCGACGAAGACGAAGGTGAGGGCCTTGCGGCGGACGTCCTCGTCCGTCGTGGACTCGGCCTTGTCGAGCTGCTCGAGTACGTGGTTGCGCAGGCCGATGCCCTCTTCCACGCCCTTCATGCCGATGCCCTGTTCGGCGAGGCCGGGGATCGGGAAGGTGCGGGAGATGGCGCCGAGCGCGATCACCAGGTAGTCGAAGGGCAGCTCGTACGCCTCGCCGACCAGCGGCGTGACGACGGCGACCTTGCGGTCCTGGTCGATGTTCGTGACCCGGCCGGTGAGAACCTCAGCCTTGGGCAGCACGCGTCGCAGCGGTACGACGACGTGCCGAGGCGAGATGCTGCCTGCGGCCACTTCGGGGAGGAAGGGCTGGTAGGTCATGTACGAGCGCGGGTCGACGACGGTGACGGTCGCCTCGCCGTAACGCATCTTCTTCATGATGCGCTTGGCTGCGTACAGGCCTACGTACCCACCTCCTACAACGAGGATCCTGGGACGCTCCGTGGTGCTCATGGAACGAGTATCCAGCACCCCAAGGGGTGACGCTCGTGAGCCCCTTCACAAGGACCTGAAGACCCTCTGCTACACTCCGCCGCCCACGTGACCGAGGTCATGGCGCGAAGCGGGAACCAGGGTGTAACGGGAGTCGTTGAACACCAGTCCCGACCTGGCCTCCAAGCCCTCAAGCGGAGTAGACCACCGGCTTCGTGGATACCTACCGCCAGGGGTGTGCGAGGTCCGGCAATCGCACGAACGCGAGCAAAAAGAAGGTCCATGAGGCTCCGGACTCGCCCAAAAGGCTCCTCCAGGGCCCTCATAGGCACCTTTTCCTTGTGAAGAACTTCACGAAGTTCATGTGGACGACGGGACCCAAGGCCCCCGAGCGGCCCCCCGGGACCGCTGTTGGCCCCTGCCGACCCCGCTGTTTGACCCTCGCGACCTGATCGAGGGACCGGTGTTGCAAGCGACTCCCTCGGGGCCCTCCCGCGAACCCGCACCACGCCTGCGGCACAGAACATCCGCGTGTACACAATTGCGCGTACGCTCGTTGTATGAGTGAGAACGCTGTGACCGTGCGCGAAGCCCGAGCCCACCTCGCGGACCACATCAACCGTGCCGAGCAGGGCGCCCCGACCATAATTACGCGGAACGGCGCTCCGGTGGCCGCCCTCGTCCCCATCGCCGACTTCAACGCGCTGGAAGAAGCGGCGGACGAGCTGCTCGCGCGCGAGGCGGAGGCAGTCCTGGCTGAAGGCGGCCCGACCGTGACCATGGCCGAGCTGCTGGCGGATCTGTTCACCGAGCGCGGCGAGGGAGCGGCGTGAAGTACGCCTTCCGGTTCACCACTGCGGCACAACGGCAGCTCCGGGCTATCGATCGGCCTGCCGCAATGCGCATTCTCGCGGCACTGACCGCGCTCGGCGACGACCCGTACCGCGAGGACGCTGACATCAAGAAGCTCACCGGCCCGTCCGGTCTCTACCGGCTCCGGGTCGGCAGCTACCGGATCGCCTACCAGGTGCTGGACGGCGAGCTCGTCATCCTGGCCGTCAGGGTCGGCAACCGTCGAGACGTCTACCGGGACATCTGAGAAGTCCCGCCCCGCTCGCGGACGCGATGCGGGCGCTGCTGAGCGACGACGCCCCGGTCCTACTCACCATCGACGGCGACCGCGTGGCCCTGGAGACGGAGTCGGCGGACCGCCAGGCGGCCGGCCGCTGGCTGGACCACGAGTTCCCCGACTACCGCCGCCTGGTCAGCCTGCCCGCGGGGCGCCGCGTCCCCGTCGTCAGCGTGCTCAGGGTGACCGCCGGGGGCGCGCTGTCCCTCGGCGCCGACGGCGACGACGACCCGGCCGACGTGGGCCTGAACCGCGCGTTCCTGCTGGACGCGCTCGCCGCCGGGGCCCGGGACCGGCTGATCCTGGAGCTCGGCGCCCCCAAGGCCCCCGTGGTGATCCGCCGCCCCGACGACGAGGAGTCCTTCTCTCTCCTGATGCCGGTCCGGCTGGACGGGTGATGGTTCGGACGTGACGGTGCCCCCGGCGGGATCCGCCGGGGGCACCGTCACGTGCGCTCGAATCGGTCGTCAGGCGATGGACCAGGCGATGCCGTCGAGGATGTCGTGCTCCGAGACCAGGACCTCCGAGGCGCCGATCCGCTCCATGATCGCGAGCAGGACCAGGGCGCCCGCGCCGATCACGTCGACCCGGCCCGGGTGCATCACCGGGATGGCCGCGCGCTCGGCGTGCGTCAGCGTCAGCATCCGCTCGCTGACCTCGCGGACCGTCTCGTACGGGATCCGGGAGTGGTGGATCCGCGCCGAGTCGTACGCCTCCAGGCCCAGCGCGATCGCGGCGACCGTGGTCACCGAACCGGCCAGCCCCACCAGGGTGCGCGCCTCGGCCAGCGGGACGCTCTCGCCGGCCAGGTCCAGCGCCGCCTCGATGTCGGCCCGTATCGCGGACACCTGTTCCCCGGTCGGCGGGTCCGTGACGACCCCGTCCACCGTCAGGTGGCGCTCGGTCATCCGGACACAGCCCACGTCGACGGAGCGGGCCGCCCGGACGTGCCCGGTGCCGACCACGAACTCCGTGGAACCGCCGCCGATGTCCACCACCAGGAAGGGGCGCTCCACGTCCGTGTGGCCGGTCAGCTCACCGGTGGCGCCGGTGAAGGAGAACTCGGCCTCCTGGTCGCCGCTGATCACCTCGGGCTCCACGCCCAGGATGTCCAGGACGCCCCGGACGAACTCGTCGCGGTTCTCCGCGTCCCGCGAGGCCGAGGTCGCCACGAAGCGGATCCGCTCGGCGCCGAGCTCCTTGATGACCGCCGCGTACTCGCGGCAGGCCGCGAAGGTGCGCTCCAGGGCCTCCGGGGCCAGTCGGCCCGTCTTGTCGACGCCCTGGCCGAGCCGGACGACGATCATCCGGCGGTCCAGCTCGATCAGCTCGCCTGTGGCGCGGTCGAGGTCCGCGACGAGGAGCCGGATGGAGTTCGTACCGCAGTCGACGGCCGCGACCCGGGTCACGCGCCCGCCTCCGCCGCCGCGTTCTCGTCGGCCTTCTTCTCTTCGGCCTTCTTCTCTTCGGCCTTCTTCTCGCCGCACGGGGTGACGCAGGCGCCCTTGGCCCACCACTCGGGCAGCATCGCCAGGGCCTCGTCGCCGAACGGGTTCACGCCCGGGCCCGCGGCCAGGGAGTGGCCGACCAGCACGTGCAGGCACTTGACCCGGTCCGGCATGCCGCCGGCGCTCGGGAAGCCCTGGAGCACCTCGATGGCGTCGCGGCGGGTGATGTAGTCCTCGTGGGCGGCCCGGTAGGCGGCGGCCAGCTCCGGGTCCACGGCGAGGCGGGCCTGCATCTCCTTCATCACGCCGTTGGCCTCCAGCGTGCCGATCGCACCGGCGGCCCGCGGGCAGGTCAGGTAGTACAGCGTCGGGAAGGGGGTGCCGTCGGGGAGCCGCGGGGCGGTCTCCACCACGTCCGGCTGCCCGCAGGGGCAGCGGTGCGCGATGGCGCGCAGCCCGCGCGGGGGGCGGCCGAGCTGCTGTTCGAACGCCTCGATGTCGGCGGCGGTCGGCTCGGTCCGGTCGGTCTGGGGCGGGGGCGTCTGCATGCCTGGAGGAAGTCTTTTCGTTCTCGTGGATGGGTGGGACTCAGTCGCCCGGGCGGTCGGCCTTGTCGACGCCGTCCCAGACGTTGGAGTACCAGGGCCGGTCGGTGGCGGTCTGTCCGCCGCGGCGCTGCTCGGCGCCGCCGGCACCGGGGTCGGTCATGATGTAGCTGATCTCCCCCGGCCGGACGAAGTGCAGGTGCTTGCGCGCCTGCTGCTCGGCGTACGCGTTGTCCTGCCAGCGGGCCTTCTCGTCGCGCAGCCGTTCCAGCCGGTCCCGCGCGGAGACGGCGTCCTTCTGCTGCTTCGCGATCTCCGAGCGCTGGGACACGTACTGGCGCATCGGATACGCGAGGGCGACGACCAGGGTACAGAGGACCAGCACGAGCAGGGCGGCCCGGCCGGTGAGCCGGCTGCGGCGGACCTGCCGGCGGGACTGAGAGCGGTACACGTGCGCCGCGGTCCGCTCACCGAGCTGCTTGAGCCTGGTCGCGGTCGAGAACGTGGCGAACCGGTCCCGGTTCCCGGCCATTGATCCGCCTCCCCTATATGCACACGACGCACTACGTCCCCGCACACGGTACGGGACCGAGTGCGGGGACGTAGGGAGGCTTGCGCCCTAAAGGACTGATCAGCCCTTGAAGCGCGGGAACGCGCTGCGACCCGCGTACACGGCCGCGTCGTCGAGGATCTCCTCGATGCGCAGGAGCTGGTTGTACTTGGCGACACGGTCCGAGCGGGCCGGGGCGCCGGTCTTGATCTGGCCGCAGTTCACGGCGACCGCGAGGTCGGCGATGGTGACGTCCTCGGTCTCACCGGAGCGGTGCGACATCATGCACTTGAAACCGTTGCGCTGGGCCATCTCGACGGCGTCCAGGGTCTCGGTCAGCGAACCGATCTGGTTCACCTTGACGAGCAGGGCGTTCGCCGAGCCCTCTTCGATGCCGCGGGCGAGACGCTCGGGGTTGGTGACGAAGAGGTCGTCGCCGACGATCTGGACCTTGGAGCCCAGGCGGTCGGTGAGGGTCTTCCAGCCCGCCCAGTCGTCCTCGAACAGCGGGTCCTCGATGGAGACGAGCGGGTACGCCTCGACGAGCTCGGCGTAGTAGTCGGTCATCTCGGCGGCCGAGCGGGACTTGCCCTCGAACTCGTAGTTGCCGTCCTTGTAGAACTCGGACGCGGCGACGTCGAGCGCGAGCGCGATCTGGGTGCCCGGGACGTAGCCGGCCTGCTTGATGGCCTCGACGATGAGGTCGAGCGCGGCGCGGTTCGACTCCAGGTTCGGCGCGAAGCCGCCCTCGTCGCCCAGACCGGTGGAGAGGCCCTTGGTGTGCAGGACCTTCTTGAGGGTGTGGTAGACCTCGGCACCCCAGCGAAGGGCCTCGGAGAAGGACTCCGCGCCGATCGGGGCGATCATGAACTCCTGGATGTCGACGTTGGAGTCGGCGTGCGACCCACCGTTCAGGATGTTCATCATCGGAACGGGCAGCAGGTGCGCGTTCGGACCGCCCAGGTAGCGGAAGAGCGGCAGGTCCGAGGCCTCGGACGCGGCGTGCGCGACGGCGAGGGAGACGCCGAGGATGGCGTTGGCGCCGAGGGAGCCCTTGTTCTCGGTGGCGTCCAGGTCGATCATCGCCTGGTCGATCAGGCGCTGCTCGGTGGCGTCGTAGCCGACGAGCTCCGGGCCGAGCTGCTCGATGACGGCGAGGACGGCCTTCTCTACGCCCTTGCCCATGTAGCGGTTGGGGTCACCGTCACGGAGCTCTACGGCTTCGAACGCTCCGGTGGAGGCGCCGGACGGGACTGCAGCACGGCCGGTGCTGCCATCGTCGAGGCCCACCTCGACCTCGACCGTGGGATTGCCTCGGGAGTCCAGGATTTCCCGGGCTACGACGACGTCGATGGACGGCACGAGCATCTCCTTCTGGGATGTGACGCTGGGTGTGCGGTGGCATGTCAGGCCGTGGGATGGCCTTGCCGCTTAGAGCCTAACCGCCTCTGGGCACTCGGCCAGCCGACCGCCCGGGGGCTGGGACGAAAAAGGGCCTGAATGCCCCTCTTACAGGACATAGGACCCTTGATCATCGCCCTTCCGGAGGCCCCGTCAGGCCGGGGACATCCGCACACAGCACCGCCCGGCGCGAAGGGGGTTGCGCGCCGGGCGGTGGAATTACGCGGTGGAACTACTGCGTGTCGCGAAAGCGGACACGACCGTTCTCACAGGTTTCAGCCGAGGTTCAGGTTCAGCTTCGGCTTCAGCTCCTGCTTCAGCTCCTGCTTCAGCTGAGCTTGAGCTTCTGACCCGGGAAGATCAGGTCGGCGTCCGTGACGATGTCCTTGTTGAGCTCGAAGAGCTTCTCCCAGCCACCGGACACGTTGTTCGCGTCGGCGATCGCACCCAGCGTGTCGCCGGACTTGACCGCGTAGGAGCCGTTGCCCGTCTTGGGGGCCTCGGTCTTCGCGGCCGGACGCTCGGAGCGGGTGGTCGGAGCCTCGACGCGCTTGGTCTCCTGCTTCGGCGCGGCCTTCTGCTCCTGCTTCGGCGCGGGCTTCGGCTGCGTCTTCGGCTTGGCGGGGGTCTTGGCCGAGCCACCGGTGTAGGAGGAGTTCGACAGGCCCACGCCACAGGACGGCCAGGCGCCCTTGCCCTGGCCCTTGAGGACCTTCTCGGCGATGGCTATCTGCTGCGACTTGGAGGCCTGGTTGGCCTGCGCGGCGTACGCCTTGCCGCCGTACGCGGCCCACGTGGAGGACGAGAACTGCAGGCCGCCGTAGTAGCCGTTGCCCGTGTTGATGGACCAGTTGCCGCCGGACTCGCACGAGGCGACGCGGTCCCACTCGGAAGCGGTCGCGGCCGAGGCGGTGCCCGCGGCCATCAGCGGCGCGGCCACGGCGACACCGGCGACGCCGGCGAGCGTGACGATGCGGACGGCCTTGGAACCGCGACGGTGCTTGCCCTTGCCCGAAAGCAGCATGGAGTTCTCCTCACCGACGCCTACGAGGTGAGCTGTCGGGTTCGGGCGAGTGAGTGCCCGGCCGAGCGACCTAGCGCTTGGCTTAACCCCTAGCCGGCGATGTGACCGTCTCTCAACGGCCGCTACCGGCGCCTACCTTGGTTCCCCCGCTCCTGCCTTCGGCGCTTTACGCGACGAGTGTTCCCTCCGTCCGCCGGCAGGATTCGGCGATGCGGTCGAAGGAGCCCGCGGTGGCGAGCGATTCAGAAGGTAGACAGGTCTCCCCCCGATGTTCAACGAGCGACATCGGGGGGAAACGGTGCCTACTTGCGCTCCCCGGAAGGGTGTTTGCGCAGGTGAGGGCGGGGTTTGCGGAACCCTCCGGGCCGGACACGCCAGTTGACCTGAAGAGACACATGTCTCACTTACAGAAAACGGACAATCAGCTGGTTCCGGGCGCTTCAAGTGTCCTTATTGATGCGTTAGATCCAGGTTCTGACCGGGCTTGATCAGGTCCGCATCGCCGCCGATGACCTGCTCGTTGGCCTCATAGAGACCCTTCCAGCCGCCCTTCACCCCGTTGGCGTCCGCGATCTCGATCAGGCTGTCGCCTTCCTTGACCGTGTACGTGGGGTCCGACGCGGCGTCAGGCGCCGCGGGCGTCTCGACGGCGGCCGGGCCGCGGTGCTTGCCGCCGCCCTCGCTCGCACCGGAGGCCGCCGGAGCGGTCGGGGAGGCGGACTCACCGGGTGCGGCCGGAGTCGTCGGGGCCGTGGGATCAACCGGGTTGGCCGGAAGGGTCGGGTTCGCCGGATTTCCCGGGTTCGCCGGGTTCGCCGGGTTCGCCGGGTCGGACGGAGTCACCGGAGCCGTCGGGTCGACCGGCAGCGTCGGGCCCACCGGCAGCGTCGGATCCACGGACGGCGGTGCGGGAGTGGTGGGGTCCACCGGAGTAGTGGGGTCCACCGGAGTGGTGGGGCTCACCGGAGTGGTGGGGCCCACGGGGGCGGTCGGGTCCGCGGGGCTCGTCGGAGCCGTCGGGGCGCCCGGGAGGCCGGGAGGCGGCGTCTCCGGCTCCGGCAGCGGCATGACGGGCAGTTCGCCCGGCACACCGATCGGATAGTCGGGCAGCACCGAGGCCGACGGGGTCGGGCCCTTCTGCGTCGGGGCCCCGAAGTCCGTGGACTGCCCGCCCGAGCCGGTGTGGGGCACGGAGGCGTCCGGGCGGGACGGAGCCGGGGCGACGGATCCGGAACCGCCGGGCAGGCCCGGGTCCACCTCGGCGGCGGGCGCGTCCTGCGTCAGACCGGCCTGCACCCCGCACAGCGGCCACGCCTGGGGGCCCTGGGAAGCCAGGACCCGTTCGGCCACGGCGATCTGCTGGGAGCGGCTGGCGAGGTCGGCGCGCTCGGCGAAGTCCAGTCCGCCGGCGCTCTTCCACTGCTCCTGGCTGAACTGCAGCCCGCCGTACGCGCCACCGCCGAAGTTGGCGCTCCATGTACCGCCGCTCTCGCACTCGGCGACCTTGTCCCATGTGGAGGTCTCCGCGGCGCTCGCGCCGGTGGCGGCGAGCAGGGGCAGGGCGAGTGCGGTGCCGGTGACTCCGGCGGTGACGACAAGTGCGGGCACTTGTCGGGGGCGTCTGTGGCGGCCGTTCCCGGAACGCATGAGGCTGCACCTTTCGCATAACGGCGGGGTAACGGCAGAACCTAGCGGCCTTCGAACGCCAGTCACAAGTTTCGACAGCCAACTGACTTCCGGTCAGCCCGGTTTCAGATGTTTTGGGCTTTTGATTCGGCGGTGAAGCGGACCGGAAGCGTCCGCAGCCCCCGCATGATGAGCCCGCCGCGCCAGCGCAGCTCCGGGGGGTCCACGGCAAGTTCCAGATCGGGCAGCCGGGTCAGCAGGGTCGCGAGCCGGAGAGCGCCCTCAGAGTCCCCGCCCTACGCACCGTCACTCGCAGCGGCGGGATCATCGGGTGGACGTACACCGACGTCCCCGCACGTTGACCGTTCAGCCACGTCACCAGCAGTGGCCATGCCCCCTGCTGCCACCAGGAGAGCTGCCGCTCCCGGATGCGCTGCGCCGGCCCGAACTCCGCGGGGATCTCCTTCCAGGTGATCCCCGTGCGCAAACGGTGCAGCATGCCGTTCAACGCCAACCGCAGGTCGATCTTGGTCTTGGTGAACGAAGCGGGCGGGTAGACCGCCTCCAGGACGCTCCGCACGCCGGCCCACTCTTCCTCCGTCACGTCAGCCGGTACCTCCTGCTTCGTTGCCACGTGCCATTGCGTCACCTGGCAGCGCACACCGGGCTTCTTCTTGAAGCGGTGGTTCTCAACCTCGACCTGGACATCGAACAGCCTGAACAGTTCCTCCTTCCCCTCCAAGCCTGGAGCGCCCAGGCGCAGCCTCGTACGGAGAACACGCTCCTGCACGTCCCCATCGCCGAGGAACTTCGCGAGCCGCTCCCAGACCTCGCTCTCGACCTCGTCTGCGTGCAGGTAGACGTCGTCACACCCGCCCGTGTTTCCCCTGCAGCGGTATAGGCGCATCCCACCGTCGCGAACGCCTCCGCCGGTGTAGGCCTCGCCGCAGTCGCCCTTGATCCGAGTGGAGAGGGGGTACACGGAGTTCGCGCGACGAGAGCCGACACTGAGTTCCTCCATGGCGGAACGAAGCTGAGCCCGACGTGCCGCATCGAAGACCTCCGGCATGGGGATCTTGACGGGTTCTCCGTACTTGCGGCTTCCGTCCTCGCCCACCGCCGTCTTGCCGCCTTCTTTCCGATAGGTGACGCAGAGCTCGAGGACGGGTTCGCTTCCGAGGCGCTTCGTGAGGTTCCCGACCGTCCAGGGGCGCCCGCTCCGAGTGAACCTGCGTTTGCCGTTCAGGTGCTCGCAGGTCTCCGAGTAGTTCAGCTCGAGATCGATGAGGCAATGGGCTGCCATGACCAGAGTCCGGACTTCCTCCTCGCACAGAACGATGCTCGACCCGCTCCGTCCCTTGTTCAGCAGCTCGAAGCCGTACGGCGGGGGCCCACCTGCCCAGCCGCCCGCTTGGAGCTTCCACTCCCGGCCGCTCCAGGTCCTGGAGAAGATCAGTTCGTGTTCCAACTCGGCGAGGTACGCCAAGGTCGGCATGGCGACCTTGAACTGGAGGTCATCGTCCGAGTCGATCCGGCCGTCCGAGGTGACTACGCGAGTCCCCTTGTCGACCATCTCCCGAACCCAGTTGCTGATGATCCGGGCGGTGCGGCCGTACCGGTCGAGTTTCTGCGCGATTGCCAGGTCGACCTTCCCGGCCCGGACAAGCCGTTCGATGAGCGCCTTGTCATCGCGCTGATCGAGCTTCCCGGAGACGCCGTCGTCCGCAAACACGCCGACGATCTCGTAGGGGGTGTCTCGGAGGTAGGTATCGAGCCATGACCGGCAGTCCTTCTCCTGCTGCTGGAGTCCGGACCTCGTGATCTGCGCCCTCGTCGACACCCGAAGGTAGATGACGACCTGAAGGGCGCCTTTCCCGGCCTTGTCGACCTTGATTCCACTTGCCTTGCTCTTCTTGAGCAGGGTTGAATCACGCACGGTCAGTCCTTCCCGACTGGCAAGTCAGACCCTGGAGCCTTCTTAGCGGGACGCTCCGGGGTCTTGGCGTTTCCAAAGCGTAGGCGCCTCGCAGGGTGTCCGTGCGGGAAATTCGGTCCTTCGCCCGCCCGGTACGCCGATGCCCGCCGGGCTGCCGCCGACCAGCGGCTCAGCAAGAATCCGTCAGGAGCCGCTCCTCGTTTCCAGGGCAGGGCTCGGGGCGAAGCGGACCGGCAGGGTGCGCAGGCCCCGCATGATGAGCCCGCCGCGCCAGCGCAGCTCCGAGGGGTCCACGGCCAGTTCCAGATCGGGCAGCCGGGTCAGCAGCTCAGCGAGGGCTGTCTGGCCCTCGAGGCGGGCCAGGGGGGCTCCCAGGCAGTAGTGAATGCCGTGGCCGAGCCCGAGATGCTGGTTGTCGCTCCTGGCAAGGTCGAGCGTGTCAGGATCGCTGAACCGTTCCGGGTCGCGGTCGGCAGCCGCGAGCACGACGAGGACCGGGTCGCCAGCGGGAATGTCCTGGCCACCCAGAGTCAGCGCCTCCGTCGCGTACCGCCAGGTGGCCATTTCCACAGGGCCGTCGTAGCGCAACAGCTCTTCGATGCCCGTTTCCAGCAGGTCCGTCTCTCCGGCAGCGAGCGAGGCCTGGAGTCGTTCACGCTGCTCCGGGTGCTGCAGCAGGGCATAGGCCCCATTGCCGATGAGGTTGATCGTCGTTTCAAAGCCGGCGAAAAGAAGCACGAAGCACATCGCGGCGGCCTCGTTCTCGGTGAGGTGTTCGCCGTGGTCGCTCGCCCGGATCAGTCCGGAGATCAGGTCGTCGCCCAGATCGTCGCGCTTGCGGTGGATCAGCTCGACGAGGTAGCTGCGAATCTGCTTGACCGCGCGAGCCACCCCGCCGCGCGGCCCGCCGCTGTGGCGGATCATCATGCCCGCCCAGTCGCGGAAGTCGTCCTGGTCCTCCCGTGGTACGCCGAGCATCTCGCAGATGGCGTAGATGGGGAGCGGGAAGGCGAACTCGTGGATGAGGTCGGCTTCACCCTTCTCACAGAACCGGTCGATGAGGTGGTCGGTCAGTTCCTGCACCCGCGGGGTGAACTCGGCGACCCTGCGCGGGGTGAACGCCTTCGACACCAGGCGGCGCAGCCGGGTGTGGTCGGGCGGGTCGATGTTGAGGAGGTGGGTCATCAGCTCGGCCTTGCGCTCCCCCGGGATTCCGGTCCGCCCCTTGGCGTGCGCGGAGCCTTCGTGGTGGGCCGGGTTCTTGCTGAGCCGCTGGTCGGCGAGGGCCTGGCGGGCGTCGGCGTACCGGGTGACGAGCCAGGCCTCGACCCCGCTGGGGAGGGTCGTGCGGTGCACGGGCGCGTGCTCGCGCAGCCAGGCGTACGCCGGGTACGGGTCGGTCGCGAACTCCCAGTCGAACAGGGTCGGCGGTGGGGCGGACGCGTCCGCGGATCCGTCCACGGACTGGTCGGCGGCGGGCTCTTCGGGGGCTGCGGGGGTCTGCTCGTGCACCCGGAGACCGTATCCCGCCCGCCGCCCATCACCCCATATGGGGTGGTTGTCGCGGCTGTCCGTAGATCGGCTCTGGCTTGACCTCACGTTCTCCGGCGTTCCTACTTTCGGTTTTGTGGATGTGAGGATCTTGAAAAGCAGCTTCGCGGTGGTGGAGAGACGGGCCGAGCACGCGGTCAAGTTCTTCTACTCCCACCTGTTCTGGCACAACCCCGGAGTCCGTGATCTCTTCCCGGCCTCCTTCGAAGACATGGAACGACAGCGGGACCGGCTCTTCGCCGCGCTCACCCATGTGATCGCCCACCTGGAGAACGAAACGCTCGTCCCCTATCTCCGCGACCTCGGCCGCGACCACCGCAAGTTCCTGGCGGGGCCCGAGCACTACGCGGCCGTGGGCACCAGCCTCATCGCCGCGCTCGCCGAGGCCTCCGGGTCCGCCTGGCACCCCCAGACGGAAAAGGCCTGGTCAGAGGCGTATCAGATGATCGCCGACGCGATGATGGCCGGCGCCGCCGACAGCGAGGACCCACCCTGGTGGGACGCGGAGGTCGTACGCCACCTGCTGTACGGGGAGGACATCGGCGTCCTCACCCTCCGCCCGCACGCGCACTTCCCCCATCTTCCCGGCCAGTACGCGAGCGTGAGCAGCGACCGGGTGCCGACGACCTGGCGCACGTACTCCCTGGGGAACGCGCCCCGCGCCGACGGGACGCTCGACCTGCACGTCAGCCGGATCGAGGGGGGCCGCGTCAGCACCGCCCTGATCCGCGAGACGCAGCCCGGGGACGTGCTGCGGCTCGGCGCGGCCGGCGGGCAGATGACCTTCCGCCGCGAGGACCGCCCGGTCAGCTTCATAGCCGCCGGCACCGGCTGGGCACCCGTCCGCGCCATGCTGGAGGACCTGGCGGAACACCCTCCCGATCAGGACGTGCGGCTCTTCGTGGTCGCACGCGACGCCGCCCACCTCTACGACCGCCCGCTCATCGACGCGTTCGCGGCCTCCCTCGGCTGGCTGAGCGTCACCTACATCACCCCCGCCCCCGGCCGGCACCGCAACCAGGCCACCGACCGGCTGGCGACCGCGCTCAGCAACCGCGGGCTCTGGCCCGACCAGGACGTCTACCTCAGCGGTCCGCCGCAGTTCATCCGGGAGACCTCGTACCTCCTGGAGGAGCTCGGCGCGCGCCCCGACCGGATCTTCTACGACTCCGTACCTGCCGGTGGCAAGAGCCACGAGGACGGAAGCCGCCCGACGGGCTTCGGCGAGTGGTTCCTGAACCGCCCCGACCCGCACTGGCACAACCCGTCGGGCCGCGCGCCCCGGGGGTATTGAGAACATCGCTGCCTGACACCGTTGCGGGATGCCTCCCGCTGCCGAGGGCTACTCGCCGACGCCCTCGGCCGCACGGATCGCGTCCCGGTAGGTCCGGGCCGCCGCGCGCAGAGCGGTCTCGGGGTCGGTCCCCGCCGCCTCGGCACGCGCCGCCAGATCCAGCAGTTCGTACCCGACGCCCTCTCCGCGGGGCAGTTCCACGGGCACCGCCCCCGCGCGGGCGCGGCCCGCCAGCTTGGCCGCGAGCGCGAGACCGGGCTGGCCGAGCGGGATCCCGTCGGTCACCGACTCCCGCTGCTTCTCCACCTGCTTGGTGCGCTGCCAGTGTGCGTGCACGTCCTGCGGGGTTTCCGCGGTCGCGTCGCCGAAGACGTGCGGGTGCCGGTGGATCAGCTTCTCGACGAGGGCCCCTGCCACGTCGTCGATGGAGAACGGCTCGTCCTCTTCACCGGGGCCGCCCTCCTCCGCGATGCGCGCGTGGAAGACCACCTGGAGCAGGACGTCCCCGAGCTCCTCGCGCAGTTCCTCGCGGTCCCCGTCCTCGATGGCCTCGACCAGCTCGTAGGCCTCTTCGATGGCGTACTTCGCCAGTCCCTCGTGCGTCTGTTCCGAGGTCCAGGGGCATTCGCGCCGGACCCGGTCCATGACCTGGACGAGGTCGAGGAGGCGTGCGCCCGGCAGATCGTACGAGCCCGGCAGCAGCTCCAGGTCCGGTACGGCGACCCGGCCCGAGCCGGCGAAGCGGGCCAGTCCGTCGGTGAGCCGCCGGTCTCCCTCGCCGCTCAGCAGGACGACGACCGTGCGCCCGCCGGCGCACTCCTCGATCAGCGCCTGGGCGTCGGGGGTCTCCAGGGCCACCTCGACGCCCGCGTCGCGGAGGTAGGGGAGCTGGACGTGGCCCGGGTCGGCGCACAGCACCCGGTCCGCGGCCTGCAGGGTCTGCCAGGCCGGCCAGGACAGCACGCCGGGGGCCACCCGGTGGCTCGTGGTCAGCAGCACGATGCGGCCGGTGGGCTCGGAGGACACGTCGTCAGTCACCCTCCGAACCTACCTCCCCGGCACGACCGCTCAGGCGCCGGCCGGGGGCTGCTCGGGCCGGGTGACCTGGGTGATCCACGGGGTGGAGTGCTCGCCGAGGGTGACCCGCTGGGGGTCCCAGACGCCGTAGCGCGGGTTGACCTCGATGCCGAGCCCGGCCGCGGCCTTCGCGGCGGGCTCGGCGAGCTTGCCCTCGCCGAACTTGGCGTTCAGCTTCTCGAAGAGCACCTGGTCCCGGACCCAGCGCTCGATCTGGTCGGGGGCGACGGCGGCCTTCTGCAAGATCGCCTCCTCGAACGCCGCGGCCCCGCGGTTGCCCTCGTCGTAGGCCTTGCGGGCCTCCTGGAGCTCCTTGGGGGTGACGGTGATCCCGGCGTCCTTCGCCATCCGGTCCAGGATCCGGCTCTGCAGCATGGTGCTGAGCTTGACCCGGTCGAGCTGCGGGACGGCCGCGATGAGCTCGGCCGCGTGTTCGGAGCGGTTCTGTGCGGTGCGGACGTCGTTCACCTGGGCCTGGAGCGCGGAGGTGGTGATCCGTTCGCCGCCGATCACGGCCGCGGTGCCGGGGCGGGCTTCGCCCGAGCACGCGGACAGCAGAGGGGCCGCCAGGAGCAGGGCGGCGGAAACGGAGAGCGCTGTGCGACGGTGCAAAGGAGCCTCCAGGGCCGGGAGATTGTGCTTCGGTGCACAAGGGCCGTGCGGTGATCGATGTTATGCAGTCGGGGTGGTCAGAGCCACTGGTTCGACCAACGATTCCGGGGGTGTTGGGGTTCGCGTCCACCGATGGCCACCCTTCGGCCCACCGGGAGTGCCACGGTCGGCCCACCATGTCGACACCGCACCGCTCCCCGCGCCGCCGCTCCCTGCTCGGCTCGGCGCTCGCCGCCCTGGTCACGACAGTGGCCGTGTGCGCCGGAGACGCCGTGGCGCGCGTCTTCCCGTACGGGCCGCGCCACCGCAGCATCAACGACCTCGGCAATCAGTTCGTGCCCTTCCACGCGCACCTGTGGGACCTGCTGCACGGGCGCGCCCCGGGCGGACTGCTGCTGAACTGGCAGTCCGGGTACGGGACCAGCTTCCTGCCCGACTTCGGGACCTACCTGACCAGCCCGTTCGCGGTCCTGGTGGGGCTGTTCCCGCGCCAGGACATCGACCTCGCGGTGTACGTGGTCACCGTGCTCAAGGCGGCGGCCGCCGCGGCGGCGATGGCCTGGCTGCTGCGCACCCAGCGGCGCGGGCCGGCGTGGGCGGCGGGGCTGCTCGGGGCCTCGTACGCGCTGTGCGGCTGGTCGGTGATCGAGGCCTCGTACAACCCGATGTGGATGGACGGGCTGATCGCCTTCCCGCTCCTGTGTCTGACGGGTGAGTGGGCGCTGCGCTCGCGCCGGCCGGTGGCGGCCGTCGTGGTGGTGGCGCTCTGCTGGACGGCGAACTTCTACACCGCCTACATGGCGACGCTGGGCGCGGTCCTGGTGCTGCTGGTCCGGCTACTGCTCACCCGGGAGGGCGTGAAGGACCGGCTACGGGGCCTTGCGCGGGCGGCGCTGACCACCACGCTGGGCGTCGCCCTGTCGGCGCCGGTGCTCGTCCCCCTCTTCCTCAGCTCGAAGCAGGCCTACCCGGGGTGGTTCAAGCCGTTCGTGCCGGTGGCGACCGAGGACATGCTGGCCCGGCTGCTGCCCGCCACCTACTCCTTCTCCTCCCCCGCCCTGTTCATCGGCACCGGGACCCTGCTGCTCGCGGCGGCCCTGCCCTTCCACCGGGCCGTGGCCGGGCGGGAGCGGCTGGTGTGGACGGGGCTCGTCCTGCTGGTGCTGCTGTCCTTCCAGTGGATGCCGACGCACCTGGCCTGGCACCTCTTCGCGACGCCCAACGGCAGCCCGTACCGGCAGACCTTCGTGCTGGCCGGGATCGTGGTGATGGCCGCCTGGGCGGGGCTCGCGGCCGGCCCGCCGGGGGCGCGGGCGCTGGCGGGCGGGGCGGCGGCCTTGGCGGTGGTGCTGCTCGCGGCGAGCGGGAGCGGGCTCGCGACCCCGTGGGGGCTCGCCCTCTTCGGCGGCGGCCTGGCCCTGGCGGGCGCCGCCTGGTGGGCGCTGCGCCACCGGCGCCTGGTGCTGCCCGCGGCGGCCGTGCTGGCGCTGGTGCTGCTGGCCCAGGCGGCGGCGACCACCGCCAACGGCCAGCGGGGCAAGCTGGCGGGCCTGGACGACTACCCGGTGTGGGGCGCGGCGCACACCGCGCGCGCCGGGGCCCTGGCGGGAGCCGAGGGGTGGCCCGCGTACCGCACGGACGCCGGGCGGCCGGCGCTGACCGGCAACGACCCGATGCTGCTGGGCGGGGAGGGCGGCGCGTACTACAGCAGCCACACCCCGGACCTGTTCACGCGGACCATGGTGGCCCTCGGGGCGGGCTGGACCTCGCGCGGCCGCAATGTGCAGAGCCTCGACAATCCGGTGACGGACGCCGTGTTCTCCGTCGGGGCCCGGCTGCGGCCCGACGGCACGGTGACCCGCGCCGAGGTCCCGCCACTGGTCACGGTCCGCCCGCCGGGCCCGGAACCGGCGTACGGGGCCTCTCCCTTCGCCAACCAGGAGCTGCTGCTGGGCGCGCGGGTCTACGAGGATCCGCTCTCCCCCGGGGTCTGCCGGGCGGGGACGGAGGCCTTCCTGTGGGCCCCGGAGTACAACGGGACGGCCCGGCTGGCGGACGGACCGGCCTTCCGGCTGAACGCCAACCCGCCGCGCAACAGGGCCGCCCTGCAGCCCCTGGGGATCTCCCGCGGCCCTGCCTCGGCGCTGGTCTTCGAGCAGGCCGCTCCGGCGCACCGGCAGCTGGCCTGCCTGGACCGCTCCCTGCTGGCGGCGGCCGTCGGCCGGATGCGCGCCACGGCGGCGGTCTCCGTACGGGTCGGCTCCTCGGGCGTCCGCGCGGTGCTCCCGCCGGGCAGCACGGGCACGGCGGTGCTCTCCGCCCCCGCGATCGCGGGCTGGACCTGCAACGGCCGCCCCGCCGCCGCCCGGCTGGGCCTGATCGCGATCCCGCTGGACGGCCACACCACCGGCATCGACTGCACCTTCCGGCCCCCGGGCCTCGTCCCGGGCGCGGCGGTCGCCGTGACGGCCCTGCTGGGCCTGCTCGCCCTGCTCGGGCCGCCCGGCCGGCCCGGGCCGCTCGCGTCGGTCCGGCGGCGTCGCCGGACCTGACCCGGCGAGGGCGAAAGCACGACCTGCACCCGCCGGAGCGTCAGAGCGACCTGCACCCGCCGGAGCGTCAGAGCAAGTGCACCGGCCTGAGCGTCAGCGGACCTGGCCCAGCCAGAGCAGGGTCCGGCGGACCTCCTCGGTGAAGGGGTGGTTCGGGCCGTGCAGGCGTTCCCCGTCGAAGAGGAGGCGGGCCAGGGTGTCGTGGGCCGCCGGGCGGTCGCCGAGGGAGAGCAGCAGGTGCGCTATCCGGCGGCGCACCTCCAGCGGGAGGCCCGGGTCCGGGTTCGCGTAGTGGTTCTCGAAGAGCGGCAGCAGCGCGCGGTACTCGGCGAGGGCGGCCGCCGGTTCGCCGAGCTGTTCCAGGCACTGGGCCGCGTCGTAGCGGAAGCGCAGGGACTGCGGGTCGCCGGCCGGGAACTCCTCCGCGAGCCGGCGCAGTTCGGGCAGGGCGCGGCGGTACTGGCCGTCGTCCATCAGGGTGGCCGCGTACTGCTTGCGCAGGGAGCGGACCACCGGCGAGTGCGCGCCGTGCTGCTCGGCCGCCGCCGGGAGGATGCCGCCGAGGATGTCCACCGCCTGGGTGAGCATGCCCTGGTCGAGGAGCTTCTTGGCCTCCTCGACGGCCGCCGGGACGTCCGGCCGCGGCGGCTGGGGCGGAGTCGCCGGCCGGGGCGGAATCACGTGGGCGCGGTCGGGCCAGGGGGCCTGCGGGCGCAGGAAGGGCCGGGTCGGGTCGAGGGGGCCGGTGGGGGCGCCCGAGCCGTGGTGGGGCAGCAGCGGCGCGAGGGAGGCGTACACCGCCTGAGCGGAGGCGGGCCGGTCCTGCGGGTCCTTGGCCAGCAGGTTCAGGAGTACGGCTTCCAACTGCTGCGGGACCTCGGGGCGCAACTGGCGCACCGGGAGCGGGGGCTCGTACAGGTGGCGGTGGAGCACCCCGAGCGCGGTGGAGCCCGCGAAGGGGACGTTGCCGGACAGCAGCTCGTACAGGACCACGCCGAGCGCGTAGAGGTCGGTGTGCGGGCCGACGGCCCCGCCCATGGCCTGTTCGGGGGCCATGTACGCGGGGCTGCCGATCGGCGAACCGGTGCTGGTGAGGCGGGTGGTGTCGGTGTCCATCACGGAGGCGACACCGAGGTCCAGGACGAGCACGGTCCCGTCCGGGCGGACCATGACGTTGCGCGGCTTCAGGTCCCGGTGGACGATCGGCACCGCGTGCACGGCCGACAGCACCGAGCACAGCTGCGCGATGACCGACACCGCCCAGGGCCACGGGTACGGGTCGTGCTCGGCGAGGTGGTCGGCGAGGTCGGCGCCCTCCACGTACTGCATGACGAGGTACAGCTCGTCCCCGTCGCTGCCCGCGTCGTGCACGGTGACCAGCCCGGGGTGGTCCACCTGCGCGGTGACCCGGCATTCGCGCACGAAGCGGCGGCGCAGCTCCTCGGCCACGGAGCCGGGGCCGGCCACCTTGTCGGGGCGCAGCAGTTTGACCGCGACGCGGCGGTCCAGGCGCCGGTCGTAGGCCGTCCAGACCTGGCCCATGCCGCCCTGGCCGAGGATGGTGGCGAGCTGGTAGCGGTCGCCGATGAGCCGGTCCGTCACGGGCGGGGGCCCTCGTTGTGGGGCGGCTGCTGGCGGCGCAGGAGCTCGCTGAGCTCGTCGAGTTCGGCGCGGACCTGCCCGATGCGCGGGGGCGGCGTCGGGGCGGGCGCGGACTCGGGGGCCTGCTGCGGGGCGGGCTGCTGGGGCTGGTGCTGCGGCTGCTGCGGCTGCGGCTGCCGCGGGGCGGTCTGGGCCGCCGGCGGGTATCCGTAGGCGGGCCCGGCCTGCTGCTGGGGCGGTACGTAGGGGGAGGCGGGCGGCGGGTACCAGCCGGCCGCGGCGGGCCCGGCCTTGAGCGCCTCGAAATGCCGGATCTCGGCGACCAGGTAGTAGATGCACACCACGAGGCCGTTCAGGAGCGTGCCGAAGGCCCCCGCGTTGCCCTGCCAGGCGCTGGCGTCCGGGGTCGGGTCCGCGCCGATCAGCGCCAGCGAGAGGACCTCGGCCGCGCAGGAGGCCCCGAACAGCCACCAGTCCCGGGGTTTGCGGGTGACCAGCGCGAGCCGCAGCATCGTCCCCCAGGCGAGGAACCCGCAGCTCAGGATGGGCAGCAGCGCGAACAGCACGCGGAGCGCCACCACGCCCCCGGTACTGGGCTGGTGACCGTGGGGCGGCGGGGTGCCGGGGCCGTGCATCGCTGCTCCTGACGGGCCGTGCGGAGGAAGGGTGGAGGAAGGGCGAGAAGGACTGAGAAGTGCGGAGGATTCCGGGTCTGAGGGTATACAGCGTTCCCGGCCGGGAGTGAGGGGATGCGCTCAACCGTTGTACGGTCGCAGCCCGGCCGGGCCGCGACGCCGGCCCGCGCGCTCACTCCGGCCGGACCGTACCGTCCGACAGCCCGTCGTACAGCCCCTGTACGAGCTGCTCCCCGAGCCGGGCCGCCAGCCGCAGGGCGTCCTCGAACTCGGCCAGCGCCCGGAACCGCGCCCCGTAGACCTCCTGCTCGGTCCGTGGCAGCCGGGGCAGTTCGAGGCGGCGCACGTCGAGCCGGGTCGTGGTGGAGGCGTGGCTGCTGGCACGGCGGTTGTTTGCGGTGGCGCGCAGGAAGCCGGCCAGGAACCAGGGGTCCAGCGCGGCCGGATCGGGCCGCAGCAACTGCAGGCCCCGGCCGAGCGCCGCCCCGGCGGTGGCCGCGTCGACCACGCGGGCCACGCCCGCGCCTCCGGTGAGCGGGACGACCACGTCGCCCGGTGCGGTGAGCAGCGGCGCCTCCGCGGCGGCGGCCAGGGTGCCGGTGGGTCCGGTGCCGGCGCTCACGTCGTACTCGGTCAGGACGGGGGCCCGGCCCGCGCCGGCGCCGGTGCCCGTGGAGAGGAGCAGGGCTCCGGCGCGGGCGAGTTCGCCGACGGTGGTCATCGGCAGCCGGGCCGGCGCCGCGGCGGGCCGGTCCGGTGGGGCGGCGGGCGGGGCGGGCGGGGTGAGCCGGGCCGCGCGGGTCAGCGTCGAGTCCAGCCGGTCCCGTACGGCGGTCAGCTCGGCCACGCCGCCGCCCGCGGCGGGCGGCGGCAGGTGGCGGGCCGGGGTCAGGTCCACATCGTCGTCGAGCAGTTCCACTACGGGCACCACGCGGCGCACGCCCGGGAGGTCCGGGACGTCGGGGGCCGGGCCGCCGCGCTCGTACGCCGTCCAGGCCTCCTCGACCGCGCCGTGCACGGCGGCCCAGCCGGCCCGCCCCGGACCCGGTCCGGGACCGTCGGCGAGTGCGGTGGTGTCCACGAGGAGCAGCCCGGCGGGGGCCGCCGCGTGGGGGGCGGGCCTGCGCAGCACCCACAGGTGCAGCGGGATCCCGTACGGAGGCGCGGCGCCGGCCGGAAGGGCCACGACGGCCCGCAGCGCGCCCCGGCGCAGCAGGTCGGCCCGGATGCGGCGGCCCGAGCGGCGGGCGGCGGCGGCGGGCGGCATGAGCAGGACGGCGGTGCCGCCCTCGCGCAGGTGGGCGAGGGCGTGCTGGACCCAGGCGAGTTCGGATTCGGCGCGGGCGGGCAGCCCGTACTCCCAGCGCGGGTCGTAGGCCAGCTCCTCGTGGCCCCAGTTGCGTTCGTTGAACGGCGGGTGGCAGAGCACGGCGTCGACCGGTTCGGCGGCGGGGCGCGCGAAGGCGTCGGCGCGCAGGCTGTCGGCGGCGGCCGCGCGGACCGGCGCGTCCGACTGCAGGGCGAGGCGCAGGGCGGCGAGCGAGGCGAGCTCGGGCGAACTGTCCTGCACGTAGCGGGCGGTGGCTCCGGGGACGGCCCGCAGCAGGCTGCCGGTGCCGCAGGCCGGGTCCAGGACGGTCCGGGCCGAGGGGCCGGCGAGGGCGGCCATGAGGGTGGCGAGGCCGTCCGGAGTGAGCGTGTACTGCCGGGGGTTGGCTTCGAGGTGGCGGCCGAGCAGGAACTCGAAGGCTCCCCTGGTGCCGAGTTCGGCGGCGAGTTCGGCGGCGGCCCGCAGGAAGGGCATCGCGGTGGGCCGCAGGGGGCCGGTGGCTCCGAGCGGGTGCGCGGGCCCGAACCGCAGGGCGAGCACCCGGTCGACGGCGGGTGCCAGCAGGGTGGCCATCCGCGCGTCGGAGACGGCCGAGGCCTCCAGCCACTCCATGGGCCGGTCCCGTACGAGGAGCAGCGCGCTCCCGGCTTTGACGAGCGCGGCCACGGAGCCGCCGGGGTGGGAGGCGACGTACTGCCAGACGCGTTCGCGCAGCGGGACTTCGGCGAGCTTGCCCTGGGCCCGGAGCCAGCCGGTGACCTCCGCCAGGGCGAAGGAGGGGCTGGTGTCGGTGCCGCCGACGGGACGGGGGAAGTCGGCGTGCCGGCGGCGCCAGTTGCTCACGGCGGCGCGGCCGACTCCCGCGAGGCGGGCGATCTCGGCGGCGGTGACTTCGGGGGTGGCGGCTTCGGAGGACGCGGCTTCGGTGGTGTCGGTGGGGGTGGAGGGTGCGTCGGGGGTGGAGGGGGTGGCTGGGGCCTCGGTGGGGGGCTTCTGCTCCGGCATGTGCGCGAGCATACCGCTGCAAAGAGGAGAGACCCATTCACAGTGTGAATTTAACAATCTCTCAGGAACTTGTTGACTCGGTTCACAGGCTCTGCTGTGATGACCACATCGAACAGGTCGTCAGATGAGGCAGGAGCCACACACATGTCCCATACCACGCGCAGCAGTTGGACCGCCCGAAACGCCCACAAGGTCCTGACGGGCTGCGGCGCGGCCATCGCCCTGGTGACGCTCAGCGCGTGCGGCGGCGCCGACACCACCACCGACAAGGGCGCCGACGCGGCCGCCTCGAAGCCGGCCAAGTCGAGCAGCGCCCCGGCCGCCGACGCGGGCAAGGCCAAGTCGGCCATCAAGGGCACCGGCACCTTCCAGGTCGGCTCCGACGTCCAGCCGGGCCTCTACCGCTCGACGGGCAACACGGCCGACGCCAACTGCTACTGGGAGCGCGCCAAGGACTCCAAGGGCGAGGCCGACTCGACCATCGACAACGACAACGCCGTCGGCTCCACTTACGTGGCCATCGCCGCCACCGACAAGATCTTCAAGACCGAGGGCTGCAAGGGCTGGGAGCTCGTGGACCCGAAGGCCAAGGGCACCCCGAAGGCCGAGATCTCCGGCGAGGCCGGCATGCTCAAGGTCGGCGTCGACGTCGCCCCGGGCACCTACAAGTCCGCCGGCTCCACCGAGGACGGCAGCGGCTGCTACTGGGAGCGCACCAAGGATGCGACCGGCAGCACCGAAACGATCATCGCCAACGACAACCCCGAGGGGCAGGCCGTCGTGACGATCGCCGCCGGGGACGGCTTCTTCAAGACCGCCGACTGCCAGGACTGGAAGAAGGGCTGATCAAAGCCCTGACGCAGGGAATTGCAGGGGGTGGTCCGGGGCCCGGCACAGGGTGCCCCAGGACCTGACGAAGGGGGTGGTCCGGGGCCCGGCCGAAACGGCGGCCCGGGACCCGACCCAGCGGGTGGATCAGCGCAGCCGCTCCGGCGGGCGGGTGGGGTTGCCCCCGGTCGGCAGGCGCTCCCCGGGACAGCCGGTCAGCACCCGCTTCATCGCGTCGCGTTCACCGGCCGTGACCCACAGACCGTACTTCCGCTTGACCGCGATCTGGGACGCGACGTAGCGGCAGCGGTACCCGCGGTCCGGCGGAAGCCAGGTGGCCGCGTCACCGTCCCCCTTCTTGCGGTTGGCCGCGGCGTCGACCGCCAGCAGGTTCAGCGGATCATTGGCGAAGGCGATCCGCTTGCCCTTGTCCCAGCCGCCGGCCCCTTTCTGCCAGGCGTCGGAGAGGGCCACGACGTGATCGATGTCCACGCCGGTGCGGCCCCGCTCGTGCGTGATGCGGGCCCCGGTGTAAGGGTCCTTCTCCAGCACCCCGGTCAGCACCTTGCAGCCGTCCTTGAAGGTGGTCCGGGCCAAGTCCCGCTTGAGGATGTCCTCGCGGGTACCGCAGCCGCTGCCGTCCGTGTCCAGCCAGCCCTTGCCGAACCGCTCGCGCGCGTACCCCGTCTTCGGTGCCCGCCCCTTGACCGCGAGCCCGTCCACCGAGGCCAGGGCCACCGGCCCGTTCGCCGGGCCGCGGGCGTTCGCACCCGCACCGGCGCCGGGTCCGGGGATCCCCGTACAGCCGGAGAGCGCGACGGCCGGGGCGAGCAGGAGGGCGGGAAGCAGCAGGCGGGGACGCATAGGACAAGATCATAAACTCCATGGCTTTACGGGGCGTTCCGACTCTCCAGCGGGCGAACCACCCCAAACGGGCGTAGCGTCGCAAACGGGATTACGGAAGGAGCCCGAGCATGGGGATTTTCGACAGGTTCAAGGACAAGGGCAAGGACATCTCGGACAACCTCGAACAAGAGGCCAACGAGAAGACCGGCAACAAGTACGCCGACCAGATCGACAAGGCCCAGCAGCAGATGGAAGAGAAGCTCGGCATCGACGACGACCCGAACAAGTAACCCCCGCGGGAACGCGAACGGCCGCGACCGGGGACCGGAAGGTCCCGTCGCGGCCGTCGCCGTGCCTACCTGCGCCTGCGCCCGCGCTTGCGCCCGCGCCCGCGCTTGTGTACGCCGCGTCTACGAGCCGAGGATCGTGGCGAGGAACTCCCCGGTCCAGCCCAGCAGTTCCCGCCCGACCAGCGGCTTCCCGCCCACCCGGGCCGTCTTCGGCCGCGGCACCAGCACCTGCGAGGCGGCCGGCTTGATCACCGAGCCCGGGTAGAGCCGCTTCAGCCGCAGTTCCTGCGATTCGCGCAACTCCACCGGCCCGAAGCGGATGTTGGGGCCCTGGAGGGTGATGTCGCCGACCCCGCAGGCGCGGGCGAGCATCCGCAGTCCGGCCACCAGCAGCAGGTTCTCCACCGGCTCCGGCAGCTTGCCGTAGCGGTCGGTGAGCTCCTCGCGGACCGCCTTGACGTCCTCCTCGGAGTTGGCCGACGCGATGGACCGGTACGCCTGGAGGCGCAGCCGCTCCCCCGGCGCGTAGTCGTGCGGGACGTGCGCGTCGACCGGCAGCTCGATCTTGACCTCCAGCGGCGGCTCTTCCTCCACGCCGCCGTCGATCGCGGCCCGGTAGTCGGCCACGGCCTCGCCGACCATCCGGATGTAGAGGTCGAAGCCGACGCCCGCGATGTGCCCGGACTGCTCGCCGCCGAGCAGGTTGCCCGCGCCGCGGATCTCCAGGTCCTTCATCGCCACGTACATGCCCGCGCCCATCTCGGTGTGCTGGGCGATCGTCGCGAGCCGCTCGTGCGCGGTCTCGGTCAGCGGCTTCTCCGGCGGGTACAGGAAGTAGGCGTACCCGCGCTCGCGGCCGCGGCCCACGCGGCCGCGCAGCTGGTGGAGCTGGGAGAGGCCGAAGTTGTCGCCGCGCTCGACGATGAGGGTGTTGGCGTTGGAGATGTCGATGCCGGATTCGACGATCGTCGTGGAGACGAGGACGTCGAACTTCTTCTCCCAGAAGTCCACCACGACCTGTTCCAGGGCCTGTTCGGACATCTGGCCGTGCGCCGTCGCGATGCGCGCCTCGGGCACGATCTCGCGGAGCTTGGCGGCCGCCCGGTCGATGGACTCGACCCGGTTGTGGATGTAGAAGCACTGGCCCTCGCGGAGCAGCTCGCGGCGGATCGCGGCGCCGATCTGCTTCTCCTCGTAGGGGCCGACGAAGGTCAGGACCGGGTGGCGCTCCTCGGGCGGGGTGGTGATCGTGGACATCTCGCGGATGCCGGTCACCGCCATCTCCAGGGTGCGCGGGATGGGGGTCGCGGACATCGTCAGCACGTCGACGTTGGCGCGCAGCTTCTTCAGCTGCTCCTTGTGCTCGACTCCGAACCGCTGCTCCTCGTCGACGATGACCAGGCCCAGGTCCTTGAACTTGGTCTCCTGCGAGAACAGCCGGTGCGTGCCGATGACGATGTCGACGGAGCCCTCGCGCAGCCCCTCCAGCGTCGCCTTCGACTCGCCCTCGCTCTGGAAGCGCGACAGCGGCTTCACCTTGACCGGGAACTGCGCGTACCGCTCGGAGAAGGTCCCGAAGTGCTGCTGCACCAGCAGTGTGGTGGGGACGAGGACGGCGACCTGCTTGCCGTCCTGGACGGCCTTGAAGGCGGCGCGGACCGCGATCTCGGTCTTTCCGTAGCCGACGTCGCCACAGATCAGCCGGTCCATCGGGACCGACTTCTCCATGTCCTCCTTGACCTCGGCGATGGTGGTGAGCTGGTCGGGGGTCTCCGCGTACGGGAAGGCGTCCTCCAGCTCGCGCTGCCAGGGGGTGTCGGGGCCGAAGGTGTGGCCGGGGGCCGCCATGCGGGCGCTGTACAGCTTGATCAGGTCGGCGGCGATCTCCTTGACCGCCTTCTTCGCCCGCGCCTTGGTCTTCGTCCAGTCGGCGCCGCCGAGCCGGTGCAGGGTCGGGGCCTCGCCGCCGACGTACTTGGTGACCTGCTCCAACTGGTCCGTGGGGATGTAGAGGCGGTCGCCGGGCTGGCCGCGCTTGGCCGGCGCGTACTCGACGAGCAGGTACTCGCGGGTGGCGCCCTGCACGGTGCGCTGCACCATCTCGATGTAGCGGCCGACGCCGTGCTGCTCGTGGACGATGTAGTCGCCGACCTCCAGGGTGAGGGGGTCGATCGTCTTGCGGCGCCGGGTCGGCATCCGGCCGAGGTCCTTGGTGGCGGTGCGCTGGCCGGTCAGGTCGGTCTCGGTCAGGACGGCGAGCTTGAGGACCGGGTCGACGAAGCCGTTGTCGAGGGAGCCGCACGAGACGTGGACCAGCGAGGGCTCCAGGACGGTGACGTCCGCCTCCAGCCGGGCCGCGATGCCCTCGCCGCCGAGCACCTCGACGGTACGGGCGGCCGGGCCGTGGCCCTCGGTCAGGAAGACGGTGCGCCAGCCGTCGGCGAGCCAGGCCTTGGTGTCGGCGAGCGCGCGGGCGGTGTCGCCGCGGTAGGCCTCGGGGGCGTGCATGCCGAGGGTGAGGGTGTCGCGGCCGACCGCCCCCGCCGCGTCAGCGGCATAGGTCAGCGTTTCATCCGCCGCGAACGGGGACACCGACCACCACATCATGCCGAGCTCGCGCGCGTGCTCCCGTACGTCGGCGATCCCGCGGAGCGAGGCCGCGCCCACGTCGATGGGGGCCTCGCCACCGCCGGCGGTGGCCGCCCAGGAGGCCATCAGAAACTCCTGCGAGGTCGCCACCAGGTCCGAGGCCCGCGTCCGCACCCGCTCCGGATCGCACACGACGGCCATCGAACCGGCCGGCAGTACGTCGATCAGCAGCTCCATGTCGTCGACCAGGACCGGGGCCAGGGACTCCATGCCCTCGACCGCGATCCCCTCGGCGATCTTGTGCAGCAGTTCGCCGAGCTCCGGGTGGAGCTCGGCGAGGGCTGCGGCGCGCTCGCGCACCTGGTCGGTGAGGAGCAGCTCCCGGCAGGGCGGGGCCCACAGGCCGTGCTGGGCGATCTCCAGGGAGCGCTGGTCGGCGACCTTGAAGTAACGGATCTCCTCGACCTCGTCGCCCCAGAACTCCACGCGCAGCGGGTGCTCCTCCGTGGGCGGGAACACGTCGAGGATGCCGCCGCGCACCGCGAACTCCCCGCGCTTCTCGACGAGCTCCACCCGGGAGTACGCGGCGGCGGCGAGTGCCTGCGTCACCGCGCCGAGGTCCACGCTCTCGCCCTGGCGAAGGCTCACCGGGACCAGGTCCCCGAGCCCCTTGACCTGCGGCTGGAGCACGGACCGGATCGGCGCGACGACCACGGAGACCGGGCCCGCGGCGGGGTCGTCCTTGCTCGGGTGCGCCAGACGGCGCAGTACGGCGATGCGGCGGCCGACGGTGTCGCTGCGCGGGCTCAGGCGCTCGTGCGGGAGCGTCTCCCAGGACGGGTACTCCGCGACCTCGTCGGGGTTGAGCATCGAGCGCAGCGCGGCGGCCAGGTCCTCCGCCTCCCGCCCGGTGGCGGTGACCGCGAGCACGGTGCGCCCGGTACGGGCGGCCAGCGCGGCGATGGCGAAGGGCCGCGCCGCGGCCGGGCCGACGAGGTCCACGTGCATGCGGTTGCCGTCCCCGGCCGCGGTGACCGCCTCGGCGAGTGCGGGGTCCCGGGTGACGGCGTCGAGCAGTCCGTGCAGGCTCATGAAGGCGGCTTTCCGTCCGGTGAGGTGCGGCGAGTTCCCGCGGGGCGGCAACGCGAAGGACCCGACACGTCGAACGGGCCGGGGGTTCCCACCCTACGACGCGGGTCCGACAGCCGCGCGTGGGATCCGGGCGGGATTCGGGCCGCTCGTGGCCGTGGCGGCGGGACACCCGGTCCTGCCGCGAACGACCCCGGCCCCGCCCCACCCGAACGGGTGAGACGGGGCCGGGGCGCTCCCCCGTACGACCGGCCGGCGACTACTCGCTGGCGATCGCGTTCAGGACGTTCATCCGGCCCGCCCGGAAAGCCGGGACCAGTGCGGCCAGCAGGCCGACCAGGGCGGAACCGGCGAACACGCCGAGGATGGTGGGCCACGGGATCTCGAGGATCTTCATGCCCTCCAGTGCGAGGAGCCGGTGGGCGGTGGCGCCCCAGCCCATGCCGAGCCCGAGGCCCAGCAGGGCTCCGAAGAGGGCGATGACCACCGACTCCAGGCGGATCATGCGGCGCAGCTGGCGGCGGGAGAGGCCGATGGCGCGCATCAGGCCGATCTCGCGGGTCCGCTCGACCACCGAGAGGGCCAGGGTGTTCACCACGCCCAGGACCGCGACGATGATCGCGAGGGCGAGGAGTGCGTAGACCACGTTCAGCAACTGGCCGACCTGGTCCTTCAGCGCCTGCTTGTAGTCCGTCTGGTTGAGCACCTGGTACTGCGGGTACTCGGCCAGCGCCGACTTGACGGCCGCGTAGGCGGCGTCGTCCTGGCCGTCCTTCGCGGTGGCCAGCACCATGAAGGGCCTGGGCATCTTGTCGGCGGGCAGGTTCGCCTCGGCGACGGCGGTGCTGACGTACTTCATGCCCTTGTCGAGGTTGCCCTCGTCGCTGGTGATCGCCGCGACCTTGAGCTTGGCGGTCTTGCCTCCGGTGAAGGCGACCGTCAGCTCGTCACCGAGCTTGACCCGGTGCTTGGTGGCGTATTCGGAGCCCACCGACATCGAGCCCGGCTTGTAGGCGTCCGCGTGCTCGCCGGCCGTCGTCTTGCGGCGGACGTCCTGGGCGTAGGTGGGGTCCTGGACCCCGAGGCCGTCGCTCTCGGTGGTGCCGTCGGGGGCGGTGATCTTGGCGTCGACCTCCCGGTAGGCGGTGACGTGCGCCAGGCCCTGCGTCCGGCGCAGCGCTTGTTCGGCCTGCGGTACGACCGGCTGCCCGGTCTGGGACTGGACGATGAAGTCCGCGCCGACCGACTTGTCGAGCTCGTCGGTGGCCGAGGCGACCATCGAGGAGCCGACCACCGACAGGCAGGCGACCAGCGCGAGGCCGATCATCAGCGCGGCGGCGGTGGCGCCGGTGCGCCGCGGGTTGCGCAGCGCGTTGCGCTCGGCGAGGCGGCCTATGGAGCCGAAGGGCCGCAGCACCGGGGCGGACAGGGCCCGGACCACGACGCCCGCGAGGAGCGGGCCGATCACGATGAACCCGATGAGGCTGAACAGCACGCCCAGCCCCAGCCACTGCGCTCCGGTGCCGGCGGCGTCGGCGGTGCCGGCGAGGTAGAGGGCCGCGGCGCCGATGCCGGTGAGGCCCAGGCCCAGGGCGGCGCGGATCCGGCCGGCCTTCTTGTCGCCGGGGGTGCCGGACTCGCGCAGGGCGGCCATCGGGGAGACCTTGCCGGCCCGGCGGGCCGGTATGAAGGCGGAGACGACGGTGACGACGACGCCGAGGACGATCCCGATGACCGGGGTGGTCCAGGCGATGGTGAGGTCCTCGGTGGACAGGCTCATGCCGAGCCCGCTCATGAGCTGCATCAGGCCGACGGCCAGGCCGATGCCGGCGGCGACGCCGAGGATCGAGCCGACCACACCGAGCAGCAGGGCCTCGATGACCACCGACTTGAGGACCTGGCCGCTGTCGGCGCCGATGGCGCGCATCAGGCCGATCTCACGGGTGCGCTGGGCGACCAGCATGGAGAAGGTGTTGAAGATCAGGAAGATCCCGACGAGGAAGGCGATCGCGGCGAAGCCGAGCATCACCCACTTCATGATGTCGAGGAAGTCCATGCTCTTGCGGTTGGCGTCCGCGGCTTCCTTGGCGGTCTGCAGCTTGTAGGTGTCGGCGCCGACTGCGGCAGCGACGTTCTGCTTGAGCCGGGTGTCGCTCACCCCGTCCTTGGCGGTGACGTTCACGTGCGTGAAGGCGTCCGGGGCGCCGAGCAGCTTCTGCTGCGCGGTGGCGGTGTCGAAGTAGACGACGGTCGCGCCGGGGTTGGTCACGGTGAAGGCGGCGATACCGGTGATCTTGGAGCGGATGTCGCCGGTGACGGCGATGGTGCGGATGTCGTCACCGAGTTTGAGGTGGTGCTTCTTCGCCGTGTCTCCGTCGATCATCACGTCGGTGGGGCCGCGCGGGGCCTGCCCCTCGATGATCTTCATCGACCTCAGTTCGTTCTCGGTCCAGTTGCCCGCGAAGGTCGGGGCTCCCGTGGTCGAGCCGAGGTTCTCGTTCTTGGAGTTGACGACGGTGACCGCCATCGAGGACACGCCGCCCTCGGCGGACTTCACGCCCTCGGCCTTCTTCACCTGCTCGACGACCGAGCCCGGCAGCGCCTGCGGCTTGCCGGTGTCGGGGGTCTCCCCGGTGGTCTCGGCCTCCTTCGGAGTGACCGTGACGTTGGCGTTGGTGACCGCGAACAGCTTGTCGAAGGTGGTGTTCATGGTGTCCGTGAACACCAGCGTCCCGCAGACGAAGGCCACGGAGAGCAGGACGGCCACGGCGGAGAGCGCCATCCGCCCCTTGTGCGCGAGGAAGTTGCGCCGCGCGGTCTTCATGACGGTCATGACGTCCGCCCACGGGCGTCGAAGTCCTTCATGCGGTCCAGGACCTGGTCGGCGGTGGGCCTGTGCATCTCGTCCACGATCCGGCCGTCGGCGAGGAAGATGACGCGGTCCGCGTAGGAGGCGGCGACCGGGTCGTGGGTGACCATGACGATGGTCTGGCCCAGCTCGTTCACCGAACGACGCAGGAAGCCGAGGACCTCCGCGCCGGCCCGGGAGTCGAGGTTTCCGGTGGGCTCGTCGCCGAAGATGATCTGGGGCCGGGACGCCAGGGCGCGGGCGACCGCCACGCGCTGCTGCTGGCCGCCGGAGAGCTCGGTCGGACGGTGCTTGAGGCGGCCCGCCAGACCCACGGTCTCCACGACCCGGTTCAGCCACTCCGCGTCGGCCTTGCGGCCGGCGATGTCCATGGGGAGCGTGATGTTCTCCAGGGCGTTGAGCGTCGGCAGCAGGTTGAAGGCCTGGAAGATGAAGCCGATCCGGTCGCGGCGCAGCTGCGTGAGCTTCTTGTCCTTCAGACCGGTGATCTCCGTGTCGTCCAGGAAGATCTGGCCGCTCGTGACCGTGTCCAGACCGGCCAGGCAGTGCATCAGCGTGGACTTGCCGGAGCCCGAGGGCCCCATGATCGCGGTGAACTGGCCGCGCTGGATGTCCACGTCCACCGCGTCGAGGGCGACGACCCGCGTCTCGCCGGAGCCGTAGGCCTTGACGACCTTCCGCGCCCGCGCCGCGACGGCCTCATGCCCTCCAGTACCCCCGTGCCTGGTTTCGGTCATAGCCGTTGTCACGGTGTTTCCCCTCGTGTCGATGCGTCTGCTCGTCGGTTCGCGCGCTGTGACGCGCTTCATTCGAAGTCTGCTGGGCGGGGGTGCCGCGGCGCGCTGGTGCCAATCGCCGTATCCATAGGGGTGCTACCCCTACCCCCCGGACTCCCGCCCTGTAGTAACCAGTTAAGGAGCCCCGCGGCCTTTCCTCCTCCTCCCCCGGGACGAACCGTCCCTGGATCCTTATGAGGAGCAACCCCTAGGGGATCTCGCCCGTTGGGACGAGGCGCTCTGCGGGGATACCACCCCGTCATGCCGCAGTGAGAAGGTGTCCGCGCAGGTACGCACGGGGGGAAGGGTTTTTCATGGGCTCAGGGGAGAGCACGGGCGCGAGTACCGACGACAGTGCCGGAGGCATACCCGGGAGCGACCCGGCGAGACCCGCAGCCCAAGCCTCCGCCAAGCCGCGCCCCCGGACGGCCGTCGTCGCCGCCCTGATGCTGACCATGGGCCTCGTCGCCCTCGACAGCGCCGTCGTCGCCACCGCCGTCCCGCAGATCGTCGGCGACCTCGGCGGCTTCGCCGCCTTCTCCTGGATCTTCTCGGGCTACATCCTGGCCGGAACGGTCACCCTGCCCGTCTACGGCAAGCTCTCCGACACCTACGGCCGCAAGCCCGTCCTGCTCCTCGGCATCAGCCTCTTCCTGCTCGGCTCGCTGCTGTGCGCGGCGGCCTGGAACATGGCCGCCCTCATCGCCTTCCGGATCCTCCAGGGCCTGGGAGGCGGCGCCCTGCAGGGAACCGTCCAGACCCTGGCCGCCGATCTCTACCCGCTCAAGGACCGGCCGCGCATCCAGGCCCGGATGTCCGCGGTCTGGGCCACCTCGGCGCTGGCCGGCCCCGCGCTCGGCGGGCTGATCGCCACGTACACCGGCTGGCGCTGGATCTTCCTGATCAACCTGCCGCTGGCCGCCGCCGCCCTGTGGGTCATCAACCGTCATCTGGTCGAGCCCACCCGGGCCCCCGGCCGTACCGGCCCGGTCGACTGGGCGGGAGCCCTCGCCGTCTTCGCCTGCGGGGGGCTGCTGCTCTTCGCACTGGTGCAGGGCGGGGTCGCCTGGCCCTGGCTGTCGGCGCCCTCGCTGGGCCTGTTCGCGGCCGCCGCCGCGCTGGGCGTGCTCGTCGTCTGGGTCGAACGCCGGGCCGAGCAGCCCATCCTGCCCGGCTGGGTGTGGCGCCGGCGCACCATCGCCGCCGTCAACCTGGCCATGGCCGGGCTCGGCCTGCTGATGGTCGCGCCGATGGTGTTCATGCCGACGTACGCCCAGTCCGTACTCGGCCTCGGCCCCACCGGCGCCGGCCTGGTCACCTCCGCGATGACCCTGAGCTGGCCGATCAGCGCCGCCTGCGCCCAGCACGTCTACCGGCGCATCGGCTTCCGCAACACCGCCGCCACCGGAGTCGCCCTGGCCGCCCTCATCCTCGGCTCCTTCACCCTGCTCCCCTACCCCGCGCCGGTCTGGCAGCCCGTACTGATCATGCTGCTGCTGGGCGGGGCCCTCGGACTCTTCCAGCTCCCGCTGATCGTCGGAGTCCAGTCCACGGTGGGCTGGGAGGAGCGCGGGACCACGACGGCCTCGGTGCTGTTCTGCCGCAACGTCGGGCAGAGCGTCGGAGCGGCGCTGCTGGGGGCCGTGGCCAACGCGACCATCGCCGGCCGGCTGGCGCAGGCTCCGGTGCCCGGACTCCCCGCGACCCTGGACGACGTCTCCAAGGCCCTGACCCAACCCGGCCTCCTGTCCCAGGAGGCCGACGATTACCTGCGCCGGGCCGTCGCCGCCGCCGGGGACCACATCTTCCTCGGAGCGACCCTGGCGGCGGTCGCGTCGGCACTGGTGCTGCTGCTGGTGGCGCCGCGGCGGTTCCCGCTGCTGCCGGAGCAGCGGGAGGGGTGAGGGCGGGGCGACTTGTCATGCTCGGGCTGAGACGGTAACCCTCTTGGGAGACGCCGCACTCCCGGGGGGACCACACATGACGTCCGCGCTCTTCGCACTCGCCTTACTCGCCGCCCTGGCGGGCCCGATCGCCCTGCGCCTCAGGCGCCACCCCGGCTTCGTCACCGGCCGCGACGGGCGCCTCTCCACCTCGATCACGCTCGCCCTGGCCTGGACGGTGATCCTGGTGTGGCTGCTCCTGGCGACCCTCGGCTACGGGCTCACCGCGGGCGGCGGCGTCGACTGGTTCCAGGGCCCCGAGGGCCCCCTGTCCTCCCTGACGACCGTCTACCTCCCGCTGCTCGGGGGCCCGTACGCCGCCCTGATCGCGGCGAAGGCGGTGGTCGGCATGCGGGTGGAGCGGGGCTCCATGGCCAAACCGGCGCCGAAGGGCACGAAGCGGCGCCCGGTGCACGACCTGATCTCGAACGACGGCGGGCGGACCGACCTGGTCGACCTGCAGTACGTGGCCCTGAGCGCGGTCACGATGCTGTACGTGGTGGCGTTCTTCCTGACGGACGTGGGCGGCGGACTACCGAGGCTGCCCGCGGAGATGTGGGCGCTGACCGGGGCGCCGGCCGGGGCGTACCTGTTGAACAAGGTGGCGGTGCGGGGCGTCCCGGTGATCACCGGGGTCTCCGTGACGGACGGTCTGCTGACCGTCGCGGGCGGCGGCTTCGGTGACAACCCGCGGGTCGAGGTGGACGGCACGCCGCTGCCGACCACGGTCGCCCCGGACGGAGCCCTCAGCGCGTCCCTCCCCGCGACGGCGCCGCCCGCCTTCGACGTGGTGGTCACCACCCACGGCCTCCGCAGCGACCCGGCCCCCTACGCCCCGCCGTCCGACCCCGCCCCGACGGATCCGCTGCGCGGGGCGGAGTCCCCTACCCGCCCTTCCACCGTTCCCAGGGCCCGGCCCTGACCCGGTCCTCAAACGCCGGACGGGCTGAAAGCGGGGTCCCGGGCTGCGCCCGAACCCCTGGGGCTCCGCCCCAGGCCCCGGTCCTCAAACGCCGGACGGCTGAAATACCCGGTCGGAGGCTTGCGGCCCGGGTCGGGGACGGGGGCGGGGTGGGGTTGGCCGGGACGTAAAGCGTGATGTGTGGCGCAGACACACCCCACGGCTGTCGAAGCAGAGCCGAGGGCGCCTAAATCATGCAGTCCAGGCCGACACCCCACCCCGCCCCCGGCACCGACCCCCACCCGCAGCCCGGCCTCACCCCTCGGCAGGCGCGCGCCCCGTCAGGGCCGCCAGGCTGGAGCGGACGTGGTTCATGTGGGCCCGCATCTCGTCCTGGGACTCCCCGTGCTCCCGCAGGATCCGCTCCGTCTCCCGCCCGACCCGCTCCTCCCGCACCCGGGCCTCCGCGATCAGCTCCGCCGCCTTCGCCTCCGCGTCCTCCTGGCCGTGCCGGGCCGTCTCCTGGGCCTGCGCGAAGGCCCGCTTCGCCTCCGACAGCCGGGACTCCGCGTACCGCTCGAGCTCGGCGTGTCGGGACTCCAGCTCCGCCTCCCGCGCCGCCAGCTCCCGCTCCGCCGCGTCCCAGCGCTCCGCGTGTTCCTGTTCGCGTTCCGCGAGCAGCGCGTCCGCCCGGCGGGCCGTGTCCGCCAGCACCGCCTGCGCTTCCGCCCGCCACGCCGCCGCGTCGTCCCGCGCCTCGGTCCGCGCGTCGTCCGCCTCGCGCCCCGCCCGCAGCAGCCCCTGCCGGGCCCGGACCTCGGTCTGATCCCGCACCGCCTGGGCGTCGCCGCGCGCCAGCTCCGTGACCCGCTCGGCGTGTGCCTCGGCGGCGCCCGCCGCCGCCAGCGCGTCCGCCCGCGCGTCGCCCCGCAGCGTCTCGGACTCCTCCTCGGCCAGCAGCAGGATCCGGCGGGCGCGCTCGCCGAGCTCCTCGTACGTCTGCGGGGCCAGTCCGGAGACCTCCACGCGCAGCCGCTCCGCCTCCGCCTCCATCTGCTTGGCCAGCACGGTCAGCCGGGCCACCCGCTCCCAGGCCTCGTCCCGGCTCCCCGACAGCCGGGCGAGGTACCGGTCCACCTCTTCGGCCCGGTAGCCACGGCCACGCACGGTCGTAAAGGGTGCACTCATCCTGGAAGCGCCTCTCTCGCGGGGATTCTTGCCAAGGATGCGTCATTTGCTCCCAGAAGCCCGAATGGCCGGGCCGAGACCCTGTTCGAGGGTCACGACCCGGCCATCCGGATGAGCTGAGGATCCTCGGAGGATCCGCTCGAGATCAGCAGAAACCGGTCAGAGGAGCCCGTCCCACATCTGCTCCAGCAGCACCGACCACCAGTTCTCCGGCGACGCGAGCGCCGCACTGTCCAGCCCCGCCAGGTTCGCCTGGAAATCGACGGTCCAGCGGCCCGCCTGCTCCGGCGTCAGATGCTGGCGCAGTCGCCACATGTGACCCAGCATCGCCAGCGACCGTACGAACTGCGGCAGCGAGGAGTTGACGAACTGCGGGGGCACCGGCGCCCCGCCCGGACCGCTCTCCACCGGCACCGCCACGATGTGCGCGGTCCCGTACTGCACGCACAGCGCCTTGCCGAAGTCGCTGCCCACCACCAGGTACGAGCCCGCGTCCGAGGCCGGCTGCACCTGCCGCTGCGCCGCCAGCTCGGCCAGCGTCGGCAACGGGGCACCCGGTACGGCCTGGGCCCAGAAGAACGGCCCGAAATCGACGGGCAGACCCGACCACATCAGCGTCTGCGCCACGATCTCCGGCACACCCTGCCGGGACACCGCGCGCTGCTCGAAGCGGAACACGCCCTGCGGCCCGAACGCCCCCGCCAGCTCCTGCGCGATCGCGTCCAGCGGGATCGCCGGCTGCAACGGCACCTGCTGCAGCGGTGCGCGCACCGGCGCGGGGCGCGCCGGGCCGTCCGCCACCTGGTGCAGTTCGCCCTGGTGGGTCAGCAGGTGCCGCACGCCCTGCTGCCGGCCCGCGTGGTCCGTGCCGTACGGAGCCACGCTCGTGATCCGGACCTGAGGCCAGGTCTCCCGGATCATGCGCGCGCAGTAGCCGCCGGGCAGTTCGCACGAGGCCAGCTCGGTGTGCAGTTCCAGCACCTGCTGCGGAGGCACGTTCATGGCCCGCAGCTCGTACAGGATCTGCCACTCCGGGTGCGGGGTGCCGGGCGCGGAACGGCGGATGAGCTGCTGCTCGGAGCCGTCGGGAGCCCGGTAGCGCAGTACGGCCTGGTAGCCGGGGCCGACCGTGGGCGCCCCGGAAGCGGGGGCCTGCGGCGCGGGTGCCTGCGGCGCGTGTACGGGTGACTGCGGCGCGGGACCGGGAGGGCCGGGCGGCGCGGGCTGCCCGGTCACGGCCGGACCGGCCAGCATCGTCGCGGCATGGTCCAGCCCGCCACCGGGAGCGCCGGGCGCACCCGGAGCACCGGGGGCCCCCGGCGGACCGGGCGGCTGGGGTACGCCGGGACCGGCCAGCATCGTGGCCGCGTGGTGCGCGCCACCACCGGGCGCTCCGGGGGGACCGGGAGGCGCGGGCGGCTGCCCGGCGCCCGACGGAACCCCGGGCGGGCCGGGCGGCTGGGGTACGCCGGGGCCGGCCAGCATGGTGGCGGCGTAGGCGTCTCCGCGCCCGCCGGACGACCCGGGAGCCCCCGGCGGACCGGGAGGCGCGGGCTGCCCGGTCACGGCCGGACCCGCCAGCATCGTCGCGGCATGGTCCAGCCCGCCACCGGGAGCGCCGGGCGCACCCGGAGCACCGGGCGGGCCGGGCGGCACGGGCTGCTGCGGACCGCCGGGGCCCGCGAGCATGGTGGCGGCGTACGCAGGCGACCCGGCACCGCCGCCGGGCGCACCGGGCGGACCCGGCGGAGTCACGGGCGCGGGGGCCCCGGGCCGGTTGACCCGGGCCTTGCTCGTCGGCGCGTCGGCGATGTCCCCACGGGACACCCCGCCGGAACCGGCGGCGGAGCCGGAGCCCTGCCCCTGCCCCTGCCTCGAGGACTCCGGGTCCAGCGCGGGCACGACGGCCGTCTTCGGCAGCTCACTGCCCCTGGGCATCAGGGTCGTGCGCGCCTCCGGGCCCGGCCCCGACGATGCCGGGGCGTCGTCCAGGTCCGTTCCGGACAGCGGCGGCGCGAACACCGTCGCCGGTAGCGGTACGGACACGGAGTCCGCACCGGGGTTCACGTCGGTACCGGCCCAGGGCGTGGCCCCGGTCGGCACCGCGGCGGGCATCCCGTCGTTGGCGGTCGGCTCGTACGGGACCTCTCCCCCGCGCCGCAACGGCACCGGCTGCGGATCCGGAGGGCCCGCATCGGAAGGAGCGGCCGGAGCCGCCTGCCCGACCGGCACCGAAGGGGCCACCGGCGCTTCCGGAGCGGCGGGCGCCGCCGGGGCCACCGGAGCCGCCGGGATCCCCGCCCGGTCCGCCGCCTCCTGGAGCCACTCGGGCGGACTCAGCATGAACGAGGTCTGTTCCGAGTCGATGCGCGGCACCGGCACCGAAGCCTCGGCCTGCGCGGCGGACGCCCCGTACTCCTCCTCGTAACGGCGGATCACCTCACCCACCGGCAGGCCGGGCCAGAGCGTCACCTCCCCGCTGTCCCGCGCGATGACGAGCCGCTGCCGGCCGGCCCCCGACACGGGGCCCGCAGCGCGGTCCTCCGCCCACACGACGAAACCGAGTCCGAACTCCCGTACGCGCACCTCGCGGTGCTGGTACGCGGGCACGTCCCCGTTGATCCATTCCTCGGCGCGCTCCTGCGCCTGCGCAAACGTCACCATCGCGCCGTCACCCTTCCACCGGTGCCGATGCCGGACCGGCACCCGGAACCGAACGTTCTGCCGACCCGGAGCCCGGCCCTGCTCCCGAACCCGCTCCCGACACGGGAACCGAGCGCGCGAATCCGCCGTCCACCATCAGACCGGCCACCGTTTCCAGTTCCGGCGGATTGCCCGCCAGCCGTTCCAGGAAGGCGTCGAAATCCGCACCGCACGGCAGCAGCAACCGCTCCACGCGTTCCTGGACCGACCAGCCGTCCTGGTCGCGCGCATCGTCGAACGGGGAGAACCAGACCGAACCGACTCCGCCCGCCGAGGACTCCCCGCGCACCTTCACCGCGAGCAGCCCGCCCTGCGCGAAGGCCACGCACAGGTAGTCCTTCGTCAGGTGGTCCCGCAGGCACTTGTTGACGTAGACGAGGTCGTTGACCGCCGCCTCCTCGCGCACCGTGAAGAACGGCTGGTCCACCAGCAGTCCCAGCTCCACGTCGAGGCCGGTGCCCACCGGCGCGCAGCCGCCCGCCGCCTTCAGGAAGGAGCGGTACGCCTCCGGGAGCCGGTAGCCGAGGTCCTCCTCGACGCCCTGGACCTGCTGCTCGGACACCGATACCACCGTCTTGGGCAGCCCCAGGTGCACCGGGCGCACTTCCTGCAAGGGCCGCGTCCCGCGCTTGTCGTGGTCCACCGCCGCCGTTGCCAGACCGGCGTGGTGCCTCAGCAGCGACTTCACCTCGACCGGGACCAGCTCCATGCGGCGCGTGCCGGACACGTGGTGCCAGGTCCAGCCGTGCGGGGTCGACACCGGGCCGACCGTGTCCCACAGTTCGTGGCCGGTCGCCCGCATGGCCGCGTTCGCGGACACGCAGTCCGTCAGGCGCAGCTCGTCCACGCCGAAGCCCTCCGGGGGCTCGGCGATCTCGACGGCCGCACGGGCGTACGGCGCGAAGTCGGGGTGCCCGTTCGCGTCGATGCGGACTCCGTGGGGATGGCGCGCGGCCCGGACGGGGTCCGGGAAATGCACGACCTGCCCCGAATAAGCGGCGTTGGGTGGCGCGGCCTGATGCCCGAGCCGACCTGTCGTCATGGCGGTAGCCCCCTGCTGGATCTGGCTGGTTCACCACAGCCTATGTGCTCCGGCAAGGACGTCACCCGCACGTGTGCGGGGACCCCGCGGGACGGCCGGGAAGATCCGAATTGATACGAATATTCGACCCCGCTTCCACATGCCACGGGACATTTGACAGGCTGTCCCCACAGCACGGGGGCGTGCGCGACAGCGGTCAGCACCGCGGCCACGGGAGGGAATGCGCACCATGCAGAACACGGCAACACGTACAGACGCGGCCGACGCCCACTCAGGAGGCGCGGGAGCCCTGGGATCCGCGCGATCCTCGGGATCCGCGGGCCCCACGGACTCCCGCGGACCGGCGGACCCGCCCGGTCCCACGGGATCCGGTGGCCCGGCGGTCGTCCCGGCGCAGGCCCGCGCGGCGGCCGACCAGGGCCCCGGCGACCCCCGGCTGCGCTGGGGCGGAGGGGACGGCCGCCCCGCCGTGCCCACGCTCCGCTTCCGCCGCGACGGGATCCTGCCCACCGTGGCCGCCGCCCTGTCCGTACGCGGCGAAACCCTCACCGGGACCGCCGGCAAGGCCGACCTGTCCCCCGTCCTGCACGCCCTCGTACAGGACTTCCTCGACACCCTCACGAGCGGCCAACGCGAACGTTTCACCGGCCGATGTCCGGAGGCGATCCTGCTCTCCCGCCACCTCGCCGCCGTCGAGGGCGCCCGCAGCAAGCGCGCCTCGCGCAAGCCCCTGGCGCCCAGCGAGGCGCGCCGCTCGCTGAAGCACTCCAAGATCACCGCTCGCCGCATCCGCGAGGACGGCGACCCGCTCCACGGCAGCTACGCACCGCCCTGCCGCTCCTGCGAGGCCCTCCTCGCCCACTTCGGCGTACGCCCCGTCGACCTCACTCACCCCGAGTAGCCGCCATGACGACCACCTCCGCTTCGTACGCCCGCTCCTCCGCGACCCGCTTCCCCGTCGCCGTGGACTCCGCCCTGCGCACCGCCGGCTGGGAGCCGGGCCGCTGGGACATCAAGCAGGCCGAGTACTGGGCCGACGCCCTGCGCGACCACACCACCCCCGCCGGGCACCGGCACACCGTGTTTCCGGCAGCCGTCGAGGCCTGGGCGGAGTTCGGGAACCTCACCGTCACCGCCCCGGGCCCCGGCCGCCAGATCGCGCCCACCGCGATACGCCTGGACCCGCTCACCGGCCTGCACCTCGCCCGTACCTTCGCGGACCTCGGCCGCGCCCTCTCCACCCAGCTCTGCCCGCTCGGCGTCGAGGCCGACACGGACCCGGCCGGGGGAGGCTCCCACTTCGCCCTCGACCGCGAGGGCCGCGTCTACTGCGTGGACCACACCGGCGACTGGTACCTCGGCTCGAGCCTCGACGAGGCCCTCACCCTCCTCCTGACGGGCCTCCAGCCGACCCGCCTGACGACGGGCTGAGCACCGGACGCCGCGAGCCCAAGACGGCCCTAGCCCTCCAGCCCGGGAAGCCGCTCCCCTTCCCCCGGGTAGCGGCCCTCCTCCAGCCGGAAGAGGTACGCCCGCAGATCGGCGGCGAGCCCGCCCTCCAGGTACGCCCGGAACTCCCGCGCCCCCGCGGCGGCGTCCCGGTCGGCGGGATGGACGCTGTCCGCGTACTCGGCCAGCGTGAGCTCCAGGTGCTCCTCGACCCGGCCCCGCCCGGCCCACCACCGGCGCACCGTCTCCGGGGTCCACCAGCGGTCCCCGTCGTACGCGTACTCCTGGAAGGGCTCCTCGTCCGCCGCGTCGACCACCTCGCGCACTTCGGCCGGGCTCCGCGGCTGCCGGAAGACGTACTCGAGGGCGCCCTCGGTGCTCGCCGCGTACATCACGTTTCCGGGCGCGTTCAGCCGCCCGGTCCAGCACGTGTCCGTCTCGCCCGTGTAGAACGGCCCCGGCACGTTCAGCCAGAGCCGCTTCTCCCACCGCCCCTGGAACAGCTTCCGGTCCTCCTCCGTCAGCTCCGCCACCGGATCCCAGCCCACCGTCATCCCGGTCATCCCGGCTCTCCCCCTTTCCGCTCGCCCGGCAGGACCGCCGAGACCTTGAAGCCGCCCTCGTCCGTCGGGCCGGACACGAACACCCCGCCCAGTCCGAGCACCCGCTCGCGCATCCCCACCAGGCCGTTCCCGCCACTGGGCAGCCCCGGCTCGGTCGCCTTGCCGTCGCAGGGGCCGTTCTCCACCTGCATGGCCACCTCTCCCTCCCGGTGCGCCAGCCGTACGACGACCCGCGCGCCCGCGGCGTGCTTGTGGCAGTTGGTCAGCGCCTCCTGCACGACCCGGTAGGCGGTCTGCTCCACCTCCGCCACGTACGCGGAGTACTCGCCGTGCACGTCCAGCTCCACGAGCATCCCGGCCGCCCGCGACTGTCCCACCAGCGCCTCCAGCTCGCTCAGCGTCGGTCCGTCCTCGAAGCTCCCCACGAGGGCCACCGGCGTGGCCACGACCGCCGGCTTCGGCGCCTGCGCCCGCAGCACGCCGAGCATCTCGCGCAGCTCCGTCAGCGCCTGGCGTCCCATGTCCCCGACCAGCGCCGCGTTCTTCGCCGCCTTCACCGGGTCCTTGGCGGCGATCGCCTGGACCGCCGCCGCGTGCACGACCATGAGCGACACCCGGTGGGCCACGACGTCGTGCATCTCCCGTGCGATCCGGGTCCGCTCCTCCGTACGGGCCCACTCGGCGCGTTCCTCGGCCCGGTCCGCGAGCAGCGACAGCTCCCGCTCCAGCGAGTCCGCCCGCTCCTGCAGGCTCTCCATCAGCCGCCTGCGGGCCGCCGTGTACAGGCCGAAGAGCACCGGCGGCACGGTGAGCGCCACCGCCACGAACACGGACAGGGTGACGGCGAAGGTGAGGGTGATCTCGGGGTCGTTCCGGGTCCGCATGTACATCGCCACATAGGTCGCGGCCAGCGACATCGACGCCAGGGTCGCGGTGATCCGCCGGGGCACCTCGGAGGCGGCCAGCGTGTACAGCCCGACCAGCCCGAGCAGGAACCCCATGGCCGCCGGCGCCACCGCGATGCCGACCAGCACCACGACGATCGGCCAGCGCCGCCGCAGCACGAGCACCGACCCGACCAGCACCCCGAACAGCACCCCGGCGAAGACCGGGATCCCGGCCTCGTGGGCGAACCAGACGCCCTCCACCCCGCACTCGGCGGCGGACACCACGCCGAGCCCCGCGTCCAGCACGGCCGACCTGCGCCGCTCCCACCACAGAGGCCCGTCCCGCCCGGCCCCCGCCTCTCCCTGCTCTTCCCCCGTACTGGTCATGCGGTCCAGCCTACGCAGCGGCCCCGGTCCGGAGGCGACCGGAAATCCCGCTGAAGGGCTCGGATTTGTACCGTCGCATTCAGGGCGCCTGGTGCGGCATAGTAGGTCCCGTCGACTCAACCATCGGGGCGCAATGTCCGGTTTGGTCGGCTAATCCCCTGTGGTGTAATTGGCAGCACTGAGGCTTTTGGTGCCTTATGTTCGGGTTCGAGTCCTGACAGGGGAGCGCACGGTCCGGGTCCTGACTTTCACAGTCGGGACCCACCCTCGTTTAGGGCCTTAAACCCACCGGTATCCTTCACGGGTCCACCACCCGAAGCCGAAGGGCACACCCGTGAGCGCCAACCGCCCGGCAGCCGTCGTCGTACTCGCAGCGGGTGAAGGCACCCGCATGAAGTCGGCCACACCCAAGGTTCTGCACGAGATCAGCGGGCGCTCGCTCGTCGGTCACGTCGTCGCCGCCTCCCGCGAGCTGGACCCCACCCACCTCGTCGTCGTCGTCGGGCACGCCCGCGAGCAGGTCACCGCGCACCTCGCCGCGATCGACGCCGACGTCCGCACGGCAGTCCAGTACGAGCAGAACGGCACCGGGCACGCCGTCCGGATGGCCCTCGAAGAGCTCGCCGCCGACCGGCCCGCCGGCACCGTGGTCGTCGTCTGCGGCGACACGCCGCTGCTGACCGGCGAGACCCTGGCCGCGCTGACGGCCACGCACGAGGCCGACGGCAACGCCGTCACCGTGCTGACCGCCGAGGTCCCCGACTCCACCGGGTACGGCCGGATCATCCGCGGCGCCGACGGCGCGGTCACCGCCATCGTCGAGCACAAGGACGCGACCGACGCCCAGCGCGCCATCCGCGAGATCAACTCCGGGGTCTTCGCCTTCGACGGCGCCCTCCTTGTCGACGCCCTCGGCAAGGTCCGCACCGACAACAGCCAGGGCGAGGAGTACCTCACCGACGTGCTCGGCATCCTGCGCGAGGCCGGCCACCGCGTCGGCGCGGCCGTGGGCGCGGACCACCGGCAGATCCTCGGGATCAACAACCGGGTCCAGCTCGCCGAGGCCCGCGCACTGCTGAACGCCCGCCTGCTGGAGCGCGCCATGCTCGCCGGCGTGACGATCGTCGACCCGGCGAGCACCCTCGTCGACGTGACGGTGACTTTCGGCCAGGACGCGATCGTGCACCCCGGCACCCAGCTGCTCGGCACCACGCACATCGCCGAGCGGGCCGAGGTCGGCCCCAACACCCGCCTGAAGGACACGCACGTGGGCGCGGGCGCCCGCGTGGACAACACGGTGGCGGACACCGCCGTCGTCGGCGCCTCGGCGAGCGTCGGCCCCTTCGCGTACCTGCGTCCGGGCACGAACCTGGGCGCGAAGGCCAAGGCCGGCACGTACGTGGAGATGAAGAACGCCACGATCGGCGAGGGCACCAAGGTCCCGCACCTGTCCTACGTCGGCGACGCGACGATCGGCGAGTACACGAACATCGGCGCCGCCAGCGTGTTCGTCAACTACGACGGCGAGCACAAGCACCACACGACCGTCGGCTCACACTGCAAGACGGGTTCGGACAACATGTTTGTGGCTCCCGTCACCATCGGGGACGGCGCCTACACGGCCGCCGGCTCCGTGATCACCAAGGACGTGCCGCCCGGCGCCCTGGCCGTGGCCCGTGGCCAGCAGCGGAATATCGAGGGCTGGGTGGCCCGCAAGCGTCCGGGAAGCGCGGCCGCGACCGCGGCCCAGTCGGCGGTCCACGAGGACTCCGCCGAACGCTGAGGTGAACTGACCGGAAACGGCTACGCCCGAGACGGCGTACCGTGATACGTGAACGCAATTCGGCTGGCTCACCGTGTGCGGGACGGACGCACATGGGGGCGAGCAGCTTTCCCACGTCTGAGGAGACAGTGCTGTGACCGGGATCAAGACGACCGGCGAGAAGAAGCTGATGCTCTTCTCCGGCCGCGCCCACCCCGAGCTGGCCGAGGAGGTCGCGCACCAGCTCGGTGTCGGCCTCGTGCCGACCAAGGCTTTCGACTTCGCGAACGGCGAGATCTACGTCCGATTCCAGGAGTCGGCGCGTGGCGCGGACTGCTTCCTGATCCAGAGCCACACGGCTCCGATCAACAAGTGGATCATGGAGCAGCTGATCATGATCGACGCGCTCAAGCGCGCGTCGGCACGCTCCATCACCGTGATCGTCCCGTCCTACGGGTACGCCCGCCAGGACAAGAAGCACAAGGGCCGCGAGCCGATCTCGGCCCGCCTGGTCGCGGACCTGCTGAAGACCGCGGGTGCGGACCGCATCCTCACGGTCGATCTGCACACCGACCAGATCCAGGGCTTCTTCGACGGCCCGGTCGACCACCTTTCGGCCCTGTCGGTCCTCGCGGACTACGTCGGCGCCAAGGTCGACCGCTCCAAGCTGACGATCGTCTCCCCGGACGCCGGCCGCGTACGCGTCGCCGACCGCTGGTGCGACCGTCTGGACGCGCCGCTGGCGATCGTCCACAAGCGCCGTGACAAGGACGTCGCCAACCAGGTGACCGTCCACGAGGTCGTCGGTGAGGTCAAGGGCCGCGTCTGCGTCCTGGTCGACGACATGATCGACACGGGTGGCACCATCTGCGCCGCCGCCGACGCGCTCTTCGCGCACGGCGCGGAGGACGTCATCGTGACGGCCACGCACGGCATCCTGTCGGGCCCGGCCGCCGACCGCCTGAAGAACTCCAAGGTCAGCGAGTTCGTGTTCACGAACACCCTGCCGGACCCGTCCGACCTGGAGCTCGACAAGATCACGGTGCTCTCCATCGCCCCGATGATCGCCCGCGCCGTGCGCGAGGTCTTCGAGGACGGCTCGGTCACCAGCCTGTTCGAAGAGCAGCAGTAAGCACCTCCGCACTGTGCTGACTCCTTTGGGGTCAGATCATTTTTGGGTACGGCCTCCCCGCCGGGTACACTCCTTGAGTTGCTCGGCGAGGGAGGCCGTACCTGTTTTCCACAGGTGTGGATGCTCCGTTATCGACGCGCTCTTCGTAGCAGGCCGTGTTCCGGCCGGGTGACTGTCGTCCATTTCCGTCACCCCACGAGGAGTGAGCATGTCCGAGATCAAGCTTGCCGCGAAGGTCCGCGAAAACTTCGGCAAGGGCTCTGCCCGCCAGGCCCGCCGTGACGCCCTGACCCCCGCGGTCATCTACGGCCACGGCACCGACCCGAAGCACGTCAACGTGGACGCCCACGCCCTCCAGCTGGCGCTGCGCACCCCGAACGTCCTGCTCTCCCTGGACATCGAGGGCGCCGGCACCGAGCTGGTCATCCCGAAGGCCGTTCAGAAGCACCCGCTGAAGCGTTCGATCTCCCACGTCGACTTCCTGATCGTCAAGAAGGGCGAGAAGGTCACCGTCGACGTCGCGATCGTCACCGAGGGCGAGCTGGCCCCGGGCGGCAACATGCTGGAGACCCTCCAGAACACCATCTCCGTCGAGGCCGAGGCCACGCACATCCCGACCGAGGTCACCGTCTCGATCGCGGGCCTGGAGGCCGGTGCCACCATCACCGCCTCCGACCTGGTCCTGCCGGCCGGCACCACGCTGGCCGTCGACGGCGACATCGCCGTCCTGCAGGTCATCGGCGCGGGCGCCGAGGAGCCGGCCGCCGAGGGCACCGAGGCCTGAGCCTCGCGCCTCCCCCTCAGCACTTGCTGAACGACCGCCGTCCGGCTCCACTGGAGCGGGACGGCGGTCGTCTTCGTATAAGGAGCTTTTGATGTCGGACGACGCGGCGCCCTGGCTGATCGTGGGTCTCGGGAACCCGGGTGCGGAGTACGCGGGCAACCGCCACAACATCGGTTTCATGGTGGCCGACCTGCTGGCGGAGCGGATGCGCGGCAAGTTCAAGGCGCACAAGGCGCGCGCCCAGGTGGTCGAGGGCCGGATGGGCCCGCCGGGACCGCTGAACCGGCGCGTGGTGCTGGCCAAGCCCATGTCGTTCATGAACCTGTCCGGCGGCCCGGTGACGGCGCTGCGGGACTTCTACAAGGTGCCGCTGGACCGGATCATCGCGGTCCACGACGAGCTGGACATCGACTACCCGACGCTGCGGCTGAAGCTGGGCGGCGGGGACAACGGCCACAACGGCCTGAAGTCGATGACCAAGTCGATGGGCCCGGACTACCACCGGGTGCGCTGCGGCATCGGCCGACCGCCCGGCCGGATGCAGGTCGCCGACTTCGTCCTGAAGGACTTCTCCTCCACGGAGCGCAAGGAGCTGGACTGGTTCGTCGACCGTTCGGCGGACGCCGTGGAGTGCCTGATCCAGGAGGGCCTGGAGCGCGCGCAGTCCACGTACAACAGTTAGAGGGGCCAACAGTTGGAGGGGCCAACAGTTGGACGCGCAAGAGGGCCCGCACACCGTCCGGTGTGCGGGCCCTCTGCCGTGCCGTACGAAACCTCAGCCGGTGTTGCGCAGACCGGCCGCGACGCCGTTGACGGTGAGGAGCAGCGCCCGGGACAGGATCGGGTCCGCTTCCTCGCCGCGCTCGGCGGCCGCGCGCTGGCGGGCCAGCAGCGAGACCTGGAGGTAGGAGATCGGGTCCAGGTAGGCGTCGCGGACCGAGAAGGTCTGCTGGAGGACCGGGTTGGAGTCGAGGAGCTTCTCGCCCCCGGTGATCCGCAGGACCTCGCGGACCGTGAGCTCGTGCTCGGCCTCGATGCGGGCGAACACGTGCTTGAGCTCGTCGGGCACCAGGGTGTCGACGTAGTGGCGGGCGATCCGCAGGTCCGTCTTGGCCAGCGTCATCTCGACGTTGGACAGGAAGTTGCGGAAGAAGTGCCAGCGCTCGCCCATCTCGGCCAGCGCGTCGCCCTGGCCGGCCTCGCGCAGGGCCTTCAGGCCCGAGCCGACCCCGTACCAGCCGGGGACGATCTGGCGGGACTGGGTCCAGCCGAACACCCACGGGATGGCGCGCAGGCCGTCGAGGCCGGCGCCGGAGTCGGGGCGGCGCGAGGGCCGCGAGCCCAGGTGCAGGTCGGCGAGCTGGTCCACGGGGGTGGCGGCGAAGAAGTACGCCGGCAGGTCCGGGTCCTCGACGAGCTCGCGGTACGCGTCGTGCGCGGCGTCCGAGACGGTGTCCATGGCCGCGTCCCAGCGGGCCAGGTCCTCATCGGACTGGCGCGGGGCGGTGTGCAGGGCGGAGGCCTGGAGGGTGGCCGCTACGGTCAGCTCCAGGTTCTCGCGGGCCAGCGAGGGGACGAGGTACTTGTCGGAGATGACCTCGCCCTGCTCGGTGACCTTGATCTCGCCCTCCAGGGTGCCCCAGGGCTGCGCGAGGATCGCGTCGTGCGAGGGGCCGCCACCGCGGCCGACGGTGCCGCCGCGGCCGTGGAAGAGGCGCAGGCGCACGCCGTAGCGGTGGGCCACGTCGCGCAGCCGGCGCTGGGCTCGGTGGATCTCCCACTGGGAGGTGGTGATGCCGCCGAACTTGGAGGAGTCGGAGTAGCCGAGCATGACCTCCTGGACGTCGCCGCGCAGCGAGACCAGGCGCCGGTAGGAGGGGTCGGCGAGCATCTCGTCGAGGATGACGTCGGCGGCCTTGAGCTCGTCCGTGGTCTCCAGGAGCGGGACGATGCCGATCTTGGCCCAGCCGCCGTGCAGGTCGATGAGACCGGCCTCGCGGGCGAGGACGGCGGCGGCGAAGACGTCGTCGGCGCCCTGGCACATCGAGATGACGTAGGACTCGATGACCTCGGGGCCGAACTTCTCGAAGGCGTCCTTGATGGCGCCGAACACGCCGAGCGTCTTCTGGCCGGCCGCGTCGAGCGGGGCCGGGGTGGGCGCCAGCGGACGGCGCGAGCGCAGCTCCTTGGCCAGGAGCCGGCCGCGGTAGTCGCGGGGCATGTCCGCGTAGCGCCAGGACTCCTCGCCGAGCCGGTCGAAGAGCTGGCCCAGCGCGTGGTGGTGGGCGTCCGCGTGCTCGCGTACGTCCATCGTGGCGAGCTGGAGGCCGAAGGCGGCCAGCGTGCGGATGGTGCGGTCCATGCGGCCGTCGGCGAAGAGCGCGCCGCGGTGCTCGCGCAGGGAGGTCTGGATGAGGGTGAGGTCGGTGAGCAGCTCGGCGGTGCCGAGGTAGTCGCGGCCTTCCTCGTGCGGGGTTCCCTTGGCGAGGCGCTCGCGGGTGTTGAGAAGCTTCTGCCGGACGCAGGTGGCCTTGAGGCGGTACGGCTCCTCGGCGTTCAGCCGCTTGTAGCGCGGGCTGATCTCCGGGAGGCGCTCCAGGTCGGCCTGGAGGGAGGTGAGGAGTTCCTCGGTGGCGCCGGTGTAGCGGATGGAGTTCGACAGCAGTCCGCGCAGGAAGTCGATGAGTTCCAGGGCGTCGGTGATGCCGTGCTCGTGCTGGAGGATCAGCACGTCCCGCGTCACGTCGGGGGTGACGTTGGGGTTGCCGTCGCGGTCGCCGCCGATCCAGGTGCCGAAGGTGAGCGGGCGGGTGCCGGCCGGGATCTCGATGCCGACGCGCTGGAGCTCGGCGGCGAGGTCTTCGAGGACGTCGCCGACGGCGCCGGCGTGCAGCTCGTCGAGGTAGTAGATGGCGTTGCGCGCCTCGTCGGCGGGCTCCGGGCGGACCACGCGCAGTTCGTCGGTCTGCCAGACGAGGTCGATGTTCTCCGCGAGGCGCAGGTCGTGGCGGCGGCGCTCGCCGGCGCCCGCGACGGGCTCCTCCAGGAGGGCCGCGATGCGGCGCAGCTTGTTGAGGACGCTGCGGCGGGCCGCCTCGGTGGGGTGCGCGGTGAAGACGGGGCGGACGTTGAGGTTCTTGACCGTCTCGCGCAGGTGCTCGGGGTCCGCGTCCTTGAGCATGTCGGCGGTGCGGGCCAGCAGGCCCCCCTCGGCGGCGCGGTGGGCGCGCAGCTCCTTGCCGCGGTGCACCTGCTCGGTGACGTTGGCGAGGTGGAAGTAGGTGGAGAAGGCGCGCACCAGCTTGGCGGCGGTCTCCAGGTCGGTGTCGCCGAGCAGCTCGGCGGCCGCGATGCCGTCGGTGCGGGTGAGGGCTCGGACGCGTTCGACCAGGTCGAGGAGGTCCTGGCCCTCCTGACGTACGAGGGTCTCGCCGAGGAGGTCGCCGAGGCGGCGGATGTCCGCGCGCAGTTCGGCGTTGGCGGCGCCGGCGGAGGACGTCGCCGAGGCGGTGGTCGAGTGGGCCTGGTCGGCACTGCTCACAGGTGCGGCTCCTTGCAGTGTTTCGAGCGCTACTGGGAGGTGGGCCCCGGATACGCGCGGTGGTGCCCGCCCGGACCTGGGTCCGGCGGTGCCACCGCTTCCTGATGCGCAGCTCGGGCTGCCCGTGCGGACCGCGCTGTCCGACGACACCAGGATAGGTGGCCCGTACCGGTGACCAGGCCCGTGTGTCACCAGGCGGGACGACGGCCCCGCGGCCCGGGCCGATGGACCCGGCTGCGGGCGCGCTCCTCTTGCCCCGCGGGGGACCTTTGCCATACTTACGTTGCCGTAGGTTACGCACCCGTAGGGATGTGTGGCCGGGCGGCGCGCCTGCCGACTCCCTCACCCTCAGGGGACACACCTATGACCATCAGTCCCGACGTGATCGAGGACGCCTCGGCGTCTTCCGGCGCGTCCGTGCCGTCCGCGACCCTCGGCGGTGAGAGCAAGCGGTCCGTGGAGCAGATCGCGCTGCTGCTGTTCATCACCGTCCCCTTCCTCGCACTGCTGGTGGCGCTTCCGCTCGCCTGGGGCTGGGGGGTGAGCTGGCTGGACGTGGGCCTGATGGTCTTCATGTACTTCCTGGCCTGCCACGGCATCACCATCGGCTTCCACCGCTACTTCACGCACGGTTCCTTCAAGGCGAAGCGGCCGCTGCGCATCGCCCTGGCGATCATGGGCTCGATGGCGGTCGAGGGACCCCTGGTGCGCTGGGTGGCCGACCACCGCAAGCACCACAAGTACTCCGACCACGAGGGCGACCCGCATTCGCCGTGGCGCTTCGGCGAGACGGTGCCGGCCCTGATGAAGGGCCTGTGGTGGGCGCACATCGGATGGCTCTTCGACGAGGAGCAGACCGACCAGCAGAAGTACGCCCCGGACCTGATCAAGGACCCGGCGATCCGCCGCATCTCGCGCGACTTCGTCTTCTGGACGATGTTCTCGCTGGCGCTGCCGCCGCTGGTGGGCGGTCTGGTGACGATGTCGTGGTGGGGCGCCTTCACGGCGTTCTTCTGGGGCTCCCTGGTCCGGGTCGCGCTGCTGCACCACGTGACGTGGTCGATCAACTCGATCTGCCACGCGGTCGGCAAGCGCCCGTTCAAGTCGCGCGACCGCTCCGGCAACGTGTGGTGGCTGGCGGTGCTGTCCTGCGGCGAGTCCTGGCACAACCTGCACCACGCCGACCCGACGTCCGCCCGGCACGGTGTGCTGCGCGGCCAGGTCGACTCCAGCGCACGGCTGATCCGCTGGTTCGAACAGCTGGGCTGGGCGTCCGACGTCCGCTGGCCGTCCGAGGCCCGCATCGACGCCCGACGCAAGGAAGAAGTGTCGAACGCGGCATGATGGGGGACGTGGGAAACGACGGCAGCAGTTCCAGCAGCGAGAAGCCCAGGCGCAGCCGCCGGGTCCGGATGACGGGCGCCGAACGGCGTCAGCAACTGCTGGACATCGGCCGCACCCTGTTCGCCGAGAAGGGGTTCGAGGGCACGTCGGTGGAGGAGATCGCGGCGAAGGCCGGAGTCTCCAAGCCGGTGGTCTACGAGCACTTCGGCGGCAAGGAGGGCCTCTACGCGGTCGTCGTGGACCGCGAGATGCGCCAGCTGCTGGACGGGGTGACGGGCGCGCTGACGGCCGGGCACCCGCGGGAACTGCTGGAGCAGGCGGCGTTCGCGCTGCTGGACTACATCGAGAACTACACGGACGGTTTCCGGATCCTGGTCCGTGACTCCCCCGTGGCCCAGTCGACGGGCACCTTCGCCTCGCTGATCAGCGATATCGCCACGCAGGTCGAGGACATCCTCGGTCTTGAGTTCAAGGCCCGCGGCTTCGACCCGAAGCTGGCCCCGCTGTACGCGCAGGCGCTGGTCGGGATGGTCGCGCTGACCGGGCAGTGGTGGCTGGAGACGCGCCAGCCGAAGAAGGCCGAGGTGGCGGCGCACCTGGTGAACCTGTCCTGGCACGGACTGGAGAACCTGGAGGCGAAGCCGCGGCTGGTGGGCCACCGCAAGAAGTGAGCGCGCCCGCCCGTTCGCGGTGCGTGAGCGGGACGTCGCACCTGGTGCCCGGGGCCCGAGGCCCCGGGCACCGCTGCGTTCTGAACGTGATCAAAATAGCGCGCTTAATGTCTAGACAACACGCGTCACACAGGTAGTCTTCGGTAACTCCCGGGGGGGAATGCCGTCTCACGTGCAGCGCAGCACTGCCGCGCGCCGTGGACGAGATCGTTCAGCCCGGTTTCGCCTGACTACCAGGGAGACCTCTTGTCTTTCATGCGCTCCTCGCGCTCCGGCCGCATCGCGGCCTGCACCGCCCTCGCCCTCGCGGCGGGCATGCTCCTTTCCGGCACCTCGGCCTCGGCCGCCGAGAAGCCGATCCCCACGCCGAAGGTCGAGCGGCCCAAGACCGACGACCGCGCCACGGGCGTCCGGCCGAAGGCCCCGTCGTCCAAGGCCGCGGCCCGTACGGCGGCGGCGGCCTCGCTGACGCCGCTGTTCGACGCGGACGGTGACGGCTGGTCCGACATCCTGTACCGCGGGCTCAACGACTCGTCGTACCTGAAGACCTTCGACGGTAAGCCCGACCCGGAGTACTACGTCGATGGCGCGGGCTACGACGGGGACTTCAAGGACGTCGTCCCCGCCGGCGACCTCAACCGCGACGGGCAGCCCGAGCTGCTGACGCTCTCCGTCGCCGGCAAGCTGTCCCTCCTGTCGGCGAACACCGGCGGTACCTACCGCACCGGCTGGTCCGGCAACGGCTGGAACATCTACAACAAGGTCGTCGGTGTCGGCGACGTGACCGGCGACGGCAACGCGGACCTGCTGGCCCGCACGTACGCGGGCTCCCTGTACCTGTACCCGGGCAACGGCACGGCCGGCTCGGGCAGCCCGTACGGCGCCCGCATCTCCCTCGGCGGCGGCTGGAACGGCTTCTCCCAGATCGTCGGCGGCGGCGGCGACTTCAACGCCGACGGCCGTGCCGACCTGCTGGCGGCCACGCCCGGCGGCACGCTCTACGTGTACCCGGGCAAGGCCGGCGGCGGCTTCGGCGACCGGATCAAGAGCGGCACCGGCTGGAACATGTACAACCAGCTCCTGGTGCTGACCAACAACTCCGGCGGCAACTGGCTCGTGGGCCGCGACACGAGCGGCAAGACGTGGACCTACCCGTCGAACGGCGCCGGCCGCTTCGGCGACCGCCAGCTGATGGGTACCGGCTGGGAGTACGAGAACCTGATCTCCGGCCAGGGCGGCGTGCCCGCGCACGGCCGCGCCGAGGTGGGCGGCCGCACCGGGGCAGGCGCCCTCTACTGGTACAGCGGCAGGATGAACGGCGGCTTCGCCGACCGTCAGATGGTCCTGGGCAACGGCGAGGCGCCGGTCAACCAGGTCGGCATTGCCCTGGCCTCCTCCTTCAACGCCACGAACGACGCCCAGTGGCTCATGTGGGGCGGCGGCAAGCTCTACATCGGCGACCACTACCTGGGCGCCGGCTGGGACATCTACAACTCCCTCACCGGCGTGGGCGACATCAACGGCGACGGCTACGGCGACCTGCTGGCCCGCGACAAGTCCAACGTGCTGTGGCTCTACCCGAGCTGGGGCAACGGCTACCAGTTCCGCGACCGCGTCCGCCTCGGCGCCGGCTGGGGCATCTACAACAAGCTCCTCGGCGCCGGCGACGTGACCGGCGACGGCCGCGCGGACCTGCTCGCCCGCGGTACCGACGGCACGCTGTGGGTCTACCCGGGCAACGGCACGGCCGGCTTCGGCGACCGCGTCAAGATCGGCGCCAGCGGCTGGAACGGCCTGAAGAAGCTGGCCGCGGTCGGCGACATCACCGGTGACGGCCGCACCGACCTCGTCGGCGTCAACTCCGCCGGCACCGCGTTCGTGTACAAGGCGACGGGCCTCAAGGGCCTGAACACCTTCCAGGGCAACACCTCCATCGGTGGCGGCTGGAACACCTACGTGGAACTGTTCTGATCGGTTCCGCCCGTACGAAGGCGCCCCGTCACCGGATCTCCGGTGGCGGGGCGCCTTCGTATGCGCCGTGGCGGTTCAGCGGCCGACGCGCCGCGGGGTGTGCCGTTCCGGGCCGTGCGGTTCCAAGAACTCCAGCCGGTTGCCCACCGGATCCTCGGAGTAGAAGCGGTGGTGGCCCGGGAGGGCGTCGTCCCAGACGACCTTCGCGCCCCGCTCCCGAAGTCTGCTCGCGTAGGCCTCGATGCCATCCACCCTGAGCCCCGGGTGCGCCTTGCGGGCGGGGTGGAAGTCCTCCTCGATGCCGAGGTGGAGCCGGACCGGACCGGCGGCGAACCAGCAGCCGCCGCGCGCCGCGAGCACCGGCGGCTTGGGGATCTCGGTCATGCCGAGCACCTCGGTGTAATAGGCCCGCAGCCGGTCCTCCGAGCCGGGCGGGGCGGCGAGCTGGACGTGGTCGACTCCGGCGAGCATGTTCAGGCCTCCCTGCGGGCGACGGCGAAGATCCGGCGGAACGGGAACACGGTGCCCCGGGGGCCCGTGGGGTAGGCCGCGCGGAGCAGGGTGCGGTACTCGGCGAGGAAGGCCTCGGCGGCCTCCTCGTCGTCGGCCAGCGCGGTGAGCACGGGCCGCAGTGCGGTGCCCTTGACCCAGTCCAGTACCGGGTCGGGGCCCTCGAGCAGCTGGTGGTAGGTGGTCTCCCATACGTCGGCGGCGCAGCCGAGCTCGGTGAACCGCTCCAGGTATCCGGAGGGTTCGAGGATGTGGATGTAGCGGGCTCCGTGTCCGGCGAGCCGGGACCGCCAGCGCGGGGTGTCGCACAGCTCGGCGAGGATCCGGTGACTGGGGGCGGTGAAGTTGCCGGGGATCTGGAAGGCGAAGGTGCCGCCGGGGCGCAGTCCGTTGATCCAGGGGGCGAAGGAGCCGGCGTGGCCGGGGACCCACTGGAAGGCGGCGTTGGAGACGATCAGGTCGTAGGGCTCCTCCGGGAGCCAGTCGGCGAGGTTGCCGTGGCGGAAGTCGAGCTTGCCTCCGCCGCCGGTGGAACCGGCGTATTCGGCATCGGCGCGGTGGAGCATCTCGGGGGAAAGGTCGTAGCCGGTGATGTGGGCTTCGGGCCAGCGGTCCGCGAGGAGCGCGGTGACGTTGCCGGGGCCGCAGCCGAGGTCGGCGATGCGGGCGGCCCGGGAGGGGAGCTCGGGTATCCGGGCCAGAAGGTCGAGGAAGGGCCTGGCCCGGTGGCCGGCGTGCCGGAGGTACTGCTGCGGGTCCCATGTGGGGGCGGTGGGGGCAGTGGGGGTGGTGGGGGTGGTCGGCGCGGTGGGCGCGTCGCCCGTGGTCGACGCCGGAATCCTGGCCGGCGCGGTATCGGAATGCATGTTCGAGCCTCCCTGCTGGCGGTGCGGTCGGAATCGGAAGCTGCTCCGGCCCCCTCCATGCCCCATGGTGGCGAAAAATATATCTCGATGTCAAGATACTTGAGTTCGAGATACTCGATTTAAAGAGACTTCACGTCGACAGACCCTTTACACTGATCCGCATGGAGGACGAGGTCGACCGACTGGTCGCGGCATGGCGGCGCGAACGCCCTGACCTCGACGTGGAACCACTCGAGGTGCTCAGCCGCGTCAGCAGGCTCGCGCGGCATCTCGACCGCGCCCGACGGCTGGCCTTCTCCGAGCACGGCCTGGAGCCGTGGGAGTTCGACGTCCTGACCTCGCTGCGGCGAGCGGGCGCGCCCTACCAGCTCTCCCCCGGCCAGCTGTTGACGCAGACCCTGGTGACCTCCGGGACCATGACCAACCGCATCGACCGGCTCGCCAAGAAGGGCCTCGTCGAACGGCTGCCGGACCCCAACGACCGCCGCGGGGTCCTGGTGCGCCTCAGCCCCGAAGGCCGCGACCGCGCCGACCAGGCGCTCGCCGGGCTGCTGGCCCAGGAACGAGCGATCCTGGCCCAGCTCTCGCGGACGCAGCGCGCCGATCTCGCCGGCTTGCTACGCCAGTTGACCGCTCCGTTCGACAACATCCCCGGCTAGTCCCTGCCCCGGCAGTCCCGGCAGGTCGGCGGGACGTACCCCGGCCCGCCGGGCCAGGGCGACCGCCGCGAGCGTGGAGTGCACGCCCAGCTTGCCCAGCACGTTCTGCATGTGGGTGCGGACGGTGTGCGGGGAGAGGAACAGCCGCGCGGCCACGTCCTTGCGGCCCAGCCCCGCCACCATGCAGCGCAGCACCTCGTGTTCCCTGGGCGTGAGGGACTCCACCAGCCGTTCGCTGTCGGTACGGTGCTTGCGCGCCGCGGTCAGCTCGCGGAGCACTCCCGTGAGCAGCGCGGGCGGAAGGTGCGTCTCCTCGCGCAGGACTCCGCGGATGACGGCCAGGAGCCGTGAGAGCGAGCAGTCCTTGGCCACCCAGCCCGATGCTCCCGCCTGGAGCGCGAGGGCGGCCCGGCGTGCGTCGTCGCGCTCGGCGAGCACGACCGTACGGACATCGGGATGGGACACCCGTACGCCTGCCACCAGCGCGATCCCGTCGGCGGCGGGCGGGACGGAGGCGGACTCCCGCTGGGCGGGAACGCCCGCGGGGACGGCGGCCAGGTCGGAATCGACGAGCAGAACGTCGAAGCGGCGGCCCTCGGCCACCGCGCGTTCGAGGCAGCGCAGCGCGGCGGGGCCACTGCCGGCCGCGGAGACGTCCACGTCCGGTTCGGCCGCGAGCGCGGCGGCGAGAGATTCGGCGAAGATGCGGTGATCGTCGACCACGAGTACCCGGATACGGACCACAAAACCCCCAAGGGTCGGGGAACGGACGGCTGCGGGTACGACGCCCGGACCGGGTGATCCGCAGGCGCCGCGGCCGCCGCCGTGACATCTCTGCACTACCCCGGACCGGACGTCGTACCCGACTTGTCTCGACCCCTGAATCAACACCGGCCCCCACCGGTGTCACGCATCAGCGTAGGGCCGGGGTCGACTCGTGGTTGGCCGAATTGCAGAAGTTTTTCGAGCGATTTTCCGGCGAGGCGCTTCCGGAGGGGCTCCGGGGTGGCTTGAAATCGCCTGCTTCCTGCCCGGGTAAGGCCCGTTCCGTCCGGTCGTGTGCCATGGGCAGTTGCACGGGGGGTATTTCACTCGGCGTGCGCACGCCGGGCGCCCGCGTGCAGCGCCCGGCGAGGGCGCGCCCGGAACGCACGCACGCCCCCGCCCTGGTGGGGGCGGGGGCGCGCGCGTGGCAGGGGTGGGCCGGGGGCGCCTGAGGGCTCAGCCGCGCCGGGCGCGGGTGAAGTTCCAGGCGTCCGTCACGATGCCCGTGAGGTCCGAGCGGGTCGGGGTCCAGCCGAGGCGCTCGTGGGCCGTGCGGGCGGAGGCGACGAGGAAGGCCGGATCGCCGTCCCGGCGGGGGGCCACGATCTCGGGAATCTCCTTCCCGGTGACCTTGCGGACCGTCTCGATGACCTCGCGGACCGAAAACCCGCTGCCGTTGCCGAGGTTGCACACCAGGTGCTCGCCCCCGGCGGCGACCCGCAGCGCCGCCAGGTGGGCCTCCGCGAGGTCGGCGACGTGGATGTAGTCCCGTACGCAGGTGCCGTCCGGGGTCGGGTAGTCCTCGCCGAACACGGAGATCGACTCCCGCTCGCCGAGGGCCACTTGCAGCACCAGCGGGATCAGGTGGGTCTCGGGGTCGTGCAGCTCGCCGAACCGCCCGTACGCCCCGGCCACGTTGAAGTAGCGCAGCGAGACCGCCGCGAGGCCGTGCGCCGCGCACTCCCCCGCGATCATGTGGTCGACGGCGAGCTTCGAGGCCCCGTACGGGTTGGTGGGGGCGGTCACCGAGGACTCGGTCAACGGCCCGTCGCCGGGCTCCCCATAGGTGGCCGCGGTGGAGGAGAACACCAGTCGGCGCACGCCCGCCCCGCGCATCGCGGCCAGCAGGGCCAGGGTGCCGCCGACGTTGTTCTCCCAGTACTTGCCGGGGTTCACCACGGATTCGCCGACCTGCGAGGAGGCCGCGAAGTGCAGGACCCCGTCGTAGGACGGGTCCAGGTACTCGGCGGCGTCCTGGATCCGGCCCTCGATGAACTCGGCGCCCGACGGCACCCCGGAACGGAAGCCGGTGGAGAGGTCGTCGAGGACGGTGACCTCGTGGCCCTCCTCCAGGAGGTGGGCCACGACCACCCCGCCCACGTATCCGGCTCCGCCGGTGACCAGGTATTTGGAATCCTTGGAAGACGCCGTCTCGCTCACGTGCCTGCTGCCTCTCGCCGGGGGAACGCACGCACCGAACGCGTGCTGGTCACCGGCATACCCGAATCCGCGCCGCCGGGGAAATCCCGGGCCCGGATCAGGGCCGGGCGCCCCCGGACGGCGGCGGTCCGGCCCGGTCCAGCAGACCCGTACGGGCGGCCAGCGCGGCCGCCTCCAGCCGCGAGCCCACGCCCAGCTTCATCAGCACCCGCTGGACGTGCGTGCGCGCGGTGCTCGGCGCGATGGCCATGCCGGCGGCGATGAGCCGGGTGTCCTCGCCCTCGGCGACCCGGACCAGCACCTCCACCTCGCGCGGGGTGAGCAGCCGCAGCAGCCGGCTGCCCTCGTCGTCGGGCTGCGCGGCGGGGTTGAGCAGCTCGGCGAAGGCTGCCTGCAACAGCTGCGGCGCGATGGCCACTTCCCCCGCCCGGGCCTTGGCCAGGGCCCGCTCCACGCCTTCGATGCGCTCGTCGTGGCGTACGTACCCCGAGGCGCCGGCCGCGAAGGCGGCGGCGATCCCGCGCGGGCTCGGCACCGGTCCCAGGACGACCACGGCGATCTGCGGACGCTCCCGCTTGATCCGGACGATCGGCTCGAAGACTCCGGGCTCGGCGGGCGTGGCGGTGCCCAGCAGGCAGACCTCCGGGGCCCGGCTGATGACCAGTTCGGCGGCGCCCGCGGCCGGGGCGGCGGCCGCCAGCACCCGGTGGCCGCGCAGTTTCAGGGCCGAGGCGAGCGCCTCGGCCAGCAGCCGGTGCTCGTCGACCACCATGACCCGTACGCCCATTGGGACACCCACCCCCGCCCTTCTGACCCGGCAAGCTACACGCTTGTTCGACGGCGCGGTGCGGATACCGCGCAGAAGCCCCCGGAAGGACGGCTTGAGTTCTAGTGGTCGTCGCAACACCCCAGCTCAGGGGATGCGATGGATTTCAAGATCCGGGAGAACCGGGGACCAGGGGGCGGTGGCCGTCTGACGCGTGAGCGGGAGGCATACTCCCGGCTCATGCAGCAGGGCTACAGCAACAGAGAAGCCTGCCGGATCGTCGGTATCAACCTGCGGACCGGCAAGAGATGGCGCAACGGTTGGCACTCGCCGCCGTCTGGGAAGCCGAAGCCTCCGATCACCGTGGAGGCTTCGGCTTCTGGCGTATCCAGGTACCTCCGCGAAGAGGACCGCATCCACATAGCCGACCGACTGCGCGAGAAGGCGTCGATCCGCACCATCGCCGCCGAGCTGGGCCGCAGCCCCTCCACCATCAGCAGGGAGATCCGCCGCAACGGCATTCCCTCACGCGGCGACTCGTCCTGCTGGGCCTACCGGCCCCACGCAGCCCACCGCCGCGCCGAGCAACGGCGCCCCCGCCCCAAGCCCGGCAAGATCCGCCGGAGCGCCGAACTACGCCAGTTCATCCAGGCCCACCTCACACTCCGATGGAGTCCGGAACAGATCTGCCAGGCTCTGCAGGCACGGTTCCCCGCCCGGCCGGAGATGCACGTGGCCCACGAGACGATCTACCAGGCTCTCTACGTCCAGGGCCGCGGAGAGCTCCGCCGCGAACTCACCCGCGCCCTGCGGACGGGCCGGTCCCGCCGCCGGCCACACCGCCAGTCCTACAAGCGCAAGCCGCGCGCCATACCGAACATGGTGATGATCAGCGACCGGCCTGCCGAGGCCGCCGACAGGGCCGTCCCCGGCCACTGGGAAGGCGATCTCATCATCGGAAAGGACGGCAAGTCCGCGATCGGCACCCTCGTCGAACGCACCACCCGCTACGTGATGCTCGCCCACCTGCCCTTCGACCACACGGCGGCCAGCACCCGGGACGCGCTCGTGGAGACGGTGAAGACTCTCCCGCCCCACCTGCGGCGATCCCTGACCTGGGACCAGGGCGTGGAGATGGCCGCCCACCAGGCATTCACCGTCGCCACGAACATCCCGGTCTACTTCTGCAACCCGGCCAGTCCCTGGCAGCGCGGCTCCAACGAGAACACGAACGGCCTGCTGCGGCAGTACTTCCCCAAGGGCACCGACCTGTCCCGGCACACGCCCCAGGACCTGGCCACCGTCGCCGCCGAACTCAACGGGCGCCCACGCAAAACGCTCGGCTGGGAAACCCCAGCCGAGCGCCTGTCTAAACTGCTCGCGGCCTGATCAACCGACCACGTGTTGCAACGACCCCTCGAATTCACCCGGACCTTCCGGGGGCTTCCGGGGGTTCTGGGGGTTCTTGGGGGGGGGTGGGGGGTCTGGGCGTCTGGCGCCGCGGGTCAGCCCGTCGTGAAGGAGACGAAGGTGTAGTACGGGTCGGAGCCCGAGGACCTGCTCATCACGGCGGTGCGGGCGATGAAGAACTTCCCGTTGCCGTAGCGGAATTCGCCGGAGTCCGGCAGGAACTGGGTCTCGGCGCGCTGCGACTCCTTGTTCGCCGGGTTCTGCATGAGCACGGTCTCCTTCATCGTCTTGCCGTCGATGGAGACGACCTGGCCGCCGCCGTCGTAGGGCGGGACCTTGTAGGCGATGAGGTTGGAGCCGTCCATGCGCAGCGGGTAGACGGTGTAGCGCTCGCCGGCGTCGGCGCGGTCGGTGGTCAGCTTGCCGGTCTCCAGGTCGAAGGAGACGATCTCGTTGGTGCGGCCGTATTCGGTCGTGCCCTTGTGCTCCTCGGTCGGCAGGTAGAGCTTGCCGTTGCCGACGACCATGTTGGTGCAGTCCTCGACCTCGGTGGCCCCGCACTCGGGGTTGTAGTTGCCCGAGGTGAGCGGGATGCGCGTCTTGAGCTGGCCCGCGTCGTCGAGGACGAAGAGGTCGCTGACGCCGGTGGCGTTCTTGGAGGTGTCGTTGACGTCCGCCGCGACGATCAGCGGCTTGGTGGAGACGATCTGGGCGAAGTCGATGCCCGCGGGCAGCTTGTACGAGCCCTTGGGCGCACCGCTGACCGGGTCGAGGCTCTGGGCGTGCAGCACGTAGTCCGGGTGCTGGCCGCAGCGGCGGATCACCGCGAGGGCCGGGCCGCCCCCGTAGCCGAGGTCCTCGCACCGGTCCGCGTCGGTCTTGGCGGACCACAGGACCTTGCCGTCGGCGAGGTTCCAGGCGGCGCCGCCGCTCAGGCCGCCAGCGGCGACGGTCTGGCCGGTGACGGTCACCTCCGCGAGGACGACCGGCTTGTCGCCGCCGGTCTGGGACTTGGCGGTCGCCTTCCACAGGAGCTTGCCGGTGTTCAGGTCGATGACGCCGACCTGCCTGCACTGCGGGTACTTCTTCTCGGCCGTCGGCATGGCCTCGTCGAAGAGGATCGCCGTCTTGTTGTCCGAGACCCAGCGGCTGGCGGCGCAGACGTTGGCGCCGAGCGGGATCTCCCACTTCTTGGTGCCGTCGGCCAGGTTGTAGCCGACGACCTTGGCCATGTCGGACTTGGCGTAGGTGGTGTCGGTGAGCCAGGACCCGGGGATCTGGACGATCTCCTTCGACTCCGGCATCGGGACGTTGACCAAGGTCTTCGACTTGGTCTTGGCCGGTGCCTTCTCGGTGCCGCCGCCGCCCGGGGCCTTGTCGCCGCCGGGGCTCTCGCTGCCGCCGGCCACGGGCTGGCTGCCGGAGCCCTCGTCCTCGCCGGAGACGTACCAGAAGCCGCCGCCGACGATGAGGACGATGGCCAGGAGGGCCGCGCCGACGATCATCAGCTGCGTGCGGACGTCGTTGCCGCCGCGGCCGCCGGCCGGGACGGCCGGGCTCTGGGCCGCGTACATGGGCGCGGTGCCGGGCTGCTGCGGGTAGCCGTAGGACTGCTCCTGCGGATACCCGTACGAGGCCTGCCCGCCGGGGGACCCGGCCGGCGCCGGGACGGTCGGCGGCTGGGCCGGGGGCGGCGGGGGGCCGGCCGGCATGGCCGGGGGCGCCGGCGGGGGCGGGGGCGCGGAGAAGCCGCCCGGCGGCGGGTCCTGCGGCGCGCCGAACCCGCCGGACGGCGGCTGGCTGGGGGGCGGCGGGGTACTCATCGGTGCTACTGCCTCTCGGTGGGCGGTTCGGCGGACTGCTCGTTCTCGGGGCGGTCGCTCACTTGCCGAAGACCATCAGGAACTTCTCGCTCTTGTTGTCGGCCTGCAGGTGGGAGGCGGAGACGAACAGCCGGCCGTCCACGTAGTCCACGTTCGGGGAGAGGAAGGAGCTCTCCACCGGGGCGGCGGGGCCGGACGGGTTGCGCAGGACCGCGGTGGGCGTGCCCCCGCCGGCCGGGATGGTGAGGACCTCGCCGCCCTTCTCGCTCTCCGCCTCTCGGTAGACGACGACCTGGCCGCCCGCCGCCTTCAGCGGGGTGAGGGTGCGTCCCTCGCCTGCCGGGGTGCGCCACTTCACCTTGCCGGTGCCGAGGTCGAAGGCGACGATCTCGTTCGGCTTGCCGACGTCGGGCTTGGTGGGCAGGTAGAGGGTGTTCGCGTCCACGTTGGAGGAACCACAGCTCTGGAGCGAACGGTTGAACAGGCCGCCGCAGCCGACCGGGAAGCTGCCTTCGCCGGAGACGGTGGCGCGCTTCTTGCCGTCGGGTCCGAGGACCACGATGGAGCGCTCCTTGTCGCCGTTGCCGAGGTCGAGGACGATCGGGTCCAGCGAGTAGACGTTCTTGACCTGGAAGTCCTTGGGGAGCTTGTAGATCCAGGTGCCCTTGCCGGTGACCGGGTCGGCGTCCATGACCTGGACGGTCTTGTCGGCGTCCTGGCAGGTCGCGATGGCGAGCATCTTGCCGTTCATGGCGACGAAGTCGCCGGGCCGGCAGCCCTCTTCCACCTTGTTGGTGAAGAGCTTGTCCCCGGTGCTGACCTTGAACGCGCTGGTCGTGCCCATCCGGTTGACGACGAGGGAGTCGCCGGTGAGGGCGAGGTCCGGGCTGGTGAAGATGTCGAAGAGACCCTCCTTGGGGACCTCCTTCGACCATCCCTCCTTGCCGGCCTTGAGGTCGATCATCCGCATCTGGTTGCAGTCGGCGCTGCTGGACTCGCCGTTCTTGTACATGACGACGGTCTTGCCGTCCGCGGTCATGTCGGTGACCCCGCAGACGACGGCGGGGAGGGTGAGGGTCCACTTCTCCTTGCCGTCCTTGACCCCGTAGGCGGTGACCGACTTCCAGACGGACTTGACGACGGTGTCGCCGACGATCCACTGCCCCTTGGAGTCGACGCCCCCGCCGGGGCCGTCGATCTTGCTGCTCTTGAACCAGAGGACCTTGCTCTCGCCCTGCTTGCGGCCGGCGTTGAGGTCTTCCTCCTCCTCACCGCCGTTGCCGCTGCCGTCCCCCTTGTCCACGGAGGCGGAGGCGGAGGGCGAGGCCTTGTCGTCCGCGGGCGGGGTGGTGTCCTGCCCGATGACCTGGTCGGCGCCCTTGTCCTTGCCGGCGAAGAACGCGAAGTAGCCGCCGGTGCCCAGGACGAGCACGCCGGCGACGGAGGCCGCGATCAGCACGGCGAGCTTCTTCTTCGGCCCGCCGGGCGGCCCGGGCGGCATGCCGGGGGCGCCGGGGGCCATGTGCGGGGGCGGGGGCGGGAAGCCGTAGCCCCCGGGCGGCTGCGCGCCGTACGGGCCCTGCGGCGGCTGGCCGTACGGCCCCTGCGGCGCGGGCTGCTGTGCGTACGGGTTCTCGCCCTGCGGCGGGAAACCGTAACCGGGCTGCGGGGGCCCTGGCAGGTGCCCGTAACCGGAAGGGTTCGGCGGCTGGTTCGGCGGCTGGGGCGGCTCGGTCATCAGCGCATACCTTCGGCTTCGGGTGTGGGAGGAAGCCCTTTCTATCACTGCCGACGAGAACCGCGCCGGGCCGGTCCGACCCCTGTTCCCAAGGGAGGACCGGCCCGTGATGCCGTCGTTATCGGCCAGTTGGGGCGCGCGGGCCCCGCGCCCTACGCGTCTTCGGCGAGCTCCAGCCAGCGCATCTCCAAGTCGTCCCGGTCCGCGATGAGTTCCCGCAGTTCGGCGTCGAGCTTGGCGACCTTGTCGAAGTCGGTGGAGTTCTCGGCGATCTGGGCGTGCAGACTGCTCTCGCGGTCCGTCATCTTGTTGAGCTGCCGCTCGATCTTCTGCAGCTCCTTCTTCGCGGCGCGCGCGTCCCCGGAGGCCGAGGACTTTCCGGCGGCGGCCGGGGCGGGCGCCGGAGCGGCCGCGTCGATCATCTTCCGGCGGCGCTCCAGGTACTCGTCGAGGCCGCGCGGGAGCATCCGCAGGCTCGCGTCGCCGAGCAGGGCCATGACCGTGTCGGTGGTGCGCTCGATGAAGAACCGGTCGTGCGAGATCACGATCATCGACCCGGGCCAGCCGTCGAGGAGGTCCTCCAGCTGGGTCAGGGTCTCGATGTCGAGGTCGTTGGTGGGCTCGTCGAGGAAGAGGACGTTGGGCTCGTCCATCAGCAGGCGCAGGATCTGCAGCCGGCGCCGCTCACCACCGGAGAGGTCGCCGACGGGCGTCCACTGCTTCTCCTTGGTGAAGCCGAACTGCTCGCACAGCTGCCCGGCCGTCATCTCGCGGCCCTGGCCGAGGTCGACCCGGTCGCGGACGCGCTGCACGGCCTCCAGGACCCGCAGGGACGGGTCGAGTTCGCCGACCTCCTGCGAGAGGTAGGCCAGCTTGACGGTCTTGCCGACGGTCACGGACCCGGCGGCCGGCTGGACCTCGCCCTGAGTGCGGGCGGCCTCGGCGAGGGCCCGCAGCAGGGAGGTCTTGCCGGCGCCGTTGACGCCGACGAGACCGACGCGGTCGCCGGGGCCCAGGTGCCAGGTGAGGTGCTGGAGGAGGGTCTTGGGGCCGGCCTGGACGGTGACGTTCTCCAGGTCGAACACGGTCTTGCCGAGGCGGGCGTTCGCGAACTTCATCAGCTCGGACTTGTCGCGCGGCGGCGGCACGTCGGCGATCAGCTCGTTGGCGGCCTCGATGCGGTAGCGCGGCTTGGAGGTCCGCGCGGGGGCGCCGCGGCGCAGCCAGGCGAGCTCCTTGCGCATCAGGTTCTGCCGCTTGGACTCCTCGGTCGCCGCGATGCGGTCGCGCTCGGCGCGGGCGAAGACGTAGTCGCTGTAGCCGCCCTCGTACTCGTGGACGTCACCGCGCTGCACGTCCCACATGCGGGTGCAGACCTGGTCGAGGAACCACCGGTCGTGGGTGACGCAGACGAGCGCGGAGCGGCGCTCCTGGAGGTGCTTGGCCAGCCAGGAGATGCCCTCGACGTCGAGGTGGTTGGTGGGCTCGTCGAGTACGAGGAGGTCCTGGTCGGCGATGAGCAGCTGGGCGAGCGCGATGCGGCGGCGCTCCCCACCGGAGAGCGGGCCGATGACCGTGTCCAGGCCCTGCCCGAAGCCGGGCAGGTCGAGCCCGCCGAAGAGGCCGGTCAGGACGTCGCGGATCTTCGCGTTGCCGGCCCACTCGTGGTCGGCCATGTCCCCGATGATCTCGTGCCGGACGGTGGCCGAGGGGTCGAGGGAGTCGTGCTGGGTGAGCACGCCCATGCGCAGGCCGCTGTTCTGGGTGACCCGGCCGATGTCGGGTTCCTCCAGCTTGGCGAGCATGCGGATGAGGGTGGTCTTGCCGTCGCCGTTGCGGCCTACGACACCGATCCGGTCCCCCTCGGATACGCCGAGGGAGATGCCGTCGAGCAGGGTACGGGTGCCGTACACCTTGCTGACTGCCTCGACATTGACCAGGTTGACGGCCATCAGGAGCGCTCCAGGGAAGGGGTGTGGATCAGCCCCTCAGCCTAACCCTCCGCGAAGTGCCGGACCGTTCCACCAGCAGCCAGCCGCCCAGCGCCATGCCGATCGCGGCGGGCGCGGTGACCGGGAGCGCGATCAGGGTGGCGCTGTGGCCTTCCAGGAGCCCGCCGAGACCGGTCGTGGAGAGCCCGAGAACGCCCAGGAGGCAGAGCGCGGTGCCGAGGGCGGCGCGGGGGCCCGAGCCGGGGCCGGCGCCGGCGCCGGGGTGCGCGGTGCTCCCGGCGGGCGCCTCGAAGCGGCGGAAGACCGCGACGAGTACGCAGGTCAGCGCGGCGGCGGCGAGGAACCGGACCGGTACCTGGGCCCACCAGGCCGCCCCGGCGGGCTCGGGCAGGGCGAAGCCGAGGCCGAGCTGGGCGGCGTACACGGCGAGCATCGCGGTGAGGTGCCAGAGGAAGGCCGTCATGGCGACCCCGTTGGCGGCGACCACCCCGCGCCAGACCCGGGGCCGGGCCAGCCAGCCGGCGGCGGGGGCCCTGAGCAGCTCCACGGCGCCCACGAGCCAGATCCCGTGCGCGAGCAGGGCCAGGGTGGGCGGGGCCATGTTGGAGACCTTCTCCCCCGGCATCCCGACCATGGACAGCGGGTACGGCCCGTACGCCACCAGCAGGACGGCCCCGGCGAGCCCGGCGGCGGCGAGGGCGCCGGGACGGCGGAGCTGCCCACGGCCAGGGCCGGTGGCGCGCAGGAAGCCGAGCTGGTGGACGGCGAGCCAGACGAAGGCGAAGTTCAGGAACTCGGCGTACGGGACGCCGCCCGCGAAGCGCAGCAGATCGACGGCGGCGGCAGCCGCGGCCAGGGCCCCGAAGGCGGCCCAGCCGTAGCGCTCGTGCAGGGTCAGCAGGGGCGGGGTGAGGGCGACCATCGCGAGGTAGATCCCGATGAACCACAGCGGCTGCGTGACCAGCCGGAACGCGGCCCCCGACAGCCGGCCGCCGCCCCCGCCGAGGAGCTGCGCGGTCAGGGCGACGGCGGTCCAGACGGCGACGAACACGAGGGTGGGCCGCAGCAGCCGCCGCAGGCGGGCCCGCAGGAAGGCGGCGTACACCGGGCCGTCGGTGCGGCGTGCGAGGGACCGGTAGGACAGGGCGTGCGAGAACCCCCCGACGAAGAAGAACACCGGCATGACCTGCAGCGCCCAGGTGAGCACCTGGAGCGGCGGCACGACGGCGAGCAGGTTCCCTATGCCGTCGCCGCTGACGGCGGCCATCAGCCAGTGCCCGGCGATGACCGTCCCGAGCGAGGCGACCCGGAGCAGGTCGACGTAGCGGTCCCGGGTGGCGGGGGTGGCATCGGCGATGTCTTGTGCGCTGGCTCCCATGGGGTTACGGTCCCGCGCGGGCGGGGGCCGCGACAGGGCGCGGATACTCAGTCCCCCCTAGGTACCCGGGGCCGGCGCCCCCGATCCCGCTGCGCGGACGGAGTTCCCCTACCCGCCCTTCGCCCGTTCCCTGGGGCTCCGCCCCAGACCCCGCTCCTCAAACGCCGGAGGGGCTGGATTTGGCTGACGCCGGGTAGGGGACTCGGCGCCGCGCAGCGGCGCACCCGCAGCTGGTCAGAGGAGGGTCGCGCCCGGGGCCGGGCTCATCGCCAGGTGGGTGCCGCGGCAGGTGCCGGAGGCTTCCAGGGCTGCGGACACCTTCATCGCGGACTCCGCGTCGCGGACCAGGAAGGCCGTCGTGGGGCCGGAGCCGGAGACGATCCCGGCCAGCGCCCCGGCCTGCGTACCCGCCGCCAGGGTGTCGGCCAGCGCCGGCCGCAGCGAGAGGGCCGCGGGCTGGAGCCCGTTGGCCAGGGTGGCGGCCAGCTCGTCCGGGTCACCGGAGGCCAGGGCCGCGAGGAGGGCCGGGGAGGCCTGCGGGGCGGGGACGTCCGTACCGGCGGTGAGGCGGTCGAACTCGCGGAACACCGCCGGGGTGGAGAGCCCGCCGTCGGCCACCGCGAACACCCAGTGGAAGGTCCCGGCCGCGACCGGGGTCAGGATCTCCCCGCGCCCGGTGCCCAGCGCCGCCCCGCCGACCAGGCTGAACGGCACGTCGCTGCCCAGCTCCGCGCAGATGTCGAGGAGGTCCCCGACCGGGGTCTTCAGACCCCAGAGGGCGTCGCAGGCCAGCAGGGCGGCCGCCCCGTCGGCGCTGCCGCCGGCCATGCCGCCCGCCACCGGGATCCGCTTCTCGATGTGGAGGTGCACGTCGGGGCTCAGCCCCGCCCGCTCCGCCAGGATCTCCGCGGCCCGGGCCACCAGGTTGGTCCGGTCGAGCGGCACCTTGCCGGCGTCCGGCCCCGCGCAGGTCACGGTCAGTCCGGCGGCGGCGGTCGCGGTGACCTCGTCGTGGAGGGAGACGGCCAGGAAGACGTTCGCGAGGTCGTGGAAGCCGTCCGGCCGGGCCGCGCCCACCGCCAGCTGGACGTTGACCTTCGCGGGGACCCGTACGGTGATCGTCCCGCTCACAGCGCGGGCCTCTCCGCGGCGGGCTTGTGCTCGGCGATCGCCGCGAACTCCTCGACGGTGAGGGACTCGCCGCGGGCTTGCGGGGAGACTCCGGCGGCGACCAGCGCCGCCTCCGCGCCCGCCGCGGACCCGGCCCAGCCGGACAGCGCCGCGCGGAGCGTCTTGCGGCGCTGCGCGAAGGCGGCGTCCACGACGGCGAAGACCTCGGCCTGGGTGGCGGTGGTCTTCACGGGCTCGGCCCGGCGCACCAGCGAGACCAGCCCGGAGTCCACGTTCGGCGCGGGCCAGAAGACGTTGCGGCCGATGGAGCCGGCCCGCTTGACGTCCGCGTACCAGTTGGCCTTGACGGAGGGGACTCCGTAGACCTTGTTGCCGGGCTTGGCGGCGAGCCGGTCGGCGACCTCCGCCTGCACCATGACCAGGGTGCGCTCGATGCTCGGGAAGCGGCTGAGCATGGTGAGCAGGACCGGCACGGCCACGTTGTAGGGGAGGTTCGCGACGAGCGCGGTCGGCGGCGGGCCGGGCAGCTCCTTGACCAGCATCGCGTCGGAGTGGACCAGCGCGAAGCGGTCCTTGCGCTCGGGCATCCGCGCCTCGATGGTGGCGGGCAGCGCGGCGGCCAGGATGTCGTCGATCTCGACGGCGACGACCCGGTCGGCGGCCTCCAGCAGTGCGAGCGTCAGCGAGCCCAGTCCGGGCCCGACCTCGACGACCACGTCGTCGGGCCGGACCTCGGCGGTGCGCACGATGCGGCGCACCGTGTTGGCGTCGATGACGAAGTTCTGGCCCTTCTGCTTCGTCGGCCGTACGCCGAGTACGGCGGCCAGCTCCCGGATGTCGGCCGCCCCGAGGAGGGCCGACATCTCGGGCGGGGCGGTCTCGGACGGGGAGGTCTCCGGCGTACCGGTCGCCGGTACGGCGGGTTCGGGCTGCTGCTCTGCGGTGCTCACCGATAAAGGGTACGGCCGCAGTGTGGCCAGGGACTCGCCCCCCGCTGTACGTAGAGCTTCTTCGCCCGGTACGTCTGTTCCGGGCCCGGAGCGTCCTGCGGGCGGCCTCTGCCGCCGAGGGCCTGCCAGGTCTGCACGTCGAACTGGTAGAGCCCCCCGTACGTGCCCGAGGGGTCCGTGGCGCCGGGCCGGCCGCCCGACTCGCAGCGGGCCAGCGCGCCCCAGTCGAGGCCGTCCGCGCCCTGGACGGAGGTGGGCAGCGGCTTGGTGCCGACCTTGACGAGCTGGCTGACGGGCTCGCGGACGGTCTCCTCGGCGATCTTGCGGGGCCTTTGCCGGACCCCGTTGACGGTGCGCAGGCTGTACGTGGCCCTGCGCGCTCCGGGCCGTCCGGAGCGCTCGACGACTTCGGTGCCGGCGAAGAGGTCGGGGTCCTTGACCCGCTCGGTCGCGTACGGGATGCGTTCCTCGCGGATCTCGCGGGTGCCGGTGATGCGGAGGACGGTGACGGTCTGGCCGTCGCGCGGGAAGGAGCCGGCGGGCACGGAGGTGGCGTCCTGGCCGTGGAGGGTGATCCCGGCTTCGTCGAGGGCCTCCTGCACGGTGGCGGCGTTGGTGCGGATCGCCCGCTCGCGGCCGTCGGCCATGAAGGTGATGCTGCGTTCGGTGCGGACGGCGAGGGTCAGGCCGGTCCGGGGGACGGCGGCGGTGCGGGGTGCGGAGAGGTAGGCGCCCTCGGCGCGGATGCCGAACTGGCGCAGTGCGCCGTCGACGGTGCGGGCGGTGGTCCACACCTCGCGCCGCTGTCCGTCCAGGGTCAGGCTCAGCGGGCGGCCGTAGCGCAGCACGATCTCGTCGCCGTCGTCGAGGACCTCCGCCCCGGCCGGGGCGACGAGGTCGTGGGGGCCGATGCCGAGTCCTTCGGCGGCCAGCAGCTCGTCCACGTCGTCGGCGAAGGTGTGCAGGGTCCGCGGGACTCCGTCGACGGTGAGGCGGACGGCCTTGTCGGCGGCGACGAAGGCGGTGGTGCCGCCCGCCAGGAACGCGACGACCAAGGCCTGCGGCACGATGCGCCGCCAGGTGTCCCGGGGAGCGGGGGCGGCGCTCCGGCGCCGCCTCGGACCGGGCGCGGGGCCGCCGCCGGGGGCCGGGACGGGGGCCGGGACGGCCGGGACGGGGGCCGGGACGGCCGGCGCGGGCACCGTGCCGAGTCCGCCCCGGCGCCGTCCGGTCCCCGCGGGGGCCGGTCCGGCCGGGGCGGCGGCGGTGTCCGGGGGCGCCGCCGGCGCGGTGCGGCGCCGGCGGCCGGTGGCCGGCGGCTCCGGCTCGAGTGCGGGGCCCGGGACGGGACCGGCCGGGGCGGGGGTCCGGCCGCGGGCCCGGCGGCCCGCCCCGGGCTCGGCGGCCGTCCGCCGACGCCCGCCGCCGCGGGGCGCCGGCACCGCGGGCTCCGTGAGCGCTCCCGGGTCCGGGTCCCGGTCCGCACCCGGGCGCGGGAGCAGGTCCGGGCCCGAATCCGCCGCCGGGCCCGGGAACGGGTCCGGAGCCCGGCCCGGCGCCGGGTCCGGGAAGGGATCCGCGTCCGGGCCTGCCCCCGGATCCGCGTACGGATCCGCGTCCGGGCTTGCTCCACGCCCCGCGTACGGATCCGGGACCCGGTAGGGCACCGGTCCGGCGGCCGGGTCCGGGGCCGGCGTCCCCGGGTCCGGGTACGGGTCCGCGTACGGATCCATCAGGTCCGGATCCATCAGGTCCCGGCCCGCGCCCGGGGCGAGGAACGGGTCCGGGTGGAGGCCCGGTTCCGCGGTCGGGTCCGGGGCCGCGGCCCAGGGGTCGCGTCCACCGGCCGGCCAGGCCACATCGCTCATCGCGCTCGCTCCACTGGTCCGTCCGGCTGCTTCGGGCACGGCACCCTAGCGGAGCGGCCGTCACGCTACAAAGCCGGGCGGCTACGGAACGTGGCGAACGGGTGAGGAGCTGGTGCGGGGGGCCTCAGTAGGCGAAGGCGCGGGCCGTGTTGGCCGCCAGTGCCGTCGCCATGGCGTCCTCGTCGAGGCCGCGGACGGCGGCCATCGCCCGTACGGTCAGCGGAATCAGGTACGGCGCGTTGGGCCGTCCCCGGTACGGGGCCGGGGTGAGGTACGGGGCGTCCGTCTCCACGAGGACCAGCTCCAGCGGGGCCACCGCGAGGGCTTCGCGCAGGGGCGCCGCGTTCTTGAAGGTGACGGTCCCGGCGAAGGACATGTAGTAGCCGGCGGCGGCGCACTCGCGGGCCATCTCCGCGTCGCCGGAGTAGCAGTGGAAGACGGTCCGCTCGGGGGCGCCCTCCTCGCGCAGGACGCGCAGCACGTCCGCGTGCGCCTCGCGGTCGTGGATGACCAGGGCCTTGCCCTGCCGCTTGGCGATCTCGATGTGCGCGCGGAAGGAACGCTCCTGCGCGGCCATGCCCTCCGGGCCGGTCCGGAAGTAGTCGAGGCCGGTCTCGCCGACCGCCTTCACGTGCGCGAGGGCGGCCAGGGCCTCGATCTCGGCGAGCGCGTCGTCGAGGGCGGCCTCGCCGCCGCCCGTCCGGGCGCCCTGCCGCGACCAGCCGTCGGGGTCCCCGTGCACGATCCGGGGGGCTTCGTTGGGGTGCAGGGCCACGGCCGCGTGCACGTTCTCGTGGGCGGCGGCGGTCTCGGCGGCCCAGCGGGAGCCCTTCACGTCGCAGCCCACCTGGACGACGGTGGTGACCCCGACGGAGGCGGCCTTGGCGAGGCCCTCCTCGACGGTGCCGGACTGCATGTCCAGGTGGGTGTGGGAGTCGGCGACCGCCACCCGGAGCGGTTCGGGCAGCGGCGGCGGCGCGTCGTTCGGCGTACTACGGCTCATGCGGCCGATCTTATGACCGGCGGAAGAGCCCCAGCAGCCGGGCCATCAGGCCGGGCCGTTCCACCGGGACCGGTCCGGGGGCGTCGTGCAGGGAGGCCTTATGGGGCTTGGGGGCCCTCGTGGTGTACCCGGCGGGCACCGGGCCGGCGATCCCGGGGGCCGCGCGGTGGTGGTAGAGCTGGTCGAGCATGCCGATGACGGACTTGACCTGGCCCTCCCGCATGATCCGCACCACGTGGCCGCCGCAGTTCATGCAGGTCGGGTTGGACAGGGGGGAGGGGACCCGCTCGCCGTTCGCCGTGTAGACGATGAACGGCAGGCCCCGGCCGTCGGTGTGGTGCTCGATCTCGTATCCCTGCTCCCACCCGTACCCGCACTTCATGCAGGCGAAGGAGTACGCCTCGTGCACGGTCGGCACGGCCGCGGGAGCGGGAGCCGCGGCGGCGGCCGGGGCGGTGACGGTAGAAGCGGTGGGTACGGAGACGGGTTGGGGTTCGGCGATCTCACTCATGCCAGCTCCTCTTGTTCCACTGGTGCCATAGCCAGTGGACGCCTCTTCGGGCGGGAGCGCATCAGGCCCTGTCCAGTGTTGGACGGTCCTTGGGCGAGTCATGCCCAAAGCGCCCGGTGCGCGGTCTGAGCTTTGCTTTTCAGGTTAGCTCTTTACCGTCTCACGGCGACTTCTGTGCCGCGTTCTTTGCCGCGACCACGGCGTCGAACACCTCTCGCTTGGGTAGCCCCGCCTCGGCCGCGACCGCCGCGATGGCCTCCTTGCGCCGCTCCCCCGCCTCCTCGCGCACCCGTACCCGGTTCACCAGCTCCTCGGCGTCCACATCGCCGGGGGCCGCGGCCGGGGCTCCCTCGACGACCACGGTGATCTCCCCGCGCACGCCTTCGGCGGCCCAGGCGGCCAGCTCGCCGAGCCCGCCGCGCTTGACCTCCTCGTAGGTCTTGGTCAGCTCGCGGCAGACGGCGGCGCGGCGGTCGACGCCGAAGACCTCGGCCATCGCGGCCAGGGTGTCGTCGAGCCGGTGCGGGGCCTCGAAGTAGACGAGGGTGCGGCGTTCGGCGGCGAGCTCGCGGAGCTTGCCGAGGCGCTCGCCGGCCTTGCGCGGCAGGAAGCCCTCGAAGCAGAACCGGTCGACCGGCAGCCCGGAGAGGGCGAGCGCGGTGAGGACGGCGGAGGGCCCGGGGACGGCCGTGACCTTGATGTCCTTCTCCACGGCGGCGGCGACGAGCCGGTAGCCGGGGTCGGAGACCGAGGGCATGCCGGCGTCCGTCACCAGCAGGACGCGCTTGCCGGCCTCCAGGGCCTCGACCAGTTCGGGGGTGCGCGCGGACTCGTTGCCCTCGAAGTACGACAGGACGCGCCCGGTGGTGTGCACGCCGAGCCCCTGCGTGAGCCTGCGCAGCCGCCGGGTGTCCTCGGCGGCGATCACGTCGGCCCGCTCCAACTCCGATGCGAGCCGCGGCGGGGCGTCGGTGAGGTCGCCGATGGGCGTCCCGGCGAGGACGAGTACGCCGGCCCCCTGCCCATCGGGAAATGACGCCGTGGAGGGGGCCGGGGCGGGGGCTTCGGCGGAGCGGGGCTGGTCAGTGGTCACCGCCCCATCCTCTCAGCCGCCCCAACCGCCGCGCCCCACACTCCCGTCCCCCTGGGTCCGGCACAGGGTCGTTCCCTACGATGTGCCGGTGACCAGTACCGCGACGCCGCCGCCCAGCCCTGCGGGGGCCCCGCCCGCCACCGAGGCCGGGCCCGGCCCGGACCCCGCCGACCAGCCGTCCGCCTGGCTGCGCCGTCTGCGCGGCTTCGGCTACGTTCCGCCCGCCGGGGCGAAGCGGCAGCCGGACGTGCGCACCCGCCTGGTGCCGCCGTACGCACGGCCCTCCGCCCAGCTGTGGGCGCAGCTGGGGATCGGACCGGCCGCCGCGGAGCGCTGGGAGCTGGTGCTGGCGTGGGCCGGACCGCTGCTGGTGGCGCTGGTCGCCGGGGTGCTGCGGTTCGCCCACCTGGGCACCCCGAAGGCGGTGATATTCGACGAGACGTACTACGCCAAGGACGCCTGGGCCACGGTCAAGCAGGGCTACGAGGCGAGCTGGCCCAAGGACATCGACAAGTCGATCCTCGCCAATCCCGACGGGGTCTCCCTCCCGCTGGACCCGGGCTACGTCGTGCATCCGCCGGTCGGCAAATGGGTGATCGGCCTGGGCGAGTGGATGTTCGGCTTCGACCCGTTCGGCTGGCGGTTCATGACCGCGCTGCTCGGCACCCTCTCCGTACTGATGCTGTGCCGGATCGGGCGGCGGCTGTTCCGGTCGACGTTCCTGGGCTGCCTGGCCGGCCTGCTGCTGGCGGTGGACGGCCTGCACCTGGTGATGAGCCGGACCGCCCTGCTCGACCTGGTGCTGATGTTCTTCGTGCTGGGTGCCTTCGGATCGCTGGTGATCGACCGGGACAAGGTGCGGGCCCGGCTCGCGGCGGCGCTCCCGGTGGACGAGGAGGGGCGGACCCGCCCGGACGCCCGGATCGCGGAGACGCTGAAGCTGGGCTGGCGCCCGTACCGGCTCCTGGCCGGGGTCAGCCTGGGCCTGGCCTTCGGCACGAAGTGGAACGGCCTGATCGTGCTGGCCTTCTTCGGCGTGCTGACCGTCCTGTGGGACGCGGCCGCCCGCCGCACGGCGGGCGCGGGCACCCCGTACGCGGCGATGCTGCGCCGCGACAGCTGGACCGGCTTCCTCTCCCTCGTGCCGGTGGCGATCTCCGTCTACGTGGCCTCGTGGCTCGGCTGGATCCTCTCCCCCGACAACGGCAAGGGCGGCTACTTCCGCGACTGGGCCGCCAAGAACGACCAGCACAGCTCGTTGTCCTTCCTGCCCGAGTGGCTGCGGAGCCTGTGGCACTACGAGACGGAGGTCTACAAGTTCCACGTGGGCCTGACCTCGGGCCACACCTACGAGTCGAACCCGTGGAGCTGGCTGGTCCTGGGGCGTCCCGTCTCCTACTTCTACGAGTCCCCCGCACCCGGCACCGACGGCTGCCCGGCGACGGAGACCGCCAAGTGCGCGCGCGAGGTGCTGGCGCTCGGTACGCCGCTGCTGTGGTGGGCGGGCTGCTTCGCGCTGATGTACGTGCTGTGGCGGTGGTTCTTCCGCCGCGACTGGCGGGCGGGCGCGATCGCGTGCGCGCTGGGCGCGGGCCTGCTGCCCTGGTTCAACTACCAGGAGCGGACCATCTTCTTCTTCTACGCGGTGGTCTTCGTCCCGTACCTGTGCCTGGCGGTGGCCATGATGATCGGCGCCCTGCTGGGCCCGGCCGGCTCCTCGGAACGCCGCCGCGCCCTGGGCGCGGTGGCGGCGGGCGTGCTGGTGCTCCTGATCGTGTGGAACTTCATCTACTTCTGGCCCATCTACACCGGCCAGACCATCCCGATGGATTCCTGGCAGAACCGGATGTGGCTGGACACCTGGGTCTAGTGGGGCGGGCGATCCCTGATGTCCCGGGGCAACCAAACCCCTGAACCGTTTGTCTGTTCGACGTAAGGTCTACTCCACGGCCTCCTTGAACGTGTTCAGCGTTCAACGGCCGGGGGTCGGGACGCACGGGGAACGGGGATGGGGATGAACGGGGCTGCGAAGGGTGCCATCGTCGGCGGGGTCTTCCTCGCGATGGTGGGCGGAGCGGGATACGGGGTGTACGCGCTGGTGGGGGACGCCGGCGGGAACGGCGCCCCCGGCACGAGCGCGACCGGCCCGGCGGTGCCCGCCAAGGGCAGCGGGCCGGTCAGCGACGAGGACGCCGCGGCGACCGCCAAGGCGTTCTTCGCCGCGTGGACGGCCGGGGACGCCCGGGCGGGGGCCGACCTGACGAACAATCCGGCGGAGGCGCAAGGCGCCCTCGGCGACTTCACGGCCAAGGCCTACGTGTCCAAGGTCGCGATCACCCCCGGCACGCAGACCGGGACCACGGTGGCGTACTCCGTCGCCGCGGAGGTCACCTACGAGGGAGTCACCAAGCCCCTCGCCTACGAGTCCAAGCTGACCGTGGTCCGCGGCAACACCACCGGGCTGCCGCTCGTCGACTGGCAGCCCTCGGTGCTCCACCCGCAGCTCCAGAAGGGCGAGAAGCTGCGCGGCGGCGCCCCGGCCAACCCGCCGGTCAAGGCCGTCGACCGCAAGGGCAGGGAGCTGACGGCCGAGAAGTACCCGTCGCTGCGCCCGGTCCTCGACAGCCTGCGCAAGACGTACGGGGAGCGGCAGGGCGGCAAGAGCGGCGCCGAGCTGTGGATCGAGCCGGTCGCCCAGGAGGCACCCCGGCGGACCCTGCTGACGCTGGTCGAGGGGAAGCCCGGGGAGATCGGGACCGTCCTGGACGCGGACGTCCAGGCGGCGGCCGAGAAGGCGGTCCTGAAGTTCCCGCAGGCTTCGGTGGTCGCCGTCCAGCCGAGCACCGGGAACATCCTGGCCATCGCCGACCACCGCGGGGACGGCTTCCCCGCGTCCCTCAGCGGAGCCCGCGCGCCCGGCTCCACGATGAAGATCGTGACCGGCGCGATGCTGCTCGACCGGGGTCTGGTGGCGGCGGACAAGGTCGCCGAGTGCCCGGCGGCGGTGCAGTGGGAGGGCAAGACCTTCACGAACCTGAAGGGCTTCAAGCTGGACGGCGAGACCTTCGCGACGAGCTTCGCCCAGTCCTGCAACACCGCCTTCATCAAGCAGATCAAGCCGGTCGACGACGACGACGCGCTCCCGAAGGAGGCCCGTGAGGTCTTCGGCATCGGCGAGGGCATCGAGTGGAAGGTCGGCGTGCCCACCGTCGACGGGAAGGTCCCGGACGCGACCGGTCCGGCGGCGGCCGCCGCGTACATCGGCCAGGGTCGGATCCAGATGAACCCGCTGACCATGGCCTCGATCACGGCGACCGCCCGCACCGGGGTCTTCCGCCAGCCGGTCGTCGTCAAGGCCTCGCTGGACGGCCGCGAGATCGCGAAGGCCACCCGGAGGATGAAGCCCTCGGTGGCGGCGCAGCTGGTGCGGATGATGAAGCTGACGGCCACCGCGGGGACGGCCCAGGGTGCGATGTCCGCGGTCCACGGCTCCGACAAGGGCGCGAAGACCGGCTCGGCGGAGGTCGACGGGGCGCAGAACCCGGACAGCTGGTTCACCGGCTTCAGCGGGGACGTGGCGGCCGCGGCGATGGTCGAGGGCGGCGGCCACGGCGGCGACGCGGCGGGCCCGATCGTTGCGGCCGTCCTGAACGCGGGCTGAGCGGGGCTGAGCGGCGACGCCCGGGGCTGCCCGGGCGTCCCGCCCCGGTCAGCCCTCCCGTACGTCGGCCAGCGCGGCTCCCGCGTGCCGGATCAGCTCGCGCGGATCCATCGGGAAGACCGTGTGCGGGGTCCCCGCGGCGGCCCAGACCACCTCGTGGGCCAGCAGGGAGCGGTCCGCGAGGACCCGGGTGCGCGTGCGGTGCCCGAAGGGCGGGACCCCGCCGATGGCGTAGCCCGTGGTCTCGCGGACCAGTGCCGCGTCGGCCCGGGTCACGGCGCCCGCCCCGAGTTCGCGGCGCACCGCCTCCACGTCCACCCGGGAGGCCCCGTCCATGAGCACCAGTACGGGAATCCCGTCGGCCGCGAAGATCAGCGACTTCACGATCTGGCTGAGCTCGCAGCCGATCGCGGCGGCCGCGTCGGCGGCGGTCCGGGTTCCGTCGGGGAAGCTCCGTACGTCCGGCTCCAGGCCCAGTGCGGCGAGGGCTCCGGCGAAGAGGGGGTGCGTGCTGGTCGTCATGACGGCACGCTAGCGCCTGTCGTCAAACTCCCGCCTGCCTCGGGCGACGACGGGAGTGTGACGACAGGCCCTAGCGCTCCCCGCACCGCCCGCGCGACGTCCTTTGTCGGGGCCCCCGCTACAGCGCGGAGCGCAGGGCCCGGACCAGGGCCTGGGCGCGCGGGTCGGCGGTGACGGACTTGGCGTGGGCGTTGGTGACGTAGCCGAAGCCGATGCCCGCCTCCGGGTCCGCGAAGGCCAGCGAGCCGCCGCGGCCCGGGTGCCCGAAGGAGGCCGGGGACAGCAGCGGGGACGCGGGGCCGTGCAGCATGTAGCCGGGGCCGAAGCGGGTGTTGACCACCAGCACGCGGTCGGGGCCCGAGGAGAACTCCTTGCCGGCCAGCGCGGTGGTGGCCGGGGTGAAGATCCGCGCGCCGTCCTCCACCACGCCGATGGTGGCCGCGTAGAAGCGGGCCAGGGCGCGGGCCGTGCCGATGCCCGCGGAGGCCGGCAGCTCGGCCGCCCGGTAGGCGGGGTCGTTCTCGTCCGGCAGCGGATAAATGGCCGCGAAGGCGCGGCGGGTGAGGGATTCCGGATCGGCGTAGGCCGCGGAAACGTTTCGCTTCGGCCGGGTCCTGAGCGTGCCCGCGCTCTGCGGCGGATCGACCGGCGCCACCCGGCCCACCCGGTGCTCCTCGGATTCCGGCAGGCCGATCCAGAAGTCCAGGCCCAGCGGCTCCGCGATCTCCTCGGCCAGGATGCCCCCCAGGGAACGGCCGGTCGCCCGCAGCACCAGCTCGGACAGCAGCCAGCTGAAGGTCTGCGCGTGGTAGCCGTGCTCGGTTCCGGGCTCCCAGAAGGCCTGCTGGGCGGCGACCGCGCGGGCTCCGGAGACCCCGTCCGCGGCCTCGGCCACCGTCAGCCCGCGGTCCAGGGCCGGGACTCCCGCGCGGTGCGCGAGCAGGTCACGGACCCGGGTCCGCTCCTTGCCGCCCGCCTTGAACTCCGGCCAGTACGAGCTCACCGGCGCGTCCAGGTCCAGCAGTCCGCGCTGCTGGAGCAGCAGCGGTACGGCCGCGGCCACGCCCTTGGTCGCGGAGCGGACGATCTGCACGGTGTCCTCGGCCCACGGCTCCGCGCCGCCGCCGTCGGCGCCCGCGTCGGCGCCCCCGTCGGCGTCCTTGGTGCCGGCCCAGAGGTCCACGACCTTGCGGCCGTCGCGGTACACGGCCACCGCCGCGCCCCGGTCCCCGAGCACCTCGAAGTTGCGTACGAACGCGTCCCTGACGGGCTCGAAGCCCTCCGCCACCACACCCTTGATGTCCACGGGGTGTGCAACAACCTCCGACCGGCGCTTATGCCACCGCTACGGAGCGCGGATCGAAGCCGAAGGGCAGCTCCAGGCGGTGCGCCCGCATCAGCTTCTCGTCGCACAGCACGTCCTGGGTCCTGCCGTCCGCCACGATGGTCCCCTCGCTGAGGATCACCGCGCGCGGGCAGAGCTCCAGCGCGTAGGGCAGGTCGTGCGTGACCATCAGCACGGTGACGTCCAGCGAGCGCAGGATGTCCGCGAGCTCGCGGCGCGAGGCCGGGTCCAGGTTGGAGGACGGCTCGTCCAGGACGAGGATCTCGGGCCGCATGGCCAGTACGGTCGCCACCGCGACCCGGCGGCGCTGCCCGAAGGAGAGGTGGTGCGGGGGCCGGTCCGCGAAGGCGGCCATCCCGACCTGCTCCAGGGCGGCCCGCACCCGCTCCTCCAGCTCGGCGCCGCGCAGTCCGGCGGCGGCCGGGCCGAAGGCCACGTCCTCCCGGACGGTCGGCATGAACAGCTGGTCGTCGGGGTCCTGGAAGACGATGCCGACCCGGCGGCGGACCTCGGCGAAGTTCCGCTTCTCCACGGGCAGCCCGGCCACGCTCACGGAGCCGACGCCGCCGGTCAGGATGCCGTTGAGGTGCAGCACCAGGGTGGTCTTGCCGGCGCCGTTGGGCCCGAGCAGGGCCACCCGCTCCCCGTGCCCGACCGTGAGGTCGACCCCGAAGAGGGCCTGGTGGCCGTCGGGGTAGGCGTAGGCGAGGCCGGCGACTTCCAGCGAGGGCGGGGTGGGGGCCTGGGAGGCGTTCACAGGGTCGTTCAAAGGGTCCATCCCATCAGACAGACGGCGAGCGCCGTCACCGGGAGCGCGGCCGCGTACGCCCACTGGGCGCGGGTGGCCGTCACCTCGTCGATCAACGGCATGGAGCCGGCGTAGCCCCGGCTGACCATCGCGAGGTAGACCCGCTCGCCGCGCTCGTAGGAGCGGATGAACAGGGCTCCGGCGGTCTTCGCGAGGACCCCCCAGTGGCGGATCCCGCGCGCCTCGAAGCCGCGTGAGCGCCGGGCGATGGACATCCGGCGCAGTTCGTCGCTGATGACGTCCCCGTACCGGATCATGAAGGAGGCGATCTGGACGAGCAGCGGCGGCAGCTTGAGCCGCTGGAGGCCCAGCAGCAGGGCCCGCAGCTCGGTGGTGGAGGCGAGGAGTACGGACGCGGCCACGCCGAGGGTGCCCTTGGCCAGCACGTTCCAGGCACCCCAGAGGCCGGAGACGCTGAGCGACATGCCGAGCACCTCCACCCGCTCGCCCTGCGCCACGAAGGGCATCAGGACGGCGAAGGCGACGAAGGGCACCTCGATCAGCAGCCGGCGCAGCAGGAAGCCGGCCGGGATCCGGGCCACGGCCGCGGCCGCCGCGATGAGGAGGGCGTACAGGCCGAAGGCCCACACCGCCTCGCGCGGGGTGGACACGACGACGATCACGAAGCCGAAGGTCGCGGCGAGCTTGCAGTGCGGCGGCAGGTCGTGGACCGGGGAGTTCCCGGGCCGGTAGAGCTTGTGGGCGTGGCCCGCGCCCATGTCAGGCGGCCGGTACGGCCGTGGAGGCGGCGGTCGGGTCGGCGCTGCGGCGGCGGCGGACGGTCCAGAACACGCCGGTGCCGACCACGACGGTCGCACCCACGCCGATGATCCCGGCGAGGCCGCCGGAGAGGCGGGCGTCGGAGACGTCCTTGACTCCGTAGTCGGCGAGCGGGGAGTCGGCGGCCGCGTGCTCGGTGACCTTCTGGTCGATGCCGTTGTCGGCGGCGACCTTCTCCAGTCCGTCGGGGCTGGCGGAGGCGTAGAAGGAGACGAAGCCGGCCAGGGCCAGCGCGGCGACCAGTCCGGTGATCCAGACGGGCTTCGTGGAGCGGGCCGGGGCGGGCACGGCGGCCGGGGCGGCGGGGGCGTCGACCAGTTCGCCGCCGACGCGCAGCTTCAGCGGGGCGGACAGGCCGCGGGCGCCGTGGACGAGGTCGGGGCGGACGGCGATCACGGCGCCGACGGTGGCGGCGGTGATGGCGGCCTCGCCGATGCCGATGAGGACGTGGACTCCGACCATGGCCCCGAACACCTTGCCCAGCGGGACGTCGGTGGTGCCGCCGAGGGCGAAGAGGAGGGTGAAGAAGGCGGCCGCGGCGGGCACGGAGAGCAGGGCTCCGGCGAAGGCGGCGACGGTGATCGAGCGGCGGCCGCCGGGCAGCAGCTTGACCAGCCCGCGGAAGACGGCGTAGGCGACGACCACGGTGACGACGCCCATGGTGACGATGTTGACACCGAGGGCGGTCAGGCCGCCGTCGGCGAACAGGAGGCCCTGCATGAGCAGGACCACGGACACGCACAGCACACCCGTGTACGGGCCGACGAGGATCGCCGCGAGCGCGCCTCCCAGCAAGTGGCCGCTTGTTCCGGCCGCGACGGGGAAGTTGAGCATCTGTACGGCGAAGATGAAGGCGGCGACGAGGCCGGCGAGCGGCGCGGTGCGCTCGTCGAGTTCCCGGCGGGCGCCTCGGAGGCTGACCGCCACGGCTCCGGCGGCGGCGACACCTGCGGCAATGGAGACGGGGGCATCGATGAAGCCGTCGGGCACATGCATGGTTCTGCTCCGCTTCCTGCGGTCCGGCGAGCGGTCCGTTGAACTGACAAAGTCTTTAGCCGTTCAAGAATAGTGCCCAATTGCGAATCGTTGGCAAGAGCGGTGGCATCACAAATAGCTCCGCGCGGATTCGTGGGAATGTGCGAGGCTGGGGTCAATACGGACGCAAATGTTCCGATTCGAGGAGTCTTGTCGATGTCAGCCGCCGCCGAGAATCCATCCGCAGGTGCCACCGCGACCCGGTCCGCGACCGCCACGGCCCCCCTCGCCGAGGCCTCCTTCATCGAGGCCCCCTTCATCGAGGAACGCGTGCGTGCCCGAGTGATCACCGACGACCCGCTCTACCGGGCCATCCCGGTCGCCCTGCGCTTCGTCCCCGACGAGCCACTGGCCGTACGGATCGTCTTCCCCGCCGACCTCTCCCCCGAGGGCACCGACAACGAGTGGGTCTTCCCCCGCGCCCTCCTCGAGGCCGGCCTCCAGGCCCCGACCGGGACCGGCGACGTGCGCGTCTGGCCCTGCGGGCGCGTCCAGGCGGTCGTCGAGTTCCACTCCCCGGAGGGGGTCGCGGTGGTCCAGTTCGACATCGCCGCCCTGCGCCGCTTCCTGCGCCGTACGTACGCGCCCGCGCCCGCGGCCACCCGTTAGGCCCAGCGGGGCCCGCCCGATCCGGACGGCCCGACACGCGCAACGGCCCCGCACCTCTCGGTGCGGGGCCGTTGCGCGTGCGTACTGCGGGCCGACGGGTCAGACGTTGGCCAGCTCGCGGTCCTTGTCGGGACCGGAGCCGTCCGAGGACTCCCCGAGGTGCTTGCGCAGGCTCTCGCCCTCCACGTCCACGTTCGGCAGGATCCGGTCGAGCCACTTCGGCAGCCACCAGGCCTTGTGGCCGAGCAGTGCGAGGACGGCCGGGACGATGGTCATGCGGACGACGAAGGCGTCGAAGAAGACGGCGATGGCCAGGCCGAAGCCGATCATCTTCACCATCTGGTCGCTGGCGCCCATGAAGCCGGAGAACACCGCGATCATGATGACGGCCGCGGCGACGACCACCCGGGCGCTGTACTGGAACCCGGTGACGACGGCCTGGCCGGGCCGCTCCCCGTGGACGTACGCCTCACGCATGCGGGTGACCAGGAAGACCTCGTAGTCCATGGCCAGACCGAAGACCACGCCGACCATGAAGATCGGCATCATCGACATGATCGGACCGGTCTGCTCCACCCCGAAGAGCGAGCCGAGCCAGCCCCACTGGAAGACCGCCACGACGGCGCCGAGGGCGGCGACCACCGAGAGCAGGAAGCCGAGGGCCGCCTTGAGCGGGACCAGGATCGACCGGAAGACGAGCATGAGCAGCAGGAAGGCGAGGCCGACGACGAGTGCCAGGTAGGGCAGCAGCGCGTCGTTCATCTTCTGCGAGAAGTCGATGTTCATCGCGGTCGCGCCGGTGACGAACACCTTGCCGCTGTCGCTGCCGTCGCGGATCTCGTGGACCAGGTCCTCGGTCTCCACGGAGGACGGCCGGTCCTTCGGGATGACCGAGATGACGGCGGCGTCCTTGGCCTCGTTCTGGGTGGCCGGCATGACCGCGGCCACGCCGTCCAGGCCCTTGATCCGCTCGACGGTCTGGTCGGCGAGCGCCTTGTCCCCGTCCACGACGACCATCAGCGGGCCGTTGAAGCCGGGGCCGAAGCCCTCGGAGAGCATGTCGTACGCCTGGCGCTGGGTGGTGGACACCGGCTGGGCGCCGTCGTCCGGCAGGCCCATCTCCAGCCGGCTCGCCGGGATCGCGATGATGCCGAGGCCGATCACACCCGCGAGCAGCACCATGACGGGGCGGCGCAGGATGAAGCGGGCCCAGCGGGTGCCGCCGTTGGGCTTGGGCTCGGCGCCTTCGGCGACCGGCTTGGCCTTTCCGAGGAAGCGGGACTTCGTGCCGGCGGGCAGCACCTTCTTGCCGGCGAATCCGAGCAGGGCCGGGACCAGCGTCAGGGCGACGAGGACCGCGAGGACCACGGTGCCCGCGGCGGCGAAGCCCATCTTGCTGAGCATCGGGATGTTGACGACGGCCAGGCCCACGAGGGCGATGACCACGGTCAGACCGGCGAACACCACGGCGGAACCGGCGGTTCCGACGGCACGGCCGGCGGCCTCGTCGCGCTCACGGCCCTCGGCGAGCTCCGCGCGGTAGCGGGAGACGATGAAGAGGGCGTAGTCGATGCCGACCGCGAGGCCGATCATCATCGCGAGGGTGGAGGTGGTCGAGCCGAGGTCCAGCACGTTGGCGAGCGCGGTGATGGAGGAGATGCCGATGCCCACGCCGATCAGCGCGGTCAGCAGCGGCAGTCCCGCGGCGATGAGCGAGCCGAAGGTGATGACGAGGACGATCGCGGCGATCGCGATGCCGATGATCTCGCCGGAGCCCGTCTCGGGGGCGGCCTGCAGGGCGTCGCCGCCGATCTGGACGTTCAGTCCGTCGGCCTTGGCGGCCGTGGCGGACTCCGTCAGCGCCTCGCGGGTGGCGTCCGTCAGCTCCATGCCGCTGACCTTGTACTTGACGCTCACGTAGGCGGTGGAGCCGTCCTGGCTGACGGCCTTGGCCTCGTACGGGCTGGTGACCGAGGAGATCTGGTCCTTGCCGGGACCGTCCTTCAGCTCACTGACGATCTTCTCGACCTGGGGCTTGACGGCCTCCGAGTCGACCTTCTCGCCGGCCGGGGCCTTGATCACGATGCGGGCGGTGGCGCCGTCGGCGGCCATCCCCGGGAAGCGCTGGTCCAGCAGGTCGAAGGCCTTCTGGGCCTCCGTACCGGGTATGGAGAACGAGCCTGAGGTGGGTGTGGACGCAGTTGCCGCGCCGAATCCGGCGACGAACAGCAGCGCCACCCAGACGAGGGCGACGAATCGGCGGCGCCGGAAGGCGCCCCTGCCGAGTCGGTAAAGGAAGGTGGCCACGTCGGTGGTTCTCCCGTTCGGGTCGTGGGATGGATCAGGGCATGGAATGCCGTTCCGACGACGAGAGCGGCGTGTCAGGAGAGGCAGGATTCGAGCGCGGGGACAGCGCGTGCGGGCGGCTGCCGGGTGAGCAGCCGGGCGGGATCAGACGCCGAGGGCGGGGAAGACCACGGCGTCGATGAAGTCACCGAGGAAGGTCCGGTCGACGGACCGGTCCTCGATGAGCGGGAGGGCGATGAACGCCCCGATGAGCATGTGCGGCACGAAGGCCAGGGCCGGACAGTCCGGGGCGATCTCGCCTCGGTCCACCGCCCTTTGCAGCATCTGCTGCAGACCGTTGATCTCCGGATCGACCAGCAGGTCCCGCAGCGCCTTGTGGAGCTCGGGGCTCTCGTGCACCGCGTGGGTCAGGCCCCGCATCAGCGCGGTGTCCTTCGCCATCTGGGCGTCGTCGGAGTTCTCGATCATGACCCCGAAGTCCCCGCGGATGCTGCCCGTGTCGATCTCCCGGAGGGAGACCGGCTGGGTGCAGCGCAGGGCCTTCGCGACCAGCTCGGGCTTGCTCCCCCACTGGCGGTAGAGGGTGGCCTTGCTGGACTTCGTACGGGCGGCGACCGCGTCCATGGTCAGCGCCTCGTAGCCGACCTCGCGCAGGAGGTCGAGGACCGCCCCGTGGAGTTCGGCTTCCCGCTCGGGGGTGATCCGGCTTCGACGCGACATCGCCTCTTCGACCATCTCGGCGTCTCCTCCCGACCTTGCCCAACCGAACGAAACCGTTTCGTACGGATAGACCATACCCCGCCGCCAAGCGAAACGAAACCGTTCCGTTTCGCTTGGGGGAGTGGTGTCGGTCACGCCCCGGCCGCCCGCCGCCACCCAGCGGGAGGTCCCACGGACATCCCATCACGGTCCCGTCGAGGCCCCATGGAGGCGCCCTGGATCACCTGTACGAGTTGCCAGCCCCCCTCCGCGCGGAAAGCATTGGGGGGTGAGTCACGACGCGGCGTACCTCCGGTTCCCCCATCTCCACGACGATCTGCTGTGCTTCGCCACCGAGGACGACCTCTGGGTGGCGCCCCTGGTACCCCCCGGAGAGCCCGCCGGCCGGGCCTGGCGGATCACCGTCGACCGGACCCGGGTGGGCCATCCCCGGTTCTCCCCCGACGGCAAGCACATCGCGTTCACCACCTGGCGCAGCCTCGACCCCGAGATCCACCTCGCCCCCGTCGGGGGCGGCCCGGCGCGCCGTCTCAGCTACTGGGGCGCCACCGACACCAGGGTCTGCGGCTGGACCCCGCCCGACAAGGAGGGCCGCAGCGACATCCTGGCCGTCTCCTCGCACGGCCAGCCCTTCTCCCACTTCGCCTGGGCCTACAGCCTGCCCACCGACGGAAGCCCCGGCGGCCCGCTCCCCTGGGGGCCCGTCTCCGACATCGCCGTCCACGACGAGGCCCCCGACGGCGACGAGCCGGGCGAGCGGCGCACCCTGCTGCTGACCGGCAAGCCCCCGCACGAGCCCGCGGCCTGGAAGCGCTACCGCGGCGGCGCCACCGGCCGGCTGTGGCTGCACGGACAGCGGCTGCTGGAGGACATCGACGGCCACCTGGACTCGCCGATGTTCGTGGACGGCCGGATCGCCTTCCTCTCCGACCACGAGGGCATCGGCAACGTCTACTCCTGCCTGCCCGACGGCACGGACCTGCGCCGGCACACCGACCACGCGGAGTTCTACGCCCGGCACGCCTCCAGCGACGGCTCCCGGATCGTCTACCAGTGCGCCGGTGATCTGTGGATCGTCGAGTCGCTCGCCCCGGACGCCTCCCCGCGCAAGCTGGAGGTCCGCCTGGGCGGCCCCCGCGCGGGCCGCCGCACCTACCAGGTCCCGGCCGCCAGCCACGTCGACTCCCTCTCCGTCGACGCCACCGGACGGGCCAGCGCCGTCGTCGTGCGCGGCAGCCTGTACTGGCTCACGCACCGCGACGGGCCCGCCCGCACCATCGCCGACACCCCGGGCGTACGGGTCCGCCTGCCCGAGATGCTCGGCAGCGGCGGGCAGGTGGCGTACGTGACCGACGCGGAGGGCGAGGACGCGATCGAGATCGCCTACCTCCCCCGCGCCTCGGGCGACCGCGAGCCGCGCCGGCTCGCCTCGGGCGCGCTGGGACGCGTACTGGAGCTGCTCTCCGATCCGGACGGGGAGCGGCTCGCGATCGCCTCCAACGACGGCCGGCTGCTGCTCATCGACGCCACCGAGGAGTCCAACGGCGAGGCCAGCGAGCTGATCCGCTCGGACAACGGCCCCGTCACCGACCTCGCCTTCTCCCCCGACGGCTGCTGGCTGACCTGGTCGCACCCGGGCATCGGCCGCTCGCTGCGCCAGATCAAGATGGCCCGGATCTCCGGACCCGGCGCGCACACGGTCGTGGACGTCACCAACGGCCGCTTCGAGGACGAGAATCCGGTCTTCACCCGGGACGGGCGCTACCTCGCCTTCCTGTCCTGGCGCGGTTTCGACCCCGTCTACGACGTCCACACCGGCGACCTGTCCTTCCCGCTGGGCTGCCGCCCCTACCTGGTGCCGCTGTCCTCGGCCACGCCCTCCCCCTTCGCCTTCTCCCCCGACGGGCGCCCGGCGGCGGGCGGACTCGACCCGGTCGAGGGGGACTCGGAGTCCGGCGACGGCGCGGTCACCGTGGAGGTGGAGGGCCTGGAGAGCCGGGTGACGCCCTTCCCCGTGTCGGCCTCCAAGTACTCGGCCCTGTACCCGGTGAGCGGCGGCGGGCTGGTGTGGCTGCGCTGGCCGATCTCGGGCGCGCTCGGCGAGACCTTCGCCAATCCGGCCGACGTCAGCGGCAAGCCGACGCTGGAGTACTTCGACCTCACGAAGGCCCGCAAGACGGAGCTGGCCTCCGGGCTGGACTGGTTCGCGGTCAGCGGCGACGGCACCCGGCTCGTGGTCAACGAGGACGGCGACCTGCGCGCCGTCCCGGCGACCGAGTCGGGCGACAGCGACTCCACCGTCTACCTGGACCTGCGGCGCATCCTGCACGAGGTGGACCCGGCGGCCGAGTGGCGCCAGGCCTTCGAGGAGGCCGGGCGGCTCATCCGCGCCTACTTCTGGGAGCCCGGGATGTGCGGCATCGACTGGGACGGGGTGCTGCGCCAGTACCGCTCCCTCGTCGAACGGGTCGCCTCCCCCGACGAGTTCGCCGACCTGATGCGCGAGGTCCTCGGCGAGCTCGGCACCTCGCACGCGTACGTGTCCCCGGCCCGCCGCAACGAGGGACCCCCGCACTACCAGCGGGCCATCGGCCTGCTCGGTGCCAACCTCTTCCCCCGCGACGGGGCCTGGGTCGTCGGCCGGATCCTGCCCGGCGAGTCCTCCGACTCCAAGGCCCGCTCCCCCCTCGCGGGCACCGGCATCCGCGAGGGCGCGGTCCTCACCCATGTGGACGGCCGGCCGGTGGACCCGGTCACCGGGCCGTACCCGCTGCTGTCGGCGGCCGGCGGCACCACCGTGGAGCTCACCTTCGAACCCGCCGAGGGACAGGGCCGCGCACGCCGGGTGGCGATCGTCCCGCTGATCGACGACCGCCCGCTGCGCTACCAGGACTGGGTGGCCAAACGCCGCGAGGTGGTCCGGGAGGTCAGCGGCGGCCGCTGCGGCTACCTGCACATCCCCGACATGGGCGGCTCGGGCTGGGCGCAGTTCAACCGCGACCTGCGCGCCGAGATGTCCAAGCCGGCCCTGCTCGTGGACGTACGCGGCAACGCCGGCGGGCACATCAGCGAGCTGGTGGTGGAGAAGCTGACCCGCTCGATCCTCGGCTGGGACCTGACCCGCAACGCGCAGCCCGTCTCCTACGCCTCCAACGCGCCCCGGGGCCCGATCGTGGCCCTGGCCGACGAGGCGACCTCCTCCGACGGGGACATGATCACTGCCGCCTTCAAGCTGCTGGGGCTCGGCCCGGTCGTCGGCCAGCGCACCTGGGGCGGGGTGGTCGGCATGACCGGCCGGCACACCCTGGGCGACGGCACGGTGATCACGGTGCCGATGAACGCCGCCTGGTTCCCCGAGTACGGCTGGTCCGTGGAGAACCAGGGCGTGGAGCCCGACCTGCCGATCCTGCGCACCCCGCTCGACTGGGCGGAGGGGCGGCACGCGCAGCTCGACGACGCCGTGCACCTGGCACTGGAGCTGCTGGAACAAGACCCGGCCGCGGTACCGCCCGGCTACACGGACGTACCGGACCGGCGCCGCCCGAAGCTGCCGCCGCGGGGATGACCCCGCGGGGCGGGGGACCGTAGGGCATGCGAAGGGGGTGCGACCCGGGACGGCGGGTCGCACCCCTCAGTGCGTATTACGGGGTACCGCTACTTGTCGAAATTCTCGTCAAAGGCGTCACGCGCCCTGTCCTGGGCCTGGTCGGCGGCCTGCGAGGCGCGCTCGGACGCCTCGTCCTGCTTGCCGGACGCCTTCGCCTTCTCCGCGAGTTCCTTCGCCTTGTCCTGGAACTGGTCCCTGATGCCCATGTGTCCTCACTCCTGTAGCGGTGTTCGGTAAGGGGAACCCGACCAGTCTCACCCAGGTGGACATTCCTCGCATTCCGATCAGCGGCTCGGGCTGCGCTCCTGCTCGTCCGCGGCCCCGCCGGCCCCCACAAGTCCCTTGGAAACACTGGCCAGTCGCGGTTCGAAACGCTTCATCTCACGCTGTCCGACCGTCGAGATGACCGCGGGCAGGTACCCGCGGATCCCCTGCATGCCGCGCAGCCACCACTGCGCGTACACGTGCGCCGAGCGCCGCTCGATGCCCGCCACGATCCGGTCGACGGCCGGCCCCAGCGGGTACGTCCGGTTCGACGGCCACGGCAGCCGCTGGCGCAGTTCGCGCATGACCTCGTCCTGGTCGGCGCCGCGCACCATGTCGGTGTCGGTCCAGGACAGGTAGCCGACGCCCACCTTGACCCCCTTGTAGCCGACCTCGGCGCTCAGGCAGTGCGCGAAGGCCTCGACCCCGGACTTGGAGGCGCAGTAGGCGGTCATCATCGGCGCCGGGGTGATCGCCGCGAGGGAGGCGATCTGCAGGAAGTAGCCGCGGCTCTCCATCAGCACCGGCAGGAAGGCGCGGGCGGTGACGGCGCCGCCGATGAGGTTGACCTCGATGACCCGGCGCCAGGCGTCGGGGTCGGAGTCGACGAAGGGCCCGCCGGAGGCGACGCCTGCGTTGGCGACCACTATGTCCACCTTGCCGAAGCGCTGCTTGACCTCCTGCGCGACCCGGGCCATGGCCTCGTGGTCGGTGACGTCGGCGTACCAGTGGTCGCTGTCGGTGTGCAGCCGCTCGGAGACCTCCTTGAGGGCCTCGGGCTCCAGGCCGACGAGGGCCACCTTCGCGCCGCGCGCGGACAGTTTGCGGGCGAGCAGTTCGCCGACCCCGCGCGCGGCCCCCGTGACGACGGCGACCTGGCCTTCCAGACTCCTGCGAGCACTCACGGCGTCTTCTCCTTGGCGGGCTTGCGGTTCGGGGACTTCGGGACGGCGGGGGCGGCAGCGGCGGCGGGGACCGCGGCGGCAACAGGGGCGATGGGGACGATGGGGACGTCAGGGGCGGTGCCCGCGGCGAGGTACACCCCGGCCAGCTCGCGCACGGCGGCGGTGACGGCCTCCGGGGCCTCGATCGGGCTCATGTGCCCCACCCCGGTCAGCTCGGTGAGCCCCACGCAGTTCGGCAGCGCGGCCGCCAGCCCTCGGGCGTGCACGATCGGTGTCAGCCGGTCGCTCTTGCCGCCGAGCACGGCGGTGGGCGCGGTGAGCGCGGCCAGTTGCGCGTCCAGGTCCAGGGCGGCCAGCACCCCGGACCAGGCGTGCCGCACCCGAGTGGGGCAGGCGTGGACGATCCGCGCGCAGGCCTCGACCTTCTCGGGCGCGGAGCCGGGGCCCATCGTGGCGTACTTCAGCACCTTGCGGGCGACGGGGGTGACGGGTCCGAGCGGGGCCCGGGAGCCCAGCACCGCCCCGGTGATACGGGTCCTCGCGCGGCCGGCGCGCCACGGCAGGACCTGCGACTCCTCGACCAGCCGGCCGCTGCCGGTGCTGCACAGCAGCACGGCCGCGGCGTGCTCGGCGAACTCCGGCCGGGCGGCGGCGGCCATGACCGTCATCCCGCCCATGGAGTGGCCCGCGATGACGGCCTTCTCGCCGGGGGCGAGGGTGGCCTCCAGGACGGCGACCAGGTCGTCGGCGAGGGCGGCGGTGCCGTAGCCGGAGAGGGAGCCGGCGGGGCTGCGGCCGTGACCCCGCTGGTCGTAGGCGATGACCCGGTGCCCGGTGGACAGGGCCCGTATCTGCGCGGCCCAGAAGGCGGTGGAACAGGTCCAGCCGTGCGCGAGCACGACGGCCGGGGCTCCGTCCTCGCCGTGCACCTCGACGTGCAGGCGCGAACCGTCGGCGGAGGTGGCGACCAGCTCCCGGCGGGCGGCCGGCGGGGCGTAGGGGCCCGCGGTCACGTGCGTCAGGCGGCTCACGCGGCCTCCTCCTGCACCGCTTCGGCCGCACCGGCCACCGGGACCCGTTCACGCTCGCGGACCCGTACGACCTCGTACTCGCTCAGGTCCACGCCCAGCGTCTCCCGGCGGAACTCCCCGGTGGTGCCCGGCCAGACCGTGGTGTTGCGGCCCTGCGCGTCCAGGTACCAGCTGGTGCAGCCGCCGGTGTTCCACACGGTCCGCTCCATGCGGGTCTGGACCTGCCGGTTCCAGGCGTTGACCGCGGACGGCCGCGCGGCGAGGGCGACCTTCCCGCCCAGGACGCCCAGCTGGCGCATGTAGTCCGCCATGTAGTTCAGCTGCGATTCGATCATCAGGATCATCGAGCTGTTCCCGAGCCCGGTGTTCGGCCCGATGATCGTCATCCAGTTCGGGAAGCCCGCTGCGGTGGCCCCGCGCAGCGACTGCATCCCGTCCTTCCAGACCTCCGCGAGGGTCTTGCCGTCCACGCCCACCACCCGGTCGGCGATCGGCATGTCGGTGACGTGGAAGCCGGTGCCGAAGACGATCGCGTCGACCTCGGTCTCGGTCCCGTCGGCCGCGACCAGCACCGAGCCCCTGATCTCCTTCAGCCCGGAGGCCACGAGGTCCACGTTGGGCCGGGCGAGCGCCGGGTAGTACTCGCTCGACAGCAGGATCCGCTTGCAGCCGATGCGGTACGAGGGCGTCAGCTTGGCCCGCAGCTCCGGGTCCTTGATCGAGCGCGCCATGTTCGCCTTGGCGAGGGACTCGACGAGCCCGAGCTGGTTGGGACGCTTGGTGAAGGCGCTGACCTGGAGTTCGCGTATCCCCCACAGCAGCCCGCGGCGGGCCGCCCGGGTGAAGGGGAGCTGGCGGTGCAGCCAGCGCTCCACCGAGGTGATCGCCCGGTCGGTGCGCGGCATGACCCACGGCGGGGTGCGCTGGAAGAGCGTGAGCCGCTCCACCTCGGGCGCGATGGCGGGCACGATCTGGATGGCGGAGGCGCCCGTACCGATCATGGCGACGCGCTTGCCGCGCAGGTCGTAGTCGTGGTCCCAGCGGGCGGAGTGGAAGACCTTGCCGGGGAAGCCGGCCAGTCCCGGCATCTCCGGCATCTTCGGGTCCGACAGCGGCCCGGTGGCGGAGACGACCACGTCGGCGGTGAGGTCCCCGCCCGAGGTCTCGATCTCCCACCGCATCCCGTCCGCGTCCCACCGCGCCATCCGGACCTCGTGGTTCAGCCGGATGTGGCGGCGCAGCCCGAAGGTGTCGGCCACGTGCTCCAGGTACTCCCTGATCGCGGGCTGCCCGGAGAAGGTGCGGGGCCAGTCGGGATTGGGAGCGAAGGAGAACGAATACAGGTGCGAGGGCACGTCGCAGGCGCACCCCGGGTAATTGTTGTCCCGCCACGTGCCGCCGACGGAGTCCGCGCGCTCCAGCACGACGAAGTCCGTGATCCCCTCGCGCCGCAGCCGCACCGCGGCGCCCAGCCCGCCGAACCCGGACCCGATCACCGCCACGCGTACGTGTTCGCGTTCCTGCTCGCGCCCGTCCATGCCACCGCCCATGCCAGCCACCTTCGGATGCCGATGCCAACGCCCATTCGGATGCTGCCAGCAATCACTGGCACAATCGGGAGAGTAGAGCAGCCCCGTACTCATGGGTAGGGGTCGCGCCGGGAAAGTTACCGGGAGTACGCCCTAGGCTGCGCACGTGCCGCACAATGCGACACAGGACGCAGCGCGCCCCATCCAAGCCGCCGAAGCCACCGAAGCAAGGACCACAGTGCGCGAATACCGCACGGAAGAGCTGGCCGAGGCCGCCGGCATACCCGTACGCACCCTGCGCTTCTACCGTGAGCGCAAGCTCCTGCCGCCGCCCCGCCGCGAGGGCCGCATCGCCTGGTACGACGACCACCACCTGGCCCGGCTGCGCACCATCGCCGCCCTGCTGGAGCGCGGCCACACCCTCGGCGGGATAGCCGAGCTGACCGTCGCCTTCGAAAACGGCCGCGACGTCGGCCAGCTGGGTGAGCTGCTCGGCATCGGCTGGTCCGAGGAGACCCCGGTCCGCCTGACACCCGAGGCCCTCGCCGACTACTTCGAGGGTGAGGTCACCCCGGAGAACCTGGCGGCCTCGCTCGACCTCGGCTACCTCGTCACCGACGGCGAGGAGATCGTCCACGTCAGCCGCCGGCTCCTTGACGTCTCCTCCGCCCTGGTCCGCGAGGGCGTACCGCTCTCGGCCGTCTTGGAGGCGGGCCGCCGGGTCCGCGAGCACGCGGACGCGATGGCGGCCCTGTTCGCGGAACTCATCTCCACGCACATCGCGGAGGAAGCGGTCCCGCGCCTGCGCCCCCTGGCCAAGAGCGTGGTCGAGGCGGAACTCACGATGGCCATGGAGCGCCTGCGCCCGCCGGCGCCGGGTCAGACGCCGAGCTCGTAGACCACGGTCACGGGCGCATGGTCCGACCACCGCTCGGGGTGCGTCTCGGCCCGCTCCACGAACGCCTTGACGGCCTTGGCCGCCAGCCCCGGCGTCGCCACCTGCAGATCGATCCGCCAGCCGGCGTCGTTGTCGAAGGCCCGCCCGCGGTAGGACCACCAGGAGTACGGCCCCTCGGTGTCGGGGTGCAGGCTCCGCACCACGTCCACGTACCCGGCGGCGGCGTAGACCTGCCCGAGCCATTCGCGCTCCTCCGGCAGGAAGCCGGCGTTCTTCCGGTTGGTCTTCCAGTTCTTCAGGTCGGCTTCCTGGTGGCAGATGTTCCAGTCACCGCAGACGACGACCTCGCGCCCGTCCGCGGCGGCCCGCGCCTTGAGCTCCTTCAGATAGCCGAGGAACTCCCCCATGAACCGGTACTTCTCGTCCTGCTTCTCGGTCCCGGCCTCCCCCGACGGCAGGTAGAGGCTGGCGACGGTCACACCCGGCAGGTCGATCTCCAGGTACCGCCCGCTCGTGTCGAACTCCTCGCTCCCGAATCCGACCTGCACCCGCTCCGGCTCCCGCCGCGAGTAGACCGCGACCCCGGCCCGCCCCTTGGCGGCGGCCGGCGCGAACACGGTGTGCCACCCCTCGGGCGCCCGCACCTCGTCCGGAATCTGCCCCTCCTCGGCCCGTACTTCCTGCAGGCAGACGACGTCGGCGTCGGACCCGGCGAGCCACGGGGAGAACCCCTTCTTGGCGGCAGCGCGGATTCCATTCACGTTTACGGAGGTCACAGAGAACATCCCTGCACGATAGCCGGAGCGTTCCGTACGCTGTTCGGATGTCTCAGGAGATCCAGCTCCGCGCCGTGTCGTACGACCACCCGGACGCGGTCAAGCTCAACGACCAAGTACAGATCGAATACGAGAAGCGCTATGACGGCGAGGGCGATGTCACCTTCCTCGACCCGGCGATGTTCGACCCGCCGCGGGGTCTCTACCTCCTCGCCTACGACGCTTCGGGCACCCCGATCGCCAGCGGCGGCTGGCGCAGCCACGAGGCGAACGACGAGGGCTACGCCGACGGCGACGCCGAGCTGAAGCGCATGTACGTGGTCCCCGAGGCCCGCGGCCTGGGCCTGGCCCGCCGCATCCTCGCCGCCCTGGAGGCGGACGCCCGCGCGGCCGGCCGCCTGCGCATGGCCCTGGAGACCGGCGACCAGCAGCCGGAGGCCATCGCCCTCTACCTCTCCGAGGGCTACACCATGGCGGAAGCCAAGTTCGGTCACTACCGCTTCCACGACAACAGCCGCTGCATGACGAAGCCGCTGAACCCGGGAGCCTGACCCGCGACCACAGCCAGGTGCCGGAACCTCAGATCGGCCTCTGAACCCCCCACCATCACGGTCCATCCGCCGGGCACCGCGCCCACACTGGGCCGAGGACGTCACCATGACCCACCGGGGGGCCCATGCACACGGATCCGAGCGTCTACGAGTTGGCCCACCTGGCCGGCGGCCCCCAACGCGTCGCCGAAACCGCCCTGGTCGCCCTTCGGGACCTCGGCGCGCTGACCATCACGGGCCCCCGCGTCCGCGCGACCTTGCCCGCACCGCCCGCCCGTCACCCGGTCGAAGCGGTGCTCACGGCGTTCTGCTCGCGCGGACGCGGCGTCCCGGCCGCGATCGCGGCTGTGCGCGAGGCCCCGGAGACCGGGGAGATCGGCCGCCGGTTGCGTGCCCTCGGCCTCCTCTCCCGCTTCGGCCACCGCCCCACCCGTGCCGCGCGCCGCCTGCTCGCGGAGGCCGAGTCGGCGGGCACGCACCCCGCCTACGTCTTCGAGGGCCCGTCCGCCATCGAGGACCATCTCCTGCGCAACCTGATCACCGGCACCCGCGCCCCGACGGTCCTGGACCGCCTGAGATCCCGTCCCCCGGCCCTGGACCGCGACCTGAACGGAAACTTCGGCACGGGCCAGGACTTCAGCAGCTTCGGCGGCGGCTCGGGAAGCGACTCCTGACCCTGAACGCAAAAGATCCCGCCCGGTCTTCCGACCGGACGGGATCTCGTGACGTTCCCGGGAGCAACCCGTGAACTGTCGTTTGTGGACCTGTGGGGATTTGAACCCCAGACCCCCTCGATGCGAACGAGGTGCGCTACCAGACTGCGCCACAGGCCCTTGCGACGTGTGAAACATTAGCATCCCCTCGCGGGTGCTCCAAAACCGATGTCGGGGAGCGTCCGCGCAGGTCATCGATCACTCGTTCGCGGCGCGCGGGCGCTCGTCGCCCTCGTATTGGTCGAAGAGCGGCGTACGGGCCGCGTCGCGCGGGCGGGTCCGCGGCGACGGAGCCGACGGCTGGGCGCGCAGGCGGGGTTCGGTCGGCTCGGCCGTGCTGGAGCGGGCCGCGCTCCAGGGGTCCGGGGTGGCCGGGCCGGTGGCGCGCGGGGCGACCGGGGCCGTCACGTACGTGGGCAGCGGCACCGGGACGGGCTCCCAGCTGTCACCCCGGGCGGGGCCGCGCTCGCGTTCGCGCTGCTGGTCCACCCACTCCGCGTGGTCGGTCTGCTCGACCAGGGCGCGCCGGCCGGCCTCCTGCGGGGAGACGGGTGGCGCGGGGTCCGGGTCGGAGCCGGCCACCGCGGCATCTTCGGAGTGGCGCCGCCGGGGGCGGTTCTCGCGCAGGTGGCGGGCGGCCGCCTCGGCGCGCCGCCGGTCCATGGTGAACTCGTAGCGGCGCCGCTCCTGGACCCGCAGGTGCACGATGTACGTGCTCAGCAGCAGGGCGGGGACGGCCGGGGCCCACAGGTACTGGAGTCCGCCGACGGCGGCGGCGACCGCGCCGAGGGTGAAGATCAGGAAGAGCAGCGCGGTGGTGCGCCGGCGGCGGGCCAGGACGACCAGGCGCTGCTCGCGGCGGGCCCGTTCCACGCGGTCGGCCCGCTCGGAGGCGGCCGATCTCGGCTCGGCCCGGGTCGGCGGGGGCACGACGACAGCCCGGGCGTCGGCGGCGTCCACGGGTTTGACCGTTTCCGTCGCGGCGTCCGGGTCCGCGGGGGGCTGGGGCCGCGCCTCCTCGTCACCGCGCTCACGCAGCCCCTTGGCGTAACGGCGCTCCATTCCCGCCCGGCCGGAAAGCAGCCGGATGGCGGTGGAGAAGCGTTCCGTCGGACGGGCTTCGTTCAGCTCGTCCTGCCTCCGGAGCCACATGGGCACCAAGTAGGCGGCCCAGGCCCCGACAATGACTGCGTAGATGAGGCCGCTGCTGCTCACACCCCACACCGTAGAGGGGCGCGGCCGGGCGGATCCGCCAATTGGGACGGCGTGTCGCACGATCTCGCTGATATCACGGACTTTTTTTGTGATTCTTCGGATCAGGTTATGGGCGAATCGGTCATTGAGCGAAAGAATTCGAACAGATATCGGATTTCTATTGTTCGGCCGACTGCGCGGGACCCTGCGGATGACGGGCGCGGTGCCAGCGGCGCAGCAGCCCCTCGCGCACTTCCTCCGCCGTCAGCGCGTACACGAGGTGATCGCGCCAGGCCCCGTCGATGTGCAGGTACCGCGGGCGCAGCCCCTCCTCGCGGAAGCCGAGCTTCTCCACCACCCGCCGGCTCGGACCGTTCTCCGGCCGGATGCAGACCTCGATCCGGTGCAGCCCGACCTTGGTGAAGCAGTGGTCCACCGCCAGCGCGACCGCCGTCGGCATCACGCCGCGGCCCGCCACGTCCCGGTCCACCCAGTAGCCGACGTGGCCCGCGCACATCGAGCCCCAGGTGATCCCGGCGACCGTCAGCTGGCCCACCAGGCGGCCCTGGTACTCGATGACGAACGGCAGCATGCGCCCCGCGTTCGCCTCGGCCCGCAGGTGGCGCACCATCTGCCGGTACGTGGGCCGCTGGATCACCGGCCCCCAGGGCGCGGGCGGCGGGATCGTCGCTTCCCACGGCCGGAGCCAGTCGCGGTTGCGGCGGTTGACCTCGCGCCAGGCGGTCTGGTCCCGCAGCTTTATCGGCCGGAGGGTGACATCGCCGTCCGCCAGCGCCACCGGCCAGGTGGGGCCGTTCAGCTCGGGCTCCCCGGCGGTCTGCCCCCGGGACGGGGGTGGTCGCCGCCGCGGATCTGGTCGACGGCGTGCAGCAGGACGCGGGACAGGACCGCGATCCCGTCGCGGACCCCGCCCGTGGAACCGGGCAGGTTCACGATCAGGGTGTGTCCGGCCACGCCCGCCAGCCCCCGGGAGAGGGCCGCGGTGGGCACCTTCGCCAGGGACTCGGCCCGGATGGCCTGCGGGATGCCCGGGATCTCGTAGTCCAGGACCCGGGCGGTGGCGTCGGGGGTCCGGTCGGTCGGCGAGATGCCGGTGCCGCCGGTGGTCAGGATGACGTCGTACCCGGCGGCCACGCCCTCGCGCAGGGCCGCCTCCACGGGGTCCCCGTCGGGAACCACGCGCGGGCCGTCCACCGCGAAGCCGAGCGCGCTCAGGCCTTCGGCGAGCACCGGGCCGCCCTTGTCCGCGTACACGCCCTGCGAGGCCCGGTTGGAGGCGGTGACGACCAGCGCGCGCAGCGAGCCGGGCCCGGGCGTCACGGGTGCCGCCTCCGGGGCGTGGGCGTGGCTGTGGACCTCGCCGCCGCGCGGGGCGTTCACGAGCGCGCCCAGTCGCCGGACTTGCCGCCCGTCTTCTCCTCGACCCGCACGTCGGTGATGACCGCGCCCTTGTCGACGGCCTTGACCATGTCGATGACGGTGAGCCCGGCGACCGCGACGGCGGTCAGCGCCTCCATCTCGACGCCCGTGCGGTCGGTGGTCTTGACGGTGGCGAGGATCTCGACGGCGTCGTCGGTGACCTTCAGGTCCACCTTCACCCCGGAGACGGCCAGCGGGTGGCACAGCGGGATCAGGTCGGGGGTCCTTTTCGCCCCCATGATCCCGGCGATCCGCGCGGTGGCGAGGGCGTCGCCCTTGGGTACGCCCTCGCCGCGCAGCAGTTCGATGACCCGGGGGGAGACGAGCACGCGGCCGCTGGCCCGCGCCGTCCGGGTGGTGACGTCCTTCGCCGAGACGTCGACCATCCGGGCCGCGCCGGCCTCGTCGATGTGCGTCAGCCTGGTGCCGGCGGCGCCGCCGGTGCTGCTCTGCGTACTCATATCTGCGTGCCGCTCCCGTCCGGGCCCCGCAAGGGCCTGTGTGGTGCAACACGCTACCCGCATCCGCCGGACCTCAGCCGAGCAGGACCACTTCCAGCTCGGCCCCGGGCTCCACCGACGTCACGTCCTCCGGTACGACCATCAGGGAGTCGGCGTGCGCCAGCGCGGCGATCAGGTGCGAGCCCGATCCGCCGACCGGGCTGACCGTGCCGGACTCCGCGTCGTACTTGCCGCGCAGGAACTGCCGGCGGCCCGCCGGGGAGCCGAGCGCCTTGTCCGCCTTGAGCACCGCGCGCACGCTCGGCCGGCTGACCTCGGAGGCGGGCAGGCCCATGAGGGCGCGGATCGCGGGGCGCACGAACAGCTCGAAGGAGACGTAGGAGGAGACCGGGTTGCCGGGCAGGGCCAGCAGCGGGGTGTGGTCGGGGCCGATGGTGCCGAAGCCCTGGGGCTTGCCGGGCTGCATGGCCAGCTTGCGGAAGTCGATGCCGGCGCCGTCCACCTCGTCGTCCCCGGTGGAGACGGCCGTGAGGGCTTCCTTGACCACGTCGTACGCGCCGACGCTGACCCCGCCCGTGGTGACCAGCAGGTCGGCCCGGATGAGCTGGTCCTCGATGGTGGAGCGCAGGGTCTCGGCGTCGTCGGCGACGGCTCCGACCCGGTAGGCGATGGCCCCGGCGTCCCGCGCGGCGGCGGCCAGGGCGAAGCTGTTGGAGTCGTAGATCGTGCCGGGCGTCAGGGCCTCGCCGGGCTGGACCAGTTCGCTGCCGGTGGACAGGACGACCACGCGCGGGCGCGGACGCACCCGTACGGTGCCCCGCCCGATGGCGGCCAGCAGGGCGATCTGCGGAGGCCCGAGGACGGTGCCCGCGGCGAGCGCGAGGTCCCCGGCCTGTACGTCGCTGCCGCGGGAGCGGACGTGCGCCCGCGCCTCGGCGGGGCGGTGGACCCGTACCTCGCCCGCGGCGCCCTCGGGCGACTCGCTGGCGGGGGTCATTCCGGTGGCGGCGCCGCCGCCCGTGCCGCCGTCGGTCCACTCGACCGGTACGACGGCTTCCGCGCCGGGGGGCAGCGGGGCGCCGGTCATGATGCGGGCGGCCTGGCCGGGGCCCACGGTCGGCAGCTCGCCGTCGCCGGCCGCCACGTCCCCGATGACCGTCAGCACCGCGGGGAACTCCTCGCTGGCGCCCTGGACATCGGCGGTCCGGACGGCGTACCCGTCCATCGAGCTGTTGTCGAAGGGCGGCAGGGCCACGGGTACGGTGACGTCCTCGACGAGGACGCAGCCCTGGGCGTCCAGCAGCTGGAGCTCGATGGGCTCCAGCGGCCGGACCGTGCCGAGGACGTCCGCCAGGTGCTCGTCCACCGACCAGAGGCGTTGGGGGGCGGCCGTGTCCCTCGGTGCTTCGGGCTTGCTCAAGGTCCTACATCTCCTCCGTGACGTAATGGTGAAGCCAGGTGCGGAACTCCGGGCCCAGGTCCTCACGCTCGCACGCGAGTCGGACGATGGCCCGCAGGTAGTCCCCGCGGTCCCCGGTGTCGTAGCGGCGGCCCCGGAAGACCACGCCGTGCACCGGGCCTCCGACGGTCTCGTCGGCGGCCAGCTTCTGCAGGGCGTCGGTCAGCTGGATCTCACCGCCGCGGCCCGGCTCGGTCTCACGCAGTATGCCGAAGATCGCCGGATCGAGGACGTACCGTCCGATGACCGCGTAATTGCTGGGTGCGTCCGCGGCGTCCGGCTTCTCCACGAGACCGGTGATGCGGACCACGTCCGACTCGTCGGTGGGCTCGACCGCGGCGCAGCCGTAGAGGTGCACCTGGGAGGGGTCGACCTCCATCAGCGCGACGACGGTGCCGCCGGCCCTCTGCTGGATCTCCGTCATCCGGCGCAGCAGCGGGTCGCGGGGGTCGATGAGGTCGTCGCCGAGGAGGACGGCGAAGGGTTCGTCGCCGACGTGCGGTTCGGCGCAGAGCACGGCGTGGCCGAGGCCCCGGGGGTCGCCCTGGCGGACGTAGTGCATGGTGGCCAGGTCGCTGGATTCCTGGACCTTCTTGAGCTTGTCGTCGTCGCCCTTGGCGATGAGCGCGGACTCCAGCTCGTAGTTGCGGTCGAAGTGGTCTTCGAGAGCACGCTTGTTACGGCCCGTGATCATGAGAATGTCGTCGAGGCCTGCCGAAACCGCCTCCTCGACCACGTACTGGATGGCCGGCTTGTCCACCACAGGAAGCATTTCCTTGGGTGTCGCCTTGGTAGCGGGAAGGAACCGAGTGCCGAGGCCCGCGGCCGGGATGACGGCCTTTTTGATCACGGGGTGCAACTGAGTCATGGGCGGAACGATAGTCGTTCGTCATGAGGCCCGAGTGAGATTCAGATGAACATGATCAGCTTTACCCCCATAGAAAGGGATACGAGACAACCGTGACCGAGAACCGGCCTGCGACGGCCAAGACGGACCTGCGCCGCGAACTCCTCGCGGCCCGCCGCGCCCTGTCCGCCGACGCCCTGCGCACCGCGGCCCGCGCCCTCTCCCGCTCCGCCCTGGAACTGCCCGAACTCGGCTCCGCCCACACCGTGGCCGCCTACGTCTCCATCGGCTCCGAACCCGGCACGCGCGAGCTGCTCGACGCCCTGCGGGCGGCCGGCACCCGTGTGCTGCTGCCCGTCCTGCTGCCCGACAACGACCTCGACTGGGCGGCGTACGAAGGCCCGGAGAGCCTGGCCGAGGCCGCGCACCCGGGGAAGATGCGGCTCCTGGAGCCCGCCGGTCCCCGCCTCGGCCCCGACGCGGTGACCGGCGCCGACGCCGTACTGCTGCCCGGACTGGCCGTGGACCGGAGGGGGATGCGGCTCGGTCGGGGCGGAGGCTCGTACGACCGGGTACTGGAACGGCTGGAGCGCGCCGGGGCGCATCCCGCGCTGGTCGTGCTCCTCTACGACGACGAGGTGGTCGCGCGGGTCCCGGAGGAACCGCACGACCACCCCGTACGGGCGGTGGCCACCCCGTCGGGGGTGATCCGCTTCAGTGCCTAGACGGCCCGGAACCCGAGCTCACGAACCTTCGGGCTGGAGGGTCAGGGTGTCGACCGTGGCCTTGCCCACGGCGTCCTTGCCGAAGGGCCAGTCCAGCAGTTCACCCTTGGCCCACAGCGTCGTCTGGTCCGTGTAGTGGTCGTGGTACGCGTGCCCCGAGGCGCCCGTCAGGTTGATCCAGCGGGACTTGTCGAAGTCGGCGAGGTTCACCACCATGCGCATCGAGGGCACCCAGGTGACCCCGTACCCGCTGGAGGCGTTCCAGCCGGTGGCGTTGACGGTGGCCTCGCCGCCGCCCAGGTTCCAGGGGCCGCGGTTGAGGAGCCACTGGAGGTAGCCGGGGCCCTCGGTGCCGATCGTCTGGTTCTTCAGCATCAGCTGGTGCAGCCGGCCCCAGCTCCAGGTCGACTGGTCCTTGCCGAGCTTGGCGGTCAGCTCCCAGCGGGCGTCCTTCATGGCCCGCGCGAAGAGCTGGTCGCGGCTGGTGGTGGCGGCGACGGTGCGGCCGACGGCGGGCGCCTGCCACCACTGCGACTTCTCGTCCTTGACCAGGCGGCGGACCACCTCGAACCACCGGTCGCCACCGTCCGGCTGCGCCGAGTCGGAGGCGCGCTCACCGCACTCGCGGACCATCTTGACGAGGTCGTCGGCCGGCCCGGTGGTCGACTCGGGGACGTTCATGCAGCTGCCCTCGACGCGCAGCTCCTTGGGCATCTTGTCACCGAAGGCCAGCTTGAGGATGTTGCGCCAGACCGCGTTGAAGTACGCGGCGGCCGCCGAGTCGGGCTCCTGGGTGTAGTTCCAGCCCTCCAGCAGCTTCTGCGCGGAGCGGACGTCCGGGTCCGAGACGTCGATCTTGGCCAGCATCGGGGTCAGCAGCGCGGCGATCTCGCTGCTGTTGTCCATCTGCATGGTGCGCATGTCGTCGGTGGAGATCTTCCCGCTGTCCTTGATCTTCGCCTCGATGAGGTCGTTGATCCGCTGACTGCGGGCGCCGTAGCCCCAGTCGGTGGTCAGCAGGTACGGGTACTTGCCCGCGCCGCTCTCGGTGACGGCCTGGTTGGCGGTCACGATGAAGCCGCGGTCGGGGTTGTAGACCCACGGCATCTCGTCCTGCGGGACGTAGCCGGCGTTACCGTCCTTGCCGCCCTTCCAGGCGTACTTGGAGTCCCAGCCCGGGGTCGGCATCTTGCCGTCCGCGCCGCCGCCGCGGATCGGGATCCGGCCGGGGGCCTGGTAGCCGATGTTGCCGGTGGCGCCCTTGTTGTCCGCGTAGATCAGGTTCTGCGAGGGGACCTCGAAGTCGCGGGCCGCCGTGCGGAACTCCTGGAAGTTCTTGGCCCGGTTGAGCGAGAAGACGGCGTCCATCGACTTGCCGGGGTCCAGCGCGGTCCAGCGCAGGGAGACCCCGTAGCCGTTGCCGCGGTCCGGGGCGGCGCTGCTCACGGGGGCGCGGGCGCCGACCGTGGTGATCTCGTCGCTGCGGTCGGAGATCAGCGGACCGTTGTTCGTGGACCGGACGGTGATCTTCTTCTCGCCGCCGCCGGCGATCTTGATGACCTCTTCGCGGGCGGTGAAGGGGAGCACCTTGTTGTCGTAGACGTAGCCCTCGGGCTTGACCTGCTCCAGGTAGAGGTCGGTCACGTCGGCGCCGAGGTTGGTCATGCCCCAGGCGATGTCGGCGTTGTGGCCGATGATCACGCCCGGCATGCCGGAGAAGGTGTAGCCGGCCACGTCGTACCGGCACGAGGCCGAAGCCGCCCGGCAGTGCAGGCCCATCTGGTACCAGACCGAGGGCAGCTGCGGGGAGAGGTGCGGGTCGTTCGCGAGCAGCGGCTTGCCGGTGGTCGTGTACTTGCCCGCGACGACCCAGGAGTTCGATCCGATGCCGCTGCCGGCCGGGCCGAGGATCGCGGGGATCGTGTCGAGGGTGTCGGCCAGCGCGCTGAGCGAGGTCCGCAGGCCCACGGTGGCGCCCTGGGCGGTGGCGTTGCCGGCCAGCCCGGTCTCGCCGGCGGTCCGTGCGGAGACCTGGGAGCCGTTGGCGCCGCCCTGCCCGCCGGTGGTGGTGGAGCCGGAGCCCACGGGGCTGCCGGAGCCGGGACCGGCCGCGGGGGCGTACTTCCCGCCCTTGACGGTGCCGCCCTCGACGATCGGACGGTTCCGGTCGAAGGGGTACGGCGGGTAGAGCTGGTCGATCTGCGCCTGCGAGAGCTTGCCCGTCATCAGCGCACGGTCGATCTCGTCCTGCATGTTGCCGCGCAGGTCCCAGGCCATCGCCTTGAGCCAGGCCACCGAGTCGACCGGGGTCCACTGCTCGGGGGCGTAGGAGTCACTGAGCTTGAGGGCGGCGTGCTCGACGGAGAGGTCCTTGCCGGACTTCCCCTTCAGGTACGCGTTGACCCCGTCGGCGTAGGCCTGCAGGTACTTCTTCGTGTCGGCCGACAGCTTGGTGTCGTACTCCTGCTGCGCGACCCGGCGCCAGCCGAGCGTGCGCAGGAAGGCGTCGGTCTCGACCTGGCCGGCGCCGAACATCTCGGAGAGCCGCCCGGAGGTCATGTGGCGGCGTACGTCCATCTCCCAGAACCGGTCCTGCGCGTGCACGAAGCCCTGCGCGCGGAAGAGGTCCTCGTCGGAGTCGGCGTACAGCTGGGGGATTCCGCTGGCGTCGCGCTTGACGTCGACGGTCCCGGTCAGGCCGGGCACTTTGAGGGAGCCGGTGGTCTGCGGGAACGAGGCCCGCACGCTGTCCACGCTCCAGTACGCCCCGTACCCGAGGCCAGCGAAGAGCGCCAGCACCAGGACGAGCACGATCAGACGGGCGCGTCGTCCCTTCTTCTTGACGGAAGGGGCGGTTTCGTTGGCGGGCATCGCTGTCCTTAGAGGGGCAGGGTGGTCCTGGGAGTGCTGGGAGCAACCATAGGCGCAGGACCGCCCCCGGTGATCCGCCAGGGGTCGGGCTCGTGGTCGGCCCCTGGCCGGCGGCTCGTGACGAGGGGTCATGAGGACAGGGCCCCGCAGGCGTTTCACAATGTGGCTAACGAGTAAAGGGCGCACCAAAGATTAGGTAAGGTAACGAAGTACTTGCCGTCCGTGCCCGCGCCGGAACGATCCGTCGACCCGTCGTCGGCCGGTCCGCCGTTCCGCCGCCGCCTGGCACATCGAGGAAAGGGCCGCCCGCTGACTGTCCACACGCTCAATGAGCTCATGCTGGTCTGCTCGCTCGTGCTGCTCGTCGCCGTGGCGGCGGTACGCGTCTCTTCGCGCAGCGGACTCCCCAGCCTGCTCATTTACCTCGGCATAGGCGTCGCGATAGGCCAGGACGGCATCGGCAACGTCGTGTTCGACAACGCCGAGCTGACCCAGGTGATCGGCTATGCCGCCCTCGTGGTGATCCTCGCCGAGGGTGGTCTGGGCACGAAGTGGAAAGAGATCAAGCCGGCCCTGCCGGCCGCGATCGTGCTGTCGCTGGTCGGCGTCGCCGTCAGCGTGAGCGTGACCGCGGCGGGCGCGCACTACCTGGTCGGACTCGAATGGCGGCAGGCCCTGCTGATCGGCGCGGTCGTCTCCTCGACCGACGCGGCGGCCGTCTTCTCGGTCCTGCGCAAGGTCCCGCTCCCCTCCCGGGTGACGGGTGTGCTGGAGGCCGAGTCCGGCTTCAACGACGCCCCCGTCGTCATCCTGGTCGTGGCCTTCGCGACCGTCGGGCCGGTCGACCAGTGGTACGTCCTCATAGGCAAGATCGCGCTGGAGCTGGCGATCGGCGTCGCGATCGGACTGGCCGTGGGCTTCCTGGGCTCGTACGGGCTGCGGCACGTGGCGCTGCCCGCCTCGGGCCTCTACCCGATCGCGGTGATGGCGATCGCGATCACCGCGTACGCGGCCGGCGCGATGGCGCACGGCTCCGGCTTCCTCGCGGTGTACCTGGCGGCGATGGTGCTCGGGAACGCGAAGCTCCCCCACTGGCCCGCCACCCGGGGATTCGCGGACGGGCTCGGCTGGATCGCCCAGATCGGCATGTTCGTGCTGTTGGGCCTGCTGGTCACCCCGCACGAGCTGGTCCACGACTTCTGGCCGGCGGTGATCATCGGGCTGGTGCTGACGATGGTGGCCCGGCCGCTGGAGGTCTTCGTCTCGCTGCTGCCCTTCCGGCTGCCCTGGCAGGAGCAGGCGCTCATGTCCTGGGCGGGCCTGCGCGGGGCCGTGCCCATCATCCTGGCCACCATCCCCATGGTGTCCGGGATCGAGGGCAGCGAGCGCGTCTTCAACATCGTCTTCGTCCTGGTCGTCGTCTACACCCTGGTCCAGGGCCCGACCCTGCCCTGGCTCGCGCGCAAGCTGAAGCTGGGCAACAGCGACGAGGCCGCCTCCGACCTGGGGATCGAGTCGGCGCCGCTGGAGAAGCTGCGCGGACACCTGCTGTCCTTCGCGATCCCGCCCGCCTCGCGGATGCACGGCGTCGAGGTGAGCGAGCTGCGGCTGCCGCCGGGGGCTTCCGTCACGCTGGTCGTACGGGACGCGCGGAGCTTCGTACCGGCACCGTCGACCGTGCTGCGGCGCGGGGACGAGCTGCTGGTGGTGGCCACGGACCCGGTACGGGACGCCGCGGAGGCGCGGCTGCGGGCGGTGGCCCGGGGCGGCAAGCTGGCGGGCTGGCTGGGGACCGGCGGGGACGGCGGCGGCGCGGCCTCGGGCGGGAAGGCCAAGGGCTCCGGCAAGAGCTCGGCCAAGGGGGCCTCGAAAGGTCCCGCCAAGGGTCCCGCAAAGGGTTCCGCCAAGGGTTAGAGCGGCGCTCTAATTCTTCGAATTCGACGGTTTCCGTCCGGATTCAGCCCTGTTTACGTAGGACCTGAATGCGAAGCTCCAGTTAATCGCAGGTGAAGACACGCCCTGTAGCCCGAATCACAGGGCGTACCGGCCGATCTGCCTGTACGATTAAGGAACAACACATCGAACCAACTCTGTCTGACGCAGAGCTGGCGCGACCGCAAAGCGGCCGTGGCACCCTCCCGCAGTGGGCGCCCAGGTATCACTCGGTTTGGCGCAAGAGGACAGCTCTCGGGGCTCCCACATGTACGGGTGCGATCGCTCACAAGGCGCCGCATCGTCCGCAGACGGGGAGTTCTACCAGGCAGCGGAAAGGCCAGGCCGTGACATCCGCGGTCACGACCGACAAGTCCGCCACGTCCACCCGACCCGGCTACGGGCAGCTCCTGCGCACGCCCGGCGCCCTCGGCTTCGTTCTCCCGGGATTCGCCGCGCGACTCCCCTTCGGCATGCTGACGATCAGCATCCTGCTACTGGTCCAGCACACCACCGGTTCCTACGGAAGCGCCGGCATCGTCGCCGCCTTCACCGGTATCTCCATGGCCGTGTTCGCTCCCGTCATGGGCAAGCTCATCGACCGCCACGGCCAGAGCGCCGTCCTGGTCCCGGTGGCCCTCGTCCACGCCACCGCCGTCAGCTCCCTGGTGGCGTTCGCGCTGCTGGGTGCGCCCGTCTGGGCGCTCGCACTGGCGGCCGTCCCCGCCGGTGCATCCGTCCCGCAGGTCGGACCCATGGTCCGGTCCCGCTGGGCGGCCAAGCTCGAGGGCTCCCCGCTGCTGCCCACGGCCGCCGCGTTCGAGTCCGTCACCGACGAGTTCACCTTCGTCGTCGGCCCGGTGCTCGCCACCGCGCTGTGCACCGGCATCAACCCGGCGGCCGGTCTGATCACCGAGGCCGCGCTGACCCTGATCGGCGGCCTGCTCTTCGCCGCCCAGCGCGCCACGCAGCCCAAGCCCGTCGCCCGTCCGGCACACGGTGAGAAGCACGCTCCGGCCCTGTCGTTCCACGGGCTGCGCGTCCTGATCGTCGCCTTCATCGGCATCGGCGCCGTCTTCGGCGGCATGCAGGTCTCGCTCGCCGCCTTCTCCGAGGAGATCGGCAACCCGGGCGCCAACGGTCTGCTCTACGGCGTCTTCGCCGCGGGCAACATGATCGCCGGCATCGCCTGCGGCGCGATCGCCTGGAAGATCGGCCCGCGCCGCCGCCTGATCCTCGGCTACATCGGCCTCACCGCGGCCGCCTCGGTCCTGTGGGCCGCGAACTCGATGATCCTGCTCGGCGCGCTCGGCCTGGTCGTCGGTCTGTGCATCGCCCCCGCGCTGATCACCGGCTACACCATGATCGAGCAGCTGATCCCGGCCGCCTCGCGGACCGAGGCCTTCACCTGGCTCACCGGTGGCGTCGCCTTCGGGCAGGCCGGCGCCGTGACCCTGGCCGGCCGTCTGACGGACGCGCACGGGTCCTCGTACGGGTTCCTCGTGCCGATGGTGGCCACCGTGCTCGCCCTGGCCATCCTGCTGGCACTGCGTGCGAAGCTGGCCCCGAAGGCCCCGAGCCGGATCGTCAGCTCGTCCAAGCCGGCCGCCTCGGCCACCTCCGCGGCACCCGCCGCGGGGGTGAACGAGCGTGGCCTGGGTCACCGCGTGCCGGTGACGGTGGACTGATCCGCCGGAATACGTCACCATGGAGCGTCGTTAGCACTCATTGAGTGAGAGTGCCAGGAGGAAATTCGTGCCGACCTACCAGTACCAGTGCACCGAGTGCGGTGAGGGCCTTGAGGCCGTGCAGAAGTTCACCGATGACGCGCTGACCGTGTGCCCGAGCTGTGACGGACGCCTGAAGAAGGTGTTCTCCGCGGTCGGCATCGTCTTCAAGGGATCCGGTTTCTACCGGAACGACAGCCGCGGCGCTTCGTCGAGCAGCACCCCTGCCTCGAAGCCCGCGTCGACGCCGGCCGCCACCCCGGCCGCGTCCTCGTCCTCGACGGCTTCGTCGTCCTCGACCTCGACCTCCTCGTCGTCGTCGAGCTCGTCGGCCGCCTGACGCGCTCCAAGGCTTCACCGGCCGCAACAGCTTCATCCGAGGCCCTGCCGTCCCCACGGGACAGCGGGGCCTTCGGCATGCCCCGTTAGGGTGGACCGCATGGCGAATGCAGAGATCGGTGTCATCGGTGGATCGGGCTTCTACTCCTTCCTGGAGGACGTCTCCGAGATCCAGGTGGAGACGCCGTACGGGCCCCCCAGCGACTCCCTCTACCTCGGTGAGCTCGCCGGCCGGACCGTGGCCTTCCTGCCCCGGCACGGCCGCAGCCACACCGTCCCCCCGCACAAGATCAACTACCGGGCCAACCTGTGGGCGCTGCGTTCCGTGGGCGTCCGCCAGGTGCTCGGTCCCTGCGCGGTCGGCGGCCTGCGCTCCGACTACGGCCCGGGCACCCTGCTCGTCCCCGACCAGCTGGTCGACCGTACGAAGTCCCGCGCCCAGACCTTCTTCGACGGGGAGCCGCTCCCGGACGGCTCGGTCCCCAACGTCGTGCACACCACCTTCGCCGACCCGTACTGCCCGGTGGGCCGCTCGGTGGCACTGGCGGCGGCCCGCGGGCGGGAGTGGGAGCCGGTGGACGGCGGCACCATGGTCGTCATCGAGGGCCCGCGTTTCTCCACGCGCGCCGAGTCCCGCTGGCACGCCGCGGCCGGCTGGTCGGTGGTCGGCATGACGGGCCACCCGGAGGCGGTCCTCGCGCGCGAGCTGGGGCTCTGCTACACCTCGATGGCGCTGGTCACGGACCTGGACGCGGGTGCGGAGACGGGCGAAGGGGTCTCCCACACGGAGGTCCTCAAGGTCTTCGGCGAGAACGTCGGCCGGCTGCGCGAGGTCCTCTTCGACGCGGTGGCCGCCCTGCCCCCGACGGAATCCCGCGCCTGCCTGTGCACCCACGCCCACGACGGCTGGGACCTGGGCATCGAGCTGCCGTAGCCGCCCCGGACACTGGTGGGATGAACTACACCGCCGACCCCCGGATCATCGTCGCCCTCGACTTCGACGACCGCGAGGCCGCCGAGGCCCTCGTGGCACGCCTCGGGGGCGCTTGCGGCTTCTACAAGGTCGGGCTGGAGCTGCTGACCGCCGCCGGGCCCGACCTCGTACGCGGGCTCGTCGATCAGGGCCACGAGGTCTTCCTCGACCTGAAGCTCTTCGAGATCCCGAACTCCGTGGCCGGCGCCGTGCGCGCCGCGGGCGCGCTGGGCGCGTCCGTGGTGACCGTGCACTCCATGGGCGGTACGGGCATCATGGCGGCCGCAGTGGACGCCGCCCGGGAGTTCCCGCGGCTTCGGGTGCTCGCCCTGACGGTGGTCACGAGCATGACCGGGAGCGACCTCGCCGACATCGGCATCGGCGCGAGCACCGACGAGCAGGTGCTGCGGCTGGCCCGGCTGGCGGCGGAGGCCGGCTGCGACGGGGTCGTCGGATCGCCCCGGGAGGCCGGGCCGCTGCGGACGCTGCTGGGTCCGGACCGGCTGATCGCCACTCCGGGGGTGACGCTGCCGGGTGGGGAGGCGGGCGCGGAGGCGGGCAGGGAGGCGGGCGGGCACGCCCGCTCCGATACGCCGTGGGCCGCCTTCGCGGCCTGGGCCTCGCACGTCGTGGTGGGGCGGTCGGTGACGCGGGCCGCGGATCCGGTGGCGGCGCTGCGGAGGATCTCGGTGGGGCGGTAACTCCCGCGAGTGACGGGGATATCCACAAGCTGGGGATCCTCCACAGGGTCGAGCGGGATCCGGCGGGAGGGCGGATCGTGAGGGACGTCCGGGCGCTGGGTCCGGGCACCGGACTCCGCTCCCGGGGTCCGGGCTCACTCCGTCAGGTGGTGGCCGTCATGACCGCGAACTCCCGTGTCCCTTCCCTCTCCTCACCCCACACCCACGCCCACACCCACGCCCCGGTGCGCCCCTCCCCCGTCTCCCGGCATCCCTCTTCCGCTACGTGTCCCCCCGCGCGCTCCGTTCCCCTCTTCGCCCCGCTCCGCGTGGGGCGGGCCGGGGACCGGCTGCGCAGGGCGGTGCGGCGCCGGCGGCGCGGGGCCGCGGCCGCGCTGGCCGTCGTGGCGGCCGTACTGGCGGTGGGCGGCACCGAGGCGCGGGCCTCGCGGGGCTCCGCACCGCCCGCGGCGCAGCCTCCTGCGGCGGCGGTGCGGCTGGTGTCGGCGCCGGTGCGCATCGCGGACGCGGCGGCGGTGCGGCTACTGCGGCCCGGGGACCGGGTGGACGTGGTCGCCGCGGAGCGCGGCGGGCCGCCCCGGGTGGTGGCGGCGGGGGCACGCGTCGCCGAAGTACCCGCTCCGGAGGAGGGTGTTGGGGACGGCGGGGCCCTGGTGGTGCTGTCCGTGCCCCGGGACACCGCGCGGGCTCTCGTGGGGGCGGGGACCGTGTCCCGACTGGCGGTGACGTTGTGTTGAATCGTACGAACGTGCGGTCAAGTCACCGTGGGGTGAGGGTCGATTGGACACCCCGGGGTCAAACTGCCGTAGCTTTCGGAACCGTTGGCTCCATGTTCGGCAGATACGAAGAAAGGCTCAGTGGTGAGCGAGAAGAAGAAGGAGAGCATCCTGGCAGGCTTCAAGGCCTTCCTGATGCGCGGCAACGTGGTCGACCTGGCGGTAGCCGTGGTCATCGGTGCCGCGTTCACGAACATCGTGAACTCCGTCGTGAAGGGCCTCATCAGCCCCGTGATCGGCCTCATCGGCACACAGAGTCTGGACGCCTACAAGAGCTGCATCAAGGACCCCTGCGGGGTCGGCCCGGACGGCAAGCCCACGGGCGTGGAGCTCCTCTGGGGCTCGGTGCTGAACGCGGCGCTCACCTTCCTGATCACCGCCGCGGTCGTCTACTTCCTGATGGTCCTGCCGATGGCGAAGTACCTCGCCAAGGTGGAGCAGCGCCGCAGGGCGAAGGAGGGCGTCCAGGAGACCATGGAGATCACCGAGCTGGTGGTCCTCAAGGAGATCCGCGACGAGCTGATCGCCCAGCGCGACGCGGGTGGCGGGAACGTCCACTCCGGCGCTCCGAGCCCGCGGCTCTAGGCGGGCCCTGCGGTCAGACGTGGTGCGGGGGCTTCTCGTCGAGGAACCGGGCCAGGTCGGCCGCGCTCCCGCCGGCGGGCGGCCGCTCGCCCCAGCCCCGGTCGGTGTCGTCCGAGGACTGCTGGTCCAGCGGGTCGCCGAAGTCCAGCCGCGGCTTCGGCCGGGACTCGGCCGCGGGCTCCTGCCGTGCGGACTTCGGGGCGTGCGGGTCGGTGGCGGGGGCGTCGCTCATGCCTCCAGAGTACGGCCGCCCCTGCCACCGGCCCCGCTCAGCTGGGAGCCTCGGCGCCCTTGCGGGCGTAGAACCACCAGCACACCACCAGGCACGTGGCATAGAAGCCGATGAAGATCCACAGCGCGTTGGTGACGGCCATGGCCGCGAACATCGCGGGGATGAAGAAGAAGCCGTAGGCCGCGATGGCCGAGGAGAAACCGGTGACGGCGCCCGACTCCATCTCCGACTGCTTGAGCGCCGCGGCCTGCGCCTCGGGGCCCTTGCCCTCGGCCTGCTTCATGTGGTGGTCCCGGAAGATCACCGGGATCTGCCGGAAGGTCGAGCCGTTGCCCAGGCCGGAGAAGGCGAAGGCCACCAGGAAGCCGATGTAGAAGGGCCAGAAGTCGCCCTCCTGGCCACCGGACGGAAGCGCGAAGATCACCACGACGAGGGCCGCCGCCATGCCGATGAAGGACAGGATGGTGACCCTGGCTCCGCCGATCTTGTCCGAGAGCCAGCCGCCGCCCCAGCGCGTGAGAGCCCCGATGAACGGGCCGATCCAGGCGTAGGTGGTGGCCTGGTAGCCCTGGCCCTCGAAGTTGTTCTTGATCAGCAGCGGCAGGGCGGCCGCGAAGCCGATGAAGGAGCCGAAGGTGCCGACGTAGAGCCAGGTCATCAGCCAGTTGTGCTTGCGCTTGAAGATGATCTTCTGCTGGCTGAAGGGAGCCGCGGCCACCTTCAGGTCGTTCATCAGGAACCAGGCGGCCAGCGCCATGATGACCAGCAGCGGCACCCAGAGGAAGGCGCCGTTCTGCAGCCAGACGTCGGTGTTCTTCTTCGCGTCGTGCTGGGGTCCGCCCGCCGGGGCGCCCAGAACGGCCGCGGTGACCACCAGCGGGGCGACCAGCTGGACCACGCTCACGCCGAGGTTGCCGAGGCCGCCGTTGAGGCCGTTGGCACTGCCCTTCTCCCGCTTGGGGAAGAAGAAGCCGATGTTCGCCATCGAGGAGGCGAAGTTCGCACCGCCGATGCCGCAGACGGCCGCGATCAGCGCCAGCTCCCAGTAGGGAGTGCCGGTGTCCTGGAGTGCGAAGCCCAGCCACAGCATCGGCGCGATCAGGATGATCGTGCTGAAGGCGGTGAACTTCCGCTCGCCGAACATCGGGCCGATGAAGGTGTAGAGGATGCGGAAGGTGCCGCCGGTGATACCGGGGATGGCGGTCAACCAGAACAGCTGCGACTTCGAGAATCCGAACCCGACGTCGTTCAGCCTGACCACGGTCACCGACCAGACCTGCCAGACCACGAAGCCGAGCATCAGGGCCGGGATCGAGACCCAGAGGTTGCGCTGGGCGACCCGGTGGCCCTTGGACTGCCAGAAGCCCTCGTCCTCGGGCCGCCAGTCGGCGATGGTGGCGCCGGGCTTGTAGCTCTCGGCGCGGTGGCTGCGGGGTGCCGACGAAGTCGGCGTGGGCATCGACATGGTCATCGGTCCTTCGGGTCGAGGAGCCACAGTCCGATCACTACGAGGAAGGACAGGATCAGGAATCCCGCTCCCCACCAGGCCGTGCCGGTGTTTCCCTTCATCCACTCGTTGACGGTCACCGTGAGCGCCCAGAGCTGGCCGATCACGACCGTGAGGGCCAGGGCGAGGCGCGCGTTGAGCCGTGAGGAACGCTCGGGCTCCTGCTCGGTGCCGGCTCCCGGGCCCGGGCCCGTGTTCCGGATCCGCGGGTCCCCGTACCCGCTGGTGGATCGGATCTGCGGGTACCGCTCGCGCACGGGGCGGTTGAGCCGGGGCTGGGCGCTGCCCGGGTGGTACTCCGGGCGGGGCGGCAGCGGAGTCTCGCTCATGTGGGCCTCCTCTCGGTGGCGCCCGCCCGGGCCGAGCCCGGGCAGCCCAGGCGGGCGGACTCCTGCGGGTGGGTGTCGCCGAACTGACGGCAGAGCGCGTCCTTGGCCGGCTCTCCCGACCGGGCGGTGGCGACGGCCCAGACGCTGCCGTCGGCCTGCTCGGTCAGGTAGATCCTCGGCAGCGGGCGGGGCGGCGGACCGGCCGTCACCTCACCGGTGCGGGCGTCGAAGACACCCTCGTGGCAGGGGCAGTACAGCTCCCCGTCGGGCCCCCGGTCCTCCCGCCACAGCACTCCGCAGGCCAGGTGCGTGCAGACGGCGGAGTAGCCCACGAGGGAGCCGTCCCCGAGGCGCACCGCCAGGGCCCGGTCGTCCTCGCCCGGGAACCGGAAGGCCACGGACTGGCCGGGGGGCAGCAGGTCGGCGACCTTCTTCGGGTCGGGCAGGCCCTCGTTGTCCCCGTGCCGGTGCAGGATGCCGGCGGCCACGCCGACACCGCCGATGGCCAGGCCTCCGGAGACGGTGGCCACGATCCGCAGGTAGTCGCGGCGGGTGGTGAGGGAGTCGGCACTGATCCGGTCGCGCAGCTGCTCGATCGCGGCATCGGCGGCCGCCCCGCCGTCTGCGTGGCCGTCGCCCTGACGTCCTGGGTGCGGAGGGGGCTGTTCGGTGACGCTCACCGGACGTCCTTTCCGTTGATCTCGACGACGGGCAGGCCGCCGGGGACGGGCCACTGGACCTTGTCGGCGGGGACGACCATGGCCACACCGGTCTGGACGACGACGTCGCCGAAGACGAAGGAGTCGGCCACCTGGACACCGGGGCGCTCCGCCTGGAGCTCTTCGAGCGTTCCGTAGAAGAGGGCCCCGGTCGGGCAGACGGTCGCGCACATCGGGGCGAGGCCGTAGGCGGTGCGGTCGTAGCAGAGGTTGCACTTCATCTGCAGCTTCGCCTGGAGGTCGATCTTCGGGATGCCGAAGGGGCAGGCGTTGACGCAGTTGGAGCAGCCGATGCAGCGGGTGGTGTCGGCCTGCTGGACCACTCCGTCGGCGGTCACCAGGATCGCGTCGGCGGGACAGACCTCGGCGCAGGGTGCGACCGGGTCCTCGCAGTGCATGCAGACGCTGGGGAGGGAGGCGACGGACATGCCGGGTTCGGTGTAGTCCAGGTGGATCATCGATTTGCCGCGGTGCGAATCGCACTCGCGGCAGGCCGAGACGCACGCCTGGCAGCCGATGCAGCGACCCGGGTCGATGAAGATCGTGCGGCCCATCATGGCGGGTCAGCTCCTCTCCGCCGTGCCACGGCCCTGCGGGGCCGTGGGGGGCAGGGGGTCGGTGCGGGAGACCTGGGCTTCCGGATAGGCCTCACGCCCCGGCGGGGTGGGCGGCGCCGGCACCTCGTCGACGCGTTCGGCGGCCTCGATCCGGGCGGCGCAGACCTTGTACTCGGGGATCTTCGAGCGGGGGTCGAGGGCGTCGATGGTCAGGGCGTTCGCGGACGTCGGGACGGGCCAGTGGTACGGGATGAACACGGTGTCGGGGCGGATCGCCTCGGTGACCAGGGCCGGGAACACCTCGCTGCCGCGCCGGGTGACCACCCGGACCGGTTCGCCGTTGCGGAAGCCGTGCGAGGGGTGGACCTCCACCCAGGGGCGGGGGGTCTGCTCGACGAGGGCGCCCAGGCGGCGGGTCTGGTTGCCGGAGAGGAAGTGCGCGACGGTGCGGCCCGTGGTGAGGGAGAGGGGGAACTCCTCGGTGTACGCGTCCATGGGCGGGTGCCATTCCACGACCTGCATGTGGATCTTGCCGTCGGGATGGTAGGTCCGGCCGTCCTCGAACAGCCGGGGGGTGCCCGGGTGCTCGGTGGAGGGGCAGGGCCAGACGATCCCGCCCGTCTCGTCGAGGCGGTCGTAGGTGATGCCGTAGTAGTCGTTGACCGTGCCGGCGGAGGCGACGCGCAGCTCCTCGAACACCTCGCGGGAGCCGGGGAAGTCGAAGTGCTTCCCGGCGCCGAGCCTCCGTGCGAGCTCGCAGATGACCCAGGTGTCGGTGCGCACCCCGGCGGGAGGTTCCTGGGCCTTGTTGTGCTTGACCACGCGGGCCTCGGCGTTGGCCATCACGCCCTCGTCCTCGGCCCAGGTGGTGACGGGGAAGACCACGTGGGCGTTGGCCGCGGTCTCGGAGAGGAAGAAGTCGAACTGGGCGTGGAACTCGGCGGTGTCGTAGCCGTCCTTGACCACCGCGTAGTTGGGGAGGGAGACGAACGGGTTGTTGCAGATGCCGATGAGGCCGCGGATCTCTTTCCGCTGCATCTGCCAGACCATCTCCATCATGGAGGTGCCCGCGCCGGGGAGTTCGGACTCCTCGATGCCCCAGATCCGGCAGATCTGCTTGCGGTGCTCCGGGTTGCCGATGGAGCGGCCGCCGGGCAGGAGGTCGGACTTCTGGCCGTGCTCGCGGCCGCCCTGACCGTTGCCCTGCCCGGTGATGGTGCCGTAGCCGGCGCCCGGCTTGCCGATGTGGCCGGTGGCCACGCACAGGTTGATGACGGACAGGCAGTTCTCGACGCCCTGGGAGTGGTGCTCGATGCCCCGGGCGTGCCAGGCCATGGCCCTGTCGGCGCCGGCGAAGACCCGTGCCACCTGGACGATCTGCGAGGCCGGTACCCCGCAGATCTCCGCGGAGCGGGACGGCGGGTACTCGGCGACGGTCTTCTTGACCTCTTCCCAGCCGGTGGTGTGCGCGGCGATGTAGGCCTCGTCGGTGAGGCCTTCGGCGATGACCACGTTCAGTACGGCGTTGAAGAAGGCCGAGTCGGTGCCGGGCTTGAGCGCGACGTGGATGTCGGCGGTGCGGGCGATGGCCGTCTCGCGCGGGTCGATCACGATCAGCGAGGCGCCCCGGTCCCGCGCGCCCCACAGGTACTGGGTCATCACGGGGAAGCACTCCCCCACGTTGGACCCGGCGATGAGCAGGCAGTCGGTGAGGAGGATGTCGGAGAAGGGGTTGCCGGCCCGGTCGATGCCGAAGGCGAGCTTGTTGGCTCCGGCGGCGCTGACCATGCACAGGCGGCCGTTGTAGTCGACGTGCTTGGTCTTCAGCGCGACCCGGGCGAACTTGCCGACCAGGTAGGTCTTCTCGGAGAACAGGCTGGCTCCGCCGAGCAGCCCGAAGGCGTCGTTGCCGTGGGCTTCCTGGATGCGCCGGATCTCGGAGACGGTGAAGTCCAGTGCCTCGTCCCAGGAGCACTCCTTGAACTCCTCGTCCCGGGAGCGCCGCATCAGCGGGGCGGTCAGCCGGTCGGGGTGGTTGACCTGCTGGTAGGCGTTGATGCCCTTGGGGCACAGCCGCATCCGGTTGATGTCGTGGTTGCGGGGCTCCACGCCGAAGACCTTGCCGCCCTTGTCCACGCGCAGGTACATCCCGCACTGCACCCCGCAGAAGCAGCAGTGGGTGGGGACCAGGGTCTCGCCGTTCTGGTCGGCGTGCCACTGGTCGGCGGGGATGCCTCCGGCGTCGCGGAAGTTGCGGGTGCCGGGCGGGGCGATGGAGGGGTCGATGGGCAGCGAGGCCCTCTTCGAGGGGTCCGTCGCGGTCACTTGAGCCTCCGGAGAATTGCGCCGTCTTCAGGAATCGGGCTCGCGCCACGACAGAAGCGAGTAGCCTGATTTGCGGGCGGTGCGTAGCGAGAACCAAGCACGCGCATCACCCTTTGCATTGCTGTTCTCCGGGCTGGTCTCAACCCGGCTGGCGCTGATCGTGGAAGACCTGACGGGCCGCTGGTCCGCCCAGGCGACGTGAGCCAGGAATCCCCTCCTCCGGGAGCGGGAGGTTTCAATTGAAGCCTTTCTTGACATGGGCCAGGTAGACGCTGCCGCGCAGCAACCTTTTGCAGCGCGGGCAGTATTCAACGAAGGCGTCGAAGTCGAGCTTCAGGTCCTTCATCGTGCCGCGCAGGTTCTCCACGTACGGGGTGGTGTCGATGGGCTCCTCGCAGCGCTTGCAGAGGAAGACCTGCTCGTCCTGGCGGGCCGTGTACTTGAAGAGCTGCATGCCGACGGCGGCCGGGCGCTGGACGATGTGGAAGAACTTCCCGAACGGGATGTAGATGAGGGTGAACACCACCGACACCATGTGCAGGATCGCGAGGAACTCGTATCCGCCGCCGTGCAGGAAGATCGAGGAGAAGGTCAGCAGCAGACCGGTCACGGAGATGACGATCAGGCAGATCAGCGGCAGCAGGTCATAGGCGAAGCGCTGGCCGGTCATGGCCCCGCGGTCCTTCATCCGCCGGTACAGGAAGTACGAGGCTCCGGGGATGACGAGGACGGCGGCGATGTCCAGGCCGTGGAACATCAGCCAGCCCAGGATGTTCAGGGAGTCGAATCCGAGGACCTTGATGCCCCAGATCCGCATCTCGTACCCGGGGCCCGTCGCGCTGTCGCCGGTGAAGGTGAACCAGCCCCAGGTCAGCGGGAAGGTGATCGCCGCGGCGAGGAGGCAGCCCCAGAACATCAGCTGGTGGGCGATCCAGCGGGGGCGCGAGCGGGCGCCGAGGAACTTCTGGAAGCCGAGGTAGGTGGCGATCATCTTCGGCACGGCGGTGGGCGCCTTGCGGAAGTTGTCGGCCGAGAAGAAGCTGCCGAAGCCCTTTTTGAACAGGCGGCGCGCGCTGGGCGCCGAGACCCACACGGTGTACCGGTAGGCCACGCCGAAGGCCAGGAAGACGGTGGCCACGGCGTAGGGCAGCAGGGCCGAGTCGAAGTCCCGCAGCAGCCGGCTGCCGAGCACGATCGCGAGGATGAGCAGGAGCGAGACGACGGTGCCGGCCAGGGTGGCCCGTGCGGTGACGGACCGCCCGGCCGGCGGCGGGGTCTCGGGCGCCGGTGGGGGCGGCGCGGCGTCGATGACTTCTGAGGGCTCGGACACAGGACCACGCTAGGTGGTATGTACCGATTCGGCCCGTTATGCGGAGCTTACGGGTGCGCCGTTCGAGTGAGGACTCGGGAGGGGGACCCGGGAGGAGCTCGGAAGGGAACTCCGGAGGGGGACCCGAAGCTCAGACCGCGTTCAGTCCCCGCGCGGCGAAGATCGCCTTCGCTTCGGCGACCTGTGCGGCGGTCGGCGACGGCGTGTCGTGGAGGGTGAACTTCATGTCGAGCGCCTCCCACTTGCTCTCGCCGAGCTTGTGGAAGGGCAGGACGTCGACCCGCGAGACGTTGCCGAGGGTGGCGGCGAAGGCGGCGACGCCCTCGATGTTCTCCGTGGCGTCGGTCAGTCCCGGCACCAGCACGAACCGCAGGTGCACCTCCTTGCCGAGGTCGGCGAGGCGGCGGGCGAAGTCCAGGGTCGGCTCCAGCGGGCGGCTGGTCACCTTCTTGTACGTCTCGCGGTCCCAGGACTTGATGTCGAGGAGCACCAGGTCCACATCGCGCAGCAGCGCGTCGGTGGCGCGGGCTCCGAGGAAGCCTGAGGTGTCCAGGGCGGTGTGCAGTCCGAGGTCGTTCTTCATCCGGTGCAGCAGTTCGCCCGCGAAGACGGGCTGGAGCAGCGGCTCGCCGCCCGAGATGGTGGCGCCGCCGCCGGACGCCGAGATGAACTTGGTGTACTTGCGGGCCTCGGCGATGACGTCGTCGGCCGAGGTGCGCTTGCCGTTGCGCATCCGCATGGTGTCGGGGTTGTGGCAGTACAGACAGGTCAGCGGGCAGCCCGACAGGAAGGTCACGAACCGGGTCCCGGGGCCGTCGACCCCGGTGGACAGGTCCCAGGAGTGCACCGTGCCCTCGCTCGGCCGCTGCGTGGCCGCGGCGGCGGGCGTCTGGCCGGCGCTCACGCTGATCGCGTTGGCGTGGCCGACGGGGAGGCTCGTACCGAAGAGGACGGTCATGGCAGGTGCTCCAGCTTCCGGATTCCGTGGGCTGATCTGGTGACGCGCGGTCCCGGGGCCGGGTGAGGGCCGGCCCCGGGCCGCGCGTGCTCGTGGGTCTCTCGAAGGACCGGAAGGATCAGAGAGAGCCGTGGAAGGTGCGGTTCAGCACGTCGAGCTGCTGAGCGCGCGTGAGGCGGACGAAGTTCACCGCGTATCCGCTGACGCGGATGGTGAGCTGCGGGTAGTTCTCCGGGTGCTCCATGGCGTCCATGAGCGTGTCGCGGTTGAGCACGTTCACGTTCATGTGGAAGCCGTCGACCGCCATGTAGCCGTCGAGGACGCCCGCCAGGTTCTTGATCCGCTCCTCGGGGGTGCGGCCCAGGCCGTCGGGGGTGACCGTGTTGGTCAGCGAGATGCCGTCCTCGGCGTCCTCGTAGGGGAGCTTCGCGACCGACAGCGCCGAGGTGACGTAGCCGTGGGTGTCGCGGCCGTTCATCGGGTTGGCGCCCGGGGAGAACGGCTCGCCCGCGCGGCGTCCGTCCGGCGTGTTGCCGGTCTTCTTGCCGTAGACCACGTTCGAGGTGATGGTGAGCACCGACTGGGTGTGCTCGGCCTCGCGGTACGTCGGGTGCTTGCGGATCTTCTTCATGAACTCCTCGACCAGCCAGACGGCGATCGAGTCGACGCGGTCGTCGTTGTTGCCGTAGGCCGGGTAGTCGCCCTCGAGGCGAAAGTCGGTGGCGAGGCCGGTCTCGTCGCGCACGGCGGTGACCTTGGCGTACTTGATGGCGGCCAGCGAGTCGGCGGCGACCGAGAGGCCGGCGATGCCGCAGGCCATGGTGCGGCGCACGTCGCGGTCGTGGAGCGCCATCTCGATGCGCTCGTAGGCGTACTTGTCGTGCATGTAGTGGATGACGTTCAGGGCGTGGACGTAGGTGTCGGCGAGCCATTCCATCTGCTCGTCGAACTTGGCCACGACCTGGTCGTAGTCCAGCACCTCGGAGGTGAGGGCGCCGGTGGACGGGCCGACCTGGGCGCCGGACTTCTCGTCGCGGCCGCCGTTGATCGCGTAGAGCAGGGTCTTGGCGAGGTTCACCCGGGCGCCGAAGAACTGCATCTGCTTGCCGACCGGCATGGCCGAGACGCAGCAGGCGATGGCGGTGTCGTCGCCGAAGCGCGGGCGCATCAGCTCGTCGGACTCGTACTGCACCGAGGAGGTGTCGATCGAGACCCGGGCGCAGAACTCCTTGAAGCCCTGCGGGAGCTGGGGCGACCAGAAGACGGTCATGTTCGGCTCGGGGGCCGGGCCGAGGTTGTAGAGGGTGTGGAGGTAGCGGAACGAGGTCTTGGTGACCAGCGGACGGCCGTCCTCGCCCATGCCGGCGATGGACTCGGTGACCCAGGTGGGGTCGCCGGAGAAGAGCTCGTCGTACTCCGGGGTGCGCAGGAAGCGGACGATGCGGAGCTTGATGATGAAGTCGTCGACCAGCTCCTGGGCCTGCTCCTCGGTGAGGATGCCGGCCTCGATGTCGCGCTGGAGGTAGACGTCGATGAAGGTGGAGGTGCGGCCGAGCGACATGGCCGCGCCGTTCTGCTCCTTCACGGCGGCCAGGTACGCGAAGTACAGCCACTGGATGGCCTCGCGGCCGGTGGTGGCCGGGCCGGAGATGTCGTACCCGTAGGAGGCGGCCATCGCCTTGAGCTCGGCGAGGGCGCGGATCTGCTCGGAGAGCTCCTCGCGCAGGCGGATCGTCTCCTCCAGCGAACGGTTGCCCGCGGGGAGGGAGTTGATCTCCTCCTTCTCCTCCTTCTTGACGGCGATGAGGCGGTCGACACCGTAGAGCGACACGCGGCGGTAGTCGCCGATGATGCGGCCGCGGCCGTACGCGTCCGGCAGCCCGGTCACGATGCCGGCCTTGCGGGCGGCGCGGATGTCGGGGGTGTAGGCGTCGAAGACACCGGCGTTGTGGGTCTTGCGGTACTCCGTGAAGACCTTCTCCAGGTCGTCGGAGACCGGGTAGCCGTAGGTCTCCAGGGCGCCGGCGACCATGCGCCAGCCGCCGTAGGGCATGATCGCGCGCTTGAGCGGGGCGTCCGTCTGGAGGCCGACGATCAGGTCCTTGTCGCGGTCGATGTAACCGGGGGCGTGCGCGGTGATCGACGACGGAATGTCGTGCGCGACGTCGTAGACGCCCTTCTCGCGCTCCTCCGGGAACTTGTCGGTGATCGCCTTCCACACGGCGGTGGTGCGCTCGGTGGGACCGGCGAGGAAGGTGTCGTCACCCTCGTACGGCGTGTAGTTCTGCTGGATGAAGTCGCGGACGTCGACGGCGTCGCGCCACAGACCGCCCTCGAAGCCGTTCCAGGCTTCGCCGTTCTTCGTGGTTTCCGCAGGGGTGGCAGTCATCGCCCGCACCTTCCGATCGCCTCATTGCTTGCATCCATTGCACGCCTTTTGATCGATCATTTGGCGCCGCGTTGGTCCTGAGCTGGGGCCCGAAGGTCCCCTGATCCCCAGCCCCCAGGGTCTCCCATCGGGGCTGACCTGGCACTTTGGGCAGGCCAAAGGTCCATCGTGCGCTTGTGAAAACTTTCACAAGATTCTCGAGAAGGCGGCGCCCGCCTCCTGTCAGGGACCGGGCGGCGGGCGCAGACGGGGAGGGGATCGTCAGAAGGGGCTGTAAGGCTTCAGGACCGAGGTGGTGCCGAGCTGCTTGCGGCCGGCGAAGCCGCCGGTGCCGGTGCCCGCGTTGAGCCAGGCGCGGCCCGTCGTGTCACGGGAGACGAGGTCGGCCTTGCCGTCGCCGGTCAGGTCGCCCGCGCCGACGACGTCCGCGTAGGTGCCGCCCCAGTCCTTGAAGACCAGCGCACGCGGCTTGAAGACGGCGGCGGCCTTCCCGGTGCCGTCGTAGCGCCAGAGCTCGCCGGAACCGTCGAGGGCCAGGATGTCGGCCTTGCCGTCGCCGTTGAGGTCTCCCGTACCGATCAGCTTCGTGTACGTGTTCCAGCCGCCGCCGACCTTGACGCGGGGGGCGAAGCCGCCGGCGCCGTTGTTCGCGTACAGGTACAGGTACCCGCTCGCGGAGGACCGGGCGAGCAGGTCGGCCTTGCCGTCGCCGGTGAGGTCACCGGTGGAGACGAGGCTGTCGTACAGCTTCCAGTCCGAGGAGATCTTCTTGTACGCGGATCCCTCCGAGGGCAGCCCGCCGCAGACCGGCGTGTACATCCGGACCTCACCGGAGGCGAGGCGGACCACCATGTCGTTGCAGCCGTCCCCGTCCAGGTCGCCGAACGGCAGGAACTTTGTGGGCTGCACCTTCGGGGGCACGGCCCAGTCCACCCGCTGGCCCTGGACCAGACCGGTGGCGCCGACGGAGAAGGACCTGAGGGCGGCCGAATAGGCATCGGTGTTGCCGGCGAGCAGTTCAGGCTTGCCGTCGTCGTTGTAGTCCCGCCACGTGGGCAGCGGGCGGCTGGAGGCCGTCGTCGCGGTGAAGGTCCGGTGCGTGATCCTGTCGTCCACGGTCGTCTGCGTGTTCCACAGCGCGACCGGGAGGCCCCGGTCGTCGGTTGCCAGCGCCGTCCCCGGCCAGAACTCGTTGATGCCCGTGCCGATGACCTTCGGCGCCGACCAGGTGCCGCCCGCGTAGGTAGAGGTGTTCACCTCACCGAGCCCCTTGTCGGCCGACCATTCCCGGGCCCAGGTGACGACGACCGAGCCGTTCCCGGCCTGCGCGGCGCGCAGCGAGCCCGGCGCGGCGTACCGGAAGGGGTGCTGCTGCGGGATCGTCCACTTCCCCGTGGTCACCGACCGCACCACGTAGCCGGACGTGTCGACCACCATCAGGTCGCCGTTCGGCAGCGCCAGCATCTGGGACCGCCAGTTCGCGGCCACGGAGCCCGCAGCCTCGACCGGGTTCCAGCCCATGGCGCCCGCCGGCTTGTGGGCATACTTCCCGAGCGTGAACCAGTGGAACCCGCCCTTGGGATGCGCGGCGAGCAGGACATCCTCCGGCTGCTCACCGAGCTGCGGCAGGTCGGCCGGCCGGGACCAGGCGGCGGAACCGGCAGCCCGCTCCAGCACCTTGTAGTACCACTTCCAGGCGGTCGGATCCGGGTCGACGCCGTCGCCCTCGTACTTGGAGTTGCCGCCCCAGATCGCCATCGCGCTGCCGTCGTTCGCGACGGCGAGCCGGAGGTCCCTCACGTTGTAGGGGTAGGTGATGCCCGGGCGCTCAATGGGCTCCGGCAACTGGTCGAGGACGGCAGGCGCGGACCAGGCGGCGCTGCCCGCCGGCCGCTCGGAGAAGGTCAGCTTGCTGGAGTCCTCCACCCAGGCGGCGGCGAGCCCGCCCGAGGCGTTGGCCGCGAGGGTGACCTTTCCGGCCGACGGGACCGTGGCGATGGTCTCCGGCGCGGAGAATGCGGTGGCGCCGGGCAGGAGGCGGGCGAAGCGGATCCGCTGGACCTTGGGGTCGGCGGTCCTTTCGACCCACTGCATCGCGACGGAGCCGTCTCCGAGGGCCGTGAGCACGGTGCTTCGTACCTTCACGGCGGGCAGCCAGTTCGTGCTGCCCGCCGGGCGTACGGAGACCACGCCCCAGGTGTTCCCGTCGATGACCTGGCGCAGGGTGGCCACGACGGTGCCGTCCTTGGCCGATTCCATGTCCATGACCTCTCCCGCGATCCCGGGGAGCTCCGTGGCCGAGCCCCACCGGCCCAGCGCGGGCGCCGCAGTGCCCGCGGTCGCGGCCAGGGCCGACGGGGCGGGATCGGGGTCGGGCGTGGCTGCCGCGGGCGCCGCGAAGGCGCTCGGCGCGGCGAGCGCCAGCGAGAGAACGGGTGCCAGCGCGAGGCCGAACCGAATGCGGGCATGACGAACGTGCAGAACCATGCTGAGAGCCCCCCCGGGCTTAAGGATCATCGTGAATGAGCCAATTGACCGCAGCGTATAGCAGCCCCCACCGGTGATCGAGACGCGGGGAAGGGGGCGAAGCACCGGAAAGCCCGGGTGGAGTGCGGGGCCGCTCACGCAGCGCTCCGCACCCGACCCGGGCTGACGACCAGAGGCCGGGGCAGGCCTAGCTGGGCGCCTCCGCGCCCTTGCGGGCGTAGAACCACCAGGCCACGACCACGCAGCTGGCGTAGAAGGCGACGAAGCCCCACATCGCGCTGGTCACGGCGAAGTTGGCGAACATCGCCGGGATGAAGAAGAAGCCGTAGGCGGCGATGGCCGCGGTGAATCCGGTCACCGCGCCCGACTCGATCTCCGCCTGCTTCAGGGCCTTCGCGTACTGCGGGGTGCCCTCCGTCAGGCCCGCGAGGTGCTGGCCGCGGAAGATGACCGGGATCTGGCGGAAGGTCGAGCCGTTGCCGATGCCCGAGAAGAAGAACGCCGACAGGAAACAGAGGAAGAAGCCGTAGAAGGAGCCCTGGTCGGAGCCCACCGGCAGGAAGGTGATCACGCCGATGATCGACGCGCCCATGCCCACGAAGGACAGGATCGTCACCCGTGCGCCTCCGAACTTGTCGGCGATCCAACCGCCCGCCCAGCGGGCCAGTGCGCCGAGCGCCGGGCCCATCCAGGCGTAGGTGGCCACGGAGTACGCCGGGAAGGTCGTCTTGATCAGGAGCGGGAGGGCCGCCGCGAAGCCGATGAAGGAGCCGAAGGTGCCGACGTAGAGCCAGGTCATCAGCCAGTTGTGCTTGCGCTTGAAGATGATCTTCTGCTGGCTGAAGGGGGTGGAGGCCACCTTCAGGTCGTTCTGGCCGAACCAGGCGATGGCCGCCAGGACGATCAGGACCGGCACCCAGACGAACGCGGCGTTCTGGAGGTAGATCTCCGAGCCGTCCGCCTTCTTCTGGCCCGAGCCGATGGCCAGCACCGAGGTGGTGATCAGGATCGGGGTGAGCAGCTGGACCACGGAGACGCCGAGGTTGCCCAGACCGCCGTTGATGCCGGTCGCGTTGCCCTTCTCCTGCTTCGGGTAGAAGAAGCCGATGTTGGCCAGCGAGGAGGAGAAGTTGGCGCCGCCGATGCCGCAGAGCGCGGCGATGGCGACCAGCGTGGTGTACGAGGTGGTGGGGTCCTGCACCGCGAAGCCCAGCCACAGCAGCGGCACGATCAGGATGACCGTGGAGAGCGCGGTGAAGCGGCGCTGGCCGATCATCGGGCCGATGAAGGTGTAGAGGATGCGGGCGGTGCCGCCCGTGATGCCGGGGACGGCCGTCAGCCAGAACAGCTGGGACTGCGAGAAGCCGAAGCCGACGTCCTTGAGGTTCGTCGCCGTGATGCTCCAGACCTGCCAGACCACGAAGGCCACCAGCAGGGCCGGCACCGCGATCCACAGGTTGCGGGTGGCGACCTTCTTGCCGGTGGTCTGCCAGAAGGACGGGTCCTCCGGCGTCCACTCCGTGATCGTGCGACCGGGGCGGTACTGCGCCGGATCGGCCACCTGCACTCGGGCGGTCGCCGCGCGCGCTTGCTGCTTGGCGGAACTCATGGCATGTCCTGAAGGTCGAAGGGGCCTGAAGGTCGAAGGGGCCTGAAGGTTCGGAGGGGTTGCGCAGAACGAAGAGAGAAGCCCTGACCTTCTTAGGGTCCGCCTACAGAGGCGGCTCACATCAGGGGAGAACGTCGTGTGGCGACAGGACAAGGTCCCGTCGCCCACAGTGCGTTGGTAGGGAGGCCGCAGAGCCTTAGAGCCCGAGCTCCACCAGCGGCAGGGACACCTCGGGGTCGTCCAGGCAGATGCCGGTGCGCAGGTCGAAGACCTGCTTGTGCATCGGCGAGGCCACGACGGGCACCCCGTCGCGCGAGCCCATGATGCCGTTGGCGATCACGTCCGCGCCCGAGAAGGGGTCCCGGTTGCCGACCGCGTAGACCTCGCCCGCACGGTCCTTGAAGACCGCGGCCTCGGTGCCGTCCGGCAGTACCGCGGTCCGCCCGCGGCCCGGCTCCAGGGACTGCGCGGCGCCCTCGGCGGCCGCCCCGAAGTCCACGCTCCCGAAGCGCTCCAGCGCCGCCGGGTCCTCCAGGACCGCCGACCACTCGTCCTCGTACGCCGACACGTGGCGCTCCATCTGCGCCTCCAGCTCCGCGCAGATCCCGAGCGAGTCCTCGATCAGGACGGCCTTCAGGTGGTCCAGGCCCGCGGCGCTGCCGCCGAGCCGCTCCAGCCAGGCGGACGTCCGCTCCAGGCGCTCGCCGGTGCGGACGTAGTACATGAGGAACCGGTCGATCAGCGCGAAGAGTTCGGCGGTGTCCAGGTCCGAGGCCAGCAGGTCGGCGTGGCGCGGGGTCGCCCCGCCGTTGCCGCTGACGTACAGGTTCCAGCCGTTGGCGGTGGCGATGACGCCGATGTCCTTGCCCCGGGCCTCCGCGCATTCGCGCAGGCAGCCCGAGACGCCGCCCTTGAACTTGTGCGGGGTGCGCAGACCCCGGTAGCGCAGCTCCAGGTCGATCGCGAGCTGGATGGAATCGCCCTGCCCGAAGCGGCAGAAGCGGGCTCCCACGCAGGACTTCACCGCGCGCAGGGACTTCCCGTACGCCTGCCCGGACTCGAATCCGGCGCCGCCCAGGCGCCGCCAGATGTCGGGCAGCTGCTCCTTCTCGACCCCGAAGAGGCCGATGCGCTGGGCGCCGGTGATCTTCGTGTAGAGGCCGTAGTCCCGGGCCACCTCGCCCAGCGCGATGACCTGTTCGGCCGTGATCTCGCCGCCGGCGACGCGCGGGATGACCGAGTAGGTGCCGTCCTTCTGGAGGTTGGCGAGGAAGAGGTCGTTGGAGTCCTGCAGGGCCGCCTGCTCGCCCGCCAGGATGTGTCCGATGCCGAGGTCGGGGGCGAGGGTGCCCAGGACGTTCGCGACGACCGGCTTGCAGACGGCGCAGCCCTCGCCGCCCTCGCCATAGGTCTCCAGCAGCTCGCTGAAGCTGCGGATGCGCTCGGTGCGGATCTTCTCGTAGATCTCCGCCCGGGTCAGGGTGAAATGTTCACACAGGCCTCGTGTCTTCTCGATGCCCGCCGCGGCCAGTTCGGCGTCCAGGACCGCTTGCAGCGTGCCGATGCAGCCGCCGCAGCCCGTGCCGGCCTTGGTGCACTTCTTGATGCCGCCGATGTCGGTGAGGGACTCCGCGACGACCGCCTCGCGCACGCGCCCCTTGGTGATGTTGTGGCAGCTGCACACCACCGCGTCATCGGGCAGCGCGTCCGCGCCGGGCAGGGCCACGCCGTCGCTCGACGGCAGGATGAAGGCCTCCGGCGGGGCCGGCAGCTGCCGGCCGGCGTGCGGCTTCAGCGAACCGTACGCCTCGGCGTCACCGACCAGGATTCCGCCGAGCAGTGCCCCGTCGGGGCCCAGCAGCAGCTTCTTGTAGACACCCTCGCGGGCGTCGGAGAAGACCACCGAGACGGCCCCGTCACGGCCCTCGGGGGCGAAGGGGTCGCCGAAGGAGGCCACGTCGGCGCCCATCAGCTTGAGCTTGGTGGAGGTGTCGGCGCCGGTGAAGGTCAGCTCGCCCGCGCCCGCCAGGGCCTCGGCGACGGTCTCCGCCATCTGGTAGCCGGGCGCGACCAGCCCGTACACCTTGCCGTCGACGGTCTGCGCGCACTCGCCGATCGCGTACACGTACGGGTCGCTGGTGCGGCAGTGGCCGTCCACGACGACCCCGCCGCGGTCGCCCACGGCCAGGCCGCACTCGCGGGCCAGACGGTCGCGCGGCCGCACACCGGCCGAGAAGACCACGACGTCGGAGCCGATCTCCTCGCCGCTGGTCAGCCGGAGCGCCTGCGCCCGCCCGTCGGGGTGGATCTGTACGCCGGCCGCGCCGACGCCCGTGTGCACGGCGACGCCCATGGACTCGATGGTGGCCCGCAGGGCGGCCGCGCCGCCGTCGTCCACCTGCAGCGGCATCAGCCGGGGCGCGAACTCCACGACGTGCGTGGCCAGTCCGAGCGTGCGCAGCGCGCCCGCCGCCTCCAGGCCGAGGAGCCCGCCGCCGATGACGACACCGGTGCGGACCTCGGGGTCCGCGGCGTACGCGGTCAGTGCCTCGACGTCGTCGAGGGTGCGGTAGGTGAAGCAGCCCTCCGCGTCGGCGCCGTCGATCGGCGGCACGAAGGGGTAGGAGCCGGTGGCGAGCACGAGCGCGTCGTAGCGGAGCACGTCGCCGGAGCGGGCGGTGACCGTACGGGCCGTGGTGTCGATGAGCTCCGCCGGGTCGCCGAGGCGCAGGTCGATGCCGTACGTCTCCAGGAAGCCGGGCGGGGCCAAGGACAGCTCCTCGCCGGTGGAGCCGGTGAAGGCCGCGGACAGGTGAACGCGGTCGTAGGCCGGGCGCTCCTCCTCGGCGAGGACGGTGACCTGCCAGCCGCCGCGTTCGGGGCGGGCCGGGTCGGCGAGCGCGTCACGCTCGGCGAGCGCCTCCAGCAGGCGGTGCCCCACCATGCCGTGGCCGATGACAACCAGCGTCTGCCCCATGGATCTCACTCCGTGTGTCCCTGTGCCGCGCGGTCCCGGGGCGGCCAGGGCGGCCGGGCCAAGACGTCACGCGTGCATGCGTTCCGACTCTTCGACGGTAGGTCGGCGCCACCGCCCCGAACGCCCGAAAAGGACCCCTGGGGACGGGGAAACGACCCTTTCCGCACAGGACCTCCGGCCCGCCCCGCGGGCCCTTGGCCAGGCTGTCCCGGGCCCGCGCCGCGCCTAGCGTGGGAGGGGGACCCACGGGGTGGATCAGGGAGGCAGACCACATGCTCGTCATCGCCGTCCACGGCAGCGCGGTTCCGGAGGCCGCCGCGACCATTGACCGGCTCGTCTCCGCCGTCGAGGCCATCAGCGGGGTGCACGCGCTGGTCGGCCACCTCGACGTGCAGCGCCCCTCGCTCGCCGAGGTCGTACGGGAGCACCCGCGCGCGGTGGTGGTCCCGCTGCTGCTCGGCGACGGTTTCCACCGCCGCGTCGACATACCCGCCGTCCTGGAGGGCACCGGCTGCGTCCTCACCGAGGGCCTCAGCAGCGAGCGCGACGTCGCCCGCGCCCTGCACGGCCGGCTGCGCGAGGCCGAGCGGCGCCGCGGCCCGTACACCCGGGCCGACGCGGTGGTGGTGGCCGGCGCCGGCTCCTCCCGCCCGGGCGGCAACGCCGGTACGGAGGCCTGCGCTGCCCAGCTGGCCGCCCTGCTCGAGTACGACGACGGAGCCGCCCCCGTCCCCGCGGTCCCCGCCTACCTCACCTCCGCCGGGCCCACCGTCCCCGAAGCCCTGGCCTCCCTCCAGGACGCCGGGTACCGCCGGATCGCGGTGGCGGCGCACCTGCTGGCCCCGGGCCGCTTCATGCGCACCCTGAACGCCTCGGCCGCCTGGACGGTCTCGGAGCCGCTGGCCGATCACCCGCGCCTCGCCCGCCTCGTCCTGGGCCGGTACGAGTCCGCCCGGGGCACACGGGCCCTGAGGGCCGCGCGCCTCGCCTGCTGAGCCCCGTAGGGCTGCTGTCCTGGGCGGTATGCCCGTGGCCTACGTACCCATGACCGCCCGCAGCCGGGACGAGGGCCACCGCGCCTCGACCCCGCTGGAGCTCTTCTTCGACCTGTGCTTCGTCGTCGCCATCGCGCAGGCGGGCGCCCAGCTCGTGCACGCGCTGGCCGAGGGCCATCCCGGCACCGGCTTGATCAGCTACTTCTTCGTGTTCTTCGGCGTGTGGTGCCTATGGACCAACGGAGCAATACCGCTCTGACCTGGGGTTAGTCACCGACTCCCTTCGGTCAGACGACGAAGGGGACTCCGTGATAGCTGTAGCCGAACGAGAAGACTTGCCCACGCTCCGCGCGTTGGGCTTCACAGACGACGACCTGAAGGAACTGGGGCTGTGGGACGTCCCCAGCGGCCCACCGGAAGACCTTGCCGAAGCGTACGTTCGGCGCAGCAAGAAGAGCGATGATCTTGCGTCGCTCAGGGGGCACGTACGAGACATCTGCCGTGCGGCGCAGAACGAAAACAAGCGCATCCGGCATGTGTGGTTCGAACAGGTCAGCGCGTCGAAGGCGTACGTAAAGCGCGAAGAGTTTGACAATGCCGTTGCTGCGATCAAGGCGGGATTGAGCAAGACACTCTTCATTTGGAAGACCGACCGTCTCAGCCGGCGCGGCATGGGTCACGTTGGGCTCTTGCTGGACGAATTCGACAAGCGCGGCGCGAAGATCGTGAGCGTTACCGAAGGGCTCGATTCGTCCAAGGGTAGCCGCATGGTGTTCGCCATTCTCAGCGAACGGGCGCGCGACGAAGCGAAGGACATTGCGCTTCGCACGAAGAACGGCGTGGACTCGCACAAGTCCGAAGGCCGTTGGGTGGGTGGCGTTAAGCCCTATGGTCTTGGGTGCACAGACGGCAAGCTTCACCACAATCCGGCGGAATACCCGACGGCACGCCGCATTGCGAAACTGTTGCTCGAAGGCGAAACCCCGGCAACCATCGCTAACACCCTGAACGCTGAACAGGTAAAGACCCGAAAGGGCAAGAAGTGGCGCGCTCAGACGGTTATTCACCTTGCCCAGTCACCTTCATGGGCGGGGCTCATCCCTAACCGGGAACGGGCGAAAGACGATTTCGGTCAGTCGCTTGATAAGTGGTTCCGGGGCGGGGAACCGCTCCTTGGGGCGGACGGTCATCCGATTTCGGCAGGGGACGGCGTTGTGACCTACGCGGAATGGGTCAAGATCAACGCCATAATCAGCGGACGGAGTAGGCCCGGAACGGCAATCGGGGACAAGACGCGGGGTGTCCGCAAGGCGGTAACGATCATGACGGGAAGTTTCCGCTGCCCTCACTGCAAAGGCCCCATGGGGAACGGCGGAGCAAACTACCGGTGCCAAGCCCGCATCACTCAAGGCCCAGCCGTATGCATTGGCGTAGCCACATCGCGCGGACGCGTAGATACAGCCATGGGCGTGTTGTGGGTGAACCACGTTTCGCGCCTCTCGCCAGAAAGCCCCACGATCCACGAGATTGCCCGTCGGTTCCTTGCGTACGGCGACCCTGAGAAGGAAGCCCGCAAGGGTGCCGTCAGCGCTGCCCTAGAACGGGCCGTCAGCCGCGAACTGAGGCTCAACAAAGAGTTCTTCGTCGGCAGCATGGATGAGACCCAGTACGACGCGCTGAGGGGCGAACTGGGGGTACAGATAGCGGCGCTGAAGGCGGAGCTGACGGAGTTGGGGCGCGGGGCGGACCTCAGCCCGCTCATGAGCCCTGAAAGCCTTGTGGCCATATGGAACGCCGAAGGCGTGGACGGGAAGCGCGCGTTGCTGTCCGCTGCGCTCAAGTCGGTAACCATCGTGCCGGCGAAGGGGGTTGGCGACCGTACCCCGATCATGGAGCGCCTGATTCCCGTATGGCGCGACGCTGAAGGGATGCCTGACGACGTGGCGGAAGGCGTAGCGAAGACCTTTGACCGGCGCGCACGGAAGAAGGCCCAGGCCCGTCGTGTGGCCGATGCGACGAAGGCAGCGCCGGAGTCTGTAGAGCAACTGAAGGTGGAGTTGCTCGGCTTGATGGCAGAAACCGAAGCGGAACGGCGCAAGGAACGCAGGAAGGCACAGCAGCGCTGACAGCGGAAGGGGTCCGATCCTTTGGGGTCGGGCCCCCTTTTTAAGGTCTGAATATTTAGTTAGACTAACTAGCTGTTCCTTCGTCACCACAGCGGGCAAGGGCAGGCTTCTGACCTGGGCTTTGTGACGTAGTGACGGAATGACTTAAACCCATGATTCCTATAAGACTTCTCTAAGGGCAATCTGGATTCGACACCACATCGTCACAGCATCACCCCGCCCTTCCCCGCTGAGCCGGCTTCCGCAAGTCACCGACTCCCTTCATATAGGTAGTGGGGAAACGCACCGCGCATATAGCACCGTTACGGATGGGCGCTTGAGTGCACCCCACTGAACGCGCCGGTTGCTCCCTTGACTTCTCTCCCAGGGTTGAGCAACCGGCAATGCCCCGTTGGTCTAACGGTTAGGACACTGCCCTTTCAAGGCGGGCGTATCGGTTCGAATCCGGTACGGGGAACTGCATACGAACCTACTCACTGTGAGTGGGTTGAGCGTGAGGGGTAGGGGGGTCCCTGCCTATAGGGGGGTGTCCCCGGAAGGGGGTACCCCGTGCGTACACGGTGCCTTGACTGTCGAGAGTGGGCTACCCATAGCGGCAGGTGCGCGCTACACCATGCGGACTACAACGCACGGCGCAGCGTGAAGAGCCATGCCAAGAGGCGTGCGGCTATCGCGCGGGGTAACAACGCAGCGGCCAAGCTGAGGCGCCTAGTGCGTAAGGCTGTGGGTGCTGAGTGCGCTGTGTGCCGTGGTTGGTATCTGCCTTCCATGCTGGACATTGACCACATCAAGCCGCTTGCATTGGGTGGCGAAGACGTGGAAGAGAACGTTCAAGCACTGTGCAAGTCATGCCACAAGGCGAAGACGGCAATGGACTTCGGAAAGCGTCCCTTCTAGTAGGGGAAGGTGGTTCCAAAGTTCCCGGGAATTCATCTCAGCGATCCCGGTCCCAGCTCGGAAAACGCACGCTAGGTGTGACGCCGGTTTTTCCCGACGACCCTTGTGAACACTGGCCAAGCGCCACTTCGGCACGCCGAGAATGGGTCAGTTAACGACCTGTTAAGGGGGTGCTAATGAGTCGCGCGAAGGCGCCGGACATGCGTACCGGCAACGCCAACACTGCCGCTGACTCCGCTGCCCCCGTCGTGTACGAGGGACGCGCGCCCAGGGTGCCCAGTCACCTGAAGGCCACGGGTAAGGACGTGTGGCGCAACGTGTGGTCAGCCGGCCTAGGGGCTTACTCCCCCGAGACTGACCGCAACCTGATTACGCGGTACTGCGAACTGCATGACCGGCGTGACGTGCTGCTGACTGAGGTGACCCGCGACGGGCTGACCCAGGAAGGCAGTACGGGGCAGATTGTTGCGCACCCGCTCTTGCGCTTTGTGGAGTCCACGGAGAAGGAACTACGCGCCATTGAGACGGCGATTGGGTTCACTCCGGAAGCCCGCCTGAGGCTTGGCCTAGTTGCTGCTGAGGCGCGCAAGGTTGCGGCGGGTCCGGAGGATTTCTAACCGACTCACGGTGAGTAGGTTCACAGCTTGTCGGGGGGTGACCGGTGACGAACATTGACCCGGTCATTTCCCGGCACATACCCGCTGACGCACCGTTCCCTTCTGAGGGTTACCGGGTCGCGAAGTGGATTGAAGAGTTTTGCTACCTGACCGGAAGCTTTGCCGGCCAACCCTTCCGCCTTCTTCCCTGGCAGCGTGAACTTCTCGTTGACGCCTATGAGCTGACGCTAGATTCGTTCGGCCGTTGGAAGCGAAAGCACCGAACGGTTGTCGTGTGCGTCGCTCGCAAGAACGGCAAGTCAACGATTGCCGCTGCCATCATGCTCTATCACTTGATCGCTGATCGGGCGGACGCACAGCGTCAGATCATCGCTGCCGCGAATGACAGAAACCAAGCCAGAATGGTTTTTGACTCCGCGAAGCAAATGGTCAACGCAAGCCCCAAGCTTGCCGCCGTATGCGACGTACAGCGCGACGTCATCAGGTACAAGGACAACACTTACCGCGTCGTCTCCGCTGACGCTGGACGGCAACAGGGCCTGAACCCTGCCGCTGTCAGTCTGGACGAATACGCGTTCAGCAAGCACAGCGACTTGTTCGACGCGCTGACGCTCGGTTCTGCCGCGCGTAATCAGCCCATGTTCCTGATCATCAGTACCGCCGGACCCGACCCGGATGGACCCTTTGCCGCACTGTGCGAACAGGGTGAGCGGGTCAACTCCGGTGAAGCTGACGACCCGACTTTGTTCTATCGCTCGTGGGGCCCGAAGCTGAGCGAGACGGTTGACCACCTTGACCCGGAAGTCTGGGCAGCGTGCAACCCGTCGTACGAGATTCTGAACCCGGACGACTTCAAGGCGGCAGCGCAGCGGAGTACGGAAGCGTCATTCCGCATCTACCGACTGAGCCAATTCGTACGCGGTGCGTCCACGTGGTTGCCCCATGGGCTGTGGGATTCACTCGCTGTGGAAGCCCCGCCGCTTGAGTCTGGGGACGAAGTTGTCTTGGGGTTCGACGGTTCTTGGAAGGGTGACAGCACAGCGCTTGTTGCCTGCCGAATTGCTGACCTTCGGGTGTTCGTTCTGGGCCACTGGGAAGCGCCGGCTGATGACGTTCACTGGCGGGTCCCCATGGCGGACGTGCGCGAAGCGCTCTATGACGCGATTGACGTCTATCGGGTGCGCAACCTTGTTGCCGACCCGTACCGCTGGGAAGAGACGCTTGACAACTTGGAAGCTGACGGCTTCCCCGTTGAAGCCTTTCCGACCAACTCACTGAAGCGCATGGTGCCTGCCACCCAGGCCGTTTACGACGCCTGCCGTGACGGCCGGCTGAGCCACGACGGCAACCCTTCGCTTGCTCGCCACATCGGTAATGCGGTGCTCCGTGAGGACAAGAACGGCGCGCGCATCACGAAGGAACACGCTTCCTCGCGCCGAAAAATTGACCTTGCGGTTGCCATGATCCTCAGCGTCTGGGGCGCTGTGATGTGGCGCGAAGACAACGGCACTGTCACGAACACGGCGATTCTCGCAACGTGGGAAGGCAGCGACGGGCAGGTGTTCACGTCCGGGCTTCCTGAGTCCGAAGACTTCTTTTCTGATCTCTAACCCACTCACGGTGAGTGGGTTGATTCCGACTGACCGAAGGGGGCACTGTGCGCGTTTGGCAATCCGCCTTCGGGTGGCTCATGGGGCGTGACGACGAAGCCGAACGGGCCTGGGAACCGTACGACCCGGAGCTTTACAACCTGGGTGTCACGGCGGCTTCGGGTGAGCGCGTAACGCCTCACGATGCCCTTCAGGTGTCCGCTGTCTTCGGCTGTGTCCGGCTTCTCTCCGAGACGATTGCCACGCTGCCTCTTGGCACCTACAGCAAGCGCGGCGGGGTGCGTCGGGCGATTGACTCACCCGAGTGGATTGACTACCCGAACGCGGAACCTGGGGGCATGGGGCGAATAGACATCCTGTCTCAGACAGTGCTGTCCCTTCTCCTTCAGGGCAACGCGTTCCTTGCGATCCGTTGGCAGGGTCCCAACATCGTGGGGCTTGACGTGCTTGACCCCACAAAGATCAAGGTGCACATGGTGCAGCTTGAATCGAACGGGGTCCGCCGCAAGGTCTTTGAAGCGTTCGACGTTGACGACGACGGCAACGAAGTGTTGCTTGGCTGGTTCACCCCGCGCGACGTCCTTCACATTCCCGGGATGATGCTTCCCGGTGAGTTCGTCGGATGCTCCCCCATTACGTACGCGCGTGAGTCCATTGGGCTTGCCCTTGCCTCACAGAAGTACGGCAGCAAGTTCTTCGCCAACGGTGCCGTACCGGGCGCTGTGGTCGAAGTGCCGGGAAGCATGTCTGAGGACGGCTTGAAGCGCGCGCGTGAGGCGTGGCGCACCGCGAACTCTGGCGTGGATAACGCGCATAGAGTCGCGCTCCTCACTGAGGGTGCCAAGTTTTCGAAGGTGGCCATGAGCCCCGACGAAGCGCAGTTCCTTCAGACCCGTCAGTTTCAGGTTCCGGAAATTGCGCGCATCTTTGGCGTGCCGCCGCACCTGATTTCGGACGCGACCAACTCAACTTCGTGGGGCTCCGGCCTTGCTGAACAGAACATCGCGTTCACGATGTTCAGCCTTCGCCCGTGGCTTGAGCGCATTGAGTCGGGCCTTAACCGTCTTCTCTTCGCTGAGACGGCGGACCGGTTCCGCTTCGTGAAGTTCAACCTTGAAGGCATTCAGCGCGGAGCGCCGAAAGAGCGCATGGAGCTCTACAGCCTGGGGCTTCAGAACGGCATTTACAGCATTGACGAAGTGCGTGCTTCTGAAGACCTTCCGCCCCTTCCCGACGGGATAGGCGAGACGTACCGGGTGCCGCTCAACCTGGGCGAAGTTGGCGAAGAGCCTGAGCCGGAGCCGGAGCCGGAACCCCCGGCCATTGAGCCTCCGCCGGCTGATGAGCCGGACGAAGAAGAGCCGGACGAAGAGCCGGACGACGAAGGGTCAACTGAAGATGACGGAGACGCGTGAGCGTCGTCTAGCCGTCGGAGTCCTTGAAGAGCGCGCGTCTGATGACGGGCGCATTTCTATGCGCGGGTACGCGTACCGGTTCAACGAACTGAGTCACGACCTGGGCGGCTTTCGGGAACGGATTGTTCCCGGGGCCGGTGCTCCGTCGCTGCGTACGAACGACGTGTATGCAACGTTCAACCACGATACGCGGAGTCTGCTAGGGCGAACGTCCAGCGGCACGCTTCGGGTGGGTGAAGACCGCGAAGGCGGTTGGTACGAGATTGATCTACCGGACACGACGGTTGGCCGTGACGTTGCTGAGCTTTTGAAGCGTGGCGACCTTCGCGGGTCTAGCTTCACGTTCCGCGTGCTTGACGGGGGTCAGCGCCGGTCCGACGAAGACGACCCGGACACGGGCCTTCCCGTTCGGGAGATCACGGCCATGGACGTTGTGGAACTGGGCCCGGTTGTGAATCCGGCCTACCCCACAACTCAGGCTTCGCTTCGGTCGATTGAAGAGACCTTGCGGATTGGGGAGTTCGCGCCCCCTAAGGAAGAGCGCGGTTCTGCGCCGGCCATTGAGCCGGTTTCTCATCCTGACACGCGTGCGCTTGTTCGCGCGCTTATCAAGTAAGGGGGTCCCTCGTGGACGCTACTACCCTGGGCGCGAACTTCGAAGCTCGCGAGAAGGCGACCGTTGAACTCCGTGCGCTGACTGAAGAGTTCGCCGGTAAGGACATGGGCGCTGAGGCGCGCGAGAAGGAAGAGCGCCTTCTCACTGCGATTGCCGACTTTGACGGTCGGATCAAGCGGGGCATTGACGCTCAGAAGGCTCATGAGGGTGTGCAGTCCCTCATGTCTCAGTTTGACGGCGGCAAGTCTGGTCTTACCCAGCGCAGTGCCGACGCAGACGACAACGCGCGTCTTCGTGACGGCAACCTTCGCACTGAGGCCCGGTCCCTGACCTTCGCCCCGGAGAAGCGCGACGGCACTAAGGCGGGTAACCCCAACGTTCTGAGCCGGACCCTTTACGGTCAGCTCATTGCCCAGGCGGTTGAACGGTCGGCAATCATGCGGGGTGGCGCTACCACCTTCAGCACTTCCGACGCTAACCCGCTGGACTTCACCGTTGTCACCGGTCGTCCGACCGCTGCGATTGTGGGCGAAGGCGCGAACGTCCCGGAGTCCTACCCGGCAACCATTCAGCGCAGCATGGGCGGATTCAAGTACGGCTTCGCTTCTGTCGTCTCGTACGAGTTTGCCACTGATCAGGTTCTTGACCTTGTCGGCTTCCTCGTGGGTGACGCCGGCCCGGCTATCGGTGACGCCATGGCGCGTCACTTCCTGACCGGCACCGGTACCGCTCAGCCGCGCGGCATCCTGACTGACGCGGGTGCGGCTACCGCGACTTACAAGACGACCGACGCTGACGGCAAGGTCTCTGACGCGCTGATTGACCTGTTCTACGAACTCCCTTCGTCCTACCGGACCAACGCGAAGTACGTGGTCAGCGACAAGCGCGCGGCTCAGATGCGAAAGCTGAAGGACGGTCAGGGTCAGTACCTTTGGCAGTCCGCTCTTACCGCTGGGGCTCCGGACCTGTTCAACGGTAAGGCCGTTGAGACTGACGAAGGCGCCCCGGATAACAAGGTTCTGTTCGCGGACCTTTCGAAGTACCGGGTTCGCTTCGCGGGTGCGCTGCGAGTTGACCGCTCCATTGACGCGAAGTTCGAGAGTGACCAGATCGTTTACCGGTTCCTTCAGCGCGCTGACGGTCTGCTTGTTGACCAGCGTGCCGCGAAGGTTCTGACGGTTACCACTGGCCCGTAATCCTTCGATGACTGGGGGGACCAACCTACTCACCATGAGTGGGTTGGTCCCCCTGCCCTGAGAGGGGGCGCCCGTGGCTTACGCAACGATTGATGAACTGCGCGCGCTGGACGGCATGGAAGACACGTCGCTTTTCGGTGACGAACTTCTGTCGGACGCAATCGACTTTTCCATTGAGACGGTAGAGACGTATTGCGGTCAGAAGTGGGACACGATCGAAAACCCGACGCCGGAAACCATCCGTTGGTGTGTGCGCACACTCGCACGGCAATACGTGCTTGACCACGTATCGCGAATCCCGGATAGGGCGCTTCAGCTTCAGAGCGAATTCGGTTCCATTCAGCTAGCTCAGGCCGGCGGAAATTGGCGCCCGACTTCGCTCCCTGAGGTGAACGCGAAGCTGAATCTGTACCGGGCGCGTCTCCCATTCATCTTCATGTAAGGGGCGCAGCGTGGCACTGATTTTTGACGTGAAGGTTGCACTGTTCGGAGCCATCAAGGCAGCAATGCCCAGCGGCATTCAGTGCACCTTCGCGGAAACGGGCGACACGGCCCGACGCAAACATGTGTGGTTGGGCGCAACCACTGATGACGACCTTGCCCCTGTAGCTATGCGCTCCGGCGCGAAGCCGACCAACGTCACGGGCTTCGTGGAAGTTCACGCTGTGGTCACCACGCCGGGCAATCCGATTGACGCTGAGCGGGGCGTGTACGAGATACGCGACCACGTGAAGACGGCGTGTGGGGCGCTGAACGCCAACCTGACGGCAGTGCCCGGGTTGATGGACGTGCGTGCGGAGTCGGCAAGTGTCGAGACCACAGAGACGACTGACGGCGCGTACAGCGCGCTAACCCTTCGCGTCCGGGTTCGTGGACGCGTCTACCAGTAAGGGGGCGCACGCATGGCGCTTGACGCAAGCATTGGCATTGGAAAGGAAACCACGTACGGGACGCTGTCCGGTGTGGTTGAAGGCTACGAAGGTCAGGCTGACTCGTGGAAGACCACGCGAGAGTTCATTGAGTCGGTCGGCTTCCGCGCGGGTATGCAGACGGCGCGCGCTGACCGCCGAAACATTGTGAACATGGGCGGTGAAGGTGAGCTTGAATGTGACCTTCTAGACGCGGGTGCCGGATCGCTTCTGTCGGCAGCGTTCGACAAGGTAACCGTCACCGACACGGCCGGCGTTAAGACGACCGTTCTCGAAACGTCTGCCGTCTCCGCTGCGCCTTCCTTCTCCGCTCAGATGGTTCGCCCGGGAACCGACGGAACGAAGACCGCGTATAAGCACCTGGGTTGCGTGGCAACTGAGTGGTCCCTTACCGCTGAGGTTGAAGAAGCGGTCAAGCTCAATGTGACGTTCGACTTTCAGGACGTCACACACACGAGCAACCCGGCTCAGATTGTCGCTCCCTCGTACCCTGCTACGGCGTACCCGTACGACTGGACGCGCACGGCCGTAGAGCTGAAGCGTGGCGGAACTGCGGTTGCGTTTGATGCGACGTCGCTTGAGCTGACTGGTGAGCTTGGCCTGAAGGTTGACCGCCGGTTCCTTCGCGCGAATGCGCTGAAGAAGAAGCCGGTTCGCAACGCTGTGCCGACGTATGAAGGCACCCTTGAAGGTGAGTTCAGCGCCGCATCCCTGGGGCTGTACGAAGCGTTCATTGCGGGTGAGCTGTGCGCGCTGAAGGTGACCTTCACTGGTCTTCTTCCGGGCTCTAGCCTCACCGTTGAGTGCCCCGCGATTCAGTTCACGGGCGAGTCTCCTGAGGCAGCGACCGACGAAGTGACGGTTCACAACCTGCCCTTCCGGGTGCTTGACCCTGGTACTAGTGCAGCCGCTGTGAAGCTCACTTACGTTGAGCCGGGTACGTCGGCCCCGTAATGGCACAGCGGTCCGCCTTCACGATTCAGGTTGATGGACTTCGTGACTTTCAGCGGAACGTACGGGCCCTGAAGGACAAGGAACTGAACAAGGCAGTACGCGAAGCCAACAAGGCTTCCGGTGACGTTCTGGTTCCTCAGGCCGTTCACGAAAGCCCGGACGGGAAACGAGACGCGAAGTCGTCTAAGAAGTACCGTCCGGGCAAGCTGGATAAGTCCATCAAGGTCACGGCTTCCGCGAAGGGTGCCGTCATCAAGGCCGGCTCAGCGGCACGTGTGCCGTATGCCGCCGCAATTCACTTCGGTTTCCGGAAGCGAAACATTCGCCCGAACCGATTCCTGTTCCGCGCGCTTGCCCGTAAGTCGGACGTTGTTGCCGCCACTTATGAGCGTCGCATCCGCGCGGTTGTCGAAAAGTATTTGGAGAGCTGAGCCATGCCCGCTAAGAAGACTGCCCCTGAACTCCCCACTGACTTCACCCTTGATCTGAAGCTTGACACTCTCACGATTGACGAGATTGAAGCTATCGAAGAGATCACGGGTCAGCCGCTCGATTCCCTGAACAAGCCGGGTTCGAAGCGTGCTCCGATGCTGAAGGCCATGGCCTACGTGGTCATGAAGCGCAAGCATCCTGAGTTCACGATTGAAGACGCTGGACGCCTTCGGCTCAACCTGAAGGGCAAGGCAAAGGCGGACCCTACCGCAACCAACGCGTAATTGCGTGCGCACGTCTGATCGGTCACTTCAGGGGGCTGACGTGGTCGGACGTGCGCGGCATGGAGCTGCGCGACTTCAACGCGTTGGTTGAACAAATGGCGACCGACCGTGAGTCGGAACGCAAGGACATTCGGCGTGCTGGGCGTGGACACTCCGCCGGCACCCAGGGCGGGGAACGGCGTACGCCGGTCATGAGTTAGGGGGTACGCCGTGGCCAAGCCTATTCAGGTCACAATCATGGGTGACGCTGACCAACTGTCTCAGACGCTTGATGAAGCGTCGCAGGAAGTCAGCAAGTTTGGTGAAACCGCGAAGGGGCTTGCCCTTGCTGCGGGTGGCGCTATCGCTGTCGGTATCGGCATGGGTCTTGCGGCAGCGCTTGAGAAGGAAGTGGGTTCTGACCTTCTTGCCGCTCAGCTTGGAGCGTCGCCGGCTGAGGCTAAGACGCTGGGTGAAGCGGCGGGTGCTGTCTACGCAGCGGGTTACGGCGAGTCTGTAGCTGACGCGAATGAAGCGCTGAAGAGTCTTTGGCAACAGGGCCTTGTGCCTGCCGGTGCTACTGCTGACGAAATGGCAACGATCAGCAAGAAGGCAATGGACGTTGCTACGGTCCTGGGTGAAGAAGTCGGCCCGACTTCAAACGCCGTCGGGCAGATGCTGAAGACGGGCTTGGCAAAGAACGCCGACGAAGCTTTTGACATCATCGTCAAGGGTGCGCAGGAAGGCGGCAACAAAGCCGAGGACTTGCTAGACACCTTCAACGAATACGGCGTTCAGTTCCAAAAGCTTGGCCTAGGCGGCAAGACGGCAATGGGTCTCATATCCCAGGGCCTGAAGGCCGGCGCACGTGACGCTGACCTTGTGGCGGACACGTTCAAGGAATTCAGCATTCGCGCCATTGACGGCAGCAAGACAACGGCCGAAGGCTTCAAGGCTATTGGCCTCAGCGCTGACGACATGGCCGCGAAGATTGCCAAGGGTGGCCCTTCCGCCGAACAGGCACTTGGGCTGACGCTCGATAAGCTGCGTGCCATCAAGGACCCGGCGGAGCGTTCTGCCGCTGCCGTGAACCTGTTTGGTACCCAGGCTGAGGACATGGGCGCGGCGCTCTATGCGCTGGACGTGGACACGGCCGTTGAGTCGCTGGGCAAGGTTGACGGCGCTGCGAAGGCGGCAGGCGAGACCATGCACGACAACGCCGCGAACAAGGTTGCCCAGTTCACTCGGGCCCTTCAGACCGGCTTTGTTGACTTCGTGGGCGCGAAGCTGATTCCCCTTGCGGAGACGCTTGCCGGGAAGCTTGCCGCCGTTGGCTCTGCCTTCGCTACCGCTGCGGGATTCGTCATGCAGCACAGCACGGTGTTCGGAACGATAGCCGGCCTAATTACGGTCATCCTCCTTCCCGCCCTGATCTCTTGGGGTGTCACGGCGACCACGTCAGCGATAGCCAACGTCACGGCGTGGATCACATCAACGGCCACGTCAACCACTTCAGCGGCAACCCAAGTGCTTGCGCATTGGTCGGTTGTTGGCGGGTGGCTGAAGTCGGCAGCGACGGCCGTTGTCAGCGCCGCTACGGTTGTGGGCGGATGGATTGCCATGGGTGCTCAGGCCATGCTTCAGGCGGCACGTATGGCGGCAGCGTGGCTGATTGCCATGGGCCCGATTGCTCTGGTCATTGCGGCGATTATTGGCCTTGTCGTGATCATCGTTCAGAACTGGGACACCATCAAGAACGCGACGCTTGCCGTATTCCAGTGGATTTGGGATTGGATCAAGAAAATCTTCGCGTGGCTGGTTGACCTGTTCCTGAACTTCACGGGCCCCGGGTTGATCATCAAACATTGGGACACCATCGTTGAGAAGACGCGCGCGGCGTTCACATGGGTGAAAGACCTTGCGAAGAATGCCCTTGACGCTGTGGTTGATTTCGTCACCGGTCTTCCGGGTCGGATTCTCTCCGCCGGCTCACGCCTTCTCTCCGCTGCGCAGAGTCTCGGCGGATACGTCATCGACGGTATCAAGAACGGCCTTTCCCACCTGGGCGGCTTTGCGTCGTCCCTTGCGGACGCTGTGGGCAGTGCAGCGAAGGGCGCTATCAACGGCGTGATTGACCTTCTCAACTGGGCGATTCCGAACAAGCTCGGTTGGGGCGCGCTGAGTATCGACCTTCCGGACAGTCCGATTCCGAAGATTCGCGCCATGGGTGGACCGGCTTCCGGCTGGACGCGCGTGGGTGAGCGCGGACCTGAAGAAGTGTTCCTTCCGAAGGGTTCCACGGTCGTGCCCAACCACGCTTCCGGCGGGTCGGGTGGCGTCACCGTGAACGTACAGACGAACGCAAATCCCTGGGCGATCGGTCGGGAAGTTGCCTGGGCGCTCCGCACGAACCGCTAACCCACTCACGGTGAGTAGGTAGCCCCTCAGCTTCACACGCTGGGGGGCTTCCTCATGAACGAAGGAGGTTCCACAGTGGCGGAGCTGACCGACTGGACGTGTGAATTCAACGGACTTGTCATGGGGGAACCCGACTCCCCCATTTCGATCGTGGCCGTTGACGGACTTCTGTCCATGCCGGATATCCGGACTTCGGATCTAACCCTTGTGCAGCAACACGGCTTGTACGCGGGTGACGACTACATGAACGGACGCACGGTCACGCTGACGCTCGAAGTGTACGGAGCCACCCGGGAAGAGTTCACGGCAGCGCTGAGTTCGCTGTATGCGGCGTTCCGGCCGGCTGAGCGTGAGAAGCCCTTGCGGTTCCGGTTCCCGGGCGTTGGGGGCGACCTTACGGCCTTCGTGAACGTGCGTCCGCGCAAGCGGTCGGGTCCCCTTGATCTGAATTTCGCCTATCAGGTCTGCAACGTTGTGGTTGAACTCTTCGCGACCGACCCGCACGTCTACGGCGACACCCTCATTACGAAGACCCTTCTTCAGCCCTGGGCCGGCTCAGACCCGAAGCTTCGGTTCAACTCCCCCGGCTCCGTTCCCGTGCTGCCGATTATCAAGCTGACGAACGCTAAGGACGTCAAGCTGACCGACGAAATCACGGGGCTGTGGTTCGGCATGACGAACCTTGCGGGTGGCCTAACGATCAACTGCGAGAACCAAACGGTTACGGCTACAGCGACGGGAACCAACTTCAACGACAGGATCACGCCCGGTAGCACGTGGCCCGAATACGGCTTCGGTGAGCACCGAATAGCGATGACAAGTCTTGCGGTCAACTCCCCCACTCAGGCTGAGTTCACATGGCGCGATAGGTGGGTGTAATGGCTTCCGCCGTTTACAAGGTCGTACAGACCAACGTGAAAACCGGCAACGTTGTGCGGACGCTGCCGGTTACGGGTATCTCGTTCACGCACACGCTGAACGCCTCAGGGGCATGCACTGTGGGCATTCCGCTGTTTGCCCCGGAAGCCGACCCTGAGTCTCTGATACCCGGCGTGTCCGGCCTTGTGGTGTTGCGGGATGACGTTCCAGTGTGGGGCGGAATCCTTTGGACGCTGGACGCCGACATTGCGGCGGGAACGCTCAGCCTGAATGCGTCCGGCTTCCACTCCCACTATCAGGGCCGGTACTTCGTCAACGGCTGGACGGCGAAGAGCAAGGAACAGGCAACCATCCTGAAGGACTGGTTTGCCTACTGCAACGCCGACAACGGCATAGGTACGGACGCTAGTGGCGTGGCAGCGACGGGCAATGTCCGTACAACGGTTTGGACGAAGTACGAACTGAAGAACGTGGCTGAGGCCGTTGACGAGTTGTCCGACAACATCGGCGGATTCAACTTTAGGTACATCCCATTTTGGGTGACGGCCGGCGCGAAGATTGGTCACCGGTTCGCCATATCCAGCCGCGAAGGCGTGCCCACTTCTCACAGCCTCACCCATCGGGCGAACTGCGATGTGACGCGCGTGAGCTACGACAGTACGGCGCTCTGCACTGTGGCCTATGCGACGGGTGCCGACAAGGGCAATGGCGAAAAGCTCGTTGGCGTTTTCGAGAATCCGTCACTAGCTGCGGTCATGCCGGAACGGGTAATCGTCGGCTCGTACAACGACGTGAAGGAAACCGAGACGCTGATCAGCAAGGCTCAGGCGCACATCAACGCCGGAGCCGTGCCCACTGCCATTCCAGAACTCACCCTCTACCCGGGTGAGTTCACGCCGCTGGACTTCGTTCCCGGTGACGCCGTCGCTGTGGATGTGGACGCGGGTTACATCGCGCTCTATGACGAATTCGTTGTGACGGAGTGCAGTACCGCAATCGACGCTAACGGCACCGAAAGCATCAAGCTTGCTCTAGCCAGTAAGGAACTCTTCAACAATGCCAACCCAAGCTAACGTTGTTCCGCCGTCCCTCGTGAATGAGCTGTCTGAGCTGAAGCGGCGTATGTCCGCCATTGAGCGTGCGCCGGCCCCCGTCAATAAATTTGACCGCTATCCCGCTGTGGAATGGGCCGCTCAGGGTCGCCCCGAAGTGGGTGGAAACGTTTGGTCGTCCGTCTCCATTGCGAATGTCACGGGCTTGACCTTCGACCGCGTGGAATGCAAGTTCATCACGGACTTCATGCTGAAGGGAAAGCGAGAGGCTGAAGTTCGCCTTGCTGCTTTCCGGCACGACGGTAACGCCAACCGAACCATTGTTAGCGCGTCCCGCGTGCTGAACCTGCATGGCGCTACCGAACGATACGTTGGCGTTGGTCTTATGCGCTGGGTGCATGGCATCCCCTTCGGTTGGGACTACGAAGAGAACAACACCACGTACACCATTGAGCTTCAGCACCGTTACCGCGTCGGGCCTGAGTCGTACGACTCTGACGCTCACACGACGGACGTTTTCGCGTTCTACAAGCCGACGGATAAGGCCGCACCTTCTACGGGCGGCGCGCTGCAAATCCCCGGAACCTCTTGGGACACGATGGTTCTGCCCCAGTCCCGCCCCAACGTATCCGGCGGGTGGGTCACCATTCCGCGCATCGTGGGCGATCAGGAACAGTACGGCTCGTACTCCATTTCGGCTATGCAGTATTGCGTAGGACTTCCGAAGGAGCGAATTCCGGAAGCATCGGCGGCCGGCTGGGCGTGGACCCGAAACCTTGAAAGCTCGTGGGGTCGCGCTGCCGATATCACGGAACCCCACTTCGGAGTTTAAGACATGGACATAACCCGCCTGTACGGCACGGCGGAAATCGTCGTTCCCCTTCTCGTCTTCGCTGCCTACTCGCTGCGCAAGTTCCGCAGCGGCATGGAAGCGACGTGGAAGGAGGAAGCGGAAGCCTACCGCTCGAAGGTGGAGCGGCAGTCAGAAGAGCTTGCCGCACTCCACAAGGAAGTTCGCGAACTCCGACGCGAGAACGCTGAGCTTCGCGCGCAGATTGACCGCCTTCTAGCGCGCCCGTAACCACACACGCAATCCCGGGGACCAACCCACTCACCGTGAGTAGGTTGGTCCCCCTGTTTTGGGGGTCCTTCATATGCCTATTCCCGGCACTATCCCTACGGTCAAGGTACGCGGTACGTACTTCGGCCCGGACGGTCGTTCTCTTCTCGGCACGATCACCTTCACGATTCCGGCGCTTCTCACCTTCCCGGACAGTGACCTGTTTATTGCCGGTCCCGTCGTTGCCCAGCTTGACGAGAACGGGCACTTTGAAGTGACCCTTCCTGCGACTGACGCCCCGGGTATGAACCCGTCGGGTTGGTCGTACACGGTGAAGGAAAACCTGACCGGCGTTGTCGGAACGCGCACGTTCGCGATGCTCCTTCCGAAGGACACTCCGGGCGGCATAATCGACCTTGCGGACGTTGCGCCGGCTGACCCGACCACGCCGACTTACGTTCCTGTTGCCGGTTCGCAGATTCTTTGGGGCACGGCAGCGCCTACCGCTGGTCTTGGCGTCAACTCTGACTTCTATGTTCAGTACGACACGCGGACCCTTCTGGGTATCACGCATACGACTGTCACGAATTGGAAGAAGACCGGCGGCACCTGGGCCACGGTTGGCGGCGTGGTTCGCGGTTCTCAGATTTACCTGAACACGACTTCTACGCCCAGCACGGACGCGAAGGCCGGCGACCTTCTCATTCGCACTGACACGGGCGACATGTGGCAGCGTGAGGCAAGTTCGTGGGGCTCCGTAAAGGGAAACATCAAGGGCCCGAAGGGCGATAAGGGCGACACGGGAACTACCGGCGCCCAGGGCATTCAGGGAATTCAGGGTGTCAAGGGCGACAAGGGCGACCCGGGTAACGGCAACGTCAACACGGTCAACACGAAGGTTGGCCCGGACATTGTCCTGAACGCTGCGGACGTTGGCGCGCTGGGTGCTACCGGTACGACCTTGAACGTTGCGACCACCTTCAAGGGCAACGGCACGAACGCACCGCTGAACGTCTACGGCGACAACGTGGCAGCAACGCGCTTTACCGTCCTGAAGGATGGTTCGTGGTACAGCAACGCGCTTGCGAACTCCGCGTACAACATGGCCGTTGGCGACACGACTTCGGACTTTGCTGGGGGCACGTTCGTTCTCGCGCTGAAGAACGCAAACGTTGTGCCGACGACCAACCCGACTAACGGCGTTGTGGCGTACGCCGAAGGTGGCGTTATGAAGGTGCGGCAGACCAACGGAACGATTGTCACCGTTGGCAATGCCGCGCTGAACGGGCCTCAGGTCATCAAGGGCGACGCTACGGCGACCGACCCCCTGAAGGTACAGAACGACGTCAGCGCGGACCTGTTCGCCGTGCGCAAGACCGGTAGTGCACGCATGGCGCTGGGCAACCTGTACGTAGACAAGAACCTTCGCGTTGGCGGTTCGGGCAGCGCGGCCGGCGTTGGCTCAACGGTCAACGGAGTGTTGGCCATTGACAACGGAACCGGGCCGTCTGCCGCGAACACTGCGGGTGTGCATCTGTACGCCGAAGCGGGTCAGCTCAAGGTGCAGGAACAGAGCGGCAACACGTTCACGGTGGGCGGTGCGCGCAACACGTGGACGCCTCAGGCTCTTGGGTTCCAGGCGTGGTCGGTTGACCCTGCCACGGTTGCGAACCCGACGGGTACGCCGAAGGCCGCTGTCATCGGGCGTATCTACTTCTCCGGAATGAACATCACGGAACCGACGGTTGTTGATGCGGTTTGCGTCATGGCGCGTGGCTGGGGCGGGTCCACCCTGATTCCCGCAGCGCGCTTCTATGCCGGTATCTACAACGAAGCCGGCACCCGCGTAGCGACGTCGGGCCTTGTGTCCAGCCTTCCCGCAGCGGGTCAGCTTACGGGCACGGCTCCGGGCGCGAAGGACAACCACGTTGGCGCTGTCCCCGTGAACCTTACGGCTCCGATCACCCTTCAGCCTGGGCGGTACTGGGCGGCATTCCTCGTGTCGGCAGGTTCGGCCACTGACTTCTATTACATGCACATCCAGAACGAAGCTCCGTCGAACCCGGCCAACTTCTACGTGGGCACCACGTTCCAGCGTCATTGGTGCATCGCGTCCGGTCAGACGTCGCTTCCGGCAACGGTCAATCAGGCCACGGGTGAAGTCGGTCTTGACCCGGCAATCATGGCGCTCGCCAACCTGTAACCCACTCACCGTGAGTGCCTTGCCCCCGTCGAATCCCGGCGGGGGCCCTTTCATGAAAGGAACAAACATGTCCACTGTTGAGCGCGTGCTGAGCATCGCGAAGGCTGAGGAAGGGTACCGAGAGGGGTACTCCAACGGATCTTGGAACAACAAGCAAAAGTATTCGCCTGCCGTGCCGGGTCTTGAGTGGTCCGACTGGCAGGCGTGGTGTGCAACCTTCGTTTCGTGGGTTGCGATGACCGCTGACGTTAGCGACCTTTACCCGCGCACCGCCTCTTGCTTTACCGGTGTTCAGTGGTTCAAGAACAAGGGTCGCTTCAGCGCCTATCCGGCGGTTGGGGCTCAGGTCTTCTTCGGTAACGGTGGCGGCACTCACACGGGTCTCGTGTATGCGTACGACGCTGATTACGTCTACACGGTTGAAGGCAACACCAATGACAGCGGCAGCGCCCAGGGCAACGGGGTGTATCTCCAGAAGCGTGCCCGTCGGGATGCCTACGTGTACGGCTACGGGTACCCGAAGTTCCCTGAGGGCATCCAGTCCGCTGACCCCGCGTGGGCCGCTCAGAATCCCGCTGAGCCGGCCAAGCCTGCCCCGGTTTCGTATGAGCCGTTCCCGGGTGGCGACTTCTTCAAGCGGAAGCCGAAGAGCGCCATTGTCACGGCTATGGGCAAGCGGCTTGTTGCCGAAGGTTGCAGTGCGTACAAGTCGGGTCCGGGTCCCCAGTGGACTGACGTGGACAAGGCGTCGTACGCGAAGTGGCAGCGCAAGCGGGGCTTCACCGGTACCGACGCTGACGGTTGGCCCGGTAAGACCACGTGGGACGCGCTGAAGGTTCCGAAGGTCTAAGGAGAATCAGTATGGGTGAGCACAGCAAGACTGACGTCAGCGCACTGGGCACTGTCCTTGTGTGGCTGAAGGCGAACAAGAAGGCGGTTGCTGCGGTAGCCGTTGCCGTTGTGGGTGTGATCACGGCCGTGAAGCCTGACTTCCCGGGTGCCGTTGTTCTGTCCGCGCTGCATGCCGTTCTAGGCGGTTAGGCCGGCCTAGTCTCCGACTCCCTTCCTGGCAGGTGAAAGCCCACCTAGGAAGGGAGTACGGCAGTGGCCTACTACCGAAACATTGGTCTGATTGGTCGCGCGCGGGTCGGCAAGGACACGGTTGCGGCAAGGCTGGGGCAGCGCTTCGGCTATCAGCGGGTTGCCTTCGCGGACACCCTGAAGAATGCGGCGCTGCGGATAGACCCGCTTATCCCGACTACAACGGGCGTGTGTGTGCGTCTGTCGCGCCTTGTGGCTGACGTCGGTTGGGAGTACGCGAAGATTGCGTATCCCGAAGTTCGGCGGGTCCTTCAGTACGTCGGGCAGACGGTTCGGGACACGGACCCGGGTTTCTGGATTCGGTCCGCCATGCCCGCTCTTGACGCTGCGGACAACCTGAACCTTCCCGTTGTCGTGACTGACGTGCGGTACGAGAACGAAGCGATAGCGCTTCAGAAGCGCGGGTTCATGCTCATACGCGTGACCCGACCCGGGGCCGGCCTTGACGGTCCCAACGGCAAGCACGCGTCGGAAACGGCGCTTGACCACTACCCCGCTGACGCCACGATCACGAACGGCGGCAGCGTGCCGGACCTGTTTGCCACCGTGGACGTGCTGCCACTGCGCTAGACCTGAGCCCCACCTGAGTCTTCGGACCTGGGTGGGGCCTTTCTTGGTTTGGGGGGTTGCGGGAACCCACTCACGTGAGTACCTTTAGATCTGTCAGCAAGACGCCGCAGCAACGAGGGGAAGCCCAATGATCAAGCGCGCGAAGGACGTCACTTACGGGGATGTCATCGTGACTCCGACCCCGGGGCTCATGGTCGCGAAGTCGGTAGCGTCGGACATGTACGCCATGAAGACCACGATCAAGAACGGTGACGACGCGGTTACCTTCGGGGCGTACGACAAGGTTGAGACGCTGGACGCGTAGCTAGTCAACCCCCGGGCGGACGACAATCCGCCCGGGGGAACTTTCCCGAAACCTACTCACCGTGAGTAGGTCGGCTGATAGAGTGTCAACGAAAAGGGGCGGGGCAGTGAACGTGACTAGCGACGGCGGCAAGGTCCACATTGCAGACCCGACGCAGAGTGACGAACACCCCCGCCCCTTGTACCGCACCGAAGCAATGAACGACGTCACGTTCTACTTCACTGACGCGCCCGTTGACTGCAACACGTGCATTCTGCTGAGCAACATCAACCGCAACAACGCGACTGACGGAGAGACCATGCCCCCGAAGAAGAAGACCGAAGCCGCCCCCGCCGCTGAGCCGGCCCAGGACACCCCGGTTACGTCTGACGCGCCTGCCGACGTTGACGCGCTGATCAGCGACATTCACGCCACCGTGGATCAGCTCAAGGCGATTGACCCGGCTTCTGAGGGTGCAACCGGTGCCGCAACCGCGCTGAAGTCTGAGGCGGAAGCCAAGATTCGTCAGCTTCCGACGGCGAAGCGCAACACGCTGCGGAAGGCCGTAACGGACGCCTTCAAGGTTGCGACCACGAAGCCTGAGCCGGCCGCCGCGCCTGCCGCTGCCGCTCCGTCCACTGAGGTCGCCACGGTCAGCGATGACCCGAAGGACTGGGCGAACCTCCCCACGCTGATCGCAACCGGTATCGAGAAGATGAAGGAAGGCGTTGACGCCGGTCTTCAGCTCACGAACGCCGGTGAGGTCGTCGCGAAGGTGCTGCTGACCATTCGGCAGAACATCATTGACCCGGAAACGAAGCTGCCTGACCTTGTGTGGCGCCTGAAGGTGGGCCGCAACGCCGCTGGGCAGGTGTACGCCGACGCGCTGAAGGATGTGGCGGAAGACGACATTGAGCGTCGTGAGTCGCACTCCAAGCTCATGAAGGCCACCCAGAACAAGGCTGCTGACGTTCTCGTTGACTGGCTTCGGTCGTACAACCGGGACGACAAGGAGTCCATGGAACTTCTCGCTGAGATGTACCCGGACGCCGTGAAGCTTCTGCACGAGGACGACGCGAAGCGCGCGGGCATGGTCGCTGACGAGACCATTGACAGCGCGGATATCCCGGAGCCCATGACCGCTGAGGCCGCTATTCGTGCGCTGTACGCGAAGCATGACATCAAGCTTCCGCTTCGTGGTCGCACGGAACAGATGCGCTTGACCCGTCGGGTTGAGTCCATCCAGAAGGCCACGAAGGAACTTGAAGAAGCGAAGGAAGCCAACAACACGGCGAAGACGGCAGAGCTTGAAGGCCGAATTGCGGACCTGAAGTCTGACCTTCCTGACGACATGCTTGCGCTCGTGGGTGCGCCGGAGAAGGAGAAGACCGACGCCGAGAAGACGAACGAAGCCCTTGAGCGCGCATGGACGGCACTGGAGACGGCCGGCAAGCGCGCGAAGAAGGTGAAGAACGCCGCTCAGAAGAACAAGATCAAGCGCGAGATGTACGCGAAGATTCGCGAACTTGCGGAGACGTTTGACCTTGACCTGAGCGCGCTGGTTCCGGCGGAAGAGTCTGGCGAGTAGTCAACGACACAGCACAGCGGAGCCCCAACCTACTCAACGTGAGTGGGTTGGGGCTTCTTCGTTGTGACGGAGTGACGGAGTTACGTCACTTCAGAATTCCCCTATGAGTTCTCTAAGGGCAATCCGGAGCCGACGACACTTCGTCACTCCGTCACCCTTGCCGCCGTGCAGTAACCGACTCCCTTCAAGTCGAGAGAGACACCGACGAAGGGAGCGACCTTGCCGAAGGTACGCACGATCTACAGGGGCGGAAGCCGCTTCTATGTCCACCCCGAAAACCGGGAACTGATCCACCCGGGCGTGACATCCATTCTGGGGATGCTCGCAAAGCAAAACTTCCTTGCCCCGTGGCAAGCCAAGCTGACGGCCGAACTTGCCGTTGATTCCATTGACTTCATTTCCGACATGGCCGCGAACGACCGTGACGGCGCAGTTGATTACCTGAAGGGTGCTGCGCGCCGATACACGAAGGTCCGCGCGAACATCGGTTCTGAGGCGCATGACCTTTTTGAGCGTCTGATTCGGGGCGAATACGTCGGGCGCGTGCGCAGCGACCTTGAGCCCTACGTGGCGCACTTCCGAGAGTTCATGGAAGCCGTTAACCCTGAGTTCGTACGCGCCGAAGATGTGGCGTGGTCGGACACGTACGGCTATGCCGGCTCGTTCGACGTGTGGCTGTACGTGTGGCTTGACGAAGAAGGGCTTCCGACTCCGGATCGTTCCGGCGTGCGTCATCTGATCATGGGCGATTGGAAGACGGGCAAGAGCACGTACCCGGACGTTGCGCTTCAGCTTGCCGCCTATCAGCGCGCGGACTACGTCATTGACCCTGACGGCAACCGTGAGCCCATGCCGGAGTTTGACGGCGCTGCGGTGCTGCACATCACTGATGAGACTTGGGCCTTCAAGCCCGTTGACACGGGTGACGAAGTGTTCGCTGAGTTCCTTCGTCTGCGCGGGACCTTCGATTGGGACCGTGAGCTTTCCCGGAAGGTCATCGGGAAGCCGATTGCGAAGAAGGCCGGAAAGCTTGTGACTGGCACCCAGCGACGGGCCCGATAGTGGGCGCCCGAAGGATTCGACCCCCGAGAGGTAGTGAAGTGCGAGACATAGCCGCTGTGGTCTTCCTGGGCGCTTTCCTGGGCGCGCTTGCGCTCATGGCTTCGGCGTTCGTCGTCATGCTCTATGTGGGACTGTGGCACAGCTTCAACCCGGACTTTGCCGCTGTTGGCTTCGTTGACTGCATGTTTGGCGTTGGCCTTGTTGGCCTTCTCTCGGGCCTGGGTGCCCGTGTGACGCGTCGCTAGCGCCCAACCGCCCAACTCCCCAGGGTCAGCCCCTCAGTGCCTCACACGGGCGCTGAGGGGCTTTCTGCGTTGGTTACCGACTCCCTTCACACAAGAGAAGACACACGGGCGGAAGCCCCGGGGACAAGGGAGCGCGCCACATGGCGAAGCGAAGCATTTGGGCCGGAGACGAAGACAACAAGCCGAAGGAGCGACAGACCTACTCGGACGACACCGTTGGCCGGCTGCACTCCGGCTACATGGATGAGACGGGTAAGAAGCCCGTTCCCGTGGCGCTGTCTGAGTGGCGGTTCTCCACTGGGGACAAGACCGTTGCCGATGCGGTCGCCCAGCTCTTCGGCGGGTCGCCGGTAGAGAACGACGAATCGACGTCTGAGAACTTCATTGACGTCTTCACCGACGCTGCGAAGGTCCCCGTGATCATCGAAGCGGACGGTATCCACTGGGATATGAAGCAGTGGATCAACGGCAAGCTTGTGCATCACTGCGACGGCTTTGAGTACGTCTCCCCTGAGGAGAAGGCCGGCGAGTCTTGCGGTTGCCCGACGCTCTTTGATGAGCGAAAGCAGGCAGCGAAGGACTATCAGGGCCCGAACCCGGCAATCACGGTTACCTTCCGCCTTGCCGATGATCCGGAGCTTGGCAAGTTCAAGTTTCAGACCGGCGCATGGACGCTCATGAAGGTTCTGCACGAAGCCGAAGACGGCGTTGAGCGCATTGGCAAGGGCGGGTCGGTCCTGGGCAACCTTGAGCTTGAGTACGTTGAGTACACGGGCAAGAAGGGCCCCATGCGCGGCAAGCTCGTGTCGTACACGAAGCCCAACATCAACATTCAGAAGTCGTACAACGACGCCATTGCCGAGTAAGCGCGTGGCGAAGCTGGACGCGTCGGAGCCGTACAACTGGGCGCGCGCACTCTTCAGGGCAGATATCGAGACGGTACGTCGTCCGCTGTGGGAATACCCGCCGGAAGCGCGTACCGCTGTCCTTCATGAGCGTCGCGTCCGGTTCGGCATACCGACCCAAGACGACTTTGACCCGGAGTACCACTAGTGGGCAAGCGCGGAACGGTCACCGACTATGCCGGGGAAGCCCTGTACGTCGGTGACCTAATCAACTATGCAACGCGCTGCGGGAATCGGGCGCGCGCATCGGACGCGATCATTCGAGAGATCGAAATTCGGCGCGCATACGGAAAGCTCATCCCCTTTCTTCAGGTCCAGCCAACCGGAGTTGACTCCGGTGACGGGCTTGGGGAACGCAAGACGCTGCGCAAGGAATGGATCAGCACAGAACACGTACGCCTGTTGCGGAGCAACGTAGCCGGCACACAGACCAACTGACGACACGCCCCGGGCGGAGCACTGCGCTTCGTGCCGGGGCTTGTTGTCGTTCAAGGCACTCACGGTGAGTAGGTTATGGCGAGCATCTTGATAGGTCCCGACAAGGCTCCGGCGCTGGGTGACGTGCGCACGCTGGGGCAGGGGGACAGCATCTTTCTTCGCAAGGGTTGGGCCGATCGGCGCGACGGGGGACGCTACGCCGAAGCGATCAGTGCGGCAGTGCTCCGGGGTGCTGACGTTCGGTGGGTGCGCCGTGCGTCATGACCCCAAGTGCGCCTGCAAGGCATGCCGAGACAAGCGGCGACGGCAGCACATTCAGAACTATTACCGGAAGCTTCCGCCGGACAAGCGTCATGAGCTGACGCACAAGCGGCGCGCGAAGACGTACGGCGTTGAACATGAGGCGTACAGCCGCACAGAGATCATGCGCCGTTGGGGGTACCGCTGCGCCTACTGCGATGACCGGGCGACGCACCTTGACCACGTCCACCCGCTCAGCAAGGGCGGAGCCGACAAGGCTTCCAACATGGTTCCGGCGTGCGCGAGTTGCAACCTGAGCAAGGGGGCTAAGACGTTGGCGGAATGGTCCCTGACCTTCGGGCCGGCTGAGCCCAGGTAACCGACTCCCTTCTAGGTCCACGAAGGACTACGAAGGGGAACGGCAGTGGAGTTCAAAGACGTCTTGGGTCGCTTCAAGGATGTATCGGAAGAGTCGGACGGTGGTTACTTGGCCGTGTGTCCGGCTCACTCCGATTCTCGCCCGTCGCTGCGTATCTGGCGGGGTGATGACGGGAAGGTGCGGCTGACTTGCCGCGCGGGATGCGACACGGGCGACGTGGTGACGGCCGTCAGTCTCCGTTGGTCGGACCTGTTCAACACGACTGGCGAAAGTCTCACCGTTCCCAAGGAGAAGCCGAAGATGGTTGGTACGGGTCCCGTTGCTGCGCTGCGCATGTACCTTGACGCGCTGCCGCTGGGTGACGGCACGTACGCCGAAGACCGGTTCGGTATCGACCCTGAGGCCGCTGAGCGTCTGGGGCTGAGGTTTGCGGCACCTGCCGACGCCCACCCGACGTTCGTTTCTAAGTCGTTCGCCCGGTACCCGCGTCTTGTTGTGCCGCTGAACGGCTTTGACGGCGTGACTCGTGGCGCTCAGGGGCGTGACCTCAGCGGCAAGTGCCCCGGGCGTTGGCTGAGCCTGACGAACCCTGAGGGGCAGCGCTGGGCCCCGTACGGAGTCTTTCGCGGTGAAGGCGGGTACAACGCTGTCATTGTGACTGAGGGTCCGGGCGACGGGCTTACCGCTGTGGGTGTCGGCTATGACGCCGTGATCATTCGCGGTGCTGCCCTTGCGGGGAACCCTGACCTGTTGGCGGAGCTTGCCGCCGGCCTTCAGGGGTCCCAGGTCATTGCCGCCGGAGACAATGACGATGCCGGACGACGCTTCAACAGGTCCCTTGCTGAGGGGCTGAAGCCGTTTGGTATTGAAGTGTTCGCGCTGCCCATTGCGAATGTGGCTGAGAAGTCCGATATCACGGCGTGGCGCGAGAACTTCCCGGGCGCATTTCCGGGGCTCTTCCACTCTGCCGTGAAGGCCGCGAAGCCGGTTCTTGACCGTGCGTCCGAAGAGCGTGAGCACCGACGGGCCGAAGTCGCGCACCGCACCGGAGCCGTTCAGATATCCAGCGATCAGGGCAACGAAGCGGCGCGCATCCTCGCTGAGTTGGTCAACACGTACGGCGAAGAAGCCGACGCCATGAACGCCTATGCGCTTGTCGCGTGGACGGATGGGCGTATCAAGTACGCCTCAGGTCTGGGCTTCTTTGTGTGGGACGGCGTGACCTGGGTGAAGTCGGCTACGCGCGTGCGGCAGGAAATTCACGCCATGGGCGCGGCGCTTGTCCTTGCCGGGTACACGAAGGAATCGCGCGGCTTTGTGATGACCAGCAAAATCAACAATCTCTTGGAAGAGCTGCGCTCCGTTCCGTCCGTCCACGTGGACGCTGAAGAGTTCGACGCGAAGCCGCACCTTCTCAGCTTCAAGAACGGCGTGGTGGACCTTCGCACGGGCAAGCTGCGCGCACACGACAAGGGCGACATGCTCACTGTGTCGCTGCCGCTTGAGTACGACCCGAACGCCCAGGCGCCGCGCTGGGAACAGTTCATCAGCGAAATCTTCCCGGGGAACGCTGACCTTGTCGGCTACGTCCGCCGGCTCGTGGGGTACGGGATCACGGGCAGCACTTCGGAACAGTGCTTCGCGGTTCTGTGGGGCAAGGGTGCTAACGGCAAGTCCGTGTTCACAGAGACGCTGACCGACGTCTTCGGCCGGATCACGAAGACCACGCCATTCGCCACGTTCGAAGACAAGGGCAATGGCGGGGGCATCCCGAACGACCTTGCTGCACTGCGTGGCGCACGTCTCGTCATGGCGTCTGAGGGCGAGTCAGGCAAGCCTATGTCGGAAGCCGTCCTGAAGCGCATCACGGGTAAGGACAAGGTCACGGCGCGCTTCCTCCGTCAGGAATTCTTCACCTTCGCACCCACCTTCCTGATCATGCTTGCGACCAACCACAAGCCCAAGTTCAGGTCACAGGATGAGGGTCTGTGGCGACGCGTGAAGTTGATCCCGTTCACGCGCTACTTCGCGCCCCACGAGCGGGATTACGACCTTGACCGGAAGCTTCGCGCTGAGGCAGCGGGCATCGTGGCTTGGGCTGTGCGTGGCGCTGTGGAGTGGTACGCGAACGGCCTGAAGGACCCGGAGTCGATTTCGTCGGCAACGCGGGAGTACCGCGCGACGTCCGACGCGTTGGCCGGCTTCTTCCCGGGCGTGCTTGTTGCCGCTGAGGACACGGACACCCTTCCGGGTGCGGACGCGTACACGTCTTACCGTGATTGGTGTGAGGCTGAGGGGCTGAAGTCCACTGAGGTTTGGTCCCGTAAGGCTTTTTACGGAGCCATGGAAGAGCGCGGTATCGGCAAGAAGAAGACCAACAAGGGCATTGCCCTAGTCGGCGTGAAGGTCGCTGACGCGCCTGTTGCTGCGGGTCCGGGCATCTTCGCCCAGGACTGACACACGGAGCCCCAACCTACTCATGGTGAGTGGGTTGGGGCTTCTCGCGTACCCGAGTCACCGACTCCCTTCTAGGCAGACAACGAAGGGAGTGACGAAGTGGCGATACTCGAACTCTGCGCGGGTTACGGGGGGTTGGGGCTTGCGGTTGAAGCGCTGACCGGGGACAAGGTGACCGTTGTTGCCGAAGTCCACAAGGCGGCATGTGAAGTCATGTCGTACCGGTTCCCGGATGCTCCGAACATTGGTGACGTCCGCTATGCGTGCTGGGAAGACTTGCGCGGCGAAGTGAACACGATCACGGCGGGCTTCCCCTGCCAAGACATCAGCAACGCGGGCAAGCGAGAGGGTATTAAGGGTGAGCGCTCCGGAATTTGGTTCAACATCGCTGACGCCGTTCGGATCATTCGACCCGAATACGTCTTCTTGGAGAACGTCGGAGCTATCCGAAATCGGGGACAAGGCGCAGTGCTCAGTTCGCTTTCCGAAGTCGGGTATGACGCTGCGTGGACAGCTATTCGAGCTAGTGACATCGGAGCCCCGCACATGCGGGAACGGTGGTTCTGCGTTGCCACTCCTTCCGACCCCAACGGTCGCTGACGCCAATCGGGGGCCCGACTTCGCAAAGCGGGACCGACCCGGGGCAGGGGGTGACGACCTAGTCACGACGGTTGCACGCCTGTTCCCTCGTGACCGGGCTGACGTCCTGTTCAAGACGCCTACGGCGAACCTGGGGCGGAACGGCAGCGCGCAGCACCCGGAGAAGCGCAAGGCAGGCGGACACGGCCCGACCCTTGAAGACGAAGTTGTCTTCCTGCTGAACGTGACCCCCGAAGACGAGTTGCCGGATACCGGCCCGCACTCCCCTGCCGAATGGTGGGGCCCGTACGCACCTGCCGTATACCGCTGGGAAAAGATCCGGCAGACGGCGGCACCGGTACCGGTCATACGTGGTCCGCGCGGCGGGGTGAAGCTGTCCGCTGTGTTCGCTGAGTGGTTGATGGGTCTTGAATCGGGTTGGGTGACCAGCGTTCCGGGGCTGACACACGCTGAGATGCTTGAGCGCATCGGCAACGGCGTGGTGCCGCATCAAGCGTTCATGGCTTTTCGTGAACTGAAGAAGACGCTTGACGCTCGTAACGACTGAGTGAGTCACCGACTCCCTTCCTGGCACATGCGAGGAAGGGAGTTCGGTTCATGATTCATTACAGTCACGGCGTGGCCGGCGAAGCCGTCACGATCTACGTTCCCGAGACAGATGGGGACTTGCGCACCTTCATGCAATGGGCGCGCACGAAGCCGGAGTTGGCGCTAGACACTGAGACAACGGGTCTCGATATCTACTCGCCCAACTACCGCTTGCGCACTGTGCAGTTCGGCACGGAGCGTGAAGCTTGGGTGATCCACTGGGAGCGCGGGGGCCGATTTCGTGAGGCAGCGGAATGGGTGCTCAAGCACTGCCCGCGCTTCCTGATCCACAACGCTGCCTTTGATTGGCTCGTGTTGGACGCGCACGCTGGGGTGTCGCTCGAATCGCTCGCCCCGCGCACGACTGATACGCGCATCAAGGCCATTTTGATTGACCCGCGTCAGCCCATGGAAGGCGGCATTGGAACGGGTCTCAAGCCCCTCAGCGCCTTCTATGTGGACCCGGGTGCGCCCGATACTCAGGGCGACTTGACGGCGGTCTTCCGGTCCCTGGGGCTGACGAAGGCAACAGGCTGGGCAGGCATTGACCTGTTCCACCCGACGTACAACCTTTACGCCGGGTTGGACGTGATCTTGACGGCACGGCTGAACCCGAAGCTTGACGCTGAACACAAGCGGCTGAGCATCAAGCCCGCGCTTCTCGAATACGAACACGAGATATCTGCCATGTGCGCCCACATGACGCGCGCCGGCCTTGTGCTCGATATGGATTACGTTGACACGCTCCGCCGGATGCTGCGCGAGGAAGAAGCGAAGTACCTGACGGTTGCCGCCCGGTACGGCGTGGACTCTGTGAACTCTGGGCGGCAGGTGTCGGAAGCCCTGTTGGCTATGGGTGAGACGCTGACGGAGACGACAGACTCAGGCGCGCTGAAGGTAGACAAAGCCGTCTTGCTGGGGCTTGCGGACCTTGACCGCGAATGGAAGCCCATCGGGTCCCGCACGCCCAACCCGCTTGCGGAAGCCGTTCTGAGGGCAAAGCGCGCCGGTAAGTGGGTGACGACGTACGCGGACCGATTCGCTTCCTCCGTGGACCCCAACGGGCGCATACACCCGACCGTGAACACACTTCAGGCGCGCACGGGGCGCATGTCGATTTCCGGCGACCTTGCCGCACAGACATTGCCGTCTTCGGACTGGATGATTCGGCGCGCTGTCCTCAGCGATAAGCCGGACCACATCGTTGGTTCCGTTGACTTTCAGGCAATTGAAATGCGGGTCCTTGCCGCCCTTGCCGACGTGAAGAAGATGAAGGCCGGCTTTGTGTCCGGCGGGTCTGATTTCGACATTCACATGTATACGGCGCAGCTCATTAAGGGGGCTGAGGCAACCCAGAAAGACCGCAAGGTTTTCAAGGGTGCCGGGTTCGGCAAGGTGTACGGCGGTGGCGTCGTCACGATCGCACGGCAGACCGGTGCGCCTGAGTCTGAGATTGCGCGAGCGATCAGCGCCTATGACCGACAGTTCCCAGAGATCAAGCGCGCGTCTTCGCGTTGGCAGCGGGAAGCCCGTGCGACGGGCCTTGTCACCGTGTCGGCAACCGGGCGCCGGCTACCGCTTGACCGTCACCGGATGTACGCCGTTGTGAACTATCAGTGTCAGTCAGCGGCGCGCGACGTGTTGGGGCAAGCCATGCTCAACATGCGTGACGCCGGTCTTCTCGACCTGATGAAGCTGCCGATTCATGACGAAATCGTCTTCAGTGCCCCCAAGTCTGAGGCGAAGGACATTGCGCGTGAGTTTGAGCGCTGCATGTCCATGGACCTGTTTGGGGTGCCCGTCGTGGCCGAAGCGGAGCTTGGGGGCCGTTCATGGGGCTCTCTGTACGGCGCTGACTACTGAGCGAAACCCGACAAGCCGTCACATGTCTCGCGCCGGTAACGATCGAAGGTACTCACGGTGAGTAGGTTCGAACGCTTCCGGAAGCCCCCGTTCCTGTAAACGACAGGTAACGGGGGCTCTGGCATATGCCAAAACCCTACTACCTAAGGATGAGAAGCGGGTTACGCCTTCGAATCCTAGGCATCCCTTCCAAGATCACGCGGGTCATCGCTAGTGCCCGGATGAAAAACGAACCTACTCACGTGAGTGTGTTCGGGTTATGTTCGAGCTGCACGAAGGACGGACTGATCAGCCCCCTTCGGCAAGAGTCGGTGACCGATTGGTTGCCTTCGCCTGCCCAAACGTGGGGCGAACCTTGCCGTGAACAGGCTGTGACGTAGCTCCGTCGCTCCCCAGGTCACCGACTCCCTTACCCGGAATCAAACGACCTAGGGAGTCACCCAATGCTGTCTTTCGCCACGCTCACCGCTGCCCAGAACAACGACCTTGCCGCCGTCGCTGAGGTCATCGAAGCCACTGAGTCCCGCGTCTCTGTCCTTGCCGACAAGGCAGCGCGCCGGATGGCTCCGCACGGTGGGGCCCGTCTCGCTGACTACCGGGATGAGTTCGCCCAGGTTGGTCGTGTTGCCGTCTGGGAGGCTCTGAGCCGCTTCACGGACGACAACGTTGAAGCCTTCTTCCGGTACATCTACACGACCATTGAAGCCACCCTGAAGGACGCTGTCCGGTCTGAACGCAACGGCGCGGCGGGTGCTGACGAGAACGCCGTGAAGGTCTTCGCGTCCATGATGGAAGCCGCTGACGGCAACCCCTTCGAAGCCGAAAAGCTCGCCCAGACGATTCCGCCGAAGGGCAAGCGCCTGAGCGCAGAACGTGCCAACGCCGCACGTCTCGCGTGGCAGGGTGCCGTTTCTATCGACAAGGTCACGTCGGCTGAGAGTGCCGACGCGAACGGGTCCCTTGCGGACATCCTGAGCGTCACCGACGAAGAGCCCAACATCGTCCGCCCGAAGGTGGGCATGGGTCAGGTGATCATCGCCGCTGACGTCCTGAAGCGATACACGCCGATGCCTGCCGACGCCGACACTCGCGAAGCCTTCCTTGACGCGCTTGAGCTTGCGTCTACCGGCTGCACGACTCCGGCGGACGTGGAAGCCCTTGAAGACGCGGTGAAGGTCCCCAGTGACCCGCAGACGCGCCGGTACGTCATGGACGCCATGGCCGTTCTTCGCTCCGCCGTCTCCACTGCGACCGAAGGCGCGCTGACCGAAGACCTGATGACGGCGACTGATGACCGCATGGCCGATGCGCGCGAGAAGCACGCGCGGGTGAATGACTGCCTTGAGTCCATGGGTGCCGCTCAGCGCGACGTTCTGAAGCACTCGTTCGGCATCAATGGGGCCCTTGACTTCGGGTGGGGCGACGGGTGCGACATGGAAGGCATAGCGGCCTTCCTTGGCATGACTGAGCCCAACGTGAAGGCGCACCGCGCGAAGGGTCGTAAGGCGTTCGCGAAGCGCTACATAGCCGTTGTGGCACTCGACAAGCCCGCGCTTGCTGCCGTCCTCGAAGGTGCTGCCGCCGCGAACCTGACCAACAAGGGCCGCAAGTAGCTGGGCACCCAGGGCGGAACCTACTCACCGTGAGTGGGTTCCGCCCGGGTCACCGACTCCCTTACTGGCCAACGAGAAACACACGACAAGGAGAAGCCCCCATGCAGTCCTTCCGCCTTCGCACCGGTCACAAGGTCACGGCTCAGCGCGTGGACAACGACATTGAGTTCGTGACGTACGGCCGGAACGGCGACGTGATCAGCAGTGTCCGCCACTCGTTCGCGGAGTCGGTTCCGCTGATACGTCGGATGCGCTGCCACGGATGACGGCATGGGGGCTTCGGCCCCCACTAGCCCCGGTAGCTCAACGGCAGAGCACAACCGGCGGCCGGCTCAAGCCGGAAGGGTTGCGGGTTCGAATCCCGCCCGGGGCACGCAGCAACACAAGGCACTGACGAAGGGGGCACGCCGTGCGCGTGTGGAGAGTAGGACACGGGTCCGCGCTTGACTCCGGATTCCCGTCCGGCCCGTACACCTGCCGTGGAATGGCTGACGAAGACGTGACGACCCTTTGGGGCATGGCGTCGGATCACAGCAACTCGACTCACCCAAGCCCGCACGCTGACCCCCTTCTGAGGGGCATAGCAGATCACGAACGCTGCGGCTTTGATTCCCGCGAATCGCTCAATGAGTGGTTCGACGGATGGACGAACGCGCTAGCCGGCTGCAACTTCAACGTCTGGGAATACGAAGTTCCCGAATGGGCGGCGCGCGTCGGCAGGTATGGCCAAGTGGTTTTCGATTCACACGAAGCCGTTGAGATCAGCCGACACGAATTCACGCCCGAACAAATGGCGCTCTTCGCGTAACCCGAATGGAGAGAACACACATGCAGATCACGAACGAAACGAAGGCTCAGCTTCAGGCGGACAAGGGGCGCGTCATTGGCTTCGTGAAGTCCTCAGAGCCGGGGAAGATCAGCCTTGCCGTTGCGGGTGACCGGGCCGTGATGACTCCGGCTCAGGCGCGTCAGCTTGCGGCATGGCTGAACGAGGAAGCCGACAAGGGCGGACGCGTCTCCCCCGTGACCGGAAGGCCGGCTGACTGGCGTACCGCTGAGCTGAAGCGTCAGGAAGAGATTCGGGCGGCACTGAGTACCCCTTACCGCCGTGCCTACTGAGGTCAAGGCGCCCCGCGCTACCGCCTCACAGCGACGGGCCGAACGGATGGCTGACCGGGCTGACGCATGGCGTACCGCACGCGCACTGATCGGCCCTGAAGCCGGTTGGTACGAGGGGTTCACGCCCGAAGACGTTCTTGAGCTTGCGAAGTGGCTTGCCGGAGACGGCACCGACTGACGACGTGGCCCAACCTACTCACCGTGAGTGGGTTGGGCCGTTTGGAGAGACCCCCTTGAAGCTTGACCTTCTCGCGCACACGATCCTGAACGCGCCCACCCTCCTTGACGCGTACGACTATCGAGTGTCCGGAGCGCAGTACAACGCCGACCGACCGACGGACGCTGACGCGCTGGGCGAAGCCGCCGGACGTATCTGTTACAAGTCCTTCAGCCGGCCGAACCCGAAGACGGCGACCAACGCCGGGTACCTGGGCAACATCCTGAGTCAGGGTCACTTCAGCGTGCTTGAGCACAGTTCGGTGACCTTCCTTGTTCGCGACGTGTCCCGCGCGCTTCTGACGGAACTGACCCGGCACCGACACCTGAGCTTCAGCGTGGTCAGTCAGCGATACGTGAACTACGCCGGTACGAAGCCCGTCATTCCCCCTGCCGCTGACGACGTCACTGAGCGCCGGATTCGGGACGCGTACAACAGCGCAATGCACACGTACCTTGACCTTGCGTGGCACCTCGAAAAGATCGTTGGTCTCAAGCGCAAGGAAGCCCGCGAAGCCGCCCGTGCGGTACTGCCGAACGCTGCGCCCGTAGACATGGTGGTGACCGGCAACCTTCGCGCGTGGCGTGACGTGCTGGGCAAGAGGTACCACGTAGCCGCTGACGCTGAGATTCGAAAGTTCGCGGGGCTTGTCCTGGGGCACCTTCGCGACGTCGCCCCCAACTCCGTTCAGGATGTGCCGACTTCGCCTTACGGGAGTGCCCAGTGAGTGACGCTAACCCCTTCATGAGCCTCAGCCCCGCCGCTGTGGACGTCCTTGACGACATGGTTGAAGAGTGGCTTGACCGTGACCGGCACGGCGAACTGAACGGGAACTACGGCTACGGCCCGAAGAAGAGCGAAGCGTTTTCGCTGATCCATACCCAGGTTCGGGCAGCGTGGAAGGCGCGAGTCAACTACGCCGACGTAGAGGAGAGTTCAGAGTGAAGCGCACTGCCCTTGTGGTGTCCGCTGCCGTTGCTGTGGTCGCGCTTGCCGGGTGCTCAGCGGAAGACGACGACACCCGCTGTACGACCTTCACAACGGTTGCGGCTACGGCTCCGGCTCCGCCGGCCCCCGCTCCTAGGCCAACTCCCCCGGCTCCGAAGCCCGTTGCGCCACGACCGAACGTCGTGAAGCCCGTTCCGGCTCCGTCTCCGGGTGTCGCGCCCGTTCCGCCCCGTACGAACCTCGTGTGTTGGGAAGAAGACCAGTGATCAAGCCTGTATTCATCGGCGCTTCGTGGTGCGCGCCATGCAAGAAGACGTACCCGCTGTTTGAGCGTGTGTGCTCCGCTGAGGGGCTTGAGTGGGATTACGTGGACGTTGAGTCGTACGACTCACGTTCGTCCGACGTGCGCAGCGTGCCGACGATTCGCGTGTACGACGCTGACGGCGACATGTTGGCGGAGCATCGGGGCGGGGCTACGGCCGAAGAGATCAGCGCGCTACTTGAGCGGGGGCGCGCGCTTGTCTGACCGGCCTGATTGGGACGCGTACTTTCTGGCGGGTGCTGCCTGGGCGGCATCCCGTGCGGACTGTACGCGTTCCCAGGTTGGCGCAATCCTCGTAAACGCCAACAACGAAGTACGGGGCACCGGTTACAACGGGGCGCCCAGCGGCGTACCTGGGTGCGCTTCAGCCGGCGCATGCCCACGCGGTCAGCTCACGTACGCCCAGTGTGCCGCGAACACGGATTACAGCAACTGCGTTGCCGACCACGCCGAACGGAACGCGATCAGGCATGCACCTGCCGCTGAGCTTCCTGGGGCGACGCTGTATGTGACCCGCGAACCGTGCCCCGCGTGCTGGACGTTGATCCGTGCCGCCGGTATCCGTCGCGTCGTCACTCCCGATATTGACGTACTCACGTGAGTACCATAGAGTCTCCCTTGTAAGCACAACGAAGGGAAACGAAATGGTCTACATGCAGTGCGGCGCTTGCTCCGGGGACGTTCAGGTGACGGCCGAACAGTGGAAGAAGGACACTTCCGCCCCTTGCCCGAAGTGCCCGGACGGTGGCGTTGATCTTGTCCACGCACGACGGCACGGGGACGGTTTCTGATCCACCCAGGGCCCCCAACCTACTCACGGTGAGTGGGTTGGGGGTTTCCTTGTTTCCCGGGTACATGCTCACGTGAGTATGTAGTAAGCTACTCACGTGAAGACGGAACGAGAGGGGAACGAAATGCCTGAGGTTCGCGAACTGAAGTGCGTGACGTGCGAGAAGTGCGACGGCAACCCGAAGAAGGCGCATCTGTTCCGCTGGGTGAAGCGGTAGAAACCAGCCAAGCCCCAACCCACTCACGCTGAGTAGGTTGGGGCTTTTTGGCGTCTTGCTGACGTCTCGTCAGATGGCGTGCTCATGTCCCATCTAACTCTCTGGCGATTGTCAGTGTCGGGGGGTAGTGTCGAAAGCTCGTTCGACGGAGGTTGGTACATCCCGTCCGAAACCGACTGACACAACGTGCCTTTTTGGTGTTGACACACAGGGTCGCTTGAAGGTTGTAATACCCACGGAGGTTCTTTAGGCCATTCTTACGAACGATTCCGGCCTTTGGTCGAAACGGGACGATGTACGCACACGTTGCGCTCTTGGGGGGCCCACACATGCACGCTGCACCTTTCACCCTGGCTCTGTCCGTCTGGGTCCCAACCGGTACTGACCGAAAGTGGGTCCCATGCGGTCTGAGTGCGTCCCTGGGTGACGAAACGATCAAGTCATGTAGCGAACTGCGTGCCGTCCTGGGCGCTCACTCCCGCTTGATGGCACGCCTTCTCAGCGCTCCGCCGGCTCCGAAGTACGACGGGTTTCGGATCATCGGGCGACGCGCGGACACAGACGTTCTCGTGACCGAAGTCGAGTGGAAGCGCTCCACTGAGACAGGTCAACTCGTGCAAGACGGCGACGTGTTCACCGCTTGTGAATGGGTTCACTGCGCTTAGAGGAACCCAGGGTTCCGCTTTCCTCTCACCTGCTGTTAATGTCCCGTTAAGGTTCAGATTTGAACAACAAGATCGTTCAGGGGGTTCCGTTGTCTCGGCTCTTCGCTGCCATCGCTGCCACGGTGGCCGTGTTCTTCGCTGGACTAGGTTTCTCCGCTCACGCTCAGGATGCTCAGCGGCGCAGCACGCCCGACGAAGGCCCTGAGCCGACGACTCCGACCCCGACCGAACCGCCCAACCTGCACGCTCCGGACGTCACGTCAGAGCCCCTGAGCGACCCGCAGACGACCGTTCCGCCGGACTGTGCGCCCAGGCATGCGAAGCCCTCTGAACCTGCCTCAGAGAAGGCCACGCCTACCCACGTGCCTCAGCCGGCGAAGCCCGCCAAACCCAAGCACGCGAAGCCTTCCCCGGACCCGTCCGCGAAGCCGGGTGACCATGGCCCGTTTGCAGACGCTGAGGGTGACGGCAAGCACCTAGACGACCTGTTGAACTACATGCTGCGGGACAAGGTAGTACCCATGGGTGGGCGCTCTGACCGGCCACTATCGCTCAACTCGCCTTCCCGCTAAGCGAGTCACCGACTCCCTTACTGGCCTTCGCAGAGACGAAATCTCAACTATGCGAAGGAGCGCGAGAGTTGGACACGCGCATCATTACCCGCACGCGTCGTGTGTTGGTTGGCGGACGCTGGTTCCTGATCCTGGGGCTTGTCTTCTACAGCCTCATGACGACGACGCCGTTTGTCAGTGCACACAGCGAATGGACATGGTCCGGTTGGGTCCTGGGCCTGATCGTGGACGCCGCTTTCATCATGGCTCTGAGCGCCGAAAGCACCCTTGCGAAGTACGGCGTGCGGAAGCTGGGAGCGTGGCCGGTTGCTTTCCGCTGGGTGACGGGCCTCAGCTCAGTCTTCTTGAACGTGTGGCTGAGCGTCAGCGCGCGTGACTGGGTCGGCGTGGCCGTTCACCTGATCGCACCCGCCCTTGTGATGCTCCTTGCCGAAGTCGGTCCCGTCTACATGGCGGCACTCGCTGACGCTGAGCGTGAGGCGTCCGCCGAAGCCCTGAGCGCCCCTCAGGCGGCCGAAGAGCCTTCCCGCGTGTTCTTGGACGATGCGTCGTTCTTGGACTACCTGAGCGACACGGAGCCGGTTCCTGAGCCGGAGCCTGAGCCCCAGGAAGAGCCGGAGACGACGACCGAACGCCTGAGCAACAAAGAGGCTGACGAGATCATTGAGAAGGGTTGGCGGCACAAGGTGGACCCCGTACAGGTTGCCGCTGCCGCACGACGACACCCGGCCACCGTGCGCCGGAAGTACAAGGAACTTGACGCTGCCCTGAGCATCTAGACACCTGCCCCCGGTACTGGCCTTCGTGGTCGGTACCGGGGGCTTTGTCGTACCCCCCGACTACGATCACGACGCCTGCACACCACACCCACAAGGGGGACACATGCGCCGCTTCACCCTGCCTGCCGTCGTGATCACTGCCGTCTTCGCACTGACCGCTTGTGGCAGCGGAGCCGACGACAAGCCGAAGGCTGAAGCCCCTGTTGCTGCGCCCAGCTCTGTGCCGGCCAAGCCTGCCGCCGTTCCGTCGCCCGACGCTGCCCAGACGAAGGCGCTCATGACCGCGCTGAAGGGCATCAAGCCTGAGCTTGCAGCCGACGAAGAGCGTGCGGTGCGCCGTGCCCAAAACGTCTGCCAGGAGGTGAAGGCCGGTAAGGACGAAGCCGCCATGGCGACCAACGCCAACGCTCGTTTCTCCGGCGGTACGGCCGGACAGCTCAGCGACGCCCAGGGAGCGAAGATCGTGAAGGCGGTCAAGGACTCCTTCTGTCAGTAACCGCGCGTGGATGGGCACACGAGGAAGCCCCGCCACTTCGAAGGGGGTGAAGTGGCGGGGCTCAGGTCGAGATTCGGGCAGCGTCAGACGTCCGCGCGGACCAGTCCGACAAGGTCAGACCACGCGCCGACTGAGACCCTGAGGACCGGGCCGTTCGTAACCTTGCTGTCCCGAACGAGAACGGCGGGGGCGGCAGTGGGGTTGATCTCGACACACGAGTCATTGACGCCACCGCTGTATGAGGACTTGAACCAACCCGGGATGTCGTGGGCATTCATGTCATGCGCTCCAGTGCTGTACGGATCATGTCCAGCGAACGGGACGGCCGTTCCGCCTCTTCTGACAGCCGATCATAGACCCGCTGAGACTCCGCCACGTCGGCCGGTTCTTCAGTGTGGGCCCCGCATGCATGCCCCTCGGTATAGGCGGCCCGGCCGGCCCCCTGGTCAAAGGTGAGCAGGGTCAACAAGCCAGCGATGACGGGCGCGGAGAAGGGCAGAATGCGCACGCTGATGTTGGGTAGCTCTGCCACCTTGAGCAGGTACTCAAGCTGATCCGCAACGGCGGACCGGTCCCCAAGCTCAGCATGCAATACCCCCTCGTACAGGATCGTTGTCAGGTGCGGCGGGTCGGGGCGGGTCAGTATTTCCTGTGCCCGCTCCCACCGTTCATGTGCCAAGGCTTGTACGTCCTCAGGATGCGCGCCGACCATGCCGGAAGCCATCAGCGCGGCTGTGTACCGCTCGGTTTGGAGCGTTCCCGGCACGGCCGCAATGCCCACGTGGTAGATCGCTTCCGCGACGAACAAGCGCTTCATGTACGGCTGTGCGTAGTCCCTGACCTTCGTGTCACGCATCTGCCGAACCACAGCAACAAGTGAGTCCGGCGGTAGGTCAAGAGCCCGTTCAAGCTCACGTGCAAGCGGGACGTCCGGCGGGACAAGGCCACGTTCAAGCTCGCTGATCCGGGTTTGGTTGGTGTTCGTCTCCGCAGCTAACGCGGTCTGTGAAAGCGCGCTTCCGACCGCCCTACGCGTCTTGCTCGTACGTGACTGCTGTACCACGTACCCGATCCAATGGGCGGGGCTGTGGAACGGATCGGCTTCTTGCTTCCCTGGCATATGCGTCCTAGTCCCTTCAACTCCACTAGGTGACCCGTAGTCAGACTAGGTGCACAGGGCCATCGTGAGTCATGCAATTGCACGGACGACCGAAAGGCGGTGGGTACGGCATGGGCGTGGAGATCCATACGGACATCGGTTGGTTGGCGACGTCGGAACCCGACCCCAACCCGCCTACGGTCGGCGGCATAAGCGACTTCCCCGAACCGGCCGCGCGCTGCAAGGTGTGCACGGCGCTGGTAGAGGAACGCGCCGATGCGCTCGAAGCCTGCGACTGGCGAACGGTCGTGTCCTGTAACAACGAGCTGCGCAATCACCCTCACGCGGGGAGGGACGTCCAGTGATATGGAGCCCTGAGGCCATGACGCCGGCGGAGCGCAGAGCGCGCGCATGGCGGACGTACAACAGTCAGCGCGCCACCGAAGCCACGAAGCCGCCGGAAGCGCGCGAGACGGCCCCCTGTAGCCGCTCGTGCGAGTTCGCCGGCTGTGGCTGCAAGACGGACACGCGTACCGCCTGAGACTCCCGTTCCTGCCTGCCAACCCCACCGGGCAGGGGCGGGGCTAGACCTCCCGAAAGGGAGCCGTAGAGCCGGGTGGACACCCCCCGGAGCGTCTACGCACACCCTCTACAGGAAGGAGGTGCCCTTATGCACGCCGACCCCGATGAGGACCAGCACAAGCCGCCGCCCCCGGTGGCCTAGCAGACTCCGCCCCTTGCGGGGGTGGGCAGACGGCATCTGATCAATACCGGTCAGGTGCCCAACGGATCTACGGAAGGACTGCACGATGAAGGCGTACGTACCCGGCAGCATCCTGCGGGAGGTGCCGACTGAGGACGACGGCACCACCTTCGAGCCGATCGTTCCCCAGCCGCAGGACGACCCGCCGACCCCGCCGCCGAACGAGTAGAAGTGAGTAGCCATGAGCGAGCGTGAACACGGGCACTTCGTGTACGGCGTCGATGTCACTCGGCCCGACTGGCATAACGAGATGATGAAAGACGTCTACCGCACGGAGACGAAGCCTTTCACGCCCGCCCCTGGCACTCACAAGGAGCGCACTGCCGCTGAGGTTTCGCGAAATGAGTTGATCGCGAACCGGTACAGGAACACGCGTTGCCGGGTCTGCAAGGTCAGCCGCGACGTAGACGCGTGGGTGGTCTACATGCCCAGCGAAGAAGTGCACGTGGTCTTGTCCTGCTGGGACTGTGGTCAGCAAGTGAAGGCAGGCAAGATCGAAGGGGACACAATCGTGCCCCTGGGCTAGTTGCCAGTGCGTGCCGGCCCCGTCCGTGTCTCCCCCCGTGGGGCATGGGCGGGGCTTCTTCTTGCGAAGTACTCGCACGTCAGAGCCCCGTACGGGTAACATGTTGTCCTGTTGGTTCACGGGTGGGCGTGGATGAACTTCACGTGGTTCGCCTCCGCCTACGACTGCGACGACGTGCCGTACCGGCTCGCGACGCTCGTCCAGATCAGCGGCGTGCTCGTCTACGCGGCGGGCGTGAGCCGGGCGTTCGACCAGGACGACTGGACGGTGCCCGTCATCGGCTACCTGATCATGCGCGTCGCGCTCACCGCCCAGTGGCTGCGCGCCGCCTCCGGCGAGAGCGGCGAGGCGCGCGCCGCGGCCCTGAAGTACGCGGCGGGGCTGGTCCTCTGCCAGGCCGGGTGGGTGGCGCTGCTGTTCGCCCCGGACGGCTCCAAGCGCTGGCTGTTCCTGATCCTGGTCGCCGCGGAGCTGCTGGTTCCGGTGGTGGCCGAGCGCGGCCACCAGACGCCGTGGCACGCCCACCACATCGTGGAGCGCTACGGCCTGTTCACGATCATCGTGCTCGGCGAGACGATCGCGGCGAGCACGGTGGCCGTGAAGTCGGCGCTCGACGAGCACGAGGCCCTGGGCGAGCTGCTCCCGATCGCGGCGGGCGGGCTGCTCATCGTCTTCGCCGCCTGGTGGATCTACTTCGCGGTGCCGATGCACGAGCACTTGGAATCCAACCGGGAGGCGATCCCGTGGGGGTACGGACACCTGTTGATCTTCGCCTCGGGCGCGGCGATCGGCGCGGGCATCGAGGTCGCGGTCGAGCACGCGGTCGGCAAGGCGCACGTCTCGCAACTCTCCGCGAACGCGGCCGTCACCGTCCCGGCCGCGCTCTTCCTGCTGATGGTCTGGCTGCTGCACTCCCGCCACTTCAAGCGGGGCCTCGCCCAGCAGCTGACCCTGCCGCTCTCCGCCCTCGTGGTACTGGCCTGCTCGTGGACGGGCACGTACGCCGTCCTCTACGCGGGCCTGGCCGCGGCGGCGACGGTCGCACTCGGCCTGACCCTGGCCAATCGCACCGGCCCCGCCCCATCCAGCCCCGCCGGCGCTTGAGGCGACCTTTCAGCCCGCCGGCGTTTGAGGCCACCTTCAGCCCCGCCGGCGTTTGAGGCGCGGGGGTCCGGGGGCGGCGCCCCCGGCAACGGCGCCGCACCGGACCCGTCACCCCCGCGCCCCCGGCACCGTTTTCAGCCCATGACACTCCCCGCACAACGCCCCGGCCCAGCCGCCGGCAGGGCTGCTGACTCCACGGAACTGGCCGACCCGGCCTTCTGGCAGGCGCCCCCCGCCCACCGGCTGGCCGCCTTCGCCCGCCTGCGGGCCCTGGACTCCCCCGTGTTCGTCCCCGAAGGGAGCGGGCACTGGGCCCTCGTACGGCACGCGGACGTGCAGGAGGCGAGCCGGCTGCCCAAGGTGTTCGCCAGCGCGCCCGGGGTGACGACGCCCGAGCCGGCCCGGTGGGTGCGGGCGCTGTTCGGGGACTCGATGGTCAACCTGGACGGCGCCGAGCACGCGCAGCTGCGCAAGATCGTGCAGCGGGCCTTCACCCCCCGGCTGCTGGCGGCCGCCGAGGAGGACATCCACGCGGTGGCGGCGCGCATCGTGGACGACGTGCTGGACCGGCGGCCGGACGAGTTCGTCGAGGCGGTGGCCTCGAAGCTGCCCCTGGAGGTCATCTGCAACATGATGGGCATCCCGGAGCGCTACCGCGCCGAGATCGCCGACCGCGTCAACCACGCCTCCGAGAACATCGGCGTCGAGCGGGGCCTGGCGGCCCGGCTGCGGATGCCGGGGCGCGGACTGCGGGCCCTGGCCCGGATGCAGCGGATGGTGGCGGGGATCGGGCGGGAGCGGCGCGAGAACCCGACCGACGACCTGATCTCGGCCCTGGTCTGCGCGAACGTGGACGGCGAGGCCCTCGGTGCCCGTCAACTCGGAGCCTTCTTCTCCCTGTTGATGGTGGCCGGGGTGGAGACCACCCGCAATGCCATCACCCACGGCCTGACCCTGCTGACCGACCACCCCGACCAACGCGACCTGCTGCTCGCGGACTTCGAGGCCCACGCGGACGGCGCGGTGGACGAGATGATCCGCCACTCCACGCCGATCATCCAGTTCCGCCGGACGGTCGTCGCCGAACACACCCTGGGCGGGCACGCGTTCGCCCCCGGCGACAAGGTGGTGCTGTACTACGCCTCCGCCAACCGCGACGAGGCCGTCTTCCCCGATCCGGACGCCTTCGACATCACCCGCTCCCCCAACCCCCACCTGGGGTTCGGCGGCGGCGGACCGCACTTCTGCCTGGGCGCGCACCTGGCGCGGGTGGAGATGAAGGCGCTCTTCCGCGAGCTGCTGACCCGCCCGGTCGGCCTGCGCGCGGTCGGCCTGCCCGACCTGGCCGGGTCGAGCTTCGACAACCGGGTCCGCTCGCTGCGCTTCGCCTTCGAACAGCCGTAGTCCTCGGCCCGGACAAGACGGACCGGCCACCGGGCAGGCTGGGAGCCCGGCGGCCGGAGCGGGGGGCCGGCGCGCGCGCGAGGCGGTCCCGCGACAGGCCCTAGCGCTGCAGGCGCCGGACCGCGAGGACGGCGTGGGCGCTGTGGTTGAGCACCTCGGTGTCACCCGCGAACGCCTGCAGCGTCTCGGCGTCGACCGGCCGGCCGGGAACCGCCTCGGGCCAGGCGCGGGTGGCGAAGAGGAAGTACGCCTGCCCGCTGTCGGCCGCCGCCTTGACCCACTCCGGCGGGGCGATGCACTTCGCGTTCATGCCCGGCAGGGTCAGCGCGATCTGGTTGCCCTCCAGGAGGATCTGCACCGGGAAGGAAGCCGGGTTGCGGACGCCGTCCATCACCACGTCGCCGATGGGCAGGCCGATCTCCTCCAGCAGCCCGCGGGCGGCCGCCTCGCTCGCCTCGGGACCGTCGGGGCCGTCCCCGAGGATGTAGGCGAGGAGATAGGGAATGTCGTGGGCCTCGTCGGGGTCGCCGATCCACGCGAGCACCGAAAGGGTGCCGAGCTTGGAGCGGTCGAGTTCGGCCTGGGTAGAAGTCATGCGCCGCACCTTAGTGGTCGACGGCCCGGCCCTTTGACGCCGTTTCACCCGGGCGGGCTAGACCGCCCAGAAACCACCTCCGGAATTCGCCAGCATGTTCGCGTCCTGGTACTGGAGCCGCACGATGCGCGTGTTTTCCGGAATTTCGAACACCACCCATCCTTCGGCCCGCTCACCCACCGCGAGCGAATCGAAGACGAGCGGTTTGCCGGTCGTGAGCTCCCCGGTGGGCACCACCGGGTGGCGCTGCCCCGCGCCGTCGAGCGCCCACATGCGCCCGAGAGCCCCGTACGAGGCCCCGCCGACGTTGACGAAGGACATCGAGGCGGCGACCCAGCGCTTGCCCGCCGCCGGGGCGAAGTTCTTCTCGACGCTGACCGCCGGATCGACGTAGGCGGCCAGCACCACCTGGAGGTGACGGCCCACCTCTTTGCCCCTGACCCGTACGGAGTCACCCACATGGGCGTCCTTGGAGGCGGCCCGCGCCACCCCGTCCCGCTCCGCCGAGGGGTCGTCCCCGACGCCCGGCGCACCGTCGTCCACGGGCACGGCGGGCACCGCGGCCGGGGCGAGGGCGGCCCCTTCGGGGGCGCGGGAGCAGGCCGTGGCACCGATCAGCAGGAGCGGGAGGAGGGCGGCCGTGGCAAGAACGGACTGGCGCATGCGGGATCCCTTCGGGGATCTTCGGGGACGTATTCCGGTCAGTCTCACGCGCCCGAGCGGGCAATTGCACACACCGACACGATCCCGCGGAACGCATTGACCTCCATATGCCAGCACAATGCGTTCCGGCGGAATTCCGCGATCCCTTGAACCCCTCGTCCAACAGGAGGAACCGATGGCCACGACCGGCCCCCGCATGGCCTTGGCGGCACTCGCCGCACTGGGCGCCACGGCGGTATTCACCGCCCCGGCGAATGCCGCGCCGTACGGCAATGACATTTACGTATCTTCGGAAGCCCACATCGCTCCCGACGGCACGATCCACCTTTTCGGTGAGTACCGCTGCACCGCCCCGTCACCCTCGGGAGCGGTTCAGATCAAGGCGACCATCGAGCAGGAGGACGTCCGCCTCAGCATCGGCGGCGGCGACGCCCAGTGCGACGGCGCGGTGCACGACTGGTCGGCGCACGGCACGCTCCGGCTCACCCCGACCGTGCACGCCGGCGAGGCTCTGGCCAGGGCGGAGCTGCAGGAGATCCACTTCGGCGGCGGGCTGCTGCCCCGGTCGATCGACACGGTCGCGCAGGACTCCCGCCCGGTCCGGGTGACCGACCACCGTTGACTTCCGCTCCCCCCTAAAGAGAGGGGATTCCTACCACGGTCAGCTGACCGTCTCGGCGGGTTCCTGCTTCTCCGCGCTGTGCCGGGACAGGTCCCGGTCTTACCCGCGCTCGACAGGCTGACACTGCCAGTCCGGCAGCCTTGGCGACGTTGACCGCCGCGTTGATGTCCCGGTCAAGGACGGCCCCGCACGCCAAGCACTCCCAGTCGCGGATGTGCAGTGGCTTGGGGCCGTCCTTGACGCCGCACTGCGAGCACACCTGAGAGGTCGGTTCGAACCGGCCGATTCTGTGGAAGGTGCGCCCGTACCGGGCGGCCTTGTACTCCAGCATGGCGAGGAACGCCGACCATCCGGCATCGTGGACGGACTTGGCCATGCGCGTTCGGGCGAGTCCTTTGACTGCCAGGTCCTCAACGGCAACCGCTTGGTTCTCGCGGATGATCTTCGTTGAAAGCTGGTGGTGGAACTCGCGCCGAGCGTCGGCAACCCGGGCGTGAGCGCGGGTGACCTTGATGCGGGCCTTGGTCCGGTTGTTGCTGCCCTTGGCCTTGCGGGACAGTCGCCGCTGTTCCCGTTTCAGTTTCTTCTCCGCCCGGCGCAGGAAACGTGGGCTGTCGATCTTCGTGCCGTCCGAGAGGATCGCAAAGTGCGTGAGCCCCAGGTCGATGCCGACCTGACCAGCCACCCCAGGCAGCGTTTCATCCTCCCCCGTATAGACCACGAACGAGGCGAAGTACCTTCCGGACGCATCCTTGATCACGGCCACCGTGGACGGCACGCACGGGAGGGCGCGGGACCACTTGACCCGGACCTCGCCGATCTTCGGCAACGACAGGCCACCGCCGGCCGTGATCTTCCAACGGGCGTTGGCGGTGAACCGTACGGCCTGCCGGTTGTCCTTGCGGGACTTCAACCGGGGTCCACCCATCCGCGGGCGCTTGCCCTTGAGGCCGTCAAAGAAGTTCCGGTACGCGGCGTCGAGGTCTCGAAGGGACTGCTGGAGCACGACGGCGGATACCTCGCCGAGCCAGGAGCGTTCGCCGGTCTTCTTCGCCTCGGTGATCAGCAGCGTGGAAAGGTCCCCGGTCTTCGGGAACGGCGCACCCTCGGCGCGGGCGGTCTCACGTGCGCGAAACGCATCGTTGTAGACCACCCGTGAGCACCCGAACGCCCTTGCCAGCGCCGAGCGCTGAGGACCGTTCGGGTACAGGCGAAAGCTGTATCGCAGCTGCACACCAATCAGCGTAGTACGGCTCCTCCATGGCTGAATATCAGAACTTCCGAACGGGTCGGCATTGCGCTCACCACGTACACCCGTTCGTGAACTTCCCCCCGAGGGCCGCCCTATCCGAGCTGGTCAACAGCCTCAAGGAGTCGGCCGGACCGGAGCGTCAGCGACCATGGCCGTCAACGGCACGCGGGCGCCTCGCCCGTCATCGACATGAAGGCCACCGTCTGACACCCCGGGTCCGTGTCCGGACGCCCGGTCGACCAGTCCACCGCCGTCGCCGCCCCGGCCGCGCACAGCAGCAGCGCCAGGACTCCCGTCACCGCGCGCTTGCTCAGCCGGCGCACGGCAGGTTCCACAGAAACCGTTCCATGGCGGCATCATCACCCCGCCCCCACCGCCCCACAACTCGACGTGAGCGACCGGTCACGGTCCGCCCCCTCGCGGAGTACTCCTCCCGGAGCACCTCACGGAGCACCTCACGGCGCGCTCCGCGCCGCGCTGCCCGCCGCGGAGAACTCGCACCACACCGCCTTGCCGTCGCCCCGGGACTCCACTCCCCAGTGCGTGGCCAGCGCGTCCACCAGCAGCAGCCCGCGCCCCGTGGTCGCCGACTCCCCCGGGGTGCGCCGGCGCGGCCACACGCTGGAGCGGTCCTTGACCCACAGCCGGATCCGCCGGACGGGCTCCGGCAGCACCTCCATGGTCAGCACCGCTCCGCCGTCGGTGTGCAGCAGGGCGTTGACGAGCAGCTCTCCCGCCGCCAGTTCCACGTCGTCGGCGAGTTCCGGCATGCCCCAGTCGCGCAGTGCCTGGCGCAGGGCGTAGCGGGCTTCGGAGAGCCCCTCCGGGTCCGCCTGGTGCACGTACTGGTGGATGCGCGGTGCCCGGTGGGTGCCCGGGTCCGGGGCCCGGCGCAGCACCAGCAGGGCCACGTCGTCGCCGGAGCCCCAGCGCTCCCACAGCCGGTCCGAGAGGTGGTCGGCGAGCGCCCCGGCTTCCTGGGGGCCGCTGCGGACCGCGTGGGCGAGGGCGTCCATGCCCTGGGTGATGGCGGTGCCGGGCTCTTCCACGAGGCCGTCGGTGCACAGGACGAGGGTCTCGCCGGGGACCAGGTCGAGCCGGGTCTCGGGGAACTCCTCCTGCTCGAAGACCGTGGCCAGCCCGAGCGGCAGGCCGCCGCGCACGTTGGGCCAGCCCGTTCGCCCGTCCGTGTGCCGGATCAGCGGTCCGAGGTGGCCCGCGCGGACCGCCCGTACGCCTCCGGTCTCCAGGTCCACCTGCGCGTACATACAGGTCGCGAACCGTTCGGTGTCCAGCTCGGCCAGGAAGCGGGAGGCGCGCGCCAGCACCGTGGAGGGCGGATGCCCCTCGCCCGCGTAGGCCCGCAGGGCGATGCGGAGCTGGCCCATGATGGCGGCGGCGTGCGTGTCGTGGCCCTGTACGTCGCCCACGACGATGCCGACGCGGTCGCGGGGCAGCGCGATCACGTCGTACCAGTCACCGCCGACCTCGCGTCCGCTCCAGGCCGAGTGGTAGCGCACGGCGATCTCCCCGCCGGTGATCTCGGGGATCCGCCGCGGCAGCATGGCGGCCTGCAGCATGGTGGCGAACTCGCGCTCCTGGTCGAAGAGGAGCGCCCGCTGGAGCGACTGGGCGACGATGCCCGCCAGGCCCAGGCAGAGGTTGCGCTCCTCAGGGCTGAAGTCGGTGCGGCGCCGGTAGAAGAGCACCAGTCCGCCGATGGCCTCGGCCTGCGCGATGAGCGGGAGGTAGGCGGCCGCGTCGTACTGGATGCGGCCCAGGTAGTCGGCGAGCAGCGGGAACTCTCCCGCCAGCTCCGTCAGGGAGGTGACGAACCGCGCCTTCCTGCTGAGCACCGCCTGCGACAGCGGCAGCCTGCCGTCCAGGCGGGTGAACTTGCGCTCGCTGAGGATCTCCAGGGACTCCCCGCTCAGCGCGATGATCTTGATGTGGCCGCCCTCGACCAGCCCCAGCGCCATCCCGTCGACCCCGAGCCGCTCCAGCGCGCCCGCGCCCGTCAGCGTGGCCGTCACGTCGTCGACCGTCACGGCCCGCGACAGGGCCTCGGTGGTCCGCTGCACGATGGTCGCCTGCTGGGCGCGCGCCGACTCCAGCTTGCGCAGCACCGTGAGGTGGGCGAGCTCGGCCGTCGCGTCCCGGACGATGCCGACGATGCGCACCGGGCGCCCCTCCGCGTCCCGCAGGACCCGGCCCTGGGTGTGCGTCCACTGGTCGCGGCCGTCGCGCCGCTGCACCGTGAAGTACTGGCCGTACGCCTCCTCCCCACCGTCCAGGGCGCCCTGGACGGTTTCCCGGAGCCGCGCGGAGTCGTCGATCGGGATCCGCAGCCCCAGGCTGTCGGGGGTGCCGTCGAAATCCTCCGGCCCCAGGTCGAAGACCGCCATCCCGGCCTCGTCCATGGCCATGGTTCCGGCGCCGAGGTCCCACTCGAAGCTGCCCATGCCGTTGAGCGCGAGCCGCTCGCCGGGGCCGATGAGGGGGTGCCGGGCGCTCCCGGCACTCCCCGCGCTTGCGGGGCCCTCCGGTCTCTTGTCGCGTCGCTCCGCCGCTGCCACGAGACTCACACCACCTAACGGCCGGGCCAGCACGGCTGGGAAATGAGCCGCTCCCACTCCTCGTCAGGATGCCCCGGAAGGGTGCGTCCGGCCTCCTGCCAGCGCTTGACGAGGGAGAGGTAGATCATCGAGGGGTCGTACGGGGCCTGCGCGTGCTGGGCCTGCGCGTACGGAGTCTGCTCGTGCGGGGCCTGCGTGTGCGGAGTCTGCGCGTGCGGGGCCTGGGCGTGCCGGCCGTGTGCGTGCGGGTACGGGTCCTGCGCGTACGGGGGCTGCCCGTACGGCGGCGGGGGCGCCGCCCGCGTCGTGCCGGGCTGCTCCGCACGGCTGGCCGGGATCCTCGCCCAGCCCCGGCCCTGTGCGCGCTCATCGCTCATCGCGGACCCCTCTCACGTCGTGTGACTGGCTCTCACGCTCTGTGCCCGGCGGCCGTGGCCCGGTCGGTCCGGGGCGCGCCGGTGGATCCCGTCAGCGGGCTCCGGGCCCCCAGACGCTTGCGGACTCCTGACACCAGTCTCCCCGCCGTGAAGCCGGCACCGTGCACGAATCGCATGGAAGGGCCGAATGAGGGAGCGGTCAGCAGCCCCGCGAAGAACAGCCCCGGCCACGAGGACTCGAAGCCGGGGCTCAGCTCCGGCGTCCCGCTCCGCCCCACGGTGGCCAGCGCGGCCCGCAGCCCCGCGTCGAGCAGCTCCAGCCGGGCCAGGTCCGGGGTGAAGCCGGTCGCCGCGATCACGTGCGAGGTGTCCAGGACGACGGACTCCCCGGAGGCGGTGGACAGCCCGAGCCGGGTCCGCCCGCCCGTCGGGACCGCCCGCTGCAACCGGTGCCCGAGCAGGACCGGGACCCGGTGCTCGAAGCGGTCCCGCAGCCACCAGGCCCCGGCCGGGCCCAGCGCGGTCGCCGCGATCCGCTCCCGGGTGGGCGCGGGCAGCCGGCGCACCGCCCAGGGCAGCTCCGCCCAGGCCCAGCTGCGCCAGCCGGTGCCGAGGCCGCTGTGCGGATCGCGCAGGGAGCGCAGCGGGGGCCGCCGCAGCGGCTGCGGGACGGTGTTCCAGTTCAGCCGGGACCGCCGGGCCACCAGGCACGGGCGGGCCCCGTTCTCCGCGAGCAGGGCCGCGGTCTCCAGGGCCGCCTGCCCGGCACCGAGCACGGCGACCTCGCGGCCGGCGAAGCGGGTCAGGTCGCGGTGGCCGCTGCTGTGCGAGTAGTGGGCCGCGGGCAGTTCCCGTAGCGCCTCGGGGTACCGGACGAACGGCATCACGCCCACGGCCAGCGCGACGGTCCGGGCGAGCAGCGGCGGCCCCTCGGCGGTGCGGATCAGGAAACCCCCGCCCTGCGGGGTGACTTCGGTGACGGTCGCCTCCTCCACCGGGGGTGCTGCGTGCCGGGCGAACCAGAGCCCGTACGCGCTGAACGTCCCGATGGGCAGCGGAGTTCCGTGTTCGGCGGCGATCCCGCGGCCCGCGCAGTACTCGGTCAGTGTGTAACGCCCGCCGGGCGCCGAGAGGTTGGATGACCACGGCTCCGATTTGAGGTACATGCCCTCGGGCATGTGGTCCCGCCAGGAGGCCATGGGCCGCCCGAGGACCCGCACCCCGAGCCCCGCACCGGCCGCGTGGGCGGCGATCGACAGCCCGTAGGGCCCCGCTCCGACCACCACGAGGTCGTCCATCCGTGTCACCGCAATCCTTCCAGCCTCATGGTTCATCCCCTGCCACCTGCGCCCCGGGCCGCCTTACGCCCCTACGCCCCCTACGCCCGTGAGCCCGTAAGCCCCTACGCCCGTAAGCCCGTACGGCGTCACCGCGTCAGGCCGTCACCGCGTCACCAGCTCGTCGGGCTCCGCCGGGGCCTCCGGCGGAGCGGACCGGGGGGCGGGCGCGCCCGAGGCTCCGGCCGCGGCCGGCGGGGGCAGCTCCCGGCCCCGCTGGCGCGGCGCTCGGACCACCGCCCGGGCCGTGCGGCGGCCCTGCGCGGGGACACCGCGCAGCACCCGCACGGCCTTGACCGCACCCCGCCCCAGGAAGGCGGCGAGCATCGCGAGGAACGGCATCGGGTCGTCGGCCGCGAACCACGCCGCCTCCACCTGCCCCCGCTCCCGGCCCGGTCCCCGGCCCCGGCCCACGGGCGTTGCCGCAGCCGTCCGTACGGACCGCCCCGGCTCGGCGCCCGCCCCGGCGGGCGGGGCCGGGGGGCGGCGCGGGAGCGAGCGGCCGCGCACCGCCGCGAGCAGGGCGTAGTTCTCCGCCACGAAGACCCGGCCGGGTCCGCCGGACGGCTCCGGGACCCGTTGGCCCGTCAGATCCAGGTACATCGCCTGGACCACGTCCAGGCCGCCCGTGTCGGTGAAGAGCCGGAACTGCGCCCCCGGCCGCGGGTTGAAGTCCACCAGGCGGAAGACGCCCCGCTCGTCCCGGCGGAAGTCCAGGTCCAGGATCCCCTGGTAGCCGAGCCGCTCGGCGAGCCGCAGCCCCGCCTCCTCCACCGCCGGGTCCGGCAGCCACCGCCCGACCGCCGTCAGCCCCGTACGCACCGGCCAGGACAGTTCCTTGCGCCCCGACCCGGTGATCAGCGGACGCCCGCCCCGGGCGAACGCGCCGTGGAAGAACCAGTCTGTGTCCGGCCCCGCCGGCAGGAACCGCTGGAGCAGCAGCCGGCTCCCCGCCTCCTCCGCGCGCTCGTACAGCCGGCGCGCCTCGGCGGCCGCGTGGAGCAGGGTGGTGCTGCGCAGGCCCGCGCCCTGGGGCAGCAGCCACGGCCGGCTCCACTTGGCGATCACCGGGAGCCCCAGCCGCCACGCGGCCTCCGCCGCCTCGGCCCCGCTCGCCGGGATCACGGTCTCCGGGTGGGGTACGTCCCACCGGACGCAGAGACGCGACAGCTCGGCCTTGTCCGCCACCCGCGCGGGCAGGTCATCGGGCTGATGGGGAATCCGGAAACGGTCGCTCAGCATCGGCCCGACCCGGGACACCGCGATCGCGCTCAGGTCGTCCATCGCGATGAGCACCGCCGGGCGGCCGATCCGCTCGGAGACCCCGGTCAGGCACTCCAGCAGCGCTTCGGGCGCCTCGGGGTCGACGCCGCCCGAGGGCCCGGGATGCACGGCACGCAGGTAGCGCGAACGCCCCATGGGACCTCCCCCGGCCTCGACGACGGCATGGACCTCCACACCCGTGCGCCCAAGGGATCTGACGGCGCCGAGGGTTCCGTGGTGGAACGGATTCCGATCGAGTCTGAGCAGAACTGCGGGCACTTGGCTGGGATGCGCGTGCATGGGAACGGTGTCTTTCACCTAGTCGGACCAAGCGGGGAGGGTGCGCACGTGCGAATGGCCTAGGCAGGGGTCACCGGACAGGCCATTCGTCAGATGTGATGCCTAACGTCTTTGGTAAGCACACCGATTCAGGAAAGCTCGGGAGACGCCATGCCCAGACCACGCCGCCGACTGGCGAGCACCTGCATCGGAACGGTGACGGCCGGACTGCTCGCCACCGGGGCCGCTCTCGCGGCCCCGGAAGAGCAGAGCGGGGACACCAGTACGGCGGACATCGCCATGGGCGCCTACCTCGACTACGGGCCGCCCGGGGTGGCCCGCATCCCGTTCCTGTCGAACTGGCTGGGCGGCAAGGAGATCCGGGTCGGGCACACCTATCTGCCCGGTGACCAGTGGGCCGGCATCGAGGGCGGCGTCAGCTTCCTCGACGACTGGGCGCAGTGGCGGCTCCAGCGGGACGACCGGATGTTCGTCCTCAACGTGCCCATGCAGGAGCGCAACGAGGCCCGGGTCCCCGACTACCAGGTGGCCCAGCTGATCCGGGCGGGCGCGGACGGCCAGTACGACCGGCACTTCAAGAAGCTCGCCGAACGGCTGGTGGCGCTCGGCGTCCCGGACACGGTGATCGTGCTCGGCTGGGAGATGAACGGCACCACGTACACCCACCGCTGCGGGCCCGACCCGGAGAACTGGAAGGCGTACTGGAAGCGCGTCGTCAACACGATGCGCTCCGTGCCCGGTCAGAAGTTCAAGTTCGATTTCACCCCGAACCGCGGCACGGACGCGATCGGCTGGACCAAGTGCTACCCCGGCGACGACGTGGTCGACATCATCGGGATGGACTCGTACGACCAGGGTCCCGGCCGGAACTTCGACGAACAGATCAGCCAGCCCTACGGGCTCCAGCAGCACGTCGACTTCGCACGGGCACACGGCAAAGAGATCTCGTACCCGGAGTGGGGGCTGTTCCGCAACGGGGACAACCCGGAGTACATGCGGCGCATGCTGCAGTGGATCCAGAAGCAGAAGCCGCTCTACCACACCATCACCGACTACTGCCCGCACGGCGTCTGGCAGTGCAAGCAGAACCCGGCCTCGACGAAGGTCTTCCGCGAGGCGCTGACCCCGCAGCGGCCCGACCCGGTGATCCCGACCCCGGTCATCCCGACCCCGGTCATCCCGACCCCGGTCGTCCCGACCCCCGTGGTGCCCACGCCGGTCGTCCCGACCCCGCAGGTCCCCACGCCGGAGATCCCGACCCCGGTCGTCACCCCGCCGGTCGTCACCCCGCCGGTCGTCACCCCGCCGGTCGTGCTCCCCAGCCCGGAGGTCCCGAGCCCGAGCCCCGTCGAGCCCAGCCCGCTGGTCCCGAGCCCCGCCGAGCCCAGCCCGGCCGAGCCCAGCCCGCAGGTCCCGAGCCCGGCCGTCCCGACGCCCCCGCCCGTGGTCCCCAGCCCGGAGATCCCGGTCGAACCCAGCCCGGCCGAACCCAGCCCGCTGGTCCCGAGCCCGGTCGCGCCCAGCCCGCTGGTCCCGTCCCCCGAGGTCAGCCCGGTCGTCCCGGAGGTCCCGAGCCCGAGCGCCAGCCCGGTCGTGCCCAAGCCGGACCCCGAGGTGCCGTCCCCGGCGCCCTCGCCGCTCGTACCGAAGCCCGAGCCGTCCCAGCCGCCCAAGCCGACGACGCCGCCCGTACCGTCCGTACCGCCCGTGTCGCCCGTCAACAGCACGGAGTGGTGCGTGCCGATCAACTTCGGCGAGTGGCTCTCCAAGCTGGTCGGCAAGCAGTCGGTCTGCGTCAAGGTCGACTGGGGCAAGGAGACCGGCTTCTGGCCCTTCTAGGCGGGGCGTTCGGGTCATCGGACCCGCAGTTCGTTGAGCCGCGCCCGCCAGTCCCTCGCGGCGGGCAGCGCCTCCCGCAGTGCGTCCACCGCCCGCTCGCGCCCCGTCACCTGCGACTCGTGCAGTCGCAGCAGGGGCGCGAGCGCGGCCGTGGCCAGCAGGAAGCGCTGATTGACCACCGTCCGCGGCCGCCAGTGGTTCTTGTACGGCTCGTTGCCGCGCAGGAAGCTCACCACCGGGCGGCCTTCGGCGAGCGCGCGGGTGGTCTCGTAGCGCAGCAGCAGCGTGGCCACGTCCACCTTCCGGTCCCGCAGGTCGGGATCGGCGCCGTAGAGGTAGCCGCCGCTGAGCGCGCCCGAGAGCAGGGTGAGGTTGGCGGCCACCACCTTCCCGTCGAGCCGGAACTCGGCCAGTCGCCCCTCCCCCGCGCGCACCATCCGCCGCGTGGCCCGGGTCAGGTGTTCGGCGAAGCGGGGCTTGAGGTGTTCGGGGGTCACCCCGCGGCCGCGCCACTGCTTCTCGTGCAGCCGAAGCAAGGTCCGTACCGCTCGCGGCACTTCCTGCTCGGTGACCTCGTGCTCCTCGATCCCCGCCGCGTCGGTCTTGCGGAGCTTGGCCCGGACCCGCTGGGCGCCGGAGGACGGCATCCGCTTGACCAGCTCGTCGAAGGGCATGGCCGGCAGCTCCATGCAGGTGGAGTCGGTCAGCTTGCTGCCGATCCCGGGCCAGGCCGCGAACACGGCCTCGGCGGCGGCCCCGGGCCGCACCTCGCGCAGGTCCACGACCGCGCCCCGGGCGGCCCGGTGCAGGCCGTTGGCCAGGGCCGGGACGACCTGGTCGGCGTGCTCCGCGGCCACGAGCACGTCGAAGTAGTCGGTGATGCCCCCGCCGAGCGGCACGAGCAGCGGCAGCGGCCGGTGTACGAGCATCAGCGCGGCCGCGCCGACCAGTTCCTCCCCGCGCCGCACCAGGACGACGCGGAGCCGGCCGTCCTTGCCGTAGGACAGCCACCAGGAGTGCAGCCAGGCGTGGCTCTGGAAGGGAGTGGCGGTGGGACAGGCGCGGGCGAGCCGGTTCCACGGCTCCTCCAGCGCGGCGAACTGCCGGGGATCGCGGCACAGCGTCACCGACAGGGCCCCGGCGGAGCCGGAGGTCATCGCACCGACTCCTTCTCCTTGGCCGCGGCCGGCTCACCCTGCGCGGGCAGCGAGGCGTATTCCTCGACGGTCTCCACCGCGGCTTCCGCGACGGGCCCCTCGTCCCGCCGCCGGGCGGCGGGCCGGGCCAGCAGCCACAGCCCGCCCAGCAGCCCGCCGGCGCACAGGCCGACCGCACCGCTGAGGGCCGGGGACGCGGAGGCGGGGTCGCTGGGCGCGACGGCCTGGTTGAAGAGGAGCAGCTGCACGCCGGTGTTCTTGGCGGCCTGGTTGCTGCTCAGCGACAGGGCGTCGGCCACGGCATTGGCGATGTCGGCGGCCTCGCCGGCGCTCTTCGCGGTCCCGGTGATGGCGATCATCGGGGACTCGGGGGAGGTCTCGGCGCGGACCTGGGTCCGCAGCTTCTGCACGCCGATGCCCGCGCGGGGCTGGGCGTACGCGAGGGTCGAACTGCTGGTGGCGATGCGGGCGTAGGCCTGGGCGAAGCCGAGGGCGGTGGCAGGCTCGGTGGTGTCGTCGGGAACCGCGACGACGTAACTGGTGGCGGCGTACTCGGGCGCCTTGAGCACCCCGTACGCCCCGCCGGCGGCGAGCCCCAGCAGCGCGGCGGCGGGCAGCGGCCACCACGCGGGCGGCGGCAGCAGCCGCACCCGGCGCCGGTGGGTGGACTTCTTCTGGTCGGCGGTGTCCGCCATGTGCGTACCTCTTTCCTGGTGGACGGGTGCTTGCTTCGGGACCCGGTGCGGGCCCCTGGGGTGCGGATCAGCCGATGTCGCCACCGGCGGCGGTGCCCCCTGGCGGGCCGTCACCGGCGCGGCCCCCGGCGGGCACTTCCCGGCCCGCCGCCGTCAAATCCGGCCCAGCCGGGGCCACATCCAGCCCCGCCGGGGCCACGTCCAGCCCTGCCGGGGCCACATCCAGCCCCTCCGGCGTTTGAGGAGCAGGGGTCCGGGGACTGGTCCCCGGAAACGGCGCCGCACGGTCCGGACCCACCGGGGCGGCGCCCCGAGCACCCCGGCCCGGGCCGGGCAGCGCCACCGCCCCCCGGGACCCGGCCGGCGAGCCGGCCATCGCGTGGTCGTACACGTGCAGCAGCTGCGCCGCCGAGCGGCCGATGTCGTAGCGCCGCACCACCCCCGGCGGCGGCAGCCGCCGGACGCCGGCCTCCATGTGCCCGCGCAGCGCCGCGACGAGCTCCTCCGTGCCGGTGCCGATCCGCCGCGCCCCCGGCGCCTGCGCCGCGGGCAGGTCGTCGATCGCCGGGCAGGTGACGTGCAGCACCGGCAGCCCCGCCGCCAGCGCCTCGATCACCGCCAGCCCGAACGCCTCCTCCCGCGAAGGGGACACGAACACGTCCATCGCGGCGAGCAGCGCCGGGATCCCGGGGGTCCGCCCGTCGGTGCTGTCGCCCAGCGGATCCCGCTCGCCCAGCAGGTGGATCCGGCTCTGCGCCCCCAGCTCGGCGGCGAGCCGGCGCAGCGCGGCCCGCTCCGGTCCGTCCCCGGCGAGCAGCAGGTGCGCGCCGGGCAGCGCCGCGACCGCCCGCACCAGGACGTCGAACCGCTTCCCCGGCACCAGCCGGCCGACGCCGCCGACGACGAAGGCCCGCTCGGGCAGTCCGGTCCGGGCCCGGGTGGTCCGCCGTACGCCCTCGTCGAAGCGGAACCGCACGGCTTCGATCCCGTTCGGCACCACGTGCACCCTGCCGGCCGGCACCCCCCAGGCCTCCAGGCGGGCCGCCACGGTGTCCGATACGGCGACGGTCGCGGCTCCCAGCCGCTCGCTCGCCAGGTACAGGGCGCGTACCCCGCCCGACAGCGGCCGTCCCTCCATCTCGGCGGCGCCCAGGGAGTGTTCGGTCGCCACGCTCACCCGCACGCCCGCGAGCCGGGCCGCGAGGCGCCCGTACACGCAGGCCCGGTACAGGTGCGTGTGGACCAGGTCGTAGCGGCCCCGCCGGATGAACTTGGCCAGTTTGGGCACCGCCCCCAGGTCGCGGTTGCCGCGCATCCCGAGGTGGACGACCCGGACCCCGTCCGCGCGCAGCCCCTCCGCGACGGGCCCGGGGTTGGTCAGCGTCAGGACGTCGCAGCGCATCGGCATGTGCCGTAGCAGCAGCCGCAGTTGCTGCTCGGCGCCGCCGACGCCGAGTCCCGTGATGACGTGCAGCACCTTCCCGGGGCTCACAGGTGCACCGCCCGCCGCAGCTCGCGCACCTGGTGGCGCAGCTGCTTGATCCGCAGCCGCGGGCCTCCGTCGGCCTGGCTGATGTGGGTGCGGGGCATCGCGTGGGGTCCGGCGAGCCGGCCGGGGTCGATGGCACAGGCATAGCCGTACCCGGCGGTCCGGGTCGCGGCGACGACCCGCGCGTCGATGTGCCCGTAGGGGTAGCAGAATCCGGCGGGCAGCGTCCCGGTCAGCTCCCGGATCAGCTCTCGACTGCCGTGCAGTTCCTGCGCGAGTACGTCGTCGGGGGCCGCGGTGAGGTCCTGGTGGAGCAGCCCGTGCGAGCCGATCTCCTGTCCGGCGGCGGCGACTTCGCGGATGCCCTCGGCGGTGAGGAGGGGCTTGCGGGGGCCCAGCGGGTCCCAGACGTTGTCCACGCCGAGCCGCCCGGGCAGGACGAAGAGGGTGGCGGTGCAGTCGTAGCGGTGCAGCAGAGGCAGCGCGCGGGTCAGGAAGTCGGTGTAGCCGTCGTCGAAGGTCAGCCCGACCAGCCCGGCGCCCCGCCCGGCGGCGCGGGCCCGCAGCAGCTCGCCGACGGACACCCCGCGCAGCCCCCGGGAGCGCAGCCACAGCAGCTGGGCCTCCAGCGCGTGCGGGGTGACGGTGATGCCGTACGGGTCCTCGGCGGGATCGGTGAACTCGGCGACGGAGTGGTACATCAGGACCCACGGCGAGCCGGTGCGGCGGGCGGGGGCCGCCGCGGCGGGGGGCGCCGTTTCGGTGTCAGCGGACATTGCGGAACCTCTGGGTGAGCTGGGAGGTGAGGTGAGCGGTGAGCTGGGCGAGCTGGCCCGGCAGGGCGGTGACCTCCAGGGCCCGTATGGCCATGCCGGTGGCTCCGAACATGGCCGGGACCAGCAGGCAGCCGAGGGCGGCGCTGACCAGCGGGTCGGGGATCATCGGTCCGGCGATCCAGCCGGTGGCGCAGGCGGCGAGGGCCGCGACGGAGAGCCGGCCGATGCTGACGGCGACCCGGCGGACCTGGATGGCGATGATCCGCGAGCCGAGGCCGGTGAGCAGCAGTGCGGCGGTGGTGGAGATGCCGGCGGCGTTGGCGGCGGCGATCCCGTAGGTGCCCCACCAGCCGACGGCGAAGGCTCCGGCGACGATGTTGACGAGGAGTCCGGCGCCCATGGCGAGGGCGGGGAACCAGGTGGGCCGGGCGGTGGAGAAGAAGGGCCGCGAGAGCGCCCCGACGAGGCAGTGGCCGAGCAGGCCGAGGCCGTAGACCCGCATGACGGAGGCGGTGGCCTCGGTGTCGGCGTGGGTGAACGCCCCGCGCTCGAAGAGGACGTGGATGATCTGGGGGGCGTACCCGATGACGAGTGCGGTGCCCATGAGGACGGCGAGCGAGGCGAGTGCGAGGTCCTGCTCGACCCGCCTGCGGGCCTTGTCCCGCTCCCCGCCGGCCATGGCCTGCGCGACGACGGGGAAGGTGACGGTGCAGATCATGAGGGAGAGCACCATCGGCATCTGTGCGACTTTTTGGGCGTAGTTGAGGTGCGAGATGGCTCCGGGCGGCAGCCCGGCGGCGAGGAACCGCTCGACGAGCACCTGGGACTGCCGGAACACGGCGAAGAAGATGACCGGGGCGATGACCCCGAAGGCGATCAGCGTCGGCCGGTCCCGGTCGCGCTGGCTGCGCGGGGCGCCCTTGGCGCGGGGCGGGCCGAAGCCCACGTTGCGGATGAAGGCGGGCAGTTGGACCAGGGCCATCAGCACGCCGCCGACGGCGACTCCGGCGGCAGCCGCGCGCACCCCCCACAGGGCGTGCAGGGCGACCATGGTCCCGATGATGCCGACGTTGTACGACACGTAGATGGCTGCGGGCGGCACGAAGGAGCGGTGCGCCCTGAGGGCTGCGCTGAAGTAGCCGGCGATCCCGAAGGACAGCACGGTCAGGGCGGTCCACCGGGTGCATTCGACGGCGAGCCCGGGGTCGGGCAGCCCCGGCGCGAGCACGCCCACGACGAGCGGCGCGGCGACGATCAGCACGGAGGCCACGGCGGCCAGGAGCACCAGCAGCCGCGGCAGCGTGGCCCCCACGAGGAGCCGTACGGGATCCTGCGCGCGGGCCTCCTGGCGGGTGAGCCCGGCCCTGCTGGCGGCCCGGCGGGCCAGGGCATAGCTGAAGGCGGGCACCATCAGCAGGGCCATGGCGTCCTCGATGAGCAGCGTCGAGGCCATCTCGGGGACGGTCCAGGCGATGAGGAAGGCGTCGCTGTCGTGCCCGGCTCCGAAGAGGTGCGCGATGGTCTGGTCGCGGACCAGCCCGAACACCGCCCCGGCGGCGGTGAGCCCGGCGGTGACGGCGGCCGCCTTGGCGAGTGCGCCGCCGCTCCCCGAACGGGCCCCGTCGGCCGCCGCCTCGGGGCCACCGCCCCGGCGCCCGCGCCCCGCCGTCCCGCGCACCCCGAGGTCCCGCCCGGCCGCGGCATCCGGATCCCGGCCCGTCCCGGTCCGTACGGACCCGGCCGCCGCAGCGCCCAGTACGGGCCCGCGGACCGCCTCCGCGGCGCCCGGCTCCCCGCCCTGCGAGGCGGTCCCGACGGCCCCGGACCCGACGGCCCCGGACCCGGCGGGCCCCGGCCCCGGAGCGGCAGCGCCCCGGTCGAGTCCCGGGCCGGGGCGGCCGGTGGCCACCACACGGCCCGCTCCGGCGTCGCCCGCGGGGACGGGAATGCCCACGTGCGCGGCGCCGCGTCCGGCGGACAGCGGCCCGCCCGAGGCGGCCACGCGGCTCGCGTTCCCGTCCGGCCCCATGGACGGCGCGGTGCCGGGCGCGGGGGGTACGGGCGGGTGCGGCGGACGGCCCGCAGCCGCGGCGACCTCGGTCGCCGCGGCTGCGGGCCGCCGCCAGGGCGTCGTATCCGTCACCGGCCGGCCGCACCCTCAGGGACCGCGGCCCGGGCGGGCGCGGTGGCGCGCCGCCGCCCGCGGGCACGGGCACGGGCTCGAACTCCGACACCGACACCGGCACCGGCACCGGCACCGGCACGTTCGGCGGAGGCGAGGTCGCCCGTCCCGCCCCCGGAGGGAAGCGCCCACCAGGCCGCCAGGCCGATGATCACTCCGGTCAGGACGGTCGACGGGCCCCCGATGTCCGCGTAGAGGAAGTCGATGAGCTGCCACGCGAGCAGTCCGACCGCGACCAGTCCGCAGTCCCGCACCGCGGAGGATCCCGCCAGGCACCGCCGCAGGCCCGCCACCAGCAGGGCCAGCCAGCCGCCCGCCAGGGCGATGAGCCCGATCAGCCCCTGCTCGCTCAGGACCAGCAGGTACATGTTGTGCGGGGACAGCAGCGGCTGGCGGATGTACCCCTGTCCCGCGCCCGCGGTGTCGCTGCCGGAGGACAGCGCCAGCCCGGAGTGCGAGTCCCGGTTGGCCGGGAAGCCCTTCAGCCCCACTCCCACCGCCGGCCGCTCGCGCCACATCGACCCGGCCGCGGCCCACATCGTGTAGCGGTCGGTGACCGACTGGTCGGGGGCGTCGGAGACCTGTGTGATCGAGGTCAGCCGCTCCGCGACCATCGCGGAGCCGACGCCGAAACCGCCCACGAGCACCACCCCGGCGGCGGCCAGCGCGAGGAGCACCTTCAGGGCCCGCCGGATCCCGGCCAGGGCCATCACCAGTCCGGCCGCGGCGAAGGTCGCGATCCACGCGCCCCGGCTGAAGGACAGCACCAGCGGGAGCACCAGGACCAGGGCCGCCGCACCCGAGGCCCGCCGGACCCGGGCCGGCAGCCCCGGCGCGAGCGCGCCGGCCGTGGCGACGACCAGGCCGTAGGCCACGACAGTGGCCATGCCCATGACGTCCCCGGGTCCGAAGGTGCCGACGGCGCGGATGTCCTCGCCCTGGTACGAGGCCCCGGTGTGGGTGGCGAACTGCACCACGCCCACCGCTCCCTGGACCAGTGCCAGCACCACGAAGCACCCCGCGGCCAGCCGGAACTCCGAGGCGCTGCGCACCAGCAGCACGATCGCCGCCGGGACCAGCACGAACACCTGGAGGTAGCGCACGAACCCGGGCAGGGCCGCGTACGGGTCCCCGGCGGTCACCGTCGCGACGGCGAGCCCGACGGCGGGCAGACCGAGGACGAACACCCCCAGCGGACTCAGTGGCCGGACCCGGCCCCGCAGGGCCTGGATCCCGCAGACGAACACGAGCAGGAGCGAGGCGGCGTCGGCCGGACCGACCTTCCCCGAGGCGGTGGCGTCACCCGCCGGAACGGGGACCAGCAGGGCCAGTACGGTCGCGGCGAGCGGCAGCAGCGGCCAGTGCCGGCGCAGCAGATCGGCGGGGTCCGGGCAGGACCATGACCTCGGTGACGTCGGTGCGGCAAGGCTCATGCTTTAGCTGCCCCCCAGCCGGAAGCGGAAGAAGGAGGCCGCGGTGCGGGCCAGGATCCACAGGTCCTGCCACAGCGACCAGGTGTCGATGTAGTGGTTGTCGAAGCGCGCCCGGTCCTCGATGGAGGTGTCACCGCGCAGGCCGTTGATCTGGGCGAGACCGGTGATGCCGACCGGCATCCGGTGCCGGGCCTCGTACCCGGGGTGCACGCTGCTGAACTTGGCCACGAAGAAGGGCCGTTCGGGGCGCGGACCGACCAGGCTCATGTCACCCCGGACCACGTTCCACAGCTGCGGCAGCTCGTCCAGCGAGGACTTGCGCAGGAAGGAGCCGATCGGGCTCATCCGGCAGTCGCCGGCCACCGTCCAGCGGGTGGCGGACTCGTGCGCGTCGGCGCGCAGGGTGCGGAACTTCAGCAGGGTGAAGGGGCGTCCGTACAGGCCGACCCGCTCCTGCCGGAAGATCACCCCCGGCCCGTCGGAGATCCGTACGGCGAGCGCGCAGGCGCCCATCACGGGCGCGGCGGCGAGCAGCGCGATCGCGGCGAGCGAGGAGTCGATGGCCCGCTTCGCGTACCGCTCGACCGGCCTGGCCGGACGCGGCAGCAGCGGCTGGACGGCGTATCCCCACAGCTGGTCGGCGGGCTGCGCGACGCGCATCCCGGTGACCTTGGCGGTGCCCGCGGGGTCGGCGAGCCAGAGCCGGCAGCCGTGGTCGTGGAAGAGCCGGACCAGGGAGGCGGTGCGTTCGTCGGCCTCGGGCGGGCGGGTGAAGACGGCGTGCCGGACGGAGTTCTGGATGACGGCCCGCCGGATGTCCTCGTGGGTGGCCAGTACGGGTACTCCCGCGGCCCCCTCCCCGTCGGTCCCGGTGTCCGCGAGCCCGACGGGGCGCAGTCCGTACTCGGGGCGCCCGTGCAGGGCCGCGGCGACCGCGCTCGCCCCGGCGCCGGGTCCCACGACCAGGGCGGAGGCGGGGCGGCGGGCGCGGGTGCGGCGGCGGAGCTGGTTGACGACTCCGCGCCCCGCGCACGCCAGTACGACCTGGACGCAGACGGCGCCGAGCAGCGTGCTCCAGCCCAGGGCATCGCCCGGGGCGGCGGCGGCCAGCACCGCGGCGGCCGCGCACCACAGTGCGGCGGCCCGCCCGGCGAGCGCGGGCAGTTCGAGGAGCGCGGAGGGGGCGAGCCGCGGCCGGTACAGCCCGGCCTGCGCGTGCAGCGCGACCAGGGCCAGGGCGAGGGGAGCGGCCACCCCGAGCGGCAGCTCGGCTCCGGGCAGCGCCGCCACGGTCGCCGCGGCGGCGAACGCGTCGGCGGCCAGCAGCGGGGCGATCCCGTCCGGGCGGCGCACCCGCCCCGGCCGTACGGTGGCCCGGGCACGGTCGGCCTTGGGGCCGCGCGGGGGGTGGATGGCGGTCACGGAACGGCGGACGGCGGTGACGCCGGCGCTGGAGGCGGCACTGGTGGCCGTACTGATCACACCGGCGGCGCTGGTGGTGCCGGTGGTCGTGCCGGCGGTGCCGGTGATGCCGCCGGCGGGCCCCGTACCGCCCGGCCCGGTGTGCCGGGCGGGTGCGCTGTCCATCGTCATCGGCTGATGCGCTCCTGGTTCAAGGGCCGGGGCCTGCCCAGCAGTTCGTGATACAGACCGGTGACCGCGTCCGTGGTGCGCCGCACGTCGAATTCCATCCGCGCGTGCCGCTCCGCCTGCTCCCCGAGTGCGGCGAGCAGCCGCGGCTCGGCGAGCAGCCCGCCCAGGGCCTTGGCCAGCGCCGTCGGGTCCTCCGGTTCCACCAGACACAGCCGTCCCTGGCCGGGCGGGAGGCTCTCCCTGGCACCGCTGACGTCGGAGACCAGAACCGGTCGCCCACAGGCCATGGCTTCGAGCGGGGCGAGCGCCATGCCTTCCCACCGCGACGGCAGTACAACGAGATCGGCGGCCCGAAGCCACGGCCGGATGTCGAAGGCGGCCCCCGCGAAGTGGACCGAGGGCGGGGCCCCGCGGCGCAGCCGTTCCATGTCGGGGCCGTCCCCGACGAGCACGAGACGGGCCCCGGGAACGGCTCCGAGCAGCTCCGGCCAGGCACGCAGCAGCACGTCCTGCCCCTTCTGCTGGCAGAGCCGGCCGACGCAGACGGCGAGCGGCCCGTCCCCCTGGAAGGCGGATGGCAGCGGAAGTTCGGCGCGTGCCCGGGCCTTGTCCCGGACGGGGTCCGGGCCGCCGGGGCGGAAGTGGCGGAGGTCGACTCCGTTGCGGATCACCGACCAGCGGGCGGCGATCCCCTCGGACTCGCCGGTGCGGCGTTCGGCCTCGCTGACGCAGAGCACCCGGTCGGCCCAACGGGCCCCGAAGCGCTCCCAGCGCAGCGCGAGCGCGGCGGTGGCCCCGCCCACGGCGTCGAAGGACCAGGCGTGCGGCTGGAACACGGTCGGGACGGCCCCGCGCACGGCGAGCCGCCCGGCGAGTCCGGCCTTGGCGCTGTGGGCGTGCAGGATGTCGGGCCGGACCCGGCCGATCAGGCGGCGCGCGCCGAGCACTTCGGCGGCCAGGCCGGGTCCGGGAGCCCGCCCGGCACGCCAGGTGAGCACCTCGGCCCCGGCCTCGCGAGCGGCGTCCGCGAGCTGTCCGCCGCGCGGGCAGCCGACGTAGGTCCGCAGGCCGGCCGCGGACTGGGCGCGCACGAGGTCGACGACGACGCGGGCGACCCCGCCCTCGACCGGCTGGACGAGGTGGAGGACGACCGGAGGCCGGGAAGGGGAGGGAGAAGAAGAGGGGGAGGGGGAGGGGGAAGGAGGTTGTGTCGGCACGGGGAGTGGTCTCCTGCGTTCAGCGGCGCGCGTCTGTCTGAACGAAGAGCACACCGAGGAAATGACCCTGGTTTTCGCCTGTGAACCCGAAGGTCAGGCTGCGGGCGCCACCGGACAGGGCGGGGCTCAGATCGAACACGTCCGCGTCATATCCGAGGTTATTCATATGTTCGGGCTGTCGCACGAACGAGTGATCTCCGAATTCCGTGATCGTGGAATTCATAACATCATTAAAAGGATTTTCTCCATCGCTGAGACTGATCCGGCGCCCGCTGTCGGCGGTCACCGTGAGTGAATCCCCGAGCGTTCCGCGGTCCCCGTCGTACGCGACCACCCCGGCCCGCCCCTGCGCGCCGGGCGCGGCGTCCAGACCGGTGAGCTCCACCGTCTCGCCCGCCGCCTCGCCGGCCCCCGCGGTCAGCCCTTCGAAGCCGTCCCAGATCGAGACCCTGCGCACCGGCTCCTGCGGGTGCTCGTAGGCCACCACCAGCGTCCAGCCGCCCCAGGCACCCATGGCCGAGTGCCCCATGGCGACGTTCAGCTGGGCCACCGTCCACATCCCGGCGCCGCCCTTGCGGACCAGCGGGGTCACGTCGGCGGAGGCCTGGTAGGCATCGCCGGCCGCGTCGCTGCGGTGCCCGATCGCCGTATCGGCCAGCACCTCCTTGTACGCGCCGCCCGGCTCGGCGACGAGCACCCGGCCGTTGTCCTCCGGCGGCTTCTGCTCGCCGACCCGCAGGTTCCCGCCCCAGTACAGCCGGGCGTACGAGACCTTCGCGCCCGCCGGGACCTTGAGCTCGGCCCGGGTGGAGTTGTAGGTGTCCGGGTCCTTGTCGACCTCGTCGTAGAACATCTCGTAGTCGCCGTTGGTCCCGGCCGCGCCCTTGTTGACCGCGGCACAGGGCTCGGCGTGTTCCGACTCCTCCTTGCGGCAGCCGATGGACGAGTTCGAGGCCCGGACCAGACCGCCGTGCTGCACGGCCTGGTAACGCTGGGTGAACGGCACCCGGGGCGCCTCCTTGACCAGCGGGCCCCGCGCGCCCGGCGGGGCGGCGGCACCTGCGGACGCACTGGCAAGGGGCGCGTTCACCGAAAGCGTGAGGCAGGACAGCAGACCGAGCGTGCCGAGGATTCTGCGGGAGGAACCCATGACCCTGTCTCCATTTTCGATCAAGGGGACAAAACAGGAGTGAACTTTGTCAGAAGTCAGGGGGGAAATCACGCCGGACTCGCCCATACGGCCTTTTGGGCGATAACACGCACCCTGGAGACGGGCGGGTCGTTATGGGTTGCACCATTGTTCGAACAGAAAGGAAAAACGGAGATGAAGAAGAGGCTGGTGCGCGGCACCACCCTGGCGGTCGCGAGCACCGCGCTGCTGATGGGCGGCGCGGGCCTCGCCTCCGCGCACGGCGGCGACGGCGCGACGGCGAACGGCTTCACCGGCGAGTCCCCCGGCGTCCTGAGCGGGAACCTGCTCCAGGTCCCGGTCCACGTCCCGGTGAACGTCTGCGGCAACACCGTGAACGTGATCGCCCTGCTGAACCCCTCGTTCGGCAACACCTGCGTCAACGCCTGACGTCAACCGTGCCGCCCGAAACTTCGGCATCCGAGTGAAGACACGCAACCCAAACCGCGGTTGCGCCGTTGATCCGAGTGCTTGAGTACCGGGCAATCCTGCAAAAAAGGGACCATCATGATCAAGAAGTTTGCGGCCGGCGCAGCGGTTGCCGCCTCGTTCGTCGGTCTGGGTGCCGCCATGGCCCCGCAGGCCATGGCCATCGGCAACGACAACGGCATCAACACCGTCAACGGCAACGGCGCCTCGCAGATCTACGGCAACCAGGCCACCTACGGCAACATGAGCCCGCAGATGGCGCTCATCCAGGGCTCGTTCAACAAGCCCTGCATCGCCCTGCCCGCCAAGGCCAACGTCCAGTCCGTCCTGGCTCTGGTCAACGTCGGCGTCCAGGACATCCCGGTCCTGTCCAGCCCGCAGAACCAGCAGTGCACCGAGAACTCCACCCAGGCCAAGGGCGACGAGGCTCTCTCGCACATCCTCAACAACATCCCGGTCCTGTCCGGCAACGCCTCCGCCGGCAGCTGACAGCGCCGCGCCGGCTGACACAGCACCGCGCCAGTGGGGCCGTCGCACCTTCGGGTCGCGGCGGCCCCGCCGCATGTCGGGACCCGAATAAGGACCCTGAAGCAACCAGAAGAATCCGGCCACAATTCAGGACGAACGAGCATCTGAGTGAATTGGCCGGAGGCGCGCAAAAATCCCCGGTTTCTTTTCCCGGACCCACTCGTTGTTAATTCTGCAGCGGATAGACCTCTGCGGGAAGGAAACGAAAACAAATGACGTACAAGAAGGCAGTGGTGCTGGCCGCCGGCATTCTCATGGCCGCCGGTGCCGCCTCCCCCGCCATGGCCGACGCGGCGGCGGACGGCAAGGCCGTCGGCTCCCCGGGCGTCCTGTCCGGCAACGTGCTCCAGGTCCCGGTGCACATCCCGGTCAACGTCTGCGGCAACACCGTCAACGTGATCGCCCTGCTGAACCCCGCGTTCGGCAACACCTGCGTCAACGCCTGACGAAGCGCCTGTGCCCGCAAGGGCAGACCTCCTCGGGGTGGCCTCGGAGTGCACGGCGGTGCACTCCGAGGCCACCTTCGATTCAGCACCGGCCGCTGGGCCGGTAGACAGGGAAGGACCCATGCGACAGGTACTGAGCCGACAGGTACTGGGCAAGGGGGTGCTCACCGCGGCCGCCGCGTCCAGTCTGCTGTCGATCGCGACCGGCGCGGCCTACGCGCAACCCGGGGCGATGGCCGAGGCCTCCCATTCACCGGGCGTGCTGGCCGGCAACAGCGTCTCGGTACCGGTCACCTTCTCGCCGAACGTGTGCGGCAACACCGTGGACGCCGGGGCGGGCCTCAACCCCGCCATGGGCAACAACTGCGCCACCACGACGGGCTCCGACGCCGGGCACGACTACGAGCGCTACCTCAGCCCGCAGCAGGCGGAGCAGGTACGGCGCTACGTCAACCAGCACGACGAGCACGACCGGCGCGAGGAGCACGAGGACCGCCACGAGCAGGGCGGCTACGGCGACCGCGGACCCGAGCGTCAGGGCGGCTACGGCGACCGCGGCCCGGAGCAGCAGGGCGGCCACGAGGACCACGGGCCCGGGCAGCAGGGCGGCTACGGGGACTCCGACGAGGAGGAGTGCGACGACCACCCCGCCCCGGAACGGCCCGAGCCGCGGCCGCAGCACCCGCCGCAGCCGCACGCCGAGCAGCCCCCGGCCCCGCACCACGCGCCCCCGGCGCCGAAGCCGCTGCCCGCGCCCGAGGCGGAGCACCCGGCGCCCGCTCCGGCGCCCGCGCCCGCTCCCGTAGAGGAGGCGCCCGCGCCGCAGCCCGAGCCCGTGCCGGTGCCGGCACCGGTCGAGGAGGCCCCGCAGCCGCTTCCGGCTCCGGCCCCCGCGCCGGCTCCCGTAGTGGAGGAGGCTCCGCACACGCTGCCCGCCCCGGCCCCCGTCGCGGAGGAGGCTCCCGCGCCGATGCCCCCGCACGGCAGCCAGGTCGTGGAGCACCCCGCGCCCGTAGTGCCCCCGGCCGACCAGCCGCCGGCGGCGCCCGCCGGGGACCTGCCCGTCGAGCTTCCCCCGGCACCGCTGCCGGCCCCGGCCCCGGTCCCCGCGCCGGCACCCGCACCCGAGGCGGTCCCCGTCGCGGAGGCCCCCGCACGGCAGGAACTGGCGGCGACCGGCGCCGGACAGCCCGTCGGCGCCGCGGCCCTGGCCTCGGCCCTCATCCTGGGCGGCGCCATTCTGTACCGCAGGTCCCGTAACGCCGCCTGACGTCATTACCGGTAATCGGAAGAAATATCGGCCGGAGAGTCCCTTGTCGGATTCTCCGGCCGTTGCCGTGTTCGGTTCCGCGTTTCCGTGGCGGCGGGGAATCGTTAACCAGGTCGAAAGTGGCGCGACGGTCGTCACTGGTCACCCCTGGAAAAGGATTCTGACAATGAAGCTCTCGAAGGTCGCCGCAGTCGTCGTCGGCTCCGTCGCCGCCCTCGGCGCCACCTCTCCCGCCTTCGCCGCCACCGAGGCGCCGGCCGTCCCCATGAGCCTGACGAGCGGGCTCACGGCGGTCACCGACTCGGTGAACCCCGTATCGGCGGCGCTGCCGCAAACCGTGGGCAACGGGCTGGCCGAGCAGGGCGAGAGCGTCCAGAAGGTCGTGACCACCGTCCAGAAGGTCAACGAGGTCCGCAACGACGCTCCGGCCGAGGTGATGAACCTCGCCAACGGGGCCACCCAGGCCTCGCCGCTGCTCGGCGGAGTGAAGCTCAACGGCGGCTCCAAGCACTGACGGGCCTGCCCGTTCCGCTGCCGACACGACTGTGGGCGCCCCCGGCCTCGCCGGTGGCGCCCACAGTCGTGTGTTGCGTCGAACGTCAGTCGTTGACGCAGACGTTGCCGAACGCCGGGTTCAGCGCGCCGATCACGTTCACGGAGTTGCCGCAGACGTTGATCGGAATGTGGACCGGGACCTGCGCCAGGTTCCCCGAGAGGACACCGGGGGAACCCACGGCCGCACCCTCGGCCTTGGAGTCGGCCATTGCGGAGCCGGCGGCACCGGCCGCAGCGAGACCAGCGGTGGCCAGGACCAGGGCGGCCTTCTTGGCAGTGTTCATGGGAAGTGCACCTTCTCTTCGATGTTCTGCCCCGATTCCGGGGCTCACATCGAGCGAAACGGTCCACCTTCCCAGACGACACGGTTCTGCACGCGATCAGACCTGTTCAGCCCAATAGTCGTAACCGCGTGCGGGTCCGCGGACGGATCTCGGTGCTTACGGAAGGAACTCCGCGAACGACGGGATCTTCGGGACGAGGCCCGTCGGTGTCCCGGGTACCGCCGGTATGGCCGGCACGGCCGGCAACGCACCCGCGGGCGGGGCCGCGGGTTCGGAGACCGGGAGCGCCGGTACCTCGGGGATCGGGACGTCGGGGATCGGAACGTCGGGGATCGGGATGTCGGGGATCTCCGGAACCGCCGGGATCGCCGGGATCGCCGGGATCGCCGGGAGCTGCAGGTCCGGAAGGCCGGGGATCGCGGGGATCTGCGGCAGGGAGGGGAGCGCGGGCAGTTTGATCTCGGGGAGCGTGATCCCCGGCAACAGGGTGCCCAGGCTCTTCGTCAGGTTCGCCAGGATCTCGGAGACCGCGGCGAGGGCGTCTTCGACGGGACCCGCCGCCGCCACCCTCTCGTTGATCTCCTCCTGGGCCGTCGCCACTCGGCTCGCGGCGGCACCGGCACCTTCCGCGGCGCCCGCGGGGGCTGCCGCGCCGGTGAGTATGACGACCGCCAGGGCCGACGGGACGAGGACGCGGATGCGGGAGGCCTTGGTGCGGTGCATGAGTGTTCCTTCTGGTGGTCGCTCGGAAGCGGACCCGAGCGATCCGCTTCCTTACCCACCGTGCGAAGGGGTTGTACGGAGCGCAACACGAGCGCGGGGGCCCGCACCCCGCTGCGGGGTGCGTACGGGCTTCGCGCACGCGTCCGGGGGCGACTCACCCCACCCGGGGAAAACCTGCCCCCGGACAGGCCGTTTGAGTGAAGCAGCGGAACCAACCCTTCACGAAGGCAGTTGATCAGGGCGCTCCACTTGCGGGCACTCGTGCGACAAAAGGATCAAAATGTTCAAGAAGATCATGACTGCCGCCGCGGTCACCGCCGCCGCCGTCGGCGCGGGCGCTGCTGCTGCCGCCCCCGCCATGGCCATCGGCAACGACAACGGGATCAACACCGTCAACGGGAACGGTGCCGTCCAGGCGTACGGCAACCAGAAGACGCACGGTGACATGAGCCCGCAGCTCGGCGTCGTCCAGGGCACCCTGAACAAGCCCTGCATCGGTCTGCCGGCCAAGGTCAACGCCCAGTCGCTGATCGCCCTGGTCAACGTCGGTGTCCAGGACATCAACGTCCTGTCCAACCCGCAGAACCAGCAGTGCACCGAGAACTCCACCCAGGCCAAGGGCGACGAGCCGCTCTCGCACATCCTCAGCAACATCCCGGTCCTCTCGGGCAACGTCTCCGCCAACAGCTGATCTCCGCTCCCGATCTACGGTCCGGGACCCCGTGGTCCACATACACGGCGCCCGTGGAGCGACGCGTTCGAAGAAGCGGTGTGACGTGACGAGGGCCCCGGCAGCGTCCAGCTGCCGGGGCCCTCGCATGTCGTCCGGCGCCCTCAGCCGGTCCAGAAGTCCCACCACCGGGTCAGGATCAGCATCCCGATCACGCCGGTGTGCAGGACGGGCGGGGCCCAGCCGAAGTCTGCGAAGAAGTTCCGTACCGGTGCGGGCGCGGGGAGGATCCCCGTACGGACGGTGTGGGCGGTGACCGCCCAGAACATCAGCAGGGTGGCCAGCCAGGTCAGGCAGCACCACAGGCAGAGCGCGTTGATCTCGTAGAGCGACTGGACCATGAGCCAGGAGCAGAATCCGACGCCGAAGAGCATGCCGGCGCCCAGACCGAGCCAGAACCAGCCGCGGTGGCGGGCCCCGGCCAGCAGGCCGGCGCCGACGCACACGACCGCCCCGTAGGCGACCAGCCCGAGCATCGGGTTCGGGAAGCCGAAGGCCGCCGCCTGCTCGCTCTTCATCACGCTGCCGCAGGAGACCACCGGATTGAGACTGCAAGCCGGCTTGAAGTCCGGGTTCTCCAGCAGCAGGAACTTGTCCAGGGTGATGACCCAGGCGGCCAGCACTCCGGCGGCTCCGGTGAGCAGCAGCAGCCAGGCCAGCCCGCGGGGTGCTGCGATCGGTTCTGCGTCCTTGCGGTTGTGGGGCCTGCCCTGCTGGCGGGGGACGCCCACGGTATTTGTTGCCATACGGTCATGCTCCCGCCCTTGTGCCCGCTATCCGGCCCAACCATGCTCATCGACATGGAGGTTGACCTGAAGGGGTGGCTGGAACCCCTGGCGCTTCCCGGACGTTTTACCGAACCCCGGACGTGATGTCAGACCCAGGGGCTACGTTGAGCTTCCGCGAAGTGACAAGCTGCGACGGCCTGGAGACCCACCTTGAGCGATCCACACGAGACAACCGAGGCGCACCTCGATCGACTCCTGGGCCGCGCCCTCAACTCCTTCGACCTGCCGGACGCGTTGGTCGAGCGACTGGGCACGGCGCTCGCCCACAGGTCCTCCCTCCACACCACCCGCCGCAGTGCGGCGGCGGGACCGTGGCGGGAGATACACCGGCACGCCTACCTGCTCTCGGACGGCGATTCCGTGGTCCTGTGGGAGCTGGCGCACCGTCAGGACGCCGACCTCTCGATACGGTACGAGGTCTTCGCGAGCAAGGCGGAGACCTGCCTCGCGGCGGCCCGGCTCTTCGGCGAGGTCCCCTCGCAGGTGGCGCGGGAGCTCGTGGAGGTGACGGTGGAGGAGGAGCCGGACAGCGACATCGCCGTGCTGAGCGCGCTGTTCACCCATCCGACCCCGGCCCAGCGGCACCGCGAGTACGGGGTGGAGGAATCCGCGGACCACGCCCGCCGGGTGTTGCGCCGCGCGGAGAACCCGGACCGGCCCGGCGAGCAGGTGGCCCTGCTGCTGCGGTCGGCCTACGCGCACCAGATCACGCAGGTGTTCGGCACCCGGCAGTGCCTGGCGGACGGGCGGGACGCGGGCTTCAGCCTGTACGAGCACTCCTTCGTCCTGCTGGACGGGAGCGAGTTCAGCCTGTGGGAGGTCGAGCACACGGTGACGCCGGACGGGCGCCACATGTGCGAGGTCTACGAGACCGAAACGGCCGCGCGCGGAGCCATGGAGCTCCGCGCGCGGGTGAGGTGACGGGGCTGGGGACGGGGACGGCGGTCAGGCGGCGACGGTGACCTTCGCCGGGTCCGGCAGGGGCTCCGCTTCGGCGGCCCCTGCCTGCTGCGGCGGGGTCTGCTCCTGCTTGCGCATTCCCTTGAGGAGGACGACCAGGCCGGCGGTGGTGGCCGTACCGGCGGCGATCGCGATCAGGTAGAGCAGCGGGTTGCCGATCAGCGGGATGACGAAGATGCCGCCGTGCGGGGCCCTCAGGGTGCACTCGAAGGCCATCGAGAGGGCTCCGGTGACCGCGCCGCCCACCATGGAGGCCGGGATCACGCGCAGCGGGTCGGCCGCGGCGAACGGGATGGCGCCCTCGCTGATGAAGGAAGCGCCGAGGAACCAGGCGGCCTTGCCGTTCTCGCGCTCGGTCTTGGAGAAGAGCCGGCCGCGGACCGTGGTGGCCAGCGCCATCGCCAGCGGCGGCACCATGCCGGCGGCCATCACGGCGGCCATGACCTTGAGGCTGCCCTCGTTGGGGGTGGCGAGGCCGCCGATGGCGAAGGCGTAGGCCACCTTGTTGAGCGGGCCGCCGAGGTCGAAGCACATCATCAGGCCGAGGATGACGCCGAGGATGATCGCGTTGGCGCCGGAGAGGCCCGACAGCCAGTCGGTGAGGGCCTGCTGGAGCGAGGCGACGGGCTTGCCGACGACCAGGAACATCAGGAACGCGGTGACGGCGGAGCCGATCAGCGGCAGGACGACCACCGGCATGATCCCGCGCAGGGCGGTGGGGATCTTCACCCGCTGCACGGCGAGCACGGTGCCGCCCGCGATGAGGCCGGCGATCAGGCCGCCGAGGAAGCCGGCGTTGATGGTGAGGGCCACGGCGCCGCCGACGAAGCCGGGGACGAGACCGGGCCGGTCGGCCATGCCGTAGGCGATGTAGCCGGCGAGGACGGGGACCAGGAAGCCGAACGCGAGGCCGCCGGTCTGGAAGAGCAGCGCGGCCCAACTGGCGGCCTCGGTCCACACGAAGTGCTCGGCGACCGAGGGGGCGGTGTTGATCTCGTACCCGCCGATGGCGAAGGCGAGGGCGATGAGGAGGCCGCCGGCGGCGACGAACGGGACCATGTAGCTGACGCACTACTATCGCTCAGACACTTGCCCTTGTCGCGAGAGGTTAGCAGCGGTGAAAGCGTCATCCAAGTGGCTCATACATCCCGACCTACATCAGGCCCTTGCCGAGGGCAGAACCTTCGAGGAGTGGCTGAACGGCCGGAAGCCCAGCTGCTCGTACGCCCGAATCACCAACGACAAGCGGGACGCCGCAGGTGTCGCCCGGCAGCACCGCAACAACGACGAGTTCGCCGCACAGCATGGGTGCGCCATCGTCTACCGGTACACCGACAACCACATCACCGCAGCCGACCCGGACATCGAGCGGCCGGCCTTCCTCCGCCTGGTTCGGGACCTCAGGGCCCGTCGCGTCGAGGAGGGGTACCCGATCCAGGGCCTGTTCGTCGTGGAGGAAGAGCGCGTGGTGCGTCTCCCCGAGGACTACCTGAAGTTGCACAGGGCCCTCACCGTGGACAAGCACGGGCTGTACGCCATCGCCGATACGAAGACCGTGCTGGACGTGCACAGCGACGCCGAGATGCTTCGTGGGCTCCTCACCTCAGCCATGGGTGAGCGCGAGGTGGTCCGGGTCAAGCGTCGTGTGAAGCGCAACGTCCGGGACCTTGCGCTGGAAGGCAATCCCGTAGGCCCGCGCCGCTTCGGATGGCTCGGAGCCGACGTCCGCACGGGACGCAAGGTCAACGAGAAGCTGGACCCGAAGGAATCGAAGGTTCTACGGGGCGCCATCGAGCTGGTACTCGCCGGGAAGTACTGGGCTACCGCCGTCACGTTCCTGGACGACAGCGGCTACGTAACCCTGCGGGGCAACAGATGGGCGACCACACCGGTTCAGTACATGCTCACGAATCCTGCCCTGTGCGGCTACCGGATGATTCACGGCAAGCTGGTGACCGACCCCAAGACCGGTGAAGCCGTCGTCGGCAAGTGGGAGACCGTGTGCACGCCCGAGGAGTGGTTGTTGCTCGTCAAGAGGTGTCCCGTGTGGTTCAACCCGCACGGCGAAACCGCGTCGAGCCGCTTCCGGGACAAGGTTCTGCGAGAGGGCAAGAAGAACTTTCGGGAGATCGCCGAGGATACGCGCCGGTTCTTCCTGACCAACATCGCGCGGTGCGGGTACGTGGACGACGCCGGGGACATGTGCCTGGCCAAGATGAAGGGCAACGGTCCGAGCGGATCGAACAAGCAGGACCGGTACCGGTGCGGCGACCCGCGATGCAACAAGGTCAGCCGCCGTGCCGACTACACGGACAAGGCCGTCGAGGCCCTCGTCGTGAAGGTACTCAAGGCCCAATTTGCTGCCATGCGGCCCGATGAGAAGAAGTGGTACGGCGAAGAGACCCTGGCTGCGCTCCTGGCCAAACGGGCGGAGATCAAGGAGAGCTACAAGTCAGGCGTGTTCGATCTCGCCGAGTACCTGGACTTCAAGGACGACAACGACCGGCAGATCACGGAGTCGCAGGAGGACCGCAACGACTTCTACGCCGAGCAGGCCGCACGCAACTTCCTCGCGGGGTTCAGTGAGGAGAAGTGGGCGGGGTTCGACATGCGACAGAAGCGAAGGGCCGCCACGACCGTCCTGCAAACCGTGATCATCCATCCGATCCCCAAGGGCCGGCCACGGAGCGGCGCGTTCGATCCCGACCTCTTGGAGCCGGTGTTCCGGGCCTCTCACTGAAAGAGCTGTCGCAGTACCTCTAGCTGCTCCTCGCCCAGGCGGGGGGCAGCTTGTGCGTGTGCGACGGCCCATCCTTCAATGCGCATCGCGACCGCATCGCCGTCGGACAGGGTGGACGGTACAGATTCCACAGCGACGAGCGTCACGTCCATACCTCCCCTTCGGTCTTGTCGCGTTCCTTGTCCTCGCGAGCGCGGTTGATTTCGTGGCGTGTCTGGTTGGCGAGGAGCTCTTCGCCGGGGCGGTAGCCAGTGGTGAGGAAGGCCCAGGAGGATTCGGTGACGAGAACCGATTCGGCGACGGGGGCCTGGTCTCCTGCGCGTTCACGGGCTGCTTCGGCTTGGGCGATGCGCCACCCTCGTCGTACGTCGCGCAGGGCGCCGAGGGTGGTGGAGTAGGCGCGGGACTTGGTGGAGAAGTGGCCTCGGAAGCCGAGCATGTGGGCCCACTTGCAGAGCTTGAGGTGCGCGAACTCGGGCATGCCCCCGAGGGTCCAGGCGGTTCGGATCATCGTCCGAACGTGGGTCTGGACGCGGAGGTCCGCGAAGGGTTCGGCGCGGCCCGTGCCGTCACAGTGAGGGCACAGGTCCCGCACTCGGTCGCCGACCGTGCCGCGACCGGCGCAGGGTGCGCAGACAAGGGAGCGGTCCACGGTGCCGGAGCCTTCCGCGCTCTTTGTGGCGTACTTGGCTACGTAGGAGGCCACGCGCTGGTCTGTGAGTTCGCCGTCCCCGAGCGCCGTGATCTCGCGTACGTCGATCATGTCTCCCCACCGGATTTCGCGATCACCCACCGCGTCAGAGGTCAGGTTGAGGGCGACGCGTCCGGCGGCCTCGTGGACGGCGTGGGTCAGCGCTTCGACGGTGGCAAAGGCCGGCGGGGTGTTGGTGTGGCCGTCGGGGCCGTCGAGACGGACGACTGCGTGGAAGTGGACCAGGCCGCGCTTCTGGTACTCGGCGACCTTGGCGAAGGAAACCCGCACAAGGCCGTTCAGGGCCTTCTGCGTAATGCCCAGGTACGAGGCGAGCTCGCGGCGCAGGTAGGTCGTGAACCGGGACCACAGGGCCCCTGCATGAGCGTTCCAGAGGACCGCGCCCGCGTAATCGTACGTGCGGGGGTCCAGCGGTGTGCCGAGGACAGGAGCGTCTTCGGCGTGGTGGTCACCGCAGCGGCAGGGGCGGAGCTTGCCGCCGCTGGTGGGCCGGTTGTGGACCGGGCCAAAGGAGGGGGCGGTGAGCGTGACGAAGAGCCGGGGGTGCGTACGGACGGACTCAGCGACGTTCTTGCCGCCGGAGAGTCCGGCGCGGACGAGGTGGTACGTGTCGGCGGCGTAGACGCGGGAGCAGGCCGGGCAACGTGATGAGCGCCGGTTGCCGCAGGCCGTCAGGAGCCGTCCGGTGGGTTCGTCGGCGGTCGCGTAAGACCGGACGACCGCGTTGTCGTTCGCGGCGTCGCGGGTCTCGGTCCAGCCGACGAGGTTGACCGGCGCGGAGCAGCCGCCGAGGCGGTTGATCTGTTCGCGGACGCGGTCGAAGTCTTGGAGGTTGGCCAGTTCGATCAGGTCGCGTACGGCGGGGCTGATCACGTGCCGCAAGACGAGGTCGCGGGTCATGAGTCTGGAGTCCTTCCGTACGTGAGAGATGGGGGTGAGGGCCCTGGGCCGCACCCGGCGGAGGGTGGGGTGCGGCCCAGGGCATGACTGGCCAGGCCCATGGGGCCAGGAGCGGGTGTTGCCGGAAAGGCCGGCGGGGTGGATCAGGCCGTCAGCTCGGCGTGCGCAGCGGTGGCCAGGGGAAGGCCGACGCCGAGTCGCGCTTTGAGCTGTGCGGCGCTGATCGGCTCTCCGTGGATCGCGGTGTGGGAGTCGGCGATCTCGCGGGCGGCGTCCAGGAGGGCCGAAGGCACCTTCGGCGCCGGAACGCTCACCGGGGCCGGGGCCGGAGCCGGGGTGAAGAGGACCGGGACCAGGTCCGCGACAGGTACCGGTTCAGATACGGCAGGGTCGGGTTCCGTGATCGGCTCGGGGGCGATCACGGGGACCGGTGCAGGGGCCTGGGTGGCCACGGCGTGGAAGCGCCGCAGGAGGGTGGGCCCGACGGCGCCCCATCCGAGGAGGAGCAGGGGTGCGACCGCATCCACACAGGCGCGGCCGTAGTGCCCCGCGATGATCGGTTCGGCGATGTTGAGGGCCAGTGTGAAGAAGCCGGAGGCATGCATCAGGCGCGTGGCCCCGGTGAGGTCACCGGCCGGTACCCCGCGCAGGGACAGGTACCGCAGCGCGACCAGGAGCCCGACGACGGACAGGTCCACCATCGGGGCGATCAACGGTGCAACAGGGCCCGGGACACCCAGGCGCAGGGCGAGGGACCAGACGTTGCCGAAGGAGAACACGAAGGCCAGTAGGGCGATGATCGCCATGACCACGGTCACGGTGCGCTGTGTCATCCGGTCTTCTGCCATGAGGGTTTTCACCTCCCTTCAAGGGGTGTGCAAGGTCAGTTGGAGGGGTGATCAGGCAGCGAGGAGTTCGGGGCCGTCTTCCTCGTCGGGGTTGTGCTTGGCGAGGTCTTCGACCGTGCGCCCGGTGAGTTCTTCCAGGAGCTGGAAGGGGTCGCGGACCAGGTGCCCGGTCTTGGCTGCGATGTCACCGGCGTACGCGTCGGGGACGTAGGGGGTGCGGATGCGGACGAAGCCGGGACGGCCCTGTGCGGACATGACCACCACGCCGACGTACGCGGGGTCCTGGAGGTTAATGGGGTTGGCGTCGGGCCACTGGCGGATGTCCTCGCCGAGGGCGGCCACCGCGGCTTCTGCCGTCTTCTGGGCGAAGGACAGACCGACCGGGCACACGTCCCGGATGAAGGTGGGGATCGCGTCCCCGGTGGTCTTCTGAGTGGTCAGGAACATCAGGATGCCGAAGGCGCGGCCCTTCTTGACGAGGTCTTCCGCCAGCCGGGCGTTCTCGGCGGCGAGTGCGGCCAGGCGCTTGGTCGCGGGGTCGGAGCCCTTGTGGTCGCGGAAGTAGGTGTGGGCCTCGTCCATGTTGATGACGATCAGCGGCCACATTTCGGAGGGCCCGACGTGCCACATGTTCTTGACGCCCAGGACGCTGGTCATGCACGCGGAGCGGGCGCGGCGCAGGAGCACGAGACGCTTGAGGAGCTTGTTCGCGGCCTCCAGGTCGTCACCGACGAAGGCGAACATGCGCTGGAAGAGTTCGGCGTAGTCGCCCTCCCGGGCATGGGTGACCTTGCCATCGAGGGTGACGAACTGGATGGCCGGCGAGGGTGCCCAGTCGCAGATGAGCCGGTTGTTCATGGAGGTCTTCCCGAAGCCGGGCAGACCGCCGACGGTGACCCCAGGCACGTCCTTGAGGGACACCGACACGGGCATGCCGAACTCATCGACGCCCAGTTCCCAGCGCGCGAGTTCCTTCGGCGGGCGGCCGGTGGGCACGTGCTCAGTCGGAGTCGTCAGCGGGTCAACGCGGACGCCACGGATCAGGACCTGTCCCGGCTTGTCCCCGGGCAGGACGGAGACACGGGTCATTCCCCAGGCGTCCGCGAGGTAGGGGGCAGCCTTCTGGAACTCGGCCAGGCTCACCTTCGGCAGGCAGTTCGCGCGCGCCATCACACCGAACTCATCCGGCGTGACCTTCAGTACCGGAGTCAGGACCCGGGGCTTGTGCTGCTTCTTGCCGTCCGTATCGGACAGTTGGTCCATGAGGGTGGGCATCCTGTCCGTGACGGACAGCCCCGCCATCTGTGCCAGGCGCTTCCAGCCCCGGCGGATACGCACCGCCTGCCGGATACTCACCCGACCCATCGGCGTGGCCCCCACGTAGCGGACGATCCACACCACCGCCCACAGGGCGATCAGGGCGATGCCGCCCCACATGACAACGTTCAGCCACCGCGTGGCGTCGCTCAGTTCGTTCATCTGTCCATGTCCTTCGCGTTCTTGTTCTTGGTTGTGTTGGTCGCCTCAGAGGTCGAGGGCGACCAAGGCGGGGCCGGGCACTCCCTTCCGAGAGGCCCGAACCCATGCCGCATGGAGACGGGGTCAGTCGCCCCAGGTGTGGCCGAGGTCGCCATAGAGCAGTTCGAACAAGGCGCCCTGCATACAGAAGGCGTCCAGGCCGTTGGAGATCGGCGGGAGACCGTGCGCCTCCAAGACGAAGCGCAGGTCACGCATCACGTCATCGGGAATGAAGCCGTGGGCCAACACGAGGCGTGCCAACGACCCGCCGCCCCCGCCAGCCACTACGCGGCGCCCACTTCGGGCATCGCCGGGGCCTCGACCAGTTCCAGGGCCGTGCACCGATAGGCCACGCCCTCCGAGAGCTGGTCGTTGAAAATCCGCGCCCACGGGGAGGCGAACAGGTTCACAGGGCGGACGAAGCGGCCCGGGTGCAGGCCGTTGGGCAGGCCGTCAGCCGGGACGGTCACCTTCAGGACCTCCGCCCGCTCGTCCTCCATCAGGAACAGCGTCACGGTGAACAGCGGCTGTCCGGTCTCCCGGTCCACCGCACGGATCGCGTTCTCCTGGTCCTTCCACTTCGGGACCGCCGGGGTGCCCGTCATGCACTTCGTTGACTGCTCGAAACCCACACGGATGTACGTCCTGGCCATGGCAAATACGCCCTCTCGGTTGAGGTTTGGCCGCTTGTTCGGCCACACCCAAACCATAGCCGCACACACGCACACTCGCAACACCCGCACACCGGCACGCACGGGAGGGCCGCACAGTCGGGACGCGAGGGTGCGCCGCTGTATCGCACGGACAGGGAGGCCCCGTATTCTGCGCGTATGACACTGGACTTCGAGAAGGACGACCGGCCGCCCTACATCCAGGCCGCAGAGCTGCTTCGGCAGGACATCCGCAGCGGCCGACTCGAGCCCGGCGACAGGCTTCCGTCCGCTCGTACGCTCCAGGACCGGTACGGCGTCGCCAGCTCGACCATTCAGAACGCGTTGCGGCTGCTCAAGAACGAGGGGCTCATCTACTCGGTGCAGGGCCGGGGCAGCTTCGTCCGCAACAGCCCCACCCCCGCCGAGGCGCCGGCGTCCGAGTTCATCCGGGAGTTCTTCGAGCCTGCCCCGGAGGAGCCAGCCAGCGCGGAGGGGGCCCCGAGTCACGATCTCACTCCGAGCCCCCTACACAGCGACGAGTTCAATACCCTGGCCCAGGCCATCCAGGAACTAACCGGCATCGTCGCCGCGATGACCGATCAGGTCAGCAAGCTTCAGCAGCAAATTGCAGACCAGGGGAAGACTTCCGAATAGCCTCCGACACCCGCCGCATCGCCGCGTTCAACTCGGCTATCTGCACGGCCAGTCGGGTCAGACCCGCTTCAAGCGCAGCTATCTCGGACTCACTCATTCTTTCCCCGCCCATCGTCTTGCTTTCCTGTCGCGCATCCCCGCGTATCGCCTCCACTCCCACGTGCAGAGCGGCGAGTAACGGGCACACACCACCCGCACCCCCGGGGCCGGCTGACCTCATAGCTCCGGTCGGTACGACGCACCCTGAAGCACTTCCGCGGATTCCTCGACCCTCAAATCTGGGTTCTCCCGCGCTGCGGGCAAGTCGCTCGACCCCTCCCGCCCCGCGCGCCGAAGACTTGGCGTAACAGCCCGCCACGCGGGCCGCCCTCAAGGCCCCACGGCCGGGCACAACTTCCCCCGAGGGCACCGCCACCGCCTCCACTCGCTCACCCGCCCTAACATCAGTCTCCGCAGAATCCCGGAATTCCGAATTCCCATCCCGGGTGATAGGTGCCGCCCAGGTAGAACCGGCCCCTTCATCTGCTACAGGTGCCGGGATCGGCGAAGGTGTGACGCTCGCCCCCCAACTTTCTGATGTGACGCGCATCACACACCCCTCCCAATCGATGCACGGGCTACCCGCCTGATGGCAAGGGTCCGGAGAATCCCCGGTTTGGCTGACCGGGGATCGTCGGCTATGTAGATCGGCCCGCTTTTGCGGATCACACGTAGAGGTATGCAAAACGCCTCTCGCGTGACACCACCCAGACGTGATCTGCGTCACACTGCCCGCTTTCCCTGTGGACAACTGCCGGACTCTCCGGCGCACGCAGCACGCAATCAGCGAAAGCGGACACCCCCTCAGAACCTGCATCCCGACCCCCGTTTGCCATGACCTGTGGACAAGGCCACGTAAGCGGCCCGTAGACACCAGACCATGCCGACCCTGTGGATAAAGTCCGGCGATTCCGCGAACAGACCAGGGCAAGAAGCGATGGAACAATGCTTATACGGATGGACTTCACAGAGCATGACGAAGCAGCCCATACCTAGCGGCCGAAGCGGCCGGAGGGATGAGCTGTCGAAAGTTTCTTTACTGGATCAAGGCGGCCCGCTGACGCGGCCCGCGCGGCGCGGCGGCCCCAGGCCACCGCTGGCTCCATGTCTCCGCCACCGCCCGCGACGGCCCCCGCCCGCTCGCGCCGCAAAAGCCCGAGAAGCGGTCGAGCCAGACCCCGGAAGAACCCCGACCGGCTACCCCACGGCAAGCACGGCCAACAGGAACGGGAGCACACGCCAAGCCCGCACAGGTCACCGCGGATTGCTGTCCACCCACACGTGGCCGGGGCCGGCGGCCTCCACGGCTTTACCCACCTGTTCGACTCGGGGCCCGCGTCGGGCAAGTCCAGGGGGCCACTCGATCAAATTCCGGGCAGGATCAAAGCCTGCCCGAGTTGCCGGACAGCGTAAGGCCCCCTGAACATGCCCGACCCCAACCCGAACAGGACACCGGCCAAAGCCGCTCCAGCCACCGGCGCGGGAACGTGACCGATCGATGCGGCGACGCTCAAACCACGACTGCCATGGCCCCTAGCGATGAGCCCCAAAATGAGGGAAGCCTCAGATGCGACCAGCAGCCAACTAATCACGGCATCGAGGATGCGGAATCTAGATCACTGACGACGGAATGGATAAACCAGGGCGAACTAACATATTCATGACGACCCTCGACACTAATCAGCCACATTCAACCTCCTTTCCGGTCGTCTCACCCGGAATACCCGAACACATGCGCGAATAGTGCTATCTTCGCCCTCGTAAATTTTTCAAGAAAAGAGGGGGATCGTATGAGGGTAAGAGGTTTCACCTCAGCAGCCCTGGGGGTGGCTGTTGTACTGGGATCAATGATTCCAGTGGCCGCAACGGCTGATGAGGCAGAAACGGAATCTTACGTCTGGGTGAGGTCTTCTGACCCGACTACGTTGCAGGAGCCCGGTGAGCCCTATCAGGGAACCAACACTTTGCCGGCAGGGGTTTCTGGGGCCCTTGAACCGCCCGAGCCTGAGACTCCGACCCCGGAGTACGAAGCTGAGGCGCTCAAACGCTCAGGAGCGACGTACGGGAGCGACACGGAAACTAAATTCCACCCATTGGTTGATGTAATTGATTTCGCGGGCTGTAATGCCAGCCCGGAAGGAAAAACCGATAACGGCTTCATCGTAAACCACTTCGAATTCTGCCGGTGGAATTACAACACCCTCACCAAGCTGAATGGTCAGGGTAGGGTGGAAGGCCAGGTCCGCTTCAAGGAAACCGAGGTTGGTGAAGGTCACAACAATGGGCGACAGGGGACGCTCAATGTCAAAGTAACCGATGTTCGCACGACGGGGGTTTTCGTCGGCGCTTCGATGACTCTCTCCCCGACCAGTAGGGGATATCCTGGAGTATGCACCACGTCATTCGGAACTTCCGGCAGCTACACGGAACCGCTTTCAACGTGGAACAATACATTTGTCTACTATCGGATCACCAGCACCGCTGCGGACGGTGACCAATCACGAATAGACAAGCCGACTACCTGCAACTTCCGGAACAATTGGAAGGTAAACGGCACCAAGGGATCTTCTGAGTGGTTCGCTGCACCCGACCAAAGTTTGCGCATGGACTCCGCCGAATACCTGAAAAGGGGAGCGACGCAGGGGTTGGAAGGGGCAATTTTCAATCGCGTCACCCCTTGGCTCTCCTACGACTACGCCGATGCCTCCGTCAAACAGGTGGCCGAGCACATATTCACAGCCTACTTGATCCCCGAAAGTACGGATCCGAGGGTTGATCACGCCAAGAAGATTCCCGGTCGACTGGGCAGCTCCACGTTCCTCACCCGAAACTACCCAAAGTTCGATGCCGCTGCGAAGAAAGTCAGCGACGAGAACCTCAAGTGGAAGAATGCGGCATGCGGACAGCTCGTTAAGGGTAACGCGACTTACGAATGTGACGAATTCCCCTTCGCTTCAACCAAAGAAGGGGCCGCAACGGGGAATTTCTCTGTCCGCTACGTCCCTGGAACCGTTAATTCCACTGCGGGGGGAAGGCTTTCCGCGTGGTATGCGCGGGATAGAATCCTCCATGGCGACAAGTTTCAGGTCCTTGCGAAAAATCACGGTAAGCTAGTTCCAGCAACCTTGGTTATTAAGTCCTCGGGGGAGTATAAGATGGCTCTCGACGTAGCCAGCCGGACTGCCGGCTCCCCTGCTCGAATCTATACGTACTCAAGCGGACCCAGCCAGGACTTCTGGCATAACGATGACGGTCAATTGCGAGTTTTCAGTAATAGCTGCCTAGATGCTAGCGCAGGCACTGCGGGTACAGCTGTGAAAGCTGAGCCTTGCTCAGGAGCGGATTCCCAGATTTGGGGACCTAGTACGGATTACCGAGGGGCGATCCTTCACAGAAGAAGCGGATTGTGCCTGGCCCTCAAAGCGTCTCCCCCTGTCGAGCGGACGCCCATCATTCTCTCTCCCTGCACTGGGATGGCTAATCAGATCTGGGTCGTCACGTAGTTAGCGAACTCCCAAAATAGGCCGCGCACGTGTGCCCCTGCGTCAGACGCAGGGGCACACGTGCGATCATTGCTGAATGAATTGAATAAGATATTCCTCGATACCCTCGATAGGGTAAACCTTTCCCAGGAGTACCGCGTAACGCTGCGATGCAGTATCTCCACCGCGTCGCCAAACTCGTAGCTCGTATTCACTATCGGGCGTCAATTTGAAATCGAGTTCAGGGCCGTCGATATTAAAAAGTGACGCTTCTCCACTGGCGCTCCGATAGGAGCCGTGACCAATTAGTTCAAATCCGGACCCTTCTGGTTCACGGGGTTTACATCGAACCTCAATGGTGATTAGTGGATGGTGAGTTCCGGCGAGGCTCATGAAACGGATCGCCCCCTGCCCGATTCGTACCGGGGTCGAGTCCATCTCCATCTCGGCCCAGCGGAGATACGGGAGTTCGGGCGAGGACTGTGTCTCCTCGATCCCAAAGATCGATCGGTCGACCAGCATCTTAAGTGTCTGCGTGTACGAAGGATCGTCATCTGGCATGCGCAAATCTTAGACCCCACCTACCTCTGGCGGGACCAAGTCGGGACCTTTTCCATCCAATTGATTGGACGTGGCCGGGACCGAAGGTTCGACTTCTACATCTCGCACTCTCCACTCAAAGAGTGGATGAGTGGGACTGTGACCGCGGGCGGACACCGGTCAGCTCTTCGGCGCGGTCCAAGAGGAGCGGTGCGAGCTTGGGGTAGAAGCCGCGAGCAACGGCCTGGAGCATTTCGGCGAGCGCGGCTAGTTCACCGATGCGGCCGGCGGGGGTGTTGAGGATGCTCCCGAAGCGGCTGCGGACGTGGGTGGCGATGAACGGGACCCGGAGGCTGTGCGCGTGGAGGAGCCCCGGGTCGTAGCCCACAGGGACGCGGCCCCAGCGCTCCCAGTCCAGGAGTGTCAGTGGCATTCCGGTGACGTTGCCCCAGTGGAGGTCACCGTGTCCTGTGACGCGCTCGATCTTGGCGGGGGCAGGAATGCCGAGGTACTGGGGGAAGGCTCGCTCGATCCAGTCGTCCCTCACGGTCTCCTTGGCGCCCTCCACTTCCGACAGGCGGTCGAGAGATCGACGCAGCACCGTCCACCACTCCTTAGGCAAAGCAGGGTTGCGGTTCAGCTCCGGACTCCGGGGTGACACGACGGGGTGCGGCACCAGGTCCAAGACCTCAGCTTCGAAGGCGTACTCGCCCTGGGTCCAGTCGTAGGTTCCGTGCACGGCGGGGCGCGGTACGTCGCGCGGGACCAGGTCGTCGGCCCCGACGATTCCTTGTCCGTGCTTGCGTCCCGCGTTCTTCACCAGGCTCCGGCTGACCCGCAGCCAGTAGGGACCCGAGCGGCGGCCCAGGGTGAAGCCCGCGAAGCCCCAGACCAGCGGCCCCGAGCAGATCAGGCCGACCTTCTCGGCCGCCCGGTCGTGAGCGGCCGTCATCAGGGTCTGGACGGCCTCATCCGGTGGCAAGTTCATCGGTAACTCTCCTGAGGTGGTCGCGGGTGAGAGGCGCGGCCAGTGCCTTGGCTGCATCGTCCCAGTGGTCGCGGCTGCTGGACGACGTGAGCACGACGTCCAGGGCCGGGCAGGAGGCGGCAGCCAGAAGGCCGGCGGCACCAGGCGTGAGGCCGGGGCGGATCAGGTCCACCAGTTCGGGTGTCATGGCGTCGAGGAGGTCACCGCCGTGCAGGGGTGCAGAGCCGAAGGTGATCATCCCCGCGTCCTGGGCCTGGACCAGGGGGCCACCGCCGTTGAGTGCCTGAGTGATCGGCGCGTCCATGATCAGGCTCACGGGCATTTGGAGGCCGATCAGGTGGTGTCCCTCGGAGCCCGCCGCTTCCCGGGCGAGCGCCACGAGCTCAGGGACGCTGAAGGCTCCTTCCCGGAGGCCCGCCCAGGTGGCCACGCCGTAGCCGCCGATGCGTCGGAGCTGTACGAGCCCTTCCAGGACGCTGAAGACCTCCCGTAAGCGCCAGTGCATCACCGCCCTGTCTGCGCCGTGTATGGCCCGCTCAGGGTTGTGCACGAACAGCAGATCCACACAGCCGAGTTGGGTGATGGCTTCTTCCACCTGATGGCAGATGAAGCGGGGGTCGAGGCTGTGTCCTGCGGTGGCGTCTTCCACGGGAAGGACGTCCAGGGCCAGGGCGGTACGGGCCTGGCTCCGGGTGAAGAAGCCTGTCTTGGTTGCCACCCGTGTGGCCCCCGGATGCTCCCGCAGGACCGGCCCGAGGTGGTGTTGCGCCAGCCCCTCGGCGTAATTCGGCGCCGTGTCGATCCACGGGGTTCCGGCCCGCAGAGCAGTACGGGCTGCTTCGGCCACCTCTCGGACGCGATAGGTGCCGAGGGCCAGAGCCGCCGTCACAGGGCTGTCCCCACGACAGCAACGGCCTGACCCTCAATGAGGACCGCGACCAGCGCTGCCACATCCTTCACTTCCAGACCCGCGCAATCCGCGAGATCGCCCAGCGTGGCCGTCTGTCCGAGCAGCAGAAGGCGAAGGGCCGGCGCAGCGGCGTCGGCGAAGTCCCAAGCCGTTCCAGCCGCAGAGAACGTGACCGTGCTGTGGCCACTGTTCTCCACGACACGGCCCCGTGGGGCGGTCAATCGCACGGCGATCTCCGGGCGGGCGGGGAGGCCGTCCACGTAGGGCAGGGAAGGGATCGCGTGCCCGTGGTGTGTGGTGTCGTTCGACTCCGCCCACCGCTCCACAAGCCGGGGGTCCGCCAGCTCATCCAGTAGTTCCCGGCGCAGTTCGGCCAGGAAGTCTGACTGATCCGGCAGGGAAGCGAACCGCGGAATGTCCTTTCGCAGGGCAAGGCCCGACCGGAGCTGATCCACGACCCAGTGGAGGAGGTCCGCCCCCGTGTGGGAGACCAGGCCGAAGGTCAGGTGCAGGGACTCCGTGCCCTGGTCAGCGGTGACCGCGTGCCACCAGCCGCGCGGCAGGTAGAACACGTCACCGGGCGCCAGGACGATGTCTGCGACGGGGTCACCCTCGGGCTTCTCCGGGGTCTCCACGTCGCGGAACGTAGGAGCCTCACGTGTTGCCCCGTAGAGCCGCCATCGCTTGGAACCGTGGACCTGGACCACGACGACGTCATGGTCATCCCAGTGGAGCCCGAAGCCTTCCCGCTCTGTCCAGGAGGCGTAAGCATTGACCTGCACCGAGGTACCCAGGAAGCGTTCCAGGCCCTCGGCAGCCGCCCCCACGGGCGGGTGGATCTTCTCGACCGAGTCCAGGACGAGCGAGGCACCATCCCGGAGCTGAGCGTGCAGTTCGGCCGGCTGAATACGGGACCAGGTCACCGCCCGCCGGTTCGTCGTCGGGACCGCGTAGCGGTGAACGGGGACCATCTCGCCGTCCACCGACAGCCGCAGCCTGGGCGGTTCCAGGCGCTGTGTGGCGATGATCCGGTTCAAGTCGTCCCAGGAGAACAGGCCCGCCACGTCGGCAGTACCCGGGAAGTGCGCGTAGGAGCGGTGGTACGTCTGGGCGAGGAAGGTATCCCCGCCCAGACGCCCCGCCCACGAGGCAAGATCAAGCATCGTGGGCAGCCCCGCTAGTCGTTGCCGTCGGAGCGGCCGCCACTGACGTCAGACTCCTGCTCGGTACGGGTGCGAGCGGCCACGATCTTCCGCTTCGCGACGAGCAGGCCACCCCCCTCGGGGGCAACGGAACCCTGGATCTCTTCCACCATCGAACTTTCCTTTCTCTGGGGAAATCCCTCCGGAAGACCCGGCGGGAAGACTGGAGTCGGGCGAGCCGAAGAGCCGCTATGACGTGGCGTAGATGCCAGCGGCGTACAGGCCCAGCGAGCCGACGATCAGGCCCACGTACAGAGGGCCGGCGAACCGGCCGAACCGGCGCAGGAGCCAGCGGCCTAAGCCATGCACTACGCCGCTCCCGGCTGGGCAAGCGCCGGGCGGAGGGAGCGAGCCGTCACCGTCCGGCGACCCGCACATTGGGCGCATTCGCAGGGCGGATACCGGCCGGGGTCGTAGAGGAGCACCACCGGGTCGCCCTCACGCACCACGGTCTCCTGGTCCCAGGTCCGGCCGTTGTCCCGGGATACGCGCATCGTCATCAGCGAACGCGACTCGTCGCTGCCAAAACCCCGGACCAGCGGACTCCCGGACGAGGGGGCCGCCAAGTCTCCCTTCTCAACCATGCCGCTTGCCTCTCTCTCGGGGCCGCCAGGGCCCGGATTGGTTCGGTGGGCTGCGCATGAAAAGCATCGGCCTGACGCCAGGCTCAGCCGATGACCGGCGGGTATTACCTAGGCGGTAATACGCTTCCCGATACGGCGATTTGAGGATCTTCCCGGCTACGCTCCCGACGAAGGCTGTGCCACGATGACGCATCCCGGCCCCACCCAAGGCCCCCTGCTGTCCGCCGAACTGCTTGCGCGCGATGACCTCCGCCTGGCGCTGGTAGAGCACGACTTCGCCGCCGCGTTTCGGCTGATCAAGAAGTACGGCGGCTTGTCTCAGAACCGGATCGCATCAGCCTGCCAACTCACGCCCGGCAAGGTCTCAACGATCACGTCCGGCAGCCAGAAGGTCGTGTCGTTCGACGTGATCGCGCGCATTGCAGACGGCTTGGGTATCCCCGGCCATCTCGTCGGCTTAGCAGCACGCCCGTGGGAGGGACGCCACTCCGAACCCCCGGAGACCGCCCAGGACTCCCCACCCGCCGATGACATGCCCTGGCACCCGGAGGTGACGACAGCCCTGGCCGCACAACTCACCGGAACCGATCTCGCCATGGACAGACGCACCGCCACACGCCTCATCACCGCAGCCGCGCTGACCGGGACGACCCTCCTCGACCCGCTCGAAGGGTGGTTGGCCCCACCCGCCAGGGGAGAAGAGCGCCGCCGACCAGGCCGACTCAGCACACACGACGTAGCCCAGCTTGAACAGACCGCAGTTGCGTTCCGTCGATGGGACCACCAGTTCGGCGGGGGCCTACGCTCCAAGGCTGTCCTAGGCCAGCTCAACGACACGGCCGCCGCACTCGAAGACCACCAGTCACCCGAGGTCGAAAAGCGGCTCTACCGCGTCATGGCGCAGCTCTCAGGCACCGCCGCCACCATGTCGTGGGACTCCGGTCATCAGCGGCATGCACAGGACTACTACCGGCTTGCTCTGCGCGCGGCACACGCCGGCGACGACATCCCCTTCGGCGCCAATGTCCTGGCTGGAATGGCCCGCCAGATGCTCTATACGGACCGGCCCACAGACGCGCTCGAACTGGTCCGGCTTGCGCAAGATGGCAGCCGCGGATTGAGCGGCCCCCGCGTGCGAGCAATGCTGCACACCCGGGAGGCATGGGCATACGCGGCCATGGGGCGAGTATCGGCATTTCGACGTGCGACCGGCCAGGCCGAAGAGGAGTTGGCGTCAGCCGGGCCCCAGAAGGACGAGCCCCACTGGATCAGCTACTTCGACCAGGCCGAGCTCTCAGGAGTGACCGGCGGTCGGTTTCTCGACCTGGCCCGCACCGACCCACGCGGCCACGCGGAAACCGCCGCCGAGCACATCCGGACCGCACTGGATGCACGCGGTACCGAGGCCGGCCGATCTCACGCACTCGACCAGATCGGGCTTGCCGAGACCCGCTTCCTCGCAGGCGACCTCAGCGACGCCGTGGCAGAGACCCAACGGGCGGTCGCGGCTGCATCGCTCACCCAGTCCAGCCGAGTCCGGACGCAGTTGGGGGCCCTGTACCAGTACACCGTTGGACGTTCGGAGAGCCGGGCCGTGCGGGAGGTCCGCGATAGCATCCGCGAGCTACTGGCGAACTGACCTGAAGGGGGACGGCATGACCGTGATCGCGGTGACTGGACACATGGACCTCACCGAAGAAAGCGTGCCGCTGGTCCGCGAAGCACTCGTGACGCTGCTCAACCCGTACACCGAGGAGGCACTGACCGGGGTCTCCTGCATCGCGAAGGGAGCGGATGCCCTGTTCGCCGACACGGTTCTCTCTCTGGGCGGTCAATTGGTCGTAGTCGTGCCGTCCCAGGACTACCGGGAGGCCAAGGTCAAGGCCGACTACGCGGCCGAGTTCGACCGCCTCCACCAGGCCGCCGCCGAGGTCGCCGTGATGCCGTACGCCGAGGCCAACCGGGAAGCGTACGAGGCCGCGAACAGCGAGCTCCTCCGGCGTGCGGACAGGCTCATTGCCGTGTGGGACGGCCAGCCGGGCAATGGTAGGGGCGGTACCGCCGACACGGTCGCGGAGGCCCGCGTGAACGGCCTGCCGGTGGAGGTCGTCTGGCCGAAGGGGGCCTCGCGCAAGGGCTGAAGCGGCACACGTCAACGACACCGGCCGCCGCGACCTCTCCCTAGCGGTCCTCAACACCTGCACAGAGCGCTTCACGGCAAGAGGGACTTGCCCGCAACTGACGGGGAGCAACCTGTGTGCCTCCGCAGATCCGTCCAACTCGCGAGACGCCAGTTGTGTCACACAACACAGGGCCATCAAACAAACCGACCCGCCCACCTCACGGGGCCGTGCGTCGTCGATATGGGAAAGATAGTGCCAGTTTGAGCCCATCCGGCGAAAGTTAGGGGGCCAGCCAATCACCAGAAGAGGAGACGATTTCCAGACAAAGATAGAATAAATCCAGCCCACTCCAAGGGGATAGGCCACTGCAAGTCCCCGCGAGTACCTTTGCACCGATTCGGTCGAATTACCACCCACTCCGGATCGATTCCACTTGACAACTTGTTTGACCTGCGATTGACCTTGTTTTAGATTTCGTTCGAACGACACTCGACGGGGGGTTGCCACGTCACGCGAGAGTGTCGTTACCGAGAGGAGGAAGACATACTGACTCCTGCACGCTCGATATGGATTCGCGGACCTGAAGGAATTTCCATCATGTCTCTCGATATGCCCACTATGCGCACCCGCTTTCGGCGGCCCATCACTGCCGCGATCGGCGCGGCCGCTATGCTCGGCGCGATAGCCACTCCGGCGCAGGCCGCCGGCAGCTTCACCAGCTACCTGGCCAAGGCTGGGCATGATTTCGATTCCCGCCGCTGGAACGAAGCCGCTTCCGACGTCAACACCAAGATCGTTTTTGAGGGGTGTTTCGGCCGTGGAAGCGTCAACGTCTCATTGGCCAAGGACATCACAGCTGCGCCTGACCCGTTCTACTCCATGGCGAACTTCACCAACTGCTTCACCGGAAACACCGCGCAGTCCACGGGAACGTGGGGCGACCACGGAGGGGGCAACTACTATTTCGTCATCGACGTTGGCATGGTCGGTGGCGGGGTCACTAACGTGAATTGGCTCAAGGTTTCCTGGTAGTCGGCGTTTCCTGCTGAAAGCCCCTCCAGCCGGACTGTGCTGCTGCCACAGCGGCATAGTCCGGTTTCGTTCTGCGTCATCGAGGTTGCGCACTATGCCTTTGCACTACCAATCCTGCACTTTTCGCTATGGCCGGAGAATGCGTCCAGTCATTGACGGTCTCGACCTGCGGTTCTCACCGGGGCACACCGTGTTGCTTGGCCCAAACGGCGCCGGCAAAAGCACCTTGTTGACACTGGGAGCCAGCGCAACCTTTCCGCAGGCAGGAAAGGTCCGTTTCGCGGGGTTGGGTACGACCCGGCGCCGAGATCTGCTCGCCTACCGGCGCAAGGTTTCTTGGCTGCCGCAGAAGCCAACGTTTCTGCCGGGGATGACGTGCCGCGAACACGTTGCCTATGTCGGGTGGCTCAAGGGCATGCGTGAGCGGGCCGCGTGGAAGGCCGCTCCTGCCGCGATTGAGCAAGTCGGATTGTCCGAGAAGGCCAACCACAAGGTAGCCACTCTCTCCGGTGGGCAGCAGCAGCGTTTGGCCATTGCACAAGCCCTCGTCCACCAGGCCGAACTGTTGCTCCTGGACGAGCCTACGGTGGGCTTGGACCCTGCCCAGCGCCGTCGCTTCCACGACCTCCTCGCCGAACTGCGAGGGTCTGTGAACGTGATCGTATCCACTCATGACATCGCGGACCTCGATCAGTCCTTCGCCGAGGTCGTGGTCCTTGAACATGGCCGGCTGCGATTCCAGGGCTCGGTGGCACAGTTCGCCTCCCATTCCCGCCCCGATGCCGTCCCCGGGCGCCACCTGGAGAGCGCCTACGCCGCGCTGCTGGGTTCGGTGGAGCTGTGATCAGCCTGGCCAATCTGCGAGCTTCCTCCGCACCGTGGCTGGTGCTGCCCGCGTTGTTCTACATGAGCCTCTTCGTCGGTGGAAACAACTCCGGGGGAACCCCCGGGTACGGTGTGGCCTCCGGTGAGCTGGCGGCTTGGGCGGTCTGTGCTATAGCCCCGGCTGTCTCGGCCGCTGCTGCCTGGGAAGCCAGCAGACAACGGCAAGTGGCACAACTACGCACGGTTGGGGCGCGGAGCAAGCTCCGGCAGTGGCTGTGGAGCACGGCCCCTGTGATGATCCTGCACCTGGTTCTGGTGGTTGCCGCCCTCGTGCTCGCCTGGTCGACGGTCGGAGCATGGCCGTCCGGCCGGGGTCTCTGGGCCGTGGCGCACTTGCTGGTGCTACCGCTCGGCTGGGGCATCGTGGGCTGGATACTTGGGACGCTGCTACCCCGGGCGGTGGCTGCGCCTCTCGCCGCGGTGGGAAGCTGGGCCTGGATGGCCATGCCGCATTCGTCGAGCAGTCCCTCCTTGCGTCACCTAGGTGGCTGGGTGATCGAGAACTCAACGCTCACCGACCTCGTCGACCCACTTGCCTACGTGATTCCGTGGCTTGTCATCACCGGCTTTGCCGGGGCGGCCATCGTCCTGACCGGAGCGCGCCGTCAGCCCGTGGTGGCCGCCGCTGTCGCGTTGGCTCTGATCGTGAGTACCGTCGTGATCGGACTGCGCATGGTGGAAGGCTGGGGGTACAGCCCCCGCATGGAGCCGCGCGCCGCGCGCATGGCGTGCGTGGGTCAGCGACCGTCGATGTGCGTACCGACCGAATACGGGACCGCCCGCGCGGAACGCGTACGCGATGCCGCCCTCCCGGCGATCGACAAACTTGAGGCGGCTGGACTGCCCAGGCCTGAGGTGGTGCGCCTTGTCTCTGCAACCCTTCCGCCCAAGGCAGGCAACTGGCCCCTGCTGTGGTCGGATGGCATGGCTCCCGACCAGTTGGCCATCAGTGTGGCGCGCTCTGCTGTCACGGGTGTCGCCGCCAATGCCGGGGTAAAGGACTGTCGACAGTCCTCGCTAGCGGACGCGTGGGCCACGATCGCTGCTGGCCTGGAAGCGGAGAAAGTAAAACAAATGACCTCCCCGAGCCAATGGGAGGAAATCAGCAAGGTGCGGTCGCGTTCTGCAGCCGACCAGGCCCGCTGGTTCAGCGATGCCGCCCGCTCTCAGAAGCACTGCACGGCGGTGCTTGAATAGTGCTCTACTTCAAGGCCGTGCGGCGCTGGTGGACGATACCAGCAGCAGTCGTGCTGCTCACTATTATCTGCTGGGCTGCCGGCAGCACGGAAGTACCAGTGCCGAGCTTCCTGGGTGGAGTAGCCAGCGTCCGGGTCAAGTACTTTGCCCCATTGCTTGTTGTCATAACTACTATGTACTGCCTTGATCGTCGTCTTCCGGCGGCCGAGAGTACGGCGGTGACACGAATTCACTGGCTCGATCACATAGCGGTGGTCGCCACGGTGTTTCTCACCGTCTTGACGGGACTCGTAGCGGGCATGGATGTCCCGCGAAACCTGATGGTCTTGCTCGCGCTGGCCCTCCTGATCCGAGGTGTGGCCAACGAGGCTGCCGCCGGTGGCGCATGCTTGTTGCTGCTGTTGGGGACCGCGGTCCTCGGCCGCGCTTACGAGGCCTCCGGCCAGCCGGGCGCCCGGTGGTGGGCGCTCCTCCTCTACCCGCCGGCTAGCGTTGTGTCATGGGTGCTCGCCGCCATCTTCCTCGCTGCTGGCCTGTTGGCCCCAGGCCGAATGAAGCAGGGCCTGGACGTGCGGTGAGCTACTGGGAGGGCGGTACGTGACCTGAGTGTCTCGCAAGGGCTGAGGTCTTTACCCGAAAGCCGAGTGCCCCGCGTCGTGAGGTTCACGACGCGGGGCACTGATGTGTTCGGAAGTTGTTCAGTCAGGCAGTTCGATGCCAAGGCTTTCCGCCAGGTCGCGGAGGTCATCGCGCGGGATGACCGGGGCTTTGGCCGCTTGCTTGGCCGCCCAGTGTTCCAGGATCTCGTCCATATGGGCCCTGACCTGCACTTTCTCCAAGTGTCTTGACGCAAGTAACTGACGCCGGACATCAACCAGGTACGGAGCTTCGCGCCGTAGCCGTCCTGGTCCTGCCCGGCCTCTTCGACCGGGGTCGGGGTGGTGGAGGAGATCTCGCCGCGGGCGGCCTTGTCGCGGGCCTCTTGGAGGAGTTCCGCGGGGCGGTTGATGCCCGCCTTGACGCCTACGTCCACGGTGGGTTTGCCGGTGAAACGGGCCCTTTCCCTGACCGGGACGTCGTGGGCGAAGACGGCCGCGTCGGCGGCGGCGATGGTTTCGGGGGTGAGCTTGGTGAAGCCGGCCGAGCCCTGGGTTTCGACCTGGAGGTCGATTCCCGCCTCGGCGGCGGCCTGTTGGAGGGACTCCGCCGCCATGTAGGTGTGGGCGATGCCCGTGGGGCAGGAGGTGACGGCCACGATCCGGAACGGCCGCCCTGCGGGGCTTTCCCCCACCCCGCCCCTTCCCGAAACTGTGGGCTGCGCCCCCAGGCCCCCGTTCGCGGGCTGCGCCGCGACCCCTTCGGGGGCTCCGCCCCCGGACCCCCGCGCCTCAAACGCCGGCGAGGCTGGATTTGCCGGGGTGGGGGAAGAGCTCCGCGCAGCGGCCCCGGCCTCGGCAGCGGCAACCGCGGGCTCGCCCGCGACCAGGGCCGCGGCTTCCTCCGGGGTCCCTGCCGCGCGGAGCGCGGCTACAAAGTCCGGCCGCATCAGGCGGCGGGCCAGGGTGGAGAGGATGGACAGGTGGGCATCGTCCGCGCCGGCGGGGGCGGCTATCAGGAAGATCAGGTCCGCCGGGCCGTCCGGGGCGCCGAAGTCGATGCCCGACGGGGAGCGGCCGAAGGCCAGGGTGGGGGCCGTCACGTGGGTGGAACGGCAGTGGGGGATCCCTATGCCGCCCTCCAGGCCGGTCGGCATCTGGGCCTCGCGCGCCGCGACATCGGCCAGGAAACCGTCCAGGTCGGTGACCCGGCCCAGCGTCACCATCCGTTCGGCGAGGGCACGTGCCGCCCCCTCCTTGGACTCGGCGGACAGGCCGAGGTCGACCAACTGAGGGGGGATCATCTCGCTCATCGCTCGTCGCTCATTTCGGACAGAGGGAGGTCCAGGGGCAGGTCCTGGGTGACATGGACCGCGTCGGGCCGCAGGTCCGGGGGCGCTGGCATGGCGCTGCCGGGAAGCTGGACCGCGGCGGCGCCGTGGGCCAGGGCGGAGGCCAGGGCCGCGGGCCCCGTACCTCCCGCGATCAGGAAGCCGGCGAGGGAGGCGTCGCCCGCGCCGACGTTGCTGCGGACCGAGGAGACGGCCGCCGTGCCGTAGTAGGTGCCCTCCCCGGAGACCAGGAGCTGGCCGTCCGCGCCGAGGGAGGCCAGGACCGCGCCCGCGCCCAGCGAGCGCAGCTCCTCCGCGGCCTTGAGCACGTCGCCGAGGGTGGCCAGGGGCCGTCCCACCGCCGCCGCGAGCTCCGAGGCGTTCGGCTTGATCACGTCCGGGCGGGCCGGGAGCGCCGCGAGCAGCGCCGGGCCGGAGGTGTCCAGGGCGATGCGGGTGCCGGCGGCGTGGGCCCGGGTCACGATGTCGGCGTACCACTCGGGGCCGAGGCCCCGCGGGAGGCTGCCGCAGCAGGCGATCCAGGCGGCGCCGCCCGAGCAGGTGCGGACCGTTTCCAGGAGGAGCGCGGATTCCGCGGCGGTCAGGGCCGGGCCGGCGGCGTTGATCTTGGTGAGGGTGCCGTCCGGTTCGGCGAGGGAGATGTTGGAGCGGGTCTGGCCCGCGATGGAGACGGCCGTGACGTCGACGCCCTGGGCGCCGAGGAGTTCGGCGATCATCGCGCCCGGTGTGCCGCCGAGCGGCAGGACCGCCGTCGTACGGACGCCCGCCGCGGCCACCGCGCGGGAGACGTTCACGCCCTTGCCCCCGGGGTCCACCCGGTCTCCGCTCGCACGGAGCACCTCGCCGCGGTCCAGCGAGGGGACCTCGTAGGTCCGGTCGAGGGAGGGATTGGGGGTGACGGTGAGGATCATACGAGCACAACTTCCGTACCGGCGGCCTCGATCGCCGCCTTCTGAGCGGGGTCGAGCCCCGGGTCCGTGATGAGGAGGTCGACGTCGGCGAAGGAGCCGAAGCGGGCGAAGTGTTCCTGGCCCGCCTTCGCGGAGTCGGCGAGGAGGACGACGCGGCGGGCGGCGGCCATCGCTGCCCGCTTGACGGCGGCCTCGGCGAGGTCGGGGGTGGTCAGGCCGCCCTCGGCGGTGAAGCCGTTCGTCGCGAGGAAGGCGACGTCCGCGCGGATCTCGGCGTACGCCCTCAGGGCCCACGCGTCGACGGCGGCGCGGGTGCGGTGCCGGACCCGGCCTCCCACGAGGTGGAGGTCGATGCCGGTGTGGTCGGCGAGCCGGGCGGCGACGGGCAGCGCGTGGGTGACCACGGTGAGCGCGGTGTCGACCGGAATGACCGCCGCGAGGCGGGCCACCGTACTGCCCGCGTCGAGGACGATGCTGCCGCCGTCGGGGAGTTCGGCGAGGGCGGCGGCCGCGATGCGGTCCTTCTCGTCGGCCGCGGTGACCTCGCGCTCGGTGAGGTCCGGCTCGAAGTCGAGGCGGCCGGCCGGTATGGCGCCGCCGTGCACCCGGCGTACGAGCCCGGCCCGGTCCAGGGCCTTGAGGTCGCGGCGCACGGTCTCGGCCGTGACCTGGAACTGGTCGGCCAGGGACAGGACGTCGACCCGGCCCGCCTCGCGGGCGAGGCGGAGGATCTCCTGCTGGCGCTCCGGTGCGTACATGTGGTTTCAGATCCGTTCGATGCCCGACTCTGTGGGTTTCTTTGGATCGTACGCCCACTTGCGCCTGAAAACAAAACAAACGGGCATATCCGCCAACAGAAGCGGACATGCCCGTCGTCAGTGAGCTGCGCCGGAGCGCCGTACCGGCCGCGGCCGTACTAGCCGGCGTGCTCCCGCCGCACTAGCCGGCGTGCTCCGTGCCGCCCTCGCGCTCGGCCATGGGGACGGCCTTGCGCGGCAGCATGAACATCACGGAGAAGATCACGACCAGGACGGCCACGACCCACCACATGGCGTTGTGGAACGCGTCCACGTAGGGCGGCCCGAAGACCCGGTCGTCCTCGATGAAGCCGAAGTAGACGACGGAGGTCAGGCCGAGGCCCAGCGCGTTGCCCATCTGGCCGGTGGTGTTGATCAGTCCGGACGCCGAGCCGGCGTGCTCGCGCGGCACTTCGGAGAGCACGGTGTCGGTCAGCGGCGCGATGATCAGGCCCATTCCGGCGCCCATGACGATCAGCGGGGCGGCCATCTGCCAGGAGTGGATGGCCATGCCGTAGCGGTCCGACTCCCAGATGTAGAGGAGTACGCCCGCGGCCATGACCAGCGCGCCGGCCTGGAGCACCTTGCGGCCGAAGCGCGGTACGAGCTTCTGTACGGACACGCCCGCGGCGGCCGAGACGGCGATCGAGAACGGGATGCCCGTGGAGCCGGCCTTCAGGGCGCTCCAGCCGAGGCCCATCTGCATGTAGAGCGTCCACACCAGGAAGAAGATGCCGGTCGCGAGGCCGAAGGTCAGCTGGACCGCGATACCGCCCGCGAAGCTCTTGACCTTGAAGAGGGAGAGCTCGACGAGCGGGGAGCCGTCCTTCTGGATCTTGTACTTCTCGTAGGCGATGAAGGCGCCGAAGACCAGCGGCGAGGCGATCATGCAGACGAAGCCCCACACGGGCCAGTCGTTCTCGCGGCCGTGGGTGAGCGGGAAGATCAGCATGACCAGGGCGAGGGTCGCGAGCACGACGCCCACCAGGTCCAGACGCAGCGCCTTGGGAGCCTTGGACTCGGCGATGAACTTGCGGCCCAGGATCACGCCCGCGATGCCGACAGGCAGGTTGATCAGGAAGATCGGGCGCCATTCGAGACCGGCGATGTTCCACTCGGTGAGCAGCGCGCCGAGCATCGGGCCCGAGACGGCGCCGAGGCCGATGATCGCGCCGAACAGGCCGAAGACCTTGCCGCGCTCGTGCGGCGGGAAGGTGACGTGGATGATCGCGAGCACCTGCGGGACCATCATGGCCGCCATGGCGCCCTGGAGGATGCGGGCGGCGACGAGCACGTCGGGACTGGGGGCCAGACCACAGAGCAGCGAAGCCGCGGTGAAACCGGATATGCCGATGAGGAAGAGGCGCTTGCGGCCGTAGATGTCACCGAGACGGCCGCCGGTGATCAGGCCGGCGGCGAAGGCGAGCGCGTAGCCGGCGGTGATCCACTGGATGGCGCTGGTGGAGGCGCCGAGGTCCTCGCGCATCCGGGGTATCGCGATGTTGACGATCGTGACGTCGACCAGGTCCATGAAGGCGGCGGTCATCACGATGGCGAGCGCGATCCAGCGGCGCCGGTCGGCGGGGGCCGTGGGCTCGCCGCCGGTCGCGCTCGTGTCTCCGGCGTCGCCGGCCTTGCTGATCGAGGTGGTCTCTGCGGGAGGGTCGGTCCGCTCTTCTTGTACGGGCCCGTTCTTTCCTTCGGGCGATGACTGGGTCGTCTCGGTGCTCATGAAGAGAAACCTAGACGGCATGTAGGTCAGTTGGTGTCCTATTTGGCTGGCACCTTTGAACCATGACCGACACCCCGGCCCGCCTCCTCTCCCTGCTCTCCCTGCTCCAGACCCCGCGCGAGTGGCCCGGCAGCGAGCTGGCCGAGCGGCTGCGCGTGAGCGCCCGTACGATCCGGCGCGATATCGACCGGCTGCGGGAGCTGGGGTACCCGGTGGAGGCCACGCTGGGCGCGGAGGGCGGCTATCGGCTGGTGGCGGGCGCCGCGATGCCGCCGCTCGTCCTGGACGACGAGGAGGCCGTCGCGATCGCCGTGGGGCTGCGGGCGGGGGCCGGGCACGCGATCGAGGGTGTGGAGGAGGCCTCCGTACGCGCCCTCGCGAAGCTGGAGCAGGTCCTGCCGGGGCGGCTGCGGCGGCGGGTGGGCGCGCTGCAGTCGGCGACGGTCGCGGTGACGCGGGGCGACGGGGCGAGCGTGGATCCGCGGACGCTGACGGCGATCGCCTCGGCGGTGGCGGGGCCGGAGCGGCTGCGGTTCGCGTACCGGGCCCGGGACGGGGTGGACTCGCGGCGGCTGGTGGAGCCGTACCGGCTGGTCAGTACCGGGAGCCGGTGGTACCTGGTGGCCTACGACATGGAGCGCGGGGACTGGCGCACCTTCAGGGTGGACCGGGTGAGCGAGCCGCACGCGACGGGGGCGAGGTTCGTGGGGCGGGAGCTGCCGATGGACGCGGTGGACTTCGTGCGGCGGGGGCTGCGGGGCGGGGAGTCGACTTACCGGGTCGACGTCACCTTCGCGGCGGCGGCGGGGCTGCCGGAGTGGGTGCGGGAGTTCGTGGTTCCCCCGGGTGGGGGTGGGGAGGGCGCCGCTGTGCGGGTGCGGTTCGAGTCGGCGGACTCGCCGGAGTGGCTGGTGGCGCGATTGGCGCTGGTGGGGGTGCCGTTCACCGTGCACGGGCCCGGGGTCCTGGTGGAGGCAGCGCGGGCGCTGGGGGCGCGGCTGGCGGAGGCGGCGGGGCCGTAGCGGGGGCTGGTGCCCTGCGGGGCTGTCCCCTACCCGCCCTTCCACCGTTCCCCGGGGCTCCGCCCCGGACCCCGCTCCTCAAACGCCGGAGGGGCTGGATCGGGCAAAGGGGAGCCCCCGGCGCCTGGGGGGGATAGGCACCGGGGGCTCGTATAGGGGGCTGTGACTCGGGGCCGGTCAGGCCACCGCGTCGAAGCCGGTGTCGCGGGCCATCTTCTTCAGTTCGAGCAGCGCGTGCTTCTCGATCTGGCGGATCCGCTCGCGGGTCAGGCCGTGCTGCTTGCCCACTTCCGTCAGCGTACGCTCTCGACCGTCTTCAATGCCGTAACGCATCTTGATGATCGACGCGGTTCGCTGGTCCAGCTTGCCCAGCAGGTCCTCCAGCTCCTCGCTGCGCAGGAGGGAGAGGACGGACTGCTCGGGGGAAATCGCCGAGGTGTCTTCCAGCAGGTCGCCGAACTGCGTGTCGCCGTCCTCGTCCACGCCCATGTTCAGGCTGACCGGGTCGCGCGCCCAGTCCAGGACGTCGCCGACGCGCTTCTCCGTCGTGTCCAGCTCGGCGGCGATCTCCGCGTGCTCCGGGTCCCGGCCGTTCTCGCGGTTGAACTCGCGCTGGACCCGGCGGATCCGGCCGAGCTCCTCCACCAGGTGGACGGGCAGGCGGATGGTGCGGGACTGGTCGGCGATGGAGCGGGTGATCGCCTGGCGGATCCACCACGTGGCGTACGTGGAGAACTTGAAGCCCTTGGCGTAGTCGAACTTCTCCACGGCGCGGACCAGCCCGGCGTTGCCCTCCTGGATGAGGTCGAGGAGCGGCAGACCGCTGCGCGGGTAGCGGCGGGCCACGGCGACGACCAGGCGGAGGTTGGAGCGGATGAAGACTTCCTTGGCGCGCTCGCCCTCGGCGGCCAGGAACTCGAGCTCCTCCCGGGAGGGCTTCTTGCCCTTGCGCTCTATCGCACCGTCGAGGATCTGCTGCGCGTACACGCCCGCCTCGATGATCTGCGAGAGCTCGACTTCCTTGGCCGCGTCGAGCAGCGGGGTGCGCGCGATCTCGTCCAGGTACATGCCGACCAGGTCGCGGTCTGCGATCTCCCCGCCCACAGCGCGAGCGCTGCTCGTGGACTGACGACGGGCGACGGCGCGGGTTGCCATGCGTGCTCCCTTGCGATGAGTTCGGTCGCGGTGGTGCGGTGGTTCGGCTGCCCTGGTGCGGCTGCCCGGACACTCTCCCGAGTGCCCGCTTCCGAAGGAAACAACGACTGGAATCGGGACAGAATTCCCACGTTGCTCCCTGTTTTTCGAGATCTTGCAGTATCCTGCCCCGCCGTCCCCCGGCACGGGAGGCTCGGTGGAGCCGTGAGAGCTCAAAGAGATGCAGGTCAGGGCGGGAATGGCGGCCGGTTCCAGAGGCCGCACGCACCACACCATCAGGGCGTCGATGAGACCACCGTCACACTTGACACGGGCGTTTCCGCCCTGGAACAGCGCCGTCCCAGGCTGCACTCCCACCCCAAGAGACGGCCTTCGGCGGCTTCCGGTTGCCTCGACCGGGGACGCCCTACTCGTCCGAGTGAAGGTGCGGCATATTCCTGCGACATGGGCGGCATCCCCTCGGGCATCGGAGAGTCGCTTGTGCCCTCCGGCCGGCGACGCCCACACTCAGAGGAGGTGCTGCACATGACCGCTCTCGCCCACGAGACGCTGGAGGCCGTAATGCCGAAGGTCGCGACCCCCCCGTCGGACCTTGACGACGTCCTGTGGCAGGCATGGCAAGCGATCGAACTCCCCGAGGGCTACCACGCCGAAATCATCGAGGGGCTCATCGAGGTGTCACCCACGGGTCGCTTGTCGCACAGCCAGGTCGCCAACCGTCTTCGCCGCGCCTTGGACAAGTTCCTGGACCGGAGCGAGTTCGCGGCCTTCCAGGACACCAATGTCATTCAGGCGCGGAAGGCCTGGATCCCCGACGTCCTGGTGGCACCCGAGGACGTGGAAGAGCACGGCAGCGAGGACGGGATCGGCATCAAGGCCTCCGCCGTCCAGTTGATCATCGAAGTCGTCTCCCCCGGCAACGACAGCGTGACACGTGACCGCACCCGTAAGCGGCGTGAATACGCGCGGGCGGGCATCCCCGTCTACGTCCTCATCGACGACCACGACGAGCGCGGCATCGTGACCGTGCTGACCTCCCCAGATCCGGACCAGGCCATCTACGGCGATGAGCTCCGGGCGGGCTACGGCGCCACGGCCACCATCCCGAGCGGGCCCGCGAAGGGGTTCACCATCGGCGAGGACATCACCGGGCCTCCCCGCGTCGCCTAATCAGGGCGGGTGGAGACCTGGGGGCAGGCGCGGCAGGCGGGTGGGCCCGACTGGGTCCACCACCTGCAGCGCGGGCGGAGGTGGCAGGGCGGGAGCGGGGCCGGTGGGCTCGCGGATTCCGTCAGGCGGGTGGCCAGGGTGCACGACTCCCCCGCGCGGTTGAGGCAGTGCGGGACGCAGTGGGAGGCCAGGCGCAGCAGGCGGCGCGGTTCGGTGCCGGGCGGGAGTCCGGCCAGGGCTTCGGCCGCCGGGCGGGGTGCCGGGAGGTAGAGCGGCGGGCCGTCGAGGCCTTCGCGGACCGCGAGGACCAGCGACTCCGGCGCGTACGCCGAGCCGCTGGGGCACCAGAGCTGCTCGCGGTCAGCCAAATTGCAGGGACCGCTTCGAGAGGCCCATCCAGAAGCCCGAGACCGGGGTGGTGGGGGTGGTGAGATCGGATTCCGCGGCGCCCAGGGTGACGAACAGGGGGGCGAAGTGTTCCGTCCGCGGGTGGGCCAGGCGGCCCGCCGGGGACTTGGCTTCGAAGTCCAGCAGGGCGTCGATGTCGGCGGCGGCCAGTGCCTCGTGGCCCCAGGCGTCGAATTCGGCGGACCACGACGGGACGCCGGGGCCGGTGTGGCGCAGGGCGGCCAGGTTGTGGGTGAAGAAGCCGCTGCCGACGATGAGGACGCCCTCGTCGCGCAGGGGGGCCAGCTTGCGGCCGATCTCCATCAGGCGGCGCGGATCGAGGGTCGGCATGGATATCTGGAGCACCGGTATGTCGGCCTCGGGGAACATCTCCACCAGCGGGACGTACGCGCCGTGGTCCAAGCCGCGGTCGGGGATGTCCTGGACGGGGGTGCCCGGGGCCTTGAGGAGCGCGCGGACCGCCGCGGCCAGCCCGGGGGCGCCCGGAGCGTCGTAGCGGACCTGGTAGTAGTGCTCGGGGAAGCCCCAGAAGTCGTAGACGAGCGGGACCGGTTCGGTGGCTCCGAGGGCGAGCGGGGCCTCCTCCCAGTGGGCGGAGACCATCAGGATCGCGCGGGGGCGGGGCAGGTCCGCGGACCAGGCGGCCAGCTCGGCGGGCCAGAGCGGGTCGTCCGCGAGGGGCGGGGCTCCGTGGCTCAGGTACAGCGCCGGCATCCGGGTGGGGGTGGTGGCTTCGGGCGTCGGCATCGGGAGCTCCTGGAATCGTCACGGCGGGCCGCCACACAAAGACTAACCCCGCATCGTTCAAATTTGAACGATGCGGGGTCGTCAGTCATTCCCGTACCCGGGAGCGGTGCCCGCCCCCTCGTGTGAAGTACCGGATCAGTGGGCGATCACCGGGATCTTCATGTCGGCGTCCGCGCCCTCGGCGACCGGGTCGCCCGCGCCCGGCTTGCCCGTGGTGATGAGGGTCAGGGCGATGAGGGAGCTGGCGACCAGGATGCCGACCGCCCACCAGATCGCGGAGGAGTAGCCCTCCACCATGGCCTGGGCCTGGATCAGCTTCGCCGCCGGGCCGCCCGCCGCGACCTCGGCCGCGTGGTCGGTCAGGTAGGCGGTCGTCGCGGATGCGGCGATCGTGTTCAGCAGGGCGGTGCCGATCGCGCCGCCCACCTGCTGCGAGGTGTTGACCATCGCGGAGGCGACACCGGCGTCGGCCGGGTTCACCCCGTACGTGGCCAGGGACATGGCGGGCATGAACGCCGTACCCATGCCGAGGCCCAGCAGCAGCTGCGCCGGCAGGATCAGCGCCGGGTAGGAGGAGCCGACCTCGAGCTGCGTCAGCAGCAGCATGCCGCTGGCGGCGACCATGAAGCCGGGGCCCATCAGCAGGCGCGGCGGGACCCGCGTCATCAGGCGGGCACCGATCTGCGTGGAGCCGGCGATCATGCCCACGATCATCGGGAGGAAGGCGAAGCCGGTCGTGACGGGCGAGAAGCCCTTGACGACCTGCAGGTAGTAGGTGAGGAAGAGGAACAGACCGAACATCGCGATGACGGCGAGGCCCAGCGAGAGGTAGACGCCGCCGCGGTTGCGCTCCAGCAGGACGCGCAGCGGGAGCAGCGGGTGGGCCGTACGGGACTCGACGAAGACGAACGCGCCGAGCAGCACCACGGAGGCGACGAACATGCCGACGGTGAGGCCGTCCGACCAGCCGGCCGACTCGGCGCGGGTGAACCCGTAGACGAGGGCGACGAGACCGGTCGTGGACAGCAGGACGCCGGGGATGTCGAGCGGTGCGCGGTTACGGCCGCCGGCCGGCTCGCGGATGATCATCCAGGCGCCGACGGCGGCGACGATCGCGAACGGGATGTTGACGAAGAAGGTCCAGCGCCAGTTCAGGTACTCGGTGAGGACGCCGCCGAGGATCAGGCCCACGGCGCCACCGCCACCGGCGATCGCACCGTAGATGCCGAAGGCCTTGGCGCGCTCCTTGGCGTCGGTGAACATGACGGCCAGCAGCGAGAGCGCGGCGGGCGCGAGCAGTGCGCCGAAGGCGCCCTGGAGGGCGCGGGCGCCCAGCATCATGGCCTCACCCTGTGCGGCGCCGCCCAGCGCGGAGGCCAGGGCGAAGCCGATGAGGCCGACGATGAAGGCGTTCTTGCGGCCCCACTTGTCGGCGATGCGGCCGCCGAAGAGGAGCAGTCCGCCAAAGGCCAGCGCGTACGCGGTGATGACCCACTGGCGGTTGCCGTCCGATATGCCGAGGTCGGTCTGGGCGGACGGCAGGGCGATGTTCACGATGGTGGCGTCGAGGACGACCATCAGCTGCGCCAGCGCGATGAAGACCAGGGCCTTCCAGCGACTGGGATCGGCGGCGGCGACGGACAGCGGCGGGTTCGCGGCTGTTTTTGACATGGGGGTACCCACTTCGCGGTGCGAGATGACTGAAAAAGGGGTGATCAGGGCGCGTTTTCGGCGCTAAAGGGCGCGACTCGGGGGCGTCACATGGCTTTCCGCCTCAGGTCCGCCAGCGTGGTCGCCGAGCCCGGCAGTTCGGACCGGGCAGGGGCCCTCAACCCGTCGAGGAAGAGCTGGAGATGACGGTGGACGAACACGTCCGCGTCGAAGCAGCCGGTACCCGGGAGCGGGCGGCTGAGCTGGGAGAGCGCGATCATCAGGTCGCCGACGCCGATGTCCGCGCGCACGAGTCCGCAGGAGCGGCCGGCGGCCAGCAGGGCCTCGACGGCTTCCTCCAAGGTCTCGCGGGAGACGAGCAGTTCGGGGTGGTCGTGGTCGAAGTCGCTGGAGAGTACGGGGCACAGGGCTCCGATCCGCTCGTCGGCCGCCGCGTGCGTGAAGCGGCACAGGGCGGCGAAGGCGTCCGGCTCCTCGGCGAGGGAGTCGACGGCCAGGGCGGCCACCCGGTCCAGACCGAAGAGCACGACGTGGTGGATCAGGGCGGGCCGGTCGGGGAAGTGCCGGTAGAGCGTGGCGTTGCCGACTCCGGCCCGGCGGGCGATCTCGTCGAGGGGGGCGGCGGGGCCGAACTCCACGAGCACGTCGCGGGCGGCGGCCAGGATGCGCTCCCGGTTGCGGACGGCGTCGGCGCGCGGACGCGGTACCGCGTCCGCGCCGGTACGCGCACGCTTGCCCGCCGCCTTGACCTTGCCGGCCGCCGCACGCACGGCCGCGGCCACGCCCGCACCCACACACGCACCCGTGCCCACAGCCGTGTCCGTCCCTGCGCCCGCGGCGCCCGCGGCCGGAGCCGTGAGGTCGAGGTCGGCCTCCGGGCCCGGTACGGGCAGGGTCGCCGGATCGGTGGTGGCGGGGCTCTTCATGGACGGCTCCCTGGCGGGTGATGCGTACGTGGCGGGTGATGCGTGCTTCGGGCTTCCGGGTCAGCCGCTCGTTCCCGCCGAAACGGGGAGCGGCTCCCCGGTTCATGGGGACTCTGGTTCAAACGGGGAGAGGGTCCCCGCTTATTTCACTCTCCCGTGTGACGTGGGTCACACGACTCCTCGCCTTTTGATCCCGTTTGGCCTCTCCCGGCGCGCGAGCCCGCCCCAGCCGTCGGAGGGTGAGCCCACAGAGCGCAGTCCGGACCCGGCCGGCTGCCGCGGACCCGAAGGCCGATCTCCATGCCGCAGACGCGCCACCGGATACGCAAGCCAAGCCGCACCAGTGTGTACGTGGGCATCACCGCGCTGGCCCTCGGCATCACGGCGACGGCGAGCGCGGGCATATCCAGTCGCAGCCATTCGGCCGCCGGGCCGGTGGGCGCGACCAGCGCCGAGTCGATGCTCGCGCCCTGCCGGATCTCCGGCGCGATGGGCGTGCAGATGTCCGAGGGACTGCCGACCGCACCCGGATACTCGCGCTCGACCGGCGAGGTCCGGGCACTGAACCTGATGATCGACTTCCCCGACGCCAAGGGCGAGGGCACGGCGGCCGACCGGATGGCGGAGTTCTTCCCGCAGACGTCCGACTGGTTCCGCATCAGCTCCTACGGGCGGCTGACCTACCGGGCCGAGGCCCCGATAAAGAACTGGCTGCGGATGCCCATGCCGTTCGCGGCGTACGGGATCGAGCGGGGTTCCGCGTACGAGCCCGGCTACCGCCAGCTCGTGGAACACATCATCAAAACCGCCGACACCGAGGTCGATTTCTCCCGGTATGACCTGATAAATATCCTGGTCACCCCGAACGCCGGCCCCTCCGCCCTCGACACCGTCCTCTCCGTCACCTTCTCCGGCAACGGCGAGGCCCCGATGGCCGACGGCGTCCCGCTCGCCAACACGTCCTTCGTCTACAGCCGCCAGGACGACGGCTCCGGCTCCTACCGGGAGACCGGCTACCGGGTGCTCCCCCACGAGAACGGGCACGTCTTCGGCCTGCCCGACCTCTACACCGCCGACGGCGGCGGCACGGTGGGGCACTGGGACATCATGAGCGAGGACTGGGGCGCCAACAACGACCTGCTGGGCTGGCACAAGTGGAAGCTGGGCTGGCTCGACAGCAACCAGATCAGCTGCGCCGGGAAGTCCGGGGTCAGCGACCACGTGCTGAGCCCGCTGGCCGTGGAGGGCGGCACCAAGCTGGCGTTCATCCCGGTCTCGGAGAGCGCCGGGTACGCGGTGGAGGTGCGCACCCGCGCCGGGAACGACGAGGCCGTCTGCAAGCCCGGAGTGCTCATCTACCGGGTGGACTCCGAGGTGGACACCGGCCGCGGGCCCGTCACCGTCTCCGACAGCTCCTCCGCGAGCGGAGGCTGCACCCGGCGGTCCAACGTGCACGCGGAGCTCTCGGACGCGCCGTTCCGGCCGGGCGAGACCTTCACCGACGAGAAGTCGGGCATCAGCGTCTCGGTCGTGGGCGAGCTGCGCAACGGCAGCTATCAGGTCCGGGTCACCCGGCCTTGAGCTCCGCAGGTGGAACGGAACGGACGGACACGGCGGTCCGAACCCGGTCCGAACCCGGACCGAACCCGGACCGGACGACCGAGACGGGCCGAGCGGCAGACGCAAGTGCTGACGGTCGGCCCGCCAGGTTCCGACCTACGGCCCCCCGCCGGGCCGGATCCGTACCCGCATGGTTGGGAACTAGCCGTGTAACGCCGAGTTAAGGAAACCCGTGAAGGCCTTCGCGCTGCGCCGTACCGGCGAGCCGCCCGCCGTGCTGGAACGGCCCGTCCCCCACCCCGGGGCGGGCGAGGTCCTCGTGCGCACCACGGCCGCGCTCATCTGCGCCTGGGACGGGCACACCGCCGCCGGGGCGCCCACCGGGCTCGGCCACGAGGCCGTCGGCGTCGTCGAGGCCGTCGGCCCCGGGGTCTGCCCCTCCTACGTCGGCCGGCGCGTCGGCGTCGAGGGCCACGGGCGGCTCGCCGAGTTCTTCCGCGCCCCGGCGGCCGGGGCCGGACTGGTCCCGCTCCCCGACACCATCTCCGACCACCAGGCCCTCTACGCGGCGGGCGCGCTCCCCACCGGCTTCGCCGCCGCCGAGGAGTCCGGGCCGCCCCCGGGCGGCAGCGTCGTCGTCTTCGGCCAGGGCGCGGTCGGGCTCGGCGCGACCATCGCGGCCGGCCGGCTGCGCGGGGCCCGCGTCATCGCCGTCGAGCCGGAGATGAAGCGCCAGCGCCTCGCCCTGCGGTTCGGGGCCGACGTGGTGATCGACCCGGCCTACGAGGACACCACCGAGCGGATCCTGGAGCTGACCGGCGGCGCCGGCGCCGACCGCGCGATCATGGCGACGGCCGCGCCCGCCGCCGCGAGGGCCGCCCGCGGGGGGCTGTCCGGCAGCGGGAAGATCACGTACGCCCGCTGCCGGCCGCCGCGGAGCAGTGGGGCGCGGCTCGCGCGGGCACTGCACCTGATCGGGGACGGGCTGGTGGACCCGACGGTGATCACCACGCACGAGTTCCCGTTCGACCGGGTCGGGGAGGCCTTCGGGCGGCTCGCCGCCAAGGAGCCGGGCATGATCAAGCCGGTGATCGTCTTCCCGCGGCCGGACGGCGAAAGCGACAACGACCACAAGGAGATCCGCCCATGACCAGTACCCCCGAAGAGCGCCTCGCCGCCGCCGGCCTGAAGCTGCCGCCGACGCCCGCGCCGGTCGCCGTCTACGTACCCGCCGTACAGAGCGGGCACTACGTGTACACCTCCGGCCAGCTGCCGATGGTCGACGGCGCCCTCCCCCTCACCGGGAAGGTCGGCGCCGAGGTCACCCCGGAGCAGGCCAAGGAGCTCGCGCAGCAGTGCGCGCTCAACGCGCTGGCCGCCATCACCTCCGTCGCCGGGGACCTCTCCGCCGTGAAGCGCGTGGTCAAGGTGGTCGGCTTCGTGGCCAGCGACCCGCACTTCACGGGACAGCCCGGCGTGCTCAACGGCGCGAGCGAGCTGCTGGGCACCGCCTTCGGTGACGCGGGCATCCACGCCCGCAGCGCGGTCGGCGTGAGCGTGCTGCCGCTGGACTCCCCCGTCGAGGTGGAGATCCTCGTCGAACTGCACGCTCCGATGGGGCTCTAGAGGCGTCTTGCCGATCAGGTTGCCGATCAGGCCGGACGGGCCCGCGGACCGGAAGCCCCGTCAGGGGCGGCCGTGCCGGCTGCGGGCGCGGCGCTCGTGTCCGGTGAGTCCGCCCCAGATCCCCGAGAACTCGCCGATCTCCTGGGCGTGCTCCAGGCAGGCTCCGCGGACCGGGCAGGAGAAGCAGATCCGCTTGGCCCGGGCGGCGGAGCCCGAGGCCTCGGAGTAGAAGAGTTCGGCGCACTCCTCGTCGGAGGTGCACAGGGCCCTCTTCCACCAGTCGTCGTCCCGGGAGGGCCGCGGAAGCGTGGTCCCCATGGCCGGCATTCTCCTTCGCGTCGCTGCCTGCCTTCCAGGCTGGCAGCGGCGGACCGCCGGGATGAGAGCCGTTCGGCACCAGCTGGGAGTGCCGATCGGCCGTACCGCGGCGCCCCGGACCGGGTGTCCGGCAGTCACCGATCCCATGAACCGGGGCCCTCGGACTCACCCCGATTTCCGTGGAATTACCCCAACGTAAGGGCCTGACCTGCGGTTCAGTGGGGCGAGACGGGAAACGTGAGCGGGTCGGCGCATGGCAGGCTGGGGCCATGAGGCTGCGTGATCTGCTGTCGTCCGAAGAGGCCCAGGCGCCTGCGGACCCGTGTCTGCTGCGCCTGCTGCGCCTGCCCGGCGGCGAACGGGACCTCGACCGGCCCGTGCTGGGCACGGTGACCATCGACCTGCCCGACCCGGGGCGGTTCGTGTCACCCGGTGACCTGGTGCTGTCCGGACTGGCCTGGCACCGGCAGGACCGGCAAGGCCGACAAGACACAGCGGCGGACCCGTCCGACGCGTTCGTCCGTGTCCTCGTGGAGGCGGGCGCCGTGGCGCTGGGCGCGGGCGAGGCGCGGTTCGGCCACGTCCCCGACGATCTGGTGGAGGCCTGCGCCCGGTACGGGCTGCCGCTGCTCGCGGTGGGCGTGGAGGTGCCGTTCACCTCGGTCACCGAGTACGTGGCACGGGGCCGGACCGAGGAGCGGATCGGCGGCCTCGCCGCGCTCGTGGACCGGCACCGGCGCTTCAGCACCGACCGCCAGGCCGGGGCGGGGGCCGACGCCCTGCTCGAACTGCTGCTGGCCGAGCTGGACCTGCGCGCGCACATCCTCTCCCCGACCGGCCGGCAGATCGCGGGCGCGCGCCCGCCGCTGCCGGAGAAGACGGCCTCGGCTCTGGCCGGGCGGTTCCTGGCCGCCGAACGGGCGGGCGAGCGGGCCCCGCACCGTACGGTCGCCCGCGGGACGGCCTTCTCCCTGTTCCCGGTCCGCTCCGGGGCCCTGGAGGGGGATTCCGCTCCCGGTGCGGCGCTGACCGACTGGCTGATCGCCGTCGAGGCCGACAGCGCCGACTGGAACGACGAACGCGTCGACCTCCTGGACCGGCTCGCGCGGCTCGTCGCGGTGGAGCGCGCCGGCCGCGACACCGACCGTACGATGCGGCGGCGCGCCGCCGAACGGCTGCTGGCGCTGGTCGGCCCGGCCGCCGCCGGGGAGAGCGAGCAGGCGCTGCTCGAGGAGGAAGAGGCGGCGGCCCGGCTCACGGCGGGGGCCGCTGGGGTCGTCGGCGCGGACGACCGGGGAGGCTCCGGAGGCCCCGAAGGCCGGCTCCGCTGGCAGGCCGTATCGGCCCGGCTGGACCCGAAGGGGGTGCACGGGTTTCCCGTGGCGGCGTCCGTGCGCGACCTGCTGGAGGAGGTCCTGCTGCATCCGCGCTGTCTGGGGCCGGACGCCGGACCGCGGATGGCCGTCACGGCGGCCGGGGACGGGGCCGAGGCCGTCGCCTTCGTGCTCGTCGGGGCGGAAGGACTGCTGACCCCCGACGCGGTCGTACGGGTCGCCGGCGGCTCGCTGCCGCGCGGGCTGCGGGCCGGGGAACGGCTGGCCTTCGGCGTCAGCGACCCGGTGGGCGGGGCCGCGCAATTGCGGCACGCGCTCGCGCAGGCCCGTAACGCCCGCCAGGTCGCGGCCCCTTCGCAAGCGGTCGCCGCCTGCGGGCCGGACGATCTCGCCGCGCACGTCATGGCGCTGTTGCCACTGATCCCGGCCGAGGTCCGGCGGGAGTTCAGCCGCCGGCTGCTGGCCCCGCTGACCGACTACGACCGGCGCTACCGCTCCGACCTGGTGCCCACCCTGCGGTCCTTCCTGGAACACGACGGCTCCTGGGCGCGCTGCGGGGAGGCACTGCACCTGCACGTGAACTCGCTGCGCTACCGGATCAGCCGCATCGAGGCGCTGACCGGGCGCAACCTGAGCCGGCTGGAGGACAAGATGGACTTCGCGGCGGCCCTGCGGATGGGCTGAGCCGGCCGGAGTAGCCTCTCGATCCACAGGAAGATCATCGGCACGAGATCGAGGGGATCCGCGCATGACCCGGCACATCGAGTTCGAGCGACTGCACAACTTCCGCGACCTGGGCGGCTATCGCACGCAGGACGGCTCCACCGTCGTGTGGGGCGCCCTCTACCGGGCGGACTCGCTCGGCAAGCTCGCGGGCGCCGACTGGGAGCGGTTCCTGGAGCTCGGCGTGCGGACGGTCATCGACCTGCGCTACCCCTGGGAGATCGAGGCCAAGGGCCGGATACCGGAGCCCGAGCGGTTCACGTACGCCAACCACAGCATCGAGCACCGGCCGTACGACCAGGCCGAGATCGACCCGGACACCGACCCGTGGCGGTTCCTCGCGGACCGGTTCGCCGAGGTCGCCGAGGACGGGGTGGCGGAGATCCGCGCCGCGATCGAGCTGCTCACCGAGGGCCCGGGCCCGGCGGTCTTCCACTGCACCTCCGGCAAGGACCGCACCGGCCTGATCGCCGCGCTCGTCCTGACCCTCCTCGGCGTGGACGAGGAGCAGATCCTCGCGGACTTCGCCCTGACCGAGCTGGCGACCGCCCGCCTGACGGCCGACTGGCACGCCGCCCACCCGGGCCGCACGATGCGCTGGCCCTCGTACGGGCGGGCGCCCGCCGAGGTCCTGAGCCTGACGCTCGCCGATCTCGCCACCCGCTACGGCTCGGTCCACTCCTACCTGACGGACGAGGTCGGCATCACCCCGGCCACGACGGAGCGGCTGCGGGCCCGGTTCCTGACGCGGTGAGCCCGGGCGGCGGCCCGCCCCGGGCGCCGTCGGCCGACCCGTTCAGTCGGCCCGCTCAGTCGGCCCGTTCGGACGACCCGTTCGGCCCGTCGCGCACGCCCACGACGGCGCGCTCACCCTCGGCCAGGCGGTCGCCCTCGGCGGGCCTGACCTCGACGTCGCCGCCGCCCGTCGTGCCGGTGGTCACCCGCACCCGGCGGCGGACGCCGTCCGCCTCCAGCACGGTCACGTACGTCCTGCCGTCCGCGGCGGCCGAGACCGCCGAGACCGGAACCACCAGGACCTCGCCGCCCGTCGACGCCGCCTCGATCGTCAGGCGTACGTCCTGGCCGGCCAGCCTGGGATCCAGCGGCGCCTCGGGCCGGATGACCATCACGTAGCCGTTGGGTGCGGGTGGTTGCCGACCCGAGGACTGTCCCGTGCCGGTGGCGGGCTGCTCCTGTCCCCGCGTGTCGGCGACCGAAGCCACCGAGGCCGCCGCGGTCACGCCGGTGGCCTCGGACGTGATCTCCACCCGGCGCCCCGGCCGCACCAAAGCCCTCTGGTACTCCTGGAGGCGGCCGGTGACCACGAGGTCCCCGGCCGACACGGTCAGCACCTTGCCGGACACCTGCGCCCCGACCTTGGAGGCGATCGAGTCCACCCGGGCGGGGAAGCCCGACAGGAAGACCACCTCCGCGACGGGCGCCATCGGGCCGACCGCCGCCAGCGCCTCCACCAGTCGGGCCCGCGCGGTGCTCAAGTCCTCTTTCGCTCGCTCCACTTGCTTGCGCAGGCCGTTCAGGTCGGCCTCGGGACCGGGGGCGGGGTCGGGGTCGGCACCGGATCCCTTGCCGTCGACCGCCCGCGGATCGGTGCCGCGAGGGCCCGGCGAGACGGACGGCGAGGCGGACGGCGAGGCACCCGGTGAGGCAGACGGAGAAGCGGGGGACGGAGAAGCCGGCGGTGGAACCGTCGGCGGAACGGGGGCGACCTTCCCGGCCCGGTCCACGGCATCCCGCGCGTCCTCCACGGCGCGTTCCGCCGAGGTCACGGCCGTGCGGGCGTCGGCCACCGAGGCGTTCCCGTCGGGCAGAGCGGGCAGCGGGTCGTAGCCGGCGGAGGCGTAGAGCGCCGACAGCGCCGCCTTCGTACCCTCCCCGAAACGCCCGGCCCCGTCCGCGCCGGTGGCGTGGCCCAGCCGGGCGAGCGATTGCTGCAACTGGGCCACGTCGCCGCCCTCGGAGCCGGGCTTGAGGTCCCGGTACGCCGGGAGGGTGCCCCGTAGCGCGATGACCGGGCGCCCGGAGACCTCCAGCAGCACCTGGCCCTCCTCGACCCGGCCCCCCACGGCGACCGGCAGCTTCGTGACGACGGCCCCGGCCGCGCCGGGGGCTCCGCCCACCGGGGTCACGTCCACGGACTGCCGTGCGGTGACGGTCCCGCGCACGATCACCGAGGCGACCAGCACCCGTTGCTCCACGGGGGCCGTCAGCACGCCCGGCGCAGAGGCCGCGGAATCGGCGGCGGCCCGCGGCGGCTTGATCACCTGCGCGACCGCCACCCCGACACCGGAGAGCAGCACGGACCCGGCCGCCACCCCGACGACCCACCTGCGCCGGCGCGGGAGCCCCGCGGGCGGCGGCGGTTGCTTCTGGTCATTCATCCGGAGGTCCCCCGCGAGCTGCCAATTCCGGTTCCGCCGAAGGTTTTTGGAGCCCGTCGACGGCAAGGCGCCCATTAGACCACCACGGCGCTCCGGCAAGGGAGTGAGTCCGGGACATGCGGGCGATCGCGGTTCCGCACAGCGGAGGATCCCTGCCGCGCGCCCTCCGGGAGGAGGGGAGGTCAGCCCTCCCCCTCCTGCGTGTTCTTGGCGTCGATCTCTGCGATGAGGCCCTCGATCAGGCCCTTGATCTCGTCCCGGATGGGGCGGACGGCCTCGACGCCCTGGCCGGCCGGGTCTTCCAACCGCCAGTCGAGGTAGGTCTTGCCGGGGAAGTACGGGCAGGCGTCGCCGCAGCCCATGGTGATGATGTAGTCGGATGCCTGCGCGGCCTCGGGGGTCAGCGCCTTCGGCTTCCGGTCGGAGATGTCGATGCCCAGCTCGGCCATGGCGGCGACGGCCGAGGGGTTGATCTGCTCGCCGGGGACGGATCCGGCGGAGCGGACCTCGACCCGGTCGCCCGCGAGGTGGCGCAGGAAGCCGGCGGCCATCTGCGAGCGGCCCGCGTTGTGGATGCAGACGAACAGCACGGAGGCGAGCGGGGCGGAGGGCATCGGTACTTCCTTCATGATTCAGCACAGACTGACATCAGTCCTGGATGATGTGAAAGTATCAGTCCATGATGACGTCAGTCGACACTGATCTGCTCCGGGTTCTGGCCGATCCGCTCAGGCTCCGGATCGTGACCCTGCTCGCTCAGGAGACGCTCTGCACCACGCACTTGATCGAGGAGACGGGTGCCAGACAGACGAACCTCTCCAACCACCTGAAGGTGCTGCGCGAGGCCGGGATCGTGGACACGGAGCCCTGCGGAAGGTTCACCTACTACCGCCTGCGTCCGGAGGCCATCGAAGCGCTCGCCGGTCAGTTCGCCGCCCTCGCGTCCACCGCGCGCCTCACCGCCGAAGCGAACCTCAAGCGGTCCTGCCCGTAGCCGCCCCCGCCGCCGCCCCTCCCCGCCCCGCTCTGCCTCACCGCCCCGCCCTGCCTCACCTGCCCGAGGAGAACCCGTCGTGACCGCCCCCGAGCCCGCCGCCAACGCCATAGCCGACGGCGCTCCAGCCGACGGCGCTCCAGCCGGTGACGCGCCCCGGCCCGCACCCGGCGCGACCCCGCCCCGCACCCCGCTGGTCTCCCGCGCCGCCGCCGAGCTGGTGGGCTCCGCCGCCCTCGTCGCGATCGTCGTCGGCTCGGGCATCCAGGCCACGCGCCTCACCCAGGACGTGGCGCTCCAGCTCCTGGCCAACTCCACCGCCACCGTCTTCGGCCTCGGAGTCCTCATCGCCCTCCTCGGCCCGGTCTCCGGGGCTCACTTCAACCCGGCCGTCACCCTGGCCGAGTGGTGGACGGCCCGCCGCGGCGGTGCGGGTGTCACGTCGCGCGAGCTGGCCGTCTACGTCCCCGCGCAGATCGCCGGCGCCATCGCGGGCGCCGTCCTCGCGGACGCGATGTTCGGCGAGCCGCTGGTGAAGTGGTCCACGCACGACCGCTCCGCCGGGAACCTCCTCCTCGGCGAGCTCGTCGCCACCGCCGGCCTGATCATGCTGATCTTCGGCCTGGCGCGGACGGACCGCCTGCGCTTCGCGCCCGTAGCCGTCGCCTCGTACATCGGCGCCGCGTACTGGTTCACCTCCTCCACCTCCTTCGCCAACCCGGCCGTCACCATCGGCCGCGCCTTCACCGACACCTTCGCGGGCATCGCCCCCGCCTCGGTCCCGGCGTTCGTCGGTGTGCAGCTCGTGGGCGCGGTCGTGGGCCTGGCGCTGGTCGCGGTCGTCTTCGTGCGCGGCACGACGGACGGCGAGCCGCCCTCCGCCTGACGCGGCGGACGGACGGGCCGTCGGCTCCGCCTTCAGCCGATCCGCGGGCTGCGGCGCTCCAGCAGGACGACGTCACGCCACACGCCGTGGTGGCGGCCGATGCGGGCGCGGGTGCCGATGACGCGGAACCCGGCCCGCTGGTGCAGGGCCAGGCTCGCGGTGTTCTCGGGGAAGATCCCGGACTGGATCGTCCAGATGCCCGCCGCCTCGGTCGAGGCGATCAGCGCGTCGAGCAGGGCGCGGGCGACTCCGCGGCCCCGGGCGCCGGGGTGGACGTAGACGGAGTGCTCGACCACGCCCGCGTACGCGCACCGGTCCGAGACCTTGGACGCGGCCACCCAGCCGAGCAGCTTCCCGTCCGGGTCGACCGCGGCGAAGCGGTGTTCGGGCAGTCTCGCCGCGTCGAAGGCCTCCCAGGTGGGGGCTTCGGTCTCGAAGGTGGCGTTCCCCTCGTAGATCCCGGCCCGGTAGATCGCCAGGACCTCGTCCGCGTGCGCCCGGGTCAGCGGCTCGATGCGGATGCTCACGCCGAGCCCGCCCGGGTCAGCAGGGCGCCCATGGCGGCGAGGACGGAGGGCTCCACGCGGTAGTAGACCCAGGTGCCGCGCCGCTCGGAGGAGAGCAGGCCGGCGTCCTTGAGCTTCTTCAGGTGGTGCGAGACCGTCGGCTGCGAAACACCCACGTCCGAGATGTCGCACACGCACGCCTCTCCGCCCTCGTGCGAGGCGATGGCGGAGAACAGCCGCAGGCGCACCGGATCGCCCAGGGCCTTGAACATCAGCGCGGTCCGCTCGGCCTCCTCGGCCGTCAGCGGGCGCTCCGACAGGGGCGGGCAGCACGCCGCCACGGCGTCCGGCTCCAGCAGGGGCAACACCTTCGAAGGGGACATGCCCTCATCATCCCCAGACAATAGATGGATGTCTATGTTGACGAACGTCGATACAAGGTGCCAGCCTGGAGGCGTCGAGACATCGACAAACGTCGAAGTAGTGATCCGGTCAAGTGAAGAAGCAGTCAGGGGAACCCTCGTGAACGCATCCACCGAAGTCCTGCCCGTCGTCGTGATCGGAGCCGGCCCGATCGGCCTCGCGGCCGCGGCCCGGCTCATCGAGCGGGACATCGAGCCCCTCGTACTGGAAGCGGGCCCCGCCGCCGCCTCCGCGGTCCGCGCATGGGCCCACGTACGCCTCTTCTCCACCTGGGGCGAGATCGTCGACCCGGCCGCCGAGAAGCTCCTCGCCCCCACCGGCTGGACCAGGCCCGACCCCGCCTCCTACCCCTCCGGCGGAGACTGGGCCGAGCTCTACCTCCAGCCCCTGGCCGACGCCCTCGGCGAGCGGGTCCGCTACGGGGCCACGGTCACCGGAGTCTCGCGCACCGGCCGCGACCGCATCGTCGACACCGACCGCGCGGCCCAGCCCTTCGTCATCCACCACACCGCGCCCGACGGCAGCGAAGCCCGCGTCTTCGCCCGCGCCGTCATCGACGCCTCCGGCACCTGGTCCACCCCGGGCCCGGCCGGCGCCAGCGGCCTCCCCGCCCTCGGCGAGCGCGCCGCGGGCGACCGCGTCACCTACCGGGTCCCGGACCTCGGGGACCAGGCCGTGCGCGCCCGTTACGCCGGCAAGCACACCGCCGTGATCGGCTCCGGAGCCTCCGCCTTCACCGCGCTCGCCCAGCTCGCCGACCTCGCCAAGGAGGAGGCCGGCACCCATGCCGCCTGGATCCTGCGCCGCGGCATCTCCGGCTCGACCTTCGGCGGCGGCACCGCGGACCAGCTCCCCGCCCGCGGCGCCCTCGGCCTCGCCGCCAAGGCCGCGGTCGAAGGCGGCCACGCCGACGCGGTCACCGGCTTCCGTACCGAAGCAGTCGAGCGGGACTCCGACGGCCGCCTGGTCCTCGTCGGTGAGGACGGCCGCCGCCTGGACGCGGTCGACGAGGTCATCGTCCTGACCGGCTTCCGCCCCGACCTCGCCTTCCTCGGCGAGCTGCGCCTCGGCCTCGACGAACGCCTCCAGGCCCCCACCGCCCTGGCCCCGCTCATCGACCCCAACCAGCACTCCTGCGGCACCGTCTACCCGCACGGCGCGAGCGAGCTCTCCCATCCGGAGAAGGACGTCTACCTCGCCGGCATGAAGTCCTACGGCCGCGCCCCCACATTCCTGGCCATGACCGGCTACGAGCAGGTCCGCTCCATCGCCGCAGCCCTCGCGGGCGACCACGAGGCCGCCGAACGCGTCGAGTTGACCCTCCCCGAGACCGGAGTCTGCGGCGGAGCCGGCCTCTTCGATCAGCCCCCGGCGGCCTCCACCGAGGAAACGGGCGGCGGCTGCTGTTCCACCCCGGCCACCCTCACCATCGGCGCCCCCTCCTCCGCCCCTGCCTCCGCCCCCGCCTGTTAGCGCCGCAGCGCCTCCGCCGGCTCGATGCGGGCGGCGCGCCAGGCGGGGTAGAGGCCGGCCAGGACTCCCGTCAGCAGTCCGAGGAGCGGAGCGACCGCGACGGTGCCGGGGTGGACGACGGGGGTCCAGTCGCGGAAGACGGCGACGCCGACGACGGTGAGGGTGCCCAGGGACGTGCCGACGAGCCCGCCCAGCGCACCCAAGACACCTGATTCGGCGAGGAATTGCGTGGTGATGTGGCGGCCGCGGGCGCCGAGCGCGCGTCGCAGGCCGATCTCGCCGGTGCGTTCCAGGACGGCGACCAGGGTGGTGTTGGCGATGCCCACGGCCCCGATGACCAGGCAGATCCCGGCCAGGATCAGGAAGAGCTGTTCCAGGTCGGAGGTGACCCCGCTGCGCAACGTCCGCGGGTCCGGCGGCGGTACGGACTTCAGGTACTCGGGGTGGTCGGGGCGCAGTGCGGTGGGGGCGAGCCGGGCGACCTGCCGGGCGGCGCCGATGTCGGTCGCGATCAGCATGGTGGTGCCGTCGCCCTCGGGCGGGCCCCAGATCTCCTCGGCGGTGGTGCGGGGCACCGCGACCGAGAGGAGGAGGTCGGACTTGCGCTGCACGTCCTCGATGATCCCGATCACGGCGAAGGGCTCGGAGCCGATGAAGACGGCCGGCCGGGTGTCGAGGGTGGTGATGCCGAGGCGTGCGGCGACGGACGAGCCGAGGACTGCCACGCGTTGCCTCGTACGGGAGTGGTACTCGTCGTAGAGGCGGCCCTGGGCCAACGTGGGGACGGCGGCCCGCAAGGCGCCGGGGGAGGCTGCGACCACCTCGGTGCTGTCGCCCCCGCCGTCGCTCCCGCCGACCGGGGCGGAACGGACCCTGCCGGCCGTGGCATCGAGTCGGACCGTGTAGAAGACGCCCGCGTGCCGGACCCCGCCCAGACGCTCGACGCGGAGGTCCGCGTCCGCCGGGAATCCCGGGCCGGCGAAGGGGTCCTTGTTCCGGGCGATGTCCTCGACGGTCACCTCGGTGGCGGTGAGCAGGTTGAAGCGGCCGTCGATCTGGGACGAGGTGGTGGCGGTCAGGCCGAGGACCGCGACGAAGGTGCCGACGCCGAGGACCGTTCCGAGCGCCGTCAGCGCCGAGCGGGCCGGGCGCTGCAGGATCCCGGCGAGGGCCTCCGAGACGTTGTCGCGGGCGGTGAAGCGGGAGGGCTCGACACGGACGGCGGAGCGGGAGCGTCGCCGTACGAGCCGCCGGAGCCGGGGCGGGTTCATGCGGGGGCCTGTTCGCGCAGAACGCCGTCGCGGATCGCGAGGGTCCGGCCGCCGTGCGCGGCGACCTCCTGGTCGTGGGTGATGACGAGGACGGTCATCCCGTCGGCGTGGAGCTCGTCGAGGAGGGCCAGCACGGTGTCGGCGTTGGCGGAGTCGAGATTCCCGGTGGGTTCGTCGCACAGCAGCAGCGACGGCCGGGCGACCAGGGCCCGGGCGATGGCCACTCGCTGGCGTTCGCCGCCGGACAGCCGCGAGGGCGGCGCGTCGAGGCGGTGGGCGAGCCCGACCCGGGTGAGGGCCTCCCGGGCGCGGGCGGGGCGCTCCTTGCGGGGTACTCCGTTGTAGAGCATGGCGAGGGCGACGTTCTCCAGGGCCGAGCGGTGCGGCAGCAAGTGGAAGGACTGGAAGACGAATCCGATGCGGCGTCCGCGCAGGGCGGTCCTGTCGCCGTCACCGAGCACGCCGGTGTCGATGCCGTCGATGAGGTAGCGGCCCGTGGTGGGTGCGTCGAGCAGGCCCGCGATGTTCAGGAAGGTCGACTTGCCGGAGCCCGACGGGCCGACGACGGTGACGAACTCACCGCGCTGGATGGTGAGATCGCACGGTGTGAAGGCGGCCACCGGCGGCGGGCCCGGGTACGTGAGGCCCACCTGCCGGAACTCGATGACGGGTGGCGCGGCCTCGGCCACTGCCTCGGCCACGACCTCGCCGACGGGCTCGCCGACGGGCTCGCTGACGGGCTCACTGACGGGCTCACTGACGGGCTCAGCGGCGGCCTTGGTCATGATCCGCCGCCGCTCTTGCCGCCGCCGGGCTTGCCGCCCGACTGCTTGTCCGCGACGCCCGGTTCGACTCCGATGACGACCGAGTCGCCGTCCGCGATCACGCCGTTCCCGGTGGGCCGGATCTCCACGTAGCCGTCGCCGGTCGTGCCGGGCCGGATCTCGACCCGGCGCTGGGCCCCCGTACCGTCCACGACGGTGACACTGGTGCGGCCGTCGGTTCCGGCGGAGACGGCGGTCACCGGAACGACCAGTGCGTTCCCGTCGGTCGCGGCGGCCTCCACGGTGAGCCGTACGTCCTGACCCGCGAGTGTGGCGTCCAGCGCGGCGAGGGGGCGTACGAGCATCTCGTACCCGCTCGGACCACTGGGGGCGGGAGCCTGCTGGCCCTGCCCCTCCCCCTGACCGCCGTTCGGCGCGGGCGGCACCGACACGGTGTCCGCGACCGACAACACCTCGGCGGCCGCCGAGACCCCGCTGACCTCGGAGAGGATCTCGACCTTCTGGCCGGCGCGGACCAGGCCCTTCTGGTGCTCGGCGAGCTGCCCGCGTACGACGAGCGCACCGGCGGACAGGGTCATCACGGGGCCGCTGACGGCGGAGCCCGGGCGAACGCCGACGGAGTCGGCGCGCGCGGGGAAGGACTCCAGGAAGACGACCTCGCCGGCCGGGACCATGGGGCCAGCGGCCGCGCGGGCCTCGGCGAGGCGCTCGCGGGCCTTGGCCAGGTCCTCCTGGGCGCGGGCCACGGAGCGGGCGGCATCCTGACCGGCGCCCCTGCCGCCGGTGGCGCCCGAGGCCCCCTTGCCGCCGGCCGTACCGGTGCCACCCGTACCGGACCTGGCGGCGGCCTTGACGTCCTCCAGGGACCGTTCGGCAGAAGTGACCGCGTCCTCGGCGCCGTTGACGGCCTCGCCGCCGTCGGCCACCGCGGGCAGCGGGTCGTAGCCGATCGACGTGTAGAACGCGCCGAGCGCGGCCTTGGTCCCCGCGCCGAAGGTGCCCGCCTTGTCGGATCCCGTGCCGTGGCCGAGCCCGGCGAGGGCCTTCTGGAGCTGCTTCACGTCGTCACCGGTGGCACCCGGCTTCAGGTCCCGGTACACCGGCAGCGCACCGGGCAGCGCGAAGACGGGACGCCCGGACACCTCCAGGAGCGCCTTGCCCGCCACGACGGGATCCCCCGGCCCGACGGCGACCTTGGTGACCACGGGCGGGCCGGAACCCTCCCCGCCCGCGACCGCCGGGGTGACCTGGACGGCCTGGGCGGAGGTGACCGTGCCGCGCACGACGAGGGTGTCGCGCAGCACGCGCTTCTCGACCCGCGCGACGAGTACGTCCAAGGGCGGCGGGCCCGCCTCGGCCGCGGCCTGCGCCGGCGACTTGATCACCAGCGAGGCGCCGACCCCGGCGGCGGAGAGCAGCACGGCCCCCACCGCCACGGCGGCCACCCACGCACGCCGCCGGGACAGCCCGGCGGAGGGCTCGGCGCCGCCGGCCCCCTCGGCCTGCCCGGACTCCCCGACCTGCTCGGGCTTCCCGACCTGCTCGGGCTTCCCGACCTGCTCGGACTCCTCCGCAGGCGCGGCGAGTCCTGCCGGTGCGAGGCCCCGTATGCCGTCCGTCATCCGGCACTCCGCACCGTGGCGAACCCCTCCGCCGGTCCCGGCAGAGGAACGGCCCGGCCCCGCCGTGGGGCGACTACGGATGAACCCCGTCGAAACGGCACAGCGGACCTCCCGGGACATCTTGCGATCACGGCCACCCTAGACCGAAGGCAGATCAACCTAACGGCACTCAGGCACAGTTGCGCAGGGGTGGACGCCGGCATGAAGGCCCGGCTGCAACCGCTACGCAGAATTCCGGCCAGACTTGTCGATCGCGGTCGGCTGCGGAAACTGCCCGACGGCCGGTTCACCACCCGTCCGTGACCAGAAGCACCACCGTCAGGAGCAGCTCCGAGGAGGCTTACCGGGGGTACCGCCGGTAAGCCCGCTCCGTGGCGGTTTCCGGCCATGGCTATTCGATACCGGGCTGTCCGGTGAATTCTCGCGCGAGATTTCACCATTTCATTACCCGGCGGCAATTGACTGCGGGCGGCAGGAGCCCCTCACTCGTCTCGCGAGGCCGCGGGCCGGAGCGGCCGATGCCTTCGGACACCCGGTCGCGGCTGTTCAGGTGGTGTCTACTGCAGTTTGACCGGAACGCCGCCCCAGCCCCAGGAGGTGTCGGTCGGCTCGCCGTCCGCAGCCAAGCGCACCTGCCCGTGGGTGGCATCCTGGTAGGCCTCGACCGCGACCGGCGACAGCAGGGCGGCGACAGAAGCTGCGATGGTCACTATGCGGGCAATGCGCGTCATGGACTTCTCCAGGGGATGTATTGAGAGAACTCGGTGCGAGGTAAGTCTGGTTGCTCGCCGTTTTCCTGCTTTCGGGTGAAGTCTTTCCCACCGCCTATCCTGACAGCAATTGGTCACCCCCTTCAGCAAGGTGCGTGGCAGCAAGGCGAGGAGGGGACATCAATGGACATTAGCCGCGATGGGGATCTATCTGCGGTCCCGGATGGCTGGGGGAAGGCCGACACGGCTGTCTACGGGTGGGTCCTGGAGCAGGGGCGTCTGGACGAACCCTCGGTGGCGGCCGGTCTCGGTCTGCGGGAGGAGGAGGTGCGGGAGGCTCTCGCCCGGCTCACCGCTTCCCGGCTGATCCGGCGCGACCCCCGGGATCCGGCGGAGGGTTTCGCCGTGTCGCCCGATGTCGCCCGTGCGGAGCTGGCCGCCCCCATGCGGTCGCGGATCCGTCAGGTCGAGGAGGAGCTCGACCGCGCCCAGAAGGAGCTGGACCACTTCTCCGTGGAGTACCTCCGGCACGCCAAGCGGGGCAACGGCCAGTTTCGGCTGATCGGCAACATGCTGGAGGTCCGGGTCGCTCTCACGCAGGCTTCCGAACGGTGCACGGAGGAGGTGCTCTCCAGCCAGCCGGGGGGTGGCAGCCGGGTGGTCGAGGCGATGGGCGAGGCCTTGGCCCGCGACCGGGCGATCCTGGAGCGTGGTGTGCGGATGCGCACCCTGTATCACCACACTGCGCGTTTCAACGGTCCGAGCCAGGCGTACGTCGCGGCGGCGTCGGAGTTCGGGGCGCAGTACCGGACCGCGCACGAGCTCTTCGGCCGGCTCATCGTCTTCGACCGGGAGTTGGCCTTCCTTCCGCTGAACGACGGCTCGCGTGGTGCGGTGGCCATCAGTGAGCCTTCGGTGGCGTGCTATCTCGCCGATGTCTTCGAGCAGACCTGGACGCATGCCACGCCGTTCGCGGACGCGGCCAGTCAGGGCTTCGGCGAGGTTGCCCAGGAGATCGACCAGACCATCCTGCGGCTGCTCGCCGCCGGGTTGAAGGACGAGGCGGTTGCCCGTCGTCTCGGCATGTCGCTGCGTACGGCGCGGCGCCATATCGCCGACATCATGGAGCAGTTGGGCGCGGAGAGCCGCTTCCAGGCGGGTGTGGCCGCCGTGCAGCGGGGGCTGCTGGATGCCGGGGAGATGTGTGCCCCCGTGGCGGACGGGTCCGGGTCCGCCTGCGCGGAGGCCTGAGTCCGGTCACCCGGGGTCGGTTGGCCGGGTCGGTTGGCCGGGTCAGGCGGCCGGCTCGATGCGGATCAGTAGATAGCGCGCGGAAGCCGAGAGGTCGGCCGTCCATGCGCGTCCGGGGGGTACGTAGAGCAGTTCTCCTGCTCGCAGGCGGCAGTGGAACGGGGCTGTCGGGGCGTTGTCCCCCGTTCCCGGGTGGAGCGTCCAGTCACCGCCGCCCGAGAGCTGCTGGACGAGGGTGTGGGTGGAGTCGGGGCCTTGGCGGGTCTGCCGTGGCGCGTCGGGTGCGTCGTGGGTGATGCGTACCGCGGTGCCGAGCACGGTGGACAGTTCGGCTTCCAGCACGGCGAGATCGGCTGCGGTGGCCTTCGGGTGGGAGCTCGGGTGGTCGTGTTCGGGCCAGAGGATCGCCGGGCCGGCGTCCCGGTAGACCGAGAGGAAGAGTGCGAGCTCCTTCACGTGGCGGGCTCCGCTGCCGCTGGTCGGCATGTCCGTCCTCCTGCTGTTCTCGTGTCGGGGCCGTGACCAGACTGCGGCACCGGGCCGGTCTGCGACAGTCACGTGATTCCGGTGCCCCGCGGCCGCCCGCCGGGGTCAGATGGTCTGGTGTGGCCCGGTTTGCCCCTGCCTCGTTTTGCTGCCAGGCACCTTGCTGAGGCCCGTGGGGGGTGGAGGGCGGGCGTCGGAGTGGCCAGGCTGGGTGAAGGAGCCGGCACCGTCCACCAACGAGATGGCTGCCTCGAGCCGCGACGCCCGGACGAAGGAACCCACCATGACCGACCCACTCGCCACGTCTCCCCAGTTCAGCGACCGTGAAACGGATGTCCTCGGCCTGCTCATCGGCGGCGGCACCTACTGCGCCATCGCCCGTCAGTTGGGGATCAGCCCGCACACCGTCGACACCTACCTGCGTCGGCTGCGCGTCAAGACGGGAACGGCCAACCGCACCCAACTCGTCGTACTGGCCCTGCAGCAGGGCTACGCCAACCGGACGGCACCCCATCAGCGGCGTACGGCTGTGCCCGCGCACGGCTCATCAGCCTCAGTGCAGAGTCCGTGACATCCTCCAGGGCGTACATCCAGAACGGCGCCTGCTTCTTGACCATGAACAGGTCGTACGAACGTGGTGCGTTCCAGTTCGGCCAGCCAGTCCGGCCACACCAGCCGCATCGCCACGGCCTCGAACCTCACCACGGCGCGGGCATTCTGACTGCGCATCAGGAAAAGCCCCGGGGGTTCCCGCCCGTCCCGGCGGTCGCCGGCCGGGGCGAAGGCCAGGAGCGAGTCGAGGAAGTCCGGTACCCCGAAGCCGTCTTCGGCCCAGCGGCGCAGATCGACGTCAATGTGCTCATGTTTCGACTCCTGTTCTCGTGGCGGGGGTTCAGCGAAGGGTGAGCGTGCCGGAGCGGACGGTGTGCCGCAGGCCCTGGGTGAGTACCAGGAATCCCGCCGCCGCCCAGCCGGCGGCGACCAGCAGCTCGCCGAGGACGAGCGGCAGCGGCAGTGCGCCGCCCCGGGCCAACTGCCTTACGGCTTCCAGGCCGTGGCTGACCGGCAGCAGCTGGGCGAGCACCGCCGGGAGACCGTTCTGCGGGACCGGCGTGCTCACCCCGCCCACCAGCATCAGGACGATGGTGGTGCCGACCGTCAGGTACATCCGGGACTCCGGCATCCGCAGACTGATACCGGAGAGGCACAGGGCGACGGAGTAGGTGCCGAGGGTCATCAGTGCGGTCACGCCGATGATGGCGGGCAGTGCCGCCCAGTGCAGGTGGACCGGGAGCAGCAGGTTCATCACCAGCAGCGCGATCGTCGAGGTGATCAGGCCGTCGGCGACCCAGTGCAGGCCGCGCGAGGCCAGCGCGAGGAACGGCGGGGTACGGCTGAGCAGCAGGAACTGCAGGGTCCCCGAGCGGCGCTCGCCGACGGTCGAGGAGACCACGCCGAGCGCGCCCAGCGGGCCGAGCACGACGGCGTTGCCCAGGGCGAGGTAGCCCTGGGATCCCGGGGAGCCGAGCAGCTGCCCCAGACTCGCGAAGAAGAGCACCTGGCACAGCAGCCTGACCAGCCAGCCGCCCAGCCATGAGCGCCAGCCGAACATGGCGCGGTAGTCCTGATAGCTGGCGAGAGCCCCGTAGCCCATCAGCCGGAGGGTCGCCCCGACGGTGCGGCGAGGGACGGGGAGCGGAGCCGGGAGCGGCGTCGGGAGGGGCGTCGGGAGGGGAGCGGGGGGCGCCCCCGTCTGGCTAGTCATGCAGGATCACCCTTCCGCTGCGGATGGACGTCAGGACGCGGCGCAGGACCAGTACGCCCAGCAGGCCTTGCAGCAGGATCAGGGCGCACAGCATGCCCAGCCGCTCCGGCAGTTGGGTGACCGGGCCGCCGGCAGCGGCGCTGCGGAGCAGCCCGGTGCCCCAGGAGAGGAAGAAGACCTTCGCCAGATCCCGGAACGGGAACGGCAGTTGAGAGGCGGGCAGGATGAGCCCGCCCAGCAGGTAGAACGGATAGGTGAGCGAGTTCTGCAGGGTCCGCGCTCCACGGACCATGATCATGAGCCCGCTGACCAGCAGCGCGCTGCTCGTACAGCCGGCGGCCAGCAGGACCACGACCAACACCGCGAGTCCCGGGTTGTGCAGCGTCACGTCCATTGCGAACACGCTTCGCCCGATCAGGACGACCTCGGCCAGGGCCGCCAGGGCGAGCACGGTGGTGGTGGCGATCCGCACGATCAGCGAGGTGAGATAGCGCCCGGGGTTGAGCAGCGACAACTCCAGCGTGCCGTCCGACCGGTCGTCGTCGACGACCCCGGAGGCGACGAAGACGGAGTGCGCCCACAGGCTCATCACGAAGGAGGTCAGCGCCACCGTGGTGGCGAGGTCCTCGCGGTGATGGCGCTGCAGGAAGTGGAAGAAGACGAGCGAGTACAGCGGGATCACGGCCAGGGTGGCGAGCATGCCGGGAGAGCGGGCGATGATCACCCCCTGTGCTCGGACGTAGGGGAGGATCACAGCGCGAACTCCCGGTCCTCGATGATGCTGCGGTAGACCTCGCTGAGACTGGGCGCGGTGACCGCGATCGAGGACGCCCTGACCTGGACGAGCAGCAGCAGCGCCCGGGACAGGGTGTCCTCGTCGGCCGGGTGTGCCGTCAGGTTGCCCTCGGCGTCGGTGGCCGCGCCGCCCGGGAGCGCCGCGATGCGCGCGGCGGTCTCGGCGGGCACGCCCCGGGCCGTCAGCGTGCGGGAGGCGCCGATGTCGGCGAGCAGTTCGGTGGCGGAGCCGATCCGCAGGATCCGGCCGTGGTCGATCAACGCCACCCGCGAGCACAGCGCCTGGGCCTCCTGCATGTCGTGCGTGGTGAGCACCACGGTGGTGCCGCGGTCCTTCAGCGTCCGGACCAGCTCGCGGAAACCGGTCGCGGCGTGCGGATCCATGCCGTTGGTCGGCTCGTCCATGATCAGTACGGTCGGCTCGCCGAGGAGTGCACGGGCCAGGTGGACCCGCTGCACCATGCCCCGGGAGAAGGTCTCGACCCGGTCGTCGGCGCGGCCGGACAGCCCCAGGAGCTCCAGCAGCTCGTCGGCGCGACTGCGGGCGGCCCGGGTGCCCAGCCCCTGCAGCGCGGCCCAGTAGCGCAGGTTCTGGCGCGCCGTCAGACGTCCGTACAGGCCTCGGTCACCACCGAGGACCAGGCCGATCCTGCTGCGCACCTCGCGCGGCTGGCGGACGACGTCGAAGCCGGCCACCCGGGCGCTGCCCGAGGTGGGCACCAGCAGGGTGGTGAGGATGCGGGACAGGGTGGTCTTCCCGGCCCCGTTCGGTCCGAGCAGGCCGAGGACCTCACCCTGCTCGACCTGGAAGGTGACCTGGTCGAGCGCGGTGACCTCGCGGCCCCGCCTGCTGCGGTAGGTACGGCTGAGATCGCGGATGTCGAGTACGGCCATCGGGCTCAGACCCCCCTGTCGGAGTGCGGCCACGCCGGGCGGCGGTCATCGGGGCGCAGCGGCCAGGGAGTGAGCGTGCTCAGCTCGGCGAGGGCGGATTCGTAGCTGTCCGGGTCGACGAGCTCGCCGGGGACCATCAGGAAGTCCGCGATCGGCGTGCGGGTGATGGCGCCCCCGCTCCAGCGGTGCTCGGTGCAGCTGTCGCCCGCGCCGCGCCGCAGCGGGGTGGCCAGCAGCATTCCGTAGCGCGGTGCGGGTGAGGCGTCGGCCGGGACCGGGGACTCCTGCGGACCGCCGGCCTGTTCTGGACCGCCGGCCTGTTGGGGAGGGCCGGCCTGTTCGGCCCGGCGCAGCCGCTCGGCCTCGGCCGGTGCGCGCAGACCGTCGACGAGTTCGGACGGCAGGGTGGCGGCGAGCCGCGGACAGGCACGCACCCGTTCGCACAGTTCGAGCAGCTCGGGTGCGAGCGCGAACTCCGTGGCGGCGGCGATCAGTCCGCTGCTGCGCGGGGCCGCGGGCGAGGTCATGACGAAGACCAGATCGAGGATGTCCTTGACGGTGAACGGGCGCTGGAAGCGCTCCTCCGCGAGGGAGAGCACGTCGGCGTGGGCCTGGTCCTCGGGCAGGGCGGCGCGCAGCGGGACCAGGCCCGGCCGGCCGTGGAAGGCGAAGGTGGTGATGTCGACGCAGTGGTCGGGGTCCAGCAGCGGATCCTCACCGGTCCACCACACGCCCGCGAACACGTGCCGCTGCCCGTCCGCGTACAGCTCGGTCAGTTCGGCCTCGTCGCTGTGGTGGCGGTCCGTGACGAGCGCCAGCACCTGCCACAGGGCGGCTTCGGTGGTGGTGACCACGTCGAGATCGCCGAGCGGCCGAAGCACGCCTTCGGGGTAGTAGCGGGCGAGGGACGGGCCCTTGACCACGCGGGCGCCGGGCACCCGCGCGATCTCCTCGTTCAGGCGGGCGTAGGTGTCGATCCTCCGGTGCAGGCGTTCCAGCTCGCCGCGCGAGCCGCTGCCCATCGGGGTTCCCTCGCGGACGGCCAACGACAGGACGAGCGGGGCGAGCACGCCGCGTACCAGCCGGGCGGCCTGCAGGAGCCGGCGCACGGGCAGGCTGCGGTCGACGTCGAGGAGCTCGTAGAGCAGGTCGAGGTCGATCGGAAAGGACGAGCGCGGATCAGGGGTCATGCGGGAGCTCCTCGAAGCCTGGGCGGCAGCCGCGGCCTTGATCACGGGCGCGCGGCGTAGCGGTAGAGATGGGTCGGGGTCCAGCCCTTACGGCACAGCGCGGCCACGATCGTGGCGGCCGGATCCGCGCCGTCGGGGTCACGGGGGTGCGAGACGTGGCCGATGAGCGGTAGGCCGAGCTCGGCCGCGGTGCGGGCGCAGGCGGCCACCAGGCGGTCGGTCGCGGACCGGCGCAGGCCGCCGTCCTCGACCAGGATGTCCACCAGTTCCACGAAGCCGGTGCCGCTGACGTCGTCGTACGCGTCGGTCAGGATCGTCGCGTGACCCACCGGGTCCACCTGTCCGGGGGCGCTGACCAGGTACGAGCGCCGGTCGGGCGCGGTGAGCAGGCCGCGGACGCAGTCCTCGGTCCCGAGCTCGTCGACGGTGGCACCGCGGCCGGCGCAGGCCCCGCGGATCGCCTGCGAGAGCCATCGGCCCACCGCGTCCCGGTCCGTGTCGGCGGCATCGCGGATGTCGACGGCGTCGGACGGGCGGGCGCCGGGCGCGGGCGGCTCGGCGACGTGCCGCAGATACGTCAGCAGGGGCTGCAGGAGCGCATGCGGAGCGAGGTGCGCCGGCACCCGCACCACGGCAGCCGTGCAGTCGGGGTGACGGCTGAAGAGGGTGTCGAGCAGCCGGGGCGCGTCGGCGAGCAGTTCCGGGGCGGCGTACTCCACCAGGCACTGCAACTCCCTGCTGGCGGGCTCCAGATACTCGCCCGCCACCAGGGGCAGGCCGTCGAGGCGGCTCAGCAGGCCGACCTCGTCGGCGGCTCGGAGATAGCTGTCGGTGGCGGTGAAACCGGCGGCCGTGGAGTCGGCGGCAGTGAGAGGGGGCGGGACCGTGGGAGGGGGCGGGACCGTGATTGCCGCCTCGCCGCTCATCGGCCCTCCGGCCGGATCACCGCGATCAACTGCGCGGACAGTTCCGCCGCCGCGCCGCGAACCTGCTCGGCCGTCACGGCCTTCAGGGCGGCGATCTCCTCGTCCGCGTCCCAGACCCGCTCGCTCAGCAGCCGCTGGGTGGCCAGCACGATGGCCAGGTCGAGCGGGGCCTCGGCCTCCCGGACGGCCTCGACGGTCGCCTGGCGCTTGGCGGCCAGGAAGGCCTGCTCCTGCGGACCGTCGACGGCCACCTGGTCCAGCACCTCGCGGAACGCGGCGAGCAGCCGGGGGGCGTTGTCCGGCTCGCAGCCCGCGAGCATCCGCCAGGCTCCCGTATCGCTGTAGCTGCGCGACCAGGAGCGAAACGAGTACGCCAGGGCGTCCTGGTTGCGGAACCGGTCGTACAGCGGTGACGCGGGACTGCCACCGAGCAGGTATCCGAGGATCGCGGAAGCGTGCCGGCGCGGATCGGTGGCGTGGGGAGCGCGCCCCCCGACCAGCATCCAGCAGAACTCGTCGGGCCACTGCTCCACCAGCCCCGGGGTCAGCGGACCGGGCACTCCGCCGGTCGAGCCGAGGCCCGGATCCGGTACCGCACCGCGCGCCATCCGGCCCAGCCCCGCCACGGACAGCGCCTCGCGCAGGGCCTCCTCGGTCAGGCCGCCGACGCTGGACACGGCGAGCGGAGCGGTCCGCAGCGCGCGTTCATGGGCATCCCGCACCGAGTCGACGGTCAGCCCGGACACCGTCCGAGGCAGGCCGCCGACCGGGGAGCCCAGCGGATGACCGGCGAAGAGACGGCCGAGGAAGGCCTCCTGGACGGCGTCCGCGTCGTCGGAGGCCGCCGCCGAAAGCTCCTGCAGGACCACCCGCCGCTCGGTGTCCAGCCGCTCCTGGTCCACGCGCAGGTCCAGCAGGGCCCGGCAGATCCACTCGGCCACCTCGGCGGCGTCCTCGTTCAGGACCTGGGCGTGGACCACGAGCGACTCGGGCCCGGTCATGGCATTGCATTCGCCGCCGCGGTGCTCGATCCGCTCACACAAGGAGAGGCCGTCCGGAAACGGCGTCGACATCACCAGGTGTTCGAGCATGTGGGCGACGCCGGAACTGCCGGGAGGATCGTGTCGCGCTCCGAATCCGAGCGCGAAGCAAAGGCTTGTGGTGCGCAGCCGGGGTTCGTGGTTCACCACCACGGGGACGTCGAGCGACAGCGGTGCGTTCATGGGAATTCCCGTCGTGCGGAGAAACGGAGAAACGGGGAAGCGGGTGGGGCCACGCGGGTGTGGCCAAGCGGGTATGACCAAGCAGGCGAGGGTGCCGCCGGGCGAATGCCCGACGACACCCTCAGCGCTGCGAATTACTTGCCGGTGCGGACGTTGACCTTGTCCAGACGCGGACGCATGCCGACCAGGTGGTTGCGAGTCATGATGGCTCCTCAAAAGAGATGGAATGGTTAATTCGGTGCTCGTCCCGTCGGGTTTGTTTCCCCGGCGGCACGTTCAATAGTTCACCGGAAAACCCGAACGGTGTCAACGAATTCCCTGGCTCCCGCCTGTCACGAGATCGCGTGTCACGTGAATTCGTTACCGATTTCACGGTCACCTGAAAATGGTCCCCGAGGGGAGTGTCACGCAAATTCGGCAATGTACGCGGAGCCCCGTTCCCGGCATTGTCGGATTCCGTAGCCGTCAATTTTCGCTCGGCCGGGCCCGGTCCAACCGTGCACTTCCGGGGCGCATCGCACACGTGGCACACGTGGCGCACGTAGCACACGTGTACTCATGAAGGAGAGCTCAATGGCAGATCAGCACTCCCTGTTCCTGATCAAGCCGGACGGGGTCGAGCGGAATCTCGAACAGGCGGTCGTCGAGGCGGCCCGGGCCGCGGGCCTCACCGTCGTCTGCCGGCACCGGCTGCTGCTGGGCGAGGAGGAGATCGTCCGGGCCTGGGCCGACACCCGTCGCACGGAACATCCGCTCGAACACCTCTCCCTGGACCTCTGGTACGGCGCGCGTCCGATGGAGATGCTGCTGGTGACGGGCCCGGACGCGCTGACCGGCGCCGACCGGGTCAAGTCCCGGGTGCGGGCCGGTTACCGGCGCGGCCCGTTCACCAACGTCCTGCACACCCCGGACCACCTGGGCGAGTTCGAACTCCAGCTGTCGGTCTTCGGCCGGGGCTGTGAGACCTGCACGGCCGTACTCACCACCGATTTCGGCGACTACTCGACGGTCCCGCAGGCCTACCCGCCGGGCACGCTGCTCCCCGAGGAGTGGCGCGACATCGTCCGGCTGCGGAAGCTGATCCAGCCGCTGTGGGACGACCCCGACTCCTGCTTCTGGCGTCCGGCCTACCCGGAGCCCTTCTGCAGCGAGCAGTCGGTGGGCACCGCGGACCACGCGCTGTACATCGCCGCCTCCCCCCACCAGCTCTCCTTCGACAACCTGATCGGCGCGATGCTGACGGCGCTGCCGGGGATCGGCTTCGCCCGGGCGACGGAACTGATCATCTCGGCACTGCACCACCGCGACTTCACGCTGGCCGTGGGAACCGCCGAGGAGTGCGCGCGCTACCGTGCCTCGCTGATGGCGCAGGGACTCGTCACCCCGGTTCGCACGCTCGACCAGGACACCCTGCGCCGCGCGGAACAGGTGCGCTCGGGTGGCCTGACCGACTTCGCGACGGCATGAACAGCCCGGCCCGGCCGGCGCCCGCCGTCCCCCAGCACGGGCAGGAACGACACTCCGGCCGGCTCCGGGACCGGCTGGCCAAGCGCACCGCCCTGCTGTCCGAGGGCGTTGACCTCTACGCGGCGGCCCAGCCGGTCGCCGACCGCGTCCACCTCCTGCAAGGGCGCTACGGGGGGCTGCCGCCACGGATCCGTACGGGGGCCAGGGTGAGCGTGGCCGGCCGGATCATGAGCCGCCGGGACCACCGGGACGTAGAGTTCGCGACCCTGCGCGACATGTCCGACGAGATCCAGATCCTCCTGCCGGGCGACCGTGCCGCGGCCGAGCCGCGCGCCCGCTGGCGTGCGTCGGTCGACCTGGGCGACCTGGTGGTCGTCGAGGGCGAGCTGATCACCACGGACAGCGGCGCCCTGGCCGTCGAGGCGGTGGACTTCCGGCTGGCCTCCAAGGCCCTGCGCCCACTGCCGGGCCGGCCCGTGGGCGCAGCCGGGGCGGACCGATCGGAGGGCGCACTCGGTGCGGGCCGGCCGGCCACGGCCCGGCACCGCTACCAGCGCATGATGCTCGACCCGGCCGAGACCGCCCGGACCCGGCGCCGGGGCGCCGTTCTGCGGGTCCTGCGGGAGGAGTTGTACGCCCGCGGGTTCACCGAGGCCGACACCCCGCTGCTGCACCCGGTGCACGGCGGCACCGCCCGTCCCTTCACCGCACGGATGAACGCCTGGGGCATACCGCTGCACCTGCGCGGCACCGCCGAGATGTACCTCAAGCGGCTGATGGTCGGCGGGATGGACCGGGTCTTCGAGATCGGCAGGTCCTTTCGCAACGAAGGCGTCGACGCCACGCACTTCCCCGAGTTCAGCGCCTGCGAGGCCTATCTGGTCCACAGCGACTACCTCGCCACCGCCGATCTGGCCGAGCAGCTGGTGGCCGCCGCGGCAGTGGCCCTGAACGGCCCGGGGAGCGCCGTCCCGGTCTTCGCCCGGTACCGGCTGCACGAGCTGCTCGGCCGGGTACTGGGCACGCCGGTGGACAGCGCCACCTCGCAGGCCGAACTGGCCGGGCACGCCGAACGCCACGGCGTCCCCGTCCCACCGGGATCCGGGGCCGGCGCCCTGGCCGTGCTGCTCTACCGCAAGCTCGTGGAACCGGGGCTGCGCGAACCGACGTTCGTCCTGGACTTCCCGCTGGAGGGCGCGATACTCGCCCGCCCGCACCGCCGGGACCCCGCGCTGGTGGAGGCCTGGACCCTGGTGATCGGCGGCCTCGACGTCGGACAGGGCTGCAGCGAGTTGACGGACCCGGTGGAACAGCGGCGCCGCTTCACCGAGCAGGCGCTGGCCCGCGAGCGCCGACAGCTCGGCGTCACCGAGCTGGACGAGGAGTTCCTGGCGGCTCTGGAACACGGACTGCCGCCACTGGGCGGACTGATGTTCGGGGTCGACCGCCTGATCACCGCGCTCGGCGGTGGCGGACGGCTGCGCGATCACCAGTGCCATCCGATCGTGCGCCCGGCCCCAGCCCCGGCCACAACCACCGCCCCAACCCCAACCCCAACCCCAACCCCAACCACAGCCACAGCCACAGCCACAGCCCCATCCCACCCGACCACGGACCGGAAGGAAGCAACGGAGTGGACACCAGCCACCAGCGACTCGACACCCTGCTGACCGAGGCATGCGACCGGTTCTCCGGGCAGACCGCGCTCACCAGCGGCACTCAGTCCCTGACCTACGCCGAACTGGCGTCCACAGCATCCGAGATCGGCGCCGACCTGGCCGCCGCCGGCCACCGGTCGGGGGAGCCGGTGCTGCTCTCGGTCGGCAACCGCTGCGCGGACATCCCGGCCCAGATCGCGATCTGGCAGGCCGGCGGCATCGTCGTCCCGGTCCACCACGGGGTGCCGCAGACGGTGATGAGGGAAACGGCGCTGCGTACCGGCGCCCGCCTGCTGGTGCGCCCGGAGCAGGACCGGCCCGCCGACCGGGTCGGCCGCCTGGACCTGCCGACGCACCCCGCGCCCCGTGAACTCGACGCCGACCAGGCGCTGGTGGCCTTCACCTCCGGGTCCACCGGTCGGCCCAAGGGCGTCGTCCTGTCCCACCGCGCGTTCACCGCCAAGTTGCGGGCCATCGCGCAGGTACTGCCGTTCCGCTCCGGCGACCGGGCCGTACAGGTGCTGCAGCTCAACTTCACCTTCGGCCAGTGGACGTCCCTGCTCACCCTGGCCACCGGTGGCACCCTCGAGCTGGTCGAGCAGTTCAACGCGCCAGCCGTCCTGCGGCGTCTGGCCGAGCGGTCCGTGCAGCGGATCGCCGTGGTGCCCAGCATGCTGCGGCTGATCAACCGCGAACTGGACGCCCCCCGCACGGGACCGGCCCTGCGTACGGCTCTCCAGGAAGCCGGCTCCCCGGCCCTGTGGATCACCGGCGGGGAACCGCTGCCCGCCGGACTCGGCCGGCGGCTGCGCGCGGCCCTTCCGGGCACGGGCATCGCCGACGTCTACGGGCTCAGCGAGACCTCGACCTCCGACTTCATCCTCACCCCGGATCAGTACGAGGCCGGTGCGGGCACCATCGGCCGGCCCGGCCCCGGGGTGGAGTTCCGGATCGTCCCCGACGAGGGCCCGGACGCGGCGGCCCCCGGCGTCACGGGCGAACTGTGCCTGCGCACCCCGTACCTGATGACCGGCTACCTGGGCGACCCGTCGGCCACGGCCGAGGCGACCGCCGACGGCTGGCTGCGCACCGGCGATCTCGCCACCGTCCGCGAGGCCGACGGCCTGGTCCGCCTGGTCGGACGGAAGAAGCAGTTGATCTCCCGCGGTGGCGCCAAGATCGCCCCGCTGGAGGTGGAGCACGTCTACTCCCGGCATCCGGACTGCGGCGGTTGCCTGGCCGTCGGCGTCCCGGACCCGATGCTGGGTGAGCGCGTCCACCTGCTCTTCGTCCCCGCCGTCGGCAGCAGCCCCACCGAGGACGAACTGCGCGCCTACGGCCGCGAGCGGCTGGAGGAGTACAAGGCGCCCGAGCGCGTCCACCTGGTGGCGGAGCTACCGCTGGGACGTACCGGCAAGGCCGACCGGGCCGCCGCCGCACACCTGGCGGAGGCCGCGCACCTGGCGGACACCGTGCGCCCCGCGGAGAACGTTCGCCCGACGGGGACCGTGCGCCCGACTGAGGCCGCTCACCCGGCGGGGATCGCGGCCCCGAGCCCGGCGGCCGAGCCGCAGGTGGCCCGATGACCCTGCTCGGCGTCTCGACCGCGGCCCTGGCCGACCGCAACGACTTCGAAGCCCTGCTCGCCTACCAGCCCGACGTGATCGAGTTCTACGGCTACCCCGGCTCGGCGCTGCCCGGGATCGCGCGGTTCTGCGCGGACCACGGCATCCGGCCCGCCCTGCACACCCCGGTCCCGTACGACCTCGACTCACCGCTGCGCCGCTTCGCGCCCACCGGCCCCGACCCGCGGCAGGCGGCGGCCGCGCTGGCGCTGACGGAGGCCACCGTGCGGTGCGCGGCGGACCTGGACGCCCTGCACGTCGTGGTGCACTTCCCCAGCCCCTACCCGCCCTTCCACGAGGCGGGATTCGAGGAGGCGGGCCAGGAGTTCCTGGCGGCCACGGCCGGGCTGGCCCGTCGCTACGGGGTTCCCGTCCTCGTCGAGAACCTCTCGGCGCACCCGCTGATGCGCACCCCCGAGCAGTACCACCGCGCCCTGGCCGCCCACCGCGACCTCGGCCTCTGCCTGGACCTCGGCCATGCGCACCTGCTCGGAGCGGAGCTGGGGACGCCGCTCGGATTCGCCTCCGCCTTCGGGAGCCGGGTCCGCAGCATGCACGTGTACGAGACCACGGCCGAGCGCTACCCCCGGCACGGCCACGAGCCCGCCACCGCCGACCGTTCGAGAGCCGACGGCTTCATCGGGCTGGCCGGGCTGCTGCCCGACCTGTTGCGCCTGACCCGTCCGGCGGTGCTGGTCATGGAGCACGGCCCGCCCGCCCCGGGCGCACCTCAGGCCAAGGGCACCGCCGCCTGGCTGAGAGAACTGATCCACCATCACGACGCAGGAGCAACCGTATGAGCAACAGCACGCATCTGGAGCTGATGACCCGCCTGGCGCAGAGCAAGGACGCGCACCGGACGACGGTCCTGAAGGAACTGTCGGAGATCACGCAGCACTTGATCGACACCACCGGCCGCGGCCTGGACCTGGTCGAGGCCGATCTGACCGGTCTCGACCTGAGCGGCGCCGATCTGCGCCGGGCCACGCTCAGCCGGGCCGTCCTGCACAGCACCCTGCTCGTGGCGGCCGACCTCGCCGAGGTCACCATGGTCTGCCCGGGCATGGAGCGCACCAACCTGCGGGACGCCAGCCTGCGTTCCGCCTATGTCCACGCGCTGGCCGCGCAGACCTGCAACTTCGACGGTGCGGACCTGACCGGCCTGCGGGACGCGACCGGCACCCTCTTCCACGGGTGCAGCATGCGCGGCACCCACCTGGACGGCGCCCACCTGGCCGCGTCCTTCTTCTACCAGTGCGACTTCTCCGACGGGTCCGCCCGCGCCACCAACCTCCAGGGCGCGCTGATCAACGAGTGCCTGCTGGACGACGCCTTCTTCGACGGTGCGCTGGTGGACCAGCTCACCATCACCAAGTCGTCGATGCGCGAGGCGTCGCTGCGCAACGCGAGCGGACAGGGACTGGTCCTGCAGCGCCTCACCGCTGCCGACGGCCTGGTCCTGGCCGGCGCCGCGCTGCCCGGGCTGCGCCTGTCCGAGGTCCGCGGTGACACCGTGCACGCGGCAGCGCTGGCCGCCCGCGACGCCGACTTCGCCGACGTCGTGCTGACCGGCGCCGAACTGACCGGCGCCGATCTCACCGGGGCCCGGTTCCACCGCTGCGACCTGCCGGGCGCGCGGTTGACCGAGGCCCACCTCACCGGCGCGTCCATCAGCTCCAGCAGCCTGCGCGGCGCCGTCCTGCGCGGCGGGCACGGCGAGAACCTGCGCCTGGTGGAGAGCGACCTGTCCGACGCGGACCTGAGCGGATTCACCGGCCGCTGCCTGACCGCCCGCGACGTCAACCTGGCGCGCGCGAACCTGCGCCACGCGAACCTCTACCGCGCCATGATCACCGGCGACCCGCCGCGTGCCATGAGCCTGCGGGGCGCGGTCCTGGAGGGCGCCACGCTCGTCCAGGCGTACCTCGCCGCGGATCTGCGCGGGGCCGACCTGCGGAACGCCAACTGCGCCTACAGCCGGTTCAGCCAGTCCGACCTCAGCGGGGCACGCCTGGACGGCGCGAACATGTACCAGTCCACCTGGATCAAGGTCCCGGTCAGGGACGCCGTGCTCACCGGGGTCCGGGCCCCGGTGTTCGCCAACCGCTGCCCGGGCCTGGCGGAGGCGCTGCACCGCGCCGACGGACCGGCCGCGGCGGAGTTCACCGCTTTCCTGGAGGGCTTCGACGCCGCTCTGGCAGCCGGCCGCAAGGGCTCCACGTGACCGGCGTACTGATCGTCGCGGCCCACCCGGACGACGCCGAACTCGCGCTCGGCGGCACGATAGCCCAGCTCACCGAGCGCGGGGACGAGGTCACCGTCGCCCTGTTCACGGTGTCCGAGACCGCGAGCACGCAGGACCGCGACCGGCGCGCCCGGCGGATCGCCGCCGCCGAGGCCGCCGCGCAGACGCTCGGACACCGCCTGCGGTGGCTCGGGGACGGCCGGTACGACCAGGTCGAGGACATCCCCGAGTACCGAGCCGTCGGCCTGCTCGACGACCTGGTCGCCGAGATCGAGCCCGACACCCTGCTCACCCACTGGGACGGCGACTCGCACGGCGACCACGTCCGGGTCGCCCGCGCGGCGATCGCATCGTCGCGCCGCTGGCCGCGGACCGCTCTGCTGCAGTTCGGCCCGAACGAACACCGCACCGTGCGCCACGCGGAGTTCGTCCCCACCCTCTACGTCCCCACCGCTGCCCAGCTTCCCCGCAAGCTCCGGGCGCTGGCCTGCTACGCCTACCCCGGGCAGGGATTCCGCGCCCTGGACCCCGACGCGGTCGAGCTCCTCGACCGGGCCCGCGGGGCCGCCGTGGGGCTGGCCGCGGCGGAAGGACTGCGTCTGGTCCGCCACTGCCTCACCCCCGGCCGTCCGCTCCTCTGAGTTCCCGACTCTGAGTTCCGACTCTGAGTTCCGACCCCGAGTGCCCGGCCATGAGTGCCCGGCTCCGAGTGCCCGACCCTTCACACCAAGGGAGTCACCGCTATGACCATGCTGACCATCGAGGAGCTGCCGACCCGGGGCGGCCCCGGCACCGTCCCCGCCGACCTCGCCCCGACCCACCGCGAGGACCTGCTGGCCCTGCGCACGACGGCCTGCGTCTGGGGGCTGGGCCACATCGGCTGGTCCACCGTCGAGGCACTGCGCGCCGAAGGCGTCTCGGTCGTGGGCTACGACGTCGACGCCCGGCAGGTCGCGGAGCGCCGTAGGTCCGTCGCGGAGCAGACCGGGCCGGTGCCCCAGGTGACCACGGAGCTGACCCGGGCGCTGAAGGACGACGTCGGGGTGCACTTCATCGCGGTTCCCACCGAACGCGAGGCGCAGCCGCTGACCGACATCCTGGTGGAGGTCGTCGCAGCGATCGTCGCCGCGACCGCGGCCCGGCAGTCCGGACGGGCGCCGCTGGTGGTCATCGAGTCCACGCTGACGCCCGGCACCGTCGAGGACCTGCTGCTCCCGATCATCACCACGGCCGGTCTGGTGCCCGACCGGGATCTGCTGGTCGCCCTCGCACCGCGCCGCGACTGGTTCCTGGTCGAGGGCTACGGACTGCGGGACCTCGACCGGATCTACTGCGGCGTCGGAGCGCGCTCGGCCGACGCCGCCCAGGACGTCCTCTCCCTGATGTGCGACACGCTGCACCGGGCGCCGAGCCACGTCGAGGGCGAACTCGTCAAGTGCGTCGAGAACGCCTACCGCCATGTGGAGATCACGCTCGCCAACCAGCTCAGCCTCGCGTATCCGCACGTGGACATGGTTGAGGTGCTGCGGCTGGCCGGCACCAAGTGGAACATCGGCACGTTCCACCCGAGCTTCGGCACCGGCGGCTACTGCATCCCGCTCTCCAGCCGGTACCTGCTCAAGGGCGCCACCGACGCGGGACAGCTGACGCTGCTCAGCGACGCGGTCGAGACGGACATGCGGATGCGCAGCCTGGTCGCCGAGGCGGTCGCGGCCCGCGGCCCCGTCCTGGTGCTGGGGCTCGCGTACAAGGGCGGGATCAAGGTGTCCACGCTCAGCCCCACCGTGCGGATCACCGAGGAACTGCGCAGGCTGGGAGCCCCGGTGAGCGTGCACGATCCGCTCTACAGCGCCGAGGAGATCGACCGGCTGCTGGGCCCCGGCACCGCCACCACCGACCTGGCGCGGGCCTTTCGGGAGGCCACCACCGTGCTGGTCGTACCCGACCACCCGCAGTTCCGCTCCGAGCCCTACCCGGGGCTGCTGGCCGAGCCGCGCGAGCACCCCCTGCTGGTGCTGGACAACCACGGCGTGTGGGCGGACCAGCCCTGGGCCGACCACATCGTGTACCGCAGGGCGGGCGGAGCCTCCTGGCTGGCCGCCGCCCCGAACGGCTCGGCGGACCCGCGATGAGCACCACCGCTCCGGCCACCGCCCACCAACACCGGACCTCCCCGTGACGGCCGGACCCGTGACGGCCGGCCCCATGACCGGCGGCCCCCGCCGGGCCCGGGTCCGGCTGCGCGACGCCGGCCCCACCGTCTTCACGCAGATGTCGCAACTCGCCGGCCTGCACGGCGCGATCAACCTCGGCCAGGGCTTCCCCGACACACCGGGACCGGCCGTCGTCGTCGACTCCGCCGTGGCCGCCCTGCGCGCCGGGCACCACCAGTACCCGCCGGTGCCCGGGCTCCCCGCGCTGCGCGAGGCCATCGCCGCGCACCAGCGCGGCTGGTACGGAATCGAGTGGGACCCCGCACGCGAGGTGGTGGTGACCACCGGCGCGTCCGAGGCACTGGCGGCGGCGCTGCTCGCCCTGGTCGGGCCGGGCGACGAGGTGATCGTCCTGGAGCCGTACTACGACTCCTACGCCGCCTGCGTGGAGCTGGCCGGGGCCACCCTGGTGCCCGTACGGCTCACCCCGCCCGCGTTCGCGTTCGATCCGGCCGCACTGCGGGCGGCCGTGACTCCCCGGACGAAGGTGCTGCTCCTCAACACGCCGCACAATCCGACCGGGACCGTTCTGCCGCCGGAGTCCCTGCGTCAGATCGCCGAGACGGCCCGTGCCCACGACCTGCTCGTCATCGCCGACGAGGTCTACGAGCACCTGGTCTACGAGGGTCCGCACCTGCCCATCGCGACGCTGCCGGGCATGGCCGAGCGGACCCTGACCATCGGCTCGGCCGGCAAGACCTTCTCCTTCACCGGGTGGAAGGTCGGCTGGGCCACCGGCCCAGCCGACCTGGTCGAGGCGGTCACCGCGGTCAAGCAGTACCTGTCGTTCAGCTCCGGCACCCCCTTCCAGCACGCCGTGGCCGAGGCCCTGAGGCTGCCGCCCGTCCGGATCACGGCCCTGCGCGACTCGTTGCGGGAGCGCCGCGACCGGTTCGTCGCCGGACTGCGGGACATCGGCTTCGCCGTCCACGTCCCGCAGGGCACGTACTTCGTGACGGCCGACATCCGCCCGCTCGGGGAAGTCGACGGCCTGGCCTTCTGCCGCTCGCTGCCCGCCCGCTGCGGGGTGGCGGCCGTCCCCAACCAGGTGTTCTACGCGGATCCGGCCGCCGGCCGGCCCTACGTCCGGTTCGCCTTCTGCAAACAGCGGGCGGTACTCGACGAGGCGCTCGGCCGACTGGCCGCCCTGCGCAGCGGCAGCCCTCCCGCATCCACTGCACCCTTCTCATCCATCGCATCCATCGCATCCATCCTCCCTACGGAAGAAGCGAGTTCGTGACGACAACGGCCGACCGTTCCCCGGGCAGTCAGCCCGACGCTCGCCAAGCCGAGCTGGCCGCCAACCTGCGGGCCGTCACCGCGCGGGTCGAGGCCGCAGCGGCCGACTGCGCCCGCGATCCGCGCGACATCACCGTGGTGGCCGTCACCAAGACCTGGCCCGCTTCGGACGTCCGCCTGCTGCACGGGCTCGGGGTCCGTCACGTGGGCGAGAACCAGGACCGCGAAGCGGCGGCCAAGGCAGCGGACTGCGCCGACCTCGCCGAGCCGCCGCACTGGCACTTCGTCGGCACGCTCCAGCGCAACAAGGCCGCGTCGGTCGCCCGGTATGCCGACCTCGTGCACTCCGTCGACCGTCCGGCGCTGGTGGCTGCGCTCTCACGGGCGGCGCTGGCCGCCGGGCGGACGGTCCCCTGCCTGATCCAGATCAGCCTCGACGCGGATCCGCGCCGCGGCGGAGTGCCGGCCGGTGAACTCCCGGAGCTGGCCGAGGTGTTGGCAACGGCTCCCGGCCTGGAACTGGCAGGAGTCATGGCGGTGGCCCCGCTGGGCCGGTCGGCGCACGCCTCATTCGTACGACTGAGAGAGCTCTCGGAGCGGCTGAGAACCGACCATCCGCAGGCCACCGTGATCTCCGCCGGCATGAGCGGCGATCTGGAGGCGGCCGTCGCCGCCGGAGCGACCCACCTGCGGGTGGGCTCCGCACTGCTCGGCGGACGCGACTACACCGTGCCCGCCTCCGCACCCGCGCCCGTGCTGGAGATGAGCGCATGACCCGCCGACCTGCCGAACCTGCGGCACCTGCGGCACCTGCCGCACCTGCCGCACCTGCACAACTGGCCGACTCCTTCCGCGCGTTGCTGCGCAGCCCCAGCACAGGCGGCGAGCTGCACTGGGCGGAGCCTTACGTCCTCACCGACGGCGAGTCGCTCTGGCCCTGCCTGGAGGGCATCCCCTACCTGCGCCTGGGACGGGACTCCCTGCGCGCCGCAGCGGTCGCCGCCATCCGCGCCGGCGACCTGCCCGGCGCGCTGGCCATGCTGCTGTGCGACCGCAAGGACGACACCATCCCGCCGGCCGACCCCGCGGCGGTGCGCGCGCTGGTCGACGGCGCGGGGACCGCCGCCGAGGCGATGGCCGCGCTCGGCTACGGCGGCCTCGCCCCCTACTTCCTGCACCGCTGGTGCCAGCCGACCTATCTGAGCGGGCTCGCCCTGCTGGAGGAGCACGCTCCGGCCGGTGGCACCCTCTTCGAAGTCGGTTGCGGGGCGGGCCACTTCCTGCGCACCTGGCTGGAGCGCTCGGGGCCCGCGATCGGCTCCGACCTGGTGTTCTCCCATCTATGGCTCGCCCGGGTCTTCGTCGCTCCCCGGGCCCACCTGGTCTGCTTCGACGCCGAGGGTTCCTTCCCGCTCGCCGACGGCGCGGCCCAGGTCGCCCTGAGCCACGACAGCTTCCACTACTTCCGCGACAAGGGGCACGTCCTGGACGAGCTGCTGCGGATCGGCGGCACCGGACCGGTGCTGCTGGGGCACGTCCACAACGCCTCCTACGACAACTTCTCCGCAGGGCTGCCGCTGCCCACCGACGGCTACACCGCCACCGTGGACCCGGACCTCTGTTACGACGACGCCGCGCTCACCACCGCCGCGCTCGACGGGAGGACGGCGTCCCCGCAGAGCGCCGAGGAGTTGCGCGAGGTGGCGGCACTGGCCTTCGCCTGCCGCACGACCGGCTCGCCGGCGGTGCCCGGGAAGCTCACCGACCCGGTGCCCGGACGGCTCACCAGCCCGCTGCCCGGACGCCCGCTGACCGTCAATCCGCTCCTCGGCGACCACGGGCCGCGCTGGCCCGACGAGAAGTTCGCCCGCGAGTTCACCGACGGCTGGTCCTACCTGCGCGACCTCGCCAGGCCCGACGAGGCCACGGTGACCGCAGCGCGCGCGGGCCTCGTCGACCGCGACCCCGAAGTCGCCCGCCTCGCCGCCCGGCGCGTGTTCCTGGACCTCCCTGAAAGCTGGATCTGAGATGAGCCCCACTCCCCCGCCCGACACCCTGCCGCTGACCCCGCTCATCCCGGTCGTCCCGCTCGCGAGCCTCCCGGACTCCTGCACGGCAGGCCCTGGAGTCCGCATCCATGCACGCCGGCTGACCGTCGGCGAAGGCGTCAGGATCGGCGCCGGCGCCACCATCGTGGGCGACGAAGTGGTGCTGGGCGACCGGACGACCATCGGTGACGGCGCCGATCTGCGTGCCGCGACACTGCACGTCGGCGCCGGCTCGGAGGTCGGCCCGCGGGTTCGGGTGCTGGTCGCCGAGCGCTTCGTGGTCGGCGCTGCCGCGCGCATCGGCCCTGACGCGCAGGTGCTGTGCCGTGACTTCGTCGCCGGACGGCTGTTCTACTTCGGCGACGGCGCACGCGTCGGCTACGGCGGGACGACGACCTCCACCGCCCGGGTCGAGATCGGCAACCGGGTGACGATCGGCCAGCACACCATCCTGAACGCGAACCACGAGATCACGGTCGGCGACGGCGTCGGCACCGGGTCCTACCTGGCCGTCTGGACGCACGGCTACCACTTCGGGCACGGCCCCCTCAACGGCACCCAACCCGCCTACGCCCCGGTCCACATCGGACGCGACGTCTGGCTCGGCTACCACGTCACCCTGCTGCCCGGCGCCCACATCGGGGACGGCACCGTGGTGGCGGCCGGCTCGGTCGTCACCGCCCCGATTCCCGCCGGCGTGCTGGCGGGCGGAGTTCCCGCCCGGGTGAAGCGGCAGCTCGACCTGAGCCCCGTCGCCGACCGGCAGGCTCATGACGCCGTCCTGGAGGTGCTGCGCGCCTGGCGCACCGAGCTCGGCTGGAAGGGGTGCCGGGTCCAGTGGCAGGAGTGCCCCGACGCCTTGGCCGGACTGACCGTCAGCCTGCCGGACGGCTCCCACCGCACCCGGGTGCTCTTGCTCGCCCCCGACGCCGACGGGCCCGCCGCCCCGCCGGCCGCCCCGCCGGCCGCCCCGCCGGCCGCCCCGCCCGAAGGAGAGGCCCTCGCGATCATCACGCTGACCGACAGCGGTGCCACGGTGCGGCCCGACGGCCCGGTCGCCCTGTTCGAGCTGCGCACCGGGCAGCTGTCGGGCCACACCTCGCCGGTCATCGAGGACCTGCGTGACCAACTGCGACGGCACGCGATGCCGTGCGGTGACGACCGCGGCTTCTCCTCGATCGAACCCGGCGCGTTCGCCCGGCTCAGGGGAGCTGCCGTATGACGCCTGTCGAATCCCGGCGGGAGCCCGCAGTCATCGGCCTGCTCGGCGGCATGAGCTGGCCCTCCACGATCACCTACTACCGGGCGATCAACGAGGCGGTCGCCGGCCGACTCGGCGGTTCGCACTCCGCGCGCATCGTGGTCTGGTCCCAGGACTATGCCGAAGTGGAACAGCGGCAGTTGGCCGAGGACTGGCAGGGAGCGGGAGAGCTGCTCGCCCTCGGAGCACGACGGCTGGAGGCGGCGGGCGCGGACCTGCTGGCGATCGCCTGCAACACCATGCACCGGGTGGCCGACGCCGTACGGGCCGCCGGCAGCCTGCCGCTGATCGACATCGTGGAGGTGGCGGCGGAGGCCGCCGGCGACCGCGGCATCACCCGCGCCGCGGTGCTGGGGACCCGCTTCACCGCCGAGGGCGGCCAGTTCGCGCGCGCTCTGACCGCCCGGGGCATCGAACCGGTACTGCCCGCCCCCGGGGACCAGGCACTGATCGACCGCCTCATCTACGAGGAGCTGTGCCTGGGCACCGTCAGCGCCTCGGGCTCAGCGGCGTTCCGCGACGTGCGGGCCCGGCTGTGTGCCGACGGCGTCGACGGCGTGGTCCTCGCCTGCACCGAACTCGGCCTGCTGCTGACCCCGGCCGAACGCGCCGCACGGGAGCTGGTCGACACCGTCGAGGCCCACGTCGACGCGTTGGTCAACGCCTCCCTCCAGGCCGACCCGCCCCGGTGACGACCACCTCCTTCGCCCCGCCTCCTCCTCACCCGGAACGCCACCAGCGCGACCTCGGAAGGCCTCACCTCCTCCCCCAAGAACTGAGCCGCGGAGCCCCCCACTGATCCGCTACCCTGTCCCTGGGCTGCCCTTGTGGCAGCCCAGGACCTTGCCGAGGCGAGCCGGATTCTCACGCAGAGTATTCAGCCACGTTTCACGCAAGGCCCGCCTTCGTAGCTCAGGGGATAGAGCACCGCTCTCCTAAAGCGGGTGTCGCAGGTTCGAATCCTGCCGAGGGCACAGCATGTAAGCCGCTGCCCTGGGGTTTCTCCCCAGGGCAGCGCCCCGTTCGGCCCCGGACTCCTCGTCCGGGGCCGTTTGCGATGGCCTTGTGGCGGGGGCTCCGGGGGGATCAGGCCGTCAGGTCGGCGTAGAGGATCACGTTGTTCGTGCGGTGGCCGTTCTTGATCTCGCCGCCGCAGGTCAGCAGGCGCAGTTCGGGGCGGTTGGTCTCCCCGTAGACCTTGTCGGTCGGGAAGTCCTTCTTGGCCACGTCCTCGATCTCGCGGATCTTGAACCTGGCCGTCTTCCCGTCCTCGCGCGGCACCTCGATCAGGTCGCCGAGCTTGATCTTCTTGACGTTCTTCATCACCGCGGGCCCGTACTTCGTGTCGAAGTGCGCGACGAGGACGGCCGCCCCCTTCTCGCCCGGGGTCACCCCCTGGGTCCACCAGCCCGGGTTGTCCGCGTCGGTGTCCGCGTTCGGCACGCCGAGCTCGCCCGTGGCCGGGTCCACCGTGAGGTCGACCATCTTCTTCGCGTCCACGCCCGCCGCGTCGATCTTCATGCCGGTCGGCTTCGACCCCGGGAGGGCGGGCGCGGCCTCGCCCGCGGGAGCGGGGGCCGCCGTGCTGCCCACCTTGGGGTCCGGCGGCAGCCCGGCACCACTGCCGGTGCCGCACGCGGTGAGGGTGGCGAGCGCCGCGACGGCGGCGGTACGGACAGTGGCGCGCATGAGTGTTTCCCTCGGGTCGGCGTCACCTGCGGTGGCGACGACCACGACGTTACGAGGGTCGTGTCCGGGTCATCCGCCGGAGACGTAACAGCCGGCCGGAGACCTCCCCGCGAAGCGGTTAAGGGGCAGGGCAGGGCAGACGAAAGCCCTTCCGGCCGGAGCCGGAAGGGCCACATCACCACGTCACGACATCAGGGCTCGGACTTCGGCCCCGTCCTCAGCTGAGGCCTCTGCTGCGCTCGCCGATGCGGTCGCCCTGCGGGGTCCCGGCCCGCTTGAGTTCCGCCTTCGTGTGCGCTCCGCCCTTGATCTTGCTCCGGACCGGACCGGAGAAGCCGTGCGCGTGTTGCACGGTGCGGGGCAGGTTGGTCGCTTCCGCGGCCTTCGCGACAGCCGTCTGGAAGTCCTGCTTCTGCTCTTTGCTCATCCCGTCGTCACTCCCTAAAAAGACTCGGGGCACCCAATCGGACTACTGGGATCGTATGCATATAAAGGGCCCAACGCACCCGGACCGGACGTAAAGAATGGTCGATCAAGGTCGGGCCGGGATGGTCAGAGAGGGTCAGGGGACGGTCAAGGACGCGGCGGAGCCGGGCGCTCCGGTGGCCCCAGTACCTCGTAGAGCAGCTCGTCGGGACACGGGGTGCCCCGCGGGAGCTGGTACTTCGCCGCGATCCGGTACTCCCCCGGCGCCGGGGCCAGCAGCTCCGTCCACTCGTCCCCGCTACCGTCCGAGGCCGCCTTGAACAGGCATCCGGCCGTGTTCGCGTAGACCTTGGGCTCGGCGACCGTGCCCTTCGGCGTCGCCTTCCCCGCGGCCTTGGAGGCCTCCGTCTCCTGCGGCGGCTCCACCGGCTTGCCCGCACCGTCCACCAGGCCCAGCCACGGGGAATGCGGGATGCGCACCATCACCCGGCCGGGCTGCTTCACGTCGATGACCAGCTGGTCGGCGCCGGCCCGCACCACCGTCGCGGGGCCGGCGACCAGGTTCGTCGGGTCCGTGACCTTGAAGAGCTGCCAGTTCGCGTCGCCCCACACCTGCTGGAGGTACGGGACACCCTCGCGCACCAGCTTCGCCTCGTCCCGCCCGCCCTCATCGGGTTTGTCGGCGGGCAGCACCACGTAGTGCACGGCCCAGCGGTCCAGCCATTCGCGGTAGCTGTCGGGGGTCAGGGTGTCGTCGTAGAAGACCGGGTTGCGCTCCAGATCGGCCTGCCGGTTCCAGCCGCGCGCGAGGTTGACGTACGCGGGGAAGGCGGAGGACTCCCGGTGGCTGCTGGCCGGGACCACCTCGACGCGGCCCCGGTCGGCGCCCGCCTTCTGGAGCTGGTCCACCAGCGGGGCGAGCTCCCGGCTCCAGGAGGCCAGCGGGGTGGTGCGGACGATGTCGGTGACGCTGTTGACGGTGATCCAGGCGGTCACCCCGGTGAGGGCGAGGAGCAGCCCGTACCAGCGGCGCGTGCGCGGGGCCTCGTACGGGAGGGCCGCGAGCAGCACCACTGCGCCGAACAGCATTGCCAGCCGGGTCACGTTCGAACCGACCTGGGAGTCGATCGCCCAGGTCAGCGCCACCCCGAGGGCGTAGATCGCGGACGCGGTCCGGACCGTTTTCCAGCTCTTCGGTACGAGGAACAGCGCGGCCAGCGCGCACGCGAACGGCAGCGCCGCCGAGATCAGCTTCATCGGCTGGGTCCCCGAGAAGGGGAACAGCCAGGACGACAGTCCGACCACCGCGGCAGGGGCCAGGCCGAGGGCGTACGCGCCCGGGCGCCGGCCGTTCAGGAACAGCGCGGCCGCGATCACCCCTAGGAACAGTCCGGCGACCGGGCTGGAGGCGGTGGCGATCGCCGCGAGCGGAGCCGCCACGGCGGCCTTCGCCCAGCGCCGCTCGGCCCATTTGCGGGGCCAGCAGAAGACGGCGGCGACGGCCCCGAGGGCGAACATCACGCCGAGGCCGAAGGTGACGCGGCCGGACAGGGCGTTGCACAGGAGCCCGTACACCCCGGCCAGGGCGGGCCACAGGGGCTCGCGGACGGCGCCGCGGCAGCGGGTCAGGATCATCGCGAGCAGCCCGGCCGAGATCGTTCCGGCGATCATCATCGTGGTGCGGACGCCGAGCACGTGCATCACGTACGGCGAGACCACGCTGTACGAGACCGGGTGCATGCCGCCGTACCAGGCGAGGTTGTACGCCGAGTCGGGATGGCGGCCCACGAACTCCGCCCAGGCGTCCTGCGCGGCCAGGTCGCCGCCGCTGTTGGCCACGGCGAAGAACCAGATCAGGTGCAGCAGCCCGGCCAGCGCGGTGGCCACGGCCACGGGGTGCCGGCGGGCCCAGCCGAGGGCACGACGGACCGGCCCGGGGCCGCCGGCCTGCGTCCCCGGGGCTCCGGGGACTCCGGGCGCTCGGGTCGGAGCCTCGTCCCGGACCGGGCCCTGGCCCTGGCCACGGTCCCGGCTCTGCTCCCGGCCTTGCTCCTGCCGCTCAGCGGTGGTCACGCCGACGTACTCCCCACTCCGGTCACCTCGGGTGCGTCCCTCGGTTCGTAGACGCGGTCCGGCGCCTCCGGGTTGCCCCGGGCGCCGGACCCGCTCCGCGCTCGTGCGCGGCGTCGGCCGACGCGTCGGCGGTCCGGCGGTCGGCCGGCGCCCCGGCCCGCGCCTCAGCCGACGCGCGTCAGCTTCTTGCCGATGCCGGGGGCGACGAGATCGCTCTGCAGCGCCACCGGCACCTTCACCTGGCTGGCGCCCTCGCCGACGGTCAGCACGCCGATCTCCGAGCCCGCCTTGGCGGTCTGCGGGAGCTTGCCGGCGGCGTCTGCCAGCTTGGTGGAGATGGTGAGGGTCGGCCAGCCGACCGCGTCGACGTCGGCGGTGGCCACGACCGGGACCCGGGTGCCGAGTCCGTCGTCCACGTAGCCGACGACAGCGCCCTTCTTGACGACGGGCGCGGCCTTCAGCATCTTCTGCGTGGCGATCATGATGTCCTTGCTCGCCTCGATCGCGGTGCCGAGGATCGGCACGCCGTGCTGGCCGAGGACGGCTCCGACGATCAGCTGGTCGGTCTTGCCGACCTCCTTGTGGGCGGCGAAGAGCAGGTTTCCGCCGGCCTTGGTGGTGGAGCCGGTCTTGATGCCGAGCGAGCCGTTGTACGGAACCAGGTCGTTGTAGTTCCGCCACTTCTTGCCCGAGGGGTCGATCCAGTACGGCTTCTTGGTGATCGCGATCAGCTCCGGCATCTCGACGATCTTGAGGCCGAGCTTGACCTGGTCCTCGGCGGTGCTGACCGTGGTCGCGTCCAGACCCGAGGGGTCCGTGTACGTGGTGTTGGTCATGCCGAGTTCCTTGGCGGTGTCGTTCATCTTCTTGACGAACGCCTCCTGCCCGCCGTCCCAGCGCGCGAGCAGGCGCGCGACGTTGTTGGCGGACGGGATCATGATCGCGTTGAGGGCGTCGTCCTGGGAGATCTTGTCGCCCTCCTTCAGGTTGTTGACCGTGGACTCGCCCTCGGTCTCCTTCTTGCCGTCCTCGACCGCCGTCCTGTCGACGGGGATCATCTGGCCCTTCTCCCCCTTCTTCATGGGGAAGTCCTTGAGGATGACGTAGGCGGTCATGGCCTTGGCGACGCTGCCGATCGCCACGGGCTTCTGCTCGCCGAAGCTGCCGACGGGGCCGAGGCCGGCCGCGGCCATGGCCGCCTGGCCCTCCTTCGGCCACGGCAGGTTCGGGGCGCTGCCCTCGAAGGTGTACGAGGTGTTCGCGGTCACCTTCAGCGTCGGCGTGGGCAGCGGGCGCACGAGCTGGACGACTCCGAGGATCACCGCGAGGAGCACGAGGATCGGCGCGTAGATCTTGAACCGGCGTACGGCGGTGCGGGCCGCACTCGGCGGCGGGGGCGGGTTGTTGGTGAGGTCCGCCAGCATGTCGAGCGGCGGCTTGGGCGGCAGCGGCTGCTGCGTGGTCCGCTCCGGGGACTCGTACGTCACCGGGGTCCGCACCCCGGCGGGCACCGGAGTCCGGCCCGGCGCCTGTGCCTGTGCCTGCGCCTGCGCCGCGCCGGCCGCGGCCCTCGGAGTCCCGGGGGCGGGGGGCGCGCCCGGGGCGGGTCGTGCGGCTACGTCGTCGCTCCGCAGCGGTACGAAGGTGCTCGCCCGCTCCCCTCCGACGGCGCGCGGGGGCGTCGGCTGGGCGGCGCCGTTGCCCTGCCGGGCCGTGCCGGGGCCGCTCGCGCCCGGGGTGGCGGTGTCGGGCTTGATGGCCCGGAACACGGCGGTCCGCTCGCTGTCGGAGGCCTCCCCACCGGCCGGAGTGGCCGGGGTGGCCGGGGCGGCCGGAGCCGGGGGCTTGACCGCCCGGAACACAGCCGTCCGCTCGCTGTCCTCCGCCTGCCCGCCCGAAGCGGAGCCGGAGCCGGAGCCGGGCTTGACCGCCCGGAACACGGCGGTCCGCTCGCTGTCGACCGGCTCACCGCCTCCGGAGCCGCCGCGGGCACGCGGATCACCGGACCCGACCGGCGCACGCGGAGGCGGCGCCTGCCCGCCCGAGGGGGCCCGAGTTCCCGGCGCGGCCGGCGCGCCCGAAGCACCGTGCGGCACCTGGCTGCCCGGGGGCGTCTGGTTGCCCGGGGCGGCCGAGGGCGCCCGAGTTCCCGGCGCGGCCTGATGGCCCGAGGCGCCCGGAGCCGCCGGGGTACCGGGCGGCACCTGGCCACCCGGAGCCGTCCGGCCGCCCTGGTTGCCCGGGGCACTCGCGGAGTCCTGGGTTCCCGGGGTCGTCTGGTTGCCCGGAACGCTCGCGGAGGCCCTGCGGGCCGGAGCCGCCAGGCTGTCTGAGGCTCCCGGGGTTCCCGGAGCGGCCGAGGCAGGCGAAGTAGCCGGGGCGCTCGCGGAGGCCCGGGGGGCCGAAGACGCAGGGCTACCCGAGGCCGCCGGAGCGGCCGAAGGGGCTCGGGTGCCCGAGGCCGGTGTGGCCGGGCCCTGACCCGGAGCCGAAGCACCAGAAGCCGGAGCACCAGAGGCGGACGTGCCGGAGCCCGAAGCACCCGAGGCGGACGTGCCCGAGGCCAAGGCACCCGAGGCGGAGGTACCGGAGGCCGAAGCCCCCGAGGCCGAAGCACCGAAGGCCGAACCACGCGAAGCGGACGGGCCCGAGGCGGAAGTGCTGGAGCCCGACCCGCCCGAGGCGGAGGTACCCGGGGCGGACGTGCCCGAGGCCGGAGCGCCGGAGTCGGACGTACCGGAGGCCGAGGCCCCCGAGGCGGACACGCCGGAGGCCGACCCACGCGAGGCGGACAGGCCCGAGGCGGAAGCGCTGGAGGCCGACGAGCCCGGGGCGGAGGTACCGGAGGCCGAAGCACCCGGAGCCGACGGGCCCGGGGCCGGAGCGCCGGAGTCGGACGTGCCGGAGGCCGAGGCCCCCGGGGCGGACATGCCCGAGGCCGACCCACGCGAGGCGGACGGGCCCGAGCCGGAAGCGCTGGAGGCCGACGCACCCGGGGTGGAGGTACCGGAGGCCGACGCACCCGAGGCGGACATGCCCGAGGCCGACCCACGCGAGGCGGACAGGCCCGAGGCGGAAGCGCTGGAGGCCGACGCACCCGGGGTGGAGGTACCGGAGGCCGACGCACCCGGGGCGGACGTGCCCGGGGACGACGCCGACGTGCCCGAGGACGACCTGCCGGAGGAGGCCGGGGCGTCCGAGGTGGGGGCGCTCGTGGTGCGGAAGACTGCCGTGCGCTCGCTGTCGGCGGGCTCGTTGGAGGGTGCGGGGTCGTCGGCCCGCGTTGAAGCGGAATCCGACGGGCGATCGGTGACGGCCGACGGCGGAGTGACCGTACGGAACACCGCGGTGCGCTCGCTGTCGACCTGGCCGGCGCCCGTCGCGGGCTCACCCGAGGCGCCGCGCGCCCGGTCGGTGCCAGAAGCGGAATCAGCGGACAGGCGGCCCGTACCGGCCGGAGGTGTTGCCGTACGGAACGAGGTCGTACGGTCGCTCCCGGCCCGACCAGCGGCATCCGCGGGCTCACCCGAAGCGGAACCCACAGGCGCGGCCGAGGGATCGGACGTGGAAGCGGAACCAGAAGGCGTGGGCCGGTCGGCGGCTGCCGGAGGTGTCGCGGTACGGGACTCGGCCGCGCTCCCACGGTCGGCGGACGCGGCTGCGACCCGAGCATCCGAGGTACCCGAGGAACCCGTACGCACAGAAGCGGAATCTGCTGACGGGGGCGCCACGGTGCGGAACACCGCCGTGCGCTCGCTCTCGACCGACCCGCCGGCAGCGGACTCGTCACCCTCGGACTCGGACCCCGAAGAGGATTCCGAAGCCGAACCCGCCGCAGCCGGAACCGCAGCCGCGGGCAGGGCCTCGAAGACCTCGGTCTCCGCGCCCGGAGCGGCCGGAGCGCCCGGCGCGTCGGAGGGCTCGTCCCCGGAGGGCGAGGGCTCCGACGTGGCCACCCACGCGGCCACGGCGTCGCGCAGCGGATCCGCGTCGCGCAGCGGATCCGCGGGCCCGTCCTCCGAGTCCCTCGGACGGAACAGCGACGCCCTCGGATCACGCCCCTCGGACGACTCCGCCGTCCCCGACGTTCCTTCATCAACCGACTTGTCGGGGGACTCGCCCGCCACCAGTTCCTCCTCGATCGCCTTCACGTCCGGCTGTCCGAATGTCTAACAGTGTCCCGTCTAGGGGGCATCGCCCCCGTGCTAGACGAGAACGACATAGCTGACGGTTCCCCCACAAAGCGGCCAGGCACTCTCGACAGATGAATGTGAGAGGCGTCACCCTGTCACTCATCCACGCGGGGAGGCATGGATGGGCAAGAGCCGCAGAACGATTCCGGAGGAGCTTTTGCTGCTCGCCTTGGACCCGGCCACGGGTACCACGGCGCAGCCGCAGTCGCTCGACCTCGGCCTGGCCGGGGCACAGCTAGTGGAGCTGGCTCTGGCAGGACGGATAGCCCCTGATGGGGATCGTATCGCCGTGGTGATGCCACGGCCGACAGGAGATCCGACTCTGGACTCCGCACTGGAACTGCTGCGCAGGCGCGGCAGCCCGGTTCGGGCTGTCCACTGGATCGGCGGACCCCGACTGGGGCTCCGTCAGATTTACCTCGCTCACCTGGAGCGTTGCGGCATGGTTCATGCCGTCGCGGGCCAGATGTGCGGGGTGCTGCCGACGACTCGCTACCAAGCGACCGACACAGCGATCAGCCGGGAGATCCGAGGCCGGCTGGACAGTGCGATCCGCACCGGTGTACCGCCGGACCCGCGGACCGCGGCGCTTGCCGCACTGGCCCACGCGGTCGGACTCGGCAAGCACCTGTACCCCGGCAACGAGGGGCGGTCGTCCAGGTCCCGGCTCCGGGACCTGATCCGGCACGACCCGATGGGCGGACTGGTGGCTCACGCCGTCATGGACGTCCAGAACGGCGTGGCCCAACAGCCGCGCCGCGACCGGGCACCGGCCCAGCCCGCCCGGGCAACGGCGGCAGCCGTTCCGCTGCAGCCGCGCCGGACCGGTGCGATGGCCCGCGCGGCCGCGCACTGATCCACCGGCAGGACACGTAGGGCACGTAGGGCACGCACGACAGCAGTAATCGCAACCGCCTGCGCGCGGGGCGACGTGGCCGGTACGCCGGTCCCGTCGCTCCGCGCGTTTGCTTTTCCCGCCCGTTCCCCAGCGAGGCCACACGCTTCGGTGGCAGTCTGCTCACCAGCAGACACGCAGAGAGACAGCAAAAGAGACAGCAACAACGGCAACAGAAGAAGGCGGAGGTGCCGTTCACGTGGCGTCCAATGTCAATCCCACCGTCCGACGCCGCCGACTGGGCATGGAGTTGCGCAAGCTGCGCGAGGACAAAGGCATGACGGCCGAGCAGGTCGCGGAACGCCTGCTCGTCTCCCAGTCGAAGATCAGCCGGCTGGAGAACGGCCGCCGTTCCATCAGTCAGCGCGACGTCCGCGATCTGTGCGACGTCTACGAGGTCGAGGACAGGCGACTCGTCGACTCCCTCATGCAAATGGCCAAGGATTCCCGCCAGCAGGGCTGGTGGCACGCCTTCGGCGACATCCCGTACAGCGTCTACATCGGCCTCGAGACGGACGCCGCCAGCCTGCGCACCTACGAACCCCTGGTGATCCCGGGCCTGCTCCAGACCCCGGAGTACGCCCAGTCGCTGGTCCGCGGCGCGTGGCCGGAGACGGCTCCCGTCGACGTGGAGAAGCGCGTGCAGGTCCGGATGCACCGCCAGAAGCGGCTCTCCGAGACCGAGAACAGCAATCCCGAGATCGGGCCGCTGCGCCTGTGGGCGGTCATCGACGAGGCCGCCCTGCGGCGGCACGTGGGCGATGCGCAGCTCATGATCCGGCAGCTGGAGTTCCTGATAGAGCAGTCGGAGAAGCCGCACGTCACCGTCCAGGTGATGCCCTTCTCGGTGGGAGCCCACCCGGGCGTCAACGGCCAGTACGCCATTCTGGAATTCCCGGACGCCTCGGACTCGACGGTGGTCTACATCGAAGGCGTGACGAGCGACCTGTACCTCGAGAAGGCCAACGACGTCCAGAAATACAGCGTGATGTACGAACATCTGCGCGCACAGGCCCACAATGTGGACCAGACGAGGCAGTTCATCGCGCAGATCATCGAGGACTTCGCGGGCAAGGGGAAATGAGGTCCGACGAAAAGGCCGGTACGGTACACCGTCACTCCCCGGCCACAGAAGACCTGAATGGAATATGCCACTCGGTCGGGTGAACGCCTCCTTCACGCACCGGGAGCTGCGGGTAGCGTCGATCACGTCAGCCGGAGCAATGGCCGACATGACACCGGAACCACTCGCTGAACCGGAGAGAAACATGGCTATTCGTCAAGGTGCAACGGAAAACTGGACCAAGTCCTCGTACTCCGCCAACGGCGCCTGCGTCGAGGTCAAGTCCCCCGTCATGGAGGCCATCGCGGTCCGTGACTCGAAGGTGCAGGACGGCCCGTCCCTCACCTTCGCGCCCGGCTCCTGGACCTCGTTCGTCGCCGAGGTGACCGAGGGCCGCCTGGGGCGCCTCGCCTGAACGTCCAGGCGACCCTCCCCGTCCTCCGTCACACGACAAGCGCCACCAGCTCCACCCGCTCCACCGCACGACCCGTACGACCATCAAGACCCGTACGGCAAGCACAACCAGCAGCACCTGCACGACCAGCACCACACGCACTACCAGCAGCACCTGCACCACCTGCACCACTGACTGGAGCCCTCTCGACCGGCCCGCCGTCGCCTGCCGAGGGGGCTCGGCCATGTCCGGAAGGACCTCCCGGACTACCTCAGCCGATCGACGTAGCGGTCCGTCCCCGGCACCGTCGGGATGAAGGGCGCCACCAGCTCGACCCGCCCCAGCCCCGACTCCGCGACCTCCGCGTCCAGCCCCTGGAACCGGTCCCAGCAGCTGCGCGGGTCGGCTTCCAGGAACCACAGCAGGGTCAGCCGGGTGTCGACCCCCTCGACCTGCTTCACGTACGTCATCCGGTCCCCGGGCAGCGGCGTCGGCCGGAAGACCGTGACCATCGCGGCCGGTGAACCGGCCAGCCGCTTCGGCAGGGCGCGCGAGCGCAGCCACTCCAGCAGCTCGGCCCGCCGCTCCGGGCCCTCCGCGTCGATGACCTGGACGACGAGCCCGCCGTACGGGTGGTCGAGGGCGTGGAAGTCCCGGGGGCCGACGGCGCCGTCCCGGTAGACGGTGGCCTCGTGGTCCTGGAACGCCGTGAAGACGTGGGTGCGGTCCTGGTAGACGCGGCCGTCGCGGTTGAGGCGCTTGTTGATGCCGACGGTCCACTTCATGTGCTCGTCGTAGCGGCCCTCGGTGACCCAGTACGTCGAGATGTAGCACCCGGCGGTCACGGGCTGGGCGACGGCCGACTTCTCCGGGTAGCGCAGCTCCTGGAGGTCGCGGGTGGCGACCCAGCGGCGGCCGGCGTACATCCAGGGCATGGCCATGGCGCCGGCGTAGTAGTGGTCGTCCTCGTACCAGCGGTTGTACGCGAACTCGTGGCCCGGGTGCGGTTCGACCATGGTGATCAGCGCGTGGCCGGGGTGGACTCCGTAGGGGCCGACCGAGGCGAGCTCGGCGTAGTCGTCGGCCCGGGTGTTCCGCTCGTCTGCTGTCATGGGAGACGGTCTAGCTGATGCGACGTCAGATGGGGAGCCCCTGGGGGGCGTTCAGTGGGACGTTCAGCATCCGATACATAGGTGCCGTCTACACCTTCCCGCCGCTACGATGCGCGCACCCGCCTCCCGAAGGAGCTCCCGTGCCCGCCCTCGTGCCCGCTCCAGCGCCCGCCTCCACACCCGCAGCCGCAGCCGCAGCCGCGTCCGGCGGCGTGCTCGCCCCCGCTCCGCCGCCGCCCTTCGCCGCCCGGATCCGTACGACCGCCCCCTCCGCCGTGCGCGAGATCCTCGCCGTCACCGCGCAGCCCGGCATGATCTCCTTCGCCGGCGGCCTGCCCGCGCCCGAACTCTTCGACACCGAGGGCCTGCGGGCCGCGTACGACTCCGCCTTCGCGCGGTCCGCCCGCCGCGCCCTCCAGTACTCGACCACCGAGGGCGCCCCGGAACTGCGCGCGGCCGTGGCGGCCCGGATCGACCGGCGGGGACTGGCGACCACCGGGGACGACCTGCTGATCACCACCGGATCGCAGCAGGGGCTCGGCCTGATCACGACCGCGCTGATCGAGCCCGGCGACGCGGTGCTCGTCGAGAACCCCACCTACCTGGCCGCCCTCCAGGGATTCGCGCTCGCCGGCGCCCGCGTCATCCCCGTGCCGTGCGACGACGAGGGCATCCTCCCGGACGCGCTGGCCGAGATCGTGGCCCGCGAACGCCCCAAACTCCTCTACACGATCCCCACCTTCCAGAACCCGACCGGCCGCACCCTGCCCGCCGCCCGCCGCGCGGAGATCGCATCGCTCGCGGCCCGGCTCGGACTGTGGCTGCTGGAGGACGACCCGTACGGGGACCTGCGCTACGAGGGCCACAGCGTCCCCTGGCTGGCCGCGCACCCGGGGGCCGAGGACCGCACCGCGCTGCTCGGCAGCTTCTCGAAGGTGATGGCCCCCGGGCTCCGGCTCGGCTGGCTGCGCGCCCCGGCCGCGCTGCTGCGCGGGGCGGTGCTCGCGAAGCAGGCGGCGGACCTGCACACCTCGACGGTGGACCAGCTGGCGGCGGCGGAGTACCTGCGGACGGCGGACCTGGACGCGCACGTGGCCCGGGTCCGGAGCGCCTACCGAGTACGGCGCGACGCGCTCCTGTCGGGCCTGGCCGCCGCGCTCCCGGCGGGCTCCACGTGGAACCGCCCGGAGGGCGGCATGTTCGTCTGGGCCCGCCTCCCCGAGGGTCACGACGCGACGGCCCTGCTCCGCGCGGCGACCTCCCGAGGGGTCGCCTTCGTCCCCGGGGCCCCCTTCTACGCCCGGTCCCCGGACCCCCGGACCCTGCGGCTGTCGTTCACGACGCACACGGCGGACGAGATCACGGAGGGCCTCCACCGCCTGGCCGCGTAGCCGCGTCGCCGCGTCGCCGACTGGCCGCGTAGCCGCGTGGCCGCCTGGCCGCCTGGCCGCCTGGCCGCCCCTGCGGGGCCGTCCCCGACCCGCCCTTCCTCCGTTCCCCGGGCGCTGCCCCGAGCCCGGTCCTCAAGCGCCGGACGGGCTGAGGAGGGGATGCCGGGCTGCGCCCAGACCCCCCTGGGGCTCCGCCCGCAACCCCGCGCCTCAAGCGCCGGACGGGCTGGGAGGGGGATGCCGGGCTGCGCCCGGACCCCCTGGGGCTCCGCCCCAGACCCCGCCCCTCAAACGCCGGAGGGGCTGGATTTCCCAGCCCCGGCACTCAAGTGCAGGCCGACGCCGGCCATCTCCAGCCCCGCCGGCGTTTGAGGCGCCGCCGGAGGCAAATACAGCCCCTCCGGCGTTTGAGGAGCGGGGGTCCGGGGGCCGGCCCCCGGCAGCGGCGCCACACGCACCCACGGCGGGGTCCCCGCCCCTTCCCTCCCCGCGCCCCGCGCCGTAGCCTGACGACCCGTCAGATCCGCTGGGCCGTCGGGAGGCCGCACCATGTCGCCGCTACTACTGCAAGGCAAGACCGTCATCGTCTCCGGCGTGGGCGCCGGCCTCGGCCACCAGGTCGCCGCCACCGTCGTCCGCGACGGCGGCAACGCCGTGCTCGGGGCGCGGACCGAGGCCAACCTCGCCAAGGCCGCCGCCGAGATCGACCCCGACGGCACGCACACCGCGTACCTGCCGACCGACATCTCCGACGAGCGCCAGTGCGAGGCCCTCGCCGCCCTCGCCGAGGAGCGGTTCGGCGGGGTCGACGCCGTCGTGCACGTCGCCGCCTGGGACTCGTACTTCGGGGGCCTGGAGGACGCCGACTTCGGCACCTGGCAGCAGATCCTCGACGTCAACCTGCTCGGCACCCTGCGCATGACCCGCGCCTGCCTGCCCGCGCTGAAGCGCACCGGCGGCTCCGTCGTCATCATCGGCACCCAGTCCGCCATCGCCTCCCCCAACGAGGTGCAGCAGGCCGCCTACGCCGCCTCCAAGGGCGCGCTGACCTCCGCCATGTACTCCATGGCCCGCGAGCTCGGCCCGCACCGCATCCGCGTGAACACCGTGCTCCCCGGCTGGATGTGGGGTCCCCCGGTGCAGGCCTTCGTCACCTTCACCGCGCACACCGAAGGCGTGCCGGAGGCCGAGGTGCACGCACGGCTCACCGACCGCATGGCGCTGCCGGACCTGGCCACCGACGGGGACGTCGCCGACGCCGCCGCCTTCCTCGCCTCCGACCGGGCACGGGCGATAACCGGCCAGTCTCTGCTGGTCAACGCCGGGGAGCTGATGCGATGAGCCCCTCCGTGCGCGCGCGAGCGGATCGTATGCTCGGGCCATGACCACTCCGAGTGACGCTCCGACCGAGAACTCGATGCGCCGCGCGCTCCGCCGCGCCCGCGACGGCGTCGCGCTCGACGCGACCGAGGCGGCCGTACTCCTGCAGGCGCGCGGCGAGGCCCTGAAGGACCTCGCCGCCTCCGCCGCCCGGGTGCGGGACTCCGGACTCGAAGCCGCCGGCCGGCCCGGCGTCATCACGTACTCGCGCAAGGTCTTCATCCCCCTCACCCGCCTGTGCCGCGACAAGTGCCACTACTGCACCTTCGTCACGGTTCCCGGCAAGCTCCGCCGCGACGGCCACGGAATGTACCTCTCCCCCGACGAGGTCCTCGACATAGCCCGCCAGGGCGCGGCCATGGGCTGCAAGGAAGCCCTGTTCACGCTCGGCGACCGGCCCGAGGACCGCTGGCCCGAGGCCCGCGAGTGGCTCGACGCGCACGGCTACGACGACACCCTCGCCTACGTGCGCGCCATGGCCATCCGCGTCCTGGAGGAGACCGGCCTCCTCCCGCACCTGAACCCCGGCGTGCTGTCCTGGTCGGACCTCCAGCGCCTCAAGCCGGTGGCCCCCTCGATGGGGATGATGCTGGAGACCACCGCCACCCGGCTGTGGTCCGAGCCCGGCGGCCCCCACCACGGCTCCCCCGACAAGGACCCGGCCGTCCGGCTGCGCGTGCTCGAAGACGCCGGACGCTCCAACGTCCCCTTCACCACGGGCGTGCTGATCGGCATCGGCGAGTCCTACGAGGAGCGCGCGGACGCCTTCTTCGAGCTGCGCCGGATCCAGCGCAGCTACCACGGCATCCAGGAAGTCATCGTCCAGAACTTCCGGGCCAAGCCCGACACGGCCATGCGCGGGATGCCCGACGCGGAGCTGGAGGAACTCGCGGCGGCCATCGCCGTGGCCCGCCACCTCCTCGGCCCGAGCGCCCGCATCCAGGCCCCGCCGAACCTGGTGGACTCCGAGTACGCGCTGCTCATCGGCGCCGGCATCGACGACTGGGGCGGCGTCTCCCCCCTCACCCCCGACCATGTGAACCCCGAGCGCCCCTGGCCGCACATCGAGGAGTTGGCCGAGCGCACCGCCGCCGCCGGCTTCGAGCTCCGCGAACGCCTCACGATCTACCCGGAGTTCCTCCAGCGCGGCGAACCCTGGCTGGACCCGCGCCTGCTGCCCCACGTACGCGCGCTGGCCGACGCGGAGAGCGGGCTCGCGGACGAGTCCGCGAAGGTCGAGGGCCGGCCGTGGCAGGAGCCGGACGAGGGCTTCACCGCCTACGGCCGCACCGACCTGCACACCACCATCGACACGCAGGGCCGTACCGGCGACCGCCGCGACGACTTCGACGAGGTCTACGGCGACTGGGAGGCCCTGCGCGAGGCCGCGGCCCCGGGCATGGTCCCCGATCCCGAGCGCATCGACACGGACGTACGGGCGGCGCTCGCGCAGGCCGCCGACGACCCGGTGAAGCTCACCGACGAGCAAGCGCTCGCCCTCCTGCACGCGGACGGCCCGGCGCTGGACGCCCTCTGCCGGATCGCGGACGACCTGCGCAAGTCGGTGGTGGGCGAGGACGTCACGTACATCGTGACCCGCAACATCAACTTCACCAACGTCTGTTACACCGGCTGCCGCTTCTGCGCCTTCGCGCAGCGCCGCACCGACGCGGACGCGTACACCCTCTCCCTCGACCAGGTCGCCGACCGGGCCGCCCAGGCCTGGGACGTGGGCGCGGTCGAGGTGTGCATGCAGGGCGGCATCCACCCGGACCTGCCCGGCACGGCCTACTTCGACATCGCGCGGGCCGTGAAGGAGCGCGTGCCCGGCATGCACGTGCACGCCTTCTCCCCGATGGAGGTGGTCAACGGGGCCACGCGCACGGGGATGTCGGTACGGGACTGGCTGACGGCGGCCAAGGAGGCCGGCCTCGACTCGATCCCCGGCACGGCGGCGGAGATCCTGGACGACGAGGTCCGCTGGGTCCTCACCAAGGGCAAGCTGCCCACGGCGGACTGGATCGACGTCGTCTCGACGGCGCACGAGCTCGGCATCCGCTCCTCCTCCACCATGATGTACGGCCATGTGGACCAGCCCCGGCACTGGCTGGGCCACTTCCGCACGCTGGCCCGCATCCAGCAGGACGCGCACGCGAAGGGCGTCGAGGGCTTCACGGAGTTCGTGACGCTTCCCTTCATCCACACCAACGCCCCCGTCTACCTGGCGGGCATCGCCCGCCCCGGTCCGACGGTGCGCGACAACCGCGCGGTGACGGCCATGGCCCGCCTCCTGCTCCACCCGCACATCACCAACATCCAGACCAGCTGGGTGAAGCTGGGCTCGGAGGGCGCGGCCGAGATGCTGCGCTCGGGCGCCAACGACCTCGGCGGAACCTTGATGGAGGAGACCATCTCCCGGATGGCGGGCTCCGGTTACGGCTCGTACAAGTCCGTCCAGGACCTGATCGCCGTCGCCGAGGCGGCCGGCCGTCCCGCGAAGGCCCGTACGACCCTCTACGGCGAGGTCCCGGAGGAACGCCAGGCCGCGGCCCGCGCCTCGGACGGCCACCTGCCGGAGCTGCTGCCGGTCCTGGACTGACGGGTGTGGTGAACGCGTGCGGGCCCGGCCGGGGAACAGCCCGGCAGGGCCCGCACGTCGAGGTTCGCCCTGTGGCTGATCAGCCGACCAGGAGGTCCTTCTTCAGCTGCTTCAGCTCGCGGCCGTCGATGCCGAGGCCGTCCTTGAGGTAGGCGTCGAAGCTGCCGAACTTCGCGGTGACCTCGTCGTACCCGGCGTTGAGGTACTCGGGGCGCACGTCGAGCAGCGGCTTGTAGACGGCGGCGTGCGAGGCCGGCAGGTGCGAGAGGATCGCGTCGTTGGCGGCCTTGCGGTAGTCGTTGCTGGCCAGGTAGTCGGCCATCACGGTCTCGCTCGGCACGCCGAGGGCGGTCAGCAGGGAGGCGTTCGCCCAGCCCGTACGGTCCTTGCCCGCGGTGCAGTGGAACAGGACGGAGCGGTTGCGGTTGCGGTCGCGCTCGATGCCTTCAAAGACCTGCGTGTAGGCCTTCTTCCCGCCCTCCCCGCTGACCATGGCCTTTTCGGCGTCGACCATGGCCTTGACGGCCTCGTCGGGGGTCTTGGGCATGGTCTGGAAGGAGCCGGAGCCCGCGAAGACGTCGGCGACGACGTAGCGCGCGCCGGCCGGGACCTTGTCCACGTCCGTGGTGCGCTCGCTCTCCATGCGGAGGTCGAAGACCGTCTTGACGCGCAGGCGCTGGAGCTTGGCGAGGTCGTTCTCGGTGAGCTTGTTGAGGGCGTCGGAGCGGTAGATCTCGCCCATCTTGACCCACTGGCCGTTCGTGGTGCGGTAGCCGCCCGCGTCACGGAAGTTGGTGGTGCCGTCCAGCTTGATCAGCCGGTCGGCCAGGCGCAGGCCCTCACCGCGCTCGGGCTCGAAGTCGAACCACTGCCGGTCGGCGGCGGGCAGCCCGCCGACCACGGCCTCGCCCTGCGCGCCGCCCTTGGCGACGACCTTGCCGTTCGCCTTGATCTCGACGCGCTTGGTGCCCTTGGCGTTCCACTTCAGGGTGTACGCGCCGTCGGCACCGGCGGTGACGGTGGCCTCGGTGAAGGGAATGGAGGAGTTGCCGTGGTGCCGGCCGCCCCAGGAGAGGTCCCACCCGGAGGCGGAGGCGGAGGCGGCGGGGGCCGCGACGACGGCGACGGTGAGCGTGGAAGCGACGACGGTCGCGGCGAGCAGTGCCTTCTTCATGCCCCGAGACTCTTGGCCTGCGAATAACGCAACGTGAACACGGCATGGCCGAAACCGGCCGGGTGTAAGTCCACTGTCAAAACGTGCCACCCGCCTGGCCGGCGCGGGAACCCACCCCGCGCGAAGCCCGCCCCGGGCCGCCCCCCGAGCCGCTGCCCCGGGCCGCTGCCCCGGGCCGCCGCCCCGAGCCGCCCGCCGCGGGGGCCGGCGGGGCCGGCCACCGGCGTGCCCGCCGCTGCGGCCACTCCCCGGGGCTGCGCCCCGGACCCGTTACCGGGTGCGGCGCCGTTCCCGGGGGCCAGCCCCCGGACCCCCGCTCCTCAAACGCCGGAGGGGCTGGATTTCCCCCGGCGCCGGCCATATCCAGCCCCGCCGGCGCTTGAGGCGCGGGGTCCGGGGCCGGAGCCCCAGGGCGGGTCCGGGCGCACCCCTGCACCCCTCCAGCCCGTCCGGCGCTGGAGGACCGGGGACCGAGGCGGAGCCCCAGTGGGTCCGGGCGCACCCCGGCACCCCCTCCCAGCCGTCCGGCGCTGGAGGACCGGGGACCGCGGCAGAGCCCCAGGGGGTCCGGGCGGAGCCCGGTACCCCCTCCTAGCCCGTCCGGCGTTTGAGGACCGGGGTCCGGGCAGCGCCCGGGGAACGGGCGAAGGGTGGGTAGGGGACCCAGCCCCGCAGGGCCGCCCACCAGCACCCGCCCACCGGCTGCCGGTGGTGCGCCACCGACCGGCCACCACCCGACGGAGTCCGGCGCAGCGGTGCGAGCTCCGCGTCAGGAAGGGGACCGGCTGAATCCAGCCGTTCCCCGCCCCCCTACCGCCCGCATGACCGACTACTTCCGGACCCGATCGGTACTGTCCACTACAGTGCCCGCCAGAGCACGCGCGGGAGTCCGGGGGGATCGAAATGGACACGGCGACGGAAACGTCCGGGGAGCAACAGAGCAGGCCCGGGGCAGCCCAGCCCCTCCAGCCCCTGCAGCCGCCACCCGCACCCACCGGCGGAGCCACCGGCCTGGGCCCCGCCACAGGCCCCGCCGCCGGCGCGACCATCGGCGGCCGTGCCGCCGTCACCACCGGCCTCTGGGGCCGCACCGAGCAGCAGGACTTCCGTAGCCGCGTCAGGGGAACTCTCCTCGGCTCGGCCATCGGCGACGCCCTCGGCGCACCCGTCGCCGCCCTCTCCCTCCCCGAACTCCTCCAGGCCCACGGCCCGTCGGGCCTGACCGAGCCGGCCCCCCGCGCGAAGGTCACCGCCGCCACCCAGCTCGGCCTGTTCACCGTGGACGGCCTGATACGGGCCCACGTGCGCCGGGACACCGGCGCCTGGCACCCGCCGACCGACGTGCACCGCGCGTACCTCCGCTGGGCCCTCACCCAGCACGACTGGGGCCCCGACGAGCGCCGCGAGGACAACGGCTGGCTCGCGCAGGAGGAGTGGCTGTACGCCCGCCGCTCCCCCGACCGCTCCTGCCTGACCGGCTTCGCCGACGGAGTCCTCGGCACGCTCGCCCAGCCGAAGAACCCGACCGCCCTGGACCCGGCCGCCGCCACCCGTTCCGCCCCCTTCGGGCTGCTGGTCGGCTGGGAACCGGCCCTGGTCCTGCAACTGGCCGTCGAATGCGCCGCGCAGAGCCACGGACACCCCACCGCCTACCTGTCGGCCGGCGCCCACGCGGTCATCGTCCACGGCCTGACCCGCGGCGAATCCCTCGACTCCGCCGTCCAGCGCGCGCTGGGCCTGCTCGGCGTCCGCCCCGGCCACCAGCCGGTCACGGACGCCTTGCAGCGCGCGCTCGGCGCCGTCACCACGGGCGTCCCCTCGCCGCAGACCATCGAGGGCCTGTCCCCCGGCCCCGGCCGCCAGGCCGAGGAGGTCCTCGCCGTCGCCGTGTACTGCGCCCTCGTCGCCGAGAACGTGGCACACGGTTTGCACCTCGCGGTGAACCACGGCGGCGACTCCGCGGCCGCCGGCACCCTGTGCGGCTCCCTGCTCGGCGCACAGCACGGCGAAACGGCCCTCCCCGCGGCCTGGCTCGCCGGCCTCGAAGGCCGCGCCACGGTCCTGGAACTCGCCGACGACTTCGCCCTGGAGATGACCCAGGGCCCCGCCCTCCACGGCCCGGCGGCCACCTCCACCGCCTGGCTGACCCGGTACCCGCGGGGCTGACCCGGTACCCCCGGGGCTGACACCGGGGGCTGACACGGCCATGGCCGACGCACGCCCCTGCCCTCCGCACGCGCGAAGCCGTACTTTGGCCCTCCCCACACCACGGAGGTGTCAGCGCACATGCGGATCGCCACGACCGTCTTCCTCACCGACCGCACCATCGCTCCCGTACCCCTCGCCCGGGCCCTGGAGGAGCGCGGCTTCTCCGGCCTCTACCTCCCCGAGCACACCCACATCCCGGTCAGCCGCGTCACCCCGGCCCCGATGGGCGGCGAACTCCCGGAGATGTACGGCCGCACCCTGGACCCCTTCGTGGCCCTCGGCCAGGCCTCCGCCGTCACCGAGCGGCTCCACCTCGGCACCGGCATCACCCTCGTCGCCCAGCACGACCCCATCGACCTCGCGAAGCAGGTCGCCACGCTGGACCACCTGTCCGACGGCCGCGTCACCCTCGGCATCGGCTACGGCTGGAACGTCGAGGAGGCCGCCGACCACGGAGTCGAGTGGCGCACCCGCCGCGAACTGGTCCGCGACCGCATGGCCTTGATGCGGACCCTGTGGTCCCCGGACCCCACGGCGTACGTGGGCCAGTTCTCCTCCGTCCAGGCCAGCTCGGCCCACCCCAAGCCGGTCCAGTCCCCGCGCGAACTCGCCCCGGGCGTGCCCCTGTACGGCCCGCGCACCCTGATCGGCGGCCAGGCCGGCCCGAAGCTGTTCGCAGCCATCGCCGACCACAGCGACGGCTGGCTCCCGATCGGCGGCGGCGGCCTGACGGAGTCCCTCCCGGCCCTGCGCCAGGTCTGGGAGGCCGCCGGCCGCGACCCCAAGTCCCTCCAGGTGGTCCCGTACGCCGTCCAGCCGACCCCCGGGAAGATGTCCCACTACGCCGACCTGGGCATCGAGGAGGTCGTCCTCCAGCTCCCCTCGGAGGGGGAGGCGGAGATCCTGCGGATCCTCGACGGGTTCGGGCAGTACCTGTAGCGGGGGCCGGGGCGAGGTGAAACCCCGGCCGGTCGAAACCCGATGGCATCGGGGAGCCATCCACGGCGAACATGACCCCATGCCGGGCCAACGCAAGCGCGCACGCACACGCAGCAGGATTCGAGCCACCCAGCGGACGGCGGACGCCCCCGGCCGCTGGGAGCCGCTGTTCTCGACGACCGAGCAGTCGGAGCTCCGGACGTACCTCGACCGCCTGCGGGCCGACGGCACCGTCACCGACCCGTCGCAGCTCCGCATCGACCTCCTCTGCGGCCGCCTCGCGCACCCGACGACCTACCGGGTCAGCCTGTTCGTCCCGGAGGACTCGGCATGAGCGAGGACCTGCACGGACTGCACGGACTGCACGAACTGCACGAACTGCACGAACTGCACGAACTGCACGAACTGTGGGAGCACCTCCCGGAAGGCATCCGCCGCCAGGTGGACGGGTACGTCCTCCAGGACCGCCTGATGAACGCCGTCCGCGTGGTCTGGGAGGCCCGCCGCGCCCAGGGGGTGGGCCTCTACGAGGCCCAGAAACTGGTCTCCGACCGGTACGTCCACTTCGGCGACCGGGTGGCCCGCACCCCCGACTGTCCGCTCGACCTGGAGTCACTCGCCGCCATCGCCTCCGGCATCCGGGCCCGGGTGGTGGCGATCGAGGCCGTCTGGGACGGGGACACGGTCCACGGCTGGTTCGTGCGGCTGCTCGCCCTGACGGCAGACCCGGCCGGGGAACACGAACTGGCCACCGTCTACTGGGGCACGGGCACCCGCGCCCTCGAAGCCGAAGGCGCCGACCGCGGCCCCCTGGACCCGCACGCCGCCGCGGCCACCCGAGCCGGCACCGCCCTGGCGGCCCACCTCGGAGTCCCGTTCCACTTCGCGAGCCCGGACCAGCCGGACGACAGTGCCCCGCGCTACCGGTGCCGGACGACCTGATGGACCGTCCCTGCCCCCACCCAAGTAGCCGGAGCTGGGCTGCGTTCGCGGGTGGGGGTGGGGGTGGGGGTGGGGGTGGTGGGTGTGCTTGTGCTGCGGGTGGGGCGGTGGCTTTGACAGTGGTTCGGGGGGCGTCCCGGTAGTCCAGTGTTCTTTCGGCGTGGGCCGGTCCCTCAAGGGCGCTCCCTTCGGTCGCGTCGCTTCGCGATGGCCTTCGGCCACCCTTGACCGACCGACCCACGCCGAAAAGCCACAAGACTTCCGGGATCCCCCCGGGGAACGGCCGGGAGGGAAGTGTGGGGAGGAGCGGCCTCGTCCGACATGCGCAGCCCCCAAGGGCCGGTGGTCATCTGGACACGGCCCCGGCAGGACCGTGACCTCGGCCGGTACGGACGCGCGGGGCGATCAGAGCATCCAGGACCGGGCGCCTGAACACCCTTCCCGTGACCGTCGACCGCCACCACGAGCGCAAGGACGACGGGAAGGGCTTCAGGGTCGGTGGGCGCGACAGATCGCTACACACTCCCACTCGGCTAAGCGACTACCGACCGTCCGTGGCTGATCCATGGCGGAACAGGGCGGAACAGGGCTTGACCTCAAGTGAAGTTCAGGTTGGAAGCTTCCTCGTATGACGCTGGCCGTACGGCAGCGCAACAACACTTCACGTGCTGGAGGAAGTCCCATGTCTAGCAATGCCGTTCCTACCTCTGTGCCCACCACAGCCCCGGTCCGCCGTTCCGGCCTCGCCTGGTGGAAGGCGCTGGCCATCGGCGTGGGCGGTGCGGTCGCGGTGAATCTGATCGTTCTTGCCGTCGCCAAGCTCGCTGGTGCACCGCTCGTCATCGTCAACGGCGGCACGGAGCACCCGATCACCGTCGGGGGTGTCATCGGTGCCTCCGTCGTCCCGTTGGTCGTCGGGACGGGCGCTGCCTTCTTGCTGGCCCTGTGGAAGCCGGTCTTCCTGCGGATCGCGCAGTACGTGGGCGGCGGGCTGGCCCTGCTGTCGGCTGCCGGCCCGTTGTCGTCCGGCGCCGACGGAGGCACCGTCGCAGCCCTGTCCCTGATGCACATCACCCTCGGGCTGGCGGTCGTCGCCACTCTGCAGATCCACCGCAGATGATCATTTGGGATCGCGCACCATGAACACGTCCACCGGATCCTCGGTCTCAAGTCTGAACCCGTGCCGCTCGTACAACCCCCGGGCCGCACTACCCTGCAGCACATTCAGCCGGACCCGGGTGCCGTTGCGGTCGCGCTGCTCCAGCAGCCCACGCAGCACGGCCGCGCCGATGCCTCTGCCCTGTAGGTGTGGGGCGAGGTAGAAGTGCTCCAGCCAGTGGGCGTCCTCGGCCGGCCGCAGCGACACGCAACCGGCGAACGTACCGCCCACCTCGATCACCCAGGTGTGCGCGGGCTCGAACCCGTCCCGCAGCCGCTGCCGTACCCCCTGCTCGTCGTACCGCCCGAGCCGCTCGAGATCCGCCCGCAGCACCACGGCCCTCAGCTCGGCCACCGCCTCGACGTCCCCCACCGAAGCCGGCCGCATCTCCCAGTCCCCCATGATCGCCAGACTACGGTGACTGCGGAGCAGGCCGCGTGGCCGTCGGGTGATTTGGATCTTTCGAGGATGAACGGAGTGCAGAGTGAAGGCCTTTGTGCGGGGGACCGTGTGTCGTGGCGCTGGTGGCGGCACTGACCGGCTGCGGGGGTGACGCGGATCCGGATGCGGCTGCGGCCGTAGGGGTGGTCGGAATCGACGGCGGGAAGGGAAAGACCTCCGGCGCACTGTCGGCGGAGCAAGTCCGGTCGGCACTGCCGACCAACGAGAAACTCGGAGGCGTCTTCGTCGGTGATGACTCGGCGCGGACGAAACCGAGGCGCTCACCGACGGCAGGGGCGGCACCGAGGTCGTCATGCGCGTCGGCAATGTCGTGGCGTACGTGAGGGTGAGCTTGACCGACATCGAAGACGCCAAGCACATGGCCATGCTTCAGGTTGACCTGATCAAGAAGGCCGCCTGACGGTCCTGATGGCTCACCGCCCCGAACCGTCCTAGACCTTCGGGGCCGGCTTCCAGTCCTGGGCCAGGAGGCCGAGGAGGACCTCGTCCAGGAACTCGCCCATCACCCAAGCCGAGGAGCGCAACACGCCCTCGCGAACGAACCCGTTGCGCTCGGCGGACCGGAGCATCGCCGTATTGTCCGCCAGGGTCTCGATCTGCAGCCGGTGCAGGCCGCGTACGACGAATCCGTAGTGGCACAGGACCGCGACCACGTCGGTGCTGTAGCCCTTGCCCCGAGCAGACGGCAACAGCCCGAGCCCGACGTGCGCGGACCGACTGTGGTTGTCGATGCCCCAGAGCGTCGCGGTGCCGACCAACTCGCCGCTCTCCAGGTCCACCACGGAGAACGGAACGTGGCCCTGCTCCTTGTCGTCCACCAAGAACGACAGGGCCTCCGAGCCGGCCATGAGCGGACGCCACGGGTGACCAGTAGCCCGCGAAGCGGTGGCCACGTCGTCATGAAGCCCGGCATGCAGGATGGGGATGTCGTCTTCGTGCCGGGCCCTGAGCCCAACCGTGTTGCCCTTTAGCATGCAAGTTTCCTATCCGACCGCGCCGCCCGACGGCAACCCAATAGATCCCGGTCACCCGTGCATCTCTCGGCCACGGACGGTCGGTAGTCGCTAAGCCGAGTGGGAGTGTGTAGCGATCTGTCGCGCCCACCGACCCTGAAGCCCTTCCCGTCACTCTCTCGCTCATGGTGGCGGTCGACGGTCACGGGAAGGGTGTTCAGGCGCCCGGTCCTGGATGCTCTGATCGCCCCGCGCGTCCGTACCGGCCGAGGTCACGGTCCTGCCGGGGCCGTGTCCAGATGACCACCGACCCATGGGGGCTGCGCATCCCAGACGAGGCCGCTCCTCCCCACACTTCCCTCCCGGCCGTTCCCCGGGGGGATCCCGGAAGTCTTGTGGCTTTTCGGCGTGGGTCGGTCGGTCAAGGGTGGCCGAAGGCCATCGCGAAGCGACGCGACCGAAGGGAGCGCCCTTGAGGGACCGGCCCACGCCGAAAGAACACTGGACTACCGGGACGCCCCCCGAACCACTGTCAAAGCCACCACCCCACCCGCAGCACAAGCCCTGGTGACCCCGCCCCCCGCCTGAAAACCCCTTCCCCTCCCACCCCCCGTCCGGAACGATGAACCGCATGGTGTCCACTGACCGGCTGCTGGCGTTCGCCGCCATGTCGTTGCTGTTGATCCTCATTCCCGGGCCGAGCGTGCTCTTCGTCATCGGGCGGGCGCTGTCCCAGGGGTGGCGGGCCGCGCTGATCACGGTGGCCGGGAACACCCTGGGGGCGTACGTGCTCGTCGTCGCCGTGGCTTTCGGTGTGGGGTCGGTCGTGGAGCGGTCCGTGCTCGTGTTCACGGCGCTCAAGCTCGCGGGGGCCGCGTACCTCGTCTACCTCGGGGTCAAGGCCTTCCGGCAGCGGCATTCGCTGCGTGCGGAGTTCGGGGCGGGCGCAGCCGAGTACGGGAACTGGCGGTCGCTGTGGGAAGGGTTCGCCGTCGGGGTGGCCAATCCGAAGACCATCGTGTTCTTCGCGGCCGTCCTGCCGCAGTTCGTGGACCGCGACCAGGGGCACGTCACCTCCCAAATGCTGCTTCTCGGGCTCGTGTTCAACCTCATCGCCGTAGTCTGCGACAGCGCCTGGGGCATGGTCGCCGCGACTGCCCGCAGCTGGTTCTCTCGGTCGCCGCAGCGACTCTCCGCCGTCGGCGGGGCCGGCGGGCTCGCGATGATCGGTCTGGGTGTGACCGTCGCCGCGACCGGGCGCAAGGACTGATCCGAAGCCCGGCCCGGAGCACGACCCGAGGACTCCCCAGGGGGAACCATGCACGTCCGCTTACCGCTCGCCTCGGCCGTCACCGTCGGCGTGACCTGCGCCCTCGGTGCCGCCCTGCTCACCGGATGCGCAGGGGAGCCCGAGATCACCCCGCCGAAGACGAACGTGAGCTTCAAGCCCGCGCCGACCTTCACCGCCCCGACCCCCAGCGCCACGGGGCCGGTCAATCCCGGCCCGGGCGTGATCCAGTGGTACGGGACCGGCGGTGAGAAGCTGCTCCACGGGCTGATCTCCGCAGCGCGAACCGCTCGGGGCCAGCACGAGGACGGCAAGATCGTCATCGACCTCGGCCCCCTGTCGGACCGGCTGGAGGAGGCTCGGGGGTACACCGTCGCCTACATCCCCGAGCAGAAGACCCACGACACCTGGACCAAGGCCCGCGAGCACCTCTCCTCCGGCATGCACAGGGTGTTGAACGCCTCGGGCCTCGCCGTGTCGCCGACGAACAAGGAAAAGGCCGCCGAGGCGGCGGCCGGCGGCTGGGCGGAGATCAGCGAGGGGATCCAGGGGCTCAAGGAGACCGACGACCGGCTCCGCGCGCTGGGCTGCATGCCGACCGAGGACCCCTGGAAGTAGCGGAGTTTCGACGAGGCCGGATGATCTACTGAATCGACCGGTCGGGAACTCAGTACGGGGGTACACGGGCATGAGCATGGGCGTGGAGACACACGCAAGCGGCGACGGGCACGCGGACACGAACGCGCACGGGCACGCGAACGCGCACGCGGCCTCCGGCCTCCACCCAGACGGCCGGCCCCTCCTGGCCCTCCGCTTCGAGGAGCACCGCTCCCATCTCCGGGCCGTCGCCTACCGGATGCTCGGGTCGATCGGTGAGGCCGAGGACGCGGTCCAGGAGGCCTGGCTGCGGTTGAGCCGTACCGATGTCAGTGACGTGGAGAACCTCGGCGGCTGGCTGACGACGGTCGTGGCCCGGCTGTGTCTGAACGGACTGCGGGCCCGCGAGACCCGCCGGGAGGACTCCCTCGACGACCGGCTGGAACGGCTGGGCCGGCTGGACCGGGGCGGCTCTGCTCCCCGGATGCCCGACCCCCTCCTCGCCCGCGAAGGCACCGTCGACCCCGAGGTCGAGGTACTGCTGGCCGATTCCGTCGGACTGGCGTTGCTCGTGGTGCTCGAATCCCTCGCTCCGGCGGAGCGGCTGGCGTTCGTCCTGCACGACATGTTCTCCGTGCCCTTCGACGAGATCGCCCTGATGCTCGACAGGACACCGGCGGCCACCCGGCAGCTCGCCAGCCGTGCGCGGCGCCGCGTCCAGGGCCGGGCGCCCGCACCGGATCCGGACCTGGCCCGACAGCGCGAGGCGGTCAGCGCGTTCTTCGCGGCCACCCGCGACGGGGACTTCGACGCGCTCCTCGCCCTGCTCCACCCCGACGTGGTCCTGCGTTCCGACGGCGGCGTGGCACGCGCCGGACAGTCGGTGGTGCTGACCGGTGCCCGGATCGTGGGGTCGCAGGCGACCCTCTACGGCACGCTCGCCCCGTTCGTCCGCCCCGTGCTCGTCAACGGGGCCGCCGGCGTGCTGTGCGTGGTCGAGGGCCGGCTGATGTCGGTGATGGCCTTCACGGTGACCGACGGCCGGATCGCCGCCATCGACGTGCTCACCGATCCCGACCGGCTGGACCTCATCGATCTCGGCCCCCTCACCTGACGGGCCCGTACCCTCTCGTCCATGATCGACTCACGCGCGCACATCCGGATCGCCCGGCCCTCCCTCGATCTCGCGGCCGCCGAGCGGTTCTACGTGGACGGGCTGGGGCTCGACGTGCAGTGGCGCTCCACCGAGCGGGTCTCCGGGGAGCACGACCTGCTGATGGTCGGGCCCCTCGGGGGCGGCTGGCACTTCGAGTTGACCCGCGACCCCGAGAACCCGGTGGCGCCCTCCCCCACCGCCGAGGACCTCTTCGTCGTCTACCTGGGCGAGGAGCCCGACGAGGCCCTCGTGGCCCGGCTCGTCGAGCACGGCGGGACCCGTACGCCCGCCTCCAACCCGTACTGGGACACCCACGGGGTCACCGTCACCGACCCCGACGGCTACCAGCTCGTCCTGTCCTCCCGCACCTGGGGTTGAACGCGGCGGGCCGGGCTGAACGCAGCGGGCGGTCCGGAAGCGGCGGGCGGGGCCGGAACCGGCGGCGCTACCGGAGCCGGCAGCCCCTAGCGCCAGAACTGCGCCAGTGCCGCGTCCTTGAACGGTGCGGGGCTCACGCTCAGTTCCCCGGCGAAGGGGCGGTCGAGGGCCACCACCAGCAGCAGGCTGAAGCCGATCAGTCCCGCCACCGCCGAGACGAACAGCAGCTGCATCTTCAGGCTCCGCAGCCCGAAGAGGAAGGTGAGCGGGAGGATCACCAGCGCACCGCCGTACACGAGCACTTGGAGCAGCGGCGGCAGCGAGGTCTCGGCCATCGTCACGCGCGCCCGGCGCTGCGCGGCGACGTCGTTGAGGCGGCCGACGGCCTCTCCGTAGAAGGTCTCGCTCCGGGGGCCGGAGGGCTCGTAGGCCTGGAGTGCCGTGTACAGGGCGTGCGTCTGGTCGGCGGTGGCCTCGTAGCTGGGCCTGCCCTCGCGCATGAGGGGCCACTGGATCTCCACGACGGCGTGGACGTAGTCGCCCACCGCCCGCTCCACGCGGGCGCGTTCGGCCGGCGGGAAGACCTCGGCGCTGCGGACGACCAGGGCCAGGTCGGTGGCCTCGGTCGCGACGATGGTCTGGGTGTTCTCCAGTTGCGTCCACAGGGTGACGACGACGAAGGCGAGGATGATGCCGTAGATCGCGCCGAACATCCCGAGGGCCACCCCGACCATCTCGTTGTGGTCGCCGCCCGCGAGGTGCGGGAAGCGGCGGCGCGCGGCCACGCTGCCGCCGATGGCGAGGGCGACGAAGCCGCCGACGAGGAGGACACCGAGGAAGAACGTGCTGAGGTGGTTGAGCAACCAGAGGATCATGTCCTGCCCAACGACCACCCCGCCGGGAGGGCCCGCCCAGAAATCAGCGCGATCCGCCGGCACTGGGCGGGCCGGTCGCCCCCGCCTCCTGGGCGTCGAGCAGTTCGTCCCAGTGCTCCCGCGTCCACTCGCACGCCGCGTCCAGGGGGTCGAGCAGCCCCCGGCCGAGCGGGGTGAGGGCGTACTCGACCCGGCGCGCCGGGGTCTCGTACTCCGTGCGCGCCACGAAGCCGTCCCGCTCCAGCCCGCGCAGGGACTGGGTGAGGGACTTGGCGGTGATCTCGCGCAGCGGGACCTTGAGTTCCGAGAATCGGCGGGGGCCGTCCTGGAGGCAGCGCAGGATCAGCGCGGCCCATTTGTCGCCGATCCGGAACGGCACCAGGGGCGAGGGGCAGACCGGGTCGAACATCTCGGGATCGAGCGGTGGGGGCGTGAGCGGCGGCCTCTGCGTCATGATCCACACGGTAGGCCGGTATCCGATCGGTAACCAGTCCTCCCCCTAGGGTCCGTGGCATGACGAAGCAGGGGAACACAGGGAACACACACAACAGAATCATCGTCTTCGGCGCCGCCGGCCGCGTCGGCCGGGCCGTCGTCGCCGAGGCGCGGGCGCGGGGCCACGAGGTGACCGAGGCCGGGCGGGGCGACGGGGACGTCACCTCGGCGGCGGACGTGGCGCGGCTCGCCGCCGGGCACGACGCGGCGGTGGCGGCGGTGTACGACATGGGGGCCGCTCCGGGCGAGTTCTTCCCGGCGGCCGCCCGCGCGCTCGCGGCGGGGCTGGGCGGGGCCGGAGTGCGGCGCCTGGTCTCCGTCGGGCTGGCGTCGGTACTGCCGACCCGCTCCGGGGCGCTGCTGATGGACACCCCGGGCTACCCGCAGGAGTGGCGGGAGTTCTACGTCGGCCACGGCGCCGGCACCGAGGCGCTGCGGGCGGCCGCCCCGGCGGGCCTGGACTGGGCGGTGCTGAGCCCTTCGGGCGACTTCGCCGCCGAGGGGGAGCCCGGAGGCGGCTACGCCTTCGCCCCCGCCGACGCCGGGGCCCGGATCCCGCACCCGGACTTCGCCCGGGCCGTCCTGGACGAGGCGCTCGCCCCGACCGTGCACCGCACGCACGCCGGGGTGACGGGCGCATGACCGGCACCACCCCCTCCGCGCCCCCGGCCCCCACCGACAGCCCGAACCCCTGGGTGGCGGACCACATCCGCCGCTTCGAGGAGACCGGCGGGGTGCCGCGCCCCGGGATCCGCGATCTGCTGCTGACCACCCGGGGGCGCCGCTCCGGGGTGCTGCGCCGCACGGCGCTGGCCTACGTACCCGACGCGGAGGCCGCCGAGGCCACGTACGTCCTCACGGCGTCCAACGCTGGGGCCGGGCAGCACCCGGCCTGGTACCTGAACCTGAGCGCCGACCCGGCCGTCACGCTGCACGTCGGCACGGAGAGCTTCCCGGCGCTCGCCCGCCCCGCGACCCCGGCGGAGACGGAGCGGCTGTGGCCGGTGGTGGTGGCCGTGATGCCCTCGTACGCGGCCTACCGGGACACGGCCGCCGGGACGGCCGGCCGCGAGGTCCCACTGGTCCTGGTCACTCGCGTCACCGCCATCGCGGCCGGGGCCTGCTGAACCTCAGCCCCGCACCTTCGGTGCCTTCGGCAGCCCGGCGGACAGTGCGGTGCCGGCTCCGCCGAGGGAGGCGTCGGTGGCCTTCGACGCGGAACCGGCGGCTCCGGCGGTGATCTCCACCGCCGTCTTCGCGTCCTTGACGGCGCCTCCGGGGTGGTCGACGATCTCGCCGACGCGCTGGGTGATCGGGGGCCCCTGGATGGCGGGCTCGTCGGCCGCGTGCGCGATGGTGGGGCAGAGGGCGAGGGCCGCTCCTCCGGACAGGACGAGGGCGGCGAGGCTGCGCTTGATGGCGTTCATGCCAGTCCCAACGACCCCGCCGCACCCCGAGTCACCGCTGCGGCCCCCTTTGGAGTGAGATCAGAATCGTCCACACCCCAGAAATATGCCCCTCCCGCTGAGGCGAGCGATCTCCCTCGTCGGCGGAGACAAGGCCGGCGCCTTCTCGCCCGCCGAGCAGGCGGAGATCGACCGGGGGGCGGCGGAGATGACCTCCGTCGTGCGCGCACACCGCCTGGCGGAGGTCCGCAAACGGCGGCACACCACGCAGGTCCAGGTCGCGGAAGCCATGGGGGTCACTCAAGCGCGCGTCTCCCGGATCGAGAACGGCGAGCTGGAGCGCAGTGAGGTCGAGACCCTCGCCGCCTACGTACGCGCCCTCGGCGGCAAGCTGAAGATCGTCGCCGAGTTCGGTGACGAGCAGTACACCCTCGGCTGACAACGCCCGCGGCCCCGGATCGGGGGATCGATCCGGGGCCGCGGGCGTGCATGACACAGCGGGGGGGGGAGGGGCTTGAGGGCCCCCCGGGGTCAGTCCTGGACCACCAGGGACGGGGTGGACTTCGTCAGGACCTCGCCGCGGAAGAAGGCGGGGCTGCGGCGTTCGGTGACGAACATGACCACCAGGCCGAGGGCCAGCAGGCCGACGCCGATGATGAAGACGCTGCCGACGCCGAGGACCGTGGAGCCGGAGCCGTACGACGGGTTCCACATGTCGATCAGGGTCTTGAAGAAGACGGTCGCCAGGAGCAGGCCGCCCAGGACCGGGAAGACGCCCTTGAAGAAGAGGTCTCGGGTGGAGCGGCGCAGCTCGGAGCGGAAGTACCAGGCGCAGGCGAAGGCCGTCAGCGAGTAGTAGAAGCAGATCATCAGGCCGAGCGCGAAGATCGTGTCGGTGAGGACGTTCTCGCTGATCAGGGTCATCACGGTGTAGAAGGCGCCGGTCGCGGCGCCGGCCATGACGGTGGCGCGGCCGGGGGTCTTGAACTTCGGGTGGACCTTGGCGTAGGAGGGTGGCAGCGCCTCGTACGTGGACATGGCCAGGACCGTGCGGGCGACCGGGATGAAGGTGGTCTGCAGGGAGGCCGTCGCGGAGGCCAGGACGGCCACGAGGAGCAGGACGCCGAGCACCCAGGGGCCCATGACCGGGCCGGCGAGGGCGGCGAAGACGTTGTCGGAGGTCTCCGGGTTGCCGAGGCCGAGGCCTTCGGTGCCGGAGCCGACGGCCATCTGGGCGGCGATGCCGGTGGCCAGGTACGAGCCGACGAGGACGACCATCGCGATGAGCGAGGCCCGGCCGGGGGTCTTGGCGGAGCCGGTGGTCTCCTCGTTGGTGGCCAGGCAGGCGTCCCAGCCCCAGTACATGAAGATCGAGAGCGAGAGGCCGGCGGTGAAGGCCGCCATGGACTCGATCGCGAAGGGGTTCATCCACTGCCAGGAGAAGTCCAGGCCGGTGTCGAAGGTGCCCGCGGAGGCCTTCTGGAAGGCCATCGCCACGAAGATGGCGAGGACGGCGAGCTGGAGGCCGACCAGCGCGTACTGGACGCCCTTGGTGGCCGTCATGCCGCGGTAGCTGATGGCGGTCGCGACGGCGATCAGGGTGAGGCAGGTGGCGATGTGGACGAGCTTGTTGTCGTCCAGGGCGGCGATCGCCGGGTTGCTCGTGATCTCGCCGGCCAGCAGCCAGAAGTAGGAGGTGGCGACGCCGGCCAGGTTGGAGAGCACGATGATCGTGGCGATCACCAGGCCCCAGCCGCACATCCAGCCGATCCGCGGGCCGAAGGCCTTCACGGTCCAGGTGAAGGAGGTGCCGCAGTCCGGCATGGCCTTGTTGAGCTCGCGGTACGCGAAGGCGACCAGCAGCATCGGCAGGAAGCCGGCCAGGAAGACGGCCGGCATCTGGACGCCGACCTCTCCGGCGGTGGACCCGAGGGTGGAGGTCAGGCAGTAGACGGGGGCGACGGTGGAGATGCCGATGACGGCGCTTCCCACGAGGCCGACGGAGCCCTTGCCGAGGCCCTTGCCCCGTACGTCACCGTCGGAGCCACCCCGGGGGGTGGCTCCGTTTACCGTGTCTCCGGCCTGGGGCCGGACGTCCAGCTGTGTCATACCTCAGGACGTTAGACGCTGCGTTTTCCACATCTGGAGGACTCAAGTCCGAATCCCCACACGACCAAAGTCCTTGGAATCTCGACACCGAGAGTCTTCACGAGGACGCAATACAAGGTTCACAGGCCCGCCGATCATCGTTTCGGCAGGCCTGGACCTTTTATTTCGCCATGCGGAAACCGCAGCACTGTCCGTTTTGGCCGGTTTCAAACTTTCCGGGTCAACATTTGGTCAAGCCCAGACGATCGACTGCATCTCGCTGTAGGCGTGCAGTGCGTACGAGCCCACGTCCCGGCCGACCCCCGAGCGCTTGAAGCCGCCGAACGGCGCCTCCATGTTCCGCCCGATGGTGTTCACCCCGACCCCGCCCGCCCGCAGCCGCCGCGCCACGCGGAAAGCGCGGGCCGCGTCCGCGGACCACACGTAACTGATCAGGCCGAAGTCGCTGTCGTTGGCCAGCGCCACCGCCTCGTCCTCATCCCCGGCAGCTCCGTCGAACGGGACGACCACGACGACCGGCCCGAAGATCTCCTCCCGGACCACGCGCATGTCGTTCGTGCAGTCGACGAGGAGGGTCGGGGCCACGTAGAACCCCTTGCCCGCGGCGGCACCCTCACCCACCATCGGGCGCTCGCCGCCGAAGGCGATCCGGGCGCCCTCCTTCTTGCCCAGCTCGATGTACGACTCCACGCGGTCCCGGTGCGCCGCCGAGATGACCGGGCCCACCACGGTGCCGCGCACCGCCGGGTCTCCGACCTTCATGAAGGCCAGATAGCCCTGCAGCTTCTCCACCAGCTGCTCGTACACCGACCGGTGGACGATCACCCGGGTCGGAGCCGTGCAGATCTGCCCGGAGTAGAAGGAGAAGGTGGTGCCGATCCCCATCACCGCCGCGTCCAGGTCGGCGTCCGCGAGGACGATCGCCGCGCCCTTGCCGCCCAGCTCCATCAGCTGCCGCTTCATCGTGCGGCCGCAGACCTCGGCGATGCGCTGCCCGACGCCCGTGGAGCCGGTGAAGGACACCATGTCCACGTCCGGGGAATCCACGGCCGCCTCGCCGACCTCCACCGAGGTGCCGGAGACCACGTTCACCACGCCCGCCGGGACCCCGGCCTCGTGCAGGGCCTCGGCCATCCGGAACACCGACAGCGGGTCCTGCGGGGCCGGCTTGACCACCACGGTGTTGCCCATGGCCAGCGCCGGGGCCACCTTGCCCGCGGGATTGGCCCACGGGTTGTTGTACGAGGTGATGCAGGTGACGACCCCGACCGGCTGGCGCACCTCCAGGGCGCCGAGGATGCTCGCCGCACCCATCGGCCCGGCCTCGGTGACCTGCGGCGGCAGCCCGCGCTCGACCGGTTCCAGCGCGCCCTTCGCGTACCGACGGAAGCGGGCCACGCCCACCCCGACCTGCATGCCGCGCGCGATCCCGGTGGGGGCGCCCGTCTCGGCCTGCGCGAGCGCCGCCCAGGGCTCGTACTCGCGCTGGATGATGTCCGCGGCCCGGTCCAGGATCGCGGCCCGCTCCTCCGGCTTCGTCCGGGACCAGCCCTCGAAGGCCGCCGCCGCGGCGCGCGCCGCGTCCTCGACCTGGCCGCGCGAGGCCTCGGGGGCCAGGCCGACGACGGATTCGTCGGCCGGGTTGACCACCTCGTAGTGCCCGCCCGCCGGCTCGACCCACTCGCCGCCGACGAAGAGCTTCTGCGGGTTGTCCGTAGCACTGCTCACCTGGTGCTCACCGTCCTCGTGTCCCGGCCCGAACGGAGCACGATCCCCGGGATCGCGCCCGTCACCTCGTCGTCGCGGATGGTCTCCACGCCGTTGACGCGTACGGACACCATGCCGATCGCCCGCGCGTCCAGCCGCGGGCTGTCCCCGGGCAGGTCGTGCACGAGCGTGGCCGGTCCCGCCTCGATCCGCTCCGGGTCGAAGAGCACCAGGTCCGCGTGGAAGCCCTCGGTGATCCGGCCGCGCTCGCGCAGCCCGAACAGCTGGGCCGGGTCGTCGGTGAGCATCCGTACCGCCTGCTCCAGCGGCACCAGCTTGCGGCCGCGCAGGCAGTCCCCGAGGAACCGGGTGGTGTACGGGGCTCCGCACATGCGGTCCAGGTGCGCGCCGGCGTCGGAGCCGCCGAGCATGACGTCCTCGTGCTGCCAGGTCTCGGCGCGCAGCGCCCAGCTCGCCGGGTCGTTGTCGGTCGGCATGGGCCAGAGCACCGTACGCAGGTCGTCGTTGGCGCAGATCTCCACCAGGCACTGGAAGGCGTCCTGGCCGCGCTCGGCCGCGATGTCGTTGACGACGCGGCCCGACAGGCCCTCGTTCGCCTCGCTGTAGGTGTCGCCGATGACGTAGCGCCCGAAGTTGGCCAGGCGCCGGAAGACCCCGGCCTCCTTGCTGGCCGCGCGGACCAGCATCTCGGCGCGCACGTCGGCGTCGCGGAGCTTCTCGATGCGCTCGGGGACGGGCAGGCCCAGGATCTCCCCCCAGCCGGGGATGAGGTTGAGGGCGCAGAAGGTGCCCAGCGACATGTTCATGGGGGTCAGGATCGGCATCGTCAGCGCGACGATGCGGCCGCCGGCCTTGCGGGCGCGCTCGCTGGGGATCAGCTGGCGCGGCACGCGCTCGGGGACGGAGGCGTCGATCGTGAGCACGTTCCAGTTCAGGGGCCGTCCCGCGGCCGCGCTCATCTCGACGAAGAGGTCGATCTCCTCGTCGGCGAACTGGTCGAGGCAGCCCGCGACGATCGCTTCGAGCTGGGTGCCCTCGTGCTCGGAGACCGCCCGGGAGAGCGCGAGGAGTTCCTCGGGCGCCGCGTGCCGGGAGGCGACGGGGGCGCCGGAGCCGTCGGAGTGGGTGGAGGACTGGGTGGTCGACAGGCCCCAGGCACCGGCGTTCATGGCGTCGTGGAACAGGTCGAGCATCTCCTGCATCTGCTCTTCGGTGGGTTGGCCGCCGACGGCGTCCTCGCCCATGACGTGCCGGCGCAGCGCGCAGTGGCCGACCATGAACCCGGCGTTGACGGCGATCCGGCCGTCGAGCGCGTCGAGGTACTCGCCGAAGGTGGACCAGGTCCAGTCGACGCCCTCTTCGAGGGCCTTGAGCGCCATGCCCTCGACCTTGCTCATCATGCGGCGGGTGTAGTCGGCGTCCTCGGGGCGGGCGGGGTTGAGGGGGGCCAGGGTGAATCCGCAGTTGCCGCCCGCGACGGTGGTCACTCCGTGGTTCATGGAGGGGGTCGCGTACGGGTCCCAGAAGAGCTGGGCGTCGTAGTGCGTGTGGGGGTCTACGAACCCGGGGGTCAGGACGAGGCCGGTCGCGTCCTCGCTGCTCGCCGCGGGTTCGGTGACGGTTCCCGGCGGGGCGATGACGGCGATGCGGCCGTCGCGTATCCCCACGTCGGCCACGCGGGCCGGGGCGCCGGTCCCGTCCACGACGGTGGCGCCCTTGATCAAGTGGTCGAGCATGACGTCCTCTCCGACAGTGTTCACGTTGCGCGCCGTCTCCGGACCGTTGGCGGTCACGTGCGGGCTGACGCCGATCAAAATCCAGCCCCTCCGGCGTTTGAGGAGCGGGGGTCCGGGGGCCGGCCCCCGGCAGCGGCGCCGCACGTTCAGGGCCGCAGCCCAGGGCCCCGGCCGGAGTCCGCCGGGCCGGCCGCGGCCTCGACATGGCTCCGGCCGGGGCCGGTTCCGGGGCGGCGGTCCGGGAAGACGCCGCCCCGAGTTCCCCCGCCGGGTCAGACGGCCTCGCGGAAGCGGGTGGTGCGGTGCACCGGGTCGGTGTCGATGTGCGGGATGACGTGCTCGCCGATGAGCTTGATGGTGGTCATCGTGTCCTCGGGCGAGACCCCGGTCGGCAGACCGAAGGAGAGCTGGTCGGCGCCGGCCTCCTCCCAGCGCTTGCACTGCGCGCGGACCTCGGACGGGTCGCCGCAGATGAGCAGCTCCTCGGCGATCAGCAGCTCGATGATCTCCGCGTTGTACTCGGGGAGGATCTCGGGCCACTCGGGGATCATCTCGGGGCGCGGGAAGGTGTCGTGGTAGCGGAAGACCAGCGACTGGAAGCGGTTCATGTTGGCGTTGACGGCGATCTCGACGGCCTTGTCGTGGGTCTCGGCGCAGATCGCGGTCGAGGTGACCATGACGTTGTCGTTGACGAAGGCGCCGATGGCCTTCGCCTCCTGGATCGCGGTCTTGTACTGCTCCAGCACCCAGGCCATGTCGGAGACCTTCTGGACGCTGAAGCCGAGGACTCCGAGGCCCTTCTTGGCGGCCATGGCGTACGAGGAGGGGGAGCCGGCGGCGTACCACATGGCCGGGTGGGCCTTGCCGTACGGCTTGGGGAAGATCTTGCGCGGCGGGAGCGACCAGTGCTTGCCCTGGAACCCCTCGTACTCCTCCTGGAGGAACATCTTGGGGAACTCGGCGATGGTCTCTTCCCAGATCTCCTTGGTGCCGTTCATGTCCTCGATGCCGGGAAGGAAGCCGAGGATCTCGTGGCTGCCGGCGCCGCGGCCGGTGCCGAACTCGAAGCGCCCCTTGGAGAGGTGGTCGAGCATGGCGACCTTCTCGGCCACCTTGACCGGGTGGTTGACCGGGGCGAGCGGGTTGAAGATGCCGGAGCCGAGGTGGATGCGCTCGGTGGCGTGAGCGAGGTACCCGAGGAACACCTCGTTCGCCGACAGGTGCGAGTACTCCTCCAGGAAGTGGTGCTCGGAGGCCCAGGCGTACTTGAACCCGGACTTGTCCGCCTGGATGACGTACTCGGTCTCCTCGATCAGCGCCTTGTGCTCTGCCTCGGGGTCGACCTTGGACCGTGCCTCAGGCACGTATCCCTGCACAAAGAGCCCGAATTCCAAGGGGATTCACCGTCCTTCTGTTTCTGACGTTGCGTCAGATTCGATGTCACGACTGTTCCATCGCGAGGGCGGGAGCGTCAATACCTGACGCTCCATCAGATATAGCCACGGGGCCGCCGGAGCGGTGCTAGAGGATGCTGACGCCCGCCATCCAGCCGCCGTCGATCACGAACGGCTGGCCGGTGATGTACGAGGAGTCCTCGCTGGTCAGGAACAGCGCCAGCTTGGCTATCTCCTCGGGCTGCCCCACCCTGCCCATCGGCACCACGCGCTTGTAGAGCTCCGCCATGGCGTCCCGTGCCTCCTGGGGCAGGTCCGCCGGATTGGTGTTCCCTGGGGTGGCCATCGCGGTGTCCACGGCCCCCGGGCACATCGCGTTGACCCTGATGTTCTTCGCGGCCAGCTCCAGCGCGGCCACCCGGGTCAGGCCGAGGATCGCCGCCTTGGTCGCCGCATACGTGCCCACGTACGCCATGCCCGTCAGGCCCGTGTACGAGGAGGTGTTGACGATCGTGCCGCCACCGGCGGCCTCGATCTCCGGAGCCACCGACTTGATGCCGAGGAAGGCGCCGACCTGGTTGACCTGGACCACCTGCTGGAACTCCTCCAGCGGGGTCGCGGTCAGCTCGTTGAAGCGCAGGATGCCCGCGTTGTTGACCAGCCCGTTCACCGGGCCGAAGGCCTCCTTCGCCGCCGCGATGGCCGAGGCCCAGTCCTCTTCGCGGCTCACGTCCATCCGTACGTACCGGGCCCGGTCCTCGCCGATCTCCTTCGCGACCGCCGTGCCCTGCTCGTCCAGTACGTCGCCCAGGAGCACCTTGGCACCCTCCGAGGCGAAGAGCCGGGCCTCCTGCTCGCCCTGGCCGCGCGCGGCACCCGTGATGATGACGACGCGTCCGTCCAGCTTGCCCATGCCGTACCCCTAATCGTTGAGGAGCGGGCCCACTTCGGACCCGAAAGCCGTGATCTGGTCGATGAGTTCGGCCCGGTCGCGATTGCGGAAGCGGACCTGGATCTGATCGATGCCGATCGCCTTGTACGCGCGCAGCGACTCGGCGAGCGCCTCCGCCTTGCCGGTGAGGGTCCGCCGGCCGGTCTCCCAGCCGGGCTCGCCGACGTACAGCGGCGCGGTGATCGCGCCGAACTCGACGGGTCCGGTGACCCCGGCCTCGGCGCGGAGCTCCTTGATCCGGGCAATCTGCGCCGGGAGCTTGTCGAGCGGGTCGCCCTGCGGGAGCCAGCCGTCGCCGCGCACGGCGGCCCGGCGGACGGCGGCGGGCGAGGAACCGCCCACCCAGACGGGGATCCGGGCCTGGACGGGGCGGGGCAGCTGCCCGAGGTCCTTGAAGGAGAACAGCTCCCCCTCGAACTCCGGGTACTCCTCGGGGCCGAGGGCGGCGCGCAGCGCGTCGAGGGTCTCGTCGAGGACGGCTCCGCGGCGCGCGAAGTCCACGCCGAGCACCTCGAACTCCTCCTTCACGTGCCCGGCGCCGACGCCGAGGATCAGCCGGCCGCCGGAGAGGTGGTCGACGGTTGCGTACTGCTTGGCGCTGAGCAGCGGGTGGCGCAGGCCGAGGATCGCGACGTGGCTCAGCAGCCGCACGTTCTCGGTGATCCCGGCCAGGAAGGAGAGGGTGGCCACCGGGTCGTACCAGATGGTGCTCATGGGGCCGGCCATGTGCCGCGGGATGGCCACGTGGTCACAGGTGGCGACGTAGCCGAAGCCGGCCCGGTCGGCCGCCCGCGCGACCGCGGCGAGGTCGGCCGCGCCGGCCGTCGCCTCCCAGGGCTCGGCGTAGATGGTGCTCTGCGACTGGATCGGGAGCTGCATCCCGTAGACCAGCCGACCTTCCGGAAACACGCGCGCCATGGGCCGTACCCGCCTCGTCCTCGACTGCCGATTCGTCATACCGGTGCGGGGGCCATCGTCGTAGCTGACGGTCCGTCAGGCAAGGGGTTGACGCGAAGACGGCGGCCCGGTGGCTTCCGGAGCCGAGCGGACGATCTTGCGCGGCGGGTCCGCCGTGGACCGGGCCCCGACACGCAGGAGACCCCGCGCCCGAAGGCGCGGGGTCTCGGTGCTCGGGGTCTCGATGCTCGGGGGACGGGGTCCCCGGGGTCAGAAGACGCGGACCCGGTCGGCCGTGTCCCAGAGCATGCTGCCCTCGGGGCCGCGCAGGCTGCCCTTCCCGGTGCCCGGGTACACGAAGGCCTGCCAGCCGATGGGGCGCAGCAGGTCGCTGATGCCGTCGGCGGTGGAGTCGCCGGTGGCCACGATCGGGGAGTCCGACGGCCAGGCGTACGGCAGCTGCTTGCGCGCGCCGAAAGCGCCCGCGCCGTTGCCCGGGTAGAGCCACAGGCGCCGCGAGCCGTCCCGGGCCACGAGGTCGGCCCGGCCGTCGCCGGACAGGTCGCCCGGCGAGACGAGCTGGTTCATGGTGTTCCAGCCGCCGCCCAGGTTCTTGCGCGTGCCGAACCAGCCCTTGCCGTTGCCCGGGTACGACCACAGCGTGCCGGCCGTGTCGCGGGCGAGCAGGTCGCCGCGCCCGTCGCCGGTCAGGTCGCCGGCCGCGCTGATCTCGCGCATGGCGTTCCAGCCGCCGCCCAGGCTCATCCGATTGCCGAAGGAACCGGTGCCGAGGCCCGGGTAGAACCACAGGACACCGCCCTTGTCGCGGGCGAAGATGTCCTCCTTGCCGTCGGAGTTGTAGTCGCCGTGGCGGACGAGCTGGGTCATGGCGTTCCAGCCGCCGCCGAGGAACTTGCCCTGCGTACGGCCCTCGGCGTCCCGCTTTCCGGGCAGGAACCACAGGCGGCCGTCGTCGGCACGCTCCAGCAGGTCGGCGATGCGGTCGTTGTTGAGGTCGGCGAAGTTCGCGACGGCCGGAACCGGCGCGGGCCGCGGCAGGTCGGGCCACGCCGTCCAGTCCATGTACGGGACGCCCTGGATGGCCTCGTACGAGGTGGTGGCGATCCGGATGGAGCTGATCGCGTTGTCGAACCGGCCCATGATCGAGCCGTCGAGGTCGTTGGGGCCGTTGTACGGGGTGACGTAGAGGTAGTCGCCCGAGAAGTTCGCGTCCGGGTACACGGTCGCGTACAGGCCGCTGTTGTTGACCAGCGAGGAGATCTTGTTGTTCCAGGTGCCGAGCGAGGCCTGGGGGGTCGAGAAGGTCTTCATCTCGCCCGTGTAGTCGTCGCCGGCGAAGACGCAGAACTTGCCCGCAGGGCAGCGCTCGGAGTTGTCGGCCGCGGCGGCGGTGGGCGCGGTGGTGAGCAGGGCCGCCACCGAGGCGGCCGTGGTGACGGCCGCGCCGAGGGCGCGGCGCAGGGAACGGGATCGGGAACCGGGTCGGGTCATGGGGAAGGCGGTCCGTTCTGAACTGAAGTCCGGAGTACGAAGACTGAAGGGGGTGCCGATAACCGGGCGGCCGGGCCGTGGCCCGGAAGGAACCGGGCCGCTGCCCGAGCCGCTTCCGGGCCGCGGGCTCAGAACACGAGGTGCGCGTCCGAGGCGTTGCCGATGACCTTGGCGCGGCCGAGGTGGCCGTCCTTCGCACCCGTCCCGGGGTACAGGAGCAGGTAGTTGTCGGCGTGCGAGTGCGCGAGGAGGTCGGGTCGCCCGTCGCCGTTGTAGTCGCCGACGCCCGCCAGCTCCTTGAAGCCGTTCCAGCCGCCGGTGCCGATCAGGCTGCGCGTACCGAAGCCGCCGCGGCCGTTGCCCGGGTAGAACCAGAGCCGCCCGGAGGTGTCACGGGCCACCAGGTCGCAGACGCGGTCGGAGTTCATGTCGCCGGCGCCGACGAGTTCGTTCATCACGCCCCAGCCGCCGCCGAGGTTCTTGCGCGCGCCGAACGAGCCCTTGCCGTTGCCGGGGTACATCCACAGCGTGCCGGCCGTGTCGCGGGCGAGCAGGTCGCGCTTGCCGTCACCGGTGAGGTCGCCGGCCGCGGCGAGGTCCCGCATCCCGTTCCAGCCGCCACCGAGCCCGGTGCGCGTACCGAGGGCCGAGCCGGTGCCCGGGTAGAACCACAGGACGCCGTCCTTGTCGCGGGCGAAGACGTCTTCCTTGCCGTCCGCGTTGTAGTCGCCGTGGCGGACGAGCTGGGTCATCCCGTTCCAGCCGGTGCCGATGCGGTGGGTCTTGTTGTTCTCGTTCGCGTTCACGGCCCACAGCGCGCCGTACCGGGTGCGGCCGACCAGGTCGGTGCGGCCGTCGCCGTCGAGGTCGCCGAAGGCCGCCTCGGCGGTCGGGGGCGCCGGACGCGTCCGCGGCTCCTCGCCGTACCACCAGGACGGGTAGGTGGAGAAGCTGCCGCAGTCCTCCGCGTCCGGCAGGAGCTGGATCGAGCTGACGGCGTCGTCGAGTTCCGGGCGCATGCTCTCGTCGAAGGACACCTGGCCGCCGTAGTAGTGCCCGGCGCCCTCCCAGCCGTAGTCGGGATCGGGGCTGACGCACACCGTGTGGTCGCTGTAGTTGGCGAGCGAGCTGATGCGGTCGTCCCAGGTGCCGAGGCGGGCCAGGCTGCTCTTGACGATCTTCATGTCGCCGGTGCCGACGGGCCCGCTGAAGACGCAGACCTGGCCCCAGGGACAGCGGTCGTAACCGCCGGCGGCCTGGGCGGCCGAGGCGCCGCCGAGCAGGCCGGCCGTGGTGGCCAGCGCCGTGGCGGCGGCCAGGAGCGCACCGCGGACGGCGCGCGGAACGGAAAGGGTCACAGATCCCCCCGGATGTGTGTGGAACAGCCGCGTTCGCACAGGCCCGCGGGAGCCGGCCCCCCTGGAACACGGATTCGAGTGTCAGGATCATAGCCCTGGCCCCCGAGCCGGACGCACCGCTAGGGTGCCGCGCGTGGAACTGTTTCTGACCCTGGTCAGCGGGGTGGCGTGGACCCTCGTGTACGCCGAGGCGATCCGGGTGGGGCTGCGGGACCGGGCGTACGCGATGCCGGTCGCGGCGCTCGCGCTGAACTTCGCCTGGGAGTCGACCTACGCCGTCAACGACATCCGTACCGGCCTCTCGGCCCAGGGCGTCGTCAACGTGGTGTGGGCCCTCGCCGACATCGTCATCGTGTACACCTACCTGCGCTACGGGCGGGCCGAGCTGCCCGGCTTCGTGACCCGGCCGCTGTTCGCCGTCTGGACGGTGCTCCTCTTCGCGAGCGCCTTCACCGTGCAGTGGCTCTTCCTCGCCCACTTCGGCGCGCACGACGCGAGCCGGTACTCGGCGTTCCTGCAGAACCTGCTGATGTCCGGGCTGTTCATCGCCCTCTACGCGAGCCGGCGCGGCCCGCTCGGACAGTCCCTGGTCATCGCGGTCGCCAAATGGATCGGCACGCTCGCGCCGACCTTCCTCTTCGGCGTCATCGAGGACGCCCCGTTCATCCTCGGCCTGGGGCTGATGTGCGCGGTCTTCGACCTCGCGTACATCGCGCTGCTGGCCCGGAACCCGGCGGGCGGGCGGCGCGGCGTCGTGGCGGACCTCAGAAGCCCCGCGGCCCCATCACGATGACCGGCTTCGCCGCCGGGTCGAGGGTCTCAAGGACCTGCTTCATCGCGGCCTTCGGGATGCCCACGCAGCCCTGCGAGGGGCCGTCGTGGTCCACGTGGAGCCAGATGTTGCCGCCCTTCTCCTCGCCGTCCGGCTTCGCCGGGTCGAGGGGGCTCACCCCCGTCTTGCGGTTGAAGTCGATGGCGACGACGTAGTCGAAGGAGCCGAGCAGCGACTCGCCGTTGACCCCGCGGCCCGTCGCCACGAAGGAGGCGTCCTGGTCGTACGGGAACTTCGTGCCCGGCGGCTTCGCCAGCAGCCCGCCCGCGTCGGTCAGCGCGAACACGCCCTCGGGGGAGGTCAGGTCCCCGTACGTACGCTCCGTGGACCAGCCCTTGGCTCCGTTGCGCGCGGGCCAGCTGTCGCTCTTCAGCCAGTCGGCGCCGGTCGCCGGACGGGTGTACAGGGCCGCGGTGGACTCCGAGGAGTTCTTGGCCTTGCCGGTGACCAGGATGAGCTGGCGGGCGGCCGCGGGGATCTTCGCCCGGGTCTGCTCGCTGACCTCGGGCAGGCCCTGGAAGGGGTCGCGTTCGGCGGCCCGCGCGGCCCGCTCCTCGGCCGGGGGCCGGGCGTCGGAGGCGGCCAGGGCCGCGGCGTTGGCCGGCGGGTCCTGCGCGAGGTACGCCCAGCCCACGCCGAAGCCGAGCAGTCCGAGCGCGGCCGCGAAGGCGAGCGGGCGCGAACCGCGGGCACCCCGGGAACCGCGCGGGGCACCGCCGGCGCGCCGCGCACCACCGGCGCGGAAGCGGCGGGTCGGGCGGGACGCCCCGGGTGTGCGGGACGGACGGGACGCGCGGGAGCCGGCTCGGGCGTGCTTGCTCATTGACCCGACCGTACACAGCCGATCTTCATTTTTGTTGACCGGTCAAGCTCCCGGCGTTTCCTCGGCGGGTCGCGCCGCCGGGGGCGCCGGCGACTCGGCCGGGAACCAGACCCGGACCATCAGCCCGCCGCCCGGCGCCGGGTTGGCCCGCGCCGTCAGTTCCGCGCCGTGCGCCCGCGCGATCGACGCGACGATCGAGAGCCCCAACCCGGCGCCCTCGCCCGCCGTATGCTGCCGTTCCGCCCGCCGCCGGAAGGGCTCCAGCAGCCGCGGCACGTCGCCCGGCTCGATCACCGGGCCGGTGTTGGAGACCGTCAGCACCCCCTCCCGGGAGGTCGCCACCTCCAGGCGGCCGCCCGCGCGGTTGTGACGTACGGCATTGGCCAGCAGGTTCCGCACGAGATGGCCGAGGAGGGTCCGGTCGCCCGTGACGGTCAGCGGCGCCAGATCCCGTACGACCACCAGGTCCTGAGGGGCCGTCCCCTCGATGCCCGCGAGTTCCGCCTCCGCGAGCCCCGCCAGATCCACCGGCTCCGTCACCTCCAGCCCCTCTTCCGAGACGGCGAGCAGGAGCAGCGACTCGACGAGGTGCTGACTGGAGTCCGCGACCTCGATGAGCTTGGAGCGGATCCGCGCCACCTTCTCCGGCGGCGGCTGACCCGCCAGCCCGATCTCGGCGGCCGCCCGCTGGACGGCGAGCGGGGTGCGCAGCTCGTGGGCGGCGTTCGCGGCGAACCGGCGCTGCGCCCCGACCAGGTCCTCCATCCGGTCGAGCATCCCGTCGAAGGTGTCCGCCAGCCGCTTGAGTTCGCCGGGCGGGGCCTGGAGACCGATCCGCTCGTGGAGGTTGGCGCCGGACAGGCGCCGGGCCGTCTCGGTGATCACGCCGACGGGGCGCAGGACGCGGCCGGCCATCCACCAGGCCAGCCAGATGGACAGGACGGCGAAGACGGCGAGGGCGAGGAGGGAGACGACGAGGAGCTCGTGGAGGGTGGCCTGCTCGACGGCGGCGGTCAGGTTGCGGGTGGCCCGCCACTGTTCGAGCTGTTCGGGGCTGGGGGTGGCGCCGGAGTCGAGCTTCTCGGCGGGGATCGGCAGGCGCTGGCCCGGGATCATGGGCGGGAGGGTGCCCTGGCCGCGGGGGGTGGCCGGGACGATGCTGGTCGTGGTGGTGACGGCGCCGCTGATGCGGCTGTAGAGGCCGTTGCGGAGCAGGATGTTGATCAGTGCGATGAGGCCGCCGCCCGCGAGGAGCAGCAGGGAGCCGTACAGGACGGTGAGACGGGCGCGCTCGGAGTGGAGCACTGCTCTCATCGTGGATCACCGATCCGGTATCCGGCGCCGGGGACGGTCTCGATCAGCGGCGGCTCCCCCAGCTTGGCGCGCAGCTTGCTCAGGGTCACCCGTACCGCGTTGGTGCTGTACGAGGTGTCCTCCTCCCACACCTGCTCGATCAGGTCGTCGCTGCTGAGGACCGCGCCCTCGGCGCGCAGCAGCGACTCCAGCACCGCGAACTCCTTGCGGGAGAGCGCCAGCCTGCGCCCCTCGCGGGTGGCGGTGCGCCGCGCCACGTCCACGGCCACCCCCGCCCGCTCCAGCACCGGCGGCAGGGCGGGCTGGGCGCGCCGCCCCAGCGCCAGGACGCGGGCGAGCAGCTCGTCGTAGGCGAAGGGCTTGGTGAGGTAGTCGTCTGCGCCGAGGCCCAGGCCCTCCACCCGGTCGCGTACGGTCCCGGAGGCCGTCAGCATCAGGACGCGGGTCAGCAGCCGCTCGCGCACCACCTGGCGGCAGACCTCGTCGCCGTGCAGGCCCGGCAGGTCGCGGTCGAGGATCAAGACGTCGTACGCGCCCAGGCGCAGGCGGCGCAGGGCCTCCAGGCCGTCGCCGGCCTCGTCGACGGCCAGGGCGTCGCCGCGCAGCCCCTCGGCGATCATCTCCCGCAGGAACTCCTCGTCCTCCACCACCAGAACTCGCATGGCGTCCTCTTTACCGGAGAGCGGCATTTCGCCGTTGTAAGCACGAGCCGTTAGAGAAGCGAAACCCGCTCTTCGCGCAGTCTCGGGCCCATGAAGCGATCCACGACCATGACCACGGCCGCGCTCCTCACCGGCCTCACCCTCTTCGTCACCGCGTGCACGGGCGGCGTCGGCGGCTCGGACGGAAAGCAGGACGGGAAGAAGGACGAGAAGCAGGACTCCTCGAACTCCAGCGGCACGGGCGGCAGCGGTGGCGGTGGCGGTGGCGGCGCGGACGCCGACAATGCCCTCAAGATGCGCAAGTGCCTGCGCGAGAACGGCGTCGAAGCCCCCGACCCGAAGCCCGGCGAGGACCCGCGCGGTATGACGCTCGGCGCGGGCATGGACCAGGAGGTCCTGAAGAAGGCCATGGACAAGTGCGGGATGAAGGGCCCCGGCTCGGGAGGCGAGGTCTCGCAGGCGGAGAAGGACAAGGCCCTGAAGCAGGCCAAGTGCATGCGGGACAACGGCTTCGACATGCCGGACCCGGAGTTCAACGGGAACGCGCGGACCGGGTTCTCCATACCCGAGGGCGCCGACAAGGACGCATTCATGGCCCAGCTGAACAAGTGCAGCGCGGACCAGTGAGGAAGCGCGGGAAGTGGCTCCTGGGCTCGCTGGCCGTCGTGCTCGCCGTCACGGGCGGCGGGTACGCGGTCGTCGCCCAGGCCGGGACGGACGGCGGCAGCGGCAGCGGCAGCGGCTCGAAGCAGGACCGTGCGGACGGACTGCCGGGGGCCACGCAGCCGGTCACGCGCGGCGACCTGAGCTCCGGGTTCAAGGTCGACGGGACGCTCGGCTTCGCGAAGGAGCGCAAGCTCAATGCGGTGGGTGCGGACTCGGCGGGTGGGGCGGGTGGGGCCCCCGGAGCGGGCGGGGCGGGGGCGGGGTCCGGGTCGGGCTCGGGCTCGGGCTCCGGCTCGGGCCCCGGCTCCGCGACCCTGACCTGGGTGGCGCCGGCCGGGTCCTCCGTGGAGCGCGACGGCAAGCTCTACGAGGTCAACGGCAAGCCGGTGCGCCTGATGTACGGAACCACCCCCGTGTACCGGTCCCTGAAGTCCGGGGACAAGGGCGAGGACGTCAAACAGCTCAAGCAGAACCTCCAGGCCCTCGGCTTCGGCACCGGCCTGGACACCACGGACGGCACCTTCACCGCCGGGACGGCCACCGCCGTCAAGCGCTGGCAGAAGTCCCACAAGGTGAAGGAGACCGGCGAGGTCGGCAAGGGCGACATCGCCTTCGCCTCCGGCCCCCAGCGGATCCAGAAGAACGACATGGCGGTCGGCGACGAGGCCGCCGCCGGCAAGCCCGTCATGACCCTGACCGGCACCGAGCGGATGGTCCGCCTGCAGCTGGACGTGGCCAAGGCGGGCAAGGTCAAGACCGGTGACCCGGTGACCGTGAGCCTGCCCGGCGGGGGCACCGGCAAGGGCAAGATCAGCTCGGTCGGCGCCACCGCCAACGGCGACGACCCGTCCTCGGGCGGCGGGCCCGGAGGCGGCGGAGGCGGCGGGGGCGGCGGGGACAAGAAGCCGAAGGTCGACGTCGAGGTCGCCCTCGACAAACCCTCCGAAGCCACGGGCCCCGACCAGTCCCCGGTCTCGGTGAGCCTGACGGGCGAGGTCCGCACGGGGGTGCTCTCCGTACCGGTCAACTCGCTCCTCGCCCTCGCCGAGGGCGGCTTCGGAGTCCAGGTCGTCGAGGACGGCAAGGTCCGCGAGGTCAAGGTCGAGCTCGGCATGTTCGGCCAGGGCCGGGTGGAGGTGAAGGGGGACGCCCTCAAGGAGGGCATGCTCGTGGGAGTTCCCGCGTCATGAACACACACGCCCACGCGGTCGTCGAACTGACCGGAGTCACCAAGGAGTACCCCGGCGGGGTCGCGGCCCTGCGCGGAGTCGACCTCACCGTCATGAACGGCGAACTCCTCGCCATCGTAGGCCCGTCGGGATCGGGAAAGTCCACGCTCCTGCACATCGTGGGGACGCTGGACCGGCCGACCGCCGGCCGCGTCGCCATCGCCGGGTACGACATCGCGAGCCTGTCCGACCGCTCCCTGTCGGCGCTGCGCTCCCGCCACGTCGGCTTCGTGTTCCAGTCCTTCCACCTGGTACCGGGCATCAGCGCCCGGGCGAACGTCGCCGAGGGGCTGCTGTACTCCGGCCTGTCCCGCGCCGAACGCGGACGGCGGGCGGAACGCGCCCTGGAGCGCGTCGGCCTCGGCGACCGCATGGACCACCGGCCGCACGAACTGTCCGGCGGCCAGAAGCAGCGCGTGGCGATCGCCCGCGCGGTGGCGGGCGAACCGGACCTGCTGCTCGCCGACGAGCCGACGGGCGCCCTCGACACGGCGTCCGGCGAGTCGGTGATGGAACTGCTGCACGAGCTCAACCAGGACGGGGCCACCATCGCCGTGATCACCCACGACAACGAGATCGCGGCGAGCCTGCCCCGGCAGGTCCGCATCCGCGACGGCGAGATCGTGGCGGACGTGTGGAACGCGGACGGGAACGCGGACGGGAACGCGGACGGGAACACGCACACGAACGCGACTGCCGGCGCGGACACGGACACGCTGGGGGTGGGCGCGTAATGGGTTCCGGTACCCGTACGAAGCCTCGCGCGGCCGAGAAGAAGGCGCGCGGCGCCGAGAGGAAGGCCCGCCGCGCCGAGCAGAAGGCCCGCAAGCTGTCTCCGCCACGCCTCGGCCCCCGGGACGTGTTCCACGTGGGATCGGCGGGGCTGCGCTCGCGGCCCATGCGCGTGTTCCTGTCCGCGCTCGGGATCGCGATCGGCATCGCGACGATGATCGCGGTCGTCGGCATCTCCTCGTCGAGCCAGGCCAAGCTGCTCCAGGAGCTCGACAAGCTCGGCACGAACATGATGGTCGCGACACCCGGCCCGTCGATGTTCTCGGGGCAGGACACCAAGCTGCCGAAGGACGCCCCCGGCATGATCGCCCGGATCGACGGGGTCGAATCGGTCGGCACGACGGGCGACGTGAAGGAGTCCGTCCGCCGCAGCGAGAACATCCCGAAGGAGGAGACGAACGGCATCGCCCTCAAGGCGGCGAAGGACGAGCTCCTGAAGACGCTCCGGGCCCGGATGCACAGCGGCAGCTGGCTCAACGACGCGACGGGCCGCTACCCGTCCGTGGTCCTCGGACACGTCACCGCCGAGCGCCTGGGCATCACGGGGCCGGGCGGGCAGGTCTTCATCGGCGGGCAGTACTTCACCGTCATCGGCGTCCTGGAGCCGATCCCCCTCGCGCCGGAGATCGAACGCTCGGCACTGATCGGCTGGGACGCCGCCCAGAGCCTCCTGGGCTTCGACGGCCACCCCACGTCCGTCTACGAGCGCTCCGCCGACGACCTCGTCCAGCAGGTCCGGGGCCTCATCGCCAAGACGGCCAACCCGGAGAGCCCGAGCACGGTCTCGGTCACGGACCCGTCGGCGGCCCTCCAGGCGAAGGCCGCCACCGAGGGCGCCTTCAGCACCCTCCTCCTCGGCCTGGGCGGCATCGCCCTGCTGGTGGGTGGGGTCGGGGTGGCCAACACCATGATCATCTCCGTACTGGAACGCCGCCACGAGATCGGCCTGCGCCGCTCCCTGGGCGCCACCAAGGGCCAGATCCGTATCCAGTTCGTCACGGAGTCCCTGCTCCTGTCGGGCCTGGGCGGCCTGGCGGGCATCGTGCTGGGCGGCGCGGCCACGGCGGTGTACGCCCGAGCCGGCGACCTCCCCTGGGTGGTCCCCCTCTGGGCCGTCACGGGCGGCTTCGCATCAACCCTGGCCATCGGCACGGTGGCAGGCCTCTACCCGGCGGTCCGCGCGGCAAGGCTGTCGCCGACGCTGGCCTTGCAGGCGGGGTAGGGGGCTGCGGGTGGGGTGGTGGCTTTGACAGTGGTTCGGGGGGCGTCCCGGTAGTCCAGTGTTCTTTCGGCGTGGGCCGGTCCCTCAAGGGCGCTCCCTGCGGTCGCGTCGCTTCGCGATGGCCTTCGGCCACCCTTGACCGACCGACCCACGCCGAAAAGCCACAAGACTTCCGGGATCCCCCCGGGGAACGGCCGGGAGGGAAGTGTGGGGAGGAGCGGCCTCGTCTGACATGCGCAGCCCCCAAGGGCCGGTGGTCATCTGGACACGGCCCCGGCAGGACCGCGACCTCGGCCGGAACGAACGCGCGGGGCGATCAGAGCATCCAGGACCGGGCGCCTGAACACCCTTCCCGTGACCGTCGACCGCCACCACGAGCGCAAGGACGCCCACGAGCCCCTCAGGGTCGGTGGGCGCGACAGATCGCTACACACTCCCACTCGGCCAAGCGACTACCGACCGTCCGTGGCTGATCCGGGGAGGTGGCTGCGTAGGGTGAATCTCGTGGGTGGGGGACGTGAGGGAGAGGAGGGCGTGGTGGCTGAGACGGTGCTGGCCGAGGTGATGGCCGAGCTGGCCGCTTTGGAGGACCCGAAGGCGCGTGCGGTGAACGAGAAGCACGGTGACGATCACGGTGTGAACCTCGGCAAGCTGCGCGCGGTCGCCAAGCGGTTGAAGACACAGCAGGAACTGGCCTGCCGGCTCTGGGAGACGGGTGACACGGCCGCGAGGCTGCTGGCGATCCTGATCTGCCGACCGAAGGCCTTCGGTCGGGACGAGCTGGACGCCATGCTGCGGGATGCGCGCAGGCCCAAGGTGCACGACTGGCTCGTGAACTACGTGGTGAAGAAGAGCCCGCACGCCGAAGAGCTGCGTCTCGTGTGGTTCGCCGATGCCGATCCCGTGGTCGCGAGCGCCGGGTGGGCGCTGACCACCGAGCGAGTGGCGAAGAAGCCCGACGGTCTGGATCTCGCGGGCCTGCTCGACGTCATCGAGGCGGAGATGAAGGATGCCCCTGACCGCCTGCAGTGGGCGATGAACCACTGCCTGGCCCAGATCGGTATCGAGCACGCCGAGTACCGCGCCCGCGCGCTCGCCATCGGCGAGCGCCTGGAGGTCCTGAAGGACTACCCGACGCCTCCCGGCTGCACCTCTCCGTACGCGCCCGTCTGGATTGCCGAGCTGGTACGTCGGAAGGACGAGAAGAGGGTGGCCTGAGCGGTCCCGTAAAGCAGTGGACAGGCCTCGGGCGCTGGGTGAGCATCTCCGCGATGAGCAATGAACTTCTCCCCAAGCGCGTCCGTTTCGTCAAGCTCAACGCACAGGCCCTCAGGGCCCTTGCCGACGGTGACCTGGCAGGTGGCAGCGCCGAGGCCGGGGTGGCCCTCGACGAATATTTCGTGTCCGACCGTGCCCGCTGGATCTTCGGCTACCGCGCCGACCAGCTCACCAAGGACCCGTCCGCCGCCCGCTGGACCACCCGGGCCGCAGTGTCGGAGCCGGACGGGACGGTCATCGGCGACGCCGGATTCCACGGCCCGCCGAACGAGGCGGGCGTGGTGGAGATCGGCTACAGCGTCGTGTCCGCCCACCGCCGCCGGGGCTACGCCCGCGCCATGCTGACCGCCCTGCTGGCCAGGGCCGCCGAAGAGCCCGATGTCAGGACCGTCCGGGCCACCATCCGATCCGACAACGCCGCCTCTCTGGCCGCCCTCGCGGGCTTCGGCTTCGCCCGTGTCGCCGAGCAGGGAAACGAGACCGACGGAATCAGTTTTGTCTTCGAACGCCCGGCGAACCCGTCGCAGCCGCTTCTCTAGCCCGCCTGGTCACGGGCCCGGCTACGGGCCCCATTTCTGCTTCGGTGCCGCGCTGGCCCGCCTCGAAGGTGCGGTGGCGCTTCCCCTCCTCCTCCGGCGCCTGGGCAGCGTCGCGCTGGCCAAGCCCACCGAAGAACTGCCCTGGCGGCCGGCCCGGGTCATGCGCGGCTGGCCGCGCTCCCCGTCGTACGGAACTGATCCCGGCAACTCGCCACCCACGGGAGGGCATCAACATGCTCGGCAGGCCCGACGCCCCCGGCCCCGGCCCCGTATTGCTGGCCGAACCCACCCCGGGTGTTCTGCTCATCACCCTCAACAGGCCCCACGTCCGCAACGCCGTGGACCGGCCCCTCGCCGAGGCGCTGGACGCGGCCCTCACCGGTGCGGAGGGTCACTTCTGCTCGGGGATGGACCTCAAGGCCTTCCCCACCGAAGGCGTCCCCGTCGTCGCCGGGCGGGGGCTGGGGGGCTGATCCGCGCCCGGCTGCGCAAGCCGCTGATCGCCGCCGTCGAGGGTGCCGCCGTCGCGGGGGGCTTCGAGCTGGCCCTGGCCTGCGACCTGATCACCGCGGCCGACACCGCGTTCTTCGCCCTGCCCGAGGTGGCCCGCGGCCTCGTCGCAGCCGAGGGCGGGGCGATCCGCCTGCCCGGCCGGCTCCCGTACCACGTGGCCATGGAGATGCTCCTGACCACGGCTCCCCTGTCCGCCACCGACGCGGCCCGCTACGGGCTGGTCAACCGCCTCACCCCCGCGGGACGGGCCCTGGAAGCGGCCCTCGCCCTGAGCGCCCGCATCCAGGCCCACTCCCCCCACGCCGTCCACGTCACGAAGCAGATCGTCCAGAACACCCGAGGCCTGGACGACCACGCCGCCTATGCCCTCCAAGACCCGCTCAGCACACCCGTGTTCGCCACCACCGCCGCCACGGAGGGCGCCCGGGCCTTCACCCAGAAACGTTCTCCCGCCTGGGACGGGCCGGCGGCGTCCCGCCACCTCTGATCCGCCGGACCGGCCCCCGGCTCCGGCCCACCGCCGCCGGTCCCCGGGCCGGACCCCGCCCCGATCACACCTCTCCCGCCCCGCGCACCCCCCGTCGTACGCTGGTCTGATGCGAACTCCTCGGCAGGCCGCAAGAATCGTCGTCCTCAACCCCGCCGGATCCGTGTTCCTGTTTCGCGAGAACAACGTGGAAGTCGGCATCCACTGGCTGCCGCCCGGCGGTGGCATCGATCCCGGGGAGACGCCCGAGGAGTGCGTGCGGCGGGAGTTGCGGGAAGAGACGGGCTGGACGGACCTGGAGCCGGAGCGGCTGCTCTGCACCTGGGAGCACGACTTCACCCACCAGGGCATCCCCGTGCGCCAGCACGAGCACATCTACGTGACCACCGGCCCGCACCGCGATCCGGTGCCGGAGTACCCCGAGGCCCACTGGCGGTGGCTGTCCGCGCGGAACCTCGCCGCCCTCGGGGAGGCGCTGTGGCCCCCGCGCCTCGCGCAGCTGCTCGACGAAGCCCCCGCCGAGCCCGTGCACTTGGGGCTGCTCGCCTGACCGCCCGCCCGGGGAGGCCGTCGCCCGCTGCCCGTTTCCCGCTGTTCGCTGCCCGCCGCTCAGCGCGGCATGGCCCCGCTCATCTCCCGGGCGAGCGCGCGCAGCTCGTCCGCGACCGTGGACTCGTAGGAATTCACCGGGCTCACGGGCCAGTTCACCCGCACTCCCGCCCGTTCCGCCAGCACCAGCACGGTGGCCACGAAGCCCTCGGAGAGGGCGCGGATCACGGCATGGCCGGTGAGTCCGTGGCGGGTGATGAGGGCTTCGGCGAAGGGGCCGAGGGCGCCCGGGTTGATCTGGCACTCGTCGTTCTCCATCGGGCCGATGCCCGACGGGACGCCGAGTTCCGCCTCGAAGAGGGCCACTTGGCGGTGGAAGAGGCGGGCGGCGCCGTTCGAGGGGTTCCAGAGGGATTCCTCGCCGAGGTCGTAGTACTGGCTCACCGGCCGGTACCGCCGCCCGCGGCCCGCGCGTACAGCTGCGCCGCGTAGTCGCTCAGGATCGTGCTCGTCGAGACGTCGTCGGTGTCCCCGCCGGTCAGGACGCCGATGATCTTTCCGTCGGCCGCGATCCACGAGCTGCCGCTCGTGCCGCCGGGGAAGTCCGCGCAGTCGAAGCGCTGTTCCGTGGCGCTGAGCCGTACCGCGCGGGACAGGCAGGTGCGCGGGACCTTGCGGTCCGAGGGGTAGCCCGTCACCGTGACCTGCTCGTCCGTGCGGCCCGTGGTGTCCAGGACGGCGGCGCCGGTGACGTCCTCGATGTTGCGGCCCGAGGCGTCGGGGGCGAGGCGGGCGAAAGCGAGGTCGTAGTCGTCGTTCGTCCCGTCCGCCCAGCGCGGGTCCTCGAAGACCTCCGCGATCTTCCAGGTGCCGTACGGGACCCGCCCGTCGGCGTACGCGGGTGCGAAGGTGGCTGCGCCTTCGCCGGCCCGGCCGGCGAGCAGGCAGTGGCCGGCGGTGACGATGAGGTTCCGCCCGGGACTGTGCACGACGGTCGCCGTACAGAAGTGATTGCCGGTCACATCACCCTCGAACAGTGCCCCGGCGAACGCCGCGGGCCCGCCCGGTGCGGGCGGTGAAACCGACGGTCCGGGGGTCGCCCCACCGGAGGGCCGAGCCCGTTCCGGCGATTGCGACTGCGATGGGCGGCCCGTGGAAGACATCGTCGGAGGCGCCGTGTTCGCGTGCGCGGGCGCCTTGCCGTCATCGGCCGGGACCACCTTCGTCATGGCAGCGGACGCACCCAGCGCCGCCACCGCGCACAACACCGCGGTCACCACGGCCCGCTTGTCCATCACAGACAACCCTCCCCCAATTTGCTCCGGCGAAGCATGCCCTGTCCGCGGCAACCCTCGCAAGCGGGACCCCGGCCCTCGGCTGTTGACACCGCTCCGGACACCCTCCACACTCTTCTGTATCCACTGGATACAGTTTACGGAGGACGCAAAAATGATCGCCACCGTCGCCGCGATTGCCGCCACCACCGCCGCCGCAGCCCTCGCCACCCCCGTGGTCGCTCTCCTCCCCCTCCTCGCCCACCGCGCCCTGCGCCGCGCACAGGCCGCGAAGACCCTGCGGATCGAGTCCGCGCACGGCATCGACGAGCAGGGCTTCGTCCGCATCGGCGGCATCGACCAATGGATCTCGGTCCGCGGCGAGGACCGGGCCAATCCCGTCGTCGTCGAGATCCACGGCGGCCCCGGCGCCACCAACTCCATCTACACCTCGCGCACCCGCAGTTGGGGGCGGCACTTCACGATCGTCCGCTGGGACATGCGCGGCGCCGGCAAGACCTTCGGGCACGGCGGCCCGCAGGGCCAGGGCGAGGCCACCTTCGAGCGGCTCTACGAGGACGCCCTGGAGGTCACCCGGCACGCCCGGGGCCTACTGGGCGCCGAGCGGGTGGTGCTCCTGGCCAACTCCTACGGCAGCGTCTTCGGGCTGCGGCTGGCCCGCAACCACCCCGAGCTCTACTCCGCGTACGTGGGCACCGACCAGAACATCCACACCGGCGGCCGGGACACCTCCGCCCACGACGCCCTACGGGAGCGGCTGCGCGCGGCCGGGAAGGCCAAACGGCTCGCGCAGGTCGAGGCCATCGGGGCCGACCCGCACGCGCGGACCCCGCAGCAGCAGGCGGCGTACGCCAAGATCAGCGCGCAGAGCGACCCGCTGACGCTGGCCACGCTCAAGAAGGTGGTTCTGGGTTCCATGTGGCTGTCGCCGCTGCACTCGCTGCGCGATCTGCGGGACTTCTTCCGCGGGCAGACCTTCTCGGAGCGGATCACCGAGGGGACGGCGGGGCTCGACGACCGGGCCGACGGCACGCGCTTCGAGATCCCGTTCTTCGTCTTCCAGGGCGAGCACGACGTCCTCACTCCGGTGGCCGCGGCCAAGGCCTTCTTCGACGAGGTCGAGGCCCCGGTGAAGCGGTTCGCCCTCATCGAGGGCTGCGGTCACTTCGCCTCGTTCAGCCGCCCGGACCACTTCCTGGACCTGCTCCTGACCCATGTCCGCCCGGCGGTCACAGGCCGGCGCCGCTCCACCGCCTGACCGTCCCCAACCCGCCCCGACCCGGTCCCTCAGTCGGCCGTGCCGGGTGCCACGACCCACCGCATCGGCTGGCCGGTGACCTTGGCGATCATGTCGTATTCGCCGTCGTAGTGCAGGACGGTGGCTCCGTGCCGTTCGGCGGTCGCCGCGATGATCAGATCCGGGAGGGAGAGCGCCTTCCAGTTGCCCTCCACGATCAGCAGTCTCTGCACCTCCAAGGCCCGGTCCCAGGTCTCATCGGGAGTGGGGAGCCAGTCGAAGGCGCCCATGCCTTTGCGGACCCGCTCCGCATCGGCCTTGGAGCGTGCGCTGTACATCACTTCCAGCTCCACGGCGCCGCACACGGCAAGGACTCCCGCCACGTGGAGCGGAAAGACGACCTTGTGCACGGCCGGCTTGGGGTAGCGCGCCAGAGCAGACTTGTCGATCAGAAAGCGCTCGGTCATGCCGCCCTGTCCCTCACGTGCTCGGCCTCGGCGAACGTCTCCGCGGCCGGCTCGACCGGGCCCGTCAGGTCGGGCAGCCCGCCCTCGGCGATCCAGTTCAGGAAATCCTCCCGCTTGCGCCGGTTGACCACGTCCTGAAGGGCCGCGTTCACCGTGGCCACCTTCGTCTTCGTACCGAAGAGCTCGGCGGCCTCCGCCAGCAGGGCGTCGTCGACGTCGATCACGGTTCTGGCCATCGTGAACCTCCTCAGCGAGGGGCCGGTCCGACCCCTGTCCACTTAAACGATATCAAGATTGACATCGAGAGATATCGTTTCTGCAAGCAGGCAGCCCCGGCCGGAGACTCCGGCCGGGGCTGTCTATTGGTGAGCTCGGGCCGCTACGCCCCAGGCCAGAGGCCTTCCGGGGTCAGCCCCAGGAGGTCGATCGCGTTGCCGCGGACGATGCGGTCCACCACGTCCGGGGCCAGGTGGCCCATCTGGGACTCGCCGACCTCGCGGGATTTGGGCCACGTGGAGTCGGAGTGCGGGTAGTCCGTCTCGTAGAGGACGTTGGCGACGCCGATGGAGTCGAGGTTCTTCAGGCCGAAGGCGTCGTCGAAGAAGCAGCCGAAGACGTGTTCTGCGAAGAGCTCCGACGGCGGGCGCAGCACCTTGTCGGCGACGCCGCCCCAGCCGCGGTTCTCCTCCCAGACCACGTTCGCGCGCTCGAGGATGTACGGGATCCAGCCGATCTGGCCCTCCGCGTACATGATCTTGAGGTTCGGGAAGCGCTCGAACTTTCCGCTCATCAGCCAGTCCACCATCGAGAAGCAGCAGTTGGCGAAGGTGATGGTGGAGCCGACGGCCGGCGGGGCGTCCGCCGAGGTGGAGGGCATGCGCGAGGAGGAGCCGATGTGCATGGCGATGACCGTGCCGGTCTCGTTGCACGCCTCCAGGAAGGGGTCCCACTCGTCCGTGTGGATGGAGGGGAGCCCGAGGTGGGGCGGGATCTCGGAGAAGGCGACCGCACGGACGCCGCGGGCCGCGTTGCGGCGGACTTCGGCGGCGGCCAGGCGCGCGTCCCAGAGCGGGACGAGGGTGAGCGGGATGAGGCGGCCTCGCGCATCCGGGCCGCACCACTCCTCCACCATCCAGTCGTTGTACGCGCGCACGCCGAGCAGGCCGAGCTCGCGGTCCTTGGCCTCGGTGAAGGTCTGGCCGCAAAAGCGCGGGAAGGTCGGGAAGCAGAGGGCGGACTGGACGTGGTTGACGTCCATGTCGGCGAGCCGGTCGGGAACCGAGAAGGAGCCCGGGCGCATCTGCTCGTACGTGATGACTTCGAGCTTGATCTCGTCGCGGTCGTAGCCGACGGCCGTGTCGAGTCGGGTGAGGGGTCGGTGCAGGTCCTCGTACACCCACCAGTCGCCTATCGGTCCGTCGTCGCCCTTGGCCCCCATCACGGGGGCGAACTTGCCTCCGAGGAAGGTCATTTCCTTCAGGGGGGCACGGACGACGCGGGGGCCGACGTCGTGGTACTTGGACGGGAGCCGGTCCCGCCAGACGTTGGGGGGCTCAACCGTGTGGTCGTCCACCGAGATGATCTTCGGGAAGGTCTCCATGCCCTCACGGTAGCGTCAATCTGACGAACCGTCAGCTAGTTGGGCGGGGCGGGATGCCGGATCCGCGGGGACCGGGGCCCGGATCCGTAAGGACTGAGTCCGTTACGGACTGACGTGTACGCGCAACACAGGGCAGACTGGCCCTTACACCTAGGGAAGGCAGGGGGGAGACCAGATGGACGGCACACCGGCCATCCCGCACCAGCGGAACCACCCCAAGTCCGGTGACACCGCCATTGCCGCCGCCGCGGGACCCGGAGTCGAAGCGGCGCCCGCCGCGGAACCCGGGACCGACGCCACCACCACCGCCGCGACCACCGCAACCGCCGCCACCACCACCGGGACCCAGCCGCCGCCCTCCGCCTCCGGCGGCGTCGACGCCGACGCCGACGCCGCCGGAGGCAACCGGTTCTCCGTGCTCGGGCCCATCCGGGCCTGGCGCGGCGGCGAGGCCCTGAGCTCCGGGACCCCGCAGCAGCGGGCACTGCTCGCCGTGCTCCTGCTCCGCGAGGGCCGCACCGCGACCGCGCCCGAGCTCATCGACGCCATCTGGGGCGAGGACCCGCCGCAGCAGGCCCTCGCGACCATCCGTACGTACGCCTCCCGCCTGCGCAAAATCCTCGAACCAGGGCTCCTCGTCAGCGAGTCCGGCGGCTACGCGATCCGCCTGCCCCACCCCGAGGCCCTCGACCTGGGCATCGCGCGCGCCCTCGCAGCCGACGCCGAAGCCGCGCGCGCCGGGAAGGCGAAGGGCGGCGGCAGGAACGGCGGCAGCAGGGACGGGAGCAGCAGGGACGGCGCCGGCTCCGCCAAGGGCGACCGCGCGCTCGCCCGTACGCTGCTGGCCCGCGCCCTGGACGTATGGGACGGCGAACCGCTGGCCGGCGTACCCGGGCCGCACGCCGACACCGAACGCACGAGGCTCGCCGAGTGGCGCCTCCAACTGCTGGAGACCCGCCTCGACCTGGACCTCGATCTCGGCCACCACGCCGAGGCCGTCTCCGAACTCACCGCGCTCACCGCCGCCCACCCGCTGCGGGAGCGGCTGCGCGAGCTGCTGATGCTCGCCCTCTACCGCAGCGGCCGCCAGGCCGAGGCCCTCGCCGTGTACGCCGACACCCGCCGGCTCCTAGCCGACGAACTCGGCGTCGACCCGCGCCCCGAACTCGCCGAGCTCCAACGGCGCATCCTGCGAGCCGACTCCGAGCTGGCTCGCGCCGAAGACCCTGCGCCGGCCGCCGAGCCCGTACACGTGAGGCCCGCCCAATTGCCCGCCACCGTCTCCGACTTCACCGGCCGGTCCAGCTTCGTCCGGGACCTGGGGCAGATCCTCGCGGGCGCCGAGGGCCAGGTGATGGCGGTCTCCGCCCTCGCCGGCATCGGCGGCGTCGGCAAGACCACCCTCGCCGTGCACGTCGCGCACGCCGCCCGCCCGCACTTCCCCGACGGGCAGCTCTACGTCGACCTCCAGGGCACCGAGTCCCGCCCCGCCGAGCCCGAGGCCGTCCTCGGCTCCTTCCTGCGCGCGCTGGGCACCCCCGACGCCTCCATCCCCGACTCCCCCGCCGAACGGGCCGCTCTCTACCGCTCCACCCTCGACGGCCGCCGCGTCCTGGTCCTCCTCGACAACGCCCGCGACGCGGCCCAGGTCCGCCCGCTCCTGCCGGGCACCGCCGGCTGCGCCGCCCTCGTCACCAGCCGGGTCCGGATGGCCGGCCTGGCCGGCGCGCACCTCGTCGACCTCGACGTGATGAGCCCCGACGAGGCGCTCCAGCTGTTCACCCGGATCGTCGGAGCCGAGCGCGTCGGCGCCGAGCGCCAGGCCGCCCTCGACGTGGTCGGCGCCTGCGGGTTCCTGCCACTGGCCATCCGCATCGCCGCCTCCCGGCTCGCCGCGCGCCGCACCTGGACCGTCTCCGTGCTCGCCGCGAAGCTCGCCGACGAGCGCCGCCGCCTGGACGAGCTCCAGGCCGGCGACCTCGCCGTCAAGGCCACCTTCGAGCTGGGCTACGGGCAGTTGGAGCCCGCGCAGCAGCGCGCGTTCCGCCTGCTGGGGCTGCCCGACGGGCCGGACATCTCCCTCGCGGCCGCAGCGGCCGTACTCGACCGGCCGGAGCACGACACCGAGGACCTGCTCGAAGCATTAGTGGACTGCTCCCTCCTCGAATCGGCCGCGCCCGGCCGCTACCGCTTCCACGACCTGGTACGCCTCTACGCGCGTGCCTGCGCCGAGCGCGACGAGCAGCCGCCGAGCGCGCGCGACGCCGCCCTCGACCGGGTGCTCGACTTCTACCTGGCCACCGCCGCCGGGGTGTACGGCCTGGAGCGGCCCGGCGACCGGCTCGTGGCCCACCTGTCGGCCACCCGCCACCCCGGCCTGGTCTTCACCGAGCCGCATTCCGCCCAGGACTGGCTGTACGCCGAGGCCGACCCGCTGCTGGCGTGCGTACGGCAGGCCTCCGTACGCACGACCGGGCGCGAGGACGTGCTGCGCCGGGCCGTGGACCTGCTGTGGGCGGCCAAGGACCTCGCCGAGTCGGGCGCCAACTCCAAGCAGTACGAGTCGGCCGCGACCGCGCTGCGCGACGCCGCCGAGGCCGCGAAGGACCCGTACGCCGAGGGGCGTGCCCGCACCACCCTCACCAACACCCACCTGGTCGCGGGCCGGTTCGCCGAGGCCGATGCCGAGGCCAGCCGGGCCATGGTGCTCGCCCGCGCCGCCGGGGACGTGCTGCCCAGCTGCTGGGCGCCCAACGACCGGGGCATCATCGCCATCTACGAGGGCCGCTACGACGACGGCGAGCGGTACCTGCTGGAAGCCATCGCGAACTTCCGCGCCGACTCCAACCACGTCGGCGAGGCCAGCGCCCTGTGCAACCTCTCCCGCATCCACGTGGAGCAGGGCCGGCTCGCCAGCGCCATCGAACTCGCCCAGCAGGGCATCGCCATCTACGACCGCATGGGGCTCACCCTGCGCCTGGCCAACGGCCGCTACGCGCTGGGCATCGCCCTCACGAAGGCCGAGCGGCTCTCCGAGGCGCACTCCCAGCTCAGCGACGCGCTCACGCTGTTCCACGAGAACCGGCAGCCCTTGTGGGAGGGCGTGACACACTTCCGTCTCGCCATGGTCCACCTCGCGGCGCGCCGACCCACACAGGCGGCCTCGCACGCCGAACAGGCCATCGCCCTGCGGGGGATCGGCGGCGAGTGGAATCGTGCCAGGGTGCTGACCGTGCTCGGCAGGGCGCTGCGCCAGTTGGGGCAGCGGGACCGGGCGCGGGTGTGCTGGCGGGACGCCGAGGTGGTGTTCACGCAGCTGGGGTCGCCTGAACTGGCCGAGGTCCGGGCGCTGCTGGCGGCGGAGATCGTCGCCTGAGGTGCGGCCCCGCACCCCGCCCCGCGGCGCTGAACGAGGCGTTCATCGTTCGTTTATCACCATCCACCAGGATGGGGTTCATCGACTCGACGTGCCGGGGGGCACCAGGGTCGACTGCAGGACCACCCGTTCGGCGATCCGCGGGGGAATTGCCGAACGGGTCCTACCCACCATCAGGAGATCCGATGACGACGAACGAGAACGTCCTGCCGACCGACGGCAACATCACACCGCTCGACACCCAGCCTTCGGATGTCGACATCACACCGATGGACAACCACGCGGCGGGCGAGCCGATCAAGCCGCTCAAACCGCTCGACAACCACGCCGCGGGCGAGGACATCGTGACGATGGACAACCACGCGGCCGGCGGCGGCCTGTAGGTGGGGGTGTAGGCCTCGCAGACGCGTACGGCCCGGGAACACGGGGGAATCGGGGGACCCGGGCCGTACCGCAGGACGTACCACGGGGGGCCGCTGGCCACGGGGGGGGCCAGCGGGGTGCACGGGGGAACGGCGGCCGCGGTGGCCAGGAGGGGGACCACCGCGGCCGCCGTACGTGCGCGTGCATGTGTGTGTGCGTGTGTGGGGCAGGGGCAGGGCTCAGCCGCCGAGCCGGAGCAGCCGCTGCACGCCCCGCGCGGCTTCCCGCAGGGCCGGCGAGAACCGCTCCAGCTCCGCCCGCGTGATCAGCGACGTGGCGGCGGTCAGGCTCACGCCGCCCACCGGCACCCCTTCGCGGTCGAAGACCGGCGCTCCCAGGCAGCGGACCGAGGGCTCGTACTCCTCGTCGTCGACGGCGTAGCCGCGCTCCCGGACCGTCCGCAGGTCGGCCGCGAGGCCCTCCCGGCCGGTCAGGGTCCGCCGGGTCAGGGCGGGCATCCCGGTGGCCCGCAGGATGCCCTCGGCCTCCTCGGGCGGCAGGTGCGCGAGGACGGCCTTGCCGATCGCGGTGGCGTGCAGGGGGATGCGCGCGCCGACGCGGGAGGAGGTCCGGCAGGACCCGGGGCTCTCGATCTTGCGGATGTACGTGAGCGCGTTGCCGCTGCGCAGTGCCAGGTGGACGGCCTGTCCGGTGCACTTCTGGAGGAACTCGAGCAGCTGGACGATCCCCTCGGGCCGGTCCGTGGAGATCTCGGCAGCCAGGGTGCGCAGCCGCAGGCCCACCCCGTAGCTGCCCTCGCCGTCGGTGACGGCGTACCCCTGCTCGACCAGGGAGACCAGGATCCGGTAGGTGCTGGACTTGGGGACCCCGGCGGCGGCCGACAGCTCCGCGAGCCGGTGTGGCCCGCCGAACGCGGTCAGCGCCTCCGTGACCCGCAGTGTCTTCTCGAGGGCGCTGCTGCCGGTGGTCGCGGAGCTCCGGCCGGCCGTGGAGCTCTCACCGACCGTAGAGCCCCGGCCGGCGCCTTGTTGCGCGCCCTGACCCGGTACCTCACTTCGTATGGCACTGCCCACGGAATCCCCAAGGATTGGCAAAACGTATCGATTCACCCTACGTCACGGGATGCCCGTTTTGCCCGGGGCCGAAGGGCCCGAAATGCCGCCGGCCCGCTCCCTCGCTCACTAGGCTGACCGTGTGTTCACCTCCCAGGGCCCGACCCTCCGCGAACTGGCCGTACAGGCCCTGTCCTCCATCGAGCGGGGCTACGACCTGCTGGCCCCGAAGTTCGACCAGACCCCCTTCCGCACCCCCGACCGGATGCTCGACGCGGTCGAGGAGACGCTCGCCCGCCACGAGGGCCCCTTCGACACCGGACTCGACGTGTGCTGCGGTACGGGCGCCGGCCTCGGCATGCTGCGGCGGCTGTGCCGGGGGCGGGTGACCGGAGTGGACCTGAGCTCGGGCATGCTCGCCGAAGCCGGGCTCGCCCACCCCGAGGAGCGGGTGGACCTCCTGCGGGCCGACGCGCGAGCCCTGCCCGCCGCGCTCGGGGACTCGTACGACCTGGCGGTCAGCTTCGGCGCCTTCGGCCACTTCCTCCCGGCCGAGCGCCCCGCCGTCTTCTCCGGGGTCCACGCGGCCCTGCGCCCCGGCGGCGTGTTCGCCTTCCCGATCGGCGCCCCGATCCCGCCGAGCCGCCCGGCGTGGTGGGCCCTGGCCGGCTTCGACGCGGCGATGCGGGTGCGCAACGCCGTCTGGCGCCCGCCGTTCGTCATGTACTACCGCACCTTCCCGCTGGGCGGCGTACGCACCGACCTGCGCGCGGCCGGCTTCACGGTGGAGACGCTCCCCCTGGACCACTTCGGCCGCAGGCCGGACGGGACGCCGAGCTGGCGGCTGGTGCTGGCGCGGCGGGAGGCCTGAGGAGGGTGGCCTGAGGCGGTAGGTCTGAGGCGGTAGGTCTGAGGCGGTAGGCCTAAGGCGCCCCCCGCCTTCACCGTCCGGTCATTTCCCCTCCGGCAGGCGGCCGATGTCGGACACCGGGCCGAGGTGGCCGAGCTTGTCGGGGTTCGACACGGTGTGGACCGCCCGCACCACGCGGTCGACGATGTCGAGCTCGACCACACTGGCCACCCGCCCCTCGGCATCGACGATCAGGGCTCCCGGCCGGCCGTTGATCACGGCCGGACGCAGAGAGGCGCCGAGCGAGCGGAGCCGGCGGAGTCCACCGATGAGCAGCCGTCCTACGCGATGCGGGTCGGACACCGACTTCGCGACCGCCCGCGCCTTGCCGCCGCCGTCCCCGTGGTAGACGACGTCGGGCGCGAGCATGCCGAGCAGGGCGTCCATCTCGCCGCCCGCCGCGGCCTCGAAGAACGTACGGGCGAGCTCCTCGCCCTCCGCCCGCCGGGCCCGGGGCGGCGCGCTGTCGGCCGTCTTCCCTCCGGCGGCGATGCGCTTCCGGGCCCGGGCGAAGATCTGCCGGCAGTTCGCCTCGGACTTGCCGGTGGCGCGGGCCACTTCCGGGTACTCGTACCCGAACACCTCGCGCAGCATGAACACCGCGCGCTCCACCGGGGACAGCGCCTCCAGCAGGACGAGGAAGGCCATCGACAGGGAGTCGGCCAGCTCGGCGTGCTCGGCCGGCCCCGGCCGGTCTTCCGACACGACGACGGGCTCGGGCAGCCACTCCCCCACGTACGTCTCCCGCCGCACTCGCGCCGAACCCAGGTGGTTGATCCCGAGCCGTGTCACCGATGTGGCCAGGTACGCCTTCGGGGCGGCGATCTCGGTCCCGGCCCGGTGGGCTTTGGTGAGCCCGAGGAACGCGTCCTGGACGATGTCCTCCGCGTCACCCACCGACCCGGTCATCCCGTAGGCGATGGAGAACAGCAAGGGCCGGTACGCCACCGCGTCCGCCACATCCGCCACACCCATCGCACCCATCGCACCCATCGCACCCGTTGATTCGTGCACGAGAACCCTTCCCCGATTCACTGCGCGCCGCCCCGCAGGCTATCCGAGGGAGCCAGCCCTATCGATCATGAAAACCCTCCGTGACCCAGGTCACATCCGCCACCTGTCACAGCGCACGGGGGCGCCGTGTCTTAGAGGGAGAACAACGAAGACCACACGCACCCACGCACCCACGCACGCCGAACAACCGTTGCCAGCAAAGGAATCCGCCATGACCGCTCGCCTGAACCTCTTCGCCGACCCGGTTGCCGTCAAGGCGTGGAAGCACATCATCGCCGCGAGCAAGGCGCTCGGGGAGTCGACCCTGCCCGCCGCGACCCGCGAACTGGTGATGCTCCGCGCCAGCCAGATCAACGGCTGCGCCGGATGCATCGACATGCACACCAAGGACGCGACGGCCGCCGGCGAGACCGCGGTACGCCTCCACCTGGTCGCCGCCTGGCGCGAGGCCACGGTCTTCAGCGACGCCGAGCGCGCGGCCCTGCTCCTGACCGAGGAGGCCACCCGCATCGCCGACGCGGCCGGCGGGGTCAGCGACGAGGTCTGGGCGAACGCCACCAAGTACTTCGACGACGAGCAACTCGCCGCCCTGGTCACGCAGATCGCGCTCATCAACGCCTTCAACCGCGGCAACGTCATCGTCCAGACCCCGGCCGGCGACTACCAGCCCGGCCAGCTCCAGCACTGACCCCACGCGCCGCACGGCTCCGGCCCCAGGGCCGGGGCCCGGCGCCACCCCTCGCACACTCCCCACAAGGACCGACCGCCCTCTGGCCCTGATCCTCCCGGCCTTCATGGGCTGACGACTATGCATGTCTTGGCATAAAGAGGCCCCGGTCAAACGCCGTTGCCCGATGATGCATCTGCGTCGCCGTCAGGCGGACGGCCATGTGCGACCTGTTCTCGCCCTCACCCCGAGGAGCTGTGGGGCATCGGGGACGCGACTTCCAGGAGGTTGGTCAAGATGCCCAGGCGTGACTACGAAGACGACCCGCAGGCCCCCGAGGCGACCAGCCTCGTGCCTGCCGCTTCGGCCGTGGTCGTGGATGATGCCGGACGTGTCCTCCTCCAGCGCCGCACCGACAACGGGATGTGGGCGCTGCCCGGCGGGAAGATGGAGCTGGGTGAGTCCCTCGGGGACTGTGCCGTCCGGGAGACGTTCGAGGAGACGGGCGTGACGGTCGAGATCACCGGGATCGTCGGGACGTACAGCAACCCCGGCCACGTCTTCTCCTACGACGACGGCGAGGTGCGACAGGAGTTCTCGATCTGCCTCCTCGCCCGGCCCACCGGGGGAAGTCTGCGCGTGTCGGACGAGTCGCTCGAGGTGGCCTGGTTCGCACCGGACGACGTGGACGGACTTCCGATGGTGCCGAGCATCCGCAAGCGCATCGACGACTGGAGGGCCGGCCGCGGGCCTGTCGTGCGCTGACGGAGACCGGGTGACTCGGCTCGGTTGGTCGAGGATGTCGGCCAGGTGGTGGTGCAGTTCGTGTCGATTCGTGTCGATCCGCGGCCGCTGCTCGGGGAGCGGGACGTCCGGTAACCGCACGAAGTGCGAGCGGGCGTTTCGCAGCCCGGCGCCCGGGACCTGCAAAGGCTGCAGCAGCCCCGGCAGGTCCAGGTCCCAGGGGGCGTCTTGCCGGGCCTTAGGGCTTCGGTCAGTGCTCGAGGTCGATCGTGAAGCGCCGTTCGCCCGGCGCGACCGTTTCGGCGTGGATCGAGCCGCGAGCACGGTCGTACTTCCCGGTGCCGCCGGTGATCGCGTTGTCGAACGCGGGGGGAGGGCCCGGGACGAGGTGGCCGAAGACCATCCCCTGGGCGGCGATCTGGCCGCCGGGGAGGGTGTAGGTCACGACGCACGCCTCCGCGCCGCCGTCGGCGACCCGGGTGGTCGTGCAGGTGCCGCCGGTCTCGCCGACCTGCTGGCCGTCCTTGTCGAAGAGGATCGAGCGGAAGACGGTCCGGTCGCCCTGGGCGGCGGGGCCCCCGGGGTTGACGGGGAAGCGCGACTGCTCCGCGAGCTTTCCGGTGAGGGTGATGACCCGGTCCTTGCCCCTGTCGTGGGCGTAATCGGTGTCCGCCGCGACGGCGGAGGCGACAGGGGCGCAGGCGAGAAGGGCGACCAGTGCAGTGGCCGTGCCGAGACAGGCTGCTCTGATGGAACGCATCGTGTGACTCCTGAGGTCGATGCTCATGGATGGTCAGACCACGCATTCATAGCCTCGGCTCCACAGCCGCCCGTGGTGCCCCTGCGCGACCCACCGGAAGATCCGACCGATCGGCGCATCAGGGAATGGGAGCCGCTGGGCGGGATCTCCGCAGCATCACGGCGTGGCCGGATCTGACAGAACCTCGTCATTGCGGCCATCACGGCGGGGCGAAATGATCAGCGCATGCCCGTACCGCCCGTACCGCCCGTACCGCACAGAGTCGTCATCGTGGCCTTCGCCGGTACCGAACTGATGGACGTCACCGGACCGGCCGAGGTGTTCTCGGTCGCCACACGCGTCGCCGGCGCCACCCGCCCCGGCTATCTCGTCCGGATCGCCACGGCCGACGGCGGACCGGTGACCACCTCCAGCGGTGTCCGGCTGCTGGCGGACCTGTCCCTCGACGAGGTGCACGGCCGGGTCGACACCCTGCTCGTGGCCGGTGCGGTCGAGCTGGTGGGCGACGGGGTGGAGCCGGTGATCGACGGCGAGGTCACCGCCTGGCTGCGCGAAGCGGCCCCGCCGGCGCGCAGGACCGGGTCGATCTGCGCGGGAGCGCACGTGCTGGCCGCGGCGGGCCTGCTCGACGGGCTGTCCGCCACGACCCACTGGCTCACCGCCGCACGGCTGGCCGCCGACCATCCCCGGGTCGCCGTGGATCCGGACCCGATCTTCATCCGGTCCGGGAGCGTGTGGACCTGCGCCGGTGTCACCTCGGGGCTGGACATGGCGCTGGCGATGGTCGCCGAGGACCACGGCCAGGCCCTTGCCCTGGCCACCGCACGCATGATGGTCATGTACGTCAAACGCTCCGGCGGGCAGAGCCAGTTCAGTGTTCCGCTGTCCGCCCCGGTCACTTCGGGGGACCGGATCGACGACCTGCGCGTGTGGATCGCCGACCACCTCACCGAGGACCTCACCGCGGAGGCCCTGGCCGCACGGCTGCACCTGAGCGTGCGGCACTTCTCCCGGCTGTTCCGGCTGCGTACGAACGGCACTCCCGCCGCCTACGTGGAATCCGCCCGCCTGGAAGCCGCCCGGCGGCTGTTGGAGGAGAGCGACGGCAGCCTGCCGGAGGTCGCCGCGGCCAGCGGCCTCGGCTCGGTGGAGACCTTGCACCGCTCCTTCCAGCGCCGGCTGGGGACCACTCCCGCCGAATACCGGCGCCGGTTCCGGTAGCCCCGGCGCCCGGCCCACCCCCGCGTTCCGCATCACCACCATCCGCCCCGCATCACCACCATCCGCCCCGCACCATCCGCCGGCAGCCCGGCGGATCCCCGGCATGCCCGCAGTCACCTGTCACCTGTCACCTGTCACCTCATGGAGACGCCATGTCCCGTACGAAGGTCATCCCCATCCCCGTCATGGGCCGAACGGCCATCAACGCCTACCTGCTCCTGGGCCGACGGCCCGTGATCGTCGACGCCGGGACGCCCGGCAGCGGCCGCAAGATCTACGACCGGATCACCGAGCACGGAGTGGACCCCCGCGAGGTCTCCCTGATCATCATCACCCACGGCCACATCGACCACTTCGGCTCCGCCGCCGAACTGCACCGGCTCACCGGCGCGCCCGTCGCCGGCCACATCGCCGACCTCGGCCCGTACCGCAGCGGCCGGGTCCGCGAACCGTATCTGCCCACCGGCCCGATGGGCCGCGTCATGGACCGGAGCAAAGACCTGCACGCCCAGGCCGAACCCCTCGACCCCGATGTCCTGATCCGCGGCGAGACCCCCCTGGAGGACTTCGGGGTCTCCGCCCGCATCATGCCCACCCCGGGACACACCGCCGGGTCGGTCTCCGTCCTCACCGACGACGGTGACCTCGTCGCCGGCGACCTGGTGGCGAACTCCTTCATGGGTCTCATCCCGGGCAAGCCGGCCAATCCCCCTTTCCACGACGACCCGCGGCGCAACCTCACCAGCCTCCGCGAAATGCTCGCCCTCAACCCCACCAGCCTCCACGTCGGCCACGGCGCCCCCCTGGACCCCGACCGGGTCCGGCGCTGGGCGGACCGGGAGCACGCCCGCCTGTCGAAGCGCGAAGCAGCGGGCCGGATCGCCACCCGTGCCGGGGATGCGGCGTGACCCTCCCAGGCCGTGCCGAACCTCTACTACCTGGGCGTCGTCGAGGTCCGCGCGCAGCACTCCAACCAGTGTCTCGAGGTGGCGGACTGGAACACGCAGAACGGCGCGGCCATCCGCAGTGGCCGGGGCTCGCCATCGGCCTCAGCGGGTGCGGAGTTCGCGTTTGAGGACCTTTCCGCTCGCGTTGCGCGGGAGTTCGGAGACGAACTCCACCTCGCGCGGCACCTTGTAGTTGGCCATCTCCCGGCGGGACCAGGCGATCAGGTCGTCGGAGGTGAGGACCGCCCCGGGGCGGCGGACCGCGTACGCCTTGCCGACCTCGCCCAGGCGCGGGTCGGGGATGCCGACCACGGCCACATCGGCGATGTCCGGGTGCAGGCCGAGGAGTTGCTCGATCTCGGCGGGGTAGGCGTTGAAGCCGCCGACGATGAACATGTCCTTGATCCGGTCGGTGATGCGCAGGTTCCCGGCGGCGTCGAGCACGCCGACGTCCCCGGTGCGGAGCCAGCCCTCGGGGGTGATGGCCTCGGCGGTTTCGGCCGGGTCCTCGAAGTAGCCGCGCATGACGTTGTGGCCGCGGACCCACACCTCGCCGGCCCGGCCCGTGGGCTGGGCAGCGCCGTCCGGGTCCACGATCCTGACCTCCGTCCCGGGGATGGCCCGGCCCGAAGTCGACGCGATGATCTCCGCCGGGTCGCCGCGACGGCACATGGTGACGATGCCGCTGGCCTCGGAGAGCCCGTACGCGGTGAGGACCGTGCCGATGTGCAGCTCGCCGCGGAGCCGTTCCACGAGCTGGAGCGGGACCACGGCCGCGCCGGTGACGACCAGGCGCAGGGCGGAGAGGTCGTGGTGGTCGCGCTGGGGGTGGTCGAGGAGGGACTGGTGGAGGGTGGGCGGGCCGGGGAGTACGGAGATCCGCTCGGCGGCGATGTTGGCGAGGACGGTGTCCACGTTGAAGACGGGCTGGGGGACCATCGTGGCCCCGCGCATCAGGCAGGCGATGACCCCGGCCTTGTAGCCGAAGGTGTGGAAGAAGGGGTTCACGATCAGGTAGCGGTCGCCCTCGCGCAGTCCGGCGAGCTCGCTCCAGATCTCGTAGCAGCGCAGGGACTGGGCGTGGGAGATGACCGCGCCCTTGGGGCTGCCGGTGGTGCCCGAGGTGAAGATGATGTCCGACGGGGCGCTGGCGGGGATCGCGTCCGTCCGGGCGCGGACGGCCTCGGCGGATACGGAGTCGCCGCCGGTCAGGAACTCCTTCCAGGTGCGGAAGGAGTCCGGGGCGTCGTCCGACAGGACGACGACCTGCTCCAGGTGCGGCAGGCCCGGCAGCGGCCCGGAGCCCTCGCCCTCGGCGGTGGCTCGGCGCAGGGAGGCGACGTAGGAGGTACCGAGGAAGGTGCCGGTGACGAAGAGCAGCCGGGCACGGCTGCGGTGGAGGACGTAGGCGGCTTCGGAGCCCTTGAAACGGGTGTTGAGGGGGACGAGGACGGCTCCGGCGGAGACCGCGCCGAGGGCGGAGACGATCCACTCGAGGGTGTTGGGCGCCCAGACGGCGACCCGGTCCCCCGGTTCCACACCGGCGGCCATGCAGGCGGCGGCGGCCCGTTCGACGCGCTCCCCGAGCTGCGCGTAGTCGATCCGGACCCGCCCGTCGACGACGGCCTCGCGGTCGGCGTAGCGCGCGGCGGCGTCCCGGACGAGCCCCCCGATGCTGACCCACGCCAGATCCCCGCGCCGCACGGCCTCATCGCCGACGGCCTCGCCGTCACCTCCGACGGCCCCACCGTCACCGACGGCGGCCTCACCTCCGACGGCCCCACCGTCACCGACGGCGGCCTCACCCCCGGCGGCCTCGCCGACGGCGGGCCGGGGCGGTCCCGGGCGCGGCCCGGGTGCCGGTCCGTTCTCCGTCGCGCCAGCGACCCCGCGTGTGTCCTCGGTCATCGTCCGCCCCTCACTGCGACACCAGTAGCTGACTATCCGTCAGATTAGCTGTAGCCTTCGCGGCTGTCAGTACTGGTGCACCCCGGAGGTGGCGATGGCGGCAACGCTCAAGGACGCTACGGCGATAGTCGGCATCGGGCAGACCGCCTTTGCCAAACAACTGCCGCAGTCCGAAAAGGAACTGGCCTGCCGGGCCATTCTCGCGGCGCTCGACGACGCGGGCATAGACCCGTCCGAGGTCGACGCGTTCTCCTCCTACACCATGGAGGAGACCGACGAGGTCGAGGTCGCCAAAGCCATCGGCGCCGGCGACGTCACCTTCTTCTCCAAGATCGGCTACGGCGGCGGCGGCTCCTGCGCCACCGTCGGCCATCTGGCCGCCGCCGTCGCCACCGGCCAGGCGAGCGTCGGCGTGGCCTGGCGTTCGCGCAAGCGCGGCTCGGGGCCGCGGCCGTGGAAGAACACGGCCGTCCAGCTCCCCACCCCCGGCCAGTGGACGCGCCCCTTCGGCCTGCTGCGCCCCGCCGACGAGATCGGCATGCTGGCCCGCCGCTACATGCACGAGTACGGCGCCACCCGCGACCACCTCTTCAACGTCGCGATGGCCTGCCGCAACCGGGCCAACGAGAACCCGGCCGCGATGATGTACGAACGCCCGCTGACCCGCGAGATGTACATGACCGCCCGCATGATCAGCGACCCGCTCTGCCTCTTCGACAACTGCCTGGAGACCGACGGCGCGCTGGCCTGCGTCATCGTGAGCGCCGAGCGCGCCCGCGACTGCCGGCAGAAGCCCGTCTACGTCCACTCCGTCGCCCAGGGCCTGCCCTCCCAGCACCACGGCATGGTCAACTACTGGAACGACGACCCGCTGTCCGGCCCCGCCTGGACCGCCGCCCGACACCTGTGGAAGCAGGCCGACTTCGGCCCCCAGGACGTGGACGTCGCCCAGATCTACGACGCCTTCACCCCCCTGATCCCGCTCTCCCTGGAGGGCTACGGCTTCTGCGGGCGCGGCGAAGGCGCCTCCTTCACCGAGGGCGGCGCCCTCGAGATCGGCGGCCGGCTCCCCATCAACACCGGCGGCGGCGGCCTCAGCGAGGCCTACGTGCACGGCTTCAACCTGATCAACGAGGGCGTCAAGCAGCTCCGCGGCATCTCCACCGCCCAGGTGCCCGACGCCGCGACCTGCCTGGTGACCGCCGGCGAGGGTGTCCCGACGTCCGCCATCCTGCTGCGAGCCTGAGGAGCCGACGAAACCATGACGATGCAGACCACCAGCACGCCCGCGACACCCGCGGCCCCCGGGACCACGCCGGACGAGCTCCTCCTCCCCGTCCCCGACGAGGACGGCGCCCCCTTCTGGGAGTACGCCGCCCAGGGCGAACTCCGCGTCCAGGCCTGCGCGGCGCCCGCCTGCGGGAAACTGCGCTTCCCGCCCCGCCCCTGCTGCCCGCACTGCCGGTCCTTCGACTCCGAATGGCGCCTGATGAGCGGCCGCGGCCGGATCTGGTCGTACGTACGGCCGCACCCGCCGCTGCTGCCCGCGTACGCCGCGCAGGCCCCGTACAACGTGATCCTCGTGGAACTGGCCGACGCCCCGCAGATCCGCCTCGTCGGCAACCTCGTCACCTCCCCCGACGCCCCGCTGGACTCCGTGGACCCGGCTCGGCTGCGCATCGGCGCACGGGTCCAGGTGGTGTTCACCGAGACGGGCGGGACGCCGGTGCCGCGCTGGGTGCTGGAGAAGTCTTGAATCCTCCCCTCCCTAAAGGGAGGGGATTCCTGGCTCACGTTGGCGGCGGACCGGCGGTCCGTCAGCTCTTACACGATCAGCACCAGCCGGGTTGAGACCAGCCCGGACGAGCATCACGTGTGCGGAGTTCTTGTCCCTGGGGGACACCGCTCCGCACGCGGTGCACGAGTAGGTTCGTTCCGAGAGGGGTAGTGCGTGCTTGGTTCTCGCTCCGCACAGCGCGCAGTCCATGGTGGTGTGCGCGGGGTGGACAAGGTGCACGGCACGGCCGTGCTTGCGGCCCATCTGGATCAGGGCCGTCTTCGTGGCGCCGATCGCTGCGTCCGCCGCTTTGCGGGCCATGGTGGACTTGGCGAGGAACTTCGCCTTGAAGTCCTCGACGGCGAGGGCGTCATGGTCGCGGACCACCTTCTTGGCCCACTTGCGGGCGGTGTCCTGACGCTGCCGGGCGATCTTCTTCTGCACCTTCGCGGCCTGCCGCCGCGCTTCACGGTAGCCCTTCGACTGGGCCTTGCCCCTCGGTGCGCGGCGTCGGGCCATCATGCGCTGGTAGCGCGCGAGGCGGCCGGCGGCTTTCCGGCCGTACTGGGCGTGTGGCAGGTCGTGGTCGTCGGACGTCGTGGTCGCGATCTCCCTCACCCCCCAGTCGATGCCGATCACCGAGCCTGTGGCGGGCAGCGGCTCGGTGGTCGTGGCGACGACGAAACTGGCGTACCAGCGTCCGAGGCCGTCCCGGTACACGCGCACCGACGACGGCGGCCCGGGCAGGTCCCGCGACCACACCACAGTCACGGCGACGCCACCGGCGAGGTAGAGACGCCCGTCCTTCAACCGGAAACCGCGCTGCGTGTAGTTGAGCGTGGGCTCCGTCACGTGCTTCTTCTTGTACTTCGGCATCCCTGCGCGCTGCCGCATCGGCAGCCGGGCCTTGATGTCCTTGAGGGCCTTCGTCCGGGACTTGGCGAAGTCGCGGATGATCTGCTGCTGCGGAACGCTGCTGCCCTCACGCAGCCACGCCATCGAGCATCGTGCCCCGGTCGGCAGCTTGTCGAGCTGCGACGGACCACACGTCACCTTCTCGCCGACTGTCTTCTTGTGGGCGTGGACCTTGCGGGACATCGCCACGCACTCGTTCCACACCCACCGGCACCGCGCCCACTCCGCCTCAAGCCGGGCAAGCGCGGTAGACGACACGCGCAGCCGGAAAGTGTACCGGGCATGCGCGGAATCCCCATCCTCCATCGCTGCAGTCGGCATGCCCCCAACCTAACCGCCCCCACTGACAACGAAAGAGAGTGCAGGTCAGAGCAGATGAGCAACGAACTCCGACGCTACGCGGCTCCGCCCCAAGGACCCATTCCTCCCCAGGCTGAAGCCCGGGGCGTCCTGGGAGAGATCCGGTGACGGCCGACCGGGCACCGGGACTGCGGGTGGAGCGGTACGTCGAGGGCGTCACCGGGGTCGCGGTCGTCACCCTGGACCGGGAGCGCAAGCACAACGCGATCGGCCTGGCCACGGCAGCGGAACTGGCCAGGGTGTGGCGGGAGTTGCGCTACGAGGACGAGGTACGGGCGATCGTGCTGACGGGCGCCGGGCAGGCGGCCTTCTGCACGGGCATCGACCGGGGCGTTGAGGTGCCGCAGCCCTCCTCGCCGTACTCGGTGGACGACCCGCTCGTCGCCATCGGGCCCAAGGCGAACGACCTGTGGAAGCCGGTGGTCGCCGCCGTCAACGGCATGGCCTGCGGCGGGGCGTTCTACCTGCTGGGCGAGTCGGAGTTCATCATCTCCTCCACGTCCGCGACCTACTTCGACCCGCACACCAGCTACGGGATGGTCAGCGCCTACGAGGCGATCTACATGGCGCAGCGCATGCCCTTCGGCGAGGCCGCCCGGATGTCCCTGATGGGCACGGCGGAACGGCTCTCCGCGCGGCGGGCGTACGAGATCGGCCTGGTCTCGGAGCTCGCGGAGCCCGAGGAGCTCCTCCCGGCGGCCCTGCGGGCGGCCGAGACGCTGGCCGGCTTCCCGACGGAGGCCGTGCAGGGCACCGTACGGTCCCTGTGGGCGGCGAAGCAGGCCACCCTCCAGCAGGCACTGGCGCAGGCGCCGGGGCTGGTGGCACTGGGGAACCTGCCGCCCGAGCGGCAGGCGGAGCTGTTCGCCGGCCGGCGCGGGGCGGGACCGGAGCCGCGGATCCGCTGAGGTCCGGGAGGGCGGGCGGGAGCCGCTTCGGAGCAGGCCTCTGTGCCCCTCGCCGGCCGCCCCGCCGCTAGCGGGTCTTCCGCGTGGACCTGGGCTTCGGCTTGCTCGTGGTCTTGCCGCCCGTGCTGCCGCCGGTGACGGACCCCGTGGTGCCGGAGGTGGAGGCCGAGGTCGGGGAGGAGGACGCGGTGGAGAGGGTCTGGATCGCGCCCACCGTGCAGCGCCGGACGTCGCCCGCCTTGGCCGCGCTCGTCATCGGCAGGTCGACCGTACGGCTCTCGCCCGCCTTGAGGGCGAGGTCCACGGAGCCGGAGTCGACCCGGCCGGACGCCCCTTCGAAGACCAGCGGGACGCGGAAGGTGTACCCGGTCGTCGCGTCGGAGGTGACCTTGACGGTGGCCTTCGCGACGGACGGGCCGGCGCAGGTGACGACCTCGGCGTGCGCGAGCGGCCGGGACTGGGTGGGCGTGGCCGTGGCCGAGGAGCCACTGCCGCTGCCGCCCGTGCTGCCGTAACTCTTCGTCTTCGTCTTCGTCTTCGACTTGCTCTTGGAGCTGGAGCACCCGCCCCCGCTGCTCTTGCTCTTGCTCTTTCCGCTGCCGCCCGTCGACGAGAACCCCGTCAACGCGAGTACCACGCCCACCAGTACCGCCGTGAGCCTGACCCGTCGCCCCGTGACCACCATGACCGAATTCCTCCCCCTCGAACAACCGGCGGCACGCTACCAGGCGCCACGAGACGCGCGGGTACGGTGGCCGCCAAGCGCCTGGACCACGACCGGGCCACTCCCCGGGGGGACCCACCATGACCGACGACACCACGGCCGACACGGCCGCCACGGCCACCACCACCGACGCCGCCGGCCCCGGCGTCATCACGGCGATCGCCCGCCTCCAGGCGCGGCCCGGCCTCGAGGCGGAGGTCCGCGCACAGGCCCTGTCCCTGGTCGCGCCGACCCGGGCCGAGGCGGGCAACGTCTCCTACCGCGCGTACGAGGACCCGACCGCTCCGGGTGCCTGGGTCGTCCTGGAGGAGTGGGCGGACGCCGCGTCCTGGGAGGCCCACCTGGCCTCCCCGCACCTGACGGAGGCCCTGTCCCGCACGGCGGCCCTGCTGGCCGGGGCACCGGTGCTGCGGGTGTTCCCCCCGGCTCTGCCCTCGTAGCCTCCGCGTGCGGGGCTCCGGGGGCGGGCGTAGCGTCGGGATCGAGATCCAGACCCACTCCCCCGGAGGGCCGGGCATGATCCGCAACGTACTCGGCTCGATCTTGGGTCTGATCGGAGCGACGGCCGCCGTCTGGAGCCCCTTCCGTGCCTGGTACGACGGCCGTCACGGACGCGACTACCGGATCGAGGAGCTCTTCTCCTCCGCCGGGATCACCGATGACAAGTCCGCCCTGCTGGGCTCGCTGCTGCTGCCGTTCCTCTTCGCCGCCGTGCTCGCGCTGGTCGCGATCGTGCTGCGCTCCCGGCTGCTCATGGCCTTCTCCGGGGTCGTCGTGCTCGGCTTCGCCGTGCTCTGGATGGTCCGCCAGGGCCAGGCCGCGGGCAGCCTCTCCGTCGGCGGCGACGCTGACGGCGCGGGGCTCGGCGAGGGCCTCGCCAACGCCTTCGGCGCGGGCGCCCTGCTCATCCTCGCGGCGGCCGTGATGAGCGGCCGCCCCCGCCGCCGCGACCGGGTCGCTCCGGAGCCGGCCCCGCCACCGGTCGAGGACCCGGCCCATCCCCCGGCCCCGTCGCCCTGGCCGCCCCCGCCGCAGGACCACTCCTAGGCCGTGCCATCGCTCCCGCCCCCTGACATGACGGCGGCCCCGTCCCCCTGAGGGGGCGGGGCCGGCCAGCCGTTGCGGGCGGGGTGGGGATCAGGCCTCGACGACGCCGGACGCCGCGATCTCGATCTTGCCCTTCGTGGAGCCCGAGGGGGAGCCGAGCTTCTCGATCGTGTCGACGATCTCCTTGCCCTCGACGACCTCGCCGAAGACGACGTGCTTGCCGTCCAGCCAGGAGGTGACGACGGTGGTGACGAAGAACTGCGAGCCGTTGGTGTTGCGGCCGGCGTTCGCCATCGAGAGCAGGTACGGACGGTCGTGCTTCAGGGTGAAGTTCTCGTCGGCGAACTTCTCGCCGTAGATGCTCTTGCCGCCCGTGCCGTTGTGGTTGGTGAAGTCACCGCCCTGCAGCATGAACTGCGGGATGACGCGGTGGAAGCCGGAGCCGGCGTAGCCGAAGCCGTTCTGGCCCGTGCACAGCTCGCGGAAGTTCTGGGCGGTCTTCGGGACGACCTCGTCGAAGAGGCTGAAGACGATGCGACCGGCGGGCTTGCCGTCGATGTTGATGTCGAAGAATACGTTGCTCATGGGGTCCATCCTGTCACTCCCGGTGCGGTGCGCGACCCCGAGGGGGCCGCGACCGGGCCCCCGAACGGCTCAGCCCCAGCTCAGGAGGCGGCTGAGCCGGGTCAGCCGCCCGTACGCGTCCCCGTGCCCTTGGCGGCGTCCAGCGCGTAGACGCAGCGGTCCTTGCTGCACGCGTAGACCACGCCCGCCTCGGCCACCGGGGCTCCGGTGATCTCCCCGCCCGTGGCCAGCTTCCAGCGGAGCTGGCCGCCCGCCGCGTCGAGGGTGTAGAGGCAGTGGTCCGCCGATCCGAAGTGGACCCGGCCGTCCGCGACCGCCGGGGAACCGGTGATCTCGCCGCCCGCCGCGAACCGCCACTTCGGGGTGCCGGTGACCGCGTCGAGCGTGTACACGGCGCTGCCCGCGGCCAGGTGGACGTTGCCCGCGGCGACCAGGACCGGGTCGGCGGACTGCCGGGGCTCGGTGGCGATGCGCCAGCGGTCCTTGCCGTTGGCCGCGTCCAGGGCGTAGACGGTGCCCAGGTAGTCCGCGAGGTAGACCCCGCCGCCCGTGACGGCCGATCCGGGGGCGAAGGCGGGGGGCGCGAGGAACACGGCGGGCGCCTCGAAGTGCCAGCGGACCCGGCCCGAGGCCCGGTCGATGGAGATCACCCGGGTGCCCGCGGCGACGTAGACGTTGCCGTCGGGGGCGGGAGCGACCCGTACGGGCACGTTCCCGCAGGAGGCGGCGTCGCCGACCGGGTACGACCAGGACTCGCGGCCGGAGCGCGCGTCCAGGGCGCGCAGCCGGGCGTCCTGCCACACGTAGACCGTGCCGTCGTGCAGGACGGGGGCCGCCTCGGCGGTCTCGAACTCGCTCTGCGCGCCGGTCAGCTCCCACAGCTTGTGCCCGCTGGACGACTCCCAGGCCTGTACGCCGCCTCCGCGCGTGGCGGTGACGACGGTGCCCCGGTCGGCGCGCAGGGCGTACACCCAGGCATCGGCGGACAGCCGCCAGCGCTCGGAGCCGTCGCCGGCGTCCAGGGCGTAGAGGGAAGGGCCGTCGGAGGCGTGGATGCGCCCGTCGGAGACGGCCATGGACCAGGCCACGTCGCGGGTCTTGAACTGGCGGCGGCCACTGGCCACGTCCAGGGCGTGCACCTCGAAGGAGGTGACGTAGAGCAGCTCGCCGGCGACGGTCGGGGTGCCCCAGACCTCGTTCGACATCCGGAACCGCCAGGGCCGCCAGCGGCCGCTGTCGGGGGCCGGGCCGGGGTTCGGTACCAGGACGGAGGGCGCGGGGCCCGCCGCCGGGGTGCCCGCGGGCGGCCGGATCCAGCCGGTCGCCGAGTCCGCGGCGGCCGCGTGGGAGGCCGGCGCCGAGGCGGAGGCCTGCGGGCCCGGGCCGATCGGCACCGGGGAGCCGCCGAGCCGCACGGGCTCGCCGGAGGGCGCCATCGGGGGGTGCTCGGGCCGCTGCGGGACGGCCTGGCCGGTCCGCGGGTCGGTCCACGGGTCGGCTCCGCCGCGCTGGCGGCGGTGCGTGGCGGGACCGGACGCGGGACCGGAGGCTCGACCGGACGCGGGACCGGCGCTCTCGATGGGCGCGGAGATCCCGGCCCGGGGAATCGCCGGCTTCGGCACGGCGGCCGCGGCCGCGGCGGCAGCCGCGGCGGCGTTGCGGTGGCCGGCCCGCCGGGCCTCGATCATCGCGACGGCCCGCTCGGGCAGCCACGCCGAGGCGGTCCCGCTCTCGTCGCCGCCCTCGAAGAGGTGCGGGGCGAGCTGCGCCTGCAGGTCGGCCGGGGTCGGCCGCTGCGTGGCGTCCATCTGCATGCAGGAGTCGATCAGCGGGCGGAGCTCGTCGGGGAGCCCCTCCAGGTTGGGGCCCTCGCGCAGCAGCATGAAGACCGTCTCCACCGGGTTCGCCCCGTGGTACGGCGGGTGCCCGGTGGCGGCGAAGACCAGCGTGGAGCCGAGCGAGAACACGTCGCTGGCGCCCTTGACGCTGCGCGAGTCCTTGGCCTGCTCCGGCGACATGTACGCGGGGGTGCCGACGGCGACGTTCGTCATGGTCAGGCGGGTGTTGGAGACCCCGCTGGCGATGCCGAAGTCGATCACGCGCGGGCCGTCCTCGACGACGAGCACGTTGGAGGGCTTCAGGTCGCGGTGGACCAGGCCCGCCCCGTGGATGGACTGCAGCGCCTCGGCGATGCCCGCGGCGAGCCACCGTACGGCCTGGGCGGGCATGGGCCCGCACTCGTGGACGATCTCCTCCAGGGAGGGCGCCGGTACGTACGCGGTCGCCAGCCACGGCACGGCCGCGCGCGGGTCGGCGTCGACGACGGCCGCGGTGTAGAAGCCGGAGACGGCGCGGGCCGCCTCCACCTCACGGGTGAAGCGGACGCGGAACAGCTGGTCCTCGGCGAGCTCCGTGCGCACCGTCTTGATCGCCACCCGGCGTCCGGACGCCGACCGGGCGAGATAGACCAGCCCCATGCCGCCGGCGCCGAGCCGTCCCAGCACCTCGAAGGGGCCGATCCGTCTCGGGTCGTGCTGCGTCAGCTGCTCCACCACTCGCCTCCACACCCATCCCCGTACGGGGTCCCTCGCGGTCCCCGCTCTTCCAGCCATCGCCGGTGGCAGCGCCGTCATCGCCGTCACGTCACCGGATGCGCGCGAGCCGCCGCGGGTCCCTGCCCCGAGCAGCGTCTCACCCCCGGGGGCCGCCCGGGTCGCGCACCCCGATTCTGTCAGGCCCGCGCCCGGTCCGGCCCCGGCACGGCGGGCGGAGCCCGTACGCCGTGCGGACGGACGCCCTTGCGGGCGGGGTCCGGCCGGTGCGTGCCGGCCGTCCGGCCACCGCCCGCGGGGGAAGGCGTACAACCCATGGGGGGTGTCGCGGGTCTAGTAGCCGTTCAGCTCGTCGTTGTCCGGGGGGATCCGTGCGTCACCGTTTGACTTCAGCCATCGTCGTCACCACAACCGTGCTCGGGGGCCTGGCCGTTGCGGAGGCGGCGCAGGCCATACCGGGGGCGGCGCAGGCCGCCGTCATACGGGGAACCGCGCAGGCCGCGTCCGTGACGGGGCCGGTGCAGGGCGTACCGGCGCAGGCCGCGTCCGCTCCCTGCCCGCCGGAGATGTCCGCCCGGCAGGACGGCTCCCTCGTCGTCTCCAGCGAGTCGGACGGGACGGGCGTCCCCGACGGCCTCGTCGTCCACCTGCGGGACGGGAAGACGGGACTGCGCGTCGCCTCCGTCGGCACGTTCCGCAAGGTGACCGACCCGGACGGCATCCTCCCCGGCTTCCAGCTGGTCTCGGAGCCGCTCAAGCCGGCCGGCCTCGGGATCTACACGCTCGAAGTCGGCCCCGAAGCCGGTCCCGTCGTCTGCGGGGACTTCGACTACCGGCTGCGGGCGGTGGTCACCAAGGTCGACGCGGCGGACGGGGTGTCCCTCGACGATCTCGAGACCACCGTGTCGGCGGACGTCACCACCTTCGACCCGCGGACCGGGGCGAGCGCCCCGCTGAAGAACACCAAGGTCCGCCTCTCCGGTGAGCGCACCTCGCAGGAGGCGACCACGGACGCGCAGGGCCACCTGTCCTCCCCGTTCACCTTCCGCGGTACGGAGAACCACACCGAGGTGCGCGTCGACGTCCTGGACACCCCGGACCTGAGCGCCGGCGGCGGCGGCGAAACCGCGCGCTCGGTCCGCCGGAAGGCCGAGATCGTCCTCGACCCCGGGTCCCGGAAGATCAAGGCCCGCTACGGATCGACGGCCAAGATCACGGGGCAGGCCGTCAGGATCGCCGCGGACGGCACGCGCAAGCCCGTCCCCGAGGGCACGCCGATGCTCGCGGACCTCACCGGTGAGCCCAGGACGGATGCGGACGGCCGGTTCGAGCGGCAGCTGCGGATGGTCCATGACCGCCCGGTGAAAACCACCTGGGCGGGCGGCAGGTCCCCGTGGCTGCAGTACGCGATCGCCGACACGGAGGCCGAGGTCGTCGAGGGCGGCTACTTCACGGACGTCAAGGCCACGATCGACTCCGCCCGGCGCGTGACGTTCACCGGGGCCCTCGCCCACAAGCCCCTCAGCCGGACCGTCACCGGTGTCGAGGTGCAGTACTCGGCCGACGGCAAGACGGACTGGACGACGCGCACGGCCTTCACCGTCGAATCCGGCTCAGACCGGTTCGACCGGACCCTGCCGGGCGAGACGGACGGCTACTGGCGGCTCCGGTACGCCGCCGCGCCGCGCATCGAGGGCTCCGTCACCGAGCCGGTGCGGTTGACCCGGACGGAGACGGAGTTCACGGGGTTCGGCGCGGAGCCGGAGCCGGTGCGCAAGGGCCGGCCCTTCACCCTCACGGGCACCCTGCGGCACGAGAGCCCGGCGAGGGCCTACGGCGACCGGATGGTGCTCTTCTACTTCCAGCCCGCCGGCAGCCGGGACTACGTCTACCAGGGCTACGCGAAGACCGCCGCGGACGGCACCTTCGCCCACACCTTCACCGCTGCCGGGACCGGTACCTGGATCGCCCGCTTCAGCGACGTCGACGGCAAGCACTTCAACGCCAAGAGCCGGCGGGAGCAGGTCACGGTGAACCCGTAGCCCGCCCTCAGCCCGCTGGCTGCCCGCTGGCAGCCAGCGGGCAGCCCGCTCACCGCCCGCTCACCGCCCGCTCGCAGCCCTAGCCGCCCGTCCTCGTCCGCGGCTCCGAGAGCAGCCCGAAGACCGCGCCCTGGTTGTCCGCGACCACCGCGATGCGCCCGTACGGGGTGTCGAAGGGGTCTGCGGTGACCCGGCCGCCGAGGCGCTGCACCATCGCCACGGACTGGTCGCAGTCCGGGACGGCGAAGTACGCGAGGAAGTGCGCGGGCATGATCTCCGGGAAGGCGTCGGTGATGAGGCTGCGCCCCAGGACGGCGGTCTCCGAGCCGGGCGCCTTGCCCGGCGGGGACCAGACGCGGTACTCGATGCCGGTCTCGGCGTCGTTCTGGTCCTCGGGGACGTAGCCGAAGACCTTGGCGTAGAAGACGTCCACGGCGTCGCGGGCCCGCGTGTAGACCTCGGACCAGCAGTACGTGTAGGGCTCGTTCTGGGCGTCGAAGCCGTGGTGGGTGCCGGGCTGCCACAGCCCGAAGACGGCCCCTCCCGGGTCGGCGGCCATCGCGGCGGTCCCGTAGGGGCCGACCGGCATCGGGTCCATCACCAGCTGGCCGCCGGCGGCACGGATGCGCTGGGCGCAGGCGTACGCGTCGGTGGTGTAGAGGTAGATCCCCCAGACGGTCGGCATCCGGCCGTCGGGCTTGGGGGCGAGGGCGGCGACGTTGCGGCCGCGGCTGTAGGCCTGGGTGTAGTGGCCGTACTCGGCTCCCGCGCTGTCGGCGAAGGTCCACCCGAAGAGCTCACCGTAGAAGCGCTTGCCGGCTTCCACGTCCGGCAGGGAGGCGTCGACCCAGCAGGGTGAGCCTTCCGCGAATGCTGCCATGAGCCCGGTTCCTTCCGTTGTGCGGGGGTGTGCAAGGGTGTGCACCCTCCGCGCACGTTCTGCCTCGCTCGCCCAGCCATGTCCTCCGGATCATGATGTGCCCGAAAACTTGTCCACAGCCTGTTGATAAGACTATTCGGGGGATAGGGCACCAACCGGGACGGCGCGCCCGCGGCGCCCGCCCGGCCGGAATCCGTCGCGGTGACGGGTCGGGAGGGGCTTACGCCCAGGCCAGGCGTCCCGTAACCCCATTTGCAGGCGGCCGAATCGCGCGCCGATCACCCCTCGGTAAGCTGACGGCATGACAGGACAAGTACGCACCGTCGACGGCCGCGTTGCCGGCCGGCGCGGTCAGGCGACGAGGCAGAAGCTGCTCGACTGCCTCAGCGAGATGCTCAGCTCCTCGCCGTACCGCGACGTCAAAGTGATCGACGTCGCCCGCAAGGCCGGTACCTCCCCCGCGACCTTCTACCAGTACTTCCCGGACGTCGAAGGTGCCGTCCTGGAGATCGCGGAGCGCATGGCCAACGAGGGTGCGCAACTGACCTCGCTGGTCGAGGGGCGCGCGTGGGTCGGCAAGGCGGGTTGGGCGGCGGCCGAGGAACTCGTGGACGGCTTCCTGGAGTTCTGGCGGCGCAACGACGCGATCCTGCGGGTCGTCGACCTCGGCGCGGCCGAGGGCGACAAGCGGTTCTACAAGATCCGCATGAAGATCCTCAACTCCGTCACCAACTCCCTCACGGAATCGATGAAGGAGCTCCAGGCCAAGGGCAAGGTCGACAAGGACGTGAGCCCGGCGGCGATGGCCGGTTCGCTGGTCGCCATGCTCGCGGCGGTCGCCTCGCACCAGAAGGGCTTCCAGACCTGGGGCGTCAAGCAGGCGGAACTGAAGCCGAACCTGGCGCTCCTCGTCCACCTGGGCATCACGGGCAAGAAGCCCACGAAGTAAGCGGCGGACCCCCACGGGGTCCGCCGCGCCTTCGGCGGCCGCTCGCGCCGCCACTCTCACCCCTTACGGAACCCCCGCTACGGGATCTCCGCTACGGGACTTCCGCCCGCTATGGGATGACCACTGCGGGACGCCCACCACGGGACGTCCGCCTCGATCAGCGACGCTCCAGGCGGAACAACCGGATCTCGCGCTCGATCCGCGCCTGGTAGGCCGCGTACGGCGGCCAGAACTTCAGCACCGCCTGCCACGCCGCCGCACGTTCCTCACCCGCCAGCAGGCGGGCGCGTACGGCGATGTCCTGGCCTTTCCAACTCACGTCCGCGTCAGGGTTCTTGAGCAGGTTCCCGGTCCATGCCGGGTGTCCGGGGCGGCCGAAGTTCGAGCCGATCAGGATCCAGCTCGCCCCGTCCTGCTCCGGCATGCACGCGAGCGGGGTGGTGCGCGGTTCGCCGGTCTTGGCTCCCTTGGCGGTGAGGATCACGCCGGGGAGCATCTGGGCGCTGAGGATGACCTTGCCGCGGGTCAGCTTGTGCACCGCCTTGTCCATGGCGGGGATGAAGTGCGGTGCGATCTTGGCGAACAGCATGGTCGAGGAGACCTTCTGCATCAGCTTGACTCCGGGCGCCATCAGACGGCCACCTTCTCGTTCCGTGGGGCAGGGGCAGGGGCGGGGGCTGGTGCGGATACGGGGGCGGAGGCGGAGGCCGCGGGGGCGAACAGCCCGGCGGCTTCCGCGGCATGGGCGCGCAGCCGGTGGACGGGGCCGAAGAGCAGTTCGTCGGCGGCCGCCCGCTTGAAGTAGAGGTGCGCGTCGTGCTCCCAGGTGAAGCCGATGCCGCCGTGCAGCTGGATGGCCTCGCCGGCGGTGATCCGCAGCGCTTCCAGGGCCTGGGCCAGGGCGAGTCCGCCCTGCTCCGGGTCCCAGGCGGCGTAGTAGGCGGCCGAGCGGGCCGCCTGGACCTGTACGTAGAGGTCGGCGAGGCGGTGCTTGACCGCCTGGAACGAGCCGATGGCCCGGCCGAACTGCTCGCGCTGCCGTACGTACTCCACGGTCCGGGCGAGCGCCTGCCCGGCCGCGCCGACCGCCTCGGCGGCCAGGACGGCCGCGGCGCCGCGCCCGGTGGCGGCGAGCGCTCCGGCCACGTCGGCGTCTTCACCTCCCAGCAACTCGGCTTCGACGTCGCGGAGTTGGATGCGCCCCTGCGGGCGGGTCTCGTCCAGGGTGGCCTGCCGCGTCCGTACGAGGCCGGCCGCGTCCTCCCGTACGAGGAACAGCAGGGTCCGGCTGCGGGCGAAGCCTCCCGTGTGCGCGGCGACCAGCAGCAGCGAGGCGCTGTGCCCGTCGAGCACCTGGGCGACCTCCCCGTACAGCCGCCAGCCGCCGTCCACGGCGCGGGCCTGCACCCCGCCGGCGCGACCGCCGCCGGCCCATTCGCCCGGGGCGTTGTCCCCGGTCAGCGCGAGGGCGGTGGCCAGGGCGGGGCCGGGTACGGCGAGGGCGGCGGTGAGCCCGCCCGCCGCGAGCGGCGGGAGCAGGGCGGAGCGCTGGGCGCCGGCCCCCAGGGCGGTGACCAGCGGCACGGCGAGCACGGCGGTGGCCAGCAGCGGCGAGGGCAGCAGCACCCGCCCGGTCTCCTCGCAGGCCAGGACCAGGTCGGCGGGGGCGCAGCCGACGCCCCCGTACTCCTCGGCCACGGCGATGCCCGGCAGTCCGATCTGCCGGGCGAGCTGCTGCCAGAGCTCCCGGCCGTGTCCGGCGTCGGTGCGGACGGCGGCCTTGACCTCGTCCGGGCCGCAGCGTTTGCCCAGGATCTCGCGCAGGGTACGTCGCATCTCGTCCTGCTCCGCGGTGAAGGCGGCATCCATCGTCGGGCTCCTCCCCGTATCTGACGGGCCGTCATGTTAGGGCGAGCGGCGCCATAAGCACAGGGGGCGGACCCTCCGAAGAGGGCGGAGGTGGGGCACCTCTAGCATCTGACGGTACGTCAGTTGTACCGTCGGCTCCATGCCTGCCACGCCTGGACCCCTCTCCGCCTCCGCCTCCGCCTCCGCCACCACCTCCGCCTCCGCCACCGCCGGCCCTCAGGCCCGGCCCCGCCGGGTCGCCGTCGTCGGCGTCGCCCTCTCGGACTGCGGCCGGGTGGACGGCCCCACCCCGTACGCCCTGCACGCGCAGGCCGCCCGCCGGGCCCTGGCCGACTCCGGTCTGGACCGGTCGGTGATCGACGGCTTCGCCTCGGCCGGGCTCGGCATCCTGGCGCCCGTGGAGGTCGCCGAGTACCTGGGCCTGCGCCCCACCTGGGTCGACTCCACGTCGGTCGGCGGCTCCACCTGGGAGGTCATGGCCGCCCACGCCGCCGACGCCATCGCCGCCGGCCACGCCAACGCGGTCCTCCTCGTCTACGGATCCACCGCGCGCGCCGACATCAAGGCCCGCCGCCGGACCTCGAACCTCTCCTTCGGGGCGCGCGGACCGCTGCAGTTCGAGGTCCCGTACGGGCACACGCTGGTCTCCAAGTACGCGATGGCCGCGCGCCGCCACATGCACGAGTACGGCACGACGCTGGAGCAGCTCGCCGAAGTGGCGGTGCAGGCACGGGCGAACGCCGCCACCAACCCGGACGCGATGTTCCGCGACCCCATCACCGTCGACGACGTCCTGTCCTCCGGGATGATCGCGGACCCCTTCACCAAGCTGAACTGCTGCATCCGCTCGGACGGCGGCTGCGCGGTGCTGCTGGCCGCGGAGGACTACGTACCGGACACGGCCAAGGAGCCCGTGTGGATCCTGGGCTCCGGAACCGCCGTCTCGCACACCACGATGTCGGAGTGGGAGGACTTCACCGTCTCCCCCGCGGCCGTCTCGGGCCGCCGGGCCTTCGCCCGCGCCGGGCTCACCCCGGCGGATGTCGACCTCGCCGAAATCTACGACGCCTTCACCTATATGACGCTGGTCACGCTGGAGGACCTGGGCTTCTGCGCAAAGGGCGAGGGCGGCGCATTCGTGGAGAAAGGCCGCCTCCTGCGGGACGGCGAATTCCCGGTCAATACGGACGGCGGCGGACTCTCCGCCTGCCATCCCGGCATGCGCGGCCTGTTCCTGTTGGTCGAGGCGGTACGCCAACTCCGTGGCGAGGCGGGCGAGGGCCAAGTGCGCAGACGCGGTGGATCCCTCCCACAGGTGGCCATCGCCTCGGGCACGGGCGGATGGTTCTGCTCGTCGGGCACCATCATTCTCGGACGGGACTGACCCTCTTGTCGTTGCGGCTTTTTAAGCTCCCGGAGGGGCCGGACACCTCGGTGTCCCGGCCCCTACGGGGAATCTCCAGCCATCACGGGAACTGACTTGATATCGAACCTGCTGCGGCGTTCGCGCGCCGCTCTCGCCATCACCGTCGCCACCGGCGCCCTGCTGACGGTCGCCGCTCCGGCCCAGGCCGTCTCCGGGCCGCCGACCCTCGCCGCCTCGGCCTTCCTGATGGACGGCACCACGGGTGCCACGCTCTCCAGCAAGCTCGGCGACACCAAGCGCGAGGTCGCCAGCACCACGAAGATCATGACGGCCTACGTCGTCCTCACCACGCCGGGCCTCGACCTCAACAAGCGGGTCACCGTCCAGCAGGAGTACCTGGACTACGTATACCGGGAGGGCGGGAGTTCGGCCGGCCTGAAGGCAGGCGCCACCCCCACCGTCCGCCGCCTGCTGTACGGGATGATGCTGCCCTCGGGCTGCGACGCCGCCTACGCGCTCGCAGACACCTTCGGCTCGGGCACGACCCGGGCGGACCGCGTCAAGGACTTCATCGCGAAGATGAACGCCAAGGCGAAGACCCTCGGCATGGCCAACACCACCTACGACAGCTTCGACGGCATCTCCCCGACGGGGAAGGGCCTCTCCACCGCCCGCGACCTCGCGAAGCTCACCCGGGCCGCGATGAAGGGCACCACCTTCAAGTCGGTCGTGAAGACCTCCTCCTACAGCAGCGACGGCACCTCCACGGTCGGCACGTGGCTGAACACCAACCTGCTCATCAAGCCCGGACACGCCTACCAGACCCAGACCCCGGGCGCGATCGGCGTCAAGACGGGTTCCGGTACGGCCGCAGGCCAGTGCCTCGTCTTCTCCGTGACCCGCAACGGCAAGACGATCATCGGTGTCCTGCTGAAGTCCGACGACCGCTACCCGGACGCGATCAAGCTCACCAACTGGGCCCTCGGCGCGCCCACCGGTGCCACGACCAAGCGCACCACCACCGAGCACATCCCGGACGTCCTCGACTGATGCAGTGACGTCCTGACGCCATGACCGCCCTGATGCCGTGACGTCCACGGGGGCGCTCCACCCGGTCTCTCCGGCCGGGCGGGGCGCCCCCGTTCGTCGTCCCCCGCGGCGAGGTGGGCGCGGGCCACGCACACAAACAGGGAGCAACTCGCCCATAGGGTCCCATTGCCCCGGGCGCGGGCGGCTGTTCTGCTCCTCGGGCACCATCATTCCCGGACGGGACTGATCAGCTTGTCGGTCCGGCTGCGTAAGCTCCCGGAGGGGCCGGCACTCAGGTGTCCACAGCCCCTTCGGGGAACTTCCAGCCATCACGGGAATTGACTTGATATCGAACCTGCTGCGGCGTTCGCGCGCCGCTCTCGCCATCACCGTCGCCACCGGCGCGCTCCTGACGGTCGCCTCGCCGGCCGAGGCCGTCGCCGCACCGCCGACCACCGCCGCGTCCGCCTTCGTGATGGACGCCTCCACGGGTGCCACGCTCACCAGCAAGGGGGGCGACACCAAGCGTGAGGGGGCCAGTACCACGAAGATCATGACGGCCCTGGTCGTCCTCACCAGGTCGAGCCTCGACCTCGACAAGAAGGTCACAATCCAGCAGGAGCACCTGAACTACGTCGCCCGGGAGGGCGCGAGCTCGGCCTACCTGAAGGCCGGCGCCACCCCCACCGTCCGCCAGCTGCTGTACGCGATGATGCTGCCCTCGGGCTGCGACGCGGCGTACGCGCTCGCCGACACCTTCGGACAGGGCTCCACCAGGGCGGCACGCGTCCAGAGCTTCATCTCGAAGATGAACACCAAGGCGAAAGACCTTGGCATGACCAACACGCACTACGACACCTTCGACGGCATCTCGCGCGGCAACAACTACATCACCGCGCGCGACCTCGCGAAGCTCACTCGTACCGCGATGCGCTACACCCACTTCAAGGCGATCGTGAAGACCACCGCGTACAGCAGCGGCGGCACGTCCACCGTCGCCACGTGGAAGAACACCAACCTGCTGATCCAGCCCCGCCCCACCGGCTACGGGATCCCGGGCGCCATCGGCGTCAAGACCGGCACCGGCACGGCCGCGGGCAAGTGCATCGTCTTCGCCGCCACCCGCAACGGCAAGACCGTCATCGGCGTCCTGCTGAAGGACGAGGAGCGCTACGCGGACGCGATCAAGCTCATCGACTGGGCCGCCGGCCCGGCCGCCACCTCGTCGCTGCAGCGCAGCGCCACCGAGCCCATCCCGGACGTCCTCGACTGATGTCGTGACGCCCTGACGCCCTGCTGAAACGCGCAGACGTCCACGGGGGCGCTCCGCCCGGCCGAACAGGCCGGCCGGGGCGCCCCCGTTCGGTTTTCTCGTGGTGCCGCCGCGGCCGCGTGGTGTTCGATTGAGCCATGACGAGCGACGTGAACGCCGACTTCCACACCACCCTGCACTCCCTGCGCGTCTGGGACGGCCCGCTGCCCTCCTTCGACACGGCCGCCGCGCCGGCCGACCCGCTCGAGCTGTTCCGGGACTGGTTCACGCACGCCGCCAAGGCGGGGCAGCCCGAGCCTCACACGATGAGCCTGGCGACGGTGGACGCGGACGGGCGGCCCGACGTACGGACGCTCATGCTGCACGACGCCGACGAGCGCGGCCTGCACTTCGCCTCGCACTCCACCAGCACGAAGGGCCGGCAGCTGGCCGGGCAGCCGGCGGCCGCGCTGGGCTTCTACTGGCCGGCGGTGGCCCGCCAGATCCGCATCCGGGGACGGGTCACCGCGTGCGACGCGACAGAGAGCCGGGCGGACTTGGCGGCCCGCACCCGCGGCGCGCTGGCCGCGGCACTGACGGGCCGGCAGAGCGAGGTCCTGGCATCCCGCGAGGAACTGGCCGCCGTCGCGGCGGAGTCCTGGGCACGGGCGGGCGCGGAGCCGGACGCCCCGGCGCCGACGTGGACCCGGTACGTCCTCTCCCCCACGGAGATCGAGTTCTTCCAGGGCGACGCGGCCCGCCTCCACACCCGCCTCCAGTACACCCGCACCCCCACCACCCCCTGGACCCACCACCTCCTGTGGCCCTGACCGCCCCGGCCCACACACATACCCGCAGATCCAGCCCCAACGGCGCTTGCCCTCCTCGTCCATCCGCCGATCAAGCCTCTACGGCCGCCCGCCGGCCGGAGCTCTTCGGCCACCCGCCGATCGAGCCTCTTCGGCCGCCCGCCGATCGAGCCTCTTCGGCCGCCCGCCGGCCGGGGCTCTTCGGCCGCCGGCCGGCCAGGGCTCTTCGGCCGCCGGCCGGCCAGGGCTCTTCGGCCGCCGGCCGGCCAGGGCTCTTCGGCCGCCGGCCGGCCAGGGCTCTTCGGCGGCCCGGCGGCCAGGGCTTCTCAGCTGCCCGGCGCATGCGGCATCTCAGTCCCGACAGCCGGGCTCTACAGCCAACCGGCGGCCAGGCCTCCTCGGGCACCCGGCGTCCAGGCCTCCTCGGCCGCCCGACGCCCGAGGCTCCTCGGCCGCCCGACGGCCGGGGCTTCTCAACCGCCCGGCGCATGCGGCATCTCAGCCCCCGGCGTCCAGGGCTCTACAGCCACCCGGCGGCCGGGGCTCTTCAGCCGTCCGGCGCATGGGGCCTTTCAGCCGTCCGGCGTTTGAGGACCGGGGTCTGGGGCGGAGCCCCAGGGGGTCCGGGCGCAGCCCGGCACCCCTCCCAGCCCGTCCGGCGCTTGAGGACCGGGCTCCGGGCAGCGCCCGGGGAACGGGCGAAGGGCGGGTAGGGGACTCCGCCCCCGCAGGGCCGACCACCCGGCCCCCGCACCCCACCCAGGCCGGTCAGACCAGTCGAACCGGTCAGGCCAGTCAGGCCAGTCAGGCCAGTCGAGCCGGCCAGGAGAGGCCCGCCAGGTCGGACCGGCTGGTCAGGACACCCCGGCCGGTCAAGCCACCGCGCAAGCGGAGAAGACCGCCACCCAGACCCCCTCCGCCGCCTCCCGGAAGGTCACCACCAGGTCCATCCCCACCCGCAGCTCCGCCCCCTCCGCACCGACGACCTCGGTCATCATCCGCGGCCCCTCCGCGAGGTCCACCACCGCCGCCACGTACGGCACCCGCTCCCCGAAGGGCGGCAGGTCGCTGCGGTGGATCACCGACCAGGTGTAGAGCGTGGCCCGCCCGCTCGCCGTCTCCCACGTCACCCGATCCTCCCCCGCCCAGCAGGCCGGGCAGAACTCCCGCGGGTAGTGGTGCGCCTTCCCGCATTCCCCGCAGCGGCGCAGCAACAGCCGTCCCTCCGCCGCCGCGTCCCAGTACGGCCGCGTGAACTCGTCGATCTCCGGCAGGTCGAACCGCGCAGCCGTACCGACTCCAGTACTCACGACACCACTCCTCCGGGACACCGAACCTGACGTACCGTCAGTTCACCGGATCCGACCCCATCCCACAAGTCCCCACCCACGACGCCCACCCACCCCACCACTCCCCGTAATCGATCCGCAACCGATTCCCTCCTCGTCCGAGACCCACCGCCCCCGTACGGCGATACGCTCACACCTCATGCCCGGAGTCCCCGCAGCACCCGACCTGTCCACCCAGCCCCGCCCGGTCTACGTGATCGGCGCCGGCCCCGGCGGCCTCGCCGTCGCCGCCGCGCTGCGCGCCCGCGGGATCCGCGCGGTGGTCGTGGAGAAGTCGGAGTCGGTCGGCGCTTCCTGGCGCAGGCACTACGACCGCCTCCACCTGCACACCACGCGCCGGCTCTCCGCCCTCCCGGGCCTGGCCATGCCGCGCCGCTTCGGCCGCTGGGTGGCCCGCGAGAACGTGGTGCGCTACCTGGAGAAGTACGCCGAGTTCCACGAGCTGGAGATAGCCACCGGCATCGAGGTGACCCGCATCGAGCCCTCCACGAACTCCGCGAACTCAGCGAACCCCACGGACTCCGCGGACTCCGCGACCTCCCTCCCCGAAGCCCCCGGCTGGACCCTGCACGCCACCGGCGGCCGCGTCATGGCGGCCCGGGCGGTGGTGGTCGCGACCGGGTACAACCACACCCCCCTGATCCCCGACTGGCCCGGCCGGGATGCCTACCCGGGCCCCCTCGCCCACGCCGCCGAGTACCGCAACCCCGCCCCCTACGCCGGCCAGGACGTCCTCGTCGTCGGCGTCGGCAACACCGGCGCCGAGATAGCGGTCGACCTCGCCGAGGGCGGCGCCGCCCGGGTCCGGCTCGCGGTGCGCACGGCCCCGCACATTCTGCGCCGCTCCACCGCCGGCTGGCCCTCGCAGCGGACCGGGATCCTGGTCCGGCACCTGCCCGTCCGGCTCGTCGACCGGCTCGGCGCGATCGTCGGCAAGGCCTCGGTCCCGGACCTGTCCGCGTACGGCCTCCCGCGCCCCACCACCGGCCTGTACAGCAGGGTCAAGCAGGGGTCGATCCCGCTCCAGGACGTCGGCCTGATCGACGCGGTCCGTACGGGCCGGGTTGAGCCCGTGGCCGCCGTCGAGTCCTTCGACGGAGCCGAGGTGGTCCTCTCGGACGGCTCCCGGATCACCCCGGACGCCGTGATCGCGGCCACCGGCTACCGCCGCGCCCTGGAAGGCCTGCTCGGCGACCTCGACGTCCTGGACGACCGCGGCCGCCCCCGCACCCACGGCGCGACCACCCCGCCGAACGCCCCGGGCCTCTACTTCACCGGCTTCACCAACCCCATCAGCGGCAACATCCGCGAACTGGCCCTGGACGCCGAAAAGATCGCCAAGGCCATCGCCCGAACGGTCCGCACCTAGGCGGTCCCGTTCGGATCAGCCGCGTGACCGTTGTCAGCGGCCTGGTGCAGCATCGGTATGTCGCACCGCCGACGGAACCATGGGGGATCACCATGTCGATCACGAACCAGCAAGTGGCAGCCCGCTCCTTCCTGGAGCCGCTCTACCGGGACGCGTACTACCCGGGTCACGTCCTCGACAAGGGCCGGGGCATCCTGCTGCGCCTGTGCGCGCGCATCGAGGCCGAGCAGCCCTCGGGCCTGGCCGCGCTGTACGTGCTGACGGGGGCGGCGACCGAGGAGTTCAACCTGCTGGAGGCGGAGTTCGAGGCCGCGGGGAGCGAAATCGAGACCGTGGCGCGCGAGGAGATAGCCGAGGACTTCGCGTTCGTGGCCTCCGCATACGGATTCACGGATGCGGACGTCGAGGCGCTCATCGCCCCCCGGGAGTGGTGAGGAGCTCCGGGAGCGAGGGGGCCGGCCGGGTGGGGGCAGGCGCCCCCGCGGGGCCGCCCCGGCGCCCTGACCTCGGCCGAATAATGGTCTGGACCGGCCCCCGGTGATCTGGGACCGTTCCCAGAGCGGCCCCGAAAGCCATCCCGAGACCATCGCGGGAACCGCCCCCGGGCCGCCCCGAAGCGTGCTCGGGAGCCGGGCCGTGCGTGTTCCACACAGCACCTCCACCAGCTTTCCTGTGCATCCCTGTTCCTGACGGCACGTCAGTTCAGTAATCTGACTACGCGTCAGTTATTGAGATTCGTCGAGGTTCATCGAGCAGGAGCGGGCGGAACGATGCTTGGATCTACTCACGGCACCCTCACCACCGACTTCCGCGCACGTGTCGAGGCCTGCGGGGAGACCCCCAGGACGGCCGTCCACTCCACAGCGGCTCCGTCCGCCGAGGACACGGTCGCGCTGGACGTCAGCGGTCGGCCCCTGCACGCCGACGCCCCCGACCTGGACCGGTTCTTCCGGCCCGAGTCCGTGGCGGTCATCGGCGCCTCGGACGCCGACGGCAGACCGAACACCGGCATCACCCGCCAGCTCATCGCCTGGGCGGAACGCGTCGGTGCCCGGCTGCACCCCGTGCACCCGACCCGGACCACGGTGTTCGGGCTGCCGTGCCACGCCTCCGTGGCCGACCTGCCCGAGCAGGTGGACCTCGCCGTCCTCCTCGTGGCCGATCCGCTTCCCGTCGTGGAGCAGCTCGCCGAGGCCAAGGTGAAGTTCGCCGTCGCCTTCGCCTCCGGCTTCGCCGAGACCGGCGACGAGGGGGCCGCCGCACAGGCCCGCCTGGGCGCCGCGGTACGGCGCTCCGGCCTGCGCCTCCTGGGCCCCAACACGAACCTCAACGCCTTCGAGAAGTTCCGCGACGACCTCGACGGCCCGGCCATCGCGCTCATCACCCAGTCCGGCCACCAGGGCCGGCCGGTCTACACCCTCCAGGAGCTGGGCATCCGCCTCTCCCACTGGGCGCCCACCGGCAACGAGGCCGACCTCGAGACCTCCGACTTCATCTCCTACTTCGCCGAGCAGCCCGAGGTCGGGGCCATCGCCTGCTACGTGGAAGGCCTCAAAGACGGCCGGCAGTTCCTCCTCGCCGCCGACCGGGCCGCCCGCAACGGCGTGCCCGTCGTCGCCGTGAAGGTCGGCCGCACCGAGACCGGCGCCCGCATGGCCGCCTCGCACACCGGAAAGCTGACCGGCGCGGACACCGTCGTGGACGCCGCGATGCGGCAGTTCGGCGTCATCCGGGTCGACGGCCTCGACGAACTCCAGGACACCGCCGCACTGCTGGCCCGGGCACGCAAGCCACTGGCCGACGGGGTGGTCGTGTACTCCATCTCCGGCGGCACCGGCGCCCACTTCTCCGACCTGGCGACCGAGGCGGGGCTCAGCATCCCCACCCTCTCCCAGGCCAAGCAGGACGAGCTGCACCAGTGGATCCCGGAGTACCTGGGCGTCTCCAACCCCGTGGACAACGGCGGCCACCCGGTCGGCGACTGGCGCGGCCGCAAGATCATCGACGCGATCCTCGCGGACCCCTCCGTAGGCGTCCTGATCTGCCCGATCACGGGCCCCTTCCCTCCCATGAGCGACAAACTCGCGCAGGACCTGGTCGACGCGGCCGAGCAGACCGACAAGCTCGTCTGCGTGATCTGGGGCTCCCCCGTCGGCACGGAGGAGGCCTACCGCACCACGCTCCTCGGCTCCTCCCGGGTCGCGACCTTCCGCACCTTCGGCAACTGCATCACCGCCGTCCGCGCGTACCTCGGCCACCACCGCTTCACCGCCGCGTACCGCTCCCCCTTCGAAGACGCCCCGCGCACCACCTCGCCGTCCTTCCGCAAGGCCCAGGCCCTCATGCGTCCCGGCCAGCAGCTCAGCGAACACGCGGCGAAGCAACTCCTGCGCGCCTACGGGATACGGGTGCCCCGGGAACAACTGGTGACCAGCGCGGCAGCGGCCGTACGGGCCGCCGGACTGGTCGGCTACCCGGTGGTCATGAAGGCCTCCGGGCCGCAGCTCGCGCACAAGACCGAGCTCGGACTGGTGAAGATCGGGCTGACCTCGGCGAGCCAGATCCGCGACGCCTACCGGGAGTTGACGGACATCGCACGCTACGAGAACGTCCCGCTCGACGGGATCCTCGTCTGCCAGATGGTGGAACGCGGCGTCGAGATGGTCGTCGGGGTCACCCAGGACGAGCTCTTCGGCCCCACGGTGACGGTCGGGCTGGGCGGGGTCCTGGTGGAGGTGCTGCACGATGTCGCCGTACGAGTACCGCCGTTCGGCGAGGACCAGGCGCGGGCGATGCTCGGGGAGCTGCGCGGGCACGCGCTGCTGGAGGGCGTACGGGGGGCTCCCCCGGCCGACGTCGACGCGCTGGTGGAGGTGATCCTGCGGGTCCAGCGGATGGCGATGGAACTCGGCGACGAGCTGTCCGAGCTGGACATCAACCCGTTGATGGTGCTGCCGCGGGGGCAGGGGGCGGTGGCGCTGGACGCGCTCGCCATCTGTCACTGACCTCCGGTGGCCGGCCGTCCGTGCTCGGCGCCGACCGGCCGCCGCGGCGGCCGCCGGGCCGGATCCGGGCCGGCTGCCCCGGCCCCGCACCCCGGCTCCCGCTGCGCGGGCGAAGTCCCCTACCCGCCCTTCCACCGTTCCCAGGGCCCGGCCCTGACCCGGTCCTCAAACGCCGGACGGGCTGAAAGCCGGGGCACCGGGCTGCGCCCGAACCCCTGGGGCTCCGCCCCAGGCCCCGGTCCTCAAACGCCGGACGGCTGAAATACCCGGTCGGAGGCTCGCGGCCCGGGTCGGGGACGGGGGCGGGGTGGGGTGTTGGCCGGGACGTAAAGCGTGATGTGTGGCGCAGGTACACCCCACAACTGGCGAAGTAGAGCCGAGGGCGCCTAAATCATGCAGTCCAAGCCGACACCCCACCCCGCCCCCGGCACCGACCCCCACCCCCGAACAGGAGTTCCGCCATGGCCCCCACCCCCGAGGACGAAGTCCTCCACCGCTTCGAGAGCGGCGTCAGCTGGATCACCCTCAACCGGCCGGAGGCCGTGAACGCCGTCACCTGGGACCAGCGCGAGCGCGTCATCGGACTGCTCGCCGAAGCCTCCGCCGATCCCGACGTGCGGGCCGTCGTCATCACCGCCACCGGCAAGGGCTTCTGCGCGGGCGCCGACCTGCGCGGGTCTCCGGCCGCCCCGGCGGAGCGGGTGGTCGGGGACGTGGCCCGCATGATCCGGCTCGGCGCGCAGCGCCTGATCACGGCCGTGCTCGACTGCGAGAAGCCGGTCATCGCCGCCGTGAACGGCACCGCGGCCGGCATCGGCGCACACCTCGCGCTCGCCTGCGACCTGGTCATCGCCGCCGAACCGGCCCGCTTCATCGAGGTGTTCGTCCGCCGCGGCCTGGTCCCCGACGGCGGGGGCGCGTACCTGCTCCCCCGCCTCGTCGGCCCGCAGAAGGCGAAGGAGCTGATGTTCTTCGGGGACGCCGTCCCGGCCGCCGAGGCCGAGCGGCTCGGCCTGGTGAACAAGGTGGTGCCCGCCGAGGCGCTGGAGGACACCGCCCGGGAGTGGGCGGAGCGCCTCGCGCAGGGCCCCACCCGCGCCCTGGCCCTGACGAAGCAGCTGGTCAACGCCTCCCTGGACGGTGACCGGGCGACCGCGCTCGCCGCCGAGGCCACCGCCCAGGAGCTCAACATGAGCACGGCCGACGCGAACGAGGGCGTCGCGAGCTTCGTGGAGCGCCGCACCCCGAAGTACCTCGGCCGGTAGGCGGCGCGAACGACGCCAGACGACGCCAGCCGCCGCAACACGGCGTGAGGCGGCTCAAGGCGGGTCCAGGCGAACGAACGGCGCTACATCTGCGGGTCCGGCGTGAGCAGGGCGAACACCGCTCCCGTCGGGTCCGCGGTCCACGCCATCCGGCCGACCTCCGGGACGTCGGCGGCGGGCATCAGCACCGAGCCCCCGCCACCCCGGATGGCGGCCACGGTCGCGTCCACGTCGGCGACGTTGAAGTACGGCACCCAGCGCGGGACTTCGTTCGCCCCGGCCCCCTGGCCCGCGCCGTCGCCCTGCGGTGCGACTCCGCCGAAGGAGCCGTCCTCCTGGTCCCCGTCGGCGATGCTCAGCACCCGGTACGTCATCCCGGGTGCCTCCATCTCGGCGGAGCGCCACCCGAAGAGGCCGGCGTAGAACTCGACGGCCGCGACCGGGTCGGGGGCGTGCAGTTCCGCCCAGACCAGGGAGTTCACCTCGGAGGTCCGCCCCAGCCCGGCGGTCTTCCCCGGCTGCCAGCAGGCGAACTCCGCGCCCTGCGGGTCGGTGAACTGCGCCAGCCAGCCCTCGCCCATGACGTCCCCGGGCTCCATGCGCACCGCTCCGCCGCCCGCCCTGACGGCCGCCGCCGTCTCTTGGATGCCGGGGGTGTTGAAGTGCAGCATCCACGCCGGGGTGGCGCCCTCCTCGGTGAGCGGCCCCAGTGCGGCGACGGTCTTGCCGTCGATCTGGAAGAAGCCGTAGCCGCCCGCCTCCGGTCCGAGGGAGAGGAACTCCCAGCCGAAGACTCCGGTGTAGAACGAGACGGCCCCGTCGGTGTCGGGGCTCCCGAGGTCGAGCCAGTTGGGCGATCCCTTGCGGAAATCGGTGCCGAGCATGAGGTCCTCCTGTACGTGCGCCGCTGCTGCGGCGGGGTCCTGTCTCCGGTCCCCCGCCACCATGCCGAGCCCGTCCGGGGCCCGCGCTCCAGGGGACTCCGCACGGCGGTGGATTCACCCGTACGGCCGCGCCGCTCCCGCGCCCGTGTCCGTATCTGTGGGATGTGTGGCCCGATGGTCATGGCGGGAGGGTGTGGACGGCGATCGCCCTGCACACCACCCCGGGGATCCCGGAGCACATGGAGCCCGAGGTGGCGCTGGTGACGGCGGGCGTGGAGTACGACGTGCTCGGCATCGGTTACCACGACCTCACCGAGGCGGACCGCGCGGCGGTCGTGGCCCTGCACCCGCGGCCGCGGTTCAAGGAGCACATCCTGCGCGCCTTCGCCGACGGCGTGGCACCCAAGCCCGGCACGGCCTTCGGCAACGTCAAGGCCGACGTCCTCGCGCACCACGTGCCCGGTTTCGAGCGCACGGACTTCGTACGCCTGATCCTGGACTCCCCGTGGGCGGAGTAGCCGCGGACCAAGGGCCGGTGAACCAAGGGCCGGTGAACCGAGGACCAGCGACCCGTGACCCGGCGAACCGAGGACCGGTGAAGCGAGCAACCCCGCACCCCGTCGTCATCGTCGCCTTCGACGGCGTGCAGCTGCTCGATGTCACCGGCCCCGCCGAGGTGTTCAGTACGGCCAACCTCCACGGCGCCCGCTACGAGGTCCGGATCGCCTCCCCGGACGGGACCGACGTCCGCACCTCCTCGGGCGTACGCATCGGTGCGGACGGCGGCCCCGGCAGCCTTCCGGCCCGGCCCGGGACGCTCGTCGTCCCCGGCCGGAGCGACTGGCGGCGGGCCGTCGCCGATCCCGCCCTGACGGGCCTGGTCGCCGAGCTCGTGCGCCGTTCGCGCCGGGTCACCTCGGTGTGCGCCGGGGCCTTCGTACTGGCGGAGACCGGGGTGCTCGACGGGCGGCGGGCGGTCACGCACTGGCGGCTCGCGGCGCAGCTCGCGGCGGCGTACCCGCTGGTGCGGGTGGAGGCGGATCCGGTGTTCGTCCAGGACGGGCACGTGGTCACCTCGGCCGGGGTGACCTCGGGCATCGACCTGGCGCTGTCGCTGGTCGAGGAGGACCACGGGCCCGCCGTGGCCCGGGAGGTCGCGCGGGAGCTGGTGGTCTTCATGGCCAGGCCCGGCGGCCAGTCCCAGTACAGCGCCCGCCTGACCCCGCGCGAGGCCAAGCACCCGGTCCTGCGCACCGTCATGGACGTCATCGGGGCCGACCCCCGGCTCACGCTGGACGAGGTCACCCGGGACGCCGGGGTCAGCGGCCGCCGCCTGGCCCGGCTGTTCCGCTCGGAGACCGGGATGACGCCGGGCAGTACCTGGAATCCGTCCGTCTCGAAGCCGCCCAGGCCCTCCTGGAGGCCGGGGACGACCCGGTGGACACCGTGGCCGCGCAGTCGGGCTTCGGCTCCGCCGAGACGATGCGCCGCGTGTTCCAGCACACCCTGAACCTCGCCCCGACCGCCTACCGCGCCCGCTTCCGCAGCACCCGTACGTCCCCGCCGTCCGGGTCGCCGATCAGCACGAACACGTTCAATCGATGCGGGCCGTCCGCTCCCCTTCCCATCTGACGAGCCGTCAGCTTCAATCGGTGCTGTGATGGGACACGCAGGGATGGCGGCCACCGTCGTCCGATACCTCAGATCAGTCGGCTCCCTCCCCTCCGCCGCGGCGGAGCCCGGGGCCGAGCCCGTCGAAGCACTGCCCCGCCCCGATCTGCGGGCCGTCGGCGAGGACGAGCGCGCGCCCGTCAGCCCGGCCGAGTTCCGCACCGTACTGGGTAACTTCGCCAGCGGGGTCACGATCATCACCTCCCCGCCCGGCGAGGACGAGGACGGCCCGGCCGGCTTCGCCTGCCAGTCCTTCGCCTCGCTCTCCCTCGACCCGCCGCTGGTCACCTTCATGGTCGCCCGTACGTCGACCACCTGGCCCCGCATCGCGCGCACCGGGGTGTTCTGCGTGAACATCCTCGGCGCCGAACAGGGCGAGCTGTGCCGGGCCTTCGCCGTCAGCGGCGCCGACAAGTTCGCCGGCGTCGCCCACACCCCGTCCCCCGCCACGGGATCGCCGCAGCTCGACGCGGTGCCCGCCTGGATCGACTGCCGGATCCACGCCGTGCACACCGGCGGGGACCACCTCATCGTGGTGGGCAAGGTCGAGGCCATGGGCGCGGCCGGCGAGGGCGAACCCCTCCTCTTCCACAAGGGCCGCTTCGGCCGCTTCACCGGCTGACGGGTCCCCCCTCGCCTGCCGCCATCCTGCGGATCTCGAACGGGTGGGGCCATGAGAAACGCGTACGAGCCGGGTCGCAGTCGGTGGACCCGCGCCACGGGTCGACTCGTTTCGCCCGGGGCGCGGCCGGACTGGCGGCGCTCACCCCGTGGCCGGCCCTGCGCCAGGTGCGCAGGGCCGGCCACGAGTTCAGCGACCCGGGCGACCTGAGCGACCCGAGCGACCCGAGCAAGTCGAACGAGCCGAACGAGCCGAGCAAGTCAGCCGGGCTCAGAACGTGAGGACCCCCCGGGCCACCCGCCCGTGGTGGGCGTCGTCCACGGCCTTGTCGAAGTCCTCGACCGGGTAGACCTCCGTCACCAGCTCGTCGAGCAGCAGCTTGCCCTGCCGATAGAGCTCCGCGTAGAGCGCGATGTCCCGCTGCGGGCGCGAGGACCCGTACCGGCAGCCCATGATGGTCTTGTCCAGGTACATGGACGAGACCTGGAACGAGGCCTCCTCCTTGAAGCCGGGCACGCCGAGCAGGACAGCCTGTCCGTGCCGGTCCAGCAGGTCGATCGCCTGGCGGATCAGCTTGACGTTGCCCACGCACTCGAAGGCGTGGTCCGCGCCCGTGGGCAGGATCTCCTTCACCGCCGCCGAGGAGTCGGCGACCGCCGAGGCGTCGATGAAGTGCGTGGCGCCGAACTGCCGGGCCACCGCCTCCTTCGCCGGGTTCGCGTCGATCGCCACGATGGTGGTGGCGCCCGCGATCCGCGCGCCCTGGAGCACGTTCAGCCCGATGCCGCCGGTTCCGATGACGACCACCGTCTCGCCGCGGTCCACCTTGGCCCGGTTCAGTACGGCGCCCACGCCCGTCAGGACCCCGCAGCCGATCAGCGCGGCCGAGGTCAGCGGGATGTCCTTGGGGATCTTCACCGCCTGCACGGCCTTGACGATCGTCCGCTCCGCGAAGGCCGAGTTGGACGCGAACTGGAAGAGCGGCTTGCCGCCCCGCGAGAACGGCTGCCCCGGCATCCCGATCGCCTTGCGGCACATCGTCGGCCTGCCGCGGTCGCAGTCGGCACACGCCCCGCAGTTGGCCAGCGTGGACAGCGAGACGTGGTCACCGGGCACCACGTGCGTGACCCCGGACCCGACCGCCTCCACCACGCCCGCGCCCTCGTGCCCGAGCACCACCGGCGGCGGGAACGGGATCGTCCCGTCGATCACCGACAGATCGCTGTGGCACAGACCGGCCGCCGCTATCGCGACCAGCACCTCCCCCGGTCCCGGGTCCCGGATCTCCAGATCGTCGACCACCTGGGCCTGCTTGCCGTCGAATACGACGCCTCTCACCTGGACTCCTTAGGCAGGCCGAGCACGCGCTCGGCGATGATGTTGCGCTGGATCTCGTCCGAGCCGCCGTAGATGGTGTCGGCACGGGTGAACAGGAACAGCCGCTGCTCCTCGTCGAGTCCGAGTTCGTACGGGGTCCCCCGCGACCAGTGCCCCGGCCCGGCCGTGGCCACCGCGCCCCGGACCTCCACCGCCAGCTCCCCGAGCCGCCGGTGCCAGCCGCCCCACAGCAGTTTGGCCACGCTGGGCGCGCCGGGGTCGCCCCCCGAGCCGCCTGCGCCGCCCGCCCCGCCCGCGGCCCCCAGCGTCCGCAGCGCGTTCCACCGCATCGTGCGCAGCTCGGCCCACTGCCGTACGAGGCGTTCGCGCAGGACCGGGTCGCCCGCGCCCGCGTCCACGTACGCCCGGACCACCCGCTCCAGTTCGGCCGCGAAGCCGATCTGCTGGACGAGCGTGGAGACCCCGCGCTCCAGCGCGAGCAGTCCCATGGCCACGGACCAGCCGTTGCCCTCCCCGCCCACGATCTCGGCGGCGACGGCCCCGTCGAAGAAGACCTCGTTGAACTCGGAGGTCCCCGACATCTGCCGGATCGGCCGGACCTCGACCTTGCCCGGCTGGTCCATGCGGACCAGGAGGAAGGACAGCCCGCGGTGCCGGACCGACCCGGCCTCCGTGCGCGCCAGGACGAAGCACCAGTCGGCGTCCTGGGCCAGCGAGGTCCAGATCTTCTGCCCGGTGACCCGGTGGAGACCGGCGCCACCTCGACCGGTCTCCCGTACCGCCGTCGTACGGATTCCCGCGAGGTCGGAGCCGGCGCCCGGTTCGGAGTACCCCTGGCACCACAGCTCCTCGCCGCGGGCGATGCCGGGGAGGTGGCGGGCCCGCTGCTCCGGGGAGCCGTAGGCGATCAGCGTCGGCGCGAGGAGGTTCTCGCCGATGTGGCCGACCCGGGCCGGGGCGCGCGCGGCCGCGTACTCCTCGGCCCACACCACCTGCCCGGTGAGGGAGAGGCGCCGGTTGCCGTAGGCGTCGCCTTCCCCCGTCTCCCAGCCCTGGCCGATCCACCCGGCGCGCCCCAACTCGCGCTCCCAGGAACGCCGGACCTCGACCCCCTCGTGCTCACTGCCCGGCCCGCCGAGGCCGATGGCCTCCTCGTACGGGCCCACGAGGTGCTCCGCCAGCCACGCCCGGGCGTGGCCGCGCAGCGCCTCGTCCTCCTCGTCGAAGCGGAAGTCCATGGTCGGTGCCCCCCTCGGTTCCTGTCCGGCCGCCGCGGCCGGTCCCTCGCGACTTCGCGTACGGCCGGGGCCTACGCGTTCGGGCGGTCCTTGGCGGCCGCCGCCTTGGCCATGGCTTCGAGCTGGGCGAGCATCGGCATCGGGTCGGTGCCTACGGTCCCGGGCAGGAAGTCGGCGATCTTCTCGGGGGTCCAGGAGCCCTCGGCGTAGCCGGCGCGCAGTTCGCGGGGCTGGGCCCAGACGGCGATCTTCGGGCCGGCGATCGTGTAGACCTGCCCGGTGATCTTCTCGCCGCCGACGGCCACGGCCTTGTCGGAGAGCAGGTAGGTCACGAGCGCCGCGACGTCCTCGGGCTCGCCGATCTCCTTGAGCTCCATCGGGACGTTGGCCGACATCCGGGTCCGTGCGACGGGCGCGACGGCGTTGGAGGTGACCCCGTACTTGGCCAGTCCCAGCGCGGCCGACCGTACGAGCGAGATGATCCCGCCCTTGGCCGCGCTGTAGTTGGCCTGCGCCACCGAGCCCTGGTGGTTGCCGCTGGTGAAGCCGATCAGCGTGCCGGTGCCCTGGCGGCGCATGACGGCGGAGGCGGCTCGGAAGACGGTGAACGTGCCCTTGAGGTGGGTGGCGACCACGGGGTCCCACTCCTCCTCGGACATGTTGAACAGCATCCGCTCGCGCAGGATGCCGGCGACGCACACGACTCCGTCGATGCGTCCGTACTGGGCGAGCGCGGTGTCGACTATGCGCTGGCCGCCCGCCATGGTCGAGATGTCGTCGGCGACGGCCACGGCCTCGCCGCCCGCGGCGATGATCTCCTTCACCACCGCTTCGGCGATCTCGCTGGTGGGCTCGTTGCCCTCCATCCCCACGCCGTAGTCGTTGACGACGACCTTGGCACCCTCGGCGGCCGCGGCGAGTGCCACGGCCCGTCCGATGCCCCGGCCGGCGCCTGTGACGGCGACGACTTTGCCTGCCAAGAAGTTCCCCACGTCCGGCCCCTTCCCGCGTTTTCTGACGGTCCGTTAGATTCTATGGGCACCTCGATGCGCCAGCACAAGCCCCAGTTCGCCACCACCGCTCATTTCCCCCTCAAGGAGCTGATGAGATCCATGGCCATGCCCGCCGAGTTCCACGACATCGCCAAGCGCGTCAACAACTGGGGCCGGTGGGGCGCCGACGACGAGATCGGCACCCTCAACCTGATCACCGACGAGGTGGTCCGCGCGGCCGCGGCCGAGATCCGCACCGGGCGCCGCATCCCCCTGGCGCTCCCCCTCAAGGAGGACGGGGTGCAGTCCGGCATGATCCCCGGCCGGATCAACCCGCTGCACACGATGGTGCAGATCAACCAGGAGCTCTTCGGCCCGGGCACGGTGGCGTGCAGCGACGACGCGGTGACCTTCGGCCTCCAGGCCGGCACCCACTGGGACGCGCTCACCCACGTCTCGCACTCGGGGAAGATCTACAACGGCCGCCCGGCCGGCACCATCACGGCGCACGGCCGCGCCGAGTTCAGCGGCATCGACAAGGCCGGGCACATCGTCTCGCGCGGCGTCCTGCTGGACGTGGCCCGCGCCAAGGGCCTGGACCGCCTCCCCGGCGGCCACGCGGTCACCCCGGAGGACCTCGAACAGGCGGAGGAGTTCGCCGGGGTCACCGTCCGCGCGGGCGACATCGTCCTGGTCCGCACCGGCCAGGTGCAGGTCTACCTGGCGGGCGACAAGCACGCCTACGGCTACCCGTCGCCCGGCCTGTCCGTCCGCACGCCCGAGTGGTTCCACGCCCGGGACGTGGCGGCCGTCGCGAACGACACCCTGACCTTCGAGATCTTCCCGCCGGAGATAGACAACCTGTGGCTGCCGGTGCACGCGCTGGACCTGGTCGAGATGGGCATGCACCAGGGTCAGAACTGGAACCTCGAAAAGTTGTCCACAGCCTGTGCGGAAGAATCCCGCTACTCCTTCCTCCTCTCGGCCATGCCGGAACCCTTCGTCGGCGCGGTAGGCACCCCGGTGGCCCCGATCGCCATCCTCTGAGCGAGGCCGGGACCGGGGCGTGACCTGCACACACGCCCTACGGACACACGGGTGCCCCGCTCCCCACGGCTCAGGGGCGGGGCGTCTGCATACGGGTTGCCAAAGGGCCATGAGGCCGGTCCCATGCGGCCCGTTCGGCGAGGAGGAGCGCGAGGGGGCCGCCTTGGAGGAGAAAGCGGCCTTCGGTGGCCGCGTTGATGGCGTCGGCCATCGGCCACCACGTGAGCTTGAAGTCGGCTTCGGAGGGCTCCAGCTCCTGCGGACCAAGGGCCAGTCCTTCGGCAAGGTACAGGTGAACGCGGGCGGGGGCGCTAAGGGTGATGGCAAACGCGCCGAGCGGACGCCAGAGGGTGGCGGTGACCCCAGCCTCTTCGCGCAGCTCACGGCGGGCGCACGTCTCCGGGTCTTCGCCGGGCTCCATGCGTCCGCCGGGCAGGAACAGGAAGTCGCCGCCGTGGCGGGGGAAGCGGGAGGTGAGCAGCGCGACCAGACCGGTCTCGTCGCGGGCCACCACCACAGCGGCGGAGCGCGTTTCTTCGGGGTGTGCGTCCATGATTTGAGCGTAATGAGCCGCTAGATGTACATGGCGGCAAACGGCACATTCATCACCGTCGGGTGGGCGATGCCGCGTCCGTGGTAGCCGTCCTCACCGAAGGCGTCGCCATGGTCGGAGCAGATGATGACGAGCCAGCGCTTCGCACGGGTGAGGCCGGCCATCAGGCGGCCGAGGTGCTGGTCCGCGTAGGCGAGGGCCGCGCTCTGCGAGGCCCAGCTGTCGGCACTGTCACCGAGGTAGTGACCGTGGGGGACGTGGGTGGCGGAGACGTTGACGAACAGGAAGAGCGGCCGGTCCTCGTACTTCCGGGCGAGGCTGAGGGCTTCATCGACCTGGTGGCGGGTGGAGTCGGGTTCGGGAGAGCAGAATTCCGGGCGCCAGTGGTCCTCGTCGAACAGGTCCGGGAGGACTGAGCCCAGCGGGGTCTCACGGGAGAAGTAGGTCACACCGCCGACGCACACGGTGCGGTATCCGTGCTGGACGAGCCCGGTGAGAAGGTTCGGCGCGTCGAACACGAACGTGCGGGGGTCGACTTCCTTGAACGCGGGCGGACGGCACTCCCACAGACGCGGGGGCTGCTCGGGCTGCGGGAGCTTGGGCAGGAACCCCGAGAAGAACGCCATGTGCGCGGGGAGGGTGAAGGTGCCGGGGGTACGGCGTTCCTCCCACATGCCGCCGGGTAGGAGCCTGGCGAGCTGCGGGGTCCTTCCGGCGTGAGTGGTGGATCGGGCGACGTCGTACCGGAGGGAGTCGAGCGTGACGAAGAGGATGTCGGTGCCCGAGTCGATGACGTTGGCGACGTTGATCACCGGGCCCCCACCTCGTAGCGCTGGACGCGCCCCTTGGATCCGGCGTTGACCGGGATCGGGACGCGGTCCTCGGCGATCATGCGGCGGATGAGGTGGAGGCCGGTGCGCTCGGTCAGGGGCACTCCGTCTTGGTCGAAGAGGGTGAGGGTGGCGGTCCCGTTCCTGGTGGCGGCGTACATGCCGGGGACGCGGCCCCGCTCCTTCATCGCGGCCAGGAGGTCCTCCCGGTCGGCCACACCCCGGTCGATGACCAGACAGGCGTAGTGCTGGGCGTTGATGGCGCCCAGGCACATGCGGTCGAAGAATTCGGCGGTGGCCGACTGCCCGTCGTAGGCGACCACGAGCGCGTCCAAGCGGGCGGTGACGACGTAGCCGGCGGCCATCCACCAGGCGACACCGCTATGGATCTCATGGGGGAAGCGGCCGGTGGCACCACCGTCGCGGATGACCGCGTCTGTGTCGATGGGACTAAGCACGCCGGTTCTCCAGGCGGGCGGTGATGACGTCGGCAAGGTCATCGGGAGTGAGACCGTCGGTGTCCAGGACGATCGCGGCGGGATCGTTCGCGGCGACCGTCTCGAAGTTCGTCATGAGCTGCTTCAGGCGGCCCGGGACTCCGAACAGGTCGGTGTCGTCCTGCTTCGTGTCGTCCTTGACGGCCATCCGTTCGCGCAAGGTGACCTCGGAGCACCGCAGGTAGAAGGTGCGCGTGGGCACCACCAGGTAGGTGAAGAACGGGGCCAGGAGGCGGTCCACGTCCGTCGTGTCAACGCCGTGAACGGCTGCCTGGCAGGCGGTCACCGAGGGTGCGTAGCGGTCGGCGATGACGGGGCCGAGAACCAGAGCGCGGCGGACGCGGTCGGAGACGTGCAGGAGTCCGGAGAGGTAGAACGCCAGATTGGGCAGCGGGCTCATGCCGTGGGCTTCGTCCGACCAGCCGGAGTGAGGTGGGGCGAGGGTGTGCAGGCTGGTGCCGTTGATGCGGCGGGCGAGCAGTGCCGCCAGGGTGGACTTCCCGATTCCGGATACGCCTTCGACGACGAAGAACGGGTGGTCGTGGTGCCCGTAGTACGGGACGGGCTGGAAGGCGGAAGGCAGAACCTCGATGCCGTTCACAAGACTCCCTCAGTAAACGCCGTGACGTGTCCGGCAAGGGCCTCGGCGAGGCGGGCAGGGTCGTCCAAGAGGTGCTTGATGTCCAAGCGGAGGTCGTCGCGCAGGAGGCATGGCTGTAGGCCTCCGGCGTGGTCGGCACGCAGGGCCCAGAAGCCTTCGACGCACTTCGGGCGGACGGGGCACGTGCCGCACTGGCCGACGTGGTGGCGGCCGAGGTTGCGGTGGATGACGTCGATCTCCACCCCGTCCACGCGGAAGATGCGGCGGCCCTGCCCGACTCCGGCGATCTCGGTCCGCTCGTCGCTGGTCAAGGTCCGCAGGTGGCGGATGATGTCGTCGGCGGGGACGGCGGATGCGGCACGGTCCTCGTTGAAGTCGGTGCCCACCAGTTCGATGAACTGGACGGGCATGCGCCGGTCGAGGGCGAAGGCGAGGATGTCGCGGATTTCGTGCGCGTTCTCCTTCTGGAGAAGACAGTTCAGCTCGACGTTGTCGAAGATCTCGCGGGCCGCCTCGACGCCGTCCAGGACGCAGTCGATGCCGATGCGGGTGCCGGCGATTGCCTTGAACGACTCGTCGGAGAAGTAGTGCAGCGACACCTTCACGGTATCGAGTGGCACCTTCGACAACCAGGCCTGATGGATGCGGACCCGGGTGCCGTTGGTGATCAGCGTGTACGAGCCGTCGGGGCCGCTCGGCCGCAGTCCGGTCAGGACGTCACGGGCGAGATGTGAGGTCAGCGGTTCACCGCCAGTGAAGAACACGCGCTTCAGCCCGGCACCGATCGCCGCGTTGATGACGGTCAGGAACTCGTCGGCCCCGTAGTGGCCGGTACGCGGCTGCCGGGTCCGGTCGCGGCGGGTGAGAGGCGGGGGGACGTCGGCCTCGTTGTGGCAGAACCAGCAGGCCACGTTGCACCGGGGCGTGATGGAAACGCGGAACTGCCCTCGCAGAGCGGCGAAGTTGTGCAGTGCGGTCCAGTCGGTACCGGCGACGGGCGGGATGGTTGAGAGCATGTCGTGTGTGCCTCTCGTTAGGTTCGAGTGCGGCAAGAGCGCAGCAGTCGGTGCCTCAAGCCCATCCAGGGGGAGGCTGTGGTGGATCAGCGGGGTGCACCAGCGAGGGCGAGCGTGACGAGCAGGGCGCCGACAAGTCCGACGTAGACCAGGACGGCCAGCCGCTGAGGCCACCCGCATGACTGGCTCACCGGTCAGGTTGCCGGTCGCCGTCGGCCAGTCCCTCCAGGAACCTCTCCCACCCCTCTTCGGCGACCTCCCGCAGGCGCGGGCTCAAGCTGCCGTATGCGGGCTGGTCCTGGAGCTGACGGGCCGGCGGATGCCGGCGGGGCAGGTCGGTCATGGCGTACTCCTCGGACTGGAGGGAGCAGTAGGGGGCCGGGATGGCGGCGATCAGCTGCCCCGGGATACGGCGTCAACATCCCTCCCCTGTACGAGGCCTGGCTGATTCCGCGTCATGAACCTACGGTCGCGCTGAGTGCGGTAGGACTGACTGTGGGTACGGGTTACGTCAGGGGCCGCACCGGGGAGCACTTGATGGCTGCAAGACCAACCACCGGCACAATCGCGGGCTTTGTGCTGCGCACGGCGCGGGAGTCGGTCCCGCTTACGCAGGTGGCTATGGCTGAGGCCCTCGGAGTAGACCTGGCCACGGTGCAGGGCTGGGAGTCGGGCCGACGTCCGGTCGCGCACATGAAGGCGGTGGATCTTCTCGGTCTGCGCCGGCGGTTGGCCGGTCTCGGTGCAGACGCCGCGATCATCGCCCTGTTCGATGCCGCGATGGACGCGGACCGGATCATCGGCGCCACCCTCACCGGTGCCGAAGGGTCGCACCCACTGGCCGAGTGGGTCCACACCCGGAACACCGCCCACATGCTCGCCTGGGCCCTCACCGGGACCCGGCCACCATCCCTTGTCGGGTTTCCCACCCCGCGCCAAAGGGGGCCGGCACCAGCGTCCCCGCTCCTGCCCGCACAGGACCGCGCGATCTTCTTCGAGCAGCTGCGGACCACGGCGGAAACAGCGCCCCGGAACGACGCTCAGGGTGTGCTCCTGCACCGGCAGGCGCTGTATCTGACCTCGTACGATAAGAGCTCGGAAGCTGTGGCGTGGACGGCGCAGGCCCTGCACGCCCGGCGCGGTCTGCTCGCCCGGCGGGGGTGGACACCGCAGTGGGCGGAGGCACGCTCGACGGCTACTGCCCTCGCACGGCTCGGCGACCCCGTACCGCTACTTGATTTCATCGAGCGGGCGATTGTCGACGACGACGCAGGCGAGGCCGCGAACCTGAATTACTGGGCGTATTGGTTGGGCGGGACCCCGCTGCCGCAGTCCGACGACCGGTTCATGCGGGACCGGCAGCTGACCGGATGGGACCCCGTCACACTGCTGCGCGGGCTGACCAACGGCCTGCACCACGCCCCCGGGTACGTCGACCTGTACGCCCACACCATGTGGGCCCTGCTAACGGCCCACCCATGGCTCCCGCAGGCGTCGGGCCTGCTCGTCCGGGACCTGGCGGAGCGTACCGAGCACCTGCTGGACGGCGGCGGTATCTCCGAAAGGTCCCGCCGCGAACTCACCGGCGTGCATTACGTTCTTCGTGATCGAACCTGACAGACCGGAGGTCACCACATGGCAGACGAGACGGCGAACGCGCAGGGAACGGCTGGGTTCCTCTTCGAGATGGGCGTGCTCAAGAACGCGAAGCGAACCGGCTGGTGGTTCACCGGGAACAACAACCCTGAGAGCATCGCCGAGCATTCGTTCCGCGTGGGAATCGTCGGTGCCGTGCTGGCCATGATGGAGGGAGTGGACCCCGCCAAGGTCGCCCTGATGTGTCTCTTCCACGACACACAGGAGACCCGGATCGGGGACATCCCGCATATCGGCCGCCGCTACATCGACGCGGCCACGAACGAGACCGTCACGGCCGACCAGGTCTCCGCCGCACACCCGGCGGTCAAGGCCGGGGTGCAGCGGGTGGTGGGCGAGTACGAGAGCGGCGGCACCCCCGAGGCGATCGTGGCGAAGGACGCGGACAAGCTGGAGTGTCTGGTGCAGGCGGTGGAGTACCGGGCCCAGGGCTACGCCCTCGTACAGGACTGGATCGACACCTCCTTGAGCAGCCTCAAGACGGCGTCGGCGCAGGCGCTCGCGGAGGCCGCGCTGACCATGTCGCCGTTGGAATGGCGAAAGACCTTCCTGGGGCAGTAGTCAGGCACTGGGGCTACGTCCGCCGGCCTACGCCATGCGTTCCCGCATGGGCTCCTCCACGACCCGGCATCCTCTGGGCGTTCCCGTCCGCCGGTGGCGCGCGGATGACGTCCGGGACCGTGAAAGGCGGCGGTCCCGGACCTGCGTACAGGTCCGGGACCGGCGTCCTTCACGCCCTACGGTCAGCCCTTGGCGCAGATCACGTCGTACGGGCGGCCCACCGCCATGGTGAGCCGCATCGGCTCGGTGGTGCCGGAGGGGCACTCGGCCTTCGTCTTGACCAGGCCGAGCACCTTGTACGCGCCCGAGCCGCCCGAGGCGCACGGGACTTCCCGCGCCTGGTCGGTCACGCAGTCGCCCTGCACCAGCTGGCCGCCGCCGGCGCCCGCGTCACCGGGGTGGTCGCCGGACAGGTTGCGGCCGCAGACGGTGTTGGTGGGGATGCCGCCCGACTTCGCGGAGCCGTAGGAGATGCTCACCTGGATCATCAGGTCGGTGCCGGGCGGGCACTGGATCGCGCCGGGAAGGATGCTGGCGTCCTTGATGTCGATCGCCTTGAAGGTGGCCCCGGAGGCCGAGCACTTGCGCGGCCGGTAGCCGTCCGGCGGGTTGTCCGGGTCGGGGCCGCCACAGTCGCCCACCGCCCACGTGCTCGACGTGTCGGAGGAGGACTCCGGGTTCCCGGGATCCTTGGACGCCTCGGCGGAGGCCGAGGGCGAGGCGGAGGCCTGGGCCTTGGCGTCGCTCCCGTCGCCGTCCTTGCCGAGCCACTGGGAGGCTCCGTAGAGGCCTGCGGCGACCAGCACGAGGACAACGACGACGAGGAAGCCGGGGAATCCGCTCCCGCGGCGCCTCGGGGCGGGCGGAGGCGTCACCTCGTACGGGTTTGCCATGTGCTCCTCCTGTGGTGAGGGTGGATCTTCGGGTCTCCATGACGCGTCGGGAACAGAGACACGTCATGGACACCTCATAGTTCCACGCGGAGCGCGAGCGCCCCGCCAGGGGCCCGTACGCCAACTCTCAGCGGCAGGGCGGTGGTTCGACCGCCAAGGGGCGGAAGGTGACCGCGAGGTCCGGGGCGCTGCGGACGAATCGGGCCTCGACCGCCGAGACGAGCACCATCGTGCCCGCCGTGTACGCGTTCATCCTGAGGGCCGGATCCAGGGCCTCCTCGGGCACTTCCGGCTCGGCGCGCCACCAGCGGCCGTCGAACTTCGTGTACCGGATCCCGCAGTGCACGTACAGGTCGTGCGCGTACGGGACCCCGGGCGCCGGGTCGGTCCGAACGGCCGGCTCCGTCGCCGCGGGCAGCTCGCTCGGCGGTCCCGCGGTCGCGGCCGGCGGAGCCGGCATCCGGGACCCGTCGTCCGACGACCACGGCGGGGCGAGGACGGCCAGTACCGCTGCGGCGGCCACCAGTCCGGCCGCGGCCGCCCTGCGGCGCCCGCGGATCCGGGCGGCCGCCCGGACGGCGGCCTGCGGCGTGGGCGCCGCGAGCGGCACCGGCGGCCGGTCCGCCAGCGCGTGCAGGGCGCGGCGCAGCTCTTCTTCGGGGTACCCGTTCATCGCGCCTCCGCCTCCGTCGTGTTCGTGCCCGTACGGGTACTCGTGCTCGCGCTCGCGCTCGTGCCGATGCCGTCGCCCGGCCAGAGGTCGGGGTGGGACCGCAGACGGGTCAGCGCCCGCGCGGTCAGGCTGGTCACCGTGCCGTTCGGGCAGCCCAGGATTTCCGCCGTCTGCTCGACGGTCAGGTCGTGGTAGTAGCGCAGCACCAAGACGGCCCGCTGGCGCCGCGGCAGGCCGAGCAGGGCGCGTTCGAGCAGGTCCGAGGCGGCGACCGCCTCGGCGGTGGGCTCCGCGGAGCCGGAGCCGGAGCCGCCTGCGGCATCGGGCAGGGCCGCGTGGGGCAGCTCGTGGTGCCAGCGCCTGCGGCGCCAGGTGCAGTACGTGGTCACCATGACCTTGTGCGCGTAGCCGACCGGCGCGTCGTACCGGCCCGCGCGGGCCCAGCGGTCGTACACCTTGGCCAGGGTCACCTGCACCAGGTCCTGCCCCAGATGCCAGTCGCCCGTCAGCAGCCGCGCGGTGCGGAGCAACGGGAGTCCCTGCATCGCGACGAACTCCGCAAAGGTTTCCTCGGATGGATCCACCCGGCAACACCCCCTCATCCTCAAGACGACCCGGGGGTGCCATCGCATTGCACCGCTGGGGCACCGACTCCAGGGCCGCGCTATCGGCGGACGGAGTCCGGCGCAGCGGCGCGAAGCCGGGGAGGCCCGCCAGGGCCGAGCCGCGCGAGCGGCGCGTCAAGAACGAGGGGTTCTGCGGGTGGCGGCGGCGCGCATGCACGCCCCGAGCGCGGCACGGCGGCCGCCACCCCACGACCCGCACTCGTCAAGGCAGGACTGACCCTTGGCGTCCCCTCGCGACGAATCGTTCAACACAAGAGTGATCACCAGTTGACGAACCGTCAACACCTCGTTAGAGGTACACGTGCGGTTCCCGGATCGTGCCGTGGGTTTCCGGCCTGCCCGAAGCGGCCCCCGCGCCCTTCTCGGCGCGGTCGATCTCGCACCAGATCCGCTTCCCGGCGCCCTCGCGCTGCCAGCCCCAGCGGTCCGCCAGCCCGTCGACCAGCTCCAGTCCGCGGCCGCCCGTATCGTCGCCGGCGGCCTGCCGCGGGGACGGCGCCCGGTCGCTCGCGTCCGCGACCTCCACGCGCACCCCCGGCTCCCCGAAGAGCATGCGCAGCACGGCCGGACAGCCGGTGTGCACGACGGCGTTGGTGACCAGCTCGGAGATCAGCAGGATCAGCGTCTCGGCGAGCGGCTCGTCATCCCCTATGCCGCAGCCCGCGAGCCGGGAGCGGGCCCATCGGCGGGCCCGGCCGACCTCGGCGGGGTCCGCTCCTACCTCCAGCTGAACCTGAAGCACCTGCACCGCTCACACCATCCGAACCGGCGGACACTTCGCCTCGCGACAGGACGGGGTCACCGAGTGTGACCCCCTTGCGGAGCAGCATGGTTGACATACAGTCACCACAACAAGCGCTTCGGGCATATTCCAGCGTGAAGGAGTAGGCGTGGTGCATACTGTGCGGCGCTCGCGCCGCTCAACCGCTCGCATTCCCGGGAGCGTACCGGAGCGGCCCCCCGCCTCCGGGCCGCAATGAGTCGGGCGAAGGACACAAACCGATATCAACTCTACGTAATCGGACATGCGTCCCGCGCCGTCCCTCCCGCACCCCTCCCGCACCCCTCCGTCACAGCGAGCGAGCACACGCCCGGCCTACTGCACCACCGTCTGCTGCACCACCTCCTACTCCGCCGCCGCCAGCAGCTCCGCCGCCAGCACCTCCTCCGCCTGCGCCGCCGTCCGCCACTGCTCCGCCCGCACCCACGCCCGCTTCAAGTGCAGGTGTACGTCCGCCTCCCAGGTGAAGCCCATCCCGCCGTGCACCTGCAGGCAGTCCCGGGCATTGCGCACGGCGGCCTCGTCGGCCAGCAGCTTGGCCCCGGCCACCTCCGCCGGATCGGCCGTCACGGCGGCCGCGTAGACCGCCGTACGGGCCACCTCCGCCCGCACCAGCATCTGTGCGCACAGATGCTTGACCGCCTGGAACGCCCCGATCGGCTGCCCGAACTGCTCGCGCTCCTTCGCGTACCGCACCGCCAGTTCCACCGTGCGCAGCGCGCTGCCGAGCTGCAGCGCCGCCGTCAGCAGCGCCCCCGCGTCCCGGTGCGCGCCGGCCGGCACCGGTTCCCCCGGCAGCAGCACCCGCGCCAGCGGGGTCAGCGGGTCCGCGGAGCGCACCGGGTCCCCCGCACGGACCTCGACCGGCTCCCCGTCCGCGCCGAGCACCGCGTCCGCCTCGCCGAGGTGGGCCACCAGCGGGCCCTGGAGGTCGAAGGCCGTCACCACCGCCTCGCCCTCCGCGGCCCCCGCGACCAGCCCGGCGGCCAGGTGGGTGGCGACCAGCGGTCCCGGCAGCAGCGTCCGCCCTGCCTCCTCGAAGACGAGCACGGCCTCGGGCAGCCCGAGCCCGACCCCGCCCTGGTCCTCGGGGAGCCGCAGCGAGAAGAACCCGGCCTCGCCGAGCTCCCGCCACAGCTCCCGGTCCACGGACCGGCCGGTGGCGGCCGCCCGGTCGACCGAGGCCCGCAGCTCCTCGCGTCCGTACCGGCCCGCCAGGAGGTCCCGTACGCCTGCCCGCAGGTCCCGCTGGTCCTGCGTCGGCTGGAAGTCCACGGAACGCTCACCTGCCCTTCGGAAGGCCGAGGATCCGCTCGGCCACGATGTTCTGCTGGATCTGCGAGGTGCCCGCCGCGATCGTGTACGAGAGCGAGGAGAGCCGGTCCAGGGTCCACTCCTCGTCCAGCGAGAGGGCCTCGGCCCCCAGCACCTCGGCGGCCGTGTCGTACAGCTCCTGGCGCGCGTGCGAGTACGCCAGCTTGAAGACGCTGCCGCCGATGCCCGGGACCCCGCCCGAGCGCTCGGACTCGCTGACGTTCCACTGGGTGAGCCGCCACAGGGCGCCGAACTCCCCGTACAGCCGGCCCAGCCTGCGCCGCAGCACCGGGTCGTCCCAGCGGCCGTTCGCCTTCGCGGTGCGCGCCAGCTCACCCAGGGTGCGCCGGCAGGCGACGACCTCGCCGACGAAGGCGGTGCCGCGCTCGAAGGACAGGGTCACCATCGTGACCCGCCAGCCGTCGTTCTCGGCGCCGACCCGGTTGGCGACCGGTACCCGTACCTCGTCGAGGAACATCTCCGCGAACTCCGTGGACCCGGCCAGCGTGCGCAGCGGCCGGATCGTCACCCCGCGGGCGTCCATCGGCATGGCCAGCCAGGAGATCCCCCGGTGCTTGGGGGCGTCCCCATCGGTCCGCACGAGCAGCTCGCACCAGTCGGCGACCTCCGCGTGCGAGGTCCATATCTTCGAGCCGGTGATTACGTACTCGTCGCCGTCGCGGACGGCGCGGGTGCGCAGCGAGGCCAGGTCGGAGCCGGCGTCCGGCTCGCTGAAGCCCTGGCACCACACCTCGTCGCCGCGCAGGACGGGCGGCAGCCAGCGCGCGCGCTGCTCTGCGGTGCCCTCGGCGGCGATGGTCGGGCCGGCGTGCAGCAGACCGACGAAGTTCGCGCCGACGTACGGGGCTCCCGCGCGCTCGGTCTCCTCCAGGAAGATCAGGTGCTGCGTGGGGGTGGCCCCGCGGCCGCCGGCGTCCACCGGCCAGTGCAGTCCGGCGTACCCGGCGTCGTACAGCCTGCGCTGCCACCCCGCGTCGTAGGCGCGGCGGCCCGGCCAGTCGTCGGGCGAGGGCTTGGGAGGCAGCCCGGGGAGCTCCTTGGCGAGCCAGGCCCGTAGCCGGGCCCGGAACTCCTGCTCCTCCTCCGTGTAGGTGAGGTCCACTGCGCCTACCGCCCCGTCCGCCGGTCCTTGTCGAAGTCGAGACCGAGCATGCGGATGGCATTTCCGCGCATGAGCTTGTAGACGGTCTCCTCGTCGAGGCCCTTGACGTGGTCGAGGGCGACCTCCTTGGTGTGCGGGAAGGTCGAGTCCACGTGCGGGTAGTCGGTTTCGAAGGTGGCGTTGTCGCGGCCGACGACGTCCAGCGAGGCGATTCCGTGCTTGTCGCGGAAGAAGCAGCAGAACATCTGCCGGTAGTAGTACGTGGACGGCGGCTCGGGGATCAGGTCCTTGACCCCGCCCCAGGCGCGGTGCTCCTGCCACACGTCGTCGGCGCGTTCCAGGGCGTACGGGATCCAGCCCATCTGGCCTTCGCTGTACGCCAGTTTCAGCGTCGGGAACTTGACCAGCACCCCGCTGAACAGGAAGTCCATCATCGAGGCCATGGCGTTGTTGAAGCTGAGCGCGGCCTGGACGGCGGGCGGGGCGTCGGGGGAGGCGGCGGGCATCTGGGAGCTGGACCCGATGTGCATGTTGACGACGGTGCCGGTCTCCTGGCAGACGGCGAAGAAGGGGTCCCAGTAGCCGGAGTGGATGGACGGCAGGCCGAGGTGGGTGGGGATCTCGGAGAAGGTCACGGCGCGCACCCCGCGCGCGGCGTTGCGGCGGATCTCGGCGACGGCCAGGTCGATGTCCCAGAGCGGGATGATGCAGAGCGGGATGAGCCGGCCCCCAGTGTCCCCGCACCATTCCTCGACCATCCAGTCGTTGTAGGCGCGCACGCAGGCCAGGGCGACTTCCTTGTCCTTCGCCTCGGCGAAGGTCTGCCCGCAGAAGCGCGGGAAGGTCGGGAAGCACAGGGAGGCCTCGACGTGGTTGAGGTCCATGTCGAGGAGGCGCGCCTTGGGGTCCCAGCAGCCGCGCCGCATCTCCTCGCGGGTGATGCCCTCCAGGGTCATGTCGTCCCGGTCGAAGCCGACGGCGGCGATGTTGCGCTTGTACGGGAACTTCAGGTCCTCGTAGATCCACCAGTCGGTGGGCGGGCCGTCGGGGTCCATGGTGATCACGTACTTGCCGCCGGTGTAGGCGAGCTCGCCGATGCCGGCGGTGAGCGCCTTGGGCCCGCGGTCGCGGTACTTGGCGGGCAGCCAGACGTCGAAGAGGTGGGCCGGTTCGATGACGTGGTCGTCGACGCTGATGATCCGAGGCAGTTCCATGGTGTCCCCTCGCTGAATCCGATGCGAACCTGATGCGAATCTGATGGAGCGTCAGAAATCTGGAACCAAGCTAACCCCCCACCCCTGGACCGACAAGCGTCCGCGCCCTACGCTCTGCCCTTGATCTGACTATCCGTCAGGTCATGTCGGCCAGGGGAGGTCGGTCCGGGATGACGGACAGCACCGCAGTCGAACTCAGCCGGTCCCGCACGCTCTGGGACCTGATCACCCGCCGGGCCGCCATGACCCCCGACGCCCCCGTGCTCATCGAAGCCGCCGAGGACCCCACCCACGACCGGCGGCTGACCTTCGCGGAGCTGCGCGACCGCTCCGAGCAGGTCGCGGCCGGCCTCTACGGCATGGGCGTGCGCCCCGGCACGGTGGTCGCCTGGCAGCTCCCCACCCGCATCGAGACCGTGCTGCTCTCGATGGCCCTCGCCCGGATCGGCGCCGTCCAGACGCCCGTCATCCCCTTCTACCGGGACCGCGAGGTCGGCTTCGCCCTGCGCGAGTCGAAGGCGGAGTTCTTCGCCGTCCCCGGCGTCTGGCGCGGCTTCGACCACACGGCGATGGCGCACCGCCTCGGCGCGCACGGCGTCTTCGAGGCGTACGAGTCCCTCCCCACCGGCGACCCGGCGGTGCTCCCCCCGCCCCCCGAGGAGGGGGTCGCGATCCGGTGGATCTACTGGACCTCGGGCACCACCTCCGACCCCAAGGGCGTCCTGCACACGGACCGCTCCCTCATCGCGGGCGGCTCCTGCCTCGCCCACGCCCTGCACCTGTCACCGGACGACGTCGGCTCGATGGCCTTCCCGTTCGCCCACATCGCAGGCCCCGACTACACGGTGATGCTGCTGCTCTACGGCTTCCCGGCGGTCCTGTTCGAGAAGTTCGCGATGCCCGACGCCCTGGACGGCTACCGCCGCCACGGGGTCACGGTCGCCGGCGGCTCCACGGCCTTCTACTCGATGTTCCTCACCGAGCAGCGCAAGGACCCGGGCACCCAACTCATCCCCACCCTCCGCCTCCTCGCGGGCGGCGGCGCCCCCAAGCCCCCGGAGATCTACCACGCGGTCGTCCGCGAGCTGGGCTGCCAGCTCACGCACGGCTACGGCATGACCGAGGTCCCCATGATCACGATGGGCGCCCCGGACGACACCCCGGAGAACCTCGCCACCACGGAAGGCCGGCCCCCGCAGGGCATGTCCATCCGCATCACCACCCCGGAAGGCACGCTCCTCCCGCCGGACACCGACGGCGAGGTCCGGCTGCGCGGGGAGGCGGTCTGCCAGGGGTACCTCGGGGGCGAGCGGAACGACGTGAACGCGGCGGTCTTCGACTCCGACGGCTACCTGATCACCGGCGACCTCGGCCACCTCACGAAGGACGGCTACCTGGTCCTGACGGGTCGCAGCAAGGACGTCATCATCCGCAAGGGCGAGAACATCTCGGCGAAGGAGATCGAGGACCTCCTCCACCTGCTCCCCGGCGTGGCCGACGTCGCCGTCATAGGCCTGCCGGACCCGGAGCGCGGCGAACGCGTCTGCGCGGTCGTCGAACAGCCCCCGGGCGCGGCCCCCCTGACCCTGGACGAGGTGACCTCGCACCTGCGCACGGAGGGCCTCTCCACCCACAAGCTCCCGGAACAACTGGAACTGGTCGAGGCCCTGCCCCGCAACGACGCCCTGCGCAAGGTCCTCAAGTACAAACTGCGCGAACGCTTCGCGTAGCGGGCACGGCGGCGCCCACGGGCACGGCGGGGCTCCGGCCCCGCCACCCCGCTCCCGCCCGGCCAGGGCTTACGCGTCCGGCGCCGCCACCCCGCAGTAGCCGGCGAAGGCCGCCAGGATCTCGTCCTCGGTGATGTGGCCGTCGCCGTCCGCGTCCAGCGCCGCCGCGACCGGACCCGCCAGCTCCTCCGGGGTGCCCAGCACGCGCAGGACGCGCGCCGTCGCCGCCGGGGTCGCGCCGCGGGCGACGTCGTCGGCGGGGGTCGCCGCCGCGATCACCGCCCGCAGGAACGGCCGCGCGATCTCCGCGAACCGGTGCGGGTTGTCCCGCAGCCGCTTCGCCGCGCCCGTGACGAACTCCTCGCGGGACACCCGCTGGTCCCCGTCCACGTCCGCGATGCCGGCCATGCCCTGCCAGAAGGCCTCCGCGCCCGCGAACACGGCCTGACCCTTGTCGGACCGGGCCGCCACGGCGAATTCGGCCAGGACCGCCTTGGCCGCCGTACTGAAGTCCTCCCGGTCGATGTACCCGGACCCGTCCTGGTCGAAGGTGGCGAATCGGGCGGCGATCTTGCGCTCGTATTCTGCGCTGTCCATGTTCGGCGTTCCGCCTTCACGTGTGCAGTGGGGTCAGTTCAAGACAGGACAGGAGCGTAAGGCCTACGTGGCCTGCGCGTTAAGCGAAGCGGGCAAGCAGGTGGCCGCATCGAACCAGCGCACGAGGAGCGCGACGGGGCGCGTACGCCTGTACCCATGTGCCGGGCCGCACCACCCCGTTCACGCCGAGCGACGTCTCTATCACGCAGGGCGCACTTCCGAGGCGAGGTTCTGGCAAAACGGGCGCGAACCGCTGCATGCCCACTACATTCGAGTGGTCGACACACGGCTGCGAAACCGGGAAGCCGGCTGGGGGCACGATGCCGAAGGACGCACCACCGCGCTGGGACCGGCGCATGCAACAACGCCTGGCCCGCGGCGAGGCCGCCGCACTCGGCGAGCTGTACGACCGCTTCGCCTCACTCGTGCACAGCCTCGCCCACCGGGTCCTGGGCGACGAGAAGGCCGCCGACCGGGTCACCCGCGAGGTCTTCGGCTACATCTGGGAGAACCCGGACGCCTACGACCCCAAACAGGGCTCCATGCGCTCCTGGGTCGCCCGCATCACCCAGGGGCAGGCCGTGGCCCGCCTGCGCCAGGCCGAACTGGGCAACGGCTCCCGCGAGGAACTGGAACAGAAGGTGCGCACCGCCAACGCGGCGGCCCGCGCCGACTTCATCGTCACCTCCATGCCCGCACCCCTGCGGGCCGCGCTCGAACTCGCCTACTTCAAGCGCCGCGACTACCGGCAGGCCGCCGCCGACCTGCAGATCAGCGAGGACGAGGCCCGGCGCCGGCTGCGCCTTGGCCTGCAACTCCTCTCCACGGCCAACGCCGTCCCGCGCGACGACACGGTCCCGCCCGGGTACGGCCCCTCCGGATTTGGAACGAACCGATGACGATGCCGCCGAACCCCTTCGGCGAAGACGACGGCGAAGAGTACGAGCGACCCCCGAACCCCGGCGGCCCGGCGCGCATACCGGGCCCGCGCGGAGCGGCCGACGACCTCGACCTCACGGGGCCGGGGTACTCGCGCTCCGCGGACGCGACGGATCACACGGATCACACCGACGCCGCGCCCGAGGCCCCGGACCCCGACGATCCGGACGACCTCGACGCCCTCGACGCCCTCGACGCCCTCGACGCCCTCGACGAATCGGAATACCCGGAGTACACGGAGATCACCGGTCACCCCGCCGTACCGGCGCCCGCCCAGCCCGACCCGGAGCCCGGCCCCGAGCCCGTCCCGGTCGCGCCGCCGCCCACCCATGCCGTACTGAAGTCCCTGCTCGGCGCATGGGCCCTGGCGGCCTGCTCAGCGGAGGAGACCCAGGCCGTCGAGGACCACCTCACCGAGTGCGCGCCCTGCGCCGAGGAGGCGCTGCGGCTGCGCGACGCCGTCGGGCTGCTGCACCCGGAGGAGAGCCTCGACCTCAAGCCGCTGCTGCGCTCGCGCGTGCTCGAGGACTGCCTCGGCAAGCGCCCGGCCCGCATCCCGGTCCCGGTGTGGGCGAGCCCGTACGACACCGAGACGGCCCGGCTGGACGCGCTGCTGCGGGACTTCGGGGACTCCGAGTGGCACACCCCGGTCCGGCTGAAGTGGTTCGAGGAGGAGCGCCGCCAGACGCGCCGGACCACGGTGGCCGGGGTCATCGGGCACCTGCTGGCGGTGGACGGGCTCGTGGCGGCCGCGCTGGGCCTGGACGACCCCCTGGGCCGGGAGGCGCCCCCGGGCACCCCGGCCGAGCGCACCGAACGGTTCTGGGAGGACTCCCCGTACCCGACCACGCGCCGGGTCCGCGAGCCGTGGCGGGAGCAGGGCCACACCCTGGTCCGCACGGTGTCCTTCGCGGGCCGCGGCGTGGCCGAACTGGACGTGGAGTACGGCGCCTTCGCCCTGCCCCTCGGGGACGCCTTCCTGGAGCGGGCCTTCGAGTGCTGGGTCCACGCCGTGGACATCGCGGAGGCGGTGGACTACCCGTACGAGCCGCCGTCCGCGCCCCACCTGAACCGGATGATCGACCTGGCGGCCCGGCTCCTGCCGGCTGCCCTGGCCGGGCGCCGGCGGGCGGGGCTGGCGGCGCCGCCGCGCGGGCTGGTCGCGGCGGGGGCGCCGGGCCGGACCCTGCACCTGGAGATCGAGGGTGCGGGAGGCGGCGGCTGGGACATCGCCCTGGACTCGCCCGCGGCGAAGCCCTCACCGGAGCACACGGTGGCCCGGATCGCCCTGGACGGCGCCGAATTCTGCCAGCTCGCCGCGGGCCACATCTCCCCGGAGGAGGCCGCGGTCGGCCAGAACGGCGACCGCGAGGCCATCCGCGACGTCCTCTTCGCGGCCGCCTCGCTGAGCCGGATGTAGGGCGCCCGGCTACCGGGCGCCCGCCCTGCCGACCGGGCCCTGCCGACCGGGCCCTGCCGACGGTTACGTGAAGACGACCGTCCGGGTCCCGTTCAGCAGGACCCGGTGCTCGCTGTGCCACTTCACGGCCCGTGCCAGCGCCTGGCACTCCACGTCCCGCCCGATCGCCACCAGCTGGTCCGGGGTGACCTCGTGCCCCACCCGCTCGACCTCCTGCTCGATGATCGGGCCCTCGTCCAGGTCCGCCGTCACGTAGTGCGCGGTCGCACCGATCAGCTTCACGCCCCGCGCGTGCGCCTGGTGGTACGGCTTCGCGCCCTTGAAGCTCGGCAGGAACGAGTGGTGGATGTTGATGATCCGCCCGCTCAGCTCCTTGCACAGGGTGTCCGACAGCACCTGCATGTACCGCGCGAGGACCACGAGGTCGACCTGCTCGGCCCGCACCAGTTCCAGCAGCCGCGCCTCCGCCGCCGCCTTCGTGTCCTTCGTCACCGGGATGTGCACGAACGGGACCCCGTAGGAGCCGACCAGTTCCTCGAAGTCGGTGTGGTTCGACACCACCGCCGCGATCTCCACCGGCAGCGCACCGATCCGGTGGCGGAAGAGCAGGTCGTTGAGGCAGTGCCCGAACTTCGACACCATCAGCACGATCCGCATGCGCTCGTCGGAGCGGTGGATCTGCCAGTCCATCCGGAAGGAGTCGCCGATCGCGGCGAAGCTGGCCCGCAGCTTCTCCACGGTCACCGGAGCGTCGGCCGCGAAGTGGACCCGCATGAAGAAGAGACCGGTGTCGCGGTCGCCGAACTGCTGACTGTCCTCGATGTTGCACCCGGTCATGAACAGGTAGCTGGACACGGCGTGCACGATGCCCTGCTTGTCCGGGCATGAGAGGGTCAGTACGTACTGCTGCGGGGCCTGGGGCTGCGGGTCGTCGCTCATGACCCCACAGCCTTCCACATCACACCGCGCGCGTGAGGATCCTCAGGACGTCCAGTGAGCGCGGCCGCGCGTCCGGGTCGTCCCCGTCCGCCGTCGCCAGCCGTACGTGGGCCTCGCGCGCGGCCCGTACCGCCTCCGGCCAGGCGTGGTGCTCCAGGTAACCGGAGACCGGGGCGTCGGGGCCTATCTGGTGCATGATCCGCAGCACGCGCAGCACGGCGAGGTCCACCAGGGCCGCCTCCTGCGAGTCGCGGAAGATCGTGCCGACGTACTTCTCCGCGGACCAGCTGTCGAGCCAGGTGTCCTCGACGAGCCGGTACACGGCGTCGGTGACGTCCCCGTACCCCTCGGCGCCGGCCAGCCAGGTGTCCTCTTGGAACGCGGGGTCGGAAAGCATGTGCAGCGCCGAGCGCACGTTGCTGCGCCAGCGCCACCACGGCATGTCGTTGAGGGGCATGCCGCCCATGGTGGAGGAGCGGCCGCCGCGGCGGGAAGAGTTCTTCGAACCTTGGGCGAATGTCACGCTTTCGATCGTACGTTCCCGTGCGGGGCGATCTTGAGGCGCCCGGGCCCGGAAGCCCTGGACCGCCCGGCGCTCACTCAGCGTGTGGGTGACACCCGTAATTCACCTCGACGTCACCCGATGTTGTGCACACCTCACACCTCAGTTACCCCTGACGGGGAATGGTGCATGCACATGACCAACCGGCGATGCGCAGCAGCACTCTCCCGCACCCTTCTGGCCCGGACCACGGCCATGGCGATGGGCGCGTGTCTCGTCGTCGGCTGCGGGGTGCTCCCCGGGGGCTCGGGGGGCCCCGGGGGCGCCGACACCCTCACCGTCATGACCTTCGCCCCGCAGGACTCCACAGCGACCAACATGCCGGGCATGCCGGGCATGGCCAAGGCCTACGAGCGCTGGGTCAATTCCAAGGGCGGCATCAACGGCCGCAAGCTCCGCGTCCTGACCTGCAACGAGCGCAACACGGCCACCGGCGCCGCCGACTGCGCCCGCAAGGCGGTCGCCGAGAAGGCCGTCGCCGTCATCGGCTCCTACAGCCAGCACGGGCGCGCCTTCCTGGCCCCGCTGGAAGCCGAGGGCATCCCCTTCATCGGCGGGTACGGGGTCTCCTCCGTGGAGTTCCAGTCCCCGCTCTCCTTCCCCGTCAACGGCGGCCAGCCCGTCCTCATGGCCGGAGCCGGCCACCAGCTGGGGCGCACCTGCGCCAAGGTCGCCCTGGTCCGCCCCGACACCCTCGCGGGCGATTCCATGCCCATCCAGCTCAACGCCGGCCTCAAGGCCAACCAGATGCCCGAGGCCAGCGACATCCGGGCCGCCGAAGACTCCGCGGAATTCTCCGTCCAGGCCAACGAGGCCCTGGCGGCCTCCTCCGGGACCTCCGGGAAGGGCGGCGCCTCGGCGAAGGACGGGAAGGGCGGAAAGGACGGGAAGGAGAAGGGCTGCGTGGCCGCCGTCCTGGGCGCCCGCACCGAGACCTTCTTCGACGCCTTCCGCCGCGCCGACTCCGACAACCGCAAGCCGCAGGTCTCCTCGGTGCTGGGCTCGGTCAGCCAGGCCCTGGTCGACCGCACCGGCGGCAAGGAGAGCCCCTTCGAGGGCGCGTTCGTCACGAGCTGGTACCCGGTCTCCGCCGATCCCCTGTGGACGCAGATGCGCAACGTGATCTCCGACCACGCCTTCGGCGACAACGCCGTGGACCCCGACGACAGCGGCGCCCAGACCACCTGGATCGCGTACACGGTGTTCAGCGAGATCGTGAAGCGGTTCAAGGAGGACGAGGACATCACCGGACGCGTCCTCACGCGCAAGCTGAACCAGTCCGACCCCGTCAAGACCGGCGGCCTGACCCCCGACCTCAGCTGGCGCTACCAGGACATGCGCGCCGTCGCCGGCTTCCCCCGCATGGTCAACGGCCGGGTCACCTTCCAGGTCGTCCAGCAGGGCCGCCTGGTCGCCCAGCCGGGCGGCGAGTCGTCCATGGACATGACCAAGACCCTGGAACAGGCCCCCCGTTCGAGCTAGGTCCCGCCCTCCGGGAGCCCGTCTGCGGCGACGCGCTAGAGCTGGCTCTTGTCACGCTTGGTGAGGTCGTACTTGCCCGCGATGGAGTTCCACAGGCCCGCCGCGGTCTCCTTCGCCCTGGTGGCGTCGCCGCTCGCCTTGTTGCCCTCGGAGGCGTTGCGGGTCGTCTTGGCCTTGCCGTCCTTGCACTTGTCGCCGTCGGACTTCATGTCGTTCGCCCAGGCCGCGTAGCTGTTGTCGGCCTCGGCGGAGGACTTCCACGCCTTGGTGAGGGCCGCGGTCAGCTTCGCGTCGTTCGGGAGCTTGTCCACCTTCAGCTCCTGGAGCCGGGTCACCAGCTCATCGCGCTGCCGGGCCGCGTCGCGCAGGTCGGTGGCCGCCTGGTCCAGGTTCCTGCAGCCCTTGATGTCCTCGACGGCCTTGATCACCGAGGCCCGGCTGTCGTTGCTGTCCGCGAGGAGCTTGTCGAGCTGAACGGCCTGCGGCTGCGCGGGATCCAGCGGAGCCTCTCCCTTGTCCGCGGCGGAGCTGCCGGGGGTGGGGGTGGGCGCCGTGGCGGCCGGGTCGTTGTTCTGCGCCTTGCCGTCACCGAGCACCGCGCCGACCCCGAGCCCGACGACGGCCAGGCCGATGACGACGGCGGCGATGATCGCGGGCGAGACCTTGCGGGGGGCGGGGCCGGGCGGCTCCTCCTGGTAGTACGGCGGCGGCTGCTGCTGCTGGTACTGCTGCTGCGGCGGCGGCGCGTACTGCTGGTGCTGGGGCTGCTGCGCGTACTGCTGCTGGTGTTGCTGGTGTTGCTGCTGCTGCGGATGCGGGCGGCGCGGCTGCTGGGGGAGCACCGGCTCCTGGACGGGGGGCAGCAGTGCCGTGTCCCCCCGGAACATCCCGTCGAAGCCGGCGGCGGGATCGGCGGGCGCGGCCGGAACCGGCGCGATGTACTGCGTCGCGGCCTCCTCGTACGAGGGGGCGGCCGGGACCGGCGGAATGTACTGGGTGGCGGCCTCGTCGTACGAGGGGGCCGCGGGGACCGGCGGTATGTACTGGGTGGCGGCCTCGTCGTACGAGGGGGCCGCGGGGACCGGCGGTATGTACTGGGTGGCGGCCTCGTCGTACGCCGGGGCCGCGGGGACCGGCGCGATGTACTGCGTCGCGGCCTCCCCGTACGAGGGGGCGGCCGGAACCGGCGGAATGTACTGGGTGGCGGCCTCCGGCAGCGGCGGGTAGCCGTAGCCGTGCGGGTCGCCGGGGCCCTCGTAGCCGGGGCCGACCACGTACCCCTGGGGGTAGCCGTAGGAGGGGCCGCCGGGTGCGGGGTAGCCGTAGGAGGGCGGGCCCTGCAGGAACTCCGGCTCCCCGCCGGGCTGCGCGGGCGGCTCCGCCGGCGGCTGTGCGGGCACGGGCGGGCCCCACGGCACGCCTCCCTGCGGGCTGCCGCCCTGTCCGCTCTCCGTCACCGGAACTCCCTCTCCGACCTGTCCGCGTCTACGGAACCGTCGGCTCACGCTACCGGTCCCCGTCGAGTTTGACAGGGTCGCCCCGGAGTCCGTACAACCCTCGGGGCCGTCCGGGAGTCCAACGCGTGCAGTCGTTGATCACACGTGACACGCGGGGGATTCCGGTGAACAGTTTCAAGAGGACCATGACGGCCGTCGGTACGGCGGTCGTGCTCACGGCCGTGGGTGCAGTGACCGCCCCCGCAGCGAGTGCGGCCCAGCGGGCGGTTTCGGCGTCCGCCCCGGACACCAAGGCCCTGCAGAGCTCGGTGCAGGACGCCTACATCCGCACGCGGGGGAACCAGTTGGTCGTCTACCTCAACGAGGGCGTGAACTCGTATCCGTACCGGGTCGACGTGCGCCGGGCGGGCACCGACAAGGTCGTCGCCGTGGTCGACGACCTCGAGGCGTGGGAGGTGAATCCCGACCCGGCGGGTCCGGACCAGGGCTATGTGTACGAGGGCGTGAACCAGCCGCTCGTCCTCGACGACATGACGGACTACGAACTGGACGTGTACGCGAAGGACTCCCAGGGCAACGAGCTGACCCGCCGCAACGCCGGACGGTCCACCTACGCGTTCGACGCCAGGATCGAGGCGAAGTCCAGTCAGCAGGAGTTCTCGCTGGACGACCTCGACACCCAGGTCACCGGCACGGTCACCGCGGTCCACCCCCGTACCGGGGAGCGGTTGCCGCTGGCCGGCGCGAGGGTCCGCGCCCGCCTCGGGGAAGGCTGGGCCGACGGAGTCTCCGACGCCCAGGGGAAGTTCTCCATCCCCGTCGCCGCCCGCGGCACCGAGAAGACCCTCCCGCACACCGTGTCCCTGGCGGACGGGGACACCGAGCTGTCCGTGACGGCTCCGGCGAAGATCCGGGCCCAGAAGTCCACGTTGACCCTGTCCACGACGGCGCCCCTCACCGTGCGGTACGGGACCGGCGCGCCCCTGCGCGGCAAGCTCACCCGCCGGGCGGACGACGGCACGGTCAAGCCCGCCGCCGGCCGGACCGTGGCCGCCTCGGGAATCGCGCAGGCACAGGCCTCCACCGGCGCCGACGGCAGCTACACCGTCTCGCCCCGGGTCCTCACGACCGGTCCTCTGAACGTGTCCGTCGACGACGCCTGGCTGCTGGGGGACGGCACGCGCTACGCGACCGTCACGAGGATCACTCACACGACCATGGTCGTCGAGGAGAAGGTGGTCGCCACCGACAGGTACGGCAAGCTGACGATCAGCGGCACGGTCCGGGTCGACGGCTACACCACCCAGCAGGCGCCGATCGAGATCCAGTACAAGCACTACATGGGCCAGTGGGTCACCCGTCAGTCCTTCGTGGTGCCCTTCGGCAAGACCTTCACCGTGAACGTCAGCCCGCCGAGCAACCAGACGACCACCCAATGGCGGGTGCACACGCCGGGCACGGTCAACATCGGCCCCAGCACCGGCACCGTGGTGCTCGGTCCGACGCGCACCCTGACCCGGTTCAGCAGTGTGCGGGTAGGACCGCGCCCCGTGGCCAAGGGGCAGCAGATGTTCGTCGCCGGAACCCTGAGCAGGAAGACCCCCTCCGGCGAGTACGCGGGCTACGCCGGCCAGAAGGTCCGCTTCTACTTCCGGCCCGACAAGTCCACCGTGTGGCAGGAGATGGGCACCGCCGTCACCCGGGAGAACGGAGCCGTGGGCAAGAAGTTCACCGCGCAGACCACCGGCGACTGGCGCATCCGCTTCGTCGACACCGACTCCGGTCACCTGGCCACGACCAGCTCTTACCAGCGCCTCGAAGTCACCGGCTGACCCCGGCCGCATCGGACGGCCCGCCGCCCCCGGGGCCCGGGCCCCGGGTCAGCCGACCGGCTCCAGGCGGGCCGTGAACTCCCGCGCCGCCGGTTCCTCCCGGTACGGGTCCAGGCGGGTGCGGAAGTCCTCCAGGTACACCGCCCCGCGGTTGGAGCGGATGCCCGACAGGACCTCCGCCGCCTGCGTGGCCGTCTGGCAGGCGGCCTCCACCTCGCGCTGCTGCACCCGCGCCGCCGCCAGCAGGAGCAGGCCGATCGCCCGGCGCCGCGCCTTGCCCGCCGGGAGGTCCCGCAGGGCCTCCTCCGCGCGTTTCGCCGCCGCGTCGGCCTGCCCCAGGTCCCGGTGGCAGTGCGCCAGTTCGTCGGCGAGGTACGCCCCGTCGAAGTGCCGGATCCACTCCGGGTCGTCCCCCGACTCCGGCTCCGCCCGCTCCAGCGCGGTGATCGCCCGCGAGGACAGCACCGCCGTCGACCGCGCGTCACCGAGGAGCGCGTGCCCGCGCGCCTCCGCCGCGTAGAACATCGCCTCCACCCGGGGGGTGACCTGGCCCCGCGTGCCCTCCTGGGCGGCTCTGGCCAGCTGCGCGATCTCCCTCGGGTTGCCCAGCTCCGCCGCCAAGTGACTCATCGACGCCGCCAGGACGTAGCCCCCGTACGCCCGGTCGCCCGCCGCCTGTGCGAGCCGCAGGGCCTGGATGTAGTAGCGCTGGGCGAGGCCCGGCTGGCCGGTGTCCACCGCCATGTAGCCCGCCAGCTCCGTGAGGCGGGCGACCGCCGCGAACAGCGCCCGGCCGACGGGCTCCCGGTACGAGCCGCCGATCAGGCCGGAGACCACCGAGTTGAGGTAGTGCACGACCACCGGGCGCACGTGCCCGCTGCCGAAGCGGTGGTCGAGCTCCTTCAGCGCCTGCGTGGTGGCCCGTACCGCCTCCACGTCCGACATCCCGACCCGTGAGCCGCCGCTGCGCGCGACCTGCGCGTCGGCCCCGGTGATCAGCCAGTCGCGGCTCGGCTCGACCAGCGCCGAGGAGGCCACGCTCGACCCCGAGAGGAAGTCGCGCCGGCCCACGTCGCTCCGCCACAACTCGCTGACCTGCTCGATCGCGCCGATGACGGTCGGGGAGAACTGCAGGCCTACCCCGGAGGCGAGGTTCTTGCCGTTGGCCATGCCGATCTCGTCGATGGTGACGGTCCGGCCGAGCTTGCGGCCCAGCGACTCGGCGATGATCCCGGGGGCCCGGCCGCGCGGCTGCTGGCCGCGCAGCCAGCGGGCCACGGAGGTCTTGTCGTAGCGGAGGTCGAGACCGTGCTCGGCCCCGCACATGTTGACGCGCCGGGCGAGCCCGGCATTGGAGCACCCGGCTTCCTGGATGAGCGCCTGCAGCCGTTCATTCGGCTGGCGGGCGACGAGAGGCCTGGCTGCCATGAAAACCCCCAGAGACGCGGGTGATCGTTCGAATGATCACTTCCCGCCTGATGTGCGGGGAATCTTCCCCATTGCGTCCTGTCGCTACCCACCTCCGGCGCCCCGGCCTCCTACGCGCCCCCCGCGATGCACCGATGCGCCCCGTATGCAGGATCGATGCTCCGCAGCCCGGGCGGTTTACGCCCGTAACCCCCGGTGACCGCAAGAGTTGTGTTGCACGTGGAAGAGACCATCGGAGTCACGGAGACCGCGCCCATCCCCCTGCAGCGCAGTGAGCCGCTGCTGGACCATGCCGTGCGGTACACGGAAGAACGGCACTGGGATGTCTTCGCCGGCACCTGGCTGGAGTCCGGCGACGGGCGGGAACAGTGCTCGTGCGGGAGCCCCCAGTGCCCGGCGCCCGGCGCGCACGCCGCGGGGAAGGACTGGGCCTCGCAGGCCTCGGGCAGCGCCGTGCAGGTCAGGCGGCTCTGGGGCAAGAACCCGAAGGCCGCCATCCTGCTGCCCACCGGCCGGACCTTCGACGCCCTCGACGTCCCGGACGCGGCCGGCTTCCTGGCACTGGCCCGGCTCCAGCGCATGCAGCGCACCCTCGGACCGGTGATCGCCAACCCGGCGGGACGGATGCTGTTCTTCGTCCTGCCCGGCGCCGGGGCCAAGGTGCCCGACCTGCTGCGCAAGATCGGCTGGCAGCCGGCCCAACTCGACCTGGCCGCGCGCGGCGAGGGCGAGTACGTGGCCGCGCCGCCGACCCGCATCGGCGGACGCGGTTCGGTGCAGTGGGCGCAGCCGCCGACGGCCGCGAACCGGTGGCTGCCCGACGTGGAGGAGCTGATCGACGCCCTGGCCTACGCGTGCGGCCGCGAGGCGGCGGCGGAACGGGCCCGGCGCACGGTGTGACGCCTGCCCGTCCTGCCCGTCCCGCTCGGCCCGCCCGTCCCTCCCGGCAGGCTCCGCCCCGCTCCGCTCCGTCCCGCTCTGACCAGCGGAGATCTCCGCGGGGAAACTCATGACATAAGTAACTGCTCCGCCTCTCCCCCTCCTCCTATGGTGAGAAAAGCAGGACACGGGGAACAGGACGAGAGGCAGGCGCATGCCGGACCAGGGCGTTGCGATGGGCGGGGCGGACGGAACGGGCGGCGGTGCAGGGCGTGCACCGGCCGCCGCGCCCGCCGTACGGGTCGAGGGTTTGTGGAAGCGGTTCGGCGAGCAGGTGGCCGTCTCCGGGATCGATCTGGAGCTCCCGGCCGGACAGTTCGTCGGCCTGGTCGGGCCGAACGGCGCGGGCAAGACGACCACGCTGTCGATGGTGACCGGACTGCTGCGCCCGGACATGGGCCGGGTGTTCGTCGCCGGGCACGACGTGTGGGCGGACCCGGTGGAGGTGAAGTCCCGGATCGGCGTGCTGCCGGAGGGGCTGCGGCTCTTCGAGCGGCTCTCCGGCCGGGAACTGCTCGGCTACATGGGCCGGTTGCGGGGGCTGCCGGGCAAGGAGACGGACAGCCGCGCCACACAGCTGCTGGACATCCTGGACCTGGCCGGTTCGCAGAACAAGCTGATCGTCGACTACTCGACGGGCATGCGGAAGAAGATCGGCCTGGCGGCCGCGCTGCTCCACAACCCCGAAGTGCTGTTCCTGGACGAGCCGTTCGAGGGCGTGGACCCGGTGTCCGCGCAGACCATCCGCGGAGTGCTGGAGCGCTACACCTCCTCCGGAGCCACGGTCGTCTTCTCCTCCCACGTCATGGAGCTCGTCGAGTCGCTGTGCGACTGGGTGGCCGTCATGGCCGCCGGCCGGATCCGGGCCGCGGGCCCGCTGGCCGACGTACGGGGCGACGCGCCCTCGCTGCAGGCCGCGTTCCTGGAGCTGGTCGGGGCGCAGGGCCGGGCCGCGGGCGAGTCCCTGGACTGGCTCGGCGGCGGGGCCGCGGCCAACGGCGGGAGCAACGGGGCGGGCGTCCGATGAGCACGCCGACGCCCACGCCCGCCGCCACGTCCGCGCAGGCTCCGGCGGCCGCATTCGGGTCCGCCACCTCCGCCGGTACCGCCGCTTCCGCTTCCGCGGCCGCCTCCGTCAACATCACCCCGATCTTCGTCCGCCTCAAGCTGTCCCTCCTGCGCAACGGGCTCAAGGGCTCCTCGATGCGCAAGGTCGCCTACTTCGGCGCCCTCGCCTTCGCGCTCGTCATCGCCTTCCTCGCCACGCTCGGCCTCACCGTCCTGCGCGGCAACGCGCACGCCGGCGCGGTCGTCGTCCTGCTGGCGGCGATCACGGCCCTGTGCTGGACGTTCGTTCCGCTGTTCTTCGCCACCGGCGACGAGACGCTCGACCCGACCCGGCTGGTCATGCTGCCGCTGCGCCCGCGTCCGCTCGTACGGGCCATGCTGGCGGCCTCGCTCGTCGGCATCGGTCCGCTGTTCACGCTGTGCCTGGCCGTCGGCTCGGTGATCGCCGTCGCCCGGGGCGCGGCGGGCGCGGTGGCCGCCGTACTGGCCGTACCGCTGCTGCTGGTCGGCTGCGTCGCGCTGGCCCGGGCGGTGGCCACCGCCAACGTCCGGCTGCTCACCAGCCGCAAGGGGCGCGACCTCGCGCTGCTCAGCGGCCTGCTGATCGCGATCGGCGCGCAGGTGGCGAACTTCGCCGCCCAGCGGCTGTTCCAGACCGGCGGCCCGGAAAAGCTGGAGCCGGCCGCGGCGATCGTGCGCTGGCTGCCGCCCGCGACGGCCGTCGGCATGGTGGACTCCGCGAGCGAGGGCTCCTACGGGATCGCGGCCGCCCAGCTCCTCATCACGGTCGCGGCCCTCGGCCTGCTGCTCTGGTTCTGGGAGCGCAGCCTGACCAAGCTGATGGTCACCCCTGACGGTTCGACGATCGCGGCCGCCAAGGAGAAGAAGAACCCGGCGGGCGGCGCCGCGGGCGGCGGCTGGTCGCTCCTGCCCGACGACCGTACGGGCGCGGCCGCCCAGCGCGTGCTGCGTTACATGGTGCGCGATCCGAAGACCAAGGCGGCGTGGGTGTCTGCCCTGGCGCTCGGCCTGATCATCCCGGTCGTCAACGCCGTCCAGGGCAGCGGCTCGGTGTACCTGGCCTGCTTCGCCTCGGGCATGCTCGGCCTGCAGATGTACAACCAGTTCGGGCAGGACACCTCGGCCTTCTGGATGGTCGCGCAGACCATTGCGAGCACCCGGGACGCGTACGTCGAACTGCGGGCCCGCGCCCTGGCCCTCGCGCTGGTCACCGTGCCCTTCACGGTGCTGGTCGCGGTGGTCACGGCGGGCCTGCTCGGCGACTGGGCCGGCCTCCCCGGCGCCCTGGGCCTGGCCCTGGCCCTGCTCGGCTCGATGCTGTGCACGGGAGCCCTGGCGTCCGCCCATCTCGCGTACTCGATCCCGACCGACGGCGCCTTCAAGAGCGTCGCCCCGGGCCAGGGCGCCCTGGCGTGGGCGGCCCTCCTCGGCGGCCTGCTCGCCTCGGCCCTGGTCAGCTCCCCGCTGATCGCCCTGGCCGTCTACTTCAGCTCCACGGACCAGAAGTCCCTGGCCTGGATCCTGCTCCCGCTGGGCGTGGCCTGGGGCGCGCTGGCCACCTGGGCCGGCCTGCGCCTCGCGGCCCCGACCGTGGTGCGCAAGCTCCCGGAGATCCTGCTGGCGGTCAGCAAGGGCTGACCGGCCGCCTACCGGCGGACGCAGCCGAAACGGGCCGTGGGCCTCCGCTCCCCTGGGGGCGGAGGCCCACGGCCCGTTCGCTTGCGAAGCCGGCGATCAGACGGTCGGGAACTTCGCCGTGAAGGCGTTGCCGACGCTGACCACGTCGTCGAAGCTGCGCTTGCCCGCGCCGAACTCGGAGCCCGCCATCGCCCGCTTCTTGCCGCCCACGATCTCCCAGACCGTGGCGCTGTTCGGGGAGAGCAGCATCGTGCCGTTGGCCGGGGCGGCCTTGGCGGCGGCCGCGGCCAGCCACCCGCCCGGGGTGCCGAGCAGCGGACGCTTGTCGTAGCCGAAGCCGGTGAAGTCGGCGTTGGTCAGGGGGACGGCCACGCCGCCGGCCATGACGTAGACGGTGGAGTCGGCGCCCGAGACCTCCTTGACGATGGAGCCGTTGGGCATCTGCCGGGTCGTCGCGGAGGCCAGCCAGTCGGTCGGAACACCCATCAGGGCCTGCTGGTTGTACCCGTTGGCGGTCCACTCGGAAGCCGAGATGTGCAGCGCCGCACCGTTCACGACCACGTAGCGGGAGGGGTCGTTGCCGGTCTGGTCCATCACCACGCGGCCGGTCGACACGGTCCGCTGCGCCGCGGCCTGCAGCCAGGCGGTCGGGACGCCGTAGTCGGCGCGGAGGTTGTAGCCGTTCTCGGTCCAGTCCGATGCGGAGATCGGCAGCGCGGCACCGTCGATGATCACGTACCGGTTGGCGCCGCCGGCCTGGTCGTGGACCACGGTGCCGGCGGGCGGGGCGCTGGGCAGCCCGTTGAAGGCGTTGGGGTCGACGACCACGACCTTGCCCAGGTCGTAGTGGTCCGGGGCGACGTCCGAGCCGGCCACCGGAACACCGGCCCCCGCGATCATCACCCGTACCTCCGGGCCGTTCGGCGACTTCACCAGGGTGCCGCTGGCCAGGGAGGAGGGAGCCGGGTAGGTCGGGGCGGTGGGGTACGGGTTCGCGTGGTCGGCTCCCAGGCCCGAGGCGGGGCCGCAGTGGGGCCAGGCGCCCTGGCCCTGCCCGGCCAGGATCTTCTCGCCGATCAGGATCTGCTGCTGCTTGGTCGCCTGGTCGGCGCGGGCGGCGTACTGCGTACCGCCGAAGGCACGCCAGGTCGGCATGGATATCTGCAGACCGCCGAAGTAGGTCCCGGTGCGGTCGATGATCTGCCAGTTCCCGCTGGCCTCGCACTGCGCGACCTTGTCCCAGGTCGCCACGGAAGCGGCGGAGGCGGGGGTGCTCGCGAGGAGCGGGGCGGCGAGGGCCAGCAGGGCGGTGGCGGCGGTGGCGAGTGCGGACTTCTTGCGGGCGGCGGCGGAGCGCATCGGAATTCCCTCGGGCAGCAGGTCTGGGTGTCGGCGGCGGAGCGGCCGGGACCGAGCCGCCCGGCCGTTTCGGGCCGGGCGGCTCAGGGGCGGTGCTCAGTGGTGGTGCTCAGCGGTGGTGCTCAGTGGTGGTGCTGGAAGCGACCGGGCTCAGGCGGTCGGGAACTTCGCGATGAAGGCACTGCCGACACCGACGACATCGTCGAAGCTGCGCTTGCCGGCACCGAACTCGGAGCCCGCCATGGCGCGCTTCTTGCCGTTCACGATCTCCCAGACGGTGGCGTTGTCCAGCGACTTGATCATCGTGCCGTTGGCGGGGGCCGCCTTGGCGGCAGCCGATGCCAGCCATGCGGCGGGGGCACCGTCCAGGGGGCGCTGGTCGTAACCGAAGCCGGTGAAGTCGGCGTTGGTCAGCGGTGCGGCGACGCCACCGGCCATGACGTAGACCGAGGCGGAGGCCCCGGAAGCGTCCTTGACGACGGTCCCGTTGGCGACCTGCTTGGTCACCGCCGAGCCGAGCCACTCACCGGGGACACCCATGAGGGACATCTGGTCGAAGCCGACGCTGGTCCACTCGGTGGCCGAGATGCCCACCGGGGTGCCGCCCACCATGACGTAACGGGAGGAGTCCGTGCCCGACTGGTTCATGACGACCGTGCCGGACTGCAGCGGCTTCGCCACGGCGCCCTTCAGCCACTCGGCCGGAACACCCATCAGGGTCTGCTCGTTGTAGTCGTTGGCCGTCCACTCCGTGGCCGAGATGTGCAGCGCCGAGCCGGCGACCATGACGTAGCGGGACGGGTCGGTGCCCGACTGGTCCATGACCACGATGCCGGTCGCCACCGTACGCTGGGCGGCAGCCTTCAGCCATGAGGTCGGAACGCCCATGTCGGCACGGGTGTTGTAGCCGCCGGAGATCCAGTCCGCACCGCCGATCTTCAGCGCGGCGTCACCGATGATCACGTATCGCTCCGCGCCACCGGCCTGGTCGTGGACCACGGTGCCCGACGGCGGGGCGCTCGACAGGGACCGGAAGGCCTGGTCGTCGATGGTGACGACCTTGCTCAGGTCGTACTTGTCAGGAGTGACGTCGGAGCCCGCCACCGCGAGACCGGCTCCCTTGATCATCACCTTGACGGACGGGCTGCTCGCCGACTTCACGAGCGTGCCCTCGGCCAGCGAGGCCGGGTTCGGGAGGGAGGGCGTCGAGCTGCCGGCCGGGGAGACGTAGCCGCTGATCGTCTGGCCCCACGGCCTCTCACCCACGTGCCACTTGGTGGTGGGGGCGGTGCTGACGTGGCCCGGCTTGCCACCCTGGTTGCCACCGGTGATGGTGACCGTGCTCCCGGATATCGCGGTCACCAGGGCCACGTGGTCGGCGTAGTTGCTGCCGTTGTAGTTGTAGACCACCGCGTCACCGACGTGCGGCGTGCTGGAGATCGTCCCGTACTTCTTGCCGTAGTCCATGAAGCTGGCCGCACGGTCGTCCAGGCTGGCCAGACCCGTGACCCCGTTGCGGGACCAGACCCAGCCGGCGAAGTCGGCGCACCAGGCATGGGCCGTGACGCCGCCGCGGCAGCTGTTGGTCTGGTTGGGGCCGCCGTCGTAACCACCGTGTGCACAGGCTCCGTTGCCGTTCTCGGCACGGGCGGTGGCGGAGATTCCATCGGTCAGCGGCGAGGCGCTGGCCGGGTTGGCGACCACCATGGTGAACGCCGTCGCCGCCAGGGCGGAGGTGGAGGCGATGCGGATGGCGATGGTCTTGATGGTGCGGGACATGGCGAAGCTCCTGATGGCGTGAAAGGAAGTGTGGTGTCGCTGCGGATTCCGCAGACGGGCCTGGTGAGGGCCGAAGAGTGGGGGCGCGCCGGCCGGGCGGTGGGACGGCTGCCCTGCAGGAGCAGCTGTCAAGCCGGTGGATGTGGCGCGCGGTGGAGCGGTTGGGCGGGTCAGGCGGTCTTGCGGTCAAGCGGTCCTGCGGTCAGGCGGTCCTGCGGTCCTGCGGTGAAGTTCGTGGGCCGCGACGGGGTGGCGCCAAGGGCGCTGCTCCCCCGGCGGCGGGGCCGGTTACTGTCAGCCGGTGGTGAGCTTGCCGACCGGTGCGGTCTGCCAGCCGGTGGTCGCGGTGATGCGGGTCTCGTCGGCGGCGGTGGCGGCGGCGGACTGGCCGGCCAGAACCGGGGTGATCGCGGCGAGGGCGAGGGTGGTGACCGCGGCGGCCTTGGCGAGGCGGGTGCGAAGCATGTGAGTGGTCCTTTGCGAAAGCTGGGATGAGTGGCCTTTCCGGTCTCACGTCCCGCGGTGACGTTTCCTCCGGTGTTGCCTTCGGGGCGGTGTTCCCTTCCGGCGATCACTACTTTCGTCGCAGGTCACGGCGGGTGGAAGGGCTTTCAACTGGACGGAACCGGACCTGGACCGTTCCGTCCAGCCCGTCCGGAAGCGGCCGCCAGGAGGTGCTCGTAGTACGGCGTGACCAGAGGCGCGCCGACGCGCCCGACGGTCCAGCCCCACAGGGCAGGCACCTCCTCGAAGGCGCGGCGGCACAGCGCCTCCGTACGCCGTTCCGCCTCGTTCAGGCTGTCCGCGAGCAGATAGACGCCGAGGGTCGGATCCGGCAGGGCGTGCGGATGCGCGGAAACGTGCTCCACCGGGCCACAGGCGTCGGCAGTGGCACTGGCACTGGCACTGGCACTGGCGAACGCGCGAATGAGTTCGCCTGCGTGCGGCGGGAGTTGAGCGCCGGGCGCGGGAGCGCGGAGGGCCGCGTGAACGAGGTACATGCACTCCACGATCCCGAATTCTTCACATCGGGCATACGCCTTGAAGGTGGACTCTTCGGTCCCTGGCCGGAAGCGGCCAAGGACCGCCGCGGCCCCTCGCTGGACCCCGCGTACGATGATCTTCAGACCCTGATTCACGGGGTACACAGGGGGGGAACCGCTGTGCTTGCAACTCTTGGCCTCGACGCGACCGCCGAGGCCGTCTACCGCGCCATGCTCGCGCACCCGCGCGACGGAGTGCGTGCTCTTGCCGCCCGTCTCGGCGTATCCGAGGCAGACATCCGCAGCAGTCTGGACCTGCTCAGCGAGCTGGCCCTGATCCGCCCGTCCTACGAACGGGCGGGAGAGCTCCACGCGGTCCCGCCCGAGGTCGGCATGGAGATCCTGATGGCCCGCCAGCAGGCGGAGCTCGCGGCGCAGCAACTGCGCATCGAGTCATCGCGCGCGGCCGCCGCCCAGCTGATCGCGGAGTTCGCCGATCTGAGCCCGGCCGCCTCCAGCCCAGGCGTCGAGCAACTGGTGGGCCTGGACGAGATACGGACCCGGATCACCGGCCTGGCGCACGCGGTCCGGTCCGAGCTGATGACGTTCGCACCCGGCGGAGGGCAACGGCCGGACACTCAGGAGGCCTCGAAGGCGAACGACCTCGCACTGCTGGACCGCGGCGTGCGGATGCGCACGCTGTACCAGGACAGCGTGCGCAACAGCCAGATCACCGTGGCCTACGCGACGTGGCTGGGCGAGCTCGGTGGAGAGGTGCGCACCGCCCCCGACCTGCCGACCCGGCTGATGATCTTCGACCGGACCACCGCCGTCATCCCGGTCAGCAACGAAGACAGTGGGGCGGGCGCGGTGGTCCTCACCGGCCAGGGAACGCTGACGGCGCTGTGCGCACTCTTCGAGAACGTCTGGTCGGCGGCGCGGCCCCTGGGCAGCATCCCCGAGGAGCGTGACGCGGAGGGGCTCAGCCCGCAGGAGACCACGGCGATTCGGCTGCTGGCGCAGGGCCTGACCGACGAGGCGATCGCCAAACGGCTCGCGGTCTCCCCGCGCACGGCCCGGCGGCTGGCCAACGGGCTGATGGAACGGCTGGGCGCCGCGAGCCGGTTCGAGTTCGGCGTCCGCGCGGTCCAGCGGGGCTGGCTCCCCGGCACGGAGTAGCGTCGAACGCGAGGCCGGCGCCTGGCCCGTGGGCGCCGGGCACCCCCTCGGGCGTTCCCTCCGGTGAACACGGTTCTAAAGCTGTGGAGCCAGGGCGGCGTCGGCTTCGGCCAGGGCCGACTCGCCCGCGCTCAGGGAGTCGTAGACGAAGTGGACGCCTGCCTCCTCGATGCCGCAGTACTGCGAGATGCCCACGCGCAGGAGGCGGTCCACCGGCTCGTCCCAGCCGAGCTCCTTGAACTTCGCCTCCGGGTAGCTCACCAGCGGGATCCACACCATCCGCTTGCCCTTCAGGAGCGGGTGGCTGCGGCCGTAGGCGAAGCCGTTGTTCCAGACCCGGTCGATCCAGCCCTTCAGGACGGCCGGGAGGCCGAACCACCAGAGCGGGAAGACCACGACGAGGATCTCGGCGGCGGCGATCCGGTCCATGTGGGCCCGGGTCTCGGCGGAGTACTCCTTGTCGGGGTCCGACCAGTCCGGCTCGTCCTCGGTGCCCATCCGGGGGTCGAAGCCCTCGGCGTGCAGATCGAGTACGTCGACCGTGTGGCCGGAGGCCTCCAGCCGGGCCACGGCGCGGCGGGCGAGCTGGGCGGTCAGGGAATCGCCGCGGGGGTGGGCCAGGACGACCAGGGCGGCGCTCATCGGGCATCGGTGGTGGCCGTGGTGCTCGTGGTGCTCGTGGTGGCTGTGGTGGCCGTGGACGCCTTCGCGGCGGCGGCTTCCGGGGAGAGCCGGACCAGCATCTTGCCGGTGTTCGCGCCGCGCATCATGCCGAGGAAGGCCTCCGGGGCGTGCTCGATGCCGTCGACGACGGTCTCCTCCGTGCGCAGGCTGCCGTCCGCCAGCCATCCCGCCGCCCGGCCGATCCATTCCGGGAACAGGTCGAAGTGGCTGGAGACGAGCATCCCGCGCAGGGTCACCTCGCGGGCCGCGGCCCGGAAGAGGTTGTCGGGGCCCACCGCCGGCGCGGTGGCGTTGTAGCCGCTGATCGCGCCGACCATGGCGATCCGCCCGCCCTGCCGCATCGCGCCGATGGCCGCCTGGAGGTGGTCGCCGCCTACCGCGTCGAGGTAGACGTCGATGCCTTCGGGGGCCGCCTCGGCGAGCTGGCCGGCCAGGTCGCCCTGGCGGTGGTCCACGGCCGCGTCGTAGCCGAAGCGGTCCAGCAGCTTCCTCGTCTTCAGCGGGCCGCCGGCCGAGCCGATCACCCGGGAGGCGCCCAGGCGCCGCGCCAGCTGCCCGGCGACGCTGCCGACCGCGCCGGCGGCGGCGGAGACGAAGACGACGTCGCCCTCCTTGACCGGGGCGGTGCGGGTCAGTGCCGCGTACGCCGTCAGGCCCGTGGTGCCGAGCGGACCGAGGTACGAGGACTGCGAGCCGATCGCGGGATCCACGACGGTGGCGGCGGCCGCGTCGAGGACCGCGTACTCCCGCCAGCCGAGGAAGTGCGAGACGGTCGCCCCGACCGGCACCGCCGCGGAGCGGGAGGCGACGACCTCGCCGATCGCGCTGCCTTCGAGGGCCGTACCGAGGGCGAAGGGCGCGATGTAGGAGGGGGCGTCGTCCATCCGGCCCCGCATGTACGGGTCCACGGACATCCAGGTGTTGCGGACCAGGATCTGGCCTTCGGCGGGCTCCGGAACCTCGGTGGCGACCAGGTCGAAGTGGCGCGGGCCCGGCTCGCCCACGGGGCGGGCGGCGAGGCGGATCTCGCGGGAAGAGGTCCTCGTGGTGTTCGCGGTGTTCGTGGCGTTCGTGGTCATGTGACCGTTCCTTCCGGTGTGTTCCCGTGACCGCTCGGTCGGGGTCACGGGAACACCATGTCCGGGGGCGCGCACGGGCCGCGCACGCGTCACGCACGGGGTCGGGGGCGGGGTTGCCCACTGCGCCGGGTCTTCTCCGCTCACAGCGTTCTGACGGGCAAGAAGTAACGTTGCGGCATGCGTTTCGAGGTGCTGGGGCCACTGACCGTCCGCACGGATGACGGGACTCCCGTACCCGTTCCCGAGGCGAAGGTACGGGCCCTGCTCGCGGCCCTCCTCGTACGCGACGGCCGGCCCGTGCCGGTGGACCGGCTGATCGAGGACCTGTGGGGCGAGGCGGGCGACGCCGCGCCCGGCAACCCGGGGAACACCCTCCAGACCAAGGTCTCCCAGCTCCGCCGGACCCTCGCCAAGGCCGAGGACGGCGCACGCTCTCTCGTCGCGTACGGTCCGGCGGGCTACGCCCTGCGCGCTCCGGCTCGGGCCGTGGACGCGGACTGTTTCACCGAGCTGGCGGCGGCCGCGCGCAAGGAGGCGGAGCCGCGGGCCCGGGCGGAGCTGCTGACGCGGGCGCTCGGGCTGTGGCAGGGGGAGGCCTACGCCGACTTCCGGGACGCCGGCTTCACGCAGGCGGCGATCGCCCGGCTGGAGGAACAGCGGATCACCGCGTACGAAGACCTGGCCGAGGCCCGCCTCGAACTCGGCCAACACCAGCAGCTCGCGGACGAGTTGGCCGGCCCCGCCGCGGCCCACCCGCTGCGCCAGCGGCTGCGCGGCAGCCAGATGCGGGCGCTGTACCGCGCCGGCCGCCAAAGCGAGGCCCTCGCCGTCTACGCGCACCTGCGCGAGCTCTTCGCCGAGGAACTCGGCATCGACCCCGGAGCCGAACTCGCGGCCCTGTACGAGGCCATCCTGCGCCAGGACCCCGCGCTGGGCGCGACCGCGCGGCCGGGCCCGCCGGAGCGGTCGGCCCGGGGGGGCCGGGCGTACGGGGGCGGCCGGGCGTACGGGGACGGCCGGGCCCACGGGGACGGCCGGGCCTACGGGGGCGGCGGCAACCTGCCCACGCCCGTCAGCTCCCTCGTGGGCCGCGAGGAGGCCGTCGCCCGGGTGTGCGCGGCGCTCGGGGCGGGCCGGCTGGTGACGCTGTGCGGGCCCGGCGGCGTCGGCAAGACCCGGCTCGCGCTGGCCGCGGCGGCGCGGCTGGAGGAGGCCCACCCCGACGGGGTGTGGTTCGTGGAACTCGCGGGCACACAGGGCACGTCGGTCGCAGAGGCGGTGGCCGCCGCGATCGGGATGCGCGAGGACGACGCGGGCGGCGGCTCCGTCGAGGAACGGCTCGCCGAGACGTTGCGGCGGCGCGCGGCACTCCTCGTACTCGACAACTGCGAGCACCTCCTCCCGGCCGCCGCGGCCCTCGCCGAACGGCTCCTGCGCCGCGCCCCCGGCCTGCGCGTCCTCGCCACCAGCCAGGAGCCGCTCGCGCTCTCGGGCGAGGTGATCGAGGCCGTCGCCCCGCTCGCGCAGGCCCAGGCCGTGGAACTGTTCGCGGCCCGCGCGGCCGCCGCCGCCCCCGGCTTCGCCCTCGGCCCCGCCACCGCGGAGGCCGTGGCCCTGATCTGCCGCAGGCTGGACGGGATCCCGCTCGCGCTGGAACTCGCCGCGACGCGGGTACGGGTCCTGGGGGTGCAGGCACTGGCGGAACGCCTGCACGACCGCTTCCGCCTGCTCAACCAGGTCCGTCGCGACGCCCCGGCCCGCCAGCGCACCCTGCGCGCGACGATCGACTGGAGCTGGGAGCTGCTCTCCCCGGCGGAGGCCACGGTCCTGCGCCGCCTGTCGGTGTTCGCGGGTGGATTCACCGTGGAAGCGGCCGAGGCGGTGTGCGCGGACGAGGACCCTCGGGGCGGCGGCTCGGGTGACCCGGTCGCCCGTGACGACGTGCTCGATCTGCTCACGCGGCTCGTGGACTGCTCGCTCGTGGCCTCCGCGTACGGGGACTCCGCGTACGGGGGCTCCGCGTACGGGGGCTCCGCATACGGAGACTCGCGGCTGCGGCTGCTGGAATCGGTGGCGGCGTACGGGCTTGAGCGGCTCGACGCCGCCGGGGAGACGCGCGCGACCCGGCAGCGGCACGCGGAGTACTACACCGGGTTCGCCGAGCGCGCGGCCGCGCGGCTGCACGGGCCCGGGCAGGGCGAGTGGCTGCGGCGGCTCGACCGGGAGGGCCTCAACGCCCGGGCCGCCCTGGAGCACACGGGGGCCGGTGAGCTGGCGCTGCGGCTGGTCGGTGCGCAGTCCTGGTACTGGTTCCTGCGCGGCCGGATCCAGGAGGCCACCGAGGCCACCCGAGCGGCCGGGGCCACGGCCCTGCACGCCGCCTTCGCACTGCTCGGCGGGGACGACAGCCACCTGGGCGGCGACTTCTCGGCCGCCGACCTCCGGGGACAGTGGCTGCTGACCTACGCCCGGTGCGGTTTCGGCTCCGGTGTCAGGGAGGACGAAGTCACCCCTCTCCCCGCCCGGTTCCGCGAAAGCGGCGACCGATGGGGCGAAGCGGTCGCGCTGCTCACCCTCTCGACGCGGGCCATGTACGACGGCGACCTGGCGGAACTGCGCCGCAACGCGGAGGCGGCGGCCGCGGTGTTCACCGAACTCGGGGACCGCTGGGGCCAGTTGCAGACCTCGGAGCAGCTCGGCATCCTCGCCGAGGTGACCGGGGACTACGAGGCCGCGGCACGGCTGCACGAGGACGGCGTACGGGACGCGCAGGAGCTGGAGTTGTGGACGCACGCCTCCTTCCGGCTGGCCCGGCAGGGCCGCATCGCGCTGCTGACCGGCGACCTGGCGCAGGCGGCCGCGCTGCACGAACGGGCCCTGCGGCTGGCGGAGGAGCAATGCCACCGCCCGGCGGAGCAGTTCGCGGCGATCGGGCTCGCCCTGGGCGCGCGGCGAGGCGGCGACCTGGACGGCGCCGAGGCGTGGCTGCGGCCGTGGCTCGACTGGAACCGGCGTCTCGGTGTGGACTCCGGAGCGGCGCTGGTCCTCGCGGAGCTGGGCTACGTCGCGGAGTTGCGGGCCGATCCGGCCGCGGCGGAGTCCCTGCACCGGGAAGGCCTCGCGGCGGCCCGCCGCTCGGGGGACCCCCGAGCGCTCGCCCTGGCCCTCGAAGGCCTGGCGGGGATACTCCCGCCTGCCCGGGCGGCCTCCCTGCTGGGCACGGCGACGGCCCTGCGCGCCTCGGTGGGCACCCCGCGCCCCCGGGCGGAACGCACCGACACCGACCGGGCGACGGCCCGGGCCCGCGCGGCCCTGGGCCCGGAGGCCTTCGCGACCGCCTTCACCACGGGCGAAGCCCTCCCCCTGGTGGAACAACTCGCCCTCCTGGACGGCCCGTGACCACCCGCTCCACGACAGCGGGCGGCGCGGCACCGACGCTGCCCTCCGACGTCGCCGAAGCGCTGGCGGTCCCCCTGGGGGCGGAGGACGCGGTCCACCGTGCGCTCCGCCTGCAAGTGCCGCGCCTCCGGGCGACCGGGCGCTACTCGTGCGGCTACGGCACGACGTACTTCGACCTGGATACGGAAGGGGTGACGGTGGCTCCGCTGCCTGCCGGGACCGTGGTGGCGGCCGAGGCCCAGCTGTACGACACGGCCGAGGACCGCATCGCCGATGTCCTGACGTTCGCTCGGAACGGTTGGCCGGCCCGGCCGGAAGTCTGCTCCTGGAGCGACGAACCCGTCACGCTGACCGCAACGCTGCGAATGCTGCGCTCGTAGGCGCGCGAACCCCTCCGGCCGACCGGGTGACCACCGACGCCCAACTGGTGGCGGCCATTCGCCGGCGGCTCTCTGCCAACGGTCGCCCTCCGGCTGCCACATGGCTCCCGACAGGACCCCCAAGGCCCACACGGGCCCCGCAGGGGCGCAGGGAAGCCGGCGTACTCAACAGCCGCCCCGCACCGGCCCACTGGGCCCCGTAAGGCCCCACCGGGCCCGCGGGAGCAACGGGGCGGCAGGGCGCCAGCAAGGGCCCTGCCCAACAGCAGCCCTCCACCGGCCCGGCCGGGGCCCCGCCAGGCCCCGTAAGGCCCTCAGGGGCCCGCAGGGGCGATGGCGACGGGCACGGGGCCCGGCCCCGCAGCCGCCCCACCTGGCGGACCACCGAGTCCCACCGGGTCCCACGGGGCGCGCCCGCCCCGCCCTCACGCCGATGCCTTGATGCCCTCCAGGAACGGCTCCACCGCGGCTCGCCACGCCGTCGGGTGGTCGTAGTGGAGGTAGTGGCCGGCGTCCGGGATCTCCGCGTACTGTCCGGCCGGCAGGACGCGGACCATTTCCTGGGCCTCGGCCCGGCCCAGCTCGCCGTCCAGGCCGCGGACGACCAGCGTCGGGCAGCGCACCTGGGCGAGCTCCTCCCAGTGCGCGTCGTGCACCCACGTCTCCCGCGCGGTCAGCATCTGGCGGCGCGAGAACAGCGGGCGCCAGCCGTCGTCGGCCTCGTGCATCACCTCCGCGAAGAACTCGCCCCGGCCGGGGTCCGGGCGCTCCACCCGCGGGTCGTCCTCGCCGAACCAGCGCCGTGCGGCGTCCTGGGTCGGGAACGGCAGCGGCCAGTGCCGGAACCATTCCTCCCACTCCTGCTGCGAGGCCTCCCCCAGCGCGGACGCCCGCATGTCGCAGATGACGAGGGCCGCCACGAGGTCGGGGCGGCGGGCCGCGAGCTGCCAGGCGGTGAGGGCGCCCATGGAATGGCCGATCAGTGTCACCGGCGCGAGGCCGAGCTGCTCGACGGCCGCCTCGGCGTCGGCCACGAAGGCCTCGCGCCCGTAGGCGACGGAGCTGCCGGGGCCGGCGGTCGGCGGGCGCTCGCTCTGGCCGTGGCCGCGCTGGTCGAGGGCCACGACGCGGCGGCTCGCGCCGAGCCAGCGTGCGGTGCCCGTCCAGTGGAAGGCGCGGCCCATCAGGCCGTGCAGTAAGAGGGCCGCGGGCTCGCCCGACGGCGAGTGCGGCGGATGCGTCGACGGCGTCGACGGCTCAGACTCCGCGGCCGCTGCGCAGAACTCCCAGGCCGCCAGGCGTACGCCGTCGGCCCCCGTCACATCGAGGCGTCGTACCACCGCAGATGCACCCCCTTCGCTCCCGGCCACAGTATCGAACCCGTATTCGAAAACGGGGTTCTCGCCGACAACACCGCTCTTTCGAGTGACCTTGCTCAAGGATTGACCGCCGCTGCCGATGGAGATCCTTTCAACAGGGAGGCGGGCCGCTCGGGGAAGACGGTCCGAAGGGATGACCTTGAGAGCTCGGGGCTCCAGGTCAAGCAGGGGAGGACCGGTCCCGGCGCCGTAAAGGCGCCGGGACCATCCATACAGATCCTCACCGGTCCACACCGACCGACACCAGTCGGATTCGCTCGCACTGGCGACCCGATCGAACGCCCGTGCGTCAGCCTGCCGAAGACCCCCCAACCCCTCCGTCCGTCAGCGCTTCGCCACGAACACGTGGGACGCGATGTCGGCATCCAGCTCCGCGGCCTCGCCCCCACTGCCGACCAGCACACCGCCGGGCGACTCGGTCACGCTGACCACCGAGCCGGGCTGCACGCCCGCCCGCCGCAGCGTGTACATCAGCTGCGCGTCCGTCTGGATCGGCTCACCGATCCGGCGGATCACCACGGTCTTGCCCTCCACGCCCGGGTCCAGCTCGGAGAGGCTGACCATGCCCTCCTCCAGGAACGGATCGGCCTCGGCCTTCTCGCCCAGCTCCTCCAGCCCCGGGATCGGGTTCCCGTACGGCGATTCGGTCGGGTGGCGCAGCAGCTCCAGTACCCGCCGCTCCACCGCCTCGCTCATCACGTGCTCCCAGCGGCAGGCCTCGGCGTGCACCTGCTCCCACTCCAGGCCGATGACGTCGACGAGCAGACACTCGGCGAGGCGGTGCTTGCGCATCACGCGCGTCGCCAGCTTGCGCCCCTCGTCGGTCAGCTCCAGGTGCCGGTCGCTGGCGACGGCCACCAGGCCGTCGCGCTCCATCCGCGCCACCGTCTGGCTCACCGTCGGACCGCTCTGATCGAGCCGCTCGGCGATACGGGCGCGCATGGGGACCACACCTTCCTCTTCCAGTTCGAGGATGGTGCGGAGGTACATCTCCGTGGTATCGATCAGTCCGGACATTCGTGCCCCTCGGATTGCGTGCGCTGGCCCTGCCCCCAATTCTGACCCATCACGCCGACAACCGTCCCGTGTAGGACGTCAAGGGCCGTTCCGGACTGCCCGGAAACGCCCCCCGAGCCCCTCCGGGCACCTCTCATTACGCCGCCCACCGGGCCTTTCGCCCCTTGGATGGAAGTTCGTATTGACACGCCCTTGGTCCAGACCGCACGGTGAGCGGCGGACACGGACGACAACCTCACCCACTCCCACCCCGGAAGGCCATCGGCGTATGAGCGAGAGCAAGCTGGCCGGTCAGTTCTTCGACGCCGCGATCGGTCTGCTGGAGCGGGTACGGGACGAGGAGTCCGCCCGCATCAACGAGGCCGGAACCGTCATCGCGGACGCCGTGGCCGCCGGGAACAAGCTCTTCGCCTTCGGCGCCGGGCACTCCTCCCTCCCCGCCCAGGACGTGGTCTACCGGGCCGGCGGGCTCGCCCTGATGAACTTCCTCGCCGTCCCCGGCACCGCCGGCATCGACGTCATGCCCGCCACCCTCGGCAGCGCCCTGGAGCGCGTCGACGGGCTCGCCGGCGCGGTCCTGGACAGCAGCCCGGCCAGTGACGGCGACGTCCTCGTGATCATCTCCCTCTCCGGACGCAACGCGCTGCCGGTCGAGATGGCCATGAACGCCCGCGCGATCGGCCTCAAGGTCATCGGCGTCACCTCCGTGGCCTACGCGACCGGCACCAAGTCCCGCCACGTCTCCGGCACCTTCCTCAAGGACCACTGCGACATCGTCCTCGACAGCAAGATCGCGGTCGGCGACGCCGAGCTCACCCACGAGGGCATCGAAGCCCCCTTCGCCCCCGCCTCCACCGTCGTGACCAGCGCGATCATGCAGGCGGTCATGGCCGCCGCGGCCGGCGAGCTCGTCGCCCGCGGGGTCGAACCGCCGCTCCTGCGCTCGGGCAACGTGGACGGCGGCCACGAGTGGAACGGCCGCGTCATGCAGCAGTACGGCGACCGCATCTTCTTCCGCCACTAGGCCGTCTCTTTCGCCCGCGGGGCGCCTCAGCGCCCCGCCAGGTCCAGGTCCAGATCCGCCGCGACGCGGGCCGCCACCTCCTCCGCGTACGCCGCGTCCGCGCGCTCGAAGGCGGCCCGGGACGGCCCCCGCAGGAACGTCAGCGTCCCCAGGCTCCGGCCCCGGCTGCGCAGGACCGTGCACAGGGCGTGCGCCGCACCCTCGGGCCAGCGCCGGGCACCCGCCCACGCCCCGTCGGCCTGCCCGAGCGGCGCGCTCGTCCGCACCGACCCGGCCCGGTCCAGCGCCTGCAGCGCCGGGTGACCGGCCTCGTAGCGCACCGGGATCACCCCGGGCTCGGGGAGCCCCGGCAGGCCGGGCGGGGACGCCGCCCAGCGCAGCAGCCGCGCGGGCGCAGGGTCCCGTAGCGGCTCCAGTACGTCCACCAGCGCGTGCTCGGCGAAGCCCGCCAGGGCGAACTCCAGCCGTACGGCCGCCGCCTCGGCCGGGTCCTCGCACTCGGCGGCGGCCCGCCCGGCCCGATACAGCTGATGGGACCGGAACCGCAGCTGCGCCGTGTCCAGCTGCGCCTGGCGGGCCTCGGTGACGTCCTGGAACAGCAGCGCGACCCCGAGCGGTACGGGTTCCTCCGCGAGCGGCGACGCCAGGCGCAGGAACCCGCACCGCCAGCACCGCCGCCGCACGCCCTCGGGCCCGCGCACGGACACCCACAGCTCCGCCGGCGCCGGAGGCGCGCCTTCGGCCAGTACGTGCTGCAGCGCCCCCTCCAGCTCCTCCACCCCCTGCGCCAGCAGCTCCCCCAGCGGCCGCCCGAGCAGCACGGTGCGGCCGGAGCCGAAGGCCCGGGCGGCATGCGCGTTGACCACGGCCGGGCGCAGGTCCACGTCGACGAGCACGACTCCCCAGGAGGCGTCCTCCATCAGCGCCTCGCTCAAGGCGATGGAACGCTCCAGGTCGATCTGCGCGTGCACCTCGCTGAAGGCGCAGTACACCCCGGCCGGCTTCCCGTCGGCGCCCGGCACCCCCGCGGACTGCGTCCGCACGAGCACCCGCCCGCCGTCCTTGGTCAGCAGCGCGAACTCGTGCACCTGCCGCCCCGGCACGTCTTGCGCGGCCATGAGTCTGTCCTGCACGTCCTGCGCGTCGGCGGGCCGCACGGCCCACCCCGCGAACCCCTTGCGCCCCACGGCCTCGATCGCCGACCACCCCAGAATCCGCTCGGCCTCGCGGTTCCAGTGGGTGATCACGCCATCGGCATCGAACGCGCACAAGGCCGCGTCCATCCCGTCCAACAGCGCTGCGAGCAGATCGTCGGCGGTCTCATCACGTCCGGATGCAGGCACCTGGGCCCCCTACAGGTGTTCGCGTGTGCGGCACGTCACGTCATTGAACTGGAACGTGACGCAGCCCACACCCACTTCCCGCAATCATCCCGGTATGTCCGAGACCGCGGGCAGCCGGTCGGCCTGGTGGGGGCCGCGATACCGGGAGTATGGTCTCTTGTATGGCGACCAAGAAGATCACGGTGACGATCCCCGAAGAGCTCCTTGACGAGATCCGCACGGAAGCGGCGGAGCGGGGCCTGTCGGCGTACGTCGCCGAAGCGCTCCGGTTCAAGCGCGAGCGGGACCGGTTGCGGGAACTGGTCGACTGGCTGGAGGAGGAGCACGGCCCGGTCACCGAGGACGAACACACGGCCGCGCTCGCGGACCTGGAGGATCTCGACGCAGAGCACGAACGTCGCCGCGCTACGGGAGGGCACCAGGCCGGAGAGGCCGCGTGACGCGGACCGGCGAGCGCGGGCAGCCACCGCTGCGCGTCTTCGTGCTCGACTGCGAAGCGCTGTCCCTGGCCGTGCGTGGCGACCGGAAGATGATCGCCCTGCTGGACATCGCCTCCCGGGGCGGGGCCGAGGTGGTGACGTCTCCGATGACGCTCGTCGAGGCGTACGACGGGAGGACCACCGAGCAGCGCTGGGACTGGGTCCTCTCCCGACTGAAGGTCGCCGACGTCGGGAAGGACGAGGCCCGCCAGGCCCGCCGGCTGCTGGCGGACACCGAGCTGCACGGCCACAAGTACGCCATCGACGCGGTGCTCGCCGTCATCGCGCGCCGGCAGAAGGGGCAGGTCACCGTCTTCACCTCGGACGTGGGCGACCTGGAGCGGCTGGTCCCGGACTCGATCGTCGTCAAGAAGGTATGACACGGCGGCTCCGGAGAGCCCAGGACATGCCTGCGAATTCGCCCCCGAAATTCGGTTGAGCGCGATCTGCGGGGGTGCCTAAAGTGGGCGCACACGAGAAGGGAGGTGGTTGCCGCAATGTACGGAAACCGGACGCGTGAGGTGGCTGCGGGCTAAAGCGCCCGTTGTCGCACGCACCCAGTGCGGTGCCCGGCGGAGTCGCCGGCGCCAATCCCAAGCAGTCACCCGACCCGCGAGCTCGCCGGTACGTCCGGCCGGCTTCCCCCACTGCAGGGGGGAAACCCGAGCTCGCGGGTCGTCTGCGTGTGAGCGGAGTCTTACGGGCAGAGGCGTTCCACGCGCCAGGTGCCGCCCTCCAGGACGTAGCGGAGGCGGTCGTGGAGGCGGTTTTCGTGGCCCTGCCAGAATTCCACCGCGTCGGGGACCACGCGGATGCCGCCCCACTGCGGCGGGACCGGAACCTGTTCGCCCTCGGGGTAGCGGGCTTCCAGGTCCGCGTAGCGGCGGTCCAGTTCCGCGCGGGAGGCGATCACCGTGGACTGTTCGCTGGCCCAGGCGCCCAGCTGGGAACCGTGGGGGCGGGAGCGGAAGTACGCCGCCGTCTCGTCGCGGCCGATGCGGGAGGCCGTGCCCGTGACGATGACCTGGCGGGCGATGGGGTGCCAGGGGAAGAGCAGGGAGACGAACGGGTTGGCGGCCAGTTCGCGGCCCTTGCGGGAGTCGTAGTTCGTGAAGAAGACGAATCCGCGCTCGTCGAACTGCTTCAACAGGACCGTGCGCGAGCTGGGGCGGCCGTCCGGGGTTGCGGTTGCGACGACCATCGCGTTGGGTTCGAAGACGTTCGCCTCCGCAGCGTCGCGGAACCAGCGCGCGAACTGGCCCATCGGTTCCTCGGCGAGGCTTTCCTCGTCGACGAGCTGGGAGCGGTACTGCTTGCGCATGTCGGCAGGGTCAAGGTGCTGATCGGTCACGCGGCCATCCTGCCGCAGCCGCGCGCCCTGGACTGTGCCGTATGTCACGCTTCCCCGCGCCAAGCGGAACGTACAAAATCTTGGGGCCGGTCCGACGGTCCCGAACGGATGACCATCGGCCGTGCCGGGCATCAACGGGGATGACCGCGCCGGACCGCGAATCACGCCGGGAGCCGCGCGTGTTCGCACTATTTGAGGAGCCGCCTGATGTCCGACTTCGTACCCGGTCTCGAGGGAGTCGTCGCGTTCGAAACGGAGATCGCCGAACCCGACAAGGAAGGCGGGTCTCTGCGATACCGGGGTGTCGACATCGAAGACCTCGTGGGCCACGTCTCCTTCGGGAACGTCTGGGGTCTGCTGGTCGACGGTGCCTTCAACCCCGGCCTGCCGGCCGCCGAGCCCTTCCCGATCCCGGTGCACTCCGGTGACATCCGGGTCGACGTGCAGTCCGCACTCGCCATGCTCGCCCCCGTGTGGGGGCTGAAACCGCTCCTCGACATCGATGAGCAGACCGCGCGGGACGATCTGGCGCGGGCGGCCGTGATGGCGCTCTCGTACGTGGCCCAGTCCGCGCGCGGCCAGGGACGGCCGATGGTCCCGCAGAGCGAGATCGACAAGGCCGAGTCCGTGGTCGAGCGGTTCATGATCCGCTGGCGGGGCGAGCCCGACCCGCGCCACGTCAAGGCCGTCGACGCCTACTGGACCTCGGCCGCCGAGCACGGGATGAACGCTTCGACCTTCACCGCGCGCGTCATCGCCTCGACGGGTGCCGATGTCGCGGCCGCGCTGTCCGGCGCGGTCGGCGCCATGTCCGGGCCGCTGCACGGCGGGGCGCCCTCGCGCGTCCTCGGCATGATCGAGGAGATCGAGCGCACCGGCGACGCCGTGGCGTACGTGAGGAAGGCCCTGGACAAGGGCGAGCGGCTGATGGGCTTCGGTCACCGCGTCTACCGCGCCGAGGACCCGCGCGCCCGCGTGCTGCGGCGTACGGCCAAGGAGCTGGACGCCCCGCGCTACGAGGTGGCCGCCGCGCTGGAGAAGGCCGCCCTGGAGGAGCTGCACGCGCGCCGTCCCGACCGGGTGCTCGCGACGAACGTGGAGTTCTGGGCCGCGATCATGCTGGACTTCGCGGAGGTCCCGGCGCACATGTTCACCTCGATGTTCACGTGTGCCCGTACCGCGGGCTGGTCCGCGCACATCCTGGAGCAGAAGCGCACGGGCCGCCTGGTCCGTCCCTCCGCCCGCTACACCGGTCCGGGCGTGCGCAATCCGCGCGAGATCGAGGGTTACTCCGATATCACGGACATCACAGACATCACGGATATCGCCTCCACCACCTGATCGCGCCGGCCGCCGGCTGCCCCCGCACAGGGCCGCCGCCGTGACGAAGGGCGCCGCATCCCCTCGGGGGTGCGGCGCCCTTCGCGTCCCCGGGAGGAGAAGGGGTGGGGGCCTCAGCCCAGTTCCGTGTCCAGGATCCGGGCCCACTGGGCGACCACCCGCGCCCGGCGGGCGGTGTCGTCGGTGAGGACGTTGGCCAGGCCCAGGCCGCGGGCCATGTCGAGCAGGCCCTGCACGGTCTCCCGTACGCCCGGCACGGACTCGTCCGCGCCCAGCAGCTCCACGGCCATGCGGTGGGTCTCCCGGCCCACGCGGGCCTCCAGCTCGGCCACGCGGGGGCGCAGCTGCTCCTCGTGGGAGGCCGCGACCCAGAGCTGGAGGGCGGCGCGGAACATCGGGCCGGTGTACAGGTCGATGAGCGCCCCGACCACGTCGGCGCGGGCCGCGGCGGTGCCGCCGCGCGGGAACAGGTCCAGCAGCGCGGTCGAGCGCACCTCGGCCATGTACTCGACGGCCGCGGTGAACAGCTCCTCGCGGGTGCGGAAGTGGTGCTGGGCCGCCCCGCGCGAGACCCCGGCGCGCTCCGCGACCACGGCGACGGTGGATCCGGCCCAGCCCTGCTCGGCGAGGCAGGAGACGGCCGCCTCCAGGAGGTGGCGGCGGGTGACCCGGCTGCGGGCCTGCTTGGGCCCGCTGTCCGCGGTCACCGCAGCCATGACGGCTCCCGTCGTTCGAAGCGGGCGCTGATGCCCTCGCGGGCCTCGGCGGAGGCGAAGTGCCGGGCGGACAGCTCGGTGAGGGCTGCCCCGTCCCGCTCCAGGGCGGCCCGTACCGGGGCGGTGACCAGGCGTTTCGTCGCGGCCAGGGCCTCGGGGCCGGCCTTGAGGAGGCCTTCCAGGACCGGGGCGAGCACCTTGTCGACGTCCGCGTCCGGGGCGTCGAGGGTGAGCAGGCCGATGCGGGTGGCTTCGGCGGCGCCGAAGACCTCGGCGGTGAGGAAGTAGCGGGCCGCGGCGCGGGGGTCCAGGCGCGGGAGCAGTGGCGCGGAGATCACGGCCGGGACCACGCCGAGGTGGGTCTCGGTGAAGGCGTACGTGGACCCGTGCCCGGCGGCGGCGATGTCGCAGGCGCCGAGCAGCCCGAGGCCGCCCGCGCGGACGTGGCCCGTGACCCGGGCCACGACGGGCTTGGGGAGTTCGGCGATCTCCCGGAGCAGGGCCAGGAAGTCGGCCGGGTCGCAGGGGAACTTCAGGTCGGCGCCGGCGCAGAAGGTGGTGCCGGTGTGGGTGAGGACCACCGCCCGGGTGGGTCGTTCGGTGGCCGCGGTGGCCAGGGCGGTGCGGAGTTCTTGGACCAGGGTGGCGGAGAGGGCGTTGCGGTTGGCCGGGGAGTCGAGGGTGAGGGTCGTGAGGCCGGGCGTTCGCGCGGCGTGGACCAGTGGGGGCATGTCTCCTCCGGAGGGGGTGGTCGGTCGGTCGGGATCCCCTCCGGGGAGGGTATGCGGGTCGCCTGCGGCGGGCTCCGGTGGGCTGCGGGTGGGTCCCCCTTGCGGGGCGAAGTCCCCGCTGCGACCTTTTGCCGCTGCGCGGGCGAGGTCCCCTACCCGCCCTTCGCCCGTTCCCCGGGCGCTGCCCGGAGCCCGGTCCTCAAGCGCCGGACGGGCTGGAGGGGTGCCGGGCTGCGCCCGGACCCCTCGGGGCTCCGCCCCGGGCCCCGGTCCTCAAACGCCGGACGGCTGAAAGCGAGGGTGCCGGGCTGCGCCCGGACCCCCTGGGGGTCCGGGGGCTGGTCCCCGGCCACGGCGCCGCGCGTGGGAACGGGGCCGGGGCGGAGCTCCGGGGAACGGGCGAAGGGTGGGTAGGGGACTCCTCGCCCCGCGCAGCGGAAACCGGGGCCGGTCAGTAGGACTTGGGGAGGCCCAGGGTCTGGTGGGAGATGAAGTTGAGGATCATCTCGCGGCTGACCGGGGCGATCCGGGCCACCCGGGAGGCGACGATCAGCGCGGCGAGACCGTACTCGCGGGTGAGGCCGTTGCCGCCCAGGGTGTGGACGGACTGGTCCACCGCCCGGACGCACGCCTCCCCCGCCGCGTACTTCGCCATGTTCGCGGCCTCCCCCGCGCCCATGTCGTCGCCGGCGTCGTAGAGGTGGGCCGCCTTCTGCATCATCAGGCGGGCCAGTTCGAGGTCGATGTGGGCAGCTGCCAGGGGGTGCGCTATGGCCTGGTGGGCGCCGATGGGGGCCTTCCAGACCTGGCGGGTCTTCGCGTAGTCGACGGCCCGGGCGAGGGCGTAGCGGCCCATGCCGATGGCGAAGGCGGCGGTCATGACGCGCTCGGGGTTGAGGCCCGCGAAGAGCTGGAGCAGGCCCGCGTCCTCGTCGCCGACCAGGGCGGAGGAGGGGAGGCGTACGTCTTCCAGGACCAGCTCGAACTGCTTCTCCGCCGCCTGGAGTTCCATGTCGATGGGGGTGTACGTGAAACCGGGGGTCTCGCGGGGGACGATGAACAGGCAGGGCTTGAGGCTGCCCGTCCGGGCGTCTTCCGTGCGGCCCACGATGAGGGTGGCGTCGGCGATGTCCACGCCGGAGATGAAGACCTTGCGGCCGGTGAGGACCCAGTCGTCGCCGTCGCGGCGGGCGGTGGTGGTGATGCGGTGGGAGTTGGAGCCGGCGTCGGGTTCGGTGATGCCGAAGGCCATGGTGCGGGTGCCGTCGGCGAGCCCGGGGAGCCAGGCCTGTTTCTGCGCCTCGGTGCCGAAGCGGGCGATGACCGTGCCGCAGATGGCGGGCGAGACGACCATCATGAGGAGCGGGCAGCCCGCGGCTCCGAGTTCCTCGAGGACGATGGAGAGTTCGGCGATGCCGCCGCCTCCGCCGCCGTACTCCTCGGGGAGGTTGACCCCGAGGTAGCCCAGCTTGGCGGCGTCCGCCCACAGTTCGTCGGGGTGGCCGCCCTCGCGGGCGATGCGGGCGAGGTACTCGCGTCCGTACTTGCGGCCGAGGGCGGCGACCGCCGCGCGCAGGGCCTGGTGTTCTTCGGTTTCGAGCGTCGTGGTGCCGGGGGTGGAGCTCATGCTTCCTCCTGGACTACGGCGAGCAGGGCGCCGAATTCGACCTGTTGGCCGGTGACGGCGTGGAGCGCGGTGAGCGTGCCGGAGGCGGGCGCGAGGATGCGGTGCTCCATCTTCATGGCCTCCAGCCAGAGCAGGGGCTGCCCGGCGGTGACGGGGCTGCCGGGGGCGAGGCCCTCGGCGACGCGGACGACGGTGCCGGGCATGGGGGCGAGCAGGGAGCCCGGTTCGGTGCGGTCCTGCGGGTCCGCGAACCGGGGGACGGGGGTCAGGGCGTGGGCGCCGAGCGCGGAGTCCACGTACGCCGTGTTCGATTTATGTTTCACGTGGAACAGCCGCCGTACGCCGTCCACTTCGAGGGTCACCAGGTGGCGCTCGGCGGACAGGATGCGCACACCGGGGTGGTCGAGGAGCTCCGGGGGGCCGCTGCGGGACGGGTGGTAGCGGACTTCGTACGCGGTCCCGGCGGCCGTGTAGCGGCGGCTCTGCGGCTGGGAGCGGAGGTTGCGCCAGCCGCCGAGGCGGGTGGCGAGGGGGGCGTCCGGGTCGGGGGCGGCCTCGGCGAGGGCGGCGGCGAGCGCGCAGAGCGCGGGGGCCGGGTCGTCCGGGGCCGCCTCGGTGAGGGCGGGCAGATGGCGCTCGTAGAAGCCGGTGTCGAGCCGGGCGGCCTCGAACTCCGGGTGCCGCAGGGAACGTACGAGGAGCTCGCGGTTGGTGGTCAGCCCGTGGATCCGGGCCCCGGCGAGGGCGTGGGCCAGGGCGCGGACCGCCTCGGCGCGGGTCGGGGCATGGGCGACGACCTTGGCGAGCATGGGGTCGTAGTGGATGGAGACGGTGTCCCCGTCGGTGAAGCCGGTGTCCACGCGGACCGTGGAGGGGACATCGAGGGTGTGCAGGACGCCGGTCTGGGGACGCCAGTCGTGAGCCGGGTCCTCGGCGTAGAGGCGGGCCTCGACGGCGTGTCCACCGGGGGTGGGCGGGTCCAGGGGCAGGGCGGCGCCCTCGGCGATCCGCAGTTGCAGGGCGACGAGGTCGATCCCGAAGACCGCTTCGGTGACCGGGTGTTCCACCTGGAGGCGGGTGTTCATCTCCAGGAAGTACGGGCGGCCGTCCGCGGTGACGAGGAACTCCACCGTGCCCGCGCCCTCGTAGGAGACTGCGCGGGCGGCTGCCACGGCGGCCTCGTGGAGGGTGGTGCGCAGGGCCTCGGGGAGGCCGGGCGCGGGGGCTTCCTCGATGACCTTCTGGTGGCGTCGCTGGAGGGAGCAGTCGCGGGTGCCGAGCGCCCAGACGGTGCCGTGGGAGTCGGCGAGGATCTGCACCTCGACGTGGCGTCCGCGCTCCACGTAGGGCTCGGCGAAGACCTCTCCGTCGCCGAAGGCGGACAGGGCCTCGGCGGAGGCGGCTTCGAGGGATTCCTTGAGGGAGTCGAGGTCCCGGACCACCCGCATCCCGCGGCCGCCGCCGCCTGCCGCGGCCTTGAGGAGCAGCGGGAGGTCGGCGGTGGTGGCGGCGTGCGGGTCGACGGGGTCGAGCAGCGGGACCCCGGCGGCGCGCATCAGCTCCTTGGCCCGGGTTTTGGAGGCCATGGCCTCCATGGCCTCGGGCGGCGGGCCGACCCAGGTGAGCCCGGCGGCGCGGACGGCTCGGGCGAAGTCGGCGTTCTCGGAGAGGAACCCGTAGCCGGGGTGGACGGCGTCGGCGCCCGCCGCGAGGGCGGCCCCGATGACCAGGTCGCCGCGCAGGTAGGTGTCGGCGGGGGCCGCGCCGGGCAGCCGTACGGCCGCGTCGGCCGTGCGGACGTGCAGGGCGTCGGCGTCGGGGTCGGAGTGGACGGCGACGGTGGCCAGGCCCAGCGCGCGGGCCGTGCGGAAGACACGGACGGCGATCTCGCCGCGGTTGGCGACGAGGAGGGAGGTCAGTGTGGTGTGCGGGGTCGTGGTCATGTGGGGGCTCACATCCGGAAGACGCCGAAGCCGCCACGGGCGCCCTCGACGGGGGCGTTGTGGACGGCCGACAGGCACAGGCCGAGGATGGTGCGGGTGTCGCGCGGGTCGATGACCCCGTCGTCGTACAGCCGTCCGGACAGGAACATCGGCAGGGACTCGGACTCGATCTGCGCCTCCACGAAGGCGCGCATGCCGGCGTCGGCCTCTTCGTCGTAGGGCTGGCCCTTCGCCGCGGCCGACTGCCGGGAGACGATCGAGAGCACCCCGGCGAGCTGGGCGGGGCCCATGACGGCGGACTTGGCGCTGGGCCAGGCGAAGAGGAAGCGGGGCTCGTAGGCGCGGCCGCACATGCCGTAGTGGCCGGCGCCGTAGCTGGCGCCGATGAGGACGGAGAGGTGGGGGACCTTCGAGTTCGAGACCGCGTTGATCATCATCGAGCCGTGCTTGATGATGCCGCCCTGCTCGTACTCCTTGCCGACCATGTAGCCGGTGGTGTTGTGGAGGAAGAGGAGCGGGATGTCGCGCTGGTTGGCGAGCTGGATGAACTGGGCCGCCTTCTGCGATTCCGCGCTGAACAGCACTCCTTGGGCGTTGGCGAGGATGCCGACCGGGTAGCCGTGCAGGCTCGCCCAGCCGGTGACCAGGCTGGTGCCGTAGAGGGGCTTGAACTCGTCGAAGTCGGAGGCGTCGACGATGCGGGCGATGACCTCGCGGGGGTCGAAGGGGGTTTTGAGGTCGGCGGGGACGATGCCGAGGAGTTCCTCCGGGTCGTGGAGGGGTTCTTCGGCGCGTGCCGGATCGGGCCGGGCCTTGCGGTGGTTGAGGCGGGCGACGACGCGGCGGGCCTGGCGGATGGCGTCGTGCTCGTCGAGGGCGTAGTAGTCGGCGAGGCCGGAGGTCCGGGCGTGCATGTCGGCTCCGCCGAGGGACTCGTCGTCGCTCTCCTCGCCGGTGGCCATCTTGACCAGCGGCGGGCCGCCCAGGAACACCTTGGAGCGGTCCTTGATCATGATGGTGTGATCGGACATGCCGGGGATGTACGCGCCCCCGGCGGTGGAGTTGCCGAAGACGACGGCGATGGTGGGGACGCCGTCGGCCGAGAGCCGGGTGAGGTCGCGGAAGATGGCTCCGCCCGGGATGAAGATCTCCTTCTGGGAGGGGAGATCGGCGCCGCCGGACTCGACGAGGCTGATGCAGGGCAGTCTGTTCTGCCGGGCGATCTCGTTGGCGCGGAGCGCCTTTTTGAGCGTCCAGGGGTTGGAGGCGCCGCCGCGGACGGTGGGGTCGTTGGCGGTGACCAGGCATTCGACACCCTCGACGGTGCCGATGCCGGTGACCATGGAGGCCCCGACCGGATAGTCGCTGCCCCAGGCGGCGAGCGGGGACAGCTCCAGGAAGGGGGTGTCCGGGTCGAGGAGCAGCTCGACGCGCTCGCGGGCGAGCAGCTTGCCGCGGGTCTTGTGGCGGGCGGTGTACTTCTCGCCGCCGCCGGCGAGGGCGGTGGCGTGCGCGGCATCGAGCTCGGCGAGCCGTTCCAGGGCGGCGGTACGGGCCTGCGCGTGCTCGGGGGCGAGCGGGTCGACGGCGCTCTTGAGGCGGGTCACGGGGTCCCCTCCGGGGCGGTGGTGGGTACGGGGGGCTCCGCGGACGGCTCCGCGGACGGCTCCGCGGACGGCTCCGCAGGTGGGTGCGGCACCGCTGCCGGGGGCTCCGCGGGCGGGTGCGGCAGCGCTGCCCGGGGCTCCGCGGGCGGGTGCGGCACCGCTGCCGGGGGCTCCGCGGGCGGGTGCAGCACCGCTGCGGACGGCTCCGCAGGTGGCTGCGGCACCGCTGCCCGGGGCTCCGCAGGGGGTTGCGGCAGCACGGCGGGGGGCTCGGCAGGTGGGTGCAGCAGGGCTGTGGGGATGTCCACGTGGCGGGAGCGGAGCCATTCGCCGAGGGCCTTGGCCTGGGGGTCGAAGCGGTGGCCGGAGGCTACGCCGTCGCCGAGGATCCGGGTGACGGTGAAGTTGAGGGACCGGAGGTTCGGGAGCTCGGCGCGGGTCACTCCCAGTGGGGCCGTTTCGGGAAGCAGCGCCTTGAAGGCTTCCACGGTGAGAGTGGTGCGCAGCCACTCCCAGGCGGGGCCGGTCTCGGCCCACACCCCGACGTTGGCGTCCCCGCCCTTGTCTCCGCTGCGGGCCCCGACGATGGTGCCGAGCGGCACCCGGCGGGTGGGGGTGGTGGGCCCCGCCGGGTCGGGGGTGGCGGGAGGCCGAGGCTGGGGGGCGGCTTCAGACTGCGGCTCGCGGGCGGCAGAAGGCTGCGGCTCCGAGGCGGCCGCAAGCTGCGGCTCGCGGATGGCAGAAGGCTGCGGCTCCGAGGCGGCCGCAAGCTGCGGCTCGCGGGCGGAAGGAGGCTGCGGCTCCGAGGCGGCTTCAGACTGCGGCTCGCGGGCGGCAGAAGGCTGCGGCTTCGGGGCGGTGGGCCCTGCGGGGCTCTCCCCCGCAGGGCCCCTTCCCGAAACCGGGGGCTGCGCCCCCGGACCCCCGGGTCGGGGCTGCGCCCCGAGCCCTTCGAGGGCTCCGCCCCCGGGCCCCCGCGCCTCAAACGCCGGCGGGGCTGAAGGTGCGGACGGGACCGGGCTTCCGGCGCCTCCGGGGAAATCCAGCCCCGCCGGCGTTTGAGGCGATCCTTCAGCCCCGCCGGTGTTTGAGGCGCGGGTCTGGGCGGAGCCCGGGGAACGGGGGAAGGGCGGGGAGGGGACACGCCCCGCAGGGTCAGGGTCCGCGCGCACCGACAGGCGGGTGCCGTCCGCGAGGACTGCCGTGTGGGGGACCTCGCCCGAGGGGACCGTGGTCGAGTCGAAGACTCCGTACGGCTGGGCCGGGGACGGCGGGGCCGTGACGTGGAAGCCCGGATAGCTGGACAGGGCAAGCTCGATGGCCGCCGAGGTCAGCGCGCGGCCCACCCGGTCGGGGGACGGGTCGCGGACGACCAGGCGGAGCAGCGCGCTCGCGGTCTCCTCCGTCTCCGCGTCCGCGTGGTCCGTACGGGACAGCGTCCAAGAGACCGACTCCACCGGCGCGAGCAGCACGGCCAGCTGCTCCCGCACCAGCGCCGCCTTCGCGTCGACGTCCAGGCCCGTCAGGACGAAGACGATTTCGTTGCGCCAGCCGCCGATGCGGGTCACGCCCACTTTGAGGGTGCCGGGCGGGGCTTCCCCGCGGGTGCCCGAGACCGCCACCCGGTCGGGGCCGGCCTGGGTCAGCCGGACCGTGTCCAGGCGGGCCGTCACGTCGGGGCCGAGGTAGCGGACTCCCTGGGTTTCGTAGAGGAGTTGCGCCGTGACCGTTCCGACGGAGACGACTCCGCCCGTGCCCGGGTGCTTCGTGATGACCGACGACCCGTCCTGCGCGATCTCCGCCAGCGGGAACCCCGGCCGGGACACGTCGTGGCGGGTGAAGAAGGCGTAGTTGCCGCCGGTGGCCTGGGTGCCGCACTCCAGTACGTGGCCCGCCACCACCGCCCCGGCCAGCCGGTCGTGGTCGTCCGGCGCCCAGTCGAACCACCATGCCGCGGGCCCGCTCACCAGGGCGGCGTCGGTGACCCGGCCGGTCACCACCACGTCCGCGCCCGCCCGCAGGCAGGCCGTGATCCCGACGCCGCCTAGATAGGCGGTCGCGGTGAGCGCGCCCTCCCCGGACGGCAGCGGGTCCGACGGCGGGTACGACTTCAGGTCGTCGCCCTCCACGTGCGCGACCGAGACGGGGACGGACAGCTTCGCGGCCAGCGCGCGTACCGCTCCGGCGAGTCCCGCCGGGTTCAGGCCGCCCGCGTTCACGACGATCCGTACGCCCCGCTCGTGGGCGAGGCCGAGGCACTCCTCCAGCTGGCGCAGGAAGGTTTTGGCGTAGCCGAGTTCCGGGTTCTTCAGCCGGTCTCGGCCGAGGATCAGCATGGTCAGCTCGGCGAGGTAGTCCCCGGTCAGTACGTCGAGGGGGCCGTCCGTCAGCATCTCGCGCAGGGCGTCGAAGCGGTCTCCGTAGAAGCCCGACGCGTTGCCGATCAGCAGGGGGCGCCGGGTCACCGGGAGGCCTCCGGCGCGCGCCCCGGCCCCGCGGGGCCGGCGAAGGCCTGGGCGATGTCGAGCCAGCGGTCGGCGTCGGGGCCGGACGCCGTCAGGGACAGGTCGGCGCGATGGGCGCGCTGGGTCACCAGCAGGCAGAAGTCGAGCGCCGGGCCGGTGACGCGCTGCGGCGCGTCCTCGGGGCCGTACGTCCACACCTCGGCGCGGGCTCCCGGAGCCGTCAGCTCCACCCGGAACTCCCCGGCCGGCGCCGGCAGTCCCCGTACCGCGTAGGCGTAATCGCGCGCCCGCACCCCGATCCGCGCCACGTGCCGCAGCCGGGCCGTCGGTACGCGGCGCACCCCGAGCGCGTCGGCGACGTCCTGGCCGTGCGCCCAGGTCTCCATCAGGCGGGCGCTCGCCATCGAGGCGGCCTTCATCGGCGGCCCGTACCAGGGGAACTTGGCGTCGGGCGAGGCCGCGGCGAGGGCCTCGTCGAGTGCGGCGCGGCCGGCCCGCCAACGGGAGAGCAGTTCGTCGGGGGCCAGTGCGGCACCCTCCTCGGCGCCCGCGTCGACGAAGGAGTCGGGCGCCTTCAGGGCCTCCTCGACCAGCCCCGCGAAGGCGGTGGCGTCGGTGACGGCGAGCAGCGAGGCCCGGTCGGTCCAGTGCAGGTGGGCGATCTGGTGGGCGACGCTCCAGCCGGGCGCGGGCGTGGCCTTCGCCCAGTCGGGGGCGGGCAACTCCCGGACCAGGGCGTCGAGTTCCCGTCCCTCCTCGCGGAGATCGGCGAAGACGGCGAAGACGTTCTCGACAGCGGACGGATCGGGCACGGGTGCGCTCCCCTTCTCGGCGTGAGGGGAAGCGTGGCAGCCCGCACGAAAACAATCAAGCGTGCTTGCATTATTTGTCGGAGGACATGAACGGAGGTGAATGGCCGGGGATTTGGAGCAGCCGGCCTGGCCGGCGGGCGGGGCTTGCGCGGGGCGGGGGCCCGCGGCGAGGATCCACGTCATGGCCGAACGCAAAGGCAGGGAGATCCACGTGGTCGGGGACAGGGGCGCGGCCGGGGACCCGGGCATGCTCGCGGGCTCGGTCAAAGCCGTGATGTTCGACTTCTCCGGCACCCTCTTCCGCATCGAGCCCACCGAGGACTGGCTGCGCGCGGTCGTGACGGACGCCGGAGTCGACCTGCCCGAGGCCGAACTCGCCGCCTGCGCCGCCCTGCTGGAAGAGGCGGGCGCCCTTCCGGGCGGCGCCTCGCCGCGGCGGCTGCCGGCCCGGCTGGAGCCGCTGTGGCGGGAGCGGGACCTGAGCCCCGAGCAGCACCGGGCCGCCTACACCGCCCTCACCCGCGAGGTGCCGCTGCCCTCCGCGGAGCTGGCCGACGCCCTCTACGAGCGCCACCGGATCCCCGCGGCCTGGCGGCCCTACCCCGATACCGCGGCCACGCTCGTCGCCCTGCGCGAGCGGGGCATCCCCGTCGCCGTCGTCAGCAACATCGGCTGGGACCTGCGGCCCGTGTTCCGCGCCCACGGGTTCGACCGGTTCGTCGACGCGTACGTGCTCTCCTTCGAGCACGGGGTCCAGAAGCCCGATCCCCGCCTGTTCCGGGTCGCCTGCGAAGCCCTCGGAACGGCACCCGCGGACGTGCTCATGGTCGGCGACGACGCCGTCGCCGATACGGGGGCCGCGGCGCTGGGGTGCCCGGTCCGGCTGGTCGAGCATCTGCCCGTCGAGCAGCGGCCGAGCGGATTGGCCTCGGCGCTCGGGCCCCTCGGGCCCCTCGGGCTCCTGTGACGCGCGGCCGGGCAGAAGGGATCAAGCAGCGGTGCCGGCCGCCCGGCGGCTGAAGTCCATCGCCCAGTTGTGGATCCAGCTCTCGCCCCCGTCGGCCGAGAAGAACTGCTCCCAGCGCGGGGAGTCCGTGTCCGTACGCGACCACACGAACCGCACCAGGACGTCCTTGCCCCCGTAGGTGTCCTCGCCCTGGAAGACGCCCGTCCCGGTCGCCGGGTCGAACCGTCCGGTGACGGGCGGAAAGAGCGTGCCCGTCCGGCGGCTGGACCAGTTGAGGGTCCACCGCTCGCGCTCGGGCTCGTAGAGCCGCAGGGTCAACCCCGCGAAGCCCTTCGTCGGGAACTCGATCTCGTCGAAGCTCGCGGCGCCGTCGAAGTGGCGGGTGGCCCGGGACACCGCCGGGAACTCCTCCCAGCCGCTGCCCCCGTCCAGGAAGTCGGCGAGCCACCGGTTGGACACGTCCCAGGTGCCGACGAGGAAGTCGAAGTCGTTCATGTGCGGTCTCCCCAACAACTGTTCTCTGATGCTCTGCGCTGTTCTCTGCGCTGATGGGGGAACCGTAGGAGCACTCCACTGACATCATGTGTCAGTGAAGTCCAAGTGAAGTCCAGCCGGCTGCTCTCGATCCTGCTCCTGCTCCAGACGCGCGGCCGGATGACCGCCGCCGAGCTCGCCGAGGAGCTGGAGGTGTCGGTCCGTACGGTCTACCGCGACGCGGAGGCCCTGGCCGCCGCCGGTGTCCCGCTGTACGGCGACGCCGGGCACAGCGGCGGCTACCAGCTCCTCGACGGGTACCGCACCCGCCTCACCGGGCTGGCCCCGGGCGAGGCGGAGGCCCTCTTCCTCACTTCGATGCCGGGACCGGCCGCCGAACTCGGCCTCGGCCGCGCCCTGTCCACCGCCCAACTGAAGCTGCGCGCCGCCCTGCCCGCGGAGCTGCGCGCGCAGTCCGACCGGATGCGGCTGCGGTTCCACCTGGACGCGCCCGGCTGGTACGCGGAGCACGAGGAGACCCCGCACCTGGGGCGGATCGCCGACGCGGTGTGGCGGGGGCGGGTCGTCGAGATCCGGTACCGGCGCTGGAAGGCACCCCACGAGGTGGACCGGCGGCTGGCCCCGTACGGGCTGGTCCTGAAGGCGGGGCGCTGGTACCTGGTCGCGGGCACGGCGGACACGGCGGACACGGCCGGAAGGGCGGGCACCACAGGCACCGCAGCACCCCCGCGCACCTACCGCGTGGACCAGGTCCTGGCAGTACGGGAGACCGGCGAGGAATGCGCGCTCCCCGACGGCTTCGAGCTGGCTGCCCACTGGCGGCTCAGCCAGGCGGAGTTCCACGAGCGGCTGTACCCCGAGGAGGCGGAGGTACGGGTCTCCGCGCGCGCGGCCGCCCGGCTGACCGGCGCCCAGGCCAGGGCCCTGGCCGCCACCGGGACCCCGGACCCCGGACTGCCCGGGTGGACACGGGCGGTCCTGCCGATCGAGTCGCAGGACCGCGCGGAGGCGCAGTTCCTGGAGCTCGGCGCGGAGGCGGAGGTGCTCGCCCCGCCCGCCCTGCGCCGGCGCATCGGAGCGGCAGCCGCCGCGACGGCGGCGCGCTACGGGACGACTGGGGGCTACGGGACGGCTGGGAGCCACGGGACAGCTGCGAGCCACGGGACGGCGGGGGACCGCGGGGCGGCCGAGGGCTACGGGACCGCTGAGAACACGGGCGCGGGCGCCGACGGGCAGGGGTGAGAGCTGGGCCACGGACCGGTGCGGATGAGGCCTTCCCTCCGGGGCGTGCGGCTGGGATGCTCCCCGCATGACGACTCGTCGGATGTACTTCGCCACGGCCGCGTTGAGCGCCCTCGCGCTGGGCGTGGCCATGGCCAGCGGCTGGGGCCAGGACTTCCCGGACGGGGACTCCCCCGGCTCGGGCTCCGCCTCGGGGTCCGGCTCCGGCTTCTCGCTCTCCGCCTGGGCCGCGGACTGGCCGACCGGGACGACCCACGTCGAGGCGAACGTCCAGCACGCCGACGTGACGCCCCTGCCGGCCGACGACATCATCTGGAACTGACCGCACCGGCGCGGCCTGAACTCGCCCCACACACCCCCAGGCGCCACTCAAACCTCCCTGGAACGACGGGAGTCGGTATAGCGTCATCGCCGACCACGACGGGCACGAGGTACGAGGTACCGGGCACGGGGGCTGGAGCGACATGAGTGTCGACGTTCGCTATCGGGTGGAACGGATCGCGCTGGCCCTGATGTCCGCATCGGGCGTCGTGGTCCTGATCGCGGACCTCCTCGGTTGGCTCGACGCACTCGCTCCCGGGGGTGCGCTCCCCAAGGTCACCCTGCTCATCCTGAGCACGGTCACCGTGTTCCTCCTGCTGGAGATCGACCGCCTGCGCAAGCTCGACGTGGTCGAGGCGCAGGTCACCCGGCTCGACGAGACCCTCCGGACGGAGGTCGCCCGGCTCGACAGCAGCTTCCAGGCGCAGCTCGCCAAGCTGGACATCCGATATGGCGTCAGTGAACCCTTTCCGCCGGTACTTGGCCACGAAAACCAAGTGAACGTGCAGGTGGCAGACAACATGACGCCCGGTTCTGACATCGGGATGAGGATTCCAGCTCGTCGACATAAACCACTGCTAGGTTCCCGATCGTGAGCCAAGACACCCTGGTCAAGCGACAGTTCGGGCACCGTTCCCGGCTCGCGCTGTCGCCTGCCGGGGTTCGCAAGGCAGATGATCAGGCGCACGCGGCCCGCACCATGTGGAACCTGCTGCATGCGTGGTGGCGGATGATGCCGAAGGAGAAGCGGACCCTGGCGAACGCGGATGCAGCGATCCGCCAGGCCCGGGGCGACATCGACTTTCTTGCTGTTCTTCCCGCGCAGGCCGCGCAAGCGGTGCTGAAAACGTACTTCCAGGCATGGAAGAACTGCTGGGACGGCCGGGCCGACGCCCCGAACTTCAAGGGCCGGCTGCGCACGGTGATGTCCGTGGACGTCCCGCAGGGCCGGGACCTGAACATTATCCGCGTGCATCGCAGGTGGGGCATGGCCGACCTGCCGAAGATCGGCCGGGTCCGCTTCCGGTGGACCAAAGACCTGCCCGTGGGCAAGCGCGCCAACGCGGAGAACCGGATCACCGGAGCCCGGCTGATCAAGGATGCACTCGGCTGGCACATCGCCTTCCGCATCCAGACCCTGGAAGCCACGCCCGCACCCCATCAGGGGCCGGACGTCGGCATCGACGTGGGCGCCAGCGTGCCCATCACCCTCTCAAACGGTGAGACGTACGAGCACGACGAGTGGCTGACCGGCCCGGAGCAGGCCAGACTCCTGGGTCTGGAGCAGCGCGCCGCCCAGCGCAAGCAGCACCGCAAGCCCGGCGAGTACACCAGCCACCGGCTGCGCCACACCTACGACCAGATCGCAGGACTCCGCGCGAAAGCCAAGCGCAGGGCCCTGGACTGGCAGCACAAGACGACCACCACCATCGCCCGCGCCTACTGCACCGTCGTGGTCGAAGCACTCACCATCACGAACATGGTCAAGTCCGCCAAGGGAACCATCGACCAGCCGGGAAGGAACGTCGCCCAGAAATCCGGGCTGAACCGCTCCATCAGCGGGGAGGCATGGGGCCGGACATTCACCATGCTGACGTACAAGACCGCCCGGCACGGCGGAACCCTGCACAAGGTCCCCGCCCCCGGCACCAGCCTGCGCTGCTCAGCGTGCGGCTTGACCACACCCGGCAGCCGGGAGTCCCAGGCCGTGTTCGTCTGCAAGAACCCGGACTGCGGGTGGTCGGGCAACGCCGATGGGAATGCGGCCCGGAACGTCTTGCACCTGTACCGGATGGGCCTCGCGCTCATCCCGGCTGCCGGGAGGGCAGTCGTCAGACGCGCCAAGCGCGTCAAGCCTGCCACCGCAAGGTAAGCAGGAATCTCCCAGCCCCAGCCGGGAGAGCACTTCAATATCAGTTCCTGCCCGCGCCGGCCCCCTCGACGACGGCCTGAGCAGCGGAAGCGTTCCGCGGCCGGGTCTGCGAGCGGACCGCGCCCATGCTCGCCACGATGACCAGCGCGATCGCCGCCGCGTCGAGCGCCGACAGTGCCTGGTTCAGGATCAGGAACCCGGCCATCGCGGCGATCGCGGGCTCCAGGCTCATCAGGATCGCGAAGGTCGGCGCCGGGAGCCTGCGCAGGGCGAGCAGTTCCAGCGTGTAGGGCAGGACCGAGGACAGCAGCGCCACGCCGAGGCCCAGGAGCAGGGTGCTGGGGCGCAGCATGGCCGAGCCGGCCTCGATCACGCCGAGCGGCAGGGACAGTACGGCGGCCACGGCCATCGCCAGCGCCAGCCCGTCGGCCTGCGGGAACCTGCGGCCGGTCCGGGCGCTGAACACGATGTACGCCGCCCACATGCCGCCCGCCGCGAGGGCGAAGGCCACGCCCAGCGGGTCGAGCCCGCCGAGGCCGCCTCCGCCGTGGGTGGACAGCAGGACGACGCCGGCCAGCGCCAGCCCGGCCCACACCAGGTTGAGCAGGCGGCGGGAGACCACGACGGAGAGCACCAGCGGGCCCAGCACCTCCAGGGTGACGGCGGGGCCCATGGGGATGCGGTCGATGGCCTGGTAGATGAACCCGTTCATGCCGGCCATGGCCACGCCGAACCACACCACGGTCGACCAGTCGGAGCGGGAGTACCCGCGCACCTTGGGCCGGCAGACGAGCAGCAGCACCAGCGCGGCGGCGGCGAGCCGCAGCGTGACCACTCCGGCCGCGCCCGCCCGCGGCATGAGCATCACCGCGAGGGCCGCGCCGAACTGCACCGAGACGCCCGCCGTGACCACCAGGGCGACGGGGCCGAAGCGGGCCCTGAAGGAGCCGTCCGCGGGGGCGGGGACGGTGGTGGTTGCCGTGGCGTGCGAGGGCTCGGTGGACGTGGCGGCGGACGTGGCGGTGCTCGTGGGTGAGGAGGGTGCGGGCATTTATCCAGATTAGGGGGTCCGTAAGGAGCGTGCGTCCGTGTTTTGCCTTACATCCGGTTTACGTCCGGTTGCGGCAGGCCCTCCGCCAGGCCGTCCGCCAAGACCTCCGCCAGGTGCCGGGCCCGGCCGCCGGCCAGCTGCGCGATCTGGGTCCGGCAGGAGAACCCGTCCGCCAGCACCTCGGTGCCCGCGGCGGCCGTCCGCAGCGACGGCAGGAGCTGTTCCTCGGCGCAGGCCACGGAGACCTCGTGGTGGCCGGGCTCGAAGCCGAAGTTGCCCGCGAGGCCGCAGCAGCCGCCGCTGAGCTCCCCCGCCAGCCCGGCGCGCTCGCGCAGCCTGCGGTCGGCGGCGTCGCCGAGGACGGCGTGCTGGTGGCAGTGGGTCTGGCCGGCGACGGGCCGGTCGAGGCGGGGCGGCTGCCAGTGCGGGGCGTACTCCTCGAGCGTCTCGGCGAAGGTTCGGACGGCCGCTGCGAGACGGGGTGCGCGGGGGTCCTCCGGGAGGAGGGCGGGCAGATCGGTGCGGAGCGCTGCCGCGCAGCTCGGTTCGAGGACGGTGACGGGTCCCTGCGGGTCGCCTACGGCGTCCAGGGTGCGGCGCAGGACCCTGCGGGCGGCGTCGAAGCGGCCGGTGGAGATGTAGGTCAGCCCGCAGCAGACGCGGCCCTTCGGCAGGGCGGTCTCCAGGCCGGCGGCCCGCAGGACCCGGACTGCGGCGTGGCCGGCCTCGGGCGCGAGGTACTCCGTGAAGGTGTCCGGCCACACCGTGACGAGGGGAGCGGTCCCGGACCCGGGCGTGCCCTGCGGGGCTGGGTCCCCTACCCGCCCTTCGCCCGTTCCCCGGGCTCCGCCCGGACCCGTTGCCGGGTGCGGCGCCGTTCCCGGGGGCCAGCCCCCGGACCCCCGCTCCTCAAACGCCGGAGGGGCTGGATTCAGCCGAGGCGGGCTGGATGGCGCAGAGCGCCATTTCAGCCTCGCCGGCGCTTGAGGCGCGGGGTCCGGGGCGGAGCCCCAGGGGGTTCGGGGCGCAGCCCCGGGGAACGGGCGAAGGGCGGGTAGGGGACCTCCCCCCGCGGCGCGGGCCGGAGCCTGCCACCCGCGGGTGAACGGGGTCCGGGCCAGCCGCGGAAGGGGCCGGGACCGCTCCAGCCCGGGGACGCGGAGGAAGCGGGACAGCAGGTTCAGGGGGCCGGCCAGGCGGAGGGCCGCGATCAGGCGGAGCCAGGCCGGCAGCCCGCCCAGGGCGTAGTGGGAGAGCGGGCGCAGCCGGCCCGCCCAGTGGTGGTGGAGGAACTCCGCCTTGTAGGAGGCCATGTCGACCCCCACCGGGCAGTCGCTGCGGCAGCCCTTGCAGCCGAGGCAGAGATCCAGCGCCTCGGCGACCTCCGCGGAGCGCCAGCCGCCGGTCACGATCTCCCCGGCCAGCATCTCGTGGAGCAGCCGGGCCCGCCCCCGCGTGGAGTGGCGTTCCTCCCCCGTGGCCCGGTACGAGGGGCACATCACCCCCGGCCCCCCGACCTCCGTCGACCGGCACTTCGCGACGCCGACGCACCGCGCGACCTCCCCCGCGAAGGGCAGGGACGGCGGGAGGGAGGAGAAGCGGAGGTTCTCGTCGAGGCGTGCGGGGCGGACCAGGATGCCGGGGTTCATGCCGCCCGCCGGGTCCCAGAGCCGCTTGTAGGACTCGAAGAGGCCGATCACCGAAGGCCCGTACATCCGTGGCAGCAGCTCGGCCCGCGCCTGCCCGTCGCCGTGCTCCCCGGACAGGGAGCCCCCGTGGGCGACCACCAGGTCGGCGAGGTCCGAGGAGAAGGCCCGGAAGCGGGCCACGCCGGGCGGTGTCACCAGGTCGAAGTCGATCCGCACGTGGACGCAGCCCTCGCCGAAGTGGCCGTACGGGGATCCGCGCAGCCCGTGCTGCGCCAGCAGGGCCCGGAATTCCCGCAGGTAGGCGCCGAGCCGGGCGGGCGGTACCGCGCAGTCCTCCCAGCCCGGCCAGGCCATGGTCCCGTCGGGCATCCGGGTGGCCGTGCCCGCCGCGTCCTCGCGGATCCGCCACAGGGCCCGCTGCGCCGCCGGGTCGGTGAGCAGCAGGGCGTCCACCGCGTCGGAGGCCCGGAGCAAGGCCCGCGCCGCGCCCTCGTCGCGCATCTCGGCGAACAGCCATGCCCCGCCCCGCGGGAGCCCGGCGGCGGCCGCGCCGACCAGGTCGGCCGCCATCCCTTCCACGGTCAGCGGCCCGTGCGGCAGCAGCCCCACGGCGGCTTCCGCGGCCGCGCTCTCGTCGGCGTACCCGAGGACGGCCAGCGCCGGGGCGGCCGGCAGCTCGACGAGCCGTACCAGGGCCTCGGTCACCACGCCGAGCGTGCCCTCGCTCCCGCAGAACGCCCGGGCCACCTCGGTGCCCCGCTCGGGGAGCAGCGCGTCCAGGCCCCCGTAGCCGGAGATCCGCCGCGAGAAGCCGCCGGCCATGCCGGTGCGCAGCGCGGTCAGGTTCCCCGACACCAGCTCGCGCAGCCCGCCCGGCGCGCCCTCCCAGCCGGTGCCGAGCCGGTGGGAGGCGCCGCCGTACGCCGTGACCGACAGCTCGGCGACGTTGTCGGCGGTGGTTCCCCAGGCCACCGAGTGGGCCCCGCAGGCGTTGTTGCCGATCATGCCGCCGAGCGTGCACCGGGAGTGGGTGGAGGGGTCCGGCCCGAAGGTCAGCCCGTGCGGGCGGGCCGCGTCGCGCAGCCGGTCGAGGACCAGGCCGGGCTGGACCACGGCGGTGCGGGCGGCCGGGTCCAGGGAGAGCAGGGCGTTCATGTGGCGGGTGAGGTCGAGGACGACGCCGACGCCCGTCGCCTGGCCCGCGATGGAGGTGCCGCCGCCGCGCGGGACGACGGGGACCCCGGCCGCGGCGCACACCGCGAGCGCGGCGGCCACGTCCTCGGCGTCGCGCGGGGCCACGACGCCGACCGGGACGCGCCGGTAGTTCGAGGCGTCCATCGTCGTCAGGGCGCGGGCGGCGGCGCCGAAGTCGACCTCTCCGCGCAGGTTCTCGCGCAAGGTCCGTTCGAGTTCACCGGGAGACGTCACGGCGGACAGCCTCCCACCGGATCCCGCCCGTTTCGCATCGGCTCGCATCTACTCGCATCCACTCGCGTCATCTCATCGGGTGGACGCGGCTCCAAAGCGTGGACCCGGACCCGATACGCTCGGCTCGTGGCCGAGATCCAGATTCCCGCTGACATCAAGCCCGCCGACGGACGCTTCGGCGCGGGCCCCTCCAAGGTGCGGACCGAGGCGCTGGACGCCCTCGCCGCCACCGGTACCTCCCTGCTCGGAACCTCCCACCGTCAGGCTCCGGTCAAGAACCTGGTCGGATCGGTTCGCCAGGGCCTCCGGGACCTCTTCTCCCTCCCCGAGGGCTACGAGGTGATCCTGGGCAACGGCGGCTCCACCGCCTTCTGGGACATCGCGACCGCCGGTCTCATCGAGCGGAAGTCGCAGCACCTCACCTTCGGTGAGTTCTCCTCCAAGTTCGCCGGCGCCGCGAAGTCCGCGCCGTGGCTGGACGCGCCGTCGGTGATCTCCTCCGACCCGGGCACCCACCCGGACCCGGTGGCCGAGGCGGGCGTGGACGTGTACGCGTACACCCACAACGAGACCTCGACGGGTGTCGCGGCGCCGATCAAGCGCGTCGCGGGCGCCGATGAGGGTTCCCTCGTCCTGGTGGACGCGACCTCGGGCGCCGGCGGTCTGCCGGTGGACATCACCGAGACCGACGTCTACTACTTCGCCCCGCAGAAGTCCTTCGCCTCCGACGGCGGCCTGTGGCTGGCGGCGTTCTCCCCGGCGGCCCTGGAGCGCGCGGCCCGCGTGCACGCCTCCGGCCGGCACATCCCGGAGTTCTTCTCGCTGCCGACGGCGATCGACAACTCGCTGAAGAACCAGACGTACAACACCCCGGCGCTCTCCACCCTCTTCCTGCTGGACCAGCAGCTGGAGTGGATGAACAGCCAGGGCGGTCTGGAGTTCACGACCGGCCGTACGTCGGCCAGCGCGGCCCACCTGTACGGCTGGGCCGAGGCGTCGAAGTACGCCAGCCCCTTCGTCGCGGACTCCGCCAAGCGCTCGGCCGTCATCGGCACGATCGACTTCTCGGACGACATCGACGCGGCGGCGGTCGCCAAGGTGCTGCGCGCCAACGGCATCGTGGACACCGAGCCCTACCGCAAGCTCGGCCGCAACCAGCTCCGTATCGCGATGTTCCCGGCGATCGACCCGGCGGACGTGCAGGCGCTCACCGCGTGCGTCGACTACGTCATCGAGAACCTCTGACCGATACGGCCTGACCCATACGGTCGGACCCATACGGTCGGACCCATACGGCTTGACCCATCCGGTCGGGCCGTTGCGGTCCCACCCGTCCGACACGCTCCGGAGCCCCCGGTGACACCTGGTGAATTCGAGGGGTCGTTGCAACACGTGGTCGGTTGATCAGGCCGCGAGCAGTTTAGACAGGCGCTCGGCTGGGGTTTCCCAGCCGAGCGTTTTGCGTGGGCGCCCGTTGAGTTCGGCGGCGACGGTGGCCAGGTCCTGGGGCGTGTGCCGGGACAGGTCGGTGCCCTTGGGGAAGTACTGCCGCAGCAGGCCGTTCGTGTTCTCGTTGGAGCCGCGCTGCCAGGGACTGGCCGGGTTGCAGAAGTAGACCGGGATGTTCGTGGCGACGGTGAATGCCTGGTGGGCGGCCATCTCCACGCCCTGGTCCCAGGTCAGGGATCGCCGCAGGTGGGGCGGGAGAGTCTTCACCGTCTCCACGAGCGCGTCCCGGGTGCTGGCCGCCGTGTGGTCGAAGGGCAGGTGGGCGAGCATCACGTAGCGGGTGGTGCGTTCGACGAGGGTGCCGATCGCGGACTTGCCGTCCTTTCCGATGATGAGATCGCCTTCCCAGTGGCCGGGGACGGCCCTGTCGGCGGCCTCGGCAGGCCGGTCGCTGATCATCACCATGTTCGGTATGGCGCGCGGCTTGCGCTTGTAGGACTGGCGGTGTGGCCGGCGGCGGGACCGGCCCGTCCGCAGGGCGCGGGTGAGTTCGCGGCGGAGCTCTCCGCGGCCCTGGACGTAGAGAGCCTGGTAGATCGTCTCGTGGGCCACGTGCATCTCCGGCCGGGCGGGGAACCGTGCCTGCAGAGCCTGGCAGATCTGTTCCGGACTCCATCGGAGTGTGAGGTGGGCCTGGATGAACTGGCGTAGTTCGGCGCTCCGGCGGATCTTGCCGGGCTTGGGGCGGGGGCGCCGTTGCTCGGCGCGGCGGTGGGCTGCGTGGGGCCGGTAGGCCCAGCAGGACGAGTCGCCGCGTGAGGGAATGCCGTTGCGGCGGATCTCCCTGCTGATGGTGGAGGGGCTGCGGCCCAGCTCGGCGGCGATGGTGCGGATCGACGCCTTCTCGCGCAGTCGGTCGGCTATGTGGATGCGGTCCTCTTCGCGGAGGTACCTGGATACGCCAGAAGCCGAAGCCTCCACGGTGATCGGAGGCTTCGGCTTCCCAGACGGCGGCGAGTGCCAACCGTTGCGCCATCTCTTGCCGGTCCGCAGGTTGATACCGACGATCCGGCAGGCTTCTCTGTTGCTGTAGCCCTGCTGCATGAGCCGGGAGTATGCCTCCCGCTCACGCGTCAGACGGCCACCGCCCCCTGGTCCCCGGTTCTCCCGGATCTTGAAATCCATCGCATCCCCTGAGCTGGGGTGTTGCGACGACCACTAGAACTCAAGCCTCGTCACCGGGGGCTTCGCCGTTGCCGCCGGCCCGCCTGAAGGGGTCCTGAGGCGGTCCTGAGGCGGTCCTGAACGAGGCCTGAAGGCCGTGGCCCGCCACCCGCCCCGAAACCCCGGGACCTTGGTCCCAAAAATCGGGGCAAAGAGTCCGCAAACAGAAGATCCCCACCACCTCCACCGCCTGCGGTTTTATGCCCCGGGACCTTCGGCAGGGGCCCTTCCCGACCCCTCCGAGCGCTGCAACCAACCGCCCCAGGATGTCCCTCATGTCTGGTGTGCCGGGAACGAACCCCGGCCCGTTCAGGAGGAACCCCATGCGCAAGGCACTCACCTTCTCGGCCATCGCCCTCGCCTCGTCGATGGCCCTGGCAGCCCCCGCCGTCGCGTTCGCCGCCGACTCCACCCCGACGGCTTCGAGCAGCCCCGCCACCGGCACGGTCTCCGCCCCGGTGGCCCTGAAGGTCTCGGTCTCCTCGGCCAAGGCCGGCGACTCCGTCCAGCTCTCGATGGAGGTCCCGGACGGTTCGACGAACCTGTCCATCTCCTCCAAGGCCCTGAACGACGTCAAGATGACGGACGGCCGCGGCGCCACGGCCACCGTCGCCGAGGTCCCCGCCGGCACCTACGGCATCTCCCTCACCGGCACGGGCCCCGACGGCAAGAAGCTCCAGGCCACCGCGCAGCTCACGGTCAAGGCCGACGCCCCGAAGCCGACCGAGTCCACCGTCAGCCTGTCCAAGGACAACGGCAAGCCGGGCGACAAGATCCAGGTCACCATCAAGACCGCGGCGAACGAGAAGAGCGCGTTCGTCAAGTCCGACGCCTTCGGCGGCCAGGTCAGCCTGAAGAGCAACGGCAAGGGCGTCTGGACCGGCACCGCGGTCGTCGCCAAGGACGTCAAGTCCGGCTACTACGGCGTCGAGGCCTACGCGGGCGGCAAGAAGTTCGACACCGTCAAGTTCTCCACCGACGCCACCGGCCCGGTCAACCCGACCCCGAAGCCGAAGCCGGTCGACCCGAGCCACCACAAGACCCCCAAGGGTTCCGTGAACACCGGCCAGGCCCCGCTCGGCTGGGTCCCCTCGGACGCCGCGAACCATGGCTGAGCGGTCCACCCCTGAACGCGCCCCCCGCCAGGGCGGCCGCGCACTGCGCGCGGCCGCCCTGGCGGGCGCCTCGGCGCTCACCGTTCTCCTGATCTCTTCCTGCTCCTCCGGCGCTGACGCCGCCGGCGGCGCGGTCGAGAACGACCCGGCCACCGCCAAGACCGCCTCGGTGCTGAACGCCTCCGTCCCGGACCGCATCGTGATCCCCGACATCAAGGTCGACGCCCCGCTCGACACCGTCGGACTCGACGCCCAGGGCGCCATGAAGGAGCCCGACTTCGACAAGCCGAAGGACGCGGCCTGGTACAAGGAGGGCCCGACCCCCGGGGAGAAGGGCGCGGCCACCATCGTCGGGCACATGGACACGCCCCAGGTGCCCGAGGCCGTCTTCTACAACCTCAAGAAGCTGAAGAAGGACGAGAAGATCGAGGTCCACCGGGACGACGGCTCCACCGCCGTCTTCGCCGTGGACGAGGTCGACACCTTCAAGAAGGACCGGTTCCCGACCGACAAGGTCTACGGGGACACCCACGGCAAGGCCGAGCTCCGCGTCATCACCTGCGGCGGCAACCTCACCAAGGACCGCCACTGGGACGCCAACGTCGTGGTGTTCGCGCACCTCGTGGGGAAGGAATAGCCCCCTGATCGGGCGGCTACCTGATCAGGGGACTATCTGATCAGGCGACTACTTCGCGACGGCGAAGCGCATGAGGGCCTGCTCGTCCCCCGGCTTGATCTTCCCGGTCTCGTTGATGACGTGCAGCTTCCAGCCCGCCCCGTCCCGGACCGCCTTGGCCACGGCGCAGCCGTTGTCGCTCCCGAGCAGGCTCGGCCAGATGTCGGCGACCTGCTGGGTGCTGCCGCCCGTGCCGTCGTACACCTTGAAGCTGATGTTGCGGGCGCTCTGGAAGGAACTGCCCTTCTTGTACGCGGCGGCGACGAAGACGATGGACGTGACGTTGCCCGGTACCCGGGAGAACTCGACGGTCACCGTCTCGTCGTCGCCGTCACCGTGGCCGGTCTGGTTGTCCCCGCTGTGGAGCAGCGAGCCGTTGCCCATGGGGTCCAGGGAGTCGAGACCCGCGAGGCGGACGGGATCCGCACCCTGCATGGCGATCGCGATCAGGTCCAGGTCGGTCCCCATCTTCCGCTTGAACTTGCCCATCAGGCCGCCGCTGCTGCCCACGGTGGGGTCCCACGAGACCCCGATGGACAGGTGGGTTACGCCGCCCAGGTCCGCGGGGCCGTCTTCCTTGGTGAGCGTGATCATGCGCAATCCTCACAAATAGCAGTGCCATACCGACTCCCTGAAGTCTGCCTGAAGCCGGTTCGTTTGCGGAGCCGCTCGACGCACGCGATACCTTCAGGGCCTCGGCATCCGGTGTTCCGCGGATGCCGTACGGCGCGGTACGCGGTACGGCGCAGTACATCGCAGTACAGCTTGGAGGCAGCAGCGTGAGCGTGCGAGTGACGGCGGCCCAGGACGGCGTGGACCCCTTCGGCACGGCCCGGCTGCGGCGCGGGGTGCTCGGCGCCTGGGGCTCCGGCCCGGCCCGCTTCCGCGAGGACGCCAACGCCGAGGAGGACCTGGCGCTCGGCGGCTACCGCGACCGGCTCGTCGTCGAGCTCGCGCAGAACGCCGCCGACGCGGCCGCCCGCGCCGGGGTCCCCGGCCGGCTGCGGCTCACCCTGCACGCGGGCACCGACCAGCCCGACGGGCACGCGCTGCTCGCCGTCTCCAACACCGGCTCCCCGCTCGACGCCACCGGCGTGGAATCGCTGTCCACGCTGCGCGCCTCCGCCAAGCGCGACGACTCCTCCGGCAGCGTCGGCCGCTTCGGCGTCGGCTTCGCCGCCGTCCTGGCCGTCTCCGACGAGCCCGCCGTCCTCGGCCGGCACGGCGGCGTGCGCTGGTCCCTGGCCGAGGCCCGCGAGCTGGCCCGGGGAGCGGCCGTCGGCAGCTCCGGGCTCGGTGAGGAACTGCGCCGCCGCGACGGCCACGTCCCTCTGCTGCGCCTCCCGCTGCCCGCGGAGGGGACCGCGCCCGAGGGCTACGACACCGTCGTGGTCCTCCCGCTGCGCGACGCCGCCGCCGAGGAGCTGGCCGGTCGGCTGCTCGCCGCCGTGGACGACGCCCTGCTGCTGACCCTGCCGGGGCTCGCCGAGGTCGTCGTGGACACCCCCACCGGGGGCGTGCGGACACTGACGCGGCGCACCGAAGGCCCGTACACCGTCATCGCCGACTCCGCCTCGGACACCGCGTCCGGCCGCAGGCGATGGCGCACCGTCCGCCACTCCGGCCCCATCGAGAAGGCGCTGCTCGCCGACCGGCCCGTCGAGGAACGGCTGCGGCCCGTCTGGGCGGTGTCCTGGTCCGTGCCCGTCGACGCCGAAGGCGCCCCGGTCCGCCCCGTGACCGCCGCCGTGGTGCACGCGCCGACCCCGACCGACGAACCCCTGGGCATCCCCGCGCTGCTCATCGCGACCCTGCCGCTGGACACCACCCGCCGGCACCCCGCGCCGGGGCCGCTGACCGACTTCCTCGTGGAGCGCGCGGCCGACGCCTACGCCGAACTCCTGGGCTCCTGGAACCCGGTGAGCACCGCGCTCGTGGACCTCGTACCGGGCCCGCTCGGCAGGGGCGAGCTCGACGGGGCGCTGCGCGCCGCCGTCATCGCGCGCCTGCCCCGTACCGCTTTCCTCGCGCCCGCCGCACCCGCCGCACCCGCCGAGTCCACCGAGTCCACCGAGTCCACCGAGTCCACCGAGAACGCTGAGAACGCCGAAGAGCGGGCCGCCCTGCGCCCCTTCGAGGCCGAGGTCGTGGAGGGTGCGGGCGCGGACACCGTACGGGTCCTCGCGGAGGTGCTGCCGACCCTGCTCCCGGCCGGGCTGGAGCGCCGCCCCGAACTGCGCACCCTGGGCGTGGGCCGGCTGCCGCTGGGCGAGGCCATCGAGCGGATCGCCGGCATCGAGCGGACCCCGGAATGGTGGTACCGGCTCTACGACAGCCTCGCCGGGGTCGACCCCGACCGGCTCTCCGGCCTCCCCGTGCCGCTGGCCGACGGCCGCACCGCGATCGGGCCCCGGCACCTGCTGCTGCCCGGCGCGGACGCCCCGCGGTCGGGCACGCCGCAGAGCCTGGCCCGGCTCGGCCTCAAGGTGGCCCACCCCGACGCGGTGCACCCGCTGCTGGAGAAGCTCGGCGCGCTCCCGGCGAGCCCGCGCGCCGTCCTGACCACCCCGCAGGTGCGGGCGGCCGTCGCGGCCTCCCTGGACGCCGGGGAGATCTGGGACGAGGACGCCCTCGACCCCGAGGAACTGGCCGACATCGTCCTCGGCCTGGTCCGGGACGCCGAGCTCTCCCCCGGCGACGAGCCGTGGCTGGGCGCGCTCGCCCTGCCCGACGAGGACGGCGAGCCGACCCCGGCCGGCGAGCTGCTGCTGCCCGGCTCCCCGCTGGCCTCCGTGGTTCGCGAGGACGAGATCCCGTACGTGGACGCCGAGTTGGTGGAGCGCTGGGACGAGCGGACCCTCACCGCCGTGGGCGTCCTCGCCACCTTCCAGCTGGTCCGCGCCACCGACGTGGTCCTGGATCCCGACGAACTGGAGCCCCGTGACGGGGACTTCGCGGAGCCCGATGACGCCGGTCTGCTCGACGCCGTGGACGTCTGGTGCGAGGACCTCCTGGACCAGCTCCCCGACACCCCCGTACCGCCGGTCGCCACCGAGCTGGTCGCCGTACGGGACCTCGACCTGGTGGACGACGACTGCTGGCCCCAGGCCCTGGCCATGCTGGCCCAGCCCCCGCTGCGCGACGCCCTGACCCAGCCGGTACGGGTCCTGCTCCCGGACGGCACCACCCGCTCCGTGCGCTCGTACACCGCCTGGTGGCTGCGCGACCACCCGGTCCTGGACGGCCGCCGCCCGGCCGGCCTGCGCTCGGCGGGCGGCGACCCGCTGCTGGCGGGCCTCTACACCCCGGCGGACGCCACCGGCTTCGAGGACGAGCAGGTGCTGCGGGCCCTGGGCGTACGCACCACCGTGCCCGCCCTACTGGAGGAGCCGGGCGGCGCCGCCGAGCTGCTGGGCCGCCTCGCCGACCCGGACCGGGAGGTCGGTGGACGCCAACTGCACGGCCTGTACGGGGCACTGGCCGAGCTGGACCCCGAACAGGTCACCCTGCCCGACGAGCTGCGCGCGGTCGTGGACGGCGAGGTGGTCGTGGTGGACGCGGCCGAGGCGCTGATCGCGGACGCCCCCGACCTGCTCCCCCTGACGGCCGGGCTCCCGCTGCTGCCGGTGGCCCCGTCCCGGGCCGCCGACCTGGCGGAGCTGTTCCAGGTCCGGCGCCTCTCGGAGACGTTCCCGGCGGAGGTCACCACCGAGGGCGAGGAGCACGAGGTCCCCGCATCGGTGCACCAGCTCCTGGGCCCGGCCACCCCGAAGAGCTACGTGGAGCACGAGGAACTCCTGGCGGGCGGCGTCGAGCTCGACTGGCGCCGCACCCCGGACGGCATCCTGCACGCCTCCACCCTGGAGGGCGTCGCGGCGGCCCTCGCCTGGGCGGCGGGCCAGTGGCCGCGCCGCTTCGAGGTGGCGGCCCTGCTGGAGGACCCGTCGCGGACGGCGGAGCTGGCCCGGGACCGCTGGTTCGACTAGGACCCGCCCGGGCCGGTCCGTGAGGGCGTCATAGGGTTGCGGTATGAGCAACTCCGATGCGGCTGCCGTCCTCACGACCGCCGACCTGCCAGAAGCGATACGCGCGGTGCGTACGCTGCTGGACATCTCGGGCGTCGATCAGGCAGAGGTCGACTTCGAAGCCTCGATCACGTCGGCGGATGTCCTGGCGCGCGTACGTCGCGCACTGCCCGACCTCGTGTGGTCGTCGGCCGGCGAGGCGCACGGCTCCTCGGAGGCCGGAGACGACCCGGCGCAGTGCCTCCCGATCCGAGTGTTCGACTGGTGCCGTCCGCTGGACCGCGCCGAGCCCTTCATCGACGCCTTGGGGTCGGATCTCGCTGCGGTCCGGTGGGATCTCGACGCTTGGCCCGCCGTTCCCGAAGCGGGGCTGGAACGGGTCTCGCAGAAATACGCGTACCTCACGCTGACCGTGAATTCCCGGGACCTCTACCAGAGCGAGCCCTCGCAGGACCACACCGTCCACGTGCACGTCCAGAACGCCGCCTTCGACACCGATCGCATCACCTGGCTCGCCGATCGAGTGGGCGGCCGGTTCACCGGCAGGGTGGAGACGGCGCCTCTGTAACCGGGATTCTCCGGGGCCGCCGCGCCTGCGCTCACCCCACCGGCGTGAGCAGCGCGTCCGCGATGGCCGTTCGGGCGTACAGCACCGAGCGGCCCGCGCGGTGGCCGGTTACCAGGCCCGCGTCGCGCAGGGCCGTGAGGTGCTGGGAGACCGCGGCTGCGGACAGGCCGCTGTGCCGGGCCAGTTGGGTGGTGGAGGCCGGGGTGTCGAGTTCGGCGAGCAGCAGGGTGCGGGAGCGGCCCAGTACGGCGGCCACCGCGTCGGTGGCCTTGGTGGCGCGGGGCTCCCAGAGGGTGCCGATCCCCCGGGCCGGGTAGGCCAGTTGGAGCGGATCGGGGGCCACCGAGCGGGTCAGGACCCGGGGCCAGGCGAAGGCGGAGGGCACGAGCAGCAGTCCGGGGCCGGTCTGGTCGCGGGTCAGCGCGCAGTGCGTGCGGACCATGCGCAGGGTTCCGGCGTCCCAACTGACGGTGTCGTGCAGCTCGTTGAGGACGTGTGCGGAGCCGTGCTCGGCGACCTGCCGGGCCCGGTGGAACACGTCGGCTTCGAGGAGCTGGCGGATCCGGGGCCAGTAGGGCGCGAGCGCGAGTTCCCAGTAGGCCTGGATCTCGTCGGTGACCTTCTCCATGACGGCTTCGGGGTCCTCGTGGAGCAGCCTGAGGCGTGCGGACGGCCGGTCCGCCGGACGATCCGCCGGACGGTATTTGGCCGCGATCGTCGCCAGGTCGGCGCGCACGTTCTCCGGGCTGCTGGCGCGGATCGCGGCCAGCTCCGCGGCCAGGTCGGGGAAGGGGCCGGCCGGGGTCGGGTTGAGGAAGTCCGCGAGGTAGCCGCCGCCCGGGATCAGGGCGGCGAGCCAGCCCCGGTCCAGGCCGGCGCGCTGCAGCCGGGGCCTCACCTGTTCGGCCCAGCGGCGGTGCAGCGGCGGATCGGTCTCGGCGTTCAGCAGCCGGTAACTGGTGACGACCTCCCACATCGGCGACACGGCGAAGCGGGTCTGCGCCAAGTCCGCCGCGGAGAAGTTCAGTTCGTATTCCATGACCCCGCGTACCCCCGCCGTTGCCCATTGGATTCGGTCCCACCTTAATCAATAGGGCCCGCGGCCGTCCCGGCGCAGGCTCTTGCCATGCCCTCCTCCTTCCGTGGTCTCCCGCCGCTCGTCTGGACCCTGTTCGCCGGTTCGATCGTCAACCGGATCGGCTACCTCGTCACCCCGTTCCTGGTCTTCCTCCTCGCCGACCGGGGCATCACCGGATCCGACATTTCCTTCGTGCTCGGCGCGCTCGGCGCCGGCCACCTGCTCGGCCCGGCCGTCGGCGGGCTGCTCGCCGACCGGATCGGCCGCCGTCCGACCATGCTGATCGGGCTCATCGGCTCCGCCGTCGCCCAGGGCGCGCTGTTCCTGGCCCCGGGGATCTGGACGATGGCCGCCTCCGCGCTGCTGCTCAGCACCGCCGGGGCCACCGTCCCGCCCGCCGCGTTCGCCCTGCTGGCCGACGCGGTGGACACCGGCTGGCGGCAGCGGGCGTACGCCCTGTTCAACTGGGGCGTCAACATCGGCACGGCCGTCGCGGGCGTCCTCGGCGGCTTCCTCGCCGCGCACGGGTACTGGCTGCTCTTCGTCGTCGACGCCGGTTCGGCGCTCGTCTACGCCACCGTGGTCGCGACCCGGCTGCGCGAGCCGGCCCGCACCGCCCCGGCCAAGGCCACGGGCCTGGGCTACGGGGTCGTCCTGCGCGACCGGCTGCTGCTCCTGCTGCTCCCGCTGCTCGGGATCCAGCTGTTCGTGTACTCGCTGACCGAGGTGGCGCTGCCGCTGGCCGTCCGCGACAGCGGGCTCTCGCCTGTCGTGTACGGGGCCCTGGCGGCGGTCAACGCCGTCCTGGTGGTGGCCCTGCAGCCGTTCGTGACGGCCAGGCTGTCGGGACTGCCGCAGCTCCCGGTGCAGGCGGCCGGCAGTGCCCTGATCGCCGCCGGGGTGGCGCTGACCGGGCTCGCGGACTCCGTCACGGGGTACGTGGTCTCGGTGGTCGTCTGGTCGCTCGGCGAGGTGGCCGTGGCCGGCATCGCGGCCTCACTGGTGGCCGACCTGGCCCCGGCCGACGCCCGGGGCCGCTACCAGGGCGCCTTCAGCTGGACCTGGGGCATGGCCCGCTTCTCCGCCCTCACCCTGGGCGTCGCCCTCTACACCGGGGTCGGGGCGGGCGCCCTGTGGTGGGGGGCCCTGGTCGCCGGACTGCTCGCCGCGGTGGCGATCCTGGGCCTGCGCACCCGGATCGCGGCCCGCGCGGAGCTCGCCCTGGCCGCCTGACCGGGGCGAACGGGCCGAGGCGAGCGGGCCGGGGCGAGCCGGCCGGTGTCGCGGAAGGCTCAGACCACCGTGACCGGGTGGCGGACGACCCCGTCGAAGAGGTAGCCCTGGGTGTTGTGGGCGGCCGTCTCGGGCTGCGTCCGCCCGGTCGCGTCCGTGGCCCGGGCCAGCAGGGCGGTCGCCCCCGGGGTCCGCGGGGTCCACGGCACCGACCAGCGCACCCAGCTGCCGCGGCGCGGAACGTCGTGGAGCCGGGCCCGCCGCCAGCGGGCGCCCCCGTCGGTACTGACCTCCACCTGGTGCACGGGGGCCGCTCCGGACCAGGAGCGTCCGGTCAGCAGCTGCGGGCGGTGCACGGGCACGGTCGCGCCCAGCTCCAGCTCGAAGGCGCTCTTGAGGGTCTGCCGGGTCAGGGGCGCGCTGCCCTGCGGAGGCTGGTCGGGCCCGAACAGCCGGTACAGGTCGGTGTTCCACGGCGTGTAGAGCGGCTGCCCGCTCACCTCGATGTCCCCGACCCACTTGATCGAGGAGATCCCGATCCAGTCCGGAACGACCACCCGGACCGGCCCGCCGTGGTCGGCCGGCAGCGGCTCGCCGTTCATCTCGTACGCGAGGATCACGTCGTCCAGCGCCTTCGACACCGGCAGCGGGCGCCGCACCCGGCCCAGGTTCACGCCGTTGGTGACCACCTCGTCGTCCAGGCCCCGGGGCAGTACGTCCACGGCTTCGCGGGTCACCCCGGCCCGCCGCAGCACGTCCGAGAGCCGGGCCCCGCGCCAGTGGGCCACACCGATCGCGCCGAGGGTCCACGCCGTCCCGGCCACCGTCTGGCCCTGCTGGGTGGTGTAGAAGCTGCGGCCGTTGCCCGCGCACTCGATGAACAGCGTCCGCTCGACGGCGGGCAGCGCGCGCAGCCGGTCGTACGAGAACTCCACCGGCCCCCGGGACAGCGCGTCGCCCCACACCTTCAGCCGCCAGGCGTCCTTGTCGAGGCGCGGGGTGGCGGTGTGGTTGCGGACGAAGAACCGGTCCAGGGGTGTCAGTTGGCCCGTGCCGCGCAGGGCGGCGAACTTCGTTTCCGCGTTCGTACCCCGGATCGTGAACAGCTCCGGCGGCAGCGGCTTCACGACCCCGGGCAGGTCGGCGGTTCCGGTCGGGCCCGCGGCCGCCGCGGCTTCGGTGGTTCCGGCGGCTGCGGCCGTCCCGGCGGCGCCCAGGCCGAGGGTGCCGGCCGCGGCTCCCGCCGCGAAGAGCCTGAGCAGGTCGCGGCGGTCCACTCCGGCCGAGCGGGCACGGCCGCGCGCCCACTGGCGCAGGCGCGCACGGTCGTACTGGCTCTCGTCGGACAGGTCGAGGGGCATGGCGGGACACTCCCTTGATCGCGATTCAGACGGACCCTAGGAGTCCGGCCCGGCGCGCGGGAGCCTCTCTTCACGATGGCCACGAACCTTTAACACTGCCGCAATGTCCGGCCCGGTCAGGGCGGCTGGATCCTCAAGTGGCCCTCTAGGCAGGGAACTTGCGGTTCACCCACCGGAAGGTGAACTCGATGAGGACGGCCGCGACGGCGGCGATGCCCACGGCGGTCCACGGCATCGCGGCGCCCTCCAGCTTGAGCTGGAAGAAGTCCTGGAGCCAGGGCACGACGAGCACGATCAGGAACGCCCCGCCCATCGCGCCGACCAGGCCGACCCGCCACCACGTATAGGGGCGGGCGATGATCGCCAGGACCCACATCGAGGTCAGGAACAGCGCGAGCGTCGCGGCGCTGGTCTCGGCCTTGAGGGCGTCCGGGCCGGTGTAGTGGTGGCGGGCGATCACGTACGTCACGAAGCAGGCGACGGCGGCGATGACCCCGCCCGGGATCGCGTACCGCATCACGCGTTTCACGAAGTGCGGCTTGGCCCGCTCCTTGTTGGGCGCCAGCGCCAGGAAGAAGGCGGGGATGCCGATGGTCAGCGTGGACAGCAGCGTCAGGTGGCGCGGCAGGAAGGGGTACTCGACCTGGGAGCAGACCACCAACACGGCCAGCAGCACCGAGTAGACCGTCTTCGTGAGGAAGAGGGTGGCGACGCGGGTGATGTTGCCGATGACCCGGCGGCCTTCGGCGACCACCGAGGGCAGGGTGGAGAAGCTGTTGTTGAGGAGGACGATCTGGGCGACGGCCCGGGTGGCCTCCGAGCCGGAGCCCATCGAGACGCCGATGTCGGCGTCCTTGAGCGCGAGCACGTCGTTGACCCCGTCGCCGGTCATCGCGACGGTGTGGCCCCGGGACTGGAGGGCGGCGACCATGTCTCGCTTCTGCTGCGGGGTGACCCGCCCGAAGACGGCGTTCCGGTCGAGGGCCTCGGCCATGGCGCCCTGGTCGGTGGGGAGCTTTCGCGCGTCGACGGTGTTCTCGGCGCCGGGCAGGCCGAGCTTCCCGGCGACCGCGCCGACCGAGACGGCGTTGTCCCCGGAGATGACCTTGGCCTTGACGTCCTGGTCCTCGAAGTAGCGCAGGGTGTCGGCGGCGTCGGGGCGCAGCCGCTGCTCCAGGACGATCAGGGCCGTCGGTTTGACCCCGGTGGCCACGGCCGGGTCGTCGAGTTCGCGGGCGGCACGGCCCAGCAGGAGGACCCGTAGGCCCTGTTCGTTGAGCTCGTTGATCTCCTCCAGGGCCGGGTCCCCGGCCGGGAGCAGCACGTCGGGGGCGCCGAGCAGCCAGGTGTTGTTCTCGCCGTCGCCCTCGCTGAAGCTGGCGCCGCTGTACTTGCGGGCGGAGGAGAAGGGCAGCGACTCGGTGCAGCGCCACTCGGCGCTGTCGGGGTAGGCGTCGATGATCGCCTGGAGGCTGGCGTTGGGGCGCGGGTCGCTCTCGCCGAGCGCGCCGAGGACCTTCTTGACGTACGCGGCGTCCGCGCCGCCGAGCGGGCGGCACTCGGTGACGTCCATGCCGCCCTCGGTGAGGGTGCCGGTCTTGTCGAGGCAGACCACGTCCACGCGGGCGAGGCCCTCGATGGCGGGCAGCTCCTGCACCAGGCACTGCTTGCGGCCGAGCCGGATGACGCCGATGGCGAAGGCGACGGAGGTGAGGAGGACCAGGCCTTCGGGGATCATCGGGACGATGCCGCCGACGGTGCGGGCGATGGCGTCCTTGAGGTTGTTGTCCTTGACGATCAGCTGGCTGATGATCAGGCCGATGGAGGTCGGGATCATCATCCAGGTGACGTACTTGAGGATGGTGGAGATGCCGGAGCGCAGCTCGGAGTGGACGAGCGTGAACCGGGAGGCCTCTTCGGCGAGCTGCGCGGCGTAGGCCTCGCGGCCGACCTTGGTGGCGGTGAAGGCGCCGCCGCCGGCGACGACGAACGAGCCGGACATGACGGGGTCGCCGGGCTTCTTCAGGACGGGGTCGGCTTCGCCGGTGAGGAGGGACTCGTCGATCTCCAGGCCGTCGGCCTCGCCGACGAGCCCGTCGACGACGACCTTGTCCCCGGGACCGAGCTCGATGACGTCGTCGAGGACGATCTCGGAGGTGGAGATCTCGGCGGTGCGGCCGTCGCGGCGGACGCTGGGTTTGGCCTCGCCGATGACGGCGAGGCTGTCCAGGGTCTTCTTGGCGCGCATTTCCTGGATGATGCCGATTCCGGTGTTCGCGATGATCACGAAGCCGAAGAGGCTGTCCTGGATCGGGGCGACGAAGAACATGACCACCCACAGGACGCCGATGATGGCGTTGAAGCGGGTGAAGACGTTCGCACGGACGATGTCGGCGGTGGAGCGGCTGCTGCGGACGGGGACGTCGTTGACGGCTCCGCGGGCGACGCGCTCGGCGACTTCGGCGGTGGTCAGCCCGGCCGGCTTGAACCGGGGTGCGGGCGGTCGGACCGGGTGTACGGGATCGAGCTCGGCCCCCGCGTCGATGGCGGTCCCGGCGGGTGCGGGGCCGACGCTGGCGCCCGGCTCCGGTCCCTCTGATTCGATCTGTGCCCGCTCCGTCATGGTTTCGACGGTAAAGGGGGATCCAACGGTTCACCCGCCGAAAGGTATGAAGATCAGACTTCGGGATGAGTCGAATCGTCCGCTGGTAGCCCCTTCGCCCGACCCGGTGCGGCGCGCCGGGCACGTGCGGCGCCGTTTCCAGGGGGCTCCGCCCCCGGACCCCCGCGCCTCAAACGCCGGCGAGGCTGGATTTGACGGGCTAGCCCGCCTGGGGAGACGGGCCCGCCGGGGTGTCTTCGTTCCGGGCGGCCAGCTCGGCCGCGTGGCGCTTCAGGGCCGCGTCACGGCCGCGGACGTACCAGAGGCCGATGAGGCCGAGGACCCCGCCGACCGCGCAGGTCCACACCCACCACAGCATGCCGCGGTCCGCGAACCACCCGTAGAAGGGGAGCTGGAGGAGGAAGAGGGCGAACCAGATGATCGTGCCGCCCGCGACGGTGCCGACGATCGGACCCTCGAGGGGCTCGGGGGCCTCGTGCTGCGCAGTCCATTTCGCCATGGGGACAAGTCTAGGCCGGTCGGCGGAGGGTCTACGCGCGGAGATAGACGCTCCTTCGTTCATGTGTTCATACTGAAACGGTTTGGGCTTGGCCCGTTTTCGTCGTATGAAACCACCACCGAGGACCAGGACCCCCATGAGCACGTCGGCCCCCGTGGACCGCTACTTCAAGATCTCCGAGCGCGGCTCGACCATCGGCCGCGAGGTCCGCGGCGGGTTCGCCACCTTCTTCGCGATGGCCTACATCATCGTGCTGAACCCGATCATCCTGGGCAGCGCGAAGGACATGTACGGCAACCAGCTCGACGGCGGCCAGCTGGTCACCGCCACCGTGCTGACCGCGGCCTTCACCACCCTCCTGATGGGCGTGATCGGCAACGTCCCGATCGCCCTCGCGGCCGGCCTCGGCGTCAACACCGTCGTCGCCCTCCAGCTCGCCCCGCGCATGAGCTGGCCCGACGCCATGGGCATGGTGGTCCTGGCGGGCTTCGTGGTGATGCTGCTGGTCGCCACCGGCCTGCGCGAGCGGGTCATGAACGCGGTCCCGGTCGGCCTGCGCAAGGGCATCGCCATCGGCATCGGCCTGTTCATCCTGCTGATCGGCCTGGTCGACTCGGGCTTCGTCACCCGCATCCCGGACCTCGCGCACACCACGGTCCCGATCCAGCTCGGCGGCAACGGCCACCTGCACGGCTGGCCCGTCCTGATCTTCGTGGTCGGCGTCCTGCTGACGCTCACCCTGATCATCCGCAAGACCCCCGGCGCGATCCTGATCTCCATCGTGGCCATGACCGTCACCGCCCTGGTGATCCAGCTGATCACCAAGCTCCCGGACGCCGCCTGGGGCCTGACGGTCCCCGAGTGGCCGGGCAACCCGGTGGCCGCGCCCGACTTCGGCCTCATCGGCCAGGTCAGCCTGTTCGGCGGCTTCGGCAAGGTCGGCATGCTCACGGGCATCCTGTTCGTCTTCACCGTGCTGCTGTCCTGCTTCTTCGACGCGATGGGCACCATCCTCGGCGTCGGCGACGAGGCGAAGCTGACGAAGCCGGACGGCTCCTTCCCCGGCATCAACCGGGTCCTGTTCGTGGACGGCATGGCCGTCGCCGCGGGCGGCGCCTCCTCCTCCTCGGCCACCACCTGCTTCGTGGAGTCCACGGCCGGCGTCGGCGAGGGCGCCAGGACGGGCCTGGCGAACATCGTGACGGGCGGCCTCTTCACCGTGTCGCTGTTCCTCACGCCGCTCGCCACGATGGTCCCCTCGCAGGCGGCCACGCCCGCTCTCGTCGCGGTCGGCTTCCTGATCATGGCCGGCTCGGTCAGGGACATCGACTGGAACGACTTCACGATCGCCGTCCCGGCCTTCCTGGCCATGGTGATGATGCCGTTCACGTACTCGATCACCAACGGCATCGGCATCGGCTTCGTGGCCTTCTCCGTACTGCGGCTGGCGACCGGCCGGGGCCGCGAGGTCCCGGTGGCCATGTACATCGTGTCGGCGGTCTTCGTCTTCTACTACGCGATGCCGGCCCTGGGCCTCACGTAAGGCCGTAGAACTTCTCCGTCTCGTCGACGGCCGCCTTGAAGCGTTCGTCGAAATCGTCGCGAATGAGCGTCCGGACCACATAGTCCTGGACGCTCATTCCTCGTTTGGCGGCATGAGTCCGGAGCCTGTCGAGGAGCTCCCCGTCTATGCGCATGCTCAGCACATGTGTCCCCATGCCGAAAGAGTCGGGGCACAGGGCATGGACGCGTGTCACTTTCCGGAGCCGACTCACCCGTACGAGTGACACCAGATAAGTGGTGTTCCTTAGGTAGAGTAATGAGTTACTCTAAAGACATGCATGACCTTTCCCATGGTGACGACGCAGCCGCCGTGAACGACCTCCGCTCCGCCGTCATGCGGCTGGGCCGGCGCCTCAAGCACCAGCGCGTCGACGAATCGCTGAGCCCGACCGAGATGTCGGTGCTCGGCACCCTCGCCCGCTGCGGCCAGGCCACCCCCGGTGAGCTGGCCCGGCGCGAGCACGTGCAGCCGCCGTCCATGACGCGCATCGTCGCGTTGCTGGAAGCCAAGGGACTGGTCACGCTGGAACCGCACCCCGACGACCGCCGCCAGAAGGTGGTCCGCCAGACGGAGGAGGCCGAAGCGATGCTCGAAGAGAGCCGTCGCAAGCGCAACGCCTTCCTCGCCGGGCTCGCGGCCGAGCTGACCGAGGACGAATGGGCGAAGCTGCGCGAAGCCGCGCCCGTCCTGGACAAGCTCGCGCACCTATAGGAACGACGCCAGGAGGCGACCCCTTTTGAGTACGGGACCCGGAGCAGACTCCGCCCCCGGCCACACACCCACCACTACGCGCACGCACCGCACGTCCAAGAACGCGCGGAACAAGAACTCGATGTTCAGCTCGCTGAAGATCCGGAACTACCGGCTCTTCGCCACGGGCCAGGTCGTCTCGAACACCGGCACCTGGATGCAGCGCATCGCACAGGACTGGCTGGTCCTGTCGCTGACCGGATCCGCCTCGGCGGTCGGCATCACCATCGCGCTGCAGTTCCTGCCGATGATGCTGTTCGGGCTCTACGGAGGCGTACTCGCCGACCGGCTCCCCAAGCGGCCGCTGCTGCTCTGCACCCAGGCGGCCATGGGCCTCACCGGCCTCGCACTCGGTGTCCTCACCCTCGCCGGCCACGTCAACGTCTGGCACGTCTACCTCGCGGCCTTCCTCCTCGGCCTGGTCACCGTCGTGGACAACCCGGCCCGGCAGACCTTCGTCTCCGAGATGGTCGGCAAGGACCAGGTGGCCAACGCGGTCAGCCTGAACTCGGCCAACTTCCAGTCCGCGCGACTGGTCGGCCCCGCCATCGCCGGTGTCCTCATCACCGCCGTCGGCTCCGGCTGGGCCTTCCTGCTCAACGGCCTGTCCTTCGCGGCGCCGATCGCGGCCCTGCTGCTGATGCGGACCCGCGAACTGCACCAGGTCGAGGTCCAGCCCCGCGCGAAGGGCCAGCTCCGCGAAGGCCTGCGGTACGTCGCCGGGCGGCCCGAGCTGATCTGGCCGATCGTGCTCGTCGGCTTCATCGGCACCTTCGGCTTCAACTTCCCGATCTGGCTGTCCGCCTTCGTCAGCAAGGTCTTCCACGGCGACGCGGGCACGTACGGGCTCTTCAACACCCTGATCGCGGCGGGCTCCCTGGCGGGTGCCCTGCTGGCGGCCCGGCGGGGCCTGTCCCGCCTGCGGCTGCTGGTCGCGGCGGCGGTGCTCTTCTCCGTCCTCCTGCTCGTGACGGCCTTCGCGCCGAGCTTCTGGCTGTTCGCGGCGCTGCTGGTCCCCCTCGGGGTCTTCGGCCTGACGGTGAACGTCACCGCCAACTCCAGCGTCCAGATGGCCACCGACCCCGAGATGCGGGGCCGGGTGATGGCCCTGTTCATGATGGTCTTCACCGGCGGCACCCCCATCGGCGCCCCGCTGGTCGGCTGGGTCACGGACACCTACGGCGCGCGGATCGGCATGGCCGCGGGCGGAGCGGTCTCCCTGGCCGCCGCCGTCACGATCGGCCTCGTCCTCTCGCGCATCGGCAACCTCCGCCTCAGCGTGAACCGCCACGGCGTGACCTTCGTGCCCTCGGACCGCCGCCGCCAGCTGGCGACGGCGGCGTAGCGCCTCGCGGTGCCTGAGGGCGCCTCGAACGCCGGCGGGGCTGGAAAATCCAGCCCCGCCGGCGTTTGAGGCGATCTTTCAGCCCCGCCGGCGTTCGAGGAGCGGGGCTCCGGGGGCCGGCCCCGGTAACGGCGCCGCACCGGGCACCCGCCGCTAGGCTCGGGCCATGAGACTGTTCGCAGCCGTCATCCCGCCCGAGGCGGCCATCGCGGAACTGGCCGAGGCCGTGCGCGACCTGCGCGACGACCACCTCCGCTGGACCGCGGAAGCGGGCTGGCACTTCACCCTCGCCTTCATGGGCGAGGTACGGGAGGAGCTGCTCCCCGAGCTCCACACCCGCCTCGCCCGCGCCGCCGCGCACACCGCACCCTTCCCGCTCCGGATCCACGGCTCCGGCCACTTCGGCCACCGCTCCCTGTGGGCCGGCGCCGCCGGCGACCTCGACGCCCTGCGCATGCTCGCCGAGCGCGCCGACGCCGCCGCCCGGCGCTCCGGGGTGCCCATGGACCAGCACCACCGCTACACCGCCCACCTCACCCTCGGCCGGCTCCGCGACGAGCGGCACGACGTCCGCCCCTACTGCACGGCCCTGGCCTCCTTCGAGGGCACCGCCTGGCAGGTCGGCGAGCTCAGCCTGGTCCGCAGCAACCTGCCCGACTCCGGCGTCCCCGGCGAGCAGCCCCGCTACGAGGTCGTCGGCTCGTGGGAACTGGGAGAGCCCGCCCCTCCGTACGAAGGGCGGGCCCGCTCGCGTTAGGCTCGACGGGTGGATCCCAAGACCAGAAACCGCGTCATGGCCGGTGTGCTCGTACTGATGTTCGTCGTGGTGGCCGTGGCCGCCGCCGTGGGCCAGTAGGACGGCGGGCCCGCCGGGCGGCTCCTACCAGGCGAACGCCTCCGGAGCCGGCCCCGGCCCCGGGAAGACCTCGTCCAGCCCGGCCAGCACCTCCGGCGATAGCTCCAGCTCCACCGCCCGCAGCGCGGACGCGAGCTGCTCCGGCGTACGCGGACCGACGATCGGGCCGGTGACCCCGGGACGCGTCAGCAGCCAGGCCAGGGCGACCTCGCCGGGCTCCAGTCCGTGCTTGTCCAGCAGGTCCTCGTACGCCTGCACCTGCGCCCGTACGGAACTGTTCGCGAGCGCGTCCGCCGAGCGGCCGCTCGCCGTCCGCCCCGACTCCGCCGCCTTGCGGATGGCCCCGCCCAGCAGCCCGCCGTGCAGCGGGGACCACGGGATGACGCCGAGCCCGTACGCCTCGGCCGCCGGAATGATCTCCAGCTCCGCCCGCCGCTCGGCGAGGTTGTAGAGGCACTGCTCGCTGACCAGGCCGAGCCGCCCCGAACGCGCCGCGGCCTCGTTGGCCTGGGCGATCTTCCAGCCGGGGAAGTTCGAGGAGCCGGCGTACAGCACCTTGCCCTGCTGGATCAGGACCTCGACGGCCTGCCAGATCTCCTCGAAGGGCGTCAGCCGGTCCACGTGGTGGAACTGGTAGATGTCGATGTAGTCGGTGTTCAGGCGCTTGAGGCTGGCGTCGACGGCCCGCCGGATGTTCAGCGCCGACAGGCGGTCGTAGTTGGGCCACGGGTCGCCCTCCGCGGCCATGCTCCCGTAGACCTTGGTGGCGAGGACCGTCTTCTCACGGCGTCCGCCGCCCTGGCCGAACCAGGTACCGATGATCTCCTCGGTACGGCCCTTGTTCTCGCCCCATCCGTACACGTTGGCCGTGTCGAAATAGTTGATACCGGCGTCGAGCGCCGTGTCCATGAGGGCGTGGCTCTCCGGCTCTCCCGTCTGGGGGCCGAAGTTCATGGTGCCGAGGACAAGTCGGCTGACCTTGAGACCGGTGCGTCCGAGCTGCGTGTACTCCATGGGCCACTAGCCAACTCCTTCGAGCCCACTCCAGGCAAGACCAAGACCCTCCGCATGGAGTCGGTAGCCCCTTGAGTCGGGCGATGCGCGCTCGGCCCGGCGCTTGGCGAGCGGCTTGCTCTTATGCGATGGCTCTGAGGAGTACGCGATAGTCCAACAGGCGCGCGAGGAAGGCCCTTCCTGGGAGTCCGACCCACTGGAGCAGGGGTTTTGGGCGCAGGCTGACGACTTGGTCTGCGACAGGACGAAGAGTGCAGACGTGCTGGATGGCAATCTCGAGCCGCACCAGCCCTCCACGCGTAGTCACGATGCTGTCGCATTGCGTGATGATGGTCGGCTAATCTGCGACAGAGGGGGTGACAGTGGTGCGGGCTGCTCAGACGTGCAGGTTCCGGGGTAAGAACAAGGCTCCGAAGTGGAAGAAGCCCGACGACGGGCAGGTGTCGGTGATGGTGCTGCCGCTGGCCGTCGACGATCCCGCTGACCTGGCCCGCGTGGAGAAGCTGTTCGGCGCGATGTGGGCGATCAAGCGAGCCGTCCAGCGCGATGCCCGCGCCAAGGTTGATGCCTGCTGGGTCGCGTTCCACGAGCGAGAGCGCGACGGGGTGAAGGCCGTGCGGCAGCGTCTCGGGCTGTCCCGTGAGGCCTTGGAGCGGTGTGCGTACAAGCACCTCGAAGACTCGGGGCACTTGAAGCACCACGCCTCGAAGGCCCTGGCCATGCACATGGCCGACGAGGTGTGGAACGGAGTCCAGCGCCACCTGTTCCCCGACGCCACCGGCAAGCGGCACGGCCGCCCGAAGACGGGTCGCTGGTACGACTTCACCCGCGTCCCCGGCCGCGCCCGCTCCCACACCACCGACCGCAAGTGGGAGACCTTCCGCCTCGTCGGCTCATTGCACGGCCACACGATGGCCTACACCAACGGCGGCCGGCACACCCTTCAGCAGCCCCGCCGGATGCCAGTGCCGGCCGCACCGTCTGGCAGCGTGCCCACCGGCAACGCCACGGCGTCGCGAAAGCCGGGCACGCGAAAGGCGACGTGGTGGGACCACGCGGGACCGCTCGCCGTGGTGTTCACGGGCGGCCCGGACGGGAGCCGGGGTGACCTGGTGCTCCCGGTGCGTATCCCGCAGCAGCCCGGCCAGTGGGAGCGCGTCGAACACTTCCTGTCGAATCCCGGCCGCTGGCACAAGGTCGATCTCGTCCGCCGCCGCAGGGCATCCGCTCCGGGCGGCTGGGTGTATGAGGCGCACCTAATGACCCTCGGCCCCGGATACGCCGCCCCCGCCGTGCGGCAGATGCGCGACCGGGCTGCTGAGATGGACCGGATCGGCGGGGTGGACGGCAACGTCTCCAACGTCTCGATCGTCTCCCTGCCCGCCGGCCTCGACCCGGCCGCCGGTGTCCCGGCCTCCACCGAGATCACCCTCAGCCCCGCCGAACGGGCTCTGCTGGAGCAGGAGGCAAAGAAGCGACGCGGACGATCTCGGGCCTTGGAGCGATCCCGCCGGGCCACCAACACTGCACAGTACGGCCTGTCGAAGAAGCAGGCCCGCCGCGCCGAGCACCGGGCCTCCAAGGGCCTGCCCGAGAAGGCTGTGACGGTACCGGGCGGTGCCCGCGCTTCCCGGTCGGACGGGGTGCCGAAGCGGGCGTTCCGCCGTGACCGTCTGTCCACCGAGTACCGGGAGCTGCGCGCCCGCCAGGCCGAGGCGGCAGCTTCGGCCGCCGAGCGCCGCCGCCATCGCGCCCGTCTCCTCGCCCGGCAGATCATCGCCGCGCACGGCCCCGTGCTCGTGGTCGAGGACTGCGACATCCGCACCTGGTACCGGCTGTGGGGCAAGCGACTCTCCCAGACCACACCCGGCCTGCTCATCGCTGCCCTTGAGCGCGAATGCACGGCTGCGGGCGGCCGTCTGGTACGGGCCTCCATGTGGTCGACGGCCCTGTCTCAGCACTGCCTGTGCGGCGAACGCGTGAAGAAGACCCTGCGGGACCGGGAACACAAATGCATCGCGTGCGGACTCACCGGGAAACGCGACCTCGTGTCCGCCGCCCTGGCCTCCTTCGTCCGCTTCACCGACGTGGACGACCCCAAGACCGCGTACCTGGACACCACCGCGTCCCAGCATGCACAGATCACCTTCGCCCAAGGGCTGGAAGAAGCCCTGCGGGAGTCAACCGCACCGAGCCAGACCACCACGTCTCGTGGTGCTGGTCATGCGGCAGTCCCACGGCAACGCCGTGGGACCTCTGCTCCCCGAACCGCCGGACGGCGGTCCCGAGCGACCCCGGATGAGCCACGCCCCGTGCGTGACCACGCCGGAAAGCCCGGACACCGCCCCGGCTGCAACCCGCAGCTCACCCTCTGGTGAATTACGGATCAAGTCTTAGCCAACTGCCTGGAGTGCGCTCGAAGCAAGACCCGCCCGTGAAGCGCGTGTTACGTGTCCTGCCGCGGCCGGTACGGGCCCCCCAGGCCCCAGGCCTGGTGCAGGACCGCCGCGAACTCCCCCGCCAGGCGGTGCTCGCCGCAGGCGTTGGGGTGCGTGCCGTCGTAGGTGTCCCGGTCGATCTCGTACGCCTCCGGGCGGGCGGCCAGCAGGATCGGCGAAGCGGGGGTCGACAGGTCGGCGACCGCCTTGCCGAGCAGCTCGTTGAAGAGCTCGACCTGCTGCGCGAAGGGCGCGTCGTCCCGGGCCCGGACGTTGGGTATGACGGGCAGCAGGACCATCCGTATCCCGGGCCGGGCGGCGCGGGCCTCCGCGATGAACCGGCGGACGTTGGCGGCGGTGCCCTCGGCGGAGGTGTAGAAGCCCAGGTCGATCAGCCCGAGGGAGACCAGCAGCAGGTCGGCCCCGCAGGAGCGGACGGCGGGCCCGATGAGCGGGGCCATGTGCTGCCAGCCCTCGCCCCAGCCGGCCAGGTGGCGGCGGGCGTCGGCGGGGAAGCCCGGGTCGGCGTAGGCCTCGCTGGTCGGCGCGTCCGCGAGGGCGTCGTAGAGGCCGCTGCGCGGGCCGACGATCTCGTACGGGCCGCCGAAGGTGGTGTCGAGGTGCTGCCACATCCGATAGCGCCAGGTGTAGTCGCCGGCGCATCCGACGGTCATGGAATCCCCGACGAACATGAAACGCATCCGGTCATCTTCGCGGATCACCGGGCCGCGGCCCCTGTGATGCCGGACACGCGGGGCGGGCTGGCAGGGTAGGGGGATGCGCCCGCACCTGCTGCCCCTGACCGCCGCCGCCGCTGCCGTCCTCGCCCTGCTGCCCTCGGCCGCCGCCGCCGCGGCAGGGTCGGCCGGGTCCGCGTCCGGGTCCGCCGCGTCCGGGTTCACGATCACCGACCCCCGGATCAAGGAGTCGAGCGGGCTCACGGCCAGCCGGATCCACCCCGGCGTCTACTGGACGCACAACGACAGCGACGACGGCCCGTACGTGTACGCCGTGGACTCCGCGACCGGGAAGACGGTCGCGCGGATCACCCTGACGGGCATCGGCACACCGCGGGACATCGAGGGGATCTCGCTGGGCCCGGACGGGCGGCTGTACGTCGGTGACATCGGGGACAACCGGGGCGGCTCCTGGAACCACGTGTGGATCTACCGGTTCGCCGAGCCGAGGACGCTCCGGGACGCCACGCTCAAGGCCGAGCAGTTCACGGTGAAGTACGCCGACGGGCCGCGGAACGCGGAGGCACTGATGGTGCATCCGGTGACGGGGCGGGTGTACATCGCGAGCAAGGACGAGAAGGCCGGCGGGCTGTACGAGGGCCCGGAGTCGCTGTCCGCCTCCGGCACGAACACCTTCCGGCGGATCGGGGACGTCCCGTGGGTCACGGACGGGGCGTTCTCCCCGGACGGGGGGCGGCTCGCGCTGCGGGGGTACTTGTGGGCGAAGACGTACCCGTGGAAGGACGGGCGGCCCGCCGGGGACGGGGAGGCGGTGGCCGCGCCGTGGCAGGGGCAGGCGGAGTCCGTGACGTACACGGCGGACGGGACGACGCTGATGTTCGGGGCGGAGGGGGCGAACAGCCGGGTCGTCGCCGTGCCGGTCGCGGCCGCCGCGAAGCCGTCGGCGTCGGGGTCCGCCCCCGTTTCCGGTGCTCCGGCTCCTTCCCCGGGCGCGCCCGCCGCCCCCGACGGCGGAAGCTTCACGAAGGGCGCGCTCGTCCTGGTCGCGGCCCTGACCCTCACCCTTGCCGCGAAGCGGCTCCTCCGCCGCCGCCCCAAGCCCTGACCCTCCGGGGCGGGGCCGGGTGCGGGTGCGGGTGGGTGGGCCCTGCGGGGCGAAGTCCCCTACCCGCCCTTCCACCGTTCCCCGGGCGCTGCCCGGACCCCTCCTGGGGCTTCCGCCCCAGACCCCGGTCCTCAAACGCCGGACGGCTGAAAAACCCGAACGCCAGCGGGCACGTGCGGTCCGACGCCGGCAAAATCCAGCCCCTCCGGCGTTTGAGGAGCAGGGGTCCGGGGACTGGTCCCCGGCAACGGCGCCGCGCCGCTGCGGCTCAGGCTCCCTGGATCGGGATCTGGTGGGAGGTCGCGGGAGAGGATCCGTTGGTCGGAGCTTCCGTGGGAGGCGTCGGCTGGGACATCGTCGACAGGAGTTGGCGGGCCAGGCCAAGGCCCGTGCCGCCCATCGTCAGGGCCTTCGCAAACATCTCCGACATGCCCTCCGCCCCGTTGAGCAAGATCATGTGCTCTACGTTGCCGAAGGCACCCGCTCCCGCCTCCACGATCGCCGGCCAGTTCTCGGCGAGCTGCTGCGCGACCACCGCCTCCTGGTTCTCCGCCAGCGCGGCGGCCCGCGCCTGGATGGCCGCCGCCTCCGCGAGGCCCTTCGCCTTGGCGGCCTCCGCCTGCGCCAGCCCGTTCGCCTGGGCCGACGCCGCCTCCGCGAGGCCCTTGGCCTGCGTCGCCGCCGCCTCCGCCTCGCCGGTCGCGCGGGTGGCCGTCGCCGCGGCCAGGCCGCGTGCCTCCGTGGCCTTCGCGTCGGCCGCGGCCGCCGTGGTCACCCGGGTCGCCTCGGCCGCGGCCGCCAGCTCCGTCTCCTTCGCCTTGGCCTGCGCCGCCGAGATGCGGGCGTCGCGGTCGGCCTCGGCCCGGGTCCGGGTCTCGTACGCCGCCGCGTCCGCCGGCTTGCGCACGTCCGCCTGGAGCTGCTGCTCGCGCCGGTGCGCCTCCAGCTCCGCCACCCGGGTCTCCTGGACCACGACCTCCTGCCGCGCCGCCGCCTCCGACAGCGGGCCCGCCTGCCGGGCCGTCGCGGCCGCCTTGTCCCGCTCGGCCTGGTAGCCGGCCTGGAGGATCTCGCTGTCCCGGGTGGCCTCCGACATCCGCGCGAAGGCGGCCTGTTCGGCCTCGGTGGCCCGCAGGTTGGCGTCCGCCTGGGCGATGCGCGCGTCCCGCTGGACGGCCGCCGCGTGCGGCATCGCCAGGTTCTTGATGTAGCCCGTCGGGTCCTCGATCTCGTGGATCTGGAGGGAGTCGACGATCAGGCCGAGCTTCTCCATCTCGGTCCCGCACGCGGCCCGGGTCTGCCCGGTCAGCTTCTCCCGATCGCGGATCATGTCCTCGACCGTCAGGCCGCCGACGATGGACCGCAGATGGCCGGCGAAGACGATGTGCACCCGCTCGGGCATCATCTTCTGCTGGTCCAGGAAGCGGCGGGCCGCGTTGGCGATGGACACGAAGTCGTCGCCGATCTTGAAGATGACCACGCCCTTGACCCGCAGCGGAATGCCCTGGTGGGTCACGCAGTCCACGTTCAGCTGGGTCTCGTTGAGGTCCAGCGACAGCTTCCGCACGGCCTGCACGCCGGGCATCACCATGGTTCCGCGCCCGGTGACGATCCGGAAGCCCATGCCCTCCGCGATGCCCTCGGTCTTGTGCGCGGAGCCGGAGATGACCAGTGCCTCGTTGGGCTCGGCCACCCGCCACATGAGCTTGAACAGGCCGATCGCGGCCGCGATCGCACCCACGACAATCCCTGCCAGTACGCCGACAGACATCGGCAACTCCCCCTCTTACGCGGCGGCGTTCGCCGTCGAGAAGGCGAGTGTGCGCCCGTGTCGCAGGGGCGTGAAGACGGCTGCCGAATCTTGTCGCCATCTTGATACGAGAGGACGGGACCCCTGGTCAGTCGCCGTACGCGGCCATCACGTAGACCGTCCGCGGCGGCAGGTACTCGACCACCGTGACCACCGTGCCGACCGTCAGCCGGCCCGTCCCCGGCGCCGGGTGCGCGAGGAAGTGCTCGGCTCCGCCCCGGATCCGCACGATGACCTCGCCGACCAGCCCCGGCCCGACCGTTCCGGTGACCCGGCCGTCCAGTCCCACCATGTCCGATTCCCCCATGCACCGAGCGTACGGGGCTATCCCCGTGCGGGGTCCTCGTCGAGCCGGTATTCCTCGCCGTCCGCGTGATAGCCGTACAGCTCCCCGTAGCGGCCCCAGTCCGTCGCCGTCTCCAGTTGCTGCTCCAGCTGCTCGCTCGTGTAGTGGTGCGAGAGCAGGTCGCGGAAGAAACCGGCCCGCTGGGTGCCGCCCCGGGAGCGCTCCAGGGTGGTGTGGATCAGGTGGACCAGCGGGACCTCCATGGCCCCCTCGGCGAACAGTTCCTTCGACTCCTGTACGTCGGCCCCCGCGAAGGCGGTGCCGCGCGCGGTCAGCACCAGGTGCAGGTCCCGTACCTCGGCCAGGCCCAGCAGTTCCAGCCCGTCCACCTGGGGCAGTACGTCGTCCACCTCGAGGCCCAGTTCCTCGGCGAGGTCGGCGAGGTCCACGCTGCCGTCGCCGGTGCCCCGCTGGAGCACGATCTCGGCGAGGCCCGCCATGCCGTCGACGCTGGCCGCCGGGAGCGGGGTGTTGGCCGGGGTGCGTTTGGCCGGCGGGGCCGTGGCCGGGGTCTTGGCGGTGCGGCCGGTCATCACCGCGTACACGGCGTCCACGATCCGCTCGAAGTCGGCGCCGCCCCGGTCCCGGGGGCGGGCCAGGTCCACCGCGAAGGTCTCCTTGATGGTGCCGTAGGGCCGCGAGCCCAGCACCACCACCCGGTCGGCCATCAGCACCGCCTCCTCGATGTTGTGCGTGACCAGCACCACCGCCTTGGCGGGGAAGCGGTCGGAGGCCCACAGCTCCATCAGCTCGCCGCGCAGGTTCTCGGCGGTGAGCACGTCCAGCGCGGAGAACGGCTCGTCCATCATCAGCACGTCCGGTTCCACGACGAGCGCCCGGGCGAAGCCGACGCGCTGGCGCATCCCGCCGCTGAGCTCCTTCGGGTAGGCCGACTCGAAGCCGTCGAGGCCGATCAGGTCGATGGCCTCCACCGCCTGCCGGGCCCGCGCCTCGCGGTCCATGCCCTTGGCTTCCAGGCCCAGTTCGACGTTCTGCTGCACCGTCAGCCAGGGCAGCAGCGCGAAGGTCTGGAACACCATCGCCGTGCCCGGGTTCGCCCCGCGCAGCTCGTCGCCCCGGTAGGTGACCGAGCCGGAGCTGGCGGGGATCAGCCCGGCGAGGCAGCGCAGCAGGGTGGACTTGCCGCTGCCGGACTTCCCGAGGAGGGCGACGATCTCGCCCTCGCGGATCTCCAGGTCGATGCCGCCGAGCACGGGCAGCTCCCCGTCGGCGCCGGCGTAGGACTTGGTGAGGGCGGCGGCCTGGAGGATCGTGGTCGCGGTCATCGGGGCGGGCTCCTCGGATCGGGCGGGCGAGCGGGGTTCAGATGGAGTAGCGGCGCTCCGCGAGCCGGTACAGGGGCCGCCAGAACAGCCGGTTGAGGCCGACGACGTACAGGCTCATGACGGCGATCCCGGCGATCAGCTTGGGGAAGTCCCCGGCCTCGGTGGCGTGGAAGATGTAGGCGCCCAGCCCGGTCGCGGACAGGGTCGTACCGGCGAAGGTGACGACCTCTCCGACGATGGAGGCGTTCCAGGCGCCGCCCGAGGCGGTGATGCCTCCGGTGACGTACGAGGGGAACACGGCCGGGACGATCAGGCGCTTCCAACGCTGGAGCCCGCGGACGCCGAGGTCGTCCATGGCCTCTTTGAGGTCGGACGGGATGGCCATGGCTCCGGCGATGGCGTTGAAGAGGATGTACCACTGTGCGCCCAGGGCCATCAGCAGGATGCAGCCGATGTTGATGTTCAGCCCGGTCTTGAGGAAGAACCAGACGGCCACCGGGAAGAGCAGGTTCGCGGGGAAGCTCGCCAGGACCTGCACGACGGGCTGGGCGATCTTCGTGAGCCGGGGCGAGGAGCCGATCCACACGCCCACGGGCACCCATACGACGGTGGCTGCGGCGACGAGCACGATCACCCGGACGAAGGTGATCAGCCCGAGCAGCAGCGGTTCCCCGAAGACCCCGAGGCCGGTCTCGCGCTGGAGGTAGCGCACGAGGTCGTACAGGCCCCACAGGATGACGGCTCCGGCGACGACGGTGAAGACGATGTCGCCGGTCCGGCGGCGGGCCGGATCCACGGACAGTGCCATGTCGTCGCGGCCCAGTACGCGGGCGGCCCGGCCGGTGGCGTCGCGGACGGGGGCGGTGGCGCGGCCGAGCAGGCGGGGCCAGTGGGAGCGGCGCAGGAAGTCCAGTACGTAGCTGCGCTGGACGTCGGTGGACTCCGACTGCTCGTTCTTGTACTTCTCCGCCCAGGCGGTGAGGGGCCGCCAGAAGAAGAAGTTGACGGTGACGATGGTGACGGTCATCGCGAGGATGACCCAGCCGACCTTCCCGAGGTCCCCCTCGCCGATCGCGGTGCCCGCGTACGAGCCGAGGCCGGGGACGGCGTACTCCTGCCCGGAGACGGAGACCGCCTCGGAGGCCACGAGCATGAACCAGCCGCCGGCGAAGCTCATCATGCCGTTCCACACCAGGTCGATGACCCCGGCGGGGACCTCCACGCGCCAGAAGCGCATCCAGCGGGTGAAGCCGAACGAGCGGGAGACCTCGTCGAGTTCGCGGGGCAGCGAGGTCAGGGTGGCGTAGAACCCGAAGGTCATGTTCCAAGCCTGCGAGGTGAAGATGGCGAAGATGACGGCGCATTCGAGGCCGAGGAGCGAGCCGGGGAAGAGCGCGACGAAGAAGGTGACGAGGACGGAGAGGAAGCCGAGGACGGGGACGGACTGGAGGATGTCCAGGGCCGGGATCAGCACCCGTTCCAGGCGGCGGCTGCGGGCGGCGGCGTAGGCGTAGCCGAAGGTGAAGACCACGGAGGCGATCAGCGCGATGAACATGCGCAGGACGCTGCGGGCGGCGTAGTACGGGAGCTTCGCGGGGTCCGTGTCCACGTCGGGGACGTCGGCGGGGTCGAAGTTGACGGTGGTGCCCTTGCCGACCTGGAGGATCGCGTACCCGAGCACGAGGAAGGCGGCGGCCACGGCGAAGTCCACCCAGGACAGGCGGGTGCGCGTGGGGGCCGCCTGACCGGTGTGGGTCTCGGGGGGCGCGGAGGTCTTCATCCCGCCCAGCGGAACACGCCGGGCAACCGGCCACACCCCAGGTCACCCAACCGGGCGAGGTCCTCCCGGGGCGGCCGGGGACCGGCGCGGGAAGGTCAGCCACAAGGCCGCGGCCATGCCGACGACGGCGGCCAGCGAGGCCAGCGCGTAGGCGAGGGACACGCGGGTGGAGACCTCGCCGGGGAGCAGGGTCGCGCCGGTCAGGACCAGGGTGGCCACGGCCCAGCCGAGCAGTTGCAGGCGGTGCTCGTGCAGGACCAGGAGGGCCTGGCCGAGCACCATGGCGAGCATGTAGAAGAGGGTGCCGGCGGAGATCCAGAAGAACACGGCGTGGCCGAGCCCCGCCTCGGCCTTGAAGAGCACCTCGATGAGCCACGGGCCGAACAGGGTGGCCGGGACGCCCCCGGCCAGGCCGAGCGCGGTGACGACCAGGGAGGTCCGCCCGAGGAGCCGGGAGAAGCCGGCGCGGTCGCCGGCGGCCGCCGCGGTGGACAGCCCGGAGAGCAGCGAGGCCTGGAGCGAGCCGAAGACGAAGAGCGGTACCCGGGCCAGCACGATCGCGTTCAGCAGACCCGCGACGAGCGCGCCGTCCTCGGGCGCGAGGAGCTTGGTGCTGACCACGGCGGCGTTGACGACGACCTGGGACAGCAGGGTGGAGACGACGAGCGGGCCGAGGCCGCCGAGCAGCCCCGGCCACCGGTCGAACGGCCCCCGGCCGAGCCCCCGGAAGACGGGTACCGAGGTGGCCAGGGCGGCGGCGAGCGGCGCGACGGTGAGGATCAGGGCGAAGGCCAGCGGGGAGCGGACCCCGGCGAGGGCGAAGCCCACGGCGAGGCCGATGCGCAGGACGCCGTCGATGCCCAGCTGCCGGCCGAACGGGCCGAACCGGCCGAGGCCGGCCAGGACCCCCCGGCAGATGTTGCCGATGCCCATCGCGGCGAAGGCCAGGCCGAGCGCGCCGACCATCTCGGTGTGCCCGTTGAAGAACGTGTCGGCGAGGAGCGGGGTCGCCCAGGCCAGCCCGGCCGCCAGCAGGACGAGCATGCCGAGGGTGAGCCCGGCGATCTGGCGCAGGACGCCGGAGACGCCCGTACCGGCGACGCGGTGCGCGGCGACGATCCGGGTGAGCTCCTGCTCCACGGGGAAGAAGAGGCCGATGCCCACGGACATGAGGATCGTCCAGAGCACCGAGAGGGCGGCCATGCCGTCGGTGTCGAGGCTGTGGCCCGCCGCCATCAGGTGGATGTACGAGGCCGCGCCGAGCACGACCGTGCCGCTGATCACCAGCAGGGTGCCGGGGGGCAGGGTGCTCGCGATCCTCCCCAGCGGCGACCGCTTCACGGACACGGCCGCGTCCGGAGCGCTCGCGGCCGCGTCCGGAACACCCACGGCCGCGTCCGCAGCGCTCACCGCCGCGTCCGCAGCGCTCACCGCCGCGTCCGGACCGTTCACGACTGCCGGGCGGCCTTCGCCTTGAGCGGCTCCCACCAGGCGCGGTTCTCGCGGTACCAGTCGATCGTCGAGGCCAGGCCCTCTTCGAAGCCGACCTGCGGCGCGTAGCCGAGCTCCTCGCTGATCTTGGTGATGTCGAGGGAGTAGCGCAGGTCGTGGCCCTTGCGGTCCTCCACCGGCTCGACCATGTCCCAGTCGGCGCCGGCGGCGTCCAGCAGCAGGCCGGTGAGCTCCTTGTTGGTGAGCTCGACGCCGCCGCCGATGTTGTAGACGTGCCCGGCGCGGCCCTTGTGCAGCGCCAGCTCGATGCCGCGGCAGTGGTCCGCGACGTGCAGCCAGTCACGGATGTTGCCGCCGGTGCCGTAGAGCGGGACCTTCTTGCCGTCGATCAGGTTCGTGGTGAAGAGCGGGACGACCTTCTCGGGGAACTGGTACGGCCCGTAGTTGTTGGAGCAGCGCGTCACCACGACGTCCATGCCGTGGGTGCGGTGGTAGGCCAGCGCCAGCAGGTCGGAGCCCGCCTTGGACGCGGAGTAGGGGGAGTTCGGCGCGAGCGGCCACTCCTCGGTCCAGGAGCCCTCGCTGATCGAGCCGTACACCTCGTCGGTGGAGACGTGGACGAAGCGGCCGACGCCGTGTTTGCGGGCGGCGTCCAGCAGCACCTGCGTGCCCACGACGTTGGTCATCACGAAGGGGCCCGCTCCCGCGATGGAACGGTCCACGTGGGACTCCGCGGCGAAGTGCACCACCGCGTCGTGGCCGGCCATGACCTGGTCGACGGCGTCGGCGTCACAGATGTCACCGCGGACGAAGGCGTAACCGGGGTGGCCCGCCACGGGCGCGAGGTTCTCCTCGACGCCCGAATAGGTCAGCTTGTCGAAGACCGTGATCGTGGCGGCAGGGTCTGCCGAGAGGAGGGAGCGTACGAACTGCGAGCCTATGAAACCGGCGCCACCGGTCACGAGAATGCGCATAGTGCGGTCACTGTACTGGGCCCATCCGGGTGCGGTGGTCCCCGCGTTGACGGGTGCCGGAGCCGGCTCCGCCGCGCCACGGACTGTTCATGGAGCCGTCCCGTTCCCGTCCCGTTCCGGCCCCTCGCCGAGACGCCCTGGTCGGGCATCCTGCCCGATTACGAGGAATGCCCGGCCCACCGTCGGTCACTGAGCGACGGCCACCGGACACCTCGCGTCCCGTCCCCTGCGAAGGACCCGGTGCACCCCCGATGACCACTCTCGACATCATGCTTCCCTACTACGGCGACGTGGCCCTGATGCAGGCCGCGGTACGGAGCGTGCTGGCGCAGACCGACCCCGACTGGCGGCTCACGGTGGTGGACGACGGCACGGAGCCGTCCGTTCCCGGCTGGTTCGCGGAGCTCGACGACCCGCGCGTCTCCTACCGGCGCAACGAGCGGAACCTCGGTGTCACCGGCAATTACCGCAAGTGCCTGGGGCTGGTCCGCGAGGCGCACTTCGTGCTGATGGGCACCGACGACATCATGCTGCCCGCGTACGTGGCCACCATCCGGGCCGCGCTCGCGAAGCACCCCGGCATCGGCATGATCCAGCCCGGTGTCGAGGTCATCGACGGGGCGGGCAAGCCCACCGAGGGACTCGTCGACCAGTCCAAGCGCCGCCTCTACAAGCCCGCGTTCAAGGGCGAGGTGCTGATGGGCGGCGAGGCGCTCGCCACGAGTCTGCTGCGCGGGAACTGGCTGTTCTTCCCCTCCATCTGCTGGCGCACCGAGGCCGTCCGCACGGCGGGTTTCCGGGACGGCCTGGAGGTCACCCAGGACCTCGCCCTGGTCATCGACGTGCTCCAGGCGGGCGAGCAGATGCTCCTGTCGGACGCCCTGTGCTTCCAGTACCGCCGGCACGCCGTCAGCATCTCCTCCCGGCAGGCCTTCACGGGCGTCCGCTTCGAAGAGGCGAACCGCTTCTTCATGGACGTCGCCGACCGGCTGGACGGCACGGGCTGGACGAAGGCCGCCAAGGCCTCCCGGCTTCACCTGTCCTCCCGGATCCACGCCCTGACGATGCTCCCCGGCGCGCTGAAGAACAAGCAGGCCGAGGGCGCCCGCACCCTGCTGCGGCACGTCGCCGGCGCCGACCACCGCTGACGGGACACCCCCGGCAGCCACCGCTGCCGGCGCACCCCCGCAGCCACCGCTGACGGCACACCCCCCACAGCCCCCACTCCCTCCCCACCGTCCGGAGCCAACGCCATGTCCCTCACCAGCCAGACCCTGCCCCGTGTGGCCGTCCTCGGAGCCACCGGCTTCATCGGCCGGGCCCTGTGCGCCACGCTCGACGAGCGCGGCCACGGCCTGCTCGCCGTCGCCCGCAAGCAGCCGACCGTCACGCCGCCGGGCGCGTTCGTCGCCTTCGACCTCACCCTCGACCCGCCGGCCGAGCTCGCCGCGATCCTCGCGGCACACCGGATCGACGCCATCGTCAACGCGGCAGGCGGCAACTGGGGCCTGACCGAGGAACAGATGGTCCCGGCCAACCTCGGCATGGTCGAACGCCTGCTGGAAACCCTCGAGGGCATGGCGAAGCCGCCGCGGCTGGTGCACATCGGATCCGTGCACGAGTACGGCCTCTTCCCGATCGACACGAGCATCACCGAGGACTCCCCCGCACACCCCTCGACGTTCTACGGGGAGCTCAAGCTCCGGGCCACCGAGCTGATCACCGAGGCCGTCCGCGACCGAGGCCTGGACGCCCTCGTGCTGCGCCTGGGCAACGTCGTGGGAGCGGGCCAGCCCGCGCACAGCCTCCTCGGCGTGATGGCGGCCAAGCTGGCCGAGGGCCGGGCCGCCGGCGGTGCGGAGCTGTCTCTGATGCCCCTCACCGCCCGGCGCGAGTTCCTCCACCTCCTCGACGCGGTGGAGGCGGTGACCGCCGCCCTCGCCCCGGCGCGCACCTGCCCGCCGGTCCTCAACCTCGGACTCGGCCGGGCCACGTCCGCCCGCGAGGTGGTCGAGCTCCTGATCGAGGAGAGCCACGTACCGACGCGGATCGTGGAGGTGCCCGCCCCGGACGGAACCGGCCCGGAGACCGAGTGGCACCGGTTCGACATGTCCGCCACCGAGCGGGCGCTGGACTGGAAGCCGAGCCGGAGCCTGCGCGACGCCGTCGCCGAGCTGTGGGCCGCGGTCTGCCCGGTCGGCGTCTGACCGGGACCGCCGGTCCTCGCAGGACCACCGCCGGGCCCCCGGCGAACCCCCGGCGAACCCCTCCAAGGAAGTCTGACTCCCCTATGTCTCGCAGCGCACCCGTCCTGCCCGGCCGGCGCGGAACCCTCGGTGAGCTGTACTCGCCGCGGGCCAACAGCTTCGGCGTACTGCGCCTGGTCCTCGCCTCGTCGGTCGTGGTCTCACACCTGTGGCCGATCGGATGGGGCCCCCTGGACCCGATGTGGAAGTACACCGGGGCGCAGACCGACGTCGGCAAGATGGCCGTCATCGGCTTCTTCGTCCTGTCGGGGTTCATGATCACGGGCAGTGGCGCCCGCAGCACCTCCGGCCGCTACGCCTGGCACCGCGCCCTGCGCATCCTGCCCGGCCTGTGGGGCTCGCTCCTCGTCTCCGCGCTGGTCGTCCTCCCCCTGCTGTACTTCCACCTGCACGGCTCGACGGACGGGTACTGGAACCACCCCGAGGGCCCGGTCAGTTACCTCCGGGGCATGTGGAACACCTCGGTCAGCACCCACTGGGACATCTCCGGCGTGCTGAGCGAGGGAAAGGCCCGCGGGACCAACTTCGACCCCGGCGTCAACGGCGCCCTGTGGTCCCTCAAGTACGAGATCTTCTGCTACGTGATGGTCGGCGTGCTGGCCGCCTCCGGCGCGCTCCGGCGGGCCCGCAGGCTCGTCCCGCTGTCGGCGGCCGCACTGGGCCTGCTGATCCTGCGGGACTGGGTCACCGCCCCCTCACCGCGCGGCGTCCCCGGTGACATGACGGCCGCCGTGCAGGTGCCGCTCCTGGGCTCCATGTCGGTGCACTTCCTCGTCCACCTGTGCTTCGTGTTCCTGATCGGCGCCACGTTCCAGCTGTACCGCGACCGGGTGCCGGTCCACGACGGCCTGGCGCTGGTCTGCGCCGCGGTGCTCGGCGGCACGCTGGTCTACGGCGGGGTCTTCGTCTTCGGCTACCCCGCGTTCGCGTACCTGCTGCTGTGGCTCGCGATCCGGCTGCCGCGGCCGTTCCAGGGGATCGGGCGCAAGCGGGACTACTCGTACGGGATCTACATCTACGGCTTCACGGTGGAACAGGCGCTGGCCCTGCTGGGCTACGCGCAGTACGGCAAGCCCGTCTTCCTGCTGCTGGCCATGGCCGGCACGGTGCTGCTGGCGGCGCTGTCCTGGCACCTGGTCGAGTCGCCCGCCATGAAGCTGAAGGACTGGACGCCGTGGTTCGTCCGCAGGCTCCGGCAGCGCGGGACCCCCGCGGCGGCGCCACGGCCGCGGTCTGCCGCCGTGGACGAACCGGAGCCGGCCCCGGCGGCCACCACCGGCTGACGCGGTCACAGCAGCAGAACGGCGCGGGCCGGGCCCGCGCCGTTCCCGGTGTCAGGAGTGGCCGAGGTCCGGGGCCAGGGGGTCCGTGGTGAGGACCGAGCCGGAGTCGGAGGACGGGCGGAGGTGGAACTCGTCCGAGGCCATCGAGTCCAGGACGGGCGGCGCGGGTCGCGGCGGCTTCGGCATGACCGCGGCCTCCGAGTGGCCGCCGCAGCCGTAGGACAGGGAGACCAGCCGGCCGTCCGCCGGTCCGAACTCGTTCGCGCAGATGCCGAAGGCCTGGCCCAGCGAGCCGCCGATGGCGACGAGGAAGCCACAGGAGACGCAGGAGGCGGGAGCCGCCTGCGCCATCGGGGTCTTCGCGCCGAAGGACTCGTCCCAGCGGTCGGCCGCGCTGTGCAGCCCGTAGCGGGAGAGGACGCGCGCACGGCGCATGCCCAGTTCTTCGGCCACCGAGGTGATGGAGCCGCGTACGGGCACCACCGCGCGGTCGGTGACGTCGGCGTCCTCCGCCTCGACCAGTTCGGCCATCTCGGTGGACACCACCGAGTTCGGCGGCGGGGCGTCCTCGCCCGACCAGCCGGCCTCCAGCCGCAGGTCCTCCGCGTCCGTGGGGAGCAGGTCCCCCGGACCCATGTCGCCCGGCCTCAGCCGCTCGCTCCACGGCACCCACTCGGGGGCCAGCAGGGCGTCGTCGCCCGGCAGCAGCACCGTTTCGTCGAGGGTGACGTTCTTCGCGCGGGACGCACGGGTCACCGTCACGGCCCAGCGCCAGCCGCGGTACCCGGGGTCCTTGCACTCGAAGAAGTGCGTGACGACCCTGTCGCCCTCCGAGATGGCAGCGGTGTGCTCGCCCACCACTCCGGGGTAGGCGGCCTCTTCGGCCGCCGCCCGGGCGAGGGCTACCGCCTCGACGCACAGGCGGTCGGGGGTACGGCTTCGCGTCGTCGCAGCACTCACAGGTCTCGTTCTCTCCTACGCCGTCTCACGAGTGCGCCGTCCGTACTTGTCGTCCACAACGACCCGTCGGCTGTCCCTACGTAGCGCGGGCGGAGCGGACCAGGGGGCCGCGTCGACGTCCGCGCCCGATCGGGTTCCAGGGCGCACCTACCTGCGATCCATTCTGCGGGATCGCGAAGAGGCGCGCGGCCAGGAGCAACCGCCGGTGGCGCGCTACGCACGCTACCTCCTCCGGCGCCTTCGGCCCACATGCAAGGTCCGATTCGCGGACACCCACGGCCGAGGCGGGGCGCGGCCGGGTCCCCGCGACGCGCCGGGAGGGGTCCCGGGGGGCCGAGTGGGGCACTATGGCCACGTGGCACCCGTACGGTCGTCCGATGACGGCTCGGGACCGGCCAGGCGGGCCGGCCGGGCCGTCGGGCGTGCCCTGCACCTGCCGTTCACCGGTACGGCGCGCGGGATCCGGCGGGCCACGCACGCGCACGGGGCGGGTGAATCTGGCCTCGGCAAACTGATCGAGCTGCACGCGATCAACGGCGCCGGTGATGTGATGATCACAGTCGCGCTCGCCTCCACCGTCTTCTTCTCTGTCCCGACGGACGAGGCACGCGGCCGAGTGGCCCTGTACCTCGCCATCACGATGGCCCCCTTCACCCTGCTGGCCCCGGTGATCGGCCCCCTGCTGGACCGGCTGCCGCACGGACGGCGGGCCGCGATGGCCGGCGCGATGCTCACCCGGGCCCTGCTGGCCGTGATGATGTCGGGCGCGGTGGCCACGGGCGGCCTGGAGCTGTACCCGGCCGCCCTCGGGGTGCTCGTCGCCTCCAAGGCCTACGGGGTGGTGCGCAGCGCCGTGGTCCCCCGGCTCCTCCCACCGGGGTTCTCCCTGGTCAAGGCGAACTCCCGGGTCACCCTGGCCGGCCTGCTGGCCACCGGCGCCGCCGCGCCCGTGGGCGCCGCCCTGCACACGATCGGCCCGCCGTGGCCGCTCTACGGGGCGTGCGCGATCTTCATCTGGGGCACCTTCGCGGCGTTCACGCTGCCGCACAAGGTCGACGAGGCCAAGGGCGAACGCCGGGCCCGGCTCTCCACCCACGAGGCGCACTCGAAGCGGCCCGGACTGCGGACGGTCAGCCGGCCGGTGCTGTGCGGGCTGCTGGCGAACGCGTCGATGCGCGGCCTGTCCGGGTTCCTGATCTTCTTCCTGGCGTTCCTGCTGCGCGAGCATCCGCTCGCCGGGCAGAGCGCGGCGGTGTCGCTGGGCATCGTCGGCATCTCGGCGGGCGTCGGCAACGCCTGCGGGACCGCCGTCGGAGCCTGGCTCCGGGCCCGGGCGCCCGAGGCGATCATCGCCGCCGTCCTGTCCCTGACCCTCGCGGTGGCCGTCCTCGCGGCGGTCTTCTTCAGCGGGGTGTTCATGGCCGTCCTGGGCGCGACGGCCGGCTTCTGCCAGGCCCTCGCGAAGCTCTCGCTGGACGCGATGATCCAGCGCGACGTGCCCGAGGCCGTCCGCACGTCGGCCTTCGCCCGTTCGGAGACCCTGCTCCAGGTGGCCTGGGTCCTGGGCGGCTCGATCGGCATCGCCCTCCCCCTGAACGGCGTCCTGGGCATGTCCGTCGCCGCGGTGGTGGTCGCCCTCGGCACGACGATGGCCCTGCGCGGCTTCCTCACGTCCCCGCGGCACCAGCACCCCACCTCGTCGCGGCCGCGGGTGGCTTAGCCGGGGGCGCTCGCGCCACGGCGCCGCACCACAGGACCCCGTGCAGCAAGGCACGCCACCCGCCCGATAGCCTTCGGCTCATGACCGCACCGCTTTTCTCGGGTAGGGCCCGCCGCAGCGTCGCGGCCCTCGGAGCCGTTTCCGCCGGCCTCCTCCTCCTCTCCGCCTGTGACAAGCCGACGCCGCTGGCGACCGTGACGGTCGGCACCTCGTCGGTGTCCACCGAAGCCGCCTGCAGCGACAGCAAGGAACTCACGGGCGAGAAGGTCCAGGAGTGCTTCGCCGACGTGAAGCACGCCAAGAACATCGACTACGGCCGCGGCGACACGCTGCGCCTGGGTGTCGAGCCGGACGTCGTCGAGGACGGCAAGAAGTGGCAGGCGGTCCTCGACGGGCAGCCGATCACCGAGCCCTCCTCCAACACCTACCGCAGCTTCCCGGGCGCCGACCTGTTCGCCACCGGCGGCCAGGGCGATGCCCCGGCCTCCAAGAAGCTGAACATCGTCCAGGTCTCCGAGGACGGCAAGCCCCTCGCCGTCTGGGCCTTCACCGTCAAGCTCAAGTAGTCACGTACCCACCATGCGCGCGCTCATCGTGACCGCGGTGACGGCGGAGGCCGACTCCGTCGTCCGAGGCCTGTCCGGTCCGGACCACTCCCCGGGTCCCGAGCCGCGCACCCTCCCCGGCGGTTACCTCATCCACCGCCGGGGAGCCTTCGACGTGCTGGTCGCCGGAGTCGGCCCGGCCGCCGCGGCGGCCGGTACCGCGACCGCCCTGGCGCTCGCGGCCGCCCCCGACGGCTACGGCCTCGTCGTCTCCGCCGGCATCGGCGGCGGGTTCGCGCCCGCCGCCCCGATCGGCTCCCTCGTGGTCGCCGACGCGATCGTCGCCGCCGACCTGGGCGCCGACACCCCGCAGGGATTCCTCACCGTCTCGGAACTGGGCTTCGGCCGCAGCGTGCACCTGCCTCCCGCAGAGCTCGCCGCGCTCGCCGCCGAGGCGACCGGGGCGCTGATCGCGCCCGTCCTGACCGTCTCCACCGTCACCGGCACCGCCGCCCGTACGACCGCCCTCGCCGCCCGGCACCCGCTCGCCGGGGCCGAGGCCATGGAGGGCTTCGGGGTCGCCGAGGCCGCCGCCGCCCACGGGCTGCCCGTACTGGAAGTCCGTGCCGTCTCCAACGCCGTGGGCCCCCGGGACCGCGACGCCTGGCGGATCGGCGAGGCGCTGAGCGCGCTGGCCGACGGCTTCCGGGCACTGGGCCCCGTACTCGCTTCCTGGGGAGGACCTCCATGACCGGAACAGACGCCACGGCACCCGTACGGATCGCGTACTCGCCCTGCCCGAACGACACCTTCGTCTTCGACGCCTGGGCCCACGGCCGGGTCCCCGGCGCGCCCGACCTCGACGTCACCTTCGCCGACATCGACATCACCAACGGCATGGCCGAGCGCGGCGAGCTCGACGTGCTCAAGGTCTCCTACGCCGTCCTGCCGTGGGTCCTGGAGGAGTACGCGCTCCTCCCCTGCGGCGGCGCCCTGGGCCGCGGCTGCGGCCCCCTGGTCCTGACCCGGGAGCCGGGCCTGGACCTGACCGGCAAGACGGTCGCGGTCCCGAGCGAACGCTCCACCGCCTACCTGCTGTTCCGCCTGTGGGCAGCCGACGTGCTGCCGGAAGGGGTCGGCAAGGTGGCCGTGCTCCCCTTCCACGAGATCATGCCCGCCGTGCGCGACGGCCGCGTGGACGCCGGACTGGTCATCCACGAGGCCCGGTTCACCTACCGGGACTACGGCCTGCACTGCCTGGCCGACATGGGCGAGCACTGGGAGTCCACGACCGGACTGCCGATCCCGCTCGGCGCGATCATCGCCAAGCGCTCCCTGGGCGCGGACGCGCTGCGCGCCCTCGCCGAGTCGGCCCGTACGTCGGTCCGGATGGCCTGGGCGGACCCGGAGGCGTCCCGGCCCTACGTACGGGCGCACGCACAGGAGCTGGACCCGGCCGTCGCCGACCAGCACATCGGGCTGTACGTCAACGAGTTCACCGCCGACCTCGGCGAAGCCGGCTACGCGGCCGTCCGCGGGCTGCTGACCCGGGCCGCCGCGGAGGGTCTGGTTCCGGCCATCGCCGCCGACGCCCTGGCCTTCCCGTAGACCTTCCCCCAGGCGTGACCGTGCCCCGCGGCCCTGGCGGGCGGCGGGGCACGGTCGTACGAGGTACTCAGACGTCGAGCTGGTCGGCCACCGCCCGCAGCATGCCGGCGATCTTGCCGCCCTGCGCCTTGTCGGGGTAACGGCCCCGCTCCAGCGACTGCGTGACGTTCTCCAGCACGGTCGTGAGGTCCTGCACGATGGAGGCCAGCTCGTCCGGCTTGCGCCGCTGCGCGGCCGCGACGGAGGGTGCCGGATCCAAGACGATCACCGAAAGTGCCTGGTCACCGCGCTGCCCCGCAACAACACCAAACTCGACGCGCTGGCCGGGCTTGAGCGCGTCCAGCCCGTCGGGGAGCACCGACGAGTGGACGAAGACGTCGCCGCCGTCGTCGCGGGAGAGAAAGCCGAAGCCCTTCTCACTGTTGAACCATTTGACCTTGCCGGTAGGCAAAGCGAGCACCCCATTCCGCCAGTCAGCCAAACCACTGTTCCCGCAGGTCAGGCTATCCAGCGCTTGCTCTTGCCTGCCATTGCCCGAAGCCTCTCCGTCTATCTACCCCTCGTCAAGCCGCTCCACCCATACCGGCCAGCGGCACTGGCCGGTATCGATCGGGCTCCTTCTCCCGCTGATCCAGACGGTCGCGGAGCGTCGCGGGCAACTCGTCCGTGCGCGGCGGAGCCGATGCGGCCAGGGAACTACCCTGGCCGAGTGACTGCTACTCCTCAGCCCGAGACCCCTCAGCCCGAGCAGGGCGCCGACGACACCGCCCGCCCCGGCGACGCGCTCGTCAAGGCCGGCGGCATCGTCTTCATCGCCGGCGCCGTGGCCACGCTCGCCACGATGGCCCCGCTCTTCCTCGACATGGACCCGTTCCCGTCGTACGCGTGGGCCGTGTGCATGCTCATGGGCGTCGGCTTCGCGATCTCCGCGGCGGGCGTACTGCGCTCGGCCGCCGCGCAGCGCACGGCGGCCCGCGCCTCGCAGGCGTAGGGGTCCGCGGTCACGCGGTCCGCGTGCGCTCGTACTCCGCGAGCCAGGCCGGCAGCTCCGTGAGGTCGCTCAGGACCACGTCCGCACCCGCCGCGCGCAGTTCCGGCTCCGGGCACGGGCCCGTCGGGACCGTCACCGACACCGCGCCGGCCGTGCGGGCACCGCGGACGTCGCCGACGTGGTCGCCGACGTAGACCTGGGCCGCGTACTCGCGCAGGGCGACCGCCTTGGCCTCCGCCCACAGCGAGCCGATGACCGCGTCGGGCTTGATGCCCAGGTGGTCCAGGTGCAGGCGGGCGTTGGGCTCGTGCTTGGCGGTGACGACGATCGCACGGCCACCGAGGGCCCGGACCGCTTCGACCGCCTCGCGGGCGCCGGGCATCGCCGGGGTCGGCTCGATGGCGTGTGTGGGATAGATCTCCCGGTAGCGGTCGGCCACGGCGGGGATCTCCGCCTCCGGGAACCAGTACGCGAGCTCCTGGTCCAGCGGCGGGCCGAGGCGGGAAATGGTCTGCTCGGTGTCGATGAACGTACCCGTCTCGGCCGAAAGCGCCTCAAAGGCCGCCTTGATGCCCGGCCGGGAGTCGATGAGGGTCATGTCGAGGTCGAATCCGACGGTCAGCTGCGTCTCGGGGCTCATGCCCTCCATTGTGCCGAGCCGGGCACCGCGGCCGGGAACGCGGACTGTGTCCCGCCTGACCGGGCGGTGAAATGTGGCGACATCTCGGCCCACGCCACCGCCCCGACGGATCCGCTGCGCGGGGCGGAGTCCCCGCGGCACCCCTCGCCGCTGCGCGGGGCGAAGTCCCCTACCCACCCTTCCACCGTTCCCAGGGCCCGGCCCTGACCCGGTCCTCAAACGCCGGACGGGCTGAAAGCGGGGTCCCGGGCTGCGCCCGGACCCCCTGGGGCTCCGCCCCAGACCCCGGTCCTCAAACGCCGGACGGCTGAAATACCCGGTCGGAGGCTCGCGGCCCGGGGCGGGGACGGGGGCGGGGTGGGGTGTTGGCCGGGACGTAAAGCGTGATGTGTGGCGCAGGTACACCCCACACCCTGTCGAAGCTGCGCCCAGGGCGCCTAAATCATGCAGTCCAGGCCGACACCCCACCCCGCCCCCGGCACCGACCCCCCACCCGCAGCCAGACCGACGCCGGCCACAACCCAGCCCCGCCGGCGTTTGAGGCGCAGGCGACGGCGCCGCACCCGGCGACCGACCCCGGAGGGGATCAGCGGCGGCGGGAGCGCCAGAGAAGGTAGACCGCGGAGGAGACCGCCGCGGCCCGCGCCAGCCAGGGCAGCAGGTCCTGGAAGGTGCCACTCAGGGCCTCGTCGGCCAAGGGCGCACCCCACCGGCCGTTCAGACGGCCCCACAACCACCCCACGGCCCCCGCGAAGACCACCCCGGGCAGCCCGAAGACCACCCACTTCCGCTCCGCGGACCCCAGCACGCGCGAGGCGTACGCGAGCAGCCAGCCCGCGGCGAGCAGCAGCCAGTAGCCGGAGACGGCCCCCGCGATCAGCGCCACCGCCGCAAGCATCAGGAAGGCGTACGGCTTCCGCTTCGGCGCGGCCGCCACCGGAGCGGCGGTGGCGGCCGCGGCTTCCGCCTTCGCGCGGCGCCGCCGCTCGCGCAGGTGGCCCATGAGCGTGCTCCGCCCGCCCTCCGGGGCGGCTCCGGCGGGATCTGCGGGATCGGCGGCCGCCGGAACCGGGCCCTTCAGGAGTTCCGGGATCTCGATCCCGCCCGCGAAGCCCTCCACCGTCGATCCCGGACCGACCGTCCACCAGTCGGGCTCCAGCTTCTCGCCCGGACCCAGTTCGTCGAGCCCCGCGAGGTGCGGCGGCGCGGCCCCCCGCTGCACCGGCACCGAGGGAGCGGAGGGAGCGGAGGGGGCCGAAGGCGGGGCTGAAGCCCAGGGAGCCGCGTCCGCCGCGCCCGCCCCCGGCAGCGTGTCCAGGACCTCCTCCGGCGTGCCGATCCGTTCCAGGATGCGCCGTACCGCTGCCGGCGTCTCCGGTTCGTACTTGGCCCGCCGCCGGTCGATCTCGTCCCGCAGCCCCGCCACCAGCCGCATCCGGTCCCCGGACGACAGGTGCCTGCGCTGTGCCAAGTCCCCGACCCGGCTCAGATATTCGTAGACCAGATGGTCGCTCTCGATCCCCACGCCCCGGCTCCTCCCGTGCCACCTCCAGCGAAGGTAGCGCGTGCGCCCGTGGAGCGGCCGGGGGCGCAGCGGATACCGTTGACCGGATGGGGACCGGCCGACTGACCGGCCGACGCGACCAGGAGGCGACGACCGTGCCTGACCCGAGCACCGCGGGAAGCGCTCCGCGCTCCCTCGCCGAAGCGCTGCGCGCCCGTGACGACGACGGCCTCGGCGCCCTGTTGCGCGCCCGGCCGGACCTGCTGAGCCCGGTCCCCGGAGACGTGACGCAGCTCGCCACGCGGGCCGGGACGCGGGCTTCGGTGGTGCGCGCGCTGGACCACCTGGACCGGTTCGCCCTGCAGGCCGCGGAGGCCCTCGCGGTGGGCCCGGAGCCCTGCCCGTACGCGGTACTGGAGTCCCTGCTCAGCGGTGACACCGGCACCACCTCCGGCGAGGACAACGGGGCCCGCGCCGAACTCCCCCGGGCCCTGGCGACCCTGCGCGAGCAGGCCCTCGTATGGGGCGACGACGAGCGGCTGCGCCTGGTGCGCACCGCCCGCGAGCTGCTCGCCCCCTCCGCTTCGCGGCCCTCCCCCACCGGGCTCGGCCCGACCGTCGCCGAGGCCACCGCGGGCATGTCGCCGACCCGGATCCAGGAGATCGTGGCGGCCGTCGGGCTGCCCGCGACGCACGACCCGGTGTCGGCGGTGACCGCGCTGACGGGCCTGTTCACCGACCCGGAGCGGATGTCCGCGCTGCTCGACGAGGCTCCGGCGGAGGCCCATCAGGTGCTGGGCCGGCTCGTGTGGGGGCCGCCCTACGGGGAAGTGACGCCCCATCCGACGCCTCCGGTGCGCTGGCTGCGCGACCGGGGTCTGCTGCTGCCGGCCACGGCGCGCACGGTGCTGCTGCCGCGCGAGGTGGCGCTGTACCTGCGCGGCGGGCTCGCGCACCGGGCGACGGAGCCGCTGGCCCCGGCCGTTCCCGCGCACCGCGAGCACCGTCCACAGCTTGTGGACGCGAACGCGGCGGGCCAGGCACTGGCCGCGCTGTCGACGGTCGAGGAGCTGGTGAAGTCCTGGGAGCACGCCGGTCCGGCCGTGCTCCGGGCGGGCGGGCTCTCCGTACGCGACCTGAAGCGGGCGGCGGCCACCCTGGACACCGACGAGCCGTCGGCGGCGTTCTGGATCGAGCTGTCCTACGCGGCGGGCCTGTTGGCCAGCGACGGCGAGGCCGACGAGCGGTACGCCCCGACCCCCGCCTTCGACGTCTGGCTGGAACTCCCGCCCGCCGAGCGCTGGTCGGTGCTGGCGGCGGCCTGGCTGACCGCCACCCGGACCCCGGGCCTGGTCGGCGAACAGGACGCGAAGGGCCGCACCCTGTCGGCGCTCGGCGCGGAACTGGACCGCTCCGCCGCCCCGGAGGTGCGCCGCCGCATCCTGAGCCTCCTCGCCGACCTCCCCGAGGGCGGCTCCCCGGACCCGGCCGTGGTCCTCGCCCGCCTGACGTGGGAACGGCCGGTGCGCGGTACGAGCGAACTGCGCGCCCGCCTCGCACGCTGGACCCTGACCGAGGCGGAGGTCCTCGGAGTCACCGGCCGGGGAGCGCTCGCCGCGCCCGGCCGGGCTCTGCTGGAGGGGCGCGACCCGGCGCCGCTGCTCGCGCCGCTGCTGCCCGAGCCCGTGGACCACGTACTGCTCCAGGCCGACCTGACGGCGGTGGCCCCCGGGCCGCTGCGGCGGGCGCTCGCCGAGGTGCTGGCCGTGCTGGCGGAGGTGGAGTCCAAGGGCGGGGCCACCGTGTACCGCTTCACGCCCGGGTCGGTGCGCCGCGCCCTGGACGCCGGTCACACCGCCGTCGACCTGCAGTCCTTCCTCACCGAGCACAGCCGGACCCCGGTGCCGCAGCCGCTGTCGTACCTCATCGACGACGTGGCCCGGCGGCACGGACACCTCCGGGTCGGCGCGGCCTCCTCGTACGTGCGCTGCGACGACGACGGCATGCTGAACGAGATCCTCGCCGACAAGCGGTCCGCCGGCCTCGGGCTGCGCCGCCTCGCCCCGACCGTCCTGGCCGCGCAGGCCCAACCGACCGCACTGCTCGACGGGTTGCGGGCCATGGGGTACGCCCCGGCCGCGGAATCCCGTACGGGAGACGTCCTGGTCTCCCGCGCCGACGCCCACCGCACCCCGGCCCGCGCCCTGCCCGTACCGGTCCCCGACGGGCCGCCGGTCCCGGACAGGACGCTGCTGGGGGCGGCCGTACGGGCGATCCGCGCGGGCGACCTGGCGGCGACGGCGGTCCGCAAGGAGCCGGCCCCCTCCGGCGCCCCGGGTGTCCCCGGCGAACTCCCGCGCACGAGCGCGGCGGAGACCCTGGCGACCGTGCAGGCGGCGGCGCTCACCGGGTCGGCGGTGTGGATCGGCTACGTCAACGCCGACGGCGCCGCGAGCCAGCGGGTCATCGCCCCGGTACGGGTGGAGGGCGGCTTCGTCACCGGCTACGACCACACGGCGGACGAGGTACGGACCTTCGCGCTGCACCGGATCACGGGGGTCGCCGAACTGGCGGAGGACCAGGTCTAGCCTGGGACGCCCGGGGGCGCCGAGGGCGCCCGGAGGGAAATCCCCTGGCCCGGTCGGGGTGTTGGCCCGCACCCTGGAGCCATGTCCGACGCAACCCCCACTGGCACCACCGGCCCCGTCAGCCCCGCCGACCAGGTACCCCGTCATCAGATCCGCGCCTCGCACACCGCCGACACCCTCACCGTGTACCAGGCGTACCACCCCCGGATCGGGGTGCCGGCCGTCCGTGAGGGCCGCTTCCCGCCCGCCTGGAAGCGGGAGCGGATGACCTGGGTCAAGCCCTCGTTCCTGTGGATGATGTACCGCTGCGGCTGGGCCACCAAGGCCGACCAGGAGACGGTCCTGGCCGTCGAGATCACCCGAGCGGGCTTCGACCGCGCGCTGCGCGAGGCCTGCCTGTCGCACTACGTCCCCGGAGTGCACGCCGACCGCGAGGACTGGAGCCGGGCCCTGCGCACTTCCCCGGCCCGCGTCCAGTGGGACCCGGAGCGGGACCCGCACCTGAACCCGCTGCCGTACCGCTCGCTGCAACTGGGCCTGTCCGGGCCCGCATCGCGGGCCTACGCCGACGAGTGGACGGTCTCCATCCGCGATGTCACCCCGCTGGCGCGGGAGGTCCACGGCCTGCTCCGCGCGGGCGAGGAGGAGGCGGCGCGGGCCCTGCTGCCGGTGGAGACGCCCTATCCGGCGGGGCCGCTGGAGCACCTGGGCGCGTAGCAGGAAACAGGCTGCGAGAGCCGTTTTTCCTGTTGCACGGCGGTGACATTCCGGCGACGGATTGGGGATGCGACCTGTGTGAGGATCAGCTCATCGCAGGAGCGACCGGGGGGAAGCAACCGGACCGCCGGCGAGAACCAAGCACCATCGGACCGGCCCTCAGTAGCCGGCCACCTCGCGCGGCCTCTCTTTCTCTGCCTCACCTCTGCCCTACCTCTGCGCGGCCTCTGCACTGCCTCCGCACTGCACTGCCTCCGCACTGCCTCTCGGCCTCTCGGCCTCTCGGCCTCTCGGCCTCTCGGCCTCTCGGCCGCCACTGCCATGTGTTCTTGACGATTCCTGGGGGGAATCCGCCATGTCCGCTCGCTCCGCCGTCTTCCGCTCCGCCGCCCTCCGCACCGCCACCCTGCGCTCCGCCGCCCTGCGCACGGGCTCGGCCGCCGTGGTTGCCGCCGCCGTCGCCGGCACCTTCCTGACGCCGCTGTCGGCCTCCGCCGACGAGGGCAACCCGAAGGCGCTGAAGACCGCCATGAGCGCGCCGGTCCCGAGCGGACCGCTGACCCGGGGCGGGGCGACGGAGACCTTCGACCTGACGGTGACGAACACGACGGACAAGTCCTCCTCCTACCACCCGTGGATGCTCCTCGACCCCACCGGCGCCAGCCCGCTCCAGAAGGCCGACGTGATCTACAAGGTCGAACCGGTGAGCGCCCCGGCGACCTCCTTCTCGATCGGGCAGCAGGACAACGGATGGCAGGGCATGTTCTACCCGGCGGGCACGAACTCCGCGCAGGGCTTCGAGATCCCGGCCGGCGGCAAGCTGGTCTGGAAGGTCACCATCGGCCTCGGCAAGAGCTACCCGACCGTCAACGGCGACTTCACCCTGCGGGCGGCGAGCGTCCAGAACGAGATCGCGGACGGCGGCATGGGCTCCCTCACCTTCAAGACCAGCCCGGCGGGCAAGCCCGGTGTGCTGGAGACCTCGTTCGGCAAGGCGGCCCCCTGCGCGGACGGCGGGTCCCCCGACTGCCGGGAGATGGACCTGCGCTACCGGGTCACCGGTGACGGCGCCTTCTCCTCCGGGCTCGGCACCTGGATCGAGGTGGCCATGGCCGATCTGGCCGCAGCCGACCTCCGGGCCAGCGTGAAGGTCGACGGCACCTGGAAGGACCTGAAGGGCGAGACCGGCAACTTCAACCTGCCGGTCATCGCCCAGGGCTTCGGCGCCGCCTCCGGCGACCACGTCGTGCGCCTGCGGCTGGGGCTCGGCCCGAAGGCACAGCTCAAGAAGCTCACCCCGGCCAAGGTGACCGCCTCCGTCGGCCTGGCCGAGGGCAACACCTACCCCTTCCAGTCCGCCGAGGGGCAGTTCGAGCTCGGCCCGAAGACCACCACCCCGCCCACCACCCCCGCGCCCACCACCCCGGCGCCGACGAAGCCCGCGCCCACCACCCCGGCCCCGACCGGCTCCGCGACCACCGCTCCCGCGGCCACGACGACCCCGGGCACGGGGAACACCCCCGCGCCGACCGGCTCCCTCGCGCACACCGGCTCGGACTCCGACACCGCCCTGTACTCCGGCCTGGCCGCCGTCCTCATCGGCCTCGGCGGCGCTGCCGCCTGGTTCGCCCACCGCCGGCGCACCGTCCGCGGATAGTCACCCCGTACGACCACCACCCCGAAGGGGCCCGGCCCGTGCACCGCACGGGCCGGGCCCCTTCGGGCGCGCTCACCTCGCCGCGTAGGCGATGCGCTCCGCGTCGAACGGCCAGACCTCGGCGAGCCAGCGCATGACGGTCTCGTACACCGTCTTGTCGAGCGCGGCCCGGTCGGCGCACACCCAGGAACTGATGTGCACGCGCCCCGGGTCCGCCTTCGCGGGGTAGATGTAGAGGCACCCGATGACCTCGCCCTCCCCCTCCTGCTCCCCCTCCAGCACGCTGTAGGTGAAGCCCCGCCGCTCGGCGAAGTCCCGTGCGTGGCGCACCAGGTCGGCGAGGTTGGCCTCGGGGGTCATGCCCTCCGGCGGAGGCCAGTCCCCCAGGAATCCGGGCGTCGCCCGCACGTGCGCGATGCTCCCGCTCCAGGCGGCGAGGTCGCCCTCGTTGTGCTCGGGCCCGAGGGGCTCCAGCCGGAAGCCCTCCCCGACGAGCCGGACGGGCACCTCGAACACCTCGGCCGGCGGTACGAAGCTCTGCTGATCGCTACTCATGCGGCGACCCTACGCAGACGTTCCCGCAGCGCCCACGGGATATCGGGCCGCCGCCAGCCGGAGCAACTCGTCGACGGACCACTGGTCGTAGACGTGCTCCCCGTACTTGGCGGCCAGCACCCCGCCGTCCGGCCCGATCAGCAGGTCGGCGGGCAGCCCGAGCCGTCCGTTCGGCTGCCGCGGGGCGGGAAGCCGCTCCCGGCCGCGCACCACCTCGGCGGCCGACCGGGCGATCGCCCACAGCACCGGCCCCCAGGCGCGCGGGTCCAGCAGGGAGCGCGGGGAGGACTCGACGCCGAACTCCCGGTACAGCCGCTGCCGTGGGTCGGCGATCACGGCGAAGGGGAAGTCGGCGACATGCGGGCGGAGTTCCTCCGCGGAGGAGTGGAAGAGCACGACCTCGCGGATCCCGGCGGCCTCGATCTCCGCGTGGCGCCGGACGACGGACCGCAGGTGGAGGTGGCAGACGGGACAGCCGGCGAAGCGCCGGAACTGGAGATGGACGAGCCGCTCCGGGTCGGGGACGGAGACAGAGGCGGAGACAGAGGCGGAGGCGGAGGCGGACGCGGAGGCGGCCCCTGCCGCGAGGTGCGTGACGGACGTGACGGACGTGAGCAGGCGTGCGGGTACCACGGAACCGGGTTCGAGCATGGGAAACCCTCCCTCGACAGGCGTAAGCGTATGCCGTACGCCTACCTCTCCAGCGTAGGCGTATGTCGTACGCTGTCAACCGTCATGCCGCGCCCCCGCTCGCACACCCCGGACCAACTGGCCGCCGCCGCCCTCGCCGTCATCGACCGCGACGGGCTCCCCGGCCTCTCCATGCGCGCCGTCGCCACCGAGCTCGGCATCAGCCCCATGGCTCTGTACCGCTACGTCCCGAGCCGCGAGGAACTCGAAGCGCTCGTCGTCGAGCTCGTCCTCAGCGGCGTCGACACCACCCCGCCGCCCCCGGGCCCCTGGCACGGCCGGATCACGGTCCTGGCCCGCCGCCTGCGCGACACCATGACCGCCCACCCGGCCACCCTGCCGCTCACCCTGACCCACCGGCACCGCTCGCCGGGCGGGCTGCGCTGGTCGGAAACGGTGCTCGGAGTCCTCACCGAGGCCGGCATCGAGGCCGAGGAGCGGGTCCTCGCGCTGCGTGCCCTCATCGCCTACGTGATCGGCGCCACACAGCTGGAACACCTCGGGCCGCTGTCCGGCCCCGGAACCACCGCCATCGCCGGTCTCCCCCCGCAGGAGTTCCCGTACATGACGGCCACCGCCCGCGACGCCCGCTCGGTCACCCCGGACCGGGAGTTCGAGGGCGGCCTGAAGCTGCTCCTGCGCGGCCTGGCATGATCCGCCGGTGACCACCGCAGCCACCGCTCCCACCGCTCCCGCTCCTGCCGCCGCTCCCGCCCGGTACGTCCTGTTCGATGTCGACGGCACCCTCGTCGACGCCGTCGCCAACCAGCGCCGGGTCTGGGCGGCCTGGGCCGCCCGCCACGGACTGGACCCGGACGCGGTGTACGCCGTGGCCCTGCGGACCCGCCCGATGGAAACCTTCGCGGCCGTCGCCCCGGACCGGGACCCGCACGCGTGCCTGGCCGCGCTGCACGAGCTGGAGGACGAGGACGTCCGCTCCGGCACCTACTCCGCCTTCGACGGCGCGGCCGAGCTGCTGACCGCCCTGCCCCCGGGGAGCTGGGGACTGGTCACCTCCAACTACGCGCACCGGGTGCGCGGCCGCTTCGCCCGCACCGGCCTGCCCGTCCCCGAGGTCCTCGTGGACGCCGCCTCGGTGACGGAGGGCAAGCCCTCCCCGGTCCCGTACCTGCTGGGCGCCGAGCGCCTCGGCGCGGCCCCGCCGGACTGTCTCGTCATCGAGGACGCCCCCTCGGGCGTCCGGTCGGGACTCCTGGCCGGCATGACGGTCTGGTCCGTCAACGTCCCCACCCCGCCCCCGGGCACCCACCGCCACTTCGCGACGCTCCGCGAGGCGGCCCCCGCCGTCCTCGCCTTCGTCACCGGCGGAGCCTGACCGCGAGCGGAGCCCCGGCAACCGCGCCGCACCGCGCCGCACCGCACCGCACCGCACCGCACCGACGGGACCCCGCACGGCCCAGAACCGCCCGGCCCGCGGAGCGATACGGCAGACTGGAGGTTTGGCCGCCCGCGTCCGGGCGGTCCTCCCCCGCAGGAAAGGACGCGCGTGAACGGGCCCCTGATCGTCCAGAGCGACAAGACGCTCCTCCTCGAGATCGACCACGAGCTCTCCGCGGCCGCACGGCGCGCCATCGCGCCCTTCGCCGAGCTGGAGCGTGCTCCCGAGCACATCCACACCTACCGGATCACGCCGCTCGGGCTGTGGAACGCGCGGGCCGCCGGGCACGACGCCGAGCAGGTCGTGGACGCGCTCGTGGAGTTCTCGCGCTACCCCGTCCCGCACGCGCTGCTCGTCGACGTCGCCGAGACCATGGCCCGGTACGGCCGGCTCACCCTCTCCAAGCACCCCGTCCACGGGCTGGTGCTGACCAGCACCGACCGGCCGGTACTGGAGGAGATCCTGCGGTCGAAGCGGGTCGCCCCGCTGGTCGGCGCGCGCCTCGACGCCGACACCGTCGCCGTGCACCCCTCGGAGCGCGGGCAGATCAAGCAGACCCTGCTCAAGCTGGGCTGGCCGGCCGAGGACCTCGCCGGGTACGTGGACGGCGAAGCACACCCGATCGAGCTCGACGAGACCGGCTGGGCACTGCGTCCCTACCAGCAGCAGGCCGTCGAGGGCTTCTGGCACGGCGGCTCCGGCGTGGTCGTGCTGCCCTGCGGCGCCGGCAAGACGCTGGTCGGCGCCGGTGCGATGGCGAAGGCCAAGGCGACCACGCTGATCCTGGTCACGAACACCGTCTCCGCCCGCCAGTGGAAGCACGAGCTGATCAAGCGGACCTCGCTGACCGAGGAGGAGATCGGCGAGTACTCCGGTACGCGCAAGGAGATCCGGCCCGTCACGATCGCCACGTACCAGGTCCTGACGACCAAGCGGAAGGGCATCTACCCGCACCTGGAGCTCTTCGACTCCCGGGACTGGGGCCTGATCCTCTACGACGAGGTGCACCTGCTGCCGGCTCCGGTGTTCAAGTTCACCGCGGACCTGCAGGCACGGCGGCGGCTCGGACTGACGGCGACGCTGGTGCGCGAGGACGGCCGCGAGTCGGACGTGTTCTCGCTGATCGGGCCCAAGCGGTTCGACGCCCCGTGGAAGGAGATCGAGGCGCAGGGCTACATCGCGCCGGCCGACTGCGTCGAGGTCCGGGTGAACCTCACGGAGTCGGAGCGCCTCGCCTACGCGACCGCCGAGACGGAGGAGAAGTACCGCTTCTGCGCGACCACCGCCACCAAGCGGAAGGTCACCGAAGCGCTGGTGCGCAAGCACGCGGGCGAGCAGACGCTGGTCATCGGGCAGTACATCGACCAGCTCGACGAGCTCGGTGAGCACCTCGACGCGCCCGTCATCAAGGGCGAGACCTCCAACGCGCAGCGCGAGAAGCTCTTCAACGCCTTCCGTGAGGGCGAGATCAGCGTGCTGGTCGTCTCCAAGGTCGCGAACTTCTCCATCGACCTGCCCGAGGCCACGGTCGCCATCCAGGTGTCCGGCACCTTCGGCTCCCGCCAGGAGGAGGCCCAGCGGCTCGGCCGGGTGCTGCGCCCGAAGGCGGACGGCCACGAGGCGCGCTTCTACTCGGTCGTCGCGCGCGACACCATCGACCAGGACTTCGCCGCGCACCGCCAGCGCTTCCTGGCCGAACAGGGCTATGCCTACCGGATCATGGACGCCGACGAGCTGCTGGCCGGGGACTGACGGACGGGGCCGCCGAGCCCTACGTCGGCCGGATGACGCGCCAGGAGCCCTACGAGGTCCTGTTCACGGAGTCGGCGGGCCGTGAGCGGGCCCGGCTGGAACCCGTGCACCGCGCGTTGGGGGATCACCGGCCTGTGCGGGTGATCGGCTACTCGTTCGGGTGGTGCGTCGGGGTTCCGGAGACCGGAGCAGGCTACGGTTCCAGGTTGGCGTCATGGGGGCATTGGCGGAGGTCGGGGAGGGCGTGCGCGCCCGGTACACCTTCCGGCTGCGCGTGTCGTCTGCTGCGGACTTGGCCCTGATGCGTGAGTGGGACCGGTGCCGATGGGTGTGGAATCAGTGCGTCGCTCAGTCGCGGGCGGCACACAAGGCCAAGCAGAAGTGCGGGCCTGCCGGTCTCGACAGGATGCTCACCGGATGGCGCGGTGAGCGTGAGTGGCTGCGCGCGGGTGGGAGTGTGCCGCAACAGCAGGTCATCCGGGACTTCGCCGCCTCCCGTACCAAGGCATTGAAGGACATCAAGGCACGATTGCCGGTCCGGCGGCGAGCGGGGATGCCGCGATTCAAGAAGAAGGTCGTCGCCGGTCCGAACTTCCCTCCGATCCGTCCAGCGTCCGCGTCAACCGGGACAGTCTCGGGCACTGGTACGCCTCCTTCGTCGTCCAGACGGAAATGCAGCCGCTGCCGACAACAGGCGCGGTGATCGGTGTCGACTGGGGTGTGAAGGAGACCGCCACCACGACGAGCGACGCCCAAGACCTGCCGCATCCCGAGTACGGCAGGCGGTCGGCGGGGAAGCTGGCGGGCTATCAGCGGATGATGGCACGCCGGAAGCCCAGGCGCGGCCAGGCCGCTTCGGCGGGCTACCGGAAGGCGAAGCGGCAGGCCGCGAGAGTCCAGAAGAAGATCGCGCGGCAGCGGCAGGACACAGCCCGCAAGTGGGCCAAGCGCGTGGTGACGGACTTCGACCACCTCGCGGTGGAGGACTTCCGGCCGAAGTTCCTGGCCAGGTCGACGATGGCGCGCAAGGCTGCCGACGCGGCGATCTCGGCGACCAAGCGCGAGTTGATCAGCATGGCGCGCAAGCACGGCCGGATCATCCATCTTGTGCATGCGGCTCACACGACTATGGACTGCGGACGGTGCGGGGCGAGAACCAAGCACGCACTGCCACTGTCGGAACGTACGTACACGTGCACCAGGTGCGGATCCATCTCTCCACGGGACAAGAACTCCGCACGCGTGATGCTCGTCCGGGCTGGTCTCAACCCGGCTACCACTGATCGCGGAAGACCTGGCGGACCGCCGGTCCGCCAGGCAGCGTGAGGTAGGAATCCCCCTCATCCATGAGGGGGAGGATTCAAAGATCGTGGCCGAGGCAGCGCCGATCAGGTACATGGTGTCGCGCGGGCGGCTGCTGCTCGTGGTGCTGCGGGTCTTCGACGACGCGGACATCCTGCTGCCCGGAGGGTGACCGCAGGCGCAGGGCGGCGGCGAGCAGGGCCGTGAGCAGCGGGACGGTCCAGACCCACAGGTGGGGCCAGTCGAGCAGGAGCGAGCGGCCGCCCGCGGGCGGGTGCCGGGACCAGAACTCGGCGGAGGCACCTGGGAGGACCAGCAGCCCGAGCAGGCCGCTGCCCGCGAAGGCGCCCAGCGCGGTCAGCCCGGCCCTGACCCGGCCGGTCAGCAGGAGGTACGGGATCAGCAGCGCCGGGGTCAGGGTGATCCCGGCGGCCGTGCCCAGCGCGAAGCCCTTGCCGAGCGCGCCGCGCGGCCGGTGCAGGTCCCACAGGACGAGGCAGGCCAGGGCCAGGGCGATCTGGCCGGACAGCGGGGTCTGGAACAGCGGTTCCAGCCACAGCCCGGCGACGGTGGCGGCCAGCACGGGACCGGGCCGGGCCCGCAGTCCCGCCAGCCGGCACGACAGCAGGATCAGCAGGGCGAACAGGCCCGCGCTGCCGCCCACCAGGACGGCCTTCAGTACGCCCGTCGGCAGCCAGGCGGCCGGGGCGAAGAGGATGGCCGCGAAGGGCGGATATGCGGCGGGCGGGCTCCACTCGGCTGCGGAGAGGCCGGGGGCCAGGGCATCGGCCACCGGGATGCGCAGGGCGACGCAGAGCACGCCGAGCACGAGCAGCAGGCCCGCGAGCAGCACACCGGCGCGGGGCGACGGAGAGCGGCTGGGCTCGGAACTCCGGGTCACGGCGCGACCCTAGTGGATCAACGCCCCGAGACCCGCGCGGAGTCCTCCGGCCGACGCGCACGGACGGCACCGACGCGGCGGCGCAGCGCCTCCGGCTCCGGCTCGGCGCCGGGCCTCAGTCGCGCGTTCAGTGACGTATGACGCCCGCGTCCTCGGCGTATTCACCGAGGACGACCACGCTCACGGCGGTCGCCGCGAAGACCTTGGCCGCGCGCAGGACGCTGCCGACGCCGTGGCGGGGGCGGGGGCGGGAGACGGAAGTGGCGGTGGCGCCGCGAGGGCGGCGACCCTGGACCGGGGTGTAGGTTGCGGTGCTCATGTATCCATGGTCGGTTTTCGACCGGCTTGTCACATCGCCCTGAGGGCTGAACCTCCAGGTCTCCCGCCTCCTCCTCCCGGCCCATGCCTCCCCCTACGGGCTCTGTCCGAAGGAGGACACGGACCGAACACCCCCCGTACGGGGTCACGGCCCCGAAGGACTTCCGGCCCCCTTCAATCCATTCGCGCAGCGCCCTCGCGATGGCTAGAATCTCCGCTCTTGCCGCCTCCCGCCGCGTCACCGGGAGCGCCGCCCGCCGCTCGGAAACCGGCGGGCCCGTCCGCCCGCATCACGCAGGTCCTCAGCAGATGGAGGCAGTTCCGTGCCCGCGCACGCCCACGTCACCGACCCCGACGCCGACCCCGACGCCGCCCCTTATGCCGACGCGGCCGCCACCGATCCCCTGGGTCGCGAGCGGGCCCACCTCGCCGCCTCCCGGTCCGCGCTCCGCGCGATGCGCGAGGACGTCCAGAACCTCGACATCCGCGACGTCACCGCGAACTGGGTCAACGCGATCGTCCTCCAGGCCCAGATCGACGACCGGATCAAGGCGCTCGCCGACCTCGCCCACACCCCCCTCTTCTTCGGCCGCCTCAACTACCTGCACGCGCCCGGCGCGGAGCTCGCCGAGGGCGCGGAGGGCGAGCAGTTCTACATCGGCCGCCGCCACGTCCACGACGCGGGCGGCGACCCCATGGTGATCGACTGGCGCGCGCCGGTCTCCCAGCCCTTCTACCGGGCCTCGAAGAACGACCCGCAGGACATCGGGCTGCGCCGCCGCTTCGGCTACACGGGCGGCGAGCTGACCGCGTACGAGGACGAGCACCTCTCCGACCCGGCCGAGGCGGCGGCCGTCAGCAAGCTGCTCCAGCAGGAGATCGAGCGCCCGCGCGTCGGCCCCATGCGCGACATCGTGGCGACGATCCAGCCCGAGCAGGACGAGATCGTCCGTTCCGGCCTGTCGGGCTCCGTCTGCGTGCAGGGCGGTCCCGGCACCGGAAAGACGGCCGTCGGCCTGCACCGTGTCGCGTACCTCCTCTACGCGCACCGCGACCGCCTCGCCCGCACCGGCACCCTGGTCATCGGGCCGAACCGTTCCTTCCTGCACTACATCGAGCAGGTCCTGCCCGCCCTCGGCGAGCTGGAGGTGAAGCAGGCCACCGTCGACGACCTGGTCGCCCGCGCGGACCTGGAGGTACGCGGCGCGGACGCCGCCGAAACCGCCGTGGTCAAGGGCGATGCCCGGATGGCGGAGGTCCTGCGCCGCGCGGTCCACTCGCACGTGTCGGAGCCCGTCGAACCGCTGATGGTGGTCCGCGGATCGCGCCGCTGGCGGGTGCCCGCGTACGAGATCGCCGAGATCGTCGCCGAGCTCCAGAACCGCGACATCCGCTACGGAGCCGCCCGCGACGCCCTCCCGCAGCGGATCTCGCACGCGGTCCTCGTCCGCATGGAGCAGGCGGGCGAGGCGCCCGACGACCGGGTCCAGGACGCGGTGGCGCGCACTCCCGCCGTGAAGGCCGTGGTCAAGGCCGTGTGGCCACTGGTGGAACCGGCCAAGCTGGTGCTGCGCCTCCTCTCCGACGCGGAGTTCCTCGCGGAGCACGCGGACGGGATCCTGTCGGAGCGGGAACAGCGGCTGCTGCTGTGGGCCAAGCCGGCGCGCAGCGTGAAGTCGGTGAAGTGGTCGGCGGCGGACCTGGTCCTCATCGACGAGACGACCGACCTGGTCGAGCGCACGCACTCGCTCGGCCACGTCGTCATCGACGAGGCGCAGGACCTCTCCCCGATGCAGTACCGGGCGGTCGGCCGGCGCTGCACGACCGGCTCCGCGACGGTCCTGGGAGACCTCGCCCAGGGCACGACCCCGTGGGCGACGCGCAGCTGGGACGAAGCGCTGGGGCACCTGGGCAAGCCCGGCGCGGTGCTGGAGGAACTGACGGCGGGCTTCCGCGTGCCGCGCGAGGTCATCGCCTACGCCTCGCGGCTGCTACCGGCGATCTCGCCGGGCCTGTCGCCGGTCTCCTCGGTCCGTGAGACCCCGGGCTCGCTGATCGTCTCCCCGGTCGAGTCCCCCTCCGCCCTTCCGGCGGCGGTGATCGCGGCCTGCCGGGCCTCTCTCGAGCACGAGGGGTCGATCGGGCTGATCGCGGCGGACGCGCGGATCGCGGAGCTGGCGGAGGCGCTGCTGGCGGCCGGCCTGCCCTACCTCTCGCCCGGCGAGGAGACGACTGCGCAGTCGCGGCTGACGCTGGTGCCGGCGTCGCTCGCGAAGGGTCTGGAGTACGACTACGTCGTGCTGCACGAGCCGGCGGACGTGGTGGCGGGCGAGCCCGACGAACGCACCGGCCTGCGCCGCCTCTACGTCTGCCTCACCCGAGCCGTCTCGGGCCTCACCCTCCTCCACACGACCCCCCTCCCGGAGCCCCTGGCCCCCACCGGCCCCTGACCACCGCGGCCGGGGGCTGCGCCCTGCCCTGGCCGGGGGCCCGTAGCGGCCTACCGCCGCGGCGGGGTCGCCCTGCGGGGCGAAGTCCCCTACCCGCCCTTCCACCGTTCCCAGGGCCCGGCCCTGACCCGGTCCTCAAACGCCGGACGGCTGAAAAGACCAACCGCCGGCGGGACCGGACTATCACCCGGTCGGGGTCGGAGGCTTGCGGCCCGGGTAGGGGACGGGGGCGGGGTGGGGTGTTGGCCGGGACGTAAAGCGTGATGTGTGGCGCAGGCACACCCCACAACTGTCGAAGTCGAGGGCAGGGCGCCTAAATCATGCAGTCCAGGCCGACACCCCACCCCGCCCCCGGCACCGACCCCCACCCGCAGCCAGACCGACCACCGACCACACCCCAGCCCCGCCGGCGTTTGAGGCGCAGGCGACGGCGCCGCACCAGGCCGGGCCACGGGCACCCGCTAGCTCAGGGACGCCCGCCAGGCTTCGACCGCCGTCGGAGACACCGGCCGGGACCAGCCGTCGGGACGAGCCGCGCTGCCGATGTGGAAGGCGTCGATGCCCGCCTCGCGCAGCACGGGAAGGTGGGAGAGGGCGAGGCCGCCGCCCACCAGGATGCGCGGCTCGTAGCCGGGGGCACCCGCCTTCGCCGCCTCGGCCAGCAGCACCGGCAGGCCCTCGTCGACCCCGCCCGCCGCGCCCGCGGTGAGGTAGGTGTCGAGCCCGGGCAGGTCCGCGACCGCCTTGCGGAGCTGGTCCCGGTCCGCCGCGCGGTCGATCGCCCGGTGGAACGTCCACCCGCAGCCGCCGAGCTCCGCCACGACCGCCTCGACGGCGGTGAGGTCGGGGCTGCCGTCGGGGTTCAGGAAGCCCAGGACGAACTCCTCCGCTCCCTCGGCGCGCAGCGCCCGCGCCTCCTCCACCAGGCGTTCCACGTCCTGCGCGGAGCCCGCCGAGAAGCCGTCGGCCTTCCGGAGCATCACGCGCAGCCGGATGTCGACCGCCGCCCGGATCGCCGCGAAGGTCTCGCGCGACGGGGTGAGCCCGTCGGCGGCCATGTCGGTGACCAGTTCGAGTCGGTCCGCCCCACCGGCCTGGGCCGCGACCGCGTCCTCCACGTCGAGGGCGATCACCTCCAGGAGCGCACGGTTGCTCATGTAATCCCATCCTTCGTCCCGCATTGGCAAATAGGTCTAGTCCAATATCCAGGGTACGGGCCTTCGCCCACCCTCCACCAGCACAATCACGCCACCACCACAATGTGCGCATGACATCCGCCATGACTTCCGACACGCACCGCGAGCAGAGCCTCCGCTCCCGCTGGCACGCCACCACCGCCGCCGCCGGAGCCACCCCCGGCCTCGACCCCGCCCCCTACGCCGACCGCCTCCTCACCGCCTGGGCGGAGCCGCAGCGCAGGTACCACACCACCGCGCACCTGGCCGACGTACTCGCACGCATCGACGTACTCGCAGACGCGGCGGCGACCACGGCGGAGCAGGCACCGGACCGCCCCGCCGTGGAACTCGCCGCCTGGTTCCACGACGCCGTCTACCGCCCCGACCGCTCGGAGAACGAGGAGCGCAGCGCCGCCCTCGCCGAGCGCGCCCTGCCCGAGCTCGGCATCGACGACGCCCGCACCGCCGAGGTGGCCCGCCTCGTCCGGCTCACGATCACCCACGACCCCGCACCCGGCGACGCCAACGGCGAGCTCCTCTGCGACGCCGACCTCGGCGTCCTCGCGGGCCCGCCCGAGGAGTACGCCGCCTACGCCGCAGCCGTGCGCGCCGAGTACGGCTTCGTCCCCGACGAGGCCTTCCGCGCCGGCCGGGCCGCCGTGCTGCGCCAGCTGCTGGAGCTGCCCCGCCTCTTCCGCACCGCCTACGGAGCCGCGCACTGGGAGGCCCCGGCCCGCGCGAACCTGGCCGCGGAGCTGGCGCGGCCGGCAGACCTCGGCGAGAGCGGCGCCACCCGGCCCCCGGGAATGTGATCCCGTTCGCCGTCGTTGAGGTAGTTCATGCCCGCAGCAGCCGAACGCACCCGTATGCCCGTTGCCGTCTACATCCTCGGCCTCTCCGTCTTCGCACTCGGTACCAGCGAGTTCATGCTCTCCGGGCTGCTGCCACCCATCGCCGAGGACATGGGCGTCACCATCCCCCAGGCGGGCCTGCTCATATCCGCCTTCGCGATCGGCATGGTCGTCGGTGCGCCCCTGCTCGCCGTCGCCACGCTGCGGCTGCCCCGGCGCACCACGCTGCTGTCGCTGATCAGCCTCTTCGGCCTGGGGCAGGTCGCGGGCGCGCTGGCCCCCTCGTACGAGCTGCTCTTCGCCTCCCGCATCGTCTCCGCGCTCGCCTGCGCCGGCTTCTGGGCGGTCGGCGCCGCCGTGGCCATCGCCATGGTGGAGCAGCACCAGCGGGCCCGGGCCATGGCCGTCATGATCGGCGGGCTGTCCATCGCGAACGTCCTCGGCGTCCCGGCCGGCGCGTTCCTCGGTGAGCACCTGGGCTGGCGTTCCGCGTTCTGGGCGGTCGGCGCGGCCTCCGCCGTCGCGCTGGTCGGCATCCTCGCGCTGATCCCGAAGATCCCGCTGCCGGCCGAGAGGCCGACGCTCGCGCGCGAGCTGCGCATCTACCGCGACCGCCAGGTGTGGCTGTCGATCGGTGTCACGGCCCTGGCCGCGGGCGGCGTCTTCTGCGCCTTCAGCTACCTGTCCCCGCTGCTCACGGACGTGGCCGGGCTCGATTCGAAGTGGGTCCCCTGGATCCTCGGCCTCTTCGGGATCGGCGCGCTGGTGGGCACCACGGTGGGCGGGCGGATCGCCGACGCGCACCTGTTCGGGGTGATGCTGTGGGGCATCACCGCCTCCACCGTCTTCCTGGCGGCGCTGGCCCTGCTGGCCTCCACCGCGGCGGCCGCGATCGCCCTCTCGTTCCTGATCGGCTTCTCGGCGTTCTTCACCGCCCCGGCGCTCAACGCCCGCATGTTCAACGTCGCGGGCGCCGCCCCGACCCTGGCCGGCGCGACCACCACGGCCGCCTTCAACCTCGGCAACACCGGCGGCCCGTGGCTCGGCGGCACCGTCATCGACGCCGGGTACGGCTTCTCCGCCACCGCCTGGGCGGGCGGCGCGATGACCGTCACCGCCATCGCCCTCGGCCTCGTGGCGCTGCGCCTGGACCGCCGTACGGGATCCCGCGCGGCCCGCCCGACCCGCGTGGTGGCCGCCTCGGCCCCGGCCCCGACCCGCTCGGGCGCGACCGAAAAGGTGTGACGGACCCGAGGTGCCTGCGGGACCTGCGGGACCTGCGGGGCCCGAGGGGCCCGCGAGCCGCCGCTCAGCGGCAGAGCTCGAAGAGGTCGTCCTCGAAGGTCGCGAACTCCGCCTGCGCCTCCGTGACGATCTCGCGGGCGGGCCTGCGCGGGGTCGTCGCGTGCCGCCCGGCGAGCTCGGACAGGGCAGCGTCCGGGCGGGCTTCCCGGTCCGGGTGCAGGGCCGCTTCGAGCGGCCCGAAACCGTCCGCCAGCACCCACAGGAAGTCGGACAGGTTCCCGGCCACCACGCCGACCTCGCCCTCCGAGCCCATGAACACCACGGGCTGCGCGTCGAGCGGCAGTCCCGGCCGGACGCACCAGAGCGCGGCGAGGCCGCCGGTGCCGTCCTGGCCGAAGACCCGGTAGGCGTCGCCGTCGAGCGCGTGGTTCGCCGTCCAGTGACGCAGCCAGTCGGTGGTCTCCGCGGCGGGGTAGAAGGCCTCGTAGGGCTCGAAGTCGACGCCCTCGCCCTCGTCGCCGTAATCGAACGCGACCCGGGACACATCGGCCAGGGCGGGCGGGAAGCGGCGGTCGTCGCCGTTGATCGTCTCTGTCACCGCCGCAGGCTACCCGGCGCCACCGACAGCGCTCCCGGCCGACAGCACGGGCAGAACCAGCACCACCGGCACCCCCGCAGCACCCTCAGCACCCGCAGCGGCCAGCGCCTACGCCGGCCGCCCCTTGGGCCGCCGCAGCCCGGCGGCCGTGATCCTCCGGACCAGCTCCTTGCTGCCGATCTCCACCGCCCCCGCGCCCACCGCGTCCGCGTACCGCTGCTCCGGGACGTCGTAGTGGTCACGTTCGAAGGCCTTGGGCGGGCAGCCGATCGATGCGGCGAAGGCGTGCAGTTCCTCGAACGAGGAGTCGCTGACCAGGTGCGACCACATGCGGCCGTGACCCGGCCAGTCGGGCGGGTCGATGTACACCGTCACCGGCGGCTCATTCGCCGTACCCGAAGGCGGAGCCGCCGCCGGAGCCGCTGCCGGAATCGCTCCCGGAGCCGAGGCCGCCGAGGACCGGTGCGAGGCCGCCCACCGGCGCCACCCGCACGCCGGCCTCCGAGCACACCCACATCGGGTCCGGTCCGAGCTCGGGCTCCACGTCCAGCGCGTGCGGCTCGCCGTGGTTGCAGACCGGGCACAGCGGCCAGCGCCCGTACTTCTCCAGCAGCGCGTCCTTCACGTCCTGGGCGACGAGTCCGGCGAGGTAGTCGACACCCTCCGGCCACTCCTCCACCCACCAGCGGCGGTGGGTGACCGCGTCCTCGACGAGGGAGACGACATCGGCTTCGGCGACCTCGCCCGCGACGAGATCGGCGAGTACCAGGGCGCGTGCGGCGTGCAGCGCCTGTTCCAGGGGGGTCGCGTGGTCCATGGACACATTGTGGACCCGGACGGGCCCTGTGGCGAAGGTCCCCTTCCACCGGTGACTTATGGCGTCTTGACGTTCCCGCCCTCTGAAAATAAGTTTCAAGGGTGAGCGAGAACGTGAAAGAAACCTTCAGCGAAGGCGTGGACACGACGGTCCCCGTCCCCCTCCCCGTCCCCGCCCCCGCCCCCGCCGCGCTGCGGGCCCGCGTCCGCAGCCTCGGCCCCTCGATGACCCGCTCCATGCAGGCCGTCGCCGAGGCCGTCGCCGAGGACCCCGCGGCCTGCGCCGCGCTCACCGTCAGCGACCTCGCCGCCCGCACCGGCACCAGCGAGGCCACCGTCGTGCGCACCGCCCGCCTCCTCGGCTACCCCGGCTACCGCGACCTGCGCCTCGCGCTCGCCGCCCTCGCCGCCCAGCAGGAGTCCGGCGCGGCCCCCGCCGTCACCGTGGACATAGCCGTCGACGACTCCCTCGCGGACGTGGTCGCCAAGCTGGCCCAGGAGGAGGCGCAGACCCTCGCCGACACCGCCGCCGGACTCGACGTCGCCGCCCTCGGCTCGGCCGTCGCCGCCCTCGCGGGCGCCCGCCGCATCGAGATCTACGGCGTCGGCGCCTCCGGCCTCGTCGCCCAGGACCTCGCGCAGAAGCTGTCGCGCATCGGGCTCATCGCCCACGCGCCGGGCGACCCGCACCTGGCCGTCACCACCGCCGTGCTGCTGCGCCCCGGCGACGTGGCCGTCGCCATCACCCACTCCGGCGGCACCGGCGACGTCATCGAGCCCCTGCGGACCGCCTTCGAGCACGGAGCCACCACCCTCGCGCTCACGGCCCGCGCGGGCTCCCCCGTCGTCCACTACGCCGACCTCGTGCTGGCCACCTCCGCCGCCCGCGAGACCCAGCTGCGACCGGCGGCCATGTCGAGCCGTACCAGCCAGCTCCTCGTCGTCGACTGCCTGTTCGTGGGCGTCGCCCAGCAGACCTACGAGACGGCGGCGCCCGCGCTCGCGGCCTCGTACGAGGCGCTCGCGCCCCGCCACCACACCCCCGTACCCACCGCCAAGCGCAACAGCACCACCCGTTAGCAGCCAGTAGCCCAGGAGCCGAAGCCCATGACCGCGTACGCCGAACTCCGCGCCCAGCTCGCCACCTTGACCACCGAGGCCTTCCGCTCCGAACTGGCCGAGATCGATCAGCTGCCCACCCTCGAGATCGCCCGCCTGATGAACGCCGAGGACGCCACCGTCCCGGCCGCCGTCGCCGGCGAGCTGGAGACGATCGCCGCCGCCATCGACGGGATCGCCGAGCGGATGGCCCGCGGCGGACGCCTGATCTACGCGGGCGCCGGCACCGCCGGCCGGATGGGCGTACTGGACGCCAGCGAGTGCCCGCCCACCTTCAACACCGACCCCTCCGAGGTCGTAGGCCTGATCGCGGGCGGCCCCTCCGCCATGGTCAGGGCCGTCGAAGGCGCCGAGGACTCCAAGGAACTGGCCGCCGGGGACCTGACCGCGCTGGCCCTGACCGCCGAGGACACCGTCATCGGGATCTCCGCCTCCGGGCGCACCCCGTACGCGATCGGCGCCGTCGAGTTCGCCCGCGGCCGGGGCGCGCTCACCGTCGGCCTGTCCTGCAACGCCGGCTCCGCGCTCGCCGCCGCGGCCGACCACGGCATCGAGGTCGTCGTCGGCCCCGAACTCCTCACCGGGTCCACCCGGCTGAAGGCCGGCACCGCGCAGAAGCTCGTCCTCAACCTCATCTCGACCCTCACGATGATCCGGCTCGGCAAGACGTACGGAAACCTGATGGTCGACATGCGCTCCTCCAACGAGAAGCTGCGCGCCCGCGCCCGGCGCATCGTCTCGCTGGCCACCGGCGCCCCCGACGCCGAGATCGAGGCCGCGCTCACCGCGTCCGGCGGCGAGGTCAAGCAGGCCATCCTCGTCATCCTCGGCGGAGTGGACGGCCCCACGGCCGGCGAACTGCTCACCGCCTCCAAGGGCCACCTCCGGGCCGCCCTCACCCAGACCCCCCGCTGACCCACCCCTGACCCACCGCTGACCCACCCCTGCCCCCAGGCCACCCCCGCCGACCCCCCAGCAGCAAGGCGAACACCACATGTCCACTGACAAGAACCGCGCCACAGCCGCCGCGATCCTTCCCCTGGTCGGCGGTCCGGACAACATCCTCTCCATCGCGCACTGCATGACCCGCCTGCGGATCACCCTGCGCGACCGCACCCTGGTCCAGGACGAGGCCCTCAAGGCCCTCCCCGCCGTGATGGGCGTCGTCGAGGACGACACGTACCAGATCGTGCTGGGACCGGGCACCGTCGCCCGCGTCACCCCCGAGTTCGAGGCCCTGGTCGCCGAAGGCCGCTCGGCCGCCCCGGCGCCCGCCGCCCCCGCCACCCCCCACACCGTGACGGCCGGCGAACTCGCCGCCCAGGGCGCGGCCATCAAGAACGCCCAGAAGGCGAAGAACTCCACCCCCTTCAAGCTGTTCCTGCGCCGCATCGCGAACATCTTCGTCCCGCTGATCCCGGCCCTGATCGGCTGCGGCATCATCGCCGGACTCAACGGCTTCCTCACCAACATGGGCTGGGTGCCGGCCGTGGTCCCCGCCCTCGCCGCGATGGCGAGCGGCTTCATGTCCCTGATCGCGGTCTTCGTCGGCTACAACACGGCCAAGGAGTTCGGCGGCACCGCCATCCTCGGCGGCGCGGTCGCCGCGATCATCGTCTTCCCCGGCGTCGCGAAGATCGACGCCTTCGGCCAGCAGCTCTCCCCCGGCCAGGGCGGCGTCCTCGGCGCGCTGGCGGCCGCGCTGCTCGCCGTCCAGGTGGAGAAGTGGTGCCGCAAGTGGGTCCCGGAGGCCCTGGACGTCCTGGTCACCCCCACCCTCACCGTGCTGATCTCCGGCCTCGTCACCATCTTCGGCCTGATGTTCGTCGCCGGTGAGGTCTCCACCGCCATCGGCACCTTCGCCACCTGGCTGCTCGCCACCGGCGGCGCCTTCGCGGGCCTGGTCCTCGGCGGGCTCTTCCTCCCGCTGGTCATGCTGGGCCTGCACCAGGCCCTGATCCCCATCCACACCACCCTGATCGAACAGACCGGCTACACCGTCCTGCTCCCCATCCTCGCCATGGCGGGCGCGGGCCAGGTCGGCGCGGCCATCGCCGTCTACTACAAGCTCCCGCACAACCGCTCGATCCGCGCCACCATCAAGTCCGCCCTCCCGGCCGGCTTCCTGGGCGTGGGCGAACCCCTCATCTACGGCGTCTCCCTCCCCCTGGGCCGCCCCTTCGTCACCGCCTGCATCGGCGGCGCCGCGGGCGGAGCCTTCGTCGGCCTCTTCAACCAGCTCGGCACCGCCTTCGGGTCCACCGCCATCGGCCCCTCGGGCTGGGCGCTGTTCCCGCTGCTGGACGGCAAGTCGGGCATGGGGATGACCATCGCGATCTACGCGGGCGGCCTGGCCGTCGGCTACCTCGTGGGCTTCGCCGCCACCTACTTCTTCGGCTTCACCCAGCAGATGCTGACCGAGTTCAACGCCGCCCCGGACGCGGGAGCCACCTCGCAGACCGCTCCGGAGGCGACCCCGGCCACCGACCCCGCGCCCGCCGCGGACGCGGCCCCGGTCCCGGTCGGCCGCTGACCGCGGCGGCCCCCGCGCGGCCCCACGTACGAAGGCTCCCGGCCGGTGCGGTCCACCGGCCGGGAGCCTTCATTCGCTCCTGCTGCTCCTGCTGCTGCTGCTCAGGAACCCGTCACGTCACGGGCAGTTGGACGGAGCGGGCTTGCCCGCGAAGCGGTCCGCGATCCAGCCCAGGTACTCCGGCTCCGCGACGTTGGGGATCGTCTGGTGCGTCGCCCCCTGGTACTTCGTGTACTCGACCGGCTTGCCGAACCGGCAGGCCCGCTTCACGTACTCGTCGGTGGAGTTCGGGTTGATCACCGTGTCGGCCGTGCCCTGCATCACCAGGATCGGCGCCACCGAGGCGACCAGGCCCGCGGTGTTCTCGCGGAAGCGCTGGTGCCAGATCTCCGGCACCACGGTCAGCGGCTGGAACAGCGTGTCCAGCTGACCCGCGTTGCCCACGTTGTTCTGGATCACGTCGGCGAGGTGCTCGATGCACATCACCCCGTCCCCGCGCAGCGCCTCCAGACCGGCCGGCTTCAGCACGTCCTCGGCCTTCAGCCCGGGGTACGCCGCGAGGAAGCCCCGGTAGACGTTGACGCGCAGCGCCGCGTTGTGGGAGGGCGAGGTCGGGGACGTCGGGCCGGGCAGCACCAGGCCGCGGAAGTCCGGCCCCAGGTTGGCGGCGGGCGCCAGCGCCGCGATGCCGACCAGCTTGGTCTCCGGGGTGTACGCCTTGTAGTTCTGGGCGATGAACGCCGCCGCGCCGCCACCCTGCGACCAGCCCAGGACGGCTGCCTTGTCGTTCGCGCGGGTATCGGTGATCTGGCGGGCCGCGCGCACGGAGTCCAGGACGTTGTTCGTCTCCGTGACGGCGACCGTGTACTGGTGCACGCCCGGGGTGCCCAGACCCTGGTAGTCCGTACCGACCACGACGTCACCCGAGTCGAGGAACTGCGTCAGCGCCGGCACGCCGACGTCGATGCCCCACGGGCTGTCGTAGGTGTAGTAGCCGACGAGGTCGGTCGCCGGGTTCGGCACCGCGGAGGGCGCGCACTGGCGCGGTCCGCCCACGGTCCCGTGCGCCCAGGCCACGACGTTGCGGCCGCTGCGCGGCGCGGGGGCGTCGGGCCAGGCCACGATGCCCGAGACGGCGACGCGGGTACCGGTCTGCAGGGTCGACAGGTACAGGATCCGGCAGGCGCGCGCACCGTCGGGGGCGTCGACGCGGCGGGCCCAGATCAGGTCCCCGTGATCCCCCTCGGGCAGCGGCGACGGCGGGTCGTAGAACTTCTCGCCCTCCGGCCCGATCGGAACGCCCGGGGCGCACAACCCCTTGCCGCCCTTGCCGCCGTCCGGGTTGGTGCTCGCCGTCGCGGTCGCGGCCGTTCCGCCGCCCAGCGCGAGGATCGCGGCCACACCGGCCGCGGTGATCGCGGAAAGCCGTCGTCTCATCTCATCGTCCATTTCGTTCGGTCACTCGGTACCGGGACGCGAGACTAGGAAGAAAGGGATGAAATGTCGCTTACTGTGATGAAGTTTCCGCCGGTTGTTACGCCCGCCGGGGCGACCGGCCCCCAATGGCGGCGCCAGGACCCGACCAGCACCGGATACGGGCCCGACACGGTCACGCCGATGGCCCGATGATGACCCGATGACCGACTCGCCGATCGCCCCGCCCCTCACCCCGCCGACCACCCCCATACCGCCCGTGGTCCCGTCGGGCCGGATGGCCGCGCTCGCCCAGCCCTCGTACGACCTCCCCTGCGGGTTGCGCCTGCGCCCCTGGGAGCCCTACGACGCCCCCGCGCTCGTGGCCGCGTACGCCGATCCGGACATCCGCCACTGGAACCGCCCGGACCCGCTCACCGAGGAGCAGGCCGTCACCCGCATCGCCCGCTGGCGCGAGCGCTGGCACGCCGAAAGCTCGGCGGTCTGGGCCCTCGCCCCCGCGGACGGCGGCTGCGCCGTCGGCGTGATCGCCCTCGCCGACCTCGATCTGCGCGGCGGCAGCGGCGAGTTCATGTACTGGCTCCTCCCCGCCGGCCGCGGCGCCGGAGCCACCGCCCAAGGCCTGGCCGTCCTGACCCCCTGGGCCTTCGAGGACCTCGGCCTGCACCGCGTGCGCATCACCCACTCCACGGCCAACCCGGCCTCCTGCCACGTCGCCACGACCTCCGGCTACCCCCTGGAGGGCACCATGCGCGGCGCCCTCCTCCACGCGGACGGCTGGCACGACGAACACCTCCACGCCCGGCTCCGCACAGACTGAGGGCGGGGCCGTCACCCCATCGAGCGAATCGGCACGAAAAGGCATCCCGAGGCATGCATATGCCTGGAGCCTATGCACATGCACCTCTACGCCCCACACGCCGAACACGGTGGTGGCATCAGAAGTAGCATGGGTGGCATGAGCGATGCCACCCAGAAGTACTCCATCTCGATGCCCCGCGACATCGCCGAGGCCGCTCGCGCCCGCAGCGGCCCCTCCGGCCTCTCCGCCTACGTCACGGCCGCCGTGGCCCGCCAGATCGAACGGGACAACCTGGCGGAGCTCGTCGCTGCCGCCGAGGCCGAGATCGGTCCGATCACGGCAGAGGAAATCAGGGAGAAGGCCGACTTCCTCCTGCGCGTCCACGACGAGGCACCGGCCGATACCGAGAGTGGGCAAAGCGCCGCATGACACCCCAGAAGGCCACTCCGGCCGGCACCCTCGTCCTCGACAGCGAGGGACTCTCGAAGTACGTCGCCCGGGACCGCGAAACCGTGGCATGGCTGGCAGCAGCCTTCGCCCGCGACGTGCGCGTCATCACCAGCACCGCCACCCTCGTCGAGGTCGTCCACCCGAAGATCAACATGCCCGCCCTCATGTGGGCGCTGTCCCGGGTGGTGGTCGAACCCGTCACCGAGGAGATCGCCCACGCCGCGACGGCCCTGCTCCGCGAGGCCGGCCTGCACGGGCACAAGTACGCCATCGACGCGATGCTGGCCGCCACCGCACTCGCGGCGCCCGGCCCGGTCACCGTCCTCACCTCCGACCCCGAGGACCTCACCGCACTCTGCGGCACCCGGCTCGCCGCCGTGAAGGTCTAGCGGTCTTCGCTCGCCGGAGTCACGGCGTCTCGGCCACGCCCGGGGGCCGGTAGCGGATCCGTTCGGCCTTGCGCAGGGCGTCCAGGGTGTCCTCGACGCTCAGGAGGACCGTCGTCTCGAACGAGCTGAGCGCGCCGCCGCCGCTGATCGCCAGGGCGACCGCGGCCATGGACACGTCGTCCGGGGCCTCCCAGAGGTTGTAGCCGTCGTGCGTGCCGAAGGCGTACCAGAAGCCGTGCAGCTTCCCGCCGACGGACTCGATGTACGACCGGGCGGCCTGCGAGCGGTCCTCCGGGTGGGCCGTCAGCCTCGCCCAGGTCTCCGGCGTGTAGCTGAACCTCGACAGATACAGCGGCATCGCGTCACCTTCCTTCGTTCTTTCGTTGCGTCGACGATGCCAACGCCGGACGGCAGAAGGGGCGGACCGGATCGCGGCCGTTCCCCCGAACGGCCGGGGACGGCCACCGCCACGGCCCAACGCGGCTCAGCCCACCGCCGCCGGGGTGTGGATCCCGGTGGCGCCCGCCGTGAGGGCCCGGTGGGCGGCGGCCAGGCGGCGGACGGCCTCCGTGAGGCGGGGCGCCGGGAGCGTGTACGGCAGGCGGACATGGCGCTCGAACGCGCCGCCGACCCCGAACCGCGGCCCCGCCGCGATCGTCACCCCGTGGTCCGGCGCGATCGCCGCCAGCCGGGAACCGACCGGCTCCGGGAACCGCGCCCACAGCGTCACCCCGCCGGGCGCCCGCGGCGCGCGCACCTCGGGGAGGTGGTCGGCCAGCGCCGTGAGCAAGGCGTCCTGCTGTGCCCGCAGTTGGAGCAGGGCGTCGGGCCGCCTGGTCTGACCTCCATTCAGGAGCACGGCCGTGGCGAGCTGTTCCACCACCGGGGTGCCGAGATCCGTCGCCGGGCGGGCTCGCGCGACGCGCTCCAGCAGCGCGGGCACGGCGCGGATCCAGCCGATGCGCAGGCCGCCCCAGATGCTCTTGGACACCGAGCCGACGCTGATGGCGGTGGGGTGCGTCGCGGTGAAGGGTTCCGCGGCCGGGTCCGGGTCCGTCGCCTCCAGCCCCAGGTCCGCCAGGGTCTCGTCGATGATCGTCGGGCAGGCCGGCCGCAGGCTCCGGCGTACGTCCGCGGGCATGTACATCCCGGTCGGGTTATGGAAGTCCGGGATCAGGTACGCCAATTGCGCGGACCGGGCCGCCGCGAGGAGTTGCGGCACGTCCCAGCCGGCCGGCCCCACCGCCACCGGCAGGAGCCGGGCGCGCGCATCGGTGAACGCCCTGATCGCGTGCGGATAGGTGGGGTGGTCGATCAGCACCTTGTCGCGCGGCGACAGCAGCGTGCGCGCCAGCAGACCGATCGCGTGCTGCGCACCGTTGGTGATCATGACGTGATCGGGCGAGGTGGGCAGCCCCCTGCGCCCGTACCACCCGGCAACCGCCTCGCGCAGCTCCGCGGTGCCGTACCGGTCGTACCCGTGCCGCTCGAAGTGGAGCGGCAGCCGCTCCAGCGCCGTCGCGAAAGCGGCGTGCAGGATCTCGGAGGGCGCGGGAGGCGCGGCGAAGGACAGGTCGATGCCCTCCGCGTCGGCGTCCGCCTCCGCGTCCGCACCGGCCCTGCGCCGCTCGGCGGGCACGTCCTCGTGCGGGAGTCGTACGGTCGCCCGCGCGCGCTCCCTCGTGGCCAGGTAGCCGTGATCCACCAGCGTGCGGTACGCGGCCCCGACCGTGGTCCTGCTCGTACCGAGCGCGGTGGCCAGGTCCCGTTCGCCCGGCAGCGCCGCCCCGAGGCAGAGACGCCCGTCCAGGATCAGCAGCCGCAGCCGGTCGGAGAGCCGCTGGTGCGCCGGCCCGGGGCCCTCCTGCCAGGTCCCCACCATGCGTCCGACCGCGTGCGCGCTGATCTTCATCCGGCCAGCGTACGCAATCTGGCTATCGAATCCAGGGCCAGATGGCCCTGAGGCTAAGCCCATGCCCCGCCCCGCACCCGCACCCGCTCCCGCCACCCACCCGCCCCGCCTGAACGCCTTCGCCCAGCTCCGGGCGGGCCGCACCGCCCGCCGCGTCCCCCAACTCCTGCTCGGCCTGGCGGGCTACGGCGCCGCCGTCATGACGCTCGTCCAGTCCGGCCTCGGCACGGCGAGCTGGAGCGTGCTCACCGACGGCGCGGCCAAGAGCCTCGGCATCTCCTTCGGCTGGGCCACCAACCTCATCTCGCTCCTGGTGCTCCTCGCCTGGATCCCGCTGCGCGAGCTCCCCGGGCTCGGCACCGTCCTCAACGTCGCGATCGTCGGCTTCGCCGCCGACGCCACCGCCGCCGTACTCCCCGCCCCCCAAGGGACCGCCGCCGCCCTCGCGTACCTCGCCCTCGGCCTGGTCGCCCTCGGCTTCTTCGACGCGCTCTACCTCGGCGCCCAGTACGGCTCGGGCCCGCGCGACGGCATCATGACCGGCCTCGTCCGCCTGACCCGCCTGCCCGTCGCGACCGTGCGCACCGGCATCGAGGTGACCGTGGCCGGCCTCGGCTGGCTGCTCGGCGGCACCCTCGGCCTCGGCACCGTGTTCGTCGCCCTGTGCACGGGCCCCCTGGTCGGCTGGTTCCTCCCGCGCCTGACGGTCCGCCTGGACGGCCCCTCAGGGGTGCGCCCGCTCGTGCAGTACGGCGGCCAGCCGTAGCGCGGTGTCCAGGTTGCAGCGCCCCAGGTCGACCAGCGGCAGCCCGTACGACCCGGCCGCGGACACCCCGTCCACCCCGAGCGAGGGGAACACCACCCCCACGTCCGTCAGCGCGGCCTTCAGCTGCCCCACGGCCTCCTCGGCCGCCAGCATCCGTTCCATCGGCGTGAGCACCATGACATGTCACCTTTCGCTCTGAGTAATCGCGTTCAGTACTCAGAGTGGCGACGCACTGACTAGCCTGCAAGAGTCGCTCTACAACAACCGCACCTGTTGTCAGGGGAGTTGCAGTGCCCGATTCCGGAGGCGTCGACCCGTTCTCCTCACCCCGCACCATGCTCGGCTCCGAACTGCGCGTCGCCCGCAAAAGGGCCGGCCTCAGCCAGGACAAACTAGGCGAGCCCCTCTTCGTCAGCGGCTCCTTCATCGGCCAACTCGAAGCGGGTACCCGCCGGATGACGGTGGAGCTGGGCCGCGAGATCGACCGGATCCTCGGCACGGACGACTTCTTCACCCGCAACTGCCAAGCGGTGACGAAGTTCAAATACCCCGACCACTTCACGGAGGCCGCCGAGGCCGAGGGCCTGGCGAAGGCCATCCGGGAGTACGCACCCCTGCTGATCCCGGGCCTGCTCCAGAAGGAGGCCTACGCCCGGGCCGTCTTCCGCGCCTACCAGCCGACGGCGACGGAGTCGGCCATCGACGCCCTGGTCGAAGCCCGGCTGGCCCGTGCGGCCCTGCTCGCGGAGCCAACAACCCCGTTGTTGTGGTGCGTGCTCGACGAGGCGGTGCTGCGTCGGGTCATCGGGAGCCGGGCCGTGATGGCCGAAACGCTGCGGCAGCTCGCGGACCTGATCCGGTCCCACCGGATCATCGTCCAGGTGCTCCCGTTCAGTGCGGGTGCCCACGCGACCATGGACGGCCCCCTCAAGCTCATGTCGTTCGAAGACGCACCCCCGCTCGCCTATCTCGCAGGCCACACAACAGGGCTGCTCCTAGACGATCCGGCCACGGTGGCACGCCACTTCCTGACCTACGATCTCCTTACCGCCAGCGCGCTGGCACCACGTGAATCACTGGCCTTGATCGAATCTGTGGCGGAGGATTACGCACATGACGAGCAGGCCTGAGTACGACATCTCGACTGCCATGTGGCACAAATCCAGCTACAGCGGCGGCGACGGCGGCGACTGCCTGGAGATGGCCACCTGGCGGAAGTCCACCCACAGCGGCGGAAGCGGCGGCGACTGCCTGGAAGTCGCCGACGACCACCCCGGCATCGTCCCCGTCCGCGACTCCAAGGTCCCCGAAGGCCCCCACCTCACCTTCGGCGCCCCCGCCTGGTACGCGTTCGTCGCCGCCCTCGTCTAGGAGCCGTCCCGCCGGTCATCTGACCACTCGGTCCGCGACCTTTTCCCGGAAGGACGTCCCGAGGCTGCCCTTACCGATCAGACTGTTGTCATGCCCGAGACATCATGGTCGGACTCCCGGATAGGCCCGTACGCCCTGCTGAAACGGCTGGGCGGCGGCGGCATGGGTGACGTGTATCTGGGGCGCTCGCGGGGCGGGCGGCTGGTCGCAGTCAAGGTCGTACGGCCGCATCTGGCCAAGGCTCCGGAGTTCCGGCGCCGGTTCGCCGTCGAGGTGGCGGCGGCGCGGCAGGTCGGCGGCTTCTACACCGCGATGGTGGTCGATGCCGATGTGACGGCCGACGTACCGTGGCTGGCGACGGCGTACGTGCCCGGACCGTCCTTGCAGGAGGCGGTGGACGCCTACGGGCCGTTGCCGGCCGGAACGGTGGCCGCGCTCGGCGCCGGACTCGCCGAGGGGCTCACCGCGATCCACTCCCACGGCCTGGTCCACCGCGACCTCAAGCCCGGAAACGTCATCCTCGCAGAGGACGGCCCCCGCATCATCGACTTCGGCATCGCCCGCGCCCTGGACGCGGCCACCCGGCTCACCGCGCACGGAGTGATCGGCACCCCCGCCTTCATGTCGCCGGAACAGGCCACCGACGGCGAAGTCGGCCCGTCATCAGACGTGTTCAGCCTGGCCGGCCTCCTGGTGTACGCCGTCACCGGACGCACCCCGTTCGGCGGCGTCGCCACCTTCGCGGTCCTGCACCGCGTCGTCCACGAAGAACCCGACCTGACCGGCGTCCCGCCCGAACTCGCCCACCTGCTTCTGCCGTGTCTTCACAAAGACCCGGCGCAACGACCGACGACAGCGCAGCTGTTGGGGCGGTTCGCGGCGGCGGCGGAGTCGTACGCGCCCGCCGCGCGCCGGAACCCCGATCAGATCACCACGATGATCGTGGAAAGGGGTGTGCTGGCCGCGACCTGGATCATGGACGAGCCGGACGGAGCCCCGGTCTCGGCGGACGAACGCGTGCGCTGGGCGCTGCTGGCCGAGGTCGCCGACGCGATGGGCGCGCTGTACGCGAGGAGGGCGAGCGCGGACCGGATCGTACCGGTGGTTCTGCCGGCCCTACCGGGGGAACTGGCGGGGGCGGACCGGGCGACGGTGACCCGCTGGCACAAACGGGCCGGAGAGACGGTCGCGACGGGAGAGACGCTCTTCTCGGTGACCGACGGGCGGCTGCGCGCGGTGGTCGTCTCTCCGGCCGCGGGCGAACTGCGGGAGACCGGCCCGGCGGCCGGAGATACCGTACGGGCCGGTGACCTGGTGGGGGTGGTGAGACGACCGAAGGCCGCCGGGTCCGCTGCCAAGAGCACGAAGGCGACAACGGCCAAGCCGAAGGCGCGGCCCGGAACGCCAACGAAGGCGCCGACGAGGCCCAAGCCAAAAGCGGGACCGATGCCGACCTCAATGCCTGGACTGGGAAGGCCCCCGAGGCCGGCCTTGACGTTCGAGCCGACCCCGACACCGACCCCACCCCCGACGCCGAAGCGCAACGGCAGGTTCGGGTGCCTCGGCGTCGGGCTGATCGTCCTGTTCATCGCGAGCGCTCTCTGCTTGATCGGGCTCGCGGTCTACTCGCAAGACATCTCCAACGCCGAGGCGGGCGACTGTGTCCGTATCGAGGACGGTGAAAAGGGCGGTGCCTACGTCGAACCCTGCGACTTCCCCATCTGGTGGAACAAGACGTACAAGGTGATTTCGGTCGGCGAGATCGACTGTGCCGCCGGCCGGCTGTTGTCCTGGCCGTCCGACGACAAGAAGAAGTGGGTCACGCTGTGCCTCCAGGAGATCAGCGCGTGGGACGGCAAGCCCGTCACCTGATCTGCCGTTGCTCATGTGCGCGTCGATGGGGATCCAGGAACGCGACCGCAAGGTGTACCGGCCTGTCCGCGGGGCCGGCCTCCAGGTGCCACATGCACTCCGACAACTGGGCTGCACCGGCGCTCTGGACCCGGGCCCGGCTCCTCGACCGCTGGGACATCATGGGCCGGGGCGCCGGGTCGGCGTTCCTCGGCGTGCGCTCGGGTCGCGCGGGCTTCGCCATGTCGGCCCTGGGCGGCAGCGTGTTCGTCAGTGCTTCGACGGGTGACCGGGGAGCCTTCGGGCCACTGACAACGCCCCGGCGGCCGCGGGGTGTCCGCTGCTGCCGGGGCGCCTCACGCGGTCCGTCTGCTCAGCGGACGTCCACGTAGTCCTCGCGGCCGTAGTCCGCGTAGTGGGTGGCGGGGGTGTCGGTGTAGCGGATCTGCCAGGTGCCGTCCCGGCGGGCGGTGACCTTCGTGCTGAAGGTGCCGTCGGCCTTGGTGGTGGTGCTCGCGATCGGCTCCCAGACCGAGCCCTTGGCCGAGGCCTTGAAGTAGACCCGGACCTTCTGGCCCGCGTAGGTCTTCCACGAGGTGCCGGACTGCTGGAGCAGGCCGCCCTTCGCCGTGATCTGCGTGCCGGCCTTGACGCCCTCGGGGGTGAGGTCGTCGTTGGAGAGCTGCGTGGCCTTGCGGATGCTCTTGAGCGTGGGGCTGTTCTGGGCGGCCTCCGTCACGCGCACCCTCCAGTAGCCGGTGCCGGTGAGCGGCGAGAGCTGGGCCGGGGTCCGCGAGAAGGCCTGGCCGTACCGGCCGGTGAACGAGTCGACCGTCTTCCACGTCCGCCCGTCGGAGGAGTACTGGACCGCCATCGGAGCAGTCGTACCCGTCGGGTACGACCCCTCGGCCACCTCCGGCTTACCGGTGATCGTGACCTTGCGGTACTTGTCCACGTCGGCCTTCAGCGACACGAACTTGGTCGGCACGAGGCGCAGGGCGATCTTCTTCCGGGGCGGCTCGTTGAACCAGCCGGATCCGTCCGGGCCGACCGTCAACGACGTGTTGTGCCCGACGCTGTGCTTGAACGCGAAGCTGCCGTCCTTCTCGGTGGGCGCCTTGTACTTGTCGTCCACGATGACGCCGTGGCCATCCTGGGGCTTGTCCACACCTGACTCGGTGGTGGCGCGGACCGTGCCGCGGACGGGGATGTCGCTCCCGGCCGGGGCGGTGATCGTGCTGCCGCCGTCGACCGTCAGCTTCAGATCGTGTCGCAGACGCTTCACCGTGATCGACTCTGTGGTGCCCTCGAACTCATAGGTGCGCACGAGCTCGGTGACCTCGCCGAACTCGGGGCGGTCGGCGAACCGGCCCTGCCGATCCGTCCGCAGCGACGTGGACCAGGGACCACCGCCGCTGCCAAAGACTCTGCTGTCGGCCAGCGGCTTGACGACGTGTGTCACCGGGTCCTCGGCCGTCAGGCTCCCGAGCACGTGCAACGGGTGCTCCCAGGAGTCCGTCGCGTAGTCCGTGGTGAGCGTCAGGCGGGGGTTGATCCCGTAGGTCAGATCCCCCCTGTCACGACCGATGCGCTCGTCCGCGGTGCCTTCCCGGAACACCACGTCCGTGGTGTAGTTGCCCACCTCGGAGAGCACCGCCGGCTCGGACAGGAAACGCCCGCCGTCGCAGCCCGAGGGCGCGCACAGGTCCCGGTCACGGGCACCGGCGATACCGACCGTGGCGACCACCTCGTCCGAGCCGTAGCGCCGGATCCGGATCTGGACGTCCTCGGGGCGCAGGTCGTCGTGGTCGTGGAAGGTCAGGTAGACCTTCCCGTCCTCGATGCGGCCTTCCGTCCATGACTCCATGCGCGGTGCGGCGTGGGCCGCGGGCGCAACCGCCACCGAGGTGGCGGCGAGGGCGAGCACCGTGGTCAGCGCTGCCGTGAACTTTCTCAAAACTGGGTCCCCCATCAGACACGTTCATGACTTCCGCATACTCGACTCGCCACGCGCCCCGATGGTTGCCCGGCGGATCAACCCTGTCGCCGGACAGAGCGCCTAAGGCCCATCCACCGGCGGAGCCACCCGTGCGAAGTGGCGGGCCGTCGGTACCAGGGCGGCCGCCGCCGGTACGAGGAAGCACGCGGCCGCGCACACGCCGAGGACGGGCGTGACGCCGAAGGCGTCGATGGCCGGGGCGATCAGGGCGAGGCCGACCGGGGCCAGGCCGTAGGAGACGAGGAAGTCCAGCGAGGAGACGCGGGCCAGCCGGTCCGGGGCGACTTCGCGCTGGGTGGCGGTGAACCAGGGCACGTTGAACAGCTCGATCCCGATCCCGGCGACGGCGTAGGCGGCCACGACCACCCACGGATGCACGGGCAGCATCAGGCTCAGCGGGGCGAATCCGTACGCCGCCAGCCCCGCGAAGGCGGCCCAGCCCTGTGAGCGCGGCCGCCGGCGGGCGATGACGAGGGCTCCGCCGAGGGCGCCGACTATGTAGGCGGTCATGGCCGCCGCGAGCACCCATTCGCTGTCGTAGCGGTCCCGGCTGATCAGGGGCAGGGCGACGCTGGTGGCGGAGTAGCCGAGGGCGATGACCGCGACGAGGGCGGCCAGTCCGGCGAGGAACCAGGGGTGGCGGCGTGCCTCCCGTACGCCGTCCACGAACTCGGCGCGGAAACTCGCGCGCGGCGCCGGGACGGCACCGGCGGCCGTGCCCTGCCCCTTGCCCGGGACGAGCGCGGCGACCAGCCAGAGCAGGCCGATGCCGAGCAGCAGGGTCCAGACGTCGAGGAAGGCCGCGAGCAGCGCGGTCAGAGCGGGTCCGGCGAGCGTGGAACCCCGTACGGCCATGGTCATGGCGGCATTGGCCTGCTGGCGGCGTCCCGGGTCGACGGTCTCGGCGGTGAGCGCCTGGAACGCCGGCCGGCAGGCGCCCTGTCCGGCTCCGGCGAGGGCTGCGGCGGCCGTCATCAGCAGGAGCGAGCGGCCCAGTCCGGCCGCGAGGAGGGGGGCCGCGACCGCCGCCGCCAGGGCCGACCAGAGGACGACCGCACGGCGGGAGTGCCGGTCGGCCAGGACGCCGCCGACGGTGACGGCGGCGAGGAATCCGGCCGTGCGCGCGGCGAGGACCAGGCCGAGGCCGGCGGCGCTCAGGTCGCGGTGGAGGACGGCGAGCCCGAGGACGAAGGGCAGGGCCCAGGTCGCGAGTCCGGAGGCGGTGGTGCCCGCCCACAGGCGCAGGAACGGAACGTCCCGGAGGACTGAACGCGCGGACGGGGCAATGGTTTTGGGCGCCGGAGGCGCGGGCGTGCTCGCCACGGTGTGGTTGCTCCTTGGAGGGCGGGCGGGGGGTCCACGAACCACCCCGGGGTTTCTTACTGAAAATGAATACCATTACAGTACCCCTCGAACGCGGCACTCTTGCCCGGTGCACGACAACGCCACATTCATGAATATTCGTCCTAATTCACCCTGCCCAGACCGGAGAACCCATGCGCCACCCCGCCCGCCTCGGCATCGCCCTGACCATCGCCCTCGCCACCGCGGCCTGCTCCGCACCCGCCGCCGACGACTCCAAGGGCGCAGCCGCCCCCGCCGCCCAGGCCTCCACCGTCACGAGCTGCGGGCGCCAGGCCGCCTTCGCCGCGCCGCCGAAGCGGGCCGTCGCCCTGGACCAGACCTCGACCGAGACCCTGCTCGAACTCGGCCTCCAGGACTCGATGGCGGGAACCGCCAACCTCAAGACGAAGATCCCCGCCCCGTACCAGGCCGCGTACGCCAAGGTCCCCGTCATCGCCCCGAAGATCGCGACGGGCGAGCAACTGCGCGCGGCCACCCCCGACTTCGTCGTCGGCGGCTCCGCCGACCTCTTCACCAAGGACCGCGCCGGCACCCGCGAGGAGCTGGACGCCCTCAAGGTCCCGACCTTCGTCAGCGCCGTGGACTGCCCCGAGCGGAACCCGGCCGGCCGGACCCCCTTCGAGCTGCTCTTCTCCGACTACGAGAACCTCGGCAAGGTCTTCGGCGCCGAGGAGCGGGCCGCCAAGCTCGCCGCCGACCAGCGCGCCGCCGTCACCAAGGCCGGGGAGAACGCCGCGAAGCTCACCGGGGGCACCGCGGGAGCCGAACAGCCCACCGTCGTCTACCTCTACTCCGTCTTCAACGGCATGCCGTACGTGGCGGGCAAGACCGGCCTGCCCAGCGAGATGAGCCGGATCGTCGGCGCGAAGAACGCCTTCGACGACGTCGACGAGGACTGGCCGGAGGTCTCCTGGGAGGAAGTCGCCAAGCGGGACCCCGACTTCATCGTGATCGGCGACCTGTCCGAGCGCGGCCGGCCCGGCGACAGCGCCGCCGAGAAGCGCGCCACCATGACCGGACACCCCGTCGTCTCCAAGCTCGCCGCGGTCCGCGACGACAAGATCCTCGAAGTGCCCGGCATCGAACTGGACCCCTCGGTGCGCTCCGTCCACGCCCTGGGGCTGCTCGCGGCCGGCATGAAGGACCTCGGGTATGTCCGCTGACACGGTGGCCCCCGGGTCGGTCGCCCTGAGCGGGCCGGGGCCGGCCGCGCCCCGGTCCACCGCGCCCCGGTCCGCCATGGCCGGGGCGGGCCTCTTCCTCCTCGCCGGCGCCGTCCTGGCGGCCTCGCTGGCGGCAGCCGTCCGCATCGGCGCCGCCGACGTGGGCTGGACCGGCCTCGGCCGCGTCTTCGGCTCCCGACTCGGCCTGGACATCGCGCCGTTGCCGCCGCTGCTGGACTCGCTCGTCTGGGACCTGCGGCTGCCGCGCGTGCTGATGGCCGCCCTCGTCGGCGCCTCGCTCGCCGTGTGCGGCGCGGTGCTCCAAGCCGTCACCCGCAACGCCCTCGCCGACCCCTACCTGCTCGGCGTCTCCTCGGGCGCGTCCGCGGGAGCCGTCACCGTGGTCGTCCTCGGGATCGGCGCGAACACCCTCGGCGTCACCGGCGGAGCGCTCGCCGGAGCACTGCTCTCCTTCGGGCTGCTCCTGCTGCTCCTGCGGCGCACCGGGCTGGACTCCGTACGCATCGTCCTGACCGGCGTGGTCATCGGGCAGCTCTTCACCGCGCTGACCTCGCTCGTCCTGATGGCCTCGGCGGACGCGGACACCACCCGGGCCGTCACCCACTGGCTCCTGGGCTCGATGGCCCCGGCCCGCTGGGACACCGTCGCGGTCTGCGCGGTCGTCACCCCGCTGGGGCTGGCGGCGGCCTGGCTCTGCTCGAACGCCCTCGACGGGCTCGCCTTCGGCACCGACACCGCCGCGTCCCTCGGGATCGACGTACGGCACACGCGGATGCTGCTGCTCGTGGTCACCGCCGTGCTGACCGCGGTGGCCGTGGCCACCGTCGGCGCCATCGGTTTCGTAGGGCTGATCGTCCCCCACGGGGTGCGGTTCCTCGTCGGGCCGCTACACCGGGTGCTGTTGCCGTACACGGCGCTGGCGGGCGCGGTGTTCCTGGTGTGGACGGACGCGCTGGCACGGATCGCCTTCGGACCCCGCGAGGTCCCCGTCGGCGTGATCACCGCACTGCTCGGCGTACCGATCTTCCTGCTGGTCCTGCGCAAGCGGGGGGAGCTGTGAGGATCACCGCCGAAGGAATCAGCTGGTCGGTGGCGGGCACCCCGGTCGTACGGGACGTCAGCGCGGACATCGGCCCCGGCGAGACCGTCGGGCTGCTCGGCCCCAACGGCTCGGGCAAGTCCTCGCTGCTGCGCTGCCTGGCCGGTCTGCGCGCTCCCGACGCGGGCGCGGTCCGGTACGACGGGAAGTCCGTGCGCGACTGGAGTGCGCGCAGGATCGCCCGGCAGGTGGCCTTCGTCGCACAGGACGCGGGCGCCGACAGCGATCTGGCGGTCGCCGACATCGTCGGCCTGGGGCGGACCCCGTTCCGCGACCGCTGGCGCGGGCCCGACGCCGCCGACCGGGCCCTGGTCGCCGCCGCGCTGGAACGCGTAGGACTCACCGCGCTCGCCGGCCGCCCCTGGAAGGCGCTGTCGGGCGGGGAGCGCCAACGCACCCACATCGCCCGCGCGTTGGCCCAACAGCCGTCCGGGCTGCTGCTCGACGAGCCCACCAACCACCTCGACGTGAAGCACCAGCTCGAACTGATGGAGCTGCTGTCCGGCACCGGACAGACGGTTCTGGTCGCCCTGCACGACCTGTCCCTCGCCGCCCGGTACTGCGACCGGCTGCTGCTCCTGCACCACGGACGCCTGATCGCCTCCGGCCCGCCCGCCGCCGTCCTGACCGCCGAACGGCTCGCCGAGGTCTTCGAAGTGGACGCCGAACTCACCACCGACGCCCTCGGACACCCGCAGGTCAGCTACCGCGGACCGCTCGGCGCCCCAACCCGCCCTGTGAAAAGGAATCCCATGAACCCGACCACCGCAGCCACGACCACCACCCCGACGCCCTCCGTCGACTCGCCCTCCGTCGACTCGCTCATCGAGGCCGTACTGGCCGGCGAGCACGGCCCGCTCCCCTCCTCGCTCGTCGCCACCAGCGTGTTCTGGATCCACCACGGCACCCGCCTGGCCGGCGGCGACACCACCTACCTCAACCAGTACGTCCTCGTCCGCCTCGGCGGCTCCTTCGGCGGCTGCGCCTTCGAGGCCGGCGAGATCGACCCCTCGATCTGCCGCGACTCCTCCGGGACCCCGCTCGACGTCCTCCTGCGCGAGGCCCCCCGCCCGCTGCGGATCGCCGCCCTCGACGCCTACCTCTCCGAGACCCGCCCGCACCGCGCGGCGGCCGAGGCCGGCGACGCCGAACCCGTCACCCTCCCCGCCGGCACCCCGGAGATCCGCGCCCGGGCCCGCGACGCGGCCATCGCGGGACTGCTGGACATCGAGGAGGGCGCCGAGGTCGGACTCATCGGCGTCGTCAACCCGCTGGTCGCGGCGATCCGCGAGCGCGGCGGCCGACCGCTGCCGTGCGACCTCAACCTCAAGGCCACCCAGTGGGGCGACCCGGTCACCGACGACATGCACGAGGTGCTGGAGCGCGCGCAGGCCGTCGTCGCCACCGGGATGACCCTGAGCAACGGCACCTTCGACACCATCCTGAAGCGCTGCCGCTCCCGGGGCATCCCGCTGGTCGTCTACGCGCAGACCGGCAGCGCCGTGGCCCGCGCCTTCCTCGGCTCCGGGGTGACCGCCCTGTCCGCGGAGCCCTTCCCCTTCTCCCAGTTCAGCGCCGAGGAGACGGTCCTGTACCGCTACCGGACGGCGGGCGGCGCATGATTCCCGGCGCCACCGCGCGCCCGGTCCTCTCCGGCGCCGGGCAGGCCCCCTGCCACCACGGCGAGATCCTCCAGGGCGTCTTCCTCGACGACACCGGGCGCCGGTGCGCGGGACTGGTCACCCTCCCCATGGCGGGCCCCGGCAGCAGCGCCGCCTTCGTCCGCCGCCCCGGCGCGGTGCCGGAGGCGCTGACCGTCGTACCCGCCGACCGCACGAAGGCGGCGCGGGCCGCCGCCCTCGCGGTCGCCGAGTGCGCGCGGCGGACCGGTCAGCCGCCCTGCGGCGGGGAGTTGCGGCTCACCGGCGAGATACCGGTGGGCCTGGGCATGGGCAGCTCCAGCAGCGACGTCATCGCAGCCGTGCGCGCGGTCGCGGACTCGTACGGGCTGCAGCTGGACCCCGCGACGGTCGCCGGGCTGGCCGTACGCGCCGAACTGGCCTCCGATCCGCTGATGCTGTCCGGCCGCCCCGTGCTGTTCGCCCAGCGGGAGGGCCGGGTCCTGGAGGTCCTCGGCCCGGCCCTGCCGCCGCTGGTCGTGGTGGGCTGCGCCCTCGGTGGGGGCGCACCCGTCGACACCCTGTCCCTGCCGGTGGCCGACGTGGCCGACGTGGACCGCAGCGACGTACGGGCCTACGAGCGGCTGCGCGCGCTGCTGCGCCGAGCCGTGGCCACCGGCGACGCGCAGCTGCTCGGCGCGGTCGCCACCGCCAGCGCGAGGCGCGGCCAACGGGCGCTCCGCCACCCGGAGTTCGACGCGCTGACCGCCCTCGCCCGCCGGGCCGGGGCGGTCGGCGTGCAGATCGCGCACAGCGGCGCGGTGGCGGGCGTGCTCTTCGATCCGGCCGCCCCCGGGCTGCGCCACCGCGTCCGCGGCTGCCTGCACGCCCTGGACGCCCACGGCATCCCCGCCACCCACACCTTCACGACCGGCGCCACCACCGCCCCCAGCCCCAAGGAGAGCCCTCACCATGGACCAGCACATCGCGGAGTCGATCGGCCGGCCGGACCTGATACGCCTCGACGACCGGCTCGTCTGCCTGCGCTTTGAAACGATGAAGGTGGTCTCCGCCCTAGCTGCGGTGCGCCACCTGCTCGACACCGGAGTCGTGCGCCGCGGGGACACCCTGTTGGACAGCTCCAGCGGCATCTACGCGTACGCCCTGGCCCTGACCTGTCACCGGTACGGCCTGCGCTGCCACATCGTCGGCTCGGCCACCGTGGACCACACGCTGCGGACCCAACTGGCCGTCCTCGGGGCGACGCTGGAGCAGATGGAGCCGTGCAGCGACCTGAAACTCGACCAGAAGCGGCGCGTCGAGCGGATCCACGAGATCCTCGCCGCACGCCCCGAGTACCACTGGATGCGCCAGTACCACGACGACGTCCACTACCTCGGCTACCGCGCGATCGCCGACCGGATCCGCGAGGCCACCGGCACGGCGGACGGGCTCACCGTCGTCGGCGGGGTCGGATCGGGCGCCTCCACCGGCGCCCTCGCGCGCTACCTCCGCGAGAGCGCCGCCGACCCTTCGGACGTCGAACTCGTCGGCGTCCAGCCGTACGGCAGCGTCACCTTCGGCTCCGAACACGTCACCGACCCCGAGATGATCATCGCCGGGATCGGCAGCTCCATCCCCTTCGGGAACGTCTCGCACGAGCTGTACGACACCCTGCACTGGGTCTCCTTCGACGCGGCCCTCGCCGGCAGCGTCGACCTGCTGCGCCGGCACGCGGTCTTCGCCGGGCTGTCGACCGGTGCCGGCTACCTCGCGGCGCGCCACGAGCGCGAGCGCTCACCCCACCGCACGGTCCTCTTCATCGCCCCGGACACCGGCCACCGCTACGTCGACACCGTCTACGCAAGGCACCGCGAGGCCGCCCCGATCGCGGACCTCGCCCCGCGCGAGGTGACGGACCGGAGCGAGCTGACCCTGCCGTGGTCCCGGATGCGCTGGAACCGCGCCGCTGCGTGAGCGCGGCGCCCTCGTGTCCGCGGCGGTCAGAGGCCGTTGGTGAACAGCAGCTGGTTCGAGGTGCCCTTGCTGACGCTCTTCAGGACGTCCTTCGTGGAGTTGTCGTCCAGGTATTCGACGATGTCCTGCGGCGTCGCGGCCGGGTTCGCCTGCTTGTAGAGGACGGCCACTCCGGTGACGTGCGGTGCGGCCATGGACGTACCGTTTTCGACCACGCTGCCGCCACCCAGCTTGGCGGAGACGATCGCCTCTCCGGGCGCGTACTGGCTCACGCACGTGCCGTAGTTGGAGAAGCTGGTCTCCTCGTCCCACTGGTTGCTCGCCGCGACCGTGAACACCTTCCCCGCCGACGCGGGCGAGACGAAGCAGGCGTCCTTCGAGGAGTTGCCCGCCGCGATGACCGGCAGGACGCCCGCGTCCGTCACGGCGTTCGCCGCCTCGTTCAGGACCTCGGACTTGTCGCCGCCCAGGGAGCCGTTGAGGACCGCGGGCTGCTTGGCGTTCTTGGCCACCCAGTCCAGGCCCGCGATGATCCCGGAGGAGTCTCCCGTGCCCGTGCAGTCGAGGACCCGGACGCTGACCACGGACGCCTTGCGCGCCACTCCGTACGTCTTGCCGGCGACCGTACCCGCGACGTGCGTGCCGTGGCCGTTGCAGTCCTGGCCGTCGCGGCCGTCCTTGATCGCGTCGAAGCCGAAGGTCGCCCGGCCGCCGAACTCGTCGTGCTTGTAGTCGATCCCCGTGTCGAGGATGTACGCGGTCACCCCGGCCCCATTGCCCTGGGTGGTGAAAGTGCTGTCGAGCGGCAGGGCCTGCTGGTCGATCCGGTCCAGACCCCAGGAGGCGGACGGCCCGCGCAGGGCGTGGGCGGCGGTGGCCTTCGTCTGCACGCTCGACGGGGTCGAGACCTTCGCGTCCGACGCGACCGACTTCACGCCCAGGGCGACGCGGGCGATCTCCAGCTGGAGCTTGGTCATGGGGACGGCGAAGCCGTTCATGGCCTTGGTGTAGAGGTACTTCGGCTTGAGGCCCAGCCGCTCCGCCACCTTGGCCGGGTCGTAGCCGGGTTCCAGCGTCACGATGTACTGGCCGGGGATGGCGTTGGCCGAGACGGTCAGCGGCACCGGGGTGGGCACGGGCGCGACGTCGGCGGAGGCGGTACCGACGGCCACCGGGGTGACGGCGAGCAGCGCGGCGGTGGCGGCGCGGGCGAGCAGGCGCATGGACATCGAGGGGACTCCCGAAGGGTGGAGGGCGGCATGCGGAAGCCGCCTCCGGTCGACGGGGAACGCGTCCCGGAGTGCGGCCCTCCCCTTCATCGGCGGGCCGGCCGCAGGCCTTGACCGGACCGGACCGGCCGTACGGCCGCACTGCGGGCTGATTCTCGTACCGACTGAAGAAAGGATTCCGTCCGCTGGTCTCCCGGGTACTGCCGGCCCTCCCGCCCCGTGTGGCACTGGTCGGCAGGTTCACCCTTACGGAAGCCACCGCACGCGCATCCGGGGAGGGGCGCACTCACGGTTCCCGCAGTTCACCCCCGCCCGCGACCGCCGCGCCGCCGCAGGTCGTTGACCGGACCGGCCGTACGTGGTGGCCTCGCCGTCATGCGTACCCGTACGAGCTGGACCCTGCCGACGACCCTCGCCGCCCTCGCCCTGGCGGCCTCGGCCGCCCTGCCCGCGCACGCCGCCCCCCTCGCCGCCGCCACCGGACCAGCCGCTCCCGCCTCCCGTACGGCCCCGGCCGAGTGGCCGGCGTACATCGTCACCGTGCACCGCGGTCTCGACCCGGCCGCCGTCGCGGACGCCTACGGGATCACCCCGGTCCACGTCTACCGCCACGCCCTGAACGGCTTCAGCGCCCACCTCTCCCCCGACCAAGTCGAATCCCTGCGGGAGACGGCGGTCGTGACCTCGGTCGAGCCGGACGGCCCGGTCGCCGTCTCCGGCCCGGCGGTCTAGCAGTCCTGCCCTGGATCAGTGCGGGAAGCTCCCCGTGTCCAGCGTCAGCGCGAAGGGCTCGGGGAGCCGCAACTCGTCGCCGAAGGCGACCCGGACGGCGTGCTTGTACGCGCCGTTCTCCGGTTCGGTGAACAAGGTGACCGTGGGGCCGTGCTCGTCGAAGCGGTCGATGAGCAGGTAGACCGGGACGGGGGCGTGGGCGTAGGCCCAGAGCTTCTTCTTCCGGTCGTCCTCGGCGTTGCTCTTGGAGGTGATCTCCACGACGAGCAAGGACTCAGCTGCGTCGACGGGGTCGGATACCTCGGCTGCCACGTCATCGACCAGGGCGGCAGGGGCGACCACGAGGTCCGGGACGTAGAGCTTGTCCAGGGCGGCGATGTGGATGCCGAGGGTCTGATAGACCTCCCACTCGGGCGGCAGGATCCCGTACAAGGCGCGCTGCACTTTGGCCGCGATTCCGTTGTGGTGGCGGTGGGGCGGCGGCACCAAGGTGATCTGTCCTCCGTCGATCTCGGCGCGCCATCCCTCCGGCACGTCCAGGTCACGCCAGCTCTGCAGCAGGTACTCCCACGTGGGGCCGTCGGCGTTGCGGTCGGGCTCGACCATGGCTGCGGTCATCGCGGGTCCCCTCTCCTGTGGCATATGCCAGCGAGCGTAGACAGACGGGTTCACGGCATGCGGCCGCTTCGTTCAGCGTCCCACGATCGAGTGGCGCGGGCCCCCGCTACACCCGTTCCCCCGCGCCTGCGCCGACGGGACCGTCGTGCGGATCGGGTCCCAGCACTGGATGCCCTTCAGGTCCGGCATGCGGTCCCGGGTGAAGACCGGTTCCAGGCCCGCCCGGCGCTGGGCGAGGTAGTCGTCCAGGAGGCGGAAGGCGATGGCCGACAGCGGGATGATCGCGGCGAGGTTGATCAGGGCCATGAGGCCCATGAACACGTCCGCCAGGTTCCAGACGATCGACACCGAGCCGAGCGAGCCCAGGACGACCGCCGACAGGACCAGCGCCCGGTACCCCGGAAGGACCCACCGCTTGCGGGTGATGAACTGGATGTTGGTCTCGCCGTAGTAGTAGTTCCCGATCATGCTGCTGAAGGCGAGCATGAAGACCACAACGGTGAGGAGGTGTCCTGCCCACCCGCCCAGCGTGTCGCTCAGCGCCGTCTGCGTCAGGTCCGCGCCCTGGCGGCCCGACAGCTCCGGGTTGGTGACGAGGACGATGAAGGCCGTCATCGTGCACACGAGGAGCGTGTCGAAGAAGACGCCCAGGGACTGTACGAGGCCCTGCTTGACCGGGTGCGAGACCTCGGCGGCCGCGCCCGCGTTCGGGGCCGAGCCCAGGCCCGCCTCGTTGGAGAACATGCCGCGCCGGATGCCCTGCTGGATCGCCGCGCCGATACCGCCGGCCGCCAGCTCGCGGAAGCCGAAGGCGCCGCCGACGATGTCCGCGATGACCCGGGGGAACTCGGTGATGTTGAGGAGGACCACCGCCGCGCCGAGGAGGAGGTAGACGATCGCCATCACCGGGACCAGGACCGTGGTGATGGACGAGATCCGCTTGACCCCGCCGAAGACGGCCAGGCCCAGCAGGGCGGCCAGCAGCACGCCGAGGGAGGGGCCGAACCAGTTCGACCCGTCCGCGTCGGCGAGGGAGCCCGAGGCCACGGCGGTGATGGTGTTGGCCTGTACGGCGTTGAAGACGAAGCCGAAGGTGACGGTGATCGTCACCGCGAAGAGCACCCCGAGCCAGCGTTTACCGAGCGCCCGCTGCATGTAGTACGCCGGGCCGCCCCGATAGGCGCCGCCGGCGTTGCGCACCTTGTAGAGCTGGGCGAGGGCCGATTCCACGAAGGCGGAGGCCGCGCCGATCAGCGCCATCATCCACATCCAGAAGACGGCGCCCGCGCCGCCCAGGGTGATGGCGGCGGCCACACCGGCGATGTTGCCGGTACCGACGCGCGCGGCGGCGGAGATCGTGAAGGCGCCGAAGGACGAGACCTGCTTGCGGCCGTCGGCTCGCGGCGGGGTCTTCTCCTTCACCACCCGGAACATCTCGGGAAGCAGGCGCAGCTGCACACCCCGGGAGCGGACCGTGAAGTACAGGCCCGCACCGACCACCAGCGGAATCAGCAGGTAGGTCCAGAGGTGATCGTTGACGTTGACGATCACCGAATCCAGAGTGTCCATGCTGGGAAGTCTCCCCGGGGCGGAAGGCCCACCGACAGGGACCTACGTCCGCCGCCGGAGGGTCCGAAGACCCCCGTCGCCCGCCCTTCGCCCCGCCCCCGTCGCCGATCGGGGCACCCGACTCACCGCCACAGACCGTGCCGCTCCGCCCAGTCCGCCACCGCCGCCGCGACCAGCAGCGGATGGTCCTCGGGGGTGTGGTGCCCGGCGGGCACGTCGTCGTGCCGGGCGAGTTCCAGGCCCGCGATGTTCGCCGCGCACCACTCCACGGCCTCCGGTCCCGTCATCGCCCCGGGCCACGGGGCGAAGGTCAGCAGCAGCTTGGGTGTCGCGGGGCTCCCCGCCAGCCAGTTCCCGTACGCCGCCACGCGCTCCACCACCTCGGCGGGTTCCCCGCCCAGCGGCATGGACCGGGCCCACTGGAGCAGCGGGCGCCGGCTCTCCCGCGTCGGGTACGGGGCCCGGTACACGTCCAGGTCGCGCGGGTCCATCGGGCGGACGCCGCTGCCGGACAGCGCCTCGACGAACCCGTTCGCGTCGAGGAGCATGGCCTCCCCCACCCCCGGGGTCTTGATCGCCCGGAACAGCTCGCGGCCGCCCTCCGGGAACTCCTCCCAGCTCATCGGCTTGACGATGGTCTCGGTGAACGCGATTCCGCGCACCCGCCCCGGATGCCGGGCGGCCCGGTCGAAGGCGAGTGCGCCGCCCCAGTCGTGCCCGACGAGCACCGCGTCGTCCAGGCCGAGCGCGTCGAACCAGGCGTCGAGGTAGCGGGCGTGGTCGGCGAAGTCGTAGCCGATGGCGGGCTTGCCCGAGTCCCCCATGCCGATCAGGTCCGGCGCGAGCAGCCGGGCCGGACCACCGCCGAGGGCGGACAGGACGTCCCGCCAGAGGTGGGAGAAGGTCGGGTTCCCGTGCAGGAAGACGACGGGGACGCCCGCGGGCGCACCGGCCTCCCGGTAGTGGATCGTCGAGTCGAGGACGGGCTGTACGGGCATGGGTGCTGCTCCTCCGGGAGAGGCGGGGGGGACGCGCTGGACGGTGGGGGGCAATGGGGGGACCCGGGTTCCGGGAGACGGGCCGGTCAGCGGAAGGCCGCCGCCGTGCGGTCAGCCCAGGCCGCGAAGGGGCGCGGGGCCCGGCCGAGGATCCGCTCGACGGCCGGGCTGACGGCCCGTTCGGCGGCGACCGGCGCGCCCAGGATCGCCAGGGTGCCCTCCACGGCCGGCTCGGGCATGAAGGTGAGCATCTGCGCCCGGGCCTCCTCGGGGCTCTGCTCCACGAACCGCACCGGTTCACCGATCGCCCCCGCGATGGCCTCGGCCCGCTCGCGCGGGGTGACCGGAGCCGGGCCGGTCAGGTCGTACGTGTGGCCCGCGTGCCCGGAGCCCCGCAGGACGGCCGCCGCGACCTCGGCCACGTCGGCCGGGTCGACCGTCGGCAGCCCGACGTCCCCGAAGGGCGCGGCGGCCGTGCGGTGCGTACGGATCGACTCGGCCCAGGCGAAGGCGTTGGAGTCGAGCCCGCCCGAGCGCAGGACCGTCCACTCCAGGCCCGACCGGCGGACGGCCTCCTCGAAGGCGGCCGGGTGCCCGTACTGCTCGGGCCGGGTCCCGACCCCCTGCGAGGACAGCAGCACGACCCTGCGTACGCCGGCCTCCGCGGCCAGGTCGAGGACCGCCTGCGGCTCCTCGCCCGCGACCATCAGGAACAGGGCCGCGGCCCCGGCGAGGGCGGGCTTCAGGCTCTGCGGCTCGGCGAGGTCGGCCCGGTGGTGGCGGACCCCCTCGGGCAGGGCGCCCTCCGGCGCCCGGCGGGAGACGGCCGTGACCCGCTCTCCCGCCGCGGCGAGGATCCGTACCAGCTCGCTGCCGACGTTTCCGGTCGCACCCGTGATGACGATCATGAAAGGCCCCCACCCGCGAAGTGAGTTAGTCGACTGACTAACTCCTGGGGTGACCATAGCCCTCCGGGACGGCGCCCGTCTACACTTAGTCAGGTGACTTACTCAGATGCTGTCGAAGCAGCCGGCGGCAGGCGCGGCGGCAAGCGCGAACGCCTCGCCGCGGCCGCGGCCCGGGTCCTGCACGAACAGGGCATGGAGAAGACGACGATCGCCGACATCGCGCGCGCGGCCGACGTCCCGCTCGGCAACGTCTACTACTACTTCAAGACCAAGGACCAGCTCGTCGAAGCGGCCATCGACGCCCACGCGCAGCACCTGGCCGGTCTGATCGCCGCCCTGGACGCGCTCCCCACCCCCCAGGACCGGCTGAAGGCCCTCGTCTCCGGCTGGGTCGAGCAGCGCGAGCTCACCGCCCGCTACGGCTGCCCCACCGGCTCGCTCGCCTCCGAGCTCGACAAGCGCGACGACGGCCTCGACCAGACTCTGGCCACGGTCATGCGGGTGCTGCTCGACTGGGCCGAGCGGCAGTTCCTCGCCCTGGGCCGCGCCGAGGACGCCCGTGAGCTCGCGGTCGCCCTGATCGCCTCGTACCAGGGCATCTCGCTGCTCACGAACACCCTCCGCGACCCGGAGATGATGGCCACGGAGGGCCGCCGCCTGGAGCGCTGGATCGACTCGCTCGCCTGACGCCCGGCCGCGGGCGGGGCGCCGGAGCCGGGGGCCGCCCGTCGCGGTCTGCCGCCGCGGGTGTGCCGCTGCGCGAGGCGAAGTCCCCTACCCGCCCTTCCACCGTTCCCAGGGCTCTGCCCTGACCCGGTCCTCAAGCGCCGGACGGGCTGGGGAGGGGGTGCCGGGCTGCGCCCGGACCCCTCGGGCTCCGCCCCGGACCCCGGCCCTCGAACGCCGCACGGCTAAGAGCCCCGGGCCGCCGTGACGAAGGCGCGGATGAGGTCCGGGGACTTCACCCCGCGCTCGCTCTCCACGCCGCTGGACACGTCCACGCCCCACGCGCCGGTGACCGCGACGGCCTCGCCCACGTTGGCCGGGGTCAGCCCGCCCGCCAGCAGCCAGCGGCCGGCCGGGGCGGTGAACTCCGCCGAGCCCCAGTTCCACGGCTTGCCGGAGCCGGGGTCCGGGGCGTCGAGGAGCAGCAGGTCCTCCCCGTACTCCCCACAGCGCTCCACGGGCAGCGCCGTGGCCCGCAGCAGGGTGCGGCCCTCGGCGCGCAGCGCCGCGAAGTCCTCCGGGCCCTCCTCGCCGTGCAGCTGCACGCCCCGTACGCCGCTCTCCTCGGCGAACCGCCGCACCTCGGCGACGGACTGCCCCCGGAACACCCCGACGGTCAGCACCCCGTCCGGCACCCCGGCGACCAGCTCCCGCGCGGTGGCGGCGTCGACCGTACGCGGACTGCCGGGCGCGAACACGAAGCCGACGGCATCGGCTCCGGCGGCCACGGCGACCTCGACGTCGTGCGCGGTCTTGAGCCCGCAGATCTTGACGAACACATCAGTCATGTCTGCAGTCAACCAAAGGTCGGGGGGCTGGGGCAGTCCGTCCCATAGGCCGGGCACGGCGATCTGCCCGCCGCTAGCCTGGGACGAGGCACACATTCAGGGGCACAGCACGCCATCCGGAGGATGACGGTGACGATCATGACCGAGCGGGCCACACCCATAGAGAGGCTGTCGGTGCTGCCGACATTCGAGGAGCTCCTGCAGACGGTTGCGGAGATGAACACGCCAGACGGCTTCAAGGCCGAGCTCATCCGGGGGAAGATCGTCGTGTCGCCGTTTTCCAAGCTGCGCTACTACCGGCCCATGCGTGCGCTCCGGAAGCAGATCGAGGCCCACGCCCCCGAAGGACATGGTGCGGACACAGCACCCTTCCTCTTCCGCTTCTCGGCCTCCGAGCGCGCCTATGGGCCAGACCTGTTCGTTGCGGATGAGGCGGCCTTCGACGGGGAGGGCCGACACGCGGACGGTGCGGCTCTGTCCCTAGTAGCGGAGTTCACCTCGGTGTCTACGAGAGACGCCGACTGGAACGAAAAGCTGGACGTGTACGGCCTGCTCGTCCCCGTCTACCTGGTCGTCGACATGCAGGACTCGGAGATCACCTGCTTCTGGGACCCCTCCCCGCACGGATACCGCTCCCGCAAGACGGTCTCCTTCGGTGAGCCCCTGCACGTCCCGGAGCCCTTCGACTTCGACATCGACACCACCGGCTTCTAGGCCCGCACAAACGCCCGAGGGCGGCACCCCCAGCTGGGGGTGCCGCCCTCGGTACGTGATGCGAACAGCCGATCTACCTTCGGGCCGGAGCCCGGGGGTGGATCAGAAGTCCATGTCGCCGCCCGGCATGCCGCCGCCGGCAGCGGCGCCGGCCTTCTCGGGCTTGTCGGCGATGACGGCCTCGGTGGTGAGGAAGAGAGCCGCGATGGACGCCGCGTTCTGCAGGGCAGAGCGGGTGACCTTCGCCGGGTCGATGATGCCCTCGGCGATCATGTCCACGTACTCGCCGGTCGCGGCGTTCAGGCCCCAACCGATCTGCAGGTTGCGGACCTTCTCCACGACGACGCCACCCTCGAGACCACCGTTGACGGCGATCTGCTTGAGCGGGGCCTCCAGCGCGAGCTTGACGGCGTTGGCGCCGGTCGCCTCGTCGCCGGTGAGCTCGAGCTTGTCGAAGACCGAGGAGGCCTGCAGCAGGGCCACGCCGCCACCGGCGACGATGCCCTCTTCGACGGCCGCCTTCGCGTTGCGAACGGCGTCCTCGATGCGGTGCTTGCGCTCCTTGAGCTCGACCTCGGTCGCGGCGCCGGCCTTGATGACCGCAACACCGCCGGCGAGCTTCGCCAGGCGCTCCTGCAGCTTCTCGCGGTCGTAGTCCGAGTCGGAGTTCTCGATCTCGGCGCGGATCTGGTTGACGCGACCCTGGACCTGGTCGCTGTCACCGGAGCCGTCGACGATGGTCGTCTCGTCCTTGGTGATGACGACCTTGCGGGCGCGGCCGAGCAGGTCGAGACCGGCGTTCTCGAGCTTGAGGCCGACCTCCTCGGAGATGACCGTGCCGCCCGTGAGGATGGCGATGTCGCCGAGCATGGCCTTGCGGCGGTCGCCGAAGCCCGGGGCCTTGACGGCGACGGACTTGAAGGTGCCGCGGATCTTGTTGACGACGAGGGTGGAGAGCGCCTCGCCCTCGACGTCCTCGGCGATGATCAGCAGCGGCTTGCCGGACTGCATGACCTTCTCCAGGAGCGGCAGCAGGTCCTTGACCGAGCCGATCTTGGAGTTGACGATCAGGATGTACGGGTCGTCGAGGGACGACTCCATGCGCTCCATGTCGGTGGCGAAGTACGCCGAGATGTAGCCCTTGTCGAAGCGCATGCCCTCGGTGAGCTCGAGCTCCAGGCCGAAGGTCTGCGACTCCTCGACCGTGATGACGCCTTCCTTGCCGACCTTGTCCATGGCCTCGGCGATGAGCTCGCCGATCTGGGTGTCGGCGGCGGAGATGGAGGCCGTCGAAGCGATCTGCTCCTTGGTCTCGACATCCTTGGCCTGCGCCAGCAGGGCGGCGGAGACGGCCTCGACGGCCTTCTCGATACCGCGCTTGAGGGCCATCGGGTTCGCACCGGCGGCCACGTTGCGCAGGCCCTCGCGGACGAGCGCCTGGGCGAGAACGGTGGCGGTGGTCGTACCGTCGCCGGCGACGTCGTCCGTCTTCTTGGCGACTTCCTTGACCAGCTCGGCGCCGATCTTCTCGTACGGGTCCTCGAGCTCGATCTCCTTGGCGATGGAGACACCATCGTTGGTGATCGTGGGGGCGCCCCACTTCTTCTCAAGGACGACGTTGCGACCCTTGGGGCCAAGGGTGACCTTGACGGCGTCGGCGAGCTGGTTCATGCCTCGCTCGAGACCGCGCCGGGCCTCCTCGTTGAACGCAATGATCTTGGCCATCTGAAGTGGTCCTCCCGGACAGCGGTGGATTGCTCCCGGACCGCGCCCGCGCCCGCGACGGACGGCCTGCGTGCCCGGCGGTTTCTTCCCGCCGGACCCTGCGGGCCTCACTGACCCGGTCCTCGTATAGGTAGCACTCTCACCTGGAGAGTGCTAACGCCAATGATTAGCACTCGACCCCCCCGAGTGCAAGCGGCTTCGGGCAACCCGGGATGAACAGCCAGGCGCGCCAAGGGCGCCGGAGCCGCCACGCACGAGGGGCCCGCATCCCGTGTCCAGGATGTGGGCCCCTCGTACATATGCCGTTGTGCCGTCGTACGCGGCCGCCGTGCGTGGCCCCGTACGTGTCGGTGGTCGATCGCGGTCGGACTAGCCGGCGGCGAGCTTGACCATGTCCGCCTGCGGACCCTTCTGGCCCTGCGAGATCTCGAACTCGACCCGCTGACCCTCTTCAAGGGTGCGGTACCCGTCCATCTGGATGGCGCTGTAGTGGACGAACACATCCGCACCACCGTCGACCGCGATGAAGCCGTAGCCCTTCTCCGCGTTGAACCACTTGACGGTGCCCTGAGCCATGCCTAACTCCCCTATTACTGGCCCTTGCGCAGGACCGCACTTCGCGGTCCCGGGTCAGAACTTGCGCCGGAACGCCTCGACCGGGGCTGAATGTATCCGCACCGCTGCTGTCTGCAACAGGTCATTCCGACGAGAATTCTGGACACGGCAAAAGATTGAAATAAGGTGAAAACCCAGAATATTCCAGGGCAACTCGGGCCGGACAAACCACGCCAACGACCCATAGCGCACTTGCATGTTGACTCAATGTCAACCCTCTCGCGGCCCGCTCATATGCGGCGGGCAAGAACAGCGGAGGGGACTTCCCCAACTCTACCGCGCCCAACCCAGCAGAATTGCCCCCTCCGTTTGGTAACGGAGGGGGCAATTCAGTTTCTACGAGGTCTCGCGCACGCCGTACGGGGCTCAGCAGCCGCCCGCGACGGCCGGAATGATCGAGATACCGGCGCCGTCCGGAGTGGACGTCTGCAGCCCGCCCTCGAAGCGCACGTCGTCGTCGTTCACGTAGACGTTGACGAACCGGCGCAGCTTGCCCTGGTCGTCCAAGACGCGCGCGGCGATGCCGGGGTGGCTGGTCTCCAGGGACTGGATGACCTCTTCGAGGGTCGCGCCCTCGGCGGAGACCTCGGCCCGGCCGCCGGTGTAGGTGCGCAGGATGGTGGGGATGCGGACGTTGACGCTCATGGCGCTACTGCCTTTCCGGTGTGCAGGGAGAAGAGGATCAGGCCAGGTTGGCGGCGCGGAACGCGTCCAGGCTGGGGCGGATGGTGGCGGTCTGGCCACCACCTTCGGCCACCGCCTCCAGGGTCTTGAGGCCGTCACCGGTGTTCAGGACCACGGTGGTCAGCGCGGGGTCGAGCTGCCCGTTCTCGATGAGCTTCTTCGTCACGCCGACGGTCACGCCGCCCGCGGTCTCGGCGAAGATGCCCTCGGTCTGGGCGAGGAGCTTGATGGCCTCGACGACCTGCTCGTCGTTGACGTCCTCGACGAAGCCGCCGGTCCGGCGCGCGATGTCCAGGACGTACGGGCCGTCCGCAGGGTTGCCGATGGCCAGCGACTTGGCGATGGTGTTCGGCTTCTGCGGGCGGACCACCTCGTGACCGGCCTTGAAGGCGGTCGAGACGGGCGAGCAGCCCTCGGCCTGGGCGCCGAAGATCTTGTACGGCTTGTCCTCGACGAGGCCGAGCTTGATCAGCTCCTGCAGGCCCTTGTCGATCTTCGTGAGCTGCGAGCCGGACGCGATCGGGATGACGATCTGGTCGGGCAGCTGCCAGCCGAGCTGCTCGCAGATCTCGTACGCCAGGGTCTTGGAACCCTCGCCGTAGTACGGGCGCAGGTTGACGTTGACGAAGCCCCAGCCCTCGCCCAGCGGGTCGCCGATGAGCTCGGAGCAGAAGCGGTTGACGTCGTCGTAGTTGCCCTCGATGCCGACGAGGTCGCCACCGTAGACACCGGCCATGACGACCTTGCCCTGCTCCAGGTCGTGCGGGATGAACACGCAGGAGCGGAAGCCGGCGCGGGCGGCGGCGGCGCCGACGGCGCCGGCCAGGTTGCCGGTGGAGGAGCAGGAGAGGGTGGTGAAGCCGAAGGCGCGGGCGGCCTCGACGGCGATGGCCACGACGCGGTCCTTGAAGGAGTGCGTCGGGTTGCCGGAGTCGTCCTTGACGTAGAGCTTGCCGGTGACGCCGAGCTCCTTGGCCAGGTTGGCCGCGTCCACGAGCTTGGTGAAGCCCGGGTTCAGGCTCGGCTTGGAGGCCACGTCCGCCGGGACGGGCAGCAGCGGCGCGTAGCGCCAGATGTTGTTCGGGCCGGCCTCGATGGCGGCGCGCAGGGCTTCCGGGTCGCCCAGCGGCAGGTCGTAGGCGACTTCGAGCGGTCCGAAGCACTCGGCGCAGGCGAAGATCGGGCCGAGCTCGAAGCGGGTACCGCACTCACGACAGGAGAGGCCGGTGGCGGGACCGAGATCAACAGAGGCGCCAGAAGCGTTTTCAACGGTTTCGGCAGAGGTTGCGACAGATTGTGCAGCCATGATGGCGAGGCCCTTTCTCCTCATCTTCCCCATGGCGCACTTCGCCATGAGACGGAATTGGCACCTTCCCTAGCCGGGGACCTCGCTGGCGGCGCTGGTGTGCGCGATCGCGAGAACCGACTGGAGGGTTGCCGGGGCTTCAACGGGCCGTGTCCCTCTGCCCCTCTGGATGAGCGGTATGGCACCGGCACACGCGCTCTGTGGCGCGCCGGTGCGTTTGTACGCGGGGACCCCCGGCATGCGGTGGACCTTCGCGTTGTTCAAGACTGTAACCGAAGGCCCGGGTGGTTGAGACAGCCGTCCGAACCGCGAGATGGATCACATTTCGGTCCAAACCAGTGATGAACCCAATGATGAACCAGGGAGTGCTGAAGGTGCTGGAAGAGGTGGAGCGCTGGCTGGCAGACCGCTCCTGGTCAGCCGCCGACCGACCGCTCGGCCAGCTGCTTTCGGCCAAGCGGGCAGCGGGCACCACGGTGAGCGTGGTGCTGCCGGCGCTGAACGAGGAGGCGACGGTCGGCGAGATCGTCGAAGTCATCCGGCGCGATCTGATCGAGGGCCTGCCGGTGCCCCTGGTGGACGAGCTCGTCGTGATCGACTCGGGCTCCACGGACCGCACCGCGGAGGTCGCGGCCAAGGCCGGGGCCCGGGTGGTGCACCGCGACGAGGTCCTGCGGCGGATCCCGGCGCTGCCCGGCAAGGGCGAGGTGCTGTGGCGCTCGCTGCTCGCCACCAGCGGCGACATCGTCTGCTTCGTGGACGCCGACCTGCGCGATTTCTCGGCGACCTTCGTCTCGGGGATCGTCGGCCCGCTGCTGACCGATCCGGACGTGCGGTTCGTCAAGGCCATGTACGACCGGCCCCTCGGCCAGGAGTTCGGCGACCCGTACGCCCCGGCCTCCGCCAAGGCCCACGGCCAGGGCGGCCGGGTCACGGAGCTGGTGGCCCGTCCCCTGCTCAACCTGCACTGGCCGCAGCTGGCCGGCTTCGTCCAGCCGCTGGGCGGTGAGTACGCCGTACGCCGCGAGCTGCTGGAGCGGCTGCCGTTCCCCGTGGGGTACGGCGTCGAGCTGGGCCTGCTGGTGGACGCGCTGCACGCGGCCGGGCTGGACGCCCTGGCCCAGGTCGACGTGGGCGTACGGCTGCACCGCCACCAGGACGGCCAGGCGCTGGGGCGGATGGCCGCGGCGATCTACCGCACGGCGCAGGTCAGGCTCTCGCGCGGGCACCTCGTACGCCCGGAGCTGACGCAGTTCGAGCGGGGCCCGGAGGGGTTCGTACCGCACACTTACGCCGTGGACACCGAGGAGCGGCCGCCGATGATCGACATCGAGGAGTACGCGCGCCGCCGCGTGGCGTAACGCCCGAATCGGCTCCCGTCCGCCACGCTCACGGCACCCGGCGGTGTGGTCTTCCTCTCGGTGCGGCGCGTGCGCGGGCGCTGACGTTTGACCGGACGCGAGGCGGGCTAGGTTCGCCGCATGGCTTCCCAGGTGCTCGTCGCCGCGAATCGCGGCCCCCTCTCGTACGCCCTCGCCACGGACGGCACGCTCAGTGCCCGCCGTGGCGGGGGCGGCCTCGTTTCCGGCCTCTCCGCCGCCCTCGCGCAGCAGCCGGAGGCGCTGTGGATCTGCGCGGCCCTGTCCGACGCGGACCGGGAGGCGGTACGGCGGGGAGTCGCCGAGCCAGGCGTACGGATGCTGCCGATCGACCCGGAGGTCTACGACGGGGCGTACAACGGCATCGCGAACTCGGTGCTGTGGTTCCTCCACCACCACCTGTACGAGATCCCGCGCGAGCCGGTCTTCGACGCGGAGTTCCGGCGGCAGTGGGGCTCGTACGTCACCTACAACGAGGCCTTCGCGGCGGCGCTGGCGGAGGAGGCGGCCGAGGGGGCGGCGGTCCTGATCCAGGACTACCACCTGGCCCTGGCCCCCGGAATGCTCCGGGAGCTCCGCCCCGACCTGCGGATCGGGCACTTCACACACACGCCGTGGGCCTCGCGGGAGTTCCTGGAGATGCTCCCGGCGGACATCCGGAGCCAGTTGGTGTGGGGGATGCTCGGGGCGGACCGGCTGGGCTTCCACACATGGGGGTGGGCCGACAACTTCATCGCCGGCGCGAAGCTCGATGACGCGACCGGCATCGCGGACCCCTTCTTCCCCCGGGACGGACAGGCCGGGGTGTGGCACCGCAAGCTGCTCGCGGACCGCGGGACGTACGGGGAGAAGCGGTTCGCCGCGGTGACCCCCTACCCCCTCGGCGTGGACGGGGACGAGCTGCGCGCGCTCGCGCACCGGCCGGAGGTGGACGACAAGCTGGCGGCGCTGCGGGCGGAGGTCGGCGGGCTGAAGACGATCGTCCGGGTGGACCGCACGGAGCTGTCGAAGAACATCCTGCGGGGGCTGCTGGCGTACCGGGAGCTGCTGGTCACGCACCCCGAGTGGCGGGAGCGGGTGGTCCACCTGGCCTCCGCGTACCCCTCCCGGCAGGACCTGACCGTCTACCGGCAGTACACCGAGTCGGTGCGGGAGCTGGCGGCCTCGATCAACGCGGAGTTCGGCACGGCCGGCTGGCAGCCGGTACTGGTCTCCGTCGAAGACGACTTCGCGCGGTCGCTGGCGGCGTACCGGCTGGCGGACGTGGCGCTGGTCAATCCCGTGCGGGACGGCATGAACCTCGTCGCGAAGGAGATCCCGGTGGTGTCGGAGGCGGGGTGCGCGCTGGTGCTGTCCACCGGGGCGGGGGCGTACGAGGAGCTCGGGGCGGATGCGCTGACGGTGAACCCGTACGACGTGACGGCGACGGCGGAGGCGTTGCACGCCGCCCTGTCCATGCCGGCGGCGGAGCGCGCGGACCGTACGAAACGCCTGGCCGCGGCGTCCACGGCCCTCCCGCCGGCCCAGTGGCTCACGTCCCAACTGGACGCCCTGCGCACCTGACCGCGCCCCCGCCCGGGGCGAACCCCCGCAGCAACCCGCACCGCTGCGCGAGGCCAGGTCCCCACGGCGCCCCTCACCGCTACCCGGGCAAAGCCCCCACGGCGCCCCTCAGCGCTGCGCGGGCAAAGCCCCCGCTGCGACCCTCGCCGCTGCGCGGGGCAAAGTCCCCTACCCGCCCTTCCACCGTTCCCCGGGCTGCGCCCGGACCCCTCCTGGGGCTCCGCCCCAGACCCCGCTCCTCAAACGCCGGAGGGGCTGGAATTGCCGCTGCGCGGCAACCCAGCACGCCGGCCCATCCCAGCCTCGCCTGCGTTTGAGGCGCGGGTCTGGGCGGAGCCCGGGGAACGGTAGAAGGGTGGGTAGGGGACGGCCCCGCAGGGCACCGAGCCGCACCCGCCCACCGGGCACGCAGGCACGCTGGCACGCGTCAAAGACTAGGCACGCACGGCCCCGGCCAACGCCGCCAGGAAGGCGACGACCTCCGACGGACCGGACAGCGTCAGGTCCGCTCGGGAGGCGAGTTCCGGAACCTCCGCGGAGCCACTGCACAGCAGCAGCCCCGGCATGCCCCCCGCCCGCAGCTTCTCCACCGCCGAGTACGCCGCGAGGTCCCCCAAGTCGTCCCCGGCGTAGAGCACGGCCTGCGCCCCCACCTCCGCGAGGTACTCCGTGAGGGCGACGCCCTTGTCCATCCCCGGCGGCCGCAGCTCCAGTACGGCCCGGCCCGGTTCGACCATCAGGCCGTGCCGGGCCGCCAGCCCCGCCAGGGGCTCGCGCAGGGCCGCGAAGGCCGCTTCCGGGTCGGCCGCGCGGCGGGTGTGGACGGCCAGCGCCTGGCCCTTCTCCTCGATCCAGGTCCCGCGCCACGCGCCGATCGCGTCCAGGAACCCGGGCAGCTCCGCCCGGACCGCCGCCACCCCCGGATGCTCGGCCGGAGCGTGCACGATGCCGCTCACGGCATCCCATCGCTCGGCCCCGTAGTGCCCGAGCACCACCAGGTGTTCGAGTCCCGGGACCCCGGCGAAGCCCCCGTAGCGGACGGCGACCCCGGCCGGCCGGCCGGTGACGACCGCGATGGAGCCGACCTCGGGGGCGAGGGCGGCGAGCGCGGGGACGGCTCCGGGGTGGGCGCGTGCCTGGTCGGGGTCGGGGACGATGTCGGCGAGGGTGCCGTCGAAGTCGAGGGCGACGACGGAGCGGCGCGGTGCGCGGAGGAGGGCTTCGAGTCCCTCGCGTCCGGCGGTGGTGACGGGCATCGGCAGATCGTGCGGATGGCTCCCCATACGCTCGACCCTAACGGCCCAGCCGGGCCACGGCTACGGCGCGGTCCACGGCTCCGGCCATGACCCGCTGCGGATCCGCCACATCCGCCACGGATCCCCCCTGAACCCGCCCGGCCCCGCCGCTACCGCCTCGCCCGCTGGGCCTCGCGGATGCGCCGCAGGCGGTTCACGGTGCCCGGCGCGTGCCGGAGCGCCCTGGGATCGTCCATCAGCGCGTTGAGCAGCTGGTAGTACCGGACCGGGGGCATCCCCAGTCCTTCCCTTATGGCCCGCTCCTTGGCGCCCGGCCCGGGCCAGGTGCGCCCTTCGTAGGCCAGTACGGCCGCCTCGTCGGCGCTCAGCGCGGCAGGCGGCCTCTCGTCCGCGTCCGTCATACGGCCAGATTAACTCCGCCCTACGACAGCTACGACAGCCCCCGCTCGGCGGCCCGGATCAGCGGGAGTCCGCCTTGCGCGCCATCTCCGTGAGATCCGCGAGGGTCTTCTCGGGCTGTCCCCCCGGCTGTACGGCCTTGCCGATGTTCTTCTTGACGTCCTCGCTCACGGCCGACCAGGACTTCTTGCCCACCGGGTACAGCCGCGCGTTGGGCAGTGCGTGCAGGAAGGTCTTCAGCTCCGCCGAGGAGGCGCCCGTAGAGGCGTCCATGGCCCGGGAGCCGCTGGTGGTGACCGGGAGCAGGTCGTACTTCTCGGTGAAGGCCGTCACGTTGTTCGCCTCGTACAGGAAGTCCAGGAACTTCCCGGACTGCATCTGGTGGCCGGTCTTGAAGGCCATCACCCAGTCGGCGACGCCCATCGTCGGGTGGGGCACCCCGTCGGAGGTCGGCATGGGCGTCATGCCGTACCGCACGCCCTTGGCGGCGGCCTGCTTGAGCAGGGTCGGGTGCCCGTTGAGCATGCCGACCTCGCCGCGCGCGAAGGAGTCGAAGGCGGCCTGGCGGTCCAGCTTGGCCGGTTCGACGGGGCCGGTCAGGCCCGCGCCGACCAGCTTGTCGCGCAGGAACTCCAGGGTCTTGACGTTGGCCGGGGAGTCGATCGCGTACGCGTCCTCGTTGTCGGCGTAGCCTCCGCCGCCCGCGAGGAGCCACTGCATGGTCTCGGCCTGCGCCTCCTCGCGGCCCAGGGGCAGCGCGAAGGGCGTCGGGACTCCGTCCGCCTTGAGCTTCTTGGCGGCGGATTCCAGCTCGGCCCAGCTCTTGGGCTGCCAGGGGGTCTTGCCGTCCTTGGGGATGACTCCGGCGTCGGCGAACAGCTTCTCGTTGTAGAACATCAGCCGGGTGCTGGCCACGAAGGGCATGCCGTACTGGACGCGCCGGACCTTGCCGGCCTCGGCGAGCGGTTCGAGGAAGTCGGCCTGGGTGTTCACGGAGAGCAGCTCGTCGGCGGAGTACAGCTTGCCCTCGGCCGCGTAGTCGGCGTAGGCGCCGATCTGGGCGATGTCGGGGGCGTCGCCGGCCTTGACCATCTCGGCGACCTTGGCGTCGACCTCGGACCAGGAATAGACGTCGACCTGGACCTTGATGCCGGGGTTGCGCTTCTCGAAGGAAGCGGCGAGGTCCTTCCAGTAGGGCTTGGAAGAGTTTTCCGGTTTGTCCCCGTAGTCGGCCGCCACGACCTTCAGGGTGACCTCGTTGTTCCCGGTGACGCCCGACACGGCGCCGCAACCGGTCAGCGTCACGGTGGTCAGGCACAGTGCGAGGCCGGACGCGGCGAGGTTCAGCTTTCTGGCCTGGACAGTTCGCGCCTTCAAAGTTCTCGTTCCACCCCAGGTTGTTCCGTACGATTCGCGTAAAGGTCTACACCACTTTTGAGCCTGGTCAACATCCGGCCCCAAACGTGCACACAGCCTGCACGCGCACATGCGTACGGACCCGCACACGGACCCGCGTGCGGACCCGCGTACGGACCCGTGTACCGGCCCACCCGCCGGCGAAGGTCCCGAATTTGTATGGCTACTCAACAATCCCTCCCAGTGGACTAGACCTTTGCCCTCCGATCACGCGAGACTGTCACCCGTGAAACCCGTGAAACACGTCATCGCCCTCGATGTGGGCGGCACTGGGATGAAGGCCGCCCTCGTCGCCGCCGACGGCACCCTGCTCCACGAGGCGCGCCGCGCCACCGGCCGTGAGCGGGGCGCCGAAGCCGTCGTCGAGACGATCCAGGACTTCGCCGCCGAGCTCCTCGACCTCGGCCGGGAACGCTTCGCCACCACCGCCTCCGCGGCCGGCGTGGCCGTCCCCGGCATCGTCGACGCCGAGAACGGGATCGCCGTCTACGCGGCGAACCTGGGCTGGCGCGACGTCCCCATGCGCGAACTGCTCGGCAGACGCCTCGGCGGGATCCCGGTCGCGCTGGGCCACGACGTCCGCACGGGCGGACTCGCCGAAGGCCGCATCGGCGCGGGCCGCGGCGCCGACCGCTTCCTGTTCGTCCCCCTCGGCACCGGCATCGCCGGAGCCATCGGCATCGCCGGCCGCATCGAGGCCGGCGCGCACGGCTACGCGGGCGAGATCGGCCACATCGTGGTCCGCCCCGGCGGCCCCGCCTGCGGCTGCGGCCAGCGCGGCTGTCTGGAGACCCTCGCCTCCGCCTCCGCCGTCAGCCGCGCCTGGGCGGCCGCCTCCGGCGACCCCGACGCGGACGCCGCGGACTGCGCCAAGGCCGTCGAATCCGGCGACGAGCGCGCCCTGGAGGTCTGGCTCGCCGCCATCGGCGCCCTGGCCGACGGGCTGGTCACCGCGATCACCCTGCTGGACCCGCGCACGCTGATCATCGGTGGCGGACTGGCCGAGGCCGGGGAAACCTTGTTCACACCACTACGGACGGCCGTCGAGGAACGCGTGACGTTCCAGCGGCTGCCCCACATCGTCCCGGCGGCCCTCGGGGACACCGCCGGATGCCTGGGCGCAGGGCTGCTCGCCTGGGATCTACTCGCCACGGAGGTACCTGCCTGATGTCCGGAAGCGCACATGTGGGCCGCAGCACCGTTCTCTCCGGCGCCGACGTGGTGCTGCCCACGGGCATCGTCAAGGGCGGACGCCTCATCGTCGACGGCGAGCGCATCGCCGGCAGCGCGGAGGAGAACGCGGCCGTCGTCGACCTCTCCGGGTGCCTGATCGTCCCCGGCTTCGTCGACATGCACAACCACGGCGGCGGCGGAGCCTCCTTCACCTCCGGCACCGCCGAGGAGGTGCTCAAGGGCGTACGGACCCACCGCGAGCACGGCACCACCACCCTGGTCGCCTCCACCGTCACCGGGGACCTGGACGAGCTCGCCCGCCGCGCCGGACTGCTCGCCGAGCTGACCCAGCAGGGCGACATCGCGGGCATCCACTTCGAGGGCCCGTTCATCAACGCCTGCCGCAAGGGCGCGCACAAGGAAGACCTCCTGCGCGACCCCGACCCGGCCGAGGTCCGCAAGCTGATCGACGCCTCGCACGGCGCCGCCCGCATGTTCACCCTCGCCACCGAACTCCCCGGCGGCCTGGACTCCGTACGGCTGCTCGCCGAGCACGGGGTCATCGCCGCGATCGGCCACACGGACTCCACGTACGAGCAGACCCTCGAAGCCATCGACGCGGGCGCGACCGTCGCCACCCACCTCTACAACGCGATGCCGGGCATGGAGCACCGCGCCCCCGGCCCCATCGCGGCCCTGCTGGAGGACGAGCGGGTCACCGTCGAGCTGATCAACGACGGCACCCACCTGCACCCCGCCATGCTGGAGCTGGCCTTCCACCACGCGGGCGCGCACCGGGTGGCGCTGATCACCGACGCGATGGACGCGGCCGGCTTCGGCGACGGGATCTACCACCTCGGCCCGCTGGAGGTCGAGGTCAAGGAGGGCGTCGCCCGCCTCGTCGAGGGCGGCTCCATCGCGGGCTCCACCCTCACCCTGGACACCGCCTTCAAGCGGTCGGTCACCCTCGACAAGCTCCCCGTCGAGTCCGTGGTCCAGGCGATCTCCGCCAACCCGGCCAAGCTGATCGGCGTCTACGACCAGGTCGGCTCGCTGGAGCCCGGCAAGTACGCGGACCTCGTCGTCCTCGACTCGGCCTTCGACGTCCGGGGCGTCATGCGGCGCGGCGAATGGATCGTGAACCCGCTCGCGGCGGGCAACTGATCGGGCCCCTCCACGAAAGCGGTCGGCCCGGGGTACTGGGCCGACCGCTCCTGTGTTTGACATGCTGTCCCCCCGCACGAGGCGGCACCACCGAAGAACCCGGGACCCGCCATGATCCTGACCGTGACGCTCAACACCGCACTCGACGTCACCTACCGCGTACCGCGCCTGCTCGCGCACGCCTCCCACCGCGTCACCGAGGTCACCGAACGCCCCGGCGGCAAAGGCCTCAACGTGGCCCGCGTGCTCGCCGCGATCGGCCACGAGGTCACCGCGACCGGCTTCGCGGGCGGCCCCACGGGAACCGTCGTACGCGAACTGCTCGCCGGCTCCCCCGGCGTCCGCGACGAACTGGTCCCCTGCGCGGGCACCACCCGCCGCACCCTGGCCGTCGTCGACGAGGCCTCCGGGGACACCACGCAGTTCAACGAACCCGGCCCGCTGATCACCGCCGCCGAGTGGTCCGCGTTCCTCACCCGCTACGAGGCCCTGCTGGCGGGCGGCGCCCGCGCGGTGGCCCTGTGCGGCAGCCTGCCCCCGGGCGTACCCATAGGGGCCTACGCGGCCCTCGTACGGACGGCCCGCTCGGCCGGCGTGCCCGTCCTCCTCGACACCAGCGGCGAGGCCCTGCGCCGCGGGGTCGCCGCCCGCCCCGACGTGATCAAACCGAACGCCGCCGAGCTCGCCGAGCTGACCGGCTCCCGCGACCCGCTGCCCGCCACCCGCGACGCCCGCCGCCGCGGGGCCCACGCCGTGGTCACCTCGCTCGGCCCGGAAGGACTGCTCGCCGCCACCGCCCTGGGCACCTGGCGGGCGGCCCCGCCCCGCACCCTGACGGGCAACCCCACCGGCGCCGGCGACTCCGCCGTCGCGGGCCTGCTCTCGGCCCTCACCGAAGGCCTGGACTGGCCGGACCGCCTGACCCGCGCGGTGGCCCTCTCCGCGGCCACGGTCGCGGCCCCCACGGCGGGAGACTTCGACCCCCGCACCTACGAGGAGGTACGGGGGTCGGTGAAGGTCACGGCGGGCACGTAGTTCGGCCATTCCCGCAGGTCAGACCGAGGATTTCAGCCAATTCCGTGCAGCCCCGGGCTGTACCGAGACCTCACCCCTACATTAAATCGAACACATATCCGAGTAACTAATTGGAGTGTTCACTGATGAACTCACGAATCCGGGCCGCCCTGACATGCGTCGGCTTCACCGCTGCGGCAGTACTGGGCCTGTCGAACCCGGCAGCTGCTGCCGAAACGGCGGGCGTGTGGATGAACGGCAGCCATTCCTTCAACATCCGCACCAGCGCGAGCACGTCCGGAAGCCTCATCGCCACGGTCTCGAACACGTCGACCCGCGTCCCGTGCACCACGACGCCCTGTACACGCAACAACGAGGGCGGGTCTTACAGCTGTTGGTCGGGAGGTCCCTCGGGCAACGACTGGGTGAAGGTCAACTACAACGGGCGTATCGGCTGGGTCGCCATCTACTGCGTCGAGGCCGGCCGGATCTAACGGAAGCCTGCCACGGTCGGGGCCCGCTGGGCCCCGACCGCGCGAGGACTCAGCGCTTCTCGAGGACGAACCGGTCGATGACCGCCTCGCAGGAGTTGCCCGCCTCGCAGGAGATCTTGATGGTGTTCGTGCCCTGCTTGAGGTTCACGTACGAGTACGTGTTGGTCCAGCCCTTGTCCCAGGCACCCTCGCCGGCCTTCGCGAAGTTCTTCATGTTGATCGGCCGAGTCTGCACGGTGTCGTTGATCGCCAGCGTCATGTTGGCGTCCTTGCCCGGCACGCCGTAGTACATCCGGAAGGTGTACTCGCCGGTCTTGGGGACCTCCAGCGTCCAGGTCACCGCAGCACCCGGCTGGTTGAAGCCGCCGACGTACTTGCCGCCCTCGCTCTTCGCCCCCGGCACCGCGCTCTCCAGCGCCGCGCCACCGCTGATCACCATGCCGGAGCCGCCCGCGTCGCCCTTCGGCAGCGGAGCGTCCGCCGGCGCGGAGTCGCTCGGCTTGCCCGAGGGGGTGTTCTGGGCGGGCGCCGACGGGCTCTGGCCCGTGTTCGCTGTGTTCTTGCCCTTGTCGGCGTCGTCGTCCTTGCCGAAGATCACCGCCGCGCTGATGCCGATCGCCACCGCGGCGACCACCGCGACGGCCGCGATGAGCATGCCCTTGCGGCTGGACCCGCCGCCGCCGTGGCCGCCACCGCGCCCGCCGCCGGAGCCCGGCAGCGGAAGGGACTGGGTGTACTGCGGGGGCTGCTGCTGCGGCGGAACGCCGTAGCCGCCCGCCTGCAGCGCTTCGGGGGCCTGGTACTGCGCCTGGTAGGCCGGGGGCTGCTGCTGCGGGCCCTGCTGATAGGGAACGGGCCCGCGCGGGCCGCCGTAGGGCCGGTCACCGACCGTGCGGACCTGGTTGTACGAGGTCCGGGGCACACCCGGCTGACCGCCGGCCGTGGGTCCCGGGTAGCCGTACCCGCCGCCCTGCCCGGGCGGGGTGGCCCCCGCGGCCTGGCCGTCCTCGTAGAGGTAGCCGAACGGGTCGTCATCCTCGGGCTTGTTCGCCCCGTTGTTCGGGCCGTGGTTCGCGGGCGTCGTCATCGCAGGTCACTCCTTTCGACCCCGGGGAGCCTACCCCGAACAGGTGCGCCCACGGGCGGCCCGAGAGTTTACCCGGCCCTGCGGTGTGCCTTCGAACGAGAGCGCTTCTCGATGTACATGCGCTGGTCGGCGGAGCGCAGCACCTCGTCCGCCGACATGCCGCAGCTCGCCCAGCCGATCCCGAAACTGGCTCCCACGCGGACCGCGCGGCCGTCCACCCGGATCGGCGGGATGATCGCGTTGCGCAGCCGTACGGCGAGGTCGGCGGCGTCGGCGGCGCCCAGCCCGTCGGCGAGGACGACGAACTCGTCACCACCCAGCCGGGCCACCGTGTCCCCGTCCCGGACGCCGGTCGTCAGCCGCCGGGCCACCTCGATCAGGACCGCGTCGCCGGTGTGGTGCCCGAACCGGTCGTTGATCGACTTGAACCCGTCGAGGTCGCAGAAGAGCACCGCGAGCCCCTTCGTACCGTCGTCGATGTCGGTCGCCGGCGCGACCGTGTGCACGTGATGGTCGTACGGGCCCACCGCGGCCGAACCGTTGGGGCCGCCCATGCCGCCCATGCCCCCGGGGAACTCGAAGGGCTCGGGAAAACCGTCGGGCCGGAAACCGTGCTCGCCGTGCCCGCCGTGCCCGCCGGGTGTCCCCTCCACCGCGGGGCGGGTCTCGAAGGCGGCGTCCAGCGCCTCCACGGCGGTGGCGCGCACCGACTGCGGGCGGCGACAGAGCCGGGCCCCGAGCCGGGAGCGCAGCTCGGCGCTGTTGGGCAGGCCGGTCAGCGAGTCGTGGCTGGCCCGGTGGGCGAGCTGGAGCTCGTGCCGCTTGCGTTCCTCGATGTCCTCGACGTGCGTGAGCAGGAAGCGCGGCCCGTCGGCGGCGTCCGCGACGACGGAGTTGCGCAGCGAGACCCAGACGTACGTACCGTCGCGCCGGCCGAGTCTGAGCTCGGCGCGGCCGCCCTCGGCGGAGGTCCGCAGCAATGTGCCGATGTCCTCGGGGTGCACGAGGTCGGAGAAGGAGTACCGGCGCAGCACGGAGGCGGGCCGGCCCAGCAGCCGGCACAGCGCGTCGTTGGTGCGCAGCAGGCGGCCGTGCTGGTCGCCGCCCATCTCTGCGATGGCCATGCCGCTCGGCGCGTACTCGAAGGCCTGGCGGAACGACTCCTCGCTGGCGCGCAGGGCCTGCTGTTCGCGCTCCAGCCGGACCAGGGCCCGCTGCATGTTCGCCCGGAGCCGGGCGTTGCTGATCGCAATCGCGGCCTGGAAGGCATACATCTGGAGCGCTTCGCGGCCCCAGGCGCCGGGCCGGCGGCCGTTGCGCGGGCGGTCCACGGAGACCACGCCGAGCAGTTCGCCGCCGGAGGCGTACATGGGTGCGTACAGCCGGTCCTCGGGGTGCCACTCGTCCTCGAACCGAGGGTCGGGGCCATCGGTGTGCCACTGGGGGACGTCGTCCTCGACGAGGACCCAGCCCTCGGTGTGCGGGATGAAGCGCAGTCCGTCCCAGTTCTCGCCCATCGTCAGGCGGCGTTCCCAGGAGGCGCGCGAGCCGACGCGGCCGGTGATCAGGGCTTCTGCGGCGGCGTCTCCCGCGAAGGCGGCGACGACCAGATCACCGTCGGGGCGAACGAGGTTGACGCAGGCGAGTTCATAGCCGAGGCCGACGACGATGCCGTCCACGACGGTCTGCAGGGTGTCCGCCAGGCTCCGGGCCGTATTGAGCTCGGCCACCACCCGGTGCAGCTGCCGCAGGGTCGCAAGACGGACGTACGGCTCCGACTCGGTCTCCATTGCTCGCTCTCCCCGAGACCTCGACAGCAACTCCAGGTTTGTCATCGGCGCTTCGTTGCGGTGTCCCGTCCACTGAATCACAGTGAGCTGTGCGGCAGGTACACAGGGTCAACAAATCTTGCTCTCTGTGACTCAAGTCACATGAGATGAATAAGGGTGACCGCCGCGCCGCACCACTCGGGTCCGTTCCGGCCGGTTCGTCCGACCCGTTTTCGGGCGCAAACGCCGCGCCCGGGTCCGGGGCGGACCGGGCCGGCGCGGGGCCGCCCGGCCCGGCGTAGGCCGATGGGCGGGGGCGCGCCTCGGACCTCCGCCCGATGCGCCGCGCGAGGGGTGACAGTAGCGTCCCGACCGTGCCCCCAACGACCCCCGTGACACCACTTTCCGCACCCGCACCCCATGCTGAGGGAGTGAGCAACGACGAGTTCCGGGCCGCGATGTCCCGACTGGCGGCGGGCGTCTGCCTGATCACCGCACAGGAACCCCCACTGGCGGCCGGCGGCCCGCGCGGCGAGGACGTCGGCATGACGGCGACCGCCTTCATGTCCGTGTCCCTGGAGCCGCCCCTGGTCCTCGTCAGCGTGCGCGAGGGGTCCCGGATGGACGACCTGCTGGCCGAGCAGCCCCTGTGGTCGGTGTCGGTGCTCGCCGACCACCAGCTCCAGATCGCGAGCCGGTTCTCGATGAAGAACCGCATCAGCGACCGTCTGCTCTTCGCGGACCTGCCCTACACGCGCGGCGGCGTCTCCGGCGCCCCGCTGCTGTCGGGGGCACTGGCCACCCTGGAGTGCCGTACGGAGAACCGCGTCGAGGCGGGCGACCACACCCTGGTCATCGGCCACGTCCTCACCGCCACCCAGCCGGCGCCGGACTCCCCGCCGCTGACGTACTTCCGGGGGCGCTACCGGCACCTGGCGCCCTGAGCGCGGGGCGGCCTCCGGCTACCAGTCCCGCGCGTTGCGGCCCCGCTTGGTCTCGCCGCGGGCCTTCTTCTCGCGCAGCCGCCGCTCGTTGATGCCGCGGGGGATCTTCGTCGCCCGCCGCGCCTTCGGCGGCGGCGCCGTGGCCTCGGCCAGCAGCGCGGTCAGCCGGACCAGCGCCATCTCCCGGTTGCGGAACTGCGAGCGGTGCTCGGAGGCCCGTACGGTCACCACCCCGTCGACCAGCCGGGACGCGAGGCGCTCCAGCGCCCGCTCCTTCCACACGTCGGGCAGCGACTTGGTCGCCGCGACGTCGAAGAGCAGCTCCACGCGCGAGTCCGAGGTGTTCACGTGCTGGCCGCCCGGCCCCGAGGACCGCGAAAAACGCCAGGCGAGCTCGCCCTCGGGGAGCACGACCGAACCGCGGATGACATAGGGACCAGGCATGCCCCCTATGATCCGTGCCCGCCGGGGCTCCGTCACCCGCATTTCCCGGCGGATCGCGGACGACCACTCCCGGACGATCACTCGCCGACGACCACTCGCGGACAATTCCCGCAACGCGGAACCTGGCGCCCCTCTCCCCGCGTTATGAAGAGCAGCGGTAACTTGGGCACTCTCACGGTCGATACGGCAAGTGAGACCAAGTGAGACTAGGAAGGGACACCAGTCACCATGGCAGTAAGCCTCTCCAAGGGCGGAAACGTCTCGCTCAGCAAGGAGGCCCCGGGCCTCGCGGCCGTCACCGTCGGCCTCGGCTGGGACACCCGCACGACCACCGGTGTCGACTTCGACCTGGACGCCTCCGCCATCGCGGTCAACGCGCTCGGCAAGGTCGTCTCCGACGGCCACTTCGTCTTCTTCAACAACAAGTCCACCCCGGACCAGACCATCGTGCACACCGGTGACAACCGCACCGGCGAGGGCGCGGGCGACGACGAGGCCATCAACGTCAACCTCGCGGGCCTGCCCGCCGACGTCGACAAGATCGTCTTCCCGGTCTCCATCTACGACGCCGAGACCCGCAGCCAGAACTTCGGCCAGGTCCGCAACGCCTACATCCGCGTGGTGAACCAGGCCGGCGGCGCCGAGATCGCCCGCTACGACCTCTCCGAGGACGCCGCGACCGAGACCGCCATGGTCTTCGGCGAGCTCTACCGCAACGGCGCCGAGTGGAAGTTCCGCGCCGTGGGCCAGGGTTACGCCTCCGGCCTGACCGGCATCGCCCAGGACTTCGGCGTCAACGTCTGATCCTGAGCGCCCGCGTCCACGGACGCGTCTCAGCCGAAGCCCCCTCCCGGCCGTCCGGGGAGGGGGCTTCGCTACCGTTCGGCAGGTGATCCTCCTGCCGCTCGCTCCCCTCGAGGACGGCGCCCTGCCGGGCCCGGTCCTCACCGAAATCGCCACGCTCTACGCGACGAACCACGCGTTCTTCGAACTCAGTGGTGATTTCCCCGACCCCGGCCGCATCACGGTCGAGCAGGTCGCCGCCGCCCTCGCCGACGAGCTCGCCCACAAGGGCGCCGAGGTCCTCCTCGCCCGCTCCGCCGGACGCCTCGTAGGCCTGGCCGCCACCCTCTCCCACGCCGGTCACTCTTCCTCCGGGGATCCGGCGTCCGAGGACCCCGACCCGTGGATCGGCCTGCTGCTCATCGACGCCACCGCGCACCGCGAGGGCTACGGCCGCGCCGTGGTCGCCCTGGTCGAGGACCGCTTCCGCGCCGCCGGACGGTCGGGCGTACGGCTCGCCGTGCTCGACGGCAACGAGAAGGCCCTCGCCTTCTGGCGGTCCCAGGGCTACGACTTCCTGCGCCGGGGCGCCGACCGCGAGGCGGGCCGCCCCTGCGTGGTCCTGCGCAAGGCCCTGTAGCCGGGGCTACGGCGCCTTCGGGGCCTCGGGCGTATGCGGCGCCTTCGGGGCCTCGGGGGCCTTGGGGGCCTTGGGGCGGTCCTTCCCGTACAGCCACACGTCCCAGACCTCCGTCAGGTCACGGCCGGTCTTCTCCTGCGCGTAGGCGGTGAAATCGGCCGTGCTCGCGTTCCCGTGCCGGTGCGCGGCGGCCCAGCCGCGCACCAGGGCGAAGAACTTCTCGTCGCCGGCCTCCTGCCGGATCCGCTGCAGGACCATCGCCCCGCGCCCGTACACCGGCGACCCGGAGATCTCCTTCGGGTTGCGCGGGGCGGCCGGCGGGAAGGCCCCCCAGTCCGAGCCCGCCTCCCCGTCGACGCGGGTGTCCCCGGCGAGGTAGGCGTCGAAGCGCTGCTGCGCGGTCGGCCCGCCGTGGTCCTCGGACCACAGCCACTGGGCGTAGGTGGCGAAGCCCTCGTTGAGCCACATGTCCTTCCAGGACTTCGGCGACACCGAGTCCCCGAACCACTGGTGCGCCAGCTCGTGCAGCACCAGCTCCTGGCTGCCGGGCGCCCCCGAGAAGACCGGCCGGGTCTGCGTCTCCAGGGCGTAGCCGAGGGTGTGCTCCGGCAGCACGATCGCGCCCGTCGCGGAGAAGGGGTACGGGCCGAACCGGCCGATGCCCCACTCCACCATCTCGGGCAGCCGCGCGAGCGCGGCCTCGCTCTCCGCCGCCTCGCCGGGCGCCACCGCCGTGTAGACGGGGATCCCGGACGCGGTCCGCCCGGTCGTCACCTCGAACTTCCCGACGGCCAGGGTCGCCAGGTAGCTCGCCATCGGCTCCGCGGAGTGCCAGGCGAACACGGTCCGCCCGTCGTCCTCCTCCGTACGGGAACGCAGCTCGCCGTTGGACACGGCCTCGTACCCCCGGGGGACGGTCACCGTGATGTCGTACGTGGCCTTGTCGCTCGGGTGGTGGTTCCCCGGAAACCAGGCCATCGACCCGACGGGTTCGCCGACCGCGACCGCGCCCTCGCCGCCCGGGGTGACGATCCACCCCTCCTCCGACCCGTCGGGGTCCGTCACCGTCCTGGGCCGGCCGGAGTAGTCGACCTCCGTACGGAAGACCTCGCCGCGCTCCAGGTCCTCGGCGGGGCGCACCGTCAGTTCGTTGCCGGTGCGGTTGAAGCGGGCCCCGGCGCCCTGCACGCTCACGCCCTCCACCTCGAGTCCGCTCAGATCGAGGTTGAAGGAGCTGAGTCCCTGCTCGGCACGGGCGGTGATGACGGCGGTGGCGTGCAGCCGCCCGTCGGCCGGGTCGTAGTCGAGGTCCAGGGAGTAGTGCTCGACCTGGTAACCGCCGTTTCCGGCCTTGGGGAAGAACGGGTCGCGCACCCCCGACGCACCCGGCCGCCCGTGCACGGTCTCCCCCGTGCAGCCCGTGAGGGCGAGCAGGGTGGCGACGGCAGGGGCGGCGAGGCGGAAGAGAAAGCGGTGATCCACGCGTCCGAGACTACGTCCCGTGGCGCTCCACCCCTCTCCTTGCTACTTGGCGAGGGCGTCCACGCCGGCCTTGGCGAACTTCTCGTCCAGGTCACCGCTCGGGGCGCCGGCCACACCGATGCCCGCGACCGGGGCGCCATCGGCCTGAACCGGGGTGCCGCCGCCGAGGAAGAGGGTGCCGGGGATGTCCTTCAGGTTCGGGGTCTGCGCGAGGCGGCCGGCGAGCACCGAGGTCGGGGCGTTCCAGGACACGGCGGTGAAGGCCTTGCGCTGCGCGGAGTCGTAGGACTGCGGGCCGGCGCCGTCGCCGCGCAGCGTGACGATGGTGTTGCCGTTGCGGTCCACCACGGCCACGGTCACCTTCTGGTTCTCCTGCTCGGCGGCGTGCAGCGCGGCCTGGGCGGCGCGGGTGGCGGCGTCGATGGTGAGGTGCGTGGAGGTGGTGAAGTTCTTCTTGTCGCCGTCCTTCTTCGCGACGGCGGCCGTGGCGGAGGCCGGAGCGGAGGCCGGAGCCGCGTTGGCGCTGACGGCGCCGAGGGCTCCGGCGCCGAGGACGACGGCGACGGCGGTACCGGTGAGAACGCGGGTGCGGGTGTTCATGTCTGCTGCTCCTGTGAACGTCGGCACGGCGGGCTGTCCTGCCGTTGCTCCAAGCCTCTCCCCGCCACCCCCTCCACCCCGTCCCCGTACCGGCTCCGAAGCCGACCCCCACCGGTTGACCCGGGGGTCAACCGATCGGCTGATGCGGCCTGCCCCGACCGGACGCTTACCTGGCCCTTCCACCCTGTCGGGCCCCTCCCCCGAGCCCCTTCCAGTCGTCCGGGGCTCAATCCAGCCGTCCGGCGTTTGAGGACCGGGGTCTGGGGCGGAGCCCCAGGAGCCTCGGGCGCAGCCCGGGCCGGACGGGTCAGGGCGGAGCCCTGGGAACGGTGGAAGGGTGGGTGGGGGACGGCCCCGCGCAGCGCCACCCAACCACCGCCCACACCAAACCGGCACCATGGACAAACCGCACCACCCCAGGAGCACCCCGTGACCACTGCGCCCCCGCCGAGCCCGGCGACCACCCCACCCCCAAAAGACACCCGCGCCCTCGCCACGGTCATGCACACCGCGTTCTTCCTCCTCCTGGGCGCCTCCGTGGCCCGCTTCCTCCTCCGCCACCCCGACGAACCCCGCACCCCGTGGATCATCGCCCTCGGCATCACCCTGGCCCTGCTCTACGTACTGGGCCCCGCCCTCGGCGCCGCCCCCACCCTGCGCCGCCTCCTCTGGCTCGGGCTGGTCGTCGCCGTCTGGGTGGTCCTCGTCGTCCTCGCGCCGAGCTTCGCCTGGTGCGCCGTACCGCTCTTCTACACGGCCCTGCGCACCCTCCCGCCCCGCGCGGCCATCGTCCTCGTGGCCCTGCTCACCGTGTTCGTCGTAGCGGCCCAGCTCCGCCTCGCCCAGGCCTCCGGCTCCGAGCCCTTCGACCCCAACCTGCTGCTCGCCCCGCCCGCCGTCGCCGCGCTCGCCACCGCCGTCTTCGTCCACATGGAGCGCCAGGCGACGGCCCAGCGGACCCTGATCGACGACCTGATCCGAACCCGCCGGGAACTCGCCGCCACCGAACGCCGCGCCGGCACCCTCGCCGAACGCCAGCGCCTCTCGATGGAGATCCACGACACCCTGGCCCAGCACCTGTCCAGCCAGCAGATGCTCCTCCAAGCCGCCGACCGCACCTGGGACACCGACCCGGGCACCGCCCGGGCGCACGTCCGTACCGCCACCGACATCACCGCCCGCGGCCTCGCCGAGGCCCGCCGCCTGGTCCACGACCTCGCGCCGCCCGAACTCGCCGACGGCGCCGGCCTCCCCGACGCCCTGCGCGCGCTGGACGCGGGCCCGGACATCGAGGTCCGCTTCCACCTGGAGGGCGCGCCGGTCCCCCTCCCCGACCGCGCGGAGCAAGCGCTGCTGCGCATCGCGCAGGGAGCGCTGGCGAACGTACGGGAGCACTCGGGGGCCCGTACCGCGGCCCTCACCCTGAGCTTCCTGGGCGACCAGGTCGTCCTGGACGTCGCCGACGACGGCCACGGCTTCACCCCGACCCGTTCCGCCGCCGGGGAACGCGGCCACGGCCTCCCCGCGATGCGCGCCCGCGTCCGCCAGCTCGGCGGCACCCTGACCATCGAATCCACCGCGGGCGAGGGCACGGTCCTGTCGGCGTCGATCCCCCTGGAGCCCACCCCATGACCCCGAACGAGAACCCGGCCGCCGAGAAGGCGACCACCATCCTCCTCTGCGACGACCACGTCGTGGTCCGCGCCGGCCTGCTGGCCCTGCTCGGCAGCGAGCCGGACATCGAGGTGCTCGGCGAGGCGGGCAGCGGCGAGGAGGCGGTCGCGCTGGCGGCCAAACTCCGCCCCGACGTGGTCCTGATGGACCTCCAGCTCGGCGAGGGCATCGACGGCGTGGAGGCCACCCGCCGCATCACCGCCGCCCCGAACCCCCCGCACGTCCTGGTCCTGACCACGTACGACACCGACGCGGACATCACCCGGGCCATCGGCGCGGGCGCCACGGGCTACCTCCTGAAGGCGGAACGCCCGGAGGAGCTGTTCGCCGCGATCCACTCCGCCGCCCAGGGCCGCACCACGCTCTCCGCCCCCGTGGCCAGCCGCGTGATGGCCCACATGCGCGGCACCCGGCCCACCCTGACCGACCGTGAGCTCGACATCCTCGGCCAGCTCGCCCGCGGGCTCGGCAACCGCGACATCGCCCGCGCCCTGTTCATCAGCGAGGCCACCGTCAAGACCCACCTGGGCCGCATCTACGACAAGCTCGGCGTCGACACCCGCGCGGGCGCGGTCTCGGTGGCCAAGGAGCAGCGCCTCCTTCCCTGAGGCCTTCTCTCTGAGGCCTTCTCTCTCCGAGGCGGGGGCCGTCGGCATCGTCCATCCGTACGAGATCGCGCTCGTACGCCGCGCCGATCCCCCGCGGGCGGCCACCCGACAGGCTCGTCAGTGCCCGGACCACCCGAGCCGGCCCGGGCGCCACCAGCCGTGTCGAGAGGAACCCGCCATGCCGACCACCGATTTCGTACCGGAACGCCGCCGCATGCTCACCATGCTGGGCACCGGCGCCGCCGTAGCCGGGCTCGGCGCACTCGCCTCCACGGCGCCCGCCACGGCCGCCTCCGCCTCCGCCTCCGCCTCCGCCTCCGCCTCCGAGGAGCTTTCGACCGCCTCCTACGGCCCCGGCCCGGCGGGTTGGGCGGAGGACGAGCTGGCGATCAACCGCCTGCTGGAGACCTACCTCTTCGCCGTGGACACCAAGGACAAGACGGTCTTCCGGACCCTCTTCACCGACGACGCCGTCCTCACCGTGATGGCCCACCCCGACGGCACCGCCGGCATCGTCAAGTCCGGCATCGAGGCGGTCGTCGCCAACCTCGACGGCGCGGCGGCCTGGGGCTACTCCACCCACGTCACGGCCAACGCCCTCGTCCGCGTCACCGGCCGCCACACCGCGACCGGCGACAGCCACGCCACCGCCCAGCTCGTGTACCCGGCCACCGCAACCGCCCCGGAGACCGTCGTCGTACGCGGCATCCGCTACCGCGACGAGTACGTGAAGTCCGCGGGCGTCTGGAAGATCCGCAAGCGCGTCTTCTCCCCGCTCTGGCAGTACAACGGCACGGCGGTCCCGATCAACTACCCGAACTGAATCGACCGACGCGACCGACGCGGCGGACGCGGCGCCCCCGGGTTCACTCCAGCCCGATGAGTCCCCGGTCGACGGCCGCGCGCACGGCCGCCGTACGGTTCTCCACCCCGAGCTTCTCGTAGACGTGCACGAGGTGGGTCTTGACCGTGGTCCCGCTGATGAAGAGCGCCGAGCCGATCTCCCGGTTGGAGCGGCCCGTCGCGATCAGCTCCAGGATCTCGGTCTCCCGGGCCGTCAGCGCCGCACTCGGCGCCCGGTACCGGCTCATCAGCCGCGAGACCACCGAGGGCGACAGCGCCGACTCCCCCGCCGCCACCGTCCGCAGCGCCTGGAACAGCAGGTCGGGCGGGGACCCCTTCAGCAGGTACCCCGCCACACCCGCCTCGACGGCCCGTACGACGTACGCGTCGGACTCGTAGCTGCTGAGCACGACCACCCGGGGCGGCGCGGGCAGCCGCCCGATCCGCCGCGCGGTCTCCACCCCACACATCCCCGGACCCATCCGGATGTCCATCAACACCAGCTCGGGCCGCAGCTCGCACACCATCCGCAGGGCGGCGCCCCCGTCGGCGGCCTCCCCGCACACCTCGAACTCGGGGCACCCGCCCAACAGCGCCCGCAGCCCCGCCCGCACGACGGGATGATCGTCCACCAGCAGGATCCGGACCGGCGTCATCCCGACCCCGGTCCCGGCACCGGCACGCAGACCGACACCACCGTCCCTCCCCCACCCGGGCTGCTCTCCACCGTGGCCGTACCCCCCAGGTACGCGATGCGGCGGCGCAGCAGCCGCAGCCCGTCCCCGCCGGGATGCCCGTCCCCGCCCTGATGCGCGTGCCCGGCAGCCGCGGCCGGGTCGAACCCGACGCCGTCGTCCCACACGTCCAGGGCGAGTACGTACGGCTGGTAGGTCAGGGTCACCACGACGACCGAGGCCCGCGCGTGCCGGCGTACGTTGGCCAGGGCCCCCTGGGCCGCCCGCAGCACCGCGCCCTCGACCCTGCCCGGCACCGGCCGGGGTTCGCCCTCCAGCCGGAAGCGCGCCCCGTCCTCCGCGGCGCACAGCTCGCGCAGCACATCGGCCAGGGCCCCCCGCTCCAGCTCCACCGGAGCCAGGTCACGGATGATCCGCCGGGCCTCGGCAAGGTTCTCGCGCGCCGCGGCGGCCGCCTGCCGGACCAGCAGCCGGGCCCGCCCCGGCTCCCGGGTCCACTCCCGGTCGGCCGCGTCGAGCAGCAGGTGCATGCTGGTCAGTCCCTGGGCCACGGTGTCGTGCAACTCGGCCGCGAGCCGGTCGCGCTCCCGCAGCACCCCGGCCACCACGGCCTCGCCCTGCCCCCCGGCTCCCCCCACGCCCGTCCCCTCTCGCCACGACCCCCCCGGACGCGCCGAGCTTAATCCGGCGAACCCGACACCCCCGGGGGGCATCAGGAACTCTGATCCCCGTACCCGCACCGCCCACGGGACGCCGTACGGGGCCCCCCGTCAGGACGCGCGGGAGACCCCCTGCCCCGCACGTGACACCATCGGATACGTGCTCGACATCGGCTACTCCCTCTCCCGGCGCTTCCCCGACCCCCCGCAGACCGACTACCGCTCGGCGGACGTCCACTCGCTGCGCCACGACCTGTTCTGCGGGGACGTCTACCTCGCCGACACCAACGCGGACCGGGAAGTGTCCACAGCCTGGGGATGGGTGCCCGTCCTGGACTTCGCCTGGGCGCTGTGCGACATCGTCGAGCAGCTCGACCAGGACCCGCGCGGCAGCCGCGCCGCCAACCGGCAGTACGCCGAGATCGACTTCACCGAGTCCTCGGACCGCATGCTCTTCGAGCGCCGCTTCGGGTGGGTCGACGTCGAGGCCGACTGGATGCCGTCGGAGGAAGCCCCCCTCACCTTCAGCCACCGCCTGCTGCGCCGCGAAGCCCGGGACTTCCTGCACGACGTGATCGCGGACCTCGTCGACATGCACGACGGCCTGGGCGACAACCCGGTCGTCTGGACCCTCCAGTCCCGCTTCCCCCGAGTCCCGGCCTGACCCACCGACCCTGACCCACCGGCCTGCCGGGCCGACGGGCCGGCAGGCCGACAGGCCGACAGGCCGACAGGCCGACGCCCTGCGGGGCCAACCAGGCTACCGGGCTGCCAGGCCACCTGACCACCGGGCCACCGGGAACGACCGGCCTCCGGCCCTCCGCGCCGCCGGGCCTGCGGGGCTGCGGGCCTGCGGGCCACCGGGAACGAGCGGCCTCTGGGCCTCTGGGCCTCCGGAATCAACCGGCCGGTAGGGTCGCACTCTTCGGGTCCGAACGGCCCGGAGTCCCCGTGAGGCACCGCCGACCATGACCGACCCCGAGCACGACCACACGCACGACCACACGCACGACCACACGCACGACCACGCGCACGACCCGGCGCCATCCGCCGCGGCCGCAGCCCGCGTACGACTCGACCGCGCACTGGCCCACCTGGCCGTCACCTTCCGCGGGATGACCGCCCGGGCCGACGAGGGCCAGTGCGACTGCCACTGGGGCACCGCGGAGGAGCTCGCCCTGCTGAAGCTCCCCGGCACGGACCTCGACCCCGACCTCCTCCACCGCACCTGGAGCGCCCCCGACTGGAGCGACCACGGCGCCGTGCTGCGCCGCGTCCTGCCCCAGTTCGCCCGCGAGCTGACCGACGGCCTCGGCGCCCACGCGTGGGCCATCGGCCAGGTCGGCACCCAGCTCTACCGGGGCGAATGGCAGCAGTGGCCCGCGCCGCAGAGCGCGGCCGTACGGGAGTTCCTGCACGCCTGGTGGGCCCACACCCTCCTCACCCCGGACCCCGCCGTCCCCGTGCACGAACTCCTCCCGCTGTGCGCCGAAGCCTCCGGCACCATCGGCCCCTGGCTGGCGGTCTGGGAGGACCTGCGCCACCCGGTCGCCGACCAGCACCTCGCCGACACTGTCGACGCATGGGAACGGGACCTCCTGTGTTACGCACTCCCCTGGTCGACGTGGTTCGTCTGGTCGGACGAGGAGACCGAAGCCGTACGGGCGGAACTGACCGACTGGCTCGCGGCCCGCGCGCCTGCGCGCCCACGGCGCCCCCGAAAAAATCCTCCACACCGTGCGGCTGCTCGGCCTCCACGACGGCGACCGCTGGGCCGACCCGCACTGGCCGTACCCGTGACCCGCCCGACGGAGCCCGCTACGGGACCACCCGCAGCCCCAGCTGCGCGGCCATCGCCGGCGCCAGGCCGAAGAGCTGCGCCGGACTGATCACCGCCCCCGCCAGCGCATCCACCCCCCGCGCGATCTCCAGCTCCGCGACCCCCCGCAGGTCCACGTCCGCCATCCGCGCCCCCGTGAAGTCCACCGCCCGCAGCTCGCAGTCCCGGAACTCCACCCGCTCCAGCACCGCGCCCGCGAAGTCCGGCTCCACCAGCACGCACCCCTCGAAGACCACGTCCTTGAGGCGCGCCGTGCGCAGGTTCAGGTAGTCGATCTTGCCCCCGCGTACGAGCACCCGCTCCAGCACCGCCCCGTGCAGCTGCACCCCGCCCAGCCGGGCGTCCAGCAGTTCCACGTCGCGCAGCGAAGCCTCCGACAGGTCCGTCCCCACCCCCCGGACGCCATCCAGCACCGAGTCCAGGATGCGCGCCTTGGCCAGGCCGGTCTCGTCCAGCACGCAGCGCCGTAGCGCGCAGTCCATGAACCGGGCCCCGCGCCCGTTCGCGCCCGCCAGGTCCACCTCGACGAGCTCCAGCCCGTCGTAGTCCCCGTCCGGCTCCAGCCCCGGCCCCGCGTCCTCCCACCCGCTCAGCTCCGGCAACCGCACCTCCGGCCGCCGCGCCGCCTTCACCGTCTGCTGCTGCCCGTTTCGCGCCATCCCCCCATCCTGACCGACCCCACTGACAAACCCTTGACCTCAACCCCACCTGAGGTCGGACCCTGTCCCCATGACCACCACCACGGCCACCACCCCGGCCCACACCCCAACCGCCCCCGGCGCCATGCGCGCCGTCCGCCTCCACGCCTTCGGCCCCGCCGAGAACCTCACCTACGAGTCCGTCCCCCGCCCCGTCCCCGGCCCCGGCCAGGTCCGCATCGCCGTGGCCGCCGCCGGCGTCCACCTCCTCGACACCGCCCTGCGCCGCGGCATCCAGGGCCCGCCCGCACCCCTGCCCGAGCTGCCGACCGTCCCGGGCCGCGAAGTCGCCGGCACCGTCGACGCGCTCGGCCCCGACACGGACACCGGATGGCTCGGGCAGACCGTCGTCGTCCACCTCGGATTCGCCCCCGGCGGCTACGCCGAGTACGCCGTCGCCGAAGCCGCCCGACTGCACGCCGTCCCGGACGGCCTCGACCCCGCCACCGCCGTCGCCATGATCGGCACGGGCCGCACCACCCTCGGCATCCTCCAGTTCACCGAGCTCGGCCCCGGCTCCGTCGTCCTGGTCCCCGCCGCCGCGGGCGGCATCGGCACCCTGCTGGTCCAGTACGCCAAGCACGCCGGAGCCACCGTCGTCGCCCTCGCCGGCGGCCCCGCCAAAACCGCCCGCGCCGCCGCCAACGGCGCCGACCTCGCCCTCGACTACACCACCCCCGACTGGGCCGACACCCTGCGCGCCCACCACCCCGACGGCGCCACCGTCCTCTTCGACTCCGTCGGCGGCACCGTCGCCCGCACCGCCCTCGGCCTGCTCCGCGACGGCGCCCTCCACCTCGTCTTCGGCTGGTCCGGCGGCCCCCTCGCCCTCACCGACACCGAGCAGGCCGGCCTGGACGCCCGCGGCATCACCACGCAGCACGTCCTCGGCCCCGCCATGCTCCGCCGCACCGGAGGCGAAGACCCCCTGCGCCTCCTCGAAACCCGCGCACTCGCCGAAGCCGCCACCGGCCGCCTGCGCCCCGCCCTCCAGCGCTACCCCCTCGCCGAAGCCGCCGCCGCCCACCACGACCTGGAAACCCGGGCCACCACCGGCAAGGTCGTCCTGGAACCCTGAGGATCCCGGCCCGGCCCGCCGGACCTACGCGCCCCCGAGCTCCGCCAGCGCCCCATCGGCCAGCCGGTACACCGACCACTCGTCCTGCGGCCGCGCACCCAAGGCCTCGTAGAAGGCGATCGTCGGCTCGTTCCACTTCAGGACCGACCACTCCAGCCGCTCGTACCCGCGCTCCCGACAGATCCGCGCCAACTCCCGCAGCAGCGCCTTCCCGTGGCCACCGCCGCGCACGCCCGGGCGGACGTACAAGTCCTCCAGGTAGATCCCGTGCACCCCGCGCCACGTCGAGAAGCTGAGGAACCACAACGAGAACCCGACCGCCTCGCCCTCCTCCGTCACCGCGAGGTGCGCGAACGCCGCCGGCCGCTCCCCGAAGAGCGCCTCCCGCAACTGCTCCTCGGTGGCGCGCGCCTCGTGCGGCACCTTCTCGTACTCCGCGAGCTCGCGGATCATGGCGTGGATGACGGGTACGTCGCTGACGACGGCGCTACGGATCATGCCCGCACCCTACGAGCCCGCGCGCCGGCCCCGCCCGTTCCCTCCGCCCCGCCCCGCCCCCAGCAACGACTCCGCGACCCTCAGCTGCACCGCCGCCGGCCGGTCCCCGTCCTCCACGTCCCACAGGCAGTTCTGCAGCACCCGCCCCAGCGTCCACGCCCGCGCCCGCTCCCGGTCCGCCCCCACCGCCTCCGCCAGCGACTCGAAGCGCCACCGCACCTCCCGCGCACGGAAGTCGTTGACCAGCGCCGGCAGCAACTCGAACCCCGGATCACCGGCGAGCGGCTTCGGATCGATCGCCAGCCACGGCTCGCGCCCGCCCGCCAGAACGTTGTCGTAGTGCAGGTCCCAGTGCAGCAGCCGGTCCCCCGGCTCCCCCGCCACGTCCGCCAGCGCCGCCGCGCAGTCCGCGACCAGCCCCCGCTCCCGGCCGTCCCCCAACTGCTCCAACGCCCCCGGCACCGCCTCCAGCATCGCCGCCGCCACGTCCCCGAGCCGCCGCAGCCCGGCCGGCGCCGGCACCGCCGTCAGCCGCGCCAGCAACCCGCCGACGAGCTCCACCGCCCGCCTGGAATCCCGTACGGCCACCGCCGACAGCGGCCGGCCCTCGTCGAGGCGCTCCAGCAGCAGCGTGCCGGTCTCCGCATCGTCCGCCAGCAGCCGTACGCAGCCCTCCCCGGCCCACGCCCGCAGCGCGAGCGCCTCCCCCGCGTTCTCCTCGTCCAGCGCCGGCAACTTCAGCGCCGCCGCCGTCCCGTCGGCCCGCACCACCGGCAGCACCAGGGCCGTCACCCCGTACATCCCGGGCCCGGTCACCCGCAGCTCCCACCGCTCCAGGAAAGCGGCCACCCGCCCGGGAAGCGCGTCGACGAACTCCCGCCCCGCCGCGCCGTTGTCCCGCACCTGCGCCCGCGCGAACCGCGCCGGAACCCCGCCGAACCCACCACCACCCGAGCCGCCCGAACCACCGGCGCCCGCACCCGCACCCGCGCCGCCCGCCCCACCGACCGTCGCACCGTCCATGACCCGACCCTAGGCCCAAGAACCCCTTCGCCCCCTAGGCCGTCGCCCCGATCCCGACACCCTCCAACGCCCGCGTGAACGCCCCCGCATCGAACAGCGACCCGTCCTTCGACCCGACCGGCTCCCCCTCCACCAGCACCAACGGCGTCGCCTGCGCACCCGTCGCCTCGAAGCCCTTCTCCGCCTCGGCGACCCACCCCTTGTACTTCTGCTCCTTCACCGCCGTGTCGAACTCCGCCCCGCGCAGCCCCGGCACCCGGTCCGCGATCCTCAGGAGCAGCTCGTCGGTGAACTTCCCCTTCGGCTGACTGGCGAAGACCGCCGCGTGGAACTCCGCGAACTTCCCGCAGTCCGCCGACGCGCGCAGCGCGTTGACCGCCTTGACCGAACCGCTCGCCCCACCCCGGTCCAGGAACGAGGCCAACAGGTACTCGATCTTCACCTGACCGGCCACCGCCAGCTTCAGCAGCGATTCACCGCCGGCCTCCTCGAACCGCGCGCAGTAACCGCACTTCGGATCCACCAGCACCTGCGCGGTACGCGGCGCGTCCGCCTTCCCCACGACGATCTTCGCCCCGTCCACCGCCGTGGGCAGCCCCGCGAGCTGTCCGGCGATCGGACTGGTCCGCACCGGAACCTCGGAGGCCGCCACGGCCTTCCCCTCACCCGTCCCGGAGCCGCATCCGACGACCGCCCCACCCAACAGGGCCACGGACGCGACCGCCGCGACCAGCCGCCCTGCCACCACAACCCGCGCCATACGAACCCGTACCTCTCACACAAAAACCTGACAAAATCCCCGCCCCACCCTAAGGAGGAATCCCCACCCCCACATCAGCCATTCGGCCACCCCTCAGCCCCCAAAACCCGACGTCACGCCCCTGGACACCCACCCAAAACGCCGTGTACCAACTCCCCCATGACGATCAACGGCGGAATTTCCTTCTGGTACGCGACGGACGAGACCGCCCCCGCACACCCACCCCGCGCCCCGCTCACCGGCAACACCACGGCCGACGTCGTCATCGTCGGCGGCGGCTACACCGGCCTGTGGACCGCGTACTACCTCAAGACCGCCGCCCCCGACCTGCGCGTCACCGTCCTGGAGCAGAAGTTCTGCGGCTACGGAGCCTCCGGCCGCAACGGCGGCTGGCTCTACAACGGCATCGCCGGCCGCGACCGCTACGCCGCCCTCCACGGCCACCAGGCCGCCCAGCGCCTCCAGCACGCCATGAACGAGACCGTCACCGAAGTCATCGACACCGCGGCCAAGGAAGGCATCGACGCCGACATCCACCGCGGCGGAGTCCTCGAAGTGGCCCGCACCCCCGCCCAGCTCTCCCGCCTCAGGGCCTTCCACACCGCCGAACTCGCCTTCGGCGAAACGGACCGCGAGCTCTACGACGCCACCGACACCCGCGCCCGCATCAACGTCGCGGACGCCGTGGGCTCCTCCTGGACCCCGCACGGAGCCCGCATCCACCCCCTGAAGCTGGTCAAGGGCCTGGCCGCCGCATGCGAACGCCTCGGCGTCGTCATCCACGAGTCCACCCCCGTCACGGAGATCGCCCCGCGCCGCGCCCTCACCCCGTACGGCACCGTCCGCGCCCCGTACGTCCTGCGCTGCACCGAGGGCTTCACCGCCGCCCTCAAGGGCCAGAAGCGCTCCTGGCTCCCGATGAACTCCTCGATGATCGCGACGGCCCCCCTCCCCCCGGAGACCTGGTCCCAACTCAACTGGTCCGACGCCTCCACCCTCGGCGACATGGCCCACGCCTACATGTACGCCCAGCGCACGGCCGACGACCGCATCGCCATCGGCGGCCGCGGCGTCCCCTACCGCTACGGCTCCCGCACCGACAACGACGGCCGCACCCAGCCCGCCACGATCACGGCCCTCACGAACCTCCTCGAATCCTTCTTCCCGGCCCTGACGGGAGTGGAGATCACCCACGCCTGGTCCGGCGTCCTCGGCGTCCCCCGCGACTGGTGCGCCACGGTCACCCTGGACGCGGCTTCGGGCCTCGGCTGGGCCGGCGGCTACGTGGGCTCCGGCGTGGCCACGGCGAACCTCGCGGCCCGCACCCTCCGCGACCTGGTCCTGGGCGACAAGACGGACCTGACGACCCTCCCCTGGGTCAACCACCGGGTCCGCCGCTGGGAACCGGAACCCTTCCGCTGGCTCGGCGTCCAGGCCCTCTACGCCGCCTACCGCGAGGCCGACCGCCGGGAATCCACCACCCACACCCCGACGACAACCCCGCTGGCCCGCCTGGCAGACCGCATCTCGGGCCGCCACTGACGGCACGCAAAAGGCCCCGGGCGACTGCCCGGGGCCTTCCGCTTTCGTTCGAATCCACCTGGCCAATAAGCCTCTGACCTGGGATTAGAGCCGCCTGTCGGAATCGAACCGACGACCTTCGCATTACAAGGGCGGCGCTCTACCAACTGAGCTAAGGCGGCACACGTGACACTGCACAGCGCACAGAATCGCCTTCACTCTACACAGCCGCCAGACCCCGCCGCGAAGAACTTTCCGGCGTCCGTAACCCCTCGCCCACCCGTTCGTTCTTGGTACTGGAGTACACGTCCGACTATCGGACCGTAGGGGTGGGAGGGTTCGTGGCCGAAGCCGCGGAACAGAAGAAGCGCGTCATAGGCGCCGAGGCCAAGCGCCTCAAGCGCGAGGTCCTGGGTGTCCCGGACCAGCGCAAGCACCAGCAGCGCGCGGCCAACCCCCTCACTCGCAGGGCGAAGGAACCGGGCACTCAACAGCGGGTGTACCGCTACCGCTTCTACCCCACCGACTCGCAGGCCGAGCAGCTGATCCAGACGTTCGGCGCCTGCCGTTGGGTCTACAACGAGGGGCTGGCACTCCGAGTGAAGGCATGGGAGGAGCACAGCGTCTCCCTCGGCTTCGCCGAGACCTCCCGCGCGCTGACCGGCTGGCGCCGGGCCCCCGAGACCCCGTGGCTCCAGGACGTGTCGTCGACCGTGCTCCAACAGTCGCTCCGCCACCTGGATTCCGCGTTCGCCCGCTTCTTCAAGGGCTCGACGAAGTACCCGAAGCCGAAGCGCAAGCACCGGACGCGAGACTCGGCGACTTACGTCCGCACCGGATTCCGCTGGCACGAGGACCCCGAACGGCCGGGCACGGGGCTCATCGCCTTGGCGAAGCAGACAGAGCCACTGGACGTGCGCTGGTCCCGCCCCCTGCCCGCCGGGGTCACCCCGGTGAAGCTGACGGTGACCCGCGACCGCGCCGGCCGCTTCTTCCTCTACGCCCTCGTGGAAGAGCGGATCGCACCTCTGCCCGCCGCGCTCGCCCCGGGTACGGATACCCCGAAGGCCGTCGGCATCGACCTCGGACTGGCAGCACTCGTCACCTTGGACGACGGCAGCACCGTGGACCACCCGAAGCTGTTGAAGAAGTACGAGAAGAAGCTCGCGCGGCTCCAACGTGAGCTGCACCGCAAGCAGAAGGGATCAGCCAACCGCGGCAAGGCCCGCGCGAAGATCGCCAGGCTGTACGCCTTGATCAGTGACGTCCGGAAGGACGGCCTCGACCAGCTCACCACCCGCCTCGTGCGCGAGAACCAAGTGCTCGTGGTGGAAGACCTGGCCGTCGCCAACCTCCTCCGCGTGAAGAGGCTGAGCAAGTCCATCGCCGACGCCTCCTGGGGCACGATCCTCGACATGCTCCGGTACAAGGCGGCCTGGTACGGGCGCACCCTGGTCGTCGTGGACCGGTTCTTCCCCTCGACCCGGCGTTGTTCCGCCTGCCATACCAAGGGCGAGCGGCTCGGCCTGTCCGTCCGGTCGTGGACATGTGCCGCGTGCGATGCCGCCCACGACCGTGACGGGAACGCCGCGGTGAACCTCCGCGACGAGGGGCTCCGGCTCTACGAGCTCGTGGCGACGGCCTTGCCCCCGGGCAAGGCCCCGCCCTCCCTCATCCGCGCATCGGAACTACCGGAGTACGTCATGACCGCATAGGCCGTGCACGAACAACAGGCCGACGGGCCGTCGGTCTTCAAGCCTGTGGAGTCCGTGTCAGACCGCCCGGTGCATCCCTCAGGGCTGTACCTGGCGGCAGCGGACGATGAAGCAGGAAGTGGCGCCCGCGAGGGCGACACCGGGGTCAAAAGTTCGGCGCTCTGCCCCCACAAGGTCAAAAGAGCGTTGCTCTGGCCTCACCAGGTCAAAAAGCCGGTGCTCTACCCGCCCTCACACCCCCGGATACCCCGCCCGTGCCACCCGCGGCCCCACCGCCGCCAGCGGGAGCCCCGGGTTCAGGGCGTCCACGACGGCCTGGGTGAGCGGGCGCAGCTCCCACAGGTGGCGGATGGCCTCCAACGGGAGGTCCGTCTCGTAGTAGTCCTCGGCGAAGTCGCGGTAGGCCTCCGGGGTGCCGGCCGCGAGGAGTTCGAAGAGGTAGTCCGCGCCGTCCGGGTCGGACTTGCCCTCCGGGAACTCCACCTTGCCCGCGCGCCACTGCGTGTCGCCGGTCTCGCGCCAGAAGACGGCGGTCGCGCGGAGTACGCCGTCTTCCCCCGTGCTGAACGCCGGCTCCTTCACCTGCGGCTGGAACACCTCCGGTATGCCGTCCACCAGGCCGGGCCACGGTTCCCCGTCCTCGTCACACCACGGGCTCATCCGCGACTCGTGGTCGAAGCCGCATCCGAAGACCCCGTCGGCCGTGAAGACGATCGCGTAGTCGTCGCCGGAGCCGTTGTCCATCAGTGCCGCTTCCTCGCCCGGGCCCCACTCCGGGTCGTAGGCGAAGTAGCCGTCGTCCTCCTCGCCGCTGATCACCAGTTCCAGCGCCGCCATCGCCCGGCAGCGGTCGCGCAGCGTCGCGATGTCGGGCAGCGCGCGGGTCACGTCGTAGATGGTCATGGCCGTGATCAAAGCAGCCGCCTCTGACACCTGGACCCGACGTGTGGAAACGTCCTGGAACTCACTCCCGTCCAGGTGCTGACAGGAGCGGCTCGGGCGGGTAGCGTCGGGCCGAGTCCAGTCCACTGGACTAGACCTTCCACTCGGATCGTCCGGCACGTTCCTGCCGGTAGAAGGGATTCATCACCATGGCTTCTGTCACTTTCGACAAGGCGACCCGTCTGTACCCCGGCGGCGACAAGCCCGCCGTCGACCAGCTGGAGCTGGAGATCGCGGACGGCGAGTTCCTCGTCCTGGTCGGCCCCTCCGGCTGCGGCAAGTCCACCTCGCTGCGCATGCTGGCCGGCCTGGAGGACGTCAACGGCGGTGCCATCCGCATCGGTGACCGCGACGTCACGCACCTGCCGCCCAAGGACCGGGACATCGCGATGGTGTTCCAGAACTACGCGCTGTACCCGCACATGTCCGTTGCCGACAACATGGGCTTCGCGCTCAAGATCGCCGGTGAGGACAAGGCCACCATCCGCAAGAAGGTGGAGGACGCGGCGAAGATGCTGGACCTGACCCAGTACCTCGACCGCAAGCCGAAGGCGCTCTCCGGCGGTCAGCGCCAGCGCGTCGCGATGGGCCGCGCGATCGTGCGCAAGCCGCAGGTGTTCCTCATGGACGAGCCGCTGTCGAACCTCGACGCCAAGCTCCGCGTGTCCACCCGTACCCAGATCGCGGCCCTCCAGCGCGACCTCGGCATCACCACGGTCTACGTCACCCACGACCAGGTCGAGGCCATGACGATGGGCGACCGCGTGGCCGTGCTGAAGGACGGTCTGCTCCAGCAGGTCGACACCCCGCGCAACATGTACGACCGCCCGGCGAACCTCTTCGTGGCCGGCTTCATCGGCTCGCCCGCGATGAACCTCGTCGAGGTCCCGATCACCGACGGCGGCGTGAAGTTCGGCGACAGCGTCGTCCCGGTGTCGCGCGAGGCCCTGTCGGCCGCCGCCGACGCGGGCGACCGCACGGTCACCGTCGGCGTGCGTCCGGAGCACTTCGACCTCGCCGAGACGGGCGGCCTGGAAATCATCGTGAACGTCGTCGAGGAGCTGGGCGCCGACGGGTACGTCTACGGCTCGACCGCGCACTCCGAGGGCTCGCAGGACATCGTGGTGCGCGTGAACGGCCGCCAGGTGCCCGAGAAGGGCTCCACGCTGCACGTGGTGCCGCGCGCGGACGAGATCCACGTCTTCTCGACCTCCTCGGGTGCCCGCCTCTCCGGCTGACCCGTACGCGCACAGCCGCCGAAGGGGCGTCCCGTCAAGGGGCGCCCCTTCGGCGCGAGTTCCGGCGCGAGGTGCGCAGATCGGGCCATTCGGCCCCAAGCGTCAACCCTTAATTCGAAAAGTCACGTCGAACCATCCCCCGACCGGGTGACTAAATGTCGCCATATCTTCACCGAGCGCTACTCTCGCCCTCGTGACCCACACTGCCCGCCGTATCGGCCGATCCCTCGCCCTGGTCCTGCCCGTCGTCCTGGTCCTGTCCGGGACCCTCGCGGTCACCATGGTCCCCTGGGCGGACAACACCCCCTCCCAGATCCTGACCGCGTCCGCCGAGGACGTCTCCGTCCCCGCGAAGCCGCGCGCCGCCCAGGACGTGCTGCGCGAAAAGCTGTTGAGCGAGATCCAGCAGGGCGAGCAGCCGGGTGACGTCCTCACCCACCTCCAGCAGGAGGTCGACCGGCGGCCGTCCCTCGCCGAGCACTGCGTGGGGATCGCGCGCGCCCTCGGGCGGGCCGCGGTGGACGCTTACGGGCCCACGAAGGCCCAGTCGTTCGCGCGGCCGGTGTGCGACACCGCGTACGCGTCCGGCGTCGCCTCCATGGGCTGACGGCCGCCGCCGCACGCCCTTCTTCCGCACTGGACACGACGACAACGACATGACCGATTCCGAGCGTTCCGAAAGCTCCGAAGGCTCCGAGCGTTCCGACCGACCCCACGCGGCCGCGTTCCCGGCCTCCCCGACCCAGGCGGTTGTCCTGGCGGGGGGCCAGGGTTCGCGGCTGCGGCCGTACACGGACGACCGCCCCAAGCCGATGGTGGAGATTCCCGGAACGGGGATGCCGATCATCGGGCATCAGCTCGCGTGGCTGGCTTCCGAGGGGGTGACGGACGCCGTGGTCTCCTGCGGGCACCTCGCCGAGGTGCTCCAGCGGTGGCTGGCCGAGGCCGTGTTGCCGCTGCGGGTGACCACGGTCGTGGAGAGCGAGCCGTTGGGCCGGGGCGGCGGTCTGAAGTACGCCGCCCGGCACCTCCCGCATCCCGACCGGTCCTGGTACGCGACCAACGGCGATGTGTGGACCCGCTTCTCGCTGCGCGAGATGGCCGCCTTCCATGCCGAACGCGGTGCCACGGCCACCCTCGCGCTGGCCCGGCCGCGCATTCCGTGGGGGGTGGTGGAGATCAACGAGTACGGGCACGTACTGGACTTCATCGAGGCGCCGCAGTCCCCGTACCCGGTCAATGCCGGCGTGTACGTCTTCGGTCCCGAATTCGCCGCTCTGCTGCCGGATTTGGGCGACCACGAGCGGACCACCTTCCCGCGCCTGGCCCGTGAGCGGCGCCTCGCGGGCTTCCCGCTGCCGCAGGGGGCCTACTGGCGGGCGATCGACACGGCGAAGGACCTCACCGAGGCGGCACGGGAGTTGGCCGCGCAGAACGCCCCGTAGCGCCTCCCCTCGCCTGTACGGGCCCACAGGCGTCCGTACAGGCCCTTCACGGCCCCGCACACGAGGAGGGCCCGGCACGCTCTCGCGTACCGGGCCCTTCGCTTTCGCCTTCGCCGTGCCCGTCAGCCGCCGAGGAGGCCGCCCAGGAGGTCGGGCTGCTTCGGTGCGGTGCTGCCCGTTCCTGCGGTGGAGCCGCCGGTGCGGGTTCCGGTGGAGCTGGCCGGGGGGTTCTGGGGGGTGGACTGGCGGGGGGTGCTGCGCGGGGTCTGGCTGCCGCTGGTGGTGCCGCGGGTCGCGGTGGGCGAGCCGGAGCCGGCCGACGGGGAGGTCGAACCGGTCGCTCCGCGCCCGGTCTTGGCCGCCGGCGAGGAGGCTCCGGCCGAGGGCTTCACGGCCCGCTTCGAAGCCTGACCGGGGCTGGGGCTGACGGGCTGCTGCTGCGGGGAGCGCGGCAGGGGCCGCCCGGGGAGGTAGTTGCTCGGGGCCTCGCCCGGTCCGGGCACGGTGACCACGGTGGTGGAGCGGACGGCGCCGCCGAGGAGGGAGCCGATGAGCAGGGTGAGTCCGCAGATGACGCCGGCCATGATGGCGCCGCGGCGCAGGACCCGGCGGCGCAGCCGCCAGACCTCGGAGCGCGGGCCGAGCGTGCGCCAGGCCTCGCTCGCGAGGCGGCCGTCCAGGGAGTAGACGGGGGCGCCGGCGATGATCAGCGGGCTCCAGGCGGCGAGGTAGATGATGTCGGGGGCGTCGTAGGCGGGGACGGTCTTCCAGCTCACCGTCATGAGCAGGGCGGCGGACAGCAGGGCGCCGAAGCAGGCGGCGAACCGCTGCCACAGGCCGAAGACCGTCAGTACGCCCACGATGACCTGGAGGAAGGCGACGCTGAGACCGGCGCCGACCGGGTGGGCCAGTGCGAAGTCGCGCAGTGGTTCGGCGAGCGCCCAGGGCTGCAGGGTGTGCAGCCAGGTGACCATGGAGCCGCGCTCGCCGCCGTCGAAGTAGACGGGGTCGCACAGCTTGCCCATGCCGGCGTAGATGGAGATGAAGCCGAGGAAGACGCGCAGCGGGAGCAGCACGACGCCGAGGTTCATGCGGCGGCCGGGGTAGTACGAGGCCTGCGCGCGGGCGTCGCCCTGGGCCCGGCGGGAGTCCGCGGATCCGGTGCCTTCGGAGTGGGCGGCGTCGTAGGCCTCGTGCGGGTGGGAGAGGCCCCCCACGACGGGCTGCAGCCGGGTGTCCTCGGCGTCGCCGTAGCTGCGCTGGCCGATGACGGTCGGGGTGGCGAGGGTGTCGTCCGCGAGGTCGTGGGCGAGGTCGATGCGCGGGATGACCTGGGTGGCTCCGCCGTCGTACTCCGCGTGGCCGTCGTGGGCGCGCCCGTGCTCGCGCACGGCCTGGAGCAGGCCGCCCATGGCGGCGCTGGCGGCGGCGTCGCCGGGGGCGGACTTGCCGCTCCAGACGACGGGGCGGCGGCGGGCGGCGCCGGCTCCGGCAGCCGCGAGGGCCCCGCCGAGTGCCGGGGCGAGCCCGGGGGCGCCCGAGGGCCTGGGACGCGCGCTGGGGCTCGGTGCGAGCCGCACGCGGAAGCTGGCGTGGTTGACGATGACCTGTGCGGGGTCGCACGGCACCTTGACCATGCTCAGCGCGGGCTGGTCGTCGAACCCTGGCGTTCTGGTGTCCACACTCATCTAACCGAGTGATGAGTGTTTAGGACACTGCCTTGACATCAGGGATGTGTCCGAGACCCGTCAAATCAAGCCACCCCGCCCGTAAGGGGCGGGGTGGCACGCTCACGGGTCACGTCCGATGAGCCAAGTGGATCAAGCGGCGGCCGCGGTGGGGCTCAGGCGCGGCCGCGGGTGGCGCGGCGGCGGGAGGCCTCGTAGAGGACGACGCCCGCGGCGACACCGGCGTTGAGCGACTCGGCGCCGCCCGGCATCGGGATGCGCACGAGGTAGTCGCAGTTCTCGCCGACGAGGCGGCCGAGGCCCTTGCCCTCGGAGCCGACGACGATGACGACGGGGCCGCCGAGCGCTTCGAGCTCGTGGACCTCGTGGGTGCCTTCGGCGGCGAGGCCGACGACGGTGATGCCGGCCTTCTTGTACTCCTGGATGGCGCGGGTCAGGTTGGTGACCCGGGAGACCGGGGTACGGGCGGCGGTGCCGGCCGAGGACTTCCAGGCACCGGCGGTCATGCCGGCGGCGCGGCGCTCGGGGATGACCACGCCGTGGCCGCCGAAGGCGGAGACGGAGCGGACGATCGCGCCGAGGTTGCGGGGGTCGGTGACGCCGTCGAGGGCGACGATGAGGGGGTCCTCGTGGTTCTCGTACGCGGCGGCGGTGAGGTCCTCCGGGTGCGCGTACTCGTAGGGCGGGACCTGGAGGACCAGGCCCTGGTGGTTGAGGCCGTTGGTCAGCCGGTCGAGCTCGGGGCGCGGGGCTTCCATCAGGTTGATGTTGCCGCGCTCGGCCGCGAGCTGGAGGGCCTCGCGGACGCGCTCGTCGTTGTCGATGAACTGCTGTACGTACAGGGTGACGGCCGGTACGCCGTCGCGCAGCGCCTCGAAGACCGGGTTGCGGCCGACGACCATCTCGCTGGTGCCCTTGGGGCCGCCGCGGCGGGGGGCCGGGCGGCGCTTGGCGGCCTGGCGGGCCATGGCGTTGCTGATGCGGTTGGCCTTGTGCTTCTTGCGGTCCTCGGCCTTGGGCGTGGGGCCCTTGCCTTCCAGGGCCTTGCGCCGCTGGCCACCGCTGCCGACCGTCGCGCCCTTCTTGTTGGACGTGCGGCGGTTCCTGCGCTGGCTGTTCCCGGCCATGACCTCTACCTGATTTCGTTGGTTCTGCGATATGTACGTATGAAGAGTGTGCGGCCCGGGACGCCGGGCAGCCCAATCCGAGTGCTCCAGTGGGACTGCGCCGGTGGGCTCAGCGGGGGCCGAGCGTCCATCGGGGTCCGGTGGGGCTGTCCTCGATGACCAGGCCCGACTGTTGGAGCTGGTCGCGGATGGCGTCGGCGGTGGCCCAGTCCTTGCGGGCGCGAGCGGATTCGCGCTGCTCCAGGACCAGGCGTACGAGGGTGTCCACGGCTCCGTGGAGGTCCTCCCCGCGGTCCGTCTCGCCGGCCCAGTGCGGGTCGAGGGGGTCGAGTCCGAGGACGCCGAGCATGGCCCGTACCTCCGACAGGCGCGCGATGGCCGCGTCCTTGTCGTCGGCGGCGAGCGCGCTGTTGCCCTGGCGGACGGTGGTGTGGATGATCGCGAGCGCCTGCGGGACGCCCAGGTCGTCGTCCATGGCCTCGGCGAAGGCGGGCGGCACCTCGGCGGCGGGCTCGACGGAGCCGCCGGCCTTCTCGATGACGCGCTGGATGAAGCCCTCGATGCGCGCGAAACCGGACTCGGCCTCGCGCAGGGACTCCACGCTGTACTCGATCATCGAGCGGTAGTGCGGGGTGCCGAGGTAGTAGCGCAGCACGATCGGGCGCCAGACCTTGAGCATCTCGGAGACGAGGACGGAGTTGCCCAGCGACTTGGACATCTTCTCGCCGGAGAGGGTGACCCAGGCGTTGTGCATCCAGTACTTCGCGAACTCGTCGCCGTAGGCCTTGGCCTGGACGATCTCGTTCTCGTGGTGCGGGAAGATCAGGTCGAGCCCGCCGCCGTGGATGTCGAAGGCGCTGCCGAGGTACTTGTGCGCCATCGCGGAGCACTCCAGGTGCCAGCCGGGACGGCCGCGGCCCCACGGGGTCTCCCAGTCGGGCTCGCCCGGCTTGGAGGCCTTCCACATGGCGAAGTCGCGCGGATCGCGCTTGCCGGTGATGCCGGACTCGGCGGGCTGGCGCAGGTCGTCGATGTCCTGGTTCGACAGCTCCAGGTAGCCGGGGAAGGAGCGCACGTCGAAGTAGACGCTGCCGTCGGCGACGTAGGCGTGGCCGCGCTCGATGAGCCCGCGCATCATCTCGATCATCTCGGGCACGTGGCCGGTGGCGCGCGGCTCGTACGTGGGCGGCAGGCACCCCAGCGCGTTGTAGCCGTCGTTGAAGGCGCGCTCGTTCTCGTACCCGATGGACCACCAGGGGCGGCCCTGGGCCTCGCCCTTCGCGATGATCTTGTCGTCGATGTCGGTGACGTTGCGGATGAAGGTGACGTCGAGCCCGCGGTAGGTGAACCAGCGGCGCGCGATGTCGAAGTTCAGGTACGAGCGGACGTGCCCGATGTGCGGAGCCGCCTGCACGGTGGCGCCACAGAGGTAGATCGAGACGCAGCCCGGGACGAGCGGGGTGAAGTCACGGATCTGCCGGGCGCTGGTGTCGTACAGGCGAATAGTCACGGCAACCAGGGTAGTGCGCCTGTAGCAGTGCCCCGCGACCCTTTCGGCACGCGGGGCCCGCTTTGTTGTCGAAGTGCCGCGGGAGCGGTGTGGGCGTACGGGGTACAAGGGCCTGTCGTCACACTCCCGTCGTCGCCCGAAGGGCGGCCTCGCGGCGTCTGGTGCGTGCTCTCGGCGTGCCGGGCGGAAGCCCGCGTACTGGACGTACGTGGGCTTTCGCCCGGTGCGGCGAGAGCACGCACCAGACGCCGCGAGGCAGACGGGAGTGTGACGACAGGCCCTTAAGCCCGGTTCGTCCGGTAGACGAGGGCCGTGGCGATGGCGGCGAGGCCTTCGGCGCGGCCGGTGAGGCCCAGTCCGTCGGTGGTGGTGCCGGAGACGGAGACGGGGGCGCCCGCCGCCGCGCCGAGCGCCTTCTGCGCCTCTTCGCGCCGCTTGCCGATCTTCGGGCGTACGCCGATCACCTGGATGGCGATGTTGCCGATCTCGAAGCCTTCGGCGCGGACGATCCGGGCCGCTTCCGCCAGAAGGGTGATTCCGGCGGCGCCGGACCACTCGGGGCGGGAGGTGCCGAAATGTGCGCCGAGGTCGCCGACGCCGGCGGCGGAGAAGAGGGCGTCGCAGGCGGCGTGCGCGGCGACGTCCCCGTCGGAGTGCCCGGCGAGGCCGTCCTCGCCCTCCCAGAGCAGGCCGGCGCACCACAGTTCACGGCCGGTCTCGAAGGCGTGCACGTCGGTGCCGATGCCGACGAGCGGGATCAGCGGGGCCGCGGGGGCGGCGGGGGCCGCGTCGGGGGCCGGGGTGGCGGCGTTGGGGCTAGTAGGCATCGGTGGCCCTCCGGCGGGCGAGTACGGCTTCGGCGAGGACCAGGTCGAGCGGGCGGGTGACCTTGAAGGCCTCTTCGTGGCCGGGGATCACCACGACGGTGACGCCGAGCTGTTCCACCATGCCGGCGTCGTCCGTGGCACCCTCGCCGTCGCCACTGAGTCGGGCCAGCTTCTCGTGCGCGAGGCGGAGCGTGGCGAGGTCGAAGCCCTGCGGGGTCTGTACGGCGCGCAGCCGGGCCCGTACGGGGGTGGCGACGACCGGCTCGGGCTCGCCGGGCCGGCCGGGCTCGACCTCCTTGACGGTGTCGGCCAGCGGCAGGGCGGGGACGACGGCGGGTGCGCCGTCGCGGACGGCCTCGACGACGGAGTCGACGGTGTCCACGGGGACCAGGGGGCGGGCCGCGTCGTGGATGAGGACGGCGGTGATGTCGGCCGGGAGCGCGTCCAGGCCGGCGCGTACGGATTCCTGCCGGGTCTCCCCGCCGGGGACGACCAGGATCTCCGTGCGTTCGGGCAGCGCGTGCTCGTCGAGCAGCCGGCGCACCTCGGTGGTGGCGGTGCCGTCGGGAGGCGCCACGACGACGACGAGGGAGACCGCGCGGGAGCGCGCCATGGCGCGTACGGCGTGGATGAGCATGGGGGTGCCGCCCAGGGTCCGCAGGGCCTTGGGGGCTCCGGGACCGAGCCGGACCCCGCGGCCGGCGGCCGGGATCACCGCGGCGGTGCGGTGGGGGCGCGATTCGTCAGACATCAGTAGCTCCGAGCCAGGTTTGTGACTTCGGCCGACATGGGTATGGCCTGAAGGGTGCCGGGTGCGACGCCTCTCGCCCCTTCCGTGACGACCGGTCGAGTCGGCTGCCCGGACCCGGCACGCCAGTGAGTACAGGCATCAGCGAGTACCGGTATGGGTCCAGACATGCCGCAGCGCCCGGCAACAAGTCTCCTTGTCAGCGGGCACCGCGGCACAACTGTGTACGACAAAGCGTACGAATGATCGCGTCAGGACGCGAGCACTTCGTCGAGGAGGGCCTCGGCCTTGTCCTCGTTGGTGTTCTCGGCGAGCGCGAGCTCGCTCACCAGGATCTGGCGCGCCTTTGCGAGCATGCGCTTCTCACCTGCGGAAAGCCCACGCTCACGCTCACGACGCCACAGGTCACGCACAACTTCGGCGACCTTGATGACATCGCCAGAAGCGAGCTTTTCCAGATTTGCCTTGTAGCGCCGGGACCAGTTCGTCGGCTCTTCGGCGTACGGTGCGCGGAGCACCTCGAAGACCCGGTCCAGCCCGTCCTGGCCGACTACGTCGCGAACGCCTACGAACTCCGCATTGTCCGCAGGAACGCGAACGGTCAGGTCACCCTGGGCGACCTTGAGCACCAAGTAGGTCTTGTCCACGCCTTTGATCTGGCGAGTTTCGATGGCCTCGATCAGCGCGGCCCCGTGATGGGGATAGACCACGGTGTCGCCAACCTTGAACGTCATGTGACAGGTACCCCTTCCGTGGCTATCCAGGGTAACACGAGAATCGACCGTTATGAATGGCGTTTTCGCAGGTCAGGGCCCATCTCAGGGCTTGACAACAGCGACAGGAACGTGCTGCGGGAGCCTTGCGGAAGGGGGTATTCGCAGGTCGGAGGCGCTGTGCGGACCGGGCGAAACGGCCACGTTACACCTGTCCGGGAGCCTCGACGATGTGGCGTACGTCCCGTTTTGACGGTTTCCGGGGCGGGAAACCGAAGTACTCCGTTCGACTGGCGGCCACCCGTACGGCGTCCGTTCCGGCCCAATCCGGAATTGATCACCGGCGGTGTTCGATGAAATCCGGAAATTGATCACCGGAGCCGCGCCGGCCTTTGCGGGCGGGCCTTTTGCGAATGGAAGATCACCCGGACCCGCCGGGGCGGTGACGGAACGCGCCGGTGCGGGGGCGGGACCCCCCGCAGGGCCCGGCCCCACGCTGCGGAGGGTCGGGTGCGGGGGCGGGGCGGCGGCTCGGTAACCTAAGCGCGCTGACACATCCTTAGAGCGGCTTTACTTCGCCGCTCCGAGGCGTCCACCCTTCCGTTCCGTACGTCCAAGGAGTTGCCTCCCCCGTGAGCCGCAGCCTTCGACGCGGCGCCCTCGCCGCCACCGCCGTCGTGTTCTCGATCGTCTCGCTGGGCGCCTGCGCCGCGGGCCACGACGCTCCGACTCTCCAGGTCAAGCCCGACAATGCCGCCGTCACCAAGGGCGACATCAAGGTCCAGAACGCTCTGGTGATCACCCAGGAGAAGGACAAGAAGGGCCCGGCCGCAGTCTCCGCGACGGTGTTCAACAACGGCACCAAGGAGCAGACGCTCGAGGGCATCACCCTTCCGGGCGGCAAGGCCGTCGTGACGCTGAAGCCCGCGGGCAGCGGCTCCAAGATCGTCATCCCGGCCGGCGGCTCCGTCCTCCTGGGCGGCAAGGGCAACGCCTCCGCCGTGATCGTCGGCGGGGACTCCATCGTGGACGGCAACGTCCAGAAGATCGCCTTCCAGCTGAGCACCACGGGTGACGTCGAGCTCGACGCCTTCGTCGTCCCGGCCACCGGCATCTACGAGGGCTACGGCCCGACCGCCGCGGCGGCCGTCCCGGGCGCCACCCCGTCCGGAAGCCCCTCGGGCTCTCCCTCCGGTTCCCCGTCGGGCTCGCCGTCGGGCTCGCCGTCGCCGTCCGGGTCCCCCTCGGGCTCGCCCGCGAGCAGCCCGTCCGGGTCCCCCTCCGGATCCGCGTCCGCCGGTCACTGAGGCGCGAAGCACCGTACTCAACGGGAACGGCCCCCGTCCGCTCGATGCGGACGGGGGCCGTTCCCGTGTTCCGGGCCGGGCCGGGCCGGTTTACGGCTCGAACTTGTAGCCGAGGCCGCGGACCGTGACCAGGTAGCGCGGGGCGCCCGGGTCCGGCTCGAGCCCCTCCCACACGCGCCCCTCGCACCGCTCGGCCCCATGGGGCCTCCCGGGCTTCGGGACGCTGCGCCGGCCTCCGACCGGCGACGGGGACGGGCCCGCCGTCTCCGGTTTACGGCTCGAACTTGTAGCCGAGGCCGCGGACCGTGACCAGGTAGCGCGGGGCGCCCGGGTCCGGCTCGATCTTGGCTCGCAGGCGCTTCACGTGGACGTCGAGGGTCTTGGTGTCGCCGACGTAGTCGGCGCCCCAGACGCGGTCGATGAGCTGCATGCGGGTCAGTACGCGGCCCGCGTTGCGCAGCAACATCTCCAGCAGGTCGAACTCCTTCAGCGGGAGGTCCACCTTGGCTCCGGCGACGGTGACCACGTGGCGGTCGACGTCCATCCGTACGGGGCCTGCCTCCAGCGCGGCCGGGGTGACCTCTTCCGGCTCGCCGCGGCGGCGCAGGACCGCGCGGATGCGGGCGACCAGCTCCCGCGAGGAGAAGGGCTTCGTGACGTAGTCGTCGGCTCCTATCTCCAGCCCGACGACCTTGTCGATCTCGCTGTCCTTGGCCGTGACCATGATCACGGGGACGTTGGAGCGGCCGCGGAGCTGCCGGCAGACCTCCGTGCCGGGCAGGCCGGGGAGCATCAGGTCGAGGAGGACGAGGTCGGCGCCGTTGCGCTCGAACTCGTCGAGCCCGTCGGGCCCGGTCGCGGCGATCGCGACCTCGAAGCCCTCCTTGCGGAGCATGTAGGACAGGGCGTCGCTGAAGGATTCCTCATCCTCGACGACTAGCACTCGGGTCACGGAAGGACCTCCGGGGCAGGGATGGCTGGTGCGGTGTGAGGTTCGAGCAGGGTGTTGGCGGGTGCGGAGGCCGTCGCCGGGACCGGCGCGGCCGCTTCGGGGAGTCGCAGGGTGAACGTGGAACCCTGACCCTCCGAGCTCCATACCGACACCTCCCCGCCGTGCGAAGCCGCTACGTGCTTCACGATCGCAAGGCCCAGGCCGGTTCCTCCCGTGGCGCGGGAGCGGGCCGGGTCCACACGGTAGAAGCGTTCGAAGATGCGCTCGCGGTCCTTTTCCGGGATGCCGATGCCCTGGTCGGTCACGGCTATCTCGATCAAGTCTCCACCCGGCGCGGTGACCCGGCGCGCGGCGATGCCGACGCGGGTGCGGGCGGGGCTGTAGTTGACGGCGTTCTCGACCAGGTTTCCGAGGGCGGCCGCGAGCTGCCCCCGGTTACCCCATACCCGCAGGTCGGCGGTGCCGCCGGCGGCCATGGTGATCTGTTTCGCGGAGGCCGTGTGGCGGCAGCGGTCTATGGCCTCGGCCACGAGCGTGTCCACCCGCATCGGCTCCGCGTCCTCCAGGGGGTCGTCGTTCTGTACCCGGGAGAGGTCGATGAGTTCTTGTACGAGGTTGATCAGGCGGGTGGCCTCGATCTGCATGCGGCCGGCGAAGCGGTGCACCGCCTCGGGGTCGTCCGAGGCGTCCATGACGGCCTCGGACAGCAGGGAGATCGCGCCGACCGGGGTCTTGAGCTCGTGCGACACGTTCGCGACGAAGTCGCGGCGTACGGCCTCGATGCGGCGGGCCTCGGTGAGGTCCTCCACGAGGAGGAGCACCAGGCGGGAGCCGAGCGGGGCGACACGCGCCGAGACGGCGAGCGCCTCGCCGCGGCCGGTGCCGCGCCGGGGCAGGTCGAGCTCGACCTGGCGTATCTCCCCGTCGCGCCGGGTGTCACGGGCCATGTGGAGCATGGGCTCGACGGCCAGTTTGCCGCCGCGGACCAGGCCGAGGGCATATGCCGCCGAGCTGGCCTTGACCACCGCGTCCCCCTCGTCGAGCACGACGGCGGAGGATCGGAGTACGGAGAGGACGGTGTCCACCCCCGGTGGGAGCACCGCGTTGATGTCGGGGCGCATGGAGCTCCGGGTGGGGCGGGCTTGGTCGCGCTCGCTCCAGCGGAACGCCAGCATCGCGATCACACCGGTGCAAAGACCGGCTATCGCTGCAGCTGCGGCGACCGCCGCGTTCACGTCCATGACTCCAGGTTAAGCAGGCCAGGGGACACTTCCACAGCCGTTCGGGTGGCACCTCGAACAGTCGTCGCCCAGAGTTCACCCTGACGACCGTGCTGATTCACTTGGGATGCCGGAGTCGGTCGCGTTCGAGGTTCACCGTGGCAACGTGGGGCCGATGGCCGCACCGGCCCGCTCCCCGGGCAGTACTTGCAGTAGGCAGTAGTAGGTCGAGAGAGGGACACGAGAATGCGTGACGCGTACCACGAGGAACTGGACTCGATCGGTGAAGGCCTGGTCGAAATGGCCCGGCTGGTCGGCTCCGCCATCGGGCGGGCCACGACCTCCATGCTCGACGCCGACCTGAAGCTCGCCGAGAGCGTCATCGCCGCCGACCAGAAGGTGGACGACCTCCAGCACGACCTGGAGGCCCGCGCGATTGCGCTGCTCGCGCGCCAGCAGCCGGTCGCCACCGACCTGCGCATCGTCGTCACCTCGCTGCGCATGAGCGCCGACCTGGAGCGCTCCGGCGACCTGGCGCAGCACGTGGCCAAGCTCGCGCGGCTGCGCTTCCCGGACACGGCGGTCCCGCGCGACCTGCACGCGACCATCCTGGAGATGGGGCAGCTCGCGCAGCGGCTGATGGCGAAGGCCGCCGAGGTCATCATCACCAAGGACGTCGACCTGGCGCTCCAGCTGGAGCAGGACGACGACGAGATGGACCAGCTGCACCGCACGCTGTTCCAGCACCTGATGGACGACCGCTGGAAGCACGGCATCGAGACGGCCGTCGACGTGACCCTGCTGGGCCGCTACTACGAGCGCTTCGCGGACCACGCGGTGTCGGTCGCCAAGCGCGTGGTCTACCTGGTGACGGGTGAGCACGCGGACGAGCTCCAGGCCCCCACGCAGGTCGAGGGCGTCTGAGCCGGAGGCCCGGGACCGCCGGGGGCTCGATCAACAACGAGCCCCCAATGCGCCGTTGACGCGGGGGCCGGGCTGGGCATGAATGAGGGCGAAGGCACAACGCCTACGAGGAGGATCCATGCCCGATTCCCCCGTCCCCATCACCCCGGAGCAGGAAGCGCAGCCCCCCGAGGGCCTGCGCCTGCGCTTGCCCCTGCTCGCGGCCTGCGGCTGCGGCTCGGGCTGCGGCTGCGGCTGCCAGTCCGGTGCCCCCTGCCAGTGCGGCGGCTGAGGCCGCCCGCCCGGCCACCCGTACGCGAAGGGCCCCGTCCGACTTCCCGTCGGCCGGGGCCCTTCGCATCGGTCCCATCCAGTCGGTCCCATCGAAGAGGAGGCGGAGACGGCCATGCGCCACGGCCACCCCAGCCAGGAGCAGTTGCGGCGCAACTTCGAGAGTGTGCTGACGAACGTGTTGTCGGGGCGCGGCGTCCGCACCGAGACGGGGCTCGACACCCCGACCGAGAACGCCCTGTGGGCGATCGGCCGTGCCTTCCCCGAAGCCCCGGACGCACTGGTGGCCGCGGCGTACCGCGCCTTCGCGGGCCAGATCGACGGCAGCAACGCGGCCGCCTTGCGCGCGGAGATGGACCGCGGAATCGCCGAGCGCCAGGCACGTCCCCGCCGGCCGGCTGCGTCCGAATGCCCGCTCCGAAATGCCCGGCCCTCCCGGCCTGCTTAGCGTCGTCATGCCGTGCCGCACAGCCCGCGGCACCCGAGGTGACTGGGAGAAACCGCCGTGGCGATCGCGATGAACCTTTCATGGTCCGAGCTCACACCCGCGTTGTACGACGCCGCCCGCGCCCGAGTGGGCTGGGAGGAGAACGTTCCGGACGGGCTGGTGCTGCACGCCTGCTGGTTCGCCGACGACGGTTTCCACGCGCTCGACATCTGGGAGTCGGAGGACCACTTCACCCGCTTCATCGCCGACCGGATCATCCCCGTGCTCAAGGGTGAGCTGGGCGCCCAGGGCGACCCCCAGGTGGCCATCTCCCCCCTGCACAGGCGCTTCGTCGTCCCCGGCGTGACCGGTGGCGCCTGAGCCAGCGGCGAAACAGCCCCCCATCCGCCGAGGACCGGCAGGTGGGGGGCTGTTTCGTGCTTCGGGTTGCTTCCGGCCGGTCAGCGGGCGAGTACGCCGAACAGGAGGCCGTTGCCGATCTGCGCGTCGGTCGGCGGGTTGACGACGCGGGTGGGCGAGGTGCCGGCGACCTTGCCGTCCTTCGTGCCGACGGACCAGACCTGCGGGACGGTCGCCGCGACCGCGAAGGTGATCTCGGGCTGCTTGTCGTTGTTCAGGTCGGTGACCTTGAGCAGCGTGGGGATGCGGTACGTGCCCGCGGGCGTGGGCAGGCCCGGCGCGTTGTGGGCGTACCAGGAGGCCCCGATGCCGGTGACGCCCTTGGCCGTGCCCTTGAGCACGTAGAAGCCGCCGCCGCTGATGTAGCAGTGCTCGCAGGTGGACTTCCGCTCGCCCAGGGCGCCGATGATCAGCTCGGGGTTGCCGTCCTGGTTGAGGTCGGCCGCGGCGACGGAGTTGCCGAAGTAGTCGCCCGCCTCCACACCGCCCGGGATGCCGTCGCTGTCCTCGTTGAACGTCTGGACGCCGCGGCTGTCGTCCACGCCGTTGACGGAACCGAAGTTGATCCGGACCAGCCCCGCGGCGCGGTCGGTGTCGTTCTGGATCGCCGAGTCGCCCACGGCGATGTCGCCGTAGCCGTCCTTGTCGAAGTCGGCGATGGCGACGCTGCCGCCGCCGCGGATGGTGACCGGGGTGAAGCGCGGTCCGGAGGTCCCGCCGAGGAGCACCCGGCCCCGCATCGCGTCGCCCATGCCGAAATTGCTCCGCTCGCCGAGGACGACGAGGTCGTCGATGGCGCCCTTGTTGATCCGGCCCACGGCGATCCGGTTCTGCGCGTCCTGCGGCCCGAAGACGGGGTAGTCGCGGCCGAGCTCGATCTTCTTCGTGGAGAGGGGCGAACCGTCCGCCTTGAAGGGGCCGCGGAACAGCCAGAGCGAGGTGGAGTAGCCGACGACGAGGTCGGTCCTGCCGTCGCCGGTGAAGTCACCGGACTTCAGGACGACGCCGTAGCCGGGCCGCTTCTGCGGGTCGGCCATCGCGGTGGCGCCCTTGAGACCCGTGGCGCTGCCCCAGATGAGGGTGACCTGGTCGTCCCGCGTGCCCACGGCGAGGTCCGCGTAGCCGTCGCCGTTGAAGTCGCCGTTGGTGAGGACGGCCCCGAACTGCCGGCTCGCCTTCGCGTCACCCGGGATGCCGGGGCTGTTCTGGGTGATGACCTTCAGGCCGGTCTTCTGGGCGCCGTACTTGCCGCCGTAGGAGACGGTCACGTAGCCCGCGGCGTACACCGAGGTGGTGGCCCCGTCCGTGCCCTTGACGTTCACGGAGGCGTCCGGGGCGCCGATCGCCAGGTCGTGGTACCCGTCGCCGTTGAAGTCGTCGGCGTACCGGGTGGCCGCGGGCCCGGCGGTGGCCGCCTCGGCCGGGGTGCCGGTGGAGGCCAGCAGGCCTCCGGTGAGCGTGGTGAGCGTCGCGATGATCGCGATGGCGTGATGGATGTGGCGCCTCACGGCCGGTTCCCCCAAGAAACTCGATCGAATGTCCGCCCCTAAGACCGCTGTTGGGCCGGAACGGTTGTACGAGTTCCCACACCGGTTCGCGCCCGGGACCCCAGCGGGCCCGGGACGGACGAATGCCCCCGATCCGCGCGGTACGCACAGGTCGGGGGCATGATCGTTTTTGTTACTTCTTCTTGCCCTGGTTCTTGACGGCCTCGATGGCGGCCGCCGCGGCGTCCGGGTCGAGGTAGGTGCCGCCCGGGTTGAGGGGCTTGAAGTCGGCGTCCAGCTCGTAGGAGAGCGGGATGCCGGTCGGGATGTTCAGGCCCGCGATGTCGGCGTCGGAGACCCCGTCGAGGTGCTTGACCAGCGCGCGCAGGGAGTTGCCGTGCGCGGCGACCAGGACGGTGTGGCCGTCCAGCAGGTCCGGGACGATCGAGTCGTACCAGTACGGGAGCATGCGGACGACGACGTCCTTGAGGCACTCGGTGCGGGGGCGCAGCTCCGGCGGGATGGAGGCGTAGCGCGGGTCCCCGGACTGCGAGAACTCCGTACCGTCTTCGAGCGCCGGCGGCGGGGTGTCGTACGAGCGGCGCCACAGCATGAACTGCTCCTCGCCGAACTCGGCGAGGGTCTGGGCCTTGTCCTTGCCCTGGAGGGCGCCGTAGTGGCGCTCGTTCAGGCGCCAGGAGCGGTGGACCGGGATCCAGTGGCGGTCGGCGGCCTCCAGCGCGAGCTGGGAGGTGCGGATCGCACGCTTCTGGAGGGACGTGTGGACCACGTCGGGGAGAAGTCCGGCGTCCTTCAGGAGTTCGCCACCGCGGACTGCCTCCTTCTCGCCCTTCTCGTTGAGATTGACGTCCACCCAGCCGGTGAACAGGTTCTTCGCGTTCCATTCGCTCTCGCCGTGGCGGAGGAGGATCAGCTTGTACGGTGCGTCGGCCATGCGTACGAGCCTAATGGACGCACCCGCCCGCCCGCGCGCGGTGTGTACGGCATGTGGGACGGTCCCCGATTGACGGCAGACGTCAATCGAGTGGCTCTGGAGGGCCGCTATATGTAGGTTCCGAAGGAGCAGAGGGACGCTTACATCTCGGGGGGATTCCGTATGTCCGTTGCCAGTGTGAGACGGGCCGCCCGCGAGAGCGTGGCGGGTCTGCCCCGGGAGTTCTGGTGGCTCTGGACGAGCACGCTGGTCAACAGGCTCGGGGCCTTCGTCGCCACGTTCATGACCTTGTACCTGACCCTGGAGCGGGGCTATTCGGCCTCCTTCGTGGGACTTGTGGTGGCCCTGCACGGGCTCGGCGGCGTGGTGTCCTCGCTCGTCGCCGGGGTCCTCACGGACCGGCTGGGCCGGCGGCCCACGCTGATGGCGGCGCAGACGTCGACCGCGTTCTCGGTGGCGCTGCTCGGGTTCATGGAGCACCCGGCGGCGATCGCCGCGGTGGCGCTGCTGGTCGGCATGACCTCCAACGCCTCGCGGCCGGCGGTGCAGGCGATGATGGCGGACATCGTCCGCCCGGAGGACCGGGTACGGGCCTTCGCGCTGAACTACTGGGCCATCAACCTGGGCTTCGCCGTCAGCTCGACCGTGGCGGGCTTCGTAGCGGAGTACAGCTACCTGGCCGGGTTCCTCGGCGAGGCGGCCCTGACGCTGGTCTGCGCGGTGCTCGTCTACCTCAAGCTGCCGGAGTCCCGGCCGGAGAAGACGGCGGCGGAGAAGGCGGCCGCCGAGCCGGAGATCGGCATGGGGACCGTGCTGCGGGACGGGCGGTTCATGGGTGTGGTCGGGCTGTCGTTCCTGATCTCGCTGATCTTCATGCAGGGCTCGTTCGGGCTGCCGCTCGCGATGGGCGCGGCCGGGTTCTCCACCGTCGACTACGGGCTGGTCGCCGCCGTGAACGGCGTGCTGATCGTGGTGCTGCAGATCCCGGTCACCCGGTTCATCGAGCACCGCGATCCGCAGAAGCTGCTGGTGATCTCGGCGCTGCTGGCCGGGTACGGATTCGGGCTGACGGCCTTCGGCGGCTCGGTGTGGAGCCTCGCGCTGACCGTCTGCGTGTGGACGCTGGCCGAGATCGTCAACTCGCCGACCCAGATGGGTCTGGTCGCGCGGCTCTCCCCGGTGCACGGGCGCGGCCGCTACCAGGGCATGTACACGATGTCGTGGGCGGTGGCCTCGCTGATCGCCCCGCTGATGGCGGGCTTCGTGATCGAGCACTTCGGCGCGGCCTGGCTGTGGGGCGCGACGGCGGTCCTGGGGACCATCGCCGCGGGGGGCTACTGGGTGCTGATGAGGGGGCTTACCCAGGGCGAAGCCGGCCCGGTGGAAGCGGTCGCGGAAGCGGAGGCGGTCGCGGAGGCAGAGGCGGTCGCGGAGGCGGTCGTGGAGGTCGCCGCCCCGGCGAAGGCGCAGGTGAAGAGGAAGGATCCGGTGGCTCCGGCCGCCTGACCCGCCTACTCCGGCTGCGCCGCCGCCCCCGACGGCTGCGTCAGGTTCTTGAAGGCGTCCAGGTTGCGCGTGGACTCGCCCCGCGAGACCCGCCACTCGTACTCCCGCCGGATGGCGCTCGCGAACCCCAGCTCCAGCAGGGTGTTGAATGCCCCGTCCGCCGCCTCCAGGACCGTGCCGAGGAGCCGGTCCAGATCGTCGGGGGTGATCACCGACAGGGGGAGGCGGGCCGTCAGGTAGACGTCGCCGAGCGCGTCGACCGCGTAGGCCATGCCGTAGAGCTTGAGGTTGCGCTCCAGGAGCCACCGGTGGACGCCGGCCGCGTTCTCGTCCGGGTGGCGGATCACGAAGGCGTTGACCGACAGGGAGTGTTTCCCGGCCTTGAGCGAGCAGGTGGTGCTCAGCTTGCGGGTGCCGGGGAGCTGGACCACGTACGAGCCCGGCTCCGGGCTCTCCCAGCTCAGTTCCGCGCCGGTCAGCGTCGCTTCGATGATCGCGGCGGTGCCGGTGCCGTCCGTGCCGTCGGCGCCGTCGGTGAGGTGAGCGTCAGCCATGGTGGGAGCGTACGTGACGGCGGTGATCGTGCATCGCCCCTGTGTACACGTCGGCCGTGCCGCTCGCGGCGGTGTCCCAGCCGAAGAACTGCGCGTGCCGCGCGGCCGCCTCGCCCATCCGGCCCGACAGTCCCGGCTCGTCCACGAAGCGCCGTAGCTCGCGGGCGTAGTCCACCGGATCGTGGCCGGGTACGAGGATCCCCGTGACCCCGTCGTTGACGGCGACCGGGAGCCCGCCGACGGCCGCGGCCAGCACCGGCGTGCCGGTGGCCTGCGCCTCTATCGCGACCAGCCCGAAGGACTCGCTGTACGAGGGCATGACCAGTACGGACGCCGCCCGGAACCAGTCCGCGAGCGCGTCCTGCGCCACCGGCGGGTGGAAGTGCACGAGGTCCGCGATGCCGAGCTTCGCGGCCAGCTTCTGCAGCCCCTCCGGCTTCGCGAGCCCGCTGCCGCTCGGCCCGCCGACGACGGGCACGAACAGGCGGGTGCGCAGCGCCGGCTCGCGGTCCACCAGTTCCGCGACGGCCCTCAGCAGGATGTCGGGGGCCTTGAGCGGCTGGATGCGGCCCGCGAAGAGCGGGATGACGGCGTCCTGCGGCAGTCCGAGGCGGGCGCGGGCGGCGGCGCGGCCGTCGGCGACGGTGAAGCGCTCGAGGTTCACGCCGGGGTGGACGACGGCGACCTTGCCGGGGTCGGCCGCGTAGTGGCGGACGAGCTCGTCGGCTTCCTCGGCGGTGTTCGCGATGAGCCGGTCTGCGGCGTCGACGATCTGCGTCTCGCCGATGACGCGGGCGGCGGGCTCGGGGGTGTCGCCCTCGGCGAGCGCCGCGTTCTTGACCTTGGCCATGGTGTGCATGGCGTGCACGAGCGGGACGCCCCAGCGCTCGGCGGCGAGCCAGCCGACGTGACCGGAGAGCCAGTAGTGGGAGTGGACCAGGTCGTAGTAGCCGGGGCGGTGGCCGGCCCACGCCTGCATGACGCCGTGGGTGAAGGCGCACAGCTGGGCCGGCAGCTCCTCCTTGGCGAGGCCCTCGTACGGGCCGGCGTCCACGTGCCGTACGAGGACTCCGGGCGCGAGCTCGACCACGGGCGGCAGGCCGCCGGTGGTGGCACGGGTGAAGATCTCGACCTCGATGTTGATCGCGGCGAGGCGCCGGGCCAGCTCGACGATGTAGACGTTCATGCCTCCGGCGTCGCCGGTACCGGGCTGGTGCAGCGGTGAGGTGTGCACGCTGAGCATGGCGACGCGCCGCGGCTTGCGGTGACCGCCGACGCCGGCGGGCAGGCGCAGGCGGGGCGGCTCGTGGCGGGTGCCGGAACGGGCCGCGGCGAAGCGGCCGCCGATGCTGCCGCCGATGCGGGACACGTACTGGCTCAAGGGAGCAGTTCCTCTCGCTCGGACGGCATGACACGGAGAGCGCTGTCGGCGCTCTTCTAGGAGTGCAACCCGGACGGCCGTCCCCCGCATTCCGGGACGGGCCGATTTCCTGCTGCCGCGCCGGATTTTTATCGCGCGGGAACGCTCCGCTTACTCTCTGCACATGGCCTCCCGCTCCACCCCTCCCCCTCGTCGCCCCGTCGGCACGGTGACCCGCGGGACGACGAACCCGAACCGCCTGCGCCGCATGGACCGCTGGATCGCGGCAACGCACGGAGCGGCGCTGCGGCGCGCGGACGACCCCGTCGCGGTGGACCTCGGCTACGGGGCCGCGCCCTGGACCGCGGTGGAACTGCTGGCGCGGCTGCGGGAGGCGGCCCCGCGGGTGCGGGTGGTCGGCATCGAGATCGATCCGGCGCGGGTCGCGGGCGCCAAGCCGTACGAGCGGGAGGGCCTGAGCTTTAGGCACGGCGGCTTCGAGGTGCCGCTGGAGGGCGGGGTCCGGCCCGCGCTGATCCGGGCGGCGAACGTGCTGCGCCAGTACGACGAGGAGCAGGTCGAGGCGGTGTGGGAGCGGTTGTGTGCCCGGCTCGCTCCCGACGGGCTGCTGGTGGAGGGGACCTGCGACGAGATCGGACGGCGCCACGTCTGGGTCGCGCTGGGGCCCGAAGGGGCGCGCACGGTGACCTTCGCGACCCGGCTGGGCTCCCTGGAGCGCCCCTCGGACCTGGCGGAGCGGCTGCCGAAGGCGTTGATCCACCGCAACGTGCCGGGCGAGCCGGTGCACGCGTTCCTGCGCGACTTCGACCGGGCGTGGGCGGCGGCGGCTCCGTACGCCTCCTACGGGGCGCGGCAGCGCTGGATCCGGACGGCGCGGGCGCTGGCCGGGGACTGGCCGCTGGCGGACGGGCCGGTGCGGTGGCGTCAGGGGGAACTGACGGTGCGGTGGGAAGCGTTGAGGCCTTCGGGGTGACGTCCTCGAGGTGATGTCCTCGGGGTGACGGTGGCCGCGGGGGCCAGGGGGGCCGCGGGAGCCAGGGGGGCCGCCGGGGGCAGGGGGGCCGCGGGGGCGATCGGGACGCATCGGATGGATATCCACAAGGGTGTTGGAATTCACCGACTCGTGGCACCATCCCGAAGGCAATCACAAGTTACTGACGATTAGTCAATCCTGTGTCTGGGGGGACCATGAGGAAACGACGACGGGGTTCGATCGCCCTCACTCTGCTCTGCGCGATGGCGCTGCTGTCCGCGCCCGGCGCGCTGGCCGGTACCGCCTTCGCCGCACCGGAGCCCCAACAGGGCAAGTCCCTGGAGCAGGTCCGCAAGGACATAGAGGGCCTCTACCGCGAGGCGGGCGCCGCCACGGACGCCTTCAACCTCGCGGAGAGCGAGACCAAGACGCAGTCCGACAAGATCGTGGAGATCGCCAACCTGGTCCTCGCGGGCCAGGACCGCATCACCGCCCTGAAGGGCCGCGCGGGCGCCGCCGCCCGCGCCCAGTACCGCTCGGGCGGACTGCCGCCCGGCGCGCAGCTGGCCCTGAGCAACAACCCGACGCAGTTCCTCGACGGCAACGACCGGCTGCGCCAGGGCGAGAAGGCCACCTCGGACCTGCTCTCCGAACTGAACCGCACCCAGAGCGACTTGCAGCAGTACGCGAGGGACGCGAGCGCGCACTGGGAGACCCTGGAAGCCAACCGGGTCAAGCAGGAAGCCGCGAAGAAGCAGGTCGAGGACAAGATCAAGGCGGCGGAGGACCTCGAGAGCAAGCTGGAGGCCGAGCAGAAGGCCCGGCTGCTGGAGCTCGAGGCGGAGGCGCAGCGCAAGGCGCAGACCGACTGGCTGTCCACGGGCGCGATGACCGGATCCGCGGGCGCCGCGGCCACCGACGCGGGCAAGCGGGCCGTGCAGTTCGCGGCCGCCCAGATGGGGAAGCCGTACGTGTGGGGCGCAGAGGGACCCGGTTCGTTCGACTGCTCCGGGCTGACCTCGCAGGCCTGGCTCGCGGCGGGCAAGAGGATCCCGCGCACCTCTCAGGAGCAGCTGCGGCTGCCGAAGGTCGCGGTCAAGGACATGCGGCCGGGCGACCTGATCATCTACTTCGACGACGCGAGCCACGTCGGGATATACGTCGGGGACGGCGCGATGATCCATGCCCCCCGCCCCGGCCGCAACGTCACCATGGCGGGCGCGGGCTCCATGCCGATCAAGGCCGTGGTCAGGCCGGACGCGTAGCGACGACCCGCTCACCGACAGGCAGCGGCGCCGGGCACGGCCCGCCGCCGGCGGCGGTGCGTCTCGGTGGGCGGGATGTCTCGGTGGGCGGGATGTCGTACCCCCGCGCCGTGACGTTGGTCATTCGCCGACGCGGACTTTCCCACCCGATAACGGCATATGCCGGAGCCCCGCGCCGGACCCGCCATTCCGCTTCCCTCGTCCCGCCGCTAGGGTCGCCGGACGAGCGAACCCCCGAGGGGGCGGGAAGGAACCGGAGACGATGCCCGTACCCGTACCGCGGCAGAGGGACATCCCGGGCACCGAGAGCGGACCGGGCGGCATGTCATCGCTCACCCTGCTGGTGATCGAGGACGACCCCGCCGGCGGCCTCACCGTTCCCGAGATCCTCGACGCCGACGGCCACCGCATCCGGCTGCGCAGCGCCCGCAACCTCACGGAGGCGGCCCGGCTGCTCACCCCCGACGTGAACTGCGTCCTGCTCGATCTCGCGCTTCCGCACGGCGGCGCGGGCTCCGGCGACGCCGTCGACCCGTTCGGCGCGCTGCGCGAGGTGCTCCGCATCGCCCCGCGGCACGCCGTCCTCGTGCTCACCTCCGAGGAGGACGCGGAGCGCGCCGCGGAGGCCGTACGCGTGGGGGCCCAGGACTTCCTGTTCCGCGACGAGCTCGACGGGCGGCTGCTCAGCCGCGCCATCCGCTACGCGGTGGAGAGAAAACGGGCGGACATCGCCCAGTACAAGCTCGCAGAATCGAAACTTCGGGCCCAGGAGAACGCCCGCCTGGAGCGCGGGCTGCTCCCGCACCCGCTCCTGGAGGGGTCCGACCTCCGCTTCGCCGCCCGCTACCGCCCCGGCCGCAGCCGCGCGCTCCTCGGCGGGGACTTCTACGACACCGTCCGCACCCCCGACGGCACCGTCCACGCGATGATCGGCGACGTCTGCGGCCACGGCCCCGACGAGGCCGCCCTCGGCGTCGAGCTGCGCATCGCCTGGCGGGCGCTGACCCTGGCCGGCCTGTGCGGCGACGACCTGCTCGCCACCCTCCAGGAGGTCCTGGAAGTCGAGCGCCCCTGCGAGGAGATCTTCGCGACGCTCTGCACGGTGGACATCGCCCCCGACGGCCGGCGCGCGGGCCTGTGCCTGGCGGGCCACCCGGCACCGCTGATCTCCCGGCCGGGCCGCCCCGCGCGACTGCTCCCGTACGAGAACAGCGGCCCGGCGCTCGGCCTGCTGCCGCGGGCCCGCTGGCCGCGCCGCCAGGTGGAGCTGGGCGGCACGTGGAGCCTGATGCTCTACACCGACGGCCTGATCGAGGGCCGGATCGGCCAGGGCAAGGAACGGCTGGGGCAGGACGGCATGGTCGACATGATCAACCGCCATCTGGCCGACGGGCTGAGCGGCGAAGGCCTGCTCGAAGCCTCCGTGACCGAGGCCCGCCGCCTCAACGGCGGGGAGCTGACGGACGACGTCGCCGTCGTCCTCCTCTCCCGCGCCGAGGGCTGAAGCCCCGGACGCCGGCCGGCCGAACCAACAGGCCGCCCGGAGATCGGGGCCTTACCGGCCACCGGCTTCCGGCCTGCCGCCTACCGTCCGCCGTTGTAGGGCCCGTACGGCCCGTCGCTGCTGCTGCCGCCCCGCCGGCCGCCACCGCCGCCCGAGACCTGCTTGAGGGCGGGGCGCACGTCGACGAAGAAGACGATGCTGGCGACCAGCCCGGCGATCTGCAGGAAGAGCATCCCGAGGAAGAAGTCCACGACCACGGTGATGCCGAGGATGACCAGCCAGAAGGTCTTGGTCTGCTTGCCGGCCGCCCGGTACGCGTCCTCGCGCGCCGTCAGTGCCAGCACGAACGCCACCACGGCAAGCCCGAGCATGGCGAACCCGAGCAACGGGAGCACTCCTTGGTCGAACCCGTTCATCAACATCGCCTGACCGCCTTCTCACGCCTCGCTAGCCGGATTCCGCCTGCCTCCACGCTACCGGCAGAGCCCCTTTCCCAAACCACAACGGACCGGACGCCCCGCGGGTGCCCGGTCCGTAGCGCGGATCTCAGCTCTCGTCGGCCGGCGCGGCGGCGGCCTTCTTGGCCGCGGCCTTACGGGCCGGAGCCTTCTTCGGCGCGGGCTCCGCGGCGGGCTCGGCGGCGGGCTCCGCCACCGGCTCGGCGGCTTCCGGCTCCACGACCACGGCGATGTCGACGATCTCCTCGGAGACCTCGCCGCGCCATGCCCGTACGGTCTGCTCACCGTGCTCGGCGACCTTGTCGTAGGCCTCCTTGGCCTTGACCGCGTACTCGGCGGCCACGCCGACCCCGCGCAGCGCCAGGTCCTGGGCGGTCTCCCCGAGCTTCTTCGCGTCGATCGCCCCGAACACCTCGGCGACGGTGGCGGTGACCGCCTCCTGCGCCTCCCTGGCCTTCTCCTTGGCCTTCTCCTGCACGGCCTTCGTGTCGGTGTTCTTCACGGCCTCGATGCGCGCGGGGGCCTCGGCGCGCAGCTGCTCGATCAGCCCGGGCACCTTCCTGGCCTGCTGCACGGCGAGGTCGGCGGTGCCGGCGGCGAAGTAGAGGGGGGTCGGGTCGGTGAGGGTCTTCTTCAGGTCATCGGCGATGGCCATGTGGTGGTCCTCCCGGATCACGGTCTCAGTTCGTGCTCAGTGCGTACTCAGTGCGTACTCGTCTCGGCATCGCCACCACCGCCGTCGGCGGCAGCTCCCGCTCCTGCCTCGGCCTCGGCGGCGTTCTCCTTGCGGAAGGAGGCGTAGATCTGGAGCAGCACCTGCTTCTGCTGCTCGCTGATGGACGGATCGGCGAGGATCACGGCCCTCGTCTCCACGGCGTCCCGGTCCCGCTCGTCCAGGATTCCGGCCTGCACGTACAGCGTCTCGGCGGAGATCCGCAGCGCCTTGGCGAGCTGCTGCAGGATGTCCGCGCTCGGCTTGCGCAGCCCGCGTTCGATCTGACTGAGGTACGGATTCGACACCCCCGCCGCATCGGCCAGCTGTCGCAGCGAAAGCTGCGCCTGCCGCCGCTGCTCGCGCAGGTACTCGCCGAGATTCCCGACGTTGAGCGATGCCATGACCCGATCCTGCCGCACCTTGCTAACTATTGCAAGCAGCTGCTTGCAATAACTCCCACTCCTGAACTCTCACTCCTTGACTCCCACTCCTGGACTCCACCCTGCGACGCGCAGCGATGACCACGGCCGGTACATCCTGAGGGCGCGGCGATCGCCATCGAACTCGCGACCCCGGGTGAGGCGGCGCCCTACGGCGCCGTCGCGATGACCACCGTCGCGTAGTACTCCTCGGAGGTCACCGCACGGACCGACAGGCCTGCCGCCGTCAGGGCCGCGGCCGTGACGGGGGCCTGGCGGGCGCTCGTTTCGATCAGCAGGCTGCCGCCCGGCGCGAGCCAGGGCGGGGCGCCGGCGGCCACCCGGCGGTGGACGTCCAGGCCGTCCGCCCCGCCGTCCAGGGAGACGGGCGGTTCGTGGTCGCGGGCCTCCACCGGCAGCAGGGCGATCTCCCCGGTCGGGACGTACGGGGCGTTGACCACCAGGACGTCGACCCGGCCCCGGAGCCCGGCGGGCAGGGGTGAGTAGAGGTCGCCCTCCCACACCCGGCCGCCGTACGGGGCCACGTTGCGCCGGGCGTAGGCGAGTGCGGCCGGGTCGATGTCCGCCGCGTGCAGTTCGGCCCCCGGCACCCGCGCGGCCACGGCGGCGCCGAGCGCGCCCACCCCGCAGCACAGGTCCACCACCACCGCGCCGGGCCGGGCCGCCTGCACCGCCTCCCGCGCGAGGAACTCGCTGCGCCGGCGCGGCACGAAGGCCCCCTCGCCGACGGCCATCCGCAGCCCGCAGAACTCCGCCCAGCCGACGACGTGTTCCAGCGGTTCGCCCGCCACCCGGCGGGCCAGCAGCCCCTCCAAGTGCCCCGCGTCCTCGGCGGCGGCCGCCAGCAGCTCCGCCTCCTCCTCCGCGAAGACGCAGCCGGCCGCCCGCAGGGCTTCCACCAGTGTCGCCACGTACCTCAGTCCTCCTGTTTCCCGTTGCCGTTCCAGTGTCCGGTTCGGCCGCTCAGAAGATGTCCGGGCACCACGGCCGCCGGGCCGTGCGGAACACCGCGTCCGCGAGCGCGAGCGCCCCGGGGCGCTCCTGCGTGATCGCGCCGAGCGCCGCCAGCCGCACCGCCGACTCGTCGCCCAGGTACAGCGCCCCCAGTGTGCCCACGTCCAGGCGCAGATCGGCCGGCTCCTCCGTGCGCACGCAGTCCCCCGCGCCCGCGTCGAGCCGGTAGCGCCCGCCCGCCGGCCCGGACGGGTCGGTGACCTCCAGGACGAGGACTCCGGGCACGGCGTACGTCCGCGCGCCGAGGGCCCGTACGACGTCCAGCAGCCGCACCCACAGCCAGTCCGCCGAGGTCACGGTCCGGGCGGCGCGCGGGTCGGGCAGCAGCCGGGTGACGAGGTCGTCGGGGGCGCGGTAGCCGGTGCGGACCTTCACCACCCAGTCGATGGAACACAGGAACCGCCACAGCGCCCGCTCCGCCTCCGGGGTGACGGCGAGCAACTGCCGTACCTGCACGGTGTTCAGCGGCACCTTGGCATCGGTCCAGTGGTCGTCGGCGGTGTACCGGACCAGGCCGGCCACCTCGCCCCGCGCGGTGCGGTACACCGCGTGGAACGACGGCGTGTACGGGTTGTGGGACATCGTTTCCGCACCCGTGGTCACCCGCCACCAGCGGGCGTCGCGGCTCACCGCGCCGGGCGTGGCGGCCCGCACCCGCTCGTGCAGGGCCGGGCCCAGCTCCCGTACCTCGGCCTCGTCCACGAGGTCGATCCTCCCGCCGTCGCCGGGGACGGCGGCGCGCGGGTCGAGTCCGGTGCGCGGTACGTCGATCTCCCACTCCGAGACGGAAGTGGCGGGCCCGTACCCGTACCGCCCGTAGATCGGGTACTCGGCGGCGATCAGCGTCGACAGCACGTCACCGCGCGCGTGCGCGGCGGCCAGCTCGGCGGCCATCATCCGGGTCAGCAGACCCTGCCTGCGGTGCGTGGGCGCCACGGTCACGTTCGTGACGGCGCTCGACGGAACGAACGCCCCGCCCGGCACGGTCAGTTCCTGCGGGAAGGAGCGGAAGGTCGCCACGCACCGGCCGGTGTCCGCGTCGAACCCGCCCTGGGTCCGGGCGTAGTCGGCGTACCCGGCCAGCCGGGCGTGGTCCTCGGCCGTGGGGTGCGCCGCGTTCAGGAAACCGGTCTGCAGGGCACGCAGCCACGCGGGAAGTTCGGATGCGGCGATCGGCCGGACGTCAGCGCTCATAGCCACCCACGCTAATCGGCCCGGCCCGCCCCCGTCGCCCGCATTTCCGCGGGCCCCGCACCCCCCGCCTCCTCAGGCCAGCAGGTCGTCCACCTGGGCCTCGCCCTCCCGGTAGCGCCGGGTGATCTCCGCGCTGCAGTCGTCGGCCGTGCGCTGGAGCTGCTGGCGGCGGCGCGAGACCTGCTGCTCGTAGCGCACCAACTTGCCCATGCCCTCGTGGAGTTCCCCGTCCGTGCGCGCGCCCAGGTCCGACAGCTCCACGTCGGAGAGCATCTCGGCCGCCAGCAGCCGGTACTCCTCCCCGTGCGGGGTGCCGAGCGTGACGTGCCGGGCGGAGGCGCTGCGGCTGGAGGGGGCGTCCGCGAGGATCTCCGAGAGCCGGTCCACCACCGGCGCCTCGGGGTCCGTGCGCCGGGCGAGCTCGGCGCGCAGGATGTCGATGCGGCCCTGGAGCAGCCGGCGCACGTAGCTCAGGTCGGCCTCGTCGCGCTGCGCGTCGCGGCGCAGCCCGCGCAGCTCCGGCAGGCCGAGCGCGGTGGTCGGCGTCGGCGGGGCGGCGTCCGCGGCCCCGGTCCGCTGCGCGGGCGGGCGCGGCGGCGAGGTCTCGGCGGACACCGCGGGCGCGACGGGCGCGCCGGATCCCACGGTTCCGATGGGCGCAGAAGCAGGTGCGGAGGTACCAGAAGTATTCATGCGTTCGTGTCCGTCCCCTCGACCGGTGCTGGGGGCACCGCCTGCGTGCATCGTGCCACTCCCCGTGGTACCGACGCAGTCCCACTCCACCCGATCGGCCCCGGACGGCCCAACTGATTCGCTTGTCAGCCGTTGCCATCCACCGGATACCCCGTACGGGTGAAGAGGAAAGATTCGGAGCACGCACACCTCAACGAAGACGTCAGTCTGAACACAGAACATCCGTGCTGTAGTCGGTGACAGGGAAGAGGCGGCCAGTGGCGCGCGTAAGGAGGAGCCAGGTCGGGGTAGGGCAGCGGAGGCGCAAGCCCCCGCTCCGCGCGCCAGCCGATCCCTTCACCGTTTCGGCGCCCGTGGGTTCGCGCATCCGGGATCGTCTGCGACTGTCCACCGGCGATGCCGAGGTGTTGCGGATCGTGGGCGACCACCTCGGTAGGCATGCCCGTGCCGATCTGGCCGAGCGTGTGCGGATCGGTGTGGTGCCCGCAAAGCAGAACCGGCGCGCGGAGCGTAGGCGTGCTCTGACAAAGGTGTCGTCATCGCGGTGGGCAGGGTCGATCACTCGCGCGTCGGAGGACCAGTACCAGCTGTCCCTGCGGTGCCTCTTCGATGAGCGGGCCTCGCTGCGCCGGACCGTGGTGAAGATCCGCCGTCGCCTGGCGGTGTCCTGCGGCCGGCGGGTGGCCGGCGTCCGGGGGTATCCGAGCCAGGCTGAGCGGGCACAGAAGCAGCGCCGGTTGCAGGTCCTCACCGCCCGCCTGGCCGAGGTGGAACGGCAGATCGAGGCCGGGCATCCGGCGATCGTCATCGGCGGCCGACGCTTCTCCAAGATCCGGCACAACCTCATCGACGCCGACCTCACCGCCACCCAGTGGCGAGAACGCTGGGACGCACGGCGCATGTTCCTCACCGCCGACGGCGAGTCCGGCGCGCCGTACGGGAACTACACGATCACAGTCGACCCGGCTGACGGCACGGTCACTCTCGTCCTGCCCGAACCACTCAGGCACCTGGCCAATGCACCACGGGGCCGGTACCGACTCGCCTGTGCTGTCGCCTTCAGCCACCGCCAAAGCGAATGGCTGGACCGGATCAGCGGCAATCGTTCCGTCCGCTACGGCATCGTGTGCGATCCGGAACGCGGCCGCTGGTACCTCGACGCCTCCTGGTCCACCCCGGCAACGGTCCTACCGACGCCAGTAGAACTTGCCGCCCTCGGTAAGAGGCTTCTGGCCGTCGACCTCAACACCGGGCACCTCGCCGTCTGCGCCGTAGACCCCCACGGCAACCCCGTCGGCCAGCCGATCACCATCCCCACCGACCTGACCGGACCCACATCCCAGCGCGACGGACGCCTGCGCCAGGCGATCAGCGAACTCATCCGCCTCGCCCGCCAGAACGGCTGCGCCGGTCTGGCCATCGAGAACCTCGGCTTCGCCGACGCCCGTGCCACCGGCCGGGAGACGATGGGACGCGGCAAACGCGGCAAGACATTCCGCCGCACCGTCGCCGGACTGCCCACCGCGCGCTTTCGCGACCGACTGGCCGGCATGGCCCACCACGCCGGGCTCGTCCTCATCTCAGTCGACCCCGCCTACACCAGCCGCTGGGGAGCCCAGCACTGGAAGCAGCCGCTCCAGCAGCAGTCGAAGACCACGCTCGTCACCGGCCACCACGCGGCAGCCGTGGCGATCGGTAGACGCGCCCTCGGACATGGGACACGGCGTCGGCCAGGTGTGACCGCAAACGACCAGAGGATCGTCGCGCGGAGAGCTACCGGCCAGACCGTCACCGTGCCGAGGGCGCTGGGGAACACGATCCCGCCGAGGACCACAGGCACACCCGACCCGGGTGACAAGACCTGCCGGGACCGAAGCGACCAGCTCGTGCTGTTCCCCGTCTCCCAAGACCGTTCGGGGAGACAACCGGCCAGTCCGGTGGACAGCGATGGGGCCGGTACCGGCCCACATCGATAGCAACGGTGCAAGCCTGGTACACAGGTGTTATGCGAGCAGTGGTGCAGAGGGTGGACGGCGCGAGCGTCGTGGTGGCCGGCGAGACGGTCGGGGAGATCGTCGGGGAGGGGCTGTGCGTGCTGGTGGGGGTGACCCACGACGACACCCCTGAGAAGGCGGAGCTGCTGGCGCGCAAGCTCTGGTCGGTGCGGATCCTGGAGGCCGAGAAGTCCTGCAGCGACGTGGACGCGCCGCTGCTGGTGATCTCCCAGTTCACCCTCTACGGAGACGCCCGCAAGGGCCGCCGCCCCACGTGGAACGCGGCCGCCGGCGGGGCCTTCGCCGAGCCGCTCGTGGACGCGGTCGTGGCGCAGCTGCGGGCGCTGGGCGCGACGGTGGAGACGGGCCGGTTCGGCGCGGACATGCGGGTCTCGCTGACCAACCACGGCCCGTTCACCATCGTCATCGACATCTAGACCGACATCTGGATCGACGTCTGGATCGACGTCTGGATCGACGTCTGGCGCGCGGCGGTCACGGCTCTACGACGACCTCCTGCGCGGCGGCCGTCTTGCCCACCAGCAGCGGGGCGTCCACCGGAACGTTCCGCTTGACCAGCGCGAGCGCGATCGGGCCCAGCTCGTGGTGGCGGACCGAGGTGGTCACGAAGCCCAGCTGGCGGCCCTCCTCACCGTCCGCGGCCAGCCGTACGGGCGCGCCGTGCGCGGGGAGCAGCACCTCGGAGCCGTCCAGGTGCAGGAAGACCAGCCGGCGCGGCGGCTTCCCCAGGTTGTGGACGCGGGCCACCGTCTCCTGGCCGCGGTAGCAGCCCTTCTGTAGGTGCACGGCGGTGCCGATCCAGCCGAGCTCGTGCGGGATGGTGCGGTGGTCGGTCTCCAGACCGAGCCGCGGCCGGTGCGCCTCGACGCGCAGGGCCTCGTACGCGAGCAGCCCGGCGGCCGGGCCGTGGGAGGCGGCGAAGGCTTCCAGTCCGTCGCGCGGCAGGAACACGTCGCGGCCGTACGGGGTCTCGCGCACGGCGAGTTCCTTGGGGACCTCGGCGATGGAGCCGGCCGGCAGGTGCACGACGGCGAACTCGGCGGTCCGGTCGGCGACTTCCACGCGGTAGAAGAAGATCATCGACTCCAGGTAGGCGATCAGCGCCTCCTGGGTGCCGGGCTCGACGTGCATCCACATCGTCTCGCCGTCGTCGACGAGGTAGAGCGCGTGCTCGATGTGGCCGTTCGCGGAGAGGATCAGCGCCTCGGTGGCCTCGCCGGGCGGGAGCGCGGTGACGTGCTGAGTGATCAGCAGGTGCAGCCAGCTCAGCCGGTCCGAGCCGGTGACGGTGACGACCCCGCGGTGGGAGAGGTCGACGAAGCCGCGGCCGTCGGCGAGTGTGCGCTGTTCTCCGTACAGCTCTCCGTAGTGGGCGGCGACGCCCTCGTCGCGGCCTTCGGCCTGTACGGCGCCGGGGAGATGGAGCAAGGGGCTGCTGGTCATGGCACCAGCCTACGACCCTGCCCCCGGCAGTCCTAGTGCTGCTTGGCGGCGCAGGTCTTGCAGCGGCCGAAGATCGCGAAGTGCTTCATGTCGGTCTCGAAGCCGAAGGTGTCGCGGAGCTTGGAGGTGAACTCGGCGGCGATGTCCACGTCCGCCTCGATCACCTCGGTGCAGTCGCGGCAGACCAGGTGGATGTGGTGGTGCCGGTCGGCGAGGTGGTAGGTGGGGGCCCCGTGCCCGAGGTGGGCGTGCGAGACGAGCTTCAGCTCCTCCAGGAGCTCCAGCGTGCGGTAGACCGTGGAGATGTTGACCCCGGAGGCCGTCTTGCGGACCTCTACGAGGATCTCGTCCGGGGTGGCGTGCTCCAGGGAGTCCACGGCTTCCAGCACGAGCTGGCGCTGAGGGGTCAGGCGGTATCCGCGCTGGCGCAGGTCGCTCTTCCAGTCACCGCTGTCGGCGGCGGCGAGGTTCTCGGTGCTGTCGGTGGTCACCACCCGGCCAGTGTAGGCCTCGGGCCCGCACGAGGGGAGCGGGGAGAGCGTGCGGGAAGCGGGAAGCCCCCGGCGGCCAAAGCTGCCGGGGGCTCCTGCGCGTACGTACGACCTCGCTCGGCCGGAAGGCCTCAAGACCTGAAGACCTGGGCCGGGCTGGGCCGGGCTGGGCCGGGCCGGGCCGGGCCGGCCTAGCGGAAGAAGGCGATGCCGTCGTCCGGCATGTCCGGAAGGTTGCGCGCCATCTCCGCGACCTCCTCGGGCGTGACGACCTTCTTCAGCTGGGCCGACATGTAGGGGCGCAGCTCCACCTCGGGGGTGGCCTTCTCGCCGACCCACATCAGGTCGCTCTTCACGTAGCCGTAGAGCCGCTTGCCACCGCTGTACGGGCCGGAGGCCGCGGTGCGGGCGACCGCGTCGGTGACGACGTCGATCTGAGGCTTCTTGTCGGCGAGCTCGCCGTACCAGACCTCGACGACGCCCTGGTCGCGGACCATGACGATCTCGACCTTGCGGTCCTTGTCGATGCGCCAGTAGCCCGACTCGGACTCCAGCGGCCGCACCTTGTTGCCCTCGGCGTCGAGCACCCAGGTGTGGGAGGTGTACTCCAGGAAGTCCCGGCCGTCGTGGCTGAAGACGACTTCCTGGCCGAAGTTGCACTTCTCCTCACCGGGGAAGTCGAAGACGCCTGCGCCCTCCCAGTTGCCGAGGAGGAAGGCGAGGGGAACGAGACCCGGGTTCAGGTCGGACGGGATCTGGATCATGAATGGCTGCTCAGCTCAGGCGATCTGTGGGAGGGGTTCCGGTATCCGGGGCGGTCGGCGGCAGATCCGAGGGGATCAGCGCTGGCCCTGGTACAGCTTCTTCACGGCCAGGACGGAGAAGGCGAGGACGCCGACACAGACCAGGACCAGCAGGGAGGTGAAGACTGCCTCAAGCACGGGGTGCTCCTCGGAGTGTTAAGGGTGGCGTTACGGGGCCGGTCCCCAAGCCTACTGGCCTGCGGACCGGGGCACCGTGTGAGGTAGCCCGTACGACGCGCTCCCCCGTACCGCGCTCCCCCCGTACCGCGCTACCGCGCCCTAGCCGAGCAGCTGGTGCTGGAGGATCACCGTCTGGTGGAAGGGCACGCTCGCCACCTCGCCCTTGCGGGTCTGCAGGACGAGGGCCTGGATGTCGCCGGACTGGATGCAGCCCAGCTTCGTCTGCTCGTCGCCCGTGGGCTTGGGCTCCCGGTAGAGGATGACGTCGCTGGTGTTGCCCTGCGTGCTGTACCCGGAGGTCCGGGCTCCCAGCGGGTGCCGCTGCGAGGACTTGGCATTGCGCCAGACCGTGTCGGGCTCCAGCCTCGCGACGCCGCTGAGGCTGGTGTCGGCGCCGCAGCCCTTGAAGGCGACCAGGAAATCGGGCGCGTGGAAGCGCAGCAGGTAGACCCGGGTACGGGTGCCGTCCGGGGTGGTCCACCCGCGCGCGACGACCTGACGCAGTCCTTCGTTCTCGAACTGCTCCTTCAGCTTCTCGCGGGCGGTGGCCTCGTACTCCTCCAGGAATGTGTCAACTTTCACCACCCCGTCCTTCTCCAGTTTCAGCGTGGAGTCGGGCGCCGAGCCGGTGGGGGCCGGCAGGAGCAGTTCGGTGAGACCCGCGTAGTGGATGCCACCCGGGTTGTCCTCGGCGAACGGCAGGGCGGCGCCCGGCGGCAGCGTCGGCTTGGTCAGCGCCGGGAACGTCCAGCGGCCGTCGGCCTTGGTGGACAGGCCCGGGACGTCGGTGCGCTCCGGCTGGGTGACCCCGTACGCGACACCCGTGCCGACGGCGGCGAAGACGAGTACGGCGGCGGTCCAGCGCAGCGCGGCGAACAGCTTGCGGCGGTCCTTGGGCGCGGCCGGGACGTCCGGGGCCGCGAAGGGGTTGGCCGCGAGCGGGTCCGCGGCGAACGCGACGGCCGCGGCCGTCGCCTGCTCGTCCGCGGCGGGCCGCGGTGCGGAGTCCTCGAGGAGCTCCGGCACGGCTCCGGTGGTGTTCTGCTCGGTCACGCGGACTCCCCGGGGGACTTCAGGTGGTTCATCTGGTTCTGGAAGAGCGCGACGGCAGCGGCGGTGGCGAAGGGCTTGGGCCCGTACGCGCGGAAGGTGACCATCACGTCGCCCTCGACGGCCACGCAGTCGAGGGAGTCGATCTTTTCCTTCTTCTTCTCGCCGATCGCCTCCAGCGAGCACTTGGCGTCGGGGAACCCGTCCACCTTCGGCGCCTGGCGGCCGTCGCCCTGGAAGTCGAGGAACTTCTTGCTGACCTCCGAGAAGGCGCCCACGGCCTTCGGGTCGGCCTGCATGATGCGGATCTCGGCGAACCAGCTGGTCCGCTCGTTCACGTAGCTGCGCCCCGCCAGTCCCTTGAGCTTCAGGTTGGCCAGCATCTTGTCGCGGTCCTTGCGCTGGGCGCTGGTCAGGCCGCTGCGGGTCTCCTTGAAGCCCTCGACCGCCTTCTCGCCGGAGACGAAGAAGTCGTTGCCGTCCTCTTCCAGGTCCGGACCCGGGACGAATCCGGCCGGAATCGGCAGCAGTTTGCCCAGGAGGGCGTTCGCCGGCACGGAGCCGGGCGCTTCGCGCGTCGCGAGCTGCTCGCCGAGGGGGACCCAGTAGGCGGTGGGCGCCTCCCGGTCGGCGTCCGCGACGGCGGAGGACGCCCAGATCCCGCCGCCCACGAGCACCGCGGCGGCCACGCCGCCGGCGATCAGGGCGACCGCCTTGCGGTTGACCTTGCGCGCGGGCTTCGCGGGCGCCGGGGCCGGCGTCTCTTCCTGAGCCGCCGTCACGTCGTTCTGCGGCTCGGTCACAGTCGCTCCAGCTGTCGCTTGGCCAGGTCCACGACATCGCCTTGGCTGACCTTGCCGCGGTTGTTCGTGTAGTGGATGTCGAGCACGATGTCGCCTCGCCGGGCAATGGCGCGGGCTCCGCGCATCGGGAGGTATCCCGCCTTCTCCTCGGCCTTGGAGTCCACCCAGACGCGCCCGAGGTCCGAAGGAAGACCCGGAATGAGAACGCCGCTGTTGCCCGCGTACTCCTCCTCGGGCATGTATGCGGACTGATGGGTCTGGTAGCTGTCCGCCCCGGAGCGTTCGTTGAACTGGATCAGCCGCACGTGGACGAAGGTCGTGTCGTTCACCGCCCAGCTCACCGACGCGATGCGCCGGATGTTCTGTTCGGCGAGGTAGCTCAGCTGGCTGTCCGGCTTCTTGAAGAAGGTCGCGAAGTATTCGATGGGCTCGTAGCCCGCCGCCTCGACCTTCGCCCCGCCCGGCGCCTCGATCAGCAGCTTCGCGAGGTCGTCGTCCGTCTTGTGCCAGCGGTGCGCGTTGATCGTCTTGTGCGTGGTGGTGTCGTCGGGCGCGAGCGCCTTCGGCGCCACCAGGTCCGCCTGCGCCAGCGGCGCCAGCGGCGTCGGTTCGCGGTCGTACTGGATCGCGTAGCCGGTGATCGTGCCCGCCAGTACGCCGAGGACGACGGCGCCCGCGATCAGGAGGACGGTTCGGCCGCCGCGACGGCGTCGGGGACCGGCCTGAGCGGCGTCCGGAGTGCCCGGTTCCGGGTCACTCTCCGCCCCTTTCCGCTGCTCAGGGATGGTCTGTTCGTGTTCCAAGGGAGGTCCCCCCGCAGGGCTTCGATCGCGGGCCGATTGACCGCGTACAGAGAGGACACACTGCCTCGGGGGGATGTTGTACTCATACTTATTACGGTTTTATATCGAGCGGTTTCAATCCTCGCGACGCGGCTTTCCATCCAGTTCGTCCCACCACTCGTCGGACTTCCGGTCTCCCGAGGGGTCGTCCCACCAGCGGTCGTCCGGGCCGCGCCGGTTCGCGACCATCGCGGCGACGGGCGGAATGACCATGGCGACCACGCACAGCGCCACGGCCGCCTCGACGGACCACAGACGCACGAAGGACCAGGCGGAGACGAAGAGGAACAGACATCCGCCCATGAGCAGGAAGTAGGCGCGCCGGCGCCGGGCGTACATACCTCCAGGGTAGAGCCGCCCCGCGCTAGCGGGGAGGCCCCGAACGGCCCGGAACGACACGAAGGACCGCACCCCGATCCGATGGCGTCCAACCCCCGGGGGTGCGGCCCTTCGGCCGGTCATGCGGTCATACGGTCACACAGGTGCGGTGCTCAGACCGCGATCGCCACGTCCGTGACGCCGCCGGACTCGACGACGACCACGGCGCGGTCCGCCTGGGCGCCGGGCACGAGGGCGCGCAGCGTCCAGGAGCCCTCGGCCGCGTAGAAGCGGAACTGGCCGGTGGCCGAGGTCGGGACCTCGGCGGTGAACTCGCCGGTCGAGTCCAGCAGACGGACGTAGCCGCTGATGGGCTCGCCGTCCTTGGTGACCTGGCCCTGGATGGCCGTCTCACCGGGCTTCAGCGTCGAGAGGTCGGGCCCGCCGATCTTTGCTCCACACATGTTCTCTGTCCTGTCCTAGAGAGGTATGACTACGGGCGTCGCATGCCCGGAATGCCTGTTTGTCCGGAACGCCGGGTACCCGGACCGCTGCGCGCCTGGAACTACTTGTTGGCGCCGAGCTCGATCGGCACGCCGACCAGCGAGCCGTACTCGGTCCACGAGCCGTCGTAGTTCTTGACGTTCTCCTGGCCCAGGAGCTCGTGCAGCACGAACCAGGTGAGCGCGGAGCGCTCACCGATGCGGCAGTAGGCGATGGTGTCCTTCGCCAGGTCGACCTGCTCGGCCTGGTAGAGGGCCGTCAGCTCTTCGTCGGACTTGAAGGTGCCGTCGTCGTTGGCGTTCTTCGACCACGGGATGTTGCGGGCGCTCGGGATGTGACCCGGGCGCTGCGACTGCTCCTGCGGGAGGTGCGCCGGCGCGAGCAGCTTGCCCGAGAACTCGTCGGGCGAGCGGACGTCGACCAGGTTCTTGGTGCCGATCGCGGCGACCGCGTCGTCACGGAAGGCGCGGATCGAGGTGTCCTGGGCCTTGGCCTTGTACTCGGTGGCCGGGCGGCTGGGGACCTCGGTGCCGTCGACCAGGTCGCGGGAGTCGAGCTCCCACTTCTTGCGGCCGCCGTCGAGCAGGCGGACGTCCTGGTGGCCGTAGAGCTTGAAGTACCAGTAGGCGTAGGACGCGAACCAGTTGTTGTTGCCGCCGTAGAGGACGACGGTGTCGTCGTTGGAGATGCCCTTGGCGGAGAGGAGCTTCTCGAAGCCCTCCTGGTCCACGAAGTCGCGGCGGACCGGGTCCTGGAGGTCGCTCTTCCAGTCGATCCGGACGGCGTTGGTGATGTGGTTCTTGTCGTACGCGGACGTGTCCTCGTCCACCTCGACGATGACGACGTTCGCGTCGTTCAGGTGGGCCTCGACCCAGTCGGCGTCTACAAGGACGTCGCTGCGGCTCATGGTGTTCTCCTCCGGGGCAGTGTGCGGCGGGGTGGTGCTGGTGGTGCGGGGTGCGTGCGTCCGGGTGCGCTCGCGGGATCCTGTTGCGGGGAGGCTTCAGGAGGGCGCGGGGCAGAGGTGGTCACACGGGAAAGCGGAAGGCCGTCGTCCGGCTATGGAGCGGGATGCGCTCACACGTCACATGGATCGACAGAGCATGGCGGCGACGCGACACAGGTCTACTGCCCGTCGCTTCGTGAGGTCCGCCTGCTGATGCTTCATAGCCATGGATCGTAGGGACGAATCGGCCGCCCTGTCACCGCCGTGTCATATTTCGAGACGGGATCGTCCGCATAGTGGGATCGGCGCTCTTTTGGATCTCCGGGCGCGGGGGGTGCGGAGCCCCCTACGGCCCTCCCATCTGCGGATCGGACCCACCCGTCTCACTATCCGGCCAAAGCCAGATTCTTACCGCCCAGGGTGAGCACCACACCGGATTCGTCCGAGGTCAGCTCCGTCAGCCGGACCCCCGACGGCAGACCGCCGTCGATCCGCCGGTCGAAGTCGGTCTTCCTGCGGACCACGGCCTCGATCCCGGGGAGACCCTCACCCGGCACCTCGTCGGCGCGGACCCGGACGATCGTCGAGCCCTTCCCGTCGCCGGAGTCGACCAGCGAGACCGTCGACACCACGCTGCGGCTGAGGGTCCTGCCGAGGAACTCCACGCTCGCGGTCACCTTCAGCTTGCCCGGCGCCCCGCCGTAGGCGACCGTCACCCCGGGCTGGGCGGCCGCGGTCAGGTCGGCGTACGTGACGAGGGCCGATCCCTTGGCGGACCGTGCGGTGCCGCCGTCGTAATCGCCGTTCAGCTCCACGCCGCGGAAGGCGACCCGCAGCCGGGACAGGTGCGTCGTACGGCCGTCCGCGGTCGCCACGTCGACGCCGGCCACCTTCAGGTCGACCTGGTCGAGGTCCCGGGAGAGCAGCTGGGTCAGGAAGGGGAACCCGTGGACGTCCGCCTCCACTCCGGACAGCCCCTGCCTGGCCTGGATCCGGTCCGCCAGCCGGTCCTCGGCGTAGCCGGCGGCCCAGCGGTCCAGGCCGACGAACAGCCCACCGAGGACCACTCCGATGATCACAACGACACGCAGGACACGCACGTGCCCACCCCCCAGACGATTGGTACGTCGGCCCAGTGGACCATGACCGGCCGTGAGGGCGCTGTGAGTTGACGTGGGGCGGCGGTATGGCAACGCCCGCCCCGGGGCGGGGCGGGCGCGCGGGAAGGGCGGGCGGGGGCCTCAGCCCACCACCCTGCCGATCAGGTAGACCGCCGGAGCGGCCGCGGCCAGCGGCAGCGCGACACCGGCCGTCATGTGGACGAACTTCGACGGGTAGTCGTACGCCGCCACGCGCAGCCCGATCAGCGCGCACACCCCGGCCGCCAGGCCGATCAGCGCACCGCCCGCTCCGACGGACGTCAGCCCGCCCACGGCGATGCCCGCACCGGCCGCGGCGGCCAGCGAGACGCCGACCGAGGGCGCGGTGGGCAGCGGGAGCGCCCGGGCGAAGACGGCCACCGCCACGGCGGCGGCGCCCACGCTCACGGCGGCGGAGTCGGCCGCGAGGTAGCCCGCGCAGACGATGGCCAGCGCGGCCGAGGCCACCGAGGCCATCAGCCCGTACATCCGCTCGTCCGGCTCGGCGTGGCTGCGCAGCTGGAGCACCAGCGTCAGCAGCACCCAGGCACCGAGGGTGCCGATGATCGCGCCGGGGCCGTACGGCTCGTCCACCGCGAGCACGGCCACATCGGCGACGACCGCCCCGGCGAAGGCCAGGGCGATGCCCTGACGGGCCGGCCACATGCCGTTGAGCCGGAACCAGCCCGCCGCGGTGAGGCCCTGGAGGGCGATCAGGGGCGCGAGCAGCGCGTACTCGCTCAGCGCGGCGGAGGCGGCGATGACCAGCCCGAGAGCGGCCGTCAGTATGGCCGCCTGCGGACCGGGATCGATGATCGGAGAGCGGCCTTCGGCGCGGGCCTGGGCCGGGTCCACGGCGCGCAGCGTGTTGCCGGCGAGGGTGGGCGGCGACCAGGCGGGCTCCTCCTCGGCCGCGCCGGTGGCCACCCCGGCGGCCGCCGCGTCGGCCACCGCCGGGTCCGCGGCGGGAGACCCGCCCGGGGCCTCGGCCGCCTGCTGCGGGAGGTACGGGTCGGACGGGCCGGGGTAGGCGGGCGGGTACGCCGTCTCCCCCCACGGCTGTGGGGACTCGCCCTGCCCGGCCGGCCCGGCCGGCCCGGCCGGCCCGGCCGGCCCGGCCGGCGGGGCCTGCTGCGCCGGCGCCTCGTCGCGGAACCAGTGGTCCGGGGCCGCGGGCTGCGGGTAGGCCGGAGCGGCGTACGGATCCGCGTAGGGGTCCGCGTACGCCTGCTGCTGCCCCCACTCCTGCCCGGAGACGGGCGCCTGGGCCTGCGGCTGGGCCGGAGCCGGAGCCTGCGGCTCCTCGCGGAACCAGCCCTCGGGGGCGACCGGGTACTGCGCCGGTACGCCGTCCAGCGGCACCTGCACCGGCTGGTACGAGGTGTCCCACGTAGGGGACTGCCAGGTCTGGGTCCCGTAGGGATCCGGCTGCTGCAGTTGTTCCTGCTGTTGCTGCTGCTCCAGAAACTGCTGTTGCTGCTGCTGCTGTAGCTGTTGCTGCTGCTGTTCCTCAGGCGTGCTCATGGGGCTCCGCTCACCCGCCCGCGAACGGCGGGAGCACCTCGACGGTGCCCCCCTCGGTCAGCTCGACGGAATCGTGCGGGCGCTTGCCCACGGGCTCTTCGTTCACGAGGAAGGAGCAGCGCAGCAGGACCCGGGTCAGCTCCCCGGGGTGGCGTTCCCGCACGGTGTCGAGCGCCTCGGCCAGTGTCCGCGCCGAGTACGGCTCCTCCGCCGTCTTGGCCGCGGCCTTCGCCGCCGCCCAGTAGCGGATGGTTCCGGTTGCCACTGCACGCTCCTCTCGTCGGCGCTCTGCCGTCGGCCTCCATCATGAACCCTCGCGCCCCCGATCCCGGCGTGCCTCCGCGCGCCCCTCGTGCGCCCAGGCGGCCCCCACCGGGCCCACCGATCCGGTGAAACCGGCGCATATGCAGGTGGCGGGGGTGGTGGGAACCACAGAAGTGGAACGCTCCGAAGCCTCGGCCCCGCCGGGGCGGGTGGGCTATTCTGCTGGCGAGAGGATCCGGGCAACGTAGCCCCCGGGTCCTTTTGTGCTTTCAGCACGTTGAACGGACCGAGAACAGTGGTATCCATCCGGACCTCAGGGCGCGGGGACCGGACGGACACAGGCAAGTCGTACGAAGCAGTGCCGCGAAAGTCCTCGACGGGACCGAGGAGGAACCGACGTGATGGACCAGCGAACCGTCGTGCAAGTGCAGGTGCGGGCAGAGGTACAGGCGCACGCACCTGCGCACGCACACCACCAGCACCACCAGAACCACCAGTACCACCGTCCGACCCGGGTGGGTGGTCGGGCATGAGCTCACTCCTGCTCCTGACCAATGCCCTGCAGCCCTCGACCGAGGTGCTGCCGGCCCTCGGCCTGCTGCTCCACAGCGTCCGGGTGGCCCCCGCCGAGGGCCCCGCCCTCGTGGACACCCCGGGCGCCGACGTGATCCTCGTCGACGGCCGCCGCGACCTGCCCCAGGTGCGGTCGCTGTGCCAGCTGCTCCGCTCCACGGGGCCCGGCTGCCCGCTGATCCTCGTCGTCACCGAGGGCGGCCTCGCGGCCGTCACCGCCGACTGGGGCATCGACGACGTCCTCCTCGACACCGCGGGACCGGCCGAGGTCGAAGCGCGGCTGCGCCTCGCCACCGGCCGCCAGCAGCTCGGCTCGGACGACTCCCCGATGGAGATCCGCAACGGCGACCTGTCGGTCGACGAGGCGACGTACTCGGCGAAGCTGAAGGGCCGGGTCCTGGACCTGACCTTCAAGGAGTTCGAGCTCCTCAAGTACCTGGCCCAGCACCCGGGCCGGGTCTTCACCCGCGCGCAGCTCCTCCAGGAGGTGTGGGGCTACGACTACTTCGGCGGCACCCGCACGGTCGACGTGCACGTACGGCGTCTGCGCGCGAAACTCGGGCCCGAGCACGAGTCGCTGATCGGTACCGTCCGCAACGTCGGGTACCGCTTCGTCACCCCGGAGAAGGTGGAACGGGCGGCGGCGGAAGCGGCCGCGCAGGCGGCCACGAAGGCGGCGGCCGAGGCCTCCGCGCGGGCCGCCGCGGCACTCACCCGGATGGACTAGGGGGCCTGCGCGAAGGCTGTGGGAATGACCTCCTCCGGACGCCCTGCCCAGAGGTAGGTCACCCCGCGTAGACTTCCGCGCGTGGCCAAGGTGACGCGGGATGACGTGGCACGACTTGCGGGTACTTCTACCGCCGTCGTGAGCTACGTCATCAACAACGGACCCAGGCCGGTTGCCCCGGCCACGCGCGAGCGTGTCCTCGCCGCGATCAAGGACCTGGGCTACCGCCCGGACCGGGTCGCCCAGGCGATGGCCTCACGCCGCACCGACCTCATAGGCATGATCGTCCCCGATGCCCGCCAGCCGTTCTTCGCGGAGATGGCGCACGCGGTCGAGCAGGCCGCCGCCGAGCGCGGAAAGATGGTGCTGGTCGGCAACTCCGACTACCGCACCGAGCGCGAGGTCCACTACCTGCGGGCCTTCCTCGGCATGCGGGTCTCGGGCCTGATCCTGGTCAGCCAGGGCATGAGCGAGCAGGCCGCCTCCGAGATCGAGGCCTGGGACGCCCGCGTGGTCCTCCTCCACGAGCGCCCCGAGGCCATCGACGACGTCGCCGTCGTCACCGACGACATCGGCGGCGCGCAGCTCGCCACCCGGCACCTCCTCGAACACGGGCATCCGTACGTGGCCTGCCTGGGCGGCGTCGAGAGCACCCCCGAGGTCGGCGACCCGGTGGCCGACCACGTCGAGGGCTGGCGGCGGGCCATGCTCGAATCCGGCCGCTCGGTGGAGGGCCGCCTCTTCCAGGCCCCGTACAACCGCTACGACGCGTACAAGGTCGCCCTGGAGCTGCTGGCCGGACCGGACCGCCCGCCGGCGATCTTCTGCGCTACGGACGACCAGGCGATCGGCGTCCTGCGCGCCGCGCGGGAGCTGCGCATCGACGTGCCCGAGCAGCTGGCGGTGGCCGGCTTCGACGACGTCAAGGAGGCGGCCCTGACGGACCCGCCCCTCACCACCATCGCCTCGGACCGCCCGGCGATGGCCCGCGCCGCGGTGGACCTCGTCCTGGACGACGCCCTGCGGGTGGCGGGCTCCCGGCGCGAACGCCTGAAGCAGTTCCCCTCGGCCCTGGTCATCCGCCGCTCCTGCGGCTGCCGCTAGCCAAGCCTTTTCGACGCACCCCTCGTGCGGTGCGGGGCCGGTGGGCGGGTGCGGCCGGGTCCGGCCCTGCGGGGCGGAGTTCCCCTACCCGCCCTTCGCCCGTTCCCCGGGCTCTGCCCGGACCCGGTCCTCAAACGCCGGACGGGCTGGATTTTCCGGGCCCCTGGGCATGCACATGCAGGCTGACGCCGGCCGCATCCAGCCCCGCCGGCGTTTGAGGCGCGGGGTCTGGGGCGGAGCCCCGGGGGGTCCGGGCGCAGCTCGGGGAACGGGCGAAGGGCGGGTAGGGGACTTCGCCCCGCAGGGTCCAGCCACCCGCACATGGCCCGCCGGGCCCGTTCCCAGCCCACTCGGCCCAGCCGGGCCTTATATCGGGCATACACGGTTCTGTCGGGCTTCTCAGCGGGGACTCAGGAAGCTCTCATCATCGGCGGACACAGTCGTATCCATGACCGAGAACCTCCGCCGCGAAGGCGAGTACCCCCAGGAGAACCGCCCCCAGCAGCCCGCCCCCTGGGGCGAGGACTGGCAGCGCGGTCGTGACCGGCTCGCACAGGACGCCGCGTACCCGCCTCCGCCCGCCTACCCCCCGGCGACCCCCGCCCCCGGCTGGCACGAGGCCCACGCGGCCCCGGTCATCCAGGGCGAGACCGTCCCGCAGAGCGGCGGCAGCGCCGCCGGCGGCAACGGCAGCGGCGGCTGGGCCACCTGGGGCGGGGCCGCCCCGGCGGCCGCCGCCCCGCAGGGCGGCCAGGGACAGGGCCACGCCCGCGCCAAGCGCCCGGTCGCCCTCCTCGCCGCCGTGGCCCTCGCGGCCGCCGTCGTCGGCGGTGGAACGGCCGCCGCCGTCCAGCAGATGCTGAACAAGACCAACGGCACCGGCACCGGCGTCAACGGCAGCACCATCTCCCAGTCGAACAGCGGCACCGTCACCGGCGTAGCCGAGAACGTCAGCCCCTCCGTCGTCCGCATCGACACCCGCACCGCCTCCGGCCAGGGCACCGGCTCCGGCATCGTGATCACCGCCGACGGCGAGATCGTCACCAACAACCACGTGATCGACGGCGCGAGCCAGATCCAGGTGACGATGAGCGACGGCAAGAAGTACAACGCGAAGATCGTCGGCACGGACCCGGACAAGGACCTCGCCCTCATCAAGCTGGAAGGCGCGAGCGGACTCAAGCCCGCGAGCCTCGGCAACTCCGACAGCCTCAAGGTCGGCGACGAGGTCGTCGCCATCGGCTCCCCCGACCGCCTCACCGGCACGGTCACCAGCGGCATCGTCTCCGCGCTCGACCGCGAGGTGAACGTCCCCAAGTCCGAGCAGAAGCAGCAGTCGCCCGAGGACGGCTTCCCGTTCTCCTACGGCGGCCGGCAGTTCAACGGGAACACCGGCACGGACACCACCTCGTACAAGGCCATCCAGACGGACGCCTCCCTGAACCCCGGCAACTCCGGCGGCGCCCTCGTCAACATGAACGGCGAGATCGTGGGCATGCCCTCCGCGATCTACTCCCCCTCCAGCGGCAGCGGCTCCGCCGGCAGCGTCGGCCTCGGCTTCGCCATCCCCGTCAACACCATCAAGGCCGACCTCCCCTCCCTCCGCAAGGGCGGTCCGGGCGGCGACGGCAGCAGCAACGGCACCAGCGGCAACGGCTCCGGCAACAACGCCGCGAACGGTTTCGGGACCTCCTTCTAGCCCGACTTCCAGCCCGCCCGTGCGAGCCTGGTAGGAGACCGACCACCACCTGGGGGGACCCCGTATGAGCGCCGAAGGCGACCAGCAGCGCATCCTCGTCGTCGACGACGAACCGGCCGTACGCGAGGCCCTGCGCCGCAGCCTGGCCTTCGAGGGGTACGGCACGCAGACCGCCGTCGACGGGCTCGACGCCCTCGACAAAGCGGACTCGTACGCCCCCGACCTGATCATCCTGGACATCCAGATGCCGCGGATGGACGGTCTGACGGCCGCCCGCCGCCTGCGCGCCGCCGGCAGCACCACGCCCGTCCTGATGCTGACCGCCCGCGATACGGTCGGCGACCGCGTCACCGGACTCGACGCCGGCGCCGACGACTACCTGGTCAAGCCGTTCGAGCTGGACGAGCTCTTCGCCCGGGTGCGCGCCCTGCTGCGCCGCAGCTCCTACGCCGCCCCCTCCGGCGGGGACGGCCGGACCGCGGACGCCGACGCGCTGACCTTCGGCGACCTGCGCATGGACCTCGCCACCCGCGAGGTCACCCGCGGCGGCCGCCCGGTGGAGCTGACCCGTACCGAGTTCACCCTGCTGGAGATGTTCCTCGCGCACCCGCGCCAGGTCCTGACCCGCGAGCAGATCCTCAAGACCGTATGGGGCTTCGACTTCGAGCCCAGCTCCAACTCCCTGGACGTGTACGTGATGTACCTGCGCCGCAAGACCGAGGCCGGGGGCGAGCCCCGCCTGGTCCACACCGTGCGCGGGGTGGGCTACGTACTGCGCGCGGCCGGGGCGGGCGACACCGGCGGTCCGGAGTGAGCCCCACCGCCAGATTCCGCGCCCTCCCGCTCCGTTCCCGCCTCGCCCTGCTGGTCACCGTCGCGGTGGCGCTCGCCGTCGCGGCGGTCGCCTGCGTGAGCTGGTTCATGGTCCGCACCCAGCTCAACGATCAGCTGAACAGCTCCCTGCGCTCCACCAACGCCCGGGCCCAGGCGAGCCAGACGCTGAACCGGCTCGGTTGCCAGGACAAGGTGCCCGGACCCTTCGAGAACAACCTGAGCGCGCAGGTCCAGATCGTGCTGCCCGCGGGCGGCCGCTGCTGGGTCGACGGGAAGAACACCCTCCCCGTCACCGACTACGACCTCGACGTGGCCAAGGGGGTCCGCGGCGCGACCCTGTACGACGGCAAGACCACGGACGGCACCCCCGTACGCGTCTACACGCAGCCCGTGGAGCTGTCCGCCGGACCGGCCGCACAGAACTCCATCGCCGCGATCTCGGTGGCCAAGCCCCTCTCCGACATCACCGAACCGCTGTCCACCCTGGCCTGGGTGCTCCTGTTCGTCTCCGCCGTCGGCATCCTCGGCGCCGGCGTCGCCGGCCTCTGGGTGGCCCGTACGGGCCTGCGCCCGGTCGACGAACTGACCGGCGCCGTCGAGCACATCGCCCGTACCGAGGACCTCACCGTCCGCATCCCCGACGAGGGCGACGACGAGATCGCCCGGCTGTCGCGCTCCTTCAACTCCATGACGGCCGCGCTCGCCTCCTCCCAGGAGCGCCAAGCCCAGCTGATCGCGGACGCCGGGCACGAGCTGCGCACCCCGCTCACCTCGCTGCGCACCAACATCGAGCTGCTGGCGCGCAGCGAGGAGACCGGCCGGGCCATCCCGCCGGAGGATCGCAAGGAGCTGCTGGCCTCGGTCAAGGCACAGATGACGGAACTGGCCTCGCTGATCGGCGACTTGCAGGAGCTGTCCCGCCCGGACGCGGCCGCTCCCGGCCCCCTCGGAGTGGTGGCCCTGCACGAGATCGCGGGTGCGGCACTGTCCCGGGCCCGGCTGCGCGGTCCCGAGCTGGACTTCGACTCGGACCTGGCGCCCTGGTACGTACGCGGCGAGGCGGCGGCCCTGGAGCGGGCGGTGGTCAACGTCCTGGACAACGCGGTGAAGTTCAGCCCGCCCGGCAGCACGGTCACCGTGTCTCTGCGCGCGGGCGAGCTGACCGTACGGGACCGCGGTCCCGGCATCCCGGCCGACGACCTCCCGCACGTCTTCGAGCGCTTCTGGCGCTCCCCGTCCGCCCGGGCCCTGCCCGGCAGCGGCCTCGGCCTGTCCATCGTGGCCCGTACGGTGCAGCGCGCGGGCGGCGCGGCCGAACTGCGCGCCCCGGCGGACGGCGGCCCGGGCACCGAGGCGGTGCTCAGCATCCCGGGCGCGCCGACTCCGCCGCCCGTTCAGGCGTCAGTTGTGCCGGATCAGTGAGGCGACCAGGCCGGAGCGGGTGTTGGGGAAGTCCATGGGGACGATCCCGAGCCCGGTCCGGCCGGTCAGCTCCGAGCCGTCGACGAAGGCGTGCACCTGCGGGTTGAGCCGGTCGGAGTTCCAGCGGGGCGGCAGGGCGGCGGCCGTGCTGGTGTAGTTCACGAAGAACCTGCCGGGCTGCTGGACGGCCTTGCGGAAGTGGTTCTCGATCTTGCCCCGTTTGGCGAAGGGCTCGGCCATGTAGTCGTCCTGGATGTCGAAGACGTTGCCGTCGCCGTAGCGCAGGCCGCCGGGGAGGCCGCCGTTGTCGGGGAGCAGCAGCACCTTGCCGCGCACCTGGCCGAGGGCGGGCAGCGAGTCCGCGATCTTGAAGAGCGGGCTCCAGCCGCGGTTGTTCAGGTAGTCGTCGAAGACGGCGCGGAAGGTGGCGTCGCTCTCCTCGGAGTACTCCTGCTTGAGCCGCATCAGCACGGTCTCGGTGGGGTGTGCGGCGAGGAAGTTCCAGCAGGCGGCGAGGACGTCGCCGAACATCAGGTTCTGGTAGTACGCGCCGTGGTGGATCGCGAACGATGCGCCCGTCACCCGGCAGCGGACGTCGAGGAAGCGGATCCCGGAGCCGAGCTGGTCGGCGATGGAGGTGTTCTGGCAGGCGACGTAGAGCCCGCCCCGGGTGGCGCCCGAGTCGTGGGTGCCGGGGATGGTCATCCGCTGGAGGGGGGTGGCGTCGCCGAGGCCGCTCATCCAGTCCTGGGTGGAGAGCGCGCGCACTGCCGTGGCGGTGGCCCGGGTGGCTCCAGTGGCCCCGGTGGCCCCGGTGGCCCCGGTGGCGGCCGAGGCCGTCCCGGCGCCCGCGCCGAGCAGGGTCGCGCCGCCCAGGGCGGCCGCCCCCGCCAGGAATCCCCGCCGCCGCAGCCCCGTACCCGGGCCCGCATCCATGCCCGCGCCGCCCGTACCCGTACCCACGCCCGTACCCGCGCCCATGCCCGCCCCTTTGCCGACCCAGTGGTGGCCCGGATTATGGCGTGCGGAGCCATGCATTACTACCCACGGGTAGCACTCAGCTTTCGAGCAACTCCGCCATCAGGCGCAGCCCTTGGGCGAGGGACCGGCCGTCCGGGGCGTGCTCCGGGTCGGTCAGGCACTGCACCATGACCCCGGTCAGCAGCGCGATGTGCACCGACCCGAGGCTCCGTACGTCCTCCTCCGCGACCTCCTCGACGGGGACTCCGCGCAACTGCGCGGCCACCATGCGCCGGTTGTGGCGCTGCCCCTCGGCCAGGACGGCGAGCAGCTCGGGCGAGGACTGCGCGTGCACGAAGGCCTCGACGGAGGCGGTCCAGAGCCAGCGCATCTCGCCGAAGTCCCGGATCTTGCGGTCCCAGGTGTCGGCGTAGCGCTCCCGCGCGGTGTCACCCTGCCCGGCGAGCCGACCCGACCCCGCGGCCCACTCGTCCATGGCCGCGAACAGCGCCTGGTTGAGCAGCACCTCGCGGGTGCCGAAGTGGTAGCCGATCGCGGCCATGCTCACCTGCGCGGCCGAGGCGATATCGCGCACGGTCGTCCGGAGGTAGCCCTTCTCCTCCAGGCAGCGCCGGGCTCCGGCCAGCAGGTCCTCGCGATTTCCCATGCCCGGATCGTATCCGCGCCCACTTTTGGGCAAGTGCGCTACACAGTTGTATTGCGCGCTTGCCCAAATCCTGTCAGGCTGAACCCAGGCCCACCGACCAGCACACACGGGGAGAGCAACGCCATGCGCCACGAGCTGAAGATCGACGACCGCACCCTGTCCTACCTGGACTTCGGCGGGCCCGGCCGCCCCCTGCTCGCCCTGCACGGCGGGCTCTCCGAGGGCGCCCACTTCGCCGCCCTCGCCGCCGACCTCGGCGAGCAATGGCGGGTCATCGCCCCCGACCAGCGCGGGCACGGCGACTCCGGCCTCGCCTCCGAGTACAGCCGCGCGGGCTACGCCGCCGACGCCGCCGCCCTGCTGGAACACCTCGCCCCCGGCGGCCCGGTGCCCGTCCTCGGCTTCTCCCTCGGCGGGGTCAACGCCTACCACCTGGCCGCCACCCGGCCCGATCTGGTGTCCGCCCTGATCAACGTCGACGCCCCGGTGGAGAGCCCGAGCCGGGACGCCCTGTCCTTCTGGGACTTCCTGCACGACCTCCCGTACACCGCGCCCACCCGCGAGGAACTCCTCGCCGCCCTCGGCCCGCTCGCCGAGGGGACCGGGCCCTTCTTGCGCCCGCTGCCACAGGACACCGGCTGGCGGCTGCCGTTCGACCCCGCGGCCACCCTGGCCACCCTCGCCGGGGACGAGAGCTCGCGCTGGGACGTCTGGCTCGCGAGCAGCTGCCCGGCGCTGCTCGTCCACGGGCTGCGCAGCGACGTGCTCTCCCGGGAGCTGGCCGAGGCGATGGTCGCCCGGCGCCCCGGGACCTCGTACGCCGGCCTCGACACCGAGCACTTCGTGCCCTTCCAGGACCCGAAGGGCCTCGCAGAGGCCGTACGCGGCTTCCTGGCCGCGCTGTAGGCCGCCCGGGAACGCCGAAGGGGCGGCGGACCGATGGCCCACCGCCCCTCGAGAGGCAGGTACTGCTTCAGGTACTGCTTCAGGTGCTACTTGATGACCGTGATCCGGTCCGCCACCGGCGGGGCCAGCGGCGCGGCCGCCGAGGAGTGCGCGGCCAGGTAGGCGTTGAAGACGTCCAGGTCGGACGCGCCGACCAGCTTGTTCTTGTGCTCCTTCAGGACACCGAAGCCGTCACCGCCGCCCGCGAGGAACTCGTTCATCGCGACCCGGTAGGTACGGGCGGGGTCGATGGCCTCGCCGTTCAGCTTCACCGAGTCCACGACGATGCGGTCGGCACCCGCCTTGGTGGTGTCCAGGGTGTAGGAGAAGCCCTTGGAGATCTGCAGGATCTTCGGGCTCACCCCGTTGACCGGGCCGCTGACCTGCTGCTGGAGCGCGGTGATCAGCTGGGCGCCGGTCAGGTCGACGACCGTCATCATGTTGGTGAACGGCTGGACCGTGTACGACTCCCCGTACGTCACCACTCCGTCGCCCTCGGCGCCGGCGGCCTTGTGGGCCAGGTCCGCGCGGATGCCGCCCGGGTTCATGATGGCGAGCTGGGCACCGCCCTTGGCCGCCGGGGCCAGGGCCTCCAGCTGCGCGTCGGCGATCACGTCACCGAGCGGCTTCTCGTACTCCGCCGAGCCGCGGCCCGCGATGTCGGCCGAGATGTAGCCCATCGGACGGTTCGCGATCGGCGCGGCCAGCGCGTTCCAGCGCTCGATCAGCGCGGTCAGGTCCGGGGCCTTGGGCTGGTCCCGGGTGACGACCTTCTGGACCGGCTTCGGCGACGCGACCGGCGTACGGACGATGTCCTTGGTCCGGCGGTCGTACGTCAGGGTGGTGTCCGTGAACAGCCGGCCGTACGAGGCGGCCGAGGTGACCGTGCGCGGATTGCCCGCCGGGTCGGGGATGTTGCACGCGTACGCCTGGTGCGTGTGGCCGGTGACCAGGGCGTCGACCTTCGGCGAGATGTTCTTCGCGATGTCGACGATGGCCCCGGAGACGCCGGCGCCGGCGCCCGGCACGTCACAGTCGTAGTTGTACGCGCCGCTCGCGGGCAGGCCGCCCTCGTGGATCAGCGCCACGATCGACTTCACGCCCTGCTTGTTCAGCTCCTCGGCGTACTTGTTGACCGTCTCGACCTCGTCGCCGAACTTGAGGCCCTTGACCCCTTCGGCGGTCACGATGTCGGGCGTGCCCTCCAGGGTGACGCCGATGAAGCCGATCTTCACGTCCCCCTTCTTCCAGATGAAGGTGGGGTTCATCATCGGGCGCTTGGTCTTCTGGTCCACCACGTTCGCGGCGAGGTACTTGAACTCGGCGCCGCCGAACTCCTTGCCGTACTCGAAGCAGCCCTCGACCGGGTGGCAGCCGCCGTACTGCATGCGGCGCAGCTCGGTCTTGCCCTCGTCGAACTCGTGGTTGCCGACGCCGCTCACGTCCAGGTCGAGGTCGTTGAGCGCCTCGATCGCCGGCTCGTCGTGGAAGAGGCCCGACACCATCGGGCTGGCGCCGATCATGTCGCCGGCCGCGGCGGTGACGGAGTAACGCTTGCCCTTGCGGGCCTCGCGCAGGCTGGTGGCGAGGAACTCGACACCGCCCGCGGGTATGGCCTTGGTGGTGCCGTCGGCCTGACGCTCGGTCACGGTGCCCGAGGAGCCCTGCGGGGGCTCCAGCGTGCCGTGGAGGTCGTTGAACGACAGCATCTGTACGTCGACGGTGCGGCCGTGGTCCTGGCCGTATCCGTCACCACTCGCGGCTCCGGCCGGAAGGGCGGCGGCGAGCATCGCACCGCCGGCCGTTGCCACGGCGAGAGCGGTGAGGGCCAACCGGCCGGTTCGGCGGTGCCGTTGTGGCGTCGCTGACATTTGGTCCCCTTTGCGGACAGCGATACATCTTGGGAGGTCTGCCGAAGCCTAGAGTCAACGCGCGTAGCGCGACAGGGGGTACCGGGTATCGAGCTGGTTACACGCAGGAGACCGGTGCCCGTCCGCGGGGCCGTCCGCGGTGCCGTCCTCGGTGCCATCCGGGCGCCCGTCCGGGCCGCACCCCGCCGGTCCCCCACCGTGGTCGTAGGCTCGGTTCCATGACTGACGACGCAGCAGTGGTCCTGGAGCCGGGACGGCAGATCCAGACCCTCGACGAACTGACGGACGAACAGGCCGACGCCGTTCTCGCCCTGATCGAGGACGCGGCCCGCACCGACGGCACCACCGCCGTGTCCGAGCAGGGCCGGCTCCAGCTGCGCGGCGGAGCGCGGGAGGGGATCCGCCACTTCCTCCTGACCTCCGACGGGCGGCTCACCGCGTACGGGCAACTGGAGGACACCGACCCGGTGGAGGCCCCCGCCGCCGAGCTCGTCGTACACCCCGCGATGCGCGGGCGCGGGCACGGACGGGCGCTGGGCACCGCCCTGCTGGCCGCCTCCGGCAAGCGGATCCGGGTGTGGGCGCACGGCGGCAAGTCGGCGGCCCGCCACCTCGCGCAGGTGCTCGGCCTGACCCTGTTCCGCGAACTGCGTCAGCTCCGCCGCCCCCTCGGCGCCCAGGCGCCCGCCCTGCCGGAGGTCGTCCTCCCCGCGGGAGTGACCGTACGCACCTTCGTGCCCGGCACCGACGACGCCGCCTGGCTGGCCGTCAACACGGAGGCCTTCGCCCACCACCCCGAGCAGGGCTCACTCACCCAGCGGAACCTGAACGACCGCATCGCGCAGCCCTGGTTCGACGCCAAGGGCTTCTTCCTCGCGGAGCGCGACGGCGAAGTCATCGGCTTCCACTGGACGAAGGTGCACGCCGAGCAACAGCTGGGCGAGGTCTACGTCCTCGGAGTACGCCCCGGCGCGCAGGGCGGCGGCCTCGGCAAGGCCCTCACCGCGATCGGCCTGCGCCACCTCGCCGGGGCGGGCCTGCCCACGGCGATGCTCTACGTGGACGCCGACAACCCGGCGGCCCTGGCCGTGTACGAGGGCCTCGGCTTCTCCACCCACGAGGTGGACCTGATGTACCGCACGGAAAGCTGACCCACGCCCCGCCCCGGTCGGCCGGGGGGCCGGAAGCCTCCCCGGCTCCCGGCTCCCCGACTACTCGGCTCCCCGACTCCCCGACTACTCGACTACTCGGCGCCCAGCTTGCAGGCGCTCTCCGCGGTCGCCTTGGTCACCCCGCTGCCCTCGGTCAGGCCGGTCACACACTCGTCCTGGGCCCCGGTCAGCGCGATGTAGCACGAGGCGCGGACGGATGCCGGAGCCTCGCCACCCTTCAGCTCCCGCTCGACCTTGTTGATACAGGCCGAGACGTCCGCGGGTGCGGCCAGGGCGGCGGGCGCCGTCAGGGCCGCGCCTCCCAGGGCGAGGGTCAGACCGGTCAGGACACTTGCGATACGGGTCGACGTGCGCATGGGACGTACCTGCTCTCCGAGATCCCCACGCGGCCCGAACCTAGACCGGACCTGGACCTTCCCGGACCCGACCTGGAACCGACCCGGACCTGCCCGGACCAGACCCGGACCTGGACGGGACGGACCGGGCCGGGCCGGACCGGGACCGGCCCTAGACCAGACCCGGACCCAGACCCGGACCCAGACCGACCAGACCGGGACACTGGACCGGACCCGAACGGGACCCGAACCGGACCCCACTGGGCCCTGGCCGGACCGGGTCCCGCCCGTGGCGGTGCCCGGGTGTGCCGGACCACGTGAGTAACGGCGCCGAGCACGCGCGGCCGACGTGCGGCCGGGCCCGGTCCCCGTACCGGACCGGCTCGGCAGGACATCCCTCCCTCCTACCGACGCTAGAACACCCCCCGACCCGACGCACCCGCTGGCGCCCCCCGCCGCCCCGGCGCGAACCGCAGCCCCTGCCCCGCGGCCCCGCCCCCGCGCACCGCCACCGCCGCCACCCCATCGGCCCGCTCGGTGGCCTCCACCTCGCCACGGCGGGCCGTCTGCCCCTCCTCCCCAGGCGCAGCCACGACTCACGCTCCGCGGCGCAGCCGAGCCGCCCCCCGTTCCCGGTCGGCACCAGCCGACCCCCGCCCGGACCCTGGAAGCCATACGCCATTAACCGGGCATTAATGCGCGGTCGCGAAGCTGACCGCATGCAGCCCCGACTCCGACTGACGGCCGACACTTCCGACGCGCCTGTCCTCCCGCGCGCGCGGAAGAATGGAGTCATGAGCCACAAGCCCAGCGCAGCCCCTTCCGAGGTCCCCACCCAGCAGCCGGCGCACAAGTTCGCCTCGCCGTCCGCACCCAGCGCCGCCGATGTCTCCGATTCCGCGGCCGCGCGTGCGGCCACGCCCGAGGCCGTGGCGGCCCGCGCGGCCACCGGTGCCCACGCCCGCCTGGGGTCCATAGCCGCCCACCGCCCGCACGTGGATCTGGAACCGGATCTCGACGCGGACCTGGACGCCTACGACGAGAAGGACACCGGTGAGCTGCCCCCGGGCCGCTTCCTCGACCGGGAGCGCAGCTGGCTCGCCTTCAACGAGCGCGTCCTGGAGCTCGCGGAGGACCCCGCCACGCCCCTCCTGGAGCGCGCGAACTTCCTGGCGATCTTCGCCAGCAACCTCGACGAGTTCTTCATGGTCCGCGTCGCCGGCCTCAAGCGCCGCATCGCGACCGGCGTCGCCACCCGTTCGGCCTCAGGCCTGCAGCCCCGTGAGGTCCTCGACCTCATCTGGACCCGCTCCCGCGAGCTCATGGCCCGCCACGCCGCCTGCTTCCAGCAGGACATCTCCCCGCAGCTCGCCGAGGAAGGCGTCCACCTCATCCGGTGGCCCGACCTCACCGAGAAGGAGCAGGCGCGCCTCTTCACCCTGTTCCGCAACCAGATCTTCCCGGTGCTCACCCCGCTGGCCGTGGACCCCGCGCACCCGTTCCCGTACATCTCCGGCCTGTCCCTGAACCTGGCCGTGGTCGTACGCAATCCCGTCAGCGGCCACCGCCACTTCGCCCGGGTCAAGGTCCCCCCGCTCCTCTCCCGCTTCCTGGAGGCCTCCCCGCAGCGCTACGTCCCGCTGGAGGACGTCATCGCCGCGCACCTGGAGGAGCTGTTCCCCGGCATGGAGGTGCTCGCGCACCACATGTTCCGCGTGACCCGCAACGAGGACCTCGAAGTGGAGGAGGACGACGCGGAAAACCTCCTCCAGGCCCTCGAAAAGGAACTCATGCGGCGCCGCTTCGGCCCGCCGGTGCGCCTGGAGGTCGAGGAGTCCATCGACCCCGGCGTCCTGGACCTCCTGGTCCAGGAGCTGAAGGTCAACCCGTCCGAGGTGTACCCGCTCCCCGGCCCCCTCGACCTCACCGCCCTCTTCGGGATCGCCTCCCTGGACCGCCCGGAGCTGAAGTTCCCGAAGTTCGTCGCCGGCACGCACCGCGACCTCGCCGAGGTCGAGTCCGCGTCCGCGCCCGACATCTTCGCGGCGCTGCGCGAGCGGGACGTGCTCCTGCACCACCCGTACGACTCCTTCTCCACCTCCGTGCAGGCCTTCCTGGAGCAGGCGGCCGCCGACCCGGACGTCCTCGCCATCAAGCAGACGCTGTACCGGACCTCCGGCGACTCCCCGATCGTGGACGCCCTGATCGACGCCGCCGAATCCGGCAAGCAGGTCCTCGTACTCGTCGAGATCAAGGCCCGCTTCGACGAGCAGGCCAACATCAAGTGGGCCCGCAAGCTCGAGGAATCCGGCTGCCACGTCGTCTACGGGCTCGTCGGCCTCAAGACCCACTGCAAGCTGTCGCTCGTCGTCCGTCAGGAGGGCGATACGCTGCGCCGCTACTCCCACGTCGGCACCGGCAACTACCACCCCAAGACGGCACGGCTCTACGAGGACCTCGGCCTGCTCACCGCCGACTCCCAGGTCGGCGCGGACCTCTCGGACCTCTTCAACCGGCTGTCCGGCTACTCGCGCCGCGAGACCTACCGCCGGCTGCTGGTGGCCCCGCGCTCGCTGCGCGACGGCCTGATCTCCCGGATCGACAAGGAGGCGGCCCATCACAAGGCGGGCCGTCCCGCGTACGTCCGCCTCAAGATGAACTCGATCGTCGACGAGGCGCTCATCGACTCCCTCTACCGGGCCTCGCAGGCGGGCGTGCCCATCGACATCTGGGTCCGCGGCATCTGCGCGATCCGCCCCGGTGTCCCCGGGCTCTCGGACAACATCCGGGTCCGCTCGATCCTCGGCCGCTTCCTCGAGCACTCCCGGGTCTTCGCCTTCGGCAACGGCGGCGAGCCCGAGGTGTACATAGGCAGCGCCGACATGATGCACCGCAACCTCGACCGCCGTATCGAGGCACTGGTCAGGGTCGCCGACCCGGCCCACCGCGCGGCTCTGGACCGGCTGCTGGAAACCGGCATGTCCGACGCCACCACCTCCTGGCACCTGGGCCCGGACGGCGAATGGACCCGGCACAGCACGGACAGCGAGGGCCAGCCGCTGCGGCACGTTCAGGAGATGCTCATTGACGCCCGGAGGCGCCGGCGTGGCTCAGCCAAATCATGACCTGACCGCGACGACGGCAGGCACCGTGCTCGGTACGTACCTGCGTGCGCAGGCCACCGCGTTCCTACGGGGCCTGCGCCTCCACGAGGAGGGCGCCGCGAGCGGCGGCGCCGAGGGCAGCGAGGCGGCGCGCAGCCTGCGGGGGGCTGCGCGCCGGATCTCCTGCTCCCTGTCCACGTTCAGGGCGGTGGCCGATTCCTCCTGGGCGGACTCGCTGCGCACCGAGCTGGTCTGGCTCTCGGCGACCCTGGCCGACGAGCACGCGTACGCGGCCCGTCTGTCACGGCTGATGGACGCCCTGCAGCGGCTGTCGGGAAGCCCCGAGGTGCCGGCTCCCAGGGGTACGGCGGGCTCGCTGACCGTGGGCTCGGCCCGCGCGGGCGCCCTGCTGGAGCGCCAGCTCACCCTGGCCCGTACCCGGGCCCACTCCGCGACCCTGCAGGCGCTCGGCTCGTCCCGCTTCCACGCGGTCGCGGACGCGGTGGCGGTCCTGGCCTCCGAGGTCCCGCTGGACCCGGTGGCGGCCCGCGGCCGGGTGGACGACGTCCTGGTCCCGCTCGCCGAGGTGGCGCATTCCCGCCTGTCCACGGCGGTGCACTCGCTCCCCGCCCCCTCGCCCTCGCACCCGTACGACGCGGACCACGACGGCTCGTGGAACGAGGTGCGCCGCCTGCTGCGCGTCCACCGCTACGCCCGGGAGGCCCTGGGCGGCGACGTGGCCCGCCTGACGGCCGCGGGCGAGGCCCTGACCCGGCACCGGGACGCGGCGGAAGCCGCCGCCGCCTCGGCCACGGCGGCCCGCACCCCCCGCATCGCCCCGGCGACGGCGTACGCCCTGGGCGTCCTGCACGCGGACCAGCGCCACGAGGTCGAAGCCTCCCGGGCCACCTTCCAGCACATCTGGCAACCGGCCGATTCCAGCCACGCGGGCGTGTGACCCCTCCAGCCCCCACCGCGCGCCGGCGGCGGCCGAATCCAGCCCCGCCGGCGTTTGAGGCGCGGGGGTCCGGGGGCTGGTCCCCGGCAACGGCGCCGCACGCACCCGCGACGGGTCACGCATCGGTAACGGCGGGATAACAGAAGATGACCCCCAGTCGCGGCACGGACCTCTCACACCACCCCGTCCGCCACGGTTCACCGTCCGTTCACTTACCCCGGTCGGCCGCTTCACCTGATCTGCCTAACTTCGGAGATGCAAGGGCGAGTCGCCGCGAAGGCGGAGGATTCACCCGGGCAACCGACGTAGTCCTCTTCGCACGCCGCCCCGATTCAGAAAGCGGCCGGCGGCTTCTGGAAGGAAACACCCGAAAGTGAAGCTTCAGCGCAAGAACATGCTTCGTGCCTCCGCCCTCGGGGCGCTCGTCGTGTCCGGCGCCCTGGTCCTCACGGCGTGCGGCTCGGACGACAACACCAAGACCGACGCCGGCGCCTCGGGCAAGCCTTCCGCCGCCGTGGGCGACATCAAGTGCGACGGCGCCAAGGGCAAGCTCCTCGCCTCGGGCTCCTCCGCGCAGAAGAACGCGGTCGACCTGTGGGTCAAGAACTACATGGCGGCCTGCCCGGGCGTCGAGGTCAACTACAAGTCCTCCTCCTCCGGCGAGGGCATCGTCGCGTTCAACCAGGGCACCGTCGGCTTCGCCGGCTCGGACTCGGCGCTGAAGCCCGAGGCCGTCGAGGAGTCGAAGAAGATCTGCACCGGCGGTCAGGGCATCGACCTGCCGATGGTCGGCGGCCCCATCGCCATCGGCTTCAACGTCGCCGGCGTGGACAAGCTGACGCTGGACGCCCCCACCCTCGCCGCGATCTTCAACGACAAGATCAAGAAGTGGGACGACGAGGCGATCAAGAAGCTGAACCCGGGCGTCACGCTTCCCGCCACCGCGATCCAGGCGTTCCACCGCTCCGAGGACTCGGGCACCACCGAGAACCTCGGCAAGTACCTCAAGGCCGCCGCTCCCGAGGCCTGGACGTACGAGGCCGCGAAGAAGTGGCCGGCCCCGGGTGGCCAGGCCGCCTCCGGCTCCTCCGGTGTCGCCTCGCAGGTCAAGGCCGTTGACGGCGCGATCGGCTACTTCGAGCTCTCGTACGCCTCCTCGCAGAGCATCAAGACCGTGGACGTCGCCACCGGCGCCGCCGCTCCGGTCAAGGCCACCGGCGAGAACGCCTCCAAGGCCATCGCCGCCGCCAAGATCTCCGGTACCGGCGACGACCTGGCGCTGAAGCTCGACTACGCCACCAAGGCCGAGGGTGCCTACCCGATCGTCCTGGTGACCTACGAGGTCGTCTGCGACAAGGGCAACAAGGCCGAGACCCTCTCGACCGTGAAGTCCTTCCTGAACTACACCGCGTCCGACGCGGGCCAGAAGGTCCTGACCGAGAACGGCTACGCCCCGATCCCGGCCGAGATCAACGCCAAGGTCCGCGAAGTCATCGCGAAGCTCGCCTAATCCAGACCCCCGGGACCACCGGTCCGCTCCCCCCGTCCGGGGGGCGGACCGGCCCGGGGACCCTCCCCTCCACCCAGGGGATCCGGTGCACCGCCGCCAGGGGGCCTGCCCCCCATCCAGACCGGAAAGATCATGGCTTCCACCACACCCACCCAGATAGACACGGCTCCGCCTGTCTCCAAGAGCGGAAGGTCCACCGGCCGCGCCGGTGACAAGATCTTCGCGGGCCTCTCCAAGGGCTCCGGCATCCTGCTCCTGGTGATCATGGCGTCGATCGCCGTCTTCCTCACCTACCGCGCCTCCATCGCGCTGGCCGACAACGAGGGCAACTTCCTCACCACGTTCGACTGGAACGCGTCGGCCAATCCCCCCGTCTTCGGCATCGCCGTCCTGCTCTTCGGCACCGTCGTCAGCTCGATCATCGCGATGGCCATCGCGGTTCCGATCGCCGTCGGCATCGCCCTCTTCATCTCGCACTACGCGCCGCGCAAGCTGGCCGCCCCCCTCGCCTACGTGGTCGACCTGCTGGCCGCCGTGCCGTCGATCATCTACGGCATCTGGGGCGCCCTCTTCCTCGTCCCGCAGCTCGCCGGACTGAACCTCTGGCTCGACGAGTACATGGGCTGGACCTACGTCTTCGACAAGACCCAGGTCGGCGTCGCACGCTCGCTCTTCACCGTCGGCATCCTGCTCGCGATCATGATCCTGCCGATCGTGACCAGCGTCAGCCGCGAGGTCTTCCTGCAGGTCCCGCGCATGAACGAGGAAGCCGCACTGGCCCTCGGCGCGACCCGCTGGGAAGTCATCCGCATGTCGGTCCTGCCCTTCGGCCGCTCCGGAGTCATCTCCGCCTCGATGCTCGGCCTCGGCCGCGCCCTCGGCGAGACGATGGCCGTCGCGACCGTCCTCTCCCCGAGCTTCCTGATCTCCGGCCACATCCTGGACCCGGGCGGCGGCACGTTCGCACAGAACATCGCCGCGAAGTTCGACGAGGCCAACGAGTTCGGACGCGACGCCCTGATCGCCTCCGGTCTCGTGCTCTTCCTGCTCACCCTGCTGGTCAACGGCGCCGCCCGGCTGATCATCGCCCGTCGCAAGGACTTCTCGGGGGCGAACGCCTGATGAGCCACGCACTCCAGGACCAGCGGCCCTCCCGGGCCACCAAGTCCGCCGCCCCCAGCAGCCTGACGCAGGGCCACCTGCCCCGCTGGGCCCCGGCCGGCATCGCCGTCGCCTCGGTCGCGCTCGGCTCCGGCCTCGGCGCCGTCTTCGGCCTCCACAGCAAGATCCAGTGGGGTCTGCTCGCGGCCGCCCTGTTCGTGATCATCACGTACACGGCCAGCTCGATCGTCGAGAACCGCCGCCAGGCCAAGGACCGGGTCGCGACCTCCGTCGTCTGGGTCTGCTTCGTCCTCGCCCTCGCCCCGCTGCTCTCGCTGCTGTGGACGACCATCAGCCGCGGCATGAAGGTCCTCGACGGGGACTTCCTCGGCCACTCGATGAACGGCGTGACCAGCTTCGAGCCCGGCGGCGGCGTCTACCACGCCCTGCTCGGCACCATCGAGCAGGTCGCCCTGGCCACCGCGATCTCGGCCCCCATCGGCCTGCTGACCGCCGTCTACCTGGTCGAGTACGGCAAGGGCTCGCTCGCCAAGGCCGTCACCTTCTTCGTCGACGTCATGACCGGCATCCCCTCCATCGTCGCGGGTCTGTTCATCCTGACGACGTGGAACCTGATGCTCGGCTTCGGTCCCTCCGGCTTCGCCGGCGCCATGGCCCTGTCGATCCTGATGATGCCCGTCGTGGTCCGCTCCACCGAGGAAATGCTCAAGCTCGTCCCGAACGAGCTGCGCGAGGCCGCCCTGGCCCTCGGTGTGCCCAAGTGGCGCGTGATCCTCAAGGTCGTGCTCCCCACGGCCATCGGCGGCATCGCCACCGGCGTGATGCTGGCCGTGGCCCGCATCGCGGGTGAGACCGCCCCGATCATGCTGCTGGTCTTCGGTACCCAGCTGATCAACAACAACCCCTTCGAAGGTGCCCAGTCCTCGCTCCCCCTGTACATCTGGGAGCAGTACAAGGTCGGCAGTGAAGCCTCCTACGACCGGGCATGGGGCGCAGCGCTCGTCCTGATCGCCTTCGTCATGATCCTCAATCTGGTGGCTCGCGGCATCGCCCGCTGGAAGGCCCCCAAGACCGGTCGCTGACGCGACCACCCGAAAGCGAAGTGACCCCTCATGGCTAAGCGAATCGACGTCAGCGGACTGTCCGCCTTCTACGGCACCCACAAGGCCATCGACGACATCTCGATGACCGTGGAGCCCCGCTCCGTGACCGCCTTCATCGGCCCCTCCGGCTGCGGCAAGTCCACCTTCCTGCGCACCCTGAACCGCATGCACGAGGTCACCCCCGGCGGCCGCGTCGAGGGCAAGGTGCTGCTGGACGACGAGAACCTGTACGGCCCCGGCGTGGACCCGGTCGCGGTCCGCCGCACGGTCGGCATGGTCTTCCAGCGCCCGAATCCCTTCCCCACCATGTCGATCTTCGACAACGTGGCGGCGGGCCTGCGCCTGAACGGCTCCTTCAAGAAGTCCGAGCTCGCGGAGATCGTCGAGAAGTCCCTCCAGGGCGCCAACCTCTGGAACGAGGTCAAGGACCGCCTGAACAAGCCCGGCTCCGGCCTCTCCGGCGGCCAGCAGCAGCGCCTGTGCATCGCCCGCGCCATCGCGGTCGAGCCCCAGGTCCTCCTGATGGACGAGCCCTGCTCGGCCCTCGACCCGATCTCCACCCTCGCCATCGAGGACCTGATCGGCGAGCTCAAGGAGCGCTTCACGATCGTCATCGTGACGCACAACATGCAGCAGGCGGCGCGCGTCTCCGACCGCACGGCCTTCTTCAACCTCTCCGCGGTCGGCCAGCCCGGCAAGCTGATCGAGATCGACGACACGGACCGGATCTTCTCGAACCCGTCCGTGCAGGCGACCGAGGACTACATCTCGGGCCGCTTCGGCTAAACCGAGATGTGATTGAGCGTCCTGCGGTGCTGCATGGCGGTGCCACCGCAAGGCGAAAGAAAGAAAAAGGGCCGGCTCCCCCTGGGTGGGGGGAGCCGGCCCGCTTCTTTTTCCGGCCCCGCACGCCACCGCGGACTTCAACGGCGACGGCTACCCCGACCTCGCGACCAGCGCCCACTCCGCGACCGTCGGCAGTCTCCCCAGAGCCGGGATGATCTCCGTCCAGTACGGCTCCCGCACCGGCCTGCAGACCACGGCCGCGCTGATCTCCCGGGCCACCCCGGGCGTTCCCGGCGAGCCGACCGAGAACGGCGGGTTCGGCTCGATCTCCGGCCAGGGCGACGTGAACCACGACGGATACACCGACCTGATCGTGCGCGACGGCCACGGGGTCCTCATCCTGCGCGGCGGCAAGGACGGCCTCACGGGCCGCGACCCAGGCCAGATCAATTACGGATCGCGCCTCCCCGACGGGTCGTACCTGTCACCGAACACGGCCGTCGCGGTCGGCGACGTCACCGGCTGGAACAACGGCGTGGTCTACCAGGGCGGCCCCGCCGGCCCGACCCCCGTCGGCGTGGTCAGGGGCCCGACCGACGGCGCGTTCGGCGACATCGACAAGGACGGCTACCAGGACTTCGTCGGCGGCGAGGCCGGCCAGTCCGACAAGGACGGCAGCCGGATCCACGTCTCCTACGGCGGCCCGAAGATGCCCCGCACCCTGTCCGAGGTGCTCACCTACACGCAGGACAGTCCCGGTGTCCCCGGCGTCGCGGAAGCCGACGACCGGTGGGGCAGCGCGGTCGCCGTCGGGGACACCGACGGCGACGGTTACGCCGACATCGTCGTCGGCGCCCCCTGGGAGACCGGCACCGACCTGACCGCCACGCACCAGTCCGGCTCGGTGACGGTGCTGCGCGGCAGCGCCTCGGGGATCACCGGGACAGGCTCCAAGGTGTTCACCCAGAACTCGGCGGGCATCCCCAGCACGTCCGAACGCTTCGACCACTTCGGCGCGCGCACCACCTTGCTCGACTCGGACAAGGACGGCAGGCCCGAGCTCTACGTCAGCGGGTACGGCGAGGACAACTTCACCGGCCGGGTCTGGAAGCTGAAGACCGACACCACCGGCGTCACCGGCACCGGCGCCACCAGCCACAACCTGGCCGGCCTCGGCGGCCCGTCCGGCCGCGCCCACTTCGGCTACGGCTTCGGCACCGGAAGCTCCCGCTCCCCTAGCGGTCTCACCCCACCCCCGACATGCCAGTGAGCCCCGCCGGATCAGCCGATCCGGCGGGGCTCACTGGTGTCCGTACCCGACGCGTGCGGTCACACGAAGGCGAGGTTGACCACCCAGAAGCTGAGCGCCGCGACCAGCGCAGCGGCCGGCATGGTGATGAACCAGCCCAGGATGATGTTCTTGGCGACGCCCCAGCGGACCGCGTTCACCCGCTTGGTCGCGCCCACGCCCATGATCGCCGAGGTGATGACGTGGGTGGTGGAGATCGGCGCGTGGAAGAGGAACGCCGAGCCGAACATGATCGAGGCACCGGTGGTCTCCGCCGCGAAGCCCTGCGGCGGGTCCAGCTCGATGATCTTGCGGCCGAGGGTGCGCATGATGCGCCAGCCGCCCGCGTACGTACCCAGCGAGAGCATCACGGCACACGCGATCTTGACCCAGACCGGGATCTCGTCGCCCGCGCTGTTCACGTCGGCGATGACCAGGGCCATCATCACGATGCCCATCGTCTTCTGCGCGTCCTGCAGACCGTGGCCGAGCGCCATGCCGGCCGCCGACACCGTCTGCGCGATGCGGAAACCGCGCTTCGCCTTGTGCGGGTTGGCGCGGCGGAACATCCACAGGATGGCGACCATCACCAGGTAACCGACGACAAGACCGACCACCGGCGAGACGAACATCGGGATGACGACCTTGTCGACCACTCCCGACCAGAGCACCTCCGTACCGCCCGCCAGCGCCGCGCCCACCATGCCGCCGAACAGCGCGTGCGAGGAGGACGAGGGCAGGCCGAAGTACCAGGTGATCAGGTTCCACACGATCGCGCCGACGAGCGCCGCGAAGAGGATCCACATGCCCCGGTTGCCGTGGGGCGTCTCGATCAGGCCCTCGCTCACCGTCTTGGCGACCCCGCTGCCGAGGAAGGCGCCGGCGAGGTTCATGACCGCGGCCATCGCGAGCGCGGCGCGCGGGGTCAGCGCACGGGTCGAGACCGAGGTCGCGATCGCGTTCGCGGAGTCGTGAAAACCATTCGTATACGTAAAGCCGAGCGCGACACCGATGGTCACGACCAGAGCGAAGGTGTCCACGAGGTTCAGGACTCCTTGACCGCGATGGTCTCCACCGTGTTCGCGACGTGCTCGAACGCGTCGGCCGCCTCTTCGAGCACGTCGACGATCTGCTTGAGCTTCAGCACCTCGATGGCGTCGTACTTGCCGTTGAAGAGCTGGGCGAGCAGCTTGCGGTGGATCTGGTCGGCCTGGTTCTCCAGGCGGTTGACCTCGATCCAGTACTCGGTCAGGTTCTCCATCGTGCGCAGGTGGGGCATGGCCTCGGCCGTCAGCTCGGCCGCGCGCGCCAGTACCTCGATCTGCTGCTCGACACCCTTGGGGAGCTCCTCCACGTTGTAGAGGACGACCAGGTCGACCGCCTCTTCCATGAAGTCCATGATGTCGTCGAGGCAGGACGCCAGCTTGTAGATGTCCTCGCGGTCGAACGGCGTAATGAAGGAGGAGTTGAGCTGGTGGAAGATCGCGTGGGTGGCGTCGTCTCCCGCGTGCTCCGCTGCCCGCATCCGCTCCGCGATCTCGACCCGGGCGGAGGAGTCCGCTCCGAGCAGTTCCATGAGGAGCTTGGAGCCCGTGACGATGTTGTCCGCGGATGCGGCGAACATGTCGTAGAAGCTCGTCTCCCTGGGGGTCAGACGAAATCGCACGTGAGGTCCTCGGGGTGCATTGGATTCGGTCAGGCTGATGCTAGGCGCATCCCCCGGCCACGGCTAACCGGCAGTTCCCCAGTGTCCTCCATCAGGCAGAGTGAGGGCCACGGGCCCCTGCCCCTGCGGCCGGGGGCCGGTACCCTATACCCATGAGGGGTATAGGTCCCCCATTCCGGACCACGGGAGGACGCATGACTGCCATCCAGGCGGAGGGCTCCGGAGCCACCACGGACACGGACACCGGCGCGGTGCACGGCTACCACCACCAGAAGGACGAGCACCTCAAGCGCCTGCGCCGGATCGAGGGGCAGATCCGGGGGCTCCAGCGCCTCGTCGACGAGGACGTCTACTGCATCGACATACTCACCCAGGTCTCGGCGAGCACGAAGGCGCTCCAGTCCTTCGCGCTCCAGCTCCTGGAGGAGCACCTGCGGCACTGCGTCGCCGACGCCGCCGTCAAGGGCGGGGGAGAGATCGACGCCAAGGTCGAGGAAGCGACGAAGGCGATCGCCCGGCTGCTGCGCACCTGACCCGGGGAGCGGGGGTCAGCCGGACCACACGCCCATCAGCACCTCGTCGATCCGGTCCTGGCTGAGCCTCTCCTCGGCCACGGCCGACGCCGCGATGATCAACTCTCCGCATAGTTCGATCTCGGCCAGAGCCACGAGGTCCTGCACCGTAGAACCGCCTGCGGGAGTCACGCGTGTCACCTCAATCTGCCGTCGTCCGGTCGCCGGCGCTCGGCTTCTCAGCGTAGGGAGCGCGCGGCGCGGCGCACATGACACGGATGGACCATTTCCGGCCCCCCCCACACCGGACCGATGGCCTGCCGCGGCCCGATCGCGCCGCCTGCCCCGGGGGCTCCCGGCGGCTAATCGGCGATCTTTCCGGCGTAAATGTCCCCTTCGGCCGGCAATACGACGGTGACCGGGGTCCCGAAGCCGTAGAGCAGCGTGGTGGAGGACACATCGATCACGCCATTGTTGACGTACGTGAAGCGGTGGCGGACCTTCCGCAGCAGGCCCTCCGCGTCGAGGTAGGCGTCGAACGGCACCGCGTCCTTGCTGAACCCTTTCGCCGCCGCCTCCAGCGCCCCCTTCACCGCCGGTGAGGCCTGCGCGGCGGCCCGCGCGATGTCCGTCGTGCCCCGGTAGTGCCGCACCTTGGTCCCGGCCACCTCGGTCTCACCCACGTACGTCACCTCCTGCGCCCCGCGCAGCAGCTCCGCGGCGGCCATCGGGTCGGTGGCCCCGCCGGTGACGAGGTTCCCGTCGGCGAGGGCCGTCGTGTCGACCCGGACCCACTTGTCGTCGGGTACTCCGGCGCCCCGGTTCTTCATGTAGAGCGCGCCCGGTACGAGCAGCTCGGTGATGGGCCGGTGTTCCGCCTTGCCCTTGGCGTCGTCGGGGAGCATGACCAGCAGCTGCCCCATCCGGTTCTTGAAGTCGACCCCTCCCTCGCCCCGGATCGTGACCCGGGTGCCGCCCGTGGCCATCTCCATGGCCGTACGGGTCTGCGCGCTCCCGGTCGCCAGGAGCGCGTCGGCGGCCCCGCGGACCGTCGCCGCCGGGTCGTCGGCGGGCCGGGCGTCGTCGCCCGCGACGGCGTCGCCACCGCACCCGCTCAACGCCGCCACCGTCAGGGCCAGGCCGACCGCGACCGCAGCCCGACCCGCGCGTCCCCGCCTCCGCCTGTGCTGGTGCACCACCATCGCCTGCCAACCCCCAACGCGTGACCGCTTTTTGCCCGAGGCCCCACCCGCTCCGCTTAACGAGGTCCCGGGCCTCCCGTCACGGCCGCGGCCTCCTCGCCCCGCGCCAGTGCCCCACCGGCACCCGGCCCGGTACCTTGGTGGAGTGGAACCGCACACCGAAGCGACCCTCGTCCCTCCGCTTGCCTCAGTGCCGCTGCCCCGCGACTCCTCCAGCGCGGCGCCGGCACCGTCCACCGATCACGCCACGAGCACTTCCGAACGGGGCTCGTTCAGCCTGGCCGCCTGTACGTGCGGCTGGCGCGGCCCCGCCCGCCGCTCCCGCGACCTGGCCCGCAAGGACGCCACCGGCCACGCCCCGGAGTAGCCCGGAGCTCGTCACCACGGGCCAGCCACGGGCCGGGCACCCCTGCCGGCCACGGGCCCGCCGCCGGCCCGGCACCGGCCGGCAGCCCCGCACGCCTGCACGCCGACGGGTCGCCCGATCGGACGGCCCGGCTGGCCGACACGCCCGGGAGCGGTTGCCCTTGACTCATGCCCGGACCCGCGCCCCGACTCGCCGCCCTCTTCTGGGCCCTGCTGATCGCGTTCGCCCCCGCCACCCCGGCCCGGGCCAGCCCCGTGGGCACGGCCGACGGACCCGGCGACGTCGCCCTGGCCATCGGGGTCACCACCACCGCGGCCGCCGCGACCGGCCTGTGGCTGCGCTCCCGCTACCGGCGCTCCGACGCGGAGGCGCCTGCGGACGCCACGGACCCGGGCGGCGATCCGTGACCCCGCCCCAGCGCTCCCGTCCGGCCGCGGTCCGCGTCTGCTTCGGGGCCGCGGCGCTGTGCCTGTTGGCGGCCGTGGTGCTGAGCGTCTGGGACTCGTACCGCATCGGCTGACGCTCCGGGCACCGCCCGGAGCGGCGCGTCAGGCGGCGAGGTCGCTCTCGTGTCCGCGCCCCGCCGGCGGCGTCGCCGCGAGGTCCACCGGCCGGGCCACCACGCGGTCGCGCGACCGGACCAGTACGCCGAGCCGCGGGGACCGGGCCACCGCCCGCACCGCCGGGGTCAGCAGCGCCATCGCGAGCGGCGCGAGCAGCAGCACCACCGCGGTGCCCAGGGCGAGCCCGCCGATGACGTCGGTCGGATAGTGCAGGCCCATGTAGACCCGGGTGAACCCCTCCAGCAGGGCCAGCCCGATCCCGATGAAGCCGAGCCTGCGGTGGGCGACGAACAGGCCGACGCCGAGCGCCATCGCGAGCGTCGCGTGGTCGCTGACGAAGGAGAAGGCGCTCTGGCCGATCCCGGTGCCGCTGTCCAGCACCTCGACCTCGCCGTGCTGCGCGGCCGGCCGCGGCCGGCCCACGAACTCCCGCAGCGGAACGTTCAGGAGCAGCGCGGCCCCGGCGGCGAGCGGGGCCCACACGAGCGCCGCGAAGGACTCGACGGCGGCGGGCTCGTCCTGCCGGCGCGCTCCGCGCCAGCACCACAGCACCAGGAGCACGAGGGCCAGCGGGATCCCGTACTCGCCGAGGACCGCGACCGTGCGGTCCAGCCAGCCCGGGGCTCGCCCCGCCAGTCCGTTGATCTCGTACAGCAGGCTTACATCCACGTTCGGCCCACCTGTTGTGAGTCCAGCCATGGTGATGCGGCCCCTTGCCCTTGCCTTGGTACCCGTACGGCCGCACGCCGATGTGCGGCCCTTCGCCCCCCGGTGATCAATCCGGCGCTTCCGCTCGTCCTGCCCCGGTGACCATGGAACGCCCGTTCTGGCGGCTACGTTCCACTCTCCACCGAATGATCACCCCAACGTTATCGAAGAGTGACTCATCGTCGCAGCTCAGGGCCTTCGCTTCACGCTGTGTTGCCGACGCCCTCGCGCCGCGGCAGCGCCTCCGCCCCGTCCTTCGTCACGCGCGTCGCGCCGAAGTAGTCGGGTGTGTCGATCTTGTCGAAACGGATCACGGCTCCGGTGAACGGTGCGTTGATCATGTAGCCGCCGCCGACGTAGAGCCCGACGTGCCGGATCTCCCGGGAGTTCGTCAGATCGTCGGAGAAGAACACCAGGTCCCCCGGCAGCAGTTCCGCGCGCGAGGGATGCGGACCGGCGTTGTACTGGTCATTGGCCACGCGCGGCAGGTCGATCCCCACCGACTCGTACGCGGCCTTGGTCAGCCCCGAGCAGTCGAACCGCCCGCCCTGCTCCGGCGTCCCGTTCCCGCCCCACAGGTACGGGGTCCCCAGCTGCTTCTGCGCGAAGTAGATCGCCCCGGCGGCCTGCTGGGAGGGCGCGACCCGCCCGACGGGGGCCTCGAAGCTCTTGGCGAGGTTCGTGATGGTCTTCACGTACCCCTCGGTCTCCCGGTACGGCGGGACGCCCCCGTACTGCTTCACCGCGCCGGGACCCGCGTTGTAGGCGGCCAGCATGTTCTTCACCGGATCTCCGGGCACCTTGGACACGTAGCGCGCCAGCTCGCAGTCGTACGAAGCCGCCGACGGGATCGCGTCGTTCGGGTCCCAGATGTCACGGTCCCCGTCACCGTCCCCGTCGATACCGTGCGTCGCCCACGTCCCCGGGATGAACTGCGCGATGCCCCGCGCGTCGGCCGGACTCACCGCGCCCGGGTTCCAGCCGCTCTCCGAGTAGAGCTGGGCGGCCAGCAACGCCGGGGAGAGCGTCGGGCAGAGGTTGCCCCACTTCTGCACGAGGGGCTGGTACTTCCCCGGGACGGCCCCCTTCGCGAGCCCGCCGGCCCGCCCGCCCGCGCCGGTCGCGATGCCCGCGGCCGCCGAGTACGTACCGACCACGAGCAGGGCGAGAAAGCACAGGCACGCCCCGAAGCTGATTCCACCGACCACCCAGAGTCTGCGCACCCGCCAACCTTCCCCCATCGAACGACTTTTCCCGGGGCTCCCGCCACCCCGTGTCGAATCATCCCGCTGGGGGACCGGCACAGGAACCGCCCCACCCGGGGCACTTGGAGCACAGAACACGGCGGACGGGTGAACTCATAAGACGATAAGACCTATTGGGGACTCGGCCTGCCCCGGCTCCTACCCCCTCGGCGCAACGAACAGACTCTGCGCGCTCCGCCCGATCGGCCCCTTCTCGTCGTGCAGCCGTGCGTCCGCCAGTCCGATGCCCGCCGCGTCCACGCTCGTACGGGCCTCCACGCACACCCATTCACCGGCCGGATGGCGGTGCAGGTGCACGGTGAGGTCGCCGTTGACGAAGAGGTACCGCCCGAAGTCCACGACGGAACTGATGCCGTTCCCCGAATCCGCCGCGACCAGGACCCGGTCCAGAGGCCGCGGCTCCTCCCCGGCCACGAGCGGCACCTTCATCCGCATCCAGCAGGTCCCGGGCCCGAGTTCGACGAACGCGCCCCGCGTGAAACGGGTCTCCATCGCCGAGTGGTAGCCCTTCTCCCACGGCACCGGGAAGAACGGCGTGAGCCCCACCTCCCCGGGCGGCGGCAGCTCCGGCCCGGGCACGACGGACGGCACGGACTCCCCCGCCACCCGGATCCGCAGCGCCCGCGCCAGCATCACGGGCGCCGCCCCGGCGGGGGCGAGCGCCGCCTCGACCACCTCGGTGCCGCGGCCGGCCCGCAGCACGCTGGTCGTCACCTCCAGCGGGCCGATCGGCACCGGGCGCAGGATCTCGTAGGTGATCCGGGCGATCCGCATGTCGTCCCGCCCGCCCGGCCGCTCCTCGATCGCCCGCCCCAGCAGCGCGGCCGGCGGTCCGGCGTGCTGCGAGCCGGGATCCCACGGGCCGCGGGTGTAGCCGCTCGCCAGGAAACGCCCCGCGTCGACCCGCTCGTAGAACCCCTCTACACCGCTGACTTCGCTGACACCGCTGACTTCGCTGACACCACTCTCGGCACCCATGGCCGCCACGCTACCGACTGGTAATCGGCGACCGCCAGCCCCGCCTGCCCCTCCCCCTCCCCCCCTCCCGGCCCAAAAGTCAGCGGGCGAAGCCCAGCCCCACCCCGAGCCCCACCAGGACCGAGCCGATGGCCCGGTTCAGCGCCTTCTGCGCCTTCAGCATCCGGTCGCGCAGCCGGGAGTTGGAGAAGAACAGCGCGACGGCCCCGAACCACCCCAGGTGCGCCGCCGACATGAACAGCCCGTACCCGGCCTGCTGCCACACCGGCGTACCCGGCCCGACCACCTGCGTGAAGGTGGACACGACGAACAGCGTGGTCTTGGGGTTGAGCACGTTGGTCAGGAACCCGCTCCTGAGCGCCCCGAACGGCGTCAACCCGCCCTTCTCCTCCAGATCCACGGCCACCTCGGTGCGCGCCCGGAAGGTCCGTATCCCGATCCACACCAGGTACGCGGCGCCCGCGAGCTTGATCACCGTGAACAGTTCGGCGGAGGAGGCGATCAGCAGACCGACCCCGAGCATCGTGTAGGAGACGTGCACCAGTACCCCGGCCGCGACCCCGGCGGCCGCGAACAGCCCGGTGGGCCGCCCGTAGAGGTAGCTGTTGCGGACGACCATGGCGAAATCCGCGCCGGGACTGATGACGGCGAGGAAGGTGATGACGGCTACTGCGATCACTTCGGTCATACCCCGATGCTCCCCGGACCCGCCCACGACGATCAAGGGCTTTCCGCGGTGCGGGCACCCGGCGACCACCCAAGTCCCCCACCGGGAGACAATGAGGACGTGCCCAAGCCTCCCGCCACCGGCCCCGCCCCTGCCGCCCCCGCCCCGCTCCCCCTCCTGCAAGCGGACTGCACCCAGTGCTTCGCGCTCTGCTGCGTGGCGCTGCCCTTCTCCAAGTCCACCGACTTCGCCGTGAACAAGCCCGCCGGCACCCCCTGCAAGAACCTCCGGCAGGACTTCCGCTGCGGCATCCACACCGGGCTGCGCGACCAGGGCTTCCAGGGCTGCACCGTCTTCGACTGCTTCGGCGCCGGCCAGCAGGTCTCCCAGGTCACCTTCGGCGGCCGCGACTGGCGCTCCCACCCCGCAACCGCCGGCCCGATGTTCGAGGTCTTCCCGGTGATGCGGAGCCTGCACGAGCTGCTCTTCTACCTCGCCGAGGCCCTCACCCTCCCCGCCGCCCGCCCGATTCACGCACAGCTGCGCACCGCCCTGGCCGACACCACCCGGTGGACCGCGGCGACCCCGGAGGCCCTCGCGGAGTTCGACATCACCCCGCTGCGCCAGGAGGTGAACACCCTGCTCCTCAAGACCAGCGAGCTCGTACGGGCCAAGGTCGCGGGCCGCAAGAAGAACCACCGCGGCGCCGACCTGATGGGCGCCCGCCTCCCCGGCGCCGACCTGCGCGGGGCCAACCTCCGCGGCGCCTACCTGATCGCCGCCGACCTCAGCGGCGCCGACCTGCGCACGGCCGACCTGATCGGCGCGGACTTCCGCGACACCGACCTGCGCGACGCAGACCTCACGGGCGCCCTCTTCCTCACGCAGCCCCAGCTGAACGCGGCCCGGGGCAACGCCTCGACCCGCATCCCGCCCTCCCTCACCCGCCCCGCGCACTGGCTCCCGTAGGGCAGCTTCGGGACCGGTTCGACAACCGTTCGGGACCGACTCGACACCTGACGGCGCACGCGGGACACGTGTGCGCCCCCAGCGCATCCACACACCCCTCGACGGACGTCACCGTCCGCACCCGAACCCCTACCGTGAGGCACGCAACCGGAAGATGACCGTCACCTGCCGGCCCACTGGAGGTTCCCCCACCATGCGACGACCGACCACGACCCTCGGCACCCTCGCGGCCGCCGCCACCCTCGTCCTCGGCCTCGGCGGCTCCGCGCACGCGTCCTCGGGCGAACTGGTCATCAACGGCCACTCGGTCCACGAGCCGACCGGCTGCATCCTGCACAACGGCCCCGCCGCGGTCACGAACCACACCGACAGCCCGGTCTTCATCACCAGCGGCCGCTGGTGCACCGGGGCGGTCATCGCCGTCATCCACTCCGGCGAGACCCGGTTCGCCCCGTTCGCCTCGAACATCCTCGTCCCGTAGCCCGGCTTCCCCGCCGGTGCCGCGCCCGGCTCGTGCCCCGGACGCGGCACCGGCGGGGAAGCCGGCCGTCAGGGCCTGACGACGGCCTGCCAGCCGAGCGGGCACGCGAAGCCCGCGGCCGAGTAGTCGCAGAAGATCTCGGAGACGTCCCCGCCGGTCGTCAACACCTTCACGTAGGCCCGCTGGCCGGTATAGGTGACGGACACCGCGCACGCGTCCCTCGGGAAACCGGGGTTCGCCGGCGTGGTGAGGTCCTTCCAGGCGTAGCCGCCGACCGTCGTCCCCATCACGGTCCGCCGTCCGATGTACGCCTTCCCCCGGCTCAGCGCGGCACTGAGCTCCTGATTGCCCTGCGCCTTCACCGAGTCCATGTCCACACACGGACCGGCCGACCCCCGGTCACCCTTCGCCCCCCGGTCACCCTTCGGACCGCGGTCACCCTTCGGCCCCTTGGGCCCCTGCGGACCGCGCTGCCCCGTACACCCGCCGCCGCCCACGGGCGCCGCCCGCTCATCGCCACCGCCCCCTCCCGGGGACACGGGAGACACGCACGCACCGCTCCCGACGGCGACGGCCACCGGAACCGAGACCCCCGTGAGCACAAGCGCCAACGGCACCGCGAACCCACCGGCCAACCAACCCGCCCGCCGTCCCGCCCTGCCGAGAGAACCCATCCGTCACCACTCCTCGCGTCTCCGCACCGAACCACGTGGAGCATCACCCGCAACCAGCCACCCGGATCCCCCGGCTGACGGAATGTCGGAAAACATCATCGGTATGGTCGAACGAACCACGGCCCGTTGCGCCAAACGGCGCCCCCACGACAACCACCCAGCCCACCAGCACGACAATCATTGCCCGCAGTCACCCCCCGTGATACACAGAGTGACCATACGTTCTTTCCCCCACACGCCGCCCGACCCCAGGTCAGGACACGCGAACGGCACCCGGGGCGACAGATCGGGTAAAGAGAGCAGTCAAGTCGACATCCGACGGCGGTTTCATCAGGGAAGATAGAGAGTGACCCCTGCCGTCCGGGCACGGGCTACCGGAACTACCCATACAGGGGCGGTGAGTTACATGATCCTGGCAGCCGAAAAGGGCGACATCACCACCATCATCGGCGGAATCGCCCCGAACTGGGGGCCGTTCGGCAGCCTCGGCAACGAGGCGAAGATCATGATCGAAGTGGTCATGGCCGTAGCGATCCTGCTCTGCCTCGGCATCGCCATCTGGGGCGCGGCCAAGCAGCGCATCGGCGCGACCGCACTGCGCGACACCTTCAGCGCGGAACAGGGCAAGGGCCTCATCGTGGCCGGCCTGACGGGCGTCTTCATCATCGGCTCACTGGGCACCCTCTTCACGATCGTCTACGGAATGGCCGTCTAGCCCGAGCCCTGATGAGGACTCACCACGCCGCGCCTGCGCGGATACCAGCGCTACCGTCGTACGACGCGGAGGGGGCGAACACCGAATGAGCACCGACGACCAATACGGTGGCGGCGAGGTCGGCGGCACCGGCCAGACCCGTACCCGCTTCCCGGAGCCCTCGGACCCGTACGCCCCGCCGCGCCGCACCCCCCGAGGCCTGATCACCGTCGTCGGCGTGGTGGTCCTCCTCATCGCAGCCATCGCCTTCGCCAACCAGTCCCGCACCCCCGAAGACCCCCCGACCGCCGACAAGGCCCCCACCGCCACCAACCCGACGGCAGCCACGGGCGTCCCCCCGGTGGACGGCAAGTCCGCAGGCATCCCGAAGGGCTTCGCCCAGACCGAACAGGGCGCCCAATCCGCGGCGGCGAACTACGCGGTGGCGCTGGGCTCCGACGGCATGTTCAGAAAGAACACGCGCCACGCGCTCGTGGAAGGGATCTACACCCCGGACGCCGCGTCCAGGATGAGAGCCCCTCAGGACGAGGCGTACTCCGCGCCGTTCCTCGCAAAACTGGGACTCGACGCGAACGGCAACCCTCCCCAGGGCAGCTCCTTCGTCACCCGCGCCGTCCCCGTCGGAACCCGGGTCGACAGCTACGCGCCCACGAACGCGAAGGTCTCCGTCTGGTACACCGGCCTCATCGGCATGTCCGGTCCGAAGTCCACCGACCCGGTACGCACCACGTGGAAGACCTGGACGTTCGAACTGGTCTGGTCGAACGGAGACTGGAAGGTCGCCTCCGACTCCCAGCAGGACGGTCCGGCGCCGGTTCCCGGTGACGCGGTCGCCTCGCCTTCCGAGGACATCAGCAAGGCCGTCAAGGAGTTCGGAGGCTTCACCTATGCCCGCTAGCCTCAGGCTCCGGGTCGGCGTGGTCACCTTCGCCCAACTGGCCATCGCAGGCCTGGCGACTCGCGCCTACGCCGCCCCGAGCCCCACGCCAACCCCGTCTCGGCTGCCCAGCGACGACCCTTGCGACCTGCTGATCGGCCCTGCGAAGCAGTACTGCAACCGCGAGGGCACCGCCCCCAACGGCCCAGGCGCAGGCCTAGCCCCCAACGACCCCGCCGACGCCCTCAACCCCCTCTCCTCCCTCGCAAAGGGCTGCGCCGACGCCGCAGCCTGGATCGTCGGCGAACTCAGCAAAGCGGTAAACGGCACCGCCAACGTCGACTTCACCAACGGCGCCTTCCTCAAGCAGTACGCCATCGTCTTCGCCGCCTCCACCATCCTCACGCTCGTCCTCTGGCTCTTCGCCGTCGCCAAACGAGCCATCCGCGGCGTCCCCTTCACCACCGCCATGTCCGAAGCCATCGGCTTCCTCTGGCTCACCGTCCTCGCCTCCGCCTTCACCCCCCTCATCCTCTACACCGTCGTCTCCGCCACCGACGGCGTCACCGAGGTCATCTCCTCCGCCACCGGAGGCCAGACCGACGTCTTCTTCGGCTCCTTCGCCGAGGCCCTCAAAAAGGGCGACGACATCGGCGGCGGCCCGATCATGCTGATCGTCGTCGCCCTCGTCACCGTCCTCGCCGCCGGCATCCTCTGCCTCGAGCTCGTGATCCGCGCCGCGCTCCTCTACGTCGGCGCCCTGCTCGGCACCGTCGTCTACGCCGGCCTCGTCGACCGCAACCTCTGGGGCCACGTCCGCCGCTGGGCGGGCATCATGATCGCCGTCATCCTCGTGAAGCCGGTCATCGTCATCGTCCTCGGCCTCGCCGGAGCCCTGGCGGGCGACAAGGGCCCGAACGCCTTCTCCGCGGTCGTCTCCGGCCTCTCCATCATCCTCCTGGCGATCTTCGCCTCCGCGATGATCTACCGCTTCGTCCCCGGCTTCGGCGACGAGATCGCCTCCGCCCGCACCAACCGCAGCAAGGCCACCGACGGCGCCCAGGCGGCCGCCGTCATCAGCTCACCGGCCTCCCTCGTCTCCCAGGGCATCAAGACCCACAGCAGCCGCGGCGGCGGCGGAAACAGCGGCGGCGGCGCCCACCGCGCCGGCGGCGACAACCAGATCTCCGGAGGCATGGCCGCCCACAGCAGCCGCGGCTCCGGCGGAGGAGGCGGCGGGACCGGCCCCGCCGCCGCACCCCCGCCCCGTACGGGCTCCAGCACGAGGAACACAGGAGGTGACGGGCGGTGACGACCCAGTCCCACCAGCTCCACCCGGTCACGCCCCGCCGCACGTATCTCATCGGCCGCGCCCGGCCGAACGCGATCGTCGGCAAGAACCGCGAGACCGGCGAGATCGCCCTGATCATCGTCGGCGCGTTCCTCGGCATGATGAGCGGACTGCTCGTCCCCTCCCTCACCCTGCGCATCGTCTCCCTCGCCGGCTTCCCGATGCTCGCGCTCGCCGCCGTCTACGTCCCCTACCGCGGCCGCACCTTCTACCGCTGGTTCGAGATCAACCGCAGCTTCAAGCGCACCCTGCGCCGCGGCACGACGTTCCGCTCCGGCGCCATGGAAGCGGGGATCCGCGCCGGCGACGGCCGCGAGGTCGAGGTGGGCCCGCCCCCCGGCATCGGCCGCATCAACTGGCTCGCCGCCCCCTTCGGCCCCGACGAGATCGCCGTCCTGCTCCACGCGGACCGCAGAACCGTCACCGCCGCCATCGAGATCGAGGGCCCCGGCGTGGGCCTGCGCGACAGCGAGGACCAAGAGGCCCTCGTGGACCGCTTCGGCACCCTCCTCAAGCACGTGGCCAACGGCGACGGCTTCGTCACCCGCCTCCAGATGCTCGTACGCACCCTGCCCGCCGACCCGGAGGCCCACGACAAGGACGTCGCCGCCCGCGGCGACACCCACGCCCCCGTCTGGCTGCGCGATTCCTACGACCAGCTCCAGTCGATGGTGTCGACCTCCTCCGAGCAGCACCGCGCGTACCTCGTCGCCTGCATCCACTTCACCCGCGAGCTGGCCGCCGAGGCCCACACCATCGCCCGCGCGGCCGCCCCGTACAAGGGCCGCAAGGTCGACCGCGACGCCGGTCTCGCCATCGTCATGGCCCGCGAGCTCACCGACATCTGCGCCCGCCTCGCCGAGGCCGACATCCGCGTCCGCCAGCCCCTGGGCCAGGGCCGCCTCTCCTCCCTCGTGCACTCCATGTACGACCCGGACCACCCCATCGACCACATCCAGGCCATGACCAAGCGCAACGCCTGGCCCGCCGAACTCGACGCGGTGGAGCCCACGTACCTCCAGGCCAAGACCCGCGAGTCCTCCACCCGCGCCCCCTGGTGCCACGCCACCGCCTGGGTGAAGGAATGGCCGATGACCCCGGTCGGCGTGAACTTCCTCGCCCCGCTCCTCGTCCACACCCCCGACGTCATCCGCACGGTCGCCGTCACCATGGACCTGGAGCCCACCGAGATCGCCATCGAGCGCATGCTCACGGAGAAGACGAACGACGAGGCCGACGCCAGCCGCGCCGCCAAGATGAACCGCACCGTCGACCCGCGGGACATCGCCGCGCACGGCCGGCTCGACCAGCGCGGCGAAGACCTCGCGAGCGGCGCCGCCGGGGTCAACCTGGTCGGGTACATCACGGTCTCCTCCCGCTCCCCCGAAGCCCTCGCCCGCGACAAGCGCACCATCCGCGCCTCGGCGGGCAAGTCCTACCTGAAGCTCGAATGGTGTGACCGCGAGCACCACCGCGCCTTCGTCAACACCTTGCCGTTCGCCACCGGCATCCGACGCTAGCTGGAGGGAATGGCCGCCCATGCGAGATCCCATGTCCGCCCTGACGGACGCCTTCACCAGCTTCCTCTTCGGCAAGGTCGAAACCACCAGACTCCCCGTCCGCACGTCCACGGGCCAGGCGCAAGCGGTCTACCTCCCCACCGCCGCCCCCGGACTCGGCGACTCCGGCGTCATCATCGGCCGTGAGGTCTACAGCGGCAAGGGCTACATCTACGACCCCTTCCAGCTCTACGGCCAGCAACTGCCCGCCCCCCACTGGCTGGTCCTGGGCGAGTCGGGCAACGGCAAATCAGCCCTGGAAAAGACCTACGTCCTACGCCAGCTCCGCTTCCGGGACCGCCAGGTCGTCGTCCTGGACGCCCAGGGCGAGGACGGCGTCGGCGAATGGAACCTCATCGCCCAGCAGCTGGGAATAACCCCCATCCGCCTGGACCCCATCGCCGCGAACGACGACGGGATCCGCCTCAACCCCCTCGACCCGGCGATCACCGCGACCGGGCAGCTCGCGCTGCTCCGCACGATCATCGAAGTCGCCATGGGCCACGGCCTGGACGAACGCTCCGGCTTCGCCCTCAAGGTCGCGCACGCCTACGTGGTGGAAACCATCACGGACCGCCAACCGGTCCTGATGGACATCGTGGAACAACTGCGCCACCCGGAACCCGAGTCGGCGCTCTCTATGAACGTGGCCATAGACGACGTCCGCGCCTGGGGCCTGGACGTCGCGCTCGTCATCGACCGCCTGGTCGACGGCGACCTGCGCGGCATGTTCGACGGCCCGACCACGGTCGGCATCGACCTCGACGCCCCGCTCATCGTCTTCGACCTATCCCACATCGACCGCAACTCCATCGCCATGCCGATCCTGATGGCGATCGTCGGCGTATGGCTGGAACACACCTGGATCCGCCCGGACCGCAAGAAGCGCATCTTCCTGGTCGAAGAGGCCTGGCACATCATCAACAGCCCCTTCGTGGCCCAGCTGTTCCAGCGCCTCCTCAAGTTCGGCCGGCGCCTGGGCCTGTCCTTCGTCGCAGTCGTCCACCACCTCTCGGACGTAGTGGACGGCGCGGCGGCACGCGAAGCGGCGGCGATCCTCAAAATGGCCTCGACCCGCACGATCTACGCCCAAAAAGCGGACGAGGCCCGCGCCACGGGCCGGGTCCTGGGCCTCCCCCGCTGGGCGGTGGAAATCATCCCGACCCTGACCCCCGGCATCGCGGTCTGGGACGTGAACGGCAACGTCCAGGTCGTCAAACACCTGATCACGGAAGCCGAACGCCCCCTGGTCTTCACCGACCGCGCCATGACCGAATCCTCGGTCCAGCACCGCCTGCCCGACGACCTCCTCGCCGCCGAACTGGAGACGGAGGAGCGCGCACTCCTGATGGAACGCCACCGCAACGCCGGCGGCTCGGCGACCACGGTGGCCTGACATGCCCAACAGCACGGACCAGCGCCCCCAGGGCGGCATCCCCGACGGACTCCTCGTAGGCCTCCTGGCCTTCCTCCTGGGCCTGGCCGTCCTCACCTGGACGTCCACCGGCCTGGCCGCCCTTTTCGCGAAGGGCGCCTGGCCGGGCAAGGTCACCTTCACCCGCACCCCGACCGCGGTCCGCTCGCTGATAGCTCAACCCCAGAACATCCAGGCCGCCTGGCCGGACACACCCCCCGAGACCCTCTCCAACTGGGGCCTCTTCTGGGGCCTGTTCATTAGCCAGCTCCTGATCTTCCTGGTCCTGGCGATCTTCACCCTGGGCACCATCGCCCGCACAAAATCCCGCCGCCGACTGGCGGGCCAGTCAGGCCAGTCGGGCCAGTCGGGCCAGTCGGGCCAGTCGGGCCAGTCGGGCCAGTCGGGCCAGTCGGGCCAGTCGGGCCAGCAAGCTCACACTCCCCCGCCGAGTTCCCCTATCCCAGCCCCTGCAACGGCGCAGCCCCCCTCAGCCCCACCGGCGTCGCAGCCATTGCCAGCCCCACCGGCGTTTGAGGCGCGGGGGCCCGGGGGCTGGCCCCCGGCAACGGCCCCGCACCCGCCCACGGCCCCCACCAAACCCCACCCGGATGCCGGGCCGGTCTCACCCTCCCCGGCATCGCAGCCATTCTCAGCCTCGCCGGCGTTTGAGGCACAGGGGTCCGGGGGCTGGCCCCCGGCAACGGCCCCGCACCCCTCCACGGTCCCCATCCCCACCAAGCCCCACCCCATCCCCGCCCCGTCGGCGTCGGCTTCGCAGCCGCTCTCAGCCCCGCCGGCGTTTGAGGCACGGGGGCCCGGGGGCAGAGCCCCCGGCAACGGCGCCGCACCCACGGACGAGGCGTACCGCTACGGCTTCGGCTACGCCCCAAGCCCGGCCATGGTGCCGTCCGCGACCCCACCCCAAAGCCACCGCCTGGCCTACGCCCCACCCGAGGCCCGAACCACGGCCGCCGCAGCGGCCATCGCAGCCGCCCCCGGCCCCCTCCTCGTGATCACGTCCTCCCCCACCCTCTGGTCGGACACGAAGGACGCCCGCTCCAAACTGGGCCCCGTCCTCCTCTACGACCCCTCCCACCTGTGCGACACCCCGGCCCGCATCCACTGGAGCCCCACGGAAGGCTGCGCGGACCGCGCCACCGCCGCCGCCCGCGCCATCGCGCTCCTCGCGCCGGTCCGCCCCCAGGCCCGCATGGACTCCGCGCTCGCGGACACCGCGGAAACGCTCCTGCGCAGTTGGCTCCAGGCCGCCGCCCTGGACAACCGCCCCTTCAAGCAGCTGCACCGCTGGGCCCAGGGCACCAACGCCCAAGACCCGGTCCGCATCCTCCGCACCCACCCCCAGGCGGCAACAGCCGCCCCCGGCGCGGCCGGCGAGCTGGAGAGCGCCCTCACCGCCCACCCCGAGCGCCGCGAGCAGGCCCAACACCTGACGGCCCGCGCCCTGACGGCCCTCTCCTCGATCCACATCCGGGAATCCTGCACCCCGAACCGAACCGATTCCCTCGCCCTCGCATCGTTCGTCTCCGAAGGGGGCACCCTCTACGTGGTGGGCGAACCCCTGGAAGACCCTCGTGCCCACCCGGGTGCGATGCCGCTGCTGACCGCACTCGCCTCGAGCGTGGTCGAGCACGGCCGCCGCATGGCCGCACGGTCATCCGACGGTCGGCTCGACCCACCACTGACCCTGGTCTTCGAGGACGTCGCCGCCGTAGCCCCGATCCCCCAACTGCCGCAGCTGCTCCAGGACACGACGCTCCCGCTCCTCGCCCTGTGCCGCAGCCGCGAACAGGCCCGCTCCCGCTGGCCGGAGGCGGACCTGCCCGTGGCAGCCCGCTAAGCGGGCCGCGGGAACACGTACTCCAGCTCCTTCGCGGACGGGTCGGTCGGCATCGGCACGACCTTCCCGCTGGGCACGAACCCGAACCGCCGGTAGAACGCCCCGGCCCGCGCGTTCTCCTCGTGCACGAAGAGCCGTACGCGCACCAGCGCCGGCTCCTCCAGCTCCCAGGCCCACTCCAGCGCGGCCGCGAACAGCTTCTCGGTCAGCCCGGTCCCCCGCTGCCCGGGCCGGACGAACACGCCCACGAGATGCGCCTGGGCCTGCTCGATCTCCCCGTCGAAGATGTCGGTCGTGCCGGCCTCCTCGACAAGAACGCTCACCGTCCCGGCCCACACCCCATCGGGTCCCTCGGCCACGAACTGCCGAATACCCCGCCCCACAGCGCCCCCGGCGGCCCGCTCCTGCCAGAACTCGTCGCTCTTTCCCTCGCCCTGTTCAAGGGTCTCCAGGAAGGCAACCGGCGCGGCCGGATCCCGCAGAGCCGCGATCCGCAGCTCCTTCACCTTGTCCCACTCTTCAGCCCGTACAGGACGTATCACGTACTCGTTCATACCTCGGGATCCTAACGAGCCGCCCGGCCCGACTTCATCAGAGTTTCCCCACCCCAAAACCTAAAACCCAAACCCAAAAGCCCCGTAAACGCAGAAAAGCCCCGCACCGAACCCCAAGGGGTTGGTGCGGGGCTTTCCCACAATGATTGTTCGGCGGCGTCCTACTCTCCCACAGGGTCCCCCCTGCAGTACCATCGGCGCTGAAAGGCTTAGCTTCCGGGTTCGGAATGTAAACCGGGCGTTTCCCTAACGCTATGACCACCGAAACACTATGAAGTTAACCAAACCGGATATGACACAGTTCGTTACTTCAGAACTAACACAGTGGACGCGAGCAACTGAGGACAAGCCCTCGGCCTATTAGTACCAGTCAGCTCCACCCGTTACCGGGCTTCCACATCTGGCCTATCAACCCAGTCGTCTACTGGGAGCCTTACCCTCTCAAGGAGGTGGGAATACTCATCTTGAAGCAGGCTTCCCGCTTAGATGCTTTCAGCGGTTATCCCTCCCGAACGTAGCCAACCAGCCATGCCCTTGGCAGGACAACTGGCACACCAGAGGTTCGTCCGTCCCGGTCCTCTCGTACTAGGGACAGCCCTTCTCAATATTCCTACGCGCACAGCGGATAGGGACCGAACTGTCTCACGACGTTCTAAACCCAGCTCGCGTACCGCTTTAATGGGCGAACAGCCCAACCCTTGGGACCGACTCCAGCCCCAGGATGCGACGAGCCGACATCGAGGTGCCAAACCATCCCGTCGATATGGACTCTTGGGGAAGATCAGCCTGTTATCCCCGGGGTACCTTTTATCCGTTGAGCGACGGCGCTTCCACAAGCCACCGCCGGATCACTAGTCCCGACTTTCGTCCCTGCTCGACCCGTCGGTCTCACAGTCAAGCTCCCTTGTGCACTTACACTCAACACCTGATTGCCAACCAGGCTGAGGGAACCTTTGGGCGCCTCCGTTACTTTTTGGGAGGCAACCGCCCCAGTTAAACTACCCATCAGACACTGTCCCTGATCCGGATCACGGACCGAGGTTAGACATCCAGCACGACCAGAGTGGTATTTCAACGACGACTCCACAACCACTGGCGTGGCCGCTTCAAAGTCTCCCACCTATCCTACACAAGCCGAACCGAACACCAATATCAAACTATAGTAAAGGTCCCGGGGTCTTTCCGTCCTGCTGCGCGAAACGAGCATCTTTACTCGTAGTGCAATTTCACCGGGCCTATGGTTGAGACAGTCGAGAAGTCGTTACGCCATTCGTGCAGGTCGGAACTTACCCGACAAGGAATTTCGCTACCTTAGGATGGTTATAGTTACCACCGCCGTTTACTGGCGCTTAAGTTCTCAGCTTCGCCACACCGAAATGTGACTAACCGGTCCCCTTAACGTTCCAGCACCGGGCAGGCGTCAGTCCGTATACATCGCCTTACGGCTTCGCACGGACCTGTGTTTTTAGTAAACAGTCGCTTCTCGCTGGTCTCTGCGGCCACCCCCAGCTCACGGAGTAAATCCGATCACCAGTGATGGCCCCCCTTCTCCCGAAGTTACGGGGGCATTTTGCCGAGTTCCTTAACCATAGTTCACCCGAACGCCTCGGTATTCTCTACCTGACCACCTGAGTCGGTTTAGGGTACGGGCCGCCATGAAACTCGCTAGAGGCTTTTCTCGACAGCATAGGATCATCCACTTCACCACAATCGGCTCGGCATCAGGTCTCAGCCTTATATGAGGGACGGATTTGCCTACCCCTCGGCCTACACCCTTACCCCGGGACTACCACCGCCCGGGCTGGACTACCTTCCTGCGTCACCCCATCGCTTACCTACTACAAGTCTGGTTCGCCGGCTCCACCACTTTCCTTTCCCCGAAGGGTCCGGAACGGCTTCACGGGCTTAGCATCGCCTGATTCGATATTGGGCGTTTCAAAGCGGGTACCGGAATATCAACCGGTTGTCCATCGACTACGCCTGTCGGCCTCGCCTTAGGTCCCGACTTACCCTGGGCAGATCAGCTTGACCCAGGAACCCTTAGTCAATCGGCGCACACGTTTCTCACGTGTGTATCGCTACTCATGCCTGCATTCTCACTCGTGAACCGTCCACAACTAGCTTCCGCTGCTGCTTCACCCGGCACACGACGCTCCCCTACCCATCACAGCGGGCGTTGGCCCTATTGCTGCAATGACACGACTTCGGCGGTACGCTTGAGCCCCGCTACATTGTCGGCGCGGAATCACTTGACCAGTGAGCTATTACGCACTCTTTCAAGGGTGGCTGCTTCTAAGCCAACCTCCTGGTTGTCTCTGCGACTCCACATCCTTTCCCACTTAGCGTACGCTTAGGGGCCTTAGTCGATGCTCTGGGCTGTTTCCCTCTCGACCATGGAGCTTATCCCCCACAGTCTCACTGCCACGCTCTCACTTACCGGCATTCGGAGTTTGGCTAAGGTCAGTAACCCGGTAGGGCCCATCGCCTATCCAGTGCTCTACCTCCGGCAAGAAACACGTGACGCTGCACCTAAATGCATTTCGGGGAGAACCAGCTATCACGGAGTTTGATTGGCCTTTCACCCCTAACCACAGGTCATCCCCCAGGTTTTCAACCCTGGTGGGTTCGGTCCTCCACGAAGTCTTACCTCCGCTTCAACCTGCCCATGGCTAGATCACTCCGCTTCGGGTCTAGAGCGTGCAACTCAATCGCCCTATTCGGACTCGCTTTCGCTACGGCTTCCCCACACGGGTTAACCTCGCTACACACCGCTAACTCGCAGGCTCATTCTTCAAAAGGCACGCAGTCACGACTGTATGTGCAAGCACATACAGCGACGCTCCCACGGCTTGTAGGCACACGGTTTCAGGTACTATTTCACTCCGCTCCCGCGGTACTTTTCACCATTCCCTCACGGTACTATCCGCTATCGGTCACCAGGGAATATTTAGGCTTAGCGGGTGGTCCCGCCAGATTCACACGGGATTTCTCGGGCCCCGTGCTACTTGGGAGATTCTTAAGCAAGCCGCTGATGTTTCGTCTACGGGGGTCTTACCCTCTACGCCGGACCTTTCGCATGTCCTTCGACTACATCAACGGTTTCTGACTCGCCGACCGGCCGGCAGACCGATCAAAAGAATTCCCACAACCCCGCATGCGCAACCCCTGCCGGGTATCACACGCATACGGTTTGGCCTCATCCGGTTTCGCTCGCCACTACTCCCGGAATCACGGTTGTTTTCTCTTCCTGCGGGTACTGAGATGTTTCACTTCCCCGCGTTCCCTCCACACTGCCTATGTGTTCAGCAGTGGGTGACAGCCCATGACGACTGCCGGGTTTCCCCATTCGGACACCCCCGGATCAAAGCTCAGTTGGCAGCTCCCCGGGGCCTATCGCGGCCTCTCACGTCCTTCATCGGTTCCTGGTGCCAAGGCATCCACCGTGCGCCCTTAAAAACTTGGCCTACAGATGCTCGCGTCCACTGTGTAGTTCTCAAGCAACGACCAGCCACCCATCACCCTCATCCGGAGATGAAGTTCACTGGGGCCGGCATCGCGAAGATAAAGCCTTTCGGCCGTACCCTCAGATACCCAACAACGTGCCAAGCACGATCCCCCGTCAGTGAGTCACTTTCCACGCCGAAGCAGTACTTGTGATCCATCCAGGAAACCGTGCCAACTAATCAACGTTCCACCCTGAGCTGACCGTGCAGAACGTTTGTCTGCAATCGGTACTGTGCTCCTTAGAAAGGAGGTGATCCAGCCGCACCTTCCGGTACGGCTACCTTGTTACGACTTCGTCCCAATCGCCAGTCCCACCTTCGACAGCTCCCTCCCTTACGGGTTGGGCCACCGGCTTCGGGTGTTACCGACTTTCGTGACGTGACGGGCGGTGTGTACAAGGCCCGGGAACGTATTCACCGCAGCAATGCTGATCTGCGATTACTAGCAACTCCGACTTCATGGGGTCGAGTTGCAGACCCCAATCCGAACTGAGACCGGCTTTTTGAGATTCGCTCCACCTCACGGTATCGCAGCTCATTGTACCGGCCATTGTAGCACGTGTGCAGCCCAAGACATAAGGGGCATGATGACTTGACGTCGTCCCCACCTTCCTCCGAGTTGACCCCGGCGGTCTCCTGTGAGTCCCCATCACCCCGAAGGGCATGCTGGCAACACAGGACAAGGGTTGCGCTCGTTGCGGGACTTAACCCAACATCTCACGACACGAGCTGACGACAGCCATGCACCACCTGTATACCGACCACAAGGGGGGCACTATCTCTAATGCTTTCCGGTATATGTCAAGCCTTGGTAAGGTTCTTCGCGTTGCGTCGAATTAAGCCACATGCTCCGCTGCTTGTGCGGGCCCCCGTCAATTCCTTTGAGTTTTAGCCTTGCGGCCGTACTCCCCAGGCGGGGAACTTAATGCGTTAGCTGCGGCACCGACGACGTGGAATGTCGCCAACACCTAGTTCCCAACGTTTACGGCGTGGACTACCAGGGTATCTAATCCTGTTCGCTCCCCACGCTTTCGCTCCTCAGCGTCAGTAATGGCCCAGAGATCCGCCTTCGCCACCGGTGTTCCTCCTGATATCTGCGCATTTCACCGCTACACCAGGAATTCCGATCTCCCCTACCACACTCTAGCTAGCCCGTATCGAATGCAGACCCGAGGTTAAGCCTCGGGCTTTCACATCCGACGTGACAAGCCGCCTACGAGCTCTTTACGCCCAATAATTCCGGACAACGCTTGCGCCCTACGTATTACCGCGGCTGCTGGCACGTAGTTAGCCGGCGCTTCTTCTGCAGGTACCGTCACTTTCGCTTCTTCCCTGCTGAAAGAGGTTTACAACCCGAAGGCCGTCATCCCTCACGCGGCGTCGCTGCATCAGGCTTTCGCCCATTGTGCAATATTCCCCACTGCTGCCTCCCGTAGGAGTCTGGGCCGTGTCTCAGTCCCAGTGTGGCCGGTCGCCCTCTCAGGCCGGCTACCCGTCGTCGCCTTGGTGGGCCATTACCCCACCAACAAGCTGATAGGCCGCGGGCTCATCCTTCACCGCCGGAGCTTTTAACCCCCGCCCATGCAGGCAGGAGTGTTATCCGGTATTAGACCCCGTTTCCAGGGCTTGTCCCAGAGTGAAGGGCAGATTGCCCACGTGTTACTCACCCGTTCGCCACTAATCCACCCCGAAGGGCTTCATCGTTCGACTTGCATGTGTTAAGCACGCCGCCAGCGTTCGTCCTGAGCCAGGATCAAACTCTCCATGAATGTTTACCGGTAATCCGGTGCACACGCACTTAGAGCGGGACAGTCATGTCGGAATAAGACCGACCGTCCACTGCATCCTCGCTGTGTAATTGCCTGCAAGTATCCCAGCCGAAGCCGTGACCTCACAGGTCTTTTTCAAAGGAACCTCATCCACCGAAATGGACGGGGTATCAACTTTTTGGCGTTGATTTTTGGCACGCTGTTGAGTTCTCAAGGAACGGACGCTTCCTTTGTACTCACCCTCTCGGGCTTTCCTCCGGGCTTTCGTTCTGTTCTTGCGTTTCCGACTCTATCAGACTCTTTCGTGTCCGATTCCCGGTCGAAGCGGGTTTCGCTTTCCAGTTCTTCGCTTTCGCGCTTTCCCTTTCCGGCGAGTCCGACTCTATCAGAAGTTTTCCACCGGATTTCCCGGCTTCAGATTCCTGGATGAGGAGTCGAGGGTGCCCACTCTGAATTGCTTCTTTGGGGGCCGCTGCCGAACTTGTCCAGTTCCAGGCAACCGTTTGACTCTACATGACACCCCCTGCACCGTCAAAATCGGCGCGACACATCGCCCCACCCTCGTGTAGGGCGACTGCCCGTCGCCGCCCTGGCCTGCACTCATGCCACCACTCGGGCTGCCACACACTGACGCCGTGCGCGACAACTCCTTCGTGATCCTTACCGGCCTGCCGGCCAGCGGGAAGAGCACGGTGGCCCGCGGGCTCGCCGCGGAACTGGACCTCCCCGTCATCGACAAGGACGTGATCCTCGAGTCGCTCTACGACTCCCTCGGCGTAGGCGATCACGCCTGGCGCCACCGGCTGAGCAGGGCCGCCGACGACATCCTGTTCTCTCTCGCTGCCGACGCCCGGCGAGCCGTGCTCGTGAACTGGTGGCACCGCGACACCGCCCCCGGCCGGCTCCGACAGCTCGACGCCCACCTGATCGAGGTGTTCTGCGACTGCCACACCACCCTCGTCGCCGAACGCTTCCGCACCCGCAAGCGTCACCCAGGCCACCTCGACCAGAACCTCACCACCGAACAACTCCACGCACGCGTCACTGCGTGGGCATCCCGCCCCGGCCCACTCGGCCTGGGCGGCCCCGTCCGAACCCTCGACACCAGCCGCCCAGTCGACACCGGCGCCCTGGCAGGAGAGCTCCGCGCATTGCTTCGGAGAACTCCCCCACCCCCTCATAGCGCCGCAACCACCTCTAGCGCGCGAGGTGACGGGCAGAGCGCGATAGTCGCCGCCGAACGGACCGGCTGACCGCACCCAATGGCCAAGCCAGGCCGGGCCTCGATGGTGCTGCCACTGCCCGACCGAGTACTGCTGGTGGCGGTGGACCACCGCACGAACCTCACGATGCAGCAGCTGTCCGCGTACTCATCAGAGTGCTCGGTGAGGTACGGATGAACGGGCTCTGTCGCTGATCTTGTGATGCTGGGCGGTTGAGCTGGGCAGCCTTCGGGTGTGCGGTTCTGGGGGTTTGGTGCGATTGTTTCCGCATCTGTCGGGTGTGGTGGTGGAGTCGATCTCGCGGGACGCTGAGGTGGTCACGTTTCGTACGCGGGCACGTGCCGACGCGGTGAGATGCCCGCGGTGCAAGTCGCTGTCGTATCGGGTGCACGGCCGGTACGAACGGAGCCTGGCGGATGCCGCGGTGGGAACGACTCCGGTGGTGATTCGGCTGATGGTCCGCCGGTTCAAGTGCCTCAGCTCGGGCTGCCCGACGGTGACCTTCGCCGAACAGATTCCGGGACTGACCAGCCCTCACGCCCGACACACTCCGGTCCTTCGCAAGCTGCTGGCGCGGGTTCAGAGGCTCTGGCTGGCCGGGCGGGAGCCCGCCTGGCCCGCCGGATGGGGATGCCGGTGGCGAAGGACACCCTCCTACGGCTTCTTCGAGCCTCTGACCTCGAGGAACCCGGCGCGGTGCGTGTCCTCGGGGTGGACGAGTTCGCCCTGCTCAAGGGGCACAACTACGCAACTCTGCTGGTCGACCTTGAGGCCCGCCGCCCCATCGACGTCCTGCCTGGACGGGAAGCCGCGACGGTCGCCCGGTGGCTGGAAGACCATCCGGAAGTCGAGATCATCTGCCGCGACAGGGCCTCCGCCTACGCCGAGGCAGCCAGGGCCGCCGTGCCTCAAGCGGTCCAGATCGCAGACGTATGGCACCTCTGGAACAACCTCGCCAAAGCCGTCGAGAGGACTCTCACCAGCCACTACGCCTGCATCCGCGCGGGCCACGAAGCGGCCAGGCAGCCTGACGAGGAGGCTCCCGTCGCACCACCGGACGGAACACTCGACGTCTGCGGCCGGCCCCGCCGGATCGTCGGACGGATCCGCGAACGACACCGCCGCGTCCACGAGCTCCTCGCCCAGGGCCGATCCTTCCGCGGGATCAGCCGGGACCTCGACCTGGACTACTACGCCGTCCGCCGATACGCCCAAACCACGGACGTCGACACGTTGTTGGTCAAGGTCACCCAGCGCCGCACCCTGCTGGACGACTACAAGCCATACCTCTACGAACGCTTCACCCAGGGCTGCCGCAACGCCAGCCAGCTCTTCCGAGAAGTCCGTGACCAGGGCTTTCGCGGCGAACGCACCGGCGTCAACCGATACATCCGCCAGCTGAAGCAGGGCATCGAGACCGCTCCTCCCACACCTGCCCTGCCCAAACCTCGTCGGGCACTTCGCTGGGTGATGGCGCACCCAGACCGGCTCCGGCCACACGAAGTCCTCGGCCTCAAGGCGGTCCGGGCCGCCTGCCCCGAGCTCGATGCAGCCGTCGAGCACGTCCGGACCTTCGCCACTCTCATGCACGACCGCCGCGGGCAAGATGTCTTCGGCTGGATCGAGCAGGTCCACGACGGCGACTTGCCATCGCTACAGCAGTTCGCCCGCGGCCTCCTCCACGACCAGGACGCCGTTGTCGCCGGCCTCTCCTCAACCTGGAGCTCAGGCCAAGTCGAAGGCCAGGTCACCAGAGTCAAGCTGATCAAGCGAGCCGGATACGGCCGAGCCAAACTCGACCTCCTCCGAACCCGGATCCTCCTTAGAACCTGACCAGCAGCCGATCACAAGATCAGCGACAGAGCCGATGAAACGTGCCCAGTTGGACGACGGTGTGAGTGTCAGCCTCAAGCTCGCGTCATGCCGAGGTGCGGCGTGGCCCGGGTGGGCCTATTTGACGAGGCGGAAGTCTGGGTGCTGCAGCCAAGCACTGAGGAACTGCAGATCGCCGACATGTCGGATCCAGCGGTCGCCGCCGCCCGTGTCGTAGGAGACTTCCCTGACGGTGCCAGGAAGCGATGCCACCAGCGCCCGTGCTCGGGCCAGGTCCGCGGCTTCTTCCGCCCGGTCGCCAGGGGTGAATCCAAGGACGCCGTCGAAGTCGATCATCGCGTGGAGCCGTTGGGCGAAGGCAAGGGCGAGGTGACCGAGCAGAATGTGGTTCCCCTGCCCCGAACAGCCGGCGGCGAGTATGAGGCCCTGGACTGGCGGCAGCGAGAAGTCGGAGTAGTCCTCGTCGTCTGCTGGCATGCAGTCGTCCTTCGAGAGGAAGAACATGCCTGCTTCAGCCGTATTGAGGACGTGTAGGCCGAGTTCTGCAGGATCGCGGACTCGGAAGGCCAAATCTCCGTCAGCCTCGGTTTCGACCGGTCCGCAGAACGTCTCCAGCCACGGGATCAGACCAGCTCGTATCTCTTCGAAGATGCGGTACTCGAAGAGCCACAGTCCCACTGCCGGTCCCGCCATGATGCCCCCCATGCGCGGCCCAGTGCCGACGTAGCCAGATCCTGGCTGGTGGTGAAGCAGCAGAATGGGTCCCGCGGGTAGGACAAGGTCATGTGGAACGAGTAGACCCTCGGGATCCCGACGTGGGCGAGGATCTTGCCCACGTCTCCCCAGTCGACCTGGGCCTGTGCTCCGGGGACCACTTCGAACCTGCGGTGGAGGCCGGCGAGCTCGCCTGGGCTGATGCCCAGTTCTTCCGCGACTCGGGGCCGGGCCTCCTGCATATAGAGCTTCACCCGCTGGTAGTTGCCGGTGAAGCCGTATTCCGCCCCCAGCCGTTCGTGGACCACGGCCCCTTTGACCAGGATCTCCGACCGCAGCATCGCGTCGATCAGTGGCGCAACCTCGTCCGCCATCCGTCCACGAGCGTGCACGCTCGATGACCGGCGAGGCGGAGCGATCGGGGCTCGGGCGGTCAGGTATTTGCCGACCGTGCGGCGGTTGAGTCCCGTCTCCTTCGCGATCTCGGACAAGCTCATCGCACCGGACTCGAACAGCCCGCGAAAGCGTCGAAGCTCCATCCATCGCTGCGGGTCCAAGACCACGGTGAGCCGCCCTCCGCCACCTCGAACAGGCCAGCAGCACGCTTCCCAGCAGCATCCCTCAGCACGTCAAGAACTGGGCACGTTCATGTGTACGCCGACAGCAGCTCGCCCCGCTCTTCTGGATCTCCCCGACCCCTGCCTCCCAGGTCATCCAGCGTCTGCGGCCCTTACAGGACAACGCCGAACACCGACGAGCGCAGGCCCGCGTCGAGCACACCGACGCCCGCATGAAGAACTGGAGGACCGCCGAAGCCCCACATCTCGGAGAGGACGATCCCCTCGGTCTCGGCCAGACGCCGCCGGAACGCGGCAAAGTCATCGACGACGGCAAGTGGGCACCGGGCTCCTCGTCCCGTACCGACGCGAGCGCGGCCAGACCGAACTCCCGGACTGGAAGCAGGACGACAACCTGTCGGGCACTGTCTGGGGCGGTAGTCGTTGCCGCTAGGACCGGCGGGCGTGTCCCGATAGGGGCCTTCGCGAGAGGCGCCGTTACGGTCCTGACCGCCCTGACAGATCCAGTGATGGCCGACCCGCTGGACCAAGGCAACCCCGACATCGTGTTGGGTGTCGACACGCACAAGGACGTCCACGCTGCCGCCCTGGTCACGGCCGCCGGCGCCTTCGTCGAGAGCCGGAGCTTTCCGACGACCGCCGAGGGATACGAACAGTTACTGGACTGGGCCCGGACACTGGGCCACCTCAGCCGGGCCGGGTGGAGTGCACGGGCTCAAACGGCGCCGCCCTCAGCCGGTATCTGCAGGTCAGGGCATCACCGTCTTCGAGGTGAACCAGCCCGACAGAGCCACCCGCCGACGCCGCGGCAAGAGCGACATCGTCTATGCCGAGGCTGCAGCCCGCGCAGTGACCACCGGCAGGGCGACCGCCACCCCGAGCTCCGCGCGTCTCTGGCCGGCCTGAGCAACCCCAAACTGATACGCGCTTGCGCCGGGCTCGACAGCTCGGCCGCCTCCGGAACGGCAAGCGCCGCCGCCGCCCACACGCTCAAACTGCTGGCCCGACGGATCCAGCACCTCACCAACGAGATCGAAGATCTCACCACGCGGATCAGAGACGTCATCCCGCAGCACAATCCGCAACTCCTGGCCTGCTACGGCGTCGGCCCCGACACCGCCGCGACGCTACTGCCAGCAGCGGGTGGCAACCCCGAACGCCTCCGCAGCAAGGCCTAGTTCGCAGCCCTCTGCGGCGTCAGCCCAGTCGAAGCCTCCTCTGGGAAAGCCCAGCGTCCGCGCCTCAACCGGGGCGGAAACCGCCAAGCCAACTCCGTCCTGGCGGCTTGACATCCGTAGGGGCATCAAGCGGGCGGGCCTGCTCTTCCACGGGACGGTCACGGTCGCGGCGCTCCGACTGTGGCTCCGCCCGTGACCACCGCATCCTCGGCTATACCCCTTCCGGGACCAGGACGCCGAGCTCGACTTCCTCGAAAACACGTGACCACCAGGCTTCGTCATCCTCGAACACCTTCGGATCGCTCTGCCGGGCCCGCTCCATCACGTCTTCGACGTAGACCTCGTAGCCGTCGTCCGCATCGCTCTTTCCCGAGCAGGCGAACGCCTCCCACACCTCCAGGACGTTCTACAGGCCAGCAACCGAAGAGTTGACCAGCCCCTACCGCTCGCCCCCATCGCCTTCATAGCCGCGGACCATCCACACTTCACCACTGTCGATCAGCCGCCAGTACGTGTTGACGCCGTCCTCGAACGCACCGAGGAACGCGGCCCGGCCCGGCGGGAGGTCGCGGACATCCAGCTCCCGACCCGAGTCCCGCACGAACATGCGCTTGCAGTCGGCCGGCAAACCTCGCTCGACCAGCCCGGGGCCAAGGAATTGGAGTGACTCTCCGTCGGGCAACCGCAGCTCGCACCGATCCATGAGGAGGAGCTCCAGGGCGTTCGACAGGGGTGGTCTCGAACCTTGCCGACATTCCGCGAGGGGTTGAATCCGCCAGGAGGCCACGGACCCCTGGCACTTGGTTGTCGTCCAGGTAGACCCCGGCTCCAAATCCGGATGCGGCAGGACCGCTCCCTCTGCGATAGTCCCGGGCTGTGAACAGTACTGAGCCGGTGATTCGGCGTGCGATGGGCTCTGATGCCGCCGACATGGCCGGCACGTGGCTGCGTTCCTTCAGGGCCGCGCTGCCGACAGTGCATCTTGCGCACGGCGACGGCGACGTACGGGACTGGTTCTCGTCGGTGGTCGTACCGCGGTACGAGACCTGGATAGCAGTTGCCGGCGGCTCCGTGGCGGGGCTTCTCGTACTCGACGGCGGGGAACTGGAACAGCTCTACCTGGATCCGTCGTGGTGGGGAAGGGGCCTGGGCGACCGGCTCGTCGCTCGGGCCAAGCAGCAGCGGCCGGATGGGCTGGGGCTGTGGACGTTCCAGGTCAACGGGCCGGCTCAACGGTTCTACGAGCGGCACGGCTTCATCGCGGTGGAACGCACCGACGGACTGCGCAATGAGGAGCACGAGCCGGACGTCCGCTACGTCTGGCGGCCTCAGGGATAGGACTCCTGCACCCGTCCCCCCGATCACCGCCAACAATTCGTCCCGTAAACGCAGAAAAGCCCCGCACCGAACCCCAAGGGGTTGGTGCGGGGCTTTCCCACAATGATTGTTCGGCGGCGTCCTACTCTCCCACAGGGTCCCCCCTGCAGTACCATCGGCGCTGAAAGGCTTAGCTTCCGGGTTCGGAATGTAAACCGGGCGTTTCCCTAACGCTATGACCACCGAAACACTATGAAGTTAACCAAACCGGATATGACACAGTTCGTTACTTCAGAACTAACACAGTGGACGCGAGCAACTGAGGACAAGCCCTCGGCCTATTAGTACCAGTCAGCTCCACCCGTTACCGGGCTTCCACATCTGGCCTATCAACCCAGTCGTCTACTGGGAGCCTTACCCTCTCAAGGAGGTGGGAATACTCATCTTGAAGCAGGCTTCCCGCTTAGATGCTTTCAGCGGTTATCCCTCCCGAACGTAGCCAACCAGCCATGCCCTTGGCAGGACAACTGGCACACCAGAGGTTCGTCCGTCCCGGTCCTCTCGTACTAGGGACAGCCCTTCTCAATATTCCTACGCGCACAGCGGATAGGGACCGAACTGTCTCACGACGTTCTAAACCCAGCTCGCGTACCGCTTTAATGGGCGAACAGCCCAACCCTTGGGACCGACTCCAGCCCCAGGATGCGACGAGCCGACATCGAGGTGCCAAACCATCCCGTCGATATGGACTCTTGGGGAAGATCAGCCTGTTATCCCCGGGGTACCTTTTATCCGTTGAGCGACGGCGCTTCCACAAGCCACCGCCGGATCACTAGTCCCGACTTTCGTCCCTGCTCGACCCGTCGGTCTCACAGTCAAGCTCCCTTGTGCACTTACACTCAACACCTGATTGCCAACCAGGCTGAGGGAACCTTTGGGCGCCTCCGTTACTTTTTGGGAGGCAACCGCCCCAGTTAAACTACCCATCAGACACTGTCCCTGATCCGGATCACGGACCGAGGTTAGACATCCAGCACGACCAGAGTGGTATTTCAACGACGACTCCACAACCACTGGCGTGGCCGCTTCAAAGTCTCCCACCTATCCTACACAAGCCGAACCGAACACCAATATCAAACTATAGTAAAGGTCCCGGGGTCTTTCCGTCCTGCTGCGCGAAACGAGCATCTTTACTCGTAGTGCAATTTCACCGGGCCTATGGTTGAGACAGTCGAGAAGTCGTTACGCCATTCGTGCAGGTCGGAACTTACCCGACAAGGAATTTCGCTACCTTAGGATGGTTATAGTTACCACCGCCGTTTACTGGCGCTTAAGTTCTCAGCTTCGCCACACCGAAATGTGACTAACCGGTCCCCTTAACGTTCCAGCACCGGGCAGGCGTCAGTCCGTATACATCGCCTTACGGCTTCGCACGGACCTGTGTTTTTAGTAAACAGTCGCTTCTCGCTGGTCTCTGCGGCCACCCCCAGCTCACGGAGTAAATCCGATCACCAGTGATGGCCCCCCTTCTCCCGAAGTTACGGGGGCATTTTGCCGAGTTCCTTAACCATAGTTCACCCGAACGCCTCGGTATTCTCTACCTGACCACCTGAGTCGGTTTAGGGTACGGGCCGCCATGAAACTCGCTAGAGGCTTTTCTCGACAGCATAGGATCATCCACTTCACCACAATCGGCTCGGCATCAGGTCTCAGCCTTATATGAGGGACGGATTTGCCTACCCCTCGGCCTACACCCTTACCCCGGGACTACCACCGCCCGGGCTGGACTACCTTCCTGCGTCACCCCATCGCTTACCTACTACAAGTCTGGTTCGCCGGCTCCACCACTTTCCTTTCCCCGAAGGGTCCGGAACGGCTTCACGGGCTTAGCATCGCCTGATTCGATATTGGGCGTTTCAAAGCGGGTACCGGAATATCAACCGGTTGTCCATCGACTACGCCTGTCGGCCTCGCCTTAGGTCCCGACTTACCCTGGGCAGATCAGCTTGACCCAGGAACCCTTAGTCAATCGGCGCACACGTTTCTCACGTGTGTATCGCTACTCATGCCTGCATTCTCACTCGTGAACCGTCCACAACTAGCTTCCGCTGCTGCTTCACCCGGCACACGACGCTCCCCTACCCATCACAGCGGGCGTTGGCCCTATTGCTGCAATGACACGACTTCGGCGGTACGCTTGAGCCCCGCTACATTGTCGGCGCGGAATCACTTGACCAGTGAGCTATTACGCACTCTTTCAAGGGTGGCTGCTTCTAAGCCAACCTCCTGGTTGTCTCTGCGACTCCACATCCTTTCCCACTTAGCGTACGCTTAGGGGCCTTAGTCGATGCTCTGGGCTGTTTCCCTCTCGACCATGGAGCTTATCCCCCACAGTCTCACTGCCACGCTCTCACTTACCGGCATTCGGAGTTTGGCTAAGGTCAGTAACCCGGTAGGGCCCATCGCCTATCCAGTGCTCTACCTCCGGCAAGAAACACGTGACGCTGCACCTAAATGCATTTCGGGGAGAACCAGCTATCACGGAGTTTGATTGGCCTTTCACCCCTAACCACAGGTCATCCCCCAGGTTTTCAACCCTGGTGGGTTCGGTCCTCCACGAAGTCTTACCTCCGCTTCAACCTGCCCATGGCTAGATCACTCCGCTTCGGGTCTAGAGCGTGCAACTCAATCGCCCTATTCGGACTCGCTTTCGCTACGGCTTCCCCACACGGGTTAACCTCGCTACACACCGCTAACTCGCAGGCTCATTCTTCAAAAGGCACGCAGTCACGACCGTTATTCCGAAGAATAACGGCGACGCTCCCACGGCTTGTAGGCACACGGTTTCAGGTACTATTTCACTCCGCTCCCGCGGTACTTTTCACCATTCCCTCACGGTACTATCCGCTATCGGTCACCAGGGAATATTTAGGCTTAGCGGGTGGTCCCGCCAGATTCACACGGGATTTCTCGGGCCCCGTGCTACTTGGGAGATTCTTAAGCAAGCCGCTGATGTTTCGTCTACGGGGGTCTTACCCTCTACGCCGGACCTTTCGCATGTCCTTCGACTACATCAACGGTTTCTGACTCGCCGACCGGCCGGCAGACCGATCAAAAGAATTCCCACAACCCCGCATGCGCAACCCCTGCCGGGTATCACACGCATACGGTTTGGCCTCATCCGGTTTCGCTCGCCACTACTCCCGGAATCACGGTTGTTTTCTCTTCCTGCGGGTACTGAGATGTTTCACTTCCCCGCGTTCCCTCCACACTGCCTATGTGTTCAGCAGTGGGTGACAGCCCATGACGACTGCCGGGTTTCCCCATTCGGACACCCCCGGATCAAAGCTCAGTTGGCAGCTCCCCGGGGCCTATCGCGGCCTCTCACGTCCTTCATCGGTTCCTGGTGCCAAGGCATCCACCGTGCGCCCTTAAAAACTTGGCCTACAGATGCTCGCGTCCACTGTGTAGTTCTCAAGCAACGACCAGTCACCCATCACCCTCATCCTAAGACGAAGTTCACTGGGGCCGGCATCGCGAAGATAAAGCCTTTCGGCCGTACCCTCAGATACCCAACAACGTGCCAAGCACCAGACCTCTTCCGAATCCTCTTTCCACGCCGAAGCAGTACTTGAGAATCATCAGATCATCTGGTGCCAACTAATCAACGTTCCACCCTGAGCTGACCGTGCAGAACGTTTGTCTGCAATCGGTACTGTGCTCCTTAGAAAGGAGGTGATCCAGCCGCACCTTCCGGTACGGCTACCTTGTTACGACTTCGTCCCAATCGCCAGTCCCACCTTCGACAGCTCCCTCCCTTACGGGTTGGGCCACCGGCTTCGGGTGTTACCGACTTTCGTGACGTGACGGGCGGTGTGTACAAGGCCCGGGAACGTATTCACCGCAGCAATGCTGATCTGCGATTACTAGCAACTCCGACTTCATGGGGTCGAGTTGCAGACCCCAATCCGAACTGAGACCGGCTTTTTGAGATTCGCTCCACCTCACGGTATCGCAGCTCATTGTACCGGCCATTGTAGCACGTGTGCAGCCCAAGACATAAGGGGCATGATGACTTGACGTCGTCCCCACCTTCCTCCGAGTTGACCCCGGCGGTCTCCTGTGAGTCCCCATCACCCCGAAGGGCATGCTGGCAACACAGGACAAGGGTTGCGCTCGTTGCGGGACTTAACCCAACATCTCACGACACGAGCTGACGACAGCCATGCACCACCTGTATACCGACCACAAGGGGGGCACTATCTCTAATGCTTTCCGGTATATGTCAAGCCTTGGTAAGGTTCTTCGCGTTGCGTCGAATTAAGCCACATGCTCCGCTGCTTGTGCGGGCCCCCGTCAATTCCTTTGAGTTTTAGCCTTGCGGCCGTACTCCCCAGGCGGGGAACTTAATGCGTTAGCTGCGGCACCGACGACGTGGAATGTCGCCAACACCTAGTTCCCAACGTTTACGGCGTGGACTACCAGGGTATCTAATCCTGTTCGCTCCCCACGCTTTCGCTCCTCAGCGTCAGTAATGGCCCAGAGATCCGCCTTCGCCACCGGTGTTCCTCCTGATATCTGCGCATTTCACCGCTACACCAGGAATTCCGATCTCCCCTACCACACTCTAGCTAGCCCGTATCGAATGCAGACCCGAGGTTAAGCCTCGGGCTTTCACATCCGACGTGACAAGCCGCCTACGAGCTCTTTACGCCCAATAATTCCGGACAACGCTTGCGCCCTACGTATTACCGCGGCTGCTGGCACGTAGTTAGCCGGCGCTTCTTCTGCAGGTACCGTCACTTTCGCTTCTTCCCTGCTGAAAGAGGTTTACAACCCGAAGGCCGTCATCCCTCACGCGGCGTCGCTGCATCAGGCTTTCGCCCATTGTGCAATATTCCCCACTGCTGCCTCCCGTAGGAGTCTGGGCCGTGTCTCAGTCCCAGTGTGGCCGGTCGCCCTCTCAGGCCGGCTACCCGTCGTCGCCTTGGTGGGCCATTACCCCACCAACAAGCTGATAGGCCGCGGGCTCATCCTTCACCGCCGGAGCTTTTAACCCCCGCCCATGCAGGCAGGAGTGTTATCCGGTATTAGACCCCGTTTCCAGGGCTTGTCCCAGAGTGAAGGGCAGATTGCCCACGTGTTACTCACCCGTTCGCCACTAATCCACCCCGAAGGGCTTCATCGTTCGACTTGCATGTGTTAAGCACGCCGCCAGCGTTCGTCCTGAGCCAGGATCAAACTCTCCATGAATGTTTACCGGTAATCCGGTGCACACGCACTTAGAGCGGGACAGTCATGTCGGAATAAGACCGACCGTCCACTGCATCCTCGCTGTGTAATTGCCTGCAAGTGTCGTAGCCGAAGCCGTGACCTCACAGGTCTTTTTCAAAGGAACCTCATCCACCGAAATGGACGGGGTATCAACTTTTTGGCGTTGATTTTTGGCACGCTGTTGAGTTCTCAAGGAACGGACGCTTCCTTTGTACTCACCCTCTCGGGCTTTCCTCCGGGCTTTCGTTCTGTTCTTGCGTTTCCGACTCTATCAGACTCTTTCGGGCCTGACTCCCAGTCAGCGGGTTTTGTCTTCCGGGCTGTTGGGCCCTTCCGACTCCCGAACTCTAGTGGATTTCCCAGGCGATTCATAATCGGCCTTCGGGAATGAATTCGGGCATGCCGAATGCGTTCCCAGTGGGAGATCTTGCTGAGTTGGGTGCCGCAACGAGGCGGCGGGATCCGCTGTCTCCGAAACCTTTCGGCTCAGGGACAACTCGAAGAACCTTACGGATCCGCGGAGCCCGTGTCAACCCGGGCGTCAGGGCCGGGCCGCTAGGCGGTCAGTGCGGGGACTGGAGGTCCTCTACGCGGTCCAGGAGGCGGGTGAGCATGTCGCCCAGCACGCCCCGCTCCGCCGTGGAGAGGTCCTGGAGGAGATCCTCCTCGAAGACCGTCGCCGCGCGCATCGCGTCGAGCCACTTGCTGCGGCCTTCCGCGGTGAGCTCCACGATCACGCGGACGCGGTTGTTCTCGTCCCGCTCGCGCGTGACCAGTGCTTCCGCCGTCATGCGGTCGATCCGGTGGGTCATCGCCGCCGGCGTGAGGCCCAGCTGCTTCGCGAGCTCGCTCGGGCCCATCCGGTACGGGGCTCCGGAGAGGACGAGGGCCTTGAGGACCTCCCACTCCGCGTTACTGATGCCCAGGGCCGCGGTCTGGCGGCCGTACGCGACGTTCATGCGGCGGTTCAGGCGGCTGAGGGCCGAGACGACCTTCTCGACCTGGGGGTCGAGGTCCTGGAACTCGCGCTGATAGACGGCGATCTGTTCGTCGAGGCTCGGCTCGTGGACGGGCGCAGTGCCGTCGGGGGTGTCACCCATGGTCCGAAGTATCGCATGAAGCCCGTTGGCATCTAACTCCTTCGGTGTGTAGTGTTAAGGATCGAACTTTAGGTATGAAGTCTTCAAGCTTCAGTAATCAAGGTGGTGAGAAGTGACCAGGGTGATGGGCGCTGCGATGCGGAGGATCCAGGCCGGGAACGCGTTGACCGCGTTCGGTATCGGCTTCACGGTTCCGTTCCTCTACGTCTACGCGGCGAAGGTACGAGAACTGGACCCCATGTGGGCGACGGGAACGTTCATGGCGTTCGCCCTCGGTGCGCTTCTCGCGCTGCCCTTCACCGGGCGGGTGATCGACCGGCGCGGTCCGGTCCCCGTCGTCATCGGTGCGGCCGTCGTCGCCTCGTTCGGCGCACTGTCGCTCGGGCTCTCCACGGGCGTGGTCGCGATCCTGCTCTCGGCGCTCGCGCTGGGTGCCGGCCAGGCCGTCATGCAGCCCGCGCTGGCCACGATGATCGTGCGGTGCTCCACCCCGTCCACCCGGACCCGTGCCTTCGCCCTCCAGTTCTTCATGCAGAACCTGGGTCTGGGCATCGGCGGTCTGATCGGCGGGCTCATCGTCGACGAGAGCCGTCCCGGCAGCTTCACCCTGCTCTTCAGCATCGAGGCCGTGATGTTCCTGGTGCTCGCCGGGGTCATCGCCACCGTGCGGATGCCCCACGTGCCGGCCATCAGCACCGCGCTGGCCAAGGACGCGGCCCAGGCGGGCGGCGGCTGGAAGCGGCTGCTGGAGCACAAGGCGATGGTGCAGTTCTGCGTCCTCGGCTTTGTGCTGTTCTTCGCCTGTTACGGACAGTTCGAGTCGGGGCTGGCCGCCTTCGGTACCGAGGCCGCCGGGATCTCCCCGTCCACGCTCGGTTTCGCGCTCGCCGCCAACACCGGTGCGATCGTGCTCGCCCAGTTCGTCGTGCTGCGGCTGGTCGAGAACCACCGCCGGTCCCGCGTGATCGCGCTCGTCGGTCTGCTCTGGACCGTGGCGTGGATCATCGCCGCGTTCTCCGGGCTGGGGCACGGCAGCGCGGTCATGGCCGCCGCCGCGTTCGTGACCACGTACGCCCTCTTCGGTATCGGCGAGGCCATGCTGTCGCCGACGCTGGCGCCGCTGGTGGCCGATCTGGCCCCGGAGGGTTCCGTGGGCCAGTACAACTCGGCCTTCGCGCTGGTCAAGCAGATGGCCCTGGCGCTCGGGCCGCTCGGTGTGCCGCTGGCCGCGGCCGTGCCGATGCTCTACATCGGGATCTTCGTTCTGGTCTCGCTCGGCATCGCCGGGCTGGCGCTGCGGCTCGGCAAGCAGCTCACGCCGGTGCAGGACAATCCCTCGCTGGCCGGGAGCACCGTCGTGGTGAAGCGGGTGAAGGCCGCCGAGCGCGTGCCCGCGTAGGAAGAAGTGAGCAGGTAAGAGTGAGCAGGTAAGAGAGAAGGCCCCGGTCGGGTGGACCGGGGCCTTCTTCGTGTGCGGTTACGGGGCCTTGTCGGGGAGGGCGAACTCGCACCAGACGGCCTTGCCGCCGCCGGGGGTGCGGCGGGAGCCCCAGGCCGAGGCGATGGTGGCGACGATGGAGATACCGCGGCCGGTCTCGTCGGCCGGTTCGGCCCGGCGGCGGCGCGGGAGGTGGTCGTCCCCGTCGGTGACTTCGATGATCAGCCGGCGGTCGGTGCGGCGCAGGCGCAGGCGCATGGGCGGGGTGCCGTGCTGGAGGGAGTTCGCGACGAGTTCGCTCGCGGCCAGGACTCCGAGGTCGCACAGCTCCACCGGGAAGCGCCAGGAGGCGAGGACGCCCTGGGCGAAGGCGCGGGCGCGCGGGGCCGCCTCGATGCCGCCGAGGAGTTCCAGGGCGGCGTTGTGGAAGAGCTCGGCGTCGGCGCCGGTGCGGGCGGGCTGCTGGAGGACCATCACGGCGACGTCGTCGTCGTGGTCTGCGTCGACGCCGAGGGCGCGCATCAGGCGGTCGCAGATGACGGCGGGAGTGCCCTGGGCGCCGGAGAGGGCGCGTTCCAGGGCGGCGACGCCTTCGTCGATGTCCTCGCCACGGCGCTCGACCAGGCCGTCGGTATAGAGGACGGCGGTGGAGCCGGGGCCCAGGGCGATGGTGCCCGAGGTGTGCAGCCAGCCGCCGGTGCCGAGCGGCGGGCCGGTGGGGTCGGCGGCGCGGCGGACGGTGCCGTCCTCGTCGCGGACGAGGATCGGGAGGTGGCCTGCGGAGGCGTACGCGAGGAGGCCCTCGTTGGGGTCGTGGACGGCATAGACGCAGGTGGCGATCTGGCTGGCGTCGATCTCGGCCGCGAGGCCGTCGAGGAGCTGCAGGACCTCGTGGGGCGGCAGGTCGAGGCGGGCGTACGCGCGGACGGCGGTGCGGAGCTGGCCCATGACGGCGGCGGCGCGGACACCGCGGCCCATGACGTCACCGATGACGAGGGCCGTGCGGCCGGCGCCGAGGGTGATGACGTCGTACCAGTCGCCGCCGACGGCTGCTTCGGTGCCGCCGGGCTGGTAGGTGGCGGCGACGCGCAGGTCGTCGGGCTGTTCGAGTTCCTGGGGGAGGAGGGAGCGCTGGAGGGTGACGGCGGCCTCGCGCTGGCGGCGCTCGCTGGCGCGCAGCCGTTCGACGGCCTCGGCGTGGTCGGTGACGTCGGCGAGGTGGATCAGGACGCCGGTGCCGGTGTGGGCTTCCGCTTCGCCTTCGGATCCGGTGGCGGATCCGGATCCGAAGGCGGCGCCGACGCCGGCGTGGGCGTGGGACCCGTCGGCGTCGGCCTTGGTCTTGGGGAACTCGATCGGGGTGCAGGTGACCGTGTACGAGCTGGTGCCGCCGGGTGCGGTGCGGTTCTTGGCCGTACGGGGCTTGCCGCTGCGCTGGACCTGGTCGAGGAGCGGGAGCAGACCGAGGTCGCCGAGCTCGGGGAGGGCCAGGTGCGCGGGCGCGCCGGGGGCGCGGGCTCCGAAGCCCGCGGTGTAGGCGTCGTTGACGTAGGCGACGCGGTGCTCGGGGCCGTGCACGAGGGCGACGAGTGCCGGGAGGCGGTCGAGGACGTCGCGTACGGACAGCTCGTCGAGGGAGGGTGCGGGGGTCGCCGTACCGTCGGCGGCGGCCGGTGCGCAGCCGGCGCCGGGGACGGAACCGGTGCCGCGGACCGTGTGGTCGGCGGGGCAGCCGTCCGGGCCGGTCGCGGAATGGCCGGCGGCGCCGCGGGCGGCCGGGACCGAGCCCTCGCCCCGTTTGGCCTGGGCGGCGGCGTGTTCGGACCGGGCGGCGGCGCGGCGCTGCGTTCCGGGGAACCGGGCGCTCCAGCGCGTGAAGTTCACTGCGTTCAAGCCTCGTGGTGTCGCTCGTGGTCGCTGTGTCACTCGGTGGCAATCGGGTGGCACTCGGATGTCACGCTGATGTCACTCTGTGCAGGTGTGAGCCCACCTATGGTCACACGTCCAGTGTGGCCGACGGGACTGACAGCATCAGCCTTCGCTCTTCTTCGGAGGGTCCTTGGGGCCTCCGCCCGCCGCGAGTTCGAATTCTGCTCTGGGGTGTTCGAGGGATCCCAGCGAGACGATCTCACGCTTGAAGAGGCCGGAGAGCGTCCACTCGGCGAGCACGCGCGTCTTGCGGTTCAGGGTCGGGACGCGGCTGAGGTGGTAGGCGCGGTGCATGAGCCAGGCCGGGTAGCCCTTGAGCTTGCGGCCGTAGATGTGGGCGACGCCCTTGTGGAGTCCGAGGGAGGCCACGGATCCCGCGTACTTGTGGGCGTACTCGGTGAGGAGTCCGCCGCGCAGGGACGAGACGAGGTTGTCCGCGAGGACCTTGGCCTGACGGACGGCGTGCTGCGCGTTGGGGGCGCAGGCGACGCCCTTCTCGGGGGCGGTGATGTCGGGGACGGAGGCGGCGTCTCCGGCTGCCCAGGCGTGCTCGACTCCTTCGACGGTGAGGAAGGAAGTGCAGGCGATGCGGCCGCGGTCGGTCTTGGGCAGGTCGCTGGCGGCGAGGATCGGGTGCGGTTTGACGCCGGCGGTCCATACGACGGTGCGCGTGGGGAAGCGGGCGCCGTCACTGAGGACGGCGATCCGGTTCTCGCAGGAGTCGAGCCGGGTCTCCAGGCGCAGGTCGATGCCGCGGCGGCGCAGTTCGCGGATCGTGTACGTGCCCATCTCGGGGCCGACCTCGGGGAGGATCCGGTCGCTGGCCTCGACCAGCACCCACTTCATGTCCTCGGGCTTGACGTTGTGGTAGTAGCGGGCGGCGTAGCGGGCCATGTCCTCCAGCTCGCCGAGTGCCTCGACGCCCGCGTAGCCGCCGCCGACGAAGACGAAGGTGAGGGCGGCGTCGCGCAGGGCGGGATCGCGGGTGGAGGAGGCGATGTCCATCTGTTCGATGACGTGATTGCGCAGGCCGATGGCCTCTTCCACGGTCTTGAATCCGATGGCGTATTCGGCGAGTCCCGGAATGGGGAGCGTGCGGGAGACGGAGCCGGGGGCGAGGACCAGTTCGTCGTACTCGATCTCCACGGGGCCGCCGCCCTCCTCGTCGGTGGCGAGGGTGGTGACGGTCGCGGTCCGGGCGGCGTGGTCGATGTGCCGGGCCTCGCCGATGACGATGCGGCATTTCGGCAGGACGCGGCGGAGCGGGACCACGACGTGGCGCGGGGAAATGGAGCCGGCAGCCGCTTCGGGGAGGAAGGGCTGGTACGTCATGTACGGCTCGGGAGTGACCACCGTGACCTCGGCCTCGTCGGCTCTCAGCTTTCGCTGGAGCCGGAGTGCCGTGTACATGCCTACGTAGCCGCCGCCGACGATGAGGATCCGCGTACGGGGCGGGGTACCGGGGGCCGTGCCCCGGGAGTTAGCAGCCTTCACCGTCCCATGACGCAACGTGGCCGGGAGTTTGTCCACAGGCCCGACAAATTGTGTGACCGGAGGGGACGGCGGGGCGAGGTTGTCGGGGGGTGCGGATGGAGGGGAAGGTGCGCAGGTCAGACGGTGCGGAATGAGTGATTCCGGAGGCTTCGAACGGAAAATTGTGGGTGAATGCTCCGATCGGGCGGTGGTCCGTCCGGGGCTGCCTCTTCTGAATTGACTCTGGCTCAACTATGTTCGTAACTCGTCGAGGAGTAGGACCAGGGCCCTCATGACCGTGGCCCCCCTCGACATGAAGGCGGGGAGTGTCTCCGGGGGGAGACAAATAATTACCGGGGGATACATATGCACATTTCCGATTTCCATGCTTCTGCCACCGCTCTGTCGTCGGCCGCTTCCGCGACCGACAGCCACGGGCGGCTGATGGCCGGCGGCGCCACCACACACGGTGTGGGCCGCTCCACGCCGCTGCGCGTCGACGCGCAGCGCAACCTCGAACACGTACTTCGCGCGGCCCGCGAGGTCTTCGGCGAGCTCGGTTACGGGGCTCCGATGGAGGACGTCGCACGACGCGCGCGGGTGGGCGTCGGCACCGTGTACCGACGGTTCCCCAGCAAGGACGTCCTCGTCCGGCGGATAGCCGAGGAGGAGACCTCGCGGCTGACCGAGCAGGCCCGCACGGCCCTCGGCCAAGAGGAGGAACCGTGGCAGGCGCTGTCGCGCTTCCTGCGCACCTCCGTGGCCTCGGGCGCCGGGCGGCTGCTGCCGCCCCAGGTGCTGCGGGTCGGCGGGCCCGATGAGGACGGGGTCGACGGCGCGGACGGGGCGGTCGACGAGGCCGCTCGGGTACCGCACCAGCGTCAGGTCGTCCCGGCCGGCGGGGCGCCCGATCTGCGGGTCGTCGGCGCCATGCGGACCGGCCTGGACGACGAGCCTTCGGAGGACGCCGGCGCGGGCGAGCTGCTCGAGGTCGTCGGCCGCCTTGTCGACCGCGCCCGGGAGGCCGGTGCGCTGCGCGCCGATGTCACGGTGGCCGATGTGCTGCTGGTGATCGCGACGGCCGCGCCCGCGCTGCCGGACGCGGCGCAGCAGGCGGCGGCTTCCGCCCGGCTGCTCGACATCCTGCTCGAAGGGCTGCGGTCCCGGACGGCGTAGGGCGGGGCGGCCCCGGAACGGGGGCTGCGCAGGGCGGTAGCGGCGCAGGCCGGCTCGCGGCGGAGGGTGGCACAGGTCGGTGACGGCCTGGGCCGGCTGAGGTCGGAGGGCTGTTCTGGTGGTGGGCGTCAACCGGCTCCTTCCTGGGGCCTCTCGCTCGAACGGGTGAGGCTCCGTACGGCGATTCGTCGGGGCTTGCCCGGATGAGTGGAAGGTGTGGAGACCGGTTCGGCGCGTGCCCGCCGTGTGACACGCTGGATCGGTGGACCGGTTGAGTGTGTCGTGCGAGGGCTTCCGCGATGAGCGTTGACGGGCGGGAAGAGCCACACGGTGGTGCCGGCGGCGAGGTCGAGGCGGGCAGCCTGCCCGCACGGCAGGTCCCGGCGCAGCGCGAACCGGGCGGCCGGCACGCCGCCGGGGCCGGCGGGGAACTCCCGCCTTCCGACGGCGACTTGATCGCCCGGATGCGCGGGGGTGACGACGGGGCCTACGAGGAACTGTTCCGCCGCCACTCCGATGCCGTGCGCCGCTATGCCCGTACCTGCTGCCGTGACGGGCACACCGCCGACGATCTGACGGCCGAGGTGTTCGCGCGGACCCTCCAGGCCGTACGGGGCGGGGCGGGTCCGGACCAGTCCGTGCGCGCCTACCTGCTGACCACCGTGCGCCGGGTCGCCGCCGCCTGGGCGAAAACGGCCAAGCGGGAGCATCTGGTCGAGGACTTCGCCCTGTTCGCGGAGCAGGCCTCCGGGTCCGGCGACGGCACGGTCGGGCTGCCCGGCCGGGCGGGGGACGACACCCTCGAACTCGGCGCCGACGTGCGCGCCATGCACGAGGCCGAGCAGACCCTCGCGATGCAGGCCTTCCGGAGCCTGCCCGAGCGCTGGCAGGCCGTGCTCTGGCACACCACCGTCGAGGAGGCGTCGCCGAGCGCGATCGCCCCGCTCTTCGGGCTGAGCGCGAACGCCACCGCGGTACTGGCCAGCCGGGCCCGCGAGGGCCTCAAGCAGGCGTACCTCCAGGCCCATGTGAGCACCGCGCTGAGTTCCGGCGGGGACTGTGCCCGGTACGCCGACCGGCTGGGGGCCTATGCCCGCGGGGGCTTGCGGATGCGGGCCGAGCGGGGGCTGCGCAAGCACCTCGAGGAGTGCGCCCGGTGCCGGCTCGCGGCCGGGGAGCTCAAGGACGTCAACGCGGGCATTCCCGCGCTGCTGCCGGTCGCCGTCATCGGGTGGTTCGCCGCCGGGTACGCGGCCAAGGCGGCCGGGGTGGTGGCCGGCGGGGCCGTCGCCGCGGGTGGAGCCGGGGCGGCTGCCGCAGCCGCGGGCGGGTCTACGGCTGGTGCCGGGGCCGCGGGTGGTGCCGGAGCCGCGGGTGGTGCCGGAGCCGCCGGGGCCGGGGCTGCGGGTGGGGCCGCCGGTGGAGGCGGGGCCGGGGGGGTCGGCGGGGCCGTGGCTTCGGAGGGGCTGGGGTTGCCGGCCAAGGCGGCCATCGCCGCCGGGGTCGTGGTGGCCGCGGCCGCCGGCGTGGTGTTCGCGCTGGCCGGTGACGACGCCGCTCCGACCGTCCGCGCGAACCCGGCGCCGGGCGTGGCCGTGCCGGTGCCGCGGAGTCCGGCCCCCTCCGTGCCGGAGCCCGGCCCGTCGCGGGCGGAGCCGCCGGCGGCACGAGGATCCGTACCGCCCCCCAAGAAGCAGACGCCCCCGCCGCCGGTGGCCGTCGCGCCGGCCGCGCCCAAGCCCTCGCGGAGCCCGGAGCGGTCCTCGCCCGCTCCGAGCCCCAGCCGGGTCCCGAGTCCGAAGCCGAGCCCCACGCCGAGTCCCGTACCGCCCCCCAAACCGACGCCTCCCAAGCCTTCGCCGCAGGCCCCACAGGGGTTCCGGCTGTCCTCACTGGGCCAGTCCGCCTTCGGGAACCACGAGGGCCCCGAGATCGAGACCTGGCGGAGCAGCTGGGTGTGGCAGCGCTGGGGCCCGATGATCGGCGGAGAGCGCTTCTCGCACGGGATCACCGTCAACTCTCGGTCCTCCGTGGAGATCACCCTCAACCGGAGGTGCGTCGCCTTCTCCGCGCGGGCCGGTGTGGACGGCATGTCGCTGCTCACGGACGGCAATGTCCGCTTCTCCGTGTACGCGGACGGGCAGCGACTGTGGCAGTCCCGGGCCCTGGGCTACGAGGACCCGGCGGCGAACGTGTCCGTCTCGCTTTCCGGGCACAAGACGCTGCGCCTGGTCGTGGAGCGCGCCGGGGGCGGCCGCCTGCCGACGCTGGCGAGCTGGGCCGACTCCGTCATCAGCTGCCGCTAGGGCCCAGGTTCCTCACGGCCGTCGCACCCGGGGGCCGCGGGCCGCGGCGCCCGGTAGGGCCGGGGCCGAGGCCCGGTGGTCAGGACAATGCCGGGCGGCGGAGGGGGACTCCTGTGGGGACGGCCCTGCGGCGGGGGGTGGAGGTGCCGGTCCAGCAAGTGCCCCGGCGGGCCAGGAGGCGGGTCAGCCACAGTTCCATCGAGACGAGTTCGGCGATGCCGTCGAGCGGGACCGGCCGGCCGTCCGCCGCGTCGAGGAGGGCCTGGCGGACGACCCGGGCTTCGATCAGGCCCGCGTCCGCCAGGAGGGGGGACGTGAAGAGGGTCAGGAGCCGCGGGAGGGCCGCGCGCAGTCCCAGGCGGGTCGCCGATTCGTTCGGGGCGTGGGCCGTCGCGCCCCACCCCGGGGGGAGGTCCCGGACCCCGGCGGAGGACAGGACCCCGCGCAGGACGGCGGCCCGGGCGCCGGGTTGCACGCGGAGGGATTCGGGCAGGGCCCGGGCGGCCCGTACGACCTGGTTGTCCAGGAAGGGGGCGTGCAGCCGCTGGCTGCGGACCTCCACGGCCTGCTCGAAGACCCGGTGGTCGGCGGCGTGCCGGGCCAGGACGGCGCGGGCCCGGGCCTCCCCGGGGCGCAGCGAGAGGGGAGGGCGGCCCGCGGCGGCGGTGAGGCGGATCGATACCTCGGCCAGTGCCTCGCCCGTCAGCCAGGCCGCCGCCGGTCCCGGCCGGGACCAGGCCAGGGCCGCGAGCGAAGCGTCCACCGGGGAGCCGGGACCCGCGGCCGGTACTCCGTCGCGCAGGCGGGCCGCCGCCGCCTCCATGCCGGTGCGGTAGGGCGTACGGGCCAGGCGGCGGGCCGCCGCGTACACGGTGAGGGGGACGAGGAAGGGGACGAGGAGGGAGTCGCCCTCGGAGGGGGCGGAGCGGGCGAGGGCCAGGGTGGGGCGGAGCAGGTGGCGCCGGCGCCGGTCGAGCAGCAGGTCGGCGAGCCGGGCGGGGTGGGCGTCGAGGACCTGGCGGGCTCCGTGGCCGGTGAAGTGGTCCGCCGAGCCGGCCGCGAGGCGGCGGCGCTCGCGGGCGGCGAAGACCAGGGAGGGGCCCGGTTCGTCGGTCAGCGGCCCGTCGAGGTCGGCGTACGGGAGGGCTTCCTCGGCGGCGGCCACGACCACGTGGTGCAGGCGGGGGTCGGACGCGATGGCGTGGGCGCGTTCCAGTTCGGGTTCGCGGCCCTGGGGGGTGGCCAGGTCGTTGAAGGTGACGGCGAGGAGGCGTTCCCCGGTGCGGCCGAGCAGGGCGCCGGGTGCGCCCGGGAGGCCGGCCGCGAGCAGGGCGAGGGTCGCGGAGGCGCTGCCTCCGGAGAGGTCCGCGCCGACTCCGGGGACGGGCGCGGGGGCGCCGCGCGCGGCCCGCCGGTCGGCCGGGCCCATTCCGGGGACGGGCCCGGGGTCGTAGGGCAGCGGCTCGGGAGCATGCCGCGGAGCCGTGAGCCGGGCGCGCACCGCGTCGACCAACGCTTCCCGTACGCCCTCCACCGCGAGCGCGGGGTCGGCCGTGGGGGCGGCCACCGCGAGGGAGGCCACCGGCTCGTACCCGGTGATCTCCCGGGAGCCCTCGCGCAGGATCAGGGCGTGCCCGGGCGGGATCCGGCGTACGCCGACGTACGGTGTGCCGTCGCCCAGCGCCTCCGGGCTGTCGGGGCAGGCCAGCAGGGCGGCGAGATGGCCGATGTCGAGCTGCGCCTCGATCAGGTCGGCGAGCGGGAGGGCGGCGGTGGCGTACGCGGTCCCGCTCGCCCAGGGCGTGTAGAAGACGGGCCGCGCACCGGCCAGGTCGCCGACGACGGTGATGCGGCGGCCGGCCTGGACGACGGCGGTGTAGCTGCCGGGCCACTGGGTGAGGTGGCGCAGCGCGCCGCCGCGGGCGGCGTAGAGGGCGCGGCGCAGTTCCTCGTCGGTGGCGCCGCAGCAGCCGAGGACGGCGAGGCGGGTGAAGGGGTCCGCGGGGTCGGCGGTGAGGGTGCGGATCTCGTCGGGGCGCCAGTCGCCGACGGCCCACAGGGGGTCGGGATCGCCCCAGAGGAGCTGGGCTCCGACGGGGACCACGGTGCGGTCGGCTTCGGCGGCGCCCGGTTCGTCGGGGTGGCCGGCGTCGGCGAGCCCGCCGCGGACCGGGCCGTCGCCCCAGCCGTCGGGGCGGGAGCCGTTCTGGGAGCCGTAGGCCGCGGCCGATCCGTGGTCCGGGCCGGATCCGCCCTGGCCGGAGGCGTATCCACCCTGGCCGGACGCGTATCCGCTCTGGCCGGAGCCGTATCGGCCCTGGTCGAAGGCGTGCGCGGCGCCGTGCCCCGCGACCCGTCCGGCCGTGCCGAAGCTCGCGGCGATACTGCTCCAACCCACCAACCAGCGCACCGCCGCCTCCCCAGCCCGTGGGCACCTGACCGGGGTGCGAACCGCGCGGCCGGCGCTCTGCGCGCGGCCGGAGGGACCCCGGGTGGCTCGGGGTCCATGCTGCCACGAGACAGGCGTGCGGGAGTGGGTAAGGGGGCGCACGTATAAACGAACACGCCCCGGCCATGCGGTATTTGGCGTTCCGTTCCGACCGCCCCATAGGTCGGTTTCGGCCATTCTTCGACCGTACTGAGAGCCCTGCGCGGAGCCGGCACGGAGCCTGCGCGGAGCGCGGTCCGGGGGGCGGGATCCACCCCCCGGACCGTTCCGCCACCCGCGGGGATTGAGGCAGCGGCATCCCCCGGCCCGCCCGGTCAACGCGGTGGGCCGACCCACGCACCGCACATCGAATCGCCGGGCCCCCGATGCGGCCAGAGCGCACGGGTGGGCGCACGGCCACACGGGTGGAGCACGCGCTGACACGTGCGCCCCGGCCCCGGGCCCCCGCCCGACTGTGCATACGGACAACAATCCCGCCATACGGAACAAGGGGCCTTAACGCTTGGGAGGCGGGGAACTACGCTGGGTTTACGAAATGCCGGGCGCCTATGCCCCGGCGGCGTCTGCGTTCCGCGTGTGACGAGGGGTGGCGCATGTCCAGGGAGCTCCGCGAGCCCAATGAGAAGCTCGGCGCCGTCCTCGCCCTCGCGGGCATCAGCAACGCCGGGCTGGCCCGGCGGGTCAACGACCTCGGCGCTCAGCGCGGTCTGACCCTCCGCTACGACAAGACCTCGGTGGCCCGGTGGGTGTCGAAGGGGATGGTGCCGCAGGGCGCCGCCCCGCACCTGATCGCGGCCGCCATCGGCGCGAAGCTCGGCCGGCCCGTGCCGCTGCACGAGATCGGGCTCGCGGACGCGGATCCGGCGCCCGAGGTGGGGCTGGCCTTCCCGCGCGACGTCGGCGCGGCCGTGCGCTCGGCCACCGACCTCTACCGGCTCGACCTCGCCGGCCGGCGCGGGGGTGGCGGAATCTGGCAGTCGCTCGCCGGTTCCTTCTCGGTGTCGGCGTACGCGACGCCGGCCTCGCGCTGGCTGATATCTCCCGCCGACGGCTCGGTGGCACGCGAACCGGTGGTGCGCGAACCGGTGCCGGGCGCGGCCCCGCCGGAAGGCCTTCCGGCGCCGCCCGGCGCTCATGTCGGGGGTGTGCCCGCCCAGACTCCGGGTGAAACGCCACCGGCGCCGGCTCCGGCCGCGCCCGAAGCCGGGGGCCCGCAGCGCGTGGGCCACAGCGACGTGACCAAGCTGCGCGAGGCCGCCGAGGACGCCCGCCGCTGGGACTCCAAGTACGGGGGCGGCGACTGGCGTTCCTCGATGGTCCCCGAATGCCTGCGGGTGGACGCGGCGCCGCTGCTGCTCGGCTCCTACACCGACGAGGTGGGCCGCGCGCTCTTCGGCGCCACCGCCGAACTGACCCGGCTGGCCGGGTGGATGGCCTTCGACACCGGGCAGCAGGAAGCCGCCCAGCGCTACTACATCCAGGCGCTGCGCCTGGCCCGCGCCGCAGCGGACGTACCGCTCGGCGGGTACGTGCTGGCGTCGATGTCCCTGCAGGCCACCTACCGGGACTTCCCGGACGAGGGCGTGGACCTCGCGCAGGCCGCCGTCGAGCGCAACCGAGGCCTGGCCACGGCGCGGACGATGAGCTTCTTCCGCCTCGTCGAGGCCCGGGCACACGCGAAGGCCGGCGATTCGGCGGCCGCCGGGGCGGCGCTGCGGGCCTCCGAGGGCTGGCTGGAACGGGCCCGGGACGGCGACGCCGATCCGACCTGGCTGGGCTTCTACTCGTACGACCGTTTCGCGGCGGACGCGGCCGAGTGCTACCGCGACCTCAAACTCCCGCGCCAGGTCAGGCGTTTCACGGAACAGGCACTGTCCCGGCCGACGGAGGAGTACGTACGATCACACGGGCTGCGGCTCGTCGTGAGCGCGGTGGCCGAGCTGGAGTCCGGGAACCTCGACGCGGCGTGCGCGGCGGGGACCCGGGCGGTGGAGGTCGCCGGGCGGATCTCGTCGGCCCGCACGACGGAGTACGTACGGGACCTCCTGCACCGGCTGGAACCGTACGGGGACGAACCGCGCGTCGCCGAACTGCGCGAGCGGGCCAGGCCTCTGCTGGTAACCCCGGCATAGGCCCCGCGTGGCCTCGTTGTCAGTGGCGGGGTGCACTATGCAGGGGTGGGAGGTGTCAGTGTGGGCGGCGGCGTGGGCGGCATCGGCAGGCTGGACTGCGATGTGCTGGTGATCGGCGGCGGGATCGTCGGCCTGTCGACGGCGCATGCGCTCGCGGGGCTCGCTCCGGGGACCCGGGTGGTCGTCCTGGAGAAGGAGGACGGCCCCGCGCAGCACCAGACGGGCCGCAACAGTGGTGTGATCCACAGCGGGATCTACTACAAACCGGGCTCGCTCAAGGCGCGCTTCGCGGTGCGCGGTGCGGCCGAGATGGTCAAGTTCTGCGCGGAGCACGGCATCCCGCACGAGGTGACGGGCAAGCTCATCGTCGCCACCGAGCGGGACGAGCTGCCGCGGCTGCACGCGCTCGTGCAGCGGGGCCGGGAGAACGGCATCCCGGTGCGGGAGCTGGGGCCGACGCAGATCTCGGAGTACGAGCCCGAAGTGCGCGGGCTCGCGGCGATCCACGTCGGGACCACGGGGATCGTGGACTACGGGCGGGTCGCCCAGCAGCTCGCGGAGTCCTCGGGGGCGGAGATCGTCTACGGCGGAGCGGTGGATCTGATCGCGCGGCGGGCGTCGGGCGTGGCGGTGCGGACGAGCGACGGGCTCGTCGTGCGCGCGCGGGTGCTCGTGAACTGCGCGGGGCTGCAGTGCGACCGGATCGCGCGGCTGGCCGGGGACGACCCGGAGATGCGGATCCTGCCGTTCCGGGGCGAGTACTACGACCTGGCCCGGCCCGATCTGGTGCGCGGGCTGGTCTATCCGGTGCCGGACCCGGCCTTCCCCTTCCTCGGCGTCCACCTGACCCGGGGCATCGGGGGCGGGGTCCACGTCGGGCCGAACGCGGTGCCGGCGCTGGCGCGCGAGGGGTACGGGTGGGGCGTGGTCCGGCCGCGGGACCTCGCGGACGAGCTGGCCTGGCCGGGATCCTGGCGGATGGCCGCGCGGCACTGGCGGTACGGAGCGGGCGAGGTGCGGCGGTCGCTGTCGAAGGCGGCGTTCGTCGAGGCGGTACGGAGGCTGCTGCCCGCGGTGCGCGGGGAGGATCTGGTGCCCGCCGCGGCGGGGGTGCGGGCGCAGGCCGTGCTGCGGGACGGGACGCTGGTGGACGACTTCCTGATCCGGGAGGGGGAGCGGGCGGTGCACGTGCTGAACGCGCCTTCGCCTGCGGCTACCGCTTCGCTGCCGATCGGGCGGGAGATTGCCGGGCGGGCCCTCCGGTCGCTCCGGGTGTCCTGACCACGGCGGGGCTCCGCCCCGGGGGCCCCTGGGCGACGTCGGTGGGCGACTCCCCCGCGGCTCGGGCCGGTCCGTCCCATGGGGCGCGGCCGGGGGGCGCGGCCGGGGGGGCGCGGCCGGGGGGCATGTCCCCTACCCGCCCTTCCACCGTTCCCAGGGCTCCGCCCTGACCTGCAAAGACCTGGGGCTCCGCCCCAGACCCCGGTCCTCAAACGCCGGACGGCTGGGTTTGCTCCGCCCCCCGGACGGCTGGATCGGTGCCGCAGCGTGGGTGGGGGTGGGCGCGCGTAGAATCCGGGGATTGTGTCTGAGTCTCTGAGTCCCCAGAATCCCGCCGCCGAGCCCGCGCCGGAGGCGACCTCCAGCTACGTGCCTCCGAAGTGGCGTACCGAGCCGCGGTTTCCCGACGGGCCCGCGCCCGATCCGGCCGGGTCGCACCACGAGCGGCGGATCCGGAGCTTCCAGCCCCGTCGCAGCCGGGTGACCACCGGGCAGGGCGAGGCCCTGAAGCGGCTCTGGGGGACCTGGGGGCTCGACATCGACGGGCGTGACGTGATCGATCTGAAGGAGATGTTCGACGGGCTTCCCGTCGTCCTGGAGATCGGCTTCGGCATGGGCGAGGCCACCGCGCAGATGGCGGCCGCCGACCCGGGGACCGGGATCCTCGCCGCCGACGTGCACACCCCCGGGCAGGGGAATCTGCTCGCCCTCGCCGAGCGCGGCGGGATGACCAATGTGCGCGTCGCGAACGGGGACGCCATCATCCTGCTCCGCGAGATGCTGCCGGCGGACTCCCTCGCCGGGCTCCGCGTGTACTTCCCGGACCCCTGGCCCAAGGCCCGCCACCACAAGCGGCGCCTGATCCAGCCCGAGTTCCTCGCGCTGGCCGCCACCCGCATGGCGCCCGGGGCGATCCTGCACTGCGCGACCGACTGGGAGCCGTACGCCGAGCAGATGCTCGAAGTGCTGACGGCCCAGCCGGAGTTCGAGAACACGCGGGCAGACGGCGGTTACGCGCCCCGGCCCGACTTCCGGCCGCTCACCCGCTTCGAGGGGCAGGGCCTCGACAAGGGGCACGTCGTACACGATCTGCTGTTCCGGCGCACGGGTAACGCCCAGAACTGAACACATCACTCCGCGTGTCGGGTCCGCTCGGTAGAGTCATCACGTGCTCCGAGCGACCCGGCCGTTTCGGCTGCCGTACCGCGTGCCGCGTACTCCCGGCGCCGTGCGTACCTGTGTACTCGTCATGCTGCTCGGCGTCTGCGGCATCGCGATCCTGGAACTCGTACGCGAACAGACCGGTACGCCCGGCTTCTTCGTCGGTCTGGGCCTGGCCCTGCTGCCGGTGGCGCCGCTCGTGGCGGCGTTCCGCTGGGTGGGGCGGGCCTCACCGCATCCGTGGGCGCAGTTGGCGTTCTGCTTCGGCTGGGGCGCGTGCGCCGCGGCGCTGATCGCCATACTGGCCAACAGTTTCGCGACCGAGTGGATAGCCGCGGCCACCGCCGATCCCTCCGGTGCCGACCAGCTCGGCTCGGTGGCGATCGCTCCGGTGGTCGAGGAGAGCGCCAAGGCGGCCGCCCTGCTGCTGGTGTTCCTGTTCAGGAGACGCCAGTTCACCGGCCCCTCCGACGGTTTCGTGATGGCCGGTCTGACCGCGACCGGCTTCGCCTTCACCGAGAACATCCTCTATCTCGGCAACGCCTTCGACGAGGACGTCGAGAACGGCACCGGGGTACTGAACTCCGTGACGGCGGCGACGTTCTTCGTGCGGGGCATCATGTCCCCCTTCGCGCATCCGCTGTTCACCGTGGCCACCGGTCTCGGCTTCGGCGCCGCCGCGCTCGCCGTGGGCCGGATGCGCCGGATCGGCCTGCCCGTGCTCGGCCTGGCCTCGGCCATGGGGCTGCACGCGCTGTGGAACAGCTCCTCGGACCTGGGCGAGTCGGGGTTCTACGTGGTCTACGGCTGCGTGATGGTCCCGGTGTTCGGGCTGCTGGCCTGGCTGGCCGTGTGGATACGGCGCCGCCGACTGCGGGCCGTCGCCGGGGAGCTCGCCCTGTACGCGGCCGCCGGCTGGCTGAGCCCGGCCGAGGTGCCCGCGCTGGTGTCGATGCCCGCGCGTTCCCTGGCCCGCGCGCTGGCCCGGAGCACCGGGGGCCGGCCGGCGGGACGGGCGGTCGCGCTGTACGAGGCCGATGCCGCGGCCCTTGCCCTGCTACGTCACCGGGCGCGCAGCGGCGGTCCGGCCCGGGAGCCGGACTTCGCGGGGCGGGAGCGGGAGCTGCTGCGCCGGCTGTGGCTGCGCCGCGCGACGGCGGGCCCGGCGCTGTCCCGGGCGGCGGTGCTCGAGGACTTGCTCCCACCCCGGTTCGACCCGCTGGGCCCGCTGGGCTCGCCGGGCCCGCTCGACAGCCCGCTCGGCGGCCTGCCCGACAGCTCGCCCGACAGGTCGCCCGGCGTTCCGCTCGACCGGTCGGCGCCGGTCCGCGCACCTGGCCTCGTACCGGGTCCTAGACGTTCAGGCCCCGTGCCGTCAGCCATGACAGCGGGTCCACCGTGACGCCGCCCCGGCGCACTTCGAGGTGGAGGTGGGGGCCGGTGACGTTGCCGGTCGCACCGACCCGGCCGATGGTGTCGCCCCCGGCGACGGAGCCGCCGGTCACCGACATCGAGGACAGGTGGCAGTACCAGATCTCGGTGCCGTCGGGGAGCTCCAGCACGATGCGGTAGCCGTACGCCCCGGACCAGCCGGCGGAGGTGATCTTGCCTGCGCCGACCGCCTTGACGGGGGTGCCGGTCGGGGCGGCGAAGTCCAGGCCGGTGTGGTGGCCGGAGGACCACATCGAGCCGGAGTCGCCGTAGTGCGAGGTCAGGGTGTAGGCCGAGGTCGGTAGGAAGAAGGATCCGGCCGACCGGGCGGCGCTCTCCGCCTTGGCCTTGGCCTCGGCGGCCTCCTTGGCCGCCTGCGCCTGGCGCGCTTCCTCGGCCGCGGCCTTCTCGGCCGCCTCCGCCGCCGCCTTCTCGGCCGCTTCCTTGGCCGCCCGGGCATCGCGGGCCTGCTGGGCCGCGGCTTCCTGTGCCACCCGTTCGGCTTCCGCGCGCTCCTGGGCCGCGGCGGCCTCCTGCTGGGACTCGGCCTGCTGGAGGATGCGGCTGCGCAGCAGCTCGCCCGCGTCGGAGCGGCGGTTGGCCTGCTGCGGGATGATCCCGGTCCGTGCCTGCTCCGCGGACCGCGCGGCGCCCGCGTCCCCGGTGGTGGCTTCCCCGTCGGCGGAGTCCTGGTCCGTGCCCCCCAGCGACTCCGGAAGGGAGGGCAGCGACGGCAGGGATATGGCGACCTGGGGCCGGTCCTGCGCGGTGGCGATGCCGCCCGCGCCGACCGCGGCGATCACGCCGACGCCGAGGACGGTGGAGGAACGGGCCAGTCCCCCGCGCTGCTTGAGCACGCGGTGCTTTCCGCGAGGCGGCCGGGCCGAGTCCTCGGTGGGGTTCCATTCGCCCCAGGCTCCGGCGGTGGGCTGCTCCTGGACGTCGATGCCTTCAGGGGCAGGCGAGTTGGAGGCCACCGGGGCACACTCCTCATGGGCGAGCACGCGCACGGTGCCGTCTCTTGCGACGGCTGGGACGACCGCTCTGCGTTATCGAACGGTAATAGAGAAAGGGGAGTGATTCCAAGCAGTTGCGATTGATCGTTAACGACAATCAGCCACCGACTGCACAGCTCTGGCCAGAACTTATCACCGCACTCGTGAATCAACCCGGGCAAAAAACGGCCACCCCTCCCACCCCTCGCGCCACATCTTCACATTGATGGTCCGTCAGATTGCTTGCCGAGCGCGCTCCTTCGGTCACGTTCGGTCACACCCCGCGCTCTTTCGGGACCACCCGCACCGTCCGGCGCCGGTTCGGCTGCCGCGCCCCCGGCCGGGAGACCGCCAGCAGGGCCATGTCGTCCGTCGCCGCGCCGCCCGTGTGACGGCGGACATCCGTGGCGAGCGCGCTCAGCAGTTCGTCGGGCCCGGGGAAGACCCGCCCGCGCAGCCGGGCCGCCGGATCGTAGAAGGCCCCCGAACCGTCCCGGGCCTCGGTCAGCCCGTCCGTGTACAGGAGCAGCGTCGCCCCCTCCGGGAAGGGCCACTCCTCGGCCCGGTCCGGCCAGCCGCCCAGCTCCCCCATCCCCAGCGGCAGCGCCGGCTCGACGGGGGGCAGCTCCGCGAGGCCGCCGTTCGCGTACAGCAGCAGCGGTTCGGGGTGGCCCCGGTTGACGAGCCGCAGCAGGCCCGCGCCGGGCGGAATCTCGCCGAGCACGCACGTGGTGAACCCCTCCACCGCGTCGAGGCTGTCGCGCCGGTTCCCCTCCCGGGCCAGCGCCCGCTCCAGCCGCCGGGCCACCCCTTCCAGCGTGGGCTCGCTCTCGGCCGCCTCCCGGAACGCCCCGAGCACCACGGCGACGGCCTCGACCGCCCCGAGCCCCTTCCCCCGTACGTCGCCCACCGCGAGGCGCACCCCGTACGGGGTGTCCTGCACGGCGTAGAGGTCGCCGCCGATGGAGGCGTCCGCCTGCGCGGCCTCGTACGAGGCGGAGACCTGGAGGCCCGCGATCCGCTCGGCGGGTGTCGGCAGCACGGCGCGCTGGGCGGCCTCGGCGATCCCGCGCGCCGAGGCGAGCTGCTCCGTACCGCGCCGCACGACGATGTTGATCAGCGTGGCCAGCCCGGAGACGGTCAGGACGGTGGCCAGCTCGGTCATGGCCTCCACCTTGAAGGTGGTGCCGTTGTAGAGGTGCAGCACGACCACGGCGAAGGTGGCCAGCATCCCGGTGAGCACGGTGGCCCGGAGCGAGAACAGCGGGGCCGCGATGAGCGGGGCGGCGGAGAAGAAGGGGGATCCGGTGAAGCTGGGCGGGGTCAGCACGTCGAAGAGGAAGCCGAGGACGATCAGGGTGCCCGGGAGCATCTTGACGATCCGGCGGATCACGGCGCTGCCGGCGACCGCGCCGAAGACGCGCTCGCCCCTGCCCTGCCGGCCCAGCCCCGCCACGCTGCTCTCCTGCCGCCCGGTCCGCCTCGCCCCCCAAGGCTGGGGGCTGGAGGGCCCGTACGGCGACTCGGACGGGACCGTTCGGGTGAGGGCACGGACACGGACACGGCAGACACGACGAAGGCCCGGTCCCCCAAAGGGGACCGGGCCTTCGTACTGAGTAGCGGGGGCAGGATTTGAACCTACGACCTCTGGGTTATGAGCCCAGCGAGCTACCGAGCTGCTCCACCCCGCGTCGGTAAACCAAACTCTACGCCATCCGGGGGGAGGCCTCCGCCAATTAACGTCCGAGCCACCCCCGGAAGGGCAATAACCGCAGGTCAGAGCCATGAAACACGGCGGGGGCCGCAGGTTTCCCACTTGCGCGCAGCCACTTCGAAGCCCGCGCCCGTGCGGTCCAGCACGGCTGGCTCCCGCCGCGCACCTGACCGGCCGTCACGACGAGAAGCGCCCCCGGGCGAGAAGCGGATCGCTCTCGCCCGGGCCGCACGACACCCCCGTCCCATAAGGAACATCGGAGCCGTCCATGAGCAGCCCCCGGGAACACAAGCGGCACCACCCCGTCGTGGAGGCGCACCGGCTGAAGCGGGCTTCCGACATCCAGCTGCGCGTCGCGGACGCCATCACGCAGTTCGCCGGCTCCATGATGTTCGTCTACATCCACGCGGTCGGGTTCGCGGTCTGGACGCTGTTCATCGAGAAGTCCCCCTGGCCGACGCTGACCCTCGTCGTCTCCCTGGAGGCGATCTTCCTGTCGACCTTCGTCATGATCGGGCAGAACCGCGCCGCGGCCTTCCAACAAGCCAAGGCCGATCACGATTTCGTCGAATCAGAGCTGGAACTGAAGACCAACACCGAGCTCACCCGGGCCATCCACGCCATGACCACAGAACTCCACAGCCGCCTGGCCCCGGGCCGGATCGGACAGTGAGCTCGCCGTCTGCGAGAAACACGGAGCGCCCCACCCGGCCGAAGCCGGGTGGGGCGCTCAGTAACAGGTCAGAGGGGTCAGCCCCTGCCTGCGAGCAGTAGGCCATGTCGGACTCGAACCGACAACCAACGGATTAAAAGTCCCGGCAAGATCGTGCCGGGCCATCCCGCTCGGTCCACAGAGGTCCGCAAACGCCTGGTCAGAGCGCCGCACTGTGGCACCTCATCCGCTCCAGACCGGCCCGTGCCAGCACGTCCGCTCACGCATCGCTCACGCATTCGGCGTCGCTGACCAGGGCTCTCGCGTACAACTCGGGCGGTGCGTGGCTCCGGTGGTGGGCCCCAACCCGCGCGGTCCTGGTCACGTCACGGCCGAGTCGCCACTTCCGTGCTCCGGCCCGTCAGTGGATCGCGATGTAGAAGGGGAGGTCCTGGGCGCCAGCGCTGGTGCCGGTGAAGACCGTCACGGTGTCTGTGGCGTTGCCGCAGGCGGCCCACGGGTCGGTCCGAACCATGATGGTGGCGTCCCACGGGGTGGTGCCACTGGCTCCGAGGACGGCGGTCGGGATGAGCTTCTGCGGGTCGAGGCGGGCGTCGGTGAACTTGATGCAGTACGTGCCGGCTGAGGGCTTCTGCACCGGGGCGATGCCCTTGGACTGGGAGAGGGCACCGTTGTACTCGACCAAGGCGCCGGCCTGCGCGTACGGGGCGCGCGCGGGACCGGCCTGGGAGGCGAAGGCAACGGCGGTGCCGACCGAGGCCGTGACCGCGGCCAGGACTGCGGCGGCTGCGATCTTGGACCGCGTGGTGGAGAGCAGGGTCATCACGGGATTCCTTTACTGGGGCGGGATACCGCCACACGTGTGCACGGCGGCCGGAGTGAATGGGGGGCATCTAGGTAGTGGCGAGGTTGAACGCCTGATCCACGCGGGCCCGCTGGAGCCGGTGATGGCCGCCAGGATCGCCCGAGGAGCTTTGCAGTGCTGGGCTGGGCGTGGCCCGCCTGCGGACCACGGTGTCGGCCGACCGGGCGCATAGGGGGTCTCGCCCCTGTCGTCCCCGGCGCCCTTCCCGGTCACCCTCCACACGCGCTTCCAGCGGCAGACCGGCCGGGCCACACCCAGTAGGCGCGGCTAGTGCACGGTGATGGTGAACGCCGTGTCGACCCAGGTGATGGTGTTGCTTTGGACGCTGTGCACCGTGATGGCGTCCGTGGCGTTGCCGCAGGTGGCGGTCGGCCGTCCGGTGACGATGAACGTGGCCCAGGCGCCGTTACTCGTGACCTGGATCGCCGCGTTCGCCAGGTCGATGGGGTCGGGGTCCGACACCGTGACGCAGTAATTCCCTGTGCTGACCCTGGTGGACGTGGCGTTCTTGACCGCCAGCGGATCACCGTTTGCCGCTACTTTCGCGGCGGCTCGGGCATAGGGCGCGTACATGTCGACCGGGGCCGCGGTCGCCGTGCCGGCCAGGCCGGGGACCGATACCAGCGCGGCAACGGTCAGGGCGATGGCGCGGCTACGCCTGGTGATGCTGTGGGTCGTGGCTCTTCCTTCTTCTCGGTCGCCTCGGCTCACTCCGGGCGGGCGGCCGGGTAACGCCGGCGAGCGGTTGGCCCCGCTTCCTGACCGGCCAAGACAGCTTGATCACTGACTGGATGCAAGCGGATGCGTCTGGCGACGATCAAGGCGCCGGTGGATCACTCACCCGAACGCGCCGGAGGAAACGTCTCTGGGCTCGCCCAGCTGCTACGCGATCGTCGGGGCCCGCCACGCTGCGCCCGGCGCGGGAACGGGGGCCAAGCTGGTGCCCCTGCCCACTCGTCCACCTCCGGACCAGGAGGTGACGGGCCGTCCGCTCACCGACCGGCCCGGAAATGACTGAGCGCCCCACCTGGTCGGAACCGGGTAGGGCGCTCAGTAGCAGGTCAGATGGGTTAACCCCAACCTACGAGCAGCGTGGGGCGGGGTGCCGATCGGCTCAGCGCCAGTACTGATCAGGAGCGGCCACAGGGGCAACATCGGCCACACCATCGATGAAGGCTCCGCCTACCCGCAGGAGTGCAGGCGATCCGAACTCGGGGACAAGGGTGTCCGTGATGGCGTGGCTGAACCGGGGCTCGAAGCCCGTATCAGCCTGAGCCGAAGAGGCGGTTGCGACGACGGCCCCCGCGAGGGCGACGGCGGCAAGGATGCGGGTCGTGTTGTTCATGGCCTGCCAACGATCTTGGCTCGTCAGGGTCACGCCCGGCAAGAGGCACCGCATCAGGCCTCAGCCCTGGAGCGTGCGGACCATGACCGCGAAGAGCGGGCTGTCGGGGAAGGGCTGCTGGGTGCCTACCTGGGTGTAGGACCAGGACTCGTAAAGGCTCTGGACCTTGGGGTGGGCGCTGTCGACGAGGAGGACGGCCAGGGATTCGGGGCGGACTGCGAGGAGGGTCTCGTGGATCTGGTGGGCAGTGCCGGTCCTGCGCCAGGGGGAGCGGACCATGAGTTCGGACAGGGCGTACGTGCGGGTGCCTGAGGCCGGCTGCGGGGTCGCTTGGTGACCCTGCCACCATTCGGCGCCTTCGCGTTGGGTGGCTCCGAAGGCGTAGCCGACGGGTTGCCGGTGCCTCGTGCCCGTCCGTCCGCCTCCTGACCAGGAGATGACGGGCCATCCGCTCACGCACGGGCCCGGAAACGACTTAGCGCCCCATCTGGCCGAAACCAGTTGGGGCGCTAAGTGCCAGGTCAGAGGGTTTCCCCCCGCCCGCGAGCAGTAGGCCATGTCGGACTCGAACCGACAACCAACGGATTAAGAGTCCAGGCAAGATCATGCCGGGGCGTCCCACCAGATCCGGCGGAGTCCAGAAGTTCCAGGTCAGACGGATTCGGCGTGCCGCTGCATCCACGTCAGACCGGCTCTTCCCGTCGGGTCCGCTCACGTATCGCTCACGCATCCGACCCCGGTGACCTGGGTGCTTATCGACCGAAGCGGAAGGTCACGCCCCGAGGCGGCGGAGGCGGATCGACCACTTCATCGAAGGGCTTGGATGTCCCCCGGCCAGTTCTGGCTCAGGACCAGGGCGTCTCCTCGGTCTCGCCGGCCCAGCCGCGTATCCGTGCCAGATTCTGGTGAGGCCCTCGGTAGCCCAGTGACTCAAGGACAAGCAGGGACAGGTAGTGCCGGGTGAGCAGCCAGGCTTCCGTGACGAGGTCCGGGATCTCGTAGATGTTCTTCTGGGCTTCCTCAGGATGCACGAGTGAGTTGCGGATCCTCGTCACGGCCTCCGGCCCGTCCAGTTGCTCCCCGCTCCGCTGTAGAGCCTCGTCGATGAAGCGGGCCATGGCGGGCAGCTGGGTCTTGTCGATGTCCAGGGAGACGTTGATCCCCTCGAGGACTTTGCGCAGCTTGATGTGGGCCTTCCACACTCGGGTGTTCTTGTACTCCCGGCGGGTCAGCACCCCGGCCAGGACGAGCCTCTGCCACATGGCGTGCTCCAGCCCGGCGGCACCGATCATCACCCGCTGCTCCACGAATCCCTGGTCCCGGATCGCGGTGATCGCGTAGCTGATCTGCAGTCGCAGGGGCTCGGCCTTGACGGGGTCGGAGAACGCCGGCACGAGTCCGTCCATGAACCTGGCCAGCGCTTCGGGGTCCCACGGCTGCCACCAGCCCGAGGACAGCGACTTGGCGGGATCACAGTGCAGGGCGGCCCATTCCTCCCAGACGACGCCCCCGTCAGCTCCGATGCCCACGGGAAGAAGAGGGGCGACCCACCGGCCCAGGCAGAAGGACATGCCGAAGTGCAGGGCCACGAGTAGGTGGCGCGCCTCAGCGGCGGTGAACTGCCGTCCATCAGTACGGCTGATCTGCATCGTGTGGGTCATCGCGTAGAGCCGGGTCTTGAGCAGTTCGTCCCAGATCTCTTTGTGATCCGGCCGGACGTCCAGATGGATCTTCCAACCGTCCACCTCGTGTGACCAGCGGCCGCCCGACCAGAACCGATCAGCGCCGTCGATCCGGTCTGTCAGGTCCTGGTGACCTTTGAATCTGGGAAGGTTGAACCAGTGGGCCACGAGGCGGGTAAGTGGCGCATCACTCTCGCCGAGAGCGGCTCCATTGATCCACCCCTCGTCGTAGCTCCGGGCCCAGGCTTCCACCTCGGCCTGCCCATGCGGCCGCTGGAGCCGGAGGGCGGCCGTGTCTTGGGTGCGGGGACGCGCGTCCGGAACGGGAGTGGTGCTCCAGTCGACGCCGAGGACCGGCGAGCACCGAAGACTGACCTCCCCGGGGATGCCGGTGTCCTGTACACCGTGGATCTCGCCACGGTGAAGAGTGATCGGTTCGCCGACACCGTTGAAGGCGTAGAAGGGCTCGATCGGCGGGAGAGCTGAGTCCCAAGGTGAATCGGTCATGATGCCCCTGTCTTCGATCTAGAGCCACCCGTTGAGTGAGACCTGTGCCCCGTCCGCGAGGAAGGCGACCAAGGCGCTGCGGGTCGTGGGGACGAACTCGGCAGGCAGATCTGCGGTGTCGACCCAGCGAACCTGGGAGTGCTTCCGAGGCTCGCGGTTCTCGGGTTCGCCGGTCCATTCGTGGGCGGCGAAGACGACGGTGAGGAATCCGTTGGGGGCTTCGACGCCCCAGGCGCCGTGGATGATGTGCGCGACCTTGAGCGACTCCGGCTTCACGGTCATGCCGGTTTCCTCGAAAAGCTCGCGGACCGCGGTCTCGGTGATGGGCTCGCCCGGCTCGCTCTTGCCGACAGGGAGGTCCCACATGCCCTGGGCGAACTTGGCGTTCTCGCTTCGCTGGAGGAGGACGATTCTGCCGGTGGCCTGGTCGTGGACGATGACGGCCGCGACCAGCAGGGTCATCGATTCGAGTGCCGGCTTGAGGGCGGGGGAGCGGTCGTCGGTCTGCTGAGCCACGGTGCATTTCCCTTCATCGGGCTGATTGTTGGGCATGTTAGGCGAGGGCCTCGCGGGCGCGGCGGGCGAGATCGGCGGCGCCGGGTACTCGGCGGCGCTGGTAGACCGCGAGGGTGGAGCGGATCGAGGTGATCGCCTTGCGGGTGCGGTCGGAGGTCATGCCTTCCATGAGGACGAGGGCCTGGGTCCAGGCGGCGACGGCTTCGTCGGCGCGGGCCTGGGCGGCGAGGCTGTCGCCGAGGTCGGCGTGGGTGAGGGCGTGGACGCGCTTGTACTTCTCCGGGTCCCAGCGGGTGAGGGCGTCGCGGTGCTGTTGCTCGGTGCCGACGTGGTCGGCGAGGTCGGTCAGGGTGCGGGCCGTGTGGCTGGTGACGGTGCCGGCCGCGGGGCCGCTGACGCGGGAGAAGCTGGGCTGAGGCCCGTCCTCGCGCAGGAGGGCGTCTTCGGCGGCGAGGAGAGCGCGGGCGGCCGAAGGGTTCTCGCCGGTGGCGGCGTAGGCGCGGGCGTGGGTGATGTGGAGGAGCGCTTCGGTCTGGCCGTCGACGTGGCCGAGGCCGCGGGAGAGGGCACCCTCGACGAGGTCGACGCAGTGGTGGGGCTGCTTAAGGCTCAGGGCCTGGTGGGCCAGGGCGCGCATCATCCAGGCCGCGTGGCCGTGGGGGTCGGCTTCGCAGGCGAGCTGATAGCCGACCTGGTAGTAGCGCTGGGCGGCGCCCTCCTGGCCGAGGTCGTGGTGTTTCCAGCCGGCGAGATAGGCGAGTTCCGCGACGGCGCCGAAGGCGGCCTGGCGCAAGGCTTCGGAGGGGAAGCGGCTCCGGAGCATGGGTGCGGCGGTGTCGGCGAGGTAGGCGGTGACGGTGGTCAGTCCGTGGCCGCCGCCGAGGCGTTCGTCGGCGGCGCTGAAGGCCGCAGTGATCTGCCGTACGACGTCGATGTCATCACCGCCGACGAGGGAGCGGGCGGTACGGGCGCGGAGCATCCGCGAGGTGGCTTCATGGTCGTGCAGGAGCGGCATGGCTACGCCGGCCGTGGTGAAGGCTGCGATGGCGAGGAATCGGTGGCGCTCGACGTCCGCGCGGCCGAGGTCGGTGACCGTGGTGACGGGATCGGTGCCCGGCGGGGCCTCCGTGTCAGGTGACTGGAGACCGATCTCGGTTCGGGTGACAACGCGACCAAGCCGTCGGGAGAGCGCTTCGGCAAGGTACTGGCCCGCCTGGCCTGAGGGGACTCGAGTGCCGTTTGCCCAGTGCGAGATGGCCGACTTGTTGGTCTGGAGCAGGTCGCCGTTCTCGGCTGCGATGCGGCGCACATCCTTGGCGAGTGCCTCGTACGTGCACCTCGCGGCGCTGATCACCTCACGCAGACGGGAGTTGGGGTTGCTCGGCGCTGGCACGATCTCCTCCGCCTCGGAGCTGTAAACCGCGTATACCACTTGGCCTCGGTCACACCGTACCCACTCTGCGTAGCGGGCGGTTCACTTATCAACAGCCGCCCACTCACGGGCCGGGCGGCCCCCAAGTTCCGTACGCCCCAACGGGCTCGGGCATTCGTATGCCTCGGCCCGGACGATCAGAGACGGAGACACGGTGATCACCATCGACACCGCGACCATCACGGTCGAACTGCCCGACGCCTTCGACCCGCGCTGGAGCCGCCTGCCCGGCATCCACGTGGACGGCCGGCGCATCACCATCGACCCGGCCGAGTACTTCTTCCGCTTCGAGTCCAACACCTGGCTCGTCGCTGACTGGGAGCTGGTGAAGACCCAGCTCCTCGACGTGGACGAGACGGCCGAGAACGCGGTCGAACAGCTCGCGCTCGACTTCATCAAGAACCACGGCGAGTCCACCTCCGACGCCGCCCGCGTCCTGGTGACGGCGTACGGGGTCTACTCGTACCTCTTCCGCGAGGAGCACCTGGGCAGCCTCGGTCTGCCGCAGATCACCGCCGAGCATCTGCGGATGCTGCGCGAGGCGGCCACCCTGATGGCGCTCAACAAGGTCGAGCTGGACGGGCACATCTCCAACGTCGGGCCATGCTGGTTCTTCCCCGCCGCCACCTCCGTCGTCTTCGACCTGGACGACGAGATGGGCGGAATGCTGGACGAGGTCTACCACGGCGGCTGGTTCAACGAGCACCGCCGGATCGAGTCCATCAAGGCCCACGCCGCACTCGGCGGCCGGCTCGTGCACGGCTGCCAGTCCGTGCCGGACCAGTCCGGCGGGGTGGTCGCACCCTACGGTGCCTCGATGGCGAACTTCCGTGACGACCTGGCCGAGTTCAAGGCGGGCTGGATCGAGCAGGTCTACGCCCACCGCGTGACCGCGGCCGAGTAACCCCAACCCCACTACGGCGCCGGGGCGGACCGACCCGCTCGCCCGCCCCGGCGCCCACCAGCCCCCTGGAGTCACCCCCATGGACCAGAGCCTGACCGCCGCCCTGCTGGACGACCTGTGCGCCCTCGTCGGCAAGCCCCTCCCCGAACGTGCCGAGATCCGCGTCTGGGGCATGTCCGGCGTCGAACGCGTCACCTTCCCCGACGGCACCACGGCCGTCTTCAAGTACGCCAAGGAGCCCTTCGACCGCGAGGCCCAGGCCCTGCGGCTGGCCCACCAGCGCGGGCTGCCGGTCCCCGAGCTCCACGCCACCGCCATGCAGGACAAGTGGCTCGGGATGCTCATGGACGACCTCGGCACCCCCGTCCGCGGCGCCGATGACCTCGACGGAGTCGCCGCCGCCGTCATGCTCCACGCCGCCCGCCCGGCAGGCGGCCTGCCCCTCCTCGACGGCGCGGGGCTAACGACCCTGCCCGGCCGAGCCCTCGATCACCTCCAACGGTTGCGGAAGGCAGACCGCTGGACGGACTGCGACGACATCGAGACGGCCCTGGGAAAGATCTCCGCTGCGGCTGATGCTCGCGCCCAGGGGGCGACGCTGGAACCCTTCGGCTGGGTCCACTCCGAGTTCCACCCCACGAGCGTCCACGTCGGTGAGAACGGATGGCACCTCCTCGACTTCGCCCGCGCCTTCACCGGCCCCGGCCTGATCGACCTCGCCTCCTACCACGGCACGACCGACACGCCGAGCCCTATCCGGCTGCGGGTCTTCCTGGAGCAGTACGTCACCGCAGGCGGCCATGAGGATGCCCTCGCTGCCCGGGGCGGCCTGACCGCCGAGGCATGGGCCCTGGGCTGGCACCGCATGTGGGCGGTGGAGTGGTTCATGGAGCAGGCCATCCGCTGGATCAACGACCCGGCCAAGGACCCCGCGTACATCCCCGTCGTCCGCCGCCACCTGGGCGACGTGGTCCAACTCCTGGAGGTCTAGGTGCTCGCCCAGGTCTCCCCCTGGTACGCCCACGCAGCCCAGCGCATAGCCACTTCCCCAGCCCATGCGCTCACCGCACCGGTCCGGATGGAATGGAGCACCCACGCAGGCCTCGGTCCCGGAGCTGAGATTCTGGGACGGGACCTGCGCGGCAAGCGCCTCCTGGAGCTGGGCTGCGGCCCCGGCCACAACGTGGCCCACCTCGCCAAACACCACCAGGCCCGCGTCACCGGCGTGGACCTCGTCGGACTCCAGATACGCCGCGCCCGGTCCCACTACGGCCACCTCGACGGCGCCACCTTCGCCGCCGGCCACGCACTGCACCACCTGCAGGCCACCGGCGAGACGTTCGACGGGGTCTTTTCCGTCTTCGGCGCCGTCGGCCTCGTCGCCCCCGAGCTTCTGCTCGCCGCCATCTCCCGGCGCCTCAAGCCGGGCGGCGTCCTGGCTTTCTCCGTCCCCCACCCAGCCCGGGCCGGAAGACATCCGTCCGCGGACGACCGTCCGCGCGAGGACTACGTCACCATGCCCGACCGCACCCGACTGCCCCTCGCCCGCTGGGAATTCGACGCCCACCGCTGGGGCGCACACCTCGGGCGTACCGGCCTGCGCATCACCTCGGCACTAGAGCTGCGTCACCCGCGCCGCGACCCGTGGCCAACCACCCTCCTGATCACCGCCCGCAAACGCTGACCCCGGAGGCACCAATGACTCTGCCCTACCTCCTCCTGGACATCGACGGCGTCCTCATACCTTTCCCGGCCGCAGACGGCAGCACCCCGCCCACCCACGTCCGCCACACCGTCCTGCCCACCGGCCGGCACCCCGACGACCCCGTCCCCATCTGGCTCAACCCCGACCACGGGGCCGCGCTGGCCGGCCTCCTCGCCAGCGGCCTCGTCACCCCGGTGTGGTGCACGAGCTGGCGCAAGGACGCCACCAGCATCATCGGTCCGATCCTGGGCCTGCCCGAGTTCACCTACCTCGATCTGCCTCGCCCCCAGATCACCACCAGCCACCCCAACGGCTACCTCTGGAAACGCGACCACGTCGACCCCTGGCTCAGCACAGCCCCGGCCATCTGGATCGACGACGACTTCACCGCCCTCGATCACACCTGGGCAGCGGCACGCACCGCCCGCGGCTACCCCACCCTGCTCATCCAGCCCGACCCCCATACCGGGCTCAGCCAGAGCCACCTCAGCGATGCCAGGGAGTGGGCGTGCGCGCAGGCACAGGTACTGCCGCTACGCGGCGCGGCGGCGCGACGCCAGGAGGGCGCAGGTCTCGCCGTACAGCCATGAGGACATGGCGCTGGGGCCAACGCTGAAACGCGTCGGCCCCAGCGGTGTCTATTCGGTCAGGCCCCTGATGCTCAGGCGGGTAGCGATCGTGCGTGCTGTCGGGGTAAGGCTCACGAAGACCTCCTGGGCGTAGGGCGTGTTCAGGCGGATTGCGAGTTCTTCCAGTTCGGCCCAGTGCGTGGCGATCTGTTCGAGCGCCTGCTGGGTTCGCCGGATGGCATCCTCCCGCCGGGAGTAGTGCTGTTCGGCCAGCTGATGGGCCGCCTGCCAGGTGAGCTCACCCTGCGTGGCGCGCTGGGTGAGCCGGAGCGCGGTGGTCCCATCGGCCTGCAGGATCGCGTCCACCTCTTCGATGCGCAGGCGGAGTCGCTCTTCTTCTATCCGCTGGTCAAGTGCGGCGGTCGCCTCTTCGAGGGTGAGGCTCTCTTCGATGACCTGGTCGGCGAGGTCGGGGGCGTGCTGGCGCAGCCGATCCTGCAGGGCGAGGAGTGCGGCAACCTGTTCCTTGCGCCGACGGACGGTTTCGTACGCGGCGTCGAGACGGACAGTGCCGACCCGGACCTTCTCGGCGAGCTCGGGATCGTACTTGAGGACGGTGGTGGCGTTGGAGAGCCTGGTCAGGCTGATGGCGTGGAGCTTCGCGTGGGTGCGCAGGGAGTGTTCCGAAACGGAACGAGCCATCGCGAGGATCATGGACCGCTGGCCCTGGCTGATGTGCCGGCGCACGATGTTCGCGCTGAAGATGAGGCTGAAGGGGTCGTTGCCTTCGTACGTCGTGAAGTGGGGTTCGACTCCGGCGATCTCGCAGGCGGCGAGGCGGTTGCGGCCGTCGAGCAGGACGCCGTCGGGGTCGAGGACGACCGGCTTGAGGAGGCCGTCGTCCTTGATGGACTGGGCGAGGTCGTGCATCTCCTCCTCGTTCAGCATCGGGAACATGGCGGCGAAGGGGTGGGTCTTCAGGATGGGCTCCTTGTCGGGTGGGGGTGTCGGGCTCAGCGGGTGCGGCGCTGCTGAGTCGGTTGGGCTGTGCCAGCTGTGGGCGGCGAGGACGGCGGCCGCCTTGGGGCGGGCTGCAGAGGCAGTTCGGCGAGGTGCCGTAGACGCCATACCAGTACTTCGCTGATGGATGCGGCCGTTGTCAGGTCCCGTTGCCCTGCCGCTGCGGTGAGCAAGGCGGCTGGGTCATGACCGGCGGCTTCGGCGTCGGCGAGGGTGGTGGCGAGTGCAGGCCAGCCGGGCTCGGCCAGCACTCGCGCGGAGTGTTCCGAGAGTGAACGGTGCAGGGCAGCCGCCTGCCGGTGAAGGACCGGACCCGGGAGGAGACGGCCGCGCTGGTACAGGGCGCGCAGCGGCTCCACGGCTGCAGCCCCGAGGGCGGTACGCAGGTATCCGGCGGCCCGGCCGGCGGCTTCGGCCTGCTGCTCGTGGTGGCGGATGTGGTGCCAATGCTGGGCTGCGATGACGGCCAGGAGGACGGCGTCGAGGAGGACCGCCAAGAGGGCTCCGTCCTTTGGGGCGGGTTCACGCACGATCGCCTTGATCGCCCGACGCGTGGCCTGGGCCTGCTGGTGGCGGGCGCGGATCCGGGAGCGGCTGGCCCGCTCGAAGGCCGCGGCGGCTTGGGCGAGCTGTGGCTTGTATCCCGCCGGGACGATCAAGGCGAGTACGTCGAGGGTTTCGGCGAGCACCGTGATGTGCGCCTGCCCCGTGGCCTCGTCGGCCTGATCGAGCACCTTGGGGATGAGGCTGGTTGCTTGTGTGACCTGGTGCCACGCCGTCTGCCGCTCCGGGCGCCGGCCTGTGGGGGCGGTGTCGGTGGGTCGGAGGCGTTCGGTGATCTTCGGGTACGAGAGGTCGGGGGCAAGGGTGGAGCCTGAGAACCAGATGGGTTCGCCCTTGGCGCTGGTGTCATCCGGGAGCGCGACCTTGTATCCACGGATGTCGCCGGAGGGGAAGTGCTGGATGTCCACCAGTACGCCCGTGCCGCGGAGGATGGTGAAGAACTCCTCGGCGTTGGTGGCAGCGGCCACGGCGGTACGGACGGTGGTGCGCAGGCGTTCGCGAGGGGTGGTGGCGTGTCCGGTGCGGCGGGCCTTTTCCTTCTCGGCGCGGGTGGGGCGTTTGGCGGCGGTGCGGTCTCCGCGCGGGACTTGGCGCAGGCCGTAGTCCTTCTCGATCGCGGCGCATTCCTTGTCGGCGCTCAGGTAGTCGTTCCAGTGCCGGGGCTCGCGGAGGTCGCCTCGGACTTTGGTGGCCACGATGTGGATGTGGTCTTCGGCGTGGCGGACGGCGATCCAGCGGCAGGCGTCGGGGTCGCCTGCGGGGGCGACGCCGGTGGCGTTCAGGATCCGGCGGGCGATCGTCGCCCACTGCTCGTCGGGGAGGACCGGGTCCTCGGGTGCGGCGCGTACGGAGCAGTGCCACACGTGTGCCTTCGGGGCCCGATCGCCGGCCTGCTCTACGCGCAGGTCGAGGGCGGTGGCGAGTTGGGCGAGGGTGGCGTTCGGGTCGCGTCCGGGGTCGGGGGCGAAGCCATCCCAGGAGTCCACGAGGTGGGGGTCGGTGTGTTCGTTGGCGCGGCCGGGCCCGTAGAGGTAGTTCAGGACGCCTCGGGTCCTGCTGCCGGCCTTGGTGATCTTCGCGATCAATCAGGCCGCCCGCTTCGATACGGCCGCCTGCTTCGCGGCGAGGTCGATCGCCTCGGCCGCCGTACGGGCCAGAGCCAGGACACGTTCCGCCTGGGCCAGGACGGCGCTGTCCACAGGATGGGGACGGCCTCCGGAGTTGAGCTTGTAGGCGATCTGGTTGACGTTCTTGCCGATCGGGGCGATCTCCGCGCGCAGGGCGGCGAGCTCGTCGATCAGGTCGTCGAAGGAGGTGCGCTGGCCGGGTATCGCGAAGCCGCCGTGGAGGTAGGCCATGACGATCGCGCCCACCAGGTGAGCGCCGGCCAGGCCGAGGCGGCGGGCCTCGGCGAGGATCGATCGCTTCTCGATGACGCTGTAGCGGACGTCGACGCGCTGGGTGCGCTGCACGCCTTCGCGGGCACGGCGGCGGGCAACGCGGTAGAGCGCGGCTTCATCAGCAGCGCGCACGACGGCGGGCACGTCCGCTTCCCCCTCCGGTGCGCCCTCGCGCCGGAGCCCTGCCTCCGCCACCCCCGGGGCGGAGGCCGTGTTGGACCGGCCCTTGGACGGTCCAACGCCATACCTTGCTGCGCTGTCTAGGTCGGTGGTCATCTCCTGCTGGTGGGTGGAGAGTTCGTGATTCGGGTTGTGCATGGGTCGGTTCTCCATACGGTGCTGGGTGCTTCGTGGTGTGCGGCCCTCATGTCCCGTGCCTGTCTGTGCGGGGTGAGCCGGAGGGGCGTGGCGATCTGTGCGTTTGCAGGGTGTTAGGTGGTGTTGACGGGAGTTGTGCCGGGTTTCGTCCGCTGCTGGGAGGCGGCTTCGTCGAGTCCGTCGAGAGGCTCGACCTCGAAGCTGTCGTGCATGACGGGTTGGGCCTGGCCGGTGCGCTCGGCCTTCAGCTGGTCGCGCAAGAGGCGGGCGGGGTTCTGGCCGATGCGTAGTTCGCTGCGCAGACGCTCGGCGGTCAGCTGGTCATCGCTCCAGCCGGCGGTCAGGACTCGGGCCGCGTCGAGGACTTCGGCGCGGGTGCGGTCGGCGGTCGACTTGGCGGCGCGGACCCGACCGGGTACCCGACGTGGGGTGGCTCGCGTCGACTTCGCCACGGCAGCCGACTGGGGCGGTCGGGGAGCGGGAGCGGGGGCCGGCTTGCGTTCGGTCGGCTCCGTCGCGGGCGCCTCGGCAACCTTCACAGGGGTCGACTCGGTCAGCTGCTCGGGAGCCGACTCAGCCTGCTCAGACCCCGACCGTTCGGCCTGCTCGCTGGCCGACTCGTCGGCTTGTTGGCCAGCAGACTGACCAAAGGCCGTTTCGGCAGAGTCGGCCGACTCGGGGTTGTGGTGCAGGACTTTCGCCACGAGGTCCGACCCGAAGTAGATGGACCCGACCGGGAGAGAGGTCGCCAGCAGCACAAGGGCCCAGTTCGCAGGGTTCCAGTCGGCCAGTCGGCCCCACTGAACCGACGCGGTGTGCAGGGCCGGAAGGAGGCCGTGCACGTAGTTCAGCAGGAGGCTGGCGATGGTGTAGGCCGCCAGGACCCGCAGCGCGAACTTGCGGTCGGCGCCGGTCAGCACGAGCGCGGCGACCAGCGCGAGGGCCATCAGCCCGTCGACCACGATCGGGTAGAGCAGTGCGGCAGTGGAGTCTGCGCCGATGGCGCGGGCCACGTCGGACAGCGCGTTCCACGAGACGCGGAAGGCCATGAGGACGACGGCCACCAGGCCGACGACGAGGGTGATGCGTCCCTTGCGGGTCACGCGATGACCGCGCGGCGCATCGGCGGTGGGTGTGGACAAGCGTGCGTACTCCAATGGCAGGGATGGGGGCGGCTTCACCCGTACCGGGGCAGGGAGGGGCTGGGCCTCCTGAGGGTGGTGGGTCTCGTTGCGACTCGTCGCAGGCCTGGTCAGAGCAGGTACGGGTGGAGTCTTGATGTCGAGTCGACTCGTCACACCGGCCCGATACCGCGTGCCGGGCCGGTGAGACGAGTGGGGTACGGGTCGGGACGGATACCGACCCGTACCAGCTCCGGGGAGTCCCTTACCGGCGGCCGCACGCCATGGCTAGCGGGTTTGGCGAGGTCAGAGGCCTGCTGGTGTCGCCTCAGCTCGTCGCCGCCTTCCCGCTCGTCGCCGCGCCGGGTTGCGCGGGGACGAGTGGGACGGGACGCGACGGGGGATGGGGGCGGCCTCACCCGTACCGGGGCAGGGCAAGGCTGCCTGGGGTGGCGGGGTCTCGTTGCGACTCGTCGCAGGCCTGGTTAGAGCAGGTACGGGTGGAGTCTTGATGTCGGGTCGACTCGTTGCGGGCCTGCGACTCGTCCCTGGGTTGACCTGCGATGCGACGGGACGCGACGGGTCGTGCCGGGTCAGGCGCCGGTGGCGGATCCCTGCTGGGGTGCCGCCTTTGGCTGGGGGCAGTAGCGTGCCCAAGCGTCGGTGAACTGCTCGTGAGTGAAGCCCTTGGCCTGGTCGCCATTGTGGAAACGGCGGTTGGCCGAGCTGATGCTGTAGTCCTGCAACAGGATCCCCAAGCCCCGGGCAGTCAGGCCCTTGGCTGTGTACTGCGCCCAGGACGTTTCCTCGTCCTGGTTCAGGATGTCCAGCAGTCGGGCCGTGCGCATCACCGGCGGATCTCCTTCGCTGGCGAAGGCGCGGCGGATGTCGGCGAGGAGGCGGATGCCCGTGCCGCCACTGTCCTGGTCCCGCTGCGCCTCATGGCTCGTCATCACCGCGCAGGCGGTGCGGGCCAGGATCGGCCATTCGCCGCCCGCGAGGTCGGCTATGACGACCAGCGGCTCCCACGTGTCGGCGGCCCGGTCCTCCACCGGCATCGGCGGTTCCAGCTCCATCGCCGCGGCGTGGAGCGGGGCCAGCCAGGCCACGAGGCGGTCGCGCAGGGCGTGGAGGGCGGGGATGTCGCGGGCGCTGCGGAACTCCGCGACCTTCTCCCCCGGCCCGCGCCGCCGCATCCGGATCACCACCGACCGGTCCATGATCGTGTCGGGGAGGTCGCCGATGCCGGCGAGGGCGGCCATGGCGAAGGTGGGGAACTTCGACACCTCATGGTTCGGGCCGGATACGCGCAGAGTCGGGCGGTTGCGCTGATGCCCGGCGTTGAGCAGGCCGCGCATCTCCTCGTTCTTCTCCGCGACCTTCGCCGACCCGAACAGCGTGTCGGCCTCATCGACCAGCAGCGTGGGTGGCGTCTCGGTGATCGACCGGAAGATCGCGGCAGCCGAGGCGTTCACCGTCACCAGTGGATCGTGGACCGTCTCGGTGACGACATCCAGCAGCCGCGACTTCCCGCAGCGTTTCGCCGGACCGACCACCGCCAGACGCGGCGCGTGCTGCCAAGCGGTCTGCAGGTGCGTGGCCGCTACCCACAAGGTCACCGCCGTGAAGGCGTCCTCGCTGGGCAGAACGACATATCGGCGAAGCTGGCCCCGCAGCTCAGCCAGCACCTGCTCGCCCTCGCGAAGCGGCCCGATCGGGCCGGGCTTCGCCTGGGCAGGGCGGTCCTGCGCTGCGTGGGTCTGAGGTGTTGCCGCCTCCGCAGGCCGGGGGACCTGGAGGTGGGCGCCCGGCTGGCCGGGTATCGCGGTCACGGGCCAGGGCTCTTTGGCAGCGGCGGGCATGGGGGTGGGTGCAGATTCGGCTTTGGGGGTGGTGGGTTCCAAGGGGCAGCTCCTTGTTGGGTGGTTGCGGGCACGCGGCAGCGGCCGGGCACCGGGTTGCCGGGTGGTTTGCGGATGGGGGAGATGACGGGGGCCGCCTGTGGCGTTGGCCCGCCAGGCGTTTCGCCCTCGCTCGCGGGCAGTCACCTGCGGCGGGGGAAAACGAACAGTACGTCCGGCCCCGGGAACAGTCCAGCGTTTCTGTGTCAGCTCCGCGCAGAATCGTCTGGTACCGTGCCGCCCCGTCAAGCCGCCAGACCCAGCAGGCCCAGCAGGTCGGCGGTCACCACCCGGTAGGCGTTGCCCACCCGGAGCACCTTGCACGGGTACTGGCCTCGCTTCGCCAGCTCGTACCCCTTGCTCCGCCCGAGACCCAGAGCTCGATTGCCAGTGTCCAGGTCAACGGCCACCGGAAGGGTCAACAGCTCCTCCCGACCCATCCCCTTCACCCGGCTTGCGGTCCTTTCGTCGCGCACGAGGCGCTCCTCTCATCACAGCCCACGGCGAACACGTCATCGCATTCGGCTCCAGGCGTATGAGTTCAACGGTAAGAAAGCTATTGTGTCTGCATGACACAGCGCGGTTGGGATGATGAAGACGAGGACTGCCCCGAATGGGTCGACCGGATCAAGAACAACGTCGCCGGTGAAGTCCGCCGGCGGAGGAAGGAGATGGGCTGGAGCGCACAGCGGCTGGCAGAGCGATGCGAGGAGCTCGGCCATCCCATCCCTCGCAACGTGATCGCCAACCTGGAATCAGGCCGCAGAGCCAGCCTGCCCCTGGTCGACGTCATGATCCTGGCCGCCGCCCTGTATACGGCCCCGATCTGCCTGATCTTCCCCATTGGCTACGTCGAGGAGACCCAGGAACTCCCCTTCCGCGACCCCATCTCGACCTGGGACGCGATGCGGATGTTCACCGGTGAGGAACCAGGCCACGACTCCGATGCCGGGCTGATCCCCGACTTCAACCGCCACGCCAGCCTGGTCCGCACCATCGAGGCCGCCCTACGCGAAGCCGAACGGGCCGGTTTCGCCGCCGAGACGACGGCCAACCCCGCCCAGCGCGAGGAAGCCGAACGCAAGAGGGACAACTACACCGCACAGGTCAAAGAGGCCACCTGGCAACTCCAGATGGTCCGTGGCCAGATCCGCGACGAAGCCGCCACCCCGCCAGAGCTGCCACCAGCGCTCGCAGACATCGACCCACCCGACACCGACGAAGAGGACGGCATTTGAAGGGCTCCACCCACCGCCGCTGCTACTGCCGAGACGCGGACACCGGCCGCCCGCTGGGCAAGCGCTGCCCCAAGATCGCCAACCGGAAGCACGGCTCGTATTCGATCCGCCAGGAGCTCCCGCTCCGCGAGGACGGCACCCGCCGTGCCTTCAACCGCGCCGGGTACGAGAGCCTGAAGGCCGCCCAGGCCGACCTGGACCACGTACGCGCCCTCCTCGGCATACCGGAAACGGACGACCCCGAGGGCGTGGCCGACATCGCGGCGCTCCTGGAGCAGGTGGCTGACGAGAAGGCCCCGCTTCCGGACGTCGAGGAGACCCGGCGCCGGCTGCGGGCCGGGACCTCGCTCCTCGGATCGATCACTGTCGGCGAATGGCTGGACCGCTGGCTCGCGTCGAAGAAGACGCGGAAGACCACGACGAACGGCTACGCCTCCCACATCCGCGTCCACCTCCGGCCCCGGATCGGGCATCTCCGCCTCGACCGTCTGAACGTCGCCCACTTGGTCGAGATGTTCGACGCCCTTGCCGATGCCAACGAGGAGATCGAGTCCCACAACCTGGCCCGGCGCGAGCAAATCGCCCGCTGCAAGCCGAGCAAGGCGGGCAGGCCCGTCGCGGCCGAGCGGGCGCTCCTGGCCGCCGAGCGGGCCAAGCTGGCCGCGATGGACCCCTTCCGAAAGCCGACGGGCCCGGCGACCCGGCAGAGCATCCGCCGCACGCTGCGCGCCGCGCTGAACGGAGCGATCCGCCAGCAGCTCATCACCTTCAACCCGGCGTCCCACGTCGAGCTGGAATCCGGCAAGCGTCCGAAGCCTCTGCTGTGGACGGACGCCCGCGTGGAGCGGTGGCGCATCACCGGCGAGAAGCCCTCCCCCGTCATGGTGTGGACCCCGGCCCAGTTCGGAGCCTTCCTCGACGAGGCCGAGGGCGACCGGCTGTACGCCCTCTTCCACCTCTCCGGCACCCGCGGTCTGCGCCGGGGCGAGTGCGTCGGGCAGGAGTGGTCCGACGTCGACCTGGACGGCGGGCAGATCACGCCGGCCAAGGAGATCGTGGTGGACGGCTGGGACCCCTACGAGTCCGCACCGAAGACGGACGGCAGCGCCAGCACCATCGCCCTGGACAGCCTGAATGTCGCCGCGCTGCGCGAACACCGCGCCCGCCAGCTGAAAGAGCGGAAGAAGTGGGGGAAGGCTTGGCAGGACACCGGCAAGGTCTTCACCCAGGAGAGCGGCGCCTGGCTCCACCCCGAGACCGCCTCGGAGACCTTCCGGCAGATCCTGGCCCGCACCGGCCTGCCGCCGATCACCCTTCGTGATCTACGCCACGTCTCGGCCACGCTCACCCACGGCGGTGGAGGCGACCTCCACACGATCAAGGAGACGCTCCGGCACTCCACGATCACGCTGACCTCGGACACCTACACGAGCCTGCTCCCCGAGGTCGACCAGGCAGCAGCCGAAGCGGCGGCCCAGCTCGTGCCGCGCGCCCGCTCTTCCGCCTCCTGACGAGGGGAGGGCCGCGCGTCCGCTCGCGACAAGGCTCATCAACGACTGGGGCAGGTCCTTGCCAATTCAACGCCGCACTCCTGCGGAGGTTCGCGCGGCGCTGGCAGGGGCCGAATCGAAAGTTGCTGGTCAGCGTGGTTCGCCCCGAGGTGTCATGGGCGGCTTTCCGCCGTCTTTGGGCGGTGTGTGGCCGGGTTGCGCCGGTGCGGAGTACGGGGCGCGCCCCATGGCTACGGTTCGGGCTGATCAGCAGCGCCGCGCGGCCTGGCCGGGGCGGCGCCCGTCGGATGGGAAGGCACCTCATGCCGGAGAACACGTTCCCGGGAATCTACGTGGAGGAGACCCTCGGACTGGGGTTGTCCGTGGCCGGAGGAGAGACGGCAGTGCCGCTCTTCCTCGGGGACTTCGGGGATGCCGTGGAATCAGTGGCGCCCCTGGCGAGCTGGCTCGACTTCACTCAGCTCGGTGACACGCTCAGCGCGTCGTCTTTCGCAGCGGTCATGCGCGGCTACTTCGCCAACGGCGGCAGCCGCTGCTACCTGGCCAACACGGCCGGACGCTCGCTGGAGGACACCCTCGCGGCGGTGGAGGGATTCAGCGACATCACCATCCTGGTCGCCCCGGGCCTGTGGGACGAGGGCGAGAAGCAGGCGGGCGAGTGGGCCCGCGCCCTGGCCCGCTACGCGGCGTCCCATCGGGCCATGGCGATCCTGCACGCCGACCGCGCACACACCCCCGCGCAGGCGCGCGCCGCCGTCGACAGCTGGGTCCTGGATTCCCACGCAGCGGTCTACTACCCCTGGGTACGCCAGCAGGGCACCGGCGAGGACACGGTGGTCCCGCCATCGGGAATCCTCGCCGGCATCTGGGCCCGCACGGACCGGGAGCGGGGCGTCTGGAGGGCCCCGGCGAACGTCGCTCTGGCCGGGATCACCGGCCTGGAATACAAGGCGAGCGACCAGGACCAGAGCGACAACATGTCGCTGAACTTCCTGCGCGAGTTCGCCGGCCGGGGGACCTTGGTCTGGGGGGCCCGCACTCTCGCGACGGGAGACGACACCACCTGGCGCTACATCCCGGTGCGGCGGCTGGTCGATACCGTCTCCCGGGACGTCTCCACCGCCCTGCGGAGCGCTGTCTTCTCGCCCAACACCCCGGCCACCTGGGAGAGCGTGCGCGCTGCGGTCGACAGCTACTTGCACGCCCTGTGGCAGAAGGGCGGACTCATGGGCAACACGGCGGCGGAGGCTTACTTCGTTCAGGTCGGGAAGGGCGTCACCATGACCCAGGACGACGTCGACAACGGAAGGCTGATCGTCAAGGTAGGTCTCGCCGTCACCCGTCCCGCCGAGTTCCTGATTCTTCAGCACACCGTCGAGCTGGCCCAGGGGCAATGAGGTTCTGACTGCGGTTCCGGACCCGGATACCCCTCACCCCGACTCCTCAGCCCTGTTACCTCGTGCCCGGTCGTCCGCCTCCTGACCAGGGCATGACGGGCCGTCCGCTCACGCATCGCTCACGCACGGGCCCGGAAACGACTTAGCGCCCCACCTGGCCGAAACCAGATGGGGCGCTAAGTGCCAGGTCAGAGGCTTTCACTCTGCCCCGGAGCAGTAGGCCATGTCGGACTCGAACCGACAACCAACGGATTAAAAGTCCGCTGCTCTGCCAATTGAGCTAATGGCCCTCGGTGTGCTCACCCCAGAGCATAGCCCGAGTGCGCGGGAGCGCCGATCGCATATCGGTTGTCCGGCCCGGGGAGTCGTCGCCGCGGTGGGCCCGCACGCGGACAGGGCCCCTACGACGGGTTGTCGTAGGGGCCCTGTCAGGCGATCAGTTCAGCGGCTGGTCTCAGCCGTTGCGCTTCCAGCGGGGCTTGTCGTCGCGGCGGCCGAAGGAGGAGCCACCCGTCGAGCCGGAGCCGGAGGGGCGGTTGTCGTCGCGGCGGCCGTACGGACGGTCGCCACCGGCGGCCGGGCGGTCGCCACCGGAGCGGAAGCCGCCACCGGTCGGACGGTCGTCGCGACGGAAGCCACCACCGGTCGGACGGTCGCCACCCGAGCGGAAGCCACCGCCGGCCGGACGGTCGCCACCGGAGCGGAAGCCACCGGACGGGCGGTCGTCGCGGCGGAAGCCACCACGGTCGCCGCCACGGTCGTCACGGTTGAAGCCACCCGAGGGGCGGTCGTCGCGACGGAAGCCACCACCGGTCGGACGGTCGCCACCCGAGCGGAAGCCACCGCCGGCCGGACGGTCGCCACCGGAGCGGAAGCCACCGGACGGGCGGTCGTCGCGGCGGAAGCCACCACGGTCGCCGCCACGGTCGTCACGGTTGAAGCCACCCGAGGGGCGGTCGTCGCGACGGAAGCCACCACCGGTCGGACGGTCGCCACCGGAGCGGAAGCCGCCACGGTCGCCACCGCGGTCACCGCGGTCGTCACGGCGGAAGCCGCCACGGTCACCGCCACGGTCACCACGGTCGTCGCGACGGTTGTCACGGCGCTCGTAGTTGCCACGGTCGTCACGGCTCTGGAACGCGGGGCGCTCCTCCGCGACCGGCTCGGCCACGGCGGCCGCGACCTCGGCCTCGGCGGCCTCGACCACCTCGGCGACAGCGGCCTCCGGGTCCTCGCCGCGCTCACGCGCGGAGCGGGCGACCAGGCGGTCGGCCTCCTCGCGCAGCTCGACGGCACGGCGCGACAGGCGCTCCAGCTGCTTGGTGAGGTCGGCGACCTCGCGCTCGGCCTGCTTCGCGGCGTTGTTCGCGGAGTCGGCCTGGACCTGGGTCAGCGAACGGGCACCGGTGATCTCGGCGACCTCGGGGTCGAAGGCGCCGACGCCCTGGACGATGTGGCGCGAGGCGTCGACGCCCGCGTCCTCCATCAGGCGGAAGATCTGGCGGCGCTGGTGCGGAAGCGCCAGCGACACGACGACACCGGACTTGCCGGCGCGGGCGGTACGGCCCGAGCGGTGCAGGTAGTCCTTGTGGTCGCCGGCCGGGTCCACGTTCAGGACCAGGTCGATGCCGTCGACGTGGATGCCGCGGGCGGCGACGTCGGTGGCGACGAGCGCGTTGACGTATCCGTCCTTGAAGTCGGCGAGGACGCGGGTACGGGCACCCTGCGTCATGCCGCCGTGCAGCGCGTCGGCCTTCACGCCGGACTCGATGAGCTGCTCGGCGATGCGGTCGGCGCCCAGCTGGGTGCGGACGAAGATGATGGTGCGGCCCTTGCGGGCGGCGATGGCGGCCGTGACCGGCGCCTTGTCCTTCGGCTTCACGACGAGGACGTGGTGCGTCATGGTCGTGACGTTGCCCTGCGCGCTGTCGACCTCGTGCGTGACGGGGTTGGTCAGGTAGCGCTTGACCAGGGTGCCGATCTCGTTCTCCATGGTGGCGGAGAAGAGCATGCGCTGGCCGCCGCCGGGGATCTGGTCGAGCAGCTCGGTGACCTCGGGCAGGAAGCCCAGGTCCGCCATCTGGTCGGCCTCGTCGAGGACCGCGACCTGGACGTTCGCCAGGGAGCAGGCGCCACGGTTGATGATGTCGCGCAGACGGCCCGGGGTGGCGACGAGGACGTCGACACCGCGCTCCAGAGCGAAGATCTGGTTGCTCATGGAGGTACCGCCGCAGACGACCTTCATCTTGAGGCCGAGGACGTCGCCGTAGGGCTGGAGAGCGTCGGCGACCTGCATCGCGAGCTCACGCGTCGGCGTCAGGATGATCGCGCGGGGCTTCTTCTTCTCGGTGTGCCCGCCGGCCAGCGAGGCCAGGGTCGGCAGACCGAAGGAGAGGGTCTTGCCGGAGCCGGTACGGCCACGGCCGAGGATGTCCTTGCCGGCCAGGGCGTCCGGGATGGTCGCGGCCTGGATCGGGAAGGGCGCGGTGACGCCGTTCTGCGCGAGCTTGCGCACGATGCCGTCCGGCAGACCGAGGTCGCCGAAGGTCAGGGTGGGCTCGGCGTCGGCGTCGTCCGCCTCGGCGTCGTCGAAGTCTTCGGTGGAGTCCTCGAAGGAGTCGGTGGACTCGTCGGACTCGTGGTTCGTCACGTCGGCCTCGAGGGCCTCGATGATCTCGTCGGTGACTACGGCCTCGAGGGCCTCGGTGACCGCAAGGGTCTCGGCGTCGACGATCTCGTTGGAGTCGTTCTCGGGCATGACGGAACGGTCAGAACTGGAAATGGACATGCGAAATGCGAAACCTTCCGGAGTCTCGGCACGCGCCCAAACTCCGTGAATTCGCAAATCGACCGCCTCAATGCGGTCAGCCACGGCTGGGGAGAGTACGCGCCACGCGGCGCTCTTCGGAGTCGGCGCCGGGCAATGGGATCAAACGATCTATAACCATACGCACCCTCCCCCGGGTCTGGCAAGTCCCTCCCCCGAAGAAGGCGCTGACCTGCACAAACACCCTCCGCCCGCCGGAGCTCGGCGGGCGGATCGGGTCAGGTCCGAGCCGGGGCCGGGCCTAGGACTGGGTGCCCGGATCACCCGACGGCTCCGGCTGCGGGGGCTCCGGACTCGGTGTGGGTTCCGTCACGGGCGGCGGCGGGGAGACGGGCGGTGCGGGGCTCGGCGGCTCCGGGGTCGGGGAGGCGGGCTGGCCGCCGCCGGAGGAGCCGCCTCCGCCCGGCCCGGACCCGGAACCGCCCGTCGGGGGCTGCTGGGGGCCCTGCCCGCCCGCTCCGCCACCCGGACCGGCCGACGGCGAGGGGGCCCCGGGCGGACCGGCCGGCGCGCCCGGGCTGGGGGAGGCCCCGGCCGCGCCGGAGGTGGTCCCGGGCCCTGTGGCCTTGCCGTCCTGGTTCCCCGTACCGCCCTTCGAGCCGTGGCCGCCGCCCTGGCTCCCGGCGCTCTTCCCGGACGAGGAGCCACCGCCGGACTTGCCGCCCTGGACGCCCGTCGACGCGGAGGGCCCGGGCTTCGCGGCGTCCTCCCCGACGCTCATGCAACCCGCGGTCGCCGCCACCGCGAGCGCGGCGACGGCGAGGCGGAGCGAGCGGGAGGGACGCGAGGAGCGGAGGGAAGCGGAAAACTGGCGCACGGGGCACCTCCGGAACGCTGGCAAGGGTCCGCGATGAGCGGGTCAGTGTGCCCAACTCCCTCTGCCCCGTAAGGGACACGCCCCAATGCGCCCCAAGGGGAGCCGGGCGGCAATCCCTCAGGCGAACAGTTGCCCCGCCACCTGGTGGCCGAGCGTGACCCCACCCAGCCCGACCAGCACCGAGGCCCCCACATTGGCCACCGCCAGGAACGTCCAGCCCCGCTCGGCAAGGCGCAGCGTCTCGTAGGAGAACGTCGAGTAGGTGCTCAGCGCCCCGCACAGCCCCGTACCGAGCAGCAGGTTCAGCCGTGAGGAGGCGGCCCCGTCGAGCACCGCCCCGGTCAGCGCTCCCAGCATCAGGGAGGCGGCCGCGTTCACCACGAAGGTCCCCCAGGGGAAGACCGAGTCGTGCCGCGCCTGCACCGCCCGGTCGGTCAGGTAGCGCAGGGGCGCCCCGACGGCCGCGCCCACCATGACGATCAGCCAGTTCATCCCTGCCCCACCGCCCGCTCCCGGCCCGGGCCGTCGCCGACCGCGCGCCGGGTGATCACGGCCGCCGCCCACACCGCGCCCAGCGCCCCGGCCACCGTGAGCCCGGCGTACGCCAGCGCGGTGCCGGCCTCACCGGCGTCGAGCAGCCGCGCGAAGTCCACGGCGTAGGCGGAGAAGGTGGTGAACCCGCCGAGCACCCCGACCCCGAGGAAGGGCCGTACGAGGGGATGCGCCGACCGGCCGCCCTCGCTGATCAGCACCATGAGGACGCCGATGAGCGCGCAGCCCGCCACGTTGATCCAGAAGGTCCCCCACGGGAAGGCCCCGGGCGCCGCCGGCCACAGCAGCCCGACCGCGTACCGCGCCGCGCCTCCCACGGCGCCGCCCGCCGCCACGGCCGCGAGCACCCGGCCCTGCGGTTCGGCGCGCTGCTGCGGCACGTGCAGGTCGACGTCCGGGTCGATGGCCTCCGGCCCCTGTGCCGGCCGGGTCATCCGCACTGTGCTTCGCATGTCGCCACCGGGCCATTCTCGCGCGGCGGGTCCCGGCCCGCCGGAACCGAGCCGGACCCGAGCCGGACCCGCGCCGGGGGAAAGCCGGGGAAAGCCGGGGAACCGATCCGCCGCAATCGGACCCCGGCACGGGAGAATGGGCCCCGTGCTGGAGATGACGCGTGACGCGTTCGAAGAGCTGGTGGCCGAAGCGCTGGACTCGATCCCCGAGGAGCTGACCCGGGTCATGGACAACGTGGCCGTCTTCGTGGAGGACGAGCCCGCTTCCGACGACCCCGAACTGCTCGGCCTCTACGAGGGGACCCCGCTCACGGAGCGCGGCGAGTGGTACGCCGGGGTCCTGCCCGACCGGATCTCGATCTACATGGGGCCGACCCTGCGGATGTGCGAGAGCACGGAGGAAGTGGTCCACGAGGTCGCCGTGACGGTGGTCCACGAGATCGCCCACCACTTCGGCATCGAGGACGAGCGGCTCCACGAACTCGGCTGGGGCTGACCCCCGGGACCCGCCTCCGGCCCCCCGCGGACCCGCCCGCCGAAACCGTTTTGGCGATCGCCGCCGGGATCCCATATGCTTCTCACGTCCCCGACGCGCTGGAAAGTGCCCGGCGGGCCTTTAGCCCTCATCGTCTAGTGGCCCAGGACGCCGCCCTTTCAAGGCGGTAGCACGGGTTCGAATCCCGTTGGGGGTACGCATTACCGTGTGCGAGACTTGTGCTCGCACATTGCAAGGACCTGTGGAGCAGTTGGTTAGCTCGCCACCCTGTCAAGGTGGAGGTCGCGGGTTCAAGTCCCGTCAGGTTCGCTGAAGCCGGAAACGGTTTCGTGGCTGGGTAGCTCAGTTGGTACGAGCGATCGCCTGAAAAGCGATAGGTCGCCGGTTCGACCCCGGCCCCAGCCACCAGAGAATCAAGAAGGCCCCGTCCATCGGACGGGGCCTTCTTCGTCATTCCCCTTCCGTGCCCGTGCCCGCGCTCGTGCCGGCTGCCGCCGCCCGCGCCCGTCGGCGCCACTGCGCCAGACCCACGCCCGCGGCCGCCAGGGCCACCAGCCCGAGCAGCGCCTGGTCCGGGACCGCGTCCGCCACGGCCTGCACCCACTGCTCCACCGCGAAGGAATCGTCCACGTCCAGCAGCCCCGGCAGGGCGCTCGCCCCGTCGTAGGCCAGGAACAGCCCGCCGAGCAGGATGAAGAACAGGCCCGAGGCGAGCGAGGTCGTGTGCAGCTCGAAGCGGCCGACCGAGAAGGCGCGGCCGCGCAGCCAGCGCCGGCGGCCCAGGTCGAAGCGCTCCCAGAGCAGTGCCAGCACGAACAGCGGTACGGCCATGCCCAGTGCGTACACCGCCAGCAGCAGGCCTCCGTAGACCGGGCTGCCGCTGACCGCCGCCACCGTCAGGACGCTGCCGAGGATGGGCCCGGCGCAGAAGCCGGCCAGCCCGTAGACCGCGCCCAGCGCGTACACCGACAGGGCGGTGGTCGGCCGGATCCTCCCCGACAGCTCCGCGATCCGCTTCGGGGCGAAGCCCAGGCCCAGGATCTGGGCGAGGCCGAGTCCGATGATCAGCCAGCCGCCGAACAGCACGAGGGCCTCGCGGTTGCCGTGGAAGAACCGCCCGGCGTACGAACCCGCGGCCCCCAGCGGTACGAGGGTGCTCGCGAGGCCCGCGTAGAAGATCCCGGTGCGCGCCAGCAGTCTGGACGTGGAGTCGATGGAGTACGCGAAGAAGGCGGGCAGGAGCAGCGCGCTGCACGGGCTGAGCAGCGCGAGGAGGCCGCCGAGCAGGGCGGCCAGGTATCCGACGTCGGTCACTTCGCGGCCGCCTGCGCCTTGGCCTTGGCGATGGCGGCCTCGAAGGCCGCCGGGGGCTGGGCTCCGGCGATGGGCTGCCCGTTGATCAGGAAGGACGGGGTGGAGGTGACGCCGATGCGGTACCCCTCCTCCCGGTCCTTCTCCAGAGCGGCGGCGGCCTGCTCCCCTGCCATGTCCTTCGTGAAGCGCTCCAGGTCCGGGACCCCCGCCTCGCGCGCCAGCTCGGTCAGCCGCTCCGCGCCGAAGCCCTTCTCCTTGGCGCCCTCGGCGTACGCGGCCGCGTGGAACTGTGCGAAGCGGTCCTGCTGCCCCGCCGCCCAGGCGGCCTTGGCGGCGGCCTCGGAGTCGGCGCCGAAGATCGGGAAGTTGCGCCACTCGATGCGCAGGGTGCCGTCCTCCACGTACTTCTTCATCAGCGCGGGCTCGGTGTCGCGGGCGAACTTTCCGCAGTAGCCGCACTTGAAGTCGGAGTACTCGATCAGGACGACGGGAGCGTCGGCGCGGCCGGCGGCGAGCTTGTCCCCGGGCTCGCGGCGGGCCAGGGCCTTGAGCTGCGCGGCGGGGTCCTTGGCGGATCCGGCCTCGGGAGCGGAAGCCGCGGACGACCGGGCGGCACCGGCGGCGCCGTCGTCCGGCTTGGTGGCCTGCCAGGAGACGAGGCCGAGGGTGACGGCGGCGAGGGCGACCCCGGCGGAGATCAGCAGGGGCTTGCGGGAGGAAGAGGAAGAAGGGGAGGAGGAAGGGGAAGGGGACATGCGGGTGCTCCAGAGCTGTGCGGAGGGGTGCGGGACGAGGCGGGACCGGGCGGCTGGTGCGGCCGGTCTTCCTAGACCCGCATCACGGACAGCTCCAGCGGGGACGGCGCCGACTGGCCGGGCCCGCGTACGAGGACCCGTACGGGTATCGCCCGCGACGGGACCACCACCTCGGGCCCGGGCCGTGCGGGCGGGGCCGGGGCCTGGTCGGACCGGGCCCGCGCCGGCAGGGCGGGTACGCCGTCCCGCCCGGGGGGCCCCGGGGCGCAGGCGGGCCCGGCCGGCTCGGCGGAGGCGGAGGCGGAGAAGACCGCGACGGGAACGGAGGAGCCCGGCTCCGCGGGGGCCGAGGCCCGCACGGCCACCTGCCCGGAGGCTGCGGGAACCTCGCCGACAGGGATGGCCGGGGCCACGGGGATGTCCGGGACAGCCGAGGCCACCAAGATCACCGGGGCCGCCGGTGCCGGCGCGGCCGGCGCCGCCTGGAAGGTCCCGGCCAGCAGGGCCCAGCCCAGCAGCACCGCGAACACGCACCGGAGGCGGCGGTTGCGGGACATCGTGGGCGGCCTCTCGCTGGGACATCGCTGGGACATCGACGGGACAGCGACGGGACGTCGACTGGACGTCGCTGGGAACACGTCAGGGGGACACATCGGGGTAACGCTCGGCGGACTCGTCCCGAAATGGTACGGGTCGGCCCCACAAATGCGTTCGCCACCCGGCACCTACGGGTGAGATCCTCGACCAGGTATGTCTACTTCCTTCGCCGCCCTGCAGACGCTTCTCGGTGAGATCTCCCTCCGTGACGCGCACCGCCTCGGCCGCCGCCTCGAAGGCGCCCGCCGCATCCGCAAGCCCGAGGCCAAGCAGGCCGTACTCGACGAGATCCGTGCGGAGGCCGAAAAGGCCGCCGTGCGACTGGCCGGGCGCGCCTCGCGGAAGCCCGAGGTCACGTATCCCGAGAACCTTCCCGTCAGCCAGAAGAAGGACGAGATCGCCGAGGCGATACGCGACCACCAGGTCGTGATCGTCGCGGGCGAGACCGGCTCCGGCAAGACCACACAGATCCCCAAGATCTGCATGGAGCTGGGGCGCGGGGTCCGGGGCATGATCGGGCACACCCAGCCCCGCCGGATCGCGGCCCGCACGGTCGCGGAACGCATCGCGGAGGAACTGAAGTCCGAGATCGGCCAGACCGTCGGCTGGAAGGTCCGGTTCACCGACCAGGTGGACCAGGACGCGACCTTCGTGAAGCTGATGACGGACGGCATCCTGCTCGCCGAGATCCAGACGGACCGCGAGCTGCGCGCGTACGACACGATCATCATCGACGAGGCCCACGAGCGGTCGCTGAACATCGACTTCCTGCTCGGCTACCTCGCCACGCTGCTGCCCAAGCGGCCCGACCTCAAGGTGATCATCACCTCGGCGACCATCGACCCGGAGCGCTTCTCCCGGCACTTCGGCGAGGCCCCGATCGTCGAGGTCAGTGGGCGCACGTATCCGGTGGAGGTCCGCTACCGGCCGCTCCTGGAAGACGATTCCGAGGACAGCGACCGCGACCAGATCACCGCGATCTGCGAGGCCGTGGACGAGCTCCAGGCGGAGGGGCCGGGCGACATCCTGGTCTTCCTCTCCGGCGAGCGCGAGATCCGCGACACCGCGGACGCGCTGGAGAAGCGCAAGCTCCGCCTGACCGAGGTCCTCCCCCTCTACGCGCGCCTCTCGCACGCCGAGCAGCACCGCGTCTTCCAGCAGCACACCGGGCGCAGGATCGTCCTGGCGACCAACGTCGCCGAGACCTCGCTGACCGTCCCGGGCATCAAGTACGTGATCGACCCGGGCAGCGCCCGCATCTCCCGCTACAGCCACCGCACCAAGGTCCAGCGGCTGCCCATCGAGCGGATCTCGCAGGCCAGCGCCAACCAGCGCAAGGGCCGCTGCGGCCGTACCTCGGACGGCATCTGCATCCGGCTGTACTCGGAGGACGACTTCCTGACCCGTCCGGAGTTCACGGACGCCGAGATCCTGCGCACCAACCTCGCCTCCGTCATCCTCCAGATGACCGCGGCCGGCCTCGGCGAGATCGAGAAGTTCCCCTTCATCGACCCGCCGGACCACCGCAACATCCGCGACGGCGTGCAGCTCCTCCAGGAGCTCGGCGCGCTCGACCCGGACGAGAAGGCCGCGTCCAAGGAGGGTGGCCAGAAGCGGCTCACCCCGATGGGCCGCCAGCTCTCCCAGCTGCCCGTGGACCCGCGGCTCGCCCGCATGGTGGTGGAGGCGGACAAGAACAACTGCGTCCGCGAGGTCATGGTCATCGCGGCGGCCCTGTCCATCCAGGACCCGCGCGAGCGGCCCTCGGACAAGCAGACGCAGGCCGACCAGAACCACGCCCGGTTCAAGGACGAGACGAGCGACTTCCTCTCCTTCCTGAACATGTGGCGCTACGTCCGGGAGCAGCAGAAGGAGCGCGGCTCCTCCTCCTTCCGCCGGATGTGCAAGCAGGAGTACCTGAACTTCCTGCGGATCCGCGAATGGCAGGACATCTATTCGCAGCTGCGTACGGTCGCCAAGACCATGGGCATCCACGTCAACGAGGCCGATGCCCCGGAGACGAGCGTGCACATCTCGCTGCTCGCCGGTCTGCTGTCGCACATCGGGCTGAAGGACACCGACAAGAACGAGTACCTGGGGGCCCGGTCCGCCAAGTTCGCGATCTTCCCCGGTTCCTCGCTGTTCAAGAAGCAGCCGAAGTTCCTGATGTCGGCCGAGCTGGTGGAGACCTCGCGGCTGTGGGCCCGGGTGAACGCCAAGGTCGAGCCCGAGTGGGTGGAGCCGCTCGCCCAACACCTGATCAAGCGCACGTACAGCGAGCCGCACTGGGAGAAGGACCAGGCGGCGGTGATGGCCTTCGAGAAGGTCACGCTGTACGGCGTGCCGATCGTCGCGCAGCGGAAGATCAACTACGGCCGGATCGACGCCGAGGTCTCGCGCGACCTGTTCATTCGCAACGCCCTGGTCGAGGGTGACTGGCGGACCCACCACAAGTTCTACGCCGACAACCGCAAGCTCCTCACCGAGGTGGAGGAGCTGGAGAACCGGGCCCGGCGCCGCGACATCGTGGTCGACGACGAGACGCTCTTCGACTTCTACGACCAGCGGATCCCCGAACACGTGGTCTCCGGGGCGCACTTCGACTCCTGGTGGAAGCACAAGAAGCGCGACGAGCCCGAACTGCTCGACTTCGAGCGCGAGATGCTCCTGACGGAGAAGGCGGCCGGGGTCACCAAGGCCGACTATCCGGACTCCTGGATGCAGGGCCGGCTGAAGTTCCGGGTGACCTACCAGTTCGAGCCGGGCGCGGACGCGGACGGCGTGACCGTCCACATCCCGCTCCAGGTGCTGAACCAGGTCACGGACGAGGGCTTCGACTGGCAGATCCCGGGTCTGCGCGAGGAGGTGGTCACGGAGCTGATCCGGTCCCTCCCGAAGCCGATCCGCCGGCACTACGTGCCCGCGCCGAACTTCGCGACCCGCTTCCTGGCCACCTCGCACCCGCTGCAGGAGCCCCTGCACGTGACGCTGGCCCGGGAGCTCCAGCGGATGGTCGGGGTCCCGGTCAGCGCCGAGGACTTCGACCTGACCCGGATCCCCGACCACCTGAAGATCACCTTCCGGATCGTCGACGAGCGCCGCAAGAACCTCGCCGAGGCCAAGGACCTGGAGGCCCTGCGGCTCCAGCTCAAGCCCAAGGCCCGCCAGGCCCTCTCGCAGGCCGCCGCGGCCACCGCCGAGCGGGAGGGCGGGGAGTCGGTGGAGAAGACGGGGCTGTCGGACTGGACGATCGGCACGCTGACCAAGGTCTTCGAGACCCGCCGGGCCGGCCAGCCGGTGAAGGCGTACCCGGCGCTCGTGGACGCCCGTACGAGCGTCTCCGTACGCCTCTTCGACACCGAGGCCGAGCAGCAGCAGGCGATGCGGCTCGGCACCCGGCGCCTGATCCTGCTCAACATCACGGTGAACCCGGCGAAGTTCGCCTCGGACCACCTGAGCAACCAGCAGAAGCTGGCCCTGTCGCGCAATCCGCACGGCTCCATCCAGGCGCTGTTCGACGACTGCGCGACCGCGGCGGCCGACCACCTGATCGCACGGCACGGCGGCCCGGCATGGGACGAGGCGGGCTTCCGCAAGCTCTACGAGGCCGTGCGGACCGACCTGGTGGACACGACCGTACGGACGATCACGCAGGTGCAGCAGGTGCTGGCCGCCTGGCAGGCCTGTGAGCGCCGCCTGAAGACCACGGCCAGCCTCGCCCTGGTGGCCAACGTCCAGGACGTCAAGACGCAGCTCGCGGCGCTCATGCCGGCCGGCTTCGTCACGCTGACCGGACTGCGCCGGCTGCCGGACCTGATGCGCTACCTGGTGGCCATCGACCGGCGGCTCCAGCAGATGCCCACGGGCGTCCAGCGCGACACCACGCGCATGGAGAAGGTCCACGAGATGCGGGACGAGTACCTGTGGCTGCTGGAGCAGTTGCCGAAGGGCAGGCCCGTCCCGGCGGAGGTCACCGAGATCCGCTGGATGATCGAGGAACTGCGGGTCAGCTACTTCGCGCACGCGCTCGGAACGGCCTATCCGATCTCCGACAAACGCATCGTGAAGGCGGTGGACGCGGCGGCCCCGGGACCCGCTCGGTGATCGAGTTCGACTGCACCCCCTGAGCTGCGGTACAGTCTGATTCGCAGCCGCCCAGCGGCCGCAAATCAAGGACCTGTGGAGCAGTTGGTTAGCTCGCCACCCTGTCAAGGTGGAGGTCGCGGGTTCAAGTCCCGTCAGGTTCGCAAGATCGTCAGGGCCCGCATCCTCAGGGATGCGGGCCCTGACGCGTTTCCGGGGCACGACGGCACCGAAGTGCGGGGCGACGTACGGCCCGAGCCGCCGTCCGGCGCGTCGGCCACGGCACGGTCCCGTTGGGCCGGACGGCCCACCAGCCCGCCTCACGGCACCGATTGGGCCCAGCCACTCCCAGAACCCCCACCAGGCCCTCCACGGCACGCTGAGGGCCCCCTGGAGCCCCGCGCGGGGCCGGCCGAGAAGTCGGGGCCGCCCCGAACCGCCACCTCCCGGCCGCCGCCCGCACCCCCTCCGGCCCCGTCACCCCATCGCGGCCGCGAAATCGCCCGTTCGGATGATGCGCTCTGCGCGGCACATCCCTTTACGGGGTGCATCGCCTGAACCACAAGAGTGATCATCTGTGACGGGAGTCACCCCATGTGTTTTTGAGACGCACGCTTTTATCGGACTCATACGCCCGCTCGATTTTATATGTGCCATTGCACCCACCCCGGCCGGCTCCGCACACCAGCTCGATAACCCCCTGACCAGGGCATAAAAAAGATCGCGCTGGACCCGGCGGAGTCCAGCGCGATCGAACGACTGATGAACCTGTTGGGGCAGGTCCGGTCGTTTCAAAGCTCTGTGGGTCTCATCGGATTGGGGGACCCGATATCGACCCGGCAATAAGTGGTGCTGCGGAACCTCAGGCCTCGCTGCGCTGCTGCGGAATTCCCGCAAGCAGTGCGCGGACCTCAGCCTCGCGGTAGCGGCGGTGTCCACCCAGGGTGCGGATGGACGTGAGCTTGCCAGCCTTGGCCCAACGGGTGACCGTCTTCGGGTCCACGCGGAACATCGTGGCAACCTCAGCCGGGGTCAGCAGCGGCTCGGCATCAGGGGTGCGAGCGGTCATGAGCGGCCTCCTCGGGAGAACCGAACCATCTCGGTTCTTTCCTCTAAATTCTGCACCTTGGCCCACGTTGCCCGAAATGGACATACGCGGGCCGAGTCGGTTATAGGACGAACGGCTTGTCCTCGGCACTACAACTACACCATCCGTCCAGCCTCGACGGCCAAACCGATGGAATTGCCCTCCGAGGTGTTCATCAGCGGCGGAAGCCGATGGACCGTCCCATAACGGACAGTCACCCCACTGTGACGATCAGTCACAGAGCGATCAGGAGTCGTCAGACCCCCCGTAGAGTGCAATACCGAGCATTCCGCCCTTAGTTGGACGGAAGGAACCCTCCCCGGACTCCTTGTCCTATTTTGGCACGAGGGTAGGGGAAGGGCGCAAGGGTGTAGAAAGTGCGGTCCGTCACGCTTGGGCCAATGGCCCGTATCGGGACGTAGGTCCCGGAACAAAGACCCAAAAGAGGGCATCACGGCCTTGAGCTGGCCGTTCTCTTCCGAGCTCGGCCGATCGCCGGATGGACAACCGCGCCCGGAGTCGCTAGCGGGGTCGCGCAGGTCACTCCGGCCGGATCCGGAACCGAACGACTCAGTTGGCGAAGAGTCTCTCCCGGACCGCCCGCCACCGCTCCGCCAGGGCCCCGTAAGTCCGCCCCGCCCCGTCCCGGTCCCCGGCCCGCAGGGCCGCGAGCCCCGCCGCCAGGTCCGCCGCCGAGTGGTCGGCCTCCAGCCGGTCCGCCGGCAGGGCGTGCAGCAGCCCGCCGTAGTCGAGCTCCACCATCGAGCGGGGGTGGAACTCCTCCAGCCAGCTGCCGACCTCCACCAGCCCCTCGGCGAGCATCCCGTACCCCTCCGCCTCCCGCAGGGTCCGCAGCCCCCGCGCGAGCCGGCGCCGGGCCTGCACCATCGGCGTCCGGTAGCGCAGCCCCTCGCCCGGCACGTACTCCCGCTCCTCGTCGGACACCAGCACGAACCAGCGCAGCGGCACCTGCCAGACCCCCGTGCGGATCCACGGCCGCGCGTCGGGATTGCGCACGCGCCAGAGCTCGTAGTCCTCGGTCGCGCGGCGGCGGGCGGCCGCGGGCAGGGCGGCGTCGAGTACCGGCAGCGGGAACTCGGCCTGCAGTTCCTGGAGCGCGAGCCAGCCCCGCAGCCTCGTCCGCCAGGGGCAGACCAGCAGGACCCCGTCGACCTCGGCGGTGAAGGCGTCCGCGCTCTCGTGCGCCGGGACCCCGACCACGGGCACCCGCACCAAGTCCACGAGCGACCGTCGCAGTTCGTCCTGGGCCGTCGGGGTGGCCCCGCGCCGGGCGTAGTCGGCCCAGTGGGCGCGCTCGGGCTCCGGGAAGGCCGTCAGCGGCTCGTAGACGCGCAGGTAGGAGGCGTAGGGGACGACGGGGGCCGAGCGGGCGGACGGCAGCCTGGGATCGGTGGATTCGCTCACGCTCTCGTACTCCCCCGCCCCGCCCGGCGCTACTCCGGCGCGCGGTCGCCCGCCCGCCTCCCACCCTTGAGTGTCCCGATCTCCGGACGGGGAGGATCGCCGGGCCCCCGAGGTCTTACGCTGCTCCCAGCACGCCCTCCCCCACCCGCAGGGCGGGCGTCTTTCCCGCCGCATCTCTTCCATGGGAGTCACCACCGTGACCGAAATGACCGACGGCGTCCTGCACACCCTGTTCCGCAGTGAACAGGGCGGCCACGAGCAAGTCGTGCTGTGCCAGGACCGAGCCTCCGGCCTGAAGGCCGTCATCGCGATCCACTCCACCGCCCTGGGCCCGGCCCTCGGCGGTACGCGGTTCCACGCGTACGCCTCGGACGAGGAGGCCGTCCTCGACGCGCTGAACCTCTCGCGCGGCATGTCGTACAAGAACGCGCTCGCCGGGCTCGACCTCGGCGGCGGCAAGGCCGTCATCATCGGCGACCCGGACGTCCTGAAGTCCGAGGAGCTGCTGCTGGCCTACGGCCGGTTCGTGGAGTCCCTCGGCGGCCGCTACGTGACCGCCTGCGACGTCGGCACCTACGTGGCCGACATGGACGTCGTGGCCCGCGAGACCCGCTGGGCGACCGGCCGCTCCCCCGAGAACGGCGGCGCCGGCGACTCCTCGGTCCTCACCGCCTTCGGCGTCTTCCAGGGCATGCGCGCCAGCGCCCAGCACCTGTGGGGCGACCCGACCCTGCGCGGCCGCAAGGTGGGCGTCGCGGGCGTCGGCAAGGTCGGCCACCACCTGGTCGAGCACCTGCTGGAGGACGGCGCCGAGGTCGTCATCACGGACGTCCGCACCGAGTCCGTCGAGCGCATCCTCGACAAGCACCCCGGCAAGGTGACCGCCGTCGCCGACACCGAGGCGCTGATCCGCGTGGAGGGCCTGGACATCTACGCCCCCTGCGCGCTCGGCGGGGCCCTGAACGACGACTCGGTGCCCGCCCTCACCGCCAAGATCGTCTGCGGTGCGGCGAACAACCAGCTCGCCCACCCCGGCATCGAGAAGGACCTCGCGGACCGCGGGATCCTCTACGCGCCGGACTACGTGGTCAACGCGGGCGGGGTCATCCAGGTCGCCGACGAGCTGCGCGGCTTCGACTTCGACCGCTGCAAGGCCAAGGCCGCGAAGATCTTCGACACCACGCTGGAGATCTTCGCACGTGCGAAGGCGGATGGGATTCCGCCGGCCGCGGCGGCCGACCGCATCGCCGAGCAGCGGATGGCGGACGCCCGCGCCGCGCACACGGCCTGATCCACTCACGGGGCCTTTCGGGGCCTCTGGGGCGGCCCGTCGGGGCGCAGCGAGACGGAACTCACTGCGCTTCGGCGGGTCGTCCGTCAGGAAACGGCTAAAATCGCAGCTGACCAGCGAGGACGGGGCGCCTTGCTGGTACTGCACCGGGGCGCGTCATGCGGGCGGCGTACCGTATGGCCGCGGAAGCAGGTACCGTTAAACCCCTACGGACGGTCTCTCCACGGAGAGCCCGCTCCGAACCATGAACGCGTGTCAGACTCTGGGGCCGTCGAGCCCCGTCACCGAGGGGGTCGAGCCATGGGGCGCGGCCGGGCAAAGGCCAAGCAGACGAAGGTCGCCCGCCAGCTGAAGTACAGCAGCGGCGGGACTGACTTGTCGCGTCTGGCCAATGAGCTGGGCGCATCGCACACGGAACCGCTGCCTGTCAGCGAGCCGGTCGTCGATGACGAGCTTGATGATGATGACGAGGACGACCCGTACGCCAAGTACGCGGAGCGCTACAACAGCGATGACGAGGACGAGGACGAAGAGTCCGGTCCGTCCGTCTACCGTCGCGGTGCTTGACGCGCCACTCGGCGTCGGACACGCGGTGCGCTGATCCTCATCCTCAGCAGCGGCACACAGCTTCACATGCACGGAAACCCGGTCCAGGGCATCGCCCCGGGCCGGGTTTCCGTGCTGTTCGCGCTGGTGGGAGCCTTGCTCCCACCAGCCGCACCCGTCAGCTCGCGTAGTCGCCGGTCATCGTCGCGCCCTCGGTGAGGTCGCCGCGGTCCAGGATCTCTCCCGCTACCCAGGCTTCGACGCCCCGGTCGGACAGGGCGGTCAGGGCCACGTCCACCGACTCCTGCGGGACCACGGCCATCATGCCGACGCCCATGTTCAGGGTCTTCTCCAGCTCCAGGCGCTCCACCTGCCCGGCCTTGCCGACCAGGTCGAAGATCGCACCGGGGGTCCAGGTCGAGCGGTCGACCGTGGCGTGCAGGTGGTCCGGGATCACCCGGGCGAGGTTGGCCGCGAGGCCGCCGCCCGTGATGTGGGAGTAGGCGTGCACGTCGGCCGCACGGGTGAGGGCCATGCAGTCCAGCGAGTAGATCTTGGTGGGCTCCAGCAGCTCCTCGCCGAGGGTCCGGCCGAGCTCCTCGACGTGGCTCTCCAGGGCCATTCCGGCCCGGTCGAAGAGGACGTGGCGCACCAGCGAGTACCCGTTCGAGTGAAGACCGGAGGACGCCATCGCGATGACGGCGTCGCCCGTACGGATGCGATCGGCGCCCAGCAGACGGTCGTACTCCACGACGCCGGTGCCGGCGCCCGCCACGTCGAAGTCGTCCGGACCCAGCAGGCCGGGGTGTTCGGCGGTCTCGCCGCCGACCAGGGCGCAGCCGGCCAGGACGCAGCCCTCGGCGATGCCCTTGACGATGGCCGCGACACGCTCGGGGTGGACCTTGCCCACGCAGATGTAGTCGGTCATGAAGAGCGGCTCGGCGCCGCAGACGACGATGTCGTCCATGACCATCGCCACGAGGTCGTGGCCGATGGTGTCGTACACGCCCATGCGGCGGGCGATGTCCACCTTGGTGCCGACGCCGTCGGTGGCGGAGGCGAGCAGGGGGCGCTCGTAGCGCTTGAGGGCGGAGGCGTCGAAGAGGCCGGCGAAACCGCCGAGGCCGCCGAGGACCTCGGGGCGCTGCGTCTTCTTCACCCACTCCTTCATCAGCTCGACGGCGCGGTCTCCCGCGTCGATGTCCACGCCCGCGGCTGCGTAGCTGGCACCGGTGGTCTTCTCTGTCATGACAGGAGAGAGCTTTCGTGTCGTTGCTGCGTGTGGTGCGAGGCCCTGGAAAAGCCTGAAAGAGAAGGCCCCGCGCAGGTTGAGCAGGATGAGGGGGAAGGAGAGGGGCCCCGGTCCGCGGGCTCGTGGGAGCCCGCGGACCGCGGCGTTGCCTCGGGCTCTACGGGCGCCGGAGTGCGTCGGCGGCGTCGGTGCCGCCGGCCAGCTCCGACTCCAGGAGCTGCTTGCCCAGGAGCTGCGGGTCGGGCAGTTCCATGGGGTACACGCCGTCGAAGCAGGCACGGCAGAGGTTGGGCTTCTGGATGGTCGTCGCCTCGATCATCGAGTCGAGCGAGATGTACGAGAGCGAGTCCGCGCCCAGCGACGTGGCGATCTCGTCGACCGTCATGCCGTTGGCGATCAGCTCGGCCCGGGTGGCGAAGTCGATGCCGAAGAAGCACGGCCACTTCACCGGCGGCGAGGAGATCCGGATGTGGACCTCCGCCGCGCCGGCCTCGCGGAGCATCTTGACCAGGGCGCGCTGGGTGTTGCCGCGGACGATCGAGTCGTCGACGACCACCAGGCGCTTGCCCCGGATGACTTCCTTGAGGGGGTTGAGCTTGAGGCGGATGCCGAGCTGGCGGATCGTCTGCGAGGGCTGGATGAAGGTCCGGCCCACGTAGGCGTTCTTGACCAGGCCGACGCCGTACGGGATCCCGCTGGCCTCCGCGTAGCCGACCGCGGCCGGCGTGCCCGATTCCGGTGTCGATATCACCAGGTCGGCATCGGCCGGGGCTTCCTTGGCCAGGCGCCGTCCCATCTCGACACGCGAGAGGTAGACGTTCCGGCCGGCGATGTCGGTGTCCGGGCGCGCCAGGTAGACGTACTCGAAGACACAGCCCTTGGGCTTTGCTTCCGCGAAGCGGGAGGTCCGCAGACCGTTCTCGTCGATCGCGATGAGCTCGCCCGGCTCGACCTCGCGGACGAAGCTGGCGCCGCAGATGTCGAGGGCGGCGGTCTCGCTCGCCACCACCCAGCCGCGCTCCAGGCGGCCGAGGACCAGCGGGCGGATGCCCTGCGGGTCACGGGCGGTGTAGAGCGTTCCCTCGTCCATGAAGACGAGCGAGAAGGCGCCCTTCACCTTCGGGAGGACCTTGGTGGCCGACTCCTCGATGGTCAGGGGCTTGCCGTCGTCGTCCGTCTGGCCGGCCAGCAGGGCGGTGACCAGATCGGTGTCGTTGGTGGCCGCCACCTGGGTGGCACGGCCGTCCTGACGAGGGAGGTCGGCGACCATCTCGGCGAGCTCGGCGGTGTTCACCAAGTTGCCGTTGTGACCCAGGGCAATGGAGCCGTGGGCGGTCGCACGGAAGGTCGGCTGAGCGTTCTCCCAGACGGAGGCACCAGTGGTCGAGTAGCGGGCGTGACCGACCGCGATATGACCCTGGAGCGAGCCGAGAGAGGTTTCGTCGAAGACCTGGGAAACGAGGCCCATGTCCTTGAAGACGAGGATCTGGGAACCGTTGCTCACAGCGATGCCCGCGGACTCTTGTCCGCGGTGCTGCAATGCATACAGTCCGAAGTAGGTGAGCTTGGCGACCTCTTCACCCGGAGCCCAGACACCGAAGACGCCGCAAGCGTCCTGGGGGCCCTTTTCGCCGGGGAGCAGGTCGTGGTTGAGTCGTCCATCACCACGAGGCACGCCCCCGAGTGTAGGCGAGATCGACCACTGGTCCGAATTGGGGATGCCCGGGAAATGTCACAGCACGCAGGGTGACGGAACCTGTTCGTCTCAATATCCGGATTGCCCTGGTTGACAGTCGCCTGTCGTTTCGTACAAGCTCCGGCTCATGCAGCCTCTCGGTGACCGCACCGTCACCCTCGTCGCGCGCCGACACGTGGACCTCGTCCGTGTCGCCAGCGCCATCTGTCGCTGTTTCGCGTAGCTCGCGCCGCTTTTCCTTTTCCTTTTTCGCCTTTCCCCGCCGCTTTCCGGTCGTGTTCTGCTCCGCCGTGCCCTCCGCCGTGCCCCGCGCCGTCCCGCGCTGCCCGGAGCCGGCCCCGCGCCGGAGGGCCGGCGGGCCTTGCTCTGGAGCACCCGTGACCTCGTACGAACCCAACCTGTCCCGGCGCGCCTTCGGCGGCGCCGTCGGAGCGACCGCCGCCGCCGCGGCGGTGGGGCTGGGCGTCGCCGCCCCGGCCCAGGCCGCGCCCGCCGAAGCCCCGCACGCGGGCCCGCAGGAACGGGAGTTCAGGGCCCAGCGGGGACGCCGTTCCCGCCGCCCGAACATCCTGTTCATCCTCGGGGACGACCTCGGCTGGGCCGACCTGTCCTCCTACGGCTCCCCGCACATCAAGACCCCGAACCTGGACCGGCTCGCCCGCCAGGGCGTCCGCTTCACCGACGCCTACTCCGGCTCCGCGACCTGCTCCCCGACCCGCTTCAGCCTCTACACCGGCCGCTACCCCGGCCGCACCAAGGGCGGGCTCGCCGAGCCCATCGCCGACAAGTCGGCGGGCCTGGAGCCGACCCACCCGACGCTCGCCTCGCTGCTGCGCGACTCCGGCTACGCCACGGCGCTGATAGGCAAGTGGCACTGCGGCTACCTGCCCGACTACAGCCCGACCAAGTCCGGCTGGGACGAGTTCTTCGGCAACTTCGGCGGAGCCCTGGAGTACTACTCCAAGCTGGGCCTGGGCGGGGAGTACGACCTCTACGAGGGCGACGCCGAGTACAAGGACCTGCGCTACTACACGCGGATCCTGACCGAGCGCGCCAGTGAGTACGTCTCCCGCGACCACGGAGACAAGCCGTGGCTGCTGAACCTCAACTTCACCACCCCGCACTGGCCGTGGATCGCCGACGGGGACACCGAGGCGAGCGCCGAGGTGACGCGCCGGATCAAGGCCGGTGACGGGCGGGCCCTGTGGCACCAGGACGGCGGGTCCGTCGAGAAGTACAAGCAGATGGTGGAGGACCTCGACCGCTCGGTCGGCGAGGTGCTGAAGGCGCTCAAGCGCTCCGGCCAGGAGGAGGACACCCTGGTCTTCTTCTCCAGCGACAACGGCGGCGAGCGGTTCTCCTACAACTGGCCGCTCTCCGGCAACAAGGCCTCCCTCCAGGAGGGCGGCATCCGCGTCCCGAACATCGTGCGCTGGCCCGCCCGGCTCGACGGCGGCCAGGTCAGCCACGTGCCGGTCTTCACCCCGGACTGGACGGCCACCCTGCTGGAACTGGCGGGCGCCCGCGCCCATCCGGCGTACCCGCTGGACGGGGTCAGCCTGGCCGGATACCTGCTGCGCGGCGAGAAGGCCGCCGAGCGGAACCTGTTCTGGCGGGTGCGCGGCGAGCGGGCGCTGCGCCGCGGCGACTGGAAGTACTACCGCGGCAAGGCGGGCCGCGACCAGCTCTTCAACCTGGCCGTGGACATCCGCGAACAGGCCGACAAGGCGGCACTGGAGCCGGCCCGGCTGGCCGAACTGCGGGCGGCCTGGGAGAAGACGGACGCGGGGCTGCTGCCGTACCCGGGCTGATCGCCCGTCCCGGGTCGGTGACGTGATCCACAGCCTGTGGAAAGCTGTGGATCATGAGCGATGCGATACCCGAACCCAGTGCGTACGTACGTGGTTTGCCGATCGGCGAGCGGATCCCCTTCCCCGCCGACGGCATCCCGTTCTGGGAGATCTTCCCGTACGAGGGAGACCTGCGGATCAAGGTGCTGGAGGAGCCGGTACTGCCCGAGCCGCCCCGCACCGGGGAGGCCGGGCCGGACACCTGTCGCTCCTGCGCCCGACCGGACTCGAGCTTCCTGTGGACGAACGAGCACTGGCGGCTGCACGGCGAGCACGGCGCGCTGCCGGCGGCAGTGATGCTGGTGCCGCGCGGCCACCACGACCTGCTGGACCTGCCGTCCGAGCGGGCGGCCGAGCTCGGCGCGATGCTCCAGCGCGTGGAGCGGGCGATCCGGACGCTGGACGGGATCGCCCGCGTCCATGTGAACAAGTGGGGGGACGGCGGCGCCCACCTGCACCTCTTCCTGATGGCCCGCCCCGAGGGAATGCTGCAGCTGCGCGGCTCCTGTCTGCCCCTGTGGGACGACGTGCTGCCGAAGCTCCCGGACGAGGTGTGGGCCGAGTCCGCGCGTCGGATCGCCGCGGCGATGGCGAAGGACGGCGGGACCGCGCACGTCTGAGACCGGAGGTCACTCGACGGCCGAGGCCGCCTTGGCGGTGATGGCGGTGCCCGAACCGGTCGCGGTGAGGGTGAGGGCGTCGCCCTGGACCTTCCAGTCGAGCGGGCCGCTGCCGAACAGCTCGGTGAGGACCCGCTCCACCTCTCCGGGTCCGCCCTCGCAGGCCATCCGGGTGGTGGTGAGGGGGCCGACGGTGAGCCGGTTGCCCTCGACGGCGGCCGACGCGTTGAAGCGGTTGCAGCCGAGGTTGCCGCTCACCGTCCCGTCCGCGGCGACGGTGAAGCGGGCCCGGCCCTCGGCGCCGGCCGGGACCGAGGATGCCGTCTCCCCCTTGATCAGGGAGTCGACGGTCCACTGTGTGGCGACGAGCGGGGCGGCGGGCGCCGGGGGCTTCGAGCTCAGGGCGATCACGCTCCCGTCCGGGCTCTTCAACGTGATCTTCTCCTGGCCCTGTTCCACGGTCAGCCGGCCCTGGAACAGCTTGGCGAAGGCCGTCTCGAACGGCAGGTCCGGACAGGCCATCTCGGTGTGGACGCCGGGCGACACCGTCATGGTGGCCGCCGAGTCGAAGACCACCGCGGCGGTGAAGCCGTTGCAGCCGTAGTTGCCGGTGGCTTCGGCCTCGTAGCCCTTGCCCGGCTCCACGGACAGCCTGGCGGCGGCGGGAGCGCTCAGCACCTTGCCGTCGACGGTCAGGCTCTCGACCGACCAGGATCCGGAGAACCCGCGGCCGGGGCCCGTCCCCGGCGTCCCGCCACCGTCACCGCAGGCGGTGGCGGTGGCGGACAGCGCGAGTACGGTGACCAGGGCGGCGGGGAGGAGCGGCAGCGTACGCATGCCGATGGGACGCGGCCGGCCGCGAACCGGTTCCCGGGTCAGCTCATCAGGGGGAGCAGCGCCGACAGGTCCGCACGCTCGCCGCTGGCCCGGACCTGGGCCCCGTCCAGTGCTTCGGCCCAGCTCGTACGGCCGGTGGCGAGCCGGATCCAGGTCAGCGGGTCGGTCTCCACCACGTTCGGCGGGGTGCCGCGGGTGTGCCGGGGCCCCTCGACGCACTGCACCACCGCGAACGGCGGGACACGGAACTCCACCGCCCCGCCCGGAGCCTTGAGCGCGAGGGCGTCGGCGAGCAGCCGGGTGCAGGCCGCCAGGGCCTGGCGGTCCACGGGGACGTCCAATCCGGTGGCGCGGCGCAGGTCGTCGGTGTGGACGACGAGCTCGACCGTGCGGGTGACCAGGAAGTCGGCCAGGGTCATGGCCCCGATCCACAGGTCGAGCACGCGGCCGCCGGGATTCGCGGCGAGCGCCTCGGCCAGGCGGGCTCCGGCCCGGTCGTAGAGCTCGGCGAGCGGTGCGCCCTCCAGGGTCTCCTTGGCGGCCTCGGCGATCTTCCCGGCGAGCGAGGCCGTCGCGAAGGGCCACTCGGCGGCGGACAGTTCGGCGACGGCGGCCGGCGGCCGGGCGAGACCGCCGGCCAGCGAGTCGGCGATCCACGCGATGTGCGCGGCCAGCTCCGCGACGGACCAGTCCCCGACCCCGCTGGGCCCGGCGAGCTGCTCTGCATCCAACTCCCGTACGGCGTCCCGTACATGACCGAACTGCGCGAGGACGGCCGTACGGGTCCTGGCGTGGTCGTAGGTACGCGGCTTCTTCTTCGCGGGAGGCATGGGCCGACCCTACGCCGCCGGGCGCGCGGGGAGCAGGACCCGGCAGCCGATTCCCGGCAGCCGGGACGGACGGCCCGACGGACGGACGGCCCGACAGACGGACGGCCCCAAGACCGCTGGGGTCAGCCGCGCCGCAGATCCTGCGGCACCTCGGGCAGCCGCGTCGCGCAGCCCCGCTTCGCGGCCGCGCGCAGTGCTGCTTCCCTGGCCAGCACGGCCAGCTCCCGGGGATCGGCGAAGTCGGCGTTCTCGTAGAGGGAGGTGGCCGTGGCCCGGACGGAGGTCGGCCCGGTGCCTTCGGCGGTCTTCGCGCACGCCGCCGTCACCGCCACGGTGCGGCCGCCGTCGTAGTCGTACCGGCCCGCGTTGACGACGGGTCCGGTGGAGTGCGCCACCCCGAGCGAGAAGAACTCGTACATGTCCTCCTGGCCCTCGAACATCCCGGCCCTGCGCAGGACGCACAGGCGGTCCCCGCGCTCACCGGCGTCCACCTTGTCCGAGGGGATGCCGAGCCGCATCACCCGCCCCGGGTCGACCAGGCCCTCGCAGGCCTCCGTGATCTCCGCCCGGCTCCGCGCGCGGTCCTGACGGGTCTGGTTCCAGTCGTACCCGAACCAGCCGCCGACGCCCACGGCGGCCACGACCAGCAACACCCCGCCCGTACCGAGCCTTCGGCCCCTGATCCCGGACATCCGTCCCCCCTTCCCCGGTCCTTCCCCGGTCCTCCCCCGCGGCCGCCCCCCGTGCGGACGTCCTGCCGGAACGGACGAGCCCCCGCCCGGAAAGGTTCCGGACGGGGGCTCGGAAAAACGGGCGGCTCAGGCGAGCAGCGCCGGGATCGTGGTCTCGTGCGCGGTGCGGAGCTCGGTCAAGGGGAGGGTGAACTCGCCCTGGATCTCGATCTCCTCGCCGTCGACCACACCGATCCGGGTCGCCGGCAGGCCCCGCGCACCGCACATGTCGGTGAAGCGGAGCTCCTCGCTGCGCGGGACGGCCACGATGGCCCGGCCCGCGGACTCGGAGAACAGGAAGGTGAAGGCGTCCAGCGCCTCCGGCACCACGATCCGCGCACCGTTGCCGCCGCGCAGGCAGGACTCGGTGAGCGCCTGGATCACGCCGCCGTCGGACAGGTCGTGCGCGGCGTCGATCATGCCGTCGCGCGAGGCCGAGATCAGGATCTCCGCGAGGAGCTTCTCGCGGCCCAGGTCCACCTTGGGCGGCATGCCGCCGAGGTGCTGGTGGACCACCTCGGACCAGGCGGAACCGCCGAACTCCTCGGCGGTGTCGCCGAGCAGGTACAGCAGCTGGCCGGCCTCCGCGAACGCCATCGGCGTACGGCGGTTGACGTCGTCGATCACACCGAGGACCGCCACGACCGGGGTCGGGTGGATCGCGATGTCGCCCGTCTGGTTGTAGAGGGAGACGTTGCCGCCGGTCACCGGGGTGCCCAGCTCCAGACAGCCGTCCGCGAGACCGCGGCAGGCCTCGGCGAACTGCCACATGACGTCCGGGTCCTCGGGGGAGCCGAAGTTCAGGCAGTCGGAGATCGCGAGGGGCTTCGCGCCGGTCGCGGCCACGTTGCGGTAGGACTCGGCCAGCGCGAGCTGCGCACCCGTGTAGGGGTCGAGCTTCGCGTAACGGCCGTTGCCGTCGGTGGACATGGCGACGCCGAGGTTGGTCTCCTCGTCGATGCGGACCATGCCGGCGTCCTCGGGCTGCGAGAGCACCGTGTTGCCCTGGACGAAGCGGTCGTACTGGTCGGTGATCCAGGACTTCGAGGCCTGGTTCGGCGACGAGACCAGGGCCAGGACCTGCGCGCGCAGTTCCTCGGAGGTCTGCGGGCGGGGCAGCTTGCCGGCGTCGTCGGCCTGGAGCGCGTCCTGCCAGGAGGGACGGGCGTACGGGCGGTGGTAGGTCGGGCCCTCGTGGGCGACGGTGCCCGGGGGCACGTCCACGATGAGCTCGCCGTGCCAGTAGATCTCCAGGTGGTCGCCCTCGGTCACCTCACCGATGACGGTGGCGATGACGTCCCACTTCTCGCAGATCTCCATGAAGCGGTCCACGTACTGCGGTTCGACGATCGCGCACATGCGCTCCTGCGACTCGCTCATGAGGATTTCCTCGGGCGAGAGCGTCGCGTCGCGCAGCGGCACGGTGTCGAGGTCGACGCGCATGCCGCCGGTGCCGGCGGAGGCCAGCTCGCTCGTGGCGCAGGAGAGCCCGGCGCCGCCGAGGTCCTGGATGCCCGCGACCAGCTTCTCCTTGAAGATCTCCAGGGTGCACTCGATGAGGAGCTTCTCCTGGAAGGGGTCCCCGACCTGGACCGCCGGACGCTTGGTCGGCTTCGTGTCGTCGAAGGTCTCCGAGGCGAGGACGGAGACGCCGCCGATGCCGTCGCCGCCCGTGCGGGCGCCGTAGAGGATGACCTTGTTGCCGGGGCCGGAGGCCTTGGCGAGGTGGATGTCCTCGTGCTTCATGACGCCGATGCAGCCGGCGTTGACGAGGGGGTTGCCCTGGTAGCAGGCGTCGAAGACGACCTCGCCGCCGATGTTCGGCAGGCCGAGGCAGTTGCCGTAGCCGCCGATGCCCGCGACGACGCCCGGCAGGACGCGCTTGGTGTCGGGGTGGTCGGCCGCGCCGAAGCGCAGCGGGTCGACGACGGCGACGGGGCGGGCGCCCATGGCGAGGATGTCGCGGACGATGCCGCCGATGCCGGTGGCCGCACCCTGGTAGGGCTCGATGTAGCTCGGGTGGTTGTGCGACTCGACCTTGAAGGTGACCGCGTAACCCTGGCCGACGTCGACGACTCCGGCGTTCTCGCCGATGCCGACGAGCATGGCGTCGTTCTGCGGGACCTTCTCGCCGAACTGCTTCAGGTGGACCTTGCTGCTCTTGTACGAGCAGTGCTCGGACCACATGACGGAGTACATGGCGAGCTCGGCGCCGGTGGGACGGCGGTCGAGGATCTCGCGGATCCGGGCGTACTCGTCCTCCTTGAGGCCGAGTTCCTTCCAGGGCTGGGAGGCGTCCGGGGTCTCGGTGGCGTTCTTGACGGTGTCGAGGCTCATGCGCTGACCAGCTTCTTCAGGACCGAGGTGAAGAACGGGAGGCCGTCGGTGCGGCCCGTCCCGATCAGCGGCTCGACCGCGTGCTCGGGGTGCGGCATGAGGCCGACGACGTTGCCCGCGGCGTTGGTGATGCCGGCGATGTCGCGCAGCGAGCCGTTCGGGTTGACGTCTACGTACCGGAAGGCCACGCGCCCTTCGGCCTCCAGTTCGTCCAGCACCCGCTCGTCGGCCACGTAGCGGCCGTCCATGTTCTTGAGCGGTACGGAGATCTCCTCGCCGGCGGTGTAGTCGCCGGTCCAGGCGGTCTCCGTGTTCTCCACCCGCAGCTTCTGGTCGCGGCAGATGAAGTGCAGGTGGTTGTTGCGGAGCATCGCCCCCGGCAGCAGGTGGGCCTCGGTGAGGATCTGGAAGCCGTTGCAGATGCCGAGGACGGGCATGCCGCCCTTGGCCTGCTCGATGATGCTCTCCATCACCGGTGAGAAGCGGGAGATGGCTCCGGCGCGCAGGTAGTCCCCGTAGGAGAAGCCGCCCGCGAGGACGACCGCGTCGACCTGGTGGAGGTCCTTGTCGCGGTGCCAGAGCGATACGGGCTCGGCTCCCGCGAGGCGCACGGCGCGCAGCGAGTCACGGTCGTCGAGCGTTCCGGGGAACGTGACGACTCCGATGCGAGTGGTCACCGTCAGGCCTCGACCTTCACGGTGAAGTCTTCGATGACGGTGTTGGCGAGGAAGGTTTCGGCCATCTTGTGGATGCGGTCGAGGGCGGCCTGGTCGACCGGTCCCTCCACCTCCAGTTCGAAGCGCTTCCCCTGGCGGACGTCGGCGATCCCTTCGAAGCCCAGGCGCGGCAGTGCACGCTGCACCGCCTGGCCCTGGGGGTCGAGGATCTCCGGCTTGAGCATGACGTCGACTACGACGCGTGCCACTGGCACTCCCGATGAGGTGGTTGGTGCGAAGGCGGTTCCCTCAGCGTACCCGGCGGAAATTTCTACGCGGGTAGATTTCGCTCTTGTACGATCCTCCGGTCGTTTCCGCTTCACCAACGCTTCGCAAAATCCGCCGGAAAACCACGCACCCGGCATTGCGGCGGGACACGCGGAGATAATTAACTGGGCTTCGCAATGCAATGAGAATCGGGGTACAAAGGATTCCTCCGTTGCGCCGGCATTTTTCGGTGCACGGCGACGCCAGAAAGATGCATTCCTCCGAAACATCCACACAGGCGACATCACCGCCTCGTCCGCGCACGTCAGCGGGGAGCGGCGTCGCACGAAGGGACCGATATCCGTGGCGCAGCGCGTAGTAGTCACGATCTCCGACGACATCGATGGCGGAGATGCATCGGAAACGGTCGTCTTCGGGCTGGACGGTAAGTCGTACGAGATCGACCTCAATGTGGCCAACGCAAAGAAACTGCGGAAGAGCCTCGCCCCGTTCGTGGCCGCCGGCCGCCGGCAGGCCCGCTCCGGGAAGACCTTCAAGCACACCTCCATCGCCCCCGACCCGGCGGTCGTCCGGGCCTGGGCCCGCTCCAACCAGCTCGACGTCCCGCCCCGCGGCCGGATCCCGAAGAAGGTCTACGAGGAGTACAACGCGGCTCACTGAGAGCCGATTTGCCATCCACCCCCACCGATCCGCTAGTGTGTGGATCACGCCAAGGGGCGAGGCCGCAGGTCAGACCCCGAAGTCGTGCGGGTGTAGTTCAGTAGCAGAACATCCCCCTTCCAGGGGGAAGGCGCAGTGTGCGATCCCTGTCACCCGCTCTGCTCGCTTTACCGGCCACGGTTGTGGATCAGGTAGAGTGATGCACGCATCGCACGGCAGTTTTGTCGTGGGAAGCATGCGGACGTAGCTCAGTTGGTAGAGCACCACCTTGCCAAGGTGGATGTCGCGCGTTCGAGTCGCGTCGTCCGCTCAGTGTACGAAGGCCCCGGTCATTGACCGGGGCCTTTGTCGTATGTCCGTCCTTGTGTTCTTCTGTCCTTCCGTCCGTCCCGGGTTATCGGAGATCCATGACAGGTGTCATGGCCCGCCCGGCCCGGGGGCCGCGAGACTGGGGCCATGAAACTCAGCGGGTGGTGGAAGAACCGCAGCAGCGCGGGGAAGGTCGAGCTGTACACGCGGTGGTCGTTCCACTTCTTCGTGGCCATCGAGATCGTGTCCATCGGACTGGCCGTGCTCGGGTCGACCGCCGGCAAGGCCCCCGTGCTGGTCACGGTCACGCTCTTCCTCACGGTGTGCGCGCACTCCCTGCTCGTCGGCTTCCTCTCCTCCCGGGCGCTCGACTGGATCCTGGGCCGGCGCGAGTGCCCGGTGCGGCTCGCGGTCGCCGTCATCGCCCTGACCGCATCCACCACCGTGGGGGTCCTCGGCCTGGGGACGGCCGGCCTCACCGGCGACCCCGCAGTGGTTCCGACCCTCATCGTCGGCACGACCTGCTTCACCAGCGGCACGCTCGTCCTGTGCCTGCGCAAGGTTCGCCAGATGCGCTACGTGGCTCCGGCCACGGCCGTCTTCGTCGGCCTTGCGGCCCTCGCCTTCGGCATCTCGGCGGGCGAGTCCGCCGGTCTGGCCGTCGGGGCGCTGCTGACCAGCGCTTTCTTCTGCTTCGCCTGCGGGTTCTCCGGCTGGCTGCTCGACACCGTGTACGAGCTGGACCGGGCCCGCGAGGTCCAGGCACAGCTCGCGGTGGCCGAGGAGCGGCTGCGGTTCGGCCGGGACCTGCACGACGTGATGGGCCGCAACCTGGCGGTGATCGCCCTCAAGAGCGAGCTGGCCGTACAGCTCGCGCGGCGCGAACGCCCCGAAGCGGTCGACCAGATGATCGAGGTGCAGCGGATCGCCCGGGAGTCCCAGAAGGAGGTCCGCGACGTGGTCCGCGGCTACCGGGAGGCGAACCTCGCGGTGGAGCTGGAGGGTGCGCGCGGAGTGCTGCACGCGGCCGGGATGGACTGCCTGGTCGAGTACGAACAGGGCCGCGAACTGCCCGCCGAGGCCCAGTCGGCGCTCGGCTGGGTGGTGCGCGAGGCGACGACGAACGTGCTGCGGCACGGCGACGCCCGCAGCTGCGTGATCCGGCTGACGGCGGGCCCCTCGGGCGCGCTCACGCTGGTGGTGGAGAACGACGGGGCTCCCAAGGCCCCGGCCGGGCCGCCGGGCTCGGGCCTCGCGGGCCTGCGCGAACGGCTCGCGGTGCTGGACGGCACGCTGGAAGCCGGCCCGGTGTCCGGCGGGCGGTTCCGGCTGCGGGCGCAGATTCCCGGCCCACCGGCCGGGACGATCCGAGGACTGGAGGCGCGGGCATGAGCCCCGTACGCGTACTGCTGGCGGACGACGAGCACCTGATCCGGGGCGCGCTCGCCGCACTGCTGGGACTGGAGGACGATCTGCTGGTCGTCGCCGAGGCCGCCTCGGGGCCGGAGGCGCTCGCGATGGCGCGGGCCCACCGGCCGGACGTGGCGGTGCTGGACCTGCAGATGCCGGGGGCCGACGGTGTGAGCGTGGCCACATCCCTGCGGGCCGAACTCCCCGACTGCAAGACCATGATCGTGACCAGCCACGGCAGGCCCGGGCACCTGAAGCGGGCCCTCGCCGCGGGCGTACGGGCCTTCGCGCCGAAGACCGTCTCGGCGCAGCGGCTGGCCGAGCTGATCCGGACCGTGCACGCCGGAGGCCGTTATGTGGACCCGGAGTTGGCGGCCGACGCGATCAGCGCCGGCGACTCGCCGCTGACGGCCCGCGAGGCCGAGGTGCTGGAACTGGCGGGGGACGGGGCGCCGATCGCGGAGATCGCGGAGCGGGCTTCGCTGTCCCCGGGGACGGTCCGGAACTACCTGTCCTCGGCGGCGACGAAGCTGGGGGCCGAGAACCGGCACACGGCAGTGCGTCTCGCACGGGCCCGGGGTTGGGTATAGTAGTTCTCGCGCTAAGGCGCACCTGCGGACATAGCTCAGTTGGTAGAGCACCACCTTGCCAAGGTGGATGTCGCGCGTTCGAGTCGCGTTGTCCGCTCAGCAGTGAAGAAGCCCCGGTCCTCGGACCGGGGCTTCCTTCGTTTCCGGGGCCGCGGGAAGGGGCCCCGTTTCCGGGGCCCCTTCCCGCTCGTGGCCTCAGGACCAGGTCTGGCCGGTGAGCCGCTCGTAGGCCTCCACGTACCGGGAGCGGGTCTGCTCCACGACCTCCCGCGGGAGGGCGGGCGGCGGGAGTTCGCCCTTGGAGTCCCAGCCGGAGGCCGGGGAGGACAGCCAGTCGCGGACGTACTGCTTGTCGAAGGACGGCTGGCTGTGGCCCGGCTCCCACAGGTCGGCCGGCCAGAAGCGCGAGGAGTCCGGGGTCAGCACCTCGTCGGCGGCGACCAGGTTCCCGTCCTTGTCGAAGCCGAACTCGAACTTGGTGTCCGCCAGGATGATCCCGCGGTCGCGGGCGATGTCCCGGGCCCGGCCGTAGACGGCGAGGGTGGTCTGGCGCAGCAGGGCGGCCGTTTCGGCGCCCTGGGTGCGCGCGACCTCCTCGTAGGAGACGTTCTCGTCGTGCTCGCCGACCTCGGCCTTGGCGGCAGGGGTGAAGATCGGGCCGGGCAGCTCGGAGCCGTCGACCAGGCCCTCGGGCAGGCCCAGTCCGCAGACCGTACGGGTCTTCTCGTACTCGGCGAGGCCCGAGCCGGTCAGGTAGCCGCGGGCCACGCACTCGACGGGGACCATGTCGAGGTTCCGGCAGACCAGGGCGCGGCCGGCCCAGTCGGCGGGGGCGCCGGCGGGCAGCTCGGTGCTGATGACGTGGTTCGGGACGAGGTCCGCGAGCTGGTCGAACCACCACAGGGAGAGCTGCGTCAGGATCCGGCCCTTGTCCGGGATCTCGGTGGGCAGCACCCAGTCGGCGGCGGAGATGCGGTCGCTGGCGACCATCACCAGGTTCCCGTCCTCGTCGCGGTAGAGGTCGCGGACCTTGCCGGTGTGGAGGTGGACCAGGCCGGGCACCTGGACCGGCTCGGGCTTTTCGACGAATCCGGGCACGGAGTCTCCCTGTGGTTCTGTACGAGCGCGCGGCCCATTCTCCCGCACCTGCCCACCACCGCGGACAACGGGTCCGGTCAGTCCCTCTTGCAGATGCGGTCGAGGAGATTGGCGGTGGCCCGCTGGACCCGCTCGTCCACGTGCCCGGGGCGGTCGAGCGCCGGGGACCAGGCGAAGGTTCCGGACGCGAAGACCAGCGCGCCGCTGGGGGCCCGGTAGAGGGAGGTCTCCTGGTGGCGGCGGTGGCCGTCGCCGTCCTCGTACGGGGAGTGCGCGAGCAGGATCCGGCTCTGGTGCTCGGGGAGCTGCGTGCGCGGGAAGTACCGGTCGGCCTCGCCCGCGACCAGGCCGGGCAGCTCGTCGTTCTCGACGGCTCCGGTGGAGTCCCAGAGCCAGTGCGTGGCATTGCGCACGATGAGCGGCGCGGGCTCGGGGACCCGTCCCGCGTACTGGATGCCGAGCAGTTGCTGCTCCGGGCGGTCCACCTCGCGCCAGAGGCTGGGGCGGCCCGGGCCGCGGCGTTTTCGGCAGGTGAGGAGCCGGTCGTCGACCCCGGAGGGCGAGGGGGAGAGCTCTACTTGCCAGTACATGGTGTTGGCGGAGAGGAAGACGAGCGAGGTGCCGTGGTCGCGGGCTCGCTCGACGGTGCGGCGCATGGGGCCGGACCAGTACTCGTCGTGGCCGGGGAAGACCAGGCCGCGGTAGCGGGTGGGGTCGACGCGGCCGGCGTGCAGGTCGCGGGCATCGGCGTAGGCCAGGTCGTAGCCGTAGCGCTCGGCCCAGCGGATGAAGTCGTAGGCGTGGCCCACGTGCAGGGGCAGGCCCGCGCCGGCGTAGGGGCGGTCGAAGGAGACGGTGATGGCGGCGTCGCTCTCGCCGAGCAGCCGGCCCTCCTCGTCCCAGGCGTGGTAGAGGCTCGCGCCCGTTCTGCCGTCCTCCGGGTAAAGATTGTAGGCCTGCCAGGTGATGTCGGGCAGCAGGAGCAGCAGATCGGCCGGGTGGTCGTCGCGCACCGTGAACGGGATGTGCGAGCGGTACCCGTCGGCGGTCGTCAGGACCGCCACATAGGCGCCGACGCTCCAGTACGAGGGGACCTGGAGCCGCCAGGAGAGCCACCAGTGGTGGCAGGAGACGGTGCGGTCCGCGGCCAGAGGTGCGGGCTGGACGATGCCGGAGAGGCGGGGGCTCGTGGTGATCTTGGAGGCGCCGTCGCCGCCGTAGTGGCCGATGCGGTAGACGTCCACGGAGAACTGCTGGGGCGGATCCACGGTGATGTGGAAGTCGATGGCCTCACCGGGCGCGACGGCTCCGGTGGAGCTGAACCCCTTGATCTGCCGGTGCACGTCGTCGGCGGTGCGGGGGCCGCCCGCGCCACGGGCGCGGGGGATCTGCTGGCCCGGCCCCGCGGCCACGGCCGGGTCCACGTACCAGGGCACGACCTGTCCGCTGTCGTCGTAGTAGAGCTCGCTCCCCCGGAACCACGGCAGGGGGCCCTGGCCGAAGGGATCGGTCACCGCGTGCGCGAGCGCACCTGACTCCCAACGCCGGATCTGCTCCGCACCCATACCGCTGCTCCCCTCCCTCGCTCCCCCGAACGCCGCGACCGGTCCCCAGCACATCACATAACGCACGCACTCCGTCACCGTTCGTCGCGAAAAGTTCAACAGGGACCCCGGCAGGGCTCAGCCCTGGGGCTCGGGGGGCCCGAGAGGCCGGAGGCCCGAGAGGCCGGAGGCCCGGGGGCCGCGGCGCGGGCTAGACCAGGCGGACCGGCTTCTCGGGACGTACGCCGACCTCCGCGAGCCAGTCCCGGAGCGGGCCGGGGTCACGGTCCTCCACGAGCGACAACACCGGTCCGGCCAGATCGGCCCGCCGCACCCCGGCGACCAGCAGGACGGGCCCGTCCAGCCAGTCCAGGCCGGGCTCACCCCCGGCGGAGTCGACGGCGGCGCAGCACACCAGCGCCACGACGTGGTCCGCCAGCAGGTCCCGCCCGCTGCGCGGAGCCTCCAGCGGGAACAGCGGCAGCGCGTCGGCCCCGCGGCCCGCGGCGGCTGCCGCCAGGGCGGGCACGGCCTCCCGCGCCAGGTCACCGCTCAGCCGGCCCGCCAGGGCGTCGGCGTCGGCGGCCGCGAGGTGGGTCAGCACCCGCTCCACCGTGGAGGCGGCGGGCACGGACGAAGCCGACAGCCCGTCCAGTGCGGCCAGCAGGCGGGCCGCCTCCGTGCGCCATTTGCGGTCGACGACCTCCTCCGGATACGCCGCCCAGTCCACCGGCGACCAGTCCGGACCGGCCTCGGCCGATCCGCCGTGGAAGAGGCGCGCGGCCAGCAGCGAGGCGGCCTCGTCCACCGCACCCGGCTGGTCCAGCAGATCGCACGCCGGGCGCTCGCCCAGCCGCGAGGTGAACCCGTCGGCCAGCCGGTCGCGGCGGGACAGCTCGGTCAGCGCGGAGACGACGCCCGCGTCCAGGTGCGCGGGCCAGCGGCCCATCCGCCAGGCGGGCAGTGCGACGCGGGTCAGCAGCCGGTCCCAGCCGGCGTAGGCCAGCCCGACCTGCTCCTGGGCGGCGATGCGCAGCGCGTAATCCACACCCTGTGCACGGTCCGAAGCCGCGGCGGCGACCCCGCGCTCCATCTCGGCGGCGTCCACCCTGCACAGCCGCAGCAGCAGCCGGGCGGGGGCGCCGATCCAGCCGAGGAAGCGTCGGCCGCCCACGTCCACGGCGGCGTCGAGGCCCCGTACGAATCCGCGCGCGTCGGCTATGTCCGGGTGCGCGGAGGGACCCGTACCCGCGACGACGGGCGCGAGGACGGCCCGCAGCTCGGCGACCCTCATCCACCACAGGAACGGCGAGCCGATCACCAGCACCGGGGCGGCGCCGGGCTCGCACTCCGGGCCACCGGCTCCGGCGGCCCCACCTGATATGTGGGTGCGGCCGCGGGCACGGCGGTGCGCCGCGTGCGTGCGGTCCTCCAGCCAGCTGTCGCAGTCGGGCGTCAGGGCTATCGCGGAGGGCGCCGGAACGTCCATCCGGTCCGCCAGGTCCCGCACGAGCCGGTAGAGATCGGGGGCGGCGGACTCCGACAGGGGCACGGTCGGGGTCATGGCGGGGCTCGCCCGCAGCACGACGGCGGCGAAGATCCCGCCGACGAGCAGGACGAACGCGGCGACGGCGCACACGGCGAGGGTCACGGCAGGCCAGGGGTCACCGGCGAGCCGGCCCGTCGTACGGGCGCTCACCAGCACCACGGCCAGCGCGGCGGGCAGCAGCCCGACGGCCAGTGCCCTGCTGCGCACACGCAGCACGGCCAAGGCACGGGAACGCGCGGACGGCGTACCCACTTCAGCGATCGAACCGGTTCCGGACACGGCCGGACCTCACCCCCTCTGCCACGCGGCGGCGTTGCTCACTCCCCCACTGTGACACCAGCCACTGACATCGCAATGCCGGTGGGCCATGTGCCGGAATGAGAGCCGGAATGCTTGCGCCGCACCATAGTTGGGGCGGAGGCGGCCGTCAGGCAGACCGGGGGACGATCACCCGATGGAATGGCTTTGGGTAAAGCTGGGTGCGTTCGAACGCGGCCGGATGCACTCGCACGCGAGCATGCGCGCGGGCCCGGCCGCACCGAGTGCGCACCGGGCCCGCTTCCGTGAAATCCCGCTGATCAGCGGTGTTCAGCGCTGTTGCGAGGCCTTCGCCGCGATGTCCGTGCGGTACTGCGAGCCGTCGAGCCCGATCCGCGCGACCGCCTTATACGCCCTGTCCCGGGCCTCCGCCAGATCGGAACCGGTCGCCGTCACCGACAGCACGCGTCCGCCCGCGCTGACGACCGCGTCGCCCTCGCTGCGGGTCCCGGCGTGCAGGACGTACGCGTGCGGGGCGTCCAGCTCGGCGACCTCGGCCAGACCCGTGATGGGGTCCCCGGTGCGCGGGGTCTCCGGGTAGTTGTGGGAGGCGATGACCACGGTGACGGCCGCGTCCTCGCGCCAGCTGAGCGGGGGCAGGACGTCCAGGGTGCCGTTGGCGGAACCCAGCAGCACGCTCGCGAGCGGGGTGCGCAGCCGGGCCAGGACCACCTGGGTCTCGGGGTCGCCGAAACGGGCGTTGAACTCGATGACCCGCACCCCGCGCGAGGTGATCGCGAGGCCCGCGTAGAGCAGCCCGGAGAAGGGGGTCCCGCGGTGGCGCAGCTCGTCCACGGTGGGCTGCAGGACGGAGGCCATGACCTCGTCGACCAGCTTCGGGTCGGCCCAGGGGAGGGGCGAGTACGCGCCCATGCCGCCGGTGTTGGGGCCCGCGTCGCCGTCGAGCGCGCGCTTGAAGTCCTGCGCGGGCTGGAGCGGCAGCACGGTGACGCCGTCGGTGATGGCGAAGAGGGAGACCTCGGGGCCGTCGAGGAACTCCTCGATGACCACCCGGTCGCAGCGCAGCGCGTGGGCGCGGGCGGCGGCCCGGTCGTCGGTGACCACGACGCCCTTGCCGGCGGCGAGGCCGTCGTCCTTGACCACGTACGGGGCGCCGAAGGCGTCGAGGGCCTCGTCCACCTCTTCCGGGGTGGTGCACACGTAGCTGCGGGCCGTCGGGACGCCGGCGGCGGCCATCACGTCCTTGGCGAAGGCCTTGGAACCCTCCAGCTGCGCGGCTTCGCCGGACGGGCCGAAGACGGGGATGCCGACCGCGCGCACGGCGTCGGCGACCCCGGCGACGAGCGGGGCCTCCGGGCCGACCACGACCAGGTCGGCGCGGAGCTCGGTGGCGAGGCGGGCGACGGCTTCGCCGTCGAGCGGGTCGACGGGGCGGAGCTCGGCCACCTCGGCGATGCCCGCGTTGCCGGGAGCGCAGTACAGCGCGTTGACGTCGGAATCGAGGGACAGAGAGCGGCACAGGGCATGTTCGCGGGCGCCGCCGCCGATGACGAGGACCTTCACGCGATGAAGACTAGCCCGCGTTCCCGGGTGCCCTTCGTGCGGGCACCCAAGTCGGACCCGCTATTCGTTCGTATATTCCTCTACAACGGTGGCCCCGAGCTCGCGCACGATCAGGTCGTGTCCGCTCAGTGCGGTGTCGACGAGGTCGGGGTCGTCGGCCTCCGCGATGTCGTCCTCGGGGGCGACCGGCGGGGGCGCCTGGTGGGTCGGCGGCTGGTGCTGCTGGGACTGCTGCTGTTGGTACGACTGCTGCGGCTGCTGGGACTGCTGCGGTTGCTGCTGGTACGGCTGCTGCTGCGACTGCTGCGACTGCTGCGGGGCCTGCTGGGCCGGCGGCTGGTTGTAGGCGGGCGCGGGCGGAGCGCCGTAGGAGGACGCGGATACGGGGGCCATGGGCTGGGCGCCCCCGCCGACCACGGCCTCGATCTTCCAGCTGACCTGGAACTGCTCGGCGAGCACCGCCTTGAGGACGTCCTCGCTGCCGCTGCTCGCGAAGTTGTCGCGGGCCCCGGCGTTGGGGAAGCCGAGCTGGAGGGTGGTGCCGTCGAAGCCGGCGACCTGGGCGTTCTGGCTGAGCAGGATCCAGGTGAAGCGGCGGCGGTTCTTGACGGCGTCCAGGACGGCCGGCCACATGGCCTGGATCTGCCCGGCGCCGGCGGCCATGCCGGGTGCCGGGGCGGCGGGCGCCGCCGGGGCCGAGGCCTGGGCGGCCTGGGCGGGGGCCGCCGGGGGAGCAGTGGGGGCTGCCGGGGCGCCGGGGGTGGCGGCGCCGGGCCAGGCACCCGCGGCGGGGGCGGCGGGCGCCGCCTGCGCGGGAGCGGGAGCCGCGGGGGCCCCGGGGGTGGCCGCGCCGGGCCAGGCACCGGGGGCGCCGCCGCCGGGCTGCGCGGCACCGGGCCAGGCGCCGGGGGCGGAGGCCGGGGCCGCGGGGGCCGCCGGCTCGGGCGGCGCCACCGGGGCCGGAGCGGGGGCCTGGTGCACCGGGGCCTGGTGGACGGGGGCCTGCTGCGTCGGAGCCTGCTGCACGGGGGGCCGTACCGTCGCGGGGGCCATGGCGTGGGCCTCCGGCCCGGGGACGTAGCCCATGGCGGGGGCCGGGGCGAAGGCAGCGGCGGCGGAGGCCGCACCGCCGCGCTCCAGCCGGTCGAGCCGCGCCTGCACGGAACGCTCGTCGTCGAAGGCGGCGGGCAGCAGCACGCGGGCGCAGATCAGCTCCAGCTGCAGCCGGGGCGAGGTGGCTCCGCGCATCTCGGTGAGCCCCGTGTTGACCAGGTCGGCGGCCCGCGACAGCTCGGCGGCCCCGAAGACGGAGGCCTGGGCCTGCATCCGCTCGACCACGTCGGCGGGGGCGTCGATGAGCCCCTTCTCCCGGGCGTCGGGCACGGCGGCCAGGATCACCAGGTCGCGCAGCCGCTCCAGCAGGTCGGCGACGAAGCGGCGCGGGTCGTTGCCGCCCTCCACCACCCGGTCGACGATCTCGAAGGCGGCGGCCCCGTCCCCGGCGGCGAAGGCGTCCACGACGGCGTCGAGGAGGGTGCCGTCGGTGTACCCGAGGAGCGAGGTGGCCATGGCGTACGTCACACCCTGCTCGGTGGCGCCGGCCAGGAGCTGGTCCATGACGGACATGGAGTCACGGACGGAGCCGGCGCCCGCGCGCACGACGAGCGGCAGCACCCCCTCCTCCACGTGGGCGCCCTCGCGGCCGCAGACCTCGCCGAGGTAGTCCCGCAGGGTGCCGGGGGGCACGAGCCGGAAGGGGTAGTGGTGCGTCCGGGACCGGATGGTGCCGATGACCTTCTCGGGCTCGGTCGTGGCGAAGATGAACTTGAGGTGCTCCGGCGGCTCCTCGACCACCTTCAGCAGGGCGTTGAAGCCCGCCGGGGTGACCATGTGCGCCTCGTCGATGATGTAGATCTTGTACCGGCTGGAGGCGGGCCCGAAGAAGGCCTTCTCGCGCAGGTCACGGGCGTCGTCCACACCACCGTGCGAGGCCGCGTCGATCTCGATGACGTCGATGGATCCCGGCCCGTTGCGCGCGAGGTCCTTGCAGGACTGGCACTCCCCGCAGGGGGTGGGCGTGGGGCCTTGCTCACAGTTCAGGCAGCGGGCGAGGATGCGCGCGCTGGTGGTCTTGCCGCAGCCTCGCGGCCCACTGAACAGGTACGCGTGATTGACCCGGTTGTTGCGCAGCGCCTGCATCAGCGGGTCAGTGACATGCTCCTGACCGATGACCTCGGCGAACGACTCGGGGCGGTAGCGGCGGTACAGCGCAAGGGACGACACGTCTACGAGGTTATCCGGGCCCACCGACAACGGCGGCCCGCAGACCCGCCCGGTCCACCGTGGTCCGCGCGCGGTCCTGCGTCTGCGGTCCTGCTCAGCGGCCCGGCCGGCCCGACCCGTCCCGGAACGCAAAGCGCCCCCCACGCACCCGCCAGAGCCCACTTACCCTTGCTGCCTTCCGGCCCTGGGGGAGTTGGGTGAGATAGCGCCACGTGAGGGGCTGGCCCCACCCTAGCGGATGGAGGGCCCCGGAATCGAGCCGGACCCCGGCCGGAGCTCCACGCGACGATCACGTTCGCTAGCACCCCTCAACGTCTTGTATTGTTTGCCCCGGAGGATTCGCCTAGTGGCCTAGGGCGCACGCTTGGAAAGCGTGTTGGGGGCAACCCCTCACGAGTTCGAATCTCGTATCCTCCGCCATTGCTCTCACCGGGCAATACGTTGAAGAGCCCCACCGCTTGCGGTGGGGCTCTTCTTCGTTCCTCAGACCTCGTTGTCCTGGTCTTTGTCCACAAGGACCTTCGCCGAGGGGCCCCAGATGGCCTCCGCGATCTTCTGTGCCACGTCCTTCAGCATGGCGTCGGGCACGTGCAGGTACCGCGCACGCATCCGGGCAGACGTTCCCGGCTCCCAACCCATGATCTGGTCGATGACCCGGTCCGGGACCCCCAGCAGCATGAGCACCGTCGCGGCGGTGTGCCGTGCGTCGTGCAGGCGCGCATCCCTCACCCCGGCGTCGCCGATGAGCTTCTTCCAGTCGTGGTAGTCCGTGTTCGGGCTGAGCGGACCGCCGCGCGGCTTGGTGAACACGTACTCGGACTCGGTCCACAGGTCGCTGGCCGCCTTCCGCTCGCGTGCCTGCACCTCCTTGTGCGCCCGGAGCATCCGAACCAGAGGGCCCGGCAGGGGCACCGCGCGCCGCCCCGCGCGCGACTTGGTGTTCTTCGTCTCGCGCCGCACCTGGCTGCGCAGGGGGCAGTACCCGGCCTTCCGGCCGCACGGGGCGGCTTCCTTGCAGCCGTGCGCGTACTTCGGTCGCAGCCGGTTCCGGCGCAGCTTCAGGTACTCGTTCTCCAGGTCCACGTCAGCCCACCGGAGTCCCAGCGTCTCCCCCTGCCGTAGGCCGAGCGCGAGGGCGAGCATCCAGCGAGCGCTGTTGCGGCGCTTGTTCACCTCGATCAGCAGGCTTTGGATCTCCTCGACCGAATAGGGCTCGATCTCGTCTTCGGCCTCCTCCACGCGCGGCGGCTTGGCCAGCGCGGCGGCGTTCTTCGCGGCGTGGCCGCGCCGTACCGCTTCGCCCAGGGCGGTGCGCGCGGTTCGGTGGGCCTGGTGAGCCGTGGCGGGCTTGCTGCCCTTCGCCTTCATCCGGCGGTAGAGGCTCTCCAGGTGTTCCGGCTCCAAGCGGTCAATCCTGTGCCTGCCGATACCGGGAACGAGGTGCACCCGGACGGCTACCTCGTAACCGTCGTAGGTGTTCTCGCTGACGACTTCCTTGGCGATGTTCTCGACCCAGTGCCACAGCCACTTCTCGACCGTCCACAGCTTCCCGGGCTGCTGGGCAGTCCCCTGGTCACGCTGCTTCTCCAGCCGCTTGACCTCCTCCATGAGGAGATCCTCTGTAGTCCGGGTGATGTGCCTCCGGTACGGCTCGCCGTTGTCCCGGTAGCCCATCGGCACCCTGGCGTGCCAGCGTCCGTCCTTTCCGAAGTAGATCGCGGTCTCGCCGTTGGCGCGGCGGGTGCTCTTCTTGCTTCTCTCTGCCACAGGCAGACTCCTGTCTCAGGTAGGTCGGGGCGGCGGGCTACCCCGCTGCGTGGGGTCACTGCTCCGGCGTCGTCATGCCGCGCGTTGAGCGGTGCGGAGACGGGCTACGTACGCGGCCGGCGCATCAACCGGGACCCTGCGGAGTCCGCCGATCACGACGGACTCCAGTGCGCCGGTGCGGATGAGGGCAAAGCAGGTGGTTCGGCCGACCCGGAGTCGGCGGGCTGCTTCCTCAACAGTGAGCAGCACCAGCGTTGGATCTACCGCGTGGGGCGCGGCGACATGGGTGTCGGGCATGGCTCGCTCCTTGGCGGGCCGCCACAGAAACCACGCAATACACAGAAACCCGGGGTGGAGCCGCTGACCTGCGGGAACGAGGGGCTTGGGGCTGGTGGGTGGGCTGCCACAGAAAGGGCGGGAAGTCCCACAGAAATAGGCGGTCCGGGGTGGGCTCGTATTTGTGTGGTTCTTCTGCGGGTTTCTGTGGCAGCCGCCCGGTAGCCCTCCTTGAGGGCATACCTGCAGGTCAGGGCCGGGTGGGGCTATTTCTGTGATTCTGTGGTTTCTGTGGCGGGGGTCAGAGGGTGGGTTCGCTCAGCTGGGGGTGGATGAGGTAGCGCGGGGACGGCGGCCGGCCGCGCCCGCCGGTGCGCTGGGCGGGCTGGCACCGGACGTACCCGTGGTCTTCCAACAGGTCCAGCACGGGGTCCAGATCGGCGACGGTGGGGAACTCGGAGCGGGAGAGCTTGACCATGAGGTCGCGCTTGCTGACCTCGCTCCACTTCTGGGTGCGCAGCAGCTCCAGCACGGTGTGAGCGCGGGAGGCGGTGTGGTCGGCGCCCATGAGGTCGAAGACGGCGAGGGCGTGGCTGGTGAAGTAGTCCGAGAGTTTGACCGCGTTGCGCATGGTGTCGGCGGTGATGGGCTGGGTGTGCCCGTTGTCGGTGTGGGCGGACAGGTGCAGCAGCCCTGCGAGGCGGCAGGTCGCACCGCCCAGTTTCGCGGCCCAGTTCCTGATGTGGCCGAGGTCTCCGCCGCGCTTGCGCAGTCGCGGTTCCTGTCGCCGCTCGTAGGCGGCCAGCGCTTCGTTCGCCTCGGGGGTGAGCTGGAGTACTGCCGGGTCGGTCCAGCCTGCGAGGGCCATCGTCAACGCGGTGACGCGCTCCTCGTAGGCGTCGGCGACGTCCTCGGAAAGGGGCTCGGGGAGCACTTCCCGGTAGCCCACGAGGTCTTCGGGCAGGGAGTACAGGAACCGGCCCAGAAGCCCCCTGTCTCCTGCTCCCTTGATGCGGCTGATGTCTTCCAGAACCGAGGGCTGCACCGTCTGTCCCATGGTGAGGGCGGGGGCTTCGATGAACTCTTCGCGCCCCCGGCGGTCGACGCGCAGCCGGTCGCCTGCCTGTCCTTTGAGGAAGACTTCCATGTTGGGTGTGCCCGAGTAGCGGCCGGCGATGATGTCGAAGATGCCGCCCTCGGCGGACATGACGGAGAGCCTGCCGCCCTGTTCGGCCAGGAGCGAGGCGATGACCTCGGGGGTGGCGTCGTCGGCCAGGAGCCGGGGCTTGGTGGGCACGACGATGGACTCCGCGACCTGCGCGAGGCCGATGGCTTCGGCTACGAGCTGGTCGCGCTTGTCTACCTCCGCGCGGGCTGCCTTCATAGCCGCGTTGTCCGCGACTTCCTTGGCGAGTTTCGCCGTGAGCTCGGCTTCGATGATCGCTCCGGCCGATGCGGCTGCCAGCAGTGCCTCGCACCTGTAGAGCGGGTTGGTCATCAGGGCGAACACCGCCGATTTCCGGCTACCCGGGGGCAGGGCCATGACGACGAACACGTTGACGGGCTCGCGCCACCGACCTCGGACGTGAACCACAGCGCGGCCCCCGGCGGCCGTGGACAGGACCGCCAGGGCAAGGGAGGCGGCCGCGTCCACGGACGTCTGCGTCTCCTCTGCCACGCCACGCACGAAGTCTCCGAGCCATGCCGGGAAGACCTCGGTGGGGAACGCCGGCAGCTCACGGCGGGCGGTGAGCGGGATCGGCTCCTCCCACGGCGCGGTAGCTGCCTGCTGGGCGTCCAGAGCTTCGAAGCCCGCCCACAGTTCCGAGCTCTCCACCGGCTGTGTGGTCATGCGGCCCCTCCCAGGGTGTTGCGGGCGCTGCGGTGGATGCCGTCTCGGATGCTCGCCGCGACGCGGGAAGGAGCGAGCCCCTCCGGCGCGGCGGCGGTGAGCGCGTCGGTCACCTCGTCCTCGGTGAGGGTCCCGGCGGCGATGAGCCTGCCGAGGGCGTACGCGGCGTTGTAGAGCGTCGTGTTCTGGGCGCCAGTGACAGCAGCCGCGACCTTGGCGACCTCGCCGTTCAGAGCGGCCGTCGCGTACCGGTCCGCCTTCCCGATCCGGGATCGGAGAACGGCTACGGGGACCGGGGCAGGTGCGGGCGGTGTGGTGAGGAGGTCACCGAGCCACGTGGGGAGAGCAGCCGGGGGCGCGTCGTGAATGATCTCGTACGAGCCCGTACCGACCGCGCTGCCGGCCGCGACCACGTACCCGCCCCAGGCTCGCGTGTCGACCTTCCACCCCAGGCGCCCTGCGCTGCCACGCAGCTGCTTTTCGGCGGGGGCGGTGAAGTACAGGTGCTGTCCGCCACGGCGGGTGCGGACCGTGAACGTCTCGGTCGGCAGCCGTTCACCGGCGCGCTCGCAGAGCATGGCAAACACGTCCAGGCCATCGGTTGCCCCCGCCCATTCCACGGGCGCGGGTCCGTCCTCGTCTTTGGGGATGTCGAGGTCCACGACCAGAAGTCCGGCGGGGCCGGTGGCGATGCCGACGTTGTACGGGGCTGCCTGCCAGCACGCGGTGATCTGCTCGGGGTCGAGGGTGGCGCGCTGTTCGGGGGTTCGGTGGCCGTCCGTGCAGCGGCCGCTGCGGGGGCAGTTGCGTTCGGGGTGTCCGGCGGGCCGCTTGTCCCCGGGGCGGAGCGGGAAGACGGGCCAGCCGCGCTCAGCGGCGGCGAGCCCGGCGTTCAACAGGTGGGCGTTCATGCTGCTGCCTCCTCGCTGCGGGTCAGGAACGCGGTGGCGATCCAGCGGGTATAGGCGGGCGGCAGGGCCTCGCGCAGGGCGAGGTGGTCGTGGGACCAGTCGATGCCCTTGGCTTCGCGGATCTCGTCGGCGGTGGCCTTGCCGCCTCCCTTGCCGTAGGCAGCGACGTAGGGGCCGTCGAAGTACTCGCCGTGCCGCCAGCCGCGAACCCTGCCCCGGTGTGCGGGGTGGGCCGGCGGCGCGGTGGTCCAGTTGCCGAGTTCGAAGTAGCGGTGCATCAGCACGGCCAGCCCGAACTGTTCACCGCACAGCCGCAAGTCTTTGCGGACCTCGGAGCCGGCCACGTTCTCGATCACATACGGCCGTCCCACCGCGTCGAGGGCGGCCCGGGTGGGGGCGATGAGCCTCGGGTGCCTGCGGCCGGTGCGGGCGTTGCGTGCGGCGTTCGTGCCCTTGGTTGGCGCTCCCTCCCCCTGGCAGGGAGGGGAGGCGTGGATGAAGTCGAATTCGTGACCGTGCTCGCGGATGAACTCGACGGCGTCTCCCTGGTGGAAGGCATCACCGCAGTAGTCGGGCTGCGGATTGATGTCCACTCCGGTGACGTGCCAGCCGAGGTACTGGTAACCGCGAGCGGCCCCGCCGATGCACGAGTAGGCGTCAAGCACCCGCAGGCGGGATCGCCTGATCGGGGTGGGTTGCGTCATGCTGGGGGTCTCCTGTTTCTGCGAAGGGACTGGGGAAGCCGGGGCGGTCGCGGTCTTTGGAGAGAGGCGACCGCCCCGGGCACAGCTACAGGTCGGTGAGCGTGGCGGTGGGGATCTCGTAGACGTCGATGACGTCCTTGACTCCGTGCCAGCGGCCGGGGGTGTGGTGGATGTAGACCACGTGGAGCGGGATGCCGTCGCGGCCGGTGAAGGCGTAGACGTTGACCGCGTCCACGTTCTTGGGGCTCTTGCGGGCGCTGCGGATGTGGGACAGGGCCGCGATCACGCTGATGAGCTCGGGCCGGTAGCTGAGACCGTCGACCTGCGTGTGCATCGTGGGGTGCTGCGTGGTGCTCAGGGCGGGGCTGGAACTCATGGCGTTCTCTCTCAGTAGTGGCGGAGCCAGAGGGCGTATTCCTGGCGGACGTAGCCGCGGGGGTCTTCGGTGCGGGGGCCGTCCGCCTGGTCGATTTCCATCAGGCGGTGAGCCGCTTCGGTGGCGCAGGTCGCGGCGTCGCCGCCTACGGGGTCGTCGTCGGTGAGGGCGATGCGGTCCAGGAGTGCGGCCTTGCGGAGCCAGAACTCCCGGACGTGGATGCCGCTGAGGCAGTCACAGACTCCCCGTACGGTCCATCCGATTTCGCTGATGACGCTCGGCGCGGTGGCGTATGCCGCCTCGGGCCCGGTCACCAGTCCTTCCTCTCGGCCGAGGGCAGTTCGGGCAGTCCCGCCTCCGTGATGGCCTGCGGGCTGAAGCCGGGAAGGCCAGCGCGGGTGATGAGGGCATTGGCGAGCTGCTCGGCGTAAACGGCGCCGGAGCGAGCGACTTCGATCTGGGCCCCGGCGCGCAGCGCTTCGACGCGCTCGACATGGGCGTGGTCCGCGCGCCGGCCGAGGGTCTGCCGCTCGTACGTGACTGCTTCTCGGCGGTCGGTGCGCCAGTAGCGGGCGGCGAGTCCGTACGCGACGGCGGTGGCCAGCGCCCACAGCAGGATCGGCAGGGAGAGGCCATCGGCGTATCCGGCGACTCCGGCCAGGGCCAGCCCACCGGATGCGGCGAACGCGGTTCCGGCGATCACGCTGCCACCGGAGTGGTTGCCGGAGGAGAACGCGCCTGCGGTCGCGGCCCCGGCGGCCAGGACGACCATCAGCGCGGCGTTGCCGACGGAGTGTTCGGCGCCGTTGGCGTTCCAGATCCGGCCCAGAATCAGCACGGTCGTGGTGGCCACGGCGGGGGCCGCCTTGGGGGCGAGGTCGAGTGCCCAGTGCCGGTAGGTGATGGGCTCGCTCATGCTCGGCTCCCCAAGTCGGTGACGGCGTTGAGGACGGCGGTGGTGAGTTCGTTGATGGGGCCGGAGGCTCCCGTGGAGGCGAGGAAGAAGCCGAACATGATGGCGATGAACGCGGAGCCGTAGCCGAGGGTCTTGGAGCGGAGCAGGAAGAACAGGACCAGCCCGAACAGGGCGACGAGGGAGACGGTGATGGCCATGGGTTATCCCTTCGGGGCGAACGTCTTGCGGGGGGCGGGGTTGGCGTCGCGGTAGAGGTGCAGCCACAGGTTGTAGAGGTGGCGGCCGACGCGGATGCGCTTGCCGTGGCCGTCGCAGCGGCGGCAGTGCTTGCCGCGCTTGAGGCGGCCCTTGCGGTCGGTCTTCATCGCGTAGCCGAAGCCCTTGCATTTGCGGCAGGTGCCGAACGGGCTGGACACGCACACACTGACGTAACCGAGTGTGACGATGAGCAGGCAGGCGCTAGCAAGGAGGACGGGGGTCATGGGGTGCCTTCCGGGCAGGCTTTCCGGTGTTTTCGCAGGTCGGCTGCTAGGTGCGAGATCGCTGATGGGGGCCGGTTCGGGGTGCTAGCGGGGGTGCTAGACCTAGCAGCGATGGCCGCTAGGTCTAGCAGCGGTGCGAGTCAGCTCCCGGACCGCTTGCCGTCACGGAGGGTGATGGCGGTGGTGATGTCTGCGCGGGCGACGCCTCGGCGGGTGGTGCCCTTGCCTGCGGTGGTGGAGCCCCAGACGTCCTGCGCGGTGATGCCGTGCGGCTTGAGGTTCGTGGTCACCGTCTCGGCCTTCCAGCCGCTATAGACCTCGGGGCGCAGCGCGGCGAGGCGGGCGGCGACCTTCTCGTTCCAGACCTTCTCCTCATCGGCCGGCACGACCCTGAGGATGTCGGCGAGGAGGTCGAAGGAGGCTTCCCCACTCTCGGGTTCCTGGCCGATGGCGTGGCCGGTGACGTTGCCGTACTCCTCGCGCATCCGGCGGGCCCGCACAACGACCTGTTCGGCTCCGAGCGCGTCCACGAACGCCGAGGCCACGATGCGCGGGTCATCTCCTTCACCGGCCATCCAGCAGATGCCACGGTCGGTGCGGGAGAACATCGTGGCCCGGTACCCCGCCTTGTACATCGAGGTACCGAGCACCATGTCGTTGGCGGGCTGACCCATGACCTTGAGGCAGAACCGCAGCACCGCGTTCGCGGAGATGCCGGTGGGCAGCGACTTCGCATCGGGGCGCTGGGTGCCGAAGAGCGTCACCATGCCGAGGGCCGGGCCGCGCTTGCACAGGTCGGTTGCGATCTCTTCGAGTTCCTTGCCGTACTTCTCGTGCTCGAAGGGGACCTGGCACTCATCGAATCCGGCGACGATCGGGTGCAGCCCGAGGCTCTTGTCGTTGGCCAGGTCCGCAGTGACCTTCGACTCCGGGCAGCGCGAGCGGGGCAGCGACTTGATGACCTTGGCCCGGCGCCGCAGCTCCTGGCGCAGCTCCCGCAGCGATTCGAGGACGTAGAGGATGTCTTCGTCTTCGTCTCCGGCCCGGTAGCGGTGGCAGACCGGCTCCAGCGCGCCGAAGTCGCCGGTGCCCTTGAAGTCGAACGCGTAGAGCTGGGCGCGCGGGTCGAGTGCGGCGATGAGCAGGAACAGGCGCATCAGGAACGTCTTGCCCATGCGCGGGATGGAGCCGACGACCACGGAGGCGAACATCAGGGTGACGGCGACGTCGCCCATGCGCTGGTCGTTGCCGAACACGACCGGCTTGAACAGGTCTACCTGCCCGGACTTCAGCAGCGGCCAGGCGGGCTTCTTGGTCTCGTTCATGGGCTTGTCGCCCACCCACAGGATCAGGCGTCCTTCGTGCTCGGTCGGGTCTGAGGACGGCCACACGGAGCCGACCTTGCGGCGCAGGCCGGAGGCGAGCGGCTTGCGGGCCTCCATGATGTCCTCCGGGGTGACACCCCACGGGAGGTCGAGGTCGGCGCGGTAGCCGGGCCCGTCCCGGGTGATCTCCGAGGTGAACCGCAGGCCGTTCATGTCGCCGCCCTTCTTGATGGCGGCCGACAGCTTCGCGTTCCCAATGTTGTCCAGCGCCCGGAGCACGAGCATCCCGGTGAGCTTCTGGAGTTCCGTCTTCAGCACGGCGGGCCCGATCACCGGCTGGTCCTTGGGGGCGCCCCAGAATCCGGCGGTGAGCACGGCGGCGGAGGCGAACACCGCAAGCCAGCCAGGGGCCATGACGTACATGGTCAGCGCGAAGCCGGTACCGAAGATCAGCGCCACCACGGTGACCAGCGTCCGCAGCCGCACCCGGCTGTCACGCTGCCGCGACAGTTTCAGGTACTCGGCGGTGTTCTCCTTGTAGACCTCGTACGCGCGGAGCGGGGCCGCCTCGGCGTCCCACACCCACGCGTTGGTGTCCCGGACCAGGCGGGCCACGCCGCGCGGGGCGAGCCGCCCGAGCTGCAGCGCATACCAGGGGGTGCGGATCCCGTGGAAGGCCGTGGCGTAGAACGCGTTGCTCGCGGCGCGCTGGGTGGTGGAGACGAACCCCGGCTTCGACTTCAGCCAGGAAGGGACGATCGGCAGCCGCTTGTAGGTCGTGACACCCGGAGACGGCAGGTCCGGCGAGTCGACCGGCCGCAGCCGCGGCGACTCCTCCTCATCGTCGTCGTACCGATCGGCCGGCGGAGCCGGGATGGTGGGGCGCTTGGTGGTGATGTCGAAGACCTCGGCGCCGGGGCGCTCCAGGTCCTCGCTCTGTTCAGTGACGTGGACATCAGACACGGTGGGTCTGCTCCCTTATAGCGAGCGGGGTGGAAGGGGTCCGGACGACGCCTTGGACGGCCGACCGTCCGGGCCCGGCATGCGCAGGTCTATGCAGCTCAGAGGCTGATGGCCCAGGCGAGCGCGTCGGCGCCCTCCTGGACGGTGATGTCGTTGCCCTTGAGGTAGGCGCCGTACATCGCGTTGGCCCTGCGGGCCACATCGGCGGCCGTCGCGCGGGGGCGGCCGCCGCTCCACGCGCCCCAGGCGCACAGCTCGAACGCGGCGTGACGGGCCTTGCGCTGGCGGGCCTCGGCACGGCGCTTGGCGCGACGGCCGCTGTTGCGAGCCTCGCGGCGCTCGGCGTCGGCGTCGGCGGAGGTCTTGAGGGTTTTGGTAGCGGTGCTCATGGCTGATCTCCTGGATTGGTCCGAGAGGTTCAGGCAGCGCGCTGTTCTTCGGGGTAGGCGCAGGGCACGCACGTGCCGAGCGAGGCCGGGATGACGTATCCGGCGTCGGTGGAGCACTGGGGGCAGGTGCGGCGGGCGAGCATCGCCAGGGCGAGCGCGTCCCACTTGCGCGGGGTCATGGGCCGGACGGGCTTGGCCAGGTCTACGCGGTACAGGTAGGCGGTCAGCGGCTCCCGCCGGTAGCGCGGTCGCTCAAGCTGAGCCACGACGTCCTGCCCGCCGGGGCGCAGACCGGCCGCGCGGAGTTGACGGCGCGTGGCCAGCCCGTCCGGGGCGAGCCTCCATGAATAGACGGGTATGCCGTGCCCGGCCATCACGCGGCCGTCGCTTCAGAGGCGGTGGCGCGCTCGGCCTTGAGCGTGTCGCGCAGCAGACGGCCCCTGGCGGACGACGTACGGACCGCCTTGCGGATCGCCTCGGCGGTCAGCTCGCCATCGGACCAGTTGGCCGTGACCGACCGGGCCTCGTCCAACAGCTCATCCGAATCGCGCGTCGGTCGGGGCGCACGGGCCGACTTCGGTACCCGACCGGTCGCCCGACGCGGAGCCGACTCCGCAGCTGCGACCGCCTTCATCGGAGCCGACTGGGGAATCTCGACCGGCTCGACTACCGGAACCGACTCAGGCAGGGCGACCGGCTCGATGACCGGTGCCGAGTCGACTGACTCGGGGGCCGGGAGTTCGGCCGCTACGGGCGGTGTCTTGGGGGCCGACTCATGCAGGTCAGACCCCAACCGATTTACGGTGAACTCTGCCGTTTCATGCTGATTTGTGGGGCCGGTGAACATGGCGGCCAGGGCGGCGTCCGCACCGCTGGTGAGCCGGTCCCGCTGGACGTCCAGGAGCCGAGCACCCAACGACGCATCGCCCAACCCAACCTTCCGGGCCAGTCGCCACGATGTCCGGTCGGACGACTTCCGCACCCTCGACTGCGGGTGGTTCGCCGCCCGGGCCCGGTGGTAGGCCAGGGCCCGCACCACGGCGGCCGCTTTCGCTTCCGCCTCGATGTCGCGTCCGTCTTGGTGGACCACGATCCGCCGGGCCAGGAACGCCATGCCCTCCGCCGCGACGCACATGCCCATCGGGGTCACGGCGTAGATGACGGTTCGGCCCGGGTCATCAGCGGCCATCGCGGCCATGACCGACGCGGCGGCCGGCAGGGCCCACAATCCCACCCGGATGATCCCCGGGGAGGACTGGCCGAGCATTGTCAGCCCGAGGAGTACCAGCGCCAGAACGGCGGTCGCACCCTCACCGGCCGCCACCGCACCGAGCGCAGTGCCGGAGCCGTAGGCACGGCTGATGTTGCTGTACGTGCCCACCCCACCGGCGACGCCGGTGGCGAGCATGGGCACGAACGCGGCCGTCAACACGATCTTCTGTACCTTGCTCAGTGCGTTGCGGGTCGCCATCACGCCGCCACCCCGCTCGTGCCCCGGCGGCCATCGCGGCGGCCGTTGACCGTGCCCACCTCGGGGACGCTCAGCCGGTGCGCGATGCGCCAGCCCCCGCCACGCTGCTTGGCCCGGTACATCTGCTCATCCGCCCGGCGCAGCAGCGTGGACAGGTCACCGTTTCCGGTGCGGTAGTAGGCGGCCCCGATCGAGGTACTCACCTCGATTGGTCGCCCGTCGAACGGCACGGGCCGGTCGAGTCGGCCGGTCAGCATGAACAGGTCGGCGCGCAGCTTGTCGATGCCGTAGCCGGGGATCAGGGCGGCGAACTCGTCCCCACCCAGGCGCCCGGCGACGCCGGCGTGTTCCTCTGCCCACCGGCCGAGGCGCCGCCCGGTCTCACGGATGACCTCGTCACCGGCCGCGTGGCCGAGGGTGTCGTTGATCGCCTTGAACCGGTCGAGGTCCAAGACAAGTACGGCGCGCTGGGACCCTCGGGCCAGGCTCTTGCGGGCCCGCTCCTCGAAGGGCTCCCGCGTCCACAGCCCGGTGAGCGGGTCGCGGCGGGCCGTCTCGATCCGGCGCTGCATCCACAGGCTGTGCACAGACCAGCCGGACGCCAGAGGAAGCGCGGCGGACAAGGCCGCCAAGGTGTGGCTCATGCCACACCGCCGATCCGGCGCCGGTGAAGCGACCAGCCGATGTGCTGGACACCGAAACCGAGCGCGGCCACCCCGAGCAGCCAGCCCTCGTGCACCGCCACGGCGCTCACGGTGCAGCTCACGACGGCCAGCGAGCCGAGCCAGATCAGCACCCGGTGCAGGTCCTGCATCGATCGGGCGCTCATGCCGCTTCCCCCACCCAGGAGGAACGGCCGGCGTCGCGGGCGGCACCCCGCAGGAACGGGACGGTACGGGTGAGCGCGTCGGCGTAGAGCGCGTCCCACGCGGCGATCTCGTCCCCGCCCTCACCCAGCGCGGCCAGCTCCGCGATGACCTCGCGGGCCACCGCCTCACGGGCCGCCCGCTCCTGGGCCGTCTCCGGGGTCAGCGGGCCCCGGAACAGGTCCCGGTCCAGGCCGACGGGCAGTTCATCGAAGCCGAGCGCCAGCTCTTCGAACTCGGCCGGGTTCACGATCTGGTGGTTACCGATGTACGAACGCATGTGGATCTCTCCTGATCGGCGAAGGGAGCCGGGGCGGTCGCGGTCTTTGGAGAGAGGCGACCGACCCCGGGGATGAAGCCCGTGCTCGCGGCTCCCCTCAACCCCGCCCGTTCATGACGGGCGGGGCGGGCAACCGGCCGCAGCACAAGGGCTACGGAAAGGTGAAGAGGCCGAGCGAGCGGCGCCGGACGGGAGCCCGGGGCCGCCTCGCGTGGCGGTTGTGCGGTGACGCGAAGGGGCGCGGCTGGCCGCACCGGTCCAGTACGGCAGGCGCCCACAGATGTCGAAGGAACACAGCAACCTCCAAGCCGGAGGAGCGAGGCTTCGCCGGCGCACCGTTGCCACGGCGCCCGGTCCCGAGCCAGAGAGTCGGGTGCGTCATCGTCACTGCTCTGACGCCAGCAGGGCGGCGCGTACCGGGTGGCACCCCTTTGAAGCGGGGTGTTCTCCAGAGCCAGCACGCAAAAGAAGGTGTTGCCGCCGACGACTGCCCGTCGCCTGGGGACGGGGATCACGCCCCGACTCGTCTTCGGACCCATCGACCACCCAGGAGCAGGTGGCTGGGCCGGCACGCTGTTGAGTTCTTAAGGAACGGACGCTGCCTTCGTACTCGCCCCCTCGGGCTTTCCTCCGGACGCACATACGGGTTGACCCGCACCGCCGGACAGGCGGGCGTTGTCGAGCTGGGCCTGAGGTCCCTTGCGGAAGCCCTAAGCAGCTCTGCCTCAGAGTGCACTGTGAGGCAGAGTTGCGCAACCCCCCTCGGAACAAGCGGGGGCGGGTACTGGTTCTCTCTGTGCCGCTTGGGCACTATGAGGCAGTGACAGTGAAGAGACTTGGGGTGCAGATGGTCGAGTGGACCGGCAAGCCCGCCTACCAGCAGGTGGCGGACCAGCTACGCGGGAGGATCGCGGCCGGCGAGTTCACAGCGTCGGGCAAGCTGCCCTCGCTGGCCGAACTCCAGAAGACGTATGGAGTCACGGTCACCGTGGCCCGGGACGCAATCCGTCAGCTCAGGACCGACGGCCTTGCAGTGAGCCACCAGGGCAAGGGGGCGTTCCTGACCGTGGACTCCGCCAAGGCCGCGAGGCTCGCAGACCCCGCTGGCGCCATCACCGAGCTGCGGGAAGAGGTCGCCGACCTCAGAGGCGAGGTAGCGGAGCTCCGTGAGCGACTCAGCGCGCTCGAAGGGAACTAGGCGTCGGCTTGATGCGGCTTGGGGCTGCCCTTCTTGGGCGGCCCCGCCCTTGCTGCGATGCATGAGCACCTCCTCGGTCGGCGTGGTTCTAGTTCACCGCCTCAGCGAGGAAATCGGTATCACAAGCAGCTACCTGACAAACACTCAGCCGTTTTACACATCCGCTTACACACGCGCTATCACGAAGTTTGGTGTACCTAGTCGGACCGCTACATTGGCGGCTCCAACAGCTATCTAGGAGGGGCAGATGGCTCGCAAGAACCCAGACTGGAAACCTGAACTCCTGCACCAACACCGCGAGAAGTTCGGACTGACCCTGGAAGACGTGGGGGAAAAGCTGCGCGAGATTGCCGAGCGGCATGGCTTCAACATCGCGGCCAACTTCCAGACCGTCTGGGGACACGAACGAGGATCGATATACCCGGGACCGCACTACCGTCGGGCTTATTGCCGCCTCTATCGTCGCAACGAAGCCCAACTGGGCTTCCGTGCAGCCCTGCCCGGAGAGGATGCCCCCGTGGATTCAATCCCGGTGGCCACGAACCGCACCTTGCCTGACCAGTCCGAGGCAGTCAGGCAAGCACTTGGCAGTATCCGCGCCGGCACTGCCGACGTGGACAGTGACGCCCTACGAGACCGAGTGGTCGACGCATGGCGTCAACGCACGACAGGTGGCAGCAACGACGGTCCGTCCGTGGTCCTGGTGGGAGGTTTCGCAGGATCCGGCAAGTCCGAGTTCGCGAAGTTCCTCGGAGGCGTGACCGGCTGGCCGATCCTAGACAAGGACTCACTGACGCGCCCACTCGTCGATCAGCTTCTGATCGCACTCGGTGGTGAGGCCCACGACCGGAGCTCGGCGCTGTACCGCGAGAAGGTGCGGCCGCTCGAATACCGGTGCCTCATGGAAGCGGCCTGGGACAACGTCGACTGCGGGATCTCGACAATCCTCGACGCGCCGTTCGTTGCCGAGTTCGCTCAGGCTGATTGGATGCAGCGTTTCCAGAACCGTTGCAGGTCCAAGCGGGTGTCCGTGGCGACAATTTGGGTCGAGTGCGACCCGGAGTCCATGCGGGAGTACATCGAGTTCCGGGGTGCTGCCCGCGACGCCTGGAAGATGGAGGCCTGGGACGAATACATCGCCACGGTGGACATGGAACTCCGTCCAAAGGGTCCCCACTTCGTAGTGGATAACCGGCTCGGCGCGGCCGTAGCCCTGGTCGATGAGGCCCGGGACGTATTGAGCGGAGCCGACCTGTGACGCGGTCCGGCGTGGTCCTCTACGGGCCGCCCAGCTCCGGGAAGGACACGGTTTCAGCGGAGCTGTCTCGGCTCCGCCCGGAATATGAGCTCTTCCAACGCCTCAAGGCCGGTCCCGGCCGGACAACGGGCTACCGGCTCACCACAGCCGAGCACATCGAGCAGCTGGCCCGAGACGGCGAACTCCTTTACCGGAACTCCAGGTACGACGCCGCGTACGCCATCGACACGCTGGGAGTGTCCACGCTCGTGGACTCCGGGCGTATCCCCGTGTTGCACATGGGCCAGGTCACCGGCGTCAGGGCAGTCGGAGCATTCCCAATTCCCTGGGCAAAGGTCCTGCTTTGGTGTCCGCGAGATGTCACAGAGGAGCGTTGTCAGGGGCGTGGTGACAATGATCTGGAGACGCGACTCAAGGTCTGGGACGAGACCCGGCGGGATCTCCTGGACCATGCGAACGACCCGTGGTCTCTCGTGATCGAGACACAGAATCTCGATCCGTCCGAGACTGCGCGCGCTATCGATCAAGCAGTTCAAGGCGGAACGGCCGCCGAAGTGCGTGACATCGCAAGGTTGGTCGGATGACGACGCTCGGCATTCTGCATCCCGGGAGCATGGGCGCTGCTGTCGCTGCCCAAGCCAAACGCACAGGTACAGAAGTCCTTTGGTGCCCGGACGGGCGGAGCGAGGCCACCCGAGAGAGAGCACAGCGGTACAGCCTGAGCGAGGTACGCGACCTTGCGGAGATGACCCAGCGCTGCGAGGTCATTCTCAGTCTCTGCCCGCCGGCCAACGCCGAAGAAGTGGCGACAGCGGTTGCGGCGGAGTCCTTCGCCGGAATCTATGTCGACGGGAACGCGATCTCACCTGCGCGCATGGCGAGGATCAGCACGGCGCTGGCCTCGCGCGGCGCGACAGTAGTCGACGGCTCGGTCATCGGCTCGCCTCCTTCCGAACGGAAGACCCCGCGCCTGTATCTGTCGGGGCCGGACGACGCCCTGGCCGCCGTGGCCCTGCTGTTCCAAGGCACCGCCGTGGCTCCGCACCTTTTGGAGGGCGGAACCGGCAAGGCCTCCGCTCTGAAGCTCTCCTACACCAGCTACCAGAAGAGCAGCCGGGTGCTGGCAGCCGTCGCCTATGCCCTCGCCGATGACCACGGGGTGGGCGAGGAACTCCTCGCCATCGCACAGGGCCGCTCCACGAGCTACCTGGCTGAGACCGCGTACATCCCGAAGGTTGCTGCAAGGTCGTGGAGGTGGGCCCCGGAGATGCGGGAAGCCGCGGACGCGCTCGATGAGGCAGGCCTACCGAGCGACCTCGTGGCAGCCTCAGCGCTGGTTATGGAGCGCTGGGCAGGTTCGCGGGACCAGAAGCTGGACATTGGTGAGGCCCTCGCGAGGCTTCACACCGCGCCGGAGGCGTGATGCGCGTCTTGCTCCAGCAGCAAGCTGATTGCCTCTGAGGCAGTCCTCGACTCAACGTCGGGGCTGCGGACACCTGCCGGCCACTGCCGCCCGGCGGAAATCCATGCCGTCCGCAGCCCCGCCGCGCGGCCACCTTCGATGTCTGTCTCGGGGTTGTCGCCCACCATCCAGCCCCCCTTGGCGAGGGTGGTGCCACAGCGCTCTGCGGCAGCTTGGAAAACTGCCAGGGCGGGTTTCCGCACGCCGACCTCTCCCGACGCGCAGACACCGTCGAACAGGTCCGCCAGCCCCGCACTCTCCAGCTTGGCCCGCTGGATGTCCGCAGCACCGTTGGTCACCACTCCGAGCGTCCAGCCGATCGCCCGCATCTGGCTGAGGGCATCAGGCAGCCCGGGGAGGCAGCGTGCGCGGGCGGACATGCCCGAGACGTACTCGCTCCACAGGGAGGCGGCCGAGCCGCTCAGCCCGAGCGGGTCCCTGAGTCGATCGAAGTCAGCTGGGTAGGCCCTCGCGCGCAGCGTGTCCCCCAGCAGGAGCTCAGCGTCGGGAGCGAGGCCCCGGGACGCGCTGAAATCCCTGACCCACCGTTTGAGCGCAGCCTGTCGATCGATCAAGGTGTTATCGAGGTCGAAGAGGGCGAATAGCTGCACACAGGTACGGTACGCGGGCCAGATGGGGGGCGTCCGGGCGTGGCAATCCTTGTCCTGGTCTTTGTCCAGTACGCCCACGGTCGCGACCGTTCAGCGCCGTACGCCTAGCCCGACTGGCCTGCCCCCCGAACCCACCTGAACGCCCCCGGACGGCCGTGCGGACAGTTGGAAAGCGTGTTGGGGGCAACCCCTCACGAGTTCGAATCTCGTATCCTCCGCCATTGCTCTCACCGGGCAATACGTTGAAGAGCCCCACCGCTTGCGGTGGGGCTCTTTGCGTTGCCTCCGCCGACCGTGCTCAGTGGAGGACCTGTCATCCTGCCGAACACCCCCGGCGCCAGGGCGGGCAGGGTGGGCAGGGCGCGTCCGCGGCTCGATGTCACCCGTGGGCGGGGGTCTTTCGCCCTGCGAGACGTCCGCACCCACCGGATGGGCCATCCTTGAGCCCGGTGCGGACTGGCCGAGGGCCGGCCGCGGCCCGTTTCCTGGCCGGAGGAGAGGTTTCCATGGCGCCCGGATCAACGCTGACAGCTTGGCTGAGCGGTCTCGACGGCCCGCGCCTGGCACGCGTGCTCGCGACACGGAACGACGCCGCGTCCCCTCCGGAGCCCCGCTCGCTCGGGGAGCTGGCGGACCGCCTTCAGCGGCCGGGGTCGGTGGCACTCGCGCTGCCCCTGCTCACCCTGCCCGACTTGCAGGTGGCCGAGGCCGTGGCGGCGCTCGGGACGACCCCGTCACGCGAGGCCCTGGCGAAGCTGCTGGGAGCCACGGCAGGCGAGGCCGGCCTCGCACTGGAAGCGGTCCTGGAGACTCTGGCCGGGCACGCGCTGGTCTGGCCGGACCACAACGGAAGGCTGCACACGGCGGCACCGTTGCGGCAGGCGTGGGACGCACCGCTCGGGCTGGACGCACCACTCGCGGAGCTGCTGGCGGACCTGACCTCCGACGAGCTGCGCGGCATGTTGGCGGCGCTGGGCATCAAGCCGCCCGGCACCAAGCAGCAGCGTATGGCGGCGCTCGTCGCGCACCACAGCGACCCCGACGTCATTGCCGAACTGGTGGCACGAGCACCCGCGGTCACACAGAAGCTGCTGACCCGCCGGGCAGGGTCTGCGCCGAGGCAGACGCAGGCCATCGTGTTCGGGACCCCTGGCCCCGTCCTCGAACCGGGGGCGCGATGGGCACTCGACCGGGGCCTGCTGATCCAGGACCGCCGCCGATACGGTCCCGCGCGTATGCCCCTCGAAGTCGCGCTGGCGTTGCGCGGGCCCACTTGGCACGCCCCCTTCGCCCCGTTTCCACCGTCCCCTCAGCTGGTGTCCGTCACCCCCGCCGAGGTGGAGCGGGAGGCCGCGGCCGCGGCCGCGGCGTTGCTGGCCCAGGCCGCCTCGGTCCTCTCGGCCTGTTCCTCGGCTCCGCCCGCCAGACTCAAGTCCGGTGGGATCGGCGCGCGTGAGCTGGCCCGAATCGGCAAGGCCGCCCATGCCGACGATGCCGGGGTCCGCATCACCCTGGAGGCCGCGTACACGGTCGGGCTGCTGGCCCGGGTCGGCGACCGCGTGGCACCGACCCGGGCCTACGACGTCTGGGCGGAACAGGAGCCCGCGGAGCGGCTTGCCACGCTGCTCCAGGCATGGCGGGAACTGCCGCTCACCTCCACCCGGGCGCGCGACGAGGACGACAAGGCGCTACCTGCCCTCGCCGGAGCGCCGCCCTGCAACGGCTGCCGCCAGGCCCGCCACGGGCTGTTCGCCGCAGCGGCACAGCTCCCGGCCGGTCAGGGGGTGAAGAACGCTTCCGATCTCGGACCGATGGTGGCCTGGCATCGCCCGCTCGCCGACACCTCACCCACGGACATCACCCCGTTCGCCACGGTGATCCGCGAGGCCGAAATGTTCGGAGTGATCGCCCGAGGCGCTCTGTCGGCTCTGGGCGTCCATCTGCTCGCCTACGACGCGGAAGGACTGACCGCCACCTGCCGCCGACTACTGCCCCCGGCCGCCGAAACCGCCCGGATCGGCGGCGACCTCACCGCCGTCGTCGCCGGCACACCGGCCGCGCGGGTCGCCGTGGTCCTCGATGCCACCGCTGACCGGGAAACCAGTGGCACGGCCTCGGTGTGGCGGTTCAGCTCCGGCAGTATCCGACGGGCCCTGGACGCCGGCCGGGCCCCGGGGGACATCGCGGCCGATCTGGCCGCCATCGCAGCCGGGCCCCTGCCCCAACCGCTGTCCTATCTCATCGCCGACACCGCGCGGGTCCACGGACGCGTGCGCATCGCCCCGGCCGCCTGCGTCCTCCACGGCGAGGAGCCGGCGCTCCTGGCCGAACTCGCCGCCCACCGGGGGCTCTCCAAGCTCGGCCTGCGCCAGCTCGCGCCGACTGTTCTGGTCAGTCGTAGCTCGCTCGACACGACCCTCGCAGCGCTCCGCGCCGAGGGTTACGCCCCCGTCGCCGAAACGGCCGGGGGAACCGTACGCGTCGAGAAGGTCCGGCCCCAGCGGGCGGCCGCTCCTGTTCCGGCCCCTCGGCAGACCGGCGACAAGCGCGGCACCCGAAGCACGGCCATCCACACGTCGAAGGTCCCGGGCGGCGCCGACATGGACGATCTGGCTGTCCGACTGCTGGCCGCCCCACCGATCGCGCCGGAACCCGACCCCTTCGGCAGCGGAGTCCCCTTCGGGACGGACACCGAAGAAATCGTCGCCGGATACGCGAAGCACCTGTCGTACAGCGATGTCCGCCAGCTCGCCCAAGCCATCGACGCCGGCACCGCCATCACGGTCGAGTACGTCGCGACCTCGGGCAGTCGCACCGTACGCATCCTGAGCAGCCTGGAACTCGACCCGCCCTACCTGGAAGCCTGGTGTCACCTGCGTGAAGCCGAACGCGTCTTCACGCTCTCCCGCATCCACGGCGTCATGCCCCATTAGGCCGGTCAGGCGTCCAAGGTCAGCGCTCCCACAAGCGAGGAACAGCATGGTCGTCCACACCGCCGTTCCGCTCGGCGCCGGGGCTCCGCCGGTTCGCGGCCGGGTCTGGTACGCCTCGTACGGCTCCAACATGCACACCGACCGGCTGGCCGCCTACATCGCCGGCGGGACACCGACCGGCTCGACGCGCTCGTATCCCGGCTGCCGGGACCGCCGGGCGCCGGAGCGGTCGATCGCCGTCCAGCTCGACGGGTGCCTCTACTTCGCCACCGAGTCCCCGGTGTGGCAGGGAGGCAGGGGCTTCTACGATCCGTCGGCGCCGGGCCGGCTGCTGGGGCGCGCCCACCTCCTGACCGTGAGCCAGGTGTCGGACATCGCCGCACAGGAGATGTACAGGGAACCGGGGACGGACCTCGACCTCTCCAGGGTGCTGCGCGACGGCCGCGACGCCTCGGGCAGCGGCCGGTACGAGACCTTGATCTGCCCGGGGACGGTCGAAGGCATCCCGGTGCTGACGTTCACCGCCCCGTGGTCCCTCCGGGACGTCGAGCCGCTCATGCCGTCCGCGGCGTACCTGCGGTACCTGGCGGGGGGACTGCTGGAGTCGGGGCCGTGGCGGGAGCAGGAGATCGCCGACTACCTGTCCGCCTGCCCGGGCGCGGCCGGCAACTGGACACCGCGACAGGTGCTCGACCTGCTCGCGGAGCGGCCTGCCGGAGGGCGGCCTGCCGGGGAGCGGCCTGCCGGGGGGCTGCCGGGGGCCCGCGCTTAGCGTGGGGCCAATGGACACGGCACAGGAGTTCGAGGCGCACCGACCACGGCTGTTCTCGCTGGCGTACCGGATGCTCGGCTCGGCGGCCGAGGCCGAGGACGCCGTGCAGGACGCGTACCTGCGCTGGCACGGCGTCGAGCCCGGCCAGGTGGCCGCGCCGGGCCCGTGGCTGGCCAAGGTGCTCACCAACCTGTGCCTGAACCGGCTGACCTCCGCCCGGGTACAGCGCGAGGAGTACTTCGGGCCCTGGATCCCCGAGCCGGTGGGGACCGGTGCCGGGGCGCTGGGGCCGATGGAGACGGCGGAGCAGCGGGACTCGGTGTCGTTCGCCGTGCTGACGATGATGGAGCGGCTGTCGCCGCCCGAGCGGGCCGCCGTGGTGCTGCGCGACGCCTTCGACTACAGCCACCGGGACATCGCCGGCGTACTCGACTGCTCGGAGGCGAACGCGCGCCAGCTCTACCGCCGGGCCCAGCAGCACCTGGCCGACGGCCGGACGCGGTTCACCACCTCGCGGGAGCAGGACGACGAGCTGCTCGCCCGGTTCCTGGCCGCCGCGTCCGGGGGCGCGATGGCGCAGCTGGAGCAGCTGCTCTCCGACCAGGTCGTCGTCTGGTCGGACGGCGGCGGCAAGGCGAGTGCGTCGAGCCGGCCGGTGGCCGGGCGGGACAACGCGGCCCGCTTCCTCGTCGGTCTCTTCTCCCGGTGGGTCAACGGCGCGCAGATCGGGTTCACCGAGACGAACGGCGTGCCGGCGGTGGTCAGCTGGGCGGACGGCGAGCTGAGCGCGTTCGGGGCGCTGGAGCTCGGCGAGGGCGGGATCACCGGCGTCCGGCTCGTCCTGAACCCGGACAAACTCGCCTTCCTCGCGACTCAGCTCCGAGAGCTGTCACAGAACGGCTGACCCGTCGGTTCTTCATCGGTGACGGCAACACCAACGCCCACGGCGACTGTGGCTTCGGAAGGCTGGGACTGATGAAGAACGACACGATCATGGTGACCGGAGCGACGGGCATGCTCGGCCGCGAGGTACTGGAGCGGGTCCGCCGCACCGGCCGCCCGGTCCGCGCGCTCACGCGCAGGACCGCGCTGCCGGACGACGCCGGGGTGGACTGGTACACCGGCGACCTGACCACCGGCGCCGGACTCGACGAGGCGCTCGCGGACGTCCGTACGGTCATCCACTGCGCGAGCGACATCCGGCATTTCAAGAACGACGTCCCGGGCTTGCGGCACCTGCTGGAAGCCGGGAAGCGGGCCGGCGTCGAGCACGTCGTCAACATCTCGATCGTCGGCGTCGACCGGATCCCGTACCCCTACTTCCGGGTCAAGCTGGAGTGCGAGCGGCTGCTCGCCTCCTCGGACCCCGGCTGGACCAACCTGCGGGCCACCCAGTTCCCCGCACTGCTCGACCTCGCCCTCGGGGCCCTGTCCAAGCTCCCGGTGGTCCTCGTACCCTCCGGCACCGACTGCCAGCCGGCCGACGCGGGCGAGGTCGCGGACCGGTTGGTCGAGCTGGCCCTCGGCGACCCGGCCGGCCGGGTGCCCGACTTCGCCGGCCCGACCGTGTACCCGGCCGCAGCTCTCGCCAGGGACTGGCTGCGCGCCGTGGGCAAGCGCCGCGCCGTCCTTCCCGTCCGCGTCCCCGGCAAGATCGGGGCCGCCTGGCGCGCCGGCCACCTGACCACCCCGGGCCACGCGCTCGGCCGGCGCACCTGGGAGGAGTACCTCGCCGAGCGGGTCGCCCGCTGACCCCGCGTCCCGGCCGGTCGCACCCGGCGGAGGGAACGGGCGGAGGAAGTCGGCGGAGGGAGCCGGCGGACCGGCTGGACGTGCGGGCGGACATACCCGCACATACCGTTTCCCGAGACGGCCGAGGAGGTGCGGATGGACTGGCTCCGGGACGAGATCTTCCAGCCCTACCCCGAGCTGCTCATCTTCCTGACCATCGCCGTCGGCTTCCTGCTCGGCCGCATCCGGTACAAGTCCATCGCGCTGGGCGCCGTCACCGGATGCCTCGTCGCCGGCCTGGTCATCGGCTCCCAGGCCAAGGTCGAGATCGACGGTCCGATCAAGTCCGTCTTCTTCCTGATGTTCCTCTTCGCCCTCGGCTACGACGTCGGCCCGCAGTTCTTCCGCGCCCTGCGCAAGGACGGCCTCCCCCAGGTCGTCCTGGCCCTCATCGTCTGCGTCACCGGACTCGCCACCGCCTGGGCCTTCGCCGCCCTCGCCGGTTACGGGCCCGGCCTGTCCGCCGGCCTGCTCGGCGGCGGCCTCACCCAGTCCGCCGTCATCGGCGTCGGCTCCGACGCCATCTCCCACCTGCCCGGCGTCGACGCGGCCGAGGCCCGGGACCAGTCCCATCTGATCGCCGTCGCCTACGCGGTCACGTACCCCCTCGGTACGGTGCTGCCCGCGCTGCTCCTCGCCGGAATCCTGCCCCGCCTGCTGCGCCGGGACCTCGCGGAGGAGAGCGCCGTGCTCGCCGCCGACCTGGAGGCCGCCGAGGACGACCCCGATGCCGGGGAGGGCTACTACAAGCACGTGCTGCGCGCCTACGCCGTCGACGTGGCGGCCTTCGCCGGGCGCACGATCGGGGACTTCGAGGCGGAGCAGAAGGCCGCCGGGCGGCGGCTCTACATCACCCGGCTGCGCCGCGCCGGGGAGATCCTGGAGCACTCCGCGGACACCCGCGTCGAGATCGGGGACGTCCTGGCCGTCAGCGCGGTCCGCGGCGACCTCGTCGCGTACGACGCGCGCACGCACATCGGGATGGAGACGGACGACTTCGAACTGCTCGCCTACCGCACCGAGTCCCTGCACGTGGTCATCACCGACCGGAACCTGAGCGGCCGCACCATCCGCACCCTGCGCCACGAGGAGTTCATGCCGGGCGTCTTCGTCGACGGGCACTGGCGGGCCGGCGCCGACCTGCGGGTCCGCCTCGACAGCACCGTGGAGCGGGGCGACACCCTGGTCCTCACGGGGCCGCGCAGCCGGGTGGAGGCGGCCGCGGCGGAGCTGGGCAAGCCGGTGCCGACCAGCTTCGCGACGGACATGGTGTGGATCGCGCTCGGGCTCTTCCTCGGCGGCTGCCTCGGCATCCCGGCGCTGCACGCGGCCGGCGCGCCGCTGTCGCTGTCCACCTCCACCGGGGCGCTGCTGATGGGGCTGGTCTTCGGCTGGATCCGGAGCAAGTACCCCACGTACGGGAACCTGCCGTCGGCCGCGCAGTGGCTGATGGGCACGCTCGGCCTGTGCGTGTTCGTCACGGTCGTCGGACTCAACGCGGGCCCGAGCTTCGTGCCGGGCCTGCGCGAAGCCGGCTGGCCGCTGTTGCTGTGGGGCGCCGCCGTGACGAGCGTGCCGCTGCTGGCCGGATTCGCCTACGGGCACTTCGTGCAGCGGCTCCCCCTCCCGATCCTGCTCGGCGCCCTGGCCGGAGCCCAGACCACGACGGCCGCCCTCGGCGCCCTGACGGAACGCGCCCGCAGCCAGATCCCGGCCCTGGGGACGACGGTCCCGTACGCCCTGGGCAACGTCCTGCTGACGATGTGGGGGTCGGTGATCGTGCTGCTGCGGCGGTGAGGAACCACCGGCGGTGAGCGCTGCCCAATTCCTCATCGACACGAGCGCGTTGGCCCGACTCATGCGGGGCGACGCGGAACAGTACGGCTGGGACCAGGCGGCGGCCGGTCTCTTCGCCACCTGCCCGATCACCGAGCTGGATTTCTTCCACAGCGCACGGTCCGCCGAGGACCGGGTCCGTGGGATCGAGGACATGCGCCTGTTGTTCGGCTGGGTGCCGATCGACGACCGCGCCTACCTCCAGTGGTACGGCCGGGCGGCTGAGAGGTAGGGACGGCGGACCGCCTCGACGGATCGGGAACCGGCGGCTAGCCGTGGGGGATCAGGGCCACCGGGCTGTGGGCGTGGTGGGCCACCGCGTGGTCCGTGGGGCCCATGCCGTGGAGGGGGCGGTGGTGGCGGCGGCCGACGACCAGGAGGTCGGCCTCGGCCGACTCGTCGAGCAAGAGCTGCGCCGGGTCGCCGGGGCGGGTCACGCACTCGGCCGCCACCAGCGGGTGGCGCGCGCCGGCCGCGGACACCGCCGCTTCGAGCGGCTCCGGGCCTGCCGGGCCCGCTTGCACCGCGTGCACCGCGCGCAGCGGGAGCGCGTGGCGCGCCGCCCAGGCGTACGCGAAGTCGAGCACCGCGGCGTAGTCGCCCGCCGGGTCCACCCCCACGACGACCCCGTGTCCGTGCGGCGCACGCTCGGCGGGCTCCCGTACCAGGACCACGGGGACCTCGGCGCGCCCCGCGACGTGCAGCGCCGTGGAGCCGAGGCGGGGGACCACGTGGCGGTCCTCGCCGCTCGCACCGAGCACGATCAGCCCGGCGCCCGACCGGGCCGCCGCCCGCGGGATCTCGTTGCCGGGTCCGCCCTCGGCGGTGGCCGCCTCGACGGTCAGGCCCTGGTGGGTGGTGCGGAGTTCCTCGACGAGCGCCGACAGCGCGGTCCTCGCCACGCGCTCGCTCTCGCCGAGCACGGGCTGGAACTCCACGGAGATCGGCTGGATGGTGGGCCAGGCCTGGCCCACGTGGAGCAGCCGGAGCGGCGCCCCGGCCGCCAGGGCCTCACGTGCGGCCCACCGGGCCGCGGCGACGCTCCGGGCGGACCCGTCGAACCCCACGAGGACGGGGAGGGCGGGGAGGACAGGAGCCGCGGGCGGGACAGGCTGGTCGGACGGGACGGACATCGGCGGCACCCTTCGTTCACATGCCGCGGCCAATTCCTGGTCGCTCCTACGACGCTACGCCAACCGCCGCATTTACCCCTCTTCGCGGCTTTTGGCAGGCGGGAGTTTGATGGCAGGTCCTCGGGCCTGTCGGGCCCGTTACCGCCTCGTCTCCGTGGTGACCCGGGAGTCGGTCGAGGAGCTCGGCATCGCGGTCGGGGTCAGCGTGACGGCCCGGGTGAAGTCCACGGACGTCCCTATCGACCTGGCTTTTTGGCCCCGGCCCGCGAAGGGCGGCGCGGGGTGGCTAGCAGCGCAGCGCCGCGTACAGGTCCAGCTTGTGGTCGAGGCGCGAGAGGTCGCGGCCGGTCAGGGCCTCCACCCGCTCGATCCGGTAGTGGACCGTGTTCACGTGCAGGTGCAGTGCCTCCGCCGTGCGCGTCCACGAGCAGTTGTTCGCGAGGAACACCTCCAGCGTCTCCCGCAGCATGCCGTCCCCGAGCGAGCCCAGCGTCCGCGTCCCGAACACCCCGCGCACTTCCGGCGGGACCCCCGAGAGCAGTTTGGTCAGGGTGTCCAGCTGCTCCACACCGCGGACCGCGACCACCGCGTCGGCCGCCCTCAGCGCGAAGCGCGCCTGGCACAGTGACGCGCGTAGCCCGTCGGCCGAAGCGGTCCGCGCGCCCACCCCGAGCCGCAGATCGGCCCCCGGGTCGGCGCACGCCTGGAGCAGCGGCCACACGGCGCGCAGCCGGTCGGTGAGATCGGCGGTGGCGCCGGTGCCGGTGGAGTCGGCCCCGTCCGGGCCCTCGTACAGCACCGCCCCGCCCGGCCCCACCGCCCACCGGAGCCCCTCCAGCTGCTCCTCCAGGTGCCCCAGCGCCTCCGCCAGCGCGTCCCCGTCGGTCGCCGCCAGCACCCGGTACGGGCCCCCCGCGGGCAGCCCGGCCGCCTGGAGCGCGGCGCCGAGGAGGTCCGGTTCGGCCTCGGCCGACACCAGGGCGAGCAGGTCCCGTCCGGCGTCCCGTCGCGCGGCCACCCGGCGGGCCAGGCCGTCGCGGTACTGCGCGAACACCTCGGCGATCTCGTGGAGCACCCGCGGCGGCGCCGCGTCCGCGTCCGGGACGTGCAGCAGCCAGGCGTCGTACGGGGAGCCCTCGGCCTCGACGCCCAGCGAGACCCCGCCCTTCGCGGCGGAGGCGGCCCGCTGCGCCGGGATCGCGGGCGCGGACGGGGTACGGGCCACCGTGCGGCCGCTGGCGGTCAGCAGGTAGCAGGGCAGCCGGCCCAGGTGCGCGCACGCCCGGTCCAGCAGCTCCGCCGGCCCGGCCCCGCCCTCCAGGAGCCGGCTGAGCTCGCTGCGCACGTTCTCGGGGAGCGCGAAGTGCCGGGTGGGGCGTCGGCTGAGGTCCCCCCACTGGCGCAGGTACACCGCCTCGGTGACGGCCCGGAAGCTGGTCTGCGCGGGCACCGCCACCAGCGGCATCCGGTGGGCCCGGCAGGCGGCGACGAGCTCCTCGGGCACCCCTCCGTGGGTCTCCTCGCCCGCCAGCAGCGCCCGCGCTCCGGCGTCGGCGAGTGCGGCGACGAACCGGTCGGTCCTGGCGGCGGCCGACGCCCCCGGACGCCACCACACGAGGCCGCTGAGCACGAGCTCTCCGGGGCCCAGGAACCGGCCCGGGTCCTCCAGGTCGGTGGCGGTCACCCCGCTGACCTCCTGGCCGAGAAGGGACTGCTCGCCCCAGAGCAGGGTGAGGCCGAGGTTGTCGGACTGGAGCAGGTCGAGGACGTGCATGGCGGGGACTCCTTGCGGCGGGTGGCAGCCCACAATCGCGAGGCGAATATGAGGATTGCCATGGTAAATGCAAGGACAATCCTTCGGACAGCCTCTTGGATGATTCACCAGGCAGGCCCCGTCGGCCCTGTCGTTTTTCCGTGGCGGGGACCAGTCGTCCCCGCCCCCGGCGCGTTGTTTCACTGACGGGACGACGGAAAACGGCGAAAAACGACGGCTGGACGACGAACCGACGCCGAGACCACGGCCAGGCGACGGCAAGACGGCGGCACGACGGCGGCACGACAGCAGCACGACAGCAGCACGACAGCAGCACGACGGCGGCATGACGGCGACGGAAAGGATGGCGGGAAATGGACCTCAACACGGTGCTCGACGTACGCGACGCACGCCGCCGCGAACCCTGGCGTCCGGGTGACGCCTGGCTCGGCGGCGGCACGTACCTCTTCTCCGAGCCCCAGCCCCGCATCCGCCGTCTCGTCGACCTCTCCCGGATGGGCTGGCCACCCCTGTCCCGGCAGCCCGACGGCTCCCTCGACATCGCCGCCACCTGCACCATCACCGAGCTGTCCCGCTTCGCCCGGACCCTGCCCACCACGGCCGCGCCGCTCTTCGAACAGTGCTGCCGGGCCTTCCTCGCCAGCTTCAAGATCTGGAACATGGCGACCGTCGGCGGCAACCTCTGCAACGGCCTCCCCGCCGGCCCGATGATCTCCCTCACCGCCGCCCTCGACGGCACCGTGCTCCTCCAGGGCCAGGACGGCGCCACCCGCCGCCTGCCCGTCACCGACTTCATCCGCGGAGCCGGCGACAAGGACCTGCGCGACGGCGAGCTGCTGCGCTCGGTGCGGCTGCCCGCCCGCGCCCTGGACTCCCGTACGGCCTTCCGGCAGGCCTCCCTCTACGGCCTCGGCCGCTCCGGCGCCCTCGTCATCGGCGCCCACGACCCCCAGGACGGCTCCCTCGCCGTCACGGTCTCGGCCGCCACCACCCGGCCCTTCCGCTTCTGGTTCGCGCTGCCGCCCACGGCGGCCGAGCTGCGCCGGGCGATCGACGACGCCGTCCGGCCCGACGAGTGGTACGACGACATCCACGGACTGCCCGCCTGGCGGCGGCACATGGCGCTGCTCCTCGCCGAGGAGATCCGCCGCGAGCTCGACCCCGAGGAGGTTTCCCGATGAGCTACGAGATCGAGATCAACAAGCGGCGCTTCGAGGACGAGCCCCGCTCGGGCCAGTGCCTGCGCACCTACCTCCGCGAGCGCGGCTGGTTCGGCGTGAAGAAGGGCTGCGACCAGGGCGACTGCGGCGCCTGCACGGTCCACGTCGACGGGCAGCCCGTCCACAGCTGCCTCTACCCGGCCGTCCGCGCCGAGGGCCGCTCCGTCACCACCGTCGAGGGACTGTGCTCACCCGGCGGCGAACTCCATCCCGTCCAACAGCAGTTCCTCCACGCCCAGGGCTTCCAGTGCGGCTTCTGCACGGCCGGATTCCTGATGACCACCTCCGCCCTCCAGGCCGAGCGGGGCACCGCCCACGACGACGGCAAGCTCGAGGACCTCCCCCGCGCCTTCAAGGGCAACATCTGCCGCTGCACCGGATACCGCGCCATCGAAGACGCCGTACGCGGCGTGAAGCACGTCGAAACCCCCGAGGCGGGACAGGCCGTGGGCAAGAGCCTCGGCGCCCCCGCCGGCCCCCAGGTCGTCACCGGCACCGCCCGCTACACCTTCGACATCGACGTCCCCGGCCTGCTCCACATGAAGCTGCTGCGCTCCCCGCACCCGCACGCCCGCATCGTCGCCATCGACACCCGCGACGCCCTCCAGGTCCCCGGCGTCCACGCTGTCTTCACCCACCACGACGCGCCTGACCGGCTCTACTCGAGTGCCCGGCACGAGCACCCGACCGAGGACCCGATGGACACCCGGGTCCTGGACGACGTGGTCCGCTTCGTCGGCCAGCGCGTGACGGCCGTCGTCGCCGACTCCGAGCAGGCCGCGGAGGAGGGGTGCCGCCGCGTGGTGGTCACGTACGAGGAACTGCCGTACGTCATCGACCCGGAGGAGGCGATGCTCCCGGGCGCCCCGGTCATCCATCCCAAGGGTCCCGAGTCGGGCATCTTCCGCGCGGAGAACAACGTGTGCGGCGAGGTCCACAACACCCTCGGCGACATGGAGAAGGGCTACGCGGAGGCGGATGTGGTCTACGAGGAGACGTATCTGACGCAGCGCGTGCAGCATGCCAGCCTCGAAACTCACGGCAGCGTCGCGTACTTCGAGCCCAAGGAGGACGGCTCCCCGGGCGAGCGCATCACCGTCCGCTCCTCCACCCAAGCGCCGTTCCTGACCCGGCGGGCCCTGTGCGCCCTCTACGACCTGAACGAGGACGAGGTCCGCGTCGTCGCGGGCCGCGTGGGCGGCGGGTTCGGCGGCAAACAGGAAATGCTCACCGAGGACATCGTGGTCCTCGCCGCCCTGAAACTGCGGCGCCCGGTGAAACTCGAATTCACCCGCGCCGAGCAGTTCTACGGAGCCACCACCCGCCACCCCTTCAAGGTCACCATCAAGATCGGCGCCAAGGCCGACGGCACCCTCACCGCGCTCCGCATCCGGGTCGTCTCCAACACCGGCGCCTACGGAAACCACGGCCCGGCCGTCATGTTCCACAGCGTCGGCGAGTCCTTCGCGGTCTACAAGGCCCCGAACAAGCAGGTCGAGGCCTACTCCGTCTACACCAACGGGGTACCGGCCGGCGCCTTCCGCGGCTACGGCCTGGGCCAGGTGCTCTTCGCCCTCGAATCGGTCATGGACGAGCTCGCCCTCCGGCTCGGCATGGACCCGCTCGTCCTGCGCGAGAAGAACGTCATCGGCCCCGGCGACCACATGGTCACCCCGATCGGCCACGAGGAGGACCTCTTCATCGCCTCGTACGGGATGAAGCAGTGCATGGACGTCGTCCGCAAGGCCATCGCCGAGGACCGCAGCCACGAGGACGTCCCCGAGGGCTGGCTCACCGGCACGGGCACGGCGGTCGCGATGATCGCGACCGGACCGCCGGGCGGCCACTACGCCGACGCCCGGATCAGCCTGCTGCGCGACGGGACGTACGACATCGCGGTGGGCACGGCGGAGTTCGGCAACGGCACCACCACCGTCCACAAGCAGATCACCGCCGGAGCCCTGAACACCACGGTCGACCGGATCACGGTCCGCCAGTCCGACACCGACGTGGTCCGCCACGACACCGGTGCCTTCGGGTCGGCCGGCACGGTGGTTGCGGGCAAGGCGGTCATGCTGGCCGCCGACTCCCTCGCGGAGCGCCTCACCACCTTCGCGGCCCGCCACACCGGCGTGGCCCGGCACCTGTGCAAGCTGTCCGCCGAAGCCTTCGACTGCGCGGGCCGCGTGGTCACCCTCAAGGAGCTGTACGAGGCCGCGTACGACACGGGCAAGCTCGACGAGATCGCCGCCGACGGCCACTGGGGCGGCTCCCCGCGCTCGGTGGCCTTCAACGCCCAGTGGTTCCGGATCGCCGTCGACCCCAACACGGGCGAGATGAGGATCCTGCGCAGCGTCCACGCGGCGGACGCGGGCAAGGTCATGAACCCGATGCAGTGCCGCGGCCAGGTCGAGGGCGGTGTGGCCCAGGCCCTCGGCGCCACCCTCTTCGAGACCGTACGGGTGGACGAGCGCGGCGAAGTCACCACGGCCGCCTTCCGCCGCTACCGCCTCCCGCAATACGCGGACGTCCCGCGCACCGAGGTCCACTTCATGGAGACCTCGGACGCGATCGGCCCGCTCGGCGCCAAGTCGATGTCCGAGAGCCCCTTCAACCCGGTGGGCCCCGCCTTCACCAACGCACTCCGGGACGCGACGGGAATCCGCTTCACGGAGCTGCCGGTGACGCGGGACGTGGTCTGGCAGCGGATCCACGAGGCGTGCGGGACATCGGCAGGCCCGCTCGGCTCGCCCGGCCCGCTCGGCTCGCTCCCGGGGCGGAAGCGGGGCGCAGAACCAGGATCTGCCAGGCAAAATTGATGATTGCCTGCACAGGTGCGGCTCATATCAAGCTCTGAACCTCGCAGACGAGGTTCCCGATGACAGAGAACCGGGCATGAGTGAGCCATGGCCAAACTCATGCTGCACGGAGACCTGGACCACCCGGCGACGCTCAGCGTCGCGGACCTGCGGGACTGGGCACAACACCGGGCCGCGGTCACGTTCGATTGCGCGACCAACGGTCCGCAACACCACGTCTTCGAGGGCCCGTTGCTCCGGCAGGTCATCTCGGACGCCGGCCCGGCCTTCGACGCACGCCGCCGCAAGGACCGTTCGCGGTTCCTGCTCGCCGTGACCGGCGGGGACGGACACCATTCGATGCTGTCCTGGGCCGAGTTGGACGCCGACTTCGGCGCGAGCCCGGTGCTGCTGGCGACCCGCCTCGACGGGGAGGACCTCGACGAGGCGGGTGCGCAGCTGGTGGTCCCTTCGGACCGGTGCGGGGCGCGCTACGTCAGCGCCGTCACGCACGTGTGGTTCGGCGCGCTGTCGCCGCCGAGTCTGGGCCTGTAGAGGAGCGCGCGGTCCGGGCGTGGAGGACCGCACAAGATCGACGCTAGGCGGCCCCGGGCCGACCCGCTTTCGGCGCGTCGCATCCGCCAACCAGAACCACCCGGGCGGCTGGCCTCTGCGTCGGAAAAAGAATCTTCGGAGTTCCTGTCACATCCGTGCGGTGGCGCGGGTCAGTGCGGTGAGGAAGAAAAAACCGCCGTCCGGACCGCCGGACGCACCGCCTGCCGAGGAGCCCCTCATGGACATCGCCGCCACCGTCGTCGCCGTATTCGCCGCCGCCATGTCGGGCTTCTCGGGGTACTCGCTCCTGCGCCGCGCCCCGTGGGTTGTCGAGGCCATGGAGCAGTACAAGGTCCCCGGGGCCTGGTGGACCCCGCTCGGCGCGGCCAAGGCCGCCGGAGCCCTGGGCCTGCTCGTCGGCCTCTTCGTCCCGGCCGTCGGCGTCGCCGCGGGCGTCGGCCTGGTCCTCTACTACACCGGCGCCGTGATCACCGTGCTCCGGGCCCGGGCCTACGCGCACGCCCCCTTCCCGGTGATCTACATGGCCCCGGTCGTGGCCGCCTTCGCCCTCGGCTTCGCCGCGTAGGGCGCACGAGGGTGCGAGGGCCGGGGGGTGCGGGGAGGTGCGGGGGCAGGGCCCCCCCACCACTCCTCAGGCGAACTTCGGCATCTCGCCGACCGTCTTCGTCACGTCGATCACCGCGAACGCCGCGCCCTGCGGGTCCGTGACCGCCGCGAAGCGGCCGAAGGGGCTGTCCATCGGGCCGAAGTGCAGCTTGCCGCCGTGGGCCTGGGTCTTCGCGACCGCCTCGTCGCAGTCCGGGACGGCGAAGTAGACCTGGACGTACGAAGGGATCTCCGGCGGGAAGTCGGTGCCCATGTTCATCCGGCCCAGCACCGGGTTGTCCGGGCCGCCCAGGCTGAAGACCTTGAAGTCCATCCCGGCTGCCTCGGGGTCGTCGCCGAGGTCCATCTGCTGGGTCCCGTACGGGAAGACCTGCGGGAGGAACGCGTCCGGCTTGGCCACGTCGCGCGAGAAGAACTCGGCCCAGCAGTACGCGCCCGCCTCGCCCATCTTCTCGAAGCCCTTGTGGTCGCCCGGCTGCCAGACGCCGAAGACGGCGCCGCTCGGCTCCTTCGCGATGGCCATCGTGCCGAAGGAGCCGACCTGCATCGGCTCCATGAGGAGCTCGCCGCCGGCCGCCCTGATCTTCGCGGCCGTGGCCGCGGCATCGGGCGAGGCGAGGTAGAGACACCATTGCGAATGGCCCTCCGCCCCCGGCATCGGCGGCACCACGGCCGCGACGGCCTTGCCGTCGGAGTAGGCCTGCGTGTAGTTGCCGTACTCGCTGCTGGACTCCCCGAAGGTCCAGCCGAGGACATCGGCGTAGAAGGTCTTCGCGCCCTCCAGATCGGAGAACATCGCGTCCACCCAGCAGGGCGCACCTTCCGTGAACTCAGTCATGATCGATCGACTCCTGTGTCGTGTGCGACGTGACCCGTCTCGGTACTCACGCTAGGCGCGGGGTCTGACAATCGCGCGGGGAGCACCGCCGCGCGGGACCCTGGGTGCATGGACGACAAGAACAAGAGCGTCACCATCCGGCTCGCCCAGCAGCCGGAGGCCGACGAACTGCTGGGCCGCAGCCCGCTCGCCGCGCTGGTCGGGATGCTGCTGGACCAGCAGGTACCCATGGAATGGGCGTTCTCGGGGCCCTACACGATCGCCCGGCGCCTCGGCTCCGACGACCTGGACGCGCACGCGATCGCCGCCTACGACCCGGAGGCCTTCGCCGCGCTGCTCTCCGAGAAGCCGGCCGTGCACCGCTACCCGGGGTCGATGGCGAAGCGGGTGCAGCAGCTGTGCGCGTACCTGGTGGAGCACTACGAAGGGGACGCGGCGGCGGTGTGGACCGACGTGGGGACCGGCGCCGAGCTGCTGGCGCGGCTGCGGGCGCTGCCCGGCTTCGGGGAGCAGAAGGCGCAGATCTTCCTGGCGCTGCTCGGCAAGCGGTTCGGGGTGCGTCCGCGCGGCTGGCGCGAGGCGGCCGGCGGCTACGGGCCGGCGAACGTCTACCGGTCGGCGGCCGATATCACCGGCCCGGAGTCGCTGGCCAAAGTGCGGGCGCACAAGCAGGAGGCGAAGGCCGCCGCGAAGGCCGGGAAGGCGGCTGGAAAGGCGACCTGAACGGCGACCTGGAAAACGGGGTCGGAAAGCCGCCGGAGAAGCAGTCGGAAAGCGGCACCGGCGGTCCCGTCAAACGGAATTGACCGTTCGGGCGGGTGCGCCGTCCGTTGTCAGACCCTGCCCCTAAGCTCGTGATCATGACTGAGAACCTGACGCGCGCCGCCACTGCCGAGATCATCTCCGATGGCCCCGGCAGCCTCATCACGCTGCTCACGGACACCGCCGAGCTCACCTGCAACACGGCCACCTTCGAGGCGGGCGCGGCGGGTGCCCCGGTGCACTTCCACACCAAGGCGACCGAGTTCTTCCACGTCACGGACGGCACGCTCGACGTCCTGCTCGGCGACGAGATACACACCCTGACCAAGGGCGATTTCCTCGCCGTGCCGCCCGGTGTGAAGCACGCCTTCGCCCCGGCCGCGGACTCCACCGCCGAGGTGTTCGTCGGCTTCACCCCCGGCATGGGCCGCTTCGACTACTACCGGCTGCTCGGCCGGGTCCGGGCCGGCGAGGCCACGGTGCAGGACATCATCGACAGCCAGCCGGTCTACGACAACCACTACGCGGAGAGCGACGCCTGGGCCGGCCGCCTGAAGCGCAGCGCCGAGGCGTAGATCTCGTCGGCGTCGAGCCGTCGCAGTTCCTCCGCGATGAGCTCGGCGCTGCTGCGGATCTTCAGCGCCACCTTGCGGTCGGGGCTGCCCGGCAGGAGCAAGGTGGCCAGGACGCCGTCCGGGCGGTCCACGCGGATCTCCCCGGCCGTGGTCGTCAGCCGGACCCGGGTGATGACCGGACCCTCGGTCGCCACCCGTTCCACGGGCACGCCGAGCCGGTCCTCGAGCCAGCGGGCGAGCAGCTCGGAGCTCGCGTTGCCGGGCTCGCTCTCCACGGCCGCGCCCGTCACCGGGAGCGGCTTCTGGTCCAGGGCGGCGGCCAGGAGCGAGCGCCACGGGGTGAGCCGGGTCCAGGCCAGATCGGTGTCCCCGGGCTCGTAGGCGCCGCCGCGGACGTCGAGTGCGGCGACCGGGTCGGCGGCCGCCTCGGCGTCCGTGATCCTGCGCTGCGCGAGGGCGCCGAGCGGGTCCCGGGCCGGCGCGGCCGGGGCCTCGGCGGGCCACCAGGCCACCACGGGCGCGTCCGGCACCAGCAGCGGGAGCACCACGGAACCCGCGTGCTCATTGAGGGTCCCGTGCAGCCGGAGCAGCACGATCTCCCCGGACCCGGCGTCGGCCCCGACCCGCAGCTCGGCGTCGAGCCGGTTCTGCCGCTGCCGGTGCGAGCCGCGGGCGGTGCGCTTTATGACCGCGATGATCCGGCAGGGGTGCTCGCGCGAGGCCTCGGAGGCCGCGCGGACGGCGTCGTAGGCGTTCTCCTCGTCCGTGGCGACGAGGAGGTTGAGCACGAGTCCCATCGTGGGACTTCCGATGGCCCGTCGCGCGTCGAGCAGGGCCCGGTTGACCTTGCTGGAGGTCGTATCGGTGAGTTCGGTCCGCATGCTCCGAGTCTCGCAGGCCGGACGGGGCCCCCGGTACGGAAATCCCCTCCCCGCCCCGGGAGGTTCAGCGGCGCCGCCTGGCCGTGCCGAAGATGGACCGGGAGATCTCGCGGCCCAGCTGCGTACCGATCGATCGGGCCAGAGAGCGGAAGAGCCCGCTGCCCACCACCTGTTCCGCCAGCGAGGGATCGGGCTTCGGCGCCGCCTTCGCGGCCGCCTTCGCCTGCTTCTCCGCCTCCGCCGCGGCCGCCGCCGCCTCGGCTTCGGCCTCCGCCGCCGCCTGCTCGGCGCTGATCTTCTCGTACGCCGATTCCCGGTCGACGGGCTCCGCGTACCGCGACCAGAGCAGCGAGGACTTCACGGCCTGGTCCAGCGCGGCCGCGTCGATCGGCGCCATCAGCGACTGGGGGGCCCGCAGCCGGGTCGCCGCCACCGGCGTCGGTGCGCCGTTCTCGCTGAGCACCGTGATCACCGCCTCGCCCGTCCCCAGCTGTGTGAGCAGCTCCTCCAGGTCGTAGCCGGAGTTCGGGAAGGTCTTCACCGTCGCCTTCAGCGCCTTCGCGTCGTCCGGGGTGAAGGCGCGCAGCGCGTGCTGCACCCGGTTGCCGAGCTGCGCCAGCACGTCGGCCGGCACGTCCTTGGGGGTCTGGGTGACGAAGAAGACGCCGACGCCCTTGGAGCGGATCAGCCGGACCGTCTGCGTGATGGCTTCGAGGAAGGCTTTCGAGGCCCCGTTGAACAGCAGGTGGGCCTCGTCGAAGAAGAAGACCAGCTTGGGCTTCTCCAGATCGCCGACTTCCGGGAGGTCGGTGTAGAGATCCGCCAGCAGCCACATCAGGAAAGTGGAGAAGAGCTGCGGTTTGTCCTGGACCGCCGGGAGCTCCAGTACGGAGACCAGTCCGCGCCCGTCCGCCGCCCTCCGGAGGAATTCACTGGTGTCGAATTCGGGCTCGCCGAAGAATTCCGCGGCCCCTTGCTGCTCGAAGGCGGTGAGCGCCCGCAGGATCACTCCGGCGGTCACGGTGGAAAGTCCGCCGATGCCCTTGAGCTCGGGCTTTCCCTTGTCCGAGACGAGGAAGGCGACGACCGCCCGCAGGTCCTTGAGGTCGATCAGCTCCAGGCCCTTGGTATCGGCGTAGTGGAAGATCAGCCCCAGTGACTGCTCCTGCGTCTGGTTGAGCTGGAGCACCTTGGACATCAGGACCGGCCCGAAGCTCGTCACGGTGGACCGGAGCGGGATTCCGGGGCCGATCCCGCCCAGCGAGTAGAACTCGCTCGGGCATCCCGTGGCCTCCCATTCCTGGGCCACGTCCTTGGCCCGTTCCTCGATCTTCTCGTTGGCCGTGCCGGGTGCGGAGATCCCCGAGACGTCACCCTTGATGTCCGCGAGGAAGACCGGAACTCCGTTGGCCGACAGTTGCTCGGCGATGAGCTGCAGCGTCTTGGTCTTGCCTGTTCCGGTGGCCCCCGCGACCAGTCCGTGCCGGTTGAGCATCGACAGCGGAATGCGGATCTGGTGCTCCGGCAGGCAGGCCCCGTCCCAGAGCAGGGCACCCAGATCGAGCGCGGGTCCGGTGAAGGCGTACCCCGCGGCGATCTGGCCGGCAGGGGACGCGGGGTCGGTGCTCTGGCTCATATATCACTCCCGAAATAGCACTCTTCGTCACCTTTGCACCGTCATCGCAAGGCTGCGCCCGCAGGCCCCTGCCCGGTAGGCTTTCCGTGTGATCTTCAAGCGCATCGGAAATAGGCGGCCGTACCCCGACCACGGCAGGGAAACCACCCGGCAGTGGGCGGATGTCGCCCCGCGCCCGGTCCGGCTCGACCAGCTTGTGACCACCAAGGGCCAGCTCGACCTCGAAACGCTGCTCGCCGAGGATTCGACCTTCTACGGGGACCTCTTCGCCCACGTCGTGAAGTGGCAGGGCGACCTCTACCTGGAGGACGGCCTGCACCGCGCCGTCCGCGCCGCGCTCCAGCAGCGCCAGGTCCTGCACGCGCGCGTCCTCGAACTGGGCTGATCCGCCCTTCGAGGGTGTCGGATAGGTCCCGGTTGCGCCTTTCGGGTCAGCCTTGCCCTATCAACAGATGATTCAGTGGGCATCGGCAGCGGTCGGCATTACGCTGCGCACATGAGCATGCTCACTCCCCCTGGCATGGGCGGAAAGTACAAGGTCACGGGAGCGGCTTACCCCCGCATGACCCGCCCTCGACGCCGCCGCCGGATCGTCCTCGTGGTGCTCGGATCAATCATCGGGCTCGCCCTGATCGCTTACGGGGCCGTGCAGCTCATCGACGTGTTCGGCGGCGACGCGGACAAACGCAAGACCGCCGCCGCGGCCAAGGACTGCGCCACCCCCGCCCCCAAGGCGGGCTCCGCCGCCTCCGCCGCGCCGAAGGTCGCGCTCCCGCCGCCCGGCGGGATCACGGTCAACGTCTACAACGCGACCCCCCGCGCGGGCCTGGCCAAGGCCGTGGGCGATGAGCTCAAGAACCGCGGCTTCGCCATCGGTAAGGTCGGCAACGCCCCCGCCGACTTCGACAAGAAGGTTCCGGGCGCCGGGATACTGGTCGGCTCGCCGCAGACGGACAAGGCCGCCTTCTCCGTCCTCGGCACCAACCTCGCCGGCGCCACCCAGCAGACCGACACCCGCGAGACCGCGGACATCGACCTGATCCTGGGCGACGCCTTCAAGGAGCTCACCCCGAAGGCCGACGCGGACAAGGCCCTGGCCGCCCTGGCCAACCCCCAGCCCGCACCCGCCAAGAAGTGCTGACCGCATGAGAATGCCCGGCCTCCGAAGCGGGGGCCGGGCATGCGAGCCGTGTCCGGGCTACTCCGCCGAGCCGTACATGCGGTCGCCCGCGTCGCCCAGCCCCGGCACGATGTAGCCCTGCTCGTTGAGCCGCTCGTCCACCGCGGCCGTCACCACCGTCACCGGCGTGCCCGCCAGCTCGCGCTCCATGATCTCGACGCCCTCGGGCGCGGCCAGCAGCACCACCGCGGTCACATCGTCCGCACCGCGCTTGATGAGCTCCTTGATCGCCGCGACGAGCGTGCCGCCGGTGGCGAGCATCGGGTCCACCACGTAGACCTGGCGGCCCGAGAGGTCCTCCGGCATGCGCGTCGCGTACGTGGAGGCCTCCAGGGTCTCCTCGTTGCGGACCATGCCGAGGAAGCCGACCTCGGCGGTCGGCAGCAGCCGCACCATGCCGTCGAGCATGCCGAGACCGGCGCGCAGGATCGGTACGACCAGCGGCCGCGGGTAGGAGAGCTTCACACCGGTGGTCGGACCGACCGGGGTGACGATGTCGGCCTGCTCGGTGCGCACGTCCCGGGTGGCCTCGTACGCGAGCAGGGTCACCAGCTCGTCGGCGAGCCGCCGGAAGGTGGGGGAGTCGGTGCGCTTGTCGCGCAGGGTGGTGAGTTTGTGCGCCACCAACGGGTGATCCACGACCTGCAAACGCACAACATCCTCCAAGACTCGGCTGCCGCAGCGAAAGCTGCGACCTGCGACGCCGCTACCTGCGAAAACGGCCGCAAATGCGCGACCCACACCCAAAAGGCTACGCGCTGCGCCCACCCCTTCGCGCCGGAAGCGGCGGCCACGCCCGGAAACCGCTGGAGATGCGACCCGCCCGGACCCCCAGCACGCTGGACTGATGACCCACGCAATGGTGATCGCCGCAGTCGACGGATCCGAACACAGCCTCAAGGCCCTGGAGTGGGCAAGGGCTGCGGCAGTGCGCCACGGCACCGGGCTCATCGTCGCCCACGTGCTGTCCGACAGCGCCCAGCTGTACGCGGCACGCCGTTCCTCCCTGCACGACCGCGCCGAGCCCGAAGAGACCGAGGACCCCGTCAGCGTACGGATACGGGCCCATCTGGCCGCCGGTGGCCGGCTGCCCTCCGAAGTCCGCTACGAGTCCCTGGAGGGCTCGGTCCCGGAGGCCCTGCGGGACATCGGGGAGGGCGCCCGGATGCTCGTGATGGGCTCCCGGGGCCGCGGCGGCTTCGCCGCGCTGCTGCTCGGCTCGAACAGCCGCGCCGTGGCCACCAGCGCCGCCTGCCCGGTGGTCGTGGTCGCGCACGAGGCGCGCGGGGTGGACGTGGCCGCCCAGGCCTCGGCCGGGCGCGTGGTGCTGGGACTGCACGCCGCGGAGACGCCCGACAACGTACTGGACTTCGCGTTCACCGAGGCCGCCGCGCGGGACACCACCCTGCAGGTGGTGTCGGCGTACAGCATCCCGCCGTCGCCGACGATGGTGATCGACAGCCCGTTCGCGGTGATCCCGCCCGACGCGCTGGTGGGGGAGGACGAGAACGCCGTACCGGCCGAGCGGGAGATGCTCCGCTCCCAGACGGAGCGGCTCGCACCGTTCCGGGCGAAGTACCCGGCCGTGCCCGTCGAGCAGGCAGCGGTGCCCGGGGACGCCGCCGGGCGCCTCGTGGACACCTCGAAGTCCGCCGCACTGGTCGTAGTGGGCCGCCACCACCCGCGCCGGCACATCCGGTCCCTGATGATCGGCTCGGTCGCGAACGCCGTGCTGCAGCACGCGCACGGGCCGGTGGCGATCGTCCCGACCCTGCCGGAGTCGCCGGGATTGTCGGAATCCGACTGAATTCCTTTCAAGTCATGGCAGAAGGTGGCATCAAACGGCTGGTCCGAGGGAAGGTGGGGGTTCGGGGGGACGGACCGGACCGGACCAGCCAGGGGCGGTGACCCATGCCCGACGACGATCACGAGCCACTGGAGACGACGGCGCAGCGCAGAGCCCGGCGCGCGCAGTTCCTCCGTGACCTGCACGAGGCCAGGGAACTGCGCGACCGGGTCCAGCCCAGGCGCGCCCGCGCCGCCCGCATGCGCCAGCAGATGCGCATGCGCACCTTTCGCTGGTGAGCCCGTCGGCGAGCCCCGCGGGAGGCCCTGCGAGGGCCCGCCGCGCCGCCGTCCCGGCCCCGGCACGAGGCCCCGTACAACACGCGCGGCCAGCGCCACGGCGCGGAAGACCTCTCGCAATGGCTCCGTTTCTGCCACGATGCCGACTGGGCGGGGTACGAAACGGCGAGCAGGGGGCCGTTCCACCCCCACCCACCTCCGGCCGGGGGGAACTCCAACCGGCACGCCTATGACCAGTGGGAGAGTCACGGTGTATTTCGCCGCACTGCTCGCGCGCACCGAAGACGGGTGGGAAGCGAGCGACATGGAACTCGACGATGTCGAGTCTCTGAGTGATCTGATCGATCTCGCCCGCTCCGCCTCTGTCGACGACGACACGGTGGTAGCCCTCATCGAACAGGAGGACACCTGGTTCGGGGTCGTCCGGGTGGACGGCGAGGAGGACCCGCGCTACTACGTGTCCAACGCCTCCGCCGCCTCCCGCAGCTCCTACGGCTCGATGCTGACCGACGAGCTGCTCGGCAAGGACGAGGAGGACGACGAACTCGACGAGCTGGACCTCGACGGCACCGAGGACGGCGAGGACGAGGTCATCGCCTCTTATCCGGACGGCGGCTCCGCCGCCAGAGACGAGGGGGACCACGCATACGCGGACCACACGGACGACACGGACGACACGGACGCGGACGACAGCCGCGACGTACGGGCCGGATCCGAACCGGCACCCGCCGGCCCGCTCGGCGACCCCAGGCTGCTCGACGACCTCGGGGTCAGCCACAAACAACTGATGACCCTGGACGGGGACGCGCTCTCGGAGATCGCCGATTCGCTCGGCGCCACCGAGGTCCTGGAGGCCGTCCGCTAGTGATCCCCGCGCACCACCACACCCCGCGGCCCGACCCGTACACGCCCGATCCCGTACGGGACCCGTGGCAGGACTCCATGCGCCTGGCGCTCCGGGAGGCCGCCCGGGCGGTGCCGGCCGGCGACGTGCCGGTCGGCGCCGTGGTGCTCGGCCCGGACGGGAAGGTCCTCGCCACCGGGCACAACGAGCGGGAGGCGACCGGAGACCCGACGGCGCACGCCGAGGTACTGGCGCTGCGCCGGGCGGCCGCCGCCCTCGGGGAATGGCGGCTCCCGGGGTGCACCCTCGTGGTGACCCTGGAGCCGTGCGTGATGTGCGCGGGCGCGCTCGTGCAGTCACGGGTGGCCCGGGTCGTCTTCGGGGCGTCCGACGAGAAGGCGGGCGCCGCCGGGTCACTGTGGGACCTCGTACGGGACCGCCGGCTCAACCACCGGCCCGAGGTCATCGCGGGCGTGCTCGCGGGGGAGTGCGCGCGGCAGCTGACGGACTTCTTCCGCGAGCTCTGAGCGCTGTCGCGCGTATCGATTTCAGAGCACGGGTCTCCTTGGGCTAAGCTCTCTCTCGGTAGCGTGTCCGAGCGGCCGAAGGAGCACGCCTCGAAAGCGTGTGATGGTGCAAGCTATCCGTGGGTTCAAATCCCACCGCTACCGCTCTGATCGAGAGCCCCGCCCCGCAAGGGTCGGGGCTCTCGGCGTTTCCGGCGCCCTACGCCCCTGGGTCCTGGTCCTGTGTCCTGTGTGCCCTGCCTCCGGCGTCCGAGGGACATCCGCGTGACCGCCCGCGCCCTCGGCCGTTGTCACGGCATGACCAAGACCCAGCGCATCCTCGCCGCCATCGCCCTCGCGGGGGCCGCCGCGGGCCTCGCGGCTCCCGCCGCCTCCGCCGCCCCCATCTCCCCTCTCACCCTCCCGGACCTGCCGGCGCCGCAGGGCATGCCGGACGGGGCGAGCCCGTCCTCGGTGCAGGAGATCGGCGGGCAGGTCAGCGGTGGCCTGAACCAGCTCAACCAGCTGATGGAGCTGCCGAACCACCTCGCGCCCGTGATCGCCCCGGTCCAGCCGATCGCCGACCTGGCCGGCGGGCTGGAGTAGGCGGGACCCGGAGCCCGAACCGTTCGGCCCATGCCGTTCGGCGGACAACGCGAAGAAGGCCCCGACCTGAGTCGGGACCTTCAACGGTTGGGACGGGGGAAGTGGCATCGGGGGGACAAGCCACTTCCCCCGATGAGGACGGAACCTGCCAGTCCAAGCCGCAGTCAGGGGGGAAGCTTGCGGCTCGGACCCCGCAGTGAGGTCCTGTCCCTCGCTCACCGATTTCCTGCCAGAACCGGTGGGCTCGTGTTCAATACTGCGCCTTCCGGGGCCGCCGGCACACCGGCAAAGGGCCTGTGCCGCCGGGCCATTGGTCCTTAAAGGACGGGTGAGTGTTCGAACCTGACCGGATAGACTCTCCCGACCTTGCAGGACCGGTTGGGGAGGCCGACAGCGCACGTGGAAACCAAGAAGCTGATCTCGGGCGCCCTCGTCGTCTTCGTCCTCTTCGTCATCATCACTCAGCCCAAAAAAGCCGCCGATATGGTGCAAATAGGCTTCCAAGGAATCTCGGATGCCGCAACGGCGATCGGCGAGTTCATGACCGAACTGGTGCGCTGAACCCGTACGCTGAAGCGGTTTCCGGACTTCCCGGCCCCCCACTCCGACGGGTGGGGGGCTTTTCGCGTTCCCGCACACGGGGCAAGATGCCCTGTTATGCCCAACTTGCCCTCAACACGGCGATATACGGTGCTTGCACACAGTGCACATGTCTTGTGATGCTATGACCGCTTTTGACGGATGAGTTGATGACGTGAAGTGAAGGGGTGGCGTGACCGTGCCGGCCAGTACTGCGCCCGAGGTGCCGCCCCAGCAGGACCCGCAGCAGGAGCACCCACAGGAACCGCACCGGGACTCCGCCCAGGCTCCGCACCAGGGCTCCCCGACCGCCCCGCACCAGGGCTCCCCGCCGGCCCCGCACCAGGGCCCGCACCAGACCTCCCCGCAGGCCCCGGCCCAGGCCCCGGCGCAGCCCCCGGCGCAGGAGTCCCACGTACCGCCCCAGCAGGAGGCTCCCGAGGAGCCCCCGGCCGCCCCCAGGCCGCAGAGCCGGGGGGCCGACACCCGGGCCCTCACCCAGGTCCTGTTCGGGCAGCTGAAGGACCTGCAGCCGGGCACCAGCGAGCACTCCCGGGTCCGCGGCGCCCTCATCGAGGCCAACATCCCGCTCGTCCGGTACGCGGCCGCCCGCTTCCGCAGCCGCAACGAGCCGATGGAGGACGTGATCCAGGTCGGCACGATCGGGCTGATCAACGCGATCGACCGGTTCGACCCCGAGCGCGGGGTGCAGTTCCCGACCTTCGCGATGCCGACCGTCGTGGGCGAGATCAAGCGGTACTTCCGCGACAACGTCCGCACCGTCCACGTCCCGCGCCGCCTCCACGAGCTGTGGGTCCAGGTCAACGCCGCCACCGAGGACCTCACCACCCTGCACGGCCGCACCCCGACCACCCCCGAGATCGCCGAGCGGCTGCGCATCGGCGAGGACGAGGTGCTCTCCTGCATCGAGGCCGGCCGCAGCTACCACGCGACCTCCCTGGAGGCCGCCCAGGAGGGCGACGGGCTCCCCGGCCTGCTCGACCGCCTCGGCTACGAGGACCCCGAGCTGGCCGGCGTGGAACACCGCGACCTGGTCCGCCACCTCCTCGTACAACTGCCCGAGCGCGAGCAGCGGATCCTCCTCCTGCGGTACTACAACAATCTGACCCAGTCGCAGATCAGCGCCGAGCTCGGCGTCTCCCAGATGCACGTCTCCCGGCTCCTCGCCCGGAGCTTCGCTCGACTGAGATCCGCAAACAGGATCGAGGCCTAACCGGATCGGGTGGAGATCATTCACTGCTTTTCCTGACACACCGGTAGATTCCCGCCCTAGAGCAGGCCTATCGTGTTCTGTCGCTGGAGATACTTGTCGACATGGCGCTACAGCGTGTTGCCGACATGTGACATTCTGCTGGAACCGCGTTTGCCGCAGCCCCGCCTCCGGTATTCAGGTGGAGGCTGCGTTCCTCCGACGGGCACGCAGATGAAGCGCGACCGTCCGCGACCTCAAGGGGGTGGCATGTCCGTAGACCAGGGCAGCTCACAGGTGCTCACGCTCGTCAAGCAGCGTGAAGTGCCGGCCGTGTCCCACCGCTCGGAAGCCATCGACACCCGGATCGACACCCGCACCCTCTCCCGCTCCCTCTTCAAGCGGCTCGCCGGCCTTGACGCGGACAGTCCCGAGCGGACGTACGTACGGGACACGCTGATCGAGCTGAACCTCCCCCTCGTGCGCTACGCGGCGGCCCGCTTCCGCAGCCGCAACGAGCCGATGGAGGACATCGTCCAGGTCGGCACGATCGGGCTGATCAAGGCCATCGACCGGTTCGACTGCGAACGCGGGGTGGAGTTCCCGACCTTCGCCATGCCGACGGTCGTCGGTGAGATCAAACGGTTCTTCCGGGACACCTCCTGGTCCGTGCGCGTCCCGCGCCGGCTCCAGGAACTGCGCCTCGCCCTCACCAAGGCCAGTGACGAGCTCGCCCAGAAGCTCGACCGCTCGCCGACCGTGCCGGAGCTCGCGGCCGTGCTCGGGGTCTCGGAGGAGGACGTCGTCGACGGCCTCGCCGTGGGCAACGCGTACACCGCCTCCTCGCTCGACTCGCCCTCCCCCGAGGACGAGGGCGGCGAGGGCTCGCTCGCGGACCGGCTCGGGTACGAGGACACCGCGCTGGAGGGCGTCGAGTACCGCGAGTCCCTCAAGCCGCTGCTGGCCAAGCTCCCGCCCCGGGAACGGCAGATCATCATGCTGCGGTTCTTCGCGAACATGACGCAGTCGCAGATCGGCGAGGAGGTCGGCATCTCCCAGATGCACGTCTCCCGGCTGCTCACGCGCACGCTCGCGCAGCTCCGCGTCGGCCTGATCGGCGAATAGCCGCCGCGGTCACCGGATGCGGGTGCGTTCGGGCAATCCGCCGCACCCGCTTCCCAATTGACGGCACGTCAGGAAAACTGCCGGGATGCGAAAGGTATCCCGGCAGGCCACCGTCCTCGTCCTGTGCGCCACGGCTGCCAGCGCCGCCCTGACCGGCTGCGGCAGCCCGGCGCGCGAGGGCTACGTGGCCGTGGGCGCGGCCGCCCCGGGCCCGGAGCGGGGCGTCGGGGAGAACGTCGCACCCAAGGCCCGGATCGAGTTCCAGTCGCTCCCGCAGGCGGCGCCGGGATCCCCCGCGGCCGGCGGCGGCACGTCGGGGAGCACCTCGGCGGACATTCCGGCCGACGTCCCGGGCGGCACCCCGGGCGGCGCTTCGGGCGGAGGCTCGGGCGGGGCCTCGAGCGGGGGCTCAGGCGGTACGCCGCCCGGCACCCCGGGGTCCCAGCCCCCCGGCGGCTCCGCCTCGGGCGGAGGCTCGGCCACGCCCCCCGGCGGCTCCGTCACCCCGCCCGGCACCACACCCGGCACGACGCTGCCCACCACCCCGGGCGGCAAGCCGGGGACACCGTCCAGCCCGCCCCCGAAGCCCGGGCCGTCCACCCCCGCGCCGCCTCCGGCCACACCGGCGAAGCTGAGCATCGGCGCGCCCACCCGTACCGCCACGGCGGAACGCTGGTGCGAGCAGGTCACGGTGGCCTTCACCAACACCGGCGGCACCGCGGTCCGTTCGGGCACGGTCAGCTTCGCGACGCACATCATCGGCGCCCTGGGCGTCGACTGGGCCACCATCAACTCGACCCAGCCGCTGCCCGCCCCGATCGCGGGCGGCACGACGAAGAGGCAGACCTACCGGATCTGCGTCGAATCCTGGCGCGTCCCCCTGGGCATGCGCGTGGAGACCCAGAAGGTCACGGCGACCTGGAACTGAGCCGGCGCGAGCCGGCTGCCGGGTCTCAGAGCGCGAGCCAGGCCACCACGGCGATCAGGACCACCGCGGCGGCGGCGACGCCGATCCACAGGCCCGCGCCCGGTCCCGACTTGCGCGCGGCACGGTTCTGCATGCGCGAGCCCGGGACGGCGGGGGCCGGTACCGGCTCCTCGACGAACGCCCGGAACATCTGTGTGCTGCCCGCCGGGTCGTAGTCACCCTGGGGAGCCTGTGAGTTGTGGTTCGAGTCGTGGTTCGAGTCGTGATTCGCAGCCATGCGCAGGACCCTAGCGGGTTTTCCCATTCCTTTACCGCCCAGCCCCCCGATTCATTTGCCTGTAACAACCATCTGCTTCTATGGTTGCCCGAAGCAACGAGATTGGAAGGGGGACCGGGTGACCGCAGTGACCACAGCGACTGCAGCGACTGCAGCGACTGCAGCGACCACAGCGACCACAGCGGCCGCGCCTGCCGCGCGCTACGCCGAGCTGGCCCGTCAGCTCACCGGCATCGGTGCCGTCAAGCGCGACCTCGCCCGTCTCCTGCCCTCCGACTGCCCTCCCGGTTCGGCGGCCGTGCTCACGGTGCTCGACCGCCACGGCGAGATGCGGCTCAGCCGCCTCTCCGAGTACCTGGCCATCGACATCTCCGTGACCAGCCGGCACGTCGCGCACACCGCCGACCGCGGCTGGATCACCCGCGACACCGACCCCGGCGACGCCCGGTGCCGGATCCTGCGCCCGACCCCGGCCGGCCGCGCGCTCCTCGCAGAGCTCGGCACCCGCCACACCGACGCGCTGGAGAAGGCCCTGGCCGACTGGTCCGCCGCGGACATCGACCACCTCAACACCCTGCTGGCCCGACTCCGATCGAGCTTCACGCTTCCGGACAGCTAGACCGAAGGAAACACATGGCTACGACCACACCCACCGGTGTGCGGGGAGGCGGCCGGCCGGAGACCACGTCCGACAGCGCGCCCATGACCCACCCGCAGATCATGAAGGCGCTCTCCGGGCTGATGCTCGGCATGTTCGTGGCGATCCTGTCCTCCACGATCGTCTCCAACGCCCTGCCCCAGATCATCGGCGACCTCGGCGGGACCCAGTCCTCGTACACCTGGGTGGTCACGGCAGCCCTGCTCTCGATGACGGCGTCGACTCCGCTGTGGGGCAAGCTCTCCGACCTCTTCAGCAAGAAGCTGCTGGTCCAGATATCCCTGGTGATCTACGTCCTCGGCTCGATGGTCGCGGGCATGTCCCAGAACACCGGCATGCTCATCGCCTGCCGCGTGGTCCAGGGCATCGGCGTCGGCGGGCTCTCCGCCCTCGCCCAGATCGTGATGGCCGCGATGATCTCCCCGCGCGAGCGCGGCCGGTACAGCGGCTACCTCGGCGCGGTCTTCGCCGTCGCCACCGTGGGCGGCCCGCTGCTCGGCGGAGTCATCACCGACACGAGCTGGCTCGGCTGGCGCTGGTGCTTCTACGTCGGCATCCCGTTCGCCGTCATCGCCCTGATCGTGCTCCAGCGCACCCTGCACCTGCCCGTCGTCCGCCGCGACGTCAAGGTCGACTGGCTCGGCGCCTTCCTGATCAGCGGCGCCGTCTCGCTCCTGCTGATCTGGGTGACCCAGGCCGGCAGCTCGTACGACTGGATCTCCTGGCAGACCTGGGCGATGACCGGCGGCGCGCTCGCCCTCGGTCTGCTCTTCGTCCTCGTCGAGTCCAGGGCGAGCGACCCGATCATTCCGCTGCGCCTGTTCCGCAACAAGACCATCAGCCTCGCCTCGGCGGCCTCGCTCTTCGTCGGCATCGCGATGTTCTCGGGCACCGTGTTTTTCAGCCAGTTCTTCCAGTTGGCCCGTGGCGAGTCCCCGACGATGTCCGGAATCCTCACGATTCCGATGATCGGCGGGCTCTTCGTCTCCTCCACCCTTTCCGGTCAGGTGATCACCAAGACCGGCAAGTGGAAGGCCTGGCTCGTCTCCGGCGGTGTGCTCCTGACGGCCGGACTCGGCCTGCTGGGCACCCTGCGGTACGACACCCCGTACTGGCACATCGCGATCTTCATGGCGCTGACCGGCCTCGGCCTCGGCATGATGATGCAGAACCTGGTCCTCGCCTCCCAGAACCAGGTGGCCCCCGAGGACCTCGGCGCCGCCAGCTCGGTCGTCACCTTCTTCCGCTCGCTCGGCGGCGCGATGGGCGTCTCCGCCCTCGGCGCGGTCATGGCCAACCGGGTCACCCACTACGTCCAGGACGGTCTCGCCGCGCTCGGCCCGCAGGCCGCCGCCATGGGCCACGGCGGCACCGGCGGGGGCGCGATCCCCGACCTCGACAAGTTGCCCGAGCCCTTCCGCACGGTCGTCGAGTCCGCGTACGGACACGGCGTCGGCGACGTCTTCCTCTATGCCGCCCCCACCGCGCTGCTCGCACTGGTGCTGGTGGTGTTCATCAAGGAGGTCGCCCTGAAGTCGAAGCCGGCGGCCCACGAGCCGGCCGCCGCCACGGCGGAGTAGCCGGGCGGTCTACGGGGCCGCGGGCGCGTCGGGGACGGCCGGTGCGGCCGGTGCGGCGGGGGCAGCCGGTGAGGTGTCCCCCGCCGCCCGCCCGGTGTGGGCCTGGATGCCGGCGATCAGGACGTCGAGCGCGAGGCAGAACTCCCCGTCGGCCGGCCGCCTGACGGTTCCTCCACAGCCGTGGAGGAACTGGGAGACGGCCAACCGGGCCCCGGTGCGGGTGGCGTCCGGCAGGCCCGTGGCATCCAGCAGCCGGTGCAGGGCGGCGTCGAAGGCCCGCGCGTGCGGGCCGATGTTCGGGTACGCGGCGGTCAGCGGAGCCACCCACGGGTGGTCCACGAGCAGCCTCCGGTAGCCCCGGGCCAGCGAACGGAGCCGGCCGGGCCAGCCCTCCGCGGGCGGCCCGGCCGGCTCCTGCCGTGCGCCGAGCTCGCCCAGGGCGCTGTCCAGGGCGAGCTCGAGCAGATCGTGCTTGGTGTCCACGTACCAGTAGAGGGACATCGCGGTGACCCCGAGCCCGGCGGCGAGCCGCCTCATGGAGAACCGGGCCAGCCCGTCGGCGTCCAGCAGCCGCACGGCCTCGGCCGTGATCCGCTCCCGGTCGAGTCCGGCGGGGTCCTCGCTGCGCCGCCGGGCGGGTGCGGCAGGCGCAGCGGCCAGCCAGACACTGGTCCGGGCCGTGCCGGGATCGGCCGGGGTGACCATGGAGGCATCCTCCTCACACGCACGGGACCGGCCCGGAATGCCACCAGCCCGGTCCGCCCCCTTGATGCTAGGGGGTGGACCGGGCATTCCGGTGGGTTTCAGGACGTCGTGGACGGCTGCGACGTGGGCGCGGTCAGGTCGTAGAAGGTGGCTCCACCGATGGTGGAGGCCTTGAAGTTGGCCTTGACCCAGGTCTCGATGGAACTGCTCACGCCCCCGCCGGGACCGCCCCCGCCACGGACCGCGGTGCCGGTCTCGGCCGTGCCGCCCGCTTCGCCGGCGGCCGCGCCGCCATCGGCTCCCGCACCGCTCTGGCCGATGAAGTAGTGGATCTTTCCGGCGCTCACGTACGCCTTGAACTGCTCCAGGGTCGGAGAGGGGTCGCTGCCGTTGAAGCCGCCGATGGACATCACCGGCCGCTGCGAAGCCAGCTGGTAACTCGCGGCGTTCTGCGAGCCGATGGCGGCCGCCGCCCAGGTGTACCGATCCGCGTCGGCGCGCAGCGCTGCCGTGGCCTCGGCGCTGGTCTTCGTCCCGCCGAGCAGGCCGCCCATGCCGCCTCCGCCCATGCCGCCACCCGGGCCGCCGCCGGTCCGGGTGCCCCGGCCGCCGTCGGCACCCTGGTTGCCGCCGGGGGCCTGACCGCCCTGGGCCTGACCGCCCTGGGCCTGGCCGCCGGGAGCCTGGCCGCCCTGGGCGGTTCCGCCCGGGGGCATGCCCTGCGGTGCGGCTCCGCCGCCGGGCATCCCGCCGCCGCCCGGCATCTCGAAGCCGCGCGTCCCGCCGCCGGGGCCGCCGCGGCCGCCCGCGACCGCGGGGCCCGCCGTGACGATCGAGCCCGTGTGCGGGGTGGTCACCGTGGTCAGGCAGTACGCGAGGGGTCCGGCCAGGGCCACGCCCAGGCCGACTGCCGCCACCCCGAGTGCGGTACGGCGGCCCAGCCGCGCGGTGAACGGCAGCAGCAGGGCCGTGCCGAGTCCGAGAGCGAGGACCAACCAGCGCGACCACGGCACGTACTCCGCGGAGCGACCGAGCAGCACGAAGGCCCAGTACGACGTGAGAGCGAGGGTCCCGGAGAGCGTGAGGGAGGCGGCCCGGCTGCCCCGCTCCTCCCACAGGACGGCGATGCCCATGCCGACCAGGGCGGCGATGTAGGGGGCCAGTGCGACGGTGTAGTACTCGTGGAAGATGCCCTGCATGAAGCTGAAGACCACCGCGGTGATCAGCAGCGCCCCGCCCCAGGCGAGGAAGGCCGCGCGGGCCATGCCCTCCAGGGAGTCGGTTGACCGGCGGGCGCGCCAGGTGACCACGAGGCCCGCGACGAGCAGGATCAGCGCGGCGGGCAGCAGCCAGCCGATCTGACCGCCGATGTTCGAGGAGAACAGCCGGTCGATGCCGGTCTCTCCCCAGCTCATCCCGCCGCCACCGCCGCCCGGGGCGCCGCCGGCTGCGCCTTCGACGGCCGCGCGGCCTCCGCCGCCGACGCTGCCCGTCTCCTCGCCGTTGATCCGGCCGAGGCCGTTGTAGCCGAGGGTCAGTTCCAGGAAGGAGTTGGTCTGCGAGCCCCCGATGTACGGGCGGGAGGAGGCGGGCCACAGTTCGACGACCGCCACCCACCAGCCGCCGGCCAGCACCATCGCGAGCGTGGAGAGCAGCAGCTGCCCGAGGCGCCTGCGCAGCCGGGTCGGCGCGCAGACCGCGTACAGCAGGGCGAGGGGCGGCAGGATGACGAAGGCCTGCAGGGTCTTGGTCAGGAAGGCGAAGCCGACCGCGACCCCGGCCCAGACGAGCCACTTGGTGTGCGCGCCGTCGAGGGCCCGGAGCACGCAGTACACGGTGACCGTCATCAGCAGGGTCAGCAGTGCGTCGGGGTTGTTGAAGCGGAACATCAGGGCGGCCACGGGCGTGAGCGCGAAGACGGATCCGCTGATCAGGGCCGCCACCGGGCCGAACTGGCGGCGCACGGCGGCGTAGAGCACGGCGGTCGTGCCGACGCCCATGAGGGCCTGCGGGACCAGGATCTGCCAGGCACCGAGCCCGAAGAGCCGGACGGACAGCATCATCGGCCACAGTGCGGCCGGGGGCTTGTCGACGGTGATGGAGTTCCCGGCGTCGGAGGAGCCGAAGAAGAAGGCCTTCCAGCTCTCGCCGCCCGCCTGGACGGCCGCGGAGTAGAAGGAGTTGGCGTAGCCGGAGGCCCCCAGGTCCCACAGCAGCAGGACGGCGGTGGCGAGGAGCAGCCCGAGGAAGGCGGGGCGTTCCCAGCCGGGCCGCGCGGCGTGCGCCCGAGCCGCCCTGTGGGACGGGGCGGCCGGGGAGGGCGGGTGGAGCGGTAGCGCTGCCGTGGTCATCAGGAGTGGTCCTTCGCGGATGTGGCGCGCCGTTCGGGGAAGACCCAGGCGCGGAAGAGCAGGAACCGCAGCACGGTGGCGGCGAGGTTGGCGGTGACCAGGACGGCCACCTCGGTGCTGTGCCCCGGCTTGGCGCTGGCGGCCCCGAGAGCGGCCAGCGACCCGCTGGTCAGGGCCAGTCCGATGGCGAACACCACGAGCCCCTGTGCCTGGTGGCGAATGGCGCGGGCCCGGCCGCGGACGCCGAAGGTGAGCCTGCGGTTGGCCGCGGTGTTGGCGACGGCGGAGAGCAGCAGCGCGGCGGCGTTGGCGAGCTGGGGGCCGGCGGTGGTCCGGGCCGCGGAGTAGAGGAGCAGGTAGAGGAGGGTGGACAGGGCTCCGACCACGCAGAAGCCCAGCAGCTGGCGGGCCAGCCCGCGCGGTACCCCGGGCAGGGCGGTGCGGTCGCGCGGGTCGTCTCCGAAGGGGCGGGCGAGCCGGTCCAGCGGGAGCGCGCCGACGGCCAGCGCCCTGCCCACCCGCCAGACCCCCTTGAGGTCCTCGGCGGCGGTGCGGGCGATGTGGACGGTGGAATCGGGGTCGTCGACCCAGTCCACCGGCACCTCGTGGATCCGCAGCCCGGCCCGCTCGGCGAGGACCAGCAGCTCGGTGTCGAAGAACCAGCCGGAGTCCTCCACGAGCGGCAGCAGCCGCGTCGCGACCTCGCGCCGGATCGCCTTGAAGCCGCACTGCGCGTCGCTGAAGCGGGCGGAGAGCGAGGAGCGCAGGAGCAGGTTGTAGGCGCGGGAGATGAACTCCCGCTTCGCTCCCCGGACCACCCGCGAGGAGCGGGCCAGCCGGGTGCCGATGGCGAGGTCGGAGTGGCCGGAGATCAGCGGGGCGACCAGCGGCAGCAGGGCGTTGAGGTCGGTGGAGAGGTCCACGTCCATGTACGCGAGGACGGGCGCGTCCGACTCCCCCCACACGGTGCGCAGGGCCCGGCCGCGGCCCTTCTGCTCCAGCCGGGTGCTGCGCACCCCGGCCACGGAGGCGGCGAGGGAGGCCGCGACCTCGGGGGTGCCGTCGGTGCTCGCGTTGTCGGCGATGGTGATGCGGAAGGGGTACGGGAAGGTCCGGGTGAGGTGCTCGTGCAGCCTGCGCACGCAGGGCCCGAGGTCCGTCTCCTCGTTGAAGACCGGGATCACCACGTCGAGGACGGGCTCACCCGGTACGGGCGCGAGGGGCGCCCGTACCGGGAGCGCTCCGGGAGAGGTGTCGGTAGGCATGCCCCGACCCTCCCGGTCCGGGCTGTCACCGCTGTGTGCTGACCCTGTGGCCCGTCTGTGAGTTCTGCTGCGCGGCGGGGGCCGTGGCGGTGAGGGCGGCGGAGGTGGTGGTGGAGGTGGTGGTGGAGACGACGGGAACGGTCGAGACGACGGGAACGATCGAGACGACGGGAACGGTCGAGACGGCGGGGGTCGCCGGGTCGGCCAGGGGGAGCAGGACCTCGAAGGAGGTGTGGCCGGGGGCGCTGCGGACGCCGACGTGGCCGCCGTGGGCCGACACCACGGCGGCCACGATGGCCAGGCCGAGGCCGGTGGAGCCCGCCGAGCGGGAGCGGGAGGCGTCGCCGCGGGCGAAGCGCTCGAAGACGTGGGGCAGCAGCTCGGGCGGGATGCCGGGGCCGTCGTCCTCGATCCGGAGCCGGACGGCGGATGTTTCACGTGAAACATGTGCCGTGACGGTGGTGCCGGGCGGGGTGTGGGTGCGGGCGTTGGCCAGCAGGTTCACCAGCACCTGCTGGATCCGGGCCGCGTCGGCGCGGACGGGCGCCGGCTCCTCGGGGAGTTTCAGGCGCCAGTGGTGGTCCTGGCCGGCGGCCCGGGCGTCGCTGACGGCGTCCACGACCAGCGGGGCCAGATCGGTGTCGCAGGTGGACAACGGGCGGCCCGCGTCGAGCCGGGCCAGCAGCAGCAGGTCCTCCACCAGCCCGGTCATCCGGGTGGCTTCGGACTCGATCCGGCCCAGGGCGTGCCGGGTGTCGGGGCCCGGCTCCTCGCGGCCCCGGCGGGTCAGTTCGGCATAGCCGCGGATCGAGGCCAGCGGGGTGCGCAGCTCGTGGCTGGCGTCGGCGACGAACTGGCGGACCCGGGTCTCGCTCTGCTGGCGTGCGGTCAGCGCCGAGGAGACGTGGCCCAGCATCCGGTTGAGGGCGGCGCCGACCTGTCCGACCTCGGTGCGTGGATCGGCCTCGGCGTCGGGGACCCGCTCGTGGAGGGCGGGCTCGCCGCTGTGCAGGGTGAGTTCGGAGACCCGGGTGGCGGTGGCGGCGACCCGGCGCAGCGGGCGCAGCGCGACACCGACCAGGACCTGTCCGGCGAGGGAGGCCGCGATCAGCCCGGCGAGGGTGACGAAGACCTCCACCGCGATCAGGGTGTGCACGGTGGAGTCGACCTCGGTGAGCGGGAATCCGAGGACCACGCTGCCGGTGCTCGCGTCGGGCGAAGCCAGCACCCGGTAGCCGCCGAGGCCCGGCAGTTGGAGTTCGACCGGGTCGCCGGGACGGCCGCCTGCGGCCTTGTGCGCGGCCCCGGCGAGGACGTCGGCCTGGGCCGGGGTGAGGGGCGGGTGGCCGCCGGACCCGGATCCGGATCCGCCGAGGGCTGCGCTGCGTTCACTGCGGACGCTCTCTACGGCCTTCCCCGCGGTGTCGAGGCGGACCCCGACGGCCCCCAGCGGAGATCCGGGCCCCATGACCACGCCGAGGTTGTTCTCCCGGGGGAACTTTCCCAGGCTCGGGCGGCTCGCCATCTCGACGGCGACGCGCAGCTGTTGGTCGACCTTGTCGACCAGGTACGAGCGCAGCGCGACGGTGGTGACGGTGCTGATGGCCGCGCCGACGACGGCGATGAGGGCCACCGCCGAGACGACGAGCCGGGTCCGCAGCGACCAGGGCCGCCGGCTTGTACGGGGGCGGCGGGGCCGGCGGGGGCCGGAGGGACGCCCGGGGCGGCCCGGCCTGCGGGGACGGCGGGACCGCGCGGGTGCTCGTACGTCCCCGGCTCCCGGTCCGGCCGCTCCCGGTCCGGCCGCTCCCGGTCCGGCCGCTCCCGGTCCGGCCGCTCCCGGTCCGGCCGCTCCCGGTCCGGCCGGTCCCGGTCCGGCCGCCTTCCATGCACGGCCGGCCGGCCGGGGCTCGCCGGCCGCCACTAGTCGGCCGGCTTGATCAGGTAGCCGGCGCCGCGGCGGGTGTGGATCATCGGCGGGAGGCCGGTTCCGCCCTCCAGCTTGCGCCGCAGGTAGGAGATGTACAGCTCCACGACATTGGCCTGACCGCCGAAGTCGTAGGACCACACCCGGTCCAGGATCTGCGCCTTGCTCAGCACCCGGCGCGGGTTGCGCATCAGGTACCGCAGCAGCTCGAACTCGGTCGCGGTCAGGTGGACGTCCTGACCGCCCCGGTTCACCTCGTGGCTGTCCTCGTCGAGCCGCAGGTCGCCGACCTCCAGCACCGACCCGCCGCGCGCGGCCTGCGCCGCGCCGGAGCGCCGGACCAGGCCGCGCAGCCGGGCGACGACCTCCTCCAGGCTGAAGGGCTTGGTGACGTAGTCGTCGCCGCCCGCCGTCAGACCCGCGATGCGGTCCTCGACCGAGTCCTTCGCGGTCAGGAACAGCACCGGGACCTGCGGGAGCTCCCGCCGCAGGCGGCCCAGGACGGCCAGCCCGTCCATGTCGGGGAGCATGATGTCGAGCAGGACGACGTCGGGCCGGAACTCCCGTGCCGCGCGCACCGCGCCCGCACCGTCGCCCGCGCTGCGGACCTCGCAGCCCTCGTAGCGCAGGGCCATCGAGAGCAGCTCGGAGAGGGCGGCCTCGTCATCCACGACGAGGACCCGGCACGGGCTGCCGTCGGTCCGCACGAGGGCCGTGTGGTTGCCGGTGGACGTGGACGCGTGGGAAGTGGTCGTCGCAGTCATGCGTACACGCTGGCCGCCGCCCGTGAGAGCGCTCTTGCCTGAAGCTGTGAATTCCCTGAGAAACCCCTCCCGCCCCTCAGGTCAGGCGGAAGAGCCGGGCCCCGTTGTCGTGGCAGACGGCGCGCAGCCAGGCGTCGCCGAGGCCGAGGCGTTCCAGGGCCTCGAGCTGGTGCTCGTAGGGGTAGGGGATGTTCGGGAAGTCGGTGCCCAGCAGGATCCGGTCGCCGAGGTCGGCGAGCCGGCCGCGGTCCTGCGGCGGGAAGCCGCTGAACTGCTCCGAGAAGTCGGTGAAGGCCATGGTGGTGTCGAGGCGGACCTCGGAGTACCGGTCGGCGAGGTCGAGGAAGTCCGCGTACTCCGGCATCCCCATGTGCGCGACGATCAGCGGCAGCCGGGGGTGACGGGCCAGCAGCCGGGCGATCGGCTCGGGTCCGGTGTGCTTCCCCGGCACGGGCCCCGAACCGCAGTGCACGACCGTCGGGATCCCGACCTCGGCGAGGAGCCCCCAGACCGGGTCGAGCCGGTCGTCGGTGGGGTCGTACCCGCCCACCTGGAGGTGGGCCTTGAAGACCCGGGCCCCCGCCGCGACGGCCTGGCCGACGTACTCCCGCACCCCGTCCTCCGGGAAGAAGGTCGCGGTGTGCAGGCAGTCGGGGGTACGGGCGGCGAAATCGGCGGACCAGGAGTTGAGCCAGGCGGCCATGGCCGGCTTGTGCGGGTAGAGCATGGCGGTGAAGGCCCGGACCCCGAACTCCCGGAGCAGCGCGACCCGCTGTTCTTCCTCGTGCCGGTAGGTGATGGGCCACTCGACGCCGGTCAGCGGGCCCACCGCGTCGAAGTAGTCCCACACCTTGTCCAGGACCCGCTCGGGCATGAAGTGGGTGTGTACGTCGACCAGCCCGGGCAGCCCGAGCCGTTCCCGGAACGCCCGGACGGCCTCAGCCGTCTTCGCGGACAAAGCCGTGGCTCCGCTCGACCGTCGCGATGTGCAGCGTGTAGCTCTCGTACCAGTCGGCCCGGCCCTGCTTCATCGCCGCCTGGTGCTCCATGTCCTTGCGCCAGAGGGCGAGGGACTCGTGGTCGCGGAAGTAGGCGACGGTGATGCCGAGCCCGCCGGGGGTGCGCGCGGACTCATAGCCGAGGAAACCCGGATTGCCGCTGACGAGCTCGGTCATCCGCTCGAGCGTCTCGGGATATCCGCCGTCCTCGGCGGTCCGGACGCTGGTGAACACACTCATGACATAAGGCGGTTCGAAGGCCTGTACGGGCTGGATGGTCATGCCCACCACCTTCTGCGGCCGGTACGTGGCATGTCCACCGGAAAACGGCCCGGGCGGCCAAAGGGATCCAAGTTTTGACCTTGCCCCGCTGCCCGCCCGGTCGGGTCAGAACAGCCCGTCCTGCGCGGCGGCGGTGTCCTGCCCGGTGCTCGGGATCCCTGACACGGGCACCTCGGTGACACCGCCCTCCCCGGGCGCCACCAGCTCCCACCCCGCGAGCAGCCGGGCGTCCACCACCAGCCCGTCGGCGAAGTGCAGATCGGGCCCGGCAGCCCCGACGAGCCGGCCGACGACGGTCCCGCCGGGCACCATCTCGGTGATCACCCGGGCAGGGGCGGGCAGCGCGTCGAGCCCGAACACCCCGGCGTGATCGGTCACCTCGCACTCCAGCCTCTCCAGCGACTCCGGCCACCCCTCCAGCGCGGCCGCCCGTGCGTGCAGGGCCGCGACCTCCGCCACCCGCTCGGGCCCCGGCGGTACCTCTCCCCGCACGGACCGCTTACGGGCATGGGCGATCCGGTCAGGCACTCCGAGCGCGGCCCGCAGCAGCTCCTCGGTCCGGCGGGTGGCCATCAGCGGCCCGCGCCCCAGCCAGGCCCAGGCCACCGCCCCTTGCTCCAGCAGCCGGACGGACCCGCGCTCCTCGGCGGTGATGCCGACCTTGACCAGCCCGGTTCCGAACCAGGCGAGGTACACCCGGTAGGTACGCGGATCACCGGCGTTGGTGTCGGCCGCCACCGAGAAGGAACGGTCCAGGCCGGCGCACTCGGGGCACTGGGCGTTCCCGGTCCGGCCGGACACGGTCCGCCCGGTCGGGCACGGCGTCCGCCGTCCGGCCCGCCGGATGCCGAGGCAGTGGCGCTCTCCCCGGGCGGCGAAGGCGAGCGGCTGCCCGTACGCGAGGGGGCTGGTGCGCTCTCCCCGTCCCGGCCCCCGCCCGTACCAGCCCATGGCGGGCCGGCCGTCGTTCCACCGGAGGCCGGTGCACCACCAGGTCACAGGGGGAGCGGTCGCTCGAAGAAGGTCTCCAGGACGACGGTGGCCTGCGTCCCGCTGACACCGTCGATGACATAGAGGCGGCGCAGGACGTCCTGCAGCTGCTCGGTGGTGGCCGTGCGAACCTTGACCATGACGGAGGCGCTACCGGCGATGATGTGCGCCTCCTGGATCTCCGCGATGGCCTCGAAGGCGGCCCGCGAGTCGCCCATCCAGGCCGTGGAGTCGACCATCACGTAGGCCAGCACCCCGCTGCCCACGGCGGCCGGATCCACCTCGACCGTGGTCCGCCGGATGACCCCCCGCTCGCGCAGCTTGCGCACGCGTTCGTGGGTGGCACCCGCGGAGAGTCCGACGGAGGCCGCCAGCGCCGCATACGGCTGGCCCGCGTCTTCCTGGAGGCGCTGGATCAGCGCCCGGTCGATGTCGTCCACCGAACTTCCTCCTACGTCCCTGCACACCCTCGCGGAGACGCTACCTGATCCTGCATTCACCCCCTGCGACCGAACAGCGTTCGCCCCTCCCTCGCCCCCTCGCCTCTCCCCCGGCGCGGCTAGCGCGCGACGAACTGCGTCAGGATCGCCTGGACCTCATAGATGTCGACGCCCTTGGTGAAGGTCTTGGCTATCGGCGCCGAAGTCCCGGAGAGCCATATCTTCAGTTCCGCGTCCAGGTCGAAGTGGCCGGCGGTCTCCACGGAGAAGTGCGTGATGCTCCGGTACGGAATCGAGTGGTACTCCACTTTCTTCCCCGTGAGCCCCTGCTTGTCGATGAGCACGAGCCGCCGGTCGGTGAACAGGATCGTGTCGCGGATCAGCAGAAACGCGGCGTGCACCTGCTCTCCCTGCCCCAGCAGCCGCGCGTACTCGCGGTGCGCCGACGCCGGATTCACTGCGTGCGCGTTCCCGAACAGTCCCATGTGAGCTCCCCCTGCTTTCCCGGTGCCGTTTCCCGCTGAGCCGATCTCCAAAAACCGTATCCGGGCCGTGCGTCACCCCGCGTCCCCCGCCAGAGCCATCTCACCCCGTGGCTCCCCGGAGCCAGGCCTCATCACTGAGGAGGAGAAGAAGAAGGGGAAGGCTGAACACAGCAAGAGGGGTGAGGGGAAGAAGAAGGACAACGCAAGAGGCCCCCCGGTGAACCGGGGGGCCTCTTGGGCTGTGCACTCGGCAGGATTCGAACCTGCAACCTTCTGATCCGTAGTCAGATGCTCTATCCGTTAAGCTACGAGTGCTTGGCTGGCCGGGGTTTTGCGCCCCGTTGGCCTTGCGAGAACAACAATACATGGACCTCGCCGGGACGCGAAATCCATTAGGTCCACCCGCTCTGACCTGCGGAAACAGCTCGGAAGAAGATCATCCGGTTGGCTACCGGAGGACCCCCGGCGTGCCTCTGCGCGGGCAGATCCCGGGAAGATCCCGCCACCTCCCGGACGCCCCGGACCCCGAACGCACCGAAGCCCCGGTCCGCAAGGACCGGGGCTTCGTGAAGTGCGGAGGCGGAGGGATTTGAACCCTCGATGGGGGGTAAGCCCCAAACCGCATTAGCAGTGCGGCGCCATAGACCGGACTAGGCGACGCCTCCAGCACACCCCCGCGTACGAGGGTGCGTGCAGATGATGACACAGGCCAGGGGCCTGTCACCAATCCGCTCCCACGGTACAAGGAGGTCGGCCCGCAGAGCAAAGCCTTAAGCACCCCCGTGTGCGGAACGTCGGCGCCGGCTCGTCGTTGGTCTGTCGTACGACGTACGGACGACCTGGAGTTCCCCATGCTGCGTCTCGCCGCTTTCGCCGTCGCCTCCGCTCTGGCCGCAGGGGCGGCGGGCCCCCTGCCCCCGCTGCCGCCGCTCAGCCGGCTGCTGTCCGCCCCCGCCCCCGACCGGCTCACCATCGTCGTGGCCGACACGGGCAACCCCCTGGCCGACGGCGAGTACCGGCTGGAGTGCGACCCGCCCGGCGGGAACCACCCGCGGGCCGGCGACGCCTGCGCCCGCCTCGAAGCCCTCGCGCGCGAGGGGAAGGACCCCTTCGCCGCCGAGCCCAAGAACCAGCTGTGCACCATGCAGGACGGCGGCCGCGCCACCGCCCGGATCACCGGAACGTGGCATGGCCACAGGGTGGAGTCCCGGTTCAGCCGGACGAACGGATGCGAGATCCGCCGGTGGAACGACTTGGAACCTGTGCTTCCAGGTGGGCGTTCCTGACCTGGGAGGATGCGCCGGTCGGGCGTTATGCGCCGGGCATCCGCCCCCTCGCCGGGAGCCCGTGCGCATAGACTCCTCCCGTGACATGCCGGTAGTTGTGGTCAGGGAGGAAGCTCGTCGTGAGCAGCAGGCCATCCCGAGGCGCTGCTCGCCTCGCAGCAATACTCGACGCTCTTCCGGACGCGCTGTTGCTCGTCAACGCCAACGGCACGGTCGTCAACGCGAATTCGATCGCCCTCGAGGTCATGGAGAGCCCCGGTACCGGGCTCGTCGGCCGGGGCGTGCTCGACCTCCTGCCCGAGTTCGACTCCAAGCTGATCCCCGGCTCCATGCGCCGGCCCGGCGAGGACGAGGGCGGCCGCGCCCGCCCGAAACGGATGGTCGCCCGCCGCACCGACGGCAGCGAGTTCCCCGTCGAGGTCACCGCGGCCCATCTCGACGGCCGTGACGCCTACCGCGAGCCGCAGCCCTCGTACACCGGCGACGAGCTGCTGATGCTCGTCGTACGGGACCTCTCGCAGACGGTGGACACCGAGGCCGAGCTGGCCCGCTCCCAGCGCCAGACCGAGATGATCCTGCGCGCCGCCGCCGAGGGCGTCGTCGGCACGGACACCGACGGCAGGGTCGTGCTGGTCAATCCGGCCGCCGCCCAGATCCTCGGTTACCGCGCCACCGACCTCGGCAACCGCGAACTGCACGGGCTGGTCCAGCACTCGCGCGCCGACGGATCGCCGTTCCCCTTCGAGGAGTCCCCGCTCGCCGACACCCTGCGCAGCGGACGCAAGCACCGGGTCCGCGGCCAGGTGCTGTGGAACAAGTCCGGGCAGCCCGTCGCCGTGGACCTGACCACCTCTCCCGTACGGGACGGGGAGCAGCTCGTCGGCGCCGTCATGACCTTCACCGACCGGCGCTCCTACGACGCGCTGGCCGCCCGCCACGCCCAGCTGCTGTCCGTCCTCGGCGACTCCCTGCGCGGGCCGCTGGAGGAGCTGCGCGGGGAGCTGGCCACGCTGGCCGCCGACGACGCGGGACAGCTGTGGCCCGAGGCCAACCAGCTGCTGCACCACCTGGCCGCCGGCTACTCCCGGATGACCACGCTGGTCGACAACGTGCTCGCCTTCCAGCGCCTCGACGCGGGCGGCGAGAAGCTCGACAAGAAGAAGGTACTGATCGACGGGGTCGTCGCGGCCGGTGTCGACGGCGCGGTCGAGCTCATCGGCCCCGGGCGCGCGCAGTTCGCCGTGCACGCCCCGACCATCGAGGCCGAGGTGGACGCGGAGCGCATCGCGACCGCCCTCGCGCACCTGGTCGCGGACGTCGCCGGGGTGGACGCCACCGGCAAGACCCCGCAGGGCAGCGGGTACATGGACTCGACGATCGTGGTGGCCGCCGCACAGCGCGGCGAGGTCGTACGGATCGAGGTGCGCGGCCCGTACGAGGGCGGCAACCCGGTGCACGAGCCGATCGTGCGGGGCATCGTGGAGGCGCACGGCGGCGTCCTGCAGACGGTGGAGGTGCCGGGCGCTCCCGGCGGGGCGTACGTACTGGAGCTGCCGCTGGGTGCGGGAGCCGGGACGGTCACCCTGCCCGAGCCGGTGGAGGCTCCCCCGGCCGCGCCCGGGACCGAGGGCGGCCCGGGGCAGGTCTCCGGCGGCCGGCGGGCCCGGCGCGGTGTGGACGCGTTCCTCGACGACGACGCCGCTGCGGGAGCCGGCGGCGGCACCGGCGTGGCGAAGGCAGGCCAGGACTCCGACGGCGGGAGCGCGCTCGCGCTGCCGTCCGGTCGGCGCCGGGGCAGCGAGGCCGGGGCGGTTGCCCGGCCCGGCGACGGCGCTCCCGCGGAGCTCGCCCAGTCCCCCGTGAACCCGGCGGGCCTGGGTGGCAGCGGCACCGGGCGGCGCCGCGGCCAGAACGGCGACGGCAGCGGCGGCGGCAACAGCGGCGACTCCGGTGGCGCCAACGACCGTCCGGGCGGCCCCGGGCAGCCCGTGCCCCCGCAGGGGACCCACATGCCCGCGCTCCCTCCGGTGCCGGTGGCTCCCGTGCCGGTGCCGCCGTTCCCGGGGCTCCCCGTTCCGCTGACGGAGCACCCGGCCGGGCGGCGGCGTGCCCTGGGCGCGGCGGGACCGGCGCAGCCGGGCGGCCCGGTGCCTGCGACCGGACTCGGGCCGACGCCCGCGCCGACGCCCGCGCCGATGCCTGCTCCGATGCCCACTCCGATGCCCGTGGCTGCGCCCTCCCCCGTTCCCGTACGGCCCATCGCCCCCGAGGGCGGCTTCGCGCTGCCCGCCGGGCCGACGCCGGCTCCGCAGCCGCCGCAGGCCCCCGCCGGGGCCGACTCCGACTCCGACGCGGAAGCCGCGGGCGGGCGGCGCGGGCGCCGGGTGCTGAGCGCGCCCGGCACCGACTCCGAGGGCGCCGAAGCCGCCGCCGGGCGGGTGGACGCGGGTGCGCAGGGCCCCGTAGCCCCCGATACGCATCCCACCGGGCGGCGGCGTGCGCTGCCCGCCACCCCGGCCTGGCCGGTTCCGGCGGCCCGTACCGCCCCCGAGGACTCGGACGGCGGCGGGCAGATCGCCGTACCCGGAGCCCGGCAGCCGCAGGACACCTCCGCGGAGGCCGCCGGGGCGCCGATCAGCGTCCGCGCGCTGGGCAGCCTCGGCCAGGGCGGCGGGTCCACCGACACGAACGGCTCCGGCCGGCGGCGTCGGCTCGCGGAGCCCGCGCCCGAGGGCCGGGCCTTCGCCATAGGAGCCCCCGAGGCGGGCTCGGCCGAGGGCCCCGAGCCGCTGGACGGGCCCGGTGGCGCCGTCGAGGTGGTCAACCGGACCGTGCCCCGTCCCGTGGACGACGAGCTGCCGCCCGAGCCGCTGGACAACCCGCGCCGGCTCCTGGTGTGGCCGGCTCCGGACGCGCAGACGCAGGCCGCACTCAGCGACCGCGGCTACCGCCCGGTGATCGTGCACTCCCGCGAGGAGGTCGACGCGCAGATCGCCGCGTTCCCCGCCGCGCTGTTCGTGGACCCGCTCACCGGGCCGATCACCCGGACCGCCCTGCAGTCGCTGCGCCAGGCCGCGGTGGCCGCCGAGGTGCCCGTACTGGTGACGGCCGGGCTGGGGCACGCCACGCGCGAGGCCGCGTACGGAGCCGATCCGGCCGTGCTCCTGAAGGCGCTCGCGCCGCGCGACAGCGAGCAACACCCGTCCCGGGTGCTGCTGATCGAGGAGCACGACGAGATCGCGACCGCGCTGACCGCCGCCCTGGAGCGGCGCGGCATGCAGGTCGCACGGGCCGACGCCGATACGGACGCCGTGGAGCTGGCGACCCGGATGCGGCCGAACCTGGTGGTGATGGACCTGATGCAGGTGCGCCGGCGCCGGGCCGGGATCGTGGACTGGCTGCGCGCCAACGGGCAGTTGAACCACACCCCGCTGGTCGTCTACACGGCCACCGGGATCGAGCCGGCCGAACTGCCGCGGCTGGCCTCGGGCGAGAGCGTGCTGTTCCTCGCCGAGCGGTCCACCACGGCCGACGTGCAGGGTCGCATCGTGGACCTGCTGGCCAAGATCGGCACCAACTAGTCATTCTGGCCGCATGGCCATCATCGACACGAGCGAGCAGACCGTCCCCGCCGACAACGGGGAGGTCAGCTTGCTCATCGCTCGACAGGTCGATCCGGGCCACGAGGAGAACTTCGAGGCCTGGGCCCACGGGATCCTGGAGACGGCCTCGGCCTTCCCCGACCACCTGGGGTACGGGCTGTTCCGGCCGGCCGTCGAGGGCGGGCCCTGGTTCCTGGTGCACCGGTTCCGCAACCAGGCGGCCTTCCAGCGGTGGCAGGACTCCGCCGAGCGCGCCGCCTGGTTCTCGAACTGCCTCGGGCACCACCACAGCGAGATAGCCCGGCGCGAACTGCACGGCATGGAGACCTGGTTCGCGAAGCCGGGTACGGCCCGGCCCGCGCCTCCGCGGTGGAAGATGGCGATCAGCTCGGGGCTGGCCATCTTCCCGATCTCGCTCGCGGGCAACGCGCTGCTCGGGCCGTACCTGGTGAATCTGCACTTCGTCCTGCGGACGGCCGCGTTCGCCGTCGTCTTCAGCACCCTGATGACCTACGTGGCCATGCCGGCGATCAGCAAGCTGCTGCGGCCCTGGCTCACGCGCGGCCAGTAGCCCCGCGGGGCCGGACACCCGGGGTGGGGCCCCGTGCGGCTCAGTGGGGCCCCGTCGGTGGGCTCGGTCGGTGGGCTCAGTCGAGCTTGGTGACGTCGAGGACACCGTCCGCGTACTGCTTGCGGATCACCTTCTTGTCGAACTTGCCGACGCTCGTCTTCGGCACGGCCTCCACGAAGGCCCAGCGCTCCGGCAGCTGCCATTTGGCGATCGACTGGCCGAGGAAGGCACGCAGTCCCGCGTAGTCCACGGTGGCCCCCTCCTTGAGGACCACGGTGGCCAGCGGGCGCTCGTCCCACTTGTCGTCGGGGACGGCGACGACCGCCGCCTCGGCGACCTCTGGATGGGCCATCAGCGCGTTCTCCAGCTCCACGCTGGAGATCCACTCACCGCCGGACTTGATGACGTCCTTGGCGCGGTCGGTGAGCGTGAGGTAGCCATCGGGGCTGATCACGCCGACGTCTCCGGTCTTGAGCCAGCCGTCCGCGCTGAACTTGTCCTCGGGGCGGACCGGTTCGCCCGACGCGCCGCCGTAGTAGGCACCCGCGATCCAGCTGCCGCGGACCTCCAGCTCGCCCGCCGACTCGCCGTCCCAGGGCAGGAGGTCGCCGCCGGGGCCGACCAGGCGGGCCTCGACGCCCGCCGGGAAGCGGCCCTGGGTGATGCGGTACGGCCACTCCTCCTCGGCGGTCAGACCGGCCGGCGGGTGGGCCATGGTGCCGAGCGGGGAGGTCTCCGTCATCCCCCAGGCGTGGTTGAGGCGTACGCCGATCTTGTCGTAGGCCTCCATCAGGGCCGGCGGACAGGCCGCGCCGCCGATGGTGACCTGCTTCATGGAGGTCAGGTCGCGCGGGCGGGCCGTGACCTCGGCGAGCAGCCCCTGCCAGAGGGTGGGGACGGCCGCGGCGTGCGTGGGCTTCTCCCGCTCGATCATGTCGGCGAGCGGGGCGGGCTGCAGGAAGCGGTCCGGCATCAGCATGTTGATGCCGGTCATGAAAGTGGCGTGCGGAAGGCCCCAGGCGTTGACGTGGAACTGCGGGACGACGACGAGGGAGGTGTCCTTGTCGGTCAGGCCCATCGACTCGGCCATGTTGACCTGCATCGAGTGCAGGTAGATCGAGCGGTGGGAGTAGATGACGCCCTTGGGGTCCCCCGTGGTGCCGGAGGTGTAGCACATGGCCGCGGCCTGGCGCTCGTCCAGCTCGGGCCAGTCGTAGGTGTCCGAGCGGCCCGCCAGGAGCTCCTCGTACTCGTGCACCCGTACGCCGAGGCCCTCGAGAGCGGAGCGGTCGCCGATGCCCGCGACCACGACGTGCTCGATGGTCGGCAGGTGCGGCAGGAGCGGGACGAGCAGCGGCAGGAGGGTGCCGTTGACCAGGACGACCCGGTCGGCCGCGTGGTTGACGATGAAGACCAGCTGCTCGGGAGGGAGCCGCAGGTTCAGCGTGTGCAGGACGGCCCCCATGGAGGGGATCGCGAAGTACGCCTCCACGTGCTCGGCGTTGTTCCACATCAGGGTCGCGATGCGGTCGTCCTGCTGGACGCCCAGCTCGTCGCGCAGGGCGTTGGCCAGGCGCGTGGCACGGGTCCCGATCTCGGCGAAGCTGCGGCGGTGCGGCTCGGCCTCCCCGGTCCAGGTCGTGACCTGGGACTTCCCGTGGATCGTCATCCCGTGCTGCAGTATGCGGGTGACGAGGAGTGGTACGTCCTGCATGGTGCTCAGCAAAGCGTCCTCCCGGTGAGCGCTGCGGCGCTGCGGCGGCTACGGATGCTGCGATTCTGCGCACGTACCGCTCGGTCTGTCACTACCCAAGAGTAGAAAACGAGGCCCGATGTTTCACGTGAAACATCGGGCGGGGCGGTCCGGGATCGGGCGGAGTCAGCGGACGGGTGTCAGTTCCGGGTCCTCGCGGAGCTTGACCAGCGCCCGGGAGACGGCGCTCTTGACGGTGCCCACGGAGACACCGAGCAGCTCGGCGGTCTGGGCCTCGCTCATGTCCTCGTAGTAGCGCAGGACGACCATCGCCCGCTGCCGGTCGGGCAGCCGGGTCACCGCGCGCCACATCGCGTCGCGCAGGGCCTGCGCCTCGGCGGGGTCGGCGGCCGGCGGCTCGTCGGCCTCGGGGAGCTCGTCGCAGACAAACTCGTCCACCTTGCGCTTGCGCCACTGACTGGTGCGGGTGTTGACCAGGGCCCGGCGGACGTACCCGTCCAGGGCGCGGTGGTCCTCGATGCGGTCCCACGCGACGTAGGTCTTGGCCAGCGCCGTCTGGAGGAGGTCCTCGGCGTCGCAGGGGTTGGCGGTGAGCGAGCGCGCGGTGCGCATCAGGACCGTGCCGCGGGTCCGGACGTACGCCGAGAACGACGGGTACGGCGTCGGATTCGAGGCGAGCGTGCACACAGGCGTGGTCATGCCTCCACGCTAGGAGCGGCGAGGCCCCACCGGATCGGCCGCAAGTGCCGAAGCGGGATCCCCCTCAGGTTGTAGGGGCGGGGCCCGCCCCACCTCCTGTAGGTGGAGGAGGCGGGGCTTCCGCACGGGGTGGGAGGGCGGGCGGGCCGGCGGGCCGGTGCACGAGCGGGCAGGCCCTCGGCGGCGGGCGGATCAGCCGTCCGCGCCCAGGATCAGACCGGAGGTCGGGACCCCGGTACCGGCGGTGACCAGGGCGTGAGCGGCGCCGGGGACCTGGTTGACGGAGGTGCCGCGCAGCTGGCGGACCGCCTCGGCGATGCCGTTCATGCCGTGCAGGTACGCCTCCCCGAGCTGGCCTCCGTGGGTGTTGAGCGGCAGCGCGTCCGCGGCCACGAAATCGGCCGCCTCCCCCGGCGCGCAGAAGCCGAACTCCTCCAGCTGCATCAGCACGAAGGGCGTGAAGTGGTCGTAGAGGATGCCGACGTCGATGTCCGAGGGCCGCAGTCCGCTGGTCCGCCACAGTTGCCGGGCGACCACGTCCATCTCCGGCAGCCCGGTGAGTCCGTCCCGGTAGAAGGAGGACATGGCTTCCTGCCGGCGGCCCGCGCCCTGTGCCGCCGCCGTGATCACGGCGGGCTTCTGCCGCAGGTCGCGGGCCCGCTCCGCGGTGGTGACGACGATGGCCTGGCCGCCGTCCGTCTCCTGACAGCAGTCGAGGAGCCGCAGTGGCTCGACGATCCAGCGCGAGGCCGCGTGGTCGGCGAGGGTGATGGCCTTGCCGTAGAAGTAGGCGGCCGGATTGTTCGCCGCGTGCCGACGGTCGGTGACCGCGACGTGGCCGAAGGCCTCGGGGGTCAGGTTGTAGGCGTGCAGGTAGCGCTGGGCCGTCATGGCCACCCAGGAGGCCGGGGTGAGCAGCCCCCAGGGCAGGGACCAGCCGAGCGCCGCGCCCTCGGCCGAGGGTTCGCGCTGCTGGACGCCGGAGCCGAAGCGGCGGCCGGAGCGCTCGTTGAAGGCGCGGTAGCAGACCACCACCTCCGCGACCCCGGTGGCGACGGCGAGGGCGGCCTGCTGGACGGTGGCGCAGGCGGCGCCCCCGCCGTAGTGGATGCGGGAGAAGAAGGAGAGGTCCCCGATGCCGGCCGCCTGGGCGACGGTGATCTCGGGGCTCGTGTCCATCGTGAAGGTGACCATGCCGTCCACGTCGGCGGGGGTGAGCCCGGCGTCGTCCAGGGCCGCGTGCACGGCCTCGACGGCCAGCTTGAGCTCACTGCGGCCGGAGTCCTTGGAGAACTCGGTGGCGCCGATGCCGGCGATGGCGGCGCGGCCGCCGAGCTGGTCACGGGTGCGGACGCTCATGCCGTGCCCTCCGGGGTGCCGAGGCCGTCCGGGTCGGCTGCCGTGGGGTCGAGCGTGACGGTGACGGTGCCCGTGACGTGCCGGCCGATGCCGTTGGCGCCGACCACGTGGATCTCGGCGGTGTCCCCGTCTCGGGCGGTGACGGTGCCGGTCAGCGTCATGGTGTCGCCGGGGTAGTTCGGGGCACCGAGGCGGATCGCGACCTTGCGCAGGACCGCACGCGGGCCGAGGTGGTCGGTGATGTACCGGCCGACCAGACCGTTGGTCGTCAGGATGTTCATGAAGATGTCCGGGGAGCCCTTCTCCCGCGCGAGCACCGCGTCGTGGTGCACGTCCTGGTAGTCGCGGGAGGCGATCGCGCCCGCGACGATCAGGGTGCGGCTGACCGGTACCTCCAGCGGCGGCAGGGTGTCGCCGATGTTCATGCCTCCGGTGTTCATGCCTCGTCCCCCTCGGGCGTGTCTTCGGACAGGACCGCGCCGAGCTCGGCCAGCAGTTCGCTGCCGCAGCCCAGGTACGCGTCGAGCTGGCGTCCCCACAGGAAGTGCCGGTGGACGGGGTGGTCGAGGTCGGCGCCCATGCCGCCGTGCAGGTGCTGGCCCGCGTGGACGACCCGTTTGCCCGCTTCGGAGGCCCACCAGGCCGCCGTCAGCGCGTGCTCGCCCACCGGGAACCCCTCGTCCACGCGCCAGGCCGCCTCGTACGCGGTGACCCGTATGGCCTCGGTGTCCATGTAGGCGTCGGCCGCGCGCAGCATGACCCCCTGGTTGGTGGAGAGCGGCCGGCCGAACTGCTCCCGGGTGGAGGTGTACTCCACGGCGCGGGCCAGCGAGCCCGCGCAGACTCCCGCCTGGAGGCCGGCGAAGGCGGTCCGGGCCACGGCCAGTACGTCCGCGTAGGCGCCGTCCCCGCCGACCCGTTCCGCCTCGGCGGCGGTCAGTGTCAGGCTTCCGGCCGACCAGGGTGCGGTGGTCTCCACCGGCTCCGTGCGCACCCCGGGCGCGTCCGTCCGTACGAGCCACAGGGCTCCCGCCCGGTCCGGGACCAGGACGTGCGTGGCCTCGCGCAGCCAGGGCACGGCGGGGGCGCGGCCGGTGAGCCGCCCGTCCGGCGTGGCGGTGATCCGGCCCCGGTCCGGGAAGGCTCCGGTGGCGACCGCGTCGCCGGAGCCGAGCGCGGGGAGCAGCCGGGCACGCTGCTCTTCGGTGCCGTGCCGGGTCAGGGCGAGGATCCCGTACACGCACGTGGCGGCGTACGGGACCTGCGCGGTCGTGCGGCCCTGTTCCTCGAGCAGGAGCACCAGGCCGAGCAGGCCGACGTCCTCGACGGCGGCGGTCAGCCCGGCGGTGGTGAGGGCCTTCCAGAGTTCGGCGTCGCTGCCCGTGCCGGCGGCGCCGAGGCGGTCGTGGGTGGCGAGGTCCGCGAAGATCTGGGCGGCGAGTCCGGCCGCGGCGGCCTGCTCCTCGGTGGGGTGGAAGTCCATCAGGCTTCGCTCCCCCGGAAGACGGGCAGTTCCAGTTCCTCGTCCACGCGCAGGAACTCCAGTTGTACGGGCAGCCCGATGCGGACCTTGTCGTAGGGGACGCCGGTGATGTTGCTGACCATGCGGGCCCCTTCCGCGAGTTCGACGAGAGCCACCGCGTAGGGCGGGTCGAAGGCGGGGAAGGGCGGGTGGTGCATGACCACGTACGAGAACACCGTGCCGGCGCCGGACGCCTCGACCGTGTCCCAGTCCGGGCTCCCGCAGGTATTGCAGCCGGGGAGCCAGGGGAAGCGGAGCGTCGCGCAGGCGGTGCAGCGCTGGATCAGGAGCTTGTGCTCGCGGACGCCGTCCCAGAAGCCCCGGTTGTCGCGGTTGATCACGGGGCGGGGGCGCTGGGCGGGCTTGGCCGTGGCGGATTGGGCGGTGGCGGGCTTGTTCGACTCGGCGGCCGGCTTCGCCCCGGTGGGCTTCTTCGCCGCCGGGGCGTACTTGAGGATCCGGAAGCGGTGGGTCCCGGCGAGTTCGCCGTTCGCGCGGATGTCCATGCGGGTGGTCACGAAGTGGCCGGTGCCCAGCTTGGTCGTCTTGCGCGGGGACACCGACTCGATGACGGCGTCGAAGGTGATCGCGTCGCCGGGGCGCAGCGGCTTCAGGTACTCCTGCTCGCAGTCGGTGGCGACGACGGAGGTGCAGCCGGCGCCGTCGAGGAGCGCGAGGAGCTCGTCGTAGGCCGAGGAGCGGTCGGCATGTCCGGAGAGGCCGCCCAGCGTCCATGCCTGGAGCATGGTGGGCGGGGCGATGGCGCCGGGCCCGGTGTAGGCGGGGTTCGCATCGCCCATCGCCTCGCACCAGTGGCGGATCATCGGCTCGTTGACCGCGTCCTTGCCCTGGCCGGCGGTGGCGGCGGGCTGCCCTTCGAAGGACGTGAGCAGGGTGTGGAAGCGCGCTGCTTCCGTCGCGGCTTCCGTCGCTGCTTCCGTCGCGGCTTCCGTCTCCGCTTCCAGTGCTCCGGTGGCGGGCGTGGCGGGCGTGGCGGTCATCGCTTCCTTCCCTTCATACCGAGCCGCATCATGGCGACGATCTCCCGTTGGACCTCGCTGACGCCGCCCCCGAAGGTGTTGATCTGGGCGGCCCTGTTCATCCGCTCCAGCTCGCCGCCCGCGAAGACCGCGGGGCCCGGTCCCCGGACGAGTGCCTCCTCCCCCACCACCTCCTGGCAGATCCGGTACACCTCGACGGTGGACTCGGTGCCCAGGAACTTCACGCCGCTCGCATCGCCCGGGGCCAGGGTGCCGGCGCCGACGTCCTGGACGAGGCGCCAGTTGAGGAGGCGTACGGCGGCGAGGCGCGCGTGGGCCTCGGCGAGCCGCGACTGGATCCAGGGGCGGTCGGCGGGGCGCTCCCCGGTGACCGGGTCGGGGGTGCGGGCGTGGTCGAGCGCGCCCCGGTAGAAGTCCTCGGCCTGCATGCCTATGGCGGCGAGGGCGACGCGTTCGTGGTTGAGCTGGTTGGTGATCAGGCCCCAGCCGCCGTGCTCGGGGCCGACGAGGTTCCCGGCGGGCACGCGGATGGAGTCGTAGTACGTGGCGGTCGTGGTCAGCCCGCCGACGGTGTCGATCGGGGTCCAGGCGAAGCCGGGGGCCTCGGTGGGCACCAGGATGATGGAGATGCCCTTGTGCTTGGGCGCCTCCGGGTCGGTGCGGCAGGCGAGCCAGATCCAGTCGGCGTTCTGGGCGTTGGAGGTGAAGATCTTCTGGCCGTCGATCAGCCAGCCGTCGCCGTCCCGGACGGCCCTGGTGCGCAGGGAGGCGAGGTCGGTGCCGGCCTCGGGCTCGGAGTAGCCGATGGCGAAGACGAGTTCGCCCTTGAGGATCCGGGGCAGGAAGTAGTCCTTCTGCTCCTGCGTTCCGTACTTCATCAGGGTCGGGCCGACGGTGTTGAGGGTGACCATCGAGACGGGGGCACCCGCCCGGTAGGCCTCGTCGAAGAACACGAACTGCTCGTCCGGCCCGCGGCCCTGGCCTCCGTACTCGACGGGCCAGCCGAGGCCGAGGAGTCCGTCGGCGCCTATCCGGCGCAGTAGTGCGCGCTGCTCGGCGGGGTCCTCGGGCACCCCGTCCGGCAGCAGGTTTCCGAAGTACTCCCGCAGCTCGGCGCGGAGCCGCAACTGGCCTTCGGTCGGGGCGAGGTGCACGGCGCTGGCCTCCCGGCATCACATCATCAAGTGGACCTGACTGTCCGTCAGATTCCAGGTGGATGTCAAGGCCGGGGCACTGTGACGGAGCACGGAAAACGCCCGAGGGCGCCCGCACTACCGGACCCCAGCCGGTCCGGTCGCGCAGGCGCCCTCAACAGTCGGTGCGGCTCAGGCCGCGACTACCACCAGGGGTAGAAGTTCACGGCGACGTTGGAGTTGTGCTGTTCGATCGCGGTGAAGGCCGAGCCGTTGACCTGCGCGGTGTTGTTCTGGTTGGACGCGCCGGACCCGGTGGCCACCTGCTGCGAGGTGGAGGAGTTGCCGTGGTTGTTGCCACCCACGCCGCTGCCGATGATGCTGGCGACGCTCGCATTCGATCCGTCGTTCGCGAAGGAGCCGTTGTCGGCCGATGCCACCCCGCCGAAGAGGGCGACGGCGAGGGGGAGAGCGGCGACGGCGGCGATGACGCGGGCGGTACGGATGCTTGCCATGTCTTATCCTCCAGAAAACCGAAGTGGGGTGTACTCCAAGGCAGTTGGCCGACCGCCTCGGTCGTTCCGTGTGGTGACGACGTCGCGAGACCAGAGTTGCCCACCGAATCCCCGGCGAACCACCCCGGAGTCCTCTATTCCCCCGCAAGCATGACCAACATCAGATAAACCCCATTCGCGCCCCCGCCGCCCCAGGTCAGCGCCCTGAGACCCTCCGAAACCCCTGCGGGGCAAGGGCTGAACCGTTCCGCCAAACCGGCCGCCCCCGGACATGCCGAAAAGGGCCGCGCCGTCCGGGAACCCCACCGTCTCCCGGGCTTGCGGCCCTGCACTGCCAAGCTTCACGCCCCCTGCACGCCCCCGGCGCTCGCCGGGGTCTTCCCACTGTGCCCCGCTCCGGGGCACCGTCACGGCGCGATCCGCGGTCGCGGCCTACTCACACCGACCGACCGGGCTCCAGCGCCTGCTACTGCTTCTCGTTCCGCTTCTGCTTCCGGTTCTACTGCCGCACTTCTGCGCGCGGCTGTGTCCTGCCTATGCGTATGCGTATGCGTACCACTGGGTCCTGCGCACCTGCGTGTACCGGCTTCCGGGGGACCTGACGGACCTCACGCACCGATGCACTCGATGAACCTGATGAACCTGATGAACCTGCGCGTATCGGGTCCCGCGTCCCACACCCGCACGTGACGGGGTTCCCCTGCCTCCGCAGTACGAGCACTCCGTGCCGCGCGCGCTACGCGGCGAGCGCCATCTCCCGGCGAGCGGCTCCGACACGGACCGCTGCGGCGATCGCTGCGCCACGGACGCCGTTGTCCACTCCGGACTCGGAATCGGCTCCGGAGCCGGCGGCCAGGGCGGTGGTGGAGCGGCGGACGGACGGGGTCTTGCCGTGGGCCTCGGCGCGGATGCGCTGCTTGATGGTGGGCGGGAGCGAACCACCGCGCATCATCGCCCTCCAGGTCCGCCGGGCCATGAAGGCCGGCCGGTTCGCCGCGGCGGCCGCGGGGGCGGCGGCGGGGGAGGAGGAGAGCGGGGTGGCGACGGCCTGGGCGGCCTTGCCGCCGAAGCCGAGGGAAGTGAGGAGGCCCACGAGGGCCAGGAGGACGGTGGTCCAGATCGACGTGATGGTGCTGCGGTGAGCCATGACGGGTCCCTCTTTTCGCGATGTTCCGACGGGCGGATCTGAATACATTCGTCATGATGCGGGCGCAACCGGAACGCCTCCACGCCCCGCGCCGCTCTTCCGACAAACACCACTCAAAGGGGCTAATCGCACAATTCCTGCCCCCTCGATCCTTACGCGACGCCGAGCCCGAACTCCACCGGAGGATCGCCATCTCCCCATCTCCGGACGGATGTTGACATCCACTCAGCCCGCCCAGCATGCTCCACCGACAGCGCGGCGGATCTTCTTCTCATGGTCGGGGGACCAGGTTTCCATGCAGAACCGAAACGTACTGATATCGGGTGCCGGCATCGCGGGCACCGCCTTGGCCTACTGGCTGCGCCACCACGGCTTCCGGCCGACCGTGGTCGAGCGCGCCCCCTCCCTCCGCGAGGGCGGCTACAAGATCGACGTCCGGGGTGCCGCGCTCGACGTGGTCTCCCGCGCCGGGGTCCTCGACGCGGTCCGCGCCCAGCGGACCGACGTCCAGGGGGGCTCCATCGTCAATGCGGCGGGCAAGCGGGTGGCGACCATGGACGGCGACACCTTCGGCGGCCGCGCGGGCCACGACGCGGAGATCCTGCGCGGTGACCTCAACCGGATCCTCTACGACCTCGGCGTCGACGGAGCCGACGGCGTCGAGTACCTCTTCGGCGACTCCATCACCTGCGCCACGGAGACCGCGGACGGCATCGAGGTGGCGTTCGACAGCGGCGCGCGCCGCGTCTTCGACCTGGTCGTCGGCGCCGACGGGCTGCACTCCAACACCCGGGCGCTGGTCTTCGGTCCCGAGGAGCGCTTCATCCGGGACCTGGGCTACTACGTCTCGATCTACAGTGTCCCCAACCACCTCGACCTCGACCGCTGGGAGCTGACGTACGTCTCCCCCCTGCGCACGGCCCTGACGTACAGCACGGCCAGGGACACCGGCGCGAAGGCGATGTTCCTCTTCGCCTCGGAGCCGCTGGAGTACGACCGCCACGACGTCTCCCAGCAGAAGAAGCTGCTGGCGGGGGCGTACGCGGGCGAGGCCTGGGAGGTGCCCCGGCTCCTCGCGGCACTGGATGAGGCCCCGGACTTCTACTTCGACTCCCTCAGCCAGGCCCACCTGCACAGCTGGTCCAAGGGCCGCACCGCCCTGGTCGGCGACTCCGCGTACTGCGCCTCGCCCGCCTCCGGCCAGGGCACGAGCCTGGCCCTGGTCGGCGCCTACGTCCTGGCGGGCGAGCTCGCCGCGGCCGGCGGCGACCACACGACCGGCTTCGCGGCCTACGAACGCGAGATGCGCGGCTTCGCGGAGGAGAACCAGAAGCTCGGGCCCTCGAACATCAAGCACATGGTCATGCGGACCAAGCGCCAGATCTCGATCCAGCTGACCGTCCTCTCCCTCCTGGGCCGCCTGCCGGGCAAGCAGCGGATGATGGCCAAGGTCATGGAGCCGATCCAGAAGGCCGCGAACTCCATCACCCTCAAGGACTACTGACCGCGCGGGCAGGGATACGAGAGGCCTTGCGACCACGCCTGCGCGAGCGGGGGCGAACGCAGAAGGGGTGCCACCTGATCGGTGACACCCCTTCGGGCTGGGCCTAGGCCCTGCCTGGTGCGGTGGGTGTGGGATTTGAACCCACGGTGACTCGCGCCACGACGGTTTTCAAGACCGTTCCCTTAGGCCGCTCGGGCAACCCACCTGGCGGATACAGAGTACCGGGCGGCGGGGGTGAGTGGCGCTGGGGATTCGCGGGGGGTCAGGCGGTCTGGGCCTTGTCGTAGGCCGCCTTCGCCTCGTTGCCGAAGTACGGGCCGTACATGCGGTTCGGCAGGAAGGTGTAGCCGAAGCTGTTCACCGAGACCTGGGTGCCCAGGCCGGTCGCCTCGTTGAAGTCCTGGAACCAGGGACCGCCGCTGGAGCCGCCCGTCATGTTGCAGGGCAGGCTGTGGTCCTTGGTCAGCAGGAAGTCCTTGCCGCTGTTGCCGCTGCAGTAGACGAGCTTGGTGCCGTCGTACGGGGCCGCCGCCGGGAAGCCGAAGGCGTACATCTTCTTGTTGTAGCCGCCGTTGAAGACGATGCCCTGGGCTCCGACGGTCTGGCTGAGCGTCCGTCCGTTCAGCGGGGCGACGACCGCCAGGCCGACGTCCATGTTCATGTCCTCGCTCGCCACCCACTGGTCGGTCGCGAAGGTCTTGGTGGCCGTCCACTGGCCGTAGGGCGCGTTCCCGTTGTCGTACCCCGGGACGAAGATCCAGTTGGTGTGCCAGGCGCCCTGGTACTTCACGCAGTGGCCGGCGGTGATCACCGTGCTGCCGTTGGCGCTGGTGATCGAGTCACCCGAGCAGGAGGCGCTCTTCCCGTTGAAGGTGAAGAAGACCCGGCCCGAGGTTTTGACGACCGCGCCACCGGACGTCCAGGCTCCACCCGGCTGGGGGAAGGCCGCGGGGGAGACGCCGGCGGGGGTCGGGGCGATCGTCGTGGGGCGCTCCGCGGCGGTGGGCGCCGTACGGGTGGTCGCGCCCGGGGCGGCGATGCCCGGGGCGGCCGTGATGTCCAGTGGGGTGGCGGCCCGCATCTGTGCGGCCGACCAGGACCCGGGAGCGGGGGCGGGGCGCTGCGCGGCGGCCGAGGGGGAGGCCGCCGTCAACGCACCCGCAAGCAGGGCCCCTGTCGCGAGCAAGACCGATATGGCTGTCCGATGGCGATTCACGCATGACTCCTTCTGCCGTGCCCGGATGAAGAGTTGTCGGTGCGGATCGGGGGCAGAGTGGCACGCCGGGAACGAGATGTCAGGCACCAGTCGGAACGTTCGGTCGGTTCCGGCCAGGAAATGGCCAACTCCGGTTAGGTGGTGAGGAGGACACCCGCGTACGAGGCTCCGGCCACCACCACCCAGGCCGCGAGGCCCAACAGGGCCGCACGGCCGCCGGTACGGGACAGGGTGGGCAGGTGGACCGCGCTGCCCAGGCCGAACAGAGCTGCGGCCAGCAGCAGTTCCTGGGCGGTGTGCGCCCCTTCCAGCACTGCGTCGGGCAGTATCCCGGTGGCGCGCAGCGCGGCCGCCGCGAGGAACCCGGCCACGAACAGCGGCACCGGAGCCGGTCGGCGGCCCGCGGGCGTGCGCATTCCTCGCCTGCGTGCCCGTACCGCGAAGGCCACCGCCGCGACCAGCGGGGCCAGCATCGCCACGCGCATCAGCTTGATCAGCACGGCTTCGCCGAGTGCGCCGGGGCCGGCCGTCTGAGCGGTCGCCACGACCTGGCCGACGTCGTGGACGCTCGCGCCCACCCAGCGGCCGAAGTCCGGGTCGGAGAGTCCGAGCGGAGACTGGAGGAGCGGGAGGACGGCGATGGCGAGGGTGCCGCACAGGGTGACCAGAGCCACCGAGGAGGCCACGTCCTCCTCGTCGCTGCCCGAGACCTGGCTGACGGCTCCGATGGCCGAGGCTCCGCAGATCGAGTACCCGGTGGCGATCAACAACGGCTGGTCTCCGGGGAGTCCGAGTCGCCGGCCGAGCCAGAGGGTGCCGAGGAAGGTCGCCGCCACCACCGCAGCCACCATCGCCACGGTGGCCCAGCCCAGCCGGAGCACCTCGTCCAGGCCCAGCGCCAGGCCCAGCAGGACGATGCCGATCCGCATCAGGCGGCGGCCGGCCAGGGAGAGCCCCGGGCGCGCGGGGCCCCGTACGAAGCCCCGTAGACGGGGGAGGTGAGCCGCGGCGATGCCGAGCACCACCGACACCGTCAGCATCGGCGCCCAGGGCGCCAGCCGGTGCACCGACCAGGCCACCAGGACTCCGGCCGCCGCGAGGCCCAACCCGGGCCACGATGACGATGTTTCACGTGAAACACCGACCGGTACCGATGATCCCGCCCCGCGCACGGGGCGGTGCAGGAGGGCCATCAGTCGGTCGGGAGCGTGTAGACGCGGCGGACACTGCTGCCCAGGCGTACGACGTCGGCGCCGTAGACGTGCAGGGATATCGCCTTCGTACGACAGGAGTTGCGGACCTTGTGGATGTCGCCGGGCGGGGCGAACCCGCAGACCTCACCGGGTCCGTTGACCACGTGCTCGGTCGCCACCAGCCGGGCGCCGGTGGTGGCCGTGGCGGGGGCGAGGCGGTAGCGGAGCTCGCTCTCCTCACCCTCGTGCACCCCGGCCACGCACCACGAGACGTGGTCGTGGACGGCGGTCTCCTGGCCCGGCAGCCACACCAGGGCCACCACGGAGAAACTGCCGTCCGGCTCCGCGTGCAGGACGTGTTGCCGGTAGCGGTCGGGGTGCCCCTCGTGCTGCTCGGCGGTGAGCAGACCGGGCTTCCCCAGGTGCGGGGCGAGGCGTTCACCGACCAGGTAGGCGGTCAGGTCGGGGGCCAGTCCCCGGTCCACGACCGTACGGATCTCACTGACGAGGGCGGCCGTCCTCGCGGTCGTGCGGGCCGGCGTGGTGGTGGTCATAAGGGGAGCGTCGAGGAGCCCACCCATCACGTCCAACGACAGTTGTGAGCTGAAATCCCAAGCCCGGCTTATGGGTTGAGGCGGAGCCGGACCCTCCGGCGGGCCGGTTCAGCAGCCGACGCGGTTCGAGGCCGCCTGCCTCAGCGCCTCCAGCACCACCGCCGTCGCCGGGACCCGCAGATGGTCGCGGTACACGTGCGCGGCGATGTGCCGGCGTGCGGCCGGCAGCAGGGCCCGCCCGCACACCTTGCTCAGCGAGAGCGAAGGCAGCACCAGGGCGGGCATCATGGCCACGCCCAGGCCCTGAGCGACCAGGCTCTGGACCACCAGGTTGTCGTCGGTGGCGAAGCGGATGTCGGGCACGAAGCCGAGCCCCGCGCATTCGTGCAGCAGGTTCGCCCGGCAGCGCGGGCAGCCGGCGATCCACCGCTCCTCGGAGAGGTCCGCGAGGTGCACGGCCCGCCGCCGGGCCAGCGGGTGCCCGGTGGGCAGCAGCACCGTCAGCTGGTCCTCCATGAGCCTGACCTCGGCGACCTCCTCCGGAACCTCCTCGTGCAGGCCGGGATAGGTGAAGGCCAGGGTGATGTCGCACTCGCCCCGCTCCAGCCTGCGCAAGGAGTCCGGGGGCTCTCCCTCCAGCAGCTCGACCTGGATCCCCGGGTGCTCCTTGGCCAGGCTGCTCAGGGCTTCCGGGACCAGGGTGACGTTGGCGCTGGGGAAGCCGCACAGCCGGACGCGGCCGGTCCGCAACCGGGCGTACGCCTTCAGCTGGGCCTCGGCGGCGAAGAGGCTGCCGAGGATGGCCTCGGCGTGCCGGGCCATCGACTCCCCGGCCTCGGTGAGCTGCATGCGGCGTCCCACGCGGGTGAACAGCGGGGTGCCGACGGCGCGTTCGAGCGCCTTCATCTGCTGGGTGATCGCCGGCTGGGTGTACCCGAGGACCCGGGCGGCGGCCGAGTAGGACCCCGAGGCGACCACCTCGTGGAACGTTCGGATGTGCCGCGAATCGAACACGGTCGAAGCATAAGCGGACGTTGGGAGGGGCCGCAGGCACAATCGCGCCTACGGCCCCTCACCATCAAGCCAGTTGCTCCTGCCGCCCGCGGGCGGCCGTCGGCTACTTGTCGCCGACCCGCGAGCCGAGCGTGATGTCCACCGTGGTCGGCTTGCCGCCGCGCAGGTAGGTCAGCTTCACCGTGTCACCCGGCTTGTACGTCCAGATCTCGCTGATCAGGGTCGGGCCGCTGTCGATCGGCTTGCCGCCGAGCTCGGTGATGATGTCGCCGGGCTTCAGCCCCGCCTTGCCCGCCGGGCCGTTCGGGTCGACCAGCTCGTTGGCCGAGGCGCCCGTCTCGGAGATCTTCGCGCCGTCGGTCTTGGCCGCGAGGTCCACGGAGACCGAGATCACCGGGTAGACCGGCTTGCCCGTCTTGATCAGCGATTCTGCGACGTTCTTCGCCTGGTTCACCGGGATGGCGAATCCGAGGCCGATGGAGCCGGCCTGGCCGCCGCCGAAGCCGCCGTTGCCGGCCGACTGGATGGCGGAGTTGATGCCGATGACCGCGCCGCGGCTGTCGAGCAGCGGACCGCCGGAGTTGCCCGGGTTGATCGAGGCGTCGGTCTGGAGGGCACTCATGTACGAGTTCTTGCCGCTGGAGCCGTCACCCGAGGCGACCGGGCGGTTCTTGGCGCTGACGATGCCGGTGGTGACCGTGTTGGACAGGCCGAACGGAGCGCCGATCGCGATGGTCGAGTCGCCGACCGCGACCTTGTCCGAGTCGCCGAGGGGCAGCGGCTTGAGCCCGGACGGCGGGTTCTTCAGCTTGATGACGGCGACGTCGTACCCCTGGGCCCGGCCGACGACCTCGGCCTCGTACCTCTTGCCGTCGGAGAAGGTCGCGCTGAGCTTGCCGCCGTTGGCCGCGGAGGCGACCACGTGGTTGTTCGTGAGGATGTGGCCCTGCTGGTCGTAGACGAATCCGGTGCCGGTGCCACCCTCGCCGTCGCCGGCCGAGGCCTCGATGGTGACGACGCTGGGCAGCGCGCCGGCGGCCAGGCCCGCGACGGAGCCCGGATCGCGCTTGAGGTCCTTGGGCGTGTTGCCGGCGCTGACCGTGGTGGAGCCGGAGCCATTGGCACTCCGGTCGGCCGCCCAGTAGCCGACGCCGCCGCCGACGCCGCCCGCGAGGAGCGCCGCCGCGAGGACACCGGCGATCATGCCGCCCTTGCCCTTCCGCTTGGGCTGCGGTGCGCCGTCGGTGGCCAGGGGCACGCCCCAGCCTCCACCGCCCTGGCCGGCACCGGCCCCGTACGCGGGGGCCGCCGGCGGCGGGGGAGGCCAGCCCTCGGCACCCATCGCCTGCGGCGCGGGGGCGTGGGCGTGGGGAGCAGCGGGAGTCTCGGCGTACGCCGGGGTGACCGGCGGGACCGGGTTCTCGGCGTACACGGGAGCCGGGGCCGGCGGCTCGACGGCCGCGGCGGGCTGGGTCGCCGGGGGCTGCGGAGCCGGCGGCTGCGCTGCCGGGGTGTGGGGGAGCTGCTGGGTCGGCTCGGTGCCGGGCGCGGGCGTCGGCGGCAACTGCTGCGTCACCGGCTCCGCGGGCGCCGGCGCGGCGGGCGCCACCGGCGCGGCGTCGACGGGCGCGGCCACCGGGGGTACGGGCGGGGCCGCGGGGGGCGTCGGGGCCGCGGTGCCCTCGTTCTCGGTGCTCACAGCGCTCTCTCCTCGTCACACACGGCTTCAGAAATACGGGCGATATCGGTCCGACTGAACGTTCGACGTGCCGTACAAGTTCCTGGGCAAAGCCTTTCCCATGACCCGTCAGAGCACTGTAAGCCGGACCTGTGAGTCTCCCCCATCCTTTATCTCCGACATTTCGGACGCATCCCCAGAAGCGCCCGCGGGGCTCTCCACGACATCCGGGCCCCTCCCGGTGGCACCATGAGCCGGTGACCCACGCAATGCCGCGCCCCATCCAGGTCGTCGCCCACCGCGGCGCCTCGGAGGATGCCCCCGAACACACCCTGGCCGCCTACCGCAAGGCCATCGAGGACGGGGCCGACGCCCTCGAATGCGATGTCCGGCTCACGGCCGACGGCCATCTGGTCCTGGTCCACGACCGGCGGGTGAACCGCACCTCCAACGGCCGCGGCGCCGTCTCCGCCCTGGAGCTGGCCGATCTCGCCGCCCTCGACTTCGGCTCGTGGAAGGACCGGGAGGAGTCTCCCGACTGGGACGCGGACCCCGAGCGGACCTCCGTGCTCACCCTGGAGCGACTGCTGGAGCTGGTGGCGGACGCCGGGCGGCCGGTACAGCTGGCGATCGAGACGAAGCACCCGACCCGCTGGGCCGGACAGGTGGAGGAGCGCCTGCTCTTCCTCCTCAAGCGCTTCGCGCTGGACGCCCCGCCCGCCGAGGGGCCCCACCCCGTCCGGGTGATGAGCTTCTCGGCGCGCTCCCTGCACCGGGTGCGGGCGGCCGCGCCCACGGTCCCGACCGTCTACCTCATGCAGTTCATCTCGCCCCGGATGCGGGACGGGCGGCTGCCGGCCGGGGTGGAGATCGCCGGGCCGGGGATGCGGATCGTGCGCAACCACCCGGGCTTCATCCGAAAACTTCAAGCCGCCGGGCATTCCGTTCACGTGTGGACCGTGAACGATCCGGAAGATGTTCAGCTCTGCGCTGATCTAGGTGTGGAAGCGATCATCACGAACCGACCGCGACAAGTTTTGTCACAGCTAGGCCGCTGACGTCCCGCTTTGCGCAGGTGTCACAGGCGAAACACCCGTTACGGGGTGTGCACCGGCGCATCCACTCCGCGTTCGGTCGCCGTGAATGCGTCAGAGGGCGCCGGTCCGGCGGTTTCCGGTCCAGGCCATTGGGGCATCCAGACCATGCGTGGGGCTAAGGAGGTTCCGGGGGTGGCGTTGATGGTGGCACAAGAAGTGCCCACGTCGTCGTGCATGGACGTGTCCCATGGTCCTGCGGGCGTGGGCGAGGCGAGGCACCGGATGCGCGAGCAGTTGCGCATCAGCGGGGTGTCCGAATCGATCGTGGATGACGCCGTACTGATCCTTTCCGAACTGCTCAGCAACGCCTGCCGGCACGGCAGACCGCTGGGCGCTCGGGAGAGGGAAGACGGCGGGATACGCGCGTCGTGGCGCGTCGACAAGGCGGGGCGGCTGACGGTCGAGGTCACGGACGGCGGCGGGCCCACCCGCCCCATCCCGGCCAAGCCCTCGGTCACCGCACGGGGCGGGCGGGGGCTGACCATCATCAGCGCCCTGGCCCAGGACTGGGGTGTCCGGGACGGAGCGGCGGGTGAGGTCACCGTCTGGGCGATCGTTGCCTGCGGGACCCGGCACGAGGATTTCGCTACGCGCGTTGCGTCCCCTGCGATCGATTTCAGTACGGCCTTCGACGATCTGGATCCCTGACCCGACCGGTCCTCGACCGCGGGTGGACGGATGGCGGCCGTCCGGGAGCGCACGCCGACCGTGCTCCCGGCCGCACCCCACCGGTTGTGGCGGCACGAACGGCTAGGCTCGCGCCCAGACCGACGCCGTACCGCCGCAACCGGGAGACACCCACGATGGCCAAGAAGCGCCCCTCCGCGAAGTCCGCAAAGCCGCAGCTCAACAGCGGGGAGATCCCGGTGGTGGGCGCTCGCGAGCCCTGCCCCTGCGGATCCGGGCGCCGCTACAAGGCCTGCCACGGCGCCGCCGCCGCGCACGCCGTCACCGAGCACGTGGCCCGGCCGTTCGAGGGCCTGCCCGGCGAGTGCGACTGGGTGGCGCTGCGCGAGCTCGTCCCCGCCGCCACGGTGCCGCTCACCCTCAAGGGCGGACTGCCCGAGGGCGTCCCCTCCGTCACGCTGGTGACCGTACTCCCGCTGGCCTCTCCGGCACTGCGCCGCGAGGACGGTTCCGTCCTGCTCGGCCTGCAGAACGACTCGACCAGCGGCGACCTCGCCCGGGACATGGCCGACACGCTGGAGCGCGCGCTCGTCGCCGAGCCCGGCACCGTCGTCGAGGCCCGCCGGGTTCCGGCCGAGGGCCCGCGACTTCAGGATCTCCTCTCCGTCGACGGCGGTTTCGAGCCGGTTGTCCACAGCGGGTTCGAATTCTGGATTCCGGAAGCGGAGAGCGCCCAGAACGCCTCCCCGGAGATCGCCGCCTCCCTGGAGCGCGCCAACGCGGCCGCCATCCCGACCGTCAAGCTGACCGGCGTGGATGCCGCCTACTGGTGCGAGACCCCGGACAAGAACCACCTGCGCTGGGTCATGCCGCACCCCGAGGAGAAGCTGCTCGACGCGCTCGCGCGGCTGTCCGCCGCGGGCACGTCCTCGCTCGGCGAGGGCACCAAGCTGGTCGGCTCCTTCCGCGCCCACGGCCTGATGGTCCCCGTCTGGGACCTGCCGACCGGAGTCTCGGCCGAGGACGTGGAGAAGCCCGCGGCCGAGCTCGCGGAGCGGCTCGCCGCGGCCCTCGCGACGGACGCGCCGCTGACCACGGAGGAGCGTCGCGCCCGCGGCGGCCTCACCAACCGCCAGGTCACGCTCAGCTGACCGGATGGCCGGCCCGTTCGCGGGCCGGCCACCAGGGTCCGGGGGAGGGGCCCGGGGAGGGTCCGCGGGAGGGTCACCGATGACTGCTCACCGGTGATCGGAGTCACAACTCCCGCTAATCGCCTGCAAATCGGTGTCCGAATATCAGAGATCGAATTTGCGAACAGGCGATCTCTTGTTACCGTTCTTGTAGCCCGGTCGCTGGTGCATCCCCCGTCGCCAGCGACCGGGCCCTTGATTTTCCCGTGACGCTCAACCGTCACCCGGTACCGGTGAGTTGCTCCCGGACCGCAGGAGCAGGGCTCCTTCATCATCCGGAACTGCAAATTCCGCTACGGCCGAGTAGTCCTTCGGGGCACCGGCCGACTCCTCCCTCGGCGTTTCACACAGCCCCGGTTCGTCGCCCGCGCCGACCGCGCAGCGGATCTGCACCGTGCGCCCCGCCGGACCCATCACCGTGAGCACCGCGTCGAGCGAGCGGCCGCTGGTGTTCCGGTAGTAGCTGCGCCCCCACGTCCGGCCCTCGCCCGACAGGACGCACGTCTGCGCCTCCACCCCCTGCGGAGAGGACAGTTCGGGCCCACAGCGGGCGTCCGTACGCGGCTGCTCGGCCGGGCCCGGACGGGCCGGCGCGGCGGCGGAGGCGGGCGTACGGGACCGGCCGGTGGCGGAACTCGCTCCCGAACCGCCCGAATCGGCCGAGCCCTCGGATTTGTCGGAGGTCTCGGAGTTGTCGGAGCCGCCGGAGTCCGACGCCCCCCGGTCGCCCTTGGGCGGGTGACCGAGGCCGAAGGTGGAGAGCAGCCCGCCGCCCTTTCCGTCGCTCTGACCGGCGAAATCCGGCCCGGCGATCGCTCCCGCCAACGGGAGCGACAAGATGATCAACACACCGGCGCCGATACCGATCAGGCGGAGATTCATTCGCCGAAGATAGCGATGCGGGAATGGGGCACGGAGAACCCCGCGCCCAATTCCCTTGGAAACTCGTCTCGCTGGCACCCGTACGAGTGATCCGTCAGTGCACGGGCGTCAGTACGCGAGCCGGCTCCCGCCGCCCGAGGCCCCGCTGCTCTCCTCCACCAGCGCGTCCACGACCGCCTCCACCTCCGGCAGCCAGATCTCCCCGGCGCCTGCGGGCTCGCGCTCCCACCGCACCTGGCCGCCGCCGATCGCGGCGGAGGGCGGGAGCAGCAAGTAGCCGCCCTCGCCGTGGAACCGCAGCGAGGAGGGCACGTGGTCCTTGGCGTAGAGGATCTCGCCGAGCCGCTCCAGCGAGTACGGCGCCACGAGCAGCGACCACCGTGTGGGCGTGGCCACGATCGGCCCGAGCCGCATGCCCTCGGCGTCCAGTCGTACGACGGCACGCGCGGCCGCCGCCGCGGGCAGGCTCACCGCGCAGGGCGCGCTCGCGCCGGTCGCCAGCAGGATCGGGGCACCCGCCCGGTTGGCCCACCACCAGGACACCATCCGGGGGTCGGTGGTGGCGGCGAGCAGCCCGGGATCGAAGGGGTGCGCGCCGGGCACGACGCAGTCGGGGTCGGGGCAGGCGCACCGGGAGCTGTCGGCTCCGCAGCGCCCGACGCCCGGCAGCACGGGCCAGTGCCAGGTGGTGGCGCAGGTCAGCGCCGCTTCGAGGAGACCCGGCGCATCACCCTGCGGCGGGGCGGGGCGCAGGGATTGCAAGCGATTGCGGAGCCGCTGGAGACGCCTTCCGAGGATCTCGCGCATGAGCGCTCGTTCCTTTCCGTTGAACGCCGAGGGCCACATCACACCATGTAAGCGGTGGTTCACCACACGTACACGTTTCGCGTCACTGTCCGCCTGAAGCAGGTTCACACGGTTCGTGCAGTTTTCTTACGGGTCCATGAAACGTCCGTCGGGGGCGGTACGCGACCCGGGACCGCGCGGGGAACGGCTGTCGTCGATGGGGACGACGGGCCGTGCCCGACGGTTCCCGGCGGGCACCGGGCTGCGCCAACTCTCCCCGGGTGCAACGGATTACGTACCCGGACCGGCCGACTGACTCGCCCAGTCGACCGCAAAAACCGTCCGCTTCCCGCTTTTTCCGGCCAAGTTCTAGCCCTGGCCGGACAGTGAGTTGCCGTCCCACGGACACCAGGATTCCCACCTGGGCAATGCTGGACATCGCTCCTCGTGTGCGTGTAGATGTGGATTCATTGATAGCGGCGCAGCATGATCTGGGGGTTTGCGATGCTATATGGCGAATCGCACCAGCTGGAAAGGCGGACGCCATGAGCGCCCCGCATCTGCCGAAAGTGGCTGGAATCGATCCAGCTGTCACAGCGTCCCCGCACACTGTGGCGCCCACACCGGCTCCCACGGCCGTGTCCACATCGACGAGCCCGCGAGCGGTTCACACACCGGCGCAGGTCCCCGCCGCGAGCTCGGTCATTCAGGACCGCCTCGCGGGCATGGTCTCCGACCTCACCACCCTCCACGAGCTCACCGAGCGGCTCGCCCGCGCCAGTGACCTCACCGCCTCCCTCCAGGAGTTCCTGCGGGCGGGCGCGGCCCTGGTCGGCGCCCGTCGCGGCCTGATCGTCCTGGAGCCCTCCGACGGACTCGGCCCCACCACCACGATCGGCCTCGGGCTCGGCCACGCCGACCTCGGCCACATCGAGACGGTGCCGCGCAGCGCCACCTCGTACGGCCGCATCCTCGACGGCCTGCCCGACGCCAACGGCGGCTCTGAGTTCCTGCCCGAGCCCGGCACGGCCACCGGCCCCGGCGGCGACGGGTACGCCGCCCCCGTCGACCCCCGCCACCGCGAGGTCGCCGCCCGCCTCGGCTACGCCGCCAGCTACGCGCTGCCGCTGACCGCCGAGGCCACCGGCCGGCTCGGCGCGGCCGTCTGGCTCTACGACGAACAGGCCGAGCCCAGCGACCGCCAGCGCGACCTGGTCGGGCTGTACGTCCGGCACGCCGCCGAGCACCTGGCCCGGATGCTGGAGGTGGAGCGTGCCCGCGCCGGCCTGGCCACCGTCGCCGAGGAACTCCTGCCCAGCCGGCTCCCCCGGATCCCCGGGGTCCAGCTCGCCGCCCGGCACCACACCGGACCGCACGGCGGGGGCGACTGGTACGACGCGCTCCCGCTGCCGGAGGGCGCCCTCGGGCTGGCCGTCGGCTCCGTCACCGGCTCGGGGCCGAGCGCCGTCGCCGCGATGGGCCGGCTGCGCGCCTCGCTGCGGGCGTACGCCGTCATGGAGGGCGAGGACCCCGTCGCCGTCCTCTCCGACCTGGAGCTGCTGCTGCGCCTGACCGAGCCCGCGCGCTCGGCGACCGCGCTCTTCGCCTACTGCGAGCCCGCCGGGGGCCAGGCGGGCGGACCGGCGGGCGGCCGGGGGCGCAAGCTCATCCTGGCCGGGGCCGGGCACACCCCGCCGCTGCTGATCGGCGAGCGGCGCACCGAGTACGTGGAGACCACCCTCTCCGCGCCGCTCGGAATGCTGTCCTGCTGGGAGGCTCCGAGCGTGGAGATCGAGCCCGCGCCCGGAGAAACGGTGCTGCTCTATACGGACGGGCTGCTCCGGCGCACCGGGGACCCGATGGACCGGGCGTACGCGCGGCTGCACGCCGCCGCCGCGGGGATCCCCCGTAGCGTCCGCGAGGACCCGGCCGCGATCTGCGACCACATCCTGCGGACGGTGCTGCCGGACGGCGACGGGGACGGGCCCGCTTCCCCGGCGGACGCCTCCGAGGACATCGTGCTGCTCGCCGCGCGGTTCGAGTGACGAGGAGATGGAGGAGGTGAGGGCGGGGCGTGTGACCTGGTTTGGCGGATTTGTCACACGAACCGTCGGGGGGCATCCGCTCACACATACGATGGATGAGGTCCATACCCGGTCCGTGTCCGTCGTACTGAGGAGAAGACGTGGCTGACGAGCTCACCCCGGAGACCCCGGAAGAAGAGCAGCCCAAGAAGAAGCACAAGCAGCGCAAGAACGGGCTGTACCCGGGTGTCAGCGAGGAGCTCGCCGCAAGCATGCGCACGGGCTGGGCAGACACCGAGCTGCGCGGACTGGAGCCGATCGCTCAAGCCGCGCACACCGCCGCCCGCCGCTCCGCCCTGTCCCGGCGTTTCCCCGGGGAGCGCCTCGTCGTCCCCGCCGGCCGGCTGAAGACGCGCTCGAACGACACCGAGTACCCCTTCCGCGCCTCGACGGAGTACGCGTACCTCACCGGCGACCAGACCGAGAACGGCGTCCTGGTCCTGGAGCCCGCGGGGGAGACCGGCCACCACGCCACCGTCTACCTGCTGCCCCGCTCCGACCGCGAGAACGGCGAGTTCTGGCTCTCCGGCAACGGTGAGCTGTGGGTCGGCCGCCGCCACTCCCTCACGGAGGCCGAGCAGCTCCTGGGCATCCCGGCCAAGGACGTGCGCAAGCTCGCCGAGGAGCTGACCGAGGCCGAGGGCCCGGTCCGCAGCGTCCGCGGTCACGACTCCGTCATCGAGACCGCCCTGACCGACAAGGTCACCAAGGAGCGCGACGAGGAGCTGCGCGTCTACCTCTCCGAGGCCCGCGCCGTGAAGGACGCGTTCGAGATCGACGAGCTGCAGAAGGCCGTCGACTCCACCGTCCGCGGCTTCGAGGACGTCGTGAAGGTGCTCGACAAGGCCGAGGCCACCTCCGAGCGCTACATCGAGGGCACCTTCTTCCTGCGCGCCCGCGTCGAGGGCAACGACGTCGGCTACGGCTCCATCTGCGCCGCCGGCCCGCACGCCTGCACCCTGCACTGGGTCCGCAACGACGGCGACGTCCGCTCAGGCGACCTGCTGCTGCTCGACGCCGGTGTGGAGACCCACTCCCTCTACACGGCCGACGTCACGCGCACGCTGCCGATCAACGGCACGTACACCGACATCCAGCGCAAGATCTACGACGCGGTCTACGCGTCCCAGGAAGCCGGCATCGCCGCCGTCAAGCCGGGCGCGAAGTTCCGCGACTTCCACGACGCCTCCCAGCACGTGCTCGCCGAGAAGCTCGTCGAGTGGGGCCTGGTGGAAGGCCCGGTCGAGCGCGTCCTGGAGCTCGGCCTGCAGCGCCGCTGGACCCTGCACGGTACCGGCCACATGCTCGGCATGGACGTCCACGACTGCGCCGCCGCGCGCACCGAGGCGTACGTCGACGGCACGCTGGAGCCGGGCATGTGCCTGACGGTCGAGCCCGGTCTGTACTTCCAGGCCGACGACCTGACCGTGCCCGAGGAGTACCGCGGCATCGGCGTCCGGATCGAGGACGACATCCTCGTCACCGAGGACGGCAACCGGAACATGTCCGCCGGGCTGCCCCGCACCTCGGACGAGGTCGAGGCGTGGATGGCGCGCCTCAAGGGCTGACGCCACCGCTCGTACGCGCCGATGGGCGGGACCCTCCACGGGTTCCGCCCATCGGCGCGTCTACGACACCTTCAGCAGTGAGTCGTCCCGCCATTTCAGCATCTTGTCGAAGCTGACCACGGCGCCCCGGCCCGGCCGGTTGCGGAAGCGGACGTGGTCGGCGAGCTCCTCGATCAGGTGCAGTCCCCGGCCGTGCTCGGCCAGGGACGGTCTGCGGCGGGCCACCGTCGCGGGCGGGAACCCCGGGCCCGAGTCGCTCACCTCGATGCGGCAGCGGTCCCCGTCCAGATAGGCCGTGACGTGGTACGCCCCGGTCCCGTCCGGGGATCCGCCGCCCGAGGCCGCGTCGTCCGGATACGACGCGGCGTCCGTGTACCCGCAGCGCGGGACCGGTTCGCGGCCACCGTGCTCCACCGCGTTCGCGCACGCCTCGCTCAGCGCCACCGACAGGTCGAAGGAGATGTCCGGGTCCACCCCCGCGGTCTCCATCGTCCCCAGCAGCAGTCGCCTCGCGAGGGGCACACTCGCTGCTTCGCGCCTCAAGTGGAGAGACCACCAGATGCTCATACCGTTACCTATTGCCGCCCGGGGCCGGGGCTAAGCCCCCGAAGACCGACAGAGCCCTCGTTCGGCCGATGTGGCGCTCCCGGGCGGCGGTGTATGCGGTGCGGGTGGGGGAGACCCGGAGGGGCGCGCGGGGAGTGCTCGCGGAGGGCTCGGGTGGGAGTACTCGGGGGAGCACCCGGGTGCGCGTGCACCGACGCACACCGGGCATCCGTGCGCGGGAGTGCCAACCTGCTGTCGCACCTGCCGTATGCGGCGCCTAAGGCCAGTGCGATGATGGCCCGGCCATGACTGCCCCCCACGCGACGCAGGCCGGACCCGGCCTCAGGCTGATCCGGGCCGCGGTGTTCACCGCGGTCTGTGTCGTGCTGTCCGCGGCCGGGCACGCGCTGGCCTCCTGCGCGACGGTGCCCTGGTGGTCCCTCTGCGCCGGCTTCCTCGCCGTGTTCGCGGTAGCGGCCCCGCTCGCGGGACGCCGCCGCTCGCTGCCGGGCATCGCCGCCGCGCTGGCCGGCGGACAGCTCGCCCTGCACACGGTGTTCGGCCTCGGCCAGCACAACGCCTCGGCGGGCGGCGGCACCTCCTCGGAGACCTCGCTCGCGGCACTGGCCGCCCAACTGGTCTGCGGGGGCAACTCCGTCCCGATCCACCCGGCGGATGCCCGGCGGATCCTGGAGAGCGCCGGGCTGGACCCGGACGCCGTGGCCGCGCAGGCCGAGGCGCAGGGGCACCTGGCCCACGCCCACATGGGGCAGGGCCTCGTAGAGCCGGCCACCGGACTGGTCGGGCTGCTCAGCCCGGCCATGCTGATCGGGCACCTGCTGGCCGCACTCGCAGCCGGCTGGCTGCTCGGGCGCGGCGACGCCGCGCTGTTCCGCCTCCTCGAACTGTCCAGGCTCTCCGCGGCTGGCGCACCGGTACGCCCGCTGCGTGCCGCGCTGGCCTACGTACGGGCCCTCGGCGCGGGCCTTGCGGACCGGCCCGTCCGCACTCCGCGGGCAGCGGACGCCGGGACCGGCTCCGGTCCCTCCACGGGCCGGGACGCACTCCAGCACACGGTGATCAGGCGCGGGCCGCCCACGGCATTCGCCCTCGCAGCCTGAAGCGGCACCTCTCCTCCCCGGGACTCACGACGGGAGCACCGGTGCCGCGAACTCCGTGCGCGCCGCGCGCGGAGCCACCGTCACCACAGCTTCCGTGGAGTGTTTCTGCCATGAAGACCTCTCGCGTCTCCTTCGCCGCCGCCCTCGCCGCCGGTTCCGTCCTCCTCCTCTCCGGCACCGCCTTCGCCCACGTCGGCGTGCAGCCCGTCGGAGAGGCCGCCAAGGGCGGCTACGCGACGCTCAACTTCAAGGTCCCCAACGAGCGCGACAACGCCGCGACGACGCAGCTCGAGGTCAACTTCCCGGTCGACCAGCCACTCACCTCCGTCATGCCGCAGGACATCCCCGGCTGGACGTCCAGCGTCGAGAAGACCAAGCTCGACAAGCCGCTCACCGTGCACGGCAAGCAGGTCAACGAGGTCGTCACCAAGGTGACCTGGTCCGGCGGCAAGATCGAGAGCGGCAAGTTCCAGCAGTTCCCGGTCTCCGTCGGCAAGCTGCCCGACAACGCCGACCAGATGGTCTTCAAGGCGATCCAGACCTACGACAACGGCGAGATCGTCCGCTGGATCGAAGAGCCCAAGGAAGGCGCCGCGGAGCCGCAGAACCCGGCGCCCGTCCTGAAGCTGACCGCCGCCCCGGCCGGCGGCGACCACCACGACGCCACCCCGAAGACGGACGGCGACAAGAACGGCGCCGCCGCCGACCACAAGGACGGCCACGACACGGCCGCCTCCAAGAGCGGCTCCGACACCACCGCGCGGGCCCTCGGCATCGCTGGCATCGTCATCGGACTCGGCGGCGTGGCCTTCGGCGTCGCCTCGCGCCGCCGCACCTCCTGACCTCCTGACCTCCTGACCTGCCGATCCCACAGCCGACCGGTCATCCGGGCCGGCCGGGCTCGCGGATCCACCCGTACCACCCCCGATCCCAGGGACTTTCCCATGCGCACCACACGTGTGACGCTCGCCGCCCTCGTGGCGGCGGCCGCCCTCACCCTCACCGCCTGCGGTGGCGAACCGGCCAAGAACGGCCAGGTCACCCAGATCAGCGAGAGCCAGGCGAAAGCCGGCTCCGCCACCGTGCTCGACCGCCCCTTCGACAAGCCGGACGTCGTCCTCACCGACACCACCGGCAAGCCGTGGAACCTCCGCGAGCAGACCAAGGGCAAGCCGACGCTCATCTACTTCGGCTACACCCACTGCCCCGACGTGTGCCCCCTGACGATGAGCAACATCGCCGTCGCCAAGAAGGCACTTCCCAAGGCCGACCAGGACAAGCTCCAGGTCGTCTTCATCACCACCGACCCGGAACGGGACACCCCCGAATCCCTCGGCGCGTGGCTCAAGGCCCAGGACCCGGCATTCACCGGGCTGACCGGGGACTTCGCCACCATCCAGGCCGCCGCACGCACGCTCGGCATCGGCATCGAGGCCGCCAAGACGGACGCCGCCGGCAACGTCGTCTCCATGCACGGCGCCCAGGTCATCGCCTTCTCGCCCAAGACCGACGAGGGATACCTCCTCTACGGCGAGAGCACCACCGTCGATGACTACACCAAGGACCTGCCGAAGGTCGTCAAGGGAGAGAACCCGTGAACACCCGCACCACCCGCACCACCCGCACCCTCGCCGTCGCCCTCTCCCTGACGGCCGCGCTCGCCATATCCGGCTGCTCCTCGGACGGCGAGGACTCCGGATCCGCTTCCGGCGGCGCGCCGAAGCTGACGGTCAGCGGCGGGTACATGCCGCAGCCCGTGAACGACGAGATGGCCGGCGCGTTCATGGTCATCAAGAACGACTCCAAGACGGCCGACAAGCTGACCGGCGCCACGAGCCCGCTCTCCGACGATCTGCAGATCCACGAGACCAAGGATCAGAAGATGCAGCAGGTGCAGTCCATGGACGTGCCCGCGAACGGCGAGCTGAAGCTGGCACGCGGCGGCAGCCACGTCATGTTCATGGGGCTCAAGAACACCCCCAAGGTCGGTGACAAGGTCACCATCGAACTGCGCTTCGAGAAGTCCGGCCCGGTCAAGGTCGAGCTGGACGTCAAGGAGCGGACGTACAAGGCTCCGACATCCACCGATGGCACCGCCCACTGACGGACCGAGGGACTGACACGCCATGACGGCCACCGCCCCGACCCCATCCACGGCCCGCGTCCGTGTCACGGCACTCCTGCCGCGGCTCACGCTGGTCCTCGCCGCTCTGCTGGCAGCCTTCTTCGCCGCTGCCGCGCCGGCCTCGGCACACGCCGCGCTGACCGCGAGCGACCCCACGGACGGGGCGGTGGTCGCCACGGCGCCCGCCCAGATCACCCTTTCCTTCTCGGAAGGGGTCGCGATGAACGGCGACTCCATCCGTGTCCTGGATCCCCAGGGCAAGCGCGTCGACACCGGCGAACTGCGCGACCTCTGCAGCGGGAACATCATCCGCTACGGCACCGCCCTGCGCCCGGGGCTGCCCGACGGCACCTACACCGTCGCCTGGCAGGCCATATCCGCGGACAGCCACCCGATCTCCGGCGCCTTCACCTTCTCCATCGGAGCCCCCTCCGAGACCGCCGTCTCCCTGCCCTCGCGAACGGCGGGCGACGGGCCCGTCGCCGTCGCCTACGGCATCGCGCGCTACGTGGCCTACGCCGGGTTCGCCGTCCTCGTCGGCGCCGCCGCCTTCATCCTCCTGTGCTGGCGCCGGGGCGCCGCGCAGCGGCCGATGCAGAAACTGGTCGTACGGGCCTGGGTCGCGCTCACCGTGGCCACCCTGGTGATGCTGCTGCTCCGCAACCCGTACACCGGGTCGGGGAACTTCTCCGACGCCTTCGACCTGGCCGGGCTGAAGGCCGTCCTGGAGACCAAGTCCGGGGCCTCGCTCGTCTCGCGGCTGCTCCTGCTCGGCGCCGCCGCACTCTTCATCACCGTCCTCTTCGGCTCCTATGCCCGGAGGTACGCGTCGGACGGCTCGGACGGCTCGAACCGCCCTGACGGCTCCGACACCTCCGGCGTCTCCGAAGAGGACGCCAAGGGGGAGAGCGACCTCGTCTTCGGGCTCGGCATCGGCGGGACCGTCGTCGCCGGCGGCATCGCCGCCACCTGGGCACTGTCGGAGCACGCCTCCACCGGTATCCAGCCCGCCCTCGCCATGCCCGTCGACATCCTGCACCTGCTGGCCGTCGCCACGTGGCTCGGCGGACTCACCGCGCTGCTCGTCGCACTCCACAAGGTCCCCGGGATCGAGCGCACGGCGATCCGGCGGTTCTCCACCGTCGCCTTCACCAGTGTTCTCGTCCTGGCCGGCACCGGCACCTACCAGGCCTGGCGCCAGGTCGGCAGTTGGTCCGCACTGACCGGAACCGAGTACGGGCGGCTGCTGCTCATCAAGATCGGCCTCGTCGCCGTCGTCGTCGCCATCGCCTGCACCTCCCGGAAGTGGACCTCTCGGCTGGCGGAGGAACGCGCCTCCGATGTTTCACGTGAAACATCGCCCGTGACCGTCACCCCGGCCGCCAGCGCCGATGCCACCGGCGACGCCGACGCCTCCGACACGGGGATCTCCGGCGCCGGAACCTCCGACCCCCGGCGGGCCGCGCAGCTCGCCCGCCAGAGTGCCGCCCGGCGCACCGCGCGGGAGAAGCAGGCGCGCGACGCCGACCCCGACCGTGCCGGCCTGCGCCGGTCCGTCCTCGCCGAGGCGGGTGTCGCCGTGGTCCTGCTGGCCGTCACCACCATCCTCACCAGCACCGAGCCCGGCCGTGCCGCTGAGCTGGAGACGGGCCGCGGGTCCACCGCCACCGCCGTTCCCGACCGTGCGGTCAAGGTGACGCTGCCCTTCGACACCGGCGGTCAGAACGGCAAGGGATCGGTCCGGCTCCAGCTGGACCCGGGCCGCGTCGGTGCGAACACGCTCCACGTGTGGGCCGAGACCCCCGACGGCAAGCCGCTGGACCTGCCCGAGCTCAAGGTGTCGTTCACCTTGGAGGCCAAGGAGATCGGCCCTCTTCCGGTCCTGCCCGAGCGCGCCGCTCCCGGGCACTGGACCGCATCGGGCGTCCAGCTTCCGCTGACCGGCGACTGGCGGATCGACGTGACCATCCGCACCTCCGACATCGACCAGACGACCGTCCAGAAGAACGTGAAGATCGGCTGACCAGCGTGACCCAGAACAGCGCACCCACCAAGAGCACCGTGAGCTCCGCGAGCAGCACGGAACTCCCCGGTCTCGAGATCTCCCGGCGCCGCCTGCTGGGCACGGTCGGCGCCGCGGGCGCCGCCGGGCTCGCGCTCGGCGCCGCAGGCGGGGCCCTCGTACAGTCCGAGGTGTCCGGGTCCGAGGCGGCGGGCTCCGGCGGCGCTCCCGGCAGCCTCGGTGCCACCCGGGTCGCCTTCCACGGGGATCACCAGGCCGGGATCACCACGCCCCTCCAGGCCAAGGGGCACGTCCTCGCCTTCGACCTGGCGCCCGGCGCCGGGCGCACCGAGGCCGCCGCCCTGATGCGGCGCTGGTCCGATACCGCGCGGCGGCTGACGGCGGGCGAGACCGCACCGGCCGCCGATACCGGCATCGCCCTCGGCTCCGGCCCCTCCTCCCTCACGGTGACCTTCGGCTTCGGCCACTCCTTCTTCGAGCGCACCGGCCTCACCGCGCGCCGCCCCGCCGCCCTCGACCCGCTGCCGGACTTCTCCGCCGACCGGCTCGATGCCCGGCGCAGCGACGGCGATCTATGGGTGCAGATCGGTTCCGACGATGCGCTGGTCGCCTTCCACGCACTGCGCGCCCTGCAGAAGGACGCCGGAGAGGCGGCCCGGCCGCGCTGGCAGATGGACGGCTTCAACCGCTCTCCCGGAGCCACCGCCGCCCCCATGACGGCCCGCAACCTCATGGGCCAGGTCGACGGGACCAACAATCCGAAGCCCACCGAAGCCGACTTCGACCGGCGGATCTTCGTCCAGGGCGCGGTGCCCGCGGAGCACGCCTGGATGGTCGGGGGCTCGTACGCCGTCGTACGCCGCATCCGGATGCTCCTCGACTCCTGGGACCGGCAGTCACTCGCCCAGCAGGAGCAGGTCATCGGCCGTACGAAGGCCACCGGCGCACCGCTGACCGGAGGCGGCGAGACCACCGCCATGGCCCTCGACAAGATCGGTGCCGACGGAAAGCCGGTCATCCCCTCCAACGCGCACGCCCGCATTTCCGCACCCGCGCAGAACGGCGGGGCGGCCATGCTCCGGCGTCCCTTCTCCTTCCACGACGGGATCGCCGCCGACGGAGCCCCCGACGCGGGACTGCTCTTCATCTGCTGGCAGGCCGACCCGGCCCGCGGTTTCGTCCCCGTCCAGCGCAAGCTCGACCGGGGCGACGCCCTGTCGGCCTTCATCCGGCACGAGTCGAGCGGCCTGTACGCGGTGCCGCCCGGCGCGCGCGCCGGGGAGTACGTGGGCCAGCGGCTGCTCGAAGGGTGAACAGCCCGGGTGGCGTCCGGGCCCCGGCATTAGGCTGATCACATGTCGGCCACCCGCTTCACCTATCTCGGTCCCGAAGGCACCTTCACCGAAGCCGCCCTTCGCACCCTCCCCGAAGCCGCGACCCGGGAGCTCGTCCCGATGGTCTCGGTCCCGGCAGCCCTGGACGCCGTGCGCAACGGCGAGGCCGCGGCAGCCCTGGTCCCGATCGAGAACTCGGTGGAGGGCGGGGTCACCTCGACCCTGGACGAGCTGGCTGCCGGCGTACCGCTGATGATCTACCGCGAGGTGCTGCTCCCCATCGCGTTCGCGCTGCTGGTGCGGCCCGGGACCCAGCTGTCGGACGTCAAGACCGTCACCGGGCACCCGGTCGCCCAGCCCCAGGTGCGCAACTGGCTGCGGTCGAACCTCCCCGACGCCCTGTGGGAGTCGGCGGCGTCCAATGCCGATGGTGCCCGGCTGGTCCAGGAGGGCCGCTTCGACGCCGCCTTCGCGGGCGAGTTCGCGGCCGCCACCTACGGGCTGGTCCCGCTGGTCACCGAGATCCACGACGCGCAGAACGCGGAGACCCGCTTCGTGCTCGTCGGGCGTCCCGCCCGGCCGGCCGCGCCGACCGGGGCCGACAAGACCTCCGTCGTGCTGTGGATGGGCGACGACCGCCCCGGCGCGCTGCTGGAGCTGCTCCAGGAGTTCGCCGTCCGCGGGGTGAACCTGATGCTGATCCAGTCCCGGCCCACGGGCGCGGGGATCGGCAACTACTGCTTCGCCGTCGACGCCGAGGGGCACATCTCCGACCGCCGGGTCGGCGAGGCGCTCATGGGCCTCAAGCGCACCTGCCCCCAGATCCGGTTCCTCGGCTCCTACCCGCGCGCCGGTGTCGCTCAGGGTGACGTCCTGGCCGCCCGGCCCGGCACCTCCGACGGTGACTTCACGGCGGCTTCGGACTGGCTGACGCGATGCCTCGACGGGCGCCCCTAACGCTCTGTCCACTGTCCACAGAGTTATCCACAGGGATCGGTGCAGACCTGGGGACAAGTCGACAGAGCAACACGACAAGGTCGACAAATCGGTCGGGTGGCGCAGGTTTCGCGCTGACGAGCGGGAGGTGAACGGCGTCACCCCTGTATCACCGATCAACTCTTTGGGACGAGTCATTCCCACCCGAATGAGTGTGTGAGGGTGGTTTGAACCCTGATTGGGCCCGCTCACTCCACAGCCGGGATTGATCTATTCCTGTGTCCACAGATCCGGCGCACAGCCTGTGGATAAGCCGGTCGCCTGGGGAATTCCTGTGGACAAGGGAGGCCCTTCCCTCCTGCTCAGAGGCTGCCCGACCACTGCCGCCGCGCCCCTTTTCGGAGAATGGGGCCGGTTTATCGGCCTCCACGGAAGGTGGACTTCCGGTCTCCCGCCGGAAGTTTTCCATTCGCGGCAATTAGGACAAAGCGACACGCAGCGTGATATCGGTGCGATCCCCGGAAGCCCGGCCCGGTAGCCTGGAGGGGTGATTGACCTCCGGCTGCTCCGTGAAGACCCTGACCGTGTCCGCGCCTCGCAGCGCGCCCGTGGAGAGGACGTCGCCCTCGTCGACGCACTGCTCTCCGCAGACGAGCGCCGCAGGTCCTCAGGCATGCGATTCGACGAACTCCGCAACGAGCAGAAGTCGCTCGGCAAGCTCATCCCCAAGGCCTCTCCGGAGGAGCGGGCCGAGCTGCTGAAGAAGGCCGATCAGCTCAAGCAGGACGTCAAGGCCGCAGAAGCCGAGCAGAACGAGGCGGACGAAGCCGCCAAGCAGCTGCTCCTGCGGCTCGGCAACGTCGTCCACACGGACGTGCCCGTCGGCGGCGAGGAGGACTTCGTCGTCCTCGAGACGCACGGCACCATCCGCGACTTCGGCGCCGAGGGCTTCGAGCCCAAGGACCACCTGGAGCTCGGCGAGTCCCTGGGCGCCATCGACGTCGAGCGCGGCGCCAAGGTGTCCGGCTCGCGCTTCTACTACCTCACCGGCATCGGCGCCCTGCTGGAGCTCGCCCTCGTCAACGCGGCCATCGCCCAGGCCACGGAGGCAGGCTTCACCCCGATGCTCACGCCGGCGCTGGTCCGCCCGCGCGCCATGGAGGGCACCGGCTTCCTCGGTCAGGCCGCGGAGAACGTGTACCACCTGGAGAACGACGACCTCTACCTGGTCGGCACCTCCGAGGTCCCGCTCGCCGCGTACCACATGGACGAGATCATCGACGCGGGCAAGCTGCCACTGCGCTACGCCGGCTTCTCCCCGTGCTTCCGCCGCGAGGCCGGCACGTACGGCAAGGACACCCGCGGCATCTTCCGCGTCCACCAGTTCGACAAGGTCGAGATGTTCTCGTACGTCGCGCCGGAGGAGGCCGAGGCCGAGCACCAGCGGCTCCTGGACTGGGAGAAGCAGTGGCTGACCAGCCTGGAGCTGCCCTTCCAGGTGATCGACGTCGCCACCGGCGACCTGGGCGCCTCCGCCTCCCGCAAGTTCGACTGCGAGGCGTGGATCCCCACCCAGGGCAAGTACCGCGAGCTGACCTCCGCCTCGAACTGTGACGGCTTCCAGGCCCGCCGCCTGTCGATCCGCTACCGCGACGGCAAGAAGACCGCTCCGCTGTCCACCCTGAACGGAACGCTGTGCGCGGTCCCGCGCACGATCGTCGCGATCCTGGAGAACCACCAGCAGGCCGACGGCACGGTCCGGGTTCCCCCGGTGCTCCGGCCCTACCTGGGCGGTCGGGAAATCCTGGAGCCGATCACCAAGTGAGCACGGCCCCGTTCCCGTACAAGCTCGTCGCGACCGACCTCGACGGGACGCTGCTTCGCGGCGACGACACCGTCTCCGAGCGCACCCGTGAGGCGCTCCTCGCGGCCACCGCGGCGGGCGCAGCACACATCATCGTCACCGGCCGCGCCGTGCCGTGGACCCGGCACGTCCTCGACGACCTCGGCTACAAGGGCATCGCGGTCTGCGGACAGGGCGCGCAGGTCTACGACGCGGGCGCGCACCGGCTGCTGACCTCGGTGACGCTCGACCGGAAGCTGGCCGCGCTGGCGCTGGAGAAGATCGAGGCCGAGGTGGGTCCGCTGGCGATCGCCGCCAGCCGGGACGGAGTCGAGGGCGAGGTGCTCTTCGGCCCCGGCTACCAGGTCCAGGAGGGCCTTCCCGCGCTCTACCTGGAGGACACCTCCGAGGTCTGGTCCGCTCCCCTGAACAAGCTGTACATCCAGCACCCCGAGCTGGACGAGGACGCCCTCGTCCAGGTGGCCCGCGAGACCGTGGGCAGTCTGGTCGGCATCGTCATGGCCGGTCCGGGTGTCGTGGAGATCCTGCCGCTGGGGCTGAGCAAGGCCACCGGCCTCTCGCTGGCCGCGCGCCGGCTGGGTGTGAAGGCGGCCGACACGATCGCCTTCGGCGACATGCCCAACGACATCCCGATGTTCGGCTGGGCCGCGCACGGAGTGGCCATGGCCAACGCGCACCCGGAGCTCAAGGCGGTGGCGGACGAGGTCACCACCTCCAACGAGGAGGACGGCATCGCCGTGGTCCTGGAGCGTCTGCTGGGCGCCGCGTAACCGACCGGAAGACGAAGGGAAGGTCCGGAACGGCCCGCGCCGCGAGGCGCGCTCGAAGTGGCTGTTCCGGACCTTCTTGTTGCTCCCCGCACGGCTCACTCTGCCCCCGTCGCACGCCTCGTACCAGTGAATTTCCGTGTGTCAGCCGTGGATCCGGCTCGGGTTCGGGTGCCGGGTCAGCGGCCAGGCGAGGAGGCCGACGGCCAGTGCGATGGCGTGGCCGAAGTCGGTGAAGGTGCCGCCGGAGACGAGCGGGAGCCCGAAGAAGGCCACGGAGCCGGCGAGGTAGAGCCAGCGCCAGGGGCCGGGCAGGCGGTACGTCAGCACCCCGACGGCGGTCGCGAGTCCGTAGCTGACGCCGATGTCGACGACGTGGACCATGCTGCGCGGGGCACGGTGGTCCTGGATGGCCATCAGGACCAGTTTCTGGCTGATCAGCGTGGCCGTGATGTGTCCGGTCGCGATGATGAAGAGCCAGCGCAGGGTGCCGAGCCAGCGCTCGACATTGGCCTGGAAGATCTCGAAGAGGACGAAGTAGAGCGGGAGCGAGGCCGGATCCTCGATCCAGAACGCGCTGCTGAGCAGTGCCCGTAGGGGGTGCCGGGCGAGCTCGTGGATATTGCTGCTGTTGCGGTGGAGCAGGACGTGTTCGAGATGGTCGGGCACGATCACGACCACGATGCTGGTGACCGCGATGATCAGCAGCCAGATGTGGGTGCCGGGCGCGGAGCGTATCCAGGACCGTACTGGCCTGGACGCCTCGGGCTCGGTGTACTCGATCATGCCCCGATGATCTCGCGCAAAGCTGTGCCCCGCCTGGCCGGTGGGCCGGGCGGGGCACTGTTTCACGTGAAACATCCGGTACGGACGCCGATGCCGACGCGGGTACGGATGCCGGTACGGAGGTCCTACTCCTCGCCCGCCAGAGTCAGGCGTCGGAGCTTCTGTCCGGCGTAGACGGTGGCTCCCACGGTGACCGCGACGAGCAGGATCGCCGCGGTGGGCAGCCCGACGGTGGCGTCCACGTACCCCTCGCCCGCGACCTTCTGCGCGAGGGCCAGCGACCACTGCTGGACGCTGAGGGTTTTGGCGCCGTCGACGAGGCTGCCGAAGAGCGACTCCCAGATCAGGGCGTAGACCAGGCCGAAGACGACCGCGTGCCGGCTGACGGTGCCCAGCAGCAGGAACAGGGCGCTGTAGGCCACCGAGGCGACCAGGGCGGCGACGGTGTAGGCGACGGCGATCTGCTGGCCGTTGCCGTTGAGGATGAAGCCGGCGATCAGGGTGGGGATCGCGGAGAAGACCATGGTGACGGCGATCGCGACGGTCAGCTTCGTCATGATGATCGTCGGACGCTTCACCGGCTTCGAGAGCAGGTAGACGATCGAGCCGTCGTCGATCTCCGGGCCGATGGCACCGGTGCCGGCGATGACGCCGATCAGCGGGACCATCGTGGCCAGGGCGAAGCCGCCGAGGAGGTCTGCGGCGACCTTGTCGTCGAGGCCGGTGAAGGCACGGACCGCGATGGAGATGGCGATCAGCAGGACGGGCAGCGCACAGAGGATCAGTGCGCGACGGCGGCCGAGCAGGGCCCGGTAGGTGAGCCGGGCGACGGTGGGGTTGTACATGGGTGCCAGCTCCTTCAGGCCGCGACGAGGTAGGAGAAGACCGACTCGAGGGACTCGTCGGAAGGCGAGACCGTCAGCAGCCGGATGCCGTGCTCGCGGGCGACCCGCGGCAGCAGCTCGGTGAAGCGCCCGAAGTCGACGGCCTGGATGCGCAGGGCGCCTTCCTTGAGGTCGACCTCGATCCCGGCGGTGGACGGGTCGGCGATCAGGGCCGCGGCGAGGGCCCGGTCGTCGGAGGAGCGGACGAGGTAGCGGTGCGGGCGGTCCGTCATCAGGCGGCGGATCTTGCGGAAGTCGCCGGAGGCCGCGTGCCGGCCGGCGACCACCACCTCGATGTGGGAGGCGAGCTGTTCGACCTCCTCCAGGATGTGCGAGGAGAAGAGCACGGTCCGGCCGTCGTCGCCCATCCGCCGCAGCAGCTCCATGAGCTGCATGCGCTGGCGCGGGTCCATGCCGTTGAACGGCTCGTCGAGCAGGAGCACCGACGGGTCGTGGACCAGGGCGGAGGCCATCTTCACGCGCTGGCGCATGCCCTTGGAGTACGTGGAGATCTTGCGGTCCTGCGCGTACTCCATCTCGACCGTGGCCAGGGCCCGCTGGGCGGCCGCCTCGTCGAGGCCGTGGAGTTCGGCGTTGGCGACGACGAACTCCTTGCCCGTGAGGAAGTCGTACATGGCCTCGCGCTCGGGCACGACGCCGATCTGCTTGTAGACCTGCTCGTTCTGCCAGATCGCGGTGCCGTCGAGGGTGACGCTGCCCGTCGAGGGGGCGAGGAAGCCGCCCATCATGTTGATGAGGGTGGACTTGCCGGCACCGTTGGGGCCGAGCAGGCCGGTGACTCCGGGACCGATGCGCATGGTCACGTCGTTGACGGCGACGACGTTCCCGAACCAGCGGGAGGTGTGGTCGATGTCGATGATGCTCACAGCCCGGCCTTCCGGTAGCGGGCCATCAGCGCGGCGTAGGAGCCGGCGATGAGGCCGAGGATGACGAGCAGGTAGACGAAGCCGGCGGCGCCCGAGGGGCCCGTGCTGCCGGGGAAGCCGGAGTCGGCACCGAGGAAGGCGGTCTGCAGACCGTCGATGAGGCTCATCGGGGAGAACAGGCCCAGCCACTCGATGACCCCGGTCGAGCCCGTCTCGTGGGCGATGGCCTGGACGACGGACACGGCGCCGTAGGGGATCAGGAGCACGGCGATGATGGCGGCGACGCCGAAGCCGCGGCGCGGGGTGAGCGCGGCCATGACCAGGCCGAGGCCGGAGAAGAGCAGCGACAGCAGCAGTACCGACACCAGTGCCTGCCCGAATCCCTTGGTCTGGTCGGCGAAGTCGAACTTCGCCAGCAGCGCGCCGATCCACATGATCAGCAGCGGGGTGGCGGTGAGGATGAACAGGGCCGAGGCCATGGCCGCGAACTTGGCCACGACGTAGTCGACGCGTTCGATCGGACGCGAGAAGTACAGCGGCACCGTCTTGAAGCGCAGGTCCCGCGAGACGGACTGCGGTGCCTGGGAGGCCAGGTAGAGGTAGACGATCACCTGGGTGGTCATGGCGTAGGTCGTGTACTTGATGGGCAGTGCCGTGGAGCCGGGCACGGTGATGGCGACCGCGACGAGGATCAGCGCGGGGACGCACATCACCGCGAAGAGCAGCATCGGCAGCACCTTGGACTTGGCCGAGCGGCCGAGTCCGTAGGCGCCGCGCAGGGACTGCGCGAACAGCGACTTGCGGGCGTAGGAGCGGCCGAGCCGGGGACCGTCGTAGGACCGGTAGCCGATGTTGTGGATCTGGGTCGAGGTGTCAGGCGCCATCGGAACCGGCTCCCTTCTGCTGGGTGGTGGACTGGGCCTTGGCCATGTTGGCCGCCCACGCGGCGGACTGGGCCGCGGACTGGGCCGCGGCCCGGGCGGTCGCCGCGTCGCTGTCGCGGAAGACCTCCGCGATGTGGTGGCGGCGCTGTTCCATGCGGACCAGGCCGATGCCGAGGTCGGCGACCGTGTCGCGGACGGTGTCGTACGTGGCCTCGCCGGTGGCCTCGACGAGGAGGATGTGGCCGGCTCCGGGCAGGCCCTCCTCCTCGCCCGCGTGCAACGTCAGGCCCGCCTCGGTGAGCGCCTTGCGCAGGGCGGAGGTGCCGTCCGGGTGGGCGTCGGAGTCGGTGACCTCGACCGCGAGGGTCGTGGTGGTCTGGGTGAAGTCGCTGGTGGAGCTGGAGCGCAGCAGCTTGCCGCCGTCGACGACCACGACGTGGTCGCAGGTCCGCTCCAGCTCGCCGAGCAGGTGGGAGGTGACCAGGACCGAGATGCCGAAGTCGGTGTAGACGCGGCGGATCAGGCCCAGCATCTCGTCGCGGCCGACCGGGTCGAGGCCGTTGGTGGGCTCGTCGAGGAGCACCAGTTGCGGGTCGTGGACCAGCGCCTGGGCCAGCTTGACGCGCTGCTTCATGCCCGTGGAGTAGCCGCCGATGGGGCGGTAGCGCTCCTCGTACAGCCCCACGTGGCGCAGGGTGTCCGCGGTGCGCTCACGGGCGGCGGTCGGCGGGAGCCCGGACATGCGCGCCATGTGCACGACGAACTCGGTGGCCGAGACGTCGGGGGGCAGGCAGTCGTGTTCGGGCATGTAGCCGACGCGCTCGCGGATCGCGCTGCCATGGGTGGCTACGTCGAGTCCGAGCACGGCGGCGGTGCCCTCGGTGGCAGGGGAGAGTCCCAGCAGAATTTTGATCAGCGTGGACTTGCCGGCTCCGTTGGCGCCCACGAGCCCGGTAACTCCGGGTCCGATGTCCAAGGAGAGCCGGTCGAGGGCGGTCACTCGGGGGTACCGCTTGCTCAGGCTTTCGGTCGCGATGACAGTCACGTGAACGACGTTAGTGGCGCACGGAGCCCGGATCGTCAGACCTGGAGCTTGATCCTTTCTCCGCCTTCAGGACTACGGACCCCGACATAAGACTGACGTAGGGCTGATGCGTACCGGACAAGTTTGTCCACAGGTCCGTGCACGGGCCTTGACGTGATCTCCGGTCATTGTCACATTCATCAGTGTCAAGTTACGGGCGCGTACGGCTACATGGACGGACGGCTGGCATGGCTGGGGACACCAGGCAACGCACGAAGCGACGCACCACGGAACTCTCCGCCGAGCTGCGCGGGTTCAAGGAGGTGCAGCGCCTCTCCTACGAGTGCGCAGAGGCCGTCGCGGCGCAGCTGCGCCCCGGCGTGACCGAGCGCGAGGCCGCGCGGATGCAGCGCGAGTGGCTGCGCGAGCGCGGGGTGCGGGACTGGTTCCACATGCCGTTCGCGTGGTTCGGGGACCGGACCGCCTTCACCAACTTCAAGATCCCCCTGCAGTTCTTCCCGACGAACCGGGCCCTGGAGCCGGGGATGCCGTTCATCCTCGACATGGCCCCGGTCTACAAGGGCCACACCGCGGACATCGGGTACTCGGGCAGCCTCGGTCTCAACCCGGTGCAGGACCGGCTCATGTCGGATCTGCAGGCGCACCGCACGCTGATCCTCGACCAGGTGCGCGAGCGCCGCTCCCTGCGCGACATATACGGGGAGGTGGAGCGGCTGATGATCAGCCAGGGGTACACGAACCGGCACCGGGCCTACCCCTTCGGCGTCATCGCGCACAAGATAGACCGGGTCAAGGAGCGGAGCTGGGCACCGACCGCGTTCGGGTTCGGCACGCAGGCCCTGAAGGGCCTGGCCTCCGACGCCCTGCGCGGCCACCGCGAGGGCTGGTCCCCGCTGTGGAGCCCCTACCGCTTCTCCGATCACCCGCCCCAGCCCGGCCTGTGGGCGGTGGAGCCGCACCTGGGTTTCCGGGGCACCGGCGCGAAGTTCGAGGAGATCCTGGTCGTCACCGACTCCCGGGACCCCGAGGAGAGCGCGTACTGGCTGGACGACGATCTGCCGCACGTGCGGCGCTGGGCTGAGGAGAAGACGGCATGAGCGCAATGACGGACGCGGGCCTGGCGGGCGCGCGCGAGCGCTGGGTGAGCACCGGCGGGGTCGAGCTGTGCGTCGTCGAACTCGGCGACGCGGACCGGCCGACCGTGGTGCTGGTGCACGGGTACCCGGACAGCAAGGAGGTCTGGTCCCAGGTCGCCGAGCGGCTGGCCGCCCGGTTCCACGTCGTGCTCTACGACGTCCGGGGCCACGGGCGCTCCACGGCCCCGCAGCCGCTGCGCGGCGGGTTCACCCTGGAGAAGCTGACCGACGACTTCCTCGCGGTCGTGGACGCGGTCAGCCCGGATCGCCCGGTGCACCTGGTCGGCCACGACTGGGGCTCCGTACAGGGCTGGGAGTTCGCGACGGTCGCCCGTACCGAGGGCCGGATCGCGTCCTTCACCTCGATGTCGGGGCCCTCCCTCGACCACTTCGGGCACTGGATCAAGAAGCGGATGGCCCGGCCCACCCCGCGCCGGGCGGCCCAGCTGCTGAACCAGGGCGCCAAGTCCTGGTACGTGTACATGCTGCACACCCCCGTACTGCCGGAGCTGGCCTGGCGCGGGCCGCTCGGCAAGCGGTGGCCGAAGCTCCTGGAGCGGATGGAGAAGGTCCCGGCCGGGGACTATCCGACGGCCTCACTGCCTTCCGACGCCGCGCACGGCGCCTGGCTCTACCGGGACAACGTCCGGGCCCGGCTGCGCCGGCCGCGCGCCGACGCGTACGCCCACGTACCGGTGCAGCTGATCACCCCCACCGGGGACTCCTTCCTTTCCGAGCGGCTCTACGACGAGCTGGAGCTGTGGGCCCCGGACCTGGTGCGGCGCACCCTGCCGGCCAAGCACTGGGTGCCGCGGACCCGGCCCGACCAGCTGGCCGCGTGGATCACCGAGTTCGTCACCTCACGGGAGGAGCCCGCCACACGGGCACCGGAACAGAAGGCCCCGGGCAGGTACGCGGACCGCTTCGGCGGCCAGCTGGTCCTGGTCACCGGAGCAGCCAGCGGCATCGGCCGGGCCACCGCCTTCGCGTTCGCCGAGGCCGGCGCCCGTGTGGTGTGCGTGGACCGGGACGCCGACGGCGCGTCCCGCACCGCCGACATGGCGCGCCTGGTCGGCTCGCCGCAGGCCTGGGGCGAGTGCGTCGACGTCAGCGACGAGCAGGCCATGGAGAAGCTCGCCGCGAAGGTCGCCTCCGAGTACGGGATCGTCGACGTCCTGGTCAACAACGCCGGGATCGGCCTGTCGGGCCCCTTCCTGGACACGACCGCCGAGGACTGGAAGAAGGTCCTCGACGTCAACCTGTGGGGCGTCATCCACGGCTGCCGGCTTTTCGGCAAGCAGATGGCCGAGCGCGGCCAGGGCGGGCACATCGTCAACACCGCCTCCGCCGCCGCCTACCTTCCGTCCAAGACCCTGCCCGCCTACAGCACCTCCAAGGCGGCGGTGCTGATGCTCAGCGAGTGCCTGCGGGCCGAGCTGGCCTCGAAGTCCATCGGGGTGTCGGCGATCTGCCCCGGCATCGTGAACACCAACATCACCGCCACCTCCCGGTTCGCCGGAGTGGACGAGGCCGAGGAGAAGCGGCGCCAGCAGAAGTCCTCCCGGCTCTACGGGCTGCGCAACTTCCCGCCGGAGAAGGTCGCGGACGCGATCCTGCTCGCGGTCGTGAAGAACCAGGCCGTGGTCCCGGTGACCCCCGAGTCCAAGGGCGCCCTGTGGATGTCCCGGTTCGCGCCGGGGACCCTGCGGCGGTTCGCGAAACTGGAGCCCAAGCTGTGAGCGGGGCGGTCGCGGGCAGGGCGGCCCCGTACGCGATCGCGCCGCGCCGGGTGGCCTTCGACTGGAAGACCACCCCGCTGCACTGGATACCGGGCGAGCCCACCGCCACCCACGTCGTCAACGTGCTGCACCTGCTGCTGCCCGCCGGTGAGCGGTGGTTCGTGAAGGTCTTCAAGGAGGGCCTGCCCCTGGTCACGGACCCGAAGCTGCGCAGCGAGGTGAAGGGGTTCATGGGCCAGGAGGCCACGCACAGCGTGCAGCACTCCTACGTCCTGGACCACCTCGCCGAACAGCGGCTCCCCACGGAGGCGTACACGAAGTACGTGGACTTCCTCTTCGAGAAGCTGCTCGGGGAGACCCCGCCGTTCGGTGCCCCGATCACGGCGCAGGAGTGGCTGCGCTTCCGGCTCTCGCTGGTCGCCGCGATCGAGCAGTTCACGGCGGTCCTCGGCGACTGGGTGCTCGGCGCCGAGGGGCTGGACGCGGCCGGAGCGGACGAGGTCATGCTCGATCTGCTGCGCTGGCACGGTGCGGAGGAGGTCGAGCACCGCTCCGTCGCCTTCGACATGTACCAGCACTGCGGCGGCTCGGGCCTGCCCCGCTACGCCCGGCGCATCGAGGGCATGGCCGTGGTCGCACCGGTCCTGGGCTGGCTGTGGATCGCGGGGGCCTCGTACCTCCTGCGCAACGACCCCGAGCTGCGCGGACGGACCCGCTATTCGCTGCGCGAGCACAACCGGGCCGTGGCCAAGGGTCTGCTGCCCACTTGGAGAGAGCTCGGCATGGCCATACCCCGCTACCTGCGGCGGTCGTACCATCCCTCGCAGGAGGGCTCGCTGCGCAGGGCGGTCGAGTACCTCGCGGCATCACCTGCCGCCCGGTCCGCCGCGGGCGCGGTCGGCCGAGCCGCCATGTCGTAGGGAGCCGGGATTGTCCGAGCAGGCAGTAGCCGAGTACCGGATCGAGGATCTGGCGCACCACAGCGGTGCGACCGTCCGCACGATCCGGGCGTACCAAGACCGCGGTCTGCTGCCGAAGCCGGAGCGGCGAGGCCGTTCCAATGTCTACCGGGACACGCATCTGGCGCGGCTGCGCCAGATCGCCGACCTGCTGGACCGCGGATACACCCTGGCCTCCATCAAGGAACTGCTGGAGGCCTGGGACGCGGGCCGCGGTCTCGGCGGAGTCCTCGGGCTGGTGGCCGAGGTGCACGGGCCGTGGACGGACGAGGAGGCGGCCCGGATAAGCCGGGACGAGCTGAACGAGCGGTTCGGCGGCAAGCCCGACGACGAAGCGGTCGGCGAGGCGTGCGAGCTGGGCGTGCTGGAGCGGATCCCGGGGCGCCCGGACCAGTTCCTCGTACCGTCCCCGCAGGAGCTGTCCGTGGCCGCCGAGCTGTACGCCGCCGGGGTCCCGCTGCCCGCGATCACCGGTCATCTACGGGAGCTGCGCGGGCAGGTGGAGCTCATCGCCTCGCGCTTCCTGGAATTCACCACGGAGCACGTCTTCGCCCGGTACCTGGGGGCCGTCCCGCCGACGGACTCCGACGCGGCCGAGGCGGCGACGATGGTACGGAGACTGCGGCCACTGGCCCAGCAGACGGTGGACGCGGAACTGGCGCGGGCGATGCGCCTCTTCGCCACCCGGCACCTGCAGCGCCACCTCGGGGCCGTCGGGACCCCCCAGCCGTCCGGGCCGGCCCCGGTGGCGCTGCCCGCGGACACCGTGCGGGCGGTGCAGGACCTGGTGGGGCCGGACCATGTGGCGGAGTTCGTCCGGGCCGCCACGGAGCGGGAGTTGCAGGCCCGCACGATGAACGATCTGGCCAGTCGCGGAGGCCGGTAGTGCTCGCTCAGTAGTCCACAGGCCGGATCACGCTTTTGTCACCGAAACCGGCGCAAAGGGCTGTGGACAAGTCCGACCGACCTGTGGGGAACCACCCCCGGAGGGTCAGCCGACCGCCTGGAACGCCGGCCCGGGTGCGCTGGTTTCAGCCACCGGACCGATGGTGCCGGTGGTGGTGGAGGTGCCCGTGATGGAAGGGATGCCGGAGGGGGTCGCGGTGGTGGAGGCGGCTGCCCGGCGGGTGCTCCCGTAGAGCAGGCCCGCGAGGACCAGACCGAGGATTCCGCCGACGAGCTGGGCGGCGACGAACCCCGGCAGCGACTGCGGGGCGATGCCGGTGAAGGAGTCGCTGAAGCTGCGCCCGATGGTGCCGGCCGGGTTGGCGAAGGACCCGGAGGAGGTGAACCAGATCGCGGCGGCGATGTAGGCGGCGACCGCGGCCGGGATCAGCTTCGGCCGGCCGATGCGCCCGAGGCCCTGGATCACCAGGACCAGTCCCGCGGTGGCCACGACCTCCCCGACGAGGAGGTGTCCGCCGTCGCGGACCTGGGTGGAGAAGGCTCCGGGGAGGCGGCCGAACATCGCTTCCGCGAGGACGGCCCCGCCTATGGCCCCGGCGGTCTGGGCCGCCACGTAGACCAGGGCCTCCCGGCCTTCGAGTCCTTCGCCGCCGGTGCGCCGCCCCCACCAGGCCGTGAGGGTGACCACCGGGTTGAGGTGGGCGCCCGAGAGCGGCCCGAAGAGCGTGATGATCAGCCCGAGCCCGATGGCCGAGGCGAGCGAGTTGGCGACCAGGGCCACGCCCGTATCCGAGGTGAGCGCGGCGGCCTGGATTCCTGATCCGATGACGACCACGAGGAGGGCTGCGGTGCCGACGAGCTCGGCGGTCGCACGCCGCGACAGAGACGCACTATTTGTCATACTTTTCTTCCCCTTGAGTGGCAGTTCAGCGGAAAATCTATTCCGTATCTTGGAAACGCGATAGGGGGAGTCCAGGTTCGGGAGAACGGCGAAAAATCGCTGCGCCGGACCCGGCCGAGCCGTCACGCTGGGCGAATGAATGACAAGCGCACCGTCAAGGTGTCCAAATACGTCTCGAAACACCTCCGCCATCAGCCGGAACGGATCGGACTGGTGCTCGACCCGCACGGCTGGGTGGAGATCGATGATCTTCTGAGCGCCACGGCCGCCCACGGCTTTCCCATCAGCCGGGCCGAGCTCGACCACGTGGTCGCGGCCAACGACAAACAGCGGTTCGCCGTCGAAGGCAGCCGGATCCGCGCCAGCCAGGGACACACCGTCCCCGTGGACCTGGGCCTGCCGGAGGCCGAACCGCCCGCGTACCTCTACCACGGCACCGTCGCGGCCGCCCTGGACGCGATCCGCGCCGAGGGACTGCGCCCGATGGCCCGCCACCACGTCCACCTCTCCCCGGACCGGGAGACCGCGACCCGCGTCGGCGCACGCCGCGGCCGGCCGGTCGTCCTCGCCGTGGACGCGCGGGCGATGCGCGCCGCGGGGCACGTCTTTCGGATCAGCGCCAATGGGGTGTGGCTGGCGGACTCCGTGCCGCCGCAATTCCTGCGGTTCCAATAACCCGGAGATGCCCGGGAGAAGCACCGGAGATCCCAGGAAGAAGCCGGGAAGAAGATCCGGAGAAGCCCCACAAGCCCCGGAATTCACCGAGGGATTGTCAGATCATCCCCCTACGCTGTTCCTCACTCCGGGATCTGTGAGGGGGGTACCTCGCGGTCGCCGAACAACCCGTACCAGCACGCGAGGTGACGCCCCATGACGTCGGAAGAAACCCAGGAAACCCATCCGAACACCTTCCAGGTCGATCTGCGCGGTCTGGTCGACCTGCTCTCCCACCACCTCTACTCCAGCCCCCGCGTGTACGTCCGCGAGCTCCTCCAGAACGCAGTCGACGCGGTCACCGCCCGCCACGCCCTGGATCCCGAAGCCGAGATCGCCATCCGCCTGTCGGCGACCGGGAACCGGGTGACCATCGAGGACAGCGGCATCGGCCTGACCGCCGACGAGGCCCACTCCCTCCTCGCCACCATCGGACGCAGCTCCAAGCGCGGGGGCCCGCACGGCCTGGAGACCACCCGCCAGGAGTTCCTCGGCCAGTTCGGCATCGGTCTGCTCGCCTGTTTCGTCGTCGCCCGCCAGATCCGCGTGGTCACCCGCTCCGCCCGCGATCCGCTGGCCGCGCCCGTCGAATGGCTGGCCACGGACGACGGCTCGTACACCGTCCGCGAACTGCCCTCCGAGGCCCGCCCGGAGCCCGGCACCACCGTGGTCCTGGAGGCCCGCCCCGGCGCCGAGGAGTGGACCGTCCCGGACAGGGTCGAGCAACTGGCCCGCGACTACGGCTCCCTGCTGCCCTACGACATCACCTTCGACGACGGCTCCGCCGCCGGACCCCGCCCGGTCACCGACCGGCCCGCCGTCTGGGACCGGCCCTTCCCCACCCCCGCGGCCCGCCGCGTCGCGCTCGCCGGGCACTGCGCGCAGCTCTTCGGTTTCACCCCGCTCGACAGCATCGACCTCGACCTGCCGGTGGCCGGAGTGCGCGGAGTCGCGTACGTCCTCCCCGAGCCGACCAGCCCCGCCCACCGGCCCGGACACCGCGTCCACCTCAAGGGCATGCTGCTGACCGAGAAGGCCGACAACCTGCTGCCCGACTGGGCGTTCTTCGTCCGAGCCGTCCTGGACACCGACACCCTGCGGCCCACCGCCTCCCGCGAGAACCTGTACGACGACGAGACCCTGGCCGCCGTACGCGAGGCCCTCGGCGCCCGCGTCCGCGCCTGGCTCACCGAGCTCGCCACCAGCGAACCCGAGCGACTGGCCGCCTTCTTGAGCGTCCACCACCTCGGGGTGAAATCGCTGGCCCGGCACGACACCGAGCTGCTCGGCCTGATGCTGCCCTGGCTGCCGTTCGAGACCAGCGACGGCTCGATGAACCTGGAGGAGTTCGCCGCCGCGCACACCGAGATCCACTTCACCCGGACCGTGGAGGAGTTCCGCCAGATCGCCCCGATCGCGGCGGCCCACGGCCTCGGAGTCATCAACGCCGGCTACACCTACGACGCCGACCTGCTGGCCCTGCTGCCCGCCGTGCGCCCGGAGCTCAAGGTCACCGAGCTCGACGCGGGAGCCGTCACCGAGCGCCTCGACCCGGTCCCGACCTCCGCCGAACTGGCCCTGGCCCCCTTCCTGGCCACCGCCCGCACCCGGCTGGAAGCCCAGGGCTGCGACGTGGTCCTGCGCGCCTTCCAGCCCGCCGCCGTCCCCGCGCTCTACCTCGACGACCGCCAGGCCCGTCAGGAGCGCGACCGCACCGCCGCCCTGGAGAGCGCCGACTCGCTGTGGAGCGGCATCCTCGGTTCGCTGCGCGGCTCCGCTCCGCGCGCCCGCCTCGTGCTCAACCACAACAACCCGCTCATCCGCCGGATCGCCGCCCTCCCGGACGAGTCCCTCACCGCCACCGCCGTCGAATCGCTGTACGGCCAGGCCCTGCTGAGGTCACAGCGGCCGCTGCGCGCGGCCGACACCACCCTGCTCAACCGGGCCTTCCTCGGACTCCTGGAATGGGCAACGCACCCGGTCGGCAGCGCGCACAGCACCGACACCACCGAGCGCACCACCGGAGCCGACAGCACCGACACCCAGGGGGAGCAGAAGTGAGCACGCTGACGCGCGAGGAGATCGAGCGCGGACTGGCCGAGAACCGCCAGGCTCCGGGCGGGACCGCACGCAACGCGCACGCCGAGGCGCTGTCCGCCGCCGCCGAAGCGACCGGGGACCGACCGCTGTTCCGTGCGGCACTGGACAACCTGATCAACGCCTACCTGTACAGCTCCGAGTCGCCGAAGATGCTCGTGCCCTTCGCGCGGCTGCTCCAGGAGTACGACAAGGACCGGGGCGCCTTCGACGAGTGGGACGCCCACTCGCTGTTCTGGCAGTTCAAGTGGATCGCCAGCGCCATCGGCCACTCTCCCGAGATCCCGCTGGACTCGGCCGCCGGCTGGCTGGACGAGATGGAGCACCGCTACCGGATCGCCGGTTACAGCGAGCGCCCCGTGCGCGAGGCCGAGCTGTGGCTCGCCGACTCGACCGGCGACGACGAGCGGGCGGGACGCGCGTACGCGCGCTGGCAGGCCGCCGACCGCGACGACATGAGCGACTGCCACGCCTGCGAACTCAACAGCCAGGGCCAGTACGCCGTGCTGCGCGGTGACGACGCCGAGGCCCTGGGGGTCTGGCAGCCGGTGCTGTCCGGCGAGCAGACCTGCGCCGAGGAGCCCCACCGGGTCCTGGCCGCCTCGCTGCTGCCGCTGGTGCGGCTCGGCCGGTTCGACGAGGCACGCTCGGCCCATCTGCGCGGGTACCGGCTGGCCAGGGACAAGGAGAGCCTGCTCCCCTCGGTGGGCCGGCACATCGAGTTCTGCGCGCTCACCGGAAACGAGTCCCGCGGCCTGGAGATCCTTGCCGAGCACGCGGCGTACGTGGCCCCGCTCGCCAACCTCTCCGACCGGCTGGCCTTCCACGGCGGAATCCTCGTCCTGCTCCGCCGCCTGACGGAGCTGGGCCACGGCCAGAGCCCCGCCGTCCCCTACGAGGGCAGCCCGCGCACCGTGTCCGAGCTGTACGAGATGCTGCGCGCGGGCTCGCTCGACATCGCCCGGCGCTTCGACGCGCGCAACGGCTCCACCCGGGTCTCGGAGCGGTTCCTCGCGCGGATCGGCGCGCCCCCGCTGACCGCGGTCCTGCCCCTGGGCGTACGCAGCTCCGCGCTCGCGGCGCTCCCGCAGCCGGGCCCCGCCCCGGTGCCCGGGGCGGCGGCCCCGGCCGAGGGCTTCGCGGAACTGGTGGCACGGGCCCGGGAGGCACGCGACCTCGGGCACCCCGGCTCGGACGCCCTCTGGGAACAGGTGGCCCTGCGCCCCGAGGCGGCGGCCGGGTCCGATCCGCTGGTCGCCGCCGATGTGGCGGACCACCGGGCCCTGACGGCTGCCCGGTCCGGGGCCGGCGACGCCATGGAACTGCTGGCCGACGTACGCGAGCGCTACCGGGAGCTGGGGCTCGCCGAGCGGGCCGCCCTGGCCGAGCTGCGCCGGGCGACCGTGGCCGCGCAGTCGGGCACCGCGGCGGGGGAGCTGCGCGCGCTGCTGGCCGTAGCCCTGCGCGCCGCCGAGGCGCTGGACGCGGACGAGCCGCTGCGGACCCGGCGGATCGCGCTCGCGGAACTGACCGGGATCCGGGTGGAGTCGTACCTCCGCTCGGTCGAGGCCACGGAGGACCCCGAACACGGGCACGAGGGCGGGGTCGGGGGTGGCCACGATCCGGAGCACGGGCAGGGCCACGAGCATGGACACGGCCAGGGCCAGGGCCAGGGCCACGGCGAACTGGCCTCCGAACTCGCCGCCTTCGCCGATGCCTACGCCGCGGCCCTGCCCGACCTGGTGGCGGAGGCAGAGGAGATGCTGGGCCGGCTCGCCCTCTCGCAGGGCGACCCCGAACGTGCCGTGGCGCTGCTCGCCGGCTCCGCCGACCGCTCGGTGGCGGCGGGCCGGCCGTGGCTCGCCGTGGACCCCCTCGTGCTGCGGGCCGGCGTGCTGATGTCGCTGGACCGAGCGGCGGAGGCCGAGGAGTCGGCCCGAGCGGGTCTGGCGCAAGCCTCGGAGGTGACCGACGCCGAGGCTCAGGGCGTCGTACGGCTCACCCTCGCCGACATCCTGCTGGGGCGCGGCGAGGCCGACGCGGAGGCCGCGCGGCACGCCCTGGAGGCGGCGCACTGGTTCGACCAGGCCGGGCTCACCGCCGACGGCGGGGCCCAGGCCCGGCTGCTGCTCGCCCGGTGCCACGCCCGTGAGGGCCACACCGCCGAGGCGGCCGAGGTACTGCAGTCGACGCTGCCGGACCTGCTGGAGCACGGCGAGGGCCAGGCCGTTTCCGCAAGGGAGTTCCTGGGAGACCTGCTGCGCGAGCTGCACGATCCCCGGGGCGCGGCCGAGCAGTACCTGTTGGCGGCGGAGCTCGCCGAGGGCTGGGAGGACCCGCGTCCGCAGGCGAACTTCGCCCAGGCCGCCGCCGATCAGCTCTCCGGGGCGCAGCTGGTGCCGGAGGCGGTCGCCGCCTACGAGCGGGCCCTCGAACTGCGCCGGCGGTCGAAGGGCGCACCGGTCGCCGAGGTACGGATCCTGCGGTCACTGGCCTGGCTGGGGCTGCGCGAAGAGGTCACCGACTCGGGGGTGGCGGGGGCCCGGGCCCGGATGGGCGAGGCGGCCGAGGTACTGACCGCCGCGCTGGCACAGACTCCGCAGGACCCGGAGGCGCGGGCCGAACTGGCCGAGACCTGGAACCAGCTCGCGCAGGTCCTCGACCGCCGGGTCCGCGCCGACGAGGAGGCACACGAGGACGGTGGGGGAGCGGAAGATCGGGAGGAGAGCCGGGGTTCAGGGCCCGCGGAGCCGCTGGGCGCGGCGGAGCTCGAGGCGCTGCGACGGGAGGAGATCCTGCTGTGGGAGCGGGCCGCCGCCCTCTACGCGGAGCTCGGCCCGGAGCATCTGCAGGCCCGGTTCCAGTGCGTGAACAACGCCGCCTGGACCGAGCACGAGCTGGGCCGGCCCGAAGCCGGCGCCGCCCGGGTCTCGGCACTGGCGGCCGAGGTACGCGCGCTGCCCGAGGGCGTGGCCCCGGAGTGGCTCCTGGAGAGCGCCGAACGGACCTCGGAACACCTGCTGCGCACCTCGTCCTGAGGCCGGACGCTGCCGCCGCTCCGAACCCGGGGCGACGGCAGCGGCGGCGGACAGCAGACGGCAGACGGCAGACAGCGGGAGCGGCAGCGGCAGCGGCAGCGGCAGCGGCAGCGGCAGCGGCAGCGGCGCAGCGATTCAGCTCATCCCATCTCAGCCCAGCTGCGCGAGCGCCTCGGTGGCGATCCGCTCGAAGACGCCCTGGTCGGCTGCGAAGTCGGAGTCGGGGATCGGCCAGTGGATCACGAGCTCGGTGAAGCCGAGCTCCTGGTGGCGGCCGGCGAAATCGACGAAGGCCGCCACGGACTCCAGCGGCCGCCCCCGGTCCGGGGTGAAGCCCGTGAGCAGGATCTTGTCCAGCTCGGCCACCTCCCGGCCGGTCTCCGCACACGCCTTGCCGAGCTTCTCGACCTGACCGCGCAGGGCCTGCACCGACTGCTCCGGGGTGCCCTCGTCGAAGATCTTCGGGTCGCCGGTGGTCACCCACGCCTGCCCGTACCGCGCGGCGAGCTTCAGGCCGCGCGGGCCGGTCGCGGCGACGGCGAAGGGCAGCCGGGGGCGCTGGACGCAGCCGGGGATGTTGAAGGCCTCCTCCGCCGAGTAGAAGGTGCCCCGTTGCGAGACGGAGTCCTCGGTGAGCAGCCGGTCGAGCAGCGGCAGGAACTCCCCGAACCGGTCGGCGCGCTCCTTGGGGGTCCACGGCTGCTCCTGGCCGAGCACGGTGGCGTCGAAGCCGTTGCCGCCGGCGCCGATGCCGAGCGTGATCCGTCCGCCGGAGATGTCGTCGAGGGAGATCAGTTCCTTGGCGAGCGTCACCGGGTGGCGGAAGTTCGGCGAGCCCAAGGCTTGCTCATACCATCGGTACATGCCCCGCCCCAAGCACCGAGAGCCGACTATCACCCCAGGTGAACCGGCCGCCCTGTACTGCCGAATATCCCAGGCCGACGATGACGATCAGACCGGCGTCGACCGTCAGGAACGCATCTGCCGGGAGATCGCCGAACGGCGCGGTCTGACCATCGACCCCGCCCATGTCTTCGTCGACAACAGCCGCTCCGCCTGGCGCCGCAACCGTAAGCGCCCCGGCTGGGACCAGCTTCTCGAACGCGCCCGGCGCCGGGAGTTCCGGCACATCATCGCCTACCACCCCGACCGGCTCATGCGGCAGCCGCGCGACCTGGAGGAGCTGCTCCAGGTCTCCGACGAGCACGAGGTCGTGCTACACGGCGAGGCGAACCGCCGGAACCTCTCCGACCCCGACGACCGCTTCATCCTCCGGATCGAGGTCGCTCACGCCTGCCGCTCCTCCGACGACACCTCCCGGCGGCTGAAGTCCGCCCTGGCGGAGCGAGCCGAGACAGGAATGCCGCACTCGGGCAAGCGGCGCTTCGGGTACGAGCCCGACGGGATGACCATCAAGGAGGACGAGGCGGAGATCGTCCGCGAGGTCTTCGACCGCTACCTCAAGGGCCAGAGCCCGGTCGCCATCGCCCTCGTGCTGTACAAGCGCGGCATCAAGACGGTGTACGGCAAGGAGTGGACCCAGGGAACGGTCCGGGCCCTGCTCGACTCCCGCCATGTGGCGGGCATCCGCATGCACCGGGGCAAGGAGGTCGGGCCGGGGAAGTGGCCCGCCATCATCGACGCCGGCACCTGGTCGGAGGTTCGCGCCCGCCGCGAGTACCGGTCGGCGATACATCAGACCAATCTGGAACTGCGCCGCTTCTACCTGCTGCGCGGCCTGGTCATGTGCGAGCGCTGCGGCACCCTTATGTCCGGCACCAAGGTCGGCGCCGTGCCCTCGTACCTGTGCACGCGCAGGAGCCGCAACGGCGACAAGAAATGCGTCCGCCGAATCGCCGCCGTGAAGCTGGAGGGATTCGTCACCGAGGCAGCGATCGACCTGCTCGGCAGGCTCACCGTGTCCGGGCAGCTCGCCTCGGCGGCGCTGCCGAACACGATGACCGAGTCCCTGGAGGCCGACCAGCAGCAGCTCACCGAACTGAACCAGATGTGGGCCGCCAAGGAGATCTCGACAGCGGAGTACCGCACGATGCGGAAGGAGATCACCGACCGCATCGCCAAGGCGCAGAGGCGGATGGTCCTACGGCCCATGAAGCTGCTCGACGGGCTGACCGGACCAGGAGCCAAGGCTGCCTGGGAGGCCGAAGCAATGCCGGACGAGCGTCGGAACGCGGTGCTCCGTTTCCTCTTCTCCGGCGTAGTCATCGATGCGTCGAGCAAGCCGAGCGGGGTCTTCGACTGGGATCGGATCGCCATCGAGCAGAACCCGCTGTAGGCGGCTGCGGGCCATTCCGGGAACTGGGGTGGCCGGGGGCGGGGAGGGCGGAACATAGCCGACGATCCCCGGTCAGCCAAACCGGGGATTTTCCGGATCGTAGGTAGTGCCACGCGGGGCTGGCCTACAGGTCCGTCTCGTTCGGCGTGCGCTGCCCTGGGTGTTGGAGCACCTGGGGATCCAACGGCGCATCCGACCGACCGCCCATGAACACCGGCGGTTCCGAGCCTGCCAGTTCGGTACCGCCAGCGAGGAACCCGCGCATGCAGCAGCACCCTCCGTCCGACCCGCAGTTGTCTTCCCACCTTGACCGCTCGCCGAGCCGCCGACAGGCTCCGGTGACGGCGCGGGAGCAGGCCCTAGCCCGGGTCTGCGAGGGATTTAGGACGACGATCAGCCCGCACAGTGCCGCGCGGCTGGCCGACTTGATGGCGGCCCCCGTGTACGTGATCGCCGCGTAGTGGGCCAGGTCGGTGCGGTACCGAGTGAGGAGAGGAGCTGTCCGCATGGCCGGCCGGGCGACGAGCGAACGGGCGGAATGTATCGGTGGAAGCGGGATTTCGATAATCCCGGATTCGCCGAAATCCTGGTCCTGCATCGCCGAGGGGGCCGGCCAGTCCCGCCGGCGTGCGCAACGCGAGGCCCTGGGTGTTGGAGCACCTGGGACCGCCGCGTGTGACCGACCGCCCATTGATCGACGGACTGTGTGGGGCCTGCCAGCCCCGCACAGTCAGCAAGGACCTGCCCCGTGTCTCTGCTGCCCAGCTTCCGCACGACCGCGACCAGCCCGCCGCCCCGCCCTTGTGGAACCCAGGGTGCTGCGAGGGCACAGGCCCTGGCCCGCGTCTGCGAGGGATTTCGGACGACGATCAGCCCGCACAGCGCCGCGCGGCTGGCCGCCTTGATGTCGGCCACGACGTACGTGAAGGCCGCGTAGACGACGCAGCAACTGCAGATATGGGAGCGGCCCCTCGGTGTTGGAGCACCAAAGGGCCGTAAGGACTCCCAGATGACCGCCCATAAACGATCTGTCCCGGTGCCAGGGCTCTGCCAGCCCTTTATGGCACCAAGTGAGGAAGCTCTGTGCCCCAGGGTACGACCCTGCGCCCCGAAACTGCATCCCCGCAGACCAGCGCCGCACACGCGCCAGGCTGGCGCGACCTGCCCACGCCGCCGCACGACGCCGAGGCCGAGCAGGCGGTGCTGGGCGCCTGCATGTTCCACAGCGCGGTCATCGACGCGGTCCGCCAGGTGCTGGAGCCGGGCGACTTCTTCAGGCCCGCGCACACCACCATCTGGCACGCGCTGCTGGAGCTGCGCAAACAGCAAGCGCCCACCGACGCGATCGCGCTGACCCACCAGCTGAGGGCCACGGGCGATCTCACGCGCGTCGGCGGCCCTCCATACCTGCACACCCTCGCCTCATACGCGGCGACGGGCTCTGTCGAGTACTACGCCGACATCGTGCGCCAGCACGCCGACCTGCGGGTCCTGCAGGCCACGGCGGTCCGCGTCCTCCAGGGCGCCACCGCACCCGGAGCAGACCCCTCCGAAGTTCGCGCTCTGCTGACCGCCACGCTGAACGCCGCCGTCGACCGCGCTCGCCGCAGCTCGGGCGGACGCCTTCAGCGCTACGCCCAGGACGGCTGGTCCTTCGTCTCCGACAGCCCGGCCGGCGCCACCCCTTTGTGGGGCACCGCCGGGAAGACGGCCTGGGCGTCGGGCGAGAGCCTGATGCTGGTCGGCCCGCCCGGAGTGGGTAAGTCGACCATCGCCCAGCAGATCGTCATGGCCCGCCTCGGCCTGCTCAGCGCGGTTTTGGAGATGCCGGTCCAGGAGGGCGAGAAGCTCCTTTACATCGCGGCGGACCGGCCGAGCCAGCTCGCCCGCGCCTTCCACCGCATCGTGCACCAGCCCGACCGGGACATCCTGCGCGAGCGCCTGGTCTTCTGGACGGGGCCGCTGCCCGCCTCGCTCAACACCGAGCCCCAGCTCCTCGCAGAGCTGGCCGCCGAGCACGGCGCGGACACCGTCGTGATCGACAGCCTCAAGGACGTGGTCGGCAAGCTGACCGACGACGAGGCCGGGCTCGCTTACAACAACGCCCGCCAGCAGCTGCTGCGCGATGGTGTCGAGCTGCTGGAGCTGCACCACCAGCGCAAGCAGGGCGCCGACGCCTCCCGCACGCAGCGCCCGGTGCTGGATCAGGTCTACGGTTCGGCCTGGTTCACCGCCGGTGCCGGAAGCGTCCTCTTCCTCAGTGGCGCGGCGGGTGACCCGGTGGTCCACCTCCACCAGCTCAAGACCGTCGACGATGAGATCGGCCCCTTCCCGGTCCTCCACGACCACGCCCGCGGCCTCTCCCACGTCGACACCAGCCTCGACCCGCTCACCCTGCTGCGCCAAGCAGGCCCGCACGGGCTGACCGCCCGCCAGCTCGCCGCGCAGACGACCGGGGAGGCCAAGCCCAGCCCGGCGGAAATCGCCAAGGCCCGGCGCCGTCTGGAGACCCTGGCCAAGAGCGGCCATGCCACCCAGGACACCGGCGCGGGCGGCGGCACCGGGGGCGGCCTGGCCACCCGCTGGCAGGCCACCGCCCGCCATATGACCGCCGTGTCCTGACCCAGGAAAACGCGTACGCGCCCCCGTAAGCGCACCGGCCGACCGAAGACGCCTACGGGCCGCTTCCACCGCGTACGAATCCCACAAAATCGCAGGTCAAACGCGTACGCCCCACCGTACGGCGCATCCGTGCCCCAGCGCCTACGAGCGGCCCCCTCCTTAAAGAGGGGGCCGCGTAAGCGCCCCGCTGTGATGGCCCTCGATTCCGCCTTCTTCCGCACATCGGAGGACCTCCGCATGCCCTTTGTCGCCTTCATTCCGGTGGCTGCCCAGCCCGCCAGCACCCCGCTCCTGCCCAACTGGACCGCATCCCCCGTATCGGCAGCGGCACTGCTTGTACTGCTGGGGCTGCTCGCCGTCGCCGTGTGGAAGATCCTGCGGCAGCGCCGGCAGGCGCCCAGTGCCAACCGGTGGCGCGGGACCATCGCCGTGCGGGTCGCTGCCGTGGCCGCGCTTGGCTGCACCGCCTACAGCGCGGACACCAGCTGGCGGTTCGCCGCCGACTACCTGGACATGGGCAGCACCGTCGAGCGCGCCTTCATGTTCGCCACGGCCGAGCTGGCCCTGTTCGCCACCGCGTTGATGGCGCGCCAGAACCTCAACGGGCCGACGCGTGCGCCGGGCCTGCCCGGCGTCCTGGTGTGGGTGATCACCGCAGTACAGATCATCCCCGCCTACGCCGAGTTCGGGCTCGTCGGCGGCACTGTGCGCGCCTTCGTAGGCCCGGTCATGGCAGCGATGCTGTGGCACCTGGCCATGGGCATCGAACTACGACACCGCACCCCCGAGGCCGCCTCACGCAGCCTGGCCGCCGTCCTCGTCCGCCAGGCACGCGAACGCCTGCTCGCCCGGTTGAGCATCACCGACCAGGACGCGGACGCCGCCCGGCTCATCCGCGAGCGAGCGCTGAGCGAAGCAGTCACCCTGATCCTCCGCGCCGAGGCCATGACCGACCAGCAGCGCGGCAAGCGACGCGGGCGACGACTGGCCGACCGCCTGCACCAAGCCCTGGAACGAGCCGACGTCGACGGAGACCCGCTCCAGGACGAGCTGCTCCTGCGCAAACTCGCCACCCGTAAACAGGCCCTCGCTCTCGCCTCCCTCCCCCTGCCACCACGCTGGCACACCCCCACCACCCACCCCGCCCACGACGCAGGACCCAGCCGCCCGCCCGTCTGTTCCCCGGAGGAACAGAAGACGATGCGCCACCCGCAGCCGTCGCATCCGCAGGATGCGGGCAGCGAAGACGCCCACCGGGCAGCCCGCACGGAACCAGCCGGGCGGGCAGCGGACACGGCCCGCCCACACCCGACAGAGCCGGGCGGCGACCAGCCACCCCCAACGGCCCGGCCGCAACCTGCCCGCCCGGCTCCCGGACCGCCCCCGCGGGCGGAGCCTGGAACCCGCCCGCCCGACGGCAGCCCGCCGTCCACGGGCGACCCCCCAGGCAGGCGCACGCGAAAACAGGCGGCCAGGAAGAAGCAGAAGGACCGCAAACCCCGCGCCGCCGAAGAGGCCATCCTCGACTTCACCCGCCGCATGTACGAGGAGACCGGAAGCGTCTCCCGCGACCGGGTGGAGACCTCCATACGCGCCGCCGGCTACACCGTCGCCAGCGACGACGTCGGACGGATCGTCCGCGCGTTCAAGAACCAGCCCAAGGCCCCGGTCAAGGCCGAACTGAGCGTCGCCCACGACGGCTGACGAGCACCTCGCCCAGCCTCCCGCCCCTTCACACCACCGACAGGAGACTCATGCACGACCCGCTCAACGAGCCCACCACCCCCCAGCAGCAGCCCACCACCCCAGCCCCAGAACAGGCAGCAAGGTATGGCGTTGGACCGTCCAAGGGCCGGTCCAACGCAGCCTCCGCCCCGGGGGTGGCGGAGACAGAACCCCGGCGCGAGGGCGCACCGGGGCAGGAGGGGGCGGTCCTCGACGCCGGACTACCGGTCGTCGTACGTGCCGCTGACGCGGCCGCGCTGTACCGCGTCGCCCGCCGCCGTGCCCGTCAGGAAGTCCAGCGCACCCAGCGTGTCGACGTCCGCTACAGCGCCGACGAGAAGACGGAGATCCTCGCCGAGGCCCGTCGCCTCGGCCTCGCCGGCGCGCACCTCGTCGGCGCGATCGTCATGGCCTACCTCGACGGCCACTTTGAGATCCCCGGCCAGCGCACGTCCCACGACGACCTGATCGACGAACTCGTCGCCCTGCGCGCGGAGATCGCCCCGATCGGCAACAACGTCAACCAGATCGCCTTCAAGCTCAACTCCGGCGGCCGTCCCCACCCTGTGGACAGTGCCGTCCTGGCCCAGGCCGAACGTGTCCTCGCCCTCGCCCGGACTGCTGCCGAAGCGATCGAACTCGCCGCCGGCCGGACGGCCATCGCGAAGCGGGCGGCCTGATTGATCGCGAAGATCGGCAAGGCCGGCGCCAACACCCGAGGCGTCCTGAACTACCTCTACGGACCCGGCCGCGCCAACGAGCACACCGACCCCCACCTCGTGGCCTCGTGGGACGGCTTCGCCCCCGACCCCGGCCGCGACGAGACGGCCACCCTCGCCCGCCTCGCCAGCGCCCTCGACCTGCGGGTGAAGCAGGCAGGCGACCGCGCCCCGGAGAAGCACGTGTGGCACTGCTCGGTCCGGGCCGCGCCCGAAGACCGAACCCTGTCCGACGACGAGTGGGCCACGATCGCCCGCCGGGTCCTCAACGCCACCGGCATCGCGCCGGCAGGCGACCCTGACGCCTGCCGGTGGGTCGCGGTCCGCCACGCGGAGGACCACATCCACATCGTGGCCACCAAGGTCCGAGGCGACCTCACCAAACCCCGCAACTGGAACGACTACCTCCGCGCCCACAAGGAACTGGCCGCGATCGAGAAGGAGTACGGCCTGCGCCAGGTCACACTCGGCGACCGCACCGCAGCCAAGAAGCCGACCCGCGCCGAACAGGAGAAGGCACGCCGCACCGGTACGGCCACTACGCCCCGCGAGAGGCTGCGCGCCACCGTCCGTACCGCGGTAGCGGCTGCCACCAGCACCGAGGAGTTCTTCACCATCCTCCGCAGCACCAAGGTGCTGGTGGACATCCAGCACTTCCCCTCCGGCGACATCCGCGGCTACAAGGTCGCCCTCCCCGGTGACACCAACGCCCAGGGTGAGCCCGTGTGGTTCTCCGGTTCCACCCTCGGACCCGACCTGTCCTATCCGAAGATCAGCGAACGCCTTGCGCCCACCGAAACCGCTTCCACAGATCGGCACCCTGGGCGTCGGCGTACGGCGTGGCAGCAGGTCACCGCAGCGGCCGACCGTATCCCCGATCTGCTGACGGAGACCGATGACCCTGCGGGCCAGGCGCACATCTCCGTGCTCGCCGAAACCCTCGACGTCCTCCCCCTGATCGCCCCCGCCGCGTACAAGCCGCAGCTCGCTCAGGCAGCCGCGGCCTTCGAGCGGGCCAGCCGTTCCCGCATCCGCGCCCGCCATCAACAGGCGCAGGCCACACGCCGCGCCATCAAGGCGATCGTCCGTGAACCCGCGCCCAAGGACGGAGCCCTCCTCGCGATCCTCCTCGACGCCGTCCTTCTGGCCGTCGTCGCAGCACAGCACTGGCACCACACCCGCCACCACGACCAGCAAGCCGAAGCCGCCCGCCAGACAGCCGAACACCTGCACGCCGCCTACCAGGCAGCCACCAGCCAGCCCCTGACCGCGATCCACCAACGCGGCCTGCGCCTGGCTCTACCCGTGCAACAGAGGCAGGCCGTCCTCGTCCGCCAGGCCCTGCCGGACCTGGCCGAGCAGATCCTCGCCGAACCCGGCTGGCCCGCCCTCGCCGCCACCCTCACCAACACGACAGCCGCCGGCCACGACCCCGCCGCCCTGCTCACCCAGGCCGCCCGTCACCGGGAGCTCGACACCGCCGGCTCCCTCAGCGAAGTCCTCGTCTGGCGACTGCACCGCATCGCCGACCTGAACCCCCAACCCGCCACAGGTGCCGCAGGCAGGTCAGCCCCGCCCCGGGTCACCAAACCTGCCACCTCCGCCGACCGCCCCCGCAGGACCCGATGACACCAGCCGCCCCACCGCGTCCCTCAGCCCGAGCTCCCCCAGCAACGGCATACCTCAGCCCGCACCCGCCGCACCCTCCCGGGCCTGCGGCAACACCAGCCGACAAGGAGTCACCCCTGAAGATCCACCCCTACGCCGACACCTTCCCGATGCTCACCGAGGCCGAACTGCACGATCTCGCCGAGTCCATCAAGACCGAGGGCCAGCACAAGCCGATCATCCTCGACCGCGACGGCGTCGTCCTCGATGGCCGCAACCGCCTCGCTGCCTGCAAGCGCGCCGGTATCGAACCCCGCTTCACCACATACGACGGTGACAACCCCACCCGCCTCATCTTCAGCAACAACATCGTCCGCCGGCACATCAGCAAGGGCCAGCAGGCCATGATCACCGCCATGGCGTGTTCCGTTTCGGGACACTCCCTGCGGACCCAGGCCAAGCTCCACGACATCAGCCGCAGCCGCCTCTCCGCCGCCAACGTCGTACTCCAGCACGCCCCCGACCTCGCCGAACGAGTACGCCTCGGCACACTCGGCCTCGACGCCGCCCACGACCAGGCCCGCGAACGCAAAACCCACACCGAAGCCCTCCTCGCCCAGAACGAACGCCTGCAACAGCACGCCCCCGACCTCGCCGAGAAGGCCGCCGAGGGCCACCTCACCCTTGACGCCGCCATCGCCGCCCTCGACAGGCGACTCGAAGAGGAACGGCTTCGCCAGCTCGTGAGGGACTCCGACGCACTCCGCCTCGCTGACCGCGATGCCACACCCGCCCTCAGCCCGCTCGCCGAACGCGGCGACATCACCTGGGGCCAGGCAGCCCAGCTCGCCGAGGAACACCTCACCCGGCGGCACGAGGCCATCCTCCGCACACAGCAGGCCCTGCAACTGATCGCCGAGAACTGGGCGGCCGTCCACGACCTCGCAGCCCGACCCGACACCCCCTACACACAGGAGATACTCGACGGCCTCACACCAGAAGCACGCGCTCTCGTCGCGCGACTGATGGCCCGAGGCTGACACCGTGAGCATGCCTCAGGGCCAACGTTCGACGCGTTGGCCCTGAGGCGGCACTCGTGGCCGGAGGCTTGGGTGAGGGGGGCTTGCGCGTGGTCAGCGCTGAAGAGCGGAGTCCAGGTGCTGCTGGACCGGGCCGAAGAGGCCGTACGGGACGTACTGCGGGATCTCGGCGTGGGCAACCCACGCGAGCTCGGCCAGCTCGTCGGTGTCCGCTACGTAAGCACTGCCACCGACCACCTCGCAGGCCGTGTAGGACATCAGCCGACCCGTGGCCGGGTGGATCCGCTCACCGAGGAGCTTGACCGCCTTCACCGTCAGGCCCGTCTCCTCCTGGGTTTCGCGAACCGCGGCGTCCTCGCGGGATTCGTCGGGCTCGACTTCGCCGGCGGGGAACTGCCAGGAGAGCTGGCCCTCGCTGACCCGGCGCCGGACCATGAGCACGCGGCCTTCGTGCACCACGATGGCCGCGGCGATGCCCGGTCGCTCCTCAGCGTTCTGCTGCGTCACGTCTGCTCCTCCAGGACAGCCAGGATGGGTGGGAAGATCGTATCGACGGGGATGAACCGGGTCAGGGAGTTTTTCGGAACCCACATGACGTCCGCGTTCTCCTCGGCGTCGGCATTGGCCGCCTCCCCCGCCAGGTACTCGCAGAGGAAGTAGTCGCAGAGCACTCCGGTCATCGGGTGGAGGCGGCTACCCAGGTGATCGCGTACGGCGCAGTGGACTCCTGTCTCGTCCAGGGTTTCCCGCACCGTGGTGGTCTCGGCCTTGCCCCCGGGCTTGATCACACCGGCGGGGAACTGCCAGGTGATGCCGGACGCGTCGTCGTGCCGTCGGCATACCAGTAGGACCTGATCGTCACGGGTGACCACGGCGATGGCGATCCGCAGCGCCTGGGCGCCGGCGGGATCCGGCGCGGCCGGTCGGTGCTCGTTCGCGACCAGGAGGGAGAACCGCTGACGGGCTGCCGGCGTGGCCTGCTCGTGGGCTGAGTCCAGGAGTTGTTGCATCTCCTTGCGCGGCACGACGGCGGAGTCGGCGTGCCAGGCCGCGACGGTGCGGACGGCGATGCCGAGCTGGGCAGCGAACTGTTCGTTGGTGAGCCGGAGCGCGGACTGGAGGATGCATGCGTACCGTCCGCTCCAGAGCTCGATGACCTCCACGCGCCGCCCCTTCGTCGTCGCCGCTCTCGGTGCAGGAATCCGCGTGCCGAAGGTGCACTCCCACTGCACTGGCGCTTCATGGTCGCGCGGCGCGCGCCCCGGAAGAATCGGAGGCACCGGGGCAAGGAATCACCTGATCGACATTCCAGATCCAGAGCCCTATCGAGAGGCGCACGGGCGCCGGACGACCACAGGGAGATTTTAGATGCGCGCTCGCTTCGGATAGGAGGGAAAGGGAAGTTGGCTGAATTCGATTCCTTGATCCAGTCTCCGCAGAGGCCGCATCCGCCTCTGATCTCCACGGGACACCGCTGCTCGTCCTGGCCCCATCGCCGACGCCGGTAACCTCAGCAGGTGACGGCTGATCGCCCGTCATCTCCGGTTGCTAGCAAGGCGAAAGGGAGACAATGCCCGAGGATCAGGCACACACCGTGGAGCGCACACTCGTCCTGCTGAAGCCCGATGCGCTGGCGCGCGGCCTGGCAGGAAGGATCATCACGCGATTCGAGGACGCCGCGCTGAAGATCGTCGGAACGAAGATGAAGTGGATGGACGCGGAATTCACTCGCCGCCACTACTTCGACCTGGAAGAACGACTCGGGGCGGAGGTCTACAACGTCACCTCCACATTCATGCAGCAGGGTCCGGTCATCGCCCTGGTGCTGGAGGGCTACGACGCCATCGCCACGGTCCGCAAGATCGTGGGCAGCACCTACCCGAACCAGGCTCCCGCCGGCACCGTGCGAGGCGACCTGTCGCACTACAGCGCCGCAGCCAGCATCGCCTCCGGCAAGGCCGTCGCGAACCTCGTGCACGCCTCCGGCAACGCGGAGGAGGCCAAGCAGGAGGTGGAGCTGTGGTTCGACAAGGACGAGCTGCAGGACTACAAGACGCTGGCCGAGATCTACACGTACTGACGGCGGAGTACGGCGTCACCGGTGGGACGCCGACGCGTTGAACACCACTGGGGTACGAACGTCTGATCTGAGAGGGCACCATGACCAACCAGACCCGCCTGGCCTCCACCGACGAGCTGGAGTCGATCTTCCAGCGTGAGCTGGTGAGTGACCGCTGGGCGGCGACCGAGACCGCCTACGCCCTGGCGGTGCGCCACCGCGATCTGGGCAACTGGCCCGCGTCCCGTGAGTGGGTCCAGCAGTGCCTCCGGCTCCTGGAGGGCTTCCCCAGCGAGACGGAGGAGCAGGTCGCCACGAGCCGCTCGTCGGTGGGAGGCGTCCAGCTGCCCACATACCTGCACTCCGGTGTGGTCCAGGCCCGCTTCGGCGACCTGGGCTGACACAGCAGAGCTCCACGAGCGGTGCGGCGGGGCCCGGCCCGGCCGCACCGCTAGCCCCACCCCCATCCCGAGCCCCAATTCCACAGCGCCTGGCCAACCGGACAGGGCCCCCACGGCAGGGTCCGGCTGGCTTCGCCATGCCTGAAACGAGGAGACACCACCCCGTGGCCATCGAGATCGAGATGCGGGCCCGCTTCCCCAAGGAGTCCCACGACCAGCTGGTCGCCCGCCTGAAGGCGGATGGCGAGGACCTCGGCAACGACGACAAGCACATCTACTTCTACGTGCTGCCCGACCAGCTGCTGAAGGTCACCGACAACACCGCCGCAGGCACCGCCAAGATCACCCTCAAGGGGAGCAAGATCGGACAGGGACCCGCGTTCGCGGAGACGGAGTTCGCGATCGCTCCCGCCGACGTGTCCGCCGCGGTGAAGGTGTTCAACGGTCTCGGCTTCGAGGCCGCCATGCACGAGGCGTTCAATTTCCGGCACAACTACTGCTTCGACGGCGTCGAGATCGCGGTCAAGTGGAGCGAGGCGTGGGGATACCACGCCGAGTTCGAGCTGCTGCTCGACGACGCCGCCTCGGACGCCGCCCGCGACGAGGCAACGGCCAAGATCATGGATGTGGCGGCGGAGCTGGGCGTCACGCTGATGACCGAGCAGGAGCTGGCCGACTTCACCGCGGCCTTCGAGGCCGCCGAGCAGGAGCGGAAGGAGCGCGAGCAACAGACCGCGCCACTCAGGTAGGAGCACGTCACCGCGGAGACCACCAAGGGGGTGGGCACAGATGAGCACGACCCCAGCAACCGCAACCCTGATCGACCAGGCTGCCCGTCGGCAGCTGCCGCTCCACCAGTACATGGACCGGGCCACCGTCGAGTGGATCGAGGAGAACCGGCCCGACTTCACGCCGACAGCGCAGCCGGCCTTGGCTTCGGCTGCGCGGAGTCTGCTGAAGCAGTCCGCACTGCCGGCCGCCTGGATGGCGACGCCTCGCGTGTACACCTCGATTCACGGCGTCCGTCACAGCATGCGTACGGCCGCGCTGGCTGCCGTCCTCGCTGGCAGCCACGAGCTCGACGACGCCGACACGGCCACGGTGGTCGTGGCCGCGGCCGTCCACGACTGCCAGCGCCGTCACGACAAGGACGACCAGGGGCACGGGGCCCGGGCGGCCATCTGGCTCGCCGCGAACGCGGACACCGTGTGGGGCCACTTCGGCCTCACCGCCACCCCCCGCCGGATCGTGCAGGCGGCGACCGCCGTCCGCCTGCACGACGTCCCGTACGACGCCTTCACCGCCGACGACTGGCACGACCACGCGAAGGCGGAGTCGCTGGCGGACATCTTGAAGGCCGCCGACGCCCTCGACCGGTACCGGCTGCCGAAGGCCACCTGGTGGCCGGACGCCCAGCACGTCCGCGAGCCGGCATTCGACCGGCACCGGGGCCTGGCCTTCGACCTGGTCCTCACCTCCGAGAAGGCCCACCTGGCAGGGGCCAGCAGCCCCGAGGCCGTCCGCTTCGCGCTGGCCCAGGCAGGGCTGGTGTGACCATGGACTTCCTCGACGCCTACCACCTGTGGGCCGATGCCCACGCCTTCTACGGCAGCGGCCTCATCCCCAGCCCTGCCGACCCCGTCGACCCGCTCACCGCCCAGTCCGCAGCATGGGACCACCGCCTCGCGGAGGACACCCCGAACGGGCAGCTGCTGCGCCGCAACGCCCTCTTCGACGCCCTGAGCGGCGAGGGCAAGCTGCACCTCCTCCACGTCACCCACGCACTGGAGGAGATCAACCAGGAGGGCATGCTCTACCCCTCCGGCGGCTGCCTCGTCGGAAGCATCTACTGCGCGCCGCTCACCCCGGCCGAGCAGGGCTTCCGCATGCACAACCTGGCCTCGTACGTCCTGACCAGGGAGGCGCCGGCCTTCCTGGCCAAGCTCGGCATCACCGACCGCAGGCCCACCCCACTGATCATCGAGATCGACACGCCACCGGAGTCCTACCGAGGGCTGGCCGGCATCGACTACCTCCGGCTGGGCCTCATCCATCTGCAGATCTACAGCCACCTCGAATACCTGCTCAGCAAGAACGAGCGGCACCAGCTCCGCGAGACCGTCGTGGCCCGCGTCAAGAATTCGGCCGCCTTCCTCGCCACCGCCGCCGCCGTGGCATACCAGGGCACAGCCATCGCCCCGGAAGCCTTCCTCCGGCAGCTCGACGAGACCATCCCCCGCCTCCCGATCCTCGGCTACCTCTACTTCGAAGCCGTGGCGGAGTACCTGATGCTCCACTCCACCTCGCGCCACACCCGCCGCCTGGCGGAACTGGGGGAGCTGAACAACTGGCTCTACAAGGAGCTGCTGTTCGCGTCATTCCCCGCTCTGTCCGGCAAGTTCGACCTCGCGAAGTTCCGCCCCCGGCCCGACCAGCTGGCCGCGCTCCTTCGCCGTGTCGATCCCGCCATCGACCCCGAGCACGCCGCCACGTACCTCGTCGAGCGCATCAGCCACCTCGTGGCCGCACGGCTCTTCACCCCTGGCGAGATCCCCGAAGCCTGGCACCACACCCGCTGGGAGTTCGACGCCCTCGCCACCCAGCTCGGCCCGCTCCTGGGCCACCTCATTCACCGGGAACTGCGGACCTTCGGCCGTTACCCCGACTTCTACTTCTACTTCGACCAGTACAAGGCGCTGCAAGCCTGGAACTACTGGAACCACATGGACATCGTCGCCCCGTTCAACGGCACGATGCCCAAGGGCGAGATCGGCATCAACCCGGCCTACCCCAACCTGGCATACCGCATCTGGCGCGCCGAGCAGGACGACACCGGCCACCTCCACCCGGCCGAGGAGCTCTCCCTCACCATCGCCCCGCGCCTGGTGGACATCAAGTACACGCTGATGCGCAACAAGCAGTGGGCCCCGGCCCCCAGCGCCGCGTAACCCGCCGCCGCACCAACAGCACCACCTCACCCCGCCCCCGTCATGATCAGGAGTCCTGTCATGAGCAACTCCGGCATGCCCTCAGTCGACCTCCTCGGCGAGCAGATCGCCTCCCTCCTCGACGACCCGGCCACCACCCACGGGCTGGCCCGCGGCCTACGCGCCGCTGCCCGCGAGATCGAACTCCACCGCTACCACCACACGAGCCGGCGCGCCTGGCCCAACGGCCGCATCGACCTCAAGCCCGCCAAGGTCCAGATCGGCGGCGGCGCCCACCGGATCGACGGCTTCTTCAACATCGACGCCGTCCCGCCGGCCGACCTTCTCTGGGACGTCCGCGAGGGCATCCCCCTGCACGACAACACCGCCCAGACGCTGTTCTCCGAGCACTTCCTGGAGCACATCGACTACCCCCACTCGGCTAAGCAGTACGCCATCGAGGCCCACCGCGTCCTCGCGCCCGGCGGCCAGATCATCACGGGCGTCCCCGACGCCGCTTTCGCCCTCAGCCACTACCCCGGCTCCCTCGACGCCTCCGCCGAGATGATCGAGCGCTGGTACGCCAAGCGGAATTGCCTTGGGGACATCAACACCCAGCTCGACCTCGTCAACCTCGTCTTCCGCGACCAGGACGACGACCCCACGTACACCCAGCACCTATGGGCCTACGACCACGAGAAGCTCGTCCAGCTCTTCACCGAGGCTGGCTTCACCACCGTCGAGCCCTGGACCTTCGACCCCACCATGGCCAACCCGAAACGCCGCTGGGGCAGCGTCTACGTGATCGCGACGAAGTAGCCCGAGAACCGGCGAGCCCCCGGGAGGCACCCCTCCCGCCGCCCGGAGGCCGCCCCTCAGCCCACGGCACACCGCACGCCACCCGGCCACGCCGTCGAGGAAGCCACCCGCATGAGCCAGCCCTTGCCTCCCGTCAGCAATCTCGCGCTCGCAGCCATCCCGAACGCCGTCTACTGGGCCCGTTGCCACACCGTCGACGTACTCCAACGCTGGCACTTCCCCGCCGAAGGCACCGAGGTGGCCCGTCTTCTCGTCTCGGAGCTCGCAACCAACGCCATCCAACACGCACGTCCACTGGGGCCACCAGACGCCGCACTGCCCGCTCCGGACACAATCCTCCTGCGCCTCTGGCCAACCCCGACGGGCGTCGTCCTCCAGGTCGGCGACAACGACCCCCGCCCGCCGACGCCCCAGTCCCCCAGCGACGGCGCCCTGGGCGGCCGTGGCCTCCTGCTCACCGCAACCATGGCCACCCGCTGGGGCTACCACCCCCGCCGTCCCTACCCTGGCAAGTTCGTCTGGGCCGAGGTATCGGCCCGCCCTACGACCGCCCTCACTGAACTGGCTGATGGCCGACTCGATACGACCCCGCTCCTCCTCGGACAAGTCCTGACCGCCCTGCGGGAGCTCTAGAAGACTGCTGGGGACTGTAAAAGGAACGGCCCTGTCTCACATCCGGTGGTAACCGACGGCGAGGTCGATGGGCAGGCTCGCTGCTGCTAACGGAGTCGCAGGTCCGTGGGTTGGCGCGGTCACTCTCAGAACTGGCTGTCCTGTAGAGGTGATGCCAATGCGTACCCGGCGCACCCTCGTCGAGACAATCCCGCGGCACCGTCCGGTTGTGAAGACATCGAGGTCAGGGCGCCCACGGCAGTCGGTGCGTTCAGCTACAGTCGATTTTCACGATCCGTTTCCACCGGGTGTGAGGCGGATCCGTTTACTGGGCAGACCTGGCTGAAGGCCAGCCACGAAGGCCGCTGCCCACCCATAGGGCCTCCACACGTCCCACCGCACGCACTGCGCTCGCATGGCCGTGACGGCAGAGGGGGTCGCGGGGCCCATAGCGCCGGCCTTCTGGGGCCACCGGCGGCGCGGTCGAGGGCTTGAGCAGGCCCAAATGGTCGACTCGGCGTGGCCATCATGGATGCGAGCTCGCCAGGATTCTGCGTGGCGTAGCCGTGCAACAGGCTTTGAAGTTCTATTGTGGGAAATGCTTTGTGCGTTTCTAGGCGAACGTGATCGATCGGGATGCTCTTCTTGCGCAAGATACGAGTGTGATTTCAGCACTGGGCGCCACCCTCTGTGCGTCCACCAGTCTCGGCGGGTCGAAGTTGCAGGCCATTTTCCGGCCCGAGCCACGGCCCGATGGGAAACTCATGCCTCTTCTCCTCGGGCACGCCCGTATCCGGGCGCAGCCGGTATCGTTGGGAGGGCGTGCATACGTATCCCCCGCCTGGCCGTCAGCCCTATCAGGCCGCCATCCCCTCCGCGCGCCCAGTGCACTATTGGGAAAATCCCACTGCTGGCTCGCTAACTCCGATCTACGATGCGCTGTACGCAGAGCACGTTCATTCCTTCCGTGCCCTTCCCGGCGATCGTTCCGGAGAGGAGCATTTGCGATTCCGGCCCTTTTCCCCTGTGCAGGCGAGCCCGTACGGACACGTAGGCGGATACCCAGCCACGGCTGGCTGGCAAGGCGCGTACCGAGCGGGTTGGGGCGCACCCCAACCCCCTCTGCCCTACGCATGGCAGGCCGAGGCGTCTGCCCTGGCTTTTATGCCACCTGCTCCCCGAAGAGGGGCGTGAGACAGACCCGTAACCGGAACGGGAACCCACCAGGTAAGGACTGACGCAACAGTCAGCCGCAGACGACTGCGCCTTCACCGCACGCGCTGTCGCAGCCACCCCGGCGCCCCATCTCCGGCAACACCAAAACTGGGGACGGGAGACCGGCCGGTGCCCAACCAAAGTCCGGCCAGTCCGCCGCCGACGGAGCCCTCGGCCGTCGTGCCTTGATCAACGCATGAGATTCCTCCGGGTTACGGCACGAATACGGCGTGCTCCCGACGCAGGCCCTGAGCACCAGACGCATGAGCGTTGGGACGGTTCTATCCGCCGGTTGGGCCGGCGTTGCCGCGGGTTTCGGTGTGGTGGCGGTCCCTGCGTAGGTCGAGGGTGGCGCAGTGGAAGGAGCCTCCCAGCGCCTGGACGTTGCGGAAGGGCAAGGCGAGCGGAGTCATGTCGCAGGAGACGAGCAGTGCCTGGAGCTTTTCGTCGCGGGCCTCGGTGAGGACGTGCTGGTGGTCGACCACGAGCAGGTTCATGCTGACCCAGGGGCTGGTCATGTAGAGCGGGGGGCTGTCGCGAAGCTCGGGGACAGGGGCGGGGACCAGCTCCCAGCCGTCCATCGGGGTACCGGCAAGCTGGGCGGGATCGAGCCGCTCAGGGTTGTACAGGGCCAGCCCCTCGCGCAGTGGGCACAGCGTCGCGTCGATGTGCATGGCGTGCGGATCGTCCGGCTGGATCAGATGGACGCGGGTGTCGGTGCCGAGTTGGGTGCGCAGGTGTGCGATGCCTGAGCGGTTGGTGACGTGGCTGAGCTGGCCCACGAGGGTACGAGGCCCCAGGCGGAGGAAATCGGCGGCGTCCCAGGCTGGTCGTCCCTCGCCGATCACCCAGTGGCCCGAGCGGGACGGGCCACTGGTGAGGGGGTCGACGGCCAGGTCCACCGCTGACGGCAGCCAGCGTGCACCCGATTGGCGGAATTGTTGAAGGAGTGGCCAGTAGGCGAGCAGTTCGTGGCGGCGGCTGCGCCAGGCCATCGGTGCCTCGATGACACGGTTTCCCATGACGAGCAGTGAGTCGCGCGGCATGGCGGCGCAGTAGCCGTCCAGGCCCGACCAGGGCACGCGACGCGGCCGGTGCACTACTGAGCCCAAGCTCTCCAGCAGTTCCGCGAGGGCTTGCAGCTCGTGCTCCGCGGCTTCCACGATCCAGGGCGGGAAGGGGTGGCCGGGCCGGAACTCCGCCCAGTGCTCGCGGGGCATCGTCGCCTCGATCATGCGGGGGTCCTCGGCGGGGAACATCGCCCCGTACGCCGTGCCGACCACCACTTCGCGTAGTGGACTCCACTCGTCGCACGCGTCCACCACGATCATGACGGCTCTCCCGGGCGGCCAGGGCATCGCTGCCCCCACAGTGGTGCGGTCCGGGCAGCCCACCGATTCAGCGGGTGGTGCGCCCTGGCCATCATTAGCCGCCAGCAGCGGGCAAGGCGATGCCTTCGCTGAGAGTCCACTCGAATCGGGGATGCTGTGTTCGCCCGACAGCCCACAGCGCGGCCCCCCCCCCCATACGCGAAGTGGTCTGCTCGGCCAAGTGTCTGAGCCTGAAGCTCGACCTGCCGATGGAGAGGTCAGACTCTCCGAGGGTCTCGCGTCGATCAGACCGGTGGGCCGAGCCCCCTGATGGTCAGGCGGCTGGAACCCCACCGGTCGCTCGCCCCGGTCGGCGCGCGGCTGGACGAGCTGCTGTGGCAGACGTTCGACGCCATCGGGCCACAGGGTGCCACGGTGACCACGCGGGTGATCGTTGACCGCGGGCGGGCGTGGAACGATCACCGCTCCTGAAGGTGAAGATCGGCGAAGCGGCCACATGCCGCCGGCCGCTCCGAGGATGATCACCGGGTTACGTGCGCGGTCCGCGCACCCCTGTGGGAAGGCACCGTCATGGCCGAGGTAGTCGAGTTCACCTACGAAGCCCCCGAGATCTCCGAGGAGGGGGACATCGTCACCTGGCACTGGGCCATCGTCAACAACGGCACCCAGCCGGTCACCAAGGTGGTGCTCACGCACCGTGTGACGCCGACGGTGGTGTTCGACCGCCTGACCGGGCCCTCCGAGGTCGTCGGCGAGGTCGTCAAGAGCCGATGGGAAACGCTGGGGGCCGGAGAGAAATCCGAGGGCACGATCACCGCCGTCCTTCCCGAAGACCTGACCGGTACGGTGCAGATCAACGGGCGGGTCGTCTGGCAGAACGCCCAGGCGAACTGAGATCTCGCCCAGGCCGCGCCGGGGCCTCGGCGCGGCACGCCCTGTCCTGCTCGCCAGGCCGGGCGACAACGCTCGTGCTCGCGGAGTTGTGCAGGCAGGACGTGCACGTGCTGCCAGTAACAGACGAGGCTGTGCCGGGCCACGGCGCGAATGCCGGGGACCGCGTCCACCATGCTCGTCCTCCAAGTCGACGGCAAGGCATCGCCCTGCGGCCGATGACCCGCCTGACACCAACATGCGGTGGGGTCCCGTCGGCACACAGCCGGACGGCGCCTGAGCGGGTCCATCCCACGGAACTCCGCCCGCGCGGCCGTAGCGAACGGCGGGTTGTGACGTGGATGTTCAGCGCGGCCTACGCCCGTGTGGCGCCTGCAGCTCCTACTGCCCCAGGCGGGCGTTGATCAGGTATGCGGCTTCCTCGGAGAGCCTTTGGCGCCGCTCGTCCTCGTTCACCTGCCGCAGTTCGCCGCGCAGTGCGAGCTCGGTGCGCAGGATCGTCGCTCTGGGCACGGGGACCCGCTGGCCCGGCTTTTCCGTGAACGGCTGAAGTTCTGCCGCCAGGGTGTGTGCGTCGTCCGACGTGCCACGCCGCAGTGAGAGGAACACCCGGGCAAGCCAGTCAGCAGGAATCTGCACCATGAAGTCAGTCATGCCGAGGCAACGATCCACGTCCTCGCTCGTGACGGCTGACGACCCCCACGGCCCACGATGGCCGCCATCCGGCCGCGCCGGCGGCGGGGCGGCCCGGACTCGTAAGGTGTGAAGGCGGCTGTTGGTGCCCTCATGGTCCCCGTGGCTGTCGTCGTTGAACCAGTAGTCCCCGGCAGCCAAATAGCGAAAGGAGTGCGTGCTGCTGCTGGGCAGTTCCAGGGTGACAGCCTGCTTGCCGTCCTTGCGGGGCACCGGGGCGTGGATGCCGGGTGCCAGTCATTGAGGCGGGAAGAATAAGACGGCCCCGCGCCCGCAGGGCCGTCTCCCGGCCCTCGGGCGACGTGACATCTTCCACGGCAAGGAGACGGCCTGCTGCGGCCGTCGTTCGGGACGGCCGCGACCCTGGGGCAGAGCCATCCCACCCCGATCCGCGCGCGGGCACCACCCACAACACGGCCCGGGCGTCCTCCGCCACCCAACCGGACCAAGACCTACATCGAATCGGCGTCCGAAGAGGGCGGGCAGACGACCTGAGAAGGGCTCGGGTGGCCGGCTCAGGAGCGGCAGCCACCCCACCCCAGCAGGACACGTCCGGCTTCCGCGACACCAACCTGTTCGCGCCTGTTCGCGTTTTCCTTCGCGACCGACCAACGGCTGGCTTTGTCCACGGGAACGGGAACGGCCAGCACTTGGTCAGTGGATTGGGAGGCGGTTGGCGACCGTGGCCCGCGCTGAATGTCACGAGTTCCGACAGCACCAGGCCTGCTGGACAGGGTCAGAGGGGCCTGACAGCGGCCAAGATCCTTTCCCCACGTACGGCCACCGATTCCCCGGTGACGGCCCCCACCTGCGGCCAGTTACGTTCCCCACGCCCCTACGCGCTGAACACGAGCAGTAACCGCTGATGGGGCTGCCGCTGCGGCCGAGTGCTCTCGTTAACCGCACAGCGTGCCATCTGGCGAGTTGCGTGCATGGTTGGCCGGAAACCGTCTGACCTGTGTTGATGTGTGATTCCTAGGCTGGCTTGATCCACTTGAGCGTGCGCAACTCATCCGCAAAGGAAAAAATTATGGACTCTCGCCTCATCTTCGAGAATGACTACAACCTGGTCGCGAACCCTGATGGGGATGGGTGGCAGTGGGGCGTGAAGAACACGGCGGACGTGCCGCTCGTCTGCGACACCTATACGTGGGCCTTTGCCCCAGCGTTCAACATCCTTTCCGCGTCGGAGAACGTCACCGTCATCGAAACTAACGGGGAGGACGTAACCCGGTTCGCCTTGGTGTTCGGCACGGTCCCGCCGGGAGAGACGGTCTACGCAACCATCCAGACCGACGTGACGCAGGCGTACTTGGACGCAGGAGCAGAGATCAGCACCACGCTGGTCGACGCGGACGAGTAGGGCGTAAGTAAACCGTCATCAGGCTGGCATGGCGGTCGTGTCACGATGTGCCGTTGAATGCGTCATGACGGTTACCAGGATGCAAGGGGTGGGGTTGTGGGACGTGACGGGAGGCGGCGTGGGCCGCTGGTGATCGGTGCGCTGATTGTGGCGACCGCTGTGGTGGCCCTGGGCCTGTTCTGGTTCCAGCCGTGGACGCTGTGGCAGGACGAGACCGTGCGGGATGCGCTGCCCTCAACCACGCCGACCCCAACGGCGTCGGCGCTGGCTCAGGCAAAGCCAGAGGCGAGTTCCTCGCCGTCGGCCCCCGCCGGGCCACAGACAATCGCTGCGGGCGAATTGATCACCCATGAGCACAAGACGACTGGCAGCGTGAAGATCGTCCGTCTAGCCGACGGTTCGCACACGTTGAGGCTGGAGAACCTCGACACCAGCAACGGCCCGGACCTACGTGTGTGGCTGACCGACGCCCCGGTGAAGGAGGGCAAGGCCGGCTGGTCCGTCTTCGATGACGGCAAGTACGTGAGCCTGGGCAAGCTCAAGGGCAACAAGGGCAACCAGAACTACGAGATCCCGGCCGACGTGAACCTCGCCGCATACAGCAGCGTCAGCATCTGGTGCGACCGCTTCGACGTCTCCTTCGGCGCTGCGAGCCTCCAGAACGTGTGACCCAGCACCGCGGCGGCCCGCCGGCATACTGCCGGCGGGCCGCACGCTATCGGGGTGTTCAGGCCCGCTTGACCGTGAAGACGCACCAGGCGGTCCATTCGGAGGCCGTGGAGCCGTCCTTGACCCGCATGCGCCAGCGGTAGTCGCCGTCGGTGAGCTTCCCTTCGGGGAGCTGGTAGGCGGCGTCGTGGCTGGTGTCGCTGGTCAGCTGCTTGCGTACGACCTGCTTCCCGTCCGCGGCGTCGACCTCGAAGGCGACCTTCCGGCGGGGACCGGAGGAGTCGCCGCTGTCCACGGTGCCGGGAGGGGCTATCGACTCCAGGGTCGCGGCGAGCGTCGGCGACCCGCTGGTCACCACCGGCTTGCCTGCCGTGCCCCCACAGATCTGGAATCCGGCGTACGGGCCGTCGGAGATCCGCGGCAGCTCGGGGGTGCGCAGCAGCAGGTCGTCCGGTCCGCCGTCGGCAGCCGCGGTGGTGTCCCCGGCGGAGCCGGAGAGGGCTGACGACAGGGGTGCGGCCGCCGCGCCAATGGCCAGGGCTGCGACGAGGGCGAGGACGACCCTTCCGGGCCTGGCCCGGAAGGTCTTGTTTCGCACACGCATGGCTGTGTCTCTCTTCCTCACGGGTCGGCTACTTGACGTAGAGCGTGTGGCCGGGCTCGGGCGGGGCGATCTGGGTGCACTTGTACGTGGTCCAGCGGTGCTCGGCGACCAGGCGCTTGCCCTGGGCCTCGCAGCCGCCGAGGTTGTTGAGGTCCTCGTACTTGACCCAGTCGGCAGCCGTGTTGGCCTTGAGCTTGTTGGCCGTGACGTATCCAGCGGCCTTACCGCCGGCACTGACGCCGTCGGTGCCGTCCCACCGGTAGTGCACGCCGAGCCAGACACGTCCGACCGCGTTCTCGGTGGCCGCGGCGGAGAAGGTGGTGAACGTCCGGGTCACACCGAGCGCGTTGGGGTCCTCGGTGGTCCCGGTCCACGTCATCTGGTCGGTGCCGAACCAGTCCTGCATGACCTTGGCCCAGGCACCGGCGAAGGTGGCGTGACCGGAGATGTAGGCGGGGAAGGGAGGGCTGAAGTGCTTGCCGTCCCGGTCCTGGGACAGCGGCTGCCAGTTCGGGTCGCCGACGGTGTTCGGGTTGCCGTCGCCGTCCTCACGCACCGCGCTCTCGGGGCGCCACAGGTCGATGTCGGTCTGGTACTTGGCGTCCCAGGCCGTCACCGCCGCGTCGGCCATCGCGAAGGCGGTGAGCGCGAACAGCTTGGCGTTGCCGGCGACCGTCAGACCCTGCTGGCGGGAGAGGATCTGGGTGTGCTCGAACAGCTGGCCCGGCGGCTTGTACGTGCCGTCGAGGTCATTGGCCCAGAACAGCGCGGCTTGGGTCTGATCGGCGGTACGGGTGGTGGAGTCGGCGCGGCCCAGGCTCTTCACGTCGTTGAACTGGTCCGTGTACGGCTGGCTCCCCAAGAGGGTGCCCATGACCGTATGGCCGGCCGGTCCAGCCGGGCGGAACTGGGAACCAGAGGTCATGCCGAACGGCTTGACCGTGCCCCACTGCGGAGTGGCGCCGTTGCCGGTGCCCGTCGGACGCCAGTAGCCGGCCACCGTGCTGCCCGTGTACGGCGCGATCGGGGCCGAGCCGTCGTTCTGACGGGCGGCGATCATCGCGGCGGCGGATTTCTGGCCAACCTCGGTGCCCGCGGCCCGCTGCTCGGAGGTGACGGCCGCGGGGATCGTCGAGCGCGCGGTCGCCAGCGCGGCGTCGAAACCGTACTTCGGGTCCGGATAGACCGACTTCAGAACCTCGTAAGCAGCGTGGTCGATAGCGCTGTTCACGTCCGGCAGAGCGCCGTTGGTCGCCGTGGCCGTGGTGAGATACGGGGCGCCCAGGCACTTGGCCGCGCCTTCGGCGCAGCGGGCGGAGTTGGCCGCGTCGTAGATCGCACCGTGCACCATGGCGCCGGCCCGGGCCAGCGGGCCGGGGGCTCCGCCGGCCGCCTTGTACGTGGCCTGAAGGACGTCGTTCCAGTAGACGACGTGGTCCTTGACCGGGTCGGCCGGTGCCTCGTACGTCACAAGGATGGAGGGGGCGTTGGCGGGTGCGTCGGCCGAGGCGAAGATCTTGAACGCCTTGTTGTCGGCTTCGTCGGTGGCCCGCAGGCCGACCGTGTCCACCGTGCGGCTGTTCTGGGACCACTGCTTGACGAGCGGGGTGATGTCCTCCGACAGCCAGCGCGGCCCGCAGTCACCGTGGCCGTAGGTCTGGGTCGAGGTGGTCACCTTCGAGCGCCAGGTGGGCTGGGTGCTCCAGCGGGTGGCGGCGTCGGCTGTCCCGGTGTCCCAGATCTCCCAGGAGCGGGCCTCACAGGAGTCCGACCACACCGAGTACAGGTTCAGCTCGGCGTTGAGGATGTCCTGGCCGGTGACGGACCCGTTGCGCGGGAAGTTGATGAACGAACGCGCCTCGGTCTTCTGCCACGCACGCCCGACCTCCAGCCCGACGTTCCCGGAGTTGTCCGCCGTATCGCCGTTGCGGACAAAGGTGTCGAAGTTGGTGCCGAAGTACACGGCCGGGTCGATGGTGACCGGGAACTCGGTGTCCGCGTCAGCCAGGAAGCCCTTGTCCGCCGAGACGTTGAGGTCGAACCCCTCGCCGCGCTGTACGACGTCCAGCGCGACCGGGGCGCGATGACCGCCGACCTGGCCGGTCTTGTCGTTCGATGCGTCCCACATGAAGGGGGTCGGCAGCTTGCCGACGGCCTTGCCGGTCTTGGCATCGGCGAAGGAGACGGAGTTGTCGCCGCCTCGGGTGGCCTTGATGCCCTTGGCGCGCACCGGCAGCGTGAACGACGCCGCCCGCTCGGCCGCCGAGCGCTCCTTGACCACGAGGTACTGCTCGAAACCGGTCCTGGTGGCCTCGACGACCAGGTCGGTGGCGGGCAGGACGTTCTCGTACGTGGCCTTGGCGCCCTGGAGCACGGGCTCGGGTAGCGTGCCCTTCCAGCCCAGGGACACGGTTTGCTCGCCGCGGCCCAGGCTGACCAGGTCACCGCCGGCAGCGCCGGTACGGCCGGCGAGCCTGAGGCCGCGGGGGTGGGCCTTGGACCGCACCGAGCCGTCGGCGTCCTTCACGAGCGTCACATCGACAGGGACCCACTGGCCGCCCTCACGGAAGCGGACCGGCCCCGCGAACGACTCCACGGTCATGGTGCCGTCGGGGTTCGCCCACAGAGTGGTGCTCTCCGTGCGTGCCCCAATGACCTCGATCCGCCGGCCCTGAGCCTGCGCGGTGAGGCGGGAGGCTGTCTCTTCGCGGTCCTGGGCGCTGCGCGCGATGGTGTCGCGTTGCCCTGCGGCAGGGGAATCCGCTGCCGCAAGGGAGGGAGCGGCGATGGTCGCCGCGATAGCTCCCTCGGCGAGCAGCAGCAGAGCCAGGGGAACGGCCAGGCCTCTGCCCTGGCGGCGCGTGGCCCGTACTGGTCCTTGGGACCGGCTGGTTGAGCTGTGCACGGTGTCGACTCCTTGCCATCAGAAGTGGGGAACAGACGTGCGGATGCTTCCAGTGGACGATCACCGTGTCCATGCAGGGTCTCGCCGCATGGAAGTGATCATGGCGACGCTGGAATAGGGAACTCCGAAGCGGTGTGCGGGAAGCCCTAAGAGGCATGCTTATGTGGCTAGTTGGTACCGAACAGCGCTCTTGCGGTACACCGTCAGCGAAAGTCCGGGCGCCACGGACGGACTGGCTGTGACCGCTCTCCCCCGGTGATGCCGACGGTCAGCGAGCTCGGTAAACCGTCCAGCCGACGTCCAAGTGCCGCATGGCAATCTCGACAGCATCCCTGATCAGTGCGGGGTCGTCATGACGCCGTCCTGGATGGCCGCCATCACACCGCGCGGGCGAGCAGCTCGGGCTCATAATGCCGGGCACCGGGCGCGCGGGAGCCACGTCAGCCCGCCGCGCCCTTGAGCCGCTCGGCGTCGAGGACGGTGATGCGGCCGCGGGCATGGCGGAGCAAGCCGCGGTCGGCGAAATCGTGCAGCACTTTGGTACAGGTCTCACGGGAGGTTCCGGCGAGGGCGGCGAGTTGTTCGCCGCATGTGGCCGGAGTCAAGCAGGCCGGGCCTGAGGCGATCGAGGATTGGGTGCGGGGCGCAGCCGAATGTGCACGGCGTGCGACGGCCGCGGACATGGAACGCCCGAGTGCGACACGAAGGTGGTCGGGAGGGACGTCCTGCTCGACGGCAGGAGTTCTACAGGGGCATCGGCGGGCGGCGGGGAGAAGCGGCTGTTCTTGACCCCGCTCGGGTTGGACGCCGCCTCGTACCGGGCCAGAAGCTGGATGAGGTGGGCGGTCGCCGCGGTGCGCGCGAGGCGGGGGTACCTCATCCAATGGCGGTGAACGAGGCGATCATCGCGCTCGTCCGGCGGAAGCCCGAACCGGACCTGCCTGCCCCGGGGATACCGGAGCAGGCGCAGCTGGCCGGGCCCACCATCTCAGAACTCACGGCCCGACCCGCCGACGCCGGCCAGCCGTGGGATTCAACAGCCTTTCAGCTGGCCTCTTCGTAGTCGAACAGCGCCTCGGGAACCTGCTCGGCAATAACCAGGAGCGGAGCGCCGCCGACCATCGTGGCGCCGGACAAGCGCTCCACCGCGACGACCTCGAAGGACCCCGGCGCCTCGTCCACGGCACCCCGCAGGGTCATGTGGTTACCGAGGATCTGACTCTGGATCCAGCCGCAGGTGTACTGGTCAGCTGGGACGTCAGGGTGCAGCCGCACGGACAGGCAGAGCTGCTCGTCGGCCGTGCCCTGGTTGACCAGGGTCGCCTGAGCTTCCGCCACTTCCGCTTCCGCGCAGGCCAGCGAGACCAGTTCCTCGGCGGCGAGAGTACGACCACGGAAGGTCAGACTCGCGCCGGAATGGCCCTGCACCCGGATGGCAGGCTCGGCGATGCCGCACGCACACGCCGCCATCTCGCCCAGCCCACCCGTCTGGAAACGCAGGAGCGGGAACGTCGACTCACGGTGCGTGTTGGTGACGAGGAAGCTTTCCGCGTCCAGTTCCACGTACTGGTGCGGCAGGACGTGGAAGGTGTCCGGCGAGCACGCGGGCGTGTTGTGGCCGATCGGGCCAGAAGCAGGCGAGCAGTACAGACCCCAGATCTCGGCGTTCGGCAGGTGCCGGGCGACGAGCTCAGCCGTAGCGGTCACATCTCCGACGCTGCTCAGCAGCAGCTTGCGCAGCCAGGGCAGGGAGCGCCCCGAAGCCATGGCCATCCGCACCACTCGGGCGATGACGGCCGAGGGCGCCGCGAGTGCGGTGACGCCCCGGTTCTCGAGGAAGTCGAGCCACTGACCGAGTTCGTCGTCGTTGAGGTGGCCGATGGGCACGGTGGTAGCACCGCAGAGAGCCGCGTACACGTTGAAGAAATGGAAGGCCGACTGCAGTCGGCCGGCCGGGAAGAGGTTCGCCACGACGTCCCCGCCGTCCAGCGGCCTCCACTGCTCCAGCAGCTGCGGTGCGAACATGTCGTCCGGGAGCATGCTGAGCTCGGGGTGAGCCAGCGTGCCACCACCAGCCGAGAGGATGGCACCCTGTCGGTGCCGCGGGTCTTCGAGCAGCAGGCGGACCGTTTCGTGGTACTCGGCCTGGGTCAGGACCGGCACCTCTGACAGGTCCAGCGGGCGGGCGACTTGGAGAAGGTCTGCGTACTTCCCGCGGAGCGAGGAAATGTTCGCCGCCGTGCGCAGCATGTCCTCGAGCTCGCGCGGGGCAGGACTTCGACCGATCGACGGGGTTGGCCCCGCGGTCTTTGTCATATCGGCGGACCTCTCGGGGTATAGCCAGCAGGATGTGACCGAGGTCACTCCAAAGTAGATGGATTCACCCCATCCGCCCCCCGGCCGCGAGTCTATTTAAATCCGCAGGCAGGCCCGTGTCAATGACTTACTGCCGACAGGCGATTTCGGCTCCATCAGGCGAAACTGGGCCATCCCCGAACAGCGCCGACCGTCGCGAGCATAGGGTTTTCGGCCACACCAAGCGGAAAGACTAATTCCGAACCACGTGCCCCGACCGTGAATTCAAAGCGAAGAATCCACCCATATCTCAAATCCTGAGATGCCCGACGGCGCGGCACCCTACCCCTTCGCCGCCCGAAGGCATACGATAAGAGATCGTATATCTATACGATCACGAATGATGGAGGCATGCATGCAGACCCGCACCCTGGGAAGCGACCTCGAGGTGTCCGCCGTCGGTCTCGGCTGCATGGGGATGTCCCATGTGTACGGGAGCGCCGAGGAGGACACGTCCATCGCAACCATCCGACGCGCGCTCGACATCGGTACCACATTTCTTGACACTGCGGACATCTACGGCGGTGGCCACAACGAAGAGCTCGTCGGGCGAGCCCTGGCCGGCCGGCGCGGCGAGGCGGTGCTTGCCACGAAGTTCGGCTTCACGATGCGAGACAGCGGCATCCCGGGCGGCGTGAACGGCACACCTGAGTACGTTGCCGAAGCCTGCGAAGCGTCGCTTAAGCGCTTGAATACCGACTACATCGACCTGTACTACCTGCACCGCCGCGACCGGAACGTCCCCGTCGAGGAAACCGTAGGAGCCATGGCCGAGCTGGTCCATGCCGGGAAGGTGCGATACATCGGACTGTCCGAGGTAAGCGCGGAGACTCTTCGCCGCGCCCATGCTGTGCACCCCGTGGCGGCGCTGCAGAGTGAGTGGTCCCTCTGGGAGCGCGGGATCGAGGAGGACGTCCTGCCTGCCGCCCGGGAACTCGGGATCGGCCTGGTCCCGTGGTCCCCCGCCGGCCGGGGCTTCCTCTCGGGCTCGATCACATCCCTGGACGAACTTCCCGCGGACGACTACCGGCACCACGACCCCCGGTACCAGGGAGAGAACCTCCAGAAGAATCTCGAGCTGGTGCGTCGGCTCAACTCCGTCGCCGAGCGCCTCGGTCACTCGCCCGTCCAGGTCGCGCTGGCCTGGCTGCTGCATCAGGGCCGGGATGTGGTGCCGATCCCCGGGACCAAGCGGATCTCCTACTTGGAGGAGAATTCCGCCTCTGCCGCCATCGAGCTGACCGAGGATGTGACAAATGAGCTGTCGGAAATATTCTCCATGGGCGTGACCGCTGGACCTCGGTACGGCGAAGCGTCACTCAAGCTGTCCAACGGATAACCGCTGGCGAATGACGTAACGAAGGGCGGGTGCTCGAAGAGCACTCGCCTTTCGCTTGAGACTTGATGAAGTGGACTCGAAGTCGAAGACGAATTTCCGCCGCCTGCGGCCCCAGCCTTTAAAGCCCTCGTCACTGTGCGGAAATGATTCGCTCGATGGTGCGACACCGGCGCCTCGGGCCTGCCGAGGCCCGGCCCACAGGGCTACCTGTGCCACGCGTAGGCACGCAGCCCCGTACCCGCCCAGGCCTGGAGGGCACCTTCGCCCGGGAGGGTGCTGCAAGGGGGGTGGGGCGATCACCGGATATGAGGTTGAGAGGCCGGCCAGCATCGTACCTATCGTCTCAACATACTCACTGAGGGTAACCTTGAGTGATGCGGCATCAGAGATTCCGATCAAGCCACAAATGCTCGGCCTCGTATACAGATAAGACACCTGACATTAAGGTGTATCCATGCGGCTCCCCATCGACCAGCGACTCGGACACCACCTAAAGCGGGTGGAGCAAGAACTGATCGCCGCCAAGCACACAAGCTTGCGGCCGTTCAAGCTCAATGTCCCCCAATACAGCGTGCTACTGGCCCTTTCCCAGGAACCCGGCCTGTCCGGCGCCGTTCTGGCCCGGCGGTGCATGGTGACGCCCCAGACGATGTCGTCCGTGCTGGCGACTCTGGAAGGCAGAAGTCTGGTCGAGCGCAAACCTCACCCTGTGCACAGCCACATCTTGGAGGCTCGCCTGACCCGGACGGGCCAGACCCTGTTGTCCAAGGCCGATGAGTCCGTGGTCGAGGTTGAGCTCCTCCTGACGGAAGAGTTCAGCACCGAGGAGGCAGAGGAGCTCATCGGGCGCCTCCAGCGATGTTCCGCGGCCCTCGCGAAGGCCAGCGACAAGGGTCCCCGCAAGACGCCCACCCGTTGACAGGTGGGCAGGGCGCCGCAGCGCCCGTCTGGACATGACCGCCAGCTAGTCGATGGTTCACAACGCAGTGAAGACCTCGCCCTGAAGGGCGAGGTCTTCACTCATTTCACATCCGGGCCGCACGCTCCCGGCCGCGGGTACGGGGGATACCCGTGGGCCTGAGCGCCGGCCCGGACGGCACGAGCCCGCCCCACAAGGGGCGGGCTCACGTTCGGATCAGGCAGTGCCGTTGATGTACTGCAGCGCCTTGTCGTAGGTGGCCTTGGCCACGTTCCGTCCCACGTTCTGGCCCTCGAGGTTGTCGAAGGTCCAGTGCACGCCGCCGTAGATACGGGACATGCCGTCTTCGGCCGCCGCCTCGCTCAGCGTGTTCCACTTCAGTGTCACGTCCGCGGCCGGCGTCTGGCCGGGCTCGAAGGTGGACGTGCCGGCCTTGAAGGTGAAGGAGTCACCGAAGTTGTCGCTGCCCGTCCACAGCTTCAGCGACTCGGCCGCCGCCGCGCCCCACACCGCGTGTCCGGAGACGTACGAGGCGAAGGCGGGGGTCGTGACGTACGGCTTCCAAGCAGCGCCGTCGATCGTCTGGGTGCCCTTGCCCGGGCCACCGTAGCCCTGAACCGTCTTGCCCGACTGGTCGTAGCGGATCATCGTGATCGGCCGCGAGTAGTCGAAGTGCTCCTTGGTCTTCCAGGCAACGATGCCGGCGTCGCCCATCGCCAGGTTGAGCGTGAAGAACATCTTCACGTCCTCGCCAAGGGTGTGGCCGTCACGGTTCGAGATGAACTGGGCCCACTGGTTCTGGTGACCGGTCGGGGTCTCGGAACGCTCCAGCCAGTACTCGGCGATGACCTTCTCGCGGTCCGTCAGGTTGGCATTGACGTCCATCAGGTGCTTGATGTCCGCCTGGGAGGCGTCGCTGCCGTAGGTCGGCGGCGCGGGGGGCAGGAAGTCCGCCGCGTTGTTGATGGCGAACGGCGTGACGTCACCCCACTGCGGGGTGGCGAACGTGGGGGTGACACCGTTGTTGGTGAGCGGGGTCCAGCGGTTCGGGTCCACGATCGTCGACTTGTCGAACGCAGCGAGGTCCTGCGGCGGGTTGAACGGCGTGTAACCAGTGGTGTCAGCGTAGTTGTTGTCCTGGTTGGAGCCATCCACCTTGCGAACCTTGATCACGGCGTCGCAGGCCGTGTGCGCCACGCCGGCCGGGGTCTTGGTGTCGCGCACCGTGTTGGCCGGGTCGTAGCCGAGGGCTGTCAGCTTGGCGTCGAAGTCGGCCTTGAAGTCGGGGAAGAGGTAGTTCAGCGCATCGTAGGCCGCGTAGTTGATCGCAGCCTTTCGGTTGGCCAGGGTCCGCTTGTAGTAAGGCTGACGCAGGTCGTCGCCCAGCTGGGTCCCGACCGCCTTGTAGTCGTACGCGGCCCAGGCGTCGTATATGCAGGAGTGGACGGTGGCGTACACGCGGCTGCCGAGCGGCGGGCGCTTCAGGCCGTTGGTCTTCGCGGCCGTCTTCACCGAGGCGTCGTACGCCATCTTGTTCCACTGGATGACGAGGTTGTCCCCGCCCTGCGCGGCCTCGGACGACTCCGAGGCGGCCGCGGCGGCATCCACGGAGGTCGCCGCGGAGGCGGTACCGCTGCCGGTGATGGCGGCCGTGCCCAGCAGCGCGGCCGCAACGGCGACCGAGATACCGGCGCGCCGTCCGCGGCGGATCGACTTCATGGCAAGACTCATGGTGTCTCCCGGGAGGAATTCGCGACGACTGGCCTGCCCCGCTGGCTACCGGCTACTGGTCGCTGTCGTGTTCGGTGAGATCAACATAGGCAAAGACGGAGGCACCCGACCGCTTACCGAGCGTCGCCAACAGGCCTGGAAATCCCAGGATTTGAGATTGCGACGTTCTCCGGAGCGGCCGGTTCCTCCCCTCAAATCCTTCATTGCCATGACAAGTTACCCAAACAATCTGGTCTCTGATGGGTATCCGAATCAGGATGGTCCCGCTCAAGGCCCCTGCGGGAACTGCTTGTTCTTTGTCAGGTGTCCGTGGCCGCGCGTCTGCGCGCATGAAACGAGGGGCGGCACCTGTCGGTGCCGCCCCTCATCTACTGGCCGATATGTTGCCTCAGGCGCTCAGCAATCCCCCGTCAACAGCGGTGTCGGCAGAAGCGGATGACAGCGTGACGATGGCGTGGGCGACCGAGCACAGCGTGAGGTGACGGTGCCAGCCGCCGAAGCATCTGCCCTCGAAGTCCTTGATGCCCACCCTCTCTGCGACGGCCCCCGAGTCCGCCTCCACACGGCCGATGAGCCGCCCCAGACGCAGCAGGTCGCCGGCACGTGGCGCAAGCAGATTCGAGAGCCAGAGCTCATCGGGCACCCCGCCTCCCCCCCTCCACGTACCGACAAGCGCCAAGGGTCGATGCCTGGGCCCGGTTTCGGCGGTCGCAGCCGACCAGGGCAGGACCACGCCCGTCCGGGCCACCAGGACGCAGTCCGCAGCCTGGGCGGATTCGGACTCCAGCCACCGGACGGGAAGCGCAGCCCTGCGGACACGCTGCATGAGGCGCCACGCCTCGACGTAGCGATCTGCACGATCCCCCACAGCGGCCAGGTCTCCGGGCACCAGAGGGGTGGAACCGTTGATCCGCATGACGAGCGGGATGCCTAGATGGCCCAGCGCATCGGCGATCGCCGCGGCGTCCGTCGCCTGACGACCGTCGAGCACCACCGGCCGCCGCTCCAGACCCCATCCCTCGGCAACCTCGCGCACGGCATTGACGATCGTCTGGTCGGCGCTGGCGACCGCAAGGCCCTCCGGAATCTCGGCGCGCCTCCGCCGCTGTTCGTCACTCAGCCAACCGGGAGGCAGTACGAGCCGCCAGTTGACCGGAGCGCTTACATCCTCGTTCGCGAGCCAGAGACCGTATGCCTGCTGGCTGTTCACGACGCGTCCCAGCTGTGCCACGTAGGACTCTTGGACGCCGACGCTGTGGCGGCCCCACTTGGGGATGGCCATGGGGTGCACCACCCACGCCTGGGGGCGGACAACCCGGTCGAGATTTCGGCCGAGCGTCTGCCGTACCTGCAGCCAGTCCCATGAGGACTTGCTGATGAAGTGGTGCACGCTCTGCTCAGCCGCCCCTCCGCCGCCGCAGGCGGCGATGGATCGCATCGTCTTGCGACCGGGCACGGACAGCAGTCCCGATATGTACCTCTCACCCTTCAAGCGCTGATCACTTCGCGGTAGCGAGGCGAGCATCCGTCGTGAGAACCCGGTGGCGAACTCCGCCCACGGCTCCCGGGTCGCAGATCGCAGGCGTCTCGCGTCCATCCCCTTCACATCCCCCTCCGCAGTGGCGCTGTACGTTCGCCGCCAACCTATATCAAGGGTCAGATCCATGTAAGACTTCTTACACTCATCTACATTGCGATGCTTCTCGAGAGAGACGAGGAAAACGTGCAGTTCACACAAGCAATCCGACCCCTAGCTACTGCTGGACTCGCCCTCGCCGGACTGCTGTCGCTACCGGCCACCGCCAGCGCGATCGACGCCAATGAGACGGCCGAGGCAATGACACGGCCGGTGGTCACGGCGTTCGCTCTTCCCGGCGACCGTGTCTACCCCGAGGGGATCGCAGCCGATGCCCGCAATGGGGACCTCTACGTCGGTTCCTTCGGCACCGGCGCCGTGTACCGCGCCGCCCCGGGACAGGCAACCGCGGAGGTGTTCCTCCCGGCAGGGGCCGACGGCCGCGCAAAGGCCATCGGGGTCAAGGTCGACCAGCAGGGCTGGCTGTGGGTCATCGACCCGGCCGGGGTCACGCTTTACGACACCGATACGCGCGAGCGCGTCGCCCGGTTCGTATCCCCGACTCCGGAAACGTCCCTCGTCAACGACTTGGATATAGCGACGGACGGCACCGGGTACCTGACCGACTCCACCAGAGCGCTGGTCTACAAGGTCACGCCCTCGCAGGTGAAGCAGGCCGCTGAGGCAGGCGGTGTCGGAGGCGAGCTGGCCCCCGCGTACGACCTGTCCGGTACCGTCGCGCCCCAGCCGGCCGGCACGATCACCCTCAACGGCATCGAGGCGGACCCCTCCGGCCGCTTCCTCCTCACCGTGGACTCGGCGGCCGGCGATCTCTACCGCCTCGACGTCGCCACTGGTGCGGTTCACAAGGTCGAGCTGCACGGTGCGACGCTTCGCTACGGGGACGGCATGCACATGGAGGACGGATCCCTCTGGGTCGCTCACTACGCGAATAACACGATCAGCCGCTTGCGGGTGGCCGACGACGGCATGACGGCGACCATGGAGAAGCAGCTCACTGACCCCAGTCTGCAGATCCCCACCACCCTTGTCCGCCGGCACGGACGGCTGTACGCGGTCCGGTCCCAGTTCGACAAGGGCGGGCCCATCGGCCCAGGTGTTCCGGACGCCCCGTTCACGGTCGCTGAGGTCCGCGGCATGTGAGGCGACGCCGCACATGCCTGAGGGCCCGCGCCTCCGGAAGGAGGCGCGGGCCCTCAGTGCCTGGATGTCAGCTGTGCGCGTGCGCGCGGACGACGGGGAAGTCGATGTCCAGCTCCGCGACGTGGTTGAAGTAGTTCGTGAGGATGTTCAGGGAGATGGTGAAGACGATGTCGACGATCTCCTTGTCACCGAACCCCGCGTCACGGACCGCCTGGAGCTCCTCGTCCGTCACGGCGCCGCGGTTCTTCAGCACAGACTGGGCGAACGTCAGCACGGCCTGAGCCTCGGCCGACTCGGACTTCGCCTCACGCGCGGCCTCGATCTCGGCCGCGGGAAGCTTGGCCGCGTTGGCCGCGATGTAGCTGTGCGCCGACAGGCAGTAGTCACAACCGTTGTGCTCGGCGGTGGCCAGGGCGACGCGCTCACGGATGGGCGCCGCGAGACCCGCGCCGACCGCGCCGGAGAGAGCGAGGTAGGCCTTGAGGACCGCGGGAGAGTTGGCCAGAGCCTTGGCCAGGTTGGGGACGACGCCCATTCCCTTCTGAACGGTGTCGAGCGCGTCCTTGAACTCGCCCTGGGCCTCGGACGGCTGGATCATCTGAACCCTGCTCATGATGGGTACCTTTCACTGTGCGTGTATTTGCGGATATGTGAATTCCAGCCCTGCCGCGCCGTATGAAGGCAGCACGAAGCCGCGCCATGGGCGACAGGGGAGGTCATGGGTTCGGCGCACCAGGGGGTGCTGGCCGAATATCGGGCGTTATCGGACGCCCGTGCCGGCTGCCACGGGCTGGGAGGCAGCGGCCCCTTCACCGGACTCGGCCGGCATCACCAGGGGTTCGGCCTGGATGTCGTCCGAGGAGGGGCGAACCTGCACATGCGCCGTCGCGACGGTGAGGCAGGCAGCGATGAGGACGATGTTCTTGATGATGTACTGACCGTCCATCGTGGGGACGAAGGGCATCGTGGACCACACCTCATCCGGCAGCAGCACCAGGGTGGCGAAGACCCCTGCCATGTGGACGAAGAACACCGTGAGAGCCAGACGGAGCAGCACTCCGGTCACCAGTCCCAGCCCGATGGCAACCTCCATCACCGCGAGCAGCGGCCGGGTGACCTCGGGGGGAACGGCGTCGAAGGTCATGACGCTCATGGCATGGATGGCGATGTCCTCGGCCGGGCTCATCGCCGGGGAGAACTTCAGCATTCCGAACCACAGGAAGAGCACGCCCACGCTGATCCTGAGCACGGCCGGGCTGCGACGCTGGTAGGTGCTGGCGAACGCCTCCGACGTACGTCGTATTCGTTCGCGGAGTCGAGTGGTGCGTGTCATCTGTCTCTCCTCCTATTTGCCGGTGGGTACGGGGATGGAGTCGATCGGCTGTGGCTGCCCGGCTGCAGCGGCGGCCTTGGCGGTGCGGCGGCGGGAGTGGAAGTTCGATGCGATCAGGGCGCCGAGGACCAGGCAGATGCCGGCGATCTCGGGGCCGGTGGGCACATGGCCGAGGAATGCCTGCACGACGAACGCCGTCACCGGTACAAGATTCACGAACAGGGCTCCGTTGGCGGGCCCGAGGTCACGGATCGCGGTGAACCAGCCGAGCATCGCGATGACGCTGGCGGGAATGGCCATGTACAGGATCTGCCACCAGGAGGCGGTGTAGTCCTCGAACTCCGTGCTGGGGATCCAGCCGGCCAGCGAGGAGAAGGCAGTGAGCACCAGGATGCTGACGGTGCCCAGCAGACAGGTCAGGGTCGTGTAGCGCAGCGGCGACCACTCCGGGAAGTGCGCTGCGGCTCCGGTGCTGTAGATCACCCAGCCTGCCGCCCCGACCAGGGTGAGCAGTCCGCCGAAGCCAACGCCACCCGTCACCACACTCAGCGGGTTTCCGTTGCCCAGGACCAAGGCGACGCCGAAGAGGGCGAGCGCTACGAAGCCGAGGGTCGCTGCGTGCGGGCGCTTCTTGCTCCGTGCCCAGATCGCGAGCACGGTGAGGGCCGGCATGGTCGCGATCACGAGCGCGGAACTCTGCGACGGGATGGTCTGAAGTCCGACGTACACGAACAGGTTGAACCCGGCGAAGCCGATCGTCCCGAGCCACCAGATCTTCAGGATCCGCCCGTCGAATCTGAGGGCGCCGATGCCTTCCTTCATGGCCAGCAGCGCCACGAAGACGAGCGCGGCCACGGCGAACCGGGCAGACACCAGATGGAAGGGATCCAGGTGGTCGAACCCGGATTTGGCCACCGCGAACATTCCGCCGCCGGCGAGCGCGTTGATGACGCCGCCAAGGACGCCTCCAGCTGTCTTGGACCTGGCCACGTCATTTCCTCTCTCGGGAATCGCGACTACGGGACGGTGATGAATTCCTGGAAGCTGGCTGCCGGCAGCTTAAGTTGGGCGTGGATGTCGCCGCCGAGCCCGAACCAGCCGATGGCCCCGCCGTAGCTCTGCTGGTAGCTCATCCAGAGGACGACGATGTTGATGATCCGGTTGGCACCAGGGGTGCCAGGGGCCGGGAACGGGTTGGGCATGACTGCCCTGTAGGTGGAGTTGCCGGCCTCGTCCGTCACGAATACGTTCGGCACTCCCAGAGGCCCGGGCCGTGTGGGGCCGGCCGGGTCGAGGTCGTGCTCGCGCAGCGACATGATCGTGTAGACGCTGTTGGGGATGAGGTCACTGAACTCGAAGAAGAACTGGGCCGCGCGCTCGTCATCGGTCACGCTGACTTCGAGCTGCCCGCGGGCTCGTACCCATTGGCCGAGGGTGATCGGCGTGGTCACCTTCGGTCCGTCCTCCGGGCGGAGGTCGGGAATGGGTACGGCGTGGAAGGGGTAACTGGGCCGGCGCACCAGGTCCGCGTCCGGGCACTGCTCGGGGGCGAAGACCATGGGGTAGTTCGCGCAAGGAAGCGGCAGCGGAAGCGTGTGCAGTTCCCGGGCGCGATCCTCCGCCGACAGCTCGTCCGGGTTCAGCGGGAGTTCCTTGACGATGGTGTACGGGTGGTTCTCGCCAAAGGGCGGCACGGGACTGTCCGCGGCTACGATCGCCGCGCCCCACTCGGAGCGGGTCCGCCCGTCGGAGCCGGCGCGGTTCACGCGGCCGATGACGATGAAGTTGCCGTCTTCGTCCATCACCTCGCTGGGCGGATAGGTCGGCCCCTGAGTGGTAAGGCTGAGCTCGTAGTTGCGGACCTGGCCCATCGTGACCCTCACTTACTGCTTGTCTGTACTGAATCGTTGTGCGGAGTTGAAGTGACGGTGGATTCCCGGCGCGTGGCCAACAGGGCGAGAAGCACCGCGGCGACGATCGCCACGCATGCCGCCGTGACCACGCCGGCCCAGCCGTAGGCCGTCCATACCGGTCCCATCGCCATCGTCGAGAGGCTTCCCGAGCAGAGGCAGCTGAGCATGTAGCTGGAGGAGGCGCTTCCGCGGTTGCGCTCCGGTACGACGGCGGCGAGCAGCACGAGGACCGCGGGTTGGCAGGAGAAGACGCCGAGGAAGACCAGGAGCAGCCCGGCCGCCACGAGAGGCGTACTCCCGGCCCCAGCCAGGACAAGAATTCCCGCGAGAGCTGTGGGCAGACCCAGAAGGACCACCCGCCGGGCACCGAGTCGCGGAATCATCGCCCCGGACAAGGGGGCACCGAACAGGGCCGCCAGGCCGATCGCACTCACCAGGCCGATGGCCGAAGCGCCGAGGCCGAACGGTTCGGCGGCGAGCCGGAAGGTGAGGAAGGTGACCGCGCCAAGGTAGCCGAAGAACAGCAGGGCGCCGACCCCGAGGAGGCGGGCCACCTTCGGCTGCCCGAACATCCCCAGCGCCTGTCCGTAGGCCTGCCTGACGGCCCGGCCCCCGGCATGAGGCAAGTCCGTCCGAGGCAGGAAGGCCAGAGCGATGAGGCACGCGGCGTTGAGCAGCGCGAGGAGCAGGATGGCCTGGCGCCATCCCAGCCAGCCCGCCACCAGGCCCGTAGCCGAGCGCCCCACCGTGATACCGGCGACCGAAGCCGCGATGACGATCCCGAAGTAGGTGCCGGCTGTACCTGGTGGCGCGATGCGGGGCATCAGGGCGAGCGTGGCCGCCGGTACGGCCGCGGCAGCGACCCCGGCGGCGGCGAGAGCCGCGACGAGGACTGCGAAACTGCCCGCCTGTGAGGCGGCCACGAGCAGCACGACGAGCGCCGCTGTTCCCCACGTCGCCAGGGACTTCGCCTGGATCCGGTCGGACAGAGGACCGAAGACGAAGAAGGAGAGTGAATACGCCAGGCTCACGAAGAAGAACGCAAGACGTGCGTCCACCGGCTCCACGCGGAGTGACTGCGCGATCTGCGGAAAGATCGGCTGGGTCATGTAGACGGTGGCGACGACCAGGCACGTGGACACGGCTCCAATGGCCGGTGCTCTCAGATGCGTTCTGCGTTCAGACCGGTTGTGTGCCGGCATATCTCTCTCCTCCAGCGGTCCGCCGACGCGGATCAGCCCTCGATGCGGGCGTAGATCTTGGTGTAGAGACCCCGCTCACCGCCGGTGATGTAGCGGTCGCCGGCCTGGCGGACGATCTCCTGGTAGCGCTCGTTGGTGAACACGGCCGTGTACTGGGCAGGGTCGACGTTGAATCCCGACACGAACATGACCCCGGGCTCGGTGCTCAGCACGGAGTGGTAGGCGAGGAACACCTCGACCTCGTCGGCACCGCGGACGACCTCGAAGATCGTCTGGTCCCGCCACTCCCGGTACGCCTCGAACACCGGGGGCTTCACCTCGACATGGCGCATCTGCAGGTACTTCGTGTCGGGCAGCAGGTCATCGGTGGACTTCGGTGCTTCCACGAACTCGAGCAGCTGGCGGCGGAAGTCAGTGGCAAGCATCGGCGTCAGCTCGGTCCACAGCGTCCGCCACTCCTCCTGGAGGGCCGGGACGGCGGCCACACCCTCGACGGGCAGCAGCTCCAGGAGTGAGTTGTCCTCCAGTCCTCGGTAGAGGGTGCGGCCCTCGACGGGGTGGGCGGCGTTGTGCTTGCGCCACACCTCAACGGCAGCGTCAACGGCGGACTCTTCGACGAGGACCTCGGTCACCACGAGGGCGTTGGCGGGCATGAGCAGCTCCTTCGGTTCGATGTCTCAAGACTATAAGAGATCTTAGGTCTGGCAGGGACCATAGCAACATCCGAGAGTTGAGAACAAGCGGATCTCATCAGGAGGTGCGATTGCCGATGGATAGCCATCCCCCCTCGACCATCTGACCTTTGACAGATATAAGAGATCTGATCTATACAGGGCTGACGTGCCTCGCTGCTCCATGAAGCACGCCGCCGGCCTTGGACGCCGTCGAACCTTCACCGAGCGCTGACTTCACCGGGAGTGGCCATCCATGACGACTGTTTCGATCGATTCGATCCGCGCGGGCAAATCAACTCCGCAGCCGGACAGTGCGCTGTCCTTCGAGCGCACCGTTGACCGCCGACTGGTACACCGCGACTCTCTCGGCGAGGTCTTCGTGACCGACCTTCAGCCGGCTGTCGCACCGGGGGGTTACATCGCCGCCGCGCAGCTCCCGCGTTCGCACGCCTACTACGGCGACCACCTGCTGCGCCCGAACACGTACGACCCGATCCTGCTGCTCGAGGCCGCCCGCCAAGCCGCGCTGGCCGGAGCGCACGAGTTCTTCGGGGTGCCGCAGGACCACAAATTCATCCTCACGCACCTGCGGATCCACCTCGCGCACCCGGAGCTCACCACGGTGGGCGACTCCGTCTTCGCCGTCCGGATGGACATACAGACCGGGAACGTCAAGCTCCGGGACGGGCGCGCGACAGGCCTTGACTACGAGATCAGGCTGTCCGTGGACGGGGTCATGATCGGACAGGCTTCCGTGGGCCTCCGGTTCAAGAGTCCCGAGAGCTACCTCAGACTCCGTACGAGCAACCGGAACGGTCGCGCACTGCCGTCCTCGGCCTCCCTCCTGTCCCAGATCACGGGGACCCTCGTCGCCCCTTCCCTTGTGGGACGGGCCGCCCCTGAGAACGTCGTCCTCCTCGACGCGGACACGTCGGGGGACGTCGCGACGGCCTCGCTGCACCTCCCCAGCGGCCACCCGAGCATGTTCGATCACCCGCAGGACCACATCCCGGGCATGGTGCTCGCGGAGGCGGCGCGACAGCTCGCCTTGTTCGCTGCCCTGGACTTGTGTGGGATCTCCGCGGCAAGGACGCTCATGACGGACCTGAGCGTCGTCTTCACGCGCTTCGGCGAGCTCGACGAGAAGACCACGATGAGCGCCTTCATCGAGAGCCGGCGCGGCGAGCCCGAGATCTATTACACGCAGGGCGGCCCGTTGCAGTCCGATGCCCTCGCCTCGCGTGATCTCGCGGAGCAGCTCGTCGTGAATCTCACCGCGCTGCAGGGCGGTGAGCCGATCAGCAAGTTCAGCCTCTCGCTCGGCCGCCTGCAGGGCCGTTGACCACCGCCAGCCCCCTACCTGACAGGAGCGAGGGCGTCATGACGCTGCGCACTGCCGCGTTCTTCGATGTGGACGAGACCCTCATCAGGGTCAAGAGCATGTTCCGGTTCCTGGAGTTCTACCTCAGGATGCGGGGCGAGCCAGACAGCACGTACCAGCGCCTGAACGGGGAGCTGCAGTCGGCTGCCAAGCTCGGTGTCCCCCGCGAGTCCATCAACCGCGCCTACTACAAGTTCTACGCCGGCGAGAATGTACGCCAGGTGACCGCCGCGGGCCTGTTGTGGTTCGAGCACGAGTTGGAGAAAGGCCTCTTCCTCCCCGAGACGGTCGCCGAACTACACCGACACCAGGACGCGAATGAGCGCGTCCTGCTCATCTCCGGGTCGTTCTTCGCGTGCCTGGACCCCATCAGCACCTGGCTTGGCGCGGACCGGGCGTACGGCACGCGTCCGCTGATCCACCGCGGACAGTTCACTGGCGAGGTCCTGACGCCCATGATCGGCGCCACCAAGGGCCGCGTCGTGCGGGCCGCCGGCTCGGTACTGGGGATCGACCTCGCCTCTTCGACGGCGTACGGCGACCACATAAGCGATCTGTCGATGCTGCGCGCCGTGGGGCGCCCCGTGGTGGTCGGCGACGACGAAGTCCTTGCCGGCCACGCCGATCGCTCGGGGTGGCGCCGACTCGCACCCGCCGTTGTCCGCTAGCCCGCCCGCTGTGACGGCCCGCCTACGGGCGGGCGCGTCACGGATTGAGGAGTAACCGTGAGTTCCATCGGAATCGTGAGCACCGGCTCCTACGTCCCGACCACCGTGGTGACCAACGAGGAGATCGGCGGCAGCGCCGGAGTGAGCCCGGAATGGATCGTGCGCAAGACCGGCATCCACGAGCGCAGACGAGCCGCCGACCACGAGGCGACCTCCGACCTCGCGGCCCACGCCGCGCGCAACGCGTTGGCCCAGGCGGGCCTGCGCCCCGAGCAGCTGTCGTTCATCGTCCTCGCCACGTCGACGCCCGATCATCCTCAGCCCGCGACGGCCAGCATCGTCCAAGGGCTGATCGGCGCCACGAACGCGTCCGCGTTTGACGTCAACGCCGTGTGCAGCGGATTCGTCTACGCGCTCACCGTGGCCGAGCGGATGCTCAGCGGACAGCCGGAGGGCGAATACGGCCTGGTCATCGGCGTGGACATCTACTCCCGCATCCTCGACTACACCGACCGCAAGACCTGCATCCTCTTCGGGGACGGCGCGGGAGCAGTGGTCCTCGGCCCGGTGGACAAGGGGCTTGGAGTACTCGAGGCGGGCCTGATCACCCGGGGAGACCAGCACCGGCTGATCAGCGTGCCCGCGGGAGGCAGCCGGATACCCGCCACCGCCAAAACGGTGGAGGCAGGCCAGCACTTCTTCCGCATGGACGGCCGAGGCGTACGCGGCTTCGTGCACGAGAATCTGCCAGCGGCGCTCCACCAGCTGCTTGCCAAGGCCGGTGTATCCACGAGCGAAGTCGACCACTTCATCCCCCACCAGGCGAATGGCGTCATGCTCACCGAGGTCTGGCCCGATCTCGGCCTGAACAACGCCGACCTCCATCTCGCCCTGAAGCGATACGGAAACACCGGCTCCGGATCGGTACCGATCACCCTCGACCTGGTACACCGCCAGGGCCTGCTCGGCGAAGGCGACGTGGTGCTCCTGTCCGGCTTCGGCGGGGGCATGAGTGTCGGATCCGTCCTTCTTCGCTGGGCGCCAACCGCCCACTCCCGCGCTGCCCTTCAGCGAGAGCCTCTGCTCCTCACGGGCTGATCCGGCTCCCACCTTGCCTACACCCTCTGGAGGACCCGTGGAACACGAGAGACAAGCCCCTGGGGACGAACTCACCGCCCGGCCCCGTCACACCCCCCTTGACGGACTTCACTTCGCCGGCGAGCCCGCCGCGGCCTGGGCTGTGGTCGCATGGGAGAGCGTCTTCGCGGATGTCGCACGTGCCTCGCTGCTACGAGACCATGCCCGGTGGGGCCTCGAAGCCCCGATCAACGACCAACAGGAGACGAGCCCTGTGGGAAATCCCCCGGACTCCGCGGCCTAGCCAGGTGGCGGCGGTAGGTCCCGTGTCACCACCCGCACGACGCCGAGTTGGCCGGTCCCTCAGCTACCTGGTGGGGCCGGCCTTCTCCATCTGTCAGCGGATGGCGTCCAGGTCGCGCGGTGCGCCCTGTTCCCGCGCCGACTGTGCCAGGCGGCGAACCGTACGTGTCGGCGAGCTGCTACACGAGAACGGAACGCCCGAGCCAGCGAGCCACACCACCACAACTGGTTCAAACCCCAGAGAACTGGCGCCGTGCGCCACGCTCCGCGACCGCTACCCAAGATCTGTGCCAGACCCAGCTGTCACTGACAAAGCCAGCCGGCCTTTGGCCGGCCGGTAGCCGCTTACGAAGCAGTCGAAGAGCTGACATAGGCGATTCGACCAGGAGCGGGATTGCGCCGCCGTGCGGGCGGGGCCGGTCATTCCGCGGAGCCTTGCCGTTTTCTACAAGCGCTCTGGCGCACCTTGACGCATGATCACGCCGCCATCTCTCGTGGAGATCAAGATGCCTGTGATCAGGGGGAGTCGAGCCATGCCCGAGAACGTCCGCACCACCAGAACCCGCAGCACGATCTGGCGCCGCACGCTGGCGGCCGGTGTGGTCCTGGCCGCCACCGGTTCCATCCTCGCGGCCAGCCCCCAGCGCGCTGAGGCGGCGCTGCCGACCCAGTCGATAGCCGATCCCGTCCACTACTGGAACGACGTCCTCCAAGGTGTTTTCAGGCAGGTGCAGGGTGGCCCGGTCCCGATGGCGCGGGCGGCCGCGATGATGAACGGCGCGATCTACGACGCGGAGAGCTCGTACCAGGCCAAGTGGAAGGGCCAGATGACCTCCGCGGCCTACATCCACGCGGCGGCCTACGCGGGCTGGGTCGAGGGGCCGGACGAAGAGGAACGCGTCATCGGCCGCACCGCGTACAACATCCTGCTCAATCTCTACGGCGTGAACCGGCCCAACAAGAACGCCCCCGACTTCACGGCCTACCTCGACAAGCGCTTCAAGGAGCGCTTCGGAACCGACCCGACCAGTGGCGATCTTCTGGACATCACCATCGTCAGCGGGATGGTCAACCAGATGATGAACGCCCGCGCAGGCGACGGCTCGGAGAACACGCAGGGCTACACCAGCGACAACAAGCCGGGAGCGTGGCGTCCCACCAGCTACCCCGACATGGTCGACGCCAAGTGCGCATCGGACGGCAATGCCGTCAACCCGGTCTGGGGGCAGGTCAAGCCGTTCTCCCTGAGCTCGGGCTCGCAGTTCCGGCCCACCACCCTCGCGCAGTACGGCACGTACGAGAACCTCGTGGCCAGCCCCGAGTACAAGGCGCAGGTCGCAGCCGTACGGAACGCCGGCGCGGCCGCCCCCACCGCCGCCACGCCGGTGATCAACCGGACCGCGGACCAGTTCAACGCGGCCTGGTTCTGGGCCAACGACAACGACGGAACGTACAAGCCCCCGGGCCACATGATCCAGGCCACCCGCGAGGTCTCCAAGGCCCGGGGCCTGAGCACGTACGCCAACGCCAAGCTCTTCGCGCTCGTCTCGATCGCCCTCGCCGACACGGGAATAGCCGTCCGCGACGCCAAGTTCTCCACCACGATCGACCTGTGGCGGCCCGTCTCCGCGATCCGCGAGGGCGGCCTCGACCCGCAGTGGAAGCCCCTCCTGAAGAACAATGCCGGCGTCAACGTCAACCCGTGCTTCCCCGCCTACGTCTCCGGACACGCCTCCTTCGGCGCCGCCTGGGCAGGCATCATGAAGCGCTACTTCAACACCGACAACATCGCCTACGACCTCACCACCGACGATCCGCAAGCGCCGGTCAAGACACGCCACTTCACCAGCTTCAGCGCCGCCGCCAAGGAAGACGCCGACAGCCGCATCTGGCTCGGCGTCCACTTCCCGTGGGACGCCACCGACGGCCTGATCCTGGGCGACCAGGTGGCCGCCCAGGTCTTCAGCACCAAGCTCCGCACCCTGTGACATGAGCGGTGGGGCGGGGTTCCCCCCGCTCCACCAGACGCAGGCGAGGCGGCCGAGGCGATCACCCAGCGGAGCCCTCAGCTCCGCGTGGCGCACCCTGCGCTGGCAGGCGTGGTCGAGGCAGCAGCGCCACTGCGGCATGCCGGATTCTCGGCTGCTGTCGTGGTGCAAAGCGGGGGCGGCCCTGATTTGTCGTCGGGTGACGGGTGCGAGAGCGCAGGTCAGAACCCCCACAGGCGCGAGCGATGCGTGAGCGGATGGTTCGGCATCAGGTGTCATACGCCGGATTCCGCACCGTGCCGTGTGGCGCTGGCCAGGAGGTTCAGCACCACGCGGCACAGGCCGGGACCCGGGCCTTGACCCCGGATCTTGGACACCGAAGACACTTGGATCTTGATGGTCCAGGAGAACGGAGTCCCTGTGGGGATGAAGCATTACCCGGCCGAGTTCAAGGCGGACGCGGTCGCGTTGTACCGCTCGAGGCCGGGAGCGACGATCAAGTCGGTCGCCGCCGATCTCGGGGTGAACACCGAGACCCTGCGGAACTGGATCCGGGCCGCAGACGGCCGCCGACCCGGCGCTCACTCCGCACCGCCGGCCGCCTCGCAGACCGGCGGCGACGACGTTCAGGCGGAGCTGGCCGCCGCCCGCAAGAGGATCCGTGAGCTGGAGGAAGAGCGGGACATCCTCCGCAAGGCGGCCCGGTATTTCGCGACGGAGACGCGCTGGTGACCCGCTGCCAGTTCGTTGAAGATCACCAGCGCCGACACGGCGTGAAGCGGCTCTGCGACATCCTCGGCCTGGCCCGCTCGAGCTTCTACTACTGGCGCCGCACTGCGGTCACAAGAGCGGCCCGGCAGACCGTCGAAGCCGGGCTCGCAGCCCGGATACGTAAGATCCACCAGGACTCCGACGGCACCTACGGAGCCCCCAGAATCACCGCCGAACTCCGCGACGAGGGCGGCCCGGCGGTCAACCACAAGCGCGTCGCCAGGATCATGCGGACCATCGGAATCGAGGGAGTCCGGTTGCGCCGCCGACACCGCACCACCCTCGCGGACCAGGCCGCGGCGAAGGCACCGGACCTGATCGGACGTGACTTCACCGCGGCCGAGGTCAACAGAAGGTACGTCGGCGACATCACCTATCTGCCGGTCAGCGGATCGAAGCCGCTCTACCTTGCGACCGTCATCGACCTCGCCTCGCGCCGGCTGGCCGGCTGGGCGATCGCCGACCATATGCGGACAGAGCTCGTCATCGACGCCCTGACGGTCGCCGAGCGGACCCGCGGGAGCCTGGCCGGAGCGATCATGCACACGGACCACGGATCTCAATATTCGAGCAGGGCCTTCGCGGAACTCTGCAGGTCAGCAGGGGTTCGGCAGAGCATGGGCGCGATCGGCTCCAGCGCGGACAACGCCGCCGCGGAAAGCTTCAACGCCGCCTTCAAAAGGGAGACGCTCAAAGGACGGAAGACCTGGTCGAGCGAGCGCGAGGCCAGACTCGACGCGTTCCGCTGGCTGACCCGATACAACACCCGCCGCCGGCACTCCCGCCTCGGCCACCGGTCCCCGGTCGCCTACGAGAACGACCTCCAGCCAGCTGCAACTACCCTGATCCAAGCCGCATAGATGTGTTCAAAATCTGGGGTCAAGGCCCCCCCCGGCATGGATTCGATCCCACTTTTGATGCCAAGGCCGGTGGCTCAGACCCGACTGGGAGCTCTGTTACCTGACCTGGCAGGCGAAGGATCAAGGTCGGACTGTGGCGGTCGTCGGCCGAGCACGCAGCGCCGACCGCAGAGCTGCCACACGGTCGGTCACCGTCTCCAGGACGGGTGCGGCCTCGTCGATACGGGCCGCCGCCCCCGCGCAGACGGCGCAGATGCCGGTCTGCTGGTCACGCGGTAGGGGATCGCGGCACTCGGCGCACTCTGCCAGCGGCGTCGCCGGCGCGGCGGCATCTTGCCGGGCGCGCGGCGTGGGCAGCTTGCGCACAAGGCGGTCCGACAGGAGCGCCCGTGCGCTGTGCACCACTGGGGGCAGCCCGGTGGTGAGGAGCGAGCGGGCTTCCAGCTCGGACACCCCGGCGTCCAGCCACCGCGCGGCCAGCGGTGCGAGGGTGAGGGCGTCTGCGGCGCTCAGAGCCAGCTTGGGCTCGACGCTGCCGAGGCGGGACAGCAGCGCGGCTCCGCGCCCCGTGTCCGCTGATGCGGGGGCAGGGGCGGGCTCGTCCGGCGTCGCTCCATCCGCCCGCCCAGTGGGCGGCTCGGCGTCCGTGACCGCCGCGACGGGGTGGGTGGGTTCTTCTTCCGGGTTCTTGTTCCCCTTGGGGAACGTTCCCGCCTTCCCGCCCTCCGCTTCGCCGGGTCCCGCCGGTGCGGGAAGCGGGGCCGCGCCGGCGGCCTGCGGGGTGTCGAAGAGGTACGTCTCGGTGCGGACCTGGCCGCTGTCCTCGTCCCGGACCGTGCGGCGGACGTAGTAGCCGACCTCGACCAGCTCGTCGAGGGCCTTGGACACGCCTCTGCGGCCAAGGCCGGGGTTCTTGTCGGCAAGGGTGCGGACGTCCTCACGGGCGCCGTCCGGCAGGGATAGCAGATAGGCGAGGAGGCCGCGGGCGGTGAAGCTGAGACGACGGTCCCGTAGGACCTCGTTGCCCAGCACAGTGAAATAGCGCGTGCGCGCGCTACGATTGATGCGCATCGAAGATGTCCTCTTCGGTGACGGGCCCCGGGGTGTGCAACCACCGCCGGGGTCACCTGCGTTTATGGGGTTATGAGCGTGTGAGCGTAGCTTGCGCTCGGCATCAACTTCCATCTTTGGCCAGAGAATTGATGGACCGTTCGCCCTGAGCTGTAGCCGAAGGATGGTTCAGCGGGCAGCGGCAGTGGCGCTCACCATCACTGAAGACGGGAAGCAGCCTCTCGCAGGACGTCCTCCCGCTTGCAGAAGGCGAAGCGGACTTGGCTGCGGCCGGCCTCCGGGTCGTCGTAGAAGACCGCGTTGGGGACGGCGACCACGCCAGACCGCTCCGGCAGGCTCCGGCAGAAGGCCAGGCCGTCCTTCTCGCCGAGGGCGGCGAGAAGGACGTACGTGCCTTGGGGCTGGAAGACCTCGAAGCCCGCCGCCGCCAGCCCGTCGGCGCGGATGCCGCGCTTGGCCCGCAGGTTCTCGCGGAAGCCGGTGAAGTAGTCGTCCGGTAGGCGCAGTGCTTCCGCGACCGCGTACTGGAACGGGCCCGACGATACGTTCGTAAGGAGCGGCAGTCGGAACAGTCCATGCCTCCTTGCAGTCGTAGGCTCGTGGGTATGACCTTGCGCCTGAGCACCGTGATCCTTCCCGTCAACCGCTGGCACGAGGGCGGCCGTGACCGCTGGCAGCGTGCCGAAGAACTGGGCTTCCACGCGGCGTACACCTACGACCACCTGTCCTGGCGGACCTTCCGTGACGGCCCGTGGTTCGGCGCCCTGCCGACGCTCAGTGCCGCCGCGACGGCCACGGAACGCTTGCGTTTGGGCACCCTCGTAACCTCCCCGAATTTCCGTCATCCGGTGACGCTGGCCAAGGAGCTGATGTCCCTCGACGACATCTCGGGCGGCCGGATCACCCTCGGCATCGGGGCCGGCGGCAACGGCTTCGACGCCACGGCGCTCGGCCAGGAGGCCTGGACCCCGAAGGAGCGGGCGGACCGCTTCGGCGAGTTCCTGCCGCTGCTCGACCGGCTGCTCACCGAGGCGGACGTCTCGCAGGAGGGCACCTTCTACTCGGCAGTGGAGGCCCGCGACATCCCCGGCTGCGTCCAGCGGCCCCGGCTGCCCTTCGCCGTCGCCGCGACCGGCCCGCGCGGCCTGAAGCTCGCCGCGCGGTACGGGCAGGCATGGGTGACGACGGGTGACCCGAAGATCTTCGAGGAGGGCACCCCGGAGGATTCGGTGGAGGCCCTCCGGGGCCAGATCTCCAAGCTCGGCAAGGCGTGCGCGGAGACCGGCCGGGACGTGGCCGAGCTGGACAAGGTCCTACTCACGGGCTTCACCCCGGACCGGGGGCGCCCGCTGAAGTCCGTGGACGCCTTCGTCGACTTCGCGGGCCGCCACCAGGAGCTCGGCTTCACGGAACTAGTGATCCACTGGCCGATCCCCGAGTCCGACTTCGCCGCGGACCAGGAGGTCTTCGAGCGGATCGCCACCGAGGGGCTCGCCCAGCTGGGCTGATCAGCTCACGGCTCTTGCTGGGTGAAGCCCTGCTCTGGCGTAGTCAAGCAGTCGCGGTGAGGGGAATGGTGGCAACCGCGACAAGCAGAGTGAGGGTGGCGGCGAAGAAGCTGCTGCGCCGCCTATCTTCCCTGGTCAGGCCATGATGTACGAACGAGGCTTGACTGAGGTGACGAGCGTGCCGAGGCGCAGCCGCTCCGTAGCCGTCGCGGCGGCCGTGAGCGTCGGCAGAGCGCCGAACCACGGCCCGTTCCGGAAGGTCCGCCAGGAGAGGTGGTCGTAGGTGTAGGCCGCGTGGAACCCCAGTTCCTCGGCCCGCTGCCACGTGGCCCGACCTCCCTCGTGCCAGCGGTCGACGGGCAGGATCACGGTGCTCAGGCGCAGACTCATGTCCCCGAGCCTACGTCCGCCCCGGAGCGGGTCGTCGGCATCCCGGCGACACGGTCGATTCGATCCACGCCGAAGCACGCACCGCCGGAGGCCGGGGCGGCACGCACGCGGGTCTGCGTCGTGAGCGGCCCGGGCGCGGTCATGCCCCGCTCTGGACCTTGCTGGCCCCCAGGACCGGCAGGACCGCGGAGTAGGGGCGGGCCGAAGCCGCGGCGCGTCCGGCACGGGCCAGGGCATCGGCCACACCGGCCAGGACCTCGCCCACCAGCACCGGTTCGCGCTCCGGTCGGTGAGTGCCCGCCCGTTCGCACACCGTGCACAGGGCCATCGCCAGGCTCGCGACCCACCTGGCATGCGGTCCGCCACAGGCGTCGCAGTCCGCCGTGCGGGCTGAAGGGATGAGCACGTCGCCCCCGTATGACGTCGTCGGAACCGGCACCGAGCCGGCAGCGCCAACAGCAGTCGAACCGGCGAGGAGATCCTTCCACCGCCCACTGACAACCATGTCGCGATGTTTCACGTGAAACATCGGCCCGAGCCAGGGTCGTGATGTTCCACGTGAAACATCGCCGGCCCTTGGCATGGGCGAAGATGGAGCCGTGACCTCGGCTCCCCAGCGCCCGGACGGGCCAACCCCCGCGACCCGGCTCATCGCCACCGACCTCGACGGCACCCTGCTGCGCGACGACAAATCCGTCTCGGAGCGCACCATCGCCGCCCTCGCCGCCGCGGAGGAGGCCGGCATCGCGGTGTTCTTCGTGACCGGACGACCGGCCCGCTGGATGGGTGTGGTCAGCGACCACGTCCAGGGCCACGGCCTGGCCATCTGCGCGAACGGCGCCGCCGTCGTCGACCTGCATGCCATCGACCGGCACGCCCCTGACCTGACCGCCTCCGACCACCGGCCCACGGGCCGGGAGTTCGTCCAGGTCAGGCCGCTGCCCCGGATCACGGCACTCAAGGTGGTGGAGGCCCTGCGGGGCGCCGCCCCCGGCACCTCCTTCGCCGTCGAGCTGACCACCGGCATCAACTACGAACCGCAGTACCCGCCGTTCTTCCAGGACCCGGGCGCCAATGTCGCCACCGCCGAAGAACTACTCCACCAGGCCACGGACGACGATTCGGCGCCCGTGCTCAAGGTGCTCGCGCACCACTCCGAGCTGGCTCCGGACGAGTTCCTGGCCCTGGCCCGCTCCGTCGCCGGCGCGTACGCCTCGATCACCCGCTCCAGCCCGACCTCCCTGCTGGAGATCAGCGGCCCGGGGGTCTCCAAGGCGAGCACTCTGGCGCTGTGCTGCGAGGAGCGCGGCATCTCCCCGGCCGAGGTGGTCGCCTTCGGCGACATGCCGAACGACGTGGAGATGCTCGGCTGGGCCGGCACCTCCTATGCGATGGGCAATGCCCATCCGGATGTGATCGCGGCCGCGTCGGGCCGTACGGTCGCCAACAACGAGGACGGTGTCGCCCTGGTCATCGAGCGCATCCTGGCCGAACGGACCGCCCGCACCGAGGCGTAGCCGCAAGCCGAGGCGTGACTACAGCGGGGCCTCCCACACCAGGGTGGTCCCGCCGCCCTCCTCACCGAGGCCGGGGCCGTACGAACTGGACCCGCCGAGCGATTCGGCCCGCCGGCGCAGGTTCCGCAGCCCGCTGCGCCGCCCGCCCTCCGGGATGCCCACCCCGTCGTCGGCCACCTCCAGCCGGACCCCGGGCCGCCCGTCGGCCAGGCTGACGGTGGAGTCCAGCACCACCTCGATCCGGGACGCCTCCGAGTGCCGGAACGCGTTCGACAACGCCTCGCGCAGGGCCGCGATCAGGTTCTTGCCGACGAGCTCGCCGACGACCGCGTCGATCGGTCCGAGGAAACGGTGCGCGGGCTTGAAGCCCAGCGGCACGGCAGCCATGTTGATCTCCCGCAGCACCCGGGTGCGCAGCCCCGAGGGAGCCTCCGCCGGTCCCTGCTGGAGCGCGAAGATCGCGGTGCGGATCTCCTGGATCGTCACGTCGAGCTCGTCCACTGCCTTGCCGACACCCTCGCGGACCTCCGGGACGATGGAGCGGCGCTGGGCGCCCTCCAGCATCATCCCGGTGGCGAAGAGCCGCTGGATGACCAGGTCGTGCAGGTCGCGGGCGATCCGGTCGCGGTCCTCGAACACCGCGAGGCGCTCCCGGTCCCGCTGCGCCTCCGCCATCATCAGCGCCAGGGCCGCCTGCGAGGCGAACTGTGTGGCCAGGGTCCGCTCCGCCTCGGTGAACGGGCGCTTCCCGCGCGCCCGCGGCGTGACGAGGGCCCCCAGCACCCGGCCCCCGCTCTGCAGCGGGAGCATCATGCAGGCCCCGTACTGGCTGGTCAGGCGGCTGATCATGCGCGGGTCCGAGGCTGCGTCGTCCACGAAGACCGGCTCGCCCTCCAGCAGCCGGGCCACCACCGGACTTTCGGCCGGGATGACGACGCCGAGGGAGGTCGCCGGGTTCTCCGCGGAGACCGCGACGATCTCCATCCCGCCCTCCTCGGCCGGCAGCATCACGATCCCGGCGGCCGAATCGGCGAGCCGGCGGGCCTGTTCGGCGACGACCGCGAGCGCGTCGTCCGCGTCCCCGCCCGACAGCAGGGCCGTGGTGACGGCGACCGAGCCGTCGATCCAGCGCTCGCGCTGGGTGGCGGCCTCGTAGAGCCGGGCGTTGCCGATGGCGATGCCCGCCTCGGTCGCCAGCACCCGGACCATGTGGACGTCGTAGTCGTTGAACGCGCCGCCGCCGTTCTTCTCCGCCAGGTAGAGGTTCCCGAAGATCTCTCCCTGGACCCGGATCGGAACGCCGAGGAATGTCTTCATCGGTGGGTGATGGGCGGGGAAGCCCGCCGAGCGCGGGTCCTTGGTCAGGTCGGCGAGCTGCACCGTGTCGGGGTGCGAGATCAGCGCGCCGAGCAGGCCGCGCTTCCCGTCCGGGCGGTGCCCGATCTTCTTCGCCACCGCGTCGCTGATGCCGAAGGTGACGAAGTCCGAGAGCCCCCGGCCTTCGGTGTCGACCACGCCGATGGCCGCGTAGCGCGCGTCCGCGAGCTCGGCGGCCGTCTCGCAGATCCGGTCCAGCGTGGAGTGCAGTTCGAGGCCGGTGCCGACCGACCGCATGGCCTCCAGCAGTTGCGGCACCCGGGCCGTGAGCTCGGTGGACAGCCCCTGGAGACTCCGGGTGGCGGCGGTCGCGGCCTCCATCGGGTCGGGCGATTCCGGCGGGTACTCGGGCGATTCCTGCGACTCCTGCGCTGACATGCCCTTGAGCCTAGTTAGTCCCCTTTAGCGAGGAAAGTCGAGCCTGTCCGGAGCCGCCGGTCAGGTCCGCCTCCCGCTCCCGCTCCAGCAGCCTGCGCAGGGGACCGGGGGCCGCCGCCAGCTCCGCGTACGCACCGCGCTGGACCACGGCGCCGCCGTCCAGGACGAGCACCTCGTCGACCTCTTCCAGGCCGGCCAGCCGGTGCGTGATCAGCACGGTGGTGCGGCCCTCGGTCGCGGCCAGCAGGTCCGCGGTCAGCGCGTCGGCAGTGGCCAGGTCGAGGTGCTCGGCCGGCTCGTCCAGGACGAGGACCGGGAAGTCCGCGAGCAACGCCCGCGCCAGGGCGAGACGCTGGCGCTGACCCCCGGAGATCCGTTCTCCGTGCTCGCCGACCAGCGTGTCCAGCCCGTCCGGGAGCCCCTCGGCCCACTCCAGCAGCCGTGCCGCGGCGAGGGCCTCCAGCAGCCGCGCCTCGCTCGCCCCCGGGGCCGCCAGGCGCAGGTTCTCCCGTACCGAGCTGTCGAAGATGTGCGCGTCCTGCGCACACAGGCCCACGACCCGGCGCACATCGTCCCCGTCGAGGGCGCGCGCTTCGGTCCCGCCCAGGGTGTACGAGCCTTCGTGCTGGTCCAGGAAGCGCAGCAGGACCTGTGCCAGCGTGGTCTTGCCGGCTCCCGAGGGCCCGACCACCGCGATCCGGCGGCCCGCCTCCAGGGTCAGGTCGAGCCCGCTCAGCGCGTCCTTCTCCTGCCCGGGGTGGCGGGCGGCGAGCCCCGTCAGCCGCAGCGGGAAGGGCGAGGCGGGCAGGGCTTCGGGCCGCTCCGGCTCGGTGACCGGGGCGGGCGTGTCGATGACTTCGTAGACCCGCTCGGCGCTGCGCCGGACCCGCTGGCGGTACTGGACGGCCTGCGGAAGCCCGCTGACGGCCTCGAAGGCGGCCAGCGGGGTCAGGACGACCACCGCCATGGCCACCCCGGACAGCCGGCCCCCGGCGACGGCGGTCGCCCCGACGGCGGCCGAGCACACCACGGTCAGCCCGCTCACCAAGGCCGACAGCCCGCTCCCCAGCCCGGTGACGGCGGCCGTGCGGGCCGCGATCCCGGTCAGTGTGCGGTCGCTGTCCTTCGCGGCGGCCTTGCGCCCGCCGAGCGCTCCCGCGACGGTGAGCTCCGCGGTTCCGGTGAGCAGATCCGCCACACGGGTGGCGAGCTCGCCCCGGGCGGGCGCGAGCCTGCGTTCCGTCCGGCGTGCGCAGACCGCGCTGACGAGCGGTACCCCGACACCGGCGACCAGCAGCCCGACAGCGAGCACCGCCCCGGCCTCGGGCAGCAGCCAGGCGGTGAACGCCACCGAGCCGGTGCCGACGAGCGCCGCGGTACCGACGGGCAGCAGCCAGCGCAGCCAGTAGTCCTGCAGGGCGTCGGCGTCGGCCACCAGCCGGGTCAGCAGATCCCCGCGCCGCTGGGTGCGCAGTCCGGCGGGCGCGATGCGCTCCAGCCGCTGGAACACCGACACGCGCAGGTCTGCCAGCATCCGCAGGACCGCGTCGTGGGACACGAGCCGCTCCGCGTAGCGGAAGACGGCCCGTCCCATGCCGAAGGCCCGCGTCGCGGTGACGGCCACCATCAGGTACAGCACCGGCGGCTGTTCGGAGGCGCGCGAGATCAGCCATCCGGAGACGGCCATGAGCCCGACGCTGCACCCGACGGCCAGCGCCCCGAGGAACAGCCCGAGCCTGAAGCGTCCCTGCCAGGCCTTGGCCACCCCCCGCACCCGCTTGAGCGGGTCGCCGCCGCCGGCATCGCCGCCGCCCGAAGGGGCACCGCCGCCCGTACCTGCACCGCCGCCCGAACCGCCCGTCCGCTCCGGAACGTCCCCGAGGATCCATTCGCCGGGATCGCGCGGCGCCGTTCCCTGCGCCGTCTGTCCCGCCCGCACGGCGGGATGGAGCACGGCGGGGGAGGGCCCTGCGGTGGCGGGACCGACGGGGCCGGCCCCGACCCTCACGACCCGGTCGGCCAGCGCCAGCAGCGCCGGCCGGTGCACCACGAGCAGGACGGTCCGCCCGACCGCGAGGCGGCGTACCGCCTCCACCACGGCCGCCTCTGTCTCGCCGTCCAGGGCCGCCGTCGGCTCGTCGAGCAGGAGCACCGGCCGGTCCGCCAGGAACGCCCGCGCCAGCGCGAGACGCTGGCGCTGCCCGGCGGACAGACCGACCCCGCCCTCGCCGAGGAGCGTGTCCGCCCCCCGCGGCAGGGCCCGTACGAACTCCCAGGCACCGGCGTCCACCAGAGCGGCGGTGACCTCGGCATCGGCGGCGCCGGGCCGCGCCAGCCGTACGTTCTCCGCGATCGTCCCGGCAAACAGGTGCGGCCGCTGCGGCACCCACGCGATCCGCTCCCGCCACTGCTCGGGCGCCAGGCCGGCCAGGTCCGCGTCCGCGATCCGGACCCGGCCGGCAGTCGGCGTCACGAAGCCCAGCAGCACCTGAAGCAGCGTGGACTTGCCCGCGCCGCTCGGCCCGGTGAGGGCCACGCATTCGCCCGGCTCCACGGTCAGCGAGACGGGTCCGGGGGAGTCCTCGCCCCGGCCCTCGTACCGGACGGCCACCCCGTCGAGCTCGATCCGCAGTTCCGAGACCGGAACGGACGCCGTCCCACGCGATGCGGTGACGGGGGTCTCCAGCACCTCGAAGATCTCTTCCGCGGCGGCCAGTCCCTCCGCCGCCGCGTGGTACTGCGCTCCGACCTGACGCAGCGGCAGGTACGCCTCGGGTGCCAGGACCAGGATGACCAGCCCGGTGTAGAGGTCCAGCTCCCCGTGGACGAGCCGCATGCCGATGGTCACGGCGACCAGCGCCACCGACAGGGTCGCCAGCAGTTCGAGTGCGAACGAGGACAGGAACGCGATGCGCAGGGTGCGCATCGTCGCCTGCCGGTAGTCATCGGTGATCTTACGAATGGACTCCGCCTGCGCCTTCGCGCGACCGAAGACCTTCAGGGTCGGCAGGCCCTCCACCACGTCCAGGAAGTGCCCCGAGAGCCGGGACAGCAGCCGCCACTGGCGGTCCATCCGGGACTGGGTGGCCATGCCGATCAGAATCATGAACAGCGGGATCAGCGGCAGCGTGACCACGATGATCGCCGCCGACACCCAGTCCTCGGTGACGATCCGCGCGAGCACCGCCACGGGGACGACGATCGCGAGCCCCAGCTGGGGCAGATACTTCGAGAAGTAGTCGTCGAGGGCGTCCACCCCCCGGGTGGCCAGGGCCACCAGGGAGCCCGTCCGCTGTCCGCTCAGCCGGCCGGGTCCGAGGTCCGCGGCCCGCTCCAGCAGCCGGCCGCGCAATTCCGACTTGACCGCCGCGCTCGCCCGGTGCGCGGCCAGGTCGGTCAGCCAGGCGACCAGACCCCGGCCGAGCGCCACCGCCGCGAGCAGCAGCAGGGGCGTCCGCAGGGCGTCGCCGTCCAGTCCGTCCTCGAAGGCGCCGACCACGATCTCGGCGATCAGCATCGCCTGGCCGACGACCAGCCCCGCCCCGGCGAGCCCGAGGGCCACCACCGCCCCCAGGAAGAGGCGGGTGGACCGGGCGTACCGAAGCAGGCGCGGGTCGATCGGTTTCACGTGAAACATCCCCCAGGCAGGAGCAGGCGGAGCGGAGCAGGCGAGGCGGGCGGGGCCGGACTCAGTGCACGTCGACGATGTGCTGCGTGCCGATGCGCTTGCGGAACACCCAGTAGGTCCACGCCTGGTAGAGCATGACGACCGGGGTCGCCACCGCCGCGCACCAGGTCATGATCTTCAGGGTGTACGGGCTGGACGAGGCGTTGGTGACCGTGAGGTTCCAGGCGTCGTCCAGCGAGGACGGCATGACGTTCGGGAACAGCGTCAGGAAGAGCATCGCGACGGCCGCCGCGATGGTGACCCCCGACAGGCCGAAGGACCAGCCCTCCCGTCCCGCGAGGTTGAAGCCGAGGGCCCCGACCAGGGCCAGTACCGCCACGATCATGGCGATCAGGCTCCACCCGTCACCGCGCGAGACCTGGGTCCAGATCAGGAAGGCGAGCGCCAGGACGGCGGTCACCGCTCCGAGCTGCGTGGCCAGCTTGCGCGAACGGTCGCGGATGTCACCGACCGTCTTGAGCGAGGTGAACACCGCGCCGTGGAAGGTGAACAGGGTCAGGGTGACCAGGCCGCCGAGGATCGAGTAGACGTTGAGCAGGTCGAAGAAGCTTCCGACGTACTCCATGTCCTGGTCGATCTTCACTCCGCGCACGATGTTGGCGAAGGCCACGCCCCACAGGAACGCGGGGATCAGCGAGGTCCAGAAGATCGCGTGTTCCCAGTTGGTCTGCCACTTGTCCTCGGGCCGCTTGTGCCGGTATTCGAAGGCGACCCCGCGGATGATGAGGCAGATCAGGATGATCAGGAGCGGCAGGTAGAAGCCGGAGAAGAGGGTGGCGTACCACTCCGGGAAGGCGGCGAAGGTCGCGCCCCCGGCCGTGAGCAGCCAGACCTCGTTGCCGTCCCACACGGGCCCGATCGTGTTGATCAGGACCCGCTTCTCCGTACGGTTGCGGGCCAGCAGCTTGGTCAGGACGCCGACTCCGAAGTCGAAGCCCTCCAGGAAGAAGTAGCCGATCCACAGAACGGCGATGAGCACGAACCAGACGTCGTGGAGTTGCATCGTGTGGTCTCCTCAGCCTCAGTACGAGAAGGCCATCGGCCGGTCGGGGTTCTTGTCGTCCCCGCCGATCTTGGTCGGCGGGTTGAGGTCGGCCTCGGTGAGCTCGGGAGGGCCGGCCTTGACGTACTTCACGAGGAGCTTGACCTCGATCACGGCGAGCACGGCGTAGAGCAGCGTGAAGCCGATCATCGAGGTGAGCACCTCGCCCTGGGAGACATGCGGCGAGACCGCGTCCCTGGTGCGCAGGACCCCGTAGACGACCCAGGGCTGGCGGCCCATCTCGGTGAAGATCCAGCCCCAGGAGTTGGCGATCAGCGGGAAGCCCATGGTCCAGAGCGCGATGATCCAGTACCAGTTCGTGAACTTGGGGCTCAGCGCCTTCTTGAAGAGGACCAGGTGTGGGACCTCTTCCTCACCGGTGCGCAGCCCCGGCGGGAGCATGAACTTCTTGCGGGTCAGCCAGAGCCCCAGCATGCCGACGCCGAGCGAGGCCATGCCGAAGCCGATCATCCAGCGGAAGCCCCAGTAGGCGACGGGGATGTTGGGCCGGTAGTCACCGGGCCCGAACTTCTCCTGCTCGGCCTTGTTGACGTCGTTGATGCCCGGGACGAACGAGGTGAAGTCGTCGTTGGCCAGGAAGGACAGCAGGCCCGGGATCTCTATGGCGACCGTGTTGTGGCCCTTTTCCACGTCGCCGTAGGCGAAGACGGAGAAGGGCGCCGGCGCCTCGCCGTCCCAGAGCGCCTCGGCGGCGGCCATCTTCATCGGCTGCTGCTTGAACATGACCTTGCCGAGGAGGTCTCCGCTGATGGCGGTTCCCAGACCGGCGATGATCATGACGACCAGGCCGAGTCGCAGCGAGGTCCGCATGACGGGGATGTGCTTCTTGCGGGCGAGGTGGAAGGCCGAGATGCCGACCATGAACGCGCCGCCGACCAGGAAGGCCGCCGTCATGGTGTGGAAGAACTGGGTCAGCGCGGTGTTCTGCGTGAGCACCAGCCAGAAGTCGGTGAGCTCGGCCCGGCCGCGCTCGGGATTCATCCGGTAGCCGACCGGGTGCTGCATCCAGGAGTTCGCCGCGAGGATGAAGTACGCGGACAGGATGGTGCCGATCGAGACCATCCACATGCAGGCCAGGTGGATCTTCTTCGGCAGCTTGTCCCAGCCGAAGATCCACAGGCCGATGAAGGTGGACTCGAAGAAGAAGGCGATGAGCGCCTCGAAGGCCAGCGGGGCTCCGAAGATGTCACCGACGAACCGCGAGTAGTCGGACCAGTTCATGCCGAACTGGAACTCCTGGACGATGCCCGTGACGACACCCATCGCGATGTTGATCAGGAAGAGCTTGCCCCAGAACTTGGTGGCCTTGAGGTACTTCTCCTTTTCCGAACGCACCCAGGCGGTCTGCAAGATCGCGACGAGCGCGGCCAGCGAGATCGTCAAGGGAACGAAGAGGAAGTGATAGACGGTGGTAATACCGAACTGCCATCGCGCCAGGGTCTCTGGCGCCAAAGCTAGGTCCACGTCGTCGTCTCCTTCGTTTCGCCGTGGTCACAGCCGCAGTTTGCCTCTTGTATCCCACTCAATACGGGAGCAAGCAGGACACGCTTGTGAACGCGTTCACATTCACAAGCATTATGTCGCACTGGTGTCGGCATCTTTCAGGGGGGTCCCCCTAGCGAAGAAATTCAACAGATTGTTGAATGCGAACCATGAAGATTCGATTCCTCTGGCCCGCCGGCCAGCTCACCGCAACGCTCGACGAGACCCCGACCGCCAAGGCGCTCGCCGACGCGCTCCCCATTTCCGCCTCCGCCAACACCTGGGGCGAGGAGGTCTACTTCGACACGGGCGTCTCCGTGGCGCTGGAACACGACGCCCAGCAGGTCGTCGAGCCCGGCACGGTCGCGTTCTGGACCGAGGGCGACGCACTGGCACTGCCCTACGGCCCCACCCCGATCTCCCGCGGGGGCGAGAGCCGCCTGGCGAGCCCGTGCAACGTCCTCGGCTCGTTCGACGGCGACCCCCGCCTGCTGGCCACCGTCCGCGACGGCGACCCCATCCGCGTGGAACTGGCCTGACCGGAGCCGGTCCGGCCGGCGCCGGCGAGACCGGCGCCGACCTGACCAGCTCCCGGGAGCTCTAGAGCTCCTTGAAGAACGACTCCGCCGTGTGCAGGAAGAGGTCGTTCCCCTCGGGCTCGCCGATCGTGACCCGCAGGCCCTCGCCCGCGAAGGGCCGGACCACCACGCCGGCCTTCTCGCAGGCCGCCGCGAAGTCGGCGGTCCGCTCCCCGAGCCGCATCCACACGAAGTTGGCCTGCGTCTCGGGCACCACCGTCCAGCCCTGGGCCAGCAGCGTCCCGTAGACCCGGGTGCGCTCGCTCACCAGCGACCCGACGCGGCCCATCAGCTCGTCCTCGGCCCGCAGCGAGGCGACCGCCGCGTCCTGGGCGAGCTGGCTGACGCCGAAGGGCACCGCGGTCTTGCGCAGCGCCGCGGCCACCGGCTCGTGTGCCACCGCGAAGCCGACGCGCAGGCCGGCGAGCCCGTACGCCTTGGAGAACGTACGCAGCACGGCGACGTTGGGGCGGCTGCGGTAGAGCTCGATGCCGTCCGGGACCTCGACGTCGCGCACGAACTCCTTGTACGCCTCGTCGAGGACGACGAGGACGTCGGAGGGCACCCGGTCCAGGAACCGCTCCAGCTCGGCCCGGCGCACCGCGGTACCGGTGGGGTTGTTGGGGTTGCAGACGAAGATCAGACGGGTCCGCTCGGTGATCGCCTCGAACATCGCGTCCAGGTCGTGGACGTCGCCCTCGGCCAGCGGGACCTGGACCGAGGTCGCACCCGAGATCTGAACGATGATCGGATAAGCCTCGAAAGACCGCCAGGCGTAGATGACCTCGTCGCCCGGACCCGCCGTCGACTGGATCAGCGACTGGGCGACCCCGACCGAGCCGGTGCCGGTGGCGATGTGCTCGACCGGGACCCCGAACCGCTCCGCGAGCTCGTTCACCAGGCCGGTGCACGCCATGTCCGGGTACCGGTTGAAGTGGCCGGCCGCCGCGACCGCGCTCTCCAGCACCCCAGGCAGGGGCGGGTACGGGTTCTCGTTCGAGGACAGCTTGAAAGCCACCGGACCGCCCGCTGCCGCGGGCTTTCCGGGCTTGTAGGTGGGGATGCCGTCCAGCTCGGCGCGCAGCTTCGGGCTCTTCTCGCTCACCGCAGGTCCTCCTCGACCGTCCCGTACGACGTCGCCGTCGACTCAATACTCCTCACCTTATGAGGATTCCGTCCATCCGAGAACGGCAGGCGCCTGGAATGCGGGAGAGCGCACGCATATATGCGTGCGCCGGTGGCCTGCGCCGTGGCGCGCGTCCCTCGTACAGGTGAGTTGAGTAGAGCCCCAGAGCGCACCGTTTTGGCATGCACGGTCCCGTCGACAAGGACACCGGACACCCTTCGCCACCAAACACCTCTATTTCCAAGGTCATTGGGGGTGGCGAACCATGCAGAATCGTGCCTGTCAACGGGTGCATATGCATCCGGACCGCCCTGCCCACCGAGCCCTACTATCGGCTCGCCATGACAGCAGCAGGGAAGCATCAGGTGAGCCGGACCGAGACCACCCGGCGGGCCGCCGGCCGACAAAGCCGGGCCGGCATCAGGGACGTGGCCGCCGCGGCGGGCGTCTCGATCACGACCGTCTCCGACGCCCTCAACGGGAAGGGACGGCTGCCGGACGCCACCCGCCGCCACGTTCGCGAGGTCGCAGACCGGCTGGGCTACCGCCCTTCCGCGGCGGCCCGCACCCTCCGTACGGGCAAGTCGGGCCTCATCGGCCTGACCGTGACGACGTACGGGGATGAACCTTTCACCTTCACCGAATTCGCGTACTTCGCCGAGATGGCAAGGGCCGCCACCTCCGCCGCGCTCGCTCGCGGCTACGCCCTCGTCATCCTCCCCGCCACCTCCCGACACGACGTCTGGTCCAACGTGGCCCTCGACGGCACCGTCGTCATCGACCCCTCCGACCACGATCCCGTCGTCACCGAACTGGTCCGCCAGGGCCTCCCCGTCGTCTCCGACGGACGCCCTGCCGGCTCACTCCCCGTCACCGCCTGGGTCGACAACGACCACGAGGCCGCCGTACTGGGCCTCCTCGACCACCTCGCCGCCGCCGGAGCCCGCCGCATCGGACTGCTGACCGGCACCACCACCGACACCTACACCCGGCTCTCCACCACGGCCTACCTGCGCTGGTGCGAGCGCGTGGGCCAGGACCCCGTCTACGAGTCCTACCCCGCCCACGATCCGTGCGCCGGCGCCGTCGCCGCCGACCGGCTGCTCGCCCGGCCCGACCGGCCCGACGCCGTCTACGGTCTGTTCGACCCCAACGGCACCGACCTGCTCGCCGCCGCCCGGCGCTACGGCCTGCGCGTTCCCGAGGATCTACTGCTCGTGTGCTGCAGCGAATCCACCGTGTACGCCAACACCGAACCGCCCATCACCACCCTGTCCCTCAAACCGCGCCGCATCGGCACCGCCGTCGTCCAGCTGCTCATCGACGCCATCGAGGGCGTCGACACGGGCGGACCCGTCGAACAGGTCATCCCGACCGAGCTGATCATCCGTACCTCGTCCCAGCGCAGGCAGCCCCGTACGACCGTCAGCCCGCCCCGATCCCCGGCACAGGACTGACCACCACGCCGGCCCAACGGCGGGGCCTGGGACCCCGCCTAGGATTTCAGGAACACCGATATCGGGAGAAACCGGTAGGAAGGACCAGCTCCGCCCAGGATTCACCACCCCTGGTGCGTCACAGAGCGCGAGCTGCATTCCTATGATGGGCGCACGACATCACGGACCCTCCGCCCCCGAGGCGGAAGGGTCCGCAGGTGTACGGCAGCGCGACGGTGGTGGAGGGGTCGATGACTCAGGGGGCCGGTCAGGGACCCGCGGTGCGGACGGACACCGAGCGGGACTTCCGGTTGCCGGTCGCCGAACCCGCCTCGCATACCGTCCCCCCGGGGGCCACAACAGCCGGATCGGACGGCCCCGCGGAGCTCGGGGCGGACGCCCCCGTCTACGGCGAGTACCCCGCGTACTACGACGCCGTCCCTGCTCCCGTCCCCGCGCAGCACGGGTACGGCCACGAAGCCCCGTACGGCGCCGCTGGCGCCCTCGGCGAGCCCGGCCGCCCGATGGGCCACGTCTCGGAGGACAGCGACCCCGAGGGATACACCCCGACGCAGCGCGACCTCCCCGTCATCGGGCGCGGCGCCCTCGGCGGCCCCGGCGACACCGTCCAGATCCAGTACGTCCCCCAGGAGACCCCGGGCGAGGGCCCCGGCCCGCTCTACGTCGTCGGCGACGTCCACGGCTACATCGACGAACTCGTCGCCGAACTGCAGTTCCAGGGGCTCATCGACGCCGACCGCAACTGGTCCGCCGGAAACGCCCGGCTCTGGTTCCTCGGCGACTTCACCGACCGCGGCCCCGACGGCATCGGGGTCATCGACCTCGTCATGCGGCTCTCCGCCGAAGCCGCCGCCGCGGGCGGCTACTGCAAGGCCCTCATGGGCAACCACGAGCTGCTGCTCATCGGCGCCAAGCGGTTCGGGGACACCCCCGTCGTCTCCGGCGCCGGCACCGCCACCTTCCAGGCCGCCTGGCTCCTCAACGGTGGCCAGCGCACCGACATGGACCGGCTGCAGGACGTCCACCTCCAGTGGATGTCCCGGCTGGACGCGGCGGTCCTGGTGGAGGACCACCTCCTCCTCCACTCCGACACCACCGCCTACCTCGACTACGGCGACTCGGTCGAGGACGTCAACGACACCATCCACGAGCTGCTCAACCGCAACGACGCCGACATCACCTGGGACCTGTTCCGCAAGTTCACCAAGCGCTTCGCCTTCCGCGACGCGGAGACCGGCCCCCAGGCCGTACGCGAGCTCATCGGCACCTACGGCGGCAGTCGCGTCGTGCACGGCCACAGCCCCATCCCGTACCTGCTGGGCGAGGTGGGCACCGAGGACGGCGACGGGGCGCACGGTCCCGAGGCCGTCGTCGGCCCCCACGTCTACGCTGAAGGCCTGGCCATCGCCATGGACGGTGGCGTGACGATGGCGGGGAAACTGCTCGTCGTGCAACTCCCGCTGAACGACTGAGGCTTCCCGGAGCTGGGTATTTCCGGAAAGCCCCTGTCGACGTACGGCGTGGGCGCTCTACCATCGCTCTATCCGTAGCAGGCTCTCCTCCGTTTGTGCCGGCGCCCCGTTCTACGCGGGCATACCGGTCCCCACGGAGCATCGGGGGATGCACATGACCAGCGCTCCGCACCTGCTCACCGAAGACCGACCGGAGTTCGATCGGCTCCTCGACGAGGCGCTGCGCACGGCGAACGCACGGCCCGAGCTCGCCGCCCTCGGCGAACGGCTGAACGCCGAACAGCTGCGCACCATGGCCATGGGGGCGACCTCACTGCTGACGGCCGCGGCCGCGGCCGAGTACGACCACTACGTGAAGGTCCGCAAGGAACGGCAGGACGAGATCCTGTCCACCCCCGGAACGACGGGGGAGGAGGACGACGGTCAGGGCGGTGGCGCGGGCGTCAGTGCCGTGGTCGCGGTCCTCGCGCCGGTCCTGGCCGGCACCGCCATGCTGATCTTCCTGCTGGTGGGCTACATCCTGAAGATGATCGAACCCGAACCGGCCTTCGCCGACACGATGCTGACGGCGGGCTGGCTCTTCGGCGGGCTCACCGCCGCCGCATTGCTCTTCGCCGTGATCGGGCTGCTCGTGACGGCCGTCCGCAACAGTTCCACGGAGGTGGCGGCGGACGAGACGGAGGCGGTACCCGACGAGGTGGCACGGGCCCGGGAGGCCTGGCGCAACGCCCTGCTGGAGCGGGGCATCGTGCCGTTCCTCCGGGACGCGCTGGCCGACCCCAGCGCGGGGGCAGGATTCCCGGCCCCCAGAAAGCCGGGAGCCGGGCGCATCCCCAACCTGGGATACACCCGGCCCGATTTCACCAGTCCGGGGGCCCCGGCGCAGGGGCCCCGTCCCGGCTACTCGTCTCCGGACTTCACCAGCCCGGACTTCGGCGGCCCGGAACCCGAGCCGGAGTAGACCACCCGCTACTTGATCACCATGGGCTTGATGTTGCGGTCCTCCCTGCTCAGCGCCTTGTGCGCGAACCGGGCCAGGCCGTTCGCACCCGGGGTGGGCTGAGGGTTGGCGGCCGCCCACACTCCGGTGCAGTCGAGTGCGTCCGGGGTACCGGGGTCGATGTCACAGGAGGTCTCGTAGACGAGGCCGCCCGTCGTCAGCACCTCGACGTTGACGATGTTGGCCTGCTCCGAAATCGACACCGCGCAGGCGTCCTCGGGGTAGGTGTCCCCCGTGGTGGTCAGGTCGTACCACCGCCAGGCGGTCACCGTGGGCTGCAGGTCGCGGATGCCGGCGTAGGTGACGCCGGCCGAGAGCACTGCCTTGACCTCACGGGCAGCCGAAGGCCGGTGGGCGTCGACGTCGTAACACACGCCGCTGGCTCCTCGCGGACCCGTCGGACCCGTCGGACCGGTCAGGCCGTCGGTGCCCGCCGCACCGGTCGGACCGGTCAGGCCGTCGGTGCCCGCCGCACCCGTCGGGCCCGTCGGACCGGTCAGACCATCAGAGCCCGCCGCACCCGTCGGACCGGTCGGACCGGTGTAGCCCCGCGGACCCGTCGGGCCGGTGGCTCCGGTCGCGCCCCGCGGGCCCGTCGCCCCGGTGTTGCCCTTGGGGCCACGCGGACCCCTCGGACCCACCTTGCACTTGTCGTCACCGTGTACGAGCTGTCCTGCCTCGAGCGCCGCCTCCTGCGTCCGGGCGTCCGGCCGGTGGTTCCCCGACTTGCAGGGGTCCCCGTTGGCCGGAGCCGAGACCAGGCCTACTGCCGGGGATGCCATGCCCGCGAGCACCAGCGCCACCGAGGCGAGCGTGCCTCCCGTGAGCCAGGCGGTCCGTCGGGGCAGGGGCCCCAGGTAGTTGCGGGCCTTCTTCTCAGAACTCATCTACCGCTCCTCGCACACACCGGATGGATCGGATCTGCGAAGTCCGGACATACGACCGGACTTCGCGGGCCATCCTGAAGACCCCGCCGCCGCGACACGGACCGGCGCGCCCAGCGGTCAGCGGAACGGCGCAGTGAACACCGCCACTTGGCGGTCTGTCCCACCACCAGTTGGGTTCGTGCTCCGGCGCCCCGGCGTGCCTGCCCCGCCCGGCCGAGGGCCGTCCCTAGGGTCAGCGGCCGTGAAGCCGACCATTTGCCTCTGCATGATCGTGAAGAACGAGGCCGCCGTCATCGAGCGCTGTCTCGATTCCGTACGGGATCTCATCGACACCTGGGTCATCTCCGACACCGGTTCCACCGACGGCACCCAGGACCTCATCCGCACAGCCCTGCACGGAATCCCGGGAGAGCTCCACGAGGAGCCCTGGACGAACTTCGGGCACAACCGGAGCCTCAACATCGGCCATGCCCGCGGCAAGGCCGACTACCTGCTGCTCCTCGACGCCGACCTCGTCCTGCGCCGCAACGGCCCGCTGCCCCCGCTCACCGCGGATTCGTACATGCTGCGCCACGAGGGCACGCTGGAGTACCGGATCAAGCGCCTGGTCCGCAGCGACTTCCCTTGGCGGTACGAGGGGGTCACCCACGAGTACCTCACCTGCGACCGCCCCGACGAGAACGACCAGCGACCCGGGGTCCAGGAAAACCTGGACGCGCTGGTGATCGAGGACTACGCCGATGGCGGCTCCCGGCACGACAAGTTCGAACGGGATGCCCGGCTGCTCGGCGCCGAACTCCAGCGGGACCCGTCGAATCCCCGCACCGTCTTCTACCTCGCCCAGACGATGCGCGACATGGGCGACACGGCGGAAGCCGCCCGGCTCTACGAACGCCGTGCGGCCATGGGGGGATGGGAGGAGGAGATCTACTACGCCCTGCTCCAGGTCGGCATCCTGAACGGGGAGTCGGGAGATCACCCCGCCGCACTGGATGCCCTGACCCGCGCCTGGGAATCCCGGCCGGCCCGGCTGGAAGCCTGCTACGAACTCGCCGCCAGGCTGCGCCTCCTGGGCCGCCACCGCACCGCGCACGCGATCACCGGGGCGGTGCTGGACCGGCCGGTCCCCGACGACCTTCTCTTCGTCCAGCCCTGGGTCTACCGGTGGGGGCTGCTCTTCGAGCACTCCATCACCGCGTACTGGGTGGGAGACATGAACACCTCGCTACGGGCCTGCGACCGTCTGCTCGCCCTGCCCGACCTGCCCGAGTCCTACCGCCGCCAGACCGAAGCCAACCGCGGCTTCGCCGCGAGCCATGTTTCACGTGAAACATCGATCCCCGTTTCACGTGAAACATCGCAGCACTCGCCCGCCTGACCGGCGGCCCGTGACTCCCCCCGGGTCACGGGTCGCCGAGCGGCGATGTACCGACCCTGCCCGACGTCAGTCGGCCAGGGGGAGGTACACGCGGTTGCCCGCGGCCGCGAACTCGGCGGACTTCTCCGCCATGCCCGCCTCGATCTCCTCGGCGCCCAGGTCGCCACCGTGCTGGCGGCGGATGTCCTGGGAGATCTTCATCGAGCAGAACTTCGGACCGCACATGGAGCAGAAGTGGGCGGTCTTGGCCGGCTCGGCCGGGAGGGTCTCGTCGTGGAACTCACGGGCCGTGTCCGGGTCGAGGGCCAGGTTGAACTGGTCCTCCCAGCGGAACTCGAACCGCGCGTCCGACAGGGCGTCGTCCCATTCCTGGGCACCCGGGTGACCCTTGGCCAGGTCCGCCGCGTGGGCCGCGATCTTGTACGTGATGACACCGGTCTTCACGTCGTCGCGGTTCGGCAGACCCAGGTGTTCCTTGGGCGTGACGTAGCAGAGCATCGCGGTACCCCACCAAGCGATCATCGCGGCGCCGATGCCCGAGGTGATGTGGTCGTACGCGGGCGCGACGTCGGTGGTCAGCGGGCCGAGCGTGTAGAACGGCGCCTCCTCGCAGATCTCCTGCTGAAGGTCGATGTTCTCCTTGATCTTGTGCATCGGGACGTGCCCGGGGCCCTCGATCATCGTCTGCACGTTGTACCGCTTGGCGATCGTGTTCAGCTCGCCCAGCGTCTTCAGCTCCGCGAACTGCGCCGCGTCGTTGGCGTCCGCGATGGAACCGGGGCGCAGGCCGTCACCCAGGGAGTACGTGACGTCGTACGCCGCGAGGATCTCGCAGAGCTCCTCGAAGTTCGTGTAGAGGAAGTTCTCCTTGTGGTGCGCCAGGCACCAGGCCGCCATGATCGAGCCGCCGCGCGAGACGATGCCGGTCTTGCGGCGCGCGGTCAGCGGCACGTACGACAGCAGCACGCCGGCGTGGACCGTCATGTAGTCGACGCCCTGCTCGGCCTGCTCGATGACCGTGTCCTTGTAGATCTCCCAGGTCAGGTCCTCGGCGCGGCCGTCGACCTTTTCCAGCGCCTGGTACAGCGGCACGGTGCCGATCGGCACGGGGGAGTTCCGCAGCACCCACTCGCGGGTGGTGTGGATGTTGCGGCCGGTCGAGAGGTCCATGACCGTGTCGGCGCCCCACTTGGTCGCCCAGGTCATCTTGTCCACCTCCTCCTCGATCGAGGAGGTGACGGCGGAGTTGCCGATGTTGGCGTTGACCTTCACCAGGAACCGCTTGCCGATGATCATCGGCTCGATCTCGGGGTGGTTCACGTTGACCGGCATGACCGCGCGACCTGCGGCGATCTCCTCGCGGACGACCTCGGGGGAGACGTTCTCGCGGATCGCGACGTACTCCATCTCCGGGGTGATCTCGCCCCGGCGGGCGTACGCGAGCTGCGTGACCGCGGCGCCGCCACGACCGCGGCGGGGCTGGCGCGGACGGCCCGGGAAGACCGCGTCGAGGTTCTTGAGGCCACCGCGCGGCGAGGTGTGCTTGATGCCGTCGTCTTCGGGGCGCACGGGGCGGCCCGCGTACTCCTCGGTGTCCCCGCGGCTGATGATCCAGTTCTCGCGCAGCGGCGGCAGGCCGCGGCGCACGTCGGTCTCGATCTGCGGGTCGGTGTACGGCCCGGACGTGTCGTAGAGCGTCACGTCCTTGCCGTTGGTGAGGTGGACCTGGCGAACCGGCACCCGGATGTCGGGGCGGGAGCCCGCCACGTATCCCTTGTGCCAGCCGGGCTGGCGCTCGGTCTGGCCATCGGCGTCCTGGCTGACGGCAGGCGTGCGTGCGTCCTGAATGGTCATGAGACCTAATCTCCCTACGCCGGCATTACCCGGTAACAGGTTCGGCGGTCGACGCAGCCTCCTCCCGTACGCATATTCGAATGCGAACGGTGATCAGCGCCCTCTCAGCCCGGTGCTCCGAGCTCCCGCGTTGTGCAAAGTAGCCCCCACGCTAGCGTCATGTGTGGCGTGCTGAACAGTGGGCCCCCTCATCTGTTGCGATGATCAGTCAGTGACGTCCTCGCCGCAGCCCCCCACCGAGCCCACGGATCCCGCTGGTCACGCCGGCCACGCAGGCCATGCGCACGCGGACCCCGGTCACTCGCCCGACCGGTCTCCCGGACACTCCCACGGCCATTCTCACAGCCATGGCCCGGCGGCCCCTGTCTCGAAGCACCTGCGCAAGGTGATCGCTGCCGTTCTGATCCCCTTCGCCACCGCGGTCGTGATCGGCATGGCGGTGCTCTGGCCCGGTGGCGCGCCCGCCCACGAGCGCACCGGGGTCGGCTTCGACCGGCAGACCCAGCAGGGCACGGTCGTCGCGCTCCAGCACGTCGACTGCAAATCCGTGAACGCCGCGCAGGTGCCGGCCACCGGCGACACCTCAACCCCCGAAGGGCGCGAGGCCCTCGCCTCTCAGACCGGCGAGTGCAAGAAGGCCACCATCAGGGTCGGCAGCGGCCCCGACAAGGGCCGCGAGTTCGTCGAGATCGTCCAGCCGGGCGCGCCACGACAGTTGACGGACGGCCAGGACGTGGTGGTCGCCTACGCCCCGGACGCGCCCCAGGACCTCCAGTACTCCGTGATCGACGTGAACCGCAAGCTGCCGATGGCCGTGCTCGCGGGCATCTTCGCCCTCGCGGTGGTCCTCGTCGGGCGGATGCGCGGGCTGTTCGCGCTCATCGCTCTCGCCGTCAGCTTCGCGGTGCTGACCTTCTTCATCCTCCCCGCGATCCTGCAGGGGTCGAATCCGCTGGTCGTCGCCGTGGTCGGAGCCAGCGCGATCATGCTGATCGCGCTCTACATGTGCCACGGACTGACGGCTCGCACCTCGGTCGCCGTCCTCGGCACCCTCGTCTCGCTGCTGCTGATCGGCCTGCTGGGCTCGCTGTTCATCGACTGGGCCGTCCTCAGCGGCAACACGGACGACAACACCGGGCTGATCCACGGGCTCTACCCGAACATCGACATGAGCGGTTTGCTGCTTGCGGGTGTCATCATCGGATCGCTCGGCGTGCTCGACGACGTGACCGTCACTCAGACCTCGGCGGTCTGGGAACTCCACCAGGCAGACCCGTCGATGGGCCCGCGCGGGCTCTACCGGGCAGGCATCCGCATCGGGCGCGACCACATCGCATCGGTGGTGAACACCCTTGTACTGGCCTACGCGGGCGCAGCGCTGCCGCTGCTCCTCTTGTTCTCGATCGCGAACAGCAGTATGGGTTCGGTCGCCAACAGCGAGCTGGTCGCGGAAGAGATCGTACGAACCCTCGTGGGCTCGATCGGACTGGTCGCCTCGGTACCCGTGACCACGGCGCTGGCCGCGCTGGTGGTGTCCGCCGACCGCGCGGAATCCCCGGCGGCCACAGCGGCCTCGGGGCCGCTCCGCGGCGGCCGGGGTCGGCGGCGCAAGCGCTGAAAGGCGGACAGGCGGGCGCGACCGGTCAGTTCGCGCGCACGGCCGGTCGTGAAGAGCGGCAGGGTGGAGCGCTCAGCGCGTCGGCACGCTGAGCCGTGGTGCGTGGATCCGGTGATGCAAGTGGTGCAAGTCGTTCAGGTAATGCAAGTGGTGCAAGTGGTTCAGGTAATGCAGGTCGTGCGGTGATGCGTGCCGGCACACCCTGGTCAGCAGGCGTCCGGCCGGGCTTCGGTCAGCCCGCGTTCTGCTCGTTCTGCTGCGACTCCGCGAGGATCTTGTCGAGCGCCTCGTCGAGGTTCTCCTCGAAATCCCCGAGGTTGCGCTCCTGGCCGAGCGGGACGATCCGGTCGGTGCGGTCGAGGAACGCGACGAGTGGCGCCGCGCTCGCGCGGAAGAGTGCCCGGTCTGCGCCTACTTGCAGCCGGATGTGGACATCGGACAGTTCCTCCGGATCGGTCGGGGCGATGTGGACATCACCGTCACCGCACGGCTTGTTGATGCCGTCCAGAAGGAGCTCCCGGCCGAACGCCCAGGTAACGGGCGCATCTCCGGGAAGGTGGAAGGTCAGGCGGACTGCGTAGGGGTCACGAGCGTCGTACCGGAGTTCCACCGGGATCCGGAACGAGAGCTCCTCGGAAACGAGGAAACTCATCATGACCTCTGCCTGTACCGACTCGCGCATTGCCTACCCCGCTGTAGTGGAAGTGGCCAGGAATGATCCCCCAAGGCCCTCTTGACAAGAGTGGTGGAAGCGCTTGCAGATCACAAGGAGTGAGTTTTCAGATACTGATAGAGAACGAGAGGGTGCTCAACAGCGCGCCTACTTCACTCCGTAGCCGATCGACCGCATACAGCAATCGCTGTTCTTGGTGCAGAGGGAGAGAAATCGCCATGGTCGCGGCGGTGTCGCCGGCCGTGATGGGGATGGCCGCGCACACCGTACCCAGGGCGTATTCCTGCCGCTCGGTCACCGGCTGCATCCGCTCCATGGAGCCGATCCGCTGCTCCAGAGCCTGTTGATCCCGCACGGTGTAGGAGGTGATGGCCTCGACCGGGTGACGGTCGTAGTACTCCTTGCGTGCCTTCTCGTCGAGCTGGCCGAGCAGGCACTGCCCGATGGCGTGCGCGTGGCCGGTCTCGCGGAAATCGGCCCACTCTTCGCAGGCCGGGTTCGCCGGGGTGTCCGAGACACCCACGACCTCGATTTCACCCTCGCGGTAGACGGCGAAGTAGACAGGGGCCCCGACCGCGTCGCGGAAGTGCGCGAGGGAGTCGAGGATCATGCTGCGACGTTTCTGCTGAAGCCCGCCACCGGCCAGACGGCCCGCGGCGTCCCCCAGGACGAAGACCCCGCTCTCCCGTCGCAGATAGCCCTCGTGCGTCAGGGTGCGCAGCAGGTGGTACGCGGTGGGAAGCGGGAGCCCGGCCTCGCGCGCCAGTTGTTTCGCCGGGGCTCCCTCGCTATGGGAACCCACCGCTTCGAGCAGCCTCAGTGCCCGCTGCACCGAACCGATCAGAGTCGGCACACCGGCATTGTGAACCGAAGACAAAGCTCACCCCCAGGCGTGGCGGCGAGCCTTGGGGGGGCCCGCCCTGCGGGGGCCGCCCCCGCGTGTGCCGTGACTCCTGGGGGTCGTGCTCGGTGGCTGTAACAAAGAACCGCAGGTCAGAGCGGCAGTACCGGCGTTCGGTGCCCAGGGAACGGCACAGATTGCCACTCTATCCGCCGATTCCCGGGCTGTGAGCGGTTTAGCGCTTCACGTTCCCTCAGCTGGGTTAATCCCACTGTGACCCTGGTTGCGCCAGTTCTACCACTCTCCGGCGGAGGACTTCGTCTCGTTGCCCTTGAACTTCCTGACGACGAAGATCAGGCCTCCGACGAGGGCCACGAGGAGCAGCGCCTTGAACAGGAAGCCGATCACCGCACCGATGATGCTGGTGATCACACCACCGAAGACGAACAGCACCAGCAGTGGGACGGCGACCCACTTGACCCACCAGGGCATGCCCTCGAATATCCCTCGGATGCCTTCCATGTCCTCGACCTCTTCTTCCTAGTCCGTCTAGCCGGTGAACTCCTGCTCTCGATGCTATGAGCCCACGGCCCCAGGCGGGGGCCCGCGAGCCCCCGTAGTCCCCTGACCCGACCCCTAGGGGAACGGGGCCCCGGACCCTCAGCCCCCAGGCCCGTTCACCCTTCCGGCGGAGAGAAGACGACCATTACCTTCAGGTTCTCGGTGATGTGATGGAACTTGTGCGGCACCCCGGCCGGCACGTAGACCACGCTCCCGTTGGCGACCGTCGTCGTCTCCTCCCCGACGGTGATCGAGGCCCTGCCGCTGACGACGAAGTACACCTCGTCCTGGCCGTGCGGCTGTTGGGGATCGCTCTGCCCGGCGTCCAGCGCGTACAGCCCGACCGACATGTTCCGCTCGCGCAGGAACTGCAGGTAGGCACCCTTGTTCGCGGCCCGCTCAGCCTCGAGCTCGTCCAGCCGGAAGGCCTTCATCTTCTTTGTACCCCTTGTGCTCTCTCGTCCGGCAAGCATCCGCAGATCAGCTGATGTTCCACCGGGACCTTCTCTGCAACGATCAGACACATGACGAATTTCGTAGTCAAGACCCTCGCCAACGCGGCAGCCCTGGCCGTCGCCATCTGGCTCGTCTCGGGCATCACGCTGGAGGACGGCACCAGCAAGGGCCACCAAGCGCTCTCCCTGATCCTGGTCGCGCTGATCTTCGGCCTGGTCAACCTCATCGTCAAGCCCGTGGTGAAGCTGCTCTCGCTGCCCCTGTTCGTCCTCACCCTCGGCCTCTTCACCATCGTGGTGAACGCGGCGATGCTGCTGCTGACCTCATGGCTGGCCGAGCAGTTCGACCTCAGCTTCCACGTGGAGAACTTCTTCTGGTCGGCGATCGTCGGCGCCCTGATCGTCTCCATCGTCTCCTGGGCCGCGAACATGGTCCTGCCCGACAAGAACTGAAGCCGGGCGCCCATGTACCGCGTGTGCTTCGTCTGCACCGGCAACATCTGCCGCTCGCCCATGGCCGAGTCGGTCTTCCGATCCCACGTGGCCGACGCCGGGCTCTCGGACCTGGTCGAGGTCGACAGCGCCGGCACCGGCGGCTGGCACGAGGGGGACGGGGCCGACCCGCGCACCGCAGCCGTCCTGGAGGCCGCCGGGTACGAGCCGGGCCACCGGGCCCGGCAGTTCCGGGCCTCCTGGTTCGCCGGCCTCGACCTCGTCATCGCGCTCGACTCCGGACACCTGCGCGACCTCAGGGCGCTCGCCCCCACCCCTGAGGACGCCGCCAAGGTTCGGCTGCTGAGGTCCTACGACCCGGCGGCCCCGGCCGCGCAGACCGACGTACCGGACCCCTACTACGGGCCCCTCGACGGATTCGAGGAGTGCCTGAACCTGGTCGAGGCCGCCAGCCCCGGCCTGCTGGCCGCCGTAAGAGAAGCCGTGAAGGAGCACACCCCGTGAACGCCCCCGCCCCCGTGCCTCCGGCGTCCGAGCGGCTCGGCGACGGCACCGTCGCCGTCCGCGCCGGTCTGCCGGAGCCCGTCAAGAACGAGCCGCCGCTGCCCGGCCCCGTCTTCGCCGCCCACTTCCACCTTCCCGGCGACGTCGAGGGCCCCTATACCTACGGCCGCGACACCAACCCCACCTGGACCCTGCTGGAGCGGGCCATCGGGGAGCTGGAGGCCCCCGGCCTGGACGGGGTGGACACGGTCGTCTTCGCCTCCGGCATGGCCGCCGTGTCCGCCGTCCTGCTCTCCCAGGCACGCGCCGGCGACACCGTCGTCCTGCCCGACGACGGCTACCAGGCGCTGCCCCTCGTACGGGAGCAGCTGGAGGCCTACGGGGTCCACGTGCGCACCGCCCCCACCGGCGAGGACGCCCAGCTCGCGGTCCTCGACGGGGCCCGGCTGCTGTGGCTGGAGACCCCGTCCAACCCGGGGCTCGACGTCTGCGACGTACGACGCCTCGTGGACGCGGCGCACGCCGGCGGAACCCTCGTCGCCGTCGACAACACCCTCGCGACCCCGCTCGGCCAACGCCCCCTCGAACTGGGTGCCGACTTCTCGGTGGCCAGCGGCACCAAGGGGCTGACCGGCCACGGCGACCTGCTGCTCGGGTACGTCGTCTGCCGCGACGCCGAGCTCGCCGCGGGCATCCGCCGCTGGCGCAAGGTGGTCGGCGCCATCCCCGGCCCCATGGAGGCCTGGCTCGCCCACCGGTCCCTGTCCACCATCCAACTGCGCGCCCAGCGCCAGTGGGCCAACGCGCTCGCCGTCGCGGAGGCCCTCACCGACCGTGGCGACGTCACCGGGCTGCGCTACCCGGGCCTGCCGGCGGATCCGTCCCACAAGACGGCCGCGCGGCAGATGCGGGGCTTCGGCTCCGTGGTCTCCTTCACCCTGCCCGACCGCGCGCACGCGGAACGGTTCATGGCCGCCCTGCGGCTCGTCGAGGACGCCACCAGTTTCGGCGGGGTGCGGTCCACCGCGGAGCGCCGCCGACGGTGGGGCGGCGACAACGTTCCGGAGGGCTTCATCCGATTCTCCGCGGGGGCCGAGGACACCGAGGACCTGGTCACGGACGTGCTGCGGGCACTCGACCTGGCGGCCGCGAAGAGCTGACCGCCGGTCCGAAGGCGGTCCGAGCACGCAGTCCCGCGGCTCGGACCGCCCGGATCCCCGCCCGGCGGGTTTCACCCGCGCGCGTTTCAGAAGCGGAAGTCTGGGCCACTCTTCTCCCATGACCGAACGTCCAGTGGTCAAACGCACCGCCCGCGCGATCCTGCTCGACGGTGACGACCTGATCCTCATCAAGCGGACCAAACCCGGCGTCGACCCGTACTGGCTCACCCCCGGCGGGGGCGTGGAGCCCTCGGACCTGACCGTCGTCGACGCCCTCCACCGAGAGCTCCACGAGGAACTCGGCGCGAAGATCACCGATGTCGTGCCCTGCTTCGTCGACACCGTCGAGCACATCGCCGACGGGGGAGTGACCGGCGTCAAGGTGCAGCACTTCTTCGTCTGCCATCTCGAATCCATGGACCCCAGCCAGCGGCACGGCCCCGAGATCGACGAGCCGGAGGGCGAGTACGAGATCGTCCGCGTGCCCTTCAGCCGCGTCGGCATCGCCGCGGTGCATCTCGTCCCGCTGTCCCTGCGCCACTACCTCGACGGCAACATCGAGGGCGTGCGCGCCATGCACGCCCCCGACCTGGGCTGACCCACCGCACGCGGGCGCCGCCGCCGAATCAGCCGGCGACGCCCGCCAGTTCCTCCACCTCGTCGTGCCGGATCCGCTCACCGGGGATCCCGATCCTCTTCAGCGCGTCCACCCCGCTGCGGATCATCGCGGCCGGCCCCGAGACGAACGCGTCGTACGAACTCCAGGGCCCGTGGGTGCCGACGGCCTGGGGCAGTTGTCCGGCCAGGCCCTCGTCACAGACCACCGGGCGCACCGACAGCCAGGGGTGCGAGCGCTGCAGCCCCAGCAGCGTGTCCTTGTCGTACAGGTCGTCGTCGCTGCGCGCCCCGAAGAACACCTCCACCGGGCGCCGCTCTCCGTGCTCGGCCACGTCCTCGATCAGCGCCTTGATGGGGGCGATGCCCGTGCCGCCGCCCAGGCACAGCATCCCGTTGTCGGTGCTGTGGTCCACCACCATCGATCCCGTCGGGGGCCCGAGCCGCAGCACGTCGCCGGGGCGGGCGTGCCGGACGAGCGCGTTGGAGACCCATCCCGCCGGGACGGCCTTGACGTGGAAGGACAGCAGTCCGTCCGCGCGCGGCGCCGAGGCGAAGGAGTAGTGCCGCCAGACGCGCGGCCACCACGGGGTCTCCAGGCTCGTGTACTGGCCCGCGAGGAAGGGGTAGGGCTGGTCGGGCCGGACGGTGAGCACCGCGATGTCGGAAGTCCGCAGATCGTGCGAGACCACCTCCGCGTGCCACCACGGCGGCGCCTTCGGCTCGTCCTCGGCCGCCGCGTCGATCATGATCTGCGAGATCGCGGTGTACGCCCGGACCCAGGCCGCCTCGGTCTCCGGCCCCCAGGTGTCCTGCGCGTACTTGGCCAGCGCCCCGATCAGCGCCTCTCCCACCGGCGGATAGTGCTCGGGCCGGGTTCCGTACTTGCGGTGCCCGCTACCCAGGCGGCGCAGGTAGGCGGTGAGCACCTCGGGGTTGTCCATGTGCTCGGCGGCCGTCAGCAGCGCCTTCAGCAGCCGGTCTCGCTGCACGTCCATCGCGGCGGGGAACAGCCCCCGGAGCTCCGGGTGTCCCGTGAAGACGACGGCGTAGAAATATGAGGTCACCTTGTCGGCGACGGGTGCGATCTCCGCGAGCGTCCGGCGGATGAGCACCGCATCGGGGGAGGGTTCGGGGGAGGGCTCGGTCGCCCCGTCCCCGGACGGTATCCGGGATGACCCCCGTCTTGCCGATCTGGTGGGCGGAGCGTCCATGCGGTGCCTCGCTTCGAGCATCTCGGTAGGTCTGCACACGCCACGGCCTTCGAATCCGTGGTTCCGGGTTTCACAGCGTGCCAGTCCGCCCCAGAGCCTGCGGGGAAATGCGGGAATTCCGCGTTTCGAACCCACTTTCCCCTTAAGATGCCTCAACTCCCGTGCGTGCCACCCCTGTCAGCTGGTATGCCTCGCGCAGGTCCCGGCCCTCGTAGACGTGCGTCGCCCGCTCCACCAGGTAGGGCCGGGCGTTCACCGCGACCGAGAGCGGGACCGCTGCGAAGAGCTCCACGTCGGTGCTGGAATCCCCGTACGCGACACAGTCGGCCCGGGTCACGCCGAACCGCGCGCACAGCTGGTCGGCGACCGTCACCTTCCCTTCCGGCGTCAGGATCCCGGCCACGTCCACCGGCCGGGTGAAGGGCACTTCCGGGAAGACCGAGCCGTGCGCGGCGTGCGCGCCCCACTCCAGCAGGAGCTCTACGAAGAACGACGGGGACAGCGAGATCACCGCGCAGTAGTCCCCGCGCCCCCGGATCTCCTGCCAGACCTCCCGGATCCCCGACAGCCAGGGCGCCCCGTCGAACGCCGCCCGTACGTGTGCCGGAGTGAGCTCCGCCCAGAGCTTCTGCGCCGCCAGCGCGAACTGGTGCGGCTGGAGCTCCCGTGCGGCGAAGGCCCGCTCCAGCTCGGCGATCTCGTCGGACAGCCCGAGCTGCCGCGAGATCTCGACCGGCGAGGCCGAGCCGTACATCAGCGTCCCGTCGAGGTCGAACAGGTGGAGGAGGGTCATAACCGTCGAGGCTAGTCCGTTCGTTTCACGTGAAACAGTGGTGCCGCCCACCGGACCTCGCGTGGATGTTTCACGTGAAACATCCATCCCAAATCCCCTGGACCGGATCACCGTCGATGAACCAGTCTGGGTCCGTGACACCACCACACCTCACCTCCCTCCCGATCCGCGCACTGACCGTGGACGACCTCCGCCACTGCGCCGATCTCTCCGAAGACCGCGGCTGGCCCCGCGAGGACCACAAGTGGGGTCTGCTGCTCGCCGCCGGACACGGCTACGGCATCGACGCTCCCGACGGACAGGGGCTGGCCACGGCCTGCGTGGTCACCCGGTACGGACCGCCGCTGGCCGATCCCGAACTCGCCGCCATCGGCATGGTCCTGGTCGCCGAACGCTATGCCCGCCAGGGTCTGGGCCGGCGCCTGATGACGTACGTCTGCGACGAGGTCCTCAAGGGCGTTCCGCTCACCCTGCACTCCACCCCGTACGGCCGCCCCCTCTACGAGGAGCTCGGCTTCGAGACCACCGGCCGCGCCGAGATGCTGCGGGGCTCCTTCAGCCCGGACGCCACCGGTCCCGCGCAGGACACCGTCCGTGTACGGCCCGCAGGCGCCGAGGACATCCCGCGGATCCTCCGGCTGGACACCGAGGTCTTCGGCGCCGACCGGACGCACCTGGTCACCCGGCTGCCGGCCTTCACGGACCGGCTGCTCGTCGCCGAGGACCCCTCCGGCGAACTGATCGGCTACGGAGCGATCTGGCCGAACATGGAGACCCATGTCATCGGACCGCTGGTGGCCCGGGACACCGGCACGGCCCGGGCTCTGGTCACCGTCCTCGCGGCGGCCACCGACCGGCCCCTGCGCACGGATGTCGACGTCCGTCACGAAGAGCTGCTCGGCTGGCTCAAGGACCGCGGTCTCGACTCCGTGGCCTTCAACACCGTCATGACCCGGGACATCCCCGGCCTGCCCGGTGACTGGACCCGCCGGTGGGCCCCGCTGACCGTGGCGGCCGGCTGAGCAAGGAGCACCAGACCATGACCGACATCAGCTCCGGCCTGCTCATCCGCCCCGCCACCGAGGAGGACCTGCCCGCGATCGTCGCGATGCTCGCGGACGACCCGCTCGGCGCCACCCGGGAGTCCCCGGACGATCTCACCCCCTACGCGGCGGCCCTCAAACGACTGACCGACGACCCCCACCAGCACGTGGTCGTCGCCGTCCGTGCGGGCCGCGTCGTCGGCACCCTCCAGCTGACGATCGTCCCCGGGCTCTCCCGCAAGGGGAGCACCCGTTCGATCATCGAGGGCGTACGGGTCCACGCCGACGAACGCGGCAGCGGGCTGGGCACCCTGTTCATCGAATGGGCGATCGAACAGTCCCGTGCCGAGAACTGCCAACTCGTCCAGCTCACCTCGGACGTGACCCGCGTCGACGCCCACCGCTTCTACGAGCGGCTCGGCTTCACCGCCTCGCACGTCGGGTTCAAACTCCAGCTCTGAGACGCCGGGTGTGGGCCGGGCCGCCATCGGCTGCCCGGCCTACGATCGGGAGGATGAGCAGCCTTCCCCTCGTCACCACCGCGGACCGCCGCCGGCGCCTCGGCCGCAGGCACCGCTTGGCCCCGTCGGCACACGCCGCCACCGTGCCCGAGGCCGCGGACTGCGTCGTCGCCCTGCACGCCACCGATGCCGCGACCGTCTTCCTCTCGGCCCGCGCCAGGCTGAGCGAAGGAGCGCCCGCCGCGATCGAGCAGGCCCTGTACGAGGACGTGACCCTCGTGCGGCTCCTCAGCATGCGCAACACGCTCTTCGCCGTCTCCACCGAGCTCGCCCCCTACGTCGACGCCTCCACCGCCCGCGGCATCGCCGTGAAGGAGCGGCGCACCTTCCTCAAGCACCTCGACGAGGACGGTCAGGGCCTCGACGCGGACTGGCTGGCCCAGGTGGAGAGCGCCGTGCTGGACGCGCTCGACTCCCACGGCCCCTCCACCGGCAGCCAGCTCTCCGCGGCCGTCCCCGCCCTGCGCCGAAAATTCGTCTACGGCCGGGGCAAGAAGTACGAGACCGAGACCGGTGTCGCCACCCGTGTCATCCGGCTACTCGCCGCCGACGGCCGGATTCGCCGGGACCGGCCCCGGGGATCGTGGACCTCCAGCCAGTACCGCTGGGTCCATACCGAGCCCTGGCCCGTCGTGCCCGCGGCCGAGGGCCGCGCCGAGATCGCCCGGCGCTGGCTCCACTCCTACGGTCCCGCCACCGAGGCCGACCTCAAGTGGTGGACGGGCTGGACCCTCACCGAGGTCCGCAAGGCCCTCGCGGCAGTCGGCCCCGAGAAGGTCCGGCTCGAGGACGGCGCCACCGCGCTCGTCTGCCCCGGGGACACCGGGCCCGAACCCGAGCAGGAGCCCTGGGCCGCCCTGCTGCCCGCCCTGGACCCGAGCGCGATGGGCTGGGTGGACCGGGGCTTCCATCTCGACCCCGCCCACCGGCCACCCCTCTTCGACCACTCCGGCAACATCGGCCCCACCGTGTGGTGGAACGGAGAGATCGTCGGCGGCTGGGCCCAGCGCGGTGACGGCGAGATCGTCCACCGGCTGCTGGGGGAACCCGGCAGCGAAGCCGAGAAGGCCGTGGCCGCCGAGGCCGTCCGGCTCGCCGCCTGGTTGGGGGAGGCCCGCGTCACCCCGCGCTTCCGCACCCCCCTGGAGCGCGAACTCACGGCGGGGTGAAGGGCCTCCGCTAGCCGATGCCCCGCCAGCCCTGCGGGTCGACCCCGCCGGGCACCGGGGACTTCGGGTCGTAGGGCTCCCGGGTGAACACGAACGAGGCGAGGTCGAGGTGGCTCACCGATCCGTCCGGCCGCCGTACGGCCCGCAGCGACTCACCAGCGTAGTAGCCGCCCAGCCCGGTCCAGCTGCCGTCCGGCTCCGGCCGGAAGCGGGCGGCCCGGCCGGTCGCGCCCACCGGGCCCAGCTCCAGGAATCCGTCGTAGGTCAGCCGTACCGCCTGGGCCGACGTGCCCCAGTACCAAGGGCCGCACAGCTCCAGCGCCACGGGATCGGCCTCCCGCAGCGGCCGCCACGGCTCGGGGATCCGCGGCTCGGCATCGGCGACGATGCCCACCAGTTCGGCGGCCAGCGTGGAAACCGCGAGCCCCGACGTGCAGTTGGCCAGCACCACCGCCGCCACGTCGTCCGCCTCGCTCAGCCACAGCCCGGCGAGGAAGCCCGGCAGCGAGCCGGTGTGGCCCGCGAGCCAGCGCCCGCCGCTCAGCGTCAGCTGCACCCCGAGCCCGTATCCGAGGTCGGCGATGCCCGGCTCCGGGGGAGTGGCCGAGGCCCGCATCTCCCGTACGGACTCGGCGCTCAGCACGCGCGCGTCGCCCTGTCCGAGGAAGGCGGCGAACTTCGCCAGATCCCCGGTGGTGGACCACAGCTGGCCGGCCGGGGCCATGAGCCCGAGGTCCTCCAGGGGTTCCGGCATCATCACGTCCGCCCACGGGTGCACCGCCCAGCCGCCGGCGTGCGGGGCCACCGGCTGCGCCGTCGTGCGCTCCAGCCCCAGCGGCTCCAGCACCTCGGTGCGCAGCGCCTCCTCCCACGGCCTCGCGCGGACGGCCTCGACGAGCGAACCGAGCAGTGTGTAGCCCGGGTTGGAGTAGTGGTGGCGCCGACCGGGCTCGAAGCGGAAGGGGCGCTCGCCCAGGACGTCCGAGAGCTCCGGCCGCAGCGTGCCCGCCGTCCGCTCCCACCACTCGCCAGGCGTCTCCGCCGCCAGTCCGGAGGTGTGGGACAGCAGTTGCCCCACCGTCACCTCGCCGACTCCCGTACCCGGAAGGAACTTCTCGATCGGGTCGCCCAGTTCCAGCAGGCCCTCGTCCCGCAGCCGCATCACCAGCACGGCGGTGAACGTCTTGGTGATCGACCCGATCCGGTACTGCACGTTTCCGTCGGGGCCGTGGCCCTCGACCATGGTCCGGGACCCCTCCCAGACCACCTCGCCGCCCCGCACCACGGCCGCCACCAGGGACGGCGTCCGGCCTTCGCGCTGCGCGACCGCGATCCGGTGGTTCAGCGCACGCCGGGTCGCGGGCAGCAGGACATGATCTTCCAATGCGGCATCCATGGTGCGGATGCTACGTGTTGGCCATGTCCACGAACCGCGAATAATGGCCCTGGAAGGCCACGGTGATGGTGGCCGTAGGACCGTTACGGTGCTTCGCCACGATCAGGTCCGCCTCACCCGCGCGGGGGGACTCCTTCTCGTACGCGTCCTCGCGGTGCAGCAGGATCACCATGTCGGCGTCCTGCTCGATCGAGCCGGACTCACGCAGGTCGGAGACCATGGGCTTCTTGTCGGTGCGCTGCTCGGGACCACGGTTCAGCTGGGACAGCGCGATCACCGGGACCTCCAGCTCCTTCGCCAGGAGCTTGAGGTTTCGGGACATGTCCGAGACCTCCTGCTGGCGGCTCTCCGGCCTGCGCGAGCCGCCCGACTGCATCAGCTGCAGGTAGTCGATGACGACGAGCGACAGGTCGTTGCGCTGCTTGAGGCGGCGGCACTTCGCGCGGATCTCCATCATCGACAGGTTCGGGGAGTCGTCGATGTAGAGCGGGGCGGCGGAAACGTCCGGCATCCGGCGGGCCAGCCGGGTCCAGTCGTCGTCCGTCATCGTGCCGGAGCGCATGTGGTGCAGGGCCACCCGGGCCTCCGCCGAGAGCAGGCGCATCGCGATCTCGTTGCGCCCCATTTCGAGGGAGAAGATGACGCTGGGCAGATTCGCCTTGATGGAACAGGCACGGGCGAAGTCCAGCGCGAGGGTGGACTTACCCATGGCGGGTCGGGCCGCGATGACGATCATCTGGCCCGGGTGCAGACCGTTGGTCAGCGAGTCCAGGTCCGTGAAGCCGGTCGGGACGCCCGACATCTGGCCGCTGCGCGAACCGATCGCCTCGATCTCGTCGAGGGCGCCCTCCATGATGTCCCCGAGCGGCAGGTAGTCCTCGGAGGTCCGCTGCTCGGTGACGGCGTAGATCTCGGCCTGGGCGCTGTTGACGATCTCGTCGACGTCCCCGTCGGCGGCGTAACCCATCTGCGTGATCTTCGTACCGGCGGCGACCAGCCGGCGCAGGACCGCCCGCTCGTGGACGATCTCCGCGTAGTACTCGGCGTTCGCCGCCGTGGGGACCGACTGGACCAGGGTGTGCAGGTAGGGGGCCCCGCCGACCTTGCTGATCTCACCGCGCCGGGTCAGCTCGGCGCTGACGGTGATCGGGTCGGCCGGCTCTCCCTTGGCGTACAGGTCGAGGATGGCCTGGTAGATCGTTTCGTGCGACGGACGGTAGAAGTCGTGCCCCTTCAGCACCTCGACCACGTCGGCGATGGCGTCCTTGGACAGCAGCATGCCGCCGAGGACGGACTGCTCGGCGTCGAGGTCCTGGGGCGGGACCCGCTCGAAGCCGCCGCCACCGCCGTCCCAGGAGCCGCCCTCGCGGCCTCGGTCGCTCTGTTCGTCCCCGCGGCCACGGCCTTCGCCGTTGCGGCGCGTACGGGCGGGCAGACGGTCACCTGGACCGCTGTCGGCCCAGGGGTCGTCCATGGGCTCGGACATACTCACCGGGCCGCCTCCTCCCGTCCGCAACGCGGACCTTGCCGTGTCACTCTTTCTACGACACGGCTCTGACATTTGGGGCACCCGAATCGGCTCTCGGCGAGTCGGACAACGCACCACGGTAGGGCCGGGAGCGACGTCAGCCAATCTTGTTATCCACAGGCTGTGTGGATGAGGTGTGGATGACGGCACCAATGCTGTGGGTAACTCCCCGGAAGCTGTGCACGGACCGGGGGACGGCGCTGTGGACAAAATCACCTGGCCTACCCACTTACCCCACCTGACCTGCTATTTCGCCGTCCGCTGGCTGTGGGGGAGAAAATTCTTCGCCACTGTCTCGAGATCGCCTCCAACGAGGTGGGGCGAACGCTCGAATCGACGCATCGGTAAGGATCCAAAGGACCTTGTGTCTATTACCTGTGGAAGATTAGATTGAGCACATGAGACAGGCCCCCACCGCACCGAAGGCTGCCCCGAGACGGCACGACCGCGAGATCCTCGCACTCGCCGTCCCCGCCTTCGGCGCCCTCGTCGCCGAACCCCTTTTCGTGATGGCCGACAGCGCCATCGTGGGCCACCTCGGCACACCCCAGCTGGCCGGTCTCGGCATCGCGGCCGCGCTGCTCACCACGGCCGTGAGCATCTTCGTCTTCCTCGCCTACGCCACCACCGCGGCCGTGGCCCGCCGCGTCGGTGCGGGTGACCTCCAGGCCGCCATCCGGCAGGGCATGGACGGCATCTGGCTCGCCCTGCTCCTCGGCGCGGTCGTCGTCGCCGTCGTCCTGCCCACGGCGCCCACCCTGATCTCCTTCTTCGGGGCCTCCGACACCGTCGCCCCGTACGCGATCACCTATCTGCGGATCTCCGCCCTCGGCATCCCCGCGATGCTCGTGGTGCTCGCCGCCACCGGCGTCATCCGCGGCCTCCAGGACACCCGGACCCCGCTCTACGTCGCGATCGGCGGCTTCGCCCTCAACGGAGCCCTGAACGTGGCCCTCGTCTACGGGGCCGGCCTCGGCATCGCCGGCTCCGCGTGGGGCACCGTGATCGCCCAGTGCGCCATGGCCGCCGCCTACCTGGTCGTGGTAGTCCGGGGCGCCCGCAGGCACGGCGCCTCCCTGAGGCCCGATGCCGAGGGCATCCGGGCCTGCGCACAGGCCGGTGCGCCCCTGCTGGTCCGCACCCTGTCCCTGCGGGCCGTCCTGCTGATCGCGACCGCCGTGGCCGCACGCCTCGGAGACGCCGATATCGCGGCCCACCAGATCCTGCTCTCCCTGTGGAGCCTGCTCGCTTTCGCCCTCGACGCGATCGCGATCGCCGGGCAGGCCATCATCGGCCGCTACCTCGGCGCGGGCGACACCGAGGGGGCCAAGGCCGCCTGCCGCCGCATGGTGCAGTGGGGGATCGTCTCCGGCATCGTCCTGGGCCTCCTCGTGATCGCGGCCCGCCCGGTGTTCATCCCGCTCTTCACGAGCGATCCCGCCGTCGAGGACGCCCTGCTGCCGGCTCTGCTCGTGGTGGCCGTCTCGCAGCCCGTCTCCGGCATCGTCTTCATCCTCGACGGCGTCCTGATGGGCGCGGGCGACGGCCGCTACCTGGCCTGGGCCATGCTGCTGACCCTCGCCGTCTTCGCCCCGGCCGCCCTGCTCGTACCGGCCCTGGGCGGCGGGCTGACGGCCCTCTGGTGCGCCATGACCCTGATGATGCTGGTCCGGATGGTCACCCTCCAGCTGCGCGCCCGCTCGGGCCGCTGGCTGGTCGCCGGAGCCACCCGGTAGACCGAGCCACCCCGAGGTGGTCCGAGGTCGCTCCGGAGCGATGTTTCACGTGAAACAACGAAGAAGGGCCGCACCCCCACAGGGGTGCGGCCCTTCATGCGCAGCCCTTAGGCGGCGACGACCTCGATGCCGACGGTCGCGGCCACGTCAGCGTGCAGACGCACGGAGACCTGGTACGAGCCGAGGGTCTTGATCGGGGAGCCCAGCTCCACGCGGCGCTTGTCGACCTTCGGGCCACCGGACGCCTCGATCGCCGTGGCGATGTCGGAGGGCGTGACGGAACCGAAGAGACGACCGGCGTCACCCGCGCGGGTGGCCAGACGGACCTTGACGTTCTCGAGCTTGGCCTTGAACTCGTTGGCCTGCTCGATCGTCGCGATCTCGTGGATCTTGCGGGCGCGGCGGATCTGCGCCACGTCCTTCTCGCCACCCTTGGTCCAGCGGATCGCGAAACCACGCGGGACCAGGTAGTTGCGAGCGTAGCCGTCCTTGACGTCGACGACGTCGCCGGCGGTGCCGAGGCCAGAGACCTCGTGGGTCAGGATGATCTTCATTATTCGGTCACCCTTTCCTTATCGCGCGGTGGACGTGTAGGGCAGCAGTGCCATCTCACGGCTGTTCTTCACAGCCGTGGCGACGTCACGCTGGTGCTGCGTGCAGTTGCCGGTGACGCGGCGGGCACGGATCTTGCCACGGTCGGAAATGAACTTCCGCAGCATGTTCGTGTCCTTGTAGTCCACGTACACGGTCTTGTCCTTGCAGAACGCGCAGACCTTCTTCTTAGGCTTGCGCACAGGCGGCTTCGCCATTGTGTCTCTCCTGTGAAATCAAGAAGTGGGGGTGCGAGCTGCCCTAGAAGGGCGGCTCGTCCGAGTAGCCACCGCCGGAGCCGCCGGAGCTTCCGCCCCAACCGCCACCGCCGCCGCCCTGCTGCTGCTGGCCACCGGCCGGCGCACTGGACGCCCAGGGGTCGTCGGAGGGAGCTCCGCCGCCCTGGGGGGCGCCGCCACTGGGGGCTCCGCCCCAGTTGCCACCGCCGCCGCCCTGCTGCTGACCGCCGCCACCGCCGCCGTATCCACCCTGACCACCGCGACCAGTGGTCTTGGTGACCTTGGACGTGGCGTTCTTCAGGCTGGGGCCGACTTCCTCGACGTCCAGCTCGTAGACCGTGCGCTTGACACCCTCACGGTCCTCGTAGGACCGCTGCTTCAGCCGGCCCTGCACGATGACGCGCATGCCCCGCTGAAGGGACTCGGCGACGTTTTCCGCCGCCTGACGCCAGACCGAGCAGGTCAGGAACAGGCTTTCGCCGTCCTTCCACTCATTGGTCTGCTTGTCGAAAGTGCGGGGAGTGGACGCGACACGGAACTTCGCGACCGCCGCACCCGAGGGGGTGAAGCGCAGCTCGGGGTCGTCGACGAGATTGCCGACGACCGTGATGACGGTCTCGCCTGCCATGGATGAACCTCTCGGCGGGGATTGCTGCTGGGCTGCTGTGCTACTCGGTCCCGATTACCGCTGAACCGAAGTTCAGTGGGTCTCGGGGCGAAGGACCTTGGTCCGGAGAACCGACTCGTTCAGGTTCAGCTGTCGGTCAAGCTCCTTGACGACCGCAGGCTCGGCCTGGAGGTCGATGACCGAGTAGATGCCCTCGGGCTTCTTCTTGATCTCGTAAGCGAGACGACGACGGCCCCAGGTGTCGACCTTCTCGACCTTTCCGTTGCCCTCACGGACGACAGAAAGGAAGTTCTCGATCAGCGGGGAGACAGCGCGCTCCTCGAGATCGGGGTCGAGGATGACCATCACTTCGTAGTGACGCATGTGGAACCCACCTCCTTTGGACTCAGCGGCCACGGTCGTTCCGTGGCAGGAGGGTCGTGATGCGTGCGCACGGCATCTGCAGAGCAGACACCGCGCAGCTGTACAGACTACCTCCTCGACTCCTTCCGGTTGAAATCCGGCAGCAGGAGGCCACAATCTGTATGCATCGGGTGTTCTCGGTGCTAAGCCCCCGGCCCCTGCCGGGGGCGGCCCGCAGCACCGCTCTGCTGCAGCCAGGAGGTGCCTTCCCATGGCACAGGCAATGCAACGCCAGTCCATCTCGCTCTTCGCGACCGACGGCAAGCCCCACCCCCTCCAGGACACCCTGGTGGCGGTGACCCTGATCCTCGGCGCCGTGGCGTTCGTCACGGCCTTCTTCCACCATCTGCACCTGCTCAGCTCGTGGACCGGGCTGATCGGGATCGCCACCGGGCTCTACGGCCAGTTCATCTCCGCCACGACACGCGAACGCACAGCACTGATCATCGGGCTCGGAGCCTCGGCCATCGGCTTCTTCCTCGGCATGGCGCACGGCGGTCTCTTCGGCGGCTGGCTGGGCTGACCGGGTGCCTCCGCGACGGGGCGCCGGCCTCCCACCGGCCCAGGCCCGGCCTGTCCCCCAGATGGGTGGCGCCCACGTCGCAGTAGGCTTCGCGCCATAGCCAGCGAAGCCGCCGAGGAGACGCCCCGCATGAGCCTGTCCCTGAGGACCATCAGCCGAGAGCAGCACCTGGGCTACCTCCAGAGCCTGCCCTCGGCTAGCCACTGCCAGGTCCCGGCGTGGGCCGACGTGAAGAACGAGTGGCGCTCCGAGAACCTCGGATGGTTCGACCAGTCCGGCGAACTCGTCGGCGCCGCACTCGTGTTGTACCGACAGCTGCCCAAGGTGAAGCGGTACCTCGCGTACCTCCCCGAGGGCCCGGTCATCAACTGGTACGCCCCCAACCTCGAAGAGTGGCTCCAGCCGATGCTGGCGCACCTCAAGCAGCAGGGCGCCTTCACCGTGAAGATGGGCCCGCCCGTCGTCATCCGCCGCTGGAACTCGACCGCCATCAAGGCCGGTATCCAGGACCCTGAGGTCAAGCGCCTGCGCGACGTGGAGGCCTCCGTCATCGAGCCCCGCGCCTTCGAAGTCTCCGACAAGCTCCGCCGGATGGGCTGGCAGCAGGCCGAGGACGGCGGCGCCGGCTTCGGCGACGTCCAGCCCCGGTACGTCTTCCAGGTGCCGCTGGCCAACCGCTCGCTGGACGACGTCCTCAAGGGCTTCAACCAGCTGTGGCGCCGCAACATCAAGAAGGCGGAGAAGGCCGGCGTCGAGGTCGTCCAGGGCGGCTACGAGGACCTGCCGACCTGGCAGAAGCTGTACGAGGTCACGGCCGAGCGCGACAAGTTCCGACCGCGCCCGCTCAGCTACTTCCAGCGCCAGTGGACGGCCCTCAACTCCGAGGACCCCAACCGGATGCGGCTGTACATCGCCACGCACGAGGGGGAGCCGCTGGCCGCCGCCACGATGCTCACCGTCGGCCAGCACGTCTGGTACTCGTACGGCGCCTCCGCCAACCACAAGCGCGAGGTCCGTCCCTCCAACGCGATGCAGTGGCGCATGCTGCGCGACTCCTACGCGCTCGGCGCAAGCGTCTACGACCTGCGCGGCATCAGTGACACCCTGGACGAGAACGACCACTTGTTCGGCCTGATCCAGTTCAAGGTCGGCACGGGCGGCGAGGCCGTCGAGTACGTCGGCGAGTGGGACTTCCCGCTCAACAAGCTGCTGCACAAGGCGCTCGACATCTACATGTCGCGTCGCTGACCCCGCCCCATCCACACACACCGCACCGCTGCACCACGCAGCTCATCGAGAGAGGCTCCGGACGGGCATGGCGCTCACGCTCTACGTCGACACCGCGCGCTGGCGTGCGCACCAGAAGCAGATCCAGGATCAGTTCCCCGGGATGATCCCCGTCTGCAAGGGCAACGGCTACGGCTTCGGTCACGAGCGGCTCTGCGAGGAGGCCACCCGGATGGGTGCCGACGTCCTCGCCGTCGGGACGACGTACGAGGCCGCCAGCATCAAGGACTGGTTCGGCGGTGACCTGCTCGTCCTCACCCCGTTCCGGCGCGGTGAGGAGCCGGTGCCGCTGCCGGACCGGGTCATCCGCTCGGTGTCCTCGCTGGACGGTGTGCGCGGCCTGGTCGGTGCCCGTGTGGTGATCGAGTGCATGAGCTCGATGCGCCGGCACGGGATCTCCGAGCAGGACCTCGGCCAGCTGCACACGGCGATCGAGGACGTCCGGCTGGAGGGCTTCGCCCTGCACCTGCCGCTGGACCGCCCCGACGGCTCCGACGCCGTCGAGGAGGTCATCGCCTGGATGGACCGGCTGCGCGCGGCCCGGCTGCCGCTGCACACGATGTTCGTCAGCCACCTGAAGGCCTCCGACCTGGCGCGGCTGCAGCAGCAGTTCCCGCAGACGCGCTTCCGGGCCCGCATCGGTACCCGGCTGTGGCTGGGCGACCACGAGGCGACCGAGTACCGCGGCGCGGTGCTCGACGTCACCCGCGTCGCCAAGGGTGACCGGTTCGGCTACCGGCAGCAGAAGGCCGCCTCCGACGGCTGGCTGGTCGTCGTCGCCGGCGGCACCTCCCACGGAGTCGGCCTGGAGGCCCCCAAGGCGCTGCACGGGGTGATGCCGCGCGCCAAGGGCGTCGCCCGCGCCGGTCTCGCCACCGTCAACCGGAACCTGTCGCCGTTCGTGTGGGCGGGCAAGCAGCGCTGGTTCGCCGAGCCGCCGCACATGCAGGTGTCCATCCTGTTCGTGCCGTCGGACTCTCCCGAGCCGAAGGTCGGCGACGAGCTGGTGGCGCACCTGCGCCACACCACCACGCAGTTCGACCGGGTGCTCGACGCCTGAGTCACTCTCCGGGGCGTACCCCCCACTCCACCCGCTGCCCCTCCGAAGGCGCCGCTTCCCGCGGCGCCTTCGGCGTGAGCGGGAGCGTGAAGACGTCCTCGGCGCCGTCCAGGACGCCTCCGGAGGGGTCGTCCGAGCCGTCGCGCCGCACCACGTCCCGATCGGGCAGCAGGATGTCGCGTACGACCACCGCGCACAGGTAGAGCGTGCACAGCAGGTGGGCCGCGATGGCCACCTGGTAGCCCTCCAGGGGCAGGCCCTGGTGCTTGTCCCCGCTGGTCGTGTAGGCGAGGTAGAACCAGATCCCCAGGAAGTAGACGACCTCGCCGGCCTGCCAGATCAGGAAGTCCCGCCAGCGCGGCCGGGCCAGCGCGGCGAGCGGGATGAGCCAGAGCACGTACTGGGGCGAGTAGACCTTGTTGACCAGGATGAAGGCCGCCACCAGCAGGAAGGCCAGCTGCGCGAAGCGGGGGCGGCGGGGCGCGGTCAGCGTGAGCAGTCCGATGCCCGCGCACAGCAGCAGCGTCAGGCCCGTCGCATAGGTGTTGGCGCCGTCGATGGGGTTCCCGGAACGCTGGGAGATCAGCAGCCACACGGATCCGAAGTCGATGGGCCGCTCCTGGCTGAAGGTGTAGAACTTCTGCCAGCCCTCCCAGGCGAAGAGCATCACGGGCAGGTTCACCACGAGCCAGGCGACCAGGGCGCCGCCGACCGCCTCGCCGAACGCACGCCACTTCCCGGCCCGCCAGCAGAGCACGAACACGGCACCGAGCAGCAGGACGGGGTAGAGCTTGGCCGCCGTGGCCAGGCCGATCAGGACACCGAAGGACCGCGCCCCGCCCCGCGACCACATGAGCATCGCGGCGGCGGTCAGGGCGATGGCCAGCAGGTCCCAGTTGATGGTCGCGGTGAGCGCGAAGGCGGGCGCGAGGGCGAAGAGCAGCGCGTCCCACGGCCGCCTGCGGTGGGTGCGGGCCACGCACACCGCGATCACTGCGGCGCAGACCATCAGCATGCCCGCGTTGACCATCCAGTACATCTGCTCCCGGTGCTGCATGGAGCCGCTGCCGGGGGTCATCCAGGAGGCGATCTCCATGAAGAGCCCGGTGAGCACCGGGTACTCCAGGAACTGCATGTCGCCGGGGAGCCGGTCGAAGTACGGGGTGAGGCCGTCGGCGAAGCCGCGTACGACGTAGAGGTGCGGGATGTCCGAGTAGCAGGCGTGGGTGTACTGGGAGCCGGCCCCGCGGAACCACGCCCAGTCGTAGCAGGGCAGTTTCTGCACCATGCCGAGCGCGAACATTCCCAGGGCCACGAGCACGACGACCCGCACCGGGGTCAGCCAGTGGCCGCCGAGGCGGGCGTAGCGGCCCAGCGGGCCGCCGATGAACTCGCTTCCCGCGGCGGCCACCTCGTCCTGCTGGGTGGGCAGTACGGGGCTGTCCTCGTGCACCTTCGTCATGCGCACATCCTGCCGTACGGCGCCGCCCGCGCCCATGACACAGCGGAGAGGGCCGCCGCACCGGGTGCGGCGGCCCTCTCCGGCCGTGTCGTGGGGCGTCGGGTCAGCCCCCCGTGGAGCCCCCTATCGGGAAGTCTCCGGTACCGCCGCTCGGCCTGTCCCGCGACTTGCTGGGCGAAGGCGAGGGCGACCGGGACGAACTGGCGCTGGGGCTCGGCTCGCAGATGGCCCAGGGCTTGCAGGTCGGCTTGCCGTGGCTGCGCGAAGGGCTCGGGCTGGGGGACGGGGACGGCGAGTTCGACGGAGACGGCGACGGCGAGGGGGACGGGGAGGGGGACGGCGAGGGCGAGGGGGCGCCCGAGGCGTTCGCGACGACACCGAGCTCGTCGGGCTCCGGGAACTCCGACTCCGGGACGCCGTTCAGCGCCTCCTTCATGTACTTGGTCCAGATCTCGGCCGGGATGTCACCACCGTGGAGGGAGGGAATGCCCGCCACGCCCCGCATCGAGATCAGTTCCTTCTTCTTGGCGCTCGGGTCGGAGCGGAAGAGGGCCACGGAGGTGGACAGCTCGGGGGTGTAGCCGACGAACCAGGCCGACATGTTCTTGTCGGTGGTACCGGTCTTGCCCGCGGCAGGCCGGCCGAGCTTCTTGGCCTTCGTGCCGGTGCCGTTCTCGACGACGTTCTGCAGGACCTTGGTGACGTTGTCCGCGACGGAGTTGTCCATGGCCCGCTGCCCCTTGGGGGCCGCGAAGCCGGGGACGTCCTTGCCGTTCTTCTGGACGCTCGTCACCGAGTACGGATCGTGGTGGATGCCGGAGGCGGCGAAGGTGGCGTAGGAGTCGGCCATGCGGATGGCGCTGGGGGTCGAGGTGCCCAGTGCGAAGGAGGCGTTGTCGTTGGGGTCGAAGGACTCCTTCAGGATGCCGGTCGCCTCCGCGACGGCCTTCACCTTGCTGTGTCCGACATCGAAGACGAGCTGGGCGAAGGGCACGTTGATGGACTTCTCCATCGCCTCGTTCAGGGTCACGTAGCCGTAGGAGGTCGGGCTCTCGTTCTTCTGCCGGAACGGCTTGCCCGCGCCGTCGCGCAGTGGCTCGCCCGCACGGTTGTTGATCACCGTGAGGTCGTTCGCCTGGTACTTGCTCTTGGCCGAGATCCCCTCGCCGTCCGAGTTCTGGGTGCCGTACTGCATGGCCGCCGCCAGCACGAACGGCTTCCAGGTCGAGCCGACCTGGACACCCGAAGTGTTGGCGTTGTTGTTGAAGTGCTTCTTGTCGATGCCGGGACCGCCGTACAGGGCGACGAGGGCGCCGGTCTTCACGTCCACCGATGCCGCGCCGAACTGGACGAAGGTGTCCGTATCGGGCCGCTTCTTCTCGTCGAGCATCCCGTCGCGGGTTCCCTCGACCGCCTTGACCAGCGCGTCCACCTTCTTCTTGTTGAAGGTGGTGTGGATCCGGTAGCCGCCCTTGGCCAGGTCCTCGACCTTGATGCCGTTGGTCTTCAGCATGTACAGCTTGGCCGTCTCGACCAGATAACCGATCTGGCCGGACATGCCGGCGGCCTGGGCGGGTTCGATCAGTGCGGGGAATTCCTTGTACTTGTCCCGCTCGGCCTGCTGCATGCGGCCGACCTTGACCTCGCGGTTGAGCACCCAGGCCCAGCGCTCCTCGGCCCGCTTGGCGTTCGCTTCGGGCGTAGCCGCGGAGCCGATGCCGCCGTCGGGGTTGTAGAGGTTCGGGCCCTTGAGCACGGCGGCGAGGAAGGCGCTCTCGGAGGGGGTCAGATTCTGGCTGTCCTTGCCGAAGTAGGCGCGCGCGGCCGCCTGGATCCCGTAGGCGTCACGGCCGTAGTAGGCGGTGTTCAGGTAGCCGGCGAGGATCTTGTTCTTCTCCTCGCTCACACCCAGCTTTATCGAGATGAAGAGCTCGGTGACCTTTCGCTTGAGCGTCTGATCCGAGTCCAGGTACTGGTTCTTCACGTACTGCTGGGTGATCGTGGAGCCACCCTGAGTGGATCCGCCCTTGGCCATGTTCCACACGGCGCGGGCGATGCCCATCGGGTCGACGCCCTTGTCCGAATCGAAGGACTCGTTCTCCGCGGCGATCACGGCGTTCTGCATCGACAGAGGGATCTTGTCGATGGGGACGATCTGGCGGTTCACGGCGCCGCCGGTCGCGACCATCTGACTGTTGTCGGACCAGTAGAAGACGTTGTTCTGCGCCTCGGCCGTCTTGTTCACGTCGGGCTTGTTCACCATGGCGATGCCGATTCCGGCGCCCACCGTGATCATCGCGCAGAAGCCCAGGGCCGTGCCGCTGACGAGCTTCCACGACGGGACGAAGCGCTTCCAGCCGACCTTTTCGCCGCGCGGGTAGTTGATGAACCGCTTGGGTCGGCCGGCGCCCGCGGCGGCGCCCCGGCCCCGGCCCGCCGAGCCGCGGCCGGCGGATCTCCGGGCGTCCGAACGGCTGCCGTGACCCGGCGGCTGGGAATACGACCCGCTGGGGGACGCGGTGGGGACGTCACGCCCGGCGCCCCTGGACGGGCGCTGCTGGGCAGCCCTACGGGCGGCGGCGCGGCCACCGCTCTGGGGCTGTTGCGGTTTGCGGCGGTGCTCGCTCATCGAACGACTACTCCTCGGGCAGGCGAGTGGCCTGGAAGCGGCAGGTGAGTTCCGGTCCCCCCGGTGTCATGGCGCACAGACTACGCACGCCCAAAAGCCAATCAGTGCCGAAGTTCACCCCAAATCAGGCAACTTGCCTCGTGCAAATCGGTGATGTGACGCCGGTCACCGTGTCACCACTTGTAGCTGAGGGCTACCCGCTCTATCGTCTGGATGTATCGAGTCGATACATCAGCTCGACATAAAGACTCCGAGGCAGGGGAAGGGCAAGCGGATGAGCAGGCGCTCAGGCATCCTCGAGTTCGCTGTTCTCGGCCTGCTTCGCGAATCCCCCATGCACGGTTACGAGCTGCGCAAGCGGCTCAACACCTCGCTGGGGGTGTTCAGAGCGTTCAGTTACGGGACGCTCTACCCCTGCCTCAAGACGCTCGTCACCAACGGCTGGTTGATCGAAGAACCGGGCAATGCCCCGGAAGACGCTCTCGCCGCTTCACTCGCAGGGCGCCGCGCCAAGATCGTCTACCGGTTGACGGCAGCAGGTAAGGAGCACTTCGAGGAGCTCCTCTCCCACACGGGCCCCGATGCCTGGGAGGACGAGTCCTTCGCCGCCCGCTTCGCTTTCTTCGGTCAGACCGAACGAGAAGTGCGCATGCGGGTACTGGAGGGCCGTCGCAGCCGCCTTGAGGAGCGCCTGGAGAAGATGAGCGCCTCGCTGGCTCGCACACGCGAGCGGCTCGACGACTACACGCTCGAGCTGCAACGCCACGGCATGGAATCCGTGGAGCGCGAAGTGCGCTGGCTGAACGAGCTCATCGAGAGTGAGCGGGCGGGACGGGATCAGAGACGACCCGGACCGTCCGACGAAACTGCAAAGTGAGGTCTGCATCTCGCAGGCCTCGTCCGAGAACAAACAGGGAGCAACCGGAATGGGTTCGGTTCGCGTAGCCATCGTCGGCGTAGGCAACTGCGCCGCCTCGCTGGTGCAGGGCGTCGAGTACTACAAGGACGCCGACCCGGCGGCCAAGGTCCCCGGTCTGATGCACGTCCAGTTCGGCGACTACCACGTGAGCGACATCGAGTTCGTCGCCGCGTTCGACGTCGACGCGAAGAAGGTCGGCCTCGACCTTTCGGACGCCATCGGCGCCAGCGAGAACAACACCATCAAGATCTGTGACGTCCCGAGTGCGGGCGTGACCGTTCAGCGCGGCCACACCCTGGACGGTCTGGGCAAGTACTACCGCGAGACGATCGAGGAGTCGGCCGAGACCCCGGTCGACATCGTCCAGACCCTCCTGGACCGCCAGGTCGACGTCCTGATCTGCTACCTGCCGGTCGGTTCCGAGGCTGCGGCGAAGTTCTACGCCCAGTGCGCCATCGACGCCAAGGTCGCCTTCGTCAACGCCCTCCCGGTCTTCATCGCCGGCACCAAGGAGTGGGCCGACAAGTTCACCGAGGCCGGTGTCCCGATCGTCGGCGACGACATCAAGTCGCAGGTCGGCGCCACCATCACGCACCGCGTGATGGCGAAGCTGTTCGAGGACCGCGGTGTCCGTCTTGAGCGCACCATGCAGCTCAACGTCGGCGGCAACATGGACTTCAAGAACATGCTGGAGCGCGACCGCCTCGAGTCGAAGAAGATCTCCAAGACTCAGGCCGTCACCTCGCAGATCCCCGACCGCGAGCTCGGCGAGAAGAACGTCCACATCGGCCCGTCCGACTACGTCGCGTGGCTCGACGACCGCAAGTGGGCCTACGTCCGCCTCGAAGGCCGCGCCTTCGGCGACGTTCCGCTGAACCTCGAGTACAAGCTCGAGGTGTGGGACTCCCCGAACTCCGCCGGTGTCATCATCGACGCCCTGCGCGCGGCGAAGATCGCCAAGGACCGGGGCATCGGTGGCCCGATCCTGTCGGCTTCGAGCTACTTTATGAAGTCCCCGCCGGTGCAGTACTTCGACGACGAGGCTTACGCGAACGTCGAGAAGTTCATCAAGGGCGAGGTCGAGCGCTAGTCGAAACCCCGGCGTCCTCGCGGACGCCTGGACTTCGGCTGTTCTTCCACGGAGGGTCCCCGGGCAATCTGCCCGGGGACCCTCCGCGTGTGTGACCCTTTCCCTCATGGCTGTCGTACGTGATCTGCGCGTACTCCTGCGTCTGCGGGACTTCCGCAACCTGCTCGCCGTACGGCTGCTCTCCCAGGCCGCCGACGGGGTCTACCAGGTCGCACTGGCCGCCTACGTCGTCTTCTCCCCGGAGAAGCAGGCCTCGCCCACGGCCATCGCCTCGGCCATGGCGGTACTCCTGCTGCCCTATTCGGTGATCGGCCCCTTCGCGGGAGTCCTGCTGGACCGCTGGCGCCGCCGCCAGGTGTTCCTCTACGGCAACCTGCTGCGGGCCTTCCTCGCCTGCGTCACCGGCATGCTGATCGTCGCGCACGTCCCCGACTGGCTCTTCTACGCCTCGGCCCTGTCCGTGACCGCGGTCAACCGCTTCGTGCTGGCCGGGCTCGCGGCTTCCCTGCCGCGGGTCGTCGCACCCGGCCAGCTGGTCACCGCGAACGCCCTCTCACCCACCGCGGGAACGCTCGCCGCCGTCGCCGGCGGGGGCCTGGCCTTCCTCGTCCGTGTACTGGCCGACGACTCCGACGCCCTGGTCGTCCTCCTCGGAGCCGGCCTCTACCTGTGCGCGGCCCTGGTCTCCCTGCGCATGGCCCTGAACCTCCTCGGCCCCGACCACCCTCCCGGCCGGATCAACCCGACGGTCCGCCAGGGGATCGCCCTCACCGTGCGGGGCCTGGTCGAGGGCCTGCGACACCTTGCTTCCCGGCGTGAGGCGGCCCGGGCGCTCACCGCCATGACCGTCATGCGGTTCTGCTACGGGGCCCTGTTCGTCACGCTGCTCATGCTCTGCCGCTACGCCTGGTCGGCCACCGAGGCCGACGGGCTGGCTCTGCTGGGGGTCACGGTCGGCGTTTCCGGGGCCGGATTCTTCGCGGCCGCCGTCATCACTCCCTGGCTGGTGGGCCGGCTGGGCCCCCTCGGCTCCATCACCCTCTGCGCCGCGAGCGCCGCGGTGCTGGTGCCGGCGCTCGGCCTGTTCTTCGCACCCGGCCCGATGCTGGCAGCCGCCTTCGTGCTGGGCCTGGCCACCCAGGGCGCCAAGATCTCCACCGACACCGTCGTGCAGTCCCAGGTGGACGACGCCTTTCGCGGCCGCGTCTTCTCCGTCTACGACGTGCTCTTCAACGCCGCCTTCGTCGGCGCCGCCGGGGTGGCCGCGCTCGTGCTCCCCCTCGACGGGCACTCCGTCACTTTGATCGTCGGAGTGGCGATGCTCTATGCCGCTACCGCGGCGCTCCTCATGCGTCAGGGCGATGTTTCACGTGAAACATCGCCCTGACCGCGGCACGACCGGATCTCCGCCCCGATGTTTCACGTGAAACATCGGCCCGCCCCGCCCCTCAGGCACTCGCACCCGCAGGGCCTCAGCCCTGGGCGGCCCACCACTCCTTGAGGGCGGCGACCGCCGCGTCGTGCCCCATGGGACCGTTCTCCAGCCGCAGCTCCAGCAGGAACGCATAGGCCTTGCCGATCGCCGGACCGGGACCCACGTCGAGGACGCGCATGATCTCGTTGCCGTCGAGGTCGGGGCGGATCGCGTCCAGCTCCTCCCTCTCCTGCAGCTGGGCGATGCGCTCCTCCAGCCCGTCGTAAGTGCGGGAGAGCGCGTTCGCCTTGCGCTTGTTGCGCGTGGTGCAGTCGGAGCGGGTCAGCTTGTGCAGGCGGTCCAGCAGCGGACCGGCGTCGCGGACATAGCGCCGCACGGCCGAGTCGGTCCACTCCCCGTCCCCGTAGCCGTGGAAGCGCAGGTGCAGCTCCACCAGCCGGGACACGTCCTTGACCATGTCGTTGGAGTACTTGAGCGCGGTCATGCGCTTCTTGGTCATCTTCGCGCCCACCATCTCGTGGTGGTGGAAGGAGACGCGTCCGTCGCTCTCGAACCGGCGGGTCCGGGGCTTGCCGATGTCGTGCAGCAGAGCCGCGAGCCGCAGCACCAGGTCCGGGCCGTCCTCCTCCAGTGCGATCGCCTGCTCCAGCACGATCAGCGAGTGGTCGTAGACGTCCTTGTGCCGGTGGTGCTCATCGCTCTCCAGGCGCAGCGCCGGAAGCTCCGGCAGCACGTGCTCGGCCAGCCCCGTGTCCACGAGGAGGCCCAGGCCCTTGCGCGGGTGCGCGGACAGCAGGAGCTTGTTCAGCTCGCCCTGGATCCGCTCGGCCGAGACGATTTCGATGCGGCCGGACATCTCCGTCATCGCCGCCACCACGTCCGGGGCGACCTCGAAGTCGAGCTGGGCGGCGAACCGCGCCGCCCGCAGCATCCGCAGCGGGTCGTCGGAGAAAGAGTCCTCGGCGGTGCCCGGGGTGCGCAGCACGCCCGCCCTGAGGTCATCCAGACCACCGTGCGGGTCCACGAACTCCTTCTCGGGGAGCGCGACGGCCATCGCGTTCACCGTGAAGTCCCGACGGACCAGGTCTTCCTCGATGGAGTCGCCGTAGGAGACCTCGGGCTTGCGCGAGGTCCGGTCGTAGGACTCCGAGCGGTAGGTCGTCACCTCGATCTGGAAGCTTCGATGAGCGTCTCCGACGCGGGCGTCCTTCTGCGCACCGACCGTGCCGAAGGCGATGCCGACGTCCCAGACCGAGTCGGCCCACGGCCTGACGATCTTGAGAACGTCCTCGGGACGGGCGTCGGTGGTGAAGTCGAGATCGTTGCCGAGGCGCCCGAGCAGCGCGTCGCGGACGGACCCGCCGACCAGGGCGAGCCGGAAACCCGCCTCCTGGAAACGGCGGCCGAGCTCGTCGGCGACAGGGGCGATCCGCAGCAGTTCACTCACCGCGCGGGCCTGCCCGTGATTCAGGACACTGGGGTTGTCTTCGTTGGCGTTCGGCACAACAGAAAAGGGTACGTGCCCGGCCCGCCCGTAGCTCCCGTGTTTTGCGGCCACCCCGGCCCCCGGCCCCTCCGGGGCGGACCCGATCATGTGGAGCAAGGCGCGGCACTCGCGCACAGCGGGCCTCGTTACCATGCGTGGACGCACAAACGACGACCACTGACACTTCGAGGGACGGGCGAGCGCGTTGGCCGAGGCGGCAGACATCCAGGGGGCACCCCTCGCTCCTGCCCGGCGACGCTGGCTGCGGCGCGCGGTCGTCCTGCTCGCCGGGACGCCGGTGCTCGCCGGACTGGTCTACTCGCACGCCCCCGAAGCCCAGGCCGCCGAGACGGCTGCCGCCGCAGTCGACGTCCAGCTCGACGCCATGGCGCCGAGCGCTCCGGTCAAGGGCGACACCCTCACCATCTCGGGCACGGTGACCAACAACGGGTCCGAGAAGATCACCGACGCGCACGTGGGTCTGCGGGTCGGGCCGGCGCTGGGGGACCGCAGCTCCATCGGCGAGGCCGCGGAGCGCGGTGCGTTCCGGGCCGGCACGGACCCGGCGGAGGTCGGCGCCGAGTTCGCCGTGAAGATCGATTCGCTGCCCTCGAAGATCAGCCAGCCGTTCACCCTCAAGGTTCCGGTGAACAAATTGGACCTGGACGAGGACGGCGTCTACCAGCTCGGCGTCTCCCTGTCCGGGGAGACCGAGAGCCGCCAGTACGAGCAGGTCCTCGGCATCAAGCGGACCTTCCTGCCCTGGCAGCCTGAGGCCGCCGCCAAGCGGTCCCAGCTCGCCTACGTGTGGCCGTTGATCTCGACCACGCACTTGACCTCGGAGACCGGCTCGGACGAGCTGCAGACCCCCGTCTTCCTCGACGACAGCCTCGCCGACGAGCTGAGGCCGGACGGCCGTCTGGGACAGATGGTCAGCCTCGGCAAGGACCTTCCCATCACCTGGGTCATCGATCCGGATCTGCTCTACACCGTCGACGCCATGACCAAGGGCTACCGGGTCCGCACCCCGGACGGCCGGACCGTCCAGGGCAAGAACAAGGCCATCGCCGAGCAGTGGCTGAGCTCGCTGGAAACCGCCGTCCAGGGCAAGAAGGTCGTCGCACTGCCCTTCGCCGATCCGGACATCGCCTCGCTCGCCCACCGCGGCAAGGACGTGTCCGGCACCCTGGGACAGCTGCGGCCGGCCACCGACAAGGCGAAGCAGGCCGTCGAGACCGTCCTGCACGTCCCGGCGAGCACCGACTTCTCCTGGCCCGTGGACGGGGCGATCGACCCGTCGATCGTCAACGTCGCGACCTCGGCCGGGGCCCACAACGTCCTCACCCGCAGCGACAGCCTCCAGGAGACCGGCGCCCTCGGCTACACCCCGTCGGCCGCCCGGCCCATCGGCGCGGGCACCACGGCGGTCGTCGCCGACGCCGATCTCTCCACCGCCTTCCAGGGCGACATGCTCCGCGCCGGGAACTCCACCCTCGCGGTGCAGCAGTTCCTCGCCCAGACCCTCGCCCTGAACCTGCAGGAGACCGACAGCCAGCGCAGTTTCGTCGTCGCGCCGCAGCGGATGCCCAGCACCAGCCAGGTGCAGACGATGGCCGCCGCCATACGGGGTCTGCAGGCGGGCCGCTGGAGCCAGGCCGCGGACCTGGAGACGGCGGCAGCCGCGACTCCCGACCCCCGCGCCGCGACCCAGGTCCCGGGAGCAGGCCAGTACCCCGAGGCGCTGAGCAAGCAGGAACTGCCGGTCTCCGCCTTCGAGAAGATCCGCACCACCGAGACCACCCTCGACCACTTCAAGGTGATCCTGACCGCGCCCGACCGCGTCGAGATCCCCTTCGGCAACACCACCAACCGCGAGATGTCCGCCTCCTGGCGCGGCCGTCCCGCTGAGGCGTGGGATTACCGGGACCAGGTGCAGCAGTACCTGATCCGGCTGACCGAGAAGGTCAAGATCATCCCCAAGTCGGACGCCACGCTCTCCGGACACAGCGCGACCATCCCCGTCACCGTCCAGAACAGCCTCGTCCAGGACACCCACCACCTGGTCCTCCGGGTGCGGTCCGCCAACCCGACCCGGCTGATGTTCGGCGACAGCGGGGAGTCCCAGCAGGAGGTCGCGGTCCAGGGCGGGCACAGCCAGACCGTGAAGTTCCCCGCCAACGCCACCGCGAGCGGCCCGGTCGAGGTGACGGCCCAGCTCTTCACCACCGACGGCGTGCCCTACGGCAAGGCCCGCAAGTTCACCGTCGAAGCCACCGAGGTGACCCCGACCGTCATGCTCGTCATCGCGGGCGGTGTCCTCCTCCTCGTCCTGGCCGGCATCAAGATGTACGCCAGCCGCAAGCGCGTCGCGGCACGCGCCGCCGCCGAGGAGAGCACGCAGCAGAGTGACGAGTCCCCGGACACCGGACCGCAAAGCGCGGACCCGTCCGGCACGGGTGAGACAGTGGACCGTTGAGCGACGCCGTGGCCGGTCGGCCTGGGGACGATGAGGTGGGGTTTCGATGAACGCGCCGTACGAAGGTGACCGTGCGCAGGGCACTGGCGGGCCCGCGCCCTCCCAGGGCACTGCCCCCGGCGCCCCGGTGCCGGGACAGGTTCCCGCGCCCGCACCAGCGCCGGACCACGACCCCTATGTCCAGGACGCCTACGCCTACGACCCGTACCGGGCGCAGGACCTCTCCGCCCAAGACCCGGTGGCAGAGGTCCTGTACGACCGGGCCTCGCACCCGCCGCCGCCGCCCGGCACCTTCCAGGAGCCCGGTCCGCTCTACGCGGCCCCGCAGGCCCCTTCGTACGCGCCGGACCCGCGGGTATGGGCCCAGACCCCGCCGCCCGAACCGGACGGCCCGTCACGGCACCTGCCGTACGGAGACCACGCCACGACCACCCAGTTCGTCGGTGTGGACTCCCTCGTGACCAAGGCCGCCGACCAGGACCCCCGGCCCGACGCCTTCGCGCACCTCTACCGGGACCAGGACGCGGCGCCCCGCACCCCGGCCGAGGACGCGCCCGTGGCCGCCCCGGCACCGAGCAAGCCCGCCGGACGCGCCTCCAGCCTGCTCAAGTCCAGCGCCCTGATGGCCGCCGGCACCATCGTCTCCCGCATCACCGGCTTCCTGCGGACCCTGGTGATCGCCGGAGCGATCGGCGTCGCCACCCTCAACGACAGCTACCAGGTCGCCAACACCCTGCCGACGATGATCTACGTCCTGGTCGGCGGCGGCGCCCTCAACGCCGTCTTCATCCCGCAGTTGGTGCGCGCGATGAAGAACGACGAGGACGGGGGAGAGGCGTACGCCAACCGGCTGCTGACCCTCGTCATGGTCCTGCTGGGCGCCGTCACCGTGGTCTGTGTGCTCGCGGCCCCGCTGTTCATCGGCATGATGTCGCAGAAGATCGCCGACGACCCGCAGCGGCTGGACGTCGCCGTCGCCTTCGCCCACTACTGCCTGCCCACCATGTTCTTCATGGGTGTGCACGTGGTCCTCGGTCAGATCCTCAACGCACGCGGCCGGTTCGGCGCGATGATGTGGACCCCGGTCCTCAACAACATCGTCGTCATCGCCACCTTCGGCGCCTTCATCTGGGCCTTCGGCGGCTTCACCACCACAGGCGTCACCGAGGCGGGCATCACCCCCGAGGGCGTCCGGCTGCTGGGCCTGGGCACCCTGCTCGGCCTCGTCGTCCAGTCCCTGGCGATGCTTCCGTACCTGCGCGACGCCGGCTTCAAGCCGCGCCTTCGGTTCGACTGGAAGGGCCACGGCCTCGGCAAGGCCGCCGGCCTGGCCAAGTGGACGTTCTTCTTCGTCCTCGCCAACCAGCTCGGCCTCATCGTCGTCACCCAGCTCGCCACCTGGGCGGGCGCGGTGGCCGACAAGCAGGGCCACGGCGGTACCGGCATCACCGGCTACAACTACGCCCTGCTGCTCTGGCAGATGCCGCAGGCCATCATCACCGTCTCCGTCATGACCGCCGTCCTGCCGCGCATCTCCCGGTCCGCCCACGACGGCGACGCCGCCGCCGTCCGCGACGACATCTCCTACGGACTGCGCACCTCCGCCGTGGCGATCGTGCCCTGCTCCTTCGCGTTCCTCGCCCTGGGCGTCCCGATGGCCGGCCTGCTCTACGCCGGTTCCGGCACGGAGAGCGCCCAGAACATCGGTTTCATCCTGATGGCCTTCGGCCTCGGACTGATCCCGTACTCCGTCCAGTACGTGGTCCTGCGCGGCTTCTACGCCTACGAGGACACCCGGACGCCCTTCTACAACACGGTCATCGTGGCCGCCGTCAACGCGGGCATGTCCGCCGTCGCCTTCTTCGTGCTCCCCGCCCGCTGGGCCGTCGTCGGCATGGCCGCCGCCTACGGCCTCGGCTACGCCGTGGGCGTCGGTGTCGCCTGGCGCCGACTGCGCACCCGCCTGGGCGGCGACCTCGACGGGGCGCACGTGATGCGCACCTACACCCGGCTCATCGGCGCCTGTGTTCCCGCCGCGGCGGTGGCCGGCGCCGTCGCCTACGCCGTCCTGCACTTCATCGGCAGCGGAGCCCTCGGTTCCTTCACCGCCCTGGTGGCCGGCGGCATCTCCCTGGCGGCGGTGTTCCTCGTGGCGGCCAAGCGGATGCGCATCGAAGAACTCAACGCCATGGTCGGGATGGTCCGCGGACGCCTGGGGCGCTGATGCGTACAACCATCCTGCTCCCTGGCGTGTCGTGCAGATCGGTGGACTGTGGGCACAATTGGCTTGGCTTCGCAGACTGGCCGACAGTGCGCAACGGATGGGGAGGCGGGGACGACGGTGGCGGAACGTAGCACGGCTGCCGTCGACGTGGCCGACAACAGTGGCGACGAGCCGCTGGCCGCGGAGACGGCCCAGGCCACGGCCGACGGGGTGGACACCCAGAACGGACAAGCCGCGGACGGAACCATGCCCGAGAAGGACGGCGATCGCAGGAACCCTGCACCCGCTGCCGCGCCCGAGCTGCACAGCGGCCACAAACTGGCGCGGCGCTACCGGCTCGAGGAATGCGTCACCCGTCTGGACGGATTCAGCAGCTGGCGTGCGATGGACGAGAAGCTGCGCCGGGCCGTGGGCGTCCACTTGCTGCCCGCGGACCACGCGCGGGCCCGCGCCGTCCTGGCCGCCGCCCGCTCCTCGGCCCTGCTCGGCGACCCCCGGTTCGTCCAGGTCCTCGACGCCGTGGAGGAGAACGACCTCGTCTACGTCGTCCACGAGTGGCTCCCCGACGCCACGGAGCTCACCGCGGTCCTCGCCGCGGGCCCCATGGAGCCGCACGAGGCCTACCAGCTCGTCAGCCAGGTCTCCCAGGCGATGGCCGCCGCGCACCGCGAGGGCCTGGCGCACCTGCGGCTGACCCCCAGCGCGATACTGCGCACCTCCTCGGGCCAGTACCGCATCCGCGGCCTCGCCGTGAACGCCGCCCTGCGCGGCATCACCAGCGAGACCCCGCAGCGCTCGGACACCGAGGCCATCGGCGCCCTCCTGTACGCCTCGCTGACCCAGCGCTGGCCGTACGAGAGCGACGCCTACGGGCTCACCGGCCTGCCCAAGGGCGTCGGCCTGATCGCCCCCGACCAGGTCCGCGCGGGCGTGCACCGCGGTCTGGGCGAACTGGCGATGCGTGCCCTCGCCAACGACGGGGCCACCGCCTCGCGGCAGGAACCCGCCTGCACCACCCCGGAAGAGCTCTCCAAGGCCGTGGCCGCGATGCCCCGCATCCGGCCGCCGGAGCCCACGTTCACGGCGCCTCCGGAGTATCAGCACACCACCTACCAGCAGGGCAGCTACGGCAGGCCCCAGGGCCCCGGCATGCCCACCGCGCAGGTCCTCACCGTCGTTCCTCCGCCGCCGCCCCTGCAGAGCCGTACCGGCCGCGTCCTCAAGTGGGGCGTCGCGGCCCTGCTGATCGCCGCCCTCGGACTGGGCAGCTGGCAGCTTGCCGACACCCTGCTCAACCGGAACAACCAGGGCAGCACCAGCGGCAGCCAGACCACGCACGAGAAGGCCGACGACACCCCGGAGAAGGTGGCGCCCGTTCCCCTCGCCATCTCCCGGGCCCGCGAGTACTCCCCGGACGGCAAGGACCAGGACCCCGGAGGCGCCAAGAACACCTTCGACGGGGACTCCTCCACCTACTGGCGGACCAAGTACTACGTCGACGGCCCCGACATCACGGACTACAAGGGTGGCGTCGGCATCGTCTACGACCTCGGCGCCGAACACGAGGTCAGCAGCGCCTCGATAGCGCTCCGGTTCGCGGGCGACCACACCACCACCACGCTCTACGCGGTCGATTCCCTGGACCCGTCGGGCAAGATCTCCGGCATGCCGAAGATCGCCACGGCCACGACCTCGGACAGCAGCTTCAACCTGACCGCGGACAAGCCGGTCAAGACCCGGTACGTCCTGCTGTGGATCACCGCGATGCCCTGGGCACCCTCCGACACCTACACCGGAGCCGGGTACAAGCAGGCCATCACGGACGTGAAGTTCGCGGGCTGAGGGACAGCAGGGGAGGGGGCCAGCGTTGGACGAAGCCACACCCGGCGGCCGCAGCGACCAGGAACTCCTGTCGCTGCACGCCGCCGGCGACCCGGATGCCTTCGGTGAGCTCGTACGCCGGCACCGCGACCGGCTGTGGGCCGTGGCCCTGCGCACCCTCGGCGACCGGGAGGAAGCAGCCGACGCCGTGCAGGACGCCCTCGTCTCCGCCTACCGGGCCGCACACACCTTCCGCGGCGAATCCGCCGTCACGACCTGGCTGCACCGCATCACAGTGAACGCCTGTCTGGACCGGGCCCGCAAGGCCGCCTCCCGCAGGACGTCCCCCCTCGACGACACGGACCGCCTGGAGCGCCTTCTGGAGCCCCACGAGTCCGCCGAGGCGCCCGCGGAGCGCCAGGACCTCCACCGGCAGCTGCTGGCGGCCCTGAGCACCCTCCCGGCAGATCAGCGGGCCGCTCTGGTCCTCGTCGACATGCAGGGCTACCCCGTCGCCGAGGCGGCCCGCATCCTCGACGTCCCCGTCGGCACCGTGAAGAGCCGCTGCGCACGCGGCAGGGCGAAACTCGTCCCGCTCCTCACTCATCTGCGCACACATACCGGGGATAACACCGATACCGAGCGGGGAAGGAACCGGACACCGGGGACAACCGTCCCACCGGCGGCAGACCGCGGGGACCCGGCCCCGGATCCCAACGCAGTGAAGGGCGGAGGTGGACGAGCGTGAACCCCACAACCGGCACGACCGGCACGATCGGGCACCCCGACGTCTCGGAGATCTCCGAGCTGGCGGAAGGCCTCCTCTCCCCGTCCCGCACGGCGGAGGTCCGCAGGCATCTCGGCGACTGCCCCCTGTGCGCGGACGTCCGTACCTCCCTGGAGGAGATCCGGGCCCTGCTCGGCACCCTGCCCGGGCCGGCCCGGATGCCCGTCGACATCTCCGGCCGGATCGACGCGGCCCTCGCCGCCGAAGCACTCCTCGACGCCACCACCCCGCACAAGGGGTCCGGTCCCGGCCGACCGGATCGGGCGGCCGAAGGGGTCCCCGGTGCCGATGTTTCACGTGAAACGGCCCCCGAACCGCTCGGGGAAACCGGCGCCCTGCGCCCCGCCGGTCACCCGGCCGGCCCAACCGGACCCGGACGGCGTCGCGCACGCCACCGGATCGCTCTCGCGGGCGGGCTGCTCGCCGCCTGTGCCGCCGGCATCCTGGTGGCCGGCCTGATGTCCGGCGACCACCCCGCGCAGGACATGTCCGCGCGGAGCGACGCATCCGCCGCCCGGTCCGGGTCCGGCACGCCCGAGTACACCGCGCAGGGGCTCCCCGGCACGGTGCGCGAGCTCCTCGCGGCCGGCGGCCCGGGAAACAAGGCCGAGGGGGATCGGAACAACACCTTCGGAGTGGAGAACAGCCCTCCGGCCGAACCGAGCCCCGCCCCGGCCGATGGCGGGGCGCTCCAGGCACCCGCCTGCCTACAGGAAGCCACCGGCCGGACCGAGACCCCCCTGGGCTTCGAGCCCGGCACCTACGAGGGCAAGGACGTCTTCCTCATCGTCCTGCCCCACCCCGGCAACACCGCCGTCGTGGACGCCTATCTCGTCGGCTCCGCCTGTGTCACCGACCCCTCGGCCGTCCCCGGAAAGCCCCTGCTCACCCGTACGTATCCGAGGACCTGACTGACCGGAAAGCTCGGGGGGACAACTCGGGAATGCAGGCGCCGTAGGATCCGTTGGGTGGGGTGAGAGTCCACACCGGCCCCCCGGTAGGCAGCAGGCAGTCCGCAGAGACGAGGAATCAACCAGTGAGCGACGTACGAAACGTGATCATCATCGGCTCCGGGCCGGCCGGTTACACCGCCGCCCTGTACACCGCACGCGCTTCGCTCAAGCCCCTGGTCTTCGAAGGTGCCGTGACCGCCGGTGGCGCGCTGATGAACACCACCGAGGTCGAGAACTTCCCCGGCTTCCAGGACGGCATCATGGGGCCGGACCTCATGGACAACATGCGTGGCCAGGCCGAGCGCTTCGGCGCCGAGCTGATTCCGGACGACGTCGTGGCCGTGGACCTCACCGGTGAGATCAAGACCGTCACCGACACCGCCGGCACCGTGCACCGCGCCAAGGCCGTGATCGTGACGACCGGTTCCCAGCACCGCAAGCTCGGCCTGCCCAACGAGGACGCCCTCTCCGGCCGCGGCGTCTCCTGGTGCGCGACCTGCGACGGCTTCTTCTTCAAGGACCACGACATCGCCGTGGTCGGCGGCGGTGACACCGCGATCGAGGAGGCCACCTTCCTCTCCAGGTTCGCCAAGTCCGTCACGATCGTCCACCGCCGCGACTCCCTGCGCGCCTCCAAGGCCATGCAGGACCGCGCCTTCGCCGACCCGAAGATCAAGTTCGCCTGGGACAGCGAGGTCGCCGCGATCCACGGCGAGCAGAAGCTCACCGGCCTCACCCTGCGCAACACCAAGACGGGTGAGACCTCCGAACTGCCCGTGACCGGCCTCTTCATCGCCGTCGGCCACGACCCGCGCACCGAGCTGTTCCAGGACCAGCTCAAGCTCGACGCGGAGGGCTACCTCAAGGTCGACGCCCCCTCCACCCGCACCAACCTCACCGGTGTGTTCGGTGCGGGCGACGTCGTCGACCACACCTACCGTCAGGCCATCACCGCCGCGGGCACGGGTTGCTCCGCGGCCCTCGACGCCGAGCGCTTCCTCGCCGCCCTCGCGGACACCGAGAAGGCGCACGCGGCGGTCTGACACCCTCAAGCAGCACCACACCCCACTCCCCGCAGGAAAAGAAGGAGGCCGCTGTGGCCGGCACCCTCAAGACCGTCACCGACGCAAGCTTCGATGACGACGTCCTCAAGAGCGACAAGCCCGTCCTGGTGGACTTCTGGGCCGCCTGGTGCGGTCCGTGCCGCCAGATCGCTCCGTCCCTCGAGGCCATCGCCTCCGAATACGGTGACGAGATCGAGATCGTCAAGCTCAACATCGACGAGAACCCGGAAACGGCGGCCAAGTACGGCGTCATGTCCATTCCGACGCTGAACGTCTACCAGGGCGGCGAGGTCGTCAAGACCATCGTCGGCGCCAAGCCGAAGGCCGCCATCCTGCGCGACCTCGACGGCTTCGTCACGATCAAGGCCTGACCCACCCGCGTCCCTGGTCGGACGCGATCGCGTGACACGGGGCCGCCCCCTGCCAGGGGCGGCCCCGTTCGCATGTCCTGACGGTGGGGAACCAGGCTGTTCCCGGCTCACAGCGGACGCAGCGCCGGTTCCTTCCGGGCCGCGCCCAGCAACCGGTCCAGGGCCAGTTCCACGTCTTCCTTCCACGACAGCGTGGAGCGCAGCTCCAGCCGCAGCCGGGGACGCGTCGGATGCGGGCGTACCGTCTTGAAGCCCACCGCCAGCAGATGGTCCGCCGGCAGCAGACAGGCCGGACCGTCCCAACGGGCATCGCCGAACGCCTCGATGGCCCGGAACCCCCTGCGCAGCAAGTCCTTCGCCACCGTCTGGACCATCACCCGCCCCAGCCCCTGGCCCTGGTATCCCGGCATGATCCACGAGGTGATGAGCTGTACGGCGTCAGGGGACACCGGGCTGGTCGGGAACGCCGTCGCACGCGGCACGTAGGCCGGCGGCGCGTACAGAACGAATCCCACGGGAACCTCGTCCACGTAGACCACCCGGCCGCACGAGCCCCACTCCAGGAGGACTGCGGAGATCCACGCCTCCTTCTCCTCAGCCGGGTTGCCCGCCTTCACGGCTGCCTCGCCGCTGACGGGGTCCAGCTCCCAGAAGACACAGGACCGGCAACGCCGGGGCAGGTCCTGGAGGTTGTCCAGCGTGAGCGGTACCAGCCGACGACCCATGACCGCATGGTATCCACAGCTCGAATCACCCGAAACCGCGACAAGGCAAAGGGGGCGGGTCGTACCGGCTCACACCGGCACGACCCGCCCCCAGGCTGCGGCTACTCTCCGGCAGCGCCCTGGTCCAGCACCCGGCCCTCGCCCGGCGCCAGGGTCCCCAGAATCCGCTCCAGATCCTCCATCGACGCGAACTCGACGGTGATCTTGCCCTTCTTCTGGCCGAGATCCACCTTCACCCGCGTCTCGAACCGGTCCGACAACCGCGTCGCCAGCTCACTGAGCGCCGGGGCGACCCGGGCACCCGCCCGCGGCCCCTTCGACTTCACCGAACTCGGCGACTCCGACCCCATCAGCGCCACGATCTCCTCGACCGCACGCACCGACAGGCCCTCGGCCACGATCCGGTGCGCCAGCCGGTCCTGCTCCTCGGAGTTGTCCACCGACAGCAGGGCCCGCGCGTGACCCGCCGACAGCACGCCCGCCGCCACCCGCCGCTGTACGGGCGGGGAGAGCTTCAGCAGGCGCAGCGTGTTCGAGACCTGCGGGCGGGAACGCCCGATCCGGTCCGCCAGCTGGTCGTGCGTGCAGTGGAAGTCCTGGAGCAGCTGGTCGTACGCGGCCGCCTCCTCCAAGGGGTTCAGCTGCGCCCGGTGCAGGTTCTCCAGGAGCGCGTCCAGCAGCAGCTTCTCGTCGTCCGTGGCCCGGATGATCGCCGGGATCCGGGCCAGGCCGGCCTCCCGGCACGCCCGCCAGCGCCGCTCGCCCATGATCAGCTCATAGCGTCCCGGGCCCGACTGGCGCACCACCACCGGCTGGAGCAGGCCCACCTCCTGAATGGAGGTCACCAGCTCGGCCAGCGCGTCCTCGTCGAACACCTCGCGCGGCTGCCGCGGGTTCGGCGTGATCGAGTCCATCGGAAGCTCGGCGAAGGTGGCCCCCGCCACCTCACCCGCCGCCGGAGCGGCCACCGGCTCCGGCTCGCTCACGGACGCGGCCACCACCGATGTTTCACGTGAAACATCGGCCTGTGCCAGCGAAGCCAGCTTCGCCGCCGCGATGCCGCGCTCCGAGGGCAGTACCGGCATCGCCGACGGAGACGTCGACCCGGCGCCGATCACCGGCGGCACCTTCTCCTGCGGAGCCGCGGGAATCAGCGCGCCGAGCCCCCGCCCCAGACCCCTACGTCGCTCACTCACTGAATCCCCTCCGCCATGCTTTGCGTGTTGTTCATGCCCGCGCCCTGATGGGGGTGCTGGGGGTCGTACTGGAATCCGGCCCCGCGCAGCGCGATCTCCCGCGCCGCCTCCAGGTAGGAGAGGGAACCGCTGGAACCCGGGTCATAGGTCAGCACCGTCTGCCCGTAGCTCGGAGCCTCGGAGATGCGGACCGACCGCGGGATGCTCGTGCGCAGCACTTCCTTGCCGAAGTGGGTGCGCACCTCCTCCGCCACCTGCGAGGCCAGCCGGGTCCTGCCGTCGTACATCGTCAGCAGGATCGTGGACACGTGCAGCGTCGGGTTGAGGTGCGCCCGCACCAGGTCCACGTTGCGCAGCAGCTGACCGAGCCCCTCCAGCGCGTAATACTCGCACTGGATCGGGATCAGCACCTCCGCGCCCGCGACCAGAGCGTTCACCGTGAGCAGGCCCAGCGAGGGCGGGCAGTCGATCAGGATGTAGTCGAGCGGCTGCTCGTACGCCTGGATGGCCCGCTGGAGACGGCTCTCCCGTGCCACGAGGGACACCAGCTCGATCTCGGCACCCGCCAGGTCGATCGTGGCCGGAGCGCAGAAGAGCCCCTCCACGTCGGCCACCGGCTGGACGACCTCCATCAGCGGGCGGCTGTCCACGAGCACGTCGTAGATGGACGGCACGTCCGCGTGGTGGTCGATGCCCAGCGCCGTCGAGGCGTTGCCCTGCGGGTCGAGGTCGACCACCAGGACCCGCGCACCGTGCAGGGCCAGGGAGGCGGCCAGGTTCACGGTCGACGTGGTCTTGCCCACGCCGCCCTTCTGGTTGGCCACCACCATGATCCGGGTCTTCGGGGGCCTCGGCAGGCCCTCACCCGCGCGTCCGAGGGCCTCGACCGCGATCTGGGCGGCACGGCCGATGGGCGTGTCTTCGTTGTCCACTAGGGGCGGGGCCGATGTTTCACGTGAAACATCGTCGCCCGGGAATTCAGAGCGGGGGCCGGGGACCGGATCGGCCATCGGCCCCGCAAGGTTGGCGTCTGACCGCACGGTGTCACTCTCCTCGGCATCAGGCTCGCGATGAACAGAGCCTGCCATGTCACCGGGGTCGCGAACCAGCGGGGCCCGTACTCCTGTGGATGAATCCACCGATGTGGACAACTCCGTCCCCCCTTCGCCCTTGCGGAGACGGGGGGACGTGGCCGCACGACCGCGGCTGATGATTCCGTGCAGCAGAGAGCGACGTTTCACGTGAAACACGATGCCCGGACGGAGTCATCCGGCCGCTACGACACTCCGAAATCCATACCTATAGGGCTCAACACCCCTGCGATACGGCTGCGAACACGGCTCGGCAGAGCCTCAGCGGCGCCGGCGCGTACGGCTCACCCGGGCGGCCTTGGCCCGCTTCGCGGCGAACCGAACCCCGCCGGGGCTTTCCCCGACCTCAACCCGCACGACGGTGGAGAGCGGGTCCACGATCCCCTCGCCGACGTGCAGCACCGAGGTCTTCACCACACCGAGCTTGGTCAGCGCGGCCTTCGCCGCCACCAGCTCCTCCTCGGCGGTGTCGCCCTTCAGCGCCAGCATCTCGCCGTACGGGCGCAGCAGGGGCACGCCCCATCCTGCGAGCCGGTCCAGCGGAGCCACCGCGCGCGCCGTCACCACGTGCACCGGCTGGAGCTTGCCGAGGACTTCCTCGGCCCGCCCGCGCACGACCGTCACATGGTCGAGCCCCAGCAGCTCCACGACTTCCTGGAGGAAGTTCGTGCGGCGCAGCAGTGGCTCCAGCAGCGTGATCTTCAGGTCCCTGCGCACCAGGGCCAGCGGAATGCCGGGGAGGCCGGCGCCCGAACCCACGTCGCACACGGTGACGCCCTCGGGCACCACTTCCGAGAGCACGGCGCAGTTCAGCAGGTGCCTCTCCCAGAGCCGCGGCACCTCGCGCGGCCCGATCAGGCCCCGCTTGACACCCGCGTCCGCCAGCAGCTCCGCGTACCGCACAGCTTCCGGGAAATGCTCACCGAACACCGCACGCGCCTCTTCAGGTGCCTGGGGTGCTTCTTCGGGCATCGGGGGAAGCTCAGCTGCCTCCGTCACGGGGACCGTCCTTCCGTACCGCATGGTTGTGAACCCACGTCGTCACTGCCAGGCTGACAAAGATCGGCCCCGCCTGCGAGACAGACGGGGCCGGACACTCAAGCTTCCGGTCAGGCCGGAAGCACGACGACGAAGCGCTGCGGCTCCTCGCCCTCGGACTCGCTCCGCAGACCGGCGGCCGCCACGGCGTCGTGGACGACCTTCCGCTCGAAGGGGGTCATCGGGTCCAGCTTCAGGGGCTCACCGGACGACTTCACCTCGTCCGCGGCCTTGGCACCGAGGGCCGTCAGCTCCTCGCGCTTCTTCGCCCGGAAGCCGCCGATGTCGAGCATCAGCCGGCTGCGGTCCCCGGTCTCGCGGTGCACGGCGAGGCGGGTCAGCTCCTGCAGAGCCTCCAGCACCTCGCCGTCGCGGCCTACGAGCTTCTGCAGGTCGCGCGCGGACTCGCTGACGATGGAGACCGAGGCGCGGTCCGCCTCGACGTCCATGTCGATGTCGCCGTCCAGGTCGGCGATGTCCAGCAGACCCTCAAGGTAGTCGGCCGCGATCTCACCCTCCTGCTCGAGGCGGGTCAGGGTGTCGCCACTCTCAGCGGCGGCGGTGGTGGTGCCTTCCGTCACGGGAGGGACTCCTTCTTACTTCTTGGGAGAGGGCTTGCTGGGGGGCGTCTGACGCTGCGACTTCGACTGCCGCTTGGGCTGCTGGCGCTTCTGTCCGCCACCGCCGGCCGCATCGGAATCCACGGTCGCCTCGACGCTCTTCGCCACGGAGCCGTCCGCCTGCGCGGCCAGGCCCTGCTTGCTCAGACCGGTGATGAACTTGCGCTCGTTGTCGTTGCGGTCCGGACCCTTGGCCACGATCGCCGCGACGATCTTCTTCTTGCCCCGGCTCTTGAGCTCGCCGTGCGCGGTGATCTGCTTCAGCAGGCGCGTCAGGTACTGGTCCTGGGCCAGGCTGCCCGGGGTGGGGTTCCGGCTGATGACGAACATCTGCTGGCCCATGGTCCACAGGTTCGTGGTCAGCCAGTAGACGAGGACGCCGACGGGGAAGTTGATGCCCATGAAGGCGAAGATCAGGGGGAAGACGTACATCAGCATCTTCTGCTGCTGCATGAACGGCGTCTTGACCGAGAGGTCGACGTTCTTCTGCATCAGCTGGCGCTGCGTGTAGAACTGCGACAGCGACATCATCACGATCATGATCGCGGTGACGATCCGCACGTCGGTGATCGAGGCGCCCAGAGCGGCGACCTTCTCGGGGCTGTCCATGAACTTGGAAGCCAGCGGGGCACCGAAAATGTGCGCGTTACGCGCGCTCTCCAGCAGCGGGCCGTCGATCTGACCGATCGGCGTGCCGTTGGCGATGCTGGCGAGCACGTGGTAGAGCGCGAAGAAGAACGGGGACTGCGCCAGGATGGGAAGGCACGAGGAGAGCGGGTTGGTACCCGTCTCCTTGTACAGCTTCATCATCTCTTCGGACTGGCGCTGCTTGTCGTTCTTGTAGCGCTCCTGGATCGCCTTCATCTTCGGCTGGATCGCCTGCATGCCGCGCGTCGCCTTGATCTGCTTCACGAAGAGCGGGATCAGGCAGATGCGGATCAAGATCACCAGGGAGACGATGGACAGGCCCCAGGCCCAACCACTGTCCGCGCCGAACATGGCGCCGTACACCTTGTGGAACTGGACGATGATCCACGAGACAGGCGTGGTAATAAAGCTGAACAGACTGGCAATCGTGTCCACTAATCAGGCTCCTTGAGCATTGCGAGATCTACGCAACGCACTGCGCAGCTGCTCGTGCCAACGCGGGCGTTTCCGGGGTGGGACGTGGTCCACGCCACCCGGGGACCACGGATTGCACCGCAGGATCCGCCAGGCGGTCAGAGCCGTCCCCTTCACCGCACCATGCCGGTCGATGGCCGTGTACCCGTAGTGCGAACACGAGGGGTAGTAACGGCACACCGGCCCGAGCAGCGGACTGATCGTCCACTGGTACAGCTTGATCAATGCGAGCAGCGGGTACTTCATCGAGCGACGCCTCCCAAGAGCCGCAGCAATGCGGCATCGAGGTCCCGGGCCAGCTCGTCGAGACCGGCATCACCCGCTCCGGGCAGAGCCCGTACCACCATCAGGCTACCTTCGGGCAGCTGAGACAGCCGCTCGCGGACGAGATGGCGCAAACGGCGCTTGACCCGGTTGCGTACCACGGCGATGCCGACAGCCTTGCTGACGACGAAACCCGCACGCGTCGAGGGATCGATCTCCCCCGGCGCGTGCGGGTCCGTTGCACCGCTTGTACGTAGGTGGACGACGAGGAGCGGGCGACCAGCCCGACGACCTCGACGTACCGCGCTCGCGAAGTCCTCGCGCCGCCTCAGCCGATTTTCGGGAGACAGCACGACGTCACGATCCGCCCGTCAGTTACGCGGAGAGTTCGGCGCGGCCCTTGCCACGACGGTTCGCGAGGATGGCGCGGCCGGCACGGGTACGCATCCGGAGACGGAAGCCGTGGGTCTTGGCACGACGGCGGTTGTTCGGCTGGAAGGTGCGCTTGCTCACTCGAGGGCTCCAGAGAATAAATCGTTTAGGCGGGACATCGCCTGGCTGTCACCGTGCGCCCACGAGGAGAAAACTCGCGTGTTCGCCCGAGTGGCACCGCAAAACGATCACAATCAGTGATCTTCGCCCATCGGTAGGCAGGCGGCAGCAGCCATCGACAACTCGACCTCGTTACGGTACGCGCGGCTACGCCATCCGGTCAAACCGAGTCGACGGTGCCCCACACTGTGCACAGGCTGTGGACAACGACTTGAACCGTACCCGCTGGCCTGACTACCGTTGCCTGACCCTGGATTTTTTGTCCCGACCGTCCCAAAGAACCACACATTCGTGGGACCCCCTCTGAGAGAGCGTGCTCTGTGGCTGACGTACCTGCCGATCTTGCCGCAGTGTGGCCAAGGGTGCTCGAAAAGCTCCTCGGGGAGGGACAGAACAGCATCGAACCCAAGGACAAGCAGTGGGTCGAGCGCTGTCAGCCCCTGGCCCTGGTCGCGGACACCGCGCTGCTCGCCGTCCCCAACGAGTACGGCAAGCGCGTCCTCGAGGGCCGGCTCGCCCCCCTCATCAGCGACGCCCTCAGCCGTGAGTGCGGCCGCCCCATCCGGATCGCCATCACCGTCGACGACTCCGCCGGCGAGCCCTCGCCCCCCTCGTCCCCCTCCCGCGACGGCTACGAACCGTACGGCGACCAGCGCCCCGGCGGGCACACCGGCCCCGGGGGCCACACGGGACCCGGCGGACACACCGGCCACACCGGACCCGCGGACGACCAGCTCCCCAGCGCCCGCCCCGCCTACCCGGACTACCAGCAGCCGCGCTCCGAGCCCGGCGCCTGGCCCCGCGGCGGCCAGCAGGACGACTACGGCTGGCAGCAGCCCCGCCTCGGCGGCTTCCCCGAACGCGATCCGTACGCCTCCCCGCAGCCCGGCTACATGCAGCAGTCCGAGCCCTCCTCTTACGACCAGGGCTCCTACGAACAGCAGAAGTACGAGCAGCAGCAGTACGAGGGTCAGCAGCAGCGCTCCTCCCGCCAGTACGAGCAGCAGCAGTACGACCAGCCGCCCGCGCGGCAGGCACCCAGCCGGCCCGCGCCCTCGGCCCCGTCCGGCGGATCCACCTCGGGCCCGCTGGAGCCGACCGCCCGGCTGAACCCCAAGTACCTCTTCGACACCTTCGTCATCGGCGCCTCCAACCGCTTCGCGCACGCCGCCGCGGTGGCCGTCGCCGAGGCGCCGGCGAAGGCGTACAACCCCCTCTTCATCTACGGGGAATCGGGCCTCGGCAAGACGCACCTGCTCCACGCCATCGGGCACTACGCACGGAGCCTCTACCCCGGCACCCGGGTGCGGTACGTGAGCTCCGAGGAGTTCACCAACGAGTTCATCAACTCGATCCGCGACGGCAAGGGCGACGCGTTCCGCAAGCGCTACCGCGAGATGGACATCCTGCTCGTCGACGACATCCAGTTCCTGGCGAGCAAGGAGTCGACGCAGGAGGAGTTCTTCCACACCTTCAACACGCTCCACAACGCCAACAAGCAGATCGTGCTCTCCTCCGACCGGCCGCCCAAGCAGCTCGCCACCCTGGAGGACCGGCTCCGCAACCGCTTCGAGTGGGGCCTGATCACCGACGTCCAGCCGCCCGAGCTGGAAACCCGCATCGCGATCCTGCGCAAGAAGGCCGTACAGGAGCAGCTCAACGCCCCGCCGGAGGTGCTGGAGTTCATCGCCTCCCGCATCTCGCGCAACATCCGCGAGCTGGAGGGGGCGCTGATCCGGGTCACGGCCTTCGCGAGCCTGAACCGGCAGCCGGTCGACCTGGGCCTGACCGAGGACGTCCTGAAGAACCTGATCCCGGGCGGCGAGGACAGCTCGCCCGAGATCACCGCCACCGACATCATGGCGGCCACCGCCGACTACTTCGGGCTGACCGTGGACGACCTGTGCGGCTCCTCGCGCAGCCGGGTCCTGGTCACCGCCCGGCAGATCTCCATGTACCTGTGCCGGGAGCTCACGGACCTCTCGCTACCCAAGATCGGGGCGCAGTTCGGCGGCCGCGACCACACCACCGTCATGCACGCGGACCGCAAGATCCGCGCTCTGATGGCGGAACGCCGCTCCATCTACAACCAGGTGACCGAGCTCACGAACCGCATCAAGAACGGCTGACGCCGGCTCTGTGGACGTGCCGTACGGGCGCCGCCGAGCCCTTCCAAACGCTTCAAGAGGGCGCTCCCGGGTCACTTCGGGGGCGCCCTTCTTCATGCGTGCGCCCCCAACTTGTTCGAATACGCCCCCTTGGGGGCAACTCATCCACAGATTGGGCGACTTTCTTCCGTCCACAGCCTGGGGACGGGCCGCGTCACCCACAAGACTGTCCACAGGGCCCAGGTGTGAGGCACCATCAGGGCTGGTCAGACCCCTGTGGAATTGTGCGCAACGACTATCCACAGGCTGTGGACGAAAATTTCATCCACAGGTCCGTCCACCGCGTTGTCCACCGCCGGTCCACAGCTTCCCGGGGCCTGTGCACAGGATCAGACGACTTCCCCACACCGTTGTCCACTGTTCGGCAACGCGGAACCCTCCATCACCGCCCCGAGTGAAAGCGGTCACACCGAAGTCGACGTTTGGGTTGTGGACTACTCGGGAAAACCTGGGGACGCACCTGTGGAGTAGTGAGGGTCATCTGGGGATGGCCTGTGCAGAAGTTTTCGTTCTCCACAGAGACACCCGGTTGTCCACCGGTGTCGCCCACAGGGTGTGGGGATAAAAAACGTGGGCTGACCTGCGAAAACACTGTTATCCACCGTTTCCACAGGCCCTACTACTACCCCCATAGAGAGTTAGCCCGGTTTCGGTTTTCAAGCAGGTCCTGTGCACAACTCGGTGGATCGCCCTCCCCGACACCTCGCTCCCGACTTGACCGCCGACAGCGACGACTGTCGGCGCCGTACGTCAGACTGGTCCCCGGCATCGGTCGAGGCATCGACGAGCCGACGACGAAGGCCGGCAGACGAGCGAGCAACAGCAGGAGGCGGTTTCCGGTGAAGATCCGGGTGGAGCGCGACGTACTCGCGGAGGCGGTGGCCTGGGCTGCCCGTAGCCTCCCGGCCCGGCCGCCGGTGCCCGTTCTCGCGGGCCTGCTGCTGAAGGCCGAGGAGGGCAAGCTGTCCCTCTCCGGCTTCGACTACGAGGTCTCGGCCCGGGTCTCCGTCGAGGCCGACGTCGAGGAGGACGGCACCGTCCTGGTCTCCGGCCGGCTGCTCGCCGACATCTGCCGCGCCCTGCCCAACCGTCCGGTGGAGATTTCCACAGACGGTGTACGGGCGACCGTGGTCTGCGGCTCCTCGCGATTCACACTCCACACCCTGCCTGTGGAGGAGTACCCGGCACTGCCGACGATGCCCACCGCGACCGGCACCGTGCCCGGCGAGGTCTTCGCCTCCGCCGCCGCCCAGGTCGCCATCGCCGCGGGCCGCGACGACACGCTGCCCGTGCTGACCGGTGTCCGCATCGAGATCGAGGGCGACAAGGTCACCCTGGCCTCCACCGACCGCTACCGCTTCGCGGTCCGCGAGTTCCTGTGGAAGCCCGAGGACCCGGAGGCCTCGGCCGTGGCCCTGGTGCCCGCCAAGACCCTCCTGGACACCGCCAAGTCGCTGACCAGCGGCGACACGGTCACCATCGCGCTGTCGGGCTCCGGCCAGGGCGAGGGCCTCATCGGCTTCGAGGGCGCGGGCCGGCGCACCACCACCCGACTCCTCGAGGGCGACCTGCCGAAGTACCGCACGCTCTTCCCGACGGAGTTCAACTCCGTCGCCGTGATCGAGACCGCCCCGTTCGTCGAGGCCGTCAAGCGCGTGGCCCTCGTCGCCGAGCGCAACACCCCGGTCCGCCTCAGCTTCGAGCAGGGCGTGCTGATCCTGGAGGCCGGTTCCTCCGACGACGCACAGGCTGTGGAGCGCGTCGACGCGAAGCTGGAGGGCGACGACATCTCGATCGCCTTCAACCCGACCTTCCTGCTGGACGGCCTGAGCGCGATCGACTCGCCGGCCGCGCAGCTCAGCTTCACCACGTCCACCAAGCCGGCGCTGCTCAGCGGCCGCCCGGCGGTCGACGCCGAGGCCGACGAGGCGTACAAGTACCTGATCATGCCGGTCCGCCTCTCCGGCTGATCCCGGAAACGACGCGGCAGCCCCCTCGGGCCCGGCCCCGCTTCCCGCGGACCGGGCCCGAGGGCGTTCCGCCTCCCGCCCCGCGGAGCCCCGAAGCGGCCCTGCGGCGGGCTCGTGGGGGCCCCGCAGCGGCCTCGCAGGAGTCCGTGGAGAGCCCCTACGGAGCCTCGTGCGCGGCCCGCAGCGCGCCAGGGCGCCGACACCCGGAGTGCCCGTGGCGCCGGGCGCCGCGGCCCGGCGTAGGCTCGGCACGGGGGGATGTCCCCGGGCAGGGGAGCACCCCGGCACAGACGGCCACAACGCTTAAGGAACCACCTGATGGAGCTTGGTCTCGTCGGTCTCGGCAAGATGGGCGGCAACATGCGCGAGCGCATCCGCCGCGCCGGCCACACCGTCATCGGATACGACCGCAACCCGGACCTCGCCGATGTCCACAGCCTGTCGGAACTTGTGGACAGCCTGCAGGCCCCCCGCGTGGTGTGGGTCATGGTCCCGGCCGGCGCGGCGACCCAGTCCACCGTGGACGAGCTCGCCGGCCTGCTCTCGCCCGGCGACATCGTCGTCGACGGCGGCAACTCCCGCTGGACCGACGACGAGAAGCACGGCGCCGAGCTGGCCGCCAAGGGCATCGGCTTCGTGGACTGCGGAGTCTCGGGCGGCGTCTGGGGCCTGGAGAACGGCTACGCGCTGATGTACGGCGGCGACAAGGAGCACGTCGCGGCCGTCCAGCCGGTCTTCGACGCCCTCAAGCCCGAGGGTGAGTTCGGCGCCGTGCACGCCGGCAAGATCGGCGCCGGCCACTTCGCGAAGATGGTCCACAACGGCATCGAGTACGCCATGATGCAGGCCTACGCCGAGGGCTGGGAGCTCCTGGAGAAGGTCGACTCGGTCACCGACGTCCGCGAGGTGTTCCGGTCCTGGCAGGAGGGCACGGTCATCCGTTCCTGGCTGCTGGACCTGGCCGTGAACGCGCTGGACGAGGACGAGCACCTGCAGCAGCTGCGCGGCTTCGCGCAGGACTCCGGCGAGGGCCGCTGGACGGTCGAGGCCGCGATCGACAACGCCGTGCCGCTGCCCGCGATCACGGCCTCGCTCTTCGCACGGTTCGCGTCCCGCCAGGACGACTCCCCGCAGATGAAGATGATCGCCGCGCTGCGCAACCAGTTCGGCGGCCACGCGGTCGAGAAGAAGTAATCCACAACCGCTCCACAGGTCCACAGGTCAACGGCTTGTAGGTCCACAGCCTGTGGAGCGGAGTACGGCAGAGCAGCAGGAAGCCGGGGGAGGTCGGCGCCACATGCACGTTTCGCATCTCTCGTTGGCCGACTTCCGCTCGTACGCCCGGGCCGAGGTTCCCCTCGACCCGGGCGTCACCGCTTTCGTGGGCCCCAACGGGCAGGGCAAGACCAATCTCGTCGAGGCGATCGGCTACCTCGCGACCCTCGGCAGCCACCGCGTCTCCGCGGACGCCCCGCTCGTGCGGATGGGCGCCGAGCGCGCCGTCATCCGGGCCGCGGTCACCCAGGGCGAGCGGCAGCAGCTCGTGGAGCTGGAGCTGAACCCGGGCCGCGCCAACCGGGCCAGGATCAACAGGTCCTCGCAGGTCAGGCCTCGGGACGTCCTGGGCATCGTGCGCACCGTGCTGTTCGCCCCCGAGGACCTGGCCCTGGTCAAGGGCGACCCCGGGGAGCGGCGCCGCTTCCTCGACGAGCTCGTCACGGCCCGCTCGCCGCGCATGGCGGCCGTCCGCTCGGACTACGAGCGGGTGCTCAAGCAGCGCAACACCCTCCTGAAGTCGGCGGCGATGGCCCGCCGGCACGGCGGCCGCTCGATGGACCTGTCCACCCTCGACGTGTGGGACCAGCACCTGGCGCGCACGGGCGCGGAGCTGCTGGCCCACCGGCTCGACCTGCTCGCGACCCTGCTGCCGCTGGCGGACAAGGCGTACGAGCAGCTGGCGCCGGGCGGCGGACCGCTCGGCGCGGCCTACAAGTCCTCCGCGGGCGAGCAGGTGGACAGCGGCGAGGCGCGCACCCGCGAGGCGCTGTACGAGGTCCTCCTGGGCGCGCTGGCCGAGGTGCGCAAGGGCGAGATCGAGCGCGGGGTGACCCTGGTCGGCCCGCACCGCGACGACGTGGTGCTGCGCCTCGGGGAGCTGCCGGCCAAGGGGTACGCCAGCCACGGCGAGTCCTGGTCGTACGCGCTGGCCCTGCGGCTGGCCTCCTACGAGCTGCTGCGCGCGGAGGGCAGCGAGCCGGTGCTGATCCTCGACGACGTGTTCGCGGAGCTGGACGCGCGCCGCCGGGAGCGGCTGGCGGAGCTGGTGGCGCCCGGCGAGCAGGTGCTGGTGACGGCGGCGGTCGACGACGACGTGCCCGGGGTGCTGGTCGGGACCCGGTTCGCGGTGGCCGGCGGGGAGGTGACCCGGCTGTGAGCGGCAAGGAGCAGGAACCGGCCCCGCAGGACCCGCCGCGCAAGACGCCCGAGCCCTCGGGCGTGGACCTGGCACGCCAGGCCCTGGCGGCGGCGCGCGAGGCGGCGCGGGCCCGGGGCAACGCGGCGCAGAACAAGAAGGGCGGCTACCGGCCGGGCCTGCGCTCGGGCGCCCGAGCCGACGGCAGGGATCCGATGCCGCTGATGGCGGCACTGGACCGGCTGCGCACGGAGCGCGGCTGGGAGATGCCGATGGCGGTGGCGGGCGTGATGGAGCGCTGGCCGGAGATCGTCGGCCAGGACATCGCCACCCACTGCGTGCCGGACCGGTACGAGGACCGCGAGCTGGTCGTGCGCTGCGATTCCTCGGCGTGGGCGGCGCAGCTGAAGCTGCTGGCCCCGCAGCTGGTGGCCCGGCTCAACGCGGACCTGGGGCAGGGCACCGTCCGGCTGATCAAGGTCCACGGCCCGGGCGGCGGGCCGAAACGGTACGGCCCCTGGCGGGCCCCGGGGAGCACCGGCCCGGGGGACACCTACGGGTGAGCCCGCGGGGCCCTGCGCCGGGGCCTCGCGCCGTGGGGCCGGACTGCGCATGACCCGGCGCGGGGTGACCCGACGCCGCCGGGCCGGCTCCGCGCGCCTTGGCGCGACGGTTGAACCGGCGTCCCCGACCGTGCGTGTACCGGTCGTGCCGCGGCCCGGGCGGCGGCACGGGCCCGGGCCCGCGCCCCGGTGCGCGTACACCCGTACGGCCCGCCCGCGCGCGCACCCGTACGGGTGAGTAGGGGTCCGGTGGACGACCGTACGGACGGCTGTGCGGGTGGTGTCCCTCACGGTAGCGAGAGGTTGACAGCCCGAAGCGCTCAATGCCCGTGTGAGCCTCTTTGAGCCCCTCCCCGGATATGGGGAGTCGGAGAGAGGAGTTTCCGGGCGGCACATGCGGACTCAGGTACCGGCAAACGCCCATTCATGGGGGTGATACCGGTAGACTGAACGAGAATCCCGCGCACGCGCGGGATCCAGTCGAGTAAAGCTGACCACCGCTGACAACGCAGATCGACGCAGCCGCTCCCGCTTGCATGCATGCCGGCCCGGAGTACGGCCTGTGCTGTGCCAGAAAGGGCGCTTCGTGGCCGATTCCGGCAACCCCAACGACAACCAGTCCACAGTCGGCCAGAACGGCGAGGTCACGTCCTCGTACGACGCCAGTGCCATCCAGGTCCTCGAGGGCTTGGACGCGGTCCGCAAGCGGCCCGGCATGTACATCGGCTCGACCGGTGAGCGCGGGCTCCACCACCTCGTCTACGAGGTCGTCGACAACTCGGTCGACGAGGCCCTGGCCGGGCACGCGGACACCATCGACGTGACGATCCTCGCCGACGGCGGCGTGCGCGTAGTCGACAACGGCCGCGGCATCCCGGTCGGCATCGTGCCGTCCGAGGGGAAGCCGGCCGTCGAGGTCGTGCTGACGGTCCTGCACGCGGGCGGCAAGTTCGGCGGTGGCGGCTACGCCGTCTCCGGCGGTCTGCACGGCGTCGGCGTCTCCGTCGTGAACGCCTTGTCCACCAGGGTCGCGGTCGAGGTCAAGACCGACGGTTTCCGCTGGACCCAGGACTACAAGCTCGGTGTCCCGACGGCGGCCCTGCTGAAGAACGAGGAGACGTCCGAGACGGGCACCTCGGTCACCTTCTGGGCCGACGGCGACATCTTCGAGACCACCGAGTACTCCTTCGAGACGCTCTCGCGCCGCTTCCAGGAGATGGCCTTCCTCAACAAGGGCCTGACCCTCTCGCTGACGGACGAGCGCGAGTCGGCGAAGGCCACGATGGGCGCGGACACCGCCGAGGAGACCGACGACCAGCAGGCGCGCACGGTCAAGTACCACTACGAGGGCGGCATCGTCGACTTCGTGAAGTACCTGAACGCGCGCAAGGGCGAGCTGATCCACCCGACCGTCATCGACGTCGAGGCCGAGGACAAGGAGCGCATGCTCTCGGTCGAGATCGCGATGCAGTGGAACTCGCAGTACACCGAGGGGGTCTACTCCTTCGCGAACACGATCCACACGCACGAGGGCGGTACCCACGAAGAGGGCTTCCGTGCGGCGATGACAGGCCTGGTCAACCGCTACGCGCGGGAGAAGAAGTTCCTCCGCGAGAAGGACGACAACCTCGCCGGCGAGGACATCCGCGAGGGTCTGACGGCGATCATCTCGGTGAAGCTGGGCGAGCCGCAGTTCGAGGGCCAGACGAAGACCAAGCTGGGCAACACGGAGGCCAAGACCTTCGTGCAGAAGGTCGTGCACGAGCACCTCAACGACTGGTTCGACCGGAACCCGAACGAGGCCGCGGACATCATCCGCAAGTCGATCCAGGCGGCCACGGCGCGCGTCGCGGCCCGCAAGGCCCGTGACCTCACCCGTCGCAAGGGTCTGCTGGAGAGCGCCTCGCTGCCGGGCAAGCTGTCGGACTGCCAGTCCAACGACCCGACCAAGTGCGAGATCTTCATCGTCGAGGGCGACTCGGCCGGCGGCTCGGCGAAGTCCGGCCGCAACCCGATGTACCAGGCCATCCTGCCGATCCGCGGCAAGATCCTGAACGTCGAGAAGGCCCGCATCGACAAGATCCTCCAGAACACCGAGGTCCAGGCGCTGATCAGCGCCTTCGGCACGGGTGTGCACGAGGACTTCGACATCGAGAAGCTCCGCTATCACAAGATCATCCTGATGGCGGACGCCGACGTCGACGGCCAGCACATCAACACCCTGCTGCTGACCTTCCTGTTCCGCTTCATGCGGCCGCTGGTCGAGGCCGGTCACGTGTACCTGTCGCGGCCGCCGCTCTACAAGATCAAGTGGGGTCGCGACGACTTCGAGTACGCGTACTCGGACCGCGAGCGCGACGCCCTGGTCGAGCTCGGCAAGCAGAACGGCAAGCGGATCAAGGAAGACTCGATCCAGCGCTTCAAGGGTCTGGGCGAGATGAACGCCGAGGAGCTGCGCATCACCACGATGGACGTGGACCACCGCGTGCTCGGCCAGGTCACCCTGGACGATGCCGCGCAGGCCGACGACCTGTTCTCGGTGCTGATGGGTGAGGACGTCGAAGCCCGGCGCTCCTTCATCCAGCGCAACGCCAAGGACGTTCGCTTCCTCGACATCTGAGTCGGCTCAGCTGACCGCCCGAAAGGACTTCTGACCAGCAATGGCCGACGAAATCACCCCCACCGCCGCGGAATCCGCGGAGGAGCAGCCCGTCGTGCGCATCGAGCCCGTGGGGCTCGAGACGGAGATGCAGCGCTCCTACCTCGACTACGCGATGTCCGTCATCGTCTCCCGCGCGCTGCCCGACGTACGGGACGGCCTCAAGCCGGTCCACCGTCGTGTGCTGTACGCGATGTACGACGGCGGCTACCGGCCCGAGAAGGGCTTCTACAAGTGCGCCCGCGTCGTCGGTGACGTCATGGGCACGTACCACCCGCACGGTGACTCCTCGATCTACGACGCCCTGGTCCGCCTGGCCCAGCCGTGGTCGCTGCGCATGCCGCTCGTGGACTCCAACGGCAACTTCGGCTCCCCGGGCAACGACCCGGCGGCCGCGATGCGCTACACCGAGTGCAAGCTCATGCCGCTGGCCATGGAGATGCTCCGGGACATCGACGAGGAGACCGTCGACTTCACGGACAACTACGACGGCCGCAACCAGGAGCCCACCGTCCTGCCGGCGCGGTTCCCGAACCTGCTGATCAACGGTTCGGCGGGCATCGCGGTCGGCATGGCCACCAACATCCCGCCGCACAACCTGCGCGAGGTCGCGGCCGGCGCCCAGTGGGCGCTGGAGCACCCGGAGGCCTCGCACGAGGAGCTCCAGGACGCGCTCATCGAGCGGATCAAGGGCCCGGACTTCCCGTCGGGCGCCCTGGTCGTGGGCCGCAAGGGCATCGAGGAGGCGTACCGGACCGGTCGCGGCTCCATCACGATGCGCGCGGTGGTCGAGGTCGAGGAGATCCAGAACCGCCAGTGCCTGGTGGTCACGGAGCTTCCGTACCAGACCAACCCCGACAACCTGGCGCAGAAGATCGCCGACCTGGTGAAGGACGGCAAGGTCGGCGGCATCGCCGACGTCCGCGACGAGACCTCGTCCCGGACCGGCCAGCGCCTGGTGATCGTCCTCAAGCGCGACGCCGTCGCCAAGGTCGTGCTGAACAACCTCTACAAGCACACCGACCTGCAGACGAACTTCGGCGCGAACATGCTGGCGCTGGTGGACGGCGTGCCGCGCACGCTGTCGATCGACGCCTTCATCCGCCACTGGGTGACGCACCAGATCGAGGTCATCGTCCGGCGCACGAAGTTCCGCCTGCGCAAGGCGGAGGAGCGCGCCCACATCCTGCGCGGTCTGCTCAAGGCGCTGGACGCGATCGACGAGGTCATCGCGCTGATCCGGCGCAGCAACACGGTCGAGATCGCCCGCGAGGGCCTGATGGGCCTGCTGTCGATCGACGAGATCCAGGCGAACGCGATCCTGGAGATGCAGCTCCGCCGCCTCGCGGCCCTGGAGCGGCAGAAGATCGTCGCCGAGCACGACGAGCTCCAGGCCAAGATCAACGAGTACAACGCGATCCTGGCCTCCGAGGAGCGCCAGCGTCAGATCGTCAGCGAGGAACTGGCGGCCATCGTCGAGAAGTTCGGCGACGACCGGCGTTCCAAGCTGGTGCCCTTCGACGGCGACATGTCCATGGAGGACCTGATCGCCGAAGAGGACATCGTCGTCACGATCACCCACGGCGGGTACGTCAAGCGCACCAAGACCGAGGACTACCGCTCGCAGAAGCGCGGCGGCAAGGGCGTGCGCGGCACGAAGCTGAAGCAGGACGACCTCGTCGACCACTTCTTCGTGTCCACCACGCACCACTGGCTGCTGTTCTTCACGAACAAGGGCCGGGTCTACCGCTCCAAGGCGTACGAGCTCCCGGACGCCGGCCGCGACGCGCGCGGGCAGCACGTGGCGAACCTGCTGGCCTTCCAGCCGGACGAGAAGATCGCCCAGATCCTCGCGATCCGCGACTACGAGATCGCCCCGTACCTGATCCTGGCCACCAAGGGCGGCCTGGTGAAGAAGACGGCGCTCAAGGACTACGACTCGCCCCGTTCGGGTGGCGTCATCGCCATCAACCTGCGGGAGACCGAGGACGGCAGCGACGACGAGCTGATCGGCGCCGAGCTGGTGTCCGCCGAGGACGACCTGCTGCTCATCAGCAAGAAGGCGCAGTCGATCCGCTTCACGGCGACCGACGACGCGCTGCGTCCGATGGGCCGCGCCACTTCGGGCGTGAAGGGCATGAGTTTCCGCGGAGGGGACGAACTGCTCTCCATGAGCGTGGTCCGGCCCGGTACGTTCGTATTCACCGCGACCGACGGCGGCTATGCCAAGCGGACCCCGGTGGACGAGTATCGCGTCCAGGGCCGTGGTGGACTGGGCATCAAGGCCGCGAAGATCGTGGAGGACCGCGGCTCGCTCGTCGGGGCGCTCGTGGTCGACGAAACGGACGAAATCCTCGCCATCACGCTCAGCGGTGGTGTGATTCGTACGCGCGTCAACGAAGTACGGGAGACCGGCCGTGACACCATGGGCGTCCAGCTGATCAACCTGGGTAAGCGCGATGCCGTCGTCGGCATCGCCCGCAACGCGGAGGCCGGTCAGGAAACTGACGAGGCCGACGACAGCGAGAACGAGATCGGGACCGACGCGGCTGTCGAAGGACAGGCCGCGGAGGCCGCCGAGGGCACGGAGCCCTCGGCTGGGGAGCACGAGGAGTAAGCGTGAGCGGAGCCACGGGCGCCGGACCGGCCAACACTGGAGCGAACGGTGCCCGTGGCCCCGCCGCGGACTCCCAGGGGGGAACCGTGACGGACACCCGAGGGCCGCAGCCGCCTCAGTCGCCTCAGGCGCAGGCCGGCCCTCAGCCGCCGTACCAGCCGCCGCAGGCGTACTCGGTGCCCCAGGGCCCCGGGACGCCGCGGGGGGCGGGCGATCCCGGTGCGCAGCGCAAGCCGCGCACGGGGGCCCGTATGGCACCCAGGACGCGCAAGGCGCGGCTCAGGGTGGCCAAGGCCGACCCCTGGTCGGTGATGAAGGTCAGCTTCCTGCTGTCGATCGCGCTGGGCGTCTGCACGATCGTGGCGTCGGTGGTGCTGTGGATGGTCATGGACGCCATGGGCATCTTCTCCAGCGTCGGCGGCACGATCAGCGAGGCGACCGGCTCGAACGAGAGCAACGGCTTCGACCTCCAGAGCTTCCTGTCGCTGCCGCGCGTTCTGATCTTCACGTCGGTGATCTCGGTCATCGACGTGGTGCTCATGACGGCGCTGGCGACCCTGGGCGCGTTCATCTACAACCTGTCGGCGGGCTTCGTCGGCGGTGTGGAGCTGACGCTCGCCGAGGACGAGTAGGCCTCCGAGGACGGGGCGGATGACCTGCGCAGACGGGTCGCCGCTATCGATTTTGGAGTCACCGGGTCTGTGCGCTAACCTTCAGAAGTCAGCGCGCAGCGCGGATGGGGCTATAGCTCAGTTGGTTAGAGCGCATCCCTGATAAGGATGAGGCCACAGGTTCAAATCCTGTTAGCCCCACAGTGTCGAAGACCCTCAGGCCCATGGCCTGGGGGTCTTTGTCGTTGGGCCAGTTGGTGCAGTGGTAGGTCACCGATCGGTATCGGTCGGTGTGTATTGTTGGGCGCCAGAAGTCCCCTACGTCAACGAAAGACGAGGTCGCGCGGTGAAGAAGCTGCTCCTGGTCGCACTGGCCGCCATCGGCGGGCTCCTCGTGTACCGCCAGATCCAGGCGGACCGCGCAGAGCAGGACCTGTGGACGGAGGCAACCGACTCCGTGCCTTCTGGTTCCGGTGTGTGAGACCCGAGGTTGATCCCAGAGCCCCGACTGCCGCTGCGGTCGGGGCTTTGTGCTGCTCTGTGACGAAATATTGCGATATGCAAAGAACGTGCTTGCGTTGGCAAACTCGGGGTGGGTGCGTGTGATGGGTGGGGTACGTCGGGTACGGACGGCCGCCGCGGCGGCCCTGGCCGCCCTCGGTCTGGTCGCGGCCCTGCCGGGGGCCGCGGACGCGGACACGGCCCCGCAGCCGGTGCCCGCCTACCGGGGCGCGGACGGGGCGCAGGCGGTCACGGGCAAGCCCTCCACGGCGGGGGCACCGGAGTTGAAGGCCGGCTCGGTCTACAAGGACTCGATGGCGCCGGGGGAGCGGTACTACCGGCTCTACCTCGACGACCGTTCGACCGTGTACGTGTCCGCCGTGCTCCAGCCCCCGGGCGGCGCCAAGGTCAGCTACAGCGACGGCCTGGAAGTGAACGTCCTCGACATCGAGAACCACGGCTGCCTGGGCAGCCCGGGTCGGGCGTCCTTCGGCTACGACCCCGCCCCCCTCAGCGCCGTGGGGGCCCGGATCCTGAAGGAGGACGCCGAGTGCCAGGGGGTCGGCACCTACTACGTCAAGGTCACGCGCGAGATGGGCAAGGGCGGGGACCCGGCGCAATGGCCCCTGGAGCTGCGGGTCCAGCGCGAGCCGAAACCCGGTGGCGCCGCCGGGCCCACCTCCGCCCCGAGCGTCTGGCCCTCCGCCTCCCCGACCCTGCCGGGCAGCGATGCGGCGGCCCGCTCCGGCGGGACCGGCTTCAACGACGCGCGGGCCCTGGACACCGGGGTCTGGAGCGACGAGCTGCGGCCGGGGCAGACCCGCTTCTACCGGGTGCCGCTCGACTGGGGACAGCAGTTGGGCCTCGCCGCCGAACTCTCCGCGGGCAAGCCGACGAAGGACTCCGGGTACGCCTCGCCGGGGCTCTCCGTCTCGCTGTACAGCCCCTACCGGTCGCTGATCGACGCCGAGGACACCTCCTACGACGGGAAGCAGGCGGGGCTCACCCTGCCGCGGACCGCGCCGGTGGCCTACGAGAACCGCTTCGCCTCCGACCGGAAGGTCGGGGCGGTCCGGGTGGCCGGCTGGTACTACGTCGCGGTGACCATGGCGGGGAAGGTCGGGGAGTTCACCCAGGAAGCGGTGCCCGTCCCGTTGACCCTGCGCACGCAGATCATCGGCACACCGGGCAAGGCCCCGGCCTACGCGGAGGACCTCGCGGCCGCCGGGTTCGGAGTGGGCACCGAGGACCGTACGGCGGCCAAGGAGGGCACCACGGCCGTGGAGGCCGATGCCGCCGCCGCGAACCGGTCGGTGATGCGGGTGGTCGCGGGCGCCGGCTTCGGTACGGGGACGCTGCTGCTGCTCGTCCTGGGCGGCTGGATCCTGCTGGCCCGGCGGCGGACCCCCCGGGACAGGCCCTGACAGGTCCTGGGGGCCCTAGAGCTGGGTCAGGGCCCAGATCCCGACGGCGAAGCACAGTACGGCGGCGAGCAGGATTCCGGCGGTCACCTTCGCGGGCGGGGGCGCGAGCGCGGTCGTACGGGGTACGGCGGGCGCGGCCGGAGGCGTGGGCTGCTGGTGCTGGTGCTGGTACGGGGCCGTCGGCGTCGGCGCCTGCGGTGTCTGCGGTGCCGGGGCGGTGGCGAGGAGGGGCGGCGGGAGGTGGAAGCTGCCCGTCTCCGAGGGCCCGAAGACCCCGAGGGGAGCGGTGACGGGTGCGGGGGCACCGGGGGGCTGCGCGGGCACGGTGGGCGGGGCCGTCGGCGGGGTCTCGTACGCGGGTTCCCGGAGCGTGCGGGGCGTGAACCCGGCGGGCACCGGGCCCAGTTGGTCGAACACCTCGACCACCCCGGCCGAATCCCCGTCCGGGCCGGGCGGGGGCAGGAGTTCCACGGCCTCGGCGAGGGCCCTGCGCGCCCCGGTGGCGGTCTGGAACCTGCTCCGGGGGTCCGGCTGGAGCAGCGCCGCCAGGACGTCCCACAGCGGCGCGGGAACGCCCTCGGGAGCAGCGGGGGTGCCGTGGGTGAAGAACTGCTCCACGAGGGCCTGGTAGTCGGGCCTCGTGCCCTGGAGCAGGTAGAGGCCCACCAGTCCGACGGCGAACAGGTCGGCGGTGAAGTCCGGCTCGGCGCCGAGGAGTTGTTCGGGCGCGAGATAACCCGGCGTACCGACCAGGAAGGCGGTCTCGGTCAGCCGGGGCTCGCCCTTGCGCATGGCGATGCCGAAGTCGGACAGCCGCAGGTGCGGCCGCCCGGTTCCGGTGGCCTCCATCAGGATGTTGGCCGGTTTGACGTCGCGGTGGATGACACCCTCCGCGTGCACCGCCGCCAGCCCCGACAGGAGCTGGTCGAGCAGTGTGCAGACGAACCGGGGCGGCAGGGCCCCGTAGTCCCCGATCACATGGGCGAGGGAACCGCCGGCGACGAGGTCCATGGTGAAGAGGACCTTGTCGTCGTCCGCCGCCCAGCTGGCCGGGGCCAGTACGTGCGGGTGATCGATCCGCAGCGCCTGCTCGCGGACGAATCGCAGCAGGGTGTGGGCATCGCTCTGCAGGAGGACCTTCGCTGCGACGTAGCGGCGGCGCCGGTGGTCCCAGGCACGCCATACGGCGCCGGCGCCGCCACGTCCGATCGGGTCGATCAGTTCGTACCGGCCGGCGAAGATCTCACCCATTGCTGCGCCCGTCCCCCGTCGTCAGCTGTGTCCGTCGCGTGCGTCGCGTGCGTCGCGTGTCAGTTCTGGTGCGCTTCGTAGTGCGCGACGGCGTCGGAGGTGCGGCCCGCTCCGTACACCCGGAGGAACTCTGCCAGTTCCGGGTGGGTCGGGGCGAGGGTGTCCGCCGCGTCGATGATGTCGCCGGCCGCGGAGACCGAGCGCAGCAGCGACTGGATCTCGCGTACGACGCGCTTGACGGTGGGTGCGCCGGAACCTGTGGCGGCCTGGCTGGTGCTGTTGCTGAGGACGGAACCTCCCTGGGTCTTCTTGATCTCGTCCATCCGGTCGGTGGCCTCGCCCGCGCTGACACTCCCGTCGGCCACCTGGCCGGCGAGATCCTGGAGCGCCTGGACCCGCTGGACCACGGCGGGGTTGCCGATCTTGGCTCGCTGGCCGCTCATCAGCTGGGACAGCATCGGTGCCGACAGCCCGAGGACGGCAGCGAGGCGGGCCTGGTTCAAGCCGAGGTCATCTATGAGCCGGCGGAACAGCGCGCCGAGCGGCTCCCCGTACCAACTCCGCTGGAGTTCCCTGGCTCTGGCGGTCGCCTCTTGCTGTACTGCGTCCACTCTTACTACTCCCCTTCGCTGGTGCGAACCTCGCGTGCATCTTACGGAGCGTGGTCGCGGGGCGGGAGTCCCTATCATTTTGCGGGATGAGGGGGTACACCCGGTACTCTGTCCTACGGAACGGTCACTCGCTCGCGGGGGATCGGCACGTCCACATTCGGGGCCTTAGCTCAGTTGGTAGAGCGCTGCCTTTGCAAGGCAGATGTCAGGAGTTCGAATCTCCTAGGCTCCACCGTGCACAAAGGTCCCCTGACCTGCGAAAACGCAGGTCAGGGGACCTTTTTGCTGCCCTGGGGGACCGGCTAGCCGGGGGTGGTGCCGTTGGCTGCGGACAGGGATTCGGCGAGGGCGCGCCAGGCTTCGGCGGAGAGCTCGACGTTGCCGGACTCGCGGGCCTCCTTGGCGATGCGCTCCATGGCGGCCTGGGCGCCGGCACGGTCGCCGTCGACGATGGCCAGCTGGTTGCGCAGGATCTCCAGTGCCACGTGGTCCCGGCGGCTCATCCCCTCGGGCTGCGGGCCCAGCCGGTCGCTCAGCTCGCGGGCGTCGGCGAAACGGCCTTCGTGGAAGGCCAGTTGACACTGCAGGAGCAGTACTTCCAGCTGGTGCAGCGGCATGCCGACCAGGGCCGCCGCGGATGCGGCCTCGTCCAGGGTGCGCCGCGCGCAGACGGTGTCGCGCGGATCCATCTGCAGGTACATCGAGGCGGCGGCGAGGCGCAGGCGCATCCACAGCACCGGGTCGTCGTTGCTGGGCATCCGCTCGAGCGCGGCCCGGAGCAGCTCGGCCGTGCCCGTGCGGTCGCCCTGGCGGACGGCCACGCCGGCCGCGGTCCACAGCACTTCCACCTGGAGGCGCGTCGGAATCTGGTCGGTGAGGGGGCCCGCGAAGTCCTCGGACAGGGCGTGGATCAGCTGGTCGGCCCTGGTGCGGGCGTCGCCGAGCTGACCGGTCTCCGCGTCGATCGAGATCATGGTGAGGGTCGCCTCGGCGACGTCGCGGAAGGGCAGCTTGTACTCGGTCGCCCAGTTGAGGGCGTGGCCCGCGGCGGTGCGCGCCTCGTTCAGCTGGCCCGACGCCCGGAGCCTGCGGGCGAGCCGCACCTGCGAGCGGGCCTGGAGGTCGGGCAGATCGATCTGGTCGCTCAGTGCCACGAGAGCGCGCAGCACCCGCAACTCGTCGGCCTCCCGGCCCTGCGCCTGGTAGGAACGTGCGAGCAGCCACTGCACGTGCCAGCGCAGGACCGCATCGCCCTCGCCGTCCCGCAGGAGGGCGTCTTCCAGGAGGGTGGCCGCCTGCGGAGACTCGCCGACGGTGGCGACCGTGGCCAGTGCCTGCGCCAGCGGGCTGCTCACCGGGGCCAGGAACTCCGACGGCGAGACGTCCAGCCGGGCGCAGAGCAGCGCCAGCACGCGTTCTGTGGGTGGGCGTGCTCCGGACTCGAGCCGCGAGAGATACGCGGCCGAGAGTTCGGCACCCACCAGCTCGGCCTGCGAGAGACCGCGGGCGACCCGCAGCTCACGCAGCCGGCGACCGAAGACCGGCTGCTCGGGGACTCGATGTCCACGACCTGGCATACGCACCAGGCTGCCCTTCATTCCGCAATTTTGTCAATTCAACGTCTAAGCAGTGCCAATGATGACATTTTCCTTGACCTTGTCAATTCCGCCGGCCCCTTGAGGGCCTCCGTGCGCTACGGCCAGCCGATTTCGTTCATCTGGGCAGGGGTCGCGGTGCTCGCGGATGCCGTGGCGACCGTGTCGGCGCCGCTGAGACCGGAAGCCTGAGCTCCGGTTCCCAGTACGGCAACGGTGAGTATGCCGACCAGCGCAGAAACGATCTTTACGTGCAGCTTCACAGCTTTTCCCCTTGGTCTCCCGGTTGCCACCGCCGCGCCTTTTGGCCGCTTCCCGCCCTGTGGCATGCCGCTACTCAATCATGTCCGCTGATCTTCTGGCAAGGAGTTGGCAAGTAATTGACAACATAGGCAAGTCTCCCTAGGCTCTCGAGCGGGAATCAAACCGGAGGCCTGAGACATGCAGATGAACTTCGCCGGTGCGACGCAGATTCGCCATGCGATCCAGGGCGCGCGTTCGGAGGTGCTCCTGGCCGTGCCCGGCTCCTGTTCGTTCGACGGGCGGCAAGTGGACGTCACGGCGGCGCACAGCATCACCGGCGACCCCGATGTCAGCGTGCAGATGTATGTCCCGTCGACCGCGCGGGACGCGCAGGCGCTGCACGCGCGGTCGCTCGCGGCGCTCGCGAAGGACGGCATCCGGATCCACTCGATGGCGGACGCCGCTCCGCGCATGGCGATCATCGACCGCTCGATCGTCGTCCTGGCGCGGAACCGGGAGGACTACGACAACGGGGCCCTCATCGGCCGTGAGCTCCCCTTCACCTCGATGCTGGTGCGGTCCCTGACGGCTCCCGCGCCCGCCGGACGGGAGGACGAGCCCGCAGCCGACGGGGACCTCCACCCGCTCTCCCGCGAGGTGCTGCGCCAGCTGACGCTCGGCACCAAGGACGAGGCGGCCGCCCGCGAGATGGGCATGGCCCTGCGGACCTACCGGCGCGTGGTCTCCGGTCTCATGGACTCGCTCGACGCGCGCAGCCGTTTCCAGGCCGGGTACCGGGCGGCCCAGCGCGACCTGCTGCTCTAGGGCCTGTCGTCATCGTCAGGCTGACCAGGGCGCCGGCGGCCAGGAAGGCCGCGCCGATCAGGTACGGAGCGCGCAGGCCGCCCACGACCGCCAGCCCGCCGCCGAGGAGCGCGCCCAGCGGGGCCGCGCCCAGGGCCGCGATCCGGCTCGCGGCGGTGACCGGGCCGAGGAGCTCGGCCGGCAGCACCGACTCGCGTACCGAGGGCGCCAGTACCGTCGTCGCACCCAGTGCCGCGGCCCGCAGGAGCAGGGCGCCCGCCGCCGCGACCGGGCCGGCGGCGAGCCCCAGGCCCAGCTGGGCGAAAGCGAGCAGGACGGCCGTCAGCGCCAGCGCGCCACCGGTGCCGACCCGCTCCGTCAGCCGGCCGGAGACCAGGCTGCCGAAGAAGCACCCGGCGGCCTCGACGGCGAGCAGCACACCGATGCCGACCGGCCCGAGGCCGAGTTCCTCCTGGGCGAAGAGGACGAAGACGGCGGTGCCCGCGGCGAAGGCGAGATTGCAGAGTGCCGACCGCAGGGCCAGACCGAGCAGCAGGGGATCGCGTACGAGGTACCGGGCGCCCGCCCGCGCCTCCTTCAGGGGCGAGTTCCCCCTACCGCGGGGCGGCGGCGGGCCCGGGGGCAGGGAGCGGATCACCAGCGCGCTGAACAGGAACGACAGGGCGGCGGCGACCAGCGGAACGGTGCGCCCCAGGGTGAACAGGGCCGCTCCCGCGAGCGGTCCGGTGACGCCCTCGGTGACGTCCGTCGTCGCGCGCAGGCGCACCCGGGCCCGCTTCGGCAATTCCGGGTCCCCGCGCACGAGTTCCGGAAGGTACGCCGCGGCGGCGGTGTCGAACAGGATCCGGCCGGCGCTCAGCAGGAACGCCAGCGCGGCCAGCGGCCCGATCCCGATCCGGCCGGTCGCGGCCAGGGCGACCCCCGTCAGCAGCAGTACGGCGCGCACCGCGTCGGTCGTCCACAGGGTGCGACGGCGGCCCCACCGGTCGACGAGCGCCCCGCCCACCAGGCCGGAGAACAGCCAGGGGAGCAGGGCCGCCGCGGAGACGAGGGAGAGCTGGAGCGGGTCGCGGGTCAGGCTGGCGGCCAGCAGCGGCACGGCCGTCAGGCAGGCGCCGTCGCCGAGTGAGGACACGCCCGACGCGGCGCAGAACCGCCTCAGGGCGCCGGGCAGGGACGGCTTGCCCGCGCGGCCCGGCCCTGCCGGGGAGGTCCGGCCCGGAGCCGCGGGCCCGGGCAAGGTCGGTGTCGGGCCGGTCGGCGCCAAGCCGCTCAGCGCCCCTCGATGCGGACGATGCTGGTCACGCCGTGGACGCCGGCCGTGCCCCGCAGGGTGTCCACCGCCGCGGACAGCGCCGCGTCGGTGGCTTCGTGGGTGGACAGGGCCAGCGAGCAGCCGCCCTCGTGGCGCCGCTGGTTGAAGGACTCCACCGACACGCCGTGCTCCGCGAGGACGGTGGCCACCTCGGCGAGCAGCTCCGGCCGGTCGGCCACGTCGAGGCCGACGTGGTAACGGGTGACCACCTCGCCCATGGGGCGCGCGGTGAGCTCGGCGTACGTCGTGGCGCCCGGCCCCGTGACCCCGGCCAGCTTGTTGCGGCAGACCGCGACGAGGTCACCGAGGACGGAGCTGGCGGTGGGAGCACCGCCCGCGCCCGGACCGTAGAACATCAGCTGCCCGGCGGCGTCCGCCTCCACGAACACCGCGTTGAACGCGCCCCGTACCGCGGCCAAGGGGTGCTCCAGCGGGATCATCGCCGGGTGGACGCGGACCGTGACGGACGCGCCGTCGGTGCCGCGCTCGCAGATGGCGAGGAGTTTGACCACGCAGCCCGCGGCCTTGGCGGCGGCGATGTCGGCCGCGGTGATCCCGGTGATGCCCTCGCGGTGCACGTCCTGCACCCGGACGCGGGTGTCGAAGGCGATCCCGGCGAGGATCGCGGCCTTGGCGGCCGCGTCGTGGCCCTCGACGTCGGCCGTCGGGTCGGCTTCCGCGTACCCGAGGGCCGTCGCCTCCTTGAGCGCCTGCGGGTAGTCCGCGCCGAGGGAGTCCATCTTGTCGAGGACGAAGTTCGTGGTGCCGTTGACGATGCCGAGCACGCGGTTGACCCGGTCCCCGGCCAGCGACTCGCGCAGCGGACGCAGCAGGGGGATGGCGCCCGCGACGGCGGCCTCGTAGTAGAGGTCGACGCCGTGGGCCGCGGCGCCGGCGTGCAGGGCGGCGCCTTCGGCGGCGATCAGGGCCTTGTTGGCGCTGACCACCGAGGCGCCGTGGGCGAACGCCGAAGTGATCAGGTCGCGGGCCCGGTCCAGGCCGCCGATGACCTCGACCACGACGTCGACGTCCCCCCGGGCGACCAGCTCGTCCGCATCGGTCGTGAGGAGGTGCTCGGGTATGCCGGGGCGGGGCAGCCCGTCCCGGCGCACCGCGACCCCGGCGAGCTCGACGGGTGCACCGATGCGTGCGGTGAGTTCGGCCGCGTGGGTGTCCATGTAGCGGGCAACCTCGCTGCCGACCACTCCACACCCGAGCAGGGCTACTTTGAGTGTGCGCATGGTCCGGCTCTCCTTCCGAATGTCAACGTGCGTGAGCGGGAGCCGGGTTGATCAGTCCCGCGATGGCCCGTACGGACGAGTCCTCGAAGACCTTCTTGATGCGCAGCCGGACGCCGCTGCGCTCGTGGAGCCGGTTGATCAGCCGGCTCGCGAGCAGGGAGTTGCCGCCCAGGGCGAAGAACTCCTGCTCGACGCCGACCGAGGAGACGCCCAGCAGCTCGGTGAAGAGCCCGGCCACGAGGAGCTCCTCGGGCGTGGCGGGTGCCCGGCCCGCCTGCGCCACCGGAGCCGTCGGCTTGGGCAGGGCCTTGCGGTCCAGCTTCTCGTTCGGGGTGAGCGGGAGCTCGTCCAGTACGACGAACGCGCTGGGCACCATGTAGTCGGGCAGTGCCGCCTCGGCCTGCGCCGACAGCTTCGCCACGTCCGGGGCGGTCCCCGTCGCGGACACGAGGTACGCCACGAGCCGCTGGTCTCCGGGCGTGTCCTCGCGGACGAGACACACGGCCTGGCTGAGCTGCCCGTCGCGCAGCAGGACCGACTCGATCTCCTCCAGCTCGACCCGGAAGCCCCGGATCTTCACCTGGTGGTCGAGCCGGCCGAAGAACTCGATGACGCCGTCGGAGCGCCAGCGGGCCGCGTCTCCCGAGCGGTACATGCGCGCGCCGGGTTCGCCGTACGGATCGTCGACGAAGCGGTCGGCCGTGAGCTCGGGCTGGCCCAGGTAGCCCTCGGCCAGCTGCACACCGGCGAGGTAGAGCTCACCGATCGCGCCGGGCGGGAGCTGGCGGCGCTGCTCGTCGAGGACGTACAGCCGTGTGTTCCACACGGGGCGTCCGATCAGCACCGGTCCGGGCTCCGGGTTCCTCGGGCACAGCATCGAGGTGACGTCCACGGCCGCCTCGGTGGGGCCGTAGACGTTGAACAGGTCGGCCTCCAGCACGGAGGCGAACCATGCCTGCAGTTCCGCGGGCAGGGCCTCGCCACCGCAGACGACGCGGCGCAGGCTGACGCACTTGGCCGCGTCGGGCTCCTGGAGGAAGACCTTCAGGCCCGAGGGGACGAAGTGGGCGATGGTGATGTTCTCGGCCGCGATCGTCTCGGCCAGGTAGGCCGGGTCGCGGTGCCCGTCCGGGTCGGCGACGACGATCGAGGCCCCCGCCAGCAGCGGCCAGAAGACCTCGCGGACGGTGACGTCGAACCCGGCCGGCGTCTTCTGGAGCAGCCGGTCGTCGGGGCCGAGCGGGATCTGGTGCTGCATGTGGTGCAGCCGGTTGGTGATCGCCCGGTGGGCGACCACCACCCCCTTGGGGCGTCCCGTGGAGCCCGAGGTGTAGAGGACGTAGGCCGGGGTGTCGGGGGTGAGCGGAGCGCGCCGGTCGGCGTCGGTGGGGCTGGTCGGGTCGCTCCCGTCCAGGCGGGCCACGGTGGCTTCGTCGTCCAGGACGAGCTGCTCCGCGGCCACCAGGACCGAGCCGGTCAGGCCGGTGACGGTCACCACGTGGGAGGCCTTGGCGTCGGAGAGGACCTGGTTGATGCGCTCCACCGGGTAGCTCGTGTCGACGGGCAGATAGGCGGCGCCCGTCTTGGTGACGGCCAGGCAGGTGACGACGTAGTCCACGGAGCGCGGCAGCACCATGGCCACGATGTCGCCGGCCCCCGCGCCCGAGGCGATCAGCAGCCGGGCGATCCGGTTGGCCCGCGCGTCCAGTTCGGCGTAGGTCAGCCGCTCGCCTTCGCGGCTGACGGCGAGCCGGCCGGGGTGCGCGGCCGCGTTCGCCTGGACCAGTTCCGGGAGGGTCAGGTCCGGCACCTCGTGCGCCGTGTCGTTCCACTCGTGCATGATGCGGCGGTACTCGGCCGGGGTGAGCAGGTCGATCCGGCCGATCTCGGCGGTCGGGCCCGCTTCGAGCAGTCGCTGCGTGAAGTGGCCCAGGCGGCAGGCGTGTTCGGCCGCCTCCGGGTCGGTGTGGTCCGAGCTCGAGCCCGAGCCCGCGGCCCGGGCTCCGGCCCGCAGGCGTGCGGTCCGCGGGTCGAAGGCGAACGCGAAGGCGAGAGCGCAGGCCGGGTGCTCCGGCCCGCCGTCCTCGTTGTCGGCCGCGGCCTCCCCGTCCGCCGCGGCGTCCGCGAAGAGCACCCGCGCGCTGACCGGCGGCGCGTCCGCGTCCGCCGTCCGCGCCGCGTCCGCCGAGTCCCCGGCGTCCCCGGCGTTCCCCGCGTTCCGCGCGAGCTGCGCCCGTGCCTCGCCGGCCAGGGCGGCCACGGTCGTCGTGGGCTCGACCCGCAGCCGGACCGTGCGGGGGCCCACGGCCAGGACGATGTCCCGGGCCGCGGTCATCCGGTGCTGGTAGGCCGCGGCGGCGGCCAGCGCCAGCTCGCGCCAGTCGGCTCCGAGGGCGTCGAGGAGCGCTCCCGCGGACGCCTCGCGGGGGAGGTCCCCGTCCCGTACGGCGGTGTTGCCCTGTTCCATCGCGATCTCCTGCACGCTCATGCGGAGCGCTCCTTGAGGATGCCGTGCACGGCATCGGCCACGTCCTGGTTGTTCAGCAGTTCCCCGGTGCCGAGGGGGAAGCTCCGCTCCCGCAGCGCCAGCGGGGCGCCCGGACTGGACGTCGCCGAGGTCAGCGCGAGGGCCTTGGCCCAGCCCGCCGCGGGGTCCAGCGCTTGGGCGCCGTTCAGGTAGGACACGTAGGAGCGGAACATCCCCATCAGGTCCCCGGCCGTCTCCTCGTCCAGCCCCAGGCGGTCGAAGGCGAGTCCGGCGGCGCCCTCGTAGAGCTTGACGATCGCGAGCGCGCCGGAGCGGAAGTCGTCCCGCGTCATCTCGCAGACGGTCAGTGCTTCGGCGATCCGGCTGCCGCGCTCCTCCTCGGAGAGGAGCGACATGGCGTCGACCGCCTTCTTGAAGTCGCGGTAGAGGCTGAGGGAGTCGACCGGCTCCGGGTCGAAGAGCAGGAGCGCCGGCCGGCTGCCCTGCTGCCGCTCGATGTGATCGGCCAGCGCGGCGGCGAACACGCCGCCCACGCAGTAGCCCAGGACGGCCTCGACGTGGCCGTGCGCGCTGCCGGGCAGCTCTCGCCACCACCCGAGGTACGCCTCGGCGTCCAGTACCTCCGTCTCGGCGGCGTCCGGCTGGGAGGTCAGCCAGAGGTCCCGGCCCGGCGGCAGCAGCGGGGCGAACCGGCGGAAACCCGCCTCGGGGCGGGCGGTGGAGTCGAAGTCGACGGCGAGCACCGTCTTCTCCGGGTCGCCCTCGCTGATCCGCTGCCAAGAACCCGTACTCATACGAGGTCCCCCTTCTCCGTCGTCTCCGTCTGCGGCCCGGCTTCCAGCAGCGCCAGCTCCTCGGCCGTGGTCAGTCCTGCCTTGCGTTCGCGGGCGAGCCCCAGTTCACGTTCGTACGCGAGGACGTCGGCGACCGTCTCCTCGAAGGGCCGGTGCACCAGGCCCGCGGCGAGGGCCCGGGAGTGGTCGTGCGCCATGAACCCGTAGTCCTCCGGGGGAACCCACAGGGGCAGCGACTTCTCGCCCCGCCACACCTGGACCCCGGCCGCCTCCAGCCGCTCGGCGGACAGCGCTACGAGTGCGGTCTCCGGGGTGCCCACCGCCTTCACGACCGCGGCCAGCAGCTCGCCGAAGGGGCGGGCCGGCCCGACGCCGTTGTACGTCCCGCCGGTTCCCCGCTCGCCGGCTCCGACGATCCAGGTGGCCATGTCGCGTACGTCGATGTGCTGCGTGGGCTGCTCGAGGGCGTCCGGGACCACGACCCGGCCGCCCCGCGAGATCCTCGCGGGCCAGTAGCCGAACCGGTCGGAGACGTCGCCGGGGCCGATGATGAGGCCGGAGCGCACGATGAGGGCCCGCTCGCCCATGGCCTCGCGGACGGCGTTCTCGCAGCCGACCTTGATGCCGCCGTACAGGTGGGGGTGCTGGATGCGCTCCTCCGCGGCGGCCCCGCTCGTGGCGGGCTCGTGCAGCGCGGAGTCCTCGTTCTGACCGGTGGTCACCGCGTCCGCGTACACGTTGATCGAGGACACGAAGGTCCAGTGGGACGCCTGCGCTCCGAGAGCCGTCAGCGCGTCGCGCACCCACGGGTAGGACATGGTCGCCACGTCCACCACGGCGTCGAACCGCTGTCCGGCCAGCGGCTCCAGGCCGTCGGGGGCGTCCCGGTCGACCCTGACGAGAGTGGCGCCGTCGGGCACCCGTCCCGAGGTGCCGCGGGCCGCGCAGACGACGTCGTGGCCGCGGCGCACTCCTTCCGCCGCGATGGCGTGGGACAGGAAGGCGGTCCCGCCCAGTACGAGCATCTTCATGGGGTCACACGCTCCCGTGCGCCACGGGGCAGCCCGACGCCTCGGGGGCGGCCGCGGCCGCCGTGTCCCGGGGCAGCCGGCGCTCGTACCGCACGGGCAGCGAGGCGAGGCCCCGGCTGACCGAGTTGTCGTACACCCACTGGGTCTCCTCTTCCGGGACGGCCAGGGTGATGCCGGACAGGCGGCGCAGCAGGGTCGGGAAGACCACGTGTCCTTCGAGGCGGGAGAGCGGGGCGCCGGGGCAGTAGTGCGCGCCGTGGCCGAAGGTGAGGTGCTTGTTCGATCCCCGGGTGATGTCCAGCCGGTCGGGCTCCTCGAAGATCTTCGGGTCCCGGTTGGCGGCGGCGATGAGCAGGTGGACGAAGGCCTCCTTGCCGATCTCGACGCCCTCGATCTCCATGTCCTGCGCCGCGACGCGCAGGGTGCCGCGGTAGCTCGGCGACTCGAACCTCAGGAACTCCTCGACGGCCGACACCACGAGCTCGGGGCTGGCCTTGAGCAGGTCGAACTGGTCCTTGTGGGTGAGCAGGGCGTGGAGGCCGTTGCCGATGAGGTTGGTGGTGGTCCGCTGTCCGGCGATGATCACCAGCGACATCGTCGAGGCGATCTCGTCGATGGTGAACTTGTCCTCTTCCTCGGCCGCGACGAGCAGCTGGCTCACGAGGTCGTCACCGAGGTCGGAGCGGCGCGCCTCCAGCAGGTCGAGGATGTACTGCTCGAAGGCCGAACTCACCTGCTTGAGGCGCTGGTTGCCCTCCTCGTCGGCGTACGGGGCGCCGCCGAGGACGTGCGACCACTCGTACAGCATCTCGCGGTCCGCGACGTCCACCCGGAGGTACTCGAAGATCACCATGACCGGGAGCACCCGGGCGAACTCCATGAGGTCGACCTCGCCCGACTCGGGAAGGGCGTCGATGAGCTGGTCGGCGATCTCCTGGATGCGGGGGCGCATCTTCTCCATGCGGCGCGGCACGAAGGACTTGCTGACGAGCTTGCGGAGCCGGGAGTGGTCGGGGGCGTCCGCGATGAGCATGTTGCGGGACTGCACGGGGCTGTTGTCGTACAGCTGGTCCCGGAACCACTTCGGGGTGTTCTCCAGCGACTTCGAGATGCGGGGGTCGCCGAAGGCCTTCAGCGCCATCTCGTAGTCGGACACGATGTAGGCCTCGGCGCCGGGCGGGTGGTTGATGGCGCGGACCGGGCACGTCTGACGCAGGTTGGCGTACTGGGCGTTGCGGTCCTCCAGCGGGTGCGTGAAGAACTCCGGCGGGAGCGGCTCGTGCGCTGCGGCGGTCACCGGCACGTCGATGGCGTCCTGGGTCATGGCGTTTCCTTTGCTGTGGTTCACGAGGGGTTCTCTTCGAGCGAGGCCAGCGTCCGGATGCTCCGGGTCAGGGTCGGCAGCGCCGCCAGCGTCGCGATCACGCCGACGGTGGCGAACACCCAGACCGGGCCCCAGGCGTCGAAGATCGCTCCGATCGCGAGGACGCCGACCGGCGAGATGATCGTGGAGGTGAAGACGATGGCTCCGAGGACCCGGCCCTGGAGCTCATCGGGCACGGTCTTGGCCGCGTACGTCAGGAACAGCGCGTTGATGAGCGGACCGCGGACGTACACGCAGGCGACGACGATGCCGAGCGGGATGACCCCGGGGACCGTCATCAGCAGGGCGGCCGCCAGCGGGCCGATCCAGTAGCCGGCCATGAAGATCACCGACGGGCGGACCCGCTTGATGACGGTGCCGGCCAGCAGCGCGCCGACGAGCGCGCCGGTGCCGGCCACGGACAGCGTCAGGCCGATGAACGAGTCCGACGCACCGCGGTCCTTGCCGGTGGCGATGACGGCGAGGGACATGCCGACCGTGTTGAAGGCCAGGTTGGACAGGGTGATGCTGATCATCAACGGGCGCAGGACGGGGTCCCTGGTGAGGTACCGGAACCCTTCGAACAGGCCCTTCTTCCCCTCGCCGGGGGTCTCCGGCCGCGGCACGCTCTTGACGAACAGCATCAGGACCGCGGAAGCCGCGAAGGAGACGCACCCGGCGACGAAGGGAAGCGCGCGGGCCATCCCGTACAGCACGCCGCCGATGGACGGGCCGGCCGTGATGGCGCCGAACCACCGGATTTGGTTCTGGGCGGTCGCCTGGGCCAGCTGGTCCGGCCGCACCAGCTGCTTGATCATGGCCATGCCCGCGGGCATGGACACGCCGTGGCAGCAGCCCGACACGATGGCGATGACGAACGCGAGGGGCACGTTCATCGACCCGGCGAAGAGCAGGGCGGCGAACATCCCGAGCAGCACCGCCCGGACCACGCTCGTCACGATGAGCAGCCGCTTGCGGTCCACCCTGTCGGCGAGGATGCCGCCCCAGAAGGACGCCAGACCGTTGGCCAGCAGCTGGGCGGAGCCGACGGCCCCGGCGTAGGCGGCCGAGCCCGTGCTGGCGAGGATCAGCAGCGGATAGGCGATGCCGGCGGCGTTCTCGCCGACTCCGGCGAGGGCCTCGCTGCTCCACAGGGCCTGGAAGGAGCCGTTGCGCAGCAGCGAGCGCTTCTCGACGGGCGCGGCTTGCGGCTCTTGGGCCTGCGGTTCCCGGGCCTGCTGCTCCGTGGCCTGCGGTTCCGTGGCTTGCGGTTCCGTGGCTTGCGGTTCCTGCGTTTGCGGCCTGGTGGCGGAGTCATCGACCGTCATGGTCTGTTCCCTTCCCGGCGGGGACCTCTGCCGGAAGTGCGTCGAGCAGCGTGGTGGCGAGTTCCCCCACGTGAGGGGCGCGGAGCATCGACCAGTGGTCCCCGCTCACTCCCCGGACCGTCAGGCCGCCCGGGTACAGGCCGCTGATGTCGCGGCGCAGGAGCTCCGCCCCGGACGCGTCCACCCCGACCTTCAGCACCACGGCCGGGCAGCCGACCGGACGCGGCCGGTACCGGGAGAGCACCCGGAACTTGTCCATCAGGAGACCGCGCAGGGCGGGGTTGCGCCGGGCCTGCGCTCCGACCCGGCCGATGCCCAGCACCGCGCTCGCCATGAGGCTCAGGTGCCCGAGGACGAACTCGGGGTCGGAGCCGATGGTCCGGCCCGCGCGGCCGGGTACGTAGGCGTCGAGGCACACGAGCATGTCGACCCGCTCGCCCCTGGCGGCCAGTTGGAGGGCCATCTCGTGGGCCACGACGGCGCCGAAGGACCAGCCGCCGAGGGTGTAGGGGCCCTCGGGCTGGGCCTTCAGCAGCGCCTGGAGGTGGTGGGCCGCGGAGGCCTCGACGGACATCCGTGACGAGTTCGCCACCTGCGGTTCGAGCCCGTGGACCGGGCGCGCGGTGTCCAGGCTCGCGGCCAGGGCGCGGTAGCTGAGGGAGGATTCGGCGGCGTCGGCCACCAGGAACAGGGGCCGTCCGGTGCCCTCCTTGAGGACGACGGCGCCCGTGGCGGGCGCCGAAGCGGCGGTGCCCCGCTGCTGCTCGGCCAGTTCGAGCAGGTGCCCGAAGGTGGGCCCGCGCAGGAACTCGGCGGCCGATACGACGACTCCCGCCTTCTCGCGAAGCTGGGTCATCAGGTTCAGCACCATCAGGGATTCGCCGCCGAGGGCGAAGAAGTCGTCCTCGGCGGACGCCGAGGACACGCCCAGCGCCCGGCACCACAGCTGCTCGACCTGCCCGCGTACGGGCACCGTCCGGTCGGCCGCGGGCGTACGGCGCTGCGTGCGCGCGACCTGGGTCGCCTGGCCGGCCTGCGGGTCCTGAAGGGCGAAGGGGTGGCCCGGCAAGGAGCACAGGAAGGGACGCTCCCCGGTGCCCGCCAGCGTTTCCTCCACGAGGTCCAGGCCGTGCTCCCACAGGGTTCCCAGCGCGCGCAGCAGCCCGCGCTCCCCGTCCTCGGGCCTGCCCAGCATCGGCACGCTCGCGTACGAGGGGTCCCACTCCCCGCGGAACCGCAGGGCGCCGAGCATGGTGCTGCCCGGCCCGAGCTCGATGAACGTGTCGCAGTCCGAACCGAGCAGGGTCTTCATGCCGTCGTCGAGCAGCACCGGCCGGCGTACCTGCGCGGCCCAGTACGCGGGATCGCACACGGCTTGGGGGTCGGCCCAGTCGCCGGTCACGTTCGAGACGAGGCGCAGGTCGGGAAGGTGGGTGCGGGTGGCGCCGATCAGCTCGGTCAGCCGGTCGGCGACGGGGGCCTGGATGTCGCAGTGGGCGGCCCGGTCCACGTTCAGCGGACGCAGGTCCAGGCCGGTGAGGGCGTCGCCCTCCAGAAGCCGCGTCATCTCCCGCGCGGGTCCGGACAGCACCACGCCACCGCGGCTGATCATGGAAACGGCGATCCTGCCGTCCAGGGGCACCCGGCGGGCCACCTCGTCCAGGGGGGCGTTGACGGCCACCATCCGGCCGGGCTCGGTGGCGCGCAGCCCCTGGGCCCGCTCGTAGACCAGGACCGCGGCCTCCGTCGGGGACCACACCCCGGCGAGGGCGGCGGCGGCGTACTCGCCGACGCTGTTGCCGAACAGGGCGGCGGGCTTGATGCCCCAGTCGCCCAGCTGGCGGCCGAGCGAGTAGCCGATGGCGAACAGGCCCACCTGCTGGTGCGCCCAGTCGTCGAACCACTCGCGCGGTGCGCCCGCCTCGGTCACGATCGGCGACAGGTCCACCCCGTAGGTGTCGCGGACGAACCCGCCGATCTCGTCGAAGCAGGAACGGAACTCCGGCAGCAGCCGGTGGGCCGCCGCACCGGCGGCGTGCCGCAGCACTCCGTGCCCGGGGAAGAGGAACGCCACCTGCGACAGGGACCTGGCGGCGGCGGGCCGCGGCGCCTCGCGCAGCAGCTCCGCGGCCCGGGCCCGGTCCTGTGCGACGAAGGCCTGACGGTGGCCGTAGCCCCGCCGGGAAGCGAGCGCGCGGGCGGTCTGTGCCAGGTCCGGGGCGTCATCGGCCTCCAGGCGGGCGGCCAGGTCCCGGCGCAGTCGGGCGAGCGCGTCGTCGGACGCCGCCGACAGGGTGAGCACGGGCGGCCGGGGCCCGGCGGCGGGCTGCTCCCGGTCGGGGGCGGCCTGCAGGATGACGTGCGCGTTGGTGCCGCCGACGCCGAAGGCGCTCACCGCGGCCGTGGGGGTTCCGCCCTCGGGCCAGGACCGGGTCTCGGTGCACACCCGGAACGGCGAGGAGTCGAGGTCGAGCAGGGGGTTGGGGCTGGTGAAGTGGAGGGTCGGGACGAGTTCCCGGTGCTCCAGCATCAGCACCGTCTTGATGAAGCCCGCGACACCCGCGGCCGCGCTGGTGTGGCCGATGTTGCTCTTGACCGCGCCCAGCCATGTCGTGGGGTCCCCTTCGCGGGCCTCGAAGGCGTCCGTCAGCGCGGCCACCTCCACGGGGTCGCCCATCGGGGTCGCCGTGCCGTGGCACTCGACGTAGTGGATTTGCTGGGGTGTGACGGCGGCGACCTCGTGCGCGCGCCGGATCACCTCGCTCTGGCCGGGGATGGACGGGGCGGTGAAGCCCAGCTTGTCGCCGCCGTCGTTGTTGAGCGCCGAACCGCGGATGACCGCGGCGATCCGGTCGCCGTCGCGCAGGGCGTCCGCCAGGCGCTTGAGGACGACGACCCCGACGCCCTCGCTGGGGATGGTGCCGGCGGCCTTCGCGTCGAAGGGACGGCAGTGGCCGTCGGGCGACAGGATGCTGCCCTGTTCGTGGAGGTAGCCCCACTCTCCCGGCGGCGACACCGCCACCCCGCCCGCGAGGGCCGCGTCGCATTCGCCGCCGCGCAGCGCCTGGGCGGCCATGTGGATGGCGGTGAGCGAGGTGGAGCAGGCCGTCTGCACGGTGACCGCGGGGCCCCGCAGGCCGAGCTTGTAGGCGACCCGGGTGGCCACGAAGTCCTTCTCGCGGCTGACGACCCGTACCAGCGGGCTCAGATCGTCCCCGGAGTCCAGCAGCGTCCGGTCGGAACCGGCGTACACGCCGATCCGGCCGGAGAAGCGGCCCGGGTCGATGCCCGCGTCGTCGATCGCGGTCGAGGCGCATTCGAGGAACACCCGCTGCTGCGGATCGATGTGCGAGGCGTCGGCCCGGTTGTACCGGAAGAACGTCCAGTCGAACATCCGGGAGCCTTCCAGCACTCCCTTGGCCCCGACGAACTCCGGACGCCGTACGAGGTCCGGGTCCGCGCCCTTCGCGATGAGGTCGGCGGTCTCGAAGTGGGTGATCCCCTCGACTCCGCCGCGCAGCAGCTCCCAGAACTCCCTTACGTCGGCGGCGCCGGGGTAGCGGCACGCCATCCCGATGACGGCCACCGCGTCGTCCGCGGCCCTGCGGGCCGTCTCCTTCTCCTGTGCCGGGGTGCTCACTTGGTCACGGCCTTCGCTACGAGGAGTACGACGCCGGCCGGGGTGGGGGAGAGCAGCAGCGCGCGCAGCTTCAGCGTCACGCCCAGCCGTTCCTTGACCAGCCGGATCAGCTGTACGGCGCCCAGTGAGGTGCCGCCGCAGGCGAAGAAGTCGGTGTCGGCGGCGATCGCGTGCGCCTCGCCGTCCGAGCGGCCGCCGGTGCGCTCGATGGCCTCCGCGAAGAGGGCCGAGACCTGCGCCAGTACGTCCTCGGCCGCCGACCGCTCGACCGCCGTGGCGGCCGGGGCCGACCGGACGGCCGGCCCGGCGACCGCGGCGAGGGCCTTGCGGTCGACCTTGCCGTTGGGCGTCAGCGGGATGTTCTCCACGAGCGCCCACAGCGTCGGCACCATGTAGGACGGCAGCGTGCCGGAGAGCAGGTCGCGCAGTTCGCCCGTGCCGAGCTCGGTGCCCGGCTCGCTTTCCGGCCCGGTGCGCGGGGTGGGGACGACGGCCGCGACGAGCCGCTTCTCGGCGCTGTTGTCGCCGGTGACGACGACCACCGAGTCCTTGACCTGCGGGTGAGCCTTCAACGCGTCGGAGATCGCGCTCAGTTCGATGCGGTAGCCGCGGAGCTTGACCTGGTCGTCGGCGCGGCCGAGGTAGGCGAGGCGGCCCTGCGTGTCGAGACGTACGACGTCACCCGTGCGGTACAGCCGCTCCTGGACGTCGGCCGAGAAGTGGCCGAAGCTCCGGGCGCTCTCCGCCTCGTCGCCCACGTAGCCGTCGGCCAGTCCTTCGCCGCCGGTGTACAGCTCGCCGACCGCACCGGGCGGGACCAGGCGCCCGCGCGCGTCGAGTACGTACACCCGGGTGCCCGGGACCGGTGTGCCGATGGGCAGCGGTCCGCAGACGTCCTCGGGCCGGCGCACCGTGTGCGTGGTGGTGAAGGTGGTGTTCTCGGTCGGTCCGTAGCCGTTGGTGACGACCAGGCCGGGATGGCGGGCGAGTGCGCGTGCGGCGTGGTCGTGCGGGACGACGTCACCGCCCGTCAGCAGCTGCTTCAGCTTGCCGAAGGAGGCGGGGGCGAACTCCTCGACCAGCCGGAAGAGGCCGGCGGTCAGCCAGGCGACCGTCACCTCGCGTTCGAGCAGGAACGTGCCCAGTTCGGACGGGGAGGGCAGCGCGTCCGCCGGGTACACCTCCAGGGTGGCGCCGGTCAGCAGTGCGCCCCACAGCTCCAGGGTGGAGGCGTCGAAGGCCAGCGGCGAGAGCCGGAGCATGGTCTCGCCCGGCCCCGTCCGGACGTATCCGGCCTCGTGGACGAGCCGGATGACGGCGCGGTGCGGAACGCCGACGCCCTTCGGTTCGCCCGTGGATCCGGACGTGAAGGCCACGTAGGCCTGCCGTGCCGGGTCCGTCTTGGGCAGATCGACCGGCTCGAGCGGCTCGAGCGGCTCGACCGGCTCGAGCGGCTCGACCGGCTCGAGCGGCTCGTCGGCCGCGGGCGACCACGAGGCGTCCCAGGTGGCGGCGAGCGTGACGCCCCGCAGCCCCTCGTGCCCGGCCGCCGCGGGGGAGACCAGCGCCGCGGCCGGTGCCGCCTTCGCGACGATCAGCCGGGTGTGCGCGGGGGGCAGGCTCAGGTCCACACCGACGTAGGCGGCGCCGGCGGTGAGGATGCCCAGGACGGCGACCGCCTCGGCGACGGACCGCTCGACACCGATCAGCACCGTGTCGCCCTGCCGGACCCCGGCCTCGCCGAGCAGGCGGGCCTGCTCGGCGACGGCCCGCGCCAGCTCCGCGTAGGTCAGCTCGACCGATCCGTCGCGGACCGCGACCAGGTCGGGGAAGCGCCGCGCCGTGTCCCGGAACATCTCGTCCAGGGAGGTGACGGGGAAGTCCTCGCGCACGGCGTTGACCGAATCCAGCAGAGCCCGGCGCTCGCCGGACAGGCAGCGCACGTCTTCCAGTACGAGGTCGCCACCGGTGGCCAGCCGCTCGGCGGCCGCCCGGAAGTCCGCGATGAAACCGACGGCTTCGGCCTCGTTCCACACCGCGGTCGCGTACTCCACGTGGCCGGCGAGCGAGGGCTCGGCCCGGCCGATCAGCAGGGTCAGGTCGAACTGCGCGCCGCCGCCGTGGCCCTCCTCGATCCGCAGGTCCAGCGGACCCGCGGCCAGGCGCTGCGGCACGAGCTGGTCGTGCATGCCGAAGCACACCTGGACGAGGGGGTGGCAGCCGATGCTCCGCTCCAGGCCGAGGCGGGCGACGAGCTCCTCGAACGGCAGCCGGCCGGCGTCGATGCTCAGCGTGAGGGAGCGCTGCACCGAGCGGAGGTAGTCCGCCGCCGTCGCGTCGTCGTCGATGTCGATCCGGACGGGTACGAGGTTGCCCGCGACCCCGACCAGGCGCTCCAGCTCGTTGCTGCCGCGCCCCAGCAGGGGCACGCCGACGAGCAGGCTGCGCGAGCCGGTCGTCCGGCTCAGGGTCAGGCCGAAGGCGCCGAGCAGCAGGGCGAAGGGGGTGATGCCGAGTTCGCGGGCGCGCCGGGTGACCGCGGCGCTCGCGCCGTCGCCGAGGTCGACCGGGGTACGGGAGCCCGCGGCGTCCTGGACGGGGGGCCGCTGCCGGTCGGCGGGCAGTTCGAGGACCGTGGGGACTCCGGCCAGGTGGCCCGTCCAGAACCGGGCCTGCTCGTCCCACAGGCCCCCGGCCCGCTCGGAGTCCTGGATGCGGATGAGCTCGCTCAGCGGGACGCCGGGCCCGAAGGCGGTGGGAGCGCCGCCCGCGAGTTCCTCGTAGCGGGCGAAGATCTCCTTCAGCACGAGACCCACCGACCAGCCGTCCAGCACCATGTGGTGGGCCGTCAGTACGAGGGCGCTGCGGCCGGCCGGATGCGTGAAGTGCAGGAACCGCACGGCCGGGGCCGCCGTCAGGTCGAACGGACGGCGGGACTCCACCTCGGTGGTCCGGCGGACGTACGCCTCGAAGGCGGCCGCTTCGCCGTCGTGCGTGAAGCCGGTGAACTCGGGGGCGTGGTCGGCGAGTACCTCGCGGACCACGCCGTCGTCGCCTTCGGCGAAGACGGTCCGCAGCCCCTCGTTGCGCGCGACGGTCGCGTCGACCGCGGCACGCAGCAGGCCGGGCTCCGGCTCTCCCGCGTCGGCGAAGGCGGTGAAGACCAGGTTGTACGGAGAGCCGCCGGTGATGCTCTCGATGAGCCACATGCCGCGCTGGGCGTGCGAGAGCCCCTTCAGCGCGGCGTCCGAGGGGGCGGGGGCCGTGGCGGGTACCGGCCCGTCCGCGGGAGCGGCCTCGGCCCCGCCGAGGACGGCTGCCAGCGGCTCGCCGCCGAGCAGGGACTTCACGGATATCTTCAGGCCGAGCTGTTCCCTGGCCATGGCCTCCAGGCGCATGGCACGGAGCGAGTCCCCGCCGAGCTCGATGAAGCTCCGCGTTCTGAAACCCGTAGTGTCCGTACCCACGCCCAGAATGGCGGAAGCAAGATCATCAAGCGTCATTGGTTCACTCTCCGGTGAGGAAGGTGGCTACGGCCCGCGCGTCGCGGGCCGTAGCCCTGGTCAGCCCTGGCCGCCGGCCCGTACCGCGCCGATCAGGCGGTCACGGGCGCTGCCGCCGGAGCCGGCCGCGGCGCCCGCGGCCGGGGCGGCGAGCAGCTCGGCGTGTCCGCGTACCGTTCCGGCCCGGAAGATGTCCATCGTCTTGAGGGCGCGGCCGGAGGTCTGGGTCAGACGCTCGACGAGGACGATGAGGAGCAGCGAGTCGCCGCCCACATCGAAGAAGCTGGCGTCATCGGCCACTTCGTCGATCTTGAGGATCTCCTTCCACAGGGAGCGCACGAGCTCGATGCGCGCCTCGGGGGTGGAGACATCCACGGCGGTGGCGGACGGGTCGGACACGGTTTCCTCCAGGGAGTGGGAGAGGGAGAGAGCGCTGCGCCGCAGGTCCGAAAGGAATCCGGCGACGGAGTCGCGCGCGTACAGGGCCTGCGTGTAGTCGACGGAGAGTTCCAGCCGGCGACGGCCGGACTCCTCGTTCAGGCAGACGAAAAGACCGAGGTCGTACTTCATGTGCAGCGACGGCAGCGGCTGGAGCCGGCCCACGACTCCGGGCGCCAGCTCCATGTCCTTCGGAACCTCGGCCATGTTGACCAGCACGGCCGACAGGGGCGGCCAGATGGCATCGCGTTCCGGCTTGAGCGCGGCCGTCACGGCGTCCAGGGGGACGTCGCCGTCCATGAACGCTTCCATCGCGGAGATCCGCGCGGTGCGCAGGAGCTCGCGCCAGGTGGTGGTGTCGTCGAGCGACACCCTGATCATGACGGTGTTCATGAACATGCCGATGGCCTCGGCGACGGCCGGATCGGACCGGCCGGGCCAGCCGAAGGCGAAGAGGAAGTCCCGCTGGCCGCCGGTCCTGGCGAGCGTCCCGGCGAGCAGGGCGACACCGGCCATGAACGGCGTGCAGCCTTCCTCGCCGGCTGCCGCCAGGAGGGCCTCGGTGAGCTCCTCGTCGAACCGCGTGGCCAGGGTGGCCCCGGCCAGGGAGGTGTCGTCGGTGTCCCGGCGGAACGGCACGTCCACCGCGATGGGGGCCCCGGCCAGCCGCTCGACGACGTCCGGCAGGCGGTCGGCCAGCTCGTCGGCCGCCAGCATCGTGACGACCTCGCTGGGGTGCGGCGGCGAGCTGAGCACGGGCTCGAGTCCGGCCGCCGACGCCCGGTAGACCGCGGCGATCTCGGCCATGAGGAGGCTGCGCGACCAGCCGTCGCAGACGATGTGGTGCACGGTGAGGACGAGCAGGGTGGACTGCTCGAGGCGGATCACTTCCGCCCGGACCGGCGCCTCGGTTCCGAGGTCGAAGGGCGTGTAGCACAGGAGCTCGACCAGCCGCTCCAGCTCCTCCCGCGACCATCCTTCCGCCGCGGCGTCGATGAACCCGGCCTCGGCCGGCGCGCCGTCGGTGCGGTACTCGATCCTGCGGTGCTCGATGTCGAGCCGGAACAGGGACCGCAGGGCCGGATGCCGGCCGAGCACCCGCCGGACCGCCGCGACGAGCAGGTCGTGGTCGACGTCCCCGGTGAATTCCATGACGGTGGGGATGAGGCTGGTGGGCCGGAGCTGCTCGACCTGGTCGAGGACCCACAGCCCCTTCTGCGCGGGATTTGCTTCGTACCACACGTGGCATTCCTACTTACGGAGTCGTGCCGTGATGGGCACATGCTTGTAACCGGACGCGAAATTCGAGATCAGCCGTTCGGGCTTGCCGGCCAGCCGGAAATCCTCGTAACGGCCCAGCAATTCCTCGAAGAGGATGCTGATGGTGACCCGGGCGACGCTGTGGCCCACGCAGTAGTGCGGCCCGATTCCGAAGGCGAGGTGCTTATTGGGCTTGCGGCGGATATCGAAGGTGTGGCTGTTCTCGAAGACCTCTTCGTCACGGTTGGCGGCGCCCAGCCAGGCGACGACCGCGTCTCCGGCGGATATCTTCGTGCCCCGCACCTCGGTGTCCCGCGTGGCATACCGCAGAATGTGGTTGACCGGAGAGGCCCAGCGCAGCGCCTCCTCGTAAGCCGTGGTGTGCACCTCCGGGTGGGCCGCCCAGTCGGCCAGCACATCGGTTTCCGTGAATTCGGCCATCACGAAGGTCGGCGCGTGCGGCGTGGTCACGTTGGCACCGAGCAGCAGGCTGTAGCAGTTCGCCACGATCTCGCTGGCGGACATCAGCCGGCCCTCGAAGCGCGTGGAGATCAGCACGCTGAGCAGGTCGTCGCCAAGGTTCTCCCGGCGGTGGCGCATGAGGTCCTGGAAGTACCCGAAGAGCTCCCGGTGGGCCGACTTGAGCGTGGCCTCCTTGCCGCCCTCGTCCTGGAACTCCGGGTCGTCGGCGGCGATGCACACGGTGGTGAGGCGGCTGAGCCAGGCCCAGTCCTCCTCCGGCAGGCCCATCATCGTGCCGGTGACCGACATGGGCAGCCCCAGCATGGCCGCGCCGAAGTCGAAGGAACCGCCGTCGCCGAGCGGTTCGAGCAGGTCGACGACCTTGGGCCGGATCATCTCCCGCTGGCGGTCCACGGCCCGGACGGCCAGGGCCTTCTTCAGCCGGGCCTGCCGTTCGGTGTGCCGCGGCGGATCGGTGACGGCGAGCTGCTGGCCGCCGGCCGGATCATCCGTGCCGAGGAGATCGAGAAGGGTGCCCCGCTCGGAGGTGAAAGTATCGGTGTCGCGCAGGACCAGGTCCGTATCGGCGTACTTCACGACCGACCAGAATCCGCGCTCTTCGTCCACCTGGTGCCAGCCGAGGCCGTCCACCTCGCGCATTCGGCGCCAGATTTCCTGCGTGTTCCCGTCGCTGTAGAGATTCGGGTCGATGAGATCGGCGGATCCCATGTCGACCGGGCATCCGGACGTACGACGAGTTTCTTGGGTGGAGATGACCGAATCCTTTCACTAGGCGCCGGAAACGGCCGGTGAACCGGACTGGCCGGCCTCTGCGGTCGCAGCATGACCGGACTCTACGGTCGGCCGATTGACCCGAGAGAGGACTGGCAAGTAGATGCCACCCGGCGGTCCGCGGAGCCCGGCCGAGCCAACTCCCCACCGCGCCCACGGCCTGGCAATTCGCGGCGGACGGCACGGGAACCGGCCTCCACGGTCCCTTCGGAAGCCCATTGACAACTTTCTCGCCGTGCCTACAAGATTTCGCTCGACCCGCAGCCCGGCATTCCCCGAGCGCCCCCGAGCGTCGGCCTTCCACCCGGACCCGGCGGACGGTTCGCCGCTCCTCGGCGTCGCCTTCCGACAGGCCACCCCCATCGCTTCGAGCGGAGATTCCCCGTGCATGACGACGACCAAGAGGCAGGGCAGACCCGCCAGTCCGCAGACGGCACGCACCGGATGGAGACGTTCGAGCGCCCGGCCGCCCGTACGCCCTTCCGTTCCCACCACCGGACCGGACACACCCCCGACGGCGTCGGCTGCGGCAGCAACGACCCGCTCTCCTGGGGGCTCTGAACAACGCCGGGCGGGTCAGCCGCCCGGTTCGGCAACCGCGCACCCACGGCCCCCGGTACGGCGATCCCGTGCGAGGGCAGGGGACTTCACCGAATCTCACATCGCATCACCGTCGAGGAGAAACCGAAGTGGCCGTCCAGGAAGAACTCTTGGGGACCGCCGATACCGCCGTCGTCGACCCCCTCTCGCTGTACCGGATCGCCGTCGGCCACACACCGAAGGCCGTGGCCCTGCGGGACGCGGTGCGGACGGGCAGGCTGCGCCTGGTCACACCCTCCGTCGCCTTCGCCGTCGCCTGCGCCATGCGCAACTGCTGGGACGAGGAGTGCACCCAGGCCCACCAGGGCGGCACGGGCGTCCCGCTCCGGAAGTTCCAGGAGGGCGGGGGCGTGGAGATCGTCGACCTGAGCCCCGCGGACACGGTCTCCGCCGGACAGCTGTACGCCGGCTGTTCGGACCGCAGGGTCGTGGGCCCGGAGGTCCTGGCGGCCTGCCACTCCCTCCTGCTCGCCACATCGCGGCGCTTCCCGCTCGTTTCGGCGGCACGTGCCGCCTACTGCTACTCGGCCCTCGCTGACGTGGGGACGAGCTACCGCATAGACCTGATCTGAGGAACAGCAGAGTGACCTACGTAATCGCCCAGCCCTGCGCGGACATCAAGGACAAGGCCTGCATCGACGAATGCCCGGTCGACTGCATCTACGAGGGCCGGCGGTCCTTGTACATCCAGCCGGACGAATGCGTCGACTGCGGTGCCTGTGAGCCGGTCTGCCCGGTCGAAGCCATCTTCTACGAGGACGACACCCCCGAGGAATGGCAGGGCTACCGCGAGGCCAACGCGGGCTTCTTCGACGACCTCGGCTCGCCCGGCGGCGCGTCGAAGCTGGGCCTGATCGAGCGCGACCACCCCCTCATCGAGGCGCTGCCCGTGCAGACGCCCGCCTGAGGGGGAGCAGAGATGTCACCGTCACCCTCGGCCTGGCTCAAGTACCTCAATCCGTCCGGCAGTACGCCCGACCGTGCTCCCCAGCTCGTGTGCTTCCCGCACTCGGGAGGCGCGGCAAGCGTCTACCGTCCCCTGGCCCGCGAACTCGAGGGGGACGCTCAGGTCGTCGCCGTGCAGTACCCGGGACGCCAGGACCGCCACGAGGAACCGGTCATCACCGACCTGCACCAGCTGGCCGACCGCACCGCCGAGGCGCTGCGCCGCAATCCCGTCGATGTGCCGCGCGTCTTCTTCGGGCACAGCATGGGCGCGATCCTCGCGTACGAGGTCGCCCAGCGGCTCGGCGACGAGGGCCCGCAGGCACTGATCGCCTCCGGCCGCCCCGCCCCCTCACGGGTCCGTGTCACCACGTCGTACCTGCTGGACGACACGGCGCTCGCGGACCAGGTCGTCCGGCTCGGCGGTACGGCGGCCGAGCTGCTGGAGCACCCGGAGATGCGTTCGCTGCTCCTGCCGCTGATCCGCGGCGACTACCAGGCCAGCGAAACCTACCGGCACCGCGGCGACGCACCACTGAGCTGCACCCTCGTCGCCCTGGGCGGCGACGCGGACCCGGTGGCGACCTTCGACGACCTGAGCGCCTGGTCCCCGCACACCGTGGGCCGGTTCCGGCAGGAGACCCTCACCGGCGACCACTTCTACCTCCAGCACCACTGGCCCGAGGTCGCGGACCTCGTCCGCTCCGTCGCGCCGGTACGGAGCAGCTGATCATGGCGTCCGCCATGGCGCCGGCGATGGTGATGGCGCCGGCGATGGCCGAGGCATCGGAGTTCGGCTTCCGAGAGCGGCCCGAGGCCGTCCGGCGCCGCATTGCCGCGGACACGCGGGCCGGGCTGCCGTCCCTGTGGACCGTGGACGCGGCGCGGCACGGGGCGGCCGCCGCGAGGCTGGCTCCCGGCGTTCTCGGCGAGGAGGAGCTCGGGCGGGCGGCCCGCTTCGCCGGGAGCAGGACGCGCCGCTGCTTTCTCGTCGCACACGTGGCCCTGCGCCTGCTGCTCGGCGCCCGCCTGGGAACCGGGCCCGGCGCCGTCCGTCTGGTCCGGGAGCCCTGCCCCACCTGCGGCGGCCCGCACGGCCGCCCCGCGGTGGACGGCGCGGGCACGCACTTCTCGCTGTCCCACAGCGGCGATCTCGTGCTGGTCGGGATCGCCGGCACACCGGTGGGCGTGGACGTGGAGGAAGTGCCGGCGCTGGACCTCGCCGTCGGCACCTCCACGCTCCTGCACCCCGCCGAGACCGCGGAAGTGGCCGCCGCACCGGATCACGTCAAGCCGAGGGCCTTCGCCCGGGCCTGGGTGCGCAAGGAGTCCTACCTCAAGGGCCTCGGCACCGGCCTGTCCCGTGATCCCTCGCTCGATTACGTGGGCGCCGGGCGGCTGCCCGCGCCGGGCCCCCCGGGCTGGGTCCTGGAAGATGTGCTGGTGCCCCCGGGCCACGTCGCGGCGTTCGCCGTCCGTGCGCCCGGCCACAAGTCGAAGCTGCGGTCGAAGTGAGGATGCGTCGCGTGATCTCCGAAGAGAACGTCACCCCGTTCCGGATCGACATCCCCCAAGCCGATCTGGACGATCTCCACGAACGCCTGGATCGCACCCGGTGGCCGGACGAGATCCCCGGCTCGGGCTGGGCGTACGGAGTTCCGGGCGGGCACCTGAAGGAACTGGTGCGGTACTGGCGGCACACATACGACTGGCGGGCCGCCGAAGCCAAGCTGAACGAATGGCCGCAGTTCACCACCGAGATCGACGGGGCGCACGTCCACTTCGCGCACATACGGTCTCCGGAGCCGGACGCCACCCCGCTGCTCATGACCCACGGATGGCCGGGCTCGATCGTCGAGTTCACCGACGCCGTCGGCCCGCTCACCGACCCGGCCGCCCACGGCGGCGACCCGGCCGACGCCTTCCATCTGGTCCTGCCGAGCATCCCCGGCTTCGGCCTGTCCGGGCCGACCCGGGAGGCGGGGTGGGAATTCCGGCGCGTCGCCGCGGCCTTCGCCGAGCTGATGAGGCGGCTCGGATACGAGCGGTACGGGGTCCAGGGCGGCGACTGGGGCGCGGCCATCTCCCGCGAGATCGGCCGCACGCGGCCCGAGGTGATCGGCGTCCACCTGAATCTGATTCCGAACGCCTACATGGCACGGGAACCGGAACCGGCCGACCTGCTGGGCCTGTCCCCGGAGCAGGCCGCGCGCACCCGGCTCTCCTGGGAGCGGTTCAAGGAATGGGCCCGCGACCGGCAGGGGTACGCGGACATCCAGTCCACCCGCCCGCAGACCCTCGCGTACGGCCTGACCGACTCGCCCGTCGGCCAGCTCGCCTGGATCGCGGAGAAGTTCCACGAGTGGACGGGCTCTCCCGTCGACCGCGACCTGCTCCTCACGAACGTGATGCTCTACTGGCTGACGGCCACGGCGGGCTCCTCGGCGCGTCTCTACTACGAGCGCGCGCACGCCGACTACTGGGGCGCACCGCCCGAGCCGTCGAAGGCGCCCACCGCCCTGGCCCACTTCCCGCACGAGAACTTCGTCCTGCTGCGACACCTCGCCGAGCAGACGAACAACATCGTGCAGTGGACCGAGTTCGACCGGGGCGGCCACTTCGCCGCCCTGGAAGAGCCCGAGTTGCTGGTCGGAGACGTCAGGCGCTTCTTCCGCTCCCGCTGAGCGCGCTCACCGGGTGGGTCTGAGGAACCGGGGGCCTACGGGAGCCGGGCGGCGGGCTTCGCCGTGGGCTTGGCCGTGGGCTTGGGCGTGGGCTTCGGGACGGGCTTGGTGGCCGGCCCAGCCGTCGCCCGGCTTCCAGTCGGCGGCGACGGCGCGGATCCAGACCTCGGGGCCCTCGGCGCCGTTGCGCAGCACCGCCAGGGTGCGACTCCTTGAAGCATTGTCCGGGAAGAGGTGGAGAGTCGCATGCCGCGGTGTCGCTGTCGGGGTTTCGTCCGGTCAGGTCTGCGGGGCTGCTGATGAGAAATCTACGGATCTTGATCGGCCGGAACGTGGGATTGCCGTCCTGGATGCGTAACAGGGAACGGCCCGGTGACCAGCGCACCCTCCGGGCGCCGTCCTCTACCTTTGGGTCGATGTGACGAGCACTTAAGAACGTTATGGCTGAGGAGAGTTCGGATGACCGTGGAAGCCAGGACCACCGAGAAGGCCCTGCGGCTGCGTGAGCTGGGTGCGTCGCTGATCGTTCTCCCCAATGCCTGGGACGCGGGCAGCGCGGCGGTGATCGAGTCGGCCGGGGCGCAGGCCATCGCCACCACCAGTGGTGGCGTGGCCTGGTCGATCGGGCGCGGGGACGGGCAGCACGCGACGGCGCCGGAGATGCTCGCGGTGGCCGCGCGGATCGTGGCGGCCGTGGACGTCCCGGTCACCGTGGACATCGAGGGGGGATACGAGGATGTCGCGGCCACCGTGCGCGAGGTGGTGGCGGTGGGCGCCGTCGGGATCAACCTGGAGGACTCGAAGGCGTCCGACGGTTCGCTCCACACCGCCTCGGAACAGGCCGAACGGATCCGCGCCGCCCGCGAGGCGGCCGCCGGGGCGGGGCTGCCGGAGCTGGTGATCAACGCCCGTACCGACGTCTTCCTGTTCGGGATCGGGGAGGAGTCCGGCCGCCTCGCCGACGTACTGGCGCGGGTGGAGGCGTACGCCGCCGCGGGGGCCGACGGGATCTTCGTGCCGGGGCTGCTGGACCTGGACGCCCTGAGCGAGATCGCGCGGGGCCCGCTGCCGGTCAACGTCCTGGCCGGGCCGGGCGGCCCGTCCGTCGCCGAGCTGGCGAAGGCCGGGGTGCGCCGGGTCAGTGTCGGGACCGGGGTGGCGCAGGCGGCGTACACCGCGGCCCGCGCCGCGGCGGTGGAGGTGCTGGAGCAGGGGACGTACGGGGCGCTCGACGGCGCGGTCGACTACGGCACGCTCAACGGCCTCTTCGTGAAGTAACGGTCTTTTCGTGAAACGGCTGTGGGCCGCTCCGGTGTGCGGAGCGGCCCACAGCCGTGTCCAGGGTCCTCCTCGGTCAGCCCGACCTCGTCCTGCCCGATGTTTCACGTGAAACATCGGGCGGGGGTCACCGGCGCCGGCCGGTCCGCAGCAGGGTTGCCGCCACTACGAGCGCCGTGAGCATCAGGCCGGCTCCGATACCGAAGGCCAGGTGGTAGCCGGAGGTCAGTGCCGCGGCGCGGTCGAGGCCGGTGGAGAGCAGGGAGTCGGTGCGGGCGGCCGCCAGGGTGGAGAGGACGGCGACGCCGAGGGCCATGCCGATCTGCTGGGTGGTGTTGAACAGGCCCGAGGCGAGGCCCGCGTCCCGCTCGTCGGCGCCGGACATGCCCAGCGCGGTGAGGGCGGGCAGGGCCAGGCCGAAGCCGGCGGCCAGCAGCATCACGGGGAGCAGGTCGGTGACGTAGTCGGCGCGGACCGGGAGCCGGGTCAGCAGGCCGAGGGCGGCGACGAGCAGGGCCAGCCCGGCCAGGAGGACGCTCCGTTCACCGAAGCGGGCGTTCAGCGGGGCCGAGGCGAAGAGGGAGACCCCGCCGATGACCACGGCCGCGGGGAGCATCGCCAGGCCGGTCTCGGCGGCTCCGTAGCCGAGCACGTTCTGGAGGTACAGGGCGACCAGGACCTGGAAGGAGAACAGCGCGGCCACCATCAGCATCTGGACCAGGTTCGCGCCGACCACGGTCCGCGAGCGGAAGATCCGCAGCGGTACCAGCGGGGTGCGGGTCTTGGCCTGGCGGGCGGTGAATCCGGCGAGCAGGGCGACCGAGAGGGTGCCGAGGCCGAGGGTGTGCGCGGAGACCCAGCCGTAGCGCTCCACCTCGACGACGGTGAAGATGCCGAGCATCAGGCCCGCGGTGACCAGGAGGGCGCCGATGACGTCGGCTCCGGCGCGCAGACCCAGTCCCCGATCGGTGGGGAGCGCGGGCAGGGCCAGTACGAGGGCGGCGAGCCCTATGGGCAGGTTGATGAAGAAGATCCAGTGCCAGTCGAGGGCATCGGTCAGGACCCCGCCGAGCACCTGGCCCAGGGAGGCTCCGGCAGCCCCGGTGAAGGAGAAGACGGCGATGGCCTTGGCCCGCTCGCGGGGCTCGGTGAACAGCGTGATCAGGATGCCCAGGCTGACGGCCGCGGCCATGGCGCTGCCTACGCCCTGCAGGAACCGGGCGGCGATCAGTACCTCGGGCGAGCCGGCGAACCCGGCGAGCAGGGAGGCTCCGGTGAAGACGCCGGTCCCGGCCAGGAACATCCGCTTGCGGCCGATGAGGTCGCCGAGCCGGCCGGCGAGGAGCAGCAGGCTGCCGAAGGCGATCAGGTAGGCGTTGACGACCCAGCTGAGTCCGGCGGGGGTGAAGCCGAGGTCCTTCTGGATGGCCGGCATCGCGACGGTGACGATGCTGCCGTCGAGGACCGTCATCAGGACGCCGGTGGACAGCACCCCGAGGGCGGTCCACCGGGAGCGCAGCCCGCGCGGGGCTGCCGGGGAGGCAGGGGCGGAGGCGGACCCGGCGCGGGTGGTGGGCGTGGTGGGCGTGGTGGGAGGAGCGGCGGGAGCTGCGGGAGCGGAAGTGGCAGGCATCTGTGTCCCCAGTCGGTGAGCGGCGGGCTGGCGTAGTAAGACCGTATCAGATAGTTCCGTTGCGGACGATCTGTTGAGGACTGAATTGCTAGACTGGCGGCCATGACAGCCATGGCACCCGCCCGGAACGAGCCGGACCTCTCCTTCCTCCTGGACCACACCAGCCACGTCCTGCGCACCCGGATGGCGGTGGCCCTTGACCGGATCGGGCTCACGGCACGGATGCACTGCGTGCTCGTGCACGCCCTGGGGGAGGAGCGGACCCAGATCCAGCTCGCCGAGATCGGGGGCATGGACAAGACGACGATGGTCGTCACCGTCGACGCCCTGGAGAAGGCCGGCCTGGCCGAGCGGCGGCAGTCGAGCACCGACCGCAGGGCCCGCGTCATCGTCGTCACGGAGAAGGGCGCCGCCCTGGCGCAGGAGAGCAGCCGCATCGTGGACGAGGTGCACGCCGACGCGCTCGCCTCCCTCGCGGACGCGGACCGCGAGGCCGTGCTGCGCGTGCTGAACCTGCTGGTGAAGGGCGATCTGGGAACCCCGTCGGAGAGCCCGAGGCCGGCCCGCAGGGCCCGCCAGTAGTAGCCCGGCATCCCCCGGATGGCCCCGTCACAGGGCCGTCCCGGGCCTTCTGGCAGAGAGTGGAACAAGGCACTCAAGCCCAGGGGGGCACCACCATGCCGGAGGCGTACGCACATGGGACTGTTCGACTTCATGAGGTCCGACAAGAAGAAGGAACAAGCCGAGAAGGCCGCACAAAAGGCGGCTGAGCAGGTGCAACAGCAGGCCGCGGACGCCCCGGCGCCCCCGTCCGCGATGCCCGCCGACGCCGGGAGCAAGTACACCGACTCGGCGGCGGCGACCAAGGCGGCCGCCGAGCGCATGGCGGCAGCGGCGCCGCCCAAGGCGGCCCCGGCCCCGCCCAAGGCCGCGGCGGCGCCCCCCGTCGCGCGGCCGGCCCCGCACACACCCACCCCGACGTCCGCCGCGCACAAGGCGGTGCCCGCGGCGCCGATGCCGAAGCCCGCGCCCAAGGCGCAGCGCACGTACACCGTCCGCCCGGGCGACTCGCTCTCCGCGATCGCCCGCCGCGAGCTCGGCAACGAGGGCCGCTGGCGCGAGCTCTACGCGATGAACAAGGGCGTCATCGGCTCGAACCCCGACATGATCCACCCGGGGATGAAGCTCAACCTCCCCGGCTAGCGAGGGGGAACATGAGAGTGGGGCCCGGATCCTCTCCAGGATCCGGGCCCCACTCTCGTGTCACGCTCTCGTCCACGCCGTCTCAGCGGTGCTTGCGCTTCGCGTCCTCCGCGTCGATCCGCTCCTGCGCGGCCTCGGCCTCCTCTTCCAGGCTGGACACGAACTCCGTGCCGGTGTCGCGCTCCTTCGCCGCCGGCTCCTCGTCGAAGGAGGCCGCAGCCTCCTCCCGCGCCGACAGCTCGGTGGCGGCCGGCGGCTCGACGAGCCAGTCCGGGTTCGACTGCTGGTCCCACCAGCGCCACGCGGCGTAGGCCCCGCCGGCGAGGACGCCGACCACCGCCGCGCCCTTGAACCACCGGCCGCAGCGCGCGCGCCGCTCGTGGCTGCGTACGAGCTTCCGGACTTCCTTGGCCGATACCTGGCCTCGCAGCGCCGCGAGCGCCGCCGTCGACCGGGACGCGGCCTCCTCGGCCACCGGCTGGGCCGCCGCGAGGGCGCTCTCCAGCCGCGGCTGCGTGTACTCAACCGTGTGCCGGGCCGCCAGGCGGGTCTGCTTCACGGCATGGGACGCCGCCCGGTCGACATTCGGCGGCACGTGGGCACGCGCCGCCTTGATCCGGGGCTGTACGTGGCAGCCGTACGTCTGGCGGGCTTGTTTGGCAGCCTCGCCGGCCGCGTAAGACACCTTCGGTGCGAGCCGTTCATTTGCTTCGTGGGCGTAATGCACCGCAGCGTGCTTGGCGGATTCCGCGTACGGCGCCACCACTTCCGCTGCGTGCCGCGCCGTATCCCTGGCACTTGATGCTGCCAGGCGCACGCTTTCCTTGCGGGTCACGGGATCCTCCTCCTCGGTGGCGGACACAGTTCACCTTTCCACCCTTTGTCGGATCATGCCTCCCATACCGCCGACCGGCATGCGCGACAGGGCATACGAGTGGACGATTTCCGTCCGGTGCAGCTCTCCGTGGGAGGATCTGAAACCGACAGTGACGACGAGAGGAAGGCAGATCCGTGGCCGAGAAGCTCTACGCCACCCTGAAGACCAACCACGGCGACATCGAGATCGAGCTTCTGCCGAACTTCGCTCCGAAGACCGTGCGGAACTTCGTCGAACTCGCCACCGGTGAGCGCGAGTGGACGCGTCCCACGGACGGCCAGAAGACCACGGACCCGCTCTACGACGGCACCGTCTTCCACCGGGTCATCAGCGGGTTCATGATCCAGGGCGGCGACCCGCTGGGCAACGGCACCGGCGGCCCCGGCTACCAGTTCGCCGACGAGTTCCACCCCGACCTGGCCTTCACCAAGCCCTACCTGCTCGCGATGGCGAACGCCGGCCCGGGCACCAACGGCTCGCAGTTCTTCATCACCGTCGCCCCGACCGCCTGGCTGACGCGCAAGCACACCATCTTCGGCGAGATCGGCGACAAGGCCAGCCGGAAGATCGTCGACGCCATCGCCGCGGGTCCCACCAACCCGCGCACCGAGCGCCCCCTCGACGACGTGATCATCCAGTCCGTCGTCATCGAGAAGCGCTGACCGCAGGGGAACCTTTCGGCCCCGCCCGTCCGTCCTCGATACGTACCGGACGGGCGCGGGCGGATCCGCCGTCCCCGCCGCCGTGTTCTGCGCCGAACGAGGGGACCGATGGACAACGACCGTCTTCCGGGCTGCCACCGGCACCCGGACCGCGAGGCCGGGGTCAGCTGTACGCGCTGTGAGCGGCCGATCTGCCCCGAGTGCATGATCAACGCCTCGGTCGGCTTCCAGTGCCCCGAGTGCGTCCGCGGGGGCTCGGGAACGGGCCACGGCCCCGCGGCCAACACCCCGCGCACCATCGCGGGCGGGGTCGTCGCCGCCGATCCGTACCTGGTCACCAAGATCCTTATCGGGATCAACGTGGCGGTGTTCCTTGCGGGCTTCGTCTTCCCCGGGATGGTCATCCAGCTGGAGCTGCTGGGCCGGTACCGGGAGCAGGTGGGCTGGCCACTCGAAGGCGTCTCCACCGGCGAGTACCACCGGCTGCTGACCTCGGCGTTCCTGCACGTCAAGCTGTGGCACATCTTCGGCAACATGCTCGCCCTGTGGTACATCGGCGGACCGCTGGAGCAGGCCCTCGGCCGGGCCCGCTACCTCACCGTGTACCTGCTGTCCGCCCTGGGCGGCAGCGCCGTGGTCTATCTGCTGACCGAGCCGAACGTCGCGACCCTCGGTGCCTCCGGCGCCGTCTTCGGCCTGCTCGGCGCCACGGTGGTGCTGTTCCGGCGGATGCGGTACGAAATGCGCCCGCTGATCACCATGGCGGTGTTCATGCTGGTACTGACCTTCCTGCCGGGGCTGAACGTGTCCTGGCAGGCCCATATCGGTGGTCTGGTCACCGGTGTGCTGGTCGCGGCGGGCTTCCTGTGGCCCACCAAGGACATGGGCGCGCGGAATCGCAAATTCGTCCAGTGGAGCACCTGTGTGGCGGTGTTCCTGCTGGCCACAGCCCTGATCGCGATCCGGACGGCCGAACTTTCCGCACTCACCTGATCACACCGGCGTCAACTCTCCACAGAGTTATCCACAGATCTTCTGTCTTTTCCTCAGGTGTGGATGACGCTGTGGATAACTCATGGGGAGAGCTTGCGGAGCCGGGCTACTTCCACTGCGTGGAGACGCCGAATCCTGCCGCAATGAAGCCGAATCCGACCACAATGTTCCAATTTCCGAGGGCTTCGATCGGAAGCTGGGTCTCGGACAGATAAAAAACGACGATCCATGCCAGGCCGACCAAGAAGAACGCCAGCATGACCGGGGCGACCCAGTTGCGGTTCGTCAGCTTGATCGACTGCGGCGTCCGCGTGGGGGGCGGCGTGTAGTCGTCCTTCTTGCGGATACGTGACTTCGGCACGAGGGGCTCTCCTGTCGATGGGCTGGGGACCTTGCCTGCCCCGGGCGTCCGTTAGCGTAGTGGACCTGTGGCGTTGAAGGAGAAGGGTACGTTGAGCAATTCCGACGACTCCTCCGCGGGTCCCCGTCGCCGTGCCAGACCGGTCCGGCTGCTCACGGCCGCCGTTTTCGCCCTGGCCGGCTTGATCTTCGTCACCAGCTTCAACACCTCCAAGGGTACGAACATCCGGACGGACGCCTCGCTCCTCAAGCTGTCCGACCTGATCCAGGAGCGCAGCCAGAACAATCTGGAGCTGGAGAAGAGCACCGCCACCGCACGCGACCAGGTCGACGCCCTCGCCGCCCGCGACAACGGGAGCACCAGGGCCGAGGAGGCCAAGCTGGCCGCCCTGCGCGCCGCCTCCGGCACCGAGGAGATCACCGGCAAGGCCGTGACGGTCACCCTGAACGACGCGCCCCCGAACGCCACGGCCCGCATCCCCAACGTCCCCGAACCGCAGCCCAACGACCTGGTGATCCACCAGCAGGACCTCCAGGCCGTGGTCAACGCCCTCTGGCAGGGCGGCGCCCAGGGCATCCAGGTCATGGACCAGCGCCTGATCTCCACCAGCGCCGTGCGCTGCGTGGGCAACACCCTGATCCTCCAGGGCCGGGTCTACTCGCCCCCGTACAAGGTGTCGGCGGTCGGCGACCCCGGCGCGCTGAAGAAGGCCCTCGCGGCCTCCCCGGCGCTGCAGAACTACCAGCTGTACGTGAACGCGTACGGGCTCGGCTGGAAAGTGGACGAGCACAAGGCGCTGACACTGCCGGGCTACTCCGGCACAGTGGACCTCCACTATGCGAAGCCGCTGGAGCCCGCCACCCCGTGACCGTGACGTCGACGTGCCGCGCCTGCTGGTACGGACGTTCAGCGAGGTGTGTCTGACCGCGGGCTCGCTCATCGTGCTCTTCGTCGTCTACGTCTTGCTGTGGACCGGGGTCAAGGCCGACCAGGCCATGGCCGGGGAGATGGCCCGCATGAGGGACGGCTGGTCCGCGGCGCCCGCGGCCGCCCCGCAGCCCGCCCCCGCGCCGTCGACGGCCCCGGCCGCCCCGGAGACCGCCGCGTACCCGCCGGGCCGGGCCTTCGCCGAGATGTACGTCCCGCGCTTCGGCCGCGACTGGAACAAGCCCGTCCTGGAGGGCACGGGCACGGAGCTGCTGAAAAAGGGCCTGGGCCACTACGCCGGCACGGCCCGGCTCGGCGGCACCGGGAACTTCGCGGTGGCCGGCCACCGGCGCACGTACGGGGACCCCTTCAAGGACGTCCCCAAGCTGCGCACCGGCGACCTGGTGATCCTCAAGGACGCCACCGGCTGGTACACGTACACCGTCCGCGCGCAGGCGCTGCGCACGCTCCCCACGGAGGTCGGCGTCGTCGATCCGGTGCCGGCCCGCTCGCCCTTCACCGGGCCGGGCAAGTACCTGACGCTGACCACCTGCGACCCGGAATGGGGCCACAGCCACCGGCTCGTGGTCTGGGCCGAACTGACCGGTATGCGGACCCTCGCCCAGGGAGTACCGGAGGGTTTGGCAAGGTGACCCTCCGCGCCGGGCGGGTGGCTTTAGGCTGTGGACGTACCGCCCCTGCGGTGCGTTGAACGATCGTGGACGAAAAGGACAAAGGCGGCATGTACGGCTGGATCTGGCGGCATTTGCCGGGTAACGCGTGGGTACGCGTGATGATCTCCCTCGTGCTGGTGCTCGCGGTGGTGTTCGTGCTGTTCCAGTACGTCTTCCCGTGGGCCGAGCCGCTGCTTCCGTTCAACGATGTGACGGTGGACGAGGGATCGGGAGCGACTCCGTGAGCGCGCGCATTCTGGTTGTCGACAATTACGACAGCTTTGTCTTCAACCTGGTCCAGTACCTCTATCAGCTCGGCGCCGAGTGCGAGGTGCTGCGCAACGACGAGGTCGAGCTCGCCCACGCCCAGGACGGCTTCGACGGCGTACTGCTCTCCCCGGGCCCGGGCACGCCCGAAGAGGCCGGGGTCTGCGTGGACATGGTCCGCCACTGTGCCGACACGGGCGTACCGGTCTTCGGTGTCTGCCTCGGCATGCAGTCGATGGCCGTCGCCTACGGAGGCGTCGTCGGCCGGGCTCCGGAACTGCTGCACGGCAAGACCTCGCCGGTGGTCCACGAGGGCCTCGGAGTCTTCGAAGGACTTCCCTCGCCCTTCACCGCGACCCGGTACCACTCCCTCGCGGCCGAGCCGCCGACCCTCCCGGACACGCTGGAGGTCACGGCGCGGACCGAGGACGGGATCATCATGGGTCTGCGTCACCGCGAGCACGACGTCGAGGGCGTGCAGTTCCACCCCGAGTCCGTGCTGACCGAGTGGGGCCACCGGATGCTCGCGAACTGGCTGGTGCGCTGCGGTGACGCGGGCGCGGTGGAGCGCTCGGTGGGGCTCGCCCCGGTGGTGGGCAAGGCCGTCGCGTGACGGCGCTCGCGCCGTCCGCGCCCACCGAGGGCCGGGCAGCGCGACGCAGGGCGGCACAGGAGGCCGCGAAACGCACGCGCGCGCGGGGCCGGGGCCGGCGGCGCAGGCGGCCGGCCTCGGGCGGGCCGGTGGTGGTCGTCAGCAGGCTCGCGGGGGAGCTGTTCATCACGCTGGGCCTGGTGATGCTGCTCTTCGTCGGCTACCAGCTCTGGTACACGAACTTCCTGGCGGGCCGCACGGCCGATGACGCGGCCGGATCCCTGCTCCAGACCTGGGACCGCGATCCGGCCGGGGCGGCGGCCCCGCCCGTGGCGGCGTTCGAGCCGGGACAGGGCTTCGCGATCCTGTACATCCCGAAGCTGGACGTGAAGGTGCCGGTCGCGGAGGGCACGAACAAGGCGAAGGTCCTCGACAAGGGCATGGTCGGCCACTACTCCGAGGCGCCGCTCGCGACCGCGATGCCCGGCGATCCCCAGGGCAACTTCGCGCTGGCGGGCCACCGGAACACGCACGGAGAACCGTTCCGCTACATCAACCGGCTGGTGCCGGGGGACAAGATCGTGGTGGAGACGCGGGACGCGTACTACACCTACGAGACGAGCACGCAGCTCGCGCAGACCCCGCCGTCGAACGTGTCGGTGATCAAGCCGGTGCCGGCCGGATCGGGATTCACCTCTCCGGGCCGGTACATCACGCTGACCACCTGCACCCCGGAGTTCACCAGCACCTACCGGCTGATCGTATGGGGCAGGATGACCGCTGAACGCCCCCGCAGCCAGGGTGCTCCGCCCGAGCTGACCAGCCCGTAGAGGATCCGCAGTGTCACGTGCCGCACCGCCCCCGCACCGCAGCGCCGTCGCGGGGTTCCTGAGCCTGCTGGGCGAGGTCCTGATCACCGTGGGCCTGGTGCTCGGGCTGTTCGTGGCGTACTCGCTGTGGTGGACGAACGTCCTGGCGGACCGGGACGCCTCCGCGCGCGGGGACGCGGTGCGCGAGCAGTGGGACCGGGCGGCGCCCTCGCAGACGGCGGCTGCGGCGCCGGGCGCGCTGGACGTCCAGGGCGGGATCGGCTTCCTGCACGTGCCGGCGATGAAGAACGGCGAGGTGCTGGTCAAGCGGGGCACCGGCTCGGATGTCCTGAACGACGGCGTCGCCGGCTACTACACGGAGCCGGTCAAGTCGGCGCTGCCGTGGGACCCGGCAGGGGGCAATTTCGCGCTGGCGGCCCACCGCGACGGGCACGGGGCCAAGTTCCACAACATCGACAAGCTGAAGAACGGCGACGCGGTCGTCTTCGAGACCCGCGACACCTGGTTCGTGTACAAGGTCTTCGCCGAGCTGAGCCAGACCTCGAAGTACAACGTGGACGCGATCAGCCCGGTCCCCAAGGAGTCGGGCCGCACCGCGCCGGGCCGCTACATCACCCTGACGACCTGCACGCCCGTGTACACCTCGAAGTACCGCTACATCGTGTGGGGCGAGCTGGTCCGCACGGAGAAGGTCGACGCGAAGCGGAGCCTCCCGGCGGAGCTGCGCTGACTTCGAAAGCGACAGCCTGTCTCTTTCGAAGTCAGCGCAGGACCTGGAGCCGTACACCGGCACTCCAAGCCTCCAGAAGGCCCCTGTGCACGGCCGTGACACCGCCCTGGGCGGCAATGGCCAAGGACTCGCGCGTGAAGGCGCAGGTGGCGACGTAGAGGGCCACATCGGCCTGGTGGAGGACCTTGGAGGCCCCGAGGAACTTCTGCATCTCGCCGCTGAGCACGTGCCGGAAGGGCGCGAAGTTCTTGCACTGGACGGCGACCGAGCGTCCGTCCGCCGTCTTGGCGCTGATGTCGACCCCGCGGTCGCCGCCGTGCCCGCCGTACACCTCCACGCCGGTGCAGCCGTCGCGGCGCAGCAGGCCGGCGACGTGCTGCTGGAATTCCCGCCAGTGCATGGCGTCGATGGTTCCGATGACCCCGGTGAGGGCCTTTGTGTCCTGGCCGCGCTGGAGGCGGCTGAGCTGGAGGTCGTGCTCGATGAGCCGCTGCTGGATCTGCCGGACGTCCTCCCGGAGGGAGATCAGCTCGTGGCGCTGTTCGCCGGAGGTCTCGATGAGGACGTTCAGCATCGGCACGACGGTCTTGCCGAGCACGTCGGTGATGCGGTTGTCGATCCGCTCGTCGAGCTCGTCCCAACTAGGCTTGTGGATAAGGTTGTCCACAGGTCGTGTGTGGACCTCGGCCTCGGCGTCGAGGAGGTGGTTACGCACCTGACGTGCGACTTCGCTGTCCCTGAGGAGCATCCCGACGTTCAGGACGGCCCGACGGTGGAATACCGCGAGTGACGAAGCCTGTGACGGAATGTCACCGAGTTGCTTGAAGTAACTCAGTTCTGTACCTGTCAGAACCCGGTAGCCGTTGGACTCCAGTTCCTCGCGGTGGTCGAACAGCAGGGCGCGAATCACGACCTGGGTGACCTCGTAGTACGCCGCCACCATCGCCGTCGTCACATGCAGCCCGTCCGGCAGGAGTGACAGCACCTTCACCCTGTCCAGTACTTCCGTCCGCTCCAGGACGCTCGTGCGCAAGGTCTTGGACTCCAGCAGCACCGTTTCGTTGATCATGGTCCGTCCGTCCGTCCGTCCCTCCCGGGCGGGCTCTGCTGCCCACCCCCGTCCGGGCTAACGAATTTCGTACATATGAAGACACGCACGGAAAAAGGGTCCGGCCCCTCTCGTGGAGAGGGGCCGGACCCGTTGGTGCTCGTTCCTGCGCGGTCAGCCGCCCAAGCCTCCGAAGAAGCCGCCGCCGTCGTTGCCGCCGTTCTGCTGGCCGTCGGGCGCCGTGTTCACGTTGATCACCTGGCCGGGGGCCACCGGGCTGCCGACGGGCGGGTCCGTGCTCAGGATCCTCGCCTTGCCGTCCGAGGAGCCCGACAGGATGGAGCCGAAGACCAGACCCTTGGCGGCCAGCAGTTCCCTGGCCTGGTTGACGGTCCTGCCGACCAGGTTCGGGACCACGAGCTGCTGGACCGGCTTGGCGACGGAGATGTTGACCGTCGAGCCGACGTCGACCTGGCTGTTGATGCCGGGGTCCTGGCCGACGACCGTCTTGGGGGCGGTGCCCGGGGGCGCGTCCACCTCCGTGACGCTGCCGAGCTTCAGCTTGAGGGCCTGCAGGGCCTTCGAAGCATCGGCCTGGCTCTTGCCGGTCAGGTCCGGGACGGTCACCTTGGAGATTTCCTTGGCCACCGTCAGCTCGATGGTCGAGCCCTTCTCGGCTTCGCCGCTCTTCGGGTTCTGCTCGATGACGGTGCCGGCGGGCCGCTCGGACTCGACCGTCTTCTTCTCGATCTGGAAGCCCTTGCCCTGGAGCTCCTTCTCCGCGTCGGCGATCGCCAGGTTGATCACGTTCGGGACGAGGACCTTGGGCGCGCCGGTGGAGACCTTCACCTTGACGACGGAGTTCTTGTCGACCTTGAGGCCCTCGGCCGGGGACTGCTCGCAGACGCTGCCCTTGGGGACGGCGTCGCAGGGCATCTCACCGTCCTGCTGGACGACGAGACCGACGTTGTCCCCGTTGGCCTTGGCGGCCTCCAGGGTTTCGCCGATGAGCTTGGGGACCACGGGCCGGTTGTCGGCGGTGGTCTCGAAGATGGAGCGCCCGATCAGGATCGCGCCGACCAGGACGAGGATGCCGGCGGTGACCAGCAGGATCGTGGAGGCCTTGCTCTTCTTCTGCGGACGCCGGCCGCGGCCGCCCTGGTCGTAGCCGCCCTGGTCCCCGTAGCCGTAGCCGCCGTCGCCCGGGGGCATCGGCGGGAGCATGGAGGTCTGGTTCGGGTCGGCGGTGCGCAGGGCGGTGGTGGGCTGGTCGTAGCCCTGGTGTCCGTAGCCGTGGCCCTGGTCGGGGTAGCCGTAGCCGGCGGCGCCCATGGAGGCGGTGGCCGCGACGGGCTGGCCGTCGAGGCAGGCCTCGATGTCGGCGCGCATCTCGTCGGCGGACTGGTAGCGGTAGTCGGCGTCCTTGACCAGCGCCTTCAACACGATCGCGTCCATCTCGGGCGTGATCTCGGAGTCGAAGTTCGACGGGGGCTGGGGCTCTTCCCGTACGTGCTGGTAGGCGACGGCGACCGGGGAGTCCCCGATGAACGGCGGACGGACGGCGAGGAGCTCGTACAGCAGGCAGCCGGCCGAGTAGAGGTCGGACCGCGCGTCGACCTGCTCGCCCCTGGCCTGCTCCGGGGAGAGGTACTGGGCGGTGCCGATGACGGCGGCGGTCTGCGTCATGGTCATGCCGGAGTCGCCCATGGCGCGGGCGATGCCGAAGTCCATGACCTTGACCTGGCCGGTGCGGGTGAGCATGACGTTGGCGGGCTTGATGTCGCGGTGCACGATGCCGGCGCGGTGCGAGTACTCCAGCGCCTGGAGGATGCCGATGCACATCTCCAGGGTGCGCTCGGGCAGCAGCTTGCGGCCGGAGTGCAGGAGCTCGCGCAGGGTCGAGCCGTCGACGTACTCCATCACGATGTACGGGATGGAGATGTTGTCGACGTAGTCCTCGCCGGTGTCGTACACGGCGACGATCGCCGGGTGGTTGAGCGATGCGGCCGACTGGGCCTCGCGGCGGAACCTGGCCTGGAAGGACGGGTCGCGGGCGAGGTCGGCGCGCAGGGTCTTGACGGCGACGGTACGGCCGAGCCGGGTGTCGTGGGCGAGGTAGACCTCGGCCATGCCACCGCGGCCGAGCACGTGGCTCAGCTCGTACCGGCCGCCGAGGCGACGCGGCTCTTCCATAACGTTGCAGCCCTCTCCGTCAGTCCCGACCGCACCGGTGTGTGGTCCGGCGGTGTGCTGTTCGCGCAAAGGCTACCGGCCGATCGTCGGTGATCGGTTCGTGACCACAGGCTGATACCGGACCGGTACCGTACGCTCGGATCCGGGCGGGGACAGTGACCCGGATCACATCTGTGGGCCCCTTGCGGCTCTCGCGTGGCCTTCCGCCCCGCCCGTTACCCCTTGTTGCTCTTGAGCACGGCTTCCATGACCGCCTTGGCGACCGGGGCGGCGAGGCCGGCGCCGCTGATGTCCTCGCGGTCCGCGCCGCTGTCCTCGATCACGACGGCGACGGCGACCGGCGAGCTGCCGTCCGGGTTCTCGACGTAGGAGATGAACCAGGCGTACGGGCGCTTCTTGTTGCCCTCGCCGTGCTGGGCGGTGCCGGTCTTGCCGCCGACGACGGCGTTCTTGATCCGGGCGGTCCTGCCGGTGCCGTTCTCGACGACGTTGACCATCATGTCCCGGACCTTCTTCGCGTTCTCGGCGGAGAGGGGACGGCTCATTTCCTGCGGCTCGTGCTTCTCGATGACGTCGACGTTGGGCGACTGCAGCTGGTCGACCATGTACGGCTTCATCAGCTTGCCGTTGTTGGCGATGGCGGCGGTGACCATGGCCATCTGGAGCGGGGTGGCCGCGGTGTTGAACTGGCCGATGGAGCTGAGGGCGTTGCCGTCCTTGCCCATGGTCTTGTCGTAGACGCTGGCGAAGGCGCGGACCGGGGTGTCGATCTTGTCGTTGTTGAAGCCGAACTTCTCGGCGGTCTTCACCATGTTGTCCCGCCCCACCTTGTCGCCCATGTTGGCGAAGACGGAGTTGCAGGAGACCTGGAGGGCGTAGTTGAGGGTGGCCTTGCCGCAGTTCGGGGCGTGGTTGACCATCTCGGTCTTGGTGCCCGGGAGGATGTACGGGTCCTCGGTGTCGGTCGGCGCGTTGACGTCGGTGACGACGCCGTGCTCCAGGGCCGCGGCGGCGGTGACCACCTTGAAGGTGGAGCCGGGCGGGTAGGTCTCGCGCAGGGCGCGGTTGACCAGCTTCTTGTCCTCGCTGTCCTTGAGCTCGACCCAGGCCTTCTCGTCGGCCTTCGAGTTGCCCGCGAAGGACGTGGGGTCGTACGAGGGGGTGCTGACCAGGGCGAGGATCGCGCCGGTGCGCGGGTCGATCGCCGCGACGGCGCCCTTCTTGTCGCCGAGCTTGTCGAACGCGGCCTTCTGCGCGGCGGCGTTGAGCGTCGTGACGACGTTGCCGCCCTGCTTCTTCTCGCCGGTGAACATGCCGATGGTGCGGTCGAAGAAGAGCCGGTCGTCGTTGCCGGTGAGGATGCCGTCCTCGAGGGACTCGAGCTGCGTGGAACCGAAGGCCTGCGAGGCGTAGCCGGTCACGGGGGACCAGAGCGGACCGTCCATGTAGGTCCGCTTGAACTTGTAGTCGCTGCCGTCGGTGACGGCGGAGCCGGTGATCGGCTTGCCCTCGACGATGATGTTGCCGCGCTCGGTGGCGTACTGGGCGATCTGGACCCGCCGGTTCTCCTTGCGGGTGCTCAGTTCCTCGGCCTTGACGTACTGGATCCAGTTGGTCCGCACGAGCAGTGCCAGGACGAGCAGCCCGCAGAAGATCGAGATGCGGCGCAGGGGCTTGTTCATGACGGGCGGACCACCTGGGTCATCTCGGAGTCGGGGGACGGAGCCGGGGCCGGGGCAGGGCGGCGTGCGGTGTCGCTGATCCGGATGAGGATGGCGATGAGGATCCAGTTCGCGAGGACGGACGAGCCGCCGGACGCGAGGAAGGGCATGGTCATGCCGGTCAGGGGGATGAGGCCCATGACTCCGCCGGCGACCACGAAGATCTGGAGCGCGAAGGCACCGGAGAGGCCGATCGCGAAGAGCTTGCCGAAGGGGTCGCGGGCGGCGAGGGCGGTGCGCACGCCCCGCTCGATGATCAGGCCGTAGAGCAGGAGGAAGGCCATGACCCCGGCGAGCCCGAGCTCCTCGCCGACGGTGGAGAAGATGAAGTCGGAGTTGGCGGCGAAGCCGATGAGGTCGGAGTTGCCCTGTCCCCAGCCGGTGCCGAGGACCCCGCCGGAGCCGAAGCTCATGATCGACTGGCCGACCTGCTCGCAGGCGCCGGACTTCTGGTAGCAGGCGAAGGGGTCGAGCCAGGCGGTGACGCGGGCCTTGACGTGGCTGGCGGTGGCGCCGACCACGGTGGCCCCGCCGACGCTCATGAGCAGGCCGATGACGATCCAGCTCGTCCGCTCGGTGGCCACGTACAGCATGATCACGAACATGCCGAAGAAGAGCAGCGAGGTGCCGAGGTCGTTCTCGAAGACCAGGACGAGCAGGCTCATCGCCCAGATCATCAGGATCGGGCCGAGGTCGCGGCCGCGCGGCAGGTAGAGGCCCATGAAGCGGCGGCTGGCGAGTGCCAGGGCGTCGCGCTTGACCATGAGGTAGCCGGCGAAGAAGACGGCGATGACGATCTTCGCGAACTCGCCGGGCTGGATCGAGAACCCGCCGACGCTGATCCAGATCTTGGCGCCGAAGACGTCGGCCCCCAGACCCGGGACCACGGGCAGGATCAGCAGCACGAGCGAGGCGGCCATCGAGATGTACGTGAACCGCTGGAGCACGCGGTGGTCCTTGAGGACCAGCAGCACGACGGCGAACAGCGCGATGGCCAGCGCCGTGTACATCATCTGCCGGGGCGAGGACTCGGAGAAGGCCCCGAACTGCCGCTTCGCGAGGTTCTGCAGCCGCTCGGACTGGTCGAGGCGCCAGATCAGGACGAGGCCCAGCCCGTTGAGGAGCGTGGCGATCGGCAGCAGCAACGGGTCGGAGTACTTGGCGTAGCGCCGTACGACGAAGTGGGCGATGCCCGCCAGCACGGCGAGGCCGAGCCCGTAGGTGAACATGCCCGGGGGCAGTTCGCCGTCGATCGACAGGCCCGCGTTGGCGTAGGCGAAGATCGTGATGACCACGGCGAAGGCGAGCAGCAGGAGCTCGGTGTTCCGCCGGCTCGGCGCCTCGATGGCGCCGATGGTGGTCGTGTTGGTGACAACGCTCATGGTGTGGCGGGCCCCCTGTGCCCGCGTATGTCTACTGCTTCTCGCACAGGCCGACGACCTGCTGCTCGGCGGCAGTCAGGACGGGGCCGGGTGTTTGGTTGCCCTTGGCCTCGGCGGCACGCCGTTCCTCGTCCTTCTTGCACGCGGAGGTCTGGGTGCCCAGCTCGTCGATCTTCGTCCGGGCGGCGTCGAGGCTGCCTTCGCTGATCGTGTCCACGACCTGCTTGCGCTTGAAGGGCGGCAGGTACTTCAGTTCGATGTCGGGGCGGTCGGTCTCCACCTTGGAGAGCTCCAGCGGCCCCAGCTTCTGGCTGATCCCGCGGAAGAGCGCGACGTGCTCGTCCTTGACTCCGACGTAGAACTGCGTCTGGGTCCAGCGGTAGCCCGCGTACAGGCCGCCGCCGATGACACCGAGGACCACGAGCAGCGTCAGCGTCCGCGCGGTCCACTTGCGCCCTTTGCCGCGGCGCCTGCGCGGGTGGTCGTACGTGTCCTCGTACCCGGAGTCCCCGTCGTACGGGTCCGGGTCGCCGAAGCTGCCGTACGCGTCGGCTCCGCCGCCCTGTCCCTGGGCGCCGTAACCGCCGTAACCCGGGGCCTCGCCGCTGCCGGGGGGGCCGAAGGCGCCGGCGGGCGGGGAGCTCTGGCGGCCGAGCCCGGAGGCGCGGCCGGCCGGGGTCTGCATGGCGTTGCCGCCGTCGAAGAGCTGGTGGTGCTGGTTCTCGGCGACCGCGCCGACGACGACCGGGGTGTCGTTGACCTGGGCGGCCAGGGTGTCGCCGCTGTCGGTGTCGAGGACGTCGGCCACGATGCAGGTGATGTTGTCGGGGCCGCCGCCGCGCAGTGCGAGCTGGATGAGCGAGGCCACGGTCTCGCGGGGGCCGTGGTAGTCGGCGAGGGTCTCTTCCAGGGTCTGGTGGGAGACCACGCCGGAGAGCCCGTCGGAGCAGATCAGGTAGCGGTCGCCGACCCGGACCTCGCGGATGGAGAGGTCGGGCTCGACGATGTCGCCGCTGCCCAGGGCCCTCATCAGCAGGGAGCGCTGCGGGTGGGTGGTGGCTTCCTCTTCGGTGATCCGGCCCTCGTCGACGAGGCGCTGCACCCAGGTGTGGTCCTGGGTGATCTGCGTGAGGACGCCGTCGCGGAGCAGATAGGCGCGGGAGTCGCCGACGTGGACCAGGCCGAGGCGCTGGCCCGTCCACAGCAGGGCGGTGAGCGTGGTGCCCATGCCCTCCAGCTGGGGGTCCTCCTCGACCATGACGCGCAACTGGTCGTTGGCGCGCTGCACGGCGGTGCTGAGCGCGGTGAGCATGTCGGAGCCCGGGACGTCGTCGTCGAGCTGCACGAGGGCGGAGATCACCTCGGAACTGGCGACTTCACCGGCGGCCTGGCCGCCCATGCCGTCGGCGATCGCGAGGAGACGGGGCCCGGCGTAGCCGGAGTCCTCGTTGCCCTCGCGGATCATGCCCTTGTGCGATCCGGCGGCGAACCGCAGGGACAGACTCATGCGCACCTGCCCTGTCGACGCCTCGGGGTACAACCGGTCTCGAGCCACACTGCCCACCCTCCGGCCTGGAGCGCGCTCTGGTCCGTGTCCCCGGTGGGACGGACCGCTGCGGCTCGCTCGCTCCGCTCGCTCATTCTCGTACTACTTCCGCAGCTCGATGACGGTCTTGCCGATGCGGATCGGGGCGCCCGGCGGAATGGGCGTCGGGGTGGTCAGCCGGGTCCGGTCGAGATACGTGCCGTTGGTGGACCCGAGATCCTCGACGATCCACTGGCCGTCACGGTCGGGGTAGATCCTGGCATGCCTGCTGGAGGCGTAGTCGTCGTCCAGCACGATCGTGGAGTCGTGGGCGCGGCCCAAGGTGATCGTCTGGCCGGCGAGGGCCACCGTGGTGCCCGTGAGGGTGCCCTCGGAGACGACGAGTTTGGTGGGCGCACCGCGGCGCTGGCGCTGCTGCGGTGGGGCCGCCGGCTGGCGGCCCTGCTGCGTCGGGGCGCCGGAAGCGCCCCCGCCGCGTCGGGAACCGCGCTGCGTGACTCTCGTACCGAAGAGATCGCTGCGGATGACCTGGACGGCCACGATGACGAACAGCCACAGAACGGCCAGGAAACCCAACCGCATGACCGTCAGGGTCAGCTCTGACATTGCCCCCGCTTCACCCTTCGGCTTGCCGGTAAATGATGGTGGTGGAACCCACGACGATCCTCGAACCGTCGCGGAGCGTAGCGCGGGTGGTGTGCTGCCCGTCCACCACGATGCCGTTGGTGGACCCGAGATCCTGGATCGTCGAGGGCGTTCCGGTCCGGATCTCACAGTGCCGGCGCGATACGCCGGGGTCGTCGATCCGCACGTCGGCTTCGGTGCTTCGGCCGAGTACGAGCGTAGGGCGCGAGATCTGGTGGCGGGTGCCGTTGATCTCGATCCAGTGGCGCCGGACGGCGCCGCCGGTGGGCACGGGAGCCGGTCCGCCCGGTCCTCCGTGTGCGCCGGGACCCTGTCGGCGCGCACCGGGACCGCCCGGGGGCGGTCCGGCGGGCATGGGCGGCGCGGAGGTCGGAGGGTATCCGTAGCCTCCGGGCTGGGCCGGGGGGGCCTGGTGGCCCTGACCCTGGCCTTGCTGGCCGGGGGACTGGGAGGTGCTGGAGGCGAGCGTGCGGCTGCGGACCCGGTAGAGCCCGGTGTCCAGGTCGTCGGCCTTCTCCAGCTGGACCTTGATGGGGCCCATGAAGCTGTAGCGCTGCTGCTTGGCGTAGTCGCGGACGAGGCCCGCGAGCTCGTCGCCGAGCTGGCCCGAGTAGGGGCTCAGGCGCTCGTAGTCGCCCGTGCTCAGCTCCACGATGAAGTCGTTGGGGACGACCGTTCGCTCGCGGTTCCAGATGGTGGCGTTGTTGTCGCACTCGCGCTGGAGGGCGCCCGCGATCTCCACCGGCTGGACCTCGGACTTGAACACCTTGGCGAAGGTGCCGTTCACCAGACCTTCGAGTCGCTGCTCGAACCGCTTCAGGACTCCCATGGGGCACCTCCTCCGTCGTTGTCGCCCTGTACTGCTTACTGATCGTATCCACGCATGGCGGATTCGGGTGGTTCCCCATCGGTCACGTGCGCAGGAGTGTTGGTCCTCACAAGCGATCGTAGGGGCGCCCCGAGGACAGTGTCCCGCACCGGCGGCCGAGTACGGGAGGGGCGGTCGTCGGCGGGAGCCGGGAGAGCACGAAAAGCGATGTGAATCCACCCCATCCGACGTGCTAATGTTCCGATGTCGCCAGGGGAACGGCCCGCAAGGGAAGAACCGCTGGTAGCCACTTGCGCGAGTGGCGGAACGGCAGACGCGCTGGCTTCAGGTGCCAGTGTCCTTCGGGACGTGGGGGTTCAAATCCCCCCTCGCGCACAGTTGAGAGAGCCCCCGCTCCGGAGAGATCCGGAGCGGGGGCTCTTTCGTTGTGTCCGGGGGTGCGGGCCGGGGGTCCGGGGTGCGGGCGGGGCGTGACGAGGGTCTCGGGTGGCCGGTGGCCGGTGACCGGCGCGTGCTGCGTGGTGCGCCCGCGGGTCGGAGGAATGAGGGGCCGGACCCTCCTCTCGGCGGGCGCACATTCCAGACCGATAAAAACCGGGAAATTCACGGGGGCGGCGGACTCCGGCCGTGGTCGTCGAGGCGAGGCCGGGCGATGAGCGCGGCCCGCGCTGCGCCGGGAGACTTTCGTTGAGGGGGGCGCGACTAAAGAGGGCAGCCCGGTGGCGGGGTGGTGTCTAGGGTCGGCCGGGTGGATGTGACGGCGAGGGCGCGTGCGGGATGGGACTGGGTGAAGGGGCCCGAGCCCTGGACCCGGCGGATGCTGGCGGGGGATCTCGCGCTGGCCGTGGTGCTGGTGCTGCTCGGGGTGGGGGTCGAGGAGCTCGACAAGGGCTCCACGACCCGGATGGTGGCCAGCGCCGTGTCCGTGGTGGTGCTGACCCTGCTGCGGCGGCGGCTTCCGGTGTTCACGCTGGTGGTCGGTTCGGCCGTCGGCGCGTACCTTCCCGGGGCGTTCCTCGTGGCGATCCCGCTCGGCTGGTCGGCGGGGCGGCGCATCGTCGGCGTCGGGCGGGCCCTCGGCGCCTTCACCGCGGCCTTCGCCGCGGTGGTGGGCCTCTCCGTGTTCAAGGAGTGGTCGCAGGGGCAGCCGGTGCTGATCGTCGTCTTCGGCACCCTGATGTTCCTGGCCATGGTGGTCATGCCCGGTCTGGCCAGCCGCTACTGGTCCCAGCGCGGCACGCTGCTGCGCGCCCTCCAGGAGCGCAACACCCAACTGCTGCGCGAACGGGCGATGGTCGCGGGCCAGGCCCGGCTGCGCGAACGCCAGCGCATCGCCCAGGACATGCACGACAGCCTCGGCCACCAGCTCGCGCTGATCTCGGTGCACACCGGTGCGCTGGAGGTCGATCCCGTCCTGACCGACCGGCAGCGGGAGGCGGTGGGCGTGCTGCGCCAGGCCTCGGTCGCCGCCATGCACGAGCTGCGCGAGGTCGTCGGGATCCTGCGGGACGGGGTGGAGGCGCCGCTGCCGGTCGAGGAGGCGCAGCCCGCCGCGCGCGGGGTGGCGGGCATCGCCGGGATCGTGGAGTCGGCGCGGAGCGCGGGGACGGACGTACGGCTCACCACCGCGGGGCAGCCCAGGCCGCTGGTCGCGGCGTGCGACCACGCGGCGTACCGGATCGCGCAGGAGGCGCTGACCAACGCCTACAAGCACGCGCCGGGCGCGCCCATCACGGTGGAACTGCGCTACGAGGACGACTCCTTGGTGGTGGAGATCGCCAACGGTCCGGCCGCCGGTCCGGGCGCCGGTGAGGTGGTGTCCGGCGGGCAGGGGCTGACCGGGCTGCGCGAACGGGCCCGGCTGGTCGGCGGCATGGTCTACGCGGGGGCCGCGGAGGGCGGCGGATTCCGGGTGGCCGGGGTGCTCCCGTACGGGACCGAGCCGGCCGGGGCGCAGGAGGCCTGGGCGGAGGAGGTCGCCGACGACTTCGGACAGCGGGGGCGGGGCGGTGGGCAGGCTCCGATCGACTGGGAAGCGGTCGACCGGAAGCTGCTGAGCGGGGGCGGACGGGCCGGGGGCGTGACGCTGGGCTGCGGGATCGCGATCGCGGCCATGGTGGTGCTGGTGATCGTGATCGGGGCCGCGGTGGCGTTGCTGGTGGGCTCGGTGGGCGATGCGATGCTCGGCAAGGACGAGTACGACGCCGTCCACGTGGGCGACGCGGAGGACGCGGTGCGGTCGAGGCTGCCCAGTGGGGACAGCGTCTTGACCGAGGGGCTCGACCGGAAGGGGCCGCCGCGTCCGAAGGGCGCGACGTGTCTGGCCTTCCTGGCGGACGATGACACCGACCTCGGCACCGACAGCGTTTTCCGGTTCTGCTTCAAGGACGGCAAGCTCGTCGACAAGCAGGCGTACCAGGCCAAGCAGTAGGAGCTCGGGTGACAGCCAAGGTGATCCGCGTGGTGATCGCTGACGACGAACCGCTGATCCGGGCCGGGATCAGGATGATCCTGACCTCGGCGGCGGACATCGAGGTCGTCGCCGAGGCGGCGAACGGCCGGGAGGCGGTGGAACTGGCCCGGGCGCACGGCCCGGACGTGATGCTGCTGGACATCCAGATGCCGGTGATGGACGGGCTGACGGCGCTTGCCGAGCTCGGGCGGGCGGCGCCCGAGGTGCGGGCGCTGATCCTGACCACCTTCGGGGAGAAGGAGAACGTGCTGCGGGCGCTGAGCGGCGGCGGTGCGGGGTTCCTGCTGAAGGACTCGGCGCCCGGCGAACTCATCGGCGCGGTGCGGGCGGCCGCGATGGGTGACGCGTACCTGTCCCCGGCGGCTACCCGGCACGTGGTGGACCAGCTCGCGTCCGGCCGGACGGCCGGCCGCGACGAGCAGGCGAGGCGCAGGGTGGCCGAACTGAGCGAGCGGGAACGGGGAGTGCTGGCGCTGCTGGGGGAGGGGCTGTCGAACGCGGACGCGGGGCGGCGGCTGCACATGAGCGAGGCCACGGTGAAGACGTACGTGAGCCGGATCCTGGCGAAACTGGAATGCGAGAACCGGGTACAGGCGGCCCTGCTGGCCAGGGACGCCGGCCTCTAGGTACGGTCGGGCCGAAATCCGATGGCGATCAGGGGGCGGGGCGCATGACGGTGGTAGCGCAGCAGCGGGGCGTGGGACCGGAGTCGAAGGTACGGATCCCGGAGGTCGAGGGGTTCGCTCCGCGGCACTCGGGTTCGTCGGCGGGGTCGCCCGCCGGCTCCCCCCGGGAGGCGGGCAAGGCGCTGCGGACGCGGGTGCCCCGGGCGGCGCACGCACGGTTCGAGGCCCCGGCCGACCGGCCGGACGCGGTGCGGGCGGTGGAGGAGTCAAACGTCGGACGGGTCGCCGAGCTCACGCCGATACGGGTCGGCCGGATGGCCGCCAACCCCTTCGCCTTCCTGCGCGGGGCGGCCGGTCTGATGGCCCACGACCTCTCCGGCGGTCCCGTGACCGGGATCGGCGCGCAGATCTGCGGCGACGCTCACGCGGCCAACTTCGGTCTGTACGGGGACGCGCGAGGCCGGCTGGTCATCGACCTCAACGACTTCGACGAGACGGTCTTCGGCCCGTGGGAGTGGGACCTCAAGCGGCTGGCCACCTCGCTGGTCCTGGCGGGCCGGGTGGCCGGCGCGGACGAGGCCACCTGCCGGGCGGCCGCGCACGACACGGTGGGCGCCTACCGGCGCACGATGCGCCTGCTGGCCAAACTGCCGGCCCTCGACGCGTGGAACGCCATCGCGGACGAGGAACTGGTCTCGCACACCGACGCCCGTGACCTGCTGGGCACCCTGGAACGGGTCTCGGAGAAGGCCCGCAACAACACCTCCGCCCGGTTCGCCGCGAAGTCCACCGAGCCCACGCCCGACGGGGGCCGGGCCTTCGTGGACGCGCTGCCCGTGCTGCGCCGGGTCGGAGACGGGGAGGCGGCGGCCGTGGCGGCCGCGCTGGGCCCGTACCTGGAGACCCTGCAGGGCGACCGGCTGCCGCTGCTGGCCCGGTACGCGATCCACGACGTGGCCTTCCGGGTGGTGGGCACGGGCAGCGTCGGCACCCGCTCGTACGTGGTGCTGCTGCTCGACCACCGGGGTGAAGCGCTGGTCCTCCAGGTGAAGGAGGCCCGGCCCTCCGCCCTGCTGCCGCACCTGCCCGGGCTCGGCTTCGTCTCCCCGCCGGAGGAGCACGAGGGCCGCCGGGTGGTGGCCGGGCAGAAGCGGATGCAGGTGGTCTCCGACATCCTGCTGGGCTGGACGACGGTGGAGGGGCGGCCCTTCCAGGTCCGCCAGTTCCGCAACCGCAAGGGCAGCGTGGACCCGGCGGCACTGGCCGCCGACCAGTTCGACGACTACGGGCGGATGACCGGAGCCCTGCTGGCGAGGGCGCACGCGCACAGCGCGGATCCGCGGCTGCTGTCCGGGTACTGCGGCAAGAGCGACGAGCTGGACGAGGCGATCGCCGGCTTCGCCGTGGCCTACGCCGACCGGAGCGAGGCCGACCACGCGGTGCTGGTGGCGGCCGTGCGGTCGGGGCGGATCGCGGCGACGACTGGAGTCTGAGCAGACGGGGTCTGAGCGGCCGGGGTCTGAGCGGCCGGGGCCCGGGACCGGGTCCGCAGCCGGGATGTTTCACGTGAAACCGGTGGATGTTTCACGTGAAACACCCGGGCCCCTGGGCCTTAGGCTGGCCGGGTGAGCGAGCAGACAGTTCCCGAAGCGTCCGAGCCCGGCTCCGGCGAAGGCCCCGGCCCCGCTGCCGACGAGCGGCCCGAGGCGCGCCTGGAGCGCGCCGTGCGGGCTGCCGAGCAGGCACTGATCGAGTTCGAGATCGCGGTGGAGACCTTCCGGGTGGAGGTCGAGAACTTCTCCCGCCTCCACCACCAGAAGCTCGGGCCGATGTACTCGCGGCTCGACGAGCTCGACGCCCTGATCGCCGAGGCGAAGGCGGCGAGGACCGGGGATCCGGAGGACCTGCGCCGTGCGCGCGATGCCCGCTCGCTGGTGATGCCGATGCCCGGGGTGGACGAGCTGTTCCACGACTGGCTGGACGGCGACGGGATGTCCGACGACGCCTCCGCGATGCTCACCGACCGCGCGGTGCGGCCGCCGGATCGGGTGCGCCCCTCGGAGGAGGTGCGCCGCCTCTACCGCGAGCTGGTCCGCCAGGCGCATCCCGACCTCGCTCAGGACGAGGCCGAGCGCGAGCGGCGCGATGCGTTCATCGTGCGGGTCAACGCGGCCTACGGACGTGGCGAGGAGCAGGTGCTGCGCGAGCTGGCGCAGGAGTGGGCGGCGGGCCCGGCACCGGCCGAACCGCGGCTGAGCGAGAGCGAGGAACTGTACGAGCGCCTCGAGTGGCTCTCGCGCCGCAAGGAGCTGCTGTCGGTGGTGGCCCGGGAGCTCGAGGAGAGCGCGATCGGGTCGATGCTGCGGATGGCCCCGGAGGACCCGGACCGGCTGCTGGAGGAGATCGCCGAGCAGCTGCTCGGCGACGTCGAGAAGCGCGAGGCGGAGCTGGCGGCGCTCGCCGCCGAGTGACCCCGGGGCGGCCGGCGCCGGCGGCCGGACGGGCCGGCCGGCCGGGTCGGATAGGTTGGCTCAGCTATCCGTGACGAGAGAAGGCGACAGACATGAACTCCGGACCGCTTCCCTCGGTGGCCGCCTCCGCATTGCCCTCCGAAGCCCTTGTCCTCGACGTTCGCGAGAACGACGAATGGGCGGCCGGCCACGCCGAGGGCGCGCTGCACATCCCGATGAGCGAGTTCGTGGCGCGCATCGGTGAGCTGACCGAGAAGATCGAGGACGAGCGCCCGGTCTACGTGATGTGCCGGGTCGGCGGACGCTCCGCCCAGGTGGCCCAGTACCTGCGGGGCCAGGACATCGACGCCGTGAACGTGGCCGGCGGCATGCAGGACTGGGAGGCCGCGGGCCGCCCGGTCGTCACCGACGCGGGCACCCCGGGCTTCGTCGTCTGAGGCCACTGCCGCCGAAGGTAACGGCCTAGGCGAGGGGGTGGGCGGCCAGCAGGTCGCCCAGGGCCTCCTCGTGGGCCGCGGCCGGGCCGAGCTGGAGCTCCAGCTGCTTGGCCCAGGCGTGGTAGCGGTGGAGCGGGTAGTCGGTGTCGGCGCCGAAGCCGCCGTGCAGGTGCTGTGCGGTCTGTACGACGCGGCGTACGCCCTCCGAGGCCCAGATCTTGGCCACGGCCACATCACCGGCGCTCGGCAGCGGTCCGCCCGCTCCGCCCGTGGAGGCGTCGAGTCGCCAGGCGGCCTGCCAGAGGGTGACCTCCATGGCGCGCAGGTCGATGTAGCGGTCGGCGGCCTGGACGGCGACGGCCTGGAAGCTGGCCACCGGGAAGCCGAACTGCTCGCGCTTGCTCGTGTACTGGCTGGTCATGGTGAGCACGTTCTCGCCGAGGCCGAGCGCGAGCGCGCAGGTCCCGGTGGCCAGGAGCTGGCGCAGGTGGTCCCAGACGCCGGGCGCTTCGATCAGGTGCGCGGCCGGGACCCGTACGCCGTCGAGGGTGAGCTCGGCGAGCCGCTCCCCGCTGGTGGAGTACTGCTCCGCGAGGGACAGGCCCTCGGCGCCCCGGGGGACGAACGCGAGGACGGCCTCGCCCTCCCCGGTGTGGGCCGGTACGGCGGTCCAGTCGGCGCTGTGCGCCCAGGCGACGGCCGTCTGGAGCCCCTCCAGGACCCAGGTGTCGGCGTCCTGTCGTTCCTGCCGTGCGGTGACGGCCAGTTCGGCCGGGTCGTGGCCGCTGCGGCCGTGCGCGGCGACGGTGAGGACGACGCTGCCCTGCCCGGCGCCGGGCAGCAGGGCGCCGGTCAGCTCGGGGCTGCCGTGGGCCTGGACGGTCATGGCGGTGGCGCAGTGCTCCAGCAGCGGCACCCGGGCCAGTACCTTCGCGGCCTCGCGCAGGACCAGGCACAGGGCGATGGCGTCGAGTCCGGAGCCGCCGTGCTCCTCGGTGAGGACCAGGCTCAGCAGGTCGGAGTCGGCGAGCTTGGCCCACAGCTCGCGGTCGAACTCCTCGGCCACCGCCCTCGGCGTGAGTGCGGGGCTGGGCACGCCGTCGGGGACCACGTCCGCGAACACGGCCTTGGCCGCCTCGACGGCGGCCTGCTGCTCCTCGGTGAAGGTGAAGTCCACTGCCTGTCCTCCCGCGTACCCGAATCGTGCTCTGCCTGACGGTGCGTCAAGATAGAACACGTTTCTAAAAAAGCACAGCCTGGAAATTTGACAGGGGGACGGCAGCGGGACGGGAGAGGACGGTCGGGGTGACGGCCAGGGCCGCGCCGTCACCCTCCTCAGCGGTCGAAGTCGATCTCCACGTCCTCCGACACCGGGTGCGACTGGCAGGCCAGCACGAACCCGGCCTCCGTCTCCTGCTCCTCCAGCGCGAAGTTGCGGTCCATCCGCACCTCGCCCGAGACGACGAACGCCCGGCAGGTGCCGCACACCCCGCCCTTGCAGGCGTACGGGGCGTCCGCGCGGGCCCGGAGCACCGCGTCGAGCAGGGATTCGCCGTCGCGCACGGGCCAGGTGCCCGAGCGGCCGTCGAGCCGCGCGGTGACCCGGCCGCGCGTGGTGTCGGCCGAAGCGGGGCGCGCGGGCGGGGCGGTGTCCTCGACGTGGAAGACCTCTTCGTGGACCCGGGTGCGGAGCACGCCGAGCGCGCTCAGCGCCTTCTCCGCTCCCGTCACCAGACCGTACGGTCCGCACAGGAACCAGCCCGTCACCTCCGCGACCGGCAGCAGCGCGGGGAGCAGTTCGGTCAGCCGCTCCTCGCCGAGCCGGCCCGAGGGCAGCCCGGCCTCCTGCTCCTCCCGGGACAGCACGGTGACGAGCTGGAACCGGTCGGGATAGCGGTCCTTGAGGTCGGCCACCTCCTCCAGGAACATCGTCGAGGCCGCGCTGCGGTCGCTGCGCACCAGGCAGAACCGGGCGTCGGGGCGGGCGGCGAGGAGGGTGGCGGCGATCGACAGCACCGGGGTGATGCCGCTGCCGCCGACGATCGCGGCGTAGTGCGCGGCGGCCGGAGCCGCCGCGGGCTCCAGGATGAACCGGCCGGCCGGGACCATCACGTCCAGGACGTCCCCGGCGGCGATCTCCTTGTGGGCGAAGGAGGAGAACTCCCCGCCCTCCACCAGCCGCACCCCGACCCGCAGCGCGGCGGGGCCGGGCCCGTCCGCGGCCGGGGCGGGGGAGCAGATCGAGTAGGTCCGCCGCACCTCCGGTGCGGCGGACGTGCCGGCCGCCGCACCGGAACCGCCGCGGCGCAGGGTGAGGTGCTGGCCGGGGGCGTGCCGGTACTCGGCGCGCAGCTCCGGCGGGACGGCCAGGGTCAGGGCCACGGAGTCCTCGGTGAGCCGGTCGACCGCCGTCACCGTCAAGGTGTGGAAGGCGCCGTGGCGCGCGGGGCGCGCCGACGCGGTGGCCGCCGGGCCTGCGGGCGCCACCGGCGTGGGCGACGGCGGTGACACGGCCATCTACAGCTCCTTGAAGTGGTCGAACGGTTCACGGCAGGCGGTGCAGCGGCGCAGCGCCTTGCATGCGGTGGAGGAGAACCGGCTGAGCAGCTCGGTGTCGGTCGATCCGCAGTTCGGGCAGCGGACGGACAGGGTGAGCGGAACCGGTCCGCCGGCGGCGTGCGGCCGCGGCGGGGCGATGCCGAACTCGGCCAGTTTGCGGCGGCCTTCGGCGCTGATGTCGTCGGTGGACCAGGCGGGGGCCAGCACGGTCCGCACCCGGACCTCCGGTATGCCGTGGTCGGTCAGGACCCGCTCGATGTCGGCGGACATGGCCTCGATGGCAGGGCAGCCGGTGTAGGTGGGGGTCAGGGTGACCTCCACGTGGCCGTCCTCGTGCATCCGCACCCCGCGCATCACGCCGAGCTCGGCGAGGGTGAGCACCGGCAGTTCGGGGTCGGGGACGGAGCCGGCCAGCGCGGCCAGCTCCACCTCCAGCCGGGTCCTGTCGGTGCCGGTTCCGGCACCGGTGCCGGTCACCACGATGCCCCCGGGTGGCTGCGGTGCAGGTGCTGCATCTCCGCGAGCAGGCGGCCGAACGACTCGGTGTGCAGTCCCTGCCGGCCGGCTCCCGCGGCCCAGGCGCCGTGCCGCGGCCCCTGGGGCAGCTCCAGCCCGGCCCGCTCCAGTACGCCGCCCAGCGCGGCCAGCCAACGGCTTTCCAGGGCGGCCCAGTCGATCTCTTCGAGCCCGTCCACCGGCCGGAACATCTCCCCGGTGTACTTCCACAGCCCGTCCAGACCGGCCCGCATCCGGCGCCGGCTCTCCTCGGTGCCGTCGCCGAGCCGCAGCGTCCACTGCTCGGCGTGGTCGCGGTGGTAGGCGGTCTCCTTGACCGCCTTGGCGGCGAGCGGCGCGAACGGGCCCTCGCCGAGGGCGAGCTCCCCGTAGAGCTCGTGCTGGTAGAACGAGAAGTAGAGCTGGCGCGCGATGGTGTGGGCGAAGTCGCCGTTCGGCTGCTCGACCAGCTGGAGGTTGCGGAAGGACCGCTCCTCGCGGAGGTAGGCCAGCTCGTCCTCGTCGCCGGCCGTCGACAGCAGGATGCGGGCCTGGCCGAGCAGGTCGAGGGCGATGTTGGCGAGGGCGACCTCCTCCTCCAGGACGGGCGCGTGGCCCGCCCACTCGCCGAGGCGGTGCGAAAGGATCAGCGCGTCGTCGCCGAGGGCCAGGGCCGCCGCCACGGCGGCCGTCCCCGATGCGGTGCTCGTCTCGGTGCTGGTCACAGGTGCTGCACCCCCTCGGGGATCTCGTAGAAGGTGGGGTGCCGGTAGGGCTTGTCGGCGGACGGGGCGAAGAACGGGTCCCGCTCGTCCGGGGAGGAGGCGGTGATCTCCGTGGAGGGCACCACCCAGATGGAGATGCCCTCGCCCCGCCGGGTGTAGAGATCGCGGGCGTTGCGCAGGGCCATCTCCGCGTCGGGGGCGTGCAGGCTGCCCGCGTGCGTGTGCGAGAGGCCGCGCCGCGAGCGGACGAACACCTCCCACAGGGGCCAGTTCCGCGTCATACCCGAGCCTCGCTTCCGATTGCCGCCGCGGCGGCCGTGGCCGCCGCCTGCTTCTCCGCGTACGCCGCGGCCGCGTCGCGCACCCAGGCGCCTTCTTCGTGCGCCGCGCGGCGCTGTCCGATCCGCTCTTCGTTGCACGGGCCGTTGCCCTTGAGCACCTCCCAGAACTCCGCCCAGTCGATGGCTCCGAAGTCGTGGTGCCCGCGCTCCTCGTTCCACTTCAGGTCCGGGTCGGGCAGGGTCAGCCCCAGCGACTCGGCCTGCGGCACGGCGATGTCCACGAAGCGCTGGCGCAGATCGTCATTGGTGTGGCGCTTGATCCGCCAGGCCATCGACTGCGCCGAGTGCCCCGACTCGGCGTCCGGCGGGCCGAACATCATCAGCGAGGGCCACCACCAGCGGTCGACGGCGTCCTGCGCCATCGCGTGCTGGGCCTGGGTGCCCCGGGAGAGGGCGAGGAGCAGCTCGTACCCCTGGCGCTGGTGGAAGGACTCCTCCTTGCAGATCCGGACCATGGCCCGCGCGTACGGCCCGTAGGAGCAGCGGCAGATCGGGACCTGGTTGGTGATCGCCGCGCCGTCCACGAGCCAGCCGATCGCGCCGACGTCGGCCCAGGTCAGCGTGGGGTAGTTGAAGATCGAGGAGTACTTCTGCTTCCCGGCGTGGAGCTTGTCGAGGAGCTCGTCGCGGCTGGTGCCCAGGGTCTCGGCGGCGCTGTACAGGTACAGGCCGTGTCCGGCCTCGTCCTGGACCTTCGCCATCAGGATCGCCTTGCGGCGCAGGGAGGGCGCGCGGGTGATCCAGTTCGCCTCGGGCTGCATGCCGATGATCTCGGAGTGGGCGTGCTGGGCCATCTGGCGGACCAGTGAGGCGCGGTACTCGTCGGGCATCCAGTCGCGCGGTTCCACCCGCTCGTCGGCCGCCACGGCCGCGTCGAAGGCGGCCGCGAGCTGCGCGCCGAGGTCGGCGGTCACGCCGATCCCCGCGTCCTGCCCCGCGTCCCGCCCCTCCGTCCCCGATGTCACTGCCGGGGTCACTGCCACCATCACGGCCCCCTGTCAGAGGTCATTTCCCGCCTCGTCCCGCCCGACCGACCGATCGTTCGGTTCATGCTCTTCAATGGTGGGACGAGGGCCCGTAGGGTGTCAACCTCTGTGGTCAACCCTGTGGACACCGGATGATCGGGGCGGGATGGATTCGAACGAGCGCGAGCCCCTCGAAGGAGCGGCTCCACCCCCGTCCAGGGCGCCCGGAATCGCCGGCCTGTCCAAGCCGTACCGGGTCGTCACGGCCCTCGCGCTCGGCGCGGTGGCGGTGGCAGCATGCTGGCACCTGACCCTCGTCTTCCTGCACGTGGCCCCGTCCAACACGGTCAGCAAGCAGCACGCGGGGGTGATCGACTGGTGGATCTACCCCGAGTTCGAACAGAACTGGAAGCTCTTCGCACCCAACCCGCTCCAGCAGAACATCGCCGTGGAAGTGCGCGCGGAAGTGCGGACGGACGACGGCATGCTGGTGACGGGCAACTGGCGCGGGCTGTCCGCCGAGGACGGCGCGGCCATCCACCACAGCCTGCTGCCGAGCCACACCGAGCAGAACGAGCTCCGCCGGGCCTGGGACTTCTTCACCACCTCCCACGACGAGGACAACAAGTCCACCGGCGAGCGCGGCGCGCTCTCCGAGGAGTACCTGCGCCGGATCGCCCTGGACCGGCTGGACCCGCGCACACCGGCAGATACGTCCGTGGGCAAGGGCGGGCACTTGGCAGAGGGCCGGATCGTACGGATCCAGCTGCGCGGGGCGACGACGGAGGTCTCCGCACCCAAGTGGTCGGACGAGAAGGCCGACACCCAGACGTACTACCGGGAGCTGCCGTGGTGGATGGTCTGAGGAGGTTCAGGGCCTCGGCCGGCCGGGCGCTCGCCCGGGTCAGCGGGCAGGCGCTGGGCCCGTACCAGAGCGCCGTGGTCCGCATCGGCTTCGCGGGCACCTGGCTGTTCTTCCTGCTGCGCGAGTTCCCCCACCGCCACGAGCTGTACGGGCCGGACGGACCGTGGAGCTGGGAGCTGGCGGAGCGGCTGATCGACACGAACCGCGCCTTCACGGTGCTGATGTGGTCGGACTCGGCGCTCTGGTTCGAGATCGTCTACGCCGTGGCCGTGCTGGCGGCCGCCCTGCTGATGCTGGGCTGGCGAACCCGGGCGACCTCCGTGGTGTTCATGGTCGGCGTGCTGTCCCTGCAGAACCGCAGCGTCTTCATGGGCGACGGCGGGGACAACGTCATCCACCTGATGGCGATCTACCTCGTGCTGACCCGCTGCGCGCAGGTCTGGTCGCTGGACGCCCGCCGCGCCCGGCGCCTGGGCGCGGTGTCGGCCGGGCGGGCGGGGCCGGTGCTGTGGGGCGTGCTCGGCGCGGTGTTCGCGTACGGGGCCGTGACCGGGGGGTTCAGCACCAACTGGCTGGTGATCTTCGCGGCCCTGTGGGTGCTCGGCGCGCTGTGGTGGATGGTCGACCGCTACGAGCCGGAGGGTGAGGGGCGAGCCGTCCTCGACGTCCTGGCCAACCTGCTGCACAACGCCGGGATGCTCGTGATCATGGTGGAGGTCTGCCTGATCTACGCGACGGCCGGCTGGTACAAGATCCAGGGCTCGCGGTGGCAGGACGGCACGGCGCTGTACTACCCGCTGAACCTGGACTACTTCACCCCGTGGCCCGGACTCTCGGCCTTCCTCGCGAGCAGCGGCACGCTGGTCATGCTGCTGTCCTACGGGACGGTCGCGGTCCAGGTGGCCTTTCCGTTCACCCTGTTCAACCGGCGGATCAAGAACGTGCTGCTGGCGCTGATGATGCTGGAGCACGCGGGGATCGCGGTGCTGCTGGGACTGCCGTTCTTCTCGATGGCGATGATCGCCGCCGATGCGGTGTTTCTGCCGACCGGGTTTTTGGTCTGGGTCGGCGCGCGGGTCGCTGCGCGGCGGGTTCGTGGGGGGCGGGCCGTTCCGGGGCCGGAGCCGGCCCAGGACCCGGCCCAGGCCCAGGACCCGGCCCAGGCCCCGGACCCGGCCCAGGCCCCGGAGCCGTACGCGGATCCGGAGTCGGCGCTTCCCAGCCCGGCCCCGCGCTGAGGGCCGGCCCTGCGGGGCGGAGTCCCCTACCCGCCCTTCGCCCGTTCCCCGGGCTCTGCCCGGACCCGGTCCTCAAACGCCGGACGGGCTGAAGCGTCCTGGGGCTCCGCCCCAGACCCCGCTCCTCAAACGCCGGAGGGGCTGGAAGGGCGCCGGGCGGGCTGGAGGATTGCCGGAGGGGCTGGAAGGGCGCCGGGCGGGCTGGAAGATTGCCGGAGGGGCTGGAAGAGCGGCGGACGGGCTGGAAGATCGCTGGTGGGGGCGGGGCTGGTCGGGGGGTCGTAGGGTCGCCGTATGAGTGAGCAGCGCGGGGAAACCGATGGCATCGAGGACACCGAACGGCAGTGGCGGGAGATTGCCGGGCGGGAGGAGCTCGTGCTGCTCGACGGGTTCCACGCGCTGAAGCACGCCCTGCGGTTCGGGGCGGAGGTCCGGCTGGCCGTCGCCGAGGACCCGGACGCCGTACGGGGCCTCGCGCGCGAGCTGGCTCCGGACGTGGAGGCGCAGGTGGCCCGGCTGGTGCGGCGCGCTCCGCTCAAGGGGCTGCTGGCGCGGGTGCACCCCACCGGAGTGGCGGCCCTCGCGGTCCGGCCCGGCCGGGCCGAGGGACGGGCCCGGCTCGACGCACGGCCCAGGACGGCCCCGATCGTGGTGCTCGACAACCCCCGCAACCTGGGCAACGTCGGAGCCGTCGTCCGGCTCGCCGCCGGCTTCGGCGCCACCGGCGTGATCACCCGGGGGGATCTGGACCCCTGGCACCCCCATGTGGTCCGGGCCGGCGCGGGGCTGCACTACGCCACCACCGTGGACCGGGTGGAGCTCGGCACGCTGCCGTCCGGCCCGCTGTACGCCCTCGACCCGGAGGGCGAGGACATCCGCGCCCTCACCCTCCCGGACGAGGCCCTGCTCGCCTTCGGCTCCGAACGCCACGGCATCTCGCCCGAGCTGCGCGCCCGCGCCGATCACCTGGTGTCCCTGCCGATGCGGCCGCAGGTCTCCAGCTACAACCTGGCCACAAGCGTGGCCATGGCCCTCTTCCACTGGGGCGGGCCCAGGGAGAACGCCTAGCCCTGGCGGCGGACCTCCACCACGCGGAAGCGGTTCGACACGAACGCCCCGTCGCACAGTGCGGCGTTCGCAGCGGGGTTGCCGCCGGAGCCGTGGAAGTCGGAGAAGGCCGCGGTCTGGTTCACATAGACCCCGCCCGTCAGGTTCAGCGAGAGCTGCGCCGACTCCTCGAGGCAGACCTCCTCGATGGCCCGCTCGGTGTCCGCGGACGTGGTGTACGCCCCGACCGTCATGGCGCCCTTCTCGCGGATGGTGCGCCGCAGCAGTTCGAGGGCGCTCTGCGTGGAGTCGACCGCGACCGCGAAGGAGACCGGGCCGAAGCACTCGGAGAGGTAGGGGGCGGACTCGTCGGCCCCATCCCAATATTTCGGCGCGGAGTCCAGCTTCACCATCACCGGCGTGCGCACCACGGCGTCCGGGAACTCCGGGTTCGTGACCTCGCGCGAGGCCAGCGCGACCTCGCCGAGCCCGGCCGCGGCCTCCAGGCGGGCCTTCACGTCCGGGTTGACCAGCGCGCCGAGCAGGGCGTTGGCCCGCGCGTCGTCGCCGAGCAGGCCGCCGACCGCGCCCGCGAGGTCGGAGACGACCTCGTCGTAGGACTTGTGCCCGGCGTCGGTCTCGATGCCGTCGCGCGGGATCAGCAGGTTCTGCGGGGTGGTGCACATCTGGCCGCTGTAGAGGGAGAGGGAGAAGGCCAGGTTGGAGAGCATGCCCTTGTAGTTGTCGGTGGAGTCCAGGACGACGGTGTTGACGCCGGCCTTCTCCGTGTAGACCTGCGCCTGGCGGGCGTTGGTCTCCAACCAGTCGCCGAACTCGGTGGACCCGGTGTAGTCGATGACCTTGATCTCGGGGCGGACGGCGAGCTCCTTGGCGATGCCCTCGCCCGGACGCTCCACGGCCAGCGCGACCAGGTTCGGGTCGAAGCCGGCGTCCGCCAGAACCTCGCGGGCCACCTGGACGGTCAGCGCCAGCGGGAGCACGGCGCGCGGGTGCGGCTTGACCAGCACCGGGTTACCCGTGGCCAGAGAGGCGAAGATGCCCGGGTAGCCGTTCCAGGTGGGGAAGGTGTTGCAGCCGATCATCAGGGAGATGCCGCGCGGCACGGCCGTGAAGGTCTTGCCGAGCTCCAGCGGGTCCTTCTTGCCCTGCGGCTTCGACCAGTCGGCCTGCCCGGGGACGCGGGTCTGCTCCTCGTAGGCGTAGGCGATGGCCTCCAGGCCGCGGTCCTGTGCGTGCGGGCCGCCCGCCTGGAACGCCATCATGAAGGCCTGGCCGCTGGTGTGCATGACCGCGTGCGCGAACTCGTGCGTCCGCGCCGAGATCCGGGCCAGGATCTCGATGCAGACCAGGGCGCGCGCTTCGGGCCCGGCATCGCGCCAGGCACCCATGCCGGCCCGCATGGCGGGCAGCAGCACCTCCGGGTCCACGTGCGGGTACTCGACGCCGAGCTCCACGCCGTAGGGGGAGGTCTCCGCGCCCGTCCAGCCGTCGGTGCCGGGCTGTCCGAGGTCGAGCCGGGTGCCGCGCAGCGCCTCGAAGGCGGCGAGGCCGTCGGCCGGCGCGGTCTCCCCGTACGCCTTGGGGTGCTCGGGGTGCGGGGACCAGTAGGCGCGGCTGCGGATCGTGGCCAGCGCCTGGTCCAGGGTGGGCCGGTGCTTGGCGGACAGCTGGGGGACGGTGAGCTCGGCGGCCATCAGGGACCAACTCCTCTTTGAGCCGGGCGGGATCAGGCGATCGGGGCAGGCAAGAAGGGATGAACAAGAGCAGACTGGAGTTAGAGTAACCGAACGATCGGTCGGGACAAGAGGGCCCGGCAGGCCTGTGGACAAGTCGGTGCGGGAGGATCTGGGCATGACAGCAATCGAGCGGTCCCGCACAGTGGCGGTCGTCGGCGCCGGCACCATGGGGCAGGGCATCGCCCAAGTCGCCCTCCTCGCAGGTCACCCCGTGCTGATCTACGACATCAACGCCACGCTCGCCGCCGACGCGGTCGGCTTCGTCCAGGACCGCGTCGAGCGGATGGCCGCCAAGGGCCGGCTGGACCGCGCCGAGGCCGAGCACGCGATCGGCCGGATCGCATCGGCGGCCGGGCTCGCGGAGCTGGCCGGCGCGGCCCTCGTGGTGGAGGCGGTCGTCGAGGACGCCGCCGTCAAGCGGGCCCTGTTCGCGGCGCTCGAAGAGGTGGTTTCACCGGAGGCCCTGCTGGCCACGAACACCTCCTCCCTCTCGGTCACCGAGCTCGCCGCCGGACTCGCGCACCCCGGCCGCTTCCTGGGCCTGCACTTCTTCAACCCGGCCCCGCTGCTCCCGCTGGTCGAGGTGGTCTCCGGGTTCGCGACGGACCCCGCCGCCGCGAGCCGCGCGTACTCCACCGTCCTGGGCTGGGGGAAGACGCCGGTGCGCTGCGCCGACACCCCGGGCTTCATCGTCAACCGGATCGCCCGGCCCTTCTACGCCGAGGCCTTCGCGGTGTACGAGGAGCAGGGCGCCGACCCGGCGACCATCGACGCCGTGCTCCGCGAGAGCGGCGGCTTCAAGATGGGCCCCTTCGCGCTGACCGACCTGATCGGCCAGGACGTCAACGAGGCCGTCACCCGCTCGGTGTGGGAGTCCTTCTTCCGCAGCCCCAAGTTCACCCCCTCGCTCGCGCAGCGCCGGCTGGTCCAGTCGGGCCGCCTCGGCCGCAAGTCGGGTCACGGCTGGTACCCCTATGGCCCGGACGCGAAGGCCCCGGCCCCGCACACCGCAGGCCCCGAGGACGCGCCCGCCAAGGTGACCGTCGTCGGTGACCTCGGACCGGCGGCCGGCCTCCTCGACCTCCTGGAGGAGGCCGGGATCGCGGTCACGGCCGTCGAGCACGGGGGCCCGTACATCCAGCTCCCCGGCGAGGGGCAGCTCGTGCTCGCCGACGGCAAGACGGCGATCGAGTTCGCCGACGTCGTCTACTTCGACCTCGCCTTCGACTACCGCGGTGCCACCCGGATCGCGCTCTCCGTCAGTGAGGACACCAGCGAGCGGACGCTCGCCGAGGCCGTCGGGCTGTTCCAGAAGCTCGGCAAGAAGGTCTCCGTGATCGGCGACGTCCCGGGCATGATCGTCGCCCGGACCGTCGCGATGCTGATCGACCTCACCGCCGACGCCGTCGCGCGCGGGGTGGCGGGCGCCGAGGACATCGACACGGCGATGCGGCTCGGGGTCAACTACCCGGCGGGCCCCGCCGAATGGCACGACCGGCTGGGCCGCGACTGGGCGTACGACCTGCTGCACCACCTCGACGAGCGCTGCCCCGGCGGCCGGTACGCGCCCTCGCTGGCGCTGTACAAGCTGGGCTACGCGGCCGGGTCCGAGGACGAAGAGGGCGCCGACGACGAGGCGGGGGAGACGGCATGACCACGGCCAAGCGGGACACGTACACGCCCGAAACGCTCCTGTCCGTCGCCGTCCAGGTCTTCAACGAGCGCGGCTACGACGGCACCTCGATGGAGCACCTCTCCAAGGCCGCCGGCATCTCGAAGTCCTCGATCTACCACCACGTCGCGGGCAAGGAGGAGCTGCTCCGCCGCGCCGTCAGCCGGGCCCTGGACGAGCTCTTCACGGTCCTGGCGGAGCCGGGGGCGATACGGGGGCGCGCGGTCGAGCGCGTCGAGTACGTCACGCGCCGCACGGTCGAGGTCCTCGTCGCGGAGCTCCCCTACGTGACCCTGCTGCTGCGGGTCCGGGGCAACACCCGCACCGAGCGCTGGGCCCTGGAGCGCCGCCGCGAGTTCGACCACCAGGTCGCGGAGCTGCTGAAGGCCGCCGCCGCCGAGGGCGATCTGCGCGCCGACGTGGACATCCGGCTCGCCACCCGGCTGCTCTTCGGCATGGTCAACTCCCTGGTCGAGTGGTATCGCCCGCACCCGGGCACCACCCCCGACCAGCTCGCGGACGCCGTGGTCAGCATGGCCCTGGACGGCCTGCGCACGGTCCGCTGACCCCTCGGTCCGCGGTGTGCCCGGGACGGCTCCGCAGCCGCCACAGCAGGACGGTGCCGGCCGCGACGGCCAAGGTCAGCGCGCCGTACCCGTAGAGGAGCGTCAGGTCCGGCCGGTACGCCAGGCCCGCGCGGATGCCGAGGAAGACGGGCCCCGCGGCGATGACGGCGTCCCACTCCAGGTGGTGGGCCACCCGGCGCACGATCAGGAACGCCCAGAAGCCGAGCACGGCCCACGCGGTCAGGTACGGCCACGGCGAGCCCGGCAGGGGTTCCAGGGGCATGCCCGCCCCGGCGCCCGCCCAGCGGTGGGCCGCGTACCCCGCGGCCACGACGGCGACCGTCATGGCCGAGGACCAGCACAGGGAGCGCAGCGGCTCGGGCAGGCGCTGCGGGGGTGTGGGCAAGGGTGCGGGACCGGTGTCGGGGGCGGTGCTGGTGTTCATGTCCGGGCAGACGGGCCCCCGGGGCCTCCGGTTGTCATACGCGAGGAGGAGGGCCCCTGCCGGCACTAGACGGCCCCTCGGCGGCGGACTTCAGTCCTCGGTGATCGTGGGGCCGGCGCTCTGGTCGCGGGCCAGCAGATCCGTTTCCTCGAAGACCAGCAGGGTGCGCGTGGAGAGGACCTCCGGGATGGACTGGAGGCGGGTCAGGACCAGCTCGCGCAGGGTGCGGTTGTCCGGGGTGTGGACCAGGAGCAGGACGTCGAAATCGCCGCTCACCAGGGCGATGTGGGCGGCGCCGGGGAGCTCGCGGAGCTGTTCGCGGACCGTGCGCCAGGAGTTCTGGACGATCTTCAGGGTGATATAGGCGGAGGCGCCCTGACCTGCTCGTTCGTGGTTGACGCGGGCGGTGAACCCCCGGATCACCCCGTCGTCGATGAGCCGGTTGATCCGGGCGTAGGCATTGGCCCGGGACACGTGGACCTGCTCGGCGACGGAACGTATCGAGGCGCGGCCGTCCGCCTGGAGCAGCCGCACGATCGACCGGTCGATCGGGTCGAGGGGGCGGGGTGGCGCCGACGGCGGCCCGGGGGCTACCGGCGGTACGGGCGCGCCCCCGAGTGCGCCCCCCGCTCCGGAACCGGCCCCGGAACCCGCTCCGGCCATTTGTTCATCCGTCATCGCCCGATGCCTGCCTCTCCTGGACGTCCTGCACCCATACCAGGGCGTCGACGCCACTTTGTCCACAGCCTGGCGCCGCCTGTAGCCAAATTGCCCGGGCAACCGAACAATCGGTAGGTGAGGGGCCTCACACCCGAGGCCTTCCTGCCCGCTTCCCACGAGGAGGTGTACGCCGCCATGACGGTCCAAGAGCTGCCCGGTGCCGGTGCGTCCCACCGCTCCACCCCGCCGCCCGCCTGGAGGCCCCGTACGGATGCCGCCCCGCTGCTCCCGGACCCCGAGCCGTACCGGGTGCTGGGCACCCCGGCCGCCGACCGGCTCGACCCCGAGCTGATGCGCCGGTGCTACGCCGAGCTGGTGCGCGGCCGCCGCTACAACGCCCAGGCCACCGCCCTCACCCGGCAGGGCCGTCTGGCCGTATATCCCTCCACCGTCGGCCAGGAGGCGTGCGAGATCGCCGCCGCGATGGTCCTGGAGGAGCAGGACTGGCTCTTCCCGAGCTACCGCGACACCCTGGCGGCCGTGGCGCGCGGACTGGATCCCGTGCAGGCCCTGACGCTGCTGCGCGGCGACTGGCACACCGGGTACGACCCGCGCGAGCACCGGATAGCCCCCCTCTCGACGCCCCTCGCCACCCAGCTGCCGCACGCGGTCGGTCTGGCGCACGCCGCCCGGCTGCGCGGTGACGACGTGGTCGCCCTCGCCATGGTCGGCGACGGCGGCACCAGCGAGGGCGATTTCCACGAGGCCATGAACTTCGCCGCCGTCTGGCAGGCGCCGGTCGTCTTCCTCGTGCAGAACAACGGCTTCGCGATCTCCGTCCCGCTCGCCAAGCAGACCGCCGCCCCGACCCTCGCCCACAAGGCCGTGGGGTACGGGATGCCCGGCCGCCTCGTCGACGGCAACGACATCGCCGCCATGCACGAGGTGCTGTCCGAGGCGGTCCGGCGGGCCCGGTCCGGCGGCGGACCGACCATGATCGAGGCCGTCACGTACCGCATCGAGGCCCACACCAACGCCGACGACGCCACCCGCTACCGGGGCGACGCCGAGGTCGAGGCCTGGAAGGCGCACGACCCGATCGAGCTGCTGGAGCGCGAGCTCACCGCGCGCGGGCTGCTGGACGAGGCGGGCATCAAGGCCGCCAAGGACGCGGCCGAGACGATGGCGGCGGAGCTCCGCGACGCGATGAACGCGGAGCCCGTGCTCGACCCGATGGACCTCTTCGAAAACGTCTACGCGGAGCAGACCGGCCGGCTGCGCGAACAGGCGGCCATGCTCCGTGCCGAGCTGGACGCGGCAGAGCAGGAAGAGGGGGACGGATCATGACCACGGTGGCGGTGAAGACGGCGACCACGAAGCCGGCGACCATGGCGCAGGCCCTGAACCGGGCGATGCGCGACGCGATGGCCGAGGACCCGGCCGTCCACGTCATGGGCGAGGACGTCGGGGCGCTCGGCGGGGTCTTCCGCATCACGGACGGCCTCGCGAAGGAGTTCGGCGAGGACCGCTGTACGGACACCCCGCTCGCCGAGGCCGGAATCCTCGGCGCGGCCGTCGGCATGGCCATGTACGGGCTGCGGCCGGTCGTGGAGATGCAGTTCGACGCGTTCGCGTACCCGGCCTTCGAGCAGCTGATCTCGCACGTGGCCAAGATGCGCAACCGCACGCGGGGCGCGATGCCGCTCCCGATCACGATCCGGGTGCCCTACGGCGGCGGGATCGGCGGCGTGGAGCACCACTGCGACTCCTCCGAGGCGTACTACGTGGCCACCCCCGGCCTCACCGTCGTGACCCCGGCGACGGTCGAGGACGCGTACGGACTGCTGCGCGCCTCGATAGCCAGCGACGACCCGGTGATCTTCCTGGAGCCGAAGCGGCTGTACTGGTCCAAGTCCGACTGGTCGCCCGAAGCGCCCGCGGCGGTCCCCGGGATCGGCAAGGCACTGGTCCGCCGGACCGGCACCAGCGCGACGCTGATCACCTACGGGCCCTCCCTGCCGGTGTGTATGGAGGCGGCCGAGGCGGCCCGCCAGGAGGGCTGGGACCTGGAGGTCGTGGACCTGCGCTCGCTGGTCCCCTTCGACGAGGAGACCGTCGTGGCCTCCGTACGCCGGACCGGGCGCGCGGTGGTGGTCCACGAGTCCGGCGGCTTCGGCGGACCGGGCGCGGAGATCGCCGCCCGCGTCACGGAGCGGTGCTTCCACCACCTGGAGGCGCCCGTGCTGCGCGTCACCGGCTTCGACATCCCGTATCCGCCGCCGATGCTGGAGAAGCACCACCTGCCCGGCGTGGACCGGATCCTGGACACCGTGGCCCGTCTGCAGTGGGAGAACTGATGCCGCAGGTCATGGAGTTCAAGCTGCCGGACCTGGGAGAAGGGCTCACCGAGGCGGAGATCGTCCGCTGGCTGGTGGCGGTCGGCGACGTCGTCGCCATCGACCAGCCCGTCGTCGAGGTCGAGACGGCCAAGGCGATGGTGGAGGTGCCCTGCCCGTACGGGGGCGTGGTCACCGCGCGCTTCGGCGAGGAGGGGACCGAACTGCCCGTCGGCGCCCCGCTGATCACGGTGGCGGTGGGGGCGGAGAGCGTGCCGGCCGATTCCGTCGCCTCCGAGGGGGCCGCGGACTCCGCGAACGCGCCCAGGCCCCTGATCGGGTACGGCTCGGACCACTCGCGCCCGGCGCGTCGGCGACGGGTGCGACCCGTCACCGCCGCGGTGTCGGCGCCGGTGGCTCCGGCCGTACCGGTGGTTCCCGCGGCGCCGGCGGCTCCGGCCGTACCGGTGGTTCCGGGCGGGTCCGTGCCGGTGATCTCGCCGCTCGTGCGCAAGCTGGCACGGGACGGCGGGGTCGACCTGCGCGGGTTGTCGGGATCGGGGCCGGACGGGCTGATCATGCGGGCGGACGTCGAGGCGGCGTTGGCGGCCCTGCGTGCGCCGCAGGCGCCCGCCGTTCCGGTGGCGGCTCCGGTCGCTCCGGCCGCGCGGGGTGACCGTGTGCCGCTCAAGGGCGTGCGGGGCGCGGTCGCGGACAAGCTGTCGCGCAGCCGGCGCGAGATCCCGGACGCCACCTGCTGGGTCGACGCGGACGCCACCGAGCTGATGGCGGCCCGGGCGGCGATGAACGCCGCGGGCGGCCCCAAGATCTCGGTGCTCGCACTGCTCGCCCGGATCTGCACCGCGGCACTGGCCCGCCACCCGGAGCTCAACTCCACGGTGGACCTGGAGGCGAAGGAGATCGTCCGGCTCCCGGCCGTGCACCTGGGCTTCGCCGCGCAGACCGAGCGGGGGCTGATGGTCCCGGTGGTCCGGGACGCGCAGGCGCGCAGCGCGGAGTCGCTGTCGGCCGAGTTCGCCCGGCTCACGGAGCTGGCCCGGGCGGGGAAGCTGGCCCCGGCCGATCTCACCGGCGGCACCTTCACCCTGAACAACTACGGGGTGTTCGGGGTCGACGGCTCCACGCCGATCATCAACCACCCCGAGGCGGCGATGCTCGGTGTGGGGCGGATCATTGCGAAGCCGTGGGTGCACCAGGGGGAGTTGGCGGTGCGGCAGGTCGTGCAGCTGTCGCTGACGTTTGATCACCGGGTGTGCGATGGGGGGACCGCGGGTGGGTTCCTGCGGTACGTCGCCGACTGCGTCGAGTCGCCCTCGGTGCTGCTGCGCAGCCTGTAGCTCCGCGCAGTGACCCTTGCCGCTGCGCGGGGCGAAGTCCCCTACCCGCCCTTCCACCGTTCCCAGGGCCGGCCCTGACCCGGTCCTCAAACGCCGGACGGGCTGGGGAGGGGTGCCCGGGCTGAGCCCCGGACCCTTCGGGGCTCAGCCCCGGACCCCGGTCCTCAAACGCCGGACGGCTGAGAAGGCCCGGAGCCCGGGGCGCCGGTCAGCTCACGTGGTCAGCAGGAGTTTGCCGACGTGGGTGCTGGATTCCAGGACGCGGTGGGCCTCGGCTGCGTCACGCATGGGGTACGTCGCGTGGACCACCGGGTGGATCCGGCCCGCCGCGACGAGGGGCCACACGTGTTCCCGTACGGCCGCGACGATCGCCGCCTTCTCCTCCAGGGGGCGCGCCCGGAGCGTGGTGGCGGTGATCGCCGCCCGCTTCGCCAGCAGGGCGGCCAGGTTGAGCTCCGCCTTGACGCCGCCCTGGAGTCCGATGATCGCGAGGCGGCCGTTCACGGCGAGGGCGTCCACGTTCCGGGTCAGGTACTTCGCGCCCATGATGTCCAGGATCACGTCCGCCCCGGCGCCGTCCGTGGCCGCCCGGAGCACCTCCACGAAGTCCTGCTCGCGGTAGTCGATCAGGATGTCGGCGCCCAGCTCGGCGCAGCGCGCCAGCTTCTCCTTGCCGCCCGCGGTGACCGCGACCCGTGCGCCCACGGCCTTCGCGAGCTGGATCGCCATCGTTCCGATGCCGCTCGATCCGCCGTGCACCAGCAGGGTCTCGCCCGGGCGCAGACCGGCCACCATGAACACGTTCGACCAGACCGTGGAGACGACCTCCGGCAGGGCCGCCGCCGTCACCAGGTCCACGCCCGCCGGTACCGGCAGCAGTTGGCCCGCGGGGACGGCCACCCGCTGCGCGTACCCGCCGCCGGCGAGCAGCGCGCACACCTCGTCGCCGACCGACCAGCCGGACACCCCGGGACCGACCTCGGAGATCCGCCCGGAGCACTCCAGGCCGGGATGGGGCGAGGCGCCGGGCGGAGGGTTGTAGAAACCCTGCCGCTGCAGGACGTCGGCGCGGTTCACGGCGCTCGCCGCCACCTCGACGATGACCTCGCCGTCGCCGGCCACCGGGTCGGGTGCTTCGGCCCACACCAGGGACTCGGGGCCGCCGGGCTGTTCGATGGTGATCGCATACATGGCCCGGAGGCTACCGGTCGGGCCCGCCGGACGGAGGGCTACTCGGCCGAGCCCAGTACCACCGGCGGTGAACTCGGCGGGACCGCGCGGACGATGGTGATGACACGGTCCGTCAGCTGGAGGGGGCTCGCGTGCGGATCGTCGTACGGGAGCAGGCGGTGGCCGCGCAGGACGCTGACGACCAGGTCGTTGGTGTCCCGGACCGATTTGCCGACCTCCGAGCGGTTCACCGGACGCTCGATCAGGTCGAGCCCGCTGCCCTGCTGGATGAGGTCTTCCATCACCGTGCCCGCGCTCGGGCTGAGCACCGAGAGGCCGAGCAGCCGGCCCGCCGCGCTCGCGCTGGTGATGACCGCGTCGGCGCCCGACTGGCGCAGCAGCGGCGCGTTCTCCTCTTCCCGGACGGCCGCCACGATCTTCGCGCCGCGGTTGAGCTGGCGGGCCGTCAGGGTGACCAGGACCGCCGTGTCGTCGCGCTGGGTGGCGATGACGATCTGACGGGCCTTCTGGATCTCGGCGCGCAGCAGGACGTCGGAGCGCGTGGCATCGCCGACGACCCCGGTGAACCCCTCCGCGTTGGCGATGTCGATCACCTTGGCGCTGGGGTCGACGATGACGACCTGCTCCTTGCTGAGGCCGGTGGCCAGAAGGGTCTGCAGGGCGGAGCGGCCCTTCGTGCCGAAGCCGACGACGACCGTGTGCTCGCGCAAGTTCTTCCTCCAGCGGCTGAGCCGCCACTCTTCCCTGGTCCGTTCGGTGAGGACTTCCAGGGTGGTGCCGACCAGGATGATCAGGAACAGCACGCGCAGCGGGGTGATCAGCAGGATGTTGACCAGCCGCGCGCTGTCGCTGTACGGGACGATGTCGCCGTAGCCGGTCGTCGACAGGGTGACGGTCGCGTAGTAGACGCAGTCGAGGAAGTCGACCTTCTCGTTGGCGTTGTCGTGGTAGCCGCCGCGGTCGATCCACACGATCAGGACCGTCAGGAACATCACGAACAGCGCCATCAACAGGCGCCGGGACACCTGCCGGAGCGGCTTTTCGACGATGCGCTTGGGCAGTTTGATGCGGCGCGAGACGAGTTTCTCGTCGGCGCCGCGTGCCATCGCGTCGGATCCGTGAAGTTTCACGTGAAACATCCCCCCGAGGCCCACGGGAGATCGAGGATCTCCAACTCCTGTCCGGATCGCGCCCCGTTCGGGGGCACGACGGCCAGCGCGTCCGCGGCGGCCACGCCGCGCAGCATCGCCGGGCCGTTGTAGCGCAGCGGTACGGCGTGGTCCTCGGTCAGCAGGACCGGTACGAGCCGGGTGTCGTGCGGGTGACCCGGTACGTCGCCCTCCACGGGCACCACGTACCGGGGGCGCGGACGCCGTCCGGCGAGGGCCCGCAGCAGCGGTTCGGCGAGGGTGAGCAGCCCGGAGACGGCGGCCAGCGGGTTGCCGGGCAGGCCCACCAGGTGACGGCTGTCGGGGCCGTCGCCGAGGCGGGCCAGCAGCATCGGGTGCCCGGGGCGTACGGCGACCCCGTCGACGAGCAGTTCGGCGCCGGCCCTGGCGAGCACGGGGTGGACGTGGTCGACGGGGCCGGAGGCGGTGCCGCCGGTGGTGATGACCACGTCGGCGGTGGAGTCGGTGACGGCCGCCAGCAGCGCCGCTGCGCCCGCCGGGTCGTCGCCGAGCCGCCGGACGGTGACGACTTCGGCGCCGAGCCGGGTCAGCCAGGGGCCCAGCATCGGGCTCAGCGCGTCGCGGATCAGGCCGTCGTGCGGGGGACCTTCGGTGAGCAGCTCGTCGCCGAGGACCAGGATCTCCACGCGCGGCCGGGGGCGGGTGGTCAGCTCGTCGTACCCGGCGGCCGCGGCGAGACCGAGGACGGCCGGGGTCACCAGAGAGCCCGCCGGCAGCAGGAGGTCGCCGGAGCGGCACTCCTGGCCGCGCGGGCGGATGTCCTGGCCGGTGGCGACGGGCCGCTCGGCGTACAGCAGGGTGCCGGACTCGCGGGAGTGCTCGCTGCGGATCACGGCGGTGGTGTCCGCGGGGATCCGGGCACCGGTGGCGATCCGTACGGCCTCGCCGTCCGCGAGGGGCGCGGGGCGCTCGCTCCCGGCCAGCGCGCTCTCGCCGGGGCGGACGGTCCAGGGGCCGGGCCCGGCGACGGCCCAGCCGTCCATCGCGGAGGTGTCGAAGGACGGCAGGTCGCCCAGGGCGTCGAGCGGCTCGGCCAGCACCTCGCCCAGGGCGGCCGCCAGGGGGACCCGGTGGGTGCGGCCGCGGACGGCCGCACCGGCGCGGGTCGCGGTCTCCCGGGCCCGGAGCCAGGTCGCGGCGCGGTGGCCGCCGGAGGCGCCGCCGCCGGTGCCGGTGCCGTTGGCGGAGTTGGCGGCGTCGGGGCGGGGGGCGCGGCTGACCAGCGCGAGGGCCTGGTCGAGGGCGCGGTCGGCGTCGGTGCCGGGGTCGGTGGTCATCCGGAGCCGGTCGCTTCGGGACCGGTGGCCTCGCGACCGGCGGCTTCCGCGGCTTCGCCTTCCGCGGCCCAGCGCAGGGCCAGTTCGGCGGCCTTGCGGGAGGCCTCGGCCACGGCCTGCTCGGGGTCGGCGCCGGTGGCTTCGGCGTGGGCCGCCGCGTAGCCGACGAGGAAGGTCGTCAGCGGGGCGGCGGGCCGGGCGACGCCGTGCGCGGCGTCACGGGCGAGGTCGAGCAGGGTCTTGGTGTCGACGGCGACGTCGATGCCCAGCTCGTTCTTGACGGCGGTGATCCATTGCTCCAGCACGGTTCCATGCTCTCTGATTCGGGCGCGGGCGGCGGCGAGATCGTCCCAGGTGTCGCAGTCGAAGGAGGCGAGCGGCGCGGTCGCGGTGACCGGGGCGAGGTCGAGCTCGGCGGTGAGGGCGCGCAGGGGGAGGCCGTTCACCGAGCCGTGTTCGGTGGCCAGCAGGGCGATTTCCCTGCGCAGGGGCTCGGCGCGGTACGCGGCGACCAGGGGCTGGTCGCGGCCGCCCGGGTCCCGGAGCAGGGCTCCGTCCCGGGCGCGCTGCTCGGGCGCGTCGAGGGCTCCGAGCAGGGAGTGGACCGTGTCCCGGTCCAGGAACGGCAGATCGGCGGAGAGTACGAGGACCAGCGGGGCGGTGGTGTGCCGCAGCCCGGCGTCCAGCGCGGCGAGGGGGCCGCCGCCCGGGGGGTCCTCCCGGGCCCAGTGCACGGGCCGGGACGTCTGCCTGCGGTCGGCTACGACGACGGTGGTGCGGGCGTCCGCGCAGGCGTCCAGGACGCGGTCGAGGAGGGGGCGGCCGCCGACGAGCAGGCCGGGTTTGTCGGCTCCGCCGAGTCGGCTTGCGGCGCCGCCGGCCAGGACGATGGCGTCGTAGGTCATTCCCCGAGTATGCGGGGGGTTGGGGCCGGATGGGCTGCGGCGTTTACCGGGTCCCTACCCGGTGGCCCGGTGGCCCGGTGGCCCGGTGGCCCGGTGGGCCGATGTGCCGCTGCGCGGGGCGGAGTGCCCGCTGCGACCGTTGCCGCTGCGCGGGGTGGAGTCCCCTACCCGCCCTTCCACCGTTCCCAGGGCTCTGCCCTGACCCGGTCCTCAAGCGCCGGACGGGCGGGAAGGGTGCCGGGCTGCGCCCGGACCCCCTGGGGCTCCGCCCCAGACCCCGGTCCTCAAACGCCGTACGGCTGAAAGCGGGGTACCCCGGACCCCTGGGGCCGCGCCCCGGGCCCCCGGCCTCGGCGGCGGGTGGATATGGGTCCGGGGCCGCCGTGGGCGGCCCCGGAGGGGTGGGGCGGGGTGGGGGTTAGAGGTAGGGGCCCGAGCGGATGGCGCCGTGGGGGCCGTCCTCGTCGTCCTCGTGGGAGGAGCCCGGCGGGAGGGCGCGGCGCATCTGTTCCAGCTGGGCCCGCGCCGCCATCTGCTGCGCGAACAGGGCCGTCTGGATGCCGTGGAACAGGCCTTCCAGCCAGCCCACCAACTGCGCCTGGGCGATCCGCAGTTCCGCTTCGGAGGGGATCGCCTCTTCTGTGAAGGGGAGGGAGAGCCGCTCCAGTTCCTCCACCAGCTCGGGAGCCAGGCCGTCTTCCAGCTCCTTCACCGACGCTGCGTGAATGTCCTTGAGACGGACCCGGCTGGCCTCGTCCAGAGGTGCGGCGCGTACCTCTTCCAGGAGTTGCTTGATCATGCTGCCGATCCGCATGACCTTGGCGGGCTGTTCGACCATCTCCGTCACCGGGACCTCGCGCGACTCGTCATCGGCGCCGCCGACCGGCATCCCGTCCTGCCCCACGATCAGGCCGGGCGGGGGGCTGTCCTGCGACCGTTCACTCCTCGGCATCTCCATGCCGTCATTCTCTCGCACACCTTCGTATTCACACGGTGTGCCCCCGCACGGGCGTGATCCACCCTGTGCGGGGGCACCAACCGGCACCGGATTCGTCAGACCTCGCGGCGGGCCAGCGCTCCGCTCGACCGGGTGACCAGGGCCGCCAGCAGGGCCGCGCCCACCGGGACCACGATCAGCAGCCCGCCCAGCGTGGTCCAGGGCACCGCGATCGGGATGTACGGGATGGCCTCGGTGGCCGCCTCGTAGCCGTTCTCGATGCCGTTGCGGACCAGGTCGGCCGCGGCCCGCCGTTCGGTGAGCCGGAGCCCGACCGCGGGCAGGATCCCGGCCGCCGAGCCGAGGACCACACCCATCAGGGCGACCACCCCGCACTGGAAGCCGCTGAGCGTGCGCCGCACCCGCGGCGGTGCGCCGACCGCCGCCAGGGTCTTCAGGTCGCCTTCGGCGTCCGCCTGGGCCAGGCCGGTGGCGATGCCGGCCGCGCCGATGGTGACGAGGCCCGCGAAGACGGTCAGGACGAGCATGACCAGGCTGTCGTCGCCCTCGTAGCCCTTCTCGATCCGGACGCTCGTGTCCACGCCGAGCTTGTCCAGGGCCCCCTCGAGGCGCTGGCGCTGCTCGGAGCTCGCGCCCCCGTCGAGGGTGAAGTACGAGCCGAAGGGGACGGTGGCGATGCCGGCGCTCTTCGCGGCCGCGGGCGGCAGCACCAGCTCCACGCCGTAGCCCTTCACCGATTCGGGCACCTGGTACGCGGCGAAGACCTTGTCCTTGCCGGGCGGCGGCTCATCGGGCGCGGCGCCGGGGGCGGACTCGCCCCGGCCCTTGAACAGCCGCACGGTGACCTTGTCGTCGCGCACGTTCTGCTTCTTGAAGGAGACGGCCTTGCCCGCCTTCAGCGCGGCCGCGGCGCCCGGGTCCTCGACGCCGAGGACGGTCATCAGCTTCGCGTCGGCGACGACCAGGGAGTACTGGACGCCGAAGCGGTCGTACTGGCACCGCCAGTCGGCCCGCAGCTTCTTCCGTTCGGCCAGGGAGAACGATTCCGGTCCGTTCACGGCCGAGTAGAGGGGGCAGCGCTGCTCCTTCGGGATGATGACCTCGGCCATCCCGCACTCCGCGTCGTCCCCGTACGGGGAGCAGCCCGGCTTGCCGACGACGAGCCGGTCCACGTCGGCCCGTACGGCCAGCGGGAGTTCCTTCGACAGGGTCTCGCGCACCGCGGGCACGTCCCGGTACGCGGTGAACTCGTTGCTCTCGATCAGGCCGGCGCCGTACGGGAGCTGGGCGACGTACTCGTGCCGCGCCTGGATCTCCCTGCTGTGCTGGTAGGTGGCCACGGCGACGGTGCCGGCGACGGCGGCCAGGACGGCGGCCACGGCCGGCGCGGTACGCCCCCGGTTGCGGACGGCGTCGCGCAGCGCCAGGCGGGGCGACAGCGGCAGCCACCGGCCGGCGCGGCCGAACAGGCCGACCAGGGTGGGGGTGAGGGCGACGACGCCGAGCTCGGCGATGGCGCTGCCGCCCGCGACGACGGTGGAGCCCATCTCGGAGACCGAGCCGAACAGGGCGATGGCGGCCCCGCCCGCGATGGCGATCAGGCCGAGCACGGGCAGCACCCGGTTGGCCCGGCGCACGCCGCGGCGGCCGGTGAGGGAGGCCAGCACGGTCTGCCGGGAAGCGTTGACGGCCGGGACGATGGCGGCCAGCAGGCCTGTCAGGATGGCGAGCAGGCCGATGGCGAGGAGTTCCAGCGGGCGGACGTCGAAGCTGCCGAACCGCTTGCCGATCGTGTCCTCCAGCACCGGGCGGAGCCCGACGGTGAGGGCGATGCCGATGACGGTGCCGATGACGGCCGCCGCGGCGCCGATGACGAGTCCGCCGGAGAGCACGATGGCCCGGATGTGCCGCCGGTCACCGCCGTTGGCGCCGACCAGGCCGAGCTGGCGGCGCGAGCGCCGGGCGCCGACCGCGAAGGCGGGTCCGGCCAGCAGGCAGATCTCCAGCATGGCGAGGCCGACGATGGTGGAGACGATGGCCAGTTCGGTGGCTCCGAGGCTGACGCCGGGCTGCCACATGTCCTTGGGCTGCTGGGTGTAGAGCGGCACCTCGGAGTCGGCCGGCGGGTCGAGCAGCACGACGCGCGATTCGACGACGAGGTGCAGCTTGGCGTTGGCCTCCTTGACCATGTTCCACGTGAAACCTTCGCCGCCGACCTTCACCAGGTACTCGTCCTGGGGGTCCAGCCCCGTGCCGCCGGCGGCCCTGCGGTCCCGGTCGAGCGGGGCCAGCAGGGTCCCCGGCAGGGCCAGGAGCTGTGAGTTGTGCAGGTTGTCGGGCATCTCGTAGACGCCGACGATCTTGTACGAGGTGGTCGACTCGCGCGGGGTCACGCTGGAGCCGAGGAAGTACCCGGACTCCTCCAGGAAGGCACCGGTGGCGAGGACCTCTCCGGGAGCCTGCGGCAGCCGGCCCCGCTCCAGCGTCCACAGGCCCTTGATCAGCGGGCTCGTCGGGTCCACCTCGCGGAGCTCGGCGTCCAGGATCCCGTAGCGGCTGCGGACCTTGGCGTAGGCCTTGCTGTCCTTGACGGCCTGCGCTCCGGCCGGGAATTCGGGCGCGGCGGCGGGCTTGTCCCGGCCGTCCGCGCTCTTTTCGTACTTCTCGTAGCCGCCGACCGGGGCGTAGCTCTGCGCGTCGGGGCTCTGGTAGAGCGGCGCGTCCATGTGGGGCGAGGTCAGCTTGGCGTCGGCGGCGCCGAGCACCCGGTCGAGGCGCTGCTCGGTGGAGAGCTCCGAGCTGCGGATGGTGAGGTCGACGGCGCTCACGCCGACGATCGGCAGGGCGATCATGGCCAGGACGAGGGCACTGCGGCCCTTGGAGCGCCAGGCGTCGCGGCGGGCTATCCGGATCGCCGCGATCCAGGAGTGGTACGAGGAGATCACTGAGCGGCCGCCTGCCCGGAGAGCAGGGAGTCGGCCTGGCTGCGCAGGGTCTCGTCGACGACGCTGCCGTCGCGCAGGAACACCACGCGGTCGGCCCACGCCGCGAAGCGCGGCTCGTGGGTGACCAGGATCCCGGCCGCACCGGCGTCGCAGCGCGAGCGCAGCAGGGCGAGTACGGATTCACCGGTCTCGGAGTCCAGGGCGCCGGTCGGCTCGTCGGCGAGGACCAGGCGGCGGTCGCCGACCAGTGCGCGGGCGATGGCCACGCGCTGCTGCTGGCCGCCGGACATCTCGTCGGGGAAGCGGTCGGCGAGCTGCCCGAGGTTCATCTCCTCCAGGGCCGAGAGCGCCGAGACGCGGGCCTTGCGGGCGGAGACTCCGTCGAGTTCGAGCGGCAGGGCGACGTTCTCGGCGGCGGTGAGGGCCGGGATCAGGTTGTAGTCCTGGAAGACGTACCCGATGCTGCGGCGGCGCAGGGCGGCCAGCTGCTTGCGGCTCGCGGTGGTGATGTCCGTGCCTTCGACGATCACCTTGCCGCTGCTCGGGGTGTCGAGTCCGCCGGCGAGGGTCAGCAGCGTGGACTTGCCGGACCCGGAGGGGCCCATGACGGCGACGAGTTCGCCGGGGTACACGGAGAGGTTGATCCCGCGCAGGGCGTGCACCTCGGTGGCGCCGCTGCCGTGGATGCGGACGAGCTGGTCCAGCTGCAATACGGGCTGGTCGGGCATGAAGGGTTCCCCCCTGGGACGTGGAGCGGTGGTTCAGACCCGCCGCGCGCGGGCGATACGGGAAAGAGACCGGTCGGTGTTGGTCGTGGGTGCGGTCGTGGGTGTGGTCGGGGCGGTCGTGGCCCCGGGGGCCGTGCCGTGGCCCTCGGGCGGTTCGGCCTCGGCCGGCGCACGCTCCCCGCGCGCGGACAGCCGTACCAGCCGGGACTCGCAGTGGTCGAGCCAGCGGGCCTCGGCCTCGGTCTGGAAGATCAGCTGTTCCAGGACCAGCAGCCAGGCGATGTCGTCGCGCTCGCTGCCGCGCCCGCTCTCGATGGCCGCGAGCGCCTGCGCCTTGAGCCGGGTGTAGTCCTGCATGGCCTGGACGGTGGCGTGCCGTTGGGCCTGGATGACGGCGCGGATGTCCACGCCGGTCGCGCCCACGGCCATGGCGAGCTTGATGGCGAGCTCGTCCCGGGGCGGGTTGGCCCGGTCGACGGGACGCTCGTACCACTCGCGCAGTTCGTGGCGCCCGGTCTCGGTGATGGCGTACAGGGTGTGCCCGGCCGTGTCCTCGCCGCCGGGGGCGACGAGGCCGTCGCGCTCCAGCCGGGCGAGCGTGGTGTACACCTGCCCGACGTTGAGCGGCCAGGTGGAACCGGTGCGGGACTCGAATTCGGTGCGCAGCTGGGAGCCGTACCGGGGGCCCCGTTCCAGCAGGGCGAGAAGGCCGTGGCGGATCGACATACTCAGTATGTATACCGAGTATGTATCGCTCCGCAACCATCCTGGGGCCTACGCCGCAAGGGGGACCCGGGGGCTACATGCCCCGGCGCAGCCGCATTCCCATGAATCCGAGACCCAGCCCCATCAGGGCGAATCCCGTTCCGAGCGGCAGTATGTGCGCGGCCAGGTCGGCGGCACGCTCGTTCGGCTCGGTGCCGAGCGCGCCGATCGCCTGGACCGCCGGGGGCTCGGAGGGGAGCGCGGGAACCGCCGCGAGCTGCTCGGTGCGCGGGTGCGCCGGGACGGGACGCGCGGCGAGCACGGTCTCGGGATTGGCGGGCGCGCCCACCGGCCGCCCGGGACGCTCCCGCCCGGCCCCGGCGGAACTCCCGGCCAGATCCTCGAAGGCCCGGTCGGCCGCGTCGGCCGCGTCGGCCACGGCCACGGGCGCGGCCACGGAAGCGCGGGCGGGCGCAGGGGCGAAGACGTGGGCGGAGGCGAACGGGAGGGCGGGGGCGAAGGCCGCACCGGGGGCGAAGGCAGAAGTGGGGGCGGAGGCCGAAGCGGAGGCCGGGGCGGACCCGGAGGCCGCGGCGTGCGCGGGCGCCGTGATCAGCAGCGTGGCGGTCGCCAACGCTGCCCCGGCGGTCCAGCGCAGCGCGCGGGCGTAGGTCACGGACTCAGATTTACATAACCGGACAAAACCGGCATCCCGTACAGGCCGTTCGGGATGCCGGCCCGCTCAGAAGGTCGGATTCTTCACGGATCCGGACCCGCACAGGCTCCGGTAGCCGGCGTCGTTGAACGCCGCGGCCTGTACGCCGACCCGGTCGATCCCGCGCTTGTCCTGGAGGGTGGTCTCCCAGGTCTGGCTCTTGCCGGCCCCGCGCTTGTTGAAGCGCCAGGGCCAGTCGTGCGAGCCGCCGCGGTGGTCCAGCGTGTAGAGCTGGACCCCCGCGACGCGGGCGTCGTCCGCGGTGTCCACGGACGTGAGCTTGATGTGGATGAGGGTGGAGCCGTTCAGCCAGGTCCAGTCGGCGCTGCCGTAGGCGCCGGTGGTGTCGCAGCCGGACGAGGCGCCGGCCGCCGAGGCGGGCGCGACGGCGAGCGCGCCCACCGCCAGCGCGGCGGCGGTGGCGGTGAGGACGCGGACGAGGCTGCGCGCGGGGTGGTGCAACAGGACTCCCGGAGGTGCGGCGGGTATGACCTGCGCGTATGTATCAGAGCCGCTGCCCGGCGGGCGAACTCCGTTCACTCCTCCGTGGAGCACCCCTCAGTGCCGGATCACTCCCGGATCACTCCCGGATCACTCCCGGATCACTCCGGGTCGCCGGTCGAGATGTACAGGGTGAAGGTGGTTTCCTTCGGGTCGATGGCCTCACCGTCGGCGGGGTACTGCTCCACGACGGTCCCCTCGCCGTAGATCGCCTCGTCCTTGGGCTTCGGGTCGTACTTCCAGCCGGCGGCCCGGATGCACGCCTTCACCGAGACCTCGTTCATGTACCGGAAGTCCGGCGCCGTCACCTTTCCGACCTGGGTGTGGTGCTTCGGTGCCTCCTTGCACTTGGACTCCGCGATCGTCCGCGAGAGGTCCGGCCCCTTGTGCCCGGCCTTCGCGGGGCCGGATGCCGAGGCGGACGCCGAGGTGGAGGAGCCCGGCGGCGTCGGCCCCGCCTTGTCCTTGTCGTCCCCGCCGAGGTCCAGCGCGGCGATCAGCCCGCCGATGGCCAGCAGCGCCACCACGACGGCGCCCACCACGACCGGGGTGTTCTTCTTCCGGGCACCCGCGGCCGGACCCTGACCGCCCTGACCGCCCTGACCGCCCTGCGGCGAGAGCGTGTACGGCGGCGGGGTCGAGGCGGAGTACGGGGCCGGGGTCTGCGCCTGCGGCTGGAAGTGCGAGGGCTGCTGCTGGTGCTGCTGGTGCTGCTGCGGGTACCCGTACGCCCCGGCCTGCGGCCCCGGCGGCGGCGTCGGCGCGTACGCGGACGGCACCGGGGTGTGCGGCGCCTGGTACGGCTGCTGCACCGAGTGCGGCGGCGCCTGCAGGGCGGAGTCCACCGGCGGGAACACGGCCGAGCCGAGCCCGGCGCCGCTGTTCGTCGGGTGCGAGCCCGGGACGATGACCGGGGCCCCGGCGTGCCCGGCGCTCGCCACCCGCGCGACCTCGTCGAGCATGGCGGCGGCGGTGGGGAAACGCTCGTTCGGGTTCTTCTTCAGGGCCCGCGCCACCAGGGCGTCCATCGCCGGGGTGACCGCGCGGTTGATGGAGGAGGGCGCGACGGGCTCCTCCTGCACGTGGGCGTACGCCATGCCCAGGGCCGAATCGGAGACGAAGGGGACCCGCCCGGTCAGCAGCTCGAAGAGCATGATGCCCACCGAGTACAGGTCGGAGCGTGCGTCCACGGCCCGCCCGAGCGCCTGCTCGGGGGAGAGGTACTGAGGGGTCCCGACGACCATGCCGGTCTGCGTCATCGAGGTGACCCCCGACTGCATGGCCCGCGCGATGCCGAAGTCCATGACCTTCACCACTCCGCGCCGCGTCATCATGACGTTGCCCGGCTTGATGTCGCGGTGGACCAGCCCCATCTCGTGGCTGCTCTCCAGGGCGGCCAGCACGTCGGCCGTCACCTTCAGCGCCTTGTCGGCCGGCATGGCCCCGTACTGCGTGATGTCGCCGTGCAGGACGGAGCCGAGCGGCTGCCCCTCGACGTACTCCATGACGATGTACGGCATCACCGCGCCGTCGGCCATCGAGGGGTTCGCGAAGGAGACGACGCCCTCACCGGTGTCGAATACCGAGACGATGTTGGTGTGCGACAGTTTCGCTACAGCCTGCGCCTCGCGGCGGAAGCGTTCGCGGAAGGACTGCTCGCGCCCGAGCTCGCTGTGCAGGGTCTTGATGGCGACCTGGCGGTCGAGTGCCGAGTCGTACGCGAGATAAACGGAGGCCATGCCTCCCTCGCCGAGCAAGTCCCTTAGCTGGTAACGGCCACCGGCCAGAGAGCCGCCTGCGTACTGGCCCTGAGTGCCGTCCTGGCTCATGACTGTTGCTTCCCCTCGGGTGTGTCCCTACGCCTCTGGCTGAGCGCATGTCGGCCTCAGTCTGCCGGAGGGCAAGCACACGTCAAGCCAGGTTCCCGTTCCGTGACCACAAGGCCACAGGGGGTCCACAGGCGGGCCGTGCCGTCGGGTGGCGGCGTCCTTGTCCGAACAGTGACCGGTTGCGAGGCTGTAGCGTTCGTCGGAGCACACGATGAGGACTACCGCTGAGCGGCGGCCGAGACAGACGACGGTGAGGACTGATGGCACCCGAACCCGAGGGAAGCGGCGCCGGGATGGCAGAGGGTCCTGAGCACTGGGGCGCGGGCGGCCTGGTGGGCGACGGCCGTTACCGGCTGACCCACCGTCTGGGCCGAGGCGGCATGGCGGAGGTCTTCGCCGCGGAGGACGTCCGGCTGGGCCGGACCGTCGCCGTCAAGCTGCTGCGCCCGGACTTGGCCGAAGACCCGGTGTCCAAGGCCCGCTTCACCCGCGAGGCGCAGTCGGTCGCCGGCCTCAACCACCATGCCGTGGTCGCCGTGTACGACTCGGGCGAGGACCGGGTCGGCCCGAACGTCGTCCCCTACATCGTCATGGAGCTCGTCGAGGGCCGCACCATCCGCGACCTGCTGATCAGCGCCGAGGCCCCGGGCCCCGACCAGGCGCTGATCATCACCTCCGGCGTGCTCGAAGCGCTCGCGTACTCGCACCAGCACGGCATCGTGCACCGCGACATCAAGCCCGCCAACGTGATCATCACGGACACCGGCGCGGTCAAGGTGATGGACTTCGGCATCGCGCGCGCCCTGCACGGCGCGCAGTCGACGATGACCCAGACCGGCATGGTCATGGGCACGCCGCAGTACCTCTCGCCCGAACAGGCCCTCGGCAAGGCCGTGGACCACCGCTCCGACCTGTACGCGACGGGCTGCCTGCTCTACGAACTCCTCTCGCTGCGTCCCCCGTTCACCGGGGAGACCCCGCTGTCGGTGGTCTACCAGCACGTGCAGGACGCGCCGATCCCGCCTTCGCAGCTGCCGGAGGGCGGGCACATCCCGCAGGAGCTCGACGGGCTCGTCATGCGCTCCCTCGCCAAGGACCCGGACGACCGGTTCCAGAGCGCCGAGGAGATGCGCGGGCTGGTCCAGTACGCCCTGCAGATGCTGCACGACCAGGGGGCCAACACCGGCACCTGGAACACCGGCCCGGTCACCATGGCGCTGCCGCACGGGCGCGGCCCGGCGCAGACCACGGCGATGGCGACGCCCGGCCAGGGCCAGCCGCCGTACGGCTCGCACTCCTCGACCTCGCAGTTCCAGCAGGCGATGGTGCCGCCGCTGAACCCGGACGACGGCTCCGCCTTCCCCGGCGGGGGCGGCAACGGCCACGGCGGGAACGGCGGCTACAACGGGCCCGGCGGCTACGACGACCGCCCCCGCGGCGGCAACTGGAAGCTGTGGCTGTTCGCGGTCCTCGCCGTCCTCGCGGTCGCGGGCGGCGTGGCGTACGCGGTCGACAACTTCGGCGGCGCCAAGAAGGACCCCGGCACGAGCGTGACCCCGCCGGCGAGCTCCGCGTCCTCCTCGGAAGGTGCGACGCCGGAGAGCCCGGCGCCGGAGACCTCGACGTCCAGGTCGGCGCCGGAGAACTCGTACACGCCGGGTCCGAGCCGCAGCAAGTCCTCCACGCCGAGCTACTCGTACTCGCCGTCGTACTCCCCGTCGCCGACTCCCACGCCGACGCCGACCCCGACGCCGACGCCGACCCCGACGCCCACGCCGAGCCCGTCGAAGCCGACGCCGCCGACGCAGTCCCCGACGAAGTCGCCCGAGGGCGACGGGAACCAGGACGACGGAGAGTAGTCGCCCCGAGGCATGCGAACGGCCCGGCGGTCATGTCATCGACATGGCCGCCGGGCCGTTCCCACGTCGGGACCGAAGTCCCGGGGAGACCGCTCAGAGCGCGTGCTGGTACTGCCGGTCCAGATTGCCCGCGAGGGTGTGGACGGTGACGAGGTGCGGCTCGATCCGCATGTAGACGGGGTCGAAGACCGCGCCGTCCACGAAGTGCGGACCGGGGCCGAACAGTTCCAGTTCGGCGGTGGTGGGTTCGACGAGGTTCGCGGTGCCGGTGAACTGCACCGACCACAGCTGGGACTCGCCGGAATTGAAGTTGTCGGCTCCGTACGAGACCACGCTGCCGTTGCAGGCGTGGTGGTAGCCGAAACCGGCGTGCATTCTCAGGACGACCTTGCCGTTCACCACGATGTGGCGCGCGACGGCGAGGAAGGGCAGCGCGCGCATGCTGGTGGCGGCTCGGCCGTACGGCACGCGGCGCAGCAGTTCGATGGCGTGGAGTTCCTCTGGGGACATGTCATCCACTGTCCGGTACCGACACCCTGCCGGAAAAGAGGAGCCCGCCCCGCACATCGGGGACGTTGGTCCCGAATGAAACAGCGCGCCCCGTGGAATCGTGCGACCACGGGGCGTAACGCTCTGTAGCGAATGCGGGGAGGCTAGCGCCCCTTCTCGGCCTGCAGCCGGGCCACGTACGCGGCGGCCTGGGACCGGCGCTCCATGCCGAGCTTGGACAGCAGGCTGGAGACGTAGTTCTTGATCGTCTTCTCGGCCAGGTGCAGCCGCTCGCCGATCACGCGGTTCGTCAGGCCCTCGCCGATCAGGTCGAGGATCTTGCGCTCCTGCTCGGTGAGGTTCGACAGGCGGTCGTCGCCCTTGCCGTTCTTGCCGTCGCGCAGCCGCTCCAGCACCCGGGCCGTGGCCACGGGGTCCAGCAGGGACTTGCCGGCCGCCACGTCACGCACCGCGTTGAGCAGCTCGTTCCCGCGGATGGCCTTGAGCACGTAGCCCGAGGCGCCGGCCATGATCGCGTCGAACAGCGCCTCGTCGTCGGCGAACGAGGTGAGCATCAGGCACTTGATGTCCTCGTTCTGGGAGCGCACCTCGCGGCACACCTCCACGCCGCTGCCGTCGGGCAACCGGACGTCGAGGACGGCCACGTCGGGGCGGGTGGCGGGGATGCGGACCAGCGCGTCGGCGGCCGTACCGGCCTCACCCACCACCTCGATGTCCGATTCCATCGACAACAGCTCGTGAACACCCCTACGCACCACTTCGTGGTCGTCCAGGAGGAATACCTTGATTTTTCCGTTTTCGCGCACGAACTCAGTTTCACACACTCACCCCTTCCCTGCCGGAGACGAGCGGGATAACGTGCCGTTGTTCCGGCCCCCTGCAAGGCTGTGACCAGTGGTTGTTCCCGGTTCCGCGAATTTACTTGGAAATCCAAGCAAAATCGCAGGTCAAACGGGGTTTCGCAGTTATGCGACGCACTGGGTAACGTGCATTGCGCAGGGCACTCGCCGGGGCACCTGTCACGCCTGAATCCCAGACCCGGAGCGCACCCACCCCGTGCGCGGGCAGAGATCCAGGTGAGCCGCACTGGTCCCCGGAGAACCCGGGTGCCGGACCGACGGAGGAGCAATCGTGACCGTGGAGAGCACTGCCGCGCGCAAGCCGCGACGCAGCAGCGGCACCAAGCGGCCGGCCGGCGCGGCCAACGCCGCCAAGCCCGCCGCTGCCACCGCGAAGAAGCATGACGCCGAGCCCCAGCTCGTACAGCTGCTGACGCCCGAGGGGGTGCGCGTCGACGTCGCGGAAAATTCCGACGTCGCGGAATTCGCGCCCTTCGTCGCCGACATCACCACCGATGACCTGCGCGGTCTCTACCGCGACATGGTCATGACCCGCCGCTTCGACGGCGAGGCGACCGCACTCCAGCGCCAGGGCGAGCTGGGCCTGTGGGCCTCGCTGCTCGGCCAGGAGGCAGCCCAGATCGGCTCCGGCCGGGCCCTGCGCGACGACGACTACGTCTTCCCGACGTACCGCGAGCACGGAGTGGCCTGGTGCCGCGGGGTCGACCCGACCAACCTGCTCGGCATGTTCCGCGGTGTGAACCACGGTGGCTGGGACCCGACCACCAACAACTTCCACCTGTACACGATCGTCATCGGCTCCCAGACGCTGCACGCGACCGGGTACGCGATGGGCGTGGCCAAGGACGGCGCCGACTCGGCCGTCATCGCCTACTTCGGCGACGGCGCGTCCAGCCAGGGCGACGTGGCGGAGGCCTTCACCTTCTCGGCGGTCTACAACTCGCCCGTGGTGTTCTTCTGCCAGAACAACCAGTGGGCCATCTCCGAGCCCACCGAGCGCCAGATGCGCGTGCCGCTCTACCAGCGCGCCCAGGGCTTCGGCTTCCCGGGCGTCCGGGTGGACGGCAACGACGTACTGGCCTGCCTCGCGGTCACCCGCTGGGCGCTGGAGCGGGCCCGCCGGGGAGAGGGGCCCACGCTGGTGGAGGCCTTCACCTACCGGATGGGCGCGCACACCACCTCCGACGACCCGACGAAGTACCGGCGCGACGAGGAGACGGCGGCCTGGGAGGCCAAGGACCCGATCCTGCGCCTGAAGGCCCACCTGCTGGCCACCGGAGGCGCCGACGAGGCGTACTTCGAGCAGCTGGAGGTGGAGAGCGAGGCACTCGGCAAGCGGGTGCGCGAGGTCGTCCGCTCGATGCCCGACCCCGACACGATGGCGATCTTCGAGAACGTCTACGCGGACGGGCACGCGCTCGTCGACGAGGAGCGCGCGCAGTTCGCCGCCTACCTCGCGTCCTTCGAAGGCGGGGAGTGACCGTCATGGCCGTACAGAAGCTCACCATCGCCAAGGCGCTCAACGACTCCCTGCGCAAGGCCCTGGAAGAGGACCCCAAGGTCCTGATCATGGGCGAGGACGTCGGCAAGCTCGGCGGCGTCTTCCGCATCACCGACGGACTGCAGAAGGACTTCGGCGAGGAGCGGGTCATCGACACCCCGCTGGCCGAGTCCGGCATCGTCGGCACCGCGATCGGCCTGGCCCTGCGCGGGTACCGCCCGGTCGTGGAGATCCAGTTCGACGGGTTCGTCTTCCCCGCGTACGACCAGATCGTCACGCAGCTGGCCAAGATGCACGCGCGTTCGCTCGGCACCATCAAGATGCCGGTCGTCATCCGCATCCCCTACGCGGGCGGCATCGGCGCGGTCGAGCACCACTCGGAGTCCCCGGAGACGCTGTTCGCGCACGTCCCGGGCCTCAAGGTGGTCTCGCCGTCCAACGCGAGCGACGCCTACTGGATGCTCCAGCAGGCGATCCTCAGCGACGACCCGGTCATCTTCTTCGAACCGAAGCGCCGCTACTGGGACAAGGGCGAGGTCGACGTCGAGGCCATCCCCGACGCGCTGCACGGCTCGCGGGTGGCCCGCGCGGGCACCGACATCACCCTGGCGGCCTACGGTCCCATGGTGAAGGTCTGCCTGGAGGCCGCCGCGGCCGCCGCCGAGGAAGGCAAGTCGGTCGAGGTCGTGGACCTGCGCTCGATGTCCCCGGTGGACTTCGACGGGATCCAGGCGTCGGTGGAGAAGACCCGCCGGCTCGTGGTGGTCCACGAGGCGCCGGTGTTCCTCGGTGTGGGTTCGGAGATCGCCGCTCGCATCACGGAGCGGTGCTTCTACCACCTGGAGGCGCCCGTGCTGCGCGTGGGCGGCTACCACGCCCCGTACCCGCCGGCCCGCCTGGAGGACGAGTACCTGCCGGGCCTGGACAGGGTGCTCGACGCAGTCGACCGCTCGCTGGCGTACTGAGGAGAGCCCTGCGATGACGATCCGCGAATTCAAGATGCCCGATGTGGGCGAGGGCCTCACCGAGGCCGAGATCCTCAAGTGGTACGTCCAGCCGGGTGACACCGTCACCGACGGCCAGGTCGTGTGCGAGGTGGAGACGGCGAAGGCGGCCGTCGAGCTGCCGATCCCCTTCGACGGGGTCGTGCACGCGCTCCTCTTCGAGGAGGGCGTCACGGTCGACGTCGGCCAGGTGATCATTTCGGTGCGGACTGCCTCCGGCGGTGACGCGGGGGAGGCTGCTTCGGCTGTCGCCGGTGCTCCGGCCGCTGCTGCCGTTCCGGCGGCGACGGCGGACTCGGAGGCCGCCGGCGGCGCCGAGGACGCGGCCCCCACGGCCCGCCAGCCTGTCCTGGTCGGGTACGGAGTTTCCACCGCTTCCACGAAGCGCCGCCCGCGCAAGGCACCGCAGCCGGCGGTCGCTGCGCAGAACGGCACGGGTATCGCGCAGCCGGCTCCGGTCGCTCCCGCCGCCACGCAGTCCGTAGCGGTCCCGGCCCAGCCGGGGACGACCGGCGCGCAGCCCCCGAGCGGCACGGCCACCCCGGTCGCCGGTTCGAGCGCGGCCCGCGCACTGGCGAAGCCGCCGGTGCGCAAGCTCGCCAAGGACCTCGGCATCGACCTGGCGGCGGTGATCCCCACCGGCGACGGCGGGGTCGTGACCCGCGAGGACGTGCACGCGGCGGCCGCGGCGGCCATCGCCCCGCAGGCCGTGGCTCCGGCGGTCCCGGTGGCCCCGGCTCCGGCGGCCCAGACGGTCCAGGCGGCCCAGGCGGCTCCGGTACAGGCCCAGGCCGAGGTGCCCGGATCCGCCCGCGAGACCCGTATCCCGGTCAAGGGCGTCCGCAAGGTCACCGCCCAGGCCATGGTCGGCTCCGCCTTCACCGCGCCGCACGTCACCGAGTTCATCACCTTCGACGTGACCCGCACGATGAAGCTGGTCCAGGAGCTCAAGGAGGACCCGGACCTCGCCGGTCTGCGGATCAACCCGCTGCTCCTGATCGCCAAGGCCGTCCTCGTGGCGATCCGCCGCAACCCGGACGTGAACGCGTCCTGGGACGAGGCGGCCCAGGAGATCGTGCTCAAGCACTACGTCAACCTGGGCATCGCGGCGGCCACCCCGCGCGGGCTGATCGTCCCGAACATCAAGGACGCCCACGCCAAGACGCTCGGCGAGCTGTCGCGGGCCCTGTCCGGGCTGGTCGCCACCGCCCGTGAGGGCAAGACCTCCCCGGCCGACATGCAGCAGGGCACGATCACCATCACCAACGTCGGCGTCTTCGGCGTCGACACCGGCACGCCGATCCTGAACCCCGGCGAGTCCGCGATCCTCGCGGTCGGCGCGATCAAGCTCCAGCCCTGGGTCCACAAGGGCAAGGTCAAGGCCCGCCACGTCACCACCCTGGCGCTGTCCTTCGACCACCGCCTCATCGACGGTGAACTCGGCTCCCGCTTCCTCGCGGACATCGCCGCCGTCCTGGAGCACCCGCGCCGTCTGATCACCTGGTCCTGACGGCCCGCCGTTCCGGCCTCCGGGTACCCACCCGGAGGCCGGAATTTCGCGTCAAACCGGCCCCGGACGTCCTCCGGGTGGCCTCCGGGTGGCCTTCGGACGGCCCCCAGGGCTGCCTCCAGACCGCCTCTGACGTGCAGAAATCCCTTGGGGAAGACCTCCGTCCGGTGTGATGATCGGCCCATGCATTTCCGCGCTGCCACAGCAGACTCCGCCGACCTGGACCGCGCCCTCGCCTACCCGGCCGACGGCCCCGTCCCCGCCCTCACCCCCGAGAAGATCCGGGAAGAGTTCGCCGCGGGCCGGATGCGCCCCGAGTGGACCTGGTTCGCCGAGGACGAGAACGGCGAGATCCTGGCCCGCGCCCTGTGGTGGGGCCGTGCCGACAGCGAGCGCCCCGCCGTCCTGGACTGCCTGCAGGTACGTGGCTCCGTGACCGACCCGGCCGCCGTCGCCGCCGGGCTGCTCGCCGCCGGGCACGAGGCCTTCGGCAAGCTCCCCGACTACAACATCTCGCTGCCGCGCGACTGGCGCGCCTCCGCGGACGGCATGGCCGACGCGGTCGCCTGGCGGCAGAAGGCCGCCGCCGCCTCCGGTCTGGTCCGCGAGATCGAGCGGCTGCGCTTCGAGTGGACCCCGGCCGCCGGCACTGCCGAGCCCACCGGCCGGCTGGTCTTCCGCGAGGGCACCGACGAGGAGTTCCTCGACGCCTTCGTCCGCCTCTCGCAGGGCAGCCTGGACCTGCACACGCAGAACGAGCTCCGCACGATCGACGCCGAGGAACTGGCGCGCGACGACATCGAGTTCTACACCGACTGCCCCGGCGAGCGCTCCTGGTGGCGCCTGGCGCACCTGCCGGACGGCACCCTCGCCGGCATGGCGATCCCCTCCGCGACCCCGTACCACCGCAACGTCGGCTACCTCGGCGTGGTCCCCGAACAGCGCGGCCGGGGCCTGATCGACGAGATCCTCGCCGAGATCACCCGCTTCCACGCCTCCGAGGGCGCCGAGCGCATCACCGCCACCACGGACGCCGTGAACGCCCCGATGGCCGCCGCCTTCACCCGCGCCGGCTACGAGGTCACGGAGATCCGGCTGGTCCTGGAGGGGCCGTCCGAAGCCACCGGCTGACGATCGGGAGCGTGCCGGCCCGGTAGCCGGGGCGGGCGCCGCGGCCGGGGTCAAAGGTGGTCCGCGTACTCCGTCAGCTGCCCCGGGGACCTGACGGAGTGGCCGCGGCCCACTGCCCCGCGGGGCCCGGTCCCTTGCAAGGTGGCCGCTGGCCGATGGCCGCGGCCGAGGGGTACGTCGGCAGGGCCATCCCTACCGAGCAGAGGAGCCCCGAGCAAGTGACGCGCAGCCCAGAGCAGAAATCCCCCCGTCCCTTCGAGTGGAGCGACCTGGACCGGCGCGCCGTCGACACCGCCCGCGCGTTGGCGATCGACGCCGTGGAGACCGCGGGCCACGGCCATCCGGGTACCGCCATGAGCCTGGCGCCCGCCGCCTACCTGCTGTTCCAGCAGCTGATGCGGCACAACCCGGCCGACCCCGACTGGGCCGGCCGCGACCGCTTCGTGCTGTCCTGCGGACACTCCAGCCTGACGCTCTACACCCAGCTCTACCTCTCCGGCTACGGCCTGGAACTCGACGACCTGAAGGCGCTGCGCACGGAGGGCAGCCTGACCCCGGCGCACCCCGAGTACGGGCACACCCCCGGCGTCGAGACCACGACCGGCCCGCTCGGCCAGGGCCTGGGCAATGCCGTCGGCATGGCGATGGCGGCCCGCCGCGAGCGCGGTCTGTTCGATCCGCAGGCCGCACCGGGCGAGAGCCCCTTCGACCACACCGTCTGGGTGTTCGCCTCCGACGGCGACCTGGAGGAGGGCATCAGCCACGAGGCCGGTTCCCTCGCGGGCCACCAGCGGCTGGGCAACCTCGTCGTGCTCTGGGACGACAACCGCATCTCCATCGAGGACGACACGCGGATCGCGGTCTCCGAGGACGTGCCCGCGCGCTACCGGGCCTACGGCTGGCACGTCCAGCAGGTCGACTGGACCGTGACCGGGGAGTACGTGGAGGACATGGCCGCCCTGCACGAGGCCCTGTCGGCCGCCCGTGAGGAGACCGGCCGGCCTTCGCTCGTCGCGCTGCGCACCATCATCGGCTGGCCGTCGCCGGGCAAGCGGAACAGCGGAAAGATCCACGGCTCCGCGCTCGGTGCGGCCGAGGCCGCGGCCACCAAGGAGGCCATGGGGCTGGACCCCCGGCGCTCCTTCGACGTACCGGACGAGGTGCTCGCGCACGCCCGGCAGGTCGGCGAGCGGGCCCGCGCCGACGTCAAGGCGTGGGCGAAGCGGTACGCGGACTGGCGCGCCGGCGCCCCCGGGCGGGCGGCCGAGTTCGACCGGATCAGCGTGCGCGAACTGCCCGAGGGGTGGACGGACGCGCTGCCCGTCTTCGAGGCGGGCGGTCAGATCGCCACCCGCAAGGCGTCGGGGGACGTGCTGAGCGCGCTCGCCGGGACGCTGCCCGAGCTGTGGGGCGGTTCCGCGGACCTCGCCGACTCCAACCTGACCACGATGAAGGGGGAACCCTCCTTCATTCCGGAGGAGTTGTCGACGGAGGCGTACGCGGGTCACCGGTACGGGCGGACCTTGCACTTCGGGATCCGCGAGCACGCCATGGGCGCCATCCTCAACGGCATCGCCCTGCACGGCGGGACCCGCCCCTACGGCGGCACCTTCCTGGTCTTCTCCGACTACATGCGCCCCGCCGTCCGCCTCGCGGCCATGATGAAGCTGCCCGTCACCTACGTCTGGACCCACGACTCCATCGGGCTCGGCGAGGACGGCCCCACCCACCAGCCGATCGAGCACCTGTGGGGGCTGCGCGGCATCCCCGGCCTCGACGTCGTACGCCCGGCCGACGCGAACGAGACGGCCGTCGCCTGGCGGACCATCCTGGAGAACGACGACCGGCCCGCCGGACTCTGCCTCAGCCGGCAGAACCTGCCCGTCCTCGACCGCTCCGGCGGGTCCGGTGTGGCACCGGCCGAGGGCACCGCACGCGGCGGCTACGTCCTGGCCGAGGCCGAGGGCGGCGCTCCCGAGGTCGTGCTGATCGCCACGGGCAGCGAGGTGCACATCGCGCTGGACGCCCGGGCCGTCCTGCAGAGCGAGGGCATCGCCGCCCGGGTCGTGTCGATGCCGTGCCTGGAATGGTTCCGGGAGCAGAGCCCCGAGTACCGCGAGCAGGTCCTGCCGAGCGCCCTGCGGGCCCGTGTCACGGTCGAGGCCGGATCCGCGCTCGGCTGGTACCAGCTCCTCGGCGACGCCGGGATCCCGGTGGGAATCGACCAGTTCGGAGACAGCGCCCCGTACACCACGCTGTACGCGCGCCACGGCTTCACCGCCGACCACGTGGCCGCCACCGCCCGCGAAAGCCTGGCCCGCGTCGCGGCGCGGCGGGGCGAGCACTGAGAGCGAGCCGGCGCGCAACGCCCGTACCCCGGACTCGACGAGTCCGGGGTACGGGCGTTGCGGCCGGGCATCGGGCCGGACGCCTCCACCGCTTCGTACGTCTTCGGCCGCGGCCGCGGACACAGCTCTGCCCTGCCCGGCAGGGGCGGGCAGGGCAGAGCTGGAGGGGGGTGGCTCAGGCGGTGGTGGTGACGGTGGCCGGGTGGCGGGGGCCCGGGGGGACGGCCGGCGGGCGGGAAGAGGCCATCTCCTTGCGGAGGACCGGGACCACTTCTTCGCCGAGGATGTCGATCTGTTCCAGGACCGTCTTCAGCGGGAGGCCCGCGTGGTCGACGACGAACAGCTGGCGCTGGTAGTCCCCGTAGGCATCGCGGAAGGTCAGGGTCTTCTCGATCGCCTCGTCGGGGCTGCCCACCGTCAGGGGGGTCCGCTCGGTGAACTGCTCCAGCGAGGGGCCGCCGCCGTAGACCGGGGCGCGGTCGAAGTACGGGCGGAACTCCCGTACCGCGTCCTGGGACTTCGGCCGCAGGAAGACCTGGCCGCCCAGACCGACCATCGCCTGTTCGGGGGTGCCGTGCCCGTGGTGCGCCCACCGCTCGCGGTAGAGGTCCACCAGGCCGGCGAAGTGCGCGATCGGGGCGAAGAGGTTGTTCGCGAAGAAGCCGTCGCCGTAGTAGGCGGCCTGTTCGGCGACCTCCGGAGAGCGGATCGAGCCGTGCCAGACGAACGGCGGGACGCCGTCCAGGGGGCGCGGGGTCGAGGTGAAGCCTTGCAGAGGGGCGCGGAAACGGCCCTTCCAGTCGACGTTCTCCTCGCGCCACAGCCGGTGCAGGAGCGCGTAGTTCTCCACCGCCAGTTCCAGGCCCTTGCGGAGGTCCTGGCCGAACCAGGGGTAGACGGCGGGCGTGTTGCCGCGTCCCATCATCAGGTCAACCCGGCCGTCGGCCAGGTGCTGGAGCATCGCGAAGTCCTCCGCGATCTTCACCGGGTCGTTCGTGGTGATGAGCGTGGTGGAGGTGGAGAGGATCAGCCGCTCGGTGCGGGCCGCGATCCACGCCAGCATCGTGGTCGGCGAGGACGGGACGAAGGGCGGATTGTGGTGCTCGCCCGTCGCGAAGACGTCGAGGCCGGCTTCCTCCGCCTTGACGGCGATGGTCGTCATGGCCTTGATCCGCTCGTGCTCGGTCGGCGCTCGACCGGTCAGCGGATCGGGTGTCACGTCACCGATGGAGAAGATGCCGAACTGCACCGCGCTCACCTCTCGCTGTTCTTCGCTTCGTTGCTGACCGGGACGTGCGGTGCGCCGGGGGGTGCCGTCGTGGCACCGCACGTCCCTGGCCGGGTGCCGGATCAGACGGCGGCGGCCCAGCCGGTCTTCAGGGCGGTCGCGATCTCCACGGCGCGGCGCGCCTGGAACTCGACGGCGGAGAGGTTCTCCGGGTTCACGTTCGCCGCGGCGTTCGCCGAGACGCTGCTCGCGCCGTACGGGTTGCCGTTGCCCGGGAGGAACTGGACCGGGTCCGCGAAGCCGGGCGGGACGATGATGGCGCCCCAGTGGTAGAAGGTGTTGTTCAGGGCGAGGATCGTGCTCTCCTGGCCACCGTGCGTCGAGGACGTGGAGGTGAAGGAGGAGCAGACCTTGTTGACGGTCTTGCCCTGGAACCACAGGCCACCGGTGGTGTCGATGAACTGCTTGATCTGCGAGGCGGGCAGGCCGAAGCGGGTCGGCGTACCGATCAGGATGACGTCCGCCCACTCGATGTCCTCGAGGGAGGCGACCGGGATGTCCTTGGTCTGCTCGACGTGCTTCGCCCAGTCCGGGGTGGCCGCGATGACGGAGTCCGGGGCGATCTCGGCGACGCGGCGCAGACGCACCTCACCGCCGGCCTTCTCGGCGGCGGTGGCCGCGGCCTCGGCCAGCTGGTGAACGTTGCCAGTGGACGAGTAGTAGATGACGGCGACATTGGTCATGGCCGTGGTACTCCCTATAAGCGATTGCGTGGTGGGGGGCCCTGGTACAGGACATTGCTGGATGCGACGGGCACGGGCCAGGGCGGGAACCACAGTCCGTCAAGTTCCGCGCGCCGCTGGTCAGCGCGGTAGCGAGGAGATGCCGATGCGGCCCACGTCGATCCGGGCGCCCTGGCCCCAGAGGCGGTTCTGCCGCAGCGAGGCGGGGTCGACGTACGTCTGCTCGTACGGGGCGCCGCGGTCCGGGTCGTAGGCGGGCTCGGAGGAGACCTTCACCAGGCCCCGGCCGTTGCCGCCTTCGGCGTCGAGCAGGTTGAACAGCCCGAGTCCGCAGGAGAGCTGACGCGGGGTCACGTCTTCTTCCTGCCCGCCGTGGTCGAGGACCATGTGGGTGCGGTCGGCGAGCCGGTGGCCCGGCCGGTCCACCGTGAAGACCTGGGCGCCGTCGATCTTCCAGACGGCGGCGCCGCCGGTGCGGTCGTAGGAGACCGACAGCTTGTGCTTCTGGTCGGGGGTGCGGTCGGCGACGGGAACCGCGTACGAGAAGGACGCGTACGAGGCGCCGGGCGTGGGCAGCCGCTCGTAGAAGGCGTAGATCTTGCGGTCGGTGACGAAGAAGTCGAAGACCAGGCTCGACTCCAGGTCGTACATCGACATGGTGCCGGCGGCGAGCCGCAGGTCGGTCCGGGGATCGGCGACGTCGGCGCCGAAGGGGTGGTTCGCGGTGCCGAAGGTGCGCGCGGAGTAGTTGCCCGCCTCGCAGCTCAGGACCTGGCCGGGGGTGGTGTCGAAGCCGGTGAACCCGGCCGTGGAGGTGTGGTTGGCCATCGCGTACCACTTGAGGTGGTCGTAGGCGCCCGCGCCCGCCGGCTCCGGCTCGGTGGTGTAGGTGAACGCCGGCTGCCCGGTGGCCGGGTTGGTGCCGGAGGCGGCGACGCGCAGGCCGGCCGCCGAGGTGGTGGGGGTCCCGTCGCCGGCGGGCAGGTCGCCGGTGGGCGTCAGCTGCCACTTGGCGTCGGATCCGGTGGTGTCGAAGCCCCTGCGGAAGTCGTCCCAGGTGACGGACCAGCCCCGGGCGGCGGCGTCCTCGCCGCCGGCCGGGGCGGCCTGGGAGACGGGGGCGGTGCTCAGGGACAGGGTCAGGGCCAGGGCGGTCACGGACAGCGGAAGTAAGCCGCGTTTCACGGACTGTGCCTCTCGGGTGTGGTGGGTTAACGCCGGTGGTTGCGCAGCATCTCCGCGACCAGGAAGGCGACGTCGAGGGACTGGCTGTGGTTGAGGCGGGGGTCGCAGGCCGTCTCGTAGCGGAGGCACAGGTCGTCGGCCTCCAGGTTGTAGCCGCCGCCCAGGCACTCGGTGACGTCGTCGCCGGTCAGCTCCATGTGCAGGCCGCCGGGGTGGGTGCCCAGGGACCGGTGGACCTCGAAGAAGCCCGCGACCTCGTTCAGCACGTCGTCGAAGTGCCGGGTCTTGTGGCCGGTTGAGGCCGTGAAGGTGTTGCCGTGCATCGGGTCGCAGACCCAGGGCACGACCAGCCCTTCGGCGGCCACCTTGCCGACCAGGTCGGGCAGCAGGTCGCGGACCTTCTCGGCGCCCATGCGCACGACGAAGGTGAGCCGGCCCGGGATCTGGTCGGGGTTGAGCCGCTCCGACAGGGCCAGCACGGTGTCCGGGGTCGCGGTCGGGCCGAGCTTGACGGCGACGGGGTTGGAGATGCGCGAGAAGTACTCGACGTGCGCGCCGTCCAGGTCGCGGGTGCGCTCGCCGATCCACACGAGGTGGCCGCTGGTCGCGTACGCGAGGCCGGTCTCCGGCTCGACGCGGGTCAGCGCCGCCTCGTAGTCCAGCAGCAGGCCCTCGTGGCTCGCGTACATCTCCGTGGCGTGCAGGGCGCCGGGGTCGACACCACAGGCGCGCATGAAGGCGAGCGCGCGGTCGATCTCGCCGGCGATCCGCTCGTAGCGGCCGACGGCCGGGGTGCCCTCCAGGAAGCCCTGGTTCCAGCGGTGCACCAGGGAGAGGTCGGCGCCGCCGCCCGTCATGAAGGCCCGTACGAGGTTCAGCGTCGTGGTGGACGCCTCGTACATGGTGCGCAGGCGCTGCGGGTCGGGGCGGCGGTCGGCCTCCGTGAAGGCATGGCCGTTGACGGCGTCGCCCCGGTAGGAGGGCAGGGCCATCCCTTCGCGGACCTCGGTGCCGCTGGAGCGGGGCTTGGCGTACTGACCGGCGAGCCGGCCGACCTTGACCACCGGCAGGGACGAACCGTGGGTGAGGACGACGGCCATCTGCAGCAGGGTGCGCAGCTTGCCCTCGACCGCCGGGGCCGTGTTGCCCGCGAAGGTCTCGGCGCAGTCGCCGCCCTGGAGCAGGAAGGCCTCGCCGCGGGCGACCGCACCGAGCTGGTCGCGCAGCCGGTCGCATTCCGCGGCGTACACCAGCGGCGGGGCGTTCTTCAGATGCGCGGCGACCTGGTCGAGTTCTTCGTGATCGGGCCAGTCCGGCTGCTGCGCGGCCGGACGGGAACGCCAGGAATCGATTGCCGACGTGTGAGATGAATTTGTGATCATATCCGCCTCGAATGGACTGTGTGACGTGCTTGTGCCGCTACTCAATAGGTGTTGGCTGAAACTGGTCAAGCGTTTCTCGAAGTGGTCCGCATCCCGAATCCCCGATTGGTCTGGCTACATTTACCGACCTGATGATTTGCTGCACACGTCCCGCTACGGGTCGAGGCGAGTAAGGAAAACTGGATGCCAACAGTGAATGTAAGAATCCGGACGACGGCGCTTCCGGCGTCGCACGCACCCCTGGATCTCTACACACGGCTGGGCTCCCAGCTCGGCACCGACCAGGTCTTCCTGTTCGAGCACCCGGTCGGATCCGAACCGGGCCGGATGGCCGCCCTGGTGGGCTGGGGCCGGCTGTTGCAGCTGCGCGTGTACGCCAACCGGGTCGAGATCGACGGGCTCGCGTCCCTGACCGCCCTGGCGCGGGCCGCCGCGGCGGCCGCCGGGCTCCGGGAGGACGACGTGGGCGGTGCCTGGCGCGGCCCCTCGCCGAGCTTTTGGGAGCTGCTGCGGGCCACCCAGCGGCTCTTCGAGCTGGAGGGCGAGAGCCCGTGCGACGGCTTCTCCTTCGGCTTCGTCACCGTCATCGGCTACGGCGCGGCCGGGCACATGGAGCGGCTGCGCGCGGACACCGACCCCGCCAAGGCCGACATCACGCTGACGCTGTTCCGCACCACCGCGCACTACGCGGCCGCCGGGGAGCCTCCCGTCCTGGTGCACGCCGCCGCCGACGGCTGGCCCGCGGCGCCCGAGGTGGACCTGAGCCCGCTGGTCGGCGCGGACGAGCCGGTGCCCGCCCCGGAGGTGTACGAGGTGCGGGACTCCATGGAGCGGGAGGACTTCCTGCACCGGGTGAGGCGGTGTCTGGCGCACATCGCCGACGGCGAGGTGGACCAGATCCAGGTCGGCCACCGCATCGACGTACGGTCCTCGCTGTCCCCCGTGGACGTCTACCGGCGGCTGCGGGCCCGCAACCCCTCGCCGCACATGTACCTGCTGCCGCATGCGACGGGCACCGTCGTCGGCGCCAGCCCCGAACTGCTGTTCCGGATGTCCGACGACACCCTGACGCTGCGGTCGATCGCCGGTACGGCGCACCGCAGCGGCGATCCGCAGACCGACGAGCGGCGCGTGGCCGAGCTGGTGAAGGACCCCAAGGAGCGGGCCGAGCACCTGATGCTGGTCGACCTGGCGCGGGAGGACCTCGCGGCGGTGACCGGGCCCGGGAACCCGCGGGTGGAGAAGCTGATGACGGTGGAGGCCTTCTCGCACGTCTTCCACATGATCTCGACGGTCAGCGGGAAGCTGCCGCCGGACGCCGACGTGTGGTCGGCGCTGTGTTCGGCCTTCCCGGCGGGGACGGTCACCGGGGTGCCCCGGCCCCGCGCCATGGAGCTGATCGGGACGCTGGAGATCGAACCGCGCGGGCTGTACGCGGGGGCGGTGGGGCTGCTCGACGTCCGGGGCTGGAACGAGCTGGCCCTGTGCATCCGCACGATCGTCCACGACGGCGCGGTGTACTCGACGCAGAGCTCCGCCGGCATCGTCGAGGGCTCCGACCCCGCCGCCGAGTGGAACGAGACGATGGCGAAGATGTCGGCGGCCTACTGGGCGCTGACCGGCAAGGAACTGCTGGCCTGAGCGGGACCGGGACGCCGCGCACCCCGCCGGTGCGGGGCGTGCGGCGTCAGCCCGAGAGCATCAGCACCCCGCGGGGACTCCCGGTGTTCGAGAACTTCCTGGCCGCCTTCGGCGCCGACCCCGCCGACCCCGCCGACCCCGCCGCGGCCGTCTCCGCGTAGCCCGCGGCCAGTTCGGCGGCCGCGCGGCGAAGTCCGGTCCGCGAGTGCGCGCCGTAGCCCAGGACCAGTGCGGGCCGGGACCGGTGCGGTGCGGCGTGGAACTCCCGGCCGCCGCGCAGCCGTACCCCGCGCCGCTGGGCGGCGGCCACCAGCGCCTCCTCGTCGGCGGCCCGGGGCAGCCCCACGTACACGTGCAGGCCGGCGGCCGCGCCCAGCAGCGAGGCCTCCGGCAGATGGCGCTGGAGCGCGTCGGTGAGCGCCTCGCGCCGGCCGCGGTAGCGGGCCCGGGTGGAGCGCAGGTGCCGGTCGAAGGCGCCGCTGGCCATCAGGTCGGCGAAGGCCAGCTGGGTCAGCACGTCGTGGCCGAGGTCCCGGTGGGCGCGGACCCGCTCGAGGTCGGCGAAGAGCGCAGGCGGCGCCACCAGCCAGCCAAGCCGCAGCCCCGGCACGAGCGTCTTGCTCACCGTCCCCGCGTGCACCACCCGGTCGGGGGCCCGGCGCTGGAGGGCCAGCGGGCGGGGCGCGCGGTCGAACCACAGGTCGCCGTCGTGGTCGTCCTCGACGATCCAGCCGTCCACGTCGTGCGCCCACCGCAGCAGTGCCTCCCGGCGCTGTCCGCTGAGCACCGCGCCGGTCGGGAACTGGTGGGTGGGCGTGACGAGGACCGCCCGCGCACCGGACCGGGCGAGCGCCTCGACGTCGATGCCCTCGCGGTCGACGGGGATGGGCAGCGGCCGCATTCCGGCGTCCTTGACGAACCCGCGAAGCCGCTGGTGGCAGGGATCCTCGACGGCCATGTCGGGTGCGCCCCGGTGCGGCAGGACCGAGCAGAGCAGGCCCAGGCCCTGGGCGAAGCCGGAGACCACCATGACCTGTTCGGGGGCCGTGCGCACGCCCCGTACCCGGCCCATGTAACGGGCCAGTTCCTCGCGCAGCGGGGCCGTCCCGGCCAGCGGCGGATAGTCGAGCTGTCCGGGCCGTACGGCGTACAGCGCGCGCTGGTAGGAGGCCAGCCATTCACGGTGCGGGAAGTGCGGGGTGCTGTCGGCTCCGCCGGTGCGCAGGTCGATCCAGGGTGCGGGCGGGGAGACGGGGAGCGCGGGCTCGGGGCGCTGATCGCGGGACGCGGCGCCGGCCGGGGCGAGATGGCGGGCGACCCGGGTGCCGGACCCCCGTACGGCCTCCAGGTACCCCTCGGCGACGAGCTGCCCGTAGGCCTCCACCACCACGCTGCGCGAGACCGAGAGGTCCGCGGCGAGCCGGCGGGTGGAGGGCATGGGCGTGCCCGGATGCAGCACCCCCTGCGCGATCTCACTCCTCACGATGTTCTGCAATTGTGCGGTGAGCGATTCCCCCGCATTCCTGGAAATATTTCTCGAAAAATTCCACATCCCGAGTTCCCCCCTCTGGACAACTGGACCTGGCCAAAACCGGCGACTGGTATGGGCGCCCTTCCGAAATACGCACCAGACTGGCTTCCTCATAACTAGGGAGGTTTTCCGTGGAACGAAAGTGGCCGGAACTGCTGACCGCCTTGGTCACGGGCGAGGACCTGAGTCCGGAGGAGACCGACTGGGCGATGGATCAGGTCATGCGGGGCGATGTCGCTCCCGTCCACATCGCCGGACTGCTGATCGGACTGCGCGCCAAGGGCGAGACCGTCGGCGAAATCGAGGGCTTCACCCGGGCCATGCGCCGGCACGCGGTCCGCATCCGCATCCCCGGACCCACGGTGGACATCGTCGGAACGGGTGGCGACGGCTCGAACAGCGTGAACGTCTCCACCATGTCGGCGGTCGTCGCGGCGGGCGCGGGTGCCAAGGTCGTCAAGCACGGCAACCGCTCCGCCTCCTCCGCCTCGGGCTCCGCCGACGTGCTGCGGGAGCTGGGCATCAGCCTGGACTTGGAGCCGGCGGACGTGGTGGCGCTGGCCGAGGAGGCCGGCATCACCTTCTGCTTCGCACCCCGCTTCCACCCCGCGATGCGGCACGCCTCCGGGCCGCGCCGCGAACTGGGGGTCCGTACGGTCTTCAACGTGCTGGGTCCGCTGACCAACCCGGCCGATGTCACGGCGCACGCCATCGGGGTGGCCGACCCGCGCATGGCCCCGCTCGTGGCAGGGGTGCTCGCGCGCCGCGGGGCCTCGGCCCTGGTGTTCCGGGGCGACGACGGCCTGGACGAACTGTCGGTCTCGACCACCTCCCGGATCTGGTCGGTGGCGGGCGGAGAGGTGCGCGAGGAGCGGTTCGACCCGCGGGAGATCGGGATCGCCCTCGCTCCCGCCGACGCGCTGCGCGGCGGGGACGCCCGGCACAACGCCCAGGTCGCCCGGGACGTGTTCGCCGGGGCGCGCGGGCCCGTACAGGACGCCGTGGTGCTGTCGGCGGCGGCCGGGCTGGCCGCTCTGGAGGCCTCGTCCCGGCCGGTCGCCGAGCGGCTGGCCGCCGGAGTGGAGCGGGCCCGGGCCGCCATCGACACGGGGGCGGCGGCTTCGGTCCTCGGCCGCTGGGTGGCGCTGTCCTCCAAGCTCGCCCCCTCGGAGAGCTGAACCGGCGGGAAGGCGCCGGGACCCGGACGGGCCGTTCGCGTGAGGTACGCGAACGGCCCGCCCTTGTGTCATCTCCGGTCCCCTCCCCGGCGGGCACCGGCGGCGAGGAAGCCGGCGACGGTCGCGCGGGGCGTGCCCCCGGTCACCAACGCCTCGCCGACCAGTACCGCGTCCGCCCCTTCGGCCGCGTACGCGGCGACGTCCTCGGCGTCGCGCACGCCCGACTCCGCGATCCGGACGATGTCGTCGGGGATGGCCGCCGAGAGCTTGCCGAAGGTCCGCCGGTCCACCTCGAGGGTGCGCAGGTCACGGGCGTTGACCCCGATGATCCGTGCGCCGGCGGCGACCGCGCGGGCCACCTCCTGCTCGGTGTGGACCTCGACGAGCGGGGTCAGACCGATGTCCTCGGCCAGCTTGATCAGCGTGACCAGGTCCTCCTGGGACAGCGCCGCCACGATCAGCAGGGCGAGGTCGGCCTGGTGGGCCCGGGCCTCCCACAGCTGGTACTGGCTGACGATGAAGTCCTTGCGCAGGACCGGGATGGAGACCCGGGCGCGGACCGCGTCCAGGTCGTCCAGCGAGCCGCGGAAGCGGCGCTCCTCGGTGAGGACGCTGACCACCGCCGCCCCGCCGGCCTCGTAGGCCGCGGCCAGTTCGGCCGGGTCGGGGATGACCGCGAGCGGGCCCTTGGAGGGGCTGGCCCGTTTGACCTCCGCGATGACCTGGACGCCCTCCGGGCGGCGCAGGGCGGCCACGGCGTCGACGGGCGGGCAGGCCCCGGCGGCCAGGGCCTTCAGGTCGCCGAGCGGCGTGCGGAGCCGGCGCACCGACAGGTCGGCGAGGACGCCCTCGATGATCGCGTCGAGGGCGCTGCCCGCGCTCACCGGGAGCCCTCCCCGCGCAGGACGACGACCGCGTGGTCGTCGGGCGCCATGAAGAAGCCCTGCATCTGCGAGGGCGGCAGGGCCGCCAGGCCCTCCGGGCGCTCCAGGGTGTGGGCGGTCAGGACCCGGGTGAGGATCGCCTTCATCTCGCCGAGCGAGAAGCCGCGGCCGACGCACATCCGGCTGCCGCCGCCGAACGCGCCCCAGGCGTAGGCCTCGTGGGACTCGCCGAGGAACCGCTCGGGGCGGAACTCCAGCGGGTCCTTCCACACCTCCGGCGAGCGCTGGAGCAGGTAGGCGCAGTGCACCAGGATGGTGCCGGCCGGGATGACGTAGCCGTCGAGCTCCAGGTCCTGCTTGAGCAGCCGGACCCCGTTGAGCGGGGTGACCGGGTGCAGGCGCAGCACCTCCTTGAGCACGGCCTCCAGGTACGGGGACTCGGCGAGCGAGTCGCGGGTGATCTCGCGTCCGTCCTGGTGGATCTCACGCAGTTCGGCCGTGAGGAGCTCGCGCACCCGGTCGTCGTCCAGCAGCCGCAGGAAGGCCCAGGACAGGGTGTTCGCCGTGGTGGAGAAGCCCGTGTAGAGGAGGCTGAACACCTCGTCGCGCACTGTGTCGTGGGTGAGTTCCTCGTCCTTGTCCTGTCCCAGGCGCAGCAGGGTGGTGAGGAAGTCGTCCTTGCCGCGCCGGTCCGCCCTCTCGATGTAGCCGTCGATGCGCCGGGCGATGAAGGCGCGCAGCGAGGCGTCCGCGTCGATGATCTCGGCGCGGGTGTACTTGGCGTTCTCCGTGCGCAGCAGCATGGCCCGGAGCTCGTCCTGCTCCCCGGGGGACATGTTGCCGCAGACCACGTCGGTGATGACCTGGGAGGTCAGGTTCTGGAGCTCGTCGTAGAGGGGGAACGGGGTGTCCCGGGGCCACTCCCCGATGACGCGGTCCAGGGTGCCCAGGACCAGCGGCGAGTAGTCCTGGCTGCCGCCGAAGGCGGGGTGCAGGCGCCCGCGGCGGCACCGGTGGGACGCTCCGTCGATGTAGCCGACGGAGGATTCGTCGGTGCCGAAGAACAGCTTGTTGGCCTGGGCGCCGCTGGCGACCGCCTCGGGGGCCTCGTACATGGCCTTGACCTGGTGCGGGCGGGTGAGGAACGCCCACTGGCCGTTGGCCGGGATGTGTTCGAGCCCCTCGTTGCCGAGGTTGCCGAGCGGCAGCTGGAACAGCGTGCCGTGGGCCTGCTCCAGTTCCAGCAGATTGCCGAACGGGTCCGCGTTGAAACGGGCGACGATCTCCTCGGGGGTGCCGGAGGGCGAGGGCGGCGGGCCGCCCGTGCCCTGGTGTGCGGATGTCGGATGGTCGGTGACCGACATGTCAGATCTCCTCGGGTGCGCGGAGCCGGCCGGCGGCCCACGCGATGTCCTTGAGCAGCTGGTCCACGACGGCCCTGCCGGTCCGGGGGTGCAGGATGCAGACCCGGACGACCATGCCGTGCCGGGGCAGTTCGGTCGTCGTCAGATAGACGTTGCCGTGGGAGCACACGAGCTCGCACAGCTTGGCGTTGAGCCGGTCCAGTTCGCCTTGGCCGAGGCCTTCGGCGGTGAACTTGAAGTTGAGCACGGGCAGGTGCAGGGGGTGGTCCGCGACCACCTCCAGCCCGTCGATGCGCGGGAGTTCGCGCGCGAGGTACTCGATCAGGTCGAGCTTCTCGTCCATGCAGGCCTCGAAGGCGTCGACGCCGTGCATCTTCAGCGGCAGCCACGCGGTGAGGCCGCGGATCTCCCGGGACAGCTCGGGGCCGTAGGTGCAGAAGTCCCCGATCTCGTCCTCTTCGACGAGGCCCGGCAGATAGGAGGCGCCGGGGATCTCGAAGGTGCGGCGCAGGCTCTCCTGGTCCTTGACGAGCAGGGCCGAGCTTCCGTGCGGGAGGAAGAGGGACTTGTGCGCGTCGACGGCGATCGAGTCGGCCTCCTCGATGCCCCGCAGCGCGGCGCGGCCGCGCTCGGTGATGCGGAAGAAGCCGCCGAAGCAGGCGTCGGCGTGGAACCAGATGCCCTCCTCGCGGCAGATCCCGGCGATCGCCGCCAGGTCGTCCACCGCACCGGAATTGGTGGTTCCGGCGGTGCCCACGACGGCGGCAGGAACCAGCCCGGCGGCCCGGTCGGCGGCGATGGCGGCCCGCAGGGCGCCGAGGTCCATCGCGCAGTCCTCGCGGGCGGCCACCGAGCGGATCCGGGAGCCCGGGATGCCGGCGATGCCGGCCGCCTTGGCGACCGAGTAGTGGCCCTCGGAGGAGACGTAGACGACGGGCTCCCCGGGGAGGTCCTCGGCGGCCCGCCGGGCGCAGAGCAGGCCCATCAGGTTGGCTATGGAGCCGCCCGTGGTGAGGTACCCGAAGGAGCCCTCCCCGTAGCCGAGCATCCGGCCGTACCAGCGGATGACGTTGCGCTCGATCTGCTGGAAGCCGGGGGCGGCGATCCACACTCCGGCGAAGCGGTTGATCGAGCGGGCGATGAAGTCGCCGACCGCGCCCTGGAAGAGGCCCCCGGAGGGGACGTGCGCCATGAACCCGGGGTGGGGGTGCATGGTGCCGTTGGCGGTGGCCGGGCCGAAGAGCTCGTCGAGGAGCTCGCCGACCTCGGCCCCTTGCCGCGGGATCTCGTCCTCGCGCAGTTCGGCGCAGATCTTGCGGCCCGCCTCGTACGCCTCCGTCTGCAGGGAGTCGTTGACGTAGCTGGCGGGGTGCGCGCCGTCGGCCAGCTCCTGGTGGAAGCCGAGGACCCGCTCGGAGACGGCGTCGAGCAGTGCGCGCATGGCCTGCGGGGAGAGGTTGAGTGCCAGCTCCTCCTGCTGCCCCGCGGTCACTTCTTGCCCCCGCGGGTCGCGGCGGTCGCGGTGGTGACGCCGCCCGCGCCGGCCGTGGTGCCGGGGTCGGTGTGGCCGGCGACGGACCTCCCCTTGCCCCCGATCCGCTCGCCGAAGGCCTGGTGGATCTTCCCGGCCTCGGTCTCCGGATCGAAGCGCTCCAGCAGGTCCGTGAGGGCCTGCTGGTCGCGTTCGTACAGCTCCAGGGAGACGTCGTACGGGATGGTCGTGAAGGCCACGCGCTGGTAGAGCGGGACGAAGTGGTCCGGGTAGCGCTCGTGCAGCTCCCGTTCGATGCGCCGCTGTGTGTGGTACTGCTGCTGTCCGGCCTGCGCGCTGAGCTCGTCCAGGTGGGCCCGGGACAGCGCGATGATCGCGTCGCCCGGCGCCTTGCGGGCGGCCGTGAAGTCGGCCAGCGTCTGCTGGACGGCGGCGGCCGGGTCGTGCCGGGTGAGCGCCCGCTGGAACAGCTCGATGAAGGTCGCGACGTCCTCGAAGCTGCAGTTGATGCCCTGTCCGTAGAACGGGACCATCGTGTGCGCGGCGTCGCCGAGGAGCACGGTGCGGCCGTAGTGGAACGGGTTGCACCGGACGATCTTCAAGGAGGCCGGCGGAGCGGCGAAGAAGTCGTCCGTCAGGTCGGGGAGCAGACTCACCGCGTCCGGGAAGTACTTGTAGAAGAACGCCTTCACCGCCGCGGAGGTGGTGAGCTGGCGCAGGCCCGGACGGCCGTTCTCGTCGGGATCCAGCGGCATGAACAGCGTCGTGGTGTACGAGCCGTCCTGGTTGGGCTGGGCGATGAGGACGAACTCGCCGCGCGGCCACAGGTGCAGGGCGTGCCGGTCGTCGCCGCTGGTCATCGTGCGCAGCGCGTGCTCGCCCTTGCCGCCGGGCGGCATGTGGAGCTCGATGTAGCCGTGCTTGATGAACTCCTGCTGGACCTCGAGCCGGGCGCCGGCCTTGGTCATCTCGTGCCGGACGATGCTGTTGGCACCGTCCACGCCGAGCAGCAGGTCGCCCTCGGCCTCCCGGACGCCCTTGTCCTTCGCGACGAAGACGGCGCGGGCGTTGCGGGTGTCGACCTTGATCGCCTCGTGGTCGAAGAAGACCCGGGCTCCGGCTTCCTCCGCCTCGGTGAGCAGGGTGCAGTGGAGCACGTGGCGCGGGATGGACAGGAGATGGTGTTCCTTGGTCCCGTAGGGCTGGGACGTCAGGGAACCGTCGTCGTGGTGCACGACCCGCCGCGGGCACGGGACACCGTGGCCGTAGAGGACGTCGCGCAGTTCCGGATCGAGCGTGGACAGGCCGCGCAAGGTCAGGGTGAGGTTGAAGGAATGACCGCGCCCGGTGCGCGGCAGACGCGGATCGGGACCGCGTTCGTAGATGTCGACTTCGATGGAAAGTTTGCGCAGCTGCCGTGCCACGAGGCAGCTGACGGGGCCCCCACCGATGAGGATCGCTCTCAAGGGAAAGTCCTCCAGATTCTGTGTACAGAGCGGCAGTTGAGCCGATGTGTCACACGCGGCGATCCTCAGGCCAAAGTTTCCGGGCGGACAACGGAACAGAGGTCGGTGTGTCACCTCCGGAGTGACCGGAACACGGCGTTCAGGAGGCCGGAACCGGCATTTTGCGGGACGGACGGTGCACGGCCCCCTCCCACAGCGGCTTCACGCGCGGCAGGCTCGACGGCGGCTGCGGAAGCGTCGCCGGATACACGGCGTCGATCTCGCGGGCGATCGTCACGCGGCTGATCAGCTGCGAGTGGTCCGAGCGCGGCAGTTCCACCTCGAAGAGGTCGTGCAGCAGCGCCGGGATCTCCTGCGGCTTGAACCGGCGCTCGGTGGCCGTACCGTCCGGCAGCACGGTGGTCAGGACGGTGCTGTCGAGGAAGTGGTGCTCCCGCTCACCCATCTTCTGGGCCACCAGGCGGCACGCGAACGGCGAGCGCGGGTGCGTGGACAGGAAGTGGTTCGCGACCAGCCAGTCCTGTGGGTGGCGCTGGTCCAGGGTGAAGGCGTGCAGGTCGAACCAGCCCTGCGGACCGCTGGCCTGGAGCGCGTACACGCCGTCGCCCAGCTCGGTGGTCTCCCGGTTCAGCCGGAAGCCCCAGCCGTCGGAGGTCACCTCGGCGCCGTCCGCCAGCTCGACGGGCTCCAGCGGGTTGCGGCCGAACCCCGGGTCGCACACCCACACCCGGCCGGTCTCGGCGGTCTCCGCCGTTTCCACCCGCAGCAGGGCGTGCGTGGCCGGGCGGATGCCGTCGGCGCCGACCCGGACCCGCGAGGCGAGCCCCGTCACCGCGAAGCCGATGCGCTCCAGCGCGGCCGCGAGCAGCAGGTTGTGCTCGTAGCAGTAGCCGCCGCGGCGCCGGCGCACCAGCTTGTTCTGCAGATCCAGCAGGTCCAGGGAGACCGGTCGGCCGAGGACGATGTCGACGACCTCGAAGGGGATGGCGGTGATGTGCGCCCGGGTCAGGGCACGGAGCACATCGATCGTGGGGGCGAGCTCCCCGGTGTAGCCGATCCGCAGGAGGTACGCGTCCAGATCAAGTCGGCTGCCCTGCCAGGCCGTGGCGTCGTCGTTCTGCATCATGGCGCTCATCGTGCATACCGGACCCGCAACGGTCCGGTGTCCGGTCCCGAGAACGTCAGATCGGCCGGGAATCCATCACCTTCGCCACCTGCCCGGGTACCACCCGACCCCCCCGCATCCCTTGTGCCGCAAGGGCTGTGGGGCCCCGCCACCACCCTCCGGGCACACCCAGGTGGCCGCCGCACCTCCCCTGCGCGCAGGTCCCCGGCGGACGGTGTGACTGCATCCGACGCAGTCAAGGGGGCATGTCATGACCACCGTCATGAACACCAACGTCCGGAAGGAAGGGTCCGTCGTGGGGGCGCAGAGGGGCCGCGCCACCGCGGTCCAGCTCCGGCGAGACCAGCTGAGCGAGGTGACCGAGGACCTGTGCGCCACGGTCTTCGCCTCGCTCCGCCGCAAGGATCAGCGGGAAAGAGGCCTGCAGTACGTACGGGGCCTGCTCACCACCCATGGGCGCAAGTCGATCCGCAGCATCGCCGCGCAGGTCGGGGGCCCCGCCGCCGAGCAGAGCCTGCACCACTTCATCTCCAGTTCCACCTGGGACTGGCAGCCCATCCGCACCGCGCTCTCGCGCTACCTGGAGGCCTCCACCCCGCTCACCGCGTGGGTCGCCCAGCCGATGGCGATACCCAAGGGCGGCGAGCACTCCGTGGGCGTGGGCCACCGCTTCGACCCGCACCAGGGCCAGATGTTCCGCGGCCAGCAGGCCTTCGGCACCTGGTTCATCTCTCCCGAGATGGCCACTCCGGTGGGCTGGCGGCTCTTCCTGCCGGACGCCGAGAACAACGCCGAGGCCGTGGCCAATTCGGCCCAGCGCCAGGTCGGCGCGCCCGAGGCCGCGCAGCACATGTCGTACGAGGAGTGCGCCGCGAGCGGCGTCATCGAGACGGTCAAGGCCTCCGGGATGCCCGCGCGTCCCGTGGTCCTCGACATCCGGCACATCGGCACCCGCCTGACGATGAACCGCTTCGCCGAGGCCCGGGTACCCGTCATCGCGCGGATCAGCCCGAACAGCCGGCTGCTCGTCACCGACCCGGCACTGCCCGGCTACGGCTCCGGCCTCATGAACGCCGGAGACGTGCTCCAGTCCATCAAGGGGCTGCGCACGCCCGTGGAATGGCAGGATCCGGTCAACCCGTCCGTGCACCGCAGCAGTCTCGCCGCCGCGGTGCGCGTGATGATGCCCGACCCGTCGCAGTCCCGCCGCCGCCAGCTGCTGCTGATCGGCGAGTGGACCGACCCGCGCCGGCTGCCGACCCAGATGTGGATCACCGACCTGACCCGGCTGCCCGTGGGGCCGCTGCTGCGGCTCACCAAGAAGGCCCGCCGGGTCACGCTCTCCGCCCAGCACAGCGGCCAGGAACTGGGCCTGCGCGACTACGCGGGGCGCTCCCTGCACGGCTGGCACCGGCACGTCACCATGGCCTCCATCGCGCACGCCGCCCACAGCCTCGTGGGTCCGGCGCAGCACCAGGAGTCCTACGCCGTGCCCGCGACCTCCTGACCCGCCTCGGCACGCCGCTCCTGCAGCACCTGGCGGGCCTTGCGCAGGCGCAGCGCCATCTGGATCTCCAGGGCCCGGTCCGGCTTCTGCCACAGCGGGCCGAGCAGTTCCGCGATGCGGTCCAGGCGGCGCGAGACGGTGTTGGCGTGGACGTGCAGCGCCTCGGCCGCGTGAGTGGGGCTGCCGCCCGACTCGAAGTACGCGTCCAGGGTGCGGGCCAGCTCCGTGAAGCGGGTCTCGTCGTACTCCAGTACCGGGCCGATCGTCGAGCCGATGAACGCCTCGACATCGTGGTCCGTGGACAGCAGCAGGCCCAGGAAGCCCAGTTCGCTCAGCGAAGCGGTGCCGCCGGCCCCGTCCAGCGCGGTCAGGGCGTCCAGGCAGCGCACGGCCTCGGCATACACCCGGGCCACCTCGGGGGCGCCCTGCGAGGGGCCCGCGGCGCCCGTGGACACCGGGTGGCCGAGCAGCGGTGACAGCTCGGCCGAGACCTGGCGGGCGGCGGCCGAGGCGTCGGAGCCGGGCAGCACGAGCACGATGCAGCCGCGGCGCACGCCCTTGAGGCCGTTCATCCGGTAGGCGTACGACGACGCCCAGGCCACGGCCCTGCCCAGCTCCCCGCCCTCCGGCCGGGCCACGACCACGACGTGCGGGCGGTCCAGCTCGATGCCCAGGCGCCGCACCCGCTCCAGCAGGTGCCGGTCGGAGCGGTTCGGCCGGTCCAGCAGTTCCTGGAGCAGCTCCTCGTGGACCGGCCCCTCGGCCGCCGCCATGCCGCGCTGGATCAGGATCAGCGAGGCCACCGTCTGCGAGGCCATCTGCAGCAGCCGTACGTCCTCCACGGTGAGCGGCGCCGAGGCGTGCAGCACCAGGACGCCCAGGTTCTCGGCGCCGGCCAGCACCGGGGCCAGCCACACGTCACCGGGCAGTTCCACGGGCAGCAGGTCGGCATGGACCGCCAGGGCCGCCTTCGCCACGGCCTCCTCGTCGAGGTCGGCCGGCAGCTCGCCGGTGGAGACCAGCGGCCGCCCGCCGGGATCCCGGACCTGGAGGACCCCGTCCAGCGCGTCCGCGGTGGCCCGAGCCAGCGCCGACATGTTCGCCCCGTCCAGGACCAGCCCGGCCATCCGGGCGTGGCACTCCCACAGGTAGCGGACCCGGGTCAGCGTGGTGTTGGTCCGGGAGCCGAACCACTCCAGCTCGGTGACCTCCTCCCGGGTCTGCTCCAGCAGCCGCGCCTTCTCGATGGCGACGGCGGCCAGGTCGGCGAGCGAGAACAGCAGCCCGATCTCGTCCGGGGTGAAGCGGCGCACGGCGCGGTCGGCGCCGTACAGGGCGCCCAGGGTGGTCTCCCCGTGGCGCAGCGGCACCGCGATGATCGCGTGCAGGCCCTCGGCGCGGACCACGGCGTCCAGGCCGGGGCCGTGCGGAACGGTGTCGTCGTTCAGGTAGTCGGCGCTCCACACGGGCGCGCGGCGGGCCTGGGCCATGCTGCCCAGGCCGTGGCCGGCGCCCGCTTCGAGCCCGACGTTGAGGTCGGTGGTCTCGCCCTCGGAGGTCCGTACGTAGCCCGTGCCGTCGGGGCGGTCGAGTGAGACCCAGGCCATGTCGAAGCCGAGCAGCCGCCGGGCCCGCCGGGTGATCACCCGCAGCAGGCTGTCCAGGTCGTACGGCGAGGTCAAGTCGTGCGCGGTGTCCACCAGCGCGGTGAGCGCCGCCTCCCGTTGCTGACGCCGCCCGGCGCTCGCCTGGACCGCGCGCGCCAGTTCCAGTGCCCGGGTCAGCTCGGCGATCTCCGCCGCGCCGGCCCCCGCCCTGCGCCTGTCGGACAGCAGACCCTCGAAGCGGCTCTGCGGTGCTTCCTCCGCGAGGAGTTCCAGCACGGCCAGCGTGCCGGAGCCCCCCGGATCGGAACCGATGTCCGGCCCCATGTGTGTCTCCCCCCATCTGACCAGTGAAATCAAGCCAGATCACCGAACCTAGGTTCCGTCCGGCGACGGGTCAAGCGGACTCCTGCCGGTGGGGCGTGGTCGCGGGTGGTGGTGGCCCGGCAACCACCGGGGCGCCGAGGAGTGTCGCGGGGTCACCTTCTCGGTGCCCCGGCCAGCCGGGATTCTGACATCCGTACCGAAAGAGGACGCCGCACACCACGGGGGCAGAGAGCGTCATGACACTGGTCAGGGACTACCGGCGTGCGCCGGAACAGAGCCGGAGTGCGGGGGAGGGGGCCGGGCGGCCCGACGGCCCCGCGCCGTGCGGGCACGAGCGGGCCCCGCGGCCCGACGCCATCGCGCCGCCGCGCTCCCGCGCCCGCTCCACCGACGCCGCGATGAGACTGCTCGGCTTCGACGGCTCCCTGGCGGGCGATTCCCCGACGCGGCCGCGCTCCGGCTCGTTCCTGGCGGTCGGCAGTGGTACGGGCGCCGTCGCGCTCTCCGCGGCCCTCGCCGGCTCCGAGCGGGTCGTCGCCTCGGACACCGACCCGCAGGCCGTGCGCACCACGGCGCTGACCGCCGCCCGGCACGGGCTGTCGGATCGGGTGCGGGCCGTCGAGGGGGACCTCTTCTCCGGTCTCGGCGCCCACGAGCGCTTCGCCACCGTCTACTGGCACTCCGACTTCGTGCCGGCCCTCGCGGAGCACCACTGCGCCCACGCCCACACCCACGCCCACACCCGCGCGTCCGCGCCCGCCGGCTACGCCGCCCACCTGCGCTACCTCACCGAGGCACCCCGGTGGACCGAGCCGGGCGGGTCGGCGCTGCTGCACTTCAGCGACCGCGGCGACGTGCCGGGCCTGTGGGACCTGGCCGACACCTGCGGCCGCGAGCTGCGCGTGCTGCGCAGCCGCCGGATCAAGGAGGCCGACGGGATCGTCGAGCACCTGCTGTTCGAGATCACCGTCGCCCCGGTGGCGCCTCCCGAGCCCGCGCCCCGCGCGCTCACCCCTCGGGTACGGGTACGCGGCCGGGCTTGATCCGGAGCTCCAGCAGGGCCCGGGCCCGGGACCACACGGCGACGCACGCCCGGCTGTGCCGGTCCGCCGCCCCGGCCAGGGCGGGGGCGGCGGCCGCCAGGTCCAGATCGCGGCGGGCCCGCGGGCCGGTGCCGCTGAGCGTGTCGCCGCGCAGCAGCGCCCCGTGGGCCACCGCGTCCAGCGCGGCCCCGGACAGCGCCACACCGGTGCCCCAGCCGACGAGCCGGGGCACGGTGCCGGCCGCCGTCGCCGGGTCGAAGCCCGACCACATCAGGCGGTGCGGGCGGGCCCCCGCGGCGACCAGGGCGGGCCATCGGGGGTCGTCGTAGCGGGCGTCGGCGCGGTCGTAGAGCAGCCGGGCGACCTGCACCGCGGCCGGGCCGAGTGCGGTGACGTGCAGGCCCGAGACGAAGGCGATCCGGCCGAGGTCCAGGCCCGCGGCATGCGCGAGGCCCAGTCCGGCGAGCCAGGCATCGAGGACGGCCTCGTACGCCTCCACCCCGAACACCGGGCCGCAGTAGACGCTCAGGCCCTCGCCGAGACAGCGCAGGGCGGCGGTCAGCCCCTCCGGGGTGGCCTCCACCGCCACCAGGGCGTTGGGCCGCCGGACGCGGTGCGCGAGACGCCGGACCGCTTCCGTCTTCGCGCTCGCGCCCGCGTCGGCGTGCCAGGGGGCGAGGGGCACCACGACCAGGCCGTCCGCGCCGTCGCCGGCCGTGTACCAGGGCAGCAGGATGTCGCAGGCCCGGCGCGCGTCGCCGGCGACCAGTTCCTCCAGCAGCTCGCCCGGACCGTCGTACCGGTCCCCCCGGGCCTCGCCGTGGACGGCGGAGGCGACACCGCGCTCCAGCTCCGGGTCGTAGACGTCCGTGCGGTCCAGGTCGGCCAGGACGGAATCCACGTCGCACAGCAGGCCGCGCACCCCGGAGACCGTGATCAGGCGGTCGAGATCGCCGGCGGCCAGGCCGGTCCGGCCGATGCCCTCCAGCCAGGGCGACACGCCCTCGGCCGCGAGCCGCCGCAGGACGCTCCCGTCCCGCGGCGGTTCAGCGCCCGCCACCGGGCCGGAGTCCGGCCGTGTCCAGCGCGGGCAGGAGCAGCGCCCGGCGGCCGTGCAGGTCGCCCTTCTCGATCCGGCGGTGGACGTCCGCGGCCTCGCTCAGCGGCAGCTTCTCCAGGGCGCGGGGGCGCAGCAGGCCCGCCGCGAGGAGCCGGTTGATGGCCCGGGCGGCCTCGGCCAGTTCGGCGGAGGTGGCGCTGGAGATGACGAAGCCGCGGACGGAGCCGTCCTTCATGTAGAGGGCGCCCGCGGGCAGCACCGGGGCGGTGCGGGCTCCGGCGAGCAGGACGATGCGGCCGCGCGCGGCGAGCGCGTCGACGGCCGCGGTCAGGTCGTTGCCGCCGGAGGTGTCCAGGTGCAGGTCGATGCCGCCGGGCGCGAACTCCCGCAGGCGCTCGGCGAGCGCGGGATCGCGGTAGTCGAGCACCTCGGCGGCGCCCAGGGCGCGGCAGTGCCCGAAGTCCTCCGGGCGGGCGGTGGCCAGCACCCGGGCCCCCGCCTCGGCGGCCATGACCACCATCGCGCTGCCGACGTTGCCGGCGGCGCCCGCGACCAGGACGGTGTCGCCGGCGCGCAGCGCGCCGTGGGTGAAGAGTCCGAGGTAGGCGGTCGCCGCCGGGTGCACCACGGCCACGGCCTCGTACGGGTCCACGCCCTCCGGCAGCCGGTAGAGCCGCTCGGCGGGGACCACGGCGAGCTCGGCCGCCGGGCCCTGACGGCCGGCGTGGCCGAGGCTGTTGCTCCACACCTGGTCGCCGGGGCGCAGGCCGGGCGCGCCCGGGCCCGCCTGGACGACCGTGCCCACGAGGTCGCGGCTGATCACGAAGGGGAAGGGGACCGGGGTCCGGTACAGGCCGGAGCGGACGAAGGTGTCCACCGGGTTGACGGTCGTGGCGGTGACCCGCACCAGGACGTCGCCGGGGCCGGGGACGGGGGCGGGCAGTTCGCCGTACTTGATGGCGTCCGGGGACCCGAGTTCTTCGATGAAGGCAGCACGCATGGTCGGATTGTGCGCGGGGCCACACGGCAGGGCACACCCTGCTCGCCAAGTCCGTCAACTCCCGGGCCCGCGGGGCTGTTCGCCGTCCTAGGGTGACGTCCGTGCAGCTGGAATTCACCGAAATCGACCCCCACGGGCCCGTGTTCGAGTCGCTGGCCCGCCCCCTCTACCGGGCGCTGCGGCCCGCCCTGTCCGACGCCGCCTTCACCGCCTTCGCCCGCGAGGGCGCGGCCCAGGGGCTGGTGTTCACGGCCGCACGGACCCCCGACGGCCGCTGCGCGGCCCTGGCCGCGCACCGGGTCCTGGCCACCAGCCGGGGCCGGGTGCTGTTCGTGGACGACCTGGTCGGCGATCCCGCGCTGCGCGGGGCCGGGGCGGGCGGCGCGCTGTGGGAGGAACTCGTACGGCGTGCCCGGCTGGCCGGCTGCGTCCGCGTCGAGCTGGACTCCGGCGTGACCAATCACGGGGCGCACCGCTTCTACCACCGAAAGCGCATGGCGGTGGCCGCATTTCATTTCTCCTACGACCTGGCGCAGGACCCGGAGACGACCTGACGGACCCCCCGGCGCACCTTTGACCGGCGGCCGCGCAGAAAAGCAAGCTTCCGGCCATGACACAGGTCACCAGCACCGAGAATGCACTCTTCGAACTCAGCTCCTCGCTTTATGTGGACGCCGCTCCGGCGGACGTCTACGACATCGTGAGCGATCTCGCCCGCAGCGGCGAATGGAGCCCCGAATGCGTCGGCGGCGAATGGACCGTCGGTACCCCGCGCACCGTCGGTTCCGTCTTCCGCGGTGAGAACCTGCGCAGCGAGGACGTCGTCGGCTGGGCCCCCGTGGTGCGCGGTACCTGGTTCACGGAGTCCGAGGTCGTCGCCGCCGAGCCCGGCCGGGCCTTCCAGTGGGCCATGCGCGACAGCGCCGGCCGCAGGCAGCAGAGCGTCTGGGGCTTCGCGATCGAACCCCAGGGCACCGGCTCGCGCCTCACCCACCACTTCCGCATGATCTCCGCCACCGAGGGGATCCGCGGTATCACCTCGGAGATGTCCGACACCGAGCGGGAGGCGTTCTTCGCCGAATGGGGCGCCAAGGTCGAAGGCGACCTCGGCACGACCCTCGGCCGGATCAAGGACGTCGTCGAAGAGAACTGAAAAGTCTTCCGGCCCCGGCCGGAAGGAATGTACGCCCCGACGCAGTGGAGTTCCGGTATTCCCCTCCGGGCCGGATTCCCGTATCCAACGACGAGAGCCTGACCACATGCTTCTGCAGCGCATAGCAAATCGCGGAATCCGCCTGGGAACCCTCCTCGAACGAGCTGCGTCCCGGCACCCCTCGAACGTCCTGATCCTCGATCACGACCTCGACGCGGCCCCGCAGCTGGGCCGGCGCGCCACGATCGCCGAGGTGGCCGACGCCGTGGACGACCTCGCGTCCCGGCTGTGGGCCGCCGGGGTGCGCCCCGGCGGGCGGGTCGTCATCTACAAGTCGGACGCCTTCGACATCACCCTGCTGGCCTGCTCCGCGGCCCGCATCGGCGCGGTGCCCGTGCTGCTCTCCCCCCAGCTCGACGGTGCGACCGCCGCCGAACTGGTCCGCCGCACCGAGCGGCCGTTCCTGGTCACCGACCGGAGCAAGCTGGACGAGGAGCTGCCCGAGGGCATCTTCGGGATCACCGAGCGGGTCCTGCTGACCGCCGGCGTCCACGAGCAGGCGACGGCGCTGGCCGACCTGGCCGGCGCACGCCGGATCCCCGCGGTCACGATGCCCGTGGACCACCCCACGCTCATCACCCACACGTCCGGCACCACCGGCACCCCGAAGCTGGCCGTGCACACCGGCCGCAGCCTGCAGGCCCGTTACCGTCCGCAGGCCGCCGCGGTGCTCCCCGTACTGCCCGGCCGCGAGACGATCGCGCTGCACGTCTCCTTCGTGCACTCGCGGCTCTTCACCGCCCTCGCCATCTCGCTGCTGCGCGGCTTCCCGATCCTCGTCCTGCGCGAGTCGGACCCGAAGCACGTCGGCGACCTCTTCGCCCAGCTGCGGCCCGGTGTCCTGGAGGCCCACCCCAACTCCTTCATGGAGTGGGAGGAGCTCGCCGAGGACCCGCGCGGCCCGCTGGCCAACGTCAAGCTGTTCAGCAGCACCTTCGACGCGATCCACCCGCGTACGGTGCGCACCCTGCTGGGCGCCACCCGCCGCAGGGGCGCCCTCTTCGGCCAGCTGTACGGCCAGAGCGAGGTCGGCCCCGCCGTCGTACGGGCCTTCTCGCGCCGCCGCGGCGAGGACGACGACGGCCGCTGCGTCGGCATCCCGTTCCCCGGGATGACGGACGTCCGCGTCGTCAGCCGCGACGGCAACCCGGTGTCACCCGACAACCCCGGCTACATCGAGGTCCGCAGCGACGGCCGGATCGTCACTTACCTCGGCGAGCAGGAGCGCTACGACAGCCAGGTCTCCGACGGAGGCTGGTGGCGGATGGGCGATGTCGGCTACCGCACCAAGTGGGGCTGCGTGCACCTGCTGGACCGCGAGGTCGACCTCATCGAGGGCTTCGGCAGCACCCTCGCCGCCGAGGACACCCTCTTCGGGAAGCTCGAGGAGCTCACCGAGGTCATCGTCATCCCCGGCCCGGACGGCCGGGCGACCCCGATCGTCTGCACCAAGGACGACAAGCCGCTGGACGCCATCCGCTGGCAGCGCGCCGCGGCGGGCCTGTCCCCGATGGCCGACCCCGTGCACATGCGGCTGGAAGAACTGCCCCAGACCGCCACGTCCAAGATCAAGCGACTGGAGCTGGTCCGGCTGATCGCCGCCCGGACCGCCCCGCTCGCCTAGCCGCTGCCGGAGAGCCACATGTCAAGAATCATCATCGTGGGCGGCGGCATCGGCGGGCTCGCCGCCGCCCTCGGCATCAGCGAACGGGGCCACGAGGTCCTCGTACTGGAACGCGCGCCGGAGTTCGCCGAGATCGGCGCCGGCATCCAGATCGCCCCCAACGGGCTGCACGCCCTGGACCGGCTCGGCGTCGGCGAAGCCGCCCGCGCCATCACCGTCCGCATGGACGAACTGCGCTTCATGGACGGTGTCTCGGGCGCGCACGTCGCGAGCCTGCCGCTCACCGAGGACTACCGCGCCGAGTTCGCCAATCCGTACGCCGTCGTCCACCGCGCCGAACTGCACCGCATCCTGCTCGACCGGTGCCTGGCCGACCCGCTGATCAGCCTGCGCAGCGGTGTCACCGTCACCGGATACACCCAGGACCCGGCACGGGCCACCGTCCTGCTCGCCTCCGGCGAGGCCGTCGACGGCGACGCGGTGATCGGCGCGGACGGCATCAACTCGGCCGTCCGGGCCCAGCTCGTCGGCGACGGCGCGCCCCGCGTCTCCGGGATCACCGTCTACCGGGCGATCATCCCGATGGACGAGGTCCCCGAGGACCTGCGGATGCCGCGCTCCGTCGCCTGGTGGGCCGGACCGCACTGCCACCTCGTGCACTACCCGATCGCCGGCGGCGCCTACCTCAACCTCGCGGCCAGCAAGGACGACGGCCGTACGGAGCCCTTCGCCGGCGTGGCCGTCGACGAGGCCACCGTGCTGCGGGAGTTCGCCGGCCTCGGCGAGACGGCCCGGCGCCTGATGGCCGCGGGCCACGACTGGAAGTCGTGGATGCTCGTCGACCGCGACCCGGTCTCCCAGTGGACCGACGGCCGCGTCGTCCTCCTCGGCGACGCCGCCCATCCGATGCTGCACTACGCCGCCCAGGGCGCCTGTCAGGCCCTGGAGGACGCCGTCGTGCTCGGCGCCCTCATGGACGGCCCCTCCGGCGAACTCGCCGTCCGCTTCGAGAAGTACAACGCGCTCCGCCGCGAGCGCACCGCCCGCATCCAGCTCGCCGCCCGCTGGAGCACGGCGCTGTGGCATCCCGCGGGCCCGGCGGCCGACGAGCGCAACGCGCTCCTGTCCGGCCTGTCGGAGACCGAGATGCGCGGCCACGTCGGCTGGATGCACGGCCTGCGCGACCCCCTGCGCGACCCCCTGAACGACCCCCTGAACGACCCCCTGAACGACCCCCTGAACGACCCCCTGACCGTCCCTCTCCCCAACGGAGCCCCCGCGTGACGACCTCCAACTCCCACACTGAACTGTGCGTGATCGGGGCCGGCCCCCGCGGTCTCTCGGTCCTGGAACGGCTGCTCTCCCGCGAGCGCCACACCCCGCAGCACGCGTCCGTGGTCATCCACGTGGTCGACCCCGCAGCCCCGGGCGCCGGCGCCGTCTGGCGCACCGAGCAGTCCCGCCACCTGCTGATGAACACGGTGGCCTCGCAGATCACCGTCTACACCGACGAGACGTCGAAGATCGACGGCCCGATCGAGAACGGCCCGAGCCTGTACGAGTGGGCCCAGTCGCTGGCCCTGCTGGCCGACGAGGCCGCGTACACCGCGCCGACCCTCGCCGAGGCCCGTGCGCTCGGCCCCAACACCTACCCCTCGCGCGCCTTCTACGGCGAGTACCTGCGCGACTCCTTCGAGCGCCTGGTGGAGAACGCCCCCGCGCACGTCACCGTCGAGGTGCACCGAGCCAAGGCCGTGGCCATCGCCGACACCCACGGCGTCCCCGGCGGCCCCCAGGGCGTCCGCCTCGACGACGGCACCCGCCTCAACGACCTCGACGGCATCGTCCTGGCCCTCGGCCACGTCCCCTCGCGCCTGACCGTCCGCGAGGAGCGCACCGCGAGCCTGTCGCGGATCCACCACCTCACCTACGTCACCCCCGGGAACCCGGCCGACGTCGACCTGAGCACGGTGGAAGCCGGCCAGAACGTGCTGCTGCGCGGTCTCGGCCTCAACTTCTTCGACCACATGGCCCTCTTCACGGCCGGCCGCGGCGGCGTCTTCGAGCGCGAGGACGGCAAGGTCGTCTACCGGCCCTCCGGCCAGGAGCCCAAGCTCCACGCCTTCTCCCGGCGCGGTGTCCCGTACCACGCCCGCGGCGAGAACGAGAAGGGCAGCGACGGCCGTTACTTCCCGCGGCTGCTCACCCCCCAGCTCATCGAGAAGCTGCGCGAGCGGTCCGACGACGGCACCCCGGTCAGCTTCTCCGCCGACCTGTGGCCCGTCATCTCCCGCGAGGTCGAGTCGGTCTACTACGCCACCCTGCTCTCCACCCGCGGCCAGGACGACTCCGTCCGCGAGGAGTTCACCCGCCGCTACCTGGCCGTCCCCATCGGTGAGGACACCGGCGACCTGCTCGCCGAGTTCGGCATCGGGGACGACGCCCGGTGGGACTGGGACCGCCTGTCCCGCCCGTACGGCGACCGGAAGTTCACCAGCCGCACCGAGTTCCACGCCTGGCTCACCGAGTACCTGGCCGCCGACGTCGTCGCCGCCCGCGCCGGCAACGTCAGCGGACCGCTCAAGGCCGCCCTCGACGTCATGCGCGACCTGCGCAACGAGATCCGCCTCGCCGTCGACCACGGCGGTCTGGAGGGCAACTCGCACCGCGACGACCTCGAGGGCTGGTACACCCCGCTCAACGCCTTCCTCTCGATCGGCCCGCCGGCCTCCCGCATCGAGGAGATGATCGCGCTGATCGAGGCCGGGGTGCTCACCATCACCGGCCCCGGCACGCGGGTCCGCATCGACCCGACGACCCAGCAGTACGTCGCCGAGTCCCTCGAGGTGCCGGGCGAGCCCATCCGCTCCCGCGCCCTCATCGAGGCCCGGCTGCCCGAGCCCGACATCCGGCGCACCGCCGACCCGCTGCTCCAGCACCTGCTCAACACCGACCAGGCCGCGCCCTACACGATCGCCGGCAGCCACGGGACGAACTACGAGACCGGCGGCCTCGCGGTCACCGAGCGCCCCTACCGGCTCATCGACGGCCGCGGCCGGGCCCACCCGCGGCGCTTCGCCTACGGGGTGCCCACCGAGTCCGTGCACTGGGTCACCGCGGCCGGCATCCGCCCGGGCGTCGACTCCGTCACCCTCGGCGACTCCGACGCCATCGCCGGCGCCGCGCTGTCCCTGCCCCCGGTCTCCCAGGTGCCCGCGGGCATCCGCCCGGTGGTGTCGCACGCCGACTTCGCCGGGGTGATCGTGTGATCCGGACGGCCGACTGCCCGGCGGACGCGGGGCTGTTGTCCCCCGTTCGCGCGGGCACGCCCGTCGAAGCCGCCGTGGACGACCGGGCCTGGCTGCGCGCCATGCTCGACGCCGAAGCGGCCCTGGCCCGGGCGCAGGCCCGGCTGGGCACCCTGCCCGCGGAGGCCGCCGAGGTCATCTCGGACACCGCCCTGACGGCGGAGTTCGACCTGCGGGCGCTGGCCCTGGCCGCCCGGGAGACCGCCAACCCGGTGGTCGGCCTGGTCGCGGCGCTGACCCGCGAGGTCGCCTCCCGCGACCCGAAGGCCGCCGAGTACGTCCACCGCGGCTCCACCAGCCAGGACATCTTCGACACCGGCGCCATGCTCGTCGCCGACCGTGCCCTGCGGCTGATCCGCGCCGACCTGGCCCGCACCGCGCGGGCCCTCGGTGCCCTGGCCCTGCGCCACCGGGACACCCCGATGGCCGGCCGGACCCTGGCCCTCCAGGCCGTGCCCACCACCTTCGGGCTCAAGGCGGCCGGCTGGCGCCAGCTGGTGCTCGACGCCGAGGCCCGGATCTCCGCCGTCCTCGCCGAGGGACTGCCCGTCTCCCTCGGCGGGGCGGCGGGCACCCTCGCCGGATACCTGGAGTACGCCGAGATCGACGACGCGGGACGGCACGAAGGGGCCCCGGGCCGTACCGGTTCCGGCGCCGGCCGCACCTTCGACCGGGCCCGGTACCTCGACGAACTCGTCGACGTCTTCGCCGCGGAGACGGGCCTGGCCCGGCCCGTCCTGCCCTGGCACAGCCTGCGCACCCCGCTCGCCGACCTCGCCGCCGTGCTCGGCTTCACCGCCGCCGCGCTCGGCAAGATCGCCCTCGACGTGCAGAACCTGGCCCGCACCGAGACCGGCGAGGTCGCCGAGCCCGGCCCGGCCGGCCGCGGCGGCTCCTCCGCGATGCCCCACAAGCGCAACCCGGTGCTCGCCACCCTGCTGCGCAGCGCCGCTCTCCAGGTGCCCGTCATCGCCGCGGGCCTCACCCAGTGCCTGCTGAGCGAGGACGAGCGCTCCGCCGGAGCCTGGCACGCCGAGTGGCTGCTGCTCCGTGAAGGCCTGCGGCTCGCGGGCGGCGCCGCGCACACGGCCGTCGAGCTCGCCGAGGGCCTGACCGCCGACCCCGGCCGGATGGCCGCCAACCTGGCCCTGACCGACAGCCGGATCGTCTCCGAGCGGATCGCCGCCCGGCTCACCCCGGCGCTCGGCAGGCCGGCCGCCAGGGAACTGCTGACCCGGGCCTCCCGGTCCGCGGCGGCCAACGGCCTTCCGCTGGCCGCCGTCCTCGCCGAGGCCCCCGAGCTCGCGGGCCGGATCGGACGCGAGCGCCTCGCCGAGCTGTGTGACCCCACGGGCTACACCGGCGCCGCCGGCGACCTCGTCGACCGCGCCCTGGCCACCGGACAAGGAGCGGACACCCGATGAGAGGCAAGGCCTGGATCACCGAATGGGATCCGGAGGACGAGGTCTTCTGGGAGCGGACCGGCCGCCGGGTCGCGCGCCGCAACCTGTGGCTCTCCGTGCTGTCCGAGCACATCGGCTTCTCCGTGTGGAGCATGTGGTCGGTGCTCGTGCTGTTCATGTCCCCGGAGATCGGCTTCGACTTCACCAAGGCGGAGAAGTTCCTCCTGGTGGTCACGCCCACCCTGGTCGGCGCCGTCCTGCGGCTCCCGTACAGCAGCGCCGTGGCCCGCTTCGGCGGCCGCAACTGGACGGTCTTCGCGTCCGGCGTGCTGCTCGTCCCCTGCGGCCTGGCCGCGTACTTCGTGCAGCGGCCCGGCACCCCGCTGTGGGTGTTCCTGCTGATCGGCGGGCTCGCCGGGGTCGGCGGCGGCAACTTCGCCTCCTCGATGACCAACATCACCGGCTTCTACCCGCTGCGGCACCAGGGCTGGGCGCTGGGCCTCAACGCGGGCGGCGGCAACCTGGGCGTGGCCTTCGTCCAGCTGCTGGGGCTCCTCGTCATCGCCACCGCGGGCAGCACCCACCCCTCGTACGTCGCCGCCGTGTACCTGCCGCTGATCGGCTGTGTCGCGCTGCTGGCCGCGGTGAAGATGGACAACCTGGCCACCCTGCGCACCGCACCCGGCGCCCTGCGCGAGGCGGCCGCCCACCCGGACACCTGGTGGATCTCCCTCCTGTACATCGGGACCTTCGGCTCCTTCATCGGCTACGGCTTCGCCTTCGGGCTGGTCCTGCAGAGCCAGTTCGACTCCACCGCCCTGGAGGCCGCCTCCGCGACCTTCCTGGGCCCCCTGCTCGGCTCGCTGTCGCGGCCCCTGGGCGGCCGGCTCGCCGACCGCTACGGCGGCGCCCGCGTCACCCTGTGGAACTTCCTCGGCATGACGGTCGGCACCGCCGTCCTGCTCGTGGCCTCGCTCCAGGGCTCCTTCGCGCTGTTCATCGCCGCCTTCACGGTGCTGTTCGTGCTCACCGGACTCGGCAACGGCTCCACGTACAAGATGATCCCGGCCGTGCACGCCGCCGAGGCCGAGCGGGCCGTCGCGGCCGGCCACGACGCCGAGGCCGCCTTCACCCGATCCCGTCGGCGCTCCGGCGCGGTCATCGGCATCGCCGGCGCCGTCGGCGCCCTCGGCGGGGTCGCCATCAACCTGGCCTTCCGTACCGCGTACGGCAGTTGGGGCACCGGAACCGCGGCCTTCGCGGTGTTCCTCGGGTACTACGGGCTGTGCATGCTGCTCGTGTGGGCCGTCTACCTGCGGCCGCGCCCCGAGCAGGGCCCCGCCGAAGTGACCCGCCCGGACCGACAGCGGAGCACCACCCGTGTCTGAGACGGCACCGGGGGAGACCGCCACGCACTGCCCGTACTGCGCCCTGCAGTGCGGGACATTGCTGACCGGGACCGGCCCCGGCACCGGGCAGGAAGGGGCGGCCGCCACGGCCGCCCCGGCCACGGCCGGCATCCCGGCCCTGGCCGTCCGCCCCGACCCCGACTTCCCCGTCAACCGGGGCGGGCTGTGCCAGAAGGGCTGGACCGCACCCGAGCTGCTCGGCGTGCCGGACCGGCTGCGCACCCCCCTCGTGCACGGCCGCCCGGCGAGCTGGGACGAGGCGCTGGACGTGGTGGCCGCCGGGCTGCGCCGGGTACAGGAGCGGCACGGCAAGGACGCCGCCGCCGTCTTCGGCAGCGGCTCGCTGACCAACGAGAAGGCGTACCTCCTGGGCAAGTTCGCCCGGGTCGCCCTCGGCACCAGCCAGATCGACTACAACGGCCGCTTCTGCATGTCCTCGGCGGCCGCCGCCGGCAACGCCGCCTTCGGGATCGACCGGGGCCTGCCCTTTCCCGTCACCGACCTCGGCTCCGCCGACGTCGTGCTCATCGCGGGCGGCAACCCGGCCGAGACCATGCCCCCGCTCATGCGGCACCTGGAACACCCCCGGCTGATCGTCATCGACCCGCGCCGCACCCGGACCGCCGCGCGGGCCGCCCTGCACCTCCAGCCGGCCCCCGGCACCGACCTCGCGCTCGCCCTGGGCCTGCTGCACGTCGTCGTCGCGGAGGGCCTCACCGACACCGCGTACGTCGGGCAGCGCACCCGCGGCTTCGACGCCGCGTGGAGCCGGGCCCTGTCCTGGTGGCCCGAGCGCACCGAACGGGTCACCGGTGTGCCCGCCGCCCTGCTGCGCGAGGCCGCGCGGATGCTCGCCGGCGCGGACCGCGCGTACGTGCTGACCGGCCGCGGCGCCGAGCAGCACAGCAAGGGCACGGACACCGTGGCCGCCTTCGTCAACCTCGCCCTCGCCCTGGGCCTGCCCGGACGCGAGGGAAGCGGCTACGGCTGCCTCACCGGGCAGGGCAACGGCCAGGGCGGCCGCGAACTCGGCCAGAAGGCCGACCAGCTGCCCGGTTACCGCAGCATCGCGGACCCCGCCGACCGGGCCCACGTCGCCGCGGTCTGGGGCGTCGACCCGGCCTCGCTGCCCGGCCCGGGCCGCAGCGCCGTCGAACTGTTCGGCGCGCTCGGCCAGGACGTCCACGCCCTGCTCGTCTTCGGCTCGAACCCGGTCGTCTCGGCCCCCGACGCGGCCCGGGTGCGGCGACAGCTCTCCGCCCTCGACCTGCTGGTCGTCTCGGACTTCGTGCCCTCCGAGACGGCGGCGCTGGCGGACGTGGTGCTGCCGGTGGCCCAGTGGGCCGAGGAGGAGGGCACCATGACCAGCCTGGAGGGCAGGGTGCTGCGCCGGCGCCGCGCCCTGACCCCGCCGCCGGGAGTCCGCACCGACCTGGAGGTGCTGTCCGCGCTGGCCGGCCGGCTCGGCTTCGACGAGAGCGCCTTCCCCGCCTCCCCGCCGGCCGTCTTCGAGGAGCTGCGCGCCGCCACCCGCGGCGGCCGCGCCGACTACTCCGGGATCAGCTACGCGCGCCTGGAGACGGGCGAGGCCCTGTACTGGCCCTGCCCCGAGGGCTCGACGGGCACCCCGCGGCTCTTCCTCGACCGCTTCGCCCACCCGGACGGCCGGGCCGTCTTCGCGCCGGTGGACCACCGGGACGCCGCCGAACTCCGCAGCGACCTCTACCCGCTGCTCGCGACGACCGGCCGGGTGCTGGCCCAGTACCAGTCCGGCGCGCAGACCCGCCGGATACCGGCCCTGGTCGAGGCCTCCGGCGCCGAGTGCTTCGTCGAGGTCCACCCCGACACGGCGGAGCGCGCCGGGCTCGCGGACGGCGACCGCGCCCGGGTCCGCTCGGCCCGCGGCAGCACCGAGGCCGTGGTCCGCTACGAGGGCTCCCTGCGCCCGGACACCGTCTTCCTCCCCTTCCACTTCGGGGACGGGGGCAGCGCCAACCTGCTGACCAACCCCGCCCTGGACCCCGTCTCGCGGATGCCCGAGTTCAAGGTGTGCGCGGTGCGGCTGGAGGCGGTGGCCGCCCGATGACGCGCACCGTGATCGTGGGCAACGGCCGTTCCGGACGCGCGTACGCCGCCCGGCTCGCGGAGCGGGACGGCCGCGGACCGGTGGACCTGCTGGGCGCCGAGCCCGGACCGGTCCTGTGCCGGTCCCTGCTGGCGTCCGTACTGTCCGGCGAACTCCCCCCGCACCTCCTGCGCCTGCCGCCGCTGCCGCCCCCCGTGACCGAGCACGCCGGGGTCCCGGTGACCTCCGTGGACCGGGTCCGGCGCGTGGTGGTCCGGGCCGACGGGCGGGCGTTCCCCTACGACCGCCTCGTGCTGGCCACCGGCTCGGCGCCGAGCCTGCCGCCGATCGCGGGCCCGGCCGGGGCGTCGCCGCCCGACGGCGTCGCCGTCCTGCGGTCGGCGGCCGACGCGGCCCGGATACCGGCCGGCGCCGTCGTGGTGCTGGGCGGCGGCCCGCTCGCCGTCGAGGCCGCCTTCGCGCTGCGCCGCGCGGGCCGCGCCGAGGTGGCGCTCGTCCACCGCGGGCCGTGGCCCCTCGACCGGCACCTGCCCGAGCGGGCCGGTCGGGCCCTGGCGGCCCGGCTGGACGCCGCCGGGGTCGAAGTCCACCTGGAACAGCGGGCGGAGTCCTACGACCGGGCCAAACTCACCCTCACCGACGGACGGGTGCTGGCCGCCGACGCTCTCCTGCCGTGCACCGGCACCCTCCCGGAGAGCCGGCTGGCCCGCGAGGCCGGCCTCCCCGTGCGCACCGGCGTCCTCACCGACCCCGCGGGCCGCACCACCGACCCCGCCGTCCACGCGATCGGCTCCTGCGCGGAGCCGCTGCGCCCCCGCCCCGGCGGCTCCTTGCTGCGGCTGCGGGCCGACGGTGCGGGACTGCTGGCCTTCGGCAGCCTGGCGGACGCCGAGGAGAGCGTGGTCCTCACCGACCCGGCCCGTCACCGCTACGCCGAACTGGCCCTGCGCGCGGGCCGGGTGACCGGGGCCGCGGTCATCGGCCTCCCGCACGCCGTGGCCGCCGTCACCGGACTGCACGACAGCGGTGACCCCGCACCCCTCGACCTGCTGCCGCTGCTGCTCGGCAGCCCGGCGGCGGTCCCGGCCGCCGGGGACCCGCTGGACGCCGTGCTGTGCCACTGCAACGACGTCACCGGCCACAAGCTGGCCGCCGCCTGGCGCCGGGGCGCCCGGGACCTGCCCGCACTGGCTCGCGCCACCCGCGCCACCACCGGCTGCGGCGGATGCGCGGACGAGGTGCGCGCCCTGTGCGACGTACTCACGACCGAACGGAGCGACACATGACCCGGAACCTGGTCGTCGTGGGACACGGCATGGTCGGCCACCACCTGGTGGCCGAGGTGCGCGCCCGTGACCGGGGCGGGGCCTGGCGGATCACCGTGCACGGAGAGGAAGGGCGACCCGCGTACGACCGGGTCGCCCTCTCTTCGTACGCGCACGGCCGCGTCGCGGCCGCCCTCACCCTGCCCCGGGAGCCCCTCGAGGGCGCGGACGTCCGGCTGGGCAGCACCGTCACGGCCGTCGACCCGGCCCGGCGGACGGTGCGGTGTGCCGACGGGCGGGAGGTCCCCTACGACGCCCTGGTGCTCGCCACCGGATCCCGCCCCTTCGTACCGCCCGTCCCCGGGCACGACCTGCCCGGCTGCCACGTCTACCGGACGATCGAGGACGTCGACGCCATCCGGGCCGCCGCCCGGCCCGGCCGGCCCGCCGTCGTCATCGGCGGGGGCCTGCTCGGCCTGGAGGCCGCCAGCGCCCTGCACGCGCTCGGCATGCGCACCGAGGTGGTCGAGCGGGCCCCGTGGCTGATGGCGCTCCAGGTCGACGCGGGCGGCGGGGCCGTGCTGGGCCGCCGGATCTCGGCCCTCGGCATCGGCGTGCACTGCGACGCCGCCGTCGAGTCCGTCGATCCAGGCGCCGACGGTGCGGTCGCCGCCGTCACCCTGGCCGGGACCGGACCGCTCCCCGCCGACCTGGTGGTCTTCGCCGCCGGGGTCCGGCCCCGCGACGAACTGGCCGCCGCGGCCGGCCTGGCCCGGGCGGAGCGCGGCGGGATCCTCACCGACCGGCACTGCCGCACCTCGGACCCGGCCGTCTGGGCCGTCGGCGAGTGCGCGGCCGTCGAGGGCCGCTGCCACGGCATGGTGGCCCCGGGGCGCCGGATGGCCGAGGCGGTCGCCGCCCAGCTGACCGGCGACCCCGCCGCCGCCTTCCCGGGCGCGGACCCCGCCGCCCGGCTGAAGCTGCTGGGCGTGGAGGTGGCCGGCTTCGGCGACGTGCAGGGGCGGGAGCCGGGCGCGCTGGAGTTCGTGCGCCACGACCACCGCACGGACGCGTACGCCAAGCTGACCCTGGCCGCGGACGCCCGTACCGTGCTCGGCGCGGTCCTGTCCGGCGACACCCGCGCCTACCCCGCCCTGCACGCCCTGTACGGCCGCCCCCTGACGGCCTCGGCGGACCGGCTGATGCACACGCCGGGCTGAACGGACGCGCGAACGGCCCCGGCCCCGCACCCCTTTCGGGGGCGGGGCCGGGGCCGTTCGCGGCGGTGGGGCGCCGGTCAGCGGCGGGCGCGGAGGAGGCCCGCCACCTGGGCCACGCGGCGGCCCAGGTGGCGGACCGTCTCCAGGTCCGCCTTGGTCACGCCCTCGTCGCCCGCGTCGGTGTTCGCCTGGGCGCCGGCGCCCAGGTTGATGCCGAGGCGGTTGAGGTCGTTCTCCGAGCCCGTGGAGGAGTTCCAGCCCGGCGGGATGTCCAGGTTGACCCAGTGCATTCCGTGCTGGGCCGCCAGGATGGAGAAGTACTGGAGGGTGTGGAGCTTGTCCCCGTTCATGGAGCCGGCCACCGTGAAGCCGGAGGCGGCCTTGTCCCGCCAGGCCTGGGCGGCCCAGCGCTTGGAGCTGGCCTCCGCGAAGGCGTGGAAGGCCGAGGAGGCGCTGCCCATGTAGGTGGGCGACCCGAACATGACTCCGTCGGCCTCGTCCAGCAGGGTCCACTGGCTGTCACTGATGGACAGCACGTCGACGAGGACCGCGCGGGCCCCCGCCTCGCCGGCGCCGTCGCGGGCGGCGGCCGCCAGGGCCGCCGTGTGGCCGCGCCCCGAGTGGTAGGCGACGACCACCAGCGGGGACTCGACGGCGGAGGTCCCGGTGGGGGCCTGGCCGGGGACCTGGCCGGGGACTTGGCCGGGGGTCCCGGTGGGGATCTCGCTGGGGGGAGTCATCGTCTCCGTCATCAGTGTGCTCCGGTCGGGATGAGGGTCGCGGTGAGTTCCGCCTCGAGGCGGTTGAGGTCCCGGTCGTGGCCGTGGGCCGCGATGTGCCCGTCGGGCCGGACCAGGTAGTACCCGGGACGCCAGCAGCCGGTGGCGCGCAGCGAGTTGCGCCGCCGCAGCCGCTCCACCCGGACCTGGGGCCAGCGGTCGAGGATGTGGCCGATCTCGGCGCTCCAGTCGGAGCCGCCGCTGGAGGGCGGCAGCACCGCCAGGGTCCAGCCCTGCGGGTCGGCGGCGGGGCCCGAGATGCGGTGCGCGAGGGCCAGCCGGCGCGGGAAGACGGCGCCGACCTTGAGGCCGCCGGGCAGCTTCTCGTGCAGACCGCAGCCGGCCTTGCGCGAGGGCCGCTGGGTGGCGCGGACGATGTCGTAGGCGAGCCTGCGGCCCGCCATGACGGGGGCGTAGAAGTGCGAGACCAGCCCGGTGCGGTCCAGGACCCGGAAGGCGGCGTCGCGGGCCCGGACCTGGACCCGGCCGTTGAACATCCAGGCGCGCGTCTGGAAGTCGGTGTCGCGCACGATCCGCTGGGTCGCGTCCGAGCGCTCGGGCCCGTAGGTGTCGAGCAGGGAGACGGGCGAGGCGCCGTGGATGACCGCGGCCAGCTTCCAGGCCAGGTTGTGGGCGTCCTGGAGGCCGCTGTTCATGCCCTGGCCGCCGGCCGGGCTGTGCACGTGCGCGGCGTCGCCCATCAGGAAGATGCGGCCGCGCTGGAAGTCGCTGGCGTGCCGGGCGTGGACGCGGAAGACCGTCTCCCACACCGGCTCGGTGATCTTGATGCCGCGCGGGCCGCGGTCGTAGATGACCTGCTGCATCATCTTGACGTTCACGCGCTCGCCGCCGGGCGGCATCACCGACAGGAAGCGGTAGACGCCGTCCGGCTGCGGGACGATCACCAGGGTGCCGTTGGGGTTCTGGAAGTACAGCACCTGGTCGGTGGGGAGGGTGCCCTCGATGCGGGCGTCGACGAGGGCGAACTCCATCTCGTACGTGCTGCCGGTGAAGGCCGAGCCCAGCTCGCCGCGGACCTTGCTGCCCGCGCCGTCGGCGCCGATCAGGAAGGGCACCCGGGTGCGCTCGATGAGGCCGTCGCCGTGCTCGAGGACGGCGGTGACCCCGTCGGTGGCGTTGACGTCGCCGGAGTGGTCGACCTTCTCGATGTCGAGCAGCCGCACCCCGCGCTCGACCTTGCCGCCGAGCGCGTGCAGCCGCTCGGTGAGCACCCGCTCGGTCTCGGGCTGCGGCAGGTGCCGCGGCGCCAGGTCCTCCTGGAAGTCGAAGGTGGCCAGGTGCCGGCGCTCGGAGAAGTAGCTGAGGGCGTTGATCTGGACGGAGGCCTCCCGGATGGCGGGGCCGGCCCCCATGTCCTCCAGGATGTCCAGGGCGCGCGGCCACAGGGCCAGCGCCTTGGGCACGCCCAGCGGAACCGTCGTCAAGTCGATGATCCGGACCCCGACCCCCCGGCGCAGCAGCTCGATGGCCGCGGTCAGGCCGGTGGGGCCGGCGCCGACGATCAGGACGTCGTAGTCCGTGCCGCCCGTGCTCTGGATGTGCTCGGTCACGACGCTGCCTCCAGCTGTTCGCGCAGGATCGACGCCAGCTTGATGCGCTGGACCTTCATGGTGGCCGTGCGCGGTAGTTCGGCGAGCGGGATCTGGATGGGATCGGCCATCTTCGGCAGGTCGGCGACGGCCCGCTTCCAGCGCGCGAGGTCCAGCGGCTCGCCCTGGCGGGTGCAGACCACCGGCAGGGCCTCCTGGTTGGGGCCGGGTACGAGCACCAGCTCGGCCAGCTCCTCCAGGCGCTGGAGCACGGCGTCCTCGACCTCCAGGGTGGAGTGGATGCCGGGGATCACGTCGACCTCGCGGTCGAGCAGGTGCAGGCAGCCCACCTTGGTGCTGAAGCCGACGTCGCCGCCGCGCCACCACTTGCCGAAGGCCTGCTTGTCGAAGCGCTCCTTCTCCCCGTAGTAGCCGATGGCCCGGCCGGGGGTGCTGACCTCGATGTATCCGGGGTTCTCGCGGGAGGGCTTGAGGCCGTTGCGGGGCACCAGGCGGTACTTGGTGATCCCGGGCATCGGGTAGCCGAGGCAGCGGCCGTCGGCCTTGTGGGCGTTCTTGCGCGTGTAGTGGCGGCCGGTGAGGGGGCCGCACTCGCTCTGCCCGTAGATCTGGAAGAAGACCGGGTTGGTGCGCTGCGAGGCCTTCAGCAGGCGGTCCATGGTGCCCGGGTGGATCGCGTCGAAGGTGCTGCTGAAACAGGCGACGTTGGAGAAGGGGCGGCGCGGGTCGTCGACCAGCTCCTCCCACTCCATGAAGGAGTTGGGGTGGGTCTCCACGAACGCCGGGCGGATCCGCCCGAAGAGCTCGGCGATCTTCTCGTTGCCGGTGTCGTTGACGACGGCCACGTGGAGGCCGCGCTGGAGCAGTACGGCCATGCCCAGGTACATCCGGGAGTGCACGTACGAGAGGTGGATGGCGGCGGTGTCGCCCGTCTTGAGGAGCTTGCCGAGGCGGCGCTGCGGACGGTAGCGGCCGAAGAGGCTGCGGTGCGAGTGGACGACCAGCTTGGGCAGGCCGGTGGTGCCCGAGGTGTGCGTCATCAGGGCCGGCTGGTCCGGGGCGAGCAGCACGGGCTCGCGGCGCGGCGAACCGGCCAGGTCCTGGAGGGAGACGACCCCGTCGCGGGCGGCGGAGACCGACAGCACGGCGTGGGTGACGGACACCAGGTCGGCGCCGGCGAGCGGACCGTCGAGCTTGGTGTCGTCCGTCAGCAGGTACGGCCGGTCGAGGCGGGCCAGCAGGGCGGCGGTGCTCTCGCCGTCCAGGGCGGGGGAGAGCATCACCGGGACGGCGCCGATGCGGGCGCTCGCGCTGGCCAGGATGTAGATGTCGAAGTTGTTGTTCTTGTAGATCGCGACCTGGTCGCTCGCGCGCACACCCGCCGCGTACAGACGGGCGGCCATGTCGTCGATGTGGTCGGCCAGTTCGCCGACCGTCAGATACCCCGAGACGTCCGGCAGTACGTCCAGGCTGTGGTCCAGCATGATCGTCGTGCTGGGGCGGGCGGCGGCGGCCTGCTCGGGAACGGTCCCTATGTAGAGCCCGTTTGTTCGGGCGGGGTTCCGCAGCATCAGGTCTCTCCTCGGCGGGATTGCGGGGAAGGCGGGGAAGGCGGGGGCGGGTGCACGGGGCCTCAGTGGACCAGGACGCTCTCGCGCAGGACGCGCTCGTCCTCGTGCGAGAGCGTGATGCGGAAGGTGTCGCGCAGGTGCGTGATCGCCTCGTCGGTGGTCAGCTCGCGCTGGTGCTTGAACCCGTCGGCGTAGTCGGCGAAGAGCGTGCGGTGGCGCAGGGTGTGCCGGACGGTGTCGTCACCGCGCTGGGCGACCAGCTTGCCGATGAACGGCGAGGCCGGGTTCGTGGAGGTGTACACGTTCGACACCTCGAAGTCGATCCAGTGGTGCTGCTCCTCGCGCAGGCTGTACACGTCGAACCAGCCGTCGTGGTGCAGGCACCGCAGCACCCACTCCTCGCTCTCGCCCTCGCCCTCGCGGTCCAGCTTCCAGGTCCAGTCGCCGACCGTGACCTCGGCGCCGTCCTCGAAGGGGATGGGCTCCAGCGGGCCCTCGTCGCCGAAGCCGACGTCGGCGAGGTAGCGGCGGCCTTCGGCCTCGACGATCACGACCGCGTGCGAGCGGTAGCGGATCGCGTCGCTGCCGCGGCGGACGCGCGCCAGGTGGCGGGTGGACTTGAAGCCGACCTGGTCGAGCGCGGCCGCGAAGAGCAGGTTGTTCTCCAGGCAGCAGCCACCGCGGCCGGAGTCGACGATCTTCTTCTGCAGGCTCGGGAGGTCGAGCGAGATGCGGTGTCCGACGGCCAGGTCGACGATCTCCCAGGAGACGGCGTCGACGTGGGCGCGGTGCAGCCGGCGCAGGGTCTCGAAGTCGGCGGTGGCCTGACCTTCGAAGCCGATGCGGGCCAGGTACGCGTCGAGCACCAGGGCGTCGGAGTTCCAGTCAGCGGCGGGCGGCGGCGGCAGGGCGTTCATCAGAGTGACCTTTCGTCTCGGGGTGTCTCGGGATGTCTCGGGATGTCTCGGGGCGTGCGGATCGTGCGTGGTGCGGTGGTGCGGTGGTGCGGTGGGGCTGTGGTTCAGCGGGCCTCGGCGGGGACGGACGCCACCCCCGGGACCTCGGAGCGGCCCTTGTCCGCGGCGGCGGCGCGGTTCGACGCCCGTCCGGCCAGCACGACGAGGCCGATGGCGGCGGCGAAGGCCAGGCCGATCCACAGCACCAGGTGCGTGAAGACGTCGGTGGCCTGCGGGACCTGCGCGCCGATGCCGGCGCCGAGGTTGAGCAGGAAGCTGTAGACGGCGATGGCGGTGGCGCGGTCCGCGCCGGCCGCTCCGCCGACGGCCTGGACCAGGGCGGGTCCGGCGGTCGCGACGCCCACCATGGCGGCGAACAGGGCGATGCCCAGGACCAGGGTGTTGTCCCCGGCCAGTGCGGCGGCGCCCATGCCCAGGCCGGCCAGGGCCAGCGCTCCGGCGGCCCGCCGGGTCGGCGGGATGGCGGCCAGCTTCGGCGCCGCGAGGACGGCGACCAGCAGGGACGGCAGTGCGGAGGCGCGCAGCGCGAACATGGCGTCGGGGTCGCCGAGCGACTCCGGGCCGTACAGCTGGACGCCGGTGTAGACGGCGGTGACCCCGCCGAGCACGATGAGCGCGGTGACGAACAGCGGGATCAGCCGCCCGGAGCTGAGCACGTTGCCGAAGGCGAAGCCGCCCCCGGCCCGGCCGGCGTCGCGCGGCGCGTCCGGCAGCATCACCATGCGGGCGGCCACGGCGCCCGCGGCCAGCAGCGGGGCCGAGACCCAGAACACGGCGCCCCAGCCGAACAGCGACTCCAGCAGCTGGGCGCCGAGCTGGCCGGCGACCAGGGTGCCGCCGAGCGCGCAGGACACCACGGTCAGCGCGAGGGCGACCCGCTGGGCCGGCAGCCGCTCGCCGAAGTAGGCGTACACGACGGGGGCGAAGACGCCGGCGGCCAGGCCCTGCACGGCGCGCATGGCCAGTCCTCCGGTCTGCCCGCCGGCCAGCGGCACGGCCAGCGTGGCGAGGGACAGCGCGGCGAGGCTGGTCCAGATCGCGGTCCGGCGGCCGTAGTTCTCGGCGAGCGGGCCGCTGAGGAGCGAGCCGCAGGCGTAGGCGATGGCGAAGGCCGAGGTCGCCCAGGCGGCGGCGGACTGCTCCACGCCCCATGCCGTGGCGATCTCCGGCATGAGCGGGATGGTCACGTAGGCCTGGCTGCCGAGGATGAGCCCGATGACGGCCATCACCGCGACGGTGGCACCGAAGGGAACCTGGTCCGTGGCGGCACGTCCGGGGTCTCCGGGTGATGCAGCGGGTTGCGGGATACCTGACATGGGGCGACTTCCTCCGTCGTGGGGACTGCGTAGTCGATAGGAATCCTGTGCGGGGCGGCGTGGGCCTGCCATCGGGCCCCGGGTACTCCGTCAGGTGCGCTCCGCGATCCATCAACTGCGACGGCGTCGCCGTCCGTCAGTCGCGCGCGGCGGTCTTGGTGCGCATCAGGAACTCGCTCAGAAAGCCGTCGTGCGGCACTCCGGGGCGGATCCAGTACGTGGGCCGGGACCCCGTGTACACGTTGGACACGGTCGGTTCCGCCAGCAGTTCGTCCACCAGCGGCCCGGTGTCGGCGTCCGGGCCGAGTACGGAGACCACCAGGCTGCCGCGCAGCGGCGCGATGCCCTGCGCCCGGCTCCAGGGCGCGACCCAGACACAGGGGAAGGGCATCTCCAGGCCGGTGCGGGGGTCGTCGGAGCGTTCCAGCTGGTGCACCGCCGGGCGCAGCACCGCGCTTCCGTCGCCGAGTTCCGAGACGATGCCGTCCCCGCCGAGCCAGGCCCGTGCCCCGGGCTCGGCGGCGCGGGTGAGCAGGTACGCCTCCAGGGCGCGGGCGTGCCCGGCCGGCTGCACCGGGAGCACCGCCTTCGGGTCCTCGGGCGGCAGGTCCGCCGACGCCGCGAGCCGCTCGGCGAGCGCCCGCGACAGTGGGCCGGGATCACCCTCGACCAGCACGGTGGTGGCGTTGATGCAGGCCACCCCGCCCTGGTGGGCGACCGAGTCGACGATCACGTCCAGGTGATCGCGCCAGTCCTGGCCCGCGGTCACCAGGATCTTCGAGCGTCCGGGGCCCTGTGGCAGGACCCGGGATCCGCCGTACTTGGCGACGACCTCGTCGCCGCCGTAGACGAGTCCGAGGTCGGCCTCGTCCAGCACCGTGTCGGCCACCTCGTGCCCGGTGGGCAGGAGCGCCACCTGATCCGGCCCGAAGCCGGCCGCGCGCAGCGCCGCGACCAGCCGGTACGGGGTGAACGGCTCGCGCCGGGAGGGCCGTACGGCGACCCGGTAGCCCAGCGCCAGCGCTTCCAGCCACAGCGAGTGCGGGCCGGGGTGGTTGCCCGCCGCGTGCACGGCGAAGACCGAGCCGCGCCGGGTCCAGACGGCGCTGCCCCGCCGGGTGCGCGGATCGCGCCAGGAGTCGGCGGCGCCGGCCGGGCGGGCCTGGTCCAGGATGTACGCCGCCTGCTCGGCGGCTTCGGTGACGGCGGCCGCGGCGGCCCGTACGACACCGAGCGGGACCCCGGAGACGCGGGCGGTGATCCGCTCGTGGGCGGCGGGGTCCAGGCCGCCGATGGTGTCCTCGGCGAAGATCCGGCCGGCCCGGGCGAGCAGCGCGAACCGCTCCGCGGCGGGCGGCGGGGAGGCGGCCCGCAGGGCTGCCATGGTGCGCCGCACGTACAGCCGGGGCACCAGGCCGAGGGTGGCGGCGGGGCGGCCGGCGACATCGGTGAGCGTGATCCGGTTGCGGGCGCGGAAGGTCCCCGAGGGCCCGAGGGCGTCCAGGGCGGGCAGCGTGTCCAGGGTGTCCGGCACGGGCGGCGCGGGCGGCGCGGGCGGCTCTTCGGGGGCGGCCATCAGTAGACCCCTTCGATCACGGTCTCGTTGTCGAACTCCCTGACCGGCGCGATGTCCGCGACCGAGTCCCCGGTCTGCTCCGCGCCGTGCGGGGGCCGGATCCGGGTGGCGTGGTCCCGCTCCAGGTTGTTCGGCATGAGCAGGCTCCGGCTCACGTGGTGCATGACCACCTGGCCGCGCTCCCCGTACGCGACGGGCCGCCGGGTCTCGGGGTCGACCACCGACAGCGTCATGTAGGGCGAGTACGGGTCGTACACGCACGGGTCGTCGTGTCCGAGCCCCGGCCGCTCGCCGGCGTTGCCGAGGATCATCGTGCTGCCGTACCCGCTGTAGAGGACGGTGTCCGGGAAGACCTCCGTGCGGTACAGGTACCGGCTGTCGGCGTCCATCTGGGTGCCCACCCAGTTGATCGCCCGCACCTTCTCGTTGACCAGCTCCGCCAGCTCCGTGTCGGCCGCGATCCGCTCCAGCACGGGCGGGGTGCACATGAGCACCCCGATGTCCTGGCTGCGCAGCACGTACCGCACCTGGTCCAGGATGTGCTCGGCGTACGCCCCGGCCCCGGCGGTGTCGCCGCGTGCGATGAGCTTCTTCACCCAGCGCGGGTCGAGGTCCACACCGAAGGTGAGGCCGCCCCGGTGGGCGGTCTGCCGTTTGATGATGTCGCCGACCATGTGGGGGCCCGAGGGCACCACCGAGAGCCAGTTCACCCCCTGCGGGACCCCGTGCGCGTCGAGTTGGGCGCTGCTCCATTCGACGAGGCGGTCCAGCCAGTCCCGCAGCAGCACGATCCGCTTCGGGGCGCCGGTGGTGCCACCGCTCTCGTACACGCCCACGACGTCGGGGCGTTCGCCGTAGCCGCGCGGGATCAGGTCCTCGGCGCGTACGTCGCGCAGCTCGCCGGCGTAGTTGGGGAAGCGGGTGAGGTCGGCGAAGGTGCGGATGTCGGTCAGCGGGTCGAAATCCAGGTCCCGGACCCGGTCCAGCCAGAACGGAGAGCCGGTCTCGGGGGAGAAGTGCCAGCGCATGGCGGAGCGCAGGAACTCCTCGGGGTCTTCCGTGGGGAACACGGTGCTCCTGAGGGGTGGGGAGAGCGGGGAGGGATGGGGGAGGGCGCCGGTCAGGACGCGCCCAGCCGGACCGCGCCGGCCGCGTCCACGTCGAGGTCCGGCGGGATCTCGTCGAGCTCGATGCCGAAGTGCTCGCGGTAGGTCTCGATCACCTGGGAGTCGTCGTCGAGGCGCTCGGAGAACCGGTCGGCCCCCACCTGGCGCAGCAGGGTGCGGCCGATCAGGGTGACCCGGCCGTCCTCGGTCGGCAGGGAACACAACTGGCTCTGCAGGAACGGCGATTCCGCGCTGGTGCGGTACCACCACAGGGTGGCCCGCAGGTCCTCGACGGCGATCGGGCGGGGCTCCACGCGGTACTGCGCATGGGTGTTCATGAAGAGCTCGTGGCCGCCGTCGGGCAGCGGCGCGAGCCGGTAGACCCCGTGCGGGTCCCGCTGGTCGGCGCGGGTGTCGAGGGACAGCGGGTGGCGGCTGTTGCGGCCGAAGCCGACGTCGACGAGCCAGTCCCCTTCCGCGGTGCGCACGCGCAGCACCACGTGGCCGAGCGGGACGCCGAGCACCCCGTCGATCCAGACCCGGGCCGGCAGCAGCTCCACGTCGAAGCCGAGGGCCCGCAGCAGGTGGGCGAAGGAGGGGTTGACCTCGTAGCAGCCGCCGCCGCGGCGTTCGTAGACGATCTTGTGGACGATGGTGTGGTCGAGGCGGATCGGCTTGCCCGCGTAGTAGTGCAGGTTCTCGAACGGCACGCTCAGCACGTGCCGTTCCTGGAGGTCGCGCAGGGCGGCGGCATCCGGCCGGACCGGGTGCGCGGCCCCGATGCGGGCCAGGTAGGCGTCCACCAGCTCCGGATCGAGCGTCTCGGACATACGGGGCCTTCCTCCGCCGGTCCGGTTCACCAGCGCAGCAGGGTGAGCCCCATGGTCATGCCGCCGCCGAACGCGGCGAGCAGCACGAGGTCACCGGCGGCGAGGGCACCGGACCTGGCGGTCAGATCGAGGGTGAGTGGGACGGAGGCGGCCCCCGTGTTCCCGTACGCGGCGAAGGAGCCCCGGGTACGGTCGGCGGGGATGCCGAGGCCGGCGGCGAGCTCTTCGAGCATCCGGCCGTTGCCCTGGTGGGGGACGAAGTGCGCGAGGTCGGCGGGCCGCACCCCGCAGTCGGCGAGGAACCGGGCCACGGCGGGCACCACCTCGGCCGCGACGAAGTCCCGTACCCCGCGCCCGTTCATCGTGAACCGGTGCTCGCCGCGGGCCAGGGTCTGCGCCGAGGACGGCAGCCGGCTGCCGCCCGCGGCGACCCCGACGAGTTCCCGCTCGGCGCCGAAGGAGGCCAGCCGCGAGGCGATCAGGCCCCGCCCGGATTCCGGCCGCACGGGGCCGAGCACCACCGCGCCCGCGCCGTCGCCGAAGAGCACGACGGTGCGCCGGTCGGCGGGGTCCAGGATGCGGGAGTAGACGTCGGCGCCGATGACGAGGGCGTGGCCGGCGCCGCCGGAGGTCCGCAGCAGTCCTTCGGCGGTGGCCAGGGCGAACGCGAAGCCGCTGCACACCGCGTTGACGTCGAAGGCGGCGGTGCCGTGGCCGATGCCCAGCTCGTCGGCGACGAAGCAGGCGGTCGCGGGCTGCGGGCTGTCGGGGGTGGAGGTGCCCAGCACGATCAGCGAGAGGTCGCGGGCGCGCAGCCCGGCGTCCTGGAGCGCGGCCCGGGCGGCCTGGACGGCCAGGTCTCCGGTGGCCTCGTCGGGTTTGGCCCAACGCCGCTGCCGGATGGCCGTCTTGGCGTGGATCCAGGCGTCGTCGACACCGGCCTCCGCGCCCGCCTCGTCGTTGGTGACGATGCGGGACGGGGTGGCCGATCCGGTGCCCAGGATGCCGATCCGGCGGGCCGCTGCCCTCGTGGTCAGCACGGGCCGTGCACCTCCCGGGCCACGGCGTGCAGCGCGAGCCGGTAGGAGCCGGCGCCGAGGCCCGAGATCGTCCCGCTCGCCACCGGGGAGATCACCGAGCGGTGGCGGAACTCCTCGCGGGCGTACGGGTTGGAGAGGTGGACCTCGATGAGCGGCGCGGTCCGCTGGGCGGCGGCGTCGCGCAGGGCGTACGAGTAGTGGGTGAAGGCGGCGGGGTTGAGGACGACGGGGATCTCGCCGTCGGCGGCCTCGTGCAGCCAGCGCACCAGGTCGGCCTCGGCGTCGCTCTGGCGGACCTCGACGTCCAGGCCCAGTTCCCGGCCGGTCCGGCGGCAGCTCTCGGCCAGCTCCTCATGGCTTCCGGCGCCGTAGATGCCGGGCTCGCGGCGGCCCAGCCGGCCCAGATTGGGCCCGTTGATCACCAGGACGGGAACCGGGGCAACCGGGGCGGCGGGGACGGCCGGGACGACGGGATCGGCTGGGGAACCGGCGGAACCGGTGGAACCGGCGGAACCGGCGGTCATCGGATGCGCAGGTGGTCGAGGTAGGACCGGACGTTGCGCCGCGTCTCGGGGACGGAGTCGCCGCCGAACTTCTCCAGCAGAGCGTCCGCGAGCACCAGGGCCACCATGGCCTCCGCGACGATCCCGGCGGCCGGGACGGCGCACACGTCGGAGCGCTGGTGGTGGGCGACCGTCGCCTCGCCCGTCGCCACGTCGACGGTCGCCAGCGCGCGCGGCACGGTCGCGATGGGCTTCATCGCGGCCCGTACCCGCAGCAGTTCACCGGTGGTCAGCCCGCCCTCGGTGCCGCCGGAGCGGCCCGAGGTGCGCTTGAGACCGCCGTCGGTGGAGACGATCTCGTCGTGCGCCTTCGACCCGGGCACCCGGGCGAGCTCGAAGCCGTCGCCGACCTCCACGCCCTTGATGGCCTGGATGCCCATCAGCGCGGCCGCCAGACGCGCGTCCAGGCGCCGGTCCCAGTGGACGTGCGAGCCGAGCCCGACGGGCACGCCGTACGCCAGCACCTCGACGACGCCGCCCAGGGTGTCGCCGTCCTTGTGGGCCTGGTCGATCTCCGCGACCATCGCCTTGCTCGCGTCCGCGTCCAGGCAGCGCACCGGATCCTCGTCCAGCCGGTCCACGTCGGCCGGCGTCGGGTACACCCCGTACGGGGCCTTCGCGGCGTTCAGTTCCACCACGTGCGAGACGATCTCGATGCCCGCGGCCTCCTTGAGGAAGGACCGGGCGATCGCGCCGAGCGCGACCCGGGCGGCGGTCTCCCGGGCGCTGGCGCGCTCCAGGATCGGCCGGGCCTCGTCGAAGCCGTACTTCTGCATCCCGGCGAGGTCGGCGTGACCGGGCCGCGGCCGGGTCAGCGGTGCGTTGCGGCCCGTCTCCTTCAGCTCCGAGGGGTCCACGGGATCGGCCGACATGACCTTCTCCCACTTGGGCCACTCGCTGTTGCCGACCATGACGGCGACCGGGGAGCCCAGCGAACTGCCGTGCCGGACGCCACCGAGGAAGGTGATCTCGTCCTGCTCGAACTTCATCCGCGCCCCGCGGCCGTAGCCGAGCCGGCGCCGCGCCAGGTGCTCCGCGACCAGGGCGGTGGTGACGGGAACGCCGGCCGGCAGCCCCTCCAGGGTGGCGACCAGCGCGGGCCCGTGGGACTCGCCGGCGGTCAGCCAGCGCAACCTGCTCAGCACGTTCTCTCACTGCTCCTTGTCAAGGCGGATCTGGTACTCGGGGAAGAGCCTGTTCAGCTCGGTGTGGAACTCGGGGAAGGTCTTGGCCACGCACGCCGGGTCGTCCAGCGTCAGCGGCACGGAACTGCCCAGGCCCAGTACGGCGAACGACATCGCGATGCGGTGGTCGCGATGGCAGTCGACGACGGCCGGGCGCGGGGTGCCGGGGTGGACGGTGATCCGGTCCGGCCCCTCCTCCACGCGGATCCCGCAGGCCCGCAGGTTCGCGGCCACCGCGGCGATCCGGTCGGACTCCTTCAGCCGGGCGTGCGCGATCCCGGTGATGGTGACCGGCCCGTCGAAGAGCGGCGCGATGGCGGCCAGGGTCATGAAGGTGTCGGAGATCTCGCCCATGTCGACGGTGAAACCACCGGTCAGCCGTCCGCCGGCCGGGCCGGTGACGGTGGTCGAGTGCAGGCCGATCTCCACCTCGGCGCCCGTCAGCTCCAGCACCCGGGCGAACCGCAGGTCCCCCTGGAGGCTGCTGCTGCCCAGACCGGGCACGGTCAGGGTGCGGCCGGTGACGGCCGCCGCCGCGAAGAAGTACGAGGCGGTCGACGCGTCCGGCTCGATCACCAGGTCCGTCGCCGCGTACCCGCCGGGTCGGACCGTGACCGTACCGGCGTCCTCGCTCACGTCCGCGCCGAAGCGCCGCATCAGTGCCAGGGTCATGTCCAGGTACGGGCGGCTCACCAGGCGCGGCACGTCCACCGTGAGCGGGCCGGTCATCAGCGGGCCGGCCATCAGCAGCCCGCTCAGGTACTGGCTGCTGAGGCCGGAGTCCAGCTCCACGACGCCGCCCGCCAGCCCCCGGGCGGCCACGGTCAGCGGCAGTCCGCCGTCCGGGCCCGCCGCGACCTCGGCGCCGAGCCGGGTCAGGGCCCGGGTGAGCGGGCCCAGCGGGCGGGCCCGCAACTGCTCGGAGCCGTCGAAGACGAAGCTGCCGCGTCCGGTGGCCGCGAAGGGCGGCAGGAAGCGGGCGGCGGTCCCGGCGTCCGCGCACCAGACCCGGCCGGGGGCGTACGGGCCGCCACCGGTGCCGGTGACCTCCCAGCACTCGTCGGAGGGGGTGGTGGAGGTGCTGATGCCGATCGCGGTCAGGGCCCGCCGGAAGGCGACGGTGTCGTCGCTGACCAGCGGTGCCCACAGGCCCGAGGTGCCGCGTGCGGCGGCGGCCAGCAGCAGGGCGCGGTTGGTGAGGCTCTTGGATCCCGGGATCCGGGCGGACAGGGCGGACGCGGCGGCTGCCGTGTTGGGCGACAAGGTGGCTCCAGGTCGGGACTGGTGGTCAGGACGCGGGGTGCCGGACACCCCTCACGACAGGCCCTGGTTGCGGGCCCTGTGGGCCCGGGCCAGGCCGGCCCGGGCTGCGCTGGCGACGCGGTGGGCGGTCAGCCCGCACTGCTGGTACAGGCTCCGGTAGCTGCCCCAGCGGCCGAACCGGTCCAGGCTCGCGGTCTGGCCCGCACCGCCGGCCATGGCGTACCAGCCGAGGGCCGAACCGGCCTCGACGGACACCCTGACCGCCGTGTGCGGGGCCAGGACCGCATCGCGGTAGGCCTGGTCCTGGGCGAGGAACCGGTCGGGGCGGGGAACCGACACCACGCGGGTGCCGATGCCGTCACGCTCCAGGATCGCCCGGGCTTCCAGGGCCACGGCGGTCTCACCGCCGGTGGCCACCAGAACCGTCAGGGGTGTACCGCCGGATGCTTCGACGAGGACGTAGCCCCCGCGTGCTTCATCGCTCATGGTGGTACGGCTCCTTGCCGGTTCCGGTGCGGGACGCTGCCCGCCGGGTCATCGTGGGACAGCGGGGCGGGCCCCTTCAACGGGCCGTGCGCCGTCTCGTCAGGTCGCGCCCCGGGTACGTCAGGTGCGCGCCGGGCGCGACGATCAGTCCTGGCCCCGGCCCAGTTCGAGGAGCACGCGGGCGATCGCCTCGCCGGAGCTGCCCAGTTCACGCTCGTAGGTGCCGAGGATCTGCTCCTCGCGGTAGTACACGATGCGCGGGCCGCCGGCCCCCATCCGGGCCTTCTGGACCCGGCTGGAGATCTGGATCCGCTCCTTGATCAGTGAGATCAGGCGGCGGTCGACCTCGTCGATGTCGCTCCGGTGCGCGAGGACGGCCTGCACGGCCCGGGCGGCGTTGCCGGCGTCGCTGCGGACCCCGGTGAGCAGGCTCGTGCCGCTGATCGGACTCATGTCGACGGACATACGGAACTCCCTGGAAGGATCGGTGTGCGGTACTCGCGCAGCCCGCCGAGGGCGAGGGCGACGAGCACGTCGATGGGCACGGTGGTGGACCGCCGGGCGAGGGCGGAGCCGATGGTGTCGAGCAGCAGCCCGGCGCACAGGTCCGGCGGCAGGTCCTGCCGTACGGTCCCTTCGTCCGCGGCACGCCGGATCAGCTCGGCGACGCGGCGCTCGATGTCGGTGCGCGCCCCTGCCGCGGACCATCCGTCCGGGCCCAGGAGCAGCTGGATGCAGGGCAGTTCGCGGTCCGGCCGGTCGGGCACGGCACGTACGAACGATTCGAGCCGGCCGAACGCGGTGCGGCTCGGCGAGGCGGGGTGCAGGGCGGTGAGGAGCATGCCGTGGGCGCGGCCGAGGGCCAGCTCCAGCAGCTCTTCCTTGCTCTGCACGTGGTGGTAGAGGCTTGATTTGCGGATGCCGATCCGATCGGCGAGGAGCCCCATGCCGGACGCCGCGAAGCCCTTCTCGTTGAAGAGCAGGACGGCCTCGCCCAGCAGGGTCTCGCGGGTGTTCGGCCGGCCGTCGCTCACAGGTCCGCGAACGTTGCGCCCGGGTGCTCGACGCAGTCCGCGACGAAGCGCAGGAAGCCGCCGGCGGCGGCGCCGTCGCAGACCCGGTGGTCGAAGACGAGCGAGAGCTGGCTGATGGAGCGGGACTCGATGCGGCCTTCGAAGGTCCAGGGCCGCTCGATGATCCGGCCGATGCCCAGGATGCCCGCCTCGGGGGCGTTGAGCAGCATGGAGCTGCCGTCGACGCCGAAGGTCCCGTAGTTGTTGAGGGTGAAGGTGCCGCCCGTGAGCTCGGCCGGGCCGTGGCCGCCGGAGCGGGCCCGCTCGACGAGGGCGGCGAGCTCGCGCTGGAAACCGCGGGTGGTCAGGCGGTCCGCGTCGCGGACGACGGGAACCAGCAGGCCGGCGTCGGTCTGCGCCGCGATGCCGAGGTGCACGGAGTCGTAGCGGACGATCTCGTCCTCGCGGACGGTGGCGTTGAGTTCGGGGAACAAGCGCAGGCCCGCGACGGTGAACCGGGCGAGCAGCGCGAGCAGTCCGATGCCGTCGAGGCTCCGCTTGAGCTCCAGCAGCTCGGTGGCGTCCACGTCGACCCACACGGTGGCGGTGGGGACGGCGGCGGCCTTGGTGAGCTTGCGCGCGATGGCCCCCCGCACCCCGCGCAGCGGCAGCCGGGTCTCCCCGACGGCCTGCGCCGGGGCGGTGGGCGCCGGTGTCCGCACGGCGCGGCACAGATCCCGCTGGGCGAGCGCGGCGTTGACGTCCTGCCGGGTGATGACCGCACCGGCCCCCGTCCCGGCCACGGACCCGAGATCGAGCCCGTTGGCGGCGGCCAGCGCCCGTACGACGGGCGACACGACCCGCGCGGCCTCGGCCGGGGCCTGGCCGGCGGCCGGAGCCGGAGCCGGAGCCGTGGACCGGGTCACCTGCGGGTCGGCGCCCGTGGGCGGGGTCAGGGCGCGCGCCGCCGCGCGGCGGCGGCGGTTGGTGCCCAGGGGCTGGGTGCCGTAGCCGACCAGGACCTTGCCCGAACCCTCCTCGGCGGGCTGCGTGGCAGCGGGGACGGCGACGGAGACGGCGGGAACGGTGGTGGCGACGCCGGCGACCGTGCCGGGCGGGGTGACCGTCAGCAGGGGGCGGCCCACCTCCAGGGTGGCGCCCTCCGCGGCGTGGCGGACGGCCACCGTCCCGGCGTACGGGCTCGGCACCTCCACCGTGGCCTTCGCCGTCTCGACCTCCACCACCGGCTGGTCGACGGTGACCACGTCCCCCTCGGCCACCAGCCAGCGGACGATCTCCGCCTCGGTCAGTCCCTCACCCAGATCGGGCAGGAGGAAGTCCTGCACGGCCGCTGCCGTACTCATGCGCTCTCCCACTGAAGCTCGTCGACGGTGTCGAGGATCCGGTCGACACCGGGCAGGTGGTGCCGCTCCAACTTCGGCGGCGGATACGGAATGTCGAAGCCGGTGACCCGGCGGACCGGTGCGTGCAGCGAGTGGAAGCACTGCTCCGCGATGCGTGCGCTGATCTCGGAGGCGACGCTCGCGAAGCCCGAGGCCTCCGCGATCACCACCGCGCGCCCGGTGCGGCGTACCGAGGCCGCGACCGTCTCCTCGTCGAAGGGCACCAGGGACCGTACGTCGACGACCTCCAGCGAGCGGCCCTCCGCCGCGGCCACCGCAGCCGCCGCCAGTGCCACCGGCACGGACGGCCCGTACGCGACCAGCGTGGCGTCGGTGCCCGCCCGGCGGACCACGGCCCGGCCGATCGGCTCGGTGCGCACCGGCAGGGACAGCGGCTCCTTGGCCCAGTACAGCCGCTTGGGCTCCAGGAACACCACCGGGTCCGGGTACTCGATCGCCTCGCGCAGCAGCGAGTAGGCGTCGGCCGCGGTCGACGGGGCCACGACCGTGAGGCCGGCGGTGTGCGCGTAGTACGACTCGGAGGAGTCGCTGTGGTGCTCGACGCCGCCGATGCCGCCCGCGTACGGGATCCTGATGACCATCGGGAGGTTCAGGACGCCCCGGGTCCGGTTGCGCATCTTCGCGACATGGCCGACGACCTGCTCGAACGCCGGCAGCGCGAACGCGTCGAACTGCATCTCGGCGACCGGCCGGAAGCCGTTCATCGCCATTCCGACGGCCATGCCGATGATCCCGGCCTCGGCCAGCGGTGTGTCGAAGCACCGCTCCTCGCCGAACTCGCGCTGCAGCCGGTCGGTGATCCGGAAGACGCCGCCGAGGGGGCCGACGTCCTCGCCCAGCACGACCACCGAGGGATCGGCGGTCATCGCGTCGGCCAGGGCCCGGTTCAGGGCCTGCGCCATCGTCGTGCGCGCGAGCGTCGCGTCCAGCTGCTGCGGCGCGTCCACAACTGCCGTCATCGTCAGTCCTCCAGGGCGGTTTCGGCGGCCAGCAGTGCTTCCTGCTCGCTCAGCTGCGCCGAGCCCCCGCTGCGGATGTGGTGGAAGAGGGTCCGCGGCTCCGGCGGGCCGGACCGCAGGATCCGGCCGCGCAGATCGACGGCCCGCTCCTCCGCCGCGCGGGCGGCGTCGGCGATGTCCGCCCCGGACAGCAGCCCCTCGGCCGTCAGGTAGCGCTCCAGCCGGGCCACCGGGTCCTTGGCCACCCAGCTGTCGGTGACGGCGGCGTCGCGGTAGCGGCCCGGGTCGTCGGCGCTGGAGTGCGGGTCCATGCGGTAGGTGTGGGCTTCGATCAGGGTCGGTCCGCCGCCCGCCCGGGCCCGTGTCACGGCCTCGCCCAGCACCGCGAGGAGCGCCGCCGCGTCGTTGCCGTCGAGCTGTTCGGACGGGATGCCGTAGCCGATGCCCTTGTAGGCGAGCGAGGGCGCCGCGGTCTGCTTCTCGAGCGGGACGGAGATCGCGAAGCCGTTGTTCTGCACCAGGAAGACCACCGGGGACTTGAACACGGCCGCGAAGTTCAGCGCCTCGTGGAAGTCGCCCTCGCTGGTGGCCCCGTCGCCGATGAGTACGAGGGCCACGGTGTCCTCGCCCCGAAGCCGGGCGGCGTGCGCCACGCCGACGGCGTGCGGTCCCTGCGTGGCCAGCGGGGTGGCCTGCGGGGCGGTGCGGTGCAGGGCGGGGTCGTAGCCGCAGTGCCAGTCGCCGCGCATCAGGGTCAGGGTCTCGACCGGGTCGATGCCGCGGGCCTGGACGGCGACGCAGTCCCGGTAGGTGGGGAACAGCCAGTCGTTCTCGCCGAGTACGAGCGCCGCGGCCACCTGGCAGGCCTCCTGGCCGTGCGAGGAGGGGTACACGGCGAGTTCGCCCTGCTTGGCGAGGGCGGTCGCCTGCTGGTCGAAGCGGCGGCCGGTCACCATCGCCCGGTAGGCCTTCAACAGCTGTTCGGCGTCAGGTAGTTCGTATCCCGCGTCCTGTCCGGCGGCGGTCCGGCGTCCGTCGGCGTCGATGAGCCGGACGGGATGCTCGGACGGCAGCAGCGGGTGGCGGGCCGGCGTGGCCGGCGTGGCCGGGGCCGCGGTGGCGCCCGACCGGGCCCGGGTCCGTACGGTGCGCGGGGCGGGCTGCCGCTTCACCTCCGTTCCCGTGCCGGAACGCGTCTGTTCGACGGTGCTCACGTGTCCCCTTCTTCCTCTTGCGGTCTCCTCAAAAGCTGTCAGCCGAGGGCACCGCGCGGGGAGGTAGGCCGGCAACACTCTCGGCCGCCCGCGCGGTGCCCCGGCCACACAGCCCGGCGCCGGACACGCGGCACCGGAACGGCTGTGCAGGGCTGTTGAGACTTTTCAGGGACCGCTACGGCGTGCGGAGCGGGACCGTGCGCTGCCGCTCGTGGCGGCCCGCACGGGCCCGGAGGACGATCTCCGCCCGCGCGCCCTCACCACGGGTCTGCAGCGTGCGCTCCTCGCTGCGGCCCGCGAAGCGGTACTCCTCGCCGCCGACGTGGACCAGCGGCAGCGTCCGGCCGCTGGCCAGCCGCAGGACCATCCGGCCGGCCGCGGGCTCGGGCGCCAGCACCGCGCGCTGGGCCGCCGCGTAGCCGTCCAGCGGGTCCGCGTGCTCCCGCAGGAAGAAGGCGGACGGCAGCTCGAAGGCCCGGGGCGGGGCCTCGAGAGCGGCCTGCGCGACCGGCCGGGCGATCCGGTTGACCAGGACGTCACCGGACCGGAACCAGTCCCGCCAGGCCACCGGGAAGAGACGGGCGAGCGGCTCGGTCAGCAGCACGTCCAGGGCCAGGTGCACCGAGTGCTCCGAGCCTTGGTTGCGGACCTGGTGGGTCCGCGTGAAGTCACCGAACCACAGGTCACCGGGGTTCCAGCGGTGGACCTCGCCGTCGAGCAGGAGCAGGGTCTGGGCGTTGGTCTCCACCGGGACGTGCAGCCGCGCCGTTCCCCAGTACGGGCCCTGCGCGGCCTCGATGCGGCCGACCGCGCCGCTGCCGGGCGCCCGGCACAGGAACCGGGCACTGACGACCGGTGCGGGCACCGCTTTCAGGATGTAGCGGGTGTGCGGCAGCCGCTCCAGCCACGGGGTGTCGGTCCAGTCCCCGTCCGGGCCGTCCGCGGGGATGCCGGGCAGGGCCCGCCCGCCCGGTGCCCGCAGCACCAGGCTGCGCCAGTCGTCGGAGGGCGGGCAGACCCGCCGCAGCTCGGCGGCGAGCCAGCCCGCGTTGAACGACGGGGCGAGCCGGGCCGCCGCCGGCATGGCGGCGGCGGCCGGTCTCGTCCCGGGGCGTTCCGCGGTGAGTGTGGCGGCAGTCACGACGCCGGGCCCGGACCGGCGGGGGAGGACGGCGCGTGTACGCCCCCTTCCCGCGCCGGCTGCCCGCCGACGAGCAGTTCGCGGATCAGCCCGCCGACGATGGCCGGCCCGTTGCGGGTGAGCAGCGATTCGGCGTGGAACTGCAGCGAGGCGAAGTGCGGCCCGCGCAGGGCGTGCACGTCGTCCGTCTCGGGGTCCCGGCTGAGCTCGATGACGCCGACCCCGTCGACCTCCACCTTGTCCTCGGGGGAGCGCGCGGCGAAGGTGTTGTAGAACCCGACCAGTTCGGGGGTCCCGAAGAGCTGGACCGGCTTCTGGACGCCCTGGTTCGGGGTGTCGCGGCGGACCAGCGGGAGCCCGAGGAGGGTGCTGAGCACCTGGTGGCTCAGGCAGACCGCGAAGAACGGCCGCTTCTCGGCCAGGAGCCGGCGGACCGTGCCCCGCAGGTGCGAGATCTTGGGGTCGCCGGTCTCGCGCGGGTCGCCCGGGCCGGGGCCCATCACCACGAGGTCGTAGTCGTCGATCTCGTACGGCTCGTCGAAGCGGCGCACGGTGACCGTCATGCCCAGGGAGCGCAGCTGCTGGTCGATCATCGAGGTGAAGGTGTCCTCGGCGTCCACCACCAGGATCCGCTTGCCGCTGAGCACCGGATCGTGCGCGGTGCGCAGCCGCTCCTCGGGGTCGTCGAACCAGAAGCGGGCCACGTTCTCGTTGCGGCTCTCCAGCGCGGCGCGGACCTCGGGGTGCTCGCGGAAGGTCACCGGTCCCCGGTCCTTGAGCGCGTCGAGCAGCGAGGCGGCCTTGGCCCGGGTCTCGGCGACCTCGCAGTCCGGGTCGGAGTGGCGCACCAGGGTCGCGCCGACGCCGATGCGGACCTGGCCGGCCCCGTCGATCTCGGCGGTCCGGATCAGGATCGCGGAGTCCATCGCCCGCTCGCCCCGCTCGTCGCGGCCGATGAGCGCGAGCACGCCGCTGTAGTAGCCGCGCCCCTGGGGCTCGTAGCGGGAGATGACACGGGCCGCGCTCTCCAGCGGGCTGCCGGTGACCGTCGGCGCGAACAGCGTCTCGCGCAGGATCTCCCGCGGGTCGCGCGTGGTGCGGCCCGAGATGAAGTACTCGGTGTGCGCGAGGCGGGCCATCTCCTTGAGGTGGGGTCCGGTGACGATGCCGCCCGCGTCGCAGATGCGGGCCATCATCTTGAGTTCCTCGTCGACGACCATGTACAGCTCGTCGGCCTCCTTGCGGTCGGCGAGGAAGTCGAGGATCTCGGGCACGGAGGGGCCCTGGGCGGGGTAGCGGTACGTCCCGCTGATCGGGTTCATCACCGCGGTGCCGTCGTCGAGGCTGACGTGCCGCTCGGGGCTGGCGCCGACGAGGGTCCGCTCACCGGTGTGGACGATGAACGTCCAGTAGGCTCCCGTCTCCGCGCTCAGCAGCCGCCGGTAGAAGGCGAGCGCGTGGCGCGGCGAGTAGTCGGAGATGTCGGCGACGAAGGAGCGGCGGATGACGAAGTTCGCGCCCTCGCCCCGGCCGATCTCGTTGTCGATGATCTTCCGGACGGTGTCGGCGTACACCTCGTCGGTGACGTCGAAGACGCCCTCGGAGACGTCCAGCGGCAGGTCGGGCAGGAGCGACAGGCCCGTCGAGAGGGGCAGCTCGTACTGCTCCTCGACGAGCAGCGACAGCAGCGGGGCGCCGTCGTCGGGGGCGTGGAACCCGCGCTCGGCGAGCTGCCGGTACGGGATCAGGGTCAGCACCTCGTGCCCGGGGCCGGCGGCGCCGTCCTCGGCGAGCGGGATGCCGGCCAGGTTCTCGTACTCCGCGACCGTGCCGGTCAGCACCTCCAGCCGGCCGGGTCCGGCCGACTCGGGGCGGTGGAGCACGGCGAAGGCGGGTGGATGCTCCCCGGTGATCCGGCGCAGCAGCCCGGTCGCGAGAGCGGTCCGGTCGGCCTGGTCCACGGTGTCTTCGTGGTCGGTCATGCGGTGATCTCCTTGGTGGTGGTGACCGCGGCACAGCGCTGGGCCGCGTACTCCAAGGTCATCCGGTGGTGCGCCTCGGAGAAGTCGGCGATGGCGTCGGCGACGAGGAACGGCTGGATGTCGTTGGTGAACGCCTCTAGCACGCTGGCCAGCACACCCACATGCGCGTACACACCGACGGTGATCAGCTGGTCGCGGCCCTGGGCCCGCATCTGTTCGAGCAGGTCGGTACGGAAGAAGGCGCTGTAGCGCCACTTGGTGAGCACCCGGTCGCCGGGGCGCGGAGCCAGCGGCTCCACCACGTCCCGGTCGACCGGGTCGGTCCGCATCCCCGGCCCCCAGAAGTCGCGCAGCAGACCGCGCTCCTTCTCGGTCATCCCGCCGGGCTGGGCGGTGTAGTACGTCGGCACGCCGCGCTCGGCGCAGAACTCGCGCACCTGGACGGCGTTGGCGACCACTTCCTCGCGCAGCGCGCCGGGCAGCGGATTGAGGAAGTACCGCTGCATGTCATGGATCAGCAGGACCGCCCGGTCCGGGTCTACCGACCAGGCAGCGGTGTTCTCGGGCAGATCGCCCGACGTCGGCAAGGGGTAGGAGCTGATGGTCGGGATCCCGGCCATGGACGTCCTCTCGTAACTGGGCGGACTGGTGGGGCGCCGCGTGTGCGATCGGCGGCGAGCCCGGCGTGGCCGGGCGTCCGCCCTGGTGCGGCACCGGGAGGGTGCGACCCGGCGGCCTCGCCGGTCGCGGGTGCTATGCGCCGAGCGAGGCGCCTCCGTCGACCGTCAGGACGTGCAGGGTGATCTGCTCGGCCTCGTCGGACAGCAGGAAGGCGACGGCGTCGGCGATGTTGTCGGGCTGGGCGATGCGGCCCAGCGGAATGCCGATGCGGAAGGCCTGCGGGCTGCCTTCGAGGGTGCCCCGGGAGGCCGACTCGTCCGGCCACATGGAACGCAGCATCGGGGTGTCGGTGGATCCCGGCGCGACGATGTTGCAGCGGATCCCGTACCGGGCGACCTCCAGGCCCAGCGACTTGGTGAACATCGCCGCGGCGGCCTTGGAGGCGGCGTAGGCGGCCATGTCGGAGCGCGGGACCGCGGCCGCGTTGGAGGCGACCGTGACGAGCGCGCCCCGGTTGCGGGGCAGCATCCTGCGGGTGACGGCGCGGGAGAGGTGGAACACCCCGTCCACGTTGACCCGGAAGGTGGTGTGCCAGTCCTCGTCGCTGTAGTCGACGACCTTGCCCAGGCGCAGCACGCCGGCGGAGTTGACCAGGTACTCGATCGGCCCGAGCTCTTCCTCGACCCGGTCCACGGTCTCCTCGACGGCCTCGCTGGAGGTGACGTCGGCGGGATGGGCGACCACGCGTGGCGCACCGTCCGGGCGCTGCCCCAGTTCCGCGTCGAGCTCCTCGTTCAGCTCCTTGACGGCCCATGCGAGCGGGTCCGGGTACCGGTCCACCGCGGCGACCAGCACCCCGGACCGGGCCAGGCGCCGGACGACACTGCGTCCGATTCCTCCTGCCGCGCCCGTGACGACGGCGACCTTCTCCTCCATGCTTCCCCTCCTTCGTTCTCGTTCCCGGATCCTCCGGGAGCCGGTTCTGGGGCCCCGGGGCCGCCGCGCACCGTCCGGGCGGGAGGCCCGGGCGTCACTTCTGCCAGGCGGTCACGACCGAGATGGCCTGCGCCGGGTTCAGCCGCGGGTCGCAGAAGCTCGTGTACGTCCGGCCCACCCGGTGGTTCGCGGCCTCGGTCGGCACGCACTCCGTGACGTCCTCGGGGGTGGTCTCCAGGTGGAGGCCGCCCGCCACGCCGCCCACGGACTCGACGGCGAACTGGAAGGCCTGCACCTCGCGCTTCACGGTCTCGATGTGCCGGGTCTTGTGGCCGCTCGGCGTGGACACGGTGTTGCCGTGCATCGGGTCCGACAGCCAGATGACCGGGTGGCCGGCCCTGCGGACCGCCTCGACCAGCGGCGGCAGCGCGTCCACGATGGCCTCGGAGCCCATCCGGCTGATCAGCGTGAGCCGGCCCGCCTCCCGCTCGGGGTCCAGGGTCCGGCACAGCGCCAGCAGTTCGTCCTCCGTCATGGAGGGGCCGACCTTGCAGGCCACCGGATTGGAGACCTCGGCCAGCAGCGCCACGTGCGCGCCGTCCAGTTGGCGGGTCCGCTCGCCGATCCACGGGAAGTGGGTCGACGAGAGGTACGTACCGCCCTCGCCGTCCGCGCGCAGCTGGGGCAGCTCGTAGTCCAGCAGCAGCGCCTCGTGGCTCGTCCACACCTGGGGTTCGAGCGCGGGCCGGGACGGGGACACCGGGCCCTGCCAGCCCAGGTGCTTCGTGATCTCGCTGGCGGCCATGTAGCCGACGAGCAGGCGCAGCGGGTCCGGGCGGCGGGATTCGGCGTCGGCCTCCGGGGCGTTGACCAGGTGGCCGCGGTAGACGGGGAGTTCGACGCCGTCGACGATCTCGGTGCCGTTGGAACGCGGCTTGGCGAACTGGCCCGCGATCCGGCCCACCCGGACCACCGGCTTCTGCGTGATCATCTTGAAGGCGCCCGCGATCAGGTCCAAGACGGCCGTCTTGCGGTGCACGTCCCGCGCGGTGCTCTCGTCGGGGTCCTCGGCGCAGTCGCCGGACTGGACCAGGTGCGCCTCGCCCCGCGCGACCACGGCGAGGGCGGCGCGCAGGGCGCGTACGTCCTGGGCACGCACCAGCGGCGGCCGTCCGGCCAGCTCCCGGCGCACCACGTCGACCTGGGCGTGGTCGTCCCATTCGGGCTGCTGCAGAGCCGGCTTCAGTCGGATGTCGAGCGTGATGTTGTCCACGGGTTTCTTCCTGATGAGTAGGTGTGGGGGCGGGCGGTCACGCGGGAGCCAGACCCCACCCGAGGTCGTCCCAGAAGCGCAGTTGACGCTGTTTGCCCAGGGCGCCGATCACGGCGGCGGGCGCGTGCGCGCCGTGCCCGCCGAGGATCAGGGCGGTCGGCCGGCCGGGGGAGAAGCGCGGCCAGGCGGGGGCGCCGGGACTCGCGGGCACGCCGGTGCGGGCGAAGGAACCGACGAGGTCCGCGAGGATCCCGGCGATCTCGCGCTCGGCCGGCCCGTCGCCGAACTCGGCCACGTGCTCGGGCAGTCGATGGGTACCGAAGAGGAATTTGGACGTCGCCTCGTGGGGCGTGCCGAAGTAGGGGGCGCGCACCGGGTGCGCGAACTCCATGACGTACGAGGGGGAGTGGCCCGCCCGTGCGTGGCGTTCGGCGGTGCGCAGCACGGGGTGCCGGAAGAAGGCGTCGCCCCAGATCTCCGTCCAGAGGTCGAGGGGCCGCGTGGGGCGTCCCTCGGCCAGGGCGGCCTCCCGGTAGACCGCGACGCACCGCTCGGCGAGCGAGGCCGCGGCGCCGGGCAGCCCGTACCGCAGGAAGTCCTGGACGAGGGAGGTAAGTTCGGCCTCGTCGGCCGGGGCCGGCGGTGCCAGGGGGGTGGGTGCGGACGGCCCGGTGAAGAAGGCGCCCTCGGTACGGGTGTGCACGGACAGGACCGGCAGGTCGGGGGCGGGCCGCTCGTGTTCGAAGGCCGGGAGCCATTCGCCGTCGCGCACCGGGCCGCGGAACGCGCGGCCGGAGGCGACGATCCGCCCCTTGGAGCGCGGCGCGGTCAACTCTGCCCAGGCGGCGCCGAGTTCGGAGGCAGGCACCTCGCGCAGCCCCGGGACCGTGGTGGCGAACCGGGCGGCGAGCGCGGCGTGGACGCCGCGGGCGTCCTCGGCGGTGAACGCGAGCGCGGGCTCCCACTGGTGGGCGGCGCTGATCGCGACGAGGCGCCGGATCAGCCGGCGGGTGGCGGGCAGCAGGGCGAGCTGGTGGGCGGACGTCCCGCCGGCCGAGGTTCCGACGAGGGTGATGTTGCCGGGGTCGCCGCCAAACGCGGCCGCGTTGTCGTGCACCCACTGCACGGCGGCCGCCTGGTCCTGGAGTCCCCAGTTGGAGAAGGAACCGGTCTCCGGGTCGGTCAGGTCCTCGTGCAGGCCGAAGCCGAAGACCCCGAGCCGGTAGTTGAAGGTGACCACGACGGCGTCGGTGCGCGCGGCGAGCCAGGAGCCGTCGAAGGTGGGCAGGTTCCCGGATCCGGCGATCCAGGCCCCGCCGTGCACGTAACAGAGCACCGGCCGGGAGCCGGTGGTGGCGGGGGTCCACACGTTGGCGTGCAGGGCGTCCTCGCTGCCCGCTCCGGTGGGCTGGCAGAAGGGCGGGCCGTAGGCGGTGGCGTCCCGTACCCCCGTCCAGGGCGCGGGCGGCCGCGGCGAGGCGAAGCGCAGCGGGCCGACGGGGGGCGCGGCGTAGGGGACGCCGCGGAAGGCGAGCACGCCCGCGCCGGCGGCGCCGCGGACCTCGCCCGCGGTGGTACGGGCCCGGGGCGGGCCGGCGGCTGCCCGGGTCGCGGCGCCGGACTCGGACTCGGTCGCGGCCCCGGCTCCGGTCCGAGCCCCGGTCTGGGCCCCGGTCTCGATCCGGGTCGCGCCTCGGGTCTCGGCCGGCGCGGCGTACACGGTTGCCATGTCAGGCCTCCTGGCGGGCGCGGGCGAGGGCGCGGGCGAACCAGGCGGTGCGGGCCGCCTGGAACCGGACGGCGGCGACGGCGTCCTCGTGGACGGTGCCGGGATCGGCGCCGGAGGCCGTGTGGGTGCCGTACGGGTTCCCGTTCTGCGGCAGGTAGAGCACCGGGTGGGCGGAGCCCATCGGGATGACGGCGGCGCCCCAGTGGCAGATCACGCTGTGCAGGGACTGGATGGTGTTGTCCAGCCCGCCGTTGCGGGAGGACCCGGCGACGAAGGCCGAGGCGGCCTTGTGGACGAAGGCGCCCGCGTGCGAGAGGTGGGGGGTGGTGTTGACGAACTCCAGCAGCGGCGCGGCCGGCAGGCCCCAGTGCGAGGGGCTGCCCAGCAGGATGCCGTCGGCCCACTCCAGGTCTTCGGGGGTGGCGTCGGGGGTGCCGGGCTCGCGGCCCGCCTCGGGGGTACCGGGCACCGCGCGGAGTCGGACCTCCGCACCGGCCTCGCGTGCCGAGGCCGCCGCCTCCTCGGCCAGTCCGCGGACCGTACCGGTGGCGGAGTAGTAGATCACGGAGACGGTGGTCATGCCCGGAGCACTCCCTCGACAGCGATGGAACCGGTCCCGCCGGTCAGGTCCGCGGCGGGCGGTGAGTCCTGTCGATCGTGTGCTGGGGCGGTGAGCGCCACCAACGTGCTCGGGGGCTTTCCGTCAAGTGCCCGGGCAGTGCGTCAGGTCCCGGGTCCGAGACCGCTACGGCCCGTCTGAACAGGGCAGTTGACGCCGCAGGGCGGTCCTCGCGGTCAGGCGGCCCGGGGATCCGGGGCGCCGCCCATGAGGACGGTACGGCGTACGGCGCGCAGGGCCGAGGCGGTGCTGCGCCCGCCCTCCGCGTCCAGTGTGGCCACCAGGGAGTGCAGGCCGCGCAGCGACCCGACGCGCCGCCCGGAGCGGCGCAGGGCCGCGAGGTACGGTTCGTTGGGGTGCTCGCGGCCGTTGTGCCGGGCGAGCAGGGCCGAGAGCTCCGTGAGCAGCTCGCGGTGGCGGCCGAGGGCCAGTCCGGCCTCCACCCACTGGCCGAGCACGGCGAGCCGCGTCTCCTCCAGGACCGCGATGCGTTCGCCGAGCCAGGCGCCCGCCTCGACCCCCGCGAAGGCGGGGCCCGTCCACAGGTCGAGGGCACCGCGCAGCCGGCGGGCGGCCGTGGCGAAGTCGCCGCGGGACATGGCCCGGTAGCCGGCGCCCGCCTCGCGCTCGAACTCGTGGAGGTCGCAGCGGCCGCCTCCGGTGTCGAGAAGATACCCGCCGGGTACGGCCGGCAGCACGGTGTCGAGGGTGCGTACGGCACCCGGTCCGGCGTCGAGGGCGCCCGCGAGCTGTTCGCGCAGCACGCGGACCGCGGCGTGTGCCACGGCCCGGGTGTGCTCGGGCGGAGCGCAGTTCGTGAGCTCTTCGGCCAGTACTGACACGGGTACGACCTGGTTGGCGTGGGCGGCGAGGACCGCCAGTACGTGCCGGGTCTCCGGGGTGGGCGCCACGATGGGCACACCGTTCTCGGTGACGCGCAGCCCTCCGAGTACGTCGATGTCCACAGTTCTCTCCCTGGGCAGGCAGGGTCAGCGATGCTGACCCTGGAAAGAATAGTACCCGGAAGAATGTTTTGCACGTGGGCGAATACCCAGATCTCTGCCGGCCCCTCGGAAAAAGTTCCGGACATGCGGAAACCCCGGATGAGAGACCCCGATTCGGGGTTCTCTCATCCGGGGCATCCGGTACATCCGGGGCATCCGCCCGGCGCTCAGGCGCCGGTCGCCTCCACCTGTGCGGCCACCTGTGCGGCCACAGGGGCCACACCGGACGCGCAGCCGACCGTGCACGGGTGCGTACCCTGCCGTCCGTACAGCGCGCGCGCCCCACGGCCCGGGGCCGTGTCCAGCCGGATGGCCAGTGACGGCACCACCACGTTCGGCATCACGTGCGTGTACAGCGCCGACACCTGTTCATCCAGGTCCAGGCCGATCATCTGCGACATCAGGTTGAGTCCCGCGTAAGACCCCACGATCAGCTGCGACGCCACCGTGGGATCCACGTTGGGCAGCAGCTCGCCGCGAGCCTTGGCCTCCGTCATCAGGGACACGTGGAGTTTGATCCACGCGTCGTAGGGGGCGGCCCGGTCCAGAGTCAGGTTCGTCTGATCCAGCGTGAGCCGCGCGCTCGCCCGCATCAGCGGATCGTGCATCAACCGGTGCGAGAACACCATGCCGATGTCGACGAACGCCTGCACCTGCAACTCCTGGGGCACGACGCTCGGGGCCGACGCCACCTGGGCGTCGATCACCGCCTGCGCGAGATGCTCCTTGGAGTCGAAGTGGAAGTAGAGCGCGCCCTTGGTGACTTTGGCGATGCTGACGATGTCGGTGAGTTTGGCCTGTTCATAGCCGCGCTCCTCGAACACCACTGCGGCCGCCTCCAGGATCGCCTGGCGGGTGCGGACCGCCCGGTCCTGCATGACGAGGGGTCGCTCTGTTCCCATGTGGTGTGTGCCTTTCCGTGACCCCGCCCGTCGTTCCGTTGTATTGACTTGCCGCGCAGCCGGCGGGAGGGCCGGTCTTCTCCCCGCCACCGGCACCCACGAGCTTTACATGCCCCGAGGTTCGTTCTTGTGAGTACATTTTCACACCATGGAGAACCCGCCGTCCACCGGCACCGTCACACCCGTGACGAATGACGCCTTCGCGCTGCACAGCCAGGCAGCGGCCTCGGCTATCTCGGCCGGCTCCGCGGTACGCGGCTGGGGCGTCCCCGCGTGGAGCTGGGCCTCGATGCCCGGGACGGCCGCGAACCACTCCTCGACCACCTCGGTCCGCGTGGTGCCGGGCGCCACCGAGTTGACCCGGATGCCCCGGGCCCCGTACTCGGCCGCGGCGGCCTTGGTCAGGCCGATGACCGCGTGCTTGGCCGCGACGTAGGGAGCGGCCACCGGGGTGGCCAGCAGCCCGCCGACGCTGCTGTTGTTGACGATCGACCCGCCGCCCGTCTCGAGCATCGCGGCGATCTCCGGGCGCAGGCAGTTCCACACGCCGCGCACGTTGACCTCCATGATCTCGTCGTACAGCTTGTCGTCCATCTCGTGCAGAGGTGTCCGCCCGACGCCCCAACCGGCGTTGTTGAAGGCGCAGTCGAGCCGGCCGAACTCCTCGACCGCGCGGGCCACGGCCGCCTCCGCGTCTTCCCGGCGGGTCACGTCCGTCACCACGTACGCCGCCTGCGCGCCGCCCGCCCGCAGTTCCTCGGCCAGCTCCCTGATCCGCTCCTCGCGCCGCGCGGCGAGCACGACCAGCGCACCCTCCCGCGCGAACACCCGGGCGGCCGCGGCTCCTATGCCACTGCTCGCCCCGGTGATCAGTGCGACTTTCCCCTCCAGCAAACCGTGACCCCGCATCGCCGTTCCCTCCCGCATCGCCGTTCCCTCCATCGATTGGCCCCCTGCTCCGGTATGCCGCAGCTCAGGCAGCGTAGGCACTGCGCGCGCAGGCCGCGTACGAGGCCTCGGCGTCCACCCTGCGCAGCAGGCCCTCGTCGATCTCGCCCAGGGAGCCGACCAGGTGCCGCACCCCGGCCTCGCGCATCTGCTGCCGCTGGAAGCCGTGCTCGAAGGTGCTCGGGTGGCCGATGAACGCCGCGCCCAGTCCGAGGGCCGCCTCGCCGACCCGCGCCACGTCGTCCACGAACAGCGCCTCCGTGTGGTCGAGGCCGAACCAGTCGGTGGTGATCTCGTGGACGCCCGGCCGGAACGAGTTCGTGCTGATGTACCCGGGGCCGTCGAAGAGGTGGGCGAGGTGGCCCAGGTGGCGGTCGAAGTGCTCCTTGTCGAGGCCCCCGTAGCAGACGGTGCGCAGGCCGAGGCCCCGCAGCCGGAGCAGCAGTTCCTCGACCCCGTCCAGCATCCGCAGCGGGTGCTGCGCCAGGTGGGCGGCCCGCTCCTGGAAGTAGACCTCCAGCACCCGCTCCGGGGTCCAGTCCAGTCCCGCGGCGCGAGCCATGGCCCGGGCCGCGACCGTCCGGACCTGGGAGAAGATCCCGCGCTCCACCTCACCGTCGTAGGAGCCGCCCCGGCTCGTGACGAACCGGTGGATGACCGGGCTGAAGGTGTCGTTGAGGAGGACTCCGTCGATGTTCAGGGCTGCGAGCCGCAGGTGCTGCAGGGACTGCATGGCGCTCCGATCGGGCGGGGGAGGGCCGGTACGACGAATTCGGGTCAGATGTGTGCGCGGAGTGGCAGGCCCCCCTAAAAAATACCTACCAGTACGCACTCGTGCCCGGGACTCGAAAGATACCGGACGTTCGCTCGAGATGGCCACCCACCCCGTCCCCGACCCGTGTCCTGCCCCGCCCGTGAGGTCGGGCGCTACCTGGGCGTTCTTCGCAAGATGGTGCGATGAAGCCATCCCGCCGTATGGCCTGCGTCACTCCCTCGGGACGGATGGAGATCTTTAGGCGAGGATCTCCCCGAGCAACCAAACCCGTAAGTACGTACTTTGCGGGCGGTGGAAGTATGTTGTATCCGGCCATGATGACGAGGGGGACTTCATGATCACGACTTTGGAACCGGCGGACCGCATGACCACGTCTGCTCCCACCGAGTGCTGCGCATGTCCGGCCCAGTCGGACGACCAGCTGACGACCACGGTTCCAAGAGCGCTCGTACACCGGGCCGCTGTGGCCGAGGTCTTCCTGACCGGCATGTGCCGCCCCGCGGAGGACCGCTTCCACATCCGCGCCCAGTGGCCGCGCGGACACAGCTTCTTCACCCCCATAGCGGGCACCCACTACGACCCGATGCTGATCGCCGAGACCATTCGACAGGTCGGCGCGTACGTCGCGCACGAGACCTTCGGCGTGCCGCTCGGGCACCAGTTCCTGCTCTGGTCGCTGGAGTACTCCACCGTCCCCGAGCACCTCGTCATCGGCAACGCCCCGGCCAGCCTCGACCTGACCGTCACCTGCCCCGAGATACAGCGCCGGGGGAGCAGGCTCACCGGGCTCGTCTACGAAGTGGTCGTCCGCCAGGAGGACCGTGTCGTCGCCACCGGAAAGGTCGGCTACACCGTCACCTCCCCCGCCGTCTACCAGCGCCTGCGCGCCGAACAGCTGGCCAACCGGCCCGTGTCCGCGCTGCCGCCCGCCCCGCTCGCACCCGCGCAGGTGGGCCGGCTCTCGCCCTTCGACGTCGTCCTGGCCGGCTCCCGTCCGGGAGTCTGGGAGCTGCGGTACGACACCCGGCATCCGGTCCTCTTCGACCACGCCAGCGACCACCTGCCCGGCATGGTCCTCCTCGAGGCCGCCCGCCAGGCCGCGCTGGCCCTCGGCGGCGAACCCGACTCCGTCCTCCCGGTCTCCGTCACGAGCACCTACCAGCGCTATGCCGAGTTCGGCAGCCCCCTGTTGATCCACGCGGAGCCCACCGACTCGGACCTGAGCGACAGCGCGCGCCGGTCGTTCAAGGTGACGGGCGTCCAGGACGGGGAGCAGGTCTTCGAGGCCGTCGTGAGCACCGAACGCGTCGACTCCGGCCTGCAGGGATTCTGACTTCCACTGCCCGGCTGGACCTCTTCCGGGCGTGGAAGGTATTTCCCGGGGATTCCGGTGTGGTTCGGATGGGGATCGCTTTGAACATGTGGCGGAGATCGACTTCCGCCGCATTCCTCGGCATGTCCGCACAGGGTGATGCGCGAACTTGACGTACCTGTGCCCGACAACTTGCCCGTAGATGGGGGTGCTCAGCAGCCTTGGGGAGGCTGTCCGGCGGTCAGCTGCTCGTCGAGTTGGTACAGATCACCAACAGCGGGCATGCCGAGGTACGTTCGCCGGCCCTGGCCGAATATAGGAGGTATCTTCTGATGTCGGATGTATCGGCCTCGGACAGGAAATCGGCCGGGGTCCCCAGAACCGGAATAGCGAAAATGACTCCGACGGACACTCTGACGGACGAGGAGCGTGCCGAGCAATTCCCCTTCGGCAAAAACTTGGTGATTCTGGCCGTCGCCGCAATCATCGTCGTCAGCCAGGGGTACGTGGCGATCCCCCTGATGTCGGAGATCGGCGGCGCGTGGGGAGTGTCGCAGGGCTCCGCGACATGGGCGACCACCGCGTTCTCCTTCGCCTACGCGTGCGCTTCGCTGGCGAGCGGTACCTTGTCGGAACGCTACGGCCGCCGTGTCGTGATCGTCGGGAGCATCGCCGCCATGGCCGTGGCGACCGCGCTCGTGCCGTTCTCGGGCGATCTCGTGACCGGTTGCCTGCTGCGCGTCCTGCAGGGCGCGATGGCCGGTGTGTTCACGCCGGTGGTCTACATCTACCTGAGTGAGAGGGTCCCGGCGCGCCGCCTCGCACTGGCCCTGACCGTGGTGTCCTGCGCCCTGGGTGTGGCGCTGATCGTGGGACAGGTCCTGGGGCAGGTCCTGGGATCCTCGCTCGGATGGCGCTCGGTGTTCTGGCTCGTGGCGCCGCTGTTGGCGCTCGTGGCGGCGGCTGCCTGGCGGGTCATGTCGCCCGACACGGCCAAGGACCTGACGCCCGGCGGAGCCAAGGGCCCCGGCGCCCTCAGTGTGCTGCGCAACGGCTCGCTCATCGCGCTCTTCGTGTCCTCCCTGGCCGTCCTCGGCAGCCTCACCGCGATCTACACCGGTGTGCAGCTCTACGGACCGGCGGAAGTGGTCGGGAACCACGACACCATGCTGGCCCTGCGCGCGAGCGCCCTGCCCGCGATGGTCGGTGCCGTGCTGCTCGCGCCGGTCATGGGGCGCATCTCCGCACTCACCAGGACGGTCATCGGATTTGCCGGCGGGGCCGTCGGACTGCTCGGCGCCGCATTGTTCGCCGACTCCGTGATCGGCCTCGGAATTTCCCTCTTCATCTTCGTGCTGGCGATTTCCACGGTCAGCCCGGCCCTCGTCCAGGCCGTCGGAAGCGGCGCGGGGCCCGCACGGGCAACGGCCACCGCCATTTACAGCTTCATTCTCAATGTCGGAGTCGCGGTGGGCGCTCAACTCCCCCAGGCCATGGCGGATCTGTCCAACCTGGCGCTGTTCCTCGCGGTCGTCATGGTCATCGGCATCGGGCTCGTATGGCTGGCTGCCCGATCCTCTCGGAGCCGCGCGACCGCATAGTGCGCGCCGGTCGAAGTGAAGGGAGGTGGTTGTTTTTCTCCATAGATTCCTTCGAGTCTGATGCTTGTCAAAAGCGGCATCCACTGCACGGGCCGCGCATAGACAGAATGTATAGAGGGAGATATCAGTGACCACGCAAGACCAGTCCGCTCCAGAGCTCATGCACGTCGCTCAGGGCGAGGGTGACACCAGGTGGGTATTCCGTGACCACTACACCTTCAAGGCGGAGAAGCAGGACACCGGCGGCGCGTTCGGCCTGCTGGAAGTAGTCCTCTACCCCGGTTCGGGTGCCCCGCCGCACACGCACCACGGCGAGGACGAGGCGTTCTACCTCATCGAAGGCAGCCTGGAACTCCGCTGGGAGGGCCGTGTCGAGACGGCCGGGCCGGGATCCTTCGTGTTCCTGCCGCGCGGCAAGGCCCACACCTACAGCGTCATCGGCGACACGCCGGTCAAGATGCTGGCCTGGTACACGCCGGGCGGCACCGAGGGCTACTTCAAGAAGCTGGGCATTTCCGCCGCCAACGGGGAGCCCCGTCCGCCGGCCGAGCAGTTCGAGATCGATGCCCAGACGGCCAGCAAGGTCGCCCTGGAATTCGACGTCATTCGCTAGACCGATCCATCCATCGGACCCTTCGGCGATCGAGCCGAATTCCCGATGACCTAGGTTGACCCGTCGATCATGGTTGGTGATGTGGACCAACCATGATCGACGCTGCCCCCTTCAGGGTCTCCCAGCCGACCGCACACCGGGCGGCGGTGCGGAGTGGCCGGTCACCGGCTGAGAGGGCACCTCGGGCAGGTCCGTTCTCGCTTGCGCAAGGCGCTGTGTCATTGGGGCCCGCAGGCCACCCGCCGCCCCGCCGCCTCCCCGACACATTCGAGAGGCTTCACCATGAACCACGACGCGCTGCCGTCTCCGCCCGGATCCGAACCGGAGTGGGGGGCCGAACTCCTCGACCTGGACGCCTACCTGGCGCGCATCGGCTACGAGGGCCCCCGTACGGCCACCGTCGAGACGCTGCGGGGCCTGCACCGTGCCCACCTCGCCGCCATCTCCTTCGAGAACGTCACCATAGCGCTCGGCGAACCCCTCGACATCGGCGTCGAGGCCATCCAGGAGAAGATCGTGGGCGCCGGGCACGGCGGCTACTGCTACGAGAACAACCTGCTGTTCGCCGCGGCCCTGGAACGTCTGGGCTTTCCCGTCTCCCGCCTCCTGGCGCGGGTGCGCCGGGGCGTGGCGCCCATCCGCTGGCGTTCGCACACCGTCCTGCTGGTGGAAGCCGGCGGCGAAGTGTGGCTGGCGGACGTCGGTTTCGGTGACGAGGGGCCGCTCGAGCCGGTCCGCTTCCAGGCCGGAGCGCAGCTCGAGGTCGGTGCCTGGTCCTGGCGCCTCGACCAGGAGGGTCCCGACTGGATCCTGCGCAGCCTGCACGCGGACGGCTGGTTCGACGTGTACGCCCTGCGCCTGGAGCGACAGCACCCGGTCGACTTCCAGGTGGCCAACTACTACTCCTCCACCAACCCGCGCTCGCCGTTCGTCAACAACCTGGTGGCTCAGCGGCCCGAGGACCAGGTCCGCTACAGCCTGGTGAACCGGGTCCTGTCGACCCAGTTCCCGGACGGCCGCAAGGACGTTGCCGAACTCAGCGGTGACGAAGTGGTGCGGACCCTGCGCGACACGTTCCTCGTCACCCTCTCCGACGACGAGGCCAAGCTGCTGCGGGACCGCCCCTGATCCGGTGGTGAGCCGTACCCGGTGCGAGGTGCCGGGTGCCGGTCGGCCGCGGCCTGCTGTCGGTTGTGGGTGACAGCGGGCCGCGGCCGTGGGCGTCCGTGCGCGACGGGTTTCAGCGGGCCGCGTTGCCCAGCACCTTGGCCGGGGTGACGCGCAGGACGACCCGTACGTTCTCGTCGGGGGCCTCCGCGTAGGCCCGGCCCGCGCCGGGGCCCTCGTACTCCTCCGCGATGCGGACCGCGACGGCCCGCCCGGTGTCCTCGGTGACGGTGGCGGTGCCGCGGATCTCGGCGTAGAGGAAGGGGTTGGCCAGGTCGAAGACGGTCAGCCCGATCCGGGCGTCGCGCACGATGTTGCGTTCCTTGCGGCGGCCGCGCTCGGTGGAGATCAGGATCTCCTCCCCGTCCCGGGTCACCCACACCACCGAACTCTGCGGGCTGCCATCGGGGTTCAGCGTGGACAGCACCGCCGGATGCGGGGCGTCGAGAAGCTTGCGTACCGTGTCGTTCAGCAGAAGAGTCATGCGCGAAACGGTAGTAGGGGCGCCGGTGCGGCCGCGTACGGGTCGGTGCGGACGCGGCCGACTAGGGCAGGTCGACTTCCACGGCCGTATCGACCCGGAGACCGGCGAGATCGTCGACACCAACACCTGGCGCTGACCCGCGCGGTAGCCTCCCCGCCGGGAGAGGGGTGGGGCGGGGTGTCCTTCGCGGAGTTGCAGGTGTGTGCCGTCGAGGCGGCCGATGCCGCGGGCGGCGTGTGCGTGGTGCGGTGCATCGGCGGGGTGGCGCGTGCCGGGCAGGTGTACGCCGTGGGGGAGTTGCGGATCGGGCTGCGGCACATCGAGCGGTACGGGCGCGCCGTCGGGTTCTTCGACGCGGGGCACGTGGCGAAGGTGCACCTCACCGGGTCCGTGGTCGCTTTGCTCGCCGGGGGGCAGGTGCTGACGTACGTACCGCCCGACGGGCACGCGCTGGCCGAACTGGAGGCGTGGCTGGCCACCGGCCCCCCGCTGCTGGAGGAGCCGCACCCGGAGCAGCTGAGGTCCTTGGCGACGAGCCGGATGCAGGACGAGGAACTGCCCGACGGGGTCCGGCTCCGCTGGGGCCGGGTCGCGCTGGCCGCCCTCGACCGGGCGGACCGCTCGGAGGAACGGCCGTACGTACGGAGCTACTTGCTCCAGCGCTTCGGCCCCGGCGGGGACGGTGATCCGGAGCGCGACCCCGCCGCCCTGTGCCGGGACGTGCTGGCCCTCTTCGAGCTGACCCCGGCGCAGGCGGCCGAGCAGGCCCCCGGCTGGCGGGACCTGCCGCGCCCCGCCATCCTGCGGCTGCGCCGCATCAAGAACCTGCTGCGCTGCACGGAGCCGGCCCGGCCGTACCTCGCGGCGACCGATCCCCTGGCGATGGCGGTGGACGCCTGGGCGGCGGTGCGGCCGGGGCTTCCCTAGGGCCTGCCGTCAGCAGGTGTCCTCGCCCTTGATCAGGCACTTCTCCGCCCACTGGCCCAGCTCCGTGAGTGCGGGCTTCAGCGCGGCGCCCCGCTCCGTCAGCCGGTAGGCCACCCGAAGGGGCGGGCCTTCGTCCACCTCGCGCAGGACGAGGCCGGCGGCTCCGAGCTCGACCAGGCGGTCGGACAGCATGCGCTCGCTGATCCCGGTGATGGACCTGCGCAGATCGGCGAAGTGGACCGGGCCCTCCAGGAGCGAGGCCACGATCACGCCGGTCCAGCGCTTTCCGAGCAGCCCGAAGACCTGGGTGATGCCGTCGCTCACCCGGCTGCAGGCCTCCGTGTCCTGGTGCTTCCCCTTGTCCGCCATGGCTCCAGGGTACTACCTCCGATTTAGGGGATGAAAAAAAGTAAGTGGCTGTGTTATTACTAGTGACGTACGAAAAAACGCGCTCCTCGGAGGTTCCCATGGCCACGCTTCTGCACCTCGACTCGTCCCTCAGCCCCGCCGAGGGCTCCACCTCGCGTGCGGTGACCGCCGCCTTCCGCAAGGCCTGGCAGGAGCAGAACCCCGACGGCACCGTCGTCTACCGCGACCTCGCCGCGGACCCCGCCCCGCACCTCGGCGCCCCCGCCGCGTTCGCCGCCTTCACCGACCCCGCCACCCACGGCCCCGAGCAGGCCGCGGCCTTCGCCGAGCGGCTGAAGCTGGTCGAGGAACTGGAGCGGGCGGACGCCGTGCTGATCGGCGCCCCGATGTACAACTTCTCGATCCCCTCGACCCTGAAGGCGTGGCTCGACCAGGTCATCGTGATGGGCCGCACCGCGGGCCCCGAGTCGCCCCTCAAGGGCCTGCCGGTCACCGTCGTCGCCAGCCGCGGCGGCTCCTACGCCGCCGGCACGCCGCGCGAGGGGCTGGAGTACGTGCAGAACTACCTGGACGGGCTCCTGACCGCCATGTTCGGCGCCGAGGTCGACTTCATCGTCCCCGAGCTGACCCTGGCCGCGACCAACCCGGCGATGGCCGAGCTCATCCCGCTCGCGGAGGCCTCGTACGCGCAGGCGCTCGCGGACGCGGAGTCCAAGGGCAAGGACTTCGGGGCGCCCATCGCTTCGGCCGCCTGAGGTCCGGGCCGTGACGTGGGCCACAACCCGGTGGTGTCCCGAGCGGTGATCGGCAAGGCTGGGGCGCATGGTTTCGGTAGTGCAGAACGTGGCGATCGACTGTGCGGATGCCTATGGGCTGGCCCGCTTCTGGAGCGGCGTGACGGGCCGCCCGGTGGATCCGGACGCCCGACCGGGTGACCCGGCGACACAGGTACTGCTCGCGCAGGGCCCGGCGCTGTACTTCAACCAGGTGCCCGAGGCCAAGACGGTCAAGAACCGGATCCACCTGTGCCTGCGCCCCGAGACCTCGAGCGAACAGGAGGTGGACCGGCTCCTTGGCCTCGGCGCCGTACTGGTCGCCGATCGCCGGAACCCCGACGGCTCGGGCTGGGCCGTCCTCGCCGATCCCGAGGGCAACGAGTTCTGCGTCCTGCGCAGCGAGTCCGACAAGGCCGCCATGGACTCCTGACCGTGCGCGCTCGCGCTCGCGCCTTCAGCGCCGCAGATCGAGCAGCATCACGTCATGCAGGTCCGCGTCCGCGGACCGGGGCCTTGCCTCGCCGATCTTGCGGTATCCCCACGCCCGGTAGGCGACCGAGGCCGCCCTGGCCTCCGGGTGGACGTTCAGCAGCACCCGCTCGGCCCGGATGTCATCGAGCAGCGCCGTGTGCAGACTCCGGGCGACACCCTGTCCGCGCCACGGTGCGCGCACGGCGAGTTCCACGAGCCCGAAGGTGCGGTGGCCGTCCTCGCGGCGCATGGCGGCGGACACGGGCTCGGTGAGTTCGTCCCACCACACCGCGTCGGGTGCGAGCATCCAGCCGTAGGCCATGCCGACCGGTTCGCCCTCCGGCGTACGGGCCAAGGCCGCGCGGAAGCCGTGCCGGCGTGTCTGCGCGGGGAAGTGGAGGAAGGCGGCGGCGACGTCCTCCCCGGTCTCCTCGTACGGGGGCTCCGCGAACGCTTCGGCGTAGATCAGCCGGAACGCGTCCGCGGCCCGCAACGCGGCCGCGCCGTCCATGTGCTCCGTCGTGATGGGCGGTTGCCGCGTCATGTCTGCCAGGGGATGTTGCGCCAGGGGCTCGCCGGGTCGGTGACCAGGGTGAGGTGGGTGGCCAGCACGCCCGTGTACCACTCGCCGAACTCCTCCTCGTCGAAGTGCAGGCAGCGCCCCAGGGCGTACCCGGCGGAGAACTCCTCCCACGAGCGGTACGTGGCCTTCGCCGCCTCCCCGGCTCCCAGTACGCCGTGCTCCGCGTCGGCCAGGGTTCCGTAGCGGGTCCCGAGGCCCCAGCGGGCCATCTGCGAGGCCCGGCCCTGGTCCCAGCCCTCCACGGAGCGGACCCAGCCGTCCTCGGGGAGCAGCCCGTCGGCGCGGAAGCGCTGCTCGTAGCGGGCGATCCGGCCGATCAGCCGCTGTACGCCCGTCACCTCGCCCTCCACCTCGGCGGTGGGGCGGGGCGCGGCGACGGTGACCCCCTCGGGGGTGAGCTGCGGTTCGGCGGCCCGTTCGGCGCTGCGGCGTAGGGAAGAGGCGGCGGCGTGCCGCCAGTGCTCCACGTCCACGGGGCCGGCGAAGTCGGAGGCGAGGAGGCGGCGCACGCGCAGCGCGAACTCCCAGACGGGGCTGACCATCTCGGTGGCGAGCAGGCGGCGCAGCGTGTCGTGCCACTCGGTGGCGCCGGTGATGCCCCAGCCCTTGCGCAGCCGTTCGCGCTCACGGGTGTAGCCGTTGCCGTGGTAGGCCAGCGCGTTCCAGAACTCCCCGTTGGAGACGGCGAGATGGGCTCCGACGGCGAGTCCGTGCGCGACCGGCCCGTGCAGCGGGCCGCCGACGTGCAGGGAGTGCACGGCTCCGGGGGCGAGGCCCCAGACCGGGGCCGCGGCGTCCCAGTGGGCGCGCCAGCGGGCGAGGTCGGCCGGGGTGGTGGTGAGGTAGGCCTCGGTGGGGGAGCCGGGGTTCACGGCGAGGTGCGGGGGGTCCGCGGAGTCCCAGGCGTTCGAGAACCAGGCGAGTGACCTGGGCAGGTACACGGTGTGCGGGTCGGGGACGGGCAGCATCCCGCGGGTGTGGACGACGAGGCAGCGCCGGTCCGGGGTGGGGTGGAAGCGGGCCGTCGTGGGCTCGGCGTCGACCTGCGCCCGGGACTGCGGCAGGAACAGCTCGCTCCGGGCGAGGGCGTCCAGGTATCCCGGCCAGTCCCCGCGCGCCTTGGCCTCGTACAGCTCGCGCTCGATGGAACTCGGCGCCGTCCACCCATCCATGTGGATCACCCTAACGGGGGGACTCGCGCCCTCCGCCCTGGGCCAGCTCCGCCCACACCGTCTTGCCGACGATCCGGTCCGTACACCCCCAGTGCGCCGAGAGGGCTTTGACGATGTGCAGTCCGCGCCCGAACTGGTCGTGGTCGGCGACCGCCGCTCGCGGTTCGGGGCGGCGCTCTCCTTTCGGATCGGTGACCTCGATGCGGAGCACTGCTCCGGTGAGGCTGACCTCGACCCGGAAGTACCGGTCCCAGACGGAGCCGTGCAGCAGCGCGTTGGTCGTCAGCTCGCTGGTCAGCAACGCCGCGTCGGCCGCCAGCTCGGGCCGCCCCCACGCCACGGCGAGCCACGCGGTGTGCCGGCGGGCGGTGGGTACGGAGTCCTGGCGGGGCGGGTAGTTCCGTACGTCGTGACGCTCCATGACCTTGCACCTCCGGTACGGGCGGTGGCATGCCGGTGCCGCTTCGTGGGCAGCCCGGTGCGCTTCCGCCAACTGACTCTGTGCGGTGAGTGGTTCGTCACCGACCGTAGGGTGAGCGCGTGGATGGGTGCAACCTCTTCCGGAGATATCTATCCCCACGGAGTAGTTGTGCGGTTCGGTCCGGGCGCGGAAGACTGCCCCGGGTACGAGGAGGTGGATCAAGTGCCCACGGACAACCGGGTATCCACGGTGCTGGCACGCCGACTGGGCGGGGAGCTGCTGCGCCTGCGGGACGCTGCGGGCCTGACGCAGCCGCAAGCGGCGCAGGTGCTGAGTGCGACGGCGGCCAAGGTCGCCAAAATGGAGCGAGGCTGGGTTCCGTTCCGGGACCCGGACATCGTCGCCCTGTGCAAGCTCTACGGGGAGACGGACGAGTCGGCCGTCGCCGGATTGCTGGCGCTGGCCAAGCTGGACCGCGAGCGGCGCAAGGCCAAGGGCTGGTGGCAGCAGATGCACCTCGTCGGCAACCTTGGTGAGTACATCGCGATGGAGCAGGTGGCCACGCGGATCCGTACGTGGCAGCTGGCCCTTGTTCCTGGATTGCTCCAGACTCCCGAGTACATTCGGGCGCTGGGGGTCACGTCCAACTGGTCGCACCCCGACGAGATCGAGGTGCTGGTCACGTCTCGGGTCAAGCGACAAGCGCGGCTGTGGGGCGAGCAACCACTGGAATTCCACGCGGTGGTGTGGGAGGCCGCATTGCGCCAGCAGATCGGTAGCCCCGAGGTGATGCGTGGGCAGCTCAATCACCTGGCCGAGATGGCCAGGCTCCCCCACGTCCACGTGCAGGTGTTGCCTTTCCGGGCGGGAGGGCACCATGGCGCCTCGGGCTCGTTCAACATCGTTTCGTTCGCTGAACAAGGTGCATTGGACGTCGCTTACGCCGAGACGGCCGCGGCTAAGGTTTGGGTGGAGGGGTCGGAAGGCAACGAGGCGTTCAGCCGGGCCTTCGCACGGGTGTCCCGTCTGAGTCTCTCGCCGCATGACTCCGTGAACCTGATCGACTCCATCAGCAAAGGTATGTAAGCCCGTGAACCAGTTCGAGTTCGTGAAGTCCAGTTACAGCGACGACCAGGCCGATTCGGAGTGCGTCGAGGTGGCCACCAACATCGTCGGCACGGTCGCCGTCCGGGACAGCAAGCGGGGCGACGGGCCGGTCATCCGGGTCACCGCCACCGCGTGGGCCGACTTCGCGGCGACGCAGGCCGGGTGAGCATCCGGACCGGGCGGCTGACCCTGCTGCCCCTGGAGGTCGCGCACGCCGAGGAGATGGCGGCCGTGCTGGGCGATCCGGAGCTGCACGGCTTCATCGGCGGAGCCCCCCTCACCGAGTCGGAGCTGCACGCCCGCTACGAACGACTGGTCGCCGGTTCGCCGGACCCCGCCGTCACCTGGTGCAACTGGGTGGTCCGGCTCGACGCCGAGGACTGCCTGACCGGCACGGTCCAGGCGACCGTGTCCGGGGAGGCCGCCGAGATCGCCTGGGTCATCGGTACGCCCTGGCAGCGCCGCGGCATCGCCGTCGAGGCGGCCCGGGCGATGGTCGAGTGGCTCGGGACGCAGGCCGGGGTGCGCACCGTCATCGCGCACGTGCACCCCGACCACACCGCGTCCGCCGCCGTCGCCACGCGGGTCGGACTCGCCGCCACGGACCGGGTCGAGGACGGCGAGATCCGCTGGGAGGGGCCCGCCTGACGGGGCATCGCCCGAGGGTGACGGTGTACGCGCAGGTCAAGGGCGTACGTAGGCCGGTTGCGCGGCGTGTCCGCACGGGCGGTGCGGGGGCTCGGGTTGCGGGGGCTGACGGGGTGTCGGTGAGTGGGCTGGGACACGTCCCATGTCGCGTCCCACGTCACGCTCCGGCACGTCCCATGTCGGGGCTCCTCGACAGGAGAGATTCGTTGCACCGCATCACGCGTTACACCGTCCCCGCCGCCCTCTGCCTGACCCTGCTGACCGCGTCCCCCGGTCTGGCGTCGGCGGCGGCGGAGTCGTCCGCGAAGCCGCAGGCCGCCGCCGCGTTCGTGGCGGCCGCGCCGGCCGGGAAGGCGATCCCCGGTACCGAGGCCCTGCTCGCGCAGGTCCAGTCGCTGGGCGGGCTCGGCGGGCTGCTCAAACCCATCACCGATCTGCTGGCCGCCATCCTGAAGTCCCCCGACGGCAAGATCCCGGAGGCGGACCTGGCCGCCTTCAAGGAGAAGATCGCCGCCGCGATCGAGGACCTGAAGAAGAGCCTGCCCGCCGCCCCGGCCCTGCCGGTACCGGTCCCGCCGGTGGAGGCCCCGAACCTCCCGGTGGACCCGCCGAAGCTCCCGGTCGAGGCCCCGAAGCTTCCGGTGGAGGCCCCGGCGGTCCCGGTCGAGGCTCCGAAGCTGCCGGTGGAAGCTCCGAAGCTCCCTGTTGAGGCCCCGGCGCTGCCCGTCGAGGCGCCGAAGCTGCCGGTCGAGGCTCCGAAGCTCCCGGTGGCGGCGCCTGCGCTGCCCGTGGCGCTCACCGTCTCCGTCCGCAAGGCCGCCAAGCCCGCCGCCGGCCCGCTCGACCTGGCCACGGGTGCCATCGACAAGCTCAAGGGCTCCGTCGACGGCCTCACCAAGGCCGCCGGCCCCTGCGGTTGCTCCACCGACGCCAAGGCCAAGGCCACGGACGTGGTGACCGACCTGGTCGCGGCCCTGGTCGCCCTGCTCACCGGCCTCGGCCTCCCGGGCCTGCCCCCGCTCCCGGCCCCGGTCCCGCTGCCCGTCCAGTAACACCGCACCCGCCGCACCCCCGGCCCCGGCGCTGCCCGCCCACCAGCGGCAGCGCCCCGCCGGGTCGGTCGCGGTCGGTTGCCTGCTTCGCGGGGCATGAGACGGTCTGGCCGTGACAGAGATGACGGGTGGGTTGGAGTCGGCCCTGGCCGAGGCGTCGTCCCCTTCGTGGACGCGACGTGCTCGCGCCGGGCGCGACCTCGCTTCCTTCGCCGATGTTCCGGAAGCTGCGGAAGTCCTGGTGAGGCTGCTGCTGGATGCCGAGGACACCGCGGTGACGCGCCGGACGGCGGAGGCCCTGGCCCGCACGGGGACGACGGCCGCGGTGAGGCTCATCGCTCTCGCGGTCGTGGAGGCCGACGACAACCGGGCCGACTGGCTGCAGACCGGGGTGCACGACGCACGCGTGGGGCCGGACGGTGTGCCGGACGTAGCCGAGGCCTGCGCAAAGCTCGCCCAGGATCAGGAGGAACCGGTCCGGCGGGGCGCCGCGGAGATCTCGGCGTGGGCAGCCGGGACAAGCCGCTGACCTGAACGGCATGCACATGGGCGCAGCCCGGTTCCCCCTGACCGATGAGATCGGTGCACCCCCGGCCCCGGCGCTGCCCGCCCACCGGCGGCAGGGCCCCGCCGGGGGCGATCGCGGCCGGGCAAGGCCCGCCCCACCCCGATGCTCGCCGCCGGAGCGGCGGCAGGCCCCCGCTCGGGCGAACCCGCAGCAGCGGCAGTGTCCCCGCCCCCGCGCTGCCCACCCATGAGCGGGCAGGGCCCCACCCCGGTGCTCGCGTTCGAGCAAGGCTCGCCCCCACCCCGGAGCTCAGGCGGAGCGCTGCCCGCATCAGGCTCGCCCCTGGGCGGCAGCGCGGCCGCGCCCCGGCGCACTCCGAGCAGCGGAGCGGCGGCCGCACCCCCGGGCGGGCCGCGCCGCCGGTGCTCGCCGAGCAGGGCGGCGTCCCCGGCCCGGGGGGCCCGTTCACCGAGCGGCCAGCGCCCCCGCGTGCCGCCGCGCGACCGTACGGACCCCCTTGACGCGCCCCCCGCGCCGGTGGACGCTCCCGGGGCGCGGATCCGTACGGTGCGTTGGGGGGCCGGTATGCCGGAGCAGTCGGAGGGGCGTGTCCAGACGGCGGGGGAGCTGCGGGCCCTGCTCGCGGCGTGCGGGGCGCGGTGGTCCGTGAGCGAGCACCTCGCCGACGGGGATCGCGTACCGAGGCCCGCGCTGGGCCTGGGCGCGAGCACGGCGGCGGCAGCGGAGCTGACGCCCGCCGGGGCCGCGCCGCCGGTGGACCTGCGGAGCCTCGTGGGCCGGGCCAGCGGCAATCCGCACCTCACCCGGCGCAGGGCGGCGCACGGGCTGCTCCCCGACACCGACACCGGCACGGGCACCGGCACCGGGGCCCCCGCCCGCCCCTCCGCCGTGGACTGGCGGAGCCGGTGGGGGTGGCCCTGGCTCACCAAGGTGCAGGACCAGGGCCCGTGCAGCGCCTCATGGGCGTTCGGGGCGGCCGGCCTGGTGGAGTCGATGGCCCGCATCGAGCACCACGTGTGGGCCGAGCGGTCCGAGGGGGACGTGCACGACGGGATGAAGGCCCCCTGCGGGCAGACGGGCAGCCCCGAGGCCGCCCTCGACTGGATCCGGACCAACGGCGGACTCGCGGACCCGGGCTGCTGGCCGTACTCGCCGCCGCCGCCCGGTACCCCGGTCGACCGCCGGGAGGCCTGGCGGGCCGAGTACACCCCGAGCTGGGACCGCTCGGGCCGGACCGTCCGCATCACCGGGGGACACGTCCTGCTCGGCGACGTGGAGCAGCAGAAGGTCTGGCTGGACACGGTGGGCCCGCTGACCGCCTGCTTCGACGTCTACGAGGACTTCTTCGGCCTCGGCTCCGGCGTCTATCACCGCACCAGTGACCGCCTGGCGGGCGGCCACTGCGTCCTGATCACCGGCTACGACGACGCGGCGGGCTGCTGGCTGTTCAAGAACTCCTGGGGGACCGGCTACCACGTGGGCGGCCACGGCCGGATCGCGTACGGCGAGGCGCGGATCGACGACTGGGCGAAGTGCGGGCTGCAGGACACCAACATCGACCCGTGGAGCAAGCGCCGCCTGCACACCGGCAACGTCTACGAGAGCGGCAACGGCCGGGCCCACCGCAACTTCGAGATGGCGTCCCTCAGCGGAGTCGGCGGGGGCTCCCTGACCCACTGGTGGCGCGAGGGCGACGCCCCCTTCGCCTGGAACCGCGCCCAGAGCTTCGCCTCCGACGCCTCGGGCCAGCCCGCCTTCACGGGGACCACGTACAACCGGAACATGGAGTCCCTGCACGTCACCACGGGCGGCCGGCTCCGCCACTGGTACTACGAGCACTTCGCCGGCGCCTGGCGCGACGGCGGCGCCTTCGGCCCCGGCGACGCGGCGGTCGGCTCGACCCCGGCCTTCATCCAGAGCGACTACGGGGCTCCCGGCAACTTCGAGGTGGTCGTCCGCACCGCCGACGGCCGCCTGGGCCACTGGTGGCGGATCAACGGCGCTCCCTGGACCTGGAACGACGGCGGCCGCTTCGCCTCCGGCATCGCGCACTTCGGCCCGGCCCTGGTCCAGACCCGCTCCCGCCACCTCGACCTGGTGGCCACCCGCACCGACGGCCGGATGCAGCTGTGGTGGCGCGACGACCCGAACGGGTTCGTCTGGCGCCCCGGCGAGGTCTTCGGCTCCGGGATCACCTCCGCGCCCTGCCTGATCGAGGCGCAGTACGGGGCGGCCGACGAGGACACCGCCGGGAACTACGAGCTGTGCGTGACGGGCGCGGGCGGCCGCGTCGAGCACTGGTGGCGCGGCAACGCGGGCGGCGCGGCCTGGCAGCGCTCCACCGTCTTCGGCCACGACGTGCTGGCGGTCACCGGGATGCTCCAGGGCAGCTTCGGGTTCAACCTGGAGGTGATCGTCCTGCGCACGGACCGCCTGCTCCAGCACTACCGGCGCGACGGCGCGGGCTGGCACGAGGGGGCGGTGATCGGCCCGGCATAGGCCGTCTCCGCAGGAGATCCGCAGGAGAGGAGTCCGCGTGGAGGTGCGCGAGGTGGCGCTCGCGCCCGGTGAGCCGTACGAGCTGCGGCTCACCGGGCGCGGTGCGCGCGGCTACGTCTGGACCTGGCGGGTGACGGGGGACGCGGACGCGGTCTCGGTGGCGGAGGGGCCGTCGGGGCCGCCGGACCCTGCCGCGGGGCCGCCGCTGCCCGGGGCGACGGTGGAGCGGCTGTACCTCGTACGGGGGCTGGTGGCGGGCCGGGCCAGGATCCGCTTCGCGCAGGTGCGTCCGCCGTATCCGGACGAGGCCGCGTACGACGAGTTCGTGCTGGACGTCACGGTGCGGTGAGGGACGGTGCGGTGAGGATCCACATGCGGTGAGGGTCCACATGGTGGACGGGCTCCCGGGTTGCACCTCTGTTGTATCTATGCTGTGCGCATGCCACCCGCCCGAACCGCCGGTACCACCGTGACCGCTGCCGAACGCGTCTACCAACACGTCAAGCAGGCCGTGCTCGACCGCCGCTACGAAGGCGGGGTGCTGTTGACCGAGGGCGAGCTGGCGGACGCCGTCGGGGTCTCGCGCACACCGGTCCGCGAGGCGCTGCTGCGGCTGGAGACCGAGGGACTGCTGAAGCTGTACCCGAAGAAGGGCGCGCTCGTCCTCGCGGTCTCCGCCCAAGAGATCGCCGACGTCATCGAAACCCGGCTGCTGGTCGAGGAGTTCACCGTCCGCCGGGCGGTACCCGCCCCGGCCGGGCTGCTGGAACGGCTCGCGGAACTGGTCGAGGAGCAGCGCCGGCTCGGCGACGCGGGCGAGCTCGGGGCGATGATGGCCGCCGACCGGGCCTTCCACGCGGAGATCGTGCGCAGCGCCGGCAACCAGATCCTCTGCCGCCTCTACGACCAACTGCGCGACCGCCAGCTCCGCATGGGCGTGGCCCTGCTGCACGCGCACCCCGAGCGGGTGGAGCGGACGCTGGCCGAGCACCGGGAGATCCTCGACGCCCTGCGCGCGGGAGACGCCGACACGGCCGCCGCGGCGGTACGGGCCCACGTGAGCCGGGTCGGGGAACTGGTGCGGGGGTCCGCCCGATGAGCTCCGCGTCCGCCGCCTCCCCTGCTGTCTTCAAGGACCCGCCGGGTGGCCGCAAGGCGGTGCTCGTCTGGTCGATCGGCGTCGCCGTCTACTTCGTGGCGGTCATCTTCCGCACCAGCCTCGGCGTCGCCGGGCTGGAGGCCGCCGACCGCTTCCACGTGAACGCCTCGGCGCTGTCCACCTTCTCCCTGCTCCAACTCCTGGTCTACGCGGGCATGCAGATACCCGTCGGCCTGATGGTGGACCGGCTCGGCACCAAGAAGGTGCTCACCCTCGGCGCCGTGCTCTTCACCGCCGGCCAGATCGGCTTCGCGCTCTCCCCCTCCTACGGGATGGCCCTGGCGGCCCGCGCCCTGCTGGGCTGCGGAGACGCCATGACCTTCATCTCCGTACTGCGGCTCGGCACCCGCTGGTTCCCGGCCCGCCGGGGCCCGCTGATGGCGCAGTTGGCCGGCCTGGTCGGGATGGCGGGCAACCTGATCTCCACGCTGGTGCTGGCCCCCGTGCTGCACGGGGTCGGCTGGGTGCCCGCGTTCGCGGGCAGCGCGGTGGCGGGGCTGGTCGTGCTGGTCCCGCTCGTGCTGTTCCTGCGCGACCACCCCGAGGGCCACGAGCCCGCACCGCAGGCGGGCTCCGGCGCGCGGGGATTCGTACGGCGCCAGATCGCCGACTCCTGGCGGGAGCCGGGCACCAAGCTCGGCCTGTGGGTGCACTTCACGACGCAGTTCCCGGCGATGGTGTTCCTGCTGCTGTGGGGGATGCCCTTCCTCGTCGAGGCCCAGAGCCTGTCCCGGACCACCGCGGGCGGGCTGCTGACCCTGGTGGTCGCCTCGAACATGGCGCTCGGCCTGGTCTACGGCCAGATCATCGGCCGCAGGCAGTCCTCCCGGATCCCGCTCGCCCTGGGCACGGTCGCCCTGACCGCCCTCCTGTGGGGCTCGGTCCTGGCCTATCCGGGGGACCACGCGCCGATGTGGCTGCTGATCGCGCTCTGCCTGGTGCTGGGCACGTGCGGGCCGGCATCGATGATCGGCTTCGACTTCGCCCGGCCCGCCAACCCGGCGGAACGTCAGGGCACCGCCTCCGGAATCACCAACATGGGCGGTTTCATCGCCTCGATGACGACCCTGCTGGTGGTGGGCCTGCTGCTCGACGCCACCGGGGACGACTACCGCATCGCGTTCTCTTCGGTCTTCGTCCTGGAACTCCTGGGCATCGCCCAGATCCTGCGCCTGCGCGGCCGCGCCCTGGCCCGCGAACGCGAACGGATGGGAGCGGGCGTCCTCCCCGGCTTCCTCCCCGGCGTCGGCCCTGCCACCGCCCCCGCCGGCGGCCCCGCCGTCCCGCCGGCCCCGGTTCCGGCCGCCACCGCCGTGGCCGCCGCCGGGGCCGGCGCCCCCGTCGGCACCCCTGCCGACCCACGACCGTCCGGGTGACATCCGGAGCCGGCCCGGCTTGTGCGCGGCCCCCGCACCGAGGAGGACGGGACGGGTCCGGGTGGGACAGACCCCCGTCCTTTCCCACCCATCCGTCCGCCCACTCCACGGAGTCGGGTTCCGGCCAACGCGTGCCGAGCCTATGAGGGCCCCGCGCGGCCGGGTGTGCACTGCGCGCAGGGACCGTTGACAATGCGCGCAGCGGCCCCGGCCGTGCCCGGGGCCTGCTACTCCTCGCGCGCCGGACCCTCCGCGGCCGCCGCGGCCTGCCGCGGCGCCGCGCGGCGGAACCCGCTGGGGCTGAGCCCGTACGTGTCGCGGAACAGTCGGCTGAACACGGAGGCGTTGGTGAACCCCCAGCGCAGGGCCACGGTGTGGACGGGGACGGCGAGCTGTGCGCAATCGGCGAGGTCGGCGTGGCACCGCTCCAGCCGGCGCCGGCGGATCGTGGCCGCGACGCTCTCCCCGCGCTCCCGGAAGAGGAGCTGGAGCCGGCGCAGCGAGAGGCTGTGCCGGGCGGCGACCACGGACGGGCTCAGCTCCGGATCGCCGAGGTTGTGCCCGATGAAGGCGTCGATCCGCGCCAGCAGGGCCCGGGTCCGGCTCTCCTCGGACAGTTCGTCCTCGGCTCCGATCCGCCCGGCGAGGCAGGCCCCGGCCAGGTCGAGGGCGACGGACCCGAGCTGCTCCAGCTCGCCGGGCCCGCACTCCTCCCCGTGCGCGGCCAGGGAGCGCATGTACTGCGCGAGGATCGCCCCCATCCCCCGGTCGGCGGGGATCCGCTCGGCGAGCAGCCGCTCCACCCGGTCCGACCGAAGGGGGAGCGCCGTGCGGGGCAGCGAGAGGAGCACGACGTGGAGCGGCTGGGTGCCGAGGACGCCCGACTCGAAGGGGCGGGAGGTGTCCCACAGCACCAGGTCCCCCGAGAAGGGCCCCGAGTCGTGCCGGTTCTGCGCGACCCACGTGGTCCCACTGGTCACCAGCCCCAGCTGGTACTGCTCGGGATCGCTGCTGCGCACGTGCGCCGCCGTGCGCCGGGAGTGCAGCGGGGCGTAGCCGAGCTGCTTCACCTGGACGGAGCCCAGGTCCAGCACGGCAGCCTCCGCCCGGAAGTCCAGGGCGTGCTCACTCTTGATCGACGTGGACACCAACTCCTGCGCCACCACGTCGGCGAACCAATCGAACCGGTCCGCCGCCGGCACGGCAGCGGACGACATCATCGACCACACCAAGGGTTCTCCGAACCTAAGGAGTCACGGAGAAGTTGGCCAGGATGGCGTCGGCCAGCGCCGGGTCGCCCTCCACCTTCACCCGGTCGGCCACGGTGTGCGGACGCACCCGGCCGGCCGCGAGGCGTACGTACGTCTCCCAGTCCAGGGTCAGCGTCACCGCGGGCCCCAGCGAGGGGGCCTTGTCGATGGTGCCGCGGCCCTCCGCGTCGACCCGTACGGTCCGCATGAACTCCAGCGCCCCGTGCACATCGATGACGACGGCCGAGTTCGCGGGCGCGCCCGCCTTCTTCGCGACCACCTTCGGCAGACCGGAGAGCAGTACGTCCCTGGCCACGTAGGCCCCCGGCGAGTCCCAGTTCCCCGGTGCGCCCAGGGCCGCCCGCAGGTCCTGCTCGTGGATCCACACGTCGAACGCGCGCAGCCGCAGCGAGTGCTCCAGCGTCGCCGGCTCGCCCAGCGGGCCGCGGATCATCGTGTCCGGTTCCCGCTTCTCGTTCCGCAGCTGCCGGGAGCGGCGGATGATCGTGTACTCCAGCTCGGAGGTCATCTCGGGCGCGGTGTGGTGCCGCCGCACGTCGACCTGTACTTCCATGTACCGGGAGAACTCGTCGACCACGTGCCGCAGGTCCCGAGGCAGGGTGTGGATCGGCCGCGGGTCGCCCAACTGCTCGCACTCGATGCCGATGACGTGGGAGACGACATCGCGCACGGACCAGTTCGGGCAGGGCGTCGCCCGGCTCCACTCGCCTTCCGTCAGCGGAAGGACCAGCTCGGATATCGCCTCGATGGAGTGGGTCCACGCGTCGGCGTAGGGCTGAAGGCTGGGATGCGGATGGACGGTCAACGGGACCCCTCGCGTGCTGTTCATTGGCGCATTGGCGCGTTCTGGAAGCTTGTGCAATGGCTTCAAAACTACGCTGCCGGTGAGCACCCCGGCAGTGCTTTCGTGTGACGATCGTAGGCCCGAGTTGACGGCTTGACAGCCAGGACGGTGGTACTGTGCGCGCTTCCCTGATCCAAATCGCGGTGAATGAGGGGGAGTCGGTGGTTTCCCGCCGCTCCCGTGCCGCCGACCTCGTGCGCGAACAGTCCGGCTCGGACCTCGTCGTCCTGCCGGAACTGTGGACCGTGGGCGCCTTCGCCTACGAGCAGTTCGAGACAGAGGCCGAGCCGCTGGACGGCCCGACCTACGGGGCCATGGCCGCGGCCGCCCGCGATGCCGGGGTCTGGCTGCACGCCGGCTCCTTCGTGGAGCGCGCGGGCGACGGCTCGCTCTACAACACCGCGCTCGTCCTCTCCCCGACGGGCGAGCTCGCCGCCACGTACCGCAAGATCCACCGCTTCGGCTTCGACCAGGGCGAGGCCGTCCTGATGTCCGCGGGCGAGTCCCTGACCACGGTCGCCCTGCCGGAGCAGACCCTCGGCCTCGCCACCTGCTACGACCTGCGCTTCCCGGAGCTGTTCCGCGGCCTGGTCGACGCCGGGGCGACGACGCTGGTCGTCTCCGCGGGCTGGCCGGCCCGCCGCCGGGGCCACTGGACGCTGCTGAACCGGGCCCGCGCCGTCGAGGACCAGTCGTACGTCCTCGCCTGCGGGACGGCCGGCACCAACGGCGGCGTGGAACAGGCCGGCCACAGCCTGGCCGTGGATCCCTGGGGCGAGGTCCTCGCGGAGGCGGGCCCGGGGGAGGAGGTCCTGACGGTGGACCTCGACCCGAAGAAGGTCGCCGAAACCCGCGAGCAGTTCCCGGCCCTGAAGGACCGCCGCCTCGGCCTCTGACCCCGCCGGACCTGCGTGCTTTACTCGGCCGGAGCCATCGGCGGACGAGGGCGAGTACGGGGACGAGTACGGGGTGCGGGCCATGGCGGACGGAAGAACGGCGGCGGAACCGGAACAGGCGGCGGAACCGGAACCGGCGGTGGAACCGGCGGCGGAACCGGCGGCGGCGCCGGAACCGGGTTCCGCTGCTCCGGAGCGGCCCCACTGGCTCCAGCGCTCGCTGGCAGGCCTCGCCGTCCTCGTCATGGCCGTCGTGACGGCCTGGGGGATGGCGTCCCCGCAGGGCGCGCTCCTGCTGCTCCCCCTGGGCATCATCGCCTCGCCCCTCTTCGTCCGGGAACGCGAAGCCTTCCGCGTCCTGTGCCTCGTCCTCGGTGGGTTCGGACTCCTCTTCGGGACCCTGCTGGCCGTACTCGGCCTGTTCACGGTGATCCCGTCGGCGGTCGTCCTGTTGCTGGCCGCCACGGCGGATCCGCGCCGCCGCCCGGTCCTCGCCCACGTGTACGCCGGCGCCGCCGTGCTGTGGACCGCGGCGGTGCTGACCGGCGTGGGCTCGCTGGCGTACGACGCCTGGCTGCGGCCCTCGTACGCCTACTCCGTGGTCATCCCCGGCCCCCTGTACGGCGAGGACGGCCTCGCCAGGGGGGACCTCTGGCCGTACGGCGTGACGGGCATCCACGAGTCGCCCGTCGGTTCCATGACCCGGCTGGAGGTCACGTACGACGAGAGCCTCACCGGACCGGAGCGCGCCGCCCTGCGCGAGGCCCTGACGGCCATCCCCGGCGCGAGCCCGCTGCAGGACTGCGGCCGCGGCGACTGCGACTGAGCGGGGACTACGGCTCGTCGCCCGGGCCCTCCCGCTCCTTCTCCGCCATCCGGATCACGCACACCGCGACGGCGATCAGCAGCGAGGCGTCGGCGTCCTCGCGGACCACGTCGACGGCGTACGTCTCGCGGATCCGATACCACTGGCGGGAAATCAGCGCCAGCAGCTCCCCGTCGTACTCGACCTTGAACTCCCGGTCCAGGATCCGCCCGCTGACATCGAGCTCGGTGCCCTCGTTGAGCACCACCGAGTAGTGGTTGCGCAGCAGCGAGAACCGCTTCTTCCGGATCACCGCCAGCCGCCGCTCGTCGCGCTCCAGCGTCATCGCGTCGCGCAGGGCGAAGAGCTTCTCCCGCAGCGTGATGAGGATCCGCCCGTCGGGATCCTTCAGCTCCAGGGTGTCCCGGAACCGCAGGGCCTTCCCGTCCACGAGGAAGGCGTGCCGGCCGTCCTCGTCCTCGATCCAGTAGTCGTCCCCGATGGCCAGCATTTTGTCCCGTACCAGGTATTTCACGCCCTCATCGCTGCCCGCGATAGGTTCCGGTCATGCCACTCCTCTACGTGACCGACCTGGCCTACCCGGCGCGCGGCCGCCGCTACGGCGACGAGGACGTCTTCCTCACCGCACGCCTGCGCGAGCACTTCCCCCTCGCCCTGTGCCACCCCCTGGACGCCGAGGCCCTCCTCCCGGCCTTCGACACCGTGGTCGTCCGCAACAGCGGCCCGGTCCTCCACCACCAGGAGGCCTACGACTCCTTCCGCGCGGCCGCCCTCGCCGCCGGCACCCGCGTCTACAACCCCCTGACGGGCCGGGGCGACATGGCGGGCAAGCAGTACCTCGTCGACCTGACCGCCTCCGGCCACCCGGTCATCCCGACGATCGACGACCCGGCGCACGTGTCGGTGCTGCCGCCCTCCCCCACCTACGCGGTGAAGCCGAAACAAGGAGCGGACTCGATAGGCCTGACCTTCACCCCGCACCCGGACTGCGCCCCGGGGGAGTTCCTGATCCAGCCGCGCATCGACTTCGCGTACGAGGTGTCCTTCTACTTCGTCGACGACACCTTCCAGTACGCCCTCTACGCCCCCGACCCGGACCGCCGCTGGGAGCTGATCCCCTACGACCCGACCCCCGCGGACCTGTCCTTCGCCCGCACCTTCATCGCCTGGAACACCCTCACCCACGGCATCCAGCGCGTGGACGCCTGCCGCGCCCCCTCGGGCGACCTCCTCCTGGTGGAACTGGAGGACCTCAACCCGTACCTCTCCCTGGACCTCCTCCCGCCCGAGGTCCAGGACACCTTCGTCACCGCCCTGGTCCGCTCCCTCCACGCCTTCGGAGCCTGATCCGAGGGCCGCGCCCTAGGGCCGCGCACCCCGGGCGTCGCGCCGCCGCGCCACGTGGCGGAGCAGGGCCCAGATCGCGGCGGCGTTGATCAGGGCGCTGACCAGGACCGCACCGTAGAAGCCGAACTCGGTCCCCATGTCGAACTTGCCGTCGTAGGACGTGTCCGGTGCCACCCAGTCCGCGGGGCGCGGGGCGGACTCCGGATCGAACTCCGTGGGCACCGGCTCGGGAGGCGGCTGCGAGCCTTCGTAGACGGGCCCTTCGACCGGAGGCGTCTCGTCCAGGGCCGCTGCCGCGGGTCCGAAGGTGCTCAGCAGCAGGAGGCTGACCGGCGCGGTGGCCAGGATCGGCCAGACTCCGAAGAACCCGATGTCCCCGGTCCGGCTGCCGATCGCGATGTAGACCAGCATCCCGATCACCACGGCCAGGTACGCACCGGGCACCCACATCTCGGTCTTCGACCAGCGCCGCACCATTTCGTTTCCCCGTCCCGTTCCGCTTCGTTCGCTCTGTTGCCAGTCTCGAAGCTGCCGGGCCCCGCCACCTGAGTACGCCTACTCATCCCACCCTGCCCTGCGTACCTGGTCAGAGCCGTGCACGACCAGCACGGCGGGGAATTGCGCGACTAGAGCCCGGTGGTGTCGAGGTCGATCCCGAACGGCTCCGGGATGCGGATCGAGGTCCCGAAGGGGTGGGGGCCGTCGACCTCGGTGTAGCCGAGGCGTCCGGGCCCGGCGAACAGGGTGACGGTCTTCTCCATCCGGTCGACGAGGAGATAGAGCGGCGCACCGTACTCCGCGTACTGCTCGCCCAGCGTCCCACGGACCCCCGTGCCGTACGGGTGTGATCCGGCGTTCATACCCGGATGGCAAGCTTGAAGGATGAACGATGCTGCCCCGGCGCCCACCCCCGCGCCCGCGCCCCGCCGAGCCCGAGTCCGTGCCCCCGAGCTGATCGGCAAGGGCGGCTGGCTCAATACCGGTGGGAAGGATCTGACCCTCGCCGACCTGCGGGGGCGGATCACGATTCTCGATTTTTGGACCTTCTGCTGTGTGAACTGCCTGCACGTGCTCGACGAGCTGCGCGAGCTGGAGGAGAAGCACCGCGACACCGTCGTGATCGTCGGGGTGCACTCGCCGAAGTTCGTGCACGAGGCCGAGCACTCCGCCGTCGTCGACGCCGTGGAGCGGTACGGGGTGCACCACCCCGTGCTCGACGATCCCGAGCTCGCGACCTGGAAGCAGTACGCCGTCCGCGCCTGGCCCACGCTCGTGGTGATCGACCCCGAGGGGTACGTCGTCGCGCAGCACGCCGGGGAGGGGCATGCGCACGCCATCGCGAAGCTCGTGGAGGAGCTGGAGGCAGAGCACGAGGCGAAGGGGACGCTGCGGCGCGGGGACGGGCCGTACGTGGCGCCCGAGCCGGTGGCGGGGGACCTGCGGTTCCCCGGGAAGGCGCTCGTGCTGCCCTCCGGGAACCTGCTCGTCTCCGATACGACCCGGCACCAGCTGGTGGAGCTGGCCCCCGACGGGGAGAGCGTCGTACGGCGCATCGGGGGCGGCGAGCGGGGGTTCGGGCCGGAGGCCTTCAGCGAGCCCCAGGGGCTGGCGCTGCTGCCCGACGGGTCCGTGGTCGTCGCCGACACCGTCAATCACGCGCTGCGGCGGTTCGACCCCGCGACCGGGGCCGTGGAGACCGTCGCCGGGACCGGGCGGCAGTGGTGGCAGGGGTCCCCGACCTCGGGGCCGGCCCTCGAGGTCGACCTGTCCTCGCCGTGGGACGTGGCCTGGTGGCAGGGCAAGGTGTGGATCGCCATGGCGGGCGTTCACCAGCTGTGGACGTGGGACCCGCAGAGCGACACGGTGGCCGTGGCCGCCGGGACGACCAACGAGGGGCTCCACGACGGGCCGGCCGCCGAGGCCTGGTTCGCGCAGCCGTCCGGGCTCGCGGCCACCGAGGACCGGCTGTGGATCGCCGACTCCGAGACGAGCGCACTGAGGTACGTGGAGGTGGGCGACGGCGGCGGCCATGCCATCCGCACCGCCGTCGGCAGCGGGCTCTTCGACTTCGGGCACCGGGACGGCGACGCCGCCCAGGCGCTGCTCCAGCACCCGCTCGGCGTCACCGCGCTGCCCGACGGGTCCGTCGCGGTGTGCGATACGTACAACCACGCCCTGCGGCGCTACGACCCCGCCACCGGGCAGGTCACCACCCTGGCCACCGATCTGCGCGAGCCCAGCGACGCCGTGCTCGTCGGGGACGACATCGTGGTCGTGGAGTCGGCCCAGCACCGGCTGACCCGGCTGCGCCTTCCCGAGGAGGCCGTACGGGTCGACGCGGTGGCGCACCGCACGCAGCGGGCCGCCACCGAGGTGGCCCCCGGCACGCTGCGGCTCGACATCGTCTTCCGGGCACCGTCCGGGCAGAAGCTCGACACCCGTTACGGGCCCTCGACCCGCCTGCTGGTCTCCTCGACGCCGCCCGAACTGCTGACGGCGGGGGAGGGGGCCGGGACCGACCTGTTCCGGGAGCTCGCGCTGAACCCGGAACTGACCGAGGGCGTCCTGCACGTCTCCGCGATGGCCGCGTCCTGCGACGACGACCCGGAGAACGAGTACCCCGCCTGCCACGTCCACCAGCAGGACTGGGGGGTGCCGGTGAGCATCACCCCCGGCGGCGCGACCCGACTGCCCCTGGTGCTGGCGGGGATGGACGACTGAGCCGCCGTCCCGACTGGGCCACCGTACAGACTGGGCCACCGTCTCGACTGAGCCACCGTCAGCACCGTGCCCGCCGGGGGAGTCCCCCGGCGGGCACGGTCGTGACGGCGTGATGACGGGGGCTCAGTTCTCCAGGAACGCCAGCATGACGTTGGCCAGGAGGTACGGGTCGTCCGCGCCGCACAGTTCGCGGGCGCTGTGCATCGACAGGATGGCCACGCCGATGTCGACCGTCTGGATGCCGTGGCGGGCGGCGGTGATCGGGCCGATCGTCGTGCCGCACGGCATCGAGTTGTTGGAGACGAAGGTCTGCCACGGGACGCCGGCGCGCTCGCAGGCGTTCACGAACACCGCGCGGCCGCTGCCGTCGGTCGCGTACCGCTGGTTGACGTTGACCTTCAGGATCGGGCCGCCGTTGGCGCGCGGGTGGTGCGAGGGGTCGTGCCGCTCCGCGTAGTTGGGGTGCACGGCGTGGCCGGTGTCCGAGGAGAGGCAGATCGCGCCCGCGAAGGCCCGCGCGCGGTCCTCGTAGGAGCCGCCGCGCGAGAAGACTGAACGTTCCAGCACGTTGCCCAGCAGGGGCCCGTCCGCGCCGGTGTCCGACTGCGAGCCGTTCTCCTCGTGGTCGAAGGCGGCCAGGACCGGGATGTGGTCGAGCGTGCCCGCGGTGGAGGCCGCGGCGAGGGCCGCGACGCCGGCGTGGACCGACAGCAGGTTGTCCATGCGCGGGCCGGCCAGCAGCTCGCGGTCGCGGCCCAGGTAGGCCGGGGGCTCGATCGAATGGACCATCAGGTCCCAGCCGGCCACGGAGCCGCGCTCGAGGCCTTCCTCGTCCTCGAGGAAGGCGATCAGGTCGCCTTCGTGGACGTCGCCGAGGCCCCAGATCGGTTGCATGTGCCGCTGCTTGTCCAGCTTGAGCCCGTCGGTGTTCACCGACCGGTCCAGGTGCACGGCGAGTTGGGGTACGCGCATCAGCGCACGGTCGATGTTGACGAGCCGTTCGGTGCCGTCGAGCAGGGTCAGCCGTCCGGCCAGGCCCAGGTCGCGGTCGAGCCAGGTGTTGAGCAGGGTGCCGCCGTAGATCTCCACGGCGATCTGCCGCCAGCCCTGGGCGCCGGTGTCGGGCAGCGGCTTGACGCGGAGGTTGGGGGAGTCGGTGTGCGCGCCGATGATCCGGAACGGGGTGTGCGCGGCAGCGCCTTCGGGCACGTACCAGGCGATGATCGCGCCCCCGCGGAGTACGAACTTGCCTCCCGTGCTGGCGTCCCAAGCGTCGGTCTCGGCCAACTGCCTGAATCCGGCCTTCTCCAGCCGCTCGGCCGCGTTGGCCACGGCGTGGTACTGGGACGGACTCGCCGCCAGGAAGGTCATCAGGTCGTCGGTGTGGCCGCGGTCGAAGCGGGCGGCGGGAGAGCTCATGTGGTTCACCTTAACGACGGTCGTGTTCGTCATGGCCGGACTGCGGCGGATAGCCGGAGGAAGGGCCGCGGGGCGGGTGTCCCGGGCTCCCGGTGCTTGTCAGCCCGGCGGACGGTCGAAGCGGCGCTGCAACTGTCTGCGCTCGCCCCGGCGGATGCGCGGGAGCATTTCCGGGGTCTGCGCGGAGCGCTGCGCGCGCCTCTTGCGTCCGGCGCAGAAGATACAGGCCTCACCGGGAGGGGCGTCGGGATCGATGGGTGCGCCGGGGTGCTCGGAGCAGCCCGAGGCGTTGCGCGGCCGGGACAGCTCCCGGGCCACGATGAAGGCGCGGTGCAGGTCGTCGGCCATCGCGACGAAGTCGTCGGGGGGCGAGGAAAGGTTCAGGTGGAAGCGCCGCTCCTCGACCGTGCGCAGGCAGCCGTGCAGTGCCTGGAGGGTGTACGGGGGCTCGGGCACCGGGTACCCGAGCCGGCGCTGCTCCCCGGCGGGCGGGGCGGCGGACGCGGCCCGGGCGCCCTGCGCGCGCAGTCCGAGGCGGCGCCGGTCGTTGCAGATCAGGCAGCGCCCCCAGCCGTCGGGCGCCTCGGGGTCGAGGGCGCCGTTGGGGTGCTCCGGACAGCCGGTGTAGCTCTTGGCGGGCGCGAGCCCGGCGGCGGTCTGGAAGGCGGTGTAGAGGGCGTCGGCCACCGATTCGTACTCGGTGGGGTGGGCGCCCTCGTAGAGCTCCTTGAGGTGGTCTCCGAGGCTGCCCACGGCGGACTGCAGCTCCCTCAGGGCATAGGGCCGCCCGGTCGGGACGGAGTACCCCCTGCTGCCGCGCTGCTGCTCCTGTGGACTCATACCCACGAGCGTCGCACGAACCACCGACATCCCGGGAACCCCGCAGCCCACGGGCCGTACGGGGCCCCGGAAGAGCCGGTGGGCGCCGCGGCCGGCGGGCACCGCGGCCCGCGCGCACGCCGACGGCCGGGCCCCCGTGCGGAGGACCCGGCCGTCTGCGCGTACGTACACCGCGTACAGCTGGGGGATGGAGTTTCCCGGGGGACCGGCGGGGCCTAGAAGGCGGCCTCGTCGAGCTCCATCAGGGTGTTGTCGACGGACTCGGCGAGCGCGCGGGCCACCGAGACGCCCGGCAGGATCTGGGAGGCGAAGAACTTCGCCGCCGCGATCTTGCCGGTGTAGAACGGCACGTCCTTGGCGGAGGCGGACGGCAGCTTCTCGGCGGCCACGGCCGCGCCCTTGAGGAGCAGGTAGCCGACGACCACGTCACCGGAGGCCATGAGCAGCCGCGTGGTGTTCTGGCCGACCTTGTAGATGTTCTTGACGTCCTCGCCGGTGGCGGTGAGGTCGACGATCATCTGGCCGACGATGGCCTCCAGGTCGACGGCCGCCTTGGCGAGCGCGTCGCGGGCCGGGGCGAGGTCCTCGCCGCCGGGGCCCTCGGCCAGGAACTTCTTCATCGTCTCGGAGAGGACGTTGAGGGAAGCGCCCTGGTCGCGGACGATCTTCCGGAAGAAGAAGTCCTGGCCCTGGATGGCCGTGGTGCCCTCGTAGAGGGTGTCGATCTTGGCGTCGCGGATGTACTGCTCGATCGGGTATTCCTGCAGGTAGCCCGAGCCGCCGAAGGTCTGGAGCGACTGCGCGAGCTGCTCGTAGGACTTCTCCGAGCCGTAGCCCTTCACGATCGGCAGGAGCAGGTCGTTGAGGCCCACGAGGGACGCGGTGTCCTCGCCGGCGGCCTGCCCCAGCTGGATCTCGTCCTGGATCGAGGCGGTGTAGAGGACCAGGGCGCGCATGCCCTCGGCGTACGCCTTCTGCGTCATCAGCGAGCGGCGCACGTCGGGGTGGTGCGTGATGGTGACCTTGGGGGCCGCCTTGTCCATGAACTCGGCGAGGTCCGGACCCTGCACGCGCTCCTTGGCGTACTCCAGCGCGTTCAGGTAGCCGGTCGACAGGGTCGCTATGGCCTTCGTGCCGACCATCATCCGGGCGAACTCGATGATCATGAACATCTGGCGGATGCCGTCGTGCTTGTCACCGATCAGCCAGCCCTTGGCGGGGTGCTGGTCGCCGAAGGTCATCTCGCACGTGTTGGAGGCCTTGAGGCCCATCTTGTGCTCGACGTTCGTCGCGTAGACGCCGTTGCGCTCGCCCAGCTCGCCGGTCTCCCGGTCGAAGTGGAACTTCGGGACCAGGAAGAGGGAGAGGCCCTTCGTGCCCGGGCCGTGGCCCTCGGGGCGCGCGAGGACGTAGTGGAGGATGTTCTCCTCCATGTCGTGCTCGCCCGAGGTGATGAAGCGCTTCACGCCCTCGATGTGCCAGGAGCCGTCGTCCTGCTTGACCGCCTTGGTGCGGCCGGCGCCGACGTCCGAGCCGGCGTCCGGCTCGGTGAGGACCATGGTGGAGCCCCAGCGCTTCTCGACGGCGAGCGCGGCGATCTTCTTCTGGACCTCGTTGCCCTCTTCGAAGAGGACGCCGGCGAACGCCGGGCCGGAGGAGTACATCCAGACGGCCGGGTTCGCGCCCAGGATCGTCTCGGCGAACGCCCAGATCAGGGAACGGGGCGAGGTGGTGCCGCCGATCTCCTCGGGCAGGCCCAGGCGCCAGTACTCGGAGTCCATGAAGGCCTTGTAGCTCTTCTTGAAGGACGCCGGGACGGGCGCGGTGTTCGTGGCCGGGTCGAAGACCGGCGGGTTGCGGTCGGCGTCCTCGAAGGAGGCGGCCAGCTCGTTCTCGGAGAGCTTGGCGATCTCGCTGAGGATCGTCTTGGCGGTCTCGGTGTCCATCTCACCGAACGGGCCAGTGCCGTACACGTTGTCGCGGCCGAGTACCTCGAAGAGGTTGAACTCGATGTCGCGGAGATTCGACTTGTAGTGCCCCATGGCGACGGCTCCGTTAAGGCTCGGTGAGAGTGGTTCCTCGTGCATACCAATCGGTAACGTAATGATGCTACCCACCGGTAATAAGAGCAACCCTTCCGTGGCGACTGTGACCAGGGTCAAGTTCGAGCGCGCACCGAACGGTCTTGATCCCGGGCCCTGGACGACCTCCATTGCAGCGCGAGCGCGTCGAGCAGGGCTCGACCGCGCCCGGACTCCGCGTCGTCCCGGCCCGGCCGGCCACCGCGACCGCGGTCCCCGGCCGGCCACCGCGACCGCGGGCCGAACGCCCACTGACCGGAACTCGACGCCCCGGCGGCCCGCCGCCTCGGTAGGCTTCGGGCCATGTACGGCTATGACCAGAACGTGAGCGCGGGGCAGCAGGGCGGCTACGCCCAGCCCCAGCAGGGCTACGCGCAGCAGCAGCCTCAGCAGCCGCTGTACCCCGAGCCCTCGCCGCCCTCCCTCGCGGACGCGGTGCGCGCCTTCACGACCGGGTCGCTGTCCGCCGAGGACTTCCAGCAGATCTTCGCCTCCTCGAAGGTCTACTGCCCGCGCGGCGACACCCCGGGCTTCCTGGCGCTGCACAACACGCAGCAGCCGGTCATCCCGATGTTCACCACCCTCAAGGAGCTCCGCCGGTACGCCGGCAAGGAGTCCAAGTACTTCGTGATCACCGGCGCCGAGGTGATCGACCTGCTGCCCACCGGCTACGGCTTCGTCCTCGACATGGAGGGCGACCACCGGATGGTCTTCGACGCGAAGGCGGTCGAGCAGATGGTCGACTTCGCCATGCGCCGCATGTACGGCTAGAAGCCGACGGTCGGGCCGGTAGGGGGCGGACATGCTGCGCGTGCACTTCGAGGCCGAGGACCTGCTCAACGTCACGTTCGCGAGCGAGCCGCTGCCCCTGGTGGAGCTGGCCCTCGCGCTCGTCGCCGCGCAGCGCACGGACCAGCAGGCGGTTTTCGGCCGTTGGCGGAGCCTCGCCGCGCGGGAGCTGCCGGGGCGGGTGCGGCCGCTGTTCGACCTGCTCCGTCCCGACGGGGACAACCCGCAGTTCGTGGAGCCGTACGTACGGAACCTCGAGGAGGGCCTCACCGTCATCCGGGACGGAGCCTCCTTCCTCACGCCGGAGGGGCTCGCCCGCGCCGCCACCCGCGCGCCCGGCTCCCCGTCCTGGCTACGCGCCCTGTGGGGCCGCGACCGGCAGGCCTGGGACCAGCTCGACGCCGCGATCCGGTCGGCGTACGACGTCCTCATAGCCCCGCAGTGGCCGCGGATCCGGCAGTCCTTCCAGGCGGACGTGGCCTGGCGGACCCGACTGCTGGCCGCGCACGGGATCAAGGCCTGCCTGGCGAGCACCCACCCGGAGGCCGACTGGTCGGGCCTCGTCTTCGAAGTGGGCCGGCCGCCGGACTACGAGGTCCGGCTCGGCGGGCGCGGGCTGGTGCTGATGCCCTCGCCGTTCTGGACGGGCCGCCCGCTGCTGGTCGACCAGCCGGACGGGTCGTACGTACTCCTCTACCCGGCGCTGACCCCCCTGCCGCTGGTGTCCCCGGACCGGGCGGACGGCGCGCTGGACGCGCTGCTGGGGCGGACCCGGGCGGCCGTGCTCCAGCTGCTGATAGAGCAGCGGACCACCTCCGAGCTGGCCCGCGACCTCGACATCAGCCTCCCGTCGGTCTCGGAGCACACCCGCACGCTGCGCGCGGCGGGCCTGATCACCACGGCCCGGGACGGCAAGGCGGTCCTGCACTCGGCGACCGCGCTGGGCGTGGACCTCCTGCACAGCGGCGCCTGACCCTTTCAGGAGCGGTGGCGGAGCCGCCAGAAGACCGCCGCCACCGCGATCAGCGCGACGGCAGGGGCGGCGTACGCCCACAGGAGGGCGAGGTCGGGGCGGTGGGCGAGGGAGATGCGGATGCCCGCGAAGGCCAGGGCGCCGACCCCGTAGGCACCGCCCTCCACGCTCCCGAACCCCGCCGACCAGCGCAGCAGCAGGCAGCAGGCCAGGCAGAGGACGCCCCAGGTGGCGAGGTAGGGCCACGGCGAGCCGGGGAGCGGTTCCAGCGGGCTGACGGTGGACGCCCACCGGTAGGAGGCGTACCCGAGGGCCACGACCGTGGCGGCGACGGCGGCGGACCAGCCCAGTGCGGCGAGCGCGGCCCGCGGGTTCCCGTGACCAGGGTCCGCCTCCGCGCCGGGCTGCGCGCCGTCGGCCTCGTTCGTCGAGGTGGTCACTGATGGGGCTCCTGTCGTGCGGCGTGCGGCGGTCCGTACATGTCGATCATGAGGACGCCCGTCCGGGGCCTCTGGTTGTCCCGGGGAAGCGCAGGGGGGTGCCTGACCTTTCGGCCACCACCGAAACCATCGCGGCGAGGGCCGCGAGTCCCGAATATCAGTGCTGCGGGGGGAAACCGCTCCTACTGACAGGGGGACTGTGATGGTGCGTACGTCCTTACGTACGAAGCTCGCGGCAATGGCGGCCACGGGGGTGATGGCGCTGGGTACGGGGGTCCTGGCGGCGACACCCGCGGAGGCCTCGACCCACTGCCCGAGCGAGTTCGCCTGCATCTACTGGGGCACCACCTTGGACAGCGGGATCCGCAACATGTACAGGATCGGGGGCGCCCACAGGATCTACGGCTACTACGGCAGACACCTGGTCGACAACAACCAGACCGAGGGCTGGAAGATCTGGCTGTGCCGGAACCGCGACGGCACCAACTGTGACTTCGCGTTGTGGCCGGACAGGCGGCAGGTGTTCGACATGACCCCGTTCAACTCGGTGTCGCTCGAACCGTAGGTGCTGCGGCCCGGCCCGGTCTGTGGGGGATGCACGGGGGGTCCCCCACGACCTCACCCCACCCCATCTCGATCTCGATCCGGAATTCGACCTGAGGAGACGGCAATGACTCGTACCCGTAAGACTTCGGCCCCGCGCGCAGGGCTCCGCACGAAGGCGGGCGCGGTGCTGGCCGCGGTGGCCCTGGCGGTGGGCGTGGGCGTGCTCGCCGCGGCCCCGGCCGAGGCCGCCACGGCCCACCTGTGCCGCTACCCCGCTCCGTCCTGCAGCGGCTGAGCGACCGGCGCACACTGAGCAACGGGCCCCGGGGGGAATATCCCCCGGGGCTCCTTCTGTTCTGTCGGGTGGCAGAAAGTTCGGGTTTCAACTAAACTCGACGCCAGAAGGAGGTTCCGACCATGCCTGCAGTGACTGTGGAGAACCCGTTGACGCTCCCGCGCGTCGGGGAGCCGGCCCAGGAGACGACCGCCCGCAAGGTGCTGGCCGTCACGACCGCCCCGGGTGGCTTCGAGGGTGAGGGATTCCCGGTGCGCCGTGCGTTCGCCGGGATCAACTACCAGTACCTCGACCCGTTCATCATGATGGACCAGATGGGCGAGGTGGAGTACGCCCCGGGCGAGCCCAAGGGCACCCCCTGGCACCCCCACCGCGGCTTCGAGACCGTCACCTACCTGATCGACGGAACCTTCGTCCACCAGGACAGCAACGGCGGCGGCGGAGTCATCAACGGCGGCGACACCCAGTGGATGACGGCAGGCAGCGGCCTGTTGCACATCGAGGCCCCGCCGGAGTCGCTCGTGGTGTCGGGCGGTCTCTTCCACGGCCTCCAGCTGTGGGTGAACCTCCCCGCCTCCGACAAGATGATGCCCCCGCGCTACCAGGACATCGGCGGCGGCCAGGTCCAGCTGCTGTCCACCCCGGACGGCGGCGCCCTGCTCCGCGTGATCGCCGGCGAGCTGGACGGCCACGAGGGCCCCGGCATCACCCACACCCCGATCACGATGATCCACGCGACGGTCGCACCCGGCGCGCAGATCACCCTCCCGTGGCGCGAGGACTTCAACGCCCTGGCGTACGTACTGGCCGGGCGCGGCTCGGTCGGCGAGGATCGGCGGCCCATCCACACCGGGCAGACCGCGGTCTTCGGCGAGGGCGGCTCGCTGACCCTGCGCGCGGACGAGGGTCAGGACTCCAACGCCCCGGCGCTGGAGATCGTCCTGCTCGGCGGGCGGCCGATCCGGGAGCCGATGGCGCACTACGGGCCGTTCGTGATGAACAGCAAGCACGAGCTCCAGCAGGCGTTCGACGACTTCCAGGCCGGACGGCTGGGTCGCATCCCGACCACCGAGCGCACCGGCCTCGGCCACCGCGGCACGGGCGAGGCCGACACCGAGTCGTAGGCCGTGGTCCGACCTTGGCGTGAGTACGTCACCGGCCGGCCGGGCGCGAGCCCGGACCGGCCGGACGCCGTTGGCGCGCGGGGCGGAGCCGGCACGACGCAGCGTCGGCATTCGCCCGCAGGGGTGGTCCGGGAGCCGCTAGGGTCGGCAGCCCACGAGGTCACCCCGGCGGCACAGAGCGGGGTCAGGGGAGGGAATCTCGTTGAGCGGTGGACAGAAGAGTCTGGCTGATCATCCCTTTGTCGTCATCGTCGCCCTCATCGGCGCGCTTCTCGGCGTAGTGGTCGCCGTCAAGGAGCTGACGGCCCCGGACGCCCCGCCGCCCGGGGCGTCCGCACAGCCCCCGGCACAGCCCTCGTCGCACGCGGGCGGCCAGGCGTCGCCCGACGCCGGCAGCGCCACCCGTGTGCCGCCTCCCGCACAGGAGACGGAACGGTCCGGGGCCGACGAGACCACCGAGCCGGAGCGGCGGCCCGGGTCCGGGTCCAAGAACTCGCCGCCGGTGAACTCACCCTCCGCGCCTGCTCCGCGTCCCTCTCCGCAGCACACCGGCGCCTTGACCGTTCGCATCGTGATGGGATCGAGCGGCAAGATCGGGCCGAACGTCTATCGGACCCGGTCCACGCCCGGCGCCAACACCGAGGTCTACGACGCGACGGGTCGCCTGGACACCAGCTGCTACGTGCAGTGGACGCTCAAACGCGGTAGCGAGGTGGTCCAGCTCCACCGCAGCGGCCGTTGCCGGCCGCCGAGCGTGACCCTCTTCAACTTCGACGACAGCCTCAGGGAAGTCGGCACCTACACGTTGCAGGCCGACATCACCACCGACTGGGGCCAGACGGGAAGCAAGACCATCGAGTTTCAGGTGGCCGCGGGCTAGGACCGGCGGGCGCCCGCCTCTCGGGCGCCCGTCCCTCAGGCGCCGGCGCCCAGTACCTGGATCAGCCGCGAGCTGCTGTCGGCGCCGAAGCCCGCGGCGACTCCGCGGCGGTACAGGTCGGCGTGCGCCGTCAGGATCCCGGTGTCCACGCCGGAGTCGGCGGCGGTGTGGAGGATGTGCTCCACGCTCGCGGCGCACATGGCGAGGCGCTCGTACGTGCCCTCGTGCGCGTCCGCGTCGATCAGCGGGGCGGAGCCCTCGTAGAAGCCGCGCAGGGTGTCGGCGGTGTAACCGGCGTACGGCACGATGTCCGCGGCCGTCAGGCCGTTGGCCCGCGCCACGGCGAGTGCCTGGTACCAGCCGGTGTACGAGGTCCAGAACATGATCATGTTGAGCTGGTAGTAGAGCTGCGCGTATCCGGCGTCGGCGCCCCGGTAGTCGGTGGCGGCGAGCACGTCGAGCGCCGCGCGGTGGGCGGCGTAGACGTCCTCGGGTCCGCTGACGAAGGCGGACGAGCCCTCCTGGCCGATGCCGGTCGGCGGGACGTTGACCCCGCCCGTCAGGTAGGAGGCCCCGCGCTCCTGCGCCCAGCGGGCGGCCGCCCGGGCCTTGTCGGGTACGTCGGAGGACAGGTTGGCCAGGACCCGGCCGCCGAGGTCGGCGTCGCCGAGGGTCGGGTACATGGCGTCCACGTCGATGAGGCTGAGCACGGTCAGCCCGCTCGCCGCGACCGCCTCGGCGGCGCTCCCGGCCCGCCGCGCTCCGCGTGCCACGAGCTCGGTGTCCTTGCCGATGCTGCGGTTCCAGACGGTGACCTCGTAGCCGGCGTCCAGGTAGGCGGCGGCCATGGCCCGGCCCATGGGGCCGAGCCCGATGACGGTGACGGTGGTGGTCGTGGTGGGTGTCGTTCCGGTCGTGACCTGGTTCATGGCAGAGCTCTCCTGGGATCCGATGCTGCGGCACTAGAACGAACGCTCTATCCGGCGCTCGGGACGAACGTAGCACGCACTAGAACGAACGCTCTATCTAGATCCCGGGGTAGGGTTCCTCCCATGGCAGCAGCAGAGGTGAAGGCGACCGCGACGGCGACGGCGACGGCGGACGGACTCGGAACGCGGGAGCGGCTGGTCCGCACCGCCTCGCGGCTCCTCCAGCACGGCGGGTACGAGAACACGCCCGTCAAGCAGCTCGTCCGCGAGGCGGAGGCCACCCTCGGTTCGCTCTACCACTTCTTCCCCGGGGGCAAGCAGGAGCTCGCGGTCGCCGCGATCCACTTCGGCGACGAGGAGTTCGCCGAGCTGCTCCGCTCCGGGCTGTCCGCGCACGCGGACCCGGCACGGGCCATGGAGGCCGTCGCGGAGCTGCTCGCCGAGGCGCTGGAGGAATCCGACTGGCGCGACGGCTGCCCGGTGACGGCCACGGCCCTGGAGTCGGTAGGCCGCCTGCCGGAGCTGCAGGCGGCCTGCGCCCAGGCTTTCGCGAACTGGCAGCGGATCGTCGCCGCGAAGCTCCTGGCCTGCGGCCACCCGGAGCCGGAGGCGCGCGACCTGGCGGTCACCGTGATCAACACCCTCGAGGGCGCCGAGATGACCTCCCAGGTCACCCGGGACCGGACCCCCCTCGCCCTGGCGGGCCGCCACCTCGCGCGCCTCGTCTCCTCGTACGCCTTGTGAGGCGCCCTGAGGCCTGTCAGTGCCCGCGCTTCGGGCCGCGGGGCCGGGCCGGATCGGGGCTGGGCTTCCGGCCGTAGTCCATCAGCCGGAAGGCCCGCTCGCTGTACTCGCGGGGTGCGAACAGCGCGGTCAGGAACAGCATTCCGACCCCGGCGGCGATCACCATCGCGCCCTGGCCTGCGCCTGCCGTGAGTTGTTCCGTGGCATCCATCGATGTCCTGCCTCTCGCTGAGGTCTCGCCCGGGTGCCGGACGAGCGGGCTCGGGGTTCCTGTCGTTGACCGTAGGAGCCGGAAGGGGGTCCGTCGGAGTTTGGGCGGAACCCGCAACCCGGGTCCCACCGGCGTGGTATGCCCCCCTGGGTGAGGCTTTGCGTATACCAAAGGCGTACCAGTCGGGAGCCGGGCCGTCCGGCCCGGCGGCTGCCCTCCGAGCGGTACCTGTGCGAGCAGCTCGGCATCAGCCGTTCCACCCTGCGCCGGACCCTGAAGGAACTCGGCGAGGAGGGGCTGGTCGAATCCTCCGAGCCGCGCGGCCCTCGCCGACGCCGAGCAGAAGCGGCTGCTCGACCTGAGCGGCCCCTCGCCCGTACTGAACACCCGGCGGCTGCCGCTCGACTCCGCCGGGCTGCCGTGCGCCGACAGCCGGGAGACGTATCGGGGCGACCGCCACGAGGTGCGGCTCACCCTCGGCAGCTGAGCCCCCTGGCCTTCGCCCCTGTGCGCCGCCGGGTCTTTGGTCGGCAATCCGGCCGCCGATTTTCCCTTTATGAGGATCCTGTAAGCAACTGCCCTGTTTTGTCGGCTATACCTGAATCATCTGGTCTGTCTCTGGTCTGGTGTGAGCAGACCGTCCGTGTGTTCAGGAGGAACCACCTGCGGACCCCCGGTCGCGAACGGGACGAGGAGCCCTCCGAGCACCCGGAGCACCCGGAGCACCCGGAGAGCGACGCCACGAACGCCTGACACCCCGTCGGTCCCCGCCCCGGGCCGCCGCAGTGGCCACGATGATCCGGACCCCGCAGAGAGCAGGAGCAGCCCGTGAGTACGTACGACCTGTCGGTGGCCCGGCGGCGCAGCGCCGAGTTGGAGGAGCGGATCGGTGCCGGTCCGGGCGGGTTCCGCGTGCTGACGGGGGACCGGCCGACGGGGCGGCTGCACTTGGGGCACTACTTCGGGACGCTGCAGGGCCGGGTGCGGCTCCAGGACCTGGGTGTGGACACCTTCGTGATCGTGGCCGACTACCAGGTGCTCACCGACCGGGACGTGGCCGAACGCCTCGGCGAGCACGTCGAGGAGCTCGTGCTCGACTACCTGGCGGCCGGGATCGACCCCGAACGCTCCACGGTCTTCGCGCACAGCGCGCTGCCCGCCCTCAACCAGCTCCTGCTGCCGTTCCTCTCGCTGGTGTCGGTGGCGGAACTGGGCCGCAACCCCACCGTCAAGGACGAGATCGCGCACTCCCGGCAGGCTTCGGTGAGCGGGCTGATGTTCACCTATCCGGTGCACCAGGCCGCCGACATCCTCTTCTGCAAGGCCGGTGTGGTGCCCGTGGGCCAGGACCAGCTCCCGCACCTGGAGGTCACCCGCACCATCGCCCGCCGCTTCAACGAGCGGTACGGGGCCGACGGGCCGGTCTTCCCCGAGCCGGAGGCCCTGCTGTCCGCGGCTCCGCTGCTGCTCGGCACGGACGGCACCAAGATGAGCAAGTCCCGGGGCAACGCGATCACCCTGTCGGCGACCGCCGACGAGACGGCCCGGCTGCTGAAGGGCGCCAAGACCGACGCGGTCCGCCGCATCACCTACGACCCGGCCGCCCGCCCCGAGGTCTCCAGCCTCGTCCTGCTCGCCGCCCTGTGCCAGGACCGGGACCCGGTCGCGGTCGCGCAGGAGATCGGCGACGGCGGCGCGGCCCAGCTGAAGAAGGTCGTCACCGAGGCCGTCAACGAACACTTCGCCCCGTTGCGGGCGCGCCGTACGGAGCTGGCGGCCGACCGCGGCCACGTACGCGAGGTCCTGCGCGCCGGCAACGAACGTGCGAACGCGGTCGCCGAGACCACCCTCGCCGAGGTCCGCGCCGCCATGGGGATGGCGTACTGATCAGGCGGCTTCGGCCGTGTACCGGGACCTCAGCTCCGAGACCACCCCGAAGAAGGCCGCGGTCAGCGGTACGGCCAGCAGCATCCCGAGGATGCCGGCGACGCTCGCTCCGGCCGTGATCGCCAGCATGACCACCGCCGGGTGCATCTGCACGGTGCGGCTCTGCACCATGGGCTGGAGGACGTAGCCCTCGATCATCTGGACCGCCAGCACCACGCCCAGCGCCCACAGGCCGATCACCCAGCCGCGGTCGGCGAGGGCGACGAGGACCGCCACGGCGCCGGAGAGGAAGGCGCCGAGGTAGGGGATGTAGGCGGTCACGAACACCAGGGCGGCCAGCCCCACGGCGCCCGGGACCCGGAGGATCAGCAGACCCGCGCCGATGAGCACGGCGTCGACCAGGGCCACGAAGGTGGTCCCGCGCATGAAGCCCTCGACGGCCCCGTACGCGCGCCGCCCCATCGCCTCCATCAGGTCGCCCGAGCTGCTCGGCACCATCGAGCGCAGGGTGCCCACGGCCCGGTCGGAGTCGCGGAGGAAGAAGAAGATCAGCACCATGGCCAGCAGGGCCGTCGCGAGCATCGTCGCGACCACGCTGAGCCCGGTGACCACGCCCGAGGCGGCCGTTCCGCCGAACTTGGTGAGCAGGTCCTTGGAGTTCTTGGCCACGTCCTCCAGGGAGGTGCCGACCGCCCCGAAATGCTCGGCGAGGTCCGCGCCGGCCTTCCGCAGGGAGTCGATGATCTGGTCACCGGTCTCGATGAGCGCGAGCACGACGATGTAGCCGGCCCCGCCGACCACGGCGGCCACGGTCAGGCAGGTGAGGGCCGCGGCGAGCGAGCGGTTGACCTTCATGCGGACCAGCCGCCGGTGCATCGGCCCGAGCAGGGCCGTGCCGAGCACGGCGAGCAGGACGGGCGTGACCACCGTCCGGAAGACGGCGCACAGCCACACCACGAGCGCGAGGACGGCGGTGGCCAGGAGGACGACGACGCACCAGGCGGCGAGGCGGCGTACGGGCTCGGGCAGCAGGGGAGTTGTCGGCACGGCTCATACAAACAGTTGGGGAGCCGCCCCGGGCCGCGCCCCGCCGGGGAGGCCGGGGAGCGCGGCCGGGGGCGCCGGTGTCACGGGTTGACGATGACCTCGTCGACACGGCTCTCGGCGAAGAAGTGGGTCGCGTCGGGCTCTTCGTAGCGGGCCATCCAGGAGCCGGTCACTTCGGCGCCGAAGGTCTGGCTGAAGGTGCCGTCGGCCTCGGTCACGTCCCAGGTCTGGAAACGCCACGTGGTGCTTCCGGCAGGACGGAAGTAGTAGCTGACGGTCTGGCCGGCGAGGGGCTTCCAACTGGGGTCGGCGTGGGTGAGCTTGCCGGCGACGGTGATCTGCCGGCCCTTCTTGACCGGTTCGGGCGAGGCGTTGAACTGCGGGATGGCCGTCATGGTCCGGGCCACCTTGACGGCGGGGGTGGACCAGCCGTGGATGGCCTTCCTGCCCGCGTACCGCAGCCGGATGTGGCCGGCACCCGGGTAGGGCAGGGTCGACTCGATGTACGCCGGGGTGTTGGCGCCGGGCTTGGTGGTGACGTCCACGCTCTTTCGGGTGGTCCAGCCGGTCTTGCCGTCCGCCGAGTGCTGGACCTCCACCTTCAGCGAAGTGGTGCCGGCCGGGATCTCACCGCGGTCGAACCGGGCCTTCACCGTCACGGTCTTGTTCTTGTCCACCGAGGCCGTGAAGCCGGTGAACAGGGTGCCGGCGGTGGTGTTCACCTTCACCTGCGGGCCGCTTCCGGACAACCAGGGCGAGTCCTCGACGACCGTCCACGGCTTGTCGTCGAGGAACTTCGGGGACGCGGTGAAGCGGCCCGAGCCGTCGGTCTTGACGTTCTCCGGACCGACCTTGATCTCCATGCCGGCGGGTACCGGCTTGTACGTGCCGTCAGGAGACAGCCAGGCGACGGTTCCGCCGACCTTGCCCCGGGTCGCGTAGGCGCCGGTCTGCGTCGTGGAGTCCAGGGTGATGCGGGCCCTCGTCGCCCACACGGCGGGTTCTGTGGACGTCACCGCCTTGGCGCCGTTCAGCTCGGTCGCGAGGTCCACGTGCACGTGGTACCACCCGTAGTCGAAGTGGTCCTCGTGAACGGGCTCGGCACCCGTGACCACGATCTTGGACTCGAAGTGTCCCTGTGCGTCCGCCGTGACCGGCGTGGCGACGGTGCCGATCCGGCGGGTGACCGTGCCGCCCGCGAAGGGCTTGCGCGAGCTGTCGCGGGGGTCGTGGATCTTGATGTCACCGGACACGACCGTGTCCCGCTCCGTCAGCGACACCCCGTTCGAGCTCTTCACGTTCTCGAACACCGGCCGCAGGTCGTAGCTCAGGGTCGACCTGTCCTTGTGGAGGACGGGCTCGCCCTCGGTTCCCTCGTACTCCACGTCGACGGCGTACTGCCCGAGGTCGGCGAGGCGCAGCGGGCCGGTCGTGAGGTACTCCGCCATCTGGGGCATGTCCGTCTCGCACATCCCCTCGCAGCGCTCCGTGACGGAGAAGCTCGTGAGGGTGGCGGCCGGCGTCGACGTGCCCTTCGGGCGCACGTGCACCTTGAGCCCCTTGGGCTGCTCCGGGGTGGGGAACTTGAGCTCGATGCCCGAGGCGGCCGAGATGACGGAGAACTGCGGATGGGGGTCGGCCGCCTGGGCGGCCGTGGGCGCGGCCAGTACGGCCCCCATGGCCGTCGCCGCACAGAGCACGGCACCGATGCGCTTCTTCATGTGTCCCCCCGGGAGAATCCGTTCATCGGCCGGTCACTGGACCCACCGATGAAGGGACCGCTCACTCCACCGGATGGTTGTACGGGGAGTCGCTCTCCGTCGCTTCGGCGGGTTTGGACTGTTCGAGCAGGACGAACCACGTGGACTTGCCCTCGCCGCGCGGGTCGACGCCCCAGTCGTCCGCGAGCATCTCCAGCAGCAGGACGCCCCTCCCGCTCGACGCCATCTCTCCGGGGTGCCGCTTGTGCGGCAGCTCGTCGGAGGCGTCCGCCACCTCCACCCGCAGCCGGCGCGAGCCGAGCTCGCCCACGGCCTCGGCGACCAGCAGGGCGTCCCCGTCCGTGTGGACCAGTACGTTCGTCAGCATCTCGGAGACCATCAGCACCGCCGCGTCGACCTGCTCCGGGTCCGCCCAGTCGTGCAGCAGCTCCCGGATCTGCCGGCGGACCCCCGCGACCCGCTCCGGCTCGGCCTGGGCGACGGTCGTCATGGTGCGCCGGGCCGGCCGCGACGGATGCAGCAGCGGGGTCTCGCAGCCGCAGCCCTCGCCCTCGCGGCAGAGCAGGACCACGGCGATGTCGTCCTCGCGCCGGTCGGCCAGCGGGCCGGTGGTGTGGTGCGAGGACGGGCCGTGCACCGCCTGGACCAGCAGGTCGGCCAGCCGCTCCAGGTGGCGGGGCTCCGGGTCCGCGTCCTGCGCGGCGTAGGGGGTCTGCGACTCCAGGATGGCCCGCAGCCGGGCCCAGCCCGTGTCGAGGTCGTGCCCGCCCGTCTCGATGAGCCCGTCGGTGCAGAGCATCATCGTCTCGCCGGGTTCCAGGGTGAACCGCGTCGTCGGGTAGTCGGTGTCCGGCACGATGCCGAGCGGCAGCCCGCCCGCCGTGGGCCGCATCAGGACCGTGCCGTCGGCCATCCGCACCGCCGGGTCGGGGTGTCCGGCGCGGGCCACCTCGAGCAGGCCGGTCTGCGGATCGCACTCCACGTAGAGGCAGGTCGCGAAGCGCGGGCTCTGGAAATCGGAGTACCCGCCCGTGTCCCCGCCCGTGCCCGGCCCCGTGTCCTGCCCCGTGTCCTGCTCCGAGCACAGGCCCGCCAGGAAGCGGGAGGCGCGCGAGAGCACCGCGTCGGGCCGGTGGCCCTCGGAGGCGTACGCGCGCACCGCGATCCGGAGCTGACCCATGAGCCCGGCCGCCCGGACGTCGTGGCCCTGGACATCGCCGATGACCAGCGCGAACCGTCCCGAAGGCAGCGGGATCATGTCGTACCAGTCGCCGCCGACCTGGAGCCCGCCGCCGGTCGGCACGTAGCGCGCGGCGAGGGTCATCCCGGGGATCTCGGGGCCCAGCTGGGGCATCATCGACCGCTGGAGGCCCGTGGTGAGCTCCCGCTCGGACTCGGCCACCCCGGCGCGCTGGAGGGCCTGCGCGAGCATCCGGGCCACCGTCGTCAGGACGGAGCGCTCGTCGGGGGAGAAGGACACCGGGTGCTTGAACGCGGCCATCCAGGCGCCCATGGTCCGGCCGGCGACGACCAGCGGCAGGAACGCCCAGGAGATCCGGTCGAAGCGCTGGGCGAGCGGCCAGGTGGCCGGAAAGCGCCGCTTGTAGTCGTCGGGGCTCGGGAGGTAGATCGCCCGCCCGGTACGGACGACCTCCGCGGCCGGGTAGTCGGTCAGCAGCGGCATGTCCGCGAAGGGACCCTCGTCCCCGGGATCGTGCCCGTGGTGCCCGATGATCGACAGCCGGTCGCCGGACACGCCGAAGACGGCCAGACCGTCGGGGATGAACCCGGGCATGGACAGCGATGCCGCCACCCGCAGGACCTCGGCGGTGGAGCGGGCCTCGGCCAGCGCCCGCCCGGCGTCCAGCAGGAACGCCTCGCGCGAGCGGCGCCAGTCGCCGGTGATGGGGGTGTGCACGGCGGTGGTGCCGGGCTGGGCCTCGGCTATTTCCTGGATCGTGCCGATCAGCTCGTAGTCGACGCGGCCGTCCGCGGCGCGGTTCTCCAGCGGCTTCGAGCGGCTGCGTACCGTCCGCAGCACCCTCCCGTCCTCGTCCATGATCCGGAGCCGGGCCTCGGCGAGGGTGCCCTCGGCGACCGCGAGGTTCACGATGCCGTTGATCTCGTTCCAGTCCACCGGGTGGAAGCGCGAGCGCACGGCGACCTCGGGCAGCGCGACGGGCTCGGCGGGCAGCCCGAGCAGCCGGGCGGCCTCGCTGTCGAGGGTGACCGTCCCGGACGCGTTGTCCCATCGCCACAAACCGGTCGCGATGGCGGCCAGGACGTCCTCTGTGCGCACCCGGTCATCTTTACAGGTCATCCGCCTGGCGTGCCTGTTCACCACCCCGGTCACCACCCCGGCGGGCGGCCCCGCACGGGCTCGCGCCCCGGACGGTAACCTTGGGACGGTTGAATCCACCCTGGTATCACGTAGAACTGGATGACTGATGCATCGGTACAGGTCCCACACGTGCGGCGAGCTTCGTGCCTCCGACGTCGCCTCCGACGTCCGGCTGAGCGGCTGGCTGCACAATCGGCGCGACCTGGGCGGCATCCTCTTCATCGATCTGCGTGACCACTACGGCATCACGCAGCTCGTCGCCCGTCCCGGCACGGCCGCCAACGAGGCGCTCAGCAGCGTCACCAAGGAGACCGTCGTCCGCATCGACGGCAAGGTCGTCTCCCGCGGCGCGGACAACGTCAACCCCGAGCTCGCCACCGGCGACATCGAGGTCGAGGTCACCGCGGTCGAGGTGCTCGGCGCCTCCGCCCCGCTGCCCTTCACCATCAACACCGACGACGGGGTGAACGAGGAGCGCCGTCTGGAGTACCGCTTCCTCGACCTGCGCCGCGAGCGCATGCACCGCAACATCATGCTGCGCTCGGCCGTCATCGCCTCCATCCGCTCCAAGATGGTGGCCCTCGGCTTCAACGAGATGGCGACCCCGATCCTCACCGCGACCTCCCCCGAGGGCGCCCGTGACTTCGTCGTACCGTCCCGCCTGAACCCGGGCAAGTTCTACGCGCTCCCGCAGGCGCCGCAGCAGTTCAAGCAGCTGCTGATGATCTCCGGCTTCGACCGGTACTTCCAGATCGCGCCCTGCTTCCGCGACGAGGACGCCCGCGCCGACCGCTCGCCGGGCGAGTTCTACCAGCTCGACGTCGAGATGTCCTTCGTCGAGCAGGAGGACGTCTTCCAGCCCATCGAGCGGCTGATGACGGAGATCTTCACCGAGTTCGGCAAGGGCCGCCCGGTCACCTCGCCGTTCCCGCGGATCCCCTTCCGCGAGTCGATGATGAAGTACGGCAACGACAAGCCCGACCTGCGCTCCAAGCTGGAGCTCGTCGACATCACCGACGTGTTCGAGGGCTCCGAGTTCAAGGCGTTCGCCGGCAAGCACGTGCGCGCCCTGGCCGTCCCGGACACCGCCGGCCAGCCGCGCAAGTTCTTCGACGGCCTCGGCGAGTACGCGATCTCGCTGGGCGCCAAGGGCCTGGCCTGGGTCCGCGTGGGTGAGGACGGTGCGCTGACCGGCCCGATCGCCAAGTTCCTCACCGAGGAGAACGTCAAGGTCCTCACCGAGCGCCTCGGTCTGGCCGCCGGTCACGCCGTGTTCTTCGGCGCGGGCGAGTTCGACGAGGTCTCCAAGATCATGGCGGGCGTCCGCGTCGAGGCCTCCAAGCGCGCCGGACAGTTCGAGGAGGACGTCTTCCGCTTCTGTTGGATCGTCGACTTCCCGATGTTCGAGGCGGACGAGGAGACCGGCAAGATCGACTTCTCCCACAACCCGTTCTCCATGCCGCAGGGCGGCATGAAGGACCTGGAGGAGAAGGACCCGCTCGACATCCTGGCGTGGCAGTACGACATCGTCTGCAACGGCATCGAGCTGTCCTCCGGCGCCATCCGCAACCACGAGCCCGAGGTCATGCTGAAGGCCTTCGAGATCGCCGGTTACGAGGCCGAGACCGTCGAGCGCGAGTTCGCGGGCATGCTGCGGGCCTTCCGCCTCGGTGCCCCGCCGCACGGCGGCATCGCCCCGGGCGTGGACCGCATCGTGATGCTGCTCGCCGACGAGCCGAACATCCGCGAGACCATCGCCTTCCCGCTCAACGGCAACGCGCAGGACCTGATGATGGGCGCGCCCACCATCCTGGAGGAGTCCCGCCTGCGCGAGCTGAACATCGCCCTGCGCAAGCCGGTGGAGACGAAGACCACCGAGCCGGTCGACAAGGCCGTCAAGCCCCACCAGTAGCCGTTCGCGAAGAAGGGCCCGGGATCCGTACGGATCCCGGGCCCTTCTTTCGTTGCTCCTAGAACTTCTCCAGCAGGCCCTTGAGGAGGGCTGCCGAGGTCAGTTCGGCCGGCGCGGGGCCGGCGTGGAAGAAGCCGGCGTTGTCGGCGTCCAGCTTGCGCAGGAAGTCGAAGGCCTTGGCATCGTGATCGCCGAAGGCGACGAACTGCCAGTGGATGCCGGGGGCCGCGGTGGCGGCGTCGGCGATCGCCTGACGGGCGGGGCGGACGTTGTCGGGCGCGCCGTCCGTCTGGAACACGACCAGGGCCGGACCCTCGCCGCCGTCCTTCTGGTAGCGCTCCACGACGGCCTCCACGGCGACGTGGTAGCTGGTGCGGCCCATCCGGCCGAGCTCCGTGTGGCGGGCCTCGACCCAGGCCCCGTCGTAGGCGTCGAGGGACAGGTCGGCCGCGCCGTCCAGCTCGGTGGAGAAGAACACCGTACGGACGGTGGCCTCTTCGTCGAGGTGAGCGGCGAGGGCGAGGGCGTGGTCGGCGAGGTGCTGGACGCTGCCGTCCTTGTAGAACGGGCGCATTGAGCCCGACCGGTCGAGCACGAGGAACACGGTGGCGCGGGCGCCGGCCTTCCCCTTGGTGCGCAGGACCTGTCCGGCGGCCTTGTACGCGGCCGCGAGCGGGGGCGCTTGCCGCTTGAGGGCGGCGAGGGTGTGCGCGGGGCCGCCTTCGGCGGCATCGGCGGTGAGGAGCTCGGCCTCGGAATCGGCCTCGGTCCCGGCAGGCTCCGCCTCGGCGGTGTCCTGCGCCTGCGGCGCGGCGGCGTCGGCCGCCACGGGCTCGGCCTCGGCGGCGGCCTGCGGCTCGGTGTGCGCCTCGGCGGCGGGCTCCTCCTCGGGGGCTGCGGCCAGGGCCGGTTCGGCCTCGGCCTCGGCGGCGACCGGCTCGGCCTCGGGGGTGGCTGCTTCGGCTTCGGCCTCGGCTTCGGCCGCCGGAGCGTCGAGCGGCTCGGCTTCGGCCTCCGCCACCTCGGCTTCGGCTTCGGCTTCGGTCCCGGCCTCGGCCGCGAGGGGCTCCGGCTCGGTGGTGGCGGGCTCCGGCGTTGCCTCGGCCTCGGACTCGGCTTCGGTCACAGCCTCGGGCTCGGCTTCAGCCTCGGCCACAGCCTCGGCCACAGCCTCAGCTTCGGCCCCGGCTTCGGCCTCGGTCACAGCCTCGGCGTCGGTCGCAGCCGCAGCCTCAGCTTCGGCCTCCGCCTCGACTACAGCCTCGGCTGCGGCGGTCGGGGTCTCCTCGGCGGCCGGTTCCGCTTCGGCGGTGACGGGCTCCGCTTCGGTGGTGGCCGGGGCCGTCGTGGTGGGCGGCGCCGCCGGGGTTGCCGGCGAACCCCCGGTGGAGGACCGGCGGGCCTCCGGGACCGTGGGGTCCGGGTTGGGGGCCGGGGCCGGGGCGGTGAGCACCGTGCCCGGTTCGAGGTCCCGGGGGGTGGACTGCGGGGGAACAGTGGGGTTGTCGAAGGAGGCGGCGACCAGCTCGGCCGCCGCGTCCAGGGGGGTGCGTTCGGTCTGGCTCGGGAGGGCCGCCGAAGGGGTACCGGTCGTCTCCGGAACCGATTCAGAGGTCCGTCCGAACACCTTGCGCAACAAGCTCCGAATACCCATGGGCCAGGCCTTTCGCATGAGTGCGTGCGTCATTTGTCCGTGAGGCGCGGTAGATCCCTGCCCAGAGTGGACACGTAAGGTTATCGGCCCCTTGGCTGGAACTTCGGGAGGGGCACCTTTCGTGGCGCCCACTGCGCAAACACACCCGTTCCGCCCCCGAACTGCCGCCCCGACGTGCCGGATTCACCCGGCGTTCACCCATCGGCCGCCGCTTCGGCGCAACCCGCCCATAGCGTCACCGACAGATTGTTCCGACACGTTGTCGGGGACCGTGCATCTACGGAGGACACTCGTGCGCAAGCTCCTGCCGCTCATCGGCACTTCTCACGGGGGCGGCCGTTCCGCTCTCACCTGCCGCTACCGCTGCGGCGACGCCTGCTTCCACGAGGTGCCGAACACCAGCGACAACGAGTACGCCGGTGATGTCATAGCCCGCGCCTACTCCCGCCGCGCGATGCTCCGCTCCGCCGCCGTCGTCACGGTCGCCTCGGCCGCCGGTACCGCCATCACCCTCAGCGGCAACGGCTCCTCCGCCTCCGCGGACCCGACGGTCGAGGCGCAGCGCGCCGGCGCCGCCGGGGTCAACGCCGCGGGCGCCCGCGGCCTGCGCTTCACGCCGGTCGCGCCGAACACCGCCGACCAGGTCACCGTCCCCGAGGGCCACGAGCAGAACGTGGTCATCCGCTGGGGCGACCCGATCGTCAAGGGTGCGCCGGGCTTCAACCCGGACAACCAGACCGCCGCCGCCCAGGCCGGTCAGTTCGGCTACAACAACGACTTCCTGAGCCTGCTCCCGCTCGGCGGCGACTACGAGCGCCAGCAGCTGCTCGTGGCCAACCACGAGTACACGGACGAGCAGCTCATGTTCAAGGCGTACGACGCGGCCAACCCGACCCGCGAGCAGGTCGAGATCGCCTGGGCCGCGCACGGCCTGTCCGTGGTCGCGGTCCAGGAGGACCACCGCAGCGGCAAGCTGACGGCCATCAGCCGCCACCGCCTCAACCGCCGTCTGACCGCCACCAGCGAGTTCAAGCTGACCGGTCCGGCCGCCGGCTCCGAGCTGGTGAAGACCTCGGTCGACGCCGCCGGCACCAAGGTGCTCGGCACCCTCAACAACTGCGCAGGCGGCACCACCCCGTGGGGCACCACCCTCCACGGCGAGGAGAACTTCAACCAGTACTTCGGCAACGCCGGCCTGGTCACCGAGCCCACCCAGGCCGCCCGCCTGAAGCGCTACGGCGTGACCGCCGGCGCCACCGAGCGCAAGTGGGAGCGGTTCGACAAGCGCTTCGACGTCGCGCAGGAGCCCAACGAGTCCCACCGCCACGGCTGGGTCGTCGAGCTGGACCCGTACGACGTGAACTCCGTCCCGCGCAAGCGCACCGCGCTCGGCCGCTTCAAGCACGAGGCCGCGCAGCCCCGCCTGACCGAGGACGGCCGCCCGGTCGTCTACATGGGCGACGACGAGCGCTTCGACTACTTCTACAAGTTCGTCTCCTCGAAGCAGATGAAGAAGGGCGCCTCGCGCGCGGCGAAGGAGCACAACCTCACGCTGCTCGACGAGGGCACCCTCTACGTCGCCAAGCTCACCGGCGACACCCCGGCCGCCGAGATCGACGGCTCCGGCAAGCTCCCCACCGACGGCGAGTTCGACGGTTCCGGCGTCTGGATCAAGATCCTCACCTCCTCCCCCGCCGGGAACGTCTCGCACGTCGAGGGCATGACCGCCGAAGAGGTGTCCGTCTTCACGCGCCTGGCCGGTGACAAGGTCGGCGCGACCAAGATGGACCGTCCCGAGGACGTGGAGCCGTCCCCGCGCACCGGCCGCGTCTACATCGCGCTGACGAACAACACGGACCGCGGCAAGCCCGGCAAGGAAGGCGCGACCGAGGCCAACCCGCGCAACCTGAACAAGCACGGCCAGATCCTGGAGCTCGCCGAGAACTTCGACGACGCGGCCGGCGACGGCTTCGCCTGGCGCCTCTTCCTGGTCGCGGGTGACCCGAACGACCCGGCGACCTACTTCGCGGGCTTCCCGAAGGACAAGGTCAGCCCGATCTCCTGCCCGGACAACGTGGCGTTCGACCCGCACGGCAACCTGTGGATCTCCACCGACGGCAACCAGCTCGGCTCGCACGACGGCCTGTTCGGTGTCGCGACCGCCGGTGACCGCCGCGGTGAGCTGAAGCAGTTCCTGACCGTCCCGCGCGGTGCCGAGACCTGCGGCCCGATCATCCAGGACAAGCGCGTCCTGGTCGCCGTGCAGCACCCGGGCGAGATCGACGGCGCGTCCGTCGAGAAGCCGCAGTCGGTGTGGCCCGACGGTCCCGGCAAGATCGTCCGCCCGTCGGTCGTCTCGGTCTGGCGCAAGGACGGCAAGAACATCGGGGTCTGACGTCTGACCTCTGAGCCGAGGTGAGTTGACCCGTGCGGGCGCGGTGGTTGTTTCACGTGAAACAAGCACCGCGCCCGCTCAACTTCCTTCCGGCAGGCGCCCGACCGGCAGCAGGAGCGTGGTCACCGCGCCCCCGTCGGGGGCGTTGGAGAAGCGCAGTTCGATCTCCAGCACCTCCGCCTGCCCGGCGGCGATGGTCAGGCCGAGCCCGTGGCCCCGTCCGCGCCCCGGATCCCCGGTGCGGAAGCGCCGCGGGCCCTGCTCGATCAGCTCGGCGGGATAGCCGGGCCCGTGGTCGCGTACGGTCACCAGCGGGCCGGTGACGGTCACTTCGACCGGCGGCCGCCCGTGCTTGTGGGCGTTGACCAGCAGGTTGGCCAGGATCCGGTCCAGCCGGCGCCGGTCGGTGAGCACCACCGCGTCCCGCTCGACCCGTACCGTGACCGGCAGCCGGGTGCTCGCCGCCGCCCGCTCCACCGCGCGGCCGAGCTCCACCCTGGCCAGGTCGGCCCGTTCGACGCCCGAGTCCAGCCGGGAGATCTCCAGCAGGTCCTCGGTGAGCAGGTGCAGGGCCCCCAGCCGGTCGTTGATCATCTCCTTGGGTCGCCCCTCGGGCAGCAGCGCGGCCGCGGCCAGGGAGCCCGTGAGCGGGGTGCGCAGCTCGTGCGCGACGTCCGCCGTGAACCGCTTCTCCGCTTCCAGCCGGGCCTGGAGCGAGGCCGCCATCGAGTCGAGGGCCTGTGCCACGTCCCGCACCTCGTCCCGGGAGCGCGGGCGCGGCCCCTCCCCTCCGGCCGGGAAGCCGACGCGTGCGTCGAGGTCCCCGGCGCTGATCCGGCGGGCCACGGCGGCCGTGGTGGCGAGCCGGCGGCTGATGCGGTTGGCGAGGAAGAGACCGGCGAGGGCCACCACCCCGGCGGCGAGGACGGCGGAGACCAGGATGGCGGCGTCGGTCTCCCGGAGCCGGGTGCGGGTGCTCTCGTAGGGGACCCAGACGGCGAGGGGCTTGCCGTCGGCGGGTCCGGCCGCCCACATGACGGGTTTGCCGTCCTGGGTGCCGGTCATGCTGCCCGTCAGTCCGCGCGCGACCAGCTCGCGCAGCGGGGCCGGGAGGCCGGGCGGGTCGAGGGCGCTGTTCCCGTCGCCGTGCGCGGTGCCGTACTCGTACTGGCTCAGGGCGTAGTCCAGCTCGCGGTCCACGTCCTTGCGGACCTCGCCGACGAGCTGGCGGGCGACCACGTTGTGCACGAGGATGCCGAGCACGGCCGCGACGGCGCAGCACACCGCCGTGGTGGTCATGGCGATCTTCCAGCGCAGGCTGCTCGTGCGGCGCATCGGGATCCCGGCCTCCTCAGCCCGTTCCGGCGCCGGTGCCGGTGCCGGTGCCGGTGCCCGGGGGCGGGCAGGGGGCGGTGTCGCCCTGGTTCGGGCACTCGTCGAGGGTGAGCTGGGAGAGGTTCATGATCCCGGCCTCCGGGTCCCACACGTAGTCGGAGATGGAGACCTTCTTCGGGTTCGAGGTCGGCTCGCGCACCGCCAAGTGTTCGGCGGCCACTTCCACGCCCTCCAGCACCCCGCGCCGGGACAGGATGCGGGCGATCGTTCCGTCGTCCTGGACGGTGTAGACGCGCAGTTCGCTGACCCGGCCGTCGATGTCCAGGGCGGTGATCAGCTCTTCCAGGCCGTTGCCCGTCACATCGGCCAGTACCGCGGGCCGGACGGGGCAGTCGGGGCCGCCGTCCCCAGCCTGTGTGCAGGGCGCGATGCGCTGGATCGCCCGGGGGTCGACGAGCCGGCCGGTGCCGGAGTCGGCGGTGGTGGCGGCGGTGATGTCGGCCCGTACGACGTCCACGGCGTTCACGCCCCGCATGGACAGCCCGGGGACCTTGGCGAGACCGGGGACGACGGTGGCCGTGCCGGGCTGCTGGCCGGGGGCCGGCGGGTCGGGGTGGATGTCCTTCCACAGGGTGCGGGGGGCGTGGGCGTTGCCGAGGTCGCCGTCGTTCTGGAGGCCCTCCACGTCGGCGCAGCCCGTCGTGGCCGCCAGGGTGGCCGTGGCGGCCGTGAGGAGGATCGCCCGGCTGCGCCGGCGGAGGCTCATGTCCCGATGCTCCCCCGTGGGGCCGGGGCGGGCCCGGGGGCGGAGCCATTGGGGGTACGGCGCGGCGCCGTTGCCAGGGGCTCCGCCCCCGGACCCCCGCGCCTCAAACGCCGGCGGGGTGGATTCGGGCTCGGCCCGGTGGGTGCGTGCGGCGACGTTGCGTCGGTGTCGTGGGGCTGGGGCTAGTCGTGGGTGGGGTGTGCGATGGCTCTGGCCGCCGCGAGTTCCTGGCGGACCGGGGAGAGGACGGAGGTTTCGTCCACCTCGGGGGGCGGGGTGGGGCGGAGCAGGGTGGGGGTGTCGACCCGGCGGACGCCGTGGGCCAGGGCGCGGAGGTCTGCCGCGATCGCCTCGACCTCGTGGGGGCCCGGGGGCTGCGCGCCGTGGTTGACCCGGACCCGGGCGGCCGTCGTCGCGTCGACGATCCGCTCCACGGCGACCACCAGCGGCCACCACGCGGCGGCCCGTTCCCCGGTCGGCGGCGGCTCGGTCAGCGCCCGCTGGAACTCGCTGCGTACGCCGGACAGCTCCCGGTAGATGCGGCGGCGGGCCTGGAGCCGGGCGGTGCGGGCCGCCCGTTGGCCCGCATCCGTGTCGGGGGCTGAGCCGAAGGCGCGCTCCACGTAGCGGGCGGCGTCGTCCACCGCGTCGGCGAGCCGGTCGCCGATCCGGGTGTGCCAGCTCTCCGGCCAGAGCATGTACCCGGCGATCAGGGTGATGGCGCAGCCGATCAGGCTGTCGAGCAGTCGCGGCCGGACCAGGTCGAAGCCCTGGTGGTTGAGCAGGTCGGAGAGGAGCAGGATGACCGGGGTGATCGCCGCGGTCTGGAAGGCGTAGCCCTTGACCGAGAAGACGGGGATGAGGGCCGCCAGGACCACCATGACGGGCACGTCCCACCACCCCCGCGGCACCTCCGAGAGCACCGCCGCCGCGACGACGAGCCCGCCCGCTGTGCCCAGCGCGCGCAGTACGGCCCGGGAGAAGACCGAGCCGAAGTCGGGCTTGAGGACGAAGGTGACGGTGAGGGCGACCCAGTAGGAGCGCTCGATCTCCACCACCGATACGAGGGACTGCGCCAGCCCGATGCACAGCGCGAGCCGCAGCCCGTATCGCCAGGAGGCCTCGGAGAACATCATGTCGCGGACCACCCGGCGGGCCCGGACCCGCAGTGCGGCGGGCCGGCCGAGGCGGTCGTCGACGTTGTGCATGTCCGGCTCGGCCAGCGGGACGATGGTCGCGGCGTGCCGCAGGGCCGCGTCGATGGCCCGCTCGGACTGGCCGTCCGGCGCGGGCAGGTCGAGTACGGGGGTGTCCGTGCGGCCCTCCTCGACCGCCGTCGCCAGTTCCCGTACGGCCTCCGGGATCGCGGGGGACAGCGGTCTGCGGCGCAGGTGCGCGGCGGGCGCGGCCTCGACGAGCGGGATCAGTACGTTCAGCTGGGCCAGCATCCGCACCAGCGAGGGACTGTGGCCGTGCACCCGGGCCCGGCGGCCCAGCACGAGGTCGTAGGCGTGGTTCAGGGCCTGGGTGACCTGCTGGCGGCGCGCCTCGTACGCGGGTCCCGGGCCGCCCGCGGCTTCCAGGGAGTCGGCCAGGGCCCGGTAGGCGGCGGCGACGGCCGCTCGCTCCGGTTGCCGGCCGCGCAGCGGCCAGCCCAGCAGGGTCAGCAGGAGGACGAACAGCCCGCCGGCGCTCAGCAGCAGCGGAGCCGTCCACCAGGGACTGGGCATCGGCAGGCCGGCGCCGACGACGGCGTTCAGCAGGAGCAGCAGTCCGGAGACGGAGGCCACCGTGCCGATGGAGGAGATCATCCCGGAGACCAGGGCGATCAGGGTGAGGACGCCGACCGCGACCCAGCCGTGCCCGAAGACCAGGGTGCCCAGCGCCACGCCCACGGCCCCGAAGAACTGGGGCACGGCGATGTTCAGGATCCGCATCCGGTAGGCGTCCGCGGTGTCGCCGATGACCCCGGACAGGGCGCCCATCGAGACGAGCGCGCCGTACTCGGGCTCGTCGACGGCGAAGCCGACGGCCAGCGGCAGCGCCAGGGCGACGGCAGCGCGCAGCGCGGCGGCCCAGGGGACCGGTGCGGAACTCGGCCGGATCCCCTTCAGCAGCCAGGCGGGCGGGGCCAGCGGACCGAACCGTCCGGCTGCCGGCCCTGCCCGGTCCGTCCGCCCGGCCCGACCGGACGGTATGTCTTCGGTGCGTTCGGTGCTCATTCCCGCTTCCGTGCCGCCGCTCGTGAATCGGTTCTTCTGTGCTGTTCTACGCATTGTTCTACGGATTTGCCCGCCAATCCGCCTGTTCCGAGCTTATGGGGTGCGGCGCAGTCGGCCCGTCAGCCAGGCGGCCAGCGCGGCGGCGAGCCCGACGGCCAGCACCACCCAGGCGGTGGTCCGCAGGAAGGCGGTGAGGGCGTCGTACACGGCTTCGGCGGCCGCCCGGTCGATGTCGGCAGGCAGGTCGTCCAGGGTGAGGCGGCGGCACAGGACCACGGCCGCCCACAGCAGGACGGCTCCGACGGCCAGCCCCAGCCCGGTGGCCAGGACGGCCCGGCGGCGCCGGACGGCGACGGCGATGGCCGTCGCGGCCAGCACCACGGTGAGCACGGGGAGCCAGACCCCGGCGATCTGCAGCATGCGGAAGCCCTTCCGGAGCGCGCCGAGATTGTCGTACTCCATGACCTTCACCGAGAGGTGGGTCACGGGGATGCGGTCGGCGAACGGCACCCCGTTCTCGACGAGGTCGTCTTTGACCCGGGCGATCACGGGCGCGAGGTCGATGGTCACGGCGTTGCCGTCGCCGGTGGTCAGTGCCTGGAAGAAGGCGCCGTGGGCCGCGCGGTTCGCGGCGTCCCAGGCGGTTCGGTAGGCCGGGGTGGAGACGAAGGAGCGCAGGGCCTCGCCGAGCAGGGCGTCCACCCCGCCCTGGAAGGGGCCGGCGTCGAGCTGTCCGGAGAGGGCCCGGCCGGCCTGGGTGACGACGAGGTTCTGCACGGCGGGATCCGAGGCGAGCGGGGACATGGCCGCGGTGTAGCGGTCGGCGCTGCCGAGTTCGTGATCGGCCCAGTACGCGACGGCGCTCGCGGGCACCAGCAGGGCCACGAGCGCGATGAGTACCGCCGAGAGGAAGGTCCGCACGTCACCAGGGAAAGGGGGCCGGGCGTGCGGCGCGAGCCGGGTTGCTGCGGGCGGGTGGTGCGGGGCGGGCGCGTCTCCCTTGCCCACCCTTCCGCCTCGCGCGCCCGCTCGACTCCATCTCGCTCATGGACGTGGTCGCCGCCGTCGAAGGGCCGGACGAGGCCTTCCGGTGCGCGGAGATCCGCCGGCAGGGCCCCGGCGGCGGCGAGGAGCCGCCGGCGGCCGACTGCGCCATCGCGCACGCGATGGGCCGGGCCGAACTGGCCTGGCGCCGCGCGCCGGCCGCCCAGACCCTCGACGAGATCCGGCAGGAGGCCGAACGGCAGGCCCCCGGCTCCCCCGAGCGGCTCCGCGACAACGCGGTGAGGTGCCGTGCCGGGCGTCGCGACCCGGTGAACCTTTCCGGTCACAGCACTAGTAGGGCTTGGTCAGGTTCAGTCGTTGGTGGCGTGTCCGGATGATCGGTTGTTCCGTTGATCGGGTGTGATGCCCGAGGAGTTGGCTGCGGTCCGGTGTGATCTGGAGGATTTCGCGGCGGAGGTGTTCGAACCGTTCGCGAGGGCGGATCAGCGTCGGTGGGGGTCGGTCTACCTGCGCGGGCTGCTGACAGATGGCGGACGCAAGTCCGTCGAGCCCATGGCCGCCCGGCTCGGGGAGGACGGGAACCGGCAGGCCCTGGCACACTTCATCACCTCCAGCCCATGGAACCCGGCCCACGTGCGGGCCCGACTCGCGTGGATGATGCAGACGGCGATCAAACCGACCGCACTGATCATCGACGACACCGGGTTCCTCAAAGACGGCGATGCCTCGGCTTGTGTGACGCGGCAATACACCGGCACCGCGGGCAAGGTCACCAACTGCCAGGCAGGGGTCTCGCTCCACCTGGCCGGCGACCATGCCTCGGCGGCGGTCGACTGGCGGCTGTTCCTCCCGGAGACCTGGGACCCCGCCTCGCCGAAGGCCGATCCCGTCAAGGCGGCCCGCCGGGCGAAGTGCGGCATCCCCGAAGGCCTGGGCCACGTCGAGAAGTGGCAGCTGGCCCTGGACATGGTCGACGAGACACGGTCGTGGGGCCTGGACGTCCCCCTCGCGATCGCCGACGGCGGATACGGGGACACCGCCGCTTTCCGTCTCGGCCTGGAGGAACGCGGGCTGCACTACGTGGTGGGCATCTCCACCACCGTGACCGCCCAGCCCGGCGACGCGCTGCCCTGCACTCCGCCCTACCGCGGCACCGGACGCAAGCCGGTGGCAAGGTATCCCGAACCGGCCCGGAGCGTGAAGAACCTCGTCATCGAGGCCGGGAAACAGGCGGCCAGACCAGTGCAATGGCGCGAGGGATCTCGTCCCGGCACGGGCCGCAGCGGCTTCAAGCGGATGTACTCGCGATTCGTTGCCCTTCGGGTCCGGCCCGCCGGCCGCGAGGTCCGCAAAGCCATCGACGGGCCGGAACTGCCCGCGTGCTGGCTGCTGGCCGAATGGCCTGCCGATCAGGCAGAGCCGGTCCAGTTCTGGTTCTCGAACCTGCCCGCGGAGACACCGCTAACCACACTCGTGCGGCTGGCGAAGCTCCGCTGGCGCATCGAGCACGACTACCGCGAGATGAAACAGGCCCTGGGACTTGCCCACTTCGAGGGCCGCACCTGGAACGGCTGGCACCACCACGTCACCCTCGTCTCCGCAGCCCACGCCTTCTGCACCCTCCAGCGACTGGCCAGAGCCCCAAAAGAAACGGCGCCGGCCTGAGCCTCTACCGAATCGTCCGCGAACTGCAGACCCTCCTCGCCACCTGGGCCGGCGCCTGCCCCACCTGTCACCGCGACATACCCACCCTCACACCAACCTGACCAAGCACTACTAGGCCGTCTCTGCTCCGGTTGCCGGTCCCCGGTTGCGGGTGTGCCCTGGATGATGGGAGAGAGGAGCCCGTCATGGCACATGCGGCACCCACCGCCCCCCGGGGGCACCGGCAGCAGGCGTCCGGTACGGCGGCCCACACGAGCAGGTCGGCCCTCGCGCGCCCGCTGCTCATGGGACTGGTCTACGGCGTCTACGCCGCCTTCATGAAACGTCAGATGGGGCCCGTCGACGCGGGCAACGTCTTCTACGGGATCCTGTGCGGTGCGATCTTCGCCGCCTGCCTGGTGGCGCTGGCCCGGATCGGCCCGCGGCTGGCGCAGGAGCCGCACGCGGCGGCGTACGGGATCTTCGCGGGCATCTCCTTCGGCTACCTGTACAGCCTGGCCGGCGAGTCCATCCTGAAGAGCTCGGGCCTGGGCCTGCTCGTCGGCGCGGGAGTCGGCGTGGCCGCCTTCTACCGCTACCACACGCGCAACGCCTCATAGAAGCCGCCCGGGCCCGCCGGAGCCCCGGCCACCCGCCGCGTGCGGGGGCCGGGGCTCCGGCGTCCGTCACTGGGGACAACTCGGCCGGAGCGGTACTTTCGGCGGTGCATATGCGGACAAAAGGCCGAGGTGAGTGAGGGGGTGAGTGGCCGAGACTGAATGAGGCGCCGGTTCCCGCGCCCCGTGGTCGAACCTCACGTGACCACTCTCCGTTGCCGAGGGCGCGGGAACCGGTGCCTCCCCATGGCGTGACGCCCCTGCGCGACGCCCTACGCGGCCGTGTCGTCTCCGGCCGGGGCCTCGGCGGCGGTCTGCGCGGTCTTGGCGGACTCGGGTTCCTGCGGGCGTGCGGGCGGGGCCGGCGGGGAGAAGCGGGCGGCCTCGGCGCGGAGCATGGCGTTCAGGGCGAGGTACGGGTCGAAGGGCATGGCGGAACCTCACGGTGTTTCGGGGGTGTGGGGGGGACGCGCGCCAGAGGCACTCGGGTGCCGGGTGAGCCGGGTGTGCCCGGTGAGCCGGCCGTGCCGGGCGCGCGGTGCTGCTGCTCGGCCTGTCGGCCCCGTCAGCAGCGCAGGACCACACTCCGTACCGCCCGCAGGGATCCCGCGGATGCGATCGCCCCCGTCGGGTCCGGGACCGGCTTCGTGGGGCCGGACCGGGGAGGTTTCACGTGAAACACCGGCCGCTGCAGTCCCCGTACGCCGGGGACGCCGCGCGCGGGCACCCGTACCGCCACACGTACTTCGGGATCGCCGGCCGGATCGGCCGGTGCCTCGGTGGGTTCGGCAGGGGCGGTGGGAGCGGGACGGGGGCCTTCGGCCGTCGTGGTGGACGGACCGGGTCCGCCGATGCCGAACAGGCACAGCAGCACGACGCAGAGCACCGTCAGGGCCGTCATCAGGGCCCTGCCCGGTGCCGTCGGCGCACGTCGTGTCCCGCACATGCGGAGGGTGTGCCCCGACACGCGGGCGGACTCTCCGCCGGGACCGCAGCGTCCCTCGACCGGGGGACGAAGACACCCCCCACGGACCGTCAGGTGGCCGCAGGGGGTGTCCGTCTTCAGGGGGCCACCGCCGGTCAGCGCGGGGTGCGGCGGTGGCCGGTGAGGCGGGCCAGGACGGCCGTTTCGCCGCTGACCAGCCGGAGTTGGGCCCGGCCGGACGGCCCGCCCCGCCCGGAGACCCCCGGAGAGACCCTGGTCACGGTGAACACGGCCGTACGCCGGTCGGCGCGCGTGACCTCGATCGTCTGCCCGCGCCGGAGCTCGCCGAGCCGGGGGAGGTCTCCGGAGACCACGGCGGTGCCGGCCGCGCCCGGCGCCGGGCCGGCGGAGTCCCACACGGCGCTGTCCGGAGCGGGGGGCTTGGCGTCGGCGGCCCCGGGTTCGAGATCCGCCGCGTACGGCCCGTCGGGCCCGGTGCCGCCCGTGCCCGGCGGGGTACCGCCCGTCAGCGGTACGTCCGTTCCGAGGGCCGGGACGAGCAGCCGCAGCGGCGGCGAGGCCGGAAGGGCCGTGACCCCCGACCGTCCGGGCCGCCGGGAGCCCTTGCCGGTGGTGTGTCCGCCGGAGTGCTCCAGCTGCCGGGCCAGCCGGCGCGGGCCGGACAGCCCCAGGACCCGTGAGGGCAGGGCGTCGCCCGCGGTCGGGGCGGTAGGCCGGCCGCCTTCGGTGGTGCGCAACACCCCCAGGCCGGTGCACAGCAGAGCCACCGTCAGTACGCCGACCACCCACTGGGCGCGGGGCATGGGAATCCCTCCTGGTCCGGCTCGGGCGGCCGGTCCCGAGAGCAGTGGACCCTTCCCCGCCTCCCGGCGGGGCGCGTAACACGGACAACTGACGGCAAGTCATCACCGTACGGACCTCCCTCGGGCACGTCTTCGCAGATGGCGGCCGGTGGGCCGGGGCCGGACCGGTTGTGGGGGGTGTGCGCCCGAACGGGTGAGAACGTCAAGGGCGACCTTGGGCGTGTCGGATCGGATGCACGTTCTGCCACATGCGAAAACCTGTCAAGCGGACCGATGTGCCGGGCCGTCGGCCTGAGTTGCGGGTGAGGTCCGGGCGGCTTGTCCTTGGATCATGAATGATCCATACGCATATGCCCTGGCCATGGGGTCCTCTTGCGTCGCCGACCTCGCCGACCTTCCCGACCTTCCCGCCCGGTCCGCCTCGGAATGCCCGGCCGCTGCCCCTGCCCCTGCCCCCGCTTCGGCCGATGCCGCCTTCGGAGGCGTCAGGGCGGTGCCCGGGAACCGTTCCGAGGCGGCCTCGCGCAGGGCGTCCGCCAGGCCGTCCACCACGCGGCGCTCCCGCCAGGGGCGCTCCACCGCGCTCACACCCGCTCCGCTGTCCGGACGGGCTGCCGGGCGGGAGGCAGGACGGGCGCCGCAGCCCGGGTGAGGTACCGGGCGCCGAGCGGCGGGCCGTCCAACTCGGTCGTGGCGGCCGCGGGCTGGAGCCCCGACAGGCGCCGCAGCAGGCCCGGGGCCAGCCCGGGGCCGACCGCCCGGCTCAGCGCCGAGGCTTCGGTGGGGTGTGCGTGCACCCAGCCGATGTGGCGCAGCCCCGACCAGCCCGGTTCCTCGGCGGCCTCCGCCAGGGCGCGGGCGGCGGGGGCGAGCGGCAGCAGGCTGACCGACGCCGGAGCACCCTGCTCCGGAGCCCCCGCCGGTGCCGGCCGGACGGACTCGGCGACCGCGAGCCGGGTGAAGGCGGGCCGGGGGAGCTCCGCGTGGTCGGCGAGGTCGCTGACGGTCGGGGCCAGGCAGTGCACCCCGGCCGGGAACCCGTCCCGTACGGCCGCGGCGGCGATCGTGCGCCCGGCCGGACCGGCGTCTCCGACGGTGACCAGATGGAACGCCGTACGCCTCCCCCCTCCGGAGGCGAGGGGCAGCAGCGCGGCCGCGGTGGCGGCGGGCTGCTCCACGCACCAGACGGCGTCGAAGCGTTCCGTCGGGGCGCGGGACACCGGGGACGTGGGTGCGGAGCCGGCCAGGAGGTCGGCGCCCCGGCGCGCGTCGAGCCGGGCCGCGAGGAGGTCCACGTACTCGGGATACAGCCCGATCAGCGCGAGCTGACGGGCCAGCAGGAGCCTGCTCTGCCGTACGTCGGTGGTGGTGAGCAGGGTCAGGTGGTGGCCGCGGCCGAGGAGTTCGGCGGCGAGCCGGATGCCGGTGGGGCTGGCGGCCCCGGCGAGGGCGATGTGCACGGCGGACTCGTTTCGAAGGAGGTGGGCGCGTGCGTCTACGCGGTGGCGGTGGTTCCCGGGGCTCCGGCCTGGACGGCTCGGGCGGGCTCGGTGGCTCCGGCCGTCTCGGCGGCGGCGGGGACGGGCGGCAGCGGTGCGGTGACGGTGACTTCGCCCGGGATCGCGACCCGTGCGAGGAAGGCGCCGCGCTCGGGGCCGGCGCCGATGACGGAGAAGCAGACGGTGTCGCCCGCGCCGACCAGGCCGTTGATCACATCGGTGTAGAAGAGCACCGGGGTGGCGGAGGTGACGAGGTTGCCGAGCTCGCGGGCGTGCGCGGGGGCCTTGCGGGTGTCCAGGCCGGCGAGCTGGTGGTAGTTCTCGACCAGCGCCGGGCCGGCCTGGTGCGTGTAGATCCGCCGGACCTCGTCCACGAAGCCGGGGCGGTGGGCGTCCATGGTCTCCTGGTTCAGCATCATGCCGCGCGAGTAATAGCGGGCCAGTTCCGGTCCGTTGAGTCCGAATGCGGAGAGCTCGGCGGATCCGGGAAAGCCCGGCGGGTGGGCGGCGCCGCCGCCGGGATAGTGGATGAGTGGATCGCTGAATCCGGGCTCTCCCCCGAAATCGAGGGAATCGCGCGAATAGAAACCGAGCCCGCCCTCGAAGCTTTCGTCCCGCTCGAATACGAGCGCGGTCGCGGCATCGGAGAACAGGGCCCCGGAACACCACAGGGTGTGCGCGAAGGGATGCTCCCCGTCCGCTCCGCTGTACTGGGAAATGACGCCGTTCTCGTCGATTCCGATGGGACTCGCGGCGTTGTACGAGATCACCAGCGCGCGGCGGGCCCCCGTCCGGGCCAGGTGCGCGGCGACGCGGGACAGCCCGCCGCAGCCGGCGCCGAGCTGGAAGGGAGGCACGCTGTCCGGGATGCGCAGGCGGCGCAGCAGGTTGAAGGCGTCCTGGTCGAGCATGATCTCGTACGGGGTGCACGTGGCGACGAAGACGGCGTCGATGTCCTCCGGCTCGGCGAGGGCGGAGCGCAGGGCCGCGCGGGCGACGTCGACGACGGTGTCCAGCGACGCGAAACGCTCGCGGTCCCAGCTCTTGGAGGTGACCCCGAGTATGCGCTCGATATCGGCGCCGCTGATTTCCTTGCCGGCCCGTTTCCGGTGCGGGATGTGCGCGAGCCGGGCCCATTCCTCGACCGAGATGACCTCGCCGATCTGGGCGCCGACACCGGAAATCCGATAGGGGAACGGGTACGCGTACGCGGCGGGTGCGGGGGGATTGGCCGTTTCCGAGGCAGACATGCTTCTCCGGTCCGTGGAATCCGATGGGGACGGCTCAAGCCAACACCAGGGAGCGGACGGGGAGAAGGGAATGCGGGGGGCGCAGTGGTGAAAGCGTTGAATACGGATTTCCGTCGGGGGTGGTCCTCGTGAGCGGGCGGCGGGTGGCCAACGCCCGGATGGGGGACCTGCTGGCGGAGGCCGGGTGGAGCGGGGCGGAGCTGGCGCGGGCCGTCAACGCGCTCGGGACCCTGCACGGGCTGGCCCTGCGCTACGACCGGACCGCCGTCGCGCACTGGCTGTCGGGCACCCGGCCGCGCCGGCCCGTGCCCGAGCTGATAGCGGCGGCGCTGACGGAGCGGTGCGGGCGGCTGGTCACGGTGGTGGAGGCCGGCCTCGGCACGGGCTCGACGGGGCCCGGCGTACGGCCGGGCCCGGGGGCCGAAGGCGGAGGCGAGGGGCTGCTCCGGCTCGCGCTGCAGGCCAGGGCCGATGTGGACCCGCACGGCAGGCCGCCACTGCTGCGCAGCCCGTACCAGCCGGTGCCGGTACCGGCCCCGGTGTGGGACCGGGAACCGGCGCAGGGCGGCGGAGGCGAGACCGCCGCGGGCACGGGCACGCGTACGGACACGGGCACGGACACGGGCACGGGCACGGGCCCACGCGTGCACTCGGACACACGCGCACGCACACGCACACGCACGGACACGACGACGAGCACCGGCATCGCGGACCTCGCCGCGCGGCGGCATCTCGCGGCCCACGCCGAGCAGTTGAGGGCCCTCGCAGGGAGCTTCTCGGGTCTCTACCTCGCCCATGGCGGCGTCCACACCCGCGCGGCCCTGGCCGCCTGGCTGGCCCAGGACGCGGGAGCCTTCGCGGCCCGCCACCCGGGCGGCCCGGGCCCCGCCGTACGCGGACGGGGAGCGCCCGGCCTCGGCCGCGAGGCGCCGGACGTGTGGCGGGGGTACGCCCAGCTCGCCCACCTGCTCGCCGAGATGACGGCTGACTCCGGGTACCACGGGCTCGCGCAGGAGTACCACGGCATCGCCCTCGGACTGGCCCGGCAGGCGGACGACCGGCGGATGTACGCGATCACCCTGCGCGCGATGAGCGCGCACGCCGGCCGGCTCGGGCAGCCCGCGCACGCGGTACGGCTCGCCCGGACGGCGGTGGAGACCGCGCCCGCCGACGGGGAGCCCGGCACGCTGGCGTTCCTCCTGGTCCAGCGTGCGGCCGCGCACGCCCATGCCGGTCAACGGGCCGCCGCCGCCGCGGATCTGGCCGCGGCCGACCACTTGCACGGGCGGCACGCGGTGAAGCCGCCCGACGGGCCCTTCGACTCGTACGCCCGGGCCGATCTCGACTTCGCGCGGGCCCGGACCCACCTCGCCCTCGGCGAGTTCCCGGCCGCGGCCGACGCCCTGGAGCGGTCCCTGCGCGGCCGCGCGGCCGACCAGCACCGGGCCACCGCGCTCACGCACGCCGCGCTCGCCGAAACCCTGCTGCGCCTCGGCCACCTCACCCGGGCCTGCGAGCACTGGCGGGCGTTCCTCACGGCGGCCCCGGCGGTTCAGTCGCGTGCCGTACGCGAGGCACTCGGACGGCTGCTGCGCGACCTGACCCCGTACCGGCGGGCGCGGGAGGCGGTCCCGACCGTGGCGATGGCCCGGGCGCTGGCGGAACGGCTGCCGTGAACGCCGCGGGATGCTCGGCGGCGGCAGCCGGCTCAGTGCGTGGCGGCGGCAACCCGCTCAGCGCGTGGCGGCGGCCGCCCGGCGGTAGCGGAGTTCGGGAACCGGAGAGCCGTCCGCGTACTCGACGAGTTCACCGCCGTCGGGGAGGAAGCCGGCGCGCTCGTAGAACCGGCGGGCCCGGGCGTTGCCTTCGACCACCCAGAGCCGTACCGCGGGGTAGGGCGCCCGGCGCAGCACCTCGGTCAGCAGGGTGCGGCCGACGCCGGTGCCGATGACGTCGGGCCGCGCGTACAGGGCGTACAGCTCGCCCTCGTCCGGGGCCGTGCCCTCGGGATCCGTGCTCGTGGCGGGGCCGAAGGCGGCCCATCCGAGGACCGCCCCGTCGGGGCCCTCGGCCACGAGGTTGCTCACGACACCGGACGGGTCGGCGAAGGCGGCGCGCCGCTGCTCGGCGAACGCGGCGGCGTCGAGCCCGTCCAGGTACGCCTGCGGCATGAGCCCGGCGTAGGCGTGGCGCCACGCGCTCATGCGCACGGCGGCGACGGCGTCGATGTCGGGCTCGGTCATCTCGCGTATGCGAAGGCGGGGCTCACCCGCGGTGGTGTCGTTCATGCGGGGAGTGTGCCAGCGCAGTCCCGTGCCCGGCACCGGGATTTCAGGGCCTGCCGGGGCCGTCCCGCCACGGCCTGCGCCCCGGTCCGGTCGGGTGGGTGCCGGTGACGCCCATGACCGCCGAGTAGAGGCTGGTCTCGGCGGTGATGAAGAGCCGGTTGCGCTTGGCCCCGCCCCAGGCGATGTTGGACACCGCCTCGGGGACGCGGAGCCGCCCGATCAGGGTGCCGTCGGGGTAGTAGCAGTGCACGCCGTCGCTCATGGCGGCCGCCCAGAGCCGGCCGCCGTCGTCGAAGCGGAGGTTGTCGAAGCGGGCCCCCGGACGGGCCGCCGCATCGGCGAACACCTTGCCGTCGCCGAGGGTGCCGTCCTCGCGCACGTCGAAGACCCGGATGAGGCCGCCGCGGGTGTCGGAGACGAGGAGCTGCCGCTCGTCGGGGGAGAAGACGAGACCGTTCGGGGCCTCGAAACAGTCGGCGACCAGGCGGACTTCACCGGTGCCGGGATCGATGCGGTAGACGTTGTTGGAGCCGATCTCGCTCTCGGCGACGTAGCCCTCGTAGTCGCTGGTGATGCCGAAGTCGGGGTCGGAGAACCAGATCGAGCCGTCGGACCTGACCGCGGCGTCGTTCGGGCTGTTCAGGCGCTTGCCCTGCCAGCGGTCGGCCAGCACCGTGATCGTGCCGTCGTGCTCGGTCCGCGTCACCCGGCGGTTGCCCTGCTCGCAGGTGATCAGCCGGCCCTGCCGGTCGAGGGTGTTGCCGTTGGTGTGCCCGGCGTTCCGCCGGAAGACGGCGACGGCCCCGGTCTCCTCGTCCCACCGCAGCATCCGGTCGTTGGGGATGTCGCTCCAGACCACCTGCCGCCACGCGGGGACGTAGACGGGTCCCTCGGCCCAGCGGCAGCCGGTGTGGAGGACTTCCAGCGCGTCGTCCCCGTTCATGCACCGTCCGGTCCCGAACCGGTCGTCGAACTTCTCGTACATGAGATTCCCCCTCATCCCGAACGTTCCGAATTCCCTTCGGCGTAATAGCAACATTGCAAGACCTCATATGGTCAGCGCAAGGTCACTCCGAAGGGAGAGGTGTGGATCACAGGGGTCGAAGCCCTTCGGGGCGAGGCGGGACCGGCCAAAAGGACGAGGCGGGACGAGGTGCCCGGCGGCGACCCTGGAAAGGGGACCGAGCCCCCGGACCGGACCCACCACGGAGACCACCGAGCAGCCGGCCACGCACCCGGCGAAGGAGCCTCATGTCGATCGCCGTCCCCTCCCTGAAGTCCCTCGCCCGGCGGGTCTGGCAGGGCCTGAACCGCCCCGAGGCCGCGGTCCTCCTGGAGTCGGAGAACATCCTGGTGCACACCCCCGGGCCGGGCACGGTCTGGCCCCGCGGCAGCAGGCAGGCCGTCGCCTGGTACCTGGTGGGCCCGGCCGGCGACGTGGTGGACATCGAGCTCGTCACGATGGACGGCACGCCGTCCCGGACGAAGGCCGTCCTCGCGACCGGCATCGCGACCCACCGCACCGGCGTCACGGTCACGGTCCCCGCCCTGCCCCCGGGCCGCTACCTGGTCCTGGTCACGTCCACCACGGGCGCACTCGACTCCTACAGCCAGCCGGTCACCATCACGACCTGACCTGACCTGACCTGCCCGGCCCCGACCGGCCCGACCGGCCCGGCCCGGACCCAGCCCGCCTCCGGCACGCTACGTTCCCGCCGTCACCGCTTCAGGTCCCTCAGGGCCGTGTTCAGTTCCAGGACGTTGACGCGCGGTTCGCCCATGAAGCCGAGGGTGCGGCCCTCGGTGTGGGCCTTCACCAGCTTCGCGACCTCCGCCACCGGGAGGCCGTTGCGCTGTGCGACGCGGGCCGTCTGGAGTTCCGCGTAGGCCGGGGAGATGTCCGGGTCGAGGCCGGAGCCGGAGGAGGTCACCGCGTCCGCCGGGATCTGGGCGAGCCGCGGGGCGTAGCCCGGGACGGTGTTGTCGAGCAGCACCTTGGCCTTGGCCTCCTGTACCGACTTCAGCAGTTCCGGGCTGTCCGCCGCCTTGTTGGTGGCGCCGGAGACCAGCAGTTCGTACTGGGTGTTGACGGTGTTCCTGCCGAGTCCCGCCGCCGGCCGGCCCTGGAACCAGCGCAGGTCGTCCCCGTACGACTGGCCGATCAGGGAGGAGCCGACGACCTTGCCGCTCGCGTCCTGGACCTCGGAGCCGTTGGCCTTGTGGCCGAAGGCGGCCTGGGCGATGCCGGTGACGGCGAGCGGGTAGAGGACCCCGCACAGCACGGTGAGGACGAGGAGGGCGCGCAGCCCGGCGCCGAGGAGGCGGGCGGTGTTGCCTACGGAGTTGTTCATGGGGATCAGCAGGTTCCTAATGTGACGCGGCCTGAATTCAGCGCGGCTGGTTCAGCGCGGCTGGTTCAGCGCAGGCCGGGGATGAGGGAGACGACCATGTCGATGAGCTTGATGCCGATGAACGGGGCGATGAGGCCGCCGAGTCCGTAGAGCGTGAGGTTTCGGCGGAGCATCTTGTCGGCGCTGGTGGGCCGGTACTGGACGCCCTTCAGGGCGAGCGGGACGAGCGCGATGATCACCAGCGCGTTGAAGATGACGGCGGAGAGGATCGCGGAGTCGGGGGAGTGCAGGCCCATGATGTTGAGCTTGTCCAGGCCCGGGTAGACCGCCGCGAACATGGCCGGGATGATCGCGAAGTACTTCGCGACGTCGTTGGCGATGGAGAAGGTGGTCAGGGCGCCGCGGGTGATCAGCAACTGCTTGCCGATCTCGACGATTTCGATGAGCTTGGTGGGGTTGGAGTCCAGGTCCACCATGTTCCCGGCCTCTTTGGCGGCCGAGGTGCCCGTGTTCATCGCCACGCCCACGTCCGCCTGCGCCAGCGCCGGGGCGTCGTTCGTGCCGTCGCCCGTCATCGCGACGAGCTTTCCGCCGGCCTGCTCCCGCTTGATGAGGGCCATCTTGTCTTCGGGCGTGGCCTCGGCGAGGAAGTCGTCGACGCCCGCCTCTTCGGCGATGGCCTTGGCGGTCAGCGGGTTGTCGCCGGTGATCATGATGGTCTTGATGCCCATGCGCCGCAGCTCGTCGAAGCGTTCGCGCATGCCCTCCTTGACCACGTCCTTGAGGTGGATGACGCCCAGGACCCGGGCGCCCTTCTCGTCCTGGACCGCGACGAGCAGCGGGGTGCCGCCGGCGCCGGAGATCTCGTCGACCCTGGCTCCCGCGTCCGGGGCGACCGTACCGCCCTGTTCGCCGACCCAGGCGGTGATCGAATTGGCGGCGCCCTTACGGACCTTGCGGCCGTCCACGTCCACGCCCGACATACGGGTCTGCGCGGTGAAGGGGATCCATTCGGCGCCGACCAGTTCGCCCTGGTGGCGTTCGCGCAGACCGTACTTCTCCTTCGCGAGGACCACGATGGAGCGGCCCTCGGGGGTCTCGTCCGCGAGGGACGACAGCTGCGCGGCGTCCGCCAGCTCGGCGGCGATGGCGCCGGCGACGGGGACGAACTCGGAGGCCTGGCGGTTGCCGAGGGTGATGGTGCCGGTCTTGTCGAGCAGCAGCGTGGAGACGTCACCGGCGGCTTCCACCGCACGCCCGCTCATCGCGAGGACGTTGCGCTGCACGAGCCGGTCCATGCCGGCGATGCCGATGGCGGAGAGCAGGGCGCCGATGGTGGTCGGGATGAGGCAGACCAGCAGCGCGGTCAGCACGATCATCGACTGCTCGGCGCCCGCGTAGATCGCGAACGGCTGGAGGGTGACGACGGCCAGCAGGAAGACGATGGTCAGAGAGGCCAGCAGGATGTTGAGCGCGATCTCGTTCGGCGTCTTCTGCCGGGAGGCGCCCTCGACCAGGTTGATCATGCGGTCGATGAAGGTCTCGCCGGGCTTCGTCGTGATCTTGATGACGATCCGGTCGGAGAGCACCTTGGTGCCGCCCGTGACGGCGGAGCGGTCGCCGCCCGACTCGCGGATGACCGGGGCCGATTCGCCGGTGATGGCGGACTCGTCGACCGAGGCCACGCCTTCGACCACGTCGCCGTCGCCGGGGATGACGTCTCCGGCCTCGCAGACCACGAGGTCGCCGATGCGCAGGTCCGTGCCCGGGACCTGTTCCTCGACGGCGCCGTTCAGGCGGCGGGCCACGGTGTCGGTCTTGGCCTTGCGCAGGGTGTCGGCCTGGGCCTTCCCGCGGCCCTCGGCCACCGCTTCGGCGAGGTTGGCGAAAATGGTGGTCAGCCACAGCCAGACGGTGATCGCCCAGCCGAAGAGGTTGCCCGGGTCGGAGATCGCCAGCGCGGTGGTCAGTACGGAACCGATCAGCACCACGAACATGACCGGGGACTTGACCATCACCCGGGGGTCGAGCTTGCGCACCGCGTCCGGGAAGGACTTCAGCAGCTGCTTCGGGTCGAAGATGCCGCCGCCGATCTTGGCCTTTTCGGGCTTGTGACCGCTGGGCAGGTCCCCGTGCGGGGCTCGGGTGGGGGTGACGGTGCTCATGAGGCGAGCCCTTCGGCGAGCGGGCCCAGCGCCAGGGCCGGGAAGTAGGTGAGGCCCGTGACGATGATGATCGTGCCGACGAGCAGGAAGGTGAACAGCGGCTTCTCGGTGCGCAGGGTGCCCGCGGTGGCCGGGACCGGCTGCTGCTCGGCCAGCGAGCCGGCCAGGGCCAGGACGAAGACCATCGGCAGGAAGCGGCCGAGCAGCATCGCCAGACCGGTGGTCGTGTTGAACCACTGGGTGTTGGCGTTCAGGCCCGCGAAGGCCGAGCCGTTGTTGTTGCCGGCCGAGGTGTAGGCGTAGAGGACCTCGGAGAAGCCGTGCGCGCCGCCGTTGGACATGGAGTGCCCGGGGGTGGGCAGGGCCATCGCCAGGGCCGTGAAGCCGAGCACCAGGGCCGGGGTGATGAGGATGTAGCAGGCCGCGAACTTGATCTGGCGGGTGCCGATCTTCTTGCCCAGGTACTCGGGGGTGCGGCCGACCATCAGGCCGGCGATGAACACCGCGATGATCGCCATGATCAGCATGCCGTAGAGCCCGGAGCCGACGCCGCCGGGCGCGATCTCGCCGAGCTGCATGCCCAGCAGCTGGATCCCGCCGCCGAGGCCGGTGTAGGAGGAGTGGAAGGAGTTGACGGAGCCGGTCGAGGTCAGCGTCGTGGCGACCGAGAAGATCGCGGAGGCGCCGATCCCGAAGCGGGCCTCCTTGCCCTCCATCGCACCGCCCGCGGCCTGGAGCGCCGGGCCGTGGTGGCCGAATTCCGTCCACATCATCAGGGCGGTGAAACCGAGCCAGATGGTGACCATCGTGGCGAGGATCGCGTAGCCCTGGCGGACCGAGCCGATCATCCGGCCGAAGGTGCGGGTCAGGGCGAAGGGGATGAGGAGGATCAGGAAGATCTCGAAGAGGTTCGAGAAGGGGGTCGGGTTCTCGAAGGGGTGGGCGGAGTTGGCGTTGAAGTAGCCGCCGCCGTTGGTGCCCAGCTCCTTGATGGCCTCCTGCGAGGCGACCGCCCCGCCGTTCCACTGCTGCTTCGCTCCGAGGAACTGGCCGACTTCGTGGATGCCGGAGAAGTTCTGGATGACCCCGCAGGCCACCAGTACGACCGCGGCGATCAGCGACAGCGGGAGCAGGATGCGGACGGTGCCGCGCACCAGGTCCGACCAGAAGTTGCCGAGCTCGCCGGTGCGGGAGCGCGCGAAGCCCCGTACGAGGGCCACCGCCACGGCCATGCCCACGGCGGCGGAGAGGAAGTTCTGCACCGCGAGGCCGCCGGTCTGCACGAGCGGGCCCATGGCCTGCTCACCGGCGTACGACTGCCAGTTCGTGTTCGACACGAAGGAGGCGGCCGTGTTGAAGGCCTGGTCCGGCTTGATGGAGACGAAGCCGAGCGAGCCGGGCAGGTGGCCCTGCAGGCGCTGGAGCAGGTAGAGGAAGAGGACGCTCACCACCGAGAAGGCGAGGACCGAGCGAAGGTACGCCGGCCAGCGCATCTCGGCGTTCGGATTGGCGCCGACCGCCTTGTAGATCCACTTCTCGGGGGCGTAGTGCTTCTTCGAGGAGTAGACGCGGGCCATGTGGTCGCCCAGGGGGCGATAGGCGAGGGCCAGGGCAGCGACGAGCGCCAGCAGCTGGAGCACCCCGGCGAGGACGGGACTCATCGGCGCTAGAACCTCTCCGGGAAGACGAGGGCGACGACGAGGTAACCCAACAGGGCGACGGCGACCAGCAGGCCGATGACGTTTTCGGCGTTCACAGCTTGGCCACCCCCTTGGCGACGAGGACCACCAGCGCGAAGACCGCGATCGTGGTGACGACGAAGGCCAGATCGGCCATCGTGAGCTCCTGGAGGGTTCGAGGGCGGGCGTTTTCAGGACATCTCTTCGGACACCTCTGAGTGGAACGCCTTTTCGTCCCCTCACAGGCTTCCTTGACGGGGCCCATACGCCCGTGGGTGCGGCCTTGACGGGTCCCTAACGCGGAGGGACGTGGCGTGGGCTCAGGCTAAGTGGGTGTGCAGCAATACGCCTGGTATGCGGCCATTCGTGCACCCTGGAAGGAAGATCGAATTCCGTATCCTGGAAATACCTGACGCGAGATCTTCGAGGTCAACGTCGCCGGCACCTGGCCGATGACAGACGATCACCGCCGCTACCCCCACCTGCGGGCGTCCGGGGCGAACGGCTCCGGCGCGGGCTCGATCGTCGGCATCTCCTCGGTCTCCGCGACCCGCATCTTCTCGGTCTCCGCGACCCGCGCCCTGGGCAGCTCCATCCCGTACGCCCCACACGACCGGCGACGTGCTCACCGTCGACGGCGGCCGGCACGTGGTCTGAGGCGCCCAGCCCTCTTCCGGGCCATCCCCACCGGATTCCACATCGTGGACAACTACCCTCGGAATATGAACGCAGAAGCCGACGCACGCGACGCCGCCGCACTGGCCACCTCCGCACAGGCCACGGTGAAGGACAACGACCGCAAGCACGTCTTCCACTCCTGGTCGGCCCAGGAGCTCATCGACCCGCTCGCCGTCGCGGGCGCCGAGGGCTCCTACTTCTGGGACTACGACGGCAACCGCTTCCTCGACTTCTCCAGCGCCCTCGTCTACACGAACATCGGCTACCAGCACCCGAAGGTGGCCGCGGCCATCGCCGAGCAGGCCGGCAAGCTCTGCACCGTCGCGCCCGGCTTCGCCGTCGACGTGCGCTCCGAGGCCGCCCGGCTGATCGCCGAGCGCACCCCGGGCGACCTCGACAAGATCTTCTTCACCAATGCGGGCGCCGAGGCCGTGGAGAACGCCGTCCGCATGGCCCGGGTGCACACCGGCCGCCCCAAGGTGCTCTCCGCCTACCGCTCGTACCACGGCGCCACCTCCACCGCGATCAACCTCACCGGGGACGCGCGCCGCTTCGGCAACGACACCGCCACCGCCGGCGTCGTGCACTTCTGGGGTCCCTTCGCCTACCGCTCGCCCTTCTACGCGGCCACCCCCGCCGAGGAGTGCGAGCGCGCGCTGCGCCACCTGGAAGACACCATCGTCTTCGAGGGCCCGCAGTCCATCGCCGCGATCATCCTGGAGACCGTCGGCGGCGCCCCCGGCGTACTCGTGCACCCCGACGGCTACCTGGCCGGGGTCCGCGCGCTCTGCGACCGCTTCGGCATCGTCTTCATCCTCGACGAGATCATGGTCGGCTTCGGCCGCACCGGTAAGTGGTTCGCCTCCGAGCACTGGGACGTCACCCCTGACCTGATCTGCTTCGCCAAGGGCGTGACCAGCGGCTACGTCCCCCTCGGCGGGGTCGCCATCTCGGCCGCCATCGCGGAGACCTTCGCCCGCCGGCCCTACCCGGGCGGGCTGACGTATTCCGGGCACGTACTGGCCTGCGCCGCCGCCGTCGCGACGATCAACGTCATGGAGGAGGAGGGCGCCGTCGAACAGTCCGCCCGTACCGGCGCCGAGCTGCTCGGGCCGGGCCTCGCCGCCCTCGCCGAACGCCACCCGTCCGTCGGGGAGGTCCGCGGGCTCGGCACGTTCTGGGCCCTGGAGCTCGTACGGAACAAGGAGACGCGCGAGCCGCTGGTCCCGTACAACGCCGCCGGCGCCGACAACGCGCCGATGGCCGAGTTCGGGGCGGCCCTGAAGAAGGCCGGGCTGTGGCCGCTGCTCGCCGGGAACCGCATCCACGTCGCGCCGCCCTGCAACGTGTTGGCCGAGGACGTGGAGAAGGGGCTGCGGATCATCGACGAGGCCCTGGCTGTGGCCGACGCGCACACCGTCTGACCTGCGCAGATCGTACGGTTGCCCAAGCCGTGGGTGCCTGTTCTCGGAGGATCCGCTCCCTTACGAACGGCATGTGAACGTGCTGGAATCAACAGGCACCTACGGACCGGGATGCACGTCAGTCCCGGGGCGGTCCACGCGGGGAATCGGCGTGACCGAACGGCGGGGGGCGGGCTGCGCGTCCGCCGGACGCCGGGCGTACGGGATCCAGACGACCGGACTCCGTGTTCCCGAGTACCCGAAGGAAGACAGCGCATGAGCAAGCACATCCTCGCCCAGAACCAGTACGGCAAGGCCGAGAACCGCATCGTCAAGGTCACCCGCAAGGGCAGCGACGGTTCCTGGCACGAGATCCGCGACCTCAACGTCTCCGTCGCGCTGCGCGGCGAGTTCCGCGACGTCCACCTCACCGGTGACAACGCCAACTGCCTCCCCACCGACACCACCAAGAACACGGTGTTCGCCTTCTCCAAGGAGCACGGCGTCGCCTCCCCCGAGGCCTTCGGCATCCTGCTCGCCAAGCACTTCGTCTCCTCCCAGGCCCCGATCCGCGAGGCGCAGATCCGCGTCGAGGAGTACGCCTGGGAGCGGATCCCGGTCCCGACGCGCAAGGAGCAGCACTCCTTCGCCCTCAAGGGCACCGAGGTGCGCACCGCGCAGATCACGTACAGCGAGACCACCGGTCTCCAGGTGATCTCGGGTCTGAAGGACCTGACCGTGATGAACTCGACCAACTCCGAGTTCCACGGCTTCATCAAGGACAAGTACACGACGCTGCAGGAGGCGTACGACCGCATCCTGGCGACCAAGGTCACCGCGCGCTGGGCGCACTCGGCGCTCGCCGCCGACGACGCCGAGTACGACTGGGACCAGTCGTACAAGAAGGTCCGCAAGAACATGCTGGAAGCCTTCGCGGAGACCTACTCGTACTCCCTGCAGCAGACCCTGAACCAGATGGCCGAGCGCGTGCTCGACAACTGCCCCAAGGTCAACGAGGTGCGCCTCAACCTCCCCAACAAGCACCACTTCCTCGTCGACCTGGAGCCCTTCGGCCTCAAGAACGACAACGAGGTCTACTTCGCGGCCGACCGCATGTACGGCCTCATCGAGGGCACCGTGCACCGCGACGGCGTGCAGCCGGTGATCGCGACGAGCGACTGGATCGTGGCCTAACGCCCGCTCCGCACCTTCGGTGGTTCGGCCCGGACCGCGTCGCGGGGTCCGGGCCGTTCCGCGTCCTAGGACTGCTCGGGCTGCTCCTCCGGCTGCCCCACGAGCAGGTTCCAGCGTCCGTAGCGCCCCGTCAGGGTCGTCACCGACTCGGGGCGTACGTCGAACCGCCAGAAGGCCGCCGCGGGCAGCTCCAGGGCCCACACCACGGCCGCCCGTACGACGCCCTGCCCGACGACCGCCCGGTGCGTGCCCGGCGCCAGCGTGCCCAGGTGTGCGCCGACTCGCGCGATCAGCGCCTCCACGGACTCCCCGCCGCCCGGCGGCGCGTACGAGGTGTCGGTCATCCACCGCCGCAGTCCCTCGGGGTCCTGCCCGGCCACTTCGTCCATGGCCCGCCCGGCCCAGGCGCCGTGACCCTGGCCGCGCAGCCCCTCGTGCCCCGGGCGCGGATCCCCGTACGGGAAGCGGTGCCGGCGCGCCGCTTCGTCCAACGGGGGTGTCACGAGGCGGACTCGTACGGTGGTGGGGTGCACCGTCCGATTCTCCCGGGGTTTCGCATCGCGTTCAACCATCGGCCACCTGTCCGGCGCGGACATGACAATCACCCCGGCGAGCGTCTTCCTCTCAGGGCAAAACCCTTATGAAGGAAGAACATTGACCATACGTTCGGCCGTCCGCGCCTCCGCCCGCGCCTCCGTACTGGTGCTCTGCACCGCCCTCGCCGCGTCCGTCGCGCTCCCGGCGCAGGCCTCCTCGATCAGCGGCATCCGCCCCCAGGCCGAGACCGCGCCGCTGTACGACGACGAGGCCGGCGGCGACGCCAACGCGGACGACCCGTCGATCTGGCGCAACGCCGCCGACCCGGGCCGCAGCCTGGTGATCGCGACCGCCAAGCAGGGCGGCCTGCGGGTCTACGACCTGGAGGCCCGGCAGGTGCAGTCGCTGCCCGCCCCCGCCGGACCGGGCGCCGACGACGCCCCCGGCCGCTTCAACAACGTCGACCTGGTCAACGGCCTGCGCCTGGGCGGCGGGCGCGCCGACGTCGCGGTGGTCAGCGACCGCGGCAACGACCGGCTGCGGATCTACCGCATCGACCGGAACCGGCCCGGCGGCCCGCTCACCGACGTCACCGACCCGGCGGCGCGCCCGGTCTTCTCCGCCGACCAGGCCGAGATCAACGAGCAGAAGACCGCGTACGGCCTGGCCACCTGGACGGACCGGAAGACCGGCCGGTCCTACGCGGTGGTCAGCCGGCGCAACCGCACCCGGATCGCCCTGCTGGAACTGATCGCCACCCCCGCCGGCACGGTCGACTACCGCCAGGTGCGCACGCTCGACCTGCCGTCCTCCTTCCGCCTGCCGAACGGCTCCGCCTGGACGCCCTGCGCCGAGCCGGGCGAGCTGGCGCAGGTCGAGGGCATGGTCGTCGACCCCGCGGACGGCACCCTGTACGCGGGGCAGGAGGACGTCGGCATCTGGCGCATCGACGCGGGCCTCACCGGCACGCCGAAGCTGATCGACAAGGTGCGCGAGTACGGCGTCCCCGGCACCTACGACGAGGAGACCGAGGAGTGCGCGCCCGGCGCCGATCCCGGCTACGGCGGCAAGCGTCTGAAGGCGGACGTCGAGGGCCTGACCCTGGTCACGGAAGCCGACGGTGACGGCTACCTGCTCGCCTCCAGTCAGGGCGACGACACCTTCGTCGCCTACGACCGCGAGCGCGAGGACCACAACGAGTTCGAGGGCGCCTTCCGCATCACCGCGGCATCCGCCGCCCTCGACGGCTCCGAGGTCTGCGACGGCGCCGCGGCCCTCAACGCCCCCCTCGGCACGCGCTACCCCCGTGGCCTGCTCGTCGTCCAGGACGGCCGGGAAACCCCCGGCGACGGCGACCGCGAGGCGACCGGCTTCAAGTTCGTCGACCTGGGCGAGGTAGTCGACGCCATCGACTGACGACGCTGAGACGGAGCCCTCCTGAGACGACCCTGTAAGGCCGCCATAAAGAGCGGTACGGTGGCGGACGACATGACGACGGTATGACGGAAGTCCGGTTGAGAATCCGGCACGGTCGCGCCACTGTGAATCCTCCCGGAGGGGGAGGAAAGTCAGACCCGCCACCGTCGTCGCAAGCACCAATGACCGGGACGCGTGTTCCCTCTGGAGGCTCCTGCCATGGCCGACTCCGCCGTGCCCACGACTGCCACCCCCCTGGCCGTCGCACCCATCTCCCTCTCCGCTCTGGCCCCGTGGGCGCTGTTCGCCGGCGTCCTGATGCTGGTCATGCTTTACCTCGTCGGCGCCGAGCAGGGCGCCACCGCGATCTTCGAAGGCGACACCATCCACGAGTGGATGCACGACGGTCGCCACCTCCTCGGCTTCCCCTGCCACTGATCCACCGATCCGCAAGGGACCGAGAACTCCATGAACCCCATTTCCCCCCGCGTGCTCCTCGTCAGGGGCATGCTCGCCGGCCTGCTGGCCGGAGTCGCCGCGTTCCTCGTCGCGTACTTCCTCGGTGAATCCCAGGTCGACGCGGCGATCGCCATCGAGGAAGCCGGATCCCACGACCACGGCGGCGAGGCCGCTCCGGTCAGCCGGGCCCTCCAGGCCACGGCCGGACTGGGCACCGGCACCCTGCTCTACGGGATCGCGCTCGGCGGCATCGCCGCGCTCGTCTACTGCTACGCCCTGGGCCGGATCGGCCGCTTCGGTCCCCGGGCCACGGCGCTGCTCGTCTCCGGCGGTCTGTTCGTCACCGTCACCCTGGTGCCGTTCTTCAAGTACCCCGCCAACCCGCCGGCCGTCGGGGACCCCGAGACCTCGGCCCAGCGGACCACCCTCTACGTCCTGATGCTCGCGCTCGGCCTGCTGCTCGCGGCGGCCGCGCTGATCCTGGGCCGGCGCCTCGCGCCGCGCCTGGGCAACTGGAACGCCTCGGTCGCCGCCTCGCTCGCCTTCGTGGTGGCCATCGGCATCGCCTACGCGCTCCTGCCCGGCATCAACGAGGTCCCGGAAGGCTTCCCGGCGGCGCTCGTCTGGCAGTTCCGGCTCGCCTCGCTCGCCATTCAGGCCGCGATGTGGACCACTTTCGGCCTGGCTTTCGGATTTCTTGCCGAACGGGCCCTTGCCCCGGCCGGGGCACCCAAGGAGGCTGTACAGCCTGCGAGTTGACGTCTTGCGTGCAAGTGACTGAGAGGCTGGTGACGGCGCGGTGACGACGTCGACCCGAGAGCTCGGGGACCACCGAAGGCCCAAAGGCCGCCGGGAGGCGCCGCACCGGCCGCACCTGCTGCACCTGCCGAACCGGCAGCAGTGGCGCGACCTGCGGGCGTGGCGGGGCTGGACGGGCGCGGCCCCGTTCTGGCTCAACTCGGTGATCCTGCTGCTGACTTCCTTCACGGCCGTCACCCTGCTCGCGCAGATCGGCATCATCGCGGGCCTGACCGCCATCGGTGGCCTGGCCCGCCACCTCTGGTCGGGTGACTACGGCCATGCGGCCATCCACTGCGCCGCCGTGCTCATGGGTGCGGCGGCCGTCGCGGTCGTGGTGGTCTGACGGGGGGCTAGCCCCCCGGTCGGTTGTCCCGGCTGCCGGATGTGAGGGAGGCAGACGCTCAACCATCCTCGTTTCATGACCACTTACCGCGGCAAGACCGTACTCGTCGCCCTGGCCGCCACCGCCGTGGCGGCCACGCTGACCGGCGCCGCCGGCGCCACCGCTGCCACCACCAGCCGCGCCGCCGCGCCGGCCCTCGCCTGGGCGGCGTGCACCCACACGGGCCACCTCGACGGCCAGCAGTGCGCGAAGCTGTCCGTCCCCCTGGACTACGCCGACCCGGACGGCCCGCAGGTCGAGCTCGCCGTCTCCCGGCTGCCCAGCACCCGCCCCGCCGCACGGCGCGGGACGCTGGCCGTGGTCCCCGGCGGGCCCGGCGGCTCGGGTGTGCAGCGGCTTTCGCAGAAGGGGGCGGCGCTGGCGGGGCAGTTGGCCGGCGCGTACGACGTCGTCGCGCTCGACCCGCGCGGAGTCGGCGGCAGCGTCACCGCCGAGTGCGGCCTGGACGCGGCCGACCGGCGCCTGACGACCCTGCGCTCCTGGCCCGGCGCCGACGGGGGGATCGCGGAGAACGCCGACCGCTCCCGCCGGGTGGCCGAGGCCTGCGCAGCGAACGGCGGCGCCGCGCTGCGCAGTTTCACCACCGCCAACCAGGCGCGCGACATGGACCGCTTCCGGGAGGCCCTCGGCGAGCGGAAGCTGTCGGTCTGGGCCGTCTCCTACGGGACCTACGTGACGGCGGTGTACGCGCAGAAGTTCCCGCAGCGCACCGACCGCCTGGTGCTGGACAGCAGCGGGGACCCCGACCCGAAGCGGGTCGCGCGCGGCTGGCTCGCGAACATGGCGCAGGGCGCCGACGACCGCTTCCCCGACTTCGCCGCCTGGGCGGCGGACCCGGCGCAGGCGGGGGAGGGGCTGCGGCTCGCCGAACACCCCGAGGACGTACGCCCGTTGTTCCTGGCGCTGGCCGCCGAGCTGGACCGTGCCCCCAAGCCCTCCGACGTGCCCGGCCTGCCGCTGACCGGCACGATGCTGCGCCAGGCCCTGCAGACGGCCCTCTACGGGGACGCCCAGTTCCCCGTCCTCGCCCGCCTCGTCCGCGCCGCCCAGGACCCCGCCGGGGTCCCGGAGCTGCCCAGGGAGCTCGCCGCGGTGCTGCCCGACTCGGACGCCGCGCTGATGGTCGGCGTCATCTGCAACGACGTGGCCTGGCCGAAGGACGTCTCCGGGTACGAGCGGGCGGTGGCCGCCGACCGGGCCGCGCACCCCCTGACGGCCGGTATGCCGGCGAACATCACCCCGTGCGCCTTCTGGAAGGACGCTCCCGCCGAGCGCCCCACCCGCATCACCGACCGGGGCCCCTCGAACATCCTGATGGTGCAGAACCTCCGCGACCCGGCGACCCCGTACGCCGCTTCCCTGAAGATGCGCGAGGCCCTCGGCCCGCGCGCCCGGCTGCTCACCGTCGACCACGGCGGCCACGGTGTCTACCTCGGCAACGGCAACGCCTGCTCCGACCGCACGGTCACCGCGTACCTCACGACGGGGGAGCGTCCGGTCCGGGACTCGGTGTGCCCGGCCTGAAGATCCGGTCCAGGTGGTGGCGCAGCACCGCGACCGCCGACTCGGGGCCCCGCTGGCCCACCAGGATGCTGGTGCCCATGGTCGCCGCCATGGCGAGCAGGCTGATCGCCTCGATGCGCGCGTCGACCCCCGGGTCGGCCAGGCCCGATTCCTGGGCCTGGCCGATCAGCCCGGCCACCGCGTTCTCGGCGGCGTCGGGGTTGTCGATGAAGGGCTGGGCGGCGAGCGCCTCGTCGGTCACGGAGAGGATCGAGTACGAGCTGTAGAGCAGGTGGAAGGTGCGGCTCTCCTCGTCGGTGGGCAGGGAGGCCAGCAGCAGCGCCTCGATCGTCGCGCGCGGGCCGGGGGCGGGGCCGGCGGCGGCGAGGCGGGCGCCCACCCGTGCGGTGAAGCGGTCGGTCAGGTGCTGGAGTCCGTAGAAGAGCAGCTTCTCCTTGGTCTGGAAGTAGTACTGGACCAGGCGCAGGGAGACCCCGGCCTCGGCTGCCACGTCGCGCATGCCGACCGCGTGCAGCCCGCGCCGTCCGGCGACGCGGATGAGTGCTTCGGCGATCTGGGTGCGCCGTTCCTCGTGGTCCACGCGTTTCGGCATGTTCTGGTGTCTCCGCCCGTCGGTGCCCGTGGGTGATGAGCCCGCGGCTCGTTTTCATGGTACCGCCGTATCAACATCATGATACGGTCGTATCACGAAGAACGGATCCCCGGTCCTCCAGGAGGTGCCCCCGTGCCCGACAACAAGCCCCGTGTACGCCGCGACATCGGCCACTACGTGAGCGACGAGCTGCGCGACCGCTACTTCGCCGCCTGCGACGCGCTCTACGCGAAGGGAGCGCCCGCCCGCTCCGAGACGGACGTGGAGACGAGCTTCGGGACCACGCACGTCTACCGGTACGGCCCCGCGAACCCGGCGGCGGAATCCCGTACGCCGATCGTCCTGATTCACGGTTCGGGCGGCTGCTCGGCCCAGTGGTACCCCAACACCGTCGCCCTCAGCGCCGACCGGCCCGTCTACGCCCTCGACACCCCCGGCGACCCGGGCCGCAGCGTCCAGCGCGAAGTGATGTGGCAGCCCGAGCGCGCGGCCCAGTGGATGGACGAGGCCCTCGACGCGCTGGGCCTGGACCACGTCCACCTGGTCGGCTCCTCCTACGGCGGCTGGCTCGTCATCAACCAGGTGCACCTGCGCCCCGGCCGGCTCGCCTCGGTCACCGCCCTGGACCCGGGCGGCCTGGAGAAGGTGGGGCTGCGCTTCTTCGTGTGGATCTTCGCCAGCCTCTTCGCGACCTTCGCCCCCAAGGCGCTGCGCCCGACCCTGGCCAAGTGGCTGGAGCAGCCGGTCCTGGTCGTCCCCGAACTGCGGGCATGGATCCAGGCGGGCGTCCGCGCCTTCCGGATCCGCCGTCCCGCCCCGCTGCCGCTGTCGGATGCGGAACTGGGCACGATCCGCACGCCGTTCTACCTGATCATGGGCAAGCGGAGCCTGCTCGTGCACCCGAAGCGTCAGCTCGAGCGGGTCCCGCGGCTGATCCCCGGCGCCCGTGCCGAGATCGTCTCCGCGACCGGGCACGGCCCCCAGATCGACCACCCCGAGCTGGTCAACGCCCGGATGCTCAGCTTCTTCGAGGACGTCGACTCCCTCGACCCGGCCGCGCGCGGGGCCGCGTAGCGCGGGCGCGGCGCCGCTCAGCCCGTCCGGAAGCGGAGCCGGTACTCCGTCGGCGTGATGCCGAGCGTGCGGCGGAACGCCCGTACCAGGGTGTCGGCGGTGCCGAACCCGCAGGTGGAGGCGATCCGTTCGAGCGTGGCATCGGTGGCTTCGAGCCGGCCCCGCGCCAGCTCCACACGGGCCGACTCGATGTAGGCGGCCGGGGTCATGCCCAGCTCCGACTTGAAGATCCGGGCCAACTGCCGTTCGCTGACGTGCGCGTGCGCGGCGATGTCGGCCAGACCGAGCCGGCCGCCGAGGCGGAGCCGGATGAAGTGGCGCAGGTCCTCGCCGCGCCGCGTCGCGGAGACGGGCTCCAGCGGGACGCTGAACTGGCTCTGCCCGCTCGGCCGCTTCAGGTACATCACCAGCTGCCGGGCCACGCGCAGGGCGACCCCCTCGCCGAAGTCCTCGGCCACCAGGGCGAGCGAGAGGTCCAGGCAGGCGCTGATCCCGGCGCCGGTCCACACCTCACCCTCCCGGATGAAGATCGGGTCGGCGTCCACCTCGACCGCCGGATGGTCGGCGGCGAGCTGCTCCGCGGTGGACCAGTGCGTGGTGGCCCGCTTGCCGTCGAGCAGCCCGGCCGCGGCCAGCAGGTGCGCCCCCACGCAGACGGACGCGACCCGGCGCGTGCGCCCGGCGAGCGTCCGCACCCAGTCGACGACCTCCGGGTCGGTGAGGGCGCGGACGCGGCGCTCGGCGTCCACCTCGACCGCGCCGGGCACCAGCAGCGTGTCGATGCTCCGCGCGGCGGCCTCGGAGAAGGTCAGGTCCGGCAGGATGCGCACCCCGGCCGAGGTGGTGACGGGGTCGAGCGTCCGGGCGGCCAGGACCACCCGGTAGCCGGCCGCGTCGTCCGTCTCCCGGGGGACCAGGGAGAACACCTCCGGCGGACCGGTGACGTCCAGCAGGTCGACGCCCTCGAAGAGGACGATCACGATCAGTCGTGCGACGGGCCCCGGGGGCGCGGAATCAAGGTCCAGCCGGTGTCCATGGCTCTCCGTGGTCTCGGTGGTCTCCGTGGTCTCCATGGCGCGTCTCCCGTGGGTTTCCGGGTCCTTCTCCGCCGGCGCTCACCAGCAGATGTGTGCAACGCTAACACAGCCCGTAAGCGTTGATTACGAAACCCTGCGGTTCCCTGCTCCTGCACGGCTACTCCCCAGGTCGGACCTGTTAGCGCTGCTACCATCGATGCCATGTCAACGGCCCGAGAGCGCATTCTGGAAGCCACCGCGGAGCTGCTCGCCACCAAGGAGGCACCGGCGATCTCCACCCGGGCCATCTGCGACCGGGCCAAGGTCGGCATGCCCGAGATCTACCGCCAGTTCGGTGACAAGGAGGGGCTGCTCACCGCGGTGGCCGACCTCGGCTTCGAGCGGTTCCTCGCCAACAAGCGCCGCAATCCGCAGACCGACGACCCGGTGGCGGACCTGCGCGCGGCCTGGGACAGTCACGTGGCGTTCGCGCTCGGCAACCCCCACCTCTACCGGCTGATGTTCACCCCGGCGGGAGAGGCCAAACCGCAGGCGATCGGGGAAGCGCAGGCCCTGCTCCTGACGGCCGTCGAGCGGTGCCGCGACGCCGGCCGGCTGCGGACGACCCCGGCGCTGGCCGGACAGTCGATCCTCTCGGCGAACGTGGGCGTGTGCCTGATGGCGCTGTCCTTCCCCGGGTTGTACGGGGGCCTGGACATCTCCCGGTCGGTGCGGGACGCGGTGATCGGCAAGGTCACCGGCGACGAGCGGGAGGACACGAGGATCGGCGCCGCGACCGTCCTCGCCCAGGCCCTCGTCGACACCCTCACCGGAGCGACCCCGCCGTGACATCGTGGCCCCATGGCCATCGAAATCCGACCGGCTTCGGTCTTCGAGGACGTCCGTGCGCTGGTCGGCCCGAAGTCGCCCGGCGCCACCGTCTGCTGGTGCCTGAGCTACCGGATCCCGTCCAAGCTCAACAACGAGCTCCGCGGACCGGCCCGCGGTGAGTACGTCGCCGGACTGTGCCGGGCCGGGACCCCTCCGGGAGTGCTCGCCTACGACGGTGACGAGCCGGTCGGCTGGGCCGCCGTCGCACCCCGCTCGGACACCTCCTTCGCACGCAGCCGGAAGATCCCGTGCGTCGACGACCTGCCGGTCTGGTCGCTGTGGTGCATCCGCGTACGCCCCGGTCACCGGAAGAAGGGGGTCTCGCACGCCCTCATCGCCGGGGCGGTCGAATTCGCCCGGTCCCACGGCGCACCGGCGATCGAGGCCTACCCGCTCGACAACGGTGGAGCCAAGGTCGACCTGACGATGGCCTACGCCGGGATCCGGAAGAACTTCGAGCGTGCCGGGTTCACCCACGCCGCCGACACCACCTCGGTGCTGGCCGGTCATCCCCGGGTCCTGATGCGGCTCGACCTGCGCTGACCACCCCGTCCGCACGGACGGCGCCGAGGGCCGCACCGTGTGGGACAACGGCGCGTGCGCCTTCCTGAAGGCCGACTGCCCCGACACCGCGAACCCCAGCCTGTGGCGGCAGGCGCAGCTCAGCTCCCAACAGGGCCTCTACGAGGTCGCCGACGGCGTCTACCAGGTACGGGGACTCGACCTCTCGAACATGACCCTCGTCGAGGGGGACCGCGGGGTCATCGTCATCGACCCGCTCATATCCGCCGAGACGGCGGCCGCCGCGCTCGGGCTGTACCGGGAGCACCGGGGGGACCGCCCGGTGACCGGCATGATCTACACGCACTCGCACGGCGACCACTTCGGCGGCGCCCGCGGCGTGCTCCCGCGCGGCACCGAGGAGGGCGTGCCGATCCTCGCGCCCGAGGGCTTCCCGGAGCACGCGGTCAGCGAGAACGTCTACGCCGGAAACGCCATGACCCGCCGCGCCGTCTTCATGTACGGGGACCGGCTGCCCAAGGCCCCCGACGGCCAGATCGGCGCCGGCCTGGGCATGGCCACCTCCACCGGCACCATCACCCTCATCCCGCCCACCGTGGACATCACCTCCACCGGGCAGGAGGAGACGGTCGACGGCGTGCGGATCGTCTTCCAGCTCACCCCCGGCACCGAGGCGCCGGCCGAGATGAACTTCCTCTTCCCCGACAAGCGGGCGTTGTGCCTGGCGGAGAACGCCACGCACAACATGCACAACATCCTGACCCTGCGGGGCGCCGTCGTCCGCGACTCCCGCATCTGGTCGCGCTGCCTCGACGAGGCGATCGAGGCTGGTTCAACGGCAACGCCGCCACCCTGTGGGAACACCCGCCCGTCGAACTCGCCAAGCGCTACGTCGACTCCATGGGCGGCCCCGGGGAGACCCTGACCAGGGCCCGCGCCTACGCCGACTCCGGCGACCTCCGCTTCGCGGCCACCCTCCTGAACCACCTGATCTTCGCCGAGCCCGGCCGTACGGACGCCAAGGAGACCCTCGCCGGCGTCTACGACGAGCTCGGCCAGGGCGCGGAGAACGGCACCTGGCGGAACTTCTACCTCACCTCCGCCATGGAGCTGCGCCAGGGTGAGAACGCGGCCCTGCTCGATACCGCCAACCCCGAGATGGCGATGGCCCTGACCACCGACATGCTCCTCGACTCGATCGCGGTCCGGATCGACGGCCCCCGGGCCTGGGACGAGGACCTCACCATCGACCTCGTCCTCACCGACGAGGGCAGCCATCACCGCCTCACCCTCCACAACGGCGCCCTCACCCACCGCACGGTCACCGGTCCCCGCACCCCGGCGGGCCTGACCCTCACGCTCACCAAGCCCCAACTCCTGGCCGCCCTCGCGGGCCGGACCCCGGACGGCGTCTCCACCACGGGATCCCCGGAGCTCCTCGCCCGCCTGTTCTCCTACGTGACGAAGCCCGACACCGCCTTCCCGATCGTGACGCCGTGACGCCGTGACGGGACAGGGTCAGGCCGCGCGGCAGAGGTCCGCGGGGCCGGCCGTGGCCGAGGCGCGGGCCACGGTCGCGGGTACGGGGCGGGCGGTACGGGCGGTACGGACGGCGGACGCGCTCTGCGTGCGGTGCTGCGCGAAGACGACGAGGCGCAGCACCGCGAACCGCGCGGCACCGGCGAGCGCGGAGGCGGACAGGTAGACGACCTGTTCGCGCACGGCACTGGGCGACGCCTCTATCTGCCGCAGGACGAGCATCGCCGCGCAGGTCACCGCGTACGCGGCCGCCGCGGATCCGGCCGACTGCGCGTGCTGGCGCCAGGTCGCCCGCCCGCCCGCGCCGAAGGTGAAGCGGGCGTGCAGCTCGGTGGCGAGGAGCGTGGAGACCACGGTGATCAGGGCGTTGGCCAGGATCCAGGGGATCCAGGACGCGAGGCCCGCGACGGCGAAGCTGGAGGCGACCCCCACCCCTCCGCCGCAGAGCACGAAACGGGAGAAGGCGGTGAAGGCGCCGGATGCCGCCTGCTTCCGGCTCTGCACTGTCTCCATGATCCAACCCCTCCGATGGTGACTCCGTGAACGCGCGGCTCCGGGCCGCGGGCCGCGCGGTGCGCCGCTGTGGTGCCATGATGGCACATCAATGGCACCACAGCGAGGGTTTTGGTGACACCACTCGTGCGGCTGGTGGCGCCATGGGCGGAGCCCGAAGCCTCGCGGGTTCACGGATTCACGCGGTCCAGGGACTTCCAGAACGGCGTCGACCTCGAAGAGGCGGCGGCGGCCCGCTCCTCGCCGAAGGCGTCCGTGGTTCCCGGACTCGCCGCGGGCCGCTTCCAGGTCGGGGTGGGCCAGGTAACCGAGGGCCGCGAGCCGGTGGTTGACGGTGACGACGACCACGTCGCCCAGGGCGGCGAGCCGCTCGGCCCCGTACATGGCCCCGGCGCCGTCCCGGGCGCCCTCCCACCGCACGGCGGGAGCCGGGGCCGCCCGCCGGCGTACCCCGGTGGGCGGCGCCGCGTAGGGGATGCCCTGGAAGGTGCGCACGTTTCCGGCGAGCGCGCCGACGATGAGTGCGCGTGCTGTCCGCTTCAACATGTATACGAGCGTATAAATCCGGGCTACGGCACACAGGCCGGTCGTCCCCCGACCGCGTACGGGGCTACCCCCAGCACGCGGAGCGGCGGGGCATGGGGTCCACAAGGCCCGTGGGCCCGCACGGCCTCCAATCCGGAAACTGACCCGGTCCCCAGCGGCGCGGCTCGTGCACGCTGCCGGCGGCGGGGCGCGGCGCCGGGACTCCACGGCGGCTCCGCGGATCTCGAGTTGAGGCCCCGCGCCATCGGCGTAGCGTGAAAGAGGGCCGAGAGGAGCAAACGCCATGGGCAAGCCCTCGATCGAGCAGTTGCGTGAACGTGTCCGCGGGGCGGTCACCACCCCTGACGACGACGCCGGCGCCTACGACGAGGCGCGCAAGGTCTACAACGCCATGATCGACAGGCGTCCGGCCGCCGTCGTGCGCTGTGTCAACGCGGGCGACGTCATGGCCTCGGTCGACTTCGCACGGGAGAACGGGCTCGATCTCGCCGTGCGCGGCGGCGGGCACAGCGTGCCCGGCTTCGGTACCTGCGACGGCGGCGTCGTGGCCGATCTGTCCGGCATGCGCGGCGTGCGCGTCGACCCCGTACGGCAGACGGCACGTGCCGAAGGCGGCGCGACCTGGGGTGATTTCAACGCCGCGACGCACGCCTTCGGTCTGGCGACGACCGGGGGAATCATCTCGACCACGGGCGTCGGCGGACTCACCCTCGGTGGCGGTATCGGCTATCTCTCCCGCGGACTCGGGCTGAGCTGCGACAACCTGGTCTCCGCCGACGTGGTGACCGCGGACGGCCGGTTGCTCATCGCGAGCGAGGAGGAGAACGACGACCTCTTCTGGGCCCTTCGAGGCGGCGGCGGCAACTTCGGCGCGGTGACCTCCTTCGAGTTCCGGCTCAGCCCCGTCGACCACATCTACGGCGGGCCGATGCTCTTCGAAGTGGAGGACGCCGCCACCGTGCTGCGCTCCTTCGGCGAATACATCGCGGGTGCGCCGGAGGAACTCGGCGCGTTCCCGGCCTTCCAGCTGGCTCCGCCGCTCCCGTTCATCCCGGAGGACCGGCACGGCGATCCCTTCGTCCTGATCGTCTCGTGCTGGGCGGGTCCGCTGGACGAGGGGCCGCGCGCCCTCCAGGCCTTCCGCGACTTCGCCCCGGTGGTCGCCGAGCACGTCGGGCCCATGCCGTATCCCGCGCTCAACAGCGCCTTCGACGCGCTGGTACCGCCCGGCCTCCAGCACTACTGGAAGGCCAACTTCGTGACCGAGCTCAGCGACGCCGCGATCGCGGCGCACGTCCAGCACGGGCCACGGCTGCCGGCCCTGAACTCGACGGTCCACATCTACCCCATCGACGGTGCCTGCCACCGGGTCGCGCCGGAGGCAACGGCCTTCGCCTACCGCGACGCCTCGTTCGCCACCGTCATCGCCGGCATGTGGCCCGACGCATCCGCGAACGAGGCCAACACCGCGTGGGTGCGCGACTACTACGAAGCGACCGCCCCGCACTCGGAGGCAGGCGGCTACATCAACTTCATGGCCGACGACGACCAGAGCCGGATCAGGGCCAACTACAAGACCAACTACGACCGCCTCGTCGAGGTCAAGCGGAAGTACGACGCAGGAAACCTCTTCCACCTGAACCAGAACATCAAGCCCTAGCCCACCGCGGCGCCGCACCCCTCCGCCGTGTCGCCGACTGCGCCGAGAGGCCTGGACAACAAACCAGCCCCAGGTCGCCGACCTGGGGCTTTGCGGAGTTCCCGCTCGGGGTGTTCCGGTCGCGGGACCACCGTCCCGGACGGACACCTTCGCCTCAGGCCGAGTCCGACGGTGTGGACGCTTCTGCGGCGCGGCGATATTCGGCATTGATGCGCTGGGCTTCCTCGAGCTGGTCTTCGAGGATGACGATGCGGCAGGCCGACTCGATGGGTGTGCCCTGGTCGACGAGTTCGCGGGCGCGGGCAGCGATGCGCAGCTGGTAGCGGGAGTAGCGGCGGTGTCCGCCGGCGGAGCGGAGCGGGGTGATGAGACGGGCTTCGCCGATCGCCCGGAGGAATCCCTGCGTGGTGCCGAGCATCTCGGCGGCCCGGCCCATGGTGTAGGCGGGGTAGTCGTCGTCGTCGAGACGGCCGAACGAGTCGTCTGCTGTCATTGAACCTCTCTCGTGGAACGCGTGGAGGGGCCCTGGCGCCTATGGCACCAGGGCCCCGAAGGAACTACTACACCATCTGTCGGCCCTGATACTGCGCCGACCCTGTGATTCCGCCGACCCGGCCGAGATGCTGCCGGGGGTGCGGGGATCGCGGTTGCTTGACCGGAGACCACCTCGCTATCGATGTCCTGCGGTACCCGGGCTCAGGTTTCCACCCGGGCGATCCTGATGGTGCTCGGCTCCTCCGTTCTTCCCTCGGTGATCAACTGCTTGCCTGCTACTTCACTGCTGGGTACTGCGTACTGCATTTCACGGGTACTGCCACTGCGGTAACTGCGGTACTTCTCTCGGCTGCCCCTGATCACTGCGGGCCGCCCGGTCCGGTCGTCAGTCCCGTCGCCGTCCTGCAACCGCTGTGGCTTCGACACTCCACGACCGCACCGCCCTGCTGAACTGCACCTACTCGTACTGCTCGCAGTACTCGTACTGCGGGTACTGCTGCCCGGCAGTTCGTTTCTGCCAGGCCCTGCTGTCTCTCTGGGCTACGAGAGAAACCATAACCACGCTGCAACCCAATGTCTACTCCAGCCGCGATAGATTTTCGTTCGGCTGGCGAAGAGGTAATCGGCATCGGCTGCTCTCGTACCTGAGGCCTCGGAGGGGGACGGGGGCGGGGGCCAGCCGTGCGTACACACGTGAGGGGGCCGGGACCGCAGTTGCGGTCCCGGCCCCCTCACGTGTGTACGCCGGTCACTTCGAATGACATGCCGCCGACCAGGTGGCATCGGTTCAGAGCAGCGCGTGCGGGTACTGTGCGGCGCGCTGCTGAAAGGCCAGGACTGCTGGATTCTGGACGGTGCCGCCGCGGATTTCGATCGCCCGGCGAATGGTGTGGTCGCCGTCCCAGCCGGCCGGCCCTTCGAGGACCGACCGCAGGAACGGGATCAGCGCCTCGCTGTTCTCCCAGGTGGCGGCATCCCACAGGTAGGAGGGGCTGTGATCCACGGCGTAGTAGTGGACCTGGTCGCCGACGGTGAACATCGGCGCGCTGAAGGTGGTGGGCCGAGCCCAGGCGAAACCCATGTCCTCGTCGCAGGAGACGTCGATGACGAGGGTGCCGGGCGCGAGCTTCGGCAGGTCCTCCTCTATCAGGAACATCAGCGGCGCCGCGGTGTCCTGGAGCACGCAGTTGACGATGATGTCGTGCCCCGCGAGGAAGTCGGCCAGCGGCTCCGGGCCGTCCTCGGTGACTACGATGCTGCGCCGCGGGTCGAGGGTGTCGTCGGCCACGTCGTGATCGAAGTGCACGATCCGTGCCGAGTGGATCGGTGAGCTGACGGCGGCGATGCCGCGGGCAGTCAGCACATCCACATCGTGAACGCCCAGCGCACTGAGCGCGGTTACCGCGCCGCGGGCGGTGGCGCCGAAGCCGATCACGACCGCACGCCGCCGGCGCCCGTAGTCACCGGTCGCCCCGGTCAGCTGCATGGCGTGCAGCACCGACGAGTAGCCGGCCAGCTCGTTGTTCTTGTGGAAGACGTGGAGACTGAATCCCCCGTCCCGGGTCCAGTGGTTCATCGCCTCGAAGGCGATCACCGTGAGCCTGCGGTCGATGGCGGCCTGCGTGACCTTCTCGTCCTGCACGCAGTGCGGCCACCCCCACAGCACCTGCCCGTCCCGCAGGTCCTCCAGATCTTCGTGCAGCGGTTTGGCCAGCAGGATGACGTCGCACTCCGTGATCAGTTCCTCGCGTGAGCGGAAACCGGCGACCCACGGAGCAAGCTGACCGTCCGAAACGCCGAAGTGAACGCCGTAACCGGTCTGCAGGTAGATGTGGGGCTGAAGGTCGGCATCGATGCGTTCGAAGTGCGCCGGGTGGATCGGCAGACGGTGTTCGTTCTCTTTACGGGTCTGCGACATGATTCCGAGCTTGAGCTGCTGCACGATGCCCCTTTGAATGCTGTCTGTCCCACGCGGGCCGGAGCACGGGGGGACCCCCAATGTCTACTCCGGCCGCGATAGATTTTCATGCGGTCGAGGACGAGGTAATCGGCGCCACTGACCGGGCGCCGGCTCGCACCGGTCGAGTCGGTCAGACCGTCACAGGGGCGCCGAGCATCGCGGATGCGTGCTGGAGCGGACTGAGGACGCGCGTGGGCGCGGCGGCCCGGGGGATTCCGCGGCAGGTGAAGCCGAGCTGGGTCATGGCCCGCAGGACTTCACCGACGCTGAAGTCACGCCTGTCCTGGCGGGTGATGACCTGGCCGACCTGCTTCACGGGGTAGACGCGGCGGCCGATGATCACGGAGTCGCCGACGACCTCCTCGGGCTTGATGCCCTTCATCGAATCCAGGACGCCGCTCTTGGTCAGTTCGAACGGGAAGCGGGCGATGACACAGCGCATGGTGCCTCACAGGAAGAAGGAGAGGGGGTCTGATCACGTGGTTGTCAGGCCGCCGATGTCAGGCCGCCGCATCGAAGGCGGACTGCCGCGCGCTCGCGCGCCGGGCAGCCGACATGGGCCCGCGCCGCCCGCGGGAGGAGCCGCCGCTGCGCTTGGGCCGCTCGGACACCGGCGCGGTGATGGTGACGGGGATTCCGGAGGGGGCCTGGGCGCCGGTGATCCGGTTGAGGGCCTCGTCGCCGGAGCGGACCTGGGTGGTCTGCGGGACGATCCCGGCGGCCTGCATGAGACGGGTCATGTCACGGCGCTGGTGGGGGGTGACCAGGGTGACGACACTGCCGGACTCGCCCGCGCGGGCGGTGCGGCCGCCGCGGTGGAGGTAGTCCTTGTGGTCGGTCGGCGGGTCCACGTTGACGACGAGGTCGAGGTTGTCGACGTGGATTCCGCGAGCGGCCACGTTCGTGGCGATCAGGACGGTGACGTGCCCCGTCTTGAACTGGGCCAGGGTCCGGGTCCGCTGCGGCTGGGACTTCCCGCCGTGCAGGGCCGCGGCGCGGACCCCGCTGTCGAGGAGGTCCTGGGTGAGACGGTCCACGGCGTGCTTGGTGTCGAGGAACATGATCACGCGGCCGTCGCGGGCGGCGATCTCCGTCGTCGTCCGCTGCTTGTCGGCGCCGTGGACGTACAGGACGTGGTGCTCCATCGTGGTCACCGCGCCCTGCGAGGGATCGACGGAGTGCACGACCGGGTCCGTCAGGTACCGGCGCACCAGCAGGTCGACGTTGCGGTCGAGGGTGGCGGAGAACAGCATCCGCTGGCCCTCGGGGCGCACCTGGTCGAGGAGTGCGGTGACCTGGGGCATGAAGCCCATGTCCGCCATCTGGTCGGCCTCGTCGAGGACGGTGATCGCGACCTGGTTCAGCCGGCAGTCGCCGCGATCGATGAGGTCCTTCAGACGTCCGGGGGTCGCAACCACGACTTCGGCGCCGCCGCGCAGGGCGTTGGCCTGACGGCCGATGGGCATGCCGCCGACGACGGTGGCAAGGCGGAGCCTGACCGCTCGGGCGTACGGGGTGAGGGCGTCGGTCACCTGCTGGGCCAGCTCGCGGGTGGGTACGAGGATCAGTGCGAGCGGCTGGTGGGGCTCGGCGCGCTGCCCGGCGGTGCGGGCCAGCAGGGCGAGGCCGAACGCCAGGGTCTTTCCGGAGCCGGTCCGGCCGCGGCCGAGGACGTCCCGGCCCGCAAGGGTGTTGGGCAGGGTGGCGCCCTGGATCGGGAAGGGCACGCTCACGCCCTGCGCCCCGAGGGCGGCGAGCAGCTCGGCGGGCATGTCGAGATCGGCGAAGGCTTCGACGGCGGGCAGCGCGGGAGTGATCGTCTTCGGCGGCGCGAACTCGCCCTGTACCGCGGCCGGCCGGCGGCCTGAGCCGCCTGAGCGGCTCGGACCTGCGGAACGGCTTCGAGCCGGGGAGCCCGAGGAGCCGAATCGGCTGCCCCGCTCCGAACCGGCGCCGTTGCCGAAAGCAGGGCCGCCGGTGCGGCTGCGGGTACGGGACGAGCGCTCGTTCTTGCGCGTGGGGTTCATGCGTAACCTTCCTTGATACGGCACGTATCAAGGAATTCCCGCAGCGGAAGAGCAGCGCGGGGAATTGCGAGAACGGACCGAATGGAATGCGGAGGCGGATCCGGCCCGCGAGAAAAATGCGCGGGTACGGGCGCTGCAATGAGGGTGGCGTCATGCGGACGCGAAACCGGAGAAATGAGCTCGGGTGCGGCTCCGAGGAGGAAGCATCCCGTGCCGGGTCCCGCGGGTGGACGCACCGCGGGAGATGTGTGCAGCTGGGGCCCGCACCCCGAGGGATGCGGGCCCCAGCTGCCGAACGCGAGTCAGCGTCAGGCGGGAACGATGTTCTCCGCCGTCGGGCCCTTCTGGCCCTGCGCGATGTCGAAGGTGACCTTCTGGCCTTCGGTCAGCTCGCGGAAGCCCTGGGCGGCGATGTTCGAGAAGTGGGCGAAGACGTCGTCGCCGCCACCGTCCTGCTCGATGAAGCCGAAACCCTTTGCCGCGTTGAACCACTTCACGGTGCCAGCAGCCATGTCATATCTCCTTGGGGGCAGTACACCGGCGCCCGCACCATGCGGAGACCGTGTCGCCGCGATGATGCCCCGCCCGGAAACTGACCGGAAATATGAAGCGCCACCATGCGACACGGAGGTCGGCTGGAGATGCCTTAAGTTTTTGGGTACCAAAACTGCAACCAAGATGGACAGTAGCACGCCGCAGTGGATTGCAGGGGCCGAATATATTTGGCCCCTGCGTTGCGGTAAAAACTCTCCTCGCGGTGCGCGTTAAATCCTCAGACCGCCGGGACAGATATTGATTCGCCCCGAGTGCAGTGTTGTGAGAGTCGGGGTATTCGCCGGCTACGACGCGGCCCGGACCATCGCCACCGACACGCGGGGAGTGATCGCGCGATGGGTCTTTCATTCCGTGTACGGCAGCCAGGCGTTGTTGTTCGCGTTGTACCAGTAGCTGCGGCCGGCGTTCAGGGCGACCGTGCGGAACGGGCGGCCGTGGTCGTCGATGCGGGTGGTGCCCTGGCGGTCGCCACTGCTCCAGGCCAGCTCCAGGTACCAGCTGACGTCCTGACCGAGTGTGGCGGCGTCGATGTTCAGCACCTGGGGGTCGGTGGCGGAGACCTTGTACGGGAAGTCGGTCGAGGCCGTCGGTCGCTCGCCCTCCTTGCCGGGTACGGGCCTGGCCCTCGGGGAGGCGTCGTCCAGGTCCACGGCGAAGGACGCCGGCACCAGCGCGCCGCCGCAACCGGAGCCCATGGTGTACCCGTTCCAGCCGGGAGCCTTGCGGCCGCTCACGACATGGACGTACAGCGCGTGCAGGACCGCGGGCTTGCCCTCGGTGCCCTGGACGGTCAGCTGCATGCGCAGGTGCCCCGCCGGGACGGCGTCCAGGGCCCGGGCCCACCCTTCGGTCGCCGGCCCGGCGGGGGGAGGGGGGACCGTGCCGGGTGCCTTGTCCAGGGCGAACCACTGGTCGCAGGGGCTGTCCCAGTTGTCGGGCAGGACGTTGACCGTGAACGGGGCGGTGGGGGAGGCCCCCTCCTTGGCGGTGGCCCGCGAGGTGGACGCGGACGGTGCCGAGGTGGACGACGGTCCGGGGCTGGACGGGGGCGCGGAATCGGCTGTGGGCGTGGGGGACGACGACCCGCCGGACGGCAAGGCCGGGCCCGCCGCCGCCCGCTCGCGCGAGGACGGCTGGGTGGCGGCGTGGCGCGTGTCCCCCTGACCCGCATCGCCCATGGCGGAGACGGCGGCGGCGGTCCCCGCCACCGCGGCGGTGGCCACGGCGGCCGCAACGGCGAGCATCAGCCGAGGACGCCGGGCCCCCGGTACGGAGGCCCGGGCGGGGCCCGGCCGGACAAGGGCGGCGGGGGCGTGTGCGGGTGCCTCCGCAGCGGCAGGTCCGGGCGCCGGGGCGGACCCGGCTGAGGACGCCGGTGTCGGTGCCGGGTCGGTCTCTGCCTGCGGCCGGACCTCCGAAGCCTCCCCGGCCACCACCACCGCCGACGCAGGCGGCACCTCCGGCGCGGCGTCACCGCCCCGCGGCGCCGCGGAGTTCGCCGCCCCCGACCCCGAGGCCTGCCCCTCCGTCACCCCCCGCCGCCGCTCCACCAGCGCCAGCAGCCACTGCCGGTGCAGCGCGGGCAGTTCGTCGGCCGAGGCGCCGCAGACTCGGGCGAACCGCTCCACCGGGGCGAAATCCGTGGGCACCGCCGCGCCGCTGCAATAGCGGTGCAGCGTCGAGTTGCTGGAGTGCAGACGCTTCGCGAGCGTGCCGTAGCTGCGCCCCGAGCGCTCCTTGAACCCCCGCATCAGCTCCGCGAACCGCTCCGTCTCCGTGGCCATTCCACCCTCCCCCTCATCCCGGAAGCCCGTTCCAGGCTCGCCCGATCGCCCAGGTGAGAGGGGTCGGGAGCGTTACAGGGTTCCTACTATCCCGGTCCAGACGCCACTGGGACGAAACCGGCCCCACAGTTGCGTCATCAGCCCGTGGGTCCGCCGATCGGATCGACGGTCGGATTGGGCGGTCGCAACGGGAGGGCCAACCACCCGCCCCTCACCCGCCCCACCGACCGCCCTCGGCGGCCTGCGGCAGCAGCCGACCGGAACAGCAGCCCCACCCAACGTCTCGTCAGGCGGGAAGCGAAAGCCCCTGTCTGACGACCGCACCGACACGGAGAGTTCCCCATGCGCACCTACCGACTCCGCACCACCGCCCTGGCCACCGCCACCGCCGGCCTCGCTCTGGCCCTGACCGCCTGCGGCGGCTCGGACAGCGCCGGCGGGGCGACCGCGAACCCCACCGCGACCAAGAGCGCGGACAAGCCGGTCTCGACCGGGACCGTGACGCCGTCCGGGGAGGGCGCCTCCGCCGCCCCGTCCGCGGGCAAGGTCACCGGAACCGGCACGGCCACCGCCACCCCGGCGAAGGCCGGTTCGAGCGGCAAGAACAAGGGGGACACCACCGGTGACTCCTACGCCTACACCCACCCCTGCTCGGCGCGGAACCTGACCGTCAAGGTCACTTCCCCCACGGGCACTCCGGCCACCGTCCGCGTCATCACCGTGACCAACAACGGCTCCACCTCCTGCGGTCTGGACTACTTCCCCACCGTCGGCTTCAGCGCCAAGGGCCGCGCGCTCGGTCTCCAGGCCACTGCCCCCGGTGGTCTGGGCGGAGCGCCGGCGTACCCGGTGCACCCCGGCGCCACCGCCTACGCGGCCGTGGACCTCAACCCGTCGGGTGGCAACGGCCCCGTGGCCGACGAGGTCAACGTCCTGGCCGACAAGGAGCACATGCCGAACGCGGACGGCGTCAGCCTCCAGCTGGCCAAGCCGGGCAGCGTCGCCAACCCGAAGGTCGGCCTGTACCGCACCAACACCCGCGACGCGCTGAGCGCCTTCTGAACTGAGCGTCCCACGGGGTGTGTCGCCGGGCGGGCTCAACTGTCTGCGCGAGGGTGTCCCACTTCCCCGTGGCGAGCTCGACGCGGCAGGGCAAGTCCTTGACGACAGGCCCTAGGGGAGTGACGTGGGCTTTCGGGGCGGCGGGACGGCGCGGAGGAGATCCCACAAGGGGCGGGAGCCGGTGGCCCATTGGGCGAGGAGGTGGCGGTCGACGAGGTGGAGGCGCTGGGACTTGGCGAAGGCGAGTGCGGGTCCGGAGAAGCGGCCGTTGGTGAGCATGACGAGGACGTCGCCGCCGTGTATCTGACGGCCGGTGCCGTTGAGGACCTGGAGGTCCGGGGTGCCGACCGCGGAACCGGACCAGCCGGCCTTGCGGTGCTTGCACTGGATGACCCAGCGGCGGCCGTAGGGGTCGGTGGCTTTGACGTCCGCGCCGTTGTCGCCCCGGCCGCCGACCTTCTGGGCGTCGGCGCAGCCGTCGCGGTGCATGAGGTCCCGTACGGCGAACTCGAAGTCGTTGTGGTGGAGGCTGTCGAGGTGTTCGACGGCGTAGCGCAGGCCCTGGGCCCGGACCTGGTCCCATCGCGCGGCCTCCCGGCGCCGACGCAGCCACAGCGCGCCCGCGGCACCGGCTGCGAGGAGGCCGACCACCAGAACCCAGGGATGGGCGGCGAGCCACGACATCACCGCCACGACGAGACTGAGGGCCACGAGGCCGACCAGGCCGATGAGCCACAGCTCCTCCGAGCCAGTGGCCTTCCGGCGCCGCGCTGCGCCGGTGCGCCTGCGCCTCTTCGCGGGCGGGCGGCGGCTCACCTGCCGTTCCCCGTGCTGGGGAAGACGATCGGATAGGAGACCGTCGGCATGGGTTGGAGCGCCGGGCGATTTTCCCAAGCCGGCCACTTGATCGGGTAGACCACCGTCGACTGCGGCCTGGGTAACTCCTGACCCGAGCCTGATCCGGCCCCCGCAGGCGTTGTCCCGTTCCCGAAGACGATCACTCCGGCGACGATCAGGCCGAGCAGCGCGGTCTCCCGTCGGGCCCCGGCAGGGAGCCGGACGTGGCCTTTGACCCGAGTGCCGTCTGCTCGGAAGTAGTCATTGATCCAGGGCACAGCTGTATCCCCCCACCAGTCGCGATGCGCCTCCCTGCGCACCGGATCCATGAAAGCACCCGCCGCTGACAACGCGTCACACGCTTGTCACTACTCGTGATCATCTACTGAATCGGGGCGATCCCGCCCTCGCCTGGGCGGGGTCGCCCTGGATGAACCCGGAGCCGCGCGAGGAGGGGCGGCGGCACGGCGAACCGGACTGTGAGGTACGTAGTTGAGGGGCTCGCGCTTGGTGCTGCGAATGGGTGAACCCGAGTGGCTTTGCGGCGCGGGGCTGAGAGGTCTAGACAATGAAGAGGGCCCAGGTCGCCGACCTGGGCCCTCTTGCAAGAGCGGATGACGGGAATCGAACCCGCGCCAAAAGCTTGGGAATCACTCGGCGCTTGGACGGTTATCTGCCGTCTGACCTGTGGAAACGGCCATTGTGGGGGTCGGTGCTGACGGCTTGGGCTTACCCCTGGTTGGCCGTTGATTACCGCCCCTACTGGCACGTTGTGGCACGGCCTCCCCGGTGAGGGGTGACGGCCGGACGGACGAACTCCACGGTTTGCCGCCCAGGCCGGCCCGGGTGTCCCGCACCGATGGCCGAACGTACCGCCGCGCGACGAAGTGCGGCGTCTTACGCCCCGTCATAGAACGGTCGTGACGGGCGAGGTCCGCCCCGGTGGGCCGGTATGAGGAGTGTCATGGCGCGCAAGAGATGGTCCGGCAGGCTCACGGCGTGCGCCGTGGCCGTGGTCCTGGCCGCGGCCGGCCCGGCCGCGGCCCACGACGGTTCCGAACGGCCGGAGGAGTCCGCGGCCCTCGGTCAGGAGCACGCCCACGAGCATGCACGCCTCCGTGAGTCGATGGCGGCGTTGAGGAGCGGGTACTCGCAGCTGGCCCGGATCGACAGCCTCAAGGACCTGACGGACTCCCAGGTCGAGGCGAACGCGAACTTCAACCCGCAAGACTTCGGCCGGTTCGCCGAGTACTTCCCGTCGCCCGACTTCGCCGCGCACATCGCGATGCTGCCCACCGGGAAGGTGCTGCTGTTCTCCTTCGAGCGGATGGAGGACAACCCGACCCAGGAGCCCGCCCCGACCGGCACCACCGGCAAGGCCAACGCCGGCCGGGCCTACGTGTGGGATCCGTCGAAGGGCACCACGACCCAGGCCTTCAAGAAGGTCACCCCGCCCACGGTCCTCGTCCCGGACGGCACGCTCCAGGCGCGACCGGCACCGTTCTTCTGCTCCGGACACGCCTTCCTCCCCAACGGGATGCTCGGCGTGTTCGGCGGCAACCTCGGCTACGGGGGAGGAGCCGGCGCCAAACTGTCCCTGGTCTTCGATCCGTGGACCGAGACCTGGGCCCTCAACCAGGACATGGCCGTCGGCCGCTGGTACCCCTCGGTGGCGACCGCCCCCGACGGCCGCCTGCTGATCATGTCCGGGCACTCCTCCGAGGGCTGGGGCACCTCCACCTCCCGAATCGAGCGGTTCCCCGCCAAGAGCCTCCCGGTCCCCTTCGAGAAGACCTTCACCCCGCGCCTCTTCCCGACGGACACCCTCCAGGTCGACGCGCCCTTCGGGGAGAACAGCGACTATCCGCACCTGTTCACCCTGCGCGACGGCAAGGTCTACGGCCTCGGCCGCGACTCCACCACCCAGTTCGCCTTCGACCCCGTCGCCGAAACCCGCACCGACCTGCCCGACCGCCCCGACGGCACCGACCGCGGCTACGGCTCCGCCGTGCCCCTGCCCGCGGGCCTGCGCGGCCCGGACTCCGTCCTCGTACTCGGCGGCGACCGCGACGACCCGGACACGTACAAGCTCGCCAACGGAGCGTGGGAGAAGCAGCAGCCCAGGGCCTTCGGCCGGACCCAGGACGACACCCTGCTGATGCCCGACGCCTCCCTGCTCACCGTCAACGGCGCGTACGCGATCCGGGACTACGGCAACGGCCCGTACAACCCCCAGGCCGACCTCAAGTACCGGCAGACCGAGACCCGCGACGCGCAGGGCCAGTGGCGGCTCGGCCCGGTCCAGCGGCTGCCGCGCGGCTACCACTCCAACGCCGTCGTCCTGCCCGACGGCCGGATCCTGGTCACCGGCGACGAACTCCAGCAGCTCGCCAACGACCCGAAAATCTCGGACGACATGAACGGCAGCATCGAGATCTTCGAACCCGCCTACCTCCACCAGGGCGGCACCCGACCCACGCTCACCGCGGTCCCCGACAAGGCGGGCTACAACGCCCCCTTCACGGTCACCACCTCCACCCCGAACCAGGTCACGAAGGCCGTCCTGCTCGCACCGACGACCGCGACCCATTCCCTCAACACCAGCCAGCGCCACATCGAGCTGGCCATCGTCAAGCGCAACGGGCTCACCCTCGACCTCCAGGCCCCGCCCAGCTCCGCGGATGCCCCGCCCGGCTTCTACATGCTCTTCCTCCTCGACGAGCGCGGCGTCCCCAGCACGGCCAAGTTCGTGCAGGTCCGCTAGGCGGAAGCGGGAACACCCACGGCCGGCCGACCCACGTGACACAGGTCGGCCGGCCTGGACCCGGCAGCCCTCGACGATGCCCTCTCCTACCTCAGCGACCCGGACACCCTCGAACTGTCCTTCGGCATGATCTCCGCCTGGGGAAAGCGCCCGGCAGGCTGACCGCGCGGAGGTGCGGAGGCACCCTCGACCCGGACAACTCGTCTATGCGGGCCGTTGATTGGGCTTACGGAATTCTGCGAGTTGGGGCTCGCGGAGGGCACGGCGGGACCAGAAAGGTCTAGACAACGAAGAAAGCCCAGGTCGCTGACCTGGGCCTTCTTGCAAGAGCGGATGACGGGAATCGAACCCGCGCTATAAGCTTGGGAATCACTCGGCACTCGGGGGCCTGAACCCCTGGTGACCTGCGAAAACGTCCGCTGCGGAGCCGAGTTCCGGGGCCCGCGGAACCCCTGTGTTGACCGCTGCTTACCGCCCTGACTGGCACGTAGTGGCACGAGTCGTGTGCTGCCCGGCGTCCCAGGCACCTCGGTCGGCGGGACGACGCTTGGCGTCAGCGGAGGTTCTTCCAGAACGCATGGTTGTGGTCCTTGGTGAACTCCGTGCGCTTCCACGGCCCCGAGGTCAGCGACTGCACGTAGCCGCCGCTGCGGAAGCTCGGCCAGTCTGTCTTCCCGGACTCGGCGAAGTCCACCCAGGTGTCCGTCATTCGCTTGGCGAGGCGTTCCTGCCTCTCTGTCAGCTTCTCGAACACGGGCAGCTTGAGGTCGAAGAGGTAGGACAGCTCCGACATGTGCGAGGCGCGGAGCTCGAAGCTGACCTCCGGGGCGCCCGCCCACGAAGGCGTCTCGCGCTCGCTGAACTCGAACATCCGGGTCGGAGTCCACTGCGACAGCAGCCGGGCGGTGTCCAGCGTCGGAACCGACCAGGTGCGGTCGGTCAGGACCGTTGCCAGGGCCTCGCCGGCGGAGCTGAAGCGGCTCAGCGGGTAGCGGGCCAGTACCGCGTCGGCCTGGGCGCCGAACTCCTTGCGGATTTCGGGCTCGTACGCCTCGGGCGGCATGGGATCGCCCGTCAGCTCCTGGCCGAGGATCCGGCCGCGCTCCTCGTCGTGGTTGACCCCGATGAGGACCGGGACGCGGTTGAACTTGCCCGTGCGCAGCGCCTCGGCTGGGGCCAGTGGCATGAGGTCCGTACCGGCGATCGGGCGGGGTTCGTTCCAGGTCCCGTACGCCTTCATGAGCGTGGCCGCGTCCGTGCCGCGCAGGCAGGACTCCGCATCATTGCAGTCCTTGCCCTCCTTGGACCTCAGCTCCTTGAGCTTGGCGAGCGTGGCCTCGGCCTCGGCCTCGGCTTCCTCCCGGGTGCGGGAGCCACCCGTGGCGCAGGGCGCGCTCTGCACGATGGCGCGGTCGAACAGTCCGGCCGACTTCGGCGAGGCGAGGTGGCCGCAGACGCTGTACCCGCCGCCGGACTCACCCATGATCGTCACGTTGCCGGGATCGCCCCCGAAGGCGCCCGCGTTGGCGCGGACCCAGCGCAGCGCGGCCTGCTGGTCCTCCAGGCCGAGGCCGCCGGAGGTCTCCAGCGCCGGATCGGACAGGAAGCCCATGACACCGAGCCGGTAGTTGACCGACACGACGACGGCGCCCTCGGCGGCCAGCCGCTCGGGGCCGTAGAGGTCGCCGCTGCCGAACATCAGGCTGCCGCCGTGGATCCACACGATCACCGGCCGCTTGCCGGTCTGCTGTGCAGGGGTGGTGACGTTCAGGTACAGGCAGTCCTCGACCTCGCTGGGGACTCCGATGGGCAGCCCCTTCGGCTGCGCGCAGGGGGATCCGGGCGCGGTCGCCTCACGCACCCCGGCCCAGGCGGCGGCGGGCTGCGGCGATGCCCAGCGCAGGTCGCCCACCGGCGGGGCGGCGTACGGGATGCCCTGGAAGCTGCGCAGGCCGTCGCTGTCGGCGGTGCCACGCACGGCGCCGCCGGTGGTGCCGACGACCGTGCCGGCGGTGCTGCCTGCTGCCGCTCGCGCGGGGGTGGCCGGCCCGACACCCATGCCCAGCCCCATGCCAAGCGTGAGGGTGGCGGCAACGAACCCCTTGGAAACGTACCTGGTTTGTCTCATGGCCCGAACGCTACGCAAGTTTGCACGATCGTGCAATACGTCTGTCTAACTCGATCGTATGAGTCGTTCGTGTCACACGGGCGCTAGGCTCGTGAGCATGGGAAACCGCGAAGCCCTGCTCATCGGCGCCAAAGCCTGCCTGCGGGAAAAGGGATACGACCGCACCTCTGTGCGTGACATCGCCACGGCCGCCGGCGTGAGCACGGCCGCCGTCGGCTACCACTACGGCTCCCGCGAGGCACTGCTCAACCAGGCCCTGTTCGAGATCCTCGACGAGTGGGGCGACGCGATGGGCCGGGCGCTGGTCCCCGACGCCGACGGCTCCTCCAGAGCGCACTTCGAGCGCATCTGGGAGAGCCTGATCGAGGACTTCGGTGCGCACCCCGACCTCTGGCTCGCCTCGGTGGAACTGTTCATGCAGGCCCAGCGGCAGCAGGAGTTGCGCGCCGCTCTGGCCGGGGGCACCGCTCAGGGGCGGCGTGGCATGGCGGCCATCCTGGACGGCGTCCGCGAGGAGGAAGTATCGGACGCCTCCGTCCGCACCCTCGGCGCCGTGCAGTTGGCGCTCGTGTCGGGTGTGATGCTCCAGTGCCTCAGCGACCCCTCCAGTGCCCCCACCGCTGCCGAGGTGCTCGAAGGCGTCCGGGCCCTGGCCGAGTTGGCGCGCTGACCATGACATACAACGAAGGCCCAGGTCGCTGACCTGGGCCTTCTTGCAAGAGCGGATGACGGGAATCGAACCCGCGCTATAGGCTTGGGAATCTATGGCGCGGAAATTGTTCGTATGGGTTCTGACCTGTGGAAATCATCCCTGCCGAGCGTCTTCCGGAGCCTCTGCCCGCTCCGGTTCTGACCGCTGTTGACCGCTCCTAAGGGCACGGTTGGGGCACGCCCCCATGATGGTGGCCACGAGCGGGCTGAGTCGCCCGGAATGCCTACGAGTCGGCGCCGCGGGTCGGCGGGTCGGCGGCTCGGCTCGGCCTGGACGCACCTACCGGAACCTGGTCCGTGCCAGTGCCTGTCATCCGTGTTCGGTCGTCATCCGCACTGTCAACTGCCCGTCGTTACCCCTGAGGTAATCGTCTTCTCTGGCGCCCTCGAAGAAGCTTGATCCATCGAAGCGATCAAGCGATCACGAACGGGGAACGACATGAACATGCGGCGGTACACGCGCACCGGAGTGTTCGCGGCGGCCACTCTCCTCGCAGGCCTCACCATCGGTGCCGCGCCGGCCACCGCCACCGCCGAGGGCGGCGAGTGCGCCGAGGTCCGCGAGAAGGTAGACCGGCTCGAAGGGCGGATCACCCCGAACGCCTGCGCCTTCATGAAGCGGCAGATCGCCTTCGGCGAGGCCCCCAGCCTCCAGACCTACCTGGACATCTTCGACGAGGAGGCCAGCCTCTGGGAGGCCGGCGGCAAGCCCCAGCGCGGCCACGAAGTGATCGGCGCCTCGATCAGCAACTCACTCCGCCTTGTGCCGGACCTCCGCTACCGCGGCACGAACGTGGTCGCCGACGGCGCCGTGACGATGTTCGGCCAGCAGAACACGGTCACCCTCAAGGGCCACAAGGTCAGCTACCCGCAGATCGCCCGCAACGTCCTCGGCGATGACGGCAAGACCATCCAGGCCCGCCGCTACTACGACCGCTACGAGCTGTTCCAGGTCTTGCCCGAGTCTCAGCGGCCCCGCCCCCTCTTCGCCGGCATCGCCGACCCGGCCGGCCCCGGCCCGCGCGGAGCGGCCCCCGACCGGTTCCACGCCCAGGAAATCCCCGCCCGCCTCGCCGCCTGGAACAGCGGGGACGCTGCCGCGCTGGCCGCCCGTACCGGCAACGCCAAGCTGGCCGGGCCGGGCCTGGACCGGTCGCTGACCACGCAGGAGGGCAAGACCGCCTACCTGCAGCGGCTGTTCGAGAACGCCGACGTCGAGTTCAAGGCGGGCCAGGTCGCCTTCGGCCGCACCACCACCTACATCGAGTGGCATGGCACGATGACCGACCCCAACGGCACCGACCCCAAGGGCACCGACATCCCCTTCGGGATCGTCGAGCGCATTGGCCCGAAGGGCGAGTGGGAGCTCTACTTCGACACCCTGCCGGTGATCGCGGACGAGGACGAGATCCGCGGCCTGTTCAAGGCGCTCGCGAGCTAGGTGCGGTCGTGCACCGGCCGCTCCCTGAGCCGGCCTCCGGCCCGCCGGAACAACTGCGGTTCAGTGTGAACGAAGGACGCCGGTGGTGGGTCATGACGAACACCGGGGAGTGCAACGGCGGCTCATCACCCCACCAGCCCTGCCGCTCGTAGTCCTGCCATGGCCCGCGCTGGGGCCCGAACTTGTCGCGTCACAGCGACTGTTTTGGGACTTCAGGACCCGGCGCAGCGACATCGCCACTGGTCTACGCCGTCACGCACGCGAAGCCAGCCCCCGCCCACTCATCACCCTCGACATGTTCACCGCTCTGAAGGCGCGGATGGGGTACGCCCTCCGGGCGGTCGGCTGGAGTGTCACTCGGGTAGCCCTCGCCCGGACGGTGGTGTGCGCGCCGGGAGGCTGCGCTGTCCAGGTCGTCGAGGCCAGGGTGTCCGGGGTGGAATTCCGGCAGGTCGCCGTCGTCGGGGTGGGGTCCGGTGGCCGTCGGGCTGGACTAGGGCTCGTCCGGGATGCGGGGCCAGCCGCCGTCGACCCGCTGGGAAGTCAGGAGTGCCGGGGTGGCGGGGCGGCCGGCACGGTGCGGGGCAAGCGCCGACCCGGTCTCGGCGGCGCCGTAGGACGGCGGGAGGTACCAGTCGGAGAGGCCCGGTCCGCCCGGTCGGTTCCGGCCGGTGCGAGCAGGGTGTTGCCGGTGGTGTCGTTGTCGGATTCGAGTGGAGCCGTGCAGGCCCAGCCGACGTCCTGCTTCTGCGCCGAGGCGAGGAATTCCAGAGCGGCGGGGAGGGCGGCCGCGCCGAAACGGGGTGTCCGCGTAACGCAGGGACGTCCTCCCCCGCGAAGCCGGCAGCGACTCGGCGAGCAATCTGGAGCGCCATCAGGGCAGTTATGGCACGCGAATGGCACGCGGGCCGGGAGAGGTCCAGACAACGAAGAAGGCCCAGGTCGCTGACCTGGGCCTTCTTGGAAGAGCGGATGACGGGAATCGAACCCGCGCTATAAGCTTGGGAATCACCCGGGACTCGGGCCCGCATGTGGCCTCTGACCTGCGAGAACGACTGTCTGCGGTTTCGCGCGAGGCGGTCCGGAGCCCCCCTTGTTGGCCGCTGTTCACCGCCCCTACTGGCACGTTGTGGCACGGCCTGCCTCACGGGTGTGAGGGGAGTCTCGCCCTTGTCTTCGGGACTTCGCGGCGGTCAGAAGTCGAGGTGCACAGTGAGGTCGAACAGCGCCTGCCCGGCCTGGGCCGGCGTTGCATCGAATGCCTCGTTGAAGACGTCCACGCCCATTTGGGTCATGTTGCCGGGGCCCGTGATGTCCACCGCGTTGGTGCCGACCTGGACGTTCTGGCTGAGGAGCTGGTAGGTGAGCAGGTCGAGGGCGCCCGGTGCCCCGTGGTTGATCGCGGCGTTGGCGGTGAATTTCCTGCTGGTCAGGTCGTCGTTGAGGTCGGTGAAGTCCAGCCGCTGTCCGTCGCTGCTGCGAGTGAATTCGAAGCTGCCGTCCAGGGGAAAGCTGCCAGAGAGGGGGTCCACCGTGATGGACCCCGACGAGATCGGAGTGGTGACGCACGGGGTCGAGCCGCTGGTGTCGAGTGTCGCCGGAGCGGTGGCGGTGAGGACCACCCCCTCGGGGAGCGCGCTGACGGCGGCGGCGGTGAGGCAGAACTTGGCGTGTCCCGTGACCGGGACGGGGGCGGCCGCACCCGCCGGAGCGGCGGTGGCCAGCACGGCGGTCAGGCCGAGGGCGAGCGCGCCGACGGTGTTGCGCAAGCGCATGAGGTGTCCCTTGTCGAGTACACGGGTGTCGAGTCGAGGTCACCCTAGAGTGGGAGGAATGCGGCGAAACGATTCCTTCGGCCGACGCCGAGTGTCGCTTCCACCATCGACCCTTGATGATCGATCTGCCCTGGGTTGTGCCACCACTTGCTTCGAGCGGCTTCGCCTCGGCGGTTCCGGGAGGCGGCCAATCTGCGCAACGGACCCGGGCGATACGCGCCCAGGGAGTCGAACTCAGAGCTCAACTCGACCAAGGCGAGCGCAAGCTCGAACCGAGATGGCGAGCCGTGGCCCTGGCCTGCCTTGCCGGAGCAGGTGGGAAGGTGGTGTGGATGTGGTGCGGGACTCCTGAGTAGGTCTAGACAACAAAGAAGGCCCAGGTCGCTGACCTGGGCCTTCTTGCAAGAGCGGATGACGGGAATCGAACCCGCGCTATAAGCTTGGGAAGCTCATGTTCTACCATTAAACTACATCCGCGCAGTGATCCAGTTGCCTGGAGCGCTATCGTTTCTCACCCTACCCCATGATCGACCCCTGGTGAATTCGCCCCGGGGGTGGTGTCGCGTGCGGGGTGCACGGAGGGTCGTGGGGGCGGGAGTTGGGGCGTACCTTGAGCGTGCGGAGCGGCGGCTGGAGTGGGTCTTGTTCATCCCCTAATGTGGCGATTCATCGCAGTACGGCTGGTTGGGGAAAGGGACTCGATGGAGCACACCGTCGTCCGTTGTGCCGAAGGGCACGTATTCAGCACCGCTTCGTTCCCGCTGCAGCACCTCGGTGCCGGCCGGATCGGGCCGGGACGGCTGCTGCGGTGTCCGCGCTGTGCGCGGCTGCGGCATGCCGTGCCCGTGGGAGCGGCGCCGAAGCGGTAGACACCGGCGCGCGGGTTCCGCCTCGATTGGGGCGGCCCGCGCGCTCTGCGTATCCTCGGGACGTGCTTCTCTCTGATAAAGACATCCGGGCCGAGATCGACAGCGGACGGGTTCGCATCGACCCCTTCGACGAGTCGATGGTGCAGCCCTCCAGCATCGATGTACGTCTCGACCGGTTCTTCCGGGTCTTCGAGAATCACCGCTACGCCCACATCGACCCCGCCACCGAGCAGAGCGATCTGACCCGGATGGTCGAGCCGGACGGTGACGAGGCGTTCATCCTTCACCCGGGTGAGTTCGTTCTCGCCTCGACCTACGAGGTCATCTCGCTGCCCGACGACATCGCCTCCAGACTGGAGGGGAAGTCCAGTCTCGGCCGGCTGGGGCTGGTGACCCATTCGACCGCCGGCTTCATCGACCCGGGGTTCTCCGGGCACGTGACGCTGGAGCTGTCGAACCTCGCCACGCTGCCGATCAAGCTCTGGCCGGGTATGAAGATCGGGCAGCTGTGCCTGTTCCGGCTCAGCTCGCCCGCGGAGTTCCCGTACGGGAGCGAGCGGTACGGATCGCGGTACCAGGGCCAGCGCGGCCCGACGGCATCGCGGTCCTTCCAGAACTTCCACCGGACCCAGGTGAGGCACGAGGCATGAGTGACGGAGTGAGTGACGGAGTGAGTGACGGAGTGCGCGAGAACCTCGACTACCAGGGGTTCGGGCGGGCCGTGCGCGAGCTGGCGCAGACCATCGCCGACGACGGCTACGAGCCCGACATCATCCTGAGCATCGCCCGGGGCGGCGTCTTCGTCGCCGGCGGGCTGGCGTACGCGCTCGACTGCAAGAACATCCATCTGGTGAACGTGGAGTTCTACACCGGGGTGGGGACCACCCTGGAGATGCCGGTCATGCTGGCGCCGGTGCCCGAGGCGATCGACTTCACCGACAAGAAGGTGCTGATCGCCGACGACGTCGCCGATACGGGGAAGACGCTCAAGCTCGTCCACGACTTCTGTCTCGGGCACGTCGCCGAGGTCCGGTCCGCCGTGATCTACGAGAAGTCCCACTCGCTCGTGAAGTGCGAGTACGTGTGGAAGAAGACCGACGAGTGGGTCAACTTCCCCTGGTCGGTCGAACCCCCCGTCGTGAGGCGTGAGGGACAGGTTCTCGACGCCTGAGACCCCGTTGTCCAGTCGTCCCGTTGTGTGAGGAGGGGCCCGCCGCACGGTGTTCGTGTGGCGGGCCCCTCCTTGCGTCCGTGCGCGTCCGCTAGATCGTGCCCAGCTTGATGATCGACAGCAGGGCGACCAGCTGGATCGCCGACGCGCCCAGGGCCTTCGGCCACGGCAGGTCGTGCGACTTGCTGACCAGGGCGGTGAAGAGCGCTCCGGCCGCCACCCAGGTGGCCCAGCCCAGGATCTGGACGAGCATGTTGTCGCCGCCCAGGAACATGGCGAACAGCAGGCGCGGTACGTCCGTCAGGCTCATGACCAGCATCGACAGGCCCACCGTGGGCTGCCACGATCCGTCGCCGCCCAGCTGGCGGGCCAGCGTGTGGGTGACGGCGCCGAGGACCAGGCCGCAGATCACGAAGGCCACGCCCGCCGAGAGCACGATCGGGAAGGCGTTGGGGAGGGTGGCGTTGATGACGTCGTTGCGGGTGTCGTCGAGGCCGAAGACGGCGAGGAGGCCGTAGAGGAAGGTCACGATCAGCGCCGGCCCCCAGACGGCGTAGTCGCGCATCTGCAGGAAGGTCTGGCCCGGGCGCGTCACGATGCCGCGGAGCAGTTCCTTCCACGGCAGCCGCGGACCGGCGGGGGCGGCGGCCTGGGTCCCGCCCGCCTGGTAGGTCCCGCCCTGGGTGTACGGGTACGGGTCCTCGCCGATGGAGAAGGCCTGGGTGTAGCCCGGGGAATCGCCCGGGCCGCCGGCTCCCTGGCCCGGACCCGGGCCGGGGGGATGGCCGTAGCCGTATCCCTGGCCCTGGCCGGCGTTGCCGCCGTGCGGGTCGAAGTATTCGGGCTCGCCGTGGCCCCCGGGAGCGGCCTGCTGCGGCCACTGCTGGGGTGCGTAGGGCTGCTGGCCGTACGGCGGCGGCGCCTGGGGCGCCTGCTGCTGACCGTACGGCTGCTGCCGCGGGGGTTGTTGCGGGGTGCGGTTGTTGTCCCGGCCGCGTCCGATCCTGAATCCAGCCACGTGATCGAAAGTACCCGCTCCCGGGCGGCAGGGTGGCCGGGCCGGGGGAAGAAGCCCCCTTTGCGGCTGAGCTGTGACATCCCCTAGGGGGTACCTGGAGGGCCTTCTCGGGGTCGGTCCGGGAAGGGGCCGGGGTGGGTTCCGGGTGGGTTACGTGGCTGCGCGGCAGTCTGCTGACTCCTGTTACATCTCCGACGGAATACGGACATACCGGCTCCGTAGCTTCGTAGACGTAGCCACCGCCACGAAGCACGAACGAGCACGAGAAGAGCCCCGTCATGCGTAGTCCGCACCGTCGTACCACCCTCCGTACCGCCGCAGTCGTGGCCGGTGCGGCCGCCGTCCTCGCCCTTCCGGTGGGGTCCGCCTTCGCGGATTCCCCGGCAGCACCGGACCCGCAGGTCCTGCCCGGCGTCGAGCAGCCGTCCGTGGACCCGCAGCAGCCGCAGGTGGACCCGAGCGTGCCGCCCACCACGCCGCCGACCGTCCCGCCGACCACGCCGCCGACCGTCCCGCCGACCACGCCGCCGACCGTCCCGCCGACCACGCCGCCGACCACGCCGCCCGTGAAGCCTTCGGTCCGGGACTACGTCACGACCGTGAAGCTGGCCGACGGATCGGTCGCCAAGATCTACAAGTTCGGCGGCGGCCACTTCGAGGCCGATATCTTCGCCGGTGGCACCAAGCTGGACACTCTGGTCAGCAAGGGTGGCGAGGCGGCCTACGGCCAGAACAACGGGCTGCACGTGGTCCTCCAGCCGAACGGCACCGTCACCTCGTGGGTCGAGGGCGCGACCAAGCCGGTCGAGAAGCCGAAGCCCAATCCGAAGCCGAAGCCGGTGGAGAAGCAGGAGAACTCCGTTCAGGTCGCCATGCCCGACGGGCGCAACGCGCGGCTGATCGACGGGCCGAACGGCAAGCGCGTCGAGCTGTCGATGCCGAACGGGAACATCCTCGGGAGGATCGACCTGAAGCACCCGACCGCGACGAACGACGGCTGGACGTACAAGCTCGTCCAGGACGGGAAGCGCGTGAAGTTCGTCGTCATCGACGGCAAGAGCGGTGGCAACAGCTGGGTCTACGACTTCAGCAGCGGCAAGCTGATCGAGACGTACAAGGTCGCCAAGGGCGGCACCAAGGACACCAAGAGCGTCAAGCCGGTAGAGAAGGTCGAGAAGGTCGAGAAGAAGGCCGTCGAGCGGGTCGTGCCCAAGGGCGGAGTGAAGGCGGGCGCCGAAGGCATGGTCCCGGTGGCGGCGGAGACCGACGCGCAGACCCCGCTGCTGCTGGCCGCCGGCGGGGGCATGGCCGCGGTGGGTGCGGCCGGGCTGGGCTTCGCGATGCTGCGCCGCAGCCGGAGCGAGCGGTCCTGACCGCGCTCTGCCGGGGCGGCCGGGCGGCGGCCTGTGCGGCGGCCCGTGCGGGGAGCTTTCCCCCACCCCGCCCCTTCCCGAAACCGGGGCTCCGCCCCGGACCCCGACCCCGTACGCCGGAACGGCCCGCCCCCACGGGGGACGGGCCGTTCCGGCGTTCAGCGTTCGGTGCCGCGCGGGCTACTTCGCCTCGGCGTCGCTCTCCGGCTCCGCCGGGGTGTCCGCCTTCGGCTCGGGCGCCTTGACCTCAGCCACCGGCTCGGGCTTCGCCTCGACGACCGGCTCGGGCTCGGGCTTCGCCTCGACGACCGTCTCCGGCTCGGGCTCGACCTCCGGCTCCGCCACAGGCTCCGGCGTCTTCACCGAGTCCAGCAGCAGCTGCGCCACGTCCACCACCGTGACGTGTTCCTTCGCCTGGCCCTCGTTCTTCTTGCCGTTCACCGAGTCGGTGAGCATGACGAGGCAGAAGGGGCAGGCGGTGGAGACGATGTCCGGGTTCAGGGACAGGGCTTCCTCGACGCGCTCGTTGTTGATGCGCTTGCCGATCCGCTCCTCCATCCACATCCGCGCGCCGCCCGCGCCACAGCAGAAGCCCCGCTCCTTGTGGCGGTGCATCTCCTGCTGGCGCAGGCCCGGCACGGCCGACATGATCTCGCGCGGCGGCGTGTAGACCTTGTTGTGCCGGCCCAGGTAGCACGGGTCGTGGTACGTGATCAGCCCGTCGACCGGGGTCACCGGCGTCAGCCGACCCTCGTCGATCAGGTGCTGGAGCAGCTGCGTGTGGTGGATGACCTCGTACTCGCCGCCCAGCTGCGGGTACTCGTTCGCGATGGTGTTGAAGCAGTGCGGGCAGGTGGAGACGATGCGCTTCGCCGACTTCGGCTTCTTGGTCGACTCGTCCTCGTCATCCTCGCCGAACGCCATGTTCAGCATCGCGACGTTCTCCTGGGCCAGCTGCTGGAACAGCGGCTCGTTGCCCAGGCGGCGCGGGGAGTCACCCGTGCACTTCTCGTCGCCGCCCATGATCGCGAACTTGACGCCCGCGATGTTCAGCAGCTCGGCGAAGGCCTTCGTGGTCTTCTTCGCGCGGTCCTCGAGGGCGCCGGCGCAGCCGACCCAGTAGAGGTAGTCGAACTCGGAGAGGTCCTCCGCGTCCTTGCCGATGATCGGGACCTCGAAGTCCACCTCCTTGGTCCACTCGACGCGCTGCTTCTTCGCGAGGCCCCAGGGGTTGCCCTTCTTCTCCAGGTTCTTGAGCATCGTGCCCGCCTCCGACGGGAACGCGCTCTCGATCATCACCTGGTAGCGCCGCATGTCGACGATGTGGTCGATGTGCTCGATGTCCACCGGGCACTGCTCGACGCACGCGCCGCAGCTCGTGCAGGACCACAGGACGTCGGGGTCGATGACCCCGTTCTCCTCGGCCGTGCCGATCAGCGGGCGCTCGGCCTCGGCGAGGGCAGCGGCCGGGACGTTGGCCAACTGCTCGGGCGTGGCCTTCTCGTTGCCCTCCATGTCCTTGCCGCCGCCGGCCAGCAGGTACGGGGCCTTGGCGTGCGCGTGGTCGCGCAGCGACATGATCAGGAGCTTGGGGGAGAGGGGCTTGCCGGTGTTCCAGGCCGGGCACTGCGACTGGCAGCGGCCGCACTCCGTGCACGTGGAGAAGTCGAGGATGCCCTTCCACGAGAACTGCTCGACCTGAGAGACGCCGAAGACGTCGTCCTCGCCCGGGTCTTCGAAGTCGATGACCTTGCCGCCGCTGGTCATGGGCTGGAGCGCGCCCAGCGCGACCGCGCCGTCGGCGTTGCGCTTGAACCAGATGTTCGGGAAGCCGAGGAAGCGGTGCCAGGCCACACCCATGTTGGTGTTGAGCGAGACGACGATCATCCAGATCAGCGAGGTGCCGATCTTGATCATCGCGGTGAAGTAGATGGCGTTCTGCAGCGCGCCGAGCGACATGCCCTTGAAGGCGAGCACCAGCGGGTACGAGACGAAGTACGCCGGCTCGTACGAGTCCACGTGGTGGATCGCGCCTTCGAGGCCGCGCAGGCACAGGATCGCGAGGCCGATGGTCAGGATGATGTACTCGACGAAGTACGCCTGCCAGGCCTTCGAGCCCGCGAAGCGCGACTTGCGGCCGGCCCGCGAGGGCAGCGACGCGAGGCGGATCCCCATCAGGACGAGGATGCCGAGCACGGTCATCAGGCCGATGAACTCGGTGTAGAACTCGAACGGCAGGAAGCCGCCGATGATCGGCAGCACCCAGTCGGCCTGGAAGAGCTGGCCGTACGCCTGCACCAGCGTCGGCGGCAGCGTCAGGAAGCCGATCGCGACGAACCAGTGCGCGAAGCCGACGAGGCCCCAGCGGTTCATCCGGCTGTGGCCGAGGAACTCCCGGACCAGGGTGATCGTTCGGGACTTCGGGTCGTCCGTACGGCTGCCTGCCGGTACGGGCTGGCCGAGCTTCACGAAGCGGTAGATCTGCGCCACGGCTCGGGCGAGCAGCGCGACGCCGACCACGGTCAGGACCAGCGACACGATGATCGCGGCGAGTTGCATGGGAGGGCTCCTCGGGCGGCACTTACTAAGCGGTAACTTATCCAGTCAAGGCTTGAGGTTACCCAGTCCCGACGCCGCAATGTAGCCGAGCGCGCGGTGATCTGCGTCGCTCGCCCCCGCCACGACGGGCCGCGCCCCCACCGGGTCCCCATCGGGTCCCCGCCACGTCCCGCCGAGTCCGCGCCGCGTCCGCGCCCGGTCCCCGCCTCAGAGCCGCCCGTGCCGCCAGGCCGCCCGCGGGGTCTGCGCGAGGATCGCCAGGTCCATCCCCAGCCAGTGGTTCTCCACATAGTGCCGGTCCAGCAGGTCCATCTCCTCCCACGGCAGGTCCGAACGTGCGCTCACCTGCCACAGTCCGGTCATCCCGGGCCGTACGAGGAGCCGCTCGGGCCGGTCCGACGCGCTGTTTCCGGGTCGCGGCCCGACCAGCGACATCTCGCCCCGCACCACGTTGAGCAGTTGCGGCAGCCGGTCCAGCGAGCACCGCTCCAGCGCCGCCCCGGCCCGGCCCTTGCCCGCGCGCAGCCGCCACGCCCGGTAGGGCCGCCCGGCCAGGCCCGCCGCCGGTTCGCGTACGAGGACACCCGCGCCCTGGGTCGCGTACAGCAGGGCCGCGGTCAGCAGCAGCGGTACGAGCAGCACCCCGATGAGGAACGCCGCTCCGGCGAGGTCGAGCACCCGCTTGGCCGAAGGCCTGGCCGGCCAGGGCGCTGGCCGGGCGGGGAGGCGTAGCAGCAGAGGCATGCCTGCACCGTGCCGTACGCCTCCGGCGACGGGGCGGTGCCGCGCGGCCGTGGTGCCCCGTTCGGGTGCGGCGCCGCTGGATCTTGCCTGCGGCCGCCTGGTCGGCGCGGCGGTTGCGCGTAAGCGCAGCCTAAAGGTTGAGTCCCCTCGACTCACCTCTGTTGACACCTGTGGAGCGGTGCGGCACTCTTGAGTCTGTTCCACTCAAGTCAGCTGGAGGAATCAAAATGGCACGTGCGGTCGGCATCGACCTGGGCACCACTAACTCCGTCGTCAGCGTTCTGGAAGGCGGAGAGCCCACCGTCATCACCAACGCCGAAGGCGCCAGGACCACGCCGTCCGTCGTCGCCTTCGCCAAGAACGGCGAGGTCCTCGTCGGCGAGGTGGCCAAGCGCCAGGCGGTCACGAACGTGGACCGGACCATCCGCTCCGTCAAGCGCCACATGGGCACTGACTGGAAGATCAACCTGGATGGCAAGGACTTCAACCCGCAGCAGATGAGCGCCTTCATCCTGCAGAAGCTGAAGCGCGACGCCGAGGCGTACCTGGGTGAGAAGGTCACGGACGCGGTCATCACCGTCCCGGCCTACTTCAACGACTCCGAGCGCCAGGCGACGAAGGAGGCCGGCGAGATCGCGGGCCTGAACGTCCTGCGTATTGTCAACGAGCCGACGGCCGCCGCCCTGGCCTACGGCCTTGACAAGGACGACCAGACCATTCTCGTCTTCGACCTCGGTGGCGGCACCTTCGACGTGTCCCTCCTGGAGATCGGCGACGGCGTCGTCGAGGTGAAGGCCACCAACGGTGACAACCACCTCGGTGGCGACGACTGGGACCAGCGCGTCGTCGACTACCTGGTGAAGCAGTTCCAGAACGGCCACGGCGTCGACCTGTCCAAGGACAAGATGGCGCTCCAGCGTCTGCGCGAGGCCGCCGAGAAGGCGAAGATCGAGCTGTCCTCCTCCACGGAGACCTCGATCAACCTGCCGTACATCACGGCTTCCGCCGAGGGCCCGCTGCACCTGGACGAGAAGCTCACGCGCTCGCAGTTCCAGCAGCTCACCGCGGACCTGCTCGACCGCTGCAAGGCCCCGTTCCACAACGTCATCAAGGACGCGGGCATCAACCTGTCCGAGATCGACCACGTGGTCCTGGTCGGCGGCTCCACCCGCATGCCGGCCGTCGCCGAGCTCGTCAAGGAGCTCACCGGCGGTCAGGACGCCAACAAGGGCGTCAACCCGGACGAGGTCGTCGCCCTCGGCGCGACCCTCCAGGCGGGCGTTCTCAAGGGTGAGGTCAAGGACGTCCTGCTCCTCGACGTGACCCCGCTGTCCCTGGGTATCGAAACCAAGGGCGGCATCATGACCAAGCTCATCGAGCGCAACACCACGATCCCGACCAAGCGGTCCGAGATCTTCACGACGGCCGAGGACAACCAGCCGTCCGTGCAGATCCAGGTCTACCAGGGTGAGCGCGAGATCGCGGCGTACAACAAGAAGCTCGGCATGTTCGAGCTGACCGGCCTGCCGCCGGCCCCGCGTGGCGTCCCGCAGATCGAGGTCTCCTTCGACATCGACGCGAACGGCATCATGCACGTCACGGCCAAGGACCTCGGCACGGGCAAGGAGCAGAAGATGACCGTCACCGGCGGCTCTTCCCTCGCCAAGGACGAAGTCGACCGCATGCGCCAGGAGGCCGAGCAGTACGCGGACGAGGACTCCCGCCGCAAGGAGGCGGCCGAGTCCCGCAACCAGGGCGAGCAGCTCGTCTACCAGACGGAGAAGTTCGTCAAGGACAACGAGGACAAGGTCCCGGCCGACGTCAAGGAAGAGGTCGAGGCCTCCATCGCCGAGCTGAAGGAAAAGCTCAAGGGCGAGGACGCTGCCGAGATCCGCACCGCGACCGAGAAGCTCGGTGCCGTCAGCCAGAAGCTCGGCCAGGCGATCTACGCCGACGCCCAGGGCGCCCAGGCCGCCGGTGGCGCGCCGACCGGTGACGCCGGCCAGGCCGACGCCAACGACGACGTCGTCGACGCCGAGATCGTCGACGACGAGAAGCCGAAGGGTGGCGCTGCCTGATGTCGGAGGAGACCCCGGGCTTCGACGAGAAGCCCGAAGTCCCCGCCGACGCCGCGCCTGACGACGCCGCCGAGCCGAAGGCCGCAGCTTCCTCCAAGGAGGAGGCCGCGGCCCCGGCCGGGGACTCCGGAGCAGCACGAGACGCCCAGTCCGCCCAGGACAGCGGTGCAGCTCTCCTGGCTCAGCTGGACCAGGCCCGTACCGCGCTCAGCGAGCGCACCGCGGACCTCCAGCGGCTCCAGGCGGAGTACCAGAACTACCGCCGCCGGGTGGAGCGGGACCGGATCGCCGTCAAGGAGATCGCGGTCGCGTCCCTCCTGACGGAGCTCCTCCCGACCCTGGACGACATCGGCCGGGCGCGGGAACATGGCGAACTGGTCGGCGGCTTCAAGTCGGTGGCCGAATCGCTGGAGACCGCCGCGGCCAAGATGGGCCTGCAGCAGTTCGGCAAGGAGGGCGAGCCCTTCGACCCGACGATCCACGAGGCCCTGATGCACTCGTACGCGCCGGACGTCACCGAGGACACCTGCGTGGCGATCCTGCAGCCGGGGTACCGCATCGGCGAGCGTACGATCCGTCCCGCACGGGTCGCGGTGGCCGAGCCCCAGCCGGGCACGGCGCCGAAGTCCGAGGCGGCGGAGGGCGCGTCCGCGGCCGACCCGTCGGACGAGGACGCGGATGCCCCCGACAAGGGCTGACGTTGCGGCGCCCTTTGCACGACACGCAGGACAAGAAGTAGCGCGAGAGGAGGGACACCGAGGATGAGCACGAAGGACTTCGTCGAGAAGGACTACTACAAGGTCCTCGGTGTCCCGAAGGACGCCACCGAGGCCGAGATCAAGAAGGCGTACCGGAAGCTCGCCCGCGAGTTCCACCCGGACGCCAACAAGGGCGACGCCTCGGCCGAGGAGCGCTTCAAGGAGATCTCCGAGGCGAACGACATCCTCGGTGACGCCAAGAAGCGCAAGGAGTACGACGAGGCCCGCGCCCTGTTCGGGAACGGTGGCTTCCGCCCCGGTCCCGGCGGGGGCGGCGGCTCGTTCAACTTCGACCTCGGCGACCTCTTCGGAGGCCAGCAGCAGGGCGGCGCGGGCGGCGGCTTCGGCGGCGGCGGACTGGGCGACGTCTTCGGCGGCCTGTTCAACCGCGGCGGCGCCGGCGCGGGTGCGGGTACCCGTACCCAGCCGCGCCGCGGCCAGGACATCGAATCGGAGGTCACCCTCTCCTTCACGGAGGCGGTGGACGGGGCCACGGTCCCGCTCCGGATGTCCTCGCAGTCCCCCTGCAAGGCCTGTTCGGGCACCGGCGACAAGAACGGCACGCCCCGCGTGTGCCCGACCTGCGTCGGCACCGGCCAGGTGTCCCGCGGCAGCGGCGGCGGCTTCTCGTTGACCGACCCCTGCGCGGACTGCAAGGGCCGCGGCCTCATCGCCGAGACCCCGTGCGACATCTGCAAGGGCAGCGGGCGGGCCCGCAGTTCCCGGACCATGCAGGTCCGGATCCCGGCGGGGGTCTCCGACTCCCAGCGGATCCGGCTGCGCGGCAAGGGGGCTCCGGGCGAGCGCGGCGGCCCGGCCGGTGACCTGTACGTGGTCGTGCACGTGGACGCGCATCCGGTCTTCGGCCGCAAGGACGACAACCTCACGGTGACCGTTCCGGTGACCTTCGCGGAGGCGGCGCTGGGAGCCGACATCAAGGTCCCGACCTTGAACGGCCCTTCGGTGACGCTGAAGCTGCCCCCGGGCACCCCGGGCGGCCGCACGATGCGGGCCCGCGGCAAGGGAGCGGTCCGCAAGGACGGCACCCGCGGCGACCTGCTGGTGACGGTGGAGGTGGCCGTCCCGACCGAGCTGAACGACAAGGCCCGCGAGGCCATGGAGCTGTACCGCGAGGCGACGGAGTCCGAGGACCCGCGTTCCGCGTTGTTCGAGTCCGCGAAGGGAGCATGACATGGACGGCCGCCGCAGGAGCCACTACCAGCTCACCGATGAGACCCCGGTCTACGTGATCTCGGTGGCCGCCCAGCTCTCGGGCCTGCATCCGCAGACCCTGCGCCAGTACGACCGCCTCGGCCTGGTCTCCCCGGGCCGTACGGCCGGGCGCGGCCGGCGCTACTCGGCCCGTGACATCGAACTGCTCCGCACGGTGCAGGCGCTGTCCCAGGAAGAGGGCATCAACCTGGCCGGCATCAAGCGGATCATCGAGCTGGAGAACCAGGTCGCCGCGCTCCAGCAGCGCGTGGCCGAGCTCTCGACGGCCGTCGACGGAGCCGCGGCCGTCCTCCAGCAGCGCGAGGCCCAGGTGCACGCCTCGTACCGGCGCGACCTGGTCCCGTACCAGGCTCCGCAGCCGGGCAGTGCCCTGGTCGTCTGGCGGCCGGCGCCGAAGCGGCCGCTGGACTGAGCGGGCTCCGGCAGGACCCGTACGCCGGTACGCCGGCGGGACGCCCCCCTGCGCGCGGGCCCCGCCCGGACCCTTCCCGAAGGGCCTGGGCGGGGCCTCTGTGCGTGTCCGCAGGCCGCATCCGTCCCCACCACCCGTCCGCGTCCCTCGGCGTCCGTCAGCGCGGCTCCAGCACTCCCTCGGCGTCTCCGGGTCCCGAGTCGTGCAGGATGCCGGATTCGGCGATGAGGTAGCCCAGCTGGGCCCTGCTGCCGCTGCCCAGGGCGGTGGCCAGTTTGGCGATGTGCGCGCGGCAGGTGCGCACGTTCATGCCCAGCCGCCGGGCGATGGCCTCGTCGACGTGCCCCTCGATGAGGAGGTGGGCGATGGAGCGCTGCACTCCGGAGATCCCGTCCGGGCTGTGCGTGTACGTGACCTTGTCGTTCAGTGGTACGGCCCTGCGCCACAGCTGCTCGAAGACCTTGATGAGGTACTCGATCAGTCCCGGGTGCCGCAGTTCCAGGGCCACCCGCCGGTCGTGACTCGCGGGGATGAAGGCCACCGTGCGGTCGAAGATCATGAGACGCTCGATCAGCTCCTCCAGCGTGCGGATCTCCACCTTGCCCGCGGAGATCCTGTCCACGTAGGCGAGCGTGCCCTGGCTGTGCCGCACGGTGTGCTGGTAGAGCGTGCGGATCTTCACCCCGCGGTCGATCATCGGCGAGGCCCGCTCCAGGGACTGGCTGAGACTGAACGTCGGCCGGGCGCCACCCGGCTGGACGGTCAGGGCTTCGGTGTGACACTCGGCGGTGGCCAGATCGATGGCGGCGTTGATCTGGTCGAGTCCCTCCAGCACCGTGATGGCGTGGGTGTTGGCGGGGCTCTGGGCGCTGAGGGCGAGGAACGGCTCGAAAGCGTCGGTGAGATCCACGGCGGTTCGCCTGCGGTCCTGGATCTCGCGCTCGATCGGGTGGAGCCGTTGGGCGAGTGCGACGGACGGGGGAACCGCGCGCAGCTGGTTCGCGTCGTCCGGGTCGGGGCGCAGCAGAGCGAATTCGAGCAGGCAGGGGGCGTTCTTGACTTCACCGCGGGCGATGCGGCCGGCGCTCAGGGCCGCTGCGTAGAGTCGGGTTCCCTCGACGCACAACTCCGTGACGGGGTGGTGATGCGTCGGGTTTGTTGTGCTTTGCGGCAAATCTCCACCCCCCAGGGTCCTGAACATGTAAGAACATGATGCATCGTCCCTGTGGCACTGACGTGCCTGAATGAGCCATCGTCTGTCAGTGCGGGGGAGAAGATTCCATCAAGTGAGGACGAAGCCGACCATGTATAAGAGAATGCTTCGCTCGGCGCTTGCCGTTGTTTTCTCCGTCGTCGCGATCTTTGGGGCAGTCGCCACCGTCAACGGGGACACGGGAAGCGCTGGTACCAGTGCGATTTCGCCCGCCGAGAAGAAGGTCGGGAACGACTTCGGCTGGGAAACCATCCCTGCGCGGGTTTCCTGATGACCCCCGACGACCACGGATTCCGCCGTGAAATGGCATCGGCCTACCGCTCCGGCTGGCAGTTCATCGATCTCACCACTGCCATTCCTTACGCCGGTGACTCGCTGAAGGTCACCCTCTTCGGCCAGCCCATCGTCGTGGTGCGGGAAGAGGACGAGGACGTCCGCGCCTACCGCTGTCTGCGTCGTCCCCGGGGCGCGCCGCAGCCCGTCCGCTGCGAGATCCGGTACGGCATGGTCTTCGTCAATCTGGACCAGCGTGATCACCAACTTTTCGAGCCCGACTCCGCCGCCACCCCCCGCAGTGCCTGAAGCGATTCCCCTGTCGTCGCAGATCGCTCAGGCACTACCCCCACACAGCGACGCCATCGTGGACCTGACCACGATGGCGTCGCTGTGATGTCCGTGTCCAGTGGTTGAACCGGACATCGTTGAACGGGACACGGCCGGACCGGGCACCACCGGACCGGGCGCCGCCGGCTATGCGCGCCCCATGGCCCGGTCCAGGGCGATCTCCACGACCACCCGGTCCGGGTTCGGCGAAGGCATCCGCCCGTACCGCTCCGCGTAGCGCCGTACCGCCTCCGCGACCGCGGCCTCGTCCGTACGGACCACCGCGCGGCCCTCCAGGGTCGCCCAGCGCCGCCCCTCCAGCTGGCACACCGCCACCCGGGCCCCGCCCTGCGGGCCGCCCTGCGACGCCAGCACGTTGCGGACCTTCTTGCTGTGCTTGTTGCTGATCACCCGTGCCAGCCCGGCTTCCGGGTCGTAGGTCACGCCCACCGGGACCACGTGCGGGCTGCCGTCGGGACGGTGCGTGGTCAGCGTGCAGATGTGCCGCTCCCGCCAGAAGGCGAGGTACTCCGGCGTCGGGTTGAGTACGTCTTGGGTCGGGCGGGCCGTGCCGGCCGGGATGGGAGTCGACATGCGCGAAGGGTACGTCGCGCCACCTTGAGTGGAATAGACTCAACTTTGTGCAGGTTGCTCATGTAAAGCACACGCAGTAGGGAACCGAAGCAGGAAGGGAGAAGCCGCCCGTGGATGCGGAGCTGACCAACAGGAGCCGGGACGCGCTGAACGCGGCCACGACCAGGGCCGTCAAGGACGGGCACGCGGATCTGACGCCCGCGCACCTGCTGCTGGCGCTGCTCGCCGGCGAGGACAACGAGAACATCACCGATCTGCTCGCCGCGACCGACGCCGACCAGGCCGCCGTACGCGCCGGGGCGGACCGTCTGCTGGCCGCCCTGCCCAGCGTCACGGGCTCCACGGTCGCGCCCCCGCAGCCCACCCGCGAGCTGCTCGCCGTCCTGGCGGAGGCCGACGCGCAGGCCGGGAAGCTCGGCGACGAGTACCTCTCCACCGAACACCTGCTCATCGCCATCGCCGCCAAGGGCGGCGCGGCCGGTGAGCTCCTTTCCGCACAGGGCGCGACCGCGAAGAAGCTGCGGGGCGCCTTCGAGAACGCAAGAGGAGGGCGGCGGGTGACCACCCCCGACCCCGAGGGCCAGTACAAGGCCCTGGAGAAGTTCGGCACCGATTTCACGGCGGCCGCCCGCGAGGGCAAGCTCGACCCGGTCATCGGCCGTGACCACGAGATCCGCCGCGTCGTCCAGGTGCTCTCGCGCCGTACGAAGAACAACCCGGTGCTCATCGGCGAGCCCGGCGTCGGCAAGACCGCCGTCGTCGAGGGCCTGGCCCAGCGCATCGTCAAGGGCGACGTCCCCGAGTCCCTGAAGAACAAGCGGCTGGTCTCCCTGGACCTCGGCGCGATGGTGGCCGGTGCCAAGTACCGCGGCGAGTTCGAGGAGCGCCTCAAGACCGTCCTCGCGGAGATCAAGTCCAGCGACGGCCAGATCATCACCTTCATCGACGAGCTGCACACGGTCGTCGGAGCGGGCGCCGGCGGGGACTCCTCCATGGACGCGGGCAACATGCTCAAGCCCATGCTGGCCCGCGGCGAGCTGCGCATGGTCGGCGCGACCACCCTCGACGAGTACCGCGAGCGGATCGAGAAGGACCCGGCGCTGGAGCGGCGCTTCCAGCAGGTGCTGGTGGCGGAGCCGAGCGTCGAGGACACCATCGCGATCCTGCGCGGGCTCAAAGGCCGCTACGAGGCCCACCACAAGGTCGTCATCAACGACAGCGCGCTCGTCGCCGCGGCCACCCTCTCCGACCGCTACATCACCTCCCGGTTCCTCCCCGACAAGGCCATCGACCTCGTCGACGAGTCCATGTCCCGGCTCCGCATGGAGATCGACTCCTCCCCGCTGGAGATCGACGAGCTCCAGCGCTCGGTCGACCGCCTGCGCATGGAGGAGCTGGCCCTGAACAACGAGTCCGACCCGGCCTCGCGCGAACGCCTCGACAAGATCCGCAAGGACCTCGCGGACAAGGAGGAGGACCTGCGGGGCCTGACCGCCCGCTGGGAGAAGGAGAAGCAGTCCCTCAACCGGGTCGGCGAGCTCAAGGAGCGCCTGGACGACCTGCGCGGCCAGGCCGAGCGCGCCCAGCGCGACGGGGACTTCGACACCGCCTCCAAGCTCCTCTACGGAGAGATTCCGGCCCTGGAGCACGAGCTCGCGGAGGCCACCGAGGCCGAGGCCGAGGTCTCCAAAGACACGATGGTCAAGGACGAGGTCGGCCCGGACGACATCGCGGACGTGGTCGGCGCCTGGACGGGCATCCCGGCCGGCCGCCTCCTGGAGGGCGAGACCCAGAAGCTGCTCCGGATGGAGGAGGAGCTGGGCCGCCGCCTGATCGGCCAGGGCGAGGCCGTGCGCGCCGTCTCCGACGCCGTGCGCCGCACCCGCGCGGGCATCGCGGACCCGGACCGGCCGACCGGCTCGTTCCTCTTCCTCGGGCCGACCGGCGTGGGCAAGACGGAGCTGGCCAAGGCCCTCGCGGACTTCCTGTTCGACGACGAGCGGGCCATGATCCGCATCGACATGTCGGAGTACGGCGAGAAGCACAGCGTGGCCCGCCTCGTCGGCGCGCCGCCCGGCTACGTGGGCTACGAGGAGGGCGGCCAGCTGACGGAGGCCGTCCGCCGCCGCCCGTACAGCGTCGTCCTCCTGGACGAGGTCGAGAAGGCCCACCCCGAGGTCTTCGACGTCCTGCTCCAGGTCCTCGACGACGGCCGCCTCACGGACGGCCAGGGCCGCACCGTGGACTTCCGCAACACCATCCTGATCCTGACCTCGAACCTGGGCAGTCAGTATTTGAGTGGGCACAGCCTGATGGATCCGTCCACAGGTGTGGACGAGATCAAGGCCAAGGTCCTGGACGTGGTGCGGGCCTCCTTCAAGCCGGAGTTCCTCAACCGCCTCGACGACCTCGTGGTCTTCTCCGCCCTGAGCGGGGCCGAGCTGGCCCACATCGCCGAGCTCCAGATCGGCCGCCTGGCCAAGCGGCTCGCCGAACGCCGCCTGGCCCTGGACGTCACCCCCGAGGCCCTGGCCTGGCTGGCGGACAAGGGCAACGACCCGGCGTACGGCGCCCGCCCCCTGCGCCGCCTGATCCAGACGGCCATCGGCGACCGCCTGGCCAAGGAGATCCTCGCGGGCGAGATCCGCGACGGCGACACCGTCCGCGTCTCCGTGGCGGGCGACGGCCTGCTGGTGGGCAAGGCGCTGTAGCCACCCGGTCCTGTCGCCGGCCACCCGGCCCTGTCACCCGGAGTGACAAGGCGCTGCAATCCGCCGCAATACCGCCTCAGCCGGGTCCCGGAATCCCCGGGGCCCGGCTTACCCGGGCCCTACTCCTGTCCGCCCTGCGCGGATCGGGCCCTTCCGGGGTGGACACGGGGTGGGCGCGATGGGGGAGGATGGCCGCATCCGCACGAAGGGAAGTCACACGGTGAGCATCGACCCGGCCTCGATTCCGAACTTCGGAGGGCAGCAGCCCGATCCGCAGGCCACTGGACCGGCGGGCCCCGTCGTCCCCGACCAGGATCTGGTCAAGCAGCTCCTGGAGCAGATGGAGCTCAAGTACGTCGTCGACGACGAGGGTGACCTCGCGGCGCCGTGGGAGGACTTCCGCACGTACTTCATGTTCCGCGGTGAGGACGAGCAGCAGGTCTTCTCCGTGCGGACGTTCTACGACCGCCCGCACAAGATCGAAGAGAAGGCTCAGCTCCTCGAGTCCATCGACGACTGGAACCGCCGCACGCTGTGGCCCAAGGTCTACAGCCACACGCACGACGACGGCTCCGTCCGCCTGATCGGCGAGGCGCAGATGCTGATCGGCACCGGCGTGAACCTGGAGCACTTCGTGTCCTCCACGGTCAGCTGGGTCCGCGCGTCGATCGAGTTCGACAAGTGGCTCGTCGAGCAGTTCGGGCTGGAGAAGGAAGTCGACTCCGCCGACGAGAAGGCCGACGGCGAAGGCGAAGACGGCGACAGCGAGACCAACTAGGTCCCTCTGGGTCCTCAGGTCCCTCTGGGTCCTCTAGGTCCTCGCGGTCCGCGTCCGACCCCTCACGGCGCCACTCCGGACACGAGCAGCAGGTACGGCCCGTATCCGTACGAGAGCCCGGCCAGCACCCCGGTCACCACGACCGCGGTGCGCGGCCGGGCTTTCGCCATGAGAGCCACGGCCGGCAGCAGCAGCGGGAACGCGGGCAGCAGGAAGCGCGGCTTCGATTCGAAGAAGCCCGCGCCGCCGTAGGTCATCACCAGCAGCACGCCCGTGTACACGAGCAGCGGCAGCGGGATCCTCCGGTCGGCCGCCAGCAGCCCGGCGAGCACCAGGGCGGCCGTCAGCAGCACCACCGTCACCGTCGTGGCGAGCTCCACCTGCCCGATGCCGGACAGCGCGTGCCGCGCGGAGCGCAGCGCCCCCGCGCCGAAGTCGAAGCGCGAGCCCCAGCCGCTCTGGACGGCGAAGTAGCCGCCGAGCGGATCCCCCCGGCGCACGCCGACGAGCAGGACGTACGAGGCCCAGCCCGCGGGAGCGGCCAGCCCGGCGGCCCACACCGCCGCGGGCGCGCGGCCCCGGCGCCGGCAGATCTCGTACGCGGCGGCCGCCGTCACGGCCGCGGCGACCGCGATGCCGGTGGGCCGGGTCAGCCCCGCGAGGACGGCGAGCCCCGCCGCCCAGCCCCAGCGGCCGCGCAGCAGGGCGTACAGGGCCCAGGCGGCGAAAGCGGCCAGCAGGGGCTCGGTGTAGGCGAGGGTCAGCATCAGGGCGTGCGGCAGCACGGCCCACAGCGCGACGAGCAGCACCCCGGCGCGGGCCCCCAGCAGGTGCTCCCCGACCCGGTACACCCCGACGGCGGCCGCGCCCGCCGCGATCCAGGCCACGGCCAGCGCGGCGACGGTCAGGGAGCCGGGCAGCACGGCGGAGGCGCAGCGGATCAGGGTGGGGTAGAGCGGGAAGAACGCGGAATCGCTCTGCACGGACCCGATGCCGGGATAGATCTGGGTCCGCCCGTACCCGTACTCGGCGATCCGCAGGTACCAGACGGAGTCCCAGGACTCCCCGAGCACCCGTACGGGGCTGCGCCCGGTCCACCAGGCCGCCAGGGCCACCGCCAGCACCCCGGCCCCGCGCAGGGCCGCGTACAGCCCGAGCGCGAGGAAGGCGCCCGGGATCCGGCCGGACCGGCCGGTGCGCCGCGCGGGCCGCGCGGGCAGTGCGCCGTTGGACAGCGTTTCCGTCGCCATGCGTCCCGACTCTCTGGGGGCTCCCGGTCGGGGTCGCCACGATGGAGGAACACTACGATGCCAGGGCCGCCGGGCCCCCGGGAGCGACCTCGGCCCGTGGTGACCGGCGCCCGCGCCCGTCTCAGAGCCGCCGCAGGCGCTCCACCGCTTCCTCCAGGACGTCGGTGCGCTTGCAGAGGTGCAAGAAAAACGCACCTACAGGCAACGTGCTCACTAGCTCCTCCTTGAGGGGGGCTAGGCGCCCCGTAGACGGCCGGAGCCCGCGTATGGGGCCCCGGCTTGCTGAGGGGCTGAAAGCGCCCCCAGTGGACGGGGGGAGGGCTCCCATGACGACGTTGACCGAAGACCGACCCGCCACGTTCGCCGGCTCGAAGGCTCCCGCCCGCGTTGCTGTGCCGTACATGATCATCGACCCCAACGGGGACATGGACATCTATGCGCGCAAGAGCGTCACGCGGAAGGGACGTGAAGACCGGGAACTCAGCGTCAAGCAGCAGATCAACGACGGCATCCGCTGGGGCGAGTGGAACAAGTACCGACCCCGGTACGTCTGGGTGGACAACGGCATCAGCGGCAGCAAGGACGTTCACCGCCCCGGCTATGACGCTGGGCTTCGCGCCCTTGAGACCAGTGCCACCCGCTGCCTGTGGTCGTACAAGCTGGACCGCTTCAGCCGTAAGGGCGCCTTGGCTGTCCTGACGATCATGGACCGGCTGGACGGTAAGCGGATCTTCTTCGGGTCGGACAATCTCGACACGAGTGAACCGAAGGACCGCCGCATGATCATGTGGCGCGCGGAGGACGCTAAGGAGTTCTCCGACCAACTGTCGGACCGCGTGGCGGACGCATGGCGGTACTCCAAGGACGAAGGAATCTGGCTCGCCAAGCGCGTCCCGTACGGGCTGAAGAAGGACCCGAAGACCCGGCAGCTCCTTCCCGATGACAGCCCTGCCATACCCGGGAAGCCGGACGGGCCCACGAAGGCGGACGTGATCCGGCGCATGATCCGCGAGATAGGCGGAGGAGCTACGGCTCCCACGGTCATTGCCCGCCTTCACGATGATGAAATCTACCCCCGGCCGGGCTATCGGTGGAGCCCGCAGAGGATTTACAAGATCCTTCGCCACCCGGCGTACATCGGGCTTCAGCCGGCAAGCGACTGGGACGACCGGGAAGACCCCGTGTACCGCAACGAGAAGGGGCAGCGCGTTTCGGTCGGCAAGGGCGTGGTCACCGAAGCCCAGCAACTCAAGGCCCGGAAGGTTGTGCAGCAGCGCACGGCGCTCTTTGGGAAGAAGGGCACGAAGCGGGGCGTCCGGTCGGTGGGGCGCCACGAGCTGTCAGGCGCAATGTTCTGCTCTGGCTGTGGCCGGACCATGATCAAGAGGGGCAATTCCTTCGGGTGCCCGCACAAGCTCCACGGTGGGCGGCCGTGCCTGGCTCCGGCGTCCATCATGGCGAAGTACGCCTATCACTTCGTGTTTCAGGCGTTCGTCAACCGGCTCACGGCAAGCTCCCCTGAAGACCCGCTCCTTCACGCGGTCGCTGCCCGGTGGCTGGACACGCATCGGCCCGACATTGTGGCGGAGCGCCGGGAGGCCGAAGAGCGTCTTGAGAACGCGAAGGCGGCCCTTGAGGATCTTGTTGCCGCGAAGTACAAGCGCAAGGAGTTCGAAGGCCCGGCGGCAGAGTTCTACCCGGGTCTCCTCAGGGAAGCGGAGGACACGGTGAGGGCCGCGGAGAAGATGCTCGGCATGATCCCGGAGCCCACGGCCGATATCGGGTACCTGTTGGACGCCCAGACGATCGCAGACGCGTGGGAGAAGGCCACCGTGGAAGAGCGGAGGGAACTCCTCTCCCTGGCTCTTGACGGGGTGTGCGTGCGTCCGGCGTTCGGCAAGGGTCGGACCCCCGTGACGCCTGACCGCTTCCACTACGCGTGGACCGGGGCCAAGCGTGTGCTCGGGCAAGAGGACGTGGAACTCACGGCGTAACAAGAGGGCGGTTTCACTCCAGTGCGAGGGTGGGGCCGCCCTTTCGCGTTTCGCTGTCTTGTCATGCACGCCTCATGAATCGGCGGTGGGGCGGTGCGCAGATTGCCCCCGTTTGAACCGCTACACAGAGTCAGGCAATCGCACACCCAGTCATCATCAGTGACGAAGTGACGAAGTGACGATTAGTTCTAATCCACCCTACGAACCTCCTAAAAAACAATCTGTAGGAGTAACCCGGCCCGGCCCGCCACTTCGTCACTTCGTCACCGGGGGCCGCCACGAGCCCCAGCCTGTCCGGCCCGCTTCTGGGCAATCCACTCCCTAGATACGGGGTGAGGGCAGGGGATACCGCGCACCCTTCCGGCTACGCGCCACACGGCGGACTGAGAACCCCCCTCACTGGCCCACGTGCTCCCCGGTACGGATCTCCGTCCGGGTTCTGAGCCCCTGGGCCCATGGCACGTAGCTCAATTGGTAGAGCACCGGGCTCTTAACCCGGGGGTTGTCGGTTCGAGTCCGACTGGGCCAACTGTGGGCTCTTCGTGATCCCTTGGCGTGGCGGGTAGCTCCTGCGGAATCGCCTAAAGCGACGGTCGTCTAGCGGCCTAGGACAACCCCGGTCAGGGGTCAACGCCGGTTCGAATCCGGCCCGTTGCAAGCTAGCCCGCCTGACCCAATCGGTAGAGGTGCGTGGTACCGGCCCGGCTCGTCCGGGATATCGGCCACAGAGATCCCGGTTCGAACCCGGGGGTGGGCTCTAGTCCATGCCGTTCGTGGGGGCCCTGGGCCGCCCATCAGTAACCCGCTCCCTTGTGGGGAGTGTGCCGAACGGGGTTGTAAGCCCGCCCAGGTGGGGCGGCATGGACTTCTTCTTGAAGGCCCTACTCGTGCGAGTAGGGAGGGGGGTCTCCCGGTAGGGGGCCATGCGTACAAGGGGGGTGGCCATGCGCACTCGTTGTCTGGACTGCCGACAGTTCGCCACCCATGCAGGGCGGTGCGCTGAGCATCACCGGGCCTACGAGTCCGGTCGGTCCGTGCAGTCGCACCGTAAGCGCCGTGAGGCCATCGCCCGGGGGAACAACGCGGGTGCTCGTCTGCGTGCGGTGCTGAAGCGGGCCGGTCGTGGGCAGTGCGCTCACTGCGGTCTGTCCTTCCTGGCATCGGGCATGGACGTGGACCACGTGGTTCCCCTGTCGCGCGGTGGTGAGGACGTGGACGGCAACGTTCAGGTGCTGTGCCGTCCGTGCCACAAGGCGAAGACCCGCGTGGACCTGGGCTACACGGCTCCGCCCTTCTGAGGCTGGACATGACTCCACCCCAGTACGGGCGTGGGAGGCGCGTACCGGGGTGAAGTGGGTGCGGTGTAGGCGCGCGTTCTGCCGCAAGTAGGTTCCGGCGTTCCGCGCTGGAACCGGGTGGTGACGGTTTGAGTCCGTCGATCAGCGGAGCAGCCCGCCTACTCCTTCGGCGGAAGGCTGATGTTCCCCATGGGGGTGCCGGTCCGGAGCTCGGGTCCACCGGCCTTCAGCCTGTTGCTGACCTCATCGTTGGTGAAATTCTGCCCGCCGGGCATTTCCTTACGGGCCCTTTCGATGGCTTTCTCGCGACCCTCGCCGCCGAGGCCGATGAAATTGGCCGCCTTTTTGGCGATCGCCGTGAGCTGGTCTTCCTTCGTGCCCATTTCGAATCTCCTTGATGGATGCTCGGAGTGATCAGTCCACCACAGAGTGTAACTATTCGTATGTTCGGTCGCCCAAGCACACGCCGAACACCCCTCGCGTGGAGGTACCCCATGCTGCGTAGGCCCCGCCCCTGAGTGGCGTCGTGGAAGGGGGAGAGCGGTCCGGAAGTTCCCGCGCGTGCCCGCCGGCGATCCCGGCCCCAGCTCGGAAAACGCGCCCTGGGTGCGGCTCCTTTTTTGGGCCCTGGGCGCTGTCTGACCTGGGCAAAGCCCGTTCCGCACCCCTGAGAAAGGCACCCGCTAACGGGGTCTAAACCCTAGTTAGGAGGGTGTCAGGTGACGCGAGCGAAGAGCCCGGCCCAGCGGACCGGCAACCCCTCCGGAGCGGCAGCTCCTGACGCGGCCCCGGTCGTGCACGAGGGGCGTGCCCCGCGAGTGCCCAGCCACCTGAAGGCCGGGGGCCGTGAGGTCTGGCGGGCCGTGTGGCAGGCGGGCAGCGGGGCGTACTCCCCGGAGACGGACCGCAACATCATCCTGCGGTACGCCGAACTTCACGACCGACGCGCGGACTTGCTGGACCTGATCCACACGGAGGGCCTTTCCGTCGTGGGCTCCACGGGGCAGCCCGCCATTCATCCGGCCATGCGGTTCGTGGAGTCCACAGAGCGCGAACTCCGCGCCATCGAATCAGCCATTGGCTTCAGCCCGGAAGCGCGGATGCGCCTGGGCATCGTCGCGGCGGAGGCCCGCCGGGTGGCGGCAAGTCCCGCCGACTTCTGACCGGGGGGTGTCGCATGTGGGACGGGCTTGATCCTGTCATCGCGCGGCACATCCCGGCCGGCGCGGAGTTCCCCTCCGAAGGCCACCGGGTGGCCAACTGGATTGAACGCTTCTGCGTGCTGACCGGCAGCTTCGCCGGGCAGCCCTTCAAGCTCCTGCCGTGGCAGCGGGATCTTCTCGTTGACGCCTACCGCCTTGAGCGGGACGCCTTCGGGCAGTGGCGCCGCAAGCACCGGACCGCCGTGGTCTGCGTGGCCCGCAAGAACGGCAAGAGCACGTTGGCCGCGGGGATCATGCTGTACCACCTTGTGGCGGACCGGGCCGACGCTCAGCGTCAGATCATCGCTGCCGCCAACGACAGGGCTCAGGCCCGCATGGTGTTCGATGCGGCGAAGTCCATGGTCCTTGCGTCGCCCCGCCTGTCTGCCGTCTGCGAAGTACAGCGGGACATCATCCGGTACGCGGACAACACCTACCGCGTGGTGTCTGCGGACGCTGGGCGGCAACAGGGCCTGAACCCTTCGTCAGTCAGCCTTGATGAGTACGCCTTCGCGAAGTCCGCGGACCTCTTCGACGCGCTGACCCTGGGGTCCGCCGCTCGCTCTCAGCCGATGTTCTGGATCATCAGCACGGCCGGCCCGGACCCTGACGGTCCCTTCGCCCGGCTGTGCACCCAGGGCGAGCGCATGAACTCCGGGGAGCTTGAGGACCCCACGCTCTTCTACCGCTCGTGGGGCCCGGCGCTGGGCGCCACCGTGGACCACACGGACCCGGAGGTCTGGCGGGCCTGCAACCCGTCCTTCGACATCCTGAACGTGGCGGACTTCGAAGCTGCGTGTCAGCGCAGTACGGAGGCGTCCTTCCGGATCTACCGCCTGTCCCAGTTTGTGAGGGGCGGTAGCTCGTGGCTGCCTCACGGCCTGTGGGACTCCCTTGCCGTGGACGACGAACTCAGGCCCGGTGACGCCGTGGTCCTGGGCTTCGATGGGTCATGGAAGGGCGACTCCACGGCGTTGGTTGCGGCCCGCGTGCATGACCTTCGGGTCTTCGTGCTGGGCCACTGGGAGGCACCGGCCGATGACGCGCACTGGCGGGTACCCATGGCGGACGTGCGTGACGCGCTCCGTTCCGCGCTGGACACGTACACGGTGCGCGTGCTCGTGGCGGACCCGTACCGCTGGGAGGAATCCCTTGACCGCCTTGAGGCGGAAGGCCACCCGGTCGAAGCGTTCCCGACCAACAGCCTGAAGCGGATGATCCCGGCGACTCAGGCCGTGTACGACGCGGCCCGGGACGGCCGGCTGAGCCACGACGGGAACCCGGCGTTGGCCCGCCACATCGGCAACGCCGTGCTCCGGGAGGACCGGCACGGGGCCCGCATCACCAAAGAGCACGCTTCGAGCCGCCGGAAGATCGACCTTGCCATTGCCATGATCCTCGCCGTTCACGGCGCGGTGCTGTGGCGGGAAGACAACCCGGGGCTCATTGACGCGCCGATCGTCGCCACCTGGGACGACGCCGGGGAGGTCTTCACCTTCGGCGGGAGCGCGGACTACTTCAACGATCTGTGACAGCCCGCCTCTGTGCGCGGGCACGGGGGTGAGCACGGTGGGCTTCTGGTCTGCACTCTTCAAGCCCCGCGCTTCCGAGACGCGGGCAACCTGGGAGCCGGCGGGAGAGCTGTACCCGTACCCGGGAACGGTCTCCTCCGCGGGGCAGCGGGTGAACGCCACCACGGCTCTTCAGGTATCCGCGGTCTTCGCGTGCATCCGGCTTCTGTCGGAGACGATCGCCACCCTGCCCATTGCGACGTACTCACGTCGGGGCGGTGCTCGCCGGGAGATCAACTCCCCGCTGTGGCTGGACTACCCCACGGCGGAGCCGGGCGGGCTGGGCCGCATCGACCTGATTTCACAGCTCGTGCTGTCCCTACTCCTTGAGGGCAACGCCTACTTGGCCGTGCGCTGGGCGCCGGACAACACGGCGATCGTCGGGTTGGACGTGCTGGACCCGTCCCGGATCACCACACACACGGTGATGGTGGACGGCAGCCGGCGAAAGGTCTTCGAAGCCTGGGACGTGGACGCGGACGGGAACGAAGTAGCGATCGGCTACTTCACCTCCCGGGAGATCCTGCACATCCCCGGGATGATGCTGCCCGGCGACTTCACCGGCGTGAGCCCCATCAACTACGCACGGGAGTCCATCGGTCTCGCGCTCGCGGCACAGACCTACGGCAGCAAGTTCTTCGCGAACGGCGCCGTGCCGTCCGCCATCGTGGAAGTCCCCGGCGCCATGAGCGAAGAGGGACTTACCCGCGCTCGCGAAGCGTGGCGGTTGGCGAACTCCGGACCGGAGTCGGCTCACCGCATCGCCCTGCTGACGGAAGGCGCGAAGTTCTCGAAGGTCTCGCTGAGCCCGGACGAAGCCCAGTTCCTACAGACCCGGGCCTTTCAGGTCCCGGAGATTGCGCGAATCTTCGGCGTGCCACCGCACCTGATAGCGGACGCTTCCGGCTCCACGAGCTGGGGCAGCGGCCTTGCCGAACAGAACCAAGCCTTCTCCATGTTCAGCCTCCGGCCGTGGCTTGAGCGGATCGAAGCGGGCTTCACGCGCTTGCTCTTCGCGGAGACCGCGGACCGCATGAAGTTCGTGAAGTTCTCGCTGGACGGAATCCAGCGGGGCGCCCCGAAGGAACGCATGGAGCTGTACTCCCTGGGCCTTCAGAACGGGATCTACAGCATCAACGAAGTGCGGGCTTCCGAAGACCTTGCACCCCTGCCTGACGGGCTGGGCGACACCTACCGCGTGCCGCTGAACCTGGGCGACGTGTCCGCCGAAGAGCCCCCGACACAGGACACCACGCCGGAGCCGGAGCCCCCGGCGCCGGACGAGACGAACGAGGGGGACGAAGAGGATGACGACGGAGACACGGAGCCTGACAAGTCCGGCTGAGATCCGGGCCAAGGGCGACGGGCTCACCGCCCGCGGGTACGCCTACCGCTTCAACGAGCTGTCCAGTGACCTGGGCGGCTTCCGCGAGCGCATCGCGCCGGGCGCCGGTCTGGCGTCCCTTGAGCGCAACGACATCGTGGCCACCTTCAACCACGACGTGAACAACGTGCTGGGCCGGCGCTCGTCCGGAACGCTCCGTGTGGGCGAAGACGACGCCGGAGGTTGGTACGAGATTGATCTTCCGAACACGAGCGTGGGCCGGGACCTTGCCGAACTTCTGAAGCGCGGGGACGTGAAGGGCAGCTCCTTCACCTTCCGCGTGGGCAAGGGCGGGCAGCGCCGGGCGGGCACCGACCCGGAGACCGGACTTCCTGTCCGGGAGATCACAGAAATGGACGTGGCGGAGCTGGGCCCGGTACTCACACCGGCCTACCCGACCACTGACGCGGCACTTCGGTCCATTGGGGCAGTGCTGGGCGTCGAACTCCGCGCCGCGAAGGCAGACGACGAAGAGCCGGACGAAGAGCCGGACGAGTCGGAGGAGACCACGGACGAACCGGCTGGGGGGCCGGACGAGCCGGAAGACCACAAGAACGCGCGTGCACTGTTCCGCGCGCTCATCACCACGGGGGGAATCACAGATGGACGTAACGACCCTGAGCGCGAACTTCACGGCGCGCGAGAAGGCGACGAACGAACTGCGCTCGCTGACTGAGGAGTTCGCGGGCAAGGCCATGGACGCGGAGTCCCGGGCCCAGGAGACTCGACTCCTGGACGCCATTGCCGACTACGACGGTCGGATCAAGCGGGGCATTGAGGTGCTGAAGTCCGGCGAGAGCGTGAGCGCGCTCATGCAGGGCCTGAAGGGCACCGGCTCCAAGGGCAGCACCCCGGACAAGCTGGCCCAGGCGGCGGAACAGCTCCGAGCCCTGAAGATCAACGAGGGGCTGACCTTCGCTCCGGAGGCTCCGGAGTCCCGGGCCATCGACACGAAGACCAACCCGGGCAACACCGTGATCGCGCGGACCCTGTACGGCCGGCTTCTGGCCCAGGCAATCGAGCGGTCCACCATCATGCGCGGTGGCGCCACCATCCTCACCACGTCCAGCGGTGAGCCCATGGACTTCACCGTTGTGACGGGCCGGGCGTCCGCGTCCATCGTGGGCGAGAGCGCCGCTGTCCCTGAGTCCCAGCCGACCACGGTTCAGCGGTCCGTTGGCGCGTTCAAGTACGGCTACGCGTCCACCCTGTCCACGGAGTTCGTGCAGGATCAGGCCCTTGATCTCGTCTCCTTCCTGGTGGGCGACGCGGGCCCGGCTCTGGGTGACGGCATGGGTCGGCACTTCCTGACCGGCACCGGCACGAACCAGCCGAAGGGTCTGATCACCGCGGCTTCGCCGGCGACCGCCACGTTCACCGCGACGGCGAAGGACGCGACCGTTTCGGACGCGCTTATTGACCTGTACTACGAGCTGCCCAGCTCCTACCGGGGTGCCGCGGCCTTCGTCGTCTCCGACAAGGTGGCGGCCCAGATGCGCAAGCTCAAGGACGGTCAGGGTCAGTACCTGTGGCAGTCCTCCGTACAGGTGGGCGCTCCGGACACCTTCAACGGACGCCCGGTCCTGACCGACGTAGGCGCCCCGGACAACAAGGTGACCTTCGGTGACCTGTCGAAGTACACGGTCCGTCTCGCCGGCCCGCTCCGTGTCGAGCGGTCCGTTGACCTCAAGTTCCTCAACGACCAGATCGTTTACCGCTTCCTTCAGCGGGCGGACGGTCTGCTTGTGGACGAGCGTGCCGTGAAGGTTCTGACCGTTGGCGGTGGCGCGTAACAGCGCCGCACGACCGGGCCCGGTCTACTCGCGCGAGTAGGCCGGGCTTCTGCCCAGGGGGGACCACATGTCATACGCCACCGTGGACGAACTCCGGGCGCTGGACGGGCTGGGGGACACCCAGCTCTTCCCGGACGCCACGCTCAGCGAAGCCATCGACTACGCGGTTGAGACGGTCGAAACGTACTGCGGGCGGAAGTGGGAAGGCGTCGATGCTGCGCCGGAAACGATCCGGTGGTGTGTCCGCAGGATCGCCCGGCAGTACGTGTTGGATCTCGTCTCCCGCGTCCCGGACCGCGCCCTTCAGCTTCAAAGCGAATTCGGTTCGATCCAGCTTGCCCAGGCGGGCGGGAACTGGCGGCCCACGTCGCTGCCGGAGGTCAACGCCCAGCTCAACCGGTACCGGGTCAGGCTCCCGTTCTTCTTCCTGTAGGGGGCTGCCGTGCCACTGATCTTCGACGTGAAGGTTGCGCTCTTCGAAGCGCTCAAGGGGCTCGTCCCCGCCGGGGTGCAATGCACCTTCGCGGAGACCGGCCAGTCCGATCGTCGGCAACAGCTCTGGCTAGGTGCCACCACGGATGAAGAGCTTGAGCCCGTCGCCATGCGCGCCGGGCCCCGGAAGCCCACGAACGTCACCGGCTACGTGGAAGCCCACGCGGTGGTGATCGTCCCGGGCGATCCGATCGGCGCGGAGCGGGGCGCCTACGTCCTCCGGGACGTGGTGGCGGACGCCTGCCGGGCCGTGGACCGGGCGACTGTCGCCGGCCTACTCGACCTCCGGCCGGAGTCATCGACCGTCGAAACCGCAGAGACCACAGACGGGGCGTACTCCGCCCTGACGGTCCGCGTGAGAGTGCGCGGACGCACCACAACCTAGGGGGACCGCATGGCGCTGGACGCTGCCATTGGCATTGGAGAAGAGACCGCGTACGGCACAGCGCCTACGTCCACCATCGGCTACGAGGGGAAAGCCGACAGTTGGAAGGTCGCCAAGGAGTTCATTGAATCCGTCGGCTTTCGGCGGGGAATGCAGACCGCCCGCGCCGACCGCCGGAACATCGTGCAGATGGGCGGGGAGGGGGAGCTTGAGGTTGACCTTCTGGACGTGGGCGCTGCCGCCCTCTTCCGGGCCGCCTTCGACAAGCACACCTTCACGGACACCGGCGCCTTCCGGACGCACGTCTTCGAGACTGCCGCGTCCAGCGCTGCCCCGTCCTTCACGGCCCAAATGATCCGTCCCGCCATCGACGGGACGGACGTGGCCTACCGGCACGTGGGCTGTGTCGCCACTGAGTGGGAGCTGACCGCTGAGACGGAGAACGCGGTCACGTTCAACGTGTCCTTCGACTTTCAGGACGTGTCCCACACGAGCACGCCGGCTCAGGCGCTGCCCATCGACTACCCGGCAACGGCCCGCCCGTACGACTGGACCCGCACGGCCATCACCCTGACCCGGGCCGGGACTCCGGTCCCGCTGGACGCGGGCAAGCTCTCCCTCACCGGAGACCTGGGCCTGAAGACTGACCGCCGGTTCCTGCGGGCCAATGCCCTGAAGAAGAAGCCCGTGCGCGCTGCCGTCCCGACGTACGAGGGTGAGATAGAGGGTGAGTTCTCCGCGGACTCCCTGAAGCTCTACGAAGCGTTCGTTGCCGGTGAGGTGATCGGCTTCCGGTCGGACCTCACGGGCCTGACCCCGGGCACATCGCTCAAGATCGAATGCCCGGCAATCCAGTTCACCGGGGAGTCCCCGGAGGCGTCCGTTGACGACGTGACCGTTCACACCCTGCCCTTCCGGGTGCTGGACCCGGGCGACGGCAACCCGGCCATCCGCCTCACCTACGTGGAGCCGAAGCCCGTAGCACCGCTCAAGGCAATGGCCACCCCAGAAGAGGGGTGAGGCCCGATGGCCCGCACGAGCGCCTTCACGGTCCGCGTCGCGGGCATGACGGAGCTACAGAAGAACATCCGGCGCCTGAAGAGCCGGGACCTGAACAACGCGGTTCGCGCGGCGAACAAGCAAGCCGCCGAAGTGGTCAAGCCGGAGGCGGAGTCAACCGCCCCGAAGGGCCGGCGGGACGCGAAGTCCGGCAAGCGCTACAAGCCGGGGAAACTCGCGAAGTCCGTCAAGGTCACCGCCTCCGCGAAGGGGGCCCAGGTGAAGGCGGGCTCCGCCACTCGCGTCCCGTACGCGGCAGCCGTGCACTTCGGCTACCCGAAGCGCGGGATCAAGCCGAACCGCTTCCTGTTCAGGGCCATGGCGCGCAAGAGCGCCGCTGTATCCGAGACCTACGAGCGCGAGATCAGCGCCGTGGTCCGCCAACACCTTGAGGGGGACTAGACGTGGCGAAGAAGCCTGCCGTGGGCGGGGACCTGGGAGAACTCCTCTCCCTTGATCTCAACAGTCTGACCATTGACGAAATCGACATCATCGAAGAGGTCACGGACGCGCCGCTTGACGAGCTGCGCAAGCCCGGCCGGCGCCGGGGCCCGATGCTGCGGGCCATGGCCGTGGTCCTCAAGCGCCGGACCGATCCGGACTTCTCGATTGAGGACGCCGGAGCCCTCCGCCTTGAGTTCAAGGGCAAGGCGAAGCCGGACCCTACCGGGCCCAGCGCGTAGTTCTCTGTGCCCGGCTCCTGGGCCACTTTCGTGGCCTGACCTGGGCGGACGTTCGGTCCCTACAGCTGAGGGACTTCAACGCGCTGGTTGACCAGATGGCTGCCGACATCGAGCGGCAGAACAAGCAGAACCGACGCACGCAACGGGGGCGCGCGTCCGGGAGCACGGGGGAACGGCGCACGCCGGTCATGACGTAAGGGGGCCGGTGTGGCGAAGCCTGTCACGATCACACTTCTCGGGGACGAATCGGATCTTGCAGCGTCCCTAGAGCGGGGCGCCGCGGATGTAACCGCCTTTGCGGATCAGGTAGAGGCGGCCCTTCGGGAAGCAACCGAAGAGGCTGCCAACCTGGGCGACGCGGTTGCCGAAGGTGCGGACGAAGCCGGGCAGGAAGTCAGCACCTTCGGTGAACGCTTCGGGGGCGCTGCCCTTCTCGCCGGCGCGGCCATCGGCGCTGGTCTCGCTGCCGGTATCAGCGAAGCACTGGATCAGGAGAAAGGCAGCGATCTTCTTGCCGCTCAGGTAGGCGCCACTCCAGCCCAGGCCAAGGAGTTGGGCAAGGCGGCCGGTGAGGTCTACGCGGCGGGCTACGGCGAATCCGTCGCGGACGCCAACGAAGCACTCAAGGGCCTGTGGCGCGAAGGACTTGTTCCCGCGGATGCCACGGCGGATGAACTGGCCAAGGTCAGCAAGACCGCCATGGACGTGGCGTCAGTCCTGGGTGATGACGTAGGGCCCGTCTCGACAGCCGTGGGCCAGATGCTTAAAACCGGTCTGGCGAAGGACGCCACGGAAGCCTTCGACATCCTCACCGCTGGTGCCCAGAACGGCGCCAACAAGGCCGAAGACTTGGCCGACACTTTCAACGAGTACGGCACCCAGTTCAGGAAGCTGGGGCTGGACGGCAAGACCGCCATGGGGCTCATCTCCCAGGGCCTGCAAGGTGGCGCGAGAGACGCGGATATCGTCGCCGACGCCTTCAAGGAATTTTCCATTCGCGCCATCGACGGCAGCAAGACAACTGCCGACGGATTCAAGGCCATTGGGCTCAACGCTGAGACCATGGCGGCACAGATCGCCAAGGGCGGCCCCAGCGCGGAGAAGGCCCTTGGCCTGACGCTGGACAAGCTCCGGGCCATGAAGGACCCGGCGGAACGGTCCGCGGCAGCCGTGAACCTCTTCGGCACCCAGGCGGAAGACCTGGGTGACGCCTTGTACGCGTTGGACGTAGACACGGCCGTTCAGAAGTTGGGCAAGGTGGACGGGGCCGCAAAGGCAGCCGGCGACACCATGCACGACAACGCGTCCACGAAGCTAACCGCGTTCTGGCGTGGCCTTCAGCAGGGCGCCGTTGACGTGATCGGCGGGGAGGTCATTCCCCGGCTCGAAGCACTCGCAACGAAGTTTGCCCCCGTCGCCCAGGCGGCGGAGACCGTGATCACGGGCGTGGTACTACCTGCCCTTCGCGCGCTCAAGGACGGGACAGAAGAAACGTTCCGCTTCGTTGAGAACAACAAGGGGATCTTCACGGTGGTGGCCGGGGTGATCACGGCCATCCTCCTCCCGGCAATCGTCGCGTGGGGTGTCACCTCCGTACAGGCGGGCATTGCCAACGTGACCGCCTGGGTCACGAGCACGGCGACCGCGACCACAAGCGCAGCATCACAGGTGCTCTCGCACTGGGCCGTGGTCGGAGGGTGGCTCAAGGCAGCCGGACAGGCAGTGATCTCCGCTGCCGTGGTGGTCGGCTCGTGGATCGCCATGGGCGCCCAGGCGGTCATACAGGCGGCCCGCATGGCTGGGGCGTGGCTGATTGCCATGGGCCCGGTAGCGCTGATCATCGCTGCCGTGGTCGGTCTCGCGGCCCTGATCTGGGCCAACTGGGACAAGATTGTTGGGTGGACAACCCAGGCGTGGGACTGGGTGTGGAACAAGATCAAGCAAGTCTGGGACTTCCTGGTCACCCTGTTCATGAACGCCACGCTCGTGGGGTTCATCATCGGGCACTGGGACGCCATCAAGGCAGCCACCGGGGCCGCATTTGACTGGGTGTGGCAGAAGATCAAGGGCATCTGGGACACCCTGGTTTCGCTCTTCCTGAACTTCACCGGGCCCGGTCTGCTGATCAAGCACTGGGACGCGATCAAGCAAGCCACCGCGGACGCGTTCGCCTGGGTCTACAACAAGGCGCGCGACGGGCTCAACGCCGTGATCGAGTTCTTCACCGGACTCCCGGGCCGCATCCGCGACACGGCCGGCAGCGTGGCCCGCTCCGCGCTGGGCATCGGCGGTTCCATCATCGACGGACTGAAGGACGGGCTGTCCCGACTGGGCGGCTTCGCGTCAAGTCTGGCGTCCTCCGTGACTGGCGCTGCCAAGGGCGCCATCAATGGCGTGGTGGATCTCCTCAACTGGGCCATCCCCAACAAGTTGGGCTGGGGCGCCCTGTCCATCGACATCCCGGACAACCCCATTCCCCACGTGCGCGCCATGGGCGGTCCGGCCCAGGGCCTGACCCGCGTGGGCGAGCGCGGACCTGAATGGGTGTCCCTGCCCAGTGGATCAACCGTGATCCCCAACCACGCGGCTCCGTCGGGGGGCGGAGTCGTGGTCAACGTCCGCACAAGCGCGGACCCGTGGGCCATCGGGCGGGAAGTCGCCTGGGCCCTTCGCACTGCATAACCGCCCTACTCGCGCGAGTAGGGCCAAGGGGGGATGGACATGGCGGAGTTGGGAGACTGGACCGCCGAATACGCCGGTCTCGTCATGGGGGAGCCCGACTCCGCCATATCCATTGTTGCGGTTGACGGGCTCGTGTCCCTTCCGGACGTGAGGTCTTCGGACCTGACCCTTGTGCAACAGCACGGCCAGTACCCCGGAGACGACTACCTGAACGGCCGGGCCGTGACGCTGACCCTTGAGGTATACGGCGCCACTGCCGACGAGTTCGCCCAGGCCCTGGGGGAGGTCTACGCAGCGTTCGCGCCGGCTGGGCCGGAGAGACCACTCCGCTTCAGGTTCCCCGGCCTTGCCGCGGGCCGTACGGCCTTCGTCAACGCCAGACCGCGGAAGCGCTCCGGGCCCATGGATCTGAACTTCGCCAACAGGGTCTGCAACATCGTCGTGGAGCTGTACGCCACGGACCCGCACATCTACGGGGACGAGATCGTAAGCCTGAAGCTCTCCTCCCCGTGGGCGGGCAGTAACCCGAAGCTCCGCTTCGTCTACCCGGGCTCCGTGCCCGCGCTGCCGGTGATCACGCTGGACAACGCGAAGGACTGTGTTCTCAAGGACGAGATCACCGGCCTGTACTTCGGCATGGTTCCGCTCGCCGGCGGGCTCACCATCAACAGCGCGGCCCAGCTCGTAACCGCCACCGCGACCGGCACGGCCTACAACGACCGGATCACCCCGGGCTCAACGTGGCCTGAGTACGCCTTCGGGGAGCACCGGCTCGGCCTGTCCAGCGGTGCGACATCACGAGCCACAGAGGCAGTCCTCACGTGGCGGAACAGGTGGGTGTGATGGGCGCGAAGTACGCGGTCCTTCAGACCAACGCGAAGACCGGCGACGTGGTGACCCGCCTGCCCGTCACGGGCCTGACTTTCACGCACACGCTCAACGCGGCCGGGACCGCTTCGGTCGGCATTCCGCTCTTCGCACCGGAGGCTGACCCGGCAGTCCTGAGCCCGGGTATCAGCGGGCTCGTCATCACTCGGGACGGGGCGCCGGTCTGGGGCGGCATCGTTTGGACCGCCTCCGCGGACATAGCGGCCGGGACGCTGACTCTGGGGGCCTCCGGCTACCACTCGCACTACAAGGGCCGGGCCTTCGTCAACGGATGGACCGCCCGCACCGTGGAACAGGTGGACCTGTTGAAGTCGTGGTTCACGTACTTCAACGCAGACAACGGCATCGGCACGGCCACGGACACCATCACGGCCACCGGGGCGAAGCGCACCGCCGTGTGGACCCGGTACGAGCTGAAGAACGCCGGTGAGGCGATCGAAGAACTTGCCGACAACGTGAACGGCTTCAACTTCCGCTATGTGCCGTACTGGATCACCAGTGGCAAGAAGGTTGGGCACCGGTTCGTGATGTCCAGCCGGGCCGGCTCGTCCACACGCACCCTGACGCACCGGGTGAACGCGGACGTTACCCGGGTCGGGTACGACTCCACGGCCCTGAGCACGGTGGCCTACGCGACCGGGGCCGACAAGGGCAACGGCGAACGGCTCGTTGGGATCTTCGAGAACCACGAGCTTGCCGCCCGGATGCCTGAGCGCGTCGCCATCGGCGCGTATCAGGACGTGAAGGAGACCGCCACGCTCGTGGGCAAGGCCCAGGCGCTCATCAACGCCGGGTCAGCACCGGCAGCCATTCCAGAACTCACCCTCTACCCGGGCCAGTACGGACCGCTGGACTTCGTACCCGGCGACTACGTGGCCGTGGACGCGGACGCCGGATACGTCGCCTTCCTGGACGAGTTCGCCGTAACCGAATGCGCCACGAGCGTGGACGTGAACGGCACCGAATCCATTCGTCTCGCTCTCGCGAACAAGGAGTTGTTCATCAATGCCAACGCAAGCTAATGCCCTGCCTCCGTCTCTGGTGAACGAGCTTGCGGAGGTCAAGCGCCGGCTGTCCGCCGTTGAGCGGGCCCCCGCACCCATAAACAAGTTTGACCGGTATCCGCAAGTCGAATGGGCGGCCCAGGGGCGCCCCGCCGTGGGCGGAAACATCTGGTCATCGGTCAGCATCGCGAACGTCACGGGGCTGACCTTCGATCGGGTCGAATGCAAATTCATCACCGACTTCCTTTCCACGGGGAAGCGGGAAGCGGAGGTTCGCCTAGCCGCATTCCGCCACACCGGCAAGGGTGAACGGGAGATCGTCAGTGCCTCCGCTGTCCTGAACCTCACTGGGGACACGGAACGTCTGATCGGCTCCGTGGTCATGCGCTGGGTCCACGGCATCCCGTACGGCTGGGACTATGCCAATGACACCACGATTTACACGATCGAACTTCAGCATCGGTACAAGGTCGGCCCGGAGACGCACACGCCGGGCACGGTCGATGTGTTCGCGTTCTACAAGCCGACGAACAAGAGCGCGCCCAGTACCGGCGGCCCGCTGGAAATGCCCAATAACACTAGCTACGAAACGATGGTTCTGCCGAAGTCCCGTGCCAACGTCGGGGCGGGCTGGGTCACCATTCCGGAAATCGTCGGGGACAGTGACCTGTACGGCTCATACAGCATTTCCGCCATGCACTACTGCGTGGGGCTGCCGGCCGAACGAATCCCGGAAGCCTCCGCCAAGGGCTGGGCCTGGGTGCGCAATTCCGGAGCTTCGTGGGGCCGCAACGCCGATATCACGGAGCCGTACTTCTTCGTCTAAGGGGGCTGCATGGATCTGGCCCGACTTTACGGGTCCGCTGAGATCGTCGCCCCGCTCCTGGTGTTCATTGCGTTCTCGCTCAGCCGGTGGAAGACCGGTATGCGCGAAGCGTGGCGGACGGAGGCGGAAGCCTTCGCGAGCAAGGCCCAGCGGCAGGCGGACGAGATTGTTGAACTTCGCCGTGAGGTGAAGGAGCTGAGGCGGGAGAACCAGGAGCTTCGCGCCCAGGTGGCTGAACTCCTGGCACGCCCGTAGAACCAACCGGAGGGCGCCCCCTACTCGTGTGAGTGGGGAGGCGCCCCCTTTGCATGTCTGGGGGGACACGCATGACCACACCACTGCCCGCGGAGATTCCGACCGTCCGCGTCCATGGCCAGTACCGGGGGCCGGACGGGCGAGCGCTCGCCGGGACCATCACCTTCACCGCGCCGGGGCTCTTGACCTTCCCGGCTTCAGACCTGTTCATCGGCGGACCCGTCGTGGCAACGCTGGACGAGACCGGCGCCTTCTCCGTCACCCTGCCCGCCACCGACGCGCCCCAGATGAACCCCAGCGGCTGGGCCTGGGCGGTCAAGGAGAACCTTGCCGGGATCGTGGGGAGCCGGAACTTCGCTCTGTTGCTGCCGAAGGCCGTACCGGACGTGGACCTTGCCGACGTGGCGCCGGCCGACCCGACCACACCCAACTACGTCCCCGTACCGGGTTCCCAGATCCTGAGCGGCAGCACGGTCCCGGCGGCATCCCTGGGCGCCAACAGTGACTTCTACACCCAGTACGACGTTCGGACCTTGCTGGGCGTCACGCATACCACCGTGACTGTGTGGAAGAAGAGCGGCGGCACCTGGGCCAAGGTGGGCGGGGACATCCGGGGCTCTCAGTGGTACGTGAACACCGGCACCACGCCCAGCACGGACGCGAAGCCGGGAGACCTTCTTCTTCGCTCGGATACGGGCGACTTCTGGCAGCGGACCGGCTCCGGCTGGGGCTCGTCCATCGGCAACCTGAAGGGCCCGAAGGGTGACGTGGGAACGCCGGGCAGCAAGGTCTACGCCTTTGCCAACGGCACTGAGGCAACCGGCGTGGGAGTGCCTGACGACTTCGCCATTCGGACCGACACAGGCAACCTGTACCTGTACGTGGCCGGGACAGGTTGGACGAACAAGGGCAGCATCAAGGGCCCGACCGGGGCAACAGGCCCGGCCGGTCCCCAGGGCCCGAAGGGCGACCCGGGCACCGGCAACGTGAACACGGTGAACGGCAAGCTGGGGCCGGACGTGGTTCTAGTGCCTGCCGACATCGGCGCCGTTCCTGCGGCCGGTCCGGCAACGATCACGCTGCCCGCCGGCTCAAGCGCGCTCGCGCTCGCGGTGAAGTCTGCCGACAACGCTACGAACTCCATGGAGGTCCGTTCCACGGGCAGCGTCCGCTTTCAGCCGGGCAACGTCTACATAGACAAGAATCTGAGGGTTGGCGGAGCGTCAGCAGCGACCGGCAACGGGGCCGGGGTCCTGGTCGTGCAGGATGGCACCGCCCCCAACGCGTCCGTGACGGACGGCGCAATCGTCTACGCGGAAGCCGGTGTTCTCAAGGTCCGGCAGGCTGACGGCACGGTTGTCACGGTCGGCTCTGTACCGGCTGGAACGGTCACCTCCGTCAATACGAAGTCCGGCCCGGCGGTCACGCTCACGGCTGCCGACGTGTCCGCGCTCGCGACCACAACCCGGGGCGCTGCCAACGGGGTGGCTTCGCTGGACGGCTCGTCCAAGTTGCCGGTTGCCAACCTGCCCGACTTGGCAAATCCGGACCGGTGGCTTCCTTCGGACCTGGGACTAGTCGCCTGGGCGTTCGACCCGGCAACGGCCATCTCTACCCCGGCCTTCACCGGCAACGGCACGCTGCGCTTCGCTGCGGTGGTGATCCGGGAGACGGTCACGGTCAGCAAGATCGCCTTCCACTTCGGGGGCTACTCGGAGAAGTTGACCGCTGGGTCCTGGGCTGCCATCTACACCACGGCCGGCGTGCGAAGGGCGACCACAGCAGACATGGCCGGGGTGGCTGTGGTGCCCGGAGTCCACAACGCGGGAGGCGCCACAGTTGGGGCACCCCTGACGGCCAGCGTGAGCCTGACCCCCGGCGTGTACTACGTCGGGTTCGTCTTCCGCTACGCCGCTTCCGATGGGCCGATGCTCCTTCAGCTTGAGAACGGCTTTGGTGCACCGCCGAACGTCTTCGGGCTCAACGCGGTCAAGCGCTTCGGCGTATGGGCCGGTGGGACCGTTGCCAACACGGCACCGGCCAACATCGACACGGCGAGCATCGACAACGGGGCCAACCGCTTCTGGGCAGGGTTGGCCTGAGCCCAGGCAATGCACTCCCCAGACCCCAGGTGAGAACACAGCCCCCGTCCGGCTTCGGGCGGGGGCTTCGCATCTGAGGGGGATGAATGCAGCTCGTGACGCGCGCCCAGTGGGGTGCACGCACGCCCGACAACGGGCACACGGCGGTAGCCCGGAACCGGGGCGTCAAGGTTCACTACCTGGGCAGCCCGTACACGGCCGGCGACCACAGCACCTGTGCGCCGTACATGCGCAAGATCCAGCGCGACCACATGGACGGCAATGGTTGGGCCGACTTCGCCTACAACTTCGGCGTCTGCGAACACGGCGTTGTCTTCGAGGGCCGGGGCCTGAACGCGCAGAACGCGGCCAACGGCAACACGGCTTTGAACAGGGACCACTTCGCCGTGGTCGCGTTCGTCGGTAGCTCCGGCCACACGAAGCCGACCGACGCACAGGTTCAGGGGATCAAGGACGCGATTGCCTACCTGCGGGCCCACGGCGCCGGAGACGAGATCCGCGGTCACCGCGACGGGTACGCCACCGACTGTCCCGGCCCGGCCCTGTACGCGCTCGTGAAGTCCGGAGCCCTTGAGCCCGGAGGCTCGAAGCCGGACCCGGAGCCCCAGGGCTTTGCCCAGTTCCCGGGAGCCGCGTGGTTCAAGAGCAACCCGAACAGCGCGCTCGTCACCGCCATGGGCCGCCGGCTCGTGGCTGAGGGGTGCTCCGCCTATGCGGAGGGACCGGGCCCGCGCTGGACGGATGCTGACCGCCGGTCCTACGCGAAGTGGCAGCGCAAGTTGGGCTACTCCGGCTCCGACGCGGACGGGTGGCCCGGCAAGACGAGCTGGGACAAGCTCCGCGTCCCGAAGGTCTGACCGTCACCGCCCGTACCGCTCAGCGCTCGCGCGTGGACGAGCTGGCCCACGACGCGGCGCACACCATCACACACAGCAACCAACAGGGGGAACATCATGGAGTTCGTTAAGACGCACCCGGCCCGCATCTACGCCGTAGTGGTCGCTGCACTCGCGCTCACCGCGCACTTCGTACCGTCGCTGCCGTCCGCGCTCATCCTGGGTGTGGTCGCGGCCGTGCTCGGTACCGGTGAGGCAGTCCAGCGGGTGGAGAATGGCAAGACCCTGGGCGCCTACACGGGCCAGTACCGACCGTAGGCAATCGGCACCCCAGACCCCCGGCGAGAACACTTCGCCGAAGGGGACTGGGATGACGTACCGACACATCGCACTCATGGGCCGGGCCGGGTCGGGCAAGGACGCCGTGGGCCGCCGGCTCGTCCGCTCGTGGGCCTACACGCGGGTGGCCTTCGCGGACCCGCTCAAGGAGATGGCGCTCCGCATTGACCCCGTGGTCAAGTACGAGCCCGCCGGGTTCGGCCCGGTCCCGGTCCGCCTTACCGACGTGGTAAACCGCTGGGGCTGGGAAGAGGCCAAGCGCCGAAGCCCGGAGATCCGGCGCACGCTTCAGCGCATGGGTCAGGCCGTGCGCAAGCACGACCCGAATTTCTGGGTGGCGCTCGCCATGGACAAGGTTGCCGTTGCCGACGTGTGGAACCTGCCGGTTGTCGTCACCGACGTGCGGCACGTCAACGAGTGTGAGGCCCTGAAGAGCCGGGGCTTCACGCTCGTCCGGGTGATCAGGCCCCAGGCGCCGGCGCTGGGAGCCAACGCGGCTCACGTAAGCGAGACCGCGCTTGACGACTACCCGGCGGATCTCACCGTTGCCAACGTCGGCACCCTTGCTGATCTGCACTGTTCCGCGGACACACTCGTTCAGTACCGCTGACTTTCAGCCCCTCACCCTTCACCGGGTGGGGGGCTTCAGTCATTTTCTGGCCCTACTCGCGCGAGTAGGGAGAACTGGCCTTTTCGCTGGGCCGGTTGGGTGTACCTTCCTTCTCGAAAAGCCGAGCGGAGGGGGCGCCTGATGCCCAGCGTCGGCACGAGCTGAAGGAAGAAGGACCCCGTGGCAAGCACCCCTGAGAAGGCCACCGACCCCGACCAGACCCCGGCGCTGTGGGACGCGGAGACGGAAGCCCTGATTGCCGAGAGTGCCGCCCAGGTCGAGAAGGGTTTGGTCCTGGGCATCGAACTCCGCAACCTGGGGCGGGAGGTGTCGCACGCTCAATTGAAGATGCGGATTCGCACGCCTCACCCGAAGACCGGTCTCCCGGATCTTCTCGCCTCCGGCGGCCCGGCTCAGCGGCAGGCGCGGGAGATTTACGACCGGGTGGAGAAGAAGATTTCCCCGGAGGACGAAGAGCGCTTCGCGTCGCTGGACAGCCTGAAGAAGGCGGCCTACAACCGGAACTCTGACGTGCTTGTGGAGTGGCTGCGGGCCTTCGACACGTCGGAGGGGGACGACGCCCTTGAACTGGCCCGTGACGTGTTCCCCGGCGTGGCCACCCGCTACGAGAAGGCGAAGGCGAAGGCGAAGGACGGTCAGGCCCCCAGCCTGACGGAGGAGATTTACAAGGAGTACACGAAGGCCGGAGTGACCCTCCCGCGGAAGGGCAAGACGGAGCTTGACCGGGAGTACCGGGAGCGCAAGGTCCTTCAGGCTGCGGGCAACAAGCTGAGCGACGAACAGGAAGCCCGGCTCACGCCGTTGGCCCGGGTGACGAGCTACTTCGACTCCATGAGTCACGAGCTGACGAAGACAGAGAAGAACGTGGGAGCCCTCACGGCTGCCCAGAAGCGCAAGGCGAAGGCCCGGCTGGGGGAGATTGCAGAGGAAGCGCAGAGGCTCGCGGACAGCCTCTGACGCCCCGCTCCACCCCTACGCGAAGCCCCGTCGGACCCCAGCGGACCGGCGGGGCTTCGTCGTGGCCGGCGGTGGTGACGAAGTGACGGAACAGGGTTCTTTCTCTGTTCCACCCATGGAGCAACCAACACCAGTACATAGGGCTTCAACCGGCACCGGGCGTCACTTCGCCACTTCGTCACTGCCGAGGCAATCCACTCCCCAGACCCGTGGTGAACCATCCACCACGAGCCCAGGGGGGCCCGGCCCATGGCCCAGATTCGCACCATCACCCGAAGCGGCACCCGCTTCTACTTCGACCCGGACAAGCCTGACCTGAAGGTCCCCGGCGTCACCTCCGTCATCAGCATGTTGCCGAAGCCCTTCCTCGCGTTCTGGAACGCCCGGATGGTGGCGGAGCTTGCCGTTGACTCCCTGCCCTTCGTCCAGCAGATGGCGGAGCGGGACCGGCAGGGAGCCGTTGACTACCTCAAGGGGGCGGCCCGCAGGTACACGAAGGCGCGCGCTGACCTGGGCAGTGACGCCCATGACCTCTTTGAGCGGCTGATCCGCGGTGAGCACGTGGGCAGGGTCCACCCGGACCTTGAGCCCTACCGCAAGCACTTCCTTGAGTTCCTTGAGGCGGTCAACCCCGAACTCGTCCGCGCCGAAGACATCGCGTGGTCGGACGAGCACGGCTACGCCGGCAGCTTCGACGCCATCTTGAACGTGTGGCTGGACGAAGAGGGGAAGCCCACTCCGGACCGCTCCGGCGAGCGGCACACGGTCATTGCGGACTGGAAGACATCGAAGGCCACCTACCCGGACGTGGCCCTTCAGATGTCCGCGTACGCGCACGCAGACCGCATCATCGGGCCGGACGGAACGAGTGAGCCCATGCCCGACTTCGACGGGGCCTGTGTCCTGCACATCACGGACGAGACGTGGGAGTTCAAGCCCGTCCGCATCGACTCCGCCGACGTGTTCGCCACCTTCCTCCGTCTCCGTGAGGTCTTCACCTGGGACCGGGAGGTCTCGAAGACCGTGCTGGGCCGCGCCATTGCGAAGGCGGCCGGGCAGCTCGTCACGGGCACCCAGCGCCGGGCCAAGTAGCCCAGGCCCTTGCAGTACCGCCCCCGGTGGCTTCGGCTGCCGGGGGCTTTCTGTTGTCCCCAGCCTGTGGGCAATCGACGCCCCAGACCCCGGGTGAAGGGGGACGGAGCGGCTGGCCACGAGCCCCGCCCTTCCCCCTGATCAACCAACCCCAGGGGGACAACGTGGGACTTCAGATTTTCGCTACCGACCCGGACGCGAAGCCGAAGCCGAAGCCGGAGAACGACTTCAGCAACGATCACACCTTCTCGTTCCGGTCCGGCATGGTCGTGAACAAGAAGCCGGTCAGCCTCGCGAAGTGGCGGGTCACCACCGGCGATCCGACCGTTGCTGACGCGGTGGCCCAGCTCCTGGGCGGCAGCGCGGAGGAGTACGACCCGACGAAGGAACAGAACCTTCACGTCCTCACCGATGCGGACACGGTGGAAGTCGTCATCGACGGCAGCCGCGCCATTGAGGACAAGCTCATTCTCTGGGGCCGTACCGGTCCCATCCACGAGTGCGACGGGGTGGCCTTCCTGTCCCCGCCGGAGCGCAAGGGGGAGCCGTGCGGCTGCCCGAAGCTCATGACGGAGCGCAAGGAGCTCGCGCGTCAGGGCATCGGTCCGGCACCGGCCATCAACATCACCTTCCGTCTGGCCCATGACTACGAGCTTGGCAAGGGCCGGTTCATCGCGTCCGCGTGGTCGCTCGCGGAGGTGATCCACGAAGTCAAGGACGCCCTTGACGACGTGGAGGGTGAGGCCCTGTGCAAGTTCACCCTTGAGCACGTCAGCTACGTGAACAAGGCGGGGGTCAAGGTGGACTTCCGTAAGCCGGTCATTGAGGTGATCGGCTCGTACAACGACGCTGTGGCGGAAGACCGTTGACCGGCTTTCTGCCCGGCTCATTCCTTGCAGCACCGGCAGGGAGCGGGGAGTTCCTGACGCTCCTTCGTTCCCTGCCGGACCCGGCCCTGAAGGCGCCGCTGTGGGAGTGGAAGCCGGGCGAGATTCGGCACGTGATCAGTGAGCGCCGGCGACGGTTCGGCGTGGACGAAGAGGAGCACGTCTATGGGTAAGCGCGGGACGGTCTCCGACTATGCGGGAAACCCGCTGTACCGCGGGGACCTGATCACCTACGGCGCCCGGCAGGGGAACCGCGTCAGGATGGCCGACGCGATCATTGACCGGGTCACGGTCCGCAAGGTGGACGGCATCCTTCGCCCGATGCTCCGCGTCCAGCCGACCGGGACCGAATCCGGGTTCGTACCGCGGAAGCGGCTCCGGAAGGAGTGGATCTCCACGGAGCACGCGCGGCTGTGCCTGCCGGACGTGACGGGCGAGCGAGACCAGTAACAGCACGAGAAGGGCCGGACGGTATCCGCTGGGATGCTGTCCGGCCCTTCGTCATACGCCCTACTCGCGCGAGTAGGGACACGGGGGGACCAATGGATACAGCAACGGCCGTGCTTGTCGGGTGGCTCGTGTTCAACGCGGGCTTCTTCGTCGGGGCTTGCTTCGGGGGCCGCCGTGGCTAACCCGTCGAAGGCCAAGGGGACCGCCTGGGAGTCTGCGGTTCGCGACTACATGAACAAGGCCCTGGGGCTCGTGGACGAGACGGGGAAGTTCGTTGACATCTTCTCTGCTCTCAACGTTCGCCGGGCCGCCCAGGAAGGCGCGCGGGACGTGGGTGATGTGCACGCCGCACCCTTCGTTCTGGAGTGCAAGGACGTGAAGGCGCTGGCCGTTCCTGCGTGGCTTCGTCAGGCCCACGTTGAAGCCGATCACGCCGGGTTCCCGTACGGCGTGGTGGTGCACAAGCTCCGCCGGGCGGGAGTCGGCAAGGGCAAGGTCCACTTCGGCGTGCGCACCTGGACACGGGCCCGCCTTGCCCTGGGCGTAACCACGACCCAGATGCGCGAGCGGTACGCCTTCGTCCCGGCGGTGCGCGGTCTCGCCTCCGCCCGGTGGTACCTGACCACGGACCTTGAGCACTTCACCCGGCTCGTGGCAGACCTCCGCACGGCCCCGTAGGGCAGGCAATCCACGCACTAGAAGCCGAGAGAAGAAGGAGGTTCCCTCATGCTTTTCTCTGACGTTCTCTCGCGCTTCTCCCAGGTGACCGAAGAGGCGGACGGGGGCTATCTCGCCCTGTGCCCCGGGCACGGCGACTCCCGCCCGTCCCTTCGGATCTGGCGGGGCGATGACCACAAGGTCCGCATCACGTGCCGCGCCGGCTGCCGCACAGAAGAGGTGATCACGGCTGCCGGTCTCCGTTGGGTGGACCTGTTCGACGCTGCCGGGGAGGGCCTGACCGTCTCGTCCGCGCGCCCCCAGCTCGTGGGCCCGGAGTACACGGCAGCGCTCGCCCGGTACGTGGACGAGTCCGCTTTCCTACTCCAGAAGCGGGACGACGAAGCCGCCGCTCGCGCTGCCCAGTACGCCGCGGGGCGCTTCGGCATCGACCTTGCCGGCGCCCAGGAGTACGGGCTTGGAGTGGACAACGGGGAGTTCATCACCGGCTTCCCCTACCGCTCCCGGTCCTTCCTCGCGTTCCCGCGGCTTACCGTCCCGCTCCGCGACTTCACCGGCGTGGCCCGCGGGCTTCAGGGCCGGGACCTCACCGGGCAGTGCCCCGGGCGGTGGCTGTCCTTGATGAACCCCGAAGGGGCCCGCTGGGCTCAGTACGGCGTGTTTCGCGGCGGAGGCGGGTACGGAGTCGCCATCGTCACGGAGGGCCCCGGCGACGCGCTCACTGCCGTGGCCGTGGGCTACGACACTGTGGCCGTGCGGGGCGCGAGTCTGGCCGGGAACCCGGACCTGATCCGGGAGTTGGCGGAGGGACTTCGGGGCTCGCAGGTCATCGTTGCCGGTGACCACGACCCGGCCGGGCTGGGCTTCACCCAGCGTCTGGCGGAGGGCCTTGCCGCCCACGGCGTGGACGTGTTCGCACTCGACATCCCCACGGCCGGGCACGACCTGACCCGGTGGCGCGAGGATGACCCGAACGCCTTCCCCACAGCCCTTCACCGCGCGGTCAAGGCGGCCCGCCCAGTCCGACCCGCCGGCAGCGCGCTCGTGGACGGAGAGACCGGGGCACTCGTACCGGACTCCGACGAAGGCGCCCGTGCCGTCCAGCTCATGCGGGACTTCGCGGAGCGCTACGGCTCGTCCGACGTGCTCAACGCACACGCATTGGTCGCCTTCCTGCGGGGAACGATCAAGCACGCGCCGGGGCTGGGTTTCTACATGTGGAACGGGAAGGTCTGGGAGCGGAGCGACACCCGCGTTCGTCAGGCCATCCACTACATGGGGGCCGCCCTCACCGTGGCAGCCGCGGAGATCAGCGCGGAGCACGCGGAAGCGGGCGGAGACCCGAAGGAAGACCCCGGTGCCGCCCTCAAGAAGGTGGCCCTGGGCTTCACCCAGACACGACACATCGACTCCCTGATACGGGAGCTTCGCGCGGTCCCGTCCGTCCACGTGGACGCCTCCGCCTTCGACGCGCACCCGCACCTTCTGACCTTCGCCAACGGCACCGTGGACCTACGGTCCGGGGATCTGAAGCCGCACAGCAAGGGGGACTTGCTGACGTACGGGCTGGACATCGACTACCGGCCCGAAGCCGAGTGCCCGCGGTGGCTGTCCTTCCTTCTCGAAGTATTCCCAGGGAGCCCGGAGTTGGCGGACTACTTCCGCCGGCTCGTGGGCTACGGCATCACCGGCAGCGTTCAAGAACAGTGCTTCGTTGTCCTGTGGGGCAAGGGCGCCAACGGGAAGAGCGTTGCCACGGACACGTTGACCACGGTGTTCCGCAGCATCACGCGAACCACGGCCTTCAGCACCTTCGAGGAGAAGCCCAGCGGCGGAATCCCCAACGACATTGCCCAGCTCCGCGGGAGCCGGCTCGTCATGGCGAGCGAAGGCGAGAGCGGCAAGCCCATGTCGGAGGCGATCCTCAAGCGTGCGTCCGGCAAGGACGTGATGACCGCCCGGTTCATGCGGCAAGAGTTTTTCGAATTCAAGCCCAGCTTCCTTATCGTCCTTTCCACGAATCACAAGCCCCGCTTCAGGGGCCAGGACGAAGGTCTCTGGCGACGGGTTCGCATGATCCCCTTCACGCGGTACTTCGCTCCGCACGAGCGTGACCCCTACCTAGACCAGAAGCTCACCGCGGAGGCGGAGGGCATTGCCGCCTGGGCGGTCAAGGGCGCCATGGAGTGGCACGCCTCCGGCCTTCAGGACCCGCCCGTCATCGCGGATGCCACCCGGGAGTACCGCGAGACGAGCGACGCGTTGGCCGGGTTCTTCCCTGGCGTCCTTGACCGGGACGACACGGCCCAGATGCCCGGCGCGGACGCCTTCACGGCGTATCTCGACTGGTGCGAAGCGGAGAACCTGCCGCTCAAGGAGCGCTGGACCCGACGCGCCTTCTTCGGAGCCATGGAAGAGCGCGGAGTGATCCGCAAGAAGACCAACCGGGGCGTGGCGCTCGTAGGCGTCCGTCCAGCCGGCGACGCTCCGGCACCGACCGGCCCCGGCATCTTCGCGGGCTGACCTCACGACCGACAGGGGGCGCGCTCGTCATGCCCATTTTGGAGTTGTGCGCCGGGTACGGGGGCCTGGGCCTAGCCGTGGAAGCCCTGACTGGAGAGCGCATCCGCTACGTGGCGGAGAGCGACCCGCACGCCTCACTGATTCTTGCCGCCCGCTACCCGGACGCCCCGAACCTCGGGGACATCACGGAAATCAACTGGGAGGCACTGCAAGGAGAAGTAGACATCATCACGGCCGGGTTCCCCTGCCAGGGGATATCCAACGCCGGTAGAAGGAGGGGGCTAGCCGACGAACGATCAGGAATCTGGTTCGACGTCCTCAAATCCATTCGCACACTTCGACCACGAGTCGTCTACCTGGAAAACGTCGCGGCAATCCGGCGCCGCGGACTCCCGGAAGTTCTCGGGGGATTGGCCGCGAGCGGGTACGACGCGAAATGGTGCAGCTTCCGCGCTTCAGAAATTGGAGCCCCGCACCACCGCGACCGCTGGTTCTGCGTCGCCACACCTGAAGGGGCAGGCGCACGAGAAGAAGTGGCCTTCGAAGCCCGCGGAGGAGGTGAACACCGGGACGCCGGTCCTGCCGGTGGTGCTCGTCTTCTTCCCTACTCCCACAGCATCGGACGGAGCCGGGGGGCCGGGAGGCTCGAAGAGCACCCAGGGCGGTCCGAACCTTCGGACGCTCGTTACTCGCCTGCCGCATGGTGGGGAGAGTTCCTTCCCACCGTCCGCCGATGGGAAGTCCTGACCGGACGACCGGCCCCGGCTCCCACGGAGCGGGGACCGCGCGGAGGCATCCGGCTCACCCCGGCATGGACTGAGTGGCTGATGGGCCTTCCGTCCGGCTGGGTCACCGACGTACCCGGCCTGAACCGCAAGGCCCAGCTCCGCGCCATCGGCAACGGGGTCCTTCCCGCCCAGGCGCTTGCTGCGTTCCAGCACCTACTTCAGCACTGACAACCGCACACCCGAAGAGCCTGCCCGGCATGTCTGGGCGGGCTCTTCGTCGTATCTGGGGGGAGACCGACCGTGGAGACCTACCGCCACGAAGTCGCCGGCGACCCGGTGACCGTCCACGTACCGCAGACCCGCGCAGACCTTGACGCCTTCCGGGCGTGGCTCACCGAAGCCGAACGGCGCGGCCCGATCGCTCTGGACACTGAGACGACCGGATTGAACATCTACAGCCCCGGCTACCGGCTCCGCACGGTCCAGTTCGGGGACGCTTTCACAGCCTGGGTGATTCCCTGGGAGCGCGGGCCCGCATTCCAGTCCGCCGCTCGCGCTGCCCTCCGCCGGGTGCCCCGCTTCCTGATCCACAACGCCCCGTTCGACTGGGCCGTACTGGACAGGCACGCCGGGGTGCCGCTCGAATCGCTCGCCCCGCGCACTACGGACACCCGCTTGAAGGCCGGGCTTCTGGACCCGCGGCAACCCCAGGAAGGTGGCATCGGGACCGGGCTCAAGCCCCTGTCCGCGTACTGGGTGGACCCCTCCGCCCCGGACACCCAGGGCGACTTGACCCAGGTCTTCCGAAGCCTGGGCCTGACGAAGGCCACCGGCTGGGCAGCCATTCCGCTCAGCAACCCCACCTTCGCGTTGTACGCCGGACTGGACGTGATCTACACGGCCCGGCTGGACCCGGTACTCAGCCGGGAGCTTGCCCGCCTGGGCGTACGGCCCACGCTCGTCCAGTACGAGCACGAGCTAGCCCGCATCACCACGACCATGCAGCGGGCGGGCATGGTCCTTGATCAGGACTACGTACGGGAACTGAGTGCGTCCCTGACTGCCGAAGAGCACCACTTCGCGGGTGTGGCCCGCCGGTACGGAGTCGAGAACGTCAACGCACCCCGGCAGATAGCCGAAGCCCTCACGGGCATGGGTGAGCACCTGGGCGAGCGCACCGCATCCGGCGCCGTGAAGGTGGACAAGGCCGTTCTCTCCGCGCTCGCGGACCTGTCCCTTCAAGGGGAGCGCCTTCACGTCCGGACTCCCAACCCGCTCGCGGAAGCCGTGATCCGATCGAAGAGGGCGGGCAAGTGGCGGAGTACCTACGCGGACACCTTCCTTGAAGTGATGGACGCCGGGGGCCGCGTGCACCCGTTCATCAACTCCATGCAGGCCCGGACGGGCCGCATGTCTGTGACCCGGCCGGCGCTTCAGACCCTGCCCAGCTCAGACCAGATGATCCGCCGGGCCCTGCTCGCGGACCCCGGTCACGTCATGATCAGCGTGGACTTCAGCGCCATTGAGATGCGGGTCCTTGCCGGTCTCGCCGGGGTCACCCGCATGACAGAAGGCTTCCTCCGCGGGGAAGACATCCACTGGTTCACGGCCCGGCTCGTCAAGGGCGAAGGCGCCACGGAGAAGGACCGCAAGGTCTTCAAGGGTGCGGGCTTCTCGAAGGTCTACGGCGGAGGCGTCCGCACGGCAGCACGGCAGACAGGCGCGAGCGAAGAGGCCATGCGCCGGGCCTTCGCGGAGTATGACCGGCTGTACCCGGAGATCAAGCGAGCGTCCGCCCGGTGGCAGCGCGAAGCCTTCGAGTCCGGCATGGTCACCGTGTCCGCCACCGGTCGCCGGCTCCCGCTGGACCGTGACCGCACGTACGCCGTGGTGAATTACCAGTGCCAGTCAGCCGCGCGGGACTGCCTGGGTCAGGCCCTGCTGAACATCGAAGAAGCCGGGCTCCTGGACATGCTCAAGCTCCCAATTCATGACGAAGCGCTCCTTTCCGCACCGCGTGAAGACGCCCGGGACGTTGCCCGCGCGGTAGAGAAGGCAATGACCTTCGACCTGTTCGGGGTGCCCATCGTGGCCGAAGCCGAAATCGGCGGACGCTCCTGGGGCAGCCTGTACGGCGCGGACTACTGACCGACCCAGGCCCCGTCTCCCCGGACCCCATCCGGCGGCAGGCGGGGCTTCGTCGTGCCGCCCTACTCGCGCGAGTAGGGCCCTGTTCCCGCAACCCATTTAAGAACCGATCACGGTCCGGTCTCGCGCTCATCCTGCGGGATGAACCCGGGTCACGGCCCGTGCGGACTCCACAACTCTGCGTTCGTGACGCGGCTCTAACTCCTTGAAACCACCGGCGGGCCCGCACCGCTCGCCGGCTCCGACCACAGACGTACGGCCTTGATCAAGCCCCGCGTCAAGCACCCCCGGCAGGGGGCTTGATTCGCCGTGCCCTTTTACAGACAGCCATGGGCTTCGTGCACCCATAAACAGGCGTAAGCGCAGGTCAGACGCGCTGCACGACGGTTCGGCCCTCTCCGGGCAATCGGCTCACCAGACCACGGGTGAGCCAAGCCAAGGAGAGCCCACCCGTGTCCAGCGCACTTGCACTTTCGACCGTCCGCGCCGCCCAGAATGCAGACCTTGAAGCGACCACGGCGGTCATCGAAGCTACGGAGTCCCGCATAGCCGTGCTCGCCCGTAAGGCGGCCCGGCGGATGGCGGAGAGTGGTCCCCGCCACGATGACTACTTTGACGAGTTCACCCAGCAGGGACGCATTGCCGTCTGGGAAGCGCTCGCTCGTTTTGACGAGAACATGAACCCGGACTTCCTGGGCTTCGCGTACACCACCGTGGAGACCACGCTCCTGGGCGCCACCCGCACGGAACGGAATCAGGGCGTGGACGGAGACGCTGCAAAAACGTTCCTGTCCATGCTGGACCGCGCGGGCGGTGACCCGTTCCTTGCCGAGAAGTTGGCCCAGACCGTTCCGCCTGCCGGTCGCCGGCTGAGCGCGGACCGGGCCCACGCTGCCCGTCTCGCCTATCAGGGCGCTGACTCGCTGGACGCCCCGGCGCCGGGCTCCACGGATGACGAGCCCTGGGAGCCGGGAACGTCCACCTACGGAGTGCCGGAGGACTTGATCACGGCGAGCGACGTGGCCCGCGAAGAGGCCCGGGTGAAGAAGGCGCTCGTGCATGGCGTGCTGGACGTGATGGGCGAACGGCAGGCGTACGTACTGCGCGCCACCTTCGGCATTCACCCGGCCCCGTTCTACGGCAACGGCGCGGACGAAGAGCTTGCCGCGGACATGGACACCACCGCGAAGGCCGTACGGGAAGCCCGCTCCAAGGGCCTGAAGAGCTTCGGCAAGCGCTGGATCAAGGCCACCGCCCAGACCCCGGAAGAGGCGGACGAGCTGACTGCCGCCATGGCTGCCCGGCTCACCCGCAAGGGCGCCCTGTGCCCGGCCTGACCGGACGCTCCCCCTTCACCCAGTACCACCGACCCCAGGAAGAGGACCGCATGACCATGCAGACCGTTCGCGAGACGAAGGCCACCATGACCGCCGAAGCCGGCCGCGTACTCGTCTGGCACAACGACAAGGAGAAGGGCTCCGTCTCCCTTGCTGTGCCGGGTGACCGGGCCAAGCTCACCCCGGCCCAGGCCCGGGAGCTGGGTCTCTGGCTCGTGGAAGCGAGCGAGCGCGTCACGGCCCCTGAGCTGGGGGCTTTCCGCACGGCAGCCACGGCCCGTCCGCGCCCGGCGTACAACCCTCCGTCGCGCTGGTGAGTCTCACCTTCCGGGACCTCCGATAGGTGGGAACACCGGCCCGACTTCCGGACGTTGCCCTACTCACGTGAGTAGGGTGACCCGGTATAGCCCCGCTTCGGCGGGGCTTTCTTTTTGCCCCGGTTCACCCTGTTACGGAACCAAGATGATCTTGTGGCATAACACAGGGGCATATGTCAGTGGCTCGCTGTAGGGTCGAATGGTTGTGCGAGTCGTCGCATAGCGAACCATCAGGGGGTTGGTTTTCGCATGTCCTACGTAGAAGGAGTCCCGTCCGTACAGTTCATCACCGAAGGTCCCGTGTGTGTGGGTCCTGACCGATGGAAGTGGTTGCCCATCGGTCAGGAGTTCCCGCCCATGCCGGACGACATTCGCAGCGCAAGCGAGCTGGGGCGCGCGCTCGCGGTCTACGGGTCCACGGTGGCCCGCGTCATGCACGAAGCAAGGGGGGCCCGCCGGTTTCGGCTCGTGGCCTACCGGCTGACCACGGGAGGAGTGGTAGGCATCCATGAGTGGGTTATCTCCCCGGAGACCGGCAGGCTTCGACCGGCCGAAGAGCCCTGGGTCACCTGGGCTGAAGGTGACGGTCGGGCAGTCGCTTAGTGGTAGCTGTGCAAGCGGAGGAGGCACAGCTCCTTACCCGCGGCACCCCCGCCTGACGAAGACGAAGAGCCCCGCCACCCTTGCTCTGGGTGGCGGGGCTTCTTGCGTTCAGGCGACCAGTGAAGCCGGGGCCACGGTCCGGGCGCGCTCGTACAGGTCCCGAGCTGTAGCGTTCTTGATATGCGGCCGGATGAGTCCGAACATGGCCTTGATCCGATCATCGGCCCGGCCTGACTGGACCATGGGGAAGTCATCCAGGGCCGTATGCCAGGTGGCGCACGCCGCTTCAAGGTGGCCAAGCTCAAGCTGACGCTCCGCCAGAGTTGCCCGATGGCGGACACGAGCCCGCCGGTACACGCCATAGCGCAATTGATCAGACTGCCGCATCGCTTCGATGGACCCGGCCACGTCACCCAGTTCGTACCGCACCTGACTGACGTGGTAGTTCAGCGAAGATGGGTCGTACGAGCCGAAGGCCCGGCTTCGGGACTCCGCCCGTTCCATCGAAGATTCCGCCTCCCGGATCTTCCGGAGGGCGGTCACCCGGTCACCTGTCTGGGCAGCAGCGTGGGCTTGCTGCCCTGCAAGGAAGGCGAACATCCGGGGCCCGGCTTTCGGAGAAGCGGCAGCGGCGGCATCCGCCAGTTCCATGGCCTTCGTGCCGTGTCGAAGATCCACAGCCTGAACGCTCATGCCTCGCAGAGTGGTGCAATACGTCAAGTGATCATCTGCGGCGCCGGCAAGCTCAAGCGCCTTCACGTAATACCGCTGGGCGAGACCGTGAACACCTTCGTCCACGGCCATGTAGCCGGTCAGGTAGGCAAGGTCCGAAGCGGCTGAGAGCATCGCCTTCCGAACTTCGTCCGTCGCATCGGCGCGGAGATACGGAGCCACGGTGTTGACCATGAAACTTGCGGCCATGGGACGGGCGTGGCGCCCCCCGAACTGATCATCAAGGTCCGAAATCCGTTCGGTCATGGCAATGACCATTTCAACTTCGTTCATCCCTATGCGCGACATGCGTCCGGCGTGCACCGCTTCCGCCCGGCCGATCACGTCTTGCCAACCGGGAATGGTCAGCGCCACGGAGAAGAGGCCCGCGCCGAGAACGGCCCTCCGTGACGGGTCCATGTCTTGCCTCCCCAGCTCGATCATCCCTTCCACGGTATCCGTGGAAGCTGGGGATGAATCTGCGGGAGGGGGGAAGCCGGCTTCGAGGTGCGTTACGGGCCTTTGCAGCCGGCGGCAGAACGCTTCGACAACGTAGCGACGGACGGTCTCCTTCTGCGGGAGCGTCCCGCCTAACCAGTGGTGGACCGTGGACGGGTTGCACTTGAGCGGCGTGCCATTCTCGCTGGCCAGCAAGTTGATGGCGCGTGCGAACTGGCTCAAGGTCCAGTTCGTTTCGACGTACAGGCGCTGAAGACCTTCGTTCGGGATCTTCGTCACGGGCGGTCAACTCCCTTCGCCCCGGGGTGCTTTAAACGCTTTAAAACCGTGGTCCCGCTGCAACGGTACCGCCACAGCCCGTAACGCGGTTGCGTAGTCACAAGCGAGATCACGACGCGAACGGAGCTGGGGCACCGTGAGTACGCGAGATGTGGCGCACGCCGAAGGGGCGCCAGACGTAGCCGATGACCCGACGAAGTTGATCAGCACTCACGGCTTCTGGCGATTGCTGCCGGAGGGCAACGAGCTGGCCCACGAGGCACGCCGGGAGCCGGAGCCGGACCTCACCGGGTGGTTGATCACGTGACCAGTCGGGCGCACACACACATCTCCCAGCTCATGAAGGAGCTTGGGCAGGACGAAGTCCTTCGGGTCGAGACGGCCGGAGCGGACTGCATCCCGCCGGGGTCCATGGAATTTCCGCCGTGCCAGTGCCCTCTTCACATGCCTCAAACGCACAACGAGCCCCGGACGCTCAGCGCCAAGGTTGCGGCAGCCAACGACCGTAGCCGGAAGGGAACAAGGTGAACCGGTCCATCTTCCGCTTCGAGGACTACACGACCCGACAGGACCCGAAGGTCAAACCGGAGTACAGGGCCGTGTGCGAGTCGGGGGAAGTCGAGCTGTGCGGCGCCAAGTCGGAAACGGAAGACTCCGCGGCGGACGTAGATGACTGGATGCGCGACCACATGCAGGCGACCGGTCACCGATGCTTCAGAAGGACCTTCGAGGACTTCGCGGAATTGCTGCCCACGGAGGAACTGCGAAAGGAACTGGAACCGGCGAAGGTCCAGCGGGTGACGGCGTGAACCCCGACTTCTACGTCTGCGAAGTGGTCTTATGGGCCGGCCGCAACAGGTTCCCTCTCCGGGAAGGCTGGGCTGCAACCCCCCGTCTGGCCGTGCAGTGGCTTCGCAGCGAAGCACTTCACGTGGCCGGGCTCGTTGACCCGGGCCCGGACACCAAGTGGCTTGGAGCCTCCCCGAGCAATGCCGTGCTCGTCCAGCCCGACCCCAACAGCCCGGACGTGGCCCAGACGCTCAGGGACTGGGCCGACAACGCGTCATTGCATGACGCCGTGATAGCCACGTTGGCGGGGCGGGACCCTTTTCACCTCTACACCAACGACGGATACACCGGTTTCACCCTCTCCGGCCTCCCGGTGCCCATCGCCTTCGCCGCCGACTGGGACCCCTTCGCGGACGTGTCCACGGCAGCGTGACCACAGACTCCGCCCCTGCCAGACCTAACCCCGAAATGTGCTCCCTCACAGCAACGGAAACCGTCCGGCAGGGGCGGGCAAGCCCCCACTCCTCACGGGGTGGGTTCGTCCCGGCGTCACCCCGTGTGCTGACGACAGGCGCCGGGACGACCAGACAGTGCACGCAACCGACTAGGAGAGTGCAACAGTGAGCAACGTGACCCCGGCCCTTCCCGCCGCTGAGGACGTGGCGGCGCGGGCCCGACAGATCATGGCTGCCATCGAGGCTGACCCGGAGTTCGACGCCTTCACGGCTGCCGCCCTCAAGTACGACGAGGCGTGGACCTGCTTCACGGGCTTCCCCGTCATCGAGCAGTGGAACTTGGACACCGACAAGCGTCCGCTCCTCACCGAAGGGCTCCGCGCCCTGGCCCTCAAGGCTGCCGTCTACGAGCTGGGCGGCAACGACGAGGACATGACGGAGATCCCGGTCTCCGTCCCGGTGGACGAGATGATGCACGCGATGATCGCCCAGCCCCAGTTGCTGGACCGCATCGCCAAGCGCGTCGGGATCTCCGTCATCCACCAGACGGACAAGGAGCACCACGAGTACGCCGCCGGCGACTACACGCACGCCGCGTACATGGCCGCGTGGGGGGAGCCGAACCTCCGCTACTGGCTCGACCACAACGAGGTGAACCGCCGGCTGGCCATCCTGGAGGCCAAGTACGAGGAGGCGGGCTTCCGCCGGTCCGGCAAGGAGCACTCGTTCGACTTCGCCGCTGCCTAGTGGCTAGCTGAGCGCACGGCGCAGCGTCGCAAGCACGTCCACGCCGGGGAACACACGGGGGATCTCAGCGGTGGCTTGCTCAATGAGATCGTCAAGCAAGACCGGCGCTGCGCCGTACAGCAGATCACGAAGGTAGGGCACAAGCTCCGCTTCCGTGTTCGGCAGCTTCAGAGCCATGGCAAGCGGAGCGTTCTCGCTCTTGTACCGCCCGACCGGGAGACCAACCCTCTCCGGGTGGACGCATACCGGTGTGCCGTCCGCGGCGTACCGGTGGCCATCCTCCGGGTTGAACGGGCACTCCTTCGAAGGGCGTTCGTACACGTCGAAGCCCCCGACCGGAAACCGTCGCGACGGGCAGACGCCACAGGCCATGTGGTGCACGTCGTCATTGACGAAAGCCTCAGCCATGGGCAGAGCCTAGCCCCTGGCAGGTCACCCAAAGCCCCCCTTCCGACCGCCCCCACCTTTGGACAGGTCGAGCGGCCGGAAGGGGTTGCAGGACCCTCTTAGGAAGCCACTGGGCGCGTGCCTTTGAGGAAGCGGGGCCCCGTCCGTCTGCGTCCCTCCTGTGGACGGGCGGGCCCTGAAGCCAAGCGACTTTCCCACTCGTCTGAAGGACGGAAGACATGACTGGAACCCCTGAGTTCGAGTTCCGTACGTCCAGCGCCTGTCAGTACAACAACAACGACCCCCGCTGTGTCGAGGTCGCGACCAACGTCCCGGGCAAGGTGGCGGTCCGCAACTCCACCGGCGGCCCGTCCGTCCAGTTCACCCCGGCGGAGTGGTCCGACTTCCTCAAGGGTGCCAAGCTGGGGGAGTTCGACCTCTCGGCGTAGGAGCCCGCGTGCAGGACTGCCCACAGTGTGGAAGCACTGCCCAGCGCGACCCGGAGAACCGGCAAGTGCTGTGGTGTCTGTCGTGCTGGACCGTGTGGTCAGTGCCGCAGGAAATCCGGTGTGATGGCACCCTTCCCCGGCTCATGTCCGGGTTGCGGGTACTGGCCGATCATCGGCATTTGAACCGCTGAGCCCGGCCCCGTTCGCCTGTGAATCACCAGCCGGCGAACGGGGCTACTGGGCTTCGTCGCCTGACCGTGCGGAGTGATCGGTCACGTAAGTCCCGCGCTGGGGCACGGTGAACACCCAGCCTTCGTCACGGAGGAACTTCACCGCGTTCCGGGCGGTCTCACGAGCCACGCCGAAGCGCTGGGTCAGGTTGGACTCACTGGGGATCTTGCGGTTCACCGGAATGGCGCCGCTCTTGATCTCCGCGATGATCAGCGCCGCAATCTGCCGGTAGACCGGCGTGGGCGACTCGTGGTCAATCTCCGACATGGAGCAAGAGTAGACAACTGGCCATGTTGGGGCATCTGAGCGTACGACCCTGTACGTCAATAGACGAAGGTAGACAAGTCTAGGTAAGGTGCAGGCACGACAGACCCCGGCGACGGCGCCAACCGTCCCGGGGCGTGGCCGACAGTTCTAAGGGAGCTGACGACAATGCGTGACATTACCTTCTGGGGCCTCTGCCTGCCCTGGGCACTGTTCGCTCTTGCCTTGCTTCACCCCGTCGAATCTCGGCGCCCGGCAGGCAGGCACGCCGCACCGCTCGTCTGGGGCCCGCCCGCTCCGGAGCCGGTCCGGGTCTCCTTGGCGGGACTTCGGGGGGCCTTTGAGCGCTTCCCCGGTACCGACCCTGACCTTCCGGAGATCCCTCCGTTCCGTCCCCGCTTCGTGGAACTGGCGGAACGGTTTAAGGCGGATCAATGGGAGGAAACCCAGCGGCGCGAGCGGGCCCTTGCTGCGGCTGCCGTGACCTTCGGCCGCGAGTACCACTACACCTACCCCGGCGCCCCCGCGGCCCCGACCGAAACAGGGATTCGAGCATGACCCGCAAAGGTCTCACCCTCCGGCCCAGCTTCGGGCATGTTGCGCTGTGCGTGGTCTGCAAGAAGGTCACGAAGACCCCCGTGCCCGTTCGGGACATCCCCAGCACGAGCGGCCCCGGAACGACCCTGTACGCCTGCCCCGAGCATGTAGCGGATGTATGCCCCGGGTCAGTCCTGGGGGAGCTGGACGGGCACCCGTAGCACCCTGGGCCCCGTCCGCCGCTCAGGCTCCACGGGTCGGGCGGGGCTCATTTCCGCAGCTTAGACAACCTTTCGATTGCTTCTTCTATCACCACCGTCCGCTTGCAGAAGGCCCAGCGGACGTGGCTGGCCCCGGCGGCTTTGTCGTCGTAGAAGACCTGGTTCGGGATGGCCACCACGCCGCAGCGTTCCGGCAGGGCCCGGCAGAAGGCGAGGCCGTCGCGCTCGCCGAGCGGGGTGATGTCGGTGGTGACGAAGTAGGTGCCCTCCGGGCGGAAGACCTCGAAGCCGGCCGCAGCGAGGCCGTCGGAGAGGAGGTCGCGCTTGGCGGCCAGGTCCGCGCGGAAGGAGTCGTAGTACGCGTCGGGGAGGGCGAGGGCCTCGGCGATCGCGTACTGGAACGGGCCCGAGGACACGTACGTCAGGAACTGCTTCGCCGAGCGGACCGCCGTGACCAGCTCGGGCGTCCCCGTCACCCAGCCGACCTTCCAGCCCGTGAAGGAGAAGGTCTTGCCGGCGGAGGAGATGGTGACCGTGCGCTCGCGCATGCCCGGCAGGCTCGCCAGCGGGGTGTGGGTGCCCTCGAAGACCAGGTGCTCGTACACCTCGTCCGTGATGACCAGCAGGTCGCGGGAGACGGCCAGCTCCGCGACCGCGGCCAGCTCGGCGGGGGTCAGGACGGTGCCCGTCGGATTGTGCGGGGTGTTCAGGAGCAGGAGGCGGGTGCGGGGGGTGACCGCAGCCCTCAGCGCGTCCACGTCGAGGCGGAAATCGGGGGCGCGCAGGGTCAGCGGCACCCGGACGGCCCCGGCCATCGCGATGCAGGCGGCGTAGGAGTCGTAGAAGGGTTCCAGGGCGATGACCTCGTCGCCCGGCTCCAGCAGGGCCAGGAGCGAGGCCGCGATGGCCTCGGTGGCTCCGGCGGTGACGAGGACCTCGGTGTCGGGGTCGTGGGCCAGGCCGTAGAAGCGCTGCTGGTGGGCGGCGATCGCCGTACGCAGCTCCGGGACGCCGGGGCCCGGCGGGTACTGGTTGCCCCGGCCGTCACGGATCGCGCGCGCCGCGGCCTCGGCGATCTCGGCGGGGCCGTCGGTGTCGGGAAAACCCTGGCCGAGGTTGATCGCCCCGGTGGCGGTGGCCAGGGCGGACATCTCCGCGAAGATCGTCGTGCCGAAGGCCGCCAGCTTGCGGTTGAGGAAGGGGCGGGCGGGGCCGTTGCTGCGTTCGGGATCGCTCATGGGCGCAATCCTGCGGGGAAGCTCTGGACTTGCTCAAGTGTGCTTTGGGCCGCGTGGGCCGCGGGCATCCCCCCAGCACGCGGGACGACAGGGGATCCCGCACCCCGGGGAACCGGGGGAGCAGAGAGGGGTCGGGGGATGATCCTCGGAATCGTGATCTTCGTGGTGGTGGTCGGCGGGATCGTCGGGATCGGCGCGCTGGCGGTCAAGGGCAGCCGTGGGGGCGGCGGCGGTGGCGGCAGCCGTGGCGGCAGCGGTGACAGCAGCGGCGGCGGGGGCTGGTGGGCCGGAGGTGGCTCGGGAGGTTCCTCCTCGTGCGGCTCCTCCTCCTCCAGCTGTGGTTCCTCCTCCTCGTCCTGCGGCGGTGGCGGAGGATGCGGTTCCAGCTGACACGGGGCAGCATGGATTCATGGATCGATGGCTTCCGCCTCCGGACCGCCTTCGTACCGCTTCCCGCATAGGTGAGGCGCCCGCCGGGCACAACTTCCGTCGGGCGTCTTCTTGTTCGGACGTCACGGCCGCGCATTACGGCGTACGGGCGGCATGTCGTTGAACACGTGAACTGTGTAGCCCCCGAGGGGATGTAAACCCCTGCAACTTGGGTAAAAACGCTGTGAGTGCCGTGCCTTTCATGATTCCCTCGGTTGAGTAGACCAGTCCTCGGACCTCCCTGGACTTCCTGTGGACCCGTGCCGGTGTCCCCCCACCCGTTGACTACCGCTGGCGGGCCCCGGCCCATCTCCCTCGCGCGTTTGCGGAGCCGACTCATGCTCACGACCCTCCAGACCACCTATACCGACACGCGTGCCGCCGATCTCGCCTGGGCCCTGGGTCGGGAGCGGCTGCCCGCCCTGGCCGTACTGAACCTCGAACTGGGTGGCGCGAAAGTGGAGTTGCGCCTGCTCGGGGCCTCCCACCAGGTACTCCTGGAGGAGGGCGACGTGCTCTGCTCCGAGACCGTCGCCTGTATGCCCGGCAGCAGTACCCCGCTTCCGCTCGGCGTGGCCAAGCGCGTCGGCGACTGGGAGTACGAGTTCGCCGCGCGGGTCGAGAACCTCTCGCGCGGTTCCTTCGCCGGGCGGGCTCAGGAGCTGCTCGCGCTGGTCGCGGACCACCCGAACGGGCTCGCCGGGACCTTCCCCGGCAGCCCGCACGCCTTCACCGCCATGCTCGCGCAGCGCTACGAGGGCCAGGTGCGCTGGCGGACCTGGCACGCGTACCCGCAGGAAGGGCAGTTGGTGGCCACCCGGACCCGGGTCGGCGTACGGACGGCCGGTCCGACGGGTGCGGGGGCGGGCACGGCGGCCGCCGTCGCGGAGGCGGCCGTGGAGTCGCCGGTGCTGATCTAGGCCGTTGGCGCTGGTCCTGCTGGTCCTTCGTCCGGCTGGTCCGGCAGGTCCGGCTGGCCCGGCTGGTCCAACTGGTGGGGCTGATCCGGCTGGTCCGGGGATGCCCGGCCCCGCCCCGCGCCCGGAGCGCGGGGCCGCCGGCGCCGATTCGGGGTGCCCGGGTGGTGCGGAGTAGCGGAGTTGCCGGACGGTTACGCCAACTGCCCGAACCAGTGCGCCACTTACACCCATGTGGGTGACCGGATGCGAGCAGGCGGTGACGTACGGTTCGCTTCATGATCGACCGTTCCACCCCGCGCGGGGTGCTTCGCACCCGGTGGCGCCGCCCCCCGGCTCCGGAGCCGCGCGGTGTGGGCCGCGTCCCGGCCGTCCTGCCCGTACGGCCCAGGACCGGCCGACTCCTCGTCCTGGCCACCGTGTTCGTCTGCGCCGCCTGCGGGCTCGTATACGAACTGGAGCTGCTCGCCCTCGGCTCGTACCTCATCGGCGATTCCGTCACCCAGGCCTCGGTCGTGCTGTCCGTCATGGTCTTCGCCATGGGCGTCGGGTCCCTGCTCGCCAAGGCCCTGCGCGCGCGCCCCGCCTTCGGTTTCGCCCTCGTGGAAGCGGGCCTCGCCCTGCTCGGTGGGCTCTCCGCCATAGCGCTTTACGCCAGCTTCGCCTGGCTGGGGGAGTCCCGGCCCGCGCTCGTCGCCTTCTCCTTCGCCATCGGCGTGCTCATCGGCGCCGAGATCCCGCTCCTGATGGTCCTCATCCAGCGCATCCGCAGACAGGACGCGGGCGGCGCCGTCGCCGACCTGTTCGCCGCCGACTACGTCGGCGCCCTCGTCGGAGGCCTCGCCTTCCCCTTCCTGCTGCTGCCCGTCCTCGGCCAGCTCACCGGCGCCATGTTCACCGGCACCGTCAACGTCATCGCCGGCGGCGGCCTCGTCCTGTGGCTGTTCCGCAGGGACCTGAGCCGCCGCGCCCGCTGGCTGCTCATCGGTGTCAACGTCACCGTCCTCACCGTCCTGGGCTGCGCCACCGTCCTCGCCGACGACTTCGAACGCGTCGCCCGCCGCGCCGTCTACGGCGGCGAGGTCCGCGTCGCCGTCCAGACCGGGGTCCAGGAACTCGTCCTCACCGGCCCCCCGACCGGCTCCCCGCGCTCCCTCGAGCTCTTCCTCGACGGCCGCCTGCGGGTCAGCGGTTACGACGAGTACCGCTACCACGAGGCCCTCGTGCACCCCGCGATGACCGGACCGCACACCCGCGTCCTGGTCCTCGGCGGCGGAGACGGCCTCGCCGCCCGCGAGGTGCTGCGCTACCGCGACGTCGCCTCCGTCACCGTCGTCGAGCTCGACCCCGGAGTCGTGCGGCTCGCCCGGACGGACCCGATGCTCTCCGCGCTGAACGGGCGGGCGTACGAGGACCCGCGCCTCGGCGTCGTCACCGAGGACGCCTTCCGCTGGCTGCGCGCACCCGCCTCCCGGGACCGCTTCGACGTCATCGTCTCCGACCTGCCGGATCCCGGGATCACCCCCAGCACGAAGCTGTACTCGCAGGAGTTCTACGGGTTGGCCGCGCGGGCCCTGCGCCCCGGCGGGCGGCTCGCCGTCCACGCGGGGCCGCCCGGCACCAGGCCCCGTACCTACTGGACCGTCGAGGCCACCCTGCGCGCGGCCGGCCTGCGCACCGCCCCCTACAGCGCGGGCGGCCGCCTCTCGGGCTTCGCCGCCGGCCCCGATCGGGTGCTCGGCGCGGCCTCCGCCTCCGCTGCGACGCTTCCGCAGGACTGGGGCTTCGTGCTGGCGGCCCGCGAGGACGTGCCCCGGCTGCGGGTGGACCGGGAGACGCCCGCCCTGCGCTCCCTGTCCACGCGGTCCCTGGCCGACGCGGCCCGGGACACGGAGCGCACCCGGGTGGCGGGGCTCCCGCCGTCGACGCTGCCGCACCCGAGGTACTCGTAGCCGGGGTACGCATGCCGGGTACGCGTGGCCGGGTACGCGTGGCCGGGGTACTCGTGGCCGGGCGGTCGCGTCGGTAGGCTCGTCCGCATGGAGCATCAGGTGTTCGTACCGGTCCCCTCCGCCGACGTCCGCGCCGTGCTGCGCGACCCCGCCCGGCTGGCGCGATGCGTGCCGGGGCTCCAGCAGGACGCCGATACCGAGGCCGGGCCGCTGTCAGGCCGGCTGAAGGTGCGGGTCGGCGGGCACACCGTCACCTACCGCGGCACCCTCTCCGTCACCGAGCAGGACCCGGACCACTTCACCCTCGCCGGAGAAGGCACCGAGGTGCGGGGGAGCGGGACCGTGAAGCTCTCCCTCGCGCTGCGCCTGACCGGGGCGGACGGGGGCACCCGGCTGGAGTTCACCGCCGAGTCCGCCGCCGACGGCCGGGCCGCCGCCTTCGCCCCCGGCGCGGCCGCCACGGCCGCACACCGTCTGCTGGACCGCGCCGCCGGGCACCTCGCGGCCCTCGCGGTCGACGGCGCCGCCGGGCCCGACGCCGCGGGGCCGGCCGACGCGGCGGCGGCGGCAACCGACGGAGACCCGGCCCCGGAGCACTTCGACACCGACGCCGATACCGACCCCGACACCGACCTAGGCCCGGACCCGGACCCGGGGTTCACCGAGGTCACCGCGTCCGTGTTCGACACCGAGGTCCCGCCCCCGTCCCTGGACCCGTTCCTGGAGGGCACCTTCGAAGGCATGGCCGACCTCGGCGACCTCGGCGACCTCAGTGACCTCGGTGGACCGCCGCGCCCGCCGGCCGAGGCCGCGCACGCCCGCCGCACGATGATCGGCCGCAGCGCGGAGGAGGTCGACCACGCGCCCCCGCGCGGCCGCTACGCCCCGGTCCCGGCGCCCACCTCCGCCTCCGCGAACGCCAACCTCCGCTGGATCGCCCCGGCCGCCGCCGTGGCCGTGGCCTCGGCGGTCCTCCTGGGCCGCGCCCTGCGCCGCCGCCGCTGACCCGGGGAACTCGCCCGCTTCCCGGCACGGACCGGATCACCCCGTCGGGCTGACTAAGGTCATGGCATGAGTACGCAACTGCGCGCCGGCGGCGCCGAGGTGACCATCGACCAGGAGAACGGCTGCCGGATCAGCAGTCTGCGCATCGACGGGACGGAACTGCTGCGGCAGGGGGACCACTACGGGTCCTTCCCCATGGTCCCGTGGTGCGGCCGGACCAGGGACGGGCAGTTCCAGGACGGGGCGACCCTGCACCAGCTGCCGCTCAACCACCCGCCGCACGCCATCCACGGCTTCGGCCGCGACGCCGCCTGGCGCCGCGCCCGGGCCACCGCCACCGAGGCCGCCTTCACGTACCCGCTCGCCGACCCGTGGCCCTACGAGGGCCTGGTCACCCAGATCTTCGAGCTCGGCGAGAACGCGCTGACCCTGACGATGGGCATCGAGACCTACCAGGACTCCTTCCCGGCGCAGGCCGGCTGGCACCCCTGGTTCCTGCGCAACCTCGGCGGGGGCGGGTCCGACGTACGCATCGACTTCGAGGCCGCCTGGCAGGAGGAGCGCGGAGCCGACCACCTCCCCACCGGCAACCGCATCGACCCCAAGCCGGGCCCCTGGGACGACTGCTTCGGCATGCCGTACGGGGTCGACGTCACCCTCACGTGGCCCGACGCCCTGGAGCTGAAGGTCACCAGCCGCTCCGAATGGGTGGTCGTCTACGACGAGCAGCCCGAGGCCGTCTGCGTGGAACCGCAGTCGGGCCCGCCGAACGGACTGAACAGCCTCCCGCAGTTGGTCACCCCCGTGGACCCGCTGGAGATCTCCACGACGTGGACGTGGCGGCGGCTCGGGTAGTGCCCAATTAAGCTCGGGGCCATGAGTGACGTACGCGATGCGCTTCTGCAGCAGATCAAGGACAAGGCCGTCGTGCACGGCAAGGTGATCCTCTCCTCCGGCCGCGAGGCCGACTACTACATCGACCTCCGCCGGATCACCCTGGACGGCGAAGCCGCCCCGCTGGTCGGCCAGGTCATGCTCGACCTCACCGCCGACCTGGAGTTCGACTGCGTCGGCGGCCTGACGCTGGGCGCCGACCCGGTGGCCACCTCGATGCTGCACGCCTCCGCCGCGCGCGGCGCGCGCCTGGACGCCTTCGTCGTCCGCAAGGCGCAGAAGGCGCACGGCATGCAGCGCCGTATCGAGGGCACCGACGTGAAGGGCAAGCGCTGCCTGGTGGTCGAGGACACCTCGACGACCGGCGGTTCCCCGCTGACCGCCGTCGAGGCGGTCCGCGAGGCCGGCGGCGAGGTCGTCGCCGTCGCGACGATCGTCGACCGCGGCGCGGCCGGCGCCATCGCGGCTGCCGGACTGCCCTACCTCACGGGGTACCAGCTGGATGACCTCGGTTTGTCCTAACCCTCGGACAGTGGGTCGTGCTTCCGCACAACTGGTGACTTAGGTCCCCGGAAGTCCGGAAGTAGTCCCTGACCTGCGCCTTTCCGGCCGGGTGGAGTGTTTCACGTGAAACACTCCACCCGGATCGGGCCGTGCGGAGCCGTCGCGGAGGTGGAGCGGGGGCGTGAGTCTGGAAAGATGGGGACGACGGCAACGTCGCCCCCAGGTCAGGGCCCGCCATAAGCACACTCCCCGCACATCCAAGGAGCGGACAGATGCCCATCGCAACCCCCGAGGTCTACAACGAGATGCTCGACCGGGCGAAGGCAGGCAAGTTTGCCTACCCGGCGATCAACGTGACCTCGACCCAGACCCTGCACGCTGCACTGCGCGGCTTCGCGGAGGCCGAGAGCGACGGCATCATCCAGATCTCCACCGGTGGTGCGGAGTTCCTGGGTGGCCAGTACAACAAGGACATGGTCACCGGCGCCGCCGCCCTGGCCGAGTTCGCGCACATCGTGGCCGCCAAGTACGACATCACCGTCGCGCTGCACACGGACCACTGCCCCAAGGACAAGCTGGACGGCTACGTCCGCCCGCTGCTCGAGATCTCGGCCGAGCGCGTGGCCCGCGGCCTCAACCCGCTCTTCCAGTCGCACATGTGGGACGGCTCCGCCGAGACCCTGGCCGACAACCTGGCCATCGGCCAGGAGCTGCTCGCCAAGGCCGCCGCCGCGAAGATCATCCTCGAGGTCGAGATCACCCCGACCGGTGGCGAGGAAGACGGCGTCAGCCACGAGATCAACGACGAGCTCTACACCACCGTCGACGACGCGCTGCGCACCGCCGAGGCCCTGGGCCTGGGCGAGAAGGGCCGCTACCTACTGGCCGCCTCCTTCGGCAACGTGCACGGCGTCTACAAGCCGGGCAACGTCGTCCTGCGCCCCGAGCTCCTCAAGGACCTCCAGGCCGGCGTCGGCGAGAAGTACGGCAAGTCCTCCCCGTTCGACTTCGTCTTCCACGGCGGCTCGGGCTCCACGGCCGAGGAGATCGCCACCGCGCTGGAGAACGGCGTCGTGAAGATGAACCTCGACACCGACACCCAGTACGCCTTCACCCGCCCGGTCGTGGACCACATGTTCCGCAACTACGACGCGGTCCTGAAGGTCGACGGCGAGGTCGGCACCAAGTCGAAGTACGACCCCCGCACGTGGGGCAAGGCCGCCGAGGCCGGCATGGCCGCGCGCGTCACCGAGGCCTGCGCGAACCTGCGTTCCACGGGCACCAAGCTCAAGTAGCGGCGGCTCACGCAGCAGCGGCTTTCCCGGGAGGGCCCGGCTCCATCGTCCACGGACGGCGGGGCCGGGCCCTTCCCGTAGGCCCGCATCCCCCAGACTGTGCGCATGTCTCTTCACCAGAACCTTCTCGGGGGCCCCGCCCCCACCCACCTCCCCGACGAGCCGGGCATCGCGGCCATCGCCGCGGGCACCCCCGCCGTCGAGGTGGCCGCCGCGCACCCGACCTCCTCCCTCGCCTGGGCCCTCCTCGCCGACGAGGCCTTCGCGGCCGGCCGCACGGTCGAGTCGTACGCGTACGCCCGTACGGGCTACCACCGCGGCCTGGACGCGCTGCGCCGCGCCGGCTGGAAGGGCCACGGCCCGGTGCCGTGGGAGCACGAGCCGAACCGCGGCTTCCTGCGCGCCCTGAACGCCCTGGCCCGCGCGGCCGGTGCGATCGAGGAGAAGGAGGAGTACGAGCGCTGCTCGACCTTCCTGCGCGACTCCTCCGAGACGGCCGCGGACGTCCTCGCGGTCTGAGGCTCGCGGTCTGAGGCCCGCGGTCTGAGGCCCGAGGTTCCAGGCCCGAGGTCCCAGGCCCGACGCCTGCGGACCGACGCCTTCGGCGCCCGTTCCCGGGCGGGTTCCCGCATGGGGCCCGCCCGGTCGCGGAAGGTGACGTACGCCACTGACTATTGAAGCCCTGCGGCACGACGGTCTTATGATGCGGACAGGGGACCGGAGCTCCACTCACCTCACCGGAAGGAGCGGACCGCTACCCGGAAGCACGTATCGAGGAGACAGCGATGTCGCACGCCCTTGATGCCTCCGGAGACGGCGGTTCGGACACTCCGAACCTCGACTTCGCCGGCACGACCCCCTACGAGGACTACGTCCAGGCGGACGTCCTCACCCACCTCCAGCACCTGCGCTCGGACGACCCGGGCGAGATGGTCTTCCTGGTCACCACCCAGGTCATGGAGCTGTGGTTCACGGTCATCGTCCACGAGTGGGAGACGGCCGCGCAGGCGCTCCGCGAGGACGAGCTCCCCGTCGCGATGGACGCGCTGAAACGATCCCTCCGCGAGCTGGAGGCCCTCAACGCCTCCTGGCGCCCCCTCGCCCAGCTGACCCCGGGCCAGTTCAACGCGTACCGCGCCGCCCTCGGCGAGGGCTCGGGCTTCCAGTCGGCGATGTACCGCCGGATGGAGTTCCTGCTCGGCGAGAAGGCCGCCTCCATGCTGGTCCCGCACCGCGGCGCCCCGCGCGTCCACGCGGAGCTGGAGAAGGCCCTCCAGGAGCCCAGCCTCTACGACGAGGTGCTGAGCCTCCTCGCCCGCCGCGGCCTCCCGGTCCCGCAGTCGGTCCTCGACCGCGACCTCTCGCAGCGCTACGAGCCCTCGCCCGAGGTCGAAGCCGTCTGGACGGCCCTGTACGCCGCCCCGGACGCCCACCCGGACCTGCACCGCCTCGGCGAGGTCCTCACCGACGTCGCCGAGCTGGTCTGGCGCTGGCGCAACGACCACCTGGTCGCCACCCGCCGCGCGATGGGCGCGAAGACGGGCACGGGCGGCTCGGCCGGCGTGACCTGGCTGGAGAAGCGCGCCCAGAAGAACGTCTTCCCGGAGCTGTGGACGGCGCGCAGCCATGTCTGAGCAGACCGCCGGCCCGAGCCCGGCCCCCGACCTGGCGGCCCGCGCCGAAGCCCTGGACGCGGCCGACCCCCTCGGCAAGCTCCGCGACCGCTTCGCCCTTCCCGAGGGCGTGGTCTACCTCGACGGCAACAGCCTCGGCGCGCTCCCCGCGGGGGTGGCCGCCCGGCTCGCCGAGGTCGTCACGGAGCAGTGGGGCACCCGCCTGATCCGCTCCTGGACCGAGGGCGAAGCCAATTGGTGGAACGCCCCCGAGCGCATCGGTGACCGGATAGCCCCGCTGGTCGGCGCCGCCGCCGGCCAGGTGGTCGTCGGCGACTCCACGAGCGTCAACCTCTTCAAGGCCCTGGTCGGCGCCGCCCGGCTGGCCGCGCCCGGCCGGACCGAGCTGCTCGTGGACGCCGCCACCTTCCCCACCGACGGCTACATCGCCGAATCGGCGGCCCGGATGACGGGCCTGCGCGTCGTCCCGGTCGACCCGGCCGCCGCCGCGGGGGCGATGGGCCCGGACACCGCCGTGGTCCTCCTCAACCACGCCGACTACCGCACCGGCCGCCTGCACGACCTGCCCGCCCTCACCGCGGCCGCGCACGCCGCCGGGGCGCTCGTCGTCTGGGACCTGTGCCACACGGCCGGGGCGCTGCCCGTCGGCCTCGACGCGCACGCGGTGGACCTCGCGGTCGGCTGTACGTACAAGTACCTCAACGGCGGCCCCGGAGCCCCCGCGTACCTGTACGTCGCCGCCCGCCACCAGTCCGCCTTCGACTCCCCGCTGCCGGGGTGGAACGGTCACGCGGACCCGTTCGCGATGACCCCCTCCTACGAGGCCGCGCAGGGCGTGGCGCGGGCCCGCGTCGGCACTCCGGACATCCTGTCCATGCTGGCGCTGGAGGCCGCCCTGGACGCCTGGGACGGGGTCGCGGTCGAGGACGTCCGCGCGAAGTCCCTCGCGCTGACCGACTTCTTCCTCGACTGCGTGGCGGCGTACGTCCCGGCGGGCAAGGTCGAGCTGGTCACCCCCACCGGGCACGAACAGCGCGCCAGCCAGGTGTCGCTGCGCACCGAGAACGCGGACGGGGTCATGCGCGAGCTCATCTCGCGGGGGGTGATCGGGGACTTCCGCGCCCCCGATGTCCTGCGCTTCGGATTCACCCCGCTGTACGTCGGCTTCGCGGACGCGGAGCGTGCGGCGCGCGCACTGGGTCACATTTTCGGGTGAACCGGTAGCGAAACGTCACATCACCGCGCGGGCGGGGCTACGGCCCCGCCCGCGCCGGTATCCGCCCCGTCCGCCACGGAGGGGACCGTTCCGGCCTGATACGGTCCCGCTCTGCCGGAACACCGGAACACCAGTCCCCCTTGTCCCATGCGTTACCGGAGGTTGAGCCGATGACGGACCCCGCAGTCGAACGGGACGCCGCCGAGGCCGCCTCGGCCTTCTCCCATCCGCCCGTAGCCCCCGACGCGACGGCCGCCTACGGTGAACACCCCGACCAGATCATCGACTTCTACGCCCCGCGCGGGGAACGGGCGCAGCCGGGCGTCGCGCGTTCCGCGCCGCTGGTCGTCGTCCTGCACGGCGGGGCCTGGCGCGGCCCGTACGACCGTCAGCACATCACCCCCTTCGCGGACTTCCTGGCCCGCCGGGGTTTCGCCGTGGCCAACGTCGAGTATCGGCGCGGCCAGTTCCGGGCATCGCAGCCCCTGCCGCACCAGGACGCCGAGGGCCCCGTGGCAGGCCGCTGGCCCGAGACCTTCGACGACGTGGCCGCCGCCCTGGACGCCCTGCCCGGCCTGGCCGCCGGCAGCCTGCCGGAGGCGGACCCGCGCCGCACGGTGCTGACCGGCCACTCGGCCGGAGGCCACCTCGCGCTGTGGGCGGCGGCCCGCCACGTGCTCCCGTACGACGCCCCGGCCGGCTGGCGGCTGCCCTCGGCGCCGCAGCTGCGCGGCGTGGTGGCGCTGGCCCCGATCGCGGACTTCACGGTCGCGGAGGAGCTCGGGGTGTGCGGGGGCGCCTCGGCGCAACTCCTGGGCGGGGCGTCCGGCTTCGCCGCACGCCGCCCGTACGCCGACCCGGCGGCGCTGCTCCCGACGGGCATCGCCACGGCCGTGGTCCAGGGGCGGAGCGACATCGTGGTCCCGGAGGCGGTGTCCGAGGCCTACGTGGCGGCGGCCGCGCTGGCGGGGGAGATGGTGGGGCTGACCCTGCTGGACGCGGTCGGCCACTTCCCGCTCATCGATCCGGCCGCGGACGCGTGCGCGGTGGTGGCGGAGGAGATCTCGCAGCTGGCCTGGTAGGTCCTCGGGCACGCCGAAGGGGCGGCCCCTTCGGGCCGCCCCTTCGGGCTTGGTGCGGGTACCGCCTACAGGAACGAGTTGATCTCGATGGTCTCGGTGCGGCCGGGGCCGACGCCGATCGCGGAGATCGGGGCGCCCGACATCTCCTCGAGGGCCTTGACGTACGCCTGGGCGTTCTTCGGGAGGTCCGCGAAGGTCTTGGCCTTGGTGATGTCCTCGGACCAGCCGGGGAGGTTTTCGTAGATCGGCTTCGCGTGGTGGAAGTCCGACTGCGAGTACGGGAGCTCCTCGACGCGCTTGCCGTCGATCTCGTACGCGACGCAGACCGGGATCTCTTCCCAGCCGGTCAGCACGTCCAGCTTGGTGAGGAAGAAGTCCGTCAGGCCGTTGACGCGGGTCGCGTAGCGGGCGATCGGGGCGTCGAACCAGCCGCAGCGGCGGTCGCGGCCGGTGGTCACGCCGCGCTCGCCGCCGATGCGGCGCAGGGCCTCGCCGTCCGCGTCGAACAGCTCGGTCGGGAACGGGCCGGAGCCGACGCGGGTCGTGTACGCCTTCAGGATGCCGATGACGCGGCTGATCTTCGTCGGGCCGACGCCCGCACCGGTGCAGGCGCCACCGGCGGTCGGGTTCGAGGAGGTGACGAAGGGGTACGTGCCGTGGTCGACGTCGAGCAGCGTGCCCTGGCCGCCCTCGAAGAGCACGACCTTGTCCTCGTCGAGCGCGTTGTTGATGATCAGGGTGGTGTCGGCGACGTACGGCTTGATCTGCTCCGCGTACTGGAGCATCTCTTCGACGATCTGGGCCGGGTCGATCGCGCGGCGGTTGTACAGCTTCGCGAGGAGCTGGTTCTTGCCCTCCAGCGCCGCTTCGACCTTCTGGGTGAGGATCGACTCGTCGTAGAGGTCCTGCACGCGGATGCCGATGCGGTTGATCTTGTCCGCGTAGGTCGGGCCGATGCCGCGGCCGGTCGTACCGATCTTGCGCTTGCCGAGGAAGCGCTCGCCGACCTTGTCGAGGGTGACGTTGTACGGCGTGATCAGGTGCGCGTTGCCGCTGAGCAGCAGCTTTGAGGTGTCGATGCCGCGCTCGTTCAGGCCGCGCAGCTCGGAGAGCAGGACGGCCGGGTCGACGACGACACCGTTGCCGATGACCGGGGTGCATCCGGGGGAGAGGATGCCGGAAGGGAGAAGGTGCAGTGCGTACTTCTGGTCGCCTACGACGACCGTGTGGCCGGCGTTGTTGCCGCCCTGGTAACGCACTACATAGTCAACGGATCCACCGAGCAGGTCGGTGGCCTTTCCCTTGCCCTCGTCACCCCACTGAGCTCCGAGCAGCACAAGAGCGGGCACAGGCGTACACCTCTTCCGGATGGGGCATGTCCAAGGTCAGGGGGCGTACGACGATGTACACCGCAGGCTGAGCCGTCGGACCGGTACCCCGGAATAGACGAAGGCCCTGGCGCAATAGCGCAAGGGCCTCTTGCACAAAGATGCTACCCGAGGAAGGACCGAGGTGTCGGCTCCAGAGCCCACCATGAGCCATGCGGGCGCGCCGGTAGGCGGCCTGCTCGTGCTCGTCGACCCGGTCGCCCGCCGTCTTGACGGCGAGTCCGTGCGAATCGCGAAAGATGTGTTGTCAGCGGGAGCGGCAGCGAAAATTTGTCTCCCGGACTCGCAGGAGGAGTTTGCGCGGGCCCTCGCCCGCCGGGGTCATCGGCAGCCGGTGATCGTGGGCGACGACCGCGCGCTCGTACGGGCCGTCGGGCTGCTGCACCGGGAGCGGGCGCTGTCCGAGGGGGCCGTTTCGCTGATTCCGGTGGGGCCCGCGGGGTCGCTGGTACTGGCGCTGCAGCTCGGCGTGCCGCTGTCGGCCGTGTCGGCCGCGCGGGCGGTCCTGGACGGGGCCGTCGGCATGCGGGACCTGCTGGTCGACGACAGCGACGGGGTGGTGCTGGGCGGGATCGGCATCCCACCGCCGCCCGCGGGGGCCGCGGCCAGGTCCCGGTCGGGGTCCGGTGGCGTGCCGCGGCCGGCCGGGCCGTCGGTGTGGAACGCGTACCGCTCGCTGGTCCGTACGTTCGTCCGCCCGCCGGCCGGTGCGTCCTCCGCGGGCGGATCCGGCGGGGGCCACCGGCTGCGGGTGGAGGCCGACGGGGTGGTCCTGGCGGATGTGGACCGGATGGTGGAGGACGTCACCGTGTCGGCCCGGGAGGGCGACGGGCTGGCGGACGTACTGGTCCGGATGGGGGCGGTCACGGCGCTGGGCCCCGGCTCCGGTTCTGGCTCCGGCTCCGGCTCTGGCCCTGGCTCCGGTCCCGGGGCCGGTTCCGGCTCGGACTCCGGTGCCGGTTTCGGCGCTGGCTACGGTTCCGGGTCCGGGTCCGGCCGGGTGGTGCGGGCGCGGGCGTCGGCCGTGACGGTGTCCGGGGAGGATTTCCGCTACCGGTCGGACGTCGGCATCACCGGTCCGGTCCGCCGCCGTACGTGGACCTTGCACCCGGGGGCGTGGGGGCTGACACTGCCGCTGCAGCGCTGACGAGGGGGAGGGAGGGCGGGGCCATGGCGGAGACCGTGGGCGTGGGTGAGGGCGTGGGCGTGGGTGAGGCACCCGGGCCCGTACCCGAGCCGGTAGCCGTAACCGTAGCCATGCCCGGCCCGGGTTCGGCGGATGATCCGGGCGGTGCCGGGCCGCCCGGGGAGGCGGCCGTCCGGGATGCGCTCGGTGACTGGCGGCAGGACGCCCTGCTGATCTGTCTGCTGCCGGTGCTCTGCTGGCCCGCACTGGTCGGGGCCCTCGTCACCCGCCCCGCGCCGTTGCGGGTGGTGCTGCTCGGGCTGCTGGGCCTGCCGCTGCTCGTCGGACTCCGGGAGCTGTACGTGGTCCGGCGCGTGCGGGGCCTCCTGCGAGCCCCGGGGCTGCGCTGGGCCCCGTACGAGGTGCGGGTGCTGCGCGGACGCGGGCTGCCGCCGCTGCTCGCCCTGGGCGGCGACGGAGCGGGCCGGGTGCTGACCCTGGGGCCCCTGGGGCGGCGGGTGCTGGCGCCCCAGGGGCCCCAGGCCTGGCGCCGCAGCGACCCGGACGCCGTCCCGCCCCCGGGCGCGGAGCCGGACACCTCCGGCCCGCCGGCGGAGCGGTTCGTGTGGCTGGCCGGGGATCCGGGGCCCGGGGCCGTGGTGTGGGCGCCGTGCGCCCGGGGGCTGGGCCGGGCGCGGAGGCCGTGGCGGACGGGTGTGCTCAGGCGGAGGCGGCCGCCTCGATGAGGTCGCAGACCGGGCCGGGCCGGGCCGGGAGGCCAGGGAGGCGTGGCTCGCGTCGAGCTCGACGGTCTGCCTGCCGCCATGGCGCCGCTGCCGACACCCGTCCGGGTCACGGCAGGTTCAGGGTCGCGCGGTGCGTGCGCCAGCGGTCCATCAGGCCCAGGAGTTCCGCCTGCATGAACTCGAAGAACGCCGCCGTCTCGGCGATCCGGGTGCCCGCGGGGGAGTCGGGGCCGAGGCTGGCCGCGCCGTCGCGGAGGGTCTTCTCCCAGAGGGTCAGGATCTGGTCCCGGCGGGTGAAGGTCTCGTACCAGAGCTCGTTGTGCAGCACGTAGCGGTCGCGTCGTGAGCCCGGCTCGCGCTCACGGCTGACCATGTTGACCTGGGACAGGTAGGAGACGGCTCCCGATACCGCCGCGGGGCTGATCCGCAGCGCCTCGCCCAGTTCCGCCGAGGTCATCGCGCCGCCGTCGCTCGCGAGCAGCCGGGCGAAGACGCGCGCCGCCATCCGCTGCATCCCCGCCTCGGTCAGCTGCGCGGCGAACCGCTCGACGAAGCGGGAGACCGCTTCCTCGTCCCGGGTGTCCGCATCGCTCTGTACGTCGTCGTTCACGTTGTCGTTCACGTCTTCAGCCACCCTCCCGACTTTACGTGATTTCCGACCTTCACAAAATTGTGAAAGAAGCGTACGTTCGGAGTCATGGCGAAGGCAATCAGCGTCGCCGGACTCCACAAGGAGTTCGGTCGCACCCACGCACTGGACGGCCTCGATCTCGCGGTCGCCACCGGAGAGGTGCACGGATTCCTCGGCCCCAACGGCGCCGGCAAATCCACCGCGATCCGGGTGCTGCTCGGCCTGCTGCGCGCCGACTCCGGCCTCGCCCGGCTGCTCGGCGGCGACCCGTGGGCCGACGCCGTCGAACTGCACCGCCGCATCGCCTACGTACCCGGCGACGTCACCCTCTGGCGCAACCTCTCCGGCTGCGAGGTCATCGACCTCTACGGGCGCCTGCGCGGCGGCCGCGCAGGCCTCGACCGGGCGCGCCGAGCCGAGCTGATCGAGCGGTTCGAACTCGACCCGACCAAGAAGGGCCGTACGTACTCCAAGGGCAACCGGCAGAAGGTCGCCCTCGTCGCCGCCTTCGCCGCCGACGTGGAACTGCTCATCCTCGACGAGCCCACCTCCGGCCTCGACCCGCTGATGGAGGAGGTCTTCCGCAGCTGTGTCGCCGAGGCCCGGGCCGCCGGCCGCACCATCCTGCTCAGCTCGCACATCCTCAGCGAGGTCGAGACCCTCTGCGACCGGGTCAGCATCATCCGCAAGGGCCGGACGGTCGAGACCGGCAGCCTCGCCGAACTGCGCCACCTCACCCGTACGTCGATCAGCGCCGAGCTCGCCGGACCACCCAACGGGCTCGCGCACCTGCCCGGCGTCCACGACGTGGAAGTACGGGGGCGGAAGATCCGCCTCCAGGCCGACACGGACAAGCTGGACGCCGTACTGCGGTCGCTGGCCGCCTCGGGGGTACGGTCCCTGACCGCGACCCCGCCGACCCTCGAAGAGCTCTTCCTGCGCCACTACGCCCGGGACGACGAGGCGGGAGAGCTGCGATGAATCGCCGCCGACTGGCCGGGACCGGCACCCTGCTGCGCCTCGCCCTGCGCCGCGACCGCGTCATGATGCCGGTCTGGATCCTGGCCGTGGCCGCCCTGCTGCTCAGCCTGCCCGCCTCACTCGAATCGGTGTACGGGACCCCGGCCGAACGGACCCGGCTGCTCTCCACCCTGAGCACGAACGGCTCGCTCCGCGCCCTCTACGGCCCCGCCTTCGGCGATTCGGTCGGCGCGCTGACCGCCTGGCGCGGCGGGGTCTTCGCCGGGCTGCTCGCGGGGGTCATGAGCCTGATCATCGTGATCCGGCACACCCGAGAGGAGGAGGAGACGGGCCGTCAGGAGCTGTTGTCGGCAGCGATGGTGGGGCGCAGGGCTCCGCTGACGGCAGCCTTGCTGGCGGCCCTCACCGCCAACGCGCTGGTCGCTCTCCTCGTCACGGCCGGGCTCGCCGGCCGGGGTGCGGGCGGAGCGCTCGCCCTCGGGCTCGGGATCGGCGCCACCGGGATGCTGTTCGCGTCGGCGGCCGCCGTCACGGCGCAGCTCACCGAGAGCGCGCGGCTCGCCAAGGGCCTCGCCGGGGCGCTGCTCGGCGCGGCCTTCGTCCTGCGCGCCGCGGGGGACGCGGGCTCCGCGGACGGTTCGTCGGCGCTGACCTGGATCTCACCGCTGGGCTGGCTGGAGCACCTACGGGCCTTCGCGGCCGAACGCTGGTCGGTGCTCGCCCTGTTCGCGGCGGCCTTCGCCCTCCAGACGGCAGCGGCCTACGCGCTCGCCGGCCGACGCGACCTCGGCATGAGCTTCCTGACGGTCCGCCCGGGCCCGGCCGAGGGACGGCTCGCCGGCGCGGGGGCGCTGGCGTGGCGGCTGCAGCGGGGCGGGCTGCTCGGCTGGAGCCTCGGATTCCTGGTGGCCGGCGCGGTGTTCGGGGCAATGGCGGACGGGGCCATCGAGCTGGTCGGCGACAACGCCAGGACCCGGGAGATCATCGAGCGGATGGGCGGCGCGGGCGGCCGGGTCGGCCTCACCGACGCCTTCCTGGCGACGATGGCCGGGATGCTCGGACTGGTGGCCGCCCTCTTCATCGTGTCGTCGGTACTGCGCCTGGGTGCCGAGGAGTCGGGGCAGCGCGCGGAACCCGTGCTCGCGAACGCCGTCGGCCGCCTGCGCTGGGCCGCCGGCCATCTGGCCGTGGCCTTCGGCGGCGCGGCGCTGATCCTGGTGCTGGGTGGGCTCGGCCTGGGCCTCGGCCATGGCGCGGACCTCGCGCAGACCGTCGGGGGCGCTCTCGTGCAGCTCCCCGCGGTGTGGGTGATCGGCGCCGTCGCGGCCCTCCTGTACGGCGCGGCCCCCGGCCACGCGTCGGCCGCTTGGGCGGTGGCCGGGGCGGTGCTGGCCCTCGGCTGGATCGGCCCCGCGCTGAACCTCCCCCGGGCGGTCCTCGACCTGTCCCCCTTCGCCCACCTGCCCCGGATCCCCGGCTCCGAGGCCCTGACCTGGGCTCCTCCACTGATGCTGACCGCGCTGGCGGCGGCTCTCCTGGCCGCTGCCCTGACCGCCCTGCGTCGCCGGGACCTGGCGGCCTGAGCCCCGATACCCCTTGATCCACTCTCTTCCGAAAAGTTGTCCACAGCTGTGGACAACTTTTCGGAGCAGCCTAAGCGGGGGTCACCAGCCGCGCCTCGTACGCGAACACCGCCGCCTGTGTGCGGTCCCGCAGTCCCAGCTTCACCAGGATCCGGCTCACGTGCGTCTTGATGGTGGACTCGGCGATGATCAGGCGATCCGCTATCTCCGCGTTGGACAGCCCCTGTGCGATCAGCACCAGCACCTCGGTCTCCCGCTCCGTCAGCTCCGTCAGTTCCGTGCCCCCCGCGGACCCCACCTGCGGCCGGGTGTCCGACAGCTTCGAGAACTCCGTGATCAACCGCTTGGTCACGGAAGGGGCCAGCAAGGCCTCCCCGGCGGCCACCACCCTCACCCCGTCGGCCAGTTGACGGGCGGAGGCGTCCTTGAGGAGGAACCCGGAGGCGCCGGCCCGCAGCGCCTGGTACACGTACTCGTCGAGGTCGAAGGTCGTCAGGACCAGCACCTTCGCGTCCGTGTCGGCGGCCACGATCTCCCGGGTCGCCTCCAGGCCGTTCATCTCCGGCATCCGGATGTCCATCAGCACCACATCCGGCTTCAGCGCCGCCACTTGGGCGATGGCCTCCCGCCCGTTCACCGCCTCCCCGGCCACTTCGATGCCGTCCATCGCGTTCAGCAGGACGGAGAATCCCTCACGGACCATCATCTGGTCGTCGACGATGAGCACCCGGATCGTCATGCCGGATCCTTCGCCGTTTCCGGGCGGCTGCCGGCCACGGGTATGAACACCGCCACCTCGAACCCTCCGGAGGCCCGCTCCCCGGCGGTCATCTCCCCTTCCAGCATGGCCACCCGCTCGCGCATCCCGGTGATCCCCTGCCCGGCCCCCGGCGAGGGCCGCACGTCTCCGGTGCCGGCCTCGTTGACGATGCGCAGGCCCAGCCCGCCCAGCACGTACGAGATCTCGACCCCGGCGGAGGCACCCGGCGCGTGCCGCAGGGTGTTGCTCAGGGCCTCCTGGATGATCCGGTAGGCCGAAAGCTCCACCCCCGGAGGCAGTTCGCGCACCGCGCCCGTCACCGTCTTGTCCACGCTCAGCCCGGCCTCCCGCACGTTGGCCAGCAGACCGTCGAGCGAGGCCAGCGTCGGCTGCGGGGCGTCCGGTGCCTCGTAGTCCGCGGAGCGCACGACGCCCAGTACCCGGCGCAGCTCGGTCAGGGCCGCCACCGCGTTCTCCCGGATGGTGACGAACGCGGCCTCCAGCTCCGGCGGCGGATTCTTCACCCGGTAGGGCGCGGCCTCCGCCTGGATGGCCACCACCGACATGTGGTGGGCCACCACGTCGTGGAGCTCCCGCGCGATCGTGGTCCGCTCCTCCAGCAGGGTCCGCCGGTCCCGCTCGACGGCGGTGACCTCCTGCTGCGCGGTGACCTCCTGCTCCGCCTGCTTGCGAATCGTGCGGATGCTCACGGCCAGCAGCGCGATCGCCGAGGCGAAGGCCATCGGCCCGACGTTGATGTTCTGGCCTTGGCCGAGCAGGATCGATGTCCCGATGCCGATCGTCAGCGTGACCACCCACATCCAGCCGGCCGTGCGGGGACTGGTCCGCATCGCCACCAGAGTCACCGTCACGAGGTAGGAGAAGAAGGTGGCGGGGGTCCAGGGCCAGTTGGGATCGGAGCCGTTGACGACCGAGAAGACCATGGTGACCGCCACGGCGACCCAGAACGCTCCCAGCGGCCGCACCAGGGTCATCGCGATCGGGGTTGCCGCGAGCAGTCCCATCACCAGGGAAGCGGCCTGGGGCAGACCGGTGGTGATCGAGGTGAAGACCACCACGAGGAACGCGATCAGGCAGACGACCGCGTGCGGCAGCTGTGCGGCCTCCACCCGTATCCGCTGCGGGAGTCGCCGGGTCAGCGGCCCGTCCGTGCGCATCGGGGGCAGTGGGCGGTAGGCGAAGGCGTCGGTGATCAGAGCCTGGCGAAGGCTCTGGATGAAGCCCGAAGCCAGCCGGATCTCTGGTGTCCGGGGGTTCGCCCCGGGGGTCGTCTCGGTCATGCTCCCCACGGTAGGTGGGCCCTGGCCTGGTCCGCGTCGCCGCTGAAGGGGATTTCCCGGGGTCCCCCTCAAGTACTACCGGGGCTGCCTCAGTAGCCCGTCGGACGGATCAGGCCCGTCTCGTACGCGAACACCGCCGCCTGTGTGCGGTCCCGCAGGCCCAGCTTCACCAGGATCCGGCCCACGTGCGTTTTCACCGTCTGCTCGGCCAGGATCAGGTGTTCGGCGATCTCCGCGTTCGACATGCCCTGGGCGACCAGCGACAGGACCTCCGTCTCCCGCTCCGTCAGCTCGTCGATGCGCGCCTTCGAGGGCGCCCTCGGAGCCCCCAGCCGGGAGAACTCGGTGATCAGCCGCTTCGTGATGTTCGGCGCGAGGAGCGCCTCCCCGGCCGCGATCACGCGGACCGCCTCCGCCAGCTGATCGGCGGATGCGTCCTTGAGGAGGAACCCCGAGGCGCCGGCGCGCAGCGCCTCGTACACGTACTCGTCGAGGTCGAAGGTGGTCAGCACGAGCACCTTCACCGCGGAGCCCGGGGCGGCGGTGATGAGGGAGGTGGCCTCGATACCGCCCATGCCGGGCATCCGGATGTCCATCAGCACCACGTCCGGGGCCAGTTCGGCGACCTTGGCCACGGCCTCGGCGCCGTCGACGGCCTGACCGACGACCTCGATGTCGGGCTGGGCGTCGAGGAGCACGGTGAAGCCCTGGCGGACCATCATCTGGTCGTCGGCGATCATCACCTTGATCGGGGCAGCAGTCATGAGTCCTTCTTCATCGTCTCGGGGGCGGGGGAAGGCCCGCCGCCCGGGGACACGGGATCCATCGGCAGCACGGCGCTCACCTCGTACCCTCCGTCGGGGCGGGGGCCGGCGGCCAGCTCGCCCCCCAGCATGCCCGCTCGCTCCCGCATCCCCAGCAGCCCGTGCCCCGCTCCCATGGTCGGCGGGGCCGGGCGGGTGGGCACGCTGTTGGCGACGCACAGGTGCACATCGCGGGGTCCGTAGGCGATGCCGACCTCCACACGGGAGCCCGGCGCGTGGCGCAGGCAGTTGCTCAGGGCCTCCTGAACGATCCGGTAAGCGGTGAGCTCCACCCCCGGGGACAACGGGCGGCGGATGCCCGCGATCTCGGTGGTGACATCGAGCCCGGCGGCCCGCACGTTGTCCACGAGGCCGTCCAACTCGGCCAGGGTGGGCTGCGGATGGTGCGGGCCGCCGGCCTCGTCGGGGTGCTCGGAACGCAGCACCCCCAGGACGCGGCGCAACTCCGTCAGGGCTTCCACGGCATTCGCACGGATCCCGGCCAGGTTCTCCTTGAGCTCCTCCGACGGGTTCTCCACGAGAAAGGGGGCCACCTGTGCCTGGATGGAGATCACCGACATGTGGTGGGCGACGACGTCGTGCAGCTCGCGGGCGATCCGGCTGCGCTCCTCCAGCAGGGTGCGCCGGGCGCGCTCCTCCTCGGTGAGCGTCTCCTGCCGGACGAGCTGTGTGCGGGCCAGCCGGGTCGCGCGCAGGGCGTAGCCGAGGAGCCCGGTGAAGGCGAAGAGGAGGACGGCCCCGGGGGTGCCGGTGCCGCTGTTCTCCGGCCTGAGGAAGGCCTCGGCCAGCCCGGTGCAGCCGACGACGACGGTGACCGCCCCGACGGTCACCCGGGGCGGCACCCGCAGGGACACCAGCAGCAGCACCGGGGCGAAGGCGAACATCCCGGCGGGCATCCACGGCCAGCTCTGGCCCTGCCCGACGTGCCCGTGGATCTGCCCGGCGACCAGTCCCGCCGCGGTCAGGCCGAGCCAGTACCCGGCCATCGGCCACCGCATCGCGATCACGATGGCCCCGCCGACCATGGTCGCCAGCAGGGACCGGACGGAGCCGTGGACCTCGTAGTGGTTGCTGAGCTGCTCCGTGGTGACGGAGAAGAAGGCCGCCGCCAGATAGAGGAGCACCACGTGCGGGAGCCAGGCCAGCCAGCGCGGTTTCGACATCCTCGGCAGGGGGTCGGCCTTCAGGTCCAGGAGCCCCCGGGCCACGCCCGCCACGACCGCTGCGGCCGAGTTCTGGGCCGGGGCCGGGGCCGGGGGCTCGCTCTGCTCGTTCACGTCGTCCAGCCTAGGCATGGAGGGTCTCCTTGGCGGGAGCCACCGGGCCGGTGACTGTGCTTTCACCGGCCGGAGTTGAGTCGGTGAGGGCGGTGGGGGATGCGTTCCCCGGGGCCGGGGCCGGGGCCGGGGCCGGGGCCGGGGTCGGGGTCCGGGCAGCGGACGAGGCGACGATCCGGGAGGGGGTGGCCGGAGTCCCGGAGGATCCGCGCCGGGTCCGGCCACGGGGGCGGCCGCCGACCTGCTCGTAGGTGTGGAAGGCGGCCCAGCAGACCGCCAGCGCGGCCGCGAACACGGGGAGCCACAGCAGCCGGACGGCTATCCACTGCGCGGAGGCGGGCACGGTGTGCAGGCCGGGCAGATCGGTGGAGACCAGCAGTCCCAGCGCGGTGACGGCCATCATCGCGGTCTGGTGCCACAGGAAGATCGTCATGGCGGACAGGTTCACCAGCGCCACCTTCGCCCAGGCCCGCGGCCGGCTCATCACCCGGGCCAGCGGCCCCCGGAGCAGCAGTGCCAGCCCGCACTGGGCCAGGCCGAACGCCACGGCGGCCAGCGTCGGCGGGTTCAGGTTCGAGATCGCGGCTCCCGGGACACCGACCATCGAGGCGGGGTACCCGCCCCAGAGGATCAGTGCGGCCGTGGCGGCGATCCCGCCGCCCAGCAGGAGGGCGGCCGGGGTGCGCCGGGCGAAGGCGCCCCGGGACCAGGCGGCGCCCAGGGTGTAGGGCACCAGCCAGCCGGCGGCCACATTGACCCAGCCGATCCATTCGGGTCCGCCGAACCCGAAGCGCCAGACGTCGACCGAGGCCACCACGGCCAGCGGCCACAGCGGGCTCAGCCGGGCGACGAGCGGGGTCGCGGCGGTGAGCGCGGCGAAGACGAGGAGGAACCACAGGGGCGACAGGACGAGCTTGAGCAGGGTCCGGACGGTGTCCGTCCCGACACCGCCGAGCAGCATGCCACCGGCGGCGACGCTCCAGAGGACCAGGACGGCGGCGACCGGCCGGAACAGCCTGCCGAGACGCCGGCGGACCCACGGCCCGTACGGGACTCCGCGACCGCGCGCCGACTCGTACCCCTGGGCCGCGACATGGCCGCCGACCAGGAAGAAGACGGCCAGGGTCTGGAACACCCAGGAGACCGGGGCCAGTCCGCTCATGTGGGCCAGCGGGCTGGTGGTGCTGAGGGCGCCGTCGGCGCTGGTCAGTGCGGTGACCAGCCAGTGGCCCAGCACCACGCCGAGGATGGCGAAGGCCCGGAGCGCGTCCACGGCCCGGTCCCGGTGGGCGGGGGTTCCGGCGTCGATGCGGTCCGCGAGAACGGACCAGCGGGTCTGTGGTTCACGCACGCGCACGGGAGACCTCCGGAGCAGCGAGGGCGGACGGGGAGGAGCCGAGCACGATCCCGGCCAGGCCGTTCAGGGACTCGCTGCCCGGCTTGAGGTAGTCGCTGTGGCCGCCGGAACCGGCCGCGAAGGGCAGGGCTCCGAAGGCCGGGTCCACGGGATCGGCGCCGAAGCCGATCCCGCCGACGCGGACGTGCGGGACACCCGAGATCCAGTCGTCGCCGCCCCGGCCGGCCCAGACCCGGGCCCGGGTCGGCAGGTCCGCGGCGGAGCCGGCTCCCGTGCCCGGACTGCCGAACAGCGCGATGTCGGTGACCTCGGGGCCCGTCCCCGTACGGGCACAGACGACGGACCCGTAGGAGTGGCACAGGAGCGAGAGGCGGGCCTCCGGGGCGGCCAGCCGGGCCAACCGGGGAAGGAAGGAGCTCAGTTCGGCGGCGGCCTCGTCGGCGCGGCCGGTGGTCAGGACGACCGGGCTGACCGTACCGGGGGTGTCGTACCCGAGCCAGGCGACCACGGCGGAACGGGGGTGCTCGGCGCGGAGGCGCTGCTGAAGGGCGACGGCTCCGGCGCGGAACCTCTGGTAGGTGTCCAGCGTCGTGTCCGACCCGGGGACCAGGACCGCGACCCGGTCGGCGGTCGCCAGATCGCCGAACACCTCTATGGCCCGGCCCTTGCCGCGCCCGTCGAAGGCGAGGAACCGGGCATCGCCGCCCGCCTCCATCGCCCGGAGCTTCGCCGCACGGCCGGCGCGGCCGGCGTTCTCCGCGGTACTGGCCGCCTCGGCGAGGTTGGCGAGGTGGGCTGCGTACCGGTCGGGGAGGTTGGCGCTCGCGCCGAGGACCGCCGGGGCAGGCGCGGGGACGTCCGGGGACGCGGCGGCGGAAACGGGCAACACCACGGCCGCGGCGACGAGTCCGGCCAGCAGCGTGCGGCGCAGACGGCCGCTGCTGCGGCCGTCGGGACGTGCGGTGGGTCGGGGTCGGCGGCTCATGGATCCGGTCCTTCACTCGTGCCAGAGGGGGCGTTGGTGCGTCGCGTTGTTCTCTGGTCACGAAGTTAGGAATCGGGAGCCCTCGTCGGCGTCCCACTGGAGAGCCCACTTCCCAAGTAGCTCTCAGGTATGACAGGGCTTACTCAGGGGTCAGGCAGGCCCCGCCCGTTGGACGCGGCTCGCTCAGTCCACCGCCAGGAAAGCGGCGAGCGGCTCGGCGAGGGGCTCGGCGAGCGGTTCCACGAGCGGTTCGACGAAACCGGCGCGCCAGCGTGGTGCCGGGTCCTGGCCGGGGCTGGTCCAGTACTCCCGGGCGCCGGCCACCTGCCCGTTCCGTACGGTCCACAGGGAGACGGCGCGGTAGACGACGTGGTCCTGGGGTATCTCCACCTCGGTCACGACGAGATCGCCGTCCGCGAGGATCCGGAGCACGTCGACGGATCTCTCGTCCGCGTAGTCGTCCTCGCTGATGACGGCGATGAAATTGGCGCGACCGACGATGCGTTCGCTGCTCACGGGCCATTCGATCACCGCGTCCTCGGCGATCAGCAGGGCCACTCCGTCCCAGTCGCGTGCCTCGATCCGCTCCCACAGTCGTGCCACTACCTTCAACGGCTCCATGTGCCGCAGTGTGCGGGGGCGCCGCGGAATGCAACAAGCTTTGCTTACAGGCTTATTGACATCGACATAATCAGCGCCGTCGGTACGTGAGCGGGAGGGAGGTGCTGCCGTCGAGCTCCCGCACCAGGTTCCCGTTGGGAAGCAGCCGCAGGGTGCTCCGCCCGCCCGGCGAACACGACGGCGGCGCACCGGAGATCACCGTGGACGGGTCGAGCCCGACGCTGTCGGTGGTGGCGGAGCGCAGCGGCGCGGTCCAGGCGCAGCTGAGTCCTGGGGCCCGGAGGGTCAGGGACATCACGGGGGAGCCGGTCGTTCCGGGGGCGAGTGTGAGCTGCCAGCTCTGGTCGCCGTAGGTGGTCCGCCAGGTGCCGGCGTAGGCCTCGGGGAGCGTGGCCGGAGTGACGGAGGGGGGTGGAGTGGTGCCGGTGCCGGCGCCGGTGCCGGCGCCGATGCCGGCACCGGTCGCGTCCCCCGTGCCCCGCGGGCCGGAGGAGCCGGCCGGGGCGCCGCCGGGGCGGGAGTGGGTCGAACCGTCGCCGGATCCGCTCATGACGGTGTAGACCGTGCCGCCCGCCGCGACGGCGACGACCGCGGCGACGGCGACGAGCAGGGCCGTGGAGAAGGCCGCGGGCCGGGAGCGGGCGCCGGCGGCGAGGCCGGGGCCGGGGCCGGTGCTGCGGCCGGGTTCGGAGGAGGCCCCGGGGCCGGCGAAGGGGTCGGTGCCCGAGCCCGGGTTCGTGCCGGGCACCGGGGTGAGCGTCGGGGCGGGCGCGGGGCTCGGCGTGGACCGGCCCGGTTCCCCCGTGGTGCGCTGGGCGGGGACGGCCGCGCGCTCGGGCCGGTCCGGGCCTGCGTCCACGCGGTCCAGCAGGGCTATGGCGTGCTGCCCGAGCCGTGCGACGAGGGGTGCGGGCAGCCAGGACGCCGGGGTGTCCTTCCGGTCCGCGGCGAGCCGGTCGAGGATTTCGGCGGGGGCGGGCCGGGCGGCCGGGTCCTTGTGCAGGCAATCGCGTACGACGTCCCGGAGGTCGGCCGGTACGCCGGCCAGGTCCGGTTCCGCTTCGGTGACGCGCATCAGGAGCGCGGCGATGCCTCCGGGCTGGTCCGGGTCCCCGAAGGGCAGCCGGCCGGTGGCGGCGTAGGCGAGGACCGAGCCGAGGCCGAACACATCGCAGGCCGGGGTCACGGGGGTGCCGTTGATCTGTTCGGGGGCGAGGAAGCCGGGGGAGCCGAGGAGTTCGCCGGTCTGCGTGAGGGCGGGGTCGGCGGTGGCCCCCAGGGCCCGGGCGATGCCGAAGTCGATGACGCGGGGGCCGTCGGCGGTGAGCAGGATGTTGCCGGGCTTCAGGTCCCGGTGGACGAGTCCGGCCCGGTGGATGTCCTGGAGGGCGTACGAGAGCCCCTCGCCCAGGACCCGTACGGAGCCGGCCGGCAACGGGCCGAAGTCGCGGTCCACGGCTTGGCGCAGGCTCGGCCCGGCGATGTAGGCGGTGGCCAGCCAGGGGATCTCCGCGTCGGGGTCGGCGTCGAGGACGGCGACGGTCCAGTCCCCGCCGACGAGTCGGGCGGCGTCGGCCTCGCGGCGGAAGCGGGTGCGGAAGTCGGGGTGGGCGGCGAGGTGGGGGTGGATCAGCTTCACGGCGGCGGTACGGGTGCCTGCGCGGGGGCGGGTCCGGGTGCCGGTGCCCGTGCCCGTGCTGGTGCCAGGGTCGTGTTCCGCGGCGCGGCCGAGGTAGACCTGGCCCATTCCGCCGGTTCCGAGGCGGGCGAGCAGGCGGTACGGACCGATGTGTTCGGCATCGCGCGAGTGCAGTTGTTCCATGACAGGTGGTCCTCCCCCTGGGACTCGCCGGAGCCCGACCATAGTGGGGCCGGGCACGATGCCGGTTGCGGGGGCGGGGTTGCCGCGGGCCGGCCGTGGGGGCGGAGCTGCCGGAATCCAGGACCCACCCGGTACGGGGATTCCACCAGGCCTACGGGCGGGGTGCGTTGGCATGCCGGAGATCGGCTGGACGGTCCTGCCCGAACACCAGGGGTGCGGACCCGGCCGATCGGGCCGTCCGCATCCTGCTCGCACAGGCGCGGGGCGAGGGCCGTGGGGGGCTCGCGCACGCGTCTCCCGCGCCGGGCAACGGCGCCCGGCGGAACTGCGTTCGCAAGGCTGCGCCGCCGGGGCTGCGCCCGGAGGGACTGTCCCTGCCGGGGGTGTGCTCGCCAAGACTGCGCCTGCCGGGGCCGTGCTCGCCAAGACTGCGCCCGCCAGCACTGCCCCCGGCGGGGCTGCGTCCGGTGGAACTGCGTTCGCAGGGCTGCCCCTGCCGGGGCTGCGCCCGCCGGGACCGCCCCCGCCGGGCCTGCCCCCGGCGGGGTCTCACCGGCGAGACCCGAAAGATCCCGCCTACGCCGGGGTGCCGGGTGCGGGTGGCAGGGTGTCCAGGGCGGCCGACAGGCGTTCCAGGACCCGCACCGTTTCGGCGAAGCCGTCTTCGCCGAGGGCCTCCGCGAGACGGGTGGCCAGGGACGCGTGCCCCGGGCCGATCCTGGCGACGGCGGCGCGGCCGGCGTCCGTGGGGCGCAGCAGCTTCGCCCGGCGGTGGGCCGGGTTCGGCACGTACTCGGCGAGGCCCTTGGCGGCCAGCAGGTCGGCGATGCGCTGCACGCTCTGCCGGGTGATGCCCATGGCCCGGGCGATGCCGGCGACGGGGAGGGGCTCGCGGAGCACGGCCCCGAGCACCTGCCACGAGGCCGCGGTCAGCCCGGCCGGGCGGGCCAGCTCCTCCGATACGGAGAGGAACTGGCCGTTGAGCCGGAACACGCCGAGGGCGGTGCGGCTCAGGAGGTCCTGCCGGGTGCGGACGGGGTTCTCCCGCGGCCCTCTGCCGCGCGCCGCCGGAGCCGCGCCGGCGGCCCGCGGCCGTTCTCCGGCGGCTCGCGGATGTTCCCCGGCGGCCTGCGGCCGTTCCCCGGCGGCTCGCGGCCGTTCTTCGGTGGGCGGCTCCGGCCGCTCCGTACCCCGGGGGCGGGGCGGGGGCTGGTGGTCAGGCATTGCCGGGGTCCGCCGCCATCAGGACCGGGTACGCGCTCGCGTCCGAGTCGTGGAACAGGCGGTACCAGGCGTCGAGCACGTGCGGCTCGTACACCCCGAGGCGGGCGAAGACCTCGCGGGCGAACGCCACCGGCTCCGTGGGGCCCGCCGTGATCAGGTCGCCGTCGGTGACCGCGTCGGCCTCGACGTAGCGCTCGGCGCCCCCGTAGCCGGGCTGGCCGCCGAGGTAGAAGGGGGCCGCGCTGGTGTGCGTACGTCCGTCCAGGACTCCGGCGCGGGCCAGGCCCGCCGTGGCTCCGCAGATCGCGGCGACCGGGACGCCCGCCGCCAGGAACTCCTCGGCCTTCGCCGCGAAGGGAGCCAGCTCGTCGCCCGTGTCCCACAGTCCGGCGCCGGTCAGGACGAGGAGGGCGGACTCCTCGGGGCGCAGGTCCGCCAGGGCCAGGTCGGGCTGGATGCGGAGGCCGCCCATCGTGGTGACGGGCCGTCCGGCGGTGGCGCCGACCGTGCGGACCTCGTAGCCGTGCTGGGTCAGGTGCGCGGTGGTGTGGCCCGTCTCCCAGTCGGCGTAGGTGTCGTACACCGCCACGTGGACCGTGGGGCGGGGCTCCGCCCGCGTCCGGTCCTCTGTCTGAGCCCGGTTCTCCGCCTGCGTCTCCGCCTGCGCCTTCGCGTGCGTCTGCGCCTGGGTCTCGCTCATCGTGCTCGCCTCCGGTGTCGCCGTCGCCGTGCGCCTATGACAGTAGGCTGCCATCATGACAGCTTGCTGTCAATCCCTCCCCAGACAGACTGCCGAGACCCGCCCCCCACCCGCATACAGACCGCCGATATCCCTCCCCACCTGCACACTTCTACGGTTGCGGCCATGACCCCTCACGTCACCCCGGGCGCCACCGTCAAGGCCGCCGACCGCGCTCACGTCTTCCACTCCTGGTCCGCCCAGGCCCTGATCGACCCGCTCGCCGTGGCCAAAGCCGAGGGGTCGCACTTCTGGGACTACGACGGCAAGCGCTACCTCGACTTCTCCTCCCAGCTGGTCAACACCAACATCGGCCACCAGCACCCCAAGGTCGTCGCCGCGATCCAGGAGCAGGCCGCCAGGCTCTGCACCCTGGCCCCGGGCTTCGCCGTCGACGTCCGCTCCGAGGCCGCACGCCTCATCGCGCAGCGGACCCCCGGCGACCTCGACAAGATCTTCTTCACCAACGGCGGCGCCGAGGCCGTGGAGAACGCCGTCCGCATGGCCCGGCTGCACACCGGCCGGCAGAAGGTGATGTCCACCTACCGCTCGTACCACGGCGCCACCTCCGCCGCGATCAACCTGACCGGCGACCCGCGCCGCTGGCCCTCGGACACGGCCGCCGCCGGCGTCGTGCACTTCTGGGGACCGTTCCTCTACCGCTCGCCCTTCCACGCGACCACCGAGGCCGAGGAGTGCGCGCGCGCCCTGACACACCTCGCCGACACCATCGCCTTCGAGGGCCCGGCGACGATCGCCGCGATCATCCTGGAGTCGGTCCCCGGCACGGCCGGGATCATGACCCCGCCCCCCGGCTACCTGGCCGGCGTGCGCGAGCTCTGCGACCGCTACGGGATCGTCTTCATCCTGGACGAGGTCATGTCGGGATTCGGCCGGACCGGCAAGTGGTTCGCCGCCGAGCACTTCGACGTCACCCCCGACCTGATCACCTTCGCCAAGGGCGTCAACAGCGGCTACGTCCCGCTCGGCGGCGTCGCGATCTCCGGCGCGATCGCCGAGACCTTCGCCACGCGCCCCTACCCCGGCGGGCTGACCTACTCCGGTCACCCCCTCGCCTGCGCCGCCGCCGTCGCGACGATGAACGCCATGGAGGAGGAGGGCATCGTCGAGCACTCCGCCCACCTCGGCGAGAACGTGATCGGCCCGGCCCTCGCCGAGCTCGCCGAGCGCCACCCCTCGGTCGGGGAGGTGCGGGGTCTGGGCACCTTCTGGGCCCTGGAACTCGTACGGGACAAGGAGACGCGCGAGCCGCTCGTTCCCTACAACGCCGCGGGCGCCGACAACGCGCCGATGGCCGAGTTCGCCGCGGCCTGCAAGGCGTCCGGGCTGTGGCCGTTCGTCAACATGAACCGCACCCACGTCGTCCCGCCGTGCAACATCACGGAAGCGGACGCGAAGGAAGGCCTGGCCCTGCTGGACGACGCGCTGACCGTCGCCGACCGGCACGTTTCGGCCTGACCGAGGTCTCGCCGACGCCCGGCGGGGCGCGAGCGAGCCTGCCGCGCACCCCCGGGACCGAGGCCGGGGGTGAGGCCCGGACGGGCCGCGCACAGCCTCCGAACAGGCTGGGAGCAGCGAGGGCGACCCTGCGCGGGTGCCCCGAGCGGGCCCCGCGCAGGGGTGAATGATCAAGACGAGAAGCGCGGTCCGTCCGGATAACGGGCACTAAATCCACATAGCGGCCACAAACCGATCGGTTTCGGCCGTGCCGCCTGGCCTAAGGTGTCCGAAGCCCACAGATGGAGACGGACCCCTATGCCAGGCAGCGGCCCTGTCACCCGCAACACACTTCGCCAGCAGATCGCGGACGCGCTGCGTGACGAGGTGCTCGCGGGGCGTCTGGCGGCAGGGAGCGAATTCACCGTCAAACAGATCGCGGAGCAGTACGAAGTCTCCGCGACCCCCGTCCGCGAGGCCCTCGTCGATCTCTCCGCGCAGGGCCTGCTCGACTCCGTCCAGCACCGCGGCTTCCGCGTCCGAGTCTTCTCCGTGGATGATTTCCGGGGCATGATCGAGGCTCGTACGTTGATCGTGGAAGGCATCTTCCGCAGGCTCGTGGAACGCGGCACCGCCCCCGGCTCCGGGGAACGGCTGGTCTCGGTGCGCCGCCGGGCGGAGGAGGCGCAGCGGGCGGCGCTGAACGGCTCGCTCGACGTGCTGATCGGCTACGACCTGCGCTTCTGGAGGGAGCTGAGCGGGCTGGTCGGCAACATCTACATCTCCGAGTTCCTGCACCGGATCCGGGTCCAGTGCTGGGTTTTCGCCGTGCCCTACCTGAAAGCGGAGCCGGACCTGCGCTCCGACCTGTGGGCCGGCCACAACGAACTGATGGACGCGGTGACCCGCGCGGACGCCGAGGAGGTACGACGCCTCGTGCACGCGTACAACCAGCACGGTCTCGACTGGGCCGCGGGCCTGAAGGCGACGGGCGCGTGAGCGGCGAGAGCGCCGTGAGCGCCGACCAGGAGAACCTGAGCGCCGACCAGGACAAGCGGGTCCCCGCCGGTACGCGGTGGCTCGGCGCCGTCGGGCTGTCCGTCGTCATCCCCGCTCCCGTCCCGGAGCAGACCCTCACCACCCTGCGCGAACACCTCGACGCCCACTGCGGCACGGGCCCCGGCGCCTGGGAACTCATCGTGGTCACCGGCGACGCGGCCGCCCCGGCCGCGACCGCGGCAGCCGCCGCGGAACCCCGGATCCGGCTGATCCGCCTCGGCGACGGCGACGCCGACGACCGCGACAGCGACGACAACGACGCCAACGACAGCGGCGACAGCGCCCGCGACAGCCGGGCCGCCAGCGGCAAGGGCGCCGCCCTCCGCGCCGGAGTGCTCGCCTCCACGGGCGACCGGGTGCTGCTCACCGATGCCGCGCTCGGCACCCCGCTCGACGAGCTGGCCCGCCTCGAGGAAGTCCTGGACCCGGGCACGGACGGCGACCCGGGCACGGACGCCGCACCCCCCGCCGTGGTCCTCGGCCGATCCCGGAACCGCCTGGTCCGCACCCTCGGCATCCCCGGCATACCGGGATTCCGCGCCGACACGTGCGCCTTCGCGCTCTTCGACGGCGACCGCGCCCGCGCGGCCTTCGGCGCCTCCACCCTCGACGGACCGGCCATCGACGCCGAGGTCCTGCGCTGGGTCCGCCGCCAGGGCTGGCACGTGGCGGAGGTCGAGCTCCCCGTGCGCCGCGGCCACACCGGGACGGCCGGCGCGAGCGCCCCGCGCCCCGACCGCCGCCGCGCCCTCGGCGACCTGTTCCGCCTCAACGCCGGCGGCCTCGCCGTGGCCGCCGCCTTCATCGCGCTCTCCCTCTACGTCTTCCAGGGCCTGTGGACGGACCTCGACGGCGCCTATCTCGCGGACGCGCTCCAGGACCAGAACCAGTGGGAGTGGTTCGTCGGCGTCACCACCGACAACATCACCCACCTCCGCAACCCGCTCTTCACCCTCTCCCAGGGCATGCCCGACGGCGTGAACCTGATGGCCAACGCGACGATGCTCGGCCTGAACGTGCCGCTGATCCCGGTCACGCTGCTCTTCGGCGAGACGGTCACCTTCGCGCTGGTCCTCACGCTCGGCATGGCCGCCAGCGCCTGGACCTGGTACTGGCTGATCCGCCGCCGGTTCGTGCGCAGCCGCTGGGCGGCCGCCGCGGGCGGGGCGCTCGCCGCCTTCGCGCCGCCGATGGTCTCGCACGCCAACGGCCATCCGAACTTCGTCGTCCTCTTCATGATCCCGCTGATCATCGACCGGGCCCTGCGCCTGTGCGAGGGACCCCGTGAAGGTCGCGGTGTGACGCGTGACGGGGTACTGCTCGGGCTCTTCGCGACGTACCAGATCTTCATCGGCGAGGAACCGCTGCTCATCGCCGCGCTCGGCATGCTGGTCTTCTGCCTGGCCTACCTCCTCGTCGCCCCCCGCCGCGCCCTCGCGGCGGCGCGGCCGCTGGGCTCCGGTCTGGTCGTGGCGCTCGCCGTGTGCCTGCCGCTGGTGGCCGTCCCGCTGTACTGGCAGTTCTTCGGCCCGCAGAGCTACCACTCGGTCCTGCACGGGGACAACGCCGGGAACAGTCCGCGCGCCCTGATCGAGTTCGCCTCGCGCTCGCTCTTCGGCGACCCCGAGACGGCCGGCAAGCTCTCCCTGAACACCACCGAGCAGAACGCCTTCTACGGCTGGCCCCTCCTCGCCTTCGGCGTGGCCGTGTGCGTGTGGCTGTGGCGGAGCAAGGCCGTACGGGCCCTCGCGATCACCGGCTTCGTCGCGCTCCTGCTGTCCCTCGGGCCGTGGGTGCCCGTACCCCGTACGGAGATCGTGCTGCCGGGCCCGTGGCGCCTGATGATCAAGCTGCCGCTCTTCGAGTCGGTGATCGAGGGGCGCGTGGCGATGGTGTGCGCCCCCATCCTGGGCCTCCTGCTCGCCCTCGCGCTCGACCGGATCCTCCGGCTGCCCGCGCGCGAGCTGCGGACGCTGGGCCTGCTGGGCGCGGCGGCCGCGCTGATCCCGGTCCTGCCGCTGCCGCTGACCGTACGGGACCGCGCGCCGGTGCCCGCGTTCATCACCTCCGGGGACTGGAAGCGCTACGTGAAGGACGGGGAGGCACTCGTTCCGGTACCGCTGCCGGACCCGGGACAGGCGGACGCGCTGCACTGGCAGGTGGAGGCGGACTTCGGCTTCCGGCTGGCCGGCGGCTACTTCAACGGCCCGTGGGGACCCGACCGGATCGGCATCTACGGGGCCACCCCGCGGCACCTCTCGAACCTCCTGCGCGACGTCCGCTACGGCGCGCAGCCGCCCGAGGTCGACGCCTCCTGGCGGGGGCAGGCCCGCCAGGACCTGGAGTACTGGAAGGCCGGCGCGGTCGTCCTGCCCCGCCAGGACCGGGACACGGAACTGCGGGAACTGATCACCGGGCTGCTGGGCCGGGAGCCGGAGCAGGTGCGCGACGTGTGGGTCTGGAGGGTGGGCCCGGGGGAGCCGTAGCCGCGGATCCGGCGTGGATCCTGATCTGATCCGGCGTGGATCCCGATTGGATCCGGCCTGGATCCCGATCGGATCAGGCGCGGTTCGCGTACAGCGCACCTTCGGGTCTGCCCACCCCTTCGCTGAGCGTGTCCGGCGCACTACGCTGGCCCGATCGGCGACAACGACTGATCGGAGGCCGAGTGGCCTGTGACCTGTGGCTGGTCCCCCTTGTCGACGTGCTGTGCCACAGCCCCGACAACCCCTTCGCGGAAGAGATCGCCTCGTACGACAAGGCGCTGGGTGAGGCCGGACTGCCGTCCGTGCCGGTGTTCGCGTACATGCCGGGGCTGTCCGGGGACGTCGCCCCGGTGGCCGGTTTCGACTACGACGCCCTGCACTTCCTTCGGAGGGCGTACCTGCTCCAGATCTGCGGGCTGCCGGTGACCCCGGTGGACGAGCTGGGCGGGGACTACGAGCAACTGCTGGAGATGTTCGAGCCGACGGCGCAGCAGTCGCACCTGGTGTGGCACTACGACCACGCGGGGGCCTACGTCCCCGTGGACTTCGCCTACCCGCTGGCCAACGAGGAGCTGCTGGCCGGGGGCGGGCCGCTGGGGTCCGCGCAGGGGCTGCTGCGCGAGCTGGCGCTGGTGGCTCCCGCGATCGGGATAGACCCCCGGAACCCGCCCCTGGCTCCGGCGCCCCCGGGGCGCCCGACGTCACTGGAGGAGCCCGCCGGGCCGATCCCGTACGACGACAGTCCCTTCGCGCGGGAGCGGCACGTCTGGCTGGGCCTGCACGCGGCGGCCACCCGGAGCCTCGGCCAGGGCTCGATGATCATCTTCAGCTGACGCGGTTCCCCCGCACGGGACGGGCCGGCTCCGCGCGACGGAGCCGGCCCGTCCCGTTCAGCGCGGCTGCTCCGGCGGTCTCTGGCGGGGCATGTTCGGGCGGGTGCCCGGGGGGAGCGGGAAGCGGGCCGGCGGGACGTACGCGTCCGAGCGCGATCCGCCCGCGCCCAGGGACTGCATGACCAGCGGGGCGGGGCCGGAGCTGAACTCGACCATCCACTCCGCGGTCTCCGACCGCACGAGCTCGGTCACGTCCTCCGAGAACCGGCGCAGCACGGTCAGACATCGCTCCGCGGCCTCGCTGGCGGTGCCCTCCGTCGGGCCCAGGATCTCGCGCACGTTCTCCGTGGCCCAGTCGAACTGCAGGGTCTGCAGTCGCCGCTGGACGGCCTGCGCCGTCGCCACGTCCCGCATCCAGCCCGAGGTCAGGCCGAAGAACCGGTCGCAGGCCAGGCAGGCCGCGCCCAGGAGCAGTGCGAGGTAGCCGTACGAGGCCGCCCCGGGCACGGAGCCGGTCAGCTCCAGCAGCGGCATCGCGGCGCCCGTGACCGCGCCGGCGGCGGCCCCGATCCGCAGGATCCGGGCCCCCCGGCGCTTCCACGCCCGGTCCGACAGGTACCACTCGGCGGTGCGCAGCGCGTCGGCCTCGACCCGCCGGTAGAGCTCGTCGAGCCGCTCGGCGGGCTCGCCCCAGTCCCCGAGAGGGAACGGCCGGCCGGTAAGGTCGCCGTCCTCTGCGGGATCCCGGGGTGGCCCCTCGGGCTGCATCTCCGGCTGACTCACCCGGGCACTCCCTCTGCCTGCGCTGAACGTGTGGTGGTGCGCGTGTGCGCAATGATGCGCATGCTCTTCCTACCTTCGAATGAGACGCGATGGGCGCCGATTCCCGGGATTTCCGCCCGCAAGGAGGGTGCCATCAGGTACGCGCACGCCCCGTCTCTCACTCGAAAGAGTTGGTCCTCACGGCGTAGGGCGCGGCGCCCGGGGAGCACGTAGGCTCGGATTGACCAAGCCGCCGGCGCTTGGCCCGACGCTACGGAGTGAGTGACCTGTGATTCCCGGTGGTGGTCAGCCCAACATGCAGCAGCTGCTCCAGCAGGCCCAGAAGATGCAGCAGGACCTTGCCGTGGCGCAGGAGGAGCTGGCGCGGGCCGAGGTGGAGGGCCAGGCCGGCGGCGGCCTGGTGAAGGCGACCGTCACCGGTTCCGGTGAACTGCGCGCGCTGGTGATCGACCCGAAGGCCGTCGACCCCGAGGACACCGAGACGCTCGCGGACCTGGTGGTCGCGGCGGTCCAGGCGGCCAACGAGAATGCGCAGACGCTCCAGCAGCAGAAGCTGGGCCCGCTGGCGCAGGGGCTGGGCGGCGGCAGCGGTATCCCCGGCCTTCCCTTCTAGGCACCGTCTCCAAGCCCGTCCCGTTCGTTCCAACCGTCCCGACCGCCCCGACCGTCCCGCCAGAACTCTTCAGACCACTTCAGACCAGAACCGAAAGAAGGCATTCCGTTGTACGAAGGCGTGGTCCAGGACCTGATCGACGAACTGGGCAGGCTGCCCGGCGTCGGGCCCAAGAGCGCGCAGCGGATCGCCTTCCACATCCTGCAGGCCGAGCCCACCGATGTCCGCCGCCTCGCGCACGCGCTGCTGGAGGTCAAGGACAAGGTCCGGTTCTGTGCGGTGTGCGGGAACGTGGCGCAGGAGGAGCGGTGCAACATCTGCCGCGATCCGCGCCGCGATCTGACGGTCATCTGTGTGGTCGAGGAGTCGAAGGACGTCGTCGCGATCGAGCGGACCCGCGAGTTCCGGGGCCGGTACCACGTCCTCGGCGGCGCGATCAGCCCGATCGAGGGCGTCGGCCCGGACGATCTGCGCATCCGGGAGCTGCTGGCGCGGCTCGCGGACGGTTCGGTCACCGAGCTGATCATCGCGACCGACCCGAACCTGGAGGGCGAGGCGACCGCCACCTACCTCGCCCGCATGATGAAGCCCATGGGCCTGAAGGTCACCCGCCTGGCCAGCGGGCTCCCCGTCGGGGGAGATCTGGAGTACGCGGACGAGGTCACGCTCGGGCGGGCCTTTGAAGGAAGGCGACTTCTCGATGTCTGACGCAACGCTGCACGCCCTGGGACAGGATCCGGACGACTTCGCGGCTTCGATCGCGGATCAGATCGAGTCCTTCATCGTCGCGGTCACCGAGGTGGCCAAGGGCGAGGACCCGGACAGCGCGGTGCCCTTCCTCCTCCTGGAGGTGTCCCAGCTGCTGCTGGCGGGCGGCCGGCTCGGTGCCTACCAGGACGTCCTGCCCGACGAACGCTACGAGCCCGACCTGGGCCCGGAGCCGGACGTGGACGACCTGCGCGAGCGGTTCGCGGTGATGCTGGAGCCGGTCGACGTCTACTCGGAGGTCTTCGACCCCTACGAGCCGCGGAAGGCCCCGGTCCCGCACCGGATCTCCGACGACCTGGCGGACGTCGTCGCCGACCTCCGGCACGGCCTCATCCACCACCAGTCGGGCCGGATCACCGAGGCGCTGTGGTGGTGGCAGTTCTCGTACTTCACCAACTGGGGACCGACGGCATCGGCCACGCTGCGCGCCCTCCAGTCACTGATCGCACACGTCCGCCTCGACCAGCCGCTGGCCGCGCTGGACGGCCTGGACACGGACGAGGACCTCGCGGAGGACGAGCTGGCGGAGCAGGCCGGGCAGGTCATGGCCGAGGAGCTCGGCGGACTCGGCCGGAAGTAAACGCCCCGGTGGGGGAACGTTTGCTGTGATCTTTTCGTCTCATGATGTGGTACGAGGCGGTCGTATCGCGGCCGCTCGTTAGACTGCACCAGCAATGAGACGGACTGAGCGAGGAGCGCACGTGGGCCTTGTCGTGCAGAAGTACGGAGGCTCCTCCGTAGCCGATGCCGAAGGCATCAAGCGTGTTGCCAAGCGGATCGTGGATGCCAAGAAGAACGGCCACCAAGTGGTCGTCGTGGTTTCCGCGATGGGCGACACGACGGACGAGCTGATCGATCTCGCCGAGCAGGTGTCCCCGATGCCTGCCGGACGTGAATTCGACATGCTGCTGACCGCCGGAGAGCGGATCTCCATGGCCCTGCTGGCCATGGCGATCAAAAACCTGGGCCACGAGGCCCAGTCGTTCACCGGTAGCCAGGCAGGCGTCATCACCGACTCGGTCCACAACAAAGCGCGCATCATCGATGTCACGCCGGGCCGTATCCGCACCGCGCTGGACGAGGGCAACATCGCCATCGTCGCCGGCTTCCAGGGTGTGTCGGCGGACAGCAAGGACATCACCACCCTCGGCCGGGGTGGCTCGGACACGACCGCCGTCGCGCTCGCCGCGGCGCTGGACGCCGAGGTCTGCGAGATCTACACCGATGTCGACGGCGTCTTCACCGCGGACCCCCGCGTCGTGAAGAAGGCCAAGAAGATCGACTGGATCAACTCCGAGGACATGCTGGAGCTCGCGGCCTCCGGCTCCAAGGTGCTGCTGCACCGCTGCGTCGAGTACGCGCGCCGCTACAACATCCCGATCCACGTCCGCTCGTCCTTCTCGGGACTGCCGGGCACCTGGGTCAGCAACGAGAATCCGCAAGGGGACGAGCCGGTGGAGCACGCCATCATCTCCGGAGTCGCTCACGACGTCTCCGAAGCCAAGATCACGGTCGTCGGCGTCCCGGACAAGCCGGGTGAGGCCGCGGCCATCTTCCGCGCCATCGCGGACGCCGAGATCAACATCGACATGATCGTGCAGAACGTGTCCGCCGCCTCCACGGGGCTGACGGACATCTCCTTCACCCTCCCCAAGGCCGAGGGCCACAAGGCCATCGACGCCCTGGAGAAGGCGAAGGGCACCATCGGCTTCGAGTCCCTGCGCTACGACGACCAGATCGGCAAGATCTCCCTGGTCGGCGCGGGCATGAAGACCAACCCGGGCGTCACCGCCTCGTTCTTCCAGGCGCTGTCCGACGCGGGCGTCAACATCGAGCTCATCTCCACCTCGGAGATCCGCATCTCGGTCGTGACCCGCCAGGACGACGTCAACGAGGCCGTCCGCGCCGTGCACACGGCCTTCGGACTCGACAACGACAGCGGCGACGAAGCCGTCGTCTACGGCGGCACGGGACGTTGAACCAGCCCGCGGCCCGGTCCGCCCCGGCTCCGGCACTCGCCGTGGTCGGGGCGACCGGAGCCGTCGGCTCCGTCCTGCTCCAGATGCTGTCCCAGCGGGCCGACGTCTGGGGCGACGTACGCCTGATCGCCTCCTCGCGCTCGGCCGGCCGCAGGCTGACCGTGCGCGGTACGGAGACCGAGGTGCTCGCCCTCACCGAAGACGCCTTCGACGGCCTCGGGGCGGGCGACATCGCGGTCTTCCTGACCCCGGCCGAGGTTTCGGCCCGGTGGGCCCCCGTCGTCACCGCGCGCGGGGCCGTCGTGGTGGACCAGTCCGCGGCCTTCCGCGAGGACCCCGACGTACCGCTGGTGATGCCCGAGGTGAACGGGCACGCGGCCCGGATCCGGCCGCGCGGGATCGTCGCCGGACCCGACTGCGTGACCGCCGCGATGATCGCGGCGCTGGGCGCGCTGCACGCCGAGTACGCGCTGACCGAGCTGGCCGTCTCCTCCTACCAGGCCGCGAGCGCGGCCGGCCGGGCCGGCTCGGAGGCGCTGCGCCGCCAGCTGTCGCTCGTCGCCGGCAGCACCCTGGGGGAGCACCCCGGGGACGTGCGCCGGGCCGTGGGCGAGGACACCGGGCCCTTCGCGGGTCCGCTCGTGCTCAATGTGGTGCCGTGGTCCGGAGAGCTGTGCGAGGACGGCTGGTCCTCGCACGAGCTGGCGGTACGGGCGCAAGTGCGCCGGATCCTGGACCTGGCGGAGCTGCCGGTGTCCGTGACCTGCGTACAGGTACCGGTACTGACCGGCCACTCGCTGACCGTACGGGCCCGGTTCGAGGGAGCCGTCGAGGCGGCGCACGTCCGGGAGATCCTGGAATCGGCTCCGGGGGTGGTCCTCGTGGACGACCCGGCCGCGGGGGAGTTCCCGACCCCTTCGGACGCCGCGGGGACGGATCCGGCCTGGGTGGGACGGGTGCGGCGCTCGCTCGACGACCCGCGTGCGCTGGAGTTCTTCGTCTGCGCGGACAACCTCCGTCAGGGTGCGGCGTTGAATGCCACACAAACTGCGGAGCTCATCGCGGCTGGTTTTAGCTCCTTCAGTTTGTAGGATCATCGTTAATACCTTGATCGAGGTGACGGCCCGACGGCTGTCGTCGTACGACGACGCGCGCCCGGGTGTGCGGCTACGCAAGAAGACGATGAGAATCCCGCCGATGAATCTGCCGTGCGCGTACAACCCTGCCAGGGGGACGCGAGTCCAACTGGCGTGGCAGAAGCATTGCTCGAACTCCCCGTCATTGCGGCGCGCACCGGGACGCCCCCGATCCCGTCGCGTCTGCGATCCCGCGCGCCCGGTGGGTTCCCGGTGATCGTTCCCGTTCCGCCCGCCTCGACGGCGTCCGGGGCTCCCCTGCTGCCCGGGGTGCCCGCCGCGCCGGGCGTCCGCGCGTCCGGACCGGCCGCGGACGGCCGGGTGCCCGGACCCCGCGACAGCGCGGAGGACATCGGGAGCACGAAGCAGGCCGAGCCGGTCGCGGCGGCCGAGGTGGTCGAGCCGGTCGAGGTGGCCAAGGTGGCCGAGGTGGTCGAGGGGACCACGGTCGACCACCTCACGGAGACCTACCAGGCCCACTACCGCTCGCTCCTGGGCCTCGCCGCGCTGCTCCTCGACGACACCGCCTCCTGCGAGGACGTCGTCCAGGAGGCCTTCATCCGCGTCCACTCGGCCCGCAAGAAGGTCCGGGACCGGGACAAGACCCTGGCCTACCTGCGCCAGACCGTCGTCAACCTTTCGCGCTCCGCCCTGCGCCGCCGCATCCTCGGCCTGAAACTTCTGTCGAAGCCGATGCCGGACATGGCGAGCGCCGAGGAAGGCGCGTACGACCTGCTGGAGCGGGACGATCTCATCAAGGCGATGCGCGGGCTCCAGCGACGCCAGCGCGAGGTGCTGTCGTTGCGCTACTTCTCGGACATGACGGAAGCACAGGTCGCCGAGACCCTCGGCATATCGCTCGGCTCGGTCAAGGCGTACGGATCGCGGGGCATTGCCGCGCTGCGGGTGGCGATGGAGGCTGCGCAGTCATGAGTGAGGACCGCAAGACGAACGAAGGCGAAGACCGGGAGCTGCCCGGCCCGGCCGGCGGATCCGCCTCCGGGGGCCCGGAGGCCCTGCGGGAGCTCGTGTTCGGCACGCCGAAGAAGCCGGACACCGAGTCCGCCGCCTCCGAACCCGTGGGTGAGGAGGACGAGCTGCGCGTTCTGCTGCGCGGGGTCGTCGGTGGGATCGAGCCCTCCGGCGACGCGCTGGAGCGGCTGCGGCGCGGCGTCCCCGCTCGCCGGGTCCGCAACCACAGGATCCTCGTCGCCGCGGCGGCGGCCGTCGTGGTGCTGGGCGGCTCGGTGCCGGTGGGCCTGTACATGACCTCCGGGGCGGGCGGAGACTCCGGCCGTTCCCTCACGGCGGGGCACGGCCGGTCGGGTGACAGCTCGAAGGACGGGTCCGGCTTGCACCAGAACGGCTCCGCCCGTCCTAAGCCGAAGAGGTCCTCCGACAAGGACAAGGACAAGGACAGGGACAAGGACAAGGACAAGGACGGGGAGAACGGCTCCAGCTCCTCGCCGACCCCGCCCGGCGGGTTCCCGAGCACCGGCGGTCCGGACATCACCCCGCCCCGCGCGAGCCCCGGAAGCGGAGCCACCGGCAGCGTCGGGGGTGGCGCGCTGCCGCCGCCCGCGTCCTCGGAGGTGCCCAACTGCACCCAGAGCCAGGTCGGGGTGTCGGGCAGTACCCGGGCCCCGTCGGCCGGCGGCAAGGTCTACGGCAGCTTCAAGGTCACCAACGTGTCCTCGAAGAGTTGCACCGTCCGCGGTCCGGAGAGCCTGACGGCCGGCCCGGCGAGCGAGGGCGGAGCCGGGGTTGCGGTCGTCAACCACGTCACGGGCGATGCGGCGACCGGGCTACTCCCCGACCCGTCGGTGGAGACCCTGAAGCTGGTGCTGTCGCCGAACGCGTCGTACGAGGTCCGCTTCGCGTGGGTGCCGCCGGAGGGCGGCTGCCCCGGTGCGGACGGAACCGGGGAGTCCGGCACGCCGGAGGGCGGTACCGGGGACACCCCGGATGCCGAAGCGGGCACCGACACGGGCCAGGTCCAGGCGGAGACTCCGCCGCTCGGTGCCGTGGTGTCCCACACGCCCAACACGTCGGGTCCGGACGGTCCGACGACGCAGACGACCGTCGCCGAGGCGTGCGGCGGAACGGTGTACCGGACGGGCGTCATCCCGCTCAGGTAGGCCCGCGGCCGGGACCGGGAGCCGGAATCGGGGCCCGGACCGGGCCCCGGACGCTACGGCCGATCGGCGCCCGCCCCGGCCGGAGCCGGCTCCGCCGGGGCCTCGGCGACGAGGCCCGCCTCCGTATCGCGCAGGGTCTCCACCTCGCGCCGGTACAGCCGGAACCACATGAAGAGCACGAACGCGGCGAAGACGAACCACTCGCCGGTGTAGCCGAGGTTCTGGAACGCCTTCAGGTCGAGCCCGGTGTTGCCCGGAGCCCGCGCCGGTACCGGGGTCATCCCGTCGGCGGGCGTCTGCACGGTCAGCCAGGCGTCGTACAGGCCGTACGGCACGATGTTGACGAGCGAGGCGGCCCCGATGACGCCGAGCTGACCGGCCGGCAACCCGCCCGCGGAGTAGACGCCCTTGCTGGTGGAGTTCTCCGAGGCCTGGAGCGCGCCCGTCACCTCGACCCGTCCGGCCGGCGGGGCCGGGGCCCGGCCCGCGTCGGCGGTGCCGGGCAGCCAGCCGCGGACCACGGGTACGGCCTTGCCGGTGTCGGTCTTGAGCAGGGTCAGGACGTAGAAGCCGGACTTCCCGTCGAGCCGCCGCTCGGGGACGAGGAGCTGGTCGGCGTACTCCCCGGAGACCGAGGCGAGCCGTCCGGAGGTCCGCTTGTCCACCGGGAGCAGCGACTCCAGCGGCGCGGCCGCCTGTTCGGCGGGGCGTGCGCTGGTCGCCTCCTTGTGGGTGTCGACGCGGTCCTCGAACCGGCCGAGCTGCCAGGTCCCCATGAACAGGCAGAAGGGAACGCCGAGCGCGACGAAGACGTTGATCCCCCACCAGCGCGGGGTCAGGAGAAACCGGTGCACCCCACCACCGTACGGGGGGTGCACCGGTCCGCCGTTGCCGGGGCTAGCGCGGCAGGTGCTTCAGAGCGAAGTCGATCTCCATCCGGACCTGCTTGATCCGCTCCTCCACGACGAGCGAGCCGTGCCCGGCGTCGTAGCGGTACACCTCGTGCTCCGCCCCGCGCGCCGTGAGCCGGTCCACGTAGTTCTCGATCTGCCGGATGGGGCAGCGCGGGTCGTTGAGGCCCGCCGCGATGTGCACGGGCGCCTTCACCGCGTCCACGTAGGTCAGCGGCGAAGAGGCCTCGAAGCGCTCCGGGACCTCCTCGGGGGTGCCGCCGAAGAGGGTGCGGTCCAGGGACTTCAGCGCCTCCATCTCGTCGTGGTACGCCGTCACGTAGTCGGCGACCGGTACGGCCGCCAGCCCCACCGCCCAGACGTCCGGGTGCCTGCCGAGGCCCAGCAGGGTCAGGTAGCCGCCCCAGGAGCCGCCGGACAGCACCAGGCGCGCCGGGTCCGCGAGCCCGGAGTCCACCGCCCATTCCCGTACGGCTTCGACGTCCTCCAGCTCGATCAGGCCGACCCGGTGCTTCAGGGCGTCGGTCCACTCGCGTCCGTAGCCGGTCGAGCCGCGGTAATTGACCCGGACGACCGCGAACCCGTGGTCGAGCCAGGCCGCCGGGGTCGCGGCGAAGGCGTCGCTGTCGTGCCAGGTGGGCCCGCCGTGGATCTCGAAGACGGTGGGGAAGGGGCCGTCGCCGTGGCCGACGGGCCGCTGGGCGAGGGCGTGGATCCGTCCGCCGGGGCCGTCCACCCACACGTCCTCGACCGGTACGGAGCCGGGCGGCCGGAAACCGGGAGGGTCGAGCACGACCCCGCCCGCGGTCGACCGGATGACGGAGGGCTCGGCCGCGGAGGACCACTGGTACTCCACCGACCCGTCGGGCCGCGCCGTCGCACCCGACACCGTCCCCGGCGGGGTGTCCAGCCGTACGAGCTCCCGCGCGGCCAGGTCGTAGCGGAAGAGCTCGCTGCGCGCCTCGAAGCCGTGCTCGATCAGCAGCGCGGACCCGTCGGGGTACCACTCGGCGCCGACGTCGCCCGGCAGGTCGACGGCCAGCCCCTCCTCGGTGCCCGCGGCCACGTCCCACACCATCGGCTCCCACCGGCCGCGCCGCTGGTGGCCGACGAGCAGCCGGGTGTCTCCCGCGACGGGCGCGAAGCCGAGCACCATCAGGCCCAGTTCCACGGCAGCGCCCTTGGAGTCGTCCAGCTCGGCGACGGTGGCGCCGTCCAGGGTGATCACCCGCAGGGCGGAGTGCATCGCGTCGCCGTGCTCGGTGTGCTCGACGGCGAGCAGGGTCCCGTCCCGGGACAGGTCGCCGACGCCGGCCGACTCGCGGTGCCGGTAGACGACGACCGGCTCCGACTCGTCGGGCCGGACCACGTGGATCGTGGTCCCGTCCTCGTCGGTGGAGCGCCCCACAACGGCAGTCCCGTCCCGTCCGATGGCCAGCCCGGCGGGGTACGAGGCCTCCAGCCCGGGGGTGGCCGGCTCGTCGGGGCCGCCCGCGAAGGGCTGGCGGACCCAGGTGCCGAACTCGTCGCCGTCGGTGTCGGAGAACCACCAGACCCACTCGCCGTCGGGGGAGAGGGTGCCGTCGGTGGTCCCGTTGGGACGGTCGGTGGCCTGCCGCTGGGAGCCGGTGGCACGGTCCCAGGCGTACAGCTCGTAGGTCCCGGTGGCGTTCGAGACGAAGAGGGAGCGGTCGGGCGCGTCCTCGGCCCATTCGGGCAGCCCCACGCGCGGGGCCCGGAAGCGCTTCTCCCAGTCGGGCACGGCGGCGTCCGTGGCGGCGGCGTTCGTGTCGGCGGTGGCGTCAGTCATGCACCCCATGTAACCGGATCGGCCGCGGCCCGGCCCCCGAGATGCCGACGGGGCCGAACGGGCGCAGGGTGGTGTGCGTACGCGGTCCCGCGTACGAGGCTGCGTAGAGGAGTGGCGGTCATGGCGAAGAAGGCGCGTACGGGCAAGCCGTCCCACCACGATTCGGAGCGTGCGATGGCGAAGAACACGGCGGCCGAGGCGCGCGCCAAAGCCGCCGTCCGCGATGTGCAGTCGGTCTCCGCGAAGACCCGGGGCATGCAGCAGAAGGCCCAGGCCAAGCGGGGTTGAGCCGTAGGCTGACGCGATGCGGATGATCGTCCGGGGCGCCCGGCTGCTGCACAGCGAAGGCCTGCACGACGTCGAGGTCGCGGAGGACGGGCGGATCGCGCGCGTACTCCCGTACGACGACCAGAAGGAGCCCCCGGCGACGGGGGTGCTGATCGAGGCGCACGGAGGCCTGCTCAGCGCGCCCTTCGTCGAGCCGCACATCCACCTGGACACGGCCCTGACGGCCGGAGATCCGCGCCCCAACGTCTCCGGGACCCTCTGGGAGGGCATCGCCTGCTGGAGCGACCGCAAGAAGACCCTGACCCGTGAGGACGTCATCGCGCGGGCCACCGAGGTGCTGCGCTGGCAGGCGGCGCAGGGCGTGCTGCACGTGCGCACGCACTGCGACGTCACCGACCCGGCGCTGACCGCGCTCGACGCGCTGCTGGAGGTGCGCGACCGGGTCCGGGACGTGATCACCCTGCAGATCGTCGCCTTCCCGCAGGAGGGCATCGTCTCCTTCCCCGGCGGCGAGGCGCTGCTGCGCGAGGCGGTCCGGCGCGGGGCCGACGTGGTCGGCGCGATCCCGCACTTCGAGGACACCCGGGAGGACGGGGTGGCCTCGCTGGCCGTCGCCTTCCGGCTCGCCGAGGAGCAGGGGCTGCGGGTGGACGCGCACTGCGACGAGATCGACGACGAACAGTCCCGGTTCGTGGAGGTGCTGGCCGCGCACGCCCTGCGCTCGGGCCTGCGCGGGCACGTGACGGCCTCCCACACGACGGCGATGGGTTCCTACGGCGGCGCGTACAGCTTCAAACTCCAGCGCCTGCTGTCGCGGTCCGGGATCAACCTCGTCTCGAACCCCTTCGCCAACCTCAACTTGCAAGGCCGCTTCGACGCCTACCCCAAGCGGCGCGGCCTCACCCAGGTCAAGGAGATGCTGGCGGCGGGGGTCAACGTGGCCTTCGGTCACGACGACGTGATGGACCCCTGGAACGCGCTCGGCACCGGAAACCCGCTGCAGACCGCCCTCGTCGGGATCTACGCCGCCCAGCTCACGGGAGCGGACGAGATCCCGGTGGCCTTCGAGATGGTGACCGAGCGCGCGGCGCGGGTCCTTGGCCTGTCGCCCTCGGAGTACGGGGTCCGTCAGGGCAACCCGGCCTCCTTCGTGCTGCTGCCGGCCGAATCCCCCACCGAGGCCGTCCGCCGCCAGGTCCGCCCCCGCTACGTGGTCGCGCGCGGCACGGTCCTCGCGGAGACCCCGGTGGCTCCGTCCCGCCTGTTGGCCTGGCCGGGAGAGGAGGGGCCCTCGGAGGTGGACTTCCGCCTCCGCCTACGCTGACCGGTCATGACCTATGTGACATGGACTCTTGACACTCCGTCCGGCCGTGCCGCCCTGGAGATCGCCTCCGAGTACACGGACGCGGCGCTGCTGAACCACTCCGTCCGGTCGTACGCCTTCGGGGCCGAGTACGCGGACCGGCACGGGCTCTCGTACGACCGCGAACTCTTCTACGTCAGCGCGCTGGTGCACGACCTCGGGCTCACCGTGCCCTTCGACAGCCACACCCTGCCCTTCGAGGAGGCGGGCGGCCACGTCGCGCGCGTGCTGACGGCGGGGCTGGGCTGGCCGGCGGCGCGGCGGGCGCGCGCCGAGGAGATCATCGTGCGGCACATGCGCGAGGACGTCACGGCCGCCGAGGACGTGGAGAGCCACCTGCTCCAGATCGGTACCACCGCGGACGTCTCCGGGGTCGGCGTCGGTGACGCCGACCCCGTCTTCACGGCCGCGCTGCTCGCGGAGTACCCGCGCCTCGGCTTCGGTGACGCCTTCTTCGCCCTGGTCGCCGACCAGGCCGCGCGCAAGCCGCAGTGCGCGGCGGCGGCCTACGTGGCGAGCGGCGCGAAGGAGCGCATCGCGGCGAACCCGCTCGACCGGCGGGGCTAGAAGAGCCCCAGGGCGTTGTCCAGGGACCAGACCTGCCAGCCCATCGCGAAGAAGGCGACCCCGGAGATCAGGGCCATCATCAGGTTCTGCCCCTGCTCGCCCCAGTCGTGGATCATCAGGATCAGGTAGACCAGGTTGAGCAGCAGGCCGGCGAGCAGGGCTATCGGGGTGAGGAACCCGACGATGAGGCCCAGGCCCAGGGCCAGTTCGGCGTAGGCGACGAGGTAGGCCATGAAGCGCGGGTAGGGCTTCACGACGAGGTCGAAGCCGCGCGTGACGAACCCCCAGCGGTGCTTCTCGGCGACGCCGGCCGCCCAGCGGATGCCGCCTCCGCCGAACCAGTCCTTCTTGTCCTTGTGCCGCCAGCTCTCCAGCCACCACAGCCCGAGCCCGATCCGCAGAACGGCGACCCATTCGGGCCCGCCGAGCCAGATGGTCTGCATCCTCGGTTCCTTCCCTCGTTCCCTCGCAATGATCTGACGATGTGTCAGTTTCGAGGGAAGGGGAGGGGTGTGGCAAGGGGTTGACCGACACGGGGGGTTGGTCGACAGAACGGGGTGGGCCGGTGGAAGGGTTGATCGACGGGGTTCAGCGGCACACGACGGAGACCGCCTGGACCTGGTTGTTGCCGAAGCCTCCGCGGTTCCACGGCTGCCCGAGCGGCTGCGTGCGCCCCGAGGCGTCGGTGGCGCGGACCAGGAGGGTGTGGGTGCCCGGGACCGCCGTCCAGTCGGCGTGCCAGCCCTGCCAGGCGTACGGGTGCCCGCCCCGCGGCAGCACCTCGGCGTCGACCCAGCCGCCGCCCCCGTCGGGGCCCCCGTCAGGATCCCCGTCGGTGCTCAACTCCACGCGCACGACCGCCCCGTAGCCCGACCAGGCGCGCCCGGCGAGCCGCACGGGGCCGGGGCGGACGACCCGGGTGCGGGACATGAAGTCGGGGAATCCGGGCGGGATCAGCAGGGCGCGCGGGGCGATCCGGGTGACGGGCTCGCCGGCCTCCTCGGCGCTCTGCCTGTACCGGTAGGCCGTGGCCTGCTGATAGCCGCCGAACGCCGTGTCGACGAGCTCGATGTCGCGCAGCCACTTCACGTGCGCCATCCCGTACCAGCCCGGGACGATGAGCCGCAGCGGATGCCCGTGCTGGGGCGGCAGGGGCCCGCCGTTCATCGTGTGGGCGAGCAGCACGTCCTCGTCGACGGGCAGCGGCAGGCTGCGCCGGTAGTCCTGCTCGACGCCCCGCTCCACCCCGTGGTCGGCGCCCGTGAACACGGCCTCCGCGGCGCCCGGAGCCGCCCCGGCCTCCGCGAGCACCGTGCGCAGCGGCACCCCCGTCCAGTCGGCCGTCCCCACCGCCTCCACCAGCCAGGGCTGGCTGACCGGCCGCGGGGACAGTCGGGCGCGCCCGTTGCCGGCGCACTCCATGGTGACCCGGCGGGTCACCGAGGGCAGGGACCGCAGGTCGCGCAGGTCCAGCTCCAGGGGGGTCCGGAGGTGGCCGCGGATGGTGAGCCGCCAGGTGTCCGCATCGGTGGCCGTGCCCGCGTCCGTGCTCGCGTCCGTGCCGGTGCCGGTGCCGGTGCCGGTGCCGGTGCCGGTGCCCGTGCCCGTGTCAGGGATGTCGTAGTGCACGAGTACGTAGTGCAGTCCGGCCGGGGTGACCTCGTAGCGCAGGGCCTCCAGCGGGAGCCCGTGGTTGCGCGCGGCGAGCGCCAGCTCGTCCTGGCCGATGCCCTCCCCGGGGGCGGCGATCCGGCCAGGGGGGCTGATCCCGGCGAGGGGGTGCTCCTCCATGGGCTCATGGTCCCGCGGCGGGAGCGGAGCGGCTACTCCGCGTGCGGATCGGGTCGGTGGGCGGTATGAATTGATCTGTCCCTTATGTGATCGGAGTGGCGCGTGGACGACTATCCACTGCTCAACCTGTTCTGGACCATGCTGTGGCTCTTCCTGTGGGTCATGTGGTTCTTCCTGCTGTTCAAGGTGATCACTGACATCTTCAGGGACCACGAGCTGCACGGCTGGGGCAAGGCCGGCTGGCTGATCCTGGTGCTCCTGCTGCCCTACATCGGCGTCCTCGTCTACCTGATCGTCCGCGGCAAGAGCATGAGCCGGCGCGACGTGAAGCAGGCGCAGGACAACGAGAAGGCCTTCCAGGACTACGTCCAGAAGGCCGCGGGTCCCCGCAGCAGCCCGGCGGAGGAACTCGCGAAGCTGTCCTCCCTCAAGGAGAAGGGGCACCTGACCCAGGACGAGTTCGACAAGGCCAAGGAGAAGCTCCTGGCCTGAGGGCCGCCTGAGAGCTCTTCTTCCTGCCCGCCGAACGGGGGCCTGACCGCGAGATCGCGGCCAGGCCCCCGTTCGGGCGTTCCGGGTCAGGCCGCGGTGGGGTCCGCGTCCTCCAGCAGACCGATCAGCGACGAGCGGGCCCGGGCCACGCGGGAACGTACGGTCCCTATCGGGCAGCCGAGCATGAGCGCCGCCTCCGCGTACGGGAGACCCATGAGCTGGGTGAGGACGAAGACCTCGCGGCGTTCGGCCGGGATCGCCGCCAGCAGTTCCGCGAGCGCGACGCCGTCCTCGAAGCCGGGTACGCCGCGGGGCTGGCTCTGCTCGGCCGCGGTCTGCCAGTCGTCTCTGTCGGCGATCTTGGGGCGGGCCGCCTTGTGGCGCAGGCTGTCGACCACGGTGCGCCGCGCGATGGAGAGCAGCCAGGTGCGCGCGGAGGAGCGGCCCTCGAAGCGGTGCAGGCTGCCGAGGGCGCGCAGGAAGGTCTCCTGGGTCAGGTCCTCGGCGGACTGCGGGTCGGCACTGAGGTAGCCGACGTAGCGGAGCACGTCGCGGTGCAGGGCGCGCACGAACCGGTCCACCGCGACGGGATCGCCTTCGCGGGCGGCCAGCGCGAGGAGGGTGACGGCCTCGTCGGGGCCGGCGGTGCGGCGGGTGGGGGCGCCGGTGGCCGTGGTGATGGGGGCGCTGCTGATGGCGGCGGTGGCGGTCGGGCGGGTGAGCAGGGCAGTGGTCATCGCCTGGTGTCCTTCTGGGAATCCGGCCGGATTCGATGCCGCGCCGAGGGAGCTGAGGGCGGCGTGGGCAGCGCGGGCGGTGAGGGAAGCGCGGGCGCGGGTGCAGCGCCGTGCCGTGCCTGCGGTGGCAGGGGTGGCCGAAGCGCCCGAGCGACCGCGAGGACCGCACTGCCCGGCGCGCCGGGAGCCCTGAGCGCGGGCATCGCGAGGCCGGTGAACGGGGTGTACGGCCTGCCGGACGGCAAGACCGATGCCCGAGGCGCGGTACGGGTACGGGTGCTGGGTGCCCGTGGCGCGTCGGGGAGCCGGCTGTCAGACGACAGCGATCCCGTGAGGTGGACCCCGTGAGGTGAGGGCGTCGGCGAGCAGCAGCCTGCGGGGCGTCCGGACCCGGTGGGTGCGGGGAAGGCGGACGCGGGGCCGGTGCGCGGGCGCGGGGAGCCGGAAGAGAAGGTGCAGCGGTACGAGGAACCGGGTGGCGACGGCGCGCAGGACGCGGAAGGCGCCGCGTTCCCCGTACGCGAGCCAGAGACCGCAGGCCAGGGCTGCCAGGAGGTGGCCCGCGAGCATGCCCGCCGGTGACACGGAGCCCATGGCGTGCGCGGTCGGCATCGGCAGGGCGGCCGCCGCCATCGAGGCGGACTCGTCGACCATTGCGTGCAGGGCGTGCGTCGTGTGCATCCCGTGCGTCCCGGTCATGCCGTGCAGGTCCTGCACGGCCTGCCGGGTGGTGCTGCCGGTGCCCGGCGGCCCGGTCGCCTGCGGGCGGAGCACGGAGGGGGCGCAGAGGAGGTACTGGATCCAGCGGCGGCCCAGTGAGGTCAGGGAGGCCAGGGACGGAAGTGAGGTCAGGGAGGTCAGGGAGGCTAAGGAGGTTCCCGGTTCCTGCGGCCGCGTCGCCGCCGCGGCCTGGGCGAGCGAGAACCCGCCGTGCAGGGCGGCCTGGACGCCGACGGTCGCGGAGACGACGGCCGCGAGGCCGCGCTCCCGCCCGGCGAGGACCCAGCCGGTCGCCGAGGTCGCGGCGAAGGCCGCGGCCATCCCCCACCAGGGGACGGAGGTTTCCGACATGAGGATGTGCCCGAGGGACGAGAGCAGCACGCAGGTGGCCGCGAACATCGCGGCCCGTACGGCTCGGCAACATCGACCCGGTGTCATGGCGGGGTCATCGTTGCACCGGCCGGGCGGGGGGCGACAGAGGGCATCAGGTTTTCTCATCCGGAAATCGAGTCCTGTTTGTGCTGTGGCGCACGCCACAACAAGCTCTGGGAACCCGGGCGTTCACTGATCCGACTGCTGTCCCGGACGTGATGGCCGCAGACCGAGGGCGAACAGCGGGAACGGGGTGGGCGAGCGGTGGCGGACAGGAGCCGACCGGTGAAGACGCCCGGGACGCCCGGGACGCCGGGCACGGCCGAGGGCCTGACCGGCGGCGGAGCGGGCGCCGACGCGGGCGCGGGCGCAGGCGTGGGCGCAGGCGTGGGCAGAGGGGCGGGCGAAGGGGCGGGCAACGGGGCGGGCGGGCTCACGGCTCTGCTCACCGGAGCCATGGCCTTCTCGATGCTCCAGCTCTTCCTCCTCGGCGCGCTCGGTCCGCGTCTGGTGGGGGAGTGGGGGGTTTCGCCCTCCGTGCTCGGCTGGACCACCACGATCGGGTTCGGTACGGCCGCCGTGCTGTCTCCCCTCGGCGGCAGGCTGGTGGACCGGATCGGGCCGCGCCGTTCCCTCGTACTCCTCCTGTCGGTGTCCGCGGCGGCGCTCGCGCTGATCGGCGCCGCGCCCGGCCCCGGCTTCCTGCTCGCCGCCGTCGCGCTGGGCGGACTGCCCCAGGCCCTGGCCAATCCGGCGACCAACAAGGCGATCCTCGCCGCCGTGCCTCCCGGCCGCCGGGGGCCGGTGACCGGCATGAAGCAGTCGGGCGTCCAGCTGGGTGCCTTCGCCGCCGGGCTGCCGCTCACCGCACTGGCCGGCGGCATCGGCTGGCGCGGGGCGGTGTGGACGGCCGCCGCCACCGCCGCGGCGGCGGCGCTGTGGGCGCTGCGCGCCCTGCCCGCCGACCCGCGGGCCGCCCCGGCCGGGCCCCGTGCCTCGCTCGTCCCGCGGGGTGCCATCGCCTGGCTGGCGGTGTTCTCCCTGTTCCTGGGCTGCGGGATCGCCTCGGTCAACACGTACGTGGCCCTCTTCGGCGCGCAACGGCTCGGCATGGGCCCCACCGCGGCGGGCGCGCTGGTCGCGGTGCTCGGGGTCGCGGGCATCGCCGGTCGGGTCGGCTGGTCGAAGGCGGCCCGGCCGGGGCGCGCCGAGTGGCTGCCGGGAGGCCTCGCGGCCGGCGCGGTGGGTGCGGCCGCCCTGCTGGTCGCGGCGCCGGGCGCGGGTCCGCTGGTGTGGGTGGCCGCGGTGGCGGTCGGGGTCTTCGCGGTGGCGGCCAACGCCGTCTCGATGGTCCTGGTGATGCAACGCTCCGCCCCCGGCCGGGCCGGCCGGGACTCCGCCCTGGTGGCCGCCGGCTTCTTCACCGGCTTCGCCGTCGGCCCCCTCCTCTTCGGACCCCTCGCGAACGCCGGCCACTACGGGACGGGCTGGCTGCTGGTGGCGGCCGAGTTCGGTGCGGCTTGTGTGGTCGGGGTGGCCTGGGCCGTGGGGGAGCGGGGACGATGAAGGGTTCCGGTGGGCGTCCCGGGAGTGAAGGACTTCTGACGGACGGGCGAGTCGGTGGTGTGCCGGTGGTGGGCCAGTGGGCGGGACGGGCGTTGGCCGAGGTCCTCGAGCAGGTGGCCGTCACGGCGGCCGATGTAGGCGAGGGACGGTTCCCGCTGTACGCGGATCCGGACACGGGGCAGTGGGCGACGACCGGCCGGGGTTCCTGGGCCGGCGGCTTCTGGGCCGGACTGCTGTGGCTGCGGGCCCGCCACACGGGCGCCGGAGGCGACCTGGCCGCTGCTTCCGCGTGCACGGCGCGGCTGGCCGGCTGGGTGGACGCCGACACTTCCACGCGCGGGCTGATCCTCTGGTACGGGACGGCCCTGGCCGCCGGGAACGCCGGGGCGCAGGAGCTGCGGGCGCGGGCGGCCGCCGCCTGTCTGGCCGCGATGGACGAGGAACTCGGGCTGCTGCCCTGGGGATCGGCGTTCGGCGGCCCCCGGCTGCTGGCCCGGGTGGACGGCCTGCCGGGCACGATCCCCCTGCTCGCCGCCGTCAGCCCGGCGGCCGCGGCCTCGCACCTCCAGCGCCACCTGACCCTGTGCCTCCCCGACGCCGGGACGGAGGCCTGCCGCGCCCTCGACCTCGTACCGGCCTGGTCCTACGAGGCGCAGAGGGGCTGGCTGGCCTGCGCGGAGCCGGCGCCGGGCTGGAGCCGGGGACCGGCGTGGCTGCTGCTCGCGCTGGCCGACGTACTGCACCGCCCTGCCGTCGCCGCGTGGCTGCCGGGGCACCCGCGGGCACGGGCGGAACGCCTTGCCGCCGCATGGACGGGCCCGGGGACACCCCTCGTACCGCCCGCCGACGCGGCGCGCCCGGACGGCCCGGCGGACACCTCCGCCGCGGCCATCACGGCCGTCGCGCTCCTGAAACTGTCCCTGCTTCCCGGCCCTCGGTCCGCGCGGTACGCCCACCGCGCGGCGGAGATCCTGGAGCACCTGGTCGGGCACCACCTCTCCCGGGGCCGCCTGCTGAACGGCTGCTACGACGCCGGCAAGGGGCTCGCCGTCCGCCACGAACTGGTGTGGGGCGACTTCTTCCTGGCGCTGGGACTGGCCGGACTCGCCGGGCTGGCCGACCTCCGCACCGTTTGACCGCCCCGGGCCTCACGGGAATCAGCCGGACCCGTGCGTCCGCTCCGGCCGAGGTGCCGGTCCTGCCGGTCCTGTCGGTCCTGCCGGTCCTGTCGGGAGGACACCTCCGTACCCTCCCAACACCCTCCGGGCCACCCCCGTGATGTGCAGTTCGTCGGGGCCGTCCAGGATTCGGGCCGCGCGGCCCGAGCGGTAGAGGGCGGGCAGGGGGGTGTCGGGGCCGAGGCCGGCCGCGCCGTGGATCTGGATGGCCGCGTCGGTCACCTGCTGGAGCATGCGGGCCGCGGCCACCTTCGCCAGGCCCACCTCCACGTGCGCGTCCAGCCCGGCGCTGATCCGGGCCACGGCTTCGTGGACGAGCGGCCGGGTGCTGCGCAGGGCCAGGAGCGACTCGAAGACGTGGCTCTGCACCAGCTGGTGGCCTCCGAGCGGACCGCGCGACCCGGTACGGGAGTTCACGCGCTCGCACATGAGGTCGAAGGCGCGCTGGGCCTGGCCGAGCCAGCGCAGACAGCGCAGGGTGCGGCCCAGCTGGAGCCGTTCCCCGGCGATGGCCAGGGCTCGGCCGCGTTCGCCGAGGAGGTGGTCGGCCTCCACGCGCACCCGGTCGAACTCGATCTCCCACTGGCCGGCCGCGCCCAGCACCGGCAGCTCCCGTACGACCCGGAAGCCCGGCGTCGAGGTGGGGACGACGAACAGCGACAGCCCCGTACGGTCTCCCGGCTGCCCGTCGGTGCGGGCCAGGACGGTGACCAGATCCGCCTCGGCGGCGTGCGAGGTGAACCACTTGCGGCCGCTCACGGTCCAGCTCCCGTCCGGCTGTTCCACCGCGCGCGTGGAGGTGAGGAACGGGTCGGTGCCCGGGGTGTCCGGGTCGGTCATGGCGTAACAGGCGCGCAGTTCGCCGGACGTCAGCCGGCCCGGGTACAGCGCGCGCACCCGTTCGCCGCCGTGCCGCCACAGCATCGTCGCGTCCAGCAGCGGAGCCGACCCGAGCGCGGCCGGTCCGTGGTCGCTCGCCCCCTCGGCCTCGGCGAGCCGTGCGTAGCGCGCCAGATCCAGTCCCTGGCCGCCGAGTTCCGCGGGGAGCGGCAGCGCCCACAGGCCCGCCTCCTTCGCCCCGGCCCGGAGCTCCCGCAGGGCCGCCGCCGCGGCGGGGCCGCCGGCGTCCAGCACGGGCTCGCGGGGCATCACCCGCTCCCGTACGAACTCGGCCACCCGCATCCTCAACTCCGCGTCGGCGCCCGCGTGTTCGCGCGGGTCGTTCGGGGTGCTCCCTCCGCTTTCCGTCACTCGGTTCTCCACCACTTTCCTCCAGCCCGCCGGGAACCCGTGGGAACGGCAGTCCGACTGCCTTCCCGTGGAACTGGTCGGGCGGGCCCGCCCCTTGGTTCCCGCGTACGGGATCACCTGCGGCGCCGGCCGATCGCCGGGCCCGGAGAAGAGGAGAGGCATGGCGTCACCCGCCGTCACCCAGACCGCTCGGCCGCTCGACGGGCTGCGCTTCACCACCTCGGGACCGCCCGCGCTCACCGGCCCGGTCGCCGAGCACCTGAGGGCGCTGGGGGCCGTCCCCGCGGATCCCGGGCCGGCCGAGGGGGGCGACACCGGCACGGCCCGCGTCACCTTGGCGGATGCCGCCTTCGGGGACGCCACGGGCCAGACCCCCGGGACCGGCTTCCCCGCCCGGGCGACCGCCACCATCGCCTGGCGATCGCCCACGCCGGCCACGCCGGCCACGCCGGCCACGCCGGCCACGCCGCTCACGCCTTCCGCATCGGCCACGCCGCTCACGCCTCCCGCATCGGCCACCCCCGCCGTCACCGACGAGGCCACCGCCCAAGCCGCGACCGGCATCATGGCGGTCCACGGCCGCCGCGACGGCCTGCCGCGGGGGCTCGCCGTCGACTACGCCACCGCCGCGACGGCCGTCCTCACCACGCAGGGACTGCTCGCCGCCCTGCTGGCCCGGGCCAGGGGGTGCGAGGGCGCCGCCGCGCAGCCGCACACGTACGTGGACCGGGCCGGGCTGCTGGTCGTGTCCCAGTACCTCGCCGCGAGCGGCGCCGACGAGGGCGAAGCCGCCGAACTGGCGCCCGGCGGGCCGCCCTTCACCGCGGCCGACGGCACGCTCTTCGAGCTGGAGACCCTGGATCCGGGTGCCTGGGCCGGGTTCTGGCGGGCCCTGGAGGCCCCCTCGGACGCGGTACGGGCAGGCTGGCGGCCCTTCCAGTTCCGGTACGCCACCGCGTGCGCCCCCTTCCCCGAGGCGCTGCACGCCACCACCCGGGCCCACGGCTGGCAGCGCATCCGCGACGCCGCTGCCGCCTCGGGGGCCGAGGTCTGCCGACTGCGGAGCCTGGCCGAGCGGGCCGCCGAACAGGACGGAGCCGCCCCCTGGACCCTGGCCCCGTACGGCCCCGGCGGACGTGCCCGCCCGAAAGCGCCGCCCTCCGCCCCCGGCCCCCTTGCCGGCATGACCGTCCTGGAGGCGGGCCGCCGCGTCCAGGCGCCGCTCGCCGCCCATCTGCTGGGGCTGCTCGGCGCCGAGGTGATCCGGATCGAGCCGCCGGGCGGTGACCCGCTGCGCGGCATGCCGCCCGCCTGCTCGGGCATCTCGGCCCGCTGGCTGGCCCTGAACCGGGGCAAGCGTGCCGTGGAGATCGACATCAAGTCGCCCGGCGACCGGCTGCGGCTGGCCGGGCTGGCGGCCGGAGCCGACGTGTTCCTGCACAACTGGGCCCCGGGGAAGGCCGCAGAGCTGGGCCTGGACTCCGACGACCTCGCGCGGGCGAACCCCGGGCTCGTGTACGCGTACACCGGCGGCTGGGGCACGGGCCGGATCGCCGACCCCCCGATGGGCACGGACTTCATGGTCCAGGCCCGCACCGGCGTCGGCGAGGCCGCCCGCCCCGAGGGCGAGGTGCCCGCGCCCTCCCTGATGACCCTGCTCGACGTGCTGGGCGGGCTGCTCGGCACCGAGGCCGTCCTCGCGGGGCTGCTGCTGCGCGAGCGCACCGGATGCGGGGTCCGCGTGGACTCCTCGCTGCTCGGCGCCGCCGACCTGCTCACCGCCCCGGCCCTGCGCCGGGTCCGGCGCGGGGAACGCGGCCGCAGGCCCGCGGGTTTCCGTACGCCCCTGCGCACCGCGGACGGCTGGATCGCCCCGCCCGACGCGGATGCCCGCGCGGCGGCCGTACTCGGTGGTCCGCAGGGGTTCGCGGAGCTGTCCACCGAGGACGCCCTACGAGCGCTGCGGGCCCGCGGCCTCGCCGCGACCGCGGTCACCACCGACCTTGCCGACCTGCACCACGACCCGCGCTTCGCCGGCTCGATCAGCCGCGACGCGCACGGTGCCCCCGCCGTTCCCGACCCCTGGAGCTTCGTATGACCGTCGCACTGCACGATCTGCTGCCCGTGGGCCTGCGCCGCTCGTGGGCGGTCGACGGAACCTGCCCCGACCTCGACCTCTACAGCCTCTTCCGGGCCCGCCAGATCGCCGACCTGCACCACACCGCGGTCATCGACGCCAAGGGCAAGCTCTGCTACACCGCGCTCGACCGCAAGGTCCGATGTCTGGCCACCGGCCTCGCGGAGCTCGGCGTACGACCCGGCGAGGTGGTCGGCGTCCAGCTCCCCAACGGCCGCAACGCGGTCATCGCGGACCTGGCCCTGGCCGCCCTCGGAGCGGTGGCCCTGCCCTTCCCCGTGGGCAGGGGCGGCCAGGAGGCCCGCTGCCTGCTGCGCCGGGCCGAGGCCGTGGCGGTGATCGCCGCCGTGGAGCACCGGGGCCTGCGGCACGCCGCCGAACTGCGGGACCTGGCCTCCGAACTGCCCGCGCTGCGCCATGTCATCGCGGTCGGAGGACCGGCGGGCACGGGCTCCAGCCCGTCACAGCCTGAAGGAACGATTCGGCTCGCGGATTTGCTGCGCTCGGATCCGGCCGCCTTCGTACCCGCCCGGCCCCACCCCGACAGCGCCGCCCGCATCCTGGTGTCCTCCGGCTCGGAGGCGGAGCCGAAGATGATCGCGTACTCCCACAACGCCCTCGCCGGCGGCCGCGGCAACTTCCTCGCGTCGCTCATGCCCGACGGGACGCCGCCGCGCTGCCTGTTCCTCGTACCGCTCGCGTCCGCCTTCGGCTCCAGCGGCACCGCGGTCACCCTCGCCCGGCACGGCGGAACCCTGATCGTCCTCGACCACTTCACGCCCGAGGCGGCCCTCGCGGCGGTGCGCGAGCACCGGCCCACCCACATCCTCGGGGTTCCCACGATGATCCGCATGATGCTCGACCGCCTGGAGGCGGAGGAGGCCGGGGGCGACGCCGTCCCGCTTCCCGCCCCCACCGCCCTCATCCTCGGTGGCTCCCCGCTCGACGAGACCACGGCCGAGAGCGCGAGCCGCGCCTTCGGCTGCCCGGTCGTCAACCTCTACGGTTCGGCCGACGGGGTCAACTGCCACACCGGACTGGGCGCGGCCGTCCCGGAATCCGAGGGGACGGGCATCGCCGCGGGCCGCCCCGACCCCCGCGTCGCCGAGATCCGCATCACCGACACCGAAACGCACGAGCGGCTCCCCGACGGCGCGATCGGGGAGATCATCGCGTGCGGCCCCATGACCCCCATGTGCTACGTCGCCTCCCCCGACCTGGACGCCCGGTACCGCACGCCCGAGGGCTGGGTCCGTACCGGCGACCTCGGCTTCATCGACGAGGACGGGGTCCTGCACGTCGTCGGCCGCCTCAAGGACATCGTCATCCGCGGCGGCGCCAACATCAGCCCCGCCGAGGTGGAACGGGAGCTCTCCTGCGATCCCCTCGTCCGTGACGTCGTCTGTGTCGGGATCCCCGACGAGGTGATGGGCGAGCGCCTCGCCGCCTGCGTCGTCCCCCGCGGCACGCGGCTCCCCACCCTCGACTCCCTGGCCGGACACCTCACCCTCCGCGGCCTGGAGCGCCGCAAGCACCCCGAGCACCTGCTGCTGCTGGCGGAGCTCCCGCTCACCCCGGCAGGCAAACCCGACCGCGCGGCGCTGCGCGCACGGGCCCGCGGAGCCGCGGCGACCGCGGCGACCGCCGGGATCGCCGGGACCGCCGCTCTCGCCGTCGAGGCGCCCGCCGGGGTGGGCGCGTAAGCGGGGGCGGGCGCGCAGACGAGGGCGGGGCGGCCCCGAGTGGACCGCCCCGCCCCCGCACCGCCCTTGCCCCGTCCCTAGGCCGTTTTGGCCATCGCCTTCTTCAGCTGGGCCCCCGCATTGCGGTAGACGGGCAGCAAGTCCAGGTCGGTCCCCGGGTAGTTGACGATCTGTACCTGTCGTGCGCCGGAGTCGGGCAGGACCGTACCGGTCGACATGTGCGCGTTGTCCAGTACCAGCGCCGGCTTCTTCGCCGACAGTTCGGCCAGCTGCGCCGGGGTCACCGCCTCGGGACCGTAGGTGCCCACCGTGGTGGCGCCCGCCAGCTTCGCTGACCAGGCGGTGAACACCTGGCTGACGACCGCCGGGCTCTTCCCGCCGGGCCAGGCGGCCTGCACGTCCTTCGCGACCCGCCCGTACTCGGCGTCGAAGTCCGCCGTCCACTTCGCGGCGGCGGCCTGCGTGCCGAACAGCACGCCCAGCCGGGTGACTTCGGCCTTGACCTTGTCGGCGTCGTTGTCGAGGTTCACCTCCACCAGCTCGGCCTTCGACCCGGCGGCCTCCTTGATCTTCGCGGCGTACGGCTCGAACGGCGCGTACAGCACGAAGTCGGCCCCGGCGACGGCGGCGAGGTCGGAGGGCTTGGGGTCGTAGTCCGGCGCGTGGTGCACGGACTGAGGCACGATCACCTTGACGTCCTGAGCGCCCGCGGCCTTGGCGAAGGCGCCCTCCCAGGTGGTCGTCACGACGACGACCGGCTTGCCGCCCTTGGCGGTGTCACCGCCACGCCCACTGACGGCGGGGTCGGGGTCGCTGTCGCCGCAGCCGGTCACCAGGGCCAGTGCCAGGCCCAGTGCCGTACTCAGTGCGAGGAGGGAAGTGCTGCGGACGCGGGTTCGCGGCGCCATGAGCGGATTCTCCGTTCGGGTACGAGGTGTACCGCGAGGACGAGCGCCCCCGCGGTCAGGACGAGGACGGGCCCGGGGGGCCAGTCCAGCCGGAGGGCGATGAGGAAGCCGGTCAGGTTCACGAAGACGCCGATGGCCACCGCCCACCCGGTGATCGATTTCAGTGAGGTGCCCAGCCGGCGCGCGGCCAGGGCGGGCAACAGGGTCAGTGCGTCGACCAGCAGGGCGCCGGTGAGCTTGATGGCCCCGGCGACCGCGACCGCGACGAGCACCAGCAGGACGGTGGTCAGCGCCCGCACCGGCACGCCCGAACACTGCGCCAGCTCGCGGTCGTACAGCAGCAGTGCCACCTCGCGCCGCCGCCACCAGAACAGGCCGGGCACGAGGACGGCCAGCACGCCGAGCACCACGAGATCGGCGCCGCCGACGGACAGGATCGAGCCCCACAGCAGCGCGAACGCACCCGAGGCGTTGACCCCGGAGACCGCGAGGAGCAGCAGCGCGGCGGCGATCGCCAGGCTCATCAGCAGCCCCATCGCCCCGGACAGCCCGTCCGGCGTCCGGGCCAGCGGGGCGACCCCGGCTCCGGCCAGGGCGCAGGCCACCAGCGCGCACAGCATGGGGTCCAGCCCGGTGAGCAGCCCGACGGCGATGCCCAGCAGCGCGACGTGCATCATCGCGAAGCGCACCGGCATGATGTCCAGCCCGACGATGACCACACCGATCACGGGCAGCCCGACGGCGGCCAGCAGCAGGGCGAAGCCCGCCCGCTGTACGGGGGCCAGTTGCAGCAGGGTGCCGAGGTCGGCGGCCGCGAGGGTGGCGCTCACCGGACCTCCCGCAGCCGGCCGGCGGCCATTTCCAGGACCCGGTCGCAGCGTTCCGCGAGCGCCCGGTCGTGCGTGACGACGACGAGCGTCACGGGCAGCGCGGCCAGGACGTCGGCGGCCTCGTCCTGGCCCGCGAAGTCCAGGGCGGCGGTCGGCTCGTCGGCGAGCAGGACGCCGGCCCCCGCGGCCACGCAACCGATCGCCCGGGCCAGGTACATCCGCTGCAACTGCCCGCCGGACAGGGTGTGCAGCGGCCGCCCGGTCAGCGGCCCCACCCCCAGCCGGTCGGCGGCCTCGGCGGCCGCGCGGGGGTCCCCGCTGCTGGCGAGGAGTTCGCCGCCCAGGAGCGGGAAGCGTCCGGCGGCGGGCTTCTGCGGGATCCACGCGCACGCCCGCCGCCGCCAGGCCGGGTCACCCGTCCGGCCGCCGACCAGGATCTTCCCGCTGACCTGCGGGTGCAGTCCGAGTACGGCGCGCAGCAGGGTGGTCTTGCCCGATCCGTTGGTGCCGGTCAGCGCGACGCGCTCGCCGGCGGCGATCTCCAGGTCGACGCCGGTCACGGCTTCGACCCGCCCGTGCCGGCAGCCCACCCCCTCCATCCGCACGTCCAGCCCGCCCATCCCACGCCCCTCCGCTGTCACCGGCCCGTCTCTGCGTGGAGTTGGTCGGCCGGCGGGGGCCCGCAGTTCCGGCGATCCGTGATCTGTCGCCGGCGGCCGGGCGCGGGGGCCGGACCGGTGGTGGGTTCGGTGGTGGGTTCGGTGCTGGGTTCGCGCCGTCCGGCCGGGCGGGACCGGCCATTCCGCGGCGGCGTTCCGATTTCTACAAGCGTCCCGGTCCGCCCCGGGCCATGATCACGCCGCCACCTCCCGTGGTGATCAACAGGCTCGCGACCAAAGGGAGTCGACCGCCATGTCCGAGACCGTCCGCACTCCTCGCCGCACCCCTCGCCGCGCTGCCGTCCGCGCTGCCGTCCGCAGTGCCGCCCTGCGCGGCGCCGCCCGCAGGGTCGGCGGCGGGCCCGTCCCGATGGCCCGCTCCGCCGCGATGATGCACGCGGCGATCTACGACGCGGAGTCCTCGTACCGGCTGAAGTGGCAGGGCAAGATCACCTCGGAGCCGTCCATCAAGGCGGAGAACTACGTGGGCCGGGCCGAGGGCCCGGACGAGGAGGAGCGCGTCATCGGCCGTACGGCCTACAGCATCCTCCTCGGTCTCCACGGCACCAAGCAGAGCCGCTACGCGGACCAGACGCAGTACCTCGACGCACGCTTCCGCGAGCGATTCGGCTCCGACAACCCCCCGGTCTACGTGGGGGACAACAAGCCGGGCGCCCGGCGGCCGACGAGCCACCCGGACCTGCCCGACGCCTCCCGCGACGAGGACAGCGACGCGATCAGCCCGTTCTACGGCCGGGTCAAGCCGTTCTCGCTGGCCTCCGGCTCGCAGTTCCGCCCCACCACCCTGACCCGGTACGGCTCGTACGAGGCCCATCGACCTGTGGCGCCCGTCTCGGCGGTCCGCGAGGGCGGCCTCGCCCCCCAGCGGAAGCCGCTGCTGAAGAGCCCGACGGGCGTCAACATCAGCCCCTGCTTTCTCGTGTACGTCTCCGGCCACGCCTCCTTCGGCGGCGCCTGGGCCGGGGTCATGAAGCGCTACTTCGGCAGCGACGACATCTCCTTCGATCTCACCACCGAGGAACCGCGGTCCCCGGTCAAGACCCGCCACTTCACCAGCTTCAGCGCGGCCGGCAAGGAGGACGCCGACAGCCGCATCCGGCTCGGCGTCCCCTACCCGTGGGACGCCACGGACGGCCCCGCCCTGGGCGACAAGATCGCGAACCAGGTCTTCACGACGAAACTGCGCACCCTCTGAGCCGACTGACCGGCCGGCCCGCGGACCCGACCTGACGGGCCCGACTTGACGGGCACGGCCCCACCCGGCCGGATGACGTAAGCCTTTCGTCATCCGGCCGGGCCTGGTCGCAGCCCGCGCCCGCGCGTTGAATGCCCATGACGGCCGGACGGGCCGACCGCGAGGAAGGGCACGCCCAGTGACGCAGCACCCGACGCCGAACCAGCCGCAGCACCCGACGCCGAACGAGTCGCGGAGCGCGCCGCGGACCTCGGCGAAGAGGAAGCGGGGCGGACGCCGGCTCCTGGCCTTCCTCGCCCTCCCGGCGGCCCTCCTGCTGGGCTTCGGCCTGTACTGGTTCCAGCCGTGGAAGCTCTGGCAGGACGCCACGGTCCACGAGTCCCTCCCGGCGGCGGCCCCCTCCGCTGCCGCACCGGCGCCGACCCGCTCGCCCGCCGCCCCGCGGACCCTCGCCCAGGGCACGCTGATCAGCCACGAGCACACCACCACGGGCACCGCGAAGCTCATCCGGCTCCCGGACGGCTCCCACACCCTGCGCCTGGAGAACCTCGACACCAGCAACGGCCCCGACCTGCGGGTCTGGCTGACGGACGCCCCGGTGAAGGAGGGCACGGCGGGCTGGCGGGTGTTCGACGACGGCAAGTACGTCAGCCTGGGCAAGCTCAAGGGCAACAAGGGCGACCAGAACTACGCGATCCCGGCCGATGTGAACCCGTCCGACTACGGCAGCATCACCATCTGGTGCGACCGCTTCGACGTCTCCTTCGGCGCGGCGGCCCTCACGAGCGCGTGACCCGCGACCGCGCGGCGACAAGATGGCCCGCATGACGCCCCCCGAGACCCCCGCGACCCCCGCGACCCCCGCGACCCCCGAGACCCCCGAGACCCCCGCGACTCCCGAGACCCCGATGGACACCGTCACACTGGAGCGCCGCATCGCGGCCCGCCCCGAAACCCTCTTCGCCTTCCTCACCGACCGGGAGAAGTGGCTGTCCTGGATGGGCACCGACGGTACGTTCGCGTTCGAGCCCGGAGGCTCGTACCGCACCCGCGTCACCGGGGAGAACGTGGCGTCCGGCCGCTTCCTGACGGTCCGCCCGCCCGAGCGGCTCGTCTTCACCTGGGGCTGGGAGGAGGACGGTACGCCCGTCGGGGCGGGCTCCACCACGGTGGAGATCACCCTCGAAGCCACGGCCCGGGGCACCCTGCTCCACCTGATCCACAGCGGCCTGCCCACCTCGGAGGCGTGCGAGGCGCACGCGGAGGGCTGGCAGCACTACGTCGACCGCCTCGCACTGCGCGCCGAAGGCGGCGACCCGGGCCCGGACCCGTGGACGCGGCACCCCGCGAGCTGACCGCCCCGGCCCCGTCAGGAACCCGCGCGAAGCTCGCCGGTGAGGGTTCCGTGCATACGGGCGCTGTCCTCGTTCAGCCCCGTGATCTCCACGCTCTTGCCGCGCCGGCGGTACCTCTCCTCGATGGCGTCGAGCGCCGCGACTGAGGACGCGTCCCAGATGTGCGCGCCGGAGAGGTCGATGACGACCGTGCCGGGGTCGCCCGCATAGTCGAACAGCCCGACCAGATCGTTGGACGAGGCGAAGAACAGCGCGCCGGTCACCGAGTACACCACCATGCCCCCGTCGGGGTCGGTGACGGTGGTGACGTTCACGAGGTGCGCGACCCGCTTGGCGAAGACGACCATCGCGGTGACCGACCCGGCGACGACGCCGACGGCGAGGTTGTGGGTGGCGACCACGCAGGCCACGGTCAGCACCATGACGGTGATCTCGCCGGCCGGCATGCGCTTCAGCGTCTTCGGGGCGATGGAGTGCCAGTCGAAGGTCGCGAAGCAGACCATCACCATGACGGCGACGAGCGCCGCCATCGGAATCTCGGAGACCGCCGGCCCGAAGACGGTGCACAGCACCATGAGGAACACGCCGGCGAGGAAGGTCGACAGCCGCGTCCGGGCCCCCGACACCTTCACGTTGATCATCGTCTGGCCGATCATGGCGCAGCCGCCCATGCCGCCGAAGAACCCGGTGACGATGTTCGCGACGCCCTGACCCACGGACTCGCGGGTCTTGCTCGACCGGGTGTCGGTGATCTCGTCGACGAGCTTCGCCGTCATCAGCGACTCCATGAGCCCGACCACCGCCATGGCCAGCGCGTACGGGGCGACGAGCGTCAGCGTGTCCAAGGTGAACGGCACGTCCGGCAGACCGGGAACGGGCAGCGAGGACGGCAGCGCCCCCTTGTCCCCGACGGTCGGTACGGCGATCCCCGCGGCGACCGTGATGCCGGTGAGGATGACGATGGCCACGAGCGGCGCCGGCACCACCTTCGTGACCTTCGGGAAGAACACCATCAGCGCCAGCCCGCCGGCGAGCAGCGGGTAGACGGCCCACGGCACGTTCCGCAGCTCGGGGACCTGGGCCATGAAGACGAGGATGGCGAGGGAGTTGACGAAGCCGACCATCACCGACCGCGGCACGAACCGGATCAGCTTCGCCACCCCGAGCGCCCCGAGCACGATCTGGAAGACCCCGCCAAGGATCACCGCCGCGATCAGGTACCCGAGCCCGTGCTCACGATTGAGCGGCGCGATCACGAGCGCGACGGCCCCGGTCGCGGCGGAGATCATCGCCGGCCGCCCGCCGACGACCGAGATCACCACGGCCATCGTGAACGAGGAGAACAGCCCGATCGCCGGATCCACCCCGGCGATGACCGAGAAGGAGATCGCCTCGGGTATCAGCGCCAGCGCGACGACCAGACCACCCAGCACCTCGGTCCGCAACAGCTTGGGCGACACCCACGCGGGCCGCGCGGACAGGGGAGCAGGGGAGGAAGACACGGGCACGGACCTCAGGTTCGGCGAGAACACCCGAACCGACGGGCGGGTGCGCGGAGAAAAGTCTCCAGAGACGCAGGAAGGGCCTGACCCGCGATGCGGATCAAGCCCTTGACCTGGTCTTACGAAGTCGGGGTGGCGGGATTTGAACCCACGACCTCTTCGTCCCGAATGAGGTACGGCCGGTCCTGCCACCTCGGACAAGGGCATTTACGCAGGTCACGCTAGCAGTGTCGGCAGGTACGGCGTTGTGTCGACGGGTCTCGGGAAGCCGATCGGCTCCCAGCTGGCTCCCAGCCACCGACGTCGTCGTCACGCCCGTGATCCCTCGTGATCCGCCTGGATGACGGGGGCGCAGCCAACGAGCCGGCAAGTACGCCTTCCTTCGTTCAGGGGAAGCGAGCGTCATATCCACCGCAGTCCGATCTCAAGGTTCCTAGCGTCGGTCGCAGCGTTTTGCTCGGCGAAAGGACCTGAACGTGACCGCCCCCGCCTCAGGTGAGTGCCCACCCGCTGTAGCGCGCCGACTTCCCGGCCGGACGAAGCGGCGGACGGACGTCCTGCGCGAGTACGAGAAGTTCAATGCCGATCGCCGGAAGGGAGTCCCTCCGGTGCTGTGGCCGTTTCTCGCACCGGACCCGGACCGGTACTACCGATGGCGAGTTCAGCTTGATTGCGCTTGCATCATCGAGCGCATGACGCCGGGCGACCAGACCCCGCCAAGCGAGAGGCGATGGCGTGGGGGCGACGGCGAACCCTTGCCTGTGGGACAGCTGTATTGCTGGCACGACGGCTCTGGTGACGCTCCCTATCGGACGACCGTCGGATGGCGAGACCGTCGAGAGATCGCCTTCCCTGCGGACCCTGTGGAGGCCCCGGAGTGGGCCGAAGCCGAAGTTTGGGCCGTGATCCGCCATGACGATCCGCACACGTCGGCGTTCTGGAGGGTCACGCTGGACTGCGGACACGTTGAAGAGGTCCGAGCACCAACCCTCGACTGGAAGCCTGATGACGGGCCTCGCCTGGCTGACACCACCAGGGTGAGGGCGATGACCGAGGAATACGAGCGGCTGTGGGCGTCAGACCCAACGCTTCAACCACCAGAACGCGAACGCGAGCACACGCGCCGCACGCTGGCGGCCGGCTGGCCGAGGCCGCGCCCCGAGCGGCTGTGCCACACCTGCCCACACGCGCGAAGGATCGTTGCATACCAGGGTGTTGGCTGGCTCGTTCCTCGCGACTCGAAACCGCAGCCGGAATGCGAGGCGCAGCCATCCCGTGTTGCCTTGGAGCGTCAGCTCCGCAGGGCCGAGGCCGAGGCCGAGCAGCTACGAGTCCAGCTGGCTCAGCATGACGAACGAGAGGACGCCTGACGCCAAGAGGCCCGAGCCTTGCGCCGCGCTGTAGCGGCCCCGATTCGATCCGACTTCGTAACTCGAATCCGAGAGCTACGCATTACGAGAACCCACAAGCTCATCCCGGCACGTGCCGAGTCGGGATATTAAATCCTGTTTCCCCAGGTCAGACACCTAAAGTCTTCGACCTGCGCGCCGCCCAATCCGCGTCAGGCCACCCCGTCCGCTCACGCAGGCCGCGGCCCCCAGCTTTCATCCAGGCTCGGGCAGCTGGCGCGAATGTGGGTCCCATGGCGGGGCTTCCAACCGGCCGGCGCTGAGGCGATGCCTTTGTCCTTGTTGGTCCCGCAATCTGCCCGCATCACTCAGGGCAGCACTACGACCCCCGTGGAGCTTCGAGTGCTCCCAACGTATCGGGCATCCTGCCGCGAGCTGTCGGGGCAGGCGGCTAGTGTTGACCCGTCGCTGGATCCGCCAGCGCGGTGGTTAACGGAGACGATGCGGGTGTCGAGCAAGCGGTTGGCGTTGACTTGGTTCAATCAAGACAAGGCCCTGCTGCCGTTGCCAACGGGTGGCTATGAGTGGGTCGAGAGAGACGACCCCCGCGTGACGGAAGTCCGGCTCCTGAGCGAGACCAACCGCATGGGCGAGGTGGCCGGCACGACTGCTGACAACCTACTCATCGTCGGAGACTCGTATCAGGCCCTCCATTCCCTAAACTCCATTCCTGAATACGCGCGGGAGTATAAGGGAAAAGTCAAGCTGGTCTACATCGACCCGCCGTTCAACACCGAGCAGACTTTTGGCGAGTTTTATGACGATAACTTCGACCATTCGGTCTGGCTCACCATGTTCCGTGATCGCATCAAACAGTTGAGTGGACTGATGAGCGATGACGGCGTGATCTGGGTACATCTTGACGATGCCGAAGTGCACCGCGCGCGAGTGGTTCTGGATGAAGAATTCGGCATCGACAACCACTTGGGAACGGTCGTTTGGCAGAAGGCTGACGGGCCACGAAATGACCTTCCGAACTTCTCGCCAGACCATGACACGTTGCTCGTTTATGGCAAGTCGTCGGAGGCGCAACTCATCAGGTCTGCACGCGATGAGTCTCTGAATTCGATCTACAAGTCCGTAGATGGCGATCCCCGCCCATGGTATGACGACAACCCCACAGCACCCTCTGCGCACCGTAACCAGACGTGGGTGTACGCAATCCAGTCGCCTATCACTGGCGAGCTGATGTACCCGGCCAATGGACGATGCTGGGGCACGAAGCAAGAGACAGTTCTTGCCGCCCTGTCGGAGTATGCACCCTACAAGCAGGTGGTCCTCGACGATGATGAGAGGCGCGCCGAAGTATGCGGCGTATCCGTTGAGGAGCTACGAAAGGGCATTCCGGCACTGCTACTGGATGTCCCCCTTGAGGAAGCGCGCGAGCTGACCGAGAAGCGGAAGGCTGCCGGCACGTGGCCGGAGTACGTCATCCGACCGAAGGGGACAATCGGGCGTAAGAGAATCCAGCCGGACAAGGGCTCTAATGCTCGAACCATGTGGTTCAACTCAGAGGTGGGCCACAATCGGGAGGCCAAGGCAGAGATCAAGGCGCTATTCCCGGGTGTGAACCCCTTCTCCACGCCGAAGCCGGAGAGGTTGCTGCGCAAGATCATCGAAGTGACCACACGGCCGGGTGACATTGTGGTCGACTGCTTTGCGGGATCAGGCACTACCGCTGCCGCCGCGCACAAGCTTGGACGGCGATGGATCACGGTGGAGTCCGTGAATGCCACGGTGGAGAACTTTACGGCACCACGTTTGGCGAAGGTGGTGGACGGTTCCGACGCCGGCGGTATCACGAAGCCCAAGGGCCGTGTTGCCGATATTCCTCTTCCGGATGATGTGACAGTGGCTGCGCTCGACGAGGCGCGCAAGGTGTTCGAAAAACTTGTGGCGGCGGAAGCATTGGAGGCCGACGCTGACGCCCTGGCTTCGCTCATCAAGCAGATGAAGACAAAGCCCTCAAAGGAACGCCTGTGGCACGGAGGCGGCGGCTTCCGCGTGCTGCGGGTAGAGAAGCCTAAGACCGTGATCGTCCAAAACCGAGCGTTCCTTGCGGATGGAGTAGACGACTTGGGCTCCTGGGTCGCTGCACAGCTTGGTTACACGCTCACGTCCGGCAGGCGTGGAATCGTTGGATTGAAGAACCGTGATGCCCTCGTATTCGTGGACGGCATGGTGGATGAAACGCAGATCAAATACGCCGTTTCCTTGCTCAACGATGGCGAGACGCTGACCCTCGCCGGTGTAGCCGTGCACCCTAATGCCACCGCCCTGCTCGCGGACATGCGGGTTGGCTCTCGAGTAATCAAGGTGCCGAACGGTCTCTTCAAGCAGTCAAAGGTGATCCGATGAGTTGGGTTGAGTACGAGCCGCAGCAGGTCGAGGCTATTGCAGCTCGGCTGGACCTCCGTGACGCCAACCGGCGAGCGCTCCACAAGGTTACGGAACACCTTGCGGAGGGTGATGGGCGTGAGTTCATTTGCGACCTTGCTACCGGCGTCGGCAAGACATACCTTGCCGCAGGAGTCCTTGAGTATGTTGCCGAAGCGGGCGTACGCAACGTCGTCATGATTGTGCCGCTGGATGTCATCTACGAGAAGACTATCCAGAACTTCACTCCTGGTAGCCGGAAGTACATCGAGGGCACAACTTGGGAGCCCGTGGTCGTCACGGCTGAGAACTTCAAGCAGCACGTGGACGATATGAATGACCCCACCAAGCTCAAGCTCTTCATCTTCAAGGTGCAGACCCTTCTCAAGCCGAGCGAGGACATGCGCCGGAAGATTCACGACGAGAACGAGAGCATGGGCGAAGCGCTCTATGCACACCTACAGGGGCTTGACGACCTCGTGGTACTGGCCGATGAGCACCACGTTTATTCCGGTGACGCCGAGAAGTACGGGACTACTATTCGTGAGCTGAATGCTCGCGCAATCGTCGGACTGACAGCGACTCCTAACAGGGCCGATGTGAAGTCGGGAAAGGTGGTCTTCCGCTACACGCTTGCGGAAGCCATCGCAGACGGGCTCGTGAAGATCCCCGTCGTGGTTTACCGCGAAGACGGAACTAAAGACACTCGCTCACAGCTTGCTGACGCCTGCCACCTACGGGATGTGAAAGAGTCTGCATGGCGGGCCTACGCGCAGTCAATTGGAAAGGTGACAGTTGTACCCGTCCTCTTCGTGGTGTGCGAGGAGATCAAGAAGGCCGAGCGGGTAGCTGAAACGCTCCGTTCCGAGTTCCTGACCGAACCCGATCAGGTCTTGCTCATCACTGGTGGATCGAGTGATAAGGCACTGCGAGCGCTCAAGGCAGTGGAAGACCCCACTTCGCCTGTCCGTGCCGTGGTGAGCGTGGACAAGCTCAAGGAAGGGTGGGACGTTCGGAACATCGGTGTCATCGTGAGCTTCCGCCCTCTACTGTCTGCCACTCTCACAGAGCAGGTTCTCGGCCGCGGACTGCGCCTGCCTTTCGGCGAGCGCACCAGTATTGAGGCCATTGATACCGTGGACATCGTCGCCCACGAGTCCTACCGACAGTTGCTCGCGAGCAAGCGGGCGCTCCTTGAGCAGGTACTTGAGGAACGCGCCACTGCTGCTACCGAGTTGAGCACTACGCCGACCGTCGAGAAGTCGGGCGAGGATCCTGCCAGACCGCTTGTTCCCGTGGCAACTCAGCCGGGTCTGACCTTCGTCTTCGACAACACCCATGGCGGCGAGGTAATCGATCCCTCCGTACTCCTCATGGTTCAGGAGTACGCCACTACGGTGGAGCGGCAGGAAATGGGCGCTGCCGCCACTGTTCAGTTCGTATCGCCGGTCAACGGGGCTCCTCGCATCAACTTCCCGCGCCTGGAGCGGCAAGCCATCCCCACGAAGTTCTCGCTGCGCTTGGTCACGGAGCAGCAGGCTCGAGACCTAGGACGCAAGTACCTCTCCGACGAGTCGGTCTATTTGAAGCGTGTTGCGCTCGACGCTGAACGCGGTATCGGTGGCGAGGTGGTCGTCGGTGAGCGCTTCCTGGAGGAGGAAAAGGCCTACATTGAGACGCTGTCCTGGTCCACAGTGAAGAAACAGCTTGAGGACAGGGTTCTTGGACTTAGCGTAGTTAACTCCACACTCCCCGAGTTTCAAGCCGCAGGTGACGTCATCGGCTGGTTTCTCGACGGGGCAGGGGTGACTGGCGACGAACGTGCACAGTGGAGCGTGAAACGCACGGCCCTCGCCACGCGTGCCATTGAGACGACGATAATCAAGGCATATGAACTTCGCGCGACCACGCCCACGTGGGAATTCAACGTAATGGAGGTACCAGTTTTTCCGCCCTCGCGTCCGATGCCTTCTCCGATCCTGAGTAAGTGGGTGGACTTCGCAAAGGGTGTCTGGTATGGAGAGTGGCAGAAGAACATCGAGAACGTCTCGAGCTTCGACGCCCGCACTACGGAGTTTGCGTTGGCACGGATGCTCGACTCCTCTTCGCAGATCAAGTGGTGGTTGCGCATCTACACCAACAGCCCGACGTGGATCGAGTGGGAAGGTGGACGCTACTTCGCCGACTTCATTGCCATCGACACCGATGGGGTTCACTGGGTCATTGAGGGTAAGGCCGATGATGACGCGAACGACGCGAAGGTGGTGGCCAAGCGCAAAGCCGCCGAAGAATGGGTAGAGAAGGTCAACGACGCGGGTGCATACGGCCAGTGGCGCTACCTCTTCGCCACGGAATCCGCCATAAAGACAGCCAACGGGCGCTGGCTGGATCTAATCAAGTAGCTGATAGCTTCGCGAGGCGCATCGGCATGATCACCGGTGCCATGTGATGGAAAACCGATCACGCCAGATTCGGTGTAGGTGGTGATGCCCTAAACCAGGAGAAAGGGACACGGGCCGCCGTCATCGTCCCCGTCGGTGAAGTCCTCTCGCATCAGCTCGGGGGCGGCGTAGAGGGAGACGGATCTCTCGATCTCGCCAGCATGCATGTCAGCGTGGAGGTCGGAGATCAGGCCCGCGCGGTCGCGGGCTCGGTCCCAGTCGGAGCGGGAAGAGAGGATCGTGACGCTGGCCGGCTGGCCCCGTACGTGCGGGTGACCAGCAGGTTGTCGTCGTAGCGGAACAAGGACGTGTAAAGCGTGGTGTCGTCCTCACCCCGCAGTCAGCCTCGGGTAGTAAGGGCCGGTAGTACGTTCGGGAAGCGCGAATCTTGGCGGCGAGGGTGCCGCCAAGACCTTACTCTCGGCCCCGGATGGCAACTGGTTGGCCCGCGGGGGCGTCGAAGCACCGGTGTGGTCAGACCCCTGTTTCCGGTGACTGCCCGTGTTCCAGGTAAGCGGTCAGGCCGTTCGTTCGGGCCTGGATGCCAGCGGTGATTCGGCGCGCGAGGCGGGGGATGGTGAGGTCTGGCACCTGTTCGGCGCCGTGGAAGCCGTAGCCGCGGAGCTCGTCCGCTTGCAGGGCGATCTGTTGGCGGTGGTCTGCGCTTAGGCGGCCGCCGTCGAAGAGGTAGAGGACCTTGTCTCCCTCTCCCGGGTTCGGCGCCCAGTCGACAACAAGGAGGCGTCCGATGTGGGGCTTGATGCCCAGCTCCTCGTGGACTTCGCGAACACAGGCTTGTCTGGGCGACTCGCCCCGGTCGACGTATCCGCCGGGAATGTCTCGGTAGTCCTTGTACGACGGCTCGACGAGGAGGACTCGGTCAGCTTCGTCGAAGAAGAGGGCGCCGGCCGCCATGCGGGGGTGGGCCATCTTCGCTTCATGCTCGTTCTCGCTCACGGATTGGACTCTAGCCACCTGCCACGATGCGGAGCCTGCGGGCCAGGTCGGCCACGGGAGGGGACGGCCGACATCTGGTGCCGCGTATCCACCGATGACCAGTTCTCGGCTCAGGTAGCGGTGGCGGACCTGTTCGGGGGCGACCTGCTGGGGTCCAGTGCGTTCGTCGGCGGACCGTACTGCAACACGATCTGACGCTCTGTGGGCCTGCGTAGACCTGGTGCTACTCGCGGTGCGCGGGGTGCCCGTCGGCGAGGAGACTGCCGTACGCCAGGCACAGCACGGGGAAGCCAAGCCTATCCAGGGTGAGGCGAGCCGTCTCCACGGTGGAGGGCCGGTGCCCGGTCGCCGCGTCGAGCAGGTCTGTGACGTAGTGCAGGCCGCCGCCGATGAGGGCGAACCACGCCTGGTTCTTGCTGAACGTCTCGCTGTGCGCGGGGACCAGGCGGGCCGCGGCCTGCTGGATCTGCTCGCGGGTGACTTCGTGCCGGGTGCCTCCGGACAGGAAGGTGGTGGTCAAGAGTCTGTCCTCTCTAGTCGGCATCGCGCCGGAGCGCATCGTGTGGGCCCACGCCATGGTGCCTTCACCACGCTGGGCAGAAGCGACGTGCTTCCTGGACCGCGACGCGGAGGGCCTCGTCGAGGGTGTCGACGAGGCGATCTCCGGCATTGGCTTATGCGTTGTTGAGCAATACATGGGCCAGTTCTGACCATGTCGGAACTGGCGTTGCGATCGGCCGTACGACTGTGAGCAACCGCCCGTCGAGGCACGCATCGAACCGGCCTTCTGTCCGAGTCAGGCGTTCCCTGAAGTTGACTGGAACGGGTGCACGTTCCGCCAATACTCCTAGGAAGACCTCGTGTCGAGCAGGCCCCAGCTGATCAGCAGGAACCCAGTTTCCCCGTACAGGTATGCCGGCCAGGACCGCATCTGCCGCAGGCTCCGGGGCTGACCTGAACAGACCGGTCGCCACCTCCTCCGCCTGTTCCTGAGGGGTTCCCATGTGCCTCGCTTCAGTCAGCCCACTGAACGTGCTGGCCATGAGGTCGATGTCCTCGGCGTCGGCGTCCAGAGCGCTGTCGTGCTCCCGCAGGTCGTTCGAGATCTCAGGCCTCCTCAAAAGGGGCCGCGACTGGAGAGGGAAGCGCCACTGTGTCGACTCGTCCTCCGCGATACCAGGGTCTTCGTGCAGGTTTCCATCCACCCACACGTCAGTGAGGGCTATGTCCCATCGGTCGACTTCGGGAAGGAAAATGTCCACGGCCACGCCTGCGTGGCCGATCCAGACCCAGCTCATGAAGTAGTCGTGGCTGCTGTGATTCTGCGACCAGGCCGCGAGCTCGCGCAGTCTGTCCTTTTGAGGTGCGAGCGGCTTCTTCGGGAGGAGTTCTTGTGCGCCGCGGTGTCGCCCCCGGGCTTCACCGGCCACCAGTCCCGCAGGAAGGTGGAAGAGAAGGTCAGGACGGACGCCTTCGGCGTTATAGTGCCGGAGCAACTGCTTGGGGAGGGCGTCGAAGCTGTGCAGGGAATCGTTTCCGTCCTGCCATGCGAACAGCGCCTCCCCCGCGGCCGTCAGCATCCCGAGGCCGGAGCACTCGCTGACGAACCCACGTATGTGGCGGGAGCTCGCGGCGAAGGCATGATGATCGAGTTTGAGGGGACCTTGACCACCTGTTGTGTCGAGGTAGCTCAGCAGGAGACTGACCTCGAGCTGCTTGGTTCGGTAGTCGAGAGCCCTGCGTAGGTCGCATGCCATCGCGTTGACATGGACAAGCCGGGCCAAGTCGACCGGCAAGTGGCCCTGCCCAAGGACGTTTGCCACGACTTCGCTGCCGTTTTCGAGCCGGAACTTCCAGACCCTTGCTTGCACGGTATTCATTGCCGCATCCCCCTCTTCTGGCCGTGATCCATTGTCGGCGACGGCATTACGCCCGCACCCGCCGAGCGAGGACCTGCTTCAGGTTGGCCCTAGCAACGCTGGTCCGACTTGGCAGCACGCTGGCAGGTCTCGGCGGATGGCCGCGCACCCGGATGAGTTGGATGCACAGCCCTCCCCTACCTCCGATGAGTTCGGTGCGCGGTAGCGTCCCTCTGAGGGCAATGACGGAAGGACGGTCACAGGATGCCGCGCAGCACTGCCACCGCCAACGGGAGTGCCCCTCGTGGGCTGATCCTCGACTTTGCCGGAGTGCTCACAGCCAGCCCTCTCGTTGTCCACGGTGCGTGGTGCGTATCCGAAGGGCTGGCCCCGGAAGCGTGGCGCGACACCCTCAACGACCACCCGGAGGGCCGGCGTCTGTACGCGGCCTTGGAGGTCGGGGAGATAGGGCAGGCGGAGTGGAACGAGGGCACCGCGGCTCTGCTGGGTGCGCACGTGGACCCGGTGAATTTGATGGGCCGGGCGTGGGCCGGGGTCCCCGCGGCGCGCCGGATGGCTGCTCTTGCCCGTGCGGCACGGGCGGCCGGCCATCGGGTCGCCCTGCTGTCCAACAGCTTCGGCCTGGACCCGTTCAACCCGTACGAGCACGTCGGAATCTGGGACCTGTTTGATGTGCACGTCATCTCCGAGCTGGTCGGCATGGCCAAACCTGACCCGGAGATCTACCCGCTGACCCTGGACCGCATCGGCCTGCCCGCTGAGCGGTGCGTGTTCGTGGACGACCACGCGGCGAACCTTCCGCCGGCCGCAGAGCTCGGAATCACCACCGTCCACGCTGCCGATGAGGACGAGGCCGTTGCGGAGGTTGAGGCCCTTCTGGGAGTCAGCGCGGTTCTTGCCGGGTGACCGCAACTTTCGGCTGATCAGAGAGGCGGCGCCCTCAGCCATCTCCATGAGTGCGGTGGTCGTGCGAGGCCCAAGGTGTCCACGGCAACGACACGAGCCGGAAGCATGAGGCGGCTCGCCGATTGGCGCCGTCCGTCTCGCTCGACGAGCGTCCCGGTGGCGGTTGGCGCAAGCTGAGGTTGGCAGGCGCCCGCCCCACGTGGCTGAAGCGCCCAGGTCAGAGCCGCTTCAGCGGATCGGTGGGTTGGAGGTCGTCGCCGTGACTGAACCCCTGAAGGCTGCGAAATGCGTGTCGTCCGGTGAAGCCGCGATTCGGCTCTTTGCTGACGAAGACTCGGTGCGCGAGCTGACCAGTCTGCTGCACCGGGCGTACGCCGATCACGCCGCCGCCGGACGGGTGTTTTTCGCCTCGTACCAGTCTCCGCAGGACACGGTTCACCGGCTGCGAAGGGGCGAGTGCTGGCTGGCGCTTCAGGGGAAGTCACTGGTGGGCACGGTCACCGTTGCGGCTCCGTACGTAGCCCCGGATGGGTACCCCGCGCCGACTGGCGCGGGGTCTTTCTGGCAGCTCGCGGTGGATCCGTCTCAGCGGGGTACTGGGCTGGGGCAGCGGCTTCTGTCGGTTGCTGAAGCGCGGGTCGCCGCTCGGGGTGCCGCGCAGGTCGTCATCGATACGTCGTCCCAGGCGACTGAGCTCGTCAGCTGGTACCGCCGGCGGGGCTACGTGCCCGTGGGTACCTGGCGGTGGGATGTGACCAACTACGACAGCGTGGTGCTCATGAAGGACCTGGCGACGAGCTGATCGCGATGGCCGGGAGGCACCCGGCAGGCGGCGGCCCAGGCTGGGGCGTTCGCTTGCCAGGTGCTCCCGCACGGTGCCTACTGGTCGAGGGCGCGGGTCGCTTCCTGGACAGCCATGCTGAGGGCTTCGTCGAGGGCTTCGACGCGGCGACCTCCGGCATTGGCGATCGGGCCAGTGCCGCCTGCTCCGCCGCCTACGGTGCGGGCGGCCGAGGCGAGGATCTGGCTGGCCGAGGTTCCTGAGCCGAGGACGCCGGGGGTGATCGCGGCGACGAGCAGGGCCTTGCCGTCGTGCTCGGTGCCGAGGACGACCACCGCGCGGTCGCTGCTGAGGCGGTCGGCGGTGCTGGTGGCGAGGCTGCGCAGGTCGCTCGCACCGAGTCCGGAGACTCGCTGCGAGACGATCCGGCCCCCGGGCACCTGGCGAGAGGAGGAGGCGAGCTGTTCCGCCTGGCTCCGCAAGTCGGCCTCGCGTCGGCGGGAAACTTCCTTCTCTGCGGCGGCCAAGGAGCCCAGGCGCTTGTGGAGGGTCTCGGCGGCCTGCTTCGGGCGGGTGCCGAGGAGGGAGGAGACCTCTTCGAGGATGCGGCGCTCGACGTCGTGGTGGCGCAGGGCGCCGTGGCCGGTCAGGGCTTCGATGCGGCGGAGGTTGGAGCCGATCGATCCCTCGCTGAGCAGGCGGAAGGCGCCGACCTGGGAGCCGTGGGCGACATGTGTGCCGCCGCACAGTTCACGGGAGAAGTCTCCGATGTCGACGATGCGGACGGTGTCGCCGTACTTCTCCCCGAACAGGGCGATGGCGCCGGCGGCCTCGGCTTCGGCGCGGTCGGCGTGCCAGGCGCGGACGGCGGGGTCGTCGAGGACGTGGCCGTTGACGGCGGCTTCGATCCGGGTGAGCTGTTCGGGGGTGACGGCGGAGAAGTGGGCGAAGTCGAAGCGCAGGCGGTCGGATTCGACGAGGGAGCCCTGCTGTCGGGCGTGATCGCCGAGGGTGGCGCGTACGACGGCGTGCAGGATGTGGGTGGCCGAGTGGGAGCGCATGAGGCCCTTGCGGCGGTCGGCGTCGACAGTGGCTTCGCCCCTCGCTCCGGTGCGGAGCTCCCCTTCGACGACGCGGGCGCTGTGGACGCGGAAGCCCTCCAGGCCGTACCGGGTGTCCGTGATCCGCAGCAGGGTGCCGTCGTCGGTGCGCAGGGTGCCGGTGTCGCCGATCTGGCCGCCAGCTTCGGCGTAGAACGGCGAGCGGTCGAGGACGAATTCGACGTCGGAGCCCTCCGGAGCGCTGGCGGTGACAGCACCGCCGGAGATCAGGCCGAGCACGGTGACCTCGGCGGTGAGGTGGTCGTAGCCGAGGAAGTCGGTGCGCGGGAGGTGGGCGGACAGCTCCCGGTAGGTGTCCTGGCGGCGCAGGGCGTCCGCGGTCTTGGCCTTGCCGCCGGTCTTGGCGCGCTTCTTCTGCTCGTCCAGCAGCGTGGCGAAACGGTCTTCGTCGACGGTCAGGCCGGCGTCGTGGGCGGCCTCGACCGTCAGCTCCAGGGGGAAACCGAAGGTGTCAGCGAGTTCGAAGGCGGTCTCGCCCGGCAGTGAGCCGGAGCGGCTCTCCCGGGTACGGGTGATTGCGGCGTTCAGCAGCCGCGTGCCCTGCGCGAGGGTGCGGGTGAAGGACTCCTCCTCGGCGGTGACGATTTGCTCGATGAGGTTGGCCTGGTCGGTGAGTTCGGGCCAGACGTCGCCGAGGTTGGCGATCACGCTGGCGGTGGCAGGCGCGAGGACGGGCTCGTCGATGCCGAGCAGGCGGGCGTGCCGGATCGCGCGGCGCATGAGGCGGCGCAGGACGTAGTCGCGACCGTCCTTGGCGGGCAGGACGCCATCGGCGATGAGGTAGGCGATCGAGCGAGCGTGCTCGGTGACGACCTGGAAGGAGACCTTCTCGTCGGCGCTGCCGGGGTAGGCGCGGCCAGCCAGCTCCTGGACCGTGTTCAGGGTGGGCATGAGCAAGTCCGTGGTGCAGACGTTCTCGACGTCCTGGAGGATCGCGGCGAGGCGGTCGAGGCCGAGGCCGGTGTCGATGCTCTGCTGGGCGAGCTCGCCCAGGATCGGGAAGTTGCCCTTCTTGTCACCCTCGCCGCGCTGGTACTGCATGAAGACGAGGTTCCAGATCTCCACGTAGCGCTCGCCGTCGATGGCGGGTCCGCCCTCGCGGCCGAAGGCCGGCCCGCGGTCGTAGTTGACCTCCGAGCAGGGGCCGCAGGGGCCGGGGACGCCCATGGACCAGTAGTTGTCTTCCATGCCGAGGCGCTGGATGCGCTCAGAGGGGACGCCGATCTTGCGCCAGAGCTGTTCGGCCTCGTCGTCGTCCTCGTAGACGGTGATCCAGAGCCGGTCCCTCTCCAAGCCGTAGCCCTCGGTGAGGAGTTCCCAGGCGTAGGCGATGGCGTCGGCCTTGAAGTAGTCGCCGAAGGAGAAGTTGCCCATCATCTCGAAGAACGTGGCGTGCCGGTTGGTGCGGCCGACGTTGTCGATGTCGGAGGTGCGGGCGCACTTCTGGATGGTGGTGGCGCGGCGGTTCTCCGGGGTGACCTCGCCCAGGAAGTAGGGCTTGAACTGGTTCATGCCGGCATTGGCCAGCAGGAGGGTCGGGTCGGAGGGGATGAGGGGGCTGGACGGGACCTGGCGGTGGCCGCGGGAGGTGAAGTAGTCCAGGAAGGTGGAGCGGATCTGCGTCGAGCGCATGGCGTTAGGGCCCTCACGGAAGAGTCGTGGAGAGGTGGGGGTTGATCACACGCCGAGCCGGGCCGAGAACAGGGACTGAGGTTCTCAGTTCTCCAGCTCGACGCAGATAGCTCGCGCCCCCACGGTGTAGACCATGACTCCTGATCCGATGCTCACAGGTGGTGCAGCCGACATGGACGGAACGGTCCGCTGTGACTACACCACCAAGCGTAGCGGATCAGGAGTCAAGATCGCCGGGGAATCCGTTCAGTTGGGGACCCCGACCAGGCGGAGCAGTGCGGAGCTCAGGTCCGTTGGTTCGGAGAGGACGAGGTCGGCACCGGTTCGAGTGAGCGCGTGGGGCCCGGCGAACCCCCAGCCCGCGCCGACCGCTGTCACGCCTGCGGCTCGGGCGGCGTGTATGTCGGTATCCGTGTCTCCAACGAACACAGCGTTGCTGGGAGTCGCCCCGAGCCGGTCGAGGGCCAGGAGGAGGCCATCGGGCGCTGGCTTCGGCGTCGCGTCCTCGTAGCAGACGACGGTGTCCAGCAAGTCGATGACGTCGGGCGGCAGAAGCCAGTGCAAGCACCGGCGACTTCGCAGGGTGACGACGCCGGTCGCGACGTCGGCAGCCCGCAGCTCGGTGAGGGTCTCGACTACGAACGGGAAGACCTTGGCGACGAGAGTGGCCGTGGCGCTGGCCGCGTCCCAGCCTTTCTCGTCGATCGATCTTTCCAGCCCGAGGTGCGCGAGCACCTGCTCTCGCGGGATGGTCTCGGCTCCGGGCGGGAGGTCGTCGACGGTGACGCGGCGGTCGAGTGCGGAGGTCGCGAAGCCTGCCAGGGTGGCGAGCTGGGCGGCCCGGCTGTCGACGAGGACACCGTCGAGGTCGAAGAGCACGGCTCGCTTCATGAGGCGTCACCCGGCCGGGGCGCCGGCAGGTCGACCTCGGTAAGCAGAGAGCGGAGGGTGACACGGTGCTCGGCGAGCAGAACCCGGCCGCCGAGCGGGCGCTCCAGCACACACAAGGCGTCGGTGACCGGGGCTCCGGCGACCCTCAAGGTGTTCGTCATGGCGAGCAGCTGGCTGCCAGAGCGGACGACGTCGTCGACGAGAACGGTGCGGCGGCCGTCGAGGGCGGCACCTTCGATCTGGCGGCGGGAGCCGTAGCCCTTGGGGCTCCGACGCAGGAACACGGCGGGCAGGCCGGTAGCAGCCGACAGGGCGACGACGAGCGGGACGCCGCCGAGCTCGATGCCGGCCAGCAACTGTGCGTCGTCGGGGACGAGGCCAGCCATGGCGGCGGCGGTGTCTCGCAGGAGGGCAGGGTCGGCGGCCAGCCGGTACTCGTCGAAGTAGGTGTCCAGCTGTTGCCCGTTGGCGAGGTTGAACGGGCCTTTGACGCAGGAGGCTTCGGCGAGCCGGGCGGTAAGGCCGGCCAGTGACGTGCTGGTGGTCATGCTCCTCCGATCGGGGCTGTGTCGAGCGTGGCGAGGTGAGTGCGGAAGGCGCCGGCGGTATCGGCGACGGTGAGGAAGCCGAGTGGGCGGGTCGGGGTCTCGTACAGCCACTTCTCCTCGCGCAGGAAGGCCAGCAGCCGCAGGGCGGCCGGCCCGGCGAGGCAGACCGGTACGGGCCGGACGGTGGTCGCGTAGTAGAGGGCGGCGGTCAGCTCATGCAGGGTGCCGACGCCGCCGCCCATCGCGATGATCAGGTCGGCGCTCTCCAGGTAGTGCTGGAGGCGGGCGCCGAGGTCAGGCAGGTGGACGGACGTGGTGGTGTGCGGATTGAAGGCTCCCCACGCGTCGTGCTTGCCCGCCAGGGTGACCGCGGTGACGGTGGTTCCCTGGGAGGCGGCTCCTCGGGCGGCGGCCTCCATCAGGCCGTTGTAGCCGCCGTGGAGGAGCGTGTACCCGGCCTTGGCGAGCGCCCGGCCGATCTCCTCAGCCAGGTTCTCCTCCTCGGCGGAGCCAGGGACGACGCCGCCGAAGAACACGGCGGTCAGGCCCTCGCGGGCCCGGCTGGTGGCCGGGCCCGCGAGGTGGGGTGCACTCACACCAGCTCCTGGTAGGCGCCGTACGCGGCGACCCCATCGCGCAGCCCGTCGAGCGCCTCGGGGCAGACCCGCTCGACGAGGGCGAGCATGCGCTCAATCGCCGCGTTGACGTCGGCGGCCAGCGGGACCGCGGGCCCGCTGATCGCCGCGTTCAGGTCGCTCACGCAGGCCCGGCCGATCGGGGTGACCGCGATCTCCTCGTGCAGCTGGTACCAGCCCCAGAACCGGGAGGCGGGCGCGAGGGCGGCCTTGATGAGGTCCTTCGTCGCCGTGTGCAGCCGGTGCCACTCGGAGTACGCGACGAACCGCTGGCCGCGCTTGATGCGCTTGTGCAGCAGTACGGCCAGCACCAGGTGCTCGATCACCAGCTCCGTGCACGTGCGCGGCCGGGCAGCGAACTCGATGGCGAAGCGCTCGGCCACCGCGACCTCGTCCATTTCGACGGGTGCCGGCTGGCGGTCGAGGAGCGAGGCGGTGGAGATGCTTGCCTGCAGGTCCGGGAGACGGGAGGCGGGGGCGAGGTAGAGGTCGATCTGCTGCAGGCGGCCGTCGTCCGGGACGAGGAAGACCATGCCGACCCCACCGAGGTCGGCGACGATCGTGTCGCGCCAACCCGGGAAGAGGGCGCCGGCCTCGACGGACATCAGGTCGTCCAGGGCCTCGACGAACGCGGGCAGCTGGGCGTCGTGAACACCGACGACGAAGTCGACGTCCGAGAGACGGTCGGCCGTGCCGTGAGCCAGCGAACCGCGGACCAGCAGGTGGGTGACGGCGGGGGAGGTGGCCAGGATGTCGGCGAGCTTCGACAGGAGCGGAAGCTGGGCCGGTCGGTTGGCGTGGGTGAGCTCGGCCAGTTGCAGGGTGGGCATACTCGTCCTCCATTCGGATTCGGGCGGGGTGGACTGTGCGAGGTGGGCGGTCGGTCAGGCCGTGAGGGCGAGCAGGCGGCTCTTCGCGACCGTCCACCGCGTAGCGGCCTCCACGTCGCCGAGCGAGGTGTGCAGTTCGACGAGCAGGTCGTAGACCGCGCCCTCGGGAAGGGCGTAGGTGTAGAACAGCCGCAGCAGCATCCGCTCGGCCGCCTCCGTGTAGCCCAAGGCGACCATGCCCCGGGCGGCCTGCATCCGTTCCGCGAGCACCATCTGGTCCGCGTTGGGGAGGGGCTCGGCCGCGGCCGGGTGGAGGGTCGGGCGCCGGGCCAGCCGCTGGTAGGCGTCGTCGGTGTACACGTCGGCGATCAGGTGCACGCGCTCAGGGCCGAGCAGGTTGCACACGCCGTGGGCGTAGGTCGGCGTCAGCCGCCAGATCCGCCCACCGGCCATGTGCACCTTGGTGCCGCCGGTGACCAGGAACGCGGACGAGTTGGTGTGCAGTGGGATGTGCAGCCGGTGCCGCTCGACCTGGTCGAGGTCGTCGTAGTCGCGGTGCTCCCAGAGGAAGGCGTTGGGCTCAAGCCGTGCGAGCCGCACCCACATGTAGTTAAGGCCGAGTTCGTTGAGCAGCGCGGTCGTGGCCGGCATCTGCGCGAGGAGGTCGGTCGGCTTGGCCGTGCAGTCGCCGATCGTGACGTCGGCTGCGTCGCCGGAGGCGTTCATCAGGGAGGTCGTCCACCAGCCGCCCGACTGGTAGGCGCTGTACTCCGCCTTCCAGGGGGCCAGGGCGGTCAGAGCCTCGTGGCGCATCCGCTCAAGCTGAGCGGAGTCGATGCTGTCCAGCTGGGCGATCTGCCCAGTCAGGGTGGTCAGGGTGCTGTCCATCAGTTCCCTCCGGTCGTCGGCCCTACGGGTGCGGGCCGGTAAGCGCGTGGTGCTGCATGGGTTCGTTCTGTTCAGCTCGGAACGGCGGCGGCGGAGGCCGACCAAGCGGGGGCTGCCTCGCAGGTGTGGTCGGCGTGTACCGCGGCGACGCCGAGCGTGGTGAAGCCGGCAGCCATCCCAAGGGCCCACAGCGACGTGAGGGCCGTGCCGAGACGGTCGTGGGACTGGTCCGTCACTGGTGGCCCAGCCCCCGCTCGCGGAGTTCGATCGCCCGCGACAGCTGACTGTGGAACCGCTCCACCTGCCCGGGAGTGAGCACCAGCGTGGTGCTCTCGGTGGTCTCGTCCAGGTGGTGGAGCGTGATCGGTATCGAGGCCCGCTGGGTGTCGTGGTCGTACGTGATGTCGATCTGGTTCGGTGTCGCGTAGCCGATCACTGGAACTCCATGACGAATAGACGGCGTCGGTTGTCCGAAAAACCCGCAGGGGTAGGGGTGGTTGGGCCGTTTACTTGGTAAGAACCTTGCTCGTCACCTGCGTTGCGGGGCCAGGAGCGGATGTGTACCGCGCCGGTGTACGCATCAGGGGAAGGAGCGACCGTGCCGCAGCCGTCCAAGGATCTTGATCCGACCCGGTCTCCGCAGGACTGGTTTGGTGCTCACCTGCGCCACTGGCGCATGGTCCGGAGGAAGACGCAGCGGGAGCTGGCGCACGAGGTCCACGTCAGCGCCAGCACCATCGCGAAGATCGAGAAGGCCGAGCGGCCCTGTGACCTGCCGTTGGCGCGCAGCCTCGATGACGCATTGGACACCGGCGGAATCCTGGCCTGGCTGTGCCTGCGTACGGGCACCGATGCGGACAACGCACCCGGTGATGCGGACAGCCCCGCTGTACCCCTGGTGCCGTCGGGCCTACCAGGGTTCCCAGCGGCCATGCTGCCGGTAGCTGAAGGCACTACAGGCGACGGGAGCCACGTGGACCGCCGCACGTTCCTCGGCGCAACCGGGGCCGCAGCCCTCTTAGTCGGTACCCCTCTGTCCCACCTGATCAAGCCCGCCGAGCCCTCCCGCCTGCCCTCCGTCGTCCGGCCCGAGGACATCGAGCAGGTCGAGGCCGCGGCGACGGTGCTCGCGGGATGGGATCACCACTACGGCGGCGGAGGCATCGTCCGGACCGCGGCCGAAGCGCAACTCCGCTGGGCGTCCGCACTCCTCGAACTGCCCTGCCCGGACACCTTGCGGGCCGGCCTCTTCGCCGCCGCTGCCCGACTCGGCATGGTCGTGGGCGCGGCGGACTTCGATGCGCACGCCCACCAGGACGCCCGCCGTGTCTTCGCCTTCGCAGCCGCCTGCGCCGAAGAGGCAGGTCAGTGGCACCTGCGAGCCAAGGTCTACTCGTACCGAGCCCGTCAGGCCGTCTGGCTCGGGGACTGCGATGCAGGCCTGACGTACGCGGAACTGGGCCTTGCCCACGAGAACCGGCTCACTCCCACCGAGCAGGCCATGCTCCACACCGCGAAAGCCCGCGCGCTGGCCAAGGCCGGTGAAGTGCAGGCCGCGCTGCGGGCCGTCGGACAGGCCGACGAGGCCTTCGCGCAGGCCCGTCCCGGCGAAGACCCGCCCTGGATGGCCTACTACGACGCCGCTCAGCACGCGGGCGCCACCGGGCACGCCCTGTACGACCTCATCGCCGTCGGGTACAGGCCGGACACGGCCGCAGACCGCCTGAGAACGGCTGTCGAAGGACACACGGAGGCGTACGTGCGATCCCGTACGTTCTCCAGGTCGAAGCTGGCTTCTCTCACGATGGCCACCGGCGACCCGCATGAAGCCGCCACCATCGGGAACCAGGCCCTGGACGAAGTCGTGAAACTCCAATCCCGCCGGGCAACAGACGACATGCGGCACCTGGCCAGGCTCGCTGCCGTACACCGAACGACCCCCGAGGCGGCCAAGCTGCGCGACCGCATCAAGGAGACGATCAAGACGTGACCCTCGCCCCCGCCGACAGCGTTACCGTCTCCCGCCGCGTCCTCATCGACGCCTGCCGGACCCTCGGGCTGGATACCGGGGGCGCCGAGCCGATCCGGATCGCGGAGAACGCCATATGGAGGCTCCCCGGGAAGGTGGTAGCCCGGATTTCCCGCCCCGGGGGCACGCCCGCGGCCTCACGTGAGATCGCCGTCGCCAACTGGCTTGCCGACAACGGCGTCCCCGCTGTACGGCCGGCCCCCGGCATCGCCCAGCCCATCACCATCGACGGCCGAGCGGTGACCATCTGGGAGGAACTTCCGCCGCACCGTGACGGGAACGTCAACGAGGTCGCGCACCTCTTGAAGGCCCTCCATGCGCTTCCGGAGCCCGACTTCGACCTTGAGCCTCTGGAGCCGTTCGGGAAGATCCGCACCAGGCTCGACCAGGCGAAGGCCATCAAGGAGACCGACCTGGAATGGCTGTACCGCTACACGGACCGCCTTGAAGGGGCATGGCTTCGGCTCGTGGAGACCCCTGGTCTGTCGCGGTGCGTCCTGCACGGGGACGCCTGGGTCGGCAATGTCGCCTCCGCTGACGACGGCACGGCCTATCTCCTCGACCTCGACAGTTTCACCGTCGGCCCGCGGGAGTGGGACCTGACTTCCACCGCGGTGAAGCTCACGTCCACCAGCAGCATCACCCGGCATGACTACGAGGACTTCTGCACCGTCTACGGCGCGGACGTCACCAGCTGGGACGGGTACGAGGTCCTGCGGGACATCAGGGAACTGCGGATGACGGCTTACGCCGCCCGGATCACGACCGAGCACCCTGACCACCCCCATGCCCGCGACGAGACCCAGTACCGGATCGAATGCCTCATGGGGGGCCAAGGACAGCGGCCTTGGCGGTGGACTGCAGTGCCGTAGCGGTAGGTCGGTGCAGTTCGTGGCTTCCCTCAGAAGGAGCCGCACCGATGGCCAATGGACCACCGCTCGGCGACGCTGCCACACTCATCCCGGAAGTCACTTGGGCTTCCGGGGTGAGGTGGGGGCGGGATGGGGTGGCAGCCACCAGCTGGCGAGGGCTGGATACGGGGAGAGGACGGCATATATCGCCGGGGGCCAGGTGCGGAGAACGGGGGGAAGGCCCCGATACGTGCGCAGGAATCCGCACTGCAGAGCCGCAAGCGCGCCGTGGGTTGGACATTGTTCGCAGCCTTCGTCGTGTTGGGTCTTGTACTGAACCAGCGCGACATGGCAGCGGACGACGACGCCCCTACCGCAGCATGCTCGAACACGCTGTCCGCGGGCTGCCTCTCCGTCGAGGACGGGGAGGGCTCGGTCTCCGCCGACTCCGACGTCTACGCAGACGATGTCTCCCCGACCGCCTCTCCGCAGGCCACCCCGGTTTCGACGCCGCCTTCCCCCAGCATTCCGCCAGGACTTGAGGCGGCCTTTGACGTCTTCGTGGAGAAAGGGCTTGTCCCGGCTGGCACCCCACACGGCGTGTGCCCTTCCTCGGCGCCGCAGAAGTGGTGGATCGGAGCCGAGGCTAACTGCTGGCAGATGTCCACGATCCCGACGCCGTCGACCCTTACCAAGCCGTCGACCGCGCCAACGTTCGGCTCCGGCGTCACCATCTGCAGCGACGGCTGGGTCTCTGGCTCCAAGGGGCGCGGTACCTGCTCGCACCACGGAGGAGTCCGCTGAGTACAGCCGGGCATGTGCCGGGCAAGAGCGCAGATGGAGTGATCGACGGGTATGCCGCAAGCCCGGCCGTAGATTCCGGTCGGGCCTGCGGCATGGGCGGGGACCCGGGGGCAACGCTGATGGTGCGGGGTGCTGAGGGTGCTGGCCAGTGGGTGGCGTTCTGATGTCCCCATGTGCGCTTGGGGTTTGTGTCTGGTGGGTCCGTCGTTGCCGTTTGGCCGGTTAGTCCTCTGCGTGTTCGGCGAGGTATTCGAGGGTGTCTTCCGCGGTGACGATGGGGAGCAGGCGCTCGTAGTCGGCGTAGTCCTCGTCGGTCATGATGTCGATGGCGTCGTCGACCACGGAGCCCTGGGGGAGCTTGGCGAGGTACTTCAGAACCAGGTCGACGAAGACCTGGCGCTTCGCATCGAGGTCGCGCAGCCAGTCGGCCTCACGCCGCAACTGCGCCAGCCCGGCGGCCTGCTCTTCCGGGGTGATGGTGTTGAGCAGGAGGTGCTCGGCGTGGGTGAACGGACGCCCGTCGCGATGGTAGGGGCGCTGGGGGTCGTCGAGGTGGCCGTCCCAGTCGACGTCGGTGAAGAGAACGACGACGTCGGGGCGGATGGAAGGCTGGGGCATGGGTGGGTTCCTTCTGTGGTGTCGTGTGATCGGTTCGGGGTGCTGAGCGGTTCGGGGCGGTGTCTGTGGGTGGTGCTCGGGGCATAGGGGTGCGCCTTGGGTTAGGGGCATGGGCTGCGGGTGCGAAGGGCTTTCCCGCCGGGGGTGGGGCGGCTGCTGAGCGGGTGACGGCTGCCCTGGCCATGAGTGGTCGAGCCCATCGGCCAGGTGGCGTCCCGGCTGGATTGCCGTGATCAGCGCCGACGAGTGGCTTCGTTCGCTGCCCTGTTCGCAGGTTGTGCCGGTGCCGAGGAAGGGGTCCTGTGCTTGCCTCGGACGGGTGTGGCGTGGACGTTTCCGGGGTCGGCGGGCAGGTGGGCGAGGCGGCGCAGGCGCCAGGTGAGGACGTCGCTGACCGAGGTGGCGCTATCCAGTTCCCGGTGCCGGGTGGCTTCGGTGAGCAGGGTGGCCGGATCGTGGCCGGCGGCGTGGGTGTCGGCGAGGGTGGCTGCCAGCGCGGGCCAGCCGGGCTCGGCCAGGACCTGTTCGGCAAGGTCGGGGACCACCTGGCGCAGAACGGCCGCGTGCCGGTGCTGCAAGGACTGCGGCAGGACGCGGCCTCGCTGACGGAGCACGGCTATGGGCTGCGCTGCGGCGGCCTGGTAGGCGGCGCGCAGGTGCTCGGCGGCCTGCCGTGCGGCTTCGGCCTGCTGGGCGTGGTGCTTCTTGCCGTGCCAGTTCGCCGCCGCGATGGCGAGGAAGAACGCCATGTCGATGAGCATGGCCGTGGTGGCGCCGTCTTCTCCGCGGCCGAGGGCCGGTCCGCTGTGGACGAGGTCCCGGGCAGCCTGCCGCAGGGCGCGGTCATGCCCGCGAGCGGCTCTCACGTGGGACCGGGTGGCCCGCTCGAACGACGAGGCCGCGTCCCGCAGCTCCTTGCGGGTGTGCGCGGCGGAGGATTTGGCGAGCGCGTCGAGCACCTCCCCCATGGCTGCGATCTGCCCCGCGATCAGGCCGTCGTCGTCGCCGTTGTCGATGACGAGCAGCGCCTGCCAGGCGGCAGCGGTTGCGCGGCGTCGTGCGAACGCGGGCCCGGTCACCGGCGGCAGGGTGGGACGGTCCTGGTCGCTGCTGTCGTCGGCGGTCTCCGCCGGGGTGGTCCAGCGTTCGCGCATGCGGGGCAGGGACAGGTCCGGGGCGAGCTTCGACCCGGAGAAGTAGACGGGTTCGCCGTTCTTGTTGCGGTCATCGGGCAGGGCGATGGTGTAGCCGAGGACATCCCCGGACGGCGCCTTCCGCTGCCGTACGAGGAGGCCGGCGGAGGCGAGGCGGTCGAAGAACTCCTCCTCGCTCTGGGCGCCGGCCACGGCACGGCGGACGGTCTCGCGTAGTTCCTCCCTCGGGGTGCGTTCACGCTGGTAGCGGTCGGCTTTGTGGCGTTCGGCGCTGGTGGGCCGCTGGGCGGCGGTCCCGTCACCGGTGCTGAGGCGCCGCAGGCCATAGTCGGCTTCGACGAGACGGGCTTCGGCCTGGGAACGTTTGGCTTCGTTGTGGCGGCGGGGCCGGCGGCCGTCCTCGCGGACGGTCGTGGCGATGATGTGGATGTGGTCGTCGGCGTGCCTGACAGCTGCCCAGCGGCAGGCGGCAGTGTCGCCCTCGGGGGCGATCCCGGTGGCGGCGACCATCCGGCGGGCAATGTCGCCCCACTGCTCGTCGCTGAGGAGCGGGTCCTCGGGCGCGGCACGTACGGACAGGTGCCACACATGCTCGGTGGGGCGCCGCGACTCGGGCAGGGCTTCGACGGGCTGGTCGAGGAGCCTTTGCAGGTCCTCGTAAGTGGCGGCTGGGTCACGGCCGGGGTCAGGGACGAGGCCGTCCCAGGCGGCCACGAGGTGGGGGTCGGTGTGCTCTTCGTGGGTGCCGGGCCCGTAGAGGTAGCGGATCAGGCCGATGGTGCGACTGCCCATCGTGTGGACGCGGGGGATCATCCGGTGGGAGCCTCCGTATCCAGGTAGCGCTGGGTGAAGTCCTCCACCCGCTGGGCGGTCCGCTGGACGGCGTCGAGGACCGCCTTGGCGTGCGGGGCGTCGGCGCCGGAGTTCAGGACGGTGGCGACCTGGTTGAGGTTGTTGCCGATCGGGCCGAGGGCCCGGCGCAGGGCGAACAGCTCGCTGACGATCTCCCGGCGGGTGGCGATCTCGGCTTCGGTGCGGTCGAGGTCGCGCGCGGCCTTCAGAGCGGCGTGGGCGAGGAAGCCGGCGACGCTCATGCGGCAGGCCGAAGCCGCGTGGACGAGGAGTTGGTACTCGTCGTCGTTCATGCGGCAGCTGGGCTGGTGGATGCGCTTGTTCTCGGCGCGCAGTCGTTCGCGCTGGCGCACGTGCGATGTCGTCGGCACGGCGTGCGTGCAGCGCGTGGTGTGGCAGGTGTGGTGTCCGTCCCTGCCCGGGTGTGGTCCTCCCTCGGCCGCATCCCGAAGGACAGGCGCCCCCTGGTGCCGGTCCTCCCTCGCCACCCCTGGGGCGGGGGAGCGCAGAGCATTGCTCCCAACGGGAGCAATGCTCTGGGTACAACTTGCTCCGTCTGAGACTGAGTTTCCGGTCACCTGCTGGCCTGTGGGTTCCCCGGTGTGCTGGTCGTGCATGTGGTGCTCCTCTGTGGGGGTCTGGATGGGGGTGTCGACGCGTGTGCCAGGCCAGGCCGCGATTGGCCTCTCGGGGAGATGGGCAGGTGGCGTCCGGCGAGGTGGGGGAACCTCTGGGGTTCCGGGTTGCTGTGGTCCGCGTATGCGCCAGGTCTGGGGAGAGCTGGCGGAACCTGGAGATCGGGCTTCGCGGACTGCGGTTCCGGGGTCTGGCTAGCGGGCGCGCAGACCGCTTGATCGGGCTGTGACCTGCGGTGATTACCGCTCGGTGGCTGATCCGGAGTTTCGCGGGGCTAGCGTCGATCGGGCTTGAGTTCCGCCATGACCTCGGTGAGGCGCTTGTCGCTGACCGTGTGGCCAGCCGAGCGGATCGCCGTGGCGACGGTTCCGCGAGTGATCTTTCCCGTTACTGCCTTGCCGATTTCGATCAGCTCATCCAGTTCCGCGGAGGCCGGTCGGCCGACTCGGCGTTTGGGTACGTGCTGAGGTGGCTCGGTGGAGAAGGGTCGGGTCCCGACTTCGTCGTTGTCGTCCCGGCTGGTGTCCAGCTGACGCGCTTCAGAGGCGCCTGGAATCTGCTGGCTGGATCCGAGGCCGTGGTCACGCCGTCCAGGGACGGGCTCGCTGGGCTCGTCTCGCTCCGACCGCGTTATTTCGCTGGCGGGTTGGCGCGTGATGAGGATGTGGAGGTGGACGGCGCCGGCGAGCGCGAGTGGGGCGAGCGTGGACAGGATGCCGACGGTGGTGTCGCTCAGGTGCAAGGCCCCAGTGGGGCCTTGCTGGTTGAGGCGGATGGCGTGGAGGGCGTTGGCCCAGATACTGGCGATCGTGGCGGTGCCGAAGAGGGCCCACACGTACAGGCGAGCCCGGAAGGGCGCGGCGTGCAGGAGGAGAAGGGCGCGGACGCCGTAGGCGATGAAGCCGTCGATCACCAGGGGGAACAGGTAGGTCAGCAGGCCACGGACGTGGATGGCGACAGCCATCTGCTGAAGCGCGTCGTACGAGAGCGCGCAACCGGCGGCTCCGAGGGTGAGGATCGCGGCGCGGTCCCAGGTGGTCGTACGGCGGGCGAGTGTATGCGGGGGCACGGGCAGGGCGAGTGAGGTCAAGCGGGGTCTCCAAAGGTCCCTCCGCCGCGCGGCAGGTGGTGTTCGCGGTAGAGGGAGGCGTACGGGGAAGGGCGGGGTGCGGACGCCCGGTCAGGCGGTCGCGGCCCGGCGGCGGTCGGTGCCGTGGAGGATGACCCAGGTGGTCATCTCAGCGAGGCGAGAGGCGACACGGTCGCCGACCGCGTCGCGCAGCTCCCCGGTAGGGAGGTTCGTGGTGATCAGCGTCGGGAGCATCTCGGTGTAGCGGCGGTTGATCAGCCGGTACGTCAGCTCCTCGGTCCACTCCGACTGCTTGGCCGCACCAAGGTCGTCCAGGATCAGCAGCGGGCACCTGCCGAGCTCCTGGATCTCCCGCTCGGGGTCGTGGTGGGGGCGCGGACGGGACTGGGCGTGCAGGTCGGCCGAGGTCACCGCCTGCCAGCGGAGCCGGACTCCGGCCATGAGCAGGGAGCGGACGGCTCCGTACGCCTGGTGGGTCTTGCCGCTGCCGGTGGGTCCGGCGATGAGCAGCGAGGGCCCGTACGAGATGCCCCGCGTGCCGCTGGGGCCGCTCTGGCCCATGCCGGCGATCTCCTCGGCCCAGGCTCGTACTCCGGGGGCCGTGGCGGTGGCTTCCCGGTAGCGGGGCGGGATCCTGCGGTCGGCTAGCTCCAGCGCGGTCACCGGCTCCACCACGGGCTGGGCGGGGGCCGTGTCGGGGTCGATGCCCTTGGCGGCGAGGATCGCGTTCAGGCGGGCTGCCAGGATCCCGGCGCGCTGCGGTTCACGGGTCGCTGTGGTCACAGGGCGCCTCCGTAAGCGGCTTCGGGGTTCACGGGGTTGGCGTAGGGCCGGTGGCCCCGGCCGAGGGCAGCCGCTCGCGGCGGGTTCATGGCCTCGTTGACCAGGCTGGGCAGCACGCTCGGGTGCAGGGCCCTCTCCCGGAGCCGCGTCAGTCCGGTGCGGATGTGGTCCGAGCCGATGCCCTCGGCGAGCAGCTTGCCGACGGTCTTGCCGAGTCGGCCCAGCACGTCGGCGGGCGGCCGGTTGGTGCATGCGGCGACGTACTCGGCGACGAGTTCGGAGGGGGAGACGGTGTCAGGTGTTGAGGCGCTTGCGCCTCCCAACGGAGTTGATCCTAGATCCACGATCCTAGGTCCTAGATCCGGACCATGAGGGCTCACCGCAGGGTCCTGCACCCCTCCAGGCATACTCCCGGAGGGGTCACTGAATCCCTCCTGACCTGGGTATACGTGGCTCAGTGTGTGCTCACGCCAGGTGGCGGAGGGCTCCGTGAAGGGTGCGTGAGCCTGCGCCGCTCCCTCATGGAGGACTCCTTGCGTCGGCAGTGAAGCCTCAGGGACCCGACCGCCTTCGTGTCGAGGGCAGGCCGGGTTGCGGCTGCCGCTCGGCCGGTTGACCTTCTGGTGCTTGGAGAAGGTGACGATGTGCAGGTACCGCTTGCCGTCGTCGCCCTCGTACCGGCAGATGAGCCCGGCGGTGTCGAGCTGGTTGAGGTCGTCCTCGACCTCCAGAGGGCCATGCTCCGGCCGCAGCGACCACAGGGCCCCGGCGATGACGGCCGCCTGGTCGCGGAAGCGCCCGTGGTCGTCGGCCTGGGTGAGCAGGCCGAAGAAGGTCCGCTCGGCGGCGATGCCGACCCTGGCGAGCGACTCGGAGATGAACGCCTCCGGCTTGATGGTGCGGATGCGCGCCATGCCTATCGCCCCGCCTTCGTCCAGGAGGCGAGTGAGGTCCTGGGGACCGGCAGGGGGGTGCGGACGGCCACTTGGGCCGTGGGGTGGAGCACAGAGGTTCCTCTCGATCGTCCAGCGGGGGCGGCAGTTCGGCGGGGCTTGGAGGTCCGCAGTGCATTGCACTGGGGTCGGATCAATTCCCGAACCGGGCCGCGACCAACACAGCCACACCTGATTCGGGAAAGTCCAGCGATTCTGGTTACGAAGCAGCACCAGCGTAAAAGTCGTTCCGGGAATCCCATAACGGTAGGGCCGGATCCCCGGTTGACCAAAAAGTAGGCGCCGAATGCGAAGCGGGAAAGATCGCACCGCGAAGACCTTGACCGCGGCTCCTAGCGCCGTCTATGTTTCCGCCGCCTCCCACGTCAGGTAGCTCGCGGCCTGTCGAGCCAGCCTGTCTGGGCACATGGTGTCGGATGTCCGAAATTGCCCGGGGTGCTGTCGCCTGTCGCGGTCTACGCATGCTTATGGACCTGCATTCAGTCCTGCGTGAAATGCGGCGCCGGGCTTTATACCCCACGATCCCCGGTTACCGAAACCGGGGATTCGGAGTTACAACAGACGCATGCCCAAACACGCCACGAAAACCGGTCCCGCCGCAGAGCGGGCTGCTGTCGCCATCGCCGCAGCCCTCCCTGTCCTCGCGGTCTCCCAGCTCGCGCCGCTCCCTGCCGCAGCCTCGTAATGCCCCCCACGGCACGACGCCGGCTCTCCGCCTCGGGCTCCCGCCCAGCACTCACCGTCCGCCCCTGAAATCCCGCTACGGCGCCTGCGGCCCCCATCCCGCGCGCCCTGCCAGACAAGGATCTCCTTGCGCCAACCGCCCATGTCTGCCCGCCACATCGCCGCTCCTGGCATGCCCCGCCTGTACCGACCCGAGGAGATCGCCGATGCCCTCGGATGCTCCGCCTGGTGGGTCAAGGACCGGGCCGCCCGTGCGCTCATTCCCTTCACCCGAGTCGGGCGCTCGTACCGTTTCACCGCTGCGCACCTCGCCGAGATCGTCCGTATGTACGAGGTGCGGCCGGCGCAACGCGCGGAACCCGGAACAGCCACTGCTCCCCCCTCCCCACGCAGCCGGCCGGTCCCGACGGCAGCCCGCCTCCGCGCCCGCCCGCCGCGCAGGACCCGGCAGGACGAGTTCGACACCACCGCGTAGTAGAGGGATCCGAAGGGGGAGGGAAAGTTGGGTTTCGCGGAGAAGCGCGGAAGCTACTGGCGCGGTCGGTACAAGACCGAGCCAGGCAAGCACAACACCGTCGTCGACCACACCGGCGCGACGATCAAGTTCGCCACCAAGCGCGAGGCCAAGCGGGCAGCGGACGAAGCGGAGATCGGCTTCCGCCGCGGCGACGTCCGCGATCCGTCACTGGGGAAGGAGACCTTCGCCGAGTACGCGAGCCGCTGGTACGAGGCCCAGGACTTGGCTGCGTCCACGATGCAGAACTACCGACGCCACATCGAGGAGCACTTGCTCCCCGTCTTCGAGGACAAGGCTCTTGACGGCATTCTCCGTACCGACGTCGCGCTCTGGGAGAAGCAGGAACGCGCCTCCTACGCGGCCTCCAGCGTCAAGACCTGGCGCGCGACCCTGCACCTCATCCTCGCCGACGCCGTCGACGAGGGGCTCATCGAGGCGAACCCCGCCGCGAAGCGCCGAGGGCGGGGCAAGCGCGCCGGCCGTTCCGCCGATCGCGGCCCCGAGAAGGTGGTCACCGACGCACTCGGCGTCCTCCTGATCGCCGAGCGGGCCGCCCTCCTCTCCGGGCGGGACGACGAGTTCGTCGCTGTGCTCCTCAAGGCGTACACCGGCATGCGGTGGGGCGAAATCGTCGGCCTGGAGACTGAGTTCGCCCGCCGTGACTCGGTCCGAGTCGAGTGGCAGCTGTACGAGCTCGACTCGGGTGTGATGGTCCGCTGCCCGCCCAAGGACGACAGCTACCGCACCATCGACGCCCCCGACTGGCTCGCGGCCCTCGTGGCCGACCACGTCGCCCGTACCAAGCCCAAGTCGTGCCCGTGCCATGGCAGGACGTACGTCTTCCAAGGCCAGGGCACTGCCCGCACCGGAGGTCACCAGGGCGCGAAGCTGGTCGACGTGGCCCGCCGCGCAGGCGTCTCCACGGGCACGGTGTCCAACGTCCTGAACCACCCCGACCGCGTGCGCGAGGCCACCCGTACTCGGGTCGAACTCGCCATCACCGAGCTGGGCTTCGTACGAGGCGGTGCCCCCTCGGAACACGCCGCCCACTGGCGCCGCAACGGCTTCGCCACCTGGCTCTTCCACCCGGCGACGACGGGCTGGTACCCGAAGAAGGCGCCGCAGGAGCCCCGTCCCGTTCCGCTCCTCGGCGACCCGTTCCCGGGTATACCGGTCCGGGGTCGCAACGCCCAGGGTCGCGCTGACGCCTGCTGGACGGCCATCGCCAGGGGCCTCACCCCGCACGGCCTACGCCATTCCCATCGCACGCTCATGGAGGACCTCGGCACGGAGAAGGTCCTCATGGACGAGCGCATGGGCCATATCGACGGTTCGGTCTCCGCCCGCTACGCCCACGTCACGTCCGGCATGCGGCGGCGCCTCATGGCCGGCCTCACCCAACAGTGGGAGGCCGCCCTCGACGCCCGCCTGGCGATGCGCCCCACCTCGCCGGTCAGGGCGCTCGATGCCCTGCTGCGAGCACGTGCGTTGTCGCAGCAGCCGTAGAACGGGTGTCGCGCCCGCGTGCACCCGGGCGCGACACCGGCATGCCTACCCAGGCAGGGTCAGGGCAGTACGCGCATCGCGAGTACGGAACCGTCCTGATGGATGGAGACCGGGCCGTCCCACTTCGAGTCCCATCCGAGAAGCGGCCACGTCTTCCGCCGGGCGTGGACCTCCGTGCGGTACCGCTCCAACTGGCCGTCCGCGAGATGACGGAAGAGATCCTTCGCGACCCCAGAGAACGCCTCGATCCGGGTCCTGTTCATTCGGAAGACGTGATCGGTCCCGACGAAGTCGATGCCGTGGAGTTGCGCGTACGCGTCCTGGACGCTGTCGGTGGCGGCATGGATCAGGCCCGTGAAGTGTCGCTGGCCTTGCCTCTTGGTCAGGTACTGCGCTGTGGCCGTGCCATCTCCGGCGAAGGCCGTTAGGCCGGCGGCGGTGGTTCGGGCGAGGACCCGCCCAAACCACGGATAGTGCTCGGGCTGGACGTGGAACCCTGGCTGGGGCACGGGTGGTTCGTCGCCTTCTGAGGGCCGCTGGATTCCCGGGTAGATGTTCGCGTCCTCGATCGGATGATCGAGGTGGTTGCTGGCGGCGTCCAGTGCGCCGTTCAGTCGACCGCCGGTTCCCCGCGCCTGCAAGGTATGCACCGTGAGGGGGCCCTCGGTCGGAAGCTCTGTGCTGAACACCAGGACCGGTGTCTCGTTCCACGCGCCGATGTGGACCGCCTCGACATGGGCGGAGGAGGACGCCAGCTGGGTGTGTGATGTGGCGGCGTTGCTGTGGTTGCCTTTGCAGGCGATCGGGATGGCCCACGACGGCTCCCCGGGCTTCCAGACCTCGGCGAAGAACTGCGGCCGGTAGCGGTACCCGGATCGCGGCCCGGAATCACGGCTGGTGAGGGCCCAGCCGGCCCGCAGCGCGGTGTCGGCAGGGACGATCGAGATCGAGTGATCCGGATACCGGCGGCCCAAGAGCTGTCGGGCGAGAGCCAGGGCGAAGCCGGTCCCGAGCTCCCCGGACTGGATCGCCTTGTAGTAGTCCGCTGTCTCCCGGCCCTCTGCCGAGAGCGTCATGAAGGACTCGGTGCCACCGGTCAGAGCCTGGCTGTACTTCAGGCACCCCCAGTGCTCTGCGAGCCCGCGGCTGGCTCCTCGCCGAGAGAGGGCGATGGCCTGGCCGAGGGTGTGCAGTACGTCCCAGGGCGCGAGCTGGAGTGTCCGGTCCAGCTCCTTCACGGGTATGGGGCGCAGACCCGACTTGCGCCGCAGCTCTTCGAGCTCCTTCTCCTCGCGTGCTTTGTCGTCTTCGGCGGCGGCCTCATCCACCTTGCCGACCAGCCCGGTGCTGGAGTGAGCAGAGATGTTGGACGGCTGGACGAGCTCCTTCAGTACGTCAGCGGCTGGCTTCAACCTGTTCCCCTTACGGCTCGCTCGGGTGTGACAGACCGACGTCGCAAGCTATGCACCGGAAGAGGGGCGCGCACAGGGCGTACGCGCGCACGGCACTGCCTCGGGGCCTGTTGCGGGGAGAGCGAGCCATGGCCAACAGGCGCTCTTACGCCTCCGGAGTTCCTCACCCACACTGGCGGCCGGCGACAAGGGGGAGGAAAGGGTGGCAGCTCGTAGGCCGAAGAGCCGGTCGTCCCGGCGCAAGCGCCGGGACGACCGGCTCGCTGCGGGAGCCATCGGCGGCATCGCTGTCCTCGGCGTGCTCACGTCGTCATGGGCCGTGATCTGGCCTTACCTCGTCGGGACTCTGCTCATCGGGGCTGCGACAGGGGAGGCTGGTGGCTGTGGAAGACAGACCGCCTCGTCCGCACCGGTGATCGGACGTGGCGCCACGAGGACGCGGTCAACACCGGCCATCGGACGCTCACCGAAGTTGACGCCATGGACGGCCCGGCGTTCGAGGAATTCGTGGCCAGCCTGTGCCGACGGGACGGATGCACCGACGTGCGCCGGGTCGGTCGCTCGCACGACGACGGCGCGGACGTCCGCGGACGGCTGCCCGACGGCCGGACCATGGTGATCCAGTGCAAGCGCTACAACCCGAAGCGGAAGATCTCCAACAGCGAGGTCCGCAACCTCCTCGGCTCCCAAGTGCACTTCGGCGCCGACGTCGCGGTCTTCGTGACCACCGCATACTTCAGCGGCCCTGCCGAGCGCTGCGCCGTGCAGAACGGCGTCATGGCCGTCCACCGCGACCACCTCGGCCTGTGGAACAACGGCGCCGCACTGCCGTCCCTCGCCTCTGTCAACGGCTCCGGCCAGGGAGACCGTCAGCACCGCGCTCGCCGAAGGAAGACGTACGAGTAGCCGGAGCCCCAGATTCTGCCGTTGTGGGACCCGACGGGCCGTCGGGCTGGCTCAATGGACGCATGGAGATCGGGGAGCACTGGGCCTATCGATCGAGGCCCAAGGAACTGGGCGGTGCACTCCGCCGGGTGGAGATCGTCAGGGTGGGCGGCTCAGGCAGGTCCGGGAGCGTCCACGTGCGGTTCCTGGAAGGTGACGCAGCCGGCCTGCAGGAGTGGGTGAGCCCCAGCTGCTTGGTTGCCCTCTGGCCTGACGTCGAACTCTTCCGGGCGGACGACGCGGCCGAGCTGGCCCTGGCCGAGGCATCGAGGGCAGTGCGGGGGAGTGCCGAATTCGAGGCGGCCCGGATCATCCTGGGCTTCGTCCGGCCTAAGGGCCGGCTACGTCTGCGGAAGGCGGTGGCCGACGCGGGCGTCTTGGAGCTCGGGCATCTCGACGAGACCGCGCCTCTCGTCGGCATGGAGGCTGCCCGACTACGTGATGACCCCATGGTTCACGAGGACCGCAAAGGCTGCTCCCTGGTGGGCTGGCCGATCACCGAGCGGATAGCACGCCAGGTCGCCCAGCGGCTGGCCGAGGAGATCCTGCCCGAGGTCGACCGGCGGCAGCGAGCCATGGAAGAGGAGCGCGACCGATCTTCCTGGTACGGCCACCAGCGTCGGGACGACCGAAAGCTGGACGCGGAGAAGGAAGCCCTGCGCACGGTGCGGGAGTGGTGCGGACAGGAGAAGGCAGAGCGCCACGACGAACTGTTGGCCCTGAGGTCGGAGGTGCTGCGACTCGGGGAACTGGTCGAGCGGGCCGTGAAGGCGCTCCGCGACCGGGGCCACGGTGTCATCGCCTCCACCATTGAGCGCGACCTGGGCGTCCATATCTCCAGCCTTGGTCCAGACGTTCGTCGCTGAACGCGCGCGAGCGCTCCGGCTCCGGCCGTGCCTCGGGCTGGGCCGGAGCGGGCGGCGACGGCGGCTTCTCCTTCTTGGGACGGTGCGGGTGCCAGCCGTCTAGGAACGGACGAAGCTGGTCACCCGTCGGCTCCGCGTGGAAGTTCCGCCCGCGTAGCCCCCTGCGGCTCAGGATGGGATCGAGCCGGGCTGCCTCTGACCGTCCCCAGGCCGACCACTCCCGAAGGCTCTCTGCCTCTGCAGGGTCATCCGCCTGGGAAGCGGCCTCGTCCAGCACGTCGCAGAACGCCCGGATCTCGCCGACCGCTCGCCACTGGTCCAGAGCCGTCCCGAACTGCTCGGCCCGCGCCGCGTCGACCGCCTTGATCGAAGCCACGCTGACGGCGGTCTCCCACTTCTCCTGTGTCCGCTGCTGCTTCTCCGCTTCCACCCGTTGGCGGTCGGCCTCCTGCCTCGCACGCTCCTCCTGCAGCCGATGCTGTTCCGCGTCGCGCTCCTCACGCAGGCGGCGCTGCTCCGCCTCGTACTTCAGCCTGGCCCGCTCCTGCTCCTGCCCACGTGCCTTCAGTACCTTGAAGACCTCATCGATCTGGTCTTCCAGCGGCCTCTCGTTGGCGTCGGCCCACTCCCTTTTGATGCCCAGGCGCAACTCGAGCTCCCCGGAAGGCTCGAACCGGTGCGCCGGCGTCACCCGCTGCCAGTCATAGGTGCGCCGGCCCGGCTGCTTGGGTACGTACGGGACCTGCCTCTGTCGCTCACGGAAGCTGATCTCGCACGTGATGCCGTGGACGGTGAGCAGTGGCCTCGGTTGCTTGCGCTTCCTGGAGACCGTGATCTCGCCATGGAGGGCGAAGGCGCGCTCGGCGAACAGCCGGAGCAGAGACAGAACCCGGGGGAGTACCGCCTCCGAGACTTCGAAGGCGCTGTGGTCCTTCTCGACCGCCGCGATCACATCGTCGACGTCGGTCAGCGTCCTGCTGCGCGCGAGCCGGATGCGGTTCCACTCGGTGTCGTCCTCGCCGTTCACCCGGAGCAGCCCGAAGCTGATGTCTCCCTTGGCCCGCCCGGTGTACTTCAGGTGGTATCCGGCCGGGGGACACTGCCTCGCCGCGTCGAAGGCCCGCCGGTACCGGGCCCGCTCCGCCTCACCCGGGTCCGGGATGCGCAGGAAGCGTCCAGCTTGCTGAACTTCCGCGATCAAGGACGCCCCGATATCCGCGGGGGAGGGCTGTGGAACCTTGGGCGCACGCTGAACACGAGGTTTCGGTTCGGCTGGGTTCTTGGGCTCGGGAGGCTCAGGCTCCTGGGTCGCCGCGGTGGCGGCCGCTGTCGTGCGGGACCTTCGAGGCGCGGGTTCAGGCCGGTCCGGGTGATGGCCGTGCTGGAGGTAGAAGCGCCCAGCATCGGAGATCTCCGCCTGCCACCGTCCGCCCTCCTTCGGCATGGCGATGAGGCCCCGTTCCTTCAGGGCACGCGCAGTAAGGGCGAGCTCCGGGGATTCTGACGTGACCGGGTCGCTTCCCTCCCCGATGCGTGTGAGGAGGGCTAGTTGGCGATCGTTGATCGGTGTCCAACGGTGCATGTGATCGTCGTACCGTCAGCGATCCGGTGGGCACAAGCTGTGCGGTGGGCTTTCCGGGGGCTGGTTCCCGGCCAGCCTCTACGACAGTTCGATGTCAGTCACCGGGGAGGGTCTTCAGGGCGTCCACGGACAGGCGCGCAGTCGGATCCGCTGCCCCTGCATCGAAACGGACGCCCTCGGCCGCCAGGGCGTCGGCGGGTGAGTCTGTGCGGGTGGGGTCGGTCCAGCGGAAGCCGGGGCTGACGCGGCCCGCCGCATTGAGGACCCGCCAGGCATTGGGGCACTGGCCGCAGGTTGCCAAGTGGGTGCCGACCGGGACGGCGTGGCTGCTGATCACGGCCGCCAAGTCCCCGTAGGTCGTCCACCGTCCGGCGGGGACGGCGTTCAGGAGGGTGTGCAGGCCTGTCCAGTCCTTGCTGGTGCCGTTGAGCTGCTTGGCCAGGCTCGCGAGGTGGGTGCCGGCCAGTGCTCCCCACTCGTCGGGGTCGACTGTGTCCGGGACATGGGCGGTGTCGATGTCCCACCAGGTGGTGCCCTGTATGCCGTCGGCTTTGCGGCCGGTCACGCTGGTGAAGATGTGGTTGGCCAGTCCGGTCGGGGTGTACGGCTTGCCGTCGCTCTTCCACGTCAGCGGCTTGGCGGTGTTGTTGTTCCACGCGACAGTTGCTCGGCTGCTGTCCTCACCGACCCAGGCCAGGATGTCCTCGCGGATGCCTTCGGTCACCCCGTGCCTCGGCGTCAGCCGGAGCAGGGCCCCATCCGGGATAAGCCCGGCGCCGACTATGACGTGCACGGCGTTCTGGGCCCGCGAACGTTCCTCCAGCTTCTGGGCCGCGGCCTTGGCCTCGATCCTGGCCGGAGCGAGAGTGAACTCCTCCACCTCCGGGGTGGGATAGACCTTGGTGAAGCTGGCAACGAGCCGGTCCTTCACCTTCCAGAGGCCCACCTGGATGAGGTCGATGTCGAGGTTCATCTCCGACAGCCACACCACGGTGTGGGTGACCTGCTTGGGGAAGTCAGCAGCGATGATCACCTGCCTGGGGTGCTGGAGCAGTTCAGGGCTCCAGTCCCCGTCCACGTGGTCCAGGAGGCGCTGGCGGCAGGTGTCGAGTTCGAGGCTCTCGCCCCGCCCCTTCCGGAAGTCGCGGTGGGCCTGGGCCAGTGTGTCGAGGTCGAACCGGGACACCAGGGCGGCATAGGTGATCGCCTGGAGGTGGACGTCGCGGTCGGCGGTACCCCGCTTCAGCTCGACCACCACGAGGCGCCCGGTGGCATCCAGGCCCAGGACGTCCAAGCGGTCGCGCGCCGGCACTCCGTCCGTGTCGGCCCACCGGTCGAACTCGGAGGTGATCACGAGCACCGATTCGCCCAGGATCTGAGGGTGCGCGATCACCCACTCCTGGAGGTGCTGCCGTTCGAAGAGGCCTTCCGCTGCCAGCGTGGTCGGTGAGACCGGCGTGGCCGAACCCCCGTCAACAGTGAAGAGATGATCCACGCCGTCCCCCTGTTCCAGTCCGTCAACCAGGCGCTCGCACACCGGCAGCCCTCAGCCTACGGCGGGTTGTGCGGAGCGTGGACTCATCTCTCTCCTCCAGGGGCGGCACCCTTCCGTACTCCACCAATGTCAGGCCGGCCTTTCGGCAGGCGAGCGCCGGTTCCGTGGGCGTTGACGGGAACGAGTGGACCCGTGCGGGCGTCCACGCCCTTCCTGCCGGGCGAGGCCAGCCCTTTGGCCAGCTCCCCGCCAGCTGAACTTCAGCATTTGCTGGTGCGCTTGGCCTGTGTCGTTTGGAAACATCAGCAAGCCCTCGCCGCGCTCACTACCATGTGGGCAAATCCCCGCTGAGAGGCGCACGTGGCGAGCACCCGTAACCAGCAAGTTCTGGCGGCGCACAAGTCAAGGTTCGAGCAGCAGGTCTCCGGTGGACGGGAGTTCACCAGACTCCTACGGGAGATTGGTGCGGAGGCGTACCGGTTCGAAGAGGACCAGTCTGATAGAGCACGCTGGTGGATCTACATCACCCTGCCTGCAAACGTCCGAGAGACCTTTGATCTGCGCCTCGATGTCCTCTGTCTATCTGCCTCGTACGAGAGGGTGGAACCGCGAACCCTCACCCTCATCGCGGAACGGCTGCACGATCGCGACGCCCGGGTAGACCCGGACTTCGCCATCCTCCTGACTTCGGATCCAGGCGCGACTGAACTTGTCAAACGGCGCCGCGGCCAGCTAGCCATCCTTACGATCAACTCGCACGAATTGCTCAGCGGACCTGGGATAGGGCTCCGTGAGCGCATTGCGGAGATCATGGTCACCCACGACCACTATGATCTGACGCGTCCCATTACCGAACCTGCCGCGTTCTACGGCCGGCAGGCCGAGGTGGCTGAGCTCGAGTTCGCCTTGGACCGAGGGCAGTCCGTCGGAGTCTTCGGACTCCGCAAGGCGGGCAAGACTTCGCTTCTTAACTTCGTTGCTCGACAGCGCGAAGGCAGCGGCAAGCCCATGGTCTGGTTGGACATCAGCGTGTTGCAGGCCGCCGAGGCGTTCCAGCTCACCTTGCTGGAGAAGTGCCACACGATCGTCCGGCAGCTTGGACAAAGGCCGCCCCGGCTGATGACCCTCACCCGAGAGGGCAACCCGAATCCAGCAGTTCAGATCGGCAGCTATTGGATTCGTGACCTTAACCTCCTGCTGGATGCGCTGCCAGATCGTCTGGAACTGTTCATAGACGAGATCGACCAGGCGTGGCCTAGCCGCTCCAATCTTGGCGCGGAGCAGGCGACGGCTGTTTTGAGGTGTCTCACCCAGTTGCGTGGTGTGGTCCAGAGCCGCGAGGCCGAAGGTAAGCACGGCATCGGTGTTGTCTGCGCTGGGGTGGATCCCGCCATCTTCGAGAGGCCGCTCCTGGACGGGCGTGACAACCTGCTGTACAAGTTCGCCAGGCTGGCCTTCCTCTCTCCCATGAAGCGTGAAGAGATGCAGGAGATGGTGCGTAGCCTCGGAAAGCGGATGGCGCTGCGCTACACGGACCACCGCACGATCGACTTCCTGTTTCAAGAGTTCGGCGGCCACCCACTACTCACCCGGAAGGCCTGCTCTGTCGCGTCCCGCAAGCGGCCCCAGAACGAGATCCCCTGGCATGTCCCGCTCTCCGCGCTTGAAGAGGCTGCAGAGAGGCGGGGGCCCAACACGCCCCAGTCGGAGGTCAAGGACGTGTTGGCCTCCTTCACCGAATGGTTCGGGGACGAGGCCGCCATGCTTCCACTGCTATGGTCCGAAGATCCGCAGGAGCGCGAAGAAGCTAGGGAATGGGCTCGCAACGAGCCTGACATGGCGGCGCACTTGGTGTCGTATGGCATCACCGACGAGAACTGGTCGCCGCGGATTCACGCCATGCGCGCACTGGTGTTGCGATGAAGCTCTTGCCGTCGCAAGGGCAATGGGTTCAGGCCGTATGCGAGCACTTGATCGACGGAGAGATCGTCATAGTCCGGGGAGTGCCGGGCTCGGGCAAGACCACTCTGCTCAACGCGGTGGAGCGGGAACTGGGGGACACCAGCGTGTCCACCCGGGGACGCAGTTACACCGAGCAGGACCAAGACGTGCGCAGCGAGGACTTTCAGAAGCGGGTTGGCGAAGCACTCGACAGACGTGGCACCGCACATCTCCTCTTCGATGACTACCCGCACGCCCTTCGTCGGTCGCATGGTCTGAGGCTACAGCGGCAGCTGCTGCATCTATTGGTCGACGGCGAGCAGGCGGTCGACATCGGTGCCTTGCTGATGGGGCGGTGGGCGCGCAGTATGCACTTGGTCAGCAGTGGTTCTCCACTCGTGGCGCGGGCGCGGGTAGTGCCTCTGCCAAGCACGATCGAGTCCGACTTCGAGGCAGTCGGCTGCCCCCAGTCACGGGATGCCGCAGTAGCCGTAGGCGGCAATACCGCGCTGCTGGCGAAGGTAACTTCGGTCTTGGCCAGGCCAGCCCTCCACCAGGTTCGCGAGGCGGCTGAGCTGCTAGCCCCCCAGTGGGTCCAGGATGTGCCGTGGGATGCCGTTCAATGGATCAAGAATGTAGTGCGTGACGGGCCGACCACGCTACCTTCAGACGACTTCGCAGCCGAGGCCCTGGCTCCCTTGGTCTTCACGGTGGGCGACGGACGGTACGACGTGGTGAGCGCCCTTAGATCGGGCGCGGCCCTCGCTGCACTGGATGGTAGGGCACCGACATGGCCCGATCTCTGGGCGGAGTCGGTCGCCACCTTCTGCGGGCTCCTAGCCGGTGCGCCGGCGGTTGTGTGGGTGGACCGGTACCTGGCCGTCGACCCACCAAGGCTGGTGCTATTCCTTCAGGCCGTGCGTGCGACCTGCGGGACTCAGATCCGCATGCTTATCGCCGAGGACCAGGCCAAGAAGATCGACGCCTCCGCTATGGCTGCCTTCTCGGCGCTGGACTGCGAGATCAAGACGATGCATCCGGGTGACCGGAAGCAGCTCCACGACCGGCATCTGATCTTCCTGGGTGGTCGCCAGGGCGGTGTGGTGATGCCGACGGGCGGGGTCGTGCTGTGCAAGGACCCCCCGGGAGCGGCTATGGCCGTTCAAGCACCGTTGCTAGATCAAAACCTGATACGTGACGCTTGGGGCAGGGGCCGCGCGCCTGTTGTGCCCTGACCTCTGGACCGCAGGCAGGGCCTCTCGGTCCACCATAGGGGTGATGGATGGGCGATTGGTTGTGCCTCGCAGTTCTTGCTCATCCAGGCGAGAACCCTGCGGTGCGTTCGCCAGCCGAGGCGGACGGTTCGCCCAGCGAGCGAGCTTCTGGGAGCCGGGAATCGAGGTCGGCTCCCAGACGGCTCCCAAGACAGGGGCAAACGCCAAACAGGGGCCTGATCCACTGAGTGGATCAGGCCCCTGACCTGGTCTTACGAAGTCGGGGTGGCGGGATTTGAACCCACGACCTCTTCGTCCCGAACGAAGCGCGCTGCCAAGCTGCGCTACACCCCGATGTCCACCCCTGCAGCGCTTGCTGCCCTGGCGACATCGATTACTTTAGCGGACCCTCGGCCGGAGACGAAATCCGGTTTTCGCGCGGCGGGCGGTAGCGGTCCGCGATGACCAGGGCGAGGCCGAGGGCGTAGAAGGCGAGGCCGAGGACCACCGCGTTCAGCGCGACCCTCGCGTAGCCGTACTGGGCGGCGTCGATGAAGGGGTAGGTGTAGCGGCTCGGGACGTCGGGGGAGAGGAGGGCCCCGCGGATCAGCGCGAAGACCACGTAGAGCAGGGGGTACGCCAGCCACTGCGCGGCGTAGCGCGGGCGCAGGGTGCGCGGGGCCGTGAGGAGGAGGAAGTCCAGGACGGCGCCGATCGGGGTGACCGTGTGGAGGAGCTGGTTGGCGACGGACTTCGCGCCCGACAGCTTGTCCAGGGAGTCGAGCACGTTGAAGGGGCTCGACGGGTTGGCCAGGACCAGGTGGAAGACCAGTCCGGTGATCAGGATGAAGAGGAGGACCCCGCCCCGCCAGAAGGGGGCCACGTCCGGCTCGCGCCGGTGGAGGCGGTGGGCCGAGAGCCCGAAGGTCACCGCGACCAGGATGTTGGTCCAGATCGTGAAGAAGCTCAGGACCACGGGCACGCTGCCGTACGCGCACTCGATGACCAGGCCGGTGACGGCCGCGGCCGCGATCAGCGCGCGGAAGGCGACGGTCGGGACGCGGAGTGCGGCGGGTGTGATCATCCTGTCAACGTACCCGGAGGGCGACGCACGCCTTCGGTCCCGGGCCGGACCGCCTCAGGCCTTCGGGGTCAGTGTCAGCAGTGTCGCCTCGGGCGGGCACGCGAAGCGCACCGGGGTGAAGCGGTTGGTCCCGCAGCCCGCCGACACGTGGAGGTACGCGCGCTGCCCCTCCGCCTCGTGCGTCGAGAGGCCCTTCACCCGCTTGGTGTCCAGGTCGCAGTTGGTGACGAGCGCCCCGTAGAAGGGGATGCACAGCTGTCCGCCGTGCGTGTGGCCGGCCAGGATCAGCGGGTACCGGTCGGCGGTGAAGGATTCGAGGACGCGCAGGTACGGGGCGTGGACCACGGCCATCGAGAAGTCCGCGTCCGCCTCCGGCCCGCCCGCGACCTTCGCGTACCGGTCGCGCTTGATGTGCGGGTCGTCCAGGCCGGTGAAGGCCAGCTCCAGTCCGTCGAGCTTGAGCCGGCCCCGGGTGTTGGTGAGGTTCAGCCAGCCGGCCGCGTCGAAGGCGTCCCGCATTCCCTCCCACGGGTTGTGGACGGCCCCGACGACCGGCGCGTTGCCGTTCAGCCCGTGCCTGCCCTGTGTCTTCTCCAGCAGGTAGCGGCCGGGATTGCGCAGCCGGGGCCCGTAGTAGTCGTTCGAGCCGAAGACGTACACGCCGGGGAAGTCCATCAGCGGGCCGAGCGCGTCGAGCACTTCCGGCACGCCCTCCGTGTCGGAGAGGTTGTCGCCCGTGTTCACCACGAAGTCGGGGCGCAGCCCGGCGAGGGACTGCAGCCAGGCGCGCTTCTTGCGCTGCCCGCCGACCATGTGGATGTCCGAGACCTGCAGGACGCGCAACGGGCGCATCCCCTGCGGGAGCACGGGAACCGTGACCCGGCGCAGGCGGAAGGACCGGGCTTCGAAGCCGGCGGCATAGGCCAGACCGGCGGCCCCCACCGCGGCGATCCCGGCGGTGACCTTCAGAGGTACTCCGTAACGCGCACGCATGCCCTCATGTTCGCAGACCCGGCAAGCACGCCGGGAAACCGGCGGGCGCCCGAGCCCCCGTACCTGGCAGACTCGGGGCATGACCACGCTCAAGGCCAAGCTCCAGGAAGACCTCACCGACGCCATCCGCGCGCGCAACGAGCTCGCCTCGTCCACGCTGCGCCTGACCCTGTCCGCCATCACCAACCAGGAAGTCGCGGGCAAGGAAGCCCGGGTGCTCTCCGACGAGGAAGTCCTCAAGGTGATCGCCAAGGAGGCGAAGAAGCGCCGCGAGGCCGCGGACGCCTTCGCGCAGGGTGGCCGTCCCGAGCAGGCCGCGCGGGAGACCGCCGAGGGCGAGTTCCTCGACACCTACCTCCCCAAGCAGCTCGGCGAGGCCGAGCTCGAGGCGATCGTGGCGCAGGCCGTCGAGGAGGCCAAGGCGGCGGGCGCCGAGGGCCCGCGGGCCATGGGCGCCGTGATGAAGATCGTGAACCCGAAGGTCGCGGGTCTGGCGGAGGGCGGGCGCGTCGCCGCCGCCGTCAAGAAGCACCTGTCCTAGTCGTCCTGGTACGCGGGTCCCGCAAGGCAAACAGGGAGGGCCCCACCGATCCGGATGCGGATCTGGTGGGGCCCTCCCTCGCTTTTCTCCACGGGGTTCCCTACGGGGTTCCCTACGGTTCGCCCGCGGGTCCTAGTCGCGGCCGCCGATGATGCCCGGGGGGAGGGTGATCCCGCCGAGCGGGTCGGTCCCGCCCGTGCCGCCGCCGTCGGTCCCGCCGGACGTCTGCCCGCCGGGCCGCCCGTCACCGGGCTTGCCGTCCCCACGACCGGGCTTGCCGGGCTTGTTGGGCTTGCCGCTGGGCTTGCCGCCGGGGGAGGGGCTCGGGGTGTCGGGGATGTTCACCGTGACGAAGTTCGGGGCCTCGCGGCCGGAGAGCGCGCCGGAGACGGCCTGCTTCCAGATCGGGCCGGGCAGGCCACCACCGAAGACCTTGTCGTAGTACTGGCCGCCGATGGTGATGTTCTCCATCGACACCTGCTTGGCGCCGCCGGAGCCGACCCAGGTCGCGCCGGACATGTTCGGGGTGTAGCCGACGAACCAGGCGTTGTAGCGGCTGTCGGTGGTACCGGTCTTGCCCGCGTTCTCCCGGTCCTTCAGGCCCGACTGCTGGCCCGTACCGGAGTCGACCACGCCGAGCAGCAGCGTGTTGATGGTGTCGGCGGTCCGCTCGGTCATCGTACGGCCGCACTTGGACTTCGGGACCGTCAGCGCCTTGCCGTGCGAGTCGGTGATCGACTCGATGGTGACCGGGGTGCAGTACACGCCGCGGTTGGCGAAGGTGGCGTAGGCGTTGGCCATGGTCAGCGGGGACATGCCCTCACTGCCGAGCGCGATGGCCGGGACCTCGGGGAGCTTGGCGCCGTTGGCCGGGATGACGCCGAGCTTGGTGGTCATCTCGGTCACGGGGCACAGGCCCACCTCGGAGATCATCTCCACGAAGTAGGTGTTGACCGACTTGGCCATCGCCTCCTTCATCCCGTACGGGCCGACCTCGGACTCGGTCTCGTTCTCGACCTTCGCCCGGTCGGTGTTGACCCAGGGCTTGTCGCCGCAGGTTCGCACGGGGCTCGGGTAGTCCATGTCGTACGGGGACTGGTACATCTTCGTCGGCGGCAGTCCGCCTTCGAGGGCCGCGGCCGCGACGAACGGCTTGAAGGTGGAGCCGGTCGGGAAGCCGAAGTTCGAGCCGCCCATCTTCTTGTCCACCGAGAAGTTGATCTGGGTCTCGTTCTTGCCGAAGCCGTACGGCTTGGACTGCCCCATGGCGAGGACCCGCCCGGTGCCGGGCTGGACGAGGGTGACGGCCGTGGCGACCTTGTCGTCCTGGTCCACGTGGTCCTTGATGGACTCGTTGACGGAGTCCTGCGACTGCGGGTCCAGGGTCGTACGGACGGTCAGGCCGCCCTGGTTCCAGACCTTGGCCCGGTCCTCGCGGGTCTTCCCGAAGGCGGTGTCGTCGAGGAAGGTGTTGCGCACGAAGTCGCAGAAGAAGCCCGCGCCCTTGACGGCGGTGATGCAGCCGTTCTTCGGCTTGGTCACCTTCAGCTGGACCGGCTTCGCCTTCGCGGCGTCCGCCTCCGCCTGGGAGATGTCCTTCACGTCCGCCATGCGCTGGAGGACGATGTTGCGGCGCTTCATCGCCTCCTGCGAGTCGTTCAGCGGGTCGTAACGGCTCGGCGACTGGACCACGCCCGCCAGCAGCGCCGACTCTTCCAGGGAGAGGTCCTTGGCGGGCTTGCTGAAGTAGCGGTGGGCGGCGGATTCGATTCCGTACGCCTGCTGCCCGAAGTACGTGATGTTGAGGTAGTTCTCGAGGATCTTCTGCTTCCCGAGCTCCTCCTCGACCTGGATCGAGTACTTCAGCTCGCGGATCTTGCGCCCGAGGCTCTTCTCCTGGGCCTCGCGCACCTTCGTCTCGTCGTCGCCGGCCTCTTCGACGAAGACGTTCTTCACGTACTGCTGCGTCAGCGTCGACGCGCCCTGCGCCGCGCCGCCCTCCTGGGCATTGCGGTTGACCGCACGCAGGATGCCCTTGAGGTCGATCGCGCCGTGCTCGTAGAAACGGGAGTCCTCGATCGCGACGATGGCCTTCTGCATGTACGGGGAGATGGCCGTGATCGGGACCACCTGCCGGTCACGCGAATAGACCGTGGCGATCAGGCCACCCTCGGAGTCCAGAATCGTGGTGCGCTGGCTCAACGGTGGTGTCTTCAGATTGGCCGGGATCTCATCGAACCCCTCGACCGTGCCCTTGGCCGCGAGCCCCAGGGCGCCTGCGCCCGGGATCGCGATGCCGGCGAGTACAACCCCGGAGAGAACGGACACACCGAGGAACTTGGCGGCCTGCTGTGGCCCCGTGAGCCCGCCGCCCGAGCGCTTCTTTCCCATAGAGGGCAGCCTACGTTCTCATTCGCCGGACACGCGCGAATGCCTTGGCCTAAGCTGTCCTCAACTGTCACAGCAGTGCGGTGGGACATCAACCCCCCGGCTTGTTTTTCACCCTTCCCGAATGGGGTGGACGCATGTCCGAATCTAGCCTCCTGTGATCAGCATGCCCCGGCGATTTCACCCAAATCGCCGGAATGGTCGGGCATGTCGCAGGATCACTCCGTCGGGTGATCTGCCGCTTACCCATAGTCCGTTCGGACCATTCAAGATTGGGCCCGTCGGGGGTGTTGCACTGTGCCCGCCTTCCGTAACGTCCTCAACTGGCAGCGGTGAATATGCCGCTACCGCCGTGGGGGAGCCTCGATTCGGGAGAGGACGGCGCCGGGATGGGCTGGGTTACCGACTGGAGTGCGCAGGCAGCCTGCCGCACTACCGATCCGGATGAACTGTTCGTTCAAGGAGCGGCACAGAACAGGGCCAAGGCGGTGTGCACCGGATGTCCGGTGCGGACCGAGTGCCTGGCCGACGCGCTCGACAACCGTGTCGAGTTCGGAGTGTGGGGCGGAATGACCGAGCGGGAACGACGTGCGCTGTTGCGCCGGCGTCCGACCGTCACCTCGTGGCGGCGACTGCTCGAAACCGCACGCACGGAGTACGAGCGCAGTACGGGCATCCTCACCATGGATGCCGATGAGGAGATCGACGTTCCGTACGAGGCGTACCTGGCAGCCGGGTAGACCACCCGGCCACCAAGTCGTAGGAACGCCTAAGCTCCGGCCGGAACCCCGGCCGCGAGTCGCTCTCCGATGGCCCGCAGCCCGGCGAGGTCGTGTACGTCGCCGGGCAGGGCAGCCACTTCGGCCACCGCCACTTCGGGGTGCAGCGAGGTGAAGCGGTCACGCGTGCGCTGTTCGCGCGCGATGACCTGCATGCGCTCCGCGTGCAGGCGAAGCAGTCCTGCCGTGATCACATCCACGTCGGCGTCCGCGCCGGCGTGTGCGTCGGCCTCCACGGCGGCGTCCGGGTCGACGTCTACGGCGTCGGCGCCGGTCTCTCGCGCGGTGCGGGGGTCGGTGTCGGAGTCGGAGGCGGAGCCGGGGTCCGTAGCGTCACGAAGTCCAGCTTTCCCGGACTCCTGATCCACAATGCCGCCTTCTTCAAGATTCTCCGCGGCGGCCAACGCCCGCTCCGCCGAAAGTTGTTCGGCGTCGCTGCCGTGCACCCGGTTCAGTACGAGCCCGGCCAGCGGCATCCGCTCCGCGGCCAGCCGCTCCACGAAGTACGCGGCCTCGCGCAGCGCGTCCGGTTCGGGCGCGGAGACCACGAGGAACGCCGTGCCGGGAGCCTGGAGGAGCTGGAAGGTCGCGTCCGCGCGGGTGCGGAACCCTCCGAACATGGTGTCCATGGCGGCCACGAAGGTCTGTACGTCCTTCAGCAGCGAGGCACCCATCAGCTTGCTCAGCGTGCCCGTCATCATCGACATGCCGACATTGAGGAACTTCATCCCCGCCCGGCCGCCCACCTTCGCCGGAGCCATCAGCACCCGGATGAACTTCCCGTCCAGGAAGGACCCCAGGCGCCCCGGCGCGTCCAGGAAGTCCAGCGCGGAGCGGCTCGGCGGGGTGTCCACCACGATCAGGTCCCAGTCGTCCCGGGCCCGCAGCTGCCCCAGCTTCTCCATCGCCATGTACTCCTGCGTGCCCGCGAAGCCGGCCGACAGGGACTGGTAGAAGGGGTTCGCGAGGATGGCCTCGGCGCGCTCGGGGTCGGAGTGGCCCTCGACGATCTCGTCGAAGGTCCGCTTCATGTCGAGCATCATGGCGTGCAGTTCACCGCCGGCGGTGCCCTGGACGTCCTTCACCCTGCGCGGGGTGTTGTCGAGCGAGTCGATCCCCATCGACTGGGCCAGCCTGCGCGCCGGGTCGATGGTCAGGACCACCACCTTGCGCCCGCGCTCGGCCGCCCGTACCCCGAGCGCGGCCGCGGTCGTGGTCTTGCCGACGCCGCCCGCACCGCAGCACACGATGATCCGGGTCTGCGGATCGTCCAGCAGCCGGTCGACGTCCAGCCGCGGGGGAGCGTCCATCTTCGCCTCCATCGTCGCCTCCACCGTCCGGGCCTCGCTCGTCCGGGCCTCGCTCATTCCCCGCCCACCTGCTTGCGCAGGTCCGCGGCGAGCCCGTAGAGCCCGGCCAGGTCCATCCCCGCGCCGAGCAGGGGGAGTTCGTACGTCGGCACGTCCAGCCCCGCCAGTACGGCGCGCTGGGCGCGCTCCAGCTCCACCCGGCTCGCGTGCTCCGAGGCCTGCGCCAGCAGCGGGTCCACCAGCCGTTCGGCCAGCCCGCCGCGCCGGGCGCTGCCGAGGCCGGCCCGGGACAGCGCCCTGGAGACGTCCGAGCGCCGCTCGCCGGCGGCGGCGCGCAGGGCGTCCTCGTCGAGGTGGTGCGGCCGGACCATGTTGACGACGACCCGCCCCACCGGCAGGCCCGCCTGCTGGAGTTCCGCGATCCCGTCGGCGGTCTCCTGCACGGGCATCTCCTCCAGCAGGGTGACCAGGTGCACGGCCGTCTCGGGGGACTTGAGCACCTTCATGACGGCCTGCGCCTGGTTGTGGATCGGCCCGAACCGGGCCAGGCCCGCCACCTCGTCGTTGACGTTCAGGAAGCGGGTGATCCGGCCGGTCGGCGGAGCGTCCATGATCACGTGGTCGTAGACGAACCGGCCGGACTTGTCCTTGCGCCGGACCGCCTCGCACGCCTTGCCCGTCAGGAGCACGTCCCGCAGCCCGGGCGCGATGGTCGTCGCGAAGTCGATGGCGCCGAGCTTCTTGAGGGCGCGGCCGGCCGAGCCGAGCTTGTAGAACATCTGGAGGTAGTCGAGGAGCGCCCGCTCCGCGTCGATCGCGAGCGCGTAGACCTCCCCTCCGCCCGAGGCGACGGCGATCTTCCGGTCCTCGTAGGGGAGCGCCTCCGCCCCGAACACCTGGGCGAGGCCCTGCCTGCCCTCGACCTCCACGAGAAGAGTCCGCTTGCCCTCGCGTGCGAGGGCGAGCGCGAGTGCCGCGGCGACCGTGGTCTTGCCGGTGCCGCCCTTGCCGCTGACCACCTGGAGCCTGCTCACAGGGCCCGAGCCTAATTCCTCCCGGGCGGCGGCGGTGGTGGCGGGGCCCCGCACGGCAGGCACTACGCTCGCTCCCATGACCAAGAAGTTCGAATACGCGACCGTCCCGCTGCTGGTCCACGCCACCAAGCAGATCCTGGACACCTGGGGCGAGGACGGCTGGGAGCTCGTCCAGGTCGTCCCCGGGCCGAACAACCCCGAGCAGCTCGTGGCCTACCTGAAGCGGGAGAAGGCGGCATGAGCGGAGTCGTCGAGGCGAAACTGGCCGAACTCGGCCTGACCCTCCCCGAGGTCGTCCCGCCGCTGGCCACGTACCAGCCGGCCGTGCGGTCGGGTGCCTACGTGTACACCGCGGGTCAGCTCCCGATGGTCAAGGGCAACCTGCCGGTCACCGGCAAGGTCGGCGCCGAGGTCTCGGCGGAGCAGGCCAAGGAGCTGGCCGCGACCTGCGCGCTGAACGCCCTGGCCGCGGTGAAGTCCGTCATCGGCGACCTCGACAAGATCGCGCGCGTCGTGAAGGTGGTGGGCTTCATCGCCTCCGCCCCCGACTTCACGGCCCAGCCGGGCGTGTTGAACGGCGCGAGCGAGCTGCTGGGCGCCGTCCTCGGCGACAAGGGCGTCCACGCCCGCAGCGCGGTCGGCGTGGCGGTCCTCCCGCTGGACGCCCCGGTCGAGATCGAGATCCAGGTCGAGCTGGTCCCGGGAGCCTGATCCCACCGTTCTCACGCCGGCGGGGCTGGATCCATCCAGCCCCGCCGGCGTTTGAGGCGCGGGGTCTCGGGCGGAGCCCCAGGGGGTCCGGGCGCGGCGCAGCCCGGCACCCCCCCCAGCCCGTCCGGCCGCTTGAGGACCGGGGTCCGGGCAGCGCCCGGCTGGGGGTCCCCCCGGACGGAGTCTGGGGGATGGGCGAAGGGCGGGTAGGGGACCGGGCCCCGCGCAGCGGCCGCCCGCAGCCGGACAGGCCCCGCGCAGCGGTGTGCGGAGGCCACCCCTCGAACATCGGCCCGGATGCCCGTAGCATCCCGCCATGCCGAATGGTCAGTACGGTCAGCAAGAGACCTCCGCCGGAGGTCAGTGGTACCCCCCGGAGTGGCCCGACCGGATCCGCGCCCTCGCGGACGGCGCCCTCACCCCGGTGGAACCGAGGCGCGCCGCCACGGTGATGCTGCTGCGCGACACCCCCGACGGCCCCGCCGTGCACATGCTGCGCCGCCGCGCCGAGATGGCCTTCGCCGGAGGCGCCTACGCGTACCCCGGCGGCGGTGTGGACCCCCGCGACGAGGACCACCTCATCGGCTGGGCCGGCCCGAGCCGCGCCGAGTGGGCGCAGCGGATGGGCACCGACCCCGCCACCGCCCAGGCGATCGTCTGCGGAGCCGTCCGCGAGACCTTCGAGGAGGCCGGGGTCCTGCTCGCGGGCGAGTCCGCGGACACCGTCGTCGGCGACACCACCGGCGAGGACTGGGAGGCCGCCCGCGCGGCCCTGGTCGCCCGTGAGCTGTCCTTCGCCGAGTTCCTCGACCGCCGGGGCCTCGTCCTGCGCTCCGACCTGCTCGGCGCGTGGGCCCGCTGGATCACCCCGGAGTTCGAGCCGCGCCGCTACGACACCTGGTTCTTCGTCGCGGCCCTCCCCGAAGGCCAGCGCACCCGCAACGCCTCCACCGAGGCCGACCGCACGGTCTGGATCCGCCCCGCCGACGCCGCCGCCGGCTACGACAAGGGCGAGCTGCTGATGATGCCGCCCACCATCACCACCCTGCGCTCCCTGGAGCCGTACGGGAGTCCCGCCGAGGCCCTCGCCGCGGCCGGCGCCCAGGACCTGACCCCGGTCCTCGCCAAGGCCACCCTCACGGACGGGGAGCTCGTGCTCAGCTGGCCGGGCCACGACGAGTTCACCAAGCGCGTCCGGCTCACGGCCCCCGGCACCCCGGGCCCGGGCGGCGCGCACCCCGGCCCCGCGCACCCCGGAGGAGCCCCCGCATGACCGATGCCGCCGCCCTGCCCGGCCAGCCCCGCGGAATCGTCGTCTCCGGACCCGCCACCGCCCGGGCGGTGAACGTCCTGGCCCCGAACGCCTCCCCGATGACCCTCGACGGCACCAACACCTGGCTCGTCTCCGAGCCCGGCTCCGACCTGGCCGTGGTGATCGACCCCGGCCCGCTGGACGACGTACACCTGCGTGCGGTCGTCGCCGCCGCCGAGCAGGCGGGCAAGCGGGTCGCGCTCACCCTCCTCACCCACGGACACCCCGACCACGCGGAGGGCGCGGCGCGCTTCGCCGAGCTGACCCGGACGAAGGTCCGCGCCCTGGACCCGGCCCTGCGCCTGGGAGACGAGGGTCTGGCCGCCGGGGACGTCATCCGCACGGGCGGTCTGGAACTGCGCGTGGTGCCGACGCCCGGCCACACCGCGGACTCGCTCTGCTTCCACCTGCCGGCCGACCGGGCGGTCCTGACCGGTGACACGATCCTGGGGCGCGGCACCACCGTCGTCGCGCACCCCGACGGGCGGCTCGGCGACTACCTGGACTCCCTGCGCCGGCTGCGTTCGCTGGCGGTCGACGACGGGGTCCACACGGTGCTCCCGGGGCACGGGCCGGTCCTGGACGACGCGCAGGGCGCGGTGGAGTTCTACCTCGCCCACCGGGCCCACCGCCTGGCGCAGATCGAGACGGCGGTCGAGAACGGCCTGACCACCCCCGAGGCGGTCGTCGCCCACGTCTACGCGGACGTGGACCGGTCGCTGTGGCCGGCCGCGGAGTGGTCCGTACGCGCGCAGCTGGAGTACCTGAAGGAGCACGGGCTGATCCCCGGGGCCCCCGAGTGAGCGGGCAGGCGGGAGTTTGACGACAGGCCCTAGCCTGCCGGGCGGGGCGTCTTGGTCCCGTGCCGGGCCGTGTACTCGTCCGCGAGCCACGGCCCGAGGTCCTCGACGTAGGCGCGCAGCACGGCCGGGTCGGCGACCGGGTCCAGCGCGGCGGCGGCCGCGGCGCGCATCTGGTCGGCGCGCTCGGGGTAGTACTGCCCGAACACCTCCGCCGACTCGGTGAGGTCACTGGTCCAGCCGCCCCACCGCGGCATGACGAGGGTGAACCCGGTCCGTACGAGGTGCCGCGAGACGCCCCGGCACAGCTTCCGGTACTCCTCGGGCGCGGCCGCCTCACGGATCCGCTCGCGCACCTTGGGCAGCAGCTCGGCGAGGTCGCCGTTGGTCTCGCGGGCGAGCAGGCCGTCCGGCCGGTAGCGGGGCAGGTGCTCGGCCAGGTCCGCGCCGAGCAGCGGGGTGCACAGGCAGGCGAGGAACCAGCCCAGGTCGTAACGTTCCTGCTCGCTCAGCAGCCGGTCCTTGCCGTACAGCAGGATCCCGACCCCCTCGATCTCCGCGAACTCCTCGTCGAGGCCGCGCGCCAGGGCCTCGGTGGTGTCGCGGTCCTCCTCGCCGGGCGCGTGGTGCAGGGCGATCAGCAGGTCGAGGTCGGACCGCCCGGGCCGGGCCGTCCCGCGCGGTACGGATCCGTACAGGTAGGCGCTGTGCAGCCGTCGCCCGTACGCCTCCCCGATCCGCTTCCGCGCGGCGGCGACGAGCCCCCGGAACTCGGCCTGCACCTGCCCGAGCGAGCCTTCGCGCTCGAAGTACCCGTACGCGTCGAGGCCTCTGTGCTCCATGGGTCCACTGTGCCTTCCCCCGGGCCGCACACCTCAGGCCGAAACGCCGGTCACTCCCGCGAGGCCGCCAGGCCCTCCCATGCCCGCGCCGGCCCCTCCCTGCCGCCGCCGGCCACATCCAGCCTCGCCGGCGTTTGAGGCGCGGGGACGCGGGGGCAGAGCCCCCGGAACGGCGCCGCAGGCACACGAAAAGGGGCCCCGCCCACCTGGGCAGGACCCCTCAGCGGAGACTACGAGCGTCAGCGCGAGCGCTTCGCCAGCCGCTCCACGTCCAGCAGGATCACCGCGCGAGCCTCGAGGCGGAGCCATCCGCGTCCCGCGAAGTCGGCCAGCGCCTTGTTCACCGTCTCGCGCGAGGCGCCGACGAGCTGGGCCAGCTCCTCCTGCGTGAGGTCGTGCACGACGTGGATGCCCTCCTCCGACTGCACGCCGAAGCGGCGCGACAGGTCGAGGAGCGCACGGGCCACGCGGCCCGGAACGTCGGAGAAGACCAGGTCGGACATCTGGTCGTTGGTCTTGCGCAGGCGCCGCGCGACGGCGCGCAGCAGCGCGGTCGCCACCTCGGGCCGGGCGTTCAGCCAGGGCTGGAGGTCTCCGTGACCCAGACCCAGCAGCTTGACCTCGGTCAGCGCGGTGGCGGTGGCGGTGCGCGGGCCCGGGTCGAACAGCGACAGTTCGCCGATCAGCTCTCCGGGGCCGAGGACGGCCAGCATGTTCTCGCGGCCGTCGGGGGAGGTGCGGTGAAGCTTCACCTTGCCCTCGGTGACGACGTAGAGCCGGTCACCGGGGTCGCCCTCGTGGAACAGGGCGTCACCACGTGCGAGGGTCACCTCGCCCATGGAGGCGCGGAGCTCCGCGGCCTGCTCGTCATCGAGCGCCGCGAAGAGCGGGGCACGCCGCAGTACGTCGTCCACGAGTCTCTCTCCTATGTCGACCAGCGGGGGGATCGCTCCCCCATTTTGCCGGACGGCTCAAACAGTGCGATCAATCACGTTCATCACAAGGATGCCGGACGTACGGGTGTGCTGTGCGGCGAGAGGCCGATCGGGGTGGTGTTACCTCAGGTCCGGGGTGCTCGTCGCCGCCGTGTCCCGGACCTGCGCGGTGTCCAACAGGCCGGTGAGAGCACAGGCCAAGGGGTCCGGGGGAGTGACGCCCACGGTAAATTCAGCCGTGGGCGAACACGGCCTGGTGAGAGCCCTCCCGGAGCAGTCACCCCCGCTTCAGGGCAAAACTTCGGCCAAGAAACCCCCGCCGGGCGGAGCTCACGTCCGGCCACGGGCGGAGGGCCGCGCGGCGTAGCCTTCGGGGATGGCAGAGAGCAAGGTCAAGAAGGCCGGGGCGAAGCCGGAGAGCCATCTGGCGATGGTGCGGCGGGCACGCAGGATCAACCGCGAGCTGGCGGAGGTCTACCCGTACGCGCACCCGGAGCTCGACTTCCGCAACCCCTTCGAGCTGCTGGTCGCCACCGTCCTGTCCGCGCAGACCACCGACCTGCGCGTGAACCAGACGACCCCGGCCCTCTTCGCCGCGTACCCGACCCCCGAGGACATGGCCGGAGCCGATCCCGAGGCGCTGGAGGAGATCATCCGGCCGACCGGGTTCTTCCGGGCGAAGGCCAAGTCGCTGCTCGGCCTCTCGCAGGCCCTTCGCGACAACTTCGGCGGTGAGGTGCCGGGCCGGATCGAGGACCTGGTGAGCCTGCCCGGGGTGGGCCGCAAGACGGCGAACGTGGTCCTCGGCAATGCCTTCGGAGTCCCCGGCATCACGGTCGACACCCACTTCGGGCGCCTGGTGCGGCGCTGGAAGTGGACCGAGCAGGAGGACCCGGAGAAGGTCGAGGCGGAGATCTGCGCGATCTTCCCGAAGAGCGAGTGGACGATGCTCTCGCACCGCGTCGTCTTCCACGGCCGCCGGATCTGCCATTCCCGCAAGCCCGCCTGCGGTGCCTGCCCGATCGCACCGCTCTGCCCGGCCTACGGGGAGGGCGAGACCGACCCGGAGAAGGCGGCGAAGCTCCTGAAGTACGAGAAGGGCGGCCAGCCCGGCCAGCGCCTGAGCCCGCCCCCGGACTACCCGGGCCTCCCGGCGCTCCCGCTGGGCGGCTCCTCCGCCCCGTGAGCCCCGCCGGATCCGGCCCCGCCGGCGTTTGAGGCGCGGGCTCCGGGGCGCAGGCCCGGCAGCGGAGCCGCACCCGCAAGGAACGAATCGCTACCCGCACCGCGTTTGGCGGTGTGTGGGGGACCACGGACAGGGGTGCCTATGACAGAGGCCACGCAGAACCGCCGGGCGACCGCCGCCGCCGTGCCCGGCGCAGCCACCGCGCACGGGGCCCCGTACGACACCCGGAGCGGCCCGCGCGGAAGCACGGACCTCCGTACCCACGGCCTGCCCGACTGGCTGGACCCCGTCGCCGAGGCGGCCCGGACGGTGCGGCCCACCCAGCTCAGCCGGTTCCTGCCGCCGGAGGACGGCCGAGGCCGCCAGTCCGCCGTGCTGATCCTCTTCGGCGAGGGCCCCCGCGGCCCCGAGCTGCTGCTGATGGAGCGCGCCGGCACCCTGCGCTCGCACCCCGGCCAGCCCTCCTTCCCCGGCGGCGCCCTCGACCCCGAGGACGGCGACCCGCACACCACCGGCCCGCTGCGCGCCGCGCTGCGCGAGGCCGAGGAGGAGACCGGTCTGGATCCAGCCGGGGTCCAGCTCTTCGGGGTGCTGCCCCGCCTCTACATTCCGGTCAGCGAGTTCGTCGTGACCCCGGTGCTCGGCTGGTGGCGGGCCCCCAGCCCGGTCGGCGTGGTCGACCCGGCCGAGACCGCCCGCGTCTTCACGGTGCCCGTGGCCGATCTCACGGACCCCGAGCACCGGGTCACCGCCGTGCACCCCGGCGGCTTCCAGGGCCCGGCCTTCACCGTGGAATCGGCTCTGGTCTGGGGTTTCACCGCCGGGGTGATCGACCGGATCCTGCACTTCGCCGGCTGGGAGCGCCCCTGGGACCGGTCCCGGGAAGTCCCGCTCGACTGGCGCGCATGAGACGGTGACCCCTGTGAACGTGCTGGACATCTTGTTGCTGCTCGCCGCCGTGTGGTTCGCGATCGTGGGCTACCGCCAGGGGTTCGTCGTCGGCATCCTGTCGGTGATCGGCTTCCTCGGCGGTGGTCTCGTCGCCGTGTCCTTGCTGCCCCTGATCTGGGACCGGGTCACCGACAACGGCACCCAGGTGTCCACCACCGTCGTCGTCATCGCCGTGGTCGTGATCATCATCTGTGCCTCGATCGGCCAGGCGCTGACCACTCATCTGGGCAACAAGCTCCGGCGCCACATCACGTGGTCGCCGGCGCGCGCGCTCGACGCGACGGGCGGCGCCCTGGTGAACGTGGTCGCGATGCTGCTGGTGGCCTGGCTGATCGGGTCAGCGCTCGCCGGTACGTCACTTCCCACGCTGGGCAAGGAAGTCCGCAACTCCAAGGTGCTCCTCGGCGTCTCCCGGGTGCTCCCGGCGCAGGCGAACACCTGGTTCTCGGACTTCAGCTCCACGCTGGCCCGCAACGGCTTCCCGCAGGTCTTCAGCCCGTTCTCCAACGAGCCGATCACCGAGGTCAAGCCGCCGGACCCGCTGCTCGCGCGCAGCCCGGTGGCCGAGTACGCCAAGCAGTCGATCGTGAAGGTCGTCGGCACGGCGCCCGCGTGCAGCAAGGTGCTGGAGGGCACCGGCTTCGTCTTCGCGCCGGGCAAGGTGATGACCAACGCGCACGTCGTCGGCGGGGTCGCCGAACCGACCGTGCAGGTCGGCGGGGAGGGCAAGCTCTACGACGGCAAGGTCGTGCTCTACGACTGGGAGCGCGACATCGCCGTCCTGGACGTGCCCAAGCTGAAGGCGCCGGCGCTGGAGTTCACCGACAAGGACGCGGTGAGCGGCAGCGACGCCATCGTCGCGGGCTTCCCGGAGAACGGCGCCTACGACGTCCGCTCGGCGCGCGTCCGCGGCCGGATCAACGCCAACGGCCCGGACATCTACCACCGGGGAACCGTGCGACGGGACGTCTACTCCCTGTTCGCGACGGTCCGCCAGGGCAACTCCGGCGGCCCGCTGCTGACGCCCGAGGGCAAGGTGTACGGAGTCGTCTTCGCGAAGTCCCTCGACGACCCGAACACCGGTTACGCCCTGACCACGGACGAGATCCGCGAGGACATCCGGATCGGCCGGACGGCGAACCAGCGGGTCGGCAGCCAGGGCTGCGCCCTCTGAGCCCCACAGGAGAGCCCCACAGGAGCCTTGAGGGGCCCCGTGGCCCTGTCGGACCCCGGAGCCCCCGCCGGGCCCTGTCTACGTACGCTGGTGCCTGAGCCGGGCGGAGACCCAGCGGGCCCGCCGGCGCAAAATGCGCGGAATCCCGAGTCGGGGGTCGTCGTGGCCTTCGCGGCCCTGCCCCCTGTGCGTGCCCGGCGTGACCGTCGAGCGGCGTTCGTGTGCGGTGTCACCGTAGTCGTGCGTCCAGCCCATACTCCGAGCTGTGCCCGGGGCCCAAGGTCGGTAATCGCGTTCCGGGCGGCCAATTGGCCTATGCGTCAGGCAATTGAATGCTTGTCATATAAGCGACAGTCCGACTCGGTGGTCCGCCTCAGCGGTCCGGCTCGGGATCCTTCAGCCAGTTGACCAGCTCGGTCGAGAACGCCGTCGGGTCCTCCTCGTGCGGGAAGTGCCCGAGCCCGTCGAAGAGCCGCCAGCGGTACGGGGCTTCGACGTACTGCCCGGACCCCGCCGCACTCCGCGTGCGCATCACCGGATCGAGCGAGCCGTGCAGGTGCAGCGTCGGCACCCGCACCGGCCGCTTCATGCGACGGTTGAACTGCAGGCCGTCGGGCCGGGCCATGGACCGCATCATCCAGCGGTACGGCTCGACCGAGCAGTGCGCGGTGGAGGGGATGCACATCGCACGCTGGTACACCGCGACGTCGTCCTCCTCGGGGAGCCGGGGGCCCGACCAGTCGCGGATCAGTTCGCCGACGAGCGCCCCGTCGTCGGCGACGAGCTGACGCTCGGGCACGAACGGCCGCTGGAAGCCCCAGATGTGCGAACTGGCGCGGGTCTGTCCGAAGTCGGACAGCATCGCGGAGCGCCACCGGCGCGGGTGCGGCATCGAGGACACCACCAGCCGGCGCACCAGCTTCGGCCGCATGACCGCCGCCGTCCAGGCGAGGTAGCCGCCCAGGTCGTGCCCGACGAGGGCGGCGTCGGGCTCGCCGAGGGACCGTACGACCCCGGTGATGTCGAGCGCCAGGTTGGCCGGGTCGTAGCCGCGCGGGGTGCGGTCGCTGCCGCCCACCCCGCGCAGGTCCATCGCGACGGCCCGGTAGCCCGCGTCGGCCAGCGCGGTCATCTGGTGCCGCCACGTCCACCAGAACTGCGGGAAGCCGTGCAGGAGCAGCACCAGCGGTCCGTCACCCAGCTCGGCGACGTGGAACCGCGCCCCGTTGGCCGCGACGTCCCGGTGCGTCACTTCTCGCCCGCCGGGGATGGCGATCCGGACCGCCGTGGCGGCGGTGGGGGGCGTGGCGAACGAGCCGGAATCGGACGAGGGGGCTGTCATGAAGACGAGCGTGCCACACCCACGGCGTTGTCACTGACCGACCGGGCGTGGGGCTTGACGGTGCCGACGAGGGCCGCCGTCTCCTTGACGGAGGCGATGGTCTTCACCGGCGGCTTGATCTTCTTGAACTTCGCCATGGCGATCAGACCGATCACGCCCGCGAGCAGCCAGAACGCCACGCCGACGATCAGGAAGGACCAGGCCAGGCCGAGCCCGAGGTTGTGGATGCCGTACGCCGCGGCGAAGCTCAGCACCGGCAGCGAGAAGAGGAGGAGCACGCCCGCGACGATGGCGGCGCCGCTGCCGATGCCCGCGCGCTTGACGTCCTGCTTGATCTCCACCTTGGCGAGGGCGATCTCGTCGTGCACCAGGGCGGACATCTCGGCGGTGGCCGAGGCGACCAGCTGGCCGAGTGTGCGCTCGGCTCCTGGGGCCCCTTGGTCCACTGCGCTCATCGCTCTCTCCCTCTGTCGTCCGACTGCGACGGCTGTCCTGTCGTCAGGTCAGATCATGCCGGACGGCCGCCGTCGCCGCTGGACCCGCCCGGAGCTTCGGCCGCGGCGCTCTGCGCACCGGCGGCGGCCTCCTCGGCCCTGCGCAGGTGCTGCGCGGCCTTGGCTTCGTAGATCTTCGCCATCCGCAGGTGGTAGTCCGGCTTGTCCTGCTCGTAGATGTCGGGGATGCCGTCGAGGTCCTCGTCGCGCTCCTCGTCCTCGGTGAGCGCCTTGTACTTCCGGTTGCGCATCTTCAGCAGGATGCCCGCGAAGACCGCGGCGATCAGCGAGCCGATCAGGACGGCGGCCTTGACCTCGTCGGCGAGGACCAGGTCGTCGGTGAAGGCGAGCTCGCCGATCAGGAGCGAGACGGTGAAGCCGATGCCGGCGAGCGAGGCGACGGCGAACACGTCCGGCCAGGCGAGGTCGTCGTTGAGCTCGGCCTTGGTGAAGCGGGCGGCGAGCCAGGTGCCGCCGAAGATGCCGAACGTCTTGCCGACGACGAGGCCGAGCACCACGCCGAGGGTCTCGGGCCGGGTGAAGACCTGGCCGATGGCCTCGTCGGAAAGGGACACGCCGGCCGAGAAGAGGGCGAAGAGGGGTACGGCGAGACCGGCCGAGATGGGCCGGACCAGGTGCTCGATGTGCTCGCCGGGGGAGTGCTGCTCGCCCTCCTTGCGGTGGCAGCGCAGCATCAGGCCCATGGCGACACCGGCGATGGTGGCGTGGACGCCGCTGTTGTACATCAGGCCCCAGATGGCCAGGGCGAGCGGGACGTAGACGTACCAGCCGCGCACGTTCACGCGGAGCAGGAACCAGAAAAGGACCAGGCCGGCGACCGCGCCGCCGAGCGCCAGGAAGTTGATCTCGCTGGTGAAGAACACCGCGATGATCATGATGGCGAACAGGTCGTCGACGACGGCCAGGGTCAGCAGGAACGCGCGCAGCGCGGACGGCAGGGAGGTGCCGATGACGGCGAGGACGGCGAGCGCGAAGGCGATGTCGGTGGCGGTCGGGACCGCCCAGCCGTCCGTGGAGCCGTTGCCGAGCACGTTGGTCAGTACGTAGACCAGCGCGGGCACGGCCATGCCGCAGATCGCGGCGATCACCGGGAGCGCTGCGGCCTTGGCGTCGCGCAGGTCGCCCGCGACGAGCTCGCGCTTGAGCTCGATGCCGGCGACGAAGAAGAAGACGGCGAGCAGGCCGTCGGCGGCCCAGTGCTGGAGCGAAAGGTCCAGGCCGAGGGAGGCGGGCCCGATGTGGAAGGAGCGGACGCTGTCGTAGCTCGCCGCGATGGCGGGCACGTTCGCCCAGATGAGGGCGGCGATCGCGGCCGCGAGGAGGAGGACGCCGCCCACCGTCTCGGCGCGCAGGGCGTCGGCCACGAAGCGGCGCTCGGGCAGCGACAGGCGGCCGAGGAGCTTGCGGTTCTGGCTGTCGGTGGGGGTGGGCGCGGCCACGGGTGGCACCTCCGGGGTGGGTTGGACGGCATGGCGAAGCACGTTGCCGACCAGACTTCCCGGCGCACCCTGTGGAGTAATTCTTTACGCTCTTAACACTTTACAGGGTGTACGCATGGGCGTATCCGGTGATCGTCACTTTATGTGCGAAAGGGGCATCCGGCGCGGCGCGCCGAATGCCCCTCCCTCCCGTGTCGTACGGGTTTTCGTGCGGAGTGTCGTCGTACGGGTGTCAGTCCTCGCTGCCGGCTGCCGGCAGCTTGCTCTGGATCAGGTCCATGACCGAGGAGTCCGCGAGCGTGGTGACGTCACCGACCGCGCGGTTCTCGGCCACGTCGCGCAGCAGGCGGCGCATGATCTTGCCCGAGCGGGTCTTCGGCAGCTCCTGCACCGGCAGGATCCGCTTCGGCTTGGCGATCGGGCCGAGCGTGGCACCCACGTGGTTGCGCAGCTCACCGACCAGCGTGTCCGTCTCGGAGGCGCTGCCGCGCAGGATGACGAAGGCCACGATGGCCTGGCCGGTCGTCTCGTCGTTCGCGCCGACGACCGCCGCCTCGGCGACCGAGGGGTGCGAGACGAGCGCCGACTCCACCTCGGTGGTCGAGATGTTGTGGCCGGAGACCAGCATCACGTCGTCCACCCGGCCGAGCAGCCAGATGTCGCCGTCCTCGTCCTTCTTGGCGCCGTCGCCCGCGAAGTACTTGCCCTCGAAGCGCGACCAGTACGTGTCGATGTACCGCTGGTCGTCGCCCCAGATGGTGCGCAGCATCGACGGCCACGGCTCGGTGAGGACCAGGTAGCCGCCTCCGCCGTTCGGGACCTCGTTCGCCTCGTCGTCCACGACGGTGGCGGCGATTCCGGGCAGCGCGCGCTGTGCCGAACCGGGCTTGGTCTCGGTGACGCCGGGCAGCGGGGAGATCATCATCGCGCCGGTCTCGGTCTGCCACCACGTGTCGACGATCGGGCAGCGGTCGCCGCCGATGTGCTTGCGGTACCAGATCCAGGCCTCGGGGTTGATCGGCTCGCCGACCGAGCCCAGGACGCGCAGGCTCGACAGGTCGAACTTCGCGGGGATGTCGTCGCCCCACTTCATGAACGTACGGATCGCGGTCGGCGCGGTGTAGAGGATGGTGACGCCGTACTTCTGCACGACCTCCCAGAACCGGCCCTGGTGCGGGGTGTCCGGCGTGCCCTCGTACATCACCTGGGTGGCGCCGTTGGCGAGCGGCCCGTAGACGATGTAGGAGTGCCCGGTCACCCAGCCGATGTCGGCGGTGCACCAGTAGACGTCGCTCTCCGGCTTCAGGTCGAACACCGCGTGGTGGGTGTACGAGGCCTGCGTGAGGTATCCGCCGGAGGTGTGCAGGATGCCCTTGGGCTTACCCGTGGTCCCCGAGGTGTAGAGGATGAAGAGCGGGTGCTCGGCGTCGAAGGCCTGCGGCGCGTGCTCCGTGCTCTGGCGCTCGACGATCTCGTGCCACCAGACGTCCCGGCCCTCGGTGAAGGCGGTGTCCTGGCCGGTGCGGCGCACCACGAGGACGTGGCTGACCTGCGGGCACTTGGCGACGGCCTCGTCGATGGCGGGCTTCAGGGCGGAGGGCTTGCCCCGGCGGTAGCCGCCGTCGGAGGTGATGACCAGCTTCGCGTCGGCGTCCTGGATGCGGGAGGCGACGGCGTCGGCGGAGAAACCGCCGAAGACGACCGAGTGCGCGGCGCCGACGCGGGCGCACGCGAGCATCGCGACGACCGCCTCGGGGATCATCGGCAGGTAGACGGCGACCCGGTCGCCGGCCTGTACGCCCAGCTCGGTCAGGGCGTTCGCGGCCTTGGAGACCTCGTCCTTGAGCTCGGCGTAGGTGATCGAGCGGCTGTCGCCGGGCTCGCCCTCGAAGTGGATGGCGACGCGGTCGCCGTTGCCGGCCTCGACGTGGCGGTCCACGCAGTTGTACGCGACGTTCAGCTTGCCGTCCGCGAACCACTTCGCGAAGGGCGGGTTGCTCCAGTCGAGCGTTTCGGTGGGCTCGGTGTCCCAGCTCAGCCGCCGCGCCTGCTCGGCCCAGAAGCCCAGCCGGTCCGCGTCGGCCTGTGCGTACGCAGCCTGAGTCACATTGGCGGCGGCGGCCAGATCGGCGGGCGGTGCGAACCGCCGCTCCTCCTTGAGCAGATTGGCCAGGCTTTCATTGCTCACGACGCATCTCCCTTTCCCAGGGTGTCCGTTGTGTCCCCGGTTGTGTCCCCGGGCATAGCTCATCAGTCAATGGCCCGGGTGACAAGAGGTTGCAGGGAATTGGTGTAGACCTATTACCCGGCCGGGCCCACGCACGAGTGGCCCCCGCCCGCTGCGAGGTGCGGGAAGGGGCCACTCAGTGGCACGGATACGGGAGGGTATCGGTTCAAAGCTCCCGCTCGAAGGGGTTCTACCCGTTCAGCTGTTCAGCCTGTTGGCCGTTCAGTCGGTTGGCCGGGGGTCGGGGGCTGGGGCCGGTTGGCCGTTCAGCCGCGCAGCGCGCCCGTGCCGACGGTGTCGAAGACCCGGCAGTCGAAGAAGTCCTCTCCCTCCGACAGCAGGTACGCCTGCGCCTCGCCGACGTGGAAGTACATCCCGTGCAGCTCCAGCGTGCCCTCGGCGAGCCGCCGGGCCACCGATTCGTGGGCCCTCAGGTGCTCCAGCTGTTGCACCACATTGGTCAGGCACAGCTGCTCCACGGCGTCGGCCGGCAGCCTCCCGGAGATCCGCGCCCAGGCGTGATGGCGGCTGGCCATCCGCTCCAGGCTCGGCAGCCCGTGCCGCAGCCACCGCCGCAGCGGGGTCATCGGTACCCCGGGCGCGGAGCTGAGCAGCGCCTGCATGGCCCCGCACCCCGAATGCCCGCAGACCGTGATGCTGTCCACCTGGAGGACGTCCACGGCGTACTCGATGGCCGCCGCGACCGAATCGTCCGTGGACTCGGCCCCCGGGAGCGGGACGAGATTGCCGACGTTGCGCACCGTGAACAGGTCCCCGGGGCCGCTGGCCGTGATCATGCTCGTCACCAGGCGGGAGTCCGCACAGGTGAGGAAGAGCTGTGAGGGCCGCTGTCCCTCGCGGGCCAGCCGGGCCAGCTCCTCGCGGACGTGCGGTGCCGTGTCCCGCTGGAAGGCGCTGATCCCGTTGGCCAGTTGACCGGCGCCGCGCCCGCGTGCCGCCACCGGCGCGGTGGCCGCGAGGGGCAGGGAGAGCGCGGCCGTGCTCGCGTCGGCCTCCGGGGCCGTACGGGAATCCGTGGCGCGGTGGTCGCAGTGGTTCTGCCACGGCGTCCAGGGACGGCAGCACTGGTGGTCCCCGCGCTGCGCACCCCGGTGGGCCCGCTCCGCGAGCCGGACCCACTCGGCCCGCGTCGGCTGGTCCGGCTGGTCCGACTGGTCGGATCCGGAGATCCTGGTCCCGGGCCGGCCGGTGACCTCCAGTGAGCCCCCGTGCGCCAGGTGGGAGTCCCGCCAGTCCTGGAGGGTCTCGTAGGCGGCGTGGTCCATGAACGAGCCGTCCAGTTCGATGACGGCGTGCCCGTTGCCCGGGATCTGGTTCAGGACCCGGCTCAGCCGCGGTACGGCGAGGAAGGTCAACTGCCCCCGCGCCCACACCCGGTGGACACCGCTGTCGAGGCGCTCGATGGTGATCCGGGTCCGGGCCAGGCGGTGCAGGGCCAGGGCGACGGCCATCGCGATGCCGATGGCGACGCCCTCCAGGACTCCGCCGAGCACCACGGCCACGATGGTCGTGGCGTAGACGAGGAACTCGCGGTGCCGGGTGACGGTGCGCAGGTGCGTGGCGCTCACCATCTGCACGCCGACCGCCATCACCAGTGCGGCGAGCGCGGCGAGCGGGATCAGGTCGAGGACCGGTACGAGCAGTCCGGCGGCGAGTAGGACCCAGAAGCCGTGCAGCATGGACGATCTCCGGCTCACGGCACCGGACTTGACGTTGGCCACGCTGCGGACCGCGACGCCCGTGATGGGCAGCCCGCCCAGGGCGCCCGAGACGATGTTCGCCGCGCCCTGGCCGCGCAGCTCGCGGTTGAGGTCGGCCCGGGCGGGGCGCTTGCCCGTGGTCCGCTCGGAGGCGATCAGCTTGTCGGTGGCCACCGCCGAGAGCAGTGACTCCACACTGCCGACCAGGGTGATGGTCAGCACCGCGGCGATGACGCCGAGCACCGGACCCTCGGGCAGCTCGGGCAGTGCGTGGCTGCGCCAGGACGGCAGGTCCACGCGGGGCAGGGAGAGCTCGGCGAGGGCCGCGAAGGCCGTAGCGGTGGCGACGGCGGCGAGTGCGGCCGGCACCTTGCGCAGGGCCTGGCCGACCCGGCCGGGCAGCCGGGGCCAGCCGAGCAGCACGACCAGCGTGAGCACGCTGATCCCGAGCGCGACGGGGTGCAGGTCGGCCAACTGGGCGGGCAGCCCCTGGACATTGGCGACGGCGGAGCTCTGTGGGGTGCCGCCGAGCACGATGTGCAGTTGCGCCAGGGCGATCGTCACGCCGATGCCCGCGAGCATGCCGTGGACGATGGCCGGGCTGACCATCAGCGCGGACCGGGCGGTCCGCAGTGCGGCGAGGCCCAGCTGGCAGCAGCCCGCGAGGACCGTGATGGCACAGGTGGTGCGCCAGCCGTAGTGCTGGATCAACTCGGCGGTGACGACGGTGAGTCCGGCCGCGGGGCCACTCACCTGGAGGGGTGCTCCGCCGAGCCGTCCGGCCACGATCCCGCCGACCGCCGCGGCGACGAGCCCCGCCTGGAGCGGGGCTCCGGTGGCCAGGGCGATGCCGAGGGAGAGCGGCAGGGCGATCAGGAAGACGGCGATGGAGGCGGAGAGGTCGACGGAGAGGTCGCAGGAGGAGGCCCGCCCGGAGGGCGGAGGGGAGGTGGTGGTGGGGGTGCTCGTCATAGGTCCCGTCTCCTCGGGGGAGGGGTGAAGCGGCGGGATTATCAACACTCGGTAAACGAACGGTAATGGAGAGTAAAGACCAGTGGTAGGTAATACGGGCAAATGGCCTAGGAATTAGCGCGCACGAGTGAATAGGCATTTAGTACGGCTTGTCACACCTTCCTTAAAACGGACCGCATGGGACGTTGCGGCGCGGAAGTCCTGCGACGGAACTGCGAGGGAAGAGGTGCGGCGGATGACTGCCACCACGAAGAGGCCCGCCACGGAGAAGGCCGCCAAGAAGAGGATCGCCGGCGGCCTCGTCGCCACGGCGCTGGTCCTGGGAGTGGCCGGGTGCAGCACCTCGGAGCCCGCCGGCCGTCCGGCCCCGGGAGGTCAGGCGGCCAAGAAGGGCGCGCTCGCGCCGGAAGGCCCGGCTCCGGGCAGCGTGAAGCGGCTCATCGGGGACGGCTCGACCTCGTACACGGGCCTGCAGCCGAACGTACGGAAGGCGGAGAAGCTGAAGCCCGGCGAAAAGCCGCCGCAGTTCGTCGTCTATTCGTGGGACGGGGCGGGAGAGGACAGCCAGAAGCTCTTCTCGCATTTCCGTGAGGTGGGCAAGAAGTACAACGCCCGTATGACGTACTTCCTCAGCGGCGTGTACATGCTCCCGGAGGAGAAGCGTTCCCTCTACACCGCACCCCAGCACTCCGCGGGCCGCTCCGACATCGGCTTCGGCGACCCCCAGGGCATCAAGGACACCGCTCTCCAGGTGCGCGAGGCCTGGCTGGAGGGCAACGAGATCGGCACCCACTTCAACGGCCACTTCTGCGGACCCGAGGGCGGCGTCGGGACCTGGTCCGTGGACGAGTGGAAGAGCGAGATCAACCAGGCCAAGTCCTTCGTCAAGAACTGGAAGACGAACTCGCCGGCCCTCAAGGGCATGGAGGCGCTCCCGTTCGACTACGACAAGGAGATGATCGGGGCCCGCACCCCCTGCCTCGAGGGCCAGAAGAACTTCATGCTGGCGGCGAAGGAGATGGGCGGCTTCCGCTACGACTCCAGCGGCATCAGCAAGCAGATCTGGCCGAAGAAGACGGACGGCCTCTGGGACATCCCGCTCCAGCTGGTCCCCATGCCGGGCCGCGCCTTCGAAACGCTCAGCATGGACTACAACTACCTGGTCAACCAGTCCGGTACGACCACGCAGGGCGATCCCTCCCAGCACGCCTACTGGGGTGAGCAGATGCGCGACGGCCTGGTCAAGGCCTTCGAGCGGACCTACCAGGGCAACCGTGCGCCGCTGATCATCGGCAACCACTTCGAATCCTGGAACGGCGGCACCTACATGCGTGCCGTCGAGGACTCCATCAAGACCATGTGCACGCAGAAGGAGGTCCGCTGCGTGCCCTTCCGGGAGCTGGTGGACTGGCTGGACGCCCAGGACCCGAAGGCCCTGGAGTGGATGCGCACCCTCGACGTCGGCGAGGCGCCGAAGGCGGGCTGGAACACCTTCCTGACGGCGGGGCCGCCGGCCAAGCCGGCCGCCCCCGCCGGGGTCAAGCCGGCTGCGGAGCCGGCAGAAGCGAGTCAGAACGAGGAGTGAGCAGCTCCCGTAGGACGAAACCGGGGTCGACCTGATCCGCCAGGTCGACCCCGGTCTTCGCGTTGCCCCAGCTCTCCGCGTTGCGCAGGTGGAAGTGGACCATCTGCTCGGTGTACCGCTCCCAGTCGCGGTGCGCGTAGGAGTCGTCCGCGGCGTCCTGGAGCGCCTGCAGGGCCAGCCGGTTGGTGGCCTCCAGCAGCTCGAAGGCGGCCGGGCGGCCCTTCTCCATCGCCCGTACCCAGTCCGACTGCCCGACGGTGACCAGCAGGTCCTCACCGGCCTCGTCCTGGAGGAACTCGATGTCCTCCGGACCCTGCACCTTGTTGCCGACGACCTTGAGCGTGATCCCGAAGTCCCGCGCGTACTCCTTGTACTGGCGGTAGACGGAGACGCCCTTGCGGGTCGGTTCGGCGACCAGGAAGGTCACGTCGAAGCGGGTGAACATGCCGGAGGCGAAGGAGTCCGAACCGGCCGTCATGTCGACGACGACGTACTCGTCCGGGCCGTCGGCGAGGTGGTTGAGGCAGAGCTCGACCGCGCCGACCTTGGAGTGGTAGCAGGCCACGCCCAGGTCGGACTCGGTGAACGGCCCCGTCGCCATCAGCCGTACGGGCTCGCCGTCCAGGGTGAGGGTGCGCGCGCAGGCGTCGTAGACGGGGTTGTCCTCGTCGACCCGCAGCAGCCGGGAGCCGGTACCTGGCGGAGTCGTCTTGATCATGGTGTCGGCGGAGGCGATGCGCGGGTTGGATCCCCGCAGGTAGTCCTTGATGAGGGGCAGGTGCGCGCCCAGCGCGGGCAGTGAGGCCGCATCGTCCTCGCTGAGTCCGAGCGCGGTGCCCAGGTGCTGGTTGATGTCGGCGTCCACCGCGACGACACGGGCTTCATTGGAGGCGAGGTGGCGGATGAAAAGGGAGGACAGCGTGGTCTTGCCGCTGCCGCCCTTCCCCACGAAAGCGATCTTCATGTTCACGAAGGGTAGTGGGTCGGTGGCTTTGTGTTGTATGCCTGAGTGAAGAAGACCACTCCAAGGAGGGGTCGGTGCTATGGGGGAGCAGTGCGTAGGCTCCTTACTTATGAGTAGCGCCTCTGCTTCAGCCGCCTCTTCGGCCTCTTCCGCTTCCTCCGCCTCGGGCTCTTCCTCCGCCTCGGCCTCTTCCGGAGCCGCCGCCGACCCGCTCGCGCCGCTGGCCGGTCTGCCGGGCGTCGCCGAGTCCGTGGATTCCGTACGCAAGGCCGTGGACCGGGTCTACGGCCACCGCGTCATGCGCCGCCGCGCCGGGGCGATCACCTCGGAGGCCGCGCTGCGCGGGGCCCGCGGGAGCGCGGCGCTGTCCGGGGCCGACTGGGCGCTGGAGGAGGTCCGCCGCCGGAGCGACTTCGGCTCGGAGCCCGAGGCGCGCACGGTGGGTGCCGCTCTGCGCCTGACGGCGGAGGCGGGCCAGCTGCTGAGCATCTGGCGCCAGTCGCCGCTACGGGTCCTGGCGCGGCTCCACTTGGTGGCCTCGGGCTCCACGGCCGACGGCGACATGGTCGGCAGGCCCCGCCTGGCCGGTGAGCCGGTGGACGAGCCCCTGATCGACCTGCCCCTGCCCGACGCCCAGGAGGTGGCGGGTCGGCTGGACGGGCTCTCCCGCCTGATCATCGCGGGCGGCTCCGCTCCGGCGCTGATCACGGCGGCGGTGGTGCACGGCGAGCTGCTCGCGCTGCGTCCGTTCGGTTCGTACAACGGCCTGGTGGCGCGGACGGCGGAGCGGATCGTGCTGATCAACAGCGGCCTGGACCCGAAGGCGATCTGTCCGGCGGAGGTCGGTCACGCGGAACAGGGCAGGGAGGCCTATGCGGAGGCCTTCAAGGGCTACGTCTCGGGGACGGCGGAGGGGATGTCGGCCTGGATCGCGCACTGCGGCCGGGCGATCGAGCTCGGGGTCCGCGAGTCGACGGCGGTCTGCGAGGCGCTCCAGCGCGGCGCGGCCTGACGGGGCCGGTCGGGGGTCGCACGGGGCTTGGCGCGGCCTGACGGGGCCGGGCGGGGCCTCACGGGGCTTGGCGGGGCGGCCTCACGGGGCCGGGCGGGGCCTCACGGGCCGGCCGGGAGTCGATGGGGCCTGGCAGGCCCCGGACATGGGTTGCGGCGACACCGTACTGCTCTGGTGTCGCCGCTGGCACTTACGCCCAGTTACCAAGCGTCCTCGATGATTGCCCATCAGGTCGGGATCTTTGCCCGTTCCCTGGTGCGGCTGGCCCGTAATCGACGGGTCGACGTCGCGTGGGTGCTCGGCGTTCATGCTTCGGTCCGTGGGCCTTACTGCGTTTTAAAGATGATCCTCTCGGATGTTCTTTGGTCTCGCGGGCCGTTGCTTCATTTGTACTCCGCTTCCGAGTGGAGCGAAACCCCTGGCCGCATTTCTTTGCTTTCCGGTGTGATTCCGGATGTATCGGACACCCGGTGTTCGTGCAGGTCAGCGCGAGGCCGTGGCAGCCAGGGCGCGCCGTCGGCTCGCGTACCAGACCAGTCCGGCGGTGGCCGCGGCAGCGCCCACCGCGGCTGCGGCGACCAGCGCCGGCCGCGCCGGCATCGACAGTCCCGGCAGCCGCTGCTTCAGCCGTACCGGCCGGTTGAAGACCAGTACCGGCCACTCGCGTGCCACCGCTTCCCGCCGCAGCGCCCGGTCGGGGTTGACCGCGTGCGGGTGCCCGACCGCCTCCAGCATCGGGACGTCGGTGACCGAGTCGCTGTACGCGTAGCAGCGCGAGAGGTCGTACCCCTCGGACTCCGCGAGTTCCCGTACGGCCTCCGCCTTGGTGGGGCCGTAGGCGTAGTACTCGATCTCGCCGGTGAAGCAGCCGTCCTCGCCCACGACCATCCGCGTGGCGACGACCCGGTCGGCGCCGAGCATCTCGCCGATGGGTTCGACGACCTCGGCTCCGGAGGTGGACACGATCACCACGTCGCGGCCCGCGGTGTGGTGGGCCTCGATGAGGGAGGCGGCCTCGTCGTAGATCAGCGGGTCGATGAGGTCGTGCAGGGTCTCGGCGACGATCTCCCGGACCTGCTGCACGTTCCACCCCTTGCAGAGGGCGGACAGGTACTCCCGCATCCGTTCCATCTGATCGTGGTCGGCGCCGCCGGCCAGATAGATGAACTGCGTGTAGGCGGTGCGCAGCACGGCCCTTCGGTTGATCAGGCCGCCCTGGTAGAAGGACTTGCTGAACGTCAGAGTGCTCGACTTCGCAATGACCGTCTTGTCCAGGTCGAAGAAGGCTGCGGTGCGAGGCAAGGAGTGCGGCAAGGGCTGATTTTCCACGACCCGAGCATATGCGCCCACCATTCGGCGTAAAGTGCGGCGCGTGGGTTTGCCTGAGAAGGCTCTCGGGTACACCATGGAAGTCACGGATCGTTCGCGACCGTGCTAACCCGGTCTGGCTCCTCCCCCCCCGAGTCGGACCGTGGGGACGACCCCCGCTCTCCCCCCCGGCGGGGGTCGTCGCATGTCCGGACGCGGTTCGCGTCCCTGCCTTCGACCCCAAGTGATCATTCCTCGGCCTTCCTCGTCTTCGAGGGGCCCGCGCGTCGAAGGCCCTCACCCCCTCGAACTCGTCACGCTGCGTAGTGGTTCCGGCGCGCTCCGGAACTCACCTGTAGGGGTGAGCGGGTTATTCACAATGGGGCGGCTGTCCACGGTTTTTGAGCAAGATCCACTTCCTTTTCCCGATCCCGTCACGGTGATTCCGGCCGCGAAGTCCGCGGCGCTGGATTTGCGGTGAGAAGGAGGCGGAGATCGTGGCTGGATCGAAGTCGTGTGAAGTCCGGGATCTCGCGGTGGCGGGCGGGGACAGGCCGAATCCCGGGGCCGGCGGGCCTGTGGCCGCCGGTGGACGGCCGCTGATCATCACCGAGGACCCCCTGCTGCTCGACGACCTGCTGCGGCTGTGCGCCGCCGCGGGGGCCGAGCCGCATGTGCACCACGCGGTGCCCGAGCAAAGCGGAGCCGACCGTGAGAGTGGCGGCGGGAGCGGCGGGAGCGGCGGGAGCGGCGGGGGTGCCGCGGGTGTCATGGGTGTGGCGGGGGTCGGCTGGGAATCGGCGCCCCTCGTATTGGTCGGCGACGACGCCGCCCGGCGGGTGCGCGGCGCACCCCGGCGGGACGGGGTGCTCCTCGTCGGCCGGGATCTGGACGACCCCCACGTCTGGCAGCGGGCGCTGGAGATCGGCGCCGAGGAGGTGCTGACCCTCCCCGACGCCGAGAGCCGGCTCGTCGACAGGATCGCCGATGTGGTGGAAGGCGCCGGGCGGCCCGCCCTCACGGTCGGGGTGATCGGGGGTAGCGGTGGAGCCGGAGCCTCCACCCTCGCCTGCGCCCTGGCCCTGCGGGCCGCCCGGGCAGGCGAGCGGACCATCCTCATCGACGGCGACCCCCTCGGCGGCGGTATGGACGTCCTCCTCGGAGGCGAAGCCGCCGAAGGGCTGCGCTGGCCCGACTTCGCCGCCTCGCGCGGCCGCGTCGGCGCCGGAGCCCTGGCCGAATCCCTGCCCGAGCTGCACGCCCTGCGGGTACTCAGCTGGGACCGCGGGGACCGGGTGGTGGTGCCGCCCGCCGCCATGCGCTCGGTGGTGGCCGCGGCGCGGCGCCGGGGCGGGGTCGTCGTGGTCGACCTGCCGCGCCGGGTCGACGAAGCCGTGGCGGAGGTGCTCGCGCAGCTGGACCTGGTGCTGATGGTGGTGCGGGGCGAGTTGCGGGCGGTGGCCGCCGCCGGCCGGGTGTCCGCCGGAGTCCGCATGGTGGCCCGCGACGTCCGCGTGGTCGTACGGGGCCCCGCGCCGGGCGGACTCGACGCGGAGGCCGTCGCCGGACTGCTGGGGGTGCCGCTGGCCGGCGAAGTACCGGTGGAGGTGGGGCTTCCGGGCCGGGTGGCCGAGGGCGAGCCCCCGGGAGCGCACGGCCGGGGCGCCCTCGCCCGCTTCTGCGACGGCTTCTGGCAGCGCGCGCTCGGCTCCGCCCAGGGGGCGTCGGCATGAGCGCCGTACTCCTCGACGCGGTGCGCCAGCGGCTTGCCGAGAGCGGGGCGGAGCCGACCCCGGCGCGGGTGGCGGCGGCCCTGCGGGCCCAGGGCCGGTTGCTGGGCGACGCGGAAGTGCTCGGCGTCGCCGCGGAACTGAGGTCCGAACTGGTCGGCGCGGGCCCGCTGGAGGCACTCCTCGCCGACCCCGAGGTCACCGACGTCCTGGTGGCCGCCCCCGACCGGGTGTGGGTGGACCGCGGCGGCGGGCTGGAGCTGACCGGGGTGACCTTCGCCGACGCCGCCGCGGTGCGCAGGCTCGCCCAGCGGCTCGCCGCCGTCGCCGGACGCCGACTCGACGACGCCCGGCCCTGGGTGGACGCCCGGATGCCCGACGGCACCCGCCTGCACGCCGTACTGCCTCCGGTGGCCGTCGGCTCGGCGTGCCTGTCCCTGCGGGTCGTGCGACCGCGCGCCTTCACGCTGGAGGAGCTCGTCGCGGCGGGGACACTGCCGCCCGGCGGACAGCGGCTGCTGCGGGACATGGTGCGGGCCCGGCTGTCCTTCCTGGTCTCGGGCGGGACGGGCACCGGCAAGACCACCTTGCTCAGCGCCCTGCTCGGGCTGGTCGGCCCCGGGGAGCGGATCGTGCTCGCCGAGGACTCGGCCGAGCTGCGGCCCGACCATCCGCACGTGGTGCGGCTGGAAACCCGGCCGGCCAACCAGGAGGGCGCCGGCCAGGTCACCCTTGCCGACCTGGTCCGTCAGGCCCTGCGGATGAGGCCGGACCGGCTCGTCGTCGGCGAAGTCCGGGGCGCCGAGGTCGCGGACCTGCTGGCCGCCCTCAACACGGGACACGAAGGCGGCTGTGGCACGGTCCACGCGAATGCCGCCGCCCACGTGCCGGCCCGGCTGGAGGCCCTCGGTACGGCCGCCGGACTCGACCGGGCCGCCCTCCACAGCCAGTTGGCGGCGGCCCTGACCCTGGTGGTCCACCTCGTACGGGACCGGGCCGGCCGGCGCCGGGTCGCCGAGGTGCACGTCCTGGAGCGGGACCCGGCCGGGCTCGTGGTCACCGTGCCGGCGCTGCGCTGGGGCGCCCGGGGGTTCGTACGGGACCGGGGCTGGGAGCGGCTGCGCCCGCTGCTCGCGGGTGCCCGGTGAGCGCCGGGGCGGTGGTGCCGCTGCCGGCGCTCGCCGGGGTGCTGTGCGCCGGAGCGGCCGCCTGGGCGCTGGCCGGGGCCGACCGGGTGCCCCGGCGGGCCAGGGCGGTACTGGCCGGGGCGGGGCCACCGGTACCGGCCGGACCGGCACCCTGGGAGCGCCTGGTGGCCGGAGTCCGGGTCCGGGCCGCGCGCAGCCGGGAGTGGGCCTGCCTCGGGGCCGGGCTGGTGCTCGCACTGCTGGGCGGGTCGGTGATCCCGATGCTCGCCGGGGCGGCGGCCGTGCCGCTGGTCCGCCGGTGGCTGCGGGCCAGGGAGCGGGCGCGGGCCCGGACGGCGCGGGCCGCCGAGGTGGTGGCCCTGTGCGGAGCGGTGGTGGGCGAGCTGCGCGCCGGTGCGCAGCCCGGCCGGGCGCTGACCGAGGCGATGCGCCGCACGGTGTCCGGCCCCGGCGGGCCGGGAGCCGCGGAGGCCGGGGTCCTGGCGGCCGCTGCCTTCGGCGGGGACGTGGCCGCAGCACTGCGGGAGGCGGCCCGGGAGCCCGGCGCGGAGGGGCTGGCGGCGATGGCGGCCTGCTGGCGGGTCTCGGTGGACGGCGGCGCCGGGCTGGCCGCCGGACTGGACCGGCTGGAAGGGGCCCTGCGGGCCGAGCGGGACCGGGAGGAATCCCTGCGCGCCCAGCTCGCGGGAGCGAGATCGACGACGGCGGTGCTGGCCCTGCTTCCGGGGGTCGGTCTGCTCATCGGTACCGGGCTGGGGGCCGATCCGCTGCGGGTGCTCCTGCACACGCCGGTGGGGTGGGGCTGCCTGCTGGCCGGCTCGGCACTGGAGGCGCTGGGGCTGCTGTGGTGCCGGCGGATCGTCAGGGTGGCGGAGCGGTGATGGACGGCTTCGCGATCCACAGGCTGGGGATGGCCCTGTGCCTCGCGGCGGCGGCGCTGTGGGCGGCGTCGGCGGTGGCGGCGCGCATCCGGGAGCGGGCGGCCCGGCGCCGCCTCACCCGGATGCTCGCGGTGGAAGCAGCGCGCAGTCGGCCGCCCGCCGGGCCCCGGCTGCGGGCGGCGGTGACGGCCTGGGCCGGGCCGGCCGGAGCACTGGCGGCGGCCTGGCTGCTGATCGGGGGGCTCGCGGGCGCGGCGGCAGGCTGCGCGGCGGGCTTCGCGGTCCGCAGATGGCTCGCGCGACGGCGGCCGGCCACAGGGGTCGACCTCGGGGAGGCGGAGCGCCAGCTTCCGTTCGCCGCCGACCTGTTGGCCGCATGCCTAGCGGCCGGAGCCGGGCCGGTGGACGCCGCCGAGGCGGTGGGGGAGTCGCTGGGCGGCCCGGTGGGCGACCGGCTGGCAATGGCCGGAGCGGAGCTGCGCCTCGGCGGCGAACCGGGCGCCGCGTGGGGGAGGTTGACGGCGATACCGGGAGCGCGCGCCCTGGCCGAATGCCTGGAGCGCTCCGCGCGCACGGGGGCGCCCGCCGCGGAACCGGTGTCCCGGCTCGCGTCGACGCTCCGGGCGGACCGCGCCCGGAGGGCTGGAGCCCGGGCGCAGCGGGCGGCGGTCCTCGTCACCGCGCCGGTGGGCCTGTGCTTCCTCCCCGCCTTCCTCGCGCTGGGAGTGGCGCCGGTGGTGATCGGAATGGCCTCCGGCCTCCTCTCCGCCGACTGAAGGGCCGACTGAAGGGCTGAATGACGGCCGACCGAATGGGCCACCTGAAATGACCATCTGACATCTGAGATCTGAGATCACGTCAAAAAGCTGAATCAACGGGAGGTTGTCATGTCGATCATCTGGATTCGCGTGCGGGCGGCAATGGCGGGGCTGGCGGGGCGGGCGGGACTGAAGGGCCACGGGGGCGACGCGGGAATGTCCACATCCGAATACGCCATGGGCACGATCGCGGCGTGTGCGTTCGCGGCCGTTCTGTACAAGGTGGTGACGAGTGAACTGGTCTCGACGGCACTTCAGTCGACCATCGGGAAGGCACTCGATGCGCCGTTCTGAGCGCGGTTCCGAGCGCCGTTCCGACCGCGGATATGTGACGGCGGAGGCGGCCCTGGTGATTCCGGCGCTGGTGCTGTTCGCGGCGCTCCTGGTGTGGGCACTGATGGCGGCAGCCGCACAGATCCGGTGTGTCGACGCCGCTCGGGCCGGTGCCCGGTCGGCGGCCCGGTCGGAGCCGGCGGGCGCGGCGGTCGCGGCAGCGGTGGCCGCCGCCCCGCCCGGGGCGCGGGTGGAGCTCTCGCGGGAGGGTGATCTGTGGCGGGTCCGCGTCACGGCTCCCGCTCCGGGACCGGCCGCGGTGCCGATCCGCCTCACCGCCTTGGCCGCCGCCCTGGCCGAGGACACCGTGGGGCCGCCGCCGTGACCGGGAGGTGCGCGGGCCCGCGGGACCGGGGGTCGGCCACGGTGTGGGCGGTCGTGGTGGCGACCGTGCTGGTGGCGGTGTTCGGCGGGGTGCTCCTGCTCGGGCAGGCGGTGGTCTCCCGGCACCGTGCCGCGGCCGCGGCCGACCTCGCCGCCCTCGCGGCGGCGGCGAGCTGGGCCCACGGCCCGGAGGCCGCCTGCGCCACGGCGATACGGGTGGCGGTGGCGCAGGGCGCGCGGGTCACCGAGTGCGTGGTGACGGGCGAGGTCGCGGAGGTCACCGCCCGCGCCCCGACGGGCCCCTTCGGACCGGAGCTGCGCTCCCGCGCGGGCCCGCCGTTGCCCGGGGAGCCCCGGTGAGGGGGCCTCCACAGGGCCGGGTCCGCCGGGTCCGCGGCCGGGCGCGCTGCGGGGCCACGGGTGTCCAGGCGGCCCGTCCGGGAGGGCCTGGGGATACGAGTGCGGTCCAGGGGAGGGGGAGGTACGAGGCGTGGTCCGGGCTGGCTGGCACCAGACACCTGCCACCAGACACCTGCCACCCGTCACCCGTCACCCGTCACCTGACACGGTCCGGGCGGCGCCAGGGGCGATATCAAGCCAATCGCCGGTGATCCCGGGAAGCCGGAGTTCCGGCCCGGTGCCCCGGTCGCGGCGGCGGCTCCGGCCCGGGGTTCGCCCGGCGGAGCCCGGTCGGCCCGGCCGGCCCGGGTGGCTCGGAGGGGCTCAGGGCGTCCCTGACGGGGTCGGGGCCGGGTCCGGGGACGGGGCCGGGGATTCCGAGAGGAGGTGGGTGAGGAGGCGGACGGCGCCGCGCTTGTGCAGGGGGTCGTTGCCGTTGCCGCACTTGGGGGACTGGATGCAGGAGGGGCAGCCGGCCTCGCACTCGCAGGCGGCGATCGCGTCCCGGGTCGCCGTCAGCCAGGCGCGGGCCGTGTGGAAGGCGCGCTCGGCGAAGCCCGCTCCGCCGGGGTGGCCGTCGTAGACGAAGACCGTCGGGAGGAGGGTGTCGGGATGCAGCGGGACGGAGACCCCGCCGATGTCCCAGCGGTCGCAGGTGGCGAAGAGCGGGAGTAGGCCGATCGAGGCGTGCTCGGCGGCGTGCAGGGCGCCGCCGAGGATCTCCGGGTTGATCCGGGCCTCGTCGAGCTGGTCCTCGGTGACCGTCCACCACACGGCCCGGGTGCGCAGGGTGCGGGGCGGCAGGTCCAGTTTGGCCTCGCCGAGCACCTCGCCGGTGATCAGTTTGCGGCGCAGGTAGGAGACGACCTGGTTGGTGACCTCCACGGAACCGAAGCAGAGCCTGCCCCGCCCCCAGGCGATCTCCGTCTCGGTTTCCAGGACGGAGATGGCGGTCGTGTCGCGGGCCGTGGTGGAGAACGGCGGGCTGGCCTCCTCGACCAGCGCGACGGAGTCCTCCAGGTCCAGGTGCTTCACGAGGTACGTGCGGCCCTGGTGGAGGTGGACCGCCCCGTCGTGGACGGCGGTGTGGGAGGCCTCCTCGTCGACCGTGCCCAGGAGCCGGCCCGTGGCGGCTTCGACGATCTGGACCGGGCGTCCGCCGCCGCCCCGGATGTCGGTGAGGTCCGAGGCCCGTTCCCGGCGGGTCCAGTGCCAGCCCGCCGCCCGGCGGCGCAGCAGTTTCGCCGCTTCGAGCTGGGGGAGGAGGTCGCGTGCCGCCGGGCCGAAGAGGTCGAGGTCGGGCTCCGTGAGGGGTAGCTCGGCCGCGGCCGCGCACAGGTGCGGGGCCAGGACGTACGGGTTGTCGGGGTCCAGGACCGTGGCCTCCACCGGCTGCCGGAAGAGGGCCTCGGGGTGGTGGACCAGGTAGGTGTCCAGCGGGTCGTCGCGGGCGATCAGGACGGCCAGCGCGCCCTGGCCCGAGCGTCCGGCCCGGCCGGCCTGCTGCCACAGGGAGGCGCGGGTGCCCGGGTAGCCGGTGATCAGGACGGCGTCGAGGCCGGAGACGTCCACGCCCAGCTCCAGGGCGGTCGTCGCGGCCAGGCCGAGCAGGTCGCCGGAGTGCAGGGCCCGCTCCAGGGCCCGGCGCTCCTCGGGCAGGTAGCCGCCGCGGTAGGCCGCGACCCGCCCGGGCAGCGAGCGGTCGACGGCGGCGAGCTTCTCCTGGGCGATCACGGCGATCAGCTCGGCGCCGCGCCGGGAGCGGACGAAGGCGACCGTGCGGACGCCCTGGACGACCAGGTCGGTGAGGAGATCGGCGGTCTCGGCGGTGGCCGTACGCCGTACGGGTGCGCCCCGCTCCCCCTTGAGGTCGGTCAGGGGCGGCTCCCACAGGGCGAAGACGACCTCGCCGCGCGGGGAGGCGTCGTCGGAGACCTCCACCACCGGCAGGCCGGTCAGCCGGGCCGCGGCGGTCGCCGGGTCGCTCGCGGTGGCCGAGGCCAGCAGGAACACGGGATCGGAGCCGTAGCGGGCGCACAGCCGGCGCAGCCGCCGCAGGACCTGGGCGACGTGGGAGCCGAAGACGCCCCGGTAGGTGTGGCACTCGTCGATGACCACGTAGCGCAGGGCCCGCAGGAAGGAGGACCAGCGCGGGTGGGCCGGGAGGATCCCCCGGTGCAGCATGTCGGGGTTGGTGAGGACGTAGTTCGCGTACTGGCGCACCCACTCGCGCTCCTCGACCGGGGTGTCCCCGTCGTACACGGCGGGCCGGACGGCGTTGCCGAGGGGGCCGGCCAGTTCCCGTACGGCGCGGCGCTGGTCGGCGGCCAGGGCCTTGGTCGGGGCCAGGTACAGGGCGGTCGCGCCCCGGCCGTTGGGTGCCTCGGCGCCGTCGGCGAGGGCCGAGAGCACGGGCGCGAGGTAGGCCAGCGACTTGCCCGAGGCGGTTCCCGTGGCGACGACCACGGACTCTCCGTCGAGGGCGTGCTCGGCGGCCGCGGCCTGGTGTTCCCACGGATGGTCGATCCCGGCGGCCTGAATCGCGGCTACGACATCAGTTCGGATGCGATCGGGCCAGACCGCATGACGACCCTCCCGAGGGGGCAAGTGCTCCGTATGAGTGATGCGCGCAGCCCGGGAAGGCCCCCGTGACAGCCGGTCCAGGACCGTGCCGGGGGTGGGTCTGACGTCCTCGGGTGCCGTGGGCGGACCGGGACGGTGAGTGTTGGCCATTGGAACCGAGTGTGTCACCGGCGTGCGGGACAATGGTCCGAAGGCGTCGTGCGCGCCTGCCGGTAAGTGATTGAATGCCATCGCGGCAGCCAATCCCTCGCCCACCTTCGGGTGGGGAGGCCCCTGGGGGGCGCCGCTCGATAGCAAGGTGCTGGAGGATCCGTGGACCTGTCCCTGTCGACTCGCACTGTCGGCGACCGTACGGTCGTGGAGGTCGGTGGCGAGATTGATGTGTATACCGCGCCCAAGCTGCGCGAGCAGTTGGTCGAGTTGGTGAACGACGGCAGCTACCACCTGGTTGTCGACATGGAGCGAGTGGACTTCCTCGACTCCACCGGACTTGGTGTGCTCGTGGGAGGCCTCAAGCGCGTCCGCGCGCACGAGGGCTCGCTGCGTCTGGTGTGCAACCAGGAGCGCATCCTGAAGATCTTCCGAATCACCGGTCTGACCAAGGTGTTTCCGATCCACAACTCGGTGGAAGACGCCGTCAACGCCACCGACTGACGGCGCTCGGCGGCGAAACGGCCGAAGATGGAGCGGGGGGTACCGGGCCACAAGCGGTCCGGGCCCCTGTAAGGCACGCCCGTAGTCCGAGGGGGACGCGCATGGCCACCGTTGAACTGCGCTTCAGCGCCCAGCCCGAACACGTCCGGACGGCCCGCCTGGTCGCGGCCGCCGTGGCGCGGCGGGCCGGTGTCGAGGAAGCCGTCCTCGACGAGGTCCGCCTCGCCGTGGGCGAGGCCTGTTCGCGTGCCGTCGGACTGCATCGCAGCAACGGGCTGACCGCGCCCGTCCGGGTGGTGCTGACCGAGGAGGAGAAGGTGTTCTCCATCGAGGTCAGCGACGAAGTACCCGGACCGGCCGGCGGCCCGTCCGCAGCCGTGCCCGGAATCGACGCCGTCCTGGACCCCGACATCGAGGGCGAGGACGAGATGGGCCTTGCCGTGATCAGCGGCCTGGTCGACGACGTCGACGTCATCAGCGGGGAAAACGGCGGGACCATCCGGATGAGCTGGCCCGTCTCGGGGACCTCCGAACTGCCGTAGCCGGCTGTGGTCGGCCGTAGCCGGCCGTAGCCGGGCCCGGCCGGACGGACAGCGGCCCGGCTCCGGCCGGGGTCGGCGATTCGGCCTGCCCATCGCTTCGTGCCCGCCGGGTGGCCTCGTGCCGCCCGGCGGGTTTTCGTGCTGCCCGGCGGGACCGGACCGTGTCCCGCTCGGGGGCTTCGTGCTGCCCTGCGGTGGGTCCTTGCGGACGCCGCTTGGCGGGTTCTCGTGGTGACCGGCGGGTTCTCGTCCCGGCCGGGGGGTTTCGTGGTTCCCGGCCGGTTTCCTGCCCCGGCCGGCCCTCGCGGCGGTCGGTTCCCGGAGGTCGGCCGTCCGGCGACGGGGGACCGGGCGGGTGCCGGTAAGGCGTCGGAGCACCGGGAGTGGGGGCACCGATGATGTTCCGCCGCGCGTGCCGACGTATCTTCTGATCTTATTCAAGGCCCTGCCGAGCAGGGCCTTTCGGGTAATCGTAGATCCATTCCGTGATCGTTCTCCGGCGGTTTTCCGGATCGGTGATCAGGCGTCAATGCTTTTGCCCCGTTACCGCTTTCGAGGGTAATGGAGTGACCAGATCTATTGGTGAGGAGCAAGTGCGAGCCAATTCCGTTTCCTGCGTACTGTTTTGATCGGGTTCCGCTCCCTACAATCCGTCCACATCTTGAGCTCATCACGTCAAGGAGGACGAATGACGGGGCTCTTCACCCCTATCGCGCCCGGTCGCACCACTGACCTGGCATCCGCAGTACTCACCGATGACAACCGGCTCATCGTGATCGTCATTGCGGCCGTTGCCATCGCCGCGCTCGTCGTCGCGCAGATCCTGGTCCGCCAGGTCCTCGCCGCCGACGAGGGAACCGACAAGATGAAGGAGATCGCCGCAGCCGTCCAGGAAGGCGCCAACGCCTACCTCGGCCGGCAGCTCCGCACGCTCGGCGTCTTCGCCGTCGTCGTGTTCTTCCTGCTGTTCCTGCTCCCCGCCGACGACTGGACGCAGCGGGCGGGACGTTCCGCCTTCTTCCTCGTCGGCGCCACCTTCTCGGCCGCCACCGGCTACATCGGCATGCGCCTCGCGGTCCGTGCCAACGTCCGCGTCGCCGCCGCCGCGCGCGAGGCCACCCCCGCCGAGGGCGAGCCCGCCAAGGACCTGACCGAGGTCTCCCACAAGGCCATGCGGATCGCGTTCCGCACCGGCGGCGTGGTGGGCATGTTCACCGTCGGCCTCGGCCTGCTCGGCGCGTCCTGCGTCGTGCTCGTCTACGCCGCCGACGCGCCCAAGGTCCTGGAGGGCTTCGGCCTCGGTGCCGCGCTCATCGCGATGTTCATGCGTGTCGGAGGCGGCATCTTCACCAAGGCCGCCGACGTCGGCGCCGACCTGGTCGGCAAGGTCGAGCAGGGCATTCCGGAGGACGACCCGCGCAATGCCGCGACCATCGCCGACAATGTGGGCGACAACGTCGGAGACTGCGCGGGAATGGCCGCCGACCTCTTCGAGTCGTACGCCGTCACCCTCGTGGCGGCCCTCATCCTCGGCAAGGCCGCCTTCGGCGACCTGGGCCTGGCCTTCCCGTTGATCGTCCCCGCCATCGGGGTCGTCACGGCGATGATCGGCATCTTCGCGGTCTCCCCGCGGCGTACCGACCGCAGCGGAATGACCGCCATCAACCGCGGCTTCTTCATCTCCGCGGCCATCTCGCTGGTCCTCGTCGCGATCGCCGTCTACGCGTACCTCCCGGGCACCTACAAGGAGCTCGTCGGCGTCGACGACGCCGCGATCTCCGGGCACTCCGGTGACCCGCGGATCCTGGCGCTGGTCGCCGTCGCCATCGGCATCGTGCTCGCGGCCCTGATCCAGCAGCTCACCGGCTACTTCACCGAGACCAACCGCCGCCCCGTCCGGGACATCGGCAAGTCGTCCCTGACGGGCGCCGCCACGGTCGTGCTCGCCGGCATCTCGGTCGGTCTGGAGTCCGCCGTCTACACGGCGCTGCTCATCGGCCTCGGCGTGTACGGGGCGTTCCTGCTCGGCGGCACCTCGATCATGCTGGCGCTCTTCGCGGTCGCACTGGCCGGCACCGGTCTGCTCACCACCGTCGGCGTCATCGTCGCCATGGACACCTTCGGCCCGGTCTCCGACAACGCCCAGGGCATCGCGGAGATGTCCGGGGACGTCGAGGGCGCCGGCGCGCAGGTGCTGACCGACCTGGACGCGGTGGGCAACACCACCAAGGCCATCACCAAGGGCATCGCGATCGCCACGGCCGTGCTCGCCGCGGCCGCGCTCTTCGGCTCGTACAACGACGCCATCGCGAACGCGGTCAAGGAGGTCGGAGCCAAGACGGCCGGGGAGATGAACCTCAGCCTGGACATCGCTCAGCCCAACAACCTGGTCGGGCTGATCCTGGGCGCGGCCGTCGTGTTCCTGTTCTCCGGCCTCGCCATCAACGCCGTGTCCCGCTCGGCGGGCGCGGTGGTCTACGAGGTGCGCCGCCAGTTCCGGGAGCACCCCGGGATCATGGACTACACCGAGAAGCCCGAATACGGGCGCGTCGTGGACATCTGCACCAAGGACGCGCTGCGCGAACTCGCCACGCCCGGGCTGCTCGCCGTCCTCACCCCGATCGCCGTCGGGTTCACGCTCGGCGTCGGAGCCCTCGGCTCCTTCCTCGCCGGCGCGATCGGCACGGGCACCCTGATGGCGGTCTTCCTCGCCAACTCCGGTGGCGCGTGGGACAACGCGAAGAAGCTCGTCGAGGACGGGCACCACGGCGGCAAGGGCAGCGCGGCCCACGAGGCCGTCGTCATCGGCGACACCGTCGGCGACCCGTTCAAGGACACCGCCGGTCCCGCCATCAACCCGCTGCTCAAGGTCATGAACCTGGTGGCGCTGCTGATCGCCCCCGCGATCGTGCAGTTCAGCTACGGGGCGGACGCCAGTCCGACGGTACGGGCGATCGTCGCGGTCCTCGCGATCGGCGTCATCGTCGGTGCGGTGTACATCTCCAAGCGCCGCGGCATCGCCGTGGGCGACGACGGGACGGGCGAGGGCGCGACCGCCGAGCGGGTGGGCCAGCAGGCCGACCCGGCGGCGGCGGTCTCTTCCTGAGACGGACGGAGCGGGCCTGAACCGGCCCGATCCGGCTCGACTCGGCCCGACCCGGGGCTCGACTCGACCCTACGCCCGAATGGCGGACGGGCGGCGCGGACTGACGCGCCGTCCGTCCGCCTTTGCGTTTCCCGGATGGTGGACGTGTATCTTCCGGGCCGAGAGCCTTCGAAGGGACCAATCCGGTGAACAAGAAGCTTGCGGCCGCGGTATCGGGCGCTGCGGTGCTGATGCTCGTCCTGTCCGGCTGCGGCGGGGACGACGGCGACAAGAAGACCGACGCCTGGGCCAAGAAGGTCTGCGACAGCTGGCAGCCCGAGCTCGAGAAGATCGAGAAGGCGAACGCCGACATCAAGCGGGTGGCGACCGAGAGCAGCAAGCCCGAGGAGGTCCAGTCGACCGACTCGGCGGCCTTCGGGACCATGTCCGAGTCGTACAAGGCGATGGGTACGGCCCTCACGAACGCGGGAGTTCCGCCCGTCAAGGACGGGGAGAAGACCCAGGCCGCCGCGGTCATGGGCTTCGAGTCGACGTCGGCGGGCTACACGGCCCTGAAGACGAAGATGGACGCCCTCGACGCCAAGGACCAGGGCAAGTTCGCGGAGGGCCTCAAGGAGGTCGCGGGCGGCCTGGAGGAAGCGACCAAGGGCGGCAAGGAAGCCCTCGACCAGCTCAAGGCGGGCGGCCTGGACAAGTCGATGAACAGTCAGAAGGGCTGCCAGGTGACGACTCCGTCGCCGGCGCAGTCCTAGTCCGCGTCGTCCTCGACCGCCTCGACGGCCTCGTCGTTCGGGGGCCTGGTCCTGGACGAGGACGCGCGGGCGGCCGCCTTGCCGGCGGCGCCGCACACACCGGGGCGGCCGGGATCCTTCGGGACCCGGCCGCCCCGGCGCATGTTCCGGGGACGGGTCCGGCCGTACGGAGCTGCGCCCGGTCGGGGCCCGTCCCGGGGTGCGGCCCCCGGGCGGGAGCTCGCGGGGGGCGACGGGCGCCCACGCCGTAGGCCGTGTGGCGCGGGCATTGGCGGCGGCAGCGGCCACAATGGGCGGGTGAGTACCACCAGCCTTCCCCCCGGTCTGCCCGCCCGCCTCCCCTCGTCGGCCCGCGCGGCCGAGCTGCGCGCCGCGTTGCTCGCCGCGGGCTTCACCGCCGACGGGCTGCTCGACCTGCTCGGTGCCCCGGCGTACGCCGCGCTGGCACGCAGCGAGACGGTCCCCGCCCTGCGCGCCACGCGGAGCCGCGGTGACGGGCCGCTCGCGAGCCTGACCCGGCTCTTCCTGCTGCGCCAGCCGGTGCCGTACGTACATGCCGCGGCCGCCCTGCCCGTGGACGCGGCGCTGGCCGACGGCTGGCTGCGGCGCGAGGGCGACGAGCTGCACGCCACCGTGGACGTACGCCCGTACGGCGGTCCGGACGGCGAGGACTGGTTCATCGTCTCCGACCTCGGCTGCGCGGTCGGCGGGGCCGGCGGGATCGGCAGCCGCGACGAGGGCGTGGTCCTGGGCGTCGGCGGTGCCTCCACGACGCTGGCGGGGATCACCGTCCGCACGCCGGTCGGCTCGGCTCTCGACGTCGGTACCGGATCGGGGATCCAGGCGCTGCACGCGGCCCAGCACGCGACCCGGGTCACGGCGACCGATGTCAACCCGCGGGCCCTGGAGTTCACCCGGTTGACGCTGGCGCTGTCGGGTGCCCCCGAAGCGGAACTGCTCGCCGGGTCGCTGTTCGAGCCGGTCGGGGCGGCCACGTACGACCTGATCGTGTCGAATCCGCCCTTCGTGATCTCTCCGGGGGCCCGGCTGACGTACCGGGACGGCGGGATGGGCGGCGACGACCTGTGCCGGACCCTGGTCCAGGAGGCCGGAGCCCGGCTCAACCCGGGCGGATTCGCGCAGTTCCTGGGCAACTGGCAGCACGTGGACGGCGAGGACTGGCACGACCGGGTACGGGCCTGGGTACCGCGCGGCTGCGATGCCTGGATCGTGCAGCGTGACGTGCAGGACGTGACGCAGTACGCGGAGTTGTGGCTGCGCGACGCGGGCGATCACCGCACCGACCCCGCCGAGTACGAACAGCGGTACGAGGACTGGCTGGACGAGTTCGAAGCCCGCAAGACCAAGGCCGTCGGCTTCGGCTGGATCACGCTGCGGCGCAGCGACGCGGCCGAGCCCTCGATCGTGGTCGAGGAGTGGCCGCACTCGGTGGAACAGCCGCTCGGGGAGGCCGTCCTCGACCACTTCGCGCGCCAGGACTACCTGCGCGACCACGATGACGCGGCCCTGCTCGCGGGCTACTTCCGGCTGACCGAGGAGGTCGTGCAGGAGCAGGTCGGCGCGCCCGGCGCGGAGGATCCGGAACACGTCGTGCTCCGGCAGAACCGGGGCATGCGGCGCGCCACCAAGGTCGACACGGTCGGGGCCGGCTTCGCCGGGGTGTGTGACGGATCACTGAGCGCGGGGCGGATTCTGGACGCCATCGCCCAGTTGGTCGAGGAGGACCCGGTGGTCCTGCGGGACCGGACGCCCGAGGCGATCCGGATGCTGGTCGAGCAGGGGTTCCTGGAGCCGCTGACCGGGGCGGACACCGGAGCGGAAGCCGGGGCGGGAGCCCCGGGGGAGTAGGGGCGGCGGCGGCCGTGCGCCGGTGTGCGCCGCCGTGCGCCGGTGCGCCCCGTGCGGGCCCCGGGCACGTCGGAGCCGGGATGTAACCCCAGGTTCGCCTGCCGTCTCCCCCCGGGTGAAACCCTCCGCTCAGCGGGATCCGGGGGGATCCCGGGAGCGGCCCGGGGGATGAGGTGAACGGCATGGAGCACGGTCCGGCGATCTTCGCGGCGGCCGTGTTCCTGCTGTTCGGGGCCGCTCTGCTGGCTTGGACGGGGGCGCGTGCCCTACGCGGCGCGCCGGTGGCCGAGGGTGTGCGCCCCGTCGTGGCCGTACCGGTGGCACTGCTCGCCGGCGGGGTGTCGCTGGCCCTCGGGGTCTGGTGCCTCGGACGGCTCTGAGGGCGGGGGCTCGCTGAGGCGAAGCTCACGGGGCGGGGGCTCCCCGGCATCCGTGCCCCTCGGCATTCGGGCTCCGCGGCAGGCAGGCCCTCGGGGGCCGGGCGGTGTCTTCCCTGGTGGTCGGGGGTGCTTCGGTCCGGCGGGGGTGGGGCTTGGGTTCTGCGGCCGCGGAATCGGCCGGATGTCGCCCACGTCCGGCGGCGCGCCGGGTTTCCTCCGCTCGTCCCGAATGTGCGCAGGATCGTAAAGAACGACGTGAAGCGGGGTCCCGGGGCGGGGCCAGACGGCCCTTCGGCCACCCTGCCCGGTGAGTGCGGAGGGCCTGCCGCGGCATCCGGGCGGCAGAAATGGCACTTGTCGGGTTACCGTTCGAGTGGCCGTTGCGGGCTTCTGCCGTTTGACACGGGGGCGGGTTGTACCGTCACACTCCGCAGCGTCGCCGTACTGCGACCGAGTGCCGACCGGAGAGAAGAGCCAAGTTGTCCCCGACTAGCGAGACCGCAAAGGGCGGCCGCCGACTCGTCATCGTCGAGTCCCCTGCCAAGGCGAAGACGATCAAGGGCTACCTCGGCCCCGGATACGTCGTCGAGGCGAGCGTCGGGCACATCCGCGACCTCCCCAGCGGCGCGGCCGAGGTTCCCGACAAGTACACGGGCGAGGTCCGTCGCCTCGGTGTGGACGTCGAGCACGACTTCGCGCCGATCTACGTCGTCAACGCCGACAAGAAGGCCCAGGTCAGGAAGCTCAAGGAGCTGCTGGCCGAGTCCGACGAACTCTTCCTCGCCACCGATGAGGACCGCGAGGGCGAAGCCATCGCGTGGCACCTGCAGGAAGTCCTCAAGCCCAAGGTCCCCGTCCACCGGATGGTCTTCCACGAGATCACCAAGGACGCGATCCGCGACGCCGTCGCCAACCCGCGCGAGCTCAACCAGCGCATGGTCGACGCCCAGGAGACCCGCCGCATCCTCGACCGCCTCTACGGCTACGAGGTCTCGCCGGTCCTGTGGAAGAAGGTCATGCCGAAGCTGTCGGCGGGCCGCGTCCAGTCGGTGGCCACCCGCATGGTGGTCGAGAAGGAGCGCGAGCGCATCGCCTTCCGCTCGGCCGAGTACTGGGACCTGACCGGCACCTTCGCCACCGGCCGCGCCGGTGACGCCTCCGACCCGTCCACGCTGGTCGCCCGCCTGAACACGGTGGACGGCAAGCGCGTCGCGCAGGGCCGCGACTTCGGTTCGACCGGGCAGCTCAAGAGCGAGGTGCTGCACCTCGACGAGGCGAACGCACGGGCGCTGGCCGCCGCGCTGGCCGAGACCTCGTTCGCCGTCCGGTCGGTCGAGTCCAAGCCGTACCGCCGCTCCCCGTACGCCCCGTTCCGCACGACGACGCTCCAGCAGGAGGCCTCGCGCAAGCTCGGCTTCGGTGCGAAGGCGACGATGCAGGTGGCGCAGAAGCTGTACGAGAACGGCTTCATCACCTACATGCGTACCGACTCCACGACGCTGTCCGACACCGCGGTGTCGGCGGCGCGGGCGCAGGTCACGCAGCTCTACGGGGCCGAGTACCTGCCGGAGAAGCCCCGCGTCTACGCGGGCAAGGTCAAGAACGCGCAGGAGGCGCACGAGGCGATCCGTCCTTCGGGTGATCGTTTCCGCACCCCGGCCGAGACCGGTCTGACCGGCGACCAGTTCCGCCTGTACGAGCTCATCTGGAAGCGCACCGTCGCCTCGCAGATGAAGGACGCGGTCGGCAACTCGGTGACCGTGAAGATCGGCGGCCGGTCGGCCGACGGCCGCGACGCGGAATTCTCGGCCTCCGGCAAGACGATCACCTTCCACGGGTTCATGAAGGCCTACGTCGAGGGCGCGGACGACCCGAACGCCGAGCTCGACGACCGTGAGAAGCGCCTCCCGCAGGTCGGCGAGGGCGACGCGCTGTCGGCCGAGGAGATCACGGTCGACGGTCACTCGACCAAGCCGCCGGCCCGCTACACCGAGGCCTCGCTGGTCAAGGAGCTGGAAGAGCGGGAGATCGGCCGGCCGTCGACGTACGCGTCGATCATCGGCACGATCCTGGACCGCGGGTACGTCTTCAAGAAGGGCACGGCGCTCGTGCCGTCCTTCCTGTCGTTCGCCGTGGTCAACCTGCTGGAGACGCACTTCGGGCGGCTCGTCGACTACGACTTCACCGCCAAGATGGAGGACGACCTCGACCGCATCGCGCGGGGCGAGGCCCAGTCCGTGCCGTGGCTGAAGCGGTTCTACTTCGGCGCGGAGGACGCCACCGAGGTCGTGCCGGCCGACGGCGACGCGCTCGGCGGTCTGAAGGAGCTGGTGACCGACCTGGGCGCGATCGACGCCCGGGAGATCTCCTCCTTCCCCGTCGGCGAGGGCATCGTGCTGCGCGTGGGCCGCTACGGGCCTTACGTGGAGCGCGGCGAGAAGGACGCCGAGGGACACCAGCGGGCGGACGTGCCCGAGGAGCTGGCCCCCGACGAGCTGACGGTCGAGTACGCGGAGGAGCTCTTCGCGAAGCCGAGCGGCGAGTTCGAGCTGGGCAAGGACCCGATCAGCGGGAACGAAATCGTCGCGAAGGACGGTCGCTACGGGCCGTACGTGACGGAGATCCTGCCCGAGGGCACCCCGAAGACGGGCAAGAACGCGGTGAAGCCGCGGACGGCCTCCCTGTTCCAGTCGATGAGCCTGGACACGGTCACGCTCGAGGACGCACTGCGTCTGATGTCCCTTCCCCGGGTCGTGGGCGTGGACGCGGAGGGCGCGGAGATCACCGCGCAGAACGGCCGCTACGGCCCGTACCTGAAGAAGGGCACGGACTCGCGGTCGCTGGAGACCGAGGACCAGCTCTTCGCGATCACCCTGGAGCAGGCGCTCGCGATCTACGCGCAGCCGAAGCAGCGGGGGCGCGCGGCCGCGAAGCCGCCGCTGAAGGAGCTGGGCACCGACCCGGTGAGCGAGAAGCCGGTGGTGGTCAAGGACGGCCGGTTCGGTCCGTACGTGACGGACGGCGACACTAACGCGACGCTGCGGCGGGACGACGACGTCGAGACGATCACGCCGGAGCGGGGCTACGAGCTGCTCGCGGAGAAGCGCGCCAAGGGCCCGGTGAAGAAGACGGCCAAGAAGGCGCCCGCGAAGAAGGCCCCGGCGAAGAAGGCGACGGCGACGAAGACCGCTGCCGCCAAGAAGACGACGACGGCCAAGAAGGCGACGGCGGCGAAGAAGACCACCGCCAAGAAGACGGCCGCGAAGAAGACGGCGGCCGCTGCGGCGGACGAGTAGACGCCGAGTAGGCGCCGAGTAGTCACAGACAGGGCCCGTGCGATGCGCACGGGCCCTGTCTGTGTTTTCCAGCCGTCCGGCGTTTGAGGACCGGGGTCTGGGCTGCGCCCCAGCAGCGGGTCAGGGCTGCGCCCCGGGAACGGTGGAAGGGCGGGTAGGGGACCAGCCCCGCGCAGCGGCACCGGCCCTCGGGCAGGGCCCCCGGAGAGGTGGGTCGGGGGTCACACCGGGCCTTGTCCACAGGGCTCCGCGCCCGCCCAGTGCAGCGGATAGGCTGGGCGGATGACGCGAGCCGAGCAGCCAACGGTCGTGACCGCCACCACCGACACCGCCCCCACCTACGACGAAGCCCTCGCCGCGGACTCCCGCGAGCGGGCGGTGCGCGCCCTGCTGCGCACCCCCGGGCTGCGCCGGCTGTGGAGCGCGCAGTTGGTGAGCGGCATCGGCGATGCCCTCGCCCTGCTGGTCCTGGTGCTGCTGGTCTTCCAGACGGCCGTGGAGCAGGAGCCCTTCGGCGGTGGCTACACCGGCTGGGCCCTCGCCGTCGCCGCCGTCTTCGGCGTCCGCGTGGTGTCCACCGTCCTCTTCGGCGCGGTCCTCCTGGGCCCCCTGGCCAAGCTCACCGCCCCCGGCGGCACGCTGGACCGCCGCTGGACGATGATCGGCGCCGACGGGCTCCGGCTCGGCCTCTTCGTCGTGGCCCCGCTGTGGCTCGACTGGATCGGCCCGAACGCGCTGACCGCCCTGCTCGCCACCGTCTTCGTCTCCGGCGCCGCCGAGCGGCTGTGGGTGCTGGCCAAGGACAGCGCCGCGCCCGGCCTGCTTCCGGCGCCGCCGCCGGAGGGGGCGACCGTACGGCCTCTGCCCGATCACCTCGACGCACTGCGCCGGCTGAACCTGCGTACCGCCTTCGCGGCCCTGCCGATCGCCGCGGCCGCGCTGCTCGCCGCGACCCTGATCGGCAAGGCGCTCGGCCTCGGCATCGGCTGGTTCACCGAGAACCAGGCGGCCCTCGGCTCCTACGTGGCCTCCGGCCTCTTCGCGGCGTCCGTATCGCTGCTGCTCCCGCTGGTGCTGCCCGGCACGAAGACCCCGCGTCCGCGCTCCCCGCTGGAGGGCCTGCGCGCCCCCAAGGCGGGGGACCGGCCCGAGAAGGGGCGTACGGGGGCCATCCCGCTGCTCGTCCTCGTCTGCGCCGCCGTCGCCGGAGCCGTCGCCTCCGCCGCCTCCGTGGCCGTCCTGCACGCCACCGACCTGGGGGGCGGAGCAGCCGCGTTCTCGCTGCTCGTACTGGCCCTGCTCGGCGGCACCGCCCTCGGCATCCGTGCCACCCAGGCCGGCAAGGTCCTCCCCGCGCTGTCCCGGCGCCGTCTGCTGGCACTGTCCGTCGCCGTGGCCGGGCTGGCACTGCTGCTGACCGGGCTGGTTCCGGACACCTCGACGGTGGTGTTCCTCTCGCTGCTCGCCGGCAGCGCCGCGGGCGTCGCCGCGAACACCGGGCACACGCTGCTCGACCAGGAGACCGAGGAGTTCCGCAGGGCCCGGGTCACCGAGCACCTGCAGGCCGTCGTCCGGGTCTCCGTGGCCGTCGGGGCCGTGGCCGCCCCGCTGCTGGCCGCCCTGATCGGACCGCACCGGCTGGCCGCCGGCGAGGTCGTCTTCGCGCACGGCGGCGCGGCCTTCACGCTGATGCTGGTCGGCGCCCTGCTGCTGCCGGTCGCCGTCATCGTCCTGGCCAAGGCCGACGACCGCAGCGGCGTTCCGCTGCGCCGCGACCTGCGCGAGGCGCTGCGCGGCGGGGAGCCGGTGCAGGCCGCGTCCGACGCCGGGTTCTTCATCGCCCTGGAGGGCGGCGACGGAGCCGGCAAGTCCACCCAGGTCGAGGCGATGGCCGACTGGATACGGGCCAAGGGTCACGAGGTCGTCGTCACGCGCGAGCCCGGGGCCACCCCGGTCGGCAAGCGGCTGCGATCGATCCTGCTCGACGTGTCCTCCGCCGGCCTGTCGAACCGCGCCGAGGCCCTGCTGTACGCGGCCGACCGCGCCGAGCACGTGGACACCGTCGTACGGCCCGCCCTGGAGCGCGGCGCGGTGGTCATCACCGACCGCTACATCGACTCCTCGGTGGCCTACCAGGGCGCCGGCCGGGACCTCTCCCCGACCGAGATCGCCCGTATCTCGCGCTGGGCCACGAGCGGCCTCGTACCGAACCTGACGGTACTGCTCGACGTGTCGCCGGAAACGGCCCGCGAGCGGTTCACGGAGGCGCCGGACCGGCTGGAATCGGAACCGGCGGAGTTCCACCAGCGGGTGCGGGCCGGATTCCTGACCCTGGCCGCGGCCGACCCCGGGCGCTACCTGGTGGTCGACGCGGGCCAGGACCCGGAGTCGGTCAGCACCGTCGTGCGCCACAGGCTGGACCGGATGCTCCCGCTGTCGGAGGCCGAGGTGGCCGCGCGGGCGGAAGCCCGCCGGCTCGCCATCGAGGAGGCCGCGCGCAAGGCCGAGGAAGAGGCGGCCCGCAAGGCCGAGGAAGCCCGGCTGCTGGCTGAGGAAGAGGCCCGCAAGGCCCGCGAGGCGGAGGAGGCCCGGCTCGCGGCCGAGGCCGAGGCCGCCCGCAAGGAGCGCGAGGAGCGGCTGCGCGCCGAGGAGGAGGCCCGCGAGCGGGCCGAGGCCGAGCGGCTGCGGCTGGAGGCCGAGGAGAAGGCCCGCGCGGTGGAGGCCGAGCGGCTGCGCAAGCAGGCGGAGGAGGAGGCCCGGCTGCACGCCGAGGCCGAGGAGCGCCGGCTGGAGAAGCAGCGGCGGGCCGAGGAGGCCCTGCTGAGGGCCGAGGAGGCACGGCGGCTGGCCGAGGCCTCGGCGGCGGAGGCGGCGGCGAAGTCCGCTGCTGCCTCGGCTGCGGCTGCGTCGGCGTCCGCAGCTCCGGCGGCTCCCGGCGCTTCCGCGCCCCAGGCCGATCTGCGCAAGGACTCGCGCCGCGACGAGGCCGTGACGATCGAGACTCCGATCGTCAGGCCGGTCGTGCAGCCGGACGATGTCACCCAGACGGTCCCGGTCCCGAAGGCCGATCCTTCGGCGGGTCCCGCGGACGAGACGGCAGTGCTGCCGCCCGTCCGGGCGACGGGTCCGGCGGACGAGACGGCGGTCCTGCCGCCCGTACGCCCCACGGGCACGGGCGAGGGCTCGGGCTCGGGTGGGGCCGCGGCGACGCGGCCGGCGGCGCCCAGGGCCTCGTACTCCGCGTCGCGGCCGACGGCCCAGCGGCCTGAGGAGAACCCGGCCGACCGGGTCCCGCCGGGCATCTTCCGGGACTCGGGCAACGACGCGACCCGCGAACTGCCGCTCCTCGCCGAGGACGGCCGGCCGCGCCGGCCCCGCTCGGACTGGGCGGAGGAGACCCCGCTGGACGATCTGCCGACCCTGGCGGACGAGCTGCTGGGACGGAGCCGGGACGACGAGGACGAGCAGGGCCGGGGGCCGCGCCGCCGCTGACGGTGGCGGTGGCGGTTGATGGCGTGACGGTGGTGGCGCCGTGACGGCGTGACGGCGTGAGGGCTTGACGGCGGTGGTCGTCGTGGGGACCGGCTGACGGGGATTGTCAGTGGGAGCCGCCACACTGGGTGAGCAGACGGCACGGACGGTACGCGAGGCGAAAGGTGGTGGGCGGGATGCCCGTATGGGACGACCTGGTGGGACAGGAGCGGGTCCAGACGCAGCTGGCCGCCGCCGCGGTCGACGCCGACGGCCTGGTCACCGCCATCGAGGCGGGGACCCCGCCGCCGGCCGCCTCCAAGATGACGCACGCCTGGCTGTTCACCGGACCGCCCGGCTCCGGTCGGTCCACCGCCGCCCGCGCCTTCGCGGCCGCGCTCCAGTGCACCAGCCCGGACCGCGCCCTCGGAGGCGAGCCGGGCTGCGGGTTCTGCGACGGCTGCCACACCACCGTGATCGGTACGCACGCCGACGTGGAGATCGTCCGTACCGATCAGCTGTCCATCGGCGTGAAGGACACCCGGGCGCTGGTGCGCCGGGCGCAGCTCTCCCCGGCCGTCGGACGCTGGCAGGTCATCGTCCTGGAGGACGCCGACCGGCTGACGGAGGGCGCCGGAAACGTACTGCTCAAGGCCGTGGAGGAGCCCGCTCCGCGGACCGTGTGGCTGCTGTGCGCCCCTTCGCTGGAGGACGTGCTGCCCACCATCCGCTCCCGCTGCCGGCACCTTTCGCTGCGCACCCCGCCGGTGTCCGCGGTCGCCGAGGTGCTCGTGCGGCGCGACGGCATCGAGCCGGACGTCGCGCAGGCCGCCGCCCGCGCGACCCAGGGGCACATCGGCCGGGCCCGCCGGCTCGCCACCGACGGGGCGGCCCGCTCACGGCGTGCCACCGTACTGAAGCTGCCGATGCGCGTGAGTGACGTGGGCGACTGCCTGAAGGCGGCGCAGGAGCTGGTGGACGCCGCCGCCGAGGACGCCAAGCAGGTGGCGGAAGAGGTCGACACCAAGGAGACCGAGGAGCTGCGGGCCGCGCTCGGCGCCGGAGCGGGTACCGGCGGGCGGATGCCGCGCGGCACGGCGGGCGTGATGAAGGAGCTGGAGGACCGGCAGAAGCGCCGGCGTACGCGCACGCAGCGCGACAGCCTCGACCTGGCGCTGACCGACCTCACCGGCTTCTACCGGGACGTGCTGGCCCTCCAGCTCGGCTCCTCGCTGGCCATCGCGAACGAGGAGATACGCCAAGACCTGGACCGGATCGCCCGGGAGTCCGGCCCGGAGCGCACGCTGCGGCGCATCGAGGCGATCATCGCGTGCCGGCAGGCGCTGGACCGCAACGTCGCCCCGCTGCTCGCGGTCGAGGCGATGACGATGTCGCTGCGTGCGGGCTGACGCGCGCGACTCCCCTCGGGCCGGCGACTCCGGTTGACCGCCTCACCCGTTCGAGGTGTCCGCGTGGCGGGCCGCGGACGCCGCCGGTCCGTGCGGGGCGGCGCCCCGCGCCCGGGCGGCCGCCCGCCGCCCGCCGCGGGTGCCAACGCCCCGGGCAGGGCCGCAGGCCGTAGGCTCCGGGAATGGACACCAGTCGCCTGCTGCGCACCACCGGGACCGTGATCGCCGCTGCGGGGCTACTGCTCTCCGGGTGCACCTCGGGCGGTTCGGGAACACCCCGCGCCGCCGCGTCGTCCAGTGAGGGCTCCGAGGCGCCGTCGGCCGAGCCGACCGCCGTCCCGGCCGCGCTGCGCCCGTACTACGACCAGAAGCTGAGCTGGCGCGAGTGCGGTGTGCCCGGCTTCGACTGCACCACCCTGAAGGTCCCGCTGGACTACGAGAATCCTGAGGCCGGGGCCGCCGGGGATATCGACATCGCGGTGGCCCGCCGCAAGGCCACCGACCCCTCCGAGCGGCTCGGCTCGCTGGTGGTGAACCCGGGCGGCCCGGGCGGCTCCGGCATCGGATACCTCCAGGCGTACGCGGGCATCGGATACCCGGCCCCGGTCCGCGCCGCGTACGACATGGTCTCCTTCGACCCGCGCGGGGTGGACCGCAGCAGCCCCGTGGAGTGCCTGAACGGCCCGGCCATGGACAAGTACACGCAGGTGGACCAGACGCCGGACACGCGGGCGGAGCAGGCCCTGCTGGTGGCCGCCTTCAAGGAGTTCGCGGCCGCCTGCCAGGCGCACTCTCAGCGGATCCTGCCGCACGTGTCCACGGTCGACGCCGCCCGCGACATGGACGTCCTGCGTGCGGCGCTGGGCGACGAGAAGCTGACGTACGTCGGAGCCTCGTACGGCACCTTCCTCGGGGCGACGTACGCCAACCTCTTCCCGGGCCGGACCGGCCGGCTGGTCCTGGACGGGGCGATGGACCCCTCGCGGCCCGCGGTCGAACTGAACCGGGACCAGACGGAGGGCTTCGAGACCGCCTTCCGGGCCTTCGCCGCGGACTGCGCGAAGCAGACCGACTGTCCGCTCGGCCAGGGCAGTCCGGAGCAGGTCGCGGAACGCCTGAAGGAGTTCTTCCGCAAGGTCGACGCCCAGCCGGTCCCCACGACCGACCGGGCGCGCCCCGCGCTCGGCGAGTCGCTGGCGACGACCGGGGTGATCGCCGCCCTGTACGACGAGAACGCCTGGCCGCAGCTGCGCGAGGGACTCAGGGCCGCGATCGACGGTGACGACGGCAACGGGCTGCTGGCCCTCGCCGACAGCTACTACGAGCGCGAGCAGGACGGCAAGTACGCCAACCTCATGTCGGCGAACGCCGCCGTCAACTGCCTGGACCAGCCCCCGGCCTTCGCCGGCCCCGAGGCGGTCGAGAAGGCGCTGCCGTCCTTCGAGAAGGCCTCCCCGGTCTTCGGCTCGGGCCTGGCCTGGGCCTCGCTGAACTGCACGTACTGGCCGACGAAGGCCACCGGCACGGCCGGGGCACTGCAGGCGAAGGGCGCCCCGCCGATCGTGGTGGTCGGCACCACCCGCGACCCCGCGACCCCGTACAAGTGGGCCGAGGCCCTGGCGAGCCAGCTCGACTCGGGCGTCCTGCTGACCTACGACGGCGACGGCCACACCGCGTACGGCCGGGGCAGCGACTGCATCGACTCGGCGATCAACCAGTACCTCCTGGAAGGCACCGCTCCGAAGGACGGAAAGAAGTGCTGACCCCCACCGAAGGAGCCCTCCCGGGCCCTTGTTCGGGGCACCCCGTTTAACCCTGTAGACTTGGCGCCGCTGCTGATGAGAGGCTCCCACCAGGGAAATTCTTGTCTTCCCAGCGGTGCCGCCTTAGCTCAGCTGGCCAGAGCAACGCACTCGTAATGCGTAGGTCTCGGGTTCGAATCCCGAAGGCGGCTCTGTAGAACCCCCAGGACTCACTCGCCGTGACCTGGGGGTTTTGCTATTTCCGGGGTCCGGGTCCGATGGCGCGTGGGGCGGCCGGCGCTGGGCGCCGTGTGGGCGCCCTGTGGCGGGGGCCTCCGGTCAGTGGCCCGTCGTGACAAAGCGGAGGTGGCGGCGCAGGCCGACGGTGCGGCGGTGCTCCTTTTCGGCTGTGGCGAGCTGGGTGACCAGCCGGTCGTGAGTGGTGCTCGCGTCGGCGAGTTGGGCTTGGCGCTGGACCAGCACCGCTCGTTGGCGCTGGGCGGCCGTCTGGTGCTGCTGCTTCTCCGAGTTGACCTGCTGCTGGAGTTGGTCACGCTTGCGCCTGGTCGTCTTCTCGGCCTGGGTGATCCCCGCTTCGTACTCCTTCTTCCACGCGGCGGACTGCTGGCGGATCGCGGCCCGCTCCTGGGCGCTCACGCTGGATGGAGCCGACCTCCGGGCCTGCTGCTCCACCGAGTTCCGCCAGCTTTTTGGTCCGGATGAGATACGCGTCGCGGTTGCCGTAGTGGCCGCCTTGTAGGTACCGGACCCCGGTGAAGTCGGCAGCTGTGCGGATGCCGGCGTCGATCAGGGCCCTGACGGTCACGTCACCCAAGTTGGAAAGCTTCTTCACGTTCCGGGTGGGAACCCGGCGGAGTCTGCCCTGGACGTGTGCTTTGACCACCGACGCCAGTGCGGCTTCCAGTTGCTGCTGCCTCCTGGCGGACCCTCTGAGCCTCGGCCATCGGGCCCTGTAGCGCATCCACCTGCTGCTGGAGCGCCCGCATCCTGGCCGCCGAGGCTTGACCTCGGGGCGCCTGCGGGTAGAGCCGCGTCCGACGGCCGCGGCCGTGCTCGCACTGGTTGCCACAGGCGCGCTCTGGGGCTGGGGGAGGTGCCCGGCCAGCCAGTCGGGGGCTCCGCCCCGCCCTACCTCGGCCGTTCCGGCGTTCAGCGTGCCGAGAGGGCTGAGACAGTACGCTGAACTCAGCGGGATCGGGCCCGCTCGCATGGTGTCCGGGAGGTGCGTCATGACTGCCGAGACGCCAGCCCCTGCGTGGATGCACGAGCAGATCACGGCGGAGCAGTACGACTCCTGGTCTGAGGAGCAGTGCGCGGGGATCGAGATCGTGGACGGGATGGTTGTCGTGAGTCCCAGCGCGTCCAAGCGGCACAATCGACTCGCTCGGATCTTGGCGAACGTCTTGGAGGCGGCCGCAGGGCCGGACTGGAATGCCGATACAGATTTCGACGTCCGGCTCCAGGACGTCCCGCTCACCAATCGTCGCCCGGATGTCGTTGTCTACCGGGCGGACACGATCGATGTCGCGCCCACCCGTCCCGAGCACGTACTGCTCGTCGTAGAGGTTGTCTCTCCGGGTTCGGAGACCACCGATCGGATCGTGAAAACGGACCAGTACGCCAAGTCCGGCATCGCCTTCTACTGGCGGGTCGAACAGGCCGCGACCGGGGTCCCTTTGGTGTACACCTACGTGCTCGACCCGGCGACCAGGGCCTACCGAGACGGGGACGTGTTCACCGGTGTCGTCAAGGTCTCGGCTCCTTTCCCGGTGGAGTTCGACCTCGGCCAGATCTGATCGATCACAGGCCCGGGCTATTCGAGGCTCGGATGCTTCCGTACGAGCCGCTTGAGCCATGCCCAGCGGGCGAGCCCGCCTACGGCGAGGGAGGCGATGATGGCGCCCCAGTCGATGACGTGGGGGAGGCCGGGGAAGAAGGCGAAGAAGGCGAAGGACCCGGCGGTGGCGGTGAGGAAGGCGGCGACGCCGGCGCGGCGGCGTTTGGCTTCCCGGTCGGGGTCTTCGGGGGGTGGCTCGGTGGTCATGTGCGGCTCACTTCGTGACGTGGTGACACTGGCCCGACCCGGCGCACGCCGTTGACGTTGAGGTGTGCGCATGCCCTGCCGTAGCGGGGCAGTGTTGGGGGCGCGTTGTCACGCATCGGGTGGATCTCGCACTCGGTGTGCGTCGTGCCGCGGGAGGTGCGGGAGGTCTTGTTGTCGGTGTCCGCGTCGGTGAAGTCGATGCGCCCGTTGCAGAAGCCGGCGTTGAGGGCGCCGACGAACCCGCAGTCGACGCCGGCGTGCGCCTCGGCGGGCGGTGAGCCGATCAGCGTGGGCGCTGTGGCGAGAGCGGCAAGGATCCGGGCTGTGAAGAGCGCTTGCCCATCGGTGTCCCCTTCCGGCGGAATGCGTCTGCCGAACGGAACGCCCGTCGTCGACCCGAGGTTCTGCCCGGAGAGGCAGTCCACTGTGAAGAGTGATCAGCGGATGGGCATGCTGACCACCCGTAACCGGCGTCCCTGGATGGTGGTTTCGCGCGGTGGCGCCGCGTGAGCAGAGGGGGCGCGGAGGGGGCGCGGAGGGGGCGCGGGGTGGATCGGGTGGCACGCAGGGGCCGGGTCGTGCCTGGCTGATCTGGGGAAACAGGATTCCGTGGTACGGCGCGCTGAGCCCGCAGGGATGACCTTGTGGGCCAGGCCGGACGGCCCGTGGTGGCCGTCCGGCTGGGTGTTGGGTGGGGGTTAGGGGCGGGCGCCCGGGTCGTGTTTGGTGAGGGAGGCCTTGACCGCGCGGGCGTACGGGCCTTCCCACCAGGGGATTGTTTCCACCAGGACCGGCTTGGTGCCGGAGGCCAGGACGAGGGCCCGGCCGGGGGGCATCGCGCCCAGGTCGGAGACCTTCAGGACGCGGTCGCGGCGTACGGACTCGTTCATGGTGCGGTTGCCGGACCAGCCGCCGGTCTCCGATTCGCGGGTCGTGGTGAACTCGCGCAGTTCGTACTCGCCCGCCAGCTCGGACAGGTCGCCCAGGAAGCGGGTGTCGGAGACGCCGCCTCCGTAGACCCGTACGTTCGCGGCGGACCAGAGCTTCTCCATGCCGCGCTCGCCCCACACCTCGATGCCCTGGGCCCAGGACTGGAGGATCGTCATCAGGATGATGCCGCGTGATCCGTAGTGGGAGTAGAGGTCGGGCAGGGCGCGCCAGCGGCAGACGTTCGCCGCCTCGTCCAGGACGCCGACCAGCGGGCGTGCCAGCCGGCCGCCGCGCTGGGTCGTGGCGTACTCCTCGGCGGCCTCGACGACGGCCACGGTCAGGGCGGTCACCAGCGGGCCCGCCGAGTCGCTGCCCTCGCGGGAGAGCGAGTAGAGGGTGGAGTCGCTGCGGACGAACTCGCGGGGGTCGAACTCCGGGCGGTCGTCGGAGGCGGAGGCCGGTGTCACCCACCGGTTGACCTCGGGGTTGATGAGGCAGGACGCCATCTGCTGGGCGACGCCGTAGATGCCGCTGCGCTGCTTGTCGGGGGCGGTGATCACGCCGGCCAGGGCGTCGGCCGGCATGATCTGTCCCGCGCCGCGCAGGATGCGCTCGGGGGTGTCGTCCTTCGGGTTGGCCAGCCAGGTGTAGATCTGCGTGATCGAGGACTTGGCCGTGGCCGCCGCGAGCAGGAGGTTGGCCAGCAGGTCCTGTCCTGCCGGGTCGAAGAACGCGTCCGTGGAGGCGTCGGCGTCCCGCGAGCCCGACGCGAAGTGGTCGGCCAGCTTGCGGGCCTTGGCGACGTCGGTCACGTACGACAGCGGATTCCACCACCATGCGGGCGGTTCCTGGGCCACCTGCTGCGGGTCGAAGACCCACACCGGACCGCGCGCTTCGCGGGGGCCTCGGGTCGCGTCGACGATGTCCCGCTTGTTGGAGGTGACGAGCACCGCGCCGGGGGCGTCGAGGATCGCGGGGATGGCGCGCCGGGTCGTCTTGCCGGTGCGGGGGCCCCAGATGTCGATGTGCATGTCTTCGAAGGAGCCGAACAACGGCTGCCGTCCCCGCAGGGAGCGGCCGATGAAGACGCCGGGCACGCTGCTCTGCACGCCGAGTCGCTCGGCGGTCGCGGCGGCGCCCTTCATGGTGAGCTTTCCGAGCTCCTCGCCCTGGGCGAGGTGGCGGGCCGCGCCGTCGACGTCGGGCTTGTTGCGCATGCGCTGGCGGATCCGGTACACGGCGACGCCGGCGCCGGCGAGCAGGAGCGCCTCGCCGGCCGCGACGGCGTTCGCCGCACCGCCCGGCCACGTGTAGTCGCCCTTGACCAAGGACACGGCGAAGGAGAAGGGGTTGCCCGGCGGGTCCGGTTCACCCTCGAAGGAGGCACCGGCGAGGGCGGCGAGCCACGCTCCGCAGAGGAGGATCAGGACCGAGCCGACGAGCGCGACGATCTCGATCGTCCAGTCCTCGTCGGAGCGCGGCTTCTTCGGCTGTTGGGCGGTCATGGTCAGGTCTTTCCTTCCGCAGGGGCGGGCGCGGCACGGAAGACGACGAGGCCATTCCCGTCCCGGAGGATCCCGTATCCGTTGCTTGTGACTTCCGGGATGCCGTCGCACGGGGGAAGGGTGGCGCCGACGGCGCCGCCCTTCCCCTCCGGGCAGCGTGCTTCTCCTCTAGGCATGTTCATCGGTACCGGCCTCGGCGGGATCGGTGCCCGGAGGGATCGGCACCCGGTACACGGCGGTGATCGGGTCCTGCACGTCCCAGGTGCTGAACTCGACGTTCTTGCCGGGGCGCGGGGCGTGGAGGATCTTCTTGCCGGCCGGGTCCCACACGATGCCCACGTGCTCGGAACCCCTCTTGCTGGGGTTGAAGAAGATCAGGTCGCCGGGCTGCGCCTGGCTCAGGTCGATCTTGTACGCACGGAGCCGGTCCTCCTGCACGTACGTGGTCGCGCCGACGTCGATCTTGCCGCCGCTCGCCTGGTAGTAGATCCACTGCGTGTAGCTGGAGCAGTCGAAGGACACCGGGTTGTCGCCCTGGAGCCGCGGGGCGCCCCAGACGTACGGCTGGCCGATGCCGCGCTGGGCCCAGCGCAGCGCCGCCCGCACCACCGGGTCGTTGGCCTGCGGCAGTACGCCGGTCACGCCGGCGCCGTCCGGGGGAACGCCGGTGCCCTTGCCGTTCGCGGCGCATTCGGCGTGCGAGGCGTCCTTGCCCTTGCCGTCGCCGCCGGGAACGGTGCCGTAGTCGGGGTCGCCCGAGATCTTGCCCTGCAGCCAGCTCTGGGGGTCGATCATGCCGGGGCCGTTGTCCTGGCCGGGGACGAAGGGGTTGTCGACGCCCGGGATCCGCACCTCCCAGTGCAGGTGCGGGCCGGTGACGTTGCCGGTGGCGCCGACGGTGCCGATCTGGTCGCCGCGCTTGACGGTGCTGCCCACCGAGACCGAGATGGTGGTCTGGTGCGCGTACAGGGTGACGACGCCGTTCGCGTGCTCGATGTTGGTCTCGTTGCCGTACGAGCCGCCGTTGCCCGCCTTGATCACCTTGCCGTCGGCAGGGGCGTAGATCGGGACGCCACTGTCTGCGGTCAGGTCGAGCCCGGTGTGGTAGCCGAGGCTCCAGTGGGGGCCGCTCGCGCGGTATTCGGTGCCGATCTGGTAGGTGCCTTCCTTCATGGGCCACTGCCAGTTCTTGCCGTCCGGGGGCGGGGGAGCGGCCGGCCGGATCAGCGGACGCGAGAACGCGACCGGCTCCATGCTGCCCGCCGTGCCCTGGCTCGCCGGCGCGTCGCCGCCGTAGGGCGGGGTGGACCAGGAGCGGGGCGGGGACGCGACGATGCTCAGCGCCTCGTTCGGCTGGGCATCGTTGCCGACCGGCTCGGGGATGTCCGAATGCTGTCCGAGCGTGGGGAAGTTGGGGTTCTTCTCGACGGTCGTCTTCAGGTGGGCGTACCAGCCCTCGATCAGGCTCTTCTCACCGGTGAGGTTGCCGCGGTAGCGGGCCGCCTGCGTGAGGACCACCCGGGGGTAGATGGTGTTGTCCCTCTTCGAGCCCGAGTAGGACAGCAGGGCGTCCCAGGGCTGCGTCTCGGCCTTCTTCGCGTGCAGGAAGTTGGCGGCGGCGAAGGACGCGTCGTCGATGTTGTAGAGGTCCTTCGTGCCGTCGCCGTTGCCGTCGGCGCCGTAGTCGGTCCAGGCGTCGTTGCCGAACTGCAGCAGGCCCATGTAGCCCGCGCTGTTCTTGCCTCCCGGCGCGGCGGACGCGTCCTGGCCGAACTTGGTCTCCTGGTACATCTGCCCGACGATCAGCGTCCAGTCGAGCCCCTCGTAGCGGGCCGCGGCCCGCATCGCGGCCAGGATCATCCGCGGGGGTATCTCGTTGCGGGCCGTCTCGCTGGGCATGTAGACCTTGCCGGCGGGCATGATCGGGTTGGTGGCCGCCTGGTCGCCGGTGTTGCCCCCGCCCGCGTTCTCACCGTAGTTGCCGCAGGCCGCCTGCGCGGCGCCACTGCCGATGCCCCCCAGCAGGCCGCTGATCATGACCACGGCGAGGAAGCCGGCACCGCCGATCGGCAGCAGGCTGCCGGCGCCGGCGATCAGCAGCCACTTGTTGCCGCCCTTCTTGCCACCGCCGTTGCCGCCCCCCTGGCCTCCCGCCAACTGGGCGGCCATTTTGGCGGTTTTGGCCACCTTGGCGGCCTTCGATGCGGCTGCCAGTACGGCAGGAGCCACCATCGCGCGTCACTCCCCCGATTTGTCGGATGCGCCCACGTTGCCGAGACCGTGCAGGTCGAACGCGGAGACCTTCCACTTCCCGCCGTCCTTGCGGGAGCTGACCAGCCAGGCGTTGTTCTCCGTACGGGTCTGCTTGCCGTTCTCGGAACGGACCGAGGTCAGCGATACGACGCTGGACACCATCCGGCCGCTGCCGCGGGCGAGGTCGTCCGCGATCAGCGCGTCGCGGACCACGGTCGCCTTGCCCACGGAGGTGCAGCGGGCGGCCCGGCAGGTGGCCCAGTCCTTGCCCGTGGGAAGCGCGGTCTGCCGGATCATCTGGTCGTCGCTGACGGTCAGCTCCAGCAGCGGCTTCGCCCAGGTGCCGGTCTGATCGGTGTACTTGTACGTGCCCAGGCCGGCCATGTAGGCGGCCATCGCCTCGTGGGCCTCGGCCAGTTCCTCCGGCGTGACGATGGGCGGCACGGCGGCGGAGGCGCCCGTCTGCTGCGTGCCGGTATTGCCGTCGCCACCGGTCGTGCCGGTGTTGTTGCCCTGTTCGGCCGTCGCGGCGGGCTTGCCGTCGGACGGGTCCTTGGCGTCGGCCTCTCCGTCGAAGACGGTGAACACCACCAGGGCGCCGATCAGCAGAAGACCCATCACCACCAGGGCCAGTGCCGCACTTCGCTTGTTCTCGGCAGGTGACTCCACCGTCCCGGGCCTCCCTCAGTCAGGTCGCCCGGACACGGTAGGGGGAGGGACGTGCAATGGCGCGCGCCTTTTCCTCGCGAGGAAAGACGGGGAAAAGGTGAGGAAAGAACCGGGAGTTCGGGGTGGGTCGAGTCGGCGAAGTCCGTGCGGGGAATCCGTGAAGAGGCCGCCGGAACCCTTCACCGATCCCGCTCAGACGGACGAGGCCCCGGGGTCGTACGGGTCGACGGGCAGCGGGTCGAAGGGATAGGCCGTGTGCCCGTCCTTCGGCGAACAGGAGGCGAACGGGCCCATGTCCGGGTCCAGCAGCACCCGCAGGTGCGGGTCGGCGTGGTGGAGCCACCAGGTGGACATGCCCAGCGCGGGGTCGTGCCGCAGGTGTTCCCAGGCCAGCCAGAGCGCGGAAAGCCGGGCGCCCGCCTCGGGGTGCTCCCACCAGCGCGGACACCAGGTGGCGGACGCTCCGTTCAGGCGGCGTCGCACCATCTGTGCGAGGTAATCGGAGACGAAGACGAAGACGTCGGCGAAGTAGAACTCCACCTCGTCGTCGGATGCCTGCTGCGCCTCGGGGCTTGTGCTCATGTGGGAGCCTTCCGTGCGGGGTATTCAGACGGGGCCGGTCAGGACTGGTGGGGGTCGGTCAGGGCCGGTGACTACTGGTCAGCGCTCGACGCCGACGGGCTTCGCCGCCGCCTCCGCGGCCACGGGATTGGTCACGCCGTGGCCGGAGGAGCCGTACGGGGTCGGCTGCACGGCAGCGGGACGGACGGCCACACCGGGCAGGAAGGCACTGGCCTGCGCAGGGCCGCGCTGCTTCGGTTCGGGGGCCGGTGCTTTCGGCTCGGCGTACTCGTTCGCCGACGACAGCCGGGAGAGCGCCGCATTGTGTGCTTCCCGCAGGCCCTCGGGTACGTCGAGGTCGCCTAGCTTGGCGGCGAAGTCCTTCGGTGACGTCTTCCGCATGTCGAAGTCCTCCATCCGCACTTGGCAGCGCACTGCGTCGTTCGCGATCAACTCGTGCCGGCCCGCGGGTGTGACCTCCAGTACCTGCAAGTCGCAAGGTCAGCCTCCTGGAGGGCGATCGCGCGGTCGATTTCCTCCCGGGTCGGGGGCGCCGCCTCGCTCATCGACCTTGCCGCGTCCAGGTGGAGAACGCGACCGACTGGCTCAGGACGGTGAGCGGCTCGGCCGCTGAACCGCCGCCCATACCCCGCCAGTACGCGAACGGGTACGGGCGACGGCTCTTCAGTCGGGACTCCCGGTCCGGCCAGTAGCTCGCGACTGTGGGCTCCGGAAAGTCCGCAGCGTCTCACGAACCGGTCCACGCCGGTGTGTTCAGCACTCCCACAGCGGCTGCCAGGTACGCGGGCCAGGTTTCGGCACCCAGGTCGAGCACCTCACCGTTCTCCTCGGCGGCACGGCCGTACCGCTCGCACCACTCGCGGAACTCCGGGGACCCGCCCTGCGGAGTACCGGCCCACACGGAGGCCCAGTCCACGTCGCGCAGGCCTTCCAGCTCCGCGGCCAGGTCCTGGGCACCGCGGCCCGATGTCTCCGTCAGCATCCTCGTCAGCTCCTCGCTCGGTACACCTGCGGGCATCGTGGCAGAGGGTCAGGACAGGACGATCCCGAGGATCAGCAGACCGACCACCACCGCGCCCATGATGAAGCGGACCTTCGGGTCCTCCCGCTCCCACAGCTCGTGGACCACGGTCCAGCCGGTCATCCGGGCCGCGCGGCCGTCGTGGATGGTCGTGCCGTGGGCCGGGTCCTGCCGGTCGCCGTCGGGGCCGTCGGCCGCGTCGTCCTCGTCCGGGTCGGGTATGCCTGCGGTCCCCTGCTGGGCCTGAGCCACCATGACCAGCCCCTCCAGGAGCTCGGGCATCGTGTGCGGCGTGAGGGGATAGGAGACCGTGCCGTAGGGGGTTTGCAGGCAGAGCTTCGACTGCCAGGGGTTGCCGGGCTCGTAGCCGTCGATCCAGGCTTCCTGGGCATCGATGACGGGGGGAACGGGGGCGAACGTTCCGTCGGCGGGCGCCGGCGCAGGGGACACGTTCTGCTGCGGGAGGGCGTTCTGGTCGCTCAACTCTCGTCCTTCGCACGATCGGGGACGGTTCCAGCGCCCGTCACCCGGACGCAACCCGTCATTCTGGCGGAGCGCCGGGAGGGCGGGCCCCTGCGGGGCCCGGGATTTCCTCACGAGGATTCCTCAAAGCATTCCCCGGCTTTCCTCCCCTTTTCCCGGCGGGGAAAAGGGGAGAAGGGATGGCCCCGCGGTTTGCCACACTGCCGTGCGCACCTGGCATCACCAGGGGCCCGCCGGGCGGTCGACGGCGGAGGGGGATCGGACGCGTGGGAGAGACGGACTCGATGACGGACCACAACAGCTCTGCTGGCGGGGTCGGCGGGGGCCAGCCTTCCGGGCAGCAGCAGGGGCAGTTCGGCCCCGCAAGGCAGCAGGCACAGCAGCCGCAGCAGGCGCAGCAGTTTCCCCATCAGGGATCCCATCCTTACGGCCAGCCGGACAGCGCCGCCGCGCCGATGCAGCAGCCCTCGGACGCCGCGCGGGCGCAGTTGGCCGCGGCCTGGGTGCGCGCCGCACGGCCCGGGACCGTACCGACGGGCGAGGCCGCCGTACCGGTCCTGCCGCCGCGCGTGACCCCGCCCGCCGGTGACTCGAAGAAGGACAAGCGCAGGGCCGCCCAGGACGCGAAGCGGGCGGAGCGCAAGGCCGCGTACGAGCAGAAGAAGGCCGAGCGCGAGAACCGCAAGCAGGGGCGCGGCGGCAAGGGTTCCGCGCCCGGGCCCGCATCCGCGTCCGTGCCGGGTCCGTCGGCGGGCTCGCCGACTGTTGCCCAGCCCGGTACGGCCGCTGCGGCCGCGGGCGCCACGACGCCGCAGGCCCAGGCTCAGGCCCGGGTACGCGCCGGAGCCGGCGAGGGCTTCGACGTGCCGCGCCCGGGTGGGCGGCTGCCGGCCCAGGGCCGGCGCACCCATGTGGCCCTGCGCGCGACGCTCCTGATCACCACGTGCGCCTTCGCGCTGGGTTCCTGCGGTGTCGCGGGCCTGGTCGTCGGCAAGTCGTCCGTCGCGGTGCAGAGCGCCGCCCTGGACGACGAGGACGTGCAGCGGTACCGGCTGAGCGCGTTCCCGACGCAGGCCGCGGCGACCTTCGCCGAGGAGTACGTGACGCTGTGCATGACGTACTCCGCGCAGTCGGCCGACAAGCGCCGCGACGCACTGAGCCGCTACGCCTCGTCAGGTGTGGACCGTGACTGCGGCGTGAGCGGCCAGGGCAGCCAGACCGTGCGCCAGGCCAAATGGGACGGGACCGTCGAAGAGCTCCCCGAGTACGGGGAGAACGGGCGCTACCTGAGCATCCAGGTGAAGCTGTCCAGCGGTCGCACCACCACGCTCTCCGTGCCGGTGTACGTGAAGGACCTGGCCACCGGGTCGGGGCTGCGCGTCGCGGGCAACCTGGGCGAGATGCCGCTTCCTTCGCGCGGCAGCGTTCCCGTCGTCAAGCAGGACGACGAGGTCATCGACCAGCCGCTCTCCGACCAGCTCAAGTCGAAGGTCCTGCCCGGTTACTTCAAGGCCTGGGCCGCTTCCGACGCGACGGGCCTGACCCGGTTCACGACCACCGACGCCTCCCTTGCGGCGACCTCGGGCCTGGCCGGGGCGCTCGCCTCGCCCGACGTCCGGGAGGTCGTCGCGCTCGCGCCGGCAGGCAGTGAGAGCGGCAAGACCATCCAGTACGGGCCGGGTCAGGCGGTACAGGCCCGGGTGACGGTCGTCTGGGGCGCCGAGGGCTCCGGGTCGAAGGGGAGCCCCGGCCCGACCGTGCAGCGCTCGTACCGGCTGACCGTGGTGAACACCGCCCAGGGCTGGTTCATCAAGGACATCCGCGGCGGCGTGCTCGACCCGACGGGCGGCACCGCGGACGCCGGAGCCGGCGCGCCCGCCTCCCCGGCTCCCGAGGAGAGCGCCCCGGCATCCGGGGACGCCACCCCCAGTCCGGGCAAGACGCCCTGACCGTCCCGACCGCCCTGACCTTGATCCATCGACGTATTCCGTCCCGCGCACCCTAGTGAAAGGACATCGCCATGTACCTGGCGGCTACCACCCTCAACGGCATGTTCGGAGAGATCCAGAAGATCCTCCTGGGCATCGGCACCACGGTGGCCATCTGCTCCCTGCTCATCCTCGGCATCCGGATGCTGCTGTCGATGAAGCGCGGCGACGGCATGCGTGAGGCCTTCCAGGGCTTCGGCATGATCGCGCTGGCCGCCCTGATCATCGGTGGCGCGACCGGCCTTGCCGGTCTGCTCATCTCGCTGGGCGAGCAGATCGGCGGCGGCGGCGCCAAGAACTGAGTCCGGGGGCGGCCGGGACGTCGTTCCGGCACGCACCCGTAATTCACGGCCCGCATTTACGTCGTCAGAGAGGGGGATCGGCTGATGGCAGGGAACGCATCCGACGGACCCGAACCGATGGTCGCCTACGACCACACGGATCTGCTCAACCGGCCCAAGCGCATCTGGAACTGGGGAAACATCCCGCTTCCGGGCCTGCTGCTGCCGGCCCTGGGCGCGGCCTTCGGCTTCGCGGTCCTGTGGCTGGTGACGCTGCTCTCGCTCTCGGCCTTCCTGCCCTTCCTGGGCCTGTCGATGCTGTCGTCGGTGCTCTACATCGGGCCGCCCGTCGGCGTCTATTTCGTGTGGGGCCGGCCGCTGCCCTCCGCCCTCACCCTCAGCCAGCAACTGGTGGTCTGGGGCGACTACTGGTTCCAGCCCAAGCGCCTGCAGGGGCTGGCCGCCGACCGCGAACCCGAGGAACTGCACTGGCAGGTGATCCTCTGGCAGCCGGGCTCGCAACGCTGGCACCGGCAGTACGAAGAGGCCCTTGTGACGGCGGCCCGGCACGGCTCCTCGTACGCCGCGCAGCCGGCCGAAGCGCAGCCCTACGCCGCGCACGCCGAAAACGCACACACCGCAACCGCACACTCCGAGACCGCAGGATGACTCCTTCATGATCATGATGATCCTTCTGGGCGGGGCGGTCGCCTTCTTCGTGATCGCCATGGTCATTACCGCCGCAGGTTCCAAGAAGTCCCAGGGAAACAAGGGCTCCGGCGGCCAGGGCTCCGGCGGTACGCGGAACTCGGGCGCCTCCCGCAACCAGGCCAAGTCCACGCGCCGCGAGGAGATGCGGCTGCCCTACCGCTACGCCGACGACTTGATCTTCGTCCACGGCGAGTCGGTGTGGACCGGGATCGTGCTGCCCACCGCCATCGACGAATACCTCAACGCCACCGAGCTCCAGGCGATGGCCGAGGGTCCCGCCCGCGGGCTGCTCAACCTCGCCCGCGGCGACCGCAACGTCGAGTGCCACTACCGCAAGGTGTACCGGCCGATCACCGCCCTCGAATGGGCCGACCAGCTCAACACCATCGCCTGGGACCCGACCGAGAACTACAAGGCGTACAACCTCCGCAAGGCGGAGTACCAGGAACGCATCGGGGCGACGCGCGAGCGCAACATCCTGCTGGTCAAGCTGGGATCGCTGGCACGCGGGTCGAACGGCAGCGGCGTACTCCCCGGCGGCGACGACCCGTTCGAGGACCCGGGGCTGACGCGCGCCCTGCGCGGCACCGCCGACAAGGCGGCCGCGGGCGCCACCGGCGTCCACGACGAGTACCTGTCGCCGGGCGTCTTGGCCCAGTGGAGCCAGGTCGCACGCGAGGTGCACGAGAGCCTCGAGGGCCTGAACGGCGCGCCGCTGGACCGCGAGGAGCTGGTCTGGCTGATCCGCAAGCCGCTCCACGGCGACCTCCCGGTGCCGCCCGAGCCGGTGCTCGGATCCCGTTCCTGGGGCCCGGACCAGTTCGACCTGGTCGTCGACTTCTCCGGCGAGAACCACAAGACGCACATCGTGCTCCACCAGTACGACGAGGTCACCGGCGAACAGCACACCAGCTATACGACGACGCTGGTGGCCGCCAGCTGGCCCACCGAGACCCGCTTCCGGCAGTCCACCGCCTGGGCGCGCTACGCCTCGCAGCACGTGGACTTCCCGGTCGAGATCGACATGCGGTTCACCCTGATCCCGTACCTGAAGTTCAAGGACCGGGCGAAGAAGATCAGCGGCAACCTCGTCGACGAGATGAACGACATGGCCAACTCGGGCCGGTCGCCCGGCACCCAGCTGGCCAACCAGGTCACCCGCGCCCAGCACCTCCTCGACGACGTCGAGGAGCACAAGATGCCGGGCATGGAGGCGCAGATCCGCTTCACCATCTCCGCGCCGGACATCGCCGAACTGGAACGCAGGCGCCGCATCCTGGAGATGCAGTTCAAGCAGGACCTGAAGGTCACCCTGCTGCGGCCCACCCGCCAGCAGTGGAGGCTGCTCCAGTCCCAGCTGCCGGGCGACGCCCCCAAGCTGCCCGTCGCGCCGTACCTGCGGCTGCAGGAGGTCGAGCAGCTCGGCGCCGGGCTGCCCACCGCGGGCACCGAGCTCGGAGACAACCCCGAACACCGGTCGGGCAAGCAGCTCGGCTGGGTGGGCAACCTCGTCGGCTGGGCCGGGAAGATGCCCGTCCACTACTCCCTGCACGTCGGGCCGGCCCGCAATGACGGCGGTGGCCTCGCCATCGTCGGCGCGTCCGGCGGTGGCAAGTCCTCGCTCGCGCTCCAGAAGTTCTACGAGGAGTCGGAGTCGGGCGTGCGCTGCCTGGTCATCGACCCGAAGACCGACTTCGCCCAGCTCTGCTACTACCTGGGCTTCGGCTCCCAGGTGAACGACCCGGAGTTCGCGCACGACGCGGATTCGGGCATCCTCGGTACCGAGCGGAGCCGCTTCCAGCCGGTCAACCCGGAGTTCTGGGCGGAGACCGAGGTGGTCGACCTCCTCAAGGGCCAGGCCGGCGTGCTCGACCCGTGGGTGGTCGCACGCGACGTGCCCTCGGGCCGGCTGCTCGCCGAGTCGATGCTGCGCGGATTCCTCGGCGACGAGGACTACCAGCGCGTGCGCCTGCCCGTCATCGAGGGGATGGCCACGGTCGTCGGCCGGTACAACTCCGCGATGCGGCAGGCCACCGAGCACGGGCTGACCGCCCGGGAGACCGAGCAGAAGGTGCCGCGGCCGACGCTGTGGCAGGTCGTCGACGAGGTCGTGCAGGCGTACGACCACGCGGTCTCCTCGGGCGACCGCGAGGCGATCAAGGAACTCAAGCTCGCCCAGATGCTCCTCACCGAGCTCAGGACCCTGCCGTACGCGCGACTCGCCTTCGCCGAACACCCGCAGACGCTGTCCGCGATGCGAAAGCGCCGGACGGTCATCACCCTGCGCGGTTTCCAGTCCCCGTCCTCCTCGGACCCGCGCAACTGGAACCCGGCCGAACGCCTCGCCGCCACGGCGCTGATGGCGGTCGTGGAACTGGGCAGCCAGATGCTCGACGTCGGCTACGAGAAGAACCCGGTGACGGGCGAGATCGGCCTGCGGCCCAAGGCCCTCTTCGTCGACGAGGCGTACGTCGTCACCGCCACCGAGAGCGGCCGCGACCTGATGCGGCGCGCGCTCAAGCAGGGCCGCTCGTACCTCGCGGTCACCGTCCTGATCACCCAGCAGGCCATCGACCTCGTCCAGATCGAGGACTCCGAGGCCCGCAGCGGTGGTGCCAACCAGATCCACACGGTCTTCGCCTTCAAGCAGAAGTCCGCACAGGAAGCCTCCCTGGTGGCCCCGCTGCTCGGCCGCCCCGAGGACGACGCCAAGGTCGTCTCGGCCCTGCAGGAGCTCCGTACGGGTGTCTGCCTGCAGCGCGACGTGGACAAGCGGGTCGGCACGGTGGCCGTGGACCTGGTCTTCAAGGAGATCCTCGCCGCCACTGACACCAACGGCACGACCCGCCCCGGCAGGCAGTCGATCGACCCGCCGCTCAGCGTCTGGGACTGGACCTTCATGCAGGAGGCGACCGCGGCGGCGGAGGCCGCGGCAGCGGCCTCCGCGTCGTGATGTCGGCTCGTACCGATTCCTCGTTCGAACGCCGTACCAAAGGAGACACCATGCGCCTGTCCAGGACCCTCACGGCTACGGCAACGGCCGTACTCGTGCTGACGGCCCTGACCGGCTGCGGGGGCGACGCCGACGAGGCCGGGGAGGATTTCGGCGGTGGCACCGGGATCAGCGGCGGCGCTCCGAAGGCCGACGGCGCTCCGAAGGCCGACGGCGCTCCGAAGGACGGTGGCGACCTGCCGTCGGCCGGCGACATGGCGTCCATCGAGAAGTTCATCAACCAGCACGCCCAGTGCAACAACCTCCAGCCCTTCGACGACGAGAGGTCGGGCCTCTTCGACAAGGAGGCCAAGGATCCTGCCTTCGGCATCAAGGAGCGCGCGATCTGCCACGACGGAACCCACAACGTGATCACGCTGCTGGCGATCTCCGACATGGCGAAGTTCCAGGCCGCGAACCGCGCCGGGGAGAAGCACGAAGTAATCGTCGGAAAGGACTTCGCAGTCGTGCCGGAGGGTGACAACACCGTCACCGCACTGATGGCCGCCAAGATGCTGCTCCTGACCTGTGACCCGAACGACTACCAGATCCCCAGTGGTTACAAGCAGCTCAAGGGTCTGGCCGAGGGCTGCGTCATGACGGACTACGCCCGCTCGTAGTCACCCGCTCCCCACAGCCCCCTTCCCGGACCTTCCGAAGGAACCTTCATGCGCCTCTTCAAGACCCTCACCGTCACCACTACCGCCCTCCTCGCGCTGACGGCCCTGACCGCCTGCGGCGGGGACAGCGACGAGGTTGCCACGGGATCCGGCGGCAAGAGCCTGCCGAAGGCGAACGACGTCGCCTCGATGGAGCGCTTCGTCAACCAATACGCCGTGTGCAAGGACCTGGAGACCGAGGCGACGGCCGGCGGGTCCGCCCGCGAGGCCTTTGCGGACCTGCCCGAGGGATCCAAGGGCGGTGTGAAGGAACGGGCGTTCTGCGAGGCCGAGAAGGGCGATCCGATCGTCCTGATGGCCGTCTCCGACATGAAGAAGTTCGTGGCGGGGCTCAAGGCGAAGAAGGCAGAAGGGAAGGAGGGGATGGCCTTGGTCGGGGCGGACTTCGCTGTGGTACCCAGCGAGGCCGAGACCTCGACCGCGCTGAAGTCCGCGGGCCTCCTCATCGCGTCGTGCGATGCCGACTTCAACAGCAAGATCCCGAGCGGGTACATCAAGCGTGAGGGCACCGTCGAGGGCTGCATCCTGACGGACTACTTGTAGCAGCGGCCGCCCCACCAATCGTCTGTCGCGGAACTCCAGAAGGAAGCTGATGTCCGTGCGCCGTAGCGCCAAGTCACGTGGAGAGCTCTCCGCCCGCCCGACGCCCCGCAAACGGGTGAAGGCGGCTGGGCGTGTGGTGCGGGCCGGCGTGTTCATGATGTTCGCCCTGCTCGCTCTGACCATGGCCGTGCCCAACTCGGCACGCGCCATCGATTTCGCCTGCGAGTTCACGGGTGACGACAGCTATCAGATGGACAACCCCGATTTCGTCGAATCGGTCATACCAGCCGTAAAGCAGTGGGATACGGCACGAGCCAAGAGCCTCGACGACACGACGGGGCTGTTCGGCGGAGCCGTCGACATGCCGCAGGCCGCTCAGAACTACACGATGTACGAGCTCAACGGCATGCGCGGCTTGAACTGGTCCATGACCATGCGGGGCCGGGGAGACGCCTCCCAGACCGATGCAAGGATCAACGGCGCCGGCGCCGACGATTGCTCCGTCATGGACTTCGTCAACAACGGCATTGCCGACATGGTGTTCAACGGCACCAAGCTGCTGACCCGCACGGCCATCTCCATCAAGGAGTACGCTTCCAACCCCAGCCCGCTCGGCGGTCTGTACAAAGGGCGCGACAATGCCGTGGAGAAGCTGAAGAACAACCTCTTCATACCCGCTGTCCCCGTCATGATCTCGCTCACCGGAATCTGGGTGTTCGGCAAGTGGCGCAAGAACGAGATGCGAGAGGCTTGGTCGGGCGTCGGCTGGGCAGCGCTGACCACTGTCGCAGTCGTGGTCATGCTCACCGGTGGCAACTACAACAAGGTCATCAACGAGGCGGACGCCGGTATCGCCCAGGCCAATTCCCTCCTGAGTGAGGCGGTCCTCGGTGGTCTCGCCGGGAGGATGGAGCCCCCCTGCGACCTGCCCGACAACGTGCCCAACCGGGGTATGCGCGTCAACAGCTGCGCCATGTACGACACGCTCGCATTCCGTCCTTGGGCCCTGGGGCAGTTCGGCGAGAGCGGCAACAACTGCATCTTCCGGAAGAAGGAAGGCAGGCTCGAGGGCGGCGTGTGCGTCCCCAAGAGCACCGCGACCGATTGTTACTGGGGCAAGGGAGCGCGGTGCGAAGACCTCCGCGTACGCCAGTTGGCGGCTCAGTCCCGGACCAACAAGGAGATCGGCAAGAGTCTCGACAAGTACAAGGACGAGTGGTACCCGATCCGCTTCGACATTGCGGGCGGTAAGGGCAGTAACAACGAGCACGCGGACCAGCACATCTATCCGGTCGCCTTCGACGACTGGGCGGGTCGGAGCGCTGGGAGCCGGGTCGGGCTCGCCTTCTACTCGCTTCTTGCCTCGCTGATCGTCGGCGTGATGGTGATCGTGCTCAGTGCGCTCACGCTGTTGTGGCACGCCGTGACCCTGATCATGATCATCATGCTGCCGCTGATCGCCACGCTGGGCATCCATCCGTCCCAGCAGAAGCTGCTCAAGGGCTGGCTGGAGACCTTCATCCACAGCTTCGTGCTGCGCGCAGGTTTCGGTGTCGTCCTCACCGTGCTGCTGGTGCTGTACCAGATGATCCTGCCTTCCAGGATCTGGCTCGGTATGCAGTTGCTGATGCTCCTGCTGGTCACGATCGCCGTCGTGATGATGCTGAAGAAGCTGCTCGCAGGCAGTTACAGCCCGAAGATCGCGGGTGCGGAAGACGCGCTCGGCGTCGGCGACATGGCGAACACGCTGACCAGCAAGCTGGGCGCGCAGGGCGGCCGCGTCGCCGCCGGTGCCGCCTCAGGTGTCGCCTCCGGGACGGCGAGGACGGCGAAGTTCGCGGGCCGGGTGGCCGGCCGGGGCGCCGGCAACGTCGGCCGGGGCATGGACAACGCCGTACTCAAGGGACGACTGCAGAAGGGTGGCTGGGTCGCCCCGAGCAACACCAAGCGGAAGCAGCGCAAGTCCGCGCAGATGGGGGCGGAGATCCAGCAGAACCAGTACGACGAGATGGTGAAGTCGAGGGGCGAGGCCCCGGCGGCCGAGCCGTCCCCCGACCAGGGATCCGAGCAGCCCCGTCGCCGCAGTGGACGGGTCAGCGGGTCCACGCAGCCGGCGCCGCAGCAGGGAGCCCCTTCGGCACCCGCCCCCGCCGCGCCGTCCGCACCCGGGCCCGCACCGCAGGCCCCCGCTCCCGCCCCCGGGCCCGCGCCGCTGCCGGCCCCGCGCTCCGGTGGCCGGGTCAGCGGTGACGACGCGGCCCCGCCGCGGCAGCAGCCCGCGCGGACTTCGGACCCGCGCATGCCGCAGTCGCCGACCCCGCCGACCCCGCCCCATCAGCCGCCGCCGCCCCGCAACGGCGACGGCCGGATGCCCCGCTAGGAGGGCCGGCCGTGGCAAGCCTGATCACCGACCACCCGCCGCGGGAGCTCGCCGCCGAACTGGGCGCGCTCCTGCGGGTGGACTGGCGCACCGTATGGGACGGGATCCCGGCGGGCGAGGCCGAGCGCCGGGAGTGGTGTGCGGCCTTCGGGTGGCAGCCGCTCTGGGCCGAGTCGGGGCTCTGGGTCCGTACGCGGCGGGGCGGTCGCCTGCACCTGGCCGCCTCGGCCGCCCCCGGGCGGCCCGTGACGCGCGCCTCGTACACGGTCTGGAAGGCCCGGGAGGACGCGGAGTCCGGGGACACCGGGCTCGTGGCGGTCGCTCTCGAGCGTTACGAGGCCCACCTCGCCCGGATGACCACCCTGTTGGGTCCCCCCGGCTGGCAGGGCGCCTGGGACAGCCCCGACTTCCCGCCGCCGCCCGCTCCCGGCCGCTGGGGCGACGCCGTGGACCGGCTGGAGCACCAGGCCCCGTACCGGCTCGCCCAGTGGAGTTATGCCAACCCGCTGGCACCGGTGTTCGTGCTCGACCTGGACTGCCGGTCGGGCCGGGGTGCGGGCAGTGGGACGATCTCTCTCAGTTGCCATGGGCCGGCCGACCCCGAAGCGGTGGCCGGCCCCGGCTGGCTGCTGTGACGTACGAGACGCGAGAAAGAGACAGGGACATGGGCACGACCTTCGAACCGCCGGTGAACCGGACCCCGCAGGAGCTGGTCACCGAGCTGCGCGGGCTGTCCGGCGTGCACTGGGAGACCGTGTGGAACGGCCCGCCCCTCGCCGGGCAGGGCCTGGACATGTGGTGCGCGCAGTTCGGGTGGACGCCGACCCAGTTCGAGTACGTGCTCAACGTGGTGACGGACACGGGTGGCGAGCTGACGCTTCACGCGCAGGGCGGGAGCTGGGCGCCCGTGCAGAACCTTTCCCACTGGGTGTGGGGCGCCTCGGCGGACAGCCCGGAAGGCAACCCGCAGGTGCTTGCCGAGGCCGATCGGGCGTGGCCGGCCTACCGCGGCGCCGTGTCCTCGGTACTGGGCGAGCCGGCCTGGGAAGGCGCCTGGGATTCCGGTTCCTTCCCTGATGAGCTCGATGACTATGTCGTCCCGAAGCCGGAGACCCGGTTCCGGGAGAAGCGTCCCTATCGGATCGCGTACTGGGAGCTTGCGGCTCCGGGCGGAGCCCTCGCCAGCCTGACCATTACTCCTGCCATGGGTACCGCCGACGGGTCCGACGACGGGGCCGTCAACATGGCCCTCCGGGTCTATCCCCGTCCCCTGAAGGCCGGACGACGGTGAGCCCGGAACCGATACCGAAGTACATCGAACAGGGAGCCCTGCGCCGGGCGAACGCCCGGTACCAGGCGACCCTGGAGGCGAGGCGTGACCCGGAGTCCGTGGTGGAGCGCATCAAAGCCGCCGCCCAGGCGAAGCAGATGAAGCCGAAGGCTTACATCGACAGCCTGGTCAAGGACAAGGAGAAGCTGGTCGCGCCCGAGGGCACGCACCCGATCAGTGCCTTCTGGTCGTTCGGCATCGAGCACCCGGAGGCGCCGCCGAACAACAAGGGCGTTCACTTCCTGGACCAGCGCTTCATCGCGGAGGAGTGGGCGGCCCAGCGGAACAAGGCCAATCCCGGAGTCGCGCAGACGCTGGAGACCACCGAGGGCGGTCGTGAACTCGACGACATGTTCCTCTGGGAAGACGCAGTCATCGGGGCGCTCGGTGGTGCGCAGAAGGGCTTCAAGCCGGGGTACGCCAGAGAGTGCTGGGGCCAGATCTCCACGTCCTACGCCGAGGTCGCCGAGGGGCGGGCCGTCGTCTTCGGGCAGACCGCCCACACGCTGTCGATCCTCCACCAGGAGGAACTGCGCACCCTCTGCGCCAATGAGAAGGTCGGGCTGGACAACATCCACTTCGCCTACGAGGCACCTCGGGACTGGCCGGCGGAGACCCGCGCCGAGGCCGGTACCGACGCGGTACGCGCTGCCGCGCAGTTCAACGACCCGACCCTCCCTCGGTACATCGACCCGAAGGCGTTCGGGGCCGACGCCCCCGAGGCCCGCAAGGCGAAGATCGACAAGGTGCTGACCGCAGCCACGCCGGCGCAGGAGGCCCCGGTCGTCGCGGCGCCGGTGGGTCAGGCCCCGCCCAAGAGCGTCCGTACTCCGCTCTGGCAGGTGGGGTTCAAGTCCACGCCCACCGCCGCCCGGCCCGCATCCCGCGGTCCGGCCGCCGGGACCGGGACCGGCGCCGGTACGGGCCCCGGGGTCGTTCCCGATCTCGCACCCCGCCCCCTCACCACAGGAATGGACGGCATGGCATGACCTCTCGTCCCTCGCGAGCCGGCAGCGCCGCCCGTGGCTCCCTCCGTCGTTTCCTGGGCCAGGAGAAGAGCGACGACTGGGCCGTGCGCCTGCTCCCGCGCGTCGTCCTCGGGCTGGCCGCCGGTTACACCCTCTTCGTGCTCGCCTCGGCCGGCATGTCCTCCTTCCTCACGGTGTGCGCGGTGCTCGCCCTGGTCGCGACCGGGTGGCTGCTGCGCCGCCGCGGGCAGTTGCTGCTGGCGCTCGTCTCGACGGTCATCACCGCGGCGGTCACCGGCTACTTCGCGGCCGTGGGCGACATCGCGCGGGGCCAGGCGAGCGGACTGCTGAGCGGGCAGGCCGTGTTCGGGTACTGGGCGCTCGCCGGGATGGCGCTGCTCGGGGCCTGGATGGCCAAGGACCACCCCGGTCGCCGCGGGGTCACCGTCGTTGCCGCCGACCTGGTTCTCCTCGTGACGTCCGGGGTGGGAACGGTCTTTCCGGCGGTCTCCGTTCCGCTCGGGTTCCTCGGCCTGGTCCTGGTGCTGATGGCGCGTGGGGGCGGAATCGCGTCGGTCCGTGGCTGGTTCGCACGGGTGAAGGGCTTCGGGTCGCGACGCACCGCATCGACTGGGGACACGGACGGTTAGTTGATTGATGGACCGTCGCCCTCAGGGGCGGTGCGTGCACAAACTGCCGGATGAGACAACTTTGCCGTTGCCAACTCACGTGTTCTAGTGTCCCCTTGCGTCATGGTCGCCTCGGGGGAGATCGCATATGGTCACGACAGCAGCGAAAATGCCGGCAATACCCACGCAGAGGTCCGCTTCGGTCGCGCCTCTGCCCTGCCAGCGGCGGCCGGACATCTTCGGTCAGCCCCTGCTCAGGAACCCGCCCGAGGGCGTGAGCGGGGTCCCGGTCCAGGCGCGCAGGCGCCAGGCCCTCGCCCACGCGGCGCGCCAGCTCTGCTCCTCCTGCCCCCTCTGGGCGGAATGCCTGCGTGACTCCGTCGCCCAGTCGGATCCCGGCGGCTACGCGGCGGCGACGACCCGGCAGGACCGGAGGTGGATCCGCCGCCAGATCGGAATCGGTGATGCGCAGGGGCGGCTCGATTCCCGGCCGTACCCTGGGGACCGACTCGTGGAAGTCGATGTCGTACTCGACGCGTTCGACGCGCTCCAGGAGCACCGAGCGAGCCGGCCCGCCCTTTCGAGGGCAGGCGCGGTCACGGGCAAGGGCTCGGGGGACGGCCCCCGAAGTGACAAGGCACACCGCGTCGCGGCAAGTGGACAGCCGCACGTCGTTCAGCAGCACCTCAACACACGCGAGGCATCGATGGCGGCCCCGGCAGGCGAACGGATCACCTTCTCGCTCGATGATCCGGTCCAGGGCATACAGAAGGCACTTCTGGGTCCGCTGGTGCACTCCACGCTGCCGACCCTGGAAGCCACCGGGCACATCGCCGCGCTCCTGGTCCGCACGCCCTCCTCCGGTCTCGCGCCCGAGCTCCTCGAGGGCTTCCGGCGAACGCGCCGGTCCATGGAGGCGTGGCGCGCGGCGTCCGGGGACGAGGCCACGCAGCGCCCGGCGGTCAGCGGACTCACCGGCTCGGTGAGCGTCGAGCTCGCGACCACGGACCCGCTCTCCGCGCTGCGCCAGGACGTCTTCGAACCGCTACTGCACCTGCTTGCAGAATCGATTCGGCGGATGGAGGCGCTCACGGCGGTGCTGATAGCCGCCCCGGACGACACCACCCCGTCCTTCGACGTCCCGGGCATCAGCGCCCCGCACGGGCGGGAATTGGCGGACCTGCACGCGGCGCTGTGCGAACTCGGCTCCCACATCGAGGAGTACGCCGCCCTCGCGCCGCGGAACCGGAGCCACTCCGCCGCCCACGACACCGCGCAGCACGAGACGCACCTGCGGTCCGTACCGGCCGCCGCTTCCGGAAAGGCGCACCCGCCCGCCGCGTGGACCACGCCGAGTCTGCGGCGGGCCGTCGAGGAGGTGGTGACCTCCTTCCCGGGTCCCTTCACCGGCCGGGACGTCCTGCTGGCGCTGCCCCCGGGCGCGTACCAGGATCCGGCGAAGTCGGTCAGCAACGTGCTGTGCGCCATGGCCAAGTCCGGTCGTCTGCTCCGCATGTCCCGCGGCACCTACGCCGTGTCCTCCGCCCTGCCCACCGGCGTCCTCGCCGCCAGTTCCTGAAGGGGACCGCACCGTGCATCCCAGCCAGCCGGCCGCCGAAGTCCGCGTCTTCTCCCAGAACGCGGCCCTGATCGACGGCGTCCCCGTGACGGCCCCGCCGTTCGTCGACATCCAGGAGGTCGTCATCGCGATCCTCCAGCAGCGTGCCCAGCAGATCGGCGGGCCGGCCCCCGCGACGATCAGCGACGACCGCTACGGCGGCGCGATCAGCATCCTGATCCACCCGGACGGCACCACGGAGTCGCTGGCCTGAGGGTCAGGGGTGGCCTGAGGGTCAGGGCTGGCCTGAGGGTCAGGTATGGCGTGTGGGGAGGAACGAAGCGGGGATCAGGGCGAGGGTGACGAGGACCGCCGCGATCGCGTACGTGGTGCGGAAGCCCGCCGGGGTCGTGCCCGCGCCGCTCAGGGTGACGGACAGGAGGGCGGTGCCGACCGAGCCGCCGATCTGTGAGTTGATGCTGATGAAGGTGGTCGCCGCGCTCAGGTGGGGCCGGGGGAGGTCCCGGCTCGTGGTGGTCATCGTGGGCATCATGACCATGCCGGCGCCGAGGCCCATGACGAGCGAAGCGCTGACGAACCGCCAGGGCGCCACGTCCGGCGAGCCGGCCTGGAGGGCGATCAGGGTCATGCCCAGTGCGGCCAGCGAGATCCCGGTCCGGATCAGGCGGCGCGGGGAGACCTTGTCGACGCGGCGGGAGGCGACCTGCATGACCAGCCCGATGGTGAGCCCGGTCGGCGCGCCCAGCAGCCCGGCCGCCGTCGCGCTCATGCCGCGGCCCTCCTGCCAGTACATCGGTGCGAGCAGCATGGATCCGAAGTAGCCGCAGGTGAAGAGGGCGAGCGTGGCGATGCCCGCCCGGAAGGTGCGGTCGCGCAGGAGCCTCAGGTCGAGGAGGGGCTCGCGGACTGTCATGGCCCGGCGGGTGAAGGCGGTGACGAGCGCGGCGCCGGCCAGGGTGGGGAGCAGGGCGTCGGGCGCGGTGAAGGTGCCGCCTTCCCCGCCGCGGGCCAGGCCGTAGAGGAGCAGGGCGAGGCCCGGGGAGAGCATGAGCAGGCCGGGTACGTCCAGCCGGGGCGGGGAGGCCGGGGCGCTCGGGGCGTCCGCGTGCAGCAGTTTCGCGGCGAGGAACAGCGCGACCGCACCGATGGGCAGGTTGACCAGGAAGATCCACTGCCAGGACGCCGAGTCGACCAGCCAGCCGCCCAGCACCGGTCCGGCCACCGGCCCGACGACGATGGGCAGCCCGAGCAGGGCCATCACCCGCCCGAGCCGGGCCGGGTCCGCCGTGCGCATCACCATGGCCATGCCGACGGGGACGAGCAGCCCGCCGCCGAGGCCCTGTACCGCGCGGAAGGCGATCAGGCTGCCGGCGCTCCAGGCGCAGGCGGCGAGCAGCGATCCGAGCGTGAACAGGGTGAGGGCGCCGAGGTAGGTGCGTTTGGCGCCGAAGCGGCCCGTCGCCCAGGCAGAGGCCGGGATGACGGCGGCGAGTGCGAGCGTGTAGGCGGTGGCGGTCCACTGGATCGTCGCGAGGGGTGCGTGGAAGGCCTCGGAGAGGCGGTGCAGGGCGACGTTGACGATCGTCATGTCGAGCACCGACATGATCGAGCCGGCGACGACGGCTGCCAGGGTGCGCCGGAGCAGGGCGGGGGATGCGGCGGCGGGGGATGCGGAGACGGGCGAGGCGGAGGCGGGGGAGCCGGCGGCGTCGGCGGCGAGTACGGGGTCCGCGGCGGGTAAGGGGTTCGCGGCGGGTAAGGGGTCCGTGGGCGTCGCCGGCTCCCCGGGGCCGCCGGGTCCCTGCGTCGTACGCATCCTCCTGCCGCCCTCAGCCCTGGTACGGGCGGCTCGCGCGGGCGTCGCGCAGCGTGCGGCCCCACCAGGCCAGCTGGCCGACCATGCCCTTGACCGCGCCCTCGGCGACGGCGGTGTCGCGCGGTACGCCGTCCCGGCCGATCCCGGACCAGGGCCCGTGCAGGCTGACGGAGTCGCGCACGGTCACGGCGTGCAGCTCGGCGAAGACCAGCCGGAGCGCCTCGACGGCGCGCAGGCCGCCACCGATGCCGCCGTAGGAGACGAAGCCGGCCGGCTTGGCGCGCCACTCCTCGCGGTGCCAGTCGATGAGGTTCTTCAGGGCGGCCGGGTAGCTGTGGTTGTACTCGGGGGTGACGATGACGAAGGCCTCTGCGGCGGCCAGCCGCGGGCTGACCTCAGCGAGGGCGGCGGCCGCCTGCGGGTCCGGGGAGCCGCCCCAGCCGGGCATGACCAGGGGCAGGTCGACGTCGGCGAGGTCGATGAGGTCGAGGTCGAGGCCGCCGAGGGCGCTCGCTTCGCCGAGGAACCAGTCGGCGACGGCGGGGCCCTGACGGCCTTGGCGGACGCTGCCGATGATGACGGCGACGCGCAGCGGCGCGTCCTCGTCGGGGGCGTGAGCGGGGGTGGAAGCGTGGGCGGCGGGCATGGCGGGGTCCCCTCGTCGGTGGGGCGGCCGTTCGGGGCGGCCGCCTTTCCGGTAAAGTACAACGAGCGTTGTAAAAACTGCAACGGTCGTTGTACTTCCTCTGTACTTCTCGGTCGGGGTCTTGTACTTCGCTTGTACTTTTCCTGTACTTCCTGCGTGTGGAGGCGACATGAGCAGCGGAACCAGCGGAACCAGCGGACCCGCCGGACCCGCCGGACCCACCGGAACCAATGCCAGGAAGCTGGAGAAGCAGCTCGCCATCGCGAGCGCGTCCCGCGGGGTCTTCGGCCGTGAGGGCTACACCCGGGCCACGGTCGACGGGCTCGCCGCCGCCGCCGGCATCTCGACCCGCACGCTCTACAACCACTTCCCGGGCGGCAAGGCGATGCTCTTCGCCGCCGTCGTCACCTCGACCTCGGGACAGGTGCGCGACGCCCAGATCGCCCAGATCGAAGCCGCTCTGAACCCCGAACGCCCGCCCCGCCCCGAGGACCTGGAGCGCGACCTGGTCGCCTTCGCCCACCGGATCGTCGGGCTCATGACCGACTACGCCGACCACTTCGCACTCGTCCGTCACATCCGCGCCGAAGCCGACCACGTGCCGCGCGAGGTGCTGGAGGCCTGGGTGAACGCCGGCCCCGGACCGGTGTCCCGCGCGCTCGCGGACGCGATGGCGGGCCTCGAGGCCGCCGGGCTGATCGACGTGCGCGGCGACGCGATGCTGGCGGGCGCCCACTTCATGGCGCTGACCTCGCACTCCCTCTCCCACCTCTCGCACCACGAGGTCGTGCCCCTCTCCCGGGAGCGGACCGACCGGCTCATCGCGGGCGGAGTGGCCGCTTTCCTGCGGGCCTATCGGGCCGACTGAGCCGTACGCCGACTGAGCCGTACACGGTGCCGGGGCGCCCCGCCCCGCGGCCCCGCCCCCGGTCGCCCGGCAACCGCCCCGGGGCTACGTTGGACGGGTGAGCACGACACGGTTGCGCAGGGCGGCTGTGGGAGCGGCCGCAGTGGGGCTCCTGATGGTGCCCGTGGGGGCCGGTGTCGGGTACGCGGTGGACGTGCCGACACCCCCGGCGGCGAGCGGTCCGGCCGTCTCCGACGATTTTCCGCAGCTCACCCCCGCCGTGGCGCGGCAACTGGACGACGCCATCCGCAAGGTGATGGACGAGGCCAAGGTGCCCGGGGTGCAAGTGGCCCTCTCGGCGCCGGGCAAGGGGGCGTACGTACGGGCCTTCGGCGTGGCCGACAAGGCCACCGGGGCGCCCATGACCGACCGCCTCAACATGCGGATCGGCAGCGAGACCAAGACCTTCACCGTGACCGCGATGCTGAAACTGGTCGACGAGGGCAAGATCGGGCTGGACGACCCCATAGGCAAGTACGTCGACGGCGTGCCGAACGGCGACCGCATCACGCTGCGCGAACTGGCCGGCATGCGCAGCGGGCTGTTCAACTACTCCGCCGACGAGGACTTCTTCAAGGCGCTGACCAGCGATCCCCAGCGGCCCTTCACCCCTCAGGAACTGCTCGGGTACTCCTTCAAGCACCCGGTGCTCTTCGAACCGAACGCGAAGTTCGACTACTGCAACACCAACCTGATCCTGATCGGGCTCGTCGTGGAGAAGATCAGCGGGCAGACGCTCGCCGACTACATCACCGAGGAGGTCATCGAGCCCGCCGGACTGAAGAACACCCTCTTCCCGACCGGCGCCGAGTTCCCGACCCCGCACGCCCAGGGCTACACGGACCAGACGGCCTCGGGGAAGACCGAGGACGCGGCCGACTGGGACCCCTCCTGGGGCTGGGCCGCCGGAGCGATGATCTCCGACCTCACGGACCTGCGGCAGTGGGCCAAGGTGCTGGCCACCGGTGAGCTGCTCACCCCCGCGACCCAGGCCGAGCGCCTCGACGTCGTACCGGCCCTCCCGGGCACCGGTTACGGACTGGGCATATTCAACGTCCAGGGGTGGATCGGTCACAACGGCTCGCTGCCCGGCTACCAGTCGCTGACCGTCTACGACCCGCAGTCGAAGGCCACCCTGGTGGTGCTGCTCAACACCGACATCTCCGCGGAGGGGGAGGAGCCGAGCACGCTGTTCGGCCAGGCGATCACCAAGATCGTGACCCCGCAGCACGTCTTCACGCTGCCCGCCCAGCCCGTCACCGGGGACGCGGACCACTGACCATCCGACGCGCCGCCGCCCCCGCGCGCCCGCGACCTCGGCCTCACGGCGCAGGCCTTGACGGTCTCGACGAGGCCGGGGATCGTCCCCTGCCGGCCCGGCCGTAGCGTAGGGCGACGGCGCTGGATCGGGACCCTCCGCGCACAATGGAATCGGCGCGCGGGAGTGGACGAGGGAGAGCTATATGAACGGTCGGACGACGCAGGGCGAAGTCCTGGGGGCGGGAGTCACCGACAAGGGAGACAAGGTGGTCCTGCGCGAGGCGGGCGAGGCGGATCTGGACACCGCCGCCGAGCTCTTCCGCGGCTACCTGGAGTTCTACGAGGTGGAGGTCGAGGACCCGGAGCGGCCGCGCGCCTTCCTGGCGGAGCGGCTGGCGGGCGGGGATTCCTTCATCCTGCTCGCCGAGGTCCCGGGTGCGGGCACGGTCGGCTTCACACAGGTCTACCCGATGTTCTCCTCGCTGGCCATGAAGCCCGCGTGGCTGCTGGGCGACCTGTACGTGGCCCCCGCCGGCCGCCGTACGGGCGCGGGCCGCGCGCTGCTGCGCGAGGTGCTGCGCCGGGCGCGGGAGGCCGGGGTCTCGGGCGTGCAGCTGGAGACGGCGTACGACAACCTCGTCGCGCAGGGGCTGTACGAGGCGGAGGGGTTCGTCCGGGAGGAGTTCCACATGTACTTCCACGACCTCTCCGAGCAGGGTTCCGAGCAGGGTTCCGAGCCGGGTACCGAGACCGCTTCCGAACCAGTCTGAGATCGACTGAAACATTCCCGGCCCCCGTCGCGTCATTGGGGTGAGACGGACGCGAGGGGGAGCGGATGGGGTACGGACGCAGAGATGGGTTCCGTGAGTTCGCGACGGGCAGATCGGCGCACTTGTACCGGTCGGCCTGTCTGCTGACGAGCGGTGACACCCACCTCGCCGAGGATCTCGTACAGGAGACCCTCGGGCGGATGTACCTCCTCTGGGGGCGCGTCTCCCGGATAGACAATCCGGCGGCGTACGCGCAAACCGTGCTGGTGCGCGCCTTCCTGACGCACCAGCGCCGCCGGTCGGCGGGGGAGCGCCCGGTCGGGGAGTTCCCCGACGCGGGCGCACCGGCCGGCGGCGATCCCGCGCTGCGGCTGACGCTGCTGGAGGCGCTGGGGCGGCTGGCGCCGAAGGACCGGGCGGTCCTGGTGCTGCGGTACTGGGAGGACCGCAGCGTCGAGGAGACCGCCGACGCGATGAACGTCAGCTCGGCGGCGGTACGGACCCGCAGCTCGCGAGCGCTGACCCGGCTGCGGGAGCAATTGGGCGGCTCGCTCGCGGAGTTCGCGGGGCGCTGAGCCTGCGGCCTGCCCGGGTGCGGGCAGGCCCCTCTCCTTCTCTCATCCCACGATCCCTTTGGACGGAAGGTCTGATTCCGCATGCCCTTTGAAGATGAGCTCGGTGAAGCCCTCCGGCGTACGGGCGACGGCTTCACGGCCGAAGGACACGACCTCGTGGACGCCGGGGAGCGGCGCGGCCGGCGGATGCTGGCCCGTCGCCGGGGCGCCGTGGCCGGCGGCTCGGTGCTCGCCCTGGCCCTGATCGGCTCCTTCGGGGCCTACGCGAACGGGCTGCTCGGCCCGGGCGGCGGGGGCGACCGGGGACAGGCCGTGGCGGACGCGCCGGAGCCGCCCGCGCCGCGGACGCCGCCGCCGGGCTTCGACCGCGCCGGCAGCGGGGCCGTCTCCGCCGATCAGCTGGCCGGGGTGTTCAAGCAGCTGCTGCCGCAGGGCCGGCTCAGCGCCATCGAGGCGCGGGGCACGGGCGACCGGATGGGCGGCCCGATGGTGACCGGGGTCTTCGACGACGGCGACGGCAAGGGCCGCATCGGCTTCGGCCTCAGCCGGGTGGACCCGAAGGGCGAGATGGCCGACGACATGGTGAAGTGCCCCTCCAAGGCCACCTCGGGCACCGAGAGTTGCACCTCCGAGAAGCTCGAGGACGGCTCGCGGCTGCTGCTCGTCAAGGGGTACGAGTACCCCGACCGCCGCGAGGACACGAAGTGCTGGCGCGCCACGGTGGTGACCCCCCAGGGGTTCCTCGTGGACGCCCAGGAGTGGAACGCGGAGGAACAGAAGGGCGCGCCCGTATCCCGCCCGACGCCGCCGCTGACGCTCGCCCAGCTCAAGGCGCTCGTGACGTCCCCGCTCTGGCACCCCGCCCTGAACGACCTGCCGGCCGCCGGCCAGTCGCCGCAGAGGGAGCCCGCACGCCCGGGATCGAAGGCCGTGGACATCCTGAGCGAGATGCTGAGCAAGGACGGGATCCCGGTCGTCAGCCGGGACGAGGACGGGACCGACCTGGGCTACCTGGTGCTCGACGAGGGCAAGGGCAAGTCCCTGGTCAGCCTCCAGATCCAGCCGGACAGCGCCAAGCACCCGGGGATGTGGGCCGATCTGTTCACGTCCGCCGAGACGCTGCCGAACGGAACCAAGTTCCTGACCCGCAAGCAGCCGGGGGAGAAGGGCGGGGCCGGCGTGGTCTGGTGGAGCGCCGAGGCGCTGCTGCCGAACGGGACCCGGGTGATCGTGTCCGCGTTCAACGCCGAGAGCCAGTCGTCTGCGGCGACCCGCAAGGAGCCGGTGCTGACGCTGGCGCGGATGACGGAGCTCGCGACGAGCTCGAAGTGGGCCGCGGAGTACGGGCAGTAGGCGGAGCACCGCCGGCCGGCGCTGCCCCTGCCGCGTGCTTGCGCCTACTTCGCGTCGGCGTAGCACTCCACGACGGCGGTGGTGAAGGGGAAGCGGACCGGGGTCTCGCCGAAGGTGATGCGGCCGGCCAGCTCGCCCGCCTCGCGGATCGCCGCGGCCACGGCCCTCGCCTCCTCCTCGGGGCAGTGGACGATGACCTCGTCGTGCTGGAAGAAGACCAGCTCGGCCCGCATCCCCGCCTCCGCGAGGGACCGGCGCAGGGCGGCGAGCAGGAGCAGCGCCCAGTCCGCGGCGCTGCCCTGCACGACGAAGTTGCGGGTGAACCGGCCGCGCGCCCGGGCGTCGGTGGAGGCGTAGCTCGGGACCCAGCCGTCGGGGGCCTCCTCGGCCTCCTCCGGATCGGCCGCAGGCGGGCAGGTCCGGCCCAGCCAGGTGCGTACGAGCCGCCCCTCCTCGCCCGCCTTCGCGGCGTCGTCCACGTAGGCCACGGCCCGGGGGAAGCGGCGGCGCAGCGCGGCCAGGTTCTTCAGGCCGTCCCCGGACGTCTGCCCGTAGACCGCGCCGAGGACGGCGATCTTCGCCATGTCGCGGTCGCCGGAGAAGCCCTGGCGGGAGATGGAGGTGTAGAGGTCCTCGGGGCGGCCGGCCACTTCCATGAAGGCGGGGTCGCGGGAGATCGCGGCGAGCACCCGGGGCTCCATCTGGTCGGCGTCGGCCACCACGAGCCGCCAGCCGGGATCGGCGACGACCGCCCGGCGGATGACCTTGGGGATCTGCAGGGCGCCGCCGCCGTTGGTGACCCAGCGGCCGGTGTGGGTGCCGCCGGGGATGAACTCGGGGCGGAAGCGGCCGTCGTGGACCCAGTCCGCGAGCCAGGACCAGCCGTGGGCGGTGTAGATGCGGTACAGCTTCTTGAAGGCGATGAGGGGCTCCACGGCGGGGTGGTCCAGCTCCTGGATCTCCCAGCGGCGGGTGGACTTGAGCTTGATCCCGGCCTCCGCGAAGGCCTTGATGACGTCGGCGGCCAGCTCGGGCCGTACGCGCCGCCCGAACGCGGCCGAGACCTCGTCGGCCAGCTCGGCGAGCCGGCGGGGCTGGCCGCGGCCCGCGTACCGCTCGCCGAGCAGCTCGGTGAGCAGGGCCCGGTGGACGTCGGCCCGCCAGGGCAGGCCCGCGCGGTTCATCTCGGCGGCCACGAGGAAGGCCGCCGACTCGGAGGCCACGAGCAGCCGCATCCGGTCGGGGTGCGCGGTGGCCTCGAGCCGTTTCGCCTGGTCGGCGTGGACGGCGACGAGGGCGTCGAGCGGTACGGGAGCGGGCTGCGGGTCGAAGAGGGAGTGCTGGCTGCCGGGCTCCGCCGCGCGCTGCGGGGGATCGGGCGGTACGGGGGCGTTCGTCAGACGGGCCCAGGCGGCGGCCGCCGAGCGGGGTTCGCCCAGGCGGCCCTCGTGGGCGAGCAGGAGCAGCTCGGCGTCCTCGATGTCGTGGCAGCGGTCCACGCGGGCGCCGGCGGCGAGGAGCCGGGGGTAGACGGCCTGCGTGGAGCGCCAGACCCAGCGGGTGCCGGCGGGGGCGGCGCGGATCGCCTCGGCGGGGTCGGTGACCGTGACACGGGTGCCGCCCGCGGGCCCGTCGAGGGGGGCGGCGTGCCAGCGGCCGTCGCCGTCCTCGGCCAGGGCCCACCGAGGGGTGTGCTCGCTCATGAGTGCGAGTGTCCCACCGGGGTCTGACAGGGCCGCCGCGCGGCGCGCTCGCACAGGTGTGCGCGGCTGCGCGGGCGCTGAGTCCCCTGCCCGCCCTTCGCCCGTACCCCGGTCCTCAAACGCCGGACGGGCCGGATTCATCCCGGTCCGGCTGGATGCGCGATGCCCGGGTCGGGAGGGAGCTTGTGTAGGTCTCCAGGGCCGGGCGCGGGGCGCGGCCCAGGAGGGAGCGGAGGGTGCCCTGGTCCGGGGTGGCCAGGAAACCGGCGGCGATGGCGGAGTAGGTACCGACCAGCATCGGGGGCTGGAAGGGGGCCGGTCCAGGGGCGGAGAGGGCCGCGCGGGCCTCGGCGAGGGTGGCCGGGGCGTAGACGGAGTCCGTCGCGGCGGCCAGGTCGGCGCCCGACAGGGGCTGGTCACCCACGAGCTCGTACGTCCGGCCCGCGTGTGCGGCGGGGTCGAGGGCGACCCGTACCGCCACCTCCGCCAGGTCCTCGCGGGCCACCGCGGCCAGCCGGCCCCGGCCCAGCGGGGCGGTGATCCGCCCGTCGGGGCCGGGCGCGGCCAGGGCGGCCAGGAGCTCCGCGTACAGGCCGTTGCGCAGGACGGTCCGGGCGAGGGAGGGGGAGTCGGCGAGGCGGCGGTCGGTCCAGCGGTGGGCCAGTGCGTACGGAAGGTGGTCGCCGTCCTTCGTGAGGCTCGTGTAGACGACGTGGCGGACCCCGTCCCGTTCGGCCGCGGCGACGACCGCCTCGTGACGGCCGATCACCTCGTCGTCCTCCCCGTAGCCCGCCGAGATGAGGAGGAGGGTGTCCACGCCGCGGAAGTCCAGGGTCGACGGGACATCGAAGTCGACGCGGACCTGGGAGGGGCCGGTGGGGCGGCGGGTGCCGATGCGGACGTCCGGACGGTCCGCCAGCCGCTGTGCGACCAGGGAGCCGAGGCCGCCCGAAGCGCCGGTGATCAAGAGCATGAGAGGGCCTCCGAGCCATCGGGGTGCGCGTCTGAGCTGCGCGTTTCGCGTCACGCCTATCGTGTTCGATCAGTGCGCGGCGCATAAGGAGGCACATTCATGTCAGCAGGGCACACGGAAGTAACCGACCCCCGCCCCGGCCCCCGCCCCGGCCCCGGCCCCGGTCTCGCCCCCGGCCCCGTCGTCAGCTGCGACGACGACTGCGGGATCCGCGACGTCCTCGACCGGCTCGGCGACAAGTGGTCGGTCCTCGTCGTCGTCCAGCTCGCCGCCGGCGCCCTGCGCTTCAACGCCCTGCAGCGGTCCCTGGAGGGCGTCTCCCAGCGGATGCTGACCCTCACCGTCCGACGCCTGGAGCGCGACGGACTCGTCCGGCGGACCGTCCATCCGACCGTGCCGCCGCAGGTCGAGTACGAGCTGACCGCGCTCGGCCACAGCCTGACCCACCTCGTGAAGGGCCTCGCCGACTGGTCCCTCGCCCACCGCCCGCAGATCGAGGCCGCCAGGGCCGCGTGGGACGGGGAGAAGGCGGAGCAGGCGGGCATGCCAAGCTGAAGGGGTGAGAGACATCGTCGACCGGGCCTGCGAGGCCGCGCTGTACAACCAGGACGACGCCGGGCTGGACGCCGGGGCGTCGGTGCTCGTCGCCGAGGGGGACCGGTGGGGCGCGGTCGGGCAGGCGCTGCTCGCGCGCGGGGAGCAGTACGTCCGCCAGGCCTGGGAGCGCGGGTGGCGGCCCGCCGACGTGCTGCGGCTCGTACGCCGGGACCTGGAGCAGGCGCACCTGCGGATCGCCGAGGACCTGATCGCCGCCGAGGCCCGGCGGTACGCGCGGCTGCCCGAGCGGTGGACCGAGGCCGAGGTGTGGTGGGGGGACGACCCCCACTACGGAGAGCGGCTGGCCCAGCGGGAGCGCACCGACCGCTTCAGCCTGGCCGGGGCCGTCCTGGAGGTGTTCCGGCTGCTGATCCGGCTGCCGTCCATCGAGCCGGTCGGGCCGCTGCCGGGAGACCCCGCCGACGTACTCGAACACGCGCACATCGAGCCCCGCATGCTCGGCCGGATCAGGGCCCTGCTCGCGAAGGCCGAGGCGACCACCTTCCCGGAGGAGGCGGAGGCGCTCAGCGCCAAGGCGCAGGAGCTCATGGCCCGGCACACCGTGGACGCCGCCCTGCTCGCGGTGAAGTCCGGCACGGCGCAGATACCCGGCGCCTGCCGGATCGGCGTCGAGGCCCCGTACGAGGAGGCCAAGGCGGTGCTGCTCGACGCGGTGGCGAGCGCGAACCGGTGCCGGTCCGTGTGGAACAGCGCCTACGAGTTCTCCACCGTCGTCGGCTTCGAGAGCGACCTGGAGGCGGTCGAGCTGCTCCACACCTCGCTCCTCGTGCAGGGCACCGCCGCGATGACCCGCGCGGAGGCCGGGCAGCGGGCGGGCGGACGCAAGCGCACCAAGACCTTCCGGCAGTCCTTCCTCCTGGCCTACGCGAGCAGGCTGGGCCAGCGTCTGGCGGAGACGGCGGAGCACACGGTGGCCGACAGCGTGGCCGAGGCTCCCGACAACCTCCCGGCGCTCGTCGCCCGGGACGTGGCCGTCACCTCGCGGGCCGAGGAGATGTTCCCCCGGACCACCACGACCCGGCTGCGCGGAGCGACCGACCTCGCGGGCTGGGAAGACGGCACGGCGGCGGCGGACCGCGCCCACATGGCGGACGCCCGCCGAGCCTCCCTGCGGGGCTGAGGCCGGCAGCCCGGCAGCCCTGATCAGCGCTCGGTGGGGGCCGGCGCGGCGGGGTCCTCCTCGCGCAGCGCACGGGCCTCCGCCTTCAGGATGCGGGCGGACCTGCCCAGCCCGCGGGCCATCTCGGGCAGCCTCTTCGAGCCGAACAGCATCAGGCAGACGAGCACGACGATGGCGATGTGCCAGGGCTCCAGGCCGTTCCTGAGCATGCGTGCGTCCGCCTTCCGGTGGGTGCCGGCAGCCTGCCGGGACGGCGCCGGAAATCGGCCCGTCCCGGCCGATGATCGGCGCTGTCGGCCGGCGGCGCCATAGATCACGCCAAGCCTGAAGAACACCTGAAGCCCGGGCGACGCGCCCCGGCTGCCCTGCGGGGCCGTCCCCTACCCGCCCTTCGCCCGTTCCCCGGGCTCTGCCCAGACCCCGGTCCTCAAACGCCGGACGGGCTGGATGTGCCGCTGCGCGGCACAATCCAGCCTCGCCGGCGCTTGAGCCCCAGGGGGTCCGGGCAGAGCCCGGGGAACGGTGGAAGGGTGGGTAGGGGACTGTGCCCCGCGCAGCGGCGAGGGTCGCAGCGGGGACTTCGCCCCGCGCAGCGGCACGCCCCCGGGGCAGGCCCCGACGCGCAGGCCGCGCAGGCCCGGGCTCCCGGGTTCGGCCCCGGCCAGGGCTACGCTCGGAGCCATGAGCTGGGTCCGGGCGCTGAAGGACACCGCCCGGTCCGGACTGCGGGTCGAGCGGACCCGGCTGCAACCCCTCGTCGCGCTGCGCGCCGCCGTCGGCCTGGCCATCGTCATCGGCGCGGGCCTCGCCTTCCTGGGGCCCGGCTCCGCCGCCAGTTCCGCCTTCGGCGCGTACATGGCGGCCGTGGCCACGTTCCAGAAGAGCTGGCGGCCCCGGCCCGTGCTCGCGCTCGCCGCCGGGCTGACCCTGGCCGTGTCCACCTTCATCGGGTACCTCGTCGGGTCCTCGCACACCCTGGCCTTCGTGCTGCTGCTCGCCGTCTGGAGCTTCGCCGCGGGCCTGATGTGGGCGGCCGGTCCCACCGCCGGGATCATCGCCTCCGGCAACGTCGCGATCATGCTGGTCACGGTCACCCTGCCCACCTCCGTGCCGCAGGCCGCCGGGCACGCCGCGATGATCGCCGCCGGCGGGGTGGTGCAGGCCCTGCTGATCGTCCTCTTCCCCATCCGGCGGTGGGGTGCCCAGCGCGACGCGCTCGCCGACGCCCTCGCCGCCGAGGCCGACTACGCGCGCCGTCTGCGCCAGGACCCGGTCGCCTCCTTCGACCCGCAGCCGCTGATGCGGGCGCGCGACGCCGCGACGGTGACGGTGCGCCAGGCCCGCCGCCGCCCCGCCGAGCTGCACGGCGCGCGGGGGCTCGCGGAGCGGATCCGGCCGGTGCTGGCCCTGCTGGCCGACCCGGCCGTCGGGGCCCCGGCCGAGGGGCCGGCGCGGGACCGGGCGCGGGAACTGCTCGCCGCGGCCGGGTCGGTGCTGGACGCCGCCGCGTCGGCGATCCGGCGCGGCGAGGCCGTACGGCTGCCCGGGCCGGCCCTCGCGGTGCTCAAGGACCCCGGCACCGCCGACCTGCTCCAGGGCCCCGCGCTGCGCGCGGCGCGCAGGCTGGCCGCCCTGCTGGACGACGTACTCGACACCGCCGAGCCGGGCTCCGGGCGCACCGCCGATCCCGGGGAGGCGATGCTGCGGCCCACCCTGCCGGCGCTCGCGCCGATGGTGCTGGCCGCCGTACGGGCCGAGCTGCGCCCGGGGTCGCCGATCCTGCGGCACGCCGTGCGGGTCACCGCCGTGGCCTGCGCGGGCTACGGCATCGGCCACGTGCTGCCCTTCGGCCACGCCTACTGGGCCCCGATGGCCTCCGTCATGGTCATGCGGCCCGATTTCACACAGACCTACACCCGCGCCGTCGCCCGCTTCGGCGGCACCCTGGTCGGGGTCGCCCTCGCGACCGCCGTGGTCCAGCTCGCGCACCCGGGGATGTACGTGTCCGGGCTGCTCGCCGTCGTCAGCGCGGGCCTGATGTACACCTTCATGCGCACCGGGTACGCCGTCGCGATGGTCTTCGTCTCCGCCTACGTGGTCTTCCTGCTCGGCATGGGCGGCCTGCGCTGGGACCAGACCGTGCCGGACCGCGTCGCCCTCACCCTGGTCGGCGGGGTCCTCGCGATGATCTCCTACGCCGTCTACCCGGCCTGGGAGACCCCGCGACTGCGGACCCGGCTGGCGGACTGGGTGGCGGCGAACGGGCGGTACGCGGCAGCCGTGCTCGGGCAGTACGCCGACCCGGCCGGAGCCCGGCGGGAGGACGTACGGGGCGCCCTGCTGGAGGTGCGCGACGCCCGGGTCGCCTGGCAGGAGGCGGTGGACCGGGCCTCGGGCGAGCCGGTGCGCCACCGCGGGATCTCCCGGGCGGCCGCCGAGGACGCGGGCCGGGCCCTGGCCGCGATGGGCCGCCACGCGATGCTGCTGGAGGCGCACTTCCCGGACCGGTCCCGGCCCCCGGTCCCGGGCGCGGCCGAGCTGGCCCGGGCGCTGCGCGCGGGGACGGAGGCGGGTGCGAAGGCGGTACGGGAGCGCCGGGTGCCCGACTGGGAGGGGGTCCGCGCGGCCCTGGCCGACGGGGGCACCCCCGACCCGGGCGTGCTGCGCGGGGCGGCGCGGCAGCTGCTGGACTCCCTCGAGGAGGTCTCCGACGCCCTGCGGACCCCACCCCGGACCCCACCCAGGACCCCGTCCCGCCCCGAGTCCGGGGAAGGTCGTCACCCTTAGTGGTGCCGTGCCCTCCGTTCGTGCACGTGCATCTGCCCATGCAGGCGTTCATGAACACAGCTATGATCCGGTGCAGTTGACATCTGCACTATCGGGGGCTTCCTGTGGACCACGCGTACAACGGGATGGCAGCTGCAGAGCTTGACGGGGTGACCTGGCAGAAGAGCAGACACAGCAACTCGCAAGGTTCCTGTGTGGAGTTCGCGAAACTGCCCGGAGGCGACGTTGCCATGCGCAACTCGCGGTTTCCGGACGGACCGGCACTCGTGTACACGCCGGCCGAGATAGAAGCGCTGCTGCTGGGTGTCAAGGACGGCGAGTTCGACCACCTGATCAGCTGAAGACCGGCGGAAGAGCAGCCGAAGATCAGCCATGCACGTGCAGCGGCCGGGATTGATCGCCATGATCAATCCCGGCCGCTTGTCGTCCATGTGGTGATGGTGCGGTGGCCGTGCGGGGGTCGTGCGGTGATTCAGTCCTGGAGCGTGAACAGCGCCCAGACCACCTTGCCGGTCAGCCGCCCCGCGAGCGGATGCCAGCCCCAGCTGTCGCTGTAGGAGTCGACGAGGAAGAGCCCGCGCCCCGACTCCAGGTCGCAGTTGCGCTCCGTCGCCTCCGGCGCGAAGCTCCCGCCGGGCCGGTCCTCGCTGGGGTCCCGCACCGCGCACACGAGCCGGGTGCTCCACCGCATCAGGTGCAGGCGCACCGGCGGCACGCTCTCGCCCGCGGCCGGCCGGGAGTCGTCCGGGAGGGCATGGCGCAGCGCGTTGGTGACGAGTTCGGAGACGACCAGTGCCACGTCGTCGAACCGGTCGTCGAGGCCCCACTGGGCAAGGGTGGAACGCGTGAAGGTGCGTGCACCGCGCACCGCTTCGAAGCGGGCGGGCAGGGCGCAGGACGCGGACCCGGAGACAGCCGTGGGGTCGACCGGGGGAAGCCCCTGCCGTAACGGCTCGAGCATGGTCGATCCATTCGTCCCCATGCGAGGCACTCCCGGGATTCGAAAGAACTGCGGGGCACGCAGGTGCGCGGGACCATGGTTCCGAATGGCGGAGCCGGATGCAAGGGCAGATGCACGTGCACGCGCCGGACCTGTCCGACCCCGTGACGGTTCTTGCCCATTTCTTCCTACGCATACTTACGGACTTCTTTTACGGCGAGGCCAAATCCGTTACAGAACGAGTACGGGCGGATGCGTTTTGGTGGCAGACTGCGGGCTTTGAGGGGCACGGGGGCCCCTGCGACGCAGCCTGACGCAGCCACGCACGCGTTCGGCGTACGTATCCATCCACGGCATGGGGAGGGGCAGGACTCGTGACCGCAGAAGCCAGTGGTTCTGTGGTGCGCCGCATCCTCCTGGGCTCCCAGCTCAGGCGACTCCGAGAATCCCGCGGCATCACCCGTGAGGCGGCCGGTTACTCGATCCGCGCATCCGAATCGAAGATCAGCCGCTTGGAGTTGGGAAGGGTGAGCTTCAAGGCCAGAGACGTAGAGGACCTCCTCACGCTCTACGGAGTCACGGACGGCGCGGAGCGGGAGTCCCTCCTGGGGCTGGTCCGCGAGGCCAACGTGGCCGGCTGGTGGCACAGCTACGGCGATGTCCTGCCGGGCTGGTTCCAGACGTACGTGGGTCTGGAAGGCGCCGCCTCCCTCATCCGCATCTACGAAGTCCAGTTCGTGCACGGTCTGTTGCAGACCGAGGCCTACGCCCAGGCCGTGGTCAGCCGCGGCATGCCCGGCGCCGGCCGCGCCGAGATCGACCGCCGGGTCGCGCTGCGCCTGGAGCGCCAGAAGGTACTGGTCTCCGAGAACGCCCCCGTCTTCCACGCCGTCCTCGACGAGGCCGCGCTGCGCCGCCCGTACGGCGACCGGGACGTGATGCGCGGTCAGCTGGAGCACCTCATCGAGATCTCGCAGCGGCCGAACGTGCACCTCCAGGTCATGCCCTTCTCCTTCGGCGGTCACGCCGGCGAGAGCGGCGCCTTCACCCTGCTGCGCTTCCCCGAGTCCGACCTCCAGGACGTCGTCTATCTGGAACAGCTCACCAGCGCCCTCTACCTCGACAAAGACGAGGAAGTGAGGCAGTACGAGCGGGCGATGCTGCGCCTCCAGAGCGACTGCCCGGACCCCGACAAGACCCGGGATCTCCTGCGTGGTCTGCTCCAACTGTCTTGATTCGCACGTACTATGACGCCTGATCAGGCCGTGATAATCAGAGCGTGACGATGACCCGGATGACCCCCGGGTCTCCGGTGCAGCGCAAGGAAGCGCGTTCGACGTAAGGGATGGCATGTCCATATTCGAGGACCTGGCTCACCAGTACATCGACGGCGAATGGCTGGCCGGAACCGGGTCGTGGGACATCATCGACGTCAATCCGTACAACGGGGAGAAGCTCGCGGCCATCACCGTGGCCACCGTCGAGCAGGTCGACCAGGCCTACCGGGCGGCCGAGCGGGCCCAGAAGGACTGGGCCGCCACCAGCCCCTACACCAGACGAGCCGTCCTGGAACGCGCCCTGCGGATCACCGAGGAGCGCGAGAAGGAGATCGTCGAGGCGATGATCGACGAGCTCGGCGGGACCCGCCCCAAGGCGGAGTACGAGGTCCACCTCGCCAAGGAGTTCATCCGCGAGGCCATGCAGCTGGCCGTCCGCCCCGAGGGCCGCATCCTGCCCTCGCCGGTCGAGGGCAAGGAGAACCGGGTCCAGCGCCTGCCCGTCGGGGTCGTCGCCGTGATCAGCCCCTTCAACTTCCCCTTCCTGGTCACCCTGAAGTCGGTCGCCCCGGCCCTGGCGCTGGGCAACGCCGTGGTCATCAAGCCGAACCAGAACGCGCCCGTCGTCGGCGGCGGGGTCATCGCCAAGATCTTCGAGGAGGCGGGCCTCCCGGCCGGCCTGCTCAACGTCCTGGTCACCGACATAGCCGAAATAGGCGACGCCCTCCTGACCCACCCCGTCCCCAAGGTCATCTCCTTCGCCGGCTCCGACCGGGTCGGCCGGCACGTCGGCGCGGTCGCCGCCCGCCACTTCAAGCGGACCGTCCTGGAACTGAGCGGCAACAGCGCGCTGGTCGTCCTCGACGACGCCGACCTCGACTACGCGGTGGACGCGGCCGTCTTCAGCCGCTTCGTCTACCAGGGCCAGGTCTGCATGGCCGCCAACCGGATCCTGGTCGACGCCTCCGTGGCCGAGGAGTTCACGGAGAAGTTCACCACCCGCGTGCGCGCCCTGGTCACCGGCGACCCGCACGACGCCGACACCCACATCGGCCCCCTGATCAACTCCTTCCAGGCCGACGCCCTCACCGCGCTCGTCGACCGCGCCGTCGACTCCGGCGCGCAGGCGCTCGTACGGGGCTCTACGCGCGGCAACCTGGTCGAGCCGACCGTGCTCGCCGGGCTCCCGGAAGACTCCCCGCTGCTCGGCCAGGAGATCTTCGGCCCCGTCGCCCTCCTCGTCGTCTTCGACGGCGAGGACGAGGCGGTCCGCCTCACCAACGCGACCCCGTACGGACTCAGCGGCGCCGTCCACACCCGGGACGTGGAGCGCGGGGTCCGCTTCGCGCAGCGCATCGAGACCGGCATGATCCACGTCAACGACTCCACCATCGGCGACGAGCCGCTCGCGGCGTTCGGCGGGGAGAAGGCCTCAGGCATGGGCCGCCTCAACGGCGAGGCCACCATCGAGGCCTTCACCACCCAGAAATGGATCTCGGTCCAGCACGGCCGGACGCAGTTCCCGTTCTAGCTCCGCGGGGGATCTAGACTCGGACGGGTCAGGCGAGGACCAGTCCGGGGGAGAGCCGAGTTGAGCAACATACCGGAGACCGGGCGCACACCCCGGGTCCAGAACCGGCTCGTCATGATCCAGATCGTGGTGTTCTCGCTGCTGCTGACCCTCGGCGGGCGCCTGTGGTACCTGCAGATACGCAACGGCCAGGAGTACACGGACGAGGCGAAGAACAACCACACCCAGCAGGTGGTCCAGCCCGCCGTGCGCGGCTCGATCCTCGATTCCCGCGGGATCCCGCTCGCCGACAACGAGACCCGCATGGTGGTCTCCGCCAGCCGCACCGAACTCTCCAAGATGAAGGACCGCGGCAAGGGCGTCCTCACCGAGCTCGCCGGGGTACTGGGCCTCGACCCCGAGGCCGTGGTCGACGGCGTCCGGCTGTGCGACGCCAAGACCCCCAAGCCCTGCTGGAACGGCTCCCCGTACCAGCCGATCCCCATCACCGACGAGGCGACGACCGACCAGGTCCTGGAGATACGGGAGCACGCCGAGCAGTTCCCCGGCATCACCGCCGAGCCCACCGCCCTGCGCCGCTACGCCGGCCCCGACGGCGCCAACACCTCCCAGGTGCTCGGCTACCTCTCCCCGGTGACCGACGAGGAGATCACCAAGGCCAAGGGCTCCGACTCCCCGTACCTGCGCTCCGACCAGGTGGGCCGCAGCGGCCTGGAGCGCACTTACGACAAGGACCTGCGCGGCAAGGCGGGCATCACCCGCTACGAGGTGGACAACCTCGGCCGGATCATCGGCGAGGGCACGAGCGACAAGCCGCAGGCGGGCGCCAACATCGTGACCTCGATCGACTCGCGCGTGCAGGCCGTGGCCGAGCGCGAGCTGAACAACGCGATGATCGAGGCCCGCAAGGGCATCGACAAGAACAACACGGGCCGCCACTACGAGGCCGACTCGGGCGCCGTCGTGGTCATGGAGGCCAAGACCGGCCGGGTCGTCGCGATGGCGTCCAACCCGACCTACGACCCGAACGCCTGGGTCGGCGGGATCTCCGCGAAGGACTACGCCTCCCTCACCGACAAGGCATCGAACTACCCGCTGCTGAACCGCGCCATCCAGGGCCAGGCGGCCCCCGGCTCGATCTTCAAGGTGGTCTCCTCGACGGCCGCGGTCAACGCCGGCTACCCCTTCAACAGGCTCTACGGCTGCCCGAGCTCCTACTCGGTCGGCAGCCAGGTCTTCACCAACTTCGAGTCCCAGGGCTACGGCGACATCACCATCGGCAAGGCCCTGGAAGTCTCCTGCGACACCGTCTACTACGCCATCGCCGACAAGGAGTGGAAGAAGGACGGCGGCATCAAGCCCAAGGCCAAGCCCGGCGACTGGTTCTTCAAGACCGCCCACGAGTTCGGGCTCGGCAAGCGCACCGGCATCGACCTGCCCAGCGAGGTCCCGGGCCGGGTCCCCGACCGCCAGTGGAAGAAGGACTTCTTCGAGGCGAACAAGTCCGCCTGGTGCCGCGACGGCAAGAAGAACGGCTCGTACGCCGAGAAGATCGCCTACGAGAACTGCCGCCAGGGCAACCAGCTCCGCGAGGGCGACGCGATCAACTACTCCATCGGCCAGGGCGACACCCTCGTCACCCCGATCCAGATGGCCTCCGTCTACGCCGCCATCGCCAACGGCGGCACCCTGCACCAGCCCAGCATCGGCAAGGCCGTGGTCAGCGCCGACGGCACCTCGGTGAAGGAGATCGCCCCGAAGGAACAGGGCAAGCTCCCGATGAACGCCAAGCTGCGCAAGGACATCGACGGGGCCCTCGCCGACGTCGCCACCACCGGCAGCGCGGCCTGGCGGTTCGGCGGCTGGCCGCAGAAGCAGATCCCGATGCACGCGAAGACCGGTACGGCCGAGGTCCAGGGCAAGCAGACCACCTCGTGGTTCGCCTCCTACACCGAGGACTACGCGATCGTCATGACCATCTCCCAGGGCGGCACCGGCTCCGGAGCCTCGGGACCGGCCGTCCGCAAGATCTACGAGGCGATGTACGGCCTGGACGAGAAGGGTGCCCAGGACCTGAAGAAGGCCCTGCTCCCCAAGCCGCAGACCGAACTCCCCCCGGTCCGGCAGGAAAACCAGTGATTCAAGTGATTGGCGCGATTGCGGACAGGAACTGACCGCAAGGGTTCGTAGTGTGGTTCTTGTCAGCAGGAGCCACACCACGAAGGCGGTAGGTCAGCATGGTCACTCACGTCCCGGCGGAGTCGTACGGTGACGAGCGCGGCGCGCTCCTGAGCTTCGTCGAGGCCCAGCGCGGGGCCCTGCGCCGCTCGGTCCTCGGCCTGAGCCCGGAGCAGGCCGCGAGCCGGCCCAGCGCGAGCGAGCTGTCCCTGGGCGGCCTGCTCAAGCACGTGGCCGAGTGCGAGCTGAACTGGCTGCGCATGGCGCAGCAGCGGGTCAACGAGAAGGAGCGGACCCAGGAGACCTGGGGCGACAGCTTCAAGCTCCTTGACGGCGAGTCGGTCGAGGAGATCCTCGCCTTCTGGGACGGGGTCTCGGCGGAGCTCGCGGAGTTCATCGCGTCCGTCCCGAGCATGGACGACACCTTCCCGCTGCCCCCGGCGCCCTGGTTCCCCAAGGACGGCAAGGTCTCGATGCGCTGGCTGCTCCTGCACCTGGTCGAGGAGGACGCCCGGCACGCCGGCCACGCGGACGTCATCCGCGAGTCCCTCGACGGCAAGACCGCCTTCGAGCTGGTGGCCCTGGCCTCCGGCCAGACCTGGCACGCGGGCTGACCGGGCCGGGCCGAGCGGGCCGGGCGGGCCGGGCCGGGGACCCGGACCGGCCCGCTCGATAGCCTGGGCCCCATGTCAGCGATCCGCCTCCTCGTCCTCGGCGCAGTCCGCCGGCACGGGCGGGCCCACGGCTACCAGGTCCGGGCCGATCTGGAGTTCTGGGGCGCCCACGAGTGGTCGAACACCAAACCCGGGTCGTCGAGGCGGGCGCGTACTCCTTCGCCGACGACCCGGGCGACGCCTTCGCAGGGGTTCTCGCCCCTTCCTCCTGAACTCCCGGCCCGCCGTGCTTGCACCTCACGCGGCGTGAGGGACCAGGCTGGGCCGCGTACCCGAGAAGAGGAGCGGAAAGCGATGGGCTACTCCGTGGGCCAGGTCGCCGGATTCGCCGGAGTGACGGTGCGCACGCTGCACCATTACGACGAGATCGGGCTGCTCTCGCCGAGCGGCCGCAGCCGTGCGGGACACCGGCGGTACGACGACGCCGATCTCGACCGGCTGCAGCGGGTCCTGTTCTACCGGGAGCTCGGCTTTCCGCTCGAAGAGGTCGCGGTCCTGCTGGACGACCCGGAATCGGACCCGGGGGAGCACCTGCGCCGGCAGCACGCCCTCCTGACCGGCCGGATCGCCCGGCTCCGGCAGATGGCTGCGGCCGTCGAGCACGCCATGGAGGCGAAGAAGATGGGCATCAACCTCACACCCGAGGAGAAGTTCGAGGTCTTCGGGGATTTCGATCCCGAGGAGCACGCCGAGGAGGCCGAGCGCCGCTGGGGCGACACGTACCGGGAGTCCGCCCGCCGGACCGCCTCCCACACCAAGGAGGACTGGCTGCGGATCGAGGCCCTGGCGCAGGACATCAACCGGCGGTTCGCCGCCCTGCTGGACTCCGGGACGTCCGCGGAGTCCGAGGAGGCCATGGACCTGGCCGAGGAGCACCGCGGCTGGATCAACGGCAGCTACTACTTCTGCACGTACGAGATCCACACCGGCCTCGGTGAGATGTACGTCGCGGACGAGCGGTTCACGGCGTACTACGAGGCCGTCCGGCCCGGACTGGCGGTGTACGTACGGGACGCCATCCTGGCCAACGCGGTCCGTAAAGCGTAGCGCCGGTCCCTGGAACCAGGCGGGGGTGGTGTGCGTTCATAATTGGACGGACACCCCCCACCTGATCCAGGAGAGCCCGGAACCCGTGAACACGCTTGCGCTCGGTCCTGAGTGGATCTCCCCGGAGTACCTGATCGGCCATTTCGGCCTGATCGGCATCCTGGTCATCGTTTTCGCGGAATCCGGTCTCTTCGCGTTCCTGCCCGGAGACTCCCTGCTCTTCACGGCGGGCCTGTTCGTCGCGAGCGGCACCATCAGTCAGCCGCTGTGGCTGGTGTGCACCCTGATCGTGGCCGCCGCGATCATCGGTGACCAGGTCGGATACATGATCGGCAAGGTCTTCGGCCCGAAGATCTTCAACAAGCCGAACTCCAAGCTCTTCAAGCGCGAGAACCTCGACGCGGCGCACGAGTTCATGGAGAAGCACGGCCCCAAGGCCATCGTGCTCGCGCGGTTCGTGCCGATCATCCGCACCTTCGCGCCGATGGTCGCGGGCGCGACGGCGATGAAGTACCGCACCTTCCTGACGTTCAACGTCATCGGCGGCGTCCTGTGGGGCGCGGGCGTCACGGTCCTGGGCTACCAGCTCGGCCAGTTCGAGGTCATCAAGAACAACGTCGAGCCGATCTTCATCGGCATCGTCCTGATCTCGGTCATCCCGGTGATCTTCGAGGTGCTCAAGTCCCGCAAGCAGAAGAAGGCGGCGGCGCAGGCCGGCGGCACCGGCTCCGGAGCCGGCGAGGACCCGCAGACCCCGGGCCAGCAGCGCAGCGGCCGCCACGCGAAGCGCTAGGGCCGCTCCGCTCCACGCCTCGTACGATGCCCCGCCGACCAGGGATGTTCCCGTCGGCGGGGCATCGGCGTTTCGGCGGGGCAGGCGGGAGTTTGACGACACGTCCCTTAGAACCCGCGGGTGCGCTTCGCCGCGCCGCGCTTGGCCGCACTGGCCGCGCCGGGGATGCGCATGAACAGGCGGGACGTCTCGGAGCCGAGGTTGACGCCGATCGCGATGGCCAGCGCGATGGCCGCGGCGTTCGTCAGCGAGGCCAGCCCCTCGTTCAGCCGGTTCTCGGCGATCAGCAGGAGCCCGTAGTACGTGGCCGAGCCGGGCAGCAGCGGGCCGATGGCGGCCGTGACGAAGGGGAGGGCCGAGGAGAACCGGTGCCGGGCGAGGAGCTGTCCGAAGAGGCCGACCAGGCCGGCGGCGATCGCGGTGGACGGCACCGGCGGCATCTTGGCGGCGTAGTGCAGGGCCCCGTAGATCACCCAGGCGATCCCGCCGTTCAGCGTCACGAACCACACGGTGGAACGTTCCTGCTGGAGCAGGATCGCGAACGTGAACACCAGAACCATCGAGGCGGCGATCTGGAGCAGCGGCCGCTGCTCGATCTGGAGGACGTCCTCCGGCTGCGGATTGGAGCCGAACTGCACGCCGACGTAGAGCACCACCAGGACGCCCATGATGATGCCGATGAACAGGTACATCACCTCCAGCAGCCGGGCGGAGGCGGTGATGTAGTAGCCGGTCAGACCGTCCTGCACGGCTGCCACCAGGGCGCGCCCCGGCAGCAGGGCGAACAGCCCGCCGGTGATCACGGCCGAGGAGCGCACGTCCAGGTCGGTCATCTTCAGGGCCACGCCCATCGCGGCCGGCGGCATCGCCGCGACCACGAACTGGTAGAACTCCGGCAGCCCGCGCCCGGCACACAGCCAGGCCAGCCGGTCGCCGAGCACCGCCCCGAGTGCGGCTGCGAAGAACACCAGCACGCCACCGCCGACCAGCGTGGAGGCCGCGCCGGCGAGCAGGCCGGCGGCGCCCGTGAGCACCCAGCCGGGGTACGGGTGCCGGTTGCGGCGGATCTCGGCGAGCCGGCGGTAGGCGTCCTCCAGCGAGATCTCGATTTCGTGCGCGGTGATGTCGTTGACGAGGCTGAACACGGCCGAGAGCCGGGTGTAGTCCGTGCCGCGGCGGCGGACCGTGCGGTTCGCCGACACGGGGTCGTCCACCAGGGAGGGCTGGTGGGTGATCGACAGCAGGGTGAAGGTGACGGTGGGCTCGCAGCGGTCCAGGCCGTAGCTGCGGGCCACGGCGAACATCGCGGCCTCCACGTCCTCGGCGCCCTCGCCGCCCGAGAGCAGCAGCTCGCCGATGCGCAGCGTCAGGTCGAGCACGCGCCCCACGGCGGGCCCGGTCTCCACGGCCAGCCGCTGTGACGGCTCCGGCACCGGCCGGACGTCCACCGGCATGCGCAGCACCGTGCGCATGCGGTCCTGCCAGGGGGACTCCTTCAACCGGGTGACGGGGAAACCCGGAGGGCCGGTGTAGGCCGGCGGGGAGTGGGCGGCGCTGTAGGTGTGCGGCGTGGCGAACGCGGACGCCGGGCCATCGGGGTCCACGGCCACCGACGCGAGCCCGTCGGGGACGGCGAACTCCGAGGTCGGCTGGTCCTCCTCGGTCGCCTCGGGGTCCACCCCCACCCCGTCCGGCACGGAAAACGCGCTGCGCGCCTCGTCCGACTTCGGCTTCCGGTCCTCGGTCCCGGATCCTTCGCCTTCCGCCACGCGTCCTCCAGTCCCCGACCCAGCCGGTATCAGTATGCGGAACCGTTTCATCCACGGCGAAACAGGCATCTGCCCCGCAGCTGAACTTTCAGCCCGGCCCCATCCAGCCCCGCCGGCGTTTGAGGCGCGGGGGTCCGGGGGCGGAGCCCCTGGGAAACGCACCCGCACCCGGCACGCGCACCCGCCCCCGGGCACGACAGCGGGCGGCACCCCCGAAGGGATACCGCCCGCGGTGTCACAGGGGGCCGACGGGGCATCCCGTCAGCCCGTCACCGAGCGGAGCTCAGTGCTGGCCGCCCTGGGCCTCGAGGCGCTTGTACGAGGCCTCGATCTCGGCCTCGGCCTCAACGCGGCCGACCCAGTTCGCGCCCTCGACCGACTTGCCCGGCTCCAGGTCCTTGTAGACCTCGAAGAAGTGCTGGATCTCCAGGCGGTCGAACTCGGACACGTGGTGGATGTCGCGCAGGTGCTCCACACGCGGGTCGGAGGCCGGCACGCACAGCAGCTTGGCGTCGCCGCCCGCCTCGTCCGTCATGTTGAACATGCCGATCGCGCGGCACTTGATCAGGCAGCCCGGGAAGGTCGGCTCGTCAAGGATGACCAGCGCGTCCAGCGGGTCGCCGTCCTCGCCGAGGGTGTTCTCGACGAAGCCGTAGTCGGCCGGGTAGCTGGTCGAGGTGAAGAGACGACGGTCCAGACGGATCCGGCCGGTCTCGTGGTCCACCTCGTACTTGTTCCGCGAACCCTTGGGGATCTCGATGGTGACGTCGAACTCCACGTCCTGCTCCTCCATGATCAGCTTCAGCAGCTTGATTGCTTCGAGACTGCGTTGATTCGCCTGCGTGCGTGGCCGACCCGGCCCTGCCGGGTGGGGTGCCATGCTCGCGGCAAGACGCAATGGTTAAGTGTCCCTCACGCATATGTGTGATCGCGAAAGGGGCTGGTCCGAGGTGCCATTGGCGGTCAAAACCTGGCAGCTCATCGCGGTGTCGGCCGTCGCCGGCCTCGCCCTGTCGGCCGCGACGGTGGCCGCCGCGGGTCCCTGGGACTCCGGCCAGCGTAAGGCCGAGCGGGACAAGGCCGCCTCCTGGGGCCGTACGGGTGGCGCAGATCACGGCACGGACCCTGCCGCGGCGCTTCCGCAGGCCGCCCCCAGCGCCCCCGGAGTGCTCGCCGGTGTACGCCCGGCCGGAGCCGGTGCCGGCGACCCGGCCGCCGCCGCGGACCCCGGCGCCCTCGCCGCCGCCCTGCGGCCGCTGCTCGCCGACCCCGCCCTCGGCACCGTCCGCAGCGCCTCCGTGATCGACACCGCCACCGGGCAGGTCCTCTACGAAGCCGGGGCCCGGCAAGCGATGACCCCCGCCTCCACCGTCAAGATCGCCACCGCCGCGGCCTCCCTCGCGGCCCTCGGCCCCGACCACCGGATCCGCACCACCGTGACCCCCGGCTCCGCACCCGGCCGGATCATCCTGGTCGGCGGCGGCGACCCCTCGCTCACCGCCAGGAAGAAGGCCCCCGCCGGCTCCGGCGGCAGCCTCGTCGCCCTCGCCGCGGACACCGCCCAGGCCCTCAAGGCCTCCGGCACCGACTCCGTCGCCCTCGGCTACGACGACTCGCTCTACACCGGCCCCGTCCTCCACCCGATCGGCGAGAACCCCAACCTCGCGCCCGTCACGGCCCTGACCGCCGACGAAGGACGCCCCGACGCCTCCTTCTCCGGCCCCGTCAAGCGCAGCCCCGACCCCTCCCGCGACACCGCACGGGCCTTCGCCGCCCTGCTCAAGGAGCGCGGGGTCAAGGTCACCGGCGAACCCGCCCGGGCCAAGGCCGCCACCGGGGCCGTCCCGCTCGCCACCACCCTCTCGCCGCCGCTCGCCGGGCTCGTCGAGCGGATGCTGACCCACAGCGACAACGACATCGCCGAAGCCCTGGCCCGCCAGACCGCCCTCGCCTCCGGAGCACCCGCCGGCTTCGACGGCGTCGCCCAGGCCGTCGGCGCCCGACTCGCCGCCCTCGGCGTCGACACCGCCGGCTCCCGCTTCGCCGACGGCAGCGGCCTCAACCGCGCCGACAAGGTCAGCGCGGGCCTGCTCACCGCCCTCCTCGCCAAGGCCGCCGATCCGCAGCACCCCGAACTGCGGCCCGTCCTCACCGGACTGCCCGTCGCCGGATTCACCGGCACCCTGCGCACCCGCAACTCCGGCGGCTCCCCGGCGGCCGGCCTGCTGCGCGCCAAGACGGGCACCCTGAGCGGCGTGAACTCCCTCGCCGGCACCGTCGTCGACCCCACCGGCCGACTGCTCGCCTTCGCGTTCCTGACCGCGAACACGCCGGAGCCCGGCGCCGCCGAGAAGGGCCTCGACAAGCTCGCGGCAGCCGTGGCCACGACTTCCTAGGGCCCTCCGGGGATCCCGCCCGCGCGCAGGTCCACGTACGGTTGACGCATGACGAGCTTCGGTGGTGCGGAGATGGTCGACTGGAACCTCGCGGTGGCGACCGCGACCAGGCTCGTGCGGCCGGGCCCGGAGGTGAGTCGGGACGAGGCGCGGGCCGTCGTCGCGGAACTGCGCAGGCACGCCAAGACCTCGGAACGGCACGTACGCGAGTTCACGCGGATGATGCCCGAAGGCATGACCCCCGCCGACACCCCCGTCCTCGTCGTGGACCGGGCCGGCTGGGTCAAGGCCAACGTGGCGGGCTTCCGCGAGCTCCTGTCCCCCCTCCTCGGCAAGATGCAGGACCGCCGCGCCGGCACCCCCGGCGGCGCCGTGCTCGGCGCGGTCGGCGGCAAGGTCACCGGCGTCGAGCTGGGCATGCTGCTCAGCTTCCTGGCCTCCCGCGTACTCGGTCAGTACGAGACCTTCGCGCCCGCCGGCCTGGACCTCCCGGGCTCGGCCACGGGCGGCCGGCTGCTGCTCGTCGCGCCCAACATCGTCCACGTCGAGCGGGAGCTGGAGGTGGACCCGCACGACTTCCGGCTCTGGGTCTGCCTGCACGAGGAGACGCACCGTACCCAGTTCACGGCCGTCCCGTGGCTCCGCGAACACCTGGAGGGCGAAATCCAGACGTTCCTCGGCGCCACCGAAATGGACCCGATGACCGTTTTGGAGCGACTCCGCGAGGCCGCCCAGTCCTTCGCCGGCGCCCGCCCCGACGCGGAACGCGGAGACGAGGGCCGCTCCCTCGTCGAGCTCGTCCAGACCCCCGAACAGCGCGAGGTACTGGCCCGGCTCACCGCCGTCATGTCCCTGCTGGAGGGCCACGCCGACTTCGTCATGGACGGGGTCGGCCCCGAGGTCGTCCCCTCGGTCGCCGAGATCCGCGAGAAGTTCCAGCAGCGCAGGGCCAGCGGCGCCGGTCGGCTCGACGCCGCCCTGCGCAAACTCCTCGGCCTCGACGCCAAGCTGCGCCAGTACCGCGACGGGGAACGCTTCGTGCGCGCCGTCGTCGGCCAGGTCGGCATGGACGGCTTCAACCGCGTCTGGACCTCCCCGAACACACTGCCGACCAAGTCCGAGATCGCCAGCCCCGCGGACTGGGTGGCCCGGGTCCACCGCAAGGGGAGCGAGCAGAGCGAGGCAAGCGAAGAGGTGTGACCGGAGAGGCGTGAAGATGTCCCTCTGGGGGAAGCAGCGTCACCCGTCCGAGGGACCGTGGGGCGTGGAAGGGCGTGCAATGCTCGAGGAACGGCTCGGTTCTGTCACCATCGACGCACTCTGAGTGACAGCCCCCACCCGCGGGGAGAGCCGGTCAGCACTCCGGCACACCACCTCCCCCAACGCCTCCCCAGCGCCTCCGAGGCATCCGAACTCCACCGAAGGGCACCGGACATGGGTCCCCATCCTGCGGTCGCGGCGATACGCCTGGCGGTCCGCCGCGCACTCCACGACGTCCTCACCGACCTCACCGAACTCAATAGCCGGCCCGCCACCACCCCCGCACCCCGGGTCGGCCGCCCCAGCCGCACCGTCGGCTCCTCGGCCGGTGCCGCCCCCCACGACCCCCTCCCCGACACCGCCCCGCTCGTCCTCGTGGCCTGCTCCGGCGGCGCGGACTCCATGGCGCTCGCCTCCGCCCTCGCCTTCGAGGCCCCCAAACTCGGAATCCGGGCCGGTGGCATCACCGTCGACCACGGCCTCCAGGACGGCTCCGCCCTGCGCGCCGCCGAGGTCGTCTCCCGCATGACCGCGCTGCGCCTCGACCCCGTCGAGTCCGTCGCCGTGCGCGTCGGCCGCGACGGAGGCCCCGAAGCCGCCGCCCGCGACGCCCGCTACGCGGCCCTGGACGAGGCCGCCGACCGGCTGGGCGCCGTCGCCGTGCTGCTCGGCCACACCCGCGACGATCAAGCCGAAACCGTCCTGCTGGGCCTCGCCCGCGGCTCCGGCATCCGCTCGCTCTCCGGCATGGCGGAAGTCTCCGGAGGCCCCGGAGACCCCGGCGCACGCGGCGGCCGCAGCCACCGCTACCGCCGCCCGTTCCTCCAGGTGGACCGGCAGACCGCCCGCAAGGCCTGCATGGTCCAGTCCCTCGCCGTCTGGGACGACCCGCACAACATCGACCCCGCCTACACCCGCTCCCGGCTGCGCCACGAGGGGCTGCCCGCCCTGGAGAAGGCCCTCGGCAAGGGGGTCGTGGAGGCGCTCGCCCGCACCGCCCAGCTCTCCCGCGACGACGCCGACGCCCTGGACGCCTGGGCCGCCGAGGCCGAGAGCGGCGTACGGGACGAGGACGGCCGCCTGGAGTGCGCCAAGCTGTACGCACTGCCCCCCGCGGTCCGCCGCCGCGTACTGCGCCGGGCCGTCGTCGCCGCCGGTTCCCCCGCAGGCTCCCTCTTCGCCCGCCACATCGAGGAAGTCGACCGGCTCATCACCGGATGGCGCGGTCAGGGAGCCATCAACCTGCCCGGCCGGGTCGAGGCCCAGCGGCAGGGTGGCAGACTGGTCATCCGGCAGGGCTGATTGGTGCTGAAACACGGCTGAGACCTCCGGGGTCACCCCCCGGAGCCCCAGCCGACAACGAAAGTGATGCGGGTGGACGAGAAGGACATGGGCAACGACCTCCAGTCGGTGCTCATCACCAAGGAAGAGATCGACGCGAAGCTGGCAGAGCTGGCCGCGAAGATCGACGCGGAGTACGCGGGCAAGGACCTGCTCATCGTCGGCGTCCTCAAGGGCGCGGTGATGGTCATGGCGGACCTGGCACGCGCCTTGTCCACCCCGCTCACCATGGACTGGATGGCGGTGTCCTCGTACGGCGCCGGGACCCAGTCCTCGGGCGTGGTGCGGATCCTCAAGGACCTGGACACCGACATCAAGGACAAGCACGTCCTGATCGTCGAGGACATCATCGACTCGGGCCTGACCCTGTCGTGGCTGCTGTCGAACCTCGGCTCCCGCCAGCCGGCCTCCCTGGAGGTCGTCACGCTGCTGCGCAAGCCCGACGCCGCCAAGGTCGCGATCGACGTGAAGTGGGTCGGCTTCGACATCCCGAACGAGTTCGTCGTCGGCTACGGCCTCGACTACGCCGAGAAGTACCGCAACCTGCCGTTCGTCGGCACCCTCGCTCCCCACGTCTACGGCGGCTGATCCAGCGCCCGACAGGGGAACCCTGGAGCGTTTCCCGCCGTTGGAGCATGGAAAGGCGGGTCTGTCAGCCGTCCCATGAGGCCGCGGGTGACAATGCAGGGGTACATTCCGAAGAACAGTCTTTACTCACAGCAGCATTTACCTACGGGCAGGAGGGACGGGGTGCCTAGCGCCCCGTATGGATGGACGTGAAGCGATACTTCCGTGGGCCGGTTATGTGGATCGTGCTGGCCGTCCTCGCCGTGGTCGTGTTGATGAACGTCGTCGGCTCCGGCGGCGGCTACAAGTCGGTGGAGACCAGCGAGGTCATCAAGGCGATCAACAGTGGCCAGGTGGACAGCGCCAAGCTCACCACCGGTGACAGCCAGATGATCAAGATCGAGCTGAAGAAGGACCAGAAGCTCGGCGACAACGACGGCACCAAGTTCCAGGCCAACTACATCGGGGACCAGGGCGTACAACTCGCCCAGAACCTCCAGACCAAGTACGAAGCCGGTCAGATCCCTGACGGATACTCCGTCACGCCGGACAAGACCAGCCCGTTCCTGAGCGTGCTGCTCTCGCTGCTGCCGTTCGTCCTCATCGTCGTCGTCTTCTTGTTCCTGATGAACCAGATGCAGGGCGGTGGTTCCCGGGTCATGCAGTTCGGGAAGTCCAAGGCCAAGCTCATCACCAAGGACACCCCGAAGACGACGTTCGCCGATGTCGCGGGCTCGGACGAGGCCGTCGAGGAACTCCACGAGATCAAGGAGTTCCTCCAGGAGCCGGCGAAGTTCCAGGCCGTCGGCGCCAAGATCCCCAAGGGCGTGCTGCTGTACGGCCCGCCCGGCACCGGTAAGACCCTGCTCGCGCGTGCCGTCGCGGGCGAGGCCGGTGTCCCCTTCTACTCGATCTCCGGATCCGACTTCGTCGAGATGTTCGTCGGTGTCGGTGCCTCGCGTGTCCGCGACCTGTTCGAACAGGCCAAGGCCAACGCCCCGGCGATCGTCTTCGTCGACGAGATCGACGCCGTCGGCCGGCACCGCGGTGCGGGCCTGGGCGGCGGTCACGACGAGCGCGAGCAGACCCTCAACCAGCTGCTCGTCGAGATGGACGGCTTCGACGTGAAGGGCGGGGTCATCCTGATCGCCGCCACGAACCGTCCCGACATCCTCGACCCGGCCCTCCTGCGCCCCGGCCGCTTCGACCGCCAGATCGCGGTCGACCGTCCGGACATGCAGGGCCGTCTGGAGATCCTCAAGGTCCACCAGAAGGGCAAGCCGACCGCACCGGACGTCGACCTGGGTGCTGTCGCCCGCCGTACGCCCGGCTTCACGGGTGCCGATCTCGCCAACGTCCTGAACGAGGCCGCGCTGCTCACGGCCCGCTCGGACGGGAAGCTGATCGACAACCACGCGCTGGACGAGGCGATCGACCGCGTCGTGGCGGGTCCGCAGAAGCGGACGCGGATCATGTCGGACCGGGAAAAGAAGATCACCGCGTACCACGAGGGCGGCCACGCCCTGGTCGCGGCGGCTTCCCCGAACTCCGACCCGGTCCACAAGATCACGATCCTGTCCCGCGGCCGGGCCCTGGGTTACACCATGGTCCTGCCCGACGAGGACAGGTACTCGACCACGCGCAACGAGATGCTCGACCAGCTGGCGTACATGCTGGGTGGGCGCGCGGCCGAGGAGCTGGTCTTCCACGACCCGACCACGGGCGCCGCGAACGACATCGAGAAGGCCACGGCAACGGCCCGCGCGATGGTCACCCAGTACGGCATGACCGAGCGTCTCGGCGCGATCAAGTTCGGCGGGGACAACACCGAGCCGTTCCTGGGCCGCGAGATGTCGCACCCGAGGGACTACTCGGAAGAGGTCGCCGCGCTGGTCGACGAAGAGGTCAAGAAGCTCATCGAGACGGCGCACAACGAGGCCTGGGAAATCCTGGTCGAGAACCGCGACGTCCTCGACAACCTCGTCCTCGCCCTCCTCGAGAAGGAGACGCTCAACAAGGAGCAGATCGCCGAGGTCTTCTCGACGATCGTGAAGCGCCCGGCCCGCCCGGCGTGGACCGGCTCCTCGCACCGCACACCGTCCACCCGTCCGCCGGTGCTCTCTCCCAAGGAGCTCCAGCTGACGAACGCGGCGAACGGCACGTCCGCGGCCTCGGCCGTATCCGTGGAGAAGTCCCCGGAGCCCTCCCCGGAGGAGCTCCCGGAGGCGTAGTACCTCCCGGAATGGAAGCCGCGCCCCCCAGGTTCTAGCCTGGGGGGCGCGGCACTTTCACGTGCACGTGAGCGCGCAGACAGGAACGAGGAAGAGATGACCGACCCAGTGACCCTGACCGGTGGCGAGGGCACGATCGGCGAGTTCGACGAGAAGCGCGCCGAGGCGGCGGTCCGCGAGCTCCTGATCGCGGTCGGCGAGGACCCGGACCGCGAGGGGCTCCTTGAGACGCCGGCCCGGGTGGCGCGGGCGTACAGGGAGATATTCGGGGGTCTGTGGCAGAAGCCCGAAGAGGTGCTGACCACGACATTCGACCTCGGCCACGACGAGATGGTCCTGGTGAAGGACATCGAGGTCATGAGCAGCTGTGAGCATCATTTGGTGCCATTCGTCGGAGTTGCCCATGTTGGGTACATTCCGTCCGTCGACGGCAAGATCACCGGCCTGTCTAAGCTGGCCCGGCTGGTGGACGTGTTCGCGCGTCGCCCCCAGGTGCAGGAACGGCTGACCACGCAGATCGCGGACTCCCTGATGGAGATCCTGGACCCGCGCGGGGTCATCGTGGTCATCGAGTGCGAGCACATGTGCATGACCATGCGCGGCGTCCGCAAGCCGGGCGCGAAGACCATCACCTCGGCCGTCCGCGGCCAGCTCCGCGACCCCGCGACCCGCAACGAGGCGATGTCGCTGATCATCGCCCGCTAGCCGGATTGTCAGACCCGCCCCATAACGTCGTCGATCAGGTGATTCACGCACTGATCAGGGGGCGGGATGGGCGGGCTGCCGAGCAAGCAGTTGGTGAACGGGGTGGACGGGCAGGCTCAGGCACGAACCGTCCGTGTGGGCGACCGGCTCTGGACCTTGGCCGGGTCGCGGACAGTACAGACGGTCGTCACGTCGGTGGAGGCCGTAAAGGCCCGCGCAGTCGTGGACGTGGTCACGGACCAACAGACGTTCTGCGTGGCTCCGGATCAGCTCGTGGCCACTCCTGCCGGGTGGGTGCCTGCGGCTGAGGCCGCAGGCAGCGCCGTTCTCTGGAGCCCGGCGCGCAAGCTCTGTCGTCGGCGTCTCGAGATCCGGTCCGGTTATGAGTTCGGCTACTTGGTTGGTGCGACCTGTTCCGATGGGACGGTCGGCACGAACTATGTGTCCCTCATCGTCAACGACGAGGGGTTTGCCAGCCGGTACGCAGCATGCCTGACGGCGGCCACCGGCCTCACGGCCCGTCTGGAGCCGGTCACCAGGCCCTCCGGCTACCTTCAGCGGGACCTTCCAGGCTTCAGGGTGCGCGTCGTCTCTTCGTACCTCGCCGACCTGCTGAGGCAGTACGTGGGCGGGGACGCTCACCACATGCGACAGCACTTCCCCCGCGTAGTGCTGCGGGACGAGGTGACCTTCAACGGCTTCCTGGACGGCTACGTCGACGGCGACGGGTACCGGAGCAGCGGCGACTGGGGGTGCCGCATCGTGGTCAGCGCCAACGTTCCCTTCCTCCGTGAGATGGCGGAGATCATCGGCGCGAGGTTCACACCGAGTGGTGTCCCCGGGCGGGCGTCACCTGCCGGCTCGATCCTCACCCGGGCTTCCTGGTGAGCGGGCATCTGGTCCGGGCCCGGGGCTGAGCGGATGCGGTCGTCGGGGCCGGATGGAAGCATCGGGGCCATGGAGTACAGGGCCGCTTTGGCGGCGGACGCACCTGCCGTGGCGGGGCTCTTCGCCGCCAATCACCACGATGCGCTGAGCGAGGAGGAGCGGTCCCGGCAGGGGTTCGTGCAGGGGGCCCTCGACGAGGACGCGCTGCGGGCGATGGCCGAGGCCGGGGGGCTGCTCGTCGCGGACGACGGCGGGGAGATCGCCGGGATGCTCGGGCTCGTGCGGGCCGAGAGCGTGCCGGGGCCGCCGCCGCCCGTGCTGGCGCTGCTGAGGGCCCAGGATTCGCTGCTGTGGCACGGGCGGCCGCTCGGGGCCGTGCGGTGGCTGCTCTACGGGCCCGTCGTGGTCGCGGCCGCGTACCGGGGCCGGGGGATCGCCCGGGGGCTGTTCACCACCGCGCTGAAGGCCGCCACGGGGCGGGCCGAGGTGATGGTGGCCTTCATCGAGCTGACGAACCGGGCCTCGTGGACGGTGCACGTCGACGGGCTGGGCATGACCCCGCTCGGGGAGTTCGACCTCGACGGCCGCGCCTATGGAGTGGTGGGCGCGGCCTGTCCGGCGGCTTAGGCGCGCGCCGGGGCCTCAGGGGTGGGGTCCTCGTCGTCCGGGAGCTTCAGGACGTGTTCCAGGAAGAGGGCCGCCGCCACGACCGCCGCGCCCGCCAGGACCGAGAAGCCGGCGTACCAGGTCTGGTCGCGGCGGGCGGGGACGTCCATGGCGTTGGTCAGGAGGAAGACGCCCACGCCGCCGTAGGCGCCCGCGACCAGGGCCGCCACCAGGGCGCTGGCCTGGCCGAAGACCACCGCGCGGGCCGCCATCAGCGGCTCCACGCCCTTGGCGCCGGGCACCCGGTCGCGCTGGGCCTTCAGGCGGGAGCGCAGTGACAGGGCCGTCGCCAGCAGGACCACCGCGATGGCGCCGAGCACGATGGGCGCGGCCACCGGGACGCCTGGGAGCGTGCCGTACGCGTTCCACAGCCGGGCTCCGGCCCAGGACAGCACCGCGGCGATCGCGAAAATGCCCGCCAGGACCGCCGGCCTCAGTTGCTTCACGTACGCCTCTCCCGCCATTCCCGCAGCGCCCGCTCTCCGTGCGTGCATATCCGGTGATCCTAAGTGGTCGACGGCCCCGCCCCGCGGGCGCGGCTCATTCGGGGAGGCGCAGTTCCAGGTCCGTGCGCTGGGTGAGACCGGAGAGGCCGACCGCCGCCAAGAGCGCGGCGACGGGACCGTGGCCCGGGATCTGCGCTTCGGGGTCGATGTCGTGCCAGGGGGCCAGCACGAAGGCGCGCTGGTGGGCGCGCGGGTGCGGGAGGGTGAGGTCGGGGTCGGCGGAGACCACGTCGGCGTAGGCGATGATGTCGACGTCGATCGTGCGGGGGCCCCAGCGCTCCTCGCGGACGCGGTCGAAGGCCTCTTCGATGGCGTGGCCGCGTTCCAGCAGCGAGCTGGGGGGCAGGGTGGTCTTCACCGAGATGACGGCGTTGAGGTACGAGGGCTGCGAGCCCGGATCCACGCCCCACGGCTCCGTCTCGTAGACGGGGGAGACGGCCTTGACCCGCAGGCCCGGGGTGTCGCCGAGGGCGTCGATGGCGCCCTGGAGGGTCTCCAGGCGGTTGCCCAGGTTCGCGCCGAGCGCGACGACGGCCCACTTGGGATTCGACAGGGTGACGTCCGCCGCGTCGACGGCTTCGACCACGGAGGCGGGTACGGGCTGGACCGTGGGGTCGCTCTGGGCGTTCATTCCGTTGTTCACGCGCGGCTCCGGGTGATCGTGATGGTCACGTCGTCGAAGGGGACGGTGATCGGCGCGTCCGGTTTGTGGACGACGACCTCCACCTGGGCGACCGCCTCGTGCTTGAGGCACTGCTGGGCGATCCGCTCGGCGAGGGTCTCGATCAGGTCCACGGGCTCGCCTTGGACCACGTCGACGACTTCCTCCGCGACTACCCCGTAGTGCACGGTCTTAGCCAGGTCGTCTCCCGCCGCCGCGGGACGGGTGTCGAGGTGGAGCACCAGGTCGACGATGAAGGTCTGGCCTTCCTCGCGTTCCCGGGGGAAGACGCCATGGTGCCCGCGAGCCTTGAGGCCGCGCAGCGCGACACGATCCACGCGAATCACTCCTGCTTTTCGTAGGTGCTTCCGGTCCGGGACTCCCCGGATCCATGGCCGGAGCCGAGTGCGGTCGGCGTCGTCCATCTTCGAATTTACCTGCGAAATACCTCGGAGCCCGACAGCATCCCGACTGAGGGGCTAGGAGGGCTCCTCCTCGTCGTCCTCGTCGGAGTCCGTGAGGACGGGAGAACCGTGGTGCGACCAGAGCCGCCAGCCCTCCGGTGTGCGTCGGAACACATTCGTGGCCACGACGAGCTGGCCGACGAGCGGGCCCAGTTCCCCGCCGTCCTCGGCGGGTCCGCCGCTGAGGATGTTCTCGGTGCAGGTCACCAGGGCGGTGTCGCCTATGACGGTGACCTTGGTGTCGGTGAGGAAGAACTGGATGTACTCGGTGTGCGACATGATCAGCGCGTAGGAGCGCAGCACTTCGCCGCGTCCCGACAGCACCGGCCAGCCCGGGTGCACGCAGGAGATCTCGTCTTCGAGCCAGAGCGCCGACAGCGTGTCGAAGTCCCCCCGCTCCATGGCCTCGTAGAAGGCCGTGTTGACCTCTTCGACGGATTCGATGTCGGTACGGCTCACCGTGCCCCTTCCTCGTCGCTACGGGTCGTACGCAGTGCCCCTTCCACGGCGCGGGCCACCCGAACCGCGTCGGCGCTCGCCCGTACCTCGTGGACCCGTACGGCCCAGGCGCCCCCGGCGGCGGCGATGGCGGTGACGGCGGCGGTCGCGGCGTCGCGTTCGCGGGCGGGCGGCGGGGAGGCGTCGTCGGCGCCGGCCAGCACCCGGCCGAGGAAACGCTTCCGCGAGGCGGCCACCAGCAGCGGGAAACCGAGGGCGCGCAGCTCGGCGAGGTGGGCGACCAGGGCCAGGTCGTGTTCGGCGTTCTTGGCGAAGCCCAGACCGGGGTCGACCAGGAGCCGTTCGGGGGCGATGCCGCCGGTGACGACGGCGTCGATGCGGGTGTGGAGTTCGGCGGTGACCTCGGCGAGGACGTCGTCGTAGACGGCGAGGCTGTTCATGCCGTCGCTGAAACCGCGCCAGTGCATGACGACGAAGGGCACTTCGGCGGCGGCGACGGCCGGGATCATGCCGGGGTCGGCGAGGCCGCCGCTGACGTCGTTGACCAGGGTGGCGCCGGCGGCCACGGCCCGGGCGGCGACGGAGGCGCGCATGGTGTCGACGGAGACGACGACCCCTTCGGAGGCGAGGCCGCGGACGACGGGGACGACCCGGCGCAGCTCCTCCTCCTCGTCGACGCGGGAGGCGCCGGGGCGGGTGGACTCGCCGCCCACGTCCACGAGGTCGGCGCCCTGGGCGACGAGGTCGAGGCCGCGCTTGACGGCCGCGGTGGTGTCGAACCAGCGGCCGCCGTCGGAGAAGGAGTCGGGGGTGACGTTGACGACGCCCATGACCGCGCAGCGGTCCCAGTCGGGGAGGCCTGTCACCAGGCCCCTGGGGGCGGGGCCGCGGTTCGTGTTCATGGTTCCCAGGGTAGGGCCCGTGTCCTGGCCCCTGCCCTGGCCGGGCGGGCGCCCGGACCCCGCGCCTCGAACGCCGGCGGGGCTGGATCGCCCCCCGGCGGGATGTGGCGTCAGGCGGCCTGGATCTCGCGTTCCGCCGGGACGGCGACGACGGTCGGGGCCTGTACGCGGTGGTGGGCGCAGGTGCGGACCGGCTTGGGGCGCCTGCGGCCGGCGAACAGGCGGGGCAGGGCCAGCGTGACGAAGCCCTCGGCCTGCATCGCGGCGAAGCCGATGCGGGGCAGGTCCCGGGTGGTGCGGAAGACCACGAAGCGGGGCTCCCAGCGGGGGCGGAACTTCGCGTTGAACTTGTACAGCGACTCGATCTGGAACCAGCGCGAGAGGAACACCAGCAGGCTGCGCCACATCCGCAGGACCGGGCCGGCGCCGATCTTCTCGCCGCGGGCCAGGGCCGAGCGGAACATCGCGAAGTTCAGGGAGACCTTCTCGATGCCGAGTGCCGGGGAGGCCTCCAGGGAGGCGACGATGAGCAGTTCGTTCATGCCGGGGTCGGCGGCGCGGTCGCGGCGCATCAGCTCCAGCGACATGCCGTCCTTGCCCCACGGCACGAAGTGCAGGACGGCTTTGAGGTCGCCGAAGGGGGAGGTGTCGCCCTCCTCGACGCGGTGCGCGGTGGCGATGTAGCAGTCGCCGTCGCCGGGGTCGCCGACGCGGCCGAGCGCCATGGAGAAGCCGCGTTCGGTGTCGGTGCCGCGCCAGGCGTCGGCGGCGCCGCGGACCTGCTCCAGCTCGGTCTCGGTCAGCTCGCTGACGCGGCGGACCTTGGTGGTGTAGCCGTTGCGCTCGATGCGCTTCACCATCTGCCGGACGTTGCGCATCGCCCGGCCCGAGAGGGAGAAGTCTTTGACGTCGACGATCGCCTCGTCCCCGAGCTCCAGGGCGTCGAGACCGGTCTCGCGGGTCCAGACTTCGCCGCCGGTCTCGCTGCAGCCCATGACGGCGGGGGTCCAGGAGTGGGTCTTGGCTTCCTCCATGAACCGTTCGATGGCGCCGGGCCAGGCCTCGACGTCGCCGACGGGGTCGCCGGAGGCGAGCATCACGCCGGAGACGACGCGGTAGGTGACGGCGGCCTTGCCGCTGGGGGAGAAGACGACGGCCTTGTCGCGGCGGAGCGCGAAGTGGCCCAGCGAGTCGCGGCCGCCGTGCCGGGCGAGCAGCTCGCGGAGCTTGACCTCGTCGTCGGCGGTGAGCCGGGCGGCCGGGTGCTCGGGGCGGAAGGCCAGGTAGATGGTGGTGACGGCGGTCAGCATGCCGAGGGCGCCCAGGGAGTAGCCGACGGTCCAGGACACCCGGCCGGCGTAGTCGACGGGGCCCTCGAAGCCGAAGAGCCCGTAGACGACGTGGCTGATCTGTTCGTAAACACCCGGATTGCCTACAACGCGGCCGGGGTGCGAGTTGACGATGACCAGACCGAGGCCGATGGAGCCCGCGCTCATCAGCACGAAGTTGGCGAGCGCCTTCCACCGGCTGCGCGGGTCGGGCAGTGCCTTGAATTCACTCTGGTGGCGCAGCAGGAGTGCCAGGAGCACCGCCGAGATGATCAGGCCGATGATCGAGTGGCGGTACGTGAACTGCGCGACGGCGCCCGCCGGCAGCAGCACCACCGCGGCCCGCCAGGCACGGCGCTTGCGGCGCTTGAGCCCGTGGGCGAGCAGCAGGAGCAGCACGCCGGCGCTGAGGGCCAGGGCGGCCGCGAAGGGGCCGAAGGAGCCGGGCAGCACTTCGGTGACCGCGTGGATGCGGCTGTGCCGGAAGCGCGGGAAGACTCCCGCCGCGATGTCCAGCAAGCCGACGACCGTGACGGCTGTGCCGACGATCCCGGGGACGGTCTCCGGTCGTGGGCCTCGGAGGATTCGGCTGACAGGCTTCGGAACCTGTCCCGACTTATCGCCATCTATCCTGCTAGACATCGCTTCCCGTTGCTCCGCGAGAGATCATGTGGCCGAAGGCCGCTGGAGCCTCCGCTGGGTGGTGCGTCCACTAGGACGACATCGGAGGGGAGCGGGTTCACTCTTCCTCGAGAAAAAAACTAGTCCTGCCATAGAAAGTCGACTGACTGCTCATGGGTCTCACCAGTAATACGGTTCTGGCGCTGGCCATCCTTGCCGGTGTGCTGCTGTTCGCGGCCACGGTGTGGTTCTGGCCGAAGCTCTCGGGCCGCTCCTGGCGCGCGGTCCTCGGCCGGATCGCCCTCCTGCTGGCGACGCAGCTGGCGCTGTTCGCGGCGATCGGCCTCGGCGCGAACAAGTCCTTCCTGTTCTACGGGTCCTGGGCCGACCTCTTCGGCCAGGAGACCTCGATCGGCAAGGTCGTCGACCATTCGATGAGCAGTGCCGACATCAAGGTCGTCGACAAACAGCAGCTGGACGTGCCCGGCGGCGCCAAGCCGCCGGTCGGCGGGCAGATCCTGAAAGTGGCGATAACCGGCCAGAAGTCGAAGATAACGACGACCGGCTTCGTGTGGCTGCCGCCGGAGTACTTCCAGCCGCAGCACAAGGACCAGAACTTCCCGGCCTCCATCGTCCTCACGGGCTACCCGGGCATGGCGGAGAACCTGATCAAAGGGCTCGACTACCCGATGACGGCCTTCAGGCAGGCCAAGACGGGCAAGATGAAGCCGATGATCCTGGTCATGCTCCGTCCGACCCCGGGTTCGCGCGACACCGAGTGCGTGGACATACCCGGTGGCCCGCAGACCGAGACCTTCTACGGCCAGGACCTTCCGCAGGCCGTCCAGAACACCTTCCGGGTCGGCAAGAAGCCCGAGAACATGGGTTTCATCGGCAACTCCACGGGCGGTTACTGCGCGCTGAAGATCGCCGCGCACTACCCGAAGACCTTCGGTGCCGCCGCGGGCCTGTCCGCGTACTACGAGGCCGCGGACGACCCGACGACCGGTGACCTCTTCCACGGGGACGCGAAGCTGAAGGCGCGCGCGAACGTGTTGGAGTCGGTGAAGGCGAAGCAGCCGTCCGGTACGTCGTTCCTGGTCACCAGCAGCGAGAAGGGCGAGCCGAACCTCGCCGGCACGAAGAAGTTCATCACGCTGGTCAAGGGACCGGACCGGGTCTCCTCCATCATCCTCGACAGCGGCGGCCACAACTTCAACACCTGGCGCCGCGAGATCCCGCCGATGCTGGTGTGGATGAGCGGCAGGATCCAGGCGTAGGAGGGCTCGGGCTTCCCGGCTCAGGCCTCCTGCAGCCGGGCCCGGCGCAGGGCCCGGTGCACCCCCTCCGGGGTGAGTACGCCGATCAGCTCGCCGGAGTCGGGATCCGTGACCCCGATCCGCCCCGAGTCCTCCTGGAGCAGCAGCGCGAGCGCCTCGCGCAGACTGGCCCCCAGCGCCACTTCGGCGGTGGGGGCCTTTCCGCCGTCGGAGGCCGGGTCGGACAGGTCGGCCTGTGCCACGGCGGTGACGGCGAGGCGCTTGAGCCCGCGGTCGGAGCCGACGAAGCCGGCCACGTAGTCGGTCGCCGGGGCGCCCAGCACCTGCGCCGGGCGGGCGAACTGCTCGATGGTGCCCGCTCCGTAGACCGCGATGCGGTCCCCGAGCCGGACCGCCTCCTCCAGGTCGTGCGTGACCAGCAGGATCGTCTTGCGCACGGTCTTCTGGAGCGTCAGGAACTCGTTCTGCAACCGCTCGCGCACCACCGGGTCCACCGCGCCGAACGGCTCGTCCATCAGCAGCACCGGCGGGTCCGCGGCGAGCGCCCGGGCCACGCCGACGCGCTGGCGCTGCCCGCCGGAGAGCTGCTCCGGATAGCGGCCGCCGTAGACGGCCGGGTCCAGCCCGACCAGTTCGAGGAGTTCCGCGGCCCGCGCGCGGGCCTTGGCCTTCGGGGTGCCGATGAGCTGCGGCACGGTGGCCGTGTTCTCCAGCACCGTCTTGTGCGGGAACAGCCCGACCTGCTGGATGACGTAGCCGATGCGGCGGCGCAGTTCGACGGGGTCGGCGGCGGCGATGTCCTCGCCGTTCAGGAGGATCCGGCCGGAGGTCGGCTCGATGAGCCGGTTGACCATCTTCATGGTGGTCGTCTTGCCGCAGCCGGACGGGCCCACCAGGGTGACCAGTTCTCCCTCGGCGACCTCGAAGGACAGGTCGGCGACGGCCGTGGTCCCGTCGGGGTAGCGCTTGGTCACTTGCTCGAATCGGATCACCCGGCCATCTTTCCCTACCCGCGGGGTCCGTTTGTGAAGGGCGTGTTGCCCGTGTGCGAAGGATTCCGGCCATTGTGGGTGCCGGGGGTTATGGTCGCTCCTACGTACGGTCGGTGACGGGGGGTGAGGGGCGATGGCCGGGCAGAGCTGCCTGGTGGCGAACGACTGGATCTGCTGGGACTACGTCACGTCCCGCTCCCAGGAGCTCACCGACGCCACCCTCGAACACGTGTGGATCACGGGCGTGTCGGTGCTGATCGGCATCGCCGTGTCCGTCCCGCTCGCGCTGCTGGCCCGTCGCGGCCGCCGCTGGGCGGCCCCCGTCCTCGGCATCACCACCCTGCTCTACACGGTCCCCTCGCTCGCCATGTTCTCGCTGCTGCTGCCGGTCTTCGGGCTCTCGGCGGCGCTGGTGGTGACCGGCCTGGTGCTGTATTCGCTGACCATCCTCGTGCGCAACGTGCTGGCCGGTCTCGAAGCCGTGCCCGCGGACGTACGGGAAGCCGCGCGCGGGATGGGGTACGGCCCGGGCCGGCTGCTGTGGCAGGTCGAGCTGCCGCTGGCGCTGCCCGCCCTGCTGGCCGGCGTACGGATCGCGACCGTCTCCACCGTGGCGCTGACGACCGTGGGCTCCATCGTGGGCAAGGGCGGCCTCGGCAATCTCATCGCACCCGCCGTGAACAGTTCCTTCAAGGCACAGGTGCTCACCGCCTCGGTGCTGTGCGTACTCCTCGCGCTCGTCGCGGACCTGGCTCTGCTCGGCCTCCAGCGGCTGCTGACCCCCTGGACCCGTGCGACCCGGGCGACGCGCGCGACCCGTGCCGCTCGCGCCGCCCGTGGAGCCGACGTCAGCGCGGGAGTCGTCTGATGGGAGTGCTGGGACAGGCCTGGGACTGGCTGGCCGACGGGGCCAACTGGTCCGGGGAGAGCGGGGTCTGGAACCGGCTCGGCGAGCACGTGTACGTCAGCGGGATCGCCCTGGCGCTGGCCTGCGCGGTCGCCCTGCCGGTCGGACTGCTGCTGGGCCACCTCGGCAAGGGCGGCGGCCTCGCCGTCAACGTCTCCAACATCGGGCGGGCCGTCCCGGTCTTCGCGGTGCTGGCGCTGTTCATGGTCTCCCCGCTGCGGGGCGCCGGGTACCTGCCCACCATCGCCGCGCTGGTGCTCTTCGCGATCCCGCCGCTGCTGACCAACGCCTACGTCGGCATGCGCGAGGTCGACCGCTCGGTGGTGGAGGCCGCGCGCGGCATGGGCATGTCCGGCCGCCAGCTCTTCTGGCGGGTGGAACTGCCGCTCGCGCGCGGACTGGTGATGACGGGGCTGCGCTCGGGGGCCGTCCAGGTCATCGCCACGGCCACCATCGCCGCCATGGTCGGCCAGGGCGGCCTCGGCCGGATCATCACCGCCGGCTTCAACACGTACAACACCCCGCAGGTCGTCGCGGGCGCCCTGCTGGTCGCGGCGCTGGCCCTGCTCGTGGAGGGCGCGCTGGTGGCGGCCGACCGGCTGCTGCCGGGCGCGGCCACCCGCTGAGCGGTGCCCCGAGACGTCGGCCCACCCCTTGTCGGCCCACCCCTTGTCGGCCCACCCCTTGAAGGAGATTGAGATGAGCAAGTCCACGCGCGCCCTCGGCGCGGCCCTGGGCGCGGTCGCCCTGACCGCATCGCTCGCCGCGTGCGGCGGCGACAGCCTGGAGAAGACCAAGGACGGGGGCTCCTCCGCCGCCGCCTCCGGGTCGTCCGAGGGTGGCAAGGGCGGCAAGCTGGTGATCGGTGCGGCCGGGTTCACCGAGTCCAACGTGCTGGCCGAGCTGTACGCGCAGATCCTGAAGGACGCCGGTTACAGCACCTCGATCACCACGGTCAACAACCGTGAGCTGTACGAACCCTCGCTGGAGAAGGGCGAGATCGACGTCGTCCCGGAGTACGCGGCGACCCTCGCGGAGTTCCTCAACGCCAAGGTGAACGGCTCCAAGGCGCCGACGGACAAGCCGGTCGCGTCGAGCGACGTGGCGGCGACGGTGGTGGCCCTGGAGAAGCTGGCGGGTCCGCTGGGGCTGAAGGCGCTGCCCGCGGGCTCGGCGGTCGACCAGAACGCCTTCGCGGTGAGCAAGGAATTCGCCACGAAGAACAATCTCAAGACCCTTTCCGATCTGGGCAAGTCCGGTCTGAAGGTGAAGATCGCGGCCGGTGACGAATGCGCGGTGCGGCCCTTCTGCGCACCCGGATTGAAGACCACATACGGAATCGATGTTTCCGGTATCGACCCCAAGGGCGTCGGAACCCCGCAGGCCAAGCAGGCGGTGAAGGACGGCGCCGACCAGCTCGTCCTCACCACCACCACGGACGCCACCCTCGACAGCTTCGGCCTGGTCCTCCTGGAGGACGACAAGAAGCTCCAGAACGCCGACAACGTGCTCCCGGTGGTCAACGCCAAGGACGCCGGCGCCCCCGAGATCGCGGCCGCCCTCGACAAGATCACCAAGGCGCTCACCACGGCCGACCTGGTCGAGTTGAACCGCAAGATCGACGCCGAGCGCGCCAAGCCGGCCGATGTCGCGAAGGCCTATCTGGAGTCCAAGGGCCTTCTGAAGAAGTAGGAGTTGCGCCTTTCGTACGGGACGTGCGGTAACTGCTCGGAAACAGATTCCCGGGCGGCTACCCCACACCCTGTCCACGCCCTGTAAATTTCAGGCCATGCCCCGTGGACGCCACCGCAATCCCGAACCCCTTCACCGGCTGCTCACGCCGACGGCCGTCGCCGGTGTGTCCATAGCCGGCGCCGGCGCCGCCTGGCTGCTCGCGGAACCGATGGCGCTGCGCCTGCTCGTGGCCCTCACCGCGGCCGCCGGCCTGGCCGGCGCCGTCGTCATGCGCGCGTGGGACCTGTCGGCCGGCCGCCGGGTCAGCGAGCTCGGGCGCGAGCGGGTCAAGGACGAGTGGCGCACGGACGAGCGGATAGCCGAGCTCGAATCCGACCTCGAAGAGGCCCGGGTGCTGCGCGGCAAGCTCGACGCCAAACTGCGCGCCAAGCGGGTCGAACTCGCGGGCCTGCGCGGGGAGCACGCGGCGCTGCTGCGCCGGTACGCCACCGCGGAGACCGAGCGGGCGAGCGCCCTGGAGGGCCGCCGGCTGCTGGCCATCGAGGCCGCGGCCCCGGCCGCTCCCGCCGCCCCGGGTCCCAAGGAACTTCCCGCCGTCTCAGAGGAGCGCACCAGCGCCGGCGCCGCCACCTCGGTGGGCTTCGCCCGCGCGCACGCCGCGCTCACGGCGCTGGCCGACAAGGCGGCCCGGGCCGCCGCGTCCGCCCCGGAGCCCCCGCGCGGGCCGGCGGCTCTCCCCGCCGCCCCGGCCGCCCGTGCCCTCCCGGCGGCTCCGGCCGCCCCCGCCGGCCCTGCCGCCCCCGTGCAGGCCGCCCCCGTGCCCGCCGCCCCCGCGAAGCCCGCCGAGCCGGAGTCGCACGCCCGCCCCGCGCTGACCGGCCCGGTGCCCGCGGGCCCGGCGGCGGCCGTCCCCGCACGCCGGCTCGCGGCCGCGGTGGCCCCGTACGCGGCGCAGCGCCGCCCGACCTCGCGCGTCGAGGGCGGCTTCGACTTCTTCGGTACGAAGACGGCCGCGCAGGTGCGCGCGGTCATCGAGTCCGTCCAGAACGAGGACCTCGCCGATGTCGTCGGCGCGGAGGCCCTCGCCGTCCACAAGGCGGAGTCCGCCCGGAGCGGGGCGGAGCCGGAGTTCAAGGCGGCCACCGACGAGCACCGTGCCGTGGGCCAGGTCATCGACCTCACCGCCCACGACGAGACGGAGCCGATCGACGTGGTCCAGCTCCGCACCGCCATCTCCTAGCGCGGCGCGTCGAACCAGCGGACGGCGCCGCGGTCCGGGCGGCCTCGAGCATGTCCACGGAGGCAGTGGTCGAGGGGCGCTAGAACAGCGGCAGTTGGCCCGGCAGCGGGGACAGGGTGAAGCCGTCCAGCGTCGGGGCGGCGGCGCCGAGGGTCACGCGGGCGCGGGAGCCGGGGCAGGAGACGAGGTCCCCGCGGCCCCGGCCCGCGGGCGGGTCGTGGCGGGCGATCCGACCGGCGGTGACGGCGCAGTCGCGGCCGCAGGAGGGGCAGGCCCGGCGGGGTGAAAGGGACATCCCCCAAGTCTGCCCTGCCCCGCGGACATCGGCCCGCCCGACCGCTCCCGGGTCAGCGCCCCCGGGCGGCCGCCCAGCTGTCGTGGGCCCGGGCCACCCGGGTCCACAGGGCCGCGCGGTCGGTCGGGGTCAGGTCGTCGAGTGCGCGGCCGAAGACGCCTTCCAGCACGGTGTAGAACTCCTCCGGGCCGTCCAGCACGCGCTCCGTGTTCCCGTGCACCGGGTCGATCCGGCTCAGCACCCGTCCCCGCAGGGTGTCGATGCCGTCCGCGTCGCGCCGCAGGGCCGCGAAGGTCCGTACGAAACCGGAGTCCTCGGAGGTCGACAGCCGGACGTGTTCCGCCTCGAAGGCGGCCGCCGCGGCCGGTCCGGCGGGCTCCGCGCGGAAGTTCGCGAGCGGGGCGGAGCTGCCCGGGTTGCGGTAGAGCCAGCCCGTTCCGGGCAGCCGTTCCAGGGAGTAGGCGAAGGCCCCCTGGCGGTGGGAGCCTTCGCGCAGCGGCAGCGGCTCGTACGGGCCGTCGCCAAGCCCGGCGTCCACGTAGTAGACGCGGGTCCCGTCGGCTGCCGCCCCCGGCACGCGGACGGTGAGCGCCAGGTGGTCGCCGCTCACGCCCCGGACGGCGTCTTCGGCCTGCGATTCCATGTAGACGCCGCCGACATGGCGGGTGACCTCGTAGCCGAGGTGGTCCAGGAGCGCCGCGAAGGCGCCGTTGAGGTGGAAGCAGTAGCCGCCGCGACCGGCCGCGAAGCGGCGTGCCGTCAGCTCGGGGTCGATGCCGGGGGCGCGGCCGAGCTGGATGTCGACGTTCTCGTACGGGACGCGCTCCAGGTGCGCCCGCTGGAGGGCGAACAGCCCCTCCACGGACGGCGCGCCGGGCTCCTCGATGCCGAGCCGCCGCAGGTAGGCGGCGTATATGCCGGGGTGCGGGTGTGTCTTGGTGCCGGAGGTCATGCGGGCAGCCTAGGCCGCGGGCAGCCCGGGCCGCGGGCTGGACGGCGGCCGCGGGCTGGACGGCGGCCGCGGGCTGCACGGTGGCGGTGGGCCCGGCTACTTGTCGATGTCGCCGACGACGAAGAACAGCGAGCCGAGGATCGAGACCATGTCCGCGACGAGCTGCCCGGGCAGCAGTACCGCCAGCGCCTGGATGTTGTTGTACGAAGCCGAGCGCAGCTTGAGCCGGTACGGGGTCTTCTCGCCCTTGGAGACCAGGTAGTAGCCATTGATGCCGAGGGGGTTCTCGGTCCACGCGTAGGTCTCGCCCTCGGGCGCCTTCAGCACCTTCGGCAGCCGTTGGTTGATCGGGCCGGGCGCCAGCTCCGCCATCCGGTCCAGGCAGGCGACCGCGATGTCCAGTGCGTTGTGGGTCTGCTCCAGCAGCACCTCGAAGCGGGCCAGGCAGTCGCCCTCGGTGCGGGTGACGACCTTCAGGACGTCCTGGAGCTCGCCGTAGGCGAGGTACGGCTCGTCGCGGCGCAGGTCGAAGTCGACGCCCGAGGCGCGGGCGATCGGGCCGGAGACCCCGTACGCGTGGACGGCCTCGGCGGACAGGACGCCGACGCCGCGGGTGCGGGCGCGGAAGATCTCGTTGCCGCGCACCAGGTCGTCGTAGACGTGCATGCGCGTGTTGACGTCGGCGATGGCGGCGCGGGCCCGGCCCAGCCAGCCGGCCGGGAGGTCCTCCTTGAGGCCGCCGACCCGGTTGAACATGTAGTGCATGCGGCCGCCGGAGATCTCCTCCATGACGGCCTGAAGCTCCTCGCGCTCGCGGAACGCGTGGAAGATCGGGGTGATGCCGCCCAGCTCCAGGGGGTACGAGCCGAGGAACATCAGGTGGTTCAGGACCCGGTTCAGCTCGGCGAGCAGGGTCCGCATCCACACGGCCCGCTCGGGCACCTCCATGCCGAGCATCCGCTCGACGGCCATGACCACGCCCAGCTCGTTGGAGAACGCGGACAGCCAGTCGTGGCGGTTCGCGAGCATCACGATCTGGCGGTAGTCGCGGGCCTCGAAGAGCTTCTCGGCGCCGCGGTGCATGTAGCCGACCACCGGTTCGGCGCTCACGATGCGCTCGCCGTCCAGGACGAGGCGCAGGCGCAGCACGCCATGCGTGGAAGGGTGCTGGGGGCCGATGTTGAGCACCATGTCGGTGCTCTCCGCCGCGCCGCCGATGCCGACCGTGGTCTCCGTCATGGCGGCATTGTCTCAGCCGCCGGGGGTGACCCGTAGCTCGGTCCGGATTCCGGATCGGGGAGCGGCGGCCGACAGGTGGTGCGGGCCCGGCCCGCAGAACGGGTCACCGCCCTAGGGTGGGGGGATGGACACGGGGACAGAGGGTGGGACGGGGCTGCCCGAGTGGGTGGGCCTGCCGGGAGGGCTGCTGTCGCTGCGCAGGCTGGTGCTGGCGCTGTGGATGTCCCTCTTCACGGTGGTGACGGCCGTCGTGCTGGGGATGGCGGTCGGCCCGGGGTGGGCGGCGGTCGGCGGGTTCTGGCTGCTGGTGCTGGCCTGGGGCTGGGTGATGCTCGGACGGAACTGGCGGTCCTGGCGGTACGCGGAACGCGCCGACGACCTGCTGATCAGCCGGGGCGTGATGTGGCGGGAGCAGACCGTGGTGCCGTACGGGCGGATGCAGCTGGTGGAGGTGACCTCGGGCCCGCTGGAGCGCCGCTTCGGGCTGGCCTCCGTACAGCTCCACACGGCCGCGGCGGCGACCGACGCCAAGATCCCCGGACTCGCGCCCGAGGAGGCGGAACGGCTGCGCGACCGGCTGACGGAGCTCGGCGAGGCAAGGTCGGCGGGGCTGTGACTCCTCCGGCGGGAGCAGAAGCAGGAGCAGGCGCAGAGGCAGGCGCAGGCGCAGGGGCGGGGCCCGCGGCCGGGCCCGGCCAGGAGCGGCGGTTGCATTTCCTCACCCCGCTGCGCCGTGCCTGGGTGCCGATCGCCGCGACCATCGGCATCGTCGCCCAGCAGGGCGAGAACGTCGCCGAGTGGGTGACGTCGGTTTCCACCGTCCTGCGGGTCCTCGGACTGGTCGCGCTGGTCCTCGCCTTCGGCCTGTACGGCTTCCTCAGCTGGTGGTTCACGCACTACGCCGTCACCGACACCGAACTGCGCATCCGCAGCGGGCTCCTCTTCCGCCGCACCGCGCACATCCGCCTCGACCGGATCCAGGCGGTCGACGTCACCCGCCCGCTGCTGGCCCGCGTCGCGGGCGTCGCCAAGCTGCGGCTCGACGTCATCGGCACCGAGGCCAAGGACGAGCTGGCCTTCCTCTCGGAGCAGGACGCCGTCTCGCTCCGCGCCGAGCTGCTGGCCCGCGCGGCCGGTTTCACCCCGGCCGAGGCCCCGCTCCTGGGCGAGGCCCCAGAACGGGAGCTGCTGCGCGTGGGGCCGCGCGACCTGGCGGTGTCCCTGCTGCTCACCCTGACCACCTGGGCGATCCTCGCCGGCGGGATCATCGGCCCCTCGCTGGTGTGGTGGTTCAGCTCCAACCCGTGGGTGGCCATCGTCGCCCTGCTCCCGGTCCTGGGCGCGATGTGGGCGGCCAGCGCGGGCCGGTTCCTCGCCGAGTACGACTGGCGGGTCGCCGAGTCCCCGGACGGGCTCCGGCTCGACCACGGAATGCTCGACCGCGCCCACGAGACGGTGCCGCCGGGCCGGGTGCAGACCGTACGGCTCGTCGAGCCGCTGCTGTGGCGCCGGCGCGGCTGGGTCCGGGTGGAGCTGGAGGTGGCCGGCTCGAAGAACGACGTCCTGGTGCCGGTGGCCACCCGGGCCGACGCCCATGCCGTCGTCGCCCGGGTGCTGCCAGGCGTCGACCTCGGGGGCCTCGTCTTCGAGCCCTCGCCCCGGAGCGGATCGCGCTGGGTGGTCCCGGTGTGGTGGAAGGGGTACGGCCTGGCCGTCTCCGCGGACGTGTTCGCCGCCCGCCACGGCCGCCTGTGCCGGCGTACGGAGATCGTCCCGCACGCCAAGGTGCAGAGCGTGCGCCACTCCCAGGGCCCCTGGCAGCGCGCCCGCGGCCTGGCCGACGTCCACGTGGACACCGGCGCGAACGGTACGGTCACGGCCCGCCTGCGCGGTGCGGCCCAGGCCGCCGAACTGCTCCACGCCCAGGCGGCCCGCTCCCGGACCTCCCGGGCCGCGGCCCGCCCGGACCGCTGGATGACCTGATCGCCGGATGGCCTCATCGCCGGGCGGGCCCGAGGCCCGGCGGGCCCGGCGCTAAGCCGCCCCGCCGCCGCCCGCGCGGACCAGCCCGGTCTCGTACGCCAGGACCACGACCTGCACCCGGTCGCGCAGGTTCAGCTTGGTCAGGATGCGGCCCACGTGGGTCTTGACGGTGGCCTCCGACAGGACCAGGCGGGCGGCGATCTCGCCGTTCGACAGGCCCTGGGCGACCAGCAGCATGACCTCGCGCTCGCGCTCCGTCAGCCGCTCGACGTCCTTGTTCCGCGGTTCCGCCGAGGTCGACGGCAGCATCGGCGCGAACCGGTCCAGCAGCCGGCGCGTCGTGGAGGGGGCGACGACCGCGTCGCCGCTGTGCACCGAGCGGATCGCGGCCAGCAGCTCGCCCGGCGGGACGTCCTTGAGCATGAACCCGCTCGCGCCCGCCTTCAGGCCCGAGAAGGCGTACTCGTCGAGGTCGAAGGTGGTCAGGATGATGACCTTGGGGTGTTCCTCGGGCTCGCAGATGCGGCGCGTCGCCTCGACCCCGTCGAGGCGGGGCATTCGGACGTCCATCAGCACCACGTCCACCTTGGTGGCCCGCAGCACCTCCAGCGCCTCCAGGCCGTCGCCGGCCTCGGCGACGACCTCCATGTCGGGCTGTGCGGCGAGCACCATCCGGAAACCGGTGCGCAGCAGTACTTGGTCGTCGACCAGCATCACGCGGATGGAGGGGCCGGTGGGGAAGGACATGGTCACCTTTTCTTCAGGGGGAGCAGAGCGCTGATCCGGAAGCCGCCACCGGGCCGGGGGCCCGCGTCGAGGGTGCCTCCGACCATACCGATGCGTTCGCGCATGCCGATCAGCCCGTGTCCGGCGCCGTCCGCGCCGCCGTCCGTGTAGAGCTCGCGGGCCGCGCCCCGGCCGTCGTCCTCGACGAGCAGGCCCAGCCCGTCGTCGAAGTAGACGAGCCGCACGCTGGCCTTCGCGGTGGGGCCGCCGTGCTTGCGCGTGTTCGTCAGCGCCTCCTGGACGATCCGGTACGCCGTCAGCTCCACGCCGCTGGGCAGCTTGCGCGGGGCGCCCTCGACCTCGAAGTCCACGGCGAGCCCGGCCGCCCGTACCTGCTCGACCAGGACCTCGATCTGCTCCACGTCGGGCTGCGGCACGTAGTCCTCGGACTCCTGCGGCTCGCCGGTGCGCAGCACGCCCAGCAGCCGGCGCATCTCGGCGAGGGCCAGGCGCCCGGTGCCGGAGATGGTCTGCAGGGCCTCCTTGGCCTGCTCGGGGGCCGCGTCCATCACGTAGGCGGCGCCGTCGGCCTGGACCACCATCACCGAGACGTTGTGCGCGACGACGTCGTGCAGCTCGCGGGCGATCCGGGCCCGCTCGGCGGCGACGGCCACCTTGGCCTGGGCCGCGCGCTCCTGCTCCAGGCGCTGGTTGCGTTCGACGAGCTGGGCGTAATAGGCCCGGCGGGTGCGCAGGGAGTCGCCCATCACCCAGGCGAGGGCGAAGGGGACCATCAGGAAGGCGACGAAGAGCACGCTGTCGGTGGTGGAGGCGTTCTTGTCCACCCCCATGCGCAGGAAGTACAGCGGGGATGCGAGCAGCCCCCAGCCGAGGGCGGTGCGCGAGACCCAGCGCGGCACGTCGGAGGCGGCGACGGTGAAGAGGACGACGAGCATCGCTGAGTCGTAGAAACTCACCTGCGCGCCGATGGCCAGCTGGTAGAGGCCGGTGGCGACGGTGAGCCAGAACGCCGGCGCGGTCCGCCTGCGGCGCAGTCCCACGGCGGTGCTCAGCGCGACCACGCAGGGGGTGGCGAGCAGTGCGGAGCCGGTGCCCTGGTGCTCCGAGGCGACGATGGCCATCGAGAACCCGAAGAAGAGGACAGCCCAGAAGCTGTCGACGCCCGTCGGGTGTCTGCGGAGGAAATCGTAGAGGCGCTGCACGTAACCCAGAGTAGGGACAGCAGATAGGTGCTGGAGTCAACCAGAGGGGCGATCCGTCCGGGACGCGAGTACTACCGCAGGTGGAGGCGACCATAACCTTTCAGTGATGAGCACTCAGGGTGAAGGCACGGCACAGGCGGGTCCGGTGCGCTGGCGGACGGCGATGGAGCGGGCGCTGTACGGCCCCGACGGCTTCTACGTCCGCCCCGGCGGGCCCGGCCCCGCGGGGCATTTCCGCACGTCCGTGCACGCCTCGCCGCTCTACGCGCGGGCCGTGGCCCGGCTGCTCCTGTGGGTGGACGGGGAGCTCGGCCGCCCGGAGGAGCTGGACCTGGTCGACGTAGGGGCCGGACGCGGGGAACTGCTGGCCGGGGTGCTGGCGGCGCTGCCGCCGGAGACGGCCGCGCGGGTGCGGCCGTACGGGGTGGAGCGCGCGGGGCGTCCCGCCGGGCTCGACGGGCGCGTCCGGTGGGTGAGCGAGCCGCCCCGGGGCACCCGGGGACTGCTCTTCGCCAACGAGTGGCTCGACAACGTACCGCTGGACCTCGCCGAGGACGGGGCCTACGTGGAGGTCGCGCGGGACGGTACGGAGAGCCGGGGCGGCCCCTTGGACGGGCCGGACCGGGCCTGGCTGGAGCGGTGGTGGCCGCGGGCGGGCGTGGAGGCGGGCGCGGGCCGGGCGGAGATCGGGCGGCCGCGCGACGAGGCCTGGGCGGCGGCCGTCGCCACTGTGGAGCGGGGGCTCGCGGTCGCGGTGGACTACGCCCACACCCGGGACGCCCGGCCGCCCTTCGGGACGCTGACGGGCTTTCGCGCCGGGCGGGAGACCGCGCCCGTCCCGGACGGGAGCTGCGACGTCACCGCGCACGTGGCGCTCGACGCGTGCGCGGGGCCGGGGGCGGTGCTGCTGACGCAGCGGGACGCGCTGGCGGCCCTCGGCGTCTCGGGGGCCCGGCCCCCGCTGGCCCTGGCCTCCACCGATCCGGTGGCGTACGTCCGGGCGCTGTCTCTGGCCGGGGAAGCTGCGGAACTCACCGCCCGCGGCGGGTTGGGCGACTTCGGCTGGCTGGTCCAGCCGGTCGGGGTGGGCCGCTGGCCGGGGTAACGGCAGTTCGCCGGCGTCGGCCATATCCAGCCCCTCCGGCGTTTGAGGAGCGGGGGTCCGGGGCTGGCCCCCGGGGAACGGAGGAAGGGCGGGTCGGGGACCCGGCACCGCGCAGCGGCTGTACCGGCCCCGGCCCGCCCCCTACCGGTTACTCCGTGGCGTGGTCGTGGCCCTCGTGGAGGCCACCACCGCTGCCCCCGCCGTTGGACGGCTCCGAGACGACGGGCCGGCCCAGCGGCGCCAGGTCGTACGCGTAGTGCCCCACCGCGTCCGCGATGACGTCGACGTTGATGTCGAGCGCCTTCTGGTCGATGTTCGCGATCGTGTCGCCCTTGCCGTGGTAGTTCACGTCGTACGCGACCCCGGCCTGCCCGCCGAACTTCGCCGCCTGCTCGGGCGTCTTGATGCCCTCGGCGCCCGTGAACGTACCGCCCGAGGGGATGCCGACCGCGATGAACGGGCCGTAGTCCGAGCGGCCCGAGAAGTCGGTGCCCTCGCGCGGGATGTTCTTGGAGTCGAGGAAGTCGTTGATCCCCTTCTCCAGCTGGGCCGAGCCCTCGGGCCCGGGGCCCGAGCCGACCTTGTCCGAGTCGTCGCCGTCGTAAACGAAGTACGCGGCGTTCGGCGAGGCGATCATGTCGAAGTTCAAGTAGAGCTTGATCTTCTTCTTCTGGTCCTCCGTCAGCCCGTCGACGTACGCCTCGGAGCCGAGCAGGCCGAACTCCTCCGCCGACCACCAGGCGAACTTGACCTTGTTCTTGATCTTCGTCTGGCTGCTCGCGAGCCGCTGCGCGACCTGGAGGATGCCGGCCGAGCCGGAGCCGTTGTCGTTGATGCCCGGGCCGGCCGCGACGGAGTCGAGGTGCGCACCGAGGAAGACGGTGTTGTTCTCGTCGCCGCCCCGGGTCTCCGCGATGACGTTGTACGTCTTGCGGTTCTCCCGGAACTCGCGGATGTCGAGGGTGACCTCGACCGGTCCCGCGGCGGCGTCGGCGGCGAGCCGCTCGCCCTCGGCCAGCGTGACGCCGCCGGTCGGGATCTTGCCCGCGTCCGCGGCGCCTATGGTGCCGTTCAGGGCGCCCGCGGCGTTGTTGTAGATCACCGCGCCGACCGCACCGGCGTCCGCCGCGTTCTGCTGCTTGACCGCGAAGGCGCAGCCGCCGCGCTTGATCAGTGCGACCTTGCCGGTGAAGGCGCCCGCGGCGAAGTCGGCGGCCTCACAGCCGTTCGTGCCGTCGGCGTCGACCGGGGCGGCGGCGATCTGCGCCGTCACGCCGTTCGCCGGGCCGCTCGCGGTGTACGTCATCAGCTTGATCGGGACATCGCGGCCGGCCGGGCCGTTGACCTTCAGGGTCTCGGCGACCGTCTCAACGTAGACGAAGTCGAACTCGTTCTTGGTGACCTTGTACCCGGCCGCGCGCATGACGATTTCGACGTACTGGGCCGACTGGACGTGGCCCTTGGAACCCGCCACGCGGGTGCCCTTGTTGTAGTCGGCGATGGCTTGGAAGACCTTCAGGTGGTTGTTGGCACCCTTGCCGGTGGAGTCCTTGACCAGCTTTCGGGCCAGCGCGTCACCCCGGGCGGCGTCGCTCTGCGGGCTGCCGGTGGCTCCGGCGGGTCCGGCGAGGAGCAGCGGGGAGACGAGGGCCGCGGCTGCCAGGGCGGCGGTGGCTGCGGCTATACGGCGTGAGGGCATGAAAGTCCTTCCACGGCAGATGCGCGTGCGCATGCGTATGGCGTTTGGCATGTGGCATGTGGCATGTGGCTTTGGGCGTACGGCGTTTGGGCTACGGCGGTTGGGCCAAGGCGTGCAGGGGTGCGGGGTCGCGGATGCAGACGCAGGTCAGGTGCGTTGCGCCGAGTGGGGGAGCGGTGGACGCACGTTAGGCATCAAGTGGCGGCCATGGCCAGACTTTTCACTGATTCCGGTTTGTGAAATCCGTATATCGGAGCATCTGAGCCGTCGAAAACAAGCCAGTGCCCGCTCTTCGCTCCCCGAGGGCCACCGCATGGCTGCCGTGCAGCTACCGCAGGATGCCCTCGATGAAGTCGGTGCCGATCCGCGCGACCGCCGCCAGATCCAGCTGGTGCTGGACGTACCGCCCCTGGCGGCGGGTCTGGATCAGCCCGGCCTTCTTCAGCACCGCCAGATGGCGGGAGACCTCCGGGGCGGTGATCCCGTTCGCGGCCGCCAACTCGCCGGTCGTGTACGGAGCACGCGCCAGATTGCGGCACAGCATCATCCGCATCGGATGGGCCAGTGCTTCCATGCGCCGCTGCAGCAGCTCCACCGACCCCGGGGAGGAGGCCAGTTCGGGAGAGCCGAGCGGGTAGTGGATCACCGGGCGCCAGCCGGGGGCGTGCAGCACCAGCAAGTGGGGCCAGCCGAAGTTCGTGGGCACGAAGAGCAGGCCGTCACCTATTCGGGGATCGGTCGCGGTCGTGGACCCGTGGACCATCTTGTCCACCGTGACCGTGGTCAGCCGCTCGTCGACGCTCAACGCCGAGGAGACCTCCTTCAGCACGGCCGGCAGCCCCTTGCGGCGCAGCACCTCCGTCTTGTGCCGGGCGTCCGCGCTCTGCCGGGGCTCGACCCGGCGCCAGGTCTCCGCGAAGAAGGCCTCGTCGCAGTCCTCCAGCAGCCGGCGCAGCCAGACCCGGACACCGGCGGTGTCGTCGAGCACCCGAACGGCGAAGGCCAGCTGCTGCGGCCCGCGCGCGGAGGCCGTCTCCAGGGCCTTGGCCCGGGCGAGCGGATCCGAGAGCGGGGACGGGCCGCCGCCGTCGTTGTAGAGGGCCAGCCGGCAGTGCTCCAGGGCGGCCGTCACGAACCGCTCGTCGTCCAGCCGGTCCAGTACGTCGAGCTCGCCGGCCAGGGTGGCGGCGGGCAGCCCCGAACCGCCCGGCATCCCGGCGAAGGCCATGAACAGGTCGGCGAAGGAGCTGCGCCACATGAAGTCGCCCTCCAGCAGCCGGTCCGCGAGGCCCGGGTCGAGGGCGGCCGCGGTGGTGGCGGTCCAGGAGGCGAGCCCGGGGTGATGGCCGGGCTGGGAGAGCGCGTGCAACGCCATGCAGAGCTCTGCGAGAGGGGACGGCGCGAAGCCGATCCGCTCCGCGGGGAGCCCGGTGATGTCGATGGTGACGCTCATCGGATCATTCTGCCGCTGCGATGCGGTTGCGGCTGCCAGGCCACGCGCCCTTCGCCCATCCGGTGCGGCGCCGCTGCCGGGGACCGGTCCCCGGGCCCCTGCGCCTCAAACGCCGGCGGGGCTGGGGTGTGGTCGGTGGTCGGTCTGGCTGCGGGTGGGGGTCGGTGCCGGGGGCGGGGTGGGGTGTCGGCCTGGACTGCATGATTTAGGCGCCCTCGGCTCTACTTCGACAGCCGTGGGGTGTGTCTGCGCCACACATCACGCTTTACGTCCCGGCCAACACCCCACCCCGCCCCCGTCCCCGCCCCGGGCCGCGAGCCTCCGACCCCGACCGGGTGATAGTCCGGCCCCGCCGGCGGTTGGTCCTTTCAGCCGTCCGGCGTTTGAGGACCGGGGTCTGGGGCGGAGCCCCAGGGGGTCCGGGCGCAGCCCGGGGCCCCATCGCAGCCGGTCCGGGCGGAGCCCGGTGGCACTTCCAGCCTCGCCGGCGTTTGAGGCAGGGCGCACCCCGGCGGTAGCTGGGGGAGGGTCCGGGCGGAGCCCGGGGAACGGGCGAAGGGCGGGTAGGGGACTCCGCCCCGCGCAGCGGCCACACCGCCGCCCCCACGGGGCCGATTGACGACGTCGGTCAATCGGCGCGCGGAGCCCCGCGGACAGGTTCAGGGTGGATGCATGACCGCGATCGAGCAGTACCTCGTCGACACCTACCGTGCCTCACAGCACGGCACCCCGATGCCCCCGCCGCCGGGCCGCGACGACGTGGCCGTCCTGCGCGCGGTCCGCACCTACGAACAGTTCCGGGCCGTCCTCGACGGCGCCCCGGCCAGCCACCCCTGGCGCTCGGCGCTCCACCGCCTGGTGACCCGCCACCCGACCGCCTGACGGCCCGACCGCCCGACCGCCTGACGGCCCGGCGAGCGGCCCCTGCCCACTCCCACGCCCGGCCGCGCCCTGGCCCAGCCAGCCAAACCCGGCCCGGTCCGGCCAGCCCGGCCAAGCCCCGGCACTGTTGGCTCAGGGCGGAACCTGTCGGTGCAGGGCCCGTCGGCCTGGGCTAGAGGCGGGACACGAAGTCCGCTACCGCCGTGGTGACTTCGGGGTCCGTCCAGGACAGGCCCGGGCGGGTGACTTCGACCTCCGTCACCGAGAGGCCCGGCGGGCCGTCGGGGGACCAGCGGCGGAAGAGGACCGTGCCCGTCTCCTCCGCCAGCCGGACCCCCGCCTCCGTGAGGCGGTCCGCGTCGTAGGGGAGCCACACCTGGAACTGGTGGGTGTGCGGGACCTCCGGGTGGACCCGGAACCAGGGCACTTCCGGAGCCGCGGCGAGCGCCGAGGAGATCGCGGACGCCACCGTCCGCGCCTTGGCCACGTAGGAGGGCAGCTCCGGCAGCTCCCGTTCCAGCCCGGCCAGGGCGGACAGCGCGGCCGGGAACTGGCGGAAGATCTGGCCCCCGTACCGGTGCCGCCACACCCTCGCCTCCGCCACGAGCGACGCGGATCCGGCGAGGGCGGCCCCGCTGAGGCCCCCGAGGGACTTGTAGAAGGAGACGTACACCGAGTCCGCCAGCGCCGCGATCTCCGGCAGCGAACGGCCGAAGTGGACCGTCGACTCCCACAGCCGGGCCCCGTCGAAGTGGACCACCGCGTCCCGTTCCCGGGCGGTGTCCACCAGGGCCGACAGCTCGTCCCAGGTCGGGAGCAGGAAGCCCGCGTCCCGCAGCGGAAGCTCCAGCATCAGCGTCCCGAACGGCTCCGGCAGCTCGGCGAGCTCGGACGCGGTCGGCTGGCGCGGTTCGCCCGTCGGGTAGACGGTCCGCAGCCCCGAGACGACGGACAGCGCGCCGCCCTCCCACCGCTCCGGATGGCTCATGGGGTGCAGGGCGACCACCGGGTTGCCGGTCCGGCCCGCCCAGCAGCGGAGCGCGATCTGCTGGGCCATGGTCCCGGTCGGGAAGAACGCCGCGTCCTCGGTGCCGAGCAGCTCCGCGACCCGCCGCTCCAGCCGCTCCACGACCCCGTTGCCGTAGATGTCGCCCGGCTCGTCGGGGTCCGGGGCCAGCCCGCCCAGCTCTGCCAGCAGCTCCCCGACCGTGGCCTCCCGCAGACTGCCCGACAGCTTCCGCGAGGCCGCCCGCCCGGCGACCACCATCCGCGCCGCCAAGCCGTCGGCCGCTTGTTCGGCGTCTTGATCGGCCGCCTGTTCGGCGGCTTGTTCGGCGACCGGTTCGGCGACCGGTTCGGAGACCTGCTCCGCGTTCGCGTCCGCCTCCGCTCTCTGCCCCGTCACCGCGTGCGCGGCCGGCGCCCCCACCCCGTCTCCGGCCCGCGCCGCACCCGTTCCCGCACCCGCATCCGTGTCCGGGTCGGCGGCCCCGCCCGCGTCCGTCACCCGGCCGGCCGCGCGCTCCCCGGTCGCGTCCGTGCCCCGCTGTGGGGCTGTGGTCGGGCCCGCGGCGCGTTCGGCTGCGGCGTCCGGGTCCGCGATCCGCTCCGTGCCCGCGGCCCGTTCCGCCGCCGCGTCCGGGTCCGCGATCCGGTGCACGCCGGTGCCCGTGCCCCTGACCGGGCCCAGGCCCGGCTCCGCCCCCGTACCCGAGCCGGGCTCCGGCCCCGCCCCGGCACCCGAGCCGGGCTCCGGGGCCGGCCCCGTGTCGGAGCCGGAGCCCGTGTCCGGCTCCGGCCTCGTACCCGGGCCGGGCTCCAAGCCCGGTCCCGCGGGCGCCGTCCGCTCCGTGTCCTGGTTCATGCCCCGATCATCGCCGACCGGCCCACACACCAGGAGCTAGCATGGCGACGTATCGTCCGGTACCCCCCGCGGACCGGAACGGAACGGAAGGCCTCCCCCGCGTGAACACAGCCCCCCAGGCGGAGCGCCCCGCCCGGCTCTCCGTCGGTGTCGTCGGAGCCGGCAGGGTCGGCCCGGCGCTGGCCCGCGCCCTGCAGCAGACCGGGCACCGGCCCGTCGCCGTGTCGGGTGTCTCCGACGCCTCGCGCCGCCGTGCCGCGCGGATGCTGCCCGACGTGCCCGTCGTTTCCCCGGCGCAGGTCCTCGAGGCCTCCGACCTCGTGCTGCTGACCGTCCCCGACGACGCCCTGCCGTCCCTGGTGGAGGGCCTCGCCGAGACCGGCGCGGTCCGCCCCGGACAGCTCCTCGTGCACACCTCCGGGCGGTACGGGGTCTCCGTGCTGGACCCCGCGCGCCGGGCGGGCGCGCTCCCGCTGGCCCTGCACCCCGCGATGACCTTCACCGGCACCGAGGTCGACGTGCAGCGCCTCGCGGGCTGCTCCTTCGGGGTGACCGCCCCCGACGAGCTGCGGCTCGCCGCCGAGGCCCTGGTCATCGAGATGGGCGGGGAGCCCGAGTGGATCGCCGAGGCGAACCGCCCGCTCTACCACGCGGCCCTCGCCCTCGGCGCGAACCACCTGGTGACCCTGGTCGCCCAGTCGATGGAACTGCTGGCCAAGGCGGGAGTCGAACACCCGAACCGGATGCTCGGCCCGCTCCTGGGCGCGGCCCTCGACAACGCCCTGCGCTCCGGTGACGCGGCCCTGACCGGCCCGGTGGCCCGCGGTGACGCCGGTACCGTCGCCGCGCACGTCTCGGAGCTGCGCAAGCACGCGCCGGGCACGGTGGCCGGGTACCTCGCGATGGCCCGTACGACCGCCGACCGCGCCCTCGCGCACGGTCTGCTCAAGCCCGAACTGGCCGAGGACCTCCTCGGCGTACTCGCCGACGGCGCGACCGGCATCGACCCCGGCCCCCGCTCCTCCGAGGGACGCGAAGGCGGCGACCTGTGATCCTCCTCGACACCGCGGACGCACTGCACCGACTGCCCCGCGCCGCTGCCCGCGCCGCCGGCGCCGGGGCCGAGGCCGGCCGCCGGGCCGTCGTGATGACCATGGGCGCCCTCCACGAGGGCCACGCCACCCTGGTCCGCACCGCCCGCGCGCACGTCGGTCCCACCGGCCAGGTCGTGGTCACAGTCTTCGTCAACCCCCTGCAGTTCGGCGCGAACGAGGACCTCGACCGCTACCCCCGCACCCTCGACGCCGACCTGCTCATCGCCGAAGAGGCCGGCGCCGACGCCGTGTTCGCCCCGGCCGTCGACGAGGTCTACCCCGGCGGCGACCCGCAGGTCCGGATCACCGCCGGCCCGATGGGCGGCCGCCTCGAGGGCGCCACCCGCCCCGGCCACTTCGACGGCATGCTGACCGTCGTCGCCAAGCTGCTCCACCTCACCCGCCCCGACCTGGCCTTCTTCGGCCAGAAGGACGCGCAGCAACTGGCACTGATCCGGCGCATGGTGACCGACCTGAACTTCCCCGTCGAGGTGGTCGGCGTACCGACCGTGCGCGAGCCGGACGGGCTCGCGCTGTCGTCCCGCAACCGCTACCTCTCCGCCAAGGAGCGCGGCGCCGCCCTCGCCCTCTCCCGCGCCCTGTTCGCCGGCCGCGACCGGCTCGCCGCGCAGGCCGCGCTGCGCGCCCGCGCCGAGGCGCAGGCACCGCCGGCCGGCGACGAGCGGGCCACCGGCCTGGCCCGGCTGGGCGAGATCCGCGCCTCCGCCGACGCGCACGCCGTCGCGGCGGCGGGCGCCGGGCTGCCGGAGGCCGTACGGGCCGCCGCGCGGCACGTCCTGGAGGAGGCGGGCCGGCACGATCCGCCTCTGGTACTGGACTACCTGGCGCTGGTGGACCCACAGGACTTCACCGAGGCCGGCCACGGCTTCACCGGTCAGGCCGTGCTGGCCGTCGCCGCGAAAGTGGGCGCGACCCGGCTGATCGACAACATCCCATTGGAGTTCGGAGCGCAACCGTGAGCACCCCAGGCAGTGGCCCCGCAGCAGCGGGCACCAGCACCGGCATACGGCTCCACGCCCCGGCGCCCGGCTGGTCCGTGGACGCCGATGTCGTGGTCGTCGGATCCGGAGTCGCCGGACTGACCGCCGCACTGCGCTGCGCCGCCGCGGGCCGCCGTACCGTCGTGGTCACCAAGGCCCGGCTCGACGACGGCTCCACCCGCTGGGCCCAGGGCGGCATCGCCGCCGCCCTCGGCGACGGGGACACCCCCGAGCAGCACCTCGACGACACCCTCGTCGCCGGCGCCGGCCTGTGTGACGAGGCCGCCGTCCGGCTCCTGGTCACCGAGGGCCCCGACGCCGTACGCCGCCTCATCGCGACCGGCGCCGTCTTCGACACCTCCGCCGAGACCGGCGAGATCGAGCTGACCCGCGAGGGCGGCCACCACCGCCGCCGCATCGCGCACGCGGGCGGGGACGCCACCGGCGCCGAGATCTCCCGGGCGCTCGTCGAGGCCGTCCACGACGCCGGCATCGAGACCGTCGAGAACGCCCTGGTCCTGGACCTGCTCCTGGACGCCGAGGGCCGTACCGCGGGCGTCACCCTGCACGTCATGGGCGAGGGCCAGCACGACGGGGTCGGCGCCGTCCACGCGCCCGCCGTGATCCTCGCGACCGGCGGCATGGGCCAGGTCTTCTCCGCGACCACCAACCCGTCGGTGTCCACCGGCGACGGAGTGGCCCTCGCCCTGCGCGCCGGCGCCGAGGTCTCCGACCTCGAATTCGTGCAGTTCCACCCCACCGTGCTCTTCCTCGGCGCCGACGCCGAGGGCCAGCAGCCCCTGGTGTCGGAGGCCGTCCGCGGCGAGGGCGCGTACCTCGTCGACGCCGGCGGGGTCCGCTTCATGACCGGCCAGCACGAGCTCGCCGAGCTCGCCCCGCGCGACATCGTCGCCAAGGGCATCATGCGCCGCATGCAGGAGCAGGGCACCCAGCACATGTACCTGGACGCCCGGCACTTCGGCGCGCAGATGTGGGAGCAGCGCTTCCCCACCATCCTCGCCGCGTGCCGCTCGCACGGCATCGACCCGGTCACCGAGCCCATCCCCGTCGCCCCGGCCGCGCACTACGCCTCCGGCGGCGTACGGACCGACCTGCACGGCCGCACCACCGTGCCCGGGCTGTACGCCTGCGGCGAGGTCGCCTGCACCGGAGTGCACGGTGCGAACCGGCTCGCCTCCAACTCCCTGCTGGAGGGCCTGGTCTTCGCCGAGCGCATCGCCGACGACATCATCGGGAACCCGCCCGTGGGCACCGGCCCCGGGATCCCCGTCCCGGCCACCGGCCCCCTCCAGCCCGCCGAGGCGCGCTACGAGATCCAGCGCATCATGACGGACGGCGCGGGCGTGCTCCGCTCCGCCGAGTCCCTGCGCCGGGCCGCCGCCGCGCTCGAAGCCCTGTACGCGACGGCGCTGACGGAGCTGGAGACCCGGGGCAAGACGGCCGTCCCCGGCACCGAGACCTGGGAGGCCACCAACCTCCTGTGCGTGGCCCGGGTGCTGGTCGCCGCCGCCCAGCGGCGTGCGGAGACCCGCGGCTGCCACTGGCGCGAGGACCACCCCGACCGGGACGACACCGACTGGCGGCGCCACCTGGTGGTGCGCCTGTCGGAGACCGAGCGGCGGGCCCTGGTCGTCACCCCCACGGACTCGGCGGACTTCCCGTCCGTACGCGTCCCCTTGAGCAGCCACAGCAGTAGCAACAGCAGTAACAGCAGCAGTAGCAGCAGCAACAGCACCCGCAGCACCGACAGCCTGGAGCCGTAACCGTGAGCACGCACGAGCACGACCACACCCACCCGCACGAGGAGCTCCCGATCCTCGACCAGAGCGAGGGCGGCGGCTGCGGCGACGACTGCGCCTGCGGCGAGGGCGAGGAGACCGGCCTGGACCCGGCGCTCGCCCAGCTGCTCGTGGACGCCGGCCTGGACCCGATCGAGGTCGAGGACATCGCGCACATGGCGATCTCCGAGGACCTCGACGGCGGAGTCGACGTCACGACCGTCGCCACCGTCCCCGAAGAGGCCGTCGCCACGGCCGACTTCACCGCGCGCGAGGCCGGCACGGTCGCGGGCCTGCGCGTCGCCGAGGCCGTCCTGTCCGTCGTCTGTACCGACACCTTCGAGGTCGAGCGGCACGTCGAGGACGGCGAGCGGGTCGAAGCCGGCCAGGTCCTGCTCTCCGTACGGGCCCGCACCCGGGACCTGCTCACCGGCGAGCGCAGCGCGCTGAACCTGCTCTGCCTGATGTCGGGCATCGCCACGGCCACCCGCGCCTGGGCCGACGAGCTGGAGGGCACCAAGGCCAAGGTCCGCGACACCCGCAAGACCACCCCGGGCCTGCGCTGCCTGGAGAAGTACGCGGTCCGCTGCGGCGGCGGCGTCAACCACCGGATGTCGCTGTCCGACGCGGCGCTGGTGAAGGACAACCACGTGATCGCGGCGGGCGGCGTCCGCGAGGCGTTCAAGGCCGTGCGCGAGCAGTTCCCCGACCTCCCCATCGAGGTCGAGGTGGACACCCTCCAGCAGGTCCGCGAGGCCCTGGACGCGGGCGCGGACCTGATCCTGCTCGACAACTTCACGCCCATCGAGACCGAGGAAGCGGTGGCGCTGGTCCACGGCCGCGCGGTCCTGGAGTCCTCGGGCCGCCTCACCATGCACAACGCCCGCGCCTACGCCGAGACCGGCGTCGACTACCTCGCCGTCGGCGGGCTCACCCACTCCTCCCCGATCCTGGACATCGGCCTCGATCTGCGCGAGGCGGTGTAACCGGTGCTCCTCACCATCGACGTGGGCAACTCCCATACGGTTCTTGGCCTGTTCGACGGTGACGAGATCGTCGAGCACTGGCGCGTCTCGACCGACCCGCGCCGCACGGCCGACGAGATGGCCGTGCTGATGCAGGGCCTGATGGGCATGCACCCGATGCTCGGCAACGAGCTGGGCGACGGCATCCACGGCATCGCGATCTGCTCCACGGTGCCGGCGGTCCTGCACGAGCTCCGCGAGGTGACCCGGCGCTACTACGGCGACGTTCCGGCGGTGATCGTGGAGCCCGGCACCAAGACGGGCGTTCCGATCCTGATGGACAACCCGAAGGAGGTCGGCGCGGACCGCATCGTCAACGCGGTCGCCGCCGCCGAGCTCTACGGCGGCCCCGCGATCGTCGTCGACTTCGGCACGGCGACCACCTTCGACGCGGTCTCCGCCAAGGGCGAGTACGTCGGCGGGGTCATCTCCCCGGGCATCGAGATCTCCATGGAGGCCCTCGGCGTCCGGGGCGCCCAGCTCCGCAAGATCGAGCTGGCCCGCCCGCGCAACGTCATCGGCAAGTCCACGGTCGAGGCGATGCAGTCGGGCGTGGTCTACGGGTTCGCGGGCCAGGTCGACGGGATCGTGGGCCGCATGGCCAAGGAGCTGGCCGGCCCGAACGGCGTCCCGGACGACGTCCGCGTCATCGCCACGGGCGGCCTGGCTCCGATCGTCCTCGGTGAGGCCGAGGCCATCGACGACCACGAGCCCTGGCTCACCCTGATCGGCCTCCGGCTGGTCTACGAGCGCAACGCGCCCGCCTTCGGCTGACCGGCCCGGCCCGCCCGCCCGATCGCCCCGACGGCCCCCGCCCTCCCCCCCCGGAGGCCGGGGGCCGCTCGCATCCCACGGGAGGCTGGCCTCCCCCGCTCCCCGCCCGGCCCTTACCTCGCCCTGACGCCCGCCATGACAATTTCCCCGGAAATGGCCGGACCACGGCCACCGCGGGGATACCTTCGCCCCACGACATGTACCGGGAGCCCGTCCCCGGCGCCACAGCGCCTGTGACCGGAGGAGACGTCATGACCGCTCGGCCCGCCTGGCAGAAGTCCTCGTTCTGCGGCGAGGGGGACAACTGCGTGTACGTCAGTGCCGCCCCCGGCACCCTGGTCCGCGTGGCGGACCGCGCCGACCCGGCCCACCTGGTCCTCGCCACCACCCAGGCCGCCTGGGCGGATTTCCTGCGCGTGGTCAAGCAGTCGGACTAGGCCCCCTTTCCGACACGCGCCCTGTACGTGTTCACTCAAGGGATTTTGTCCGATTAGCGCGTATCTTCGGCCCATGCCCACGCCCTATGGATCCCGCGGCGGCATGGCGTTCGGCGCCGATGAGCTTCACGTGCTCAGGCGTTCGCTCGCTCACGCCCTTCAGTCCTCGACGGCCCCACTGACGGCCGTCGAGGTCCAGGACTGCCTGCGCCTCGCGGCGTCGGTGGACGACGCGGTGCAGGAGGCGGGGAGGCTCAGAGCGTTCCTCCTGGCCGACCTGGCGCGGTACAGAGCCGCCCTGCCCGGCAGCCTCTCCGGCTACCTGGAGCTGCTGCAGGACGCCCTGGCCGCCGGCTACGAACCGGTGCCGGACGACCTCGCGGCCCTACGGGCGCTGCGCGCAAACCCGGTCGCCGCCGCGCTGCTGGAGCGGGCCCAGACCATCGCGGAGCGCTCCGTACGCCGCAGGCTGTCCACGGCGCCCGCACCGCGCACCCGGCTGCTGACCCTCGCGGGCGGCACCGACACGGGCGGCACCGGCAAGGGCGGCGGCGAGAAGGAGAACGACCCCGCGCGACCGAAGCCCGAACCGCGCCCGGACGACCGCCCCGGACGCCCCATCCCGACCCCGGGCGAGGTCTTCCCGCCGCGCCGCAAGCCCAGCCCGCCCCCGGAGGCCGGGCGCGCGGCGGGGTAGCTAGGCTGGGGGCATGGACTACGTTTCCGCGCTCGTGCCCCCCTTCGTGATGGCCGTGTTCTTCATCGCGCTCGTCGTGACGATCGTGAAGAGCCAGGGCGGTGCCAACAAGGGCAAGGAGGACGCGGCGGTAGACGCCGTGCTCGCCCGCGCCGAGGCCGCCCAGCAGTCCCAGCCCCAGAAGTAGGCCCCCGCGAGGGGACGGGCGTACGGCTTCCCGGCCGTGCGCCCGATTTTGTTGCGCCTTGCCGCCCGGATAGCCGCGCAATTCACCACAACCCGCACTATCGTGCTGGTGTGCCTCGCCCCTTGGGAGAACTCGAAGACGCAGTCATGACGCGGGTGTGGCAGTGGAACCGCCCGGTCACCGTTCGCGAAGTCCTGGAAGACCTGCAGCAGGAACGGTCCATCGCGTACACCACGGTCATGACCGTTATGGACAATCTTCATCAGAAGGGCTGGGTCCGCCGCGAGGCGGAAGGCCGCGCCTATCGATATACGGCGGTCTCGACCCGGGCCGCTTACTCGGCCGCACTGATGAACGAAGCCTGGTCGACGAGCGACAACCCCGCGGCCGCCCTCGTGGCCTTCTTCGGCATGATGTCGGCGGAACAGCGCGAGGCGCTCAGGGACGCCGTACGCATCGTGCAGCCGGCGGAGCCCGAAGGGTCCGCGGAGGCCGCCGACTCCCCGGCGGCGGCGCCCGATGCCGAGGGCGACTCCGCGGCGCCGGGCACCGAGTCGGGGCGATAACGTCCGGGCATGGGTGAGTTTTCCGCTGCACATGCAAAAACAGTCACGATCCGCCGAGCGCGCACCGGTGATGTTCCCGCGCTGCGCCGCCTGCTCGACCAGTACGTTCAGCAGCGGATCCTGCTGGACAAAGCGCCGGTGGTCCTTTATGAGGACATCCAGGAGTTCTGGGTCGCCGAACGCGACTCCGATGGCCAGGTTGTCGGCTGCGGTGCGCTCCACGTGATGTGGGAAGACCTGGCCGAAGTCCGCACTCTCGCGGTCGACCGCGCCTTGAAGGGCGCGGGAGTCGGTCATCTGGTGCTCGACAAGTTGCTGGAGACCGCCCGGAGGGTGGGGGTCAGCCGGGTTTTCTGCCTCACCTTCGAAGTGGACTTCTTCGCGAAGCACGGCTTCACCGAGATCGGCGAGACCCCGGTCGAGACCGATGTGTACATGGAGCTGCTGCGTTCCTATGACGAGGGTGTCGCCGAGTTCCTCGGTCTCGAACGAGTGAAGCCGAACACCTTGGGCAACAGTCGGATGCTTCTGCACCTCTGATCGATCACCGCGGGGATTTCGCGGGAGCCCCGGCTCCGTGGCCTATGTCCGAATCGCGCACGTTTCCCGACCCGTTGCGGACCCGAACCCGTGACGGGGGGTTTGTGTTTTCCAGGCAAAAGCGGTTTCCTTTCCGCGTACTGCTTTTCGATGAAAGGAAATCCCGGTGGCACAGAAGGTTCAGGTCCTTCTTGTCGACGACCTCGACGGCGGCGAGGCGGACGAGACGGTGACGTTCGCTCTGGATGGCAAGACCTACGAGATCGACCTCACCACCGCCAACGCTGAAAAGCTCCGCGGCCTCCTCGACCCGTTCACCAAGGGCGGTCGCCGCACCGGTGGCCGTGCCGCGGCGGGTCGTACCAAGGGCGGCCGCGCCGCCGCGACGTCCGGCAACCCGGACACGGCCGAGATCCGCGCCTGGGCCAAGGCCCAGGGCATGAGCGTCAACGATCGCGGCCGCGTTCCGCAGGAGATCCGCGAGGCTTACGAGAACCGCGGCTGACCTCCGGTCACCACCGCGGTGCCGATGCGATGCGCAGAGGCCGTACGCCGCCGCAGCCGCGCCCGGTGGCATTCCGTCGCCGCGGCCGCGACCAGGCGTACGAGACCGGGCCCGGCGGCGTCCTCGCCTCGACCGGGCCCGGAGCCCCGCCCCACGGAGGGCAGGGCGGGCAGCAGTGCCTCACACCCCTGCTCGGGGGGCCGCAGCCACACGGCGGCCCCCCGAGGGCTTTCCCCGGGCCCCACCAGGTGTCCCGGCGGCGTCGGAGCGGTGATCCGGCCACCCGCACCCAGGGCGGCGAGATCCAGGGCCACCCCGCCCCACTCCAGCCAGTCGAGCAGCCCCTCCAGCTCGTCGGCGCTCCCCGGGGCCACCAGGAACCGCATCCTGTGTCCCGTGAGCGCCACCGGCCCCGTGAGGCCGCGGCAGGGACCGCGCAGCACCGCGGCACCGGCATCGGCCGGCAGCTCCAGTACGTCGAACCGCACCCCGGTCACCAGCTGCGCGGGCGGTCCGCCGGCCACGGGCCAGCCGAGCACGCGGGCGTACCAGTCCGCCGGCGCACCGGTGGCTCCGGTCGCTTCGGTCGCGGGTGTCCCGATCGGGACGCGGGGGAGCGGGACGGTGGCGGGCGGCGCGGTGAGGGCCATGTCCGGAGCAACTGCGGAAACGCTCGGGAGTTACGCGGGAGGGAGGCGCGAAGTGACGCAGGGCACTCGTGCCAATGCGGAACGTAAACGTCCGACTCCTCGGAGTCTCACATTCAGGACGGAAGCGTGTTCGCCCGTAGCGGAGGGATCAGTCGTCCACCGGCGTGAACCGTCCGCTCTTACGGGTAAGACATTCCTAGTGGATCGGGGCGACACGCAGATTTACAGGGTCCGAGACCGGCTTCCGTTCGCCATCGGCGTACACGTGTGACGGGTATCTGCCTGGCCTGCGGGAACATCGTCTCGCACCATCGGGTTGGAGCAGTTGTCGGCACTTACAGCCGGGTTTTCCCACGGACGTGAGGGTGAGCCGCGGACGGATGTCGGCAGTTGGAATGAGCTGTCCCGCCCCGCGGGACTAGCATGCGGAAGGACAGGGCGGGGACCGACCCCGAACTGCCCGACCGCTCTGAGGAGCGATAAACGATGTTCGAGAGGTTCACCGACCGCGCGCGGCGGGTTGTCGTCCTGGCTCAGGAAGAAGCCCGGATGCTCAACCACAACTACATCGGCACCGAGCACATCCTCCTGGGCTTGATCCACGAGGGTGAGGGTGTCGCCGCTAAGGCCTTGGAGAGCCTCGGGATTTCGCTCGAGGCTGTTCGCCAGCAGGTTGAGGAGATCATCGGACAGGGGCAGCAGGCCCCTTCCGGCCACATCCCCTTCACCCCGCGGGCGAAGAAGGTCCTGGAGCTTTCGCTCCGAGAGGCCCTCCAGCTCGGCCACAACTACATCGGCACCGAGCACATCCTGCTCGGCCTCATTCGCGAGGGCGAGGGCGTCGCCGCCCAGGTCCTGGTGAAGCTGGGCGCCGATCTCAACCGAGTCCGGCAGCAGGTCATCCAGCTGCTCTCCGGCTACTCCGGCGGAGGCAAGGAGTCGGCCACGGCCGGCGGCCCGGCCGAGGGCACGCCCTCGACCTCGCTCGTTCTGGACCAGTTCGGCCGCAACCTCACGCAGGCGGCTCGCGAATCCAAGCTCGACCCGGTCATCGGGCGCGAGAAGGAGATCGAGCGGGTCATGCAGGTGCTGTCCCGCCGGACCAAGAACAACCCGGTCCTCATCGGCGAGCCCGGCGTCGGCAAGACCGCCGTCGTCGAGGGCCTGGCCCAGGCGATCGTCAAGGGCGAGGTCCCCGAGACCCTCAAGGACAAGCACCTCTACACGCTTGACCTGGGTGCCCTGGTCGCCGGTTCCCGCTACCGCGGTGACTTCGAAGAGCGCCTCAAGAAGGTGCTCAAGGAGATCCGCACCCGCGGCGACATCATCCTGTTCATCGACGAGCTCCACACCCTCGTGGGTGCGGGCGCCGCCGAGGGCGCGATCGACGCCGCCAGCATCCTGAAGCCCATGCTGGCCCGTGGTGAGCTCCAGACCATCGGTGCCACGACGCTGGACGAGTACCGCAAGCACCTTGAGAAGGACGCCGCTCTCGAGCGCCGTTTCCAGCCGATCCAGGTGGCGGAGCCTTCCCTCCAGCACACCATCGAGATCCTCAAGGGCCTGCGCGACCGCTACGAGGCCCACCACCGCGTCTCCATCACGGACGAGGCCCTCGTGCAGGCGGCCACCCTGGCCGACCGGTACATCTCGGACCGCTTCCTCCCGGACAAGGCGATCGACCTGATCGACGAGGCCGGCTCCCGGATGCGCATCCGTCGGATGACCGCGCCGCCGGACCTCCGCGAGTTCGACGAGAAGATCGCGAACGTGCGTCGCGACAAGGAGTCGGCCATCGACTCCCAGGACTTCGAGAAGGCGGCTTCCCTCCGTGATTCGGAGAAGCAGCTGCTGGCGGCGAAGGCCAAGCGCGAGAAGGAATGGAAGGCCGGCGACATGGACGTCGTCGCCGAGGTCGACGGCGAGCTCATCGCCGAAGTCCTGGCGACCGCGACCGGCATTCCGGTGTTCAAGCTGACCGAGGAGGAGTCCTCGAGGCTCCTGCGCATGGAGGACGAGCTCCACCGCCGCGTCATCGGCCAGAAGGACGCCATCAAGGCGCTCTCCCAGGCGATCCGCCGTACCCGTGCGGGTCTGAAGGACCCGAAGCGTCCCGGTGGCTCGTTCATCTTCGCCGGCCCGTCCGGTGTCGGTAAGACCGAGCTCTCCAAGACGCTCGCCGAATTCCTCTTCGGCGACGAGGACGCGCTGATCTCCCTCGACATGTCGGAGTTCAGCGAGAAGCACACGGTTTCCCGTCTCTTCGGTTCGCCCCCCGGCTACGTGGGCTACGAAGAGGGCGGCCAGCTGACCGAGAAGGTCCGCCGGAAGCCGTTCTCCGTCGTCCTCTTCGACGAGGTCGAGAAGGCCCACCCGGATATCTTCAATTCCCTTCTCCAGATCCTGGAAGACGGTCGCCTGACCGACTCCCAGGGCCGGGTCGTGGACTTCAAGAACACGGTCATCATCATGACGACCAACCTGGGTACGCGGGACATCTCGAAGGGGTTCAACCTCGGCTTCGCGGCCCAGGGAGACACCAAGACCGGATACGACCGGATGAAGGCGAAGGTCAACGAAGAGCTCAAGCAGCACTTCCGGCCCGAGTTCCTCAACCGTGTCGACGACACGGTCGTCTTCCACCAGCTCACCGAGGAAGACATCGTCCAGATCGTCGACCTGATGATCGCCAAGGTGGACGACCGCCTGAAGGACCGCGACATGGGCATCGAGCTCAGCGCGGACGCGAAGGCACTGCTCGCCAAGCGCGGCTACGACCCGATCATGGGTGCCCGCCCGCTGCGCCGCACGATCCAGCGCGAGATCGAGGACATCCTGTCGGAGAAGATCCTCTTCGGCGAGCTGCGCCCCGGTCACATCGTGGTCGTCGGCAAGGAGGGTGAGGGCGAGGAAGCCAAGTTCACCTTCCGCGGTGAGGAGAAGACTCCGATCTCGGACCTTCCCCCCATCGAGGCGACGGGCTCCGGCCCGGACCTCACCAAGGGTGCGTAAGCGCTAGCCGCTCACAGCGGTACGAAGGGGCGGCCCCGGGACCGAAAGGTTCCGGGGCCGCCCCTTCGTCGTGGGCACCGGTCAGCGCCGGGCCTCCGCCACCGACTTCAGCGCCGCCTCCGGGAAGCTGTGGGCCACCTGGGCCCGCAGGACCGAGTCCCACGCCTCGCCGTCGTAGATCATGACGGTCCGGAGCGACGGCAGGTGCGCGTACGCGGCGAGGCCGGCCAGCGCCCCGGTGTGGACGGCGATCTCTTCCAGGTTCTCCAGTGCCGAGAGCTCCTTCCACGCGGCCTTGCCTCTGGGGCGCCACCCTTGGCCGAGCCACAGCTGCCGCAGGCTCGTGAGCCGGCCCAGGCCGGCCAGGTCCGGGGCGGCTCCTTCCAGGTGGAGCCTCTCGAGGCGGGCTTCGGGGGAGAAGTCCGCGAAGGACCACGGACCGTGAGCCGAGTACAGCGTGAACGCGCGCAGCCGGTGCCAGGACGCGAGGACCGGGCCGAGGGGGACGTCGTTGCCGAGGCGGAGGGTCACGGCCACCAGGGGCAGCCCGTGCAGCGCGCTCAGGTCCCGAAGCTCGGGCCATTCGTCGATGTCGAGCCAGCGCAGCGAGGCCTGGCCGCGCAGGAACGCGGCGTCGGTCCCGCCCGAGAACCGCCGCAGGCCGAGACCCGCCACGGGCTGGCGGGCCAGGAAGCGGGTCAGGGCGCCCCGGCTGACTTCGTGGTGGACGTACAGGCCGGGCGGGCCGGTGAAGCCCGTCAGCGCCGTGAGCTCGGCGTCCCGGGTGATGGGGAGGTCGTCGGGGGGCGGGACCATGCGCGCGAGCACTTCGGCCGCGTAGTGCTCGGTGTCGAACCGTTCCCAGACGCGGGTCAGTGCCGCGCGGAGCTGTTCGTTCGGGTGGTCGCAGTAGCCGGCCAGGTAGCCGACGGCCGCCTCGGACCCGGTCTCCGCCGCCGCGATCACCGAGAGGCGGGCGGTGCGGACCGTCTTCGCGGTGGGCGGCAGCAGCTCCAGGATCAGGGGTCCGATCCGTCCGAGCGAGCGCGCCGCCTCCTCGTCCTTCGGAGGCATGAGGCGCAGGGCGGCCTTGTGGACGTCCTGGCGCAGCCCGGGGTCCAGTTCGGCCGCGTACTCCAGTGACGCGAGGGCCAGCAGCACCGACCGGTCGGAGTCTCGGACCAGCAGGTCGCCGATGATCGCCTCGCGGTCGTGGGGGCGGCCCTGGGCCACCGCCATGCGGATGACGTCCTCCCACTGGTCGTCGTCCGCGTGCCGCGTGAGCTCGCCGAGGCCGCCCTCGTCCAGTGCGGCCCGGGCCCCGAGGAAGTCCTGGAAGGTGCGGTGGACGAACTCCAGGGTGTCCTCCGTGGGCGCGCGAAGGAGTCCGGTCCGCTCCAGGAAGTGCTGCAGTACGGCCGGGGAGTCACCGAGTACCTGGGCGGCCGGTACGGCGGGCAGCGCGGCGGCGATCAGCTCTTCGGCCCGCTTCCGGGAGATCTGCGTGCGGCCGTTGCGGATCAGCCAGTAGGCGAGCCGCTGGAGGAGCTGGAGCTGGGGCTCCTCGGGGAGTTCCGGCAGGCGCAGCTGCCGTTCGCGGTCGCGGCGGTGCAGCAGCATCGACAGGGCGGCCGTGTAGAGCTCCTTGCGGCCCGACGGCAGGAAGCCCCGGCGCTCGCGGTGCAGGGCGCAGATCAGCCCGCACAGCAGCGGGTTGGTGGCGAGGCGGGCCAGTTCCGGCTTGGTGGCCAGGGAGGTCAGCAGCTGGTCCCGGAGGTCCTCGCCCGCCGCGGCCGCCGCGTGCCAGCGGGTGACGAAGTCGGCCACGGCGGCCCGGTTCATGGGGACGAGCGCCAGCTCGGTGAACTCCTCTCCGGCGAGCCAGTCCTGGCGTACCGCCGAGGGCCGGGAGGTGACCAGCCACCGGTTGTCGGGATAGGCGGCGAAGAGCTCGACGAGCCAGTCGCGGGCGCGGGCCCGATCGGACTCCGGGATCTCGTCGATGCCGTCGACCAGGATCAGGCCGCGCCCTGCGCGCAGGACCCGGTCCTCCCAGCCCTCCGGAGCCTGTCCCTTGAGCGCGGTGGCGGCCAGGAAGTCCGCAGCGGCGGGCAGCGGGTCCCCGTGCCTGGTCAGGTTCCGTAGGGGCAGCACGTACGGGATGACGTGGTCGTGGGATCCCTCCTGGGCGGCGGAGACAGCCAGCTGCTGAATCAGCGTGGTCTTGCCCGACCCGGCCTCGCCGCGCAGCAGGACGCGGTAGCTGCGGGGCGGCGCCCCGTCCGCGGTGTGGGCAGGGTTCCACGGCTGGGCCGTCGACCCGGGGAGGGCCCGGCCGGCGAGGCTATCGCGGTCGAGGGGACTGAAGACGACCTCGAGGGCCAGGTACGCCACGTCCAGCGGCCAGCGCGCCGAGCCGGGCGGCAGATCGAGCCCGAAGATCGTCAAGGTGCTGTGCCGTTTGGCGAGGTACTCCAGGTACCTGGCTTCGAACTCTGCGTCCCGGCCGTCCTGGCGGGGGATCCGGGCGAGCAGGGCGTCGATCTTGGCGATGGTCTCGGCCTGGCGGCGGGCGTTCTCGACCAGGGCCGCCGGGATGTAGGTGGAGCGGGTCGTGAAGAACTGCAGGATGTGCAGACAGGTGGTTTCCAGCAGCCGGTCGTGGAAGAGCTCGGCGTCCCGCCCCAGGCCCGTGTTCGGCGCCGCCTTGCGCAGTTCGGCGGCGAAGGCCTGCGCGCCCATCTCGACCGCTTGGGCGTCCTCGAGGGCCAGGGTCCCGAGGGAGTACAGGGTGACGGCCAGCGCGGCCGCGACGCCCGCCTCCTCGCCCGGCGGCAGCGGCCGCTCGCCGGGGGCCCGTAAGGCCTCCGCGACGAGCTTGTCGGCCAGCCGACGCAGGTCGTACCGGGACAGAACGCGCTGCTCGCGCACGGAGGCGTAAGTGGAGATCCGCACGGGCCGGTCGACGAGGCCTGCGCCCGCGCCCTCCCCGCGGAAGAGCTTCTTCACGAGGGGGGCCACTACCCCCGAGGCCAGCCGGATCCCCACCACGGATGCGTCCACGGGCGGAGCGTAGCTCCCACGTGACGTGGGTCGCAGGACTTTGGACCCGGCGGAGATCGGCAGAGGTCCCGGGCCGGTGACAAGCCGCACAGGGCAAATCGGACCTACTAGGAGCATTCGTAGAGATCGACGTCCGATTTGCCCCACCGTCGGCCCAGTGGTGGGGCGGTCAACAGGCCTGACAGCACCCTCCGCACCTACGACCCGGGGTAGTAACGGGGACGTTTGGGGAAGCCGGGGTGCCCGGGTTACCAAGGATGAGCAAGCAAGCCCGGCACCTGCTCAGCGTGCCGGGTCCTTTCTTGCCCGCAGCACTCCGCAGCACTCCGCAGTACCCGCGGTACCCGCAGTACCCGCAGCACCGTCCCCGTCCCCGGCCCGGAGGTTTCCTTCATGTCCGCGAAGCGCGTCAGCATCCGTCGTACCCGTATCGCCATCGGCGCCACCGCCCTCGGCGCAGCCCTGGCCCTCGGTGCCGGAACGACCGCCGCCTTCGCCGACGAGGTGCCCCAGACCGAGCTCACCGGCACCGTCCAGCTGGTCGCCGAGCAGGCCGCCGCCCAGGCCGCGGCCCTTGCCGCGAAGCCGGCCGCCGCCCTGTGGGAGAAGCCGGTGTCGAAGTACACGCTCTCCGCGACCTTCGGCAAGGGCGGCACCATGTGGTCGCACAAGCACTCCGGCCAGGACTTCGCCGTCCCGGTCGGCACCCCGGTCGACGCCGTCTCGGCGGGCACCGTCGTCAAGGCCGGCCCGAACGGCGGCGGCGACGGCCCGGCCTACGGCAACGCCATCGTGATCAAGCACGCGAACAACACGTACTCGCAGTACGCGCACCTCTCGAAGATCCAGGTCAAGATCGGCGAGAAGGTCGCCAAGGGCGAGCGGATCGCCCTCTCCGGCAACACCGGAAACTCGAGCGGCCCGCACCTCCACTTCGAGATCCGGACCACCCCGAACTACGGCTCGGCCGTGAACCCGGTGTCCTTCCTGCGGACGGTCGGCGTCACCATCTGATCGGCCGATCAGTCGATCGGCCGATCAGCCGATCACCCAGGCGTGGGTCGCGGTGGCACGTGCCCCGGCGTCCAGCTCGCCCTTGCGGTAGGCGGCGGCCTGGTCGTCGGAGAAGGGCGATTCGTAGATCCGGATCTGGTTCATCGCACCCTTGAACGCCCCGGCCCACGCGTCCTGGTGGCGGGCCCGGCCGAGCTGCAAGGGGCCGCCGTTCTGCCAGATCCCCGGGACGGGGGCCTCGCCGGCCTTCTTGCCGTCCACGTAGAAGCGGATCATCTTGTTCTCGGCGTCGTGCACGGCCGTCAGCACCGCCCAGGTCTTGACCGTCCTCTTGTCCTGGGAGGAGACCGTCACCACCGTGGGCGTGTCGCCCTTCTCGTTGGTCCGCACGCGGAACACCCAGGCCTGCGTGCCGCCCACGTCGTCGGCGCCGAGCTCGAAGGCGAACGAGTCCCCGGTGCCCTGGCTCATCACGATGTGAGCGCCCTTCGCATTGGACGCGTTGTTGACGCGGGCCGAGAGGGTGAAGCTCTTGGTGGTGTCCACGCCCGGCTCGATCGCCTGGGCGTAGGAGTTGGGATTGCCCTTGAGGGTGAGCTCGTAGCGCGTCTTCGCCTTGGGCACCGTGGCCTCGGGGCCCATGCGGATGCTGGTCTTGCCGACGCTGTCCCTGAGCAGGGAGACGTCGCTCGCCACGGTGGGGGAGTAGCCCTTCGACGGGGAGGCCTCGGGGTCCGGCGACCCGGATCCGGACGGGGACGCGGACGCCGAGGGGGCGTTGTCGGCCACGTCCTTGCTGCCCGGCTTGCCGCCCTTCAGCAGGTAGAACGTTCCGCCGCCGGCGAGCAGCAGGAGCACGGTCACCGCTCCGACCACCGTCAGCAGCCGCTTCTTGCGCCGCTCCGAGGCCGACCGGTCGGCCATCGCCTCCCAGTCGGGCTGGTCACCGAAGGCCACGGGCGGCGGGTTCAGGCCCGGCCCGTTCAGGTCCGGTCCGTTCGGGCCGGGGCCGTTCGGGCCGCCGTCCTCGGGGAACGGCAGCGGCGGGCCGAAGCTTCCGGCCACGGGCGGGCCCGGCGGGTAGCCGTACCCGCCGGCCGGCGGGTAGCCGTAGCCACCGCCGGGCGCGGGCTGGTCGTGCTGGTCCTGCTCTTCGGGCCGGCCGGGCGGGAACCCGTAGCCGCCCGGCGCGGGTATCCCCGGCGGGAACCCGTAGCCGCCGCTCTCCGGGGCGGGCTCGGGCTGGGGGCTGTGCGGGCGATCCGTACCGTCAGTCATGGTTCGGATGCTAAAACATCGGCGTCCGCAAGCGAACAGCCCGGGGTCGCGATACGACACCGATCGCGGACGGTACGGGCTCAGCCCTCGCGGCGGACGATCGGGAAGCTCCCCGTCGCCGTCGGCGCGTGCTCCGGCAGCCACAGCACCGCCACCGCCCCCGCCGCCGAGCCGCCGTGGACGAAGCCGCCGGGGCCCGCCACGTTGCGGAACGTCAGCCGGGCGCCCAGCACCCGCGCCTGGCCCTCCGCGATGGTCAGCCCCAGCCCGTGCCCGACCCCGGCCCGGTCCGTGGACCCGGTCCGGAACCGGCTCGGGCCCTCCCGGAGCAGGGCCTCGGGGAAGCCCGGCCCGTGGTCCCGGACCCGTACGACCCGGCCTTCGACATCGACCTGGACCGGCGCCTTCCCGTACCGCGCGGCATTGGCGAGGAGGTTGCCGAGGATCCGCTCCAGGCGGCGCGGATCGGTGCTGACGATCTCGTCCGCGACGATCCGTACGCTCGCCTCCGGCATCAGCGAGCTGACCCGGCGGGCCACGAACTCGCCCAGCGCCACCTCCTGGAGCTCCGCCCGCTCGGACGCGCTGTCCAGCCGGGCCACCTCCAGCACGTCCTCGACCAGCGCCCGCAGCGCCTGCGCGCGGTCCCGTACGAGCTCGGTCGGCCGGCCCGGCGGCAGCAGTTCCGCGGCCGTGAGCAGGCCGGTCACCGGGGTGCGCAGTTCGTGCGCGATATCGGCGGTCACCCGCCGCTCCGCTTCCAGCCGCTGCTGGAGGGCGTCCGCCATCGCGTCGACCGCCCGCGCGAGGTCGTCGGTCTCGTCGCGCACGACGCCCCCGACCGCGTCCCGCACCCGTACCTCGGGGTCCCCGTGCGCCACCCGCTGCGCGGCGGCCGCGGCCTTGCGCAGCCGGCGCGAGATCTGGCCGCCGATCAGCACGCCGAGCGCCGACCCGCCGACCACCACGGCCAGGGAGCCGATGACCAGGGCCCGGTCCAGGTCGCGCACCATGTTGGCGCTCTCCCGGAACTGCGTGTGCAGCGACAGCACCTGCCCGTTGCCGAGCGGTACGGCCGCCCACACCTCGGGGAGCCCGCGCGGGTTGTCCTGGATGTAGGTGCCGCGCCGCCCGGACCGGGCCTTCTCGCGCAGCTCACCGGGCAGGTCCGGGTCGTTGAGCTTGGCGCCCATGGGGGGCTTGCGGCCCGCCTCGGCGTTGCGGGAGATGAACTGCACCCGGTCGAGCTGCACCTCGCGCGCGCTCTCCAGCATCGAGACGCGGGCAGCGCTGTGCACCACCAGGCTCAGTGCGATGGCGGTCAGCGCGCCCACCGACGCGATGGCGAGCGTGATCTTCCAGCGGATCCCGGTCCGCAGGGTGAACCGCTTCATTCAGATTTCATTCCCGCGCTCGTCCCCCGTGCTCGTTCTCCTCAAGGCATCAGGCCTTGAGCTTGTATCCGAATCCCCGGACCGTTTCGATCCGGTCCTGGCCGATCTTGGTGCGCAGCCGCTGGACGTGGACGTCCACGACGCGGGTGTCGCCGCCCCAGTCGTAGTCCCAGACCCGCTCCAGCAGCCGGTCGCGGGAGAGCACGGTGCCGGGGGAGGTGGAGAACTCCAGCAGCAGCCGCATCTCGGTGGGGGTCAGTGCCACCGAGGCGCCCGCCTTGCGCACCTCCATGCCCTCCGTGTCGACCTCCAGGTCGCCGAAGGCCAGCACCCCGCGCTCGGCGGAGGCGTCCTCCTCGGACCCGCCGCCCTGCGGGCCGCCGGCGTGGCCGAAGCGGCGCAGCACCGCGCGGATGCGGGCGACGAGGACGGAGCCGTCGAAGGGCTTGGTGACGTAGTCGTCGGCGCCCGCCTCCAGGCCCAGCACCACGTCGATGGAGTCGGCGCGCGCCGACAGCATGATGACGGGAACGGTGGACTCGTCGCGGATGCGGCGGCACAGGCTCACGCCGTCCATTCCCGGCACCATCACGTCGAGCAGCGCGATGTCGGGCCGGTCCGCCCGGAAGGACTCCAGACCGGACAGCCCGTCGGGCATGGCCGTGACCACGAACCCGTCGCGTTCCAGCGCCAGGGTCGTGGCCTCACGGATGACGTCGTCGTCCTCCACGAACAGCACATGGGTCTCGGCCATCGGGAGCCTCGCCTCGCCTCGGTACTCGTTGCCCGTTTCTTCGGGTCGCCGGCTTCTGTTCGCCCGTTTCTCCGGGTTGCTCAGTTCTTCGGGCTGACGGCCGGGGCGGGAGCGGTCCCGCCGTCGACCACGCTGCTGTAGTCGGTGTGCACCCGGTCCTGCTCGGTGAACCGCTCCCCGTTCCAGCGGTACGTGATCAGGTCCTCGCCCGAGGGATAGGAGAGCGCGTCGCTCTTCCCGTAGACCGGTTTGGTGACGACCAGGTCGCCCCGGTCGATCTCGGCGTAGACGGGCGGCTGCTCGTCCGAGAACACATTCTCGTACGAGGCCCCGTCCGCGCGGTACACGAAGGACCCGCGGCCCAGCGCGTCGGCACAGGACAGGACGTTGACCACGATGTCGACCTCCGGGCCGCCGGTGATCTTCCCGTAGCTGACGTCCACCGGGTACTCGTTGCCCGAGCAGGGCTTCAGATCGCGCTTGATCTCGGAGCCGACCTTGGGGTCCGCCTTGAGCAGGGCGATCGGGTCGACCTTGGAGGCCGGCTTGCCGGAGGCCTGGGGGGTGAGGAGGGTCGAGTCGCCCGCGTCGTGTTCGGAGGGCGCCGAGGAGGGGGCCGCGGTCTTGGCGACCGACTCGGTACGGGCCGGGCCGCCGTCCCGCAGTCCCGTACCCCCCGACGAGCAGCCGACCGCGAACAGCACGGTGCCGACGAGGACGACCGTCCCCGCCGACATCAGTACCACCGAGCTCTTGCCGCTCAGTCTTGGGCCAATCAGGCCGCGCACCGCTCACGCCCCTCGTACAGGATGGTGTGGTCACCGCGCTCCAGCGCGCGCATGTCCAGATCCCGGCTCTCCAGTTCCTGCCGGAGGCGGGCCAGTGCGCGGTGCAGAGTGCTCTTCACGGTTCCCGCCGACATGCCGAGCGCCGCGGCCGTCTCCTCGGTGCTCATCTGCTCCCAGTGTCGCAGCACCACCACACTGCGCTGCTTGGGCGCGAGCACCTTGAGGATGTCCATGAGCAGGGCGCGGTCGGCGCGCTGGTCCGAACCGTCCTCGACGGAGGCGTCGGGGAGCTGCTCGGTGGGAACCTCGTCGAGCTTGCGGGCCCGCCACCATTCGGTACGGGTGTTGATCATGACACGGCGCAGGTAGGCGTCGGCAAGGGACTTGTCGGCAATTCCGTCCCAGCGGCCGAAGGTGCGGACGAGCGCGGTCTGCAGGAGGTCCTGTGCGTCGGTCGGGTCCGGAACCAGGCGACGGGCACTGCGCAGCAGCGCGTCCTGCCGGGTGCGTACGTACTCTTCGAATTCGAGTACCTCGCCGTGCGCCATCTCAGACCGCCTCCGTTCCGACCAACCGCTCTTCCGCTGTCTTACGGATTCGACGGTACGGAGGCGTTGTCACGGCCCTGTGCGGGTCAGCCTTCGGTGGGCGCACGGACACCCATAGGTTGTGTAACAGCGCCCGTGAGCTGCGGTTTCTCCGGACAAGCGGAATCCCTGAGTCAGCCTCAGGGGGTGGGCGGCGAGGTGTCTGTGGCGGGCTTCGCGGGGGCGGCCGGAAGCCGGTACATGAGGCCCGGCAGCGGCTCCACGAGCCCGTCCGAGACCAGCCCGTCCAGCGCGCGGGCCCGCTGTACGGGCTCCTCCCAGACGGTGTCGAGGAGGGACTGCGGCACGGCGCCCACCGCCTCGCGCAGCACCGCGAGGAGCTTGCCGCGCACCTGCCGGTCCGTCCCGGCGTACGTCTGTCCGCGTCGCGGCGGTCCCTCGTGGGCGGGCTTCCCCGCCAGCCGCCACGCGCACAGCCCGGCCACCGGACAGCTCCCGCAGTCCGGGCTCTTGGCCGTGCACACCAGCGCCCCGAGCTCCATGGAGGCCGCGGCCCAGCGGGCCGCGGTGTCCTCGTCCTCGGGCAGCAGGGCCCGCGCCAGGCGGCGCTCGGCCGCGGTCGTGGCGTTCGGCGGGTACTCGACCCCGGTCGCGGTGCGCGCGAAGACCCGGCGCACGTTGGTGTCGAGGACCGCGTGCCGCTGCCCGTACGCGAAGGAGGCCACGGCGGCCGCCGTGTACTCGCCGATCCCGGGCAGGGCCAGCAGCTGTGCGTGCTCGCGCGGTACGTCGCCCCCGTGCCGCTCCGTTATGGCGACGGCCGCGCCGTGCAGGCGCAGGGCCCGGCGCGGATAACCGAGGCGGCCCCAGGCGCGGACGGCCTCGCCCGGGGCGTCGGCGGCGAGGTCGGCGGGACGGGGCCAGCGGGCGAGCCACTGCTCGTAGACCGGCAGGACCCGGTTGACGGGGGTCTGCTGGAGCATGAACTCGCTGACCATCACCCCCCAGGGGCCGGCCTCGGGGCGGCGCCAGGGCAGGTCGCGGGCGTGTGCTTCGAACCACGCGATGACGGGGGAGTGCAGCGCGGTGGTGGGAATGGTTGCAGTCATGGCAGACGGCATCCTGGCACGTTTCGGGCCCGCGGGGTGTCGTGTCGATCCGCGGCGCCCGGCCGGGGCGGGTGTCAGCGGGCGGGGTCGGCGCCGGTGACCAGGACGGCGGTGCGGCCGCCGCTCGTCCGTACGGCGGCGACGACCTTGGTCGCCGGGCCGGCGAGGGCGAGGCCGGCGAGCGCGGCGAGGCTCGCGCCCAGCAGCAGGCCCATGGCCACGTCGTGCGGGTAGTGGACGCCGACGAAGACGCGGGAGAAGGCCATCAGCAGGGCCAGCGGAAGGGTCAGCAGCACGAGTGCGCGGACGGCGAGCGCCAGCGCCACGGCCGCGGCGCCCGCGATGGTGGCGTGGTTGCTGGGGAAGGACCAGTCGCCGGTGGCCGGGCACTTGACCAGGGAGGCCGCCGCCCCGGCCACGGCCCGGCAGGGGCGCTCCTCGTCGACGCTGGACTTCACCAGCTCGGAGGCGACGTAGGCCAGGGCGGTGACGAAGGGGGCGAGCACCGCGAGCGCCACCGTGCGGGGGTCGCGGGCGCCACGTGATCGCCACCACACGGCTATGAAGAGGGCGCCGAAGACGAGCAGCCCGTACTCGGTCCAGAACTCGAATGCCGATTGCACCCAGGCGGGGGTCGAGTGGGCGAAATCGGTCACGTCGAGGTAGAGGCCGGAGCTGTCCATGGTGACTGAAGGTACCGAAACCGGAATAACGTCCTCATCAGTCTCCGGGCCGATTTCCGGCGCCCCCGATCACCCCGCAGGATGATCATCGGCAAAACAAGCCGAGTGTGCGGCATGTGGGGCACTGATCGCGCCGGGAACTCTCGTAAGGTTCCGTCCGTGGGATCTCTGCGCAATCCGGTCGGGCCGCTCCCCTCCTCCATCTACTGGCGACGGAGGGCTGTGCTGGCGTCCGTTGCCGCGCTCCTCGCGATGCTCGCCGTATGGACCGTCAGTTCCGGTGCGGGCAAGTCGAGTACCAACGGCAAGGGCCAGGGCGGCTCCGGTCCCGTCACCCAAATCACCCCCGGACCCTCGGGTTCCGGTCCGGCGATCAGTCAGGCCCCGGGCGGACGCGGCGGGTCGGGCTCCGGCGGCTCCGCAGGCGCGAGCGCCGGCACCGGCACGGGCTCCGACCCCGGGGCGAGCCCCGGCACGGGCAAGAACGGCGAACCGGGCGCCGAGCCCGGCACCGCGGACCAGGGCGGGTCGAACGGCTCCGGCGGCTCCGGCGCGGGCCAGGTCGTCCCGGCGGACTCCCCGGTGCCCACGTGTGCGCCCAGTGCGCTGCAGTGGGAGGTCAAGAGCGTGAAGAACGAGTACGAGGCGGGCGAGAAGCCGCGCCTCGAACTCATCGCGCGCAATATCTCGGGCACCACCTGCAAGGTCGACCTCGGCCCGAAGCAGGCGGTACTGACGATCGCTCAGGTGAGCAACGCCAAGTCGGTCTGGTCCTCGGCGGACTGCCCGGCGGGCGCGGGCAGCGTCTTCTACCGGGTCCCCTCGCAGGGTGAGACCAAGCAAGACCTGGAGTGGGACCGCCACTTCAGCGAGCCCACCCAGTGCCAGTCGCCTCCGGCGGGGGCGGCCGCGGCGGACACGTACGTGGTGGAGGTCAAGTCCCCCGGCATGCCGGTGGCTCGAACCTCGTTCGTCCTGAAGCCGGAGTAGCCGGCGCGGCGTCGCTGCCGGGGGCGGAGCCCCCGGACCCCCGCGCCTCAAACGCCGGCGGGGCTGGATTCGGCCGAAGTCGGCCTGCACGTGCGCGCAGCGCACTGTGCGGATCGGAGGGGTTGGATTGCCCGTAGGGCAATTCCAGCCCCTCCGGCGCTTGAGGAGCGGGGCCTGGGGCGGAGCCCCAGCAGCGGCGCGCGACCGCAACCCCCGCGGAGCGGGGCCGGAGCCTAGACGTACCGCTCCAGGATGGAGGACTCCGCCAGGCGGGACAGGCCCTCGCGGACGCTGCGCGCACGCGCCTCGCCGACGCCGTCGACCGTCTGGAGGTCGTCCACCGAGGCGGCGAGCAGCTTCTGCAGCCCGCCGAAGTGCTCGACCAGCCGCTCGATGATCGCGCCCGGCAGCCGCGGAACCTTCGCCAGCAGCCGGTACCCGCGGGGCGACACCGCCGAGTCCAGGGTCTCCGGCGAGCCCGTGTACCCCAGGGCCTTCGCCACGATCGCCAGCTCCAGCAGCTCCGGATGCGTCAGCGCGTCCAGCGCCGGCAGCGCCTCCTCGACCGTGCGGGAACGCTTCGCCGTCGGCTCCGGCACGTAGTCCCGGATGACGAGCTCCCGCTCCTGCTCGATCCCGACCGTCAGCTCGTCGAGCTGGAGCGAGAGCAGCCGGCCGTCCGTGCCGAGCTCCACCACGTACTCCGCGATCTCCGTCGCGATGCGCCGCACCATTTCCAGCCGCTGCGCCACCGCCGTGACATCGCGGACCGTCACCAGGTCCTCGATCTCCAGCGCGGACAGCGTCCCGGCGACCTCGTCCAGGCGGAGCTTGTACCGCTCCAGGGTGGCCAGCGCCTGGTTCGCCCGCGACAGGATCGCCCCGGACTCCTCCAGCACGCGCCGCTCGCCGTCCACGTACAGCGCGATCAGCCGCATCGACTGCGAGACCGACACCACCGGGAAACCGCACTGCTTCGAGACCCGGTCCGCTGTCCGGTGCCGGGTGCCCGTCTCCTCCGTGTGGATCGACGCGTCGGGCACCAGCTGGACGCCCGCCCGCAGGATCTTGGTGATGTCCTTGTCCAGGATCAGCGCGCCGTCGAGCTTGCACAGCTCGCGCAGCCGGGTCGCGGTGAACTCCACGTCCAGGACGAAACCGCCCGTGCACATGGCCTCGACCGACTTGTCCATACCGAGGACGATGAGCCCTCCGGTGTTGCCGCGAACGATCCGTTCGAGCCCGTCACGCAGGGGCTGACCAGGTGCGACCGCGCTCAGCGAGGCGCGCATCATGGCCTCCTGCTTGGAGCTCGCGCCCGACTTCCCGGATGCTGCTGCCCCGTCCTTGGCTGCCACTGCACTCCTCCGGTCGCGGGATGTACCGCCTGCGTACGGCCGGGCGGACCATCCCGAAGTCTACCGGCGCGGCCCCGGCGCCCGTCGTGCCTTGGCCCGGCCGGGCCGGAGAGCATCCCTTTCGTCCCCGCTGACCTGCTGTTCTCCGACCCCGGGCGGGGTGGCGGCCGACGCCAGCCGGTGCTGGTCGGTGCTAGTCGGTGCTAGTCGGTGGGGTGCTCCTTCGCCGGCGTACGCGACCGCCCGCGCGGCAGGACCCGCAGGGCGTCGCCCATGTCGGCGACCTCGGTCACCTTCATGCCCGCCGGCACCTTCCCCGGGTCCACCGGCACCAGCGCGTGCGTGAAGCCCAGCCGGTACGCCTCCGCGAGCCGCCGCTGCACCCCCGTCACGCGCCGGACCTCGCCCGCGAGGCCGACCTCCCCGATGGCGACCAGGTTCTTCGGGAGCGGTACGTCGCTCGCGGCCGAGGCCAGGGCCAGCGCGACGGCCAGGTCGGCGGCCGGCTCGGTGAGCTTCACCCCGCCCACGGTGGCGGTGTAGATGTCCCGCTTGCCGAGCGCCGTGATCCGCCCGCGCTGCTCCAGCACCGCCAGCATCATCGAGACGCGCGAGGTCTCCAGCCCGGAGGTGGTCCGGCGGGGGGAGGGGATCTGCGAGTCCACCGTGAGCGCCTGCACCTCGGCGACCAGCGGGCGCTTGCCCTCCAGGGTCACCGTCAGGCAGGTGCCGGGGACGGCCTCGGCGCGGCGGGTCAGGAACAGCCCGCTCGGGTCGGCGAGTCCGTTGATGCCCTCGTCGGTGAGCTCGAAGCAGCCGACCTCGTCCGTGGTGCCGTAGCGGTTCTTCACCCCGCGGACGAGGCGCAGTCGCGCGTGCCGGTCGCCCTCGAAGCTCAGTACGACGTCGACCAGGTGCTCCAGCAGGCGGGGACCGGCGATCGCCCCGTCCTTGGTGACGTGGCCGACCAGCAGCGTGGACATCCCGCGTTCCTTGGAGGCCCGGATCAGCGCCCCGGCCACCTCGCGGACCTGAGCCATGCCGCCGGGCGCGCCGTCGATCTCGGGGGAGGCGACCGTCTGTACGGAGTCCATGATCAGCAGCGAGGGCTTCACGGCGTCGAGGTGCCCGAGCACGGCGGACAGATCGGTCTCGGCGGCCAGGTAGAGGTGCTCGCTGAGCGCGTTGATCCGGTCGGCCCGCAGCCGCACCTGGCTCGCCGACTCCTCGCCCGTGACGTACAGGGTGCGGTGCTCGTCGGAGGCGGCCTTCGCCGCGACGTCGAGCAGCAGCGTGGACTTGCCGACGCCCGGCTCGCCCGCGAGCAGGACGACCGCGCCGGGGACCAGCCCGCCGCCCAGCACCCGGTCCAGCTCGCTCACGCCGGTGCTGCGGGCGGTCGCCGTCCGCACGTCGACCTGCCCGATCGGCACGGCGGCCGTGGTGACCCGGCCGGCCGCGGTGGTCCGCACGGCGGGGGCGCCGCCGAGCTCCTCGACGGTGCCCCAGGCCTGGCACTCGGGGCACCGGCCGAGCCACTTGGCGGTGGAGTACCCGCACTCGGTACAACGGTAGGACGGCCGGTCCTTGGCGGATGAACGAGATGTACGGGCAGCCATGCGGCCCACGGTAGCCGCCGCCACCGACAGTCCTTTCCGGGCGGCCTCCGAGGCGGTCCCGCAGTGGCCTCGCGGTGGTCTCGCGGCGGTCTCGGCGCGGTCCGCCGTCCGTCCCGGCGTGTACGCCGTGGCGTGCACCGTCAGGGGCGCCGTCAGCACAACGCCGATCTGTTCACCCGTAAGGGCTAAAACTGGTGAAGGCTTCCGGAGCGCCACCGGCGCGCCGCCTACGGTCACCAAGTGACCAGCAGCAACCAGGGACACCCCGCTCCGCGCACCGGCGCACACCGGGCGCACGGGCGCACGCCCCCCGAGGCGACCAGGGTGGAGCAGCCGCCACCGTTCCGGTACGAGCCCTACCTGGACGGGCTGTTCACGTACTGCCTCTCGGTCCTGTGCGACCACGACACCGCCACCGACGTGCTCGGCGACGTCCTCGCCGTCGCCGACCGCCATCCCGGCCGCTGCCCCGACGAGGGGGACCGGCGGGCCTGGCTGTACGCCCTCGCGCGCTGGGCCTGCCTGCGCAGGCTGGCCGAGCGGCGGCGTACGCGCTACGGGTACGGGGGAGCGCATTCCGCCCGGCGTGCACCGGAGCACACCGCCGCCGGCCGTGCGCCGGATTTCGCGACGGCGAGCGCCGACGCGAACGCGGCCGCGAACGCCGGGGCGGCCGGCCGCTCCGGCGGTCTTGTGGGTCCCGCAGGCCACGGCAGCCCTGCAGGCCACGGCAGCCCCGCCGGTCACGCCGGTCTTGACGTGTACGCCTACCGCCGCACCGAGCTCGCCCGCCTCGCCTGGCCGGAAGCCGCCGGAACCACCCCCGAGCAGCGCGAGGCACTCGAACTCGCCGTCCGCCACCGCCTCGGCGTCCCCGAACTCGCCGCCGTCCTCGGTACGCCCCCGGCCGCCGCCCGCGAGCTGCTCTCCGGCGCCGCCTGCGAGGTGGAGCGCACCCGCGCCGCCCTCGCCGTCGTGGAGACGGGCAACTGCCCGACCGTGTCCCGGCTCACCGGGGACGACGGGGAGGGCGGGGGAGACGGGAACCTGCTCCTCTCCTCCTCCCTGCGCGCCGAGCTCGTCCGCCACGTCGACGACTGCCCGCGCTGCCGCCGCGTCGCCGAACGCGTCGGCGCCGGCGGCCCCTGGCCCGGCTCGGGCGGCATCGACACCGCGGCCCTCCCACTGGTCCCGGCCCCGCGCACCGCCGTGCACGCCGCGATGCTCCGCTCCGGCGGTCGCCGGGGCGCCGGGACCGGCCCGCGCTTCGACCGCACCGGCTTCCCGATGGACCCCAAGGACCGGGCGGCCCGCCGCGAGCGGCTGCGCACCCGCGCCGTGACCACCACCGTCGTCGCCACCGTCGTCGCGGCCCCGGTGCTGGCGCTGTGGGCGGCCTACCGGGGAGCCCCGAGCACCGGGGAACCCGTGGGCAACGGCTCCACGCGCATCTCGGCGAGCGAGGCGGAGCTCCCGCAGGCCCGTACCGACGGCCGCCCGCTGACGGCCTACGAGAACGCGGGCAACGCCGCCGTCACCACCGACGGCCCCGGCTTCGCCCCGTCCGAGGCCGCCCCCGACGTCTCCGTCGAGGTCATCAGCAGCGGCGCGCCGCCGAGCTCCACCCCGGGCGCCCCGGGCCGACTCACCGCGGCCGCCTCCACCCACGGAACGACCACCCTGCTCACCCTCACCGCTTCGGGCGGCGCCCCGGTCGACTGGCGGCTGTGGTCCGACGCCCCGTGGCTCCGCGCCAGTACGACCTCGGGCCGGCTGGCGCCAGGAGAATCGGTCACCCTACGCATCACCGTGGACTCCGGAGCCCAGCCCGTAGGGGCCTGGAGAGCCCGGGTCGGGGTGGACCCGGGCGGCGCGGTGATCTCCATCCGGGGCCGGGGCCGCCCGGCTCCCACCCCGCCCGCCCCGGAGCCCACTCCGACACCGACGCCGACGCCGACACCCACCCCGACTCCGACGCCGACCCCCACGCCGACGCCCACTCCCACCCCGACGCCGACCCCGACGCCGAGCCCCTCGGACGGAGCCACGCCGGAGCCGGAGCCGACCCCGGCGCCGGCCCCGTAGCGCCGCGGCCTACGGCGCGGGCGTGGGGTCGGCCGGGTGCGGGGCCATCGGCAGCAGCGAGGAGAGCCGCGCCTCGCAGAGCCGTACGAGCTCCTCGTACCCCTCCTTGCCCATCAGCTCCGTCAGCTCGGCGCGGTACGACTCGTACACCGGCTTGCCGGCGCCGTGCGCGGAGGTGGCCGAGGTGCACCACCAGTGCAGGTCGTGGCCGCCCGGGCCCCAGCCGCGCCGGTCGTACTCGCCGATCGACACCTGCAGGACGCGGGTGTCGTCGGGCCGGTCGATCCAGTCGTAGGTCCGCCGGATGGGGAGCTGCCAGCACACGTCCGGCTTGGTCTCCAGCGGCTCCTGGCCGCCGCGCACCGCCAGGATGTGCAGGGAACAGCCCGCCCCCGCGGGGAAACCGGGCCGGTTCAGGAAGATGCAGGCACCGTCCCAGCGTCGGGTCTGCTTCTCCCCGTCGTCGTCGTGCTGCGTCCACCCGGTCTCGCTGCCGACGTCGTGGAACTGCCACAGCTCCGGCGTCAGCCGCGCCACGTTCTCGGCGACCCGCTTCTCGTCGTCCTCGTCGGAGAAGTGCGCGCCGAGCGTGCAGCAGCCGTCGTCCGCGCGGCCCGCTTGAATGCCCTGGCAGCCGCTGCCGAAGATGCAGGTCCAGCGGGAAGTGAGCCAGGTCAGGTCGCAGCGGAAGACCTGCTCCTCATCGGCGGGGTCGGGGAACTCCACCCAGGCCCGCGGAAAGTCGAGCCCCTTCTCGTCCGCCCGGGCGGACGTGGCACCCTTGGCGGCCTTGCCGACCTTGGTCTTGGACTTGTTGGCCTTCTTCGTATTTGGCACAAACCCCAGCCTAAGCGCCCCTTACTCCACCCCTACGCCTTTGGACCAGTAGCGTTTCCCCTCATGAGACTCGGTGTCCTTGATGTGGGTTCGAACACGATCCATCTGCTGGTGGTGGACGCGCACCCCGGTGCGCGCCCCCTGCCCGCGCACTCGCACAAGGTGGAGCTGCGGCTGGCGGAGCTGCTCGACGAACACGGCGCGGTGACGCCCGAGGGCGTCGAGCGGCTGGTTTCCGTCATCGGGGACGCGGTGCAGGCCGCCGAGGACAAGGGGTGCGAGGACGTACTCCCCTTCGCGACGAGCGCGGTACGGGAGGCCACGAACGCCGACGAGGTCCTCGCCCGGGTCAAGGCCGAGACGGGCGTGGACCTCCCCGTCCTCAGCGGCGACGACGAGGCCCGCCTGACGTTCCTCGCGGCCCGGCGCTGGTTCGGCTGGTCGGCGGGCAAGCTCCTGCTCCTCGACATCGGCGGGGGCTCGCTGGAGATCGCGTACGGCATCGACGAGGACCCGGACGCGGCCGTCTCGCTCCCTCTGGGCGCGGGCCGCCTGACGGCGGGCTGGCTCCCGGGCGACCCGCCGGACCCGGCGGACGTCCGGGCCCTGCGCCGGCACGTACGGGCCCAGATCGCGCGTACGGTCGGCGAGTTCAGCCGCTCCGGCCCGCCGGACCGGGTGGTGGCCACGTCGAAGACCTTCAAGCAGCTGGCCCGGATCGCGGGCGCCGCCCGCTCCGCGGAGGGCCTCTACATCCAGCGGGACCTGACCCGTAAGTCCCTGGAGGAGTGGGTCCCGAGACTGGCGGCGATGACCACCGCCCAGCGCTCCGCCCTCCCCGGCGTCTCGGAGGGCCGCTCCAACCAACTCCTCGCCGGAGCACTGGTGGCGGAGGGCGCGATGGACCTCCTGGGCGTGGAGTCCCTGGAAGTCTGTCCCTGGGCCCTCCGGGAAGGCGTCATCCTCCGCCGCCTGGACCACCTCGGAAGGTCCACCCCCGTCGGGGTGTGAGGCACCGGGCCATCGGACGTCGCCGGGTGCGGCGCCGCCGCACGGGGGCCGGCGCCGGACCCCCGCGCCTCACCCTGCCCCCGCCCACCACCGCGGCCCCGCCCGTCCTCATGTCCCTGCCCACCACCGCGGCCCCGCCCAACCTCATGCCCCCGTCCACCAGGACGGGCCCGCCCCCACCACGACCCCGATACCCTGTCCCCGTGGCAAAACCAGTCCGGATCCCGACCGCGAAAGTCGCCCTCTCCACCGCCTCCGTCTACCCGGAGTCGACGGCGACCGCCTTCGAGATCGCCGCGCGCCTCGGCTACGACGGCGTCGAGGTCATGGTCTGGACGGACCCCGTCAGCCAGGACATCGACGCCCTGCGCCGCCTCTCCGACCACCACCAGGTGCCGATCCTGGCGATCCACGCCCCCTGCCTCCTCATCACGCAGCGCGTGTGGTCCACCGACCCGTGGACCAAACTCCAGCGCGCCCAGGCGGCGGCCGAGAAGCTCGGCGCGAGCACGGTCGTCGTCCATCCCCCGTTCCGCTGGCAGCGCCAGTACTCCCGCGACTTCGTGACGGGCATCTGGCGGATGGCGGACGAGACCGACGTCCGCTTCGCCGTCGAGAACATGTACCCCTGGCGCTACCGCGACCGCGAGATGCTCGCCTACGCGCCCGAATGGGACGTCACCAAGGACGACTACCGTCACTTCACGGTCGACCTCTCGCACACCGCGACCGCCCGCACCGACGCGACCGCGATGATCGACCGGATGGGCGACCGCCTCGCCCACATCCACCTCGCCGACGGAAACGGTTCCGCGAAGGACGAGCACCTCGTCCCCGGTCGCGGCACCCAGCCCTGCGCCGAACTGCTGGAGCGGCTCGCCGCCACCTCCTTCGACGGGCACGTCGTCATCGAGGTCAACACCCGCCGCGCGATGTCCTCCGCCGAGCGCGAGGCCGACCTCGCCGAGGCCCTGGCCTTCACCCGCCTCCACCTTGCGACGGCCCCCGGCCCGGTATCGGGAACCCGGCACCCGTGACCGAGCCCCTGCCGGACCCCACACCGGACCCCACGCCGGACCCCAGGCCCGCCCCCGCCCAGGCGAAGCCCCGCCGCGGCCCCGGCCGCCCCCGCCAGGACGAGGCCGACGACGGTCCCGGCACCCAGGAGCGCATCCGTCTCGCGGCCCGCGCCGAGTTCGCCGCGCGCGGCTACGACAAGACCTCGGTCCGCGGGATCGCCAAGGCCGCCGGCGTGGACCCGGCCCTGGTGCACCACTACTTCGGCAGCAAGGACGACCTCTTCGCCGCCGCGATCGAGCTCAGCATGGAGCCCGCCCTCATCCTGCCCAAGATCATCGGTGCGGGCCCCGACGGCATCGGCGAGCGCCTGGCCCGCTACTTCCTCGGCGTCTGGGAGAACCCGGTCACCCGGACCCCGCTGCTCGCCGTGATCCGCTCGGCCCTCACCCACGAGGCCGCCGCGAAGGTGCTCCGCCGGCTGATCCTGCACCGCCTCCTGGAGCGGATCGCGGCCGACCTCAACGTCCCCGACCCGACCTTCCGCGCCGAGCTCGCCGCCTCCCACATGGTCGGCATCGCGATCCTGCGCTACGTCGTCCAGGTCGAGCCCCTCGCATCGGCGGACCCGGAGACCATCATCGACCTGGTGGCCCCCACCCTCCAGCGTTACCTCACCGAGGAATGACGGCACCCGCGCGCGCAGCCCCGTAGGCTCCGCACCGTGCCCAATTGCTGAGCCGCCCGTCCCGGGATCCGGACAGCCCGTCCGGATCCCGGGCAGGGGGCGTAGCCTCGTAACCGAGCCATATCCACAGTCGCGGCAGGCGCTCGCGTCACCGCACACATGGGGAGAGAACCCGATGCCCGAGCTGAGGTCCCGCACCGTCACCCACGGCCGCAACATGGCAGGCGCACGTGCCCTGATGCGCGCCTCGGGCGTAGCGAGCGCGGACATCGGGAAGCCGATCATCGCGGTCGCCAACTCCTTCACCGAGTTCGTCCCCGGCCACACCCACCTGGCCCCGGTCGGCCGCATCGTCTCCGACGCGATCCTGGCCGCCGGCGCCGTCCCCCGCGAGTTCAACACCATCGCGGTCGACGACGGCATCGCCATGGGCCACGGCGGCATGCTGTACTCCCTGCCCTCCCGCGACCTGATCGCGGACTCGGTCGAGTACATGGTCGAGGCGCACTGCGCCGACGCGCTGATCTGCATCTCCAACTGCGACAAGATCACCCCCGGCATGCTGATGGCCGCCATGCGCCTCAACATCCCGGTCGTCTTCGTCTCCGGCGGCCCGATGGAGGCCGGTCAGGCCACCCTCGTCGACGGCACCGTCCGTAAGCTCGACCTGATCGACGCCATGGTCGACGCCTCGAACGACAGCGTCTCCGACGAGGACGTGCTGCGCATCGAGGAGAACGCCTGTCCCACCTGCGGCAGCTGTTCGGGCATGTTCACCGCCAACTCGATGAACTGCCTCGCCGAGGCCATCGGCCTGGCCCTCCCCGGCAACGGCTCGGTCCTCGCGACGCACACCGCCCGCCGCGCCCTGTACGAGGACGCCGGCCGCACGATCGTCGAGATCACCAAGCGCTACTACGAGCAGGACGACGAGTCGGTCCTGCCCCGCAACATCGCGACCCGCCAGGCCTTCGAGAACGCCATGGCCCTCGACATCGCCATGGGCGGCTCCACCAACACGATCCTGCACCTCCTCGCCGCCGCGCAGGAAGCCGGTCTGAAGTACGACCTCACGGACATCGACGAGATCTCCCGCCGGGTCCCGTGCCTCGCCAAGGTCGCGCCGAACGTGGCGCCCGGCGGCACGTACTACATGGAGGACATCCACCGGGCCGGCGGCATCCCCGCCCTGCTCGGCGAGCTGCACCGCGGCGGCCTGCTGAACAAGGACGTCACCACGGTCCACTCCGCCAACCTGGAGGACTGGCTCGCGAAGTGGGACGCCCGCTCCGGCACGGCCCCGGACGAGGTCATGGAGCTGTGGCACGCGGGCCCCGGCTGCCAGCGCTCCGCCTCCGCCTTCTCCCAGTCCGAGCGCTGGGACACCCTCGACCTCGACGCCGAGGGCGGCTGCATCCGCTCGGTCCAGCACGCGTACTCCAAGGACGGCGGCCTCGCCGTCCTGCGCGGCAACATCGCGCTCGACGGCTGCGTCGTGAAGACCGCCGGTGTCGACGAGTCGATCTGGACCTTCGAGGGCCCGGCCGTGGTCTGCGAATCGCAGGACGAGGCCGTCGACAAGATCCTCCGCAAGGAGATCAAGGCCGGCGACGTGGTCGTCATCCGCTACGAGGGCCCGCGCGGCGGTCCCGGCATGCAGGAGATGCTCTACCCGACGTCCTTCCTCAAGGGCCGCGGCCTCGGCAAGGTCTGCGCCCTGGTCACGGACGGCCGCTTCTCCGGCGGCACCTCGGGCCTCTCCATCGGCCACGCCTCCCCGGAGGCGGCCTCGGGCGGCTCCATCGCGGTCGTCGAGGACGGCGACCGGATCCGCATCGACATCCCGAACCGCTCCATCGAGCTCCTGGTCGACGAGGCCACGCTGGCCGCCCGCCACGAGGCGCTCGGCGGCGTGTACGCCCCGAAGAACCGCGAGCGCAAGGTCTCCGCGGCCCTGCGCGCCTACGCGGCGATGGCCACCAGCGCCGACAAGGGCGCGGTCCGCGACGTCAGCCTCCTGGAGCGCTGACCCCGCACCCGCCGGCCCCGGCCCCGTCCGACACCCTCGGGCGGGGCCGTCCGCGTTCCACCTCTGACGGGCCCGGGCCGCCCCGGTGTCACCACCCCGCGGGATCCCCCGCCGCCACCGCGAACACGCTCCCGTCCGGCGCGGAGGCGTACACCCGCCCGTCCCCGACGACGGGCGCGGGCAGACTCGCGGCGAAGGTCTCCTTGCCGGCGCGGATCCGGGGCTTGGTCTGCCCCAGAAGCCGCCCCGCCGCCGCGTCGACGGCGAGCAGCCGCCCGTCCGAAGCGCTCAGGTAGACCTTCCCGTCGGCGAACACCGGCCGGGAGGCCCGGGTCACGCCCGTCTCCAGCCGCCACTCCTCCTTGGCCGTACCGATCGCCGCCAGCGCGCCCGTGGCCCCGAACGCGTACACGACCCCGTCCGGCCCCACCGTCGCCTGTGCCTCGTACAGCGGCGAGGTCAGCCGCACCCGCCGTACGGCATGCGTGCCCAGGTCCACCCGTACGACCGCGTCCGTCCTGGTCCGTACGTCACTGTCCAGCAGGTACATTCCGCCGCCGGCGGTCCCCACGGGACGGAGCAGCCCCGCAGACCGGATCTGCCAGCGGTGCGCCCCGCTCGCCGGGTCCACAGCCGAGAGCTGCGTCGCCCTGCCGTTCTCGTCGGGCGTCGACACGTACAGCGCGGCGGGCTCCCCCGACTCCTCCCGGCCGCTCCACCACACGGAACCGACCCTGCCGATCTTCTTCGTCCACCGAGGGGTGCCGGTCGCGGAATCCAGCGAGGTGACGGTTCCGTCCGCCGCCGTGATCAGCACGTGGCCGCCCGCGGACAGGGCGAGGGCGCCCATGGGCAGGGTCCGCTTCCAGCGCTCCGCGCCCGTCGCGGGATCCAGTGCCCGCAGCAGTTCGCTTCCGCTTCCCGGTGCCACCGCGAGGACCAGCCCACCCCCGTGGAGCGGCGCACCGTCGGCCGCGGGCCTGGAGTCCGCCACGGCCGCCCGTATGGACCACACCGTCGACCCGTCCCCGGGGCTGAGCCGCATCGCGGCCGACTCGGGCCCCGAGCAGTACAGGGCCGAAGCCTGCCAGGAGCATGCCGCGGCGTATCCGCCCAGCGGCACCGACCACGGCAGGACCCGCTGCGGGGCGGGTGCCCCCGGGGCGGCAGCCTGTTTCGGAGGCTTGTCGCCGGCCGCGGACCACAGATGGCCGCCCGCCGCCCCACCCGCCAGCAGCAGCCCGACCACCGCCGCGACGGCCACCCGGGTCCGCCGTCCGCGGCCCGGGGCGGACCGGTCCGGGGCGGACCGGTCCGGGGCGGACCGGTCCGGGGTGGCGATCCGCTCCCGCCGGTGCGTGGCCTCCTCGTCGGGCACCGGTTGCCTCGGCCGCGGGATGAAGGCCTGCGTGTCCAGGTCGGTCGGGTACGCCACCGCCCGCAGCGCCACGATCAGCGCGTCCGCGCTCGGCCGCTCCGCAGGATCCTTGGCCAGGCACTGCGCGACCAGCGGGACGAGCCGCTCCGGCAGACCGGTCAGGTCGGGCTCGCTGTGCACCACCTGGTACGCCACGAGGTAGTGGCTGTCGGAGTCGAACGGCCCCCGCCCGGTCGCCGCGAACACGAGCACGGCCCCCAGGGCGAACACATCGGCCGCGGTGCCGACCTCGCGCGGCCGCTGGAACTGCTCGGGCGCCATGAACGGCGGGGTCCCGATGAGCTTCCCGGTCTCGGTCCGCAGATCGCTGTCGGCCGGCCGCGAGATGCCGAAGTCGATGACCCGGACCCCGTCCGAGGCCATCAGCACGTTGCTGGGCTTCAGATCCCGGTGCACGACCCCCGCCCGGTGGATGTCCCGCAGGGCCTCCGCCAGTCCGGCGGCGAGCCGCGCCAGTTCCCGGGCCTCCAGCACCTGTTCCCGTACCCGCTCGGAGAGCGTGGGGGCATCGATGAACAGCGTGGCCATCCAGGGCCGTTCGGCATCGGGATCGGCGTCGACGACGGGCGCGGTGAACGCTCCGCTCACCCGGCGGGCGGCCGCGACCTCCTGCCGGAACCGGGCCCGGAACTCCGGGTCCACGGCGTGCTGCGGATGCACGATCTTGACGGCGAGTTTCAGCCCCGACTCGGAGGTGGCCAGGTGGACGACGCCCATGCCGCCCGAACCGAGCACGGACTCAAGCCGGTACTGCCCGGCGTACTCCGGAAAACCCGCGTAGTCCGTCCGCGCTGAACGCACCGCTCACCACCCCCGCCGGAGCCTAGTCGATGGTCCGTGCGAATCTCCAAGGTCCTGCTACCCTGCGCGAGTTCCGCAGGGCGCCATCCAAGGGGGAGCTTCCGATGTCCGTTGAGAGCGATTCAAGCCAAGTCGAGAGCCTGACCTCGGGGTCGGGATTCCCGACGTTCCCGGTCGCGCCCGGCTATCGCGTGAACGTCCGCAGAGGCCCCGGCACCCAATACGGGATCGTCCGGGTCCTGCCGCTCGGCGCGTACGTCTCGATTCACTGCCAGTGCGAAGGAACGAACGTCTCGGGCCCGTACGGCACCTCGAACATCTGGGACTGCATCGGCAACGGCGAGTTCGTCGCCGACGCCTACGTGAAGACGGGCAGCGACGGCTACGTCGCCACCCGCTGCGCCTGAGGTCCATCCGGCCCATCCTCGGGTCCGCCACCCGGCCCGACCCGTGAGACAGCCCGGGTCCCGCCCGCCCGGCGGGGGATAATCGCTGGTGTGAGCGACGACCAGCGAGACCAGACCCCCGCCGAGCCGGCCCCCGCGGTGCCCACCGGCCCCGAGCCCGAGCCGATCCGGTTCTTCGGCACCACCTGGGTGAACCACGACGGCGGCTACGGAGCCCGCCGCGTCGGCGCGGCCGCCGGCGCGCTGGTCCTCGCCGTCATCAGCGCCTTCCTGCTCCGGTTCTCCTACGAGGGCCTGGAGATCGGCAACGTCGGCGCCTTCCTCAGCATCTCGGTCGTCGTCCTCTTCGCGATCGCCAGCTCCATCGCCTTCGTCAAGACCTGGGAGTCCTTCAGCCGCCGGCCGGCCCCGTCCTCCGACGAGACCGCCCTCAAGGGGCTGAAGGCGATCGGTTTCATCGGCAGCCTCATCGCCTACTTCCTGCGCTGCTTCGTCGAGGCCCCCGGCGAGAAGCTGCGCCGCACCGAGTACGAGCGCGCCTCGGCCGAATTCATCCGCCGGCGCGGCTCCCGCACCGGCAACCCGGCCGCGCGCCGCCCGAAGCGCAAGAAGTAGCCCCGAGCCCAGGCCCCAGTCCGGCCCCCAGCCCGGAGTGTTATTCATCATGTGATGAATAATGCTCCGCGAGCCTTGCGTGGCGGCACAGTCGGGAGCATTATTCATCACATGATGAATAACCAAGCGGCCGCCGCCGTCCACGCCGACGGCCTCACCGTCCGCCGCGGCACCGGCCGCAGCCCCCGCACCGTCCTCGACGCCCTCTCCTTCGACGTCCCGCGCGGCCGCATCACCGGCCTCCTCGGCCCCTCCGGCTGCGGAAAGTCCACCCTGATGCGCGCCGTCGTCGGCACCCAGGCCCACGTCACCGGCACCCTCGACGTCCTCGGCCACCCCGCCGGCCACCCCGGACTCCGCTCCCGCATCGGCTACGTCACCCAGGCGCCCTCCGTCTACGACGACCTCACCGTCCGGCAGAACCTCGACTACTTCGCGGCGATCCTCGACCCCGGCCGCGCCGCCGCCGCGCGCCGCCGCGAGACCGTCACCCGGGCCATCACCGACGTGGACCTCACCACCCACACCACCGCCCTCGCCGGAAACCTCTCCGGCGGCCAGCGCAGCCGGGTCTCCCTCGCGGTCGCGCTCCTGGGCAGCCCCGAGCTCCTCGTCCTCGACGAGCCGACCGTCGGCCTCGACCCGGTCCTGCGCCGCGACCTGTGGAACCTCTTCCACGAGATCACCACCACCCGCGGCGCCACCCTCCTCGTCTCCTCCCACGTCATGGACGAAGCCGAGCGCTGCCACGACCTCCTCCTCATGCGCGAGGGCCGCATCCTCGCGCAGGACACCCCCGACGCCCTGCTCGCCCGTACCCGCACCGACACCGTCGAAGAGGCCTTCCTCCAACTCGTCGACGCCGCCAACGCCGAGGCGCAGGCTGCCACCGCCCCCGCCACCGCCCAAGCCCCCCACGGGAGCACCCGATGAGCACCGCCCGCACCCTCGCCACCGCCGCCCGCGTCCTGCGCCAGCTCCGCCACGACCCGCGCTCCATCGCGCTGATGCTGCTGGTCCCCGTACTGATGCTGGTCCTGCTCCGCTACGTCTTCGACGGCAGCCCGCGGACGTTCGACAGCATCGGGGCGTCCCTCCTCGGGATCTTCCCCCTCATCACGATGTTCCTGATCACCTCCATCGCGACCCTGCGCGAACGCACCTCCGGCACCCTCGAACGCCTCCTCGCCATGCCGCTCGGCAAGGGCGACCTCATCGCCGGCTACGCCCTCGCCTTCGGCGCCATGGCGGTCGTCCAGTCCCTGCTCGCCACCGGCGTCGCCCTCTGGGCCCTCGGCCTCGACGTCATCGGCTCCCCGTGGCTGCTCCTGCTCGTCGCCCTCCTCGACGCCCTGCTCGGCACCGCCCTCGGCCTCTTCGTCTCCGCCTTCGCGGCGTCCGAGTTCCAGGCCGTCCAGTTCATGCCGGCCGTGATCTTCCCCCAGCTCCTACTGTGCGGCCTCTTCGCCGCCCGCGACACCATGCAGCCCGTCCTCGAAGCGATCTCGAACGTCCTGCCCATGTCCTACGCCGTCGACGGCATGAGCCAGGTCCTCACCCACACCGACATGACCGCCGAATTCGTCCGCGACACCGTCATCGTCGCCGGATGCGCCCTCCTGGTCCTCGCCCTCGGCGCCGCCACCCTCCGCCGCCGGACGCCCTGACCGCACTCCGGACAGCCCACCGCGGTTCCCCGCACGAGTGCAAGGATGAGGACGCAAACCATGCATGCGTGCACGAACAGTTCGGCGAGGTGAATCGGGCATGACCCAGACAGTCGCAGTCCTCGGTACCGGCAAGATCGGCGAGGCCCTGCTCAGCGGGATGATCCGCGGCGGCCGGCCCGCCTCCAAGCTCCTCGTCACCGCCCGCCGCCCGGAGCGCGCCGAGGAGCTGCGCACCCGCTACGGCGTCGAGGCCGTCACCAACGCCGAGGCCGCCAAGCGCGCCGACACCCTCATCCTCACCGTGAAGCCGCAGGACATGGGCAAGCTCCTCGAAGAGCTCGCCCCGCACCTCCCCGCGGACCGCCTGGTCATCAGCGGCGCGGCCGGCATCCCGACCTCCTTCTTCGAGGAGCGCCTCGCCCAGGGCACCCCCGTCGTGCGCGTCATGACGAACACCCCCGCCCTCGTCGACGAGGCCATGTCCGTCATCTCGGCCGGCAGCCACGCCACCGCCGCGCACCTCGCGCACACCGAGGAGATCTTCGGCGGCGTCGGCAAGACCCTGCGCGTCCCGGAATCCCAGCAGGACGCGGCCACCGCCCTCTCCGGCTCGGGCCCCGCCTACTTCTACTACCTCGTCGAGGCCATGACCGACGCCGGCATCCTCCTCGGACTGCCCCGCGCCCAGGCCCACGACCTGATCGTCCAGGCCGCCGTCGGCGCCGCCGTCATGCTCCGCGACAGCGGCGAACACCCGGTCAAGCTCCGCGAAGCCGTGACCTCCCCCGCCGGCACCACCATCAACGCGATCGTGGAGCTGGAGAAGCACGGCGTACGGGCGGCCCTGATCGCCGCCCTCGAAGCGGCCCGCGACCGCAGCCGCGAACTCGCCTCCGGCAACAGCTGACGCCCGCCGGTCGTTACGGGGCTGCGCGCGCAGCCCCGTAACGACGGCCCGCCCCTCTCCTCAGGGCTCCAGCAGTCCGATGGCCCGGTACGCCGAGTCCACCACGGGCCGCGCGATCGCCCGGGCCCGCCCGGCACCCGCGCGCAGCACCGCCTCCACGGTCCCCGGATCGGCCGCCAGCTCCGCGTGCCGTACGCGGACCGGCCGCAGCAGCTCCACGACGGCGTCGGCCACGTCCCGCTTGAGCGCCCCGTACCCGGTGTACCCGTCGGCCAGCGCGGCCGGATCACCCCCGGTGCAGGCCGCGAGGATGTCCAGCAGGTTCGCGACCCCGGGACGCGCGGCCGGATCGTAGACGACGCCGCCCTCGCCGCTGCCGCTGTCGGTGACGGCCCGCATCACCTTCTTCCGCACCGCCTCGGGCTCGTCGAGGATGAACACCACCCCGGGCCCCGCGTCCCCCGACTTCCCCATCTTCGACCGCGGGTCCTGCAGGTCCATGACCCGCGCCGCCACCACCGGATGCGTGGCCCTGGGAACGGTGAAGGTGTACCCGTACCGCTGATTGAATCGCGCCGCCAGATCCCGTGTCAGCTCGACGTGCTGCCGCTGGTCCTCCCCGACCGGCACCTCACCGGTCCGGTACGCCAGGATGTCGGCGGCCATCAGTACGGGATAGGTGAGCAGCGACAGCCGTACGCCGTCCCCCGAGGCCTGCGCCTTCGCCGCCTTCTCCTTGTACTGCACCATCCGCCGCAGCTCCCCGTCCGAAGCCGTGCACTCCAGCAGGTACGAGAGCCGGGCGTGCTCGTCCACGTGGCTCTGCACGAACAGCGTGCACTTCTCGGGAGTCAGTCCGGCGGCGAGCAACAGCGTCGCCGCCTGCCGACTGAGCCGGCGCACCCGGGCCGGATCGTGCTCGACGGTCAGCGCGTGCAGATCGACCACGCAGAACAGCGCCTCGTCGGGCTCCTGCTCGGCGGCGACCCACTGCCGTACGGCCCCCAGGTAGTTCCCCAGCGTCAGATGCCCCGTCGGCTTGACCCCGCTGAAGATCCTCGTCATGTCCCTGCTCCCTGCTCGTGTCGGTGTGGGCGTCGACGCCACCGCGTCGGGCGACCGAGCCACTCCCGGGAGGGGAGAAACAGAAACGGCCGCCGAGATCGGCGGCCGTCGAGCGCGTGCGTGCTCGCGTGGATGGTCGGCCGCCGTCAGGCGGCCCACCAGCGAAGGTCGAGCGTGAGCGCACGCGTAGTCATGGGGGAGAGGCTAGACCCTGAGAGGTGAGGAGGGCGTGAGGTTTCCGGACTCCGCGGGGCGGGTCAGCCTGAGGGTCAGCTGGGGGTTGACACACCTGTGCCCGATCCGTAAGGTTCTTCGAGTTGTCCGAAGTGAGCATCCGACCCCGGTCGGTCCCCGGACAGCCATCCCGCACTACACATTCGAACGAACGACTCACTTTGTCGTCCCGTTTTCATGCGTATTTGCGAATGAGGAATCCGCGTCCACGGACGCAGTCGCCGATTAGGTTCGGCGGCAAGGAATCCGCTACTGTCTCACTCGTCGCAAGGGCCCAACAGCCCGAACGGCAAATCCCGTTGACTGGGAGTCAGGCCCGAAAGGATCTGATAGAGTCGGACTCGCCGGAAAGGGAAAACGCGAAAGCGGATGACCTGGAAGGCGGAAAACAAGCGAGACAGACTCTGATAGAGTCTGAAACGCAAGAACAGAACAGAACGAAAGCCCGGAGGAAAGCCCCAGTAATTGTTACTGAGGGTGAGTACAAAGGAAGCGTCCGTTCCTTGAGAACTCAACAGCGTGCCAAAAATCAACGCCAAAAAGTTGATACCCCGTCCATTTCGGTGGATGAGGTTCCTTTGAAAAAGACCTGTGAGGTCACGGCTTCGGCTGGGATGCTTGCAGGCAATTACACAGCGAGGATGCAGTGGACGGTCGGTCTTATTCCGACATGACTGTCCCGCTCTAAGTGCGTGTGCACCGGATTACCGGTAAACATTCATGGAGAGTTTGATCCTGGCTCAGGACGAACGCTGGCGGCGTGCTTAACACATGCAAGTCGAACGATGAAGCCCTTCGGGGTGGATTAGTGGCGAACGGGTGAGTAACACGTGGGCAATCTGCCCTTCACTCTGGGACAAGCCCTGGAAACGGGGTCTAATACCGGATAACACTCCTGCCTGCATGGGCGGGGGTTAAAAGCTCCGGCGGTGAAGGATGAGCCCGCGGCCTATCAGCTTGTTGGTGGGGTAATGGCCCACCAAGGCGACGACGGGTAGCCGGCCTGAGAGGGCGACCGGCCACACTGGGACTGAGACACGGCCCAGACTCCTACGGGAGGCAGCAGTGGGGAATATTGCACAATGGGCGAAAGCCTGATGCAGCGACGCCGCGTGAGGGATGACGGCCTTCGGGTTGTAAACCTCTTTCAGCAGGGAAGAAGCGAAAGTGACGGTACCTGCAGAAGAAGCGCCGGCTAACTACGTGCCAGCAGCCGCGGTAATACGTAGGGCGCAAGCGTTGTCCGGAATTATTGGGCGTAAAGAGCTCGTAGGCGGCTTGTCACGTCGGATGTGAAAGCCCGAGGCTTAACCTCGGGTCTGCATTCGATACGGGCTAGCTAGAGTGTGGTAGGGGAGATCGGAATTCCTGGTGTAGCGGTGAAATGCGCAGATATCAGGAGGAACACCGGTGGCGAAGGCGGATCTCTGGGCCATTACTGACGCTGAGGAGCGAAAGCGTGGGGAGCGAACAGGATTAGATACCCTGGTAGTCCACGCCGTAAACGTTGGGAACTAGGTGTTGGCGACATTCCACGTCGTCGGTGCCGCAGCTAACGCATTAAGTTCCCCGCCTGGGGAGTACGGCCGCAAGGCTAAAACTCAAAGGAATTGACGGGGGCCCGCACAAGCAGCGGAGCATGTGGCTTAATTCGACGCAACGCGAAGAACCTTACCAAGGCTTGACATATACCGGAAAGCATTAGAGATAGTGCCCCCCTTGTGGTCGGTATACAGGTGGTGCATGGCTGTCGTCAGCTCGTGTCGTGAGATGTTGGGTTAAGTCCCGCAACGAGCGCAACCCTTGTCCTGTGTTGCCAGCATGCCCTTCGGGGTGATGGGGACTCACAGGAGACCGCCGGGGTCAACTCGGAGGAAGGTGGGGACGACGTCAAGTCATCATGCCCCTTATGTCTTGGGCTGCACACGTGCTACAATGGCCGGTACAATGAGCTGCGATACCGTGAGGTGGAGCGAATCTCAAAAAGCCGGTCTCAGTTCGGATTGGGGTCTGCAACTCGACCCCATGAAGTCGGAGTTGCTAGTAATCGCAGATCAGCATTGCTGCGGTGAATACGTTCCCGGGCCTTGTACACACCGCCCGTCACGTCACGAAAGTCGGTAACACCCGAAGCCGGTGGCCCAACCCGTAAGGGAGGGAGCTGTCGAAGGTGGGACTGGCGATTGGGACGAAGTCGTAACAAGGTAGCCGTACCGGAAGGTGCGGCTGGATCACCTCCTTTCTAAGGAGCACAGTACCGATTGCAGACAAACGTTCTGCACGGTCAGCTCAGGGTGGAACGTTGATTAGTTGGCACGGTTTCCAAAACCTTCTGTGAGTACTGCTTCGGCGTGGAAAACAGTTTGAGTGGCGGGGATCGTGCTTGGCACGTTGTTGGGTATCTGAGGGTACGGCCGAAAGGCTTTATCTTCGCGATGCCGGCCCCAGTGAACTTCGTCTCCGGATGAGGGTGATGGGTGGCTGGTCGTTGCTTGAGAACTACACAGTGGACGCGAGCATCTGTAGGCCAAGTTTTTAAGGGCGCACGGTGGATGCCTTGGCACCAGGAACCGATGAAGGACGTGAGAGGCCGCGATAGGCCCCGGGGAGCTGCCAACTGAGCTTTGATCCGGGGGTGTCCGAATGGGGAAACCCGGCAGTCGTCATGGGCTGTCACCCACTGCTGAACACATAGGCAGTGTGGAGGGAACGCGGGGAAGTGAAACATCTCAGTACCCGCAGGAAGAGAAAACAACCGTGATTCCGGGAGTAGTGGCGAGCGAAACCGGATGAGGCCAAACCGTATGCGTGTGATACCCGGCAGGGGTTGCGCATGCGGGGTTGTGGGAATTCTTTTGATCGGTCTGCCGGCCGGTCGGCGAGTCAGAAACCGTTGATGTAGTCGAAGGACATGCGAAAGGTCCGGCGTAGAGGGTAAGACCCCCGTAGACGAAACATCAGCGGCTTGCTTAAGAATCTCCCAAGTAGCACGGGGCCCGAGAAATCCCGTGTGAATCTGGCGGGACCACCCGCTAAGCCTAAATATTCCCTGGTGACCGATAGCGGATAGTACCGTGAGGGAATGGTGAAAAGTACCGCGGGAGCGGAGTGAAATAGTACCTGAAACCGTGTGCCTACAAGCCGTGGGAGCGTCGCCGTTATTCTTCGGAATAACGGTCGTGACTGCGTGCCTTTTGAAGAATGAGCCTGCGAGTTAGCGGTGTGTAGCGAGGTTAACCCGTGTGGGGAAGCCGTAGCGAAAGCGAGTCCGAATAGGGCGATTGAGTTGCACGCTCTAGACCCGAAGCGGAGTGATCTAGCCATGGGCAGGTTGAAGCGGAGGTAAGACTTCGTGGAGGACCGAACCCACCAGGGTTGAAAACCTGGGGGATGACCTGTGGTTAGGGGTGAAAGGCCAATCAAACTCCGTGATAGCTGGTTCTCCCCGAAATGCATTTAGGTGCAGCGTCACGTGTTTCTTGCCGGAGGTAGAGCACTGGATAGGCGATGGGCCCTACCGGGTTACTGACCTTAGCCAAACTCCGAATGCCGGTAAGTGAGAGCGTGGCAGTGAGACTGTGGGGGATAAGCTCCATGGTCGAGAGGGAAACAGCCCAGAGCATCGACTAAGGCCCCTAAGCGTACGCTAAGTGGGAAAGGATGTGGAGTCGCAGAGACAACCAGGAGGTTGGCTTAGAAGCAGCCACCCTTGAAAGAGTGCGTAATAGCTCACTGGTCAAGTGATTCCGCGCCGACAATGTAGCGGGGCTCAAGCGTACCGCCGAAGTCGTGTCATTGCAGCAATAGGGCCAACGCCCGCTGTGATGGGTAGGGGAGCGTCGTGTGCCGGGTGAAGCAGCAGCGGAAGCTAGTTGTGGACGGTTCACGAGTGAGAATGCAGGCATGAGTAGCGATACACACGTGAGAAACGTGTGCGCCGATTGACTAAGGGTTCCTGGGTCAAGCTGATCTGCCCAGGGTAAGTCGGGACCTAAGGCGAGGCCGACAGGCGTAGTCGATGGACAACCGGTTGATATTCCGGTACCCGCTTTGAAACGCCCAATATCGAATCAGGCGATGCTAAGCCCGTGAAGCCGTTCCGGACCCTTCGGGGAAAGGAAAGTGGTGGAGCCGGCGAACCAGACTTGTAGTAGGTAAGCGATGGGGTGACGCAGGAAGGTAGTCCAGCCCGGGCGGTGGTAGTCCCGGGGTAAGGGTGTAGGCCGAGGGGTAGGCAAATCCGTCCCTCATATAAGGCTGAGACCTGATGCCGAGCCGATTGTGGTGAAGTGGATGATCCTATGCTGTCGAGAAAAGCCTCTAGCGAGTTTCATGGCGGCCCGTACCCTAAACCGACTCAGGTGGTCAGGTAGAGAATACCGAGGCGTTCGGGTGAACTATGGTTAAGGAACTCGGCAAAATGCCCCCGTAACTTCGGGAGAAGGGGGCCATCACTGGTGATCGGATTTACTCCGTGAGCTGGGGGTGGCCGCAGAGACCAGCGAGAAGCGACTGTTTACTAAAAACACAGGTCCGTGCGAAGCCGTAAGGCGATGTATACGGACTGACGCCTGCCCGGTGCTGGAACGTTAAGGGGACCGGTTAGTCACATTTCGGTGTGGCGAAGCTGAGAACTTAAGCGCCAGTAAACGGCGGTGGTAACTATAACCATCCTAAGGTAGCGAAATTCCTTGTCGGGTAAGTTCCGACCTGCACGAATGGCGTAACGACTTCTCGACTGTCTCAACCATAGGCCCGGTGAAATTGCACTACGAGTAAAGATGCTCGTTTCGCGCAGCAGGACGGAAAGACCCCGGGACCTTTACTATAGTTTGATATTGGTGTTCGGTTCGGCTTGTGTAGGATAGGTGGGAGACTTTGAAGCGGCCACGCCAGTGGTTGTGGAGTCGTCGTTGAAATACCACTCTGGTCGTGCTGGATGTCTAACCTCGGTCCGTGATCCGGATCAGGGACAGTGTCTGATGGGTAGTTTAACTGGGGCGGTTGCCTCCCAAAAAGTAACGGAGGCGCCCAAAGGTTCCCTCAGCCTGGTTGGCAATCAGGTGTTGAGTGTAAGTGCACAAGGGAGCTTGACTGTGAGACCGACGGGTCGAGCAGGGACGAAAGTCGGGACTAGTGATCCGGCGGTGGCTTGTGGAAGCGCCGTCGCTCAACGGATAAAAGGTACCCCGGGGATAACAGGCTGATCTTCCCCAAGAGTCCATATCGACGGGATGGTTTGGCACCTCGATGTCGGCTCGTCGCATCCTGGGGCTGGAGTCGGTCCCAAGGGTTGGGCTGTTCGCCCATTAAAGCGGTACGCGAGCTGGGTTTAGAACGTCGTGAGACAGTTCGGTCCCTATCCGCTGTGCGCGTAGGAATATTGAGAAGGGCTGTCCCTAGTACGAGAGGACCGGGACGGACGAACCTCTGGTGTGCCAGTTGTCCTGCCAAGGGCATGGCTGGTTGGCTACGTTCGGGAGGGATAACCGCTGAAAGCATCTAAGCGGGAAGCCTGCTTCAAGATGAGTATTCCCACCTCCTTGAGAGGGTAAGGCTCCCAGTAGACGACTGGGTTGATAGGCCAGATGTGGAAGCCCGGTAACGGGTGGAGCTGACTGGTACTAATAGGCCGAGGGCTTGTCCTCAGTTGCTCGCGTCCACTGTGTTAGTTCTGAAGTAACGAACTGTGTCATATCCGGTTTGGTTAACTTCATAGTGTTTCGGTGGTCATAGCGTTAGGGAAACGCCCGGTTTACATTCCGAACCCGGAAGCTAAGCCTTTCAGCGCCGATGGTACTGCAGGGGGGACCCTGTGGGAGAGTAGGACGCCGCCGAACAATCATTGTAGAAAGCCCCGTACCGGGTAACCGGTACGGGGCTTTTCTGCGTTCACGGGCCGAATCGTTGGCGGTGACCGGGGGCCGGCTCCGGCCCTTCGACGAGCCGGTGGGGCGGGGGACCGGTTCGTGTCACCGGAATGGGTGAAGGGGAGGCGGGCGCAGGATCTTTGGATGTCCTGCGGATGCCCGGCATGGGGTCCGGATGGATTGGGCCTGGCGGCTCGTAGGGTTGTCGCATGGGCTACGACCTCGTCATCTTCGACAACGACGGCGTGCTGGTGGACAGTGAGCCGCTCGCCAACAGCATCCTCGCCGGGTACCTGACCGAGCTGGGCCACCCGACCTCGTACGAGGAGTCGCTCCGCGACTACATGGGAGCCGCGGTCCACCGGGTCCACGACCTCGTGCGGGAGCGGACCGGGCAGGACCTGCCTCCCGACTTCGACACGGCGCTGCACGCGCGTACCTTCGCGGCCTTCGAGCGGGAGCTCAAGCCCGTGCCCGGGGTCGAGGGGGTGCTGGCGGCACTGGTCGAGAGCGGGACCGCGTACTGTCTCGCGTCCTCCGGGAGCCACGAGCGGATCAGGGTCGGGCACCGGGCGGCGGGGCTCGACGAATGGTTCGAGGAGGAGTGGATCTTCAGTTCGGAGGACGTGGGGAAGGGCAAGCCGGCCCCCGATCTGTTCCTGCACGCCGCGGACCAGATGGGTGTGGCGCCCGGCCGGTGCGTGGTCATCGAGGACAGCCCGCTGGGTGTCCAGGCCGCGCTGGCCGCGGGGATGGACGTGCTCGCGTACACCGCGATGGTGCCCGCCGACCGGCTGCCCGGCGCCACCGGATACTTCGGCGACATGAACCAACTGGCCGGGCTGCTGGGCCTGGCGGAGGGCGCCGGCTCCGGATACAGCGGTTACGGCGGCGGGTTCTCGCACTGACCCAATCGATATGTGATCGCTCTACCCACCGGTAGCACCGGCGCCTACGCTCAGCCGCCATGACAGCAGACGTGCGGCTGCGCCGCGGGCGCGGGGCGTTGGGGTTCAGTTTCTTCGTGCAGGGCGTGGCCTTCGCGCTGCTCGTGACGCGGATCCCCGCCATTCAGAACCGGTACGGGATATCCGACGCACTGCTGCCCGCCTTCCTGGCCGCCGTGCCGATCCTCGCCGGTGTGTCCAGCGTGGTCACCGAGCACCTGGTGAAGCGGGTCGCGCCCAGCACCGTACTGCGGTGGGCGCAGCCGCTCGTGCTGCTCGCACTGCTCGGGGTCGGCGCCGGCAGCGAGATGTGGCACGTGGCGCTGTCCCTCGGGGCGTTCGGGCTGTTCGTGGGGGCGCTCGACGCCTCCATGAACATGCTCGGGGTGAGCCTGCAGGGCGCGTACGGGCGCAGCATCATGCTCGGGTTCCACGCCACTTACAGCCTCGGCGGGATCCTGGGGGCGTCCGCCGCGTGGGCGGGGGCGCACTGGCACCTCTCGCTCTTCAGTTCCTACCTGCCCGCCGTGGTGATCCTGCTGCCGCTCGCGCTCCTCGCCAGCCGGTTCTACGTGGACCAGGACGCCAAGGCCGGCGCCGCCGAGGCCAAGGGGCTCGGGCCGGGCGGGTTCAAGCTGCTGCTGCCGCTGTGCCTGGTGATGGCGTGCGCGTACATCGGGGACTCGACGGTGTCGAACTGGAGCGCCAAGTACCTCCAGGACGTGCTGGGCAGCTCCGAGCAGCTCGCCACCGTTCCCTACAACGTCTACATGGTGACCACCCTGCTCGGGCGGGCCGTGGGGGACCTGGGGGTGCGGCGCTTCGGGGCCGTGGCCGTCGTCCGGATCGGGACGGTCGTCGCGGCGGCCGGGTTCGCCGTGGTCGCGGTGGCGCCCGGGGCGTGGGTGGGGATGCTCGGCTTCACGCTGCTGGGGTTCGGGCTGTGCGTGATCGTGCCGCAGACCTTCGCCGCGGCGGGCCGGCTGTTCCCGGGATCCTCCGACACCGCCATCGCGCGGCTCAACATCTTCAACTACGTCGGATTCCTGATCGGGGCTCCGCTCGTGGGCGGGATCGGGGACGCCTGGAGCTACCGGGGAGCGATGCTGGTGCCGATGGTGCTGGTCCTCGTCACTCTTTTCCATGCCCGCTCGTTCGGTACGGAGCCCGCTCGATACGGTGTCCGGCATGAGCGGTCGCGGGTTGTTGATGTGGGACGAGGCGGTAACGAAGTATGACTTCGGGCCGGGCCATCCGATGGATCCGGTGCGCCTGGAGCTGACCATGGGCCTGGTACGGGCCTTCGGGCTCGACCGGGAGCTGGAGGTACGGGCGGGCCGGCCGGCCGGGGAGTCGACGCTGCGGCTGGTGCACCGGGAGGAGTACGTCGCGGCGGTGCGCGAGGTGTCCGCCGACCCCGGCGTCGCCGACGGCTCGTACGGGCTGGGGACCACGGATGATCCGGCGTTCCAGGGGATGCACGAGGCGTCCGCGCTGATCGCCGGGCAGTCCGTGGCGGCGGCCGAGGCGATCTGGCGCGGGGAGGCCGAGCACGCCGTGAACTTCGCCGGCGGGCTGCACCACGCGATGCCGGGCGGGGCGGCCGGGTTCTGCGTGTACAACGACGCGGCGCTGGCGATCGCCCGGCTGCTGGAGCTGGGGGCCGAGCGGGTCGCCTACGTGGATGTGGACGTGCACCACGGGGACGGCGTCCAGGCGGCGTTCTGGGACGACCCGCGGGTACTGACGGTCTCCCTGCACGAACATCCGCGGACGCTGTTCCCGCAGACGGGCTGGCCGGAGGAGACGGGCGGGCCGGAGGCGGCGGGGTCGGCGGTGAACATCGCGCTGCCCGCGGGCACCGGGGACGAGGGGTGGCTGCGGGCCTTTCACGCGGTGGTGCCGGAGCTGTTGGAGGAGTTCCGGCCGCAGGTGCTGGTGACGCAGCACGGGGCGGACACGCACTTCGAGGACCCGCTGGCGCATCTGGCGGTGTCGTTGGACGCGCAGCGGGCGGTGCAGGAGGCGTGCCATGAGCTGGCGCACGCGTGGGTGGAGGGCGGGCGGTGGCTGGCGCTGGGTGGGGGCGGGTACGCCGTCGTCGACGTGGTGCCGCGGTCGTGGACGCATCTGGTGGCGATCGCCGGGCATCGGCCGATCGATCCCGAGACGGCTGTGCCGGGGTCTTGGCGGGATGCGGTGTATGCGCGGACGGGGGTGGTGGCGCCCGGGCGGATGACGGATGGGCGGGTGCCGGGCTGGCAGGACTGGGAGGGTGGTTACGACCCTGCCGACCGGATCGACCAGGCCGTGCTCGCCACCCGGCGGGCGGTGTTCCCGCTGCGCGGGCTGCTGGCCTGAGCCCTGCGGGGCCTGCCCCCTACCCGCCCTTCTCCCGTTCCCCGGGCTGCGCCCGGACCCCCTGGGGCTCCGCCCCGGACCCCGGTCCTCAAACGCCGGACGGCTGAAAGGCCCTGGGGCTCGGCCCCGGACCCCGTGCCTCCAACGCAGGCGAGGCGGGATTGGTTGGGCCAACGGGTGCGGGATTGGCCGGAACTGGTGAGCCGTCAGGGTGGGTGCGGGAGCATCGGGAGGGTGTTGAGCACCGGCGCGCTGCGTGCGCATCTGCTGGCCGCCCGCCTGGCCGGGCCCGTCGCGACCTCTCGGGAGGAAAGCCTGCGCAGTTACCGGCTGTTCGCGGCGCGGGATCCGCGGGTGTTGCTGGGACTGGATCCCGCGTGGGGGTGGGGCGAGGGTGACCTGCTGCGGCTGATGGCGCTGAAGTGCGGGGTCTCGGCGGATCCCGCGCACGTCAGCGGGCCGGACGTGATCGATCCCGAGCTGACGGTGGCGGGGCTGGAGGCCTTCGCGGGGCGGCTGCGGGCGGCGGCGGAGGCGCGGGCCCCGGTGTTGTTCGGGACCGGGCACCCGCACCGGCTCCTGGGGTTCTACGCCACCTTGGCGGGGGCGCTGTCGGCGGCGGGATGTGATGTCCTCACTCCGGCGCGGGGGGCACCTGTCGACATGCAGACCCGGTTCGGCGTACGCACGCACCGCATCGATTACGTACGAGGGGTCGCACTGGTGCGGGAAGACGGCGCGCGGCCGGACGGGAGTGACACCGGCGCGCACTCCCATTCGCCGCTGCCGGTTCGGATCGCGCTCGGGGCGCTGGCGGAGGCCGGCGGGCCGTTGCCGGAGCTGGTGGTGGGGGACCACGGGTGGGTCTGCGGCGCAGGTCAGCTCGGTGTGGAGGCGATCGGGCTGGCCGATACCGATGATCCCGCGCTGTTCGTGGGGGAAGCCGAGGGGCAGGTGTCGGTGGCCGTTCCGCTTGATGACGCGGTGCGTGCGGACTATTACCGACCGCTCACTCGCTATGTACTCAATCGGGCGAGTCTGTCGGGTCGGCAGGAGTGGACGTAGCTCCTCTTCCCCACTCGTATCACACGCCCCTACTCTGGGGAGTGAGCGTGCGACGACGGGGCGTAACCGGAGGGGAAGCCGGTGCCCGTCATGCGCGGAAGGTCAAGGTGTGTCATGGCTGCTGGCGAGAGGCCTCTCAGTGAGGTTCAGTTCCTGACCGTGGCGGAGGTCGCCTCGGTGATGCGAGTGTCAAAGATGACCGTGTACCGCTTGGTGCACAACGGACATCTGCCCGCAATCCGGGTGGGCCGGTCCTTCCGGGTCCCGGAAAACGCGGTGCACGAGTACCTCCGCGAGTCCTTCGTGGGGGTGGAATCGGCCTGAAGGTGAGGGTCGGGAGCCCGCGGCTACCCCTCGGGGGCACGCGGATTACAAGCTCAGAGCTCGGGCGGGTAGGCTAGGCCGACGTAGGTCGTGTGGGCCCCGACGCCCCGCACCGAATGAAGAGAAGTGAGCGAGGGTAGTCGTGGGCTCTGTTATCAAGAAGCGGCGCAAGCGGATGGCTAAGAAGAAGCACCGCAAGCTGCTCAAGCGCACCCGCGTCCAGCGCCGTAACAAGAAGTAAACGGCAGCTGTACGTGTTTACCGCAGCCCCTCCACCATTCTGGTGGAGGGGCTGTGGTGCAGCCGGGGGACTTCTTCGAGGGAGGCGCTGAGCTCGTGGGGAAGGTCGTGCTGGTCACCGGGGCTGCCCGGCAACTGGGAGGCCGCTTCGTGCGGCGGATCCAGCGGGACCCGGAAGTGGAGCGGGTGATCGCGGTCGACGCGGTGACCCCGCCGCACCGGCTCGGCTCGGCCGAGTTCGTCCGTGCGGACATCAGGCAGTCGGCCATTGCCCGGGTGCTGGCCGAGAACGCCGTCGACACGGTGGTCCATCTCGCGGTCACCGGGGGAGCGGCGACGGGCGCGGGCTCCGGCTCGTACAGCACCGTCAAGGAAACCAACGTCATCGGGACGATGCAGCTCCTGGGAGCCTGCCAGAAGTCCCCGACGGTACGGCGGCTCGTGGTGAAGTCCAGTACCAGTGTGTACGGGGGCACCTCGCGGGATCCGGCCGTCTTCACCGAGACCACGCAGCCGAAGTCGCTGCCCTCCGCCGGCTTCGCGAAGGACGCCGTCGAGGTCGAGGGGTACGTACGCGGCTTCGCGCGCAGGCGGCCCGACGTCGCGGTGTGCGTGCTGCGGTTCGCGAACATCCTGGGGCCCTTCGCCGACTCGGCGCTCGCCGAGTACTTCTCGATGCCGCTGATCCCGACCGTGCTGGGCTATGACCCGCGGTTGCAGTTCGTGCACGAGGACGACGTACTGGACGTGCTGCGGCTGGCCTCGCAGACCAGCGGGCCCGGCGGGCTCAGCGGGACCTTCAACATCGCCGGCGACGGGGTGCTGCTGCTGTCGCAGTGCGCGCGGCGGCTGGGTCGGCCGACGGTGCCGCTGCTGCTGCCCGCGGTGACCTGGGTGGGCGCGGCGCTGCGGGCGGTCGGGGCGACGGAGTTCTCGCCCGAGCAGATAAGGCTCCTCACGCACGGGCGGGTCGTGGAGACCACGCAGATGCGCGAGGTCCTGGGATTCGAGCCGATGTATACGACCGCCGAGACCTTCGCCGACTTCACGCGGAGCCGGGGCGGCGGGCTGCTGCCGCCGGAGCGGGTGGGCCGGGCCGTGGACCGGGTGGCCGGGTTGCTGGACGTGGACATGGATGGAGCGAAGCGATAGTGGCGGACGCCAAGGTCATTCCGTTCGACGAGGACCGGCCGCGTCGGCGGTCCTCTCCCGCCCGGCGGGTACGGGTCGCGCCGGAGGCGCCGCTCGCACCCGTCGCGGAACCGGCGGCGGAGCCGGTGGTGGAGGCCGTACCGGAGCCGGTGGAGGCGGGGGACGGCTGGGACCGGCGGATCGCCGGCGGCCTGGCGTTCCTGCGGCGCCGGATCACCGGGGAGTACGAGGTCGACGACTTCGGCTACGACAAGGAGCTGACGGACCAGGTCCTGATGTCCCTGATGCGGCCGCTGTACGACAAATACTTCCGGGTCGAGGTCAAGGGCATCGAGAACATCCCGAAGGAGGGCGGCGCGCTGATCGTGGCGAACCACTCCGGGACGCTGCCCCTGGACGGCCTGATGCTCCAGGTCGCCGTGCACGACCAGCACCCGGCGCAGCGGCACCTGCGGCTGCTGGCCGCGGACCTGGTGTTCATGCTGCCCGTGGTGAACGAGCTGGCACGCAAGGCCGGCCACACGCTGGCGTGCGCGGAGGACGCGCAGCGGCTGCTGGAGGCCGGGGAGCTGGTGGGCGTGATGCCCGAGGGCTTCAAGGGGATAGGGAAGCCGTTCGGAGAGCGGTACAAGCTCCAGCGGTTCGGGCGGGGCGGGTTCGTGTCGACCGCGCTGCGGGCGGGGACGCCGATCGTGCCCTGCTCGATCGTGGGGGCGGAGGAGATCTACCCCATGATCGGCAACTCGAAGACGCTGGCGCGGCTGCTGGGGATTCCGTACTTCCCGATCACGCCGACGTTTCCGCTGCTGGGGCCGTTGGGGGCGCTGCCGCTGCCGACGAAGTGGACGATCCAGTTCGGGGAACCGATTCCGACGGACGGGTACGCGGCGGAGGCTGCCGAGGACCCGATGCTGATGTTCAACCTGACGGATCAGGTGCGGGAGCAGATCCAGCACACGCTGTACAAGCTGCTGGTGCAGCGGAGGTCCGTCTTCTTCTGACGCGTTCTGGCGCGTTCTGACGCGCCGTACGGCCGAGCATGACGAAAGCGCCGGCGGGACTGGAGATCCAGTCCCGCCGGCGCTTTCGTCACGTGGTGCCGGTCGGCGCCAGCCGGTGCTAGTCGACGTCCTCCGCCTTGATGCCCAGGCCTGGGAGGAGGCCGGGGAGGAGGGGCGGGAGGGTGATGTCCGGGTGGGCGGGGGTCGGGGTGGTGCCCGGTTCGGACGGGGTGGACTGGCCCGCCGGCGGGTTCAGCAGGTCGCCCGTGCCGCCCAGCAGACCGCCGCCGCCCGGGGGCGAGGTCTTCGGGGAACCCGAGGCGGACGGCGTGGGGGCCGCGGACGGTGCGCCCGGAGAGGGCGTCGCCTGCTGCTTGCCCGCCGGGGCGCTCGGCTTCGTGGAGGGGCCGGAGCCGCGGGTCTGTTCCGGAGGCTTCGGGAGCAGACTCTGGAGCGGCGCCACGTCTTGGTCTATGGCCTGGAAGACCGACTCCACCTCACCGCCCACGTCCGTGAGCTGCGCCGGGAGATTGCCCCGGAGCTTGGCCCACGCGTCCCGGTGCGAGCGGGAGAACGAGGACAGCGCCTGGATCGGGCCGAGCGAGCCGTCCCGTTCGTAGGCGGCCTGGAGCAGCCGGTGGCCCTCCGAGGCGTCGTGCTTCATGCCCGCGAGGGCTCGGCGGATCTCGCCGAGCGACTCGTGGTCGAGTGCGCCGAGGCGGCCGCGCTCCATGAGACGGCGGGCTTCCGACAGACGGCTCGAGGCCTGGTCGAGATAGAGCTCGCCCCGGTCCGAATCGTCGTCGGCCATCCCGAGCCGGATGTCCTCCATGCCCCGCTTCACGGGGTACAGGTGATCACCCGGCAGGGCGTCCGTGCTGGCAGCGGCCACTCCGCTGAAGGCCCCCGCGGCCACACCTACGGTGAGGCCGCCTGCCGCAATGCCCTTGGACCAGCGGGAGCGGGGCCGCAATTTCCGGAGCGAGGTCGCCCGGTGGGCGCCGCGGCCGGTCCGCTGTTCGGGCACTTGAGGGTCGGCGGCCACGCCGCCCCCGGCCCTCTCTTCCATCACCTTGGCTTCCATGGCGGCAATGAGCTGGGCTCGTTGCACCACTTTGACCTCGGGGTCCAGCACCGGGCGCGGCATTCTTTCGCCGAGCACGCTCGCCAGGGCCAACAACCGGTCGTGGTCGGCAGGTTCGGCAGGTGCCTCGGACTGCTCGGCCGCCGGGTCCGGTTCCGAAAGGTCGGACGGGGTCCGCTCCTCCAGGGCCTGGGCGAAGGCGTTCGCCCGCCGGTGCGGAGTCACGTTCGCGATCACTGGCGGCACCTCCTCTCGTCATGACGATCGACTCCCCAAGGTGTCCGGAAGGTTGCCTTCCTTGAGCACATCCACCCTTTCGAGTGAGCGGCTTCGGGTAGGGCTTGTCCACAGGGAGCCTGCATTCCCCACAACGAGCGGCGCGGCACTTGGGTTACGGACGAAGGATGATCGGACCACAGCGTCGTGGGATTCGACGGTGCCGTCGATCTCTTCGGGGTCGTCGGGGTCGTCGGTGTCATCAAGGTCATCAGGGAGGAGTACCGGAATGTGAGAGGAGGGCGGAGTCAGCGGGCGTCGTCGGGGAGCAGGCGGGCCAGGGTGCGGACCGCCCGGTACTGGAGGGTCTTGATGGCACCCTCGTTCTTTCCCATCACCCTGGCCGTCTCGGCGACCGAGAGGCCCTGCAGGAAGCGCAGGGTCACGCACTCCTGCTGCTGCGGATTGAGTTTCCGTACGGCTTCCAGCAGGGCCGCGTTGGAGAGGGACTCCAGGACGGAGTCCTCGGGGGACCGTTCCACCTCGTTGGCGTCGAGCATTTCGCCGGTGGTGACTTCCAGGCGGAAGCGGCTCGACTTGAAGTGGTCGGCGACCAGGTTGCGGGCGATCGTCACGAGCCAGGCGCCGAAGTCTCGGCCCTGCCAGGTGAAGGTGGAGATGCGGCGCAGCGCACGCAGGAAGGTCTCGCTGGTGAGATCCTCCGCGGTCGCCTTGCCACCGACGCGGTAATAGATGTAGCGGTAGACGGTGTCGCTGTACTGGTCGTACAGGCGACCGAAGGCATCGGCCTCGCCGGCCTGGGCGCGTTCGACCAGGTCCATCATGCGGGCCTGGTCGCTGTCCGCGGTGGGGCGGCGGGCTGCGGGCGCGGTGGTCCCGGCGGCCGCGCCCCCGGCGGACGAGCCGCCGGCGCGACCGCGTCTGCCCACCGTTGCCCCGCCGTCGGTCAGGGCGTAGCAAGGACCGGCCGGGCCGAGTCCGGCGGGGACCGCGGTGGCGAATGCGGGGACGGTGTACGCGGTGGGGACGAAGCCGCGCAGCTGGTCGAGGACCGTTGCGCGCAGCGTAGCCAGGCCCGAGGCGTCAACCCCGACAGGTGGGTACACGGGACTCCCAGAGGCAGAGCTTCCATCACGTGCAGTGCGGGACCGTTCACCCGTCGTGGCGACAGATGGCGGTGGCATGCGTTTGAGGAGAATAACGCTTCGTACAGGCAGCGCTACACCCAGTTGCTCAAATCACCGGTTACGACACTTCTGTTGCGTGTCGAGGGCATATTCAGGCACGGATGGTGATCGATTCTTGATCACTTGGATGCGCGGAATGCCTGCTTCCACGGTGGCTCACGACCGAGTAGGGCAGGGCGGAGTGCCGTGCCGGAGGCGCGGGTAGAGGTGAGCGAATGCCCCGGGCGGGGGAGGGCGCCGGGTGTGGTGGGGCGGGAGGCCGGGCAGGGCCCCGTAGCCGCTACTTGCGGCGGCGGTGCAGGGCGATGGCGGCGGCCGTGCCGCCCGCGATCGCGCCGACGCCCGCGGCGGCCGGGACGCCGATCTTCACGGCCTTGCGACCGGTCCGATAGTCGCGCAGGCGCCAGTCCTTGGAGCGGGCATGCTTGCGCAGTTTTGTGTCGGGATTGATCGCGTACGGATGTCCGACCAGCGACAGCATCGGGATGTCGTTGTGCGAATCGCTGTACGCCGCGCAGCGCGCGAGGTCCAGCCCCTCGGCGGCGGCCAGGGCGCGGACCGCCTCCGCCTTGGCGGGGCCGTGCAGCGGCTCGCCGACCAGCCGGCCGGTGTAGACGCCGTCCACGGACTCGGCGACGGTGCCGAGGGCTCCGGTCAGGCCGAGCCGGCGGGCGATGATCGTGGCCGTTTCGACGGGGGCGGCCGTGACGAGCCAGACCTTCTGTCCGGCGTCGAGGTGGGCCTGGGCCAGGGCGCGGGTGCCCGGCCAGATCCGCACCGCCATGTACTCGTCGTAGATCTCCTCGCCGATGGACATCAGCTCGGAGACCTTGTGTCCCTTGACGATGGACAGCGCGCTGTCGCGGGCGTCCTGCATGTGCTCGGGGTCCTCGACCCCGGCGAGCCGGAACCAGGCCTGCTGCCAGGCGAAGCGGGCGAGCTCGCGGCGGCGGAAGAACTCCCGCTTGTAGAGGCCGCGGCCGAAGTGGAAGATCGCGGCGCCCTGCATGACGGTGTTGTCGAGATCGAAGAAGGCGGCGGCCAGGTCGTCGCCGGCGACGGGGAACTCCGGTTCGGCGGGCTCGGCGGGCTCCTGCGGAGCTTCGGGCTCCGCCTCGGCGGCGGGTGCCGCAGCGCGTTGCGCCGCGCGTTCCGCTTCCGTGGTTCCCGCGAAGTCCGGTCCGCCCTGTGGTTCGTCGGCCAGCGCGGTCTTGCGGGCGGCCTCGGCCGAGGCCTCGCCTGCCAGCACGCTCCGCGCGGTGGCGGAGCGCCTACGGGGGGTGAGCCATCCCAGAGCGGCCATGACGCGAGCATAGCCACTGTGTTCGGGAGTTCCCGAACCGATGGGAATCGGTGGTGTGAACTCTTCGGTGCGCCCGACCCGACGTGGTGCGCCCGGCCCGACCTGATGGACTCGCGCCGGGGACGGTCGGCGTGCGGGCGCGGGAGAATGGGTGCATGAGTCCTTTGCTGCGCCGTGCCGGAAAGAAGCGTCCGCAGGAGCGGGTGGTCACGCTCATCGGGAAGCCGGGGTGTCATCTCTGTGACGACGCCCAGGAAGTGGTCGAGAAAGTGTGCGCCGAGATGGGTGCACAGTGGGAGAAGAAGGATATTTCGCAAGACGAGGAGTTGTACCGCCTGCACTGGGAGCAGATTCCGGTCGTGCTGGTGGACGGCGAACAGCACACCTTCTGGAGGGTGAACCCTGACCGGCTCCGACGGGCATTGCAGGCTTGAGCCGTCGGGCGGTTACCATCATGGGCGATTTATGGGGTCTCGGGGGCGTATTGGTGAGGAGTGTGTACCGCTTTGCCCCCTTCGGGAATTGAACGGGTTCGGCGTGTTGTCGGTTCCCCGCCCATACGCCCAAGGCGCGTGACCCCGGTCACTTTGCTCGGACAAAGCGGACACAATCTTTGTGCACGCGTTCACAAAGACATAGCCTGCATTCGACGGGGTGGTCCTGGGACAAGTGGCCACCTGCAGCCCCGCTCATCCCGCAGGAGCATCGTGGCAACTGGCCGAACTCACCGACCGGCGACCCGCAGCCGAGGTATTCCCGAGGCCACTGTCGCCCGGCTTCCGCTGTACTTGCGTGCCCTCACCGCGCTCTCCGAGCGATCGGTGCCCACGGTGTCCTCCGAGGAGCTGGCCGCGGCCGCCGGAGTCAACTCCGCGAAGCTCCGCAAGGACTTCTCCTACCTCGGCTCCTACGGGACCCGCGGGGTCGGGTACGACGTGGAGTACCTCGTCTACCAGATCTCCCGCGAGCTCGGGCTGACCCAGGACTGGCCGGTCGTCATCGTCGGCATCGGCAACCTCGGCGCCGCGCTGGCCAACTACGGCGGCTTCGCGTCCCGCGGGTTCCGCGTGGCGGCGCTCATCGACGCCGACCCGGCCATGGCCGGCAAGCCGGTGGCGGGGATGCCCGTGCAGCACACCGATGAGCTGGAGAAGATCATCGAGGAGAACGGCGTCTCGATCGGGGTCATCGCGACCCCGGCGGGGGCCGCCCAGCAGGTCAGCGAGCGGCTCATCGCCGCCGGGGTGACCTCCATTTTGAACTTCGCGCCGACCGTGCTGTCCGTGCCCGACGGCGTCGACGTGCGCAAGGTCGACCTGTCGATCGAGCTCCAGATCCTGGCCTTCCACGAGCAGCGCAAGGCCGGCGAGGAAGCCGCGGCCCAGGCCGCTGCCGGCGGCCCCGCCGCGGGCACCGGAACCGGGGCGGCTCCGGCCGCCGCCGTCGTGCCGCCCGCCGGACGGGCCGCCGCCGTCGCACGGAAGGGCGGACCCGAGGGGGACGTCCCGGCGGTGATGCCGGCATGAGTCTGCTCGTCGTTGGGCTGAGTCATCGCAGCGCGCCCGTGAGCGTGCTGGAGCGCGCTTCGCTGGCCGCCGATGCCAAGGTCAAGCTGCTGCACGACACGCTGGCCGCGGAGCCGGCGGCGGAGGCGGCGGTGCTCGCCACCTGCAACCGGATCGAGCTGTACGCCGACGTGGACAAGTTCCACGCCGGTGTCGCCGAGCTGTCGACGCTGTTGGCGCAGCACAGCGGTGTCGCGCTGGAGGAGCTCACTCCTTATCTGTACGTGCACTACGAGGACCGGGCCGTCCACCACCTGTTTTCGGTGGCGTGCGGGCTGGACTCGATGGTGGTCGGCGAGGGGCAGATCCTCGGGCAGATCAAGGACGCGCTGGCGCTGGGGCAGGAGCTCCACACGGCGGGGCGGTTGATCAACGATCTGTTCCAGCAGGCGCTGCGGGTCGGCAAGCGGGCGCACTCCGAGACCGGGATCGACCGGGCGGGGCAGTCGCTGGTGACCTTCGGGCTGGAGCAGCTCGCCGTACGGGTACCGGTGGAGGAGTGGGCCGCGGGCAAGCGGGCGCTCGTCATCGGGGCCGGGTCGATGTCTTCGCTGGCGGCGGCGACGTTGGCGCGGGTGGGTGTCGCCGAGGTCGTGGTCGCCAACCGGACCGCCGAGCGGGCGGAGCGGTTGGCCGAGATTCTGGTTGCCTCGGGCACCGGGGTTACGGCTTCGGCCATTGCGATGTCCGGAGTCGCGGATGAGCTGGCTCGGGTTGACGTCGTCGTGTCCTGTACGGGTGCCACTGGCTTGGTGCTGACCGGGGATGACGTGGCTGCGGCGATGGAGGAGCGCCCTGCGGGGCTGTCCCCTACCCGCCCTTCCTCCATCCCCCAGCCTCCGGCCGGGGGGACCCCCAGCCGGGGCTTCGCCCCGGACCCGTTGCCGGGTGCGGCGCCGTTGCCGGGGGCCAGCCCCCGGACCCCCGCGCCTCAAACGCCGGCGGGGCTGGATTTGGCGGCGGCCGTGCCGGATGGTTCGGCGCGGCTGGATTCGGTCGACGCGGCCCTCGTCGCGCGGCTTGCCGTGCTCGCGGGTGAGGGGCGGCGGATCGCCGATGCCGGGGCCGTGCGGAGCAAGGTGGTCGTCGAGGAGCGGGACGGGTGTCCTGTCGGGCTCGAGGCGCTGGCTTCCGATCCGGGGCGGACCGCCGATGGGCGGGCCGCGCTGGCCGGGGTGGACGCCGGGTCGCTGGAGCTGCACGGGACCTGGGCCGACCAGGGCGAGGCCGCCGCGCAGCGGCAGCCGCGCCGGACCGTACGGAGCCAGAACGGCGCGCCCGTACGGCTCGCGCTGCTCGACCTGGCCATGCCGCGCGACATCGACGCCGCCGTGCACCGGATCCCCGGAGTGCGGCTGGTCGACATCGAGTCGCTCGCCGAGGCCTCCGCCGATGCGCCCATGGCCGCCGACGTCGACGCCGTACGCGGGATAGTGGCCGCGGAAGTGGCCGCCTTCGGGGCGGCTCAGCGGGCCGCGCACATCACGCCCACCGTGGTCGCCCTGCGCGCCATGGCCGCCGAGGTCGTCGCCATGGAAGTGGCACGGCTCGACGGGCGCGTGCCCGATCTCGACGAGCGGCAGCGGGCCGAGGTCACCCAGACCGTGCGGCGCGTCGTCGACAAGCTCCTCCACGCGCCGACCGTGCGCGTCAAGCAGCTCGCGAGCGAGCCCGGCGGCGCCGGGTACGCCGAGGCGCTGCGCGAACTCTTCGATCTCGACCCGCAGACGGTGGCCTCCGTCAGCCGGGCCGACGAGGCTGACAAGAACCACGACTCAGGACGGGCATCATGAATCCACGTCTCGACCAGCCGCTGAGGCTCGGCACGCGGCGCAGCAAGCTGGCCATGTCCCAGTCCGGGCATGTCGCCGAGGCGGTACGGGCGATCACCGGCCGGCCCGTCGAGCTCGTGGAGATCACGACCTACGGTGACGTGTCCCGCGAGAGCCTCTCGCAGATCGGCGGCACCGGCGTCTTCGTCACCGCCCTGCGCGAGGCCCTGGTGCGCGGCGAAGTCGACTTCGCCGTGCACTCGCTGAAGGACCTGCCCACCACGCAGCCCGACGACCTCGTCATCGCGGCGATGCCGCAGCGCGAGGACCCGCGCGACGCGCTCGTCGCCCGCGACGGCCTGACCTTCGAGCAGCTGCCCGACGGTGCGCGCATCGGCACCGGTTCGCCGCGGCGCAGGTCGCAGCTGCACGCCTACGCCAAGTCGCTGGGCAAGGTCATCGAGACCGTCGCCATCCGCGGCAACGTCGACACCCGGATCGGCTTCGTGCGCAGTGGCGAGCTCGACGCCGTCGTGCTGGCCGCCGCCGGGCTCAACCGGATCGGCCGCGGCGACGAGGCCACCGACCTGATCTCCGTGGACAACATGCTGCCCGCGCCCGGCCAGGGTGCCCTGGCCGTGGAGTGCCTGGCGTCCGACACGGACCTGATTTCCGCGCTCGCCGAGCTCGACGACCCGTACACCCGGGCCGCCGTGACCGCCGAACGCGCCCTGCTCGGCGCCCTGGAGGCCGGCTGCAGTGCTCCCGTGGGCGCGCTCGCCGACCTGTTGGCCGACGGGCAGATTGTCAATGAGATGCGCTTGCGTGGAGTCGTGGGAACCCTCGACGGTTCCACGCTGGTGCAGCTGTCCACCACCGGTCCCGTGCCCCAGTCGTACGACGAGGCCATGGCGCTCGGCCGCGAACTCGCGGACGAGATGCTGGCCAAGGGCGCGGCCGGTCTGATGGGGGAGCGGTCGCTTTGAACCCCACAAGCCCAACCACCTCCGCGTTCGCATCCGTCGCCGTCCAGGGGCACGTCACCTTCCTCGGTGCCGGCCCGGGCGACCCGGGACTGCTGACGCTTCGCGCCGTGGAGGCCCTGGCCGCCGCGGACGTACTGATCGCGGAGCCCGAGGTGCTCGAGGTCGTACGTACGCATGCGCGCGCGGGGGTGGACACGCCACAGCTGACGATTGCTGACGAGAAGTCAGCAGCCGCCGGAGTCCCGGTCATCCGAGATGCCGCCAATCTTGTCATGGAGGCCGCGCGCTCCGGCAGGCGGGTCGTCCGTGCCGTCACCGGGGATCCCGGACTCGACGGGAACGCGGCCGAGGAGATGCTCGCCTGCGCCACCGGGGGCATCCCCTTCGAGGTCGTCCCCGGCGTCGCGACCGCCGTCGGCGTGCCCGCGTACGCCGGTGTTCCGCTGGCCGGCAAGCAGGGTGCGGACGTGCGGTTCGTGAACGCGCGGACCGCCTCCGCGCGCTGCTGGACGGAGGTGGGTGCCAGCGACGGCATCCTCGTCGTCTCCGCGACGCTGGAGACCGTTTCGGCGGCGGCGGCCGAGCTGATCGGCGCCGGGCGCAAGCCCGACACCCCGCTCACCGTGACCGTGGCCGGTACGACGACCCGCCAGCGGACGTGGAGCGCGACCCTCGGGACCATCGCGCAGGTGTTCAAGCAGGGCAAGATCCTCCCCTCGCCCGAGGGGGCGCGCTCCGTCATAGCCGTGGTCGGGGAGCACGGTGCCGTCGCGCGCCGCGAGGAACTGTCCTGGTTCGAGTCGAAGCCGCTGTTCGGCTGGCGCGTGCTCGTCCCGCGCACCAAGGAGCAGGCAGCCTCGCTCTCCGACCAGCTCCGCTCGTACGGCGCGGTCCCCCACGAGGTGCCGACCATCGCCGTGGAGCCGCCGCGCACCCCGCAGCAGATGGAGCGGGCGGTCAAGGGGCTCGTGACGGGACGTTACGAGTGGATCGCCTTCACCTCGGTGAACGCGGTCAAGGCCGTGCGCGAGAAGTTCGAGGAGTACGGGCTCGACGCCCGTGCCTTCGCCGGCATCAAGGTCGCCGCCGTCGGCGAGCAGACCGCCGCCGCGCTGGTGGAGTTCGGCGTCAAGCCCGACCTGGTGCCCAGCGGTGAGCAGTCCGCCGCCGGACTGCTGGAGGACTGGCCTCCGTACGACCCGGTCTTCGACCCGATCGACCGCGTCTTCCTGCCGCGCGCCGACATCGCGACCGAGACCCTGGTCGCCGGGCTGATCGAGCTCGGGTGGGAGGTCGACGACGTCACCGCCTACCGGACGGTGCGCGCCTCGCCGCCCCCGCAGGACACGCGTGAGGCGATCAAGGGCGGCGGCTTCGACGCCGTGCTCTTCACCTCGTCGAGCACCGTGCGCAACCTGGTCGGCATCGCCGGCAAGCCGCACAACGTCACCGTCATCGCGTGCATCGGCCCGGCCACGGCCAAGACGGCCGAGGAGCACGGGCTCCGGGTCGACGTGCTGTCGCCGGAGCCGAGCGTGGGCAAGCTGGCGGAGGCCCTGGCGGAGTACGGGGCCGCGCGCCGCGAGGCCGCGAAGGAGGCCGGGGAGAACGTGTACCGGCCGAGCGAGCGACGGCCGGGGGCGCGCAGGCGTCGTACGACCTGATGTGCGCGTTAGCGGTGTTAGGTGACAGGGCCCGGGTGCGATGCGCACCCGGGCCCTGTGGCATGTTCGGGCCGTGACGGAACCCGGGGATCCCGATGAGGCGGTGGCCGCGCTGTGCGCGGCGGTGGCGGCGTACGACCACGAGGCGGCCACGGAGCTCGTGCGGGCCGGCGCGGACCCGGACCGGGTGCTGCCCGACGGTACGACCCCGCTGCTGCGGGCCGTCGAGGGCGGCTCCCCGGCGGTGGTGACGGCGCTGCTCGGCGACGACGCCCGCCTGCGCCTGCCGGAGGCGGAGCGCGGGCGGCTGCTGGACGCGGCCCGGGAGTGGTACGAGGAGGGCGCGCAGGAGCGGCTGCGGCGGCTGACGGGGTGGGCGGGCCCGGCGGACATCGCGTGGGTGCAGCACTCCGAGTACGAGGTCGTCCCGGAGGTCACCCTCGGCGGGCGGAGCGTACGGGCCGGACACGGTGCGGTCCTGACCCGGCTGGAGTGGGAGTTCCGGGTCTTGGCCCCGGTGGCGGAGCTGGTGGACCGTGCGGTCCGGTCCCCGGGGAACGCGGACGTGGAGCACGTGGACCGGATCGCCTCGCTCCATGTGCTCTGGGCCCGGCGCAGCGCGCAGACCTGGGCCGAGGCGGTGGCCTTCCGGCACGACCCGGATCCCCGGCGGCGGGCCTTCGTGGTCGACGTGGTCCGGTACCGGCTGTGGTCCTGGTACGACACGGCGCACGCGGTCTGGTACGAGAGGGAGTGCCACCGGGTGCTCCTCGAATGGGAGCCCGTGGAGGCCGACGCAGACGTACTGGCCCGGATCCTGGAGCTCTTGAAGCAGACGGACCTTCCCGACAAGGAGGCCATCGTGTTGCGCCGCGCCGGGCATCCGGCCCCGGGGGTGCGGCGCGAGGTGCCGGGGCTCCTCGAGGGCCCGCTGTCCCCGCAGGCGCTGTGCGCGGTGCGGGCGTTGTGCCGGGACACCGACGGTGCGGTGCGGACGGCGGCCGCCGAGGTGCTGGCCGGTGAGGAACTGGCGGAGACCGACCGGGAGCGCGTGGCGGCCCTTCTGCGGGACGCGGACCCGGAGGTGGTGCGCTGGACCGCGTACGCCCTCGGGCGGGGCGCCGACCGCTCGCCGGAGGCCACTGAGCTGCTGGCGGGGTGCCTCGGCTCCGGGGACACCCACGTCCGGCTGAGCGCCGCGTACGGCCTGGCACTCCGGGACGATCCGCGCACCCCGGAGGCGTACGCGAAGGTCGGGCCGCTGGGTCCGTACGCGGACGACAGCCGGGCGGACGGGCTGTGGCGGTGGCGGGCCCGGAACAGAGCCGGCGGGTGAACCCGGCTGCTCCTGTGGCATGTTCCGGGCATGACGGCACTGGGGGAAGCGGTACGGGGCGGAGCAGGGCCGGCTGATGGACGCGGCCCGGCGCGGGTGCGTGCCGCTGCGCGGGGCGAAGTCCCCTACCCGCCCTTCGCCCGTTCCCCGGGCTCTGCCCGGACCCGGTCCTCAAACGCCGGACGGGCTGGATTTTCCGGCTTCGCCGGGAAGATTCAGCCTCGCCGGCGTTTGAGGACCGGGGTCTGGGGCGGAGCCCCTGGGGGTCCGGGGCGCAGCTCCGGGGAACGGTGGAAGGGCGGGTAGGGGACTCATGGCGGGTGACCCCGACCACGAGGTGCGCAACCGCCCCGCCGGGCCGGCGGGTCCGCAGGACGGGGCGGGGCGGGCCTGGGCCGGGCCCTAGGCTTGTCCCGACTGCTGTCGAAGCTCGAAGAGGCGACTAGAAGATGAGCACGTACGGATCCTTCCCCGGCTCGCGGCCCCGTCGGCTGCGCACCACCCCGGCGATGCGGCGGATGGTCGCGGAGTACCGGCTGCACCCCTCGGACCTGATCCTCCCGGCGTTCGTCCGGGAGGGCATCAGCGAGCCGCTCGCCATCTCGGCGATGCCGGGCGTGGTCCAGCACACCCGGGACACGCTGCGGAAGGCCGCCGTGGAGGCGGTCGAGGCCGGGGTCTCGGGGATCATGCTCTTCGGTGTTCCGGCCGACGAGAACAAGGACGCGCGGGGCACGGCGGGCACGGAGCCGGACGGGATCCTCCAGGTCGCGATCCGCGACGTGAAGGCGGAGGTGGGGGACGATCTGGTGATCATGTCCGACCTGTGTCTGGACGAGTACACCGACCACGGCCACTGCGGTGTCCTGGACGAGCACGGCCGCGTGGACAACGACGCGACGCTGGAGCGGTACGCCGAGATGGCGCAGGTCCAGGCCGACGCGGGCGTCCACGTGGTGGGGCCGAGCGGGATGATGGACGGCCAGGTCGGCGTCATCCGCGACGCGCTGGACGAGACGGGCCACGAGGACGTCTCGATCCTCGCGTACACGGCCAAGTACTCCTCCGCCTTCTACGGTCCCTTCCGCGAGGCCGTCGCGTCCTCGCTCCAGGGCGACCGCAAGAGCTACCAGCAGGACCCGGCGAACGCCCGGGAGTCGCTGCGCGAGCTCGCCCTCGACCTGGAGGAGGGCGCCGACATGGTGATGGTCAAGCCGGCCGGGCCCTACCTGGACATCCTCTACCGGGTCGCGCAGGCGGTGGACGTCCCGGTGGCGGCGTACCAGATCAGCGGCGAGTTCGCGATGATCGAGGCGGCGGCGGAGAAGGGTTGGATCGAGCGCGACCGGGCCATCCTGGAGACCCTGCTCGGCATCAAGCGGGCGGGCGCGGACACGATCCTGACGTACTGGGCGACGGAGGTCGCGCAGTGGCTGCGGGCTCAGCGGTAGGCCCGGGCGTTCGCGATGCGCACGGCACCGGCGTTCCCGATTCGCACGGCGCTCCGGGCAGGCGCACCCTGGAGACAGGGTGACCCCTGGAGGTGATGGATCATGTCCACGCTCGTCGGGTGGCATGTAGAGCTCGAATTCACCGAGGAGGGCCACCGCACCAGTGCGGCGGCCCTGGTCAGACTCGGGGACGGCTCCGAGATACGGGCGCACGGCTACGCCATGCGTCACCCCTCCGACCCGGAGCAACTGCGGGTCGGGGAAGAGATCGCGGGCGCTCGCGCGCTCATGGACATCGCGTCCCAGATGTTGCAGAAGGCCCACACGGAGATCGACGCGGCGACGGGCAGGCACTCGTACCCGCTGACGCATTGACGTACAGGGATCCGGTCGCCGCGGCCCGTTCGTGTTCATGGACGGGCCGCGGCGACCGCTACCGCGTCCGCCGTTCGAAGACGAAGGCCGCCAGGGTCACGGACACCGCACCGATGGCCGCGCACCAGGCCAGGGCCACCCAGGGGGCGTCGCCCGCCGGCTGGGCCAGGAGCAGGGCCCGGAGGGACTCGATCACCGGGGTCAGCGGCTGGTGGTCGGCGAAGCCGTGGAGCCAGCCGGGCATGGTGTCGATGGGGACGAACGCGCTGGACGGGTACGGCAGGAACATCATCAGGAACGTGAAGCCGCCCGCCGCCTCCGGTGTGCTGGCGAGCAGCCCGAGCGTCGCGGCCAGCCACGAGATGGCGGTGATGTACGCGACCAGGAGCGCGGCCGCGGCCAGGTAGCCGCGCAGCGAGGCCTGGGGGCGGAAGCCGATGGCGAGGGCGACCATCAGGACCAGGCTCGTGGACACGAGATTGCGCAGGACCGAGGCCGCGACGTGCCCGGCCAGGATCGGGGCGCCGCCGATGTCCAGGGACCGGAGGCGGTCGATCACGCCTTCCTTCATGTCGGTGGCGACGCTGACGGCGGTGCTCGCCGCGCCGAAGCCGGCGCAGAGCAGCATCGCTCCCGGGACCACGTAGGTCACGTAGGCGGTCCCGGTGTCGATGGCTCCGCCGAAGAAGTAGACGAAGATGAGCATCAGCATGACCGGCAGCATCAACGCCGTGATCAGGACGTCCGGTTGGCGGCTGCTGATGCGCAGGCTGCGCCCGGCGAGGGTACGGGCCGCGACGGTCATTGTGGCGGTGGCGGTGGTGGTGGCGGTGGGCGCGGAAGTGGTCACGGAGCGGCTCCCGTCAGGGTGAGGAACACGTCGTCGAGGGTGGCGCCGCGGACCGAGAAGCGGTCCACGGCGGTGCGGTCCGGGTCGAGTGCGTCGAGCAGGGACCGGACGTGGGCGGCGCTGCCGTCGGTGGGCAGGCTGAGGCCGAGCTCCTCCGGCGCGAGGGTGAGGCCCTCCGCGACGGCCGCGGGTTCTCCCGCCGAGAGGCGGAGCGCGCGCGGGGTCAGGGCGTCGTAGGCGGCCCGGCTGGCGAGGGTCAGGTCGAGGCGGTGGCCCGCCACGCGGGACTTGAGCTCCGCGGGGGTGCCTTCGGCGGCGATCCGCCCGCCGGCCAGGACGGCCACGCGGTCGGCGAGCCGGTCGGCCTCCTCCAGGTACTGGGTGGTGAGCAGCACGCTGGTGCCGTCGGCGCGCAGTTCCCGTACGAGTTCCCACAGGTCCTGGCGGCTGCGCGGGTCGAGCCCGGAGGTGGGCTCGTCCAGGAAGATCACTTCGGGCCGGGCGACCAGGCTCGCGGCGAGGTCGAGGCGGCGGCGCATACCGCCCGAGTAGCTCTTCGCCGTGCGCCCGCCGGCCTCGGCGAGCCCGAAGCGTTCCAGCAGCTCGTCGGCCCGTGCCCGGGCCGCGCGCGGCCGCATGCCGCGGAGCCGGCCCATCATGCGGAGGGTCTCGGCTCCGGTCTGGAGGTCGTCGACGGCCGCGAACTGCCCGGTGAGGCTGATGGAGCGGCGGACCAGGGCCCGCTCGGACGCGGTGTCGTGGCCCGCGACCCGGGCGGTGCCGGAGTCGGGCTCGGTGAGGGTGGCGAGGATCCGGACGGTGGTGGTCTTCCCGGCGCCGTTGGGGCCGAGGAGGGCGAGGACGCTGCCGCGCGGGACGGCGAGGTCGATGCCGTCGAGGACGCGCAGGGCGCCGTAGGACTTGGTCAGGGCAGTGGCGTGGATGCCGAAGTCGTCCATGCCGGACTCCGTTCTATGTTCTGCGTATGGGTTACGCGCCATTGCGTAAGTAATACACAGAACTAGGATGTGCGTCAACGACTCATGACGGACGGTGGAGGAGGGAGCGGCGATGGCGAACGAACCGGAAGACGACGGCACCGGGCTCCCGGCGAGCCTGGCGATGGCCTGGGGCCTGCGCGAACGCCCCGGCAAGGGCCCGCGCCCCACCCTCACCCTCCAGCGGATCGTGGACGCGGCGGTGGCGCTCGCCGCCACGGAGGGCATGGACGCCGTCTCCATGGGCCGGGTGGCCAAAGAGCTCGGCGTCTCGACGATGTCCCTCTACCGGTACGTCACGGCGAAGGAAGAGCTCTACATCCTGATGGCCGACGCGGGTGTCGGCGCCCCGCCGGCCCCCTCCGGGGTTGCGGGCTGGCGGGAGCTGCTGACCGAATGGGCGTACGCGCAGCGGGCCGTCCTGATGGCCAACTCCTGGATCGTGCGCATCCCGCTCACCGGGGCGCCCGTCAGCCCCAACCAGCTCGCCTGGATGGAACGCGGGCTCGCGGCGATGACCGGGACCGCCCTGAGGGAGGGCGAGAAGGTCTCGGCGATCATCCTGATCGGCGGCCTCGTGCGGAACGAGGCGACGATGGTCGCGGACATGATGGACGCCATCGTGAAGTCAGGCGTCGCACCGGACCAGGTACTGGGCCGCTACGTACGCACCCTGCGGGTGATGACCGGCCCGGACACGCACCCGGCGGTGACGCGCCTGCTGGAGTCCGACGCGTTCTCGGGCGCCGACGAGCCGGACTTCCAGTTCCGCTTCGGCCTGGACCGCATCCTGGACGGCCTGGCGGCGCTGATCAGCGAGCGGTCCACTCCGTGAGGGTGGCCCAGGCGGCGGGGGTCAGGTCCAGCACGGGGCCGTTCTGGACCTTCGAGTCGCGGACGTGGACCGTGTGTGCGCAGGCCGCGACCTCGACGCACTGACCGCCTTCGCTGCCGCTGTATGAGGACTTCCGCCAGGCGACGGCCACTTCCAGGCAGGCGCCGCCTTCGCTGCCGCTGTAGCTGGACTTGAACCACGTCAGTGCGGTGGTGGCGCTCATGTCTCTCCTAGCAGGCGGTCCAACAGGCCCCGTGTCTGCTCGGTGTTGAGGGCCTGAGTCCGCAGCATCGCATACTTGCGCGCCAGGATGCTGACCTCATCGGGAGCCGAGACCAGCTGACTGCCGCGCTGGCTTTCGGTGTAGCCGTGGAGCTGGTGATCCTGGGCTTCCAGGAGCGTGAACGGGCCGTCGAGTCCGGCGTGCGAGGTGCGCCCCAGAGGCATCACCTGAAGGCTCAGGTCCGGCAGATCGGTGCACTCGCGCAAGTGGCGCAGCTGCTCCGCGTGCACCTCGTCACCACCGATCCGGTCCCGCAGGACGGCTTCCCAGATGACGAAGCTCAGCGTCGGAGGAGTCTCGCGGCGCAGGATCACCTTCCGGGCGACGCGCAACGCGGTCAGTGACTCGATCTCCGCTTCCGGGTGGGCAGGTACCCGGCAGGTGATGACTGCCCGGGCGTAGTTCTCCGTCTGGAGCAGGCCCGGTACGACCTGGTTGTCGAACCAGGAGAGCGCGATCGCGCCGTCCTCCAGCCTCAGGTACTCCTCCGCCCACGGCGGAGGGCCGTCCACGGAAGGCATCCCGTGGGCCGCTACGGTCAGAATCCCCGGCAGCCCCAGATGCAGATCCATCAGCTCCGCGACGTTCGGCATCAGCGCGCGGCGGCCCTGCTCGATGGAGGCGATGGTCTCCGCGTCCAGATTGACCAGCTCTCCGAGCTGTTTTTGGGTCAGGTTCTTGGCTACTCGTGCGGCGGCCACCATCTGCCCCACCATCTTCATGGTGGTCGCGTTGGGCCGTGCGCGCTTCTTCGGTGGCATGACAGCGAACTCCCCACCCACGTGCGTGGACTACCCCGCTCCGACCCGTACTCAACAAGGAGTACGGGTCGGCGCAGAGTTCCACGCTAGTGACTGCCCGCGACGATCGAGGGGTGAATCTGCATACTCAACCCGCCCTGGTCCAGGAGCGTCTCTACCTGCGCTCACCCCAAACCATCGGCGCCGCACGCCACTTCACACGTGACACCTTGGAGGTGTGGGGGCGGCTCGACCGTCACGAGGACGTGTTGCTCTGCGTGAGCGAGCTGGCGACCAACGCGCTGCGGTACGGGGTCCCGCGCGGGCGGGGCTATCTGCTGCGGCTGCTCACCTACGACGGGACCGTCCGCGTCGAGGTGCACGACAGCGGGCCCGGGCTGTCGCGGATCCGGGAGCGGACGGCCGGGCGCGGGTTGCTCCTCGTGGGGGCGCTGGCCGATGCGTGGGGGGTGCTGCCGCGGGCTCCCGGGAAGGTCGTCTGGTGCGAATTCCGGGGGCTCGGCTGCTAGCTTCGGCTCTCGGGAAAGTTCGGCCGAGGGGGATCAATGTCGGTGCCGCTGCGGTGGGTTGTGGTCGTCGGGGGGACGGGGATCGCCTTCCTGATCGGGTTCCGGCTGGGGGTGTGGGACCCCTTCGGCTGGCTGCCGGAGAAGGACTCCGACCGGGTGTCGGCGGCCGCCGGATTCGGCGGGGCCATCGCCGCGGTGTGCGCGCTGGTCGGCGGCTGGTGGGCCGGTGGCGGCGGGGAGGGCGGGAACTCCCTGCGGCAGCGCGCCCGCGCCTCCGGCACCAGCCGGGTCACGCAGACCGGCGGCGGCGGCTCCGGCCCGGTGGACCAGCGGGCGCGCGCCGACGGGGACTCCCGCGTACAGCAGACGGCCGCCGGCGGCGGTGAGCAGCAGCCGGATCCGGATCCGGCTCCGTGAACGCCGAGCAGCGGGCGCGGGCCGAGGGGCAGGCACGGATCACGCAGGTGACGGTGGCGGGGGACTACGTCACCCACGCGCCGTCCGAGGGTCCCGTAACCCCGGCCGCACCGGGGCTGCCCGCTCCGCCCGACGCGCTCGTGGGGCGGGACGGCCCGGTCAAGGCGCTGACGGACCTGCTCGACGAGGGCGGCGGCGGGGCTCCGGTGACCGTTGTGGCGGGGCTGCCGGGGGTCGGCAAGAGTGCGCTGGCCGTGGCGACGGCCCATCGGGCGGTGGAGTACGGGTGGTTCGAGGAACGGGTGTTCTTCCTCCAGCTGCACGGCTACGCCCCGAACGACGCGGTGAGCGGGGCGCAGGCGGTGCGCGAGATGCTGCGCCGTCTCGGGGTCGGGGACGCGGACGTGCCGCCGTCGCCGGACGGGCAGGTGGCGCTGTACCGGGCCCGGCTGGCCTCGCTGGCGCGGGCGGGGCAGCGGGTGCTGATCGTCGCGGACGACGCCGGGGCGGTGTCCCAGGTGCAGGACCTCGTACCGCCGGACGGCACGCACCGGCTACTGGTGACCTCGCGGCACCGGCTGGTCGCGCCGGGGTTCGCCGCGCGGGTGGTCGTCCTGGACGAGCTGGCGGTGGAACCCGCGGCGGAACTGGTCGCGGGCGCGCTGCTGCGGACCTGGCCGGAGGATCCGCGGCCGGCGCGGGAGCCGGAGGCGCTGGCGCGGATCGCGGATCTGTGCGGGCGGCTGCCGCTGGCCCTGACGGTGGCGGGGGCGCTGCTGGCGGGTGATCCCGGGCTGGCGGCGGGCGAGTTGGCGCGGCAACTGGCCGAGGCGAGGACCCGGCTGGAGAAGCTGCACATCGACGGTGACGTGCCGGTCGGGGTTCGGGCCGCCTTCGACCTCTCGTACGCGAGGCTTCCGGCGGACCAGGCGAGGATCTTCCGGCTGCTGACGGTGGTGCCGGGGACGGACTGCTCCACACTGTTCGCCCACCTGGCCACCTGCGAAGGCGAGCCGGGACCGGGGGGCTTCGCGGAGACGGCCGCTGAGCTGCGGCCCGCGCTGGCAGCGCTCGTACGGGCCAGCCTGCTGGCGGAGCAGCCGGTCGGCTCGGGGCGGTGGCGGATGCACGACCTGGTGCGGCTCTACGCGCGGGAGCGCGGGGAGGAGCATGCGGAAGAGGACGGCCGGGAGGCCGTGATCGACCAGCTCCTGAAGGGTCTGATCGAGGCCGCCGCACGCGCCGCGCAGGCCCTCGGGATCCAGCGCGGTCCGGCCGCGACCGGGGACCTGCCGTCCATGGCCGAGGCGGCGCACTGGTTCGAGGCCGAACGGGCCGTACTGGTGGCCACCGTGGTCTTCGCGGCCGACAGCGGCCGCAGCGTGCTCGGCGCCGGACTGTACAACCACGTGACCGGCTACCTGGCGGCCTACGGATACCTGGAGAACGCCCTGCTGCTGGAGCGCAGCATGGTGGAGGGGGCCGGGCGGCACGGCGATCCGGGGGTTCTCGCCGACGCGCTGTGCAACCTGAGTGCCGTTCTTCTGTGCTTCACCACGCGGCGCCTCGTGGGCGAAGCGGCCGAGTGCTTGAAGGCCGCTCTCGAGACGTTCCGCGCGGTGGGAAACCGGGCGGGGGAAGCCAGGGCGATGAATCTCCTGGGGACCGTGCTGGAGCGGCAGGGCCGGTTCGAGGAGGCGACGGTGATCCTCGTGGAGGCCCTGGCGCTCCTCCAGGAGCTGGACATGCCGACCGAGCAGTGGCCGATGCTGGGCGGTCTCGGGGGCAACCTGGAGAGGCTGGAGCGGTGGGACGAGGCCGTGGCCGTGTACCGGGCGGCCGTCACGCTGTTGGAGGAGGTCGGCAACCCCAACTGGACCGTGATGATGCTGGGGTCGCTCGGGGGCGCGCTGTGGCGGACCGGGGAGCGCGAGGAGGCCATGGCCGTGCATTCGGAGGCGCTCGCCCTGAGCAGGGAGGCGGGCAACAGGTCGGAGACCGGCCGGCTGCTCCTGCGCGTGAGCGAGTCACTGCTCGAGGACGGCAGGACGGAGGAGGCCCGGGCCCTCTGCGAGGAGGCCGCCGGGCTGTTCGCGGAGATCGGCCAGGAGTCCGGTCAGGCGCTGGCGCTGTTCTCACTGGCGTGCGTCCAGGAGCAGGAGGGCCTGGTGACCGAGCAACTGGAGGCACTGGAGCGGGCCGTCGTGCTCTTCGTCCGGGTGGGGGACGAGGACAACACGGTCAGGGCGGTCACGGCGATGGCCAACACCCTGACGCGGGTCGGCGGTACGGCTGAGGGCGCAAGGGCCTTCGACATGCTGGCGGAGGCGTGCGAGGCGGTGGGTCTTGCGGAGTCGGCCGCCGAGGCCCGCGGGGCCGCGGCGGAGCTCCGCCGGCCGGCGGACGGGGGCGTGACGCCGGACGGGGGCGTGACGCCGGACGGGGACGTGGCGCCGGACGGGGACGTGACGCCGGCCTGGGACGTGACGCCGGCCTGGGGCGCCGCCGAGGCGGCGGAGCCCGTTACGGATCCGGGGGCCGCCGGGGTCCCCGGCAGCGCCCCCCGGCAGCGCTGGCGGGACCGCTTCAGGCGCTGACCCGGTCCGCCAGGCGGGCCATCGCGACCCGCAGCTCCCGTTCCGCGCCCACGGGCACGATCGCCGCGCGGCCCGGGACGCGTACGCCGCCCGTCAGGGCCACCCGGGTGCCGCCGTCGGGGGTCGGGGCGGCGGCCATGCCGATGATCAGGAAGCGGCTCTGGAGCCAGCACCAGCCGGGGCGCAGGACGCCGCGGAAGTGGGCCCGCAGGCCGTACTTGCTGCGGGCCAGGGCCTCCACGCGGTCGCCGGATACATGGAGCACGCGCACGGTGCGCATGTCCGGCTGGAAGCGGCCGAACTCGCCCTCCAGGTCCGACATCACCGCCCAGACCGTCTCCAGGGGGGCGGGGAGAATCGCTTCGACCACCCGGGCTCCCGGAACGCCGGCCGCCATGATGCGCAGGCGGGCGATCGGATCCAGTTCGTACGTCATGAGGACCACGCCTTCCGGAAGCTCGTACGGGCCCGGTGCAGCCGGGACTTGGCGGTGCCCGGCGGGACGCCGAGCAGGGCGGCGGCGGACTCCTCGTCGAGGCCTTCGACGTCGCGGAGTACGAGGACGGCCCGGTGGGCCGGCGAGAGGCGGGCCAGGACGTCCTCGATGTCGGTGGCCAGCTGCGGGTCGTCCCGGGCGGGTACGTCGGCCAGTTCGGCCGGGCGGTCGCGGGCGGCGCGCCGGGCGGTGCGGACCGCCTCGCGGACCGCGATGGACCGGACCCAGCCGTACAGGGTCTCCGGGTCACGGAGGGCGCGGAGCGACCGGAAGACGCGGAGCAGGGCCTCCTGCGTGGCGTCCGGGCCGTCCGCGAGGGCGATCGGGTGGCAGATCCGCGCGATGTACGGGATCAGGTGGTCGAGGAGGTCGTGGAGCGCGAGGGTGTCGCCGCCCCGGGCCGCGCGCGCGAGGGCGACCCCGCGGTCGCGGGCGGCGGGGGTGAGGGGGCCCGCGGCGGGGCGGCCGGCCACGGAGTCCACCGGCCTCACCGGGCCCGCGCCAGCCGGGCAGCCGCCCAGCCGAAGCCGAGGCAGGCGGGGGTGTAGAGCGCGAGGTTGAGGGCGCGGAAGGGGCCGTCCGCCGGGCTGTCGAGGAGGCCGGCGGCCCAGCCCAGGCCCGCGAGGCCCCGTACGGCCAGCCCGGCGGCGACGGCGGCCGTCACCAGGCGGGCGGGCCGCCCTCCCCGGCCGTGCGCGTGCGCGAGCACGGCGGCGGCGCCGGTCAGGGTGAGCGCGGCGAGCGGCAGGACGACGGGCGGGCCGAAGGACACCTCGGAGCCGAGCACGGCCAGGGACAGGGTCCGCTCGTCGGGGGCGGGCCAGGTCAGGCCGGTGGCCCAGTACAGGTGGACCAGCCCGTCGGCGGCGAGCAGCGCGGCGAGCGCGCGCCCGGTGCGACGCCTGCGTGTCGGGTCCTTCATGGTGTGCCCCCTCGGTGGTGGAACGCTCCGGCAACGATCCGGCACACAGAGGAGGGGGCCCACAGGGGAAACGTTCCCTGTGAGCCCCGTCACGCACGTCGCAGGACGCCCGTCAGTCGACGATCTCCGGGCGGGCCTTGATCACCGCGAAGACCGCGCCCTGCGGGTCCGCCAGTACGGCCATGCGGCCGGCCGCCATGTCGAAGGCCGGGGCCATGACGGAGCCTCCGGCGCGGGTGGCGGCGGCCTGGATCTCGTCGACGTCGTCGGCGCTGAAGTACGGGATCCAGTTCGGCGGGGTGCCCGGCGGAAGGTCCTTCAGGTCCATCATTCCGGCCACCGCGCGGCCGCCGACCTGGAACTCCGTGTACCCCGCGGCATCCGGCATCTCGGAGGTGGCCGTGGTGACGGGGAGGACGGCGCCGTAGAACGCTCTCGCGGCGGGGACGTCGCCGGTGCTCAGCTCGTTCCAGATGAGCGCGCCGTGCTCGTTGACGATGCCCGCACCGTCGAAGGTGCCGGCCTGCCACAGGCCGACGACGGCGCCGGTCGGGTCGACGATGACGGCCATCCGCCCGAGGTCCATGACGCCCATCGCGCCCATCATGACCGTGCCGCCCGCGTCGGTGACGGACTTCAGGGTGGCGTCGAGGGAGTCCGTGGCCAGGTACGTGGTCCACACGGTCGGGGGCATCGGGTCGGGGACGGTGCCGTCCGGGTTCATCGCCTTCATGATCCCGGCGACGGGCTTGCCCTTGAGGGTGCAGACGGAGTACCCGCCGGTCTCGGGCGGGCCGATCTCGCCCTGCCAGCCGAAGAGGTCGGCGTAGAAGTCGATGGCGGCCTGCTGGTCGGGAACCATCAGGTCGATCCAGCAGGGGGTGCCGGGCTTGTAGGGGCCGTTCATGTCGGGCACGGGGCCCTCCGTCGGGGTGGGTAGGGGTTGGACGGCCCGTCCCCTACCCGGCCGGGGTGGCCGGAATCGGACCGTACGGGTGAACCGGCCGGAGGGGACGCGATATCCGCCGACGGAACGTCGCCCGGGTGCCAGGCTTGCCGCATGGCCGACTTGAGTGTCCGTGGAGTGTCCGAGGAAGTGCTCGCCGAGCTGAAAGCACGGGCCGCCCGCAACGGCCAGTCGCTGCACGACTACGCGCGGACCGTGCTGGAGGACGTGGCCAGGATGACTTCAGTGCAGGACGCGCTTGCCCGCGATGAACGAGGCGAGGTCGGTCACGTCGAGCACCCGCACGGCTTCTGAGGCGCCCGGCAGGGCATCCCGGTAGGCCGAGATGTCTCGGGGGTCGGAGGTGACGATGACGGCATGCGGATGCCTGGCGGCGATCACGACGGCGAGTGCGTCCACGGCGTCGGGCCGCTTTTCGGCCGGGATCGCGGCTGAGGCGAGGATCCGGCCGGCTCGCTTGGCGTCGTCCTCCACGTGACCGGCCAGGCACACGCCGCACGACAGCGCCGCGGAGGAACGTACGCCGAACACCGTGCACTGGGGGACGGCGCGGGTCAGGGGGGTCCACTGACCCGGGCGCCAGGCCTGCGCCAGCACGGGCAGCGGCACGACGGGAGGATGGCCCTGTTCGGTCAGGTACTGGTGCAGGCGCCTGGCGTGCTGTTCGGCACGGTCCAGCGCAACCAGCATGCCGGTGTCGTACACGAAGACGGGATCGCTCACGCGGCGGAGTCCCGCGCCTCGGGCGCGAGGGCCTGGGCGATACCCGCCCGTACGGCGGCCATGTCGGCCTCGTCGAACTCCTCGCCCTGGCCCTGCGGCGGAGCCATCGCCTCGGTCGCCGCGATGTCCGCGTCGATGTCGGCGAAGCGGCGAGCGACGAGGATGTCCTCGTCGATCTGCCTCAGGACGGCAGCCGTGACGTAGGAGGAGACGTCGATCCCCATCGCGTCGGCATGCTCTTTCACTCTCGTGCGCAGCGCCGCGTCCATGCTGATGCTGAACCGCTCCTTGGGGGCCATGAAGCGAGCGTAGCACGGCGTGTTACGGCTTGTTGGGGGAACGCAGCGGCCCCCGTCTCCCGGTGGGGGAGGCGGGGGCCGCCGGTGCGACGTGGTCCCGGGGTCAGAGCTTTTCGGGGGTGCGGATGCCGAGGAGGGACATGCCCTTGCTGAGGGTGCGGGCGGTCAGGTCGCAGAGGAACAGACGGTTCTCGCCGACGACGAGCTCGGGCTCGGGCTTCACGACCGGGCACTGCTCGTAGAACGTCGCGAACAGCGAGGACAGCTGGTAGAGGTACGCGGCCACCTTGTGCGGGGCGTGCTCCGCGGCCGCCTCGGCGATGAGTTCGCCGAAGTGGTCCAGGTGCAGGCCCAGCGCGCGCTCGGCCGGCGCCAGCTCCAGCTCCGGGTGCGCGACCGGCTTGCGGTCGCCCGCCTCGCCCGCCTTGCGCAGGATCGACTTGATGCGGGCGTACGCGTACTGGAGGTACACGGACGTGTCACCGGTCAGCGAGACCATCTGGTCCAGGTCGAACTTGTAGTCGCGCGAGGCCGAGGTGGACAGGTCCGCGTACTTCACGGCGCCGATGCCCACGTACTGACCGTTCTCGACGATCTCTTCCTCGCTCAGACCGATCTTCTCGGCCTTCTCCCGGACGACGGCCGTGGCCCGGTCGACGGCCTCGTCGAGGAGGTCCACCAGCCGTACCGTCTCGCCCTCACGGGTCTTGAACGGCTTGCCGTCCTTGCCCAGCACGGTGCCGAAGGCCAGCTGCACGGCCTTGGTGTCCTCGTTCAGCCAGCCGGCGCGGCGGGCCGTCTCGAAGACCATCTTGAAGTGCAGGGACTGCCGCGCGTCGACCACGTAGATCAACTCGGTCGCGCCCAGCTCGCTCACCCGGTCCCGGATCGCCGAGAGGTCGGTCGCGGCGTAGCCGAAGCCGCCGTCGGACTTCTGGACGATCAGCGGGGTCGGGTTGCCGTCCTGGCCCTTGACGTCGTCGAAGAAGACGCAGAGCGCGCCGTTGGAACGGACGGCGACGCCCGAGTCCTCCAGCAGCTTGCAGGTCTCCACCAGCATGTCGTTGTAGCCGGACTCGCCGATGACGTCGGGGTCCTGGATGTCCATGTCCAGCTTGTTGAAGACGGAGTAGAAGTAGATCTTCGACTCGTCCACGAACCGCTGCCACAGGGCGAGGGTCTCCGGCTCGCCGGCCTGGAGGTCGACCACCCGGGCCCGCGCCCGCGTCTTGAACTCCTCGTCGGAGTCGAAGAGCGTGCGCGAGGCCTTGTAGAGGCGGTTCAGGTTGGACATGGCCTCCTCGCCGGAGACCTCGCCGCCGTCGGCGCTCTCGGAGGACTTGTGGTCCAGCTCGTGCGGGTGCTCCAGCAGGTACTGGATGAGCATGCCGAACTGCGTGCCCCAGTCGCCGATGTGGTGACGCCGGACCACCTTCTCACCGGTGAACTCCAGGATCTCCACCATCGCCGCGCCGATCACGGCGGACCTGAGGTGGCCGACGTGCATCTCCTTGGCCACGTTCGGCTGCGCGTAGTCGATCACCGTCGTACCCGGCTTCGCCGCGAGCGGCACGCCGAGACGGTCGTCCGCGGCGCGGGCCGCCAGGGTCTCCACGATCGCCCGGTCGGTGATGGTGATGTTGAGGAAGCCGGGACCCGAGACCTCGATCTCCTGGATCAGGCCGGCGGTGTCGATGCCCTCGACCACGGTCGTCGCCAGCTCGCGCGGGTTGGCCTTGGCCTTCTTCGCGAGCGCCAGGATGCCGTTGGCCTGGAAGTCGGCCCGGTCGCTTCGTCGCAGCAGCGGGTCGCTCGCACCGGCATCCGGCAGGGCGGAGGCGAGTGCGTCGGCGACGCGCTGGTTGACGGAGGAAGCGAGGGAAGGGACCGAGGCCATGAGCTGCCGTTCCTGTGAGGTCGTGCCGATGCGTGCACTGGGGTTTCGGTTGGGGTTTCAGACAAGGACCGAGTATCCCACGCGGGGGCTGTCCACATCCCGGGATATACGGGGTAGTGGGCCGGGCCGATAACCCTCCGAAACCGCAGAGCGCTCCCTTCCGTCTGGGAGAATGGCGAGAAGCCAGCATTCGAGATAGAAGGACGTGTCGTGGCTCAGAGCGCGCAGAGCAGCACCGAGACCGACTGGGTCTCCCGTTTCGCGGACGAGGTCATCGCCGAGGCGGAGCGCCGAGCCCCCGGTAAAACGATCGTCGTCGCGTCAGGCCTGTCCCCCTCCGGCCCGATCCACCTGGGCAACCTCCGCGAGGTCATGACCCCGCACCTGGTCGCGGACGAGATCCGCCGCCGGGGCCACGAGGTCCGCCACCTCATCTCCTGGGACGACTACGACCGGTACCGCAAGGTCCCCAAGGGCATCCCCGGCGTCACCGAGGAGTCGCACGCGCAGCACATCGGCCGCCCGCTGACCGCCGTGCCCGCCCCCGAGGGATCCGCGTACCCGAACTGGTCCGAGCACTTCAAGGCCGCCATGGTCGAGGCGCTGGCCGAGCTGGGCGTCGAGTACGACCCGATCAGCCAGACCGAGCAGTACACCGCCGGTACCTACCGCGAGCAGGTGCTGTTCGCGATGAAGCACCGCGGCGACATCGACGCGATCCTCGACCAGTACCGGACCAAGGGGAAGCCCGGCGGCAAGAAGCCGCAGCAGAAGCAGGTCGACGAGGCCGAGCTGGAAGCCGCCGAGGGCTCGGGCGCGGCCGCCGAGGACGACGGCAGCGCGGAGGGTACGGAGTACTTCCCGTACAAGCCGTACTGCGCCGAGTGCGGCAAGGACTTCACCACGGTGACGTCCTACGACGACGAGACCACCGAGCTGACCTACGTCTGCACCGAGGACGCGTTCACCGAGACGGTCAAGCTCAGCGAGTTCAACCGCGGCAAGCTGGTCTGGAAGGTCGACTGGCCCATGCGCTGGGCCTACGAGGGCGTGATCTTCGAGCCCTCCGGCGTCGACCACTCCTCGCCCGGCTCCTCCTTCCAGGTCGGCGGCCAGATCGTCGGCATCTTCGGCGGCGAGCAGCCGATCGGACCGATGTACGCCTTCGTCGGCATCAGCGGCATGGCCAAGATGTCCTCCAGCAAGGGCGGGGTCCCGACCCCGGCCGACGCGCTGAAGATCATGGAGCCGCAGCTGCTGCGCTGGCTCTACGCCCGCCGCAAGCCCAACCAGTCCTTCAAGATCGCCTTCGACCAGGAGATCCAGCGGCTCTACGACGAGTGGGACAAGCTGGAGGCCAAGGTCGCCGACGGCTCCGTGCTGCCCGCCGACGCCGCCGCCCACGCCCGCGCCGTACGCGTCGCCTCGCACGAGCTGCCGCGCACCCCGCGCCCGCTGGCCTACCGGACGCTCGCCTCGGTGGCGGACATCACCGCCGGACACGACGAGCAGACCCTGCGGATCCTGAGCGACCTGGAGCCGGAGCGGCCGCTGACCTCGCTCGACGAGGTGCGCCCGCGCCTGGACCGCGCCGAGAACTGGATCACCACCCAGGTCCCCGCCGACCAGCGGACGCTGGTGCGCGAGGAGGCCGACGTAGAGCTCCTGTCCTCCCTGGACGACGAGGGGCGCGAGTCCCTGCGCCGCCTCGTCGACGGGCTCGACTCGCACTGGTCCCTCGACGGCCTCACCACGCTCGTCTACGGCGTGCCGAAGGTGATGGCCGGCCTCGAGCCGGACGCCAAGCCGACGCCGGAACTCAAGGTCGCGCAGCGCACGTTCTTCGCACTGCTCTACCGGCTCCTCGTGACCCGGGAGACCGGGCCGCGCCTGCCCACGCTGCTGCTCGCGGTGGGGGCGGAGCGGGTGCGCAAGCTGCTCGCCGCCTGAGGTTCCGCGTCCGCGTGACGTGAGAAGGGCCCGCACCCCCCTGCTACTGAGGGGGTGCGGGCCCTTCTGCTGCCCGTACGAGTACGGGGCTACGCGATGTGCTCGCTCTCCAGGTCGCGCTGGTAGCGCTGCTTCAGCTCCGGCATCAGGCGGCGGATCATCGACGCGCTGCGCGGGTGCACGATCCCGTGACGGTCCGAGAGGTGTATGTCCACCTGCTCCGGGGTCGGGAAGCCGGAGAACTCGTCGATGTAGGCGCGGAAGACCTCGTACGCGGCCTCCGCGAACTTCACGTCGTCGATGTTCGCTTCGGCTTCGGCTTCCGCTTCGGCCTGGGCCTGGGCCCCTGCCCCTGCCTCCGGGAGAGGGGCCTCCTCCTGGCGGGGACCCGGTATCGGCAGCTCCTGCTGCTGCGGCTCCTGCTCCGGGCCCGCCGGGGGCATGACCGGGGTCGGCTCCAGGCCCTCGACGTACTGCGGGTTGTAGCCGCCCTCGTACGCGGCCTGCGGCGCGCGGGGTGCCGCGAACCACGCGCTGTTGTGCGCGGCCGGCATCGCGGTCGGGTCCACCACGAAGGGCGCGGCGGGCTGCTGGTGCTGCGCGGCGTCGCCACCGGCCGACCCGTCGGCGCCGGCGTTGGTGCCGGCCTCGGTGTCCGGGCCGGCGGGGCCGAGGGCGGGAACACCCGGCGCCGTCGCCGCGGCCGGCTGCCGCGCGCCCTCGGCGCCCGCCGTGAGCGCCGGAGCCGTCGGATCGGCGGCCGGGGGCGGGGGGATGAGGAGGGGCTCGATGCCCGCCGCGGCCAGGCCCTCGGGGGCGGTCTGGGAGAGGGGGACGCCTATGCGGGCGAGGCGCAGCGGCATCAGGGCTCCGACGGGGGCCTTGCGGCGCCAGGCGCGGCCGTAGCGCGCCTGCAGGCGGGCCTGGTAGATCAGGCGGTCCTGCTCCATGCCGACGGCCTGCTCGTAGGAGCGCAGTTCCCAGAGCTTCATCCGGCGCCACAGCTTGAAGGTGGGGACGGGGGACAGGAGCCAGCGGGTGAGGCGGACGCCTTCCATGTGCCGGTCCGCGGTGATGTCCGCGATCCGGCCGACCGCGTGGCGGGCGGCTTCCACGGTGACCACGAAGAGGATCGGGATCACCGCGTGCATGCCGACACCGAGCGGGTCGGGCCAGGCGGCCGCGCCGTTGAAGGCGATCGTCGCCGCCGTCAGCAGCCACGCCGTCTGACGCAGCAGCGGGAACGGGATCCGGATCCACGTCAGGAGCAGGTCCAGCGCGAGCAGGACGCAGATGCCCATGTCGATGCCGATCGGGAAGACCAGCGAGAAGGAACCGAAGCCCTTCTTCAAGGCCAGGGCGCGCACGGCGGAGTACGAACCGGCGAATCCGATCCCCGCGATGACGACGGCTCCGGCGACCACGACACCGATCAATATCCGGTGCGTACGAGTCAGCTGCATCGCGGCCACCCGCGATCCCCTCCCCTTGTCGAGCTACGGCAGGGCACAGCGTACGCGCGTACGGGCAAGGGGGCGTCGGCGGTCCGGACCCGGGGCTTCCGGGCACCGGTCCGCCGACGGCGCGATGCGTTCTAGGAGTTCGAGGGAGAGGGCGAAGACGAGGGCGAAGCGGAGGCCGACTGCTCCGGCTGGGCCGACTGTTCCGGCTGCTTCGCCTCGTTGGCGGCCGCGACCGAGGCGACGGTCTCCTTCGTCGCCGCGATGGCGTCCTGGAGCAGCTTGGCCTGGTCCGGGGCGGCCGCGCCCTCGTAGGCCGTGCCGTTGTAGTCCAGGGTGATGACGACGTTGTGCGCGCGGGCGATGACCGACGTGTTGAAGAAGTCGCCGTCCTTCTTGGTGGTGAAGGTGACCGAGGTGGCCTGGTCGCCGATGCCGCCCGCCTCCTCCGGCTTCACGTTCTCCGCGCCCTCGACGGCCTTCGCCTTCTCGACCTGCTTCGCGTACTCGTCCTCGGCGCGCTTGCTGCCGGTGCCGACGGAGGCGAGGGAGTCGTAGCGGACCAGGGAGATCGAGAGCCAGCGGTACTGCGAGCCCTTCAGACCGGCCTCGTCCAGACCGTTCCAGGTGCAGGTGGCACGGCTGGTGAGGTCGTTGGACTTGGCGGCGGTGCCGTTGGCGTCCTTCGCCTTCGGGACGATCGTCTCGATGGTCTTCGCGGCGACCGCCTTGCACGGCTCCGGCAGCGTGGCGTACACGGCCTTCTCCAGCGCCTCCTTGGAGGGCTTGGCGCTCGGCTCGGCGGACGAGGACGCTCCGGACTTCTTGCCGCTGCCGGCGCCCGACTTCTCGCCCGAGTCGGACGAGCAGCCGGCGACCGTGAGGATCACCGGGACGGCTGCGCAGGCGAGGACGCGGGTGAGGCGCGAGGCTGATCGGTGCATGATTCCTTCAGACGTTGTGGGTCTTCGTGCGGGCTCGTTCGGTCCCTCTTGCGGGCGCGGGACCCGAGCAACCGTAGCCCGACCCGGCGCCCGGCTGCTGTGCGCGCCGTCACGACGGCCCCGCACGCCCCCCTGGGGCGGGACCGGCTAGTCGTCGAACCGCTCCACGAGGGCCTGCGCCAACTGCCGTGCCCTGTCCTGGGTTTCACCGCTGGGCGGGACCGTGCCGGGGAGCGCGGGCTGGATGCTGTACTCCACGGTGACGATGACATTCGAGGTACGGAACACAATGCGGACCGTGCGCGCCTGCGCGGCGGTGGCCCCGGCCGCGGCGAGCTTGTCCTCGAGGAAGGCCTCGTCGCCGAGCCCTTCGAGGGCGCGGGAGCCGAGCTCGGGCGGGGCGGACGGGCTGGTGGAGGGGCTGGCGGACGCACCGGGGCTCGTGCTCGCACCGGGGCTGGTGCCGGCGCTCGTACTCGGCGTCGCACCGGGGGCCCCGGGTGTCGGGGCCCCGGACCCGGACCCGGACCCGGACCCGGACGGGGTCGGCGTCGGGCTCGCCGACGGCCCAGGGATGGGCAGGTTGGCGGCGGTGAGCTTGCGGCCGTAGACCTGCCGCGCCTTGTCGTCGTCGCTCGTGGTGGCCCGGTCGTACGAGACCACGCGCTCGAAGCCCACCGACAGCAGCCGGGTCTCGGCCGGCGTCTGCGAGGTCCAGCGGCAGCCGACGCGCCGGTCGGCGTCGTACGAGGCGTCCGCGACCCCGGCGTAGAGCGCTTCGAGGGCCTCGGGGGCGAGGCCGTCGGCGGCCGGGAGCATGGCCTTGACCTTCTTGGGATCGGCGGCCTTGCAGGGCATGGGCAGGCTGCGGTACTTGCCGGGCTGCGCACCCGTACCGGCGTTCGCACCGGGCTTCGCGTCGCTGTCGGTTCCGATTCCGGCGCCGCCGTCGGTGCAGGCGGTGAGGCCGGCCGCGAGGGCGGTGAGCATCGCGATGGCTGGCAGGACTCCACGTACTCGTACCGTCTTGCGCTGCACGTTCCACCGGCTCCCTTCGGGAAAATGCGTTGCCGCGGCTGGGGCGCGGATGGACACAATGTCTATCGCACACGCTGGTGCCGGCGCCGGTCTCATGTCGTATTTGAGGCCATGAGCGAGGCTTTTTGCGTTAAGAGACTTTTGTGGTGTTGACGGGGTGTTGAGGGTGAAATGTCATACGTAGAAGTACCCGGGGCGAAGGTTCCCATCCGGATGTGGACCGACCCGGCGTCGGTCGAGGACAGCGCGATGCGCCAGCTCCAGAACACCGCGGGCCTTCCCTGGATCAAGGGCCTCGCCGTCATGCCGGACGTGCACTACGGCAAGGGTGCGACGGTCGGCTCGGTCATCGCCATGAAGGACGCGGTCTGCCCGGCGGCGGTGGGCGTGGACATCGGCTGCGGCATGTCGGCGGTCAAGACCTCGCTGACCGCGAACGACCTCCCGGGGGACCTGTCGGGGCTGCGCTCGCAGATCGAGAAGGCGATCCCGGTGGGGGCGGGGATGCACCGGGAGGCGGTGGATCCGGGGCGGTTGTACGGGTTCTCTGTGGAGGGGTTCGCGGATCTGTGGAAGCGGTTCGACTACATCAGCGATGCGGTCAAATTCAGGCGTGAACGCGCCACGAAGCAGATCGGAACGCTCGGATCCGGCAACCACTTCATCGAATTCTGTCTCGATGAGTCGGGTTCGGTCTGGCTGATGCTGCACTCCGGCTCGCGGAACATCGGGAACGAGTTGGCGGACTTCCACATCGGCGTGGCCAGAGGGCTCTCGCACAACCAGGGCCTGGTCGACCGGGACCTCGCGGTGTTCCTCGCGGCGACCCCGGAGATGCAGGACTACCGCAACGACCTCTTCTGGGCTCAGGAGTACGCGAAGTTCAACCGCGCCGCGATGATGAGCCTGTTCAAGGAGGTCGTCCGCAAGGAGTTCCGCAAGGCCAAGGTCTCCTTCGAGCAGGAGATCAGCTGCCACCACAACTACGTGGCGGAGGAGCGGTACGACGGCATGGACCTACTGGTCACCCGGAAGGGCGCGATCCGCGCCGGCAGCGGTGACTACGGGATCATCCCCGGCTCCATGGGCACGGGCTCGTACATCGTGAAGGGTCTCGGCAACGAGAAGTCCTTCAACTCGGCCTCGCACGGCGCGGGTCGGAAGATGAGCCGGACGGCGGCGAAGAAGAGGTTCTCGGCGCGCGACCTGGCGGAGCAGACCAAGGGCGTGGAGTGCCGCAAGGACTCGGGCGTCGTGGACGAGATCCCGGGCGCGTACAAGTCGATCGAGCAGGTCATCGACCAGCAGACGGATCTCGTTCAGGTCGTGGCCAAGCTGAAGCAGGTCATCTGCGTCAAGGGCTGAGGCCCGCGCCGAACTGACGGGGGAGCGCAAAGGCCCGGACCGTGGGCGGTTCGGGCCTCGGCCGGTCCGGGTGGTCAGTCGAGAAGCATGTCCACCGGCAGTTCGAGGGTGACCCCGAGGTAGTCGGGGAGGGGGAGCGTCATGCCGCGCTTGAAGGTTCTGCGCAAGCGGTAGCAGGTGGCGCGAGGGTCCGTGTAGATCACGACTTCGTCGTGCTGGCGGTCGGCGATGACGTAGACCGGGACATCGGCCCGGGCGTAGCTCTCCACCTTGGTGCCGAGGTCATCGGCCCAGTTCGAGGAGGTGACCTCAAGGATCATGCGGAAGGCGTCAGGTCGGTAGCAGTTCTTCGTCACCTTGTGGTCCAGGAAGTCGGCTTCGACGAGTGAGAAGTCCGGGACCGCGTAGTCGTCCTCGCCGGTGGGCAGCCAGATGCCGATGCCCTGGAGGAATTCCAGGCCTGCCTCCGCGGCCCCGGCCTCGTGGAAGGCCACGGTGAGCCGGGTCAGGGTCCGGGCGTGCCTGCCGTCCGCAGGTGGTGTCACGGTGAGCCTCCCGTGGAGAATCTCCACTCGGTGTCCGGGAAGCTCCCTGGAGAGTCGATCGGCGGCCTCCGCGATCGTGGTCTCGTGCTGTATCACGGCCATAGCTTCCTCCTTTTCGTGGCTCACGCTTCCGGAGCGTAGTCTCGCGCGCCGACATTTCGCTCGACTTCACCCGTACGGGCACATCCGGCCCGCCGGCCCGCCGGAGTCGTCAACTCCGTTAAGGGGCAGTCGGATTCGGCCGGAGGAAGTCGCCGTCCGGGGTCTTGACGCTGGGAGTTGGTCTAGACCAAGGTGTGCCGCATGTGGAGATCCCGTGCGGTTCTTGCCGCGCTCGCGTCGTTGTCGCTCACCGTTGGTGCCGCTCAGGCAGCCGATGCCGTCGGGGCCGAGGCCGCCGCTCCGGCCGTTGCCGCGGCCTCGCGGGCCGTGGGGCTGCCGCCCGTGGTGTCGCACGTGCCGACCGCGGAGAAGGTCGTGTTCATCACCATCGACGACGGCTGGGCGCACGATCCGGCCGTTGCCCGGACGCTTGTCGACCAGCGGGTGCCCGCGTCGCTGTTCCTGCTGCCGGGGGCGTACTCGTACGACGCCCAGTACTTCACCGGACTCGTCGCGCAGGGGCGGTCGGTGAACGTGGAGAACCACACCGTCAATCACCCTGATCTGACGTCGCTCGACGCCGCCGGCAAGGACGCCGAGGTGTGCGGGGCAGGGGAGCAGGCCGCCGCGGCGTTCGGGCGGGAGCCGAAGCTGCTGCGGCCGCCGTACGGGGCCGTCAACGACGACGTGCGGCTGGCCGCGAAGGCGTGCGGGGTCAAGGCGCTGATCACGTGGACGCACGACTTCACGACGTGGGGCGAGACGCCGGCCACGCCGCAGCTGAAGGCCGGCGACATCGTGCTGCTGCACTTCACGCCGACGCTCGGCGCGGACCTGAAGCGGGCCCTGGACGCGGCGAAGGCCGCCGGGCTGAAGCCGGCGGCCTTGATGCCGCACCTGAAGAGCGCCGGGCTGGTGCCGTAGCCCGCTCTACGGGTTACAGCTCGCGGTGGAGCTTCGTGTTCGAGGCCTGGGCTCGGGGGCGGACCACCAGGAGGTCGATGTTGACGTGGCTGGGACGGGTCACCGCCCAGGTGATGGTGTCGGCCACGTCGTCGGCGGAGAGGGGCTCGGCCACGCCGGCGTAGACCTTCTCCGCCCGCTCGACGTCGCCGCCGAAGCGGGTCTTCGCGAACTCCTCGGTCTTGACCATGCCCGGGGCGACCTCGATGACGCGGACGGGCTGGCCGACGATCTCCAGGCGGAGGGTCTCGGCGAGGACGCGGGCGCCGTTCTTGGCGGCCACGTAGCCGGCGCCGCCCTCGTAGGTGGAGTGGCCGGCGGTGGAGGAGAGGACGACCACCGTGCCGTCGCCCGAGGCGGTCAGGGCCGGCAGCAGGGCCTGGGTGACGTTGAGCGTGCCGATGACGTTGACCTCGTACATCGTGCGCCAGTCGGCGGGGTCGCCGGTGGCGACGGGGTCGGCTCCGAGGGCGCCGCCGGCGTTGTTGACGAGCACGTCGCAGCGCTGGAGCGAGGCGGCGAGGGCGTCGACGGCGGCACGGTCGGTGACGTCGAGGGCGTGGGCGGTCGCCTCGTGGCCGGCGGCCGTGATCTCGGCGGCGAGGGCCTCGATGCGGTCCTTGCGGCGGGCGGTGAGGACGACGTGGTAGCCGGCCTCGGCGAGCTGCCGGGCGGTGGCCGCGCCGATGCCGCTGCTCGCACCGGTGACTACGGCGGTTCGGGTGGCCGTGCTCATGCTGGCTCCTCGTGCGTTCGTCTGTTCGTACGGGTGGGTACTGGCCAGCATAGGCCGGTCGCCGTGCAGGTCACCGGCCGCGCGGGGCGTACGTGGGCCGGAGGCGAAGAGGGCGGCGGAACGGGCGAATGAGCGAACGGGGAGGAGGGCTCGCCCACGTTCGTGTGATGGTCCGACCATCGGGTGGGCGGGAGAGCTAGCGTCCGCGCGTGGAGGTGGTCGCGGTGCGCCGAGGTGCCGTACGGAGTGTGGTGATGGCCGGGCTGCTGGTGCTGCTCGGCGGGCTGGGGAGCGGTGTGGGGAACGCCCTCGCCGGGGCAGGGGCAGGGGCAGGGGCAGGGGCCGAGGCGGGTGCCGGGCCCGAGGCCGAGGCGGATGTGGCCTATCACGGGCGGGTCGCCCTGACCGGGAACCGGCTGCGGATCCTGCTGGTCCCGGAGAACGAGGGGCCGTCCGCCGTGGCGAACGCGACCGTACGGCTGGGCCTGTCGGCCGACCTCGCGGGCCGCCAGGAGCTGGCGGAGGGCTGCGCGCGGGCCGGGCTGCGCGAGGTGGTGTGCGAGACCGGGGAGCTGCCGCTGCACGGGCGGGGGCGGCACATCGGGCTGGCGCTGCGGCTGAAGGAGCCGGCCGCGGAGGTGGTGGTGCGGGTCGACACCTGGTGGAACGGCGGCGCGACCGACCGGAACCACGCCAACAACGAGCACGTGGTGCTGGCTCTGGACACGGGGGACACGTACGCGTTCTGACCGGGACGTGCTCTGACCGGACGCGGTCTGGCCCGTCTGCGGTCTGGCCCGTCTGTGTTCCGACCCGGCCGCGTTCCGACCCGGCCGCGTTCCGACCCGTACGCGTTCGTACGCGTACGGGTCCTGCCGCCGGGGCGCGAGAGTGAGCGTGAGGGCCCGCGGCTACGGGGTGCCGACGCCGCCGAACTCGGCCACGGCCTCGTCGACGATCCGCTCCAGCCGGGCGTGGTGGGCGCCGCGCCAGTAGACGCGCTCGCAGTCGGCGCACTGGGCGAAGACCTCGTACGAGCGCTGCGTGCCGCTCTCCAGCCGGTCGCCGACGCTGTCCTTGTCGGCCTCGCGCAGGGTGCCGTTGCAGGCGGTGCAGCGGGTCCACGGCGCGAGGGCCGGGGCGAACCGGCCCAGGATGTCGCGGACCTGTTCGTCGGGGTTGTCGCTGTAGACGTACGCGCCGGCGAACAGCTCGCGGCGGCGCAGCAGTCCGCGGTCGCGGGAGAGCAGGACGCGCTGCTCGGCGGCGGAGCGGGTGGCCAGGGCCGGGTCGCCGATGTCCTCGTTCTCGTACGCCGCGTCGACGCCCAGCAGTCGCAGGCGGCGGGCGAGGGTGCCGAGGTGGACGTCGAGGAGGAAGCGCAGCGGCGTGGTCCGGGGGACGCCGGGGAGGTGCTGCGGGCGGTCGACGCCGAAGACCTCCACGGATTCGCCGGCCCGGGGCACGTGGGCGAGGGGCGTCTCGGCGCCGTCGACGAGGATCCGGCCGACTTCGGTGAGGGGGACGCCGGCCGATTCGACGACGTGGCCGAGGCTGGAGACGCCGTCGGTGGTGGTCGGCACGCGGGCGCCGCGGCGCGCGGGCGCGGCGAACACGTGCAGTTCGGGGGCGAGGGTGAGCTGAATGCCGGGTCCGTTCACGAGGCCAGCATGCCATCGCGGGGCTGGGGTCGGCGGGCGATTTACGGGGCCGCGCACGCAGGGCCCCGCTAGGAGTCCATCGCCGCCGCGGTGGCGGCGTCGTGCAGCTCGCGATGGGCGTTGACCTCGTCGAAGTGGTTCTCGGCCCACTCCTTCACGGAGCTGAGCAGGCAGCCGAGGTTGCCGCCGAGGTCGGTGAGCCGGTAGTCGACGCGGACCGGGACGGTGGGCGTGACGGTGCGGGCGACGAGGCCGTCGCGCTCCAGGGAGCGCAGGGTCTGGGTCAGCATCTTCTGGCTGACGCCGGGGATCCTGCGGCCGAGCTCGCTGTAGCGCATGGTGCGGTCCTCGGCCTGGGCGAGCGCGCTGACGATGAGGCCGACCCACTTGTCGCTGATGCGGGCCAGGAGCTGGCTGGTGGGGCACTCCTTGAGGAAGGCGTCGTATGCCTCGCGGGCCTCTTCGCGGCGGGCCTCGGCGGTACGGGTGGCCATGGGTGCCCCACTTCCGGGTCGGGTACGCACTCCGAGGTACGTACTTACGATTCGAGAGTAACTCTCCCTAGGTTAGTTCTCACCGGAAACACCGGAAGAAAACGAACGAGCGAGCGAACCTGCGGAAGAGGCGATGGCGATGAGCACGACGATGCTGGCGGCAGTGACCGAAGGCTTCGGCGGCCCCGAGCGGATCGAGGTCGTACGGGTGCCGATCCCGCGGCCGGGCGCCGGGCAGGTCCGCGTACGGGTCCGGGCGGCCGGCCTGAACCCGGTCGACGGCGCGGTACGGGCCGGGGTCTTCGGTGGCGAGGGGCAGCGGCTCGGCTTCGGGTGGGACGTGGCGGGCGAGATCGACGAGCTCGGCGCGGACGTGGCCGGCTGGGCGGTGTCCGACCGGGTGGTCGGCCTGCACTACGGGCCGGTCAAGCCGCTCGGTACGCACGCGGAGTACGCGGTGCTCGACGCGTCGGCGCTCGCTCCGGCTCCGGTCACGGTCGACCAGGTCACGGCGGCCGCGCTGCCGCTGAGCGGCCTGACCGCCGCCCGTGCGGTGGACCTCCTGGAACTCCCGGCCGGGGCCGCGGTCCTGGTCACCGGCGCGGCGGGGGCGGTCGGCGGCCTCGCGGTCCAGCTGGCGGCGCGGGCCGGCTACGTGGTGACGGCCCTGGCGGGACCCGGTGACGAGGCACTCGTACGGTCCCTGGGCGCGGCCCACTTCGTCCCGCGCGGCGCGGCTCCGGCCGCCGCGGTGGACGGCGTCGTGGATACGGCGGTCCTCGGCGGTCCGGCCCTGGCCTTCGTCCGCGACGGCGGCACCTACGTCGGCCTGATTCCCCACGCGGCCCCGGCGGCGGAGCGGGGCGTCCGCGTGGTGGAGCAGGAGGTCGCGGCGGACGGCGCGCACCTGGCCCGCCTGGTGAAGCTGGTCGACACGGGTGACCTGACGCTCAGGGTGGCGCGCACCTTCCCCCTGGCGGAGGCCCCCAAGGCCCACGCCCACCTCGCGGACCCGGGCACGCGCGGCCGCATCGTCCTGACGGCCTGAGGCCGCGGCCCGGCGGCCGGGGCCGGGCCCGGCGCCGCACTGGGCAGCGCCGGGGCCCAGGACCCGTGCACGCGGGTGCCGTATCGGTGCCTAGTACAGGCCCTTGTAGATCTGCCAGCCGGTGGCGATCTTCACGCGGCTGCCGAAGGTGCCCTTGCCGGTGCCGGGGATCCGCCAGATGACGCCGGAGGTGTCCCGGGCCAGGAGGTCGGCGCGGCCGTCGCCGTTCAGGTCACCTGCGGCGACCACGGAGTTGTACGTCGAGCCCCAGCTGTCGGCGATCTTCACCGGCGCGGCGAAGCCGCCCTTGCCGTTGCCGTTCATGCGCCACAGCCGGTTGGACTTGTCCTGGAGGACCAGGTCGCCGAACCGGTCGCCGTTGAGGTCGCCGGCGCCGAGGATCTTCTTGTAGCCCTTGTACGAGCCGGGGATCTGTACGCGCGGTGCGAGGAGGCCGTCCTTGGCGCGGGCGTACCGGTACAGGGCGCCGGTCGAGGCGTTGCGGGCGACGAGTTCTGCCGGGCCGCCGCCGGCGACGTCGCCGGGGGAGGTCAGCACGTCGTACTGGTTCCAGCCTCCGCCGATGAGCGTCTTTGGGGTCTTGGGCGTGAAGGTACTGCCCGGGTTGGCGGTGTAACGGCGGAGCTCACCCTGGGAATTGCGGATCAGCAGGTCGTTGGTGAGGTCGAGGGCCGGTCCCTTGACCGGGATGGGCAGGGTGCCGGCGGGCCAGCCGTAGCCGGTGCCGGTGCCCTTGAAGGCGCCGGTGGCGCGGTCCCCGTAGATCGAGCGGATGCCGCCGTTGGTGGTCATGACGAGCGCGTCGCCGATGCCGTCGGGCTTGCCGGAGGCGCTGCCCTGGTCACGCAAGGCGGAGGCGCCGTTGTAGACGGTGACCGTGCCGGTGGCCAGGGTCTGCTCACTGGCGTCCCCGGGCATCGACGTGGCCTTGAGGGTCCACTTCACGGGGCCGCTGGGGGTGTGGGTGGTCCCGTCGTCCCCGTAGCCGTCCCAGATCACCGAGGGGCTCAGCGTCGTGCCGCCCTTGATGGTGCGCCGGAAGGCCCCGGTGGCCTCGGTGAAGGTCAGGGTCCAGGAGTAGACGGGTCGGCTGAGCCGCCACTGGGGGCGCCAGGTGTCGGACCAGTGGTCGTACAGCGACGGGACGTCGGCGCTACGGACCGTCAGGGGTGCGTTCGTGGTGTGGGCGCTGCGGAGGCCGTAGATCTCGCTCTCGCCGCCCATGTCCCAGGTGGCGGTCGCCTGGCCGTCCGGCCCCGCTGCGATCCGGCCGTCCACGTTGTCGGCGCCTTGCGAGCCCCACAGCAGGGTGCCGCCCGACCACACGCCGTCCTTGAGGCGTGCCTGGTGCAGCTGCTCGCCGCCGCCTTGCCACAGGGCCCTGACAGTGCCGTCCTTGCCGACGGCGGCGTCCTCGAAGACCGCCCCGTGCTCCGGGGACGAGAGGGTGGTCACGCGGGACCACTTGCCGTCCGTGTGGTTCAGCGTGGCGGATGCCACGCGGTGATCGCGGTCGCCCCCCTCGGTCCAAACCAGGGACACGTCGCCGTCGGGCTCGACCAGCGGCTCGGAGGTCGACGTCCACGGGCTCGTGCCGACCCTGAGGTCCGCCGCACGTCGCCAGTCGGCCTTCGCGTCGGGCACGACGGCAGTGTGGAGCAGCCGGTCGTTCTCGCCCTTGAGCTGCTCGGTCCACGTCAGGGCCACGGCGCGGCCGGCGCCGCCGGCCAGTCGGGGTTCGCCCAGAACGGTGACGGAGTCCGCGACCGGAACGGGCGCCGTCCAGCCGGCCGAGCCGGCCGGGCGGGTGGACGTACGGATGCTGGAGCCGCCGTTCTCCTTCAGCTGGCGGAAGGCGACCACGGGTGTGCCGTCGGAGTCGACGGTGGCCTCGGGCCGTTCGGCCCCGGGGTCGTCGTCCGCGGCGGCGTTGCTCACCTGGGCTGCGGCGGACCACGTGCCGTCGGGGGTGCGGGTGGCCGCCCAGACGGAAGACTCGGTGCCGTAGGTCTTGCGCTGCTGCCAGGTGAGGGCGACGGTGCCGTCGGCGCCGGCGGCCAGGTCGGGTTTCGTCGGGACGAGCCTCTTGTCCAGGTCGAAGAGGGTGGTGGGCGCCGACCACGTGCCGTTCTGCAGGGTGGAGGTGACGAGCCGGAGCGGCACCTTGCCCCACTGGGCGGGATCCGCGACGTCCGGGTACTCGGTCCACGCGGCGACCACGTCACCGCCCACGAGGGTGAGGGTGGCCTGTCCCTTCCACTCGGCCGACGAGGACAGCTGCTTCGGGGTCTCCCAGGTGTCTTCGCCGGCCGGGCGCACGGCTGCCTGGAGCACGGGCCGCCACGATCCGGAGATGAGGGCGTCCTGGTAGAAGAGCACCACCGCGGAGCCGTCGTCCCGCTGGACGAGTCCCTGCGTGTACGGGTCGACCCGCACCTTGGAGACGGTCGACCAGGTGGTCCACGGCGGCAGGTCCGCCGCGTGGGCGGTGCCGGCCAGTGCCGGGGCGGTGCCGGCCATGACGGCGGCGACGACCAGCGCGGACAGGCCGCGGCGGCGCGGGCCGCGTGCGGGACGGACGGAAGCAGGCAGGTGCACGGATCCCCCAGGGTGCGAAAACGCGTTACTCGCAGGGGAGACACACGAAAACCCCGCGGGGTTGTACTGCCTGGGCGATTGCCTGCGCCGCGGACGGGAGGCCCTCGCAGAGGGCCGCCCACCGGGCCGCCCGCAGGGGGTGAATGGCCGGATCAGGGCCAGACGAGGCAGTACGGCTGGTGCCCCGCCTCGTGCAGCCGATGGCTGAAATCCTGCCATTCGTGGAGCAGCTGGTAGACGTTGAAGGCGTCGCGGGGGCCGCCGCGGTCGGGGACCGTGGACCAGATGAAGGCGGCGGCGCCGACCGATTCCTCGCCGATGCCGCGCAGCGGGTCGACGACGGTCATCGGGAGTTTCACGACGGCGTAGTCGGGGTGGAGGACGACCAGTTCCAGCGGGGGCACCTTGTGCAGGGGTATGCCCTCGATGCCGGTCAGGACCATCGCGGCGACGGTTTCCGGCTTGATCTTGCTGAACATGCCGCCCATGCCGAGCTCGTCGCCGCCGAGCTCCTCCGGCCGCATCGTCACCGGGACGCGCGCGGCCGTGGCCCCGTCGGGGGCGCCGAAGTACTTGTACGTCACGCCCATGCCGCGGCCCCTGGGGAGGCCGTCGGGGTCCTGCGTGGGGCCCGGTACGTGTTCTGCCGCGTCCGTGGCGCGACGGCGGTGCTTGCCGCGGCGACGTTCCCGGGCGCGCTGCGGGTCCAGGCCGTCCGTGCCCTCGCCCGGTCCACCACCGCGTTGCATATCTCCACCCGACGTGTCTTGCCTGCCCCGGCCCCGTGACCCCCGCCACGCAGCCTGATCATCATGGCAGTGACCTCCCCCGGGGCGGCGCGGTGAAACGCCCGTCCGCAAGTCAGTCGCGGCCTGATGAGACCATGGCTGGTGTGAGCTACCCGTACCCGTATGAAGCCAAAGTCTCGCAGACTCTCTTTGACCGCGCGTCCCTCGTGACGCCTGGCGGCGTGAACTCTCCCGTGCGCGCCTTCCGCGCCGTGGGCGGAACGCCCAGGTTCATGGTGTCCGGTACCGGTCCGTACCTGACCGATGCCGACGGGCGCGAGTACGTCGACCTCGTCTGCTCGTGGGGGCCGATGATCCTCGGCCACGCCCACCCGGCCGTGGTGGAGGCCATCCAGGCCGCCGTCGTCCGCGGCACCTCCTTCGGTACCCCCGGTGAGGGGGAGGTCGCGCTCGCCGAGGAGATCGTCGCGCGGATCGAGCCCGTGGAGCAGGTCCGCCTGGTGTCCTCCGGGACCGAGGCGACCATGTCCGCGATCCGCCTCGCCCGCGGGTTCACCGGCCGCGCCAAGATCGTGAAGTTCGCCGGCTGCTACCACGGGCACGTGGACTCGCTGCTGGCCGCGGCCGGATCCGGGCTCGCGACCTTCGCGCTGCCGGACACCCCCGGCGTGACGGGCGCGCAGGCCGGGGACACGATCGTGCTCCCCTACAACGATCTGGAATCGGTCCGGGCGGCCTTCGCCGCGCACCCGGGCGAGATCGCCTGTGTGATCACCGAGGCCGCGCCCGGCAACATGGGCGTCGTGACCCCGGGGGAGGGCTTCAACCAGGGGCTCGCCGACCTGTGCCGGGCGAACGGCGCCCTGTACATCTCCGACGAGGTCATGACGGGTTTCCGTACCTCGCGCGCCGGCTGGTACGGCGTGGACGGGGTCAAGCCCGACCTGATGACCTTCGGCAAGGTCATGGGCGGCGGCTTCCCGGCCGCGGCGTTCGGCGGCCGTGCGGACGTCATGGGCCACCTGGCTCCCGCCGGTCCCGTCTACCAGGCGGGCACGCTGTCCGGTAACCCGATCGCGACGGCCGCGGGTCTGGCGCAGCTGCGGCTGCTCGACGAGGCGGCGTACGAGAAGGTCGACGCGGTGTCGCTCCAGATCCAGGGGCTGGTCACCGAGGCGCTCACCAAGGCGGGCGTCGCGCACCGGCTGCAGACCGCCTCCAACATGTTCTCGGTGTTCTTCACCGAGGGCGAGGTCCGCAACTACGACGACGCGAAGAAGCAGGAAGCCTTCCGCTTCAACGGCTTCTTCCACTCGATGCTGGCGCAGGGCGTCTACCTGCCGCCGTCGGCGTTCGAGTCGTGGTTCGTGTCCACCTCCCACGACGACAAGGCGATCGAGCGCATCGCGGCCGCCCTGCCGGCCGCCGCCCGGGCCGCCGCGGAGGCCACCGCATGAGCGCCGGAACGAGCGGCGGAACGAGCGCCGGAACGGGTGCCGGAGGCAGTGCCCCTGCCGAGGGCAACGAGATCACCGTCGTCCACGTGGTCCGCCACGGCGAGGTGCACAACCCGGACGGGGTCCTCTACGGCCGCCGCGCCGGCTACCACCTCTCCGAGCTGGGCCGCAAGATGGCGGACCGGGTCGCGGAGCACCTGGAGAACCGGGACGTGACGTACGTCGTGGCCTCCCCGCTGGAGCGGGCCCAGGAGACGGCCGCGCCGATCGCCAAGTCGCACGGGCTGGACCTCGCGACCGACGGCCGCCTCCTCGAGGCGGGCAACGTCTTCGAGGGCAAGACCTTCGGGGTCGGGGACGGCGCGCTGCGCAGGCCCGAGAACTGGAAGCACCTGACGAACCCGTTCAAGCCGTCCTGGGGCGAGCCGTACGTCGAGCAGGTCGTGCGGATGATGAGCGCGATCGAGTCCGCCCGTGACGCGGCCCGCGGCCACGAGGCGGTGGCGGTCAGCCACCAGCTCCCGATCTGGATCGTACGGAGCTTCGCGGAGAAGCGGCGGCTGTGGCACGACCCGCGCCGCCGCCAGTGCACGCTGGCCTCGCTGACCTCGTTCACGTACCAGGGCGACAGGCTGGTGTCGGTGGGCTACAGCGAGCCGGCCCGGGACCTGGTCCCGGCGCACCTCCTCGCGGGGGCGAAGCCGGTGAAGGGCAAGTCCAAGGCGTTCGGGGCGTAAGCCCCGGCAGGACGACGGTACGGATTGCCGGGCCCGGCCCCCCTGGGGGGCGGGCCCGGAGTCATGAGCCCGGGGCGCAGCCCGGTTCGAGGCGCATTCCGGTTCGAGGCGCAACCCCTCGGGGCGTGCCCGTTTGGTCAAGACTCTGCCTAATTTCATACAAGTTGCCGGACGTGGCCGTGTCGCCTCTCGACATCGCCGAAATGTCCGTTTGTATGAATTGCATGAGCGATATGCGCGGCTTCAGCCGAAGGGGAGTACTCGGACTCGGACTTGGAGCCGCCGCGGCGGCCGGCATCGCCGGCTGCAGCGTCGGCGGCCCGTCCGGCACGGGCAACCCGGGCCCGGCCAATCCGACGGGCACCGCCCCGCCCACCGGCCCGGTGGTCAAGCCCATCGGTGACGGATCCACCGCCGACACCGGGCCGCAGCCACACCAGCCGGCCGCCCCCGTACCCCTCCAGCCGGGCGAGACCCCGCCGCAGTTCGTGGTGTTCAGCTGGGACGGCGCGGGCGAGATCGGCAACGGCCTCTTCCCCCGGTTCCTCAAGCTCGCCAAGGACCACGGCGCGGCGATGACCTTCTTCCTCTCGGGCATCTACCTGCTCCCCGAGTCGAAGAAGAGCCTCTACAAGCCCCCGAACAACCCCGTCGGCGCCTCCGACATCGGGTACCTCAAGGACGAGAACGTCCGCAACACCCTCACGTACGTGCGCGAGGCCTGGCTCGACGGCCACGAGATAGGCACCCACTTCAACGGGCACTTCTGCGGCGGCTCCGGCTCGGTCGGCAAGTGGACCCCCGAGGACTGGCGGAGCGAGATCGACCAGGCCGTGTCCTTCGTCACCAACTGGCGCACCAACACCGGCTGGACCGACCTCGAACCGCTGCCCTTCGACTACCGCAAGGAGCTGGTCGGCGCCCGCACCCCCTGCCTGCTCGGCCAGGACAACCTGCTGCCGACCGCGCAGAAGCTGGGCTGGCGCTACGACTCCAGCTCGCCCGGCGGCCTCCAGCAGTGGCCGGTCAAGCGCGGGGGCCTGTGGGACCTGCCGCTGCAGTCGCTCCCGTTCCCGGGGCACTCCTTCGAGGTGCTGTCGATGGACTACAACATCCTCGCGAACCAGTCGAAGAACACCACCAAGGGCGTCCCGTCCAACTACCCGGCCTGGCGCACCCAGGCCACCGCCGCCTACCTCGGCGGCTTCAAGCGGGCCTACGAGACCAACCGCGCGCCCCTGTTCATCGGCAACCACTTCGAGGAGTGGAACGGCGGCATCTACATGGACGCCGTCGAGGAGTCCCTCAAGGGCATGGCGGACAAAAAGGACGTACGCCTCGTATCCTTCCGGCAGTTCGCCGACTGGCTGGACGTCCAGGACTCGAGCGTTCTGGCCAAGCTGCGCACCCTCGGACCCGGCCAGTCGCCGACCGGTGGCTGGGGCACGTATCTCACCGGCGCCTGACCAGCGGCTTAGCACACCCCCCGGGGGGCGCGGAAGATCCGCAAACCGCACATGCGAAACTTTTCACATGAGCTTTAGCCGCGTCCCTCGGAGCCGCTCGATCAGCGGCCGCGCCACCCTGCTGACCGTGGTGACCCTCACCGGCGCCCTCACCCTCACGGCATGCGGGGACGACGGCGGCAAGCCCTCCGGTTCCGCCGGGGGCAACTACGTGACGGGCTCCAGCGGCATCTCCACCGTCGCCAAGGCCGACCGCACCGACGCCCCCAAGCTCGACGGGGAGACGGTGGACGGCAAGACCCTGGACACCACCACCCTCAAGGGCAAGGTCGTCGTCCTCAACGTCTGGGGCTCCTGGTGCCCGCCGTGCCGGGCCGAGGCCCCGTCGTTCGCGAAAGTCGCCAAGGAACTGGAGGCGGCCGGCCAGCCGGTCGCCTTCGTCGGCATCAACACCCGCGACAACACCAAGCAGAACGCGGCCTCCTTCGAAGAGGACTACGGAATCACCTACCCGAGCCTCTTCGACCCGGACGGCAAGCTGATGCTCCGGTTCCCCAAGGGCACGCTCAACCCGAACGCCATTCCCTCCACGCTCGTCCTCGACAAGGACGGCAAGATCGCCGCCCGAACCCTGGCCGCGCTCAGCGAGGCGAAGCTGCGCTCGATGATCGACCCGCTGCTCGCGGAGAAGTGACCCCGTGGTCACCGAGCTCTCCGCGCTCTCCGCGCTCTCCGAGACCGTGCTCGCCGCCGAATCGACCGGCGTGAACACGACCGTCCTCAACGGCGGCCTGCTCCTGGCCCTGCCGATCTCGCTGCTCGCCGGGCTGATCTCCTTCTTCTCGCCCTGCGTGCTGCCGCTGGTCCCCGGCTACCTCTCCTACGTGACCGGCGTCGGCGGAGCCGACCTCGCCGAGGCCCGGCGCGGCCGGATGCTGGGCGGCGCGACCCTGTTCGTCCTCGGCTTCACGGCCGTGTTCACCTCGACCGGCGCGCTGTTCGGCTTCTTCGGGCGGACCCTCAACTCCAACAAGGACCTCATCTCGCAGGTGCTCGGCGGTCTGGTGATCCTGCTCGGCCTGTTCTTCATGGGCGCGATCCCCGGTCTGACGATGCGGGAGTTCCGCTTCCACAAGAAGCCGGCGGTGGGCCTGATCGGCGCGCCCGTACTCGGCGTGCTCTTCGGCCTCGGCTGGACCCCCTGCATGGGCCCGACCCTCGCCGCCGTCGGCACCCTCTCCATCGACCAGGCGACAGCGGGCCGCGGGGCGCTGCTGACCGTGGTCTTCTGTCTGGGGCTGGGGCTGCCGTTCATCGCCACGGCCCTCGCCTTCCGCAAGGCGCTGGGCGCCTTCGGCTGGGTGAAGAAGCACTATGCGTGGGTCATGCGGATCGGCGGCGGCATGCTGATCCTGACCGGCCTGCTGCTCGTCACAGGAATGTGGAGCAGCATCGTCAGCGAGATGCAGAGCTGGACCAACGGCTTCACGGTGGGGATCTGAGGACTACACGGACATGAGTACGACCGACAAGGCGTCCACCGAGGCGCCGCACGATGCCCCGGAGTCCGAGGATTCCGCTTCCGCCGACGTCTCGGCCGAATCCTCCGCGGAAGCCTCCGCCGAGGCCGCGGCCGGCGCGCAGCTGTCCACCGCCCCCCTGGAGGACGCCCCCGGCGGCCCCGTGGGCATCGGGGTGCTCGGCTGGGCCCGCTGGTTCTGGCGGCAGCTCACCTCCATGCGGGTGGCGCTGATCCTGCTCTTCATGCTGTCGCTGGCGTCCATCCCCGGCTCGCTGGTCCCGCAGAACCAGGTCGACCTGATGAAGGTCGCCGCCTGGAAGAAGGAGCACGCCTCCTGGGTGGGAGTCGCCGAGAAGCTCCAGCTCTTCGACGTCTACAGCTCGGTGTGGTTCTCCGCGATCTACCTGCTGCTGTTCATCTCGCTGATCGGCTGCATCCTGCCGCGTTCCTGGCAGTTCGTCGGACAGCTCACCGGCCGGCCGCCGGCCGCGCCCAAGCGGCTGAAGCGGATGCCCGCGTACACGACGTGGCGCACGGACAGCTCCCCGGACGAGGTGCTCGCCACCGCGCACGGTCTGCTCGGCCGCCGCCGCTTCCGTACGGAGACCGGCGCGGGATCGGTCGCGGCCGAGAAGGGCTACCTGCGCGAGGCCGGGAACCTGATCTTCCACGTGGCGCTGATCGTCATGCTGATCGCCTTCGCCTGGGGCCAGTACTTCAAGTCCGAGGGCGGCAAGCTCGTCCTGCGCGGCAAGGGCTTCTCGAACACGCTCACCCAGTACGACGACTTCAAGGCCGGCGGCCTCTTCGACCCCGACGACCTGCCGCCCTTCTCCTTCACCCTGGACAAGTTCGACGCCACCTTCGAGCGGACGGGCCCGCAGAAGGGCACCCCGCGGGACTTCAAGGCGTACGTCACCTTCAGCGACGGCGCGCACGGCAAGCCGGAGAAGCGCGAGATCCAGGTCAACAAGCCGCTGGAGGTGGACGGCTCCAAGGTCTACCTGCTCGGCCACGGCTACGCGCCGGTCATCTCGGTGACCGACTCCACCGGCAAGGTGGTCTACAAGGACGCCGTGCCGATGCTGCCGCAGGACGGCAACCTGACCTCCACCGGCGCCGTCAAGGTCACCGACGGCTACAAGGACAAGGACGGGAAGAAGACGCAGCTCGGCTTCGCCGCGATGTTCGTTCCGACCTTCGCGGGCGCCGGCCAGGGCACGATGTTCTCGCAGTTCCCGGAGCTGGACTTCCCGGCGCTCGCGCTGAACGCGTGGCACGGCAGCCTCGGGGTGGACTCGGGCCTGCCGCAGAACGTGTACCAGCTGGACACCTCCAAGATGGAGCAGTTCAAGACCGAGGACGGCCAGCCGCTCGCGAAGCGGATGCTGCCCGGGGAGACCATGGAACTGCCCGGCGGCCAGGGCACCGTGAAGTTCGAGGGCATCGAGCGCTGGGCGACCTTCTCGATCACCCACCAGCCCGGCAGCGGCCTCGCCCTCGCGGGCGCCGTCGCCGCCATCGCCGGACTCGCGGGCTCCCTCTTCATCCAGCGCCGCCGGATCTGGGTGCGCGCGTTCCGCGGCAAGGACGGCGTGACCGTCGTCGAGATGGCGGGCCTCGGCCGCAGCGAGTCCGCCAAGCTCCCCGAGGAGCTGGCGGCCCTGGCCGGCGCGCTCCACGAACAGGCGCCCACGGCGGCGCCCCCGCCGGCCGCCGCCGATACCGCACCAGAATCCGACCCTGCAGAACCTGCCGAAGAAGCCGAAGAAGTCGAAGGGGAGCGCGCGTGATGCAGCTCGCGGCCGCAGCCAACGAGAGTCTGGCTCACCTCAGCAACAACCTGATCTACGCGTCCATGGCGGTCTACACCCTCGCCTTCTTCGCCCACATCGCCGAGTGGATCTTCGGCAGCCGCAGCAAGGTGGCCCGTACGGCCGCCGCGCTCACCCGGTCCGGGGACGCCTCCGCGGCCGAGGCCGCCGCTCCCGCCGTCCAGGTGCGGGGCAAGGCCGGTACCGCCGTCCTCGACAAGCCCAAGGTGGTCACGCGCAGCGCCGCCGGCACCCGTGACGTCCCGGACGGCCCCGGCGCGGCCGGCGGCACCGTCCAGGGCGACCTGTACGGGCGCATCGCGATCTCGCTGACCACCCTCGGCTTCCTGCTCGCGGCGGGCGGGGTCGGCGCCCGCGCGATGTCCGTGGAGCGCGCCCCCTGGGGCAACATGTACGAGTTCTCGATCACCTTCTCCACGGTGGCCGTCGGCGCGTACCTGCTGCTCCTCGCGCTGAAGAAGAACGTCCGCTGGCTCGGCCTGTTCCTGGTCACCACGGTCCTGCTCGACCTGGGCATCGCCACCACGGTGCTCTACACCGACAGCGACCAGCTGGTCCCCGCGCTGAAGTCGTACTGGCTGCTGATCCATGTCTCCACCGCGATCATCTGCGGTGCGGTCTTCTACATCGGCGCGGCCGGCGCGGTCATGTACCTCTTCCGCGACTCCTACGAGGCGAAGCTCGCGCGCGGCGGCAAGCCGGGCAAGTTCGCCACCTCGGTCTGGGAGCGCTTCCCGTCGGCGGCCTCGCTCGACAAGTTCTCGTACCGCATCAACGCGGCCGTCTTCCCGCTGTGGACCTTCACGATCATCGCGGGCGCGATCTGGGCCGGCGACGCGTGGGGCCGCTACTGGGGCTGGGACCCCAAGGAGGTCTGGTCCTTCGTGACCTGGGTGGCGTACGCCTGCTACCTGCACGCCCGTGCCACCGCCGGCTGGAAGGGCCGCAAGGCCGCGTACCTCGCGCTCTTCGCGTTCGCCTGCTGGATCTGGAACTACTACGGCGTGAACATCCTGCTGAGCGGCAAGCACTCGTACGCGGGCGTCTGACCCCGTCGGACGGAACACAGGAGGGGCCGGGCAGCCGAAAGGCGGCCCGGCCCCTCCTGTGTTCCCTCCCCGTCACCAGGCGGGGCGCAGCGGCGGGAGGGGGCCGTCCCCGTTCAGGGTGCGCACCAGGCGGCCCAGTTCGGCGCGCAGCGCGCCGAGGTCGACGCTGCCGCGGCCGAGTTCGGCCTCCAGCTCGTGCAGGACCCGTCCGGCGGCCCCCAGGTGGGCGGTCGCGGCCTCCGTGAGGACCACCAGCTTGCGCCGGCCGCCCTCGGGGTGCGGGGTGCGGCGCAGGTAGCCGCGCCGCTCCAGGTCGTCGACGAGTTGCCCGGCGGCCTGCTTGGTCACCCCGAGCCGCTCGGCGAGCTCGGTGGCGGTGGCGCCGGAGGTCCCCAGGGCCTGGAAGGCCATGCCGTGCAGGGGGCGCAGGCCGTCGGCGTACCCGGCTTCGTCGAGGCGGCGGGTGAACTCGCCGAGCAGGAGCTGGAAGCCGAGGCCGAGCAGGAAGGTCAGCTCGATGTCGGGTCCGGCGTTCTCGTGGATGGTCACGGAAACATGGTGACACACGTGAGTCAAGCTGCTTTACTCATCTGAGTAAAGCAGCTTGACTCACTCGCCTGCCCCGGAAGCGAAGGAATCGCCGTGCGCGTCATCACCCCGTCCCCCGACCACGTCACCACCACCCCGAACGCGACCATGACCGGCTTCGCCTCCCCCAGCCGGGGCAGCGCCGAACTGAGCACCTGGCACGCCGCCATCCCTGCCGGAATCACCGGCCCCGAGCACTCCGTCAGCCGCGAGCAGGTCTGGACGGTCACCGTCGGCGCCCTGGACGTCACCTGCGGCGGCCGCACCGAGAAGGTCGCCGCGGGCGAGGCCGTGGTGCTACCCCCGGACGTCCTGCGCCACGTCCACGCCCTGGCGGACACCGAGGTGTACGTCGCCATGCGCGCCGACGGCCTCGTCTCCGTCCCCGGCACCGAGGGCACCCGCCCCCTGCCCTGGGCGGTGTGAGCCTCGCCGGAGCCCCGGCAGGCTGACGGCCGCGGCCACCAGGACCGCCGCGAAGGGGACGAGCAGCGCCGCCCGGTACCCCGCTGGTGTGACGGGGTCGGCGGCGCCGGCCGCCACCCCCGTCACACCGGCCAGCCCGAGCGCCGCGCCGAACTGGAACGCCGTGTAGAGGAGACCGCCCGCCAGGCCCTGCTCCTCCTCCGCGACCCCCTCGGTGGCGACGATGGTCAGCGGCCCGTAGACCAGGGCGAAGGCCAGGCCGAGCAGGATCAGGCCCGGCAGCATCAGCAGGTAGGGCCAGTCGGCGCCCAGCGGCAGGAACAGCCCGTACGCCAGCGCCGCCAGCAGCAGGCCGCCGAAGATCAGCCGGCCGTTCCCGTACCGCGCCACCAGCTTCGGCACCACGGTCGGCGAGAGGACCGCGTCGATCCCGATCACCAGCATCGCGAGGCTGGTCTGGAGCGTGGACCAGCCGCGCAGTTCCTGGAGGTAGAGCACCACCAGGAACTGGAAGCCGAAGAACGCGGCAGAGAACAGCAGCGCCGCCGCATTGGCCCGCAGCAGCCCGGGCGAGCGCAGGATCCCGAGCCGGACCAGGGGCTCCGCCGTGCGCCGCTCGACGAGGGCGAACGCCCCGAGCAGGGCCAGCCCCGCCACCGCGGGCAGCGCCGCGAGCTCCTCCACACCGAGGACGAGCAGGACGACGCCCGCGGTCACGAGCACCCCGCCCCACACGTCGATCCGGCCCCGGCCCCGGCGCGCGCCCGGTTCGCCATCGGCGGCCTTCGGTACGAAGGTCAGCGCGCCCGCCAGGATCAGCGCGGCCAGTGCCACGGGAGCGAAGAACACCCAGCGCCAGCCCACCGAGGCGAGCAGCCCGCCCGCGACCAGCCCGACGGAGAACCCGGCCGCCGCCGTGCCCGAGTACACGAGCAGCGCCTTCTCGCGCTGGGGGCCCTCGTCGAAGCCGGTGGTGATGATGGACAGGCCCGCCGGGGTCATGAAGGCGGCGGCGACCCCGGTCACGAAGCGGGCGGCGATCAGCTGCCAGCCCTCGGTGGCGAGTCCGCCGAGCCCGGAGAAGAGCAGGAACACCGTCAGCCAGCCGATGAACATCCGGCGGCGTCCGAAGAGATCGGCCGCACGGCCGCCGAGCAGCATGAAGCCGCCGTAGCCGAGCACGTAGGCGCTCATCACCCACTGGAGCGTGCCGGTTTCGAGGCCGAGGTCGGCGCGGATGGACGGCAGGGCCACGTTCAGCATCGCGACGTCGATGCCTTCGAGGAAGATGGCGCCGCACAGGACGAGCAGGACGCCGAGTCGGCGCCCGCGGATGGAATGGAGGGAGTCCACGGAAGGACCTCGCAGGATGGAGGGAGGGAAGAGCGGGAAGTTGCCGGCTCAACCACCCTCGCCCGCCACCCGTACGGGAACAACGCCGAAGACCTCAACGTTCGTTCAGCCATGCTTACCGATCGCGATGAGCTGGACTGCTTCCTGATCCTGGCCGAGGAACTGCACTTCGGCCGCACCGCCGAGCGCATGCTGCTCTCCCGGGCCCGCGTCAGCCAGCTCGTGCAGCGCCTCGAGCGGCGCGTCGGCGCCCGGCTCTTCCTGCGTACCAGCCGCAGCGTCGCCCTCACCTCGCTCGGCGCCCAGCTCCGCGCCGACCTGGAACCCCACCACCGCGGCATCGCCGCCGCCCTGGACCGGGCCGCCGCGACGGCCCGCGCCGCGGACGGGGTGCTGCACGTCGGCTTCACCACCCCGCCCGCCGGTGAACTCGTCCTGCGCGCCGCGCAGGCCCTGCGCAGCACGCACCCCGGCATCACCGTCGAGGTGTGCGAGGTGCCGCTCTCCGACCCGTACGGGCAACTGCGCGGCGGGGCCTTCGACGTGGCCTTCGCCGAGTTCCCGGTGCGCGAACCCGATCTGGGGGAGGGGCCGGCGCTGTTCACCGAGGCGCGGGCGCTGGCCGTGTCGGCAGGGCATCCGCTGGCCGCACGGGACTCCGTGACGCTGGAGGAACTGGCGGGGGTCGCACTGCTGGGCGTCGCCGGGGACCTGCCCGCGTACCTGCGCGAACACCAGGCTCCGGCGCGCACCCCGGCCGGGCGACCGATCCGGCGCGGCCCGGAGGTGACGAACCTCCAGGAGGCCCTGATGCTGGTCGCCGCCGGCCGGGGCGCCCTGCTGACATCGGCTCACGCCGCGGCCTACCACGCCCGGCCCGGGGTCACCCACGTCCCCGTGGCCGACGCCGAGCCGGTCGGGTACGGGCTGGTCTGGCGCGCGGGTGAGGACACCGGGGCCGTACGGGCCTTCGCGCAGGCGGCGCAGCGGGCGGCGGCACGGGCGGGCGCCGCAGCCCCGTAGGACCAGGTCCCGTAGGACCAGGTCCCTGAGGGCCCGGTCCCGGAGGGCCCTACTCCTTGTCCTTCTCCTTCTCGTCCCGCTCCTCGCGCAGGGACTTCAGGAACTCCGGGTTGTCGTCGGGCGCCACCCACGTCCGGCGGCCCGGGCGCGGCCGGCCCGCGCCGCCGGGCACCCGCTTCTTGCCGGCGAAGAGCCACACGATCGGACCGACGATCGAGAAGAGCAGGATGATCAGGACCCAGACGACCTTCGGAAGGTGCTTGACCTCTTCTTCCGGCGTGTTCAGGCAGTCGATGAAGGTGTAGATGGTCAGCGCGATGATCAGCAGGAACGGCAGATAGCGCAGCACGGTGTGGGACCGACCCCCAGAAGAACGGTGCGGGCCGGGCAGGCCCGCCGTGGACTCTTCCAGGGTAGAGGGCCCGCCGCGGTTCGGGCTCTGAGCGGGGATGCCACAATTGCCCGCATGGCTTACGACGATCTCCGCTCGCTGCTCCGGGCCCTCGAGCGGGAGGGCGACCTCAAGCGCATCAAGGCCGAAGTGGACCCGTACCTAGAGGTCGGGGAGATCGTCGACAGAGTGAACAAGGCGGGCGGGCCCGCGCTGCTCTTCGAGAACGTCAAGGGCTCGGCGATGCCGCTGGCCATGAACGTCTTCGGCACCGACCGGCGGCTGCTGAAGGCCCTCGGGCTGAAGTCGTACGCCGAGATCAGCGAGAAGATCGGCGGCCTGCTCAAGCCGGAGCTGCCCCAGGGCTTCATCGGTGTCCGCGAGGCCTTCGGCAAGCTCGGCTCGATGGTGCACGTGCCGCCGAAGAAGGTGAAGGGCGATTCCGCGCCCGTCCAGGAGGTCGTCCTCACCGGCGACGACGTGGACCTGGACCAGCTGCCGGCCCTCTTCACCTGGCCCAAGGACGGCGGGTCCTTCTTCAACCTCGGCCTGACGCACACCAAGCACCCGGAGACGGGCGTGCGCAACCTCGGCCTGTACCGCCTCCAGCGCCACGACAAGCGCACCATCGGCATGCACTGGCAGATCCACAAGGACAGCCGCAACCACTACGCGGTGGCCGCGGCGCGCGGTGAGCGGCTGCCGGTCGCGATCGCCTTCGGCTGCCCGCCGGCCGTGACGTACGCGTCGACCGCGCCGCTGCCGGGCGACATCGACGAGTACCTCTTCGCCGGGTTCGTGGCGGGCAAGCGGATCGAGATGGTGGACTGCAAGACGGTCCCGCTCCAGGTCCCGGCCAACGCCGAGGTGGTCATCGAGGGCTGGCTGGAGCCGGGGGAGACGCTCCCCGAGGGCCCCTTCGGCGACCACACCGGCTTCTACACCCCGCAGGAGCCGTTCCCCGCGCTGACCATCGACTGCGTGACGATGCGCAAGCGTCCGCTGATCCAGTCGATCGTCGTCGGCCGGCCGCCGACGGAGGACGGTCCGCTGGGGCGTGCGACGGAGCGTTTCTTCCTCCCGCTCCTCAAGATCATCGTCCCGGACATCGTGGACTACCACCTTCCCGAGTCGGGCGGCTTCCACAACTGCGCGATCGTCTCGATCGACAAGAAGTACCCGAAGCACGCACAGAAGGTCATGCACGCCATCTGGGGCGCGCACATGATGTCGCTGACCAAGCTGATCATCGTGGTGGACAAGGACTGCGACGTCCACGACCTCCACGAGGTGTCCTGGCGGGCGCTCGGCAATACGGACTACGCCCGCGACCTCACCGTCGTGGAGGGCCCGGTGGACCACCTGGACCACGCCTCCTACCAGCAGTTCTGGGGCGGCAAGGCGGGCATCGACGCCACGAAGAAGCTGCCGACGGAGGGTTACACCCGCGACGGCGGCTGGCCTGACATGGTCGAGTCCGACCCCGCGACCGCGGCCCTGGTCGACAGCCGCTGGAAGGAGTACGGCCTGTGAGCGACATCGAGACGGGTGGCCCCGCCCTCTTCATCGGCACGGACACGGTCTACGTGGCCCTGGTGCGCCCGGAACTCGACCCGGCCGACCCCGGCGTCCGCGAGGCCGCCGCGGAGGCGGGTGTCAGCCCCGAGGAGTTCGCGGGGCCCGGCAACGTGTGGGCGCTGATGCTCGACGAGGACGGCGAGGGCGACGGCTTCGAGCTGCCCGGCGCGCGGGACATCGAGGCGGACGACTTCGCGGAACAGCTCCAGCGCGCCCTGGCGACGGGCGAGCCGTTCACCGCGGAGGCCGGGAACTTCCTGCGCCTGGAGGCCCGCCCGTCCGGCGCCGCCTGCGCGGTCACCGCGCACGTCACCCCGCCCGAGGGTCACGACGCCGGCCCCTGGACCCTGGAACTCGGCGCGCTCCCCACGGTGGAGCTGCTGGCCGACCTCGAAGACTTCCGGAGAACCCTCGTATGACATCCGCAGCCGAAGGGGTCCTCGGATCCGGGCCCGCGCCGCAGGCCAGTGGGAAGGTCAAGGCCTTCCTGCGGCTCGTGATGATCGAGCACTCGGTCTTCGCGCTGCCCTTCGCGTACATCGCCGCGCTGACCGCCATGTTCACGCTCGACGAGCGGATGCACTGGGGCAAGCTGCTGCTCGTCACCGTCTGCATGGTGGGGCTGCGGACCTTCGCGATGGCCGCCAACCGGATCATCGACCGGGAGATCGACGCGCGGAACCCGCGGACCGCCGGGCGCGAGCTGGTGACGGGCGCCGTCTCGGTCCGCTCCGCCTGGACCGGGGCCGGGATCGCCTTGGCCGTCTTCCTCGGGTCGGCGGCGCTGCTGAACCCGCTCTGCCTGATGCTGGCGCCGGTCGCCGTCGTACCGATGGTGGTGTACCCGTACGGGAAGAGGTTCACGAACTTCCCCCACGCCATCCTCGGCATCGCTCAGGCGATGGGCCCGGTCGGGGCCTGGATCGCGATCACCGGCGAGTGGTCCTGGGACGCGGTGATCCTCGGCCTCGCGGTGGGCGTGTGGATCGGCGGCTTCGACCTGATCTTCGCCTGCCAGGACGTGGCCGCGGACCGCGCGGAGGGCGTCAAGTCCGTCCCGGCCCGCTACGGCATCCCGGCCGCCCTGTGGGGCGCGCGCGGCGCGCACGTCGTGACCACGGGCCTGCTGGCCTGGTACGCGGTGGCGACGGACGCGGGCTGGCTGTTCTGGCTCGGCCTGCTGATCGTCGTGGCCGCCTTCGTCTACGAGCACACCATCGTCACCCCGCACGACCTGTCCCGCCTGAACCGCGCCTTCTTCACGGTGAACGGCTTCATCGGCATGGCCCTGTTCGTGTGCGCGCTGCTCGACCTGGTGGTGCGGGGGCTGTCGCTGTAACTCGATCGTGCGTGCCCTGCCGGAACCGGCGGTTCGTGCCCTGCCCCGGTGGCTAGCGTGCGGCATACCATCGAGTGCATGGACAGGGAGGCCGACGTGACCGTCTCGGAGACCGAGCGCCTGCACTCACAGCTCAGCCGGTTCGAGGACATGTTCCCCGGTTACCGGATGGAGATTGTCGAGGGCGCCATCGTGATGAGTCCGCTGAAGCCGCACCACGCCAGGACCATCCGGTTGCTGTGGAACACGCTGGAAGACCAGATTCCGCCGGAGTGGGGGTTCATCAGCGACGTAGCCGTTCCCTTCGACGGCGACAACGAGTTCTGCCCCGACCTCGCCGTCATCCCCGCCGTGGAGGCGGACAAGAACCTCAGCGCCTACCCGCCTGACCTCGTGGAACTCGCCATCGAGGTCGTCTCCCCGAGCAGCGTGCGCAACGACTACGAGGTCAAGGACCGGGCCTACGCCCGGCGCGGCATCCCGCATTACCTGATCTTCGACCCGTACAAGGCGCAGTGCACGACGCTGTGGAATCCGGGGCCCGACGGCTACCGGGGCCGGGACGTGATCCCGTACGGGGAGACGGTCACCGTGGAGACCGGCATCGGGAAGGTCTCCGTGGATACGGCCGAGCTCCCCGTGGACCCCGGCACCGCCGCCTAAGGGCCCGCCCCTCGGAAGTGAATCCACGGCGGACGCGGCCGGGGTGGCGGGCGTGGCGTCGGGATGTGTGCGGGTTGCCGGGTGATGATGGCGCGGTGCGACTTGATCACGTGTCCTATGCGGTGGCCCGCGACAGCTTCGTCTCGACCGTCCAGTGGATCGGGTCGGCCCTGGGCGCCGGGTTCGTCGACGGGGGCGTTCACCCGCGATTCGGCACCCGCAATTTCATTCTCCCGCTGAGCGGCGGCACCTATGTCGAGGTCGTCACCACGCTCGACCATCCCGCCGCCGACCGCGCACCCTTCGGCCAGGCGGTCGCGCGCCGCGCCGCCGAGGGCGGCGGCTGGCTCGGTTGGGTGGTCTCCGTCGACGACATCGCCCCGGTCGAGGCCCGCCTCGGCCGCACCTCGGCCGAGGGCCACCGTGTCCGCCCCGACGGATTCGACCTGAGGTGGAAGCAGATCGGTCTGCTGGAGCTGATGGAGGACCCGCAACTGCCCTACTTCCTTCAGTGGGCGGTCCCCCTCGAGGAGCGCCCGAGCGCCGACCCGCGCACCTCCACCACCATCCACGGGGTCTCGATCGCCGGCGACGCCGCCTCCATCGCCGAATTCCTCGGCGAACCGGCCGACCACCCCCTCGAGCAGATCGACGTCACCTGGGTCGAGGACGAGGAACCGGGTCTGGTCTCGGTCGAGTTCGCCACCGCCCGCGGCCCCGTCACGATCTGACCGGGGCCCGACCGTCCTACGGGAGCAGCCGGCCGGGGTTTCCCGGCTAGAGCGCCGCCACCTCCGGCCGCGGCCGGGCAACCGTGGCGACCGCCGCGCCGGCCAGGAGGCCGAAGAGGTGGGCCTGCCAGCTGACCACCGAGTCCGTGGGGAGGGCTCCGGCCAGGAAGGTCGTGCCCCAGACGGCGGCGATGACGACGGCGACCGCGACGCCCAGCGGGCTGCGTTCCACGAAGCCGCGGATCAGCAGGTAGCCGAAGAGGCCGAAGATCAGGCCCGAGGCGCCCGCCGTGATGCTGTGGGGCGGGGAGATCAGCCAGACGGCGAAGCCGTCGGCCAGGACGATGGCCGCGCAGACGGCCAGGAAGCGGCCGATGCCGCTCAGCGCGGTGACGAAGCCGAGGACCAGCAGCGGGACGCTGTTGGAGGCGACGTGGTCGAAGCCGAAGTGCAGGAAGGGCGCCAGGGGTATCCCGCTCAGGCCGTCGGCGTCCCGCGCGGTGATCCCGTAGGAGTCGAGCGCGTGGCCCGTGGCGTGGTCGACGGCCTCGATCAGCCACAGCAGCGCCACCCAGCCCAGCATCAGCTTCGCGGCGGCCACGGCCCGGCCCGTCCGGGTCCAGGCGAAGGAGCCCGTACCGCCCGGGTGTGTACTGCTTCCGCTCATGACGACCCCTCCGCCGTGTCCACCCCTTGAACGTGCGGACACCTTAACCAGTGCCCGTCGGCGGTGGCCGGATAGTCTCGGAGGTATGACTGAGGGCAAGCGCACCCCGTGGGTGGTCGGGGTTTCCGGGGCGTCCGGGACGCCGTACGCGGCCGCGGTGATCCGTGGGCTGCTGGCGGCGGGCGAGGGCGTGGACCTGGTGGTGAGCCGGGCGTCCAGGCTGACCCTGCTGGACGAGACGGGGATCGCCTTCCGCGACGCGCACTGGCGGGACGACCTGGGCGAATGGCTGGAGCGGGGCGCCGACGGCAAGCCCGCGACGTATCCGCGCCCGGAACTGGACGGCGTGCGCTACTGGCCCGCGGGCGACCTGGCGGCCGGGCCGAGCAGCGGCTCGTACCCGGTCAAGGGGATGCTGATCGTGCCGGCGTCCACGGCCTGTGTGGCCGGGGTGGCGCTCGGGCTGTCGAAGGACCTGCTCCAGCGGGTCGCGAGCGTGACGCTCAAGGAGCGGCGCCGGCTGGTGGTGACGGTGCGGGAGACCCCGCTGAGCGGGCAGACGCTGAAGCATCTGGTGAGCCTGGACGAGGCGGGCGCAGTGGTGCTGCCCGCCTCTCCGGCGTTCTACGCGGGTGCGACGCACATCCAGGATCTGGTGGACTTCGTCGCGGGGCGGGTGCTCGACGCGGCAGGGGTGCCGCACGGGCTGTACCGCCGGTGGGAGGGGGAGCTCGGTGGCTCCCGCCCCCGGGAGGCAAGCGGTGGCGCTTAGGCCTTCTTGGCGCGTCCCGGCTTACGGGTCTTGTCGACGCGGTGTGCGGCGGCGGGCTGGTCGGTGCGGGATCGGTTGGCCAGCTCTTGGAGCTGTCGCATGTGCGCGTAGGCCATCTCGATCGTGTACACGGTGAACCACTCCTGAAAATCGTCAGATCATCTTTGATCTGTTGAAAGATTCACAGGGTGTCGACCCTGTGCGCCTTTGATTCTATACGTAAACTTGAGGGAATGCCGAATAATGGAAGGTTCCAGGTACATGGACGCGGTGGACAAGCAGCTCATCCAGGCACTTCGTGAGAACGGACGCGCCTCGTACGCCGAGCTGGGCCGGCTCGTGGGCCTCTCCGGCCCCAGCGTCACCGACCGGATCAACCGGCTGGAGACGGCCGGAGTCATCACCGGGTACCGCGCGACCGTGGACGCGGCCTCGCTCGGCCTCGGCGTCACGGCGCTGATCGGCATCTCGCTGTCCGACGCCGCGGACCACGAGGACGTGGCCCGCCGGCTGCGCGACCTCTCGGAGATCGAGGACTGCTGGTTCATCGCCGGCGACGACTCGTACATGCTCAAGGTCCGCGCCGGCGACGTGGACGGGCTGGAGCGGATCATCCGCAAGCTCTCCAGCACCAAGGGCGTCTCGCGCACCCGTACGACGATCGTGCTCTCCACCAAGTGGGAGAACCGGGTCGGGGGCCTGCCGGAGGAAGCCTGAGGGCGCTGAGAGTACGGTTGGGGCGCGGTTGTGAATGACGACAGATGGAGAGGACCGGCATGGACGCTGGGCTCAAGCGTGAGCTGGAGGACAAGGTTCGCTCCGGCGAGCGGCTGACCCGTGAGGACGGCATCGCCCTCTACGAGTCGGACGACCTGGCCTGGCTCGGCGGCCTCGCCCACGAGGTGCGCACGCGCAAGAACGGCGACGTCGTCCACTTCAACGTCAACCGCCACCTCAACATGACCAACGTGTGCACGGCCTCGTGCGCGTACTGCTCGTTCCAGCGCAAGCCGGGCGAGAAGGACGCGTACACGATGCGCATCGAGGAAGCCGTTCGCCTGGCCAAGAGCATGGAGAACGAGAGCCTCACCGAGCTGCACATCGTCAACGGCCTGCACCCCAGCCTGCCGTGGCGGTACTACCCGCGCTCGCTCTCCGCACTGAAGGAGGCACTGCCGAACGTCTCGCTGAAGGCGTTCACGGCGACGGAGATCCACCACTTCGAGACGATCTCCGGCATGTCGGCCTCCGACATCCTGGACGAGCTGATCGAGGCCGGTCTGGAGTCCCTCACCGGCGGCGGTGCGGAGATCTTCGACTGGGAGGTCCGCCAGCACATCGTCGACCACCGCACCCACTGGGAAGACTGGTCGCGCATCCACCGCCTCGCGCACTCCAAGGGCCTCAAGACCCCGGCGACGATGCTCTACGGGCACATCGAGGAGCCGCGCCACCGCGTGGACCACGTGCTCCGGCTGCGCGAACTGCAGGACGAGACCGGCGGTTTCCAGGTCTTCATCCCGCTGCGCTACCAGCACGACTTCGTGGACATGAAGGACGGCAAGGTACGCAACAAGCTCCAGGCGCGCACGACGATGGCGACGGGCGCCGAGGCGCTGAAGACCTTCGCGGTCTCCCGCCTGCTCTTCGACAACGTCCCGCACGTGAAGGTCTTCTGGGTGATGCACGGCGTGCAGACGGCGCAGCTCGCCCTCCAGCACGGCGCGGACGACATGGACGGCTCGGTCGTCGAGTACAAGATCACGCACGACGCGGACAACTACGGCACCCCGAACAAGCTGGGTCGCGAGGACCTGCTGGAACTGATCCGCGAGGCGGGCTTCCGCCCGGTCGAGCGCAACACGCGCTACGAGATCATCCGCGAGTACCCCGGCCCGGACGCGGAACTCCGCGAGACGCCGCAGGCGATGCGGGTCTGACGTCCGGCTCGTCGGTCTGGCGTCCGGCTCATCGGCCTGACGCCGGGCTCGCCGGTCTGATGCCTTGGGCCCCGGTCCTCCCCCTCGGGGGCGGCCGGGGCCTTTTGCGTACTCCGGTCAGTAATAGCTAATCTAGCCCTATGGTCCTTACCTTCACCTTCGATCCGGTCGTCGGCCCCGCCCTGGCCGAAGACTTCGCCGCGCTCTGGACCGAGGTGTCCAATGCCGGCGGGGCGGTGGGCTTCGTGCCGCCCGTCACCGTCGAGGACATCCGCCCCGAGGTGGACAAGCACCTCGCCGCGGCCTGCGAGGGCCGCAGCCGCCTGCTCGTCGGACGCGACGCCACCGGGCGGGTGCGCGCCACCGCCGTCATCGCCCCCAACCAGCACCGGCTGCAGAAGCACTGGGTCTGGGTCTACACCGTCATGGTCGACCCCGCCCTCCAGGGTCACGGCGCCGGCCGCGCACTGATGGAGGCCGTCGCGGACGCCGCCCGCACGATGGAGGGCATCGAGGCGATCCGCCTCGGCTGCCGGGGCGGGCTGGGCCTGGAGCACTTCTACGCCGCCTGCGGCTACAAGGAGGTCGGCCGGGTCCCCGGCGCCATCCGGGTGGCCCCGGGCGACGACCGTGACGACATCACGCTGCTGCTGCCGCTGCACTAGAGCCGAGGGATCGCGTACGTCGGGACGATCTTGGTTGCTATACGCTGCGCGTGATCTGTTCGAACAGTCCGGCGTATCCGGGCCACCGGATCCGCTTTGCCCGGGGGGGCATTCCCATGACTTCGTATTCCCGCGCGCTGCTAGGCATCGCGCTCACTCCCGTACTCGCCCTGGCGGCCGCGGCGCCGGTCGCCGCCCAGACCGCCACCGCGACGGCGGCCGACACCGCCCCGGCCGCCGCCGCGGCGCGTACGCCGGGCCCGTGGGGCGCCGGCGCCCTGCACGCCGCGAACCCCAACCCCGGCTCCGCCTCGGGCGGGCTGAACGCCCTGGTGGCGGCGGGGAACGGCGCCCTCGTCTCCCTCACCGGCGACGGGCTCTCCCGTTCCACCCGGATCCGGCCCGCGGGCAGCACCGGCTGGCTCGCCCCGCGGGCCTGGCCGGACGCCGGAGGGTCCAACACCGAGCTGGTCTCGCTCGGCGACGGCTCGGTGCGCCTGGCCTGGCGGGCCAAGCGGGCCGACGACCACGACAACTACTGGCTGAAGGTGGCCACCCTCGCGCCCGGCGCGACCGCCTTCTCCGAGCCCGAGTTCGTCGCCGCGGTCCCCGAGAAGGGCTACCACCACCTGGCGGCGGCCCCCGACGGCCGGCTGGTCGCGGTGTGGTCGGTCTTCGGCGTCGTGAAGGCCGCCGAGAAGGCCGGCCCGCAGGGCGTGTGGACCGCTCCGGCCGCCCTCAACGAGCAGCCGCCGTCCGGCAGCCGGGAGATCTACGCCATGGACCTGGCGGTCGCCAAGGACGGCACCGCCCTGCTGGTGTGGCAGTGGCAGGCGAGCAAGGCCGTCGTCGCCCTGGAGAAGGCCCCCGGCGCGGCCGCCTGGACCACCGTCAAGGACTTCCCGGTCCCGGGCGGGACCCTGGCGCGCCCGAAGGTGTTCGCCGAACCGCAGGGCGGCTTCGACCTGTTCTACAACAGCAACGATGACCTCCTGCACACGCGCCGGACCGCCGGCGCCACGCAGTGGAGCGCCCCGTCGACCGCCGCCAGGTCCGGCAGCACGTCCGGGATGGCGGAGCCCGTCCACCTGCCGGGCGGCGACCTCTTCGTCGCCGGCTCCAACTCGGCCCCCTGGTACGGGGTGCGCTCGGCCGCCACCGGGAAATGGCAGCAGAACCTCCAGTTCTTCTCCCTGCACGAGAAGGTGCGCGGGGTCGCCGCGGCCGGGACCTCGGGCGGCACGGTCACGGTGACCTGGCGGGAGGGGTACTCGTACGAGGAGTACACGATGGCCGCCGTCTTCAAGAACGGCATCTGGTCCGCCCCGCGGCGGCTGAGCACGGCGGGCGCCCGGTTCACCGGGCCGCCCCAGGTGGCCGCCGACGCGCTCGGCCGGCCCGTCGCGCTGTGGGACGAGTACAAGCGGTCCGAGACGAACAGCGCCGTCCTGAACGGTGCCTACGAGGCCACCACCACCAGCCGCGCGCTGCCCAAGTGGCGTGACCACACGGACGACGGCAAGGCCGACCTGTTCGGCCTGGGCGGCACCGGGCTGAAGGTGTACGCGGGCGACGCGACGAAGCTGACCGCGGGGCCGCGCGCGATCACCTGGGCGTCGGTGGACACGCAGGTGCTGCCGTTCGGCGACCTCGACGGCGACGGCTGCAACGACGTGTTCGTCCGCTTCCCGAAGGGCGAGGCCCGGGTCTACCCGACGATCTGCGGCGGGCTGCCCAACCTGCAGTCGCTCCACGTCACGGTCTCCTCGGACTGGAGCGCGTACGACCAGGTCCTCTCGCCCGGCGACGTGACGGGCGACGGCCGCGCCGACCTGCTGACCCGGTCCGCCTCGACCGGGAAGCTGTACGTGTACGCGAACAACGGCGCGGGCGGCTTCAAGGCCCGCACGCTCGCCGGCTCCGGCTTCGGCGGGTACAAGAAGCTGATCGCCGCCGGGGACCTCGACGGCGACGGCAAGACCGACCTGCTGGCCCTCGACGCGTCGAACGAGCTGTGGCGGTTCAACGGGACCGGCGCCGGCACCTTCGTGCCCCGGTCCCTGGTCTTCAAGGACTGGGGCACCACCTACAAGGACGTGGTCGGCGGGCTCGACCTGTCCGGGGACGGCCGGGCCGACCTGATCTCGCTCGACAAGGACGGCCGCGCCTGGCTGAACCGGGGCAACGGCCGGGGCGGCTTCGACAACCGGTCGCAGGTCGGCAAGGCCACGAACTGGTCGGGCATCCGCATCTCCTAGCGGCGCGGGTCCGGGGGGCCGACTTCACGTCCGTCGAAGCCCCCCGGCGCCCTTGTCCGTGGCACGGGCGTGCTTCACTGGACGGGCACGTACCGCCATAGGACGACGAGAGAGAAGGGGTCACCGTGTCCCTCAAGCCGAGCGCGACGATCCGTTACACCGCGATGCGCCTGGGGATCTTCGTCGGGTGCCTCGTCCTCGTCGCCGGTCTGGTCCGGCTGGGCTGGGTGCCCTCCGGTCTCGGTGACGCCAACCCCGCCTGGGTCGTGCTGCTCGCCCTCGTGCTCTCCGCTCCGCTCTCCTTCATCCTGCTGCGCAAGCAGCGCGACGAGATGTCCGCGGTCATCGCCGGACGCGTCGCGGGCGCGAAGGACAAGCTCGCGGCGAACCGCAGCCAGGAGGACGACGCGGTCGACGAGGCCGCGCGCGCCAGTTAGCTTCATCACACACCGAAATGCCTCGGCCCGGGTTCGTCACCCGTGACGCCGGGGCTTTCGGCGTTTTCCGGGGGGTTTGCAGGGGTTTTCCGCCTGCGGTGGGCCGGTTGACCCAAAGGGAGGCTTTGAGATTCCCAAAGGTGAAGTGTTAGCGTGTTCAACATGTTGACGACAGCCGCGCACCAGATGACCCCGAGCGTTCCGCTCGTGGCGCGCCTGCACGTCGACCTCTGCCGCCGCGCGTCCGCGGCCTGTTGCTGTTGTCGCTGAGTCCCGCGACCAGCCCTGGCACAGCAGCGGTCCCGCCCGCCCGGCTCTTGGCTTTTCCGGGTGCTGCCGCACCGCACCACCACCCCACCGCAGAAACCGCAGAACCACCCGGAGAGTGTCCGTGTCCGCGTCACCGCAGACCCCTGCCGCCGAGGCCCCCGCCCCGGCGAAGAAGTCCTCCTCGTTCAAGTTCCCCTTCTGGGCCCAGATCGTCACCGGCCTCGTGCTCGGCGTACTGCTCGGCTGGGTCTCCCGCAGTCAGGAGATCAGCTGGCTCGGTACGACCCTGGAGCAGATAGGCGACATATTCGTCCAGCTCCTGAAGCTGGCCGTCGCCCCGCTCGTCTTCTTCGCCATCCTGGTGTCGATCACCAACCTCCGGAAGGTGAACAACGCCGCGCGGCTCGCCTCGCGCACGCTGCTCTGGTTCATGATCACGTCGCTGATCGCGGTGGCCATCGGCCTCGCCATCGGCCTGCTCACCAACCCGGGCTCCGGCACCGGCCTCACCCCGCAGGACGGCAAGCTGCCGAAGCGCGAAGGGTCCTGGCTGGACTTCCTGACCGGCATCGTGCCGACCGACATCATCACGCCGTTCACCGAGCTGAACGTCCTGCAGATCGTCTTCCTCGCCGCCGTCGCCGGCATCGCCGCCCTCCAGCTCGGCACCAAGGCCCAGCCGGTCCTGAACCTCGCCGAGTCCGTGCTGGAGCTGCTCCAGAAGGCCCTGTGGTGGGTCATCCGCCTCGCCCCGATCGGCACCGTCGGTCTGATCGGCACCGCGATCGCCACGTACGGCTGGGACCTGCTCGGCAAGTACGCCACCTTCACGGTGGACGTGTACGTCGGCTCCGCGCTCGTGATGTTCGGCGTCTACCCGCTGCTCCTGTGGACCGTCGCCAAGGTCAACCCGATCCAGTTCTTCAAGGGCGCCTGGCCCGCCATCCAGCTGGCCTTCGTCTCCCGCTCCTCGGTCGGCACCATGCCGGTCACCCAGAAGGTCACCGAGCGCCTCGGCGTCCCGAAGGAGTACGCCTCCTTCGCCGTCCCGTTCGGCGCGACCACGAAGATGGACGGCTGCGCCGCGATCTACCCGGCGCTCGCCGCGATCTTCATCGCCGAGATCTTCGGCGTACAGCTCGGCATCACCGACTACCTGCTGATCGCCTTCGTCTCGGTCATCGGCTCCGCCGCGACGGCCGGCCTGACGGGCGCCACGGTCATGCTGACCCTGACCCTCTCCACGCTGGGCCTCCCGCTGGAGGGAGTGGGCCTGCTGATGGCGATCGACCCGATCCTGGACATGATGCGCACCGCCACCAACGTGGCCGGCCAGGCGCTGGTCCCGGTCATCGTCGCGGCCCGCGAGGGCATCCTGGACAAGGTGGCCTACGCCACCGCCTCCTCGTCCCTCCTGGACGAGCCGGCCCAGGCCCCGGCCGAGGTCCCGGCCCAGTCCGACTCCTCGGACGCCGACCCGGCGAAGGCCCTCGTCACCGCCTGAGCCCCGCCGCCGCCCAACCGCCGCAGCCCTCGCCCCCGTCCGGGCGGGGGCTGCGGCCATGTCAGGCCGCCCGTACCGCCATCAGCAGTCCGCTCGCCCAGGCCAGGCGCACGCACCGGAAGTCCTCGCGCGCGTCCAGCTCGGCCAGGAGGCGTTCGACGGCGGCCTCGTGGTCCTGTGGCCGGCCGGGCTGGGGGAGGAGGTCGTCGATCAGGTAGGTCCCGCCGGGAGCCACCAGTTCCAGGGCCCGGTCGAGGTGCGTGAACTTGCCCGGCCAGGTGTCCGCGAAGACCAGGTCGAAGGGCGCCCCGTCGAAGTCCTCCAGCCACCCTCCGCCGTCCCCGGCCACGAAGGTCACCCGCGGGTCGGCGCCCAGCTGTTCCCGGGCGATGGCCTGGACGGTGGCGTCGAGCTCGACGGTGGTCAGGCGGGAGGCCCGGTCCATACCGCTGAGCAGCCAGGCGGCGCCCTCGCCCGCACCGGTGCCGAGTTCCAGGATCCGGCCCCCGGGCCGGCCGGCGGCGAGCGCCGCCAGGAGGCTGCCCGTACGGTCCTCGCAGGACAGGGTGAAGCCCGCGGCGGCCGCCTTGGCGCGCAACGCGGGCAGGTCGGAAGGGAGTTGGTGCGGAGTGTCGTCCATGCGGAGATCATCCGAGGGCCGCGATCCCCGGGCAAGGCGATTCCCGGTGCGTTGTCAGTGGGCGCGGGAAGAATGGGCCGCATGACCGCAGCCGCAGCAGCTTCCCCCGCACCGGCCACCGCAGCCGAATACAGCTGGATACGGGCCTCGCCCTCGCTGTTCGCGTACGCGCTGGAGGGCGGGTACACCCTGACGCTGGTGCGGGGCCTCTCGCCCGTGGAGGTGCTGGAGGTGGTGGAGGCCGAGCCGCAGGACGTGTGCGAGGGGTTCCAGGGCCTCGTCTTCGAGCACACGGAGCTCCTCGACGCCTACGGGTACTCGCCCGACTCCTTCCTCGCGGGCGCCTTCACCGTGCCGGGCGAGGGAGGCGACTGGACCCTGGTGCTGGAGTTCGGCGGAGACGTGGGGACGCGGCCGCGGTTCATGGAGGCCTTGTCCGCCGGGTCGCGCGCCGTCTCGCACACGAGCAATGGGGGGAAGCCCATGGACTTCTTCCACTGGTACGAGGACGGCGAGTTGAGGACGACCTTCGAATACCCGGCGGACCGCACCGGCAGCACCCCCGACGCGCTGAACGCGGTGATGAGCGAGCTCGGCCTGAACCCGACGGGCGACCCGGAGCCCGATGTCGACGAGAAGGCGGCGGTGTTCGCGCTCGCCGAGCGGCTCACGGGCGTCCGGGTGACCGAGGAACTGCTGCGGGACGCCGAGTACGTCACCGGAGAGGTGCGGGAGGAACTGCCGCCGCACCTGCTCTGACGGCGCGGGTCAGCCGCTGGGCTGGGTGGCGAAGAGTTCGAGGTGCCCGCACCGGGGGCAGCGGGCGGCCTCGACGCGGTAGCGCTTCTTGCCCTTGCGGCTGAAGGCGCCCGTGGGCATCGCGCCCTCCACCCACCGGGTGAACCCGCTGGGGCTGGTGATGTCGTCCAGGAGGCCCTTCTCGAGGCCGGTGGCGGAGCACTGGGTACACGTGACTATGTCCATGCGCGGAGTCTAGGAACGAAGCCGCGGAAGGGTCGCCTTCGGTTCGGTCAGCCGTGGGACGACGCGCGCGCGACGAACCCGGCCCAGGCGCGGGGCGCGAAGGCGAGGTGGGGCTGGTGGAGGTCCTTGGAGTCGCGGACGTGGATCGTGGTGGGGGTGTGGGCCACCTCGACGCAGGAGTCGCCTTCGCTGCCGTCGCTGTAGCTGCTCTTGAACCAGTGCAGTTCGGGGTGGCGGGTCACGACGCGTGCTCCAGGAAGTCGGCCCAGGCATGGGGGGCGAAGGTGATGTGGGGCAGGCGAAGATCTTTGGAGTCGCGGACGTGGATCGTGGCGGGGGTGGTGGCCACCTCGACGCAGTCGTTGCCGTCGCTGCTGTCGCTGTAGCTGCTCTTGAACCAGTGCAGCTCGGGATCGTGGATCATGTCTCTCCCAGTAGTTCCTCGACGAAGGCCAGCGACTTCCGTGGCGTGAGCGCCTGAGCTCGGATGATGCCATAGCGCAGTTCGAGGATCCGGAGCTGTTTCGGGTCCGAGACGGGTCGCCCGTAGAAGGCGCCGTCCGATCGGCCCACGGCTGTGCCGTCCTCGAACTTCAGCACCTGGATTCGCCCCGCCATGCCTGCGTGCTCCTCGACGTCGGTCGGCATCACTTGGAACTCGACGTTCGGCAACTGGGCCACCTCCAGTACGCGTTCGAGCTGTCGGCGCAAGACCATTGTCCCTCCGATGGGGCGCGCGAGCGTGACCGCTTCTTGGACGAAGCTGAGCGTCGGAGCGGGAGACCGATCGAAGATCGACTGGCGTGCCATCCGGGCCGCCAACATGCGTTCCGTCTCGTCCGGCGTGTAGACGGGCCGCCATGTGCGGAACAGGGCCCGTGTGTACTCCGGTGTCTGCAGCAGCCCGTGGACGTTGTGGTTGTTGTACGTACTGATCTCGACGGCCCGACCCTCCAGCTTCGCCAGGTCGCGGACCTTCTTCGGGTAGCGGACCTGCTCCATGTCCGCCTTCATCGCCGCGATCTTCCCGCCCGCCCGCAGCGCCTCGTCCGCCCTGTCCAGGTATTCGGGGCGGGGGATCCGTTTGCCCCCTTCGACCTTGCGGACCAGGTCCTCGCCGTAGCCGATCTCCGTGCCGAAGTCGCCGGCGCGGATGCCCGCCTCCTCGCGCCACGCCTTGAGCTGGCGGCCGAGCGCGGCCAGGACCGCGACCCCCTGCTCGTCGTCGGGATCGACGTCCCAGCCGGCGTCTTCCGTACCGTCGTTGTCCACGCTCATGCGTGCCCCACCTTCAACGCACCGATTTCCTCAGCGCTCTGTTCCCGAGGCCCGGACGGGACAGGCGCGACAGCACCGGACAACGACCGGACAGAAGCCGGACGCTCGGGCGGTTCCACTGTTCACGGTACGCAGGCACCACCACGCTCGGTGACATGAATACGCACATCCGTGACTCCGCGCTCCAGTTCACCGCTCGGCTCGCCGCCACGCCCCTCGGCGCGCGCCAGGCCCGGCGGCTCGCCGTCGAGACGCTCACCGGGTGGGGGCTGACCTCCGAGGGGCCCGCGCTCATCGTGGCCGAGCTGGCTGCCAACGCGGTCACCCACGGCCGGGTGCCCGGTCGGGACTTCCGGATCGGGCTCGCCCTCGTCGGCGGGGTGCTGCGGATCGAGGTGATGGATACGCGGGGTGACCGGGTCCCGGGAATCCGGGACGCGGGTGGGTGCGCGGAGGGCGGGCGGGGGCTGGTGCTGGTCGATGCGATCGCGGACCGGTGGGGCGTGGAACTCGGGCTGCCACCGCTCAAGGTGGTCTGGGCGGAGGTGGGGATGGGGATGGCGCGAGGGCCTGCGCAGGTGGCCCTGGGGTGAGGTGTTCGAGCCGGATAGGCTGCCCCGAAATCAGGGACGGGGGAGTCGTGGTGGATCGACGGAAGTGGATCGTGGCGGCGGCGGGCATGGCGGTTCTGCCCATCTGGTGGGTCATGCGCCAGGGGGCCGACGCGAGTGAGGGCCCGTCCGAGGCCGAGGTGGAATGGCGTACGGATACCGCACCGTTGGAGCAGGCGTTCCCGCTGCTCGGCCCGCTCACGAATGCCCAGTGGGTGAGCAGCCGGGACGATGACAGGACCCTGCCGTCCCCGGAGTTGGTGATCTCGGGCTTCTGCCGGCTGGGGCCGGGCAAGCTGGCCGAGCTGACGGCGGCCCACGCCTTCGTTTCCGAGGGGCCGGCCGATGACTTCTCCTCGTGGTTCGAGAGGCCGCTCGTGGGCGAGGGACCGAAGGATCCGCAGTGGATCCGGTTGCAGGAGCTCGACCGCGACGGCAGCGGCTACACCACCAACCTGTGGTTCGACCGCGGCGGCGACACCGTCCGCTTCTGGGCGCTCAACCCGTACGGCTGAGGAACCGGGTCGCGGCGAGCCGGGATCCGGTCAGGCCGGACACAACCCCTTGGAAAGACCAGGTGAAACCAACCAAACCCACCCCTCCGGCTCCCCGTCGCGGCGCCGTCACTCGCATGGGTGAACTGTGCCAACTCGGCTGGATTTTGGGAGGGTTGCCGGGCATATGCTCGCCCCACACAACCTCAGACATGAGACGACCCCCGCCGGGACTGCAATCCCGAACGAGGGTCTGACCAAAGTAGGAAGCTACTACCTTCCCCATGGCTCTTCGGCAGCTTAGCGCGCCTTCGCGCCCATCGTCCCGTGTTCCCACCGGGACCCCCCGATCAGGTGTCGCCCATGTCAACGTCGGGCACGCCGACCGCTTCACGGTGATCGGCAACCACCTCCTCCAGCACCACTCGCTCTCACTGGTCGCGATCGGCCTCGCCGGCTACATCCAGTCGCTGCCCTCCGGAGCCCGGATCGGCATCAAGAGGCTGACGGAGCGGTTCCGGGAGGGGGAGGTCAAGATCTCCGGCGCCCTGCGGGAGTTGGAGGAGTACGGGTACCTGGAGCGCAGCCGGGTCCGGCTGGCGAGTGGTCAGGTGGTCACCCGGACGGTGTCCTACAACCACCCGGCTGCGAAGTGCGGTGCGGGCGGCCGCCCGTCGGGACCGGTGGGGGAAGTGCCGCCCGGACCCGTACAGCCGCCCGGACCGCTCCCGAAGACCGCGCCCGATCCGGAGCCCGATCCGGATCCTGGGCCGGATCCTGGGCCGGGTCCTGGGCCGGAGCCCGAGCCGGAGCCGGAGCCGGAGCCGGAGCCGGAGCCCGAGCCGGACCGCGAGCCCGCGGCGGGGCCGGGGCCCGGGCCCCTGTCGCAGCCCGGGTCGGCACCCGATCCCGTACAACCGCCGGAGGCCGCCGTGTTGCTCGCGCGGCTGCGGGGGGACGATCCGCGGCTGTTGCTCGCCGATCGTGATGTGCGCAGGCTGACGCCGCTGGTCGCGCAGTGGCTGGAGCGCGGGGCGGACCCCGTGGCCGTACGGCTCATGCTGGCCTCCGGGCTGCCCGACGATCTCCGCCATCCGGCGGGCATCCTCGAGCACCGGCTCAAGGCCTGGATCCCGCCCCACCTCCCCGCGGCAGCGCCCGTACGGCCCGTCGAGCGGCCGGACCCGATGCAGAACTGCGACGGCTGCGATCGGGGATTCCGGGCCCCGCGGCCGGGAACCCGGTGTCGGGACTGCCCTCCGGCGCCGTGACCGGGGTGAAGCCGCCGAAGTAGGTCTCAGGCCTCCCGGGCCGCCTGTTCCAGGCGGGCGTGGTGGGTCTGCCACCAGCTCGGGTCGGCCTCGGGGAGGCCGGGGTTGGTGGGCTGCATGCCCGTGGTGCCGTCCAGTAGTTCGCGGAGGATGTCGGCGTGGCCGGCGTGCCGGTGGGTGTCGGAGACGACGCGGATCACGGCGTGGTGCAGGGAGACCTTGTTGTTGTCGCTCGGCCACCACGGGACCGTGCCGAGCGTGTCCAGGGGGAGTGCCTCGATCGTCGCGTCCGCGTGGGCCCACGCGCGGTGGTAGAGGCCGACGATGTCCGCGCGTGACTGGTCGGCGGTGGCCCACATGTCCGCGTTGGGTTCGGCGTCCGGCGCGACCCAGGGGAGGGGTTCGCCGGACGGGCGGGCGAAGGTGTCGCCGAGGTAGCCCAGCTCCGTGGTGGCCGCGTGCTTCACCAGGCCCAGGAGGTTGGTGCCGGTGGGCGTCAGGGGGCGGCGGGCGTCGTACTCCGAGAGGCCTTCCAGCTTCCAGAGGAGGGCTTCGCGGGCCGACTGGAGGTAGAAGTGCAGCTCGGCCTTGGGGTTCGGGTCAGGGAAGGTCATGGGGGCAGTCTTCCCGACGGGTGATCTCCGGGAGCGAGCGCGGGAGCGTGAGTGCTTGGTGGGGGTGTGGGTGGCATGGCGTGGAGCAACGGTGAAAAGGCGGTCGCAGGGGTGTTCAGACGTGGTTACCGCTACGTAAATTACCGGCGGTAACACACCGTCCTGCCAGGGAGGCACGCCGTGACCGCCGAATCGAGCCTGGTGAGGGTCGGCAAGCCAGTCCAACCGCTCAAGCCCGTCGAGCCCGTCAAGACCGTGATCGAGGGGCGGGTCCGCGAGGTGTGGGTGCCGCCGCTGGCCCCGGTGCCGGTCCGCGGGTCCCTCGGGGACATCCCCTTCGACAATGCCCGGGAGGCGCCGCGCGATCCCGTACTCGCACGCAAGGAACGGGACGGGACCTGGCGGGACGTCACGGCCGCCGAGTTCGCCGCGGAGGTGCTCGCCGTCGCGAAGGGGCTGATCGCCGAGGGGCTGCGGCCCGGCGACCGGCTGGCCATCATGGCCAGGACCACCTACGAGTGGACCCTGCTGGACTTCGCGGGCTGGGCGGCCGGGCTGATCACCGTACCGGTCTACCCGACCTCCTCCGCGATCCAGGCGCGCTGGATCATCCAGGACTCGGGCGCCGTGGCCTGCGCCGTGGAGGACACCGTGCAGGCGCGGATCATCAGCTCGGAGCGGGCCAACCTGCCCTGGCTGCGCCACCTCTGGGAGTTCGACACGGGGGCCGTGGCCCGGCTGGTCAAGGCCGGGGAGCACGTGCCCGACGAGGTCGTGGCGGCCCGCCGGGCCGGGTGCGCGCCGGAGTCCGTGGCCACGCTGATCTACACCTCCGGGACGACGGGACAGCCCAAGGGGTGCGTGCTGACGCACGCCAACTTCTTCGCCGAGGTGGACAATTCGGTGGAGCTGCTGCACCCCGTCTTCAAGTCGGTGAGCAAGGACCCCGCCTCGACCCTGCTCTTCCTGCCGCTGTCGCACGTCTTCGGACGGATGGTGGCCGTCGGGTGCATGCGGGCACGGGTGAAGCTGGGCCACGCGCCGAGCATCAGCAGCGAGGACCTCCTCGCGGACCTGGCCGGCTTCCGGCCGACCTTCCTGCTGGCGATCCCGTACGTCCTGGAGAAGGTCTACAACACGGCGCGGGCGACGGCCGAGAAGATGGGCCGGGCCTCCTCCTTCGACCGGGCGGCGCGGATCGCGCGCAGCCTCGGCGAGATCGCGGTCGTGGAGGGCAAGCGGCCGGGGCTGGGCCTGCGGATCGCCAGGGCCCTGTACGAACCGCTCGTCTACCGGCGGATCCGGGACGCGCTCGGTGGGCGCGTCCGGTACATCCTCAGCGGCGGCTCCCCGCTCGGCCGGCGCCTCGCCGCCTTCTACACGGGTGCGGGCATCGAGGTCTTCGAGGGCTACGGGCTCACGGAGACGACCGCGGCCGCGACCGTCACCCCGCCGCTGCGGCCCCGGCTCGGCACGGTGGGGTGGCCGCTGCCGGGGACGGCGGTACGGATCGCGGACGACGGGGAGGTGCTGTTGCGGGGGCCGCACGTGTTCGCGGGGTACTGGAACAGCGGCGTCGCGGTGGGCGGGGAGCAGTGGCTGTACACGGGGGACATCGGGGAGCTCGACGCGGACGGCTACCTGACGATCACCGGGCGGAAGAAGGACGTGATCATCACCTCCGGCGGCAAGAACGTGGCCCCCGCGCCCCTGGAGGACTGGCTGCGGGCCCACCCGCTGGTGGGCCAGTGCATCGTGGTCGGCGACAACCGGCCCTACGTCACCGCGCTCATCACCCTGGAACCGGAGGGGCTCCACCACTGGCGGCAGATGCACAAGAAGGTGGGCGTGCCGATCAGGGAGCTGGTGGGGGACGAGGAACTGCGGGCGGACCTCCAACGGGCGGTGGACGAGGCCAACCGGCTGGTGTCGCGGGCGGAGTCGATCCGGCGGTTCGCGGTGCTGGCGGGGGACTTCACGGAGGAGCGGGGGCACTTGACGCCTTCGCTGAAGCTGAAGCGAGGCGTGATCCTGCGGGATTACGCGCGGGAGATCGACGCGCTGTACCGGTCCTCCTGAGGCCTGAGGCCTGAGGCCTGAGGCCTGAGGTCCGAGGTCTGAGGCCTGAGGTCCGAGGCGCGAGGACCGAGGTCCGTTCAGGCGGATGATCGGATCGGATCGCGGCGGTCGGGTCCGGCCGGTGTGCTGCCGGGCAGGGTGGACACCGAAAGGAGGCCTCGTGATCTCGGCACTCAACCGGCTGGTCGATCTCGTCGAGGAGCATCTGGTCGAGGAGCACCTCGGCGAGGAGCTCGACGTCCCCGGGCTGGCCGGGGAGCTCGGCACGACCGAATACCACCTGCGCCGCATGTTCTCGTCGCTGACCGGCATGCCGCTGTCGGAGTACGTGCGCCGTCGCCGCATGACGGTGGCCGCCGCCGACGTGGTCCGGGGTGAGGACGATCTGTTGAGCATCGCCGTCCGGCACGGATACGGCTCGACGGAGGCGTTCGGACGGGCGTTCCGCGCCGTCCACGGCGCCGGCCTCAGCGACGTGCGCCGGGACGGAGGCCCCCTGCGCGCACAACCCCGGCTCAGGATCCGCCTGACCGTCGAAGGGAGCATCCCCATGGACACCCGCCTCATCGACCGCCCCGCGTTCCGGCTGGTCGGACACGCGGCCCGCGTTCCGCTCATCCACCAGGGCGTCAACCCGCACATCCAGCAGCACATCACCGCACTGCCGCTCGCCGAGCACCTCCGGCTGAAGGCCCTCGGCGACACCGAGCCGGGGGGCCTGCTGCAGGTCTCCGACGACCTCGACCCCGACGGCACGGAGGGGAGCGAACTGACCTACCTGCACGGAGTCGCCGTCTCCCGGTCCACGCCCGCCCCCGACGATCTCGACGCCATCGAGGTGCCGGCCGGCCGGTGGGCGGTCTTCCGCACCGCCGGGCCGCATCCGCAGGCCCTGCAGACGGCCTGGGCCGCGACCGCGACCGACTGGTTCCCCTCCAACCCGTGGCGCCTGCGGCCCGGTCCCTCGATCGTCGCGGTCCTCGACCGGGCGGAGGACTTCAGTACGGCGACCTGTGAGCTGTGGCTGCCCGTCGAACCGGCGTGACGGCGTGACGGCGTGACGGCGCGCGGCCAGTGCACCGGCCGTACCGGCCGTCCCGGCCGTACCGGCCGTCCCGGCCGTACCGGCCGTCCCGGCCGTACCGGCCGTCCCGGCCGTACCGGCCGTCCCGGCCGTACCGGCCGTCCCGGCCGTACCGGCCGTCCCGGCCGTACCGGCCGTCCCGGCCGGACGCCGTCACCCATGCGGCTCCCCGGGCGATCGCCGCTCGCGTCCCGTGCGGCCTGCCCCACGGGCCCGGCCCCGCAGGGCCGTCGGGGACCGGAGTGTGCGCGCGCCGCACCGACCGCGCCGCGGCGGCCGGAGCGGCGTCGGCAGCGCCTGCTTATCGTGAGCCGACCGGTCCGGGGGGTCGCCCGAGGAGGGTGCAGTGCACCGTGCCCGTGCCCGTTCCCGTTCCCGCTCCCGTGCCCGTTCACGTGTCGGCTCCCGTCCCCGCTCGCTTTCCCGGGCCCGTACCCGGATAGGCGCCGGGGTCCTCGGCACCGCTCTGGCCGGGGCCCTGCTCGCCGCCGTGCCCGGAGAGGTGTTGACGACCCCGGCGCCCGCCGCCAGGGGGATCCAGTGGGGCGCGTGCCCGGAGAAGCCCGTGCCCACCGGTATGCGGTGCGGAACCCTCACCGTGCCGCTCGATTACGAGGCCAAGGGCCAGGGCCGGCGTCAGGGCCAGGGCCAGGGCCAGGGCCAGGGCCAGGGGACGATCAGGATCGCCGTCGCCCGGCTTCCCGCCACCGGGCCCGCCGGCAAGCGGATCGGCTCCCTCGTGCTGAACTTCGGCGGTCCCGGTGCCCCCGGCGTCTCCGCCCTCGCCGCCGACCCCAACGCCTTCGCGGAGCTCAACAAGCGCTACGACCTCGTCGCCTTCGACCCCCGGGGCGTCGGGCACAGCGCCCCCGTCACCTGTGGCGGAGGAGACCGGGAGGCGGGCGCGGCCCCCGACGGGCCCGCCGCCCAGCTCGCCGCCCTGCGCGCCGTCGCCAAGCGCTGCGCGCTGGACTCCGGCCCGGTGCTCCCGTACGTCGGCACCGTCAGCGTGGCCCGCGACATGGACCTGCTGCGCCAGGCCCTGGGGGAGGACGAGCTCGACTTCCTCGGCTTCTCCTACGGCACGCGCCTCGGCGCGGTGTACGCCGCACTGTTTCCGCACCGCACCGGCCGGATGGTCCTCGACGGGGTCGACACGCTCACCGAGCCGCTCGGCGAGCAGGCCCTGCTCTCGGCCGTCGGCCAGCAGCGGGCGCTGGACAACTTCCTCGTCTGGTGCGCCCACCAGCAGGGCTGCGTCTTCGGTACGAACACCCGTACCGCCAAGGAGAAGGTCCAGGCCCTCGTCACCCGCCTGGACGCGGCGCCGCTGACCGGTGAGGGCGGGCTGCGCTTCACCGGGCAGGACGTGGCCGAAGCCATCGGGGCCGCCCTGTACTCGCCGAAGGCCTGGCCCGACCTCGCGGACGCGCTCGCGCTGGTCGAGCGCAGCGGCGACCCCGTGGGGCTGATGCAGCTCGGCGGTCCGGACGAGGCGCCGACGCCGCCACCGCCATCATCGCCGCCGGCCTCGCCCCGGGAGGAGCCCGACGCCGCCGCCCCGCCCGCCGTGCCCGCCGACAACGCCACCGCCGCGCTCGTCGCCGTGAACTGCGCCGACGACCCGGACCGCGGCGACGCCAAGGCCTCCCCGGCGGCCGTCGCGCGGGAGCTGGCCGAGCTCCAGCCGGTCTTCCTCGCCGCCTCGCCGATCTTCGGTCCGCGCCAGCTGATGACGGTGCCGGCCTGCTACGGGCGCCCCGCCGGCACCGATTTCATCCGCGAGATCGACCGCCCGGCCGGCATCCCGCGCATCCTGCTCGTCGGTACGCGCGGAGACCCGGCCACCCCGTACGAGTGGACGGAGGAGACGGCGAAGCGGCTCGGCAACACCGTGGTCCTGGACTACAAGGGCGACGGGCACACCGGGTACGTCTCCTCGCGCTGCGTGCAGGGGTACGTGGACCACTTCCTGATCGACGGCCGGCTGCCCTCGGGGACGCGCTCCTGCCCCGCCGAGGAGTGAGGGCGCGCAAGACGCCTCCCCCTGGGCGGGGCAGTGACAACACCGCGTACGAGGTGTGGTGTCAGGTCAGCAGTTGGGGCGCGCCGTACGGCCCGCGAAGCGGTCCGCGAGCCAGTTGCCCGCCGCCAGGGACTGGGTGATGACGCCGCTGACGTGCTCGCCGATCCAGATGGTGTCGAATTCGAGGTTCGCGCCCCGCGCGCACCAGTCGGAGCGCAGCCGGCTCCCGACGGCGTACGGGATGAGCTCGTCGCCGAGCGCGTGGTACTGGTACACGGGCGCGGCCGGGGCGGTGCGCCCGAGCTTGCTCTGGTTCAGCCGGGCCTGCCAGTCCGGCTGGGCGAGCGGGTTGCGGGTGGTCAGGTCGGAGATCCGCTTGAAGGAGCCGGCGATGGCGTCGATGGCCACGCAGTTGTCCTTCATGGCGCCGACCAGGACCTTCCCGGCCGGGTTGAGGTAGGAGTCGAGCTTCAGCTCGGGGAAGGCCGCGTCCTGGCCGGCGGCGGCCATGAAGATGAGGCCGGAGCCGTAGGAGCCGTTGTTGAAGTCGGCCACCTTCAGCAGATCGGCCGGGACGCCGCCCGTCGCGGTGCCCTTGACCCGCAACTCCGGTGCGTACGAGCCCTGCAGCTCGGCGGCCCAGCTGCTGGCCTGGCCGCCCTGGGAGTACCCCATGATGCCGACGGGCGTGGTGGCGGACAGCCCGGCCTCGGGGAGGCGGGTGGCCGCGCGGGCGGCGTCGAGCACGGCGTGGCCGGCGGCGGGGCCGACGGTGTAGGTGTGCACGCCGGGGGTGCCGAGGCCCTCGTAGTCGGTGACGACCACGGCCCAGCCGCGCAGGGTGAGCTGCTGGATGAGGTTGGCCTCCATGGAGGTGCCGTACGGGAGGTTGTTGCTCGGCGCGCAGGAGTCGCCCATGCCGACGGTTCCGACGGCGTAGGTGATCAGGGGGCGCGGGCCGGTGCGGCCGTCCTGCGGGACGATGACGGTGCCGGAGACCACGTTCGGGGCTCCGTCGGCGGTCGTCGAGTTGTAGTGGATCTTCCAGGCCTTGGTGTTGGTGGGCTGGCCGGGCAGCGGGTGGAACGCGGACGGCGCGCTGCTGACGACGTCGCCGGGGCGGGCGGTGGCCTACTCGGCCTGCGGGGCGGCCTGGTCGGCGGCCTGGGCGGTGGCGGTGGCGGGGATCGCGGCCGAGAGGGCCAGGGCGGCCACTGCGGCGAGTGCTGAGCTTCGGATGCGCATGGGGCGGCTCTCCCAAGGGTCCGGGTGGGGGTGGTAGGTGAGGAGAAGGTAGTGACCGACCGGTAGGAACGTCGCTGACCGCACAGCTCAGCTTTCCTGACCCGGAATCCCACTCGCCCCGGCGATGACGCGACGGCGCCCCGTCCCCAGGGGGTCCGGGGTACGGGGCGCCGTCGCGTCAGGGGCCGACAGGTCTAGCCGTTGTCCTTGTCCTTGTCCTTGCGGTCGTGCTCCTTCAGCGTGATGTCCTCCGTGTCCGTGAAGTCGATGTGCGTCGAGGCGTGTGTCGTGTACGGGTAGGCGACGATGACCGAGCCCGAACCCGGTTTGCCGGACTGGTCCTCCTTCAGCAGGCCCTTGGGAGAGCCGGCGCGGACGATCAGCTCGTCACCCTTCTCCGGCCGGACGTTGGACGGGTCTCCGCCGTCGACGGAGAGCTGGGTGCTGACGGTGTCCTTGACGAGGAAGTCGATCGTGTCCTTGCCGCCGCGGGCGAGGACCCCGATCCGCTCGGTCTGTGCCGTGGTGATCCGCAGGCCGAGCAGTGCCACGAGCGGGGACGGCTTGCGGACCAGCGGCAGGGAGTCGACGTGGAGCGTGGTGTACGTGTCCACGACGCCGCGGATCCGGTCGCCCCGGGTGGTGCCCACGATGGTCACCTCGTCGTCTCCGCCGTCGGTGCTGATCCCCACGTCACCGGTGACGTTGAAGAAGTTCAGCACCTGCCGGGAGCCCGCCCGCTCCAGCCGCCCGCTGTTGACGCCGAGCGGGGTGAAGGTGAGCCGGTCGTCGCCCGACCCGCCCGTGACGGCCGCGCCGTGCCCGTTCGCGTCGAGGTTGACGACGGGGATCCCCTGGATGCCGGCGAAACCGCCCGGGATGCCCGGGTAGCCGGTCACCTGGCCCTCGGCGATGTCGACCAGCACGTTCGCCGTGGCGCCCGTGAGGCTGAGCGAGTGCTTGGCGATGGTCACCGGGAGGGAGGGAGAGGCCGGGCTCACGTTGCCGGCGAGGTCCTCGAGGAGGACGTCGACGTCGTACCGGCCGTCGCGCAGCGCGGAGCTGACGACCTCGTACTCACCGGCCGGGGTGACGGTGTCCGTGCCGACCACGGCCGCGCTGCCTCCCGCGGGGGCGGTCCGCAGCCGGACCAGCGCGTTCGGCTCGACCGACGAGCCCTGGAAGGCGGGCTTGATGATGGTGGTGATGTTGTCGACGTCGCTGCCCGCGCTGTCGCTGGAGGCCAGCAGGTCGGGGGCGGCGGCCGGCCGGACCGGCGCGACCGTGTCCAGAGTGATCACGAGTGCGTGGGCGCTCTCCGCGCCCGAGCCGGTGACGTGGGTGGTGCCGGCGACGCGGGGGTTGTCGGACGGGTCGACGATGATCACCTCGGCGGTGATCTGGTTCTCGCCCTCCCGCAGGACCGGGTCCAGGCGGATCTGGTACAGCCCCGGCTTGTTCGTCGGATCGACGGGCGTGGCGAAGCCGACGCGCTCCCCGTCGCGCTCCACGGCCACCTTGTAGCCGGGGGCGTCGTCGGTGAGGGCGGGCGTGGTGTTCTGCGGGGACAGCTGGATGCCGGCGGAGCGCAGCTCGGCGTCGTTCACGCGGAGGAAGAGGTCCGGTCCGACGACCTTGGTGACGTCGTCCCTGTCGGAGCGGCCCGAGTCGGACTGCTGCTTGAGGTCCAGGCTGAAGGGCTCGGGGGCCGCGCGGTTGGCGACGACGAGGTCGTAGGTGCCTTGCGGCGGGTCGGTCGGTGAGGCGTCCCCGGGCCGGGTCGGGTCGGTCACGCCGGCGGCGCTGACCACGACGTAGTACGGCTCGTCCTGGACGACGGGGATCGCGAGCAGGCCGGTGGAGGTGCCGGCCCGGGTGGAGACGGTGCCGGTGGCGACGCGGTTGCCGAACTTGTCGTACGCGCGGACCGCGAGCGGGGCGATCACCTCGTTGAAGCGGATCTCGGTGGTGAGGTGGCCGGTGTGACGGGGCGTGACCCGGAAGAAGTCCACGTCGGTCGCGGTGTGCAGGGTGAGGCCGCGCCGGTTGAACTGCTCGTTCGAGCCGAGGTCGGCGGCCACGGCGTGGTCGATCGACTCGTTGGGCTCGTGGGAGTCGGGGAAGGCCCCGAGCATCGAGAAGACGTCGAAGTAGGTGTCCTGGTTGCCCGCTGAGGGTGCGGTGGGGGTGGGCGGGGTGGTGTTGCCGGTCCAGGACGCGTAGGCGATCCCGTTCACCGTCCACAGCCCGTTGTACTCGCCGATCCGCAGGGTCCGCCGGGTCTCGCCGGCGACCATGGTGCCGCAGCCGGCGAAGTTGCCGAAGCGGCACGGGGCGTTGCGGTCGGGGTCGAAGGGGGAGTCGCTGACGCGGAAGTCCTGCGTCCAGGTCTGGCCGCCGTCTCGGCTGGTGGTGCCGTACAGCTCCAGCAGGAAGTTGTCGGCCCCGTTCGGCCCGGTACCACCATTGCGCCGGCCACTGCGGTTGTCGTACCAGGTGACGACGGCGTTGCCGTCCTGGTCGATGTGGGCGTTGGGCATGACGGCGAAGGTCTGGCCCGGTCCGTGGTCGACCCGGCCCCGGGTGAAGTTCAGGCCGTTGTCCGTGGAGCGGGCGATGACGACGTCGGCGTCGTCGTCGTTCCCGTAGTTGTTGTCGGGGTCGTCATTGGCGACGACGTAGACGTTCCCGGCCCGCGCCGGGTCGGGCAGGATGTACGGCTGCACGGTGCCCTGGAGCCAGAAGTCGGTCCCGGGGATCTCGGTGGCCGGGTTGTTCTGCCGGTTGCAGGTGACGTCGGCCTGGCCCGCGCCGAACGGCACCGTCCGCTGCTGGGGGGTGCCGGCGGCGAAGTCGGCGCCGCCGGAGCCGTCCCGGAGCAGCTGGGTCGTGCCCACTGCTCCATCGCCGGCGCAGGTGTCGGTGTGGTAGGCGACGTAGAGGTCGCCGTTCTGGGCGACGGCCGCGTGCGAGGGCCAGACGAAGCCCTCGCCGGCCTGGGAGACGGCGGCCGCGGCGGACCAGGTCGTGCCGCCGTTCGTGGAGCGCGAGAACAGGATCCGCGAGCCGCCGGCGGCGGGGAGTTCCGTCCAGACGATGTAGACGTTGCCCACGTACGGACTGGTGGGGTTGGAATCGACCACCAGCCACTGCTTGTCGTGGTCGATGTTGCCGTTCGGGCTCACCTGGACGGGGGTGTAGGTCTGGGTTCCCGTCGTCGTGGTGTCGTTGATCCGGCCGACCCCGAGCCCGAGCCGGGCGGGGGTCGGGTTGGTGTTCAATCCGCCGCGCGACAGGTGCGTGACGAAGAGGTTTCCGTCGGCGTCGAAGCCGAGCACCGGGTCGCCGTTGCACGGGGTGACGGTCGACGTCCGCGTGATCGGGAAGCCGTCCCGCCCGTAGTTGAGGTCGATGTGGACAGTGCAGCCCTCCATGACGGCGACCTGTCCGGGCTTGCGGGGGTTGGCGGTGGCGTTGTGCGGCTCGTTGTTGCCGGTGCCGATCCTGCGGTCGTCGCCCGCCCACGCGGGGGAGGCGGCGGGGCCGAGGATCGTGAGCGACTGCAGTACGAGGAGAATGCTGCTGACGGTGGTGAAGGCACGCCTGTAGAGGTGGTTGCTCAGCATGCGTCCCGCTCTCTGGCTCTGTACATCCCGCTCCTTCCAGCCCGACGGCCGCACCTGACCTGAGCGGCTCCACGTGCTGTTCGAGAGTGGACTCTGGCACCACGCCGATGGCGGCACAGAAGGCGCTCCGAGCCGCGGCACGGGAATTCACCAAGATCACTGAAAGAACCACCCGCCCGGCGTAGCTTTGCCAGTTTTGCCGAGTGCGAACGTTCTGTGTTGATGGGTGCGTCTGCATGTCGACTGGAAGTGGCTCCGATTTTAGTGGGGGTGGGGTGGGGTGGGTGAGCCTTTCTTCATTCTTATCGATTTGCAATCACATACGAGTTAATTGTCAAAGTCCGCCTCGGTGCCGACATCCACCGCGAGGGCCGCGAGGGCCGCGAGGGTCGCGAGGGCCGTCCCGCGCCGAGCGTCCGGAGCGCGTGGGTCCCCGCCGGCTCCTGCGCGGGCAATACCCGCTACGGGCAATACCCGCTAGGCCGTGGGCATTCCCGCCGAGGCGTCCTCCAGCGTCCCGCGCAGTAGGGCGAGGGTGGATGTCAGCTGCTCCAGTGAGCCGGCCGTCAGCGGCTCGGCGAGCCAGGTGCGCAGCCCGTCCTCGAAGGTGGGGGTGGCGGCGGCCAGCAGCTCGGCGCCCTCGGGGGTCAGCTCCAGCAGGGACGAGCGGCGGTTGCTGGGATTGGGCCTCCGGACCACCCAGCCCGCGGCCTCCAGGCGGTCCACCCCCTTGCTGGTCGCCCCGACGGTGATGGCGGCCTCCTCTGCCAGGTCGTTGACCCGGCAGCCGTCCCGACCGTCGATGATGCGCAGGAATTCGTACTGACCCATCGTCAGGCCGTGTTCCGCGCGCAGTCGTTCGCCCAGCGCGTTGTAGAGCCTGGTCTCGTAGCGGACGAGGTCCGTGAACACCTGCGTGAGGTCGGTCACAATCTGCTCCAGATTCAAGGGAATGATATTCCTAGGAATATAGTTCCTAGTGAAGAACATCGCTGCATCTGGAGGATCGCATGAGCAAGGCACAGAGCGCGACGATCGACGCCCTGATGCGGCAGGCCCCGTTCGACGGCAGCCTCCCGCCGGAGCAGCTGCGCAAGGCCTTCGAGATCCAGATGACCTCGGGCCCAGCCCCGGCCGGGGTCCGCGTCACCCCCTCCGTCCTCGGCGGGCGTCCTGCCCTGACCGTCGAGCCCGAAGGAAGCCCCGCTGCCGGGACGATCGTCTACTTCCACGGCGGCGGCTGGGTCTTCGGCTCACCTGCCACCGCCCTACAACTGACCGCCGCACTGGTGCGCCGCACCGGAGTCCGCGCCGTCTCGGTCGACTACCGGCTCGCCCCCGAGCACCCCTTCCCCGCGGCCGTCGAGGACGGCCTCGCCGCCTATCGCGACCTGCTGGACCAGGGTGTTCCGGCCGACCGGATCGTGCTGGCCGGGGAATCCGCCGGCGGCGGCCTCGGCATCACCACCCTGCTCACCGCCCGCGAGGCCGGCCTGCCGATGCCGGCCGCCGCGGTCGCCCTCTCCCCGGGCCTCGATCTCACCCTCTCGGGCGAGAGCATGGCCACCAAGCACGACGCCGACCCGCTCTTCACCCGCGCGGACCTGGCCACCGTCTTCGCCCACTACCTGGCCGGACAGGACCCCGAGCAGCCGCTGCTGAGCCCGGCCCTCCACGCCGACCTGACCGGACTGCCCCCGCTGCTGCTCCAGGCCGGTTCCAACGAGGTCCTCCTCGACGACGCCACCCGGTTCGCCGTCCGGGCGGCCGCGGCCGGGGTCGACGTCCAGCTCGACGTCACCGCCGACGTCCCCCACGTCTTCCAGGCCTTCGAGGGCATGCTGGACGAGGCCGACGCGGCCCTGGACCGCGCCGCACGTTTCATCACCGCCGCACTCGCCGAGACGGTCGGCTGATCGGCCGGGTTGGGTTGGCTGGGTTGGGTGGGTGGCTTGGCTGGGTTGGGTGGCCGGGTGGGTTGGGTGGCTCGGCTGGGTGGCCGACGCGGACCCTACGCCCCGCCCGACGCGATGCGGTACGCCCCCGGGGTCGTGCCCGTCCAGCGGCGGAAGGCCCGGTGGAAGGCCGTGTCCTCCGAGAAGCCGAGGCGGGCCGCCAGTTCCGCGATGGGTTCGCGGCTCTCCGCCAGGCCGGCTATCGCCGCATCGCGCCGTACGTGGTCCTTCAACTGCTGGAAGGACGTGCCCTCCTGCTGGAGCCGCCGCCGCAGCGTTGCCGGTGACACCGCCAACCGCCCTGCCACCTCGCCCAGTTCCGGCAGCCGCGGCGAACCGCGCAGGGCCTGGGTCAGGGTCCGGCGGACCTGCTCCGCGACCGTGGTCCCGTACGCCGGTCGGGACAGCAGGTCGAAGGGGGCCCGCCGGAGCATCGCGTCGAGCGCGGCCTCGTCCCGTACCAGCGGGGCCGTCAGCCAGTGCGCGTCGAAGGCCACGGCCGCGCCCGTGCGGGCCTCGCCGAAGCGGACCGGGCAGTCGAAGAGCAACTCGTACTCCGCCTCGTGCGGCGGCGCCGGATACGCGAAGGAGGCGTAGGCGAGGGGGATGCGCCGGCCGATCAGCCAGCTGCTCAGCCGGTGCCAGATGGCGAGCACGCACTCGGTGAGGAAGCGTTCCTCGTCCCGCGCGAAATCATTGCGCACCGCGAACCACGCCTGCCCGCCCTCGACTTCGAGCGCCAGCTCGGGCCCGCCCGGGAACAGCCCGTAGAAGGTGGCGGAGCGTTCCACCGCCGCACCGAGATCGCGGCAGCCCAGGGAGGCCCTGCACATCATCGCGAAGGTCCCGGGCCGGCTGGGGACGGTGGACAGGCCCAGGAACTCGTCCTGCGTGGCCCGGTACAGCGCCCGGAACAGCCGCGCGAACTGCGCGGGCGTGACCCGCGCCCGGTCGTCGCCCAGCAGCAGCGGAGGAATCTGCGCCTCCTGGAGCAGCGGCACGGTGTCCAGCCCGCTGCCGCGCGCCCCCGCGAGCACGGCACGCACGTGGTGCACGGTGACCGTCCGCCTCCCCATGGGGTCGACGGTAGCCGCAATGAGCGCTGAGGTCAGCGGGGGTGACGCTTCCGGTCATGCCGCGGACACCTCCCCGGTGCCTAGCGTCATCGGTACGACCCGAGGGGAGGCGAGCCGATGAGCCCGATGAGTGGGATGAGCCCGGTGGGTGGGACAAGCCCGGTGGGTGGGGTGGGCCCGGTGGGTGGGACAAGCCCGGTGGGTGGGGTGGGCCCGGTGGGTGGGACAAGCCCGGTGGGTGGGGTGAGCCCGGTGGGCGGGGTGGGTGGGAGCGAGGCGGATGGAGCCGTGCGGCCGCGCACGCTGGCGGTGTTCACGGAGTGGACGGGCGAGCGGTACGCCGCCGAGACCGCGCTCCGCCGGAGCGATGGCCACGGGGGCTGGGTCACCGTCTCCTACGGTCAACTGCGCGCCCGTGTGCGGGAGTCCGGGCGCGCCCTGCTCGCCCTCGGGGTCGCCCCCGGCGAGCGCGTCGCGGTGCTCGCGGAGACCCGGCCGGAGTGGACGTACACCCACTTCGGGGTCCTGGCCGCGGGGGCCGTCCTCGTGCCGGTGTACCCGACGGCCGGGGAGGAGGAGCTCGCCTGGGTGCTGTCGGACTCCGCCGCCGTGGTGGTGGTCTGCGACGACGCCGCGCAGGCGGCCCGGGTGGAGTCGCTGCGCCCGAAGCTCCCCGCGCTGCGCGCCGTGGTGGAGATGGACGGGCTGCGCACCCTCCCCGACCCGGCGCCGGAGGCTGAGCTCCTCGCCCGCGCCGCCGCGGTGGACCCCGCGGCCGACGCCTCCATCGTGTACACCTCGGGCACCACCGGCCTGCCCAAGGGCTGCCGCCTCACGCACGCGAACCTCGGGGCGATCCAGGACGCCACCCTCCCTCTGGTCAAGGGCGGCCCGGGGGACTCCACGTACCTCTATCTCCCGCTTGCCCACCTGCTGGCCCAGCTGATCCAGTTCACCACCCTCCTGGAGGGCGGGGAGCTCTACTACTTCGGCGGCCGCATCGAGGACGTCATCGGCGAGCTCGCCCAGGCCCGGCCGACCCATCTGCCGTCCGTGCCCCGACTGTTCGAGAAGCTGCACTCGGTGGTCCTCTCCCTCGCGGAGTCCCAGGAGGGCGGCGGCGACCGCTTCGCGGAGGCGGTACGGCTCGGGCTGCTGGCCGCCGATGGCCGCCTGCCGGCCGAGGACCGCGCCGCCCACGAGGCCGCCGAGAAGTCCCTGTACTCCCTGGTCAGGGGGGCCTTCGGGGGCCGCCTGAAATGGGCGCTGACGGGTGGCGCCCCGATCGCCCCGGCCACCCTCGACTTCCTGCGCGCCTGCGGAATCGCGGTCTTCGAGGGCTACGGCATGACGGAGTCGGGCGGGGTCATCAGCCTCAACCACCCGGACGGGGTGCGCTACGGATCGGTGGGCCGCCCGATCGCCGGGTGCGAGGTCCGCATCGCCGAGGACGGGGAGGTGCTGGCCCGGGGCCCGATGATCTTCCCCGGGTACCACGCCAACGACACCGCGACGGCCGAGGCGCTGGACGGAGAGGGGTGGCTGCACACGGGCGACCTGGGGGAGGTGGACCCGGACGGCTACCTCCACATCACCGGCCGAAAGAAGGAGCTGATCATCACCTCGGCGGGCAAGAACATCACCCCGACGGAGCTGGAGTTCGCGGTGCAGCGCTCGCGCTACGTTTCCCGCGCCGTCATGATCGGCGACCGCCGCCCGCATCCGGTGGCCCTGATCACCCTGGACGCGGAGGAGATCGCCGCCTGGGCCGCCCGGGAGTCGGTGACCCTGGACCCCGCCGCCCCCGGAGACCACCCGGCCGTACGGGCCCTCGTCGCCGAAGCGGTCGAGGCGGCCAACGCCACGGTCTCCCGCCCGGCCCGCGTCCGCGCCTTCCGGGTCCTGCCGGGGGAGTTCACCGTAGAGGCGGGCACCCTCACCCCGACCCTGAAGCTGCGCCGGAGGGCGGTGGCGGAGCGGTACGCGGGGGAGATCGAGGAGCTGTATGGGTAGGGGGCTGCGGGTGGGGTGGTGGCTTTGACAGTGGTTCGGGGGGCGTCCCGGTAGTCCAGTGTTCTTTCGGCGTGGGCCGGTCCCTCAAGGGCGCTCCCTGCGGTCGCGTCGCTTCGCGATGGCCTTCGGCCACCCTTGACCGACCGACCCACGCCGAAAAGCCACAAGACTTCCGGGATCCCCCGGGGAACGGCCGGGAGGGAAGCGTGGGGAGGAGCGGCCTCGTCTGACATGCGCAGCCCCCAAGGGCCGGTGGTCATCTGGACACGGCCCCGGCAGGACCGTGACCTCGGCCGGTACGAACGCGCGGGGCGATCAGAGCATCCAGGACCGGGCGTCTGGACACCCTTCCCGTGACCGTCGACCGCCGACATGAGCGGAGGGGGGACGGGAAGGGCTTCAGGGCCGGTGGGCGCATCAGATCGCTACGCGGTCCGTCTCGGCTTGGCGGCTGACCGCCGTCTGGGGTGGGGGCGACCTGCACCGAACACCCGTACCAGGAAGGCTGCTTAGAGTGATCCCATCGACCGGCGGGGGAGCCGGTCAGGGAGGGGAGAGCCATGGCATTCCGTAAGTTCCTCAGCGCCCTCGGCGTCAACGCGCCGAGCGTGGAGACGGTGATCGAGAACCCGCAGGTCAGTCCGGGCGGGACCCTGCGCTGTGTGGTCACCGCCGTGGGCGGCGGCGTCGATGTGGACATCGAGCGGGTGCGGCTGGAGGTGGTCGTACGGGCCGAGGACCACGAGTACAACCACAAGACCGCCTGGAAGCACCCCTACACCGTGGTGACGGCCGATCTCGAAGGCTTCCGGCTGCCCGCCGGTGAGACGGTGACGGTCCACGGCGAGGTCGTGCTGCCGTGGGAGATGCCGCTCACGCACGCCCTGGGCGCGCCCATCGCGGGCGGCCGGGCCGCCGTCCGTACCGAGCTGGCCGTCGACAAGTCGGTGGACCAGGGCGACTTCGACGAGTTCGAGGTCCACGCGCTCCCGGCCCAGGACGCGATCCTCCAGGCCTACACGGATCTGGGGTTCCGCCTGCACGAGGCCGAGGTCAAGATCGGGTTCCACCCGACGATTGCGCCGAGCATGAAGTCCCGGCAGACGGAGAGGTACTGGCAGGAGATCGACTTCTTCCTCCCGGAGCACATGACGTGGGGGACCCTGGAGCTCGAGACGGTTTTCACCGCTCGTGAGGACTCCCTCGATACCCACCCGGGCGGCTATCCGCCGGCCACGTTCTTCTATGACGACCTGGACCAGCAGGCCTGGACGGAGACCCTGGAGAAGCACGTGACCACGTACTGGCCGTCCTACAAGAAGTAGGCAGGCTGGCCTGGGAAAGCCGGCCCGGGGACCGATTTCACCCCTGGGCCGGTGCCCCGCTACCAGGCCGCCGCCGCCTTACCCGCACGCCTGCGGGCAGTAGTCCCGCGTACGTCACCAGCAGCGCCAGCCCGAGCAGGTAGGCGCCGATGTCGGCGCCGGTGTCCTCGTACTCGTCCAGCGAGTACAGGTCGCCCTTGCGGTCGCCTTCGGCGAGCACCCAGCCGCTGTCCCAGCCGAAGCCGGTCTGCGGGTCGTAGGCCGGGGCTTTGAGGAGGGCGCCCCGGTCGGTGTGGCACCGGTGGGCGCCCTCGCGGTCCCGCTCGGCGTACGGGTCGCGCCAGCGCACCTCGCAGCGGCCGTCCGGCTCCTCGCTGAGGACGGTCAAGTCGATCTGGCGAAGCTCGGGACGCGGGGTCGCCTCGAGCAAGGCCACCGACATCCCGATCAAGGCGATTCCGGCCACCAGGACACCCCACCGGGACCACCATCGTGCTCTGACCACCCCCGCCGCCCCCTTCGTCCGCGTGGGGACAGGATGAGGCGGAAAGGGCCACATGGCCAGAGCTCGGTGCCTACAGCTCCGCGACCCCGCCGAGGAACGCGGCCCAGGCCCCGGGGGCCACCGCGAGCTGAGGTCCGGCCGGGACCTTGGAGTCCCGGATGTGGATGGAATCGGCGCAGCCGGCGACCTCTACGCAGTTGCCGCCCTCACCACTGCTGTAGCTGGACTTCCGCCAGTCGAAGGCGACTTCGAGGCACTCGCCGCCCTCGCCACCGCTGTAGCTGCTCTTGAACCAGGCCAGGTGTGTGGTGTTCATAGTTCTCCCAGCAACTTCTCGATCAGGGCCAGTGACTCGTGGGGCGTGAGTGCCTGTGCCCGGATGATCCCATAGCGCTCGGTGTAGATCCTCACCCGTTCGGGGTCCGTGATGAGGTTCGCGTGGCCGTATGTCTCCGTGTAGGCAACCTCGTTGCGACCCTTGGGGCGGAGGAGAGTGAACGCGCCTTCCAAGCCAGGGTGTTCATCCAGCTCCGTCGGCATCACCTGAAGGTGCACCGTGCGAAGGCGACCAATCTGGAGGAGTCGCTGTAGTTGCTCCCGACGGACCTCTGGTCCGCCCGTGAGGCGGAGCAGGATGGAGTGTTCAAGGACAAAGCTGAAGGTGGGGGCAGGCCACTGTTCAAGGATCGCCTGTCGGGCTAGTCGGTCTGACACCCGCTTCTCGATGGTTCCCTCGTCCAGCACCGGCCGACGATGCCTGAACACGGCCCGCGCGTACGCCTCGGTCTGGAGGAGTCCGGGTATGGCCTGGGCGGCGTAGTAGTGCAGGGCCACAGACCCAGCCTCCGCGTCCGCGAACTTCCGGAACCAATCCGGGTGGCGGGTCCGCGCCCGCTTCAGCGCCTCCTTCACGTCCGGGACGGCCGCTATCAGGACGCCCCCGGCGCCGAGCGCGCGGTCGACGTTCTCGAGGAAGTCCGGCTGGGGTGTTCGTACGCCCCGCTCGATGGAGGACACCAGGTCCTCTCCCACATGGACGAGCGCCGCGAGTTCCTTCTGCTGCAGGCCCGCCCGTTCCCGCAGCACCTTGATGATTTTGCCGAGCGCCTTGAAGAGGTACGCGGTGCCGTCGACCTCCACGGGTCGCTCCGGCTCTTCTTCGCGCTCCGACAGGTCGTTCATAGGCTGAACCGCCCTCGTCCGTACGGGCCGTACACGCAACCGCCGTCAGCCCTACGGGGGTTCCCCGTAGCGCCGGCGTTGCTGGAAAGCGTACGGCGGAGCGGCCACGCTCGGTGAGGTGACGACCGAATTGAGTGACATGGCACCGGCGGAGTTCCGGCAGCGCCTCTCCGCCACCCCGCGCGGGGCGCGGCTCGCCCGGCGGCTGGCCGGGGTGCAGCTCGCCGCCTGGGGGATCCCGCACGGCTGCGGCCTCGCGGAGGACGTGGAGCTTGTGGTGGGGGAGCTCGCAGCGAATGCCGTGCTGCACGGGCGGGTGCCCGGCCGGGACTTCGAGGTGCGGCTCGGCTACGACGGGCTCCGGGTCCGGGTCGAGGTGAGCGATGCCCGGGGGGACCGGCTGCCGCCCGAGGGGGAGGCGGCCGTGGATCCCTGGTCGGCGGAGGGCGGGCGCGGGCTGGTGCTCGTACGGGCCTTGGCGCGGGAGTGGGGCGTCGAGCCGAGGGAGGGGGGTGGGCCGGGGAAGACGGTGTGGGCGCGCCTTTGAGCGTGGGGGTCGCGGCCGGGCCTGCGCACAGTCTGGCTGATCTCCGTCTCGTGCGGGAGAGCACTATCCCTCCCCGGCCTCCCGGCGCCAGTGGGCGAGGCTGGACCTGCTTCTGAGTGTGAGGGGGTGGCCCGGTCCCAGCACTCGCAGGAGGTCCTCCAGCAGGGCGGTGAGTTCGGCGGCGGCGCCTCTCGGATTCCCCGTCCTCCCGCGCAAGTGGGCGAGGTTGTAGCGGGTGGTCAGGGTGTCGGGGTTGTCCGGTCCCAGGACCCGCAGGTAGTCCTCCAGCAGGGCGGTGAACGCGGCAGCGGCCCCGGACGGATCATCCGCCTGCCCGCGCCAGCCCGCCAAGTTGTGCCGCGTGGAGAGGGTGCGGGGGTGGTCCGGGCCCAGTATCCGAAGGTAGTCCTTCAACAGGGGGGCGAACGCGCCAGCGGCCCCCCTCGCGTCCCCTGCCTCTCCGAGCCAGTGGGCGTGGCTGGAACGGGTGTTGAGGGTATCGGGGTGGTCCGGGCCCAGTGCCCACAGGTAGTGCTCCAGCAGGGCGGCGAACGCGGCAGCGGCCCCGGATGGATCTCCCCCCTTCCCCTGCCAGTGGGCGAGGTGGGAACGGGTGGTGAGGGTACGGGCATGGTCCGGGCCCAGCACCCGCAGAGAGTCTTCCAGCAGGGCGGCGAACGCGGCGGCTGCCCCCGTTGCATTCCCCGCCTCCCCCTGCCAGTGGGCGAGGTTGGAACGGGCGCCGAGGGTGTTGAGGTGGTCGGGGCCCAGCACCCTCAGGTGGTCCGTGACCAGGAGCGAGGCGGCCTCCGAAGCCTCGGCTGTGTCCCCCGCCTGCCCCCGCCACCGGGCGAGGTCGTTGCGGCTGACGAGAGTACTGGGGTGGTCCGAGCCCAAGTAGCGGGTGGCGGTGTTCGTGAGGTGCTGGAGGTGGTGGATGGCGGCAGCCAGTTGCCCGGCCTGTCCGAGGCTTTCACCAAGGCGGTACAACACCCAGTGGACGGCAGGCTGGTGCAGGGCGCCTCCCGCGCACGCGATCAGGGCGGTGGTGTTGGCGCGCAGAGCGCTGGCCAGGCCGGCGTCGCGTTCGGTGTCGGGCCAGGCGGCGATCAGGGCGTCGGCGGCGATGCGCGCGAGTAGGTCCCGGTGGTCCGGATGGAGTGGGTCGCGGAGGGCCCGTTGGACGATCTGGTGGACGCGTACGTCCTGGTGGGCTTCGGCGGGGGAGTGGTCGACCAGGCTCAGACGGTGAAGGGTCCGCAGTGCGCCGGTCATCTCCTCCTCGATGACCGTGGGGGGTTCCGGGGTCGGACTGTCGGGCCGGAGGGACCGGTGGGCGGTGAGGTACCTGAGGACCGGATCGCCGGTCAGGACCCGATCCGGGATCCCGTTCGGGTCGAGCATCGCGGCGAGCTGGAGCATGGGACGGGCCAGGCCGACCGGGCGGAGTTCGTCCGCGCGGTCCACCGACAGGGACCAGGCGGCGGCCGCGGGGGTCGACTGGTCGTCGGGCAGGTCGCCGGGCTCGGGGAGCAGGTCGGCCAGGTGGCGCGCGCGGTCGGCGAGGCGGGCACGGTAGCGGGCGACCGTGATGTGGGTGTCGATGAGGTAGGCGGCGGCCTGGGACAGGGCGAGCGGCAGGTGGCCGAGGTCCTCGGCCAGGGCGGCGAGGTTGCCTTCGGGTTCGTGGCGTCCCTGGGCGGCCAGGGCCTGTTGGAGGTGGGCCGTGGCCTCGGCCGGGGTGAACAGGCCCACCGGGACCAGGCGGCCGTGGGTGGCGAGGGCGGCGTCGCGGCGGCGGGTGGTGACCAGGGTCCGGCCGCGGGCATGGGTGGGCGGCCACAGGGCGCGCAGGTCGGCCGGGTCCGCGACGTCGTCCAGGACGATCAGCCAGCGGGGCCGGCCCGGTGCGGGTTCGAGCCAGGCCAGGAAGGCGTGTGCGGCCCGTTCCGGGTCGGCGGGGTCCGTGTGGAGGATGTCCGCGGCGGCCTGGGCGTAGGCGTCGATGACGGCCTGGCGGGTGGCGGCGGTGACCCAGACGAGTAGCTCGACCTGGCCGTCGGCCCAGGCGTGGCGGGCGTGGTCGGCCGCGAGTTGGGTCTTGCCGACCCCGCCCATCCCGGCCAGGACCTGGCACAGGACCGCTGTGCCGCCGCCCTCCACGGCGGAGCGCAGCCGGTGCACCTCGGCCCGGTCCTGGAACGAACCGGCCCGGCGGGGGATCACCCCGACCTGGTGCGGCCAGGAGACGGCATGCCGGGCGGCGGCCTGGTAGGTGACCTGGCCGATGTGCTGCGCCGCCAGGCTGCCCTGCCCGGCGTGCACGAATACGCCGCCGGCCGGTGGCGCGGTGGCGGGGAGGCTTGGGAACGCCGGTCCGGTCAGCCCTGGGACGGATCCGGCACCGGAGGGGGGCCGATGTGCGCGCCCCCGTGCAGGACGGCCGCCGCGATCGATCCGCCCTCGGCGCTGACGCGGATGTCGCCCCCGGCCGCGACTCCGCCGGCCCCCGCCGAGACCCGGCCGGCCTCCGCGGTGTCCTCCAGCAGGGCCCGTAGCCCGGCGGCCGCGTCGGTCCGCCCGGCGTCGTCGAGACTCTCGAGCAGATCCTCGAAACGGGTGCGCCAGACCTGTGCCTGGAGGTTCTGTTCCTGCTCCGATCCGCCGGCGGCCGCGAGTTCGGCGGCGGTGCGGTCCAGTCGCTCCAACTGGATCCGCTCGCGCTCGCCGTCGCCCCGCCCGAACCACCGCGCGACCCGGTCGCGGACTTCCGTCCACGCGTCCGTCGTCGCGGCCTGCACGACTGCGGCGCCCCCCGCTGCGGCCAACGCCGCCAACGATTCGGCCAGCATCTCGTACCCACCCCCATGTCCCGGATCCCTCGTACGCGGCCCTCGACGGGTCACGAGCCACGTCCGAACGTACTTCTGCGCAGCGGCGCGCACGGCCCTTTCGGCCAAGAGAGCGCGAGGCCGCAGCCGTCGGGTCCGGGGCCGTCATCATGGATCCCATGACGAACGACGGGGAAGCGAAGGGCGGTCCGGTGTCGTGTCCGGGCTGCGGGACGGGGGACAACGTCCCGGTCGCCGCGGTGCAGCGGGGCAAGGACCGGATCCGGCTCGCCCCGGCACCGAACAAGACCGGCGACGGCTGCGCGAACTTCATCGAGGGCACCGTGATCGCCGGGCTGGTCGCCTGCGCGGGCGCGTACTACGCCGACGACCGGGACTGGCCCTGGCTCCTGCCGGCGGGGATCGTCGGTGCGCTGCTCGTGATGGTGGGGACGATCGCCGTGATCCGCAGCGAGGGCAAGGACAAGCGGCGGGTGGAGGCCGGCGCGGACCGGGCGGCCGAGGCCGCCGCGGGGGCCCGGTACTGCGCGCCGTGCGACGGGGTGTTCTACCCCTCGGGCGGTCCGTGGCAGGGCGTGGCGGCCCCGGAAAGGTTCCGCCACCACGTCTGGACGGCCGGCGGGTACGGGGACCAGCTCGACGAGAAGGAGAAGGCGGCGGCCGGGGAGGGGGAGACCTCTTGAGCCGCCCCGCTACTTCAGGTTCTCGGAGATCAGCTTCTTGAACTCGTCCTGGGTGATCGAGTCGATGCCCTTGCCCGAGTTCACCGTGAGCTTCGTGCCGTTGACGGAGACGTCCGGCGTGCCCTGCATGTTCTGGTCGTAGAAGGCCTGGCCGACCTTTTCGACCCACGGCATGTACGTGAGTTCCTTGACCGCCTGGTTGAAGGCGGGTGTCCGCAGTCCCGGGACCTGCTCCGCGAGCTCCAGCAGGGTGGCCGTGGAGCCGAACTTGTCGTCCGATTCCTTCTCCGGGTGGTTCTTGTAGAGCACCTGGAGGTACTCCATGAACTTCTCCGGGCTCTCGTTGACCGCCGCGCCCAGCGCGTTGACCGCACGCTTGGAGCCCTTGCCGCCGCCCAGCGCTTTGTCCAGGAACGTGGCGAAGTGGTACTCGACGCGGTACGTGCCCGCGTCCGCCTGCTCCTTGATGGTCTTCCCGAGGCCGATCTCGACGCCCGCGCAGTAGGGGCAGCGCGGGTCGAGCCAGACGGAGAGGACGTTCTTCGCGTCGGCCTTGCCGTACGGGATCACGATCCCGTCCTTGCCGGTGGTGTTGGCCGGCTGGACGAAGGGCTTGCCGGCCGCCTCGTCGGCGGAGCCGCCGGAGCCGGAGGAGTTCGCCGCGTACATCCCGATGCCGACCGCGAGGGCCAGTACGGCGACCAGCGCGCCGCCGATCAGCACGCGCCCGCGCAGCTTCTCGCGCCGGGCCAGGGCCTCGCGCTCCTCGCGCATCCGGTCGCGGGTCTCGCGCCGCTGGTCCTTCTTGCTGCTTGCCATCCGTCAAGGATAAAGACCGTAGAGCACCCAAGCAGGTGCCATTGGTGCGAATCGGGCGGAGACCTAAGTCCTTTGTCCGTTTCGGGACAAGGTCCTGTGGAAGGTCCTGTGAAGGGCAGGCGAATGGTGGGACACATCTCCCGGGGCGGCGGTGAGTCGCGTGCGAAGAACTGATAGACAGTTAACCTCCACGGCCCGATCGGCCGTCCGCGCGAAGACGTATCGGGGCGCGCGGAGCTTCATACGACTTTTTTACGTTTTACGGTGGCCCGGATCGGCCGCCGCTCTGGGGGGATCGCCGCACTGTGAAGCCACTTCACCGTCACCTCGTCAACACCTCGCGCAAAGTCATGTGCACGGCCGCCCTCGCGGCCAGCCTGACCACCGCCGCGGTCGTGACCAACACGCCGATCGCGGGCGCCGGGGAAGCCGAGCCGACCCCCGACAGCCCCCAGGCCGCCGACCGCGGTGACGCCCGGCTGGAACTCCCCGACCTGGTCGCCGACCCGCCGCCCGCGCCCCCCGGCGCGGCCAGCCCGGGCGGGGCCACCGCCGGCATACCCGCGACCGCCCTCGACGCCTACAAGCGTGCCGAGATCTCGGTGGGCGCCGCACTCCCCGGCTGCCACCTGCCCTGGCAGCTGCTCGCGGGCATAGGCAGGGTCGAGTCCGTGCACGCCTCCGGCTACGGGCTCAAGGCGGACGGGTACACCGAGAAGCCGATCCGCGGGCCGCGCCTGGACGGCAACGGCTTCGCCGAGATCAAGGACACCGACAAGGGCGAGTGGGACGCGGACCCCGAGTACGACCGCGCGGTCGGCCCGATGCAGTTCATCCCCTCGACCTGGTCGACCTGGGGCGCCGACGGCAACGCCGACGGCAAGCGCGACCCGAACAACATCTACGACGCCGCGCTGGGTGCGGGCCTCTACCTCTGCGCGGGCCAGCGCAACCTCACCGACGCGGGCGACCTCGACAAGGCGATCCTCAGCTACAACAGGTCGCGCGAGTACGTGAACACGGTGCTCGGCTACATGCGCCAGTACCAGGCCGGCCAGGGCGCGACCCCGGTGCCGAACCCGCCGTCCGGCAACTACCCGACGCCGAACCCGCCGCACCTGCCCACGCCGCCGGCCCCGCCGGCACCCGTGCCGACGCCGACCCCGACTCCGACGCCGCCCACGCCGACTCCCACGCCGACGCCGACCCCCACGCCGCCGCCTAAGCCGACGCCGACGCTGGACAAGCTGGTCCGGATCGGCACGAGGGAGCTCACGGCCGAGGCCGGGACCGAGTTCCCGCGCACCCCGCTCATCAAGGCGGTGCTGTCCAACGGCATGCCGGCCGTCAACCAGGCCGTCATCTTCTCCCTCGACGACGACACCACCGGCCACACCGTCTTCGCGGCCGACGGCAAGGACTTCGCGGTCCTCAGCACCAACGAAAAGGGCCTGGTCAGGGTTCCGAAGCTGAAGGCCGGCCGCAAGGCGGGCGACTTCACCCTGCGCGCCTCGGGCTACGCGGCTTCGTCCGAGGTCTCCGTGAAGATCGCCGGCAAGGTCACCCCGGCCAAGCCGGTACCGGTCCCGGAGGCGGACAAGCTGGTCCGCAGCGACGCGAACGCCGGCAAGCCGCTCACCGCGGAAGCCGGGACCGGGATCAAGGGCGTGCAGTTCCTGGCGACGGCGAAGGACAAGGCGGTCGCCGGAGCCAAGGCCACGGCCGGGCTGGGCACCAAGGCCGCGGACGGCACGTGGACCCCCGCGGACCCGGCCAAGGCCGGGGAGACCCCGTACTTCCTGGACAAGGACGGCAAGAAGCTCACGGAGCTGGCGCTCCCGGCGACCGGGGCGGACGGCAAGATCGACCTGCCGGAACTGTCCACCACCGGCGTCGCCGCGGGCACGTACACGCTCCGCGTGCGGATCTCGGACCAGGCGGTCCTCTTCCTGGAGATCACGGTCACCGAGCCCCCCGTCACCGAGCCCCCCGTCACCGAGCCCCCGGCCACCGAGCCCCCGGCCACCGAGCCTCCCGCGACGGCCCGGCCGACTCGGAAGAGCTAGTCCCTCGGGGCGTTTCGCTCCGTATACGGCAAAGTGCCCCCCGGCACCGTTCAACGGTGCCGGGGGGCACTTTGCCGCCGGCCCGGGTTTCGCGGCCCGGCCGGGGCAAAAGGCAGGAGCCCCGTCGACTCTGCTCGCGCAGAGAAGACAGGGCTCCTTGGGTACTGCATATCCAACCGCGATTGGTTGGCCCAGGCGACTAGGCCGGGGTGACGTTCTCCGCCTGCGGGCCCTTCGGGCCCTGGGTGACGTCGAAGTTCACCAGCTGGTTCTCCTCAAGGGAGCGGAAGCCGGCGGCGTTGATCGCGGAGTAGTGGACGAAGACATCCGGGCCGCCGCCGTCCTGGGCGATGAAGCCGAAGCCCTTTTCAGCGTTGAACCACTTGACGGTTCCGGTAGCCATGAGCCCTCCTATGGGCCAAAGGGTCGCCCTGCTCCAGAACCTGCTAAGAAGTCTGAAAACTACAAAAGCCTGCGGGTCACATTCTCCGCAGGCCTCGTACTGCAAGGGAAACCAAACTGCAACTTGCGTCGAGCCTAGCACGCACCCTGCGGCCGAGACCAGAGGGAAAGATCACGTCACTCGGACGTTTGAGACCCGCCAGACGGCTGACGGAGACGCGGGGGCTAGTCTCGCGATGTGGACGCCTATCGCAGCCGGCCCCGTGTCGGCCACATTCAGTTCCTGAACTGCCTGCCCCTCTACTGGGGGCTGGCCAGAACCGGCACGCTGCTGGACCTGGAGCTGACCAAGGACACCCCGGAGAAGCTCAGCGCGAGCCTCGTCCAGGGCGGCCTGGACATCGGTCCCATCACCCTCGTGGAGTTCCTCCGCAACGCGGACGAGCTCGTCGCCTTCCCCGACCTCGCGGTCGGCTGCGACGGCCCCGTCATGTCCTGCGTGATCGTTTCGCAGGTCCCCCTGGACCGGCTGGACGGCGCCCGCGTCGCTCTGGGGTCCACCTCGAGAACGTCCGTACGCCTGGCCCAGCTGCTGCTCGCGGAGAAGTACGACGTACGGCCCGACTACTACACCTGCCCGCCCGACCTGGGGCTGATGATGCAGGAGGCGGACGCGGCGGTGCTGATCGGCGACGCCGCGCTGCGGGCCTCGCTGCACGACGCGCCCCGGCTCGGGCTCACCGTCCACGACCTGGGGGCGATGTGGAAGGAGTGGACCGGACTGCCGTTCGTCTTCGCCGTCTGGGCCGCCCGCAAGGAGTACCTGGAGCGCGAGCCGGAGGTCGTGCGCAAGGTCCACGAGGCCTTCCTCGCCTCCCGGGACGTCTCCCTGGAGGAGGTCGGCAAGGTGGCCGAGCAGGCGGCCCGCTGGGAAGCCTTCGACGCGGAACTCTTGGAGCGCTACTTCACGACGCTCGACTTCCGCTTCGGCCCCGACCAACTGGCCGGCGTACGTGAATTCGCGCGGCGCACGGGACTTACGACGGGCTATGCGCCCGATGTGAACGTGGAGCTCCTGCCGGTGGCCGTGCCGGGTCATTAGTGCGGCTTATGCGGGTATTCGCCTTTCGCCTTTCGCGTGCGTCCTTCCGCGGAGCGGAATGGGGCGGAAGACGAATGCCCGCCGTCCACCGCGAATGCGTTCTGCTTTCGCCGCCCCCGCGCGGGAGCGGATGCCGGCCGGCTTCGAACCGGCCCGCCCGGCGGGTGCGGCGGCCTGAGCCGGAGCGCGCCCCGGGGACAACCGCCCCTGCTACCGTCCATCGCCAAGAAGCGGCGGCGCGGGGGCGAAAGCTGACATGGACATTGTGGGATTCGTTGCCGGGGTCACGCTCTGGGGCGCACTGACAGGCCTCCTGCTGCCCCGCGCCGTCTACCGCCTCGCGGTCGAGGCGGACCTGCCCCGGCGCTCGGCCTGCCCGGCCGGGCATCCGCTGACCGGCCCGGCCCGCGGCTGGCTGGGCCTCGCGGTCTGCCCCCGGTGCGCGCCGCCCGCCCCGGGCAACCGGTTCCGCCGGCGCGGGGGCTTCGCGCCTGCGGGCGGGGCCGTGCTCGCGACCATCCTGGTGTGCCTCGCGCTCGGGGCCGGGGTGGGGGCGCGGCCCGAGCTGGCCGTCTGGCTGCTGCTGGCGCCCTTCACCGTGCTGCTCTGCCTCGTGGACCGGGCCGTGCACCGGCTGCCCGACGTACTGACCCTCCCGCTGGCCGCCGGGACCGCCGTCGCCCTCGGGGTGGCCGCCCTGGCCGGGGGAGCCGGCGGCTCCTGGACGCGCGCGCTGCTCGGCGGGCTCGCCCTCGGCGGCGCCTACCTCCTCCTCTTCTTCATCAACCCGCGCGGCATGGGCTTCGGCGACGTCAAACTCGCGCTCGTCGTGGGGCAGGTGCTCGGCTGGTACGGGTGGCCCGTGCTGCTCGCCGGCACCTTCGCCGCGTTCCTCGGGGGCGCCGTGCACGGCCTCGCCCTGATCGCCCTGCGCCGGGCGGACCGCAACAGCCCGATCCCCTTCGGCCCGTTCATGGCGGGCGGCGCCCTCGCGGGCGTGGTCTGGGCGGGCCTCGGCCTCGGCGCCGCGGCGGGCCTCTGAGCGGGCCTCCGTACGCACCGGTAGGGGGTCAGGGCCGGGGAGGGGGCGGCTGGCGTAGGCTGGATCGGTCCGGCGTCTTGGCACAGCCGAACGCCGACCGGACGCCAGCCGAACGACACAGCCGAACGACCCAGGCGAACGACACAGCCGAACGACACAGCCGAAAGGTGACGCACCGGTGACCGACCAGGCCGCTCTCCAGTCAGTCCTCGACCGAGCCGCCGCTGGGGGCCGGATCACCAGGGAAGAGGCGCTCGACCTCTACCGTCACGCGCCGCTGCACGCCCTCGGCCAGGCCGCCGATGCGGCCCGCCGGCTGCGCTACGCCGGTACCGAGCACATCGCGACGTACATCATCGAGCGCAACATCAACTACACCAACGTGTGTGTGACGGCGTGCAAGTTCTGCGCCTTCTACGCGGCCCCCAAGGACGTGAAGAAGGGCTGGTCCCGCGATCTCGACGACATCCTGCGCCGCTGCGCGGAGACCGTCGAGCTGGGCGGCACGCAGATCATGTTCCAGGGCGGCCACCACCCGGACTACGGCGTCGAGTACTACGAGCACCACTTCTCCGCCATCAAGCAGGCCTTCCCCCAGCTGGTCATCCACTCCCTCGGCGCGTCCGAGGTCGATCACATGGCCCGGATCTCCAAGGTGTCGGCGGAGGAGGCCATCCAGCGCATCCACGCCGCCGGTCTCGACTCCTTCGCGGGCGCCGGCGCCGAACTTCTCCCGGAGCGGCCGCGCAAGGCGATCGCCCCGCTCAAGGAGTCCGGCGAGCGCTGGCTGGAGATCATGGAGATCGCCCACAAGCTGGGCGTGGAGTCCACCTCCACCATGCTGATGGGCACCGGCGAGACCAACGCCGAGCGCATCGAGCACATCGCGATGATCCGGGACACGCAGGACCGCACGGGCGGCTTCCGCGCCTTCATCCCGTACACCTACCAGCCCGAGAACAACCACCTCAAGGGCCGGACCCAGGCGACCGTCTTCGAGTACCTGCGCATGATCGCCATCGCGCGGCTCTTCCTCGACAACATCGCCCACATCCAGGGCTCCTGGCTCACCGTCGGCAAGGAGGCGGGCCAGCTCTCCCTGCACTACGGCGCCGACGACCTCGGTTCGATCATGCTGGAGGAGAACGTGGTCTCCTCGGCCGGTGCCAAGCACCGCTCCAACCGCATGGAGATCATCGACCTCATCCGCAAGGCGGGCCGCGTCCCGGCGCAGCGCGCCACGACGTACGAGCACCTCCTCGTGCACGAGGACCCGGCGAACGACCCGGTCGACGACCGCGTGGTCTCGCACATCTCCTCCACCGCCATCGAGGGCGGTACGGCCCACCCCGAGCTGAAGCTCATCTCCTCGAACTGAGCGCCCGTGCTGACGATCCACACCGCCGAACTCCTCGTGACCGGGCCCTCCGGTCAGGGACCCGCGCCGCTGCCCGGCGGCGCGGTCCTGGTCGAGGGCGACCGCATCGCCCGGGTGGGCCCGTACGAGGAAGTCGCCGCGGCCTATCCGCACGCGCGCGCCCGCAGCTGGCCCGGGGTGCTGACCCCGGGGCTGCTGGTGCGCGGCGGCGACGAGCTGCTCGAGCGCACGTACTACCCGGACGACCCCTACGAGATCACCGAGCTCGGGGCCGAACCGATCAGCGGAGCGGCGGCGTTGGCGGACCTGAAGATGACGGAGCCGCGCTGGGGCAACAGCGCGCGGCGCGGTACGCAGAAGCTCCTCGCCCGGGGGGTCGTCGCGGTGGCCGGCCGCTTCACCGGCCCGGCCGTCCGTACGGCCGTGGTCCGCTCCGGGCTCACCGTCGTTCCGCCCGCTCCCTACGAGGGCCCGGCCTCCCTGGACCCGCTCGCCGGCCGCACCGCGGCCGAGGAGGCCTTCCACGGAGTCCTGGAGCCGGGCGCCCCGGCGCGGTTCGCGGTGTTCGCGGTGGCCGGTCCGATGGAGCTGCTGGTGGAGGGCCCGACGAGCTGTGTGGCCACGGTCATCGGCGGCAGGCTGCTGCACCGCCGTCGCTGAGCCCGCAGGCACACGTACCCGTACGGGCGGCCGGGTGCGGTGCCCGGGGGCCTGCGAGAATGACGGGGCGGTCCGCAGGACCCTGCCGAACCGTTCGCCGAACCATTCGCACCGCACCCGAGGGGCCCACGCCAGTGACATCCGCTTCCCTGGACAAGCAGCCGCACGAAGTCGCCTCCATGTTCGACGGCGTGGCGGCGAACTACGACCTCACCAACGACGTCCTCTCCCTCGGGCAGGCCCGCCTGTGGCGCAAGGAGGTCGCCAAGGCGGTCGGCGCGCGCCCCGGGCAGCTCGTCCTCGACCTGGCCGCCGGCACGGCCACGTCCTCGCTGCCCTTCGCCGCGACCGGCGCGTACGTCGTGCCCTGCGACTTCTCCCTCGGCATGCTCCGCGAGGGCAAGAAGCGCAACCCCTGGCTCCCGCTGACGGCCGGCGACGCGACGAAGCTGCCGTTCAAGGACGACTCCTTCGACACCGTCACCATCTCCTTCGGCCTGCGCAACGTCCAGGACACCGACGCCGCCCTGCGCGAGCTGTACCGGGTCACGAAGCCCGGCGGCCAGGTCGTGATCTGCGAGTTCTCGCAGCCCACCTGGGCCCCCTTCCGGACCGTGTACACCGAGTACCTGATGCGCGCGATGCCGCCGGTCGCCCGCGCGGTCTCCTCCAACCCCGACGCGTACGTCTACCTCGCCGACTCCATCCGCGCCTGGCCCGACCAGCCCGCACTGGCCGCGCTGCTGCAGAAGGCCGGCTGGTCCAAGGTGGCCTGGCGCAATCTGAGCGGCGGCATCGTCGCGCTGCACCGCGGCACCAAGCACGCGTAGTACGGGGCTGCGGAGATGGACTACCAGGCCCTGCTGGAGCAGGTCGCCACCGACATCGCCCCGCTGATCGGCAGCGGCGCCACCGCCGAGTACATCCCGGCGCTGGCGTCCGTCGACCCGCGGCAGTTCGGGATGGCCATCGCCGACCTCGACGGCAACGTCTTCGGGGTGGGGGACTGGCACACGCCGTTCTCCACCCAGTCCATCACCAAGGTCTTCGCGCTGGCCCTCGCGCTCGCCGAGGGCGGCGACAGCCTGTGGGAGCGGGTGGGCCGGGAACCCTCCGGCAACCCGTTCAACTCGCTCGTGCAGCTGGAGTACGAGAACGGCATCCCCCGCAACCCCTTCATCAACGCGGGCGCGCTCGTCGTCACCGACCGGCTCCAGACGCTGACGGGCGACGCGAGCAGCGAACTCCTCGGCTTCCTCCGGGAAGAGAGCCAGAACCCGGACGTCGCCTTCGACGCGGAGGTCGCCGCCTCCGAACAGGAACACGGCGACCGCAATGCGGCCCTGGCCCACTTCATGGCCGCCTACGGGAACATCGACAACCCGGTGCCGACGCTGCTGGAGCACTACTTCTGGCAGTGCTCCATCGAGATGAGCTGCGCCGACCTGGCCCGCGCCGGCCGCTTCCTGGCCCGGCACGGACTGCGCGCGGACGGCTCGCGGCTCCTCACGCGCAGCGAGGCGAAGCAGGTCAACGCGGTGATGCTGACGTGCGGGACGTACGACGCGGCGGGGGAGTTCGCCTACCGGGTGGGCCTGCCCGGCAAGAGCGGCGTGGGCGGCGGCATCGTGGCGGTGGTGCCCGGCGCGTGCACGCTGGCCGCGTGGAGCCCCGGTCTCGACGCCCAGGGCAACTCCGTGGCCGCGGTGGCCGCCCTGGACCGCTTCACGACCCTGACGGGCCTTTCCGTTTTTTGAGCCCCGACGCGCCGCCCCTCCCACCGCTGCGCGGGGTGCCGTCCGGCGGGTGCGGCTGCTTCGTCCCTGCGGGGCGAGGTCCCCTACCCACCCTTCCACCGTTCCCCGGGCTACGCCCGGACCCCATGCCGGGCACGCCGCCGTTGCCGGGGACCAGCCCCCGGACCCCCGCGCCTCAAACGCCGGCGAGGCCGGATGTACCCAGCCCCTCCGGCGTTTGAGGAGCGGGGTCTGGGGCGGAGCCCCAGGGGGTCCGGGCGCAGCCCGGCACCCTTCCAGCCCGTCCGGCGCTTGAGGACCGGGCTCCGGGCAGCGCCCGGGGAACGGTGGAAGGGTGGGTAGGGGACTCCGCCCCGCGCAGCGGCAAGGGTCGCAGCCGGGACTCCGCCCCCCGCAGCGGCGAAGGTCGCTGCGGGGCATCCGGGACGGGGCGGCGGCGGCACGGCTCCGCGCAGCGGGGGCTAGGACGGGGCGAGGGACAGTGCGTAGCGGCGGGCTTGGCGCCGGCCCCCCGGGAGGGGGAACCGGTCCGCCAGGGTCATGCCCAGCCGCTCCGCCACCGCGATCGAGCGAACGTTCGCATCGTCGATCATCGCCACCACATCCGGAACCCCAGCCCCCCGCACCCGCTCCAGCGTCGCCAGCGCAGCGGCATACGCATAGCCCCGCCCCCACGCGGAGCGACCGAGCCTCCAGCCGATCTCGATCTCCCCCACCGGCCCCCACTCCTTCTCCGCCGGCCACGGCTGCGCCCCGGTGAAGCCGATGACCTCACCGTCCGCGTCCAGCAGCGTCCACAGGCAGAAGCCGAGCCGCGCGTCGTGCATCCGCTGCCGCGCGGTGATTTCTTCGTAGAAGGAGAGCTCGGCGGGACCGCCGAGGAACTCCATGACGTCCGGGTCGTGGAAGACCCGGTGCCAGGCGTGTGCGTCCTCGTCCGTGGGCACACGGAGCTGGACGACGGGGAGCGGCCGGGTCGGCGAGGTGGTCACAGGGCAGCCCTTCGGATCGCGATCTCTCTCGCTGCATAGACTGCACGTGTTCCGGTGCCGTTGGGCACTCTTATCGTTTATCGAGCTTTCGGGAGACCCGTCGTGACCGAGCCCCTCTCCGAGCACTCCGCGGACGTGATCGTCGTCGGGGCCGGGCCTGCCGGCTCGACCACTGCTTACTACCTGGCCAAGGCCGGACTCGACGTCCTGCTCCTGGAGAAGACGGCGTTCCCGCGCGAGAAGGTCTGCGGTGACGGCCTGACGCCGCGCGCCACCAAGCAGCTCGTGTCGATGGGCATCGACATCTCCGAAGAGGCCGGCTGGCTGCGCAACAAGGGCCTGCGGATCATCGGCGGCGGCCAGCGGCTCCAGCTGGACTGGCCCGAGCTTGCCTCCTTCCCCGACTACGGACTCGTCCGCAAGCGCGACGACTTCGACGAGACCCTGGCCCGCCAGGCGCAGAAGGCCGGCGCCCGGCTGTACGAGCGCTGCAACGTCGGCGAGCCCGTACGCGATCCCCGTACCGGTCACATCACGGGAGTGACGGCGAAGCTGGGCGAGGAGAAGACCCAGGTCACCTTCAGCGCCCCGCTGGTGGTCGCGGCCGACGGCAACTCCTCGCGGCTCTCCCTGGCGATGGGCCTGCACCGCCGCGAGGACCGCCCGATGGGCGTGGCCGTGCGTACGTACTTCACTTCGCCCCGCCACGACGACGACTACCTGGAGTCCTGGCTGGAGCTCTGGGACCGGCGCGGGGCCGAGGACCGGCTGCTGCCCGGCTACGGCTGGATCTTCGGCATGGGCGACGGCACCTCCAACGTGGGTCTGGGCATCCTCAACTCCTCCTCCGCCTTCAAGGAGCTGGACTGGCGCGAGGTCCTCAAGGCCTGGTGCGCCTCGATGCCGGAGGACTGGGGCTACACCCCCGAGAACATGACGCAGCCCATCCGCGGCGCGGCCCTGCCGATGGCCTTCAACCGCCAGCCGCACTACACCAAGGGGCTGTTGCTCGTCGGTGACGCGGGCGGGCTCGTCAACCCGTTCAACGGCGAGGGCATCGCCTATGCGATGGAGTCGGGCCAGATCGCGGCCGACGTCATCGTCCAGGCCCACTCCCGGGCCACCCCGGCCCTGCGCGAACTGACCCTGCACAGCTACCCGAAGGTCCTGAAGGAGACCTACGGCGGCTACTACACGCTGGGCCGCGCCTTCGTGAAGCTGATCGGCAACCCGAAGATCATGAAGATCGCCGCCCAGCGCGGGCTGAGCCACCCGGTGCTGATGAAGTTCACGCTGAAGATGCTGGCCAACCTCACCGACCCGACGGGCGGTGACGCGATGGACCGCGTCATCAACGGCCTTTCGAAGGTCGCTCCGAAAGCCTGATCATTCAAGGCCGGACCGCTCGTCGGGTCGAGCGGTCCGGCTCGTGGCCTTCGGCCGTCACACGCTGACGATCTTCACCTTCGGCGAGCCGGGAAGTTCCTCGGCGGCCTTGCACAGCGCCGGGATGTGCGACCTGTCAGAGGTGACGAGCAGTACCGGAGGTGTGCAGAGTGCGGCCGTGGCCACCACGAGTGCGTCCACGAGGCATTCGTGCCCGTCAAGGCCCGACGCGTCCAGCAGCTTCGCCGCGGCGTCTGTCACCGCATCGTTGACCGGTTTCACATCGAACCGGGACAGCAGGAACCGGAGTCGCTTGGCGGCCTCGCCGGTTCGGCGCACCTCCAAGGGTGTCAGTGCGCACAGTGCCACGCGCCGGCCGCTCTGCTGAGCGACCTCGATGCGCGCACGCATCCCCTCATCACCGTCGACGTGCAGTGAGAGCCTTTGGGCGTCCAGGACGAGCGTGCCCTCACTCTTGGCCTTGATCTTGAGGCGCTTGCTTACCACTCCTGTTCCGCCTGTCCGCTGGTGACTTCGGCGGACTCAAGGCCGCCCCCAAAGCCTGGCCCTGCCCCTGGCCGGGCGCGTCTCGCGCGGGGTCTCGTACGGGGTCCCCTGCGCGGGCTCCGCCGTGCCGTGTACCCGGTGGATGCAGCGGGTCAGCAGGACCAGGCCGCAGAGCATCAGGGTGCCCGAGGCCGTCCAGTCCAGGGTGAGCGTCAGGGGGGAGCCGGGCTTCTGCCAGGGGCGGGTGGTGGTCAGCAGCCAGCCGCCGAGGGACAGGAGTCCGAGCCCGGCGGCGGCCGGGGCGGCGGTGGGGCCGGCGCCGGGGGCTTCGTCGGAGGGGCTGGGCGTCACGGATCACCACTTCCTGGGGCGACTCGGGCGTGCTCGCCCCGGCCATCTTGGCAGGGTGCCGCCCGTTCGGCACGGGGTGCCCGCCAGTCGGACGGGCGGGCAAGTTGGTTTCCAGGCAAGAAGTTTGGCTGACCAGCAGGTGAGAAGGCCTTGTCCCCGGTACGGGCCGGGCTGTTCAATTCCCGAGAGTGAACAGGTCTTCCGCGACGGGCTCCCGTCCGCTCCGACACCCCGCCCTCCGCTCCGCCTTCCCGGCCGCGGCCCTCCCGGTCGCCGTCCTGCTGGCGTTCGCCCTGGCCGGCTGCTCGGATCCGGACGGTGGCGGCGCGCACGGGGAGCCGGAACTCGGCGAGGTCGCCGTCGCCCCGGCCACCTCCTCGCTCTCGATGCCCCTGGACGCGTACACGGACACCGACGCCGAGACGGTCCGCATGGGGCAGGTGCAGCAGCGGCTGCTCTCGCGCTGCATGGCCCGGTACGGATTCCCGTACGAGGAGGTCAGGCCGTCCGATCCCGCCGGTGCCCAGGGGCCCGAGGGCCGGCACCGGGCGCTCTTCGGGGCGGCCGATCCGGTGTACGCGGCGGCCCACGGCTACGACATGACCGCGGGCAAGGGGCGGCCCGTGAAGCCCCCGGCCGCCCCGCTGAGCGAGAGCGCCACCCTGGTCATGCACGGCGAACGGCCGGGCGGAGCCCAGGGCGCCACGCAGCCCGCGGACGCCGCGAGCGAGGAGGAGGCCGCGCGGGTGGACAGCGGCATCGACTTCGGCGGGCAGAAGGTGCCGCCCGGCGGATGCATACGGGAGGCGTACCGCAAGCTCTACGCGCCGACGAAGGACAGCGTGGACCTGCTGTTCCCGTTCGGGCTGGCCTCGCAGGCGCACGAACGCTCCAAGGACGATTCGCGGGTGGCCGAGGCGCTGAAGAACTGGTCGGCGTGCATGGAGAAGTCCGGGTACACCGGCCTGAAGGATCCCTACGAGGTCGTCCAGACCCTCGGCCTGGAGGCCGATCCGGGCGGCCCCAAAGCCGTCACCGCGGCAAAGGCCGACGTCGCCTGCAAGCGCGAGGTGAACCTCGTCGGCATCTGGGCGGCGGTGGAGAAGGCCTACCAGGAGCGGCTGGTGGAGGAGCACGCAGAGACCCTCGCGCTCTACAAGAAGCAGCGCGAGGTCCGTTACAAGCTGGCGGCCGGTCTCCTCTGAGCCGTGCGCGCGGCTCAGGAGGGGCGGGGCATGCAGGCCCGGTACGCGTCGAGGTGGTCCCGCTTGAGCTCCTGCCACTGCTCGGAGGTGCCGCCGTCCTTCTGCTGCACCTCGGCGGTGACCGGATCCGGGTCCGGGTACCAGGAGACGCCCTTCGCCCGCATGCACGCGGAGGCCTCGCGCGCGGCGGCGAGTTCCTGCGGGCTCGCCTGGACGGGGGAGGGGGGCGGCAGCAGCGACAGGCAGGCCTGCTGCGCAGGGGGGTACTGAGGGCTCTCCTTCTCCACGAAGTGCGGAGCCCCGTTGTCCCCGTAGGAGATGGTCATTCCGTGCTCCTGCATGCACGTGTAGAACGGCATGTCCGCCGCCGCGATCGAGGGTGTGGCGGTGGGTCCGGCCGCACGTCCCGGCTTTCCCGCTCCGGAGTTCTTCCCCGGGAGTTCCCCGCTTCCGCATCCGGTCAGTGCGAGGCACAAAAGGAGTGACGAGGATATTTCGCGTACACGCACGAGGCGTTTCCCTTGCGGTCGGCGGAGTGGAAGGGCGCGTTGGTGCGGAGGGGGCCGGAAGGCCGCAGGAGAGCGTAATCGGGAGCTCGCAATACGGACAAGTCCCTTACCCGCCAGGCCGGTTGTGGCCTGAAAAGCCGAGAAGGCCCTTGCCCCGCGGTGCCCCGGAAGGTTTAATCCCGGCCGGAATCAATTCCCTGAAGATGGAGAAATGTCCCATGAGCAAGGCCCTTAACAAACTCGTCACCGGGTGCGCCACCGCGGTATCCGTCGGCGCCGTTCTCCTTGTGGCGGCCGGTCCGGCCGCCGCCAACACGGAGCGGAACGGGTATCTGGAAACCAGCGAGTTCGGCCTTTACTACAACTCCTACCAAGGGGGCTGTGTCTTCGACCTGATGTCCTCGGACTGGAACTTCTTCAACAACCTCTTCGTCGGGCCGGAGGGTTGTGAGGGCCGGAACCGGGTGACGAACGACGACACCGCGTCGTACCGCAACCGGGACACCTACACGTGGAAGGTGGCCACCGAGGTGAACCTCACCGGTCTGATCGGTTCGCTCCCCCCGGGCTACGTGGGCAACGCCAGCGTCAACTTCAAGAACAAGATCACCTCGGCCACGTTCCTCGACTGACGGAACGAGGACGAGGACGAGGACGAGAGCGGGAACGGGAACGGGAGCGGAACGGGAACGGCGCGGGGTCGCCTCCGCGGCTTCCCGCGCCGCCCGACGGCGCCCGGACGCCCCTCGGCGGCCCCAAGGGCCTCCAGGAGCCCCCAGGACGGCCGAAAGGCCGGTACTCCACCCCCGAGCGGGGGAGTACCGGCCTTTCGTGCGTCACCGGGAGCGGCCCGGGACTGCGGGGAGTCGTCAGAGGACGCGCACGGCGCCCGTCGGCCTGTCGTAGCTCAGGGAGCGCTCGACGATGCCGGTGCTGGGGTTCTGCGCGCCGACGAACTTGCCGCCGCCGACGTAGACGGCGACGTGGTACGCGCTGCCCTTGGAGCCCCAGTACAGGATGTCGCCCGGCTGGAGGGCGCTCAGGGAGACCGAGGTGCCGGCCGAGGACTGCGCCTGCGACATGCGCGGCAGGCTGATGCCGGCCTGGCGGTACGCGGCCTGGACGAGGCCCGAGCAGTCGAACGAGGACGGGCCGGTGCCGCCCATGACGTACGCCTTGCCGACCTGAGCGCGGGCGAAGTTGACGATGGCGGCGGCGGAGCCGGTCGCGGGGGCCGTGACGGTGCCCTTGCCCTGCGAGGAGGACCCCGAGGAGGAGGACCCGTTAGACGAGGAGGACCCGGAGGTGCTCTGGATCGGAGTGCGGGCCGTGCTGCGGCTGGCGCGCTCGGCCTCGGCCTTGCGGTCCGCCTCGGCCTTCGCCTTCTTCTCGGCGTCGGCCTTCTCCTGGGCGTCGGCCTTGAGCTGCTTCGCCTCGGCGGCGGCGCCGGTGCGGGCCGTCTCTTCCAGGGCGTTGAGCTCGCCGTCGACGGCGAGGGCGCGGGTGTTCTCGGCGGCCTTGGCCACGGAGGAGGACACCTCGGCGCTCAGGTCCAGGTCGAGGACCGGCATTTCGAGCGTGGTCTCGTGCGCGGGCTCGGCGGAGGGGGTGGCGCTCGCCGTGCCGGCCATGGCCAGGGTGCTGAGGACGCCACCGGCAACTCCGGCGCGGACCGCGAGCTTCGAGGCGCTGCGGCGGGGCTTCCGGTGGCTGGGTATGTGAGCGGTGAGGGACATGGGTACAACCGCTATCAGGGCGCGCCGGTTCCCTTCAAGAAACGTGGTCTGCGCCACAGTTGTGCGCGAAGCGGGCTAACCGGGCGCGCCGTACCTCTTATTGACGCCGTAACGGGCGAATCGGACAGCCCCTCACAAGGCTGTGATCATGGGGTTTCCGAAATAAGTCCGAATTGATCCCGGGCCTACCATCCACCCGCACAGATGGCCAAGCCCCCTTTCGGTACCGCGAATTCCGAGTGGCGCAGGTCACAGAAGCGTCACGCGATGCGGACGCTGTGGCCCTCCTGTGATCGAACCGTGAAGCCGCCGAGGGGTCGGGGGCGGATCGGGGGCGGGTCGGGGGTGGGTCGGAGGCGGGCCGGAACCCCACCCGGGGTCGCTCCCGGGTTGCTTCCGGGTGACCCCTGACCCCCTTCTGCCCCGAGTTAGTGAACGCATGCACGCGTCCACTTCCGTCCGTGCGGGGTCCCCCGACCGGGGGACGCCGATCCCTTTATCATCACGCGCACCACCGTGCCAATTTGCATGCAGTGGCCACGATTTGATAGTGCGACAGGCCTTCCACCTGCGACGACAGGTGCGGATGTCACCTTTGGTGATCATGTGGATGCTTCACGTATGAAGATCACCACTCATTGGGCTTCATGATCGTTCGTCAGGTGGTGGAGATCACAAACTCGTTGTTGTAACCCGTGTCGCAGATCACAGATGGGCGGGCATAAGATGCGCACCAGTCCGGCTTGTGAACTGCCTCACATGCGAGATGTGAGAGGCGGGGCGCGCGGCGCCGGAGCAGCGGTCCAACGGTCAAGGACGACTGGAAGGAGCGAGGAGCGTGAATGCGTACGCGCCCATCCTCGTGCTCGGCGCCCTCGGCGCAGGGTTTGCGATCTTCTCCGTGGTCATGGCCACGCTGATCGGCCCAAAACGGTACAACCGGGCAAAACTTGAAGCTTACGAGTGCGGCATCGAGCCCACTCCGATGCCGGCCGGCGGCGGCCGCTTCCCCATCAAGTACTACCTGACGGCGATGCTCTTCATCGTCTTCGACATCGAGGTTGTCTTCCTCTACCCCTGGGCGGTCACCTTCGACTCGCTGGGGATCTTCGGGCTCGTCGAGATGCTCCTCTTCGTGCTCACCGTCTTCGTCGCCTACGCCTACGTATGGCGCCGCGGCGGCCTGGAATGGGACTGAGGGGCTGAATTTCCATGGGACTGGAAGAGAAGCTGCCGAGCGGCTTTCTGCTGACCACCGTCGAACAGGCCGCGGGATGGGTGCGCAAGGCGTCCGTCTTCCCGGCCACCTTCGGCCTGGCCTGCTGCGCCATCGAGATGATGACCACCGGAGCGGGCCGGTACGACCTGGCCCGCTTCGGCATGGAGGTCTTCCGCGGATCCCCGCGCCAGGCCGACCTGATGATCGTGGCGGGCCGGGTCAGCCAGAAGATGGCGCCGGTGCTGCGGCAGGTGTACGACCAGATGCCCGATCCCAAGTGGGTCATCTCCATGGGTGTTTGTGCGTCTTCGGGCGGAATGTTCAACAACTACGCGATCGTCCAGGGCGTCGACCACATCGTGCCCGTGGACATCTACCTGCCCGGCTGCCCGCCCCGCCCCGAGATGCTGCTCGACGCGATCCTCAAGCTCCACCAGAAGATCCAGGGCGGCAAGCTCGGCGTGAACCGGGAAGAGGCGGCCCGCGAGGCGGAGGAGGCGGCCCTCAAGGCGCTCCCCACCATTGAGATGAAGGGGCTCCTGCGGTGAGCGAGGACCCGGCCGTGCAGAACGGCCCCCAAGCCGGCAACGGCGACAACGTGCCCGCGCCCCGGGGCGCGGCCGGCCCCGAGGTGATCGGCGTCCGCAAGGGCATGTTCGGCGCCAACGACGGCGGCGACACCAGCGGCTACGGCGGCCTCGTGCGCACCGTGGCCCTGCCCGGCGCGAGCGCCCGCCCGTACGGTTCGTACTTCGACGAGGTCGTCGACGAGCTGGAAGGCGCCCTGGAGGAGCAGGACCTGGTCCCGGAGAACGCGATCGAGAAGGTCGTCGTCGACCGGGCGGAGCTGACCCTCCACATCGCGCGCGAGCACCTCCTCCTCGTCGCCAGGACCCTGCGCGACGACCCGGCCCTGCGCTTCGAGCTCTGCACCGGGGTCAGCGGGGTGCACTTCCCGGACGACAAGGGCCGCGAGCTGCACGCCGTCTACCACCTGCGCTCGCTCACCCACGGCCGGATCGTGCGGCTGGAGGTCACCGCTCCGGACGCCGACCCGCACGTCCCCTCGATCGTCTCCGTCTACCCGACGAACGACTGGCACGAGCGCGAGACGTACGACTTCTTCGGCCTGGTCTTCGACGGGCACCCGGCCCTCACCCGGATCATGATGCCGGACGACTGGCAGGGCTTCCCGCAGCGCAAGGACTACCCGCTCGGCGGCATCGCCATCGAGTACAAGGGCGCCCAGATCCCGGCTCCTGACCAGCGGAGGTCGTACAGCTGATGTCCACTTCGAATCACGCCTCCGCCAGGGAAACCACCGAGGGCACCGTCTACACCGTCACCGGCGGCGACTGGGACGAGATCGTCCAGTCGGCGGCCCGCGCCGACGACGAGCGGATCGTCGTCAACATGGGCCCCCAGCACCCCTCCACCCACGGAGTGCTCCGCCTGATCCTGGAGATCGACGGCGAGACGGTCACCGAGGCCCGCTGCGGCATCGGCTACCTCCACACAGGCATCGAGAAGAACCTCGAGTACCGGAACTGGACGCAGGGCACCACCTTCGTCACGCGCATGGACTACCTGACGCCGTTCTTCAACGAGACGGCGTACTGCCTGGGCGTCGAGAAGCTGCTCGGCATCACCGATCAGATCCCGGACCGCGCCACCGCCATCCGCGTCCTGCTGATGGAGCTCAACCGGCTCTCCTCCCACCTGGTGTGCATCGCCACCGGCGGCATGGAGCTGGGCGCGACCACGATCATGATCTACGGGTTCCGCGACCGCGAGCTGATCCTCGACGTGTTCGAGCTGATCACCGGCCTGCGCATGAACCACGCGTTCATCCGCCCCGGCGGCCTCGCGCAGGACCTGCCCCCGGGCGCCGTGGACCAGCTCCGCGATTTCGTGAAGACCATGAAGAAGAACCTGCCGGAGTACGACAAGCTCGCCACCGGCAACCCCATCTTCAAGGCCCGCATGCAGGACGTCGGCTACCTCGACCTCACCGGCTGCATGGCGCTCGGCGCCACCGGCCCGGTCCTGCGCTCCGCAGGCCTCCCGCACGACCTGCGCAAGACGGACCCGTACTGCGGCTACGAGAACTACGAGTTCGACGTACCGACCACCGAGTCCTGCGACTCCTACGGGCGGTTCCTGATCCGCCTGGAGGAGATGCGCCAGTCCCTGCGGATCGTCGAGCAGTGCCTGGACCGGCTGGAGCCGGGCCCCGTCATGGTCGCCGACAAGAAGATCGCCTGGCCGGCGCAGCTCGCCATGGGCCCCGACGGCCTCGGCAACTCGCTCGACCACATCAAGCAGATCATGGGCACCTCCATGGAGTCCCTCATCCACCACTTCAAGCTGGTGACCGAGGGCTTCCGGGTACCGGCCGGCCAGGCCTACGCGGCCGTGGAGTCGCCCAAGGGCGAGCTCGGCGTGCACCTCGTCTCCGACGGCGGCACCCGCCCCTACCGGGTCCACTTCCGCGACCCGTCCTTCACCAACCTGCAGGCCATGGCGGCGATGTGCGAGGGCGGCCAGATCGCCGACGTCATCGTGGCCGTCGCCTCCATCGACCCCGTGATGGGAGGCGTCGACCGATGACCGACATCTCGCTGGGCATGCCCCGGCTGCCGGCCCCGGACTACCCGGCCGAGGTGCGCGAGCGGCTCGCCGCCGACGCCGCCGAGGTCATCGCCCGCTACCCCGACAGCCGTTCCGCGCTGCTGCCGCTGCTCCACCTCATCCAGTCCGAGGAGGGCTACGTCTCGCGCACCGGCATCCGGTTCTGCGCCGACGTGCTGGGGCTGACGACCGCCGAGGTCACGGCCGTGGCGACCTTCTACACGATGTACCGGCGCAAGCCCTCCGGGGACTACCAGGTCGGCGTCTGCACGAACACCCTGTGCGCGGTCATGGGCGGCGACGCCATCTTCGAGGAGCTCAAGGAGCACCTCGGGGTCGGCAACAACGAGACCACCCCCGACGGCAAGGTCACCCTCGAGCACATCGAGTGCAACGCGGCCTGCGACTACGCCCCCGTGGTGATGGTCAACTGGGAGTTCTTCGACAACCAGACCCCCGAGTCCGCCAAGGCCATGGTGGACGACCTGCTGGCCGGCCGCACCGTCGAGCCGACCCGGGGCGCGCCGCTGTGCTCGTACAAGGAGACCGCGCGGATCCTGGCGGGCTTCCCCGACGAGCGCGAGGGCGCGGTCGAGGCCAGCGGCGGCGCCGGTCACGCGTCGCTGATCGGCCTGCGCATCGCGCGCGGCGAAGCCCCGCACACCCCGATCGTGCACCCGCGCGGCGAGGCCACCATCGAGGGAGGGGAGTGATGACCGTGTCCACCGAACTGAGTAAGAACGGAACGAGTCCGGAGAAGCTCCTCGCGCCCGTCCTGTCGGCGTTCTGGGACGAGCCGCGGTCGTGGACGCTGGAGACCTACAAGAGGCACGGCGGCTACGAGGGTCTGCGCAAGGCACTCGCCATGAGTCCGGACGAGCTCATCGCCTACGTGAAGGACTCGGGCCTGCGCGGGCGCGGCGGCGCGGGCTTCCCCACCGGAATGAAGTGGCAGTTCATCCCGCAGGGCGACGGCAAGCCGCACTACCTCGTCGTGAACGCGGACGAGTCGGAGCCGGGCACCTGCAAGGACATCCCCCTCCTCTTCGCCAACCCGCACTCCCTCATCGAGGGAATGATCATCGCCTGCTACGCGATCCGCTCGGAGCACGCCTTCATCTACCTGCGCGGCGAGACCGTGCCGGTCCTGCGGCGCCTGCACGAGGCGGTGCGCGAGGCGTACGAGGCCGGGTACCTCGGCGAGGCTGAACATCGTGACAAGAGCGGCCTCGGGAGCGGGCTGAAGCTCGACATCACCGTGCACGCGGGCGCGGGCGCCTACATCTGCGGCGAGGAAACGGCCCTCCTGGACTCCCTCGAAGGCCGCCGCGGCCAGCCCCGGCTGCGTCCCCCCTTCCCCGCGGTCGAAGGCCTCTACGCCTGCCCCACCGTGGTGAACAACGTGGAGTCCATCGCCTCGGTTCCCGCGATCCTGAACAGGGGCAAGGACTGGTTCAAGTCGATGGGGACCGAGAAGTCCCCCGGCTTCACCCTGTACTCGCTCTCCGGGCACGTCGTCGGCCCCGGCCAGTACGAGGCCCCGCTCGGCATCACCCTGCGCCAGCTCCTCGACATGAGCGGCGGCATGCGCCCCGGGCACCGGCTGAAGTTCTGGACCCCGGGCGGCTCCTCCACCCCGATGTTCACCGAGGAGCACCTCGACGTCCCGCTGGACTACGAGGGCGTCGGCGCGGCCGGCTCCATGCTCGGCACCAAGGCCCTGCAGTGCTTCGACGAGACGACCTGCGTGGTGCGGGCGGTGACCCGCTGGACCGAGTTCTACGCCCACGAGTCCTGCGGCAAGTGCACGCCCTGCCGCGAAGGCACGTACTGGCTGGTCCAGTTGCTCCGCGACATCGAAGCGGGCAAGGGGGTCATGTCCGACCTCGACAAGCTGAACGACATCGCCGACAACATCAACGGCAAGTCGTTCTGCGCGCTCGGTGACGGCGCCGCCAGCCCCATCTTCTCCTCGCTCAAGTACTTCCGCGCGGAGTACGAGCAGCACATCACGGGCAAGGGCTGCCCCTTCGACCCCAAGAAGTCGACCCTCTGGGCCGACACGGAGGTGACCGCATGACCGTGACCACTACGGCAGCCTCCGGCGGCGGAGAGGCCGCGGTTCCTCCGGTGGACCAGATCTCCCTGACCATCGACGGCATCGAACTGTCGGTGCCCAAGGGAACCCTGGTCATCCGGGCCGCCGAACAGCTCGGCATCGAGATCCCCCGGTTCTGCGACCACCCCCTCCTCTCCCCGGCCGGCGCCTGCCGCCAGTGCATCGTCGAGGTCGAGGGCCAGCGCAAGCCGATGGCCTCCTGCACCATCACCTGCACCGACGGCATGGTCGTCAAGACCCAGCTGACCTCCCCGGTCGCCGACAAGGCCCAGCGCGGGGTGATGGAGCTGCTGCTCATCAACCACCCGCTGGACTGCCCCGTCTGCGACAAGGGCGGCGAATGCCCGCTGCAGAACCAGGCGATGTCCCACGGCAACGCCGAATCGCGGTTCGAGGGCAAGAAGCGCACCTACGAGAAGCCGGTCCCGATCTCCACGCAGGTGCTGCTGGACCGCGAGCGGTGCGTGCTGTGCGCGCGCTGCACCCGCTTCTCCAACGAGATCGCCGGCGACCCGATGATCGAACTCCTGGAGCGCGGCGCGCTCCAGCAGGTCGGCACCGGCGAGGACGACCCCTTCGAGTCGTACTTCTCCGGCAACACCATCCAGATCTGCCCGGTCGGCGCCCTCACCTCGGCCGCCTACCGGTTCCGCTCCCGCCCCTTCGACCTCGTCTCCTCCCCGAGCGTGTGCGAGCACTGCGCGGGCGGCTGCGCGACGCGCACCGACCACCGCCGCGGCAAGGTGCTGCGCCGGATGGCCGCGGAGGACCCCGAGGTCAACGAGGAGTGGATCTGCGACAAGGGCCGCTTCGGGTTCCGCTACGCGCAGCGCCCCGACCGGCTCACCACCCCGCTGGTCCGCGGCACCGACGGGGTCCTGGCCCCGGCGAGCTGGCCCGAGGCCCTGGAGGCCGCGGCCACCGGGCTGGCCGCCGCGCGCGGCCGGGCCGGAGTCCTCACCGGCGGACGCCTCACCGTCGAGGACGCCTACGCGTACGCCAAGTTCGCCCGGGTCGTGCTCGACACCAACGACATCGACTTCCGGGCCCGGGTGCACAGCGCGGAGGAGACCGAGTTCCTGGCCGCCACCGTGGCCGGCACCGGCAAGGACCTCGACGGGCACGGTGTCACCAACACCTCGCTGGAGGCGGCCCCGGCCGTGCTCCTCGTCGGCATCGAGGCCGAGGAGGAAGCCCCCGGAGTCTTCCTGCGGCTGCGCAAGGCCCACCGCAAGCACAAGCAGCGGACCTTCGCCCTCGCCCCGTTCGCCACGCGCGGCCTGGAGAAGGCGGGCGGCACCCTGCTGGCCGCCGCCCCCGGCACCGAGCCCGAGTGGCTGAACGCCCTGGCCTCCGACACCGGCCTGGAGGACGGCGGCCAGGCCGCCTCCGACGCGCTGCGCCTGCCCGGCGCGGTCATCGTCGTGGGGGAGCGCCTCGCGGGCGTGCCCGGCGCGCTGACCGCGGCCGTACGGGTCGCGGACGCCACCGGCGCCACCCTGGTGTGGATCCCGCGCCGGGCCGGAGAGCGGGCCGCCGTCGAGGCGGGCGCGCTGCCGTCCCTGCTGCCGGGCGCCCGCCCCGCCACCGACCCGCGGGCCCGCGACGAGGTCGCCGCCGCCTGGGGCCTGGACGAGCTGCCGCACCGCTACGGCCGCGACACCGGCCAGATCGTCGAGGCCGCTGCCGGACGCGAACTGTCCGCCCTGCTGGTCGCGGGCGTGGAGCTCGCCGACCTGCCGGACCCGGCCCGCGCCAGGATCGCGCTCCAGGAGGCCTTCGTGGTCTCCCTGGAACTGCGGCCCAGCGAGGTCACCGACCACGCGGACGTGGTCTTCCCCGTCGCGGCCGTCGCCGAGAAGCCGGGCGCGTTCATCAACTGGGAGGGCAGGGTCCGGCCGTTCGAGGCCGCGCTCAAGCCCGAGCAGATGACCCGCCGGCTCGCCCCCGCCGACTCCCGCGTGCTGCACATGCTGGCCGACGCGGCCGACCGGCCGATCGCGCTGCCCGACGTACACGCCGTACGGCAGGAGATCGACCGGCTCGGCCCGTGGGCCGGGGAGCGCGCCGCCGGACAGTCCGGAGACAGGGAGCTGCTGCCCCGTCCCGGCACGGGCGAGGCCGTCCTCGCCGGCCACCGGCTCCTCCTCGACCAGGGGCTCCTGCAGGACGGCGACGAGGCCCTGGCCGGAACCCGGCACGAGGCCAGCGCCCGCCTGTCGGCCGCCACGGCCGCCGAGACCGGCGTCAAGAACGGCGACATCCTCGCGGTGACCGGCCCCGCCGGCTCCGTGGAACTGCCGCTGCGCGTCACCGAGATGCCGGACCGGGTGGTCTGGCTCCCGATGAACTCCACCGGCTCCGGGGTCCTCGCCGACACCGGAGCCCGCCCGGGGGCCCTGGTCCGCATCGGCCCGGCCACCCCCGCCGACACCAGCGACTCCCCTGCGGAGGTGGGCGCGTGAACACCGTTCAGATCGCCGCCGAAGACCTCTCCCTGTTCGGCAGGGACGTCTGGTGGCTCGTCGTCATCAAGGCGGTGTTCTGCTTCGCCTTCCTGATGGTGACCGTGCTCTTCTCCATCGTGTGGGAGCGCAAGGTCGTCGCCTGGATGCAGCTGCGCATCGGCCCCAACCGGCACGGCCCCTGGGGCATGCTCCAGTCGCTCGCCGACGGCGTGAAGCTGATGCTCAAGGAAGACCTGATCGTCAAGCGGGCCGACAAGGTCGTCTACGTCCTGGCACCGATCATCGCGGCGATCCCGGCCTTCATGGCCATCGCGGTGATCCCCTTCGGCCCCTCGGGCAACGAGGTCTCCATCTTCGGCCAGCGCACCACGATGCAGCTGACCGACCTGCCCATCGCGATGCTCTACATCCTCGCGGTGGCCTCGGTCGGCATCTACGGCATCGTCCTCGCGGGCTGGTCCTCGGGCTCCACCTACCCGCTGCTCGGCGGCCTGCGCTCCTGCGCGCAGATGATCTCGTACGAGATCGCGATGGGCGCGGCCTTCGCCTCGGTCTTCCTCTACTCCGGGTCGATGTCGACCTCGGCGATCGTCGAAGCCCAGGCCGACCGCTGGTACATCATCCTGCTGCCGGTCTCCTTCATCATCTACGTCATCACGATGGTCGGCGAGACGAACCGCGCCCCCTTCGACATGCCGGAGTCCGAGGGCGACCTGGTCGGCGGCTTCAACACCGAGTACTCCTCCATCAAGTTCGCCCTGTTCATGCTCGCCGAGTACGTCAACATGGTCACCGTCTCCGCGGTCTCCGTCACCCTCTTCCTGGGTGGCTGGCGGGCCCCGGCGCCGATCTCCACGTACTGGGAGGGCGCGAACCACGGCTGGTGGCCGATGCTCTGGTTCGTCCTGAAGGTCCAGCTGCTGCTGTTCTTCTTCATCTGGCTCCGCGGCACGCTCCCACGCGTGCGCTACGACCAGCTGATGAAGCTCGGCTGGAAGGTGCTGATCCCGGTCTCCGTGGTGTGGCTGATGCTGGTCGCCACCGTCCGGGCGCTGCGCAACGAGAACTACGACTTCCAGGAGATCGTGCTCTACGTCGGCGGCGGGGTCATCGCGCTCCTGCTGCTGTCCTTCGTCGCGGACCTGTTCCGCGACAAGAAGGAGAAGACGGCCCTCGCGGACGCCGAACTGGCCGCGGCCGCCGAACCCTTCGACCCCCTGGCGGGCGGGTTCCCCGTACCGCCCAAGCCCGGCCAGCACCTGGCACCCGTACCGCGCAGGCGGCCCCGCAGTGAGCGGGAGCTCATTGTCAGTGGCGCGGCGAATACTGACAGTGACCGAGAGGAGGGTGCTGAAAATGTCTGACAAGTCTGACGCCGAGCAGGGCGAGAAGTGGCAGAACCCGGTGGCCGGCTTCGGCGTGACCTTCAAGGCCATGTTCAAGAAGCGCCTCACCGAGCAGTACCCGGAGCAGGAAAAGACCACGGCACCCCGCTTCCACGGGCGGCACCAGCTCAACCGCCACCCGGACGGCCTGGAGAAGTGCATCGGGTGCGAGCTGTGCGCCTGGGCCTGTCCCGCCGACGCGATCTACGTCGAGGGCGCGGACAACACCGAGGAGGAGCGCTACTCCCCCGGTGAGCGGTACGGCCGGGTCTACCAGATCAACTACGCCCGCTGCATCCTGTGCGGGCTGTGCGTCGAGGCGTGCCCCACCAGGGCGCTGACCATGACGAACGAGTTCGAACTGGCCGACTCCAGCCGCGAAGCGCTCATCTACACCAAGGAGCAGCTGCTCTCCGGGCTGACCGAGGGCATGGTCGAGGCACCGCACTCGATCTTCCCCGGCACCGATGACACGGACTACTACCGCGGGCTGGTGACCGGGGCGGCTCCCGGCACGGTCCGTCAGGTGGCCGTCTCCAAGGGCGAGGTCGCGGACAACAGCTCCGAGGGGGTGGGCGCATGAGCGCCCTCGCCGCGGCCGCCACCCTCACCTCCACCGGTGAGGCGGCCCAGTTCTGGATCCTCGGCACGATCGCCGTCATCGGCGCGCTGGCCACGATCCTGATGAAGAAGTCCGTGCACAGCGCGCTGAGCCTGGCCGGGACGATGATCATCCTGGCGGTCTTCTACCTCGCCAACGGGGCGTACTTCCTCGGCATCGTCCAGGTCGTCGTCTACACCGGCGCGATCATGATGCTCTTCCTCTTCGTCGTCATGCTCGTCGGCGTCACCGCCGCGGACTCGCTGACCGAGACCATCAAGGGACAGCGCTGGCTGGCCGTCCTGTGCGGCCTCGGCTTCGGCATCCTGCTGATCACCGGCATCGCCAACGCCCGGCTCACCCACTTCAACGGACTCGGCCGGATCAACTCCGGCGGGCACGTCGAGGGCCTGGCCACGCTGATCTTCACCAAGTACGTGTTCGCCTTCGAGATCACCGGCGCCCTGCTGATCACGGCAGCCGTCGGCGCGATGGTGCTCACCCACCGCGAGCGCACCGAGCGGGCCGCCACCCAGCGCGAGCTCGCCGAGCGCCGCGTACGCGAGGGCATCCAGCTCCCGCCGCTGCCCGCACCCGGCGTCTACGCCCGGCACAACGCCGTGGACGTCGCGGGCCTGCTGCCGGACGGCACCCCCTCCGAGCTCACCGTCAACCAGACGCTGCGCGCCCGCGGCCAGATCAGGGACGTCTCCGGCAAGGCCCTGGACGACCTGAAGGCCCTGGAGCAGCGGTCGTCCGAGCGGCTCGGCCGCGACGCCCTCGGCCACGACGCCCGTGAGGAGGCCTCGAAGTGAACCCGGTCAACTATCTGTACCTGTCCGCGCTGCTGTTCACCATCGGGGCGGCCGGAGTACTGATCCGGAAGAACGCGATCGTGCTGTTCATGTGCGTCGAGCTCATGCTCAACGCCTGCAACCTCGCCTTCGTGACCTTCTCCCGGATGCACGGCAACCTCGACGGCCAGATCATCGCGTTCTTCACGATGGTCGTCGCCGCCGCCGAGGTCGTGGTGGGCCTCGCGATCATCGTGTCGCTGTTCCGTACCCGCCACTCGGCCTCGGTCGACGACGCCAGCCTGATGAAGCTGTAAGGGGTCGCTGTGGAGAACATGATCGCGCTGCTGGTAGCAGCGCCCCTGCTCGGAGCGGTGGTGCTGCTCTGCGGCGGCCGCCGTCTCGACAAGACCGGCCACTGGATCGGCACCCTGCTCGCCGCCGTCTCCTTCGGCATCGGCCTCACCCTCTTCGCCGACATGCTCGGCAAGACCGCCGAGGACCGGACCTTCCACCAGCGGCTGTTCAGCTGGATCCCGGTGGAGGGCTTCCAGGCCGACGTCGGCTTCCAGCTCGACCAGCTGTCGATGACCTTCGTCCTGCTGATCTCCGGGGTGGGCACGCTCATCCACGTGTACTCCATCGGGTACATGGAGCACGACGAGCGCCGCCGCCGCTTCTTCGGCTACCTCAACCTCTTCGTCGCCGCGATGCTGCTCCTGGTCATCGCCGACAACTACCTCCTGCTGTACGTCGGCTGGGAGGGCGTGGGCCTCGCCTCGTACCTCCTCATCGGCTTCTGGCAGCACAAGCCCAGCGCCGCCACCGCCGCGAAGAAGGCCTTCCTGGTCAACCGGGTCGGCGACATGGGCCTTTCGATCGCCATCATGCTGATGTTCACCACCTTCGGGACCTTCGCCTTCGGCCCGGTCCTCGGCTCGGTGTCCGAGGCCGGCGAGGGCAAGTTGACGGCGATCGCCCTGATGCTGCTGCTCGCCGCCTGCGGCAAGTCGGCCCAGGTGCCGCTGCAGTCCTGGCTCGGCGACGCGATGGAGGGCCCGACCCCGGTCTCGGCCCTCATCCACGCGGCGACCATGGTCACGGCCGGCGTCTACCTGATCGTCCGCTCGGGCGCCATCTTCAACGGGGCTCCGGACGCGCAGACCGCGGTCGTCGTGGTCGGCGCCGTCACGCTCCTCTTCGGTGCGATCGTCGGTTGCGCGAAGGACGACATCAAGAAGGCCCTCGCGGGTTCGACGATGTCGCAGATCGGCTACATGATCCTGGCGGCCGGCCTCGGCCCCATCGGGTACGTGTTCGCGATCATGCACCTGGTCACGCACGGGTTCTTCAAGGCGGGCCTCTTCCTCGGCGCCGGTTCCGTGATGCACGGGATGAACGACGAGGTCGACATGCGCAAGTACGGCGGCCTGCGGAAGTACATGCCGGTCACCTTCATCACCTTCGGCCTCGGCTACCTCGCCATCATCGGCTTCCCGGGCCTGTCGGGCTTCTTCTCCAAGGACATGATCATCGAGGCCGCCTTCGCGAAGGGCGGCACCCAGGGCTGGATCCTCGGCGGGGTGACCCTGCTGGGCGCGGCGATCACCGCCTTCTACATGACCCGCGTCATGCTCCTCACCTTCTTCGGCGAGAAGCGCTGGCAGCCGGATGCGGAGGGTCACGCCCCCCACCCGCACGAGTCCCCGAAGTCCATGACCATCCCGATGATCATCCTGGCCTTCGGCTCGGTCTTCGCGGGCGGGTTCTTCGGGATCGGCGACCGCTTCCTGCACTGGCTGGAGCCCGTCACCGGACACCAGCACGGACACCCGCCGATCAGCGCGCTGACGGTGACGCTGGCGACCATGGTCGTCCTCGTCATCGGCGTCGCCATCGCCTGGGTGATGTACGGCAGGAAGCCCGTCCCGGTCATCGCCCCGCGCGGCTCGCTCCTCACCCGGGCGGCCCGACGGGACCTCTACCAGGACGACTTCAACCACGTGGTCCTGGTCCGCGGCGGGGAGCACCTGACCCGCTCCCTCGTCTACGTCGACCACAGTCTGGTCGACGGCGTGGTCAACGGGACGGCCGCCGGAGTCGGCGGACTGTCGGGCCGGCTGCGCAAGCTGCAGAACGGCTACGCCCGCAGCTACGCGGTCTCGATGTTCGGGGGCACGGCGATCCTGATCGCCGCGACCCTGCTGATGAGGGCGGTGTGAGATGAGTTTCCCGCTTCTGACGGTGACGGCCGCGGTCCCCGCGGTCGGTGCGATCCTGACGGCGGCCGTCCCGGCCGCCCGCCGGACCGCCGCCAAATGGCTCGCCCTGCTCTTCTCGCTGGCGACCCTGGCCCTGGCCGTGCTCGTCGCGGTCCGCTTCGAGCCCGGTGGCGACCGCTACCAGCTCACCGAATCGCGCTCCTGGATCGCGGACTTCGGCGTCCGCTACGAACTGGGCGTCGACGGCATCGGGGTGGTGCTGATCGCACTCACCGCGCTGCTCATCCCCTTCGTGATCGCGGCCGGCTGGCACGACGCCGACCCGCTGGAGACGAACTCCTCGCGCTGGCGGCCGACCCAGGGCTTCTTCGCCCTGATCCTGCTGGTCGAGGCGATGGTGATCATCTCCTTCGAGGCCACCGACGTCTTCCTCTTCTACATCTTCTTCGAAGCCATGCTCATCCCGATGTACTTCCTCATCGGCGGCTTCGGGGACCGGGCACACGCCGGGTCCGACGAGAACGCGGCCGCGCAGCGCTCGTACGCGGCGGTCAAGTTCCTCCTCTACAACCTGGTCGGCGGCCTGATCATGCTGGCCGCCGTCATCGGGCTCTACGTGGTCGCCGGGAACTTCTCGCTCCAGGAGATCACCGCCGCCCGCGCGGCGGGCACGCTCGACATGGCGACCAACACCGAACGGTGGCTGTTCCTCGGCTTCTTCTTCGCCTTCGCGGTGAAGGCCCCGCTCTGGCCGCTGCACACCTGGCTGCCGAACGCGATGGGCGAGGCCACGGCCCCGGTCGCCGTCCTGATCACCGCCGTCGTCGACAAGGTCGGCACCTTCGCGATGCTCCGCTTCTGCCTCGGACTCTTCCCCGAGGCCAGCAAGTGGGCCACGCCGGTGATCCTCGTCCTGGCCCTGATCAGCATCGTCTACGGCGCGCTGGTCGCCTGCGGGCAGCGGGACATCAAGCGGCTGGTGGCGTACGCCTCCATCTCGCACTTCGGCTTCATCATCCTGGGCATCTTCGCGATGACCTCCCAGGGCCAGTCGGGCGCGACGCTCTACATGGTCAACCACGGGCTCTCGACGGCGGCGCTCATGCTGGTCGCCGGCTTCCTGATCTCGCGGCGCGGCTCCCGGCTCATCGCCGACTACGGCGGCGTGCAGAAGGTGGCCCCGGTCCTGGCCGGCACCTTCCTGATCGGTGGCCTCGCGACCCTGTCGCTCCCCGGCCTCGCCCCGTTCGTCAGCGAGTTCCTCGTCCTGGTCGGCACCTTCGCCCGGTACCCGGTCGTCGGCATCATCGCCACCTTCGGCATCGTGCTGGCGGCGCTCTACACGCTGGTCCTCTACCAGCGCACCATGACCGGCCCGGTCAAGGAGGAGGTCCGCACCATGCCGGACCTGCGCCTGCGGGAGGTCCTGGTGGTCGCCCCGCTGATCGCGCTGCTGATCGGACTGGGCGTCTACCCGAAGGTCCTGACCGACATCGTCAACCCGGCGGTGAAGCACACCATGTCGGACGTGAAGCAGACGGACCCGAAGCCCGAGGTGGCCGTCGAGGCCAAGCACACCAATGACGGGGAGGGGGCGAAGTGAGCACCCTGACTGCCGCAGCCCAGAACCTGCTGCCGAACCTGGCGGCCGCGGCGCCGATCGACAAGATCCCGGCCCCGCACATCGAGTACGCCCAGCTGTCGCCCACGCTCATCGTGCTGGGCGCGGCCATCATCGGAGTCCTCGTAGAGGCCTTCGTACCGCGCAAGGCCCGTTACTACACGCAGGTGTTCCTCGCAGTCGCCGCGCTGGCCTCGGCCTTCGCGGCGGTCGTCGCACTCGCCGCCGGCGGGTACGGCAGCTCCAAGGCTCACATCGCGGCCATGGGCGCCATCGCCGTCGACGGCCCGGCGCTCTTCCTGCAGGGCACCATCATCCTGGCCTCGGTCGTGGCGATCTTCACCTTCGCCGAGCGGCGCCTGGACCCGGCCGCCCACGGCAACCGGGTGGACTCCTTCGCCGCACAGGCGGCGTCCGTACCGGGCAGCGAGAGCGAGAAGGAAGCCGTCAAGGCGGGCTTCGCCACCACCGAGGTCTTCCCGCTCGCACTGTTCGCGGTCGCCGGGATGCTGATCTTCCCCGCGGCCAACGACCTGCTGACGCTGTTCGTGGCCCTGGAGGTCTTCTCCCTCCCGCTGTACCTGCTCTGCGCCCTCGCCCGCCGCCAGCGGCTGATGTCGCAGGAGGCGGCCGTCAAGTACTTCCTGCTCGGCGCCTTCTCCTCCGCCTTCCTCCTCTTCGGCATCGCGCTCGTCTACGGGTACGCGGGCTCGGTCTCCTACGCGGCGATCGCGGAGGTCGTCGACGGCACCGTGGCGAACATCGACCCGGCGCTCGCCGACACCATGGGCAACGACGCGCTGCTGCTGATCGGCGGCGCGCTGATCCTCATGGGCCTGCTCTTCAAGGTCGGCGCGGTCCCCTTCCACATGTGGACCCCGGACGTCTACCAGGGCGCCCCCACCCCGGTCACCGGCTTCATGGCGGCGGCGACGAAGGTGGCCGCCTTCGGCGCCCTCCTGCGACTGCTGTACGTGGTGCTGCCCGGCCTGCGCTGGGACTGGCGGCCGGTCATGTGGGGCGTCGCGATCGTCACGATGCTGGCGGGAGCCGTCATCGCGGTCACCCAGACCGACGTCAAGCGGCTCCTCGCCTACTCCTCGATCGCGCACGCCGGCTTCATCCTGGCCGGTGTGATCGCCACCTCGGCGGAGGGCGTCCAGTCCGTCCTCTTCTACCTGGGCGCGTACTCCTTCGTGACGATCGGCGCCTTCGCGGTGGTCACGCTGGTGCGCGACGCGGGCGGCGAGGCCACGCACCTGTCCAAGTGGGCGGGGCTGGGCCGTCGTTCTCCGTTGACGGCGGCGGTCTTCGCGGTGTTCCTGCTCGCCTTCGCGGGCATCCCGCTGACCTCCGGCTTCTCCGGCAAGTTCGCCGTCTTCAAGGCGGCGGCGGAGGGCGGCGCGGGAGCGCTGGTCGTGGTCGGTGTCATCTCGTCCGCGATCGCCGCGTTCTTCTACATCCGGGTGATCGTCCTGATGTTCTTCAGCGAACCGAAGGCGGACGGCCCCACGGTCGCCGTCCCGTCCCCGCTGACGATGACGACGATCGCGGTCGGCGTCGCCGTCACGGTGGTGCTGGGCGTGGCCCCGCAGTACTTCCTGGACCTGGCGGGGAGTGCGAGCACGTTCGTGCGCTGACCGTACGCGGTACGGCCTGGGGCCCGGCTTCCCTTCGAGGGGGCCGGGCCCTTCCCTTTGCCGTGCGCTCAGTGGGGGTGGGGTGCGGGGGTGCTGGTTTTCGGGCAGGTCAGGGCGGGGTTCCAGTTGTGGAAGCGGCCCGCCGGATTGTCCTCGTACGCCCACATGTGCAGGTCGTAGTGCTTGGGCATGCCCGTCCAGTGGCCCGGCATCGGCCCGTCGAAGGGCAGGCCGAACATGCTCGGCCGGTCGTCGGTGGTCTTCAGGTCCTGGTCCCGGTCGGTGGACATCCACTCCACCGTCTGGAGCTTGCGGCGACCGTTCTCGTCCTTCTCGGTGCTGTAGAGCAGGGCGGTCGGCTTGGCCGGGTCCGTCGAACCCCAGTTGGCCTGTTTCACGTAGTGGTAGCCCATGGTGCCGACCCCGAACGGGTTGGTCATGCACTCCGTGCCGTGCGGCACGTACCCGTCCTTGAGGGCCTGCCGCTCGTCCACGTACTTGGCCGTCACCCGGATCGCCGTGGCCATGTCGCGCATGGCCTGCGCGTTCCTCGGGTCGGGAGCGGGGCCTTCGACGCCGTGGGCCGGGACGGCGGTGGTGACGGTGGCGGCCAGGCCGAGGGATATGGCGGCCGCGCAGGTCAGGAAGGCCTTGCGGGGACGGAGAGGCATCGGGACTCCTGCCGTTCGGGGGCTTTCGACCACCATCCCGGCGCGGTGGCGCGGCTGCACGTGGCGGGGCTCCGAACGGGGGGTCCGGGGACCGGTCCCCGGGCCCCTGCGCCTCAAACGCCGGCGGGGCTGGGTTGTGGTCGGGGCTCGGGGGCTGCGGGTGGGTCGGTGCCGGGGGCGGGGTGGGGTGTCGGCCTGGACTGCATGATTTAGGCGCCCTGTGTACTTCTTCGACAGTTGTGGGGTGTGCCTGCGCCACACATCACGCTTTACGTCCCGGCCAACACCCCACCCCGCCCCCGTCCCCGCCCCGGGCCGCAAGCCTCCGACCCCGACCGGGAAATTCAGCCGTCCGGCGTTTGAGGACCGGGGTCTGGGGCGGAGCCCCAGGGGGTCCGGGCGCAGCCCGGGACCCGCCTTCAGCCCGTCCGGCGTTTGAGGACCGGGTCAGGGCCGGGCCCTGGGAACGGTGGAAGGGCGGGTAGGGGACTTCGCCCCGCGCGGTGGCACACCCGCAGCCGGGTCGGGGCGCAGCTAAACGCGGGTGGCGTACGCGCGGACGTCCGCGTCGGGGTCGGAGGCGGCCGAGGCCAGGGCCGCCACGGCGGACGGGTCGGGGCGGAGCGCGCGCAGCGAGAGCACCGCGGCCTTGCGGACGTCCGCGTTCGGGTCGGACAGCGCGAGGGACAGGGGCGGCACCGCCACCCCGGCCGGGGCCGAGGACAGGCCGGTGGCGGCTCCGGCGCGGACCTGCCACGCCGGGTCGGCGAGGGAGGAGACGGCCCGCGCCGCGTGGCCGCCGGTCAAGGCCACCGCCGCCAGCGCCGCCGCCCGGACCAGTGGGTCGGGGTCCGACAGGAGCGGGGCCAGGGCGGAGCCCGCCCGCAGGGTGCCCAGGGCCTTGGCGACGGCGACCCGGACCTCCCGGGAGGTGTCCCCGGCGGCCGGAGCCAGCGCAGCCTCCGCGTCCACCGAGACCAGCGCCCGGACGGCCTGGATGCGGACGTCCACGTCGGCGTCGCGAAGGGACCGCTCGTACAGTTCGGGCTCCCCGAGCCGCAGGACCCGTAGGGCTTCGAGCGCCGCCGAGCGGACCGCCGGATCCGGCACCGCGAGGCCCGCCCGCAGGGCCGCGCCCAGTTCGGGGTCGGGCGTGAGCACCTCCAGCAGTTCGCGCAGCGCGGCCGCCGCGGCCGCGCGGACCGCCGGGTCGGGGTCAGCGAGCCGCGCCCCGAGGGCGGGGCCGGCGCCCGCGGGGACGGTTTCGCCGAGCACCGCCACCGCCGTGGCGCGGACCGCCGGGTCGGGGTCGTCCAGGTAGGGGAGGAGGGCGTGCAGGTCCGGGGCCTCCTCCGCGAGGGAGAGGAGTTCCAGGATCCGGGGTGAGCCCGGCTCGGATCCGGTGTCCCGGCCGGCCGACGAGGGTGCCGCCGCCCGGGCCTCGCCGCCCGCCAGGGCCACGCCGACCAGCTCGACCTCGCCCAGGTGCCGGGAGGGCCCGCCCGTCGGGGTGAACTCCGGGACCGGCACCAGGTAGGGGTCGACCGGGCGCGCCGTGAACTCCATCGCCCCCCAAGGGGACTTGCGCAGGTCCAGGTGGTGCATACCGACGGGGCCGGGCCGGTGGTGTTGCCGCAGTGTTGCGCCACCCGCGGGTGCCGGCGTACGGCTATGACCTGCGCAAACGGCGGGGCGGCGGAAAGATCCGCCACCCCGCCGTCAGCCGCCGTCCCGAGATGCGGACTAGCGGGTGCCCACGATGCGGCCGGTGACCTCGCCGAGGCCGACGCGGGTGCCGTCGGCGCCCGGCGCCCACGCGGTGAGGGTGACGGTGTCCCCGTCCTCCAGGAAGGTGCGCTTGCCGTCGGCGAGCTCGATGGCGTCGCGGCCGTTCCAGGTGAGCTCCAGCAGCGAGCCGCGCTGGTCGGTCTCCGGGCCGCTGACGGTGCCCGAGCCGTACACGTCGCCGGTGCGCAGGGAGGCGCCGTTGACGGTCATGTGGGCGAGCTGCTGGGCGGCGGTCCAGTACATCGAGGCGAACGGCGGCCGGGCCACCTCCTGCCCGTTGATGGACACGGTGATGCGCAGGTCGAAGCCGCCGGGGCGGTCGGCGCCGGAGTCCTCGAGGTAGGGCAGGAGCGGGAAGTCCCGCGCGGGCGGGGCGACCCGGGCCGCGTCCAGGGCCTCCAGCGGGGTGACCCAGGCGGAGACGGAGGTGGCGAAGGACTTGCCGAGGAAGGGGCCGAGCGGCACGTACTCCCAGGCCTGGATGTCGCGCGCGGACCAGTCGTTGAGCAGGAACAGCCCGAAGACGTGCTCCTCGAAGTCGCAGAGGGCCACCGGACGGCCCTGCTCCGAGGGAGTGCCGACGACGAAGCCGACCTCGGCCTCGATGTCGAGCTTCACGGACGGCCCGAAGACGGGCGCCGGGTCGGCGGGCGCCTTGCGCTGGCCGGAGGGCCGTACGACGTCGGTCCCGGACACGACGATCGTCCCGGCGCGGCCGTGGTAACCGATGGGCAGGTGCTTCCAGTTGGGGGTCAGTGCGTCCCCGTCCGGCCGGAACATCCTGCCGACGTTCGTCGCGTGGTGCTCGCTCGCGTAGAAGTCGACGTAGTCGGCGACCTCGTACGGGAGGTGCAGGACGGCCTCCTCCAGCGGCAGCAGGTGCGGCTCCACGGAGGGGCGGTGGCCGGGGTCGGTGACCCAGGCGGTCAGCGCGCGCCGTACGTCCTTCCAGGCGGTGCGGCCCGCGGCGAGCAGCGGATTGAGCGAGGGCTGCCCGAGCAGTCCGGCGTACGGGGATCCGAGCGCGGCCGCGGCCGCCCCGGCGTCGAGCACGTACCCGCCGATGCGGACACCGATCCGGCGCCGCTCCTCCCCGGCGGTGGAGAACACGCCGTAGGGGAGGTTGTGCGGCCCGAACGGGTCGCCCTCGGGCACATCGAGGGGGCTCTGCTGGGGCATGGGGTGCTGCCTCGCTTTCGACGCGGCCCGGGGGTGTCCCGGGAGCTGCTTGACAGGTTAAGGGGCTGGTGGGGCGTGCGGGAGGCCGGATTCGGGCACTATTTGTAAGATTTGTCCGGGGAGGTCCGTATCCTTGGACGCGTGACTTCCGCCCTCCCCTATGCACTCGTGGCCACCGACCTGGACGGGACTCTGCTGCGCGCCGGAGACACCGTCTCGGCCCGCTCCCACACGGCCCTCGCCACCGCCCGCGCGGCCGGCGCCCGGCACATCATCGTGACGGGCCGCCCCGTCCCGCAGGTCCGCCACGTCCTGGACGGCCTCGGCTACACGGGACTCGCGGTGTGCGGGCAGGGAGCGCAGGTCTACGACGCGGCGGCCGGACGGATGCTGCACTCCGTCCCCCTGGACCGGGAGCTGGCCGAAGTCGCCCTCGGGAAGATCGAGGCGGAGGTCGGCGAGGTCTGGGCGGCGGTCAACCAGGAGGGCGTCGACGCGGAGATGCTGATGGGTCCGGGCTACCGGATGTTCCACCCCCACCTGCCGACGGTGTCGGTGGCCCGGCGCGCCGACCTCTGGACCTCCCCCATCAACAAGGTCCTGCTCCAGCACCCCCGCCTCTCCGACGACGAGCTGACGGAGATCGCCCGGGGCGTGGTCGGGGACCTGGTCAACGTCACGATGGCGGGGGAGCACACGGTCGAACTCCAGCCCCCGGGCATCGACAAGGCGAGCGGCCTCGCGGTGGCGGCGGAACTCCTGGACGTCGCCGGCTCGTCCACGATCGCCTTCGGCGACATGCCGAACGACATCCCGATGTTCGCGTGGGCGGCCCACGGGGTCGCGATGGCGGGCGCCCACCGGGAGCTTCTGGCCGTCGCGGACGAGGTCACCCTCTCGAACGAGGAGGACGGCATCGCGGTGGTACTGGAGCGGCTGTTCCCGGCCTAGCCCGGCCTGGCCCGGCGGCGCTAGACCGCCGCGCGCGGCAGCCTCCGCTCCCACGTGCGGTGGAACAGCACCTCGTCGCCCTCGCGGCACACCACCTCGTTCGACGTCAGGAAGCCGCCCTCGTCGCACGTGATGTCCGAGCGGGTCACCACCGAGACGTCCCAGCCCAGCTCCGGCCGGTGCAGTCGTACCGTCCAGGTGGAGTGGGTCCGGGCCGACAAGGGGTCCGCCTCCTGGATCTCGTAGACCTCCAGCGCGTCCTCGCTGAACTCCAGGCCGTCGGGGTAGACACGGGTCCCGCCGTAGCGGGGGTCGACCTCCAGGCGCCACACACCGCGCGCGACGTCCCGTACGACCAGCCGTTCCGGCCGGGGGGCGTCCAGGGTCGCCGGGTAGGAGACCCCCAGGGGCTCCGACTGTTCCGGGGCCTCGAAGAGGATCGGCTCCTCGTCCGAGGACGGGTCGCGGACCGGGAGTTCCACCGCGCTGCCCGCCGGGTCCAGGGTCCAGCCCGCCTCCGAGCCGGCGCGCGGCCAGATCCACGGCCAGTAGGCCGAGGAGAGGGCCAGGCGGATGCGGTGGCCGGGCGGGAAGGAGTGGCCGATGCCGTTCAGCTCGAAGTGCACGTCCTCGTACGAGCCCACCGGCCATGGCACCGCCTTGTCCCGGCCCTGCCGGGAGGACAGGTTCAGCACGCCCCTCGTGACCAGCGTCGAGGAGCCGTCGGGGGCCACGTCGCAGAGCCGGGCCACGACCTGGCCGTACGGGACGTCCATGCGCAGGCGCAGCCTGACGACCGGGCGGCCCAGGATCTCCACCGGGCCGGAGCCGTCACCCACCGGGAACTCGAAGCAGGCCGACTTCGCGTCCTCCTCGCGCTGGTCGGGCGGCAGGTCGGCGTCGTTGCCGAAGGGGAAGAAGCGGCCCGCGTCCAGGCCGGTGTGCTGCGGGGAGGCCACGACGACCGGCGCGCCCTGGAAGGCGTAGGTGACGGGGTCGACGTTCGGGGAGGGCCAGGACGGGTCGCCGACCCAGCGGCCCGGCAGGGTCGGGTAGGTGGTCGCGGGCGGGTGGGACTCGGAGATCCAGGAGCGGAGGAGGGGCTCGGACATGACGCCGGTGTCCTTGCCCTTGAGCCAGTGGTCCCACCAGCGCAGGGTCTCCTGGAGGAAGCCGATCGCCGGGCCGGGCGGCAGTCCCCGGTCGGGGTACTGGTGCGACCACGGGCCGATCAGGCCCCGGACCCGGTCGGCGGGCAGGGCCGAGACCAGGCGGAGCACGGTGTCGCGGTACGGGTCGTGCCAGCCGCCGACGGCGAGGACGGCCGCGCCGATGGCCCCGTAGTCCTCGCACACCGATCCGTGGCGCCAGTACGCGTCGCGGGTCTGGTGGGAGAGCCAGGTGTGGACGAGGGGTTCCACCGCGCCGAGGCGCGACAGCCACTGGTCGCGCCAGCCCTCGCCCGCGTAGAGCGGGTCCGGCGGGCGGGAGGCGAAGGCCAGCATGGTGGCCGCCCACGCGTGCATGTCGACGGCGAGGAGGGAGCCGCCCATGTAGTGGACGTCGTTGTCGAAGCGGTCGTCCGTGGAGCAGACCGTCACGATCGCCTTGAGGGGTTCCGGGGCCAGCGCAGCGATCTGCAGGCTGTTGAAGCCGCCCCAGGAGATCCCGAACATGCCCACGGACCCCGTGCACCAGGGCTGGGCCGCCAGCCATTCGACGACCGCGACGCCGTCGGCGAGCTCCTGGGCGTCGTACTCGTCGCCCGGGTCGCCGCCGCTGTTGCCGTGGCCGCGCACGTCGACGCGTACGGAGGCGTAGCCGTGGCCCGCGTACCAGGGGTGGCGCTGCCAGTCGCGCGGCGCGGTCCAGTCGGTGAGGCGGTACGGGAGGTACTCCAGCAGCGCCGGGACGGGCTCGTCGGTGACCGGCCGCCAGATGCGGGCGTACAGCTCGGTGCGGTCCGGGAGGGGGATCCGGACGTCCTCGTGCTTGGTCCCGTAGGGGAAATCGGTACGGATGATCATCGAACTCTCTCGCCCATCTCCTCGGAAGGATCGGTGGACAACCGGCGTCAGTGAACGGGGTGCATCGTGCGCTTGAGCCACGGCGCGAGCGCGATCACGGCGAGTCCCACCGCGACGGCGATGGCGCCGTTGACGCCGAAGTAGGCGGGGTTGGAGACCTGGCCGTAGAGCTTGACCACCTGCGCCTGGATGCCGTTGGCCAGGGCGAGGGAGAGGAACCACAGGGCCATCGTCTGGCTGGCGAAGGCCTTCGGGGCGAGCTTCGTGGTGGCCGACATGCCGGAGGTCTCCAACAGGATGTCGCCGAGGCCGAGCAGCAGGTAGGAGCCGATGATCCACCAGGCGGCCATCTTGTACGTGTCGCCCGAGTGCCCCGAGGTCGGGATGACCATCAGGAGGAAGGACAGGCCGCCCAGGATCACGCCGATGGCGATCTTGTTGGAGGCGTGCGGCTGCTTGTGGCCCATCCGGACCCACAGCGCGGCGACGACCGGGGCCAGCAGCACCTCGAACGCGCCGAGCGCGGAGGCGTACCAGCCGGCCGGGAAGGTGAAGCCGAGGATCTCGGTGCGGGCGTTCGTCGACGCCAGCAGCATCATCGTCGAGTACGCCTGGAAGAGGATGAAGTTGAAGGCCACCGAGGCCAGGAAGAGCACCACGTACGGGCGCAGGCGCCCCCGTTCGGCGGCCGTCACCCGGTCGCTGCGGAACATGATCGCGAAGTACACGATCGGCGCGATCACCGAGATCAGGGTGAGCAGGTCGACGAACCGGTCCATCGTCAGCCAGCCCAGTACGGCCAGAAGGGTGGCGAGCGCGGCGAAGAGCAGGATTCCGCCGATGATCTTCATCACAGCCGAGCGCATCGCGTCGGGCGCGAGCGCGAACTCGGCGGAGTGCTTGCGTCCCGCCAGGTGGCGGCGGCCGGCCACGTACTGGATCAGGCCCGCGGTCATGCCGATCGCGGCGGCCGAGAAGCCCCAGTGCCAGCCCTGGTGCTCGCCGAGCCAGGCGGTGATCAGGGGGCCGGCGAAGGCGCCGATGTTGATGCCCATGTAGTACAGGGCGAAGCCGGCGTCGCGCCGGTCGTCGTCCGTCTTGTACAGCTTGCCGACCATGCTGGCCACGTTCGGCTTCAGCAGGCCGGTCCCGGCGCTGATCAGGCCGAGGCCCACCCAGGTCATGGCGGCGGTGGGCACGGCCATGGCGTAGTGGCCGCAGGCGATCAGGATGCCGCCCCAGAGCACGGCGCGGTAGGAACCGAGGATCCGGTCGGCGAGCCACCCGCCGGCGACGGAGACGAGGTAGACCATGGTCCCGTAGGCCGCCGAGACGGAGGCCGCGGTGCCCGGGTTCATCCCCAGGCCGCCGTTGGCCACCGTGTCCGCGAAGTAGAGGACGAGGATGGCCTGCATGCCCAGGAACGAGAAGCGCTCCCAGACCTCCAGCCCGGAGAGCGTGGCCAGTCCCCTGGGATGCCCGAGGAAGGCGTGGTCGTCGCCGGGCGGCGGCTGGTCGGCCTCCGGGTCGGAAGGCTCGTCTATATCGGTAGAAGTTCTGGACAAAACGCATTCTCCGGTTTTTTCGGCTGCTCTAGAACATACCGGGGCGCATGGGGCGCCGCCCGGCCGGTGCGCGGCCCGTGGCCGGACAGGCGCCCTGGGTGATCGAAAACAGACCCGATACGCTGGCTTGAGTGATGGCAGCGACACATCGACAATCCGTGTGATCGTCAAGGTGATCGTCAGCAGACAGGAGTACCCCTCGTGACCGTCGTCGGGCCGTTCGGACTGAGCGTGCGGGACCAGGCTCTTGAGACCGATGTCCAGGCCGGACTGGCCGCCGTCGAGGCGGGTCTGCTGGAAGCCACCAAGAGCGAAGTCCCCTTCATCACCGAGGCCGCACAGCACCTGGTCCGCGCCGGCGGCAAGCGGTTCCGGCCGCTGCTGGTGATGCTCGCCTCCCGGTTCGGCGATCCCTACGCGCCCGGGATCGTCCCCGCCGCCGTGGTCGTGGAGCTCACCCACCTGGCGACGCTCTACCACGACGACGTCATGGACGAGGCGGACGTGCGCCGCGGCGTGGAGAGCTCCAACGCCCGCTGGGGCAACTCCGTGGCCGTCCTGACGGGTGACTTCCTGTTCGCCCGCGCCTCGCACATCCTGGCGGACCTCGGCCCCGAGGCCGTACGGGTCCAGGCCGAGGCGTTCGAGCGGCTGGTGACGGGCCAGATCCTGGAAACGGCCGGCCCGCGCGACGGCCGCGACCCCGTCGAGCACTACCTCGACGTCATCGCCGGCAAGACCGGCTCGCTGATCGCGGTCTCCGGCCGCTTCGGCGCGATGATGTCCGGCGCCGACGAGTCGGTCGTCGACATCCTGACCCAGTACGGCGAGCGGCTCGGCACCGCCTTCCAGCTCGCCGACGACGTCCTCGACATCGCCTCCGACTCGCACGAGTCCGGCAAGACCCCCGGCACCGACCTGCGCGAGGGCATCCCGACGCTGCCCGTCCTGCGGCTGCGGGAGATGGCGGCCCAGGGCGGCGACCCCGACGACCTGGAGCTCGTACGGCTCCTGGACGGCGACCTGACGGACGATGTCCGGCACGCCGAGGTGCTCGCCCGGCTGCGGGTCCACCCGGCCCTGGAACAGGCCCGCAAGGACACCGTGCGGTACGCGGAGGAGGCGCGGGCCACGCTGGCCCCGCTGCCCGACTGCTTCGCGAAGTCGGCGCTGGTGGAGCTCTGCGACGCCGTGGTCCACCGCGCGGGCTGACCGGCCGAAGGCGGGACCGCATACACCGAATCGGGGCCGAGGGCCCGGCAACCCCTACGGGTGGGGGAGGCCGGGCCCTCGTCTTGTCATCCCTGGGGCGTACGCACAGTTGGCTCCGGGGGCTGACGCCCCGACCCCCTCTTCTTTGGTCAGATGGAGACACATCCCCACCAGATCGGGTGAGAGTGGCGGCGAGGGGTGGACGTGGTCGCACTTGTCGACCGCATGCGAGACGGGTAGGTCGCCGCCTACACACAGAGGTAGGGCAGACAGACATGGCAACGAACGCAAAGACCCGCAAGGCCGCTCGGTACGCCGTACCGGTCGCGGTGTTCGGTGTGGTCGCCGGCACGATCGCGATGGTTCCGGCCTTCGCGAACGCCGGCGGACCGGACCTTCCGAAGGTGACGGCCCAGCAGCTCATCGAGAAGATCGCGGCCTCGGACGTGCAGCAGCTGTCCGGCAGCGCCAAGATCAGCACGGACCTGGGTCTGCCGAGCCTTCCGGCCGGCCTGCTGGGCGGCGGTGGCGGCGTGACCGGCGGCTCCGCGGACCCGCAGGACAAGCTCGCCCAGCTGGTGAGCGGCACCCACACCTTCCGCGTGGCCGCCGACGGCCCGGACCGCCAGAAGCTCACCTTCGTCGACGGGAAGGACGAGTACAGCCTCGTCCACAACGGCGACGACGTCTGGGGGTACGACTCCAAGTCGAAGGAGGTCTTCCACGAGAAGGCACCCACCGACAAGGGGGACAAGGGTGACAAGGGCGACAAGAGCTCCGAGCGCAAGACCGGCGAGGGCCTCCCGGGCACCCCGCAGGAGATCGCCCAGGAGGTGCTGGAGGCCGCCGGACCGACCACCGACGTCACCGTCGGCGACACGGCCCAGGTGGCCGGGCGCGACGCCTACCAGCTGGTCCTGAAGCCGAAGGGCAGCGGTTCGACCGTCGCCTCGGTGAAGATCGCGGTGGACGCGAAGAACGGCATGCCGCTGCGCGTGCAGCTGCTCTCCACCGACGGCGGCAAGCCGATCGTGGACGCCGGCTTCACCAAGGTGGACTTCGCCAAGCCCGCCGCCGACACCTTCGCCTTCACCCCGCCCAAGGACGCCAAGGTGACCGAGGGCGCGGCGGGCGAGCACGGCAAGGCCGGCAAGGACGGCGAGCACGGCAAGGACAAGGGCCTGGACGTGCTGGAGGCCATTCCGGGCCTGGGCGGCCTGACCGGCGGCGCCGGGGGCGCCCAGGGCGAGCCGAAGGTCCTCGGCGAGGGCTGGACCTCGATCGCCCGGATCGAGACCGGCGCGAAAAACACCCTCAAGGGCCTCGACGACGCGGCGAAGGACGAGAACGCGCCCAAGGGCGCCTCGCAGTTCCTCGACGCGCTCGGGGAGAAGGTCTCCGGGAAGTTCGGCGAGGGCCGCGTCCTGAAGACCCGCGTGGTCAACGCTCTGATCACGGACGACGGCAAGGTCTACGTCGGCGCGGTCACCAAGGCCGAGCTGGTGAAGGCGGCCGACGCCGACAAGTAGGCGATACCGGCACCCAAGGGTGGGCGGGGACTGTGTCCCTGCCCACCCTTGGGCCGTTCCGGCCCTGTGTACAGCGGCCCCGCTGTACCGTGAAAAGCATGTCGAGACACGTCACCATCCGCCTGGAAGAAGAGTTCCACGAACGCCTGAAGGCGCGTGCGGCGGCCCTGGGCACGACGGTCACCGCGCTGATCACCGAAGTCACGGAACGCGAACTCGACGAGGATCGGAAGAACTTCCTGTCCGGGATAGAGGAGTTCGCCGACCACTGGGGCTACTTCCAGGAGCGGTTCGGGCATTGAAGATCACCATGGAGTGGGCCTGGACCGCTCTGGCCCACCATCTCCCGTCCGATCCCGCCGTGTGGGATCCCTCCGGAGTGGCCGCCGCCGTGGCCCGCCACCAGAACGACCTCGTCCTGGTCCCCGAACAGCCCGCCCCGGACACCGCGTGGCGGGCCGCCGCGTTTCTGCACACCCTCGCCGTGTGCCCGGCGCTGGAATCCCCGATGAACGAGTTCTACGCCGCCGCCGCCACCCGCTCGTACCTGCGGGTCGCCGGGGCCAAGCAGCTGCCCTCGCCGGAGGAACTCGGCGATCTGGTGGAGGCCGCGAAGCTGGGCCACGCCGATGTCGCGGCGGTCGCGGAGGAACTGCGGGCCCGGATCCAGGAGCCGCTGTCGGCCTCGCTACGGGGCCTCGCGCAGGACTCGTAGGACACGCAGCACCAGCGGGGCCCCGAGCCTCCGGGCGGCCGGGGCGAGCGGGGCGGCAATGAGCTCCGGCATGATCCGATCGGATCACGCCGGAGCCCAAGAGGACTAGATCAGTTGGGCTAGAAGGTGATCTTCCAGCTGTTGATGTAGCCGACGTCCTGCGCGGCCACGTCCTTGACCTGGAGCTTCCACACGCCGTTGGCGACCTCGGAGGAGGCGTTGACCGTGACGGACTTGACGATGTTGTCCGCGCTGCCGCCGGTGCGGTTGTGCAGGTTGTACAGGGTGCCGTCGGGGGCGACCAGGTCGACCACCAGGTCACCGATGTAGGGGTGGACGATGTTCACGTCGACCTTGGTGGTGGCCGGGGCGTTGCCCGTCACGCCGGAGACCGTGATCGGCGAGTTCACCGCGGCGGCCGGGGAGTCCGGGACGGAGACGTCCGCCGTGTTCTCGAAGGACGGGCCCGGCGGGACCGGGACGGCGAACCCGAGGTTCCAGATCGCGTAGGCGATGGCGTCGGAATTGCGGTCCAGGGCGGTGTCGTTGATGTTCGCCGTGGTGTCGCAGGAGGAGTGGTAGCAGCGGTCGAAGGCCTGACCGGAGGTGCCGCCCCACTTCGTCGCCTGCGCCGCCGTCTTGCTGTTGCTGGCGCCGGTGAACAGGCCGCCCACGGGGATGCCGACGTTCTTGAAGGACGCGTGATCGGAGCGGCCGTCGCCCTCGGTCTCGATCTCGGTCGGGACGCCGAGGCCCGCGTAGTAGTTCTTGAAGGTCTGCTCGATCGTCGGGTCGTCGTCGTAGACGAAGTAGCCCGGGTTCGGCGAGCCGATCATGTCGAAGTTCAGGTACCCGGCGAACTTCGCCCGCTCGGCGGTCGGCAGATTGGTGACGTAGTACTTCGACCCGACCAGGCCCAGCTCCTCCGCGCCCCACCAGCCGAAGCGCAGGTGCTTCGTGGGCGTGAGGCCGGCCCGGGAGACGGCGAGCGCGGTCTCCAGGACGGCCGCGCTGCCGGAGCCGTTGTCGTTGATGCCCGCGCCGGAGGTCACCGAGTCGAGGTGGGCGCCGGACATCAGGACCGAGTTGGGGTCGCCGCCCGGCCAGTCGGCGATCAGGTTGTAGCCGGTGGCGCCGCTGGAGGTGAAGGTCTGCAGGGTGGTCGTGAATCCGGCCGCGTCCAGCTTGGCCTTCACGTAGTCGATCGAGGCCTTGTAACCGGCCCTGCCGTGGGCGCGGTTGCCGCCGTTGGCGGTGGCTATCGACTGCAACTGGGTCAGGTGCGCCTTGACGTTGGCGAGCGGGATGTCGGGCGGCGTGGGCGCCGCGGCGACCGAGGTCGGCGAGGCGAGCGCGGCGGGGGCGGTGGCGGCGAACAGGCCGGCGACCGCGAGGGCGGTCACGGTGGCGAGGCGCCGGGAGACGGACAGGCTCATGTGGGGGCTCCGGGATTCCGTACTGGGGATGTGTGCGGAAACGTGCGGGGTAGAACAAGTGAGCAGCGTGCGTCAGTGCGAGCCTGATGGTCAGCGAGAGCATGACACTGCGTCAAGACCTGAATCCGGTCAGACCCGTTCGGAAAGCGGACGGAGCCGCCCGCAGGGCTGCGACGGGAGCACACTGGGGGGATGAATGTGAACGAAGAGACCCGTGCGGCGGTCGTCGAGGCGCAGTGGCTCGGCACCCGGCGGGCGTGGACGGACCGCCTGGAGCGCCTGGAGCACCTCGGTCCGAAGGTCTGGCACCTCGGCACCATCGCGGTGCTGGAGGCGGCCCACGAGCACCCGCTCCTGCGGCAGCTGTACCCGTACACGAGTCATTGCCATGTGCACTTCAGCAGCACGACCCGCTTCCCCTACGAGGTGGCGCTCCCCTTCGTGATCCCGCTGGCCGACGGGCGGTTCCGCGTGGTGCGGCGCGCCCCCTTCGGCGAGGTCGGCGAGGTCGCCTCGGCCGGGGAGGCCGTCGCCCTGGTGGCCGCGCACGCACCGCCCCGCCTCCGGCTCGCCACGACGGGGCTGCCGATGGAGGGGTAGGGGCGGGGGCGTGGAGGGGGTGGACATGCGGACGGGCGCGTCCGAAGACGCGCCCGTCGATGCTCCGAGTGGTGTTACGCGGTCTCGCGCGCCGGGGCCGGAAGGGTGTTCGGGAGGGCGCTGGGAAGGGGCGCCGACAGGGCCTCCAGGCGCCGGGCCCGGGAGCGGCGAGCGGTGCGCAGGGCGTCCCAGGTGAGGATCGAGAGGGCGACCCAGACCAGGGAGAAGCCGGCCCAGCGCGCGGGCGGCATGGCCTCGTGGAAGTACAGGACGCCGAGCCCGAACTGGAAGACCGGGGCCATGTACTGGAGCAGTCCGAGGGTGGACAGCGGGACCCGGATCGCGGCCGCGCCGAAGCAGATCAGCGGGATCGCGGTGACCAGCCCGGCCGAGGCCAGCAGGGCGGCGTGCCCCGGGCCCTGGGCGGTGAAGGTGGACTCGCCGCGCGAGCCGAGCCACAGCAGGTAGCCGAGGGCGGGCAGGAACATGATCACGGTCTCGGCGGTCAGCGACTCCAGGCCGCCCATGCCGAGCTGCTTCTTGATCAGCCCGTACAGGGCGAAGGAGAAGGCCAGGATCAGCGAGATCCACGGCGGCCGCCCGTACCCGACGGCGAGGACCAGCACGGCGGCGACGGCGATCCCGACCGCCGCCCACTGCGTGCGGCGCAGGCGCTCGCCGAGGACCAGGACGCCGAGCGCGATGGTGACCAGGGGGTTGATGAAGTAGCCGAGGCTCGCCTCGACGACCGCGCCGTTGTTGACCGCCCAGATGTAGACGCCCCAGTTCACGGTGACCAGGGCGGCGGCCACCCCCGTGAGGGCGAGCTTGCGCGGCTGGCGCAGCAGTTGCGCCATCCATCCCCAGCGCCGCAGGGCCAGCAGCGCCAGACCGACCACGGCCAGGGACCACACCATGCGGTGGGCGAGGATCTCGATCGCTCCGGCGGGCTGGAGGAGCGGCCAGAAGAGGGGCACGATCCCCCACATTCCGTACGAGGCGAAGCCGTAGAGCAACCCCGTGCGCTGGTCGTTCTCTGCCTTCACGGGACCTCCAGAGCTACTTCAAGCCAACCTGACGACGGTAGCGCCGCCCGCCCCGAAAGTCATTAGCGTTCGACGAGATGCTCATGACACCTGGGCGGCCTCCGGGCGGCCGGAACACGACGAAGCCCGGACCCTCCCGCGGGGTCCGGGCTCCGGCGGCGTGCGCAGGACGGTTCAGCCGACGACGGTCCAGGTGTCGTTCCCGCTCAGCAGCGCGCCCAGGTCGCCCTTGCCGCTGCGGTCCACGGCCGTCTCCAGCTGGTCGGCCATGAGCGTGTCGTAGACGGGCCGGCGCACGTTGCGGAACACCCCGATGGGCGTCCGGTGCAGCGTGTCGGGGTCGGCCAGCCGGGACAGCGCGAACGCGTTCGTCGGGGAGGCCGAGGAGGCGTCGTGGACCAGGATCCGGGATTCGTTCTCGGGGGTCACGGTCACGACCTCCAGATCGCCGGTGGCCACGTCGCGCACGACCCCCTTGGCGTTGTCCACGCCGAAGCGGATCGGCTGCCCCTGCTCCAGGCGGATCACGGCCTCCTGGGCCTGCTCGTGGTCCTTGAGGACCTCGAAGGCGCCGTCGTTGAAGATGTTGCAGTTCTGGTAGATCTCCACCAGCGCCGTGCCCTCGTGGGCGGCCGCCGCGCGCAGCACCTCGGTGAGGTGCTTGCGGTCGGAGTCGACCGTACGGGCCACGAAGGAGGCCTCCGCGCCGATCGCCAGCGAGACCGGGTTGAAGGGCGCGTCGAGCGAGCCCATCGGGGTCGACTTGGTGATCTTGCCGACCTCGGAGGTGGGGGAGTACTGCCCCTTGGTCAGCCCGTAGATCCGGTTGTTGAACAGCAGGATCTTGAGGTTGACGTTCCGCCGCAGGGCGTGGATCAGGTGGTTTCCGCCGATGGAGAGCGCGTCCCCGTCACCGGTGACGACCCAGACCGACAGGTCGCGGCGCGAGGTGGCCAGCCCGGTGGCGATGGCCGGGGCGCGGCCGTGGATCGAGTGCATCCCGTACGTGTCCATGTAGTACGGGAAGCGCGAGGAGCAGCCGATGCCCGAGACGAAGACGATGTTCTCCTTCGCCAGCCCCAGCTCCGGCATGAAGCCCTGGACGGCCGCGAGCACCGCGTAGTCGCCGCAGCCGGGGCACCAGCGGACCTCCTGGTCCGACTTGAAGTCCTTCATCGACTGCTTGGCGACCGCTTTGGGCACCAGCGAGAGCAGGGAGGGGCTGTCGGTCACCTCAGTCATTGATGGCCTCCTTGAGATGGTTGGCGAGCTGCTCGGCCTTGAACGGCATGCCGTTCACCTGGTTGTACGACGACGCGTCGACCAGGTACTTCGCCCTCAGGAGGGTCGCGAGCTGCCCGAGGTTCATCTCCGGCACCACTACCTTGTCGTAACGCTTCAGGACCTCGCCCAGATTCCTCGGGAAGGGGTTGAGGTGGCGCAGGTGGGCCTGCGCGATGGAGATCCCGGCGATCCGCAGCCGGCGTACGGCGGCCGTGATCGGCCCGTACGTCGAGCCCCAGCCGATGACCAGGGTCCGCGCGCCGTCCGGGTCGTCGACCTCCAGGTCGGGGACCCGGATGCCGTCGATCTTGGCCTGGCGGGTGCGGACCATGAACTCGTGGTTGGCCGGGTCGTACGAGATGTTGCCCGTGCCGTCCTGCTTCTCGATGCCGCCGATCCGGTGCTCCAGCCCCGGCGTGCCCGGGACCGCCCAGGGGCGGGCCAGGGTCTGCGGATCGCGCTTGTACGGCCAGAAGACCTCGGTGCCGTCCGCGAGCTCGTGGTTGGGGCCGGCGGCGAACTGCACCTTCAGGTCCGGCAGGTCCGCCACGTCCGGGATCCGCCAGGGCTCGGAGCCGTTGGCGAGGTACCCGTCGGAGAGCAGGAACACCGGGGTCCGGTAGGTGAGCGCGATCCGGGCCGCGTCCAGCGCGGCGTCGAAGCAGTCCGCCGGGGTGCGCGGGGCCACGATCGGAACCGGCGCCTCGCCGTTGCGCCCGTACATGGCCTGCAGCAGGTCGGCCTGCTCCGTCTTGGTCGGGAGACCGGTGGAGGGGCCGCCGCGCTGGATGTCCACGATCAGCAGCGGCAGCTCCAGGGAGACCGCGAGCCCGATCGTCTCGGACTTGAGCGCGACGCCCGGGCCGGAGGTGGTGGTCACGGCGAGCGCGCCGCCGAAGGCCGCGCCCAGCGCCGCGCCGATGCCGGCGATCTCGTCCTCGGCCTGGAAGGTGCGCACGCCGAAGTTCTTGTGCTTCGACAGCTCGTGCAGGATGTCCGAGGCCGGGGTGATCGGGTACGAGCCCAGGTAGATCGGCAGATCGGCCTGCTGACCTGCGGCGATGAGCCCGTAGGACAGGGCGAGGTTCCCGGAGATGTTGCGGTAGGTGCCGGTCGGGAAGGCGCGGGTGGCCGGGGCCACCTCGTAGGAGACGGCGAAGTCCTCGGTGGTCTCGCCGAAGTTCCAGCCCGCCCGGAAGGCGGCGACGTTCGCCTCCGCGATCTGCGGCTTCTTCGCGAACTTCTGCCGCAGGAACTTCTCGGTGCCCTCGGTGGGCCGGTGGTACATCCAGGACAGCAGCCCCAGCGCGAACATGTTCTTGCTGCGCTCGGCCTCCTTGCGGGAGAGCCCGAACTCCTTCAGCGCCTCGACGGTGAGGGTGGTCAGCGGCACCGGGTGGACGTTGTAGGCGTCCAGCGAGCCGTCCTCCAGCGGGGAGGTCTCGTAGCCGACCTTGGCCATCGGGCGCTTGGTGAACTCGTCCGTGTTGACGATGATCTCCGCGCCGCGCGGCACGTCCGCGATGTTCGCCTTCAGCGCCGCCGGGTTCATCGCCACCAGGACGTTCGGGGCGTCGCCCGGCGTCAGGATGTCGTGGTCGGCGAAGTGCAGCTGGAAGGACGACACGCCGGGGAGGGTGCCGGCGGGCGCCCTGATCTCGGCCGGGAAGTTCGGCAGCGTCGAGAGGTCGTTGCCGAAGGAGGCGGTCTCGGAGGTGAAACGGTCACCGGTGAGCTGCATGCCGTCACCGGAGTCACCCGCGAAGCGAATGATCACCCGATCGAGTCGGCGCACTTCCTTCGTCCCGGCGTGCGCGGTGTCGCCGGCGTTCTTGGCGCCCGCGGTGTCCCCGGCGTTCTTGGCGTCTCCACCTTGGCCTTCGTGGCCCGTGCGGCCCGTGTGGCCTGCTGGTTCGCCGTTTGATTCGCCGTTTGGTTCGCCGTTCGGGCCCGGGGGCGTCCGCTGCTCGCCGACGACTGCGCCTTCGGCCCCGTCGGACTGTTCGGCTGGGCTACTGACCTGGCTGGTCACTGAACTGGACCTCCTTCGAGGCGTGAGCACTGCCCAAGTTCCACCCTACGTCCGTAGGGATCGCTTCCCCGGGCTGCTCATTTTCTGGACCGCCCCTTCGGCGGTCTGTCCGAATCCGGCCTTGCCTGACAGAGTGTCAGTTGATCAAGATCTTAGGTAGGTGAGAACGGCCAGCACGCGCCGGTGATCCCCGTCACTGGGTGACAGGCCCAGCTTCATGAAGATGTTGCTGACGTGCTTCTCCACCGCGCCGTCGCTCACCACCAGCTGCTTGGCGACCGCGGAATTGGTCCGCCCCTCGGCCATCAGCCCGAGCACCTCGCGCTCGCGCGGGGTCAGCCCCGCCAGCACGTCCTGCTTTCGGCTGCGGCCGAGCAGCTGCGCCACGACCTCCGGGTCCAGGGCGGTGCCGCCCCGGGCCACGCGGACGACGGCGTCGAGGAACTCGCGCACATCGGCCACCCGGTCCTTCAGCAGGTACCCCACCCCGGTACTGGACCCGGCCAGCAGTTCGGTGGCGTACTGCTCCTCCACGTACTGCGACAGCACGAGCACACCTATGCCGGGGTGATCGCGCCGCAGCCGTACGGCCGCCCGTACGCCCTCGTCGGTGTGCGTCGGCGGCATCCGCACATCCGCCACCACCACGTCCGGCAGCGCGTTCTCAGCCGCCAGCTCCGCCACCGTCTTGATCAGGGCTTCCGCGTCCCCCACGCCTGCGACGACGTCATGCCCCCGGTCGGTCAGCAACCGGGTCAGGCCCTCACGCAGCAGCACTGAATCCTCGGCGATGACCACCCGCACCCTGTCTTCCACGACTTTGCCGCTCCCGCGTCCACTCATGCCCCGTGTTCCCTGACTCAGCCAAGCATCCCAGTCTTGAGCCCGGATACAGTCGGAGCGCGATCAACGCGTACCCCCGGACCGGCTGTTTTCGGCCCTGGGAGGCCCTCTGCGCCACCCACTCCCCAAAGTCAGGGCTTTGGCCCCCGCTCCCGACGGGCCGAAGGGCACCTGGTGGGACGGACGGGGGACGGACGGGGGACGGACGCGGGGCGAGGGACGGCACGCACCCGCACGGACACCCCCTGCGGGGCATCCGTGCGGGTGACTCTTACCGGCTTCTTCGCGCAGTGGCCTCGGACCCGCGGAGGGGGCCTCAGACGGCTCGCCAGGGGAGTTCGGCGGTGACGGTCGTGCCGCCACCGGCGGGGGAGTCCACGACGAGCAGCCCGTCCACGGCGTCGAGCCGCTCGGCCAGCCCCGCCAGTCCCGAACCGGCCACGGCGTCGGCCCCGCCGACACCGTCGTCGGCGACCTGGATGAGCAGCCGCTCGCCGGACTTCCACACGTCGACCCCGGCCGTACGGGCCCCCGCGTGCTTGCTGACGTTCTGCAACAGCTCCGACACCGTGAAGTACGCGATCCCCTCGATCGCCGCCGCCGGCCGAGAGGGCAGCTCCACGGCCACCCGTACCGGCACCGCGCACCGCGAGGCCACCGAGGACAGGGCCGCGTCCAGCCCCCGGTCGGTCAGCACCGCGGGGTGGATCCCGCGGGCCAGGTCCCGCAGCTCCTGGAGGGCGATCTTCACCTCTCCGTGCGCCTCGTCCACCATGCGGGCGGCGACCCGCGGGTCCTCCGTCAGCTTCTCCTTCGCCAGCCCCAGGTCCATGGCCAGCGCCACCAGCCGGGCCTGCGCCCCGTCGTGCAGATCGCGCTCGATGCGCCGCAGATCGGCCGCGGCGGTGTCCACCATGACTCCGCGGTCGGACTCCAGCTCGCTGACCCGGTGCGCGAGCCGCGACGGCCCGAGCAGTCCGCAGACGAGCACCCGGTCCACGGTGGTCAGGGCACGCACCACCCAGGGGGTGGCGAGGGTGAGGGCGAGGCCGGTCGCGCAGGTCGCCGCGATCGCGAGCGGGGAGTCCAGGTAGAAGGAGTAGTCGTCGTTCTGGAAGACCTGCAGCCCCGGCTGATCGGTGAAGGCCGGGAACACCCAGAACCAGAGCGGGTAGAGCAGCATGGCCCAGCCGTAGGCCCAGAACGTCAGGGCCACGCAGAACGCGAACACCGCCCACGGGAAGTGGATCACCGAGTACAGCACGTGCCGCCAGGCGCTCCCGCTCTTGAGCAGAGCCCCCATCCGGGCGATCGCGCCGCCCTTCTCCGCCCGGATCGGCGCGGGTTCGGCGACGTCGTGCCCGAGCATCCCGCGGACCCGGGCCCGCTCCACGCGCCCGAACCCGCGGCACATGGCCAGCACCCCCGCCAGCACCGGGACCCCGAGGAAGGTGACGAGCAGTCCGGCGCCGAGGCTGACGCCGGTGATGGCGAGCGAGAAGTACAGGGTGCTCAGCGGCAGCCCGAGCATCAGGTACCCGAACTCCCGCCAGGTCCGCCCCTCGAAGGGAGCCCGCACCACCCTGCCGATACCGCTGCCACTGTGTGCGCCGCTACCCATATCGCCGACCCGCCCTTCATCCACTGTGTCCCCCAACCCTCCCGCGACCCCCTCACGGGAACCATCCGGCAGGTCGGCCTCTCCCCCGGGGGGTTAACCCCACCCCACTCGAGGCCACGCCCGACCCCAGAGCCCACGCCCTCCAGCCCGGGGCCCTGGCCGGGCTCGGCCATGGTCCTGCTTGGGAGCTGCGCCCCGGGGCCACAGCCCGGGCCCGCCTCGGTCCGGCGCGGGGTTGCGCCCCGGCGCCCTGGCGGGGCCCGCCGCGGTCATGCTCGGGGTTGCGCCCCGGGGCCCGCCGCGGTCCTGCTCGGGGTTGCGCCCCCGGGCCCTGGCCGGGGCCCGCCGCGGTCCGGCTCGGGGTTCCGCCCTGGCCCTGGCGTCTCCCGCTCGGGGGCCCGCCCCCGGGGCTCGCCCAGGGTCAGGCCCAGGGTCCTGGCCGGAGTCCCGCTAAGGGGCCTGACCCAGGGCCGATCCGGGTCCGGGCCGGTCCGGCGGCCACGGCTAGCGGAGCCGCCGGCCGGAGGCCGAGCCCGAATCCCCTACCCGCCCTTCGCCCGTTCCCTGGGCTCCGCCCAGACCCGCGCCTCAAACGCCGGCGGGGCTGGATCGCCCTGCAGGGTGATCCAGCCCCAACGACCGCACACGCAGACGAGCGCAGCCAAACCAAGCCCCTACGGCCCGCACGTACAGAGCGGCGCAGCCCAACCCAGGCCCTGAGCCCCGCACGTACAGAGCGGCGCAGCCAAACCCCCAGGCGCTAAGCCCCGCAGGTGCAGCGGACGCTGCCAAATCCCAGGCCCTACGGCCCGCAGGTGCAGCGGACGCTGCCAAATCCCAGGCCCTACGGCCCGCAGGTGCGAACGGGCGCTGCCCATATCCAGCCCCGCCGGCGTTTGAGGCGCGGGGGTCCGGGGGCCGGCCCCCGGGGACGGCGCCGCACCCGCCCACGTACGGCGGGCGACAGCACACCCGGCCCCGCCGACGCGCGCGACGCGGGCGGGAGGACGGCCGGGCTATCGAGAAGACCGCTCCCGCCACGGCAGCTCCGCCGTGACCACGGTCCCCTGTCCCTCGGGCGACTCCACCACCAGCACGCCGTCGACCGCGCCGAGCCGCTCACCCAGCCCCGCCAGCCCGGACCCGGCGGCCGCATCCGCGCCGCCCCGCCCGTCGTCCGACACCCGGATCAGCAGCCGCCCGTCGGCGGAGCCACCCGTGCGCCACACCTCGACCTCCGCACACCGCGCCCCCGGCCCCGCGTGCTTGCTCACGTTCTGCAGCAGCTCCGAGACCACGAAGTACGCGATCCCCTCGATCGCCTCCGCCGGCCGCGCCGGCAGATCCACCGCCACCTTCACGGGGACCAGGCACCGCGAGGCCACCGAGGACAGGGCCGCGTCCAGTCCCCGGTCGGTCAGCACCGCCGGGTGGATCCCGCGCGCGAGGTCCCGCAGCTCCTGGAGGGCGATCTTCACTTCCCCGTGCGCCTCGTCCACCATCGCCGCCGCCCCCTCGGGGTCCTCCAGCAGCTTCTCCTTCGCCAGGCCCAGCCCCATCGCCAGCGCCACCAGCCGGGCCTGCGCCCCGTCGTGCAGGTCCCGCTCGATGCGCCGCAGGTCCGCCGCCGCCGTGTCGACCACGACACCGCGGTCGGACTCCAGCTCGGCGATGCGCCGCTCCAGTTCATCGGAGGGCGACAGCAGGCCTCGTACCATCGCCCGGTCCACGTTCGCGAGCCCGCGGACCACCCACGGCAGCACCGGCCACAGCACGAAGAGCCCGGTCAGCGCCACCGTGAAGGTGGCCACCGCCCACGGCAGCCGGATCAGCTCGAACAGCACGGTCCGCCACGCCACCGGGTCCTTGAGGCTCGCCCACAGCCAGGGGAAGAACCCGCCGGACCGGCCCGGCCCGGGCATCGGCGTCGGCTCGTCGACCCGTACGCCCAAGAGGTCGCGGGCCCGCGCCCGTTCCAGCCGTCCCAACTGGCGAGACACGAACAGACCGCATGCGAGCAGCGGAAGACCGATCGCCGTCACCGACAGACCGCCCGCGGTCGCCACCATCACCACCGTGAAGACGAACCCGATGAGGGCGGCGGGCAAATTGCTCAACAGGTAAGCGATTTCCTTCCACGTCACGGCATCGAAGGGTGCGCGGACGGGAGGAGGAGCGCCGTCGTCGGGGGTGTGCTTGCTCGCGGTCATGCGCCCACCCTGCCAAGCTCGCGGCCGCCGTGCCATGGGGTAGCCGGGCCGAGGTAAACGGGGGATAACCCCACCCCGCGGAGCCCAGGCCCTAGACTCCCGTCCGTACCAGATCAACCTGATCGTCGACAGTGGCCGAGGAACGAGGAACGGACGTGCCCGAACCAACGGTATCGACCGTATCCGTGCTCGCCGCGGACTACTTCCGGACGTATTCGGTCGTCGGCCTCCTGGCCGCGCTCGGTGTGCTCTTCGTGGCGGTGGCGTTCGGCGCCAACCGCCTGCTGAGCCCGTCCGTCCCGACCCGCGAGAAGCTGCTGACGTACGAGTGCGGCGTGGACCCGGTGGGCGAGGGCTGGGCGCACACCCAGGTCCGCTACTACGTCTACGCCTTCCTCTACGTCATCTTCGCCGTCGACTCGATCTTCCTCTTCCCCTGGGCGACGGTGTTCGCCGCCGCCGGTTACGGCGCCACGACGCTGGTGGAGATGTTCATCTTCCTCGGCTTCCTGGCCGTCGGCCTGCTCTACGCGTACAAGAAGGGCGTCCTCGAATGGCTGTGACCCCGGCCGGTACCCCGGCCGTGCCGTCGGAGCCGCAGCTGCTCCCGGAGCCGAAGCGGCTGGGCGTCCTGTCCCGCCTCGCGCCCGAGCCCATGAAGGTGGTCCTCAACTGGGGCCGCCGCTACAGCCTGTGGGTCTTCAACTTCGGTCTCGCCTGCTGCGCGATCGAGTTCATCGCGGCGTCGATGGCCCGGCACGACTTCATCCGGCTCGGCGTCATCCCCTTCGCGCCCGGCCCGCGCCAGGCGGACCTCATGATCGTCTCCGGGACGGTGACGGACAAGATGGCCCCGGCCGTCAAGCGGCTGTACGAGCAGATGCCCGAGCCGAAGTACGTGATCTCCTTCGGCGCCTGCTCCAACTGCGGCGGCCCGTACTGGGACTCGTACTCGGTGACGAAGGGCGTCGACCAGATCATCCCGGTCGACGTCTACGTCCCCGGCTGCCCGCCCCGCCCCGAGGCGCTGCTGCAGGGCATCCTCAAGCTCCAGGAGAAGATCGCCCGCGAATCGCTCGCGGAGCGCTACGCGAACACGGCTCCGCCGTCCCCCGCGCAGCTCACCAGCGGCCTGATCACTCCTCCCCCCGCCCCCACGCCTGCTCCCGGGACGGACGCGTGAACCTCTACGACTCCCTCCCCGACGCGGCGGGAACGGTCTTCGGCGAGGAAGCGGTCGGCTCCTTCGCCTACTCCGTCCTCACGGTCGACGTCCCCACCGCGAGCTGGATCCCCGCGCTGGAGATCGCCCGCGACAAGCTGGGCTGCACCTACTTCGACTGGCTGAGCGCGGTGGACGAGCCGGGCACCGGCTTCCGCATCTGCGCGCACGTCGTCTCCCTCGAGAACCACCGCGTACGCCGCCTCCTGCTGCGGACCACCGTCCCGCACTCGGCGCCCTCCCTGCCCTCGGCCGTCGCCGTCTACGCCGGCGCCGAATGGCACGAGCGCGAGACCTTCGAGATGTTCGGGGTCGTCTTCACGGACCACCCGAACCTGGTCCCGCTGCTCCTCCCCGAGAACTTCGAGGGCCACCCGCTGCGCAAGGACTTCGTCCTCGCGGCACGCGTCGCCAAGGCCTGGCCGGGCGCGAAGGAGCCGGGCGAGGCACACGACCCGGACGCCCCGAAGCGCCGCCAGATGCTCCCGCCGGGCGTACCGGACCCCAACGACTGGGGCCCCATGAAGGGCCAGCTCCCGCCGGCCCCCGCCCGCCCCGCCCGCACCCCCCGCGCGGCGGCGGGCGCCCCCGGCGACCGCCCGGCCCGCACCCCGCGCGCGGCGGCCGGAGCTCCCGGCGACCGCCCGGCCCGCACCCCGCGCGCTGCGGTCGGCACTGCCGGCGAGGCCACCACGCCCGGCGCGCAAGCCCCGGCGACCGAAACCGAAGCGGCACCGGCCCGCCCGGTCCGCCGCACCCGCTCGGTCGCGGACGGCTCCGCGAGCCAGGCGGAGGCCCCGGCGGCCCCGACCGAGGCGACCGCGGCCCCGACCGAGGCGGCCCCGACCGAGGCGGCCCCGACCGAGGCGGCCCCGGGCCGTCCGGTGCGCCGCTCCCGATCGGTGGCGGACGGCTCCGCGAGCCAGGCGGCAGCCGCCCCGGCCCCCGCGGAGGCCCCGGCTCCGTCCGAAGCCTCGGCGGCCTCGGCGGAAGCCCCGGTCGCCCCGGTGCGCCGCACGCGCTCGGTCGCGGACGGCTCCGCGAGCCAGGCCGCCGCGACTCCGGCCGAAGCCGAGGGCACCCCCGCGGCGGAACCGCAGGCCCCCGCCCGCCCGGTACGCGGCAGCGCGGACGCCCCCTGGCACAACCCGAAGCCCGCCTTCGACACCCCGGCGTCGGAATCGGCCGAACCGGCCGAACCGGCCGAACCGGCCGAACCGGCTGCTCCGGCCACCTCGGGCGATCCGGTTGACCAAGCGGCTGCGGCCGCTCCGGCGAGCCCGGCGGCCCCGGCCCCCGCGGCGGCTCCGGCCACGGCCGAACCCGCCGAACCCGCCGGACCGGCGACCCCGCCCGCCCCGGCGGACCAGGCCGCTTCGGCCGCCGGCCCGGCGCGCTCCGCCGAGCCCGAGTCCAAGCAGGAGCCCGAGTCCGAGCAGGACCCCGGGTCCAAGTCCGCCCCCAAGCCGGACCCCTCTGAGGCGGACCCCACCCCCAACGACCCCAACGGAGGCGCCGCGTGAACGACGTCCTCGACGTCGCCCTGCGGCTGATCGTCGTCTTCGCCGTCTTCCTCGTGCTCCCGCTCGTCGTCGGGCAGGCCGAGCACAAGGTGATGGCCCACATGCAGGGCCGCCTCGGCCCCATGTACGCCGGCGGCTTCCACGGCTGGGCCCAGCTCGTCGCCGACGGAGTCAAGTTCGCGCAGAAGGAAGACATCGTCCCGGCCAACGCCGACCGCCGCGTCTTCCAGCTCGCCCCCGCCGTCGCGCTCCTCCCGTACCTCCTCGTGCTCCTCGCCATCCCCATCGGCCCCGGCGAAGGCGCCGTCGGCCAGGTCATCGACGCCGGAATCTTCTTCGCGCTCGCCGTCATGGGCATCGGAGTGCTCGGCTCGCTGATGGCCGGCTGGGCCTCCGCCAACAAGTTCTCCATGCTCGGAGGCCTCCGCACCGCCGCCCAGCTGCTCGCCTACGAGCTCCCCATGCTGCTCGCGGCGGCCTCGGTCGCCATGGCCGCCGGAACGGTGTCGCTCCCCGGCATCGTCGGAGCCTTCGAGTGGTGGTGGCTGCCCTGGCAGATCGTCGGCGGGCTCGTCTTCTTCACCGCCGGCCTCGCCGAACTCCAGCGGCCCCCCTTCGACATGCCCGTCGCCGACTCCGAGATCATCTTCGGTGCGTACACCGAGTACACCGGCCTGCGCTTCGCGCTGTTCCTGCTCGCCGAGTACGCCGGCATCGTCGTCCTGTGCGCCCTGACCACCGTCCTCTTCCTCGGCGGCTGGCACGGCCCCTTCGGTGGCGAGGACTTCGGCTGGGTCTGGACCCTGCTCAAGATCGCCGCGCTCTCCTTCGTGGTGATCTGGCTCCGCGTGAGCTACCCCCGGCTCCGCGAGGACCAGCTCCAGAAGCTCGCCTGGACCGTACTCATCCCGCTCGCGCTCGCCCAGATCGCGCTCACCGGCATCGTGAAGGTGGCGATCCAGTAAATGCCCCCCATCCCCGGCTCCGGCCTCGCCAAGGGCCTGGCCGTCACGCTGCGCACGATGACGAAGCGCTCGCACACCGCCCAGTACCCCGAGGTACAGCCCGAACTCCCGCCGCGCTCGCGCGGGGTCATCGGCCTGTTCGAGGAGAACTGCACGGTCTGCATGCTGTGCGCGCGCGAGTGCCCCGACTGGTGCATCTACATCGACTCCCACAAGGAGACGCTCCCGGCCGCCGCCCCCGGTGGCCGGGAGCGCAGCCGCAACGTCCTCGACCGCTTCGCCATCGACTTCTCCCTCTGCATGTACTGCGGCATCTGCATCGAGGTGTGCCCCTTCGACGCGCTGTTCTGGTCGCCGGAGTTCGAGTACGCCGAGACCGACATCCACGAACTGACCCACGAGCGCGACAAGCTGCGCGAGTGGATGTGGACCGTCCCGGCCCCGCCCGCCCTGGACCCGGCCGCCGAGGAGCCCAAGGAAATCGCGGCCGCCCGCAAGGCCGTGGAGAAGGCGGAGACCGCCGCGGCAGCCGCCGCCGCTGCTGCCGCGACCCTCGACACTCCGGCCCCGGAAGGAGACGCGTGATCACCGCAGCCGCCCAAGGCAACGGCTTCCTCTCCCCGACCGGCGTCGAGATCGCCTTCGTCCTCGTCGGCCTCGCCACCCTCGGCGCGGCCGCCGTCACGGTCACCACCAAGCAGCTCGTGCACGCCGCCCTGTGGCTGGTCGTCGCACTCGGCGGGATCGCCGTCGAGTACCTGTTGCTGACCGCCGAGTTCATCGCCTGGGTCCAGGTACTGATCTACCTCGGTTCCGTGGTCGTCCTCCTCCTCTTCGGGCTGATGCTCACCAAGGCCCCCATCGGCCGCTCACCGGACGCCGACTCGGGCAACCGCCCGGTCGCCCTCGGCGTCGCCCTCGTCGCGGCCGCCGCGCTCGTCTGGGTGGTCGTCGACGCCTTCCGCACCACTTGGATCGACCTGGACGGCCCCGCCCAGGGCTCCACCAAGGTCTCGGGAGAGATCCTCTTCCGGCACTGGGTGCTGCCGTTCGAGGCGCTCTCCGTCCTCCTCCTCGCGGCCCTGATCGGCGCCATCGTGCTGTCCCGCAAGGACACCCCCGACAGCGCGCCCTCCGCCGCCGCGACACCCGCCGCGCCCGCCACCGACAAGAAGGGGCAGCGCTGATGCACCTCGCCTACCCCGCCGTGCTGGCGGCGCTCCTCTTCTGCACGGGCCTGTACGGAGTGCTCGCCCGCCGCAACGCCATCCTGGTCCTGATGTCCGTCGAGCTGATGCTCAACGCCGTCAACCTCAACCTGGTGGCCTTCGACGTCTGGCTGCGCGACAGCCTCCACGCCGGCCAGGCCCTCACCCTCTTCACCATCGCCATCGCCGCCGCCGAGATCGGCATCGGCCTCGCGATCGTGCTGATGGTGTACCGCAACCGGGGCACCGCGGACGTGGACCGCCTGCGCGACACCGCCGAGGGCCACGAGCCGGCCGGCTCGAACCAGGACGGCGTGACCCCGGACAGCGCGGACAGCGCGACCCCTGCGACCGGAGCCGCCGCGTGAGCACCCCGACCCTCGCCGTACTGGTCCCCCTCCTGCCCTTCCTGGGCGCGCTGGCGGGCCTGCTCCTCGGCCGCACCGCCCCCGGCTTCGTCAAGCCGCTCGCCGTCCTGCCGACGCTGGCCGCCGCCGTCCTCGCGGTCCTGGTCGCCTTCCGCCAGGCCGGCGGCAAGGCGATCGACACGGCCACCGAGCTGACCCCGACCGGCTCGGTACCCATCGAGCTCTCGCTCCACCTCGACGGCTTCGCCGTCATGGTGGCCGTCCTCGTGGGCGTCGTCGCCACCTGCGTGCAGATCTACTCGACGGCGTACCTGCGCGAGGACCCGCGCTACCCGTCCTACGCGGCCCTGGTCTCACTGTTCACCTCCGCCATGCTGCTCGTCGTCTACTCCGGCGACCTGATGGTGCTGCTGGTCGGCTGGGAGATCATGGGCATCTGCTCGTACTTCCTGGTCGGCCACTACTGGGAGACCGAGGCGGCCCGCTCCGCCTCCCTGAAGGCCTTCCTCGTCACCAAGCTGGGCGACGTCCCCTTCCTCATCGGCCTGTTCGCGCTCGCCACCGACGCCGGGTCCTTCCGGATCACGAAGATCCTGGGCACCGTCGCCGCGGGCGGGCTCGACCACCCGACGCTCATCGCGCTGCTCCTGCTCGCCGGAGTCGCGGGCAAGTCCGCGCAGTTCCCGCTGCACACCTGGCTTCCGGACGCCATGGCGGGCCCCACCCCGGTCTCCGCACTGATCCACGCCGCGACGATGGTCGCCGCCGGTGTCTACTTCGTGGCGCGCCTCCTCCCCGTCTTCGCGGCTTCCCGGGCCGCGCTGGTGGTCCTGGCCGTCATGGCGGCCGTCACGATGGTCGGCTCCGCCCTCGCCGCCCTCGCCCAGGACGACATCAAGCGGGTGCTGGCCTACTCCACGATCGGCCAGCTCGGCTACATGACCGGGGCCCTGGCCGTCGGCGACCGCGCGGCCGCCGTCTTCCACCTCCTGTCCCACGGCGCCTTCAAGGCGCTCCTGTTCCTCGGCGCCGGCGTGATCATCCACGCCGCGGGGACGAACTCCCTCGCCGCCATGTCCCGCATGGACGGACTGGCCAAGCGCATCCCCGACGCCTTCTGGACGATGACGATCGCGCTGCTCGCGCTCGCCGCCTTCCCGCCCTTCGCCGGCTTCTTCTCCAAGGAAGCCGTCCTCGTCGCCGCCGAGCACACCGCCGGCGGCCACTCGGAGTTCGCCCCGAGCGCGGCCGGCTGGGTGGTCCTCGTCGCCGGCGTGCTGACCGCCCTGCTCACCGCCGCCTACGCCACAAGGCTGTGGCTGATGGCCTTCCGCGGCCGGGGCGCAGCCGCCCCCGACCACGGCAAGGAGCCCGTCGCCATGACCGGCGTGCTGTGGCTGCTGGCCGTCCCGTCCGTCGGCTTCGGCCTGCTGGCCGGGCCCCTGTCCGACTTCTTCGACGGCCGTGAGCTCACCCCGTCGCTGACGACCTCGGTCCTCGGCACCGGCGCCGCCGCCGTCGGCGCGGTGCTCACCTACGCCCTGTGGCAGCGCGCCCAGGCCCAGGCCGCCCTCGCCCCGGCCGGAGCCGGCGCCGCCAAGGTGCCCGCCACCACCGCGGTGCCCGCGTCCGTCATCGCCGCCGAGTCCGCTGCCGAGAGCCCCGAGGTCGGCGAGGTCACCCACGACCACCCGGTCGTCTCCACCGCCCCCGCCGCCGACCCCGGCCGCGCGCTCCTCGGGCCACTGCACCGGCACGCCGCCGTCGGCTTCCACCTCGACGCCGTCTACGACCGCCTGTTCGTCCGCCCCGTCCGAGCCGCCGCAGCCCTCGTACGCTTCCTCGACCGCGAGGTCGTGGACTCGTACGTCCGGGGCGCTGGCCTCGGCCCCCGGCTGCTCGGCGGCCTCGTACGCCGCGCCCAGACCGGCAACGTGCAGAGCTACCTGAGTGCCCTGCTCGCCGGCGCCGTGGTCCTGGCGATCGCCACCGCCGTCCTCGCCAACGTCAACGCCGGATCGTGAGCCGTGAGTCAGCCGTGATTGATATCAGCCCGTCCGTGATGCAGTTCCTTCTGGCGTTCGTCGTGGCCGGCCCGCTCGTCGGCGCCGTCGCCGCCCTCCTGCCGGCCCCGCCCGGACTGAAGGGCAAGAGCTCCGAACAGGCCGTACTGCGCCACGGCGTGACCGTGACCGGTGCCATCCTCGCCGCGGCGATCGTCCTCGCCGTGGGCTTCGACCACGACGCCCCGTCCCGCTTCCAGGCGACGACGGACATCAGCTGGATCCAGGCGCTGAACGTCCGGATCCACCTCGGCATCGACGGCATCTCGCTCCCCCTCCTCCTGATGACCGCGCTGCTGTTCTTCCTCTGCGCGCTCTACAGCTACTTCAAGCTCCCCGCGGGCCCTTCCGCGAAGGCCTTCGTCGCCTTGCTCCTGGTCCTGGAGTCCGGCACCCTCGCCACCTTCGCCGTCCTCGACCTGCTGCTGTTCTTCCTCGCCTTCGAGATGGTCCTCATCCCGATGTACTTCCTCATCGCCCGCTGGGGCGGTGCTCAGCGGCAGGCCGCCGCCTGGAAGTTCATCCTCTACACCCTCCTCGGCTCCGTCGTCATGCTGCTCGGTCTGCTGCTGATCGGCCTGAACAGCGGCACTTTCGACATGGTGGCACTCGCCTCTGACAACGGCCGCGAACTGTCCCACACCACCCAGGTCCTGGCCGTTCTCGCCATCGGCATCGGCCTCGCCGTGAAGACCCCGATGTGGCCGCTGCACAGCTGGCTGCCGGACGCCCACACGGCCGCCCCCACTGTCGGTTCCGTGCTCCTCGCGGGCGTCCTGCTGAAGATGGGCACCTACGGGTTCGTCCGGATCCTGCTGCCCGCCACCCCCGACGGCATGGCCACCTTCGCCCCGTACCTGGGCGCCTTCGCCGCCGTGGGCATCGTCTACGGGTCCCTGGCCTGCCTCGCGCTCGCCCGCAAGGGCAACAAGGGCGACCTCAAGCGCCTCATCGCGTACTCCTCCGTCGGTCACATGGGCTTCGTCCTGCTCGGGATCGCGTCCATGACCCCCACCGGTGTCAACGGCGCGCTGTTCGCCAACGTCGCGCACGGCCTGATCACCGGCCTCCTCTTCTTCCTCGTCGGCGCGCTCAAGGACCGTTACGGCACGGCCGATCTCGACACCCTCGCCGGAGCCACCGGAGCGGCCCTCTACGGCCGCGCCCCCCGCTTCGGCGCCCTCCTCGCCTTCGCCGCCATCGCCTCGCTCGGCCTCCCCGGCCTGGCCGGCTTCTGGGGCGAGATGCTGGCCCTCTTCGGCGCGTTCGACCCGGCCGAGGGCCTGTCCCGGCCCGCGTTCCTCACGTACATGTCCATCGGCGCGTTCGGCACCCTGCTCACCGCCGCCTATCTTCTGATCGTCGTACGGCGGGTGTGCATGGGCGACCCGAAGGCGGCGCGCGAGAGCGCCGCCGCCCCCGTGGTCCTCGCGGACATCCAGCGCTACGAGTACGCCGCCTGGACCCCGCTCGTCGCCCTCACCCTCCTCGCCGGCCTGTGGCCCGCGGTCCTCCTCGGCCTCACCGACCCGGCCGTCCAGAAGCTCCTCGCGGGAGGGAACTCATGACGGTCCTTCGCCCCACCAGCAGCACCATCGGCACCGCCATCGCCGCCGCCGACGGCCCCAGCATGGTCCAGTCCGTCGACTGGCTCGCCATCGCGCCGGTCGTCATCACCGCCGCCGTCGGCCTCCTCGTCCTGGTCGCCGACCTCTTCCTGCCGGAGCACCGCAAGCCGCTGCTCGGCTGGATCTCCGTCGCCGGACTGGCCGCCGCGACCGCCACCCTGCTGCCGCTGCGCGCCGGCGACCGCACCACCTTCTGCCTCACCGGACCCGGTACGGCGGACCCGGGCGCGTGCAGCTACGCCGCCGACCACTTCGCGCTCGTCGTCCAGTTCCTCGTACTCGGCGGCGCGCTGGTCACCGCCCTGCTGTCGGTCACGGCCGTCCGCGAGGCGCGCATGCCGGCCGGCGAGTACTGGTTCCTGCTGCTCTCCTCCGCCGCCGGCGCGGCCCTGCTGCCGGCCTCCCGCGACCTCGCCACCCTGATCGTCGCCCTCGAAGTCGCCTCGCTGCCCGCCTTCGCCCTCGTCGGCATGCGGCGCGGCGACCGGCTCTCCTCCGAGGCCGCCCTCAAGTTCTTCCTGTCCTCGGTCACCGCCACCGCCGTGTCCCTGATGGGCGTCAGCTTCGTCTACGCCGCCACCGGCTCCCTGCACCTCACCCAGGTCGCCGACCGGCTCGGGAACGTCCCCGGGCAGCTCGACACCCTCGCCATGGCCGGCGTCGCGCTCACCCTGGTCGGCTTCGCCTTCAAGACGGCAGCCGTCCCCTTCCACTTCTGGGTCCCGGACACCTACGTCGGCGCCCCGCTGCCCGTCGCCGGATACCTGTCGGTCATCGGCAAGGCCGTCGGCTTCACCGGCCTCATCCTCGTCACCGTGATCGCCTTCCCGGCGTACTCCGACGTCTGGGGCCCGGCCCTCGCCGTCCTCGCCGCGCTCACCATGACCCTCGGCAACGCGGCGGCCCTGCGCCAGTCCGCCGACCGTCCGGGCGGCGCCGTACGGCTGCTCGCCTGGTCCTCCGTGGGCCAGGCCGGCTACCTGCTGGTCCCGATCGCGGCCGCCGCCTACGCCGGCCGCGACCAGATCGGCTCCACCGTCGCCTACGCCCTCATGTACGCCGCCGTGAACCTCGGCGCCTTCGCGGTGGCCGCCCTGGTGGCCCGTACGAAGCCCCTGCACCGTCTCCGCGACTACCGGGGCCTGTACGCCGAGAGCCCGCTCGCCGCCCTCGCGATGGCCTTCTTCCTGCTCTGCCTGGCCGGCCTGCCGCCGGGCATCATCGGGCTCTTCGCGAAGGTCACCGTCTTCCGCTCGGCGGTCGACGCGGGACTGGGCTGGCTCGCCGTGGTCATGGCCGTCAACGTCGTCATCGCGCTGTACTACTACCTGCGCTGGACGGCCCTGCTCTTCCGGGCCCCCGACGCGGACGCGGCCCACGAGGGTGCCCGGGAGGGCGCGCAGCCCCGTACGAGGACCCCCTGGCCGGTCACGGCGGCCATCGTGCTCACCGCCGCCACCGCCCTGGTCCTCTCGGGCGCCCCGCAGCTCGTCCTGCGCTTCGCCACGGGCAGCCTCTTCCCGCTGTAGAGCCGCGCCGGGAGTGCCGCCGGGGCCCTGCCGGAGCCCCTTCAGAGCCCTTCCCGGGCCCTGTCAGGGCCGTGGCCCGCCCCGCGCCCGTAACCCGTACGGCCTAACCTCCATCGCGCCCGCCGCGGCCCCGCCCCCCGGTCCACCGGGGCGGCGGGGACAGGCGCGCCCGGGGAACCTGCCGCGCTCACCTCGCGTTGACCAGGAAGGAAGGGTCCACTGGACCGTAGGCCCTCCGATCCCCAGATCCTGGACGGGTCCCCCTGCCGCACCACTTGGAGGGCGCACCGTGCACCGCCGGCACAACGGGCTGAAGACCGCCGTACTCCTCGGTGGTCTGTCGGCCCTCATCATCCTCATCGGAAGCTTCTTCGGCCGGGGCGGCCTGATCGTCGCGGTCTTCGTGGCCCTCGGCACCAACGCGTACGCCTACTGGAACAGCGACAAGCTGGCTCTCCGCGCGATGCGGGCCCGCCCCGTCAGCGAGTTCGAGGCACCCGAGCTCTACCGCATGGTGCGTGAGCTCTCCACGTCCGCGCGCCAGCCCATGCCCCGCCTCTACATCTCCCCGACGGAGGCGCCCAACGCCTTCGCCACCGGCCGCAACCCGCGCAACGCCGCGGTCTGCTGCACCGAGGGCATCCTGCGGATCCTCGACGAGCGCGAGCTGCGCGGGGTCATCGGCCACGAGCTCAGCCACGTCTACAACCGCGACATCCTGATCTCGTCGGTCGCGGGCGCCCTCGCCTCCGTGATCATGTTCCTGGTCAACTTCGCCTGGCTGATCCCCATCGGCCGCTCCAACGACGACGAGGGCCCGGGGCTCTTCGGCATGCTGCTGATCATGATCCTCGGCCCGCTGGCGGCCTCCGTGATCCAGCTCGCCATCAGCCGCTCGCGCGAGTACGAGGCGGACGCCTCCGGGGCCCAGCTCACCGGAGACCCGCTCGCCCTCGCCAGCGCCCTGCGCAAGCTGGACGCCGGCACCAAGCAGCTCCCGCTGCCGGCCGAGCCGCGACTGGAGACCGCGAGCCACATGATGATCGCCAATCCCTTCCGTCCCGGTGAGGGATTGTCCAGAATGTTTTCCACGCACCCCCCGATGGCCGAGCGCATCGCCCGGCTCGAACAGATGGCAGGCCGCAGTCAGTGAAGACCATCCTGAATCTCATTTGGCTCGTCCTCAGCGGAGTCTGGCTCTTCCTGGGCTACTGCCTGGCGGGTGTGATCCTCTGCATCACCATCATCGGAATCCCCTTCGGCATAGCCTCGTTCCGCATCGCGGTGTACGCCCTGTGGCCCTTCGGGTACACCGCCGTCGAGCGGCGTGACGCGGGCGCCGCGTCCTGCGTCGGGAACGTGCTGTGGCTGGTCCTCGCGGGCTGGTGGCTGGCCCTCGGCCACATCGCCACGGGCATCGCGCTGTGCCTCACGATCATCGGCATCCCGTTCGGCATCGCAAACTTCAAGATGGTCCCGCTCTCCCTGCTCCCGCTGGGCCGCGAGATCGTCCCCACGGACGCCCCGTTCGCCTCGCGCTGAGCCGCGCCGGGCCCGGAGCCGGTTCATCCACTCGTATTACAGTTCCGGGTTGCGGAGAGTGACGCGGACGAGCGGCACGCACGACGGGCAGGGAAGAACCGATGTCGACTGAGCCCTCTGAGCCCTCTGAGCCGTTTGAGCCTTCCGAGTTCTCCGAGCACCCCGAGCTCCCCGTGCCCTCCGAGCTCCCCACGACCCTCTCGGTGGTCGTGCCGATGTACAACGAGGAGGACGCGCTGCCGGCCCTGGTCGGCAGGCTGCGCCCGGCGCTCGACGCCATGGCCGTCCGCTACGAGGTCGTCGCCGTCGACGACGGCAGCAAGGACCGCACCGCGGAACTGCTCACCGAGTTCCAGACCAAATGGCCCGAGCTGCGGGTCGTGCGGCTGCGCGGGAACTCCGGCCACCAGGCCGCCCTGACCGCGGGCCTGCACAGTGCCTCGGGCGCGTACGTGGCCAGCATCGACGCGGACCTCCAGGACCCGCCGGAGAAGATCCCGGAGATGCTCGACCTGGCCCGCGCGGACGGTCTCGACATCGTCTACGGGGTCCGGGCCGACCGGAGCACCGACACGGGGTTCAAGCGGCACACGGCCGGTGCCTACTACTGGCTGATGCGCCGCCTGGTCGGCAAGCAGGTGCCCGCGCAGGCGGGCGACTTCCGGCTGCTGAGCCGCGCGGCGGTCGACGCGGTCAAGGCCATGCCCGACCAGCACCAGGTGTACCGCCTGCTCGTGCCCTGGCTCGGATTCCCCAGCGGCCAGGTCACCTACCAGCGCGAGGAGCGGGTGGCGGGCGAGACCAAGTACCCGCTGAGCAAGATGCTCCGGCTCGGCGTCGACAGCGTCATCAACTTCTCCGCCGCTCCGCTGCGCCTCGCGACCTGGCTGGGCGTGGCCAGCTTCTTCGGCTGCCTGCTGATGGTGGGCGCCACCCTGGCGATCTACCTGAAGGGCGAGACCGTCCCCGGCTGGACCTCGCTGTTCATCGTGATGCTGTTCCTCGGCGGGGTGCAGCTGATCTGCGTCGGCCTGCTCGGCGAGTACATCGGCCGCATCTACACGGCGGTGCAGCGCCGGCCCACCTTCTTCGTCGGATACGACTCGCACGCCGCCGCCGCGGCGGCGCCGGACACGGAACGCCAAGCGGACTGAGGAACCGTCCGCAAGCCGCTGGGATCCCCTGAAACCGCAGGTCAGGGCGATTGTCAGTGGGGGATGTCACTCTGTGTGCATGAATGACATCGAGCAGTTGCTGAAGCAGGTAGCCGGTCGCGCGCACAGCTCCCACCGGGGGCGGTGGGCGGCCACCGGCACTCCGGCCGCACCCCCTCCGGCACCCCTGGCCACCGTGGAGCTGCACCGGTCCGAGGCCGCCCTGGGCTTCGCCCTGCCGCTCCTCCTCGCGGCCCTCCACACCCGGGTCGCGGACGGCGGCTTCGGCTCCGGGTACGGCCTGCTGCCCCTGGAGCGCGCCGTCGCCGAGTACGCCGCGATGCGCGCTTCGGCCTGGCGCCGGCCCGAGGGCGTCCCTCCCATAGCCGACTTCGGCTGCGCCCTGCGCGCCTGCGTGACTGTCGCTCGGCAACCGCCCAAGTCTTGCTGTCCGAACCGAACTCGGGCGATCCCGACCTCGCCTGGTTCCTCGAATCGCCCACGCTCGCCGACTGGCTGCGCGGCTGGCTCGACGGCAGCGCCTGGTTCAGCGAGGAATCGGGCGCGGGGGAGGAGCGGGACCTGGAACTGACCCCCTGGGCAGGCTTCAGAGCCCGCGTGTGAGCCGCCGGCGCACGCCGTAGACCAGTGCGCCCAGCGCCAGCACCGAGGCCCCCGTGACCGCCGACGCGGCGGGCAGCGCGCAGGCCAGCACCACGCAGCCGGACAGTCCCACCGCTGCCACGGCCCGGTCCTTGACACCTGAATCGAGAGTCCACGCGGAGGCGTTCGCGATCGCGTAATAGGCGAGCACGCCGAAGGAGGAGAAACCGATCGCGCCCCGCAGATCGGTGGTGGCCGCGAGCACCGCCACCACCGCGCCCACCGCCAGCTCGGCGTGGTGCGGCACCTGATGCCGGGGATGTACGGCGGCCAGCGCGCGCGGCAGATGGCCGTCCCGGGCCATCGCCAGGGTGGTCCGCGACACCCCGAGCACGAGCGCCAGCAGCGAGCCCAGCGCCGCCAGGGCCGCGCCCACCCGGACGACGGGAGTCAGCCCGGGCCAGCCGGCCGCGCGCACGGCATCGGCCAGCGGAGCCGCCGACCGCCCCAGCCCGTCGGCGCCGAGCACCGACAGCGCCGCCACCGAGACCGCGGCGTAGACGAGCAGGGCGATCCCCAGAGCGAGGGGCACCGCCCGCGGGATCGTGCGCTCCGGGTCACGCACCTCCTCGCCCAGGGTGGTGATCCGGGCGTAGCCCGCGAAGGCGAAGAACAGCAGCCCGGCGCCCTGGAGCAGCCCGGCGGCTGCCCAGTCCGCGCCGCCGAGACGGCCGGCGTCGGCCACGCCGGAGGACAGGCACGCCACGACGACCCCGGCCAGGACGGCCAGCACCACCGCCACGATCACCCGGGCGATCCGGGCGGACTTCTGCACCCCGCCGTAGCTCGCCGCGGTCAGGGCCACCACCGCGGCCACGGCCACCGCGTGCTGCTGCCCGGGCCATGCGTACGCCCCGACGGTGAGGGCCATCGCCGCGCAGGAGGCCGTCTTGCCGACGACGAAGCCCCAGCCGGCCAGATATCCCCAGAAGGGCCCGAGGCGTTCGCGCCCGTACACGTAGGTGCCGCCCGAGGAGGGATAGCGGGCGGCCAGCCGCGCCGAGGAGTGCGCGTTGCAATACGCCACCAGGGCCGCGAGCGCGAGCGCCGTGAGGAGCGCCCCGCCGGCCGCGCGCGCCGCCGGGGCCAGCGCGGCGAAGATCCCCGCGCCGATCATCGCGCCGAGCCCGACGACGACCGCGTCGAAGACGCCGAGGGTGCGCTTCATGTCGTTGTTCTTGCCGTTCACGGCGTTGGCGGTCACGGCCGGAGGGTATCCGGGCTAAATGACGCCTTCCCTGCCGGGGACGGGCGTGCGGCCGCGCTCCCATCCGTCCAGCGCGGTCAGACAGGCGTGGTCGAGGTGGCGCAGCCCGCTCAGGTCGAGGCGGACGGCGCCGCCGCGGGGCAGCGCGTCCAGTTCGTCGAGGAGCTTGGGCAGCCGCAGGAAGCTTGCGTTCCCCAGGATCCGGACGTGGAGTTCGTCGCCCTCCCACACCGGCTCGATGTGGACGTGGGAGGTTTCCCAGGCCGCCTTGGCGACGGCGAGTCCCAGGCCGGCGAGCACCCCCTCGAAGAGGTTCGTGGCCACGATCGCCGAGGCCGTCGCCACCAGGACGACCGCCTCGCCCCGGTGCGACCGCCACAGGGCGGCCACCGCCCGCACCGGCAGCAGCTTCCAGCCGGCGTGCAGCAGCACCCCGGCCAGCGCGGCGAGCGGGACGGACTCCAGCAGTCCGGGGACGGCCACGGCGAACAGCAGGAGCCAGCCTCCGTGCAGGATCCGGGAGGCCCGAGTGCGGGCGCCGGCCTCGACGTTGGCGGCGCTGCGGACGATGACGGCGGTCATCGGCAGGGCCCCGAGCAGCCCGCAGAGGGTGTTCCCGACGCCCTGGGCGACCAGTTCGCGGTCGTAGTCGGTCCGGTCCCCGTCGTGCATGCGGTCCACGGCCGCGGCACTGAACAGCGTCTCGGCGGAGGCGATCAGGGCGAGCGCGACCACGGTCCCGACGGCCCCCGCGGAGGCCAGCACTCCGAAGTCCTCCCAGTCGGGCGGGGTCACGGCCGACAGGACGCCCGTGACCCGGACCCGCTCCACGGGTAGCCGCAGCAAAACGGCTGCGGCGGTTGCGGCGGCGACCCCGACGAGCGCCCCCGGCACGAGCCGCAGCCGGTCGGGCATCCGCCGCCAGGCCACCAGGACCGCGACGGTCCCGGCCCCGAGTGCCACGGCGGTCCAGTCGGCGTGCCCGCCGAGCTCCAGGGCTCCGGCCAGTTTCTCCAGGGTCCGCGCCGGGGCCTCCACACCGGCCAGGGCGTACAGCTGACCGGCGATCAGCACGAGCCCGATGCCGGCCAGCATCCCGTGGACGACGGCCACGGAGATCGCCCGGAACCACCGCCCGAGCCGCAGCGCGCCCATGCCCAGCTGCACCAGGCCGGCGGCCAGGACGAGTACGCCGAGCGCGGGCAGCCCGTAGGTCCGTACGGCCTCGTAGACGAGCACGGTGAGTCCGGCGGCCGGGCCGCTCACCTGGAGGGAACTGCCGCGGAACCAGCCGGTGACCAGCCCGCCCACCACCCCGGTGAGGATCCCGAGCTCGGCCGGCACCCCGGAGGCGACGGCCACTCCGACACAGAGCGGTAGCGCGACCAGGGCGACCACCACGGACGCCCCGAAGTCTTCACGTAACGTGCCGGCCCCAGGCATGCGGGAACCCCCTGTCGAGGCGGTGACGGACACCCCTCACCCTGGTGGGCGCACTCCCCGCCGCCCAAGTGCACACGGAGGACACCACAGGCGCGTACGCCGTTCACGCCCGGCACACACCCACCGAGCGCCGGTCCCGCGACACCGCCCGCGGCACCCGCCGCAACGACCGCGGCCCGGCGGTCCTCGAAGGACCGCCGGGCCGGCGTACGGGCTGAACCGAGGCCTAAGCCGGTGATCAGCGGTAGTTCACGTACTGGATCGCGAAGTCCAGGTCCTTGCCCTTGAGGAGGGCCTGGACTTCCTGGAGGTCGTCGCGGCTCTTGGAGCTGACGCGCAGCTCCTCGCCCTGGACCTGGGCCTTGACGCCCTTGGGGCCCTCGTCGCGGATGATCTTCGCGACCTTCTTGGCGTTCTCCTGGGAGATGCCCTCTTCGATCGTGGCGAAGATCTTGTACTCCTTGCCGGACAGCTGCGGCTCACCGGCGTCGAGCGCCTTGAGGGAGATCCCGCGCTTGACCAGCTTGGTCTCGAAGACGTCCAGGACGGCCTTGACGCGCTCCTCGGAGTTCGCCTCCATCAGGATCTTCTCGCCGGACCAGGCGATCGTGGCGCCGGTGCCCTTGAAGTCGTAGCGCTGCGAGAGCTCCTTGGCGGACTGGTTGAGGGCGTTGTCGACCTCCTGCCGCTCGACCTTCGAGACGATGTCGAAACTGGAGTCGGCCATGTGCTGTGGCTCCTTGAAGTCGGTAGTGACGGCCCCTAAGGGCGCGGCCGGACATCCCCGGACCGCTCCGCAAAGCCTAGCCACCGCGCCCACGTGCGGCGCTGATCAATCCGGTGGCGAAGCACCCCCGGTCATCAGGTATCGTTTACGTCGTTGCCACGGAGCGCCGCCGCAAGGCGGAAAGACGGCAGCGATCATGGCGGTGTGCCCGAGTGGCCAAAGGGAGCAGACTGTAAATCTGCCGGCTCAGCCTACCCAGGTTCGAACCCTGGCGCCGCCACGCGAGTGAGACCCTCGCTCATTGCAGAAATGCGATGGGCGGGGGTTTTCTCGTATGCCCGGAACCGGAACGCGGCCGCGTCGCACGCGGCCGGTACGAGCAGGGCGCGGGTGCGCCCATCGGGCGGATCGGGCGTGCCGATGCGGGGTCCCGGTCGTTCATCCGGCGTGAAATGGACTTCTGACGCGCGCGGAAAGGTCGGCGGCGGGGTGCTCCTCGCCCTGCTGGGAGCGGGGATCCCGGCTCTGGTCGGAGCGGCGCTGCACAGTGATGTGGGGCATCCCTACCAGGAGACCCGGCTCTACTTCGGCACCGAGCGGCCGGACGGCCGTCCACCGGTGGGGGAGCGGGAGTTCATGGGGTTCCTGGAACGGGAGATCACCCCCGCCTTCCCCGAAGGGCTGACCCTCCAGGACGGGCGCGGCCAATGGCAGCGGGACGGGAAGATCATCCGCGAGACCTCGTACGAGGTGGTGCTGCTGTACCCGGAGAAGGAGGCCGGCGAGCGCGGCGAGCGCATCGAGCGGATCCGGGAGGCGTACGAGAAGCAGTTCGAGCAGGATTCCGTCGCGCGTTCCGACGACCGGTTGACCGCCGACTTCTGACCGGCCGGCCGGTGGTCCGCGGCCGGCCGTTCCCCGGCCGGCTTCAGGCCGGCCGGGGCCCGACAGGCCCTAGTAGGGCTTGGTCAGGTTCAGTCGTTGGTGGCGTGTCCGGATGATCGGTTGTTCCGTTGATCGGGTGTGATGCCCGAGGAGTTGGCTGCGGTCCGGTGTGATCTGGAGGATTTCGCGGCGGAGGTGTTCGAACCGTTCGCGAGGGCGGATCAGCGTCGGTGGGGGTCGGTCTACCTGCGCGGGCTGCTGACAGATGGCGGACGCAAGTCCGTCGAGCCCATGGCCGCCCGGCTCGGGGAGGACGGGAACCGGCAGGCCCTGGCACACTTCATCACCTCCAGCCCATGGAACCCGGCCCACGTGCGGGCCCGACTCGCGTGGATGATGCAGACGGCGATCAAACCGACCGCACTGATCATCGACGACACCGGGTTCCTCAAAGACGGCGATGCCTCGGCTTGTGTGACGCGGCAATACACCGGCACCGCGGGCAAGGTCACCAACTGCCAGGCAGGGGTCTCGCTCCACCTGGCCGGCGACCATGCCTCGGCGGCGGTCGACTGGCGGCTGTTCCTCCCGGAGACCTGGGACCCCGCCTCGCCGAAGGCCGATCCCGTCAAGGCGGCCCGCCGGGCGAAGTGCGGCATCCCCGAAGGCCTGGGCCACGTCGAGAAGTGGCAGCTGGCCCTGGACATGGTCGACGAGACACGGTCGTGGGGCCTGGACGTCCCCCTCGCGATCGCCGACGGCGGATACGGGGACACCGCCGCTTTCCGTCTCGGCCTGGAGGAACGCGGGCTGCACTACGTGGTGGGCATCTCCACCACCGTGACCGCCCAGCCCGGCGACGCGCTGCCCTGCACTCCGCCCTACCGCGGCACCGGACGCAAGCCGGTGGCAAGGTATCCCGAACCGGCCCGGAGCGTGAAGAACCTCGTCATCGAGGCCGGGAAACAGGCGGCCAGACCAGTGCAATGGCGCGAGGGATCTCGTCCCGGCACGGGCCGCAGCGGCTTCAAGCGGATGTACTCGCGATTCGTTGCCCTTCGGGTCCGGCCCGCCGGCCGCGAGGTCCGCAAAGCCATCGACGGGCCGGAACTGCCCGCGTGCTGGCTGCTGGCCGAATGGCCTGCCGATCAGGCAGAGCCGGTCCAGTTCTGGTTCTCGAACCTGCCCGCGGAGACACCGCTAACCACACTCGTGCGGCTGGCGAAGCTCCGCTGGCGCATCGAGCACGACTACCGCGAGATGAAACAGGCCCTGGGACTTGCCCACTTCGAGGGCCGCACCTGGAACGGCTGGCACCACCACGTCACCCTCGTCTCCGCAGCCCACGCCTTCTGCACCCTCCAGCGACTGGCCAGAGCCCCAAAAGAAACGGCGCCGGCCTGAGCCTCTACCGAATCGTCCGCGAACTGCAGACCCTCCTCGCCACCTGGGCCGGCGCCTGCCCCACCTGTCACCGCGACATACCCACCCTCACACCAACCTGACCAAGCACTACTAGTTGCCCGCCACGTCCTTGACCGCCACCGGGACCGGGGTCGATCCCGCGATCAGCTCCAGGGTCAGGCCCGCGGTCGCCGGTGTCTCGACCAGCTCGGCGAGCACCGCCGCCACGTCGTCGCGGGTGACCGGCCCGCGGCCCGTCTGCGCCTCCAGGCGGACCAGGCCCGCACCCTCGTCGTCGGTCAGCGAGCCCGGGCGCAGAATCGTCCACTCCAGGCCCAGACGGGTGCGGACGTGGTCGTCGGCCTCGCCCTTGGCCCGCAGGTAGGCGTCGAAGACCTCGTCACCCTCACGGCGGGTGTCCGCGCCCATCGAAGAGACCATCAGGAAACGGCGTACCCGGGCCCGTTCGGCGGCGTCCGCGAACAGCACCGCCGCGCCCCGGTCGACCGTGTCCTTGCGCCCGGCCCCGCTGCCGGGGCCCGCGCCCGCCGCGAACACCGCGGCGTACGCGCCCTGCAGGATGCCCGCCACGTGCTCGACCGACGCCGATTCCAGGTCGCACAGCACCGGTTCGGCGCCCGCCTCCCTGAGGGCGTCGCCCTGTGCCGGATCGCGGATGATGCCCGCGACCTCGTACCCGCGCGCGGCGAGCAGGCGCTCCAGCCGCAGCGCGATCTGACCGTGTCCACCCGCGATGACGATGCGCATGTCACGACCGTACGACGAGCCGGGCGCCCGCGCCCGGGAACATGCGGTGAACCCTCAGGGACCGGGCTCCATACGGCCCTGCCGGGGCAGGTCCAGGGCCACCGCGACGGCGGAGTCGCAGTACTCCCGTACGGCACTCGTCCGGGCTACCACCCGCCCGCGGTGGATCACGATCCGGCTGTACGCGAGGGACAGCACGCTCGCGATCCGGTCCCCGCGCACGGCGAGCAGCTCCGCCGGGAAGCCGGCCTCCACCCGCACCTCGGGCAGGCCCATCGCCTCGCGGGCGGCGCCGGCGACCGAGTGGTAGGCCTCGGTGGCGCGGAGCCCGCCCTGGGAGGCCAGGAGGTACGCGGCTTCGAGCGGGTCCCCGCGCCCGACCGGGTTGCCCGCGTCGCGCAGGGCCCCGCTGCCGGCCGCGACACGGACCCCGGAGGCGCGCAGCAGCCGTACGGGGGCGGTGCGCAGGCCCCGCCGTTCCAGGGCCGCGCAGTCGCCCTGGGGGAGGCAGGTCACCTGGACCCCGGCGGCCGCCAGCTGGTCGGCGGCCCGGGTCGCCACGTCCAGCGGGAGCCGGGACAGGCCGCCGCAGGGCCCGATGGAGACCCCGGGCCGCAGCCCGCCGGCCATCGCCGCGAGCCGGGACAGGCGGGCGGGGTCGTCTCCGTCGGTGTGCAGGTCGACGGGGCAGCCGTGCTCGGAGGCGAGTTCCAGTACGGCTTCGAGGAAGCCGGTGGGGTCGGGGTCGAGGTCGGGGCAGCCGCCGATGACGGAGGCACCCATCTTCACGGCGTCCCGCAGCATGGCGAGCCCGTCGGCCCCGGCCACCCCGGTCAGCAGGCGGGGTACGGCGACGGTGGTGAGATCGGTGAGCCCGCGCAGGGAGCGGCGGGCCTGGAGCACGGCCTCCAGGGGGCCGAGGCCGTGCACGTCGCCGATGCGCACGTGGGAGCGGACGGCCGTGGCGCCGTGCCCGAGCTGGAGCAGGGCGGCCTCGGTGGCGCGGCGCTGCACCTCGTCGGGGGCGTAGGAGACGGGCCCCTCGCTGTCCGCGGTCAGGGCGGTGTCCCCGTGGGAATGGGGCTCGGCGGGCGCGGGGAGCAGCAGGTAGCCGGTGAGGTCCACGCGGGCGCCCGCGGCGGCGGGCAGGCTGCCGGCCGTCCCGACGGCCTGGATCCGCCCACCGCCGAGGCGGACGTCGACGGTGCGGCCGTCGGTGAGGCGGGCACCGGTGAGGAGCAGGGTGGAGGACTCGGGGGCCGCCGGGCCCTGGCTGCCCTGGGCGCCCTCGGGGCCGCGCCCCTGCCCTTGCCCCTGGCCGCTGCCGGGGCGGTTGCGCGGGGAGTGGGACGGCTGCTGCGGCGGGCTGTCGGACATCGCGCTCCTGCGGTGGCTCGGGCGGTTCCTGGGGCCGTGGCCGCGGCCCGCGGCCCAAGATCACGCAGCGTGCTCAGAGCCTAGGGGGCAGGGGTGCTCGCTTCGCGGAAGAGGGCAATAGTCGTACCGGTGCGTCTGGGTGGACCGCACTGGCGAGACCACCCCGAGGGCCCGACGAGCCGGAGCCGGAGCCGGAGCCGGAGCCGGAGCCGGAGCCGGGCGGGCCCTGCGGGGCTGTCCCCTACCCGCCCTTCCACCGTTCCCCGGGGCTCCGCCCCGGACCCGTTGCCGGGTGCGGCGCCGTTCCCGGGGGCCAGCCCCCGGACCCCCGCTCCTCAAACGCCGGAGGGGCTGGATTCAGCCTCGCCGGCGCTTTTGGCGCGGGGGTCCGGGGCGCAGCCCCGGGGAACGGGCGAAGGGCGGGTAGGGGACCTCCCCCCGCGGAGCGGGCCCGGGGCCGCCCCGTGCCGTCCGCGCAGGCCACCGCCCCGCCCCCGCGGCCCCGCCCGCCCCCAGCGCCCGCCTCCTGGCCTCAGGCTCGTTCCGGTCCCTGCGGCCCGCTCCGGGGTGCCGTGGCGACGGCTCGGAGGTGGTGGGGGGACGGGCCCGCGGGGGTGGCTTCGGTGGGGAGGGGTTCCGTCGGGGGGTTCGGCGGGGGCTGGGTGGTGACTCAGGGTGGGAATCGGGTGGGCGGGGGTGTGATGCCTGACACCTTTCGGGGTGAAAGGCGCCCTGCGAGGGTCCGCGGACGCGTTTCGCGCGGATCAAGAAAGGCGGCGGTGGTGCTCCGAGGCCAGTCCCCGCAAAGGATTTGGGCGATCGGCGGACGACCGTGTAATGTCTTCCTCGCTCGCCCCAATAGCTCAGTCGGTAGAGCGTCTCCATGGTAAGGAGAAGGTCTGCGGTTCGATTCCGCATTGGGGCTCTGGTGAGAGAGGTTCCCCACCCTCGGGTGGGGAGCGGATCTCATCAAAGCGGCGTAGCTCAGTCGGTAGAGCAAGCGGCTCATAATCGCTGTGTCACCGGTTCAAGTCCGGTCGCCGCTACACACAGTAGCCGATTGCGGGGTCGGTCTCCCGATCGGCTACTCTTTTATGCGTTCATCCGTCCAATTGTCCGTCAAGGAGCACTCACGTGGCTGCCACCGACGTCCGCCCGAAGATCACGCTGGCCTGCGTGGAGTGCAAGGAGCGGAACTACATCACCAAGAAGAACCGGCGTAACAACCCGGACCGTCTTGAGATGAAGAAGCACTGCCCGCGTTGCAACTCGCACACCGCGCACCGCGAGACCCGCTAACAACTGGCGAAGTCTCGTACAACAGGCACAGTCTTACCGTCATGAGGTCGTCCCCTTCATTGGGGGGCGGCCTTGTGTCGTTTCGACAGATCGTTTCAACAAGGAGGTAGGGAGTCATGGCGCTCGACCAGTCCTTCGTGGGGCGGAGCTACCCGCCCACCGATCCGTACGAGGTCGGCCGGGAGAAGATCCGCGAATTCGCGGTCGCCGTGGGTGACGCCAATCCGGTGTACGCGGATCCCGAAGCAGCCAAGGCGTGCGGTCACCAGGACGTGATCGCCCCGCCGACCTTTGTGTTTGCCATCACGTTCGCGGCGGCCGGCAAGGTCATCGACGACCCGCAGCTGGGACTGGACTACAGCCGCGTCGTGCACGGCGACCAGAAGTTCGCGTACACCCGCCCCGTGCGGGCCGGTGACCGGCTGACGGTGACCTCGACCATCGAGGCCATCAAGTCGCTCGCGGGCAACGACATCGTCGACATCCGCGGTGAGGTCCACGACGAGTCCGGCGAGCACGTGGTGACCGCCTGGACGAAGCTCGTCTCCCGGGCGCCCGAGCCCGCCGCCGAGCCCGTCGCCGCCGGTTCCGCTCCCGAGGAGGCCTGAGATGGCTGCTCAGATCCAGTACGACGACGTCGAGGTCGGCACCGAGCTGCCGGCGGCGTCCTTCCCCGTCACGCGGGCGACGCTGGTGCGGTACGCGGGTGCGTCGGGCGACTTCAACCCGATCCACTGGAACGAGAAGTTCGCCACCGAGGTCGGACTGCCCGACGTGATCGCCCACGGCATGTTCACCATGGCCGAGGCGATCCGCGTGGTGACCGACTGGGTGGGCGACCCGGGTGCGGTCGTCGAGTACGGAGTGCGGTTCACGAAGCCGGTCGTCGTTCCGAACGACGGGCAGGGCGCGCTGATCGAGGTCACGGCCAAGGTCGCGGCGAAGCTGGACGACAACCGGGTGCGGGTCGACCTGACGGCCATGAGCGCCGGGCAGAAGGTGCTGGGGATGTCGCGCGCGGTGGTTGCCCTCGCGTAGGAGGCTCCCACCCGGCCCCTGGGAGTCCCTCGGGTCCCCTCGGGTCCCATGCGGTTCATGCGGTTCATGTGTTTTCAGGCGTTACCGACAAGGCTCTGGCCGGCGAGGAAACTTGCAGGTCAGAGCCTTTTTGGTGCTCGTTCCGGGATACGGCTTGGCAAGTTAGTGATTGAGCACTAACTTTGAAGCATGGCAAGGATGAGTGCGGAAGAGCGGCGCGAGAGCGTGATCCTGGCGGCGATGGGCGAGTTCGCTCGGGGCGGGTACTACGGGACCTCCACCGAGGCGATCGCCAAGCGGGTCGGGGTGTCCCAGCCCTACCTGTTCCGGCTCTTTCCCAATAAGCAGGCCATCTTCCTGGCAGCCGCCGCGCGGTGCATGGAGGACATCCGGCTCGTCTTCGAGGAGGCCGCCAAGGACCTGCCGGTCGAGGGCGAGGATGCGGTCGAGGTGCTCGGCGCGGCCTACATGAAGCTGATCGCCGATCAGCCCGAGAAGTTGCAGATGCAGCTCCAGACGTACGTGACCGTCGCCGCCGCCGAAGCGGCCGGGGAGCCGGAGTTCGGCGAGATGGTGCGGGCCGCCTGGATGGAGCTGTGGGACACCGTCCACGTACCGCTCGGGGCGGACGTGGCCGAGACGACCACCTTCCTGGCCTACGGAATGCTGATCAACACCCTGTCCGCCATGGGGTTCCCGGCCCAGCACCGGGTCTGGGACGGCTGTTATCCGGGGCTGCGGCCCCAGTAGAGCCGGCAGGGGCCAAGCAGGAGCCAAGCGGAAATCAAGCAGGGGCCAAGCAGGGGCCAAGCGGAAAACGAACAGGCATCAAGCGGGAACGACGCAGGGATCAGTGTGCCGACTGCGCCGGCCCTGGGCTGCCACCCCGGTGGCGCGGGGCACGGTCACGCCCGTTGAAGTTAGTGATCAATAACTAGTTTTGGGGGAATCGTGCAAGACGCCAAGCTTCGCGGGCCTGCGGTCTGGGCCCTCGTCATCACCGGGGCCGCCAGCTTCATGGCCGCCCTCGACAACCTCGTCGTCACCACCGCGCTCCCGTCCATCCGCGAAGACCTCGGTGGGAAGCTGGAGGACCTGGAGTGGACGGTGAACGCGTACACGCTCACCTTCGCCGTCCTGCTCATGTTCGGCGCGGCCCTCGGCGACCGGTTCGGCCGCCGCCGGCTCTTCATAGCCGGTACGGCCGTGTTCACCGTCGCGTCCGCCGCCGCGGCCATGTCGCCCGGCATCAACGAGCTCATCGCCGCCCGAGCCGTCCAGGGGGTCGGCGCGGCGATCATGATGCCGCTCTCGCTCACGCTGCTGACCGTGGCCGTCCCCGCCGCCCGGCGCGGAATGGCCCTCGGCATCTACGGCGCCCTCACCGGCCTCGCCGTCGCGAGCGGGCCGCTCATCGGCGGCAGCCTCACCGAGCACATCTCCTGGCAGTGGATCTTCTGGCTGAACGTCCCGGTCGGGCTGGCGCTCATGCCGCTCTCCCGGATGCGGCTCGGTGAGTCCACCGCCCCCCAGGCCAAGCTCGACGTCCCGGGCACCCTCCTCATCAGCGGCGGGCTCTTCGGCATCGTCTACGGGCTGGTCAACGCCAACGCGGACGGCTGGACCAGCCTTCCCGTGCTCACCTCGCTCCTGGTGGGGGCCGCACTCGTGGGCGGGTTCATCCACCACGGCTTCCGCAACGCCAACCCGGTGCTGCCCATGCGGCTCTTCCGCGACCGGGGCTTCTTCGGCATCAACATGGCGAGCCTGCTGATGTTCGTCGGGATGTTCGGCTCGATCTTCCTGCTGAGCCAGTTCCTCCAGGGCGTCCTCGGCTACTCGCCCACCGAAGCCGGGCTGCGCATGCTCCCCTGGACCGCCATGCCCATGATCGCCGCCCCGATCTCCGGGATCCTCTCCGACCGGATCGGCAGCCGGCCCGTCGTGGTCGCCGGGCTGGCGCTCCAGGCCATCGGCCTCGGCTGGTTCGCCGTGATCCTGGGCACCGACGTCTCCTACGCCGCCCAGCTCCCCGCGATGATCATCAGTGGCATCGGGATGGGCCTGTTCTTCGCCCCCGCCTCCAACGCCCTCATGTCCACCGTCGCCCCCGCCGACCAGGGCAAGGCCGCCGGCGCCAACAGCGCCCTGCGCGAAGTCGGCGGAGCCCTCGGTGTCGCCGTCCTCGCCTCCGTCTTCTCCGCCCAGGGCGGCTACGAGTCCGGGCAGTCCTTCACCGACGGCACCGTCCCCGCCCTGTGGATCGGCGGCGCGGCCGTCGCCGTGGCGGCCGCACTCGCACTGCTGCTCCCCGGCCGGGCCGCGGAGAAGGCCCGGGCCGGCCTGTCGATGGACGACCGGTCGACGCAGGACCAGCCGGCGGACGGCCGGGGTACGGCCCCGGTCGGTGGGCGCGCCACCGAGAAGGCGGCCGTCTGAGGGTCCCGCTCGCCGGCCGGTGCCCGCGCGGCGGCCGGCGGGGGGACCGCAGCCGCCGCACCGCACGAAGTTCCGTACGACACGACACGAGCGAGGAAGGCCCGTCATGCCCGACATCCCCTGGTCCACGCCCACCCGGCCCGCCGCCGGCGCCGAGGTCTACGTCATGGCCTCGCGCTTCGAGACCGCGAGCCTGACCGGAGCCCTGCGGTTCTTCCTGAAGTCGCCCGGCATCATCCTCCAGATGCGCAGGGCCCCCGGAGCCCACGGGGTCGCCCTGCGGGCCCGGGTCCTGCGCCGCACCTTCCTGACCCTGTCCGCCTGGGAGGACCGGAACGCGCTCTACCGCTTCGCGGGCAGCGAACCGCACCGTTCCAGCTCCCGGTCGGCCGCCGCCCACACGAAGGAGGCCGGGTTCGTCTTCTGGACCGTCCCGGCGAGCGAGCTCCCCATCGGCTGGGCCGAGGCGGAGCGCCGCCTCGCCGAGGCGAAGAAGGAGAAGGAAGAGCAGAAGGAACAGCAGACGGAACAGCAGACGGAGGAGCAGAAGGAGGGGCGGGGCTGAGGCGGCCGCCCGAGCCCCGTACGGCCCTGCGGTACGCGTACGGTCCGTGGCCCCGCCTGGTCGGGGGGACGCGGACCGTACTCTTGTCCACGTGCAGGAACTCCACGACGCCCCCCTCGCCCCGCTGACCACCTTCCGGCTCGGCGGCCCCGCCGCCCGGCTGGTCACCGCGACCACCGACGCCGAGGTCGTCGCCACCGTGCGCGCCGCGGACGAGAGCGGCACCCCGCTCCTGGTCATCGGCGGCGGCAGCAACCTGGTCATCGGTGACCAGGGCTTCGACGGCACCGCCCTGCGGATCGCGACCACCGGGTTCGCGCTCGACGGGACGCGCCTGGAGCTCGCCGCGGGCGAGAACTGGAGCGAGGCCGTCGCCCGCGTCGTCGACGCCGGGCTCGCGGGCATCGAATGCCTCGCCGGGATCCCCGGCTCGGCCGGCGCCACCCCGATCCAGAACGTCGGGGCGTACGGCCAGGAGGTCTGCGAAACGATCACCGAGGTCGTCGCCTACGACCGCACGCGCGGGGAGACGGTCACGCTCTCGGCCGCCGAGTGCGCGTTCTCGTACCGCGACAGCCTCTTCAAGCACCAGCCCGACCGGTACGTCGTCCTGCGCGTCCGGTTCGCCCTGGAGGACACGGGCGGCCTGTCCGCGCCGGTCAAGTACCCCGAGACGGCCCGCGCCCTCGGAGTGGAGGCCGGCGACCGGGTGCCCGCGGCGCAGGCCCGCGAGACCGTCCTGCGGCTGCGCGCAGGCAAGGGCATGGTCCTCGACCCCGCCGACCACGACACCTGGTCGGCCGGCTCCTTCTTCCACAACCCGATCCTCGGCGACGCGGCGTACGCCGCCTTCCTCGCCCGCGCCCAGGAGCGGCTCGGCCCCGAGACCGCCCCGCCCGCGTACCCGGCCGGCGAGGGCCGTACGAAGACCAGCGCGGCCTGGCTGATCGACAAGGCCGGCTTCACCAAGGGCTACGGCGACGGCCCCGCCCGCATCTCCACCAAGCACACCCTCGCCCTCACCAACCGCGGCGAGGCCACCACCGAAGACCTCCTCGCCCTCGCCCGCGAGGTCGTCGCGGGCGTCCACGCGGCCTTCGGCGTCACCCTGGTCAACGAGCCGGTGACGGTCGGCGTCAGCATCTGAGGAGTCCCGGCCCGCCCATGCTCTGTCCCCTGCACGGGGCCGGTACGGACCCCACCCGGCTGGTGGGACGCACGATCCACAAGGTCGTCGCGTCCTGGCACATCAGCGACGGCGAACGCTCCGAGGCTCCCCTCGACGTCTGGCTCCTCGACAGCCACGGCGAGTCCACCCGGATCACCACCGGGTCCGACGCCTGTCTCATCGTGGAATCCGAGGCACCGCACGAGCCCTACGACATGGGGGAGTGGGGTCGCATCGAGGTCGGCGAGGACCTCGGAGACCACCCCTTCCTGCGCCACCTCGGCGAGACCGTGGAGTCGGTCGCCGAGTTCGCGCTGCCCGCGCAGGGGCGCACCCACCTGGAGATCGGCTTCCCGGACGGCGCCCGGGTGCGTGCCGACTGCCACGAGGGCGACCTGCGGCTCACGCGCTGACGCGCGCCGCCCCCCTTACGAGGCGATCCAGTGGTCGATCCCGGCCAGCAGCTTGTCCTGGACGTCGGAGGGGGCGGCGCTGCCGCGCACCGACTGGCGGGCCAGCTCGGCCAGCTCCGCGTCCGTGAAGGCGTGGTGCCGGCGGGCGATCTCGTACTGGGCCGCGAGCCGGGACCCGAAGAGCAGCGGATCATCGGCCCCCAGGGCCATCGGGACCCCGGCCTCGAAGAGGGTGCGCAGCGGGACGTCCTCATGGCGCTCGTACACCCCGAGGGCGACGTTGGACGCCGGGCAGACCTCACAGGTGATCTGCCGGTCGGCGAGCCGTTTGAGCAGGCGGGGATCCTCGGCGGCCCGGACGCCGTGCCCGATGCGGGCGGCGTGCAGGTCGTCGAGGCAGTCACGGACGGAGGACGGGCCGGTGAGCTCGCCGCCGTGCGGGGCCGCGAGCAGTCCGCCCTCGCGGGCGATGGCGAAGGCCCGGTCGAAGTCCCGGGCCATGCCCCGGCGCTCGTCGTTGGAGAGGCCGAAACCGACGATGCCGCGGTCGGCGTAGCGGACGGCGAGCCGGGCCAGGGTGCGGGCGTCGAGGGGGTGCTTCATGCGGTTGGCGGCGATGACGACGCGCATGCCGAGGCCGGTCTCGCGGGAGGCCGCGTCCACGGCGTCGAGGATGATCTCGACGGCCGGGATCATCCCGCCGAGGAGGGGGGCGTAGGAGGTGGGATCCACCTGGATCTCCAGCCAGCCGCTGCCGTCGCGGACGTCCTCCTCCGCGGCCTCGCGGACCAGGCGGCGGATGTCGTCGGGCTCGCGGAGGCAGGAGCGGGCGGCGTCGTAGAGCCGCTGGAAGCGGAACCAGCCGCGTTCGTCCGTGGCGCGGAGCTTCGGTGGCTCGCCGGAGGTGAGGGCGTCCGGGAGGCGGACGCCGTACTTGTCGGCGAGCTCCAGCAGGGTCGACGGGCGCATCGAGCCGGTGAAGTGCAGGTGGAGGTGGGCTTTCGGCAGAAGCGTGAGATCGCGTGCGTGCTCCATTTGTTGATCCTGCCGCACAGCCGCCTCCGGCGGGAGGGGGTTTTACCGATCGGGGGCTTGCGCGAACGCATGAGCGGGCCTGCGGGGGAGCGGGGAGCCGCTGCGCGGGGCCTTCCGGGCGCTGCCCGGACCCGCGCCTCAAACGCCGGCGGGGCTGGATGTGGCCGGCGTCGGCCCGTACGGGCAGGTGATCCAGCCCCGCCGGCGTTTGAAACGCGGGGTCCGGGGCGGAGCCCCGGGGTGGGTCCGGGGGCGGGGCACGGTCGCGCGGCGGCAGCGACCGCAAACGCCTGAGCGGCGGCTCCCCGTGGGGGAACCGCCGCTCAGGTCGGGCTGCGAACCGCCGGAGGCCTAGGCCTTGGCCTCCGCGAGGAGCTTCTGGATGCGGGAGACGCCCTCGACCAGGTCCTCGTCGCCCAGGGCGTAGGAGAGGCGGAGGTAGCCGGGGGTGCCGAAGGCCTCGCCCGGGACGACCGCGACCTCGGCCTCGTCCAGGATCAGCGCGGCGAGCTCGACGGAGGTCTGCGGACGCTTGCCGCGGATCTCCTTGCCGAGGAGGTCCTTGACCACCGGGTAGCAGTAGAAGGCACCCTCGGGCGTCGGGCAGAAGACGCCGTCGATCTCGTTCAGCATCCGCACCATCGTCTGGCGGCGGCGGTCGAAGGCCGTGCGCATCTCGTGGACGGCGTCCAGGTTGCCGGAGACGGCGGCGAGCGCCGCGACCTGGGCCACGTTGGAGACGTTGGAGGTGGCGTGCGACTGGAGGTTCGTCGCGGCCTTGACCACGTCCTTCGGGCCGATGACCCAGCCCACGCGCCAGCCGGTCATGGCGTACGTCTTGGCGACGCCGTTGACGATGATGCACTTGTCGGCCAGCTCGGGAACGATCGCCGGGAGGGAGACGAACTTCGCGTCGCCGTAGACCAGGTGCTCGTAGATCTCGTCGGTCAGGACCCACAGGCCCTTCTCGACGGCCCAGCGGCCGATCGCCTCGGCGTCGGCCTCGGAGTAGACGGAGCCGGTCGGGTTCGACGGGGAAACGAAGAGGACGACCTTCGTGCGCTCGGTGCGGGCCGCTTCGAGCTGCTCGACGGAAACGCGGTAACCGGTGGTCTCGTCGGCGACGACCTCGACCGGGACACCGCCGGCGAGACGGATCGACTCCGGGTACGTGGTCCAGTAAGGGGCCGGGACGATGACCTCGTCACCCGGGTCCAGGATGGCCGCGAACGCCTCGTAGATCGCCTGCTTGCCGCCGTTGGTCACCAGGACCTGGGAGGCGTCGACCTCGTAACCGGAGTCGCGCAGCGTCTTCGCGGCGATGGCGGCCTTCAGCTCCGGCAGACCGCCGGCCGGCGTGTAGCGGTGGTACTTCGGGTTGCGGCAGGCCTCGACCGCGGCGTCGACGATGTAGTCCGGGGTCGGGAAGTCGGGCTCACCCGCTCCGAAACCGATCACCGGACGCCCGGCGGCCTTGAGGGCCTTGGCCTTGGCGTCGACGGCGAGGGTGGCGGACTCGGAGATGGCACCGATACGGGCGGATACGCGGCGCTCGGCGGAAGGCGTTTCAGAGGTCATGCGGCCAATCGTCCCAGACGGGAAACGAACGCCGCACGCTGTTTCAGTTACCGGACGGACGCTCCCCGGACGGCGCTGTTCGACGTCAGGGCCCGGACCACGTACACTCAACCGTCGTTGGCCCTCGTCGACCGCTGCAGAGCGTGAGCACACCGTGCACTCGCCTGGATGCGGTAGGTTGAGGGACGCAAAGGGTCGTAGCTCAATTGGTAGAGCACTGGTCTCCAAAACCAGCGGTTGGGGGTTCGAGTCCCTCCGGCCCTGCTCCACACTCCTTCTCGGAAGTGTGTGCGCAGGTACGTACTTAGATGCAGTGCCGTGCGGCGCAACCGGGCGCGGCTACGGCCACGACCCGGATTCAGGTGAGAGACGTGACGGACGCCCTGGGCTCCATCGACATGCCTGACGCCGAGGATGACACTCGCGAGAAGAAGGCCCGCAAGGGCGGCAAGCGCGGCAAGAAGGGCCCTCTGGGTCGTCTCGCGCTGTTCTACCGCCAGATTGTCGCGGAACTCCGCAAGGTTGTTTGGCCCACTCGCAACCAGCTGACGACGTACACCTCTGTGGTGATTGTCTTCGTCGTCATCATGATCGGTCTGGTGACCGTGATTGACTATGGGTTCCAGGAAGCCATCAAGTTCGTCTTCGGCTGATCCCCGCGGAGGGCGGCGCCTTGATGGGTGCCGCCCGTTTTCGCATGTTCGACCACCTTTTGTATCCAGGAAGAAGCAGCCACCGTGTCTGACCCGAACCTGAACGTGAGCCCCGACTCCGTCGAGTCCGTCGAGGACGAGCTCGACATCGTCGAGGCTGCAGACGCTGTGGACCCGGACGAGGCCGAGCTCGCCGACGCCGAGGCGGGTGTCGCCGCCGAAGAGGCCGCGCTGCACGTCGAGGGCGAGGTCGATGCCGAGGCTGATGTCGAGTACTCCAACGACGCTGACGACGCCGACGACGCTGACGAGGACGACGCCGAAGAGGCCGACGACTCCGAGGACGCCGACGAGGACGAGGCCGACGAGGCTTCCGACGACGCCGTCGAGGCCGAGGCCGACGACGCGGAGGCCGAAGAGGCCGCCGACGTCGAGCCCGCCGAGCCCGTCGACCCCATCCAGGCCCTGCGCGAAGAGCTGCGCCTCCTGCCCGGCGAGTGGTACGTCATCCACACCTACGCCGGCTACGAGAAGCGCGTGAAGGCCAACCTGGAGCAGCGCGCCGTCTCGCTCAACGTCGAGGACTTCATCTACCAGGCCGAGGTGCCCGAGGAAGAGATCGTCCAGATCAAGAACGGCGAGCGCAAGAACGTCCGGCAGAACAAGCTGCCCGGTTACGTTCTCGTCCGCATGGATCTGACGAACGAGTCCTGGGGCGTCGTCCGCAACACCCCCGGTGTCACCGGCTTCGTGGGCAACGCGTACGACCCGTACCCGCTGACCCTGGACGAGATCGTCAAGATGCTCGCTCCGGAGCTGCAGGAGAAGGCCGCCAAGCTGGCAGCGGAAGAGGCCGGTCTGCCGGCGCCCGCCGTCAAGCGCGCCATCGAGGTCCTGGACTTCGAGGTCGGCGACTCGGTCACCGTCACCGACGGCCCGTTCGCGACGCTGCAGGCGACCATCAACGAGATCAACCCGGACTCGAAGAAGGTCAAGGGTCTCGTCGAGATCTTCGGCCGCGAGACCCCGGTCGAGCTCAGCTTCGACCAGATCCAGAAGAACTGATCCACAGCCTTCTGGCACACGCTTCCGGACAGGTCAGATTGCCCCCTTGCGGGCGGTCTGACCTGCTCGGTTTTCAGCCTCGCACCGATACCCGTTATCGTGGTGCGGTATGCCTCCATCCGGATGACCGGATTGGCGGCGAAAACTCTCACTAGGACCCGGAGAGAGCAATGCCTCCCAAGAAGAAGAAGATCACGGGGCTTATCAAGCTCCAGATCAAGGCCGGTGCGGCCAACCCGGCTCCGCCGGTCGGCCCCGCGCTCGGTCAGCACGGCGTCAACATCATGGAGTTCTGCAAGGCCTACAACGCCGCGACCGAGTCGCAGCGTGGCATGGTCGTGCCGGTGGAGATCACGGTCTACGACGACCGCTCCTTCACCTTCATCACCAAGACGCCGCCGGCCGCGCGCCTCATCCTGAAGGCCGCAGGCATCGAGAAGGGCTCCGGCGAGCCGCACAAGACCAAGGTCGCCAAGCTTTCCGGCGCCCAGGTCCGCGAGATCGCCGAGCTGAAGATGCCCGACCTGAACGCCAACGACGTCGACGCCGCGATGAAGATCATCGCCGGCACCGCGCGTTCGATGGGCGTCACGGTCGAAGGCTGATTCAGCCACCTCCCAGCACCACAGTGGTAGGGCCAAGCGCTGGTCCGCACCACGACTCCATGCCTGATCACAACACAGGAGCAGAAGTGAAGCGCAGCAAGACTCTCCGCGCTGCGGACGCCAAGGTCGACCGGGAGAAGCTTTACGCCCCGCTCGAGGCCGTCCGTGTCGCCAAGGAGACCTCCGCGACCAAGTTCGACAGCACCGTCGAGGTCGCCTTCCGCCTGGGTGTAGACCCGCGCAAGGCCGACCAGATGGTCCGCGGCACCGTGAACCTCCCGCACGGCACCGGCAAGACCGCCCGGGTCCTGGTCTTCGCGACCGGTGACCGTGCTGCGGCCGCGGAAGCCGCCGGCGCCGACATTGTCGGCGACGACGAGCTCATCAACGAGATCGCCAAGGGCAACCGCCTCAACGAGTTCGACGCCGTTGTCGCCACGCCGGACCTCATGGGCAAGGTCGGCCGCCTCGGCCGCGTGCTCGGTCCCCGTGGCCTGATGCCGAACCCGAAGACCGGCACCGTCACGATGGACGTCGCGAAGGCTGTCACCGAGATCAAGGGTGGCAAGATCGAGTTCCGCGTCGACAAGCACTCGAACCTGCACTTCATCATCGGCAAGGTCTCCTTCTCCGATGAGCAGCTGGTCGAGAACTACGGCGCGGCCCTGGACGAGATCCTTCGTCTGAAGCCGTCCGCCGCGAAGGGCCGCTACATCAAGAAGGCCGCCCTCAGCACCACCATGGGCCCCGGCATCCTGCTGGACTCGAACCGCACCCGGAACCTCCTCGTCGAGGAAGACCCGGCCGCGGTCTGATCAGCCCCGAGCCTTCGGGCTCTGAGCCCCAGGGCTCGCTGAACGGCCGAATCCGGGCCCTTCGTCCCCTTCCAAGGGGGCGGGGGGCCCGGATTTTTTTGTCGGTGGGCGTCGCCGGGCCGGCCCCTAACCTGCTCGACAGGCGATCCACACGTGGTTCACAGTGAACTGCCTGCGATGCGCAGGCAGTTTGCGATCGCTCAGCAGTGCGTCATCCAAGGGGTGGGGAATGAACAAGAAGTCCGTATGGACGCGTGCCGGTGTCTCGGTGGCCGCGGTCACCGTCATGGTCGGCGTCGCGGGATGTCAGGACGGCGCCACGAAGGCCGCGGACGAGCCCGCGGCCCAGTCTCCGGTCTCGGCGAAGCAGAGCCCCATGGAGGCCGTCCAGGCCGCCTACAAGAAGACGGCGGCGGCGAAGTCGGCCAAGGTCCGCATGACGATGTCGCTGCCGGCGGACAGCAAGGCCGGTGGCGGCACGATGGAGATTTCCGGGGTCCAGGGGTGGGACCCGGCCGTCATGGACATCACCGTGAAGGGCTCCATGTTCAAGGAGCTCGCCGCCGCGGGCGGCGGGGAGGTCCCCGAAGCCATCCGCATGATGGTCGCGAACAACGTCATGTACATGGACATGGGCACCGCGAACGCCGCCCAGCTGGACGGCAAGCGCTGGATGAAGCTGGACCTGAACGCCGCCGCGCAGGCCGGGGGAGCGGGCGCCGCCGACCTCGGCGGCATGAGCAGCATGAACCAGGACCCGGCCCAGCAGATCGCGCTCCTGCTCGACTCCAAGAACCTCAAGCACGTCGGCACCGAGCAGGTCGAGGGTGTGAGCGCGGAGCACTACCAGGGCACTCTGAGCTTCGAGGAGATGCTCGCCGCCAACGAGTCCTCCAAGGTGCTGTCGGAGGCCGACCGCAAGGCGCTGGTCGAGAACGTCGGGAAGACCGGCCTCAAGGGCTACGACACGGACCTCTGGGTCAACAAGGACGGCTACCCGGCCCGCATGAGCGTCTCCATGGAGATGGCCGGAGGCACGATGGACCTGGACGCCTACTACTCGGACTACGGCTCGGCGGCCTCCGTGCAGACCCCGGCCGACAGCGAGACCTTCGACCTCTTCGCGATGCTCAAGGAGATGGGCGGGGCGGGCGCGGGGGCCTGACCCAGGTCGGCCGCCGGCCTCCGGGCTGACCGATTTGCCTGACCGGCGAACGGTCACGTACTCTTCCGGAGAAGCCAAAGACCGCTGGTCGTTGCCGTGCCCGCAAGGGTGCGGTGGCCGAAGGATCCGCTAACCGCGGACGTCCTGCGCAGGTGTTCAAGGAAAGTTCCCGGAACTCGTTCCGGTTGAGCTACGCCCTGGCGCCTGCGCCGGGGCGTTTCGTGTTTATGCCCCTTCTGAGCGGTCCTCATCACCCGGAAGGAGGCCGACGCACTATGCCGACGCCCAACAAGGCTGCCGCGGTAGCCGAGCTCACGGACCAGTTCCGCGACTCGAACGCCGCCGTGCTGACCGAGTACCGGGGTCTCACCGTCGCGCAGCTCAAGACGCTGCGTCGCTCTCTCGGTGAGAACGCCCAGTACGCCGTGGTGAAGAACACGCTGACCAAGATTGCGGCCAACCAGGCCGGGATCACCGCGCTGGACGAGCACTTCGCTGGTCCCACCGCGGTCGCCTTCATCACCGGTGACCCGGTGGAGTCGGCGAAGAGCCTGCGTGACTTCGCCAAGGAAAACCCGAACCTCATCATCAAGGCGGGTGTCCTTGATGGTAAGGCGCTCACCGCCGATGAGATCAAGAAGCTTGCGGACCTCGAGTCCCGCGAGGTTCTGCTCAGCAAGCTGGCCGGCGCGTTCAAGGGCAAGCAGTCTCAGGCTGCCTCGCTCTTCCAGGCGCTGCCGTCGAAGTTCGTCCGCACTGCGGAAGCGCTTCGCGTCAAGCTCGCCGAGCAGGGCGGTGCCGAGTAATTCGGCTCGCGCACTGATCCACGCCGCCTAGTGCGTGGGTCAAAGCGGGCCGTTACGCCCGCCTCTATATACATCCGGCACCTGCCGATTTAGTGGAAGGATCGCCCATCATGGCGAAGCTCAGCCAGGAAGACCTGCTCGCTCAGTTCGAGGAGCTCACCCTCATCGAGCTCTCCGAGTTCGTGAAGGCGTTCGAGGAGAAGTTCGACGTCACCGCCGCCGCGGCCGTCGCCGTTGCCGGTCCGGGTGCCCCGGCCGCCGCTGAGGCCGTCGAGGAGCAGGACGAGTTCGACGTCATCCTCACCGGTGCCGGCGACAAGAAGATCCAGGTCATCAAGGTCGTGCGCGAGCTGACCTCCCTCGGCCTGAAGGAGGCCAAGGACCTCGTCGACGGCGCTCCGAAGCCCGTCCTCGAGAAGGTCGCCAAGGAGGCCGCTGAGAAGGCTGCCGAGACCCTCAAGGCCGCCGGCGCCACCGTCGAGGTCAAGTAACACCTCTGAGGCCTCTCTGAGGCCTCAACCAAGGGCGATCACCCGTAAGGGTGGTCGCCCTTTGGCGTACCCGGAGTGCCTGATTTGCCCCCGTCTCGTTGGGGAGTAGGGTGATCTTCGTTGCTCCGCGGCAGGGTCCTTCGATGATCCGCTCGGAGCAGGGGGCCTTGACGAACGGGACGCGGCGCGCAATTCTCAGATCCGTCGCGAGATCGGCAGACTCGATCCGAGATCCGAGGCATGGATCGGGCCCGTATCGGGCATGGATCGACTACGAAGAGGGCAGTACTGTTACGCGCTCTGTATGCGAGAGCCGAACCGTTGGACGCAGTTGAAACGACATGGGGAAGGCCTGTTGCCGGTTTCCGGAAACCTGGTCTGGACATCAGTGAGCCTAGTGGCTACACTGACCCTTTGCGCTGCCTGTTAGCTGCCCCCTGCCCGTCGCCAGGGGCATGCCCACGCATGAGCACACTTGATTGAACGGCCCTGAGCTGGTCCTTTGACCAGATAGGGGGCGCTTGTCTTCTGTGTCAGCTGGGACCGGTACGCGCGTAGTGAGTCCGAGCCCTCGGAAGGACCCCCTCTTGGCCGCCTCGCGCAACGCCTCGACCAATACGAACAACGGTGCCAGCACCGCCCCGCTGCGCATCTCCTTTGCAAAGATCAAGGAGCCCCTCGAGGTTCCGAACCTCCTGGCGCTGCAGACCGAGAGCTTTGACTGGCTGCTCGGCAACGCCGCCTGGAAGTCTCGCGTCGAGTCGGCGCTTGAGAGCGGACAGGACGTTCCCACCAAGTCCGGTCTGGAAGAGATCTTCGAGGAGATCTCGCCGATCGAGGACTTCTCCGGGTCGATGTCGCTGACGTTCCGCGACCACCGTTTCGAGCCGGCGAAGAACTCGGTCGACGAGTGCAAGGACCGCGACTTCACGTACGCGGCGCCGCTTTTCGTCACTGCCGAGTTCACGAACAACGAGACCGGAGAGATCAAGTCTCAGACGGTCTTCATGGGCGATTTCCCGCTCATGACCAACAAGGGCACCTTCGTCATCAACGGCACCGAGCGTGTCGTCGTGTCGCAGCTCGTCCGTTCCCCCGGTGTCTACTTCGACTCCTCCATCGACAAGACGTCCGACAAGGACATCTTCGCCGCCAAGATCATCCCTTCCCGGGGTGCCTGGCTCGAGATGGAGATCGACAAGCGCGACATGGTCGGTGTTCGCATCGACCGCAAGCGCAAGCAGTCCGTCACCGTCCTCCTGAAGGCTCTCGGCTGGACCACCGAGCAGATCCTCGAGGAGTTCGGCGAGTACGAGTCCATGCGCGCCACCCTGGAGAAGGACCACACCCAGGGCCAGGACGACGCGCTGCTCGACATCTACCGCAAGCTGCGTCCCGGCGAACCGCCGACCCGCGAAGCCGCTCAGACGCTGCTCGAGAACCTCTACTTCAACCCGAAGCGCTACGACCTCGCGAAGGTCGGCCGCTACAAGGTGAACAAGAAGCTCGGCGCCGATGAGCCGCTGGACGCCGGCGTGCTCACCACCGACGACGTCATCGCGACCATCAAGTACCTGGTCAAGCTGCACGCCGGTGAGACCGAGACCGTCGGTGAGTCGGGTCGTTCGATCGTCGTCGAGACCGACGACATCGACCACTTCGGCAACCGTCGTCTGCGCAACGTCGGCGAGCTCATCCAGAACCAGGTCCGTACGGGTCTGGCTCGTATGGAGCGCGTCGTCCGCGAGCGGATGACGACCCAGGACGTCGAGGCGATCACGCCGCAGACCCTGATCAACATCCGGCCGGTCGTCGCCTCCATCAAGGAGTTCTTCGGCACCAGCCAGCTGTCGCAGTTCATGGACCAGAACAACCCGCTGTCGGGTCTCACCCACAAGCGCCGTCTGTCGGCGCTTGGCCCGGGTGGTCTGTCCCGTGAGCGGGCCGGCTTCGAGGTCCGAGACGTTCACCCGTCGCACTACGGCCGCATGTGCCCGATCGAGACCCCCGAAGGCCCGAACATCGGTCTGATCGGCTCGCTCGCGTCCTACGGTCGCGTCAACGCGTTCGGCTTCGTCGAGACCCCGTACCGCAAGGTCATCGAGGGTGTCGTCACCGACGAGGTCGACTACCTGACGGCCGACGAGGAAGACCGCTTCGTCATCGCCCAGGCCAACGCCGGCCTGTCCGACGACATGCGCTTCACGGAGAACCGCGTGCTGGTTCGCCGTCGTGGCGGCGAGATCGACTACATCGCCGGCGACGACGTCGACTACATGGACGTCTCCCCGCGCCAGATGGTGTCCGTCGCGACCGCGATGATCCCCTTCCTGGAGCACGACGACGCCAACCGTGCCCTCATGGGCGCGAACATGATGCGCCAGGCCGTTCCGCTCATCAAGGCGGAGGCGCCGCTCGTCGGCACCGGCATGGAGTACCGCTGTGCGGTCGACGCCGGTGACTCGATCCGTGCGGAGAAGGACGGTGTCGTCCAGGAGGTCTCGGCCGACTACATCACCGTCGCCAACGACGACGGCACGTACACCACGTACCGCGTCGCCAAGTTCTCCCGCTCGAACCAGGGCACCTCGGTCAACCAGAAGGTCATCGTCAACGAGGGTGACCGGATCATCGAGTCCCAGGTCCTCGCCGACGGTCCTGCGACCGAAGAGGGCGAAATGGCCCTCGGCAAGAACCTGCTCGTCGCGTTCATGCCCTGGGAAGGTCACAACTACGAGGACGCGATCATCCTGTCGCAGCGCCTCGTACAGGACGACGTCCTCTCCTCGATTCACATCGAGGAGCACGAGGTCGACGCCCGTGACACCAAGCTGGGCCCCGAGGAGATCACCCGGGACATCCCGAACGTCTCCGAGGAGGTCCTGGCGGACCTCGACGAGCGCGGCATCATCCGCATCGGTGCGGACGTCGTCGCCGGCGACATCCTGGTCGGCAAGGTCACGCCCAAGGGCGAGACCGAGCTGACCCCGGAAGAGCGCCTGCTCCGCGCGATCTTCGGTGAGAAGGCCCGCGAGGTGCGTGACACCTCGCTCAAGGTTCCTCACGGTGAGATCGGCAAGGTCATCGGTGTCCGCGTCTTCGACCGCGAGGAGGGCGACGAGCTTCCCCCGGGCGTGAACCAGCTGGTCCGCGTCTACGTCGCCCAGAAGCGCAAGATCACCGACGGTGACAAGCTCGCCGGCCGCCACGGCAACAAGGGTGTCATCTCCAAGATCCTTCCGATCGAGGACATGCCCTTCCTTGAGGACGGCACGCCGGTCGACATCATCCTGAACCCGCTGGGTGTCCCGTCCCGAATGAACCCGGGACAGGTCCTGGAGATCCACCTCGGCTGGCTCGCCAGCCGCGGCTGGGACGTCTCCGGTCTCGGCGAGGAGTGGGCCGAGCGACTGAAGGCCATCGGCGCCGACCGCGTCGAGCCCGGCACCAATGTCGCCACCCCGGTGTTCGACGGTGCCCGTGAGGACGAGATCTCCGGCCTGTTCGAGCACACCATCCCGAACCGCGACGGGGACCGTCTGGTCCTCCCGACCGGCAAGGCGCACCTGTTCGACGGCCGCTCCGGCGAGCCGTTCCCGGAGCCGGTCTCGATCGGCTACATGTACATCCTGAAGCTCCACCACCTGGTCGACGACAAGCTCCACGCTCGGTCGACCGGTCCGTACTCGATGATCACGCAGCAGCCGCTGGGTGGTAAGGCGCAGTTCGGTGGCCAGCGCTTCGGTGAGATGGAGGTGTGGGCGCTCGAGGCTTATGGCGCCGCTTACGCCCTCCAGGAGCTCCTGACCATCAAGTCCGATGACGTGACCGGCCGCGTGAAGGTCTACGAGGCCATCGTCAAGGGCGAGAACATCCCCGAGCCGGGCATTCCCGAGTCCTTCAAGGTGCTCATCAAGGAAATGCAGTCGCTCTGCCTCAACGTGGAGGTGCTGTCCTCGGACGGCATGTCCATCGAGATGCGCGACACCGACGAGGACGTCTTCCGCGCGGCGGAGGAGCTCGGTATCGACCTGTCCCGGCGTGAGCCGAGCAGCGTCGAAGAGGTCTGACGGGCCTGACGGGGGGCTCGCTCAAGAGCCCCCCGTCATCCCCGGGACCGTTCAGACCATGATTGAGACTCGACCCCGAAAGAGGGATTGACGCACAGTGCTCGACGTCAACTTCTTCGACGAGCTGCGGATCGGCCTTGCCACCGCGGACGACATCCGAACCTGGTCCCACGGCGAGGTCAAGAAGCCGGAGACCATCAACTACCGCACCCTCAAGCCCGAGAAGGACGGACTCTTCTGCGAGAAGATCTTCGGTCCGACCCGGGACTGGGAGTGCTACTGCGGTAAGTACAAGCGTGTCCGCTTCAAGGGCATCATCTGTGAGCGTTGTGGCGTCGAAGTCACGCGCGCCAAGGTGCGTCGCGAGCGGATGGGCCACATCGAGCTTGCCGCTCCCGTCACCCACATCTGGTACTTCAAGGGCGTCCCGTCGCGCCTCGGATACCTGCTGGACCTCGCGCCGAAGGACCTCGAAAAGGTCATCTACTTCGCCGCGTACATGATCACGTTCGTGGACGACGAGCGCCGCACCCGCGACCTCCCGTCCCTGGAGGCGCACGTCTCCGTCGAGCGCCAGCAGATCGAGAACCGTCGCGACTCGGACCTCGAAGGCCGTGCCAAGAAGCTCGAGACCGACCTGGCCGAGCTCGAGGCCGAGGGCGCCAAGGCCGACGTACGCCGCAAGGTGCGCGAAGGTGCCGAGCGCGAGATGAAGCAGCTCCGTGACCGCGCCCAGCGCGAGATCGACCGCCTCGACGAGGTGTGGGCCCGCTTCAAGAACCTCAAGGTCCAGGACCTCGAGGGCGACGAGCTGCTCTACCGCGAGCTGCGCGACCGCTTCGGTACGTACTTCGACGGCTGCATGGGCGCCGCGGCGCTCCAGAAGCGTCTGGAGTCCTTCGACCTCGACGAAGAGGCCGAGCGCCTCCGCGAGATCATCCGTACCGGCAAGGGCCAGAAGAAGACCCGTGCGCTCAAGCGCCTCAAGGTCGTCTCCGCGTTCCTGCAGACCAGCAACAAGCCCAAGGGCATGGTTCTGGACTGCGTGCCGGTGATCCCGCCGGACCTGCGTCCGATGGTGCAGCTGGACGGTGGCCGCTTCGCGACCTCCGACCTGAACGACCTGTACCGCCGCGTGATCAACCGCAACAACCGTCTGAAGCGCCTCCTCGACCTCGGTGCTCCCGAGATCATCGTGAACAACGAGAAGCGCATGCTTCAGGAGGCCGTCGACGCCCTCTTCGACAACGGCCGTCGTGGACGTCCGGTGACCGGTCCCGGCAACCGTCCCCTGAAGTCCCTCAGCGACATGCTGAAGGGCAAGCAGGGTCGATTCCGTCAGAACCTTCTCGGCAAGCGCGTGGACTACTCCGCGCGTTCCGTGATCGTCGTCGGTCCCCAGCTGAAGCTGCACCAGTGTGGTCTGCCCAAGGCCATGGCGCTGGAGCTCTTCAAGCCGTTCGTGATGAAGCGCCTGGTCGACCTGAACCACGCGCAGAACATCAAGTCGGCGAAGCGCATGGTCGAGCGCGGCCGCACGGTCGTCTACGACGTGCTCGAAGAGGTCATCGCCGAGCACCCGGTTCTCCTGAACCGTGCGCCCACGCTGCACCGCCTCGGCATCCAGGCCTTCGAGCCCCAGCTGGTCGAAGGCAAGGCCATCCAGATCCACCCGCTCGTCTGCACCGCGTTCAACGCGGACTTCGATGGTGACCAGATGGCCGTGCACCTGCCGCTTTCGGCAGAGGCGCAGGCCGAGGCCCGCATCCTGATGCTGTCCTCGAACAACATCCTGAAGCCGGCAGACGGTCGTCCCGTCACCATGCCGACCCAGGACATGGTGCTGGGTCTGTTCTTCCTCACCACCGACGGCGAGCTCCGTGACGTCAAGGGCGAGGGCCGTGCGTTCGGCTCGACCGCCGAGGCGACCATGGCGTTCGACAACGGTGAGCTGGCTCTCCAGTCGGCCGTCGACATCCGCTTCCCGGTGGGCACCATCCCGCCGCGCGGCTGGGTGGCCCCGATCGCCGAAGAGGGCGAGCAGGAGTTCCAGCCGGGCGACAGCTTCCGTCTGAGGACGACCCTGGGTCGCGCGCTCTTCAACGAGCTGCTTCCCGAGGACTACCCGTTCGTCGACTACTCGGTGGGCAAGAAGCAGCTCTCCGAGATCGTCAACGACCTGGCGGAGCGCTACCCCAAGGTGATCGTGGCGGCGACGCTCGACAACCTGAAGGCGGCCGGCTTCCACTGGGCGACCCGTTCGGGCGTCACCGTGGCCATCTCCGACGTCGTCGTGCCCGAGGCCAAGAAGGCCATCGTCAAGGGCTACGAGGAGCTGGACGAGAAGGTCCAGAAGCAGTACGAGCGCGGTCTGATCACCAAGGACGAGCGCACGCAGGAGCTCATCGCGATCTGGACCAAGGCGACCAACGAGGTTGCCGAGGCGATGAACGCGAACTTCCCCAAGACGAACCCCATCTTCATGATGGTTGACTCGGGTGCCCGAGGAAACATGATGCAGATGCGACAGATCGCCGGTATGCGTGGTCTGGTGTCGAACGCGAAGAACGAGACCATCCCGCGTCCGATCAAGGCGTCCTTCCGTGAGGGCCTCACCGTTCTGGAGTACTTCATCTCCACGCACGGTGCCCGTAAGGGTCTGGCGGACACCGCCCTGCGTACCGCCGACTCGGGTTACCTCACCCGTCGTCTGGTGGACGTCTCGCAGGACGTCATCATCCGCGAGGAAGACTGCGGCACCGAGCGCGGCCTGAAGCTGAAGATCGCCGTTCGCGGCGAGGACGGCGTGCTGCGCAAGGCCGACGACGTCGAGACCTCGATCTACGCCCGCATGCTGGCCGAGGACGTCGTCATCGACGGCAAGGTCATCGCGCCGGCCAACGTCGACCTCGGTGACGTGCTCATCGACGCCCTGGTCGCCAACGGCGTCGAGGAGGTCAAGACCCGCTCGGTCCTGACCTGTGAGTCCGCGGTCGGCACCTGTGCCTTCTGCTACGGACGCTCGCTCGCCACCGGCAAGCTGGTCGACATCGGTGAGGCGGTCGGCATCATCGCCGCCCAGTCCATCGGTGAGCCCGGTACCCAGCTGACGATGCGTACCTTCCACACCGGTGGTGTGGCCGGTGACGACATCACGCAGGGTCTGCCGCGTGTCGTCGAGCTCTTCGAGGCCCGTACGCCGAAGGGTGTCGCCCCGATCTCCGAGGCCGCCGGCCGCGTGCGGATCGAGGAGACCGAGAAGACGAAGAAGATCGTCATCACGCCCGACGACGGCAGCGAGGAGACGGCCTTCCCGATCTCCAAGCGCGCCAAGGTCATCGTCGGCGAGGGCGACCACGTCGAGGTCGGCCAGAAGCTGACCATGGGTGCCACCAACCCGCACGACGTGCTGCGCATCCTCGGCCAGCGTGCGGTCCAGGTCCACCTGGTCGGCGAAGTCCAGAAGGTCTACAACTCGCAGGGCGTGTCGATCCACGACAAGCACATCGAGATCATCATCCGGCAGATGCTGCGCCGCGTGACGATCATCGAGTCCGGCGACGCGGAGCTCCTGCCGGGCGAGCTGGTCGAGCGGTCGAAGTTCGAGACCGAGAACCGTCGTGTGGTCACCGAGGGCGGTCACCCCGCCTCCGGCCGTCCGCAGCTGATGGGTATCACCAAGGCCTCGCTCGCGACCGAGTCCTGGCTGTCGGCGGCGTCCTTCCAGGAGACGACCAGGGTTCTGACGGACGCGGCGATCAACGCCAAGTCCGACTCCCTGATCGGCCTCAAGGAGAACGTCATCATCGGTAAGCTCATCCCGGCCGGTACGGGCCTCGCCCGCTACCGCAACATCCGGGTCGAGCCGACCGAGGAAGCCAAGGCCGCGATGTACTCGGCCGTCGGCTACGACGACATCGACTACTCGCCCTTCGGCACCGGCTCCGGCCAGGCTGTCCCGCTGGAGGACTACGACTACGGCCCGTACAACGGCTGAGGTCGCTAAGCAGTAGGCAGTACGAAGAAGCCCCCCGCCGCTCCGAGAGGAGAGGCGGGGGGCTTCTTCGCGTCCTGGACGGCCCGGCGGGGATCAGGCCCCCGTGCGGCGGCGGCGCAGGCCCGCCACGGTGACCGAGGCCAGGGCCAGGAGGCCGAGGGCGGCCCCGGCCAGACCGGGGGTCAGGCCCTTGGGGGTGAAGGTGCAGGAGACCTTGTCCGTGCCCTGCGGGATGTCCAGGGAGACCAGGCCGTGGAAGCTCTTCGCCGGGGCCGAGCACTGCCAGCCGGGGACGGCGGTCATCGCGAAGACGGCGGTGCCGGAGGCCTCCCTCGGGAGGGTGGCCTCGATGGTGTGGCCGCCCGCGCGGACCCGGGTGGCGCCCGTGGCCGTGAGGCGGCCGACCCTCGTGGCGAGTGCGGCCCGGTCCAGGCAGCCGACGGGGTGCGCTCCGGCGGTGCCGCCCCGGGTACGGGTCCGCACCGTGACGTCGACCCGGCCCGAGGCGGGTACCTCGCCCAGGCGCAGGACCCCGGCCATCCGGTCCTGCAGGGGCCTCTCGGCGCCGCCGAAGGAGAGGGTGCCGTACAGCAGGGGCGAGTACCAGAAGGCTTCGGAGCCGGGGGTGCACCGGGCGGTGTACCGCTGCTTCGCGGCGCTGCCGCCGCGGGCGACGGGCGGGACCTGGTAGACGGTGGCGCCGAGCACCTGCTCCTGGTGGGCGTAGACGCCGGCCGGGGGGTTGGGGGAGGTGTACGGGGCGCTGCGGACGGTGACCAGCGGCGGGGCGGGGAAGGTGCGGGCCGTCCAGCTGTTCTTCTCCGGGCCGGGTTCGGCGCGTGCGCCGATCGAGAAGATCGCGTCCAGGACGGGATTGTCGGCGCCGAAGAGGGTGCGGCCGTCGTTCTTGTGGCCGTAGCCGAGGGGTTCGAGGGCCTTGTAGGTGGCCTCGGGGAGGTAGCTGCTGTAGTACTGCGGGCCCTGCGCCCGGAGCGCGAGCCCGTCGTTGTACGAGGTCTGCGGGCCGCCCGAGTCGGTGCGGTACGCGGGCCAGCCGTCGACGGAACGGACGGCGTCGAAGTGGTTCGTGATCGACGGGCCGGAGGTGGCGATCGGCTTCGCCCAGCGCTCGCGGGCGCGGCGGGCGTCCGCGTTGGCCGCGGCGGCGGTGGATTCGGCGAAGACGACGCCGACCATGAGGACCGCGGCCACGGGGGCCAGGAGGCGGTGCTTGTCGCCCAGCGCCAGCAGGACCAGCGCGAGGAGCGACACCGCGCCGCCGCCCAGGACGGCCGGCCAGGTGGTCCCGCCGAAGTCGTCGGTGTGGCGCAGCGCGAAGGTGGCGGCGACCAGCAGGGCTGCCGTCAGCGCCAGGTGCCGCGGGCGCGGCCGGCCGGCCAGCGACAGCCAGGCGATGACCACCACCATGCCGCTGAACACGAAGGTCTCGCGGTACGGGTTGCCGTTCGGCACCGCGAGCCCGTGCCACACGTACTGGGTGGGCGGGAACTGGAACGAGAGGACGACGAGCAGGGCCGCCCCCGTCCATGCCAGGCGGGTCCTGCGCGCGATCCCCGTGTTGAGGAGGTAGGACCCGGCCAGGATCAGGCCGAGCGAGGCCACGTACAGCCGGGGCCGGCCGCCCCACAGGTGGGTGCCGGGGAGCATGCCCGTCAGGAAGGCCTCGATCCGGACGGGATCGAAGGCGGCCGCCCCGGTGGGCTGGGCGGCTCCGCTGGCGAGGAACGCGGGCAGCAGCAGGGGGAGCGTGAGCAGGATGCCCGTCGTGGCGGCCGTCCCGGCCCGCCAGACGGCGCGCAGCCGCTGGGCGCCGGTCAGCTCGAGGACGACGAGGCGGACGGCGAGCAGCACGCAGGCGGCCATCGTCGCCATCATCGCGGTGTAGAAGTTCCCGAACCAGGCGAGCGCGACCAGCAGGGCCACGCCGGGCCAGCGCCGGTCCTCCAGGCACCACTCGACGGCGATGCCCAGGAGCGGGAGCGCGACCAGGCCCCACAGCCACATGGGGATGTACGAGGCGTCGCTGAGAGCCCAGCCGCACAGCCCGTAGACGGCTCCGAGGACGCCCCGCTGCCACCAGGGGCCCGGGTGGAGCTTGCCGAGGTAGACGGCCATCAGGGCGGCGGCGGTGCCCATCGTGACCGGGGTGATCGCGAAGACGGCGAGGTCCACGTGGGCGCGGGGGACGAGGACGGCCAGCCACGAGAAGGGGGTGCCGAGGTAGGTGTGGTAGTCGGACAGGAACTGCTGGCCGAAGCCGCCGTGCCAGGTGAAGAGCAGGTCGCCGGCGGCCCGGCCGTGCACCAGGTCCCACAGGGCCCGGTGGAAGGGGACGTACTGGTTGGCCTGGTCGTTGACGGCCCGGCCGGTGTCGCCGAAGGGGAAGGTGCCCCGGGCCGCCCAGGACGCGCAGAAGGCGCCCGAGGCCATGAGGAACGCGAGGAGCGGGCCGTGGAAGGGGGTGGCCCGGCGCGGTGCGGGCCGGGGCCGGTCCTGACCGGGGGGCGGGCTGCTCTGCGTCGCGGGCTCGACGGCCAAGATCCCCAAGGGTCTGCTCCCTGCTGGTCGGCTGTCCGACCGGTGGCACACACGGCTGGTCTGTCCGGCTCGGACCAGGAGGGCCGCGCTCCGGCGCCCCGGGCGAATCCGGCCACCATGGTGGCCTGCGGCAGCTCCGGTTCCACGGCGGCGCACGGCGGGTCGGGCGGGTGCGGGGCCGGGCGCGTCGGCCCCGGCGGGCGGCCGGACGGCTCCCGGCGGGGTGGTCCGGACGCGTGTGCGCAGGGTGCGCTCGCCGGCTCCGGACCCGGGGGTTCCCCCTTTCGGTGGAGCGCGGGGGTCTCGGGTTGTCAGCCGGAGCGTGGGCCCCGCGCGGCGCCGGCCGCGGCGGCACGCACGGCGGCGGGCGTGCGCAAGGAGCTCGGGGAATCTCGGTGGCAGGGCGGCCGGGCGGCCGGGGATCATGCGGTCATGGACCTACCGAACCAGCTGGCCAGGGCCGCGGAAGACGGCGATGCGCAGACAGTGACCCGGCTGCTCGCGGAGGGGGCCGAGGCGGACGCCCCGAACGTGCGCCGGTGTACCCCGCTGGAGCTCGCGGTGAGCGCGGGGCGGCCCGAGACCGTCCGGCTGCTCCTTGCCGCGGGGGCGGATCCGGGCGGGCCGGCGGGTGAGTACGGCGAGCTGACGCCCATGCTCCTGGCGGCGATGGGCCCGGACCTCGAGGTGGTCAGGGCCCTGCTCGACGCCGGGGCTCCCGTGGGCCCCCAGGGCAAGATGGAGCTGGTCCCGTTGCCGGTGGCGGCCACCAGCGGGGACGAGGGCCACCCGCACATCGTGGCGCTGTTCCTCGACCGCGGTCAGGACATCGACGTGGTGATGAAGGGCCATACGGCCCTGGAGCTCGCGGTCGACCAGGGGAGGCCGCGGATGGCGCGCTGGCTGCTCGGCCGCGGTGCGAAGACGACGGAGCACGCCCTGAGCGTGGCTTACCACCGGGCACGGCGCTCGCCCGAGGAGGAGGCGCTGTACAAGCCGCTCTTCCTGGCCCTGTACGCCGCGCGGCCCGGGGAGAAGGGCAAGGAAGGGGGCGATGGGCCCTAGCACATGTGCACCACGGCCGCACGTCGCAGGGCCCGCATCCGGGCTTCGGCCTTGTGGCGACTGGCCAAAGGGCCCTTCGGGCTCCCTGGCCCGGGGCTTTTGTTTTGACCGGAGTGGATGCGGTAGGTACGCTCAGACCTTGTGCCTGGGGTGTGCCTGGGCTCCTGTGCGTGTCCATCAACCGCACCTGAGCCGTATCAGCCACCGCGATTCATGCGTTTCCACGCTTGCGTGGAGGTCCGCCGGATCCGACACACCCGACCGCGTGGGTCGGCAAATGTTCCAGGTTAGCTTCACTACACGGCACACAGAAACCGGAGAAGTAGTGCCTACGATCCAGCAGCTGGTCCGTAAGGGCCGGCAGGACAAGGTCGAGAAGACAAAGACCCCCGCGCTTGAGGCTTCGCCCCAGCGTCGCGGCGTCTGCACGCGAGTGTTCACGACCACCCCGAAGAAGCCGAACTCGGCGCTGCGTAAGGTCGCGCGTGTGCGTCTGACCTCTGGCATCGAGGTCACCGCTTACATTCCGGGTGAGGGACACAACCTGCAGGAGCACTCGATCGTGCTCGTGCGTGGTGGCCGTGTGAAGGACCTGCCGGGTGTTCGTTACAAGATCATCCGCGGTGCGCTTGACACCCAGGCTGTCAAGAACCGCAAGCAGGCCCGCAGCCGCTACGGCGCCAAGAAGGAGAAGTAAAAAATGCCTCGTAAGGGCCCCGCCCCGAAGCGCCCGGTCATCATCGACCCGGTCTACGCATCTCCTCTGGTGACGTCGCTCATCAACAAGATCCTCCTGAACGGCAAGCGCTCCACCGCCGAGCGCATCGTTTACGGCGCCATGGAAGGCCTCCGCGAGAAGACCGGCAACGACCCGGTCATCACGCTGAAGCGCGCGCTGGAGAACGTCAAGCCGTCGCTCGAGGTCAAGTCCCGCCGCGTCGGTGGCGCCACCTACCAGGTGCCGATCGAGGTCAAGCCGGGTCGTCAGTCGACCCTCGCGCTGCGCTGGCTCGTGGGTTACTCCCGCGCCCGCCGCGAGAAGACGATGACCGAGCGCCTCATGAACGAGCTGCTGGACGCCTCCAACGGTCTTGGCGCTGCCGTCAAGAAGCGCGAGGACACGCACAAGATGGCCGAGTCCAACAAGGCCTTCGCGCACTACCGCTGGTAGTCCCAACCCACATCGAGACCGAGAGAAGACTGAGCCGATATGGCTACCACTTCGCTTGACCTGGCCAAGGTGCGCAACATCGGCATCATGGCTCACATCGACGCGGGCAAGACGACCACCACCGAGCGCATCCTGTTCTACACCGGTGTGTCTTACAAGATCGGTGAAGTCCACGACGGCGCTGCCACGATGGACTGGATGGAGCAGGAGCAGGAGCGCGGCATCACGATCACGTCTGCCGCGACGACCTGCCACTGGCCGCTCGAAGACGTCGACCACACCATCAACATCATCGACACCCCGGGTCACGTTGACTTCACGGTCGAGGTGGAGCGTTCGCTCCGCGTCCTCGACGGTGCCGTCACCGTGTTCGACGGTGTCGCCGGTGTGGAGCCGCAGTCCGAGACCGTTTGGCGTCAGGCGGACCGCTACGGCGTCCCGCGCATCTGCTTCGTCAACAAGCTGGACCGCACCGGCGCCGAGTTCCACCGCTGTGTCGACATGATCAAGGACCGCCTCGGTGCGGTTCCGATCGTCATGCAGCTCCCCATCGGTGCCGAGATGGACTTCCAGGGCGTTGTCGACCTGGTCACCATGAAGGCGTTCGTCTGGTCCGCCGAGGCGACCAAGGGCGAGATGTACGACATCGTCGACATCCCGGACACCCACAAGGAAGCCGCTGAAGAGTGGCACGCCAAGCTGGTCGAGACGGTCGCCGAGAACGACGACCAGATCATGGAGCTGTTCCTCGAGGGCGTCGAGCCCACCGTCGAGCAGCTGCACGCCGCTGTGCGTCGCATCATCATCGGCTCCAAGGGCGACAAGGGTGCCACCGTCACCGCGGTGTTCTGTGGCACGGCGTTCAAGAACAAGGGCGTTCAGCCCCTGCTCGACGCCGTCGTCCGCTACCTCCCGTCGCCCCTGGACATCGAGGCCATCGAAGGCCACGACGTCCGGGACGCCGAGGTCGTCGTGAAGCGCAAGCCGTCTGACGAGGAGCCCCTCGCGGCGCTCGCGTTCAAGATCATGCGCGACCCGCACCTCGGCAAGCTCACCTTCGTCCGGGTTTACTCGGGCCGCCTGGAGGCCGGCACTGCGGTGCTGAACTCCGTCAAGGGCAAGAAGGAGCGCATCGGCAAGATCTACCGCATGCACGCGAACAAGCGTGAAGAGATCGAAGCGGTGGGCGCCGGTGACATCGTCGCCGTCATGGGCCTGAAGCAGACCACCACCGGTGAGACGCTGTGTGACGACAAGAACCCGGTCATCCTGGAGTCCATGGACTTCCCGGCCCCGGTCATTCAGGTCGCCATCGAGCCCAAGTCCAAGGGTGACCAGGAGAAGCTGGGTGTCGCCATCCAGTCTCTCGCGGAGGAGGACCCCTCCTTCCACGTTCACTCGGACGAAGAGACCGGCCAGACCATCCTCGGTGGTATGGGCGAGCTGCACCTCGAGGTGCTGGTCGACCGTATGAAGCGCGAGTTCAAGGTCGAGGCCAACGTCGGCAAGCCGCAGGTCGCTTACCGCGAGACGATCCGCCAGACGGTGGAGCGTCACGACTACACCCACAAGAAGCAGACCGGTGGTACCGGTCAGTTCGCCAAGGTGCAGATCGCGATCGAGCCGATCCTCGAGGCCGACGGTCCGGCGTACGAGTTCGTGAACAAGGTCACCGGTGGCCGCATCCCGAGGGAGTACATCCCCTCGGTCGACGCGGGTGCGCAGGAAGCCATGAAGTTCGGCATCCTCGCCGGCTACGAGATGACCGGCGTCCGCGTCATTCTTCTCGACGGTGGCTACCACGAGGTCGACTCCTCCGAGCTCGCCTTCAAGATCGCCGGTTCGCAGGCCTTCAAGGAGGCCGCGCGCAAGGCTTCTCCCGTGCTCCTCGAGCCGATGATGGCCGTCGAGGTCACCACGCCGGAGGAGTCCATGGGTGACGTCATCGGTGACATCAACTCCCGTCGTGGCCAGATCCAGGCCATGGAGGAGCGTCACGGTGCTCGCCTCGTGAAGGGCCTCGTGCCCCTCTCGGAGATGTTCGGCTACGTCGGAGACCTCCGCAGCAAGACCTCGGGTCGCGCCAGCTACTCGATGCAGTTCGACTCCTACGCCGAGGTTCCCCGGAACGTCGCCGAGGAGATCATCGCGAAGGCCAAGGGCGAGTAACTCTTCCGAGTACACGCTTTAGGCTTGTCACCGGAGCCTCAGGGGCAACAGGAGTAACCCTCCCGTTGCCCCGGGGTACCGGCTATCCAGCAAAGATCACCTGGCGCCGATCTGTAAGGCGTACAGAACCACTCTCCAGGAGGACCCCGTGGCGAAGGCGAAGTTCGAGCGGACTAAGCCGCACGTCAACATCGGCACCATCGGTCACATTGACCACGGTAAGACGACCCTCACGGCCGCCATTACCAAGGTGCTGCATGACGCGTACCCGGACCTGAACGAGGCCTCGGCCTTCGACCAGATCGACAAGGCTCCCGAAGAGCGCCAGCGCGGTATCACCATCTCCATCGCGCACGTCGAGTACCAGACCGAGGCGCGTCACTACGCCCACGTCGACTGCCCGGGTCACGCGGACTACATCAAGAACATGATCACCGGTGCCGCGCAGATGGACGGTGCCATCCTCGTGGTCGCCGCCACCGACGGCCCGATGCCGCAGACCAAGGAGCACGTGCTCCTGGCCCGCCAGGTCGGCGTTCCGTACATCGTCGTCGCCCTGAACAAGGCCGACATGGTGGACGACGAGGAGATCCTGGAGCTCGTCGAGCTCGAGGTTCGTGAGCTCCTCTCCGACTACGACTTCCCGGGCGACGACCTTCCGGTCGTCCGCGTCTCCGCGCTGAAGGCGCTCGAGGGCGACAAGGAGTGGGGCGAGAAGCTTCTCGGCCTCATGGCTGCCGTCGACGAGGCGATCCCGACCCCGCCGCGTGACACCGAGCTGCCGTTCCTCATGCCCGTCGAGGACGTCTTCACGATCACCGGTCGCGGTACCGTCGTCACCGGCCGTATCGAGCGTGGTGTCCTGAAGGTCAACGAGACCGTCGACATCATCGGTATCAAGGAGACCAAGACCACCACCACGGTCACCGGTATCGAGATGTTCCGCAAGCTGCTCGACGAGGGCCAGGCGGGCGAGAACGTCGGTCTGCTCCTCCGTGGCATCAAGCGCGAGGACGTCGAGCGCGGCCAGGTCATCATCAAGCCCGGTTCGGTCACCCCGCACACCGAGTTCGAGGCCCAGTCGTACATCCTGTCGAAGGACGAGGGTGGCCGTCACACCCCGTTCTTCAACAACTACCGTCCCCAGTTCTACTTCCGTACCACGGACGTCACGGGTGTCGTCACCCTGCCGGCCGGCACGGAGATGGTCATGCCGGGCGACAACACCGAGATGACGGTCACGCTGATTCAGCCGGTCGCCATGGAGGAAGGCCTCAAGTTCGCCATCCGTGAGGGTGGTCGTACCGTGGGCGCCGGCCAGGTCACCAAGATCACGAAGTAATTCGTGTTCTGACCTGGTAGCTCGCTGACGCGGGCACCATGTTTGACAGGAGGGCCCCTTCCCCGTCGTTCACGCGACGGGGGAGGGGCCCTTCCTCGTACGGGCACACGTGCTGAGGGCCGCACCCCCGGGGGCGCGGCCCTCTCGCGTACGCGGGCATCCCGATCGGCGGCTACTTCCCCCGCAGGGACTCCGTGAACTCGACGCAGGCGGCGTGGTCCGGCAGCAGCCCGGACGCGATGGCCTCGGCCAGCGAGGGGGCCGCGTCGTCACGGTCCGACAGCAGCGGAACGTCCGCCGGCCAGTCGATGCCCAGGTCGGGGTCGAGCGGGTGGACCGAGTGCTCACCCGTCGGGTTGTACGTCTCCGAGCAGAGGTAGGACAAGGTGGCGTCATCGGTCAGCGCGCAGAAGCCGTGGCCCATGCCCTCGGGGAGGTAGACGGCGCGGCGGTCCAGGTCGTCCAGGCGGACCCCTTCCCAGCGGCCGAAGGTCGGGGAGCCGACCCGGACGTCCACGATGACGTCGAGCACGGCGCCGCGCACGCAGGTGACGTACTTGGCCTGGCCGCGCGGGACGTCGGCGAAGTGGATGCCGCGGACCACGCCGCGCTGGGAGACCGAGAGGTTGGCCTGCGCCAGCTTCAGCGGGTGCCCGACGACCTCGGCGAGGCGGTCGAAGCGGTACCACTCCATGAACATGCCGCGCGGGTCACCGTGCTGCTGGGGCGTGATCTCGAAGGCGCCCTCGATGGAGAGCTCGCGGAACTTCATCGTGCGGCCTCCTCTTCGAGCAGACCGATCAGGTAGTCCCCGTAACCGCTCTTGGTGAGCGGCTCGGCCAGCGTGCGCAGCTGCGCGGAGTCGATCAGGCCCGCCCGCCAGGCGGCCTCCTCGATGCAGCCGATCTTGAAGCCCTGGCGTTCCTCGATCACGCGCACGAACTCCGAGGCCTGCACCATCGAGACGAAGGTGCCGGTGTCCAGCCAGGCGGTACCGCGGTCGAGGATGGTGACCTTCAGCTGTCCGGCCTGGAGGTACGCGTCGTTGACGGCGGTGATCTCCAGCTCCCCCCGGTCGCTGGGCTTCAGCCCGCGGGCTATCTCCACGACCTGGTTGTCGTAGAAGTACAGGCCGGGCACGGCGTAGCGGGACTTGGGCTTTTCAGGCTTCTCCTCGATGGACATCGCCTGGCCGTCCTCGTCGAACTCGACCACGCCGTACGCCGTCGGGTCCGCCACCGGGTACGCGAAGACCCGGCCGCCCTTGCAGTCGGTGTGCAGCGCCAGGCGGGTACCGAGGCCGCTGCCGTGGAAGATGTTGTCGCCGAGGATCAGGGCGACGGAGTCGTCGCCTATGAAGTCGGCGCCGAGGACGAAGGCCTGGGCGATGCCTTCGGGGCGTTCCTGGACGGCGTACTCCAGCCGGATGCCGAACTGCGAGCCGTCGCCGAGCAGACGCTCGAACTGGTCGCGGTCGTCCGGGGTGGTGATGACGAGGATCTCGCTGATCCCGGCCATCACCAGAGTCGAGAGCGGGTAGTAGATCATCGGCTTGTCGAAGACGGGCAGCAGCTGCTTCGAAACTGCCCGCGTCAGCGGCCAGAGTCGGGATCCGGTGCCGCCGGCCAAGAGAATTCCACGCATGGCGCCACAGTATGCGAGGGGGCGGGGCAGTTTCCGGTTAAGCCCGTGCCCGGTACGGCACGCGGCTAATGTTCACTTCATGTGCATCCTGGTGAGGGGCGGATTCCGGCCCAGACGGAACGACCGGTTATCGGAGAAGGACATTCCGCCTTACGGCAACGGAGGCGCCGAATATGGATGCGCCCCGCGGGCCGAGACGAAGGCGGCACGGCAGAAGTGACCGGTGACCGGGGTAAAGGCCGCTGGCTCGTCACGGGCGCGGCCGGAATGCTGGGCCGGGACGTCCTGGCAGAACTGCGGCGCCATGCCATCGAGGCCGTCGGCCTCGGCCGCGCCGAGCTCGACATCACCGACCGGGCCGCCGTCCGGTCCGCCCTCCAGGGCGTGACCCTCGTCGTCAACTGCGCCGGCTGGACCGACGTGGACGGCGCGGAGACGGCCGAGGAGGCCGCCGCGGCCGTCAACGGCACCGGCGTACGGATCCTCGCCGAGGCCTGCGCCGCCAACGGGGCGCGCCTGCTGCAGATTTCCACCGACTACGTGCTGCCCGGCGACGCCGCGGAGCCCTACGCCGAGGACGCGGCCACCGGGCCGGTGAACGCGTACGGCCGCTCCAAGCTGATCGGCGAGCAGGCCGTGGCCGAACTCCTGCCGCGGAACGGCTACGTGGTCCGCACCGCCTGGCTGTACGGGGAGCACGGCCCGAACTTCGTCGCCACCATGCTCAAGCTGGCCGCCCTGCGGGACACCCTCGACGTGGTCGACGACCAGCAGGGCCAGCCCACTTGGTCCGCCGCGCTCGCCCGGCGGCTCGTCGAGCTCGGACGCGCCGCACTGGCCGGCCGGGCCCCCGCGGGCATCTATCACGGCACCGCGAGCGGCGCGACCACCTGGTGCGGGCTGGCGCGCGAGGTCTACCGGCTGTGCGACCTGGATCCCGAGCGGATCCGTCCGACCACGTCCGATTCCTTCGTACGGCCCGCGGTCCGCCCCGCCTTCAGCGTCCTCGCACACGACCGCTGGGCCCGGGCGGGCCTGGCCCCGATGAGCGACTGGCACCAGCAGCTGGCCGAGGCCCTCGCCACCCCCGGCTTCACCGCTCTGGCCCGTCCGGCCCGGGAAAGCAGGGTGGGTTGAGGACCCCGCCCGACACCACGCTGTCCGTGTGAACGTTGCCTGCGCGCCAGCTTCGCGAAACCCGAACTGGCTAGGTTGGGGCGCCTGGGGCCCCGAGATACGGCCGCCGTGAGAGGCCTGGCACGCCTACGTGCCTCGTTCCGTTGGAGCTGCCGTGTCCGAGTACGACGATGTCTGGCTGGTCATCCCCGCCTACAACGAGGGCCAAGTGGTCGCCGACGTGGTCGAGGAGGCCCGCAAGACGTTTCCGAACATCGTCGTCGTCGACGACGGCAGCACTGACGATTCGGCCGAGCACGTGGCGACCACCGGCGCCCACCTGGTGCGGCATCCGGTCAACCTCGGTCAGGGCGCGGCCCTGCAGACCGGTCTCACGTACGCACTCGCCCAGCCCGGCGCACAGTACTTCGCGACCTTCGACGCGGACGGTCAGCACCAGACCAAGGACGTCGAGACGATGGTCGCGGTCCTGCGGGACGGCGCCGCCGACGTGGTGCTCGGCTCCCGGTTCATCGAGCGGAACGGCCAGGTGCCGTGGATCAAGCAGGTCGTGCTGCGCACGGCCGCCGCGGTGAGCCCCACCGCACGCAAGCTGGGGCTCACCGACGCGCACAACGGTCTGCGCGTACTGGGCCGCGAGGCCGCCGAGCGGCTGAACATCACCATGAACGGCATGGCCCACGCCTCCGAGCTCGTCGGTTTCCTTGCCGCCTCCGACCTGCGGGTCACCGAAATACCGGTGGACATCCTCTACACCGATTATTCGCGTGCCAAGGGGCAGTCCCTCATCAACGGCGTCAACATCGTTTTTGATATCTCACTGCGGGAGCGTGGGCGTCGATGAAATATTTCTGGATCCAGCTGCTGCTCATCGCCGGTTCCGTTTCCATGGCGCTGGTGTTCATCCGGACCTGGAGCCAGGCCAAGAACCGGGCCTGGAAGCGAATTGCCTTTTCGGTGTTCGTCGTCGTCAACGTGTACGCGGTGCTCCGCCCGACCGACGTCACCTGGGTCGCCCGGCACCTCGGTGTCGGCCGGGGCACCGACCTCGTGCTCTACGTGATGGTCCTCGCGATGGGCTTCCTCACGCTCAACACCTTCCTGCGCTTCCGCTCGCTGGAGCAGAAGATCACCGACCTCGCCCGGACGGTCGCCATCAACGAAGGCGTCCGGCACAACGACGTCCGGCTCGGACCGCCCGAAGGCGCCGCCGGGCCCGCCGCCGGATCCGCCGCCGGGTCCTCCTCCGGCGCGGACTCCCTCAAGGCCTGACGTCCCATGGGGTCCTTCGACTTCATGCTCCCCTACTACGGGGACGTGCGGCAGATGCAGGACGCGGTCCGCAGCGTCCTGGCGCAGACCGACCGCGACTTCCGGCTCGTCGTGATCGACGACGGCGAGGAGCCGGACGTGCCCGGCTGGTTCCAGGGGCTGGGCGACGCACGGGTGCGGTACCTCCGCAACGAGCGCAACCTCGGCATCACGAGGAACTTCCAGAAGTGCGTCGAGCTCTCCGAGGCCGACCACGTGGTCATCATGGGCTGCGACGATCTGCTGCACCCGCACTACCTGGAGACCGTGCGCCGGATCCTCGGCGCCCACCCCGGGATCGGCATGGTCCAGCCCGGCGTCGAGGTGATCGACGGCGCGGGCCGGGTCACGCGGGGCCTGCCCGACGCCGCCAAGCGGTGGATGTTCGCCCCGCGGGTGAAGGGCCGGAGGGTGATGGCCGGTGAGGAGCCGGCCGCCGGCCTGCTGCGCGGGAACTGGCTCTACTTCCCGTCGATCACCTGGCGCGGCCCGGCGCTGCGCCAGGTGAACTTCCGGGACGACTACTCGGTGATCCTGGACCTGGCCCTCGTCGTGGACCTGCTCGAAGCCGGCGAGCGGATGGTGATCGACGAGTCCACCACGGTCTTCCGCTACCGCCGGCACGCGGCCAGCGAGTCCTCCGTCCAGGCCCTCTCCGGCACCCGCTTCACCGAGGCCGAGCGCTACTTCTCGGCGGTCGCCGAGCGGATGGAGGCCCGCGGCTGGCCCAGGGCCGCCCGCGCGGCCCGGCTCCACCACGGCTCCCGCCTGCACGCGCTCGGAATGCTGCCCGGCGCACTGCGCCGGGGGCACGGGGCGGGCGTCCGCACGCTGGCCCGGCACGTCTTCACCACCGGGCGGGGGTGAGCTCAGTCCTTCTTCGTGCGCTTCAGCGGGTCGTACGGCGTGCACTTTCCGTGAGGTGCGTACTTCGGGCACGTGCCGTTGGGCATTCCCGTCGTGTGCGCCGTCCAGGCCAGGGTGCCGAGGGTGTTCTCGGAGGGGGGCCTGGGCATGTAGGTGTCGGCCGTGGACGATCCGGCCGAGCCGAAGAGGAGCCCGAGCGAGACCAGGACCCCGATCACGGCGGCCCGGGGCCTGCGCCCGCCTGCCCGCAGGGTCTCGCGTCCGGGCAACCGCACCTCGTTGGCGCGGGCCCACGCCCGGACGCGCCGTACGCCGAGGTACACGGCCACGCCCGACAGCGCGAGCATGCAGTAGACGATCTGCAGGCTGGTGCGCGGGTACAGCTGCACGGCGCCGTCGGCCGCCATGTGCGAGGCGTACCAGTAGCGCAGCAGGAAGGCGCTGCCGGTGCAGGCCGCCAGGGTCAGCACCAGCGGCCGGCGCAGGCCGAGCGCGATGGCCGCACCCAGGCCGACGACCAGCAGGATCGTGAAGAGGCCGACGCCGCCGAGCTCGCCCGGCAGCGGCCACCCGAGGGAGCGCAGCGGGCCGGGGAACGCGGTGCCCGACGAGGCGAAGTAGGCCGGGTCGGTGGCGGTGTCGAAGTAGAAGTAGGTGTCCCGGGTCGCTCCGCTCGCGCCGAGCAGCCGGATCAGGTAGCGCCCCGCCAGGGCGAGGAAGACGAGGGAGGCGGCCGCCAGCGGCGGCAGCGCCTCCAGCAGGGCGCGCTTCCCGCCGGCGCGGGCGCGGCCGGTCAGCACCACGGCGAAGAGCACGATCACGCCGACCGCGGACCACACGAACCAGCCCGCGTACAGCAGGAACAGCGCGGCGAGAAGCGCTCCGAGACCCGCGCCGATCGCGAGGGAGCGCTTGCGTCCGAGCTTCGAGGAATCCGTCACCACCTGCGCGAGCTTGGCCAGCACGGGGATGACGACGATCAGGACGATCGGGGAATACGGCTTGTACGGCTCGATCAGCGTCAGGGACGCCGTGACACCGATGCCGAGGGCCCACAGCGGGGGCAGCAGCATGCGCCAGGCCAGGTAGGCGACCGGGCCGGAGACCGCCAGGAAGCCGATCATCACCCACTTGACGGCGAGCGAGGCGTTGCCGTCGAAGAACAGCTGGGAGGTCCATGCCAGCACGTGCGGGAAGCCGGGCGGGTACTCGGCCGGCAGGGGCACCCCGTCCATGACGTGGAACGCCCACTGCTGCAGGTTCCCGATGTCACCGCCGTACCCGTTGTACGGCCAGCTGGTTCCCCGCAGGGCCACCACGCTGCCGCTCGCGGTCACCCCGGTGGCCAGGCCGGCCACGGCCGCCGCGCTGATCCGCACCGCCGCGCCGGGCATCCACCGGGACAGGACCAGGTAGAGCACCACGGTCGCGGCCAGCAGCACCAGCAGCCGCAGCTGGATGCCGGCCAGCCCGCTGACCTGCCCGACCCGCTGCAGGGGATTCACTTCGAGGCGCTTGCTCAGGACGACGAGGAGCAGGGCCGCGAGAACCGACGCGGCCGCTTCGGCGGCCGTGAGGGCGAAGGCGCGAGGTATGCGGCCACTGGAGCCGCTCGGGGCCCGGTGTTCGGCTACCGGGACGGGCACGGGAGCGGTGACGGTCATGTCCGCGGACTTTACCTCCAGGAGACCGCCCGCCTCGGCGAGCGGTCCCAACGTGAACAGGACGTACCAGAGTTGAAGGCGGGAACCGAAATGATGGGCAAGGTCGGAGTGAACGACACGTCCGCTCCTGAGCGGGCGGGCAAGCCGGCCGGGACCGAGCGGCCGCTCGCACGGCGGGAGTGGGAGTCCTTCGCCGGCCGGCGGTGGTTCTGGCCGGCGGCGCTCACCGCCGGATACGTCGCGCAGGTGCTGTTCCGCCTCTCCCTGGTGTGGGGCAAGGCCTACCCGGCGGTCCACGCGGACGAGTCCTCGTACCTCGTGCTGGCCCGGGTGCTCGCCGGGCGGCCGACGACGGAGATGCCGGTCGGATCGGTCATCCCCGGCGGCTATGCGCTGCTCATCTCCCCGGCCCTGCGGATCGCGGACGATCCGATCACCGCGTACCAGCTGGTCATGGGCATCAACACGCTGCTCAACGCGCTCGTCTTCCTCCTGGCCTTCGCCGCGCTGCGCAGGCTCGACCTGTCGAGGGGACTCTCGTTCCCGATCGCCACGGCGGCCGCGCTGATGCCGCCCGTGGTCTTCTACTCCGAGTTCGCCATGGCCGACACCGTGCTCCCCGCGGTCCTCCTCGGCTGGCTGATCACCCTGCACGGCTGGCTGAGCGAGGGCGACACGCGCCGCCGCGCGCGGTACGGGGCCGGGGCCGGTCTGCTGGCCGGCTACTCCATGGCGGTGCACGACCGAGGCGGGGTCGTGGTGGCCCTGACGGCGGCGGTCTTCGTGGGCGCACTCGTCTTCAGGTGGGCGCCCCCGCGGTCCACGCTCGCGGCCTGGGGCGGACTCGCCGTCTCCGTCCTGGGCGCCCGGCTGCTGTCCGTCTGGCTGGAGGCGCGGTTCAAGGACACGCCGCCGAGCTCGGTGGGCACGAAGGTCCTGGACGCCCTGGTCGAACCCGAACTGCTGCGCCGCACGGTGACCCGTACGATCGGCCAGTTCTGGTACTTCTCGGTCTCGTCCTGGGGCTTCGGCGCGCTCGCCGTCGTCCTGTGCGCGTTCGCGGTGTTCAGCTCTCGTTTCACCCGGGCCTCGCGGGTGGTCTCCTTCGTCATGGTCGCCCTGCTGTGCGGGATCGCGCTCGCCTCGGCCGCGGGACTGCCGGACGACCACGGCCGGATCGACAACTGGGTCTACGCCCGCTACCTGGCCCCGCTGGTGCCGGCGTTCTTCGTGGTGGGTGCCGCGGTGCTGGCGCGGGCGCGAACCGGTGCGCTGCTGCGGCTGGCGACGGGGGCGGTGCTGTTCACCCTGGTCACGGCGGAGTTCGTCATCCTGGTGGTCGGCAAGGGCCTCCACAAGGTGGGCATCATCCCGTGGGGCATGCCGGACGCGCTGTTCCTGGCCTCGGAGTGGACGCGGCTGCACATGGGGCGGACGATCGCCGGCGCGCTGCTGGTGTTCGCCGTCTGCGTGCTCTTCCGGCTGGCCGGCGGGCGCCGGGTGGTCTGGGCCGTGGCGGTGTCGCTGTCCCTGTTCGCGATCTACGCGACGACCGCCGTCACCTCGAACGTGGCCGAGCCGCACACGAAGCAGCGCAAGGCCGCCGCCACCGGTTTCACCACATCGGCGGGGCTCCGGCCGGGCGAGAACCTGGTGATGGACCCGAGCGCGAACTGGGACCTGCGGATGGCCCAGGGATACGAGGTGTACGACGGGCGGGTCTGGACCAGGGACCTCAGGCACGGTGAGCAGCCGCCGGCCGCCGCGGACGCGGCCGTACTGGGGCTGACCCCGAAGGACGCGAGGCCGCAGGACAGCTGGCCGACGGCGCCCGCGGGCTGGTACGCGGCCGCGGTGAACACGACGCACGGGTGGGTGCTCTGGCGCCACCGCTGAGGGCCCGCGCCGGGACGGGGCACCTGCTGGTCGAACCCGTGGTCGATGGGAAGATCGATTTCTGCACTGACGACCGGGGTGGGGGACATGGGGAAGAAGCACGCCGAAGGACCGGACGGGCCGGAGGCGCCGGCCGTCTCCGACGAGGACTGGGCGCGGTTCCTGGCACAGGCCGAGGCGGGCGCGGGGGAGGCGCCCAAGGAGCCGTCCGCCCGGGCGCGCATGGTGACCGCGCGGCTGCGCGAGGAGGAGTCCCGGCGCGGCCACGAGGGGCCGCCCGCCTGGCGGGCCGGCGTCACCGCGCGGCAGCGGGGGAGGGGCGGGCGCCGGCTCAAGGCAGCGCTGGCGATCGCCTTCGTCGCGGCCCTCGCGCTGATCGCCGTCCGGCCGGAGCTGGTCATCGACAAGCTCACCGGCAAGGCCGACCAGGACGCGAAGGCGCGGCAGCCCTTGTCGGCCGAGACGGCGCGCCCGAGCGGCCCGCCCACTTCGGTGGACCCGGACCGGCCGACACTCTCCGACCCGTTCCGGGGTTCCCCGGCCCTCCAGTGGGCCGACGGGGCGGCCGGCATCGAGGTGCCGCGGGCCCAGGCCGTCGGCGGAATGAGCGAGGAGCAGGTCGCCGACGCGCTGGCGAAGGTCAAGCAGTTCCTGGTCACGGCCAACCTGGACCCGGCGACCCTGCGCGGGGAGCGCCCCGCGGCGGCGCTGGACCTGCTCGATCCCGCGGTCGAGGACAGCCCGCTCCGCCCGGAGCGGTCCCTGACCGCCCCGGGCAAGGAGAACGACCCGCTGAACCTCTTCACCCGGGCGAACCCGGCGGAGCTGAAGCCCGCGGGCGACGTGGTCAAGGTCCGCGGCCGGATGTGGGTGGAGCCCGGCGAGGAGGCCGGCAGGGCCAGGGTGCTGGTCGACTACACGTTCGTGTACCCGTTCGTGAAGGCGACGCCGGGCGCCGAGCAGGTCGAGCGATCCATCGTGCGACGCGAGATCGCCTTCTCCATCGCCGATCCGCGCAAGTGGAAGGCCACGGCGGGCAAGCTCTGGCTCGACCGGGTCGCGGTGGACCTGTCCAACGCCGGATGCGACGTCCACGACGGATTCCTGCACCCCGTCTTCGACGAGGACGCCCGCACCCGGCCGACGCCCTCCGGCGCTCCGGTGGACCCGTACGACCGCAGCAACCCGCTGGAAGCCGGTCGACAGGGGGGCTGCGGCAGGATGTCGCGCTCCTGAGGGGGCGCCGGACCGGCAAGGGGACCCCCGCCGCGTGGTGCAGTTTGACCACTCAGCGTGGCGGGGTATTCTCTTCCGCCCGATTGGCGCCATACGTGTCTCGTATGGCAGACTACTCAAGTTGCTCGGCCGTGTGCCGATGCTGCGCGCCTCCCGCCGGGAGGACCGGAAGCGAGTCCCACAGTACTCGTCGCCTTACCTGCCTCTCGGGGCAGCAATGGGGCGGACGTACGGGAATCTTCTGGGAAGCGTCAGCACGGTGCCTGCCAGGTACTCGGTGGGTGTTTGCCCCCGATCTGCGGTCTTGGGACCGCGCCCCCTTGGACGAGGGAATTTCCGTATGGGAATTTTCTGTAGAGGGAGCGCGACACGCCCGACCGCGTGGGTCGGAGGAGAGCGGCGGAGCGATCCGCAGCCGGCCGAGAACCAGAGCGTTTCCACAACAGACAGGACTACGGAGTAGCCATGGCGGGACAGAAGATCCGCATCCGGCTCAAGGCCTACGACCACGAGGTCATCGATTCGTCGGCGAAGAAGATCGTCGAGACGGTGACGCGCACTGGTGCGTCGGTCGCGGGCCCGGTGCCGCTGCCCACTGAGAAGAACGTGTACTGCGTCATCAAGTCGCCGCACAAGTACAAGGACTCGCGCGAGCACTTCGAGATGCGCACTCACAAGCGCCTGATCGACATCCTCGACCCGACGCCCAAGACCGTTGACTCGCTGATGCGCCTGGACCTTCCGGCCGGCGTTGACATCGAGATCAAGCTCTGAGAGGCACGGAGAAGATGGCAAAGCAGATCAAGGGCGTCCTGGGCGAGAAGCTCGGCATGACCCAGGTCTGGGACGAGAACAACCGTGTCGTCCCGGTGACCGTGGTCAAGGCCGGGCCCTGCGTTGTTACCCAGGTCCGTAAGAACGAGATCGATGGCTACGAGTCGGTCCAGATCGCCTTCGGCGAGATCGACCCGCGCAAGGTGAACAAGCCCCTCAAGGGTCACTTCGCCAAGGCCGACGTCACCCCCCGCCGCCACCTGGTGGAGCTCCGTACCTCCGACGCCAGCGAGTACACGCTCGGCCAGGAGATCACGGCTGCCGTGTTCGAGTCCGGCGTCAAGGTTGACGTCACGGGCAACAGCAAGGGCAAGGGCTTCGCCGGTGTCATGAAGCGTCACAACTTCAAGGGCCTCGGCGCAGGGCACGGCGTCCAGCGCAAGCACCGCTCCCCCGGTTCGATCGGTGGCTGCGCCACCCCTGGGCGTGTCTTCAAGGGCATGCGCATGGCCGGTCGTATGGGTAACGAGCGCGTCACCACCCAGAACCTGACCATCCACGCGGTTGACGCGGAGAAGGGTCTGCTCCTCATCAAGGGTGCGGTCCCCGGTCCGAACGGCGGCCTCGTCCTGGTCCGTACCGCGGCCAAGGGGGCTTGAGGTAATGAGCACCATTGACATCCTTTCGCCGGCAGGCGACAAGGCCGGTACCGTCGAGCTCCCCGCGGAGATCTTCGACGCGAAGACCAGCGTTCCGCTGATCCACCAGGTCGTTGTCGCTCAGCTGGCTGCTGCCCGTCAGGGCACGCACAAGACCAAGCGTCGTGGCGAAGTCCGTGGTGGTGGCCGCAAGCCGTACCGCCAGAAGGGCACCGGCCGCGCTCGCCAGGGTTCCACCCGCGCTCCGCAGTTCGTCGGCGGTGGCGTCGTCCACGGCCCGCAGCCGCGTGACTACTCGCAGCGGACCCCGAAGAAGATGAAGGCCGCCGCCCTCCGCGGTGCCCTCTCGGACCGTGCGCGTCACTCCCGCATCCACGTCGTCACCGGCGTGGTCGAGGGTGCCGCCTCCACGAAGGCCGCCAAGACGCTGTTCGGCAAGATCTCGGAGCGCAAGAACGTGCTCCTGGTCGTCGAGCGCGCCGACGAGGCTGCGTGGCTGTCCGCCCGCAACCTGCCCCAGGTGCACATCCTGGAGCCGGGCCAGCTGAACACGTACGACGTGATCGTCTCTGACGACGTGGTCTTCACTCAGGCCGCTTTCGAGTCCTTCGTGTCTGGCCCCAAGGCCGATGAGACCGAAGGGAGCGACGCCTGATGTCTGAGGCGACCGTTACCAGCAAGACCTTCACTGACCCGCGCGACCTGCTGATCAAGCCGGTTGTCTCGGAGAAGAGCTACGCGCTGCTGGACGAGAACAAGTACACGTTCATCGTCGCGCCCGGCTCCAACAAGACTCAGATCAAGCAGGCCGTCGAGGCGGTCTTCGGGGTCAAGGTCACCGGGGTCAACACGATCAACCGTCAGGGTAAGCGCAAGCGCACCAAGACCGGTTTCGGCAAGCGCGCTGACACCAAGCGCGCCATCGTGACCCTCGCTGAGGGCGACCGAATCGACATCTTCGGCGGCCAGGCCTCCTAACGGAGGTCTAGTCGTCCGGAATCGGACGAGGACTGAGAAATGGGTATCCGCAAGTACAAGCCGACGACCCCGGGCCGTCGTGGCTCCAGCGTCGCCGACTTTGTCGAGATCACGCGGTCCACGCCGGAGAAGTCGCTGGTCCGCCCCCTGCACAGCAAGGGCGGCCGTAACAACACCGGTCGGATCACGGTTCGACACCAGGGTGGCGGCCACAAGCGCGCCTACCGTGTGATCGACTTCCGTCGTCACGACAAGGACGGCGTGCCGGCCAAGGTCGCGCACATCGAGTACGACCCCAACCGCACTGCGCGCATCGCGCTTCTGCACTACGCAGACGGCGAGAAGCGCTACATCATTGCGCCGAAGAACCTGAAGCAGGGCGACCGGATTGAGAACGGCCCCACGGCCGACATCAAGCCCGGCAACAACCTGGCTCTCCGCAACATCCCGGTCGGTACCACGATCCACGCGATCGAGCTCCGTCCCGGTGGCGGCGCCAAGTTCGCCCGCTCCGCTGGTGCCTCCGTGCAGCTGCTGGCGAAGGAGGGCACCATGGCCCACCTTCGTATGCCGTCCGGTGAAATCCGTCTCGTCGACGCGCGCTGCCGCGCGACCGTCGGTGAGGTCGGCAACGCCGAGCAGTCGAACATCAACTGGGGCAAGGCCGGCCGCATGCGCTGGAAGGGCGTTCGCCCCTCCGTCCGCGGTGTCGCGATGAACCCGGTCGACCACCCGCACGGTGGTGGTGAGGGTAAGACCTCCGGTGGTCGTCACCCGGTCTCCCCGTGGGGTCAGAAGGAGGGTCGTACTCGCTCGCCGAAGAAGGCTTCGAGCAAGTACATCGTCCGCCGCCGCAAGACGAACAAGAAGCGCTAGGAGCGGGTTTAGATGCCGCGCAGTCTCAAGAAGGGACCCTTCGTCGACGGACACCTCATCAAGAAGGTGGACGTACAGAACGAAGCCGGTACCAAGAACGTCATCAAGACCTGGTCCCGTCGCTCGATGATCATCCCGGCCATGCTGGGTCACACCATCGCGGTGCACAACGGCAAGATCCACGTCCCGGTGTTCGTCACCGAGTCGATGGTCGGCCACAAGCTCGGCGAGTTCTCGCCGACTCGCACCTTCCGCGGCCACGTCAAGGACGACCGGAAGTCGAAGCGCCGCTAAAGGCGGGGTGGTTACGACTATGACTTACACCGAAGGGACAACCATGGAAGCCAGGGCCCAGGCGCGGTACATCCGCGTCACGCCCATGAAGGCCCGCCGAGTGGTGGACCTTATCCGTGGCATGGATGCCACGGAGGCTCAGGCGGTCCTGCGTTTCGCCCCGCAGGCCGCGAGCGTGCCGGTTGGCAAGGTGCTTGACAGCGCCATTGCCAACGCCGCACACAACTACAACCACCCGGACGCCTCCACGCTGGTCATCAGCGAGGCGTACGTGGACGAGGGCCCGACCCTGAAGCGGTTCCGTCCGCGTGCCCAGGGCCGTGCCTACCGGATCCGCAAGCGGACCAGCCACATCACCGTGGTCGTCAGCAGCAAGGAAGGTTCCCGGTAATGGGCCAGAAGGTAAACCCGCACGGGTTCCGGCTCGGCATCACCACCGACTTCAAGTCGCGTTGGTACGCCGACAAGCTGTACAAGGACTACGTCAAGGAAGACGTCGCCATCCGCAGGATGATGACGTCCGGCATGGAGCGCGCCGGCATCTCGAAGGTTGAGATCGAGCGCACCCGTGACCGCGTGCGTGTGGACATCCACACCGCTCGTCCGGGCATCGTCATCGGTCGCCGTGGCGCCGAGGCCGACCGCATCCGCGGCGACCTCGAGAAGCTCACGGGCAAGCAGGTCCAGCTGAACATCCTCGAGGTCAAGAACCCCGAGGTCGACGCTCAGCTGGTCGCGCAGGCCGTTGCCGAGCAGCTCTCCTCCCGCGTCTCCTTCCGTCGCGCCATGCGTAAGAGCATGCAGGGCACGATGAAGGCCGGCGCCAAGGGCATCAAGATCCAGTGTGGCGGCCGTCTCGGCGGCGCCGAGATGTCCCGCTCCGAGTTCTACCGCGAAGGCCGTGTGCCGCTGCACACCCTCCGCGCGAACGTGGACTACGGCTTCTTCGAGGCCAAGACCACCTTCGGCCGTATCGGTGTGAAGGTCTGGATCTACAAGGGCGACGTCAAGAACATCGCCGAGGTTCGCGCCGAGAACGCTGCGGCCCGTGCGGGTAACCGCCCGGCCCGTGGTGCCGCCGGCGCTGGCGACCGTCCCGCCGGCCGTGGTGGCCGTGGTGGCGAGCGCGGCGGCCGTGGTGGCCGCAAGCCGCAGCAGGCTGTTGGTGCCGAGGCCCCCAAGGCCGACGCTCCCGCCGCCGCTCCGGCTGAGAGCACCGGAACGGAGGCCTGACCGACATGCTGATCCCTCGTAGGGTCAAGCACCGCAAGCAGCACCACCCGAAGCGCCGCGGTATGGCCAAGGGCGGTACTGAGGTCTCGTTCGGCGAGTACGGCATCCAGGCGCTTACCCCCGCCTACGTGACGAACCGCCAGATCGAGGCGGCTCGTATCGCGATGACCCGCCACATCAAGCGTGGCGGCAAGGTCTGGATCAACATCTACCCGGACCGTCCCCTGACGAAGAAGCCTGCCGAGACCCGCATGGGTTCCGGTAAGGGTTCTCCCGAGTGGTGGATCGCGAACGTGCACCCGGGCCGGGTCATGTTCGAGCTGTCCTACCCGAACGAGAAGATTGCTCGTGAGGCGCTCACCCGCGCTGCTCACAAGCTTCCGATGAAGTGCCGGATTGTTCGGCGCGAGGCAGGTGAGTCGTGATGGCGACGGGAACCAAGGCGTCCGAGCTGCGTGAGCTCGGTAACGAGGAGCTCGTTGGCAAGCTGCGCGAGGCCAAGGAAGAGCTGTTCAAGCTGCGCTTCCAGGCGGCCACGGGTCAGCTGGAGAACAACGGCCGGCTCAAGTCCGTCCGTAAGGACATCGCTCGCATCTACACCCTGATGCACGAGCGTGAGCTCGGTATCGAGACGGTGGAGAGCGCCTGATGAGCGAGAAGAACGTGACTGAGACGACTGACCGCGGCTTCCGCAAGACCCGTGAGGGTCTTGTCGTCAGCGACAAGATGGACAAGACCGTCGTCGTCGCTGTCGAGGACCGCGTGAAGCACGCGCTCTACGGCAAGGTCATCCGCCGTACCAACAAGCTCAAGGCGCACGACGAGCAGAACGCTGCCGGCGTCGGCGACCGCGTCCTCATCATGGAGACGCGTCCGCTGTCGGCGAGCAAGCGCTGGCGCATCGTCGAGATCCTCGAGAAGGCCAAGTAATTATCTGAGGCCCTGGGCATCAAGCCCAGGGGCCCCTCAGGTTCGTTCCGCCAGGCTCGGTGGGGGCGGTAGCTCTTCGGAGTGATGCCCCCGCCGGGAACCGGCAGACAAACAGGAGATAGACGTGATCCAGCAGGAGTCGCGACTGCGTGTCGCCGACAACACTGGTGCCAAGGAGATCCTTTGCATCCGTGTTCTCGGTGGTTCCGGTCGCCGCTACGCGGGCATCGGTGACGTCATCGTTGCCACCGTCAAGGACGCGATCCCCGGTGGCAACGTGAAGAAGGGTGACGTCGTCAAGGCGGTCATCGTTCGCACCGTGAAGGAACGCCGCCGCCAGGACGGCTCGTACATCCGCTTCGACGAGAACGCCGCCGTCATTCTGAAGAACGACGGCGACCCTCGCGGCACCCGTATCTTCGGCCCGGTGGGCCGTGAGCTGCGCGAGAAGAAGTTCATGAAGATCATCTCGCTCGCGCCGGAGGTGCTGTAAGCATGAAGATCAAGAAGGGCGACCTGGTTCAGGTCATCACCGGTAAGGACAAGGGCAAGCAGGGCAAGGTCATTCTGGCCATCCCTACTGAGAACCGCGTCCTCGTCGAGGGTGTCAACCGGGTCAAGAAGCACACCAAGGCCGGCCAGACCGCTGGTGGCTCGCAGACCGGTGGCATCGTGATCACCGAGGCGCCGATCCACGTCAGCAACGTTCAGCTGGTTGTGGAGAAGGACGGCCAGAAGGTCGTTACCCGCGTCGGTTTCCGCTTCGATGACGAGGGCAACAAGATCCGCGTTGCCAAGCGGACGGGTGAGGACATCTGATGGCTACCACTCCGCGTCTCAAGACGAAGTACCGCGAGGACATCGCGGGCAAGCTGCGTGAAGAGTTCTCCTACGAGAACGTCATGCAGATTCCCGGCCTCGTGAAGATCGTGGTCAACATGGGTGTGGGCGACGCCGCCCGCGACTCCAAGCTGATCGACGGCGCCATCAAGGACCTGACGACGATCACCGGTCAGAAGCCGGCCGTCACGAAGGCCCGCAAGTCCATCGCGCAGTTCAAGCTGCGCGAGGGTCAGCCGATCGGCTGCCACGTCACCCTCCGTGGTGACCGCATGTGGGAGTTCCTGGACCGTACGCTGTCGCTCGCGCTGCCGCGTATCCGTGACTTCCGTGGTCTGTCGCCGAAGCAGTTCGACGGCCGTGGCAACTACACCTTCGGTCTCACGGAGCAGGTCATGTTCCACGAGATCGACCAGGACAAGATCGACCGTACCCGGGGTATGGACATCACCGTGGTCACCACGGCGACCAACGACGACGAGGGCCGCGCCCTCCTTCGTCACCTCGGCTTCCCCTTCAAGGAGGCGTAAGCGAGATGGCGAAGAAGGCTCTCATCGCGAAGGCTGCCCGTAAGCCCAAGTTCGGTGTGCGTGCGTACACCCGCTGCCAGCGCTGCGGTCGCCCCCACTCCGTGTACCGCAAGTTCGGCCTGTGCCGCGTCTGCCTTCGTGAGATGGCTCACCGTGGCGAGCTGCCGGGCGTGACCAAGAGCTCCTGGTAATTCCCTCTCGTCCGCAAGGACTTGAGGAGTACCAGGCACTCTCGGTAAGCATCTGGTCGGCGGATGCCCGGCCGCGCATGCCTTAGGCTTGTGTGGTTGGGCGTCCGCCGCCCATAACGACTTACTACGCCGTAGGTCCCCGCACCGCACCCGTCCCGCCACTGAGTGGGGAGAGGGATGGCGCATACAGGAAACCCCGGCGAGAGAGGCCGAAGGCCACTTCATGACCATGACTGACCCGATCGCAGACATGCTCACGCGTCTGCGTAACGCTAACTCGGCGTACCACGACTCCGTCGTGATGCCGCACAGCAAGATCAAGTCGCACATCGCAGAAATCCTCAAGCAGGAGGGTTTCATCACCGGCTGGAAGGTCGAGGACGCCGAGGTCGGCAAGAACCTCGTCCTCGAGCTGAAGTTCGGCCCGAACCGCGAGCGCTCCATTGCGGGCATCAAGCGGATCTCGAAGCCCGGTCTGCGTGTGTACGCAAAGTCCACCAACCTGCCGAAGGTGCTCGGCGGCCTGGGCGTGGCGATCATCTCCACGTCCCACGGTCTGCTCACCGGCCAGCAGGCAGGCAAGAAGGGCGTAGGTGGGGAAGTCCTCGCCTACGTCTGGTAGTCGGGAACGGAGGAAAAGCAATGTCGCGAATCGGCAAGCTCCCCATCCAGGTTCCCGCCGGTGTGGACGTCACCATCGACGGCCAGGCAGTGGCTGTGAAGGGCCCCAAGGGTTCCCTCGCGCTCACCGTCAAGGCGCCGATCGAGATCGTCAAGGGTGAGGACGGCGTTCTGAACGTCACCCGCCCCAACGACGAGCGTCAGAACAAGGCCCTGCACGGCCTGTCCCGCACGCTGGTGGCGAACATGATCACCGGCGTGACCACGGGTTACGTCAAGGCTCTTGAGATCAGCGGTGTCGGTTACCGCGTCGCCGCGAAGGGCTCCAACCTGGAGTTCCAGCTTGGCTACAGCCACCCGATCCTGATCGAGGCGCCCGAGGGCATCTCCTTCAAGGTCGAGTCGCCCACCAAGTTCTCGGTCGAGGGCATCGACAAGCAGAAGGTCGGCGAGGTCGCCGCCAACATCCGCAAGCTGCGGAAGCCCGACCCGTACAAGGCCAAGGGTGTCAAGTACGCCGGCGAAGTCATCCGCCGCAAGGTCGGAAAGGCTGGTAAGTAGCCATGGCATACGGTGTAAAGATCGCCAAGGGCGACGCGTACAAGCGTGCCGCCAAGGCCCGCCGCCACATCCGCATCCGCAAGAACGTCTCGGGTACGGCGGAGCGTCCGCGCCTCGTCGTGACGCGTTCCAACCGCAACATCGTTGCTCAGGTCATCGACGACCTCCAGGGTCACACCCTGGCGTCCGCGTCGACCCTGGACACCTCGATCCGCGGTGGCGAAGGCGACAAGAGCGCCCAGGCCCAGGCCGTCGGCGCACTCGTCGCCGAGCGTGCCAAGGCCGCGGGTGTCGAGACCGTCGTGTTCGACCGCGGTGGCAACCGATACGCCGGGCGCATTGCCGCTCTGGCTGACGCCGCCCGCGAAGCCGGGCTGAAGTTCTAAGCCCCGTTTTCCGGGACTCACGGACGTAACAGAGAGAGGTAATCCAATGGCTGGACCCCAGCGCCGCGGAAGCGGTGCCGGTGGCGGCGAGCGGCGGGACCGGAAGGGTCGCGACGGTGGCCCTGCCGCCGAGAAGACCGCTTACGTTGAGCGCGTTGTCGCGATCAACCGCGTCGCCAAGGTTGTCAAGGGTGGTCGCCGCTTCAGCTTCACCGCGCTGGTCGTGGTGGGCGACGGTGACGGCACTGTAGGTGTCGGTTACGGCAAGGCCAAGGAAGTTCCCGCGGCCATTGCCAAGGGTGTCGAGGAAGCCAAGAAGTCCTTCTTCAAGGTTCCGCGCATCCAGGGCACCATTCCTCACCCGATCACGGGTGAGCGTGCCGCGGGCGTCGTGCTGCTGAAGCCGGCCGCCCCCGGTACCGGTGTTATCGCCGGTGGCCCGGTGCGCGCCGTTCTGGAGTGCGCCGGCGTTCACGACATCCTGTCGAAGTCGCTTGGTTCTTCCAACGCGATCAACATCGTGCACGCGACCGTGGCGGCCCTCAAGGGTCTGCAGCGTCCCGAGGAGATCGCGGCTCGCCGTGGTCTGCCCCTCGAGGACGTCGCTCCCGCGGCTCTGCTCCGTGCACGTGCTGGGGCGGGTGCGTAATGGCTCGCCTCAAGGTCACGCAGATCAAGTCGTACATCGGCAGCAAGCAGAACCACCGTGACACGCTGCGTTCGCTCGGGCTCAAGCGCCTGAACGACGTCGTCGTCAAGGAGGACCGCCCCGAGTTCCGCGGAATGGTTCACACCGTCCGCCACCTCGTGACGGTTGAGGAGGTTGACTAACATGGCTGAGAGCAGCCCGCTGAAGGCCCACAACCTCCGTCCCGCCCCCGGCGCCAAGACCGCGAAGACCCGTGTCGGTCGTGGTGAGGCGTCGAAGGGTAAGACGGCCGGTCGTGGTACGAAGGGCCAGAAGGCCCGCTACCAGATCCCGCAGCGCTTCGAGGGTGGGCAGATGCCCCTCCACATGCGTCTGCCGAAGCTCAAGGGCTTCAAGAACCCGTTCCGCACCGAGTTCCAGGTCGTGAACCTGGACAAGCTCGGCGCTCTCTACCCCGAGGGTGGAGAGGTCACGGTGGCCGACCTGGTCGCCAAGGGCGCGGTTCGCAAGAACAGCCTCGTCAAGGTCCTGGGCCAGGGCGAGATCTCCGTGGCGCTGCAGGTTTCGGTTGACGCCGTCTCCGGCTCCGCCAAGGAGAAGATTGCCGCCGCTGGTGGCTCTGTGACCGAGCTCGTCTAAGACGAACTCAGTGACAAATAGCTAGAAACCCGACCGGGGGTGCCTCACATATGGGGCATCCCCGGTTGGTCGTTCCATGGAAGGTGCAGACGCCGGTAAGGTGGCCTGCACCTTTGCTTGTACACATTCGTCGATCCCTCAGACCGTCACCTCTGACGCAGTAGCGCGGGGGTCGCAGGAGGCACCGTGCTAACCGCGTTCGCCCGGGCGTTCAAGACGCCCGACCTGCGCAAGAAACTGCTCTTCACGCTCGGCATCATCGTGCTGTTCCGGCTCGGGTCCCACGTTCCCGTTCCCGGCGTGAGCTATACGAACGTCCAGATCTGTGTTGATCAGGCGTCCGGCCAGAACGGCGGGCTCTTCGGTCTGGTCAACATGTTCAGTGGCGGTGCGCTGCTGCAGATCACGATCTTTGCGCTCGGCATCATGCCGTACATCACGGCGAGCATCATCTTGCAGCTGCTGACCGTGGTCATCCCGAAGCTGGAGACCCTCAAGAAAGAGGGCCAGGCCGGCACGTCGAAGATCACTCAGTACACGCGCTATCTGACGGTCGCGCTGGCGATCCTGCAGGGCACCGGCCTCGTCGCCACCGCCCGCAGCGGCGCCCTGTTCCAGAACTGCTCGGTCGCCAGTCAGATCGTTCCCGACCGGTCGATCTTCACCACCGTCGTCATGGTGCTCACCATGACCGCCGGTACCTGTGTCGTCATGTGGCTCGGTGAGCTCATCACCGACCGGGGCATCGGCAACGGCATGTCGATCCTGATGTTCATCTCGATCGCCGCGGGCTTCATCGGATCCCTGTGGGCCATCAAGGAGCAGGGCAAGATCGCGGACGGCTGGGTCGAGTTCGGCGTGGTCATGCTGGTCGGCCTCGCGATGGTGGGCCTGGTGGTCTTCGTCGAGCAGGCGCAGCGCCGGATCCCGGTCCAGTACGCGAAGCGCATGATCGGCCGCCGTGCGTACGGCGGTACCTCGACCTACATCCCGCTCAAGGTGAACCAGGCGGGCATCATCCCCGTCATCTTCGCCTCGTCGCTGCTCTACATCCCGGCACTGGTCGTGCAGTTCAGCGGTTCCACCGCCGGCTGGGCCACCTGGATCCAGAAGCACTTCGTCAAGGGCGACCACCCGTACTACATCGCGACCTACTTCCTCCTGATCGTCTTCTTCGCGTTCTTCTACGTGGCGATCTCGTTCAACCCCGAGGAAGTTGCAGACAACATGAAGAAGTATGGTGGGTTCATTCCGGGCATCCGCGCCGGTCGGCCTACCGCCGAGTACCTGAGCTACGTACTCAACCGGATCACCTGGCCGGGGTCGCTGTACCTGGGTCTGATCGCTCTTGTGCCGACGATGGCGTTGGCCGGCTTCGGAGCGAACCAGAACTTCCCGTTCGGCGGGACGAGCATCCTGATCATCGTGGGTGTGGGTCTGGAAACCGTGAAGCAGATCGAGAGCCAGCTCCAACAGCGTAATTACGAAGGGTTCCTCCGCTGATGCGAATCGTCCTCGTCGGCCCGCCCGGTGCGGGCAAGGGAACGCAGGCGACTGTCCTTGCCAAGACCTTGTCGATCCCGCACATCTCCACGGGCGACCTGTTCCGGGCCAACATCAGCCAGGGCACCGAGCTCGGCCGTCGCGCGAAGGCGTTCATGGACGCGGGCGACCTCGTCCCGGACGAGATCACCATCGGCATGGCGAAGGACCGCATGGAGCAGCCCGACGCCGTCGGCGGCTTCCTGCTGGACGGTTTCCCGCGCAACGTCTCCCAGGCGGAAGCCCTGGACGAGATGCTGAAGACCGCGGGCATGAACCTCGACGCCGTCCTCGACCTGGAGGTCGAGGAGGACGAGGTCGTCAAGCGCCTCGCCGGCCGCCGTACCTGCCGCAACGACGGCGGGCACGTCTTCCACATCGCGTACCAGCCGCCCAAGGTCGAGGGTGTCTGCGACATCTGCGGCGGCGAGCTGTACGTGCGTGAGGACCAGTCCGAGGACGCGGTCCGCAACCGCCTGGACGTCTACCACACCCAGACCGAGCCGATCATCGACTACTACAAGGCCCAGGGCCTCGTGTCGACGATCCCGGCCCTCGGTGAGGTCAAGGACGTCACGCAGCGCGCGATGGACGCCTTGAAGAAGTAGTCATTGCAGCGTCATCCGTTAGTGCAGCCCCGGCCGCGGTGTCCCCTGGACGCCGCGGCCGTACTGTTGAAAGACCCGAATCCGAAGGTGGCAGGTTAGTCATGGTCCAGATCAAGACCCCCGAGCAGATCGCGAAGATGCGTGAGGCGGGGCTGGTCGTCGCTGCGATCCACGCGGCGACCCGTGAGGCGGCCGTGCCCGGCGCCACGACACGCGATCTGGACATGGTGGCCCGCAAGGTCATCGCGGACGCCGGTGCCAAGTCGAACTTCCTCGGGTACGGCGGGTTCCCCGCGACCATCTGCACCTCGGTCAACGAGGTCGTGGTCCACGGCATCCCCGACGACAAGACGGTCCTCAAGGACGGCGACATCATCTCGATCGACGCCGGCGCGATCATCGACGGCTGGCACGGCGACGCCGCGTACACCGCCTTCGTGGGCTCTGGACACGCCCCTGAGCTCGTGGAGCTCTCCCGGGTGACCGAGGAGTCCATGTGGGCCGGGATCGCCGCCATGAAGCTCGGCAACCGCCTCGTGGACATCTCGAAGGCGATCGAGACGTACATCAAGCGGCAGCCGCGTCCGACCACGGGCGAGCACAGCCTCGGCAAGTTCGGGATCATCGAGGACTACGGCGGCCACGGCATCGGTTCCGAGATGCACATGGACCCGCACCTGTTGAACTACGTCTCGCGCAAGCGGGGCAAGGGCATCAAGCTCGTCCCGGGCCTGTGCCTGGCGATCGAGCCGATGGTCTCCCTGGGCACCGCCCAGACGGAGGTCCTGGCGGACGACTGGACGGTCATCACCACGGACGGCACCTGGTCCTCGCACTGGGAGCACTCCATCGCCCTGACCGAGGAGGGACCGATCGTCCTGACCTCCCCGGACTGCGGCAAGGCGAAGCTGGCGGAGTACGGCGTGACGACGGCGCCGGACCCGCTGGGCTGAGCCGGGGCGGCCCGGCTGGGCCAACCGGTATGACCAGGATTGATGATCTATCCTGTAGGGCACACTTTCCGGATTCGTCTTTCAGTGGGCCCTGACGTAGACTGACTCGTCGGCTCCTTTGCACCCGCATGTCCGCATGCGAAGGCGGGGAGCTGATCAAGGTAGCCGATTCGAAAGGCGAAGCGTGGCCAAGAAGCAAGGTGCCATCGAAATCGAGGGCACCGTGATCGAGTCCCTCCCGAACGCGATGTTCAAGGTGGAACTCCAGAACGGTCACAAGGTCCTCGCGCACATCAGCGGCAAGATGCGCATGCACTACATCCGCATCCTTCCTGATGACCGGGTTGTCGTGGAGCTCTCTCCGTACGACCTGACGCGTGGCCGGATCGTCTACCGATACAAGTAGATCTTGCTTTCACTCCCGTCCGGACATCCTGTCCCGGCGCGGGTGGTGGCACTGACCCGGAGAACCTCACCAACATGAAGGTCAAGCCGAGCGTCAAGAAGATCTGCGACAAGTGCAAGGTGATCCGCCGTCACGGTCGGGTCATGGTCATCTGCGACAACCTGCGCCACAAGCAGCGCCAGGGCTGACGCACGCCGACCGACCTGCACTACGCAGTTCTTCGCGCGACGTAAGAAAACGTACATACGCAGAACCCGCCCAGTCCTGACCAGGACCGGCGGCACCTCCGGCGGGGGCCGGGGACCCGGGCGTACCACCACCCAGCAGGTGTGGTCGGCGGTCGGGGTTCGGTTCTGCGGAAGACCCCCGAACACACAGGAGCCATTGAATGGCACGCGTTTCCGGTGTTGACATCCCGCGCGAAAAGCGTGTGGAGATCGCACTTACCTACGTCTTCGGTGTCGGTCGCACCCGGTCCAAGGAAATCCTTGCGGCCACCGGTGTGAACCCCGACACCCGCGTTCGTGACCTGGCCGAAGAGGACCTGGTCAAGATCCGCGAGTACGTGGACGCCAACCTCCGCACCGAGGGTGACCTCCGCCGCGAGATCCAGGCCGACATCCGCCGCAAGGTCGAGATCCAGTGCTACCAGGGTGTTCGCCACCGTCGTGGCCTGCCCGTGCACGGTCAGCGCACCAGCACGAACGCCCGTACCCGCAAGGGTCCGCGTCGCGCGATCGCCGGTAAGAAGAAGCCGGGCAAGAAGTAGTCCTGTTCAGCGGTCTTGCGCTGTAGGACCGACCACCTCCCGTAGGAGATTTAGATGCCCCCCAAGGGTCGTCAGGGCGCTGCCAAGAAGGTGCGCCGCAAGGAAAAGAAGAACGTCGCTCATGGGCACGCCCACATCAAGAGCACGTTCAACAACACCATCGTTTCGATCACGGACCCCGCGGGCAACGTGATCTCCTGGGCCTCCGCCGGCCACGTCGGCTTCAAGGGCTCGCGCAAGTCCACCCCCTTCGCCGCGCAGATGGCCGCCGAGTCGGCTGCCCGTCGCGCGCAGGAGCACGGCATGCGCAAGGTCGACGTCTTCGTCAAGGGTCCCGGCTCCGGCCGTGAGACCGCGATCCGCTCCCTGCAGGCCACTGGCCTGGAGGTCGGCTCGATCCAGGACGTCACCCCCACCCCGCACAACGGCTGCCGTCCGCCCAAGCGTCGCCGCGTCTGATCCGGGGCGGCGCGATCCGCGCCGCCGCGTTTGACGAGGCTCGCTCAGGCTTCGCACCTGTGCGTCTTTGAGTGTCCGGGCGGTACGAACCCCTCGCGGGGGACGTACCGCCCGTACCCTTGTAAGTCGCAGCCCCGTGCTGCACTCCGTCGGGCGTCAAATAGTGGGCGTCCACGAATGAAGGAATCCACATGCTTATCGCTCAGCGCCCCTCGCTGACCGAAGAGGTCGTAGACGAGTACCGCTCGCGGTTCGTGATCGAGCCGCTCGAGCCGGGCTTCGGCTACACCCTCGGCAACTCGCTCCGCCGCACGCTCCTGTCCTCGATCCCGGGTGCCGCTGTCACCAGCATCCGCGTGGACGGCGTCCTGCACGAGTTCACCACCGTGCCGGGTGTCAAGGAAGACGTCACCGACATCATCCTCAACATCAAGCAGCTGGTCGTCTCCTCGGAGCACGACGAGCCGGTCGTGATGTACCTGCGCAAGCAGGGTCCCGGCCTGGTCACCGCTGCCGACATCGCGCCCCCGGCCGGTGTCGAGGTGCACAACCCGGACCTGGTCCTCGCCACGCTCAACGGCAAGGGCAAGCTGGAGATGGAGCTGACCGTCGAGCGCGGTCGCGGCTACGTCTCCGCCGTCCAGAACAAGCAGCTGGGCCAGGAGATCGGTCGCATCCCGATCGACTCCATCTACAGCCCGGTCCTCAAGGTCACCTACAAGGTCGAGGCGACCCGAGTCGAGCAGCGCACCGACTTCGACAAGCTGATCGTCGACGTCGAGACCAAGCAGGCCATGCGCCCGCGCGACGCCATGGCGTCCGCCGGCAAGACCCTGGTCGAGCTGTTCGGTCTGGCCCGCGAGCTCAACATCGACGCCGAGGGCATCGACATGGGCCCCTCGCCGACGGACGCGGCCCTGGCCGCTGATCTCGCCCTGCCGATCGAGGAGCTCGAGCTCACCGTTCGGTCGTACAACTGCCTCAAGCGCGAGGGCATCCACTCCGTGGGTGAGCTCGTCGCCCGCTCCGAGGCCGACCTGCTCGACATCCGCAACTTCGGTGCGAAGTCGATCGACGAGGTCAAGGCGAAGCTGGCCGGCATGGGCCTGGCCCTCAAGGACAGCCCGCCCGGATTCGACCCGACCGCCGCTGCCGACGCCTTCGGCGCCGACGACGACGCGGACGCCGGTTTCGTCGAGACCGAGCAGTACTAAGCACCACCAGAAACTTTCCCGCGGCATCCGCCTCGGGGGAACTGACACCGGTACCTGACACGGCCGGTGCAGATATGAAGGAGTATGACCATGCCGCGTCCCGCAAAGGGTGCCCGTCTGGGCGGCAGCGCCGCGCACGAGAAGCACCTCCTCGCGAACCTCGCGAAGGCGCTCTTCGAGCACGGCCGCATCACCACCACCGAGGCCAAGGCCCGTCGCCTGCGTCCCTACGCCGAGCGTCTGGTGACCAAGGCCAAGAAGGGCGACATCCACAACCGTCGCCTGGTGCTGCAGACGATCACGGACAAGAGCATCGTGCACACGCTGTTCACCGAGATCGCCCCGCGCTACGAGAACCGCCCCGGTGGTTACACGCGCATCACCAAGATCGGCAACCGTCGTGGCGACAACGCCCCGATGGCCGTGATCGAGCTGGTCGAGGCCCTCACGGTCGCCCAGCAGGCCACTGGTGAGGCCGAGGCCGCCACCAAGCGCGCCGTGAAGGAGGCGGAGGCCACTGAGGCTCCCGCCGCCGAGGAGACCAAGGAGGCCTGATCCCTTCCGGGATCACGCTGAACGGCTCTGAACGGGCCCGCCCCCTTCCGGGGCGGGCCCGTTCTGCATGGGTGCACAAGACGCAGCTGAGAGGATCTGTCACGTGAGTGACGAGGTGGAGCCCGGGCACGTCCGGGTCAGGCTGGACCTGAGTTACGACGGCAAGGACTTCTCCGGCTGGGCGAAGCAGCGCGTGCTGCGGACCGTCCAGGGCGAGCTGGAGTCGGCCCTGCAGACCGTGATGCGGCTGCCCGACCCGGTGGAGCTGACCGTGGCCGGCCGGACCGACGCGGGTGTGCACGCGCGCGGACAGGTCGCGCAGTTCGACGTACGGGACGAGGTGTGGGCCGAGCACCGGGACAAGCTGCTGCGCCGCCTCGCCGGGCGGCTGCCGCACGACGTACGGGTGTGGAAGGCCGCCGAGGCCCCCGCCGGGTTCAACGCGCGGTTCTCCGCGATCTGGCGCCGCTACGCCTACCGCGTCGGCGACCACCAGGCCGGGGTGGACCCGCTGCGCCGCGGACACGTGCTCTGGTACCAGTGGCCGCTCGACGTGGACGCCATGAACGAGGCCGCCGCCGCACTGGTCGGGGAGCACGACTTCGCCGCGTACTGCAAGAAGCGCGAGGGGGCCACGACGATCCGTACGCTCCAGCAGCTCAGCTGGGAGCGGGACGCGGAGGGCATCATCACCGCGACCGTCCGCGCCGACGCCTTCTGCCACAACATGGTGCGCTCGCTGGTCGGCGCCCTGCTGCACGTGGGCGACGGCCACCGGACGACCGACTGGCCCGGGAAGGTGCTGGCCGCGGCCGTACGGGACTCCTCGGTGCACGTGGTCAAGCCGCACGGGCTGACGCTGGAGGAGGTCGGCTACCCCGCCGACGAGCTGCTGGCCGCCCGCAGCAAGGAAGCACGGAACCTGCGGACGCTGCCGGGAGCCGGCTGCTGCTAATCCGTTTGGGCGGATCGGCGCCGGACCTGGACAATGCCCGGCATGGGACATCTCGAAGCCAGCCACCTGGAGTACTACCTTCCCGACGGGCGGGTCCTGCTCCCCGACGTCTCCTTCCGGGTGGGGGAGGGGTCGGTCGTCGCCCTGGTCGGGGCGAACGGGGCCGGCAAGACCACGCTGCTGAAGATGATCTCCGGTGAGCTCCAGCCGCACGGCGGCTCCGTCACCGTGAGCGGCGGGCTGGGCGTGATGTCGCAGTTCGTGGGCTCGGTCCGCGACGAGACGACCGTACGGGACCTGCTGGTCTCGGTGGCCCAGCCGCGGATCCGGGAGGCCGCCAAGGCGGTGGACCGGGCCGAGCAGCTGATCCTGACGGTGGACGACGAGCCCGCCCAGATGGCCTACGCGCAGGCGCTCAGCGACTGGGCCGACGTGCAGGGGTACGAGGCGGAGACCCTGTGGGACGTCTGCACGATGGCCGCGCTGGCGATCCCGTACGACTCGGCGCAGTTCCGCGAGGTGCGCACGCTCTCGGGCGGTGAGCAGAAGCGGCTGGTCCTGGAGGCGCTGCTGCGCGGGCCGGACGAGGTGCTGCTGCTCGACGAGCCGGACAACTACCTGGACGTCCCGGGCAAGCGGTGGCTGGAGGAGCAGCTGGCGGCCACCCGCAAGACGGTGCTCTTCGTCAGCCACGACCGTGAGCTGCTGACCCAGGCCGCCGAGAAGATCATCAGCCTGGAGGCGAGCCCGAACGGCTCCGACGTCTGGGTGCACGGCGAGGGCTTCGGCACGTTCCACGCCGCCCGCAAGGAGCGCTTCGCGCGATTCGAGGAGCTCAAGCGGCGCTGGGACGAGGAGCACGCCCGGCTGAAGGCCCTGGTGCTGCGACTGCGCGGCCAGGCCGCGATCAGCCCGGACATGGCCTCGCGGTACCACGCGATGCAGACCCGCTTCAAGAAGTTCGAGGAGGCCGGTCCGCCGCCCGAGCCGCCGCGCGAGCAGGACATCAAGATGCGGCTCAAGGGCGGCCGTACGGGCGTGCGCGCGCTCACCGTCGAGAACCTGGAGCTCACCGGGCTGATGAAGCCCTTCTCCCTGGAGGTCTTCTACGGGGAGCGGGTCGCGGTCCTGGGCTCGAACGGCTCCGGGAAGTCCCACTTCCTGCGCCTGATGGCGGGGGAGGACGTCAAGCACACGGGTACGTGGAAGCTCGGCGCCCGCGTGGTCCCCGGCCACTTCGCGCAGACCCACGCCCACCCCGAGCTGTTCGGCCGCACGCTCGTCGACATCCTGTGGACGGAGGCGGCCAAGCCGCTGGGCCAGGCGATGGGTGCCCTGCGCCGCTACGAGCTGGAGCGCCAGGGCGAGCAGCCCTTCGAGAGGCTCTCGGGCGGCCAGCAGGCGCGTTTCCAGATCCTGCTGCTGGAGCTCGCGGGTACGACGGCGCTGCTCCTGGACGAGCCGACGGACAACCTGGACCTGGAATCGGCGGAAGCACTGCAGGACGGGCTGGAGGCGTACGACGGCACTGTGCTGTGCGTCACGCACGACCGGTGGTTCGCCCGCACATTTGACCGTTACCTGGTCTTCGGTTCAGACGGTGTTGTGCGAGAGACTACGGAACCCGTCTGGGACGAACGTAGGGTCGAGCGGAAGCGCTAGGGGGAGACCACCCCCGGCTTGGGTCGAGGGGACTTCGTTGTGGGGCTGCGGCCGAGTGTCTGGGTCATGAAGTGGGACAGCCCGTCCTCCTGGGACCGGGGGGTGGCCTGGCTGCTGCGGCCGGCCCCCCGGTCCTGGCGGTTCGTGGGGCTGGTCATCCTGCTGTCGGTGGCCGTCTCGGCGAGCCTGCGGGTGAACTGGGGCTCGGACAACGCCTTCGTGGTCAAGGCGGCCGACGCGCTGCTCGCCGGGGTGTCCCCGTACGAGGACAAGCGGTTCCTCTACCTGCCCAGCGCCGTGATCATGGCGATTCCCGAGGCCCTGCTGCCGGCGCCGCTGCTGCGCTGCGTGCTGCCGCTCGGGATGACCGGGCTCGTCGGGCTCGGCTGGTGGGCCTCGCTGCGGCTGTTCTCCGTACCGGTGCGCTCGCGGCTCGCGGTCGGCGGTTTCGGGCTGTTCGCGCTGGCCTACAAGCCGTACATCAACCTCGTGCTGATCGGGAACTGGACGGCCATCTCGGCCGCCGCCCTGCCGGTGGCGCTGCTGCTGGCGCACCGCAAGCACTGGGCCGCGGCCGGGCTGGTGGTGGGACTCGCCATCGCGTGCAAGCCGATGCTGGTGCCGCTCGGGCTGCTCTTCCTGCTGGCACGGCAGTGGCGGGGGCTGGCCCTGGCGGTGGGCGTGCCGGTGGGGCTGTCGCTGGCGGGGGCGCTGATGATGCCGCACCCGATGCTGTTCTTCACCAAGACCCTGCCGTTCCTGTTGCAGGGCCAGGATTCCTACGCGCTGCCCTGGGACGCCTCGCCGATCGCCGCGCTGCCCCGGCTGGGGGTGCCGGCGCCGCTGGCGGTCGCGCTGGCCTTCGCGGGGGCCGGGTGCGGGCTGTGGGCGACCTGGCGGCGGTGGCGCAGGCCGGTCGAGGCGGACGGCGACGCGGGCGAGCTGAGGCTGGTGGAGACGGCCTGCATGGTGATGCTCGCCGCGTTCCTGGTGTCCCGCCCCTCCTTCGACCACTACCTGATCGTGGTGCTCCCGCTGCTGCTGGCTTCGGGGGTGCGGCCGGGCTCGATGCCGCGCTCGCCCTGGTTCTGGGTGGCCCTGGTGCCCCAGACCGCGGGCATCCCGTGGCCCTCGGAGTTCGAGGCCAAGAGGCGGGCATTCAGGGACATGGTGACCCTGTGCGCGCTCGCCGGACTGCTGGCGCGGCGAGCACTGCGTCCGATCCGGGTTACTCTGGAACTCGTACGAACTACGGGGTCCCCACCCAGGACCGAACCGGAGTGCGCCGCGACCCCCGTTCAGACGGGATCGCGGACCGCGTTTTGACCCTTCCAGGTCTTCAGGGGTACCCTGCTGGTTCGTTATGCGTATTGGCTTGCTCATTCTCACGTGAATTTGCCTTACGCCGGTCCACCGGGCCGATGACCAGCGGTACACACGGGTTGCGTCTCCGATGTGAACCAGGGCTGTCGTGATCGTCCGTGGTGACCCATGTCAGGACCCGTCCCTCGGGCTCACCCCCCGGGGATGACCCACCACTGAAGAAGCGAAGGCATACGCGTGCGTACGTTCAGCCCCAAGCCCGGCGACATCTCGCGCCAGTGGCACGTCATCGACGCCCAGGACGTTGTCCTCGGCCGTCTGGCGACCCAGGCCGCTACCCTCCTGCGGGGTAAGCACAAGCCGACTTACGCCCCCCACATGGACATGGGCGACTTTGTCATCATCATCAACGCCGACAAGGTCCACCTGTCCGGCAACAAGGCGACCCAGAAGATGGCGTACCGCCACTCCGGTTTCCCGGGTGGTCTGCGTTCGGTCCGCTACGACGACCTCCTGGCGAACAACCCGGAGAAGGCCGTCGAGAAGGCCATCAAGGGCATGATCCCCAAGAACACCCTGGGCCGTCAGATGCTCTCGAAGCTGAAGGTCTACTCGGGCGATGTGCACCCCCACGCTGCTCAGCAGCCGGTGCCGTTCGAGATCACCCAGGTCGCGCAGTAGTTCCGGCCACCACACCCCCTAAGACAAGAAACTTCTGAGGAGCATCGTGGCCGAGACCACCGCCGAGACGACCCCCGTCGAAGAGTTCGAGGGCAACGTCGAGGAGTACACCACCGAGACCGCGGACGTAGTCGAGGGTGACTACACGTCCGAGTCCCTTGCCGGTCGCTTCGGTGACCCCCAGCCGGCCGCCGGCCTGGGCCGTCGCAAGAACGCCATCGCCCGCGTCCGGATCGTTCCGGGCACCGGCAAGTGGAAGATCAACGGTCGCACCCTTGAGGACTACTTCCCCAACAAGGTGCACCAGCAGGAAGTCAACGAGCCGTTCAAGCTGCTCGAGCTCGACAACCGCTACGACGTCATCGCCCGCATCTCGGGTGGCGGCGTGTCCGGCCAGGCCGGCGCCCTGCGCCTCGGTGTGGCCCGTGCGCTGAACGAGGCGGACCAGGACAACAACCGCCCGGCGCTGAAGAAGGCCGGCTTCCTCTCCCGCGACGACCGTGCGGTCGAGCGCAAGAAGGCCGGTCTCAAGAAGGCCCGTAAGGCTCCGCAGTACAGCAAGCGTTAATCTCGCCTGCTGTTCAGCACGAATCCGCCCCGGCAGCACTCTGTGTGCTGCCGGGGCGGTTCGTTTACCGCCAAAAGCGGCAAATAATTGGCACAACTGCTCATAGCGAAGTGTGAACTCGGGAGGACAACAGTGGGACGACTCTTCGGGACGGACGGTGTACGAGGCGTCGCCAACGCGGATCTGACGGCCGAGCTCGCGCTCGGCCTCTCCGTGGCGGCCGCGCACGTACTGGCCGAGGCGGGCACCTTCGCCGGGCACAGGGCCACCGCGGTGGTGGGCCGGGACCCCCGGGCCTCGGGCGAGTTCCTGGAGGCCGCAGTCGTCGCCGGCCTCGCGAGCGCGGGCGTGGACGTCCTGCGCGTCGGTGTGCTGCCCACCCCGGCGGTGGCGTATCTCACCGGTGCGCTGGGCGCCGACCTCGGCGTCATGCTCTCGGCCAGCCACAACGCCATGCCCGACAACGGCATCAAGTTCTTCGCGCGCGGCGGTCACAAGCTCGCCGACGAGCTGGAGGACCGGATCGAGGCGGTCTACGAGGACCACCGCACGGGTGCTCCCTGGGACCGCCCGACGGGCGCCGGTGTCGGCCGCGTCTCCGACTACACCGAGGGCTTCGACAAGTACGTCGCCCACCTCATGGGTGTCCTGCCCAACCGTCTCGACGGCCTCAAGGTCGTCCTGGACGAGGCGCACGGCGCGGCCGCCTACGTCTCGCCCGAGGCCTTCACCCGGGCCGGCGCGGAGATCGTCACCATCGGTGCCGAGCCCGACGGCCTGAACATCAACGACGGCTGCGGCTCCACCCACCTCGGTCTGCTGAAGCAGGCCGTCGTCGAGCACGGCGCCGACCTCGGCATCGCGCACGACGGGGACGCCGACCGCTGCCTCGCCGTGGACGCGAACGGCGAGGAGGTCGACGGGGACCAGATCCTCGCGGTGCTGGCGCTGGCGATGCGCGAGTCCGGGCACCTGCGCGAGGACACCGTCGTCGCCACCGTGATGTCGAACCTGGGCTTCAAGCTGGCCATGGAGTCCGAGGGCATCAACGTCGTGCAGACCGGCGTCGGCGACCGGTACGTCCTGGAGTCGATGAAGGAGCACGGGTACGCGCTGGGCGGCGAGCAGTCCGGCCACGTGATCATCCTCGACCACGCCACCACCGGCGACGGCACTCTGACCGGCCTGATGCTGGCGGCCCGGATCGCGGCCACCGGTACGCCGCTGGCCGAGCTGACCGGGGTCATGACGCGGCTGCCGCAGGTGCTGGTCAACGTCCCCGACGTGGACAGGTCGCGGGTCACCACCTCGGGCGAGCTGGCCGCGGCCGTCGCCGACGCGGAGCGGGAGCTGGGCACGACCGGGCGCGTACTGCTGCGTCCGTCGGGCACGGAGCCCCTCGTGCGGGTGATGGTGGAGGCCGCCGACATCGAGCAGGCCCGCTCGGTCGCGGGGCGCCTCGCGGACGTCGTGAAGTCGGCGCTCGGCTAGAGACCGCCCTCCCGTGACGACAGCGGCCCCGCGCTACGAAGCTTCGTAGTGCGGGGCCGCTGTCGTTGTTGGGCTTGCCGGGCTTGCCGGGGCTCAGGCCTTGGCCGGCGTACGCCTCCAGCGGCCCCGCTGGGAGCGCCACAGGAGCTTCTGGCAGAGCAGGGTCAGGACGCCGGCCAGCATGATGCCGAAGAGGTTCAGCAGCAGCTGCTGGATGGAGCCCGACATCTGGCCGAACTCGCCGTAGCCGAGGGCCACGGCCGCGTTGGCGGCCGCCGGGACCGTGGTCACCGAGATCGCGACGCCGACCAGCGCGCCGGACTTCGCCGAGGTCAGGGACAGCACCCCGGCGATGCCGGCGAGCACGGCCACGACGAACGAGAACAGGTCCGGCTGCCAGATGAAGCTGGTGTTGGGGCGGGGCTTGTCCAGCATGTCGTGGTGGAACAGGCCGAGCGCGTCCATGACCAGGGTGAAGACGGTGGTCGCGACCATCGCGGCGGCGAAGCCCACCAGCAGGGCGATCAGCGAGCGGACGGCCAGCTTGGGGGCGCGCTGCACCACGGCGGTGCAGACGCCGGCGAGCGGGCCGAACTCCGGTCCGACCGCCATCGCGCCCACGATGAGGATGGCGTTGTCGAGGACCACACCGCAGGCCGCGATCATCGTCGCGACGATCATGAAGGCGCTGTAGGTGATGGTGAGGGTGGACTCCTCGTGGGTCGCCTCGCTCAACTGCTCCCACAGGACGGCGTCGGCGGCCTCGCCCGGGGCCTCCTCCTCGGCCCGGTCGGCGCGGTCCGAGAGGGACAGGTCGATGTTCTCGACCGCGATCGACCCGTCCTTGTCGATGCCGAGCTGCCGGAGCTCGTGCAGGAGCTCGTCGCCCGCCTCGCGCGCGACGTCGCACAGCACGATGTCGCCCGGGGGGATGCGGGCGGCGCCGGGCAGCACGGCCAGATGGGTGGTGCCGACCGTCCTCTCGACGATCTTGACCACGGCGTCGGTCCGATCCGACGGAATGATCATCCGTAGATGCAGCATGGCCGCACCCTAGCCTCTGGCGGCCCCGGGTTTCCGGTGGCGCTCAGAGCTTGCGCAGACTCAGCTTCTGCACCTTGTGGTCCGGGCCCTTGCGGACGACGAGGGTGGCGCGGCCGCGGGTCGGGGCCACGTTCTCCAGCAGGTTGGGCTTGTTGATGGTCCGCCACATCGTCTGCGCGTACTCCAGTGCCTCCTCCTCGGAGACCTGGGTGTACTTGCGGAAGTAGGAGAAGGGGTTCTGGAACGCCGTCTCGCGGAGCTTGCGGAACCGGTTGAGGTACCAGCGCTCGATGTCCTCGGGGCGGGCGTCCACGTACACGCTGAAGTCGAAGTAGTCGGCGAGACCGACCCGGGTGCGGCCGTCCTTGCCGGGCATGGCGGGCTGCAGGACGTTGAGCCCCTCGACGATCAGGATGTCGGGACGGCGTACGACGAGCTCCTCGCCGGGGACGATGTCGTAGATCAGGTGGGAGTAGACGGGGGCCTTGACCTCGTCCTTGCCCGCCTTGATGTCGGCGACGAAGCGGGTCAGCGCCCGGCGGTCGTAGGACTCCGGGAACCCCTTGCGGGCGGTCAGCCCGCGCCGCTCCAGCTCCTTCATCGGGTACAGGAAGCCGTCGGTGGTGACCAGCTCCACGCGCGGGTGCTCCGGCCAGCGGGCCAGCAGCGCCTGGAGGAGACGGGCCACCGTGGACTTGCCCACGGCGACCGAGCCGGCGACCCCTATGACGAAGGGGGTGCCCTGCTGCGCGCCGTGGCCGTTGCCGGCGTCGCCGAGGAAGGTGTTGAGGGTGCCGCGCAGATTGCTGGTGGCGCCGACGTACAGGTTCAGCAGGCGGGAGAGCGGCAGGTAGACGTCGCGGACCTCGTCGAGGTCGATGACATCGCCCAGTCCGCGCAGCCGCTCGACCTCGTCGGCCGTCAGCGGGAGCGGGGTCCGCTCGCGCAGGGCGCTCCACTCGGCACGGGTGAGGTCCACGTACGGGGAGGCCTCGTGGCCCCGGCGGCGCGTGGGATGCGCGGCGTGCTCGGGGTGCCGGGTCTGCTGGGCCCGCTGGGCCTGCGTCGGGGGCTCCGATCCGTCGGGGCGCTCCGTTGCGCGGTCCGGCGTGCTTCGTGGCGGCGAAGAGATCACAGGGCCATTGTCACGGGTGACGGGCCGCCGTGGGTGGTGTGGTCGGTCACGTGGAGTGGGGTCTTATGGCCCGGGGTGGGTGGGGTTGTACGGGGAGCGGTATCGATTGGAATGACGTGCGGTCTCGTCGGCATCACGATGAGTGGTGTCCGCACCCATCGGCGGGCCCCGGGCGCGGGGGGCCCGTACGGTGTTGATCACGGCAGCTCGGGCTGCCGTTTTCCGTGGAACTTTTCCTGTGGGGGGAACATCACCATGCGCACCGCATTCGTCCGCCGTACCGTCCTGTCCGCTTCGGCCGTGTCCCTGGCGCTGCTCGCCACGGCGTGCGGCGGCTCGTCCGGCACGGCGGACGGGAAGTCCGACACCAAGCCGTCCGCCTCCGCCTCCGCCCCGGCGGCCGCGGCGGCCAAGGGCAAGACGGCCGATGAGCTCGGCCCGCTGCTCGTGGCCCAGGCGGACCTGCCCGACCACGTCCTCAAGCCGGCGACCGAGGAGGAGGTCAAGGGGGGTGCGGTGGTCGCCAGCGACAAGCCCGCCTGCCTCCCGCTGGTCAAGGCGCTGTCGATGGCCCCGGTCGGAACCGCCTCGGGCACCGCGCGGATCAAGGGCGCGGCCAAGCCGAAGGGTGCGAGCCCGGACGCGAGCGAGGAGGAGAAGGCGAAGGCCGGGCTCGAGGCCCTCGGGGCGACCGTCACGGCCGTCGCCCTGTCCTCGTACGACGGCAAGGGCGCGGAAGAGGCCTTCGCCTCCCTCAAGAGCGCGGGCACGGCCTGCGTCGGCGGGTTCGGGATCCAGATGGGCGGCGACTCGAGCAAGATCAGCAAGGTCTCTCCCGCCGCCGCCGTGACCGCGGGGGACGAGGCGCTCGCCTACACCATCGAGCTGGACGACGCGGGGGACAAGGCCACGACGGAGCTCGTGGTCGTCCGCAAGGGCAACTCCGTCGTCACCTTCTCCGCCATCAGCCTGGCCGGTACCGCCGAGCAGCCGACGGCCGTCGTCGCGGCGCAGGTCAAGAAGCTCGGCTGACGGCTCGTCCGTCCTGCCGTCCACCACCGGCACCACTCCCGCCCCGGCGCATTCGCCGGGGCGGTTTTTTCGTCCGGTTCAGGTACCGGGCGCGGAGCCAACTACGGCGTACCCTGCGGCTTATGTGCGGAATCGTGGGTTACGTGGGAGCGCAGTCGGCGCTCGATGTGGTCATTGCCGGACTCAAGCGGCTGGAGTACCGCGGCTACGACTCGGCGGGTGTCGCCGTGCTCGCCGACGGGGAACTCGCCGCCGTCAAGAAGGCCGGCAAGCTGGTCAATCTGGAGAAGGAGCTGGTCGGGCACCCACTGCCGGCCGGTTCCACCGGGCTCGGACACACCCGGTGGGCCACCCATGGGGGGCCCACCGACGTCAACGCCCACCCGCACCTCGACAATTCGGGGCGCGTGGCCGTCGTGCACAACGGGATCATCGAGAACTTCGCCGCGCTGCGGGCCGAGCTCGCCGAGCGCGGCCACCGGCTGGAGTCCGAGACGGACACCGAGGTCGTGGCGCACCTGCTGGCCGAGCGGTTCGAGGGCGCGGGCGGAGACCTCGCGGAGGCGATGCGACAGGTGTGCCGGCGCCTCGACGGGGCCTTCACCCTGGTCGCCGTGCACGCCGACCAGCCGGACGTGGTGGTCGGCGCGCGCCGCAACTCCCCGCTCGTGGTGGGCGTCGGCGAGGGCGAGAACTTCCTCGCCTCGGACGTGGCCGCCTTCATCGCGCACACCCGGTCCGCGATCGAGCTGGGGCAGGACCAGGTCGTCGAGCTCCGCCGCGACGGGGTCACGGTGACCAACTTCGACGGTACGGCCGCGAGCGTGCGGGCGTACCACGTGGACTGGGACGCCTCGGCGGCCGAGAAGGGGGGCTACGACTACTTCATGCTCAAGGAGATCGCCGAGCAGCCGAAGGCCGTCGCCGACACCCTGCTGGGCCGGATCGACGCGAACGGCCTGCTGACCCTCGACGAGGTGCGCATCCCCGACTCGGTGCTGCGCGAGGTCGACAAGGTCGTGATCGTGGCGTGCGGTACGGCCTACCACGCGGGCATGATCGCGAAGCTGGCCATCGAGCACTGGACCCGCATCCCCTGCGAGACGGAGCTGGCCAGCGAGTTCCGCTACCGCGACCCGATCCTGGACCAGCGGACGCTGGTGATCGCGATCTCGCAGTCCGGCGAGACGATGGACACCCTGATGGCGCTGCGCCACGCGCGGGAGCAGGGCGCCAAGGTGCTGGCCGTCTGCAACACGAACGGCTCGACGATCCCGCGCGAGTCGGACGCCGTGCTGTACACGCACGCCGGACCCGAGGTGGCCGTCGCCTCGACCAAGGCGTTCCTGACGCAGCTCGTGGCCTGCTACCTGGTCGCCCTCTACCTCGGGCAGGTCCGGGGCACGAAGTGGGGCGACGAGATCCGGTCCGTGATCAGGGAGTTGTCGGACATCGCCGCGGCGGTGGACACCGTACTGGAGACCATGGAACCGGTACGGGAACTGGCGCGGTCGCTCGCCGACAAGAACACCGTGCTGTTCCTGGGGCGGCACGTCGGCTACCCGGTGGCGCTGGAGGGTGCGCTCAAGCTCAAGGAGCTGGCGTACATGCACGCCGAGGGCTTCGCGGCGGGCGAGCTCAAGCACGGGCCGATCGCGCTGATCGAGAAGGACCTGCCGGTCGTGGTCGTCGTACCGTCGCCGCGCGGGCGCTCGGTGCTGCACGACAAGATCGTGTCCAACATCCAGGAGATCCGGGCGCGCGGGGCGCGGACCATCGTGATCGCCGAGGAGGGGGACGAGGCGGTGGTCCCGTACGCCGACCACCTCATCCGCATCCCGGCCACCCCGACGCTGCTCCAGCCGCTCGTGGCCACCGTGCCGCTGCAGGTGTTCGCGTGCGAACTGGCGACGGCGCGCGGCAACGAGGTGGACCAGCCGCGTAACCTCGCCAAGTCGGTGACTGTGGAGTGAGCGCAGCGAACGGAGCGGGCCGCCGGCGATCGAGCACCGTGGTGACCGTGGAGTAGTGGCCCAGTTGGAGCTGTTGTTGTGATTATCGGCGTCGGAATCGACGTGGCGGAGATCGAGCGGTTCGGCGCGGCGCTGGAGCGCACGCCGGGCCTGGCCGGGCGGCTGTTCCGCGACGCGGAACTGACCCTGCCGGGCGGCGAGCGGCGCGGGACCGCCTCGCTCGCCGCCCGGTTCGCCGCCAAGGAGGCGCTCGCCAAGGCGCTCGGCGCGCCCGGCGGGCTGCTGTGGACCGACGCCGAGGTGTACGTCGAGGAGACCGGGCAGCCGCGCCTGCGCGTGTCGGGCACGGTGGAGGCGCGGGCGCTGGCGCTGGGCGTGAAGTCCTGGCACATCTCCCTCAGCCACGACGCGGGCATCGCCTCCGCCGTGGTCATCGCCGAGGGGTAGGGCCTGTCGTCGGGCAGGCTGGTGCCATGCGTACTGCTTACAGCGTGGAGACCGTACGGGCCGCCGAGCGCGAGCTGATGGCCCGGCTGCCCGAAGGCACCCTGATGCGGCGGGCGGCGGCCGGACTGGCCGCCGTCTGCGTCCGGTTGCTGCCCCGCGTCTACGGGTCCCGCGTGGTGCTGCTGGTCGGCCCGGGGGACAACGGCGGCGACACCCTCTACGCGGGCGCGAAGCTGGCCCGGCGCGGGGCCGGGGTGACGGCCGTTGCGATGGATCCGGACCGGGTGCACGCGGGCGGACTGGCCGCGCTGCGGGCCGCCGGCGGGCGCCTCGACGCGGCCGTGCCCGAGCGGGCCGACCTGGTGCTCGACGGGCTGGTCGGCATCGGCGGCCGGGGAGCACTGCGGCCGGCCGCGGCCGCGCTGGTGGAGCGGATCCCGGCGGGCGCGGTGGTGGTCGCGGTGGACCTGCCCAGCGGGGTGGACGCGGACACCGGGGAGGTGGCCGGAGCGGCCGTGACGGCGGACGTGACGGTGACCTTCGGGGCGTACAAGCAGGGGCTGCTCGTCGACCCGGGGGCCTCGCGGGCGGGGGCGCTGCACCTGGTGGACATCGGGCTGGCTTTCGAGACCCCTGAGATGGAGGCCCTGCAGCACGCCGACGTGGCCGGGCTGCTGCCCGCGCCGACGGCGTCGAGCGACAAGTACCGGCGCGGCGTGCTCGGGATCGTCGCCGGGTCCGCGCGCTATCCGGGGGCGGCGGTGCTCGCGGTGGCGGGGGCGCTGCGGGGCGGCGCGGGCGCGGTGCGCTACGTGGGGCCGCCGGCGGTGGCGGACGCCGTACTGGCCCGGTACCCGGAGACGCTGATCGGAACCGGCCGGGTCCAGGCGTGGGTGGTCGGGCCCGGGCTGGGCGACGAGGGCGGCCCGGAGGTGCGGGAGGCGCTGTCGCAGCCGGTGCCGGTGCTGGTGGACGCGGACGGGCTGCGCGGGCTGGACCCCGGGGAGCTGCGGGCCCGGGCGGCCCCGACCCTGCTGACCCCGCACGCGGGGGAGGCGGCGGCGCTGCTGGGGCTCGCGCGGGAGAGCGTCGAGGCGGGCCGGCTGGAGGCCGTGCGGGGGCTCGCGCAGCGGTACGGGGCGGTGGCGCTGCTGAAGGGGTCGACGACCCTGATCGCCCCGGCCGGGCCCGGCCCCGTCCGGGTGAACCCGACCGGGACCCCGTGGCTGGCCACCGCCGGGAGCGGGGACGTGCTGTCCGGGCTGGCCGGGTCCCTGCTGGCGGCCGGCCTGCCGGCCCTGGACGCCGGGTCGGTGGCGGCGTACCTCCACGGCCTGGCGGCCCGCCTCACGGGCGGCCCCCTCCTGGCCCACCAGGTGGCCGAAGCCCTGCCGCGGGCGTGGCGGGAGGTAGCTCGCGGCTAGGCGTGGGCGGGCGTGCGGCGCCGTTGCCGGGGGCGCCGCCCCCGGACCCCTGCGCCTCAAACGCCGGCGGGGCTGGATTTGCCGGCCGCCGGCCGCCGGCCCGGACCTGCGGGCCGTGTGCTCCGGCGCAGTTGCGCGGGCCGTGCGCGAGCGTGCGGCGCCGTTGCCGGGGCGCCGCCCCCGGACCCCCGCGCCTCAAACGCCGGCAGGGCTGGATTCGGCCCGCGCGCGGGCGTGGCCCTGCCTGTTCGGCCCGGTGGGCGGGGCTCTGAGAGACTGTGGGGGATGAACGAGACAGCCGCGCGCGTGTACGCCGAGATCGATCTTGACGCCGTCCGGGCCAACGTACGGGCCCTGCGCGAGCGGGCGCCCCGCTCCGCCCTGATGGCCGTCGTCAAGGCGGACGCCTACGGGCACGGGGCCGTGGCCTGTGCCCGGGCCGCCCAGGAGGCCGGCGCGAGCTGGCTGGGGACCGCCACGCCCGACGAGGCCCTCGCGCTGCGCGCCGCCGGGATCGAAGGACCCGTCCTGTGCTGGCTGTGGACGCCCGGCGGACCCTGGCGGGAGGCCGTCGAGGCCGGTATCGACGTGGCCGTCAGCGCGATGTGGGCCCTCGACGAGGTACGGGCGGCCGCCCGCGCCGCCGGAACGACGGCCAGGATCCAGCTCAAGGCCGACACGGGCCTGGGCCGCAACGGCTGCCAGCCCGCCGACTGGGAGGCCCTGGTGACCGCGGCCGTCGCCGCCCAGTCCGAGGGGACCGTCCGCGTCACCGGCGTCTGGTCGCACTTCGCCTGCGCCGACGAGCCCGGACACCCCTCCATCCAGCTCCAGCTGACCGCCTTCCGCGACATGCTCGCGTACGCGGAGAAGGAGGGCATCGAGCCCGAGGTCCGGCACATCGCCAACTCGCCGGCCACGCTCACCCTCCCCGAATCCCACTTCGACCTCGTCCGCTGCGGCCTGGCCGTCTACGGGGTCTCGCCCGCGCCCGAGCTCGGCACCCCCGCCCAGCTCGGCCTGCGGCCCGCGATGACCCTCAAGGCCACGGTCGCGCTGGTCAAGACCGTGCCGGCCGGGCACGGCGTCAGCTACGGGCACCACTACGTCACCGAGCGGGAGACCACCCTCGCGCTGATCCCCGCGGGCTACGCCGACGGCGTCCCCCGCCAGGCGTCCGGGCTCGGCCCGGTGCTCGTCGGCGGCCGCATCCGCACCGTCGCCGGGCGCGTGGCCATGGACCAGTTCGTGGTCGACCTGGACGGGGGACACGCCCGCGCAGGCGACGAGGCCGTCATCTTCGGGGACGCCGAGCGCGGTGAACCCACCGCCGAGGACTGGGCTCGAGCGGCGCACACGATCGCCTATGAGATCGTCACCCGTATCGGGGGCCGGGTCCCCCGCGTGTACCACGGCGGCTGAGTGAGGACGGCGGCGTGAGCGAGAACTGGCGCAAGGCGGGCTGGGCGGGCGCCGCCATCGGCGTGATAGCCGCCGGAGCGGCGGCCGGGGTCGCGGTCGAACGGATCACCGTCGGCCGGGGCATGCGCATGAAGGCGCGCCTCGCCCTCGACGCGACCGGGGACTACGGATCCCTGCGCGGAGCCCCCGGCACCGCGCGGGCCGAGGACGGCACCGCGCTGTACTACGAGGTCGACGAGCTGCCCGAGGAGGGCAAGCGGCGCCGGCTGCGCCGCAAGGCCCCGCTCCGGCCGACCGTGGTGTTCTGCCACGGCTACTGCCTCGCCCAGGACTCCTGGCACTTCCAGCGCGCCGCCCTGCGCGGCGTGGTCCGCGCCGTGTACTGGGACCAGCGCAGCCACGGCCGCAGTGCGCGCGGCCTGGCCCAGGCCGACGGCGAGCCGGTCACCTTCGAACAGCTCGGCCGCGACCTGCAGGCCGTCATCGACGCCGCCGCTCCCGAAGGCCCGCTGATCCTGGTCGGTCACTCGATGGGCGGGATGACCATCATGGGGCTGGCCCAGGAGTTCCCCGACCTGATCCGGGACCGCGTGGCCGGCGTGGCCCTGGTCGGCACCTCCAGCGGCCGGCTGGACGAGGTCACGTACGGGCTGCCCTCCCTGGGCTTCAGCACGGTACGGCGCCTGCTGCCCGGGGTGCTCAAGGCGCTCGGTTCCCAGGTGGAACTGGTGGAGAAGGGCCGCCGGGCCACCGCCGACCTGTTCGCCGGGATGGTCAAGATGTACTCCTTCGCCTCGCGCGACGTCGATCCGGGCGTCGCCCGCTTCGCCGAGCGGCTCATCGAGGCCACGCCCATCGACGTGGTCGCCGAGTTCTACCCGGCCTTCCAGGCGCACGACAAGACGGCCGCCCTCCAGCGGTTCGCGGACATCCCCGTCACCGTCATCGCCGGGGACCGCGACATGGTCACCCCGCCCGACCACAGCCGGGCCATCAAGGAAGTGCTGCCCTCCGCCGAGCTGGTCGTCCTGGAGACCGCCGGGCACCTGATGATGCTGGAGCACCCGGACACCGTGACCCGGCTGCTCACCGAGCTGCTCGCGCGCACCGGGACGGTGTCCGCAGCCGCTAACGTTGGCGGGCATGGAAGAAGTACCTGACACGGAAACGCACGTCACCGTCGGCTCGCCCGACGCCATGCAGGACCTCGGGCGCCGGATCGCCGGGCTGCTGCGCCCCGGCGACCTCGTCCTACTGACCGGGGAGCTCGGCGCCGGGAAGACCACCCTGACCCGCGGCCTCGGCGAGGGTCTGGGCGTGCGCGGGGCCGTGACCTCGCCGACCTTCGTGATCGCCCGGGTCCATCCCTCGCTGACCGGCGGTCCGGCGCTGGTGCACGTGGACGCGTACCGGCTGGGCGGCGGGCTGGACGAGATGGAGGACCTGGACCTCGACGTCTCGCTGCCCGAGTCCGTCGTCGTCGTGGAGTGGGGCGACGGCAAGGTCGAGGAGCTGTCCGACGACCGGCTGCACGTGGTGATCCGCCGGGCGGTGGGCCACGAGGAGGTCCTGGACGACGTGCGCGAGGTGATGGTCCGCGGGATCGGCACCCGCTGGTCGGCCGGGGCGGGTCTGGAGAGCCTCGCGGGCGTCCTGTCGGAGTAGGCGCGGCGCCTTCGCGGCGCGGGCGCGTCGAGAAACGTTCCGACAAGTCGTCGGGAAGATATTGCGCGGGCGGCGGGGCCCGTGGTCACATGGTACAGAGGGCTGGTTAGGCGTACCTAAGTACGGGCTGGCCCCGGCCAGGAGGCAGCCATGTCGGCAACAGGAGCATCGGGCGTCCCCCGCCCGTCCGCCGTGTCCATGGGGGCGCTGCTCGCCGCGGGCGCCGCCGCCAGCGCCGTGTCGACACCGCCCGCGCGCGAGCACGCCGCACCGGATCCCGATCCCGCAGGGGATGGGGTGGAAGACGGCGAACAGGCCGCCCCGGAGTCCGAAGCGGCCTGAAACGGGGGACCGACCGCCTGACGACGCAGTCCCCGTACGAGTGAATTCCGCGTGTCGCTACCGGGTGGGCCGACAGGGTGGGCCGACCCGGCCGCGCGGCCGGGTCAGGGGGGCGACGACGTCAGGGAACGACGACGACCTTCGAGCCGATCGTCGCGAAGGCCCACATCGTGTTCCCGTCCGCGCGCAGCATGCGGACACCGCCGGTCTTCTTGGCCGGATCGGGCGCCGGGAGGGTGTTGTCCACGCGGGCGCTGAAGCCGACCGTGACCCCCTGCGGACTCGCGAACCGGACGACGTGCTCGATCGGCACCCCGTCCGAGCCGGTCACCGCGCCCGTACGGCCGCCCACCGTGTAACGGCCGGGCGCCGGGTGCACCGTGCTCGGCACCACCGCGAAGGACTTGGGCTCGCCGGTGGGTCCCACCAGCCACACGCGCTTGGCACTCAGGGAGTACACGACGCGGACCCCGGTGCCGGAGCCGGCCGGGAGGGCCACGGGCTTCGCCGGGTCCGTCTTGGCGGGCCCGGAGTCGCTCGGAGCGGGCACCGGGCTCTGCGCGGCGGCCTTCGGCGGGAGCGCGGGAGCGGAGGCGGAGGCCTGGTAGCCGAGGAAACCGACGACGGCGAGCGCCGTGACGGTGAGCCCGGCCACGATTCCCGAGCTGCTGCGTGCCACCTTGCTCCACCTCTCCGCATGGTCAGTCGATGCCAGTCGGATGCCAGGCGGACGATCACACCCCGACACCTGGTCCGAAGGTAGCAGCAGGGGTGCCCGCAGACCGGCCGCAAGGGCCGGGGGCCCCGGAGTCGTAGGCTGTTCGCGTGCTCTTGCTCGCTGTAGATACCGCCACGCCCGCCGTCACCGTCGCCCTGCACGACGGCGAGTCCGTCCTCGCCGAGTCGAACCAGGTCGACGCCCGCCGCCACGGGGAGCTCCTGCTGCCCGCCGTCGACAAGGTCCTCGCCGAGGCGGGGGTCACGCTCGAAGCCGTCACCGGCATCGTCGTCGGGGTCGGCCCCGGCCCCTACACGGGACTGCGCGTCGGCCTCGTGACCGCGTCCACCTTCGCCTCCGTCCTCGGCGTGCCCGTCCACGGACTGTGCACCCTCGACGGGCTGGCCTACGCGGCCGGCGCGGCCGGGATCGAGGGCCCCTTCACCGTGGCCACCGACGCCCGGCGCAAGGAGGTCTACTGGGCGCGCTACGAGGACCCCCGCACCCGGGCCGGCGAGCCCGCGGTGGACCGGCCGGCCGACATCGCCGAGCGCGTCGCCGGACTGCCCGCCGTCGGCCAGGGCGCGCACCTCTACCCGGAGGTCTTCACCGACGCGCGGGCCCCGGAGCACCAGAGCGCCGCCGCGCTGGCCGCGCTGGCCGCGGAAAGACTGGCGGCGGGGGAGGCCTTCCTGCCCCCGACGCCGCTCTACCTGCGCCGGCCCGACGCCGAGGTGCCCAAGAACTACAAGGTGGTCACCCCGCAGTGACAGCCACCTCAGCCACCCCGGCCGTCGTCCTGCGCGAGATGCGCTGGTGGGACATCGGGCCCGTGCTGGAGCTGGAGCACGAGCTGTTCCCCGAGGACGCCTGGTCCGCCGGGATGTTCTGGTCCGAGCTGGCCCACGCCCGCGGCCCCGGCGCCACCCGCCGCTACGTCGTGGCGGAGGAGGCCGGCCGGCTCGTCGGCTACGCCGGGCTGGCCGCCGCCGGGGACCTGGCCGACGTACAGACCATCGCCGCGGCCCGCGACCAGTGGGGCACCGGGCTCGGCGCCCGGCTGCTGACCGAGCTGCTGCGCGCCGCGACCGCCTTCGAATGCGCCGAGGTGCTGCTGGAGGTGCGGGTCGACAACGTCCGGGCCCAGAAGCTCTACGCCCGCTTCGGTTTCGAGCCGATCGGCTTCCGGCGCGGCTACTACCAGCCCGGCAACGTGGACGCCCTCGTGATGCGCCGACTTACCGACCCCGCGGACCCCACGGCCCCCGCGGACCCCGACTCCGCACTCCCCGACTCCGACTCCGTACCCCTGCAAGGTGAGACGACCCATGGCTGACGAACCGCTCGTCCTCGGCATCGAGACCTCCTGCGACGAGACCGGCGTCGGCGTCGTCCGCGGCACCACGCTGCTCGCGGACGCCATCGCGTCGAGCGTCGACGAGCACGCCCGCTTCGGCGGGGTCGTGCCCGAGGTGGCCTCCCGCGCGCACCTGGAGGCGATGGTCCCCACCATCGAGCGCGCCCTGAAGGAGGCCGGGGTCAGCGCCCGCGACCTCGACGGCATCGCCGTCACCGCCGGCCCCGGCCTCGCGGGGGCCCTGCTGGTGGGCGTCTCCGCCGCGAAGGCCTACGCGTACGCGCTGGGCAAGCCGCTGTACGGGGTGAACCACTTGGCCTCGCACATCTGCGTCGACCAGCTGGAGCACGGGCCGCTGCCCGAGCCGACGATGGCGCTGCTGGTCTCCGGCGGGCACTCCTCGCTGCTGCTGGCCCCCGACATCACCTCCGACGTACGGCCGCTCGGCGCGACCATCGACGACGCGGCGGGCGAGGCCTTCGACAAGATCGCGCGCGTCCTGCAGCTGGGCTTCCCCGGCGGTCCGGTCATCGACCGGCTCGCACGCGAGGGGGACCCGAAGGCGATCGCCTTCCCGCGCGGGCTGACGGGGCCGCGCGACGCCCCGTACGACTTCTCCTTCTCCGGGCTCAAGACCTCGGTCGCCCGCTGGATCGAGGCGAAGCGCAAGGCGGGCGAGGACGTGCCGGTGCGCGATGTGGCGGCCTCCTTCCAGGAAGCCGTGGTGGACGTACTGACGCGCAAGGCGATCCGCGCGTGCAAGGACGAGGGCGTCGACCACCTGATGATCGGCGGCGGGGTCGCGGCCAACTCCCGGCTGCGCTCGCTGGCCCAGGAGCGGTGCGACGCCGCGGGGATCATCCTGCGGGTGCCGCGGCCGGGGCTGTGCACGGACAACGGCGCGATGGTGGCGGCGCTGGGCGCGGAGATGGTCAAGCGGAACAGGGCCCCCTCGGACTGGGACCTGTCGGCGGACTCCTCGCTTCCGGTCACCGACCCGCATGTTCCCGGCCATTCCCACGGCCATTCCCACGGGGACGGCGACGGGCACGGCCACGGTCACGGGCACGGTCATGCGCACGACCACGACCACGTGCACGAGCTGAGCAAGGACAACCTGTACTCGTGAGCACCATCGCGCTGATGTGGGAGGCCCGCTCCGTGCCCGGACGGGCCAACGAGCTGCTGGAGTGGGCCCGTTCGCAGGTCTTGGCCCAAGACCCGGTGCGGCGCGAGGTGTTCAGCGCCCCGCAGGACCGGGTGCTCGTCATCACCTGGTGGCGGAGTCCCGAGGGGATCGGCGCCGAACTGCCCGAACTGCCGGAGCCCGCAGCCGATTTGATCACGCGGGCGGTCCACCGCTGGCGCTTCGAATCGGTGGAGGTGGCGGAGCCCGGCGGAAGCTGAGCCTCAGCCGGGCGGCCGCCGCCGCGACGCACGCCCGGACCCGTGGCGTGCGGATATGGTCATGTGCATGCCCCGCCGTGACCTGCCGCCGCCGCCCCCTCCGCCGCACCTGCGCGCCTGGTTCGACGAGCACGCCGTACGGGCCGTACGGGCCGACCGTGCCCGTTTCCTGGGGGAGCTCGGGCGGCGCAGTCTGGGCTTCGGCCGGCTCGTGCTCCTCTGGTCGGTCTCGGCGGTCTTCGCCCTGGGCTGGACCTTCGTCGGCATGGCGCTGATGGCCATCGAGACGCACGAGCCGCTCGCGTACCTCTTCGGCCTCACCTTCGCCGTGCTCGGCGTGGGCGTGCTGATACCGGCCGGGTTCTGGTTCGCCTGGGGCGCCAAGCGGGACCGGCAGGTGCGCCGGCTGCTGTGCGCCTGGGCGGAGCTGGACCGGGACCCGCCCGTGGACGCCGCCGTACGCGCGCCCGGACGCAGCCTGATCTGGCTGCTGGCCTCCTTCGCCCTGGGCGGGCTCGGGCTCTGGGTGACCTTCGCGTCGGCCGCGACGGCCCGGCCCGGCGCCGACACCTACGGCGAGGTCGCCTACACCATGGGCCTCGGCATGATCCTGTGGATCACCGCCCTGCTGGGCCTCGGCAAGGCGGGCGCGCACTACCGGTGGGCGCTGCGCGCCTTCGGGAGAGGGCTCCGGGGGACCGGCGGGCCGTCAGGGGCGGGCGGTCGGTGAGCCGATCAGCATCGAGGGGGCCCCGGCGACCCGGGTCAGGAACACCGTGGCGGAGTTCGGCCCCTGCGGCTTCACCTTCCTGCGCAGCTCCTCGGGCTCGATCGCGGAGCCGCGCTTCTTCACCGTGAGGATGCCGACCCCGCGCTCGCGCAGCAGCGCCTTGAGCTTCTTCAGCCCGAACGGCAGCACGTCGGTGATCTCGTACGAGGTCGCGTACGGGGTCTCGCGCAGCTCGTCGGCGGTGATGTACGCGATGGTCGGGTCGATCAGCCGCCCGCCCAGCTGCTCGGCGACCTCGGCGACGAGGTGGGCGCGGATCACGGCGCCGTCGGGCTCGTAGAGGTAGCGGCCGACGGGACCGGCCTCGGGGTCGGGCAGCGGATCGGCGGTCGCCAGCGCGCGCGGACCGGGCAGCAGGGTGGCCCGGATCTCGCCCGGGGCCGTCCCGAACCACAGCACGGCCTCCTTCACGTCCCCCTGGTCGGAGATCCACTCGGCCTGGGCCTCGGCGGGCACCGCCTCGTGCGGGATCCCGGGGGCGATCTTGATGGCGGCGACCTTCGCGGCCCGGGCGGTGGCGATCGCCCAGGACAGCGGAGGGGAGTAGGACTCCGGGTCGAAGATGCGGCCGCGTCCGCCCCGGCGGGCCGGGTCGATGAAGACGGCGTCGTAGCCGGCGGTGTCGACCTCCGTCACGTCGGCCTCCCGGACCTCGATCAGGTCCGCCAGTCCCAGGGCCGCGGCATTGGCGCGCGCGACGGCGACGGTCAGCGGATCGTGGTCCACCGCCAGGACGCGGATGCCGAGCCGGGCCAGGGCGAGGGCGTCGCCGCCGATCCCGCAGCAGAGGTCCGCGAGGCTCCGTACGCCCAGGGCGGCGAGCCGCTCGGCGCGGTACGAGGCCACCGAGGCGCGGGTGGCCATCTCTCCGCCGCCGGGGGTGAAGTACATCCGGTGGGCGTCCTCGGCCCCGAACTTCGCCACCGCGCGCTGCCGCAGCCGGGCCTGTCCGAGGGCGGCGGAGACCAGGGCGGCGGGGTGTTCGCGGCGCAGCCGGGTGGCGACGGCGAGCTCCCGGGCGGGGTCGTAGTCCCGGAGCGAGTCGAGGAGGGCGTGGCCCTCGGGGGCGAGGAGCGCGGCGAAGTCTTCGGGGGTCACGGGTCCATTGTCGGCCACGGTGGGCCACTCGGAGGAAGGTCGGATCCGCCTCGCGGTGTCGGCCGGGGTGCGTGCGTGGCTGGTGTAAAGATGCCCAACTATGCAGCTAGTCCGACAAACGGAAGATAAGACGCAACACGGTCACCGGATCGCGGCAGTCGCGCGCGGCCGGTTGGGTACGGCCGCGATGGCCGCACTGCTCGTCGCCGCACTCGGCACGGGCTGCGGAGCCGGCGGGTCCGATACGCCGGACAAGGCCGCCAAGGCGAAGGCCGCCGCGGGCGCCGCCGGCGAGCAGGCCGGAGCGGCCGGAGCGCTCGGCACCTACGCCGAGAAGCTGAAGGCCCTTCAGCAGGTGAGGGTCGTGGCCGCGAAGAAGTGGGGGCTGGCCAAGCCGCCGCTCGTCGCTCCGCAGGCGCCCAAGGAGAAGCCGGAGATCAGCACCCGCGACGGCTTCGAGGTCGAGGGCCAGGACGAGCTGCCCCCGGTCTTCACCACGGTCCCCACGGAGGAGAAGGTCGTCTTCCTGACGATCGACGACGGGGCCGAGAAGGACCCCGAGTTCCTGAAGATGATGCAGGAACTGAAGCTCCCGTACACCGCCTTCCTGAGCGACTACCTGGTCCGGGACAACTACCCGTACTTCAAGGAGATGCAGGCGGCGGGCGTCACGCTGAACAACCACACGCTCAACCACCGCTACATGCCCGCACTCTCCTACGAGAAGCAGCGCCAGGAGATCTGCGGACAGCAGGACACGATCGAGAAGACGTTCGGCAAGCGGCCGACGCTCTTCCGGCCGCCGTACGGGAACTACAACGAGGACACGCTGCGCGCGGCCAAGTCCTGCGGGATCAAGGCCGTTCCGCTGTGGAACGAGGAGGCCTTCCCCAACCGGATGGACTGGCGGGAGTGGGACAAGGACCTGCACCCCGGGGACATCATCCTCACGCACTTCCGGGGCAAGGAAGACTGGAAGGGCAGCATGACTGACATGATCCGTCACGTCATGAAGACCGTCACGGACAAGGGTTACGCCGTGGCCCGCCTGGAGGATTACTTGTGAAGTACGCGCGCCGGTTCGTAGCCGGAACGCTGACGGCCGGCGCGCTCGCGCTGTCCCTGACGGGGTGCGGGGACAGCGTGGACCCCATCGAACGACTGGGGCGCAAGACCACGGAGGCCAGAGCGACTCCGTCGCCCTCGGGGGCGGCCTCCCCCTCCGCCGCGGGCCGGGGACCGGTGGCCGCGGCGGACGAGGCGTACAAGAAGTGGGGCCTCAGCGGCCCCCTCCAGTACGCGCCCAAGCCGGCCGTCAAACCCCGGATCGCGCCGGCCAAGGCGGGGCGGGTCCAGGTCATCGACCGAATACCCGTCCCGGCGGACGACAAGGTCGTCTTCCTGACGTTCGACGACGGCGCCGAGAAGAACCCCGAGTTCCTCACGATGGCCGCCGATCTGAAACTGCCGATCAGCATGTTCCTGACGGACAACATCGCCTCGTCGGACTACGGCCACTTCGAAAAGCTCCGCGACAACGGCTCCGGCAGCACGATAAACAACCACACCCTGACGCACCCGAATCTCCGGACCCTGTCCTTCGAGGCACAGAAGAAGGAGATATGCGGGCAGCAGGACCGCCTGGAGACGCGCTTCGGCAAGCGGCCGGCGCTCTTCCGCCCGCCGTACGGCAATCACAACGACGACACCCTCAGGGCCGCGCACGAGTGCGGGATATCCCGGCTCCTCCTGTGGCGCGTGTCGATGCAGATCAACAACTTCCAGTACGCCGAGGGCTCCGCCCTCAAACCGGGTGACATCATCCTGGCCCACTTCCGCGGCCCCTCCGAGCTGAAGGGCACCACGGAGACCGAGATGACGACCCGGATGCTCCGGCGGATACAGGAGCAGGGCTACCGGATCGGCCGCCTGGAGGACTACCTATAGGACTACCGGTAGGACGGGGCCGGATGGGGTTCGGGCCCGGTGACCTGCGGAGTGATCGTCGTTTCCGCCGGGCCCCGGGCGTCCGCCTCGCGTTGTCTTTCGGTGCTGTCGGAGATGCGCAGCAACAGGGCGATCATGATCCAGTTGGCCAGGAGGGACGAGCCGCCCGCGGCCAGGAAGGGCAGCGCCTTGCCCGTCAGCGGGATCAGCCCCGTGACGCCGCCCGCCACCACGAAGACCTGGAGCGCGAGGGCCGACGAGAGGCCCACCGCCAGCAGCTTGCCGAAGGGGTCGCGGGCGCCCAGCGCCATCCGCAGCCCGCGCTGCACGAGGAGCGCGTAGAGGATCAGGACGGCCATGACCCCGGCCAGGCCGAGCTCCTCGCCCACCGTCGTCAGGATGAAGTCGCTGCGGCCCGCGAACTTGATCAGTTCGGGATGGCCCATGCCGAGGCCCGTGCCGGAGATGCCGCCCGTGCCGAAGCTGAACAGCGCCTGCGCCGACTGGTCCGAGATGACGCCCGGCGGCCGGTCCTTCCAGTAGTACGACAGCGGGTTCAGCCAGGCGGCCACGCGGGCCTTGACGTGTGGTTCCGTCATGCCCACCACGAAGGCGCCCGCCGAGGCGAGGACCAGGCCGACGACGATCCAGCCGGTGCGTTCCGTGGCCACGTAGAGCATGACCACGAACACGCCGAAGAAGATCAGAGAGGTGCCGAGGTCGCGCTCGAAGACCAGCACCATCAGCGAGATGATCCACACCGTGATGAGGGGGCCGAGCTGGCGCATCGGCGGCAGCCGCATGCCCAGGAACTTGCGGCCCGACAGGGCCAGCGCGTCCCGGTGGATCACCAGGTAGCCCGCGAAGAAGACCGCGATCATGATCTTCACGAACTCGCCGGGCTGGAGCGAGAGCCCGCCGATGATGATCCAGCGCTTCGCCCCGTAGGTGTCCGCGCCGAAGAAGGCGGGCGCGATCAGCGCCACCAGCGCGATGACCATCGTGATGTAGATGAACCGCTGCAGCAGCCGGTGGTCGCGCAGCAGCCCCAGCACCGCGATGCAGGCCGCGACGCCGATCACCGTCCACATCAGCTGGCCGGGCGCCACCGCCGGGGAGTTGTACCGGTCGAGGTACCCCTGGTCGAGGCGGTGCAGCAGCACCAGCCCCAGCCCGGTCAGCAGCAGGGCCAGTGGGAAGACCAGCGGATCCGCGTACGCCGCGAACCGGCGCACGGCCAGGTGACCCACCAGTGCGAGCAGCGTCATGCTGACCACGAAGCCGGTGAGACCGGACGGCAGCTCGTCGTTCATCGCGAGGCCGGCGCTGATGTGGCCGGAAATGGTCACGGCGAGGACGAGGACGAGCAGCAGTGCTTCCGTGCGGCGGCGCGCGCCCGCCGTGGTCAGGGGTTTCAGTCCACGCACGGGACGCCGCCGCCGTCGATGGCGGCGGCCGCGCCGCCGCTCCGGGACGGTGCGGGCGCGGGGGCCGGCGCGGAGCTCCGGGGGGAGCCTGCGGCGGAGCCCTGCGGCGCGGGCGGTGTGCCCGGTGAGGAGGGGGCGGCGCCAGGCGCGCTCGGGCTCGCAGTGGCCCCGGGCCCGATCCGCTCGGCTATGAACCGCTTTATCTTCATATCATCTACGACGTTTATCTCGGCGTCGTGGTTCCTCCCGAAGCGCTCGATGGGAAGGGTCACAAACTCCACGTTGCCTCCGGACAGGTTCTTCGCCTGCTTCGCGAACGACAGCAGGTCCCACCCCTGATCGGTGACGACGTCCTGCTTCGCCGCGTCGATCAGCTTGATCAGCTTCACCGGATCGGTGAAGGTCCCGGCCTGGTTCAGCTGGTGGGTGGCCCCCGCCAGGAACGCCTGCTGCCGCTTCGTCCGGTCCAGGTCGCCCATGGTCAGACCGTGCCGCTGCCGTACGAAGGCCAGCGACTGCTGCCCGTCGAGCGTCTGCCGCCCGGCCGGGAAGTCGGCTCCCGAGTACCGGTCCTTCACCGGCTTGTTCAGACACACCGGTACGCCGCCCAGCGCGTCCGCGAGGTGGTAGAAGCCGGCCAGGTTCAGCTCGGCGAAGTGGTCGATCGGCACGCCCAGGAAGGTGCGCACCGTCTCCAGCTCCGCCTTGCGGCCCGCCTCGCGCCCCTCGCGCTCCAGCTGCCGAGGGTCCTTGACCCCCTTGGCCGCGAGCTGCTCCTCCACCTTGGCCTTCGCCCGCCCGTAAGCCTCCTTGATCTTGGCCTTGCCGGTGAAACCGGGCACGCCGCGCAGCTCGACGAAGTCGTCGCGCGGCACCGAGAAGGCCTTGGCCCTGCTGCCGTCGCCGGGGACGTGCAACAGGATCAGGGTGTTGGTGTTGTAGCCGCCGACGTCGGAGCTCGCACCCGCGTGCAGCTTGTCCAGGACCGCCGGGGGGAGGTCCTCGCCGTTCTGGTCCCGGCGGCTGTCCAGGCCCATCAGCAGGATGTTCGCATCGCCGTACTTGGACTTCTCGGCGCCCTCCAGGGCCTTGGAGCTGCCGATGCTGGAGGCGAGGTCGTCGTACAGGTACCAGGCGGTCGCCCCCGCGAGCACCACCAGGGCGCAGCCGGACGCCAGCAGGGTGCGGGTGAGCCGGCGGCCACGGGTGAGCCGGCGGCTGCGGGTGAGCCGGCGGCTGCGGGACGCGGGCACCGGGGGCTTCGGTTCACGGGGCTTCCTGCGGTGGGCGCTCATGCCTGTCGATGCTGGGGTACCGGTGCTGAAGGAACCCTGAGGGTCCTGAAGGCGCCTTCAGGGGCGGGTGCTGGCGGAGCCGGACGCGGCCGGCGCGGGCACGCGCAGCACCAGCCGGGCGCCTCCGGCGGGCGCCGGGAGCGCGCGGACCTCACCGCCGTGCGCCCGGGCGATCTCCCGGGCGATGGCCAGCCCCAGGCCGGTGCCCCCGCCGGCCCGGCCCCGGTCCGCGTCCAGGCGTACGAACCGCTCGAAGACCCGGTCCCGGTCCGCCTCCGGGATGCCCGGCCCGTCGTCCGTGACCTCCAGCAGCGCCCAGCCGTCCTCGGCCGCGGCCCGGACCACGACCCCGGTACGGGCGTACCGCAGGGCGTTGTCCACCAGGTTGGCCAGCGCCCGCTCCAGCCGCGCCGGATCCCCGGCGGCCGGTACGGGAGCCCCCGCGTCCAGCCGTAGCGGAACCCGGGGCCCGGGGCGCCGCGCCGCGTCCTCGGCGGCCAGCAGCGCGAGGTCCACCGGCTCGGTGCGCGGCGCGGGCCCGCCGTCGAGGCGGGCCAGCAGGAGCAGATCGGCCGCGATCGCCTGCAGCCGCTCGGTATCGGCCAGCGCGGCCGCCACCGACTCCCGGTCGGGGTCCCGCAACGCCACCTCCAGCCGGGCCCGGACGGCCGCGAGGGGGTTGCGCAGCTCGTGCGAGGCGTCGGCGGTGAACTGCCGCTGCCGCGCGTCGCTGCGCTCCAGCCGGTCGAGCGTGTCGTTGACCGTCCGGGCCAGCTGCGCGATCTCGTCGGCGCCGCCCGGGTCCGGGACCCGCCGGTCCAGCTCGCTTCCGGTGACCGCGGCCAGCCCGGTGCGGATCGCGGTGACCGGGCGCAGCGCGTGGCCCGTCACCCACCAGGCCAGGGCCGCCGAGAAGACGATCAGCGGGGGCGCGCCGGCCAGCAGGCCGAGCGCGACGGCCCGGTTGGCGTCGTCCACGTCGCCGAGCACGGTCGCGGCGTAGACGGTGTGCGGGTCGTGCGCCCCCGGCGGGCCGGGCGCGTCCACGGCGACCACCACGCGCCGCTGTGCGCCGGGGCGCGCGGGCGGCAGGACGGCCGACCGCACGTCCCGGCCGGGCGCGGGGCTCAGCTCCGTGAGCTCCGGGGTGTCCTTCAGGTCCCCGCTGGTGGCCACGACCGCACCGGCCGCGTTCCGTACGAGGACCAGGTCGACCCCGCCCTCGGGCGCGGGCAGCCGGCCGCGGGCCGGAAGGCTCCCGGTGTCGTACTGGCCGGCCACCTTGCGCGCGGCGAGCTCGGTGCGGCCGGTGGCGTTCTCGATGAAGTTGGCGCGCAGCAGGGTGTAGAGCCACAGCCCGCCGGCGGCCAGGACGGCGGCCATCGCGAGGGCGGCGGCCGCGGCGGCGCGGGCACGGAGGCTGCCGAGGCGGCGGGGCCGGGGCCGGTGCGGTGGCCGGGGTTCAGCCACCGTCGGGGGCCATCCGGTAGCCGGTGCCGTGCACCGTGAGGATCGAGCGGCGGCCGAAGGGGGCGTCGATCTTCCGGCGGAGCGAGGAGACGTAGACCTCGACGATGTTCGGGTCGATGCCGTGCGGGGTGTCCCAGACCTCGTCGAGGATGTCCTGCTTGGCGACGGCCCGGCCGGGCTGCTCCATCAGGCAGCCCAGGACGCCGAGCTCGCGTGCGGTCAGCTCGATCTCGCGCGTGCCGCGGCGGCAGCGGCGGCCGCGGGGATCGAGGACGAGGTCGCCGGCCTGCAGGACGCCGGTCCGCGCGGCGTCGCCCGCGGCGGCGGCGCGGCGGGTGAGGGCGCGGAGGCGGGCGGCGAGGACGACGAAGGAGAACGGCTTCGTCAGGTAGTCGTCCGCGCCCGAGTCCAGACCCTCGGCCTCGTCGTACTCGCCGTCCTTGGCGGTCAGCATCAGCACGGGGGTGGCGACTGCGTGCGAACGCATCCGGGTGCATATCTCGTACCCCGAGAGGCCGGGGAGCATCAGGTCGAGGAGGACCACGTCGTACGGGCCTCCGGTGAGGGCCAGGTCCAGCCCGTGGTGGCCGTCGTGGGCGAGATCCACCCAGTGGCCGTCGGCGGAGAGGCCGCGCCGCAGTGAATCGGCGAGGCTGACTTCGTCTTCGACGACCAGGATCCGCATGCCCCAAGCCTCACATACCGGGCACCACACCTTTTTGGCGCGGAGCTCGCGGCGCTCGGCCCTGGCGGGCCTCCCGGGCTTCGCCCCGCTGCGCCGGACTCCGTCCGGCGGTGGCCGGGCGGGGCTGCCGCCACCGACGTCCCGGCTCGGGCCCGGTGGGCGGGTGCGGGTGGCCGGGCCCCGCGGGGCAAGGTCCCCTACCCGCCCTTCCACCGTTCCCCGGGCGCTGCCCGGACCCGCGCTGGGGCTCCGCCCCAGACCCCGGTCCTCAAACGCCGGACGGCTGCAAGAGCACACCCTGGCGGAGTCGGATCCACCTGCACGTGGCGGCGAAAATCCAGCCCCGCCGGCGTTTGAGGCGCAGGGGGCCGGGGACTGGTCCCCGGCAACGGCGCCGCGGGATTCGGGGGCTCGGGGGTGCCCCGAGAAGCCGGGAAACGGCCCCGCACAGGCGGCCAAGGCTGCGAAACCAGCGGCGCGTATTGGCACTCCGCTTGACCGAGTGCTAATCCCCGGAATAGTCTCGCGTCTGGCACTCGCCCCTGGTGAGTGCCAACACGGCGACAGGCGGATCCGGCACCCGCGACGACGGATCGACCTGGTCGCCACCTCAGACAATTAACCCCGGATCTCCGAAGCGGAAGGTCAGATCGTGACGACCACCAGCTCCAAGGTTGCCATCAAGCCGCTCGAGGACCGCATTGTGGTCCAGCCGCTCGACGCCGAGCAGACCACGGCCTCTGGCCTGGTCATCCCGGACACCGCGAAGGAGAAGCCCCAGGAGGGCGTCGTCCTCGCCGTGGGTCCGGGTCGCTTCGAGGACGGCCAGCGTCTCCCGCTGGACGTCACCGTCGGCGACGTCGTCCTGTACTCCAAGTACGGCGGCACCGAAGTGAAGTACAACGGCGAGGAGTACCTCGTCCTCTCGGCCCGCGACGTGCTCGCGATCGTCGAGAAGTAATCACTTCTCCAGTTTTGCTTTGAGCTACGCCCCTGGTCACCCCTGCTGATGCCGGGCGGCGAGGGGCGTAGTTCGTTCTAGACAGGCGGTCGCGGTGAGCGGCCGGGGATAGCAACGAGAGGGCTGAACCGCTCCCATGCCGAAGATTCTCAAGTTTGACGAGGACGCCCGTCGCGCCCTTGAGCGTGGCGTCAACAAGCTCGCCGACACCGTCAAGGTGACGATCGGCCCCAAGGGCCGCAACGTCGTCATCGACAAGAAGTTCGGCGCTCCGACCATCACGAACGACGGCGTCACCATCGCCCGTGAGGTCGAGCTCGACGACCCGTACGAGAACCTTGGCGCGCAGCTCGTCAAGGAGGTCGCGACCAAGACCAACGACGTCGCGGGTGACGGCACCACCACCGCCACCGTCCTGGCGCAGGCGCTGGTCCGCGAGGGTCTGCGCAACGTGGCCGCGGGTGCTTCCCCGGCCGCCCTGAAGAAGGGCATCGACGCCGCGGTCAAGGCCGTGTCCGAGGAGCTCCTCGCGACCGCCCGCCCGATCGAGGACAAGTCCGACATCGCCGCCGTGGCCGCGCTCTCCGCGCAGGACCAGCAGGTCGGTGACCTCATCGCCGAGGCGATGGACAAGGTCGGCAAGGACGGTGTCATCACCGTCGAGGAGTCCAACGCCTTCGGCCTGGAGCTCGAGTTCACCGAGGGCATGGCCTTCGACAAGGGCTACCTGTCCCCGTACATGGTCTCCGACCAGGAGCGTATGGAGGCCATCCTCGATGACCCGTACATCCTGATCAACCAGGGCAAGATCTCCTCCATCCAGGACCTCCTGCCGCTGCTCGAGAAGGTCATCCAGGCCGGCGCCTCCAAGCCGCTCCTGATCATCGCCGAGGACGTCGAGGGCGAGGCGCTCTCCACCCTCGTCGTCAACAAGATCCGTGGCACCTTCAACGCCGTCGCCGTCAAGGCGCCCGGCTTCGGTGACCGCCGCAAGGCGATGCTCCAGGACATGGCCACCCTCACCGGTGCCACCGTCATCGCCGAAGAGGTCGGCCTCAAGCTCGACCAGGCCGGTCTGGACGTACTGGGCTCCGCCCGCCGCGTCACGATCTCCAAGGACAGCACCACCATCGTCGACGGTGGCGGCTCTTCCGACGAGGTCCTCGGCCGCGTCAACCAGATCAAGGCCGAGATCGAGTCCACCGACTCGGACTGGGACCGCGAGAAGCTGCAGGAGCGCCTGGCGAAGCTCGCCGGCGGCGTCTGCGTCATCAAGGTCGGCGCCGCCACCGAGGTGGAGCTCAAGGAGAAGAAGCACCGTCTCGAGGACGCCATCTCGGCGACCCGCGCCGCGGTCGAGGAGGGCATCGTCTCCGGCGGTGGCTCCGCTCTCGTCCACGCCGTGAAGGTGCTGGAAGGCAACCTGGGCCTGTCGGGCGACGAGGCCACCGGTGTCGCGGTCGTGCGCCGCGCCGCCGTCGAGCCGCTGCGCTGGATCGCGGAGAACGCCGGCCTCGAGGGCTACGTCATCACCGCGAAGGTCGCCGAGCTCGAGAAGGGCCAGGGCTTCAACGCCGCCACCGGCGAGTACGGCGACCTGGTCAAGGCCGGCGTCATCGACCCGGTCAAGGTCACCCGCTCCGCGCTGGAGAACGCCGCTTCCATCGCGTCGCTGCTGCTCACGACCGAGACCCTGGTCGTCGAGAAGCCGGCCGACGACGAGGGCGACGCCGGTCACGGCCACGGTGGCCACGGCCACAGCCACTGACCTCGTCGGTAAGCACGGCGAGTAAGCACGGCGAGTAAGCACGGAAAGCCCCGGTCACCGCTGCCAAGCGGTGGTGACCGGGGCTTTTCCGTGTGCCGCAGACCCGGCGCGAAGAGCTATCCGGGCATCATGCCCATCTGGCGCATCAGGCCCGGGGCGTCGTAGTACCACCAGTCCTCGGCGATCCGGCCGTTCTCGATCCGGCAGGTCGTACAGCCCGACATGGTGAATTCCTTGCCGGTCGGCGAGACCCCCATGAACTCGCCCTTGTGGGTGCCCTTCCAGTCCCACAGGGTGGTGACGCAGTCGCCTTCGGCGATCTGGCGCGTCATGTCGAAGGTCATGTCGAAGGCGCCCCGCCACATGCCGACGGTCTTGCGGATGCCTTCGCGGCCGTTGCCCTGGCCGGCGCTCTCCATGATGTCGTGGGTGACGTAGTCGGCCGCGATGCACTCTTGGACGGCGTCGAAGTTGCCCTTGCCCACGACCTCCTCGAGGAAGCGGTTCACGACGAGCTTGTTGAGGTACTCGTCACGGACCACGTCGAGGTTCATGAACTTCGGCATGCCGTCGCAGAGGGCCACCATCTCCTGGAACATCCGGTCGGTTTCCGGGAGCTGGGAGTTCCTCATGGCCTCTTCGTACGAGGGGAATTCGACGAGGTCCACGTAGTGGGTCTTGGAGTCGCGGTCCCTGCCGATGAGGGTGTGGGTGACCGTGCGCTTTCCGGCGGTCTGCTCGGCATAGCGGTCGATGAGACTGTTCATCTCGTCGAAGCGCTTGGTCTCGTAGTCGATCACTTGTACGAATGTCATCGCGTCGCCTCCCGCGCTGGATGGGACACATCCAGTCTAGGGAGATTTCACCCATATGCCGCGTTTACCCACAGGTCATCACGGGCCCGGTTGCCCGCCCGGTTATTGGGGCCCGTACTTGCGCCCCGTCCGCGAGGACACCCCGCCCAGCAGTCCCCGCGGGGTCAGCTTCACCACGCTCATCAGTGCCTTGTACCGCGGGTCCGGGATCGACACCGTCTTGCCCCGCGCCAGATCGGCCAGGGCCGCCGCCACCAGCTTGTCGGCGTCGAGCCACATCCAGCCGGGGATGTTGTCCGTGCCCATGCCGGCCCGCTCGTGGAACTCGGTCCGGACGAAGCCCGGGCACAGCGCCATCAGCCGTACGCCCGAGCCGGTCAGGTCCTTGGCCGCACCCTGGGTGAACTGCACGACCCAGGCCTTGCTCGCCCCGTACGTGCCGCGCGGCAGGAAGGCGGCCACCGAGGCCACGTTGATCACGCCGCCGCGCCCGCGCGAGCGCATCGGCTCCACGGCCGCCGAGGTCAGCCGCAGCACGGCCTCGATGTGGACCTTCAGCATGGTCAGCTCGTCGGCCATGGAGACCTCGAGGTAGCGGCCCTTGTTGCCGAAGCCCGCGTTGTTCACCAACAGGTCCACGGGGTGCTTGCGGTCGGCGAGGCGCTCCTCGACCGCCGTGATGCCCTCCTCGGTGGAGAGGTCGGCGGCCAGCACCTCCGCCTCGATCCCGTGCCGGTCGTGCAGCTCGGTGGCCTGCTCGCCGAGCCGCTTCGTGTCCCGGGCCACCAGGACCAGGTTGTGCCCCTGGGCGGCGAGCCGCCGGGCGAAGGCGGCGCCGATGCCCGCCGTGGATCCCGTAATCAACGCAGTCGTCATAGGCGCAACCTAGTCGCCCCGCTTCCCGTACTTCTCCACGTGGGCCAGCGCCTTGTCCCGAGCCTCCGGCTCCAGTGCGTCGCCCGCCGCCAGCGTGCGCGGCAGCAGATCCCGCTCGGTGGTGAAGGCGCGGAACCAGAACTCCACCGTCACCTCGTGGTCCGGGCGGTGCACGACCTCGATGGTGTCGCCGGGGGAGACCGAGCCCTCCCGAAGGACCCGCAGGTAGGCGCCCGGCCGGGCTTCCTGCGTGAACCGCTTGACCCAGGCCTTCTCGCCGAGCATCCCCTGGAAGGTCCGGCACGGGATACGGGCCGAGGCCACCTCGAGGAGCAGATCGGGGCCGACCCGCCACCGCTCGCCGAGCAGCGCGCCGTTCACGTCGAGACCGGAGGTGGTGAAGTTCTCGCCGAAGATCCCGCCGGGCAGTTCGCGGCCGAGCTCGCCCTCCCACCACTCCAGGTCCTCGCGGGCGTACGCGTACACGGCCTGGTGGTCACCGCCGTGATGGCGCAGATGGCAGACGTCGTCCCCCTCCACGCCGCTCGCGCCGACACCCTTGGGTCCCGGCGCGAAGACCCGTACGGGTCCCGGCGCCGGAATCTTGCCGTGACCGGTCAGCCCGTCCGGGGCGTCGGTGTAGTCGACGGCCGTCGCGCGGCCGAGGTTCACGGAGATCAGATGCATGGCCCCACGCTAGCCGAATCACCTCAAAGGCAGCCCGGGATTATTCGCGCCGACATCAAAGCACCCCTTATGCTCGAAGGGTGATCGAGGCACGCCATCTCCGAGTTCTGCGCGCTGTCGCCGGAACCGGGTCCTTCTCCGCCGCCGCCCGCGAGCTCGGCTGCACCCAGCCGGCCGTCTCCCAGCAGATGAAGGCGCTGGAGCAGTCCGCCGGCACCCCGCTGCTGATCCGCACCGGGCGCGAAATGCGCCTCACCCAGGCCGGTGAGGCGCTGGTCCGGCATGCCGCCGGGATCCTCGCCGGGCTGACGGCCGCCGAGGAGGAGGTCGCGGCCATCGCCGGGCTGCGCGCCGGCCGGGTCCGCCTGGTCTCCTTCCCCAGCGGCAGTTCCACGCTGGTGCCGACCGCGCTCGCGGCGATGCGCGCCGAGCATCCGGGGACCCGGATCTCGCTGGTCGAGGCGGAGCCGCCGCGCTCGGTGGAGATGCTGCGCGAGGGCGACTGCGATCTCGCACTGGCCTTCCGCTACGGCGGCGCCTCCGGATCGGCGACGGAGTGGGAGGACCTCGTGGTCCGGCCGCTGCTGACCGACCGGCTCGTCGGGCTGGTGCCCGAGGGGCACCGGCTGGCGGGGGCGGAGCGGGTGGGCATGGCGCAGCTGGCCGACGAGCCCTGGATCGCGGGCTGTCCGCGCTGCCGCCGCCATCTGGTGGAGGTGTGCGAAGCCGTCGGCTTCACCCCGCGCATCGACTTCGCCACCGACGACTACCCGGCCGTGGTCGGCCTGGTCGGGGCCGGGCTCGGGGTCGCGGTGCTGCCCGAGCTCGCGGTGGAGTCCGTACGGGCCAAGGGCGTGAGCACCCTCGTCGTGGAACCGGCCGTCGAGCGGGAGGTCGTCGCGCTGACCCTGCCCGACCTGGCCAGGGTCCCGGCGGTGGCCGCGACCCTGGCCCAGCTGGAGCGGGCCGCCCGGCGCTGACGTCCTGCGCCGGCGGTCCGGCGCTGACGGTCCGGCCACCCGGCCCATCGGCGCCGGATCAGTGGCGCCGGGTCAGTGGCGCCGGGTCAGTGGCGCCGGACCGGCAGCGCCGGACGGGGCCGCCACGTGAAGGACCGTACGGCGGTACGGCCGGTCGGGTGGCGGACCCGGTCCGGTACGTGGCACGCCGGCGCGTGCCGGTGCCGTGTGTGCCGGTGCCGTGCCTGTCGGTGCTGTGTCTGTCGACGAGTCGAGGAAACGTTCCTTCGGTCGTTTCGTGTGAAGCCCGCTCAGTGCGGAGCGATCGGCGTGCTCGGTCCGATCGCGCTCGTCGCCGGGATCAGGCGATGGCGTGCGCGGCCCATCAGTTCTTCGCGTTCGTCCTCGGTGAGGCCGCCCCACACCCCGTAGGGCTCGCGGACGGCGAGTGCGTGTGCGGCGCATTCAGAACGCACCGGGCAGCGCATGCAGACCTCTTTAGCCGAGGTCTCGCGCGCGCTCCTGGCCGCGCCCCGCTCGCCTTCCGGGTGGAAGAAGAGGGAGCTGTCGACCCCGCGGCAGGCAGCCAGCAGCTGCCAGTCCCAGAGATCGGCGTTCGGTCCGGGGAGGCGGGAGAAATCTGCCATTGGTAGTCCTCTTGGTGCCGGTACTGAGGCGGATACGGTCCATGTCTCCACACCTACTGTCGTAGTAGATGTAAATATGACTCATTGGGAATCTAGCCTCAGACATGTGCCAAACGGAAGGAAAGCCGCCAAATAGGGCATACCGTCATCTGGAGGACACGCGGCGAGTGGCGCCTGCCTTGTGTTCGCTTCCTCACGTAGAGTGCCGAAGGTGTCCGTCCGACCCGTAACTCTTTCGAGTGACCATCGTTGAGAGTGCGAAGGCGGTTGAACCAAGAAGTTCTCGGACAGGTGTCCGGGGGCATCGACCGCACAGGTGACGATACGTACCAGCCTGGAGGCTCAAGGTGACGCGCATCAGCAGCTGCGGAGGGCGGTCATGACATCCGTCCTCGTCTGCGACGACTCCCCGCTTGCCCGAGAGGCGCTCCGTCGCGCGGTTGCCACCGTGCCCGGCGTCGAGCGTGTGACGACGGCTGCCAACGGCGAGGAAGTCCTCCGCCGCTGGGGTGCCGACCGTTCCGACCTGATTCTGATGGATGTACGGATGCCCGGGCTCGGCGGTGTGGAGACGGTTCGCCGGCTGCTCTCGGCCGACCCCGGCGCCCGCATCATCATGCTGACGGTCGCCGAAGACCTGGACGGCGTGGCCCTCGCGGTCGCCGCCGGCGCCCGGGGCTATCTGCACAAGGACGCCTCGCGCGCCGAACTGCGGGCCACGGTCACCCAGGCCCTCGCCGACCCGACCTGGAGGCTGGCCCCGCGCCGGCTCCGCTCGGCCGAGATGGGCGCCGCGCCCACGCTCACCGCGCGCGAGATCCAGGTGTTGGAGGGCATGAGCCACGGCCGGTCCAATGCGGAGATCGGGCGCGAGCTCTTCCTCTCCGAGGACACGGTCAAGACGCACGCCCGCCGGCTGTTCAAGAAGCTCGGCGCGTCCGACCGGGCGCACGCCGTGGCGCTCGGGTTCCGCTGGGGCCTGGTCCGCTGACCGCGCGACCGCCGGCCCTCACCGGCCGGCGGTGCCGCGGGCGGGCCGGCCCGCCCGGCTCCCCGGATCTCCCGGTCCCGACCGCCCACCGGAATCTCCCGCCGTCGGATCCGCCGCACCCTGGTGCGTACCGGGGATTGACGGTGCACAATCCGGGGGACGTGTCGCTTCGGGCGCGATGCCGCATGCTTGAGGGTGTGGCGCATCCTGGAGATGTCGCCGCGGGGACGATTCGGCCGAGCGGGAGGGGAGGGGCCAGAGCATGAGTTCCGGTGCACCCACCCCGCACAACCCGTCGACGCATAACGCTTCGACGCACAACACGGGCCGCGGTGCCGCGAATACTCCGGCGCCAAGGCACCATGGATTGATGCGCGACGACGAGGCCCCGGGGTCACCCGCGACCACAGGCGGCAGCGGCGCCTCCCGAAACAGCGGCGACAGTACCGTCAGCGCGCTCGTACGCCGTGCGGTGGAAGGCGACGAGCAGGCCACCCACGATCTGCTCGCCTTCGTGCACCCCCTCGCCATCCGCTACTGCCGCTCCCGCCTGTCGCGACTTCCGGGTGACGCTCGTCACTTCGTGGAGGACCTCGCGCAGGAGGTCTGCGTCGCCGTGCTGATGGCGCTGCCGCGCTACCGCGACACCGGGCGCCCCTTCGAAGCCTTCGTCTTCGCCATCGCCGCGCACAAGGTCGCCGATCTCCAGCGGGCCGCCATGCGCCATCCGGGCAGTACGGCCGTGCCCTCCGACGAGATGCCGGAACGGCCCGACGACTCCCTGGGTCCGGAGGAGCGCGCGCTGCTGAGCAGTGACGCCGCCTGGGCCAAGAAGCTGCTCGCCAATCTGCCGGAGAACCAGCGCGAGCTCCTGGTCCTGCGCGTGGCCGTCGGGCTGACCGCCGAAGAGACCGGGCAGATGCTCGGGATGTCCCCCGGGGCGGTGCGCGTCGCCCAGCACCGGGCGCTGAGCCGGCTCCGTGCGCTCGCAGAGCAGTAGGCCGTACGGGGTTTTTCCCGTAGGAACCTACGAACCTTGCCCTTGATCTTGGTCGTGGAATGAGACGCGTCGGGATCCCGTTAGCATGGACATCCGCGCTGAGCAAGACCATCTTGGAAGGTGTCATGACTGTGAACGCCGACGGAGTGCCCGACAAATTCGCCACGCTCGGCCTCACTTATGACGATGTGCTGCTGCTTCCCGGGTCCTCGGACATGTCCCCGGACGCCATCGACACGTCCTCGCTCATCTCCCGCAACGTCCGTGTGAACGTCCCGCTGCTCTCCGCCGCCATGGACAAGGTCACCGAGGCCCGGATGGCCATCGCGATGGCCCGCCAGGGCGGCGTCGGCGTCCTGCACCGCAACCTCTCCATCGCCGACCAGGCCAACCAGGTCGACCTGGTCAAGCGCTCCGAGTCCGGCATGGTCACCGACCCGATCACGGTGCACCCCGACGCGACCCTGCGCGAGGCCGACGAGCTCTGCGCCAAGTTCCGGATCTCCGGCGTCCCGGTCACCGACCCGGCGGGCAAGCTGCTCGGCATCGTCACCAACCGCGACATGGCCTTCGAGTCGGACCGCAGCCGCCAGGTGCGCGAGGTCATGACCCCGATGCCGCTGGTCACGGGCAAGGTGGGCATCTCCGGCGTGGACGCCATGGAGCTGCTGCGCCGCCACAAGATCGAGAAGCTGCCGCTCGTCGACGAGGCCGGCCTCCTCAAGGGCCTCATCACGGTCAAGGACTTCGTCAAGGCCGAGAAGTACCCGAACGCCGCCAAGGACAAGGACGGCCGACTGCTCGTCGGCGCGGCCGTCGGCGTCGCGGGCGACGCGTACGAGCGGGCCCAGGCCCTGATCGAGGCGGGCGCCGACTTCATCGTCGTCGACACCGCCCACGGCCACTCCCGCCTCGTCGGCGACATGGTCTCCAAGATCAAGTCGAACTCGACGGTCGACGTCATCGGCGGCAACATCGCCACCCGCGACGGTGCCCAGGCCCTCATCGACGCCGGCTGTGACGGCATCAAGGTCGGCGTCGGTCCCGGCTCCATCTGCACCACCCGCGTCGTCGCCGGCATCGGCGTTCCGCAGGTCACCGCGATCTACGAGGCCGCGCTCGCCGCCAAGGCGGCCGGCGTGCCGGTCATCGGCGACGGTGGCCTGCAGTACTCCGGCGACATCGCGAAGGCGCTCGTCGCCGGCGCCGACACGGTGATGCTCGGCTCGCTGCTCGCGGGCTGCGAGGAGTCCCCGGGCGAGCTGCTGTTCATCAACGGCAAGCAGTTCAAGTCGTACCGCGGCATGGGCTCGCTCGGCGCGATGCAGTCCCGCGGCGACCGCAAGTCCTTCTCCAAGGACCGCTACTTCCAGGAGGGCGTGGGCGGCGACGACAAGCTCATCCCCGAGGGCATCGAGGGCCAGGTCCCGTACCGCGGCCCGCTCTCCGCGGTCGTGCACCAGCTCGTCGGCGGCCTGCGCCAGTCGATGTTCTACGTCGGCGGACGCACGGTGCCGGAGCTCCAGGACCGCGGCCGGTTCGTCCGGATCACCTCGGCGGGGCTCAAGGAGAGCCACCCGCACGACATCCAGATGACGGTCGAGGCGCCGAACTACAGCCGCAAGGGCTGATACCAGCAGCTCAGGAGGGGCGGGCCCGCACGGGTCCGCCCCTCCGGCGTGCCCGGCGGGTGCGTCCGTACAGCGGTCACCGGAACGCGGCGCGCCGGGGTTCGGGGATACTGGACGGGCAGACCCAGAGGAAAGGCCACCACACGTGACTGAGATCGAGATCGGGCGCGGCAAGCGCGGCCGCCGGGCGTACGCGTTCGATGACATCGCCATCGTCCCCAGCCGCCGGACCCGGGACCCGAAGGAGGTCTCGATCGCCTGGCAGATCGACGCCTACCGCTTCGAGCTCCCGTTCCTGGCCGCTCCCATGGACTCGGTCGTCTCCCCGCAGACCGCCATCCGCATCGGCGAGCTCGGCGGCCTCGGCGTGCTGAACCTCGAAGGTCTGTGGACCCGGTACGAGGACCCGCAGCCGCTGCTGGACGAGATCGCGGAGCTGGACGAGGAGTCCGCCACCCGCCGTCTCCAGGAGATCTACTCCGCCCCCATCCAGGCGGACCTGATCCGTCAGCGGATCAAGGAGGTGCGCGACTCCGGTGTCGTCACCGCCGCCGCGCTCTCCCCGCAGCGCACGGCCGAGTTCTCCAAGGCCGTCGTCGACGCGGGCGTGGACATCTTCGTGATCCGCGGCACCACCGTGTCGGCGGAGCACGTCTCCGGCGCCGCCGAGCCGCTGAACCTCAAGCAGTTCATCTACGAGCTCGACGTCCCGGTCATCGTGGGCGGCTGCGCCACCTACACCGCGGCCCTGCACCTGATGCGCACCGGCGCGGCCGGTGTCCTGGTCGGCTTCGGCGGCGGCGCCGCGCACACCACGCGCAACGTGCTGGGCATCCAGGTCCCGATGGCCACCGCCGTCGCCGACGTGGCCGCGGCCCGCCGCGACTACATGGACGAGTCCGGCGGCCGCTACGTGCACGTCATCGCCGACGGCGGCGTGGGCTGGTCCGGCGACATCCCGAAGGCCGTCGCCTGCGGCGCCGACGCCGTGATGATGGGCTCCCCGCTGGCCCGTGCCACCGACGCGCCCGGCAAGGGCAACCACTGGGGCATGGAGGCCGTCCACGAGGACGTGCCGCGCGGCAAGAAGGTCGACCTCGGCACGGTCGGCACCACCGAGGAGATCCTCACCGGCCCGTCGCACTCACCGGACGGCTCGATGAACATCTTCGGCGCGCTGCGCCGCTCGATGGCCACCACCGGCTACAGCGAGCTCAAGGAGTTCCAGCGGGTCGAGGTCACGATCGCGGACTCGCAGCACAGCCGCTGACGCCCGTCCCGTACCGCCTGAGGCCCGGCTTCCCCTGTGGGGAGCCGGGCCTCGGGCGTGCCGGGGGTGCGCGGCCGGGGTCCGGTCAGCTCTTGCCCTTGGTCCGGCGGTTCACGCAGATGGACCACGGGACGAGGAAAGCCGCCGCGAGGAGCAGCCAGGGCACCAGGGAGTACGCGTCGTCCCGGGCGAGCTGGCCGTGCCGGTCGCCCATGAACGTGCCGGCCAGGACCACCCACGCGAGGGCGAGCATCCCGGGGACGCCGAGCACCCACAGCAGGACGGTGAACCGGGCGGAGGGTTCGAAGCGCGTGGGGTGTGGGGGGCGCGAGGTGTTCGGGCGGTTCGGGGTGTTCGGGAGGTTCGGGGACACGCGCGGATCATAGGGCCGGGGGTCGTGCGGAAGACAGGTTTCCGGGTGGCGCGTGATCATGGGGATGCCTGCTCGGAGCGGCGAAGCCGCGAATCCGCGGGGGCCGGGAACGGGGACGGCCCCGGAGTCCTGTGCGGAGTCCGGGGCCGGGCCGTGTGGAACCGAGGAGTCAGGCGGCCTTGCGGGCCGACTGGAAGGCGGTGTAGCCGCCGAGGGCGAGGAAGAGGTACGTCATCGGGCCGGACGTCTCCTTCCAGGCGTCGACGAGCAGGGAGGTGCCGAGGTCGAGCACGTCGAGGGTGCTCACGCCGAGCTCGTCCGCACCGATCATGGCGATGCCGAGGATCTGGCCCCCGAACACGGCGGCCAGCGAGAGCAGGGCGCTGAGCACCGGCAGGAGGGGGTTGGCCCCGCCGAGCTTGCCGGCGGCGAAGCCGACCGCTGCGCCGACGGCGACGGCCGCGAAGCCGATCTGGTACTCGGTCATGCCGATGATCGTGCCGTAGACGGCACCGGTGACCAGGGCGGCACCCACGGCCGCGGCGATCCCGAGGCCCACGTTGGCGGGGCGCGCCGGGGCCGGGGCCTGGGCCCGGAGGAAGTCGGCGCCGGACGGGCCCGGGTAGCCGGCCGGGGCGGCGGCGTCGGGTGCGTGCGTCGCGTGCGTCGCGGGCGTCGCCGGAGTGGTGGAGTCGGACGCGGGCGACGGGAACTGCTGGCTCATGGAGAAATCCCCCCCAGGGATTCGTGGGCACACGGGCCCGCACGACTGACGTGGGGGTGTATGTGCGAGATAAGTCGCCGCAGGCTAGCAGCAGCCTGCGACATCCGTGGAGGGGTTTCGGGTGGCGGAACCGTGCGCGCGGGGCACGCCCTAGAGGCGGTGTGCGGCGCCCGCCGGGCTGGCGCCTCGGGTGTCCAGGAGCAACTGGGCCTTCACCGCCAGGCCTTGCAGGTCGTAGGTGCGGTGGTGCTGGAGCAGGATCGTCAGATCGGCGTTGGCGGCGGCCTCGTACAACGATTCGGCGCGGGGGACGGGCTGGTCCCTGACGCGCCATCCGGCGATGTACGGGTCGTGGTAGCTGATCAGCGCACCGAGGTCGAGGAGGCGGCTGGCGATCTCGCGCGCCGGGGAGCCCTCCTGGTCGGCGAGGTCGGGCTTGTAGGTGACGCCCAGGAGGAGGACGCGGGCGCCGCGCGCGGACTTGCCGTGCTCGTTGAGCAGGGTCGCGCTGCGCTGGATGACGTACTGCGGCATCCGGTCGTTGATCTCCTGCGCCAGGCCGACCATGCGCAGCGGGTGGCCCGGGGTGCGGGTGGTGTGGGGGAGGTAGTTGGGGTCGAGGGGGACGCCGTGGCCGCCGACTCCGGGGCCGGGGCGGAAGGCCTGGAACCCGTACGGCTTGGTCTCGGCGCAGCGGATGACGTCCCACAGGTCCACGCCCAGGTCGTGGCAGAGCACGGCCATCTCGTTCATGAGGGCGATGTTGACGTGCCGGTAGTTCGTTTCGAGGAGCTGGACCGTTTCGGCCTCGCGCAGGCCGCGGGCGCGGACCACCTTGTCGGTGAGCCGGGCGTAGAAGGCGTGTGCGGACTCGGTGCAGGCGGGGGTGAGGCCGCCGATGACCCTGGGGGTGTTGGAGATGCCGTGCGTGCGGTTGCCGGGGTCGAGGCGGCTGGGGGAGTAGGCCAGGTGGAAGTCCCGGCCGGCGCGCAGGCGGGAGCCCGATTCGAGGATCGGGCGCAGGTAGTCCTCGGTGACGCCGGGGTGGGCCGCCGATTCGAGGATGACGGTGGTGTGCGGGCGCAGCCGGGCGGCGAGCGTGCGGCCCGCCTCGCCGACCGCGGACAGGTCGAGCGCACGATCCGCGCCGAGCTGGGTAGGGGCGCAGATGACGGCGGTGCGGACCCGGCCGAGCTCGGCGGGGTTGGTGGTGACCCGGAAGCCGGCCGCCGACATGCGGCGGATCTCGGCGGCGGTGAGGGTGGAGTCCGTCGCCGGACCGCTGTCGTAGCCGACCGTCTCGATCCCGGCGGCCACGGCTGCCTGGGCGAGCGGGAGGCCGAGATGGCCGAGTCCGATGACGGCGAGATCTGCGGGCATGGGGGTGCCGTCCCTTCCCTTCCCTGACATGCATGAGGGGGCGGAGCGCGCAAGTCCTGTGGAGGAGGAAAGCTGGCGCAATGTCAGACTAGGCGTATATATGACAGATATGTCGTATTCAGGGGTCTTGGCCGCCTCCGTGTTATCCACAGGCGGTGGCTGATGTGGGTGCGGCCGGTGAGAATCATGAACGGGCGATGTGAGCGGGATCACCCACAACCGGTGGGATGGCCGCATAGGGCGGACGGGGCGACCCGCGTCAACGGGAGGCAGGCAGCCGTGAGGACTGGGACAGGGGCAGGGACGGGCGCAGCGGCAGGTGCGGGGACGGGGATGGGGATGGGGGGGAGCGGTGGGCGGGCCTCGCTGGGGCCCGTGCAGCGGGCCGAGGCGCTCGCCGGGATGGCCGAGCGGGAGCTGGACGTGTTGGTGGTCGGGGCCGGTGTGGTGGGCGCCGGTACCGCCCTCGATGCCGTGACCAGGGGTCTCGCCACCGGACTGGTGGAGGCGCGGGACTGGGCTTCGGGCACCTCCAGCCGTTCCAGCAAGCTCATCCACGGCGGGCTCAGATACCTGGAGATGCTCGACTTCGCCCTCGTGCGGGAGGCGCTCAAGGAGCGCGGCCTGCTGCTGGGGCGGCTCGCACCGCACCTGGTGAAGCCGGTGCCCTTCCTCTACCCGCTGCAGCACAAGGGGTGGGAGCGGTTCTATGCCGGGTCGGGCGTCGCGCTGTACGACGCCATGTCGCTCTCCAGCGGCCACGGGCGAGGGCTGCCGACGCACCGGCACCTCTCGCGCAAGCGCGCCCTGCGGATCGCGCCGGCGCTGCGCAAGGACGCACTGGTGGGCGCCCTGCAGTACTACGACGCCCAAATGGACGACGCGCGCTACGTGGCGACCCTGGTCCGGACGGCCGCGGCGTACGGGGCGCAGTGCGCCAACCGGGCGAGGGTCGTCGGCTTCCTGAGGGAGGGCGAGCGGGTGGTCGGCGCGCGGGTGCAGGACGTGGAGGGCGGCGGGGAGTACGAGATCCGGGCGAAGCAGATCGTGAACGCCACGGGGGTGTGGACGGACGACACCCAGGCGCTGATCGGGGAGCGCGGGCAGTTCCACGTGCGGGCTTCGAAGGGCATCCACCTCGTCGTCCCCAAGGACCGGATCCACTCCTCGACCGGGCTGATCCTGCGGACCGAGAAGTCGGTGCTCTTCGTCATCCCGTGGGGCCGCCACTGGATCGTGGGCACCACGGACACCGACTGGGACCTGGACAAGGCGCACCCGGCGGCGTCGAGCGCGGACATCGACTACCTGCTGGAGCACGTGAACTCGGTGCTGGCCGTCCCGCTCACCCGGGACGACGTCCAGGGGGTCTACGCCGGCCTGCGGCCGCTGCTGGCCGGGGAGTCGGACGCGACGAGCAAGCTCTCGCGCGAGCACACGGTGGCGCACCCCGTACCGGGGCTCGTGGTGGTCGCCGGCGGCAAGTACACGACGTACCGGGTGATGGCCAAGGACGCGGTGGACGAGGCGGTGCACGGGCTGGACCAGCGGGTCGCGCCGTGCGTGACGGAGGACGTGCCGCTGGTCGGTGCCGAGGGGTACCGGGCCCTGTGGAACGGCCGGGCGCGGATCGCCGCGCGGACGGGGCTCCATGTGGTGCGGGTGGAGCACCTCTTGAACCGGTTCGGCTCGCTGACGGAGGAGCTGCTGGCACTGATCGCGGAAGACCCCTCCCTCGGGGAGCCGCTGACGGGGGCCGACGACTACCTCCGGGCCGAGGTGGTCTACGCGGCCTCGCACGAGGGGGCGCGGCACCTGGACGACGTGCTGACGAGGCGGACGCGGATCTCGATCGAGACCTTCGACCGGGGGACGCGATCGGCGCGCGAGTGCGCGGAGTTGATGGCTCCGGTCCTGGGATGGGACGAGCAGCAGATCGAGAAGGAAGTGGAGCACTACGAGAAGAGGGTGCAGGCGGAACGGGAATCGCAGCGCCAGCCGGACGATCAGACGGCGGACGCGGCGAGGCTGGGGGCGCCGGACATCGTCCCGTTGTAACTCCGTCACTTCGCGGGCGGAACCGTGGACCCGGGGCTCCCGTCCGTTGCGGAGTAAGGGACAATGAGGGTTCTGCCGGGGCGGGTTACCGGGCACCCCGGCCGCTGCCAGGGCAACCGGAGCAGGCGGCACGAACGCAGAGGGGACGCATGTCGAAGCCGGAGCACACCGAGTCGCCGGAGCCGTCTGTCGGGACGGGATCGCCGGTGCCTCCGGCGACACCCCCGACGGACCCGAAGTCTCCCGCCGAGCCGCCCGCGGCGGGAGCCGCGAAGCGTGCCGCGGCGGGCGCTGCGAAGGCCGGTGACGGGTCGGCCGCCGACCCCGCCGGTGCCGAAGCCGGTGCGGGCGGGGCCGCGGAGTCCGCGAAGCCCGCTGCGGGGGTGACCGGTCCCGAGGACGCGAAGCCCGCGGCTTCCGCGGCGGAGCCGGAGCCGCGGAAGCCGGCTGCGGCGAAGGCTGCCGGTGGGGCCGAGCCGGAGGATGCGAAGCCCGCGGGTGTGGGCGCCGGGTCCGAGGGTGTGGCGAAGGCTGCCCGGGTGAAGGCCGAGCCGGAGGATGCGAAGCCTGCGGGTGTGGGCGCCGGGTCCGAGGGTGTGGCGAAGGCTGCCCGGGTGAAGGGCGAGCCGGAGGACGCGAAGCCCGTCGGTGCGAAGGCGGAGTTGCGGAAGGCCGCCGTCGTGAAGGCGGACGGTGCGGGCGAGGGCGCGAAGCCCGTCGCGGTGAGCAAGGCCGACGAGGTGGCCGCCGCCGTCAAGGCCGCCGCGGCCAAGGCGGGACAGGGCGCTCAGGACGAGGGCCGGCTGCTCGCGGGCCGGTACCGGCTCAGTGACGTCCTCGGCAAGGGCGGCATGGGCACCGTCTGGCGCGCCCGGGACGAGACCCTCGGCCGGACCGTCGCCGTCAAGGAACTCCGCTTCGGCAGCGGCGTCGACGAGGACGAGAAGCGCCGCCTCATCACCCGCACCCTCCGCGAGGCGAAAGCCATCGCCCGGATCCGCAGCGGCGGCGCGGTGACCGTCTACGACGTCGTCGACGAGGACGGCCGGCCGTGGATCGTCATGGAGCTCATCGAGGGCCCCTCGCTCGCGGAGTTCATCCGCGAGAGCGGCCCGCTGACCCCCCGCCGCGCCGCGGAAGTCGGCCTCGCCGTGCTCGACGTGCTCCGTGCCGCCCACCGCCAGGGCATCTTGCACCGGGACGTGAAGCCCTCCAACGTGCTCCTCGCCGACCACGGCAACGGCCGCGTGATCCTCACCGACTTCGGCATCGCCCAGGTCGAGGGCGACCCCTCCGTCACCTCCACCGGCATGCTCGTCGGCGCGCCCTCGTACATCTCGCCCGAGCGGGCCCGCGGCCAGCGCCCCGGCCCGCCGGCGGACATGTGGTCACTCGGCGGCCTGCTGTACGCCGCCGTCGAGGGGGTTCCCCCGTACGACAAGGGGTCGGCGCTCGCGACGCTCACCGCCGTGATGACCGAGCCCGTCGAACCGCCCAAGAACGCCGGCCCGCTGACCGAGGTCATCTACGGCCTCCTCGTCAAGGACCCCGCCCACCGGCTCGACGACGACCGCGCGCGGGCGCTGCTCACCGCCGTGATCGAAGCACCCGAGCCGCCGGCCCCCGTACTCGCCCCGGAGGTCGAGGAGACCCGGCAGATATCGCTCGCCGAGGCCCGCGACGCCGCCGAGAAGGCGGCTGCCGACAAGGCGGCCAAGGCCGCCGAGAAGGCGGAGAAGAAGGAACGCGAGCGCCGTGAGCGCGAGCAGCGCGAGCGTGCCCGCGCGGCGTTGAAGTCGGCCCGCAAGGCGGCGGCCGCCAGTGCCGCGGCCTCGGCCGCCGCCACGGCCGTGACCGCGACCGCCGCGGAGTCCCCGTCGCCGCGCCCGTCGCCCGTCGCGGCCCCGCTCACCGACGTCGTGCCGCGCCGCACCATCGCGCTCGCGATAGCCGGCGTGGTCGTGGCGCTCGCCGTCATCGGCTCGGTCATCGCGTACGCCATCAGCGGTGACGACGAGAAGGACGGTTCGCTGAAGGACGGCAAGGGCGGCAGTTCCGCAGCCGCTTCGAGCCCCGCCGCCGGCTCCTCGCCCCCGCCTTCGACCTCACCCTCGCCCACTCCCTCGCCCACTCCCTCGCCGAAGTCCGGAGAGTCGTCCGGCGGAGGGGCCGCCTCGCCGGGCCCGGGCACGTCGCAGGGCTCCGGCACCAATCCCGGCCAGGGCCAGGGCGCCACGCCCGGGGGAGCCCTGCCCGGGATCCCGCCCGGGTACGTCCAGGTCGACGACCCCGGGTTCCATTTCGCGATGGTCATGCCCGAGGGCTTCAAGCAGACCGGCGTGATAGGGGACAACGACGGCGTCATCTACAGCCGCGACGGTGGTTTCCCGCGCATCCAGATCGACTTCAACAGCTCGCCGAAGGACGATGCCCGCGCCGCCTGGCTGGCGCTGGCCCCGGGCGTGGCGAGCAGCAGCAGCAACTACAACCTGGTACGCCTCGAAGCGGTCGACTACCGCGGGTACCCGACCGTCGCGGACTGGGAGTTCGAGCGGGACCAGAAGGGTGCGCGGGTACGGGTGCTCGACCGCGGGTTCCGGATCGACTCGAAGCACGGCTACGCCATCATGATCACCTGCGTCGCGGACCAGTGGGCCGCGGCGGAGTGCACGCAGCTGCGCACCACGGCGTTCGACACCTTCCAGCCACGCGGCTGATACCCGCCCCGATCGGGCTCGGGTCAGCCTCGCCAGGGCCGGGACGCGGGCGCCCCGGGCGTCGTATCGTGTCAGCGGGGCCTGGGGGACGGGCCCGCAGCTCTCGGGGGAGGCGATGTGGAGGACTACGCGGGCCGGATCCTGGCCGAGCGCTACCGTCTGCCGCTGCCGCCGTCGGACGCTTACGAACTGATCGAGACCCGGGCCTTCGACACGCGCAGTGGCCAGGAAGTCCTCGTACGGCAGGTGCCGTTGCCGGAGGTCGTCGACGCGGAGCTGCTGGACGGCACGCGGGGCGGTCCCCCCGCCGCGGGGGGCCGGCGCGTACCGCAGGGTGAACTGCCCGCCGTGCGCAGGGCGATCGAGGCGGCGCAGGCGGCGGCTTCCGTGCCGGACCATCCGCGGCTGGACCAGGTCTTCGACGTGTTCGCGGAGGGCGGTTCGCTGTGGATAGTGAGCGAACTCGTCCCGGCCAGACCGCTGGCGGCGCTGATCGCCGACGAGCCGCTGAGCCCGTACCGGGCCGCGGAGGTGGCGGCGGACGTGCTGACCGCACTGCGGGTGCTGCACGGGCACGGGTGGACACACCGGAACATCACCATGCGGACGGTGCTGATCTGCGAAGACGGGCGAGTCGTCCTGACGGGGCTCGCGGCGGGGGCCGCGGAGGACGCCCTGTGCGGATACGACCCGGTCCCCCCGCGGGACGGGTACGCAGGCGGGTACGGCCACGCCGCCTTGGCCGGGCCGGGGGTGGACGCCGGGTACGGACAGGGACCCGAGGCCGGTGCGGGGTCGGTCGGCGGGCAGCGGGGCGGGCAGCCGGGCTGGGAGCAGCTCGGCGAGCGGTACGACGACTCCTACGGGAGCGGGCCCGCGGAGCCTTCCGGACGCAATGGCGTGCACGGTCCGGGTGCGGCCGTCCAGGGGGCTGGGAACGCGGCGGAGTACGCGCCGCTCGTGGCTCCGGGGTACGACACCGGGCCGCGCTACCGGGACCACATAAGCCCGGGCACGACCGGTACCGCAGGCACGTCCGCAGCCCCCGGTACTTCCGGGCCCCCCGGCCCTCCCAGCACCTCCGGCACTCCGGGAACTCCCGGCGCTTCCGACACTCCCGGCACTCCCGGGACCTCCGGCAACCCCGGGGACCGGCCCGATCTGAAGGCCGCCGCGCGGGCCGGGGCCATCGCCGCGTACCGGGCCGGGGCCCAGGCCGCCGCGCGGATCGCCGAGCAGCGCAAGGCCGGCGCGGAGCCCGCGCCGGAGCAGGAGGCGGAGCCGAGGCCGGAGGGGTCGAAGGTGCCGCAGGGGTACTCGTACCCGTACGGCGGCCCGGACAGCGGTGCGACCTGGCACGGAGCCACCCCGCGCCGCCAGGCCCTGCCTCCGGCCGAAGCGGAACCGCCGGCCCGAGCGGAACCCCCGGCCCGAGCCGCGCTGCCGGCGCAACTCGCCCTTCCCCAGGGCTACCAGCAGGCGGACGCCCCGGGCGACGGCCGGGCCCCCGGGCAGCCGACGGCGCCGGGCGGCCGGGCGCAGCCCCAGGACGGCGCGGAGCACCGGGCGGCCCCCGGGCCGGGGTACGACCCCGGCCACGGGCAGCCTTCTCCGGGACCGGGCCACCCGGACCAGGCGGGCTTCGACCGGCCGGTCCCGCGGGACGGCGCCGGGTACCTAGGGCAGCCCCGGCTCGGGCCGGACCGCCCGGATCCGGCGGGCCCCGGCCACGGCGACCCGCAGGGCGCCGCCGGGTGGGGGAGCGGGCCGCGGAGCGGGCTCGATGCCGAGCGGGCCCGGCAGACGCGGATGGCCGTGGTCGGGGCCGTTACCGAGCGGTGGGCTCCCGAGCAGGCGCAGGCCGTGCACGGGCCGTGGCAGCTGGCCGCGCCGGTCGGGCCGGCCACCGACCTGTGGGGGCTCGGCGCGCTGCTGTACCGGGCCGTACAGGGCCATGCCCCGTACCCCGAGGACAGCGTCGCCGAGCTCGTGGAGATGGTCTGCGCCGAGCCCCCCGCCTTCGCCGAGGAGTGCGGCCCGCTGCGCCCCATCGTGGAGTCCTTGCTGCGCCAGGACCCGACCGAGCGGCCCGACTTCGAGGAGCTCCGCGGCTGGCTGCGCTCCCTCGTGCGGTCCGCCCCGGAACCCGAGGGCGGCTTCGCCATGCTGCCGCCGGTGGTGGAGGACCCGGCCAGGCTGCCCGTCGTACGGCGGCGAGCCGACCTGCACGGCCGGCACCGCAGCGCCGAACACCCCCGCACGTCGCGTTCGCTGGGGCGTTCCCTGTTACTCGGGATCCTCGTCCTGCTCTCGGGAGCGGTGGCCTACGCCCTGTTCTTCATGCCCGGAGCCGCCGATCCGCAGGGCGGCGGGCAGAAGGCCGCCGGAATGAGGCCGCCCGCCGCGACCCCGTCGCAGAGCCCGGGCCGCGGCCCCGGCCAGAGCCCGAGCCCGAAGGCGAGCGGGTCCGGCCGGGCTCCGAGCCCTTCCGCGAACCCGCCCGAGTCCAGGCCCGCCCCGCAGACCAACGCCCCCGCTCCGCCCGGGTACACCGTCCAGCAGGACGCCGAGCACTTCTCGATCAACGTCCCGAACGGCTGGGAGCGCCGCGGAATGAACGAGTCCGGTCAGGTCCGCTACACGGAGGGGGACTTCGTGCTGACCGTCGTCCCCGGCCGGGACAAGGTCCAGGGCAACCCCGACCCGGCCACCTACCAGAAGGACAAGGAGCCCGAACTGGCCCCGTACCGCTCCTCCACCTGGTCCAGCGTCAGCGACATCAAGTCCACCAAGGTCGGCAACCAGCTCCGCGTGACCGGCCGGTACACCTGGATCGACGGCAACGGCCGGTCCGTCGTGGCCCGCAATTTCGTCGTCGCGCTCGGAGGTTCCTACCACGTCGTCATGGTCACGGGCCCGCAGGACCAGGAGGGCAAGGTCACCGAGACCTTCGAGCAGGCGACGGCCAGCTACAAGAGCGGCGGCTGACGAGGTATCAGTACGGCGATTGCGTCACAGTGCGGCCCAACCGCCTCCGAGTGGTTCCGCCGCCGCCCGTGATCTCCGTAGTCTGACCGGAAGTGCACAGAGCGGCGGCGGGGATTCGTGGAACAGCAGACAGGTGCGGGTGCGGTGCTCGCAGGCCGGTACCGGCTCGTGGAGCCCATCGGCAGGGGCGGCATGGGCAAGGTGTGGCGCGCCCACGACGAGCTGCTGCACAGGACGGTCGCCGTCAAGGAACTGACGGCCGGGCTGTACGTCGCCCAGGCGGACCGGGACGTCCTGCACGCCCGGACGCAGAAGGAGGCCCGGGCCGCGGCCCGGATCCAGCATCCGGCGGTCGTCACCGTGCACGACGTACTGGAACACGACGACCGGCCCTGGATCGTCATGGAGTACATCGACGGCCCCTCCCTCGCGGACGCGGCGAAGACGGCCGGCCGGATCGAACCCCGCGAGGCGGCCCGGATCGGGCTGCACGTGCTCGGCGCGCTGCGCGCCGCGCACGCGGTCGGCGTACTGCACCGGGACGTCAAACCGGGCAACGTGATGCTCGCCAAGGACGGGCGGGTGATGCTCGCCGACTTCGGCATCGCCGCGATCGAGGGCGACTCCTCCATCACGCGCACCGGCGAACTCGTCGGCTCCATCGACTACCTGGCCCCCGAACGGGTCACCGGCGGGTCCCCCGATCCGGCCTCCGACCTGTGGTCGCTCGGCGCGACGCTGTACACGGCCGTCGAGGCCCGCTCGCCGTTCCGCCGCACCTCGCCCATCTCCAGCCTCCAGGCCGTGGTGAACGAGGAGCCGCCCGCCCCGACCCACGCGGGCGCGCTGGCCCCGGTCATCACGGCGCTGCTGCGCAAGGATCCGGCGCAGCGGCCCTCGGCCGACGAGGCCGAGCAGATGCTGCTGCAGGCGATGGAGGGCCGCGAGCCGAAGTCGGCGCAGGCGTACGTACCCACGCGCGCGATGGGCTCCGATGAGCTGGGCGCCGCCCGGAACGAGCCGGCGGACACGGCCACACTGCCCGGGAACGGGGAGCCGGGCGCGAACCAGGACCAGAATCAGGGCCGGGCGCCGGAGCCGGTGCCGGGCCAGGGGCCGGGTCAGGGTCCGGCTCCGGCATTCGCCGCCCGGTCGGAATCCGGGCCGGGCGGGCAGGGCGGACACCCCGGACCGGGCGGATCAGGCGGGCCGGGTCGCCGTGACGCCGGAGCCCCCGGTTGGATCGGGCGCGCGGCGGTCATCGCCGTGGTGGCGGCGCTGCTCGGCGGCGGCGGGGTGTTCGGGATCCTGAAGTACACCAGCGACTCGGACACGGACGGCGGGATCCCGGGCCGGACGGCCGGTGCGAAGGAGTCCCCCGGTGCCTCCTCCGGTGCCGGGGGCGGCAAGGGGCAGGCGGAAGAGGTTCCGCCGGCGGGCTGGTCGAAGGTGGTCGACAAGGAGGGCTTCGCCCTCTTCGTCCCGGACGGCTGGAAGCGCCGGGAGGACGGGTCGCAGATCGACTACACCGGGGACGGCGGCAAGCACTTCATCCGGATCGCGATGGACCGCAAGCCGCTGTTCAAGGACCCGTACGCACACCTGCTGGACCTGGAGAAGCAGGTCGCGAAGCGCTCCGACTACGTGCGCCAGACCCTGCACCCGAACACCTTCCGGGGGCAGGTCAAGGCCGCCCTGTGGGAGTTCGCCTGGACGGAGAGGACCGGGGCCTTCACCGGGCCGCGGAAGGCCATCGAGCAGATGTACTACACGCCGGACGGCACCGAGTACGCGGTGTACATGTCGGGTCCGGTCGCGGACTGGGACACGACCAGGTCACAGTTCGACGTCGTGCTCAGCGGCTGGCAGCCGGCCCCGGCCCGCTGAGACCGGGCCCCGGCGGCTGCCGCCGGGCCCGGATTCCGCCATCCTGCCAGCGATCACTGGCGGAAATGGCAAAATCCGGTTACCGGCGGGTACCCAAAGCACCCCCGGGCGCAATACGCTCACGGCCATGACGGACACGCAGGCCCCGGCCCCCCTCCGCAGCGCCCCGCAGCCCACCAATCCGGTCGCCCCCGCCCCGGCCGGCGCCCGGAGCGCCGCCGACGTGGTGACCCCCGAACTGGTCGCCCGGCTGACCCGCGGGGTGGCCGGCTCCGGCCGCACCGCCAACCACAGCCCCTTCACCGGGGACCGGCTGGCGGAGCTCCCCGAAGCCACCCCCGAGGACGTGGCGGAGGCCTTCGCCGCGGCCCGCGCCGCCCAGCCCGCCTGGGCCGCCGTGCCCGTCCGCGCCCGGGCCGCCGTACTGCTGCGCTTCCACGACCTGGTGCTGGCACGCCAGGCCGAGGTGCTCGACCTGATCCAGCTGGAGACCGGCAAGGCCCGCCTGCACGCCCACGAGGAGGTGCAGGCCGTCTCGATCGCCGCCCGGCACTACGGCCGCAAGGCGCCCTCGTACCTGCGTCCCAAGGGCCACACGGGCGCCATGCCCACCCTCACCAAGGTCACCGAGCTGCGCCAGCCGCGCGGGGTCATCGGCCAGATCGCCCCCTGGAACTACCCCCTCGAGCTCTCCGTCGGCGACGCCCTGCCCGCCTTCGTCGCGGGCAACGCCGTCGTGATGAAGCCCGACACCGAGACCGCGCTCACCGCCCTGTGGGCCCGCGACCTGATGATCGAGGCGGGCCTGCCGGCCGAGGTGTTCCAGATCGTCCTCGGCGAGGGCCCGGTCGTCGGTCCCGAGGTGGTCCGGCACGCCGACTACGTTTCGTTCACCGGTTCCACGCGTACCGGCCGCGAGGTGGCCCAGGGCGCGGCCGCCCGCCTGGTCGGGGTCTCCCTCGAACTCGGCGGCAAGAACGCCATGCTCGTCCTGCGCGACGCAGACGTGGAGAAGGCCGCCGCCGGCGCCGTCCGCGCCTGCTTCTCCTCCGCGGGCCAGCTCTGCATCTCCATCGAGCGGCTGTACGTCCACGCTTCGATCGCCGACGAGTTCGTCGCCCGGTTCGCCGCCCGTACGAAGGCCATGCGCCTCGGTTCCTCCCTCGCCTACGGCGCGGACATGGGCTCCCTGGCCGGCGAACGCCAGCTGGCGGCCGTGCAGCGCCACGTGGACGACGCCGTCGCCAAGGGCGCCACCCTCGTCACCGGCGGCGTCGCCCGCCCCGACATCGGCCCGCTCTTCTACGAGCCGACCATCCTGGACGGCGTCGAGACCGCGATGGCGGTGTGCGGGGAGGAGACCTTCGGCCCGGTCGTCTCCATCTACCGCTTCACCGACGAGGACGCGGTCATCGAAGAGGCCAACGGCACCTCCTACGGCCTGAACTCCAGCGTGTGGACGAAGGACGCGCGCCGCGGCCACGCCGTCTCGGCCCGCCTGCGCACCGGCACCGTCAACATCAACGAGGGGTACGCCCCGGCCTACGGCAGCGCCCAGGCGCCGATGGGCGGCATGAAGGAATCCGGCCTCGGCCGCCGCCACGGCTCCGAGGGCATCCTCAAGTACACCGAGGCCCAGACCGTCGCCCACCAGCGGCTGGTGCCGATGGGGCCGTCGTTCGGGATGGACGACGAGAAGTACGCGGAGTTCATGACGCGCAGCCTCAAGATCATGAAGGCCTTCCGGCTCCGCTAGTCCGTTCCGCTCCGCCGGCCCGTTCCGCCAGTCCGTTCTGCAGGGGAGGCACCGCAGTGTCGTACGACCATGCCTACGACTACGACGTCATCGTCATCGGATCGGGTTTCGGAGGGTCGGTCTCGGCGCTGCGGCTCACCGAGAAGGGGTACCGGGTCGGCGTCCTGGAGGCGGGACGCCGCTTCACCCGCGAGAGCCTGCCGAAGAACAGCTGGGACCTGCGCAACTACCTGTGGGCCCCGGCCCTCGGCCTGTACGGGATCCAGCGCATCCACCTCCTCGGCAACGTGATGGTCCTCGCGGGCGCCGGGGTCGGCGGCGGCTCCCTCAACTACGCCAACACCCTCTACGTGCCCCCCACCGCCTTCTTCGAGGACCGGCAGTGGGCGTCCATCACGGACTGGCAGGACGAGCTCGCCCCCTACTACGACCAGGCCAAGCGGATGCTGGGGGTCCGGCTCAACCCGACGACGACCCCCTCCGACGTCCACCTCAAGGCGGCCGCCGCCAAGATGGGCGTGGCCGACTCCTTCCACATGGCCCCGGTCGGCGTCTTCTTCGGGGACGGCGATGATGCCGAGGGCCAGGGCAGGGTCCGCCCCGGCGACGAGGTCGCCGACCCGTACTTCGGCGGCGCCGGCCCCGCCCGCAAGGCCTGCACCGAGTGCGGCGAGTGCATGACCGGCTGCCGGCACGGCGCCAAGAACACCCTCAACGAGAACTACCTGCACCTCGCCGAGCGGGCCGGCGCCGTCATCCACCCCATGACCACGGTCACCGCGCTCTCCGAGCACCCCGACGGCGGCTACCGCGTCCGCACCGTCCCCACCGAGGGCCGCCGCCGCGCCGAGCCCAAGGTGCTGCGCGCCCGCTACGTGGTCGTCGCGGCGGGCACGTACGGCACCCAGACCCTCCTGCACACGATGAAGGACCTCGGCGAGCTGCCCCGCCTCTCGGACCGCCTCGGCGATCTGACCCGGACCAACTCCGAAGGCCTCGTAGGGGCTCAGACCGATGACCGCCGCTACCGCCGGCGGCACGGCAAGGACCAGCGGGCCGACTTCACGCGGGGCGTGGCCATCACCTCCTCGGTGCACCCCAACGCGGACACGCACATCGAGCCGGTGCGCTACGGCAAGGGATCCAACGCGATGGGGTTCATGACCATCCTCCAGGTGCCGTACTCCACCCACCGGGTCCGCGCCTGGTTCGGACGCACCGCCCGGCACCCCGTGCAGTTGCTGCGCTCGCTGTCCAACCGGCGCTGGTCGGAGCGGACCATCATCGGCCTGGTCATGCAGTCGCTCGACAACTCCCTGACCACCTACCGCAAGCCCGGCGGCATCGGGAAAGGGCTGCTCACCGCCCGCCAGGGCCACGGAGCGCCCAACCCCGTACAGATCGCCGAGGCCACGCGGGCGGCGACGCTGCTGGCCGAGGAGATCAACGGATTCCCCGGCAGCAACGTCGGCGAGCTGATGGGCACCCCGCTGACGGCGCACTTCCTCGGCGGCTGCCCGATCGGCGCCTCGCCCGAGGAGGGCGTGGTCGACCCCTACCACCGGCTCTACGGGCACCCGGGCATCTCGGTGGTGGACGGCTCGGCGGTCTCCGCGAACCTCGGGGTCAACCCGTCGCTGACGATCACCGCGCAAGCGGAACGGGCGATGTCCTACTGGCCGAACAACGGCGAGCGCGACCCGCGCCCGGAGCAGGGGGCGTCCTACGCCCGCCTGGACGCCGTGGAACCGGTCCGCCCGGCGGTACCGAAGGAGGCCTTCGGGGCGCTCCGCCTGCCGTTCCTGGCGGTACCGGAGGTGCCGCCGCGCACGGCGCCCCCCGCCGCGTAGCCGCCGGCGCCGATGGGCCGCTGAACGACTTCGGCGGGCACCGCACTCCCCCTCCGAGCGCGGTACCCGCCGAACTACAAGCAAGACAGCCGCCCGGCCCGGATGGTTGTACCGGAAACCGGCGACGGAGGTGTGGCGTCCGTCACACACCCAAGAGGGCAACCGTGGAGGGCCTTCGCGTGTCAAGACCGTCATGAGAAAGCACATCTCCCTGCTGGCGGCAGCCGGCCTGGCGGCCGTCGGCCTGGCGGCCGTCGGCCTGGCCGCCACCCCTGCGAACGCCGCGGACCCGGTGTTCACGCTCACCAGCCCGGCGGAGATCGGCCTGCACCCGCATCCCGGGGGCGCCGCGAAGCCGCAGACGGCCACGGTCGGCTTCGTCGTCGAGAACGAGACCGGCAAGAACTTCGGCGAGCAGAGCACCTACACGATCGACCTGACCCCCCTCAAGGGCGTCGCCGACGTGAAGCTCACCCCGGAGCGGGCCAACGACTGCACCCTCACGGCGGCGAAGGTCACGTGCACGGACTGGTCGGTCCGGACGTACGCCAGCGAGGTCGTGGCCCTGGACCTCACCGCCGTCAAGGGCAGCAAGACCGGCACGGTCGCCGACCTGACGATGACCGGCGCGGTGCAGGGCGCCACCTTCAAGCCCACCACCACCAGGGTCAAGGTCGGCGGCCCGGACCTGGTGCTGGAAGAGGCCAAGCTGAAGGCGAAGCTCGTTCCGGGCGAGTCCCAGCCGCTCCCGGTCGTCTTCGCCAACGCGGGCACCGAGTCCGTCAAGGGCGTGGCGCTGGAACTGAACACCACGCACGGCATGGGCCTGGTCGAGCAGTACGACAACTGCGCCTACAGCGAGGACCGCGGCGACGACGAGCCCTGGAACGTGGGCTGGGCCAGGACGGTCTGCACCTTCGACAACGAGATCAAGCCGGGCGAGATCTGGGAGATCGCCGGCGCGCTCACACTCAAGGCCGCTCCGCACGCCTTCATCGACGAGCTGATCTACGGGGTGCACGCGGCCGGCTCCGAGCCGAAGTCCACGCAGAAGCTCAGCACGCCCCGCACGGGCAAGAAGCTGGGCCTCAAGGCGCGCTCGGCCAAGGCCGCTCCGAACGCGGCGGACCTGGACCCGTGGAACAACCGGCACGAGTTCGGCTTCTCGGTGAAGAACACCGCCGACCTGGTGGCCGCCCCCACCTTCGTGAAGGGCAAGGCGGGCGAGACGGTCAAGGCCGACATCGGCTTCCGCAACGACGGCCCCGCGTGGGTCGCCTACCTCCGCTCGGGCGAGGAGGTCGCCATGGTGGACATCGTGATCCCGGCGGGCGCGAAGGTCACCAAGGCCCCGAAGTCCTGCAGGTCCGTCACGGCCTCGGGGGGCTACCGCGAGGGTCAGCTGGGCGCACCGCGCTACTTCTGCCCGACCTCGCACGTCATCGGGGAGAAGGAGAAGTTCGTCTTCCCGTTCGAGCTGAAGATCGAGAAGGTCATCGCGGAGGCAACCGGGTCCGTCACGGTCGGCACCTGGTCACCCGAGGGTGCCGCGCCGATCGGCTGGGACCCGAAGCACGCCAACGACAAGGCCGCCTTCGTGATCAACGGCAAGCAGATCACGCCCACGCCGACGCCGGCTCCGACCACTCCCGGCCCGAAGCCGACGTCTTCCACGAGCCCGACGGCCACGCCGGGTACGAGCACCACTCCGAGCCCGGGCACCAGTACCGGCAACGGCAAGACGCCGAACGGCGGCCTCGCCGAGACCGGCGCCACCGCCGGGCCGATCCTGATGGCCGGTGCGGCGCTCGTGGCCGCCGGTGGCGTGGTGTTCCTGGTGTTCCGCCGACGGGCCACCGGCCGCGCGTAACGGCGTAGGCGGGGGAACCAGCGCGGGGACAACGGGGGAACCGCGCGGGGGAACAACGGGGGAAACCAAGCGGGGGGACCGCGGGGGAAACCGCGGGGGAAAGAGAAGAACGGCCGGTCCGGGGCGTCCCCCGGGCCGGCCGTCCTCGTGTGGTGACCGGGCTGCTGTCCCCTGCCGTCCGGTCACATGAAGGAGCGAGGTCCCACGACGCACGCCCGGCAGGGGGTGCGTCTCATCGCTCCAGCGAGCCACGCGTGGTGCTGCGGTCCCGCACCTGGCTGGCACGGTCATCCGCATCAACGAAGGGCCGCGGGGGCGGTCACGGTCCGGACGGGTGACGAACAGGCGTCACGGGACGGCCGCGGGACCCGGCGCGTGCCTCACACCCGGCCCCGGCACAGCTCCAGCAGGGTCATCGCGAGCGTGGTGCCGGGCTTGCCGAGGGCGTCGCTCCAGTGGGTCAGGACCTCCATCTCGCGGGACAGGTGCACCCGGCGCCCGCCCGAGCCGATCCGGGCCTCCTGGATGACGGTCGAGACGGCCATCCGTTCCTGGATCAGGCCGATGATCCGGTCGTCGATGGCGTCGATCCGCTCGCGGGAGCCGGCGATCAGCTGCTCGGGGGCGATCGGGTTCGAGATCGTGGTCGAGAGAGTGGTCGTGCTCATGGTCGGTCTCCTGTCGGTGGGGTCCGACCGGAGCGGGAACGCCGGAGCGCCCCGGTCCTGTCGGACCGGGGCGCTCTGGGAAGTCAGTGGCTCAAGCGAGCATCACGATGACCCATGGCGACCGGACCGGCCGGTGCCATAGGTAAAGAGGAAGCTCAGCTGCTTGCGCATGGAGGGATTATGGCCCTCTGTCCCGCTCCGTGCCAAGCCGGTTCGGACACTGAGACGAAGAGGGGTATCCGTCCCCCGTTAGAATCGACAAAACAACCCCCTCTTCCGCCGGAAGGCCTGCCCCGTGCCAGAAGCCACCTTCGCCCCCCACGACAGCGCCCCGGACACGGTTCTCGTCGTCGACTTCGGCGCCCAGTACGCGCAGCTCATCGCACGCCGCGTCCGCGAGGCACGGGTCTACTCCGAGGTCGTGGCCAGCACGATGCCCGTGGCCGAGATGCTCGCCAAGAACCCGAAGGCGATCATCCTGTCCGGCGGACCGTCCTCCGTGTACGAGGAGGGCGCCCCCCAGCTCGACGGCGCGATCTTCGAGGCCGGCGTCCCCGTCTTCGGCATGTGCTACGGCTTCCAGCTCATGGCGGTCACCCTCGGCGGCACCGTCGACAACACCGGCTCGCGCGAGTACGGCCGCACCCCGTTGGCCGTCTCCAAGGCCGGATCCACCCTCTTCGAGGGCACCCCCGAGAACCAGTCGGTGTGGATGTCCCACGGCGACGCCTGCTCCGCCGCTCCCGAGGGCTTCACCGTCACCGCGTCGACCGACGTCGTCCCGGTCGCGGCCTTCGAGAACGACGAGAAGAAGCTCTACGGCGTGCAGTACCACCCCGAGGTGATGCACTCCACGCACGGCCAGCAGATCCTGGAGCACTTCCTCTACCGCGGTGCGGGCCTGCAGCCCACCTGGACCCCCGGCAACATCGTCGAGGAGCAGGTCGCCCTCATCCGCGAGCAGGTCGGCGACAAGCGCGCCATCTGCGGCCTGTCCGGCGGCGTGGACTCCGCGGTCGCCGCGGCCCTCGTGCAGAAGGCCATCGGCTCGCAGCTCACCTGCGTGTACGTGGACCACGGCCTGATGCGCAAGGGCGAGACCGAGCAGGTCGAGAAGGACTTCGTCGCCGCCACCGGCGTGCAGCTGAAGGTCGTCGACGCCCAGGAGCGCTTCCTGAACGCGCTGGCCGGGGTCTCCGACCCGGAGACCAAGCGCAAGATCATCGGACGCGAGTTCATCCGCGTCTTCGAGGCGGCCCAGCTGGAGATCCTCCAGGAGGACGGCCCGGCGGTGGCCTTCCTGGTCCAGGGCACCCTGTACCCGGACGTCGTCGAATCCGGCGGCGGCACCGGCACCGCCAACATCAAGTCCCACCACAACGTGGGCGGGCTCCCCGACGACATCGAGTTCGAGCTCGTCGAGCCGCTGCGCCAGCTGTTCAAGGACGAGGTCCGGATGGTCGGCCAGGAGCTCGGCCTGCCCGCCGAGATCGTCCAGCGCCAGCCGTTCCCCGGCCCCGGCCTGGGCATCCGCATCGTCGGTGAGGTCACCAAGGAGCGTCTGGACCTGCTCCGCGAGGCCGACGCCATCGCCCGCCACGAGCTCACTGCGGCCGGCCTGGACCGCGAGATCTGGCAGTGCCCGGTCGTCCTGCTGGCCGATGTCCGCAGCGTCGGCGTCCAGGGTGACGGCCGTACGTACGGCCACCCGATCGTGCTGCGCCCCGTCTCCTCCGAGGACGCGATGACCGCGGACTGGACGCGCATGCCCTACGAGGTGCTCGCGCGGATCTCCACCCGCATCACCAACGAGGTGCCGGACGTCAACCGCGTGGTCCTGGACTGCACGAGCAAGCCCCCGGGCACCATCGAGTGGGAGTAGGTCCCCACTCGCCCCTGTAGGTGACGAGGCCGCCGCTCCCGCGCAGGGAGCGGCGGCCTCGCCGCGTGTATGGCCTCTTCGGCCGGTCGCCGGTACTTTGCGCCGCGACCTTGAAGGAGGGGCCATGGCCGAGCAGCCAGCAGGGACACGCGTACTCCCACCCGCACCCGTGCCCACCGGGCGGCTGGGCTTCGAGATGCCGCCCGTGTTCGCCACCGCCGGGGAGGAGCGTGCCCACCGCAAGGAACGGCTCGCCGGGGTGCTGCGGCTGCTGGGGAGGCTCGGGTACGAGGACGGGGTGGGCGGACACGTCAGCGCCCGGGACCCGGAGTTCGAGGACTGCTACTGGGTGAACCCCTTCGGCCGGGCCTTCGGCGCGATCGGCCCCGACGACCTGCTGCTGGTCGACGGGGAGGGGCGGGTCCGCCAGGGGGAGCGCAGGGTCAACCAGTTGGCCTTCGCCGTGCACGCGGCCGTCCACCGTGCCCGGCCCGCCGTGGTGGCCGTCGTCCGCACGCAGGCCCCGTACGGCAGGGCACTCGCCGCGCTCGGCGAACTGCTCGCCCCCGTCACCCAGGAGGCCTGCGCCTTCTACGAGGACCACGCGCTGCTCGACGAGTTTTTGGGCGGCGGCGCCTTGGGCGGTGGGGTCGCGGGCTACGGGGACGCCGAGCGGATCGCGGGCGCGCTCGGTCCCTACAAGGCGCTGGTCCTGCGGAACCTCGGGGTGCTGACGGTCGGCGACTCGGTGGAGGCGGCCGCCTGGTGGTTCATCGCTGCGGAGCGGGCCGCGCAGGTGCAGCTGATCGCGCGGGCGGCCGGGAAAGCGGTGCTCATCAGCCACCACAGCGCCCTCGCGACCCGGGAGCGGTTCGGGTCGGATCTGGCGGCGTGGGTGAACTGCCAGCCGCTCCTGGAGGCCGCCGGAGCGGGTGCGTCAACATCATGAACGGTTAATCACCTGCTCTGACATCGTGCGCAATCCGGAACACTGCCCCAGTGGTGCACAATTCGCTGGCATCGCACCGGAGTTCAGAGAGGCGGCACGTTCGTGGCTGTCCAAGAGATGTCCAGAAGCACCCATACCGCGGCCTGCGCCTGCGAGGACTGCACACGAGAGGGGCACCGCCGCGCGGTCGCAGCGTTCCTGGAGAAGCGCGACGAGTTCGCCTCGGGGCAGGGAGTGCCGGCCGCCGTGGCCCACTCCCTCGGAGCCTCCCGGCAGTGGGTCTCCGACGAGCTGACCCTGTCCGCCCGGACGGTCGCCGACCGGGGCCGGGAGGCGGGCAGCTCCTGGCTCTACCTGTTCTCCCGGCGGGCCGTCCTCGCCGTGTGGATCGCCGCCGGGGTGCTGCTCCTGGTCCAGGTCGGCACCGCACTCGGCACCGGCTGGTCCACGGCGCGCACCGCCGGGCTGCTGGCCGCGCTGGTCCTGGCCGCCCTGCTGACGGTGGCGGCCCGCGCGCAGACCCTCCGGGGCGGTCTGCTGGCCCCGCTGGTCGGCGAGGACAACCGGCTGTCCACCTCGAAGGCGGTACCGAGCGCCTGGCTGGTGCTCACCGCCTTCGCGACGCTGCTGCCCGCGCTGCGGCTCGCGGCCTCCTCGCCGGGACCCGAGCGCCAGGCCCTGTACGAGGGGCTCGCGCTCGACCGGGCGCTGCCGCTGCTGGCGGTGCTCGGGCTGACCTCGGGGGTCGCGGTGCTGGTGCGCCGGGTGGTCTCCGTACGGATCATGGGGCAGCGGTTGCAGAAGCTGCCGGCGGACCGGCCGACCGGGGCGGACCTGCTGACGGACGACGCGGGCCGGGGCTCCTTCCCGGACGCCCAGTACGTCCTGGTCTCCACCGTGGTGCTGGGCTTCGCGGCGGTCTCGCTGGCCCGGTTCCCGGACCGGCTGCCGGCGCTGCCGTGGGCGCTGGCACTGCTGGTGGCGCTGTCGGCGGCCGTGTACCTGGCGGCGAAGTACGCGGAGGGCAGCCGCCCGCTGGTCCTGTCGGTGGTGCGCAGACGCGAGCCCGGGGACCTGGACGCGGCGATCCGCCCCGGGGACGACATCGAGATCCGCGGCGTGGGCTTCGTCCCTCCGGGGGCGCAGACGCCGGAGATGCTGGCCCGGCTGGTGGTCCGAGTGGGCGCGGTCCATGTGCACGTACCGCTGGTCCCGGTGGCGGGCGGCTTCATCAACCCGTCCGACGCCGTGCTGACCGTGCCGGTCCCGGCGGAAGTGGAGCCCGGGCGTATCGAGATCCAGGTCGTCACCGCCGCGGGGGTGGAATCAAACCGGTGCACCATCGACGTGGCGGAGTGAAGCGGGTACACATAGCGCGTGACCCGAACTGACGTCCCCTCCGGCGCCCCTGACGCTCCCACCGGACCGAGCGGCTTGCGCGGCCTGCGCGAGCTCGCCGCCCGCCACGCGCTCCTGCCCCTGCGGATCTTCCTCGGCGTGACCTTCGTCTACGCCGGCCTGGACAAGCTGACCGACTCGGCGTTCCTCAGGGCCACCGGCAGCGGCTCCATCGGCGAACTGATGAACGGGGTGCGCGACACCTCGGCGGTCCCGGCCCTGGTGGACCTGGCCCTGAAGGCGCCCGTCGGCTTCGCCGTGGCCCTGGCCATCGGGGAACTCCTGGTCGGCCTGGGGGTCCTGGCCGGACTGCTGACCCGGATCGCGTCCGTCGGCGGGGCCCTGATCTCGCTCAGCCTGTGGCTCACCGTGTCCTGGGCGGTGACCCCGTACTACTACGGCAACGACCTGATCTACCTGCTGGCCTGGACCCCGCTGGTCCTCGCCGGGGCGCCCTATCTGTCGCTGGACTCGCTGATCCGGTCGCGCCGGTCGCGGCGCACGGCGTAGGTCACCAGCCCGGCGACGGCGGCGAAGGCGAGACCGCCCGCGGTCATCATCAGGACGAAGAACCAGGGCGGATCGGCCTCGCCCGCCGCGCCGAGGAGATAGAGCACCCCGGCCGACATCAGGACCAGTCCCGCGATCAGCCGTCCCGGCTGGAACTCATGACGCCGCACGGGCCACCTCCACCTGTCCCACACCCGCGCTGAGGTGCAATTCGATCGTGCCGCCGGCCTTGGTGCCCGAGTCGGGGGGCAGGGTCGCCTCCCGGGTTTCGGGGTGGTTGCGTATACGGACGTCCTCGCCGGTGTCGCCGGGCATCTGGATGTCGCCCAGCCTGACCGTCGCCACCGTCTTCGCGGTGACCTCCCTCGGGAGGATCACCCGCAGCCGGCCCGCGTCGATGGAAGCGCTGACGGGCACGGTGGTGCCCTTGGGCACGTCCACGTGGCTGAGGTCCAAGGTGGCGAGCCCGGTTCCCGCCTCGTACACCGGCGCCACCTCGGCCACCGCGGTCGGATGCCAGTCCACGACGCGCCAGTCGGTCCTGATGTCTTTGGGCAGCGCGACCGAACCGGCCAGCAGGACGGCCGTGATCACCGAGAACAGGATGGTGCCGAAGCCCGTGCGGCCCTTGACCGAGCTCACCGCGAGCCCCAGGCCGAAGACGGCGAGGGCGGCGGCGAAGCCGACCTGCAGGGCATGGCTCAGGGTGCTGCCCTCCCAGACCGCGGCGGTGGCGATGCTCCCGGCCAGCGCGGCCAGTACGAACACCCGGCCGCCGATGCCGCCGCGGGGCTGCCAGGGGACGCGCTCCGCGGATGGCGGAGCCGTCGCCGCCGGACCGCCGCCGGGTACGGCCCCGACCGAGTCCTCGGGGCCCCACAGGTACCCCGTCGAGCCGACCGGCCCCGTGGTGCCGTCCTTGACCAGCGGATCCCGCCACCAGGACGGGCCCCCGGGCGCGGGCGGCGCCTGGGTCTCCGGCGGCGCCGGACTGTGCGCGGTGCGGTGCCCGGTACGGGTGGCCGCCGGGTACACGAACTCCGCGCCCGCCGCGGCGGCCTTGTCCTCGACAGCTCCGCCGGGCCCGCTGCGCCGGCGCAGCGACCAGTACGCCGCGGCGCCCAGCGCCAGGACGGCCAGCACGGAGAAGACCGCCAGCCCGCCGTTGTCCAGCATCGACAGGAACAGGGCGCAGCCCACCAGCGCGGCGAAGACCGCCGCCAGCGTCGAGCCCTCGACCCGGCCGGTCAGCAGCTTCTTCGCCTCGCTGTCCTCCTCGCCCTCCTGGGGCAGCAGCAGCCACGCGAAGCCGTAGAAGATCAGACCGACGCCGCCGGTGACGGCGAGGACGCCGAGCACGATCCGGAAGATCACCGGATCGAGACCGAAGTACCGGCCCAGCCCGCCGCACACGCCCGCGAGCACCTTGTCCCGCTTGCCGCGGCGCAGGGGAGGGCGCTCGGCGAGCGGCGAAGCGGAGCCGGCGCTCGCACCGGCCGCACTCCTGCCGGCTCCTGCGTCCGGCGGCGGGGAATCGTGTACTTCGGTCATGCGTACATGGTGACGGTCCGCCGCCGCCGCGGGCATCCGGATCTACCCTGGCGCAACCCTGATATCCCCCCGAGAGAACTGGGGGGCTGCCCTGATGCCACCGCCGCCGCGAGCGTGTGACCATCGGTGACATGCCCGTAGCAGCCGCCCCACGCACGCCGTACGCACCGGACTCCGACGAGACGCCGCAGCGCAAGCTCTACCGCAGCGCCGACGGCCGGATGCTCGGCGGAGTCGCGCGCGGCCTCGCCGGGCACCTGGGCCTGCCCGTCATCTGGGTCCGGCTCACCTTCCTCGGCCTGTTCATGTGGGGCGACGGCCTCGGCATGCTGCTCTATGCCGCCTTCTGGGTCTTCGTACCGCTCGGCGTCGGAGGCCGCAGCGGCCACCGCTCCTACTTCGACACCCTCCCCGACGGCACCCGGCGGCTGCGCAAGCCCGAGCGGGGCCAGATCATCGCGCTGATCGCGCTGTGCGTCGGCGCGGGAATCTTCATCTCCCAGGTACAGGTCGGCGGCAGCTCCGGACGGTACGTATGGCCGACCCTGCTCGTCGGAGCCGGCGTGGTCCTCGTCTGGCGCCAGGCCGACAACGCCCGCCGCGCCCACTGGAACGCAGCGGCCGGCCGGCACGCCCGGCTGCTGCAGGCCGCCCGCGCACTCGCGGGCGTCGCCCTGGTCGGCGTGGGCCTGACCGTCTTCATCGTGGTCCGCGGCTCCGCCGCCCAACTGGGCAACGTCCTGACCGCCACCCTCGCGGTCCTCGTCGGCGTCGCCCTCCTGGCGGGACCCTGGCTGATCCGGATGACCCAGGACCTCTCCGAGGAGCGCCTGATGCGCATCCGCGCCCAGGAGCGCGCCGAGGTGGCCGCCCACGTCCACGACTCCGTGCTGCACACCCTCACCCTGATCCAGCGCAACGCCGAGGACGTCGGGGAGGTGCGCCGCCTCGCCCGCGCCCAGGAGCGGGAGCTGCGCAACTGGCTGTACAAGCCCGAGGGCACCGGCAAGGACGAGGGCGAGGAACCGACGACGCTGGCCGAGGCCGTGAAGAAGACCGCCGCCGAGGTGGAGGACCACCACGGGGTCCAGATCGAGGTGGTCGTCGTCGGCGACTGCCCCCTCGACGAGAAGCTGGCCGCACAGATGCAGGCCGCGCGCGAGGCGATGGTCAATGCCGCCAAGTACGGTGGCGACGGCGGCCCCGTCCAGGTGTTCGCAGAGGTGGAGGGCCAGACGGTGTTCGTGTCCGTACGGGACCGCGGCCCCGGCTTCGACATCGACGCGGTACCGGACGACCGGATGGGCGTACGAGAATCGATCATCGGCCGGATGCAGCGCAACGGCGGGACGGCCCGACTGCGGTCCGCGCCCGACGGCGGCACGGAAGTCGAGCTGGAGATGGAAAGGGCGGCGAAGGCAGCATGACCGAGGACAGCGCGAGCACCGGCGGCGTGACCAGGAGGGTCCGGGTGGTGCTCGTCGACGACCACCGGATGTTCCGCACCGGGGTACAGGCCGAGATCGGCGAGACCGAGCGGACCGGGGTCGAGGTCGTCGGCGAGGCCGCCGACGTGGACCAGGCCGTCACCGTCATCACCGCCACCCGACCCGAGGTGGTGCTCCTCGACGTGCACCTGCCCGGTGGCGGCGGCGTCGAGGTACTGCGCCGCTGCGCCCCGCTGATGGGCGCCGTCGAGGACCCGGTACGGTTCCTGGCCCTGTCGGTGTCGGACGCCGCCGAGGACGTCATCGGGGTCATCCGGGGCGGCGCCCGCGGCTACGTCACCAAGACGATCACCGGCACCGACCTGGTGGACTCGGTCTTCCGCGTCCAGGACGGGGACGCGGTGTTCTCGCCGCGGCTGGCGGGCTTCGTGCTCGACGCCTTCGCCTCGACGGACGCCCCGCCCGTCGACGAGGACCTGGACCGCCTCACCCAGCGCGAGCGCGAGGTGCTGCGGCTGATCGCGCGCGGGTACGCGTACAAGGAGATCGCCAAGCAGCTGTTCATCTCGGTCAAGACCGTGGAATCCCACGTCTCGGCCGTGCTGCGCAAGCTCCAGCTCTCCAACCGCCACGAGCTGACCCGCTGGGCGACGGCCCGCCGGCTGATCTGAGCCCCGGTCGCCTGAGCCCCGGTCGCCTGGGCCCCGGTCGTCCGGGCCCCGGTCAGGCCGGCCGCGAGGCTCCGGCCCAGGGCATCGAGTCCACCGGCGCGACGCGGACCGTGGAGCCGGGACGCGGGGCGTGGACCATCTGGCCGTTGCCGACGTACATGCCGACGTGCGTGACGCCGGAGTAGAAGAACACCAGGTCACCGGGGGCCAGCCGGTCGCGGGAGACCCGCTGTCCCGCGTTGATCTGCGTATAGGTGGTGCGCGGCAGCGACACCCCGGCCGCCCGCCAGGCCGCCTGGGTCAGGCCGGAGCAGTCGTACGAGCCCGGGCCCGTCGCGCCCCACACGTACGGCTTGCCGATCGCCCCGTACGCGAACGCCACCGCGCGGGCCGCGCGGGAACTGTCGGCGGGCGGCGGAGCCTGGGTGGCGGGGCGGCTCGGGGCGGGTCCGGCCGAGCGGGCCTCGTAGGCCGCGCGCTCCTCGGCCGTCAGCTTGGCCAGCAGCCGCTGCGCGGCGGTCAGCTTCTCCTCGATCTCGGCCTTGTGGCCCGCGAGTTCGCGCTGCCGGCCCCGCAGGTCGGCCAGGCGCCCGTCGGCCTGTTCCTTGAGCTTCCCGACCTCGTCGAGCCCCCGCCGCACGGCCGAGAGATCGGCCGCGTTGCGGTTCCCGGCGCGGGCGATGAGGGCGGCCCGGTCCAGGTACTCCTGCGGATCGTCGGACATCGCCAGCTGTACGGCGGCGCCCAGCGTGCCGCTGCGGTACTGCGTCGCGGCCAGCGAACCGAGCGCACTGCGGGCCGTGTTGAGCCGGTCGGTCTTGCGGGCGGTCTCGTCCCGCAGCCCGTCGAGCGCGCGCTGCGCCTCGTCGGCCTTCTCCTTCGCCCCGTTGTACCGGTCCGTCGCGGCCTCGGCCTCCTCGTAGAGCCGGTCCATCTCCGACTTGACCTGCGAGGGCGTCGGCTGCGGATCGGCGTGGGACGTGCCTTCGAACGCGGTGGCGGTGGCAGCGCCCGCGAGGGCGAGGGTGGCGGCGGTGGTGCGTACGGAGCTCCGTGCCGTGCCGCCGGTGAGCGGGCGCTGCCTGGGCTTTCGATGACTGGCCACGAGGGCCTCACGTCCTTCCTCCATCGGTGCTTGGAGGAGGACGCTAGACCCGAAGGTAACGGGCGGATGACGAGATGATCGAAAGTGGCGGGACGCGACCGGACCTGTCCGGTCCGGCGTCTGTCGATGGCCGTCCGCTATCCGCGGATCTCCGTCAGGCGGGCGAAGACGACCACGTTGCCGTCGTAGCCCCCCTTCTTCGAGAAGCCGCCGCCGCAGGTGATCACGCGGATCTCCGGAGCGCCCTTGGGTCCGTAGACCCGCGCCGCCGGAAAATCGTTCTTGCCGACGACCTCGATGCCGTACACGGTGAACACGGCGGTACGGCCGTCCTGTCGGTCCACCTCGATGTGCTGCCCCTGCTTGAGCGAGCCGAGCGCGTAGAAGACGGCCGGTCCCCGTTTGTTGTCCACGTGACCGTCGATCACCGTCGTGCCCTGGGCGCCCGGGGCGGGCGAGCCCTCGTACCAGCCGGCCAGGTTCCGGTCCTCCGGCGGCGGGGCGTCCACCCAGCCCTCGGCATCGAGTCCGACCCGGCTGACGGGGGCGTCGACCTGTACGGCCGGAATCCGGATCCGGGTCGGCGGGGAGGGCTTCAGCGGCCGCGGGGCCGGCGGGAGGCGGCGGGCGGCCTCGTCGTGGGCAGGGTCGCCGACCAGCACGGCGGCCTGCGCGGGCTGCGGTGGACCGCCGTCCAGGTCGAGCCCGTTGGTGAGGAGAAACGTGCCGCTGAGGGCGACCACGGCAACGACGCCCCAGCCGCCGCGAGGCTTCGTACGCTCCTGGGGGCGGGGCATGATGCGCGCTCCTTCCGTGGTGCCGGGGAGTTTCAGGGACGGGGCCCGTGGCCCGGGGCCCGGGGTCTGTTGCCCGGGGTCTGTGGCCGGGCGGCCGCGATCCGGCGGCCGGTACTGGACCGGGCCCGTCCGGTCGCCAGGGGCGGGTCGGACGGGCCCGGCGGTCAGGGGGTCGGTGGTCAGGCGTGGTCGCCCGCCCGGCGGCGCATCAGGAACACGCCGCCGCCGAGCGCACCGGCCAGCAGCGCGGAACCGGCCGCGATCTCGGTGCCGTTCAGGCCGCCGGCGCCGCCGCCGAGGCCGGCCTTGACGCCCTTGGAGGGAGCGGTCGTGCCGGTGCCGGTACCGGTCGAGGGGCCCGCGACCGTGAGGGTGGTCGTGCCCTTCTCGCCCTTGCAGTCGAAGGTGACCTCGTACTGGGCACCCGGCTTGGCGTCCGCGTCCACCTTGACGGTGGCGGACTTGCCCTCGTTGAGCTCGACCGCGTCGAAGATGCCGGAGGAGACCTTCACCAGCGGTTCCTGGCACTCGGTGGCGTTCAGCGTGACGGTGCCGCCCGGGGCGACGGCGGCGGGGGAGACGGTGAAGCCGAAGGACGTGACGTTGGGCGTGGTCCCGCCGTCATTGGCCGAGGCCATCGGCGCGGCGAGCGCGAAGGCGGCGGTGGACAGCAGGGCTACGGACGCGACACGTATGGAACGCATGGTGAATCCTCCGGGTCCCCGAGGCGCAGCCGCGAACAGTTTGTCCGCAAAAGGCAGGAAATGCTCCTCGATGTGCTAGACGCTAGGTCCGGTTGGCGGAACCTGCGAATCGAACGGCACGAACGGACCAACGGAGAGAGTGAGTTGGCGGGGCCCCCGCCAACTCCTTTGATACGGACGGTGAGCGCCGCGCCGGAGGTCCCGCCGTGCGGTGGCGCTGAGTGACGGACACGCCGAGGGGGCAGCCAACGGAAAAGTCCGCGCTGCCGAGTTCACCCCGGCCGGACGCTCCCGTAGATCGGCTGGTAGTAGACCGAGTCCTCGCGGACGGACGTCCCCGGCCGCGGGGCGTGGATCATACGGCCACCGCCGATGTAGATCCCGACGTGACTGATGTCCGCGTAGAAGAAGACCAGGTCCCCCGGGCGCAGATCCTTGGTCGCGATCCGCGGAGCCGCCTTCACCTGGTCCCAGGTGGTGCGCGGCAGCGTGATCCCCGCCGCCCGCCAGGCGGCCTGGGTCAGGCCGGAGCAGTCGTACGAGCGCGGGCCGGTCGCGCCCCAGACGTACGGTTTTCCCAGCTGGGCCCGGGCGAAGGCCACCGCCTTGGCCCCCGACGCCGACGCGGCGGCGTCCCCGGGCAGCGGCCCCGAGGCGGCCGGTGCCCGCGGGGCCAGCGCCCGCGCCCGCTCCGACGCGGTGAGCCGGGCCAGCAGGGTGTTCGCCTCCGCGAGCCGGGCCTGCACCTCCTGCTTGCGCCCGCGCAGCTCCTCCTGCGCCTGCTCCAGTTCCCCGACCACCACGGCCGCCTCCCGGCGCTTGCCGGCCGTCTCCGCCCTGGCCCGGGTGTACTGGGTGAGCAGTGCGTCCTCGCGGCCGCCGAGCCGGTTCAGCAGGTGCGCCTGCGCGAAGAAGGCCTGCGGATCGGCGCTGAGCAGCAGGGTCGCGGTACCGCCGAGGCCACCGGCGCCGCGGTACCGGTCGGCGGCGTGGCTGCCGAGCAGCCGCCGGGCCTCGTTCAGCTTCTGCGTGGTGCCGGCGACCTGGTCCATGAGCGCCGACAGCAGGGCCCGCTGCTCCGCGGTCCGCCCGGCCGCCGCGTCGTAGGCCTGGGTGGCCGTGCCCGCCTGCCGGTGCAGCTCGTCCACGCGGGTCCGGACCTCCTCCACCGAGGGGCGGGGGGCGGGCGCCGCCGCGGCCTGGTGGGGGAGGAGCAGGCCCAAGGAGGACAGGGCCGCGGTCGTGACGACCACGGTGGGGGTGTTCGGATGTCTTCGGGTGCGCGGCTTGCGGTGGTGGGGGGAGGGGTGGGACGAGGGGAATCCGTACGGGTACACGGGCCGGCACCTCCTTCCGGTTGGCGGAGCACGCTAGCGCCGGAGAGGGCACCTCGGAAGGGGGCGGGACCCTTCCACAGGGCATATGCCGCCGAATTTTCCGTGGGAGGACCGGGATTTTCCGGGGGCGGGACCGGCTGTCGGTCCCGCCCCCTAAACTCGGAAGGCGATGAGCAGCCTCTTTGACGACAGCTTCCTGGCCGACCTCTCCCCCTCCGAAGAGGTCCCCCCGCCGCCCGAAGACCATGCCGCGCCCGAGACGGGCGCGGACGATCTCTTCGGGGGCCGGTTCGATGCGCCCATCCACGGGGACGCGTACTACCGGGACGGCGCCCCCAGGCCCGTCATCGACCCGGCGGCGCTCCTGGAGGGGCTGAACACGGAGCAGCGCGCCGCCGTGGTGCACGCGGGTTCCCCGCTGCTCATCGTGGCCGGCGCCGGATCCGGCAAGACGCGCGTGCTGACGCACCGCATCGGCCACCTGCTGGGCGCGCGCGGGGTCCACCCGGGCCAGATCCTGGCGATCACCTTCACCAACAAGGCCGCCGGCGAGATGAAGGAGCGCGTCGAGGACCTCGTCGGCCCGCGCGCGAACGCCATGTGGGTCTCCACCTTCCACAGCGCGTGCGTGCGCATCCTGCGCCGCGAGTCCAAGCGGCTCGGCTTCACCTCGTCCTTCTCGATCTACGACGCGTCCGACTCGAAGCGCCTGATGGCGCTCGTCTGCCGCGACCTGGACCTGGACCCGAAGAAGTTCCCGCCGAAGGCCTTCAGCGCCAAGATCTCGAACCTGAAGAACGAGCTCATCGACGCGGACGCCTTCGCGGGGCAGGCCGCGGACGGTTTCGAGAAGACCCTCGCCCAGGCGTACGCGATGTACCAGGGGCGCCTCGGCGAGGCCAACGCCCTCGACTTCGACGACATCATCATGACCACGGTCCACCTGCTCCAGGCCTTCCCGGAGGTCGCGGAGCACTACCGGCGCCGCTTCCGGCACGTGCTGGTCGACGAGTACCAGGACACCAACCACGCCCAGTACACGCTCGTGCGCGAGCTGGTCGGCACCGGCTACCCGGACCTGCCGCCCGCCGAGTTGTGCGTCGTGGGTGACGCCGACCAGTCGATCTACGCCTTCCGCGGCGCGACCATCCGCAACATCCTCCAGTTCGAAGAGGACTACGCGGACGCGACCACGATCCTGCTCGAGCAGAACTACCGCTCCACCCAGACGATCCTGTCCGCCGCCAACGCGGTCATCGAGCGCAACGAGAACCGCCGCGCGAAGAACCTGTGGACCGAGGCCGGCAGCGGCGCCGTCATCACGGGCTACGTCGCGGACACCGAGCACGACGAAGCGCAGTTCATCGCCGACGAGATCGACCGGCTGACCGACGCGGGAGACGCGAAGGCAGGCGACGTCGCGATCTTCTACCGGACCAACGCGCAGTCCCGCGTGTTCGAGGAGATCTTCATCCGCGTCGGACTGCCCTACAAGGTCGTCGGCGGCGTCCGGTTCTACGAGCGCAAGGAGGTCCGCGACGTCCTCGCGTACCTGCGCGTCCTGTCGAATCCCGAGGACAACGTCCCGCTCCGGCGGATCCTGAACGTGCCCAAGCGCGGTATCGGCGAGCGCGCCGAGGCCATGATCGACGCGCTCGCGATGCGCGAGAAGATCACCTTCCCGCAGGCGCTGCGCCGGGTCGACGAGGCCTTCGGCATGGCCGCCCGCTCGACCAACGCCGTCAAGCGCTTCAACGTGCTGATGGAGGAGCTCCGCACCATCGTGGACTCGGGCGCCGGTCCGGCGGTGGTCCTGGAAGCGGTCCTGGAGCGCACGGGCTACCTCGCCGAACTCCAGGCCTCGACCGACCCGCAGGACGAGACGCGCATCGAGAACCTCCAGGAACTCGCCGCCGTGGCACTCGAATTCGAGCAGGCCAGGGAAGCGGCGGCGGCCGAGGCCGCCGAGAACGGTGCCCCGCCGGTGGGCCCCGGCACGCTCGCCGAGTTCCTGGAGCAGGTCGCGCTGGTCGCCGACTCCGACCAGATCCCGGACGAGGACACCGACGGCAACGGGGTCATCACCCTGATGACCCTGCACACCGCCAAGGGCCTCGAGTTCCCGGTGGTCTTCCTGACCGGCATGGAGGACGGGGTCTTCCCGCACATGCGCGCGCTGGGCCAGACCAAGGAGCTGGAGGAGGAGCGCCGCCTCGCCTACGTGGGCATCACGCGGGCGCGCGAGCGGCTGTACCTGACGCGCTCGAGCATGCGCAGCGCGTGGGGCACGCCCTCCTACAACCCGCCGTCGCGGTTCCTGGAAGAGATCCCGGCCGAGTACCTGCAGTGGAAGCGCACGGGCGCGGCGCAGAAGCCGGCGGGCCCGATGCGGAGCTCGGGCTCGGGGTACGGGTCCTCCGGCTCGGGTGGGGCCGGGGGCGGGTCGAAGGCCTCGTTCGGCACTTCGCCGGAGGCCTTCCTGTCCTCGTCGCGTTCGAAGTCGGGCCCGTCGGGGTTCGCCACGCGGCGGGCCTCCGACAAGCCGGTCATCGCGCTGGTGGTCGGGGACCGGGTCACGCACGACCAGTTCGGGCTGGGCACGGTCATGGAGGTCAGGGGCGCGGGCGCGGACGCGCAGGCCACCATCGACTTCGGGGACGAGAAGCCGAAGCGGCTCCTGCTGCGGTACGCGCCGGTGCAGAAGCTCTAGAGCGCCGACGGGCGGGACGCGGACCGGCGGCCCCGAGGCCCCGCGGCCCTGCGGGGCACGGGGGCGGGGGCTTGGGGAGGCCGGCCGGAGCCGGCCGGTGTCCCGCGTCCCGCGCGCCCGGTTCTGCTAGTTCGGGTTCAGGCCGTGGGCGCGCAGCCACGACTGCGGGTCCACCGGGGAGCCGCCGCCCGGCCGTACCTCGAAGTGCAGGTGCGGGCCGGTGGAGTTGCCGGAGTTGCCGGAGTACGCGATCACGTCGCCGGCCTTGACCTTGCCGGAGCGGATCTTGGCGCTGCTGAGGTGGCAGTACCAGGTCTCGGTACCGTCGGGCGCGGTGAGTATCACCATGTTGCCGTAGGCGGGGTTCCACTGGCTGCGCACGGTGCCGTCGGTGGCGGCCATGACCGAAGACCCGTAGGACACCGGGAAGTCGATGCCGGTGTGCACGGACATCCAGTTGACGCCCGCCTGGCCGAAGCCGGCGCTGAGGCCGTGCCGCGCGACGGGGAGGGCGAACTTGGGGCGGGCCGCCTCCCTGGCCGCCGCCTCCTCCGCCTTCTGCTTCTTCTCCTGGTCCTGGCGCAGGCGCAGGTCGATGCGTTCCTGGGTGCGGCTCGCGCGGTCCGCGAAGTCGCCGGCGTCGGCGCTGAGGGCGGTGAGCTGCGTGTCGAGCTTGCTGTTCGCCGCGACCGGCTTGATGGAGGCCGGGTCGGGGGCGGCCAGGGTGGTGGTCTCCTCGGACGGCTTCTCCGCACCGGTGAGACCGCCCACGGAGGCGGCGGCGACACCCGCGACGCCCATCACGCAGGCCGAGGGAACGGCCACGGTCAGCAGCGCGGAACGCTTGGCGGGAGTACGACGGCGGTTGGTGCTGCCGGCCTTGGCGGCACTCGCCTTGGCGACGGGCTTCGAGCCGGGCTTGGAACCGGCGCGGCGCGAGGGGCGCGGCTCGGCGGGCGCGGCCGGGGAGACGGGCATGGCCTGGGTGGGGAGATCGTGCACCTCGGTGCCCGCATCCCCGTCCATGTCCGCGTCCGCGCCCGCATCCGTGTCCGCGTCATCGGCATCGGCGGGGAGGAACTCGAAGACGGCGGTCTCGGTGTAGGTCACGTCGAGCGGGACCTCGCCCTCGACCTCGGGCGAGGTGGCGGCGTAGACCTCGTACCCGTAGTCGTAGGCGTACTGCTGCTCGTGAACCTGGGCGTGGGCCTGGCCGTGGGCCTGCTCCTGCGCCGGGACTTGGTGTTGCTGCTGCTCGTAAGCGCCGTACCCGTAGGCCGGTTCGGAGGCCGTGTTCCAGGCGGTGGCGTCGTAGGCACCGGTCTCGGTCCCGTAGCCCGGGACCGACCAGTGGCCGGTCTGCTCGGCGGAGGTCTCGTAGCCGAAGGCGGTGGACTGGTAGTCCACGGAGACGCCGCCCTGGGTGGGGACGGTCGAGAGGTAGCCGTCGTAGGCGGCGTATGCGTCGACGGACGGCTGCGCGTAGGAGTTCTGGGGGGCGGTCCAAGCCGTGGTGTCGTACGAGCCGGTGTCGTAGGAACCGGTGTCGTAGGAACCGTAGGTGGCGCCGTAGTTGTAGCCCTGGGCCTGTGTTTCATAGGACGCATAGGCTGAATCGCCAGCGAAAGTGGTGGTGGAAAGGCCGTCATACCCAAAATCGGGGTACTGGCCCGACGAGGGGCGGTCGTTCACCAACTTCTCTTTCGCCTCGGCAGCGGGGGGCCTGGGTGGCCGAGGAATGTGGGGTCCTCGGAGGAGAGCAGTGGCGTGACTGTACCCGGCGGTTACACGCAACGACAATCTTCGGAGGCTTTTGTGCTCGGCGGAACCGGGCATTCGGCCGTCTTTCGGTCCGCTGAAGACACACCCTTGGCCTTGAGTTCGAAAAGTGTTCGACTGGAGGTCGGTTTTCGCTCCCACGGCCGAGGTCGAACCGGGGCGGCCGCAGGTCAGGCGACGGAAGCGGCGCCGGGCTGCCGGAGGGCGATCGGCCGGGGTCCGTCGAGCGAGCGCCGCACTGCCGCGATGACGGTGGGGTGTGCGGGCAGGGCGAGGTGTCCGATGCCGGTGACCTGCACGTTTTCCGCGAGCAGGTCCGGGTGTTCGATACGGGCCGTCTCGGTCGGGTCCATCAGCTCGTCGAACTCGCTCCAGAACGCCACGCACCGGGTCCGGCAGCCGGGCGCGGGCGCGCGCAGTTCGGTGAGCACCTCGGAATCCGGGCGCATCTGCCGGACCAGGGGGTGCGCGTCCATGAAGGGCGCCACGCGGGTGCCGGAGTGCGGGGTGCCGAGCGTGACGAGCGTGCGGACGCGCGCGTCGCCGCCGAGGCGCTGGACGTAGTATCGCCCGACCAGCCCGCCGAGGCTGTGCCCCACCAGGTCCACCCGGTCCTGCCCCGTGCGCTCGCACAGCTCCTCGACGCGCCGGGCGAGATGCCGGGCGGTGACGCGCAGGTCGCGGGTGAAGGGGGAGTAGTTGTACGCCTCCACCTGCCGCCGGCCGCCGGCCCCGAGGGTGCGGCGCAGCAGGACGAAGACGGAACGGTTGTCGGTGAACCCGTGGAGCAGCAGCACCGGCGGGCGCTCGTGGGTGGCGGCGGCGGGTCGCTCCGGCAGTACCCCGGTGGGATACAGCAGGATGTGCCCGCCGAGCACGATGACTTCCAGTACGCCCGCCCGCAGCGCGGCCCCGGACATGGTCAGCCCCATGGACGGCCCCCCCTAGCCTCTCGGGACCAGGGCGTCCGACCGCCCCGTGCCGTGCGGCTGTCGGCGCGGAGCGGTGGTACGCCATCCCACGTGTGATTTCCCCCTCGTGGTTGACCGCGAAACGGGGGTGTGCGCGATGCTGTACTTAACGTTCGTTCACTCGGGAGGCAGTGCGATGGGTGTGACCGGTCCGATCCGTGTGGTGGTGGCCAAGCCGGGCCTCGACGGCCACGACCGAGGCGCCAAGGTGATCGCGCGGGCCCTGCGGGACGCGGGCATGGAGGTCATCTACACCGGCCTCCACCAAACCCCCGAACAGATCGTCGACACGGCGATCCAGGAGGACGCCGACGCGATCGGGCTGTCGATCCTGTCGGGCGCGCACAACACGCTGTTCGCGCGCGTGCTGGAACTCCTCGCGGAGCGCGATGCCGAGGACATCAAGGTGTTCGGCGGCGGCATCATCCCGGAAGCGGACATCGCTCCGCTGAAGGAGAAGGGCGTGGCCGAGATCTTCACGCCGGGCGCGACGACCACGGCCATCGTCGAGTGGGTCCGCGCGCACGTCCGCCAGCCGGCATAGATCCGCACCCCGTGCGGCACCGCTGCCGGGGACCAGTCCCCGGACCCCTGCTCCTCAAACGCCGGAGGGGCTGATTTCGGTCGGCGTCAGCCTGCACGTGCAGGCTGACGCCGACTGCGTCCAGCCTCGCCGGCGGTGGTCCACGCCCCGGGCGGGCCCGGCACTTCGGGTGGGGGCCGGCGGTCAGCTCGGCGGCGTTAGTTCCGCGTGCAGCGCCGCCCGCAGCCGCAGGGTGGCGACCAGGCGCTGGAAGGCTTCCGACCAGTACGCCGCCGCGCCACCCTCCTCCACCGGCTCCGCCGCCAACGCATCGAGCCGCCCCGCCTCCGCAGGATCAAGGCACCGCTCCGCCAGTCCCATCACCCCGCTGAAGCTCCACGGGTAGCCGCCCGACTCCCGCGCGGAGTCCAGCGCCTCGATCACCGCCCGCCCCAGCGCCCCCGCCCACGGCACCACGCACACCCCGAGCAGTTGGAACGCCTCCGACAGCCCGTGCGCCCGTATGAACTCCGCCACCCACTCCGCCCGTTCCTCCTCCCCGAGGGCCGACAGGAGCTTCGCCCGCTCCGCCAGCGACGCCGTCGCCGGGCCCGCCGCGGGCGGTGCGGACGCCGAGCCGAGCAATGCCTGCGACCACGCGGGGTCGCCCTGCCGCACCGCGGCCCGGCACCAGGCCGCGTGCAGTTCCTCCGCCCAGCCCTCGGCCACCGGCCACGCCACGATCTCCGCCGGACCGAGTCCCCCGAACCGGTCCCCCCAGCACGACAGCGGCGCGGACTCCACCAACTGCCCCAGCCACCAGGCCCGCTCCCCGCGCCCGGCCGGCGGCCGCTTGACCACGCCGTCGCGCAGCATCCCCGCATCGCACTCGGCCGGCGGCGTCACCCCCTCCGGGCCGACGCAGGCCAGCGCTCGCACCGCCATCCGCCCGGCCAGCGCCGAGGTCGGCAGTGCGGACAGCAGCTCGGCGGCGGTCGCCCGGACATTGCGGCTGCGGTCGCCCAGCGCCGCTTCGAGGAACGGCTCGTCACCCGCCGACAGCCCCACCCGCAAGGAGTCGAGGAACATCAGCCGGTCCTCGGCCCGTTCGGTGCTCCACGTGGTCTCCAGCAGCCGCGGCCCGGCGGCCGCCTCGTGGGCCCGTACGAGGCCGAGCAGCGCGACGCGCTCGGCGAACAGCCCCTCCTGCCACAGCCGCTCCACTCCCATCGCGTCCCGCACGTCGGGCAGTTCGCCGGCGCCCCCGGAGCCCCCGCGCAGTGCGAACCGCCAGTCCGGATTGAGCCGGGCCAGCCACAGCCCGCGCGTCCCGGCCAGGGCCAGCGCCTGCGGCCGGAGGTCGCTGCGGGCCCGGGCGACGTCCAGCAGTGCGGGCACGAGCGAGGCCGGCGCCCGGTACCCGTGCTGTCCGGCGGCTGCCAGCCACTGCGGCAGCAGCTCCGTCAGGTCCGGGGCGGCCCCCCGCCGCCCGCTGCCGCTGCCCGCACCGGCCCGGCTCGCCAGCAGCTGCGCGAGCCGCCGCCGGGCCGGCTCCGGAGGCTCCGGACGCGGGTCGCGCGGGGCGGGCTCGGGACGCGGGCCGGCCTCGGCGGGTCTCAGCCCGGCCCGGCGCCGTACCGTCTGCACGGCCGCTGCCCCGAGCAGGGCCTCGGGACTGCCCCGGCGCCGCTCGGTGCCCAGCAGCGCGGTGCTCACCAGCTCGTCCCAGTTCCCGTCCGCGTAGGCCGTGTCCACCGACCCGTCCGTCGTTCTGTCCGTCGCTCTGTCCGTATGCGTGTCCGTATGCGTGCCCGTGTGCGTGTGCGTGTCCGTGGTCGTGTTCACCGGATGCCCTCCCTCTTTCCCTCGTGTGCCGTGCCGTGTGCGGGTGGTCGTGCTCCGGTCCCGCCCCCTCCGCGGGACCGGAGCAGCTCGGTCTGTTTCCCTGTGGCGCACACGGCCGTACCTACGGCCTCAACTGGCGTGGTTGTCGTCCACGAAAGCCCCCCGGCTCACTCGTTTCGAATACGTCGGCGCCCCCGCGCCGCCGCTTTCCCCCTGCGCCCGCTCAGCCCAGCACCACCGGCTCCGAGGAGTCCTGATGCCAGGCCGTCAGCGGGGTGAATCCGCGGTGTCCGCATTCGCCGAACACCGTCAGCGGGCCGCCTCCCGAAAGCGCGGCCAGCTGCCACATCCCGGTCCCGATCCGGCTCCCGGCCCCGGTCAGGGGCACGGGCAGGGCGGACATCCCCTCCGCGTCCGCCAATTGCCATGTCGCCGAGCCCTGTTGCTGTCCCTGCCGTCCTCCCTGTTGTCCTCCCGGTATCGGAACCACCGGGCCGAGCACCACCGGCCAGGACTCCAGCCAGGGGTCCTCGCGCAGTGCCGCGCCGTACGCCTCCAGTGCCGCGCCCGCGCTCACGCCGGTCGGCGCGGTCCGGCACGGCGCGGCCGGCGCGAACCTCTCCCCGAGATCCGCGCGCAGCCCGGCGGAGCCGGGCCGGAAGCGGGCTTCCGCCTCCAACACCAGCCCGACGGGCAGCGCCAGCCCCGGCGGTCGCCCGGGCGGGCCGAAGTCCAGGACCAGGGCCGGCCGCCCGCTCGCCAGCCCGCGCAGCCATATCCGGCGGGTGGTGAGACGGCCGTCCGGTGACGCCGTGTCGTACTGGGCCAGCACGAGCCAGTGGTCCCGTACGGCCTCGCCGTCCGTCTGGGGCTGCAGTCCCAGACGGCTGCGGACCGTCGCGGCCAGCGGTTCCGGCAGTCCGGAAACCCCCAGCCAGGCCCGGTCCAGCAGGTGCAGCAGCGCGGCCTCCTCCAGCATCCGGGCGGGCCAGCCGGCGCCGCAACTGGGTATCGTCCCCAACTCCCGCACCCGCGCGGCCAGTCCGGGTGCCTGGGCGTCGACCATCCGGGCGGCGGTCTCCTCCCAGGCCGCGTATCCCGCCCGCTCCTGACCGGCGAGGCCGCCGCGCACCAGGTCCGCGAGCCGCTGTTCCAGCTCGGTGACGCCCGCGCCGATCCGGGCCGCCCGCCGCTCGGCCCGCTTGCGGGCCCCTTCGGCGTCGGCGGGCCCCGCCCGGCCGGAGCGGTCGGCGGCCGGGCGCGCTGCCTTCGCCGCCCGCTCGGCGAGCCACCCGTCCGCCCAGTCCGGAGCTTCGGCCGAGGTGCCGGCCGAGGTGCCGGCCGAGGTGTCGAGCCCCTCCGCGGCCCAGAGCAGCAGCAGGCCCAGCGCGTGCTTGCACGGGAACTTCCGGCTCGGGCAAGAGCAGTTGTACGCCGGCCCGGACAGGTCGACGACCGTCCGGTACGGCTTGCTGCCGCTGCCCTTGCACAACCCCCACACCGCACCGGAAGCGGAACCTCCGGTCTGTGACCACGGCCCCGCCCCACCGAGTCTGGCCCCCGCCTTGCGTGAGGCATCGTCAGGAGCCAGAGCCAGTACCTGTTCCGCTGTCCAGCGGACCCCCTGCTCAGTCATGTGTTCCACGGTAGAGACCCCCACTGACAATCGCTCTGACCTGCAACAACACATCTTCCGGGGCCCGTTGTCAGTGGTCGGGTGCATCGTGGTTCCAGCAGTCGGAAGCGGCTGCGCAGCATTGGAGGGGGACCATGGCCACGACCGGGAACGAGACCACCGCAGAGGCGCTGCGACCGCACGCCGAAGACGCCTTCGCGCACGAACTGAAAGCCCTGGCGGCCGCCGACGACCGGCCCCGCCCGGCCCGCTGGAAACTCTCCCCGTGGGCCGTGGCCACGTACCTGCAGGGCGGCACGCTCGAAGACGGCACCGTCATCACACCCAAGTACGTCGGCCCGCGACGGATCGTCGAAGTCGCCGTCACCACCCTCGCCACCGACCGCGCGCTGCTGCTCCTCGGCGTGCCCGGCACCGCCAAGACCTGGGTGTCCGAACACCTCGCCGCCGCCGTCAGCGGAGACTCCACCCTCCTCGTCCAGGGCACCGCCGGCACCCCGGAGGAGGCCATCCGCTACGGCTGGAACTACGCCCGCCTCCTCGCCCACGGCCCGAGCCGCGAAGCGCTCGTACCGAGCCCGGTCATGCGGGCCATGGCCGAGGGCATGACCGCCCGCGTCGAGGAACTCACCCGGATCCCCGCCGACGTCCAGGACAGCCTCATCACCGTCCTGTCCGAGAAGACGCTCCCGATACCGGAGCTCGGCCAGGAAGTGCAGGCCGTGCGCGGCTTCAACCTCATCGCCACCGCGAACGACCGCGACCGCGGGGTCAACGAGCTCTCCAGCGCGCTGCGCAGGCGCTTCAACACCGTCGTCCTGCCGCTGCCCGCCACCGCCGACGCCGAGGTCGACATCGTCGCCCGCCGCGTCGACCAGATGGGCCGCGCCCTCGACCTGCCCGCCGCCCCGGAGGGCCTGGAGGAGATCCGCCGCGTCGTCACCGTCTTCCGCGAGCTGCGCGGCGGAGTCACCGACGACGGGCGTACGAAGATCAAGTCGCCCAGCGGCACCCTGTCCACCGCCGAGGCCATCTCCGTGGTCACGGGCGGCCTCGCCCTGGCCGCCCACTTCGGGGACGGCGTCCTGCGCCCCTCCGACGTGGCCGCGGGGATCCTCGGGGCCGTCGTCCGGGACCCGGCCGCCGACCAGGTGGTCTGGCAGGAGTACCTGGAAGCCGTGGTCCGCGAGCGCGACGGCTGGAAGGACTTCTACCGGGCCTGCCGGGAGGTGACGGCATGAGCCCCGGGACGACGGTCCCGAACACCCACGGCACGGTCGCCGCGGGCCCGCTGCTGCTCGGCGTACGGCACCACGGGCCCGGCTCGGCCCGCGCGGTGCGCGCCGCCCTGGACGCGGCGCGGCCGGCGGCGGTGCTGATCGAGGGACCGCCGGAGGGAGACGCCCTGCTCCCGCTCGCCGCGGACCCGGGGATGCGCCCGCCCGTCGCCCTGCTCGCCCACGCGGCCGACGACCCGGGGCGGGCCGCGTTCTGGCCCCTGGCCGGCTTCTCCCCGGAATGGGCCGCCATCCGGTGGGCGCAGGAGCGGGACGTGCCGGTGCGGTTCATCGACCTCCCGGCCGCGCACTCGCTGGCCGTGCCGGAGGCCCCGGAGCAGGACCCGGAGGGGGCGGGGGACGCGGCGGACGGAGCGGCGCACGGATCCGTACGGCTGGACCCGCTGGCCGTGCTGGCGGAGACCGCCGGGTACGAGGACCCCGAGCGGTGGTGGGAGGACGTGGTCGAGCACCGTGGCGGGACGGGACCGGCCACCGACCCGCTCGGCGTGTTCGAGGCGCTCGGAGAGGCCATGGGCGCCCTGCGCGAGGAGTACGGGGCGGGCGGCCACCACCGGGACCTGGTGCGCGAGGCGTACATGCGGCAGCGGATGCGGGCCGCGCGCCGGGAGTTCGGCGACGCCTACGCCGTCGTCTGCGGGGCCTGGCACGTCCCGGCCCTGCGGACGAAGACCACCGCGGCCGCGGACAAGGCGCTCCTCGCCGGCCTGCCCAAGGTCAAGGTGGAGACCACCTGGGTGCCCTGGACCCACCGGCGCCTCGCCCGGGCCGGAGGGTACGGCGCGGGCATCACCTCGCCCGGCTGGTACGCACACCTCTTCGCGGCCCGGGACCGGCCCGTCGAACGCTGGCTGACCAAGGTCGCGGGCCTGCTCCGCGAGGAGGACCGGCAGGTCTCCCCGGCCCACGTCATCGAAGCCGTCCGGCTCGCCGACACCCTGGCCGCGATGCGGGGCCGGCCGGTGCCGGGGCTGACGGAGACCCTGGAAGCGGTCCGGGCGGTGATGTGTGACGGCTCCGACATACCGCTCGCCCTGATCGAGGACCGGCTCGTCGTCGGAGACGTGCTCGGCGAAGTCCCCGACGCGGCGCCCGTCGTACCGCTCCAGCGCGACCTCACCCGCCGGCAGCGCTCGCTGCGGCTCAAGCCCGAGGCGCAGGACCGGGAACTGGAACTCGACCTGCGCAAGGACACCGACGCGGCCAAGTCCCTGCTGCTGCACCGGCTGCGGCTGCTCGGCATCGACTGGGGCGTCCCGACGGCCTCCCGGGGGAGCACGGGCACCTTCCGCGAGACCTGGCGGCTGCGCTGGGAGCCGGAGCTCGCGGTGCGGGTGGCCGAAGCCGGCATCTGGGGGACCACCGTCCTCGGGGCGGCCACCGCCAGGGCCGAGGCCGACGCGGCGGGCGCCGGGGACCTGGGCGAGGTCACCGCCCTGGCGGAGCGGTGCCTGCTGGCCGGGCTCTCCGGGGCCCTGCCCGCCGTACTGCGGGCCCTCGCCGACCGGGCCGCGCTGGACACCGATGTGGCGGGCCTGGCCAAGGCGCTGCCCGCGCTGGCCCGTTCGCTGCGGTACGGGGACGTACGAGGCACGGACGCGGCGGCCCTGGGGACGGTGGCGGCCGGGCTCGCGGAGCGGATATGCGTGGCGCTGCCGCCCGCCTGCGCGGCCGGGCTGGACGCCGACGCGGCGGAGGAGCTGCGGGGGCACGTGGACGGCGTGCACGGTGCGGTCGGGCTGCTGGAGGCGCTGGACACGGACGGCCTGCGGGAGCGCTGGGCGGCGGTGCTGCGGACGCTGGCCGGGCGCGACACCGTCCCCGGGCTGATACGCGGGCGGGCGGCGCGGCTGCTGCTCGACGACGGGCGGCTGGCGCCCGAGGAGACCGCCCGGCTGATGGGGCTCTCGCTGTCCCCGGCGTGCGCGCCGGCCGACGCGGCGGGCTGGATCGAGGGGTTCGCGGGCGGGGGCTCGGGCGGCGGCACGCTGCTGGTGCACGACGAGCGGCTGCTGGCGCTCATCGACGGCTGGCTGGCGTCGGTGCCGGAGCGGGCGTTCATCGACGTGCTGCCGCTCCTGCGGAGGACCTTCGGTGGGTACGAGGCGGGGGTTCGGCGGAGCCTGGGGGAGCTGGTGCGGCGGGGGCCGGGTGGGGGCCCGGCCGGGGTGGGGGCCGGGGGCGCGCCGGACGGCTTCGGTGCGGAGCTGGATCCGGTCCGGGCGGATGCGGTGGTGGACCTGGTCCAGCTGCTGCTGGCGGGGGCGCGGGGGTGAGGGGCCCTGGCGGGGCGGCCGCGGTGGGCCGCTGCGCGGGGCGGAGTCCCCTACCCGCCCTCGCCCGTTCCCCGGGGCTGCGCCCCGGACCCTTCGCCGGGTGCGGCGCCGTTTCCGGGGGCCAGCCCCCGGACCCCCGCTCCTCAAACGCCGGAGGGGCTGGATTTTCGCGGGCGTCAGCCTGCACGTGCACGCAGGAGGTGGGTCCATTCAGCCTCGCCGGCGTTTGAGGCGCGGGGTCTGGGGCGGAGCCCCAGGAGGGGTCCGGGCGCAGCCCGGGGAACGGGCGAAGGGCGGGTAGGGGACTCCGCCCCGTGCGGCGGTATCGGTCGGGGGATGCCCCGCACCGGCCAGCACAGGTTGATGGGTGTGGCGAGAGTGAGGGGTGGGACCGATGGAGATGGCTGGTGCGGAAGTGAGTGGCGGCGGCGCCGAGCGGTTGCGGCGGTGGCGGATGGTGTTGGGCGGGGGAGAGGGGGAGGGGACCGGGTGTGCGCTGAGCGGGGCGGACGCCGGGATGGATGCCGCGCTCGGGGCGCTGTACGGGGGAGACGGCGGCGGAGGGCGCAAGCGGGCGGGGGAGAGGTCGGCCGGGCTCGGCGGCTCCGCACCGAACGTGGCGCGCTGGCTCGGGGACATCCGGACGTACTTCCCCACCTCCGTGGTGCAGGTCATGCAGCGGGACGCGATCCAGCGGCTCGGGCTGTCCGCCCTGCTGCTGGAGCCCGAGATGCTGGAGGCGGTGGAGCCGGACGTACACCTCGTCGGCACCCTGCTCTCCCTCAACAAGGCCATGCCCGAGACCACCCGGGAGACCGCCCGCGCCGTCGTCCGCAAGGTGGTCGAGGCGTTGGAGAAGCGGCTCGCGAGCCGGACGCGGGCCACGCTGACGGGCGCGCTCGACCGGTCCGCGCGGATCAGCCGGCCGCGGCACGCGGACATCGACTGGGACCGGACCATCCGGGCGAACCTGACGAACTATCTCCCCGAATACCGGACCGTCGTCCCCGAGCGGCTGATCGGATACGGGCGCGCCTCGAGGGCGGTGAAGAAGGAGGTCGTGCTGTGCATCGACCAGTCCGGTTCGATGGCGGCCTCCGTCGTCTACGCCTCCGTCTTCGGGGCGGTGCTGGCCTCGATGCGTTCGATCGCGACACGGCTGGTCGTCTTCGACACCGCGGTGGTCGACCTGACGGATCAGCTCGACGATCCCGTCGACGTGCTCTTCGGCACCCAGCTCGGCGGCGGCACCGACATCAACCGCGCGCTCGCCTACTGCCAGTCGAAGATCACCCGTCCCGCCGACACCGTCGTCGTCCTCATCAGTGACCTCTACGAGGGCGGCATACGCGATGAGATGCTGAAACGGGTCGCGGCGATGAAGGCGGCGGGGGTGGAGTTCGTGACGCTGCTCGCGCTGTCCGACGAGGGAGCTCCCGCCTACGACCGGGCCCACGCCGCCGCCCTCGCCGCGCTCGGCGCCCCGGCCTTCGCCTGCACTCCGGACCTGTTTCCGGAGGTGATGGCCGCGGCGCTGGAGAAGCGTCCCCTGCCCGTTCCGTGACCGGCCGGGCACCACCGCGGTCGGCCGCCGCACCGCCCGCGCGGGGGCCCGTAGGGGAGTCCTCGCGGCGGTCGGCCATCGGCAGATCGCACGAAGATGCAGTTCAACCGTGAGGCGATCTGTGACAGGTATCACCGCTCAGGTGTGATCTGCGATTTAGGGACCTACGTCCCACGGGGATAACCTGCGGGACGGACATGCCGCGTCCACGGTCACCGTGTGCGCCTTCCTTGTGACAGCGCCGTCACGTTGCCCTCCGCGGCACGCCCACGCAGATAGCAGACAACCGCGAATCACTGCGAATCTTTAAAAAGACAAGGGACGGACGCGCGTGGACCTGTTCGAGTACCAGGCGAGGGACCTCTTCGCCAAGCACGGTGTACCGGTGCTGGCCGGTGAAGTCATCGACACGCCTGAGGCAGCCCGAGCGGCCACCGAGCGCATGGGTGGCAAGTCGGTCGTCAAGGCGCAGGTGAAGGTCGGCGGCCGCGGCAAGGCCGGCGGCGTCAAGCTCGCCGCCACCCCGGACGAGGCCGTCGCCCGTGCGACGGACATCCTCGGGATGGACATCAAGGGCCACACGGTCCACAAGGTGATGATCGCCGAGACGGCTCCGGAGATCCTGGAGGAGTACTACGTCTCGTACCTCCTCGACCGCACCAACCGCACCTTCCTGGCCATGGCCTCGGTCGCGGGCGGCATGGACATCGAGCAGGTCGCCGAGGAGACCCCGGAGAAGCTCGCCAAGGTCCCGGTGAACGCCAACGAGGGCGTGACCATCGAGAAGGCCCGCGAGATCGTCGCGCTGGCGCAGTTCCCGGCCGAGGTCGCCGAGAAGGTCGCCGAGGTCCTCGTGACCCTGTGGGCGACCTTCATCGCCGAGGACGCGCTCCTCGTCGAGGTCAACCCGCTCGCGAAGGTCGCCAACGGCGACGTCATCGCGCTCGACGGCAAGGTCTCGCTCGACGAGAACGCCGAGTTCCGCCAGCCGGGTCACGAGGAGTTCGTGGACCACGCTGCCGCGAACCCGCTCGAGGCCGCCGCCAAGGCGAAGAACCTCAACTACGTGAAGCTCGACGGCGAGGTCGGCATCATCGGCAACGGCGCGGGTCTCGTCATGAGCACCCTCGACGTCGTCGCCTACGCCGGCGAAAACCACGGCGGCGTCAAGCCCGCCAACTTCCTGGACATCGGCGGTGGCGCCTCCGCCGCCGTCATGGCCAACGGTCTCGAGATCATCCTCGGCGACCCGGACGTCAAGTCCGTCTTCGTCAACGTCTTCGGTGGCATCACCGCGTGCGACGAGGTCGCCAACGGCATCGTCCAGGCGCTGCAGCTGCTCGAGGACAAGGGCGAGGCGGTCACCAAGCCGCTGGTCGTCCGCCTCGACGGCAACAACGCCGAGCTGGGTCGCAAGATCCTCTCGGACGCCAACCACCCGCTGGTTCAGCGCGTGGACACCATGGACGGCGCGGCCGACAAGGCCGCCGAGCTCGCGGCTGCGAAGTAAGGGCAGAGGTCACAGACTCACATGGCTATCTTCCTCAACAAGGACAGCAAGGTCATCGTCCAGGGCATGACCGGTGCCACGGGCATGAAGCACACCAGGCTGATGCTGGCTGACGGCACCAACATCGTCGGCGGCGTGAACCCGCGCAAGGCCGGCACCAGCGTCGACTTCGACGGCACCGAGGTCCCGGTCTTCGGCTCCGTCGCCGAGGCGATGGAGAAGACGGGCGCCAACGTCTCCGTCCTCTTCGTCCCGCCGGCGTTCGCCAAGTCCGCCGTGGTCGAGGCGATCGACGCCGAGATCCCGCTGGCCGTCGTCATCACCGAGGGCATCGCGGTGCACGACTCCGCCGCCTTCTGGTCGTACGCCTCCAGCAAGGGCAACAAGACGCGGATCATCGGCCCGAACTGCCCGGGTCTGATCACCCCCGGCCAGTCCAACGCCGGCATCATCCCGGGCGACATCACCAAGCCCGGCCGCATCGGTCTCGTGTCCAAGTCGGGCACGCTGACCTACCAGATGATGTACGAGCTCCGTGACATCGGCTTCTCCTCGGCCGTCGGCATCGGTGGCGACCCGGTCATCGGCACCACGCACATCGACGCCCTCGAGGCGTTCGAGGCGGACCCCGACACCGACCTGATCGTCATGATCGGCGAGATCGGCGGCGACGCCGAGGAGCGTGCGGCGGACTTCATCGCGAAGAACGTCACCAAGCCGGTCGTCGGCTACGTCGCGGGCTTCACCGCCCCCGAGGGCAAGACCATGGGTCACGCCGGTGCGATCGTCTCCGGTTCTTCGGGCACCGCACAGGCCAAGAAGGAAGCCCTGGAGGCCGCGGGCGTGAAGGTCGGCAAGACGCCGACCGAGACCGCGAAGCTGGCGCGCGAGATCCTGAACGCCGCGCAGTAAGCAGCAAGCAGTAGGCAGTAAGCAGTAAGCGGCAGCCTTCGGCTGTACGTGCGGACGGGCGTGGCCCGCACCCTGTGAGGGGTGCGGGCCACGCCCGTTTCCGTAGACGGAGAGCGCCGGACGTACGGCTATTCGAGGCTCGGCGCGATCCGGGCCGGTCCGGCCGACGGATCGGACAGCAGCTTGTCGTGGAGCTGCCGGCCCTCGTCCGTGAGCTGCTGCGGGCCGCTGTGCGGGGGCACGCCCGACACGCTCGTGCCGGGGGCGCGCGGAGGCTCGTACTCGGTGGGGGCGGTCACCCAGGTGTAGGCCGTCGCGGCGGCGATGGCCGCCGATACCCCGATCACCGCCCGCGTCCACAGCCGGTTGCGGTGCTCGCCGGCCACCCGTACGACGGCTGCCGCGCGCGGCTCCAGCGGGCGGGCCGGCGTCAGCGTGCCGAGCCGCTCGCGCAGCACCGCGGACTGCTTCGCGGGCGCCACGCCGTCCAGTTCGGGGAGCAGGTCGGCGAGGTCGGCGTGCGCGTTGACGAGCCGGCTGCCGGCGGTCGGCGTGGACGCCTCCGTCTCGGCGGCGGTGTCGGGGAGGTCCAGCCCGACGCCGTCGTAGAGCAGCACGGTCCGGCGGTGGGCCGGGGGCAGCCCGAGCATCGCGTCCAGCAGGACGCGGTCGGCGGGCTCGGCCGGAGGCTTGTCGGGGTGCCGGTGCGAACGCCGGAACCGGTGCCAGGGGGAGAGCGCGTACTCGTACGTCGCCGCCCGCACCCACCCGACCGGATCGGGATCGGTGGCGACCTCGGGCCAGCGCTCCCACGCCTGCTGGAAGGCGCGCTCCACGGCCTCACAGGCGAGGGCGTGGCGGCCGGTGAGGAGGTAGGCCTGGCGGGACAGGGCGGGGGCCGTGCGGGCGTAGAGGGCGTCGAAGGCGGAGGTCGCCGTCACGGTCGGGGCGCCGTCGCCGGGGGCCTGGGGGGCGTCCCCGGGCGCGTCCTCGGGGGCGGTACGGGCCTTCGCGGCCGGGCCGCCCGCCGTGCGGGCGTCTCCCTCGGGGGCTGCCGGCCCGGCGCCCTTGCCGGTCGGCGCGGAGTCGGGAGCGGCGGCCCTCCCGGGGGCCTTCCCGGCGGCCGGGTCGGAGCCCGGACCGGAGCCGGCACCGGAGCCCGCCCAGGAGCCCGCCCCGGTCGGCCCCGCCCCGGTGGCCGGGTGGGATTCCGAACCGGTGTCCGGCCCGGAGCCCGGCCCGGTGGTGCTCGTCCGGGTGGCGGCTTCGGAGCCCCGTCCGGCGGGGTTCCCCGTGCCCGGCCCGGTGCTCGGCGCGGCGGGCCTCCCGGAGCGCGGCTCCGAGTCCGGTCCGGCGCCTGAGCCGGTGTCAGGGGCCGCACCCGTACCGGCGCCCGGGAGACCGGGGCCACCCGGGCGGAGGGCTGCGAAGCCGCCGCCTCCGCCGTGGCCGCCTCCGCCGTGGCCGCCTCCGCCGTGGCCGCCTCCGCCGTGGCCGGCGCCGCCCTGGGCGGCTCCGGCCCTGACCGTGGACTTCGCCTCGTGCCGGGGCATCCCGACGGGCGGCTTCGCGGCGCGCTTGACGGCGGCCTTGGGCCGGGTCTGCGCCCCGGCGGGCCGGGTGAGTCCGCGCATCATGCGCAGCCCGAACCGGCTCTCGGGGGCATCGTCGGCTGACGCCGCGTCTGCGTCCGCGGTTCCGGCGCCGGTTGCCGCCTCGGTGCGCTCCGTGTCGCTGTCGAGCGGGCTCTCGGACGTGGCGAACGGGGCTGACGCCGCGTCCGTGTCCGCTCCGGCGGGGCCGGTTGCGGCGGACGCGTCGACGGCGGACCCCGTGGCCGGGCCGTCCGGGGGAGCCGAGCCGTCGGTCCGCGCGGTGGGGCCCGTGGGGCCCGTGGGGCCTGTGGGGCCTGTGGGGCCTGTGAGGCCCATAGGGTCCGAGGGGGTGGAGTCGGCGGACTCGTCCGTGGACAGGCGGGTCAGGAGCTTGGAGTAGGCCTCCAGCTTGCGGCCCCGGGGGTGGGTGCGGCCGGTCTCCCAGGAGCGGACCGTGTTCGAGGTGACGCCCACTGCCGCCGCGACCTCATCGTGCGTCAGGTCGGCCGCTTCGCGCAGGCGTCGGCGTTCCTTCGGGGTGGGGAGGCCCAGCTCCGTGACGCTTTGTGTCATGCCACACTCCCCGCGACCCGGACGCCCTGAGCGAAAAAGTACATAAACGTATATTGAGCGACACCACGGTCATTCGCCTGTTACCCGCCCATAGCGCGTGTCGTTGGCACCATGGCGGGGTGACCCAAGTGACCGAACGCGGGACCTCGTTGCCCATGCCCCCCAGGGCCCCCGCACGGCGCCGTTCACCGGCGGCCGCCGCGTGTGTCGTGGGTGGCGCCGTCGCCGCAGTACTGGGGCTCGGCTTCCTCGCCGTGCTCGTCATCGTGCTGTGGATCAGCTCCCCCTACCCCGACAGCGGCCCCGGCGGCGCCCTGCACCTCGCGGCGGGCCTCTGGCTGCTCGCCCACGGGACCGACCTCGTCCGCTACGAAACCCTCTCCGGGGTGCCCGCCCCCGTCGGCCTGACCCCGTTGCTGCTCGTGGCCCTGCCCGCGCTGCTGATCCGGCGCGCCGCCCGGCTCGGCAGCGCCGGGCAGGAGGACCGGGGCGCGGAGCCGCTGCCCGCGGGCGTGGTGTTCTCCGCCGTGCTCTGCGGCTACCTCGGGGTCGGCGCCCTGGCCGTCGTGTACGCCGCAGCCGGGCCGCTGCCGGCCGACCCGCTCAGTGCGGCCCGCCACCTCCCGGTCGTCGCCGCCCTCGCCGCCGCCGGCGGGGTCTGGGAGTCCCGGGGGCGGCCGCTCGGGCAGCTGCCCGGCCGGCTCACCCGGCCCCGCCACACCCTCGCGCTGCGGGCCGGCGCCGGCGGGGTGCTGGTGCTCCTCGGCGGCGGAGCCCTGCTGGTCGGGGGCTCGCTGGCCTGGCACGGGGCGGAGGTGCAGGGCTCCTTCGCGGCGCTGACCGGGGACTGGTCGGGCCGCTTCGCGGTGCTGCTGCTCTCCCTCGTGCTGATCCCGAACACCGTCGTCTGGGGCGCCGCCTACGCCCTCGGTCCCGGCTTCGCTCTGGGCACCGGAGCCGCCGCGACCCCGCTCGGCTTCGGCGGCTCGCCCGCGCTGCCGCGCTTCCCGCTGCTCGCGGCGCTGCCCCCGGAGGGCCCCGGTACGCCGCTGACCTGGGCCGTCGGCGCGGTGCCGGTGGTGGCCGGGCTGGCGGTGGGCTGGTTCGCGGTACGCCGGGCACGCGATGTCTCGTACGGGGAGACCGCGCTCACGGCGGCGCTGGGCGCCCTGGTGTGCGCCCTGGCGACGGCCGCCCTCACCGCGGCTTCGGCGGGGCCGCTCGGTTCCCGGGAGCTGGCCGCCTTCGGCCCGGTGTGGTGGCAGACGGGCGGGGCGGCCCTGGGCTGGACCCTGGCCCTCGCGGTCCCGCTGGCCGTCACCGTGCACGCCTGGCGGAACCGGCCCGCGAGGGGCCTGGCCGGCGCCGGCTCCGAGGACGCCTGGCACGACAGCGGCGTGCGCGAGGTCCGCTGGGCGGCTCTGCGCCGGGCGGCGGGCACCTTGATCCCGGACTTCTCGGGCACCCCGGCCGAGGGTGACGGGCCGTCCCCGGCCCGGGCTCCGGAGGAAGCGTCCCGGCCGGTGTCCGCACCGCCGAAGCGCCCCGTGCTGGTCATGCCCGGCCTCAAGCTGGACCTGACCCCGATCCCGCTGCCCGCACTTCCCGCGGAGCCGCTGCCGGCGACCGCGGGAGCGCCCCCGCACACGCCCGTGCCCGTGCCCGCACCCGCACCCGCATCGGCCCTCGCAGCCGAGCCCCGGCCCGGGGCCCTCGTACCGGCAGGATCGTCCCTTCCGGAGCCCCCGCCACCGCCCCGGCAGCCCCCGGCCGCGGCCCCGCTCGTCCCGCCGGTGACCGGAGCCCGCGTACTGACCCGCCGGAAACCCGGAACGGAACCGGCAGTGGAACCGGCAGCGGAACCGGGAATCGAACCGGCTTAGGCAAGGGACCCGGGGCAGGCCGGACAGCCCGCGCCGGAGGCCGCCCGGATCGACCAGCCCATCGACCGGCTAGCGCTGGACCTCGAGCATCTTGCCGATGAAGTTGTCCGGCAGCAGGTCGTTGCACTGCAGCTCGGCCGGCTTGGTGAGGGCGTCCTGCTTGCAGACGTAGAAGTCCTTGTACGTGAGCTGCACGGCATACGAGGACAGCGCCAGCAGGATCGCGAGGGAAGCCGTCACCAGACCGCTCGCCGCCGCCGTCCGCTGGGGCCGGGCGGCGGCACCCAGCGCCGCCAGCCCGCCCCGGGCCGCACCGGGAGCCGCACCGGCACCCGTGGCCGTACCGGCACCCGGATCCGCAGCGGCGCTCCTGCCCGTCCCCGTACCCACGTCCTCCGCCGAGGCGCCCGTGCCGCGCGAGCGGCCGGACGCGCCCTTCGCCCCGTCCCCGGACGGCTTCGCAGGGACCCCGCGCAGCGCGCTGATCCCCCAGTACAGGGCGAGCGCGCCCAGCAGCAGCCCCATCGAGGGGATGCCGAAGACCCCGAAGAAGAAGCCCCACATGCCGGCCAGCAGCGCGTACCGCGCCCGCCGCTGGATCGGGTCCGTGGGGTCCCAGCGCGCCGGTCCCGACCCGGGGTCCGCGCCCGGTCCCGACCCGGGTTCCTGCTGGTCGCCGCCGTCACCGCCGGCGCGCGGCTCCCAGAGCCGGTCGGGCCGGCCTTCCGGGGGCGCCGCGAAGGGGTTGTCGTCGGTGGGGCGGTCGGGCTGGGGGCGGTCCGGCATCGGGTGTGTTTCATCCCCTGTGTCGTGGACGCCGCTGGGACGTCCGAGGCCTGTTTACGGCGTGTACGCCAGACGCTACCGCCCACCCGTCCCCCCGTCCCTCGGGGGCCGTCCGGTGTGCCGGTATCGTTGCAGGCGGTCGGTGGCTTCGTATGGTCCCCCGTATACCGGGGACCCGAAGTTTCATGCGATCGCACAAGACGAACGACGCGCCCCCGGTTCACGCCGGGAGGCGCCCCCGCTCGACGAGAAAGGGCCTCCCATGGCCGCCTCCCGCCTGGTCGTGCTGGTCTCCGGATCCGGCACCAACCTCCAGGCCCTGCTCGACGCCATCGACGCCCATCCCGGCGGACCCGAGGGTTTCGGCGCCGAAGTCGTCGCCGTGGGAGCCGACCGCGAGAACATCGCCGGACTGGAGCGCGCCGAGAAGGCCGGGATCCCCACCTTCGTGTGCCCGGTCAGGTCGTACGCGAGCCGTGCGGAGTGGGACGCCGCCCTCACCGCGGCCACCGACGCGCACGCGCCGGACCTGGTGGTCTCGGCGGGGTTCATGAAGATCGTCGGGCCGGAGTTCATCGGCCGCTTCGGCGGCCGGTTCGTCAACACGCACCCGGCCCTCCTCCCGGCCTTCCCGGGCGCCCACGGCGTACGGGACGCCCTCGCCTACGGCGCGAAGGTCACCGGCTGCACCGTCCACTTCGTGGACGCGGGCGTGGACACCGGTCCGATCATCGCCCAGGGTGTGGTCGAGGTCAGGGACGAAGAGGACGAAGCCGCTCTCCATGAGCGGATCAAGGAAGTCGAGCGCGAGCTGCTCGTCGACGTCGTGGGGCGCCTGGCCCGGCACGGCTACCGCATCGAGGGACGAAAGGTAACAATCCAGTGACCGCCGCAGAGGCCGCAGGGACCGCAGAGACCGTGACCGCAGAGGGCGAGGACCTCGCCGCGTCGAAGCGCCCGATCCGGCGCGCGCTCATCAGCGTCTACGACAAGACGGGACTGGAAGAGCTGGCCCGCGGTCTGCACGAGGCGGGTGTCGCCCTCGTCTCGACCGGCTCCACCGCCTCGAAGATCGCCGCCGCCGGGGTGCCCGTCACCAAGGTCGAGGAGCTGACCGGCTTCCCCGAGTGCCTGGACGGCCGGGTCAAGACCCTGCACCCGCGCGTGCACGCCGGCATCCTCGCCGACCTGCGCCTGGAGGACCACCGCAACCAGCTCGCCGAGCTGGGCGTCGAGCCCTTCGACCTGGTGATCGTCAACCTCTACCCGTTCCTCGCGACCGTCCAGTCGGGCGCGACCCCGGACGAGTGCGTGGAGCAGATCGACATCGGCGGCCCCTCGATGGTCCGCGCCGCCGCCAAGAACCACCCCTCGGTGGCCGTGGTCACCAGCCCGGCGCGCTACGACGCCGTGCTCGCCGCCGCCCAGGGCGGCGGTTTCGACCTCACCGCCCGCAAGCGGCTCGCGGCCGAGGCCTTCCAGCACACCGCCGCGTACGACGTGGCCGTCGCCTCCTGGTTCACGAACGCGTACGCGCCCGAGCCGGAGGCCGTACTGCCCGAGTTCCTGGCCGGCGCCTGGGAGCGCAAGTCCACCCTCCGCTACGGCGAGAACCCGCACCAGGCGGCCGCGCTGTACACGGACGGGCAGCCGGGCGGGCTCGCCAACGCCGAGCAGCTGCACGGCAAGGAGATGTCCTACAACAACTACGTGGACACCGACGCGGCCCGCCGCGCCGCCTACGACCACGAAGAGCCCTGCGTCGCGATCATCAAGCACGCCAACCCGTGCGGCATCGCGGTGGGCAAGGACGTCGCCGAGGCCCACCGCAAGGCGCACGCCTGCGACCCGGTCTCCGCCTTCGGCGGGGTCATCGCCGTCAACCGCCCGGTGAGCGTCGAGCTCGCCGAGCAGGTCGCGGAGATCTTCACCGAGGTCATCGTGGCCCCCGACTTCGAGCCGGGCGCCGTCGAGGTCCTCGCGAAGAAGAAGAACATCCGCGTCCTGAAGGTGGAGGGCCACCCGCACCAGCCGGGCGACCTCAAGCCCATCTCCGGCGGCGTGCTGCTCCAGCAGTCGGACGCCTTCCAGGCCGAGGGCGACGACCCGGCCAACTGGACCCTGGCCACCGGCGAGGCGCTCTCCGCCGACGAGCTCGCCGACCTCGCCTTCGCGTGGAAGGCCTGCCGCGCGGTCAAGTCCAACGCGATCCTGCTCGCCAAGGACGGCGCCTCGGTCGGCGTCGGCATGGGTCAGGTCAACCGCGTCGACTCCGCGAAGCTGGCCGTCGAGCGGGCGGGCGCCGAGCGCGTGCAGGGCTCGTACGCCGCCTCCGACGCCTTCTTCCCCTTCGCGGACGGTCTGGAGATCCTGACGGCCGCCGGCATCAAGGCCGTGGTCCAGCCGGGTGGTTCGATGCGCGACGAGCTGGTGATCGAGGCAGCGAAGGCGGCCGGCGTGACGATGTACCTCACCGGGACCCGCCACTTCTTCCACTGAGGCACCGAGTCACCGATCACCGAGTCACCGATCACCGAGTCGCCGGGTCCGGCGCTCACCCGCGTACGGCGAAGGCCGCGTACCGCACTGCTGCGGTACGCGGCCTTCGCCGTACGCGGTGCCGGTACGGGTACGGGTACGGCCGCTCGTGCCGGCGGCGTTCCTAGTACAGCGGGCGCTTGAAGTAGACGCCCGCGGCCGAGTTGGCCAGGCCGATGACGATCCACAGGCCCAGGGCCAGCGAGATGCCCGTGAGGATGGTCGACACCATGAACACCCCGATGCCGGCGTCGTGCAGGTTGCTGAGCGTCGCGAGGTTGACGATCAGGCTGCCTCCGGCGAAGAGGGTCTGGATCGAGCCGAAGATGATGCCGGAGACCCGCACGCCGCCGCGGCCCTTGCCGAGCTTGGCGGCGGTCAGGATCGGCCACAGCGCGAAGCCGATGCAGACGATGCCGATGATGACGAAGACGACGCTCAGGGCGGTGCCGGCGTCGCTCGACGAGTAGCTGGAGTCGGAGAACTCGGAGGCGAACACGGCGCCGATGACGACGACGGCCAGGCCGCCGAGGGCCTGGAGGATCCCGAGGATGTAGAGGATGACCCGAGCCCCCTTGACCCCGCCCGGCATCGGCATCGGCGAGCCCGGGTAGCCGGGGACGCCCGGGTAGGCCTGCGGGTAGCCCTGCTGTGGGTAGGCGTAGCCGCCCTGGGCCGGGATGCCCTGGGGGGCCTGCGGGGGGTAGCCGTAGGCCGGCTGGCCGCCCTGCGGCTGCTGCCCGTACGGGTTGTTCGGGTCGCCGAAGCTCATCTGGGGTGTTCCTCCGTGGAAGTGCGGGGACGCACGGCACGCGCGGAGGATTCACTGCACGTCGTGCGGCCCGCCCCCCGGCACTGCCCGCGGCACTACTGATCCCCGCATCGTCGTCCGGCCGGACCGGGCTTGTCCAGCCGGGACACCGCCCGCCCCGCACTCGTTGTGCAAGTGCAACGAACCCAGAACGAACCCAGAACGAGCCCGGAACGAAGCCGGAACGAGCCCGGAGCGAAGCCGGACAGGCCCTGCGCGGCCCGTGGCCGGATCCGCGACCGGATCCGCGACTGGATCCTGGACCGCTCCATCCGGGAGGATGGGGCCATGACCGCCCAGATTCTCGACGGCAAGGCCACCGCAGCCGCGATCAAGTCCGAACTGACCGCCCGCGTGGCGGCGCTCAAGACCCGGGGCATCACCCCGGGCCTCGGCACCCTGCTGGTCGGCGACGACCCGGGCAGCCGCTGGTATGTCAACGGCAAGCACAAGGACTGCGCCGAGGTCGGCATCGCCTCCCTCCAGCGCGAACTGCCCGCGACGGCCTCCCAGGAGGACATCGAGGAGGTCGTGCGGGAGCTGAACGCCAACCCGGAGTGCACCGGCTACATCGTGCAGCTCCCCCTCCCCAAGGGCATCGACACCAACCGCGTCCTGGAGCTCATGGACCCGGCGAAGGACGCCGACGGCCTGCACCCGATGTCACTCGGCAGGCTGGTCCTGAACGAGCCGGGCCCGCTGCCGTGCACCCCCTACGGGATCGTCCAGTTGCTGCGCCACCACGGCGTCGAGATCAACGGCGCGCACGTGGTCGTCCTCGGCCGCGGGATCACCGTCGGCCGGTCCATCGGCCTGCTGCTCACCCGCAAATCCGAGAACGCGACCGTCACCCTGTGCCACACCGGCACGCGCGACCTGTCCGGACTGCTGCGCCAGGCGGACATCGTCGTCGCGGCGGCCGGTGTGCCGCACCTGGTCAAGCCGGAGGACGTGAAGCCGGGCGCGGCCGTGCTCGACGTCGGCGTCAGCCGCGACGAGAACGGCAAGATCGTCGGGGACGTGCATCCCGGGGTCGCGGACGTGGCCGGCTGGATCTCCCCGAACCCGGGCGGCGTCGGCCCGATGACCCGGGCACAGCTGCTCGTCAACGTGGTCGAGGCGGCCGAGCGGGCGGTTCCCCGTGCCGGCTGAACAGGAGCCGGAGCGCGGCACGGTCCCCGCGGCCGCTCCCGCCAGGGCCGTCGCCTCGGCGGAGCCCGAAGGGGCCAGGTCCCGCCGCTTCCCCTCCGTCACCCGGGACACCGCGCGTCCCGAGGGCGGCGGCCGGGCCGCGCCCGGCGACGCGCCGGCTCCGGCCCGGCAGTGGCCGATGCTGGCCGTCCTCGCCGCGACGGCCGCCGGACTGCTGCTCACCGCGATGGACCATCCGCGCATCGGCTGCCTGCTGATCGGGAGCGCGATGATCGCGGGTTCGGCGATGCGCCGGCTGCTGCCCTCCGTGGGCATGCTCGCGGTGCGCTCCCGCTTCACGGACATGGTCACGTACGGCCTGCTGGGCGTCGCGATCGTGCTGCTCGCCCTGGTCATGGAGCCCGACCCGTTGCTGAACGTCCCCTTCCTGGAGACAGCGGTCCGTTTCACGGTCCGCTGAGCCTCCCGGCGCCCCCGGGACACCCCCGGGGGAGGCCCCGTGTGCCCCGCGCCACACGGGGTGGGGGATTGGGGTGCCCCAGGGTCGGATAGCCTGACGGCGGATGTCTCTTCACGTCAAGATTTACTGGGCAACGGAGCGGCGTCCTCCCAGCACATGGGGCAGGGACGCCCCACCGCCAGCTGTCTAACGGAGAAGGCCATGACCCGCACTCCCGTGAATGTCACCGTCACCGGCGCCGCCGGCCAGATCGGCTACGCGCTGCTCTTCCGCATCGCCTCCGGCCACCTGCTCGGCGCGGACGTGCCGGTCAAGCTCCGTCTTCTGGAGATCCCTCAGGGCATGAAGGCCGCCGAGGGCACCGCCATGGAGCTCGACGACTGCGCCTTCCCGCTGCTCGCCGGCATCGACATCTTCGACGACCCGAACAAGGGCTTCGAGGGTGCCAACGTCGCGCTGCTGGTCGGCGCCCGCCCGCGCACCAAGGGCATGGAGCGCGGTGACCTGCTCTCCGCCAACGGCGGCATCTTCAAGCCGCAGGGCGCCGCGATCAACGCGAACGCCGCGGACGACATCAAGGTCCTGGTCGTGGGCAACCCGGCCAACACCAACGCGCTCATCGCGCAGGCCGCCGCCCCGGACGTACCGGCCGAGCGCTTCACCGCGATGACCCGCCTGGACCACAACCGCGCGATCTCGCAGCTGGCCGCCAAGACCGGCGCCGCCGTCTCCGACATCAAGCGCCTGACCATCTGGGGCAACCACTCGGCGACCCAGTACCCGGACATCTTCCACGCGGAGATCGCCGGCAAGAACGCCGCCGAGCTGGTCAACGACCAGGCCTGGCTGTCGGACGACTTCATCCCGACCGTCGCCAAGCGCGGCGCGGCGATCATCGAGGCCCGCGGCGCGTCCTCGGCCGCCTCGGCCGCCAACGCCGCCATCGACCACGTCCACACGTGGGTCAACGGCACCGCGGCGGGCGACTGGACCTCCATGGGCATCCCGTCCGACGGCTCCTACGGCGTCCCGGAGGGCATCATCTCCTCCTTCCCGGTCACCACCAAGGACGGCCGCTACGAGATCGTCCAGGGCCTGGACATCAACGAGTTCTCCCGTGCGCGCATCGACGCGTCCGTGGCGGAGCTCGTCGAGGAGCGCGACGCGGTGCGCGAACTCGGCCTGATCTGACCGGTCGCGTACGGTCCGGCCGCGCAGGCCCCCGTACGCACGCGCGCGAAGGCGTGCGGACCCGTGTGAACACCGAAACGCCCCGGCCGAACCAGGCCGGGGCGTTTGGCGTGCACGGCGGCCGACGAGGGCCGCGCCGCCTGCGGGCCGGCTACTTGTACATCCCCGGGGTGTAGTGACCCGGGGTCAGGCGGGTGGTGACGCCGATCCGGTTCCAGACGTTGATCGCGGCGATCAGGGCGATCACCTGGGCCAGTTCGTGCTCCTCGAAGTGGAGCGCGGCCCGCTCGTAGACCTCGTCGGGAACGAAGCCGTCGGTCAGGACGGTCACGGCCTCCGTCAGCTCGATGGCGGCGAGTTCCTTCTCCGTATAGAAGTGCCGCGACTCCTCCCAGGCGCCGAGCAGCAGCAGCCGCTCCACGTCCTCGCCCGCCGCGAGGGCGTCCTTGGAGTGCATGTCGATGCAGAAGGCGCAGTGGTTGATCTGCGAGGCGCGCAGTTTGACGAGCTCGACCAGGGCCGGGTCCAGCCCCTTGGCCGCCGCCGCGTCCAGGGCCACGGCGGCCTTGTAGAACTCCGGGGCGAGCTTCGCCAGCTGCATGCGGGGGGTGTGCTCGGGTGCCTTCTCGGTGTGGGTCATGGAACCAACCTACGATCCGGGCGGCCCACCTATATGGTCCATATCCATGACAAAATCGTGGGCCACTTTCGGCGCCGACCTGCATCTGGAACCGGTCCCCGGGCGCGGTGTCCGGGCCGGACTCACGGAGGCGCTGCGCGAGGCCGCGCGCAGCGGGCGGCTGGCCCCGGGGACCCGGCTGCCCTCCTCGCGGTCGCTCGCGGCGGACCTCGGGATCGCCCGCAACACCGTCGCCGAGGCCTACGCCGAGCTCGTCGCCGAAGGCTGGCTGACGGCCCGCCGGGGCTCCGGTACCCGGGTCGCGGAGCGGGCCCGGCTACGGCGTCCCGCGGCGGCCGTGCCCGTACGGCGCCCCGTGCGCGCGCAGACCTCGTACAGCCTGAAGCCCGGCTCCCCGGACCTGGGCGGCTTCCCGCGCGCCGCCTGGCTGGCGGCGGCCCGGCGGGCGCTGACCGAGGCCCCGAACGAGGCCTTCGGGTACGGGGACCCGCGCGGCCGGGTGGAGCTGCGCGAGGTGCTCGCCGGGTACCTGGCGCGGGCCCGCGGGGTGTACGCGGACCCCGAACGCATCGTGCTGTGCGCGGGCTTCGGCCAGGGCCTGACGCTGCTCGCGCGGATGCTGCGGGCACGCCGGGTCCGGGAGGTCGCGGTGGAGGGGTACGGGCTGGACGCGCACCGGGAGCTGCTGACCGGCGCCGGGCTGCGGACGCGGCCGCTGGCGGTGGACGGTTCGGGGGCCCGCACCACCGAGCTGGCCGGTACGGGCACGGGGGCGGTCCTGCTGACGCCGGCTCACCAGTTCCCGACGGGCGCGGCGCTGACGCCCGGGCGGCGGGCGGCGGCGGTGGACTGGGCCCGGTCCACGGGCGGGCTGATCCTGGAGGACGACTACGACGGGGAGTTCCGCTACGACCGCCAGCCGGTGGGCGCGCTCCAGGGGCTGGACCCGGACCGGGTGGTGTATCTGGGCACGGCGAGCAAGTCCCTGGCGCCGGGGCTGCGCATGGGCTGGATGGTGGTGCCGGGGCCGCTGATGGACGAGGTGCTCGCGGTGAAGGGCCGGACCGACTGGAGCTCCGGCGCGCTGGACCAGCTGACGCTCGCGGAGTTCATCCGGTCGGGGGCGTACGACCGGCACGTGCGGGAGATGCGGCTGCGCTACCGGCGGCGGCGCGACGAGCTGGTGTCGGCCGTCGGGGACCGTGCGGAGGTCTCCGGCATCGCCGCGGGCCTGCACGCGGTGCTGGACCTCCCGCCGGGCGGTGAACGGGCGGCCCTGCGGGCGGCCGCCTGGCAGGACCTGGGGCTGCTGCCGCTGTCGTTCTTCCGGCACCCTTTGGCGGCGATGCCCGCGCGCGAGGCCCTGGTCGTCGGCTTCGGGACCCCGTCCCAGAGCGCGTGGGCGCCGACGCTGGCGGCCTTGGTCGCGGCCCTGCCGTGAACGGGGTTCCCTGCGGGGCTCGTCCCCTACCCGCCCTTCCTCCATCCCCCAGATTCCGTCCGGGGGGACCCCCAGCCGGGCTCCGCCCGGACCCGGTCCTCAAACGCCGGACGGGCCGGACGGCTGGATCGGCTCCGCCGGGGGTTCGCCGAAGCGGGCCAGGGCCAGGGCTCCGGCCACGGCCACCACGAAGCCCGTGACCGCCAGCCAGGTCAGGCCCTCGCGGGTGCGGTCGCCCAGCCAGGCCACGCCCACCACCGCCGGCCCGATCGTCTCGCCCAGCACCAGCCCGGCCGTCGCCGCCGTCACGGAGCCCCGCTGGAGCGCCGAGGTGAGCAGCAGGAACGCGGCGCCGCCGCCGAGCAGAAGCGCGTAGAACGCCGGGTTGGACAGGGCGGAGAGCGAGATGTCGTCGATGAGCCGGACCGCCACCTCCACCACTCCGAAGCCCGTCCCGGCGGCCAGACCCAGCGTCAGCGCCCGGCTGCGGTCCGGCAGGCCGCCCGCCACGGCCCCGACGACGAGCACCAGTCCGGCCACCGCCAGCAGCCCCAGCTTCAGCGCGAGCGTGCCCTTGCCGGAGCCCTCTTCCCCGGATGCGAGCCCGAGCATCACCAGCCCCGCGCACACCACCGCGACCGCGCCCCACTCCGTCCCGCTCAGCCGCACCTTCAGCAGCCGCGCCGCGACGACCGCGGTCACCGCGAGGCTGGCCGCGAGGGCCGCGCCGACCGCGTAGATCGGGATGTGCCGCAGGGCGATGATCTGGAGGACGAAGCCGATCCCGTCCAGGCAGAGTCCGGCGATATAGCGCCACTGGCGCAGCGCCCGCAGGAAGAGCGCGGCGTCGACCCCGGAGCCCGTTCCCGGCACCGTCGCCCTCGTCGCCACGGCCTGCAGGACCGACGCCGTGCCGAAGCAGATCGCCGCACCGAGCGCGCAAATCATCCCAATGAGCACGAACCGACTCTAGGTCACGGATCCCACGTCGGCCGGATTCCGTCGGCCGGGGCGGCCGTTCTAGTCTGTGCGCAGCCGGCCACCCAGGGGGAGCGAACAGTCCATGGACAGCAGCAGCACCGACACCACGCGCACCAAGCGCCGCATGCGCTCGGGCACCGTCGCCCTCGGCGGCATGGGCCTGCTCGCCGCGGCCCTGGTGGCCTGCGGGAGCAGCAACGAGCCCGACAAGCGCTGCGCGGACCGCGCCACCCTGGAGAAGCTGAACTCCAAGGAGTGCAAGAGCGGCGGCCGCGGCGCCTACTACTACGGCGGCAGCGTCGCGAAGAACAAGGTCAGCGGAGGCAGCTTCGACAAGTCCGCCGTCACCCGCGGCGGCATCGGCGGCAGCCACAAGAGCTCCTCGGGCGGCTGATCCAGCGTGAAGCGCCACACCATCGAGCCCCGCCCCGACTGGCAGAAGACCGTCGAGGAGCAGGGGCTGATCTACCCCCTGACCCGCTACCCCGACGACTCCCTGCGCCCCTACTGGGACGAGAGCGCGTACTACTCCTTCAGCCTCCCCGAGGTCGAGGCGCTGGAGAACGTCGTCGAGGAACTGCACGCCATGTGCCTGGCGGCGGCGCAGCACATAGTCGACCACGACCGCTTCGCCGACCTCGGCATCACCGACCCGAAGCTCGCCGCGCTGATCGCCGAGTCCTGGCGGCGCCGCGCCGAACAGCCCTCGCTCTACGGCCGCTTCGACCTGCGCTACGACGGCACCGGCGGCCCCGCCAAGATGCTGGAGTACAACGCCGACACCCCCACCTCCCTCGTGGAGGCGGCCAGCCCGCAGTGGTTCTGGATGGAGGAACGCTTCCCCGGCGCCGACCAGTGGAACTCCCTCCACGAGCGGCTCGTCGACGCCTGGCGGCGCCAGGCGGAGCTGCTGCCGCCCGGCCCGGTGCACTTCGCGCACTCCGAGACCGACGAGCTCGGCGAGGACCTGATGACGGTCGCCTACCTCCAGGAGACCGCCGAGCAGGCCGGCATCGACACGCGGGAGCTGTCGGTGGAGCGGATCGGCTGGGACTCCCTGTCCGGCCGGTTCGTGGACGAGAAGCTCGGCTTCATCCGCGCGATCTTCAAGCTCTACCCGTGGGAGTGGCTGGCCACCGACGAGTTCGCTCCGCAGGTCCTCGGCACGTACGACCACGGCGGCGGCTCCGGCACCACCGCCTGGATCGAGCCGCTGTGGAAGATGCTGCTCTCCAACAAGGCGCTGCTGGCCGTCCTGTGGGAGCTCTTCCCGGAGCACCCGAACCTGCTGCCCGCCTACCTGGACGGCCCGCGCGAGCTCGCCACCACCACCGGCTACGCGGCGAAGCCGCTGCTGGGCCGCGAGGGCGCGGGCGTCACCCTGCACCCGGTCGGCGGCGAGCCGTTCGCACCGGAGGAGGACGAGACGTACGTCTTCCAGGGCCTCGCCCCGCTGCCCGACTTCGACGGCAACCGGGTGGTGCTCGGCGCGTGGGTCGTCGAGGACGAGTCGGCGGGCCTCGGCATCCGCGAATCGGCGGGGCCGGTCACGGACGAGTACGCCCGCTTCCTGCCCCACGTCATCCTCTAGTCCGGGGTCGCTAAGCGCCGAGGACCGACCTGAGCTGGTCCAGCCCCCAGTCCAGGTCCTCCTTGGAGATCACCAGCGGCGGCGCGATCCGGATGGTCGACCCGTGGGTGTCCTTGACCAGCACGCCGAGCTCCATCAGCTTTTCGGAGATCTCCCGGCCGGTGCCGCGCGACGGGTCGATGTCCACGCCCGCCCACAGCCCGCGGCCCCGTACGGCGGTCACCGCACCGCCGCCGACCAGCAGGTTCAGCTCCCGGTGCAGGTGGTCGCCGAGCTCGGTGGCGCGCTGCTGGTACTCGCCGGTGCGGAGCATCGCGATGACCTCCAGGGCGACGGCGCAGGCCAGCGGGTTGCCGCCGAAGGTGGAGCCGTGCTCGCCCGGCTTGAACACGCCGAGCACGTCGAGGTCGGCCACCACCGCCGACACGGGCACGACCCCGCCGCCCAGCGCCTTGCCGAGGATGTACACGTCCGGGACGACGCCCTCGTGTTCGCACGCGAAGGTCCTGCCGGTGCGGCCCAGGCCCGACTGGATCTCGTCGGCCATGAACAGGACGTTCCGCTCGCGCGTCAGTTCCCGTACGCCCCGCAGGTATCCGGCCGGCGGCACGAGGACGCCGGCCTCGCCCTGGATCGGCTCCAGGAGCACGGCGACGGTGTTCGAGGTGACGGCGGAGGCGAGCGCGGTGAGGTCCCCGTACGGGACGATCTCGAAGCCGGGGGTGTACGGGCCGAAGTGGTCGCGGGCCTCGTGGTCGGTGGAGAACGACACGATGGTCGTCGTCCGGCCGTGGAAGTTGTCGGCCGCCACCACGATCTTGGCGTGTCCGTCCGGTACGCCCTTGACCTCGTAACCCCACTTGCGGGCGGTCTTCACCGCCGTCTCCACGGCCTCCGCGCCCGTGTTCATGGGCAGCACCGCCTCCTTGCCGCACAGCGCCGCGAGCTCGGTACAGAAGTCCGCGAAGCGGTCGTGGTGGAAGGCGCGGGAGGTCAGGGTGACCCGCTCCAGCTGGGCGCGGGCGGCGTCGAGCAGGCGGCGGTTGCCGTGGCCGAAGTTCAGGGCGGAGTAGCCCGCGAGCATGTCGAGGTAGCGGCGGCCCTCCACGTCGGTCATCCACGCGCCCTCCGCGGTGGCGACGACGACGGGCAGGGGGTGGTAGTTGTGCGCGCTGTGCGCGTCGGCGGAGCGGATGGCATCAGCAGTTGTCGACACGGGGTCTCCGATCGTCCGTCAAGCCGGTGACGAGGGTGGCGTCACTGTCCATCCTCGCTCGAATGACGGACGGAGAAACCTTTCTCGCGGCGTGCCCGCTAAGGTGTCGGACACGCACCGCGACTGGCGCACGGAGAACCGACTCCGGGGGAGCCGTGCGCGCACGACCGCATACAGGGCCGCTCGCCTGGGCCTCGCGGGGACGAGACCTGACATCGACCCCGGAGGAGCCGCCATGAGCGCGAACCACCACCACCCGTACCGCCACCCCGCCCGCAGCCACCCTTCCCTTTGGGCGACCGACCCCGAGCTGGCCTCCTTCGTCGCCGCCGAGGAGACCCTCCAGGCGGAGACCCTGCGCCTCATCCCGAGCGAGAACTACGTGTCCTCGGCCGTGCTGGAGGCCTCCGGCACCGTGCTGCAGAACAAGTACAGCGAGGGCTACCCGGGCCGCCGCTACTACGAGGGCCAGCAGAACATCGACCGCATCGAGGCCCTGGCCGTGGAGCGGGCGAAGGGCCTCTTCGGCGTCGACCACGCCAACGTGCAGCCGTACTCCGGCTCGCCCGCCAACCTCGCGGTCTACCTGGCCTTCGCCAAGCCCGGCGACACGGTGATGGGCATGGCGCTGCCGATGGGCGGGCACCTGACGCACGGCTGGGGGGTCTCGGCGACGGGCTCCTGGTTCCGCGGCGTGCAGTACGGGGTCCAGGCCGAGACCGGCCTCATCGACTACGACGCCGTACGGGACCTCGCGCTCGCGGAGCGGCCCAAGCTGATCTTCTGCGGCGGTACGGCGCTCCCGCGCACGATCGACTTCGAGGCGTTCGCGTCGATCGCGAAGGAAGCGGGCTCGGTCCTCGTCGCCGACGTGGCGCACATCGCCGGCCTGATCGCGGGCGGGGCGCACCCCTCCCCGGCGGGTCACGTGGACGTGATCTCGACGACCACGCACAAGACCCTGCGCGGCCCGCGCGGCGCGATGCTGATGTGCCGCGAGGAGCACGCGAAGGCCATCGACAAGGCGGTCTTCCCGGGCCTCCAGGGCGGCCCGCACAACCAGACGACGGCCGGCATCGCCGTGGCCCTCCACGAGGCGGCGCAGCCCTCGTTCGTGTCGTACGCGCACGCGGTCGTGGCCAACGCGAAGGCGCTGGCCGCGGCGCTGCTGGAGCGGGGCTTCGACCTCGTCTCGGGCGGTACGGACAACCACCTGATCCTGATCGACCTCACGGGGAAGTCGGTGTCCGGCAAGATCGCGGCGAAGGCGCTGGACCGGGCCGGGATCGTCGTGAACTACAACACGGTGCCGTTCGACCCGCGCAAGCCGTTCGACCCGTCGGGGATCCGGATCGGGACGCCGTCGCTGACCTCGCGGGGGCTCTCCGAGGAGCACATGCCGGTGGTCGCCGACTGGATCTCGGAGGCGGTCTCCGCGGCGGCCCTTGGCGATGAGGCGGCCCTCGGCGCGATCCGCTCCGCGGTGGCCGACCTGATGGCCGCCTTCCCGGCCCCGGGCCTTCCCGTCGCCTGATTCCCCGGGTGGGGCAGCCCCTTGTGGGGCGGGCAGGGGCCGGTCCCTGCGGGGCTGTCCCCGACCCGCCCTTCCACCGTTCCCCGGGCTGCGCCCGGACCCCCTGGGGCTCCGCCCCAGACCCCGCGCCTCAAACGCCGGCGGGGCTGAGATGGCGCTCCGCGCCATCCAGCCCCGGGCGCGGAAAATCCAGCCCCGCCGGCGTTTGAGGCGCGGGTGTGGGCGGCGCCCACGGAGCCCCGCGCAGCGGTGTCCCGGCCCAGGGGGAAAGCGGTCGCTCGGCCGGGGCAAGATCCGGACGGGCCGCTACCGTTCGGTACCCGTGGCAGGGACGGGCGGGGGCGGAGCGACCCGCCGGGTTCCGGCCAGCGGCGGGGCCGAGCCCGGTGTCACACCTGAGAGAATGGCGCCATGGCTTCTGATCGTCCTCGCGCGCTCTCCGGCATCCAGCCCACCTCCGGTTCGTTCCACCTCGGGAACTACCTCGGAGCCATCCGGCAGTACGTCGCCCTGCAGGAGACGCACGACGCCTTCTACATGGTCGTCGACCTGCACGCGATCACCATGCCGCAGGATCCGAAGGATCTCCGCGCGAACACCCGGCTCTCCGCCGCGCAGCTCCTCGCCGCCGGTCTCGACCCCGAGCGCTGCACGCTCTTCATCCAGAGCCACGTGCCCGAGCACGCGCAGCTCGGCTGGGTCATGAACTGCATCACCGGTTTCGGCGAAGCCAGCCGGATGACCCAGTTCAAGGACAAGTCCGCCAAGTCGGGCGCCAACAACGCCACCGTCGGCCTGTTCACGTACCCGATCCTCCAGGTCGCCGACATCCTGCTCTACCAGGCGAACGCCGTCCCCGTCGGCGAGGACCAGCGTCAGCACATCGAGCTGACCCGGGACCTGGCCGAGCGCTTCAACCAGCGCTTCGGGCAGACCTTCACCCTCCCCTCGGCGCACATCGTCAAGGAGGTCGCGAAGATCTACGACCTCCAGGACCCGGCGATCAAGATGTCGAAGTCGGCTTCCTCGCCCAAGGGGCTGATCAACCTCCTCGACGAGCCCAAGGCCACCGAGAAGAAGATCAAGAGCGCCGTGACCGACACCGAGGCCGTGGTCCGGTTCGACGCCGCGAACAAGCCCGGCGTCAGCAACCTGCTCACGATCTACTCCACCCTCACGGGCGAGTCCATCCCCGCGCTGGAGGCCGCGTACGAGGGCAAGGGCTACGGCGCGCTCAAGACCGATCTGGCCGGCGTGATGGTCGATTTCGTCACACCGTTCAAGCAGCGCACCCAGGAGTACCTGGACGATCCGGAGACCCTGGATTCCCTGCTGGCCAAGGGCGCGGAGAAGGCCAGGGCGGTCGCCGCGGAGACCCTGGCGCAGGCGTACGACCACCTCGGTTTCCTCCCCGCGAAGCACTGACGGGGACCGAAGAGAAAGAGGGCCCTGGCGATCTGGGGGGTGCTGCCGCCACACTGGGGCGGCAGCACTCGTGCGACGCACATGCGGAGCACAGACCACGCACAGGACTACAGGCGGAGGAGAGCTACGTGGGGACCGTAACGCTCGGCGTTTCGATCGCGGTCCCGGAGCCGTACGGCAGCAGCCTTCAGGAGCTGCGCGCGGGCTTCGGGGACGCCGCCGCGCACGGCATTCCCACGCACGTCACCCTCGTACCGCCGACGGAGGTGGCCGCGGACCGGCTGCCCGAGATCCGCGCCCACCTGGCCGCGGTCGCGGCCGCCGGCCGCCCCTTCGCGATGCGGCTGGCCGGCACGGGCACCTTCCGTCCCCTCTCGCCGGTGGTCTTCGTCCAGGTCGTGGAGGGCGGCTCCGGCTGCACCCGGCTCCAGGGCCAGGTCCGCGACCCGGACGGGCCGCTCAGCCGGGAGCTCTCGTTCCCGTACCACCCGCACGTCACGGTCGCCCACGGGATCTCCGAGGAGGCGATGGACCTGGCGTTCACCACCCTCGCCGACTACGCGGCGCAGTGGCTCTGCTCCGGGTTCGCCCTCTACGAGCAGGGCTCGGACGGGGTCTGGCGCAAGCTGCGGGAATATCCGTTCGGCAACGGGGCAAGCGGTGGGGCGAGCGCCGTTCCGGCGCAGCTCGGCTCGGCTACGGACAACAGTGCGGCGGCAGCCGCGGGCGAGGCGACCGCACGCCGTTCCTGACGCAGGAACCGCAACCGGAAACCGATCCTTCGCAGGATCAGGGCGTGGAACGGCCGAGCCGTCGGGCGAAAAGTCACAATCGACGACCGTAGTCCCCAAAAGCGGCAATCCCGGCTATTTACGACAGCTCATTTACGGTGACCGTATGGACTGGCTGACGAAACTCCCGCTCATCGGGCCCCTCGTGTCCGCCGTGATGCGGACGCACCTGTGGCGTTCGTACCAGCGGCTCGACCGCGTGCACTGGAGCAGACTCGCCGCCGCGATCACCTTCATCAGCTTCCTCGCCCTCTTCCCCCTGATCACGGTCGCCGCCGCGATCGGCGCCGGACTGCTCACCCAGGACCAGCTCGACCGGCTCCAGAAGAACCTCGCCGAGCAGGTCCCCGGCATCTCCGACCAGCTCGACATCAACGCCCTCGTCGCGAACGCGAGCACGGTCGGCCTGATCGCCGCCGCCGTCCTGCTCTTCACCGGAATCGGCTGGATCACCTCGATGCGGGACTGCCTGCGCGCGGTGTGGGAGAAGGACGACGAGGACGAGGGCAACCCCTTCGTCCGCAAGGGCAAGGACGCGCTCGTCCTCGTCGGCCTCGGCGGCGTCGGCCTGGCCTCGGCCGCCGCGTCGATCTTCGGCTCCAGCGCGGTCGGCAAGGCCGGGGACTGGCTGGGCGTCCCCCGCGACGGCGCGGGCGGCGGCCTGCTGCGGGGCGGGGCCTTCCTCGTCGGAGTCGTGGCCGCCTTCCTGCTCCTGCTCTACGTCCTGACCCTGCTCCCCGGCGTCGAACCGCCCCGCCGCCGCCTGATCGAGGCGGCCCTCCTCGGCGCGGCCGGCTTCGAGCTGCTGAAGCTGCTGCTCAGCGGCTACATGCGGGAGGTCGCCACGAAGAGCATGTACGGGGCCTTCGGCGTGCCGATCGCGCTGCTGATCTGGATCAACCTCACGGCGAAGCTGCTGCTGTTCTGCGCGGCGTGGACCGCGAGCCGCGACGATGCCGACGGGGACGGCGTGGAGGACCCGGAGCCGGGCCGTGAGCCCGCTCCGGAGCCGGGCCGTGAGTCCGCCGCGGAGCCCGGCGGTGAGTCCGCCGCGGAGCCCGCAGGCTCCGCTACGCCCGGCCGCGAGCCCGGCGGCCGCGCCCCCGCGGCCAGCGCCGGTTGACGGCGTAGGCCCCGCCGGCCACCACCGCCAGCACCCCGCCCGCCACGCCGAGGGCGGTACCGGCCCCGCCGCCGGAGCCCGCACCGGACGCCGACGGGTTGTTCTCGTGGGACTGGGCCGGGGAGCCGTGGGACGTGGTGTCCGCGCTCTTCGGCGGCACCAGTTCGCCCACCGGCTTGACCTTCCCGCTCGCCGCGAAGCCCCAGTCGAGCAGGTCGGCGGTCTCCTCGTACACGGAGTTGGCGCCGCCGGTCCCCGGGTTCATCACCGTGACCAGCAGCTTCTTGTCACCGCGCTGGGCGGCTCCGGTGAAGGTGGAGCCGGCCATCGTGGTGTTGCCGTTCTTCACCCCGGCGATGCCCTTGTAGGGGGGGAGGCCGCCGGCGCCGGTCATCAGCCGGTTGGTGTTCTGGATCTCGAAGGTCTCGCGCGGCTTCCCCGCCTCCTGCCGGCCGGGGAACTTCGCGCTGGCCGTGCCGCAGTACTCCCGGAAGTCCTGCTTCTGTAGACCGGAGCGGGCGATCAGGGTGAGGTCGTAGGCGCTGGAGACCTGGCCCGGAGCGTCGTAGCCGTCCGGGGACACCACGTGGGTGTCCAGGGCCTGGAGCTCCTCGGCGTGCGCCTGCATGTCCTTGACGGTCTTCTCGACGCCGCCGTTCATGGCCGAAAGTACGTGCACGGCGTCGTTCCCGGAGCGCAGGAACACCCCGAGCCACAGGTCGTGGACGCTGTACTCGGCGTCCTCCTTGATGCCCACCAGGCTGGAGCCGGAACCGACCCCGTCCAGCTCCAGGTCGGTGACCTTGTGGACCTGGTCCTTGGGCAGACCCGGCAGCACGGTGTCGGCGAAGAGCATCTTCATGGTCGAGGCCGGGGGGAGCCGCCAGTGCGCGTTGTGCGCGGCGAGGATCTCGCCCGTCTCGGCGTCGGCCACGATCCACGAACGGCCCGTCAGGTTCGCGGGCAGCGCGGGCGCGCCGGGCAGCAGGTTGACCTGCGTACCGGGCTGCCCGAGCGCCGAGCCGCCGACCGTGGACATCGAGGCGGGCGGCGCCGGCGCCTTGCGCGGCTGCCCTTTCCCGTCCACCGGTGGCGTCGGCGTCGGCACGGCGTACGCGGGCGAGGCCAGCAGCGTCGGGACCAGCAGGGCGGGAAGTGCGGCGGATAGGACCGTCAACGCGGTCTTCTTGGCAGACACGCAGGTGAAAGTACATCCCGATGCTGTGCTTAGCGTCACGGACCGGCCAACCCGCCGCAACCACCGCCGGGACAGCCCACCCCGGCGCGTCCGTCCTGGCGACGAAACCGATACTGAGCTCATGAAACTCAGCCGCGCCGCTTCCTGGTTCCTGCTCGCCTTCGGAGTGTGGAGCTGGTTCATCTGGGTGTCTTTCGTCCGGAACCTGTGGAAGGACGGCAGCGGTCTGGCCTTCGACGACGCGGGGGACCCGACCACGTACTTCTGGGTCCACCTTCTCCTGGCGGTGGCGTCCTTTCTCCTGGGGACGGCCGTCGGAGTGATCGGGTTGCGCGGGGTGGGGGCGCTGCGGCGTGAATCACGTACGGAGGCGGGCGCGTGACGATCGTCCTCTTCGCGGTCGTGGCCCTGCTGGTCCTGACCCTCCTGGTCCTGGTGCACCGCTGGCTCTGGATCCGCCTGGTCCGCGACACCACCGCCCCCGGCACGGGCATCCGCCGCGCGGGCACCGTCCTGGCCTTCGCGCTCCCGCTCCTGTCCGTGGCCGCCCTCGTGGCGGGCCGCGCGGGAGCCCCCTTCTGGCTGGAGCGCACGGTCGCCTGGCCGGGCTACCTCTGGCTGGCCGTCCTCCTCTACCTCTCCCTGGCCATGCTGCTGGCCGAACCCGTCCGCACGGTCTGGCTCCGCCGCCAGAACGGACCCACGGCCCGGGCCGCCTCCGCAGGCGCGGCCCCGGCGGGCTCCGGGGCGGAGCCCCACCCGACCCCCACCCCCACCCCGGAGTCCGGGGCGGAGCCCCGCCACGCCGCCGCGGACCTCTCGGGGTCCGGGGCGGAGCCCCGGTTTCGGGAAGGGGCGGGGAGGGGAACTGCGCCGCAGGCCACCCTCGAAGCCACCGCCGAGCCCGCGGCCCCGGCCGGGCAACACCCGGCGGAAGCCGACCCGGCGGGGGCCGACCCCGCAGCGGCGCCCAGCCCGACTGAGCCCACCCCGTCCGGCGTCAGCCGCCGCCGCTTCGCACGCATCGCCGCCGGCACGGCCGCCGCCGCAGCGGTCGGCACCGTCGGCTACGGCACGTACGGCGTCCTCCGCGGCCCCCGTGTCAAGCGGGTCCAGGTCCCCCTGGCGAAGCTCCCCCGCGCGGCCCACGGCTTCCGCATCGCCGTGGTCAGCGACATCCACCTCGGCCCGATCCTGGGCCGCGCCCACACCACCCGCATCGTCGACACGATCAACCGCACGCAGCCCGACCTCATCGCCATCGTCGGCGACCTCGTCGACGGCAGCGTCCACGACCTCGCCCCCGCAGCCGAACCGCTCCGCGGCCTCCGCGCGCGCCACGGCTCGTACTTCGTCACCGGCAATCACGAGTACTTCTCCGGCGCCCGGCAGTGGGTCGACCACGTCCGCGAGCTCGGCCTGACCCCCCTGGAGAACGCCCGCCGCGAGCTCCCGTACTTCGACGTCGCCGGGGTCAACGACATCGCGGGCGAGAGCGAGGGCCAGGGCCCGGACTTCCAGGCGGCGCTCGGCGACCGGGACCGCGCCCGCAGCGCCGTACTCCTCGCCCACCAGCCGGTGGTCATCGACGAGGCCGTCCGGTACGGGGCCGACCTCCAGCTCTCCGGCCACACCCACGGCGGGCAGCTCTGGCCCGGCGAGTACGTGGCCGAGCTCGCCAACCCCACCGTCGCCGGGCTGGAGCGCTACGGCGACACCCAGCTGTACGTCTCGCGCGGCGCGGGTGCCTGGGGGCCGCCGGTCCGGGTCGGCGCACCGTCGGACATCACAGTCGTCGAACTCGCCTCATATCAGGCCTGAACCGTCCGAACCTTCAACGCCACGCCACAAATCGGCCTTCCCGAGGCTGAAATTCCGTGATGGGATGTGACCGATAATCGGATAACGGGTCGCGGATTTCGGTGTGCGCCCACGTGGGGTGGAGTCAAGGATGTTGCGGTCTGTCCGCTCGAAAGCCATCGCGGCCGGGCTGGTCCTCGGCGTCGCCGGCGTCGCCACCTGGCAGTTGCTGCCGCAGACGGCCGGCGGCGGGGAGCCCATCCGCGTCGGCACGAGCGACGTGGTCTCCTCCCTCGACCCCGCAGGCGCGTACGACGCGGGCTCCTGGGCCCTGTTCAGCAACGTCTACCAGTCGCTGCTGACCATCAGGACCGGCTCGGACACCCCGGTGCCCGACGCGGCCTCCTCCTGCAATTTCATCGACAACAAGCTCACCACGTACCAGTGCGAGCTGCGCTCGGACGTGAAGTTCTCCTCCGGCCGGGCGATCACGGCCGAGGACGTGAAGTACTCCTTCGACCGGATCAAGGCGATCAACTCCGACCAGGGTCCGGCGCCGCTGTTCAACACCCTGGAGTCGGTCAAGGCGGAGGGGCGCACCGTCACCTTCGGCCTCTCCGCCGGGGACGCCACCTTCCCGTTCAAGATCGCGACGGGCGCCGCCTCGATCGTGGACAAGGACAAGTACCCGGCCAAGGCCCTGCGCGAGGACGAGAAGGTCGACGGCTCCGGCCCCTTCACCCTCGACGGCTACACGGCCGGCGCGAGCGCCGAACTCAAGCCCAACACCTCGTACAAGGGCCAGGGCAAGATCTCCAAGAGCCCGGTCACCGTGAAGTACTTCAAGGACTCCGCGCAGCTGGAGCAGGCCTGGACCGACCGGGGGATCGAGGTCGCCCACCGCGACATGCCCCCGGCGGTCCTGGCCGGCCTGAACCCGGGCCTGGAGGACACCCGGTACCAGGCCTCGGGCGGTACGGAGATCCGCAGCATGGTCTTCGACCTCCGCCCCGGCTCCCCGGTGGCCCAGCCCGCCGTCCGCCAGGCCGTCGCCGCGATCGTGGACCGGGCCAAGGTCGCGACCGAGGTCTACAAGGGCACCGTCACCCCGCTCTACTCGCTCGTCCCGGCGGGCATCGCCGCCCACAGCACGCCGTTCTTCGACGCCTGGCCCTCGCCGAACGGGCTCACCGCGAAGAAGCTGCTCAAGGACGCCGGGATCACCACCCCGGTCGCGATCACCCTCGGGGTCAACGAGCGCGGCGCGAGCGTTCCCGAGGCCGAGGAGCTGAAGGCGCAGCTGGAGTCCACCGGCCTCTTCAAGCTGGCCATCAAGCCGGTCGAGAAGTGGAGCGACTTCCAGAAGGCCTACGCGGCGGGCGAGTTCGACGCCTACACCATCGGCTGGATCGCCGACTTCCCGGACGCGGACAACTTCCTGGCCCCGCTCGTCGGTGCCGACAACTCGATGAACAACGGCTACTCCGACAAGGCCGTCGACGACCTCATCACCCGTACCCAGTCCTTCTCGGACCGCGGCGCCGCCGCCAACGACTTCCGCGACCTGCAGAAGCTGGTCGCGCAGCAGGTCCCGATGATGCCGATCTGGCAGAAGAAGGACTACGTGATGTCCCGCGAGGCCGTCGCGGGCGCCCAGTACCTCTCGGACGGCACCGGTGTGTGGCGCCTGTGGGAGCTCAACTGGCTGTAGGACCCGTCTACGGGCCCACCTCAGGGCCCTCCTCCGGCCCCGCATCGGGGTCGGAGGCCCGCTTGCGGCCCGGACGGGACACGGCCGACTGGGCCATGCCCGGCAGGAAGTCCGTGAACAGCTCGTGCACTTCGCGCACCAGCGGCCGCAGCACCCGGAACCGGGCCAGGATGATGCCGCGCGTCGTGAGCTGCGCCCCGCGCTGTGCGAGCTTGCGGGTCTTCTCGCTGTCCGGGGAGCGGTCGAAGACCCAGTAGAGGACCAGGCCCATCTGCGAGAGCCACATCAGCTCCGGCAGTACGTCGGCCAGTTCGTCGGGCACCTTGGTCTTGGCCCCGGCCAGCACCTCGCGGTGCATGTCGATCGCCTGCTTGCGGGCCGCCTCCGACTCCGGGGAGAACGGGCTGAGCGGGCTTTCGGGGTCCGCGGCGTTCTTGAAGAACTGCGAGGCGAACTCGTGGTACGGCGCGGCGATGTCCAGCCAGCTGGTCAGTACGCCCGCGAGCCGCTTCTGCAGATCGGTCTCGTGGTCCAGGATCGGCCGGACCGCCGCCAGGTGGGCGGCGCCGATCCGGTCGTAGAAGCCCTGGACCAGGTGTTCCTTGGACTCGAAGTAGTAGTAGGCGTTGCCGACCGATACTCCGGCCTCCTTGGCGATACCGCGCATCGTCGTCTTGTCGAAGCCGCGCTCCTGGAAGAGGCGGAGCGCGGTTTCGAGGATGAGCGTGCGGGTCTGCTCGCTCTTGGGAGCCTTCTGATCAGTCACGGTCCCGAGCCTATCGGGGAGCGGAACACTGGTCGTCACAGGCCGGTTCCCCGTCCTGCGCCGGGGAGCCGGTCCGAACCGCCTCCCGCCAGGTGGAGGCGGTGTACATGGCCGCCCTGGCGAAGGGCCGGCCGGCCGGGGTGGCCAGCCAGTTCGCCTTCGGCCGGTGCTCGGCCAGCGCCCACAGGCAGACGATGAAGGCGTCGGTCCCCCTCCACACCTGTCCGGAGTCGCCGATGACGGTGATCTCCTTCAGGGTCGAGGCGTGGTCGAGCCGCGGGTACCGCCCCCGCGCCTCGGCGGAGGCCGCGGGGACGAGCCGGAGCGGTACGAGCCGGCGCTGGCCGAGCAGCCAGTGCCGGATGTGCACGCAGAGCGGGCAGTTCGCGTCGTAGAGCACCGTCAGGTGCCGGGTCGCCGCGGTGGCCACGGGGATCAGGCCCCGGTGGGCGCGGTCCACCCCTGGGGCGCGGTCCACCCCTGGGGGGCGACCGGCGGGGTCCCCTGACGCTCCATGATTCCCCGGCGGCGCATCTTGTTCAGCACCCAGACGTTCGCGAGGTGCATGAAGCCGAGGACCAGGAGCACGACTCCGAGCTTGACCGACAGGGCCTCGAAGAGTCCGCGGGCCGCGACGATCTCCTCGGCCGACCGCAGGTAGAGGGTCACGAAGCCGATGTTGACGAGGTAGAAGCCGACCACCAGGAGCTGGTTGACGGCGTCGGCGAGCTTCTCGTTCCCCTGGAGGACGTCGCCGATGAAGACGCGGCCGTTGCGGCTGAGCGTGCGGGCCACCCAGATGGTGAGTCCGATGCTGATGAGCAGGTAGATGACGTACGCGACCACGGTGAGGTCCATGCCCTCAGCCCCTTTGAACGTGTTCAACTGCTGACGACATCGACTGTAGACCTCTTTTTGAACAGGTTCAAGCGAATGGCGCGCCGGGCTCGGTCAGTGCCTCGGGAGGGCCGCCTCGAAGAGGAAGGGCAGCAGCAACCGCGTGATCTCCTCCGGGCGTTCGAGGGAGGGCAGGTGGCCGGCCCAGGGCAGCTCCACGTGGACGGCGCCGGGCACCAGGGAGGGGAGCTCGGCGGGGACGTCCCGGAAGTCGGGGATGTCGTACGCGCCGCCGACGGCGAGGACGGGGGCGGTGATCGCGGCCGGCTCGAAGGCGGGCTCGGGGAGCTCGTGGTCCTCGTCGGCGGCCAGGGCGCCCCGCAGGTTCCCGAGCTGCATGGCGCGTACGAGGGCGTGTGTGGCCTCGTCGGCGTCCGGGCCGAGCCACTGGCGGGCGTTGAGCCCGGCCGCGCCCTCCAGGTCGCCCGCGTCCAGCAGGGCGGCCTCGGCGGCGTTGAAGGCGAGCAGTGCGGGGCCGCGCCGCTGCGCGGGCCGGGCGGGGCAGAGCAGGGCCAGCGCGCTGACCAGTTCCGGACGCAGCGCGGCCAGCGTCAGCGCGACCCGCCCGCCGTAGGAACTGCCGACGAAGGCGGCCCGCCGGATTCCGAGGTGCGCCAGCAGCTCCCGTACGTCCTCGTGGTCGCTGTACGGGGCCTCGGCGGCGGGGGAGTCCCCGCAGGTCCGGAAGTCCGGCCGGACCACCCGGAACCCGGCCGCGAGCAGCGGCTGCCACTGCGGCTCCCACATCCGCCGGTCGCACACGGAGGAATGGAGCAGTACGACGGCCGGCGCATCGGCGGGCCCGTCCACATCATGAGAAATGATCATGCCGCGATCATCCGCGACGGGACCCCCGGCCCGCCACCGGGTTCCCGCCCGGCCGGACTCACATGCTCAGCGCACGCGCCTGGTTGAGCTGGCTCATGACCCACATGTACGTGCCCGCGTCCACCGCGGGGATCATCGTGGAGTGGTGGCGGCCGGCGCTGTTCACGGTGATCTGGATGTAGCCCGTCGTGCGGCGCTCCTTCATCAGGAGGAAGAGCAGGCCGAGCAGGCAGAAGATGAAGAAGATGACGGCCAGCACGATCGCGTGCGCCGGGATCTTCTCCTCCGTCCGCGAGAAGTCCGTGGCGTTCCAGATCGCGCCCCTGAGCGGCATGTTGCCCGACGGGGTGATGATCTGGTCGCCGGCGATCGTGATGTCGCCCAGGGAGAGCCCGGCGGAGCCGACGGGGTAGCCCATGGGAGGCGGGCCCGGGGTCCCCATGGGGGGCGTGGTGGGGCCGGCCGGGGCGGGGATGCCCGCGCCGGCGATGGTCGGCTGGTAGGCGGGGGGCTGCGGGTAGCCGTAGCCCGGCTGGTCCGGTGCCGGGGGCGGGTAGCCGTAGCCGGGCTGCGGCGGGTAGCCGTAATTCGGCTGTCCCGGAGTGGTGTTGTAGTCACCCTGGCCACCCGCGCCGGGCTCGCTCTTGTACGGGTTGGGCTGCTGCTCGCTCATGCGGCCGATAATTCCACAGTCGCGCAGGGGCCCGTAGGGCGGTTGTCGGCGCCCGCCTCGATCTCCGGGCGCGGGGAGCGTGATGTTCGCCCGGGGGCGGGGGCCGTCGAAGGGCTGTTCGTACCGGGCGGGTTGATCCGCAGGCCCTACGGCGAAGGCCCCGCCCCCTCACGGAAAGGATCCGCAGGGGGCGGGGCCCCGTGCCCGCCGGCCTCGGCTGAGACCGGCGGACGGAGTCCTCGAAAGGCTAGAAGCGGCGGGTGATCAGTGCCCGCTTCACTTCCTGGATGGCCTTCGTGACCTCGATGCCTCGCGGGCACGCGTCGGTGCAGTTGAAGGTCGTGCGGCAACGCCACACGCCGTCCTTGTCGTTCAGGATCTCCAGGCGCTGCTCGCCCGCCTCGTCACGCGAGTCGAAGATGAAGCGGTGCGCGTTGACGATCGCCGCCGGGCCGAAGTACTGGCCGTCGTTCCAGAACACCGGGCACGAGGACGTGCACGCGGCGCACAGGATGCACTTGGTGGTGTCGTCGAAGCGCTCGCGGTCCTCGGCGGACTGCAGGCGCTCGCGCGTCGGCTCGTTGCCCTTGGTGACCAGGAACGGCATGACGTCCCGGTACGCCTGGAAGAAGGGCTCCATGTCGACGACGAGGTCCTTCATCACCGTCAGGCCCTTGATGGCCTCGACCGTGATCGGCTTCTCCGGGTTGATGTCCTTGATCAGCGTCTTGCAGGCGAGCCTGTTCTTGCCGTTGATCCGCATCGCGTCGGAGCCGCAGATGCCGTGCGCGCACGAGCGACGGAAGGTCAGCGTGCCGTCGAGTTCCCACTTGATCTTGTGGAGACCGTCGAGCACGCGCTCCTTCGGGTCGATCTCGATCTGGAAGTCCTGCCACTGCGACTCGTCCGAGATCTCGGGGTTGAAGCGGCGGATCCGGAACGTGACCGTGATGAAGGGCGAGGCCGCGGCCGCGGCCTCCATCGCGTCCGTCTTGGACAGGGTCGGGGTGGCCATCAGTACTTACGCTCCATCGGCTGGTAGCGGGTGACGACGACCGGCTTGTAGTCCAGGCGGACGGAGTCCTTGCCGTCGTCGCCGACCTCGCGGTACGCCATGGTGTGGCGCATGAAGTTGACGTCGTCGCGGTTCGGGTAGTCCTCGCGGTAGTGACCGCCGCGGGACTCCTTGCGCGCCAGCGCGGACACGGCCATGACCTCGGCCAGGTCGAGCAGGTTGCCCAGCTCGATGGCTTCCAGCAGGTCCGTGTTGAAGCGCTTGCCCTTGTCCTGGACGGACACGTTCAGGTAGCGCTCGCGCAGCTCCGCGATCTTCTCGACCGCGGTCTTGATCGTCTGCTCGGTGCGGAACACCATCACGCAGGCGTCCATCGTCTCCTGGAGCTCCAGGCGAAGGTCCGCGACCCGCTCGTTGCCCGTGGAGTTGCGCAGCCGCTCGACCTGGTCGATGACCTGCTGCGCCGGGTTCTCGGGCAGCTCGACGTAGTCGTGGGCGTGGGCGTACGCGGCGGCCGCGATGCCCGAGCGCTTGCCGAAGACGTTGATGTCCAGCAGCGAGTTGGTGCCCAGGCGGTTCGCGCCGTGCACCGATACGCACGCGACCTCGCCGGCCGCGTACAGGCCCGGGACGACGGTGGTGTTGTCCCTGAGGACCTCACCCTCGACGTTCGTCGGGATGCCGCCCATGGCGTAGTGCGCGGTGGGCTGGATCGGGATCGGGTCCGTGTACGGCTCGATGCCCAGGTACGTGCGCGCGAACTCGGTGATGTCCGGGAGCTTCGCGTCGAGCTGCTCCGGCGGCAGGTGCGTCAGGTCCAGGTACACGTGGTCACCGGCGGGACCGCAGCCGCGGCCCTCACGGATCTCGGTGTAGATGGAGCGCGAGACGACGTCACGGGACGCGAGGTCCTTCATGACCGGCGCGTACTTCTCCATGAAGCGCTCGCCGTCCTTGTTGCGGAGGATGCCGCCCTCACCGCGGGCGCCCTCCGTCAGCAGGATGCCCATGCGCCAGATGCCCGTCGGGTGGAACTGGAAGAACTCCATGTCCTCCAGCGGCAGGCCGCGGCGGTAGCAGGCCGCCTGGCCGTCACCCGTGAGGGTGTGCGCGTTGGAGGTCACCTTGAAGAACTTGCCGGTGCCGCCCGAGGCGTAGATGACGGACTTCGCCTGGAACACGTGGATCGCGCCGGTGGCGAGCTCGTACGCGACCACGCCGGCCGACTTCTGGACGCCGTCCTCCTCGACCAGGAGCTGGTCCAGGACGTAGAACTCGTTGAAGAACTCCACGCCCTCCTTGACGCAGTTCTGGTACAGCGTCTGGAGGATCATGTGGCCGGTGCGGTCCGCGGCGTAGCAGGACCGGCGGACCGGCGCCTCGCCGTGGTTGCGGGAGTGGCCGCCGAAGCGGCGCTGGTCGATGGTGCCGTCCGGGGTGCGGTTGAACGGCAGGCCCATCTTCTCGAGGTCGAGGACCGCGTCGATGGCCTCCTTCGCCAGGATCTCGGCGGCGTCCTGGTCGACCAGGTAGTCACCGCCCTTGACCGTGTCGAAGGTGTGCCACTCCCAGTTGTCGTCCTCCACGTTGGCGAGCGCGGCGGCCATGCCGCCCTGCGCGGCGCCCGTGTGGGAGCGGGTGGGGTAGAGCTTGGTCAGCACGGCGGTGCGGCTGCGCTTCGTCGATTCGATGGCGGCGCGCATGCCTGCGCCGCCCGCCCCGACGATGACGGTGTCGTACTTGTGGATCTTCATTGGTTTCGCCTCAGCCCCGTTGCCTAGCGGATGTTCGGGTCGAAGGTGAAGATCACCAGCGTGCCCAGAAGAATGGTGAACACCGTGGCGGTGTAGAGCAGGCCCTTGAGCCACAGACGCGTGTTGGCGCGCTCCGCGTAGTCGTTGATGACGGTACGCAGACCGTTCGCGCCGTGCAGCATCGCGAGCCACAGCATCAGCAGGTCCCAGCCCTGCCAGAACGGGGAGGCCCAGCGGCCCGCCACGAAGGCGAAGCCGATCTTGGAGACGCCGCCGTCGAGGACGAGCTGGATCAGCAGGTGGCCGAGGACCAGGACGACGAGCACGATGCCCGAGAGGCGCATGAAGAGCCACGCGACCATCTCGAAGTTGCCGCGGGTCGAGCGAGGCGTCTTGCCGGTGCGCTTGCGCGGGGCCTCGATGTACGGCGCCGGGTTGTCGACGTCGTAGAGGGACACGCCCTCCACGTCACCGATGCCCTTTTCGAAAGAAGTGTCAGAAGACATGCGTGTCACTTCCCGAAGAGTTCGAGGTAAGCGTGTCCGAGGACGGGGTACAGGGCCCCGACCATCAGCACGACCCAGATGCCCACCACGGACCAGAGCATCTGCTTCTGGTAGCGGGGGCCCTTGGACCAGAAGTCCACGGCGATGACACGGAGACCGTTGAGCGCGTGGAACAGGATTGCGGCGACGAGGCCGTACTCCAGCAGCGCGACGATCGGAGTCTTGTAGGTAGCCACGACATCGTCGTACGCCTCGGGGGAGACGCGGACGAGAGCGGTGTCGAGGACGTGTACGAACAGGAAGAAGAAAATGAGGACGCCGGTGACTCGATGAGCCACCCAGGACCACATTCCTTCCCGGCCGCGGTACAACGTTCCAGCCGGCACGGAAAACCCTCCGGAAGCGGGGCGGGGGCCAGCCGGCTTCTTTGTCGGTCGGGCCCGGCCGGGTACGGTCCTCCGGCCCCGGCCATCGTAGCGACGCTTTGTCGGTTCCCTTGCGCAGGGGCCATCGGTGTGATCAAACAGGCACGGACGGACTATCCCACAGGGGCGAATAGCCCGAATTCGGCAGCAGATACCCCATCTGTCGAGGTCAGCCAGTGTGTCAGGTCGGCGAGCCGGACCTGCGCGACGCGACGGAGCTCGTCCGCGGAGATCGCGCGTTCCTCGTCCACGTCCAGCTCCATCCGCCGCCGGATCGCGGCCAGCAGCTGGTCCGCCTGCTCCTCCGGGGTGGTCCCGTGGAGGCAGATCACGAAGGCGTGGCGATAGGTCCGCTCGTACTCCGCGTGCGCCGCGTCGAGCGCGAGGAGCGCGGCGTACGAGGCCCCGTGCTCCAGCTCCGGCGGGAACTCGCAGGCCAGCGCCTCGGAGAGGTCCGCTTGGGAGAGGTCGTACGAAGCTTCGTCCGCGGCGGCGAGTAGCGCGCCGAAGTCGGGGTAAGGGCGGTGGGCGGCCACCCGGTGCGCCCAGCGCCGGCTGCCGCAGCAGTGCAGCAGGGCGGAGTGGGCGGCCTCGGGGGACAGGGCGTTGAACCGTACGAGCCCGGTGTCGCCGCAAGGGCCGACGCCGTGGAGGGGGAGGGAGCCGAGGGAAGGGTCGGAGCCTCCGCGGGCCTGTGCCGGAAGGTGGCTGGACAGCGGGGGGCTCCTCGTGGCGCGGCGCGGGTGTCCCGCCACGCTATCGACGTGGGGCCGGGTGTGTCGTACCCATTCTTGGATTTCACTCGGAAGTGAGCCGAAAGGATGACGAGAGCGCATGTCGGACCGGGTGGAGGGCCGCTTGGGCCCCCTGCGGGCACCGGGGCATGATGGCCGCGGGGACGGCGGGGAAGGGGAGGGCGACCGAGGCCGCCACCCCCCACAGGAGAGGCCCCGGCCGCCATCCGGCGCGGACTCGTGCGACAAGCCCGCACCCCTGTCAGCGCCTTCGGTGCGTTTTGTGTCACACCCCGCTCCGCGCAGGGATGGTTGCGCGTTGTACAACTCGTGGACGAAGGTGCTTGAAAGCCGTAACGTGCTGATTTGCGCCACACGAACGGGACTGTGAACGGGTTGGGGATTTTGCTGGGGGACGACGCGGAGCTGACCACCGCGGTGCTCGCGGCACAAGACGGCGACGAGCTCGCGTTCCGTTCTGTGTACCGCGCCGTGCACCCGCGCCTGCTCGGATACGTCCGCACGCTCGTCGGGGACGGCGACGCGGAGGACGTCACCTCCGAAGCTTGGCTGCAGATCGCCCGCGACCTCGATTCCTTCACCGGCGACGCCGACCGATTCCGCGGCTGGGCCGCCCGCATCGCCCGCAACCGCGCCCTCGACCACATCCGGATGCGCGGGCGCCGGCCCGCCGTCGGCGGGGACGAGACCGAGCTGACGGGTCACGCCGCCGAGTCCGACACCGCCGGCGAGGCCATGGAGTCCCTCTCCACCTGCCGCACCATGGAACTCATAGCCCAGCTCCCGCGGGACCAGGCCGAGGCCGTCGTCCTGCGGGTGGTCGTCGGCCTGGACGCCAAGAGCGCCGCCGAGACCCTGGGCAAGCGCCCCGGCGCGGTACGCACCGCCGCACACCGGGGCCTGAAGAAGCTGGCCGAGCTGCTCGGCGAGGCCGTCGAGGGTGACTTCGACCCGGAGTCCGGCCCCGGCTCCGACCCCGACGTCGACCCCGAGTCCGGCATCGGCTCCACCGTGGGCGTCGGCTCCGGACGCCGGCGCGGCCTCGGTGATAATGACGGGCGCGCACGGGGCGCCGGGGGCGGGCGGGACCTCGACGCCGTACCGGCGCAGCGGGCCCGCGCCGCGGGCCTCGTAGAACAAACCGGTGTGACGCATTCACGTTGGCGGACGCAGAAGGACATGTGATGGCCGACGAGCGCGACAGGTGGCTGGACAAAGCCGCGGCGGACAGACTGCTGCGCGGAGAACCGGCCGCACCTGGCGCCGAGCACCACGCCCGGGTCCGGTCCGAGCGGCTGCGCGCCGCCCTCGACGCACTTGCCGAGCCGCCGCCCGCGGCTCCCGGCGGGCTGCCCGGGGAACTGCGCGGTGAGGCCGCCGCGGTGGCCGCGTTCCGCGCGCGCGGCTCCGCACTCCAGGCGGAACCCCAGACGCAGGCTCCGGACGCCGCGCTGTTCGGCTCCGCGGACACGGTGGTGGAGCTCGGCCCGCCGGCCGGCCCGGCCGCACACCCTTCCCGGCGCGGCCGCCCGGTCCGCTTCGTCCTCGCCGCCGCCGTGGCCGGTGTCGCCGTGGGCGGCCTGGCGGCCGCCGCGGGCGCCGGACTGCTGGACCGGGACGCCCGGGACGCCGCAGGCGGGGCGCCGGCCGTCTCGGTGTCGGTCGGCTCCTCCTCCGGGGCCTCGGCGGACGGCGGGTACGCGACACCCTTCGCGCCGCTCCGCAGCACCGCGCCCGAGGGCGGCGGGGGCTGGAGCGGCAGCCCGAGCCCCGGCAACACCCCGGGCACGGAAGGACGTACGACCACGGCGCCCGACGGGGTCTCCGGTGCGGTCGGCGGCACCGGCAGGGAACCGTCCTCGAGCGGCTCGACCGGCAGCAGCCGGGACGGCCGCGACCGGTCCCTCCAGGGCGGCACCGACGGCTCGACGACCGAACCCCGCGACGGTTCCGGCCGGGACCGGGAGGGCCGCACCGGACCGGTGGAGCTGTGCCGGGACTTCCGGGCGGGGCGGCTCGACGAGGCCGGTCGTGAGCGGCTCGTACGGCTGGCCAAGGGGCTGTTGCGGGTCCCGCGCTACTGCCAGGTGGTGCTCGACATGGCCCCGGGCGGCGGCTCGCGCGGCGACACGCCCAGCTCTCCTTCGCGCTCGCTGGACCTGACCCCGGCCGGGACCGCCTCGCCGGCTCCGTCGCCGGGTGTGGGCGAGCGCCGCTGAGAAGGTCCCGCCCGAGGGCGGGCCGGGGTGCGGGAACGGGCCCGGCACGGGCACGGCACGGGCGCGGAACGGCCCGGGAAAAGGCGCGGGACCGGGTACCGGACACTGGCCTGAAACAGGCGGCGCCCCCGCTGTAACACTTTTCGAACCGGCGGCGCAGTACATAACGAGCCGACTGGTCATCGGCCGCGCATGAGCCGGGGTTCCCCCCGTACCCCTGGGCTCTGCGCAACCGGCGCGGGCGGGATTCGTTCCCCCGATCCCGCCCGCGCCCTCAACTTCCGACCGTGGACGCCCGGACCGGACGGCCCCGCGCCGGGCCGTCGGTAGGTCACCAGTAGACGACGACCTTGTCGCCGACCTTCACCGCGTCGAACAGCGTCGCCAGCCTGGCCTTGTCCCGGACGTTCACGCAGCCGTGCGAGGCGCCGGCGTATCCGCGGGCGGCGAAGTCGGCCGAGTAGTGCACGGCCTGGCCCCCGTTGAAGAACATCGAGTACGGCATCGGCGTGTGGTAGATCGTCGACGTCCAGTCCTTGGCCTTCCACTCCACCTTGAACTCGCCCTCGCGGGTCGGGGTCTTCTCCGAGCCGAAGCGCACGTCCAGCGTGGAGACGACCTTCCCGTCGATCATCCAGGCGAGGGTGCGGCTCTCCTTGCTGATGCACATCACCCGGCCCGTCATGCAGCGCGCGTCGGGCGCGTCCGGCTCGTTGACGGTCGGCGGGCGCAGCTCGGCTTCGGTCGGCTTCTTGGTGGCGTTCTGGATCTTCTTCCAGGTGGGCTCGTCCACGCCGCCGGTGGCGGGCAGGCCGTTCTTCGACTGGAAGGACCTGACCGCCGCGGTCGTCTTCGAACCGTAGAAACCGGTCGGGGCGACCGTCATCAGCTTGAGCTGACGCAGCCGGGCCTGCAGTTCGCGGACCAGCTCGCTGTCGTCGCCGTTCGCCATGACCTGCTTCACGGTCGGCGAGGGCGAGGCGGAAGCGGAGGCCGAAGGCGAAGGCGACGCGGACGGGGACGCCGACGGCGAGGCGTCGCCCGGCTTTCCGTCCGTGGACGCGGAGACGTCGGGAGAGGCGACCGCCGTGGGCGATGCGGGCGCGGAAGAACCGGAGCCCGCGGACTCCGTCTTCTGCGGCCCGCAGGCGGTCGCGGCCAGCGCGACGGCGGTGGCCAGGCCCAGTGCGCGAACTATTGCTTTCTGGCGGTGCATTGCGGTCCCCCGATTTCTGCGTGTGTAACTAGGTGATGCCACGTGGGCGTGGACAGTTGCGGGGACGGCCGCGATGTTGCGCCATTGTGACCAGCGGCCGCCGCGCGGTCGCCGCGGGGACGTTTTATCAGCCCCGGGCCCCTCGGATCCACGAAGGAGCGCGCCCCATGGAGCGGCACACCGAGAGCGGGATCCCGATCGCGCCCGTCTACCGCCCGGACGACCTCGCCGGCTGGGACCCCGGGACCGAGCTGGGAGAGCCGGGGGAGTACCCGTACACCCGGGGCGTCTACCCGACGATGTACACCGGACGGCCCTGGACCATGCGTCAGTACGCCGGCTTCGGCACGGCCGCCGAGTCCAACGCCCGCTACCGGCAGCTCATCGCGGGCGGCGCCGCCGGGCTGTCCGTGGCCTTCGACCTGCCCACCCAGATGGGTCACGACTCCGACGCCCCGCTCGCGCACGGCGAGGTCGGGAAGGTGGGCGTCGCGATCGACTCGGTCGAGGACATGCGGGTGCTCTTCGACGGGATCCCGCTCGACCGGGTGTCCACGTCGATGACGATCAACGCGCCGGCCGCGCTGCTGCTCCTGCTCTACCAACTGGTCGCCGAGGAACAGGGGATCGAGCCCGGCCTGCTGACCGGCACGGTCCAGAACGACGTGCTGAAGGAGTACGTCGCACGGGGGACCTACATCTTCCCGCCCGGCCCCTCCCTGAGGTTGACGGCCGACGTCTTCCGCTACTGCCGGGCCGAGCTCCCCAGGTGGAACACCATCTCCATCTCCGGCTACCACATGGCCGAGGCGGGGGCCTCGCCCGCGCAGGAGATCGCCTTCACGCTGGCCGACGCGATCGCGTACGTACGGACCGCGCTGGCCGCCGGGATGGAGGTCGACGCGTTCGCGCCCCGGCTGTCGTTCTTCTTCGTCGCCCGCACCACCCTCCTGGAGGAGGTCGCGAAGTTCCGCGCGGCCCGGCGGATCTGGGCCCGCGTCATGCGCGAGGAGTTCGGGGCCCGGGACCCCAGATCCCTGATGCTGCGCTTCCACACCCAGACCGCCGGGGTGCAGCTGACGGCGCAGCAGCCGGAGCTGAACCTGGTCCGCGTCGCCGTGCAGGGGCTGGCGGCCGTGCTGGGCGGCACCCAGTCGCTGCACACCAACTCCTTCGACGAGGCGATCGCGCTGCCCACCGAGAAGTCGGCCCGCCTCGCACTGCGGACCCAGCAGGTGCTGGCGTACGAGACGGACGTGCCGCACACCGTCGACCCCTTCGCCGGGTCCTACGCGGTGGAGCGGATGACGGACGAGGTGGAGGCGGCGGCGCTCGACCTGATGGCGCGGGTCGAGGCGATGGGCGGGGCGGTGGCCGCGATCGAGGCGGGCTTCCAGAAGGCGGAGATCGAGCGGAACGCGTACCGGATCGCCCGGGAGACCGAGGCCGGCGAGCGCGTGGTGGTCGGGGTCAACCGCTTCGCGCTGGACGAGGAGGAGCCGTACGAGCCGCTGCGGGTGGATCCGGCGATCGAGGACCGGCAGCGGGCGTCCCTCGCCTCGCTGCGGGCGGGGCGCGACGGGGCGGCCGTGGACGAGGCGCTGGCGGCGCTGCGGGAAGCGGCGGCGGGCACGGAGAACGTGCTCTATCCGATGCGCGAGGCGCTGCGGGCCAGGGCCACGGTGGGGGAGGTCTGCGGGGCGCTGCGGGAGGTGTGGGGGACGTACGTGCCGGCTGATTCCGGCTGGTGACCGCGGCTGATTCCGATTCGGTCCCGGCCCGTGAAATCGACTGGCGCGACAGGTGTGTCCTCATGGGACACTCCTGCACATGCTGGGTGTCACAGATCTTCCGACGTATCTCGCCGGCCTGGTGCTGATCATTTTGCTGCCGGGGCCGAACTCGCTCTACGTGCTCTCCGTCGCCGCGCGCGGCGGGGTCCGCCAGGGGTACCGGGCCGCCGCCGGCGTGTTCACCGGAGACGCCCTGCTCATGACCCTGGCCGCGGTCGGTGCCGGGGCGCTGCTGCAGACCAGCCCGATCGTGTTCGGCGTCGTCAAACTGCTCGGCGCCGGATACCTGACCTGGCTCGCCATCGGCATGCTGCGGGGCGCGTGGACCATGTGGCGCGCCCGCCGCGAACGCGCCGGGACCGACGGGCTCGCCGGGGAGAGCCCGGTGGCGGCCGTGGCCGCGGCCGGGGTGAAGGCCGGCGACACGGAGCGGCCCTACCGGCGGGCGCTGCTGATCAGCGTCTTCAACCCCAAGGCCATCCTCTTCCTGATGTCCTTCTTCGTGCAGTTCGTGGACACGGCCTACGCCTACCCGGCACTGTCCTTCCTGCTGCTGGGCGGCCTGATGCAGATCGGCAGCTTCCTCTACCTGACCACGCTGATCTTCGGCGGGAACCGCCTGGCGGCAGCCTTCCGGCGGCGCAAGCGGCTCGCCGCCGGTGCCAGCTCGGCGGCGGGCGTGCTGTTCCTGGGCTTCGCCGCGAAGCTCGCCGTCAGCTGATCCGGCCTCGCGGCGGTGCGGCGGCTAGCGGACCGCTCTGCGCAGCAGCCGGGCCACCCGGCGGGCCGCGCGGCTGCGGGGCAGGAAGGACAACTGCGCCGGGATGCCGCCCGGCAGACCGAGGGTGGTCAGCCGGCCGCGGGTGAAGTAGCGCCAGGTGTCCGGGGTCAGGTTCGCGGCCAGCCAGCGCTCGGCCTCCGTGCGGCGTTCCGCCAGGATCTTGGGCTGCATGGTGAAGCCCACCGCCGTGACCAGGCCGGCCAGCTCGGCCGCCACCCGTTCGGGCCCCGGCGGGGTCCAGGAGCGTACGGCCGCGGGGTCCGCGAGGTCGGGCAGCAGGGCGTCGGCCAGCACGAGCGGGATCCGGTTGCTGTTCGGGTACGGGGACAGGCGCCCCAGCACGGTTCCCGTGCCGGTCCGGGCCACCGGGAGCCCGTACAGGGTGGCGGCGGTCAGCAGCCCCGTGGAGAAGCATCCGACGACCAGGGCCGGGCGCAGCCGCTCGTAGAGGGTCTCGGCGAGCACCGGGGTGGTCAGCACGGTGAGCCGCACGCCGAGCCGCCCGGCCTCCTCCCGCGCCCGGCGGGCGTAGGCGGCGGGGGCGCTGGGGTGTGGTTTGAAGACCATCTCGCGGTGGCCCAGCGCATGGGCGCCGCGGACCATCTCCCCGTGCAGTTCCTCCTCCTCGTCGGCCGGCACGAGGTCGAGGGCGGAGAGGTACTGGCCCAGCAGGAGCGCGGGGCCCCCGGAGTCCGCATCGGCCGGCGCCGGAGGCAGCTCCACCGGTGTCTCCACCGCCGCTTCGAGCTCGCCGATGACCTTGAGGAAGGCGGCGGCCGGGATCGCCTCGGCCCGTACGCCGAACTCGGTCAGCAGCAGCGGCTCCAGGCCCGGTACGAGGTCCAGGTGCAACACCCGCCGTACGCGCATCCCGAGCCCGGGATCGAGGCGGAAGCGGGTGGGACCGTAGCTCATCAGCCCGTCGGCGTAGACCTCCATGGCAGCCCCGGGGAAGAGCCGGCACAGGCTCTGGGCGGGCGGCACCTGGAGCGATTCCACGATCAGCTCGACGCGGTCGGTGCCCAGGCCCCAGGAGGAGCGCAGCTGGCGTTCCCACAGCGGGACGTCGTCGGGGCGCGGGCTCCAGGTGCTGGGGTGCTGCGGGGCGATGACGGCGTTCCAGTCGAGGACCTCGTCGAAACGGGTCCGCAGGGCGGCGAAGCCGGGTGCGGCGGTCAGGCCCGGGGTGATCTCGGCGGTCACGGAGTGGTTGCTGGTCAGCAGGATCCGCCGGCCGGCGGGCGGGAAGAGGTTCGCGTCGAGGGCGGCGGCGAGGGTGGCCGTGCCGTAGAGGGTGGAGGCCAGGAAGATCTGGGTGACGTTCACGCCTTCACCCCGGCGGATGCGTCGGACGTGGCGGACGCGGCGGGGGACGCGGGGGTCGCGGCGGGGGACGCCGGGGCGGATCCGGCCGTGGCGCGCCTGCGGAGCCGGCGGAGCAGGGCCGCGCGGTCGGCGTCCATCGAGTCCAGGGTCCGGTCCAGTACCCGCTGGGGCATTCTGCCGAGCGCGGCCGTGCTCATCGAGCGGAGTTTTCTGGCCACGGGTGGTTCGAACCTTTCGATGGACCCGACATGGTGAGCGATAATCGCGCAGTATGTTCGGACGGCCTTCGGGAGGAGGAGATCGGATTCCCGGTCGGCGGCCGCTTCGGTCAGAACCTGATCGAATGCCCGAATGAAATCGAGCTGCCGCTCGTCACCGATTTGCGTCAGCGAGGTGGAGACCCCGCGACGGTAGAAGATTCCGGGCAGACCGACCGGGGCGAAGGACTCAGCCTCCCGGTGCAGCCGCCAGATCCACGGCCGGTCCTCCGCCGTCCGCAGACCGTCCGTGAAGTGCAGCAGCCCGCGGTCCAGCAGCCGCCGGTGGTACATCCCCGCCCAGGCGTACGGATAGTCCACCGAGGTCGCGCGGGTGACGGGCAGGATTCCGCTGCGCGGATCGGCCACCACCGACTCCGGCCCGTAGGGGACGCGCTGGACGCTGCGCGTCCTGCCCGTGCACTGGACGTGGTCGGTACGGACGAAATCGCATTTCAGGGCCTCGATGGCGGCCAGGGTGCGGGCCAGGTGGCCCGGCGCCAGCCAGTCGTCCCCGTCCAGGAAGGCGATGTACTCGCCGCGGGCCGCGTCCAGACCGGTGTTCCGCGCCGTCGCCAGGCCGCCGTTGCGCTCGTGTCTGAGGTGCACGGCGCCGGGCAGCTCGCGGGCCGCCCGCTCCAGGAGTGCGGGCGTCCCGTCCGTGGAGCGGTCGTCCACGAGCAGGAATTCGAAATCGTCCCGAGCGTTGACTTCGAGGCTTTTCAGGGCATCCGGCGCATACGTCTGCACGTTGAAGAACGGCACGACAACAGAGAGCTTGAGCACCTTCGAGACATTAGAGCGCTGCTCGTCATCGACTGTGGCCCGGACGCGGACTCCACGTGAACGACGCACGGCGGGAGCGTTAACCCGCACGCTTTCGCATTCCGTCGACGGGTTGTTAACCCGCTGTTGTGCGTTCGTTGGGCCGATCACCGAAAAGCCGGAATAACTTCTGCCGGGTGCCAGCAAGCAACCGCGCCCTCCGTGTGGCCGTACTCGCCGATTCCGACACCCGCTGGAAATGGGGAGCGCTCACCGCGCGCCGTCTCGCCCCGGAGCCGGACTCCGTCCACCTGACCGGGTACCTGCTCCGCGGCCGGGCCACGCCCACCGCGCGCCAGCTCGGCGAAGTCGGGGTCACGGCGGACCGGCTCGCCGAAGTCACCTGCGCGCAGTTCCTCGCCGAACTCCTCGCGGCGGAGCGGGAGTCCCGCGACCCCTACGACGTCGTCGTCCTCGCCCTGGTCGGCGGCGCCGTCCAGGCCGTCCTGCACGGGGCCCGGGCCCTGTGGCCGGAGCCGGCCGCGCGGCCGGCGTTCGTCACCGGCTACGTCGGAGTCGTCTACGAGAAGCTCGCCGACGGCCTGCTGCTGCGCCACGGCGCCGACCTGGTGCTCGCCAACTCCCGCCACGACGCCGGACGGTTCCGCGCGGTCTACGAGGGGGTCGGCGCCGAAGCCGGCGCCGTCGTGGAGACCGCGCTGCCCTTCCTCGCGCCGGTCGGCGTGAAGCCCTACGAGCCGGTGGGCGCCACCGTCCACCGGGTGGTCTTCGCGGTCCAGCCGTCCGTGCCGGACACCCGGGCGGACCGCGCGTACCTGCTGCGCCGCGCCGCGGAACACGCCCGGCTGCACCCCGGGCGCGAGGTGCTGATCAAACTCCGCAGCCGGCCGGGGGAGCACACCACGCACCTGGAGGAGCTCCCGTACCAGCGCCTCGCGGAGCGGATCCCCGGCGGCCTCCCCTCCAACTGCCGTCTGGTGTACGGGAACATGGGCGAGGTCCTGGACACCACGGACCTGCTGGTCACCGTCTCCTCCACGGCGGCCCTGGAATCCCTCCACCGGGGCATCCCGACGGCCGTCCTGACCGACCTCGGAGTCCGCGAGACCCTCGGGAACCACCACTTCCTGGGCTCCGGTTGCATGGCCTCCTGGACCCAGCTCGACGCGGGCCTGCTCCCGAAGGCCGACCCGGACTGGCTGGCGGCCCAGGGCGTGGGCACCCCGGCGGCCGACGGGGCCGGGCGGGCCGACGGGGCCGGAGAGGGCGGAGAGGGCGGCTGGGCCGGGCCGGCCGGACAGGCCGGTGGGCACGACCCCTACACCGCCGCGCGGGCACGCCTCGCGGAGCTGCTGGGCGCGGGCCCGCTCCCGGCCGTGGCGCCCTACTACACGCAGGACACCGCGCCGGGATACCTGCCCGGGATCCTGTCCAGACACCATCTCGGCCCCGACGGGCACCCGTTGCCCGGTGCGGCCCGGACCGACGACGGAGGGTCCCGGCTGCGCCGCCGCCTCCGCGCCCACCTGCGCGAAGCCGCCCGCGGCGCCTACCGCCACGGCGTCCAGCGCGTCGCGCCCGTGATCCGCCGCCTGGGGGAGCTGTGAGCCCCCGCCCGGCCGGAGCCGGAACGCCCGCCGTCGACAGCGCCGCCGCCGACACCGCTGGCGTCGACAGCGCCGCCGTTGACAGCGCTGCCGTTGACAGCGCTGCCGCTGCCGCTGCCGCCGTCACCGCCGCCGTCCCCGCGACCGCCGCCGTCCCCGCCCCGGCCACCGCGGGATCCCTCCGCGAGGCCCGCGCCGTGCCCAGGGTGCTCGCCGTGATCCCCGCGCGCGGCGGGTCCAAGGGAGTGCCCGGCAAGAACCTGGCCGACGTCGGCGGGATGCCGCTCGTGGTCCGGGCCGTGCGGGCCTGCCTGGGGGCCGCGACCGTCACCGACGTCCTCGTGTCCACCGACTCCGAGGCCATCGGCGACGCCGCCCGGGGAGCCGGGGCCGTGGTGCTGCGGCGGCCCGCCGGGATCTCCGGGGACACCGCCACCAGCGAGGCCGCCGTCCTGCACGCGCTCGACTCCTTCGAGGAACTGCACTCCGTCACCGTCGACGTGGTCCTCCTCGTCCAGTGCACCAGCCCCTTCGTCACCGCCTCCGACGTGGAGTCCGTCGCCGCCGCCGTCGCGTCCGGCGCCGCCGACTCCGCGCTCACCGCGGCCCCCTTCCACGGCTTCCTCTGGCGGGCGGCCCCCGACGGCTCCGGGACCGGGGTCAACCACGACACCTCGTACCGCCCCCGCCGCCAGGACCGCCCCCAGGACCTCCTGGAGACCGGCGCCGCCTACGCCATGGACGCCGCCGGCTTCCGGACCGCCCGCCACCGCTTCTTCGGGCGGACCGTCCCGGTCGCCACCGACCCCGCACGCGTGCTGGAGATCGACGACCCCCACGACCTGGCCCGCGCCCGCGCCCTCGTACCCGTACTCACTCCCGTGGCCACACCGGCCCCCACACCCCTCTCCACCGCAGTCCCCACCGCAGTCCACACCTCGCTCCACACCCCGGTGCTCGCATCCGTGCCCGCACCTCCCCGTACACCCCACGCTCCGAAGGACAGCCCTGCCATGACGGTCACCCCCACCTCCCGCCTCCGAACCTTCGGCTCCCGCATCGCCGGCCCCGGCCACCCCGTCTACGTCGTCGGCGAGATCGGCATCAACCACAACGGCGATCTCGGCAACGCCCTCGCCCTCGTCGACGCCGCCGCCGAAGCCGGCTGCGACGCCGTGAAGTTCCAGAAGCGCACGCCCGAGATCTGCACCCCCCGCGACCAGTGGGACATCGAGCGCGACACCCCCTGGGGCCGGATGACCTACATCGACTACCGCCACCGCGTGGAGTTCGGCGAGGACGAGTACCGCGCCATCGACGAGCACTGCGCCAAGCGCGGCATCGACTGGTTCGCCTCCCCGTGGGACACCGAGGCCGTCGCCTTCCTCGAGAAGTTCGACGTCCCCGCCCACAAGGTCGCCTCCGCCTCGCTGACCGACGACGAGCTGCTGCGAGCCCTGCGCGCCACCGGCCGCACCGTCGTCCTCTCCACCGGCATGTCCACCCCGAAGCAGATCCGGCACGCGGTGGAGGTGCTCGGCAGCGACAACATCCTGCTCTGCCACGCCACTTCGACGTACCCGGCCAAGGCCGAGGAGCTCAACCTGCGGGTGATCAACACCCTCCAGGAGGAGTACCCGAACGTCCCGATCGGCTACTCCGGCCACGAGACGGGCCTGCAGACCACCCTGGCCGCCGTCGCCCTCGGCGCCACCTTCGTCGAGCGCCACATCACCCTCGACCGCGCGATGTGGGGCTCCGACCAGGCCGCCTCCGTCGAGCCGGGCGGCCTGACCCGCCTGGTCCGCGACATCCGCACCATCGAGACCGCGCTGGGCGACGGGGTGAAGCGGGTCTACGAGTCCGAGCTCGGCCCGATGAAGAAGCTCCGCCGCGTCCAGGGGGAGCTCGCCTCCGTCTGATTCTTCACGCACCCCTCGCACCGCTCGGCCCTGGCGGGCCTCCCGGGTTTCGGCGCGCTGCGCCGGACTCCGTCCGGCGTGCCGCCGGCCGCACCGTTCCCCTCCACCCTCCGACGAGGAGCACATGGTGACCCCCTCAGCCCCCGCCCCGACCCTGGCCTTCGTCGAAAGCCCGGTCCAGCTCCTCAACGTCCTGGAGTGGGCGCACGCCCGGGGCGCCGGCCGGCTTCTCGGAGTCGTCCCGCGCCAGCCGGCCCGCGGCGGCGGGACCGAGCCCGGACAGGCCGGGGCGGCGGCCCCGGCCGAGGCGGCTGTCCCGGGTCTGCGGATCGTGGTGCTCCCGCCCACCGACCCCATGTCCCGGGGCCAGCTCCGCCGGATGGCGGGGCTGGCCCGGGACGAGGGGCACGAGGTGCGGTGGCAGGAGGCCCGCGGGGGGCGGTTCGCACCGTTCAAGGCCTTCGCCGCGCTCGCGCGGGAGGTGCGGGCGGCCGAGCGGGTGGTCATAGGGGATCCGTTCTCCCGCTACGTGCAGCTCCTGCTCACCCTCGTCCGGGCCGAGGAGCTCGTCGTGGTCGACGACGGCACCGCGACGATGGAGTTCGTCGCCCAGACGGCCCGCGGCGAGCGCCTCGTGCGCTGGCACCGGGTCGGCGGCGGAGGCCTCCCGGCCCGGCTGCGGGAGCTGGCGTACGCGCCGGTCTCGGCGACGGCCCGGCGGCGGTTCACCCCGGGCGGGGGCGGCGGCCGCCGCGTCGAGGTGTTCAGCTCGATGCCGGTCACCGCGCACGGCGGGATGACCGTACGGCTCAACGACTTCGCGTGGACCCGGGCCCGCTTCGGCCCGCCCCTCCTGACCAAGGGCACCGACCTGGTCGGGACCTCGCTGGTGGAGACCGGCGTGGTCGACCCGGACCGCTACCTGGAGGCGGTGCGCGCCCTGACCCTGGAACACGGGGCCACCCGCTACTTCGCCCACCGCCGGGAATCCCCGGAGAAGCTGCGCTCCCTGAGCGAGGCGACCGGGCTGGAGATCGTACGTCCCGACCTGCCGCTGGAGCTGATCGCCCGGCGGGGCCCGGTCGGCCGGACGATCGTCAGCTTTCCCTCCACGGTGGTCCACACCCTGCCCTACGCGCTGACCGGCACCGGTGTGACCGTGGCCGTATGCGAAGTGGATCCGAGCTGGCTCACCGCGTCGGCCTCGGAGCGGGCCCGCGGTTTCCTCGCCGGAGTCACCGAAACCGCCCGTGATGTGCACAGACTTCCTGCTCAGACGGCTCCGGCGGCCGGATGAGTGGACGAGTGAGCGCGCGAGTTTACCCGCGCCCACATCCGGTCATGCGTCCAGAGGCCGGGTTTCTTTCCCCTAACGGCATGAACTTTTTGTGATCTCCAGCCAGTTGACCCATGGGTGGGCCTACCCTTAAACGGGTGAACCAGTTGATGTCCCGCGAGTCCCAGACCGCCCTGCCCGGCACGCCCGACCGGCCCGAGCTGCCCGGCAAGCTTCCGGACCACCTGCGTGCCGAACTGATCGCCTTCCGCCGGGACTTGCACATGCATCCCGAGCTAGGACACCAGGAGTTCCGCACCACGGCGGCGATCAAGGCCCGGCTGGAGAAAGCGGGCCTGCGCCCGAGGGTGCTGAAGTCGGGCACCGGGCTCATCTGTGACGTCGGCACCTGGGACGGCGTACGTCCCATGCTGGCCCTGCGCGCGGACATCGACGCCCTGCCCATCCCGGACGCCAAGACGCACGTCTCGTACCGCTCGACCGTCCCGGACCGCGCCCACGCCTGCGGCCACGACGTGCACACCGCCGTGGTGCTCGGCGCGGGCCTCGTCCTCGCCGAGCTCGACCGCCGCGGCGAGCTTCCCCGTCCGGTGCGGCTGCTCTTCCAGCCCGCCGAGGAGGTGCTGCCCGGCGGCGCCACCGAGGCCATCGACTCCGGGGTGCTGGACGGCGTGGGCAAGATCATCGCCCTGCACTGCGACCCCCGGGTCGACGCCGGCCGGATCGGCCTGCGCGCCGGGCCCATCACCTCGGCCTGCGACCGGCTGGAGGTCACCCTCGAAGGCCCCGGCGGGCACACCGCCCGTCCGCACTTGACCACCGACCTGGTGACGGCGGCCGCCCGGCTCGCCCTCGACCTGCCCGCCCTGCTGACCAAGCGGATGGACGCCCGCTCGGGCATGTCCGTCACCTGGGGCCGGATCGAGGCCGGGCACGCCTGCAACGTCATCCCGATGCACGCGGAGCTGTCCGGAACCGTTCGGTGCCTGGACCTGACCTCCTGGCACGAGGCCCCCGACCAGATCCACGCCGTCATCGACGAGATCGCCTCGATGCACCGGGCCAAGTCGGAGATCACCTACGTGCGCGGAGTGCCCCCGGTCGTCAACGACCCGATGGTCACCGAGCTGCTGCGCGAGGCGATGAGCGCCCGGCGCGGGGCCGACTCGGTCGAGGACACCGAGCAGAGCCTGGGCGGCGAGGACTTCTCCTGGTACCTGGAGCACGTTCCCGGGGCCATGGCGCGCCTGGGTGTCCGGGCACCCGGGGACACGGCGAAGCGGGATCTGCACCGCGGCGATTTCGATGTGGACGAGGCCGCGATCGGGGTCGGCGTGGAGTTCTTCACGGCCGCGGCGCTGCTCGACGGCCGCTCCCTCGAAGGGCGACGCGCCAGGCTCGCGGGGTCCGCGGGGTAGGAGTTCTTACAACATCGGAGATTGATCCGGCGGACGCGTCCAGCCCTTGGTACACATGGGTTGGACGCGTCAACAGTTACTGATCGGTCACTGTCTGGTTCACGACGATCCGATAACGACTCATGAACGGGCCTTTAACTGACATCTACGCGCGTTACGATCGCGGCGAAACCAGCGCCGGTCGTGGCGCTTCGGTCAGGTTTTGAAGGAGCCTCCCCTTGCGCCGGATCACCAGGATCGCCACCGTGGGCATCGCGTCCGCGGCGCTGGCCCTCTCGGCCACCGCCTGTGGCGGTAAGAAGTCCTCGGACTCGTCTTCGTCCGCCTCCTCTTCCTCCTCCTCGGAGGGAGCCGCCGCCATCGCGTACGACATCGGTGGCCGCGGCGACCAGTCGTTCAACGACGCGGCCTACGAAGGCCTCGCCAAGGCCGAGAAGGACCTCAAGATCAAGGGCGCCCAGGCGGAGCCCACCGACGGCGAGGGCGAGGCCGACAAGGTCCAGCGCCTCACCGAGCTGGCCCGCAAGGGCAACAACCCGGTCATCGGCGTCGGCTTCGCCTACGCGCCGGCCATCAAGAAGGTCGCCGAGAAGTTCCCGAACACCACGTTCGGCATCATCGACGACACCTCGGTGCAGGCGAAGAACATCGCCAACCTCGTCTTCAACGAGGAGCAGGGCTCCTACCTGGCCGGCGTCGCCGCCGCCAAGGCGTCCAAGACCGGCACGGTCGGCTTCATCGGCGGTGTCGAGGTTCCGCTGATCAAGAAGTTCGAGGCCGGCTTCGCGCAGGGCGTCAAGGACACCAACCCGAACGCCAAGGTGCTCGTCCAGTACCTGACGCAGCCGCCGAACTTCGACGGTTTCGCCAAGCCCGACCTGGGCAAGGCCGCGGCCGAGGGTCAGCTCGACAAGGGCGCCGACGTGATCTACTCGGCCGCCGGTCTGGCCGGCTCCGGTGCCATCGAGGCCGCCTCGGCCAAGAGCAAGTGGTCCATCGGTGTCGACTCGGACCAGTACAACCAGGCCGGTCTGTCGAAGTACAAGGACTTCATCCTGACCTCGGTCACCAAGGATGTCTCCGACTCCGTCTACAACCTGATCAAGTCGGTCAAGGACGGCAAGCCGGAGTCCGGTGAGGTCCGCTACGGCCTCGACAAGGACGGCGTCGGCCTGGCCGACTCCAACCCGAAGTACAAGGAAATGACGGAGCTCGTCGCCGCGGTCGACAAGGCGAAGGCCGACATCATCGCCAAGAAGATCCAGGTCAAGACCGCGCCGTAAGGCCTGGTCCGACTCGCTGTACACGTGATACCCGGGGTCCGGGAAGCGGTCTCTTCGCTCCCGGGCCCCGGCCCATGTCACGTGGTTTCATGTGATCTTGTGTCCGGTTGGCCGCAAGTTTTCACTTTCGACAGTGCTACGCGCGTAGAAGCATCGTGGACGCGATACTTTCTCCCCCCGCCCTGTCCCCTCCCTGCCTTCAGCTCCTTCCGCGCCAAGGAGAGTGCGTCATCAACGCGTCCAGCCCGCCCCCCGCCGTAGAACTGCACGGCATCACCAAGCGCTTCCCCGGCGTCGTCGCCAACAAGGACATCGCGATCACCGTCCGCAAGGGCACGGTCCACGCCCTCGTCGGTGAGAACGGCGCCGGCAAGTCGACGCTGATGAAGATCCTCTACGGCATGCAGAAGCCGGACGAGGGCACCATCGCCATCGACGGGGAGCAGGTCTCCTTCAGCAGCCCCGGCGATGCCATCGCCCGCGGCATCGGCATGGTGCACCAGCACTTCATGCTCGCCGACAACCTCACCGTCCTGGAGAACGTGGTTCTCGGCGGCGAGAAGCTCTACGGCATCGGCGCGAAGGCCCGTAAGAAGATCAGGGAGATCTCGGACGCGTACGGCCTCGGCGTACGTCCCGACGCCCTGGTCGAGGACCTCGGTGTCGCCGACCGCCAGCGCGTGGAGATCCTCAAGGTCCTCTACCGCGGCGCGAAGATCCTCATCCTCGACGAGCCGACGGCCGTGCTCGTGCCGCAGGAGGTCGACGCGCTCTTCGACAACCTGCGCGAGCTCAAGTCCGAGGGCCTGACCGTCATCTTCATCTCGCACAAGCTGGGCGAGGTCCTGAAGGTCGCCGACGACATCACCGTCATCCGGCGCGGCACCACGGTCGGCACCGCCGACCCGCGGGCCACCACGACCAAGCAGCTCGCCGAGCTGATGGTCGGCTCCGAGCTGCCGTCCCCGGAGACCCGCGAGTCCACGGTGACCACCACCCCGATGCTCCAGGTGAAGGGCCTGACCGTCGCCGAGGGCGGCGCGCCCGTCGTCACGGAGGACACCGCGCGCACGCCGGGCCTGCCGGACGCCAACCTGCGCGAGACCCCGGTCGCCGGGCGCCTGCTGCTCGACGGGATCAGCTTCACGATCCACAAGGGCGAGATCCTCGGCATCGCGGGCGTCGAGGGCAACGGCCAGACCGAGCTCATCGAGGCCCTCATGGGCATGATGACCCCCGACACGGGCGTCATCACCCTCGACGGCAAGGACATCACCAAGTCCCCGGTGCGCAAGCGCCGCGAGGGCGGCATCGGCTACATCCCCGAGGACCGCCACCGGCACGGTCTGCTGCTGGAGTCCTCCCTCTGGGAGAACCGCATCCTCGGCCACGTCACCGAAGCCCCCAACTCCAAGCGCGGCATCCTCGACCCGAAGGCCGCCCGCAAGGACACCGAGCGGATCGTGCGCGAGTACGACGTCCGCACGCCCGGCATCGAGGTCACCGCGGCCTCGCTCTCCGGCGGCAACCAGCAGAAGCTGATCGTCGGCCGCGAGATGAGCCACAACCCGAAGTTCCTGATCGCCGCCCACCCCACCCGCGGTGTGGACGTCGGCGCGCAGGCGCAGATCTGGGACGCGATCCGCGAGGCCCGCCGCGAGGGCCTGGCGGTCCTGCTGATCTCCGCCGACCTGGACGAGCTCATCGGCCTGTCCGACACCCTGCGCGTCATCTACCGCGGCCGCCTGGTCGCCGACGCCGACCCCGCGACCGTGACCCCCGAGGAACTCGGCACCGCCATGACGGGCGCCGCCTCCGGGCACCTCGAAGCTCCTGCCGAGGCCGCAGAGGTCACGGAAGCCACCGACAACCGCTCCGACGCCGGCACGGATGCCCGTACCGACTCCCCGGAGGACGAGGCCCGATGAAGAAACTCGACAAGGACCGGCTGCTCCTCGGCTTCGCCGGGCCCGCGCTCGCGCTGGTCACCGCCTTCCTGCTGACCATGATCGTGCTGGCGGCGACGGGCGTGGACCCGATCGAACCGCTGCGGCTCATGGTGGAGAACGCGAGCTACGAGGACGTCCAGGTCCTCATCGTCAACCAGGCCGGTACCTACTACCTGGCGGCCCTGGCCGTGGCCATCGGCTTCCGGATGAACCTCTTCAACATCGGCGTCGACGGCCAGTACCGGCTCGCGGCGATGGTGTCGGCGGTCGCCGGCGCGGCGGTCTCGCTGCCCGGCCCGCTGCACATCCTGCTGATCGTGATCGTCGCCATGCTGGTCGGCGCCTTCTGGGCCGGCATCGCGGGCGTCCTGAAGGCGAAGCGCGGAGTCAGCGAGGTCGTCTCCACGATCATGCTGAACGCGATCGCCACCAGCCTGATCGCCTGGCTGATCCTGCCGAAGAACCTCGGCGTCCAGCCCGCGGGCTCCAACGACCTGACCACCGGCGACATCGCCGCGTCCGGCTGGTTCCCGGCGATCTCCCTCGGTGACGGCCTGGAGATCTACGGCTTCACCTTCCTCGCCTTCGCGCTGGGCATCGTCTACTGGTTCGTGCTGGGCCGCACCCGCTTCGGCTTCGACCTGCGCGCCACCGGCGCCAGCGAGTCCGCCGCGCAGGCCTCCGGCGTGGACGCCAAGAAGATGATCATCACCTCGATGCTCATCTCCGGCGCCGTCGCCGGCCTCGCCGGCATGCCGGTGCTGCTGGGCGAGAGCCACACCTACAGCCTGTCCTTCCCGGTCGGTGTCGGCTTCACCGGCATCACCATCGCGCTGCTCGGCCGCAACCACCCGGTCGGCATCTTCTTCGCCGCGCTCCTGATGGCCTTCATCGACAAGTCCTCGGCCTCGCTCGACACGGCCGGCTTCGCGAAGGAGATCGGCACGATCATGAAGGGGCTGATCGTGATCGCGGTCGTCGTCTCCTACGAGCTCGTCCGCCGCTACGGGATCCGACGCCAGCAGCAGAAGGTCGGCGAGGAGCTGGCCGCAGGCCACGCCATCACGACCGAGAAGGAGGTCTCGGCGTGAGCACCAGCACCGTTTCCGCGACCAGCGCCGCGCCCAAGAAGCCGGGCGGCCGCACCAAGCTCACCCTCCCGTGGATCATGCTGATCGTCGCGGGCGGCCTCGCTCTCGTCTCGCTGGTCCGCGTGATCAGCGGCGCGAACGACCTGACCTCCATCGGCCAGGTCTCCGGAGCGCTCTCCCTCGCCGTGCCGATCGGCCTCGCCGGACTCGGCGGCCTGTGGGCCGAGCGCGCGGGCGTCGTCAACATCGGCCTCGAAGGCATGATGATCCTCGGCACCTGGTTCGGCGCCTGGGCCGGCTACCAGTGGGGCCCGTGGACCGGCGTCATCGCCGGCCTGATCGGCGGCGCCATCGGCGGCCTGCTGCACGCGATCATCACGGTCACCTTCAACGTGAACCACATCGTCTCCGGTGTGGCCATCAACATCCTGGCGCTGGGCTTCACCCAGTACCTGTCGAACTTCACGTTCGCCGAGGCGCCCGGCGGCTCCTCCAAGCAGTCCCCGCGCGTCGAGCCGATCTACGAGATCACCGTGCCGGGGTTGTCGGACTGGATGGCCACCCTCCAGGGCAAGCACTGGTTCTTCGTCTCCGACGTCGCGGGCGTGGTCGGCGGTCTGGTCACCGGCCTGTCGCTGCTGACCGTCGTCGCGCTGCTGCTGATCCCCGGCACCTGGTGGGTGCTCTGGCGCACCACCTTCGGCCTGCGGCTGCGCTCCTGCGGCGAGAACCCCATCGCCGCCGAATCGCTCGGCGTCAACGTCTACAAGTACAAGTACATCGCCGTGATCGTCTCGGGCGCCCTCGCGGGCCTGGGCGGCGCGTTCCTGTCGATCGTGGCCAGCCCGATCTACCAGGAGGGCCAGACCGGCGGCCGCGGCTACATCGGCCTCGCCGCGATGATCTTCGGCAACTGGATGCCGGGCGGCATGGCGCTGGGCGCCGGCCTGTTCGGCTTCACCGACAGCCTCAAGCTGCGCGGCGGCGCCGAGAACGTCCACGCGATGCTGCTGCTCATCGCGATCCTGCTCGTCCTGGTCGTGGCCTGGCAGCTCTACAAGAAGCGCTACGTCCCGGCCGGCATCTCGGCGGTCTTCGCCGTGCTGCTGTTCCTCTGGTACGGGCTCACGGACCAGGTGCCCAGCCAGTTCGTGGACGCCGCCCCGTACCTGACCACGCTGCTGGTGCTCGCGCTGTCCGCGCAGCGCTTGCGGATGCCCAAGGCGGACGGCATGCCGTACCGCAAGGGCCAGGGCAAGTGACGGCCGCTCCCGACTGGGAGGCCCTGCGCGAGGCCGCCCGGGAGGCCATGTCCCGGGCGTACGCCCCGTACTCGGGCTTCCCGGTCGGTGTCGCGGCGCTGGTCGACGACGGCCGCACCGTCGTCGGCTGCAACGTCGAGAACGCCAGCTACGGGCTCGGCCTGTGCGCCGAATGCGGGCTGGTCTCCTCCCTCCAGGCCACCGGCGGCGGCCGGCTGACGCACTTCACGTGCGTGGACGGCAAGGGCGAGATCCTCGTCCCCTGCGGTCGCTGCCGCCAGCTCCTCTTCGAGTTCGGCGGGGCGGAGCTCCAGGTGGAGACGCCGGAAGGCGTCCTGCCGCTCTCCGCGATGCTGCCGCAGGCCTTTGGGCCGGACCACCTGAGATAGCCGTACCGACGGCCCTCCGCCCCTGCCGGGCGGGGGGCCGTCGCCCTTGGCCCTCCCGCCAACCCCTCTCCTCTCTCTATGCGCGTAGAAGGAAGCACTTCCATGGACGTCATCTCCGTCATCCGCACCAAGCGCGACCGCGGTGAACTGAGCCCCGAGCAGATCGACTGGGTCATCGACGCGTACACGCGCGGCGTGGTCGCCGACGAGCAGATGTCGGCGCTGGCGATGGCCATCCTGCTCAACGGCATGAACCGGACCGAGATCGCCCGCTGGACCGCCGCGATGATCGCGAGCGGCGAGCGGATGAACTTCGACTCCCTCTCCCGCCCGACCGCGGACAAGCACTCCACCGGCGGCGTCGGCGACAAGATCACCCTGCCGCTGGCCCCGCTCGTCGCCGCCTGCGGCGCGGCCGTACCGCAGCTCTCGGGCCGCGGCCTCGGCCACACCGGCGGCACCCTGGACAAGCTGGAGTCCATCCCCGGCTGGCGCGCCCTGCTCTCCAACGAGGAGATGCTGCACGTCCTGGACACCACCGGCGCCGTCATCTGCGCGGCCGGCGACGGCCTGGCCCCGGCCGACAAGAAGCTCTACGCGCTGCGCGACGTGACGGGCACCGTCGAGGCGATCCCGCTGATCGCCTCCTCGATCATGTCCAAGAAGATCGCGGAGGGCACCGGCTCCCTGGTCCTGGACGTGAAGGTCGGCACCGGCGCCTTCATGAAGAACATCGAGGACGCGCGCGAGCTCGCCCGCACGATGGTCGGCCTGGGCACGGACAGCGGCGTCAAGACGGTCGCCCTGCTCACCGACATGTCCACCCCGCTCGGCCTGACCGCCGGCAACGCCCTGGAGATCCGCGAGTCCGTCGAGGTCCTGGCGGGCGGCGGCCCCTCGGACGTGGTCGAGCTGACCCTGGCCCTGGCCCGGGAGATGCTGGACGCCGCGGGCATCAAGGACGCCGACCCGGCGAAGGCGCTGGCCGACGGCTCCGCGATGGACGTGTGGCGCCGGATGATCGCCGCGCAGGGCGGCGACCCGGACGCGGCGCTGCCCGTCGCGCGGGAGCAGCACGTGGTCACGGCCCCGTCCTCGGGCGTGCTGACGCGGCTGGACGCGTACGGGGTGGGCGTGGGCGCCTGGCGCCTGGGCGCCGGCCGCGCGCGCAAGGAGGACCCGGTCCAGGCGGGCGCGGGCATCGAGATGCACGCGAAGCCGGGCGACACGGTGGTCGCGGGCCAGCCCCTGATGACCCTGCACACGGACACCCCGGAGAAGTTCGACTACGCCCTGGCGGCGCTGGACGGAACCTTCGACATCGCGGCGCCCGGCACGGCCTTCTCCGCCACGCCGATCGTGCTGGACCGCATCGCCTGACCTGTACTCACTCGTACGGCTGAACGGGATCGGTGGACGCCCACCGGTCCCGTTCTGCATGCTGGGATCGGTGCCAACAGCTTGAGGAGCACACCATGAGCGCACTCACCGTCCAGCACGAGCCACAGAGTGGCGACAGCTGGGACGCGCTTGTCCGTCTCTGGGAGGAGATGGACTGGCCGGAGGGCTGCAAGGTGGAGATCATTAAGGGGATCATCACCGTGGCGCCCACGCCTGCGAATTACCACAACGTCATCGCCGGAGAGGTGCAGCGCAAGCTCTACTCGGCCCTCCCTGGTGACTGGGGCATCTACCAGACGCAGAGCGTGGCGGTCCCGTCCCGCAAGGGGATGTTCATCCCCGACCTGCTGGTCATGCCGAGAGACATCCTCACCGAGTCTGAGTCCGTGTACTACGTACCCGCCGCCGCAGCTGAACTCGTCGTCGAGATCACGTCCCCTTCGAATGCGTCGCACGACCGCATCGCGAAGGTTGCGGGATACGCGCAGGCTGGTGTTCCGCTGTACCTCCTCATTGACGCGTTCGCCCGGGGTGGCCCGACTGTCACGCTCTACGGAGAGCCGAGCGACGCCGTATACCGGGTGCTCCAGGCGGGCAAGTTCGGTGACACCTTCCGGCTGCCCGCGCCGTTCAGTGTCGACCTCGACACATCCCTGTTCCCAGCCCATTGAGGTAGTTCTCGACACCGATGACTTCTGGGGCGTGGGGGAGTCATCCCCTCGTGGAGATCAGAACCCTGGCCCTGGAGGGGCCTGAGCCGGATACCGCCGAGCTGTGCGCGCGCGTGCGCGCACTGTGCAGGGACGGGCCCCACGGGGTGGTGTGCGACGTGGGCGCGGTCGCCTCACCCACCCTCGCGACCGTCCAGGCCCTGGCTCGCGCAGCCCTGACCGCCCGGCGCCTCGGCATCCCCTTCCGGGTCACCGGGGCCCCGCCCCCGCTCCGCGCGCTACTGCACCTCGTAGGACTCGTCGAGCTGCTCGGGGAGCCCGAAGAGCGGGAACCACCGGGCGGTGTCGAGGAAGGCGTTGAGCCCGACGATCTTCCCGTCTGAGACCTCCAGCACCTGGAGCGCCCACGGGGTCCATCCCGGCTGCCCGTCCACGCGCGGCCGGTACTGGCCGAAGGCGGGCATGCCGTTCGCCGTGGTCGGGATCATCCGCGAGCCCTTGCAGCCGATGCCCTGGTTCAGGTGCCAGGCCGCGATGTCCTCGTGGCCCTGGAGCCACAGGTCGAACGGCGGCATCGACAGCACCGCGTCCTCGTGGAGCAGGGCGGTCAGCCGGGAGATGTCGTACGCCTCGAAGGCGGCGAGGTACTGCTCCAGCAGTTTGACCTGGTCCGCGTCCAGCGGGTCCGCGGACTCGCTCTCCCTGATCCGGGTGGCGGCGAGCGTGGCTCGGGCCCGCTGCAGCGCGCTGTTCACCGACGCGACGGTGGTGTCCAGCAGGGTGGCGACCTCGTCGGCCTTCCAGGCCAGCACCTCGCGCAGGATCAGTACCGCCCGCTGCTTGGCCGGCAGGTGCTGGAGCGCCGCGACGAACGCGAGCCGTACGGACTCCTTCGCCAGCGCCATCTCCGCCGGGTCGGCGGTCTGCGGCAGCACCCGCCCGTCGGGCACCGGCTCCAGCCAGGTCACCTCGGGCCGCTCGCTCAGCACGGCGGAGGCCTGGTGCTGCGGGGCACTCAGGTCCATGGGCCGGGCCCGCTTGTTCCCCGCGCTCAGCAGGTCCAGGCAGACGTTGGTGGCGATCCGGTACAGCCACGACCGCAGGGAGGACCGCCCCTCGAACTTCGCGAAGCTCCGCCAGGCACGGATGTACGTGTCCTGCACCGCGTCCTCGGCGTCGAAGGCCGAGCCGAGCATGCGGTAGCAGTAACCGGTGAGCTCGACGCGGTAACGGTCCAGCGCAGCGTCGAGGTCGAGGTCGGGTGAGAGGTCGGTGGCTTCGGTCATGTCCCTTGATCCCCCTGGTAGTTCCCGGTCCTTGGGACGCTACCCGAGGGGTCTGACAACCGCAGCCCGGCACGCGGCGGCGGAACCTTCCGCTAGACCTGCCACCGGGCCCGGACCACCCCGTCCGGGTCCGGCAGAACCCCGGTGAACAGGGGATTGCGCTCGTCGGCGTACACCGGCAGCAGCGCCGCGGCCCGCGCCCCGGCGAGCACCTCGACCAGCTCCGCGCGGTCCTCCTCGTCGACGAGCCCGCCGGAGATGCGGCCGTCCGCGTCCTCCCACACGCACTCCAGGGAGAACTCCTCCGGCAGCCCCGCGATCAGCCCGGCGGTGTCGGCGGACAGCCCCGGCCAGACGTTCAGGAGTGTGCGTGGGGTGAGCCCGGCCCGCAGGGCGCCGAGTCGGCCGCCTACGTCGCCGCCGCCTTCGATCCGGTGCCAGCGGGTCCAGGCGTGCTGTTCCTCGACGAGCCCCGCCTCGCCGCGTGCCGCGCTCGCGCGGACCCGCTCCCAGAACCCCTCGTCGGCGGCCCGTAGCTCGTAGGGGCCGTCGAGCTCGGGATCGTACGGCGAGACCTCGACGGGCTCCGCGAAGATGCCGAGTTCCCGGGCGCGGGCCACGGCCGCCCCGCAGGCCGTACGCGAGCCGACGTAGACGTACAGGTCCCACCCCACCTGCAACGCGAAAACGTCCCGCCCCTCCTCCGCGGCCTCCAGCCGGCAGTAGGGGCCGTCGCCGCGGAGCATGCCGCGCACGAGTTCCAGCGCCACGGGCAGCGTCACCCGCGTGCCGTCGTGGAACCCGGCCGGGCCGTCGGGGAACAGCCCGGTCAGCCCGTACCCCTCCACCGCGGGCTCCCGCCCGAAGTGCGCGGACCCGCCGAAGACCTGCGGCTCCCGCACGGTGAGCAGATCCACCCCGCTCTCCCGCGCGAAGGCGTCGATCGCCGCCAGGTACGCGGCCTCGACCGGCCCGTGGTCGCTGTCGGTGTCCTGCGTCCCCCGGTAGGTCCCGTCGGGGGCCCGGTCGGCGGGGTCGTACTTGGTCACCCGGTAGGCGTGGGGGAGCAGCGGCACGTCAGGCCTCGTCTTCGGCGAGCGCGAGCGGCGGGCGGTCCGGGAGGGGCCAGGACTCCGGCGGGCGGAAGTCGCACCAGGTGCCGTCGAAGGGGTAGGCCGCCGCGTCGATGAGGCGGGTGACGCGGACGCCCTCCGCGCGGATGGCGGCGGCCTCGGCCGGCGTCCAGTACACCGGGTGGCCCGTCTTCGCGGCGAAGGACTCCTCGTCCTTCCACTCCCACGCGCGGTCCGGGGTCACCGTGATGTCGAGTTCCTGGTCGGTCACGTGGACGTCCGCGCCGTCCCGGGCGTGGACACGGGATTCGAGGTTCACATACCAGCTGCGGAACTCCTGCTCCGGCGTGAAGTTCCACCACACCGCGTGCCCCGCCCCGGCCGGCTGCAGGATCAGCGCGCCCCCGTGCCGCCACCGACCCGCCCGCAGCGGGTACGAGCCCTCCGGCGGCAGGTCCCGCAGGTGGGTGCCGGGCGGGATGGCGGCGCGCCAGAGCGGGGTGCCCGGGGCCACCCACAGCAGCAGGCCGCCGTCGCCCGACTCCACCACGCGGGCCGGGATGATCATGCTGACCGTGCTGCCGAGTATGAGGTGAACGTTGACTGTGGACATGGTCGGCGATCATGCCAGCCGCCGGTTGCGGGCCCCTCGTCCGGCAGCCCTCAGCGCGCCGCGAGCGCCTCGATCCGGGCCGTACGGGCCGCGTGGGACCCGTACAGGGTGATCGTGACGACCCCGGCGACCGCGAGCAGCGCCAGGGTGACCGTGGCCGCCCAGCCCGCCGAGTGGTAGGCGAGGGCGCCCAGCGTGCCGCCGGCGCTGGAGCCGACGTAGTACGCCGACTGGTAGAGCGCCGAGGCCTGCGCGCGGCCCGTCTTCGCCGTACGGCTCACCGCCGCGGAGGCCACCGCGTGGCCCGCGAAGAAGCCCGCCGTGATGAGGACCAGGCCGAGCAGGATCGCGGTGAGCGACTCCGCGAGGGACAGGAACAGGCCCACCGCCGTCGTGGTCACCGCCAGGTACAGCGCGCCGCGCCGGCCCAGCCGGGCCACCAGCTGCCCGGCCGCCGCCGAGGAGACCGTACCGACCAGGTAGACCAGGAAGATCGAGCCGATGAGGCCCTGCCCGAGCGAGAACGGCTCGTCCACCAGGCGGTAGCCGATGACCGTGTACACCGCCCCGAACACGGTCATGAACAGCGCGCCGATCCCGTACAGCCGCAGCAGCAGCGGATCGCGCAGGTGCCCCGAGACGGTACGTCCCACCGCACGCGGGTTCAGCGAGGCCGGCCGGAAGAACCGGGCCCGGGGCAGGAGCACCAGGAACGCCGCCGCGCAGGCCAGCGACATCAGGCCGACGGTCAGCAGCCCGCCGCGCCAGCCCCAGACCTGGGCCGCCCACCCCGTGACGAGACGGCCGCTCATGCCGCCGATGGAGTTGCCCGCCACGAACAGGCCGATCGCGGCGACCAGCGCCTTCGGCTTCACCTCTTCCGCGAGGTACGCCATCGCGGAGGCCGGGATGCCGGCGATCGCCGCGCCCTGGACGGCGCGCAGCGCGATCAGCCACTCCAGGTTCGGAGCGAAGGGCACGAGGAGGCCGACGCCGACCGCGATCACCATGGACCAGGTCATCATCCGGGTCCGGCCGAAGCGCTCCGAGAGCGCGCTGAGCGGCAGGACGAACAGGGCGAGCGCGCCGGTGGCCGCGGAGACCGTCCAGCTGGCCTGACCCGCCGTCACGCCGAAGCCGTCGGAGATCGCGGGCAGCAGTGCCTGGGTGGAGTAGAGGAGGGCGAAGGTGGCCAGGCCGGCGGCGAAGAGCGCGAGGCTGAGGCGGCGGTAGCCGGGACGGCCGGGCTCGTGCGCCTCGGGTGCGGAGGCGGGGAACGACGGGGTGGAGGCACCCGGGATGACGGGTGCCCCGGTATGAGCGGGAGGCATGCGTACGACGGTAGGGCCGGCCTTTTCATGCGTCCAATGCACAGATTCGCGATAATCAATCCATCCGTGCATCAACCCAGGTCAGATGGGTGCCTATCGATGAGTCGTTACGAAGAAGACATGGCCGTGACACATGCGCTGGCCCCGCGCCTCGCCTACTTCGTCGCCGTCGCCCGGCACGAGCACGTCACCCGCGCCGCGCACGAGCTGGGCGTTCCCCAGTCCACCCTGTCGCGGGCCATGGTCCGCCTCGAACAGGACCTGGGCGTCACGCTGTTCGCCCGCAAGGGCCGTACGGTCGCGCTCACCACCGCCGGCCGCACCTTCCTCGCCTCGGCGCAGCGCTCGCTGGCCGAGATCGCCCGCGCCGCCGGCTCCGTACAGCAGGACGCCGACCCGTCCTTCGGCAAGGTCGCCTTCGGCTTCCTGCACACCCTGGGCCCCGAGACCGTACCCGGCCTGATCCGGGCCTTCCGGGCCGACCACCCCGGCGTGCGGTTCTCCCTGGTCCAGAACTACGGCGAGGCCATGCTGGAGAAGCTGCGCGCCGGCGAGCTCGACCTCTGCCTGACCTCACCCCTGCCCGACGCCCCGGACCTGGTGGCCCGCCGGCTCGACGAGCAGCGGCTGCGGCTCGTGGTCCCGGACGACCACCGGCTCGCCACGCGCAAGCGGATCCGCCTGGCGGAGGCCGCCGAGGAAACCTTCGTCACCCTGGAGCCGGGCTACGGGCTGCGCCGCATCACCGACGACCTGTGCGCGGAGGCCGGTTTCACGCCCCGGGTCGCCTTCGAGGGCGAAGAGGCCGAGACCCTGCGCGGGCTCGTCGCCGCCGGTCTCGGCGTGGCGCTGCTGCCGCCGCCCGCGGTGGCCCGGCCCGGGGTCGTCGAGCTGACGGTCACCGCCCCGCGCGCGGTCCGCGAGATCGGGGTGGCCTGGCTCGACGGGCACCCGGACACGCCTCCGGTGGCGGAGTTCAAGAAGTTCCTGCTGTCCCGTCGGGGGCGGCTGATTCCGGAGCTTCAGCCGGGTGGCGAGTGAGCGGGGTGCGGGCGGCCTCGGAGGCGGCCGCCGCCGTCGCCGACAGCAGGAACCCGGCCTGGAATCGGGACTTGGCCCCCACCGCCCGCATGATCTCGGCGATGTGCCGCTGACAGGTGCGCTCCGACATGCCGAGGCGCCGGGCGATGACCTTGTCCTCCAGCCCCTCCGCCAGGAGCCGCACGATGGTCTGGCGCAGTTCGTCGGAGATGGACCGGGCCTGGTCCGGCCCGACGGTGGTACTGAAGGGCTCGGCCTCCGACCAGCAGCGCTCGAAGGCCTGCGTCATGAAGTGGACGACGTTGGGCTCGCGCACCACCAGCGCCGCCTTGATGTCGTCCTGCACCTCCATCAGCCCGGTGTGCCGGTCGACGAGGATCATCCGCATCAGCCCGTCGCCGACGGTACGGACCTGCGAGCCGAGCGCGGTCACCCGCTCCACGTAGGCGGCCGTCGGGCGGGAGTAGCGGGCGGTGTGCTGGTAGATGGTGCGCATCCGCACGCCACGGGCCAGCATCGCCTCGTCCCGGACCACCGCCCCCTTCAGGGTCTCCGGGCTGCGGCCGCCGCCCGGGTGGCAGGTCAGCACCTCGGACTCGGCCGAGGCGACGAGCTCCCCGATCAGGTCCTGCAGCGCGGCCGGGTCGGTGACCAGCTCCAGGGCGTTCGCCCCGCCCCGGTCGCGCAGTTCGGCGCCCGCCTCGTACTCGGGAAGCAGGTCCTCCAGCCGGACGCGCAGCCGGTCCATCTCGTCGTGGGTCTCGCGCACCCGCAGGGCCAGCGGGGCCAGCGTCCGGGCCGCCGCGGCCCGCGGGGAGACCGCACTCCAGCACACCCGTGCGGGCTCGCCGGGGCTGTCGCCGTCCGCGGCGGAGGCCGGGCGGGAGCGGGGCTGGATCAGGTGCGCCGCCTCGAGTTCGGCGAGTGCGGCTCCGACGGACTCGCCGAGCGCCTCGCCGGCCTCCGTCTCGGAGAAGGCGTGCCGCTCGGCCGCGTACCCGTAAAGACGCCGGGCCACGGAGCTCAGTTGGTCCGTTTCATCCGATGGCATATACATATTCGTCCCGGCCTGTGCCGATTCGTAAACCCCTCGTGTTCCCGCAAGGCACCAAGACGATGCCCTCCGATCTTCGTGAGGATAGGCCGAACCGGCACAGTGGTACCACGGCGTTCTCGGGGGAGGGCGCGGGCATTCTCACGTCCGCGCTTCGCCGGCCTGGCATCGCGCCCTCGCGCGGGCGTGTGCCTCAAGGTGGTCGCGCCGGGCCCGCCCGTGTCATCCGACCGGGAGGGGACGGCGCGGCCGGCACGGACGGCCCCGCGCGACCACCACCACATCCGGGCGCTCCGGCCCGCGGCTCCCCGCTGTCGCCGGGGCCGCCGCCCTTCCGCCCCGCCGCCCTTCCGCCCCGCGGACCCGGGCTGCCTTCACCGGGTGTCAGCCGCGCAGGGACCGTCCGTAGCCGGAGGCCAGCGGCATCCGCAGACCCAGCGGCGGGGGAGCCGCCAAGGCGTCGGTGACCGGCCGCGAGTAGGAGCCGCAGAACACGGAGCCCAGGACGAAGTCCACGGACAGGGCCACGACTTCGTCCTGGTGCTCGCGCAGACCGTGCCCGTCGGAGTGCACCTCGAAGCGGCACGTCGTGCGGTTCGCCTTCTTCGCCCGGGTCGCCAGCCGGTACGACGACTCCGGGTCGCTGCGGGCGTCGTTGGTGCCGTGCACGATCAGGACCCGGCGCCCCGAGAGCTGCTTCACCGGTTCGGGGGAGTCCGTGTCGGACTGTCGCGGCAGCGAAGGGGCGAGTGCCAGAACGGAGTTGACGGCTTCGTGGCCGGCCGCGGCGAGCGCCGCCCGGCCGCCCGCGTCATAGCCGGCCAGGCACACCGGCACGTCTCCGTACAGGCGGACCACCTCGTCGGCGGCCCACTCGGCGTCCCCTTGCCGGGTGCCCGCACCGTGGATGACCTGGTGCGTGACCAGCCCGTCCGCCGCGCCGGCACGGGCCAGGGCCCGAGCCAGCGGACGTACCGGACCGGGGGACAATCTGGATGCTCCGGGAAGAAGGAGCACCACACCACTGACCGTTGATACCGAGCCGATCGCGCCGGCCGCCCGCCCCAGGCGGGCCCCGCGCGCCGGCGGCGCATGCTGTGCCATGACGGAACAGTCTCAGACGCGGAGGTGTACGCCACCCGTCCGCGCGGTCACTGTTACATATCGGGGGTGGACTCCGTCTCACCGCTCTACGCGCGTAGGAGCTAGAGTGCCCAGATGACGAGCGAGACCCCCAACCTGCCCACCCCGGATCAGATCCGCCGCTCCCCGAAGGTGCTCCTGCACGACCACCTCGACGGTGGACTGCGCCCCGGGACCATCATCGAGCTGGCCCACAAGGTCGGCTACGAGAACCTTCCCGAGACCGAGGCCGACAAGCTCGGCACCTGGTTCCGCGAAGCCGCCGACTCCGGCTCCCTCCCGCGCTACCTGGAGACGTTCGCACACACCTGCGCCGTCATGCAGACGAAGGAGGCCCTCTTCCGGGTGGCCTCCGAGTGTGCCCAGGACCTCGCCGAGGACGGCGTCGTCTACGCGGAGATCCGCTACGCGCCCGAGCAGCACCTCGAAGCCGGCCTGACCCTCGAAGAGGTCGTCGAGGCCGTCAACGAGGGATTCCGCGAGGGCGAGCGCCGTGCACGGACCAACGGCAACCGCATCCGCATCGGTGCGCTGCTGACCGCGATGCGGCACGCGGCCCGCGCGCTGGAGATCGCGGAACTGGCCAACCGCTACCGCGACAAGGGCGTCGTCGGCTTCGACATCGCCGGTGCCGAGGCCGGGTTCCCTCCCACCCGCCACCTCGACGCCTTCGAGTACCTCAAGCGCGAGAACAACCACTTCACCATCCACGCGGGCGAGGCCTTCGGTCTGCCGTCGATCTGGCAGGCCCTGCAGTGGTGCGGCGCCGACCGGCTCGGCCACGGCGTGAAGATCATCGATGACATCGAGGTCGCCGAGGACGGCTCCGTGACGCTGGGCCGCCTGGCCTCCTACGTCCGGGACAAGCGCATCCCCCTGGAGATGTGCCCGACCTCGAACCTGCAGACGGGCGCGGCGGTCTCCTATGCCGAGCACCCGATCGGCCTGCTGCGGAAACTGCACTTCAGGCTGACCGTCAACACCGACAACCGGCTGATGAGCGGTACCAGCATGAGCCGCGAGTTCGAGCACCTGGTCGACACCTTCGGCTACTCGCTCGAGGACATGCAGTGGTTCACGGTCAATGCGATGAAGTCCGCGTTCATTCCTTTCGATGAACGGCTGGCCATGATCAACGACGTGATCAAGCCCGGTTATGCGGAGCTGAAGTCGGAATGGCTGTTCCGGCAAACCGCTTCCACCAGCGGTTCTGTCTCGGCCTAGGCCATGGCATGACGGACTGAAAGCGCCCGGGAGGAGCAATTCCCGGGCGCTTTCTCGTATTTAATGATGTTTGCGAGAGGGGGTTTGAAGTGACTAGTTTGCGGAGCCGCTCATTTCCCCGTCGCAAGGACGATTCCTCATGAAGCAGTCAGCTGCCAAGACCCTCGGTGTTGCCGCTCTCGGTGCCGCCTTCGCCGCCGTCACCGCCGGTACCGCCTCGGCCGTCCCCGCCGTCGGTCTCGGCGACGCGCTGAGCACCGTCACGGGCGCCGTCCAGGGTGCGACCAGCCAGCAGCACGTGACCGCCGAAGAGGGGCAGCAGGCCCCCGAGGCGACCGACCCGGCCGCCGCGCTCGCCCCGGTGACCGGCCTGCTCGGCGGTCTGCCGACCAGCAACCTCGGCGCCTGATCCACTCCGGATCCCCGGTCGGATTCGTACGCGACCCGTACGCGATTCGCACGCACGCCCACGCGGCGCACACCTCTTCGACCAGGTGTGTGCCGCGTCGCGGCATGTGCCAGGATCACCGCCAACTGCCCGCCGACACCCTGGGTATGAGGTCTCGATCATGCGCATGAAGGCACGAACGGCCACGGCCGTGCTGCTCCCCGCCCTGCTGTCCGCGATGGTGGGCTGCGGCAGTACGAACACCCCGGCCTCCGGCAAGAGCCCGGACCCGAAGGGCTCCGCGAGCACGCCCGGACAGTCCGCTTCGGCGGGCTCGGCCGGCACGGGAGCCCCCGGCTCCGCGGGCACCGGCGGGGCCGCCAGTGGCACGGGCGGCGCGACCGCGCCCAAGCAGGGCGGCAGCCGCCTGGAGCGCTCCGCCCTGGCACAGGGCGACCTGGCCGGCTATCAGATCTCCGCGAACGGCAAGAATCCGAACGCCCCCGACGGCCAGCCGCAGGCGGACCGCAAGGCCTGTCAGCCGCTCGCCGACATCATGGGCGACAAGCCCGACCCGGCGGCGCGCGAGACCGTCAACCGGGGCATCGGCTCCCAGAAGCAGATGGGCCTGGCCGTCTCCGCCTCCGTCAGCTCCTACGCCGAGTCCGACGCCAAGGCGCTGATCGCCCGGCTGAAGGACGCCGTGGCCGCCTGTGCCACCGGCTTCACCGCCACCGTCGAGAAGCAGAGCGGCGCCTACCGCGAGGTGAAGGCGGCCGACTACGAGACGGGCGGCGACGAGAGCGTCAGCTGGACCACGACCGCGGCCGCCGAGGGCGTCACCGCCCAGGTGCACCTGGTCGTCGTACGCCAGGGCGACACCGTCGTGCGCCTCATGGCACTCAACGTCGCGGGCGGCCGCCAGACCCCCCAGGTCCCGCACGAGGTCGCGGACAAGCAGCTCCAGAAGGTCCGCGCCGCCCGCTGAATTCCGGGTCCGGCCGATTACCAGCCGGTGGCGGCGGAAGAGGCGCTCGACTTCTCGTTCGGCAGGAGCACCCACAGCGCCAGGTAAAGGAGGAACTGCGGTCCGGGCAGCAGGCACGAGACGACGAAGATGATCCGCATCGTGTTCGCGGATATTCCGAATCGGCGCGCCAGACCGGCACAGACTCCGCCGATCCATCGTCCGTCACGGGGGCGGGCAAGGGCGCTCATGGTCTCTCCTCGGTCGTTGTGCGGTCCGCGGGATGTTTTCCCGCGATGCCTCAATACTCCCGCTGAACAGAGGACAGAACGTCGGTCCAGGGGCCGAGCCCGACCCTGGTAATTCTCGGGGTCGTGCCCTGAGAACGCCGCAGCCGGCACCGCAGGGCCGGGACGACGGCCAGGTGCGCGAGCATCACGCCGAGGGTGTTCAGCAGGACCGAATCCACGTCGACCACCTGCCCCGGGACCGCCATCTGCAGCATCTCGATGCCGACGGAGAACAGCGCGCCCGCGGCGGCCGTCCGGACCAGCGAGGACCACGTGGCCAGCGGCGAAAGCTCCACACGCCCGCTGATCAGCGGCAGCAGCACCCCGAGCGGGGCCAGCAGCGCCAGCCCGCCGCCGATCCGGCGGGCAGACTCCAGGGGCCCGTAGGAGAGGTCCGCCCTGATCCCTTCCAGCGGGGTCAGATTGGCCGCCGCCGCCCAGGGCACGTCGAGCGGGCGCAGCATCAGCCAGCCGACGAGGAGGAGGTGTGCGGCCAGCAGGACCCCGGCGAGAAGCCGGATCCACAGCTGTACGGCAGCGCTGCCACTGCCCTTGACACGGTTGCCCTTGAGACGGTGCACGCCAGTGGAGACGCGGCTTCCGGTGCTCGCGGTTCCGGGGAAACCGCCGGTCAGCCGGTGGCGAGCAGCACAATCAGGATGAGTGCGCCGATCACGGAGGGCGCGATGATCTCGTACGACCAGGAGACCTTCACCGGGCCCTGGGCGCCGGCGCGCGAGGCGCACCGCTCGTGCAGTTCCCGCAGCTCGTCGATGATGCGGTCGGCGGAGGCCTGGCGGACGTCCTCGTCCGGGGTCTTGGCCTGACCGTTGCCCAGGCCGAGCCGGCCCGCCTGGCGGCGGTTGGCCTTCTTGCGCTCCCGCAGGGAGACCGCGATCGACCACATCTGGTACGTCGTCCCCTCCGCGATCACCTCGGCGGCGAACCGGGCCCGCACGGTGTCGACGGCCGCCCAGGGCAGCTCGATGATCCGGAAGGGGTTGCGCACGCGCAGCCGGTCGTCGTTGGCGAAGACGGCCGGACGGACCGTGAACGCGACGATGACGGGGGCCAGGCACAGTGCGGAGGCGAGGGCGATCCACGGGACGTTCCCGGAGCCCCGCACCACGGCGTCCCCGCAGAGCCATGCGAGCAGCGCGAGCAGCACCACCCCGGTGACAGTGGCCATCGGGGAACGGTAGACCCGGTCGTCGTACGCAGGCTCTTCGGTGGGCTGATCGCTGCTCATGCGGCAGATTCTGCCTCAAGCCGTCTCAGCCCACGAGATCGGCGTACAGGATGATGTTGTCGGGACGGTGACCGTCGGTGATTTCACCGCCGCAGGTGATCACGCGCAGCTCGGGGCGGGCGGTGTTCCCGTAGACCTTGTCGGTGGGGAAGCGCTTCTTGTCGACCTGCTCCAGCTCGCGGACGCGGAACACGGCGGTGCTGCCGTCCGCGCGGGAGACGGTCACCTCGTCGCCGATGCGGACCTTGGAGACGTCCTTGAGCACGGCGGGGCCGCGGGCGGTGTCGAAGTGGCCGATCAGCACGGCGGGCCCGGTCTCCCCGGGGGTGACGCCCTTGTCGTACCAGCCGATCTTGTCCCCGTCGGCCACGGAAGGCACCTCGACGGTGCCGTCGGCGGCCAGGCCGAGCGACAGCAGCGGCGAAGCGTCGACCCCGGCCGCGGGGATCCGTACGCGTACGGGCGCGGAGGCGGGCTTCGGAGCGGCCGGGGCCGGGGCCGCCGGGGCGGAGGTCGGGGTGACGGCGGGCGGCGCGGAGGCCGCGCCGGGGGTCGCGGGCGTGGCGGCGGGCGTGGCGCCGCCGCATCCGGTCAGCGCGGCGGCCAGGAGGGCGGCGGCGATCAGCGGCCGGGCGGTACGGCGGGTCATGGGAGGCTCCGGCGGAACGGGCCGAGGCGGGCCACCCGGGGGTGGCCCGCCGGAGGCGAGTCGAGATCTGAAGGGGTCGCGTGTCAGCCCTGGGCGCGGCGGCGGCGCAGGAACACGCTCGCGCCGAGCGCACCGAAGACCGTGACCAGACCGGCGCCGGCCGCCAGCGTGGTGGTGTTGTCGGTGTCGGCGACGCTCTCGACCGGCAGCTCGGCACCCGCGGCCACCGGGCCCTTGGGGACGACGCTGGTCTGCGCGCCCGGCTTCGGCTTCGGCTTCGGCGCAGGCTTCGGGCCCTGCTCCTCGGTGGTCTGGTAGTCGAGCTTGCAGCCCTTGGGGAGCGCGGGGAAGGAGGCGCTCTTGGTGACGTCGCCGACCTGGTACTCCCACCGGAACACCGGCTTGGCGCCGTTCGGGTTCTCGATGCGCAGGGAGTCCGAGCTCCGACCCGGGTGGGTGCGGTCCAGGGTCCGCGGGTTGGGCTGCCCTTCCAGGGTCTGCACGAAGGCCTTCGGGCCCTTGGGGGACATCGTCAGGTCTGCGGACAGGTACTCGCCGAGCCGCACCGTCTTGACCTCGGAGACGCAGGAGCCGGTCCCGGTCTCGGCGGCCTTGCCCTTCGGCAGCGGGAACGACGTGGTCTTGCCGCTCTCGCTGTCGAACACGGTGAGGACCGGCTCGGCCGAGTCCGCCTTGGTGAGGGCGAAGGTCGTGCCCTGGACCGAGACCTTGGTGTGCTTGCGGTCGAGGGACACGATCGCCTTCGGGTGGACCGTGCCGTCCCCGAGCACGGCGAAGACCTTGACCGAGGGCGCCTCCGTCGCGGAGTTGATCATGTCGGCGACCAGGCTCTTGCTGAGGGTGACCCGCTTGGCCTTGGACGCGGCTACCTCCGTCGAGGTCACTGCCTGCGGTGCGGACGCCGCGAAGGCGGAGCCGGCGGCCGGTGCGAGCATCGCGCCGGCGAGCGCGGCGGTGACGATCGAGGTGCGGAGGGCGGTACGCATAACGACTCCAGAAGCGTGGGTGAGGAAAGTGGAAGAGAGTCGCATGCCGCGTTGAGTCTGTTCGGTCGGGTTCACCGGGTCAGGTGTGGCGGGCTGCTGAGAAAGAATTTACGGATCTTGTGCGCGTGAACGATCTGCTTCCTGTCATGGCCGCGTAACAGCAAACGGGGTGTCCGATTCCGAATGAATCGGGGGGAGGGGGTGACAGGCCGCTACGCGCGTAGATATGCTCATGTGGTGACCATGCCCACCACCCTCACCGCATTCGCTGACGTGACGACGTCCGACAGTGCGCTGCGCCGCTTCCTGCACGGGCTGCCCGGCGTCGACGCTGTCGGCCTGGAGGCCCGCGCGGCCTCCCTCGGCACCCGTTCGATCAAGACGACGGCCAAGGCGTACGCCATCGACCTCGCCATCTCGATGATCGACCTGACGACGCTGGAAGGCGCGGATACCCCGGGCAAGGTCCGGGCGCTCTCCGCCAAGGCAGCCAACCCCGATCCGACCGACCGCACCACGCCCATGACGGCCGCCGTCTGCGTGTACCCCGACATGGTGGCCACCGCCAAGGCCGCCCTGAACGGCGCCGACGTCAAGGTCGCCTCCGTCGCCACCGCCTTCCCGGCCGGCCGCGCGGCCCTGCCCGTCAAGCTCGCCGACACGGCCGACGCCGTGGCCGCCGGCGCCGACGAGATCGACATGGTCATCGACCGTGGCGCCTTCCTCGCCGGCCACTACCTCGACACCTACGAGCTGATCCGCTCCGTCAAGGCGGCCTGCGTCCGCCCCGACGGCAGCGCGGCCCGGCTCAAGGTGATCTTCGAGACCGGCGAGCTGTCCACGTACGACAACATCCGCCGCGCCTCCTGGATCGGCATGATGGCCGGGGCCGACTTCATCAAGACGTCCACCGGCAAGGTCGGGGTCAACGCGACGCCGGCGAACACGCTCCTCATGCTCGAAGCCGTCCGCGACTTCAAGGCGCAGACTGGAATCCAGATCGGCGTGAAGCCGGCCGGCGGCATCCGGACCACCAAGGACGCGATCAAGTTCCTGGTCCTGGTCAACGAGACCGTGGGCGAGGACTGGCTGTCCAACCACTGGTTCCGCTTCGGAGCCTCCAGCCTGCTCAACGACCTGTTGATGCAGCGCCAGAAGCTGAGCACCGGCCGTTACTCCGGTCCCGACTACGTGACGGTGGACTGAGACCATGAAGACGCAGACATCCGCATTCGAGTACGCACCCGCCCCCGAGTCCCGCTCCGTCGTCGACATCGCCCCCTCCTACGGGCTGTTCATCGACGGCGAGTTCACCGACGCGGCGGACGGCAAGGTCTTCAAGACCGTCTCCCCGGCCTCCGAAGAGGTCCTCTCCGAGATCGCGCAGGCCGGCGCCGCCGACGTGGACCGCGCCGTGAAGGCCGCCCGCAAGGCCTTCGAGAAGTGGTCCGCGCTGCCCGGCTCCGAGCGCGCCAAGTACCTCTTCCGCATCGCCCGGATCATCCAGGAGCGCAGCCGCGAGCTGGCCGTCCTGGAGACCCTCGACAACGGCAAGCCGATCCGGGAGACCCGCGACGCGGACCTCCCGCTCGTCGCCGCGCACTTCTTCTACTACGCGGGCTGGGCCGACAAGCTCGACCACGCGGGCTACGGGGCCAACCCGCGCCCCCTCGGCGTGGCCGGCCAGGTCATCCCGTGGAACTTCCCGCTGATGATGCTCGCCTGGAAGATCGCCCCGGCGCTCGCCACGGGCAACACGGTCGTGCTCAAGCCGGCCCAGACGACCCCGCTCTCGGCGCTCTTCTTCGCGGACATCTGCCGCCAGGCGGGCCTGCCCAAGGGCGTCGTCAACATCCTCCCCGGGTACGGGGACGCGGGCGCGGCCCTCGTCGAGCACCCGGACGTGAACAAGGTCGCCTTCACCGGCTCCACCGCCGTCGGCAAGGCCATCGCGCGCCAGGTCGCCGGTACCTCCAAGAAGCTCACCCTGGAGCTGGGCGGCAAGGGCGCCAACATCGTCTTCGACGACGCCCCCATCGACCAGGCCGTCGAGGGCATCGTCAGCGGCATCTTCTTCAACCAGGGCCAGGTCTGCTGCGCGGGCTCGCGCCTCCTGGTCCAGGAGTCGATCCACGACGAGCTGATCGACTCGCTCAAGCGCCGGCTGACCACGCTGCGCCTGGGCGACCCGCTCGACAAGAACACCGACATCGGCGCGATCAACTCCGCCGAGCAGCTCGCCCGGATCACCGCCCTCGCGGACACCGGCGAGGCGGAGGGCGCCGAGCGCTGGTCGGCGCCGTGCGAACTGCCGAACGCCGGCTACTGGTTCGCCCCGACGCTCTTCACGAACGTCTCCCAGTCGCACACCGTCGCCCGTGACGAGATCTTCGGCCCGGTGCTGTCCGTGCTGACCTTCCGTACGCCCGACGAGGCCGTCGCCAAGGCCAACAACAGCCAGTACGGCCTGTCCGCCGGCATCTGGACGGAGAAGGGCAGCCGCATCCTCGCGGTCGCCAACAAGCTCCGCGCGGGTGTGGTGTGGGCCAACACGTTCAACAAGTTCGACCCGACCTCGCCCTTCGGCGGCTACAAGGAATCGGGCTTCGGGCGCGAAGGCGGCCGCCACGGCCTGGAGGGCTACCTCGATGTCTGAGTCTGCTGCGTCGTCTTCGACGCGTCTGAGCGTCTTCAAGACCTACAAGCTGTACGTCGGGGGCAAGTTCCCCCGCTCCGAGAGCGGCCGGGTGTACGAGGTGAGTGACTCGAAGGGCAAGTGGCTGGCCAACGCCCCGCTGTCCTCCCGCAAGGACGCCCGTGACGCGGTCGTCGCCGCCCGCAAGGCCTTCGGCGGCTGGTCGGGCGCGACCGCGTACAACCGCGGCCAGATCCTCTACCGCGTCGCCGAGATGCTGGAGGGCCGCCGCGAGCAGTTCGTCCGCGAGGTCGCCGAGGCGGAAGGTCTGTCGAAGTCCAAGGCCGCTTCCGCCGTCGACGCGGCCATCGACCGCTGGGTCTGGTACGCGGGCTGGACCGACAAGATCGGCCAGATCGTCGGCGGCGCCAACCCGGTCGCGGGCCCGTTCTTCAACCTCTCCACCCCCGAGCCGACCGGTGTCGTCACGGTCGTCGCCCCGCAGGCCTCGTCCTTCCTCGGCCTGGTCTCCGTGATCGCCCCGGTGATCGCCATCGGCAACACGGTCGTCGTCATCGCCTCCGAGAAGGCGCCGCTCCCGGCGCTCTCCCTCGGCGAGGTCCTGGCCACCTCCGACCTGCCCGGCGGCGTCGTCAACATCCTGTCCGGCAAGGCCGCCGAGATGGGCCCGCACCTGGCGTCCCACCAGGACGTCAACGCGATCGACCTGGCGGGCGCCGACGAGGCGCTGGCCAAGGAGCTGGAGATCGCGGCCGCGGACAACCTCAAGCGCGTCCTGCGTCCACAGCCTGTGGACGACTGGAGCGCGGACCCGGGCACGGCGCGCATGACGGCGTTCCTGGAGACCAAGACCGTCTGGCACCCCACGGGGTCGCTGGGCGCGGGCGGATCCTCGTACTAGAGATCCCCGAAGACGGGCCCCGGCAGTGTCCCCCGCGCTGCCGGGGCCTCTTCATGCCTACGGGAGCTACTTGGCGGTGCCCGGCAGCAGCGGGCCCAGCAGCGAGGAGGCCGCGGCGGTGGGCAGCTCGCCGACCGACGGCCCCCGGGTCAGGATGCCCGTGACCATGCCGGTGCCGACCGAGGGGAAATCCGCGACCTTGGTGGCGACGCCGTTGTCGAGGGGGTCCACTCCGGTGTGGGCCAGAGGGTTCACCTTGAGATTCGAGATCGGGTCGGAGACCCCCGCGAGGGCCGCCGGAACATCGAGCTCCCCCGCCTGGGCGCCGCCGGCGGCCATCGCGAGGGCCGCGCCGGCCATCGAGAGGCTCAGGCCTGCGGTGCGCAGCGCCTTGGTGTGGGGTGCTTTGGGGGCTGCGTGACGTGCCATGGATTCCCGCCTGTGGGCTCGTGTGGTGACGTAGTCGTGCGCGCACGCAGCGTAGCGAGATGGGGTGGCTCACCGGTATCTCGACCTGGGCGCCGTCACTCGTTCGAGGAGATCCCTGGGGATAGCCATGGATGGAGAGGAATCGCGACGCTACGCAGCAGTGTTCCGCAGCAAACTGCACAAGAAGGTGACCCGGCAGCGCCAGGACACCGCCCGCAAGTGGGCCAAGACCGTCGTGCGCGACCACGACGCCCTTGCTGTGGAGGACTTCCGGCCGAAGTTCCTCGCCAAGTCGACCATGGCCCGGAAAGCGGCCGATGCGGCGATCTCCGCCACCAAGCGCGAGCTGATCAATATGGGGCGCAAGCACCAGCGAATGCTGTGTCTGGTGCATCCGTCGCACACCACCATGGACTGTGGGCGGTGCGGAGCGAGACACAAGAACTCCGCACGCGTGATGCTCGTCCGGGCAGGTCTCGACCCGGTCGGCGCTGATCGCGGAGGACCTGTCGGTCCGTCGGGCTGCCAGGCTGCGTGAGCCGGGAATCCCCCTCTTTTGTCTTTGGGAGGGGGAGGAGTCAAACTGTTGTTCCGTGAGCTGTTCCTCTCCTTTGCCTACGCGTGTCGTCCTGCTGACCGGACCCTCGGGGTCCGGCAAGTCCTCGCTGGCGGCCCGTTCGGGGCTGCCCGTGCTGCGCCTGGACGACTTCTACAAGGACGGCGACGACCCCACCCTCCCGCTCGTCGACGGCAGTGCCGACATCGACTGGGACTCCCCGCGGTCCTGGGACGCGGAGGCGGCCGTGGCCGCGATCGCCGCGTTGTGCGCGGCCGGGCGGACCGAGGTCCCCGTCTACGACATCGCCACCTCCTCGCGGACCGGTACGGAGGCGCTGGACATCTCCCGGACCCCGCTGTTCATAGCCGAGGGGATCTTCGCGGCGGACGTCGTGGGCCGGTGCCAGGAGCTGGGGCTGCTGGCGGACGCCATCTGCCTGCGCGGGCGGCCCAGCACCACCTTCCGGCGCCGGCTGGCCCGGGACCTGCGCGAGGGCCGCAAGTCGGTGCCGATGCTCCTGCGGCGGGGCTGGCGGCTGATGCGGGCCGAGCGGGGCATCGTGGCCCGGCACACCGCGCTGGGCGCTCACGCGTGTGGGCGTGACGAGGCGCTCGGGCGGCTGGCCGCAGCAGCGGCCGGACGGCACCGGGCTGCGGCCCCGGCGTAGCCGGGACGTGAAGACGGGACGTGAAAAGGCGGGACCCTGCGGACCCCCGGCCGCATGATCCCGCCTTTTCCCCCGTGGCCCCCGTCCCACCCCCGTGGGACGGGCCCCCTGGCCCGATGGTTCCGTGTGGTCGCCGTTAGGCGACCAGGTCCTCGAAGGACTCCGACTCGTCGCGGCCGAAGCTCAGCGCCTCGTCCTCGCGCATGCGGCGCAGCGAGCGCCAGATGCTCGACTTCACCGTGCCGACGCTGATGCCCAGGATCTCCGCGATCTCCGGGTCCGTGCGGCCCTCGTAGTACCGGAGCACCAGCATCGTGCGCTGCGGCTCCGGGATGCGGGTGAGCGCCTGCCACAGCACGGCACGCAGCTCCGTACCGCCCATGGCGTCCGTGTCCGAGGCCGTCTCCGGCAGCTCTTCCGTCGGGTACTCGTTGAGCTTGCGCCGGCGCCAGGCGCTGATGTGCAGGTTCGTCATGGTGCGGCGCAGGTACCCGCCGACGGCGGCCTTGTCGCTGATGCGGTCCCAGGCTCGATACGTGGAGAACAGCGCGGTCTGCAGCAGGTCCTCGGCCTCGTAGCGGTCGCCGGTCAGGTGGAAGGCCGTCGCGTAGAGGGCGGCCCGCCGCTCCTGGACGTACGCCGTGAACTCGGCTTCGTTGGAGGAGTCCGGGACGTCCGGGGAGCCCGCCGTGCGCTGGGCGGGGACGGAGGGGCGCTCGTAGGTCTTCGCGTCGATGGCCACCACGTGCGCCGGCCGCCGGGAAGGGGCCGTCGCCGTACGGATTGCCGTGCGGCGGTTCACATCGTGCAGCCGCGTGACAACCGCGCCGGTGCTGGTGCTGTGCAGCGTGTTCATCTCGCGCCCCCCGTCGTGGAGTCTGTCTGGTCCGTTGCCAAGAAGACTGCCCGCCCGACATAACCGGGGTGTCCTTCGACTGTCACAGGCCTGTCACAGGGACCCCGCGGGAGCCGCGCCGGGATTGGAAGCGCAGGGCGGTCGAAGTCCCGAGGGGCGATGGGACAGAATGAGGCCGTGCCTTTCCTGTTGCTCATCGAGGACGACGACGCCATCCGCACGGCCCTCGAACTCTCCCTGTCACGCCAGGGCCACCGTGTGGCCACCGCGGCGACGGGCGAGGACGGCCTCAAACTGCTGCGCGAGCAGCGGCCCGACCTGATCGTGCTCGACGTCATGCTGCCCGGCATCGACGGCTTCGAGGTGTGCCGGCGCATCCGCCGCACCGACCAGCTGCCGATCATCCTGCTCACCGCGCGCAACGACGACATCGACGTGGTCGTCGGCCTGGAGTCGGGAGCCGACGACTACGTCGTCAAGCCCGTCCAGGGGCGGGTGCTCGACGCCCGCATCCGGGCCGTGCTGCGCCGCGGCGAGCGCGAGGCCACCGACTCCGCCGTCTTCGGCTCGCTGGTCATCGACCGCAACGCCATGACGGTGACCAAGAACGGCGAGGACCTCCAGCTCACCCCGACCGAGCTGCGGCTGCTCCTGGAGCTCAGCCGCCGGCCCGGCCAGGCGCTCTCCCGCCAGCAGCTGCTGCGGCTGGTGTGGGAGCACGACTACCTCGGTGACTCGCGCCTCGTCGACGCCTGCGTGCAGCGGCTGCGCGCCAAGGTCGAGGAAGTGCCCTCCTCGCCCACCCTGATCCGTACCGTGCGGGGCGTCGGCTACCGACTGGACTCCCCGCAGTGATCAGAGCCCTGTTCGCGGGCCGGCGCTGGACCAGCCTGCGGCTGCGGGTCCTCGTCGTGTTCGCACTGGTCGCGCTGACGGCCGCCGTCTCCGCTTCCGGGATCGCGTACTGGCTCAACCGCGAGGCCGTCCTGACGCGGACCCAGGACGCCGCCCTCGGCGACTTCCGGCAGGAGATGCAGGACCGCGCCGCGGCGCTGCCCGCCGACCCGACGCAGGACGAGCTGCAGCACACCGCCGAGATGATGGCGGGCAGCAGCCCGGGCTACAGCGTGCTGCTCGTGGACGAGAAGGACGGCCACAAGGTGGCCGGCGCCGCCGGTCCCGACGCCTTCTCGCTGGCCGACGTACCGAAGTCGCTCCAGCACGCCGTCGACGACCGGCAGAAGACCACCTCGGCCAACGACGCCGAGTACCACGTGTACTGGCAGCGGACGAAGCCGAACGGGAACCCGTACCTGGTCGGCGGCACCCGGATCGTGGGCGGCGGCCCGACCGGCTACATGTACAAGTCCCTCGCCCAGGAGCGCGACGACCTCAACGCCCTGGCCTGGTCGCTGACCATCGCCACCGGTCTCGCGCTGCTCGGGTCCGCGCTGCTCGCGCAGGCCGCGGCCCGTACGGTGCTGCGGCCCGTGCAGCGGCTCGGCGACGCGGCGCGCCGGCTCGGCGAGGGGGAGCTGGACCACCGGCTTGAGGTGTCCGGGACGGACGAACTCGCCGACCTGGCCCACACCTTCAACAAGACGGCGGAGGCGCTGGAGAAGAAGGTCGCCGACATGAGCGCGCGGGAGGAGTCCAGCCGGCGGTTCGTCGCGGACATGTCCCACGAACTGCGCACGCCGCTGACGGCGCTGACCGCGGTCGCCGAGGTGCTGGAGGACGAGGTCGACGGCCTCGATCCGATGATCGCGCCGGCGGTGGGTCTGGTCGTGAGCGAGACCAGGCGGCTGAACGACCTCGTGGAGAACCTCATGGAGGTCACCCGCTTCGACGCGGGGACGGCGCGACTGGTGCTGGACGACGTGGACGTCGCCGACCAGGTGACGGCGTGCATCGACACGCGGGCGTGGCTCGACGCGGTCGAACTCGACGCGGAGCGCGGGATCGTGGCGCGGCTGGACCCGCGGCGGCTCGACGTGATCCTGGCCAACCTGATCGGCAACGCGCTCAAGCACGGCGGATCGCCGGTACGGGTCTCCATCCGGGTGGAGGGGGACTGGCTGGTCATCGCCGTACGGGACAACGGGCCCGGCATCCCCGAGGCCGTACTGCCGCACGTCTTCGACCGGTTCTACAAGGCGAGCGCGTCGCGCCCGAAGTCGGACGGCAGCGGTCTCGGCCTGTCCATCGCGATGGAGAACGCGCACATCCACGGCGGCGACATCACCGCGGAGAACGGGGCGGAGGGCGGTGCGCTGTTCACGCTGCGGCTGCCGGTGGACGTGGGGAAGGTGATCGCCGGTGACGACGACGAGGCGTAGGACGGCGGAGCCCGGGACGCCGCGGCGCGGAGCGACGGCCGCGGTGGCGGTCCTGGGCCTGCTGTCCCTGGGACTCCTGTCGGGGTGCGGGATCCGCGCGACCACCGTGCCGGTGGACGTGGGCCCGGCGCCCTCGCGGGTCTCGTGCAAGACCCCGGCGGGGGCGGCGGCCGGAACGGGCGGGATGCAGGGCGTCCGGACCACGGTGGAACTGGTGTGCGGGGCGCAGCTTGTGGGCGTCCAGCGGGTGGTGCCGGTGCCGGAGAAGCGGCCGGCGCGGGACGTGGCGGTGCTCGTCACCCAGGCCCTGCTGGAGGTGCTCCAGCGCGAGCTGTCGGCTGAGGAGAAGGAGGCCGGTTTCTCGACCGAGGTACCGGCCCTGCTGACGGCTTCGGCGCCGCGGCCGGGCGATCCGGAGGGCACGGTGCGGCTGAGCCGCAAGCCCGAGGACCTGCCTCCGGTGGCGCTGTCGCAGCTGGTGTGCACGCTCGCGGAGAGCGACGCGGTGTCGGCGGAGCCGGGCCCGGTGGTCCTGGGCGGCCCCGACGCGGATCCGCCGAGGGCCTGGGAGTGCACGGACGCCGTCCGCTCCCGTCCGGAGGCGGTCCCGACCCTGGGCGACGTGGTCCGGCCGACGGCCACGCCCGCTCCCGCGCCCTCGGCTTCCTGACCCGGTCACGACGAAGGCCCCCCGAGCAGGAGCTCGGGGGGCCGTTGCATGCCTGCCGGGTCGACGGACGGAGTCCGGCGCAGCGACGCGAAGCCCGCGCAGCGGTGCGAGCGGCGCGTCGAGAGGGCTAAATGCCGGCCGCCGCCGCGAGGTCCTTCTTGATCGCGTCGAGGACTTCCTGGCCGCGGGCGCGGGCCGGGAGCAGGTCGGAGGCCTCCGCCACCGGGACCACGACCTCCAGGTAGCACTTCAGCTTGGGCTCCGTGCCGGACGGGCGGACGATCACCCGGGCCTTGTAGTCGCCCTCCAGGTAGTAGCGCAGCCCGTCCGTGGGCGGGAGCGTCGCCGTGCCCTCGTTCAGGTCCTCCGCCGAGGTGACCCGCAGGCCCGCCAGCGAGACCGGGGGCTCCGCGCGCAGCGCCGCCATCGCCGAGGCGATGACCGACAGGTCCTCCACGCGGACCGACAGCTGGTCGGTGGCGTGCAGACCGTGCTCCATCGCCAGGTCGTCCAGCAGGTCGGTCAGGGTGCGGCCCTGCTCCTTGAGCTCCGAGGCCAGCTCCGCGACGAGCAGGGCGGCCGTGACGCCGTCCTTGTCGCGGACGCCCTCGGGGTCCACGCAGTAGCCGAGCGCCTCCTCGTACCCGTAGCGCAGGCCCTCGACGCGGGAGATCCATTTGAAGCCCGTGAGGGTCTCCTCGTAGCCCACGCCCGCCGCCTCCGCGATCCGCCCGAGGAGGGAGGAGGAGACGATCGACTCGGCGAAGACGCCGGTGGCGCCCTTGTGCACCAGGTGGGCGGCGAGCAGCGCGCCGACCTCGTCGCCGCGCAGCATCCGCCAGCCGGAGGCCGAGGCGGCGTCCGGGACGGCCACCGCGCAGCGGTCGGCGTCCGGGTCGTTGGCGATGACGATGTCCGGGCTGACCCGGGCGGCCGTCGCGAAGGACAGGTCCATCGCGCCCGGCTCCTCCGGGTTGGGGAAGGCCACCGTCGGGAAGGCCGGGTCCGGCTCGGCCTGCTCGGCCACGAGGACCGGGGCCGGGAAGCCGGCACGGGCAAAGGCGGCCAGGACCACGTCCTTGCCCACGCCGTGCATGGCCGTGTAGACGGTCCGCACGCCGCGCGGGGACCCGGGGGTCAGGACGGCGTCCGTACGTGCCAGGTAGGCCTCCAGGACCTCGTCGCCGAGGTCCTGCCAGCCGTCCTCGGCCCGCGGTACGTCGGCCAGCGCGGCGATCGCGTCGATCTGCGCGGCGATCTCCGCGTCGGCCGGGGAGACGATCTGCGAGCCGTCGCCGAGGTAGACCTTGTAGCCGTTGTCCCGGGGCGGGTTGTGGCTCGCGGTCACCTCGACGCCGGCGACGGCGCCCAGGTGCCTTATGGCGTACGCGAGGACGGGCGTCGGCAGCGGCCGGGGCAGGACGGCGGCGCGCAGTCCGGCGCCGGTCATCACCGCGGCGGTGTCGCGGGCGAAGTCGGCCGACTTGTAGCGGGCGTCGTAGCCGACGACGACCAGGCCGCCGTCGTGGCCCTGGGCCTTGAGGTAGGCCGCGAGGCCCGCCGCGGCCCGGATCACCACGTTGCGGTTCATCCGCATCGGGCCCGCGCCCAGCTCACCGCGGAGTCCGGCGGTGCCGAACTGCAGCATGCCGGAGAAGCGGTCCGCGAGCTCGGTCGTGTCACCGGCCTCGATGAGCTTCGCGAGCTCGTCGGCCGTCTCCGGGTCCGGGTCCTCGGCCATCCAGGCCCGGGCCCGCGCGATCAGATCGTCCTGCACGTCCTGCACTACTTCCGCCTTACCTCTCGTACGGTCGGTCGTCCGGTTCGTCCGGTCGCCCGGTCGCGGCCGTCCGGTTCGTCGTTCAGATCCGGGCGAGGACCTGGGTCAGCAGCTTGCCCATGCGCGCGGCCGAGTCGCGGCCGGCCTGGAGCACCTCTTCGTGGTTCAGCGGCTCGCCGGAGAGGCCCGCCGCCAGGTTGGTGACCAGCGAGATGCCGAGCACCTCGGCGCCGGCCTCACGGGCGGCGATGGCCTCCAGCACGGTGGACATGCCGACCAGGTCGGCGCCCATGACGCGGATCATGTTGATCTCGGCCGGGGTCTCGTAGTGCGGGCCGGGGAACTGCACGTAGACGCCCTCTTCGAGGGTCTCGTCGATCTCCTTGCACATCGCGCGCAGACGCGGCGAGTACAGGTCGGTCAGGTCCACGAAGTTCGCGCCGACGATCGGCGAGGTGGCCGTGAGGTTGAGGTGGTCGCTGATCAGGACGGGCTGGCCGGGCTTCATGCCCTCGCGCAGACCGCCGCAGCCGTTGGTCAGGACGATGGTCTTGCAGCCGGCGGCGACGGCCGTGCGCACGCCGTGGGCGACGGCGGCGACGCCGCGGCCCTCGTAGTAGTGGGTCCGGCCGAGGAAGAGCAGGGCGCGCTTCTCGCCGATCTTGTACGAGCGGATCTTGCCGCCGTGGCCCTCGACGGCGGGGGGCGGGAAGCCGGGCAGCTCGGTGACCGGGAACTCGGCCTCGGGCGCGCCGAGCGCCTCTGCGGCGGGGGCCCAGCCGGAGCCCATCACGAGGGCGACATCGTGGGTCTCGGCGCCGGTCAGCTCGCGCAGGCGGGCGGCGGCGGCGTCGGCGGCGGCGAAGGGGTCGGTAACAGATGCGTTCACGCGGAAGAGCGTAGCCGCTCTTCGCCTACGCGCGTAGATGGCGCAGCTCACGGTGTTCGGATCGTTGCCTTGTCGTTTCCGACGAATTGTCCCCGTCGGGGTGGACGGTGCGGCGCCGTTGCCGGGGCTCCGCCCCGGACCCCGCGCCTCAAACGCCGGCGAGGCTGGATTCGGCCTGAGCTCAGCAGGGGCGCTTGCGCAGTTCCATCACGTAGTCGTGCGGGGCGCCCGCGGATTCGGCCGCGTCGGCGAGTTCGCCCAGGTAGCGGGCCGAGGGCAGGCCGCCCTCGTAGCCGTTCAGGACGTACACCCAGGCCGCTTCCTCGCCGTCCAGGGTGTGCACGCGCACCCGCATGCGGCGGTAGATGTCGAGCCCGACGCCTTCCCACCGGTCCAGGGAATCCTCGTCGAGCGGGGCCACGTCGTACAGCGCGACGAAGACCTGGTGGCGCGGCGCTTCGACGATCGTCGCCAGCGCGCCCTCCCAGCCCATCTGCTCGCCGCCGAAAGTCAGCCGCCAGTCGTTGATCCAGCCCGTGCCGCGCAGCGGCGAATGCGGAGCGCGGCGCGTCATCAGCCGCGGGTCGAGGTTGCCGGCGTACGCGGCGTAGAGCGACATGAGGTCGAGGGTACGGGAGGGGCGGCCCCGGCTGCGCTCCCGGCCGCGTACGGGCCCTGCGTCCCGGATGGTGGGACCGGGCGTGAAGCACCTTGATGCGTGCGGGACAATGACGTACGGAATGCATCCCCCGGGGACACCCCCCGGAAGCCCCGGCCGGGGCGGCAGCCGGCCGGGTAGACGTGAGGCGGAGTTTTCGTGACCCGGATCGTGATCATCGGCGGCGGACCCGGCGGGTATGAGGCGGCCCTCGTGGGGGCCCAGCTCGGCGCGGAGGTGACCGTCGTGGACTGCGACGGCCTGGGCGGCGCGTCGGTGCTCACCGACTGCGTGCCCTCCAAGACTCTCATCGCGACCGCCGAGGTCATGACGACCTTCGACTCGTCGTACGAGGAGCTCGGCATCGTCGTCGCGGACGACACCCCGCACATCGAGCAGGCCGCGCGCGTCGTCGGCGTGGACCTCGGCAAGGTGAACCGGCGCGTCAAGCGCCTGGCGCTCGCCCAGTCCCACGACATCACCGCGTCCGTCACCCGGGCCGGCGCCCGGGTCGTACGGGGCCGCGCCAAGCTCGGCGGCCCGCAGGGCATCGACGGCACGCGGGACGTCATCGTCACCGCCGCCGACGGCTCGGAGACGATCCTCACCGCCGACGCCGTGCTCATCGCGACCGGCGGGCACCCCCGCGAGATCCCCGACGCCATGCCCGACGGCGAGCGGATCCTGAACTGGACCCAGGTCTACGACCTCGAAGAGCTCCCCGAGGAGCTCATCGTGGTCGGCTCCGGCGTGACCGGCGCCGAGTTCGCCGGCGCGTACCAGGCCCTCGGCTCCCGGGTGACCCTCGTGTCCTCCCGCGACCGCGTGCTCCCCGGCGAGGACCCGGACGCCGCCGCCGTGCTGGAGGACGTCTTCCGGCGCCGCGGCATGAACGTCATCGGCCGCTCCCGCGCCGAGTCCGCCAAGCGGGTGGGCGACCGGGTCGAGGTCACCCTCTCCGACGGCCGGGTCATCAGCGGTACGCACTGCCTGATGGCGGTCGGCGCGATCCCGAACACGAGCAACATGAACCTGGAGGAGTCCGGGGTCAAGCTCAAGGAGTCCGGGCACATCTGGACCGACAAGGTCTCCCGCACCTCCTCGCCCGGCGTGTACGCGGCCGGAGACGTGACCGGGATCTTCGCCCTGGCCTCGGTGGCCGCCATGCAGGGGCGCATCGCGATGTACCACTTCCTCGGCGACGCGGTGGCCCCGCTGAACCTGAAGACGGTCTCCTCGAACGTGTTCACCGACCCCGAGATCGCCACCGTCGGCTACACCCAGGCCGACGTGGACTCCGGCAAGATCGACGCCCGCTGCGTGAAGCTCCCGCTGCTGCGCAACCCGCGCGCCAAGATGCAGGGCATCCGGGACGGCTTCGTGAAGCTGTTCTGCCGTCCCGGCACCGGGATCGTCGTGGGCGGCGTGGTCGTCTCCCCGCGCGCGAGCGAGCTCATCCACCCGATCTCGATCGCCGTCGACAACAACCTGACGGTCGAGCAGATCGCAAACGCGTTCACCGTGTACCCCTCGCTGTCCGGTTCGATCGCCGAGGTCGCCCGCCAGCTGCACACGCGGAAGTCCTCCGGCGAGGCGTAAGTACCGATAACGGCCCTTGTGCGCAAGGGCTTTGGAGCGGGTGGTCGGCCCGTCGCGGAGCAGGTGCGCGGCGGGCCGGCGGCGTATACCACTAGTTGCCCCACGGTATGGACAACTTCGGAATTCCGGCGCAAAGAGCTGAAAGCAGATGGTCGTTGGGGTTACTGTCAGTTTCGTGTTCGCTGCAGAACGTCGCCAATTGATCCTCGAAATGGTGCGGGCCAACGGAGCGGTATCGCTCCGGGAGCTCGCCCGCGTCGTCCAGACCTCCGAAGTGACCGTACGGCGGGACGTGCGGGCACTGGAGGCAGAAGGACTCCTCGACCGCCGGCACGGCGGTGCGGTACTGCCGGGCGGTTTCACGCGAGAATCCGGCTTTCCGCAAAAGTCCCATCTCGCGACGGCGGAGAAGACCGCCATCGCCGATGTCGCGGCCGGACTCGTCGAAGAAGGCGAGGCCGTGGTCGTCGGCGCGGGCACCACCACCCAGGAGCTGGCCCGCCGGCTCGCCAGGGTGCCCGGACTCACCGTCGTCACCAACTCGCTGCTCGTCGCACAGGCGCTGGCCCATGCGAACCGGGTGGAGGTGGTGATGACGGGCGGAACCCTGCGCGGCTCCAACTACGCGCTGGTCGGAAGCGGTGCCGAGCAGTCCCTCCAGGGGCTGCGGGTCTCGCGGGCCTTCCTGTCCGGCAGTGGTCTCACCGCCGAGCGCGGGCTGTCCACCTCCAACATGCTCTCCGCGAGCGTGGACCGGGCGCTGGTGCAGGCCGCGGCGGAGGTGGTGGTCCTGGCCGACCACACGAAGCTCGGGACGGACACCATGTTCCAGACCGTGCCCACCGATGTGATCACCCGTCTGGTGACGGACGAGCCGCCGCCGCACGACGACCGGGCCGGTACGGAGCTGCAGGCACTGGCGGACCAGGGCGTGCAGATCACCGTGGCCGGGGCCGCGGGTGCCTCCGGCGGTGGGTCCGGAGAGGGGATGGCCGGGCGGCGTCCGCGCCGGGAGTCCCCGCTGCCGGTCCAGCGGCGGGGCGGGCCGACGGCGCAGCTCCGTAGCGCGGGGCCGCCGTTGCACGAGCAGCAGGCGAGCGAGCGGGCGCGGGTCGCGGACATGCGGCGCCGTTAGGCGGGTGCCGCGCCGTTGCAGGGGACCGGTCCCCGGACCCCTGCGCCTCAAACGCCGGCGGGGCTGGATGAATCCAGCCCCGCCGGCGTTTGCGTGCGGGACGTCAGTCCTTGATCTCGCAGATGGCCGCGCCCGAGGTGAGCGACGCGCCGACCTCTGCCGCGAGGCCCACGATCGTGCCCGAGCGGTGCGCGTTCAGCGGCTGTTCCATCTTCATGGCTTCGAGGACCACGATCAGGTCGCCCTCGTTGACCTGCTGGCCCTCCTCGACCGCGACCTTCACGATCGTGCCCTGCATGGGCGAGGCCAGCGTGTCGCCGGAAGCGGCCGGGCCGGACTTCTTGGCGGCGCGGCGCTTGGGCTTCGCGCCGCCCGCGGCGGCCGTACGGGCCAGGGTCATGCCCAGCGAGGACGGGAGGGAGACCTCCAGGCGCTTGCCGCCGACCTCGACGACCACGGTCTCGCGGCCCGGCTCGTCCTCGGAGTCGTCCGCGGCGGGAACCACGAACGCCGGGATCTCGTTGACGAACTCGGTCTCGATCCAGCGGGTGTGGATCGTGAACGGGTCGGCCGTGAAGGCGGGGTCGACGACGACCGCGCGGTGGAACGGGATGGCCGTGGCCATGCCCTCCACCTCGAACTCGGCCAGCGCGCGCGCCGCCCGCTGCAGGGCCTGCTCGCGCGTGGCACCCGTAACGATGAGCTTGGCGAGCAGGGAGTCCCAGGCGGGGCCGATGACCGAGCCGGACTCGACGCCCGCGTCGAGGCGGACGCCCGGACCGGTCGGCGCGGCGAACTTGGTGACGGTGCCCGGAGCCGGCAGGAAGCCGCGGCCCGGGTCCTCGCCGTTGATGCGGAACTCGAAGGAGTGACCGCGCAGGACCGGGTCCCCGTAGCCGAGCTCCTCGCCGTCGGCGATGCGGAACATCTCGCGGACCAGGTCGATGCCGGTGACCTCTTCGGTGACCGGGTGCTCGACCTGCAGGCGGGTGTTGACCTCCAGGAAGGAGATCAGGCCGTCGGCGGAGACGAGGAACTCGACCGTGCCGGCGCCGACGTAGCCGGCTTCCTTCAGGATCGCCTTCGACGCGGCGTACAGCTCGGCGTTCTGGGCCTCGGTCAGGAACGGCGCCGGGGCCTCCTCGACCAGCTTCTGGTGGCGCCGCTGCAGCGAGCAGTCACGGGTGGACACGACGACCACGTTGCCGTGGGAGTCGGCCAGGCACTGGGTCTCCACGTGCCGCGGCTTGTCGAGGTACTGCTCGACGAAGCACTCGCCGCGGCCGAAGGCGGCGACGGCCTCGCGGACGGCGGAGTCGTAGAGCTCCGGAACCTCTTCGAGGGTCCGGGCGACCTTCAGGCCGCGACCGCCGCCGCCGAAGGCGGCCTTGATCGCGATCGGCAGGCCGTGCTCCTTGGCGAAGTCGACGACCTCGTCCGAACCGGAGACCGGGTCGGGCGTGCCGGCCACGAGCGGCGCGCCGGCGCGCAGCGCGATGTGGCGGGCGGCGACCTTGTCGCCGAGGTCGCGGATGGCCTGCGGCGGCGGGCCGATCCAGGTCAGGCCCGCGTCGATGACGGCCTGCGCGAATTCGGCGTTCTCGGAGAGGAAGCCGTATCCGGGATGGATGGCGTCCGCACCGGAATCGGCTGCGGCCTGAAGGATCTTGGACATGTCCAAGTAACTCGCGGCCGGGGTGTCACCGCCCAACGCGAAAGCTTCGTCGGCCGCGCGGACGTGCAGAGCGTCCCGGTCCGGATCGGCGTAGACGGCTACGCTCGCGATCCCGGCATCCCGGCAGGCCCGAGCAACGCGGACTGCGATTTCGCCACGGTTGGCGATGAGCACCTTGCGCACGATGGCTCCCTCCTTGAAACAAGCTGAGTTTAGGGACAGCCCACACGGCCTTTCGACCCTTCCCCAGTGGTGACCTTGCCCACACGGACTGTTATCCGAGTCGACCTCGAGTCGAAAGAACCCTTGTGGCGCCCCATGTCAGGGGGATCCCCGACTGCACAGTAACCCTGCCGTGTGTCCGGGGTCTCTGTTCGCCGGGTCAGCGGGCCGGGGTGATTCTTTGTCGAATCCCTACGAACGGCCCATGCATTCCTTGCACGGGCGCGGCGTCGGCACCGGGGTGGGCCCGGTACGGCGCACCGACCGTAACGAAGAGGCCCCGGCCCCTTGTCCGAAGGTTTACCCGTTAGTAGCCTCCAGGCGTCGAACGGGCTTGTGCATGCGGGGTGGGGGCGTCGTGGCTGGTGTGAGTGGTGTGGGTGGAGTGGTGCTGCGGAGATCCGTGGCCGGAGTGACCGCGGTCGTACTCGTCGTGGAGGCGGCGGTACTCGGCTTCGTCCACCTCGTCCTGGGCCGGACCACCGAGAACCAGTCCATGTCCATCGCGGGCGCCGATCCGGATGTCATGTCCAAGGCAACCTATGCGCTGGGCGCCGGCATGGCCGTGTTCCTGCTGGCCTGCGCGCTGTCCCTGCTCTTCGCCGCGGCCCGCGACCAGGCCCTGGGCGCCTTCGCGCGCGTGCTCCTGATCAGCGCCGCCGTCACCCACGGACTGCTCGGCGCCCTCGTCGTCGGCCTGGTGGGCTGGGGCGCCTTCGCGGTGATGATGCTGATCCTGTGCCTGCTGGTGCTGAGCCTGACGCTCTACGCGGCCAAGGGCGTGGGCGGGGCCGGCGACGGCGGCCCCGCGGAGGGCTCCACCGGCCCCTGGGACGGCCTCGGCGGCCCGGGCGCCCCGGACGACCGGCCCGAGATCCGGGACGCGCCGCCGGGCCACCCGCTCGCGGACTTCGGGGACTTCGGCAAGCTCGGGGACGTCAAGCCCACAAGTCCGTGATGGACACGTCCAGTTCGCCCAGCAGTGAGCGCAGCAGCGGCATGGAGATCCCGATCACATTGCCGTGATCCCCGTCGATGCCCTCGATGAAGGGGGCCGACAGGCCGTCCAGGGTGAACGCCCCCGCCACGTGCAGGGGTTCCCCGCTCGCCACGTACGCCGCCACCTCCGCGTCCGTGGGCTCGCCGAAGCGGACCGTCGTCGACGCCGTGGCCGAAACCCGGCGGCCGCTCGCCGTGTCGATCACGCAGTGCCCGGTGCGCAGCACCCCGGCGCGCCCGCGCATCGACTTCCAGCGGGCCGTGGCCTCCTCGGCGTCCGCCGGCTTGCCCAGCGCCTCGCCGTCCAGCTCCAGTACCGAGTCGCAGCCGATCACCAGCGCGCCCGCGGCCTCGTCCAGGGCCGCCACGACGGCGGCCTTCGCCTCGGCCAGCGCGAGGGCCAGCTCGGCGGGGGAGTCGGCGGTGAGGGCGTCCTCGTCGAACCCGCTCACGATCACGTGCGGGGCGAGCCCGGCCTGCCGCAGCAGGTTCAGCCGGGCGGGCGAAGCGGAGGCGAGGACGAGGGCGTGGCGGGGGGCAGCAGTCATGCCTGCCATCGTAGGGGCGCCCGGTACGGGCCCCGGCGGGTTCGGGCGGCCTGTGGGCGGCTTGGGGGCGGCGTGCGGCCCTAGAAACCGCCCACGCCCAGCACGTACACCACGACGACCATCGCGATGACGACGATCACCGTCATCCGCCGGACCATCGCCGCGGCGTCGCGCATGTCCTTCGGCGGCTCGTTCTTCGGGTCTGACCAGAGCATGCTCCGATCCTGTCCCCGAGCACGCCCGTGGCGCCTGAGTACGGGTACTCAGGCGCCACGGGCAGTTCACGCCATCTTCACTCGCGTCCGGCGGCTACGCGGGCCAGTACGTACGGCCCCACGCGCCCGGTCCGGGGTGCGGCAGGGTGCGGCGGGCCACCCGGCCCGGCGCCGACCACGCGTCGGCCACCCGCTCCGCGCCCGACGGCTCCGACGCGAGGGCCGCCGCGCGCGCTCGGACCACCGCCAGTGCGGCGGCCAGCTCCTCCGGGGTCGGGTTCCCCTTGACGACCTTGATCACCACGGGACTGCCTCCTAGCGTCCTAGCGTCCTAGAGGGGGATGTTGCCGTGCTTCTTCGGGGGCAGGGACTCCCGCTTGGTGCGCAGCTGCCGCAGCCCCTTCACGATGTGCGCCCGGGTCTCCGACGGCATGGTCACCGCGTCGACGTAGCCGCGCTCGGCGGCCGTGTACGGGTTGAGCAGCGCGTCCTCGTACTCGGTGATGAGCCGCGCCCGGGTCTCCTCGGCGGTGCCGGCCTCCTCCGCTTCGGCGATCGCGCGGCGGTGCAGGATGTTGACCGCTCCCTGCGCGCCCATGACGGCGATCTGCGCCGTCGGCCAGGCGAGGTTGAGGTCGGCGCCCAGGTGCTTGGAGCCCATCACGTCGTAGGCACCGCCGAAGGCCTTGCGGGTGATGACGGTGATCAGGGGGACGGTCGCCTCGGCGTACGCGTAGATCAGCTTGGCGCCGCGCCGGATGATTCCGTTGTACTCCTGGTCGGTGCCCGGCAGGAAGCCCGGCACGTCGACGAAGGTCAGCACCGGGATGTTGAAGGCGTCGCAGGTCCGGACGAACCGGGCCGCCTTCTCGGAGGCGTCGATGTCCAGACAGCCGGCGAACTGCATCGGCTGGTTGGCGACGACCCCGACCGGGTGCCCCTCGACGCGGCCGAAGCCGGTGAGGATGTTCGGCGCGAAGAGCGACTGGGTCTCCAGGAACTCCGCGTCGTCGAGCACGTGCTCGATTACCTTGTGCATGTCGTACGGCTGGTTCGCGCTGTCCGGGATCAGGACGTCGAGCTCGCGGTCGGTCTCGGAGACCTCGGTGTCGGCTTCCTCGGGGAAGGCCGGGGGCTCGGAGAGGTTGTTCGACGGGAGGTAGGACAGCAGCGACTTCACGTACTCGATGGCGTCCTTCTCGTCACCCGCCATGTGGTGCGCGACGCCGGACGTGCTGTTGTGCGTGCGCGCCCCGCCCAGCTCCTCGAAGCCGACGTCCTCGCCGGTGACGGTCTTGATGACGTCCGGGCCGGTGATGAACATGTGCGAGGTCTGGTCGACCATGACCGTGAAGTCGGTGATGGCCGGGGAGTACACGGCGCCGCCTGCGCACGGGCCGACGACCAGGCTGATCTGCGGGATCACCCCGGAGGCGTGGACGTTGCGGCGGAAGATCTCGCCGTACATGCCGAGCGCGCTGACGCCCTCCTGGATGCGGGCGCCGCCGGAGTCGTTGATGCCGATCAGCGGGCAGCCGGTCTTCAGCGCGAAGTCCATCACCTTCATGATCTTCTGGCCGTAGACCTCGCCGAGGGCCCCGCCGAAGACGGTGAAGTCCTGCGAGAACAGGGCGACGGGGCGCCCGTCGACGGTGCCGTAGCCGGTGACGACGCCGTCGCCGTACGGGCGGGTCTTCTCCAGCCCGAAGTTCGTCGACCGGTGCCGGGCGAACTCGTCCAGCTCGACGAAGGACCCCTCGTCCAGCAGCAGGGCCACCCGCTCACGCGCCGTCAGCTTGCCCTTGGCGTGCTGCTTTTCCACCGCCCGCCCGGACCCGGCGTGTGTGGCTTCCTCGACGCGGCGCTGCAGATCCGCGATCTTCCCCGCGGTGGTGTGCATGTCGATCGGCTCTGACGGTTGTGACATCGGGGTCGCGGCTCCCTGCGTGGTGTCAACTGCCTGGTGACTTACTTGGTTCCTACTAGCTACTGGTGCGTAGCGTATCGGCGGGCATGGCGCTCGGCGGTGCGGCGTTTGACACACCTAATCTGGCTTGCATGACGCCATCAGATGCATCAGGCGGGGCTTCGAACGGAGCTCCCGCGGGCCGTTGGTCGAGTCTGGACCGGCCGCCCTTGAACGTTGCCGCGCTGCAGCGGGCCCTCGTGACCGGTGACGGGCTGTGGAGCTCGCTGGAGGTGGTGGGCTCCACCGGGTCCACCAACAGCGATCTCGCCGCGCGGGCCGCGAAGCTGCCCGAGGGGGCCGTGCTCGTCGCCGAGGAGCAGACCGCCGGACGGGGCAGGCTCGACCGGAGCTGGGTCGCGCCCGCGCGGTCCGGACTGTTCTTCTCCGTACTCCTCAAGCCCGGGCCCTCGGTGCCGCAGGAGCGGTGGGGCTGGCTGACGCTGCTGGCCGGGGTGGCCGCCGCCACCGGGCTCTCGCGCGCCGCCGGCGTGGACACCGCCCTCAAGTGGCCCAACGACCTGCTGGTCACCGTGGACGGGGAGGAGCGCAAGACCGGCGGGATCCTCGCCGAGCGCGTGGGCGACGGGGTCGTCGTCGGGATCGGCCTCAACGTGACGCTGACCGACGCCGAGCTGCCGGTGGACACCGCCGGGTCGCTGTTCCTGGCCAAGGCCACCGTCACCGACCGGGACCCGCTGCTCAGGGCCGTACTGCGCTCCCTGGAGCAGTGGTACGGAAACTGGCGCGCGGCCGGCGGCGATCCGGCGGCCAGCGGTCTGCAGGAGACGTACGCGGCGGGCTGCGCGACCCTCGGCAAGCACGTGCGGGCGGAGCTGCCCGGCGGGCGCACCCTCACCGGGACGGCCGAAGCGGTGGACGCCGATGGACGGCTCGTCGTACGGACGGCGGAGGACAAGCACGAGGCCGTGGGGGCAGGGGACGTCGTCCATCTGCGGTCCGTGCGGTAGCCCGCGGGGGGCCCGCCCCGGGTGACGGAGTAGGGGAGTGAGCTACGGCACACCTGCCGTATGGTTTAGGCGATCCCGGTCCTCGCGGTGATCACCCGGTTCGGCAGTGCGCACGGCAATGGACAGGAGGCGGCCCTTGACCGTCGACGACCCTCGGTCCAGCGCGCCCGCCCCCGGAACGGCGACGGGCGGTGCGGGCGGCTCCGGCGGCTCGGGCGCCTCCGGCGGTTCCGGAGTCCACGCCACCCCGATCGGGCGCGAGCGGCACACTCCCCACCACGAGGTCGACCACACGGCGCAGCCGACGGCCGACCCGCTCGCCATCCGCCTGGAGCAGCTGATCCTGGGCGCCGAGCGCCGGTACACCCCCTTCCAGGCGGCCCGTAGCGCCGGGGTCTCGATGGAGCTCGCCTCCCGCTTCTGGCGGGCGATGGGCTTCGCGGACATCGGCCAGGCCAGGGCCCTGACGGAGGCCGACGTACTGGCGCTGCGCCGGCTCGCCGGCCTCGTCGAGGCCGGGCTGCTGAGCGAGCCGATGGCGGTCCAGGTGGCGCGGTCCACCGGGCAGACCACGGCCCGGCTCGCGGAGTGGCAGATCGATTCCTTCCTGGAGGGCCTGACGGAGCCGCCGGAGCCGGGGATGACCCGTACGGAGGTCACGTACCCGCTGGTCGAGCTGTTGCTGCCGGAGCTGGAGGAGTTCCTCGTCTACGTGTGGCGGCGCCAGCTCGCGGCCGCGACCGGGCGGGTCGTGCAGGTGGCGGACGACGAGGAGATGGTCGACCGGCGCCTCGCGGTGGGCTTCGCCGACCTGGTGGGCTTCACGCGCCTGACGCGGCGGCTGGAGGAGGAGGAGCTCGGCGAGCTGGTCGAGTCCTTCGAGACGACCTCGGCGGACCTGGTGGCGGCGCACGGCGGCCGGCTGATCAAGACGCTGGGCGACGAGGTGCTGTACTGCGCCGACGACGCGGCGACGGCGGCGGAGATCGCGCTGCGGCTGATCGAGACGATGGAATCCGACCCGCAGATGCCGGAGCTGCGCGTGGGCATCGCCTTCGGGACGGTGACCACCCGGATGGGCGACGTCTTCGGGACCACCGTGAACCTGGCCTCGAGGCTGACCTCGATAGCGCCGAAGGACGCGGTCCTGGTGGACGGCGCGATGGCCCAGGAACTGGGCCGCACGGGCGCGGCGCCGGTCTCGGAGAAGGAAGCGGAGAACGAGGAGGGCGGCGGCTCCTACCGCTTCGCACTCCAGCCGATGTTCCAGCGCCCGGTGCGCGGCCTGGGCGTCGTGGAGCCCTGGTCGCTGACGCGCCGGACCCCTAAGATCCCCGGATAACGTTCGTTAACCGGGAGGGTCGCCGTGTCCGAATTCGTGATGGTGCGCAGGCATGAGGGCGGCGTCGCCGAGCTGGTGCTCGATCGGCCCAAGGCGATGAACGCCGTGTCGACCGAGATGGCGCGGGGCATCGGCGCCGCGTGTGCGGAGCTGGCCGCGGACGCGTCGGTACGGGTCGTCGTGCTCTCCTCGACCGCCGAGAGGGCGTTCTGCGTGGGCGCGGACCTCAAGGAGCGCAACTCCTTCTCGGACGCCGAGCTGCTGCGGCAGCGGCCGACCACGCGGGGCGCGTACGGGGGAGTGCTGGAGCTTCCGATGCCGGTGATCGCGGCGGTGCACGGGTTCGCGCTGGGCGGCGGCTTCGAGTTGGCCCTCGCCTGCGATGTCATCGTGGCCGACGAGACGGCCGTCGTCGGGCTGCCCGAGGTGTCGGTGGGGGTGATCCCGGGCGGCGGCGGCACGCAGCTGCTGCCCCGGCGGGTGGGGGCGGCGCGGGCCGCGGAGCTGATCTTCACCGCGCGGCGGGTGGAGGCGGCGGAGGCGCTGGACCTGGGGCTGGTGGACTCGGTGGTGCCGGCGGGGTCGGACCGCGAGGCCGCCCTGGCGATGGCCGCGGCGATGGCGGCGAACTCCCCGGTCGGGCTGCGGGCCGCGAAGCGGGCGCTGCGGCTCGGGCACGGCATGGACCTGACGGCCGGGCTGGAGATCGAGGACGCGGCGTGGCGGACGGTGGCCTTCTCGGGCGACCGGGCCGAGGGTGTGGCCGCGTTCAACGAGAAGCGGAAGCCGCAGTGGCCCGGGGTGTGAGGCGGAGGCGGGGCGTCGGAGTGTGTCCGTCCGGCCCCCGATCGTGACCGCGTGTGATCTTGGTGCCACCGAATGTCGCGCCAATTATCACTAAATCGGACAAAACTCCCTAACCTGGGGTGATGGGTGTTGACGGGCGGCTTCGAGCCGTTGTGGGCCTCGCGCAGGCCATGGCGGCCGCGTGCGCGCCGCGGGACAGTGTGCGGGCCGCCGCGCGCGGGGCGAGGCTGGCGATGGACGGGTCGTTCGCCGCGATCTCCGCGTGGGAGCGGGAGCGGGGGCGCCTGCGGGTGCTCGTGAACGAGGGGGAGCGCAGGGACGGGGAGGAGGAGTTCCCCGAGGACGAGTCGTACCCCGTGCACGATTTCCCCGAGATCACGGAGTTCCTGCACGAGCGCTGGGTCGGCGGGGGCGGTCCCCACGCCTGGGTGGACAGCGCGGTCGGGGACCGGCCGGGCCGCAGGGGCGAGGCGCTGCGGCGGCGCGGACGCGGTACCTGTGTCGTCGCCCCGATCGTGCTGAGCGGGCGGGCCTGGGGCGAGCTGTACGTCGCCCGGGACGAGGGCATGGCGGACTTCGACGAGGACGACGCGGAGTTCGCGACCGTGCTCGCGGCGGTGATCGCGGCCGGGCTGGCGCAGAGCGACCGGCTGGAGGAGGCCCGGCGGCTCGCCTTCACCGACCCGCTGACCGGGCTGGCCAACCGGCGGGCCGTGGACATGCGGCTCGACGAGGCACTGGAGGAGCACCGCAGGGGTGGGGCCGACGTCGTGGTGAGCCTGGTCGTCTGTGACTTGAACGGACTGAAGAAGGTCAACGACACCCTGGGCCACGCGATGGGCGACCGGCTGCTGGAACGGTTCGGCTCCGTGCTCAGCCTGTGCGGGGCGATACTGCCCGGCGCGCTGGTCGCGAGGCTGGGCGGGGACGAGTTCTGCCTGGTCAGCGTGGGGCCTTCGGCGGACGAGGTGGTACGGGTCACCGAGGAGGTGTGCCTGCGGGCCGCCGAGCTGGAGCTGGGCGAGGGGGTCGCCTGCGGGGTCGCGTCCACGGGGGACCCGATCGGGCCGGTGAAATCCTCGCGGCGGTTGTTCCGGCTGGCGGACGCGGCGCAGTACAAGGCGAAGGCGGCGCGGTCGGCGAAGCCGGTGGTGGCGGGGCGGGACACGGCGGTGGTCCGGCTCGCCGACGCGGAGCCCGGGGGGCCGGGGGAGCGGCGGCGGTTCCGGGGCCGGGCCTAGCGGTGGCCCGGCGGGCCGGCCGCGATGCCCGTCTGGGGCGCTGCCCCCCGCCTGGGGTATGTCCCGCCCGGGTGATGGGAGCCGTCCCGGCGGCGGGCGGGCTCCCGCTCGGCTGCCGACGCTCCGGCCGGCCTCGCGGCGGCTGCCCCGCCCCGGCGGGCCGCGGGCCCGACTGCGGGTGCGGGTGTTCCGCTGCGCGGGGCGAAGTCCCCTACCCGCCCTTCCCCCGTTCCCCGGGCGCTGCCCGGACCCCGGTCCTCAAGCGCCGGACGGGCTGGAGGGGGTGGCCGGGCTGCGCCCGGACCCCCTTGGGGCTCTGCCCCAGACCCCGGTCCTCAAGCGCCGGACGGCTGGAGGGGCTGAGCCCGGTCCTCAGGCGCCGGAGGGGCCCTGGACCTCGGGTGTCGGACGGTCGGAGGGGGGCAGGGGGCATTCCAGCCTCGCCGGCGTTTGAGGCGCGGGGTCCGGGGCGGAGCCCCGGGGAACGGGCGAAGGGTGGGTAGGGGAACCGGCCCCGCAGGGCGGACTTGGCCGCACCCGCCCAGCGGGGCCCGCCCCAGGCGGCAGGGGCGGCACCGCCGACCGGCCACCGCCGGACGGAGTTCGGCGCGGTGGCGCGAAGCCGGTAAGGCCCGCCGGGGCCGCACCGCGCGAGCGGCGCCTTGAAGGGGTGACATGAAGGGATTCAGTCCGTAGGCTGCTGAATATGGATATGCACACTGTCGTGGTGGGAACGTCCGGGACCACCGCCGAAGACGTGATCGCGGTCGCCCGCGGCAACGCCCGCGTCGAGCTTTCCGGCGAGGCCGTCGCCGCGCTCGGGCGGGCCCGGGAGATCGTGGAGGCGCTCGCCGCGAAGCCCGAGCCCGTCTACGGGGTGTCCACCGGGTTCGGGGCGCTCGCCTCCCGGCACATCAGCCCCGAGCTGCGCGCGCAGCTCCAGCGCAACATCGTCCGCTCGCACGCCGCCGGCATGGGCCCGCGCGTCGAGCGCGAGGTCGTGCGTGCGCTGATGTTCCTGCGGCTGAAGACCGTCGCCTCCGGGCACACCGGCGTCCGGCCGTCCGTCGCACAGACGATGGCCGACGTGCTCAACGCCGGGATCACCCCGGTCGTGCACGAGTACGGCTCGCTGGGCTGCTCCGGCGACCTCGCCCCGCTCTCGCACTGCGCGCTCGCGCTGATGGGCGAGGGCGACGCGGAGGGCCCCGACGGGACCGTCCGTCCGGCCGGGGAGCTGCTCGCGGAGGCCGGGATCGAGCCCGTCGAGCTGCGCGAGAAGGAGGGCCTGGCCCTCCTCAACGGCACCGACGGCATGCTCGGCATGCTGGTCATGGCCCTCGCCGACCTCGGCAAGCTGTACACCGCCGCCGACATCACCGCCGCGCTGACCCTGGAGGCGCTGCTCGGCACCGAGAAGGTGCTCCAGCCCGAGCTGCACGCCATCCGCCCGCACCCGGGCCAGGGTGCCTCCGCCGCGAACATGGCCGCCGTCCTGAAGGGTTCCGGGCTCGTCCGGCACTACCAGGAGGAGACCGCCCCGCGCGTGCAGGACGCCTACTCCGTGCGCTGCGCCCCGCAGGTCGCCGGCGCGGGCCGCGACACCATGGCGCACGCCGCCCTCGTCGCCTCCCGCGAGCTGGCCTCCGCCGTCGACAACCCGGTGGTGCTTCCCGACGGGCGCGTGGAGTCCAACGGGAACTTCCACGGCGCCCCGGTCGCCTACGTGCTCGACTTCCTCGCCATCGCCGCCGCCGACCTCGGGTCGATCGCCGAGCGCCGCACCGACCGGCTGCTCGACAAGAACCGCTCCCACGGCCTGCCGCCGTTCCTCGCGGACGACGCCGGCGTGGACTCCGGGCTCATGATCGCCCAGTACACGCAGGCCGCCCTGGTCAGCGAGATGAAGCGGCTCGCGGTCCCGGCCTCCGCCGACTCGATCCCCTCCTCCGCCATGCAGGAGGACCACGTCTCGATGGGCTGGTCGGCCGCGCGCAAGCTCCGTACCGCCGTCGACAACCTCACCCGGATCATCGCGATCGAGATGTACGCGGCCACCCGCGCCATCGAGCTGCGCCACGGGCTGACCCCGGCGCCGGCCAGCCAGGCCGCCATCGCGGCGGCGCGTGCGGCGGGCGTGGAAGGTCCCGGGCCGGACCGGTTCCTCGCGCCCGACCTGGCCGCCGCGGACGCCTTCGTTCGTTCGGGTGGACTCGTGGACGCCGTCGAGGGCGTCACCGGCCCCCTCGCCTGAGGGCAAGCGAAAGGGTGCGGTGTCCGGGGGATCCCGGGGCCGCACCCTTTCGCGTGTCCGGTGTCCGGTGTCCGGTGCGGCGGCCGCTACGCCGTGCGCGAGCGGCGTACGGAGAAGGCCACGAAGCCGGCTCCGGCGCCCAGGAACAGCGTGCCGCCGAGCAGGTAGGGCGTGGTGTCCACGCCGCCCGTGTCGGCGAGCTCGAGGGCGGGGCCGGGCGCGGAGGCGGCCTGGACCCGGGTGTTCGCGGCGGCGGGCGCGCCGGAGGCGGCCTTCGCGTGCTCGGGCGCGGTGGCTCCCGCCGAGGGGACGAACCACAGGGCGGCGAGGAGGGTGGTCGCTCCGAGAGCGGTGAGTGTTGATCGGCGTGCGGACACGGTGCGATCCCCCTTGTGGCAGCAGCGAATTGGCCCCGTGCGGTGATGCTACGGAAAGGGGCGGGTCGTGGGAAAGCCGGGGCTGCCGCGGGATTACTCTCCGTCGTATGAACCCTTCTGAGAACTCACGATATGTACGTCTTCGGGTTGATTTGGTACTTGAAGTGCCGGACGTCGACGCGCTCACCGGAGCCGCCCTCGCGCACATCAAGGCCGACGAGTTCATGCCGGACGAGGAGCGCGGCCACGCCGAGGCGGCCGTCCGGGAGGACGAGTCGGAGGCGCTGGCCTACCTGGTGGACCCCACCGACCTGGTCGCGGACATCCCCGGCGTGGAGCTCGCGCAGGCCTCCTGGAGCAGCGAGCCCGTGGAATACGACCCCGAGTCCATGGAGTGGGACCTCGACGAGGAAGATGGGGAGCTCGACGAAGAGACTGACAACGCCTGACGGTGGGGTTGACCACATTCGAACGGAATGTGGCAGCACCTCGGGGTGTAATGCGTTGTCAGGACGAGGCAGGGGGGTCATGCCCCCTGCCCGGGGAGTTCGGGGTTCCGGCAACGATGGAGTGGCGTGTGAGGACGGACAGTAAGCGGCGGAGAAGGTCCCTGGTGGCCATATCCGCCGTACTCGGCGGCGTACTGGTGCTCGCGGGATGCGGTGGCGACGATGACGGCGGCAAGACGCCGAAGTCCAGCGGGGAGGCGTCGGCCAAGTCCCAGGCGGACGTGGACGCGGCCGCGGCCAAGGACGCCTCCAAGGCCAAGATAGCCATCACGCCCAAGGACGGCGCCACCAACGTCGGCCTGAACGACGCGGCCACCGTGGCCGTCACCGAGGGCACGCTCACCCAGGTCGAGCTGAAGAGCTCCGAGGGCACGAAGGTGCCGGGCAAGATAGCCGCCGACGGCAAGAGCTGGAAGCCGGACGGCGCGCTGAAGCGCTCGACCAAGTACGCCCTGTCGGCGACCGCGAAGGACGAGGCGGGCCGCGAGGCGCACGAGAACGCCTCCTTCACCACCATCTCCCCGCAGAACAGCTTCGTGGGCTCCTTCATCCCGGACGCGGGTCAGACGGTCGGCGTGGGCATGCCGGTCTCCATCACCTTCGACAAGCAGATCAAGGACAAGAAGGCCGTCCAGGCGGGCATCACCGTCACCTCCAGCAGCGGCCAGGAGGTCGTGGGCCACTGGTTCAGCACGCAGCGGCTGGACTTCCGCCCGGAGAACTACTGGAAGGCCGGCTCCACCGTCACCCTGAAGCTGGCGCTGGACGGGGTCCAGGGCGGCCCGGGCATCCAGGGCGTGCAGAGCAAGACCGTCACCTTCAAGATCGGCCGGAGCCAGGTCTCCACGGTCGACGCGAAGTCGAAGAAGATGACGGTCACCCGTGACGGTGCGGTCCTCAAGACCATCCCGATCTCGGCGGGCTCCCCGGAGAACCCGACCTACAACGGCCAGATGGTGATCTCCGAGAAGTTCAAGGAGACCCGGATGAACGGCGCCACCGTCGGCTTCACGGACGACGACGGCAAGGGCGAGTACGACATCAAGGACGTGCCGCACGCGATGCGCCTGTCGAACTCCGGCACCTTCGTGCACGGCAACTACTGGGGACCGGACTCGGTCTTCGGCAGCGCCAACACCAGCCACGGCTGTGTCGGCCTGAACGACGCCAAGGGCGCGAACGACCCGAGCCAGCCCGGGGCCTGGTTCTACGACAACTCCCTCATCGGAGACGTCGTCACGGTCGTCAACTCCCCGGACAAGACCATCAAGCCGGACAACGGCCTCAACGGCTGGAACATGAACTGGGCGGACTGGAAGGCCGGCTCGGCCGTCTGACCGCCGATATCGACAGCTGAACCCCGCGACGGACGGCGGGGAGCCCCGACCAGGGGGCTCCCCGCCGTCCGTCTGTGCGTCATCTGTGAGTTCGCGTTCTCATCCGGCTCTTATGGACGGCTTATCCGACCGTCACGGGTGCTGCCTACGTTCGGCCGCATGTTCTTCACCTACCTCCGGCGCGAACTGCGCCGACGCAGGAAGGCGGCGCTCGTCGTCGCCTCCGGACTCGCGCTGGGCATCGCCCTCGTCATCGTCGTCACCTCCGTCTCGGCGGGCATGACGCAGGCCCAGGGCAAGGTCCTCCAGTCGCTCTACGGCCTCGGCACGGACATGACCGTCACCAAGGCCCAGGCCCCGCCCGCGGAGGGGGAGGCCGCGGCCCGGCCCCGGTTCCGGTTCGACGCGAAGGGCGAGGGCGACGAGGAGGCCGGGGCCGAGCAGAGCAGCGACCTCGTCATGCCGCAGGGCTTCGAGACCCTCGACGCCGCGACCGTGGCCAAGGTGTCCGGCCAGGACGGCGTCGCGCAGGCCGTCGGCGGACTCAGTCTGCAGGTGATGAAGGTCAACGGGCAGTTCAAGCGGGGGGAGTTCACGCGCGCGGAGGGCGGCGGCACGGCCGCCAAGCCGGGCGCCACCGGCGGCGGCACAGGTGGTACGGGTGGTACGGGCGGCACGGTCGAGGGTGGCGGCGCCGACTTCGACGTCAACTCCTTCTCCGTCTACGGCGCGGACGTCACCCGGCCCGAGCTGGGCCCGCTCACCACCTCCGCGATCACCTCGGGCCGCACCTTCGCGGCCGGCGAGACCGACGCGGCCGTCGCCGTCGTCGACAGCGCCTACGCCACGAAGAACAAGCTCGCCGTCGACTCCGAAATCACGGTCAAGGGCGCCAAGTTCAAGGTGATAGGGATCGCCACCGCCGACAGCGGCGACGCCGCCGCCAACGTCTACGTCCCGCTCAAGCAGGCCCAGACCCTCGCCGGAACCCCCGACAAGATCACCACGGTCTACGTCCAGGCCGAGGACTCCCAGGCCATCGGCTCCGTCAAGCAGGCCATCCAGAAGAACGTCCCGGACACCACCGTCACGACCTCGGCCGACCTCGCCGACACCGTCTCCGGCTCGCTCTCCACCGCCGCCTCCCTCGCCTCCACCGTCGGCACGTGGCTCTCGTACGCGGTCCTCCTCGCCGCCTTTCTCGTCGCCGGCCTGCTGACCTCCTCGGCCGTGTCCCGGCGCGTCCGCGAGTTCGGCACGCTCAAGGCACTCGGCTGGAAGAGCGGCCGCGTCACCGGACAGGTCGCCGGCGAGGCCCTGGTCAACGGCCTCATCGGCGGAGCGCTCGGCATCGGCCTCGGGCTCGGAGCCGCCTACGCCATCACCGCGATCAGCCCGCAGCTGACCGCGCAGCTCGCGGGCGGCGCCGGCCGGCTCCAGGGCCCGGGCGGCGGGGGCGGGGGTGGCGGCGGGATGATGCGCTCCGCGCAGCAGAGCGCCGGCAAGGCCCTCGACATCGCGCTCACCGCGCCCGTCTCGCTCTCCACCATCGGCCTGGCCGTCGCGCTCGCCGTCGCGGGCGGACTGATCGCAGGCGGCTTCGGCGGCTGGCGCGCTTCCCGGCTGAGGCCGGCGGACGCACTGCGTCGCGTCGAATAGCCCGCGGCCGCAGGTTCGTACGGCCGTTCGCCTTTCCGTGTGCGCGGCCCCGCGCATCCCTGCCGGCCCGCCTGCCCGCCCGTCCCACCGCCCCGCAACCCGAGGGAACGAACCAGAGATGTACCAACTCACCGGTGTCACCAAGCGTTACCAGCGCGGCAAGGAATCCATCGACGCGCTCGCCGGCGTGGACCTCACCATCGAGGACGGCGGCCGGCTCGTCATCCAGGGCCCCACCGGCGGCGGCAAGTCCACCCTGCTCCAGATGCTCGGCGCCCTGGACCGCCCGACGGCGGGACAGATCGTCCTCGACGGACTCGACCTCGCCACCGTCTCCGAATCCCGCCTCACCCGGGTCCGCGCGGAGAGCATCGGCTTCGTGTTCCAGTCCTTCAACCTGATCCCGACGCTCACCGCCCAGGAGAACGTCGAGACGGCCCTCGTCCCGCTCGGCCTGAAGGCCCGCGAGCGGCGCGACCGGGCCGCCGAAGCGCTGGACTCCGTGGGCCTCGGCGAGCGGATGGGGCACCTGCCCGGGGAGATGTCCGGCGGCCAGCAGCAGCGCGTGGCCATCGCGCGGGCGCTGGTGAAGCGGCCGAAGGTGCTGCTGGCCGACGAGCCGACCGGCAACCTCGACGAGTCCATGCGCGACGAGGTCATGGAACTGCTCGAAGGACTGTGGAAGGAACACGGCCTGACCTTCGTCATGGTCACCCACGACAGCGCGCTCGCGAAGCGGGCACCGCGGGTGGCGACCATCCGCCGGGGGAAGGTGACCATCACCGAAAACGCCTGAGACCGTCACCGAAAACGCCTGAGCGCCCCGCCACGCTCCGGTTTAGGGTCCGGAGCATGATGATCACCCCACTCTCCGTACCCCCGACCGACACCGAGATCGACCACTGGTGGGCCGTCCTGGCCGCGGCCAGGACGGCCGACCTGCCGGGGACTCCGCCGCCCTCCCGGACGGAGGTGGCCGGAGCGCTGCGGGTGCCCTCGGCGCGGGGGCGCTCGCTGCACTGGGCGACGGACGACGCCGTCGCCTCCCTCGTGCTCTTCACCGACGGCGTCAACGACCACACGGCGTTCCTGGACGAGCTGACCGTACGGCCCGACGCGCGGCGCCGCGGTGCGGGAGCGGCCCTGTGGGCGCTGGTCCGCGAGGAGCTGCTCGCGGACGGCCGGACCTCGGTCGCGGCGGAGCTGGACCTGAAGGGTCCGGGTCAGGCGTTCGCCGAGTCCCTGGGCTTCGAGAACGTCCTGTCCATGGCCTGGTACGTACAGGACGTGCGGGAGGCGCGGTGGGCGCAGGGTGCGCAGGCGGCGAAGGGGGAGGCGGCGCCCCTCGCGCCCGGCTACGAGCTGCACTGCTGGCCCGGGCTGGTGCCCGACGACCGGGCGCAGGCCGTGGCCGTCGCCCACGGGGCGATGGAGGACGCGCCGACGGGGGAGCTGGACCAGCAGATCCAGACCTGGACGGCGGAGCGCCTGCACGCGGCGCACCGCAAGGTCCTGGACCGGGGAGGCGCTCTGACCACGGTCGCCGCCGTCACCCCGGACGGCGAGGTGGCGGCCTACACGGAACTGGTCCTCCCCGACCCGGCCGGCCCGCGCGCGCTCCAGTACGACACCGTGGTGGTCCCCGGCCACCGGGGCCACGGCCTCGGCCGCGCGGTCAAGCTCCGCATGCTGGCGGAGGCGGCGACCCGCCACCCGGACCTGCGCACCATCGCCACCTCGGTGGCGGACGACAACACCCCGATGCTCGCGGTCAACGCGGCCCTGGGCTACCGGCGCGAGCGCGGGGTCGGGTACTTCCAGCTGACGCTGTAGCCGCCCTACGGGGCCTACGGGGCCTACGGGGCGGATTCCCCGACGGGGCCGGGAGCGTGCTCCCGGTCCTGGTCCGTGGGTGACGCGGACCAGGAGGCGAGGAGGCTGAGGGCGTCGGCCGAAGGGGAGCCCGGGGGTGCGTGGTAGGTGACCAGGAACTGCGCCGGGTCGTCCGGGAGGGCCAGGGTCTCGAAGGACAGCCGGAGCTCGCCGACCAGCGGGTGCCGCAGCCGCTTGACTCCGTGGATCTTGTTGTCCGCCACCGTGTGGGCCGCCCACAGCCTGCGGAACTCCTCGTTCTTGACGGACAGTTCACCGACCAGCGCGGACAGCCGCTCGTCGTCCGGGAACTGCCCGGCGTACACGCGCAGATTGCTCACCACCTCGCACGCCCGGCATTCCCAGTCCGCGTACAGCTCCGCCGTCGCCGGGTCCAGGAACACCAGCCGCACCAGGTTGCGCTCCTGCGCCGGGAGCTTCCCGAAGTCGCCGAAGACCGCCGCCGCCAGGCTGTTCCAGGCTATGACGTCCTGCCGCCGCCCGACCAGGTACGCCGGTACGCCGTCCATCGCGTCCAGCAGCGTCCGCAGCTCCGGCCGGACCTGCTCGGGGCGCGGGGCCTGGCGGCGCCTGCGCGGCTTGGGGCCGGCCAGGTGGCTCAGGTGCGCGCGCTCCGTGCCGTCCAGGCGCAGGGCCCGCGCGATGGCGTCGAGGATCTCCGCCGACACGTTCTGGCCGTGGCCCTGCTCGAGGCGCGTGTAGTACGCGACCGACACCCCGGCCAGCTGCGCCAGCTCCTCGCGGCGCAGGCCGGGGACCCGGCGGTGGCGCCCGTAGTCGGGCAGGCCCACGTCCTCGGGGCGCAGCCGGGCGCGCCGGGAGCGCAGGAACTCGCCGAGCTCGGCTCGCTGATCAAGCTGGTCCATTACCCCAGTATCCCCGCGCGGGGGCGCGGGCCGGGGGTGTCAGCCTGACCCCGCCAAGGGTAGGTTCGGCAGACCTAGGCAGGGCAGGGGGATGGGTGTCCGGGGCGCGGGAGTGCAGGCTGTGAACACACAGCGGAACCGCACCACACGTCCGCACCGCGGGACCAGCACCGCAGGTCCCGCACCGCAGGTCCCCGCACCGCAGTCTTCCGAGGAGCCCCATCGTGTCCGTCACCCAGGTCGCCGCCTACGCCGCTCCCGCGCCCAAGGCCCCGCTGGAGCGCATCACCGTCCCGCGCCGTCCGGTCGGCGCGCACGACGTCCTCATCGACATCAAGTTCGCCGGCATCTGCCACTCCGACATCCACCAGGTCACCGACGGCTGGGGCGAGGGCATCTACCCCATGGTCCCGGGCCACGAGATCGCCGGTGTCGTCACCGAAGTCGGCTCCGGAGTCACCAAGTTCGCGGTCGGCGACCGCGTGGGCGTCGGCTGCTTCGTCGACTCCTGCCGCGAGTGCGAGCAGTGCCTCGCCGGGCAGGAGCAGTTCTGCGCCAAGGGCATGACCGGCACGTACAACTCCCTCGACAGGAACGGCGAGCCCACGTACGGCGGTTACTCCACGCACGTCGTCGTCGACGAGAACTACACCGTCCGCATCCCCGACGGCCTCGCCCTCGACATCGCCGCCCCGCTGCTGTGCGCCGGCATCACGCTGTACTCCCCGCTCAAGCACTGGAAGGCCGGCCCCGGCAAGCAGGTCGCGGTCGTCGGCCTCGGCGGCCTCGGCCACATGGGCGTCAAGATCGCCCACGCCCTCGGCGCCGAGGTCACGGTCCTCTCCCAGACCCTGCGCAAGCAGGAGGACGGGCTGAAGCTGGGGGCCGACCACTTCTACGCGACGAACGACGAAGCCACCTTCAAGGAGCTGGCCGGCCGCTTCGACCTGATCGTGTCGACCGTCTCCGCTCCGCTCGCCCTCGACGCCTACCTGGGCCTGCTCAAGGTCGACGGCGCCCTGGTGAACGTCGGCGCCCCCGAGGAGCCGGTCTCGCTGAACCTGTTCTCCGTCATCGGCGGCCGCAAGACCCTGGCCGGCTCGATGATCGGCGGGATCGCCGAGACGCAGGAGATGCTCGACTTCTGCGCGGAGCACGGGCTCGGTGCGGACATCGAGCTGATCCGCGCCGATGAGGTCAACGAGGCCTACGAGCGCGTCCAGTCGGGCGACGTCCGCTACCGCTTCGTCATCGACACCTCGACCATCTGACGGCCGGCCCGCTCCCGGCGGGCCCCGTCCGGTACCTGCTCGGCCCCCGGGGCGCGCTCTGCGAGCCCGCTCCGGGGGCCGTCACACGTTCTTCATGCCCCGTGCATGGTCTCGGCGGCCCTCCGCGCGGACGATCTTCCCATCAGCCTTCAGCCACCGGGGAGTTCGAGATGCCCAGCCGCCGCCACTTCCTCGCGGGTTCCGCGGCCGCCGCCGTCGGCCTCGCGGCGCTCCCGCAGGCCGTCCAGCCCGCACGGGCGGCCGCCGCCGGGACGGAGGGTCCGCCGAACCTCGTGGTGATCCTGGCCGACGATCTGGGCTACGGCGACCTGGGCGCGTACGGCCAGAAGCTGATCAGCACCCCGCACATCGACCGGCTCGCCGCCGAGGGGCTCCGCTTCACCGACGCCTACTCCGCGGCCGCCGTCTGCGCGCCCTCCCGCGCCGCGCTGCTGACCGGCCTGCACACCGGCCACGCCGCCGTCCGGGCCAACCCCTCCGGCGGCGGCCAGGGCAGCCTCGGCGCGGGCGACACCACCTTCGCGGAGGTGCTCCGGGCACGCGGCTACCGTACGGGCCTCTTCGGCAAGTGGGGCTTCGGACCGGAGGCCGGGGACCAGCCGAGCCACCCGTCCGCGCGCGGCTTCGAGGAGTTCTACGGGTACATCGACCACGGCCACGCCCACCAGTACTACCCGGCGTACCTGTGGAACGGCAACGCCAAGGAGACCGTCCCGACGGGCACCTTCGCCCCCGACGCGATCGCCGCACGCGCCCTCGGCTTCATCGACGCCCACGCCGCCGGCCCCGCCCCCTTCCTGCTCTTCCTCACCCCGAACCTCCCGCACGCCCCGAGCGAGATCCCCGACGCGAGCGCCTACGCCTCGCGGTCCTGGACGCAGGCGAACAAGTCGCACGCGGCGCAGATCAGCCTCCTCGACGCGCAGGTCGGCGCGATCGTCGACCGGCTGCGGGCGCGGGGCGTCGCGGAGCGCACGGTCGTCCTGGTGGCCTCCGACAACGGCCCGCACGAGGAGGGCGGGGTGAACCCGGACCTCTTCGACGCCAACGGCCCGCTGCGCGGCTACAAGCGGAACCTGTACGAGGGCGGCGTCCGCGTCCCCCTCGTCGCCTGGTCCCCGGGCCGGATCGCCCCCGGCACCACCAGCGCCCGCCCCACCCCGCTCTACGATCTCCTGCCCACCCTCGCCGACCTGGCGGGCGGCGCCCCGGCCCCCTCCGACATCGACGGGCTCTCGGCGGCACCCGTCCTGAACGGCTCCCCGGCGCTCGCCCCGGTCCACGACCACCTGTACTGGTACCGGGACGAGCAGGGCGTCACCAGCCGGGCCAACACGCAGGACGGCGGCCGGGCGAAGCAGGTCGCGGAGGCCATCCGCAAGGACCGGTGGAAGGCCGTACGGTTCGCCCCGGCGCGGGACCGGACCGTACCGGACGCGCAGTGGCGGTTCGAGCTCTACGACCTGTCGGCGGACCTCGGCGAGCAGCACGACGTGGCCGCCGCGAACCCGGCCGTGGTGGCCTCCCTCACCGCACTGCTCCGCTCCTCCTGGGCCGATGTGTACACCCGCCGCCCCTGGGGCCTGACCACGGCCGCCTCCCCGTCCGCCGGCACGCTCACCACCACCCTGGCCAACGGCACGGCCCGCCCCTGGGCCGACGCCCGGGTCTCCCTGACCGCCCCGGCGGGCTGGACCGCGACCCCGGCGGGCCCCGCCGCGGCCGCCTCGCTCGCCCCGGGAGCGACCCTGACGACGGTGTGGACCCTGACCGCCCCGCCGGGAGCCGCGGCCACCACCCTCACCGCGTCCGCCACGGCGGGCGGCCACACCTTCACCGCGAAGACCCCGTACGCCCCGCTGCCCGCCCCGCCCACCCGGGACAGCTACCTCAGCGACCTCCCCTGGGTCTCCGCGGCCAACGGCTGGGGCCCGGTCGAGATCGACCGCTCCAACGGCAAACAGCCGGCGGGCGACGGCACCCCGATCGCCTTCGGCGGGGTCACCTACGCGAAGGGCCTCGGCGTGCACGCCCCGTCGGAGATCGTCTACCACCTGGGCGGCCGCGGGAACCGCTTCACCGCCCTGGTCGGCATCGACGACTTCTCGACGAAGCAGTCGTCGGCCGGAGGCACCCGCGCGACGGTGCGCGGCGACGGGCGCACGCTGGCCACGACGGGCCTGCTGACCGGCGCCTCGGGACCGACGGCGCTCGACGTCGACGTACGGGGGGTACGGCTGCTCCACCTGGTGGTGGAGGATGCCAACGCGAAGTCGTCCTTCGACCACACGTCGTGGGCGCTGGCACGGGTGACGGTGCTCTGAGCCGCTCGCTCGGGAGCACGCACGAGGCCCCGGCCCCCGCGAAACGCGGTGGCCGGGGCCTCTTCCGTCAGTCGACCAGCCCGTCGGCCGGTCAGCTGTCGGCGCGGGCCGCGCCGATCGGGCAGCTCACGCCCGTGCCGCCGATGCCGCAGTAGCCGCCGGGGTTCTTGTCCAGGTACTGCTGGTTGTACCACTTCTCTTTGTGTGGAATTAGTGACTCTTCGTAAAGGGGTGGGAAGTGAACGAAGCGGCACCGGTGATCCCGGTTGTCTCGTACGCGCGTATCTCCGCCGACACGGCCAGGGACGGCCACGGCGTCGAGGACCAGCACAAGGTGAACGGTGAGACGGCGGCCCGTCTCGGCTGGACGATCGTGCACCGCTGCACCGACAACGACCTGTCGGCGGCCAAGGCAGCGGTGGTGCGCCCGGACTTCGAGGCCATGGTGAAGGCGCTCAAGTCGGGACACATGCCGGACGGGCAGCCCGTACGCGGCGTCATCGTGGTCGCGGACGACCGGCTCACGCGCCGGGCGGGCGACTATGAGCGGTTCGTGGACGCGCTCACGTACGAGGAAGGACGGCTCTACGCCGACGCCAAGGGGTCGAAGAACCAAGATGCAGCGGCGGGCGCGCCGCTCACACCGCGCTCGCGCGGAGCTGGGCATCCCGGTGGGTGGGAAGCGCCCCTTCGGCTGGCAGGACGACAAGCTCACGCTGGAGCCCGAGGAAGCGGCGTGGCTGGCGAAGGGCGCCCGCGAGGTGATCGCGGGCAAGTCCATGCACTCGATCCTTCGCGAGTGGCGTGAGGTCGGCGTCCGCACGATCAACGACAAGGAATGGGCGAGCCGCTCGCTCAAGCTCGCCCTGTGGAACCCACGGCTGTGTGGCTGGCGCAAGCACAACGGAGAGCTGGTACGCGACGCCAACGGCGTGCCGGTCGTGGGTCGCTGGGAGCCCATCATCACGCCGAAGGAGTGGATGGCTATCGACGCCATCTTCTCGGCGCGGGTGGGCCCCAATGTGAAGTCTGACGGAACGGTCACGGACTATCGCACCCCGTCGTACCTGCTGACGGGAATCCTCCGATGCGGAAAGCCTCGCGAGGACGGCCAGATCTGCAATTCGCCCCTTCGGGCGACCGCACGAGCGGACCTCTCCGGGGGTTATCTCTACCAATGCCCCAGTAAGGAAATGGGCGGATGTGGGGGAACTGGACGGAACGGCGCCAAGATCGATGAATTCATTACGGGGGCCGTACTCGCGAAGCTGGAAGCGAGGGCGGCCAGGGCGACGCGCGCCGACGAGCTGTGGGGAGGGGAGGAAGAGCCGGCCCGTCTGATGGCCAAGCAGCGCAAGCTGCTTCAGGCGTGGCAGGAAGACCAGGTCTCGGATGAGCTGTTCTTCCCCGAGAATCAGAAGATGGAAGCGCGCGTCAAGGAACTTCGTGCGGACAGGACACGTCATGTGCTGAGGCGACAGCGGGCCGCCGAAGTCACTGGCGACGTACGCGAGCGTTGGACCTCGGGCAGGCTGGACCTGGCGCAGAAGCGTGCCCTGATCAGGGAAGCGCTGCACGCGGTGATCGTGCTGCCGGCGGGAGGCGGAGGTCGGCGCCCGTTCAACCCTGACCTGCTGGTCCCGAAGTGGCGGGACTGACGGGGATAGTGGAAACGGAATGGGGCACCGCCGTCTGGCTGGTGCCCCTTCGTTTGCCTTGCGTGTATGGACTACCGCTGACTGCGTTGGGCCTTGGCCGAGTCAAAGTCCTCCAACCTGAAGAGGGACCCAAGGTCTCCCATGGGGCTCCGGCGTGAGTGTGTTGTGCGTCAGCCGTCCGTTGACGGGGCTTCAGCGACGCCGATCGGGCAGGCCACGCCCGTGCCGCCGATGCCGCAGTAGCCATTGATGTTGCGGTCCAGGTACTGCTGGTGGTACGCCTCCGCCGGCCAGAAGGGGCGCTCCGAGGCCGGCAGGACGGCCGTGGTGATCGTGCCGTAGCCGGAGGCGGTCAGGACGCGCTGGTAGGCCTCGCGGGAGGCCTCGGCGGTGGCCTGGGCGGCGGGGGAGTGGGTGTAGAGCGCCGAGCGGTACTGGGTGCCGACGTCGTTGCCCTGGCGGAAGCCCTGGGTGGGGTCGTGGGACTCCCAGAAGAGCTTCAGCAGGGCTTCGTAGGAGACCAGCGAGGGGTCGAAGACGACCCGGACCACCTCGGTGTGGCCGGTGCCGCCCGAGCAGACCTCTTCGTAGGTCGGGTTCTCGGTGAAGCCGCCCTGGTAGCCGGCCAGGGTGGTCCACACGCCGGGGGCCTGCCAGAACTTGCGCTCGGCGCCCCAGAAACAGCCGAGGCCGAAGTCGGCGACCTGGAGGTGGGCGGGGTACGGGCCCGCGAGGGGGTTGCCGAGCACGGTGTGCACGGCGGGCAGCCCGAACAGCGGCTCCGCGCGGCCGGTCAGGGCTTCCTCGCGGGTGGGGAGCTCGGGCGTGCGGCGGTACGAGAACATGGATTCCCTCCTTGTGGTCTACCGATAACGGCGGACGGCGGTCGGGGATTCCCTCACCCCCGGATTTCCGTACGAAGGTGCAGGTGGGTGACCAGGACGGCCCGGGGCTCAGAGCCCCGGGCCGTCCGTCATTCAGAGGGTGGATCAGTCGGTGTAGAAGTACGCCTCCTCGGCGATCTCGTGCACTGCTTCCTCACCCAGCTCCTGTTCCAGGGCTGTGCCGATGACATTCCGAAGGTTGCCCAAGCGGCGCAGTACCTTGCGATCTACGACGTAGTCACAAAGGATCTCCGGGTCCTTACCTCCGGTACCGATGCGGGAGAGGATCCTGTCCAGCGAGACGACGTACTCGTTGAGATCTCGGGTCGCTTGGATCGCGTCGGCCAGGGAGATCTCCACCCGTCCCTTTCGCATCCCCATCTCATCGCTCATCGCACGATCTTCACATTCTCGATTGCAATATCTCCCACTGCGACCCACTCCCAGAAACCAAACTTCTTGTTGTATTCCTTGGTGATCCGATTCGCCGGTACGTCGAATTCCACTACCTTGCTTCCGCGGCCCATGCCGATGCCGAGCTTGGGTTCCGCGTCCTTCGGAGCCATCAGCTTCCCCTTCGCAGGGAGGAGGAATACCTTGTTCTGGTCGCGAGCCCGCATGATTTTCGATTCTACGATGCCCCGCGCGCCGGCACTGTTCGTGTAGTGCCGCATCCGGACCATCTCTACAGGCTTTTCAGCCTTCCCGCCGCTTCCCTCAGCGGTGGGGCAATTGTGCACGAGCAGCGACGCGGCGCCTGCGAGCACGTAGTAGGTGTGGAACTCGTCGACGGTGAGGTTGTGGGTCGTGACGGCGTACGGATAGGTGCGCGTCGCCTGGACCGTGAGGGTGGTGCCGTCGGGCTGGCGGAGCTTTTCGCCGGCAATGAGCTCGCCGGCGTCGACCCACTGCTGTCGGGTCGCGCTCCAGTAGGGGTGGTGGTAGGTGGAGGTGATCTTCGCCGGCGGGCCGCGAGGGCTGGCCTCGTCGGTGACGGTGAGGTCGGTGAAGTCCTTGTCGTCGGGCGTGGTGATGGTGGTGGTGACGGTCTTGGGCCGGGTTTCGCCGGTCTGCGGGTCGGTGGCCATGACCACGTCCCCGTCCTTGACGTCCTCGATGGACTTCGCGGACCCGTCGGCCATCAGGACCTGGACGCCGGTGGGGAAGCTGTTGCACTTGGTCGTGCCCGACGGGGCATCGCCCCCGCCGCTCCTGGCTTCGGGCTCGGCCCTGCTGGTGCTCTTCGCGGCGTCGGACTCCTTCGCCACGAGTCGGGACTCGGTTCCCGCGCTGTCGCTCAGGGATTCCTTGGCGGCCTTATCCGATGCGGCCTGGGCTGCCTTGGCTTCGGCGTCACGCGCTTCCTTGGCCGCCTTCTTGACGGAGCTGACGGCATCGGCGGCCTTCGAGGCTCCGCGTTCGGCTTCGTGGATGGCGTCGTAGGCCTTGTTCATCTCCTTGTAGATCTTGAAGGCCTTGATGCCGACCTTGACGGCCTTGACGAGCTTGCCCCAGGGGACGAAGTTCAGGGCCGTGTTGATGCACGCCATCACGTCGCCCTTGGTGAAGCAGTCCCGGGCGTCGTTGTATCCAATCAGGTCACCGACCACGTCGATGACTTCGTCGATCAGCTTGTCGCGCTTCTTCTTGGCCTTGGTGACGTTGTTGTTCGCCTGGTCCAAAGCCTTTTGGGCCTGCCCTTCCCCGTCGTCACCACCACCCCAGAGACTGATGTTGTGGCTCTCTGTGTACTCGTACTGCTCACAGTTGCTACTACACGTGATCTGTTGCGCCAGGCCGCTGGGGTCGGAGGCGTTGACGGGGCTGTTGTTGGAGTAGGCGTAGGCGTTCCACTGTTGCGGGTCGCTTACGTCGAGGACCGGGTCGGGGCTGATGAAGCGGCCGGTGGTGGGGTCGTATTCGCGGGCGCCGAGGAGGGTGAATCCGGTGGATTTCTCCTTGGTGCCGCCGACGAATCCCTTGTCTCCGGCCCAGGTGCCGGGGGCGGGCTGGGTGCCGCGTTCGTTGCCGAACGGGTCGGAGGCCCGGCGGACGTGGCTGAGGTCGGAGGCCTTGAACTGAACTCCGCCGGTGCCGTGGTGGTCCGCGCCCTGGTACGTGAGCGTGGCCGCGACCGTGCTGGTGGTGCGGGTGACGGACAGGCCGCCGGGGGCGGGGTAGCTGCGGACGTTGGCAACCTTGCCGCTGGCGGTGTCCAGCGTGATCTGGTCGGCGCCGATGTTGAGGGTGGTGCTGGTGGGGTCGCGGCGGATGAGCTGGTTGCCGGCGGTGTCGTAGAGATAGCTGGTGCCGGCGCTCTCCCCGGTACCGACGATCTTGTCGAGCTTGCCCTGTCCGTTCCAGGTCAGGGTCTTGGTGCCGGCGGTGTTGGTGATACCGGCGGTGTTGCCGGACTGGTCGTAGGTGTAGGAGGTGACCTTGGTTCCGGACGGGCCGGTCTCGGTCGAGGACATCAGCGCGTGCGGGCCGCCCGTGCCGCCGCCCGTCTTCGGGTCGGAAGACGGGGTGTTGTTCTTCGGTCCGAACGTCTGGGTGGTCGTGACGTCCTTGGCCGCGTTGCCGGTGACGTCCTTCCTCACCAGCTTCTTGCGGTTGCCCATCGCGTCGTACTCGTACTGCTGCCAGTACGGAGCAGGACCGCCGACACTCGGCTTGCCCGTGCCGTCGACCGCGGGGCCGGCTGCGTTGGTGCAGCCGCCGATGCCGCGGACGCTGGGTGCGGGAGCCGTGGTCTGGGTGCCGGTGTCGGTCCAGGCCTGAGTCAGCCGTCCCAGGTAGTCGTGCGTGAAGCACTGCAGGTCACGGCCCGCGCCGTCCTGCGTGTCACCGATCGAGGTCAGCTGGCCGACCTTGTTGTAGGTGTAGTCCAGGACATCCACGCTGGCCGTCGCGGCGGTCTGCTTGTCCAGGGTCGAGCGGACCGGACGGCCGGTGCCGGCGTCGTAGTCGGTCGTGGAGACCACCTGCAAGCCGGTGTCACCGACGGTGCTACGGATGGCCCGCCCGTAGGGGTCGTAGCGCACGTCCACGAGGTACGGGGTCCTGGCGAGCCCGATCTTGCCACTGAGCGAAGTGGTGTTGCCCGCGACATCGGTACCGAACGTCAGCGTCTCGGCGCCGAGGCCGGCCTTGGGGATGCCGGGCAGGGCCGAGGTCTTCAGCTGGCCGTAGGCGTCGTAGGTGTTGGTCGTCTGGTAAGTACCAGCCAGCTCCTTCTCGGCCGCCGGGATGGTGACCTTGGTGCCGAGGGGCCGGTAGCCGCCGTCGTAACCGGTGACCTCCGTGGCGTAGGCGCTGCCCGTCTTGCCACCCACGTAGCGGGTGGCGCTGTCGGCCTTGCCGAGCTTCTTGGCGTCGTACGTGAACGCGCCGACCTGCTTGGCGGGGTCGACGGCCGTGCCCTCGTACGTCGCGATGGTGCGACCGAGGAGGTCGGCCTCCAAGGTGGCGCTCTTGAGGCGGGCGTCGGTGGTGGTGGTGAGGTTCTTCTTGTCGTCGTAGACGGTCGTGCTGATCCCGGCATCCGGGTCGGTGGTCTTCACCACGCGGCCCAGCAGGTCGTAGGTGAAGGTCCACTCGTTGCCGGCGGAGTCCTTCCGCGACAGCTCCTGGCCCTCGGAGTTGGACACGTACGTCGTGTCGTCGTAGGCACCGGTGGGCGTGTTCGACTTGAACTGGCGCAGGATCGAGGTGGTGCCGTTGGTGATCGTCGCCGTGGCGAACCCGCCGGCCGGCGGAATCTGACGGCTCTCGTCCACGCCCGGGTACTGAGTCGTGGAGCGGGACTGCTCCACGCCGAAGGACTGGCTGATGGATGCGGTGACGCGGCCGAGGCCGTCGAAGACGGAGACGGTCTGGGCCGGGATCTTGCTGTCGGGCTGGACCCCGCCGTTGGGCAGGAAGACCGCCGCGGAGGGCGCGCCCTGGTCGGTGTAGTAGGCCGAACTGGTCTTGACCTGCCAGCCGTGGGAGTCGAACAGTGCGTCCGTGATCATCCGGCCGGCCACGCCCGAGGGAGGAGTGGCCTGCGTCTGGCGGACGCGGCCCATACCGTCGTAGATCGTGTACGAGGACGTGTAGCTGTTGTCGTTCATGAGCGCCTGGCTCAGAACGGCGGACGGCGCGTTCGTGCCGTTCATCGTGTACGACAACTTGCGCACCGGGAGAGCGCTGTTCGCACGTTCCTGGCCCGGCTGCCAGATGGAGGTGACCCGCCCGAGCGCGTCGTACTCGCGTTCGGCGACGTGGTTGTTCTCGTCGGTGCTCTTCAGCGGCTGTGAGCGGCCGATGTCGAGCGTGGTGACCGACTTCCAGCCCAGCGGGTTGGTGTGGGTGATGGTGTCCGGAAGCACACCCGTGGCAGGCGCGTACTGGGTCGTGGTGACCGCGCCGCCCGGGTGGGCGGTGTCGGTGCGGACCTTGTTGGTGTTGCTGGTGACGCGGCCGTAGGTGTCGTAGGTGGAGGTGGAGTTGAGGCGGTAGACCGGCTTGCCGGTGCCGTCGTACTTCTCCAGGACCTCAGTGCCCGTGCCGTCCGCCGTCGCTCCGACCTGGCCGTAGGGCAGACCGTCGAAGTACGAGCGGGTGTCGCCGACGGTGTTGGCCGCGGTCGGCGTCTGACCGCAGACACCGGACAGGACCAGGGTGCGCGCAGCGATCTCGGTGACCGCGCCGCCCGGGCCGGTCGGGTACTCGAACGTGGTGCACAGACGCTGGTCCGTGCGGGAGATGTCGCTGTTGTCGTCGACCTGGAGGGGCCGGGTGACGAGCGTGGTGTCGTACGTCGACGAGCGCTCGCTCGTGCGCCAGCTGCCGTTGGCGAGCTTCGCGCGGGTGGTGACCTTAGCCGTGTTCAGCGCGCGGGCCGTGATCGGCGGCATCCCGGCGGACTGGGCGCGGGTTGCGGTGACCGGGCCGATCCAGGGGGTGGTGACCTCGTCGGAGACCACCGCGCCGCCGTCGCGGTCGTAGGTCTGGGTCTGGCGGGCGAAGCCGGACAGAACTTCTTCGTCCTTGATCGTCCCGCCCTGCGTGTCATCGACCGACACGCTGCGCTTGGTGCCGTTGGCCAGGACGTCGCCGTCCATACCGCGCAGGTAGGTGGTGACGTTCTTGGTGCGCGGGGCTTCGCTCGCGTTGCCGCTGCCCGTGCGGGTCGTCACCGTGGCGTAGCCGCGGAACTGGTCCCAGGTGCGGGTCTTGGGGTCGGTGAACTCGGAGTCGTTGCGGTGCCAGGCGATGCCGCCGCCGTACTCGTAGTCGGTGACGGTGGAGACCTGGCCGCCGACCTTGTCCTGCTGGGTGACGGACTGGACGACGACCTTGTTGAACCAGTCGTTGACCGGGTCCGCGAAGGACTGGCCGGGCAAGTACCACTTGACCGGCATGCAGGCCATCGTGTTGCCGTCCTCGGTGGACGGCATCGTGCCGTTGAGGCGCGAGCACTCCGGTGCCTTGTAGGCGACGTTGATCTGGCCACCGGTTTCGGTGGTGATCGTCTGGATCCGCGGACGCCGATAGCTCGGAGCCGAAGCGTCCGTACCGTCGGGGCGGCGGACGACGCCGTCGACACGGTTGGGGAACTGCGTCGCCTGGAACAGGACCGCGGGGAGCTTGATCGCGGTCTTGCTGTTGCTGGCGTTGCGCTGGATCGAGTCGAGCCACAGGGTCGGGGACGTGCCGTCACCCGGGTCCTGGAAGGAGTGCTTGAGGTCGTACCAGTCGACCGTGCGCCACGCGGTGCCCGTCCAGACCTGACTGGCGATCTGGGTGAACTTCTTCGTCGTGAAATAGGTCGGCGAGAGGTTCAGGCACTGACCGGTGGCCGGGCATTCCTGGTCGATGGGGGTATCCGGCCAGGAAGCGGCGTTCGCCTTCACACGCTGAGCGGTGTCCGTGCAGGTGACGGTCCCGATCACGACGCAGCGTTCGGCGTTCTTGATGTTGATCTGGACGGCCGGCTTGGCCGTGCCCTTCGCCGTGATCTGCTCGGGCAGGCGCTGGCCGTAGCCGATCCAGGTCGGGTAGGAGCCGCGCTGGTACTTCGTGTTGGTGCCGGTGCCGCCGTTCTGGCCGCCACCACGCCCGTAGAAGTTGTCTTCCTGCTCGTAGCGGTAGGAGACCAGGTTCTGGTGCGGGTCCACGACGTAGTCGAGGTTCCACTGCCAGCCCAGCTGCTGCCACGTCCCGTTCGCGGGAGTGTCAGCGCCCAGGCACTTGTCCTGGCCGCTGTTGAAATACACCGGGACCGTGGAGACGGATTTGGCCTCCGGGTCGGTGCCGTCGCCGCCGGGGAGGCGGTTGGAGCCGAAGTAGTACTGGGTTCCGTCGGTCGTGGTGACCTTGAAGCCCTCGCCCTTCCAGGCGGCGTTGCGCTGCCCGGTCAGCCGCTCGATCTTTGTGCCGTCCTCACCCTGAAGGTGATACACGCACGAGGTGTCGTCGCGGACGATCTGGCCGGCGTGGCCGGCGAGGTTCAGGGACAGGATGTCCCCGGCCCAGCACTCGTCACCCGACTCCGCTATCCCCGCGTCTTTGCAGCCCTTGTAGGAACGCGAGATCGAGCCCGGACTCCAGTCCCAACCCTCACCGAAACCGGACGCCTGCGCGTTCGTCGACGCCGTACGGCCATCGATGGAGGACGAGTCATAGGCCAGGCCCACATCCGGACCCGCACCCGCGATCGCGGAGGGAACCTCGACGGTGTAGCCGTAGGTGAAGTTCGCGGCGTTCGCGCCGGCCTGCCACGACATGGACGGCGCCAGCGGGGTAGCGGTGAAGTCACCACTCGCACCCGACGGACCCGCCTCCACGGCGAGGGCCACGGCCTGCGAGGCCAGCATCTGCGGAGCATCCGACGGAGCCGACTTGAAGGCAGTCGCCTTCGTCTTGGGGGCGTCGATCTCCGCGACCAGACGGCCCGACGCATCCGTGTGGGAAGCCACCGGGGTACGGGCCGTGCAGCCCTTCGCGCCCGGAGTCGTCAGCGCACAGTCGGGAAGACGCACCACCCGTGCACGATCAGCCCAGTTCGCGCCAGTCGTCTTCGCCAACGCCGAGACGTCGAAACCGACCTGGACCTTGCCCGAAGCAGCACTGCCCGCCGCATCGGTCAGAGCGACGAGGACGCCCCCGACACCAGCCGCACGCGTCTTCGCCTCGTCCTTCACCTCCACCCGAAGCGAACCCTCACCAGAACCGGAACCAGAACCGGAACCGGAAGTAGCGAGCTCCGACAACTTCGCCGAACGGTTCACACCCTTGGCGGGAGCAACCCATACGGGCAAAGAGCCGGCCTGAACCGACTTTCCTGCGGCTGCGGTTGTCGCTCCACCGGTAATGGCGAGCGGAACGGTCGCCGAACCGGACGGGGCCTTCGCCTTCGCATCCGGCTTCCACGCCTTACCGACCGGCGCCTTGGCGTTGACGGGCTTGGCATTCGAGCCCTTGACGGGCTTGGTCTGCGGGAGCGCCGTATTCGGCGGCACCCACACCTTCGGTGGCTTCGCCACCGCTTCGACCGCGGGCAAGCCCAGGCCGGAGATGAACACCGCGAGCACGGCGACCATCGCAACACGTGGCCGTCTCGCGCGTGCGCGCGAAAGCAAACCACCCTGACGAGACAACAAACTTCCCCCACAAAAAGGAACGGCAAAGTCCGGCTCTGGCAGAGGCCGGACAGCGCACCTTAAGGACGGGGGGTTTCAATCGTTAAATTTTCCTGAGGATCCTCTTGCATGATCAATGTCACTTGACGGCCAAGATAATCCTTACTGAGGTGAACCGGACATACCGTGCTTATGAAATCTTGACAGGTTTTCGGCCAGCAAGGAACGTGCGCGTGACCTTCGTTCACCGACGCACATTGCGAGGACCTCTGCACATGAGGCCATCTTCTTCTTCATCCGACGCCAGACCGGGGGCCCTCCGGCGTCGACGAGCATCCGCGGCCGCGATGCTCCCCCTTGCAGGCGCTGTTGCGCTGTCCCTCGGGGCCGGGCTCATCACCGCCCCGGGTGCCTTCGCCTCGAACGGGCCGGCCGACAGCAACTGGCCCGCTTCGACCCCCAAGCCCGAGCCCACCGCCGAGCAGAAGGCGGTGGAAGCCGCGCTGGCGCAGGCGAAGAGCAGCGGCAAGCGCGTGGTCATCGAGCACCTGACGACCGGCAACTCGCGGACGTTCGCCAACCCGGCCGGCACCCTCAGCGTGGACGCCGCCTCGGTGCCCGAGCGGGTGAAGCAGGCGAACGGGTCGTGGCGGGCGATCGACACCACGCTCCGGGTCAACGCCGACGGGACGATATCCCCGGCGGCCGTTCCTTCCCCGTTGAGCATCTCCGGTGGCGGCAGCGGGCCGATGGCGACGATGACCACGGCCGACGGCAAGAAGCTGGCCTTCAAGACGCCCTTCAAGCTGCCCAAGCCGGTCCTCGACGGCAACGACGCCCTCTACAAGAACGTCCTGCCCGACGTCGACCTGCGCCTGACCGCCACCCAGCTCGGCGGCTGGAGCCAGGTCCTGATCGTCCACACCGCGCAGGCCGCCGCGAACCCGGCGCTGAAGAAGATCCGCCTCGGTGTCGACGCCCCGGGGCTGAAGACCACCGCCGACGCCGCGGGCAACATCAGCTTCAACGACGCCCAGGGCAAGGCCCGCTTCACCAGCCCCACCTCCTTCATGTGGGACTCCACGAAGAAGCCCCTCCCCGAGGCAGCGTCCGCCCCGCAGGGCAGCAGCAAGAGCAGCAAGAGCGGCAAGTCCGCGGCCGCGAGCGGCACCGACGCCCCGCCGTCGGCGCCGGCCGCCGCCGACCGGGTCATCGCCTCCAGCGCAGACGCCCCCGGCGACACCGCCAACGTCAAGCCCATCGGCGTCAAGGCCGATGCCACCGGCATCGACCTGATCCCCGACACCTCGCTCCTCGGCCAGGGCACCGGCCCCTGGTACATCGACCCCGGCGTCAACCCCTCCGCCGACAGCGCCAACCAGGCGTGGTCGCAGGTGCAGGAGGCGTACCCGGACACCAACGAGTTCAACGGCACCGCGGACGGCCAGAACACTCCCGCCGCCGGCTACTGCGGATACTCGACCTGCACCCGCAAGGGCCGCGAGCGCGCGTACTTCCAGATCGGCATCAACTCGGGCATCCACGGTGCCGAGGTCCTCGACGCGCGGCTCTACGCCACCGTCGTCTCCTCCTCCAGCCCGAGCACGGCCACGCCGATGGGTCTCTACCACAGCCCCACGGGCATCAGCAGCCCCACGAGCTGGAACCGGCAGCCCTGCGACAAGAACTCGCGGATGGGCGGCTGCACCAAGATCGGTGGCGCCACCATCTCGGGCACCGGTGAGATCCAGTACAACGTCACCGGCCAGATGAAGAACGCGGCCTCCGGCCGCTGGTCGACCTTCACCTTCGGCCTCGCGCCGGACGACGAAGGCAACATGTACTACCGCCAGCGGTTCAGCAACGCCCCGCACATCGTCACCACGTACGACTTCCAGCCCCACATCGGCAACCCGCGCACCAGCCCCACCCCGGGCTTCGCCGGCACCGGCACCTACTCCGCCTGCACCACCCCGGGTGCGGCCCAGCCCTGGGACAACCCGGGCTGGATCGGCGCCAACACCAACGTGCACCTGACGTCCGAGACCTGGTCGCCCACCGGCCGCCAGCTCCAGACCACCTTCCAGATCTGGGACGACGACGCCGCCGGTGCCTCCGTGTGGCACCAGACCGGCTGGAACGGCTCCGCGGGCGACGCCGTCGTCAACGCCGGCACGCTCATCGAGGGCCACCAGTACGGCTGGACCTCGCGCACCACGGACGACACGCTGACCAGCGCCGAGAGCAACTGGTGCTTCTTCCGCGTCGACCGGACCCCGCCGTCCGCGGCCGTGACCTCGACCGACTTCCCGCTGTCCGGTACCACCGGCGGTCACCCCAAGCGCGTCGACGAGCCGGGCACCTTCACCCTCGCCGGTGCGGACAACGCCCCGACCACCGGCACCAACCGCAGCTCGGGCCTGGCCTGCGCCCGCTGGACCATGGACCCGGTCCAGGCGGCTTCCGACTGGAACTGCACCGACGCCGACCCGCAGATCATCAAGACCTTCACCGCGGGCAAGGCGAACATCACCTACACCCCGCGCGCCTGGGGCACGAACTACCTGTACCTCCAGACGCAGGACAACGCGGGCAACATGTCCCAGCCCGTCGTCCACAGCTTCTACGTCCCGTCGAACCCGAACAGCCCCGCGCCGATCTTCGGCGACATCAACGGTGACAAGAAGGCCGACGTCGTCCTCGCCGACTCCGCCGGCAACATCCGCCAGATCAACGGCGGCGGCGACCCCGCCGCCTCACCCGTGGCCCTCGCCCGCTCCAGCGTGAGCGGCAACGGCTGGAACGGCATCCAGCTCACCCACCGCGGCAGCCTCGGCAACAAGAACGTCGACGACCTCCTCGCCCACGAACCGGGCAAGCCCAACCTCTACAACTTCACCAACAACAACACCGGCCTCGTCGACGGCCAGGCACCCATCAACGTCGCCAAGCCCAACGCCTGCGCCAAGACCGACTTCACCCCCATCGACTGCGCCGCCCACGGCTTCTCCACCGCGAACTGGACCAACGTCACCCAGATCGCCGCCTACGGCTCCGTCACCGGAGACAGCAAGGCCGGACTCCCGAACTCCCTGCCCCAGAGCTCCCTCCTCTTCGTGGAGAACGGGCGCCTGTGGCTCGCCATCCCCGGCGCCACCCACCAGCTCGACTCGCCGGCGATCCTGATCTCCGCCAACGACACCAAGTGGGACGGCTACGAGCTGCTCACCCCGGGCCGCGCCAAGGGCACCAACTTCGCGACCCTGTGGGCCCGCAACAAGACCGACGGCGGCACCCTGCACGCCTTCGCCATCACCGGCGGCACCCCCGAGGCCCCGGTCCTGACCGCCGCCACCAACCCCGCCGCGGGCCTCATCACCGGCAAGATCGACCCCGCCCGCTACCCGCGCGTCGGCTCCGACGGCGACCTCACCGGCGACAACATCCCCGACCTCTGGGCCGTCGACAAGGAACAGCAGCTCGTCGCGTTCAACGGCGTGGGCATCGCCCCCAACGGCACGAGCATCCTCTACCCCACCGTCACCGGCATCGCCCCCACCTTCACCCTCCAGGGCAACCTCAACACCCCCACCCACCAGTGGAAGCTGAACACGGCGACCGCAGGCAAGACCCCCAGCGCCGGCGGCAACAAGACCCCGGGCACGATCGCGGGCGCCGTCACCTTCCCCACCGCGGTCATCGAAGGCCGTAGCACTCCCTACGCGGCGTTCGGCGGTGCCGGGGCCACCATCACCACCTCCGGTACGAACACGGGTGTCGACACCCGTAAGGACTTCACCGTCTCCGTCTGGGCCAAGCACGGGTCGACGACCCCGGGGCCCACGACGAGCATGATCGTCAGTCAGGACGGCACGCAGAACAGCTCGTTCATGATCTACGGCGACAAGAACACCGGTCAGTGGCACTTCGCCATGGCCAACGCGCAGGGCGGAGGCTGGCCCTTCGACTACACCGGCGTGGCCAACCAGAACGCCCGGTGGACCGCTGACGCCTGGACCCGCCTGACCGCCGTCTACAACGCCGGCAGCGGTCTGATGAGCCTCTACGTCAATGGTGTCCTCGCCAGCACCGGCCAGCACGCGGCGAGCACCAGCCCCGCCCCCAGCGGTTCGATCGTCTTCGGCCGCTACAAGGTCTCCGGGGCCAACGCGGACGTCCTCAACGGCGGCGTCAGCAACTTCGCCGCCTACCCCTACGCGGCCGCCCCCACCGCTCCGGCCACCGTGGGCCGGATCTCGATGACCGCGGCTCCGGGCTCCTGCGTGGACAACGACTACGCCCGCCCCGACGACGGCAACCCGATCCAGATCGCGGGCTGCAACGGCACGGCCGCCCAGGACTTCGAGGTCCGGGGTGACGGTTCGCTGCGGATCCAGGGCAAGTGCGTGAACGCGGCCAACGCGGGAACGGGCAACACCACCCTGCTCGAACTGCGGACCTGCGGCGGTACGCCGACGCCGGCCCAGATCTTCGTGCCCCGCGCCGACGGCTCGGTCTACAACCCGGTCTCGGGCCGGTGCATGGACCTCGGCAGCTTCGACACCACGCCGGGCCATCAGCTCTGGCTGTTCGACTGCAACAGCTCGGACGCCCAGCGCTGGACGATCACGACCCTGGGCACCGCGCCCCTCCCCATCCCCACGCTGGACGCGGCACCCTAGCCACCCGTAGCGCCCGGTGGCCGGCAGGATCGCCTCGCCGCTGACACCGGGCGCCACCACGGCGCAAACAACGGCCGCCCCTCCCGTCCGGGAGGGGCGGCCGTCGCCGTGTGCGGGGGCGTGTCCCGCCCGTCAGTGCGGCAGCGTCGCCGGGGAGCCGCCGTTGGCCTCGTAGCCCGCCACCGCCAGGGCGCGGTAGATGGCGTACGAGGCGGCCGGGTCCTGGTCCGCGGACCAGGGAAGGGCGCCCACGTAGCCGTCGACGTGGCGGATCTGGTCCATCGCCTCCGCCCAGCGCTCACCGCCGACCAGGAAGAGGATCAGCAGGTGGCGTACGTGCGCCAGCATCGGGTCGTCGGGACGCGCGCTGTGCACCGCGTACAGCGCGCCCTCCACCGCCCGGGTCACGGACGCGCTCTGGTGGAAGCTGCGGATCAGGACGACGTCCGGGACGTGTTCGTACAGGGCGAAGAGGGGGAGCGCTGCCAGCAGGGAGCCCTGCGGGGCGCGGGCCGCGGCGTGGTGGGTGAAGGCGTCGGCCTTCTCGCGGGAGCCGTGCCACTTCTCGCACCAGTAGTTCAGCGCCGCCAGGTGCGCGCCCATGTGCTGCGGCGCCCGGTCGATGATCTTCGCCCAGAGGGCGTCGTACTCGGGCTCCGAGTAGTGCAGCATGCGGGCCACGGACAGCTCGATGATGTACGGGACCGGGTCGCCCGGGGCCAGCAGCGCGGCCTTGTGGCAGGACTCCCGGGCTTCCTCCGCGATGATCCTCACGTCGTCTCCGCCCTCGCTCATGCCCTCCGGGCGCCGCCACATCTGCTGCGCCAGCAGCTCGGCGTGCACCTGCGCACCGCCCGCGTCCTTCGGGGCCTCCAGCCGCCACGCCTTCAGCCAGCGCGCCCCGGCCCCGGGCTCCCGGGAGAGCTCCAGCGCCGCCGAGCCGGCGAAGGCCTGGACGCGCTGCCAGCGCACCTCGCCCTCCCGGGCGGTGCCGGCCAGCAGCTGGGAGGCGGCCTGCCACTGCCCGGTCCGCCGCACGTGGTCGAGGGCGTCCATCAGGTCCGGGTCGGGGCCCGGGATCCGGATGTCGAGCTCCTCCTGGAGGGCGAATCCGTAATCCGCCGGGTCGGCGGCGTCCGGGCTCCCGGGCGTGACCAGGCGCAGTCCGCCGCGCCTGCGCCGCAGGATCGGTCCGACGGCGGCCAAGAGCAGGGCCATCGCGAGCAGGAACCACAGAATCTCCATCCCCCCAGCGAACCAGACACACCCCGGGAATGGCCAATAGGAGGCAAAGGGCGACGCGAAACGGTCTTCCCGTCGGCGCTCGCCGCGGCCCCCTCGACGGGCACCTCCGCAGACACCTCCGCAGACACTTCCGCAGACCCCTCCGCGCACCCCGGAGGCGGGGCCGCGCGGGGCCCGGACGGGGCATAGCATCGGGTTCATGAGCGACGACAGCCACGAGCACCAGAGCTTCGAGACCCGCGCCATCCACGCGGGCAATACGGCGGACCCGCTGACCGGCGCGGTCGTACCCCCGATCTACCAGGTGTCCACGTACAAGCAGGACGGCGTCGGCGGACTGCGCGGCGGCTACGAGTACAGCCGCAGCGGCAACCCGACCCGTACCGCGCTGGAGGAGAACCTCGCGGCGCTGGAGGGCGGCCGGCGCGGCCTCGCCTTCGCGTCCGGGCTCGCCGCCGAGGACTGCCTGCTGCGCACGCTGCTTTCCCCGGGCGACCACGTGGTCATCCCGAACGACGCGTACGGCGGCACCTTCCGCCTCTTTGCGAAGGTCGTCTCCCGCTGGGGCGTCGAGTGGTCGGTCGCCGACACCTCCGACCCGGCGTCGGTGCGCGCGGCCATCACCCCGAAGACCAAGGTCATCTGGGTCGAGACCCCCTCCAACCCGCTGCTCGGCATCACGGACATCGCCGTCGTCGCCGACATCGCGCGGACGGCCGGCGCCAAGCTGGTCGTGGACAACACCTTCGCGTCCCCCTACCTGCAGCAGCCCCTCGCGCTCGGCGCGGACGTGGTCGTGCACTCGCTGACCAAGTACATGGGCGGCCACTCCGACGTCGTCGGCGGCGCCCTCGTCGCCGCCGACGCGGCGCTGGGCGAGGAACTGGCCTACCACCAGAACGCCATGGGCGCGGTGGCCGGTCCCTTCGACTCCTGGCTGGTGCTGCGCGGCATCAAGACGCTGGCCGTCCGCATGGACCGGCACGCGGAGAACGCGGGCAAGATCGCCGAGATGCTGGTCCGCCACCCCAAGGTCCACACGGTCCTCTACCCGGGCCTGCCCGAGCACCCGGGCCACGAGATCGCCGCCAAGCAGATGCGCAACTTCGGCGGCATGATCTCCTTCCGGGTCACCGGCGGCGAGGAAGAGGCCGTCGCGATCTGCGACCGGACCAAGATCTTCACGCTCGGCGAGTCCCTCGGCGGCGTCGAGTCCCTCATCGAGCACCCGGGCCGCATGACCCACGCCTCGGTGGCCGGCTCCGCCCTGGAGGTCCCGGGCGACCTGGTCCGCCTGTCGGTCGGCATCGAGAACGCCGACGACCTGCTGGCCGACCTCGCGCAGGCGCTGGGCTAGTCAGGCCGCAGAACCGCAGAACCGCAGAACCGCAGAACCGCAGGCCTGCAGAGCCCAGAACCGCAAGGCGCAGGCCCGCAGAGCCCGCCGCAACCGGGTCTCCCCGTCCTACCAGGGCGGGGAGACCTCGCTCGAAGGCGTGGACCAGGCGCCGGTCAGCGAGGCCCACACCACGAAGGCCACCACCGCTGCCCACAGCAGGGCCCAGCCGGTCCGCCGAACGGCCCTGCGCCGTCGCAGCAGCCGGTCGCCGCGCGCGGCCGCGCCCGCCGCGAGATCGGGCGGCACCGCCGGGTACGGGCCCTCCAGCAGCCGCCTGACCTGGGCTTCCCGGGGGTCGGGGCGACTCATGCCGCCTCCTTGCGGCGGGCGTCCGGCCCGGGTTTCCCGGGAACCGCTCCGGGACGGGTGCGCAGCTCGCCGACGGCCCGGTCGCACAGGGCCCGTACGCGCTCGGGCGCCAGCCCCAGCTGCGCGGCCGTGACCTCCTCCGCGACCCCTTCGTAGAGCCGCAGCACCACGACGAGCCGCTCCAGCGGGGCCAGCCGCCCGAGCACCCCGCTGCCCCGGTGGTGGCGGCGGCCGGTGCGGGCGAAGGCGGCGCACAGTTCCTGGCGGGTGTAGTCGTACGGGTCGTCCCCGCGCAGGGTGCGCCAGTTCGCGTACGTACGGGCCAGCGCGCCGCCGAGCAGCCCGCGCGCGGCGGGGGCTTCGGCCGCGGCGGTGGCGTCGGACGGGACCGGGGCGCCGGCCGGGCCATCGGCCCCGGTGTCGGCCGTGGCCGTCGGGGGCTCCGCCGTCAGCAGGATCGCGACACGCAGGAGCCGCCCCGCCGCACCCGCGACGAAGGCTTCGAACTCCGCGTAGGGGCCCGGTCCGTGGTCCACACACCACATAGTGCGGCCGGAGGGACCGCCTCGGAAGGGGTCGGGCGTCAGGAGGCGGGGCCGGCCTCGGACCCGGGCTCGGAGCCGGCCGACATCAGCTCGGACAGCGAGACGTTGAAACGCGTCAGCAGACCCGTGAACGCCACGCGCTCCTCCTCGTCCCAGCCGTCCGTCACCCGGGCCATCAGCTCGCGCCGCGAGGAGCGGACCTCCTCCAGCCGCGCCAGCCCGCGCGGGGACAGCGCGAGTACGACGGCCCGCCCGTCCTCGGGGTGCGAGGTCCGCTTGACCAGACCGCTGTCGACGAGCGGGGCGACCTGGCGGGTGACGGTGGAGGAGTCGATGCCCATCCCGCCGGCGAGCGCCTTGACGCCCATCGGGCCTTCCAGGTCGAGCCGGTTCAGCAGCAGGTACGCGGCCCGGTCCATGGAGTTGCGGGCCTGGCCGACCCCGCCCAGGCGGGTCTGCTCGGCGCGCCGGGCGAAGACCGCCACCTGGTGCTGGAGCGCGTCGAGGAGACCGGCTTCGGCGGGCGCGCCGGCCGGCGCGGGCAGGTCGGAACTGGCCGGGGTGGAGGGCATGGCCGTGGGCTCTCTTCGCATGGGGCCGACAAGGATGGGGGACAGAGTACGCGGCCGTGCGGCGGCTCGTACTCCTCGTACAAGAACTGATACGGCAGCGATGAAACGGCGACTACGAGCCGTCCCGCATGGCGAGATATCGCCGCTCCAGGCCCGGCTCCGGGTCCGGCTCCAGGCCCGGCTCCGGGTCCGGCTCCGGCCCGGGGCCCGCCGGGGGTCCGCCCGGCTCCCACACCGCGTCCTTGCGCCCCTCCCGCAACCGTCCGGAGGCCTCCCGCAACCGCCCGGCGGCCCCGCCCCTCACCCGTCCCGCCCAGCGCAGCGGAACGCGCGGCGGACCGGCTGCGAGACTGGCGGCATGAACTACCGCGTGCCGCAGCCCGTCCCGCAGGTCATCCTCGACGACATCCGGGGGGCCCAGAAGATGCTCTCCGGCGTCTCCCGGGTGACCGCGATGGAGGGCAGCCGGTACCTCTCCTCCCTCACCGGCTCCCCGGTCCACTTCAAGTGCGAGAACCTCCAGCGCACCGGCTCCTTCAAGCTGCGCGGCGCCTACGTGCGCATCGCGGGCCTGCGCCCCGAGCAGCGGGCCGCCGGGGTCGTCGCCGCCAGCGCGGGCAACCACGCCCAGGGCGTGGCGCTGGCCTCCTCCCTCCTCGGGGTCCGCTCGACCGTGTTCATGCCGGTCGGGGCGCCCCTGCCGAAGGTGGCCGCGACCCAGGACTACGGCGCCGAGGTGCGGATGCACGGACAGGTCGTGGACGAGACGCTGGCCGCGGCCCAGGACTACGCGGACCGCACGGGCGCGGTGTTCATCCACCCCTTCGACCACCGCGACATCATCGCGGGCCAGGGCACGGTCGGCCTGGAGGTCCTGGAGCAGTGCCCCGAGGTGCGCACGATCCTGGTCGGCATCGGCGGCGGCGGGCTCGCCGCCGGGGTGGCGGTCGCGGTGAAGGCGCTGCGCCCCGACGTCCGGGTGATCGGAGTCCAGGCGGCGGGCGCGGCCGCGTACCCGCCCTCGCTGAAGGTCGGGCACCCGGTGTCCATCGACAACCCGAACACGATGGCGGACGGCATCAAGGTGGGCCGGCCCGGCGACATCCCCTTCAAAATCATTGGCGAGCTGCTCGACGACGTCCGTACGGTGTCGGAGGACGCGCTCTCCAGCGCCCTGCTGCTGTGCCTGGAGCGGGCGAAGATGGTCGTCGAGCCGGCCGGGTGCAGCCCGGTGGCCGCGCTGCTGAGCGAGCCCGAACTGTACGGGGACGGCCCGGTGGTGGCCGTGCTGTCCGGCGGAAACATCGACCCGCTGCTCCTGCAGAGGATCCTGCGCCACGGCATGGCGGCGGCCGGCCGCTACCTGTCGCTGCGGCTGCGGGTGACCGACCGGCCGGGGGCACTGGCCGGTCTGCTGGGGGAGTTGTCAGTGGTGGATGCGAACGTGTTGGACGTGAGTCACGTGCGGACGGATCCGCGACTGGGGCTCACGGAGGTGGAGGTGGAGCTGCACCTGGAGACGAAGGGGCCGAAGCACTGCGCGGAAGTCGCGCGGGCGCTGCACGGCGCGGGGTACAAGGTCATGAGCTAGCAAGCTCACCCCCCGGGGTGACACTCCCCGATCCGGTGGCGAGACGCGATATGACGCGATACGGTGTCGCCCGTTCGGCCGAGCGCGGTCGGCTCGGCGCCCATAAGATTCGCGTAGGAATGTCACGATTCAACCGGTTCGATTCGCACTGGGAGTACCCATATGCCAGGCGCCATCTACGCCGAAGGTCTGGTCAAGACCTTCGGCGACGTAAGGGCTCTGGACGGCGTTGACCTCGATGTACCCGAAGGCACGGTCCTCGGGCTGCTCGGCCCGAACGGCGCGGGCAAGACCACGACCGTACGCGTCCTGACCACCCTGCTCCAGCCCGACAGCGGCAAGGCGGTCGTGGCCGGGATCGACGTCCTCAAGCACCCCAACGAAGTCCGGCGCTCGATCGGCCTCTCCGGCCAGTTCGCCGCCGTCGACGAATACCTCACCGGCCGCGAGAACCTCCAAATGGTCGGCCAGCTCTACCAGATGGGGGCCAAGGCGGCCAAAGCCCGGGCCGCCGAACTGCTGGAGCGCTTCAACCTCGGCGACGCCGCCGACCGCACCGCCCAGACCTACTCCGGCGGCATGCGCAGACGGCTCGACCTCGCCGCGGCCCTCGTCGTCAGCCCGCCCGTGATGTTCATGGACGAGCCCACCACCGGTCTCGACCCGCGCAACCGCCAAGCGCTGTGGGCCATCATCCAGGAGCTCGTCGCGGGCGGCACCACCCTGCTGCTCACCACGCAGTACCTGGAGGAGGCCGACCACCTCGCGCACGACATCTGCGTGGTCGACCACGGCAGGGTCATCGCACGCGGCACCTCCGACCAGCTCAAGGCCCAGACGGGCGGCGAGCGCGTCGAGGTCGTCGTGCACGAGCGCGACCACATAGTCACGGCCCGCGAGGTCCTCGCGGGCTTCGGCAAGGGCGAGACCACCGTCGAGGACCACACCCGCAAGCTGACCGTGCCGGTCTCCGGCGGAGCCAAGCTGCTCGCCGAGGTCATCCGCGAACTCGACGGACGCGGCATCGAGATCGACGACATCGGCCTGCGCCGTCCCACCCTGGACGACGTGTTCATCTCCCTGACCGGCCACGCGGCGGAGCTCACCGCCGAGGAAAACGGAGAGGCCCCCGCCGACGCGAAGTCCGCGAAGGCCGCGAAGTCGACGGGCAGCCGCAAGGACCGCAAGGAGGCGGCGAAGTGACCCTCACCTCCACGACCCCGGAGCGGGCGGCGCCCCGCCCGCGCGGCGGCATCGTCCAGGGGATCAACGACTCGCTCGTGATGGCGAAGCGGAACCTGATCCGCATGTCCCGCATCCCCGAGATGGTCATCTTCGGGCTGATCCAGCCGATCATGTTCGTCGTGCTGTTCAGCTACGTCTTCGGCGGCTCGATGATGATCGGCGGCTCGACCAGCGCCAGCGACTACCGGAACTTCCTGATGGCCGGCATCTTCGCGCAGACCGTCACCTTCGCCACCGCCGGAGCCGGCGCGGGCATCGCCGACGACATGCACAAGGGCCTGATCGACCGCTTCCGGTCGCTGCCGATGGCCCGCGGCGCGGTCCTCACCGGCCGCACCCTGGCCGACCTCGTGCAGACCGCCCTGACCATGGTGGTCCTGGCGATCGTGGCGCTCCTCGTGGGCTGGCGCATCCACGAGGGCGTACCGAAGGCGCTCGCGGGCTTCCTCCTGCTCCTGCTCCTCGGCTACGCCTTCTCCTGGATCGGCGCCCTGATCGGCCTGTCGGTGCGGACCCCGGAGGCCGCCACTTCGGGCGGGCTGATCTGGCTGTTCCCGGTCACCTTCATCTCCAACGCCTTCGTGCCCACCGAGAACATGGCCGGCTGGCTCCAGCCGATCGCGGAGTGGAACCCGTTCAGCGCGACCGTGCAGGCCTGCCGCGAACTCTTCGGCAACCCGGGTGTGTCGCCGTCGGACGCCTGGCCGATGCAGCACCCGGTATGGGCCTCGCTGCTCTGGTCCGTTGTGATCATCGTGGTGTTCCGCACCCTTGCCGTACGCAAGTACCGCTCGGCGACGGCGTAGGCACCGCCCCCCCCGGCACGCCCTCAACACGACGCCCCGCCGAGCGGCAGCCCGGCGGGGCGTCGTAGTGAAAAGAGGTGGAAAAGAAAGGGGGTGATCAGCCGGTGAAGGGCTTGACGTCGAGGATCTTGACCGACGCCTGCTTGCCGTTCGGCAGCTCGTACTGCGCGTCCTCGCCGATCTTCTTGCCCAGCACGCCGAGGCCCAGCGGGGACTGCGGGGAGTAGGTCTCGAAGTCCGAGGACGCGTACTCGCGCGAGGCCAGCAGGAACTCCATGGTGTCGTCCTCGTCGCCGTCGAAGGCGATCTTGACCAGGGTGCCGGGGGCCACCTCGCCCTCCGAGGCGGGAGCCGTGCCGACCTTGGCCTTCTCCAGCAGCTGCGTGAGCTGGCGGATGCGGAGCTCCTGCTTGCCCTGCTCCTCCTTGGCCGCGTGGTAACCGCCGTTCTCACGGAGGTCGCCCTCCTCGCGGGCGGCCGCGATCTTGATCGTGATCTCCGACCGTGCGGGACCAGAGAGGTACTCCAGCTCGGCCTTCAGCTGGTCGTACGCCGCCTGGGTCAGCCAGGTGACGCTCTCGCTCGTCTGGGTCACGGGTGCTCCTCGTCGGTACAGGGACAACAAAGCCGCCAGCGGCGGACGAAACCACGAGCCTAACAATTCGGGAAGAAAAGGGGGAGGACGCCAAGTGTGTGAACTGCGTCAGGTCAGCCCGCGGAACCCGCCACGCGGCAGCCGACGATTTCGATCATCGTGGCCCGACCGGTGGTCTTCAGCGTGACCATCTCGTCCACGCGCCCGCTCTTCTGCGCGAAGGTGAAGTCGGCCCGGCCCACCTCGCCGTGCCCCTCGTCCTGAGAGCTCAGCGTGCACACCCCGGTCTCCGAGGCGCCCTTGCGCACCTCCAAGTGCACCTCGACCGCGGAGTCGGAGACGACCTTGAACTTGATGAGCTCGGCGCTCACGCTCTGCCCGGCCACGTAGTCCCAGCCGATCCAGCCGACCAGCCCCAGCAGCCCGACCCCCAGGACCGAACCGATCACCTTGAGCTTGCGGTCCGCACGCTCGTCCGCCGACCGGCCGTAGCGGCCCTCGGGCAGCTCTTCGCGCACCGCGCTCATCGATCGTTCCCTTCGAGGTGGGCGACGGGCGGGATCCCGGGGAGACCCCCCGGAATTTTTCCACCGCCCGATTCGGTCACTATAGGAGCGCCCGCCCTGACGACTCAAAGAGGATCCTGTCTTGACCGAGCAGCTTCGACTGATGGCCGTCCACGCCCACCCCGACGACGAGTCGAGCAAGGGCGCGGCCACCATGGCCAAGTACGTGTCCGAGGGGGTGTCCGTGCTGGTGGTGACCTGCACGGGTGGTGAGCGCGGCTCCGTCCTCAATCCCAAGCTCCAGGGCGACAAGTACATCGAGGAGCACATCCACGAGGTGCGCGCCAAGGAGATGGACGAGGCGCGCGAGATCCTCGGCGTCGACCAGGAATGGCTGGGGTACGTCGACTCCGGGCTCCCCGAGGGCGACCCGCTGCCGCCGCTGCCCGAGGGCTGCTTCGCCCTCGCCGACGTCGACGAGGCGGCCGGCCGCCTGGTGAAGAAGATCCGTGCCTTCCGGCCCCAGGCCGTCACCACGTACGACGAGAACGGCGGCTACCCGCACCCCGACCACATCATGACCCACAAGATCACGATGGTGGCCTTCGACCACGCGGCCGACACCGAGAAGTACCCCGAGGCCGAGTTCGGCCCGGCGTACCAGCCGCAGAAGCTCTACTACAACCAGGGCTTCAACAAGCCGCGCACCGTCGCCCTGCACGAGGCGCTGCTCGCCCGCGGCCTGGAATCCCCGTACGGCGAGTGGCTGGAGCGGTGGAAGGAGTTCGAGCGCAAGGAGCGGACCCTGACCACCCACGTCCCCTGCGCCGACTTCTTCGAGATCCGCGACAAGGCGCTCATCGCCCACGCCACGCAGATCGACCCCGACGGCGGCTGGTTCCGCGTCCCGATGGAGATCCAGAAGGACGTCTGGCCGACGGAAGAGTACGAGCTCGCGAAGTCCCTTGTGGACACTTCCCTCCCCGAGTCCGACCTCTTCGCGGGCATCCGGGAGAATGCGTAGCTATGAGCGCTACGCACGAAGCAATCGCCCAGCTCCTCCCGCTGGCCGGCGACACCTTCGACAAGAACAAGGTGACCCCGGGCCTCCTCGGATTCGTCGTGTTCGCGGCCCTCGCCCTCGGGGTGTGGGGCCTGATGAAGTCGATGAGCCGCCACATGGGCCGGGTCGACTTCAAGGAAGCCCCCGAGCCCACCCCGACGGAGGGCACGCGCGCCCCGTAGGGGCGGCGACCCCGGTAGGGGACCCGGTACGGGTCCCCGTGCGACCGACCGCCGCCGCGCCGAAACCGGTGGGGCGGCGGGCCTTCGCATGTGCATGATCACCGACCGCGGGCCGTACGAGGAGCATGCCTGGCAGCCGCAGGCGCCGGCCGGGTGCGGTGGCGGCGGCCAGTTCGGTGGTGGCGGCTGGAGCGGTGGCGGCGGCTAGTGCGGTGGCAGCGCCACCGGGACGCCCATGATCTCCCGCGAGTGCAGGTTCGGTACGAGCGACAGCCGCCACGCCTGCCAGCCCTCCGCCGGGTCCACCCCGCGCGCCAGGATCACCGTGTAGGACTCCAGACAGTCCTCCAGCCGCCCGTCCCGCATCGGATGTGGGGCCGCCGCCAGCCGCGCCAGCTCCGTCCGCGCCTCGTCCGGGGCCTCCGGCAGCGCGTACGGCAGGAGCGTGCAGCGCAGGAAGCGCGCCCAGTCCTCCCCGCGCCGGTCCCCGTAGGAGATGAACAGCCGCACCGCCTCCTCGCACAGGTCCACCGCCTGTGCGGTCCGCCCGTTGCCCGCGTCCACCACCGCCAGCTCCAGACAGGTCCAGGCCTCCCCGTGGGCCAGCCCGATCCGCCGGAAGTCCGCCCGCGCGTCCACCAGCAGCTGGCGGGCGAAGCCGGAGTTCCTCAGGTTCCCCGTCTGCGCCGCCCGCTGGTCGCGCGTGACCCGGCCCGAGTGGTGGCGGGCGTGTGCCAGCCCGTACACGTCCCGCATCCGGGAGAACATCGTGCGGGCCCGCTCCAGCTCCCGCACCGCCCGGTCCCGTTCCCCGGCCTCCTCCAGCGCCTGACCCAGGTAGTACAGCGTCCACGCCTCGCCGCGCGCGTCCTCCGCCTCCCGGTGCCGGGCCAGCGCGTCCCGCAGCCGGTCCAGCGCCGGCCCCGGATCCCCGTCGACCACCCGGGCCCGGCCCAGCTGGGTCAGCGCCCACGCCTGGCCGCGGTCGTCGCGCGTGCGCCCGTACAGCTCCAGCGCCAGCCGCAGCTCCGCCTCCGCGCGCGGCACCTCGCCCAGGCGCAGGTACACCTGGCCGAGCTGCAGGTGCGCCCAGGCCTCGCCGTGCACGCTCTCGCTCTCGCGGTGCAGACCCAGCGACTCGCGCAGCAGCCGCAGCGCCTCCGCGAGGTGCGCGCGGTCGCGTTCCACCGCGCCGAGCGCGTGCAGGCCCCACGCCCGGTCGCCCGCCAGCTCGTCCGGGGCCTGGAGCACCAGCGCCTCGCGGATGCGGGCCGATGCCTCGGGGAGGTTGCCCTGGTGGTGCAGGGTGATGCCGAGCGAGACCAGCGCCATGCCCGCGCCCGCCTCCTGCCGGGCCTCCTTGTACTGGTCGACCAGCGAGGTCAGGGTGGTGCGGGACTTGTCCAGCTCACCGAGCTGGCGGGCCGCGATGCCCGTGCGCCACTGCACCGAGCGGACCAGCAGGCCCTGGTCGACGGCCTGCGTCAGCTCGTTGATCTCACCGAGCCGGTACAGGTCGCCGCGCAGCAGGCAGAAGTCGCAGAGCGCGCCCAGCAGGTCCAGTACGGCCTGCTGGTCCACCCCCTCCGAGTGCCGCAGCGCCGCCGTGATGAAGCTCGACTCGTCGTCCAGCCAGCGCAGGGCCGCGTCCAGGGAGACGAACCCGTGCCCGCCGACCGTGCTCGCCTTCGACAGGGCGTTCGCCCGCGTGGACATCTTCCCGTCGACCATCCGGATCACCGAGTCCGCGAGCTGCGCGTACGTACGGATCAGCCGCTCGTGCGCCGCCGCCGCGCCGGCCCGGTCCTCGTCCCGGGCGAGGCGCGCGGCCGCGTACGCGCGCACCGCGTCGTGCATCCGGAACCGGTCCCCGCGGACGTGGTCCAGCAGCCCCGCCCGCGCCAGCTCGCGCAGCAGCCGCCCGGCCTCCACCTGGTCCGCGTCGATCAGCGCCGCCGCGGCCGCCGCCCCCAGCGAGGCCCGGCCCGCCAGCGTCAGGCGGCGCAGCAGCCGACGCCGCTCCTCGGGCAGGGCGGCGTAGGCCAGGTCCAGGGCGGCCTCCAGGGAACCGCCGGCCCCCGGGGACTCCCCGACGGCCCCGAGGGGGGCCAGCACGCGCAGCGCCAGCGGCAGGCCGGCGCCGAGCGCGAGCAGCGCGCGTACGGTCTCCTCCGGGTACGGGTACGGGGCCGCGGGCGCGGCCACGCCTGCGGCTGCACCCCCACCCCCACCCCCACCCGCACCCGCGCCGGTGGGCGGCTCGGCCCCTCCGGCACTCGCCCCCGCGGCACCCGTCCCTCCGGCACCCGCGGCCGCCCGGTCCGAGCCGCCCGAGCCGCCCACCGGGTCCGCGCCGGCCGCCCTGACCAACTCCGCGCCGGCCTCCTCCGTCAGCCTGGTCACCGGCAGCTGGTACACCCAGGCCGCGAGCTCGGCGGGCAGCTCCAGCGGCTCCCGGGCCGTGACCAGGACCAGGCTCTCGGAGCGCTCGGGCACGAGCATCCGTACCTGCGCGGCGTCCACGGCATCGTCCAGGACCACCGCCACCGGGGTGCCCTGCACATGCTGGTGGTACAACTCGCCCAACCTGCGCACCTGTTGCTCCGCCGACGAGCCCTCGCGGAACAGCAACTGCTCACGGGGCGCGCCGAGCCGGTTCATCAGGTGCAGCAGCGCCTCACGGGTCGGCAGCGGACTCTCGGAGGCGCCGCCGCCGCGCAGGTCCACCACGCAGGCACCCCTGAACTGGTCCCGCAGCCCCTGCGCCGCGTGCAGCGCGAGCGTGGTGCGGCCCACCCCGGGCTCCCCGTGCAGCACCACGACCACCGGGCGGGTCTCCGTGCTCGCCCGGGCGCTGTGCACCCATTGGGCGATCCGGGCCAGCTCGGCCCGGCGGCCGACGAACACACCTTCCAAAGCCGGGAGTTGGCCGAAAGACTGCTCCAGCATGGCCCGCCGCCGGGCCTCGGCGCTGCGATTGGCGCCGCGCAGCTGGAGGGCGGAGCCGCCATTGCCCGTCCCGTTCACCTTGTGCGGGGCGTTCGACGCCGCGGCCACCTTGCGCTGCTGCTCCAGGAAAGGGCGTATCCCGCGCACCTCCAGCGCCGTCAGCCATTGCAGCTTGAGCTGCTCCGCACCGCCCGGCCGACCCGCCTCCCCGGCCCGCCGGTTCGCCGCCGGCAGGTGCAGGGCGGTCACCTTGGCCACCGTCGCCGTCGCCCCGGCCACGCCCACCACGGCACCGGTGGTCAGCGCCGTACCGACCGCCACGCCGAAGGCCAGGTCGGCCACGATCGCGGCGGCGGCCGCGACCCCCGTGACCAGCGACGCGGTCGAGGTGTTCGCCCGCCGGAAGGCCTCACCGAGCGACTCGTCCCCGGCCGCCGCCTCGTCCAGGGCGCGCGTGTACGCCTCGTACTCGGTGGCCGCGCTCGCCGCGAGCGCGTCCAGAGCCTGCTTGCCGCGAGCCAGCAGCACCGCCCTGGCCTCCGCGGTGCCCGCGGCCCCGCCCGCTCCCCGCCGGGACTCCTCCTCCACGGCCCGCCCCAGCAGCCGCTCGGCCTCAACGCGATGACTGTCCCGCATCGGCATCCCCCTCAGAGAGCTCCGGCATGGTGCGACAAGTGTCCTTCGGTACGGTCGCGAGCGCGAGGGAATCTGAGCTAGTTCAGAGGGAGTTGGCTATCAACCGTTCGCATAGGGTGGCCGCGTGAGCAGACGCTGGGGCGCTTCGGGACCGTGCGCGGCGCTGGCGGCCCTGCTGCTGGCGGTGGCCGGCTGCGCGCTCCTGCCGGAGGAGCAGGTTCCCGAACGCGGCTTCCGACTCCGCTACGAGAAGCCGGTGGCGGCCGACAAGGACAGTGCCCGCTTCGTGGAGACCTGGCAGCTCCCCGAGTTCACCCTCGCCGAGCTCAACTCCTACGTGGACCTGCCGTACCCGGTCACCCTCGTCGCCAAGTCCTGCCACGGCGAAGGGACCGGCTACGACCCGGACGCCCGTCGCATCGAGCTCTGCTACGACGACGTGACCGAGGAGCGCGAGCGGCTCGGCGACGAGGATCTCTCCGAGGTGGTCCGCGAAACGATCTTCCACGAGGTCGGCCACGCCCTCGTCGACGCCCTGGACCTCCCGGACGAGGGCGCCCGGGCCGAGGAGGACGCCGCCGACCGCTTCGCCCAGGTGGCGCTCCTGACCGGCGACCCCGAGGGCGACCAGACCCTGCTGGCGGCGGCCCGGGCCTACGACCTTTCGGCCGCCGAGGAGGACGCCCCCGACCCCACGGACGAACACGCCCCGGACGCGGCCCGAGCGGAATCCCACCGCTGCGCGGTCTACGGCGCCTTCCCGGCCCGCCACAAGAACCTGTCGACCCCGGCCCGCGCCGCCTGCGCCACCACCTGGACCCACACCCGCGACACCTGGACCCACGACCTGGCCCCGCTCCTGCGGCACTGACCGATCGGTGACGGAAGCGACCGGCCGCCCCGTGGAGGGCGAGCGCCGTGCCTCAGCCCGTGTACTCGCGCAGAACCTCGATCATATTGCGGAGCATCGGTATCGCCGCGTCGCCGACCTTGTCCTTGTCGTTGAAGTGCATCAGCTCGTTGCGGACCTCGCGCAGCTCGTCGAGGCGGTCCGTGAATGCCTTTCGGTCCAGCCTCCAGTTGAGCTTCTCCCACTGCTTCGGATTGCTCAGGACCTGCTGGTAGTCCCCGTAAGAGAGTTTGTCGAAGGAGCTGAGGGCGCGGCGTCCGTCGCCGTCGCACAGAGCGATCACCTCCGCAAGGTCGAGCCTTTCCGAGATGACTCGGCGCAGCATCCGGTCGAGGTCGCCGATGAGCATGAAAGGCCGGGCCGTAGAGCCGTATTCGGCGGCCAGGTCGGCGACGGTGATGATGCCGGCGATCCGGTTCGTTTGGTCCTTGACCAGGAGGAAGCCGAACTGTGCCAGATAGGGCAGGACGTCGATCAGGTGGTCGGCGTAGCTGACCGCGTGGGCTTTGACGATGGCCCGGGAGAAGGGGGCGTCGCCGTCCGCGTAACGGGCCAGCGCGATGGATTCCCAGGTGACGGCCCCTTGGAGGTTCCGAGGCCCGTTCAGCACCGGTAGTTGCGAGTACCCGTTGAGCCGCATCTTGGTGAACGCCTCCTCGAAACTTGCCGAGGAGGTGAGTGATTCCACCCCCTTGAGTGCCGAGGGGAGGTTGCCGACCGTCTGCCCCTGGCCCGGTTCGTCCTCACCGTCGGAGGCGGTGGGTCCCGGGGCGCCGGTCATCCTCGCCTCCTCCCACCCCGTTGCCGGCTTCTGCTGCGGTGCTGCCTCCGGTTCGGCCGTTGTCTCCAGCTCGGTCATCGGCCCGGTCAAGCCCTCGGTCTCGGTTTCGGTCTCGTCCTCGACGTTCACGGACGGCCCGGTCAGGGTGACCCGGTCATCGAGCCCCACGGCCGCGAAGTCCGGCACGGTGGACAGGCCGTGGTTGGCCAGCTCTGCGGCCACCTGCACGCTGACCAGGTAGCCGCGCCGGGAAGCCCCCCACCAGCCCAGCAGGTCCCGGACGGTGAGGGTGATCGGAGCGTCCGCGTCGGCTTGTTTCCGGGCGTTCTTCAGGTGCGCGTGGCGGGTGGCGGTGCCGCCGGCAGCCAGTCCGCCGGAGGGCGGCTGCTCTGCCACCGTGTCCAGCAGTTCCTGCCGCAGAACGTCCAGCAGGGGGCCACCGTCCACGGCCCAGGACGTCCAGCCGTCGAAGGGTCCCCGTCCCGTGGCCGCGGCGGCCGCCGTGGAGGGGGAGTTGAACCGCTGGCCGTCGGGCAGCTCGATCCTGCCGTCAGCGGTCACGCGGGCCGGATACACCTTCCCCGATCGCTTGCGCCGGAAGACGAGATCGGTCCCCGCGGCCAGAAGCCCGGCATCGACCAGGTCCGAAACCAGTACCCGCCGGCCCTCGAACCGATAGACGGCCCGCCCGGCAGATTCTTCCTCGCCGTCGCCCACCGTGGAATCCGTCATCGATGTTCCCCCTCGAAACCGTCCCCGCCCCGGAAGGATCTGCTCGTCGAAGAGATCCCTCCCGTGGCGCCGAGGATAGGGGACGGCCGGTTCCGGGGCGGCGCCGGTCTGCCTTGGGTCTGCCCGCCTGTGCCGCGGACGGCTCCCGTAGCCCTCGTGCGGCAGGATGGCCCCATGCCGAACCGCCTCGCGAACGAGACCTCGCCGTACCTGCTCCAGCACGCCGACAATCCCGTCGACTGGTGGCCCTGGTCCCCGGAGGCCTTCGCGGAGGCGCGGGAGCGCGGGGTGCCGGTGTTGCTCAGTGTTGGCTATTCGAGCTGCCACTGGTGCCATGTGATGGCCCACGAATCCTTCGAGGACGAGCTGTCCGCCGCCTATCTCAACGAGCACTTCGTCAACGTCAAGGTCGACCGCGAAGAGCGTCCCGACATCGACGCCGTCTACATGGAGGCCGTGCAGGCCGCCACCGGGCAGGGCGGGTGGCCCATGACCGTGTTCCTGACGGCCGACGCCGAGCCCTTCTACTTCGGGACCTATTTCCCGCCCGAGCCCCGGCACGGGATGCCCTCCTTCATGCAGGTGCTCGAAGGCGTGCGCACCGCGTGGGTCGGGCGGCCCGAGGAGGTGGCGGAGGTCGCGCAGCGGATCGTACGGGACCTCGCGGGGCGGCAGCTCGACTACGGGAAGGCCGGCACCCCCGGGCCCGAGGAGCTCGCGCAGGCGCTGCTCGGCCTGGTGCGGGAGTACGACTCCACGCGTGGCGGGTTCGGCGGGGCGCCGAAGTTCCCGCCGTCCATGGTGCTGGAGTTCCTGCTGCGCCACCACGCCCGGACCGGGTCCGAGGGGGCGCTGGAGATGGCGGCCGATACGTGTGAGGCCATGGCGCGGGGCGGGATCTACGATCAGCTCGGGGGCGGGTTCGCGCGGTACTCCGTGGACCGGGAGTGGGTGGTGCCGCACTTCGAGAAGATGCTCTATGACAATGCGCTGCTCTGCCGGGTCTATGCCCACCTGTGGCGCACCACCGGGGACGATCTCGCGCGTCGGATCGCGCTGGAGACCGCCGATTTCATGGTCCGTGAACTGCGCACGCACGAGGGCGGCTTCGCCTCCGCGCTGGATGCCGACAGTGAGGACCCGGAGACCGGGAAGCACGTGGAGGGGGCCTACTACGCCTGGACTCCCGCCCAGTTGCGCGAGGTGCTGGGGGAGGAGGACGGGGACCTGGCCGCCGCCTGTTTCGGGGTGACGGAGGAGGGGACCTTCGAGCACGGGACGTCCGTGCTCCAACTGCCCGCGCAGGGGCCGGACATCGGTGACGAGCGGCTCGCCGGTTTCAAGGAGCGGCTGCTCGCCGCGCGGCAGGCGCGGCCCGCGCCCGGCCGGGACGACAAGATCGTCGCCGCGTGGAACGGGCTGGCCATCGCGGCCCTCGCCGAGTGCGGGGCCTTCTTCGACCGGCCCGATCTGGTCGAGCGGGCCACGGAGGCCGCCGATCTGCTCGTACGGGTTCACTTCGACGCGGCTGCCGGAAGGGCCCGGCTCGCGCGGACCAGTCGGGACGGGCGCGTCGGGGTCAACGCCGGGGTGCTGGAGGACTACGGGGACGTCGCGGAGGGGTTCCTGGCGCTGGGGGCCGTCACCGGGGAAGGGGTCTGGCTGGAGTTCGCCGGGTTCCTCGTCGACCTGGTCCTGGACCGGTTCACCGCCGAGGACGGCTCGCTGTACGACACCGCGCACGATGCGGAGCAGCTGATCCGGCGGCCGCAGGACCCGACCGACACCGCGGCCCCCTCCGGCTGGACCGCCGCCGCCGGCGCGCTGCTCTCGTACGCCGCGCACACCGGTTCGCAGGCGCACCGTACGGCGGCCGAGCGGGCGCTCGCGGTGGTGCACGCGCTCGGGCCGCGCGCTCCGCGCTTCATCGGGCACGGGCTGGCGGTCGCGGAGGCGCTGGTCGACGGGCCGCGCGAGGTCGCCGTGGTCGGTCATCCGGAGGATCCGGCGCGGGCCGAGCTGCACCGGGTCGCGTTGCTGGGGACGGCGCCCGGGGCGGTGGTGGCGACGGGTCTGCCGGGGGCGGCGGACGGCAGTGGCGGGGAGTTCCCCCTTCTGGCCGAGCGCACGCTCATGCACGACCGCCCCACGGCGTATGTGTGTCGACATTTCGTCTGCGCGCGGCCTACGACCGATCCGGTCGAGCTGGCGGAGCAGTTGGGGACGGTTCGTCCCTGAAAGCGCTGGAGTAGCGTCAATTCCGCTTGGCTGAAGGTCACTTCGGCAATGCGGTTTTTAACTGGAAAGCGCCTGAACGTCATGTTCGGTGCTTAGTCTCGTGACTTCGGAGTCACCGATCGGTCACTGAGAGCGCCCTCGGGCGCCAGTGGAGCGCGCACCGGGGGTTGCGCACGCGGGGGGAGTCGGGGACGGGGCGGGGCGGCGGGCTGGGGAGCCCGCCGCACGCGCCCGTTCCCGGGGGGTTGGGGAATCGCCGCTTGGGGTTGCGGCATGTCTGTGGGGGGCGCTTTGTTCATATCCGTGTTCATTTGTGTGGTATCGCTCGCGCTCTTCTGGATGGCGGCGTTCACGCTCTGGTGGCAGATGCACGCCTGGCGGACGCCCGAGACGCTCGCCTCGACACGGTTCGACCGCCCCGACGGCGGCGGCCGGCTGGCCTTCTCCCTGCTCCTGCCGGCCCGCCACGAGCAGGCGGTCCTGGAGCACACCATCGAGCGGCTCCTGGAATCGAGCCACCGTGACTACGAGATCATCGTGATCGTCGGCCACGACGACCCCGGGACCGCTGAGGTGGCCGAACGCGCGGCCGCCCGCGCGCCCGGTCTCGTACGGGTCATCACCGACCACCACGAGGTCAAGAACAAGCCGAAGGCCCTCAACACCGCCCTCCCGCACTGCCGGGGCGACATCGTCGGGGTCTTCGACGCCGAGGACCAGGTCCATCCCGAGCTGCTGTCCCACGTGGACCACGCCTTCCGCGCCACCGGCGCCGACGTGGTCCAGGGCGGGGTCCAGCTCATCAACTTCCACTCCAGCTGGTACAGCCTGCGCAACTGCCTGGAGTACTTCTTCTGGTTCCGCTCCCGGCTGCACCTGCACGCCGAGAAGGGCTTCATCCCGCTCGGCGGCAACACCGTCTTCGTGCGCACCGAGGTGCTGCGCGAGGCCGGCGGCTGGGATCCGAACTGCCTCGCCGAGGACTGTGACCTGGGCGTACGGCTGTCCTCCGTCGGCAAGAAGGTGGTCGTCGCCTACGACTCCGACATGGTGACCCGCGAGGAGACCCCGGGATCCCTGGTCAGCCTGCTCAAGCAGCGCACCCGCTGGAACCAGGGATTCCTACAGGTCTACCGCAAGAAGGACTGGCAGCAGCTGCCCGGCCGCGGCCAGCGCTGGCTGGCCCGCTACACGCTGATGACCCCCTTCATGCAGGCGACCTCCGGGGTGGTCATCCCGGTGAACTTCGCCGTCGCCGTCTTCCTCGACGTGCCCGTCGGCGTCGCGATCGTCACCTTCCTGCCGATGATCACCGCGATGGTGACCTTCGTCTTCGAAGTGGTCGGCCTGCACGACTTCGGCCGCCAGTACGGGCTGCGGGTGCGCTTCACGCACTACGTCAAGCTCGTGGTCGGCGGCCCGTTCTACCAGGTGATGCTGGCCGGCGCCGCGATCCGCGCGGTCTGGCGCGAGCAGCGCGGCCGCAACGAGTGGGAGCTCACCAGCCACACCGGAGCCCACCTCGCTACAGCGACAGCGACCGCTACAGCGACCGCGACCGCGACAGCGACCGTGTCCGCGTCCGGTGAAGCCCCGAGCAGCCCGAACACCCTCACCCGAGAGGACAGCCCCCGGTGACCGCCACCCTGCCCACGGCCACTGATGCCGCGCCCGGTTCGACCGCCACCGCCACCGCGCCTGCCGCCACCGCCGATGCCGCCCTCATCCCGCGCCAACGCACCGGCGGCCTCGGGGTCCGACCCGCCGCGCCGGTCCGGCCGCTCGTCCGGTTCCGTTCCTCCCGCCCCGATCTGCTGCTGTGCGGGGCGCTGCTGCTCGCGATCCTGCTCGTACAGGGCTGGAACATCACCAACTTCCCGACCCTCAGCGACGACGAGGGCACCTACCTCGCGCAGGCCTGGGCCGTCCAGCAGGGCAAGGGGCTGGCCCACTACACCTACTGGTACGACCATCCTCCGCTCGGCTGGATCCAGATAGCGGGCCTGACCTACCTGCCGTCCCTGTTCGTACCCGACTCGATGACCGTCGCGCCGATGCGGTTCTCGATGCTCGCGGTCTCCGCCGCCAGCTCGGTCCTGCTGTACGTGCTCGCGCGACGGCTCTGGCTGCCGCGCTGGGCGGCCGGGCTCGCCATGGGCCTGTTCGGGCTCTCCCCGCTCTCCGTCGTGCTGCAGCGGGAGATCTTCCTCGACAACATCGCCGTGATGTGGATGCTGCTGGCCTTCTGCCTGGCCGCGTCCCCCAGCCGCCACCTCTGGCACCACTTCGCCTCCGGACTGGCGGCCGCCACCGCCGTGCTGACCAAGGAGACGATGCTGGTGGTGCTCCCGGCGCTGCTGGTGACGATGTGGCGTCACAGCCACCGGGACACCCGTAAGTTCGCCGTCACCGGAGCCGTCACCGCCTGTGTGCTCATCGGGGTGACGTATCCCCTGTACGCGCTGCTCAACGCCGAGCTGCTGCCCGGCTCCGGCCACGTCTCCCTCATCGGCGGGATCGTCTACCAGATGGGCCGGGCCGGTTCCGGCTTCATCCTCGACCCCGGCTCCGGCTCGCACGGGGTCTTCGAGTCCTGGCTGTACTACGACACCGTGCTGCCGCTCGGCGGTCTGGCCGGTGCGGTGCTGCTGCTCGCCACCATCCGGTGGTCGGTCACGGCCCGGGCGCTCGCCGGTCCGGCGCTGGCCGTGGTCATCCTCGCCCTCGTCGCCCTGCGGCCCTCCGGCTACCTCCCGGCGATGTACGTGATCCAGGCGCTGCCGTTCCTGGCGCTGGTCCTCGCCGGGGGCGCGGCCAGCGTCACCCACGCCGTGCTGCGCCGCCGCCGCGTGCCGGGGGAGCGGCGGGCCCTGGCCTACGGGCGGTGGGCGCTGATCGGCGTCCTGGCCGCCGCGGCCGTCGTGTACCTGGTCCCGCGCTGGTACGACGGCAACCGGACGGCGCTGACGGTCGACGCGAACGCCCCGTACCGGCAGGCCGCGGCCTGGCTCGGGCGCGAGGTGAGCGAGCCCGCCACGACCCGGGTGCTGGTCGACGACGCGCTGTGGCTGGACGCGGTCCACCACGGGTTCGCCCCGGGGCTCGGGGCCATCTGGTTCTACAAGGCCGACCTGGACCCGGCGGTCACCAAGACCCTGCCGGGCGGCTGGCGGGACATCGACTACGTGGTCTCCTCGCCGACCGTCCGGCGCGACGCTGCGCAACTGCCCAATGTGAAGGCGGCGTTGGAGCATTCGACGCCGGTCGCCGTCTTCGGCACGGGCGAGGACCGCATCGAGATCCGGCGCACGGACGCCTCGACCCGCACCGATCCCACCACCCGCACCGATCCCACGGTCCGCACCGTCAACGGGAGTTGATCCGGCATGAGCGAAGACCTGTGGGCTCCGCACGCCCCGCACGCCCCGGATGCCCCGCACCTGCCGGAGGCCGCCGTCGAGGCGCCCGCCCCGGGCAGCGTCACCCTCATCATCCCGACCTTCAACGAGGCCGGGAACATAGCCGAGTTGCTGAGCAGGCTGGCCCTGGCGCTGCCCGCGCACCTGCCCTGCTCGGTGCTGTTCGTCGACGATTCCACGGACGACACCCCGGCCGTCATCGAGAAGGCCGCCCTGGAGTGCGCCTTCCCGGTGGCGGTCCTGCACCGCGAGACCGCCACCGGAGGGCTCGGCGGGGCGGTGGTGGAGGGGATCGCGCGGGCGGACACGGACTGGATCGTCGTCATGGACGCCGACCTCCAGCATCCGCCCCACCTGGTCCCCGAGCTGGTCGGGGAGGGGGAGCGCACCGGCGCCGACCTGGTCGTGGCCTCCCGGTACATCGCCGGGGGCAGCCGGGCCGGGCTCGCCGGGAGCTACCGGATCGCCGTCTCGCGCGGAGCGACCTGGCTGACCAAGGGGCTCTTCCCGCGGGCCCTGCACGGGATCAGCGATCCGATGAGCGGGTTCTTCGCGATGCGCCGCTCGGCCGTCACGCAGGAGGCGCTGAAGCCGCTGGGCTACAAGATCCTGCTGGAGCTGGCCGTGCGCTGCCGGCCGGCGCGGGTGGCCGAGGTGCCCTTCGTCTTCCAGGACCGCTTCTCGGGGGAGTCCAAGTCCACCGCCCGCGAGGGCCTGCGGTTCCTGACCCACCTCGCCTCGCTGCGGTCCGCGACCCCGCTGGCCCGCATGATCGGCTTCGGGCTGGTCGGGCTCTCCGGCTTCGTCCCGAACCTGGCCGCGCTGTGGATGCTCACGCACACCGGGATGAACTACCTGCTCGCCGAGGTGGTGGCGAACCAGGCCGGGGTGCTGTGGAACTTCCTCCTCATCGAGACCCTGCTGTTCCGCGACCGGCGCCGCCACCGCCGCTGGGCCGACCGGTTCGGGCGTTTCACGCTGTTGGCCAACGCCGATCTGCTGCTGCGGATCCCGCTGATCGCGGTGTTCGTCGGCACCTGGGGCTTCGGCGTCCTGTCCGCGACCGCGCTCGCGCTGGTCGTCACCTTCGTCCTGCGTTTCGCGGCGACGGAGGCGCTCGTCTACCTCCCGCGCAAAGCGGGCCGTACGCACACGAGTTGAGCCGCACGAAGGGATGATCCCCATGCGAAGGACGATCCGGCGCAGGGCAGGGTGGCGGGCCGCTCTGCTGGCCGTCGGGGCGATGACCGCGGGCCTGCTGCTGACCGCACCGCAGCAGGCCACGGCCGGACCGCCCAACCTGCTCACCAATCCCGGTTTCGAGACCGCCGGCCCGGCGGGCTCCGACATGCCCGCCTGCTGGTCGAAATCCGGCTGGGGCGACAACGACTTCACCTTCGCCACCGTCGCCGGCGCGCACTCCGGCACCAAGGCGATGAAGGTCTCGCTCACCCGCCGGGTGGACGGCGACCGCAAGGCCCTGGTCACCGAGAGCGGCACCTGCGCCCCGACGGTCGTACCGGGCCGGCAGTACGACCTTTCGGCCTGGTACAAGTCGAACACCCCGGACGTGTCGGTGACCGTGTTCCGCCACGACGCGACGGCCGGCTGGCAGTACTGGACCGACCTGCAGAATCCCCCCGTCAGTGCCGCGTGGGCGCGCACGGAGGTCCGTACGCCGGCGGTCCCGCCGGGCACCGACAAGATCGCGTGGGGTCTGTCCGTCTACGGGGTGGGCACGCTCACCACCGACGACTACGCGCTGGAGGAGGTGGGCGCGGTTCCGCCGCAGCCCACCTGCACGGGGACGGCGACGGAGTGCGCGAAGGGCAAGTGGGAGGTGATCGCCGCCAAGAACCCGGTGCGGTCGATGCACGCCGTCGTGCTGAAGAACGGCAAGGTGCTGCTGATCGCGGGCTCGGGCAACGACATCGCCCAGTTCAACGCGGGCACCTTCACCTCCGCCGTCTACGACCCGGCGAACGGCTCGTTCAAGACGATCCCGACGCCCGTGGACATGTTCTGCTCCGGCCACGTGCAGCTGTCCGACGGCCGGGTGCTGGTGATGAGCGGCAACAAGGGCTATCCGTCGGCCGACGGCACGATCGGCTATCAGGGGCTGAAGGACTCGTACACCTTCGACCCGGCGACCGAGAAGTACACGAAGACCAACGACATGAACGGTGGGCACTGGTACCCGTCCGCGACGGTCCTCGGCAACGGTGACGTGATCTCCTTCGGCGGGCTGAAGGAGGACTCGACGGGCAATGTGACCGCGGAGAAGTTCTCGGCGGCGCAGAACAAGTGGCTGCCGATGAACGAGGTCAATCAGACCTGGTCGTACTGGGGCCTGTACCCGTCGATGATCCTCATGCAGGACGGCCGGCTCTTCTACTCGGGCAGCCACACCTTCGGCAACGGCACCCAGGGCACCGGCGCCTCCGTCTACGACTACGCCGCCAACACGATCACCGACGTGCCGGGCCTGCGCAACAAGGACCAGCGCGACGAGTCGGCGAGCGTGCTGCTGCCGCCGGCGCAGGACCAGCGGGTCCTGACCATCGGCGGCGGCAACAACGAGACCAACCCGGCGGCGAACCGGATCACCGACATCATCGACCTGAAGCAGCCGAGCCCCGCCTACACGGCCGGCCCGGACCTGCCGCAGGGTCTGGTCGACCAGGGCGCGGGCAAGCGCCCGCAGACCGGCGCCGAGGGCAAGATGTACGTGTCCGCCGTGCTGCTGCCGGACGGCAAGGTGCTGGAGACCGGCGGCGCCCTGCACGACCGGGCCGACCCGGTGTACGAGGCCTCGCTCTTCGACCCGGTGACCAACACCTACCAGCCGGGCCTGGCCACCGACCCGATCCCGCGGACGTACCACTCGGCGTCGTTCCTGATGCCGGACGGCCGCGTCATGTCGGTCGGGGACAACCCGGGGAACGGCACGTACAACCACAACGTGTCGATCTACACCCCGCCGTACCTCTTCAAGGGGGCGCGCCCGCAGATCACCTCGGTGATCGACAACCAGTGGGTGTACGGGGACACGCAGCGGATCACCGTCAACCGGGCGGTCGCCAAGGCGGAGCTGATCCGTCCGGCGGCGGTCACCCACTCCTCGGACCCGAACCAGCGGTTCGTGGACCTGCCGCTCACGGTCGTCAACGGCACCACCATCGACCTGAACGTCACCAGCAACCCGAACCTGGCGCCGCCCGGCTGGTACATGCTCTTCGCGGTCGACGCGAACGGCATCCCGTCGATCGCGCAGTGGGTGCACCTGGGCGGCCCGTCGGCCCTGGCGGCCACCGCCGAGCCCCCGACCGCGCACGAGCACACCTTCGCGAACGAGCTGGCGGCCCCGAAGAAGAACCCCGCGAAGCGGGACTCGGCCCCGGTGGCCCCGAGCGTGGCCGGCTGCGACCGGCACTACGGCACGGCCAACGTGTGCGTGCCCACGCGGTTCCCGGCGGAGGTGAAGGCGACGACGAAGGCCCGCTGCGACTGGCTGGCCGCACACAAGTACCCGACCCGCCTGAAGGTCAACGGCAGCGACCCGCTCCGCCTGGACCCGGACGGCGACGGCTACGCCTGCACGTAGGCGCCCGGTACGAGGCGGGGCCCTGACCGCTCGCGCGGCGGGGCCCCGCTCCGTTCAGTGGGTGTACGCGGCGATCGAGATGCCCACGTAGTGGGCGACGAAGGCGGCCAGGGTCAGGGAGTGGAAGACCTCGTGGAAGCCGAAGAAGCGGGGTGAGGGGTTGGGGCGCTTCATGCCGTAGATGACGCCGCCGACGCTGTAGAGCAGGCCGCCGACGATGACCAGGACCAGGACGGCGATGCCGCCGGTGCGCATGAAGTCGGGGAGGAAGAAGACCGCGGCCCAGCCCATGGCGATGTAGCAGGGGGTGTAGAGCCAGCGCGGGGCGCCGACCCAGAAGACGCGGAAGGCGATGCCGGCCGCGGCCGCGATCCAGACCGCCCACAGCAGGGTCCGCCCGGTGGAGTCGGGCAGCAGCAGGACGGTCAGCGGGGTGTAGGTGCCCGCGATGATCAGGAAGATGTTGGCGTGGTCGAGCCGCCGCAGGATGGCCTCGCCGCGCGGGCCCCACGTACCGCGGTGGTAGACGGCGCTGACTCCGAAGAGCAGGCACGCGGTGAGGACGTACACCCCGCACGCCACGCGGGCCCGGGTCGAATCGGTGAAGGCCATCAGGACGAGGCCGGCGATCACCACGGCGGGGAACATGCCGGTGTGCAGCCAGCCGCGCATGAGTGGCTTGGCCTCCTGATCGGCGGGTTCGACCATCGGAGCGGCCACGGCAGCGGCGTCGGAAGTCATGCGGGCCATGCTACCTACGGGTGCGTAGGTTTCCGTTAGTGCGCTTTACGGAAGATTGACCGGAGTGGCGATGCTCACGTGAGAGGCCCCCTGGACATATGCGCACACGCACCGGATGATCAGATGAGTGCGGTCGACACCGGATGAGCGGAGCGCGAAGCGTCCGGGTCGCGGCCCCCACGGGGCAATCACAAATCAAACCCCTCAACAAGGAGCGATCGTGGCGCGCGACATCGCGGCTGGCACCACTTCCGACGTCCCCACCAAGCACCAGGAGCTCGTTTCCTGGGTCGGTGACATCGCAGCCCTCACCCAGCCTGACCGCATCGTCTGGTGTGACGGCTCGGAGGCCGAGTACGAGGCCCTCTGCGAGGAGCTCGTCTCCCAGGGCACCTTCAAGAAGCTGGACCCGGCCAAGCGCCCGAACTCGTACTACGCCGCCTCCGACCCCTCCGACGTCGCGCGCGTCGAGGACCGGACCTTCATCTGCTCCGAGAAGGAGGAGGACGCGGGCCCGACCAACCACTGGAAGGCCCCTTCCGAGATGAAGGAGCTGTTCGCAGGGAAGGGCGAGGAGGGCGGCATCTTCCGCGGGTCCATGAAGGGCCGCACGATGTACGTCGTCCCCTTCTGCATGGGCCCCCTCGGCTCCGAGCTCTCCGCGATCGGCGTCGAGATCACCGACTCCGCCTACGTCGCGGTCGCCATGCGCACCATGACCCGCATGGGCCAGGCCGTCCTCGACGAGCTCGGCACCGACGGGTTCTTCGTCAAGGCCGTCCACACCCTCGGCGCTCCGCTCGCCGAGGGCCAGGCCGACGTGCCGTGGCCGTGCAACACCACCAAGTACATCTCGCACTTCCCCGAGACCCGCGAGATCTGGTCCTACGGATCGGGCTACGGCGGCAACGCCCTGCTCGGCAAGAAGTGCTACGCCCTGCGCATCGCGTCCGTCATGGCCCGCGACGAGGGCTGGCTCGCCGAGCACATGCTGATCCTCAAGCTCACCCCGCCGCCCTCCACCTCCGGCCGGGTTGAGGCGAAGTACATCGCCGCGGCCTTCCCCTCCGCCTGTGGCAAGACGAACCTCGCCATGCTGGAGCCGACCATCCCCGGCTGGACCGTCGAGACCGTCGGCGACGACATCGCCTGGATGCGCTTCGGCGAGGACGGCCGTCTCTACGCGATCAACCCCGAGGCCGGCTTCTTCGGCGTCGCCCCCGGCACCGGCGAGCACACCAACGCCAACGCCATGAAGACGATGTACGCGAACACCGTCTTCACCAACGTCGCGCTCACCCCCGACGGCTCCGACGTCTGGTGGGAGGGCATGACCGAAGAGGCGCCCGCCCACTTGATCGACTGGAAGGGCAACGCCTGGACCCCGGAGTCCGACACCCCGGCGGCCCACCCCAACGCCCGCTTCGCCGTCCCCGCCTCGCAGTGCCCGACGATCGCCGCCGAGTGGGAGGACCCCAAGGGCGTCCCGATCTCCGCGATCCTCTTCGGCGGCCGCCGCGCCTCCGCCGTGCCGCTGGTCACCGAGTCCTTCGACTGGAACCACGGCGTCTTCATCGGCTCGAACATCGCCTCCGAGAAGACCGCCGCCGCCGAGGGCAAGGTCGGCGAGCTGCGCCGCGACCCCTTCGCCATGCTGCCGTTCTGCGGCTACAACATGGGTGACTACATGGGTCACTGGGTCGACGTGGCCAAGGGCAAGGACCAGGCCAAGCTCCCGAAGATCTACTACGTCAACTGGTTCCGCAAGAACGACGCGGGCAAGTTCGTGTGGCCCGGCTTCGGCGAGAACAGCCGTGTCCTGAAGTGGATCGTCGAGCGCCTCGACGGCACCGCCGAGGGTGTGGAGACCCCGATCGGCATCCTGCCGACCGTCGCCTCCCTGGACACCGACGGCCTGGACCTGCCGGCCGCCGACCTGGAGTTCCTGCTCACGGTCGACAAGGAGGTCTGGCGCGACGAGGCCTCGCTGGTCCCCGCCCACCTGAACACCTACGGCGACCACACGCCGAAGGAGCTGTGGGACCAGTACGAAGCGCTCGTCGAGCGCCTGGGCTGATCCAGCCCCCACCGAACCCCTGCGGCCGGCTGTCCCCGGCCACGGGCTGACGCGGGATTCCCCGATCTAGGTGTCCCTGCGACCTTCCAAATAGGTCGTGTGCGTCTGCTGACGGCGGGCCTCCGTTTCACGGAGGTCCGCCGTCATGCGTTCCGCTTCCTCCCGCAGCAGCGTCAGCTGCCGCTCCAGGTGACGCTCGGGCGATTCGCCGCCCGCCGTGAGCCGGGTCCACCAGCGGGTCCGGTTGTAGGTGTCCACGCACTCCGGCACGTCCGTGCGGATCGCCCGGGTCAGCGCGTGCACCGCCTCCGGGTCGGCGGCCAGCACCCCCGCCACCCAGCCCGGCTCCAGCATCGCCGCGTACAGCCCCAGCAGCCCGGTCAGCACCCCGGCGGGCTCCGACGGCAGGTCCACCTCGCCGACGTACTCCCGGAGCCGCGCGAAGTCCTCCCGTACGAAGCCCAGCTGCTCGGCGGGCTCCGGCGGCACCGGCGGAGCCGGCAGGTCCGGCGGGGCGAGGAGCGCGCCCGCCCCGTACAGCCCGGCGACCACCACCGGCCAGTACGTGCCGGCCACCCCGGTGAGGGTCAGGCCCACCCCGACCACGCCGCAGGCGCTGCCGGCCAGGTTCTTCTTCGACTCGAGGTACGCGAGGAGGCGTGCGCCGAGCGGCCTACTGGTAGCCACGGATCTCCTCGAAGGCTCCGTCCAGCGAACCGTTCCCGTCGGTGGCGTCGAAGAGCCGACCGCCGGTCAGTTCGGTGATGTGGGCGAGTTCCTTGCGGTCCGAGTCGCCGAAGAGCACGGCGAAGACCGGGGTGTGCTTCTGTGCCTCGGGCAGCCCCGCGAAGAAGGCGTCGAAGTGCTTGGCCCCGACGCCCGCGGTGTTCTCCCCGTCCGTCATCAGCACGATCGAGGTGAAGGCGTCGGCGTTGCCCTTGCCGAGCTGCTGGTACGCCGCCTCCAGACTGCTGTAGATCGCCGTGCCCCCCTCAGGCTGCAGCGCCTTCACGTCTCCCCGGATCGCGTCCAGGGCGGGGCCGGGGTTGCCCGGCTCGACCGTGTGCGTCAGGACCTTCTTCACCTTGTCGCCGAAGGGCAGCAGCGTGACCTCCTCCCGGTCCCGGAACCGCTCCCCGGTGCCCGAACTCCCGCTCCCCGTCAGGTCGGTGAGCGCCGACTTCAGCCGGCCGATCCGGTCCTCCTCGGCCATCGACCCCGAGGTGTCCAGGACGTACACCGTGCGCGAGGGCCGGCGCAGCTCGTTCTCGTAGCTGGCCAGCAGCCCGTCCGCCACCGACCGGGTGCCCGGGAAGGGCAGCTCCCGCCGCTTGTCCGGGTTCAGCCCGGCCGCCGGGGTCACCCCGGCCGCGACGGGCCGCCGGAAGGTCTTCTCGGTGATCGCCTTCTGCGCCTCGGTGCCGCGCAGGTACTCGGTCAGCACGCGCCCCGACTCGCGGGCCCCGGCCGGGGCCGAGGTCAGCAGGGTCAGCGGGTAGTGGGCCGTGACCACGCCGTCGAGCGGCCTGATCACCGTCAGGTCCGTCTTCGCGTCCCGGTTCATGGACAGCAGCACCGACTCGTAGTTCACCAGCGCGTCCACGTTCCCGCGCTGGGAGTACGCCGTCGCCAGCCAGCCCGAGGAGCCCGAGGTCAGCTTCTGCCCGGTGAAGAACTCCTTCAGCTTCGGCTGGGCCTTCGCCACGTCCGCGTCGGTCAGCGCCGCCTGCGCGCCCGAGAGCCCGGAGGCCACCGAAACCAGTGCGGAGAAACCGGAGTTGGAGCGCACCGGGTCGGTCATCCCGTACGTCAGCTTCCCGCCGGCCACGGCCTCGTGGACCGCCGACCAGGTCACCGACTCGGGCTTCCATCCGAGCCGCGCCAGTGCCTCGGGCTTCACGCCGAGGGCGACCGGCGAGGACATCACCGGGGTCTCGCTCGACAGCTTGCCCGCCGCCTCGGGCCGCAGCCGCAGGTAGTCGTTGGAGGAGAGCCACACGGCGTCGTACCTGCCGTCGGCCTTGCCGGAGGCGATCTGCTCGACCGCGTCGAGGGTGCCCGACATGGTCAGCTGCACGCCGATCCCGGTGGCGGCCTTCGCCGCCTTCAGCACCTCGTCCATGTCGGACAGCTCGCTGGAGGCCAGGACGCGCAGCGTGCCCTCCTGGTACGCGGTCTGCTTCGGCTTCGGCTGGTCGGACTGCTCCGTGCACGCGCTCGCCCCGAGCAGGGTGGCGGCGAGGGCCACCGCCGCGGCGAGCCGTCGGCGCAGCACAGCGCTGCGGATGCTCGTGCCGTTCATCGGGCGTCGCCGCCTTCCAGGGCGCTCGCGGTGCGGGTGCGCGCCAGGTACGCGGAGGCGTGCTGGAGTTCGCCGGTCAGGGACTCCACGGTGGCGGCCATGTTCTCGGTGGCCTGCACCTTGAAGGTGTCGATGGTGTCGAGCGTCTTGTAGATCTGGGCGAAGGCCGTCCGCAGGGTCTCCGCGCCGACCGCGGGATCGGCGGCGATCCGCTGGATCTCCCCGCTCTGCGTGGACAGCATCTCCGCGTTGCCGCGGATCAGACTCTCGGTGGTGTCGCGCAGGGTGTCGATCTGCTTGATGACCTCGCCCTGGGTGGTCAGCGCCTGCGCCAGCATCACGGCGATCCGCAGCGCGGACACCGTGGTGGTCGCGGCCCGGTCGACGCCCTTGATCAGCTCTTCGTTGTTGCGCCGGACCACGTCCATCGCCAGGTAGCCCTGCGCGCAGACGGCCAGCTGGGTCAGCAGGTCCTGGTGCTTCTGCCGTACGGGGAACAGCACGTCCACGCGCAGCGCGTCGGCCTGCTGCGGGTCGATCTGGTCGGCGATCCGCTGTTCGACGGCCGAGTCCAGGGCCTCGGTGAGCACCGCGTACTCCTGGAGCTTGCCCATGGTCTCCCAGAGGCGGGCGCGCTCGGTGTGCAGGGCGGCGTTGTCGCGCCGCAGCTCGTCCTGGCCGCCGCGCAGCGCGCCGACGATCCGGTTGAGGGTGGCCTGCGAGGAGGCGTACTTGGCCACGTGGTCGCGGAACTTGTTGCCGCCGGGCAGCTTGGAGATGAGCTTGCGCACACCCCTGCCTGAGCCAGTGGAGCTGTCGCTCGGGTCCAGGTCCTCCACGGTGCGGCGCAGTTCGACGAGCGAGCCCGCGACACGGGCCTGGGCGTCGCCGCCGCCGTCCGTGCCGAGGGAGCGTACGGCCCGCTCCAGCATGCGGTTGGACTGCTGGGCGGCGCCGCGGATGTCCGCGGAGCCGAGGCCGGCTATCTCCCCGATGCGGTTCGCGAACTCGGGGGAGCGGCTGTCGATGCCGGCCAGCGAGCCGACGTACTCCCCGGCCCGGCGGGCCATCTCCTCGCGCACCCCGTCCTGGAGCGGCACCAGGCCGGAGGCCTGCTCCCGCTTGACGGGGGCCACGGGCTCGGGGGCGGTGAGGACGAGCGGGCCGTCCTCGGGCGGTGTCAGTGTCATGGTCTTCTGGTCCCCCTATCCCTTGGCGCGCGCGGCCAGCGCCATCAGGACCTTGACGGTCGGTGCGCCGACCTGGCGGATGCCGGTCAGCCCCGAGTTGAGGTACGCGGTGTGCGGCGCGGTGGCGGCGGTGAACTCGGCCACGCCCTCCGTGGGCCGGAACCCGTGGCGGACCGCGAGCGAACGCAGCTTGGGGTCGGTGGCCAGCAGGGAGCCGAGCTCCTTGGCCTTGTCGCTGATCGGCACGAAGGTGTGCGGGGAGTTGACGGTGGTGTCGGGGTACAGCACCACCATGCTGCCGACGTCCCCCGTTACCTGCTTCTGCTGGAGCAAACTGGCCACCTGGGACTCGTAGGCCAGGATGAGTGGTTCGCCGCTGCCGCTGATGAAGGCGCGGAAGGGGCCGTCCGTGCTCTGCTCCAGGGCGCCCTGGACGGAGATCAGCTTCTTCATCAGGGGCGCGGTCCGCTCGATGCCGGCGTCGTCGGAGACGACGGTCGCGTTGTTGGCGACGTTCGAGGCGGTGGCGAGGAAGAGCGCGCCCGAGTTGGAGGTGGTGGGGTCGGTGGTCTTGACGAAGACCGTGCCGCCCAGCTCCGGGTGGGCACTGGTCCCGCCCTGGAGCTCCTGCCAGGTCTTGGCCTCGCCGGTGGCCTTCAGGAAGGGGCCGAGGAGGAGGGTGCCGGCGTTCTTGCCCGTCATTTTCGCGAGGCCGTGGTCGCCGAGGACCTTGGCCGCGTTGGCGCGGGCGATGACGACGAGCGGGGAGAAGAAGGGCTTGGTGATCTGCGCGCCCTTCACTCCGGCCGCCGCCTCGATCTCCGTGGCCGGTTCACTGCTGCTGGGGAAGGCGAAGTCGAATTCCTTCAGGGCGAGTTGGTCCATCGCCCAGGAGCCCGAGGTTTCGGTCTTCACGGTGTAGCCCTTGTCTGCAAGGGCCTTGACGACGTCGGGGTCGCGGAAGAACTCGGACTTCTCCGAACCGATGACGCCACGCACGGTCTTCGTTGCCGTGCCCTCCGGCTTCTTTCCTCCGATGGCGATGGCCGCTATCACGCCGCCGACCAGGAGGACCGCCAGGGCGATTCCTAGGATGCGTCTCACGGGTGCAGAGTGCTCGCGGAAACCCACATTCCGCGCCGAGTTGGGTGAACGCGAGGTGACGAGGCGGTCCCACTTCGAAATGCTGTGTGGGCCCGTGGGTGCTGGTGACCGGGGCGGGCTGCCGGGAGGATCGTGTCATGGGCGTGAGCGCGTTGAAGTGGCAGGGCTGGCTGGTCGCCCTGGTGTTCGTGGCGGGACTGCTGGTCTTCGCCCCGCTGGGGCTGTACGTGTGGGCGGGCGGGCGGCCGGCGGCGCGGTCGGCGGAGGCCGCGCCGGACGACGTACGCATCACCGGCTGCCGGATCGACCCGACGAGCCGGCGCGTGGTCGCCTCGGTGGAGGCGGTCAACGGCTTCCCGGAGCAGGGTGCGTACGTCGTCACCGTGGAGTTCCGCGAACAGCCGCCGGCGGCCCGGGACGGGTCGGCGGGGCCTGCGGCGCGGCCCGGATCCCGGAACGGGTCGGCGGGACCCGCGGCTCCCGGTTCCCCGAACGGGGCGGGGCCTGCGGTGCGGCCCGGATCCCCGGACGGGGGGGCGGGGCCCGCGGTGCCTGGTTCCCCGGACGTGCGGGGGCCGCAGGCGCTTGCGCGGATCCCGGGTGTGCCGCCTGCCGGGACGGAGTGGGGCGAGGTCGTCGGCCCGGTCTGGCCCCCGGCAGTGATCCCCTGGTGCGGCATCGCCGCCGCTGACTTTGCCCCGGACCCGCCCTTCGCCCGTTCCCTGGGGCTCCGCCCCAGACCCCGCGCCTCAAACGCCGGCGAGGCTGGATTTGCCGCTGCACGGCACCTTTGACCCCACCGAACACGTCCAGCCCGTCCGGCGGACATTCCCCAGCCCTGTCGGCGTCTGGGGACCGGGTGCGGGCATCCCCAGCCCTGTCGGCGTTCGGGGACCGGTCCGGGCGTTCTCAGCCTCGCCGGCGTTTGAGGCGCGGGTCCGGGCGGAGCCCGGGGAACGGGCGAAGGGCGGGTAGGGGACAGGCCCCGCAGGGCCCCGCCCCGCCGGGGCGGAGCCGCCTCAGGCCGGCAGGCGCGGCCCGCCGGGCGGACTCATCCGCCGGACAGGGCCCCCGGGCGGGGCCATCCGCACGGTGGCGCCATCCAGCGGGCGCGGCCGAAGGGGGTTGCGCGTTCGAGCCCCGCAGGGCGTGGCGCCCGGTCCGGAGCCTCCGCGGCCCCGGACCGGGGCCGTCAGTGGGCGCCGACGAGGTCGAGCGCGGCGGAGTGCGCGTCCATGCGCTCGGCGGCGAGGATCGCGACCGTGGTGTCGGCGCGGGACGCGGCGACGAGCAGGGCGCGGGCGGCGAGGTCGTGGGCGCGCTGGTGCAGCGAGGCGGCGGCCTCGGTGTCGGCCGCCCGGCCGGGCTGCTGGGGCGCGCGGGTGGGCTGGGCCCCGCGCAGGCGGGTCACCTGGGCGGCGACGGCGGCGGCGGCCTCGTCGAGGCCGAGCTCGTCGGTCACGGTGAGCAGCGCCGCGAGGTGTCCGGCGAGCTGGATGTCCAGGGCTTCGGCGCGGCTGCTGCGGGGGTAGTCGCTGCGGTGGACGCCTATGCGGGGGTCGACCGCCTTGGTGCGAATCGGCTCGTACATGGGAGTCCTCCTGCGTGGTCAGGGGACCATCCTACATTGGATTGGTTCTAAAGTTGAGCTGAATCTTGCCTCTCGTGTGTCGGTGTCCTGATCGCCTGCGTCGGCTTGAATGCGTCTTGTGACGGTCGGGGAACGGCCTTCACTCTTCTCCTTCCGGTACCCGCAGGGGGAAGTCCTTGCGGGCCGATGTACGTGAAGTTCGGGGTGGGCGGTCATGGCTGGTACGAGAGACGCATCGGATGCGCCGGACGCATCCGGCATATCCGCGACAGAGGCAGCGACAGAGGCGGCGGCAGACGCAGCGGTAGAGGCGGTGGTGCGGAGCGATGCGGCGCTCCTGGAGGACGACCTGGCGGCCTTCCTGGCCTCCCTGACCGGGGCGGCGGCGGCCGCGCCGGAATCGGTGTACGAGGCGGCGCTGGGCCGGTCCCTGTACGCGCCGGTCGCCGATGCCGTCGGCTCGAAGGTGGGGCAGCAGGCTCTGGTCAGGCAGCCCACCGCGGGAGCGCCCGCGGGCGGGGCCCCGCTGCGCCCCTCGATGGTGTTCTGGGCCTACCGCAACTACCGGGGCTTCCCCGGCCCGGCCGGCGAGGAGGCCTCCGCGGAGGACTTGGCCGCGGTCCGCCGGGCGGCGGTGGCGGTACGCGTGCTGCTGAAGGCCGCCGTCGCCCTCGACGACGTCCAGGACGGCAGCGGCATCCGCTACGGCGAGCCCGCCCTCCACGTCGCCCACGGCATTCCGCTCGCCCTCAACACGGGCGCCCTGCTGATCACCGCGGCCCTGGAGCACGCGGCCGAGCCGGCCGTCGTACGGAGCCTGCTGCGCTCGGTCGGCCGGGGCCTCACCGGCCAGGCCGTCGACGTCTCCACGCGCACCGCGCTCACCCGCGCCGAACTGGTGGCCGCGCCCCGCGCCGAGCGGGTGGCGTTCTGGGAGTCGACGGCCGCGCTCAAGACGGGCACGCTGTTCTGGATGCCGCTGGACGCGGCGGTGGCCGCCCTGGGCGTGGTGGAGGACGAGCGGCGGATCCTGGACGGCGCGATGCGCGACCTCGGCCTGGCCAGCCAGCTGTTCAACGACCTGACCGACTTCGTGCCCGAGTTCGCAGGCCGGGGCACCCACGAGGACTTCGGCCAGTTGAGCAACCGGGTCTTCCTCGAACTGCTCGACTCCGCGCCCGCGGACCAGCGCGCCCCGGGCGAGCTCGTCGGAGCCCGGCTGAAGGAGTTCGTGCTCGGCCATCCGGACCTGCGGCCGACGCTCCTCGTCCTCGCGGCCGAGGCCGTGGAGCTCAAGCGCGCGGCGATGGAGGCGGTGCGCGGAGTGTGCCGCTCCGAGCGGAGCGCGCGGTACTTCGACGTGACGATCGAGCGCAAGGGGCACCTCATCGACCGGCTGCACGCGACGCTCCTGAAGGGTGACGGCGCATGAGCCCCACGGGCTGCCCGACGGTGGTCGAGCGCATCCGCGCGAGCACCCGTACCCGGCACGAGAACCTGGAGGCCACGGCCTTCTCCACGGCGATGCTCGCCGGGACGCTTCCGCTCGACCGGTACGTCGACCAGCTCGCCGCCTACCGTGTGGTCCTGAAGGCGCTGGAGGAGGAACTCTCCCGCGCCACCGGCCCGTGCGTCACCTCGGTGTGGTCGGCGGACCTGGTCAAACTCCCCCTCATAGACCGCGACTTGATGTACTTCGCCGAGGACGGGGTGTTCCCGGCGTCCGTCGCGGCCGCACCGGCGGGGGCCTTCGCGCGGGAGATCCGCGCCGCCGCGCTCTCGGACCCCCGGGCGCTGCTCGGGTTCCTCTACGTACTGGAGGGCTCCACGCTCGGCGGCATGATCCTGCGCCGTTACGTCGCCGAGGCCTACGGGCTGCGCGACACGGACGGCGTGGCGTACTACGCCAGCGGCGACCGGGAGCGCTGGGCCCGCTTCACGGCGCGCCTGAACGAGGTGCTCCCCGGGCAGGGCGAGCAGGACGGCGTGATCACCGCCGTCGGGCGCGCCTACCACCACATCGCCGCGATCACCGGGGCGCTGTCCACCGGACTCGCCGCGACCCCGTAGGACGCCGCAGTCGCGTAGAGCGCCGCGGCCGCGCAGAACGGCGCGGCCCCCGTGCGCGGCCCGTCCTCACGGGTCCGCGCGCGGGGGCCGTCCACGCGTGCCGGGGGCCTACGGCTGGCCGTACCCGTCGAGGAAGTTGCCGATCCGGGTGACCGCGTCGGCGAGGTCCTTCGTGTTGGGCAGCGTCACGATCCGGAAGTGATCGGGCTCGGGCCAGTTGAAGCCCGTACCGTGCACGACCATGATCTTTTCCTCGCGCAGCAGGTCGAGGACCATCTGCCGGTCGTCCTTGATCTTGTAGACGGACGGGTCCAGCTTGGGGAACAGGTACAGCGCGCCCTTGGGCTTCACGCAGGTGATGCCCGGGATCTGCGTCAGCAGGTCGTACGCCGTGTCGCGCTGCTCCAGGATCCGCCCGCCGGGCAGCACCAGGTCGTTGATCGACTGGCGGCCGCCCAGCGCGGTGGCGATCGCGTGCTGGGAGGGCATGTTGGCGCAGAGCCGCATGTTCGCCAGGATCGTCAGGCCCTCGATGTACGACGAGGCGTGCTTCTTGGGTCCGCACACCGCCATCCAGCCGGACCGGTAGCCGGCCACGCGGTAGTTCTTGGAGAGCCCGTTGAAGGTGAGCGTCAGCAGGTCCGGCGCGATGGCGGCGGTGTTCGTGTGCGTGGTGCCGTCGTAGAGGATCCGGTCGTAGATCTCGTCCGAGCAGACGACCAGGTTGTGGCGGCGCGCGATGTCCGTGAGCCCGCGCAGCATCTCGTCGTCGTAGACGGCGCCGGTCGGGTTGTTCGGATTGATGATCACGATCGCGCGGGTGCGGTCGGTGACCTTGCGCTCGATGTCGGCGAGGTCCGGCATCCAGTCGGACTGCTCGTCGCAGCGGTAGTGCACGGCGGTGCCGCCGGCCAGGCTGACGGAGGCGGTCCACAGCGGGTAGTCCGGCGCCGGGACGAGCACCTCGTCGCCGTCGTCGAGCAGCGCCTGCATGGACATCTGGATCAGCTCGGAGACCCCGTTGCCGATGTAGATGTCCTCGACGTCCAGGTCGATGCCCTTGGTCTGGTAGTGCTGCATCACCGCACGGCGCGCCGAGAGCAGCCCCTTCGCGTCCCCGTAGCCGTGGGCGGTGCCCAGGTTGCGGAGCATGTCCTCAAGGATCTCCGGCGGGCACTCGAAGCCGAAGGCCGCGGGGTTGCCGGTGTTGAGCTTGAGGATGCGATGACCTGCTGCTTCGAGCCGCATCGCCTCTTCGAGCACGGGGCCGCGGATCTCGTAGCAGACATTGGCGAGTTTCGTTGACTGGATCACCTGCATGACGGGAGCTTACGGGTCCGGGTGCGGGCGCGCTCCGCTATTCGACCCGGAGCGGAGGGGTAGTCGGCGGACCGATATGTCCCCTTTCGCGCAAAGCTTGGGTACGGGTGCCACGAACCCTTGGAAACCGGGGCCGGCTCCCCGCTCCGGCCTGCGGAATGGGTGGGCCGGGCGGAGGGGGCCGGACCGGTGTTGCGCTCGTCACCCTGCCGGGTCCTCGGGTGTGAAAACGGGCGGGGCGCCACCGGTCGGTCGGTGGCGCCCCGCCCCTGCTTTCGGGGTGGAGCTCAGGCGGTCGGGGCCGTCGGGTCGGTCGGATCCGCGGGGTCCGCGGGGGCCGCGGGGTCCACGGGGTCCACGGGGTCCACGGGGTCCACCGGATCGGCTCCGGAGCGGATCCGGCGGACCAGGCCCCGGGCGTCCAGGTGTTGGAGGTCCCGGTGGATCGTCATCCGGCTGACGCCCAGTTCCCGTACGAGGTCCGCGACCCGCACGCGGCCCCTGGTCCGTACCGAGCCGGCGATCAGCTCACGCCGCTCCTCGCAAGGCAGTCCCCGTCCGGGAGTGCGCTGCGTCGAGGGCACGGTTACTTCGCCTCGGCCTTGAGCAGCTCGGCGAGCTCCTCGTCGGACTCGCGGCCGGGGGTCGGCAGGTTCCACTTGGTGATGGCGAAGCGGAAGACGAAGTAGTAGACCGCCGCGAAGCAGAGGCCGATGCCGGCCAGGCCCCACGGGTTGGACGCGATGCCGAGGTTGAGGAAGAAGTCGATCGCGCCGGCGGAGAAGCCGAAGCCGTCCTTCATTCCGAGCGCCCAGGTCAGGGCCAGGGAGACACCGGTCAGGACCGCGTGGATCGCGTAGAGGACCGGGGCGATGAACATGAAGGTGAACTCGATGGGCTCGGTGATGCCCGTGACGAAGGCGGTGAGCGCGAGGGAGAACATCATGCCGCCGACGACCTTGCGGCGCTCGGGGCGGGCGCAGTGCACGATCGCGAGGCAGGCCGCCGGGAGGGCGAACATCATGATCGGGAAGAAGCCGGTCATGAACTGTCCGGCGGTCGGGTCGCCGGCGAGGAAGCGGGCGATGTCGCCGTGGGCGCCGTTGTACTCGCCGGCCTGGTACCACGGGAAGGAGTTGACCAGGTGGTGCATGCCGACGGGGATCAGCGCGCGGTTGACGACGCCGAAGATGCCCGCGCCGACGGAGCCGGAGTTGACCAGCCACTCGCCGAGACCGTGGATGCCCTTGCCGAGCACCGGCCAGATGAGACCGAAGACGATGCCGATGACCAGGCCCGCGAAGGAGGACAGGATCGGGACGAGGCGGCGGCCGCCGAAGAAGCCCGCCCAGTCCGGCAGCTTGGTCCGGTAGAACTTCTGGTACAGCAGGGCGGTGACGATGCCCATGACGACACCGCCGAGGACACCGGCGTTGACGGGGGCGTCGATCATGGCGAACTTGTGGTCGACGACCGCCTCGATCTGCGGCACGTTCCCGTCGCTGAACTTGCCGAGCACGCTGGCGAAGACCACGTAACCGGCGACGGCCGCGAGGCCGGTGGAACCGTCGGACTTCTTCGCGAAGCCCACCGCGATACCGACGGCGAACAGCAGCGCCAGGTTGCCGAAGACGGCGTTGCCGCCGGCGGCCATGTACTTGGCTATCTCGTTGACCCAGCCCGGCAGCGACTCGCTGCCCAGCATGTCGGCGTTGCCGAAGCGCATCAGCAGCGCGGCGGCCGGCAGTACGGCGATCGGCAGCATGAGGCTGCGGCCGAGGCGCTGCATGACCGCCATCGCGGCGGAGTTCTTCTTGGCAGACGGGGCCGTCTGCTCGGCTGTACTCACGGTTGCTTCCTCCAGCGGAAACGGGTGTGTTGCCAAGGCAGGCAGCGCTTGTGTGGGCTGGGCAACAGCTAAGGAAAATGCGCCATTTGCAGCGCGATGTTCCAGTTGTAACACGGTTAAAACCGCATAAACCCATGGCTGGACAGACTGTGGACCTACGACCCGAAGGCTGAGGTCCGAAGCCCCCCGAGGTGCGTGCCTTCCGGCGATGTCAGGGGGTCCGGATACCTTCCGGGCAGGGGAGAAGAGGGGGATCCGCATGCAGCAGCCGACCGTCATCCGAGGGGACGCGAGCAGTCCGCAGGCCCGGGGGCCGAAGATCATCGCGCACGTCTGCAACGACCTCGGAGGCTGGGGGAAGGGGTTCGTCCTCGCGCTCTCGAAGCGCTGGAGCGAGCCGGAGGCCGCGTACCGGGCCTGGCACAGGGGCCGCAGCGGGAACGACTTCGCGCTCGGCGCGGTACAGCTCGTTCAGGTCCGCCCCGACACCTGGGTCGCGAACATGGTCGGCCAGCGCGGCATGCGCACCGGCAGCGGCGGCCCGCCCATCCGCTACGAGGCGGTCGAGCGCTGCCTCGCGCTCCTGGCGGTCCATGCCGCGGAGCTGGGGGCCTCCGTCCACATGCCCCGCATCGGCTGTGGGCTCGCGGGCGGCAAGTGGTCGCGCATCGAGCCGCTGATCCGGGACGGCTTGTGCGCGAAGGGCATAGCCGTCACGGTGTACGACTTCGACTAGCGCTCCGCGCGGGGTGCGGCGTCCGCGGCGGGGCCTGGCTTGAAGCCCCTGATGATCAGGTACCCGGCCAGCGCCAGCTCCCAGGCGAAGACCGGGAGGGCCGCGACCGCTCCCGCCGGGGAGAGCTGGTCGTAGGCGCCGAACATCACGGCGACGGCCGAGGCGCAGATCAGCGGCCCGCCGGCCAGTCCGAGCACGGCGATGAAGCGCGGTACGAGCCGTGCGCGGTACGCCAGGTACGCGAGCAGGACGGTGTTCAGGCCGAGGGCGATGTTGGGCCCGAGCAGGAACGTCCAGTGGTGCACGGCCACCAGCGCGCCGTCCGCGCCGTCCGCCGCTCCCGGGTCCCGCCGCAGGGTGACGAGCGCCAGGACGGCGACGATCCCGACGGCGATGACGGCCGCCTCCAGCAGTCGCCCGAAGGCGTACCCGAGCGCGAGCCCCTCGCCGTGGCGCCGCAGGACGGGGAACAGTGCCGCCCCGGTGCCGGCCACCGCCACCACGAGCACCACTTCGCAGAGCGCCCCGAGCAGGGCCTGCGTGTCGGCGCCCTGCGCGAGCCGGCCGTCCGCCGCGCCCAGCAGGGGGCGGTAGAGGATCGCCCCGACTATCGCGGAGACCTCGGTCAGCAGGAACAGCGACCCGGCGGCCACTGCGGTTCTCCGGTCGGGACTCATCTTCTCGGCACTCCTCGCTCGATGAAGGTGTACGCCGTACACCTTGAGGTGACCATAGGTGTACGGCGTACACTCGTCAAGGAGGGGGTGTCGTCGAGGCAGGGAAGGGACCGAACCGGAATGACCCGGCAGGAAGCCACGCACACGCAACGGATCCCGCTGAACAGGGACCGCGTCCTGCGCGCCGCCGTCGCGCTCGCCGACGCCACCGGCATCGACGCGCTCAGCATGCGCAGGCTCGCCCAGGAGCTGGACGTCGTACCGATGGCCCTCTACAAGCACGTGGCCAACAAGGAGGAGCTGCTCGACGGCATGGCCGACGCCGTCGTCGGCGAGATCGACCCGCCGGCCGCCGGCCCCGGCTGGCAGCAGGTGGTCCGCGGGCGGATCCTCTCGGCCCGGCGGGTCCTGCTGCGCCACCCCTGGGCGGCCCGGGTCATCGAGTCGCGGACCGGCCCCACCCCGGCGGTGCTGGCGTACCTGGACTCGATGGCCGGGCTCCTGCGGGCCGGCGGCCTCTCCGCGGACCTCACGCACCACGTCATGCACGCGATGGGCAGCCGCCTGCTCGGCTTCAGCCAGGAGCTGTTCGACACCTCGGGGCCCTCCGGCCCGCCCGACCCCGCCATGGCGGCGCGCTACCCGCACATCGCGGAACTGGCCGCGACGGCCGCCCACGACGACGGCTCCGCGGTCGGCGGCGGCTGCGACGACCAGTTCGAGTTCGAATTCGCCCTGGACCTCCTCCTGGACGGCTTCGAAAACCTCCGCCGCCGGGGCTGGTCCAGCACGCGCGCCTGACGCTGCGCGGCGCGCCGCGGGGCGAACCGGGCGGCGCACCGCGGGGCGGACCGGGGAGGCCGGTCCGCCCCGCTCCGGGCCCGCCTACGGGAGGTAGCGTTCGAGCGCCCTCGCGCCCTCCTTCTCGATCAGCTTGCGTGCCTTCTCGACCCGCTCCGGAGTCACGTCCTGGCCGCGCGCCATCACGAGGTCCTCGGGGTCGAACGGGTGCTCCGACCCGGTGTAGAGGTGGGCGGGGCGCTGGGGCTGCTGGTCCGATTCACTGTCCATCGCTACCTCCTGCTGTGTCCCCCTGGCCCCCATCCTCCGGCCGTGTCCCCAAGAACGCACCTCGGCGTCGCCCCGGCCCTCAGGCCGACAGTGCCAGCGCCGCCGTCAGGGCGACGATGACCCCGCAGATGCTGAGGTTGGCGGTCCTGTGCTCCCAGAACACCGCCACGAACTCGCGGATCGTCGCGCTCGGCCAGAAGTACTTCGCCGTCGGCGAGCCGAGCACCTGCCCGTTGACCCCGGCCTTGCGGGCCATCATCGCGGCGCGGAAGGCGTGGAAGTTGTTGGTGACCACCACGCAGCGGTAGGAGGGGATCTCCGTCTCCATGACGGTCCGGCTGAACCGGAGGTTCTCCTCCGTCGTGCGGGAGCGGTCCTCCAGCCGCAGGTGCTCCCGCGGTACGCCGCCCTCGGTCATCAGCCAGTCCGCCATCGCCCGCGCCTCCGCGACCTTCTCGTCCGTCCCCCTGCCGCCCGAGGTCAGCAGCAGCGGCGCCCGTCCGCCCCGCGCGATCTGGGCGTCGTGGATCGCCTGCCCCTTGCGCAGCCGCGAGGCCAGCAGGGGCGGGACCCGGTCGCCGCCGATCAGGCCGGAGCCGAGCATCACCACGTAGTCCACGTCCCCGCGCACCTTGATCCGCCCGTAGAGGTAGGCGTAGGCGAGGAAACAGAGGAAGAGGAAGGAGACGTACGCGACGAGGAAGACCACTCCGGCCACGACGGCGTCCAGGGCGGGCGGTCCGGTGTCGGCCGTCACCAGGACGAAGGCGATGAGGAGGAAGATCGCCACGCCCGCCGCGAAGGACAGCAGGTTGCCGGGCCGCCGGCCCTCCTTGCGGACCATCGTCAGTCCGTTGCCGATCAGGAAGACGCCGAGGGCGAGCGTGCCGACCGTGGGTACCAGGAAGACCGCCAGGACCACGGCCTGGGCCACCCCGGACGGCAGGCGCGTGACCTGGGACAGCAGCCCGACCGAGGTGAAGATGAAGGTGAGGCCCAGGTAGACCGCGTTGCGGAAACGGCGGCGGTCGGCCCGGACGCTCACGCCGAAGAGGGTGAGGAAGAGGGCGGCAGGGACAAATGCGAACATGCCGCTCATCGTAGGTGTGAAGTATGAATGTTCAGAGGCCGTCGTGTGGCGTGCGGCGGACCGCCCGCCCGGCGAGGACGTCCGTCCTGCGCCCGTCCCGGATGACGAACCGCCCGTCGATCAGCACGTACGGGATCCCGGCGGGCAGCGCGCGCGGGCGCTCGTACGTCGATCCGGCCGCGACCGCCAGCGGATCGAAGAGGACGAGATCGGCCCGGTGCCCGACGCGCACCAGACCCCGGTCCGCCAGCCGCAGCCGGGCGGCGGGCCGGCCGGAGAGGTGGGCGACGCATTCCTCCAGGGAGAGGACGCCCAGCTCGCGCACGTAGTGCCCGAGGTAGTGCGGGAAGGTGCCGTAGGCCCGCGGATGCGGTTTCGCGCCCTGCAGGATGCCGTCCGAGCCACCCGTGTGGACCGGGTGGCGCATGATCGCCCGTACGTTCTCCTCGTGCCCGACGTGCTGCAGGATGCTCGGCCCGAGCCGGTCGCCCAGCAGCAGCGCCCGGGCCGTCTCCCAGTCCGGGACGCGCGTGCCGACGTACGCCCCGTAGGCCGGGTCCGTGGTTCCGGCGATCTCGATGGTCGACCAGTCGACCGGGACCCCGTGGCAGCCGTCGGCGCCCTCCACCTCCAGCGCGTACCGGATCCGCTCGGCCTCGGCGTCGTCGCCGAGGCGCGCCAGGACCGCCTCGGGCCCGCCCTCGTTCGCCCAACCGGGCAGCAGGGCGACCAGGGTGGTGCAGCCGGGGGTGTACGGGTAGCTGTCGAGGGTGATGTCGGCGCCGCCGGCCAGCGCCCCGTCGAGCAGGGCGAGCAGCTCGCCCGCCCGGCCCTGGTTCTCGCCGAAGTTCATCGTGGCGTGCGCCAGGTGCAAGGCGCAGCCGGCCTCGCGGGTCAGCTCGACCATCTCGGCGTAGGCGGCCAGGGCGCCGCGGCCGTACGAGCGGTGGTGCGGGCAGTAGTAGCCGCCGTACCGCGCCACCACCCGGCACAGCTCGGTCAGTTCGGCGCCGGACGCGTACATGCCCGGGGTGTAGGTGAGCCCGGAGGACATGCCCGCGGCGCCCTGCGCGAGGCCCTCGGCGACCAGGGCCCGCATCCGGTCGAGCTCGGCCGGGGAGGCGGGGCGGTCGCCCCAGCCGAGGACGTGGGCGCGGACGGTGCCCTGGGGGACGAGGTAGGCGGCGTTGACGGCGATGCCCTGCCCGCCGTGGGCCCGGTCCAGCCGGTCCAGGTATCCGCCGACCGTGCGCCAGTCGAAGTCGATGTCCTCGCCCGTGCCGTTCCAGCCGGCGATGGCGGCCCGCACCTCGCCCAGCGTGCGGTCGTCGACGGGGGCGTAGGACAGGCCGTCCTGGCCGAGGACCTCGAGGGTGACGCCCTGGGCGGCCTTCGCGCCGTGGTCCGGATCGCGCAGCAGGGCGAGGTCGCTGTGGGCGTGCATGTCGATGAAACCGGGGGCCAGGGCGAGCCCGCGGGCGTCGAGCGTGCGCCGCCCGCCGCCCGCGATCCGGCTGCCCACTTCGGCGATGCGGCCCTCGTGGACGGCGACGTCGGCGGTGTAGGAGGGCCCGCCCGTGCCGTCGACGACGCGGGCCCCGCGGATGACCAGGTCCATGGGCTTAGAAGAAGGTCCGGACGTACTCCGTGACCGTGCCGTCGGCCTCCACCACCGGGATCAGCGGCCACTTCTCGAAGATCGTGCACGGGTGGGACATGCCCAGCGCCACCCAGTCGCCGACCTCCACGTCCTCGGCGGAGTCCGTCTCCAGCCAGGCGTGCTGGTCGGAGAGCTTGAGGACGCGGACGCCCGTCGCCGGGCGCTCGGCGCCGGTGAGCGGATCGCGTACGAGCTCCGCCTCGGGCAGCCCCAGGTCGTAGGCGATGTCCCGCTTGCCGGCGTTGACGAACGCCTGGGTGGGGGAGGGCCGGGAGACCACCTGCGTCCAGAGTCGGAAGGCGGGGCGCAGGCCGCCCTCCTCGGGGACCCGGTTGAAGGGGGTGAGCCGGGTGTACCAGCCGTGGTCGTGGGAGACGTACGCACCGGAGCGCAGCAGCTTCAGGACCGGCCGCGAGAGCTCCGGCAGCTCGGCGAACACGTCGGCGACGGCGTCGAACCAGGCGGAGCCGCCCGCGCTGACGACGATCTCGTCGACCTCCGCGAACCGCCCGGCCTTGTCGAACTCCGCCGCCAGGCCGGTGAGCCGCCGCAGGTAGGCGTGCACGGAGTCGGGGTCGGCGCCGGGCACCTCCGCCTCGTATCCGGCGATGCCGACCAGGCGCAGGGTGTCGGTCCCCGCCACCGCGTCGGCGACGGCCCGGCAGTCCTCGTCCGTACGGGCACCCGTGCGGGCGCCTTCCCCGGCGCCGAGCTCGACGACCACGTCGACGCGCTGCGGCTGCCCCGCCAGGGCCCGGTCCATGAGCTGGACCCCGCGCACGGAGTCCACGTAGCAGACGAAGCGGAAACCGGGGTCCGCGGCGAGCTCGGCGGCCACCCAGCGCAGGGCGGCGGCGTCGACGAGCTCGTTGGCGAGGAAGATCCGCTGGATGCCGAACGCCCGGTAGACGCGGGCCTGGTGGGGCACGGCGGCGGTGATGCCCCAGGCGCCGTGCTCGAGCTGACGCCGGAACAGCTGCGGGGCCATGCAGGTCTTGCCGTGCGGGGCGAAGGCCAGGCCGTGGCGTTCGGCGTAGGTGCCGAGGGCGGCGAGGTTGTGGCTCAGCGCCTCCGCGTCGAGGGTGAGCACGGGCGTGGTGAACCCGCCGGTGTGGAGGCTCCGCCGCTGGGCGGTCAGCTCCCCGACGGTGAGGCCCGCCTGCGCGGCATCCGGGGGGAGTCCCTTGAACCGGTGGTCCACCGGCTCCTGGGCGAGGGCCTGGACGGGGTCGCTGGGCATGGGTGTGTGCCTCCCGGGCGGTTGCGGTTGTTGCGTAGAGTGCAACAGTCGTTGCGTGTGCCGCTGCGTGCTGTCTAACATCCCGGATGACGACGGGTCAACGGGTCCGGGTCCCGGTTCCGTACGGAGGTGCGCGGCGTGAGCCAGTCGGTGGAGCGGGCGCTCCGGATCCTGCCTGCCCTGGCCAAGGGCCCGGCCGGGCTCGGCGAGGTCGCCGAGGTGCTCGGCGTGCACAAGAGCACGGCCCTGCGGCTGCTGCGGACCCTCCAGGAACACGGCTTCGCGTACCGGCAGGCCGACGGGCGCTACCGGCTCGGTGCCTCCCTCTTCGCCCTGGCCGCCGAGTCCATCGAGAACCTCGACGTGCGCGAGATCGCGCACCCGCACCTGCTGGAACTGAACCGGACCACCGGGCACACCGTGCACCTCGCCCTCCACCAGGACGACGAGGTCGTCTACGTCGACAAGGTGGACAGCCGCTACGCGGTACGGATGTACTCGCGCATCGGCCGGCCCGTCCCCCTCACCGTCGCCGCCGTGGCGAAGCTGCTGATCGCCGACCTGCCGGAGGCGGAGCGCCGGGCCCTGGCCGCGCGCATCGAGTACCCGGCCTACACCGCCCGCTCCACCCCCGACGCCGCCGCGTACCTGCGCGAGCTGGACCTCGTACGCGCCCAGGGGTGGGCCACGGACCTCGGCGGCCACGAAGAGTCCCTGAACTGCCTCGCCGCCCCCGTCCGCGGACCCGACGGCCGCGTGGTCGCCGCGATGTCCGTCTCCGCCCCCGGCGTGGTCCTCCCCGTCGCGGGGCTGCTCGAACTCCTCCCGCTCGTACGGCGGACCGCCGACGCCATCGGCCGCGAGTACTCAGGCTCGGGCCCCGCACAGGAAGACAGGCAGCCATGACCGACAAGATCGCGATCATCCCCGCCACCCACACCGCCCCGCCCGCGAAGTTCTCGCACGGCGTCCGCAAGGGCAACATCCTCCAGGTCGCCGGCCAGGTCGGCTTCCTCCCGCACGTGGACGGGCAGGAGCCCACGCCGGCCGGCCCCACCCTGCGCGAGCAGACCCTCCAGACGCTGGAGAACGTCCGCTCCGTCCTGGAGGCGGGCGGCGCGGGCTGGGACGACGTGATGATGCTGCGCGTCTACCTCACCGACACCACGCACTTCGCGGAGATGAACGAGATCTACAACGCCTACTTCGAGGAGCAGAACCTCAAGCAGGCCCCCTCCGCCCGCACCACCGTCTACGTGGGTCTCCCCGGCGGCCTGCTGATCGAGATCGACGCCCTCGCGGTGCTCGACGCCTGAGTCCGAGCCGGTGCGAGCCCTGCGCCCCAAGGGAGTTGGCGGCCCGGGCGTACGTCTCACGTTGTGTGCACAACGGCGAGAACCTTCCACATTCTGTGTATCTTGAGCGCGCTTTATACACACAATGTGGGGGGAACTCTCTTGCGCAAGATCTCCGTCATGGCCGCGGTCATAGCCACCGGCACGCTGGCGGCCCTCGCCGTCACCCCGGCCCAGGCCGCCGAGTCCGGCTATTCCCTGAAGGTCCGCGGAGTCCAGTACGACGCCCCCGGCGCGGACTCCAACAGCTGCTCCACCGGCAACACCGCCGCGGAGTACCTGACGATCAAGAACTACTCCACCACGGCGACGGTGAACCTCAAGGGTTACGTCGTCAAGGACGCCACCGGCAACCGCTTCACCTTCACCAACAACCACTACCTCCAGCCCGGTGACTTCGTGAAGCTCCGTGGCGGATACGGCACCGAGTCCGACGCCGGCAACGTGGCCTACCGCGGCAGCTGCAACTTCATCTGGAACAACGACCGCGACACGATCCACCTGTCCACCCCGTCCGGCAAGTCCGCCGATTCGCACGCCTACACCAAGAGCGGATCCGACCGCGACGGCAACGGGTACATCACCTTCCACGGCTGACCGGCACACACCGGCGGCGGGCGAACTCCCGCCGCCGGCACCGCGTTCCCGGACCGTGAGGCGATCGCGCATTGGGTACCCTCACGGATGACTTCGGGGCGCCGGCGGGGGCCGGGAACGCCGCCAGCAGGGACGGATCCTCATGAGCAGCGCACCTTCGGCAGGCATCTTCCAACCGCTCAAGGCGGACGATCCCGAAGTCGTGGGCGGTTACCGGCTCGCGGCGGTGCTCGGTGCGGGCGGCATGGGCAAGGTGTACCTCTCGTACACGCCGGGCGGCCGGCCCATCGCCATCAAGGTGATCCGGTCGGAGTTCAGCGAAGACCCGGAGTTCCGGCGGCGCTTCCAGCAGGAGGTACGGTCCGCGGAACGGGTCCAGGGGCTCTACACCGCTCCGGTCATCGACTCGGACACCGAGGGCTCCCAGCCCTGGCTGGCCACGGCCTACGTGCCCGGCCCCTCCCTCGCGCACGCCGTGGCCCACCACGGCGCACTCCCTCCGCGCAGCGTGCTGCTGCTGGCCGTCGGGGTCGCCGAGGCCCTGACCGTCATCCACGGCGCGGGCATCGTCCACCGCGACCTGAAGCCCGCCAACGTCCTCCTCGCCTCCGACGGCCCGCGCGTCATCGACTTCGGCATCGCCCGCGCGGCCGACAGCACCGCGCTGACCAGCACCGGCGTCAGCGTCGGCACCCCGGCGTTCATGGCGCCCGAACAGGCCTCGGCGGGCACGATCAGCCCGGCCACCGACGTGTTCGCCCTCGGCCAGATCGCGGCCTTCGCGGCGATCGGGTCCTCCGTCTACGGGGACGGGCCCTCGCACGCCGTGCTCTACCGGATCGTGCACGAGGACCCCGATCTCAGCGGGCTGCCCGAGGAGCTGCGGCCGCTGGTGACCCGCTGCCTCAGCCGCGACCCGGCCGACCGCCCGGCGCTGACCGAGGTCATCGCGCTGTGCCACGCCGCCGCGGGCACCGAGCCGCTGCGCCAGGGCGAGGACTGGCTGCCGCGCGCGGTCGCCGGTTCCATCACCGAGCGGGTGCAGCTGCTGCCCGCCCCGGCCCCCACCCCGCCTCCGAAGCCGGTCACACCGATTCCGACCGAGGTCTCCGCGCAGCCTCCGGCACCCTCCGCCGCGCCCGGGTACGCGCCCACCGGCCTGGCCGCCGCCCCGACGCAGGCCGCTCCGGCGCAGGCCGCTCCGGCGCAGGCCGCTCCGGCGCAGCCCGGGCCGGTGCCGCCCGGGCCGGCGACGGTGCCGCCCGGCTACGGGACGCCGCCGCCGTACGCGCAGCCTCAGCACCAGCAGCCTTCGTACGCGCAGCCCACGTACCCGCAGCCCGTGCACCCGCAGCCCTCGCGCCCGCAGCCTTCGTACGCCCAGCCCTCGTACGCGCAGCCCTCGTACGCGCAGCCCGGGTGGGGGCAGGCTCCGTACCCGCCCGCGCCGACCCGCCCCAAGCGGACCGGGCTGATCGTCACGCTGTCCGTCGTGGGTGCGGTCATCGGGCTCGCCGTCCTCGGGTCCCTGCTGCCGGACGACTCCAAGAAGAACGGTGCGGCCGGATCACCCGGCAGCGGCAGCGGCAGCACGGCGAGCGCGAGCGCCTCGCCGGGCGGGTCCGGCAAGCGCGCCGACCCGAAGCCGGTCTCGTACCAGCGCATCGAGATGCCCGAGAACCACCAGGTGATGTTCGCCGACAATCCGCCGCGCCCCGCCGAGACCAAGAGCGGCGTGCTCTACGGAAGCGGGGACCTCTTCTACTACCGGGACACCCTGTTCGGGGACGAGAGGTTCGGCACCGACAACGGCAAGCTCGTCCTGCTGAACAACTCCGAGAAGGGTTCCCTGGAGACCTGCCGCACGGTGACGCGCTTCACCGAGAAGCTCGGCCTCGACGAGCTCACGGACGGTTCTCAGGTCTGCGTGCTGAGCAAGGCCGGGCACATCGCCGTGGCGACCTTCCGCGGCAGGACGGGCGACAAGGAGTCGACCCGGTACCTCACCGTCGACCTCACGATCTGGCGCAACGCCCAGGACGCGGAGAAGGACTGAGCGGACACGGAGAAGGGGCGCCCCCCTGGCGGTGGGGCGCCCCGGTTCACGTGACGACAAGTGCTGCTGCCAGTGCTACGGGCAGTACTGCGCCTGCTTGCCGATCGACCGGTACATGCAGTCCGCGTTCTCCAGGAGCTGCAGCACCGCATCCTTGTTGAGCGCCGTCTCGCGTTCGATGACCTCGTCCGGCGGGTAGAAGCCGCCGCCGCCCGAGCTGGCCGGGTACATCTCGAAGGTGTAGCCGAAGATCTTCTGGTCGCCCCACAGCCAGTCGTCGATCGTCCCGTCGGTGATGTACAGGTCGCTCGACTGCTCCGGCGTGTAGCCGTTGCTGGCCGCCATGCTGGTGCCGATCTTCTTGAACACGGCCAGGTCGTCGGCGGTCAGGCCGGGCGCCGTGTCGTTGTACGTCCACCCGTACGGCCACAGCACGAGCTCGCTGTACGTGTGGAAGTCGATGGCGGCCTTGATCTGCTGCTTGCCGCCGACCACGCGGCTGCGCACGAAGTCGGAGACCGCCTTCACCTCGGGCGCCGACTCGGCGGCCGGGCCCCGGTAGGTCTCGGAGCTCTTGCTGCTGCTGGAACCGCCGCAGCAGCCGAACTTGTAGTTCCAGTTGCGGTTCTCGTCCGTGCCGACGTAGGAGGAGCCGGCGTTGGGCTGCCGGTTCTTGCGCCAGGAGCGGTACGAGCCGGAGGCGATGTCGTACTCGCCGCCGTCCGGGTTCAGGTCGGGGATGATCCAGATCTCGCGGTTGTTGACCATGTTGGTCACGCGCGAGTCCGTCCCGTACTTGGAGCCGAACTCCTTGAGCAGGTACAGGGCCATCTCGACGGTCAGGTGCTCACGGGCGTGCTGGTGCGCGGTGAAGAGCACCTCGGGCTCGGCCTCGTCGGTCGCGACGTTGTCGCTGATCTTGATCGCGACGAGGTCCCGGCCCTGGTAGGACTTCCCGATGACCCGCTTGCTGATGATCGAGGGGTACTGGGCGACGCGCTGGTCGATCTCCGCGCTCGCCTCGGCGTAGTTGTGGTAAAGCGCGTCCTTCGACGGGAAGTCGTTGATCCCGGCGGCGATGTCGCGCCCGTCGGAGCGGTCCGGCGGTCCGGGCAGCGCGGTCAGCTCGTAGCCGAGTGTGCGCAGCTTCTTGGCCTGCATCGGGTCGGCGCTGACGACGACCGAGCGGGCGTCCACCTCGTCGATGGAGACGCCGGTACGGAGCAGGGCGGTGCGTTCCGTCGCCGTGGACGGGCCCTGGATCTCGTACTGGGCGATCGACTCGTCCTGGGTGGCGGTCGACGGGGCGGGTGGCGGGGCTGCCGTCGCGCTCATGCCGTAGGCGGGTGCGCCGAGCGCGAGCGCGAGAAGGGCCGCCGTGACGGCGGCCCTTCGGCGGTGGTGGAGCCGCATGCGTTCTCCTGGGTGGGAGTGTGGGGGTAGCCGTGCGGACGCGCACAGCGTGCTCTCGTGGCATGTCCGGGTCAAGAACCCGAAACCGGCCAATCGGCCATCCCCACACACCTACCGGCTACGGCAGGCCGTGGACCTTCGGACCCACCGCGTTGGACCAAGCACTACCCGCCTTGGCGTCCCAGTTGGTCGACCAGGTCATCGCGCCGCGCAGTCCCGGGTAGGTCTTCGACGGCTTGAAGCTCCCGCAGGCCGTGCCCCTGGCCAGGCAGTCCAGCGCGTTGTTCACGATGGCCGGCGAGACGTAGCCGCTGCCCGCGCCGCTGGGGGAGGCCGGGACCCCGATGCCCACCTGCGAGGGGTCGAGCCCGCCCTCCAACTGGATGCAGGCCAGCGCGGTGAGGAAGTCCACCGAGCCCTGGGAGTAGACCTTGCCGTCACAGCCGAGCATCGCGCCGCTGTTGTAGTACTGCATGTTGACGACGGTCAGGATGTCCTTCACCGCGAGCGCCGTCTTGAAGTAGCCGCCCTGCGTGGACTGCATGTCGATGGTCTGCGGGGCCATGGTGAGGACGAGCGAGGGCCCGGCCTTTGCCGCCAGCGCGCGCAGCGCCTGGGTCATGTAGGTCGGGTTCAGGCCGTTCTCCAGGTCGATGTCGATCCCGGTGAAGCCGTACTCCTGCATCAGCGCGTACGCGGAGTTCGCGAGGTTGGTCGCGGACGCCGAGTCGTTGACCGAGATGGTGCCCTTCTCGCCGCCGATGGACAGGATGACGGACTTGCCGGCCGCCTTCTTCGCGGCGATGTCCGCCTTGAACTGGGGGACCGTGTAGCCGCCGAGGCCGGCCGAGTCGAGGTTGAAGGTGATGCCGCCGGGCGTGCTCGTGGCGTCGGCGAAGGAGACGGCGATGATGTCGTACTGCGCCGAGACGTCGGAGATCTTCTGGACGGTCGCGCCGTTGTCGAAGTTCTGCCAGTAGCCGGTCACCGCGTGCTTGGGCACCGCCGGGTTCGGGTTGCCGCCGCCGCCGGTGGTGGTGCCGGGGACGGCCGCGCCCTTGGCGCCCTCGCCGGCCGCGTTGTACGCGCTCACCTGGAAGGAGTACGTGGTCGACGCGGCGAGCCCGGTGATCTGCGCGGAGGTGCCCGAGGTCACGGTCTGGACGCGGACGCCGTCCTGATACACGTAATAGCCGGTGGCTCCGCTGACCGTGTTCCACGAAAGGGTGAGCCCGCTGGAGCTCTGGCCGGAAACGGCACTGCCGGCCGGGGCGCCGGGGATGGTCGGCGAGGGGTCGGTGCCGCCTCCGCCGTCGGGGCCGAAGACGCTGAACTCGTCGACCACGAAGCCCGGCTGGCCGTACCAGCCGTGGGTGTAGACGGTGACCTGGGTGGTGCTCGGTCCGGTGGTGAAGGTGGTGGACAGCTTCTGGAAGCCGCCGCCGGTGCCGGGGGTCCAGGTGGAGACGTCCTGGGTGCCGGTCCCGGTCGCGCCGAGGTACACGTACGAGCCGTTGACCTGCTCGCTCAGCGTGTAGGTCGAACCGGGCTTGACGGTGACGACCTGGCTGCACCGGGCGTTGTCCTGGCCCGCCGGGGTGGCCTTGAGGGCGCCGGCCCCCGCGAAGACGGGGGAGGAGACGACGGCGCCGCTGCCGGAGGTGCACGTCCAGTTGGCGAGGCCGGACTCGAAGCCGCCGTTGCGGACGACGTTGACGTCGGCGGCCTGGGCGGTGCCGGAGGCCAGGGCGGTGAGCCCGGCGGCGGCGAGGGTCACGGCGAGCGGGATGGCGAGGGAGCGTATGCGGTTCACGTGGGCTCCGGTGGGGGGAGTGGGGAAGTGAGGACGCGTCATAGGCATGTCTGGGGCAAGTGGGGTGCCCCAGGGCCAAGTTGGTCTAGTCCAATGTCCATGTCAAGAGTCTTTGCAATATGGCTTGAACCGATCGACCCGGCCGTCGTCTCGCGATCCTTGTTGTCCGGATTTTCCCGCCCTCCGTGACACGTGCCGGGGGCACGGGAATTCGCAAGGCCCTGCCCTGTCAGGAAGGACGCGGATATGGTGCTGGAGCAAGGGGGAAGGGTGTTGATCGTTTGCGGTCGCGCAGCATGCGCGCACGCACCGCGGTCAGGGGAACGCCCGTGGATGACCGGGTGAACGGGGGGATGCGCGTGCCGATCGCCATTGCTGTCACCAGCGCCGATCTGGTGCTGCCGGCCCCGGACCGGCACACTCCGGCCGCCGCCGTACTGCCGCCGCCCGAGGAGCTCGACCTGGAGGGCGCCCTCGCCCAGACGGCCGGCCTGCTGGAGCGCCACGGCCACCTGGTGGTCCTCGTACCGTCCTGGCTGCGGACCTCCGCCGTCCGCCGCCTGCACACCGTCCGGGCCATCCTGGAAACCGACCGGATCGCCCTCGTCGACGTCGATCTCCCGCCGCTGGGAACCGGCCTGCTGGCACGTCAGCTGCGCCAGCTCAGCGTCAGCGACTTCAGCCCCGGAGTCCTCGCCTCCGCCGCCCGGCTCCTGGCGCACTACATCTACGCGGGCGCCCTGCTCGGCTCGGTCGCCAAGCTGGACCGGGTACCGGTCGGGCTCAAGGCGCACGCCAAGTCCTGGTCCCCGAACGCCCAGTTCGCCGTACTGGCCAACCCGGCCCCGCACCTGGTCAAACTGGGCTCGGGCTCCGGCGGAACCCACGGCGGCGGCGCCACGTTCCCCCCGGGCCCCGAGTTCGCCACCCACCTCACCTTCGCCCGCGGCCAGCTCACCACCGACTGGGTGGCCACCGACCTGGCCCCCGCCTGGCGGGTCCAGGGCGTCATGGAGAACCAGCTGCCCGCCGACTCGCCCGCCTGGTGGGCCACACCGAAGCTGGTGGAGTTCGCGGCCGCCATCCCGGACCCCTCGGTGCTCTACCAGCTCGTCGCCTCGGTCCGCCGCGAGGAGTGCCGCTGGTGCGGCTTCGAGCTCATCGGCGACCGCTGCGGCTTCTGCGCCGCCCCGCTCCTCGCGCCGGCAGCCCCGCCCCCGACGGCGGCCGGGTCCGGATCCGGATCCGCCTCTGCGGCCCAGCTCCGTCCCAGATCCAGATCCAGACACTGACCGGCCCGAACGAATGAAGAACGGCGAGGTAAGACGGCCATGAACTCACGCCAGCGCCGCGGCGTCATCCTGCTGATCCTGTCGGTCCTGTGCGCCCTCGCCGCCTTCGGCGGAGTCCTCGTGGTGGTGGGAGACGTCAACTCCAAGGTCGGCAACGAGGTCGCCGCCTACCGGGTGAAGGGCGACATAGCCCCGTACACCCCCCTGGCGGCCGGCCAGTTCGAGCAGGTCACGGTCCCGAAGCGATGGCTGTCCGAGACCGCCGTCACCGACCTGGCCGTACTCAAGGACAAGCTGGCGCTCACCGCCCTGAAGAAGGGCTCGCTCCTCCAGAGCGACATGTTCGTCGACAAGCCGAAGCTCCAGGCCGGGGAGCAGGAGATCGCGATCATGATCGACGCCTCGACGGGCGTGGCGGGCAAGATCACCCCTGGATCCAAGGTCAACATCATCGGCACCTACAAGGGCAAGAAGCCGACCGACCCCGACCTGTCCGTGGTCATGGTGGCCAACGCCCGCGTCATCAACGTCGGCAAGCTGACCGCCCTCGACACCAAGGACAGCGACAAGAAGAGCCCCACCGACGCCGTCCCGATCACCTTCGCCCTGTCCACCAAGGACACCCAGCGCGTCGCCTACGCCGAGTCCTTCGCGGTGCACGTACGCCTGGCTCTGGTGGCCCCCGGCACCGATTCGGCGCCCAACCCGGGCGATCACTTCTACACCCTCGAAGGGGACAGGTGAGGCGCCGATGACCACCCGTATCCTCCCCGCGGTCGGCGACCCGGAATCCGCGCGCATCATCGCCACCCTGCTCAGCCAGCTCCCGGCCGCCGAGCCGGCCGCCCCCGTCCCCGACTCCACCTTCCTCCTCGACATGCTCGCCCGGCTGGCCGGCGAGTCGATCGACGAGCTGCCCGAGGTGGTCCTCGTACACGAGCGGATCGGTCCGCTCCCCGCCCTGGAGCTGATCCGCGAGGTCGCCCTGCGCTTCCCCGCGGTCGGCGTCGTCCTCCTCACCTCCGACGCGAGCCCGGCGCTCTTCTCCGCCGCCATGGACTCCGGCGCCCGCGGCCTGATCGGCCTGCCCCTCGCCTACGAGGAGCTCGCCGCCCGCGTCCAGGCCGCCGCCCAGTGGTCCGTAGGCGTACGCCGCCACCTGGGCCGGGGCCCGGAGCTGCCCAGCGGGCCGGGCGGCAGGGTCGTCACGGTCACCGGGGCCAAGGGCGGAGTCGGCGCCACCTTCGCGGCCGTGCAGTTCGCGCTCGCCGCGGTGGCGGCCGGCCGGCGTACGGCCCGACGTGCAGTTCCGCCGCTCCATCGCCGACCTCGCCGGCATCCAGGACATCTCCCCGCGGGTCCTCCAGGACGCCGTCTACGACGACCGCACGGGTCTCGCGCTGCTCCTGGCCCCGGCGGACGGCGAACGGGGCGAGGAGGTCGACGACCGCGCCGCCCGGCACGTGATCGCCGCCCTGCGCGCCCGCTACGAGCTGGTCGTCATCGACTGCGGCACCCAGGTGACCGGCGCCAACGCGGCCGCGGTGGAGCTGGCCGACGTGGCCGTCCTGGTCACCACCCCCGACGTGGTCGCCGTACGGGCGGCCAAGCGGATGGTCCGGATGTGGGAACGCCTCCAGGTCAGGAAGGCGGAGGAGACGACGACGGTCGTCAACCGCTGGACCAAGCAGACGGAGATCCAGCCCGCCCTGATCCAGAAGATCACCAAGACCCGGGCGGTACGCACCCCCGTGCCGGCCGCCTTCAAGGAACTCCAGGCCGTCGTCGACGCGGGCCGGGTCCAGGACCTCGACAACCGCTCGACGGTCAAGCAGGCCCTGTGGGCGGTGGCGGGGGAGCTGGGACTGCTCGCCGCCCCCGACGCGGAGCCGGCCGCCGTCCCGGAGCAGCCGGGCGGGGTTTTGGCCGTACGGGGCTCCGGCCCGGTGGCTCGCCTGCGAGGCGGCGACCGGGGCGCATTCGGACCGTGGTCGCGGCGCGGGCGGGAGGGCTGAGGGGTGGCGGGGCGGAGATGGGCCCGGGTGCGCGGCCGGGGTGATCAGGGGCAGGTGGCGATCGAGTTCGTCGGCATGCTCCCCTTCATCCTGCTCATCGTGGTGGCGGTGTGGGAGTGCGTGCTCATCGGGTACGCGTACTCCCTGGCCGGGAACGCGGCGGACGAGGCGGCGCGGGTGGGTGCGGTGGACGGCGTCGGCGCGTGTCAGGAGGCCGCGGCGGAGCACATCTCCGAGGCGTGGGACATGGGCACCCCGAACTGCTACGTGTCGGGGAAGCTCTTCAAAGCCGAGGTCACGCTCAACCTCCCGGTCCTGCTTCCGGGTCTCAACCTCGACATCGACATCGTCGGCACGGGCGGCTCCCCGAATGAGGAGGAGTGAGATGAACCGGAAGCCCACTATCCGCGACAACCATCGTGACCGGGGCCAAGTCGCCCTGGAGTACATCGGGTTCCTGCCCTTCCTGCTCCTGGTCGGGCTCGGCGGGATCCAGCTCGGCTGGACCGCGTACGTGACGCAGCAGGCCGAGACGGCCGCTCGTACGGCGGCGCGCGTGGAGGCGCGCAATCCGGGCGAGGGTGCGGCCGCCGGCAGGGCGTCGATCAGACCGAGTCTCGGCACGGCCGCGAGCACGGTCGTCGACGTGGCGTCGTTGCCTGACACGGTCACGGCGACCGTGACCATCATGATCAACTCGGTCGTGCCCGGGATCGACTCCCGCCCCGTCACCCGGACCGCCGTCATGCCCAACGACGATCCGAGGTGACCGCGCCATGAGCCTGCGTTCCAGGGTGAACACCCCCGACGACCGCCACAACCCGCGCGAGGACGGCCGCCTGGTCTCCTCGTACCGCGCGAAGCTGCTGGAGGAGATCGACCTCGCCGAGATGTCCGCGCTCGCGCCGACTGAGCGCCGCGCGCGCCTGGAGCGCGTACTCGGCCACATCATCAGCCGCGAGGGGCCGGTCCTCTCCACCGCCGAGCGCGCCCAGCTCATCCGCCGCGTCGTGGACGAGGCCCTCGGCCTCGGTGTGCTCGAACCGCTCCTCGAAGACCCCACCATCTCCGAGATCATGGTCAACGGCCCCGACCAGATCTTCGTGGAGCGCTCCGGCCGCGTGGAGCAGCTCCCGCTCCGCTTCGCCTCGCACGAGCAGCTGATGCAGACCATCGAGCGCATCGTCTCCACGGTCAACCGCCGTGTGGACGAGGCGAATCCGATGGTCGACGCCCGCCTGCCCAGCGGCGAGCGCGTCAACGTGATCATCCCGCCGCTCTCGCTGACCGGCGCCACCCTCACGATCCGCCGCTTCCCCCGCGCCTTCACCCTGCACGAGTTGATCGGCGTCGGCTCCCTCGACGAGCAGATGGTCCTCCTGCTGTCGGGGCTCGTGACGGCGAAGCTGAACGTGATCGTCTCGGGCGCCACCGGCACCGGCAAGACCACCCTCCTCAACGCCCTCTCCGGTCTGATCCCGGAGGGCGAGCGCATCATCACCATCGAGGACTCCGCCGAGCTCCAGCTCCAGCAGGCGCACGTCATCCGCCTCGAATCCCGCCCGGCCAACGTGGAGGGCAAGGGCGAGATCACCATCCGCGACCTGGTCCGCAACTCCCTGCGCATGCGCCCCGACCGCATCATCGTCGGCGAGGTCCGCGGCGGCGAGACGCTCGACATGCTCCAGGCGATGTCCACCGGCCACGACGGTTCGCTCGCCACCGTGCACGCGAACAGTTCCGTCGACGCCCTGATGCGCCTGCAGACCCTCGCCTCGATGTCCGAGGTGGAGATCCCCTTCGAAGCCCTCCAGGACCAGATCAACAGCGCCGTCCACGTCATCGTCCAGCTCACCCGCTTCGGCGACGGCACGCGCCGCATCACCGAGATCTCGCTCCTCGACTCGCACGGCCGCGAGCCCTTCCGCATCACGACGGTCTGCCGCTTCGCGGCGATGCCCATGGGGCCCGACGGCCGCGTCCACGGCCGCTTCGAGTACTACCCGCTGCCGCGCTGGCTCGCGGACCGCCTCTACATGAACAACCAGCCGATCCCGCAGGCCTTCGGGGTCGAGCCGGCGACGGTCGACCCGCTCACGGACCCCCTCACCGGCCCCCTGCCCGCCCGCATCACCCGGACCGCCTTGTGAACCCACTGGTCCTCCTCACCCTCGGCGCCACGCTGCTGGCCTGCGTCCTGGTGGTCGTCGGCCTCCACGCCTACGCCACGGGCCGCGCCCAGCGCGCCGCGCTCATCGAGCGCCTCTCGGCGACCGGCGTCCCCGCGCCCCTCGGCCGCAGGCGCCGCTTCCAGGGCGCGGACCGGCGCCTGCGCAAGACCCAGCTGGGGCGCGGCATCGAGCGCAAGCTCGCGGTGACCGGCCTGGACCTCACCGTGGGCGAGTACTTCGTCTACATGCTGGCCACGGTCGCCGGGATCTGGCTGGTCTCGGCCTCCTTCCTGGCCCCGTTCTTCGGCCCGGTGGCCGGGCTGATCGCCCTGTGGGGGGCCAACGCCTTCCTCAACTGGCAGCGGTCGCGCCGCACGGAGCGGTTCATCAACCAGCTCCCCGACCTGGCCCGGATCCTCGCCAACGCCACCCAGGCCGGCCTGGCCCTGCGGACGGCCATCGGCATGGCGGCCGAGGAGCTGGAGGCACCGGCCGGCGAGGAACTGGCGCGCGTCGCCGACCGGCTCGCGGTGGGCCACTCCATCGAGGAGGCCCTGGGCGAGATCGAAGAACGGCTGCCCTCCCGCGAGTTGGTCGTTCTGGTATCCACGCTCGTCCTGTCCGCCCGCGCGGGCGGCGCGATCGTCGGCAGCCTGCGCAACCTGACGGTGACGCTGGAGCAGCGCAAGGAGACCCGTAGAGAGGTCCGTACCCAGTTGTCCCAGGTCACGGCCACGGCCTACCTGGTGCCGGTGATGGGTGTCGGCTCGCTGCTCCTCGTCGACGCGATGATGCCGGGCGCGCTGGACCGGATGACCGGATCCGTCCTCGGCCAGACCCTCGTGCTGATCGCCCTCGGCCTCTTCGCGCTCGGGTTCCTCGCCATCCGCCGCTTGTCCAAGATCGACGTATGAGGAGGTCCGCATGATCGCGCTGCTCCTGGCCCTGGCCGTGGGCCTGTCGGTCTTCGGCGTGTTCCAGGGCGTCCGGCTCTACCGCGCCGACACCAAACTCCCGTCCGACCTGATGCTGGCCCTGGAGGTCGGTGCCACCCGCACGACGGCCGTCGGCTCGCTCATCGACCGGATCGGCATCCGCTACGCGCCGCTGATACTGCGCCTGATGGGCCCCGACCGGGTGGCGCGCAAACGCCGCCAGATCGACACGGCGGGCAACCCGTCCGGCCTGACCATCGACCGCTACGCCGCACGCCGTGCCGTCTACGCCTTCCTCGGCGGCGTCGGGGCCTTCGCCATGCTCATCAACGGCCAGCTGATCCTGGCCCTGTTGATGGTGGCCTTCGGCCTGTTCTGGATCGAGGCAGGCCTCTGGTCGGCGATCCGGATCCGCCGCGACCACATCGACCGGACCCTGCCGGACTTCCTGGACGTCCTCGCGGTGGTCGTCAGTGCCGGGCTCGGCTTCCGGCCCGCGCTGGAGCGGGTGGCGGACAAGTACGAGGGCCCGTGGTCCGACGAGATCCGGATCACGCTGCAACAGATGACCATGGGCGTCAGCCGCCGCCAGGCCTTCGACGAGCTGCGCCGGCGGAACGACTCCGAGCAGGTGGCGCAGTTCGTCACCGCCCTCCAGCAGGGCGAGGAACTGGGCTCCCCGATCGTCGACACCCTGATCGCCATCGCCGAGGACATGCGGCGCACGGACGCGCAGAACGCCCGCCGCAGGGCCGCCAAGGCCGTCCCGAAGGCCACTTTCGTCGTCACGATGTTCATGCTCCCCGGGACCATGATCCTTCTGATCGGCGGCTTCGTGTACGGAGCCGACGTCGACTTCGGCGCCATGTTCGGGGGCGGGTGAGCCATGACCTCCTCGCTCGACGCCACGGCGTCAGCCGCCGCACGGGACCGTCCGTCCGCCCGCCCCGCGGTGCAGCTGCCGATCGCCCTCCAGGCCAACGCCCTACAGGCGCTGTGCCGCCAGGTCTTCGCCTTCCGCCTCGTGATGATCGCCCTCGCGACGCCGGTGGTGCTGAGCCGCACGGCGCCCGGCGCGCCGACGCACCTCGCGGGCGGCGCGGTCCTGCTCACCTTCCTGCTGTCCTACGTCCTGCTCCGCGACTGGGAGCGCTTCGGACCGCTGCTCCTGCGCCACCGCTGGCCCCTGGCGGTCGACTGGGCCTTCTTCGGCGGACTCCTGTTCCTGACGGCCACCCCCGGCTCCCCGCTCCTCCTCGCCTCGGTGTGCACTCCACTCCTCGCCGGGATCGTCTACGGCCGGCCCGGCGCGGCGGTCTACGCGGTGGTCCAGGCGGCCGTGGTGGCGGTGGTCGCCGAGGCCCTGACGCTGGCGGTGCTCTGCGTCCTGGCGGGCGCGGCCGGGGCCAGCCTGCGCGGCCTGCTCCTCCGCTTCGGGACGGCCGGCCAGGCCCTGCTGGAGACCCGAGCCCGCCAGGCGGTGGCGGAGGCGGTGCAGGCCGAACGGGACCACTTGTCCCGCGAGTTGCACGACTCCGTCGCGAAGACCCTGCACGGCCTCGCCCTGGCCGCCGACTCCCTGACCCGTACGTCTGACCCGGCGACCCTCCGCCGCCAGGCCGCCCTGGTGTCCGGGGCGGCCCGCCGCGCGGTGGCGGAGTCCCGGGACGTACTGGCCGACCTGCGGCGGGACCTGGACGAGCCGGGGGTGTCCCTGGAATCGGAACTCCAGGCCCGGATAGCCCCCGGCGAGGCCGAGCTGCGCGTGACCGGCACCCTCCCGGTGGTGCCCGCCCCGGTGGCCCGGCACCTGCTGGCGGTGGCGGGGGAGGCCCTGGAGAACGCCCGGCGGCACTCGGGAGCCGCGCGAGTCACGGTCGAGGCGGCCGTAGCCGCGTCTGAGCTGGTGCTGGTGATCGAGGATGACGGCCGGGGCCTCCCGGGTGCCGTGGACCTCTCGACGCTGCACGGCGCGGGCCGCTTCGGCCTGATCGGCATGACGGAACGCGCGGCCGCGATCGGCGCCCGCCTCCACATAGGGGCCCGCCCGGATCGGCAGCAGGGGACACAGGTCCGCCTGGCCCTTCCTCTGACGGCCCTTGCCGCCGGGAGGGGTGCGTGATGGCGCCGCTGCGCGTGCTCATCGCCGACGACAACCCGGTCGTACGGGCCGGCCTGGCGGCCCTCCTGGGCACCGCCGAGGACATCCAGGTGGCGGCAGAGGCGGCGGACGGGCGCGAGGCGCTCCACCTGACTCGGCTCCACACCCCGGATGTGGTCCTGCTGGACGTACGGATGCCGGGCGTGGACGGCATCTCGGCGCTGCCGCACCTCGTGCAGCTCGCGCCGGTGCTGATGCTGACGTACAGCCAGGAGTCGGAGATCGTCCGGGAGACGCTGTTGCTGGGTGCGGGCGGCTACTTGGTGCACGGCGAATTCACGCCGGATCACCTCGTCGCAGCGGTCCGCGACGTCCGCGCCGGCCGGGCGCATTTCAGCCCGACGGCGGCCAGCGCGGTGCTCGCAGAACTCCGGACCTCTTCGCATCCGCAACGAACTGTGGGACAGTCGACGGAGCGTCTTCCCAACCATGCTGTGTTCGGGCTGAGTTCACGTGAGGAGGAGGTCATGGGTCTCATCGCTTCCGGCATGAGTAACCAGCAGATCGCAGCCAGTTGTTTTATCAGCGAGAAGACGGTCAAGAACCACATCAACCGGATCTTCGCGAAGCTCCAGACCGCTACGCGCAGCGAGGCGATAGCCCGTTGGCTGGGAACCGCCCGTCCGGGGGTGGCTGGCCATGGGTAGACGGAGTGCGCAGTGGGTCCGTAATTGGGTCCCGGGACCCTTTGCAACTGCTGGTGCGTCGACGTACCGTCCGCGAACCGATATCGGCGCCGGCTCTGGAGAGGACTCCCATGCAGAACCTCAAGCTGCTCAAGGCGATCGTGGAGCGGAAGAACCGCGTGCGGCAGGGTGGGGACGAGGGGCAGACGGTCTTCGAGTACCTGGGGATCATCGTGATCATTGGGTTGATCATCACGGCGATCATTGCGTCTGGGTTGGCGGGCGACCTCGTGGGTGCCATCGATGTGGCCTTGAAGAAGATCACGGGTTGATGACCGGCCCTGGCTCGCGTGACCGGGGCCAGGTCCTCCCTTTCTATGTCGCGATGATGGCCTGCCTGCTCTTCGCCGCGTTGGCCTTCGTCGTCGTCGGTATGGCGGGGGCCACGCGCAGCGATGCGCAGGGTGCCGCCGATGCGGCGGCGCTCGCCGCTGCCCGGGAGGCCAGGGACAACCTGCTCGTGGGCATGGATCTCCTCACGCTCACACCCGCTGACTGGGAAGACATTCTTGACGGTGATCGGCTGAACCTGAACGGGGCTTGCGCGAAGGCGAGCGATTTTGCCGCCTCGAACGGTGCCACTGCGGAATGCAGCCCTGGCGTTTTGAGGTTCACCGTCACCACGGAGACTCGCCAGGCGATCGGGGACACGGTTATCCCCGAAACCGAGAACATGAAGGGCCATGCCGCGGCGACTGCCGTGATCGAGCCTCGGTGCACCCTGCAGCCGGGGCCGACCCCCACAGCGACGCCGTCGCCCAGCGCGACACCCGGTCCGGTCGTCATCGACTGCAGGGGCCGAGGTGAGGTCAAAGTGAACCCCTCAACTCCAGGTTCATTGACCAAGCTGGCGAGGCAGCTCTTCAATGTGCGACTGATCAACTGACAACGACCCGACGGACAAGGAAGCGGAGCACATGGGCATTCGGCAGAAGGTGAAGGTCCGCGGGGGAGCGGCCGTTGCGGTTGCGGCGGTCTTGGCCCTCGCGTTGGCCGGGTGCGGCGGAGATGGCGGGAAGACGAAGGAGCCGACGAAGTCCGAGGCTCCCCAGAGCCAGGGGAGTAGTCCTCAGCAGCCCGCGCCCACCGCGAGCAAGGACTCGGGTCCTCTCGAAGTAATTGCTAAGGCGCAAGGTCCTTCCAGTCTTGTACTGGAGATCAATTCGGCTGTTCGTGACCAAGACGGGTATGTCACCGTCAGCGGTCAGATCAAGAACACAGGTTCCGAGCCGTTCGGCAAACTTGGGGCTCTGCGCGGCGAAGAGAGGACGGCCAGTCCTGGATCCGTTGCTGGCGCAAGCTTGGTCGACGCTGTTGGTAAGAAGCGCTACCTCGTGCTGCGTGACACAGAGGGGCGGTGTGCATGCACTACCGGTCTCGCGTCCATCTCGGGCGGGGAGAGCATTGCCTTCTTCGCGCAGTTCCCCTCACCACCGGCCACCACAACCGAGGTCGTGTTCGGTCTGCCGACCTTTGCCGCGGCCGCCATCAAAATCTCCGGGTGACCCCATGACCAAACGCCATCGCACCACAGCTGCCACAGCCGTTGCTGGCCTCGTCATCGCCGGGGCCCATTTCGTCGGCGCGACCAGTGCCTACGCGGACGATGTCACGCCGTCTGTGCCCCCGGGCACCGAACCTTCGGCCTCTGCTCCTCCGCCCATCAGGCCCGACTCCCCGGGGCTGAAACTTCCGCAGGGCGGCATCCTCGCACCCTCCAAGGTGCTGGACATGGTCGAGGTAGTCGAGGACATCGGGGGCGAGGAACGGCGCCAGGAGACGAACCAGACCGTCATGATGGCGCTGCAGTCCGAGGTGATGTTCCCCGAGGACAGTGCCATCTTCAACGCTCAGGCCGCCGCCCGTATCCAGGCCATCGCGCAGGAGATCAACACCCAGAAGGCCACCACCGTCCGGGTCTTCGGCTTCACCGACGACCAGGGCAGCTACGAGCACGGCAAGGAACTCTCCAAGAAGCGCGCCGACGCGGTCCAGGCCGAGCTGGCGAAGACGGTGACCAATCCCGGCATCACCTTCGACGTACGCGGCTACAGCGAGGACTACCCGATCGCTGACAACGGCACCGAGGAAGGCCGCAAGAAGAACCGTCGCGTGGAGATCACCTTCCCGCGCAGCGTCAAGTAGAGCCGAACCGTTCCGCCCCCGCTCCGGCGGGGGCGGGGTCAGTCCGTCAGCAGGTGGTCGGCCTTGCCGGCCTTGATGTCCCGGATGAGCTGGTGCAGGGCCTCGCGGGTGTCCGTGAGGTAGGTGTGCTCCTGTCCGGACAGGGCTATGTAGCTGTTGCCGTCCCCGTCCACGCCGATCCGGTAGCAGGAGTTCCCCTCGCCGCAGAAGGGATCCTCCCAGGTCACGTCGGTCACGGTGTCCCCTCTCACAGTTCGCTCGCGATGGCGCGGATGAACTCCCGGGAGGGCCCCGGGGGTAGCGCCAGCCGCTCCATCAGCTCGAAATGACCTCGGTACTTCGCGAGTTGGGTCTCGGCGTGGAGGAAATCGGGCCCGTGTGAGTTGTCGATCTGCACAGTGTCGAGCTGCGCCGTGGGCCCCTCCGCGTAGAGCACCGTTTGTCCCGCTCCAGGAAAGCCGCCCGCCTCGAACGGGAGGACTAGCAAGGTCACATTGTCCTGTTGGGAGCGCTGGATCAAGTGGTTCAGCTGTGCCCGCAGGACGTCCGCACTGCCGAACCGCATCCGTAGTGCGGCCTCGTGCACGACGGCCACGAACGCGGGAGCGTTCTCGCCGTCCAGGACCTTCTGGCGCTCGATGCGCAGTGCCAGCCGCAATGCGACCTCGTGCTCGGGGAGTGCGGGGATGACCATGCGGAACACGGCGAGGGCGTGATCCGAGGTCTGCAGCAGCCCCGGCATGTGGAGCGGGTAGGCAACCCGCATGCGGATGCTCCGGGACTCCAGCTCGGCGATGTCCATGAAGCCTTGAGGTACTTGACCCCTGTAGCGGTCCCACCATCGAGGGCCGGCGGGCAGGGCCATGTCCGTCAGTCCGGCGATGTATCGCTCGTCGTCCACCTGGCAGTTGGCTGCCAGGGTGCGGAGCCGTTCCGTCGAGATGGCGCGCGTGCCCGACTCCATCGCGGAGATCGCGCCCCGGTCCACGGCCAGGAGGCTCGCCGCGAACTCGGCCGACATCCCTGCTGACGTGCGCATTCGGCGCAGTTCGTAACCCAGTCGCTTCTGGCGCTCGGTGGGAGTTGTCCTCGCGGTCATGGGGTGCAGTCTTACGCGTCGCCAGCCCCTCGTGCACGAACGGCTGACTTCTGCCGTGCAGCGGGCCAAAAAAGGCCCGTGCGCGCTACATTCGGTAATGCACCGCTCACGCAAGGGAGTTGGAAGTGCATCGCCGCAGCATGCCTCGGCCTCGGCGACGAGCCACTGCCCCCACCAAACGCGAGAGCAACCACCGCTCACGACAGGGAGTCCGTCATGCTCAGCCCCTTCATGCCCGCCAGCCCCGGCTGCTTCGACGCTTGTCCGCCGAGCGACGAGCCGCCGTCTCCCGACGGGCTGTCGTGCAGCCTGACCGTGCCCGGGGAGCCGTACAGCGCGCAGATCGCGCGCAGCACCGTACGGTCCGTGCTCCACGCCCACCGCCTCGACCGTGTCGTACCCGCCGCCGTGCAAGTCGTCGGCGAACTCATTGCCGCGGCCTGGTACTTGGACCCGGGCCGGAGCCTCTACCTCGCCCTCCGTCACCGCGAGGGGGCGCTGCGCCTCACCGTGTACGACGGGCACCCGCCCCACGCCCACCCCCGCCTCGCCGCCCACTGCGAGGCCCGCCGCCGGGCCGCCCTGCGGGTCATGGCCGCCGTCGTGCGGGACTGCGGCGGGGCCTGGGGGTTCGGGGAGTCGCGGGAGCCCGGCGGCGGGACGCGGACCTGGGCGAGTCTGCCGGTCGCGGGGGCCGCCGGGTACCTCACCTCCTGACGGGCGCGGTCGTGCCCCAACTGCCCGGGGTGAGGTGAGTAGGCGTACTCATGTGGCCCGTGAACCGGTCGCAGCATGATGCGGGCATGCGATCACTTTCCCTTCCGAAGCCCCTGCTGCTGGCCGTACTCGGCTGCGTGCTGCTGTCCGGCTGCGGTACCCGGAACGCCACCACCGATCAGGCCCTCGCGGGCAGCGGCGCCCTGCCGGCGAGCGCGCAGGACGCCGCGCCGAGCGAGGAGGAGTTTCTGCGGTTCCTGGAGCTGATGAGCACCATGCCGTCGAGTTGCGATCAGGAGGTTGCGGACGAGAAGGGCGTCTCGGTCGAGGAGTTCCGGGCCGCGCGGGTCCCGCGCGAGCCCGAGCGGCCGCCGGGCCCGCTGGGTGTTCCGGGGCCGGAGTACGCGCCGGGCGGGACGCCGCCGGAGCCTCCGCGCGCCGACACCGGCATACCGGTCCCCCTGCCGGATGCTCCCGCACCGCCGGAGCCGGACCCCGACTTCACCGCGCCCGACCCGAAGGAGGAGGTGGCTCTGAGCGCTGCGGAGGAGTGCTTCGGCGCAGACCACGTACGGCGTGTGAGCGAGGCCTTCAGGAACACGAAGACGGCCGGCTACCAGGCGATGCGGAAGAAGCTGACGGACCTCGGCTACCCGGCCGCGTACATCCACCGGATGCCGGACCACGCGGGCGCGCCCCGGGCAAGGGTCGACCTGCGCTTGATGGGAAGCCGGCTGGCCCTGGAGGTCACGGGAACCAGCGGCGGCGTGAGCGTCGAAGCGTTCGGGGCCACGGAGGAAGAGGGTGTCAGCGTGGCCGATGTGAGGCGGAAGCCGAAGCGGGGCGCGGCTGCGTCCTGACCGGTTCAGCCTGCGGTGTCCGGCTGCGGGGGCTCGGTGAAAGCCGCCCGCCACTCCGGGCGGGTGTCGGCGCCGAGGCTCGTCCAGTACTCCGTCCCGCGGACGATCCGTCCGTCGCGGACGGTCCAGAACGACGCCGCACGGAATACCCCGAGGCTTTCGTGCGGGACCTCCACCTCGGAGACGACCTCATCGCCGGCGGCGACGATCCGCAGCACACGGATCACCCAGCCCTCCGGATACTCACGGTTCACCGCGACGTAGTTCTTGCCGCCCACGATGCGTTCACCGCTGACCGGCCACTCGACGACCGCGTCCGGCGCGACCAGCAGGGCGACGCCGTCCCAGTCCCGTGCCTGGATCCGGTCCCACAGTGCCTCTACGACTCTCGACGGCTCCATGCGCCACACCCTGCCAGACGCACCCGCCGACGGACGGGCGTCCCGGGAATCTCCCCGCCCGGCGGCCGTCACCCGCGCCGGCGGGCGGAGTTCAGGCGGGCCGCCTGGCGGGTCAGGTGGTCGCGTTCCGCGAGGTTGGGGGCCTGGTGGGCCGCCTCGGCGTACAGGCGGGCCGCCGCTGCCAGGTCGCCGTCGCGTTCGTGGAGGTACGCGGCCACCGCCGTGTGGCGGGGGAGCGTGGCGTCCAGTTCCGCGAGGGCCGCCAGGCCGGCGCGCGGGCCGTCGGCCTCGCCGACCGCCACCGCGCGGTTGAGGCGGGCGATCGGGCTGTCGGTGAGCCGGACCAGCTCGTCGTACCACTCCACGATCTGCACCCAGTCGGTCTCCTCGGTGCGCTGCGCGTCGGCATGGAGGGCGGCGATGGCGGCCTGCGCCTGGAACTCGCCCAGCCGGTCGCGGGCGAGGGCCGGGTGGAGGATGCCGATCCCCTCGGCGATCAGCGCCCGGTCCCAGCGGCCGCGGTCCTGCTCGGCGAGGGGGATCAGGCCGCCGTCGGGGGTGGTGCGCGTCGCGCGCCGGGCGTGGTGGAGCAGCATCAGGGCAAGGAGCCCGGACACCTCGGGGTGGTCGATGGAGGCCGCCAGGCGACGGGTGAGGCGGATGGCCTCGGCGGCGAGGTCCATGTCCCCGGAGTAGCCCTCGTTGAAGACCAGGTAGAGGACGCGCAGGACCGTGCCGACGTCGCCGGGGCTGTCGAAGCGGACGTCGGAGACGGTCCGCTTGGCGCGGCTGATGCGCTGCGCCATGGTCGCCTCGGGGACGAGGTAGGCCGCCGCGATCTGGCGCGTCGTGAGTCCGCCTACGGCGCGCAGGGTGAGCGCGACGGCGGAGGACGGGGTCAACGACGGGTGGGCGCACAGGAAGTAGAGCTGGAGCGTGTCGTCCACCGCGGGCGCGGGGCCGGGCGCGGGCTCCTCCTCCACCCGGTCCTCGCGACGGCGGCGGGCGGTGTCCGCCCGCGTCGCGTCGAGGAACCGGCGCCAGGCCACCGTGACCAGCCAGGCCTTCGGATCCCGGGGAGGGTCCTCGGGCCAGACGCGCACCGCTTCGAGCAGGGCCTCCTGGACGGCGTCCTCGGCCGCCGCGAAGTCTGCTCCGCGGCGGACGAGGATTCCGAGGACGTTCGGGGTGAGGCTCCGCAGGAGGGCCTCGTCGATGTGCACGTCAGTGGCACTCGGGGACGGTGGGCGGCGCCGCCAGGAACGGGCGCAGCTCCAGCCACTCGTGGATGGGCTTGCCGCCCGCCCCGGGGGCCGCCGACAGCTCACCGGCCAGCTCGACGGCGCGCTCGTAGCTGTCGACGTCGATCACCATCCACCCGGCGATCAGGTCCTTCGTCTCGGCGAAGGGGCCGTCGGTGACCGGCGGCCGGCCCTCGCCGTCGTAGCGGACCCAGGTCCCCTCGGGGGCGAGGGCCTGACCGTCGACGAACTCGCCGCTGCCCTCCAGCCGGTCCGCGAAGTCGCGCATGTACTGGATGTGGGCCGTGATCTCCTCCGGCGCCCACTCGCTCATGGGGACGTCGTTGGCGGCAGCCGGGGCGCCGCGGTAGTGCTTGAGAAGCAGGTACTTGGCCATGACGGTCTCCTCGGTGCGGTGCGGCCCATTCTGGCCGCTCTCACGGAGGAGACGGAGCCCGGCACGGGTTCTCGACATCACCGCCGAAGTTTTTTCCACGGGATGCCGAGGAGCCGGACCGGGCGGATGTACCGCCCGGTCCGGAGTGTGGATCCAGCCTTCCGGCCCGGCTGGATCAGGCGCGGTGGCCGCGGCTGTCGTAGCCGCTCCAGTCGCCCTTCCAGTCGCCCTTCCAGTGGCCGTTCCAGCCGCCCTTCCAGTCGCCGTTCCCGTGTCCGTACCAGTACGTGTGGCAGTCCCACCGACCCCAGCTCTGATGGTGGGCGCGTTGGTGCCAGTGGCAGTAGCGGATGCGGTAGCCGTCGTCACCGCGGTCGCGGTGACCGGCGTGGCCGGATGCCGTCGCGGTGACGCCGGTGGGGCCGGCCTGCGGCGGCGCCGCCGCCGACACGGCGAACGCGTTGGAGGGCAGGAGTGCGCCTGCGCCGGCCAGGGCGGCCGAGGCGGTGAGAACGGCGAACCGTTGTCGTCTGCGGGGTCTGCGGGGTCTGTGGTTCATGAGAGTTCACCTCCGGCGAGCAGACAGGGACAGGGCGGCGAGAAAGGCCGATGATGCGGGTGGTCACCTGCTCTACGTGATCCCCTCCCCCCATTGAGCCCGCGCCGGCGCACCGCGTCATGCCCCTGACTTTCGGGGCTTGACAAACCAACCGACCGCGACGATCGGGGAGCGCCGTCTCAGACCCGCCGCTGGTCCGGGAGGTCCAGTGACTTGTCCCGCCAGCGGACGAAGAGGCTCTCCGCGTCGCCGCTGTACGACCACGGGACCCGCGTGGCCCTGTTGTCCAGCAGGGCGAAGACGGCCGGCGCCCGCGCCTCCATGCCCGCGTGGACCAGGCCGTGGGCCAGGTAGTTCAGGTCGGCGACGTCCTGGGCGTACGACACCGTGCGGTGGGCGATCCAGTTCTCCAGCGCGTTGCGCAGGTCCCAGCGCGCCCGGTCCCCGCTCCAGTGATAGGCCAGGCCGATCGCCGTGCGCCCCTCCGCCTCCGTCTGGTGCCGGTACTGCTCCGCCCGCGCCACCTGCGGCAGCACCACGAGCGGCGAACCGGGCGGGGCGTAGACGGCCACGTCCCAGGCGAAGTTGTTGGCCTCGCCGTTCGATCCGTGCCAGCGCGGGGAGAGGTAGCGCAGCGCCTGGTGGTGGGCTTCCCGGTGGTAGGGGTCGCGGGCGCGGAGCTCCTTCCACCAGTGGCCCATGTTCGGGTCGCCGCGGTCGTACAGCCTGGCGAGCGTCACGAGGGAGACGTACGGGTACGGGTCCTCGGGTGCCAGATCGGCGGCCCGCAGACAGAGCCCGGCCACCTGGTCCAGGCTGTCGCTCGCGGGCATCGCCCCGCTGCGCGCCGCGGCGAACGTCCGCATCACCTCGGTCTCCGCACGCAGTACGGCCGCGTCCGGATCGGTGGGGTCGGCGGCGTACCAGACGTCCACGGTGCGCCGGCTCGCCGCGGCGTCCGCGAGCAGCCGGATGCGGTGCGCGCGCCGGTCCCAGTCCTCACGGGGGTGCTCGGCCAGCAGGTCGCGGGCCCCTTCCCAGCGGCCCATCACCATGTCCTGGCGGCACTGCTCCAGGCCTCGGTCGCCGTACGCCAGGTCGTAGACCGGTGCTCCGGAACGGCGGCGGCGCGGCCAGGGTGCCATGGACACTCCTCGGATCGGTGGGGGTGGACGACGCGGGCGCCGGAGCGGCTGGCACTGGCGGCGTCGGCGCTCTGCGCTCTGCGTGCCGTCAGTAGTCGGTGAGCACGTCGTCCCGCCGTTCGGCCCCCGCGAGGCCGGGTCCGCTGCCCGGTCCGGAGCCTTGTTCCTCGTAGAAGACGTCCTGTTCGGGATCCAGCGGCCTGGGCCTGAAGTAGGAGACGCCCTGCAGCCGGGAGAAGGTCATCGGGATCAGACCCAGAGCGAGCGCCCCGAGGCCGATGGCGAGGGCGCTGCCGGTCAGTTCCGGCACCGACATCGCGAAGATCCAGATCATGAACAGGGCTCCGCCGAGCGGCCACAGCCCGACGAGGAGGAAGGTGCCCACGGACCTGAACAGCACCTTGCGGTAGGCGACCACGGCCGCCAGGCCGGCGAGGGCGTAGTAGAAGGCGATGTGCAGGCCGATGCCGCTGACGGCGTCCCGTACGAACTGCGTGCCGGAGCCGGCCGTGGCGGACACCGCGACGAGCAGGAGAGCCACCGCCGCCACGGTGGCCGTGGCGACCGAGGGCGTCTGCCAGTCGCGGTGGATGCGGCCGAACGCGGCGGGCACGGTGCGGTCGCGGCCCATGGCGAAGAGCGTGCGGGTCGCCTGGAGGAGGCTCGTCTCCAGGGTGGCGATCATGGACAGAACGACGGCGAGGACGAGCAGCCGGCCGCCCCAGCCCGGCCATACGGCGTCGCCGAGCACGGAGAGGAAGCCGTCGGGGTTGTTCCGTACCGCGTCCGCCCCGATGAGGATGTTGGTGGCGATGGTGAAGACGACGAAGATCGCGAACGACACCGCGACGCCGATCAGGCCGCCGAGGCCGAAGGAACGGCGACCGGTGCGGGTCTCCTCGTTGAGATTGCTGGAGACGTCCCAGCCCCAGTAGCTGACTCCCGCGATCAGCGCGCCGGCGACGAAGCTGTGCGACGCGTCGAAATGGCCGAAGCCGAACCAGGAGAGCGAGAAGTCCGCCGCGTTCCCGTCCTTGACCAGGGCGGCGACGGCGAAGGCCAGGAGCAGCACGAGCTGGAGGCCGGTGAGGATCCGGCGGGTGTACGGGCTGATCCGGGCCCCCTGCGCCACCACGCCCGCCATGAGCAGGAACCAGCCCGCGCCGACGGCCGTGGCCAGGCCGGTGTGCGCGGCCAGTTCCGGGCTGATGAGGGCGAGGGTGGCACTGCCGGCCGGGAGGGTGGCCGACACGAGGAAGGCCGTCGCGGCGACGACCAGGGCCCAGCCGCTGAGGAAGCCGAGGAAGGGGTGCAGCGTGCGCGCCACCCAGGCGTAGCTCGCCCCGGCGTTGACGTCGAGGCGGCCCAGATGACGGAAGGCCAGCGCGATGCCGGTCATCGGTATCGCGCAGTACAGGAGCACCGCGGGGCTCGCGACCCCGACGGTGGCGATGAGCGCGGGGATCGTCGCGGCGACGGTGTACGCCGGCCCGCAGCCCGCGACCGCCAAGACGATGGAGTCGAGCGTCCCCAGGCTGCCGGCGCGCAGGCCGCCCCCGTCGCTGCCGGCCCTTTTGCTCACCACTGGCTGTGCCCCTCTGAGCCGCGTACAAGGGCTAGATCTTCTACGCGGTGGCGGTGGGGACACAAGGGTTCTCTTCGGTTTCTTTTGTTCAACTACCTGTTGATGGCCGGGATTAGCGGTCCGTTTGGGCGGGTGGTTCGGATTTCGTTGTCCGTGCGGATGCCTGCCGCGGGGCGGAAACGACTTCGGTGCGCACCGGGGCCCGGGGGCCTCGATGCGCACCGAAGGAAAGGATGGGTGGGGCTGGGTCAGCAGGAGGGGATGCGGTTCAGGTTCTCGGCGTAGCGGGCGGCGATCCAGCCGCGGCCGTCGGCGAGCTTGTACCAAAGGGTGTTGCCGTCGACCGAGGTGCCGTTGGTCTTGCACAGCACCTGGACCTCGGTGCCGTGCTTGATCGCGCCGGTCTTCTTGTAGTGGGTGCCGGGGCCGGTGCGGACGTGCAGCTTGTCGCTGACGATGCGGGCCGTCGGCTTGCCGGGCTTGTCGCCCTTGCCGCCGTGGTCCTTACCGCCGTGGTCCTTGCCGCACTTGCACGTGCCGGGCTTGCCCTTGTCGCCCTTCGGGCCCTGCGGTCCCCTCGGGCCCTGGTCGCCCTTGGGTCCGCCCGGTCCGCGGTTGCCCTTCGGGCCCTGGTCGCCCTTCGGTCCGCCCGGTCCGCGCGAACCGGTCGGTCCGGCCGGGCCGGTGTTCCCGCGGTCACCGCGGTCGCCCTTGTCACCCTTGTCGCCCTTGGGTCCGCCGGCCGGGCCGGTGTCGCCCTTGGGGCCCTGGGGTCCGCCCGGTCCGGGCACTCCCGCCGGTCCCGCCGGACCGGGGTTGCCCGTGTCGCCCTTCGGCCCGGCTGCCCCGGTGTCGCCCTTCGGGCCGCCCGCCGGGCCCGTGTCACCCTTCGGGCCGGGTGCCCCGGTCTCGCCCCTCGGGCCCTGGGGGCCTCCGGCCGGGCCCTGGTCGCCCTTCGGTCCCTGCGGTCCCGCGTCGCCCTTCGGTCCCTTGGGTCCCTTGGGGCCCTGCGGACCCTTCGGCCCGTGCTCGCCCTTCTCGCCGCGGTCACCCTTCTCACCGCGGTCGCCGCGGTCCCCGCGCTCGCCCTTCTCGCCGCGCTCGCCCTGGTCACCCTTGTCGCCCTTGGGGCCGGGGCGGCCCGGCTTGCCGTGGTGACCGGGCTTTCCGCCGTGGCCCGGCTTCCCGTCGTGGCCGTCCTGGCCGTCGTCGCCCTTGGGGCCCGTCACCGGGGTGGACACCGCGTACAGACCGGGCGAGGAGCCCGCCCCGGCCGCCCACTCGCCGCCGTCGAGCGTCGTGCCCTCGGGGGCGTCCGCGTCCACCCGTACGAGTACGCCCAGCCGGGTGCCGCTGTCCGCCGGGAAGGCGAAGCCCGCCCGGGTCCCGGCGTCACAGGTCAGCTGGCGGGCGTTGCCCGAGAGGGTGCAGGGCGCGCCCGCGCGGTCGCCGTTCCAGTAGAAGCGGGCCTCGGGGAAGGTCGTCCGCTCCGGCGCGGTGATCCGGAATCTGCTGCTGAGCGCCGGATCGCCGCCGGTCTCCGCCACGATCACCACGCGGCCGGTCTTTCCGGCGGCGATCGAGGGGACGTACGGCTGGGAGAACCGGATGTGCGGCGAGCCGGCGGCGAAAGCCGGCACGGCCGGCAGCAGGCAGGTCGCGGTGACGGCCGCGACGACCAGGGCGGCCGACGTGCAGCGGGAAGCAGACAAGGGTGTTTCCTCCGCGAGGAAAAGCGACGGAACCGGAGGGCGACCGCCGAATGCGGTCTTCCGGTGGACAAAAGTCCCAACACCAGTTAAAAGCTGACAATGCGACCCGGTCGTGTACGACGCGTAACCGATCACTCGGCAGCCGCGTGAATCCCTCCGCCGGCCCGGACCAGGACGTACGCCGCCTCGCGCGCCCGCACCGCCGCTCCCGGGCCCGGCTCCAGGGCCGCGACCACCGTCGCCCCCTCGACCAGCAGCAGCAACTGCTCCGCCAGCCCCTCCCGGCCCGGCCCGGCGGCGTCGGCCAGCAGAGCCCGCAGCTCCGCCTTGTGGCGGCGTACGACGTCCAGCACCCCTGCGGGCCCCGCGCCCAGCTCCCCGTACGCGTTCAGGAACGCGCAGCCGCGGAAGCCCGGCTCCGAGAACCATCGGGCGAGCCACTCGAAGACCGCCCCGACCGGGTCGGCCTGCCCCGCGACCGCTGCGCGCAGGCTCCCCATCCAGCGGCGGTCGCGGCGCTCCAGGTAGGCGGTGACCAGGGACTCCTTGGCCGGGTAGAGGCGGTAGAGCCGCTTGAGCGGGATCCCCGACTCGGCGCGGATCCGGTCCATGCCCACGGCCTGGATGCCTTCGGCGTAGAACAGCGCCTCCGCGGCGTCGAGCAGGCGGGTGCGGGCGTCTTCGTCGTTCATCGGGGCGGCGGGCATGGAAGCAGCGTAGACCAGAATCGCTTGCGCGGAGAACGCACGTTCTCTAAGCTCGGGACGCCATGGAGAACGACCGTTCTCATTCTCCCGCCCCGCTCCGCCCCGCCCCACCCACCCCAGTCGATGTGGAGAGGTATCCCGCCGTGACCGCTACCCATTCCGTGCGACCGCCGCTGCCGCCCTTCACCGAGGAGTCCGCCCGCGCCAAGGTGCAGGCCGCCGAGGACGCCTGGAACAGCCGCGACCCCGAACGCGTCTCCCTCGCCTACACCGAGGACTCCGCCTGGCGGAACCGCGACCGCTTCCTGACCGGCCGCGCCGAGATCCGCGCCTTCCTCGCCGACAAGTGGGAGCGCGAGCTGGAGTACCGCCTGCGCAAGGAGCTGTGGGCGTACACCGACAACCGCATCTCGGTGCGCTTCGAGTACGAGTGGCACGACATGAGCGGCCAGTGGTGGCGCAGCCACGGCAACGAGCAGTGGGAGTTCGATGCCGCAGGCCTGATGCGCCGCCGCGAGGCCAGCATCAACGACATCCCGATCGACGAGTCGGACCGCCGCCTCTGAGCGTTCTGGATCCGAGTGCCCGCAGGCGGGACGGTTACGCTCCGCAACCCCCTCCCCAGCCCTCGGAGTTATGCTGGCAGGAACCCTGGGGAGGCAGTGTGACCGAGCGCAAACCGCCTGGTGTCAGCTTCGAATCCTTCGTGGACCGCCAGATCAGACAGGCCGAGGCGAGCGGCGAGATCGAGAACCTGCCCGGCTTCGGAAAGCCGCTGGCCTCGCTCGACGCCCCGTACGACGAGCTCTGGTGGATCAAGGGCAAACTGCACCGCGAGGGCTTCGCGGTCCTCCCGCCGGCGCTCGCACTCCGCAAGGAGGCGGAAGACGCCCGCGAGGCGATCAAGGCCGCCCGCACCGAACGCCAGGTCCGCGACCTCCTCACGGAGATCAACGACAAGATCCGCACGGCCCTGCGCAGGCCCCCGCCCGGCCCCCCGCTGAACCTCAGGGAATTCGACGTCGAAGCCGAACTCGCCCAGTGGCGGGAGTCCCGCGAAGCCCGCTGACGGCCGCCCCGCAAGGGTTGGTGTCAGGGGTCGACGGAAGCGGGTAACGTCTTTGTCATGTTCTTCCAGAGGCCGATTTACGAGTGAGCGCGTGATGGGCCCCGGCTGACGTCCTTCGACGACGACGCCGCCGACCGTCCCCCACCAACGCATCCGTAGATCACTCCGCACTCATGACCGGGAGAACCCGTGACCGTCAGCAAGAACATCAACAACCCCGTGGGCCAGGGCGGCGGCCAGCGCAAGCGGCAGTCCCGCGCCGAACGGGCGAACAACGGCCCGCACCGCAACCTCGACCGCCAGGGCGCGGCCGACCAGAGGGCGGAGCTGCTGCGCAAGATGCGCGAGAAGGCAGCCGAGGCCGAGGGCGCCGAGCCGACGGCCGACGCTCCCGCCGAGAGCTGACGCACCCCCGCCCCAGGGCGACCCCGCACGAAGCAGGGCCCGGACCGCACCACGCGGCCCGGGCCCTGCTGCGGTATGAGGGAACCGCTCCGGGAGTGGGGGCATCTCCTGAGGCATGGGTGTCTTGATCTTCGGGCTGTTCTTCGGATCTTCACCGAGGGCTGGCTCGGGTACCCCGGCATGATGGATCCCGGCGGACAGGGCTACCAGGCAGGGGCGGTGGACCTGCTGCGCACGACGGCGCTGTGGAGCACCTCCGCCGCGATCCTCGGACGTTGCTGGACCACGGCAGCCGTCCAACTGTCCGTCCTGCCGCTGGCGGCGCTCTGGATAGCCTCGTTCGACACCTACTACAACTGACCCGCCACGAGGCCGGCCGCTGCTAGCGGTCGTCCTCCGGGTGTGGCCCTGTCGCGTACGGGTTCGGCTCATCGTCCGCGAGCACGCCCACGAAGGGTTCGCCCTCCCCCGCGAAGGTGTACGCGCCGCCTTCGATCCGCTCGACGAGTCCGCGGGTCCATTCCGCGCCGCTGTCGGCCGAGTGCACCCACAGGTTCATGATTTCGCCGATGTGGCCGAGCTGCCCGGGCCCGTCCTCCGGCGTGTAGTACTCGGTGACGGCGGACCGCCACTGCTCGAGCCCCGCGATCCGCTGCTTGAGGAGGGCGACGGCCTCGTTCCGGGGCAGGTCGACGATGAAGCCGAGGCCGGCCGAGACGACGTCGGACTTCTGCTCGTGCGAGCTCAGGGCCTCGCGCAGCAGGGTGAAGAACTCTTCGGTTCCCTTGTCGGTGATCTCGTACTCGACGCGGGGCGGGCCGCCGACGGCGCTCGGCGCGACCTCGTGCGCGATGAGGAGTCCTTGCTTCGCCATCTGCTTGAGCGCGTGGTAGATCGAGCCCGGCTTGGCGTTGGACCACTCGTGGGCGCCCCAGAACTCCAGGTCGTTGCGTACCTGGTAGCCGTGGGCCCGACCGTGCTGGCGGACCGCGCCGAGGACCAGCAGCCGGATCGCTGACATGCGCCTCTCCCTCTTGGGCAATTTTGACTAGACTACCTCTATCCAAGTTTGACTAGCTGCGCACTTCTGCTGACCCTCTCACCTAATCAAGTTTGACTAACTGATCGGGGTGGCTTACCTTGCACTCTCTGGTCAAGTTTGAGTACTGGGTGAAGGAGGGTGTTTTGTCTGACCACGAACTGTCGATCGTCGTCGAAGGTCTGCGGAAGAAGTACGGGGACAAGCAGGCCCTCGACGGCCTCGATCTCACGGTCCGAGCCGGGACCGTCCAGGGGATCCTCGGCCCGAACGGCGCCGGAAAAACCACGGCCGTACGCATCATGTCCACGCTGCTGCGCCCCGAGGAGGGGCGCGTCGAGGTGGCGGGCTTCGACGTGCGGACCCGGCCCGACGAGGTGCGCTCGCGGATCGGGCTGCTCGGCCAGCACGCCGCTGTCGACGAGGAGCTCAGCGGCCGCCAGAACCTGGAGATGTTCGGCCGCCTCTACCATCTCGGCTCCCGCCGTGCGGGCGCCCGGGCTGATGAGCTCCTGGCCCGGTTCGGGCTCGCGGACACCGGCAAGAAGGCGGTCAAGCAGTACAGCGGCGGCATGCGGCGGCGGCTCGACCTCGCGGCCTCCCTCATTTTGCGGCCTCAAGTGCTCTTCCTGGACGAGCCCACGACCGGGCTCGACCCCCGCGGTCGCACGGAGGTGTGGAACGCGGTGCGTTCCCTGGTCGACGGCGGCACGACCGTCCTGCTGACCACGCAGTACCTGGAGGAAGCCGACCAACTGGCCGACAAGATCGCGGTGATCAACCACGGGAAGGTCATTGCCGAGGGAACGGCCGACGAGCTGAAGACCAAGACGGGCGGCGACCGCATCGACGTGGTCCTGCACGACACGGCCCAACTGGCCCGAGCGGCCTCAATCCTGCCCGGTGACGTGGTGGTGGACGAGGACCGGCGGATGGTCAGCGCCTCGGTCACCGACCGGATGGCGGCCCTGACCGAGACCGTGCGGGCACTGGAAGTGGCGGGCATCGAGGCGGAGGACATCGCCGTACGCCGGCCGACGCTCGACGAGGTCTTCATGCACCTGACGAGGGAGGAGGCCGTATGAGTGCGACGCACGGTGTGAGCGCGGAGCACGGCACGGGTTCGAAGCTGGGCTGGGCGGCCGTCGACTCCTGGACGATGACCCGGCGCGAGCTGGCCCACTGGGCGCGACAGCCCGTGCAGGTGGTCGTCGGGCTGGTCTTCCCGGTGATGATGCTGCTGATGTTCAGCTACCTGATCGGCGGCGGACGGGGCATCGAGGGCGACTTCACGGCCTACCTGGTCCCCGGCATGCTCACCATGACCATGGCCTTCGGCCTCGAGGCGACGATGCTCTCGGTCACCCAGGACCTCGGCAAGGGGGTCATCGACCGGTTCCGCTCGATGCCGATGAACTCCGGCGCGGTCCTGGTCGGCCGGAGCGTCGCCGACATGCTGCAGTCGGCGGTCGGCCTGACCGTCATGATCACGGTCGGATATGCGATCGGCTGGCGCTGGCACGAGGGCCTCGCCGCCTTCCTGGGCGCCGTAGGACTGCTGTTGCTGCTGCGGTTCGCGATGCTGTGGATCGGCATCCACCTGGCGATGGTCGCGGGCAAGCCGGAACTGGTGCAGGCCGTGCAGATCCTCGTCTGGCCGGTCAGCTTCCTCTCCAACGTCATCGCCTCGCCCGAATCGATGCCCTCCTGGCTGGGCGTGATCGTGGAGTGGAACCCGATGTCCGCGACGGCCACCGCGGTACGCGGCCTCTTCGGCAACCCGGGCGCGGCCGGCGACTCCTGGGCCGCGACCCACGCGGAACTCCTCGCGGTGGCCTGGCCGGTAGCCCTGATCGCGGTGTTCTTCCCGCTCGCCGTGAAGCGCTTCCGGGACCTGAGCCGCTGACGAACCCGCCCCCGGCGGCGGCGGAGCGGGCTCGCCCCACCGCCGCCCGGCGGGACGGTCTAGAAGCGCTGCACGAACTCGCACGTGCCCGGGACCACGGCGTCGAGGGCGGCCGAGTCGGCCAGCAGCATGTCGAAGTCACCGGCGTTCTCACCACAGTTGATGCGGTCGAATCCGCCGTTGCGGCTGAGGACGGTGTCGTTGCCGCCGCGCCCGTCGAAGGTGAGGGTGCTGCCGGGCGAGGCGTTCCAGCCGTCCGAGTCGGTCAGCCGGTCGGCACCGCTGCCGCCGACGAGGATGTCGTCCCCCTCCCCGCCGACGAGGTCGCTCGGGATCGCGGTGTTGTTGGTGGCCACGTCGTCGCGGTCGCCCATCGACGCCTGGATACGGGTCACCCCGCCCGCCGAACCGCAGCGGACGGTGTTGGGATTGCCGAACTGGACACAGCCGAAGCCCGGGGTCAGGGGGTTCGCGGCGTCGCTCACCGTAAGGAATCCACTGCTGACGCTGAAGGTGACGTTGTTCGACTCTCCGGGCAGTGCGGCGAAATTGATCTGGCTTCCGCTGCGCATCACGAACGCGGGGGCGGCGGACGCGGGGCCGGCGAAGGTCAGCGTCAGTGTGAGGGCGGCCAGGGCGGGGGCGGCGATGCGTGCCGTGCGGAGGATGTTCATGGGTGCTGTCCTTCGGTTGCCGAACGCGGACCGGGTCGAGGGCCCGTCGGTCCTGAGCGCTACCCAGAGCAACCGTCAGTTTCATATTATCTACGTGCAGTTACCTCGTCTGCCGTACACAAGCCCCCGTCCGGCCCCCGCCGAGCGGGCTAAGCCGCCCTAGTCCGTTCCCGCTCGGACGCTCAGCGCGGTCAGGGTCTCGGTGACGCGGTCCGCCTGGTGGGTGGCTCCGCGGAGGTTCGGGTGGAGGACGGTGCAGGCCTCGCCCCGGGCCGGGATGGAGCGGCAGAGCTCGGAGGGCGGGTCGCTCTGCTCGCCCGGCCCGGTCAGGCTGTCCTTGATCCCGTACATCCAGCGCTGCTCTCCGCTCGCGCACACCCCGTGACCGGTGCTGGAGGAGTAGGTGTCCACGTACACCGCGCCGCTCCGGCGGGCCTGCTCCCGCAGGAGGGTGTTGACCCGGCGCTCCAGGCTGTCGAGCCAGGGCATGTCGCCCTTGGTCACGGTTCCGAGCTGGTGCCAGGACCCCCAGCCGCAGCCCGCGGCCTCGTCCACGACGGCCGGATACCCGACGACCGCGACCCCGGCGCGCGGGGCGCGCGTGCGGATCTCCTTCAGCAGGGCGGAGAAATCGGCCTCCAGTGCGGTGAACCGGGCGTCGAGCCCCGCGGCGCCCCCGCCCCGCGCGTAGTGATCGGTGCACGGGGTGCCCGTACCGAAAGAGGCCAGGCCGCGCTTCACGCAGGTCTCGACGATCTCGGAGAAGCCCACGGAGTTGCCGCCGGCGCCGACCGTGACGAGATCGGCGGCAGCCGTAACGGCTCCGATCTGCGCCGGCTTTGCCGTCCATCCTCCCGGTGGGGGCACGGATGGTGGCCCCTTCAGCTCGGACTGCGGCCCCAGCAGCCCCGCTCTGACCTCCGCGGCGGAGCAGGTGACATCGGTGAGCTTCAACTTCAGCCGCCGCGCGGCCTGGTGCGGATAGTCCTGCTCGGAGCGGCCGCATCCGTCGGTGTTCCAGGGGCGCACGAAGGAGGCGGCGCTGTACGAGTCCCCGAGGGCGACGTAGGAGAGGGATGCGGCGGCGGGCGCGGGTGCCTGCGGCGCGAGAGCGGTGGCGAAGACGGCTGCCGCGGCAGCGGCGGTGGTGACGGCGAGACGCATCATGACGACGGTGCCTTTGGCTCGGGCGCCGAGGCTCTTCCGCGGCGCACATCACCAAAAGTAGCCGGAATGACTACGGAGAGTGATTATCTGGCGTCTTGTTCGTTCGATCGAGTGAACGGAGGGGAGGTGGGGCTATGGCTGCCGGTGGGCCTGGGTGATCAGGTCCGTCGCGACCTCCAGGGCGGCCTGGCGGGTCTCCTCCGGGTTGTCCCCCTCCACGTGCTGGAGGAACATCATTCCCGCGTGCAGGGTGAACAGGGCGCTCACGCACCGCACTTGGTCGGCCAGTGGGGCGTCCTCCTGGCCGGACCGGAGCAGCTCCACCAGGGTGAGGAGGCGCTTCTTCACCGTCTCGCCGATGCTCAGCTCCCGCAGTGACGCCTGGTTCTCCTGCATGAAGCGGTACAGGGGGGCGCCGCCCGCCATCGCCTCGCTGTAGCGGCGCAGGACCTCGCGCTTCATCTCCAGCGTGCGCGGCTGTTCCTCCGCCCACTGGATCAGCTCGTCGATCGGCCGGGTCAGGTCGTCGAACAGGCTGATGATGATGTCTTCCTTGGTCTTGAAGTGGTAGTACAGCGCCGCCTTCGTGACCCCCAGCCGCTCCGCGATCTCCCGCAGCGACGTCTTCTCGTATCCCTGCTCGGCGAAGAGTTCCAGTGCGATGTCCTGGATGCGCTGCCGCGTGTTGCCGCGGCGCTGCTGTGGACTGCTGCTGGACATGGACTCTCCCTGATTACTTACTTGACGCCCGGCTAGTTACGGGTCTACCTTCCCCAGTGTAGTGAACTAGCCGGTCGGCAAGTAAGTCCCAGGGCCGGTGCGTATGCGCCAGGGGAGTGGAACATGGTGGAAATCAAGAAGAACGCGGGCGCCTCGGAGGAGGTGAAGCCGCGCAGCGTGCGGGTCGTCCTGATGGCGCTCATGATCGCGATGCTGCTGGCCATGCTGGACAACATGATCATCGGTACGGCCATGCCCACGATCGTCGGCGAGCTCGGCGGCCTGGAGCACCTCTCCTGGGTCGTCACCGCCTACACCCTGGCCACCGCCGCCTCCACTCCCATCTGGGGCAAGGTCGGCGACATGTACGGGCGCAAGGGCTCCTTCCTCGTCTCGATCGTCATCTTCCTGATCGGCTCCGCGCTCAGCGGCATGGCCCAGGACATGGGTCAGCTCATCGGCTTCCGCGCGATCCAGGGCCTCGGCGCCGGTGGTCTGATGGTCGGCGTCATGGCGATCATCGGCGACCTGATCCCGCCCCGCGAGCGCGGCAAGTACCAGGGCATGATGGCCGGCGTGATGGCCCTCGCCATGATCGGCGGACCGCTGGTCGGCGGCACCATCACCGACCACATGGGCTGGCGCTGGTCCTTCTACATCAACCTGCCGCTCGGCGCCGTGGCCCTGGCCATGGTCACCGCGGTGCTGCACCTCCCGAAGAAGGTCCACGGGGAACGCCCCAAGATCGACTACCTCGGCGCGGCGCTGCTCACCATCGGCATCACCTCCACCGTCCTCGTCACCACCTGGGGCGGCACCGAGTACGCGTGGGGTTCCACCGAGATCATCGGCCTGATCGCCGTCGGCATCGTCTCCATCGCCGGCTTCCTCTACGCCGAGACCAAGGCCGCCGACCCGGTCATGCCGCTGCACATCTTCCGCAGCCGCAACTTCACCCTCATGTCCGTGATCGGCTTCCTGGTCGGCTTCGCGATGTTCGGCGGCGTGCTGTACCTGCCGCTCTTCCAGCAGTCGGTTCAGGGCGCCTCGGCCACCAACTCCGGCCTGCTGCTCCTGCCGATGCTGCTCTCGATGATGGCCGTCTCGCTGGTCGCGGGCCGGATCACCACCAGCAGCGGCAAGTACAAGATCTTCCCGATCATCGGCGGCGGGCTCATGGTCGTCGGACTCTTCCTGCTCGCCACCATGGACACCGGGACGAGCCGCCTGATGTCCGGCGTCTACATGGCGGTGCTCGGCGCCGGCCTCGGATTCCTGATGCAGATCACGATGCTGGTCGCGCAGAACAGCGTCGAGATGAAGGACATGGGCGTCGCGTCCTCCTCGGCGACCCTGTTCCGCACGCTCGGCGGCTCCTTCGGCGTCGCGCTGATGGGCTCCCTGTTCACCAGTCAGGTCGCCAGCACCATGACAGACCGGCTCGGCCCCGAAGCGGCGACCGCGGCGGGCTCCGCGCAGCTGGACGCGGCGAGTCTGGCGAAGCTGCCGGAGCTCGTGCGGGACGCGTACCAGCACGCGGTGGCCGCCGGTACGCACTCGGCGTTCCTGCTGGGTGCGGGGATCGCGGTACTGGGCTTCGTGGCCGCCTGGTTCGTCAAGGAGGTCCCGCTGCGGGGCGCCGGGCCGGCGGGGGGCTCCGACGGTGGGGGCTCCGCCAAGTCCGAGGTGGCTCCGGAGACGGTTGTCGTGCACTGAGTTGCTCGCGCTCGGGTGGACGGTGGGCCCGGCTCGCTGGATCTACGGATCCTTCGGGCCGGGCCCCCGTCGTACCCCGGGCGGGCGGGGTGGGCGGGCGGCGGTCGGCTGCGGTCGGGTGGGCGGTCGGATGGCCGGGTGGGCCGCTTGCGCGGGGCCTTCCCCCACCCCGCCCCTTCCCGAAACCGGGCTCCGCCCGGACCCGCGCCTCAAACGCCGGCGGGGCTGGATTCGGCGGGGCTGGATCGGTCGGACTGCTTCAGGGCCGAGTGCTTCTGCCATTCGTTCCAGGGCAGGTTCCACGCGCCGAAGCCGTTGCTTTTCCCTCCTTGGCCATGAGGGGCATCCTTCCGCTCCACGTCGGCGTCTTCGCCGGGTCGCCCGCCGTGATCCCCCCCCGACAGGGGGGCTTCCAGGGTCACCCGGGTGCCCGGCTGGCGGTACGAGGCTCAGCTCGGCGGCCGGCCTCGAGGCCTCCGCGGCGTTCCCGCCTCCGTCCGCCCCGCACGCCGTCACCGACAGGGCGAGCAGGGCGAGCAGCGTGTGCGGGGTGAAGGAGGGGGTGATTGCCGCCTTGTGCATGGGTAGGTGAACTTCCGGCTAGAGCCCGGGTCTTGGGACCGGGATGTCCGGTATGAGGCCGGTCCGTTCGTCCTCGGTTTCAGTCGGGACGGAATTCGGGACGATCAAGGACCAAAGTCCTCCAACCCGAAATTTATGGGCCATTCGGCTGGAACCCCGCATCCCCGACCGACGTCCTGACCAGTGCGAGGTCACACGGCGGACGTGGATATGGGGAGTTGAGACAGCACATGGGGTTCATGACGCGCACGCAGATGCGGGGTACGAAGGCACGGATCGCCGTCGCCGGAGCGGTGGCGGCGGTGGCCGCGACCGCGTGGGGGGTGACGGTGCTCGTCGACCCGGGTCACGACACCAACCACCAGAACGTCGCCCGGCAGACCGACGACCCCACGAAGGGCGGCGACGCCGAGCCGCAGGCGCCCGGGAAGCCGGGCGGGCAGGTCCCGGAGGGCATAGCCCACGCGTCGGAGAGCGGCGGCGACGCGGTCAACATCACCATCGACGACGGACCCGACCCCAAGTGGACCCCGAAGGTGCTGGAGGTACTGAAGAAGTACGACGTGAAGGCGGTCTTCTGCATGATCGGACCGCAGGCCAAGGACCACCCCGACCTGGTCAAGAAGGTCGTCGCCGGTGGCCACCGGCTCTGCGACCACACGATGGACCACAACACGGGGATGGACAAGAAGCCCCTGGCCTACCAGCGGCAGCAGATTTTCGACGCGAAGAAGCAGATCGAGGACGCCGCGGGCGGCGGGGCCAAGGTGGAGTACTACCGGGCCCCCGGCGGCGCGTTCACCCCCGAGAGCAGGGCCCTGGCCGCCGCGAACGGCATGCGCCCGCTCGGCTGGAACGTCGACACCAAGGACTTCACCAAGCCGGGCGTGGCCGCGATCGTCGCCGCGGTCAAGGCCGAGATCGGCAACGGCCCGACCATCCTCTTCCACGACGGCGGCGGCGACCGCGCCCAGAGCGTCGAAGCCCTCGACCAGGTCCTGGCCTGGCTGAAGGAGCAGGGCCGCCCCACCGGCTTCCCCGTGGTCACCGGCCCCAGCGCCTGAGCCGGCGCGGCCGCCTGACACGCCGTCCGGTGGCGAACGGGTGAGGGTCGACGCCCCGGTGCCGCCCGCGGTGTTCCCTGGTCGCGCACGCACACCCGTACCGGCGCCGCCCCACGCCCGTACGCCCGTACGCCCGACCAGGAGGTCTCCGTGGCCATCGCCCCCGGGAAGTTGTCCGACCCCGTCGTCGGCGCCCTCGTCAGCGCGGTCAACGCGCACGACAAGGACGCCTTCCTCGCGCTCCTGACCGCCGACGCGACCATGTCCGACGACGGTACGGAGCGCGATCTCCACGAGTGGATCGACCGGGAGATCTTCGACTCCGGCGGCCACATGGACGTCCAGTCCGAGTCCGACGGCGGCCGCACCCTGACCGTCGGCTACCGCAACGACACCTGGGGCGAGATGCGCACCTCCTGGAGGTTCGTCATCGCCCCCGGCGGGGGCCGCATCAGCCGCTTCGAGACCGGCCAGGCGTAGCCGGGCGTCCACCCATCCCCGGCCGGATCCCGTACGGGTGAAAGGGTGCCCGGCGTCGTTCCGGCCCGCCGGAGGGTCCCGTTGGTCCGGGCATGAACCGCACCCGCACCGCCTTCCTCGTCCTCGCCGCCGCCGCGGCCCTCGCTCCGGCCCTCTCGGGCGGCGCGGCCACCGCCGCGGGCAGCGCGGACTATCTCCAGGACCCGAGCGGCGGGGAGGGGAAGATGAAGTCGATGTGGACCAAGGACGACATGCACAAGGTGGAGGCGCAGTTCCGCTTCCACCCCGGCATCCAGTACAAGACCATCACCCGCCCCGGCCCCAAGGGCGCCGAGGAGTACGAGCGCAAGGTCGGCGACCCCACCACCCTGGCCTGGGAGCCCGGGTACGAGTTCGCGTGGTCGGTGTCCGACTCGCAGGGGGTCAAGAAGCTGCTGACGACGAAGGACGGCAAGCAGGTGTTCGTCCTGCGCGCCGTCCTGCGCAACGCCCGGCGCGCCGAGGTGGCGCAGGTGCGCCAGGAGCTCAAGGACCGGCCCGCGACGGGCCGTACGAAGGTCCCCGGCGGCAAGCGCATCACGTGTGACACCGGGAAGTACACGGTGGAATGGTCTGTGACCCGCACCGGATACGGCACCCTCACCGGGTCCCTGTCGTGGGACTCCAGCTGCGAGCAGTACCGCACGGCCTTCACCCCGAAGAACCAGGGCGCGAGCTAGCCGAGCCGGGCGGAGGGGTGGGAAGGGGAGAGGCGGAAGGGGAGAGCTGGGCCGGCCGCCCCGCGCGCCTTGTGGGCGCTCGCGGGCGACTGGGCCTCGGCCTTGGATCAAGGCCGTACCAGCCATGATGCCGCACGGGGTGGGGTGCGGCAGGGGGCGAAGGTCCCTTTCGGAAGGGGCGTTCGGGGGTATCTCCGCGTCGGCCCGGCCGCGCGGCCGCGCGTCAGCGGGCCTTCTTGGCCTCGTTCGCCTTGGAGGCGATCTCCTCCAGGACGGCCTTCGGGTCGCCGCCGGGGTCCACGGCGCGGCCGATGTTCCGCTTGATGGTGTCACTGATGACCACCCAGGACGGGTCGTTGACCGGGTAGAGCTGCGCACCGCGCAGGGCGTTCAGGAACTGCTGGTCGTTCTTGTCCCCGCCCGAGGTTCCGGCCATCGCGCGGGAAGCCGAGACGGTGGACGGCAGCAGGTGGTAGCGGCCGGCGAAGTCCGACAGGTTCTTGTCCCGGTAGACGAACTCCAGGAACTTGCCGATCTCGTCGCGGTGGCCGTTCTGCTTGAAGGCCATCATCCAGTCGGCCACGCCCACGTTCGGCGGGACCTCCCCGGTGTTCAGCATGTCCGAGGCGGGCATCGCGACGGCACCGACCGTGATCCCCTTGTTGCGCGCCTCGTGGGCGAGCTGGGGGTAGCCGTTGAGCATGCCGACCTCGCCGCGCGCGAACGCGGCGAAGGCGTCGGCGCGGTTGAGCTTGGACGGCGGAGTGGGGCCGAGCAGCCCGGGGGCGACCAGGTGCTCCTTGATCCACTTGAAGGTCGTGATGTTCTGGTCGGAGGCCAGGCTGTAGTTGCCGCTGTTGTCGGCGTAACCGCCGCCGTTGCTGAGCTCCCAGATCATCGCCTCGGCGTGCGCCTCCTCCGGGCCCAGGGGCATGGCGAACGGGGTCTTCACGCCTTTCGCCTTGAGCGCCGTGGCGGCGGACTTCAGGTCCGTCCAGTTCTTGGGCTGCCAGCCGTTCTTGGAGCCCTTCGGGATGATCCCGGCCCCGGTGAACAGCTCCTCGTTGTAGAAGAGGAGGCGGCTGCTCGCCACGAAGGGCAAGCCGTAGAGCGTGTTGCCGACGGAGCCTGCGTCGGAGAGGGGCTGGAGGAAGTTCGCCTCGGCGGAGACCGAGAGGAGTTCGGGCGCGGAATAGAGCTTGCCCTGCGCCGCGAAGTCCGAGTAGCCGCCCATGAGGGCCATGTCCGGGGCGTTGCCGTCCTTGACCATGCGGGAGACTTCACGGTCGATGTCGGCCCACGGCAGGAGCTGGACCTGGACCTTGATGCCGGGGTTCGAGGCGGTGAAATCAGCCGTCACCTTGTCCCAGAAAGCCTTGGAACTGCTGTTGGTCGAGGCGTCGCCGTATTCGGCGGCGACGAGGCGGAGGGTACCGCTGTCATCAGCGCTTCCACCGGAGCTGCCACAGCCGGCCAGCGGTATCAGCAGACCGAGCACGACCGTGGTGGCGGCCGTGCCGAAGATTCTTCGTCGCACGGGTGTGTTCCCCTGATTTTCTTTTGAGTCCCGTTATTACTTATGAGTTACTCCGGGCTGCGGTGTCCCTCAGTGGCCCGTTGGCCGGAATTCTCTCCTGAGGGAGGGCGGTTGGTTCCATTGGGTCGGCACTTGTGGTCAATGCTCCAAGTGCGGCATTTCAGAATGGTGTTTTCCGATATGTGATCAACAATTCGGACGCGCGTAGACATGCCGAAACGCCCGTTTCCGGCCGCGGAGCGCGGCGGAACGGGTGGGAGGGGGGAGAGGACGGGGGAGGAGGGGGAGGGGAGGGAGCGTGGCGGGGGAGCGGCGGGAACTCAGTCCGCGAAGTCGCCCGCGTACGGATCGGGCTCGCCCGTCTCGGGGTTGCGCCCCTCCTGCCAGCGGCGCTGGGCCTTGCGCCAGTGCACGAAGCTGAGGTGGCCGCCGTCCCAGAAGGTGATGCTGACCGGGCTCACGTCGAACTCGTCGGAGCACAGCAGGTAGAGGAACTCGGCCATGCCGTACGGATACACCGCGAAGGAGTCGGCGGTGTGCCGGCCGACCACCAGAACGGGCCAGCGGTCGGGGTCGGGGTCGGTCGTCAGCCAGCACAGGATGTCGGAGCCGCCGGTGACGCCCCAGGCGAGGATCGACTCCGGGTCCACGTCGAAGGCGGCCCGGCCGCCCTCCGCCTCCCAGACCTGGCGGGCATTGGCCGTCTCCTCCGCCATCTGTGCCGGGTCCCACTGGAGCCCGGGCTTGGGCAGCGGAAGCAGCACGCTGGCCTCGCCGTTGATCGAGCCCGCGCCGAAGCGGCCCATGAAGGCGATGAAATCGGCGGGGAAACGGCTGCCCCAGACGGCCTCGGCCGCCTGCCAGTCGATGTCCTCGTCGGCTCCGTGGGTCGCCGGCATGATCTGCTCCAGCGCTTTGACGCGCGCGTTCTCGGTCATGCCGCTCCCCTGCCACACCCCAGCTCAACCGCCCCAACCTACCGCCGGTGCGGGGCCGCGCCTAGCGCGCGGTGAGACGGACCCGGAGCGGGGAGCCGACGCGCAGGCCCCAGGCGGCCATGGCTCCGGCCTCGGCCTCCAGGACGTGGCGGGCGCGCAGCCGGGGGAGGCCCAGCCGGCCGGGCACCATGGTGGTCAGCGCGATGACGGTGAGCCGGCGGTCGAGGTGGGCCACGTCGATGGCGAAGCGCATCCGGAAGGTGTGCACGCTCGAGGCCGGGGTCAGGAGCATCGCCCCCTCGATACCGTCCCGCCCGAGCAGACCGCGCGTGCGGGCCCGGTAGGAGGCGGCGACCTCGAGTGGCACCTCCAGGGGCCCCTCGAGTGGCACCTCCACGGGCACCTCGAGTGGCACCTCCGCGGCCGCCTCCAGCCGCTCCGGGTGCCCCGCGGGCATTCCCGGTGCCGCGCCCCGGTCGCCGTGGGCCGCGCCCCGGTCGACGTAGAGCGTTGCCCCGCCATCGCGCCACCGTTCCCTCTTCCCCATGCGGGCCACCCTAGGGGCCCGCCCCGCCCTCGGGACCGGCTTCGGCGTCAAGGCGGTGCACCCGTTGGGGTCCCCCTGGGGAGGGACGCCCGCAGGTTGGTCCGTACGGGCTCCGGCCGGGCCCCACAAGGGCTGTGGGGCCGTTTCGGCTCTGCGGAGTGCTCCCGGACGGCTCCGGAGCGTAATCGTGTCGCGGTGATGCGCGCAGCAGGCTTTACGAAGGGTTATGGTGGAACCCCCCCCTCGGGCCGGTCCGTATCCCCCCCACGGACCGGCCCGTTTTTTGTCTCCGGGCAGCGCCCGGCAAAGGCGCAGGTCAGCCCCGCTGGGCCCAGATGTTGGCGCCGGGGGTGGACACGGCGAAGGAGTCGATCTCCTTCAGCTCCTGCTCCGACAGCGGTGCGCCGGACAGGGAAGCCACGTTTTCCTCGAGCTGCTTCACGCTCGACGCGCCGATCAGCGCCGAGGTCATCCGCTCGTCCCGCAGCACCCAGTTCAGCGCGAGCTGGGCCAGCGTCTGCCCGCGCCGCGCCGCGATCTCGTTCAGCCCGTTCAGCCGGCGCACGACCTCGTCCGACAGCAGGTCCGGGTTGAGGGACTTGCCCTGGGTGGCCCGAGAGCCCTCCGGGATGCCCTTGAGGTACTTCCCGGTCAGCAGCCCCTGTGCGAGCGGCACGAAGGAGATGCAGCCCATGCCGGCCTCCTCCAGGGTGTCCAGCAGGCCGTCGTCCTCCGTCCAGCGGTTGATCATGGAGTACGAGGGCTGGTGGATGAGGGGACGGATCCCCATCTCCCTCAGCAGCCGGGCCGCTTCGGCCGTCTGCTCCGCGGTGTACGAGGACACGCCCACGTAGAGCGCCTTGCCCTGCTGGACCGCGGACGCCAGCGCGCCCATGGTCTCCTCCAGCGGGGTGTCCGGGTCGAAGCGGTGCGAGTAGAAGATGTCGACGTAGTCGACGCCCATCCGCTTCAGCGACGCGTCCAGCGACCCGAGCAGGTACTTGCGGCTGCCCCACTCGCCGTACGGCCCCTCGTGCATGAGGTAGCCGGCCTTGGTGGACAGGACGAGCTCCTCGCGGTGGGACGCGAAGTCCTGCGCGAAGATCTTGCCGAAGTTCAGCTCGGCCGAGCCGGGGGGCGGGCCGTAGTTGTTCGCCAGGTCGAAGTGGGTGACGCCCAGGTCGAAGGCCCGGCGCAGGATCGCCCGCTGGGACCCCAGGGACGCGTCGTCGCCGAAGTTGTGCCAGAGGCCGAGGGAGATGGCGGGGAGCTTGAGGCCGCTGCGGCCGGTGCGCCGGTACTCCATGGAGTCGTAGCGCGAGGGCTCTGCCCGATAGAGATTGTTTTCAGTCACGTTGTCCTCCCTATCACGGACTTGTGACAGGACCGAGTTGGGTGCCGGATCCCTCTCCGCAGTAATGTGGCGGTCTGTGGCGGACTTGGGGGGACCACCGCATTCCGCACGGGGGTATCGCTCGGAGGGGCTGGAAGATCGTGAAGCTGCGCGACCTGGTACGCCGTCCTGTGTACAGGCTCTACGCACGCCGGGTGGAAGGCCGCATCGACCATGACGAGACGCCCAAGCACATCGGCGTGATCCTGGACGGGAACCGGCGCTGGGCGAAGGCGTCCGGGGGCACGACGGTGCAGGGCCACCAGGCCGGCGCCGACAAGATCTCCGAGATGCTGGGCTGGTGCACCGAGACGGACGTCGAGGTCGTCACCCTGTGGATGCTCTCCACGGACAACCTGGACCGGCCCGAGGTCGAGCTGCGCCCGCTCCTCAACATCATCGAGAACACCGTCCGGGGCCTCGCCGCCGACGGCCGCTGGCGCGTCCACCACGTCGGCAACCTCGACATCCTGCCCGCCGGGACCCAGAGCGTCCTGAAGGAGGCCATGGAGGCCACCCGCGACGTCGACGGGATACTCGTCAACGTCGCGGTCGGCTACGGCGGCCGCCAGGAGATCGCCGACGCGGTCCGCTCGCTCCTGCTGGAGCACGCCTCGAAGGGCACCTCCTTCGAGGAGCTCGCCGAGATCCTCGACATCGAGCACATCGCGGAGCACCTCTACACGCGCGGCCAGCCCGACCCGGACCTGGTGATCCGCACCAGCGGAGAGCAGCGGCTGTCCGGATTCATGCTGTGGCAGAGCGCGCACTCCGAGTACTACTTCTGTGAAGTCTTCTGGCCTGCTTTCCGCAAGGTCGACTTCCTGCGCGCCCTGCGCGACTACGCCGCCCGCCACCGGCGCTACGGCAGCTGACCCGCCCGGCAGGGCACCCGTACGGCACCTGACCTGCGGGTCTCTGACGCCCCCTCGGCACCTCACGGCGCGCCCGGACCCCTCCGTGGCGCGCCGTACCCGTGTTCCCGTACGCCCTGCCCGTCCCCTGGGGCCCTTCGCGCGAGGCCTTCACCAGGGATTCACCGAGCGTCCGTCATATGCCATGGCATGGCTGGACCCATTCGGGGAATATCCCTTGCAGGTCGACGCCCGATCCACGGGTGTCGAGTCTCAGCGGACGGCATGGGGTCGTCCGCCCGGGAGGCCCTTTGCACCAGGACGCACGTGCGGTTCGCACGGACGGAGTGGAGGGCCGGAAGTCGGCCCGCGCAGGGGTGCCGATGACCGGTCCGGTCTTCATGGCCCGACCTCTTCCGAGGGGGTACGTCCTTCCGTGGTGACCAGCACAAAGAGCCGCCTGCCCGACAGGCGGACCTACGTCCTCGACACCAGCGTCCTGCTGGCAGACCCCAACGCGATCACCCGCTTCGACGAGCACGAGGTAGTGCTCCCGATCGTCGTGATCACCGAGCTGGAGGCAAAGAGGCACCATCCCGAACTCGGCTACTTCGCCCGCCAGGCCCTGCGCCTGCTCGACGACTTCCGGGTTCGCTACGGACGCCTCGACGCACCCATCCCGCTGGGCGATCTGGGCGGCACCCTGCGCGTCGAGCTCAACCACTCCGATCAGAGCGTCCTGCCCGCCGGTTTCAGGCTGGGGGACAACGATTCGCGGATCCTCGCGGTCGCGCGCAACCTCCAGGCCGAGGGCTACGACGTCACGGTCGTCTCGAAGGATCTCCCCCTGCGCATCAAGGCCTCCTCCGTGGGGCTGATCGCCGAGGAGTACCGCGCGGAGCTCGCGATCACCGATGCCGGCTGGACCGGCATGAGCGAGCTGGCACTCTCCGGCGAGCAGGTGGACCTCCTCTTCTCCGAGGAGCGGCTCTACGTGCCGGAGGCCGCGGAACTTCCCGTGCACACCGGGCTGGTCCTCCAGTCCGAGCGCGGCAAGGCGCTCGGCCGGGTCACGGCCGACGGCAACGTGAAGCTCGTACGGGGCGACCGCGAGGCCTTCGGGCTGCACGGCCGCAGCGCCGAGCAGCGGATCGCGCTCGACCTCCTGCTCGACCCCGAGATCGGGATCATCTCGATGGGCGGGCGGGCCGGCACCGGAAAGTCGGCGCTGGCGCTGTGCGCGGGGCTGGAGGCCGTACTGGAGCGGAGGCAGCACCAGAAGGTGATGGTCTTCCGGCCGCTGTACGCGGTCGGCGGCCAGGACCTCGGCTACCTCCCCGGGGACGCCTCCGAGAAGATGAGCCCCTGGGCCCAGGCGGTGTTCGACACGCTCTCGGCGGTCGCCGGGCGCGCGGTCATCGAGGAGGTGCTGAACCGCGGGATGCTGGAGGTCCTGCCGCTCACGCACATCCGCGGCCGCTCGCTGCACGACGCGTTCGTCATCGTGGACGAGGCACAGTCCCTGGAGCGCAATGTCCTGCTGACCGTTCTGTCCCGTATCGGGGCCAATTCGCGGGTGGTTCTCACCCACGACGTGGCCCAGCGGGACAACCTGCGGGTCGGCCGGTACGACGGAGTCGTCGCCGTGGTCGAGAAACTGAAGGGGCATCCGCTCTTCGCGCACGTCACGCTGACCCGTTCGGAGCGCTCCCCGATCGCCGCACTGGTCACCGAGATGCTGGAGAACCTGTAGGGCCGCCGGGCCGGCCCGCACGGGCCGCAAAGCAGGTAAAACACCCATAGCGGGAAGGTGAGTTGGCGCCGCCCGGCAAAGGCCAAAGAGCCTAGCCGGGCGGCGCCTTCACGCACAGGGGTTTGTCGAAACCAGTGGCGACATGCCAGGTGTGACCTTTCCCACGCAACGGAGAATTGCCCTGCGGCGTCGAGGTCCGGCAGAGTCTGTTTTCCGTCAGGCCCCGCATACGGCACACCTGTATCTCCCGTGAGATGCGCGCAGTACCGCTAACTCCACAATCGATCGCCGTATGCCGCCCGGAGCATCACGCGGCACTCCCGCAAGGGAGTTGCCCACGGGCCCGCGCCTCCAGTGACCGAACCACCACGGAGGCCAGTGTCGAGGGCACTATTGCGCCCGTGCGGTCACTGCAGGCGCTGCTGGAAGGAAACCGTGTGAGCCGGATCTCGGTTCGGGGATTCGCTGTGGCTTCGGCCACGGCCGTCACCACCGTCGGCGCCGTCGTGGGTGTTGCCACCGGCGACCCCGTCGCGAACGATCTCGAGACGACCGCGTCCGGGGTGACCCTCCTCACGGACATCCCGCTCGGCGAGCAGGCGCAGGTCCAGAACGCGTCCCTGACGCAGCAGGCCGACTCCATCGCCCACGCCGCCGACACCGACGCCAAGCGCTCGGTGGAGGAAGCGGCCCGCCTCCAGGCCGCCCAGGACGCCAAGGCGAAGAAGGCCGAGGCGCAGAAGGCCGCGGACGACAAGGCGAAGAAGGAGCGTGAGGAGAAGGAGCAGGCCGCCAGCCGTTCCAACCCCCGCGACGGATCCTCCTTCGCACCCCAGGCCACCTACACGGTCGCCCAGGTCAAGGCGATCGCCAAGCAGATGGTCCCGGCGGGGCAGTTCCAGTGCTTCTCCAACATCATCAACCGGGAATCCACCTGGAACTACCGTGCCGTGAACGCGTCCTCGGGCGCCTACGGCCTCGTCCAGGCCCTGCCCGGTTCGAAGATGGCCTCGGCGGGCGCCGACTGGCGCACCAACCCCGCCACCCAGATCGAGTGGGGTCTGAACTACATGAACTCCCGCTACGGCAGCCCGTGTGGCGCGTGGAGCTTCCACCAGGCCAACCACTGGTACTAGGCACACCCGGACACACCGGTACGAGAGCGCGCCCGCGCGCCTCAACCCCGAAGAGCCCCGCATCGTCCTACGGTGCGGGGCTCCTCGCGTGTACGGTCTTTCGAGGTGTGCCCCGGCATGCGGTCCAGGGCGGGGGGAAGGGAACGAGATGGCGAAGACAGGCTGGCTCGGTGGGCTCGGCAAGAGGCTGAGCCACGTGGAGGCCCGGCTCGCGGAGCGGCGCGCCGAGGTCGAGGCCGAGACCTCCGACTCCGCGTCTCCCTCTCCCTCTCCGGCCCCGGCGCCCTCCGCGGCCCCCGCCCCCCCGCCCCCCGCGGCCCCGGGCGCCGAACGCGCCGGCTACGCCACCGCCGTGCGCCCCGACCCCGTGTCCGTCATCCCGTGGGGCGTGCGCGTCGCCGCCGAGGCGAGCTGGCGGCTGCTGCTGCTCGCCGGGATGCTCTGGGTCCTGATGCGGGTGATCAGCGAAGTCCGCCTGGTCGTCCTCGCCTTCGCCGCGGCCCTCCTGGTCACCGCGCTGCTCCAGCCCTTCGTGGTCCGGCTGCGCCGGCTCGGCATGCCCCGCGGGCTGGCCACGGCCGTCACCGCGATCCTCGGGTTCGTGGTCATCGGGCTGGTCGGCTGGTTCGTGGTCTGGCAGGTCATGGACAACCTCGACCAGCTCTCCGACCGGCTGCGCGAAGGCATCAACGACCTCAAACTCGCCGCGCTGGACAGTCCGTTCCACGTGACCGAGAAGCAGATCAACGAGATCGCCAAGAACCTCAGCGAGACCATCGGCACCAACACCGAGCAGATCACCTCCGCCGGCCTGCAAGGCGTCACGGTCCTCGTCGAAGTACTGACGGGCATGCTGCTCGCGATGTTCTCCACGCTCTTCCTGCTCTACGACGGCAAGCGCATCTGGACCTGGACCACGAGCCTGCTCCCGGCCGCCGCCCGCCCCGGTGTCGCCGGCGCCGGTCCGCGCGCCTGGCGCACCCTGACCGCGTACGTGCGCGGCACGGTCCTGGTGGCCCTCATCGACGCCGTGTTCATCGGCCTCGGCCTGTACTTCCTCGACGTGACGATGGCCGTGCCGCTCGCCGTCTTCATCTTCCTCTTCGCCTTCATCCCGCTCGTCGGTGCGGTGATCTCCGGCGCCCTCGCCGTGGTCGTGGCCCTGGTGACCCAGGGGCCGTTCACCGCGGCGATGGTGCTGCTGGTGGTCCTGGCCGTGCAGCAGATCGAGGGCCACGTGCTCCAGCCCTTCATCCTGGGCCGGGCGGTACGGGTCCATCCGCTCGCGGTGGTGCTCTCGGTGGCGGCCGGCGGACTGGTCGCCGGCATCGGCGGAGCGGTGGTCGCCGTTCCCCTGGTCGCCGTCACCAATACGGTGGTCGGGTACCTGCGGGCCTACTCCCGCGAACAGCTCCATCACGGGCTCTCCCCGGTCGGCCCCGGGCCGCACGGTGCGACGGCCCTGGGTCAGACGGCAGCCGAGGCGGAGGAGACACGTACGGGTGATAACGGAGCCTGAATTTGACGGCGGCTCGTACCGCATACCGGGGCCGGACGGCCTGGAAGAGCCGGAGGGGCCGCAGGGACCGGAGCGCTACGAGGGATCCCCGCCTCCCGGCCGCCGTCCCTGGCGGTGGGCGCTCGGCGGGGCCCTGATCGCCTCCGCGCTGTGGACGGGCGCCTGGTGGTCCGTAACCCCCCAGGACGACCGCCCGCCGCTGCGCTACGCGCTGCCCCTGAGCCTGTGCGACGAGGCGAAGCTGCCCACGCTGGCCCGGCTGGCCGAGGTGATCCAGTGGAATTCCACCCCGAAGCTGTTCGAGCACCCGGGAGTGGACCAGGCGTACTGCCAGCTGAGCACCAACATGGAACCCTCGGAGAAGCTCGGGTTCCGGCTCTCGTACGAGGCCCAGGCCTCGATGACCCTGCACAAACGGACCGACCCCGCCCCGGAGTTCGGCGCGGATCCCGCGCCCGCGGGCTGGGCCGGCATGAACCGCGCGGAGCCGCGCTCGGTGCCGGGGCTCGGGGAGCGGGCGCTGATCTGGGAGATGGAGTACGAGCAGTCGTGGCGGCTCGCCGTCCTCGACGGGGGTGCGGTGTTCACCGTGGACGTGTCGGTGTGGGCGTTCGGCCCGGACCAGGTCGACGGTGACGGCAATCCGATCTCCGGCTCCGGGCTTCCGCAAGATCCGCCGAAGCCCGATTCCGACGCGGTCCAGGCTGCGATGATCGACGACATGCACGGCCTGATGAAGGCGCTGCGCAGGTAGGCGCGACAGCCGCGGGGGCGCGGGGGACGGGGGACACGGGGATGATCGGCGAGCCCGAGATCGACGGGGGCTGGGAGACGGCGAGCGGGGCGGACGCAGCCGCGGAGGCCCTCCCGGCCGGGCGCGAGCACGAGCGGGAACGCGTACGGGCCACGCGCAGGCCATGGCTGTGGGCGCTGGCCGGGGTGGTGGTGTCCTCGGCGGTGTGGGCGGGCGTGCCGGCCGTGCAAGAAAGATTCTTCCCGGATGTGCCGCGCCTCGGCTACCGGCACTCCCCGGACCTGTGCGACGACTTCGAGCTCAAGACGGTCACCCAGGCCGCCGGCCGGGCGTTCGAGGGGCGCCAGAGCGGCGAGGGCGTGTTCCTCGCGCAGGACTGGTCGTACTGCACGGTCTCCACGCCGTACGAGGACGGGACCATGATGTACGGGGTCGAGCTGCTGGTCGAGCTGCACAAGAAGGGTGACCCCGCGCCGGAGTTCGCCACCGGCCCCGGGACGGAACCGGCGACCCGGCTGGACACCGACGAGCGGCAGGAAGTGCCGGGCCTCGGCGACCGGGCGGTGCTCGACCGGCAGTACGCGCACGACGGATCGCGGCTCATGGTGCTGGACGGAGGGGCGGTGTTCACCCTCACCGTGCAGTGGTTCCCCGTGCGCGAGGCCGCCGCCGTCGACGGGAAATTCCCGTCAGGCACCATCGACGAGAACGCGATGCACGCGGCGATGATCGAGGACATGCGGGCACTGATGACGAAGCTGAAGCGCTAGGCCGTCCCTCGCGCGCAAGGGGCCCCGCGACCGGAGTCGCGGGGCCCCTGTGGCACGTACGGCGGGGTGTCACTCGCCGGCGAGGGCGGCTTCCGCGTCGAGGGTGACGGCGACGGCCTGGATCACCGAGGCGATCTTGAAGGCCTCCTGGACCGACTCGCGGTCCACGCCGGCCTTGCGCAGGACCTGCTCGTGCGAGTCCAGGCACTGGCCGCAGCCGTTGATCGCGGAGACGGCGAGCGACCACAGCTCGAAGTCGACCTTCTCCACACCCGGGTTGCCGATGACGTTCATCCGCAGGCCCGCGCGCAGGTTGCCGTACTCCGGGTCGGAGAGCAGGTGGCGGGTGCGGTAGAAGACATTGTTCATCGCCATGACCGCGGCGGCCGCCTTGGCGGCGGTGTACGCCTCCGGCGACAGGGCCGCCTTGGCCTCCGGCTCCAGCTCGCGCAGGACGCGCGGGGAACGCGCGGCGATGGCGCAGGACAGGACCGTGCCCCACAGCTGCTGCTGCGTGAGGGCGTCCTGATTGCCGATGACCGAACCGAGGTTCAGCTTCAGGTCCTTGGCGAAGTCCGGCAGGGCGGACTTGAGGGAGTCGAGGGACATCGCTCACTCACCGGCCAGCAGCGCACCGGCGTCGAGGGTGCCCTCGCCCTTGGTCCAGTTGCAGGGGCACAGCTCGTCGGTCTGCAGGGCGTCGAGCACCCGCAGGACCTCCTTGGGGTTCCGGCCGACGGAACCGGCGGTCACCATGGAGAACTGGATCTCGTTGTTCGGGTCCACGATGAAGACGGCACGCATCGGGAGACCGTCCGAGCCGAGGATGCCGAGGTCGGCGCAGAGCTCGCGCTTGATGTCGGACATCATCGGGAAGGGCAGGTCACGCAGGTCGGCGTGGTCCTTGCGCCAGGCGTGGTGCACGTACTCGGAGTCGAGCGAGAAGCCGAGGATCTGGGCGTCACGATCGGCGAACTCCTCGTTCAGCTTGCCGAAGGCGGCGATCTCCGTGGGGCACACGAAGGTGAAGTCGAGCGGCCAGGAAAACATGATCTTCCACTTGCCCTCGTAGGTCTTGTGGTCGATCTGCGCGAACTCGGCTCCGGCGTCGAGCGAGACACAAGCGGTCAGGTCGTAGGTGGGGAACTGGTCGCCGACAGTGAGCACGCGCTCTCCTTGCGGATAGGAAAGTGACCCTTTTGGGGGCTTTCCGAGGGGGTTGGACGTATCTCACATGCTGACACAGCCGCATTGATTGCGGAAATAGCTACCCTGGTGAGCTCTGATCGGAGGTACCTATCAATGGCCGTGGGCAACAGGGGAACGAAACAGCCGACGCTCGCCCAGCTGCGGGCCTTCGCCGCCGTGGCCGAGCAGCTGCACTTCCGGGACGCGGCCGCCGCGATCGGGATGAGCCAGCCCGCGCTCTCCGGGGCCGTGTCCGCGCTCGAGGAGGCGCTCGGGGTCCGGCTGCTGGAGCGGACCACGCGCAAGGTGCTGCTCACGCCCGCCGGGGAACGGATCGCGGGCCGGGCGAGGGCGGTGCTCGACGCGATGGGCGGGCTGCTGGAGGAGGCCGAGGCGGTACGGGCCCCCTTCACCGGGGCCCTGCGGTTCGGGGTGATCCCCACCGTGGCCCCGTACCTGCTGCCGACCGTGCTCGGACTCTTCCACCGGCGCTACCCCCGGCTCGACCTCCAGGTCCACGAGGAGCAGACGGCCTCGCTGCTGGAGGGGCTGGCCGCCGGGCGGCTCGACCTGCTGCTGCTCGCCGTACCGCTCGGGGTGCCCGGCGTCACCGAACTGCCCCTCTTCGACGAGGACTTCGTCCTGCTCGCGCCGCGCGATCACCCGCTCGCCGGCCGCAAGGACATCCCGCGCGAGGAACTGCGCGGGCTGCGGCTGCTCCTCCTCGACGAGGGACACTGCCTGCGCGACCAGGCCCTCGACATCTGCCACGACGCGGGACGCGCCACCGGGGCGGACGTCACCACGACCGCCGCCGGGCTGTCCACCCTCGTCCAGCTGGTCGCCGGGGGGCTCGGCGTCACGCTGCTGCCGCGCACCGCGCTGCGCCTGGAGACCGCCCGCAACGAGCAGCTGGCCACCGGGTACTTCGCCGAACCGGCGCCCTCGCGGCGGATCGCGCTGGCCATGCGGACGGGAACGGCCCGCGAGGAGGAGTTCCGCGCCGTCGCCGACGCGCTGCGCGAAGCCGTACGCCCGCTCCCCGTCTGGCTGACGGACTGAGAGCGGGCGCAGGCTTCGCGGATCCGGTGGAACTACTCCGTCCGCAGGCCGTCCGGACGCATCAGGCGCAGCAGCGGCGGCAGGCTGAGCAGGGTCACCAGGACGGCCACGCCCCCGCCGATGCCGATCATCGACAGGACCGCGGTCCAGTTGATCCGGATCGTGGCGCCCGCCATCTGCATCAGCACCGTGCCGAGCGCGAGCCCGACCACCGTGGCCAGGGCCAGGCCCAGGCCGATCGGCAGGGCGGTCTGCCACAGCACGGAGAGGCTGAGCGTGGAGCGCTTGGTGCCGAAGGCGACCAGCGCCGACAGCAGTTGCCTGCGTTCGCGCAGCTGCTCCAGCTGGGAGACCAGCAGGCTGGCGCCGATCAGCATCAGCACGAGGGCGGAGCCCACGAACAGGCCGGTCCGGATGGAGGCGTAGCGGTCGCTGACCTCGGTGGCCTGGATCGTCATGGGGACGGACAGCGGGTCGGCCTTGAAGACGGCGTTGCGGGCCAGCTCCATCGCGTCGGGCACCTTCGGGTCCAGCGTCACGTAGACCCGGGAGGACTGGTAGTTGCCCATGCCCTTCGGGGCGGCGGCCGGGGTGACCAGCAGCCCGGTCAGCGTCTCGCCCATGGGCCCCTTGCGGGCCTGCACGGTGCGGGCGTCGGCCGGCACCGTCCAGGCGACCGGCTTCGCGCCGTCGCCCTCGTTCTCCTTGAAGATGTTCCCGGCGAACAGCTTCTCGCCCGGCCCCGCGGTATCGCCGGTCATGCCGCTCGGATCGCCGCCGCCGGCGATGACGAAGGCGTCACCGTCCTTGCAGGAGGGCAGCTGCGCGTACTCCTTGAGGGCGGTGCAGGTGCCGGTCGTCACCGAGATCGCCGTGTCCGTGTAGTTCATGTCCTTTCTGCGCCCGGCATTGGTCGAGGACTCCGCGACGACCTGGGTGATGCCCTTGGTCCCGGTCAGGGCCCGGGCGACGTCCTCGCCCCCGCCTCGGGTGCGCTGCATGACGGAGATCGAGGCGCGGGTGGGGTCGTGGCCGGTCTCGCGGGTGTACGAGTCCGCGGTGGAGGCGAAGAGCATCTGCAGGGCGATGGCTCCGGCGACCGCGACGGCGATGCCGTTGACCAGCCGGGCGGAGCTGCCGCTGGTGAGCTGGAGCCGGCGGGCGGCCAGCTGCCAGGAGACCGGGCCCGCGCCGCCGATCCGGCCGACGACCCGTTCCAGCACCCAAGGGAGCAGGACGGTGATGCCGACGAGGAGCAGGACCACGCCGCCCGAGACCTGCCATTGGTTGAACTGCCCGCTGTCGTTGCCCTTGCCGATCAGGGGGGCCAGCAGGCCGAGTCCGGCCAGCGGGAGCAGCAGCCGCCACCAGATCCGGCGCTTGCCCGGGGTCGTCGTACGGACCACGCCGAGCGGCTCGATGACCACGCCGCGCAGGGCGAACAGGGTCACGGCGACGGCCGCGGCCGGTACGGCCAGTGCGATGAGCGCGGCCAGCCAGGGCGTCGGGTTGAGGTCGGAGGGGAAGACGCTGCGCTGGTAGAGGTCCATGGCCGGGGCCAGTTGGCGGGCGGCGAGGAAGAAGCCGGTGCCCAGGGCCAGGCCGATCAGCGATCCGGCGGCGGCCTCGCCCGCGGCGATCCGGCGGACCATCCGGGCGTCGGCGCCGACCAGGCGCAGGGCGGCGAGCCGGCGGTCGCGGCGGTCGCCGCCGAAGCGGACGGCGGCGCCGATGAACACGGCGACCGGCATCAGCAGGGCGACGAAGGTGAGCACCACGAGGAGCGTGAGGACGGGGTCCAGGCCTTCCTTCTCCATGGTGTTCTCGAAGGCGGTGATCCGCTGGATGTAGTTGGGCGCTTCCTTCTGGAGCTGGGTGAGCCGGTCGCTGCCCGCGTAGAAGTAGAGGTCGCCGGGGCCCACCAGGCCCGCTTCGCCGATGGTCGCGACGATCTTCCCGTCGAGGTGGTCGCGCAGCAGCTCGCCCTCGCCGGTCTTCATCAGCCTGTCGAGGGCGGGGGAGACGACCAGTTCGCCGGGCCCGGGGAACTTCTTCACGCCGGGGGGCAGCGGGGCGTCCGGGCCCTCGGGCTGCACGAGCCGTCCGTCGACCCCGTAGGAGCGGTACGTCTGGTTCACGTCGGTGATCAGCAGCGTGGCGGGGCCGGGCTGCTCGGCGGTGGGCGAGGTGAACGTCTGGCGGGCGGCGCCGCGCGCGTCGCGTGCGGCCATGGCGGCGGGAATCGCGCTGGTGACGAGCAGCAGGGCGACGCCGAGGCCGACGCCCACGCCGGTGAGGAGGGTACGGGTCCAGCCCTCGCGGCCGCCGCCGAAGGCGAAGCGGGTGCCCAGTGCGAGGTCGCGGAGCCAGACGGCGAGCGCACCCTGGCGGCCGGGGCCGCCCTGCTTGCTGTGGGTGCCGTGACTCATACCGCGCGCTCCATGTCGCGGGACTTGCCGTCGCGCACGACGATCTCGCGGTCGGAGTACGCGGCCACGCGGGTCTCGTGCGTGACGAGGACGACGGCGGCGTTCGTGGACCGGGCGGCCTCGGTGAGCAGCTGCATGACGAGCTCGCCGTTGAGGGAGTCGAGGGCGCCGGTGGGCTCGTCGGCGAAGATCAGCCGGGGGTTGGTGACGAGGGAGCGGGCGACGGCGACGCGCTGGCCCTGGCCGCCGGAGACCTCGCCGGGGCGCTTGCGGCCTAGGTCGTCGACCTGGAGCCGCTCCATCCATTCCAGGGCGGTCCGTTCGGCCTGCTTGCGCTTCACGCCGGTGAGGCGGAGCGGCAGGGCGACGTTCTCGACGCAGGTCAGCTCGGGGACGAGCTGGCCGAACTGGAAGACGAAGCCGAACTCGCCGCGGCGCAGGGCGCTGCGCTCGCCGTCGTTCATGGCGGAGAGCTCGCGTCCGGCGTAGGTGATGGTGCCGGAGTCGGGGGTGACGATCCCGGCGAGGCAGTGCAGCAGGGTCGACTTGCCGGACCCGGAGGGGCCCATGATCGCGACGACCTCGCCCGCGTGGATGGAGAATTCGGCGCCGTCGAGGGCGTGGGTGGTGCCGTAGGTCTTGCGCAGGTCCGTGGCGCTGAGCAGCGTGCCGGCCGGGGTCATCGGCGTATCTCCTGGGCGAGCTGGTCGAGGCGGGCGGCGGTGAGCTCGAGCCACCGCAGGTCCGCTTCGAGGTGGAACAGTGCGTGGTCGCAGACCAGCTGGTCGGCGAGGTCCCCCTTGCGCTTGCGCTGGGTGAGGATGCGCATCAGGCGCAGGTGCTCGGCGCGCTGGGTGTCCAGCAGCTCCTGGGCGCTGCGGCCGGTGAGGAGGGCGAGGACGACCTTCGTGTAGAGGGTCGACTGCAGGTACGGCTCGGGCTTCTCGGGCTGGGCGAGCCAACCCTCGACGTCGGTGATCCCGGCGTCGGTGATCGCGTACCGCTTGCGCTCGGGGCCGCCGCCGCTCTCCACCCCGTCGACCTCGACCAGACCGTTCTTCAGCAGCCGGGACATGGTCGAGTAGACCTGCCCGTAGGCCAGGGGCTTGTCGTGGCCGAATCTCTCGTCGAAGGTCCGCTTGAGGTCGTAACCGTGCCGGGGGCCGGCCTCCAGGAGGCCGAGGAGTGCGTGACTGATGGACATGCCGAGGACTATACACGCGGTGTATACGCTCGATGTATACACGCGGTGCAGAGATGATCTTCAGGCGGTTTGCGCCCATTCGAAGGGACCGGCGGGCGTACGGAGCGCGGTTCGGGACGGGGGCCCCGGGCGGCTGGCACGTTGTGGGCATCGGCCCCGCACCCGAAAGGCCCGCCATGCACGCACCCCCCACCGGCGTCACCGCAGCGCTCCCGCCCCAGCAGTCCGCCCCCGCGGGACAGCCGGGGGCGGAGCCGTCCCCCGAGGCCCCGCATCCGGTCCCGTGGTGGGCGTGGACCCTGGCCGGCGGGCTCTTCGTCCTCTACGCGGCGCTGTCGCTGCGGACCCACGCGCGCCTGCACTCCCACAGCTTCGACCTGGCGATCTTCGAACAGGCCGTCCGCTCCTACGCCGTGGGCCGGTTGCCGGTCTCGGAGGTCAAGGGGCCGGACTTCCCGGTCCTGGGCGACCACTTCAGCCCCGTCCTGGCCGTCCTGGCCCCCCTGTACCGGATCTTCCCCTCGGCGCGGACCCTCCTCGTGGCACAGGCCGCGCTGGTCGCCGTCAGCGTGCTCCCGCTGACCCTCTGGGCGCGCCGGACGCTGGGCGACGCGGCCGCCGTGGTGATCGGGCTCTGTTACGGGCTCTCGTGGGGCATCGCGAACGCGATCGGCTTCGACTTCCACGAATGGGCCTTCGCCGTACCGCTCCTGGCCTGCTCGCTGGCCGCGCTGGGCAGCGGGCGGCTGCGCGCCGCCGTGTGCTGGGCGCTGCCGCTGGTGCTGGTGAAGGAGGACCTCGGGCTGACCGTGGCCGCGATCGGCGGGCTCATCGCGTGGCGCGGCGGCCGGGGCGGGCGCCGACTGGGCATCGCCCTCGCCGTGACGGGCGCGGCGTGGACGCTGCTGGCCATGACGGTGGTGCTGCCGGCCCTGAGCCCGAGCGGCTCGTACTTCTACGCCTCCTTCCTGGGCGGGGGCGGTGGCGGGGCCGCCGCCGGGGCGGAGGCCGGGGGCGGCTTCGGGGACCTGCTGTTCAAGGCCACGATCGGGCTCGTCACCCCCGACATCAAGGTGGCCACCCTGCTGACGGTGCTGGCGCCGACCCTGTTCCTGGCCCTGCGCTCCCCGCTGGTGCTGGTGGCCGTGCCGGGGCTGCTGTGGCGGGGGATCTCCGACTATCCGGCCCACTGGGGGACCGGGTACCACTACTCCCTCACGGTGATGCCGATCGTGTTCGCCGCCTTCGTCGACGCCCTGGCGAGGCGCGGCACCACCACCGCCGGGCTGCGGCGCTACCTGGCGGGCGCGGCCGGGGTCTGCCTGCTGCTGCTGCCGGTGCACTCGCTGGGGCAGTTGGGGCGGCCGGACTTCTGGCGGACCGACCCCCGGGTGGCCGTGGCGCAGCGGCTGATGGACCGGATCCCGGACGGGGCCACCGTCCAGGCCTCGGACGGGCTGGTCCCCCACCTGGCGAACCGTACGAGCGTCAGCCTGCACGGCTGGGCGGACAGCCGGGCCGACCCCGAGTGGATCATCGTGGACACCGAGGTGGCACCGGAGCGGCGGTGGCCGCTGTCGCTGATCGACGAGTCCATCGCCCTCGGCCGGGCCCGGAGCGAGGGGTACCGGACGGTGGCCCAGGAGGACGGCTTCGTGCTGCTCAACCGGCCTTCTTAGCGGGCCTGACGCCGGTCCGTCCGCCCGTCCGCCGGTCCGCCCGTCCGCCCGTCCGCCGGTCCGCCGGGTCCGGTGTCCGGTGGGCCGTCCCGGCGGGCTCAGGAATCCGGAGTGGCGCGGGGGCGGCCCCGGGGCGCGATCGGGCCCGCCCCGCCGGGGAGGCGGCCGGCCTCGGCCAGGGCGCGGCGGAGCAGGAACTCGATCTGCGCGTTGGCGCTGCGCAGTTCCTCCCCGGCCCACCGCGCGAGCGCGTCGTGCACCTGCGGGTCGAGCCGCAGCAGCACTTGCTTGCGGGCCTGTCGTCCGGCCGCCTTGGGGGGCACGGCGGGCGCCTCGCCCGCGCCGGAACCGCCCGCGCCGGACTCGGCTGCCCCGGAGCCGGTCGGGTCGGTGGGGGCCGCCCGGTCGCCGGGGGAGTCCGTGCCGTCGTCGGGGATCACTGGTAGAGGGTGCCCGTGTTGATGACCGGCTGGGCCGCGCGGTCGCCGCACAGGACCACCATCAGGTTGGACACCATCGCCGCCTTCCGTTCCGGATCGAGGTCCACGATCTCCTGCTCCGCGAGGCGGGTCAGGGCGAGCTCGACCATACCGACCGCGCCCTCGACGATCTGCTTGCGCGCCGCGACGATCGCTCCCGCCTGCTGCCGCTGGAGCATCGCGGAGGCGATTTCCGGGGCGTACGCGAGGTGGGTGAAGCGGGATTCGATGATGTGGACGCCGGCCGCCTCGACGCGGGTGGACAGTTCGACGGCGAGCTTCTCGGTGATCTCCTCGGCGTTGCCGCGCAGCGACAGGCCGCCGTCCTCGTGGGCGTCGTAGGGGTACTCGATCGCGATGTGCCGGACGGCCGCCTCGGTCTGGGTCTCGACGAACTCGGTGAAGTCTTCGACCTCGAAGACGGCCCGGGCGGTGTCCTCGACCCGCCAGACCACCACGGCCGCCAGCTCGATCGGGTTGCCGTAGGCGTCGTTGACCTTCATGACGGCCGTCTCGTGGTTGCGGACCCGGGTGGACAGGGGCCGGCGGGAGGTCAGCGGGTTGACCCAGCGCAGTCCGTCGGTGCGGACGGTGCCGCGGTAGCGGCCGAACAGCTGGACCACGCGGGCCTCGCCCGGCGAGACCGTGTTCAGCCCGCCCATGGCGATGAGGGCGGCGAGGATCACGACGACGCCCGCCGCGATCAGGCCCACCTTGGCGCCGTCGGTCCCGGACACCGCGCCGAGCGCGATCAGGCCCGCCCCGGCCGCGACTCCCGCCAGGCCGAGCAGCAGCGCGAGCCCGCCGCCCACGCTCCGCGCGGGGAACTCCCGTACGCCGGTCTCGGTACCGCCCGTGGTGTTCGTCATCTTCTGCCCCGTTTCCTTCGGTTGCGGCTGGTCGAGCCGCTTAGCAAAGTGATATCACTTTTTTGGGCCCGATGGGAGCCGGGTGGGAAGGGGGCGGGCCGGACGGTGGGAAGGTGGTGCGGGTCCGGCAACCTCCGGGGTTCCGGGTGCGTCGGTTCCGGTGGGACGGGTGCTCATTGTCACGTCCGAATTGCCCTGTATGTCCATTGGTTGGCCGGTTTTTGTCACAGCCTGCGGTGTTAGCTTTCTGAGCTGACGTCGGGGGGTTATCGAGCGGAGCGGGAGCGATGGGCCGAGCAGAAGCGCGAAGGGCGCAGCAGCAGCGCGGTGCACGACGAGCGCCGCGCGGGCGCGGCAAGAGCAGGGGCGGGAAGCCCACCGGCATACGCCGCTTCTTCACCTGGAGGAAGGTGCTCGGCACCCTCTTCGGGGCGATGCTCCTCGGCATGGCGGCCCTGGTCGGCCTGTACTTCTACGTGGAACTGCCGGACCCGAAGGCCGACGCGCTGACGCAGAACAACGTCTACAAGCTCTCCGACGGCTCGGTCATGGCCCGTGTCGGCGCGATGAACCGTCAGATCGTGTCGATCGACAAGGTTCCGAAGAACGTCCAGACGGCCTTCATCGCGATCGAGAACAAGTCCTTCTACAGCGACCGGGGCATCGACCTCAAGGGCATCGGCCGCGGCCTGTTCAACACCGTCACCGGCAAGGGCAAGGCGGGCGGTTCGACGATCACCCAGCAGTACGTCAAGAACTTCTACCTGACGCAGGACCAGACGGCGACCCGCAAGCTGAAGGAGCTGATCATCTCCCTCAAGGTCGACCAGGAGTTGGAGAAGCCCGAGATCCTCGCGGGTTACCTGAACACCAACTTCTACGGGCGCAACGCCTACGGCATCCAGGCCGCGGCCCAGGCCTACTACGGGGTCGACGCCGACAAGCTGACCCTGGAACAGGGCGCGTACCTCGCCGCCCTCCTCCAGGCCCCCAGCCAGTACGACTGGGCGACCGCCGGCCCGAACGGCAAGAAGCTGGTCATGATCCGCTTCAACGGCGTCCTCGACAACATGGTCGAGATGGGCGAGCTGGACCCGGCCAAGCGCCGGGAGATGAAGTTCCAGGAGCCGATCAAGCCCAAGGCGGCCGCCGGCTCGGAGGGCCAGAAGGGCTATCTGATCCAGGCCGCCGACGAGGAGCTCAAGCGGCAGACCGGCATGACGGACGCTCAGCTCAAGGCGGGCGGCTGGGAGATCACCCTCTCCATCGACCCGAAGAAGCAGGCGGCGCTGGAGAAGGCCGTCCAGGACGAGCTGGAATCGAAGCTCGACCGCAAGGGCCGTCCCGTCGACGCCGCCGTGCAGGCGGGTGCCACCTCCGTGGACCCGAAGACCGGCATGATCGTCGCGATGTACGGCGGCACCGGACAGAGCGAGCAGTGGGCCAGCAACGCCCTGCGCAAGGACTTCCAGCCGGGCTCGACCTTCAAGCCGGTCGTGCTCGCCTCCGCCCTCGAGCGCAAGGCGAGCACGCAGGAGGGGAAGCCGATCACGCCCAACGCCCTCTACGACGGCACCAGCAAGCGCCCCGTGGTCGGCAGCGACACCCCGTTCAACCCGCAGAACCAGGACGACCGCGACTACGGCGACCCGATGATGACGGTGCAGTCCGCCACCAACTCCTCGGTGAACTCCGTGTACGCCCAGATGATCGTGGACGTCGGGCCGAAGTACGCGAAGAAGACCGCCCTGGAACTCGGCATGAAGGACCGCGACGGCTGGCCCGAGGACAGGCCCGCCATGTCGCTCGGCACCATGAGCGCCGACACCCTGGAGATGGCCGGCGTCTACGCCACCTTCGACAACCACGGCAAGAAGGTCACGCCGAGCATCATCAAGTCCGCCGAGCACGCGACCCGCGAGTACAAGCCCGTCCGCGCCGTCGGCACCCAGGCCATCAGCCGCAAGACCGCCGACACCGTCACCAAGGTGCTCACCGGCGTCGTCGAGGACGGCTCCGGCAAGGCCGTGAAGAGCTCGGCCTACGAGGCCGCGGGCAAGACCGGCACCACCGAGAAGAACGTGGCCGCCTGGTTCACCGGCTTCACCCCGGAACTGGTCACCGTCGTCGCGATGTTCGGAGACGAGCCCGGTACCCACATCCAGACCAGCCTGACCGGTACCGCCGGCGGCGGACGCGCGGGCGGCTCCAGCTTCCCGGCCGCGATCTGGAAGGAGTACACGCTCGCCGCGCTCAAGGGCGCCGACACGGGCTCCTTCGACCTGGAAGAGGCCGACATGGGCAAGGTCCAGTCGTCGAGCCCCACCAGCTCCCCGTCGAGCACGCCGAGCAAGTCCGCGAGCGGCACCCCGTCGCCCAGCAGCACCCCGTCGCCGAGCCGGACGCCGAGCGGGACCCCGTCGCCGAGCCGGACGCCGAGCGGGACCCCGTCGCCGAGCCGGACGCCGAGCGGCACGCCGTCGCCGAGCGGGACCAAGTCCAACTCGCCGAAGCCCCCGCCGTCGGACCGGGAACCGGAGCGGTAGCCACCGCAGGACCCCGCCCCGTACACACCACTGCCCCGCGGCTTCGTGCCGGCGGGGCAGTGGTGCGTACGGACCGGGTGGCGGCCCGGTCAGCGGCGCTCGGGCGCGCCCGGCGCACCCGGCGCACCCGGTACGGGCGGCAGGGCCAGCTCGAACCAGACGACCTTGCCGCTGCTCAACCGGGTGGCACCCCAGCGGCGGGCCATCCGGTTGACCAGGAACAGGCCGCGGCCGCCCTCGTCGTCGTCGCGCGCCCGGCGCTGGCGCGGCAGCTGCGGGGAGTCGTCGCCGACCTCGCAGCGCAGTACGTCCGTCCGCAGGAGGCGCAGGGTCACCGGCCGCTCGGCGTACCGCACGGCATTCGTCACGACCTCGCTGACCAGGAGCTCCAGGGAGTCCTCCAGCTCCTCCAGACCCCAGCGCGCCAGCGCGCGGCGGGCGAACCGGCGGGCCCGGCCCGGAGCGGTCTCCTCCGGGTCCAGGAACCAGTACGCCACGTCGCTGGGCGCGATCCCGTCGAACCGGGCCGCGAGCAGCGCGATGTCGTCGTCCCGGTCACCGGGGCCGAGCATGTCCAGGATGTCGTCGCACAGGGCCTCCAGCGGCGGCGGGTGGTCCAGGCCCGTCAGCTGCGCCGTGGTGGCCAGGCGCTCGCGGAGCTGCTCGATGCCGGTCCAGACGTCGCGCAGCCGGGACTCGACGAGGCCGTCGGTGTAGAGCACGAGGGTGGCCCCGGCCGGGGCGTCCAGCTCCACGGCCTCGAAGTCCACGCCGCCGACGCCGATGGGGGCGCCGGGGGGCACGCGCAGCACCTCGGCGCGGCCGCCCAGGTGCAGCAGGACCGGCGGCGGGTGGCCGGCGTTGGCGATGGTGATCCGGTGCGAGACCGGGTCGTAGACGGCGTAGAGGCAGGTGGCCATCCGGTCGGAGCCCAGGCGCTGCGCCTGCTCGTCCAGGTGGTGCAGGACCTCGGCGGGCGGCAGGTCGAGCTGCGCCAGCGTCTGGGCCGTCGTGCGGAGTTGTCCCATGATCGCGGCGGAGGTCATGGAGTGGCCCATGACGTCGCCGACGACGAGTGCGACCCGGCTGCCGGGCAGGGGTATGGCGTCGTACCAGTCGCCGCCGACCCGGGCCGTCTCGGCGGCGGGCAGGTAGCGGCTGGCGAGGCGGACCCCGGTGGGCTGGGGGAGGCTGTCGGGCAGCATCGTGCGCTGGAGCTCGTCGGCGATGTACGCCTCGCGGCCGTAGAGCACGGCCTTGTCGATGCCCAGCGCGGTGTGGGTGGCCAGCTGCGCGGCGACCAGCAGGTCGTTCGTCTCGAAGGCGGGCCGCTCGGGGGTGCGCAGGAACACCGCCGCGCCGATGACGCGGCGGCGGCCCCGCAGCGGGGCGAGGATGGCCCGCTGCCCGCGCGGGACCGGGTGCTCCGCGCCCAGCAGCTCGGGCAGGGCGGCCCGGGCGGCGGCGGAGGACCCGAAGACGGGCCGTACGCCGCGCAGCACCTCGGCGAGGGCCCCGCCGGGGCGGATCTCGCACAGCTCGGCCGCGGGCAGGTCACCCTGCGGGCCGACCAGGGCGAGCTGGCTGAAGTCGAGCTCGCCGTCGGGGGTCATCGCGCCGACGGTGCCGGCTCCCGCTCCGGATCCGGCTCCCGCGCCGGCTCCCGCTCCGGTGAACTCGTCGATCGGCCGGAGCCGGTCGGTTCGGCGGAGCCTTAAAACGACCGGTCCGACGGGCCGCTCGTCGCCGACGGGGAGGGGATCGCGCAGGTAGACGAGGATGGCGTCGGAGAATGTGGGCACAGTGGCCCGGCACAGGCCGAGCACGATCTCGTCGAGGTCGATCCCGCGCGCGATCCGCCGGGTGGCGGCTCCGACGAACCGCAGCCGGTCGCCTTCCCGCCGCGCGATGGTCGCGTCGACCCCGATGCCGCTGACGGGTCCGTGCGCGGTCCCGGACGTGCCGGAGCCCGGTCCGGACGCGGATCCGGGCCGACCCGTCTCGCGGGCGGTCTCGCGGGCGGCTTCGCCGTCGCGGGTGCGCGCACTGCCGGCCTCGGCGGCCGCGGCCTCGTCACGGCCGGCCCGGACCCGGGCGGCGCCCTGGCCGGGCCCGGCGGGGGAATCGCCGGGCTCCCCGGCACCGTCGGAGGCGGACGGCGCCTCCGCCGTGGCGCGGGGGCGGGGCAGGTCCGCCGCCTGGGGCTGCGCATGCGTGCGCACGGCCTCGGCCGCCGGGAGCGGGGCCTTGCCGTGGCCCAGTTCCTCCGTGCCGTGGCCGGACTCGTCCGTCCGACCGCCGGAGGCAACCGGCTGGGGGCCCTCCTGAGAGGTGGGGTACTCCGTCACGCGTGGCATTCCGTCCGTTTGCGCTCGATGTGCGCTGCACTCAACTCGGTCAGTCGCGGTATACCCGCTCAGCGGCGGGGACACCATCACCCCGCGTTTCCGCGTCCCGCTCGTTACCTCTCGCTATCGCGTCGGCCTAGGTCAAATGCTGTTCTGCCGGCGACATTTGACCCCCGGCACCCCGGTGCGGGACGATCCTACGATTGCCCCCCGGGGGCGCATCAAGGGTCTCATGAGGTCATATGCGCCGGGGTGCGGTCCCAGTCCTCCGGCAGGGCCGGTACGCCCCAGGCCGGGTCCGGTCGCCAATCCTGCCAGCCTTCGGAGAACGGCGGACCCCAGGCCCGGATCACGTCCACCGCCGCGCGGCCGGCGTCCCGTACGCGCCGGGCCTGTTCCGGGTCCATCAGACCGGATCGCTGGGCCTGCGCGAATTCGTCCTCGTCCAGCCACTTCCAGCTTCGGTCAGGGTAGACGGCGATGTCGAGGAAGTGGTCCACGGAGTCCACCCCGCCGGCCCACCGGGACCTGGGCTCCTCCAGATTCACGTACCAGTTCTTGAGCCGCCAGCCGGGCCCCCAGAACAGCCACACCGACCACGGCTCCCCGGGCCGTGCCAGCTTCAGCACCCCCGCCCCGAACCAGCGTGACCGTACGGTGGTCCGCGGCGCGGTGTACCGGGTGGCGAGCGGCTCCTCGTGGACCGGGGTCCCGTCGGCGAGCACCGGCTTGACGCACTCGGTCCCGGGGGCCATCCACACCGCGAGCAGATCGTCGGTGTCGGTCACCACCGTCACGGGCCGGCAGATGTGGACGGCGCCCTTCGCGCCGGGCGCGTGATCGCGGTAGCGCCAGAGGATCTGCTCCCCGGGCGCCCAGCGGACGCCCTCGGCGGTGCCCCGCTCCACGGTCCGCTCCGCACTCCGTGCCGCGCCCCGTGCCGCGCCCCGTGCCGAGCTCCGCGCACTGCCGCCCCCGCGGCCTCCGGTACCTGTCATGGGCAGATCTTAGGGCTGGGGTCCGGAGGATCGCTGCGCTGCAGGTCACCGAGGTGCCCGGGGGCGGGAAACGACCGGATCCGGACCCCGGGACGGGGCGGCCGCGCCGGGGTCAGGGGCGGGTCATCCGCAGCACGTCCAGTGCTTCGTCGAGCTGCTCCAGGGTGAGGTCGCCGCGGTCCACGTAGCCCGACTCCAGGACGACCTCGCGGATCGTCTTGCGCTCCGCGAGGGACTTCTTGGCGACCTTGGCGGCCTCCTCGTAGCCGATGTACCGGTTCAGCGGGGTCACCACGGAGGGCGAGGACTCGGCGTACTCCCTGGCCCGGGCCGTGTTGGCGGTGATTCCGTCCACGGTGCGGTCGGCCAGCAGGCGGCTCACGGAGCCCAGCAGCCGGATGGATTCCAGGAGGTTGCGGGCCATCACGGGGAGCATCACGTTGAGCTCGAAGTTGCCCGCGGCGCCCGCCACGGCGACCGCCGCGTCGTTCCCCATCACCTGGGCGGCGACCATCAGCGCGGCCTCGGGGACGACCGGATTGACCTTCCCGGGCATGATCGAGGACCCCGGCTGGAGATCCGGGAGATTGATTTCGGCCAATCCGGTGCGCGGGCCCGAGGCCATCCAGCGCAGGTCGTTGCAGATCTTGGTGAGGGAGACGGCGACCGTACGGAGCATTCCGGACGTCTCGACGAGGGCGTCCCGTGCCCCCTGGGCCTCGAAGTGGTCCCGGGCCTCGGTCAGCGGCAGCCCCGTCGCCGCGGCCACCTCGGCGATCACGGCCGCGGAGAACCCGGGCGGGGTGTTGATCCCGGTGCCCACGGCCGTTCCGCCCAGGGGCAGTTCGGCCAGCCGCGGCAGCGCCGCGCGCAGTCGCTCGACTCCATAGCGGAGCTGGACCGCGTATCCACCGAACTCCTGGCCCAGGGTGACCGGGGTGGCGTCCATCAGGTGCGTCCGGCCGGCCTTGACCACCTGGGAGAACTCGGCGGACTTGCGCTCCATCGCGCCGGCCAGGTGCTCCAGGGCGGGGATGAGCTCGCCGGTGACGGCGGCGGTGGCCGCGATGTGGATGGAGGACGGGAAGACGTCGTTGGAGCTCTGCGAGGCGTTGACGTGGTCGTTGGGGTGGACGGCGCGGCCGAGCCGCTCGGCGGCCAGGGTGGCGATCACCTCGTTGGCGTTCATATTGGACGAGGTGCCGGAACCCGTCTGAAACACGTCCACCGGGAAGTGCTCGTCCCAGCGGCCGTCGGCGACCTCTTCGGCCGCCGAGACGATCGCGGCGGCGATGTCCTCGTCGACCACGCCGAGCCGGGCGTTGACGGTGGCGGCCGCGGCCTTGATCCGGGCCAGGGCCTCGATGTGGGCGCGCTCCAGGCGCAGTCCGGAGATGGGGAAGTTCTCCACGGCGCGCTGGGTCTGAGCTCGCCATTTGGCGTGCGCGGGGACCCGTACGTCGCCCATGGAGTCGTGCTCGGTGCGGTACTCCGCGGAGCCCTCGGTCGGTTGCTGATCATCGGTCATCTGTGGTGCCTCCTCAAAAAGTTGAGCAATTGTCTTGTTCGGACTGTTCCCAACTCGCCTACCGGCCAGTAAATACCGGGGGTAACACTGAGATCGGGGAGGCGCTCATGGCACGTGTCCGTACACAATCCAGGTTCAGATCTACCTTCGCCGCCGTCGCGGCGGTCGCGGCCGCCCTCGGGGGCATCACCGCCATCACTCCCATGGCCCAGGCGGCAACAGCCGCCGGGTCCTCCGCCGGGGCCGCCGTCACGCCCCTCACGCCCGAACTGGAGGCCATCCGGGCCGCCGAGGCCGTCAAGATCTACGGCGACTCCGCGATCCGCCCGCTCGCGGACCGCAAGACCGGTCTGATCTCGCTCGGCGACAGCGAGATCTCCGGCGAGGGCGTCGGCAACTACGACCCCGCCACCAACACCTCGTCCAACCAGTGCCACCGGTCGCCCGACGCGGCGATCCACCGCACCGGCATCGCGGCCGACTACACCTTCAACGCGGCCTGCTCCGGCGGCTACACGGGCAACATCAAGATCGGCGGCAGCAAGCAGTACGCCGACGAGCTGGTGCAGAGCGACAGCCTGGCCATCAAGGCCCGCAACACCAAGATCAAGATGGTGCTGCTGGTCGCCGGAGCCAACGACGACCTGCAGTTCGGCCCGGTCATGACCGACTGCGTCACCCGCTGGGTGCTCAGTCAGGGCACCTGCGAGCCGAAGTACGGTCCGGGCTGGCAGGCACGCGTCGACGGGCTGAAGCCCAAGGTGCAGTCGACGATCGGCGACCTCAAGACCGTCATGCGCGACGCCGGTTACGCCGACACCGACTACAAACTGGTCGTGATGGGCTACCCCAGCCCGATCGGCCCCGACTTCAACGACAACCCCGACTTCCCCGGCAAGCTTCCCGGAGGCTGCGCCGGATACGACTCCGACGCCACCTGGGGCCGCAACTACGCGGTGCCCACCTTCGAGAAGGGCATGCGCGCGGCCGCCCTCGCCGCGGGCGCGACCTACCTCGACAACTCGCGGCTCTTCCAGGGCCACGAGGTCTGCATGGAGGACACCTGGGCCCGCGGCCTCTACCTCGACCTCGGGGACCACTTCCCGTGGGACGAGAACACCGCCCGGCAGTCCTTCCACCCCAACTACCGCGGCCACGGCGCCTTCGCGTCCTGTCTGACCCAGCTCTACTCCTCCGGCCTGCGCGAGGCCTCCTGCGCCGACCCGGCGAGCACCGGGACCCCCGTCCTGCAGGCCGGGGCCTGGGACGACCTCTACAAGCCGCTGAAGAACGAGGCGACGGGCAACTGCCTCGACTCCAACGGCGGCGCCAGCGCCAACAACACCAAGGTCCTCGGCTGGGACTGCCACGGCGGCCGCAACCAGGGCTGGTGGTACGACTCCGCGAAGAAGTCCCTGCACGTCGAGCTCACCCACGACCGCTGCCTGGACGCGCCCGGCGCCAACTACGGCGGCGGCACCGCACTGATCATCTGGAACTGCCACGGCGGCGCCAACCAGCAGTTCGTCCGCGACGGAGCCACCTTCCGGCCCGCCGCCGCCCCGGGCATGTGCCTGACGGTGGCCGCGGCCCACGAGCCGCTGCGCCTCCAGACCTGCAACGGCTCGGCCAACCAGCGCTTCGTGTAACCCCTCCGGCAACCCCCTCCGGACCCGCACCCCCGTAGGTTCCGGCGCCCGGACGACCGCCACATCCGGACGACCGCCACATCCAGACGACCGCCACACCCCAACGACCCCCCACACCCGGCCGGCGCACCCCGGCCGGGTGCTCACATGTCGAGCAGCAGCTTGCGTACGTCCCGGGGCCGGTTGGTGATGAGGGTGTCCACGCCCAGGTGCACGCACAGCTCCACGTCCTCGGGCTCGTCCACGGTCCACACGCGGACCTCGAGCCCCTTCGCCTTCAGCCGGCCCACCAGCCCCGGATCCCGCCGTACGAGCTCGATGCCCGGGCCCGCGTGGGTGGCGTACGGGGGCCGGACCGGCCGGACCCTGCGCTCGATCAGGTACACGGCCGGCAGCCCCGGCGCGAGGCGGTGCATCCGGGTCAGCGCGGTCCGGGAGAAGCTCATCACCTCGACGCGCCCGGCGGAGCCGTCGGCGAGCCCGTACTCCCCGAGCAGCCGCACCAGCTCGGCCTCCAGCCGGCCGCCCGCTCGGGTGGGGTGCTTGGTCTCCACGGCCAGCCCGACGGGGTACGGCGCGGCCAGCGCCTCCTTGACCAGGTCCTCGAAGAGCAGCACCCGGGCCCCGGCGTGGCCGGACCCCTTCCACGCCCCGAAGTCGAGGGCGCGCAGCTCCTCGTACGTCATCTCGGAGACGACCCCGCGCCCGTCGGAGGTCCGCTCGACCCGCCGGTCGTGCACACAGACCAACCGGTGGTCGGCGGTCAGCCGTACGTCGCACTCGAGCGCGTCGGCCCCGTCGGCGATGGCCTGCCGGTAGGCGGCCATGGTGTGCTCGGGGTGCTCGTGGGAGGCCCCGCGGTGGGCGACCACGCGGGTGGCGCGCGCGGCGGAGGGGAACGGCTGCGTCATGGAGTAGACGGTAACCGGATGCGATGACCGGGCCGGTGCAGCGTGCTCCACCGGCGGCCGAACAGTTCGTGACGGTTCCCTGCTCGGCCTCCCCACCCTGCGCGCCCTGCCGGTACGGGGCCCGGCCCCCCGCCCGGTCAGTCCCCGTGGCCGAGGCCCGGGCGGGTCGGGCCGGTCTCCGGAGGCGGGGGACCCTGGCCGGACGCCGGTGGGGTCGGAGGCCCGCCCTTTCCGGGCCGGGCAACGCCGAGCTGCCAGAGGTGCCCCCCGGGCGCCCCCCGGCCGGGCGGGGCCGCCTCGGGCGCGGGAGGCGCCTTGGGGGCGGGGGGTGCGGTGGCGGCCGGGGTCGCGGGGGTAGCCGGGGGCGCCGGGGTGGCCGGGGTGGCCGGGGTGGCCGGGGTCGCGGAGTCGACCGTGGCGGCCGGCGGCGCGGTGGCCGCCGGGTCGATGGCGGCAGCCGAGGGCGTGGGGGCTTCCCGGTCCACGGCGGCGGCCGGGTTCTCCCGGGCCACGGACGGGTCCTCCCGGGCCACGGTCGCGGCCGGGGTATTCCGGGCAGGCTTGGAAGGGCGCTTCCAGCGGTCCGGCACGGTCTCCAGCCGCTGTACCGCCCCGTGGTCCCCGTCGTGCACCTGCGCGACGGCCCGTGCCCGGAGCGCGCTCTGCCGGGCGATGGGGGCGAACCCCGGCGCGGCGTTGCCCGTCTCGGAAGGCAGCGCGCGCGTTCCCATCGCGTTCAGCTCCTGCTGGAGTCCGTTCTCCGGGGGGAAGACCTCGCGCGGCAGCTGCCAGGACGCCGCGCCGTCCACGTCGACCCGGTGCTCCGTACCGTCCACGTCGAAGGTGAGGCCGTAGCCGATGTACTGGTCGTCCCGGTCGAACATCAGGTCCCCCCTGACCTGGCCGCCCCGGTCCTGTACCTGGTCCGCCAGACCCTGCACGGCTGCGGGCAGCGGGTTCGTACGGCCGAGGCTCGCGACGTAGCCGTCCGCGTCGACCGTCACCGTCTCCGCGTTCTCGTCCTGGCTGGTCTTGTACGTCATACGGAAGCGGGTGCGCCCGTCTTCGCCCCGGACGGTCTCGATCTCGCCGATGCTCGCGTAGCCGAACTCCAGCCGCCCGTCGCCGTTCTCCTTGCCCCACTTGGCGTCCATCTGGTCGAACTGCACCTGGTGGGCCAGGGCGGGCGGCGGATTGCCGCGGCCGATGATGGTGACCCGCGCGTTCCGGTTCTCGCGCAGGATGATCTCGGCGTTCGCGACCCCGGTTCCGCCCGATCCGGCGATGATCCAGTGATCGGCGTCGCGCGCGTCGAACCGGTTGTCGGCGACCTCGTCGCCCATCAGCGCCCGCCCGGGGGCGTCCTCGCGCGCGGCCTCCCACTTCTGGGTCGCGTTCAGGACCGTGAAGCAGCCCTCGATGCGGGTGGCGGGGCTGCCGTCCCGACCGGTCCGCAGCAGTTCGTTCAGCGGGGACGCACCCAGCTGTTCCAGCACGGTCCGGGTGTCGGCGCCGCCCCGCTCGGCCTGCTGCAGCGAGGCGCGCAGTTCACCCGCCCCGGCGACACCCTCGCCTTCGAGCTCCCGCAGCCGGTCCCCGACCAGCCGCAGGGCTTCGCCCCGGCTCTCCACCCCTGGCCGGTCGCGCTGGTCGCGCACGTTTCCGGGTACGAGTTCCGGCGGCAGACCGGTCGCCACGACGGGCGTGCCGGCGCAGGCCACCTGCAGGGGGTTCCCCGTCGCGGCACCGTCCTCGCCCAGGGTGTTGATCTCGGCGACGAGCTCGCCGTTCTCGCCGAGCTCCAGTCGCGCGTGCCCGTTCACCACGTCGCCCTGGGTGGCCAGCTGGTCCTCCCACACCCGGACCGCCTTGATGGGCACCCGCTTGCGGGGGTCGTCCACCGCCGCGTACGGGTCCACTCCCATCCACTGGGCCAGATCCCGGTCCTGATCCGCCGACTGCACGATCCCGACGCCGGGATCCCGCTGCCACCGCCCGACGGCATCGACCAGCAACGCCTCCGGGTCGCGGCCGCTGAGGCTCGCCCCGCCGCCGATCGTCACCTTGCGCAGCGGGGTCTCCCCGCGCGCGATCTGCTCCTGGAGCTTCTGGTCGGTCTGCTCGCTGACATGCGTCCGCCACGCCGACCACTCGCCGGCGGCGACCCCGGTCTGGTCGCGCGGCAGCGGGAGCCCGTTCTGGTCGTAGCCGGGCATGGCCATGGTGACCTCGCGCCGCCCGATGAACGCCGCGACCTGCCGCTCGGCGCGGGTGGCGGCCTCGCGGGAGGCCTGGAGCGCGGTGGCGTCGGCGGGGTTGAGCTGCTCGATGGGACGGGCGAGGTCTTTCAGGAGCTTTCCGGAAGCATTGGACATGGATCCGAATGAGGTTGCGATCCGGACGCGCGCTGCCCGAGCCTGAGAGCGGAACACCTCGTCATCGAGTACGGCCGTCGGCCGAAGCCCGTACGGGTCGAGCAGCGAGGAGAACTCCGCACGGGCCGCCGCTTGCTCTTGCGGCGAAAGGCCGGGGTCCGCGCTTCGTGCGGCCAGCCAGTCGAGCTCGCCTATGCGTCCCATGTCCGCGGCGGACAACTCCCGCTCGGCCGGAAGCTCGGGACCGTCACGCAGGAGGTCTTCCCGCACGGGAGTCAGGCCTTCGGCCGCCCGCTGACGCACCGTGGTGAGTTCGCCCAGCTCGTGGGCGAGTACCCGTCCCAGCAGCTCGCGCGGAAGGCGATCGGAGACGAGGATCACGTAGTTCTGAGACTTGGTGTTCGTCGCTGTGGCGACGATTCCCTCGGCCTCCAGCGGAACGGCGTCCACCCAGATGGTCGCCTCGCCGCCGTTGCCGTCCAGGAACTTGAAGTGCTGGCGCCCCTCCCGGTCCCGAAGTGACTGGAAGCCTCCGAGCCGCTCGCGCAGGACAGCGGCGGCCACCCCTTCCATCTCCTGTGCTGCAGCCGAAACGAGCTCGTGCTGCTGCCCGTCCCGGTACGGCGGTAGGGTTCCTGTGCCCATCCGAGGGTAGGCCGACGGCTCCATGTGATGCCCCTCCCCAGGAAGCGTCATATGCACATCGCACAACAGACTTTAAGATCATGCCATGTTGAGAGCTCGCTCTTCGTCGGAAGCGCACCTGTACATGGATCTGCACCCCTGTGAGTGTGGGAGTGCGGATTTCGAGCGCCGGCATCACCTTGAGCAACACGGTGATGACCTTGTGGCCGTGTATGAGGGTGTGTGCCGTGGCTGTGGTCGGGACCGGCGCTTCGAGTTCGTGATGGCAGTGGAGATTCCGCCGCCTCCGCCTGCCTACGGTGGTGCCGAGCCGTCCGAGATCATCGATCCCGGCGAGTTCTCCGAGGTCGCGGACCGTTACCGCCGTTGGGCTGGCCCGGGGCTGCTGAACTCGCCTGAGTCTGAGCACCACAAGTACCGGGGTGCGATGGCGAGTGCGCTGGCTGCCGTCGAAGAGGTGTTCAAGTTCATCCCGGTGGGTCAGGACTCGGTTCCAGCGTCCGCTTTCACCTCTGCGCGTGGGAGGGCCCGCTACGAGCGGGATCCGGGGAAGTTCAGCCGTGAGCTCCTTGACTACGAGCTCAGCATCACGCGCGAGGTCCTCGCAGACATCGACGACAGCATCGCGCGTTCGTCCGGCGGTGCCGGTCCTGCGGCCGGATGACGTTGAGAGCCCGCTCTTCGTCGGAAGCGCATCTGTACATGGATCTGCACCCTTGTGAGTGTGGGGGTGCGGATTTCGGGCGTCGGCATCAGCTGGAGCGGCTGGGTGATGACCTTGTGGCCGTGTATGAGGGTGTGTGCCGTGGCTGTGGTCGGGACCGGCGTTTTGAGTTTGTGATGGCGGTGGAAGTTCCGCCGCCTCCGCCGGCTTACGGTGGTGCCGAGCCGTCCGAGATCATCGATCCGGGTGAGTTCTCCGATGTGGCGGACCGCTACTCCCGCTGGGCCGGCCTAGGGCTGCTGAACTCGCCCGGGTCTGAGCACCACAAGTACCAGGGTGCGATGGCGAGTGCGCTGGCTGCCGTTGAAGAGGTGTTCAAGTTCATCCCAGAGGGCCAGGACGCGGTTCCCGCATCCGCCTTCACCTCGGCGCGCGGGAGGGCCCGCTATGAGAAGGGCCCAGGTAAGTTCAGCCGCGAGATCCTTGAGATTGAGCTCGATCTGACGCGCGAGGTCCTCGCAGACATCGACAACAGCATCGCGCGCTCCTCCGGCGGAGCGGACCCCGCCGCCCAGTAGAACGCAAGAGGGGCCCCGCGCCATACGGCGCGGGGCCCCTCTGCGTTCTTCAGGTCACAGGCCCGGGCCGCGGACCGGGATGTGGGTGAACGTCGGTTCCGGGGCCGGGTTCTGGAAGAAGTCGTTGCCCTTGTCGTCGACCACGATGAAGGCGGGGAAGTCCTCGACCTCGATCTTCCAGACGGCTTCCATGCCGAGCTCCTCGTACTCCAGGACCTCGACCTTCTTGATGCAGTCCTGGGCGAGGCGCGCCGCCGGGCCGCCGATGGAGCCGAGGTAGAAGCCGCCGTGCTTGTCGCAGGCGTCCGTGACCTGCTGGGAGCGGTTGCCCTTGGCCAGCATGACCTTGGAGCCGCCCGCCGCCTGGAACTGCTCGACGTAGGAGTCCATGCGGCCGGCCGTGGTCGGGCCGAAGGAGCCGGAGGCGTAGCCCTCGGGGGTCTTCGCGGGGCCCGCGTAGTAGACCGGGTGGTCCTTCAGGTACTGCGGCATCTCCGCGCCCGAGTCCAGCAGTTCCTTGATCTTGGCGTGCGCGATGTCGCGCGCCACGACCAGCGGGCCCGTGAGGGAGAGGCGGGTCTTGACCGGGTGCCGGGTGAGGGTCGCGAGGATCGTTTCCATCGGCTGGTTCAGGTCGATGGAGACCACGTCCGCGGATTCGGATTCGGCGAGGTGCTCGTCCGTCGTTTCCGGGAGGAAGCGCGCCGGGTCCCGCTCCAGCTGCTCGAGGAAGACGCCCTCGGCGGTGATCTTCGCGGTGGCCTGGCGGTCCGCGGAGCAGGAGACGGCGATCGCGATCGGGAGGGACGCGCCGTGGCGGGGGAGGCGGACGACGCGGACGTCGTGGCAGAAGTACTTGCCGCCGAACTGCGCGCCGATGCCGATCTTCTGGGTCAGCTCGAAGACCTGCTGCTCCAGGGCCTCGTCGCGGAAGCCGTGGCCCAGCGGGGAGCCCTCGGTGGGCAGCTCGTCCAGGTAGTGGGCCGAGGCGTACTTCGCGGTCTTGAGGGCGTGCTCCGCCGAGGTGCCGCCGACCACGATCGCCAGGTGGTACGGCGGGCAGGCCGCGGTGCCGAGCGAGCGGATCTTCTCTTCCAGGAACTTCATCATGGAGGCCTCGTTGAGGACCGCCTTGGTCTCCTGGTAGAGGAAGGACTTGTTGGCGGAGCCGCCGCCCTTGGCCATGAAGAGGAACTTGTACGCGCCGCCGTCGGTCGCGTACAGCTCGATCTGCGCGGGCAGGTTCGAGCCGGTGTTCTTCTCCTCCCACATGGTGACCGGGGCCATCTGCGAGTAGCGCAGGTTGAGGCGGGTGTACGCGTCGTAGATGCCGTGGGACAGGGCCGCCTCGTCGGCGCCCTCCGTCAGGACGTTCTGGCCGCGCTTGCCCATCACGATCGCCGTGCCCGTGTCCTGGCACATCGGCAGGACGCCGGCCGCCGCGATGTTCGCGTTCTTCAGGAGGTCGAGGGCGACGAACTTGTCGTTCGCGCTGGCCTCGGGGTCGTCGATGATCCGGCGCAGCTGCGCGAGGTGCGCCGGGCGCAGGAAGTGCTGGATGTCGTGGATGGCCTCTTCGGCGAGCTTGCGCAGCGCCTCGGGCTCGACCTTGAGGAACGTACGGCCGTCGGCCTCGAAGGTGGAGACGCCTTCCGAGGTCACCAGCCGGTACGGGGTGGAGTCCTCGCCCAGGGGCAGCAGGTCGGTGTACGCAAACTCTGGCATGACGGCAGTCATTCCCTCACTCGGCAGACGGCGCTGACGACCGTTTGGCAGCGCGGTAACCAGCGTAGGACCTCTTCCGGCGGCTTTTGTTGTGAGGTAAGGCTCACTGGCCTGTATCGCGATCTATCGTGTCTCGCTATGCTGGGGCGCGTGGACCTGGAAAAGCAGCCCTCATCCGTGCCGGCCCCCGCGCCGCCCCCCGCGCCCGCCCCCGGGCTGCGCGCCTCCGATGCGGACCGGGACCGGATCGCGCACATCCTCGCCGACGCCGTCGCCGAGGGCCGGCTGACCGCCGAGGAGCACTCGGACCGGCTCGACTCGCTGTACGCGCTGAAGACGGTCGCCGAGCTGGACGTGCTCGTACGGGACCTGCCCGCGCCCGGGCCCGGCGCCGGCCAGGCGGCGGCGTCCTATGCCGCGGGAGCACCCGCGGGCGCCCCGGTCGAGACGATCGTGGCCGTGTGCAGCAGCTCCTCCCGCAAGGGGCGCTGGCGGCCGGGCGCGCACACCCGCGCGGTCTCCGTCATGGGTGACATCAGCATCGACCTGACCCAGGCGGTCTTCGAGCAACAGGTCACCGAGATCAACGTGACCAGCATCCTCGGCAACGTCGAGATCCTGGTCCCGGAGAATGTCACCTTGCGCGGCTACGGCAGCGGGGTCCTCGGCAATTTCGAGGTCCGGGGCGAAGGGCGCGGGGAGACCGACCCGCAGGCCCCGGTCGTGATCGTCCGCGGCTTCGCGCTGCTGGGCAACATCGAGGCCCGCCCCCGGCTCGGCGCCCGCCTGGTGGACCTGGCGAACAGGCTCCGCAAGGGCCGGGAGGGCGCCCCGTAAGGGCCGGTAGGGCACCCGGTAGGGCCGACACGCAGACAACTGCCGCTGAAATCGGCCCCCTTGGTCGATAGGTGCTCGTAGGGTCGGCCCATGACCGTATCCAAGTGGGACTTGCTCGACCGGGCGTACGCGGCGCTGCGCTCCGTCGCCGTCGCCATACCGGCCGATGCCCTGAGCGCGCCGACACCGTGCGACCAGTGGAATGTCGGCCAAGTGCTCCAGCACGCGGCGGGCGACCAGCTCGCCTACGCGGGCCGCCTCACCGGCGGGCCGGGACCGGCCGAGGACCCCTTCGCGCCCACCGGAACCCTGGCCGGCAGCCCCGCGGAGCTGCTGGAGCCCGCCCTCGAAGCCGCCGCCGAGGCCTTCGCCGGGGTCGCGCCGGGCACCGCGGAGGTGGCCGTCCCGCTGCCCCCGTTCACCCTCGACGCCGAGACCGCGGTCGCCGCGGCCGCCCTCGACGCGGCCGTCCACGCCTGGGACCTCGCGGTCGCCACCGGCCAGGCCTCCCCGCTGACCCCCGCGCTCGCGGCGGCCCTGAGCCCGGCCGCCCGGGTGCTCGCCGAGCCGCTGCGCGGGTTCGCGTACGCCCCGGCGCTCACCCCCGCGCCCGATCCGGACACCGATCCGGCCGGTGCGCTGCTCGCCTTCCTGGGCCGCAGCCCCGACTGGACGCCGTCCGCCGCGTGACGTCCGGGTGACGGGGGCGGGGCCGGGCGGGGGCGCGAGGGGCGGGGCCGGGCGGGAGCACCTTTCGGTCGAACCGGCCGGATCGGCGGCACACGGTGCATAGGGGCGCCCACAGCGGGTAGGGACAGGTGCGTCGCCTCTCTCGCTCGCGTATACGTCGTCAGGAGTAGACCGTGCCGCATCCGCCGCGCCAGTCCCTGCAGGTAGCCGCCGTCCAGAGTCTCCAGGGGCGCCCGGCGGCGGTCGTGCCGAAGCCGCGGGTCCCGGCCAGGGAAGAGGACGGCCCATGGCACGCGGACGCGGTGTGCCGGCGCGACGAGGCCGGGCTCTTCTTCGCCCCCTCCAAGGAGCCGACCGCCGCCCGGCTCTCCCGTGAGGACGCCGCCAAGCGGGTCTGTGCCCGCTGCCCCGTCATGGTCGCCTGCCGGGAGCACGCGCTGATCCAGCCCGAGCCCTACGGGGTCTGGGGCGGGCTGACGGCCGCCGAGCGCCGGGTGGTGCTCGCCCGCCGGCGGCGCCGGGCGGTGGAGCTGCGCGAAGCCTCGTAGGCGGCGCGGGGCTCCGCGGTGCGCGGGCCGGCAGCGGACGAACGGCAAGGACGAACGGCAAGGACGAACGGCAAAGGGGCGCCCCCGCCGCACGCGGGAGCGCCCCTTCCGTGATGCCGTGCCGCCCGTGGCCTACTTGGCGCGGTCGAAGTCGATCGCGCTGTACGCGCGGAGCTTCGAGAGGCGGTGGGTCGAGTCGATCTGCCGGATCGTGCCCGACTTCGAGCGCATGACCAGCGAGGAGGTCGTCGCGGTCTCCGAGCGGTAGTGGACGCCGCGCAGCAGCTCGCCGTCCGTGATGCCGGTGGCGACGAAGAACACGTTCTCGCCGGAGACCAGGTCGTTCGTGAACAGGACGCGGTCCAGGTCGTGGCCCGCGTCGATCGCCTTCTGGCGCTCGGCCTCGTCCTTGGGCCACAGCTTGCCCTGGATGGTGCCGCCCATGCACTTGATCGCGCAGGCCGAGATGATGCCCTCGGGCGTGCCGCCGATGCCGAGCAGCAGGTCGATGCCGCTGTCCTCCGTGACGGCCAGCACCGAGCCGGCGACGTCGCCGTCGGAGATGAACTTGATGCGCGCGCCGGTCTCGCGGATCTCCTTGACGATGCCCTCGTGGCGGGGGCGGTCGAGGATGATCACGGTGACGTCTTCCACGGCCATGTTCTTGGCCTTGGCGACGCGGCGGATGTTGACGGAGACCGGGGCGTTGATGTCGACGAAGTCGGCGGCCTCGGGACCGGTGACCAGCTTCTCCATGTAGAAGACCGCGGACGGGTCGAACATGGTGCCGCGGTCGGCGGCGGCCAGAACGGCGATGGCGTTCGGCATGCCCTTGGCGTTCAGGGTGGTGCCGTCGATGGGGTCCACGGCGATGTCGACCTCGGCACCGGTGCCGTCGCCGACCCGCTCGCCGTTGAAGAGCATCGGGGCTTCGTCCTTCTCGCCCTCGCCGATGACGACGACGCCGTTCATCGAAACGGTGGAGATCAGGGTGCGCATCGCGTTGACGGCAGCGCCGTCGGCGCCGAGCTTGTCACCGCGTCCGACCCAGCGGCCCGCGGCCATGGCGGCGGCCTCGGTGACCCGTACGAGTTCCAGGGCGAGGTTGCGGTCGGGTGCCTCCGGAGAGACTTCGAGCTGGGGCGGCAGGTTGTGCTCGGTCATCGGAGCGCACCTTTCTGTACGGCGACGGCCGGGAGTGAGGGTCCCTGGACTCTATCGGTACGTCGACATATTGAGCAGACCGGGTCACGTATGAGCGCCATATCGGTCAGCTGATTGTCCTGAGCGGACATCTTGCGCCGCCCGTGGCGCGCCATGGAGACCCCGGCGGTGATCGCCCGGAGCCATGCGGGACGATGGTGTCGTGGCAGGTATGAAGGGCAAGCAGACGGTCGTGGACATGGTCCGGTCGCTGGCGGTGATCGGGCTCGTGGTCGGGGGGATCTATTTGGTCATCCCACATGACGAGAAGGCCGATCCGACGAGGGTGGTCGACTACCGCGTCGAAAGCATCACGGCCCGGCGCGCGGCTCCGTACCCCGTGGCGGTGCCCGTCGGGCTGCCGCCCCAGTGGCGGGCGACCTCCGTCGGGTACGCGCGCAAGGACGCCAGTGCCTGGCACCTGGGCTTCCTGGACCCGGCGCGGCAGTACGTGGCGGTGGAGCAGTCCGCGGACGCCACGGACAAGTACATCGGGAAGGTCACCCTGAAGGCGCAGGCCACCGGGGAGACCCAGCAGGTCGGGGACCAGGTCTGGGAGCGCTGGGACGGCGAGAAGTACGACGCCCTCGTGCGCAAGGAGCAGGGCTACGTCACGGTGGTGACCGGGACGGCCTCCTTCGAGCAGCTCGGGGCGATGGCCGCGGCGCTGGAGTTCAAGCAGGGCTCGTAGGGCCGGGCGGCACGCAGCAGGACGCGGCAGTACGCGGCACGACGAGAAAAGGCCGCACTCCCCGGGATTCCGGGGAGCGCGGCCTTTTCGTTCACCGCCTGCGGGGCTGGGCTCAGACGGTGGTGATGACCTGGTCGAACTCCAGGCGCGGGGAGCGCGGGAACCAGGCGTCCTCGCCCGGCTTGCCGATGTTGATGACCATCAGCGGGGTGTGGTCGCCGTCCAGGAACTCCTTCTGGAGGCCGGCGAAGTCCAGACCGGTCATCGGGCCGGCGGCCAGGCCGGCGGCGCGGACGCCGATGATGAAGTACGCGGCCTGCAGCGCGGAGTTGACCAGCGCGGACTGCTCGCGGACCGGGCGCGCGGAGAAGAAGGCGTCCTTGGCCTGCGGGAAGTGGGGGAGCAGCTGCGGGAGCTCCTCGTGGAACTCGTTGTCCGCGGACAGGATCGCGACCAGCGGGGCGGCGGCGGTCTTGGCCTGGTTGCCCTCGGCCATGTGCTTCACGAGGCGCTCGCGGGCCTCGGGGGAGCGGACCAGGGTGATGCGCAGCGGCGTCTGGTTGAAGGCGGTCGGGCCGTACTTCACCAGGTCGTAGATCGCCTGGACCTGCTCCTCGGTCACCGGCTCGTCGGAGAACGTGTTGGCGGTGCGGGCCTCACGGAAGAGGAGGTCCTGAGCGGCGGCGTCGAGAACGAGAGACATCGGAAAGCCTTCTTCTGTACGGGACTGAAGCGATGCCCAGAGCCTACGACGAAAGTAGATGAAAATTCAACTAAATATGTTTCCGGGTGAGCGGGATCACTCCCCGCCGCCCCCCTCGGCCGCCTCACGCGCCGCCAGCGCCGAGTCCAGCCGGGCCCGGGCCCCCTCCAGCCAGTGGCGGCAGACCTTCGCGAGCTCCTCGCCGCGCTCCCAGAGCGCGAGGGAGTCCTCCAGCGAGGTGCCGCCGGCCTCCAGCTTGCGGACGACCTCGATCAGTTCGTCCCGGGCCTGCTCGTACCCCAGCGCCGTATCGGTCTCTGCCATTCCCGCTCCCACCTTAACTGTGTAGTACACCGAAATTTGTTGCGGCAGTGTGAAGCGACCTGCCGGTGAAGCGACCTGCCTACGAGGGCTCTTCGGCCGCGGCGACCCGCACCGAGAACTCCCCCTCCGCCACCCGCGCCCGCAGCACATCGCCCGCCGACACGTCCTCGGGCGAGCGCACCACGTGCCCGTCGTCCCGCTGCAGCACCGCGTACCCGCGCTCCAGCGTGGCCGCCGGGGACAGCGCCACCACGCGGGCGAGCGTGTGCGCCAGCTCCGAATCGGCCCGGTCCAGCAAGTGCCCCAGGGTCCGGCGGCCGCGCGCCAGCAGCGCGTCCACCTCCGCCTCCCGGGTCTCCACCATCCGCTGGGGATGGACGAAGACCGGCCGCGCGAGCGCGTGCGCGAGCCCCCGCTCCTCCCGGTCGAGCAGCCCGCGCACGGCGCGCAGCCCCCGGCCCTGCAGCTGGCGCACCCGCTCCAGCTCCTCGCCGACGTCCGGGACCACCTTCTTCGCCGCGTCCGTGGGCGTGGACGCCCGCAGGTCCGCGACCAGGTCCAGCAGCGGGGAGTCGGGCTCGTGCCCGATCGCCGAGACCACCGGCGTACGGGCCGCCGCGACGGTCCGTACGACCTCCTCGTCGGAGAAGGGCAGCAGGTCCTCCACGCTGCCGCCGCCGCGGGCCACGATGATCACGTCCACCTCGGGGATGGCGTCCAGCTCCTTGACCGCCTGGATCACCTGGGGCACCGCGTGCACCCCCTGGACGGCGACGTTGCGGACCTCGAAGCGGACCGCCGGCCACCTGCGCCGGGCGTTCTCCAGGACGTCGCGCTCGGCCGCCGAGGCCCGCCCCACCACCAGCCCGATCAGCTGCGGCAGGAACGGCAGCGGCTTCTTGCGGTCCAGCGCGAAGAGCCCCTCGGAAGCGAGGGAGCGCTTGAGCCGCTCCAGCCGGGCGAGGAGCTCGCCGATGCCGACGGGCCGTATCTCGGTGGCCCGCAGGGACAGCTGCCCGCGCGGGGCGTACCACTCGGGCTTGGCGAGCACGACGACGCGCGCGCCTTCCGTCACGGAGTCCGCGACCTCGTCGAAGACCTGCCGGAAGCAGGTCACGCTGAGGGAGATGTCGTGCGAGGGATCGCGCAGCGTCAGGAAGACCACCCCCGCTCCCGGCCGCCGCGAGAGCTGCGTGATCTGCCCTTCCACCCACACCTGACCGAGCTTGTCGATCCAGCCCCCGATGAGCCGGGACACCTGACCGACCGGCAGCGGCGCGTCAGCCGACGAATTCAGACCCATGCACGCAGGCTAACCGCCCGCGCCGACACCGGCGTCGGGCCGGGAGCCCTGATCCTGCCCGCGTCGCCCGCGCTGGGCCACCAGCACGCACAGGCCCGCCAGCAGCCACACCGCCCCCACCAGTTGCGCCGTCCACGAGGCCTCGACGATCACCGTGATGGTCACGGCGGCGCCGAGGACCGGGATCACCAGGTGCTTGAACCAGTTCGGAGCCCCCTCGCGGCGCTTGACCACGAACCAGCCCACCACCGAGGCGTGCAGCAGCGTGAACGCCACCAGCGCCCCGATGTCCACCACCGAGACCAGGTGGTCCAGCCCGTCGTCGCGCCGGGCCGCCCACACGGCCGCGATCAGGGTGACCGTCGCCGCCAGCAGCAGGGCCGGGCGCGGGGTGCCGTGCGAGGTGTGGGCGAGCACGCGGGGCAGCCGCCGCTCGCGGGCCATCGCGAAGAGCAGCCGGCCGGCCGCGGCCTGTCCGGCCAGCGCGGCGAAGGCGGCCCCGATGGCCTTGCTGACGGCGACCAGGTCGTGCAGCCACATGCCCACGGAGGCTTCCACGGTCGTGTAGAAGGCCGGGCCCTGCTTCGCCGGGTCGGCCGCCAGCTCCGCCGCCGAGAGGGGGCTGAGGAGGGCCGCCAGATAGGTCTGGGCGATGAACAGCACGCCCGTCAGCGCCAGGCAGAACAGCACCGCCCGGGCCACCTTCGCGCTGCCTCCGGTGACCTCCTCGGCGAAGGAGGCGATGGCGTCGAAGCCCAGGTAGGACAGGACCGCGACCGAGACCGCGCCGAGCACGGCGGCCGTGGAGAACCCGCCGAGCGAGCCGTCCCCGGTGAAGGGGGAGAGCCAGGCCCGGTGCTCCGCGCCCCGGACCAGTACGGTCACCGCCGAGACCAGGAACACCAGCAGGACCGCGATCTCCATGGCCAGCACGGCGAAGCCCACGCGGGCGGCGGCCCGTACGCCCCACAGGTTGAGCAGGGTGGTCACGACCACCGCCAGGGCCGTCCACACCCACCGGGAGACCTCCGGGACCAGGGCGTTCATGGCGATGCCGGAGAAGAGGTACGCGACCGCCGGGATCAGCAGGTAGTCGAGCATCGCCATCCAGCCGGCGATCAGCCCGGGACCCTCGCCGAGGCCCTTGCGGGCGTACGTGAAAACAGAGCCGGCCTGCGGGGCCACCCGCACCATCTGCGCGTAGGAGAAGGCGGTGAAGGCCATCGCCACCGTCGCGACCAGGTAGACGAGGGCGACGGCGCCGTGCGATTTGGCGTCGAGGGTGCCGAAGACGCCGACCGGGGCCATGGGGGCGATGAAGAGCAGCCCGTAGACCACCAGGTCCCGGAATCCGAGACTGCGGCGCAGCGAGGTGCCGGGCGCGGCGGACGGGCCGCCGGACGGACCGGGCGGGCCGGGCGGCGTTTTGGGATCCGTCGCGGACGCCATCTTTCCTCCGGAGGTAAGGCAGGTGCGGATGTTCGACCCAGTTTGTGCCGAACGGGCGACCCCCGGCCTCCTGGACACCCCCGTACGATGGAGCCCATGACTGCTGACGCCCCCGCTCCCGCATCCCGCCGCGTTCTCCTCGCCGCCCCGCGCGGCTACTGCGCGGGCGTGGACCGAGCCGTGATCGCCGTCGAGAAGGCCCTCGAACAGTACGGCGCGCCGGTCTACGTGCGGCACGAGATCGTCCACAACAAGTACGTCGTGCAGACCCTGGAGCGGAAGGGAGCCATCTTCGTCGAGAAGACGGAGGAGGTCCCCGAGGGATCCATCGTGATGTTCTCCGCGCACGGCGTGGCCCCCGTGGTCCACGAGGAGGCGGCGCGCGGCAAGCTCGCGACGATCGACGCGACCTGCCCGCTGGTCACCAAGGTCCACAAGGAAGCGATCCGCTACGCGAACGAGGACTTCGACATCCTCCTCATCGGCCACGAGGGCCACGAGGAGGTCATCGGCACCTCCGGCGAGGCCCCGGACCACATCACCATCGTGGACGGCCCGCACGACGTCGAGAAGGTCACCGTCCGCGACGAGTCGAAGGTCGTCTGGCTGTCGCAGACCACCCTCTCCGTCGACGAGACGATGGAGACGGTCGACGCCCTGAAGACCAAGTTCCCGCTGCTCGTCTCGCCGCCCAGCGACGACATCTGCTACGCCACCTCGAACCGCCAGGAGGCGGTCAAGGTGATGGGCAAGGACTGCGACCTCGTCATCGTCGTCGGCTCCAAGAACTCCTCGAACTCGATCCGCCTCGTCGAGGTCGCCCTCGACGCCGGCGCGCAGGCCTCGTACCTCGTGGACTTCGCCGGCGAGATCGACGAGGCCTGGCTGGAGGGCGTCACCACCGTCGGTCTGACCTCGGGCGCCTCGGTGCCGGAGGTGCTGGTCGAAGAGGTGCTGGAGTGGCTGGCCGCGCGCGGGTACGCGGACGTGGAGATCGTCAAGACGGCCGAGGAGTCCATCGTCTTCTCCCTGCCCAAGGAACTGCGCCGCGACCTGCGCGCGGAGGCGGCGGAGCTCGTGGCGGCGCCGGGCGCGGGTGCGGGCCCGGGTTCGGGCGTACAGAAGTAGGCATCTCCCCGGCAGGGCGCTCCGGCGGGTCTTTTCGTACGGTGAGTCCATGGAGATCTTCGGCGTGGACATCGGCGGTTCCGGGATCAAGGGCGCTCCTGTGGACCTCAACCGTGGCGACCTGGCGCAGGAGCGCCACAAGGTGCTCACACCGCAGCCGGCCACCCCCGACGGGGTGGCCGGCTGCGTCGTCGAGGTGGTGCGCCACTTCGGCTGGGACGGCCCGGTGGGGGTCACCTTCCCGGGGGTGGTCACGGGCGGGGTGACCCGGTCGGCGGCCAACATGGACAAGGCCTGGGTCGGGGTGGACACGGCGGCGCTGCTCTCCTCGCGCCTGGACGGCCGCCCGGTGACGGTCCTGAACGACGCGGACGCGGCCGGGGTCGCGGAGATGGCCTACGGGGCGGGGCGCGGGGTCGACGGCACCGTCATCCTGCTCACGCTGGGCACCGGGATCGGCAGCGCGCTCTTCACGGGCGGACGACTGGTGCCCAACACCGAGCTCGGCCACCTGGAGCTGAAGGGCCACGACGCGGAGACGCGGGCCTCGGTGAAGGCGAAGGAAGACGGGGAGCTGACCTGGGAGCACTGGGCGCGCCGGGTGGGGAAGTACCTGGCGCACGTGGAGATGCTCTTCTCCCCGGACCTCTTCATCATCGGCGGCGGCGTGAGCCGCAAGCCGGACAAGTTCCTGCCGCTCATCGAGGGCGTCCGGGCGCGGATCGTGCCGGCGGAGCTGCAGAACAACGCGGGCATCGTGGGCGCGGCGATGGCGGCGCGCTCGGCGGCGCGGCAGTAGCCGCAGGACCCGGCCGTGCAGGGCCCGGCCCCGCAGGACCCGGCCCCGCCGGGCTCAGGCGACGCCGGGCTCAGGCGACGCGGCGGGGCATCCGGCGGCGGCCGATGAGGACGGCCTTGCGCACCACCGCGATCAGCGCCGCCACGAGCGTGCCCGCGTACAGCCAGCCGGCGTGCAGGGACAGCGCGGACACCAGCCCCATCACCTCGCCGGCGAAGCCGCCGGAGCCGCCCGACACGGGCCACACTCCGGCGGCGAAGGCGATGGGGGCGGAGATGGGCGCGGTGATCAGGTCGGCGGGCCGCACCCACAGGGCGGTGGCGGCCGCGACCGGCAGGAAGAACAGGCCGTAGACGAACAGCGAGGCGTCGAACAGCAGCCAGTCGAGGCCGCCGATCAGGAACATCGCGGCGCAGGCGAAGAGCCCGCCGCCGAGCCCGGTCAGCCGGGGCCGCGGCAGCCGGCGCACCGGCGCCGGCACTCGCTGGGGGGACCGCTCGGCAGACCGCTCCGCCGGGTGACGTACCGTACGCGCCTTGTATCGCTCCACCCCCCAAAGCTAGGCGGGGAGGCAGCCGATCGTGTGCCCGGACACGCGTACATCCGTGCCCCCTCATCGAAAGTAAACTGCTCCTTGGCCCACTCCGGGCCGCCGCCCCCTCCAGCTACGGGAAGTCGCCAACGTGTCGCTCACGATCGGAATCGTCGGCCTGCCAAATGTCGGCAAGTCGACCCTGTTCAACGCCCTGACCAAGAACGACGTGCTGGCGGCCAACTACCCGTTCGCCACGATCGAGCCGAACGTCGGCGTCGTCGGCGTTCCGGACGCGCGCCTGGGCGTCCTGGCCGGCATCTTCGGCTCCGCCAAGCTCCTCCCGGCGACGGTCGACTTCGTCGACATCGCGGGCATCGTGCGCGGTGCGTCGGAGGGCGAGGGCCTCGGCAACAAGTTCCTCGCGAACATCCGCGAGTCGGACGCGATCTGCCAGGTCATCCGCGCCTTCAAGGACGAGAACGTCGTCCACGTCGACGGCAAGGTCTCGCCGAAGGACGACATCGAGACCATCAACACCGAGCTGATCCTCGCGGACCTCCAGTCCATCGAGAAGGCGGTGCCCCGTCTGACGAAGGAGTCCCGCCTCCAGAAGGAGAAGGTCGCGGTCCTCGCGGCCGTCGAGAAGGCCACGAAGATCCTCGAAGCGGGCGACACCCTCTTCTCGCACGGCATCACGAAGGGCACGGAGCAGGGCGACCTCCTCCACGAGCTGCACCTCCTCACGGTCAAGCCGTTCCTCTACGTCTTCAACGTGGACGAGGACGAGCTGACGGACGACGCCTTCAAGGCCGAGCAGAGCGCGCTGGTGGCCCCGGCCGAGGCGATCTTCCTGAACGCCAAGCTCGAGGCGGAGCTCATCGAGCTCGACGACGACGAGGCGCTCGAGCTCCTCCAGTCGGTCGGCCAGGAGGAGCCCGGCATGGCCACCCTCGGCCGCGTCGGCTTCGCCACCCTGGGCCTGCAGACCTACCTGACGGCCGGCCCGAAGGAAACCCGCGCCTGGACCATCAAGAAGGGCGCCACCGCCCCCGAGGCCGCCGGCGTGATCCACACCGACTTCCAGCGCGGCTTCATCAAGGCGGAGATCATCTCCTTCGAGGACCTGGTCGCCTGCGGCTCGGTCGCCGAGGCCCGCTCCAAGGGCAAGGCCCGCATGGAGGGCAAGGACTACGTCATGCAGGACGGCGACGTGGTCGAGTTCCGCTTCAACGTCTGAGTGGTCCGAAGGGGCCGGCTCCTGCGGGAGCCGGCCCCTTCGGTGTGCGGTCACCACGGCCAAACCAGTCAAATGCGGTCGAGACGGTCAAGATTTCGACCAGCGCTTGGTGAGAACCGTTATGGCTTCTGTCACATCGTCGAGGCGGCTGTCGTCCGTCCTTATCACCCTCGCGAGTTCAATGTGGAGAAAACGCAGCTTTTCCTCGGCCGCCACCTGGCCCTGCTCGTTCGAGGTTCCGGACAGTTTGCATTTCCGGACATTGGCCCGGCAGACCTCAAGGCCCTCGTCGGTCAGCGCCGCCGACAGGGTCCTGGCCTCGGACACCGCACGGTCCCCGGCCCCGGTCGAGACCACGGCGTCGAATTCGGGGAAGGACTCGTTGGCGAAGCCGTGCAGCTGCACCCCTGGCAGGCCGCGCTCCATCAGCTCCTCGATCACCTTGTGGAACACCGAGTCCGTGCGGTGCGCCACATCGGCGGAGTCCCCTTCGCCGGCGGTCCGGTGAGCGCCGGCCAGCACCATCACTCCGCCGGGCGCCCCGCGCAGCACCCGGGCGCCGAGCCGCTCGGTCTCCTGGTCGGCGACCGGGTGGGGGACCTGCACGCTCCAGGTCAGCGGCACGCCCAGGTTGACGTACACCCGGCCCCAGCCGCGGTTCGCCGAGCCCGAAGAGCCCGCCGCGTCCGCGACCTCGGCGTAGTCCCGGCCGCTGACGGTGTCCGTGAACGCCTGCACGGTGAAATCGACCTCGGCCAGCCTCTTGCGCGCCGCCTCCTCCTTGCCGTCGAGGAGGAGGGCGACACCCTGGGTGACCGTCCGGCGCTCGGTCGCGGTGGGGATCCGGTACCCCCCCCGCTCGCCGAATCCCTGGGTGAATGCCGTAATCCGCTTTTCCAGGTCGACCCCCGGGGCAGCCGAAGGTCTGGAATTCACCTGCATTTCGCCCGATGGTTGCCCTGCGGAGAGCGTGAAATACGCCACAATCGCGGCCATGATGGCCACCGCGCACAGAGTTGCCTTAATCGTTATACGTTTCGCGAGGAACGGAGTCATGATCGGATAAAGATAGACCGAGTGAAGATATCCGCCTCTCTCGTCACGCTCCGCACCGGAGCGCTCACCCTGCTCCTGTCGACAGCGCTCACCGGCTGTGGACTCCTCGGCGGCGCAGGATCCGGTGGTGATGCCAAGGGCCGTCTGTCCACGGGGGCCGGTGGGCGTTCTTTCACCGTGGCCGCGGCCGGTGACGTTCTCATCCACCCCGAGCTGACCACTCAGGCCGAGCAGGATGCCAAGGCCAAGGGCAAGGCCGGCATGGACTTCGGACAGATCATGGCCGGGGTGAAGCCCGTCATCAGCAAGGCCGACCTGGCGATCTGCCACATGGAGCCCGTGCTGGGCAAGCCGGAGGGGCCGTTCCAGAGCTTCCCGGACTTCATCGCGCCGCCGCAGGTCACCACGACCCTCAAGGACCTCGGGTACGACACCTGCTCGACCGCGTCGAACCACGTGCTCGACCACGGTGAGGGCGGTGTCAAGAGCACCCTCGACGCCCTCGACAAGGCGGGCCTCAAGCACACCGGCTCCGCACGCAGCCAGGCGGAGGGCGCCAAGCCGCTGATCATGGACGTCAAGGGCGTCAAGGTCGCGCAGATCTCCTTCGCCGGCGGGTTCAACGGCCGTCAGGTACCCGCGGACAAGCCGTGGCTGGCCAACAAGACCTCACTGGACGCCATCTCGGCCGCCGAGAAGGCCGCCCGGGCCGCCGGCGCCGAAGTCGTCATCCTCAGCATCCACTGGGGCACGGAGCACCAGCCCGCCCCGAACTCGCTCCAGCTGAGCCTCGCCAAGAAGGTCGCCGAGAAGACCGGCATCAACCTGGTCATCGGCCACCACGCCCACGTCGTCCAGCCCATGGAGAAGGTCGGCGACATCTGGGTCGCGTACGGGCTCGGCAACCAGCTCGCCCGGCACGAGGTGCCGAGCGGACTGTCCGAGGAAGGCGTCATCGGCTGGTTCGAATTCGCCGAGAAGAACGGCAAGTGGGACGTCAAGGCCCGGTACGTCCCCACCTTCGTGGAGCTGCCGCCGGACCTGGAGGTTTCCGACCCCGCGGTCAAGCTGCCGGAGACCGGACAGGTCAAGGACCACAGGCTGATCGAGCTCGCCACCGCGCTGAAGAACGACAGCGGGCTGTCGGCCGAACGGCGCGCCCGCTACCAGCTCGCGTTCGACCGCACCCAGGGCACCTTGCTCAACCGGGGCGGCGGCAAGGACGGACTGGCGCCGCTGACGAACCGCTAGGACCGGGGCGACCGCAGTCCGCCCGCCGGACGTGTCGCCCAGCGAACCCGCACCGCACCGCACCCGCACCCGCACCATCACCCACATCCACAGGAGTCCCGTTGTCCGCGTCGCGCACGAAGCGGCGGCAGAAGGCCCGCCGAAGGGCTGACATGTCGCTGCTGGGCGGCATCCGGCCGCCCATCGCCGCGCTGTCCGCGCTGCTGCTCGCCCTTGCCGCGCTCACCGCATTCCACCTCGGCAAGGTGGGCAATGAGTCCGTCCCCGAGGCGGTCCGCACCTCCCAGCAGTACTTCGCGGAGGACGGCGCCATCGCGATGCGGGCTTCGCTGGACGAGTCGATCACCGACATCTCCCGCACCGCCACCCTCTTCAACGCGGGCGCCCCGGTCTCCGCCGACACGGTGCTCGACAAGCTCGGCAACGTCTACCAGAAGTGGCGCGGCACGGCCGTCATCGAGGTCAAGTCGGGACGGCTGGAGGCCCAGCGCGGCGAGAACGTGCCGCTGAAGGCCATCGACCACACCAAGCTCGCCGAGGCCAACGGCCTCGTCCCGCGCATGGTGCGGCTGGAGAACGGCGAGACCCGCCTGCTCACCTTCGCCGTGCTGTCCTGGCCCGGCCAGCCCCAGAAACTGCTCGTCGCCTCGAGCAGCCTGAGGTTCCCCGGCGTCAGCCTCGGCAAGTTCCGGGCCATCGCCGTCACCGACCCCACCGGACAGATCCTCAGCAGCGACGGCATCGCCAACGACGAGCAGATCCAGTCCGAGGACGTCAAGGAAGACACCGAGCAGGCCCGCAAGCAGCTCAAGAAGTACGCCAAGATCGCCGCGAGGAAGACCAAGGCGAACCCGCTGACCACCAAGGAGCCCGGCGGGGGCGGCTTCCGCGGCGTCAGCGGCAGCCTGCTCGGCTCCTCCAACGGCGGTGAGCGGACCGTCGTCGGCTACGCGAGCCTGACCGGCCCCGAGGCGGGCAAGGGCACCGCGGCCACCGCCCTCGGGCTGACCGTCATCTCCCTCATCAGCGTCACCGAGGACCGGGCCTCCCTCGTCGACCCCTTCTTCGGGATCGTCGCCGCGGCCGTCCTGCTCGTCATCGGCCTCCTCGCCGTCTCCCTCCTCATCGGCACCGTGCAGAAGCCGCTGCTCCAGCTCTTCCTGGAGAGCCGCCGGCTCAGCCGCGGCGACCTGAACCGTCCGGTCAACCGGCCCAAGTACGGTGAGGCCGCCCGCATCGGCACCGCCCTGGAGCGGCTGCGCCGCCAGCTGCTCGGCGAGTCCTCCGAGGACCAGAAGGCACACAGCCCCGGCCGCGGCCGCGGCCGGATCGGCGCCCGGGCCCTGCTCGCCACCTGCGGCGCGCTCCTGCTGCTGTGGTCCGCGCCCCTGGTGCTGCTGCTCAACCGGGCCGGCGATTCCGTCGGCGTACCGCAGACGATCGTCCACGACCAGCGCGAACGTACCGACACCCTTGCCGACCGGGTCCGCCGCGCCCTCAACGAGGGGCACACGGACCTCGCCTCCGTGGGCTCGCTGATCGGCCCGGCCACCACCCCCGCCGAGATGACCGGCATCCTGGAGCGCACCCTCACCCAGCACGGCCGCTACGAGTCCTTGTACGTCCTCCAGGCGGACGGCACCATCACCGCCAAGGTCGGGGCCGCGCCCCGGCGCCCGCACGGCAAGGCACCCGCCGTCGACGCACCCGTGGCACTGCTCGAATCCGGCAACGCGCCGGTCATCGTCGAGTTCGCCGCGGCCCCCGGCATCAAGGGCGCGTCCGTGGTCGGAGAGCTGCGCATCGACTTCCTCAACTCCCTGCTCAAGCGTCCCGGCCTGGGCGAGATCCGGGTGATCGACGAGAAGCAGCGCATCATCGGCGGCAACAACGGCTACCTGGCCTTCTCGCAGCTGCCCAACGACAGCCTGCGGGCGCTGGTGGCCGGCACCAACCAGAAGGTCGGCAAGGGCCCGCGCCCCAGCAGCGTCGTGCTGCGCAACAACGACGACGACATCACCATCGCCGCCGCGGTCCCGATGGCCGGCGGCGGCGCCGCCAAGCCGCTCGCCTGGACCGTGGTCAGTTGGCAGCCCGCCAAGGGCCTGGCCATCCCCGAGTACAACCTGCAGAACCGCACGGTGCTGGCCGGACTGCTCGGCCTCACGGCCGCCCTGGTCTGTCTCGGCTGGCTCCAGATCGTGGTGGTCCAGGCGCTGCGCGAACTCACGCGGCGCGCCGAAGCCCTGGCGGACGGCGACCGCCGCACCGTCCTCTACCCGCGCCACCACGACGAGGTCGGCGCCGTCACCCGCAGCCTGGAAGTCATCAGGCAGCAGCTCCAGGAACTGCGCAAGCGGGAAGCCACCAGCACCGCCGGCCGGTCCGGCCAGGCTGCCAAGGCCGGAAGGAACTGACCCCGTGCTCTTTCTCTTCAGCGTGTTGGTCGTCTGCTGCGTGGTGATGCTGATCGCCGGCGTCATCGAGCAGCGGCGGCACTTCGCCAACCTGGCAGAAATACCCACCCGGGTGCTGGTCAACGGCATCCGCGGCAAGAGCTCCATCACCCGGCTCGTCGCGGGCGCGCTGCGCGGCGGCGATCTGGTCACGGTCGCCAAGACCACCGGCACCGCGGCCCGCTTCATCCACCCCGACGCCACCGAGGAGCCGGTCTACCGCAAGTTCGGCATCGCCAACGTCGTCGAGCAGATCGGCATCGTGCGCCGCGCCGCGGCCTACAAGCCCGACGCGCTGGTCATGGAGTGCATGGCCGTCATGCCGCCGCTCCAGGAGCTCAACCAGGCCAAGCTGATCCAGTCCACCATCGGCGTGCTGTGCAACGTGCGCGAGGACCACGTGGCCGAGATGGGCCCGACCCTCGACGACATCGGCCGCTCGCTGTCCCGCTCCATGCCGCACGGCGGCATCTGCGTCACCGCCGAGAAGGACCGCTTCCACGTCCTCCAGGAGGAGGCCGACGCGCGGAACTGCCGACTCATCTACGCCGACCCCGAGATCGTCAGCGACGAGGAGCTGCGCGGCTTCAGCTGGTTCACCTTCAAGGAGAACGTGGCGATCGCGCTGGTCGTGGCCGAGCTCCTCGGCATCGACCGGGAGACCGCGCTGCAGGGCATGTACGACGCCCCGCCGGACCCGGGTGTGCTCTCCGTCGAGCGTTACGTCGGCCCCGGCGACAAGCGGCTGCGGTTCGCCAACGTGTTCGCGGCCAACGACCCCGAGTCCACGCTGATGAACATCAACCAGCTGCTCGACCTCGGCGCGATCAACCGCCCGCTGAACGTGGTCATCAACTGCCGGCCCGACCGGGTCGAGCGCAACGGCCAGATGGGTCAGATCGTGCCCGACCTCCAGCCCGACAAGGTGTTCGTCATCGGTCACCCGTCGAAGAGCGCCATCGACGCGATCCCCGCCGACTGGCGCGACCGTGCCGTCGACCTCGGCGGCGACGGGCGCGACGGCGAGGAGTTCATGAACGAGCTCTTCGACCACCTCAGCGCGGACTCCTCGCTCGTGGCCATCGGCAACATCCACGGCCAGGGCGAGATCCTGCTGGAGCACCTCGCCGAACTGCCCTCCTTCGAGGAGGACGGCGATGCCCTGCCCACGCCGGGCGCGCCCACGCAGCACGTACGGCACGACCAGACCATGACGCTGTACGTCAAGCACCTCGACCCGTACGCGAACCTGCCCGCGGCCGAGGAAGCACGCCGGATGCGCAACCCCCAGATCCCGCCGCAGCACCCGAACCCGCAGTTCCCGCACTACCCGAACCAGCAGTTCCCGCAGCAGCAGTTCCCGCAGCCCCGGCCGTACGCGCCCGCGTACGAGCAGTTCCCGCCCGCGGAGCAGCAGCAGTACCAGGCGGCGCAGCACCAGCAACAGCAGCAGCAGTTCCCGCAGCAGCGCCCGGAGCTGACGTCGGCGGCTTGGCCGCAGCTCCAGCAGCCGCAGCCGCTGCCCCTGCATCCGCAGCCGCTCCAGCAGCAGCCGCAGCTCCCGCCGCCGCCCCGCCAGCACCAGAACCCGCAGCACCAGAACCCGCAGCACCAGAATTCTCAGCCCGAGAACCCGCAGCACCCGCAGCACCCGCGGCCCCCGCAGTGGTCTAACCCAGGAGAACCCCGTTGATCCCCGCCGTCCTCACCCCCGAGATCGCCGCGATCGGCATCGCCCTGGGTCTGCTGTTCTCCCTCGTCTGCTACCTGACGACCAACCTGTCTCCCGGCGGCATGATCACCCCGGGCTGGCTCGCCCTCACCCTCATCGAGGACCTCCAGCGCGCCGCGATCGTCCTCGGCGTCACCGTCCTGACGTACGCGCTCACGCTCGTCGCGCAGCGCTACGTGATCCTCTACGGCAAGCGGCTGTTCGCGACCGTCGTGCTCATCGGCGTGCTGCTCCAGGGCGGCGTCGTGATCCTGCTGCAGATGAAGTTCCCGCTGCTGTACGCGAACCAGACCCTCGGCTTCATCGTGCCCGGCCTGATCGCCTACCAGCTGGTCCGCCAGCCCAAGGGGGCCACGCTGCTGGCCACCGGCTCCGCGACGCTCATGACGTACGTCGTACTGACCGCCGGCATCCTGCTCGGCGTCATGCCGCACGCGTGACCCCGCCGCGGCCCGCCGCCCCCGCCCGCCCTTTCGTCCGCTCGACCGACCTCGCCCGGAGTAACCGATGACCGCCACGTCCAAGCGCCGCACACGTCCCGTCCTGCACGCGGCCACCGTGGTCGCCCTGTTGGCCGGCAGCGCCTACTTCACCATCGAGCTGCGCAAGGAGGAGCAGGCCAAGGCGCCCGCCATCCAGTCGCTCGTCGACGCCCCGGTCGCCGGCAAGGGGGGCGGCGACGAAGGCGCGCAGAAGTGGGAACGGCTGAAGAACCCGGAGCGCTCCGTGCTGCGCGACGGCAAGGGCGGGATCCTCGCGACCTTCACCGACGGCGCCCGCACCGCCACGCTCACCGGCCCCAGCCGCACCTTCACCGAGCCGGCCACCACCAAGACCCGGGTGGTCACCGAGAACTGGGTGCGGCTGATGCCGGAGACCTGGCGCAGCGGTGCCGAGAAGGAGCAGTGGTTCCAGGAGTGGTTCAAGAAGTACCTGGGCAGCGAGGAGGACGACATCTTCGCCATGGCCTTCCAGTACGGAGACCAGGCCCCGGTCAAGAAGGACGCGGAGGGCGTCTCGTACGCCGGCGACGCGAGCTTCGGCCCGATCAACCCCAACGGCTCGGTCGGCAACGACTACCGCCTGGAGGAGTCGGACTTCTACGACTACCTGGGGATCCCGTACACCTTCCGCAGCGGGACCACGGCGAAGCCCGAGGCGATGCGTGCCCGCTCGATGGACTGCTCCGGCTTCGTCCGGACCGTCTTCGGCTACCGGGCCCGCTTCCCGCTGATGGCCAACGACACCGCCGGTGACGGCCTGCCGCGCACCGCGAACGGCATGGCCCGCTCCAAGACCGGCGTGAACGTCATCCCGCTCAAGGGCATCGGCGCCGAGAACCGGCCCACCTCCATCGACGTCCTGCAGCCGGGCGACGTTCTGTTCTTCAAGCTGGACGGGCGCACCGGAGAGCGGCTGGACCACACGGGCATCTACCTCGGCACCGACACCGACGGCCACCAGATCTTCATATCCAGCCGCGAAGAGGCCAACGGCCCGACCATCGGCGACAAGGGCGGCACCTCCCGCCTCGACGGCAACGGCTACTACGCGACGACCCTGCGGAGCGCGAAGCGGCTGTGACCGGGACCTTGTAACCCTTGCAGCGGGAAGGGGCCGGACTCCGACGAGTCCGGCCCCTTCCGCATGCCCTGCCGGTTTCAGCCGCTCCGCGGCGGCGTGAGCTTGCCTAGGTCCAGGTTGATCTCGAAGGGCACGGGGCGCCGGAGGGTGTCGCGGAAGATGCCGGCGGGCGCGTAGGTCCTGGTGGGCTCGTCGAGCTCGTAGACGTGCACGACGGGTGCCCCGTCCTCGTCCTCGATGCACCAGTAGTGCCGGATACCGGCCTCGGCGTATTTGCGCAGCTTTACGGTGCGGTCGCGGTGGGCGGATTCGGGGGAGACGACCTCGATGACGAGCCGCACTTCGTCCGGTGAGAACCAGGTCCGGTCACCATCGAAGTCGGCCGTCGTCACCAGCAGGTCCGGCTCGGGCCGGTTGCGCCGATCGAGCTTGATGGTCATCTCGCGGCCGACTCTGGAGTCGGCGGGTGCTTGTTCCATGAGGGCGACCGTGAGCATGGTGATGAGGTGGCCGTGCCACCACCTCTGGGGCGACATCATGAAGACGAGGGCTCCATCGATCAGCTCGGTGTGGCGGGGCGCCTCGGGGAGGCGGTCGAGGTCCTCCGCGAACCAGCCTTCCGCGCGCGGCGGGCGCATCCAGTCGGGCAGTTCGGTCATGGGGCAACCCTAGCGATTGCGGCCGTCGAGGGGAGCCTGTGCCGGTGATCCCCGGTCAGCCGGATTTCAGGGCCGCCAGGAAGTCCAGTCGGGTTTCCAGGCGGGACAGGTCGCGGTGCGTGAGGTGTTCGATGCGGGCGATGCGCTGGCGCAGGGAGTTCACGTGGAGGTGGAGGCGGGCGGCGCAGGCGGTCCAGGAGGCGTCGCAGTCGAGGAAGGTCTCCAGCGTGATCAGGAGCTCGGTGCGATGGCGGGCGTCGTGATCGCGCAGGGGGCCCAGGAGGCGGGTGGCGAAGGCGCGGCGGGCTTCGGCCGGGATGAGGGGGAGCAGGGACAGGATGTGCGAGGTGAGGTCTTCCGGACCGCGGACCGTCACCTGCCCGGGGGCGGCGCGGGCGATCCGCAGGGCGTTGTGGGCCTGCTCCAGTGACCGGCGGGCGTTGCCCGGCTCGGCCACCGGGGAGCTGACGCCGATCGAGACGCCGTCCGCCGGGCCGAGCCAGCGGGCGAGCGCCGCGGAGAGCCTGCGCTGGAGGGCGGCGTGGTCGAGGGCCGGGTCGGGGTGTGCGTCCGAGGGCTCGGGGACCAGGACGAGGAGTACGGCCCGGTCCCCGTCGACGGTGGCGGCGATGTCCTCCGCGGAGACCGGCACCGGGCCGTCCTCCTGGATCAGGGCCTCCTCCAGGAGGACGCGCAGGGCCGCGGCGGGGACGGGGCGGCCCGCGTGCCACTCGCCGCCGGCGACCACGAACTGGCACCGCGGCCAGTAGCCGACTCCGCTGACCACGGCCTGCGCGGTGCTGCGCAGCCGGATGGGGATCTCCTCGGCCGGGACGTCGCTGTGCAGCAGGGCGAGGGAGCGGTCGGCCAGGTCGTTGCGCGCCGTCTTGGCCTGTTCGTGGGCGGCGCGGGCGTCGGCGACCAATTCGACGGTGCGGTCGAGGAGTTCCCGGTCGGGGGCCGGCCAGAGCGAGGTGTCGGCCTCCAGGACGAGCAGCCAGTCGCCCAGCTCGGCGGCGCGGGGAGCGGATCCCGACGGCGGTACGGGCGTGGGTACGGGCGCGGGCACCGGTACGAGGGAGTACGGGCGGCCGCCGACCGTGACGTGGTGGGGGGCCGTCTCGCGTGCGCGGCGGGCGGCGAGGTGGCGGGCGGCCAGTGCCGCCGCCGTCTTGGCGCGCAGGGGCGGCCGGGCCCCGGCGACCTGGCGTCCGGTCGCGGACAGGACGCGCACGTCGAGGCCGAGGGTGTGCCGCAGCAGCTCCAGTACGGAGTCCGGGGCGGCCCGGTCGGAGAGGAGCCGCCGGTGGCGTTCGACCAGAGCGGCCAGGCCGGCGAGGCTGCCGGGGTCCCGGCGGTGCAGCCGGCGCAGGACGTGTTCGGTGATCGCGGCGAACGAGGTCTCCGGCCGTACGGCGATCAGCGGGAGCCCGTGGCGCCGGCAGGCACGCACGAGGTCGTGCGGGACGAGTCCGTGTTCGACCTCGCCGGCCGCGAGGGCCGTGACGCCCGCCCGGTGCAGGACGCGTACGAAGGACTCGGCGTCCCCGTCCCCCTGCCACCAGGCGAGCCCCGTGAGGACGAGCTCGCCGCCGGTGAGGAAGCGGCCGGGGTCGGCCAGGTCATTGGTCGCGACGGCGGAAATGGTGCGGTCGAGGGAGGTGTCGGTCTCGTCGGTGGCATGGCCCACGAGCAGGAGCAGTCCGAGCTCGGTGGCGTCCAGGAGTTCACGTAGCCGCATGATCGCCACTTTCGCACGGAGCGGGGTGTGCGGGAGAGGGATCGGTGCAGCTCACCGGGGTGCGGCCGTGCGAAAGCACGCTCGTCCACAGCCGTTGGAGGAGCCGGTTCTGAGCGATCGGTGACTGCCTCGCCCCGTGGGGTGCGGGATCTACTTCTGCGCATGCGGCCGACGACGACTTCCGGCCACAGGGAAGGAGTTGCGTGACCATGCGCGTGAACCTCACGGTCAACGGCCGTACGAGAGAAGCGGATGACGTCCGGGAGGTGGTGACGGTCGAGGGACTGGCCGCCCACGCCGGGCAGCGTGTCGCGTACGGGGGTCGCGACACCGGCACGGTCGTGGGTGAGAACGGGAGCGGCAGCGGCAGCTGCACGGGCTACGAGAAGATCCCGGACGCGGTCCGGCCGGCCGCCGCCCGCCGGGCACGCCGGGAACACGAAGGACTCCAGGAAAGGGCGGTCTGATCATGACCGGCACCACCACCGGCATTCCCACCGAGGTCACCCAGGGCACCCGTACCAAGGGCGGCATCGGAGAGTCGACGCTGCGCCCGGACGGCACCCTGAAGGTGACCGGCGAGTTCGCGTACTCCTCGGACATGTGGCACGAGGACATGCTGTGGGGCCAGGCCCTGCGGTCCACGGTCGCGCACGCCGAGATCCTGTCCATCGACGTCTCCGAGGCCCTGACCCTGCCCGGCGTGTACGCGGTCATGACCTACGAGGACCTGCCGACCCCGGTGAAGTACTACGGGATGGAGTTCCAGGACACTCCGGTCCTGGCGCACGGCAAGGTCCGCCACCACGGCGAGCCGGTCGCCCTGGTGGCCGCCGACCACCCGGAGACCGCCCGCCGCGCCGCCGCGAAGATCAAGATCGAGTACCGGGAGCTGCCGCTCGTCACGGACGAGGCCTCGGCGACCGCGCCCGATGCCGTCCTCGTCCACGAGAACCGGGACGACCACCACTCCGGCCACGTCCCGCACCCGAACATCGTGCACCGCCAGCCCATCCTCCGCGGAGACGCGGCGGCGGCCCGGGAGCGCGCCGACGTCATCGTCACCGGCGAGTACACCTTCGGCATGCAGGACCAGGCCTTCCTCGGCCCCGAGTCCGGACTGGCCGTGCCCTGCGAGGACGGGGGAGTCGACCTGTACGTGGCCACCCAGTGGCTGCACTCGGACCTCAAGCAGATCGCCCCGGTCCTCGGCCTGCCCGAGGAGAAGGTCCGGATGACCATGGCCGGCGTCGGCGGCGCCTTCGGCGGCCGCGAGGACATCTCGATGCAGATCACCGCCAGTGTGCTCGCGCTGCGCACGGGCAAGCCGGTGAAGATGGTCTACAACCGCTTCGAGTCCTTCTTCGGGCACGTGCACCGCCACCCGGCGAAGCTGTACTACGAGCACGGCGCCACCCGCGACGGCAAGCTCACGCACATGAAGTGCAAGATCGTGCTCGACGGCGGGGCCTACGCCTCGTCCACTGCCTCGGTCGTCGGGAACGCGGCCTCCCTCTCGGTCGGCCCGTACGTCATCGACGACGTGGACATCGAGGCGGTCGGCCTCTACACGAACAACCCGCCGTGCGGCGCGATGCGCGGTTTCGGCGCCGTCCAGGCCTGCTTCGCGTACGAGGCCCAGATGGACAAGCTCGCGGCGAAACTGGGCATGGACCCGGTGGAGTTCCGCCGGCTCAACGCCATGGAGCAGGGCACGGTCATGCCCACCGGGCAGGTCGTGGAGGGCCCGGCCCCGGTCGCCGAACTGCTGCGCCGGGTCAAGGCCCGTCCGCTTCCGCCCGAGCGTCAGTGGGAGAGCGCCGACGGCGCGGCCGACGTGCGCGCGCTGCCGGGCGGTCTGTCGAACACCACGCACGGCGAGGGGGTCGTCCGGGGCGTCGGCTACGCCGTCGGCATCAAGAACGTCGGCTTCTCCGAGGGCTTCGACGACTACTCCACGGCCAAGGTGCGCCTGGAGGTCATCAACGGCGAGGCCGTCGCCCTGGTCCACACGGCCATGGCGGAGGTCGGCCAGGGCGGGATCACCATCCACGCGCAGATCGCCCGTACCGAACTCGGTGTCCAGCAGGTCACCATCCACCCCGCCGACACACAGGTGGGCTCGGCCGGTTCGACTTCGGCGGGCCGCCAGACGTACATGACCGGCGGATCCATCAAGAACTCCTGCGGGCTCGTCCGGGAGAAGGTCCTGGAGCTGGGACGGCGCAAGTTCGGCGCCGAGCACGCGGGGTGGGCCGGCGCCGGACTCCTCCTGGAGGACGGGAAGGTGATCACCGACGGGGGAGAGGTGCTCGCCGCCCTCGTGGACGTCCTGGAGGACGAGGTCGTGGAGATCGAGGCGGAGTGGCGCCACCGGCCCACCGAAGCCTTCGACCTGAGGACCGGTCAGGGCGACGGCCACGTCCAGTACTCCTTCGCCGCGCACCGCGCGGTCGTGGAGGTGGACACCGAGCTCGGACTCGTCAAGGTCGTGGAGCTGGCCACCGCCCAGGACGTGGGCAAGGCCCTCAACCCGCTGTCCGTGGTCGGCCAGATCCAGGGCGGCACCGTCCAGGGCCTGGGCGTCGCGATCATGGAGGAGATCATCGTGGACCCGAAGACGGCGAAGGTGAAGAACCCCTCCTTCACGGACTACCTGCTCCCCACCATCCTCGACACGCCGACGCTCCCGGTCGACTACCTCGAGCTGGGCGACCCGCACTCCCCGTACGGGGTACGGGGCATCGGCGAGGCCCCGACCCTGTCGTCCACCCCGGCCGTCCTCGCGGCGATCCGCGCCGCGACCGGGCTGGAGCTGAACAAGACACCGGTGCGCCCGGAGCACCTGACCGGGTCCTGACCAGGTCCTGACCGGCCGCCGCGGTCGCCGCCGCCGTCTCCGGAACACCCCGCAGATGGCCGGTGCTTCGGCTTCAGCGCGAGGCCAACCCGGCGGCAATGCCGGGTACTTCCCCCGACCGCGTCCCGCGCCGCCCCGTCCCGCGCCGCCCCGTTCGGCGGCGCAGGACGCGGGCCGCCGGCAGCAGGGTGCACAGGGCCGAGAGCACGGCGCAGACACCGGCGACCGCGCCCATCGGGAGCCAGGGGACGACCACCGGCGAGTCGACCCCGAGGACCGCGAGGGCGGCGCGCATGCCCGCCAGGTTGACCGCGGTGACCGCCGTCCCCAGGAGGGCGCCGACCGCGGCCGCCAGCAGGGATTCGGCCGTCGTCACCGCGAGTACCTGGCCGCGGGTGGCCCCGGCCAGCCGGAGCAGGCGCAGGTCGCCGCCCCGGTCGGAGGTGGCCATCAGCAGGGTGTTGGCCAGCGCGATCGCCGTGTAGACCAGGGCGATGCCCAGGACCAGGACGTAACCGAGCACCGTGAAGCGGTTCGTGCGCGGGTGCGTCGCCGTCAGCCACTCCTCCGTGGTGTGGGCCGTGGCCCCGTATCGGGCCGCCGTCTCGCGGACCGCCGCGGCCGCGGACGCGGGGGCCTTGACCTCGATGCGGGAGACCTTCGCGCCGGGCGCGTTGCGCGGGGTGACGTAGGCCCCGTTGTCGCCGGTGCCCGTCCGCATCACGGCGACGATGCGCAGCCGGGCCGCGGTGCCGTCCGCCAGCCACAGCGGTACCGAGTCCCCGACCCGGTGCTGCCACCACTCCTGCGTGACGATGATGCCGCCGTCGTCCAGGTCGGCGACCGAGCCCGCCACCACCGGCAGCCGGGAGACCTCCGCCAGCGCCGCCGGGTCGACCGCGAAGGCCTCCGTCGGCACCTTCACGAACCCCTCCTCCAGCACCGTCAGCCGGGTGTCGGCCACCGCGAGGGCGCTCGCTCCCGGGACGCCGGCGAATCCCCGGCCCGCCGCCGGGTCCGGCAGCCGCCCGCCGGTCAGTACGTAGTCCGCGCCGGTCCGGGCCCGGGCCTCCACCGCCTTGGCATCCTTCAGGGTCCAGGCCGATCCCAGCAGCGATCCGGTCAGCGCCACCATCACCAGCACCGGCGCCGCCACCGCGGCCGTCCGGCGGATCCCGGCGGAGGCGTTCGCCCGCACCAGCCGGCCCGCGTAGGAGGTCAGCCGCACCGGCACCCACATCAGGAGCCGTACGACGGGCCGTACGAGCACCGGAGCCAGCAGTCCGCACGCGGAGATCAGCAGCATCGGCTGCACGGTGTACGTCTTGCGCTTGAGCAGCGAACCCGGATCCGACCCGAGCCGCCACCCCACGAAGCCGACCGCGCACAGCAGCAGCCCGCCCCCGACCACCCAGCGCCCCGGGGTCATGGGCCGCCCGTCGGTCACGGCCTCGCGCAACGCCTCCAGCGGACCGACCCGGCCCGCCCGCCGGGAAGCGGCGTACGCCCCCGACAGCGCGACCAGTAGTCCCGTCCAGAACGCCGTGTGCAGCGGCCAGGTCTGGTTCCCGATCGCGTACCCGGCGGGCGCCAGCCCCTGCGCCACCGTCCAGCGGGCCATCAGCGGGGCACCCTCCCGGCCCAGGACGAGCCCGGCCGCGGATCCGGCCAGCCCGACGGCCGCGGCCTCCGCCAGCACCAGGCGCCGCAGCTGCCCCGGCGTCGACCCGGCCAGCCGCAGCAGCCCCAGCTCGCGCCGCCGTGCGGCCACGGCGTACGAGAAGGTCGACGCCACGACGAACGCCGCCACGAACGAGCTCACCCCGCCCGCGGTGCCCAGCATGGAGTTGAGGCCCACGACCTCCGCACCCGCGGGCAGCGCCGCCGAAGCGGCGAGCCCCAGCCCCATGACGGTCATCAGCGCGACCCCCAGGGCCACCGCCACGAACGTCCCCACCTGTGTCATCCAGCGCCGCCGCAGCGACCTCAACGCGATCCTCAGCATGGTTCCCAGCCAACAGGCCGCGCGGCCCCCGGTCAGCGGGGCAGGGGCGAGCTTCGGGGGTATGGCCAGCCCTACCGCGCCGCCCGCTCCTCGATGCGGTCGCGCCGCCGGGTCAGAGCCCGCGGACCGAGGCGACCGTGAAGGCGGTCGGCGCGCCGGTGGAGGGCAGCACCCCGCCGTCCTTGTCGAACTGGGACCGCACCACCAGCGTCCGCCCCGGGACCCGGACCAGCGTGGTCGGGATCTGGAGCGAGGGGTCCGTGACGGTGCGGACCAGGCGGGCCCGGGTGCCGTCGGCCGACACCTGCCAGCGGCTCAGGGTGTTCCGCGTGTTCTGGGCCGCGCGCAGCACCCCGCCGGGCGCGAGGTCGAGGCCGTCGGCCGTCTTCAGGTCCCCGCCGGTCAGCGCCACGCGGGAGACCGCGCCGGAGACCGGGTCGATGCGGTACAGATCGCCGGCCGTCATGTCGACGGTGAGCAGGAACCGCCCGGCCGGGTCCGCGGTGATGCCGTTGAGGCTGAAGCTGCCCGCCGGGGACGGGGTGAGCCGCCCGCTCAGGTCGTAGGCGGCCCGCAACGGGCCGGAGCCGGCGGCGAGTTGCTCCGGGGTGACCCGGTAGACCACCGCGCGGACGCTGTCGGTGAGGTAGGCGGTGCCGTCCGGGGTGACGGCCAGGTCGTTGAGGAAGCGGGGCTCGCTCCCGGGTATCTCGAAGTGGGCCGTACGGGCCCCCGACCGGGTGTCGTAGACGGAGACGCCCGAGGTGGAGTCGGTCACCCAGAGTCGGCCGTGGCCGTCGACCCGCAGTCCGTTCGCGGTGTGGCGGCCGTCGGTGCCGGCGGGCAGGAAGACCTCCGCCGCGCGTCCGCCGGAGCGGGCCCGGTAGACGGTGCCGTCCTTGTAGGAGCCGACGTAGACCGTGCCGGTGCGGGGGTCGGCGGCTATGCCCTCCGGGAAGACCTGCGTGCCGGGGAGGGTGAAGGCCGTGGAGATGCCCGTACGGGCCCCCTGGCGATCGGGGCCGCCGGAGGCCGCGCCGCCGGAGGCCGTGGCGGCGGGGGCCGCGCCGAGGGTGAGGGCGGCGGTCAGGGTGAGCAGGGCGGCGGGCAGGAACTTCTTCGTCGAGCTCTTCGTCATCGGACGTCCTCTTCTCTTTGTGTGAGCACGAATCTAAGTTAGAGCTCTAATGCGTGCAAGGGCTTTATGATGCGGGGATGACTTCCATGCCGGCCGAGGAGCGCATCGGCTCCCACATCAAGCGCGCCGAGCAGGCGCTCCTCGGGGCCAAGAACACGGCGGTGAAGCCGGCCGCAGTAACGGTTCCGCAGTACGCCGCCCTGCTCTGGCTCGCCGAGAAGCCCGGGATCTCCGCCGCCTCGCTCGCCCGCCTGTGCGGGGTGACGCCGCCGACCATGAACACCGTGCTGAAGAACCTCTCGGAGCGCGGCCTCATCGAGCGGACCCCGCACGAACTGCACCGCAACGTGTTGGAGACCCGGCTCACCGAGGAGGGGCGCTCGGTGATGGAGCTGGCCGACGCGGGGGCGGTGGCGGTGGAGCGGGCGCTGGCCGCCGAGTTGAGCGGTGAGGAGCGGAAGCTGCTGATCGAACTGCTCGGGCGGTGCGCGGGGGTCCTCGACGCACTGAAGTGAGGCGCCCGGAATTCGGATCATGATTTTGCGCTGATTTGGAACTTTCCGGGGGATTCACACATCAGGACTAGGGGGATCCCAGTCCCTTCTGTCCCGCCGGGGGGCAGTCATGACCGTTCGGAGCGAAGTTCGTGCACCAGGACCCGCAGCGCCCGCGGCCCGATGATCAGCCGTACCAGTCCCACCCGACGCACCAGCCGTACCCGCCGTACCAGCAGGACCTGTCGTACCAACCCGATGGCCGGCCCGCGTACGGCAACGAGGCGTACGTCCCCCCGCACATATCCGAGCCCCCGCACATACCCGAGCCCCCGCGCACGCCCGAGCCCCCGCGCCGCTCCCGCCGCGCCCGCTCCCGCCGCCTGCCGTGGATCGGCGCGGCCATGGCCTTCGTGCTCCTCCTCGGCGGCGGTGGCTTCGCCGCCTGGAAGCTGGACTGGTTCTCCGGCAACGGCTCCTCGGTGAGCTTCGGCACGACCCCGCCCTCCGCCGACACCGGAGCGGCGCAGGGCAGCCCGGGCAAGGCCTCCGCGAGCCCGCCCGCGCCGACCGGCGACCCGGACGTACAGCTCGCGACCGGCCCGGCCTCCGCGTTCAAGCAGACCGCCAAGCTCGACGACGGCACGATCATCGCCAAGACCCGCCTCAAGGGCGCCAAGTCCGGCTTCGAGGGCGACGTCTGGGTGTGGACGCCGAAGGAGTACGGCGAGGCGAAGTACGCCAAGAGCGGCTTCCCGGTGCTCATCGCGCTCCCCGGCGGCAACGGCTTCCCGGACAACTACTGGGCCGACCGCAGCCTCGGCCTCCAGAAGGCCATCAGTGAAGGCGTCAAGGCCGGCACCAGCCTCCCGTTCATCGTGATCATGCCGGTGCTCAACCCGGACCCGAAGTACTACTACGACGGCTCCGATATCCCCGGGAAGCCCAAGATGGGCACCTGGATCGCCGAGGACGTCCCGGACTTCACCCGCGCCAACTTCCGTACGTACAAGTCCCGCGACGGCTGGGCCTTCATGGGCTCCTCCTCCGGCGCCTTCGTCGGCATGAAGCAGGTCCTCCAGCACCCGGACAAGTTCAAGGCCGTGATCGCCAGCGGCGGCGAGATCGTCCCCGACTCGCCGTTCTGGAAGGGCCACCAGGCGGAAATGGACGCGAACAACCCCGAGAAGCTCGCCCAGAAGCTGATCGACACGGGCGGCCCCGAGGTCTACATCAACTTCCAGATCGGGACCAAGGAGAGCGGCAAGGAGCGCATGACGCAGTTCCGGCAGAAGTACGCCAAGGGCCCGGTCAAGATGACCATCCGCGACATCCAGAACGGCGAGCACAACGGCTGGCACTACGTGCGCGGCATGAAGGAAGGCTCGCTGGAGTGGGTCAGCAAGGTGCTCAAGGGGCCGAAGCCCGAGGCGGGCTGACCTCGATCGGACGCACCCGCGCGGGGGAGCGGCGCCCGCGCGCACCGCGTACGGCGCGCTTCCCCCACGTGGCGCTCGCCACGTCCACCCGTCCCAGGCAACCCATCCGGTCGTTCATACCTCTGTTAGGGATGTAAGGGGGACCAAACGGTCCAACCCGCGCTCCCGGAGGGCGCCGGAGAAGGAACGGGAACGAGCCGTGCACCAAGACCTGCAGGGTGAAGCCGCCGCCACGACCGAGAGCGCGGGTCCGGCGGCCGAAGGCGGCGCCGCCGCGACCGGGAACCACGCCGCCGCGACCGGGAACCACGCCGCCGCGACCGGGGGCCGCCGCCCCACGCGGCGGCTGCGCCTGATCCTGATCAGCGGGGGCCTCGGGCTCACCCTCCTGGCGGGCGGCGGGGCGGCCGCGTACCACTACGACCTCTTCTCGGACATAGGCGATCCCGTCTCCTTCGAGAAGCCCCGGCCCGCGGTCTCCGCCGCCTCGCACGCCCAGCCCGGCGTGCTCATGCCGACCGGGCCGAAGGCCTCGTTCGTCCGGACCTCCCGGCTGCCGGACGGCACCCAGATCGCCAAGACCACCCTGACGGGCGAGAAGTCCGGGTTCAAGGGCGACGTGTGGGTGTGGGTGCCGAAGCAGTACGACGACCCGGCGTACGCCGACAGCGCCTTCCCGGTCCTGATCTCCCTGCCCGGCGGCCGCGGCTACCCCACGAACTACTGGGGGACGGGCCCCGGCCTCGGCCTCCAGCAGGCCGTGAGCGACGGGGCGAAGTCCGGCAAGAGCCTGCCCTTCATCCTGATCATGCCGGTGATCAACGCCGACACCAAGCACCACTTCGACGGCTCCGACATCCCCGGCCAGCCCAAGATGGGCACCTGGATGGCCGAGGACGTCCCGGATTTCGCGAAGGCCAATTTCCGGACGTTCACCTCCCGCGACGGCTGGGCCTTCATGGGCTCCTCATCGGGCGGTTTCGGAGCCCTCAAGCACGTCCTGAAGTACCCCGACCGCTTCAAGGCGGCCATCGCGAGCGGGGTCGACACCGCCCCCGACTCCCCGCTGTGGCAGGGAAACACGCGGGCCATGGACGAGAACAACCCGGAGAAGCTCGCCGCGAAGCTGATCGCGGCGGGCGGTCCCGAGATCTACGTCAACTTCCAGATCGGCACCAAGGAAACCGGCCGGGAGAAGGCCGAGCGGTTCATCGAGGACTACGGCAAGGGCCCCGTGCACGCCAAGCTGCAAGTGATCCAGGATGGTGAGCACAACGGGAAGTCGTACGTACGCGGGATGAGGGAGGGTGCGCTGGAGTGGATCAGCAAGGTGATGTCCGCACCCACCCCGAAGCCCCGGCCGGCCCCGAGCGGCGGCGCGAGCGGCGCCGCCTCGCGGTGAGCCCCGGCATCAAGGGGATCGGGATCGGCTCGGCCGCCCTCGCGGGGGTCGCCGCGCTGCTCGCCGTGGTGTTCGTCGACTCCGGCGGTTACGAGGACCGCGCGGCGCTCCCCTTCCCCACCGTCGGCGTCCTCATGGCGGGCGGCGAGCACTGGTGCACGGCCAGCGTCGTCGACAGCCCGCAGGGCAATGTCGTCGCCACCGCCGCGCACTGCGTGGCCCCCGCGGGCGAGGACGGCCGGCCGGGCGAGGCCGCGCACGACGGGCTGGCCATCGGCGAGCTCTCCTTCGCCCCCGCCTTCTCCGGCGAGGGCTCCGGGCAGCGGCCCCTCGGGCTGTGGAAGGTGCGTTCCGTCCAGGTCGACGAGCGCTGGAGCAAGTGGGGCGAGGACACCGCCGACTTCGCCTTCCTCAGCGTCGAACCGGATGCGGAGGGGCGCAGCCTGCAGGAGGTCGTCGGCCGCGGGGAGGCCCCGAAGCCCGTCTGGACCTCCGGCTACGAGCGGGACGTGACCGTCGTCGGCTATCCGGAGTCCGAGCACAACCCCGAGAACAAGCCCGTCGCCTGTACGACGCAGAGCCGGCACGACGAGGACGACCCCGACATGCTCTACATCAACTGCGCGGGGTTCTGGACGGGGACGAGCGGCAGCCCGTGGATCGCCGACCGCGGTGGGCCGGGGCGGCCGGGGCAGCTCATCGGGGTGCTGAGCGGCGGGGACACCGACGTGGACTCCACGGCCGCGCTGTTCGACGACCGGGCGAAGGCCCTCTACGAGCGGGCGGCGAAGGCCGGGGACTGAGGTCCTGCCGGCCCCTCAGCCGCGGCGCTCCGTGCTCACGATCACGCACACCGCCGCCACGACGATCGCGCCACCGAGCAGGATCGGCCAGGTCAGGGCCTCGTCGAGGATGAGTCGGCCCAGGGCGACGGCCACGACCGGATTGACGTAGGCGTACGTGGCCACCAGCGAGAGCGGAGCCGCGCGCAGCAGCCACACGTACGCGGTGAAACCGACGAGCGAGCCGAACAGCACGAGGTAGCCGAGGGCCAGCCAGGACGCGGTGGAGTACGAGGTGAGGTCCAGCCCGTGCTGTTCGCCGCGGCTCAGGCCGACGAGGATCCCGCCGGTCCCGCCCGCGAGCATCTGGTACGCGCTGCCGGTGAAGGGGTTCGCGGGCAGGGTCAGCTTCGAGCCCGAGAAGGAGCCGAGCGACCAGCACACCGAGCCGGCCAGCACCAGGAGCACCCCGCCGAGCGCGATCTCCCCGCCGAGCCCCGGGCTGGTCAGGACGGCGAGCCCACCGAGGCCCAGCAGGACCCCGGCCAGGGTGCGGGGGGAGGGACGGTCTCCGGAGCCGGCGCGCAGGACGACCAGCCACATGGGGACGGCGGCCACCAGCAGGGCGGCGAGCCCGGAGGGGATCGAGGTCTCGGCGAGGACGACGAGGCCGTTGCCGCCGAGGACCAGCAGCAGCCCGACCAGGACGGCGGAGCGCAGCTGGGCGCCGGTGGCCTTGAGCGCGGCCGGGCCGTCGCGCCAGGCGACGATGCCGGCCAGGAGGAGCCCGGCGGTGATGAAGCGGGCCCCGGCGGAGAGGAACGGGGGCATGGTCTCGACGACGATCCGGATGCCGAGGTAGGTCGAACCCCAGACGACGTACACGAGGGCGAGGGCGATCCAGACACGGGCCGTTGGCGTGAGCATGACGCGGAGCCTATGTCGTTGGCCTCTGCAACGATCCGGAGGTCCCGGACCGGGCCCTCGAGGCGGCCTCCGGGCCGGAGGCCGCCCCGGGGGACGCCCGGGGCCGTCCCGTTCAGGCCGCCGGCGCCGCCAGTCCCGTCTTGGCGCCCGCGCCGCAGAGCGGGACGACCGCGGTGCGGCCCTGGAGGGGGTCGTCGGGGGCGGTGGGGCCGACCGCGGCCCAGCAGGCCGCGGCCGTGGGTTCCACGAAGAGGCCGCGCCGGGCCAGGTCGAGCTGGGCCGCGCGGACGCGGTCGTCGGTGACGGTCAGGAAGGTCCCGCCGGACTTGCGGACGGCCGCCAGGATCTGGCGGGCACGCGGCGGAGCCGGGATCGCGATCCCCTCGGCCAGGGTGGGGAGTTGGGGCACGGCGGCGGCGTCCTCGGCGCCCGCGCGGAAGGCGGCGGCCAGCGGGGCGACGGCCGCCGACTGGACGGCGATCAGCGTCGGCGGCCGGACCCCGCGCAGGGCCAGCTCCTCCACTGCCAGCGCGGCCCCGAGCAGCAGGGTGCCGTTGCCGACGGGGACGACGATCACCTCGGGCAGGTGGCCGCCCAGCGCCTCCCAGATCTCGTAGACGTACGTCTTGGTGCCGTGCAGGAAGTACGGGTTGAAGACGTGACTGGCGTAGAACACCCCCGGCAGGTCGGCCGCTTCGCGGGCCGCCACCGCCGCCGCCTCGCGGCCGCCCGGCACCACCGTCACCGTCGCGCCGTGTGCGCGCATCTGTTCCGTCTTCTTCGCCGAGGTGCCCTCCGGCACGAAGACCTCGCAGTCCAGTCCGGCCCGCGCGCAGTAGGCCGCGAAGGCCGTCCCGGCGTTGCCGCTGCTGTCCGCCACCACCCGCCGCGGCCCCAGCCGGCGCGCCAGCTCCGCGAGCATCACCGCGCCGCGGTCCTTGAACGACAGCGTGGGCATCAGGAAGTCGAGCTTGGCGTGCACCCGCTCCGCCAGCGGCACCAGCGGGGTGTTCCCCTCCGCCAGCGTGACGGCGAAGGCGCCGGTCAGCGGCAGTGCGGGGCCGTAGCGCCACAGCGAGTGGGGGCCGGCCGCGGGATCCAGCACGGCGGCCGGGTCGGGGGCGAAGTCGAGGTCCCACGGGCCGCCGCAGACCGGGCAGCACCAGGGCGCCGTCCGCGCGTCGGCGCGGGTGCCGTCTTCGGCGCAGACGTAGCCGGGTAGTGCGTGCGTCATGTGCGGTGAGCCTTTGCTCGTTCATGGCTGAGGTATGGCACGGATGTTACGCGTTCGTTGTCCTCTTGTGGTGGAGCGACTCCGTGGGTCAACCTTTCGTCAGCGGCGCATCGTTGAGCCGAATTGCTTGTCATGGGCATGGCTAAAAACCATGCCCTGGCGACAGGTCCGACGACCGCGCACCCCCCCGCAGCGCACCACTTATGAGGAGGACCCCTCAGATGTCCGCGACGCGTCACACCCGCCGGAAGATCACCGGCATCGGAGCGACCGCCACCCTGGCCCTCGCTCTCGGAGCGGCCCTCGCCTTACCCGCCTCGGCCGCCCCGCTCGCCCCGCAGGGCGTCATCGAGAACGCCGGTGCGCAGGGCACCGTCTCCGGCAGCTACATCGTGACCCTGAACGACTCCGCCGCCCGCTCCACCGCCGCCAGCGGCAAGGCCGTGGCCAAGCGGTACGGCGCGAGGATCGACCGGACCTACAGCGCGGCCCTCAACGGCTACTCCGTCGAGGTCTCCGAGGCGCAGGCCAAGAAGCTCGCCGCCGACCCCGCGGTCAAGTCCGTCGTGCAGAACCGGGTGTTCACCGTCGACGCCACCCAGCCCAACCCGCCCTCCTGGGGCCTGGACCGGATCGACCAGGCGGCGCTCCCGCTGAACCAGAGCTACACCTACCCGGACAAGGCCGGCGAGGGTGTGACGGCGTACATCATCGACACGGGCGTCCGCAAGACGCACCAGGACTTCGGCGGCCGCGCCTCCGACGGCTACGACGCCATCGACAACGACAACACCGCCCAGGACGGCCACGGCCACGGCACCCACGTCGCCGGCACCGTCGCGGGCACCTCGTACGGCGTGGCCAAGAAGGCGAAGATCGTCGGCGTCCGCGTGCTCAACAACCAGGGCTCGGGCACGACGGCCCAGGTCGTCGCCGGCATCGACTGGGTGACCCAGAACGCCGTCAAGCCGGCCGTGGCGAACATGTCGCTCGGCGGAGGCGCGGACTCCGCGCTCGACACCGCCGTGCGCAACTCCATAGCCAGCGGCATCACCTACGCCGTCGCGGCGGGCAACGAGACGGCCAACGCCTCCACCAAGTCCCCGGCGCGCGTCGCCGAGGCGATCACGGTGGGCGCCACCACCAACACGGACGCCAAGGCCAGCTACTCCAACTTCGGCACCGTCCTGGACCTCTTCGCGCCGGGCTCCTCGATCACCTCCTCGTGGGGCACGGGCGACACGGCCACCAACACCATCTCGGGCACCTCGATGGCCTCTCCGCACGTCGCGGGCGCGGCCGCCCTCTACCTCGCGGACAACCCGGGCAGCACCCCGGCCCAGATCTCCGCGGGCCTCGTCGCCGCCTCGACCCCGAACGTGGTGACCAGCCCCGGCACCGGCTCCCCGAACCGCCTGCTCCGCGTCGGCACCGGTACCACCCCGCCCAACCCGGGCACCCGCTTCGAGAACCCGAACGACTACGCGATCGCCGACAACTCCACCGTCGACTCGCCGATCACCGTCAGTGGGATCTCCGGCAACGCCCCGGCCACGCTGAGCGTCTCGGTCGACATCAAGCACACCTACATCGGTGACCTGAAGGTCGACCTCGTCGCCCCCGACGGCACCCTGTACAACCTGCACAACCGCAGCGGCGGCAGCGCGGACAACATCATCAAGTCCGTCACGGTCAACGCCTCCTCCGAGGTGGCCAACGGAGTGTGGAAGCTCCGGGTCAACGACAACGCGAACATCGACACCGGAAAGATCGACTCCTGGGCGCTCCAGTTCTGACCCTGACGAGGTCAGGGACGCGATGAACCCGGCGGGGGCGACCGTTTCGACGGTTGCCCCCGCTGCGTACCATTCGCGCATTCGTTCGCCCGCTTCTGGAGCCCCGTGAGCACCCAGCCCCCGCCGCCCCCGCACCTCTGGCCCGCCCCGCCCCCGCAGGGGTACGGGTACGGGCCGCCCCTGCTCAACGGCTTCGCGCTCGCCTCCCTGCTCGTCGGGCTGCTCTGCTTCCCACCGCTGGGCATCGTCTTCGGGGTCGTGGCCCTCGTGCAGATCGCGAAGAAGGGCGAGCGGGGCAAGGGGCTCGCCGTCTGCGGGCTGGCGGTGTCGGTCCTGCTGTCCGGAGTCCTGGTCTTCGCCACCGGGCGGGCCGCGGACACCTTCTTCGAGCGGGCCCGCGCGATGGGCGCGGCCGAGCCCTACGAGGACGTCGAGGGCGAGCTGACCGACTTCGCGGAGCTGGGCGTCGGAAGCTGCTTCAACGTCCCCGGCGGGGACCTGCTCGCCGAGGACCCCTTCGTGTACCGGATCGCCTGTACGGAGGTCCACGACGCCGAGGTCACCCTCGCGCACTCGCTGAGCGGGCCGCGGTTCCCCGGCGAGGAGGAGCTGAAGGAGTCGACGGCCCGGGAGTGCTGGCGCGCCCAGGACGCGTACGCGATGGACACCTGGGCACTGCCCCCGTACGCGGAGATGTTCTACTTCGCGCCCTCGCGCGCGACGTGGGAGGACGGGGAGCGGCGGCTGGTGTGCGTGATCGGCACGGCGGAGCAGGAGCAGCGGGGCAGTCTGCGCAAGGATGCCGGAATGCTGGAACCGGACCAGGTGGCCTTCCTGCACGCGATGAACGAGGCCGATCTGGCGCTGGGCCACGCGCCCGACGAGGACGTGGACGAGGCGCTGGAGGAGTACCGGGCCTGGGCGCGGGAGATGGACGAGGTGCTGGCCGCGGAGGCGCGGATGCTGGACACGGCGAAGGCGCGGCCGCGGGTGGCCGGGCCGGCGGGAGTGCAGGGGGACCGGGTGGAGGCGGCGCGGCGGCAGTGGCGGCGGGCCGCGGAGGCGACGACCGGGGACGGGTTCGTGAAGGCCTGGGACCAGGCGCTCGAGGAGCTGCCGGTCGCGACGGAGAAGGCGCTGCGCGGGGCGTACGGTCTGTCGACGACGGTGCCGGAGTGGCTGGAGGAGCCGCAGGGTGACGGCTCGGGTGCGCCGAGCCGGGCGCCGTCCGTGGAGCAGGCGACGATGGTGCCCGTGTGACGGGTGGGTTTGAGTGACCTGGCTTCATCACTTCGGGTGAAACTCTGGCCTTTGCTTGCGATGGACAACCGTCGGTTGCCAGGCTGTAGCTGTCTGTCAACCTGATGGGAGTGGCCTGTGACTTTCGGCGAGCAGCCGGCCTATCTGCGCGTCGCCGGGGATCTGCGACGGAAGATCGTCGATGGGTCCCTGCCTCCGCACGCCCGGCTCCCTTCGCAGGCCCGGATCCGTGAGGAGTACGGGGTCTCCGACACGGTGGCCCTGGAGGCGCGCAAGGTCCTCATGGCGGAGGGCCTGGTCGAGGGCCGGTCCGGATCCGGCACGTACGTGCGCGAGCAGCCGGTCCCGCGGCGCGTCGCCCGCTCCGGCTACCGCACCGGCGGGGTCTCGACCCCTTTCCGGCAGGAGCAGGCGGAGGCGGGTGCGCGCGGCACCTGGGACTCCAGCAGCGAACAGGCCGCCGCCCCGGCGGACATCGCGAAACGGCTCGGCATCGAGCCGGGCGAGCGGGTGATGCGGACGCGGTACGTCTACCGCGACGCGGGCGAGGCGATGATGCTGTCGACCTCCTGGGAGCCGCTCGCGGTGACCGGCCGGAGCCCGGTGATGCTGCCGGAGGAGGGGCCGCTGGGCGGGTCCGGGGTGGTGGACCGGATGGCCGCGATCGACGTGGTCGTGGACAACGTGGTCGAGGAGGTCGGTGCGCGGCCGGGGCTGGCGGAGGAGAACATGCAGCTCGGCGGGGTGCCGGGGCATGTGGTGCTGGTGATCGGCCGCACGTACTTCGCGTCCGGCCGCGCCGTCGAAACCGCCGACGTCATCGTCCCGGCCGACCGCTACCGCCTGGCGTACCACCTGCCGGTGAGGTGAACCCGGGCGGCCCGGCCCCCGCGCGGCGCGCTGCCGTGCGGAGTGCCGGGTGCCGGGTCCGGGCCCCGTGCGGCGCCGCTCCCGGGGACCAGCCCCCGGACCCCCGCTCCTCAAACGCCGGAGGGGCTGAATTCGGAGAGCTGAGCTGCGGGCACGTGCAGGCTGACGCCGGCGAAAATCCAGCCCCTCCGGCGTTTGAGGAGCGGGGGCGCGGGGGCTGGCCCCCGCAACGGCGGCGAGCCGGAACGCATCGGCGGGAGCCCGGCGGTGAGGTTCCGGAAGGCGGACAGGGGGTCCGCGGGGTGTAACCCCGCCGTCACGCCGGGTCCGGGGGCGTAACCGCCGGGCAATGCCCAAGGGTGACGGGCCGTCACGGAAGCGGCCTACCTTCCGGCGGTATGACCGATACCGTCACCACCGCCCCGGCCCCCGCGCCACCCCGCCGGAGCTACGCGAAGCTCGCCGCCGACGAGAGCCGCGAGGACTACTCGCTCAGGTACGCGCCCCACTCCTTCCGCCGCTGGGGCCCCGGCACCGTCGCCGGCACCGCGCTCGGCGGCATCGCCTACCTCGCCGACTTCGCCATCGGCGCCTCCATCGTCTTCGCCTACGGCTTCACCAGCGGGGCCGCCGCGATCCTGGCGGCCGCCGCCGTCATCTTCCTGACCGGCATCCCCATCGCCCGTGCCTGCGCGAAGTACGGCCTGGACATGGACCTGGTCACCCGGGGCGCGGGGTTCGGGTACTTCGGTTCCACCCTCACCTCCCTCATCTACGCCTCCTTCACCTTCATCTTCTTCGCGCTCGAGGGCTCGATCATGGCGCAGGCCATGCACCAGGCCGTCGGCCTGCCGGTGGAGATCGGGTACCTGATCACCACGCTCATCGTCATCCCGATCGTCTTCAAGGGGATGGGCGCCCTCGCCAAGGTGCAGGCCTGGACCCAGCCGATCTGGCTGATCGGGCTGGTCCTGCCCTTCCTGGTGCTCGCCTTCGAGGCCCCCGACGCCTGGGGCGCCTTCGCGCACTTCGGCGGTACGGAGGGAGCCGGGTCCGGCTTCTCCTGGATCGGCTTCGGTTTCGGTACCGGCATCGCGCTCTCGCTCATCGCGCAGATCGGCGAGCAGGCCGACTACCTGCGGTTCATGCCCGCCAAGACCCCGGCCAACAGCCGCCGCTGGAACGTCGCCGTACTCGCCGCCGGCCCCGGCTGGGTGATCATCGGCGCCGCCAAGCAGCTCGGCGGGGCCTTCCTCGCCTTCGTCGCCCTGGAAGCCGTCGGCAAGACCCACGCGCTGGAGCCGATCGCCCCGCAGCTGGAGGCGCTGCGCCCTTGGCTCGGCGGTCTCGCGCTGCCCGTCGCCGCCCTGTTCGTCATCGTGTCCCAGATCAAGATCAACGTCACGAACGCCTACAGCGGCTCGCTGTCCTGGTCGAACTTCTTCTCCCGGGTGACCCACCGCCACCCCGGTCGCGTCTGGTACATCTTCCTCAACCTCGGCATCGCGCTGACGCTGATGGAGCTCGACATGTTCTCGATGCTCGGCAAGCTGCTGGGCTTCTACTCCAACGTCGGCATCGCCTGGATCGTCGCCGTCGCCGCCGACCTCGTGATCAACAAGCGGCTCGGGCTCAGCCCGCCGTACATCGAGTTCAAGCGGGCCTACCTCTACTCGGTCAACCCGGCCGGTTTCGGCTCGATGGTGATCGCTTCCACCGTCTCGATCCTCGGCTTCTTCGGCCTTTTCGGGACATATGCCGAGGCCTTCTCCACCTTCATCGCGGCCGGACTCGCGCTCGTCCTCTGCCCGCTGATCGCCTGGGCGACGAAGGGGAAGTACTACCTGGCCAGGCCGAACACGGTCAACGGCCCGGACGTGGCCGTCGAAGACGTCACCGCCACGCACCTCTGCGCCGTCTGCGAGTCCGCGTACGAGCTCCCGGACATCGCCGACTGCCCCGTCGTCTCCGGCCCGATCTGCTCGCTCTGTTGTTCCCTCGACGCGACCTGCGGGGACGTCTGCAGGAAGGAGAACGCGGGCGGCGCCGTAATCCTGCCGCTGCCGACCGTGCGCGGGCTCTGAACCGGCGCGCACGGCCCACTCGTACGCATGGCCGGATGCGTACGCCTGCGAGGTACCTCTTCGTGAAAAACCGTATCCGCTGAGTAAAGGTCGGGCGTACGCTCGGGCATATGCGCAATGCGGTTTCCCGGGCAGGTACGTCGGCGGAGGGTGAAACGCGATGAACGACAGCGGTGCCCTGCTCCCGTGGCTGGTCATACGTGAGGACGACAACGGCAACCGCTACCGGGTGGGCCGGTACTCCACCCGGGCCGAGGCCCAGAAGGTCGCCGACAGCCTCGAAAGCAGAGGGCACAAGCAGCTCTACTGGATCGAGCGGCTCGGCCAGGACAGCACCGCAGGCCGGACCGGCACGAGGAACTGAGCAGTGCGGCGCACCCGTCGCCGCTGCCATAGGCTCCGCCCATGACTGTACGAGTGGTCGTGGGCGGAGCCCTTTGTCATGAGGGGCGCCTGCTGGCCGCCCGCCGGAGCGCGCCCCCGGAGCTCGCCGGCCGCTGGGAGCTCCCGGGCGGCAAGGCCGAGCCGGGCGAATCCGTACCCGAGGCGCTCGTACGGGAGCTGCGCGAGGAGCTCGGCGTGGAGACCGAGGCGCTGGAGCGGATCCCGGGGGAGTGGCCGCTGAAGCCCGGCCTCGTCCTGCACGTGTGGACGGCCCGGCTGCTCTCGGGCGATCCGCGCCCGCTGGAGGACCACGACGAGCTGCGCTGGCTGCGGCCCGAGGAGCTGGACTCGGTGGACTGGCTCGACCAGGACCGCCCGGCCGTCGCCGAGGCCGGCCGCAGGCTGAGCGCCGGTGCGGACGCCGAAGCCCGAGCCCACGCCCACGCCGACTCCCACGCCGACGCACACGACGGGGTTCGCGGGGGCCGCGGGGGCGCGTGACGCGCACGCGCTAGGCCGTCTGCGCCACAGTGCGCCGGTCCGTGGGGACTCGAGTGGTACGACGCCGTGAATATCGGGTATGTCGCTATTAATCCCTATCTCGTACTTGTACTCGAGGTTCTGTTCTCCCTGTCGAACCGGACTGGGGTCGCCAGCCGGCCCGGGAAGTGATCGGCGTGATCGACACAGACGGTGAATGCGCCGAATGGGCCTTTCCCGCCGAACCGGGTGCCGTCCGCACCGCCCGCCACGCGGTGCGCGGCACTCTTCGCGACTGGGGTCTCGACTCCGTCGGCGACGTCACCGTACTGCTGGTCAGCGAGCTGGTCACCAACTCCCTGCGGTACGCCTCAGGACCCATCGGAGTCCGTCTCGTACGGCGCAATCCAGCCGCCCGGGACGCTCCGTCGGGTCCGGCACTTCTCGTGGAGGTTTCGGATCCGCTTCCGGATCCACCCCGCGAGCGCGTCGCCGCACCCGACGACGAAGGGGGCCGCGGACTCCACCTCGTGGCCGTCTCCGCACAGCGCTGGGGGACCCGTCACGGGAAGTCGGGCAAGACCGTGTGGTTCGAATTGGCTCTTCCTGGTGAGTAACAAGGTGAGGGGCAGCCGACGATCACAAAGCTTGGCTGGAAAACAACGGGATCTTTTTGTGATCGCGAAGGCCGTGTCGTAGAGCGCCGTGGTGCTGAATACTTCGGTCATGGCCGGTCCGGTTGCGGTGAGCTGGAGGGGACGGTCGCGTGAGCGAGATACCTGTACAGGCACATCAGGCCCGTGTGCCCGGGAAAGCGTCCGGGGAGACCTGGCGCGACTCCCTGTGGCACAGCAGCCCGCCTGGCTCGATATATGACTACATAAAGGTCGCTTCCTTCTCGATCGGGCCCGACGGGCTGATCGACCAGTGGAGTCTGCGCGCCGAGGAACTCTTCGGGCTGACCGCGGCCGAGGCCGTCGGCCGTGACCCCGTCGACGCCTTCATGCCCCCGGAGCTGCGCGCCGGCGCACACCGCAGGGTGGCCGAGATTCTCGACGGCAAGGAATGGACGGGTCTGATCCCCTTCCGGATCCCCGGCGGCGACGGTGCGCACGGGGTGGCCGAGATCTATGTGATGCCGACCCAGACCGAAACCGCCGAGCGGGCCGCGCTCTGCGTCGTGGTCGACGTACGCGCGCTGCGCCGGATCGAATCCGATCTGGCCGCCTCGCAGGCGATATTCGGTCAATCTCCCTTCGGATTCCTGCTCTTCGGTACGGACCTCACCGTGCAGCGGGCCAACCGCCGCTTCGCGACCGTCTTCGGCGGCGCCGCCGAGGAGCACCGCGGCCGCACCGTCCACGACTACCTGCCCGCGCACGAGGCCGACCGGATGGCCGAGGCCCTGCGCAGGGTCCTGGAAACCGGCGACTCGGTCAACGACCTCCAGATCACCGGCGCCGCCCCCGGCAGCCGGGACAACCGCCACTGGTCCATCAACCTCTACCGGGTCCACGGCGGCACCGGCCGCCCCATCGGGGTCGCCGGCATCGGCATCGACGTGACCCGCCGCCACCTCGCCGCCCGCGAGGCCGCCGGGGTCCGGCGCAACCTGGCCCTGCTCAACGAGGCCGGACACCGCATCGGCAACTCCCTCGACCTGGAGACCACCGCCCGCGAACTCCTCGACGTCACCGTCCCCGGCTTCTGCGACCTGGCCGCGGTCGACCTCTACCAGGGGCTGCTGCTCGGCGACGACGACCGCCCCGCCCGCCCGCAGGGCCCCGGCGTGCCCAGCCTGCCCGGCTACGGGCCCGGACGCGCGCCCTCGGCGCCCCTGCGGCGGGTGGCCTTCTCCTCGGCCGTGTCGGACGCGCCGCTGTCCGGTCCGGGCGCGCTGGTCTCCGTAGGGGAGGTGCACCGGTACCCGGCCGGTTCCCCGGGGGCCTTCGCCCTGCGCACGGCGCGGCCGCGGCTGGTGGAGGGCGGCGGACCCGAGTCCGGGGACCTCGTGCAGTCCACGCTCGTGGTGCCGCTGGTCGCGCACGACACGGTGGTCGGGCTCGCGCAGTTCTCCCGCACCAAGGGCAGCGAGCCCTTCGGCGAACGCGACCGGGCGGTCGCGGTGGAGCTCGCCGCGCGCGCCGCCGTCTGCATCGACAACGCGCGGCTCTACCGGCGCGAACACGAGCGCGCGCTGATACTCCAGCGCAGCCTGCTGCCCCCGGGCGACCCGGAGGCCGCCGGACTCGACATCGCCTGCCGCTACCTGCCGGGCAATGCCGCCACCGAGGTCGGTGGCGACTGGTTCGACGTCATCGAGTTGCCCGGGCACCGTACGGCGCTGGTCGTCGGCGACGTCATGGGCCGCGGACTGCGGGCCGCCGTCGCCATGGGCGAACTGCGCACCGCCGTACGGACCCTCGCGCTGCTGGACCTGGAACCGGCGGAGGTGCTGACCGCGCTGGACGAGATCGCCCGGGGCCTCGGCGCACCCGGCGGCTCCCAGCAGGCCTCCCGGGCCGCGCTGTACTCCCGGGACGCCGACCGCTCCGAGGTGTACCTCGCTACGTGCGTCTACGCCGTCTACGACCCGGTCACCCGGCGCTGCACCATCGCCAACGCCGGCCACATGCCGCCGGTGCTGGTCGAACCGGTGGAGGAGGGCGGTACGCCCCGCCCCGGACTGCTCCTGGAGATCCCGACCGGGATGCCGCTGGGCGTCGGCGGGGAACCCTTCGAGGAGGTCGAGGTCGAACTCCCCGAGGGAGCACTGCTCGCGCTCTACACCGACGGCCTCGTCGAATCACGGACGCACCCGCTGGAGGAGGGCCTGCGCGGTCTTCGGGACGCGCTGGCCGACCCGTCGCGCCCCCTGGAGGAGGTCTGCGACCACGTCCTGAACACCCTGGACACCCGGCACGGCGAGGACGACATCGCGCTGCTGATGGCCCGGGTCCAGGGCCTTCCGGTGGACGCGGTCGGCGACTGGCAGCTCCCGCGCGAGGCACGCTCGGTGGGCCGGGCCCGCGAGCTGGCCCGGGCGAAGCTGCCCGCGTGGGGTCTGGAGGGACTGCTCGACACCACCGAACTCCTGGTGAGCGAGCTCGTGACGAACGCCCTGCGCTACGGCGAGGGCGAGATCCGGCTGCGCCTCCTGCTGGACCGGACCCTGGTCTGCGAGGTCTGGGACGCCAACCTGGTCCAGCCCCGCCGCCGCCGGGCTCGGGACACCGACGAGGGCGGCCGCGGCCTGCAGCTGGTCGGCCTGCTCTCCGCGGGCTGGGGCACCCGCCGCACCCACCGGGGCAAGACGGTCTGGTTCGAGCTCCCGCTCCCGGGCGCGGTGGCGGAATCGGTGACGGAACTGTCGGCGGAGCAACTGCTGAGCATGTACGGGTGAGCGGGGCCGGGTGAGCCGGGCCGGGTGAGTACGTACGGGTAGGAGGTCCGGGCCCTCGGCGTCAGGGTCCGCAGCCCCTGGTGACACACGCGTACGGGCCGCCCCCGGCAGGCGGAGCGGCCCGCACCGGCAGTTCGGTCAGGCGGCTTTGCCGGTCTTCAGGGCGGCCAGCCGGGCCTCGATCTCCGAGGTCTTGCCGAGGTCGTCCAGCGACTCGAACTGGGCGTCCAGGGAGGAGGCGGCCAGCTCCTGCTTGCCCAGGGCCATGGCCTCCTCGCGGCGGACCTTCTCCTCGAAGCGGGTGATGTCACTGGTCGGGTCCATCACGTCGATGTTCTTGACCGCGTCCATCATCGTGTTCTGCGCCTGCGCGGTCTTGGCCCGCGAGACCAGCTCGTCGCGCTTCGCCGTCAGCTCCGTCAGCTTGGTCTTCATCGAGTCCAGGCCCGACTTCAGCTTGTCCACCACCTCGGTCTGGGCGGCGATCGTCGGCGCGGCCGTGGTCGCCTCCTTCTCCGACTGCATCTGGCGGCCGAGGGCGACCTTCGCGAGGTTGTCGAACTTGTCGGCGTCGGCGGCCGACCCGGACGTCCGCAGCTCGTCGGCCTTCTTGCTCGCCGCGAGGGCCTTGCCGCCCCACTCCGCGGCCGCGTCCACGTCCTCCTTGTGGTCCGCCTCCAGCATCCGCAGATTGCCGATGGTGGTGGCGACGGCCTGCTCCGCCTCGGAGATGTTGTTCGTGTAGTCGCGGATGAGCTGGTCCAGCATCTTCTGCGGGTCCTCCGCCTGGTCCAGCAGGGAGTTGATGTTGGCCTTGGCGAGCTGGGTGACGCGGCCGAGGATGCTCTGCTTGCTCATGTGCGGTGTCTCCTTGGGGACGGGGAAGCGGGGATGGGGGAACGGGGGAGAACGCGGGAAGCGGGGAACGGGGAACGGGGAACGGGGAACGGTGGGAAGGTCCCTGCGAAGGGGGGGCCTGCGAGGCCCCCGGGAAGCGGTGTGTGCGTCAGAAGCGGCCGCCGCCGCCCATGCGGCCGCGGGTGCCGCCGCCGCCGAAGGAGCCGGGGCCGCGCCCGCCGCCCCCGCCGAAGCCGCCGCCGAAGCCGCCCCCGCCCCCGCCGCCGAAGCCGCCTCCGCCGCGGCCGCCGCCCAGGATCTCGCCGAGGATGATCCCGCCGAGCACCGCGCCGCCCATGCCGCCGCCCTGCTGCCGGCCGCCACCGCCGTACGGGTTCTGGTAGCCCCGTACGTCCTGCTCGGCCAGCTGCTGAGCCTGGCGCGCCAGCGAGTCCGCCTGCTGGGCCTCGGCGAGTGCGCCCGCCGGGTCAGAGCCCGCCAGGGACGTGGACCGCTCCAGGTGGCGCTGGGCCTCCGCCAGCCGGGTACGGGCCTGGCTGCCGATCGCGCCCCGGCTGGTGGTGATGTAGTCCGTGGCCGCGCCGATCGCGCTGCGGGCCGTCAGCAGGGCCTGGTCGAGCAGGGCCGCGGCCCGCTGCCGGCCCGACTCCCGCTCGCGGGCCCCGGCCAGCGCCTCGTCGAGGGCCGCGTCGGCCTCCTCCACGCGGCGCAGCGCGTCCAGCGGGTCGTACCGGCCGGCGCTCTGCTCCTGGCGCACGTCGGCCAGTACGGCCTCCGCCCGGCTGATCCGGCCGCGCAGATCGCCGGTCGAGCCCTCGGTGGTGCCGGTCAGCAGCCCGCGCGCGTCGGCGAGGTCCGTGTCCGTCTCGTTGAGCGCGCCCGTCAGCTTCCCGGCCGCCTCCGCCAGCTCCTGCGCGCGCCGTTCCACCGCGTCGACCAGGGTGGCCGCCTGGTCCACCGCGCCCTCGGCCGCCCGGACGTGCACGGCGGCCTTGCCGTTGTCGCCGGTACCGATCGCGGCGCGGGCCTCGCCGAGGCTGGTCGTCGCGAACAGCAGCCGGTCCTTGGCCTGTTCGGGGTTGGAGGCGACCGGGGCCGCCGCGGAGTCCGCGTACTGGCGGCCGAGCGCCGTGAGGGTGGCCTCCGCCGTGGTCGTACGGCCCGTCAGGGCGCGGAAGTGGGCCTCCACGGTCTCGAGCGCCTGCGGTGCGTTCTTCTCCAGGTCCCGCAGCCGGTCGAAGTCCGCCGACTCGGCGTCGAGCCGCCGGCTCGCCTCCGTACAGCGGGCCACGATCTCGTCGAGCATCCGGCGGCGGGTGGCGTCGTCCTCCGGGTACGCGTCGTCGAGCTGCTGGCGCAGCCGGAACGCGGCCGTCAGCTCGCCCTTCCCGAACTCCACCGCCTGCGTGAAGGCCGACACCGCATCCTCGCCGAACTGCGCGGTGGCGAAGCCGAGTTCCTCGGTGCTGGTGCGGATCGCGTCGTCGGTCTCCACCAGCAGGGCCTTGGCCTTGGTGTCCAGCTCCGGCAGGGAGAGCGGGGCGGGGCCCTGCCCGGACCAGCCGGTGGTCTTGGAGCCGCCGCCGCTGCCGCCCGCCTGCTTGCGCTTGCGGCGGGTGTACGCGTACGCCCCGAGGGCGCCGGCCGCGCCGACCGCGACCACCGGGAGGACGAAGTCCCCGGCGCCGCTCTCGCCGCCGCCCGCCGCGGCGCCTCCGGGGTCGGCCTCGCCGGGGACGACGGCCGGCACCGGTACGGGCTGTCCGCCCAGGACGGCGTCGTAGCCGTTGGCGGCGCCGATCGCGGCGCCCGCCCAGTCGTTCTGCCTGAGGGCCGGCTCGATGGCGGTCTGCGCGACCGCCGCGAGCTGCTCCTTGGTGAATCCCGAGTCGACATCGGCCGAATAGGCGTACTGCCGGGCGCCGGTGGCGATGGCCAGCAGGACGTCGTTCTGGCCGAGGCCGTTCTTCTGGGCGGTGGCGTCGGCCCAGCTCTGCGCGGACCGGTCGGAGAAGTCGCGCACGTACGTGACGAACAGCTGGACCTTGCGGTCGGCGTACAGCTTGTCCAGCGCGGCGGTGACCTCGGCCTTGCGGTCGCCCAGGGCGCCCACCCGGTCGGTGATCTGCCCCTGCTGGGACAGGGTGACGGGATCGTCGGCCCGGGCGGCCGGGGCGGTGGCCGTCGTCCAGCCGGCGAGCGCGAGCAGCGCGGCGGCGAGGGCGAGGCCGGTCCGGGCGGGTATCCCGGTGGTGGTGCGTCTCTTCGTGCTGCTTCTCGGCGGAGTCACATTTGGGAGAGTATGGGCGGTTTCACCCTCCCGCACCCCGAGACCCGTGCCCTACGGCAGGCCGTACGCGGTCAGTTCCGGACGGGACAGGACCAGGTGGTCGCCGATCAGCAGGGCGTCGGCCGCGGCCAGGGGCGGGTGGTCCCAGTACCGGCGCGGTCGGCCCGAAGCCGGGTCCAGGACCGCCGCGTACGGGTCCGGCGAGCGGCCGAGGAGACCGCGCCGGCCGCCCTGGGGGACCTTGACGTACAGGCCGCCCGGACGCAGTCCCAGCAGTTCGAGCCCGCACCCCGCTCCGGCGCACCGGGCCGCCTGGCGCTGCCAGCGCAGGGCGCCCGTCCCGGCGTCGAGCGCGAGGACCAGGTCCCAGCCCTCCGGATCGTGCGAGGCCGCGTACACCGTGCCGCGTTCGACCAGCAGGCCCTTTGCCGGGGCGCCCAGGGCGAAGCGCCACAGCTCCCGGCCGGAGCCCTGGTCCAGGGCCAGCAGCGAACCCTCGTCCAGGAGGTGGACCAGGCCGCCTCCGGACAGCCGCGGATCGTGCAGCGTGCGCGCCGTGGGGCCGGCCCGCCGGAAGGACCACACCGGCCGGCCGGTCGGCAGGTGCAGCGCCTGCAGCCGCAGCACGTCCGCGAGGACCAGGCAGTCGCCCACCGCGGCGGCGGACCGCGTCGCCGGGTCGGCAAGGGCGCGCCGCCACAGGACCTCGCCCGTCGCCGCCCGCAGCGCGGTCAGGTCCCCCGGCGCACCGTGCACCAGCACCGGCCCGGCGCTGCGCAGCGACCGCGGCCCGAACTGCTGCGCCCGCCCCGTGCCGGGCAGGTCCCGCCACCACCGCACCCGCCCGTCGCGCGGCTCGCGCGCCAGCAGCCGTACCCCGGGCGCGCCGTCCCGCCGGACCTCCACGTACACCGTGGCCGCGTCCGCCGCGCAGGACACCAGGAGCGGCCCGGTCCCGGGCAGCGGGGGCGCGGCCGCCACACCCTCGTCGGAGCGGGCCGTCCAGCGGGTCGCCCCCTCCTCGGCCCCTACGCAGCCCACCTCGGTCCCGGACCGCCACACCACGTGGGCGCCTGCCGCGTACGTGGCGTCCGGCCGGGCACCCGTGCGCCACTCCAGGGCCCCGGGCTCGTGACGCCGCTTGGGCGCGGGGCCCGTCGGGCGTACGGAGGCAGGCGCCTGCGGGCCGCCCAGGGCTCTGATCCCGGGCGGGGCCGGGCTCCCGGCGCCGGCGGCCGCCTCCGCCAGCCAGGGAGTCCGGCCCGTCCCCACGCAGAGCCGGGCGGCAAGGGCCAGCCGCAGGGCCCGCTGCGCCGGGTCCGGCAGGTTCCGCGCCCGGCCCGCCCACTCCCGCGCCGCGCCCGGGTCGAGCGGCGGCCGGGTGTCCTGCTCCCGGTGGGCCCGGGCCGTGGCCAGCGAGGCCAGGGCGTGGTCGGCCTTCGCGTCGGCGGCCTCCCCGGGGCGGCCGCCCAGCAGCGCGTCGGCCTGGCTCAGCTGCCGCTCCGCCGCGTCGAACCGGCCCTCTCCGGTGTGGTGCGCCGCCTCCTCGCGCAGCCAGGCCGCCCGCTCCTCCAGGAACCGCGGCAGCTCCTCCTCGGCCTGCTCCAGCGCCCTGGCCCCGCCCGCCGGGTCCCCGGCCCCGAAACGGTCCCGCGCCACCTGGCACAGCGCCAGCAGCCTTCCCCCGGCGGAGCCGATGCGCTCGCTCAGCCGCAGGGCCGCCGCCACATCGTGCGGGGCGACGGCCACCACCATGTCGTAGGTGGCGGCCCCGCGCAGCGCGGGGTCCGGTATCAGCGCCAACTGCAGCTCCGCCTCCGCGGGATCGGCCGCCGCGACGGCCGTGGCGACGCGGGCCCGGAGCCGTTTGTCCGCCATGCCGTCCGCGAAGTGGTCCTCGGCGATCCGGGCGGCCTGCCCGGGGGCCACCACGGCCAGCTCCTCCGCCACCGCGCACAGCGGGCCCGCCCGGTGGGAGCCGAACACCGTGAACAGCGCCTGCTGCGCCTCGGTCAGCAGCCGCCGGGCACGCGCCGGCGCGCGGGTGGAGGTGGCCCTGGCCAGGCGGGTCAGCAGCTCGGCCACCCGCGCCCCGTCACCGCGGCCGCCCTCCCACGCCGCGATCTCGGCGTCGCCGAGCAGCCGCCCCGCGAGCTCCGCGTCGAACCGCGCCGCGGCGTCGGCGGCCACGGTCAGCACCTCGATGCGCGCCTCGTCCCCGGGCTCCAGCGCCCGCAGCCCGACCTCGACCTCCAGCAGCAACTCCCTTACGAATTCCCGCACATACGCGGGCACAACCCCGACCTCCACCCCGCCGATGACGGGGGCCTCAGCCTCGCCCGTGACGGGGGTCTCAGCCTCGCCCGTGACGGGGGCCTCAGCCCCGCCCGTGACGAGGGTCTCCACCCCGCCCGTGACGCGGGTCTCCGCCCCGCCCCCGACGTCCGTGCCGCTCCCGGTCCCAGCCCGTGCCCCCTCCCCGGTCAGGGGCTCCGTCAGGGGCTCCGCCAGCAGGGCCCGTAGTGCCGCCGCCGTGGCCCGTGCCGACTCCGGCCGGTGCGCCGGGTCCTTCTCCAGCAGCTGCCGCACCAGCCGCTCCACCTCCGGAGCGACCACCGCACCGGCTTCGCGCAGCGGGAGCGGCCGGTCCTCGATGTGCCGGCGCATCAGGACGTAGGGGACCTCCGCCTCCCCGAAGGGCGGCTCCCCGCTCAGCAGCGCGTACAGCACGCCTCCCAGCGCGTACAGATCGCAGCGGGCGTCCACCCGCTCGCCCCGCCACTGCTCGGGGGCCATGTACGGCGGGCTGCCGAAGATCCGGCCGGTCACCGTCCAGCCGGCCGTGGCGTCCGAGGAGTGCGCGATGCCGAAATCGCAGATCTTGAGCCGCCCGGTGGGCAGCAGGAAGAGATTGGCCGGCTTCAAGTCCCGGTGGATCACGGAGCGTTCGTGTGCGGCGGCCAGTGCCTCCGCGGCCTGGGCGGCCAGGTCCAGCGCCACCGCCACCGGCAGCCCGTCCGGCACCCGGGACAGCGTGGCGCGCAGATCCTCGCCCGCCAGCAGCTCCATCACGATGAAGAGCCGCCCCTCCTCCTGGCCCACGTCGTGCACGACGGTGATGCCGGGATGCTGGAGCTGCGCCCCGATGGTGGCCTCGCGCCGGAAGCGGGCGACCGCCTCGTCGGACATGGCCGTCTCCAGGAGCACCTTCACCGCCACGGCCCGGTCCAGCGCCGTGTCGTGCGCCCGCCACACCTCGCCGAAGCCGCCCTTGCCGAGCCGCTGTTCGAGGCGGTACCGGCCCGCCAGCTGATCCCCCACCCGCACCGCGAATGCCCCCTGACTTCACGTCAACGACGTTGCTCAGGGGGCATTCTGTCCTGCCAAGTGAACGATTGGGGGCGGCTATCGGCCGGAGCGGCGCCCGATCTTGTTCCCCAGCCACACCAGCGGGTCGTACTTGCGGTCCACGGCCCGCTCCTTCAGCGGGATCAGGGCGTTGTCGGTGATCTTGATGCCCTCGGGGCAGACCTCCGTGCAGCACTTGGTGATGTTGCAGTAGCCGAGTCCGTGCTCCTCCTGCGCCGTGCGCTTGCGGTCCAGGCCCGCCTCGGCCGCCGCGTCCAGCGGGTGCATGTCCAGCTCCGCCACCCGCATCAGGAAGCGCGGACCGGCGAAGGCCACCTTGTTCTCCTCGTGGTCGCGCACCACGTGACAGGTGTCCTGGCACAGGAAGCACTCGATGCACTTGCGGAACTCCTGCGAGCGCTCCACATCGATCTGCTGCATCCGGTACTCGCCCGGCGCCACCCCGGCGGGCGGCACGAAGGCGGGCACCTCGCGCGCCTTCTGGTAGTTGAAGGACACGTCCGTCACCAGGTCGCGGACGACCGGGAAGGCCCGCAGCGGGGTCACGGTGATCGTCTCCTCGCGGGAGAAGGTCGACATGCGCGTCATGCACATCAGCCGCGGCCGCCCGTTGACCTCCGCACTGCACGAACCGCACTTGCCCGCCTTGCAGTTCCACCGCACCGCGAGGTCGGAGGCCTGGGTGGCCTGGAGCCGGTGGACGATGTCCAGGACCACCTCCCCGTCGTGCACCTCCACGGTGAAGTCGCGCAGCTCACCGCCCTCCGCGTCGCCCCGCCAGATCCGGAACGCGGCATCGTAGCTACTCACTCGTAGAGCTCCTCTTCGGCGAGGTACTTGACCAGCTCTTCCTTCTCGAAGAGCGCGAGCAGGTCGGATCGGATGGGATCGGTGCGCACCCGGGTCAGCTCGATCCGGTCCGCGGCCGGATCCGAGGGAGCGGGGTCGACGGGCCGGCACAGCAGGTTCACCGGCCGCCAGGACCGCTCCATCGCCGGGCAGTCCTCGCGGGTGTGCCCGCCCCGGCTCTCGGTGCGTTCCAGGGCGGCGCGAGCCACGCATTCGCTGACCAGCAGCATGTTGCGCAGGTCCAGGGCCAGGTGCCAGCCCGGGTTGAACTGCCGGTGCCCCTCGACCCCGGCCCGGGAGGCCCGTACGCGCAGGGCCGAGAGCTTCTCCAGCGCCTGGGCCATCTCGCCCTCGCGGCGGATGATCCCGACGAGGTCGTTCATGGCCGTCTGGAGCTCCTGGTGCAGGGTGTACGGGTTCTCCGCGCCCTCGGCGGCATGGAACGGGGCCAGCGCCTCCGCGGCCGCCGCGTCGATCTGCGCCTGGGACACCTCGGGCCGCCCGCCCACGGCCGGGGCGTCGCGCGCCGCGTACTCGGCGGCGTGCAGTCCGGCCCGGCGGCCGAAGACCAGCAGGTCGGAGAGGGAGTTCCCGCCGAGGCGGTTCGAGCCGTGCATCCCGCCCGCGACCTCACCGGCGGCGAACAGGCCCGGCACCCCGAGGGTGGCGGCCGTATCGGACTCGACCGCGATGCCGCCCATCACGTAGTGACAGGTCGGGCCGACCTCCATCGGCTCGGCGGTGATGTCCACGTCCGCCAGCTCCTTGAACTGGTGGTACATCGACGGGAGCCGCCGCTTGATCTTCTCGGCCGGCATCCGGGTGGACACGTCGAGGAACACCCCGCCGTGCGGGGATCCGCGCCCGGCCTTGACCTCGGAGTTGATGGCGCGGGCCACCTCGTCGCGGGGGAGCAGCTCGGGCGGGCGCCGGTTGTGGTCCGGGTCCTCGTACCAGCGGTCGCCCTCCTCCTCGGACTGCGCGTACTTCTCCTTGAAGACGTCCGGGATGTAATCGAACATGAACCGCTTGCCCTCGCTGTTGCGCAGCACCCCGCCGTCGCCGCGCACCGACTCGGTGACGAGGATCCCCTTCACCGAGGGCGGCCAGACCATGCCGGTCGGGTGGAACTGCACGAACTCCATGTTCAGCAGCGGGGCCCCGGCGAGCAGGGCCAGCGCGTGGCCGTCGCCGGTGTACTCCCAGGAGTTGGAGGTGGTCTTGAAGGACTTCCCGATCCCGCCCGTGGCGAGCACCACCGCGGGGGCCTCCAGGACGAAGAACCGCCCGGTCTCGCGCTCGTAGCAGAAGGTCCCGGACACCCGCTCCCCGTCCTTCAAGATCCGCGTGACCGTGCACTCCTGGAAGACCTTGAGCCGGGCCTCGTAGTCCCCGTACTCCTTGAAGTCCTCCTGCTGGAGCTGGACGATCTTCTGCTGGAGGGTGCGGATCAGCTCCAGCCCGGTCCGGTCGCCGACGTGCGCGAGCCGCGGGTACTCGTGCCCGCCGAAGTTGCGCTGCGAGATCTTCCCGTCGGGCGTGCGGTCGAAGAGCGCGCCCCAGGTCTCCAGCTCCCAGACCCGGTCCGGGGCCTCCTTGGCGTGCAGCTCCGCCATCCGCCACTGGTTCAGGAACTTGCCGCCGCGCATGGTGTCGCGGAAGTGCACCTGCCAGTTGTCGCCCTCGTTGACGTTGCCCATGGAGGCGGCGATGCCGCCCTCCGCCATCACGGTGTGGGCCTTGCCGAAGAGGGACTTGCAGATCACGGCCGTACGGGAGCCCCGCTCGCGCGCCTCGATGGCGGCCCGCAGGCCGGCGCCGCCCGCGCCGACCACGACCACGTCCCACTGCTGCCGTTCCACTTGGGTCATCTAGAAGATCCTCGGGTCGGTGAAGGCGCCGCTGGCCAGCAGGTACACGTAGAAGTCGCACAGGGCCACGCTGATCAGCGAGGCCCACGCCAGCTGCATGTGACGGGAGTTGAGGCGGCTGATCCAGCCCCACAGGCGGTAGCGGACCGGGTGCTTGGAGAAGTGCTTGAGGCGGCCGCCCATGATGTGCCGGCAGGAGTGGCAGGACAGCGTGTACGCCCAGATCAGCCCGATGTTGAGGAGGAACAGCAGGGTTCCGAGGCCCATGTGGCCCCACGCGTAGTTCTCGTCGCGGAAGGTCAGCACGGTGTCGTAGGTGAGGATGCCCGCGACCGGCAGCGCCGCGTAGAAGAAGTACCGGTGCATGTTCTGGAAGATCAGCGGGAAGCGGGTCTCCCCGCTGTACGAGCTGTGCGGCTCGGCGACGGCGCAGGCGGGCGGCGAGGCCCAGAAGCCCCGGTAGTAGGCCTTGCGGTAGTAGTAGCAGGTCAGCCGGAAGCCGAGCGGGAAGACCAGGATCAGCAGCGCGGGGGACAGGCCCCACCAGCTGCCGAGGAGGTCGAGGTTCGGGCCGCCGCGCATCTCCTCGCAGTTCTCCGCGAGACACGGGGAGTAGAAGGGCGAGACGTACGGCGCCGCGTAGTAGTCGTCGTTGGCGAAGGCCCGCCAGGTCGAGTACACGATGAAGGCGAGCAGCCCGGCCGCGGTGCCGGCGGGGGAGAGCCACCACCGGTCGGTCCGCAGGTGCCGGGCCTCGATCGCGGCCCGCGAGGCGTCGTGGACGCCGCCGGGCCGCTGTGGGGATGGTTGGGTGCCTGTGGCCAAGAGGGACTCCGGGTGGAGTGATGAGGGGTGCCCCGGAGGCCCGGCCGCCCGTCGCTGCGGGTGACCGGGTCCGGTGGGGCGGGTGGGGTGTGCGGGAGGGGCCGGTCAGGGAGCGCGGCGGTCGCGGGCGCCGAGACCTTCGTCGTCGACGTCCGTCCACAGCGCACTGTCGTACGGGGTGTCCGGGACGCTGACCATCGCGCCCTCGCCGGGGGGCCGGGAGGCGGTCGGTGCCGGACGGGCCGTGTTCGCGACGTCCCGCTCGAGCTGCTCCACCGAGCGGACCAGCTCGTTCAGGTTGCGCCGTACGGCGGTCAAATCGTCTTGCAGGGACATGATTTGCCCTCACTTCCGCTGAGGTGCGGTGGCAGCGCTCATGTGCGCCTGCGAGTGTCGCGCCTCCCGTCCCCCGTTGTGAAGGGACGTGCAGCGATTGCGGGCGCGCAGGCGTGAACTGTGCGCCCCTCCCTGCTCCCATTTTCATCCCTCTTACGGGGGAACGCCCGCCCGGAAAGCAAGCCGGATTGGTCCGCACGGGTGGGGTTCGCGGCGTGGCGGGGGTCGGCTGCGGCGGGTGTGGCGGGGTGTCGATTTCAGTGGGTTTCGGCACCCAGTGTGATCAGCTCCATATACCGCCGAACGTGATCAAAACATCCCCTTTCACAGCTCCCCCCACGCCCCGTCCCGGAGGTACCACCCATGTCCCAGAGAAGGCGCAGGTCCTTGGCGCTCCTGACCTCGGGAGTTCTTGCACTGCCGCTGCTCGCGGGCTGCGGCGCGGGTGAAGACGAGGGCGGCCCGGCCGCCGCCGGACAGGACATCGCGGCCGCCACCCGCGACAAGGTCGCCGACGGCGGGGTGCTGCGGTGGGCCGTGGACTCCATGCCGGGCACCCTCAACGCCTTCCAGGCCGATGCGGACGCCACCACCAACCGGATCGCCGGGGCGGTACTGCCCCAGCTGTTCGTACTGGACGGCAAGGGGCGGCCGGTGGCCAACCCCGACTACCTGGAGAAGGCCGAGGTCGTCGAGCGGGAGCCCAAGCAGGTCGTCCTGTACAAGCTCAACCAGCAGGCGGTCTGGAGCGACGGCCGCGAGATCGGCGCCGCCGACTTCGTCGCCCAGTGGCGGGCCCTGAACGGCAAGGACTCCGCGTACTGGACGGCGCGCAACGCCGGCTACGACCGGATCGAGAAGATCGAGCGCGGCAAGACGGACCTGGAGGTCAAGGTCACCTTCGTCAGGCCGTACGCCGACTGGCGCTCCCTCTTCAGCCCCCTCTACCCCAAGCAGGTCACCGGCACCCCGGAGAGCTTCAACGAGGGGGCCCGGGGCGCCCTGAAGGTCACCGCGGGCCCCTTCGGCCTGGGCGCCATCGACAAGAAGACCGGTACGGCCTCGCTGACCCGCAACCCGCGCTGGTGGGGCAGCCCCGCCAAGCTCGACACCCTGGTCCTCACCGCGGTGCCCCGCTCCGAACGCCCGGCCGCGCTGGCCGCCGGCAAGCTCGACCTGGCGGAGATCGACCGCACCGGGGCCGACCGGATCGCCCTGGCCCGCCGCGCGGCCGCCAAGGCCGACGGGGCCCACGGCCCGGCCGCCTCGGTGACGGCCGCGCAGGCCACCCTGTCGTGGGCGCTCGCCTTCGGAGCGGACGAGGACAAGGCCAAGGAGGCGCAGGCCATCCGCCAGAAGCACGCGGAATCGGTGAAGCGGTACGCCGAGGAGCAGAGCGCCCTGCGCGGATTCGCCGTCCGCAAGTCCCTGGAGCCCGCTTACACGCAGCTCGCGATGAACGGCGCGAGCGGCCCGCTCGCCGACGAGCGGGTACGCCGCGCCGTGGCCCGCGCCCTGGACCGCCAGGCGCTCGCCGACATCGTCCTCAAGCCCCTGGACCTGCCCGCGAAGCCGGTGGGCAGCCACCTCGCGCTGGCCGGGCAGCAGGCGTACGCCGACAACAGCGATGCCCTCGGCGGCCAGGACACCCAGGCCTCGCAGGCCCTCCTCGCGGACGCCGGCTGGCGCCGGGGCGGCAAGATCACCGAGCCGGCGGGCGCGAAGGCGGGCTCGGAGGCCGCCGAGGGGACGGACGACTCCAAGACCCCGGCGGTCCCGGCAGCGGGCCCGGGCACCGGGAACGACGGCCTCTACATCGTCGGCCAGGACGACGGCAAGCCCGGCGACGCCGCCCGCGCCGCAGTCGCCGCCCTGCGCGCAGCCCACCCCGACGACCGTCCCGAAGGCCCCGAGGACCCGGCCGGCACGGACCTGCCCGAAGGCCGGTACAAACACCCCGCCCAAGACGGCGAGATCGTCGACGCCGACGCCTTCGCGGAGGCGGAGAGCGGGCAGAACCGGCCCTCCCCGGTCCTCGCACCGGCCCCGTTCGCGGCCCTCCAGGAGCAGTCCCTGCGCACCCAGGCCGAGGCCCAGGCCGACGCCGTGGACGACGGCAAGCGCAGCCCGGCCCTGGACGCCGAAGCCGCGGCCGAACCGGCGGACGTCCAGGCGAGCACCGCCCCGGCCCCCGCCAAGCAGGCCGTGCGCACCTCCGGCAACGTGCTCGCCAAGGACGGCAAGGCGCTCACCCTGCGCTTCGTCCTGCCGGCCGGCCCCGGCTCGGAGGCGCTGCGCACGGTCGGCGAGCGGATCTCGCAGATGCTCCGGAAGGTCGGCGTGCAGACCGAGCTGACCAAGGTGGCCGACGAGAGCTTCTTCAAGGACCACATCGCCTCGGGCCAGTACGACCTGGCGCTCTACTCGTGGCCCGCGACCGCCTACCCGGCCACGGACGCCCGGCCCATCTTCGCCAAGCCGGAGCCGGCCGCCGACGGCTCGCTGCTGGTCGAACAGAACTACACGCGGGTCGGCACCGACCACATCGACCAGCTCTTCGACCAGGCGCTCGGTGAGCTGGACGAGGCGGCCGCCCGCGAGCTGATGCGCAAGGCGGACGCCCGGATCTGGGCGACGGCCGGCTCCATCCCGCTCTACCAGCGCCCCGAGCTGGTGGCCGTGAAGCCCGGCCTCACCAACGCGGGCGCCTTCGGCCTCGGAGCCCCGCGCTACCAGGACATCGGCTGGAAGAAGCCGGCCGCGGCGAAGAAGAGCGACAAGAAGAAGTGATGACGAAGCGGTGCATCCGGGGTTGATTCGAAGGTTCCAAGCTCAGATGTGACTCAAGTCCCTTGCCCGCCGGATCACCCGGCGGGCAAGGTCGTACGTACCCGTTGACCCGCGTGTTTACCGGCTCCACCCATGGCCGGGTCCCCCCACCCAGGACCCCGCCGTGCTCAGTCGTCCGGCCTCTTGACAGACCCCCCGGCAGGCGGTTCCCGCCAGCCGACGTACGATGGGGTAAGGCCGTGGCAGGTTTTCCGCCCGGTCGAGGCGCGCGTGCCGGACCGTACGCGTCGCCATCCACGATCCCGGGAGAAGCGCCGAAGTGCCCACGCGCCACGACATCCGTAACGTCGCCATCGTCGCCCACGTCGACCATGGCAAGACGACCATCGTCGATGCCATGCTCAAGCAGGCCGGTGCCTTCGCCGCCCACCAGCACCTCGACGACCGCATGATGGACTCGAACGACCTGGAGCGTGAGAAGGGCATCACGATCCTCGCCAAGAACACGGCGGTGAAGTACCACCCGAAGGACGGGTCGGCCCCGATCACGATCAACATCATCGACACCCCCGGCCACGCCGACTTCGGTGGTGAGGTCGAGCGCGGTCTGTCGATGGTGGACGCCGTCGTTCTGCTGGTGGACGCCTCCGAGGGTCCCCTGCCGCAGACCCGCTTCGTCCTGCGCAAGGCCCTGCAGGCGAAGATGCCGGTCATCCTCTGCATCAACAAGACGGACCGTCCGGACTCCCGGATCGACGAGGTCGTCAACGAGACGTACGACCTCTTCCTCGACCTGGACGCCGACGAGGAGCAGATCGAGTTCCCGATCGTCTACGCCTGTGGCCGTGACGGCGTGGCCTCGCTGACCAAGCCCGAGGACGGCACCGTCCCCGCGGACAGCGACAGCCTGGAGCCCTTCTTCTCCACCATCCTGGCGCACGTTCCGGCCCCGGTGTACGACGAGGAGGCCCCCCTTCAGGCCCACGTCACCAACCTGGACGCGGACAACTTCCTCGGCCGCATCGCGCTCGTGCGCGTCGAGCAGGGCGAGCTCCGCAAGGGCCAGACCGTCGCGTGGATCAAGCGTGACGGCACCATCTCCAACGTCCGCATCACCGAGCTGATGATGACCGAGGCGCTCACCCGCAAGCCGGCCGAGGTGGCGGGCCCGGGTGACATCTGCGCGGTCGCCGGTTTCCCCGACATCATGATCGGCGAGACCCTGGCCGACCCGGAGAACCCGATCGCGCTTCCGCTGATCTCGGTCGACGAGCCGGCGATCTCCATGACCATCGGCACGAACACCTCCCCGATGGTCGGCCGCGGCGGCAGCGGCAAGGGCGCGGACGCCAAGTCCGCGGTCAAGGACCGCAAGGTCACCGCCCGCCAGGTCAAGGACCGTCTGGACCGCGAGCTGGTCGGCAACGTCTCGCTCCGCGTCCTCGAGACCGAGCGTCCCGACGCCTGGGAGGTCCAGGGCCGTGGTGAGCTCGCGCTCGCCATCCTGGTCGAGCAGATGCGCCGCGAGGGCTTCGAGCTGACCATCGGCAAGCCGCAGGTGGTCACGCAGGAGATCAACGGCAAGGTGCACGAGCCGGTCGAGCGCATGACGGTCGACGTCCCCGAGGAGCACATGGGCGCGGTCACGCAGCTCATGGGCGTCCGCAAGGGCCGCATGGACAACATGTCGAACCACGGCTCCGGCTGGGTCCGCATGGAGTTCGTCGTCCCGTCGCGCGGCCTCATCGGCTTCCGTACCGAGTTCCTGACCGGTACGCGCGGCACGGGCATCGCCCACTCGATCCACGAGGGCCTCGAGCCGTGGTTCGGCCCGCTGGTGACCCGTAACAACGGTTCGCTGGTCGCCGACCGCTCCGGGTCGGTCACGCCGTTCGCGATGATCAACCTGCAGGAGCGCGGTGTCCTGTTCACCGAGCCCGGCACCGAGGTGTACGAGGGCATGATCGTCGGCGAGAACTCCCGCGCCGACGACATGGACGTGAACATCACCAAGGAGAAGAAGCTCACCAACATGCGTGCGGCTTCCGCGGACAACACCGAGAACGTGGTGCCCCCGCGCAGGCTCTCCCTGGAGCAGTCCCTGGAGTTCTGCCGCGACGACGAATGCGTCGAGGTGACCCCGGAGGCCGTCCGCATCCGCAAGGTCGTCCTGGACCAGAAGGACCGCTCGCGCACCGCGTCGCGCGCCAAGTCCGGCAAGTAGTCGCGTAGGACCTAGGTCACACCCGGGTCCTGCCCGGTACGGGCTTTAGTGAACAGCCCCCTCCGTCACGTACACCGTGACGGAGGGGGCTGTTCGCTTTTGTCAAGCGGATTATTTCGGTCCGGTGTCCGCATACCGACCGTGACACTCCGGAAGAAGAGCTAACAGTCCGTTTCGTTCATGTCTGTCTCCTATCCGTTTGTCCGGATTTCGGGTTTTAGCCGTAGTGCGATGTTGTGAAAACGAGACCACTTAAGTGTGGTTTACGGTCAGGCAGTCCCTGAGGATGGCTCCATTGAGCTCGGGTCAATGGGTCACACGCTGTGGGGAGCGTCGACTCACGAGCACACTCGGGACACCGGTCCTATCGCCGTCAGGGGTGTCGGCGAAGCACACCTGTGTCCTTCACATCAGACAGTGGACTCATGAGGAGGAAACCCATGCGCGGTGCCAAGAGCGCCAAGTGGGTAACGGGCGCGATTGTCGTCGCCCTGGCAGCGACTGCCTGTGGCGGCGGTGGCGGCAACGACGCCGGCGCCAAGGGTGAGGTTGACCCGAACGGCATCTACTCGATCGAGGTGGGCGAGCCGGAGAAGCTTCTCCAGCCGGCCGACACGATGGAGTCCAACGGCTCGATCGCGATGTCTGGTCTGTTCTCCCAGCTCGTCGACTACGACGCCGACGGCAAGATCGTCAACGTCAACGCCGAGTCGGTCACGACCACGGACAGCAAGCTGTGGACCGTCAAGCTCAAGCCGGGCTGGACCTTCCACGACGGCACCAAGGTGACCGCCGAGTCCTACGTCAAGGCGTGGAACTGGGCCGCGAACATCAACAACAAGCAGGGCAACGCGTCCTGGTTCGCCGACATCAAGGGCTTCGAGGCCCTGCACCCCGAGGCCGAGGGCGCCAAGCCCACCGGTGACGCGCTCGAGGGTCTGAAGATCGTCGACGAGAACACCTTCACCATCGAGCTCAACGGCGCGGTGCCGTACTTCGCGTACAAGCTCGGCTACGAGGTCTACTCCCCGCTGCCCGCCTCGTTCTACGCGGACCCCGCGGCCGCCGGTGAGAAGCCGGTCGGCAACGGCCCGTACAAGTTCAAGTCGTGGGAGCACAAGAAGCAGATCGAGCTCACGCGCTTCGACGACTACAAGGGTGTCGACAAGGCGAAGAACGGCGGTGTGATTCTCAAGAACTACACCACCCTCGAGACCGCCTACGAGGACCTGAAGTCGGGCAACGTCGACGTCCTGCGTCAGATCAGCCCGAAGGACCTCCCGGTCTACCGCGCCGACCTCGGTGACCGCGCCGTGGACCAGGCGTACTCCGCCGTCCAGACGCTGGCCATCGCGTACTACGCCGACCAGTGGAAGACCCCGAAGCAGGTCTCCCCGAAGGTCATCCAGGGCCTGTCGATGGCGATCGACCGCGACACCATCACCAAGACCGTGCTCCAGGGCACCCGTGAGCCGGCGACCGGCTGGGTCGCCAAGGGCGTCCTCGGCTACACGCCGACCGGTTCCGGTGACGTGACCAAGTTCGACCCGGCGAAGGCCAAGGCCCTCATCACCGAGGGCGGCGGCGTCCCGAACAACGAGATCTTCATCCAGTTCAACTCGGATGGCGGTCACAAGGAATGGGTCGAGGCCGTCTGCGGCAGCATCACCTCGGCCACCGGCGTCAAGTGCACCGGTGACGCCAAGCCGGACTTCCAGGCCGACCTCCAGGCCCGCAAGTCCAAGCAGGTCAAGTCGATCTACCGCTCCGGCTGGGTCCTCGACTACCCGGTGAACGCCAACTTCATCAGCGACCTGTTCCGTACGGGCGCCGGCGGCAACCAGGGTGGCTTCACCAGCCCCGAGCTCGACGCCAAGATCGCCGCGGCCGACAGCGCCGCGACCCTCGACGAGTCCGTGAAGGCCTACCAGGCCATCGAGAAGGAACTCGTCAACTACATGCCTTCCATCCCGCTCTGGTACTACAAGGTCAACGCGGGCTACTCCGAGAAGGTCCAGAACGTGAAGTACGCCCAGGACGGCGACCCGATCCTCGACCAGGTCGAGGTCAAGAAGTAAGTCCTACCGCGTAATTCCTTTCGACGGATGTGGGCCGGCGGGGAGCCGGCCCACATTCGGGCCTACATGCAGCGCCCGGGGGGCCCTTTCGCGACGCAGTGACGGAACCGTCACGCGCGTGCGTGGCGAAAGGGCCCGTCCGGCTGCGCCTGCCGCATCTTCTACGGAGGCATGATGGGGCGCTATGTCGCACGACGACTGCTCCAGATGATCCCGGTCTTCTTCGGGACGACCCTGCTCATCTTTTTGATGGTGTACAGCCTGCCCGGCGATCCCGTGGCCGGACTCTTCGGGGACAAGGGCACCGACCCCGCAACGCTGGCCGCCCTGCGTCACCAGCACGGTCTGGACCTGCCGCTCTGGCAGCAGTACTGGAACTACATCACCGGCATCCTGTTCCACTTCGACTTCGGGTCCCAGATCCGCAGTGGACGTGAGATCACCGAAGTGGTCGGGGCTGCGTTCCCGGTCACCCTGCGCCTGGCCTTCCTGGCCTTCGCGATCGAGATCGTCCTGGGCCTGGCCCTCGGGATCGTCGCCGGCCTCAAGGCCGGCAAGTGGGCGGACAACCTGATCCTCGTCCTCACCCTGCTGATCATCTCGATGCCGGTCTTCGTCCTCGGCTTCATCGTCAAGTCGGTGTTCGCCTTCCAGCTCGGCTGGATCGAGCCGAACGTCAGCAACGACGAGACCTGGGGCGAACTGCTCGCGCCGGCCATCGTGCTGGGCTCGCTCTCGCTCGCCTACGTGGCCCGCCTGACCCGCACCTCGATGGCCGAGAACCTGCGCGCGGACTACGTCCGCACCGCCGTGGCCAAGGGCCTGCCCAAGCGCCGCGTCATCGGTGTGCACCTCATGCGCAACTCGATGATCCCCGTCGTCACGTTCCTCGGCACCGACATCGGCGCCCTGATGGGCGGTGCCCTCGTCACCGAAGGCATCTTCAACGTCCACGGCGTCGGCGGTCTGATCTACGAATCGGTCGTCCGCCGCGAAGGCCAGACCGTGGTCGGTGTCGTCACCGTCCTCGTCGTGGTCTACCTGATAGCCAGCCTGCTCGTCGACCTCCTCTACGCGGTCATGGACCCGAGGATCCGGTATGCCTGATCTGACCAAGACCGACATCGTGGCGGCCGAGACCTCCGCGGCGCCCGGCGCCCCGGTGGAGCCGGTGAAGGCCGAGAAGGCCCGCAGCCTCTGGGGCGACGCCTGGGCCGACCTGCGTCGCAACCCGTACTTCGTCATTTCCTCGGCGCTGATCTTCGTACTCCTCGTGATCGCCGCCTTCCCGGGCTGGTTCACCAGCATCGACCCCACCAAGGGCGACCTGGTCCACCACTTCCTCGGCAAGCCGGAACTGAGCAAGGTCGGCTCTCCCGAGTGGCTCGGCTGGGACGGCCAGGGACGCAGCGTCTACGCGCGCCTCGTCTACGGCACCCGCGCCTCGGTCATCGTCGCGGTCTCCGTGACCGCGATCGTCACCGTGCTCGGCAGCATCACCGGCATGATCGCCGGCTACTTCGGCGGCGTGACCGACGCGATCATGTCGCGCATCACCGACATCTTCTTCGGCATCCCGTTCCTGCTCGGCGCGATGGTCGTCCTCCAGGCCTTCACCGACCGCACCGTGTGGACGGTCGTCTTCGCCCTGGCCTTCCTCGGCTGGACGCAGATCAACCGCGTCATGCGCGGAGCGGTCATCACCGTGAAGCAGGCGGACTACGTGCACGCCGCCAAGGCGCTGGGCGCAGGCACCACCCGGATCCTGTTCCGGCACATCCTGCCGAACGCCATGGCTCCGGTGATCGTGGTCTCCACGATCGCGCTCGGCGGATACATCGCGGCGGAGGCCACCCTGTCCTACCTGGGTCTCGGCCTCGCCTCCCCGACCATCTCGTGGGGCGTGGACATCTCCGCCGGTGCTTCGCAGATCCGAGTGGCCCAGCACATCCTGCTGTACCCCTCGATCATGCTCAGCATCACCGTCCTCGCCTTCATCATGCTCGGCGAAGCGGTCCGCAACGCCCTCGACCCCAAGCTGCGCTGAGGAGGGCGTAAGTGATCACCATGGACAACACCTCCAGCCTTCCCTCCCCGCGTGACGGGGACCCGCAGACGCCGCTCCTCGAGGTGCGCGACCTGCACGTCGAGTTCCACACCCGCGACGGTGTGGCCAAGGCAGTCAACGGCGTCAACTACAGCGTGAGCGCCGGCGAGACCCTCGCCGTGCTCGGCGAGTCCGGCTCCGGCAAGTCCGTGACGGCCCAGGCCATCATGGGCATCCTCGACATGCCCCCCGGCAAGATCCCGCAGGGAGAGATCCTCTTCCGCGGCCAGGACATGCTCAAGATGAGCTTCGAGGAGCGGCGCAAGCTGCGCGGCCGGAAGATCGCCATGATCTTCCAGGACGCCCTGTCCTCCCTGAACCCGGTGCTCACCGTCGGCTACCAGCTGGGCGAGATGTTCCGCGTCCACGAGGGCATGTCGAAGAAGGACGCCCGGGTCAAGGCCATCGAGCTGATGGAGAAGGTCAAGATCCCGGCGGCGAAGCAGCGGGTGGACGACTACCCGCACCACTTCTCCGGCGGTATGCGCCAGCGCATCATGATCGCCATGGCGATCGCGCTGGAGCCCGACCTGATCATCGCGGACGAGCCGACCACCGCCCTGGACGTCACCGTCCAGGCCCAGGTCATGGACCTCCTCGCGGAGCTCCAGCGCGAGCTCAACATGGGCCTGATCCTGATCACCCACGACCTCGGCGTGGTCGCCGACGTCGCGGACAAGATCGCGGTCATGTACGCCGGCCGGATCGTCGAGACCTCCCCGGTCCACGAGATCTACAAGCGCCCGGCGCACCCCTACACGCGCGGCCTGCTGGACTCGATCCCGCGCCTGGACCAGAAGGGCCAGGAGCTCTTCGCGATCAAGGGCCTGCCGCCGAACCTGCTGCGCCTGCCCTCCGGCTGCTCGTTCAGCCCGCGCTGCGTCGCCGCGCAGGACGTCTGCCGGTCCGAGATCCCCGCCCTGCAGCCCGTCAGCGAGCAGGACGGCAGCGAGCTGGCCGGCCGTCACAGCGCCTGCCACTTCTGGAAGGAGCAGCTCCATGGCTGAGCTCACCAACGCCCCCGTGCGGGAGCCGATCCTCCAGGTCCGCGGCCTGGTCAAGCACTTCCCGCTGACCCAGGGAATCCTCTTCAAGAAGCAGGTCGGCGCCGTCAAGGCCGTCGACGGGATCTCCTTCGACCTGTACCAGGGCGAGACCCTGGGCATCGTCGGCGAGTCCGGCTGTGGCAAGTCCACCGTCGCCAAGCTGCTGATGAACCTGGAACGCGCCACCGCCGGCGAGGTCTTCTACAAGGGCCAGGACATCACCAAGCTGTCCGGCCGCGCCCTGAAGGCCGTGCGCCGCAACATCCAGATGGTGTTCCAGGACCCGTACACCTCGCTGAACCCGCGCATGACGGTCGGCGACATCATCGGCGAGACCTACGACATCCACCCCGAGGTGGCCCCCAAGGGCGACCGGCGCCGCAAGGTGCAGGAGCTCCTGGACGTCGTCGGTCTCAACCCGGAGTACATCAACCGGTACCCGCACCAGTTCTCCGGCGGCCAGCGCCAGCGCATCGGCATCGCCCGCGGCCTCGCGCTCAACCCGGAGATCATCATCTGCGACGAGCCGGTCTCCGCGCTCGACGTATCGGTGCAGGCCCAGGTCATCAACCTGATGGAGAAGCTGCAGGAGGAGTTCAACCTCTCCTACATCTTCATCGCGCACGACCTGTCGATCGTCCGGCACATCTCGGACCGCGTCGGTGTCATGTACCTCGGCAAGATGGCCGAGATCGGCACCGACGAGCAGATCTACGAGCACCCGACCCACCCGTACACCCAGGCGCTGCTCTCCGCGGTGCCGGTGCCGGACCCGGCCGCCCGCGAGGGCCGCGAGCGGATCATCCTCACCGGTGACGTCCCCTCGCCGGCCAACCCGCCGTCGGGCTGCCGCTTCCGCACCCGCTGCTGGAAGGCCGAGGAGAAGTGCTCCGTCGAGGAGCCGCTGCTCGCCATCCCGGAGCGCTTCCAGGGCGTCAAGTCGCTGGCCGCGCACGAGTCGGCCTGCCACTTCGCGGAGGAGAAGGCCGTCCTGGCCGTCTGACCTCCCGTAGCGACACCACAGGGCGCCCGTCACCGGATCTCTCCGGCGGCGGGCGCTCCGTCGTTCGCGCAAGCGCCGCGCACGGAAAGCCGGTTGCGGGCCCGCCCCGGCGGGTCCGACAGTGATCTGATGACCGACATGCTGACCGTACGCCCCGCCGGGCCCGGAGACGCCGAGGACATCTGCGCTCTCCTCAACGCCATCGACCTGCTGGAGATCGGCCGCCCGGAAACCGACCTCGGCGCCGTCGAAGCCGATCTGCACCATCCCGACGTCGACCTGGCGAAGGACTCCTGGCTCGCCTTCGAAGGCGGCCGGCTCCTCGCCTACGCCCTGGTGTGGGCCGACTCCGGCCCCGGCCGCGTCGACTCCGAGCACTACGTCCTGCCGGGACGCGGCGCGGCCGCCGTCCGGCTGCTGGACCTGATGGAGGTACGGGCCCGCGAGCTGGCCGCCGGCGCCTCGGACGCGGTCCTGCGACTCCAGCTCAACGCCCGCCCGACCCTCGACGTCGGCCTGCTGTCCGGCCGCGGCTATCGCACGGTGCGCCGCTACCAGGTGATGACCCGTGCACTGGACCCGGCCGACCCGCCCCCGTCCCCTCCCGCAGGGCTCACCCTTCGCCCCTGCGACGGTGACGAGAGCGAGCGACGCCGCGCCCACGCCCTGATCGAGCAGACCTTCGCCGCGCACTTCGGGCACGTGGACCGCCCGTACGAGCCCTGGCTCGACCACATCGACGGCCGGGGCCTGGACTGGTCGCTCGTGTGGATCGCCGCGCTGCCCGGGGAAGGCGACGTAGGCGTCCTGCTGACCCGGGACGACCGCACCAGCATGGGATGGTTCAGCCACATCGGCGTCGCCGAGGCCGTGCGCGGCCGGGGCGTCGGAGGCTTCCTGCTGCGCCACGGCTTCGCCGCCTACGCTGCCCGCGGCCGCACCGCCGTGGGCCTCGGCGTGGACACGGCCAACGAGACCGGCGCGCTCGCGCTGTACGAGGCGCACGGCATGACGATGCACTACGCGGTGAACACCTGGCAGCTCGCTTTGCACTCGCAGGGGTGACAGGCGGGCGGCGCGAGGGTGCAATCGGTCCAACGAGGAGTGTGCCTGACCCCACATGGGGTGACATTGGGCCCTAAGTGAGTCTTGGGATCCAGTAGGAGGCACTCCATGCGCGGAGCCACCCACGCCAAGTGGGCCGCATGTGCGGCGGCCGTCGCCCTCGCGGCGACCGCCTGCGGCGGCGGAAGCGACAGCGGCGGAGGCGGCGCGGAGGGCATCGTCAGCTCCTCGTGGGGCGACCCGCAGAACCCGCTGGAGCCCGCCAACACCAACGAGGTCCAAGGCGGCAAGGTCCTCGACATGATCTTCCGGGGGCTCAAGCGGTACGACCCCGAGACCGGTGAGGCGAAGAACTTCCTCGCCGAGAAGATCGAGACCACCGACAGCCAGAACTTCACGATCACGCTGAAGGACGGCTGGAAGTTCAGCAACGACGAGCCGGTCACCGCGCAGTCCTTCGTGGACGCCTGGAACTACGGCGCGGACGTCACCAAGAAGCAGAACAACTCGCCCTTCTTCTCCGACATCGTCGGCTACGCGGACGTCCACCCCGAGAAGGGCGACCCCAAGACCAAGACCATGTCCGGCCTGGTCGTCAAGGACCCCAAGACCTTCACGGTCGCCCTCAAGGAGAAGTTCTCCACCTGGCCCGAGACCCTCGGCTACCAGGCGTTCTCCCCCCTGCCCAAGGCCTTCTTCACCGACCACGAGGCCTGGCTGAAGAAGCCCGTCGGCAACGGCCCCTACACGGTGGACTCGTACACCAAGGGCACCGGCATGAAGCTGCGCAAGTGGGACGCCTACACGGGGGAGGACAAGGCGGTGAACGGCGGAGTGGACCTGAAGGTCTACACCGACAACAACACCGCCTACACCGACCTGATCTCCGGCAACCTCGACCTGGTCGACGACGTCCCGGCGCAGCAGCTCAAGAACGTCGCGAACGACCTCGGCGACCGCTACATCAACCAGCCGGCCCTCATCATCCAGACCCTCACCTTCCCGCTGTACGACCCGCAGTGGAGCAAGGAGGGCATGGACAAGGTCCGCCGCGGCATCTCGATGGCGATCAACCGCGACGAGATCACCAAGCAGATCTTCCGCGAGACCCGCACCCCGGCCAAGGACTGGACCTCCCCGGCCCTCGGCGACAAGGGCGGATTCTCCGCCACCGCCTGCGGCGAGGCCTGCTCCTTCAACCCCACCGAGGCCAAGAAGCTCATCCAGGAGGGCGGCGGCCTGCCCGGCGGCAAGGTCTCGCTGACCTCCAACGTGGACACCGGCTCGCACCGCGAGTGGATGGACGCCGTCTGCAACAGCATCAACAACGCGCTCGGCGAGGGCCCGGTCTGCACGGTCAACCCGATCGGCACCTTCGCCGACTTCCGCAACCAGCAGAGCAGCTTCAAGCTGACCGGCCCGTTCCGCTCCGGCTGGCAGGCCGACTACCCCCTGATCCAGAACTTCCTGGAGCCGCTCTACTACACCGGCGCGTCCTCCAACTACGGCAAGTTCAGCAACCCGGAGTTCGACAAGCTCGTCGACGCCGCGAACCGCGAGAGCGACGCCGCCAAGGCGACCGGCCTCTTCAAGGACGCCGAGAAGATCCTCGCCGAGCAGATGCCGTCCATCCCGCTCTGGTACCAGAACGGCAGCGCGGGCTACGGAGAGCGCGTCTCGGACGTGAAGCTCAACCAGTTCAGCGTCCCGGTGTACGACCAGATCAAGGTCAGCTGACCCGCCTTCGGATCGAACCTGGAGCAGTCCATGGGACGTTATGTGATCCGGCGACTGCTCCAGATGATCCCCGTGTTCATCGGCAGCACGTTCCTGATCTTCTTCATGGTGTATGCACTCGGTGACCCGGTCGCCGCCCTCTTCGGAGACAAGGCCCCCGACCCTGCCACCGCCGCACGCATCCGCAAGGACCTCTACCTCGACCAGCCCCTGTGGAAGCAGTACCTCCACTACATGGGCCAGATCTTCCAGGGCGACTTCGGCACCGCCTTCAACGGCCAGAAGGTCACCGAACTCATGGCCTCGGCCTTCCCGGTGACCCTGCGCCTGACCATCGTCGCGATCGCCATCGAGATCGTCGTCGGCATCACCCTCGGCGTGATCAGCGGCCTCAAGCGCGGCAAGTCCATCGACAGCGGCGTGCTGGTGCTCACCCTCGTCGTCATCTCGGTGCCCACCTTCGTGACGGGCTACCTCCTCCAGTACGTCTTCGGCGTCAAATGGGGCTGGGTGCGGCCCACCGTCTCCCCGGACGCCCCCTTCAGCGAGCTGATCCTGCCCGGCATCGTGCTCGCACTGGTCTCCCTCGCCTACGTCACCCGCCTCACCCGGACCTCCATCGCCGAGAACGTCAAGGCCGACTACGTCCGCACCGCCGTGGCCAAGGGCCTGCCCAGACGCCGGGTCATCACCCGCCACCTGCTGCGCAACTCGCTGATCCCCGTGGTCACCTTCATCGGCACCGACATCGGCGCCCTCATGGGCGGAGCCATCGTCACCGAGCGGATCTTCAACATCCACGGCGTCGGCTACCAGCTCTACCAGGGCATCCTGCGCAACAACTCCCCGACGGTGGTCGGCTTCGTGACCATCCTCGTGATCGTCTTCCTGCTGGCGAACCTGCTCGTCGACCTGCTCTACGCGGTCCTGGACCCGAGGATCCGTTATGCCTGAGCCCGATCCCGAGCGCGCCGCCTACGACCCGCTGGGACCCGGCCCCCACGAGTCCATCGCCCCCACCGGCCAGGGCGGGGCCATGGATCTCGCCCTGGAAGAGGGGGAGTCCCTGGAGAAGGAACTCGGGGCAGGCCCGGCAGGCCCCGCAGGCCCCCAGGAGCTGCATCCATCAGCCGCCTCCGGCGGACGGGCCCGCTCCCTGTGGTCCGACGCCTGGCACCAGCTGCGCCGCAACCCCGTCTTCCTCGTCTCCACCCTGCTGATCCTCTTCCTCGTGGTCATCTCCATCTGGCCCCAGCTCATCGCGAGCGGCGACCCGCTCCAGTGCGACCTGTCGAAATCGCAGCAGGGCTCCTCCCCGGGCCACCCCTTCGGCTACGACACCCAGGGCTGCGACGTGTACACCCGGACCGTCTACGGGGCCCGTGCCTCCATCACCGTCGGCATCTGCGCCACACTCGGCGCCGCCCTCCTCGGCTCCGCGCTCGGCGGGCTCGCCGGGTTCTTCGGCGGCTGGGGCGACGCGCTGCTCTCCCGGGTCGCCGACATCTTCTTCGGCATCCCCGTGGTCCTCGGCGGCCTGGTCTTCCTGTCCGTGGTCACCAGCACCACCGTCTGGCCCGTCGTCGGCTTCATCGTGCTGCTCGGCTGGCCCCAGCTGGCCCGCATCGCCCGCGGCTCGGTCATCACCGCCAAACAGAACGACTACGTCCAGGCCGCGCGGGCGCTCGGCGCCGGCAACGGCCGGATGCTGCTGCGGCACGTGGCGCCCAACGCCATCGCGCCCGTCATCGTCGTCGCCACCATCGCGCTCGGCACCTACATCGCGCTGGAAGCCACCCTGTCCTTCCTCGGCGTGGGCCTGCGCCCGCCCACGGTCTCCTGGGGCATCGACATCTCCAACGCCGCCTCACAGATCCGCAACGCCCCGCACATGCTGCTCTACCCGGCGGGCGCGCTCAGCGTGACCGTGCTCGCGTTCATCATGCTCGGCGACGCGGTGCGCGACGCCCTCGACCCCAAGCTGCGCTGAGGAGCCCCGCACATGCTGCTCGAAGTGCGCGACCTGCACGTGGAATTCAAGACGCGGGACGGAGTCGCCAAAGCCGTCAACGGGGTCAACTACTCCGTGGCCGAGGGCGAGACCCTCGCCGTGCTCGGCGAGTCCGGCTCCGGCAAGTCGGTCACCGCCCAGGCCGTCATGGGCATCCTCGACATGCCGCCGGGCCGCATCGCGGGCGGCGAGATCCTCTTCAAGGGCAAGGACCTGCTGAAGATGAAGGAGGAGGAGCGCAGGAAGGTCCGCGGCGCCGAGATGGCCATGATCTTCCAGGACGCCCTGTCCTCCCTCAACCCGGTCCTGAGCGTCGGCGCGCAGCTCGGCGAGATGTACGAGGTCCACCGCGGGATGTCCCGCAAGGACGCCCGGAACAAGGCCGTGGAGCTGATGGACCGGGTGAAGATCCCGGCGGCCCGGGAGCGGGTGGGGGACTACCCGCACCAGTTCTCCGGCGGCATGCGCCAGCGCATCATGATCGCCATGGCGATGGCCCTGGAACCCTCGCTCATCATCGCGGACGAACCGACCACCGCCCTGGACGTCACCGTCCAGGCCCAGGTCATGGACCTCCTCGCCGAGCTCCAGCGCGAGCTCAACATGGGCCTGATCCTGATCACCCACGACCTCGGCGTGGTCGCCGACGTCGCCGACAAGATCGCCGTCATGTACGCCGGCCGGATCGTCGAGGCGGCCCCCGTCCACGAGATCTACAAGAGTCCCGCCCACCCGTACACCCGCGGCCTGCTGGACTCCATCCCGCGCCTGGACCAGAAGGGCCAGGAGCTGTACGCCATCAAGGGCCTGCCGCCCAACCTGCTCGCCATCCCGCCCGGCTGCGCCTTCAATCCGCGCTGCCCGATGGCCCAGGCCGTCTGCCGCACCGACGTACCGCCGCTGGCCGAGGTCGGACCGGGCCGCGCCAGTGCGTGCTTCTTCTGGAAGGAGTGCCTCGGTGGCTGAGTCCATCCTCGTGGTGGAGGACCTGGTCAAGCACTACCCGCTGACCCAGGGCATCCTCTTCAAGAAGCACGTCGGCGCCGTCAAGGCCGTCGACGGGGTCTCCTTCGACCTGCGGGCCGGCGAAACCCTCGGCATCGTCGGGGAATCCGGCTGCGGCAAGTCCACCGTCGCCAAGATGCTGGTCAACCTGGAACGCCCGACGGCGGGTTCGATCACGTACAAGGGCGAGGACCTGGCCAAGCTCTCCGCCAAGGGTCTCAAGGCCGCGCGCCGCAACATCCAGATGGTGTTCCAGGACCCGTACACCTCGCTGAACCCGCGCATGACCGTCGGCGACATCATCGGCGAGCCCTACGAGATCCACCCCGAGGTCGCCCCCAAGGGCGACCGCCGCCGCAAGGTCCAGGAGCTCCTGGACGTCGTCGGCCTCAACCCGGAGTACATCAACCGGTACCCGCACCAGTTCTCCGGCGGCCAGCGCCAGCGCATCGGCATCGCCCGCGGACTCGCCCTCCAGCCGGAGATCATCGTCGCCGACGAGCCCGTCTCCGCCCTCGACGTCTCCGTGCAGGCCCAGGTGGTCAACCTCCTGGAGCGCCTCCAGGACGAGTTCAACCTCTCCTACGTGTTCATCGCGCACGACCTCTCGATCGTCCGGCACATCTCCGACCGGGTCGGCGTCATGTACCTGGGCCGGATCGTCGAGATCGGCACCGACACCCAGATCTACGACCACCCCACCCACCCCTACACCCAGGCACTGCTCTCCGCCGTTCCGGTCCCCGACCCGGAGGCCCGCGCGGGCCGCGACCGGATCATCCTCTCCGGCGACGTGCCCTCCCCGGCCAACCCGCCCTCGGGCTGCCGCTTCCGCACCCGCTGCTGGAAGGCCGAGGCGCGATGCGCGTCCGAGGTCCCGCTCCTGGAGATCCCGGCCTTCCTCCCCGGCGGCCCGGCGGCCCACCCCTCGGCCTGTCATTTCGCATCCGAGCGGGCCGCCCTTCCGCCGGGACCGCCGCCCGCACCGCCGTCGGGATCACCGCCGGGAGCACAGCCGCAATCACCGACCAAGGAGTGAGCTCAGGGCCTCCAGGACCGCTCATTTTTCGCCACAGCTGTGAACGGCACCACGGTTCCTTCACAACTCGGTTTACATGCAGGCAACTTGACCGTTTCTGTCCCGAGATCTGGGCCGGGCAGCCTGGATTCGTGCGGCCGTGCGGGTGCCGACAGCCGGCCGGGGAGGCGTACAGCTTCCCCGGCCGGCACTCCTGTGACCCCGGACGTGCGCGGCGTGCGCCCCTCGTGCTGCCGGAATCGATCGATGTGGCGGTACGGATAGTTATGATCCGTAGCGCACGGTGGGTATGACTCTGCCGAGCACCGAGTTGCGAGTACGCGAACCCGATGTCCGCTCGACGTGGAGGTGAAACGCCGTGGCACTATCGATCTCGGCCGTGGTGCTGCTGGCAGTCGTCGTCTTCCTGCTGGTCCGGCGTTCGGGCCTGAAGGCGGGTCACGCAGTGGTCTGTGTACTGCTCGGCTTCTACCTGGCGAGCTCGACCGTGGCTCCGACGCTCTCCCAGCTGACCAACAACGTGGCGAGCATGATCAGCGGCCTCAAGTTCTAGCGGCGTTCCGGGTCCGTGGGCCGGGCCGCCGTTTCTCGTAGGGTTACCCCCATGAACGGTCTTCCCGCCCGTCGGCTCCTGCTCGTGCACGCGCACCCGGACGACGAGTCGATCAACAACGGCGTCACCATGGCCAAGTACGCGGCCGAGGGCGTCCATGTCGCGTTGGTGACCTGCACCCTCGGCGAGGAGGGTGAGGTCATCCCGCCCGGCCTCGCCCACCTGACGGCCGACCGCGAGGACACCCTCGGCGCCCACCGCGTCGGAGAGCTCGCCGAGGCCATGAAGGAACTGGGCGTCGCCGACCACCGCTTCCTCGGCGGCCCCGGCCGCTTCCGCGACTCCGGGATGATGGGCGCCGAACAGAACCGCCGGCCCGGCGCCTTCTGGTCCGCCGACGTGGACGAGGCCGCGGGGTACCTCGTGGAGGTGATCCGCGAGCTGCGCCCCCAGGTCCTCGTCACCTACGACCCGGACGGCGGCTACGGCCACCCCGACCACATCCAGGCCCACCGCGTCGCCACCCGCGCCGCCGAACTGGCCGCGGAGCCCACGTACCGCCGTGACCTCGGCGCACCGCACACCATCGAGAAGTTCTACTGGAACCGCGTCCCGCGCACGGTCGTCGAGGAGGGCTTCGCCCGGCTCCGCGAGGCCGGGAGCGAGGTGCCCTTCCCGGCGCCGGCCGCGCCGGACGACGTGCCGGGCGTGGTGGACGACGAGCGGATCACCGCCGAGATCGGCGGGGACGAGGCCGCGGAGCAGGCGTTCGTGGCGGCCAAGACGGCCGCGATGCGCGCCCACGCCACCCAGATCGCGGTGGACGGGCCCTTCTTCGCACTCTCCAACGACCTGGCGCAGCCGCTGTTCACCCACGAGTACTACGAGTTGGCCGCCGGCCGGCCCGGCGTCCCGGCGGGCGAGCGCGAGCGCGACCTCTTCGCGGGGGTCCGGGCATGACCGGCACGTGGAACGCGGGGCGGATCGCCGCCCTGCTGGGCCTGTTGGCGGCCGGAGCGCTGACCGGCGTGGCCGGCTGGCTCGTCGTCGACCTGTGGTTCCCGGGCGGACTGGTGCTCGCGCTCCTCGCGCTCTTCGGCCTGTTCCTCGGCGCCCGCATCGCGCTGGGCACCGGCATCGGAGTCGGGGCGGCCACCGCGGGCTGGTTCCTCTCCTACGTGATCCTCGGCGTGCCCCGGCCGGAGGGGGACTTCCTGCTCGGTTCGTCCGGAATCGGCATGTACGCCTACCTTTTGGGTGGAGTGGTGCTCGCTGTGATGTGCGCCACGATGAACATCGCGGGGGACCGGCCGCTTTCGGCCGCCGGCAACGCCAAGTGACGCGGCGTCGGCCGCGCACGACGCCTTGACGAGCCGCTCGGACGGTGCCTGCGCGGACCCCCGGCAGCCGGGCGACAGGTGCTCAGGGGGTGCGCGCCGGGGGCGCGCGGGAGATCAAGGGGACCCCTTCGTTCCCGGCGGCCGGGTACGCGAGGGCGGTGGCCAGTATGGTGGACCGGCCGCCGAGCTGCCCGCGCACGCTATGACGGGCGGCGGAGCCGATCGGGAGAACCTGCCTTGAGCCGTGAAACTGACAGTCCGTCCTCCGGGCCCAACGGGCGCGGCACGGCGGCGTACCCCTCGGGTGCGCCGCCGTACGGATCAGGCCAGTATCCGTCCACGACAGTGCCCCCCGGTCCGGGCGCGGCGACCATCCCGGAGGAGAGTTCAGTGACCGCACCGCCCGCGAAGCCGTCCACACCCGATTCCGACGGGCCGAAGACGGAGACCCAGCTGACGACCCGGATCCGGATCAACATCCCGGGTTCGCGGCCGATTCCGCCCGTGGTCGTACGCCAGACCATGCCCGAAGCCGAGGCCGGGCAGGCGCCCGAGCCCGCAGCCGCCCCGCCGGCCGCGCCGGAGCCGGCTCCGGCCGAGGACCCGACCAGCAACTGGTTCGCACCGCGCAAGGCGGGCACCGCGCCCGCCCCGGCGCAGGCCCCGGCCCAGGCCGGCGGCCCGCGCTTCGACGGGCCCGCGCAGCAGGGCTTCGCCCAGGGCCCGGCCGGGCCGCGCCCGGGCGCGCCGATGGGCCCCGGCCCGGGCGCGCCGATGGGCCCCGGCCCCGGTGCCCCGATGGGCCCCCGCCCCGGCGGTCCGGGCCCCGCCCCGGCCCAGGCCGGTGGCCCGCGCTTCGACGGGCCCGCGCAGCAGGGCTTCGCCCAGGGTCCCGCCGGGCCGCGCCCCGGTGCGCCGATGGGCCCCGGCCCCGGCGGCCCCGGTGTCGGCCCCGGCTACCCCGCACCGCCCGCCGGACCCGGCGGCCCCCGTACGGGTGCCCCCGCGGGCCCCGCGCAGGGCCCCGGTGCCGGTCCCGCCGGGCCGCCCGTGCCGCAGCCCGGCCCCGGAGCCGCCTACGGTCCCGGCTCCGGCTCCGGCCCCGTCGCCCAGGCCCTGGGAACCCCCGTCCCGCCCGCCCCGGCCTGGCCCGGCACCGGCCCCGGCCGTAGCCCGGACGGGCCGACCGGCGGGCCCGCGCTGGGCTCCGTACCGGAGCCGAGCTGGCCCGGCCCGGAGCTGGACTCCGCCGGACATCCGCAGCCCGCGCCCACCCCGGTGCCCGCGAACAGGGCCAAGGCCCCCGCGCAGGCTCCGGCGCGGCCCGCCAAGAAGGGCCGCAACAAGCTGGTCCTGGTCGGCGGAGCCCTCTTCACGCTGTGCGGCGTGGCCTACGGAGCCGGTCTGCTCCTCAACCACTCCGACGTCCCCAAGGGCACCACCGTCATGGGCGTCGACATCAGCGGCAGCCGCGACGAGGCCGTCGCCAAGCTCCAGACGTCCTTCGGCAACCGCGCCGCCACCCCGCTCCGGCTCACCGTCGGCGGAAAGCCGGTCGAGCTGAAGCCCGAGAAGGCCGGCCTGAGCCTGGACAGCCAGACCACCGTCCGCAACGCGGCGGGCAGCGACTACAACCCCTTCACGGTCATCGGCTCGCTGTTCGGCAGCGAGCGCAAGGCCGAGGCCGTCCTGCCCACCGACGAGGAGAAGCTGCGGGTCGCCCTCCAGGAGCTCGCGGGCACCGCCGGCTCCGTCACCGAGGGCACCATCACCTTCGACACCGGCAAGGCCCTCGCCGTCCCCGGCAAGCCCGGTTCCACGCTCGATGTGGACGCCTCCGTCGCCCTGGTCACCAAGGCCTTCAGCGACATGGTCGGCGGCGTCCAGGCCGCCCCCGCCGTACTCCCGGTCGCCACCAAGGACCCGGTCGTCGACCAGGCCGAACTGGACCGGGCCATGAAGGAGTTCGCCCAGCCCGCGATGTCGGCACCGGTCCTCGTCAAGGCGGGTACCAAGTCCATCCCGCTCGGCGCCAAGTCCCTGCCGAAGATCCTGAGCATGCAGGTCGTGGACGGCCACCTCGTCGAGAAGTACGACCTGGAAGCCCTCAAGACGGCCTACGGGAACACCTTCGACGGAGTCCTCATCATGCGCGGCACCGGCGAGAAGACCGCCGTCACCCCGCAGGACGTCGCCGGAGTCCTCGGCAAGGCCCTGCGCGGCAAGACCACCGCCGAACGCACCGCGGTCATCCCCACCAACCCGAGCTGACCCCCCGCAGCCCCAACCCGGAGCCCCTCCCCGAACCAGGGGCAGGGGCTCCGGGCCAATCCAGCCGTCCGGCGTTTGAGGACCGGGGTCTGGGGCGGAGCCCCAGAGGGGGTCCGGGCGCAGCCCGCAGCGGGGACTTCGCCCCGCGCGGCGTAAGCCGGGCCGACGGGCTAGTTCAGCAGGGCCCGCGCCGCCATCGCCTCGGCACGAATCCGCACCGCGGAAGGCGGATCGATCACGTCCACGACCACCGCGTAGGACTCCATCTCCGCCGCCCCCGCCACGAACTCCCCCCGCTCCACGAGCAGCTTCGCCCGCTCGTACCGCAACGCCGCGGGATGCGAGGGCAGCAGCAGCGCCAGGTCCAGCGCCCACAGCGCCACCCCCGAATGCTCGGGCCGCGACGAGGCCCACGCCCGGATGTTGTTCAGGATCCGCAGCACGATGTCCATCGTGCGGGCGGCGGTCCGCGGCCCGGCCGCCAGCTCCGCCGGACCCGCGCCCAGCGAGGCGCCCCCCGCGAAGGGGTCGACGACCACACCCTCCTCCGGATCCCCGAAGCCCACCACGAAGTGCCCCGGCAGGGCCAGCCCGTACACCGGAGCCCCGGCCCGCCGGGCCACCTCCAGCCACACCACGGACAGCAGGATCGGCAGCCCCCGGCGCCGCCGCAGCACCTCGTGCAGCAGCGAGGACGAGAGCCGGTCGTAGTCGGCCGGCGTGCCGTGGAAACCCATCCGCCCGCCCAGCAGTTCGGACACCGCCGACGCCCACGCGCGAGCGCCCCGCAGCCCGTACGGCAGCATCCCCGCCAGCCGGTCCAGCTCGATCTGCGCCCAGTCCATGGCCCGTTCGTCGAGCTCCGGGTCCCCCTCCGCGGCCAGCAGCAGGCACAGCACGGCCAGGTCGGGCCGCTCCGCCCGCGCCTCGGCCGCGAACCGCTCCCGCCAGAGCGAGGTCACGCCGCCGCCCGGCGGTAGTGGTGGTAGGAGTGGTGCGTACCGAAACCCATCCCCTCGTACAGCGCCCGGGCCCCGGTTTTGTCGCTCTCCACCTGGAGCCAGGCGGCCGAGGCGCCCTCCTCCAGCGCCCGCCGCGCCAGCGCCGCCATCACGGCCGAGGCGAGCCCGCGGCGCCGGTGCTCCGGGTCGACCTCGACGGCCGCGAACCCGGCCCACCGGCCGTCCACCACGAGCCGCCCGATCGCCCGGCCGGGCAGCGCCGCGAACCACACCGAGGGCCCCGCCGTCAGGACCCGGCGGGCGGTCTCGGGGTCCTTCACCCGTCCGTAGCGGGAGAGCCACTCCTCGTCCGGAGTACGGGTCAGCCGTACGCCCGCGACCACGGACTCGTCCACGGCCAGGTCCCCGACCGCCGCCAGAGCGCCGACCCGGACCTCCGCCGACACCTCGCGGATCCAGCCCCGGTCCTCCAGCTCCGCGCACAGCAGCTCCTGCGTGCCCGCGGCCCCCGTGGCGGTCTGGAGGTAAGGCGCAAGACCCCTCTGCGCGTACCAGGAGGTCACTCGCGCGAGTGCATCGTCCAGCGGGGTCCCGGGATCGCCGAGCGGCAGCACGGAGTTGGCCCGGCGGGTGAATCCGCCCGCCGCGCGCAGCGTCCACTCGCCCAGCGGCTCGCTCTCCAGCGGCACCCAGGCCCGCGCGCAGACCCGCGCGAGCTCCTCGAAGGAGGCCGCGGGCCCCCTGCGCCGGGCCGGCGCGGACGGTACGACCTTGCCCGCCACCAGCGAGGATTCCGCGATGCGGACGGACTCGCCGGACTTCCGTGTGATCGTCACCACACCCGAGTTCCAGGATGTGAGAACCCCTACGGTGTCCGTGAAACAGGGGGCTCCGGTCGAGCCGTGCTCCACCCGTCGCACAGAGACGCGTTTACCCACGTCAGCGGGTGTAATCCGGATCTCCAGCCGTCCACCGGCAGTGATTTCCACAGCTCTGTCCGCCCCTCCTGTTCGGATCGTGCCCGGGAACGGAGATACTAGAGGCGGGCATCGACGACGCCGCGCTCCCGCGCGATATGGAAAGCCCTTATGAGGAGGAACGAGAGCGTGACCTACGTCATCGCGGAGCCTTGTGTCGACGTCAAGGACAAGGCATGCATCGAAGAGTGCCCCGTCGACTGCATCTACGAGGGCCAGCGGTCCTTGTACATCCACCCGGACGAGTGCGTCGACTGTGGTGCGTGTGAGCCGGTCTGCCCGGTCGAGGCCATCTTCTACGAGGACGACACTCCGGAGGAGTGGAAGGACTACTACAAGGCGAACGTCGAGTTCTTCGACGAGCTCGGTTCGCCCGGTGGTGCTTCCAAGCTCGGCCTGATCGAGCGCGACCACCCCTTCATCGCAGCGCTTCCGGCGGACATCAACCCGAGCCACTGACGGTCCGGTACCGCCCCACGCGTGTCCCTCGGTCCCGTACGGCTCGCAGCCGCACGGGACCGAGGTGTTTTGACGAAGAAAATCCTGGAAAGCACGGAACACCCGGAAAGCGAGCACGCAACGTGGCCGCAGTCTCAGCCCGTCTCCCCGTCTTCCCCTGGGACAAGCTGGAGCCGTACAAGGCGACGGCGTCGGCCCACCCGGACGGGATCGTAGACCTCTCCGTCGGCACCCCGGTCGACCCGGTGCCGGAGCTCATCCAGCGCGCCCTGATCGAGGCCGCGGACTCCCCGGGCTACCCCACGGTGTGGGGCACCCCCGCCCTGCGCGACGCGATCACCGGCTGGGTGCGCGGCCGCCTCGGCGCGAGCGCCGCCGGACACCGCAACGTCCTGCCCGTCGTCGGCTCCAAGGAACTGGTGGCCTGGCTGCCCACCCAGCTGGGCCTCGGCGCCGGGGACCAGGTCGCGTACCCCCGGCTCGCCTACCCGACGTACGAGGTCGGCGCGCGGCTGTGCGGCGCCGAGCCGGTGGTCTACGACGACCCCACCACCGATCTCGACCCGGCCCGCGTGAAGCTGCTCTGGCTCAACTCCCCGTCCAACCCCACCGGCAAGGTCCTCCCCAAGGAGGAGCTCGTACGGATCGTGGCCTGGGCGCGCGAGCACGGAATCCTCATCTTCAGCGACGAGTGCTACCTCGAACTGTGCTGGGAGGCCGAGCCCGTCTCAGTCCTGCACGACGAGGTCTGCGGGGGCTCGTACGAGGGCATCGTCGCCGTCCACTCGCTCTCCAAGCGGTCCAACCTGGCCGGCTACCGGGCGGCCTTCATCGCCGGTGACGCCGAAGTCCTGGGCGAGCTGCTCCAGATCCGCAAGCACGGCGGCATGATGACCCCGGCCCCCGTACAGGCGGCCACGGTGGCGGCCCTGGGCGACGACGCACACGTCGAGGAGCAGCGGGTGCGCTACGCGGCCCGCCGCGAGGTGCTGCGCACGGCCCTTCAGGCGCACGGCTTCCGCGTCGAGCACAGCGAGGCCAGCCTGTACCTGTGGGTGACCCGGGACGAGCCCTGCTGGGACACGGTCGCCCACCTGGCCGAGCTCGGCATCCTGGTCGCCCCCGGCGACTTCTACGGCGAGGCGGGCGCGCACTTCGTCCGCGTGGCCTTCACGGCCACGGACGAACGCGTCGGGGCGGCGGCCAAGCGGCTGGCGCCGTAGCCGGTCCGCCCGCGCTCGCGAGGGATGCGCGGACAGCCCGAGGGGCCCGGGAGTTCGTGCTCCCGGGCCCCTCGGCGTTTCGTGGCGGCGGCTGCTAGCCGAGGCCGGGCAGCCCGCCCGGGAGACCGCCGGGCAGGCCGCCCGGCAGTCCGCCGCCCGGCAGTCCGCCGCCGGCGAGCGGCAGCCCGGCCAGCAGGCTGCCGGCGGCGCCGGCCACCTCGTCGGTGGGCGCGGCCGCCGGCAGGGTGGAGGCGTCCGGCACGGCCTCGGTGGCGGTGTCGCCCGCGGCGGCGACCGTCGCGTCCGGCGCGGTGAGCGCGCCCAGCTGCGGCACGGACTCCAGGCCCGCGGCGCTGGCCGCGCCGGCCGCACCGACCACGGGCGCTGCCCCGGCTGCGAGGAGCAGCGCGGCACGGGCGATCCGACGGGTCAGGGGGAGGGACATGTTGCTCCTAAGCGGTAGCGGCTGAGTACGCCGTGACAACCGCTCGGAGGGGGGCGCGAGTTGCGGAGCCGGTGGGTAAAGGATCAGTAACGGATCGTTTAATCGGCTTCCGCGCCGACCGCTCGGAACGGGCGCCGACCTGCGGTTTTCCGCCCGGCGGGAGCCTCGTGTCCGCCGTACGGGTCACCCCCGTACGGGGGACGGGTCGTACGCCCGTCCACCGGCGACTCAGCCGTGCAGGAAGATCCGTACCCGGCCCGGACCCGCGGCGCCGGCATCCCCGGCGCCGTTCCCGGCGCCCGCCGCGCCCCGCTCCCGCCACCGGTCGCCGTCCTGGCCCGCGACCCAGGACTCGCCGTCGTACGAGACCCGCGTGATCCCCAGCTCGCGGGAGCCGGCCACCGCCCACTGCGCGAGCACCTGACCGGTCCGCGCCGCCCGGTCCCCGCCGCCGGGCTTCGCCACCAGGGTCACCTCGGACTCGGCGGGCGCCCCCGCGCCCTCCCCGGCACCCTTACCGGACGCCGGATCGCCCGGATCGCCCGGATCGCCCGCGTCCGCGGGCAGCGTGTACAGGGGGTTCTTGCCGAGCAGCCGGGTCAGTTCCGCCCGGACCTTCGCAGGATCGCCGGACCGGGCGGGCGCGGGCCCGATGCAGGTCAGGTGGCCACCGCCGGTGAAGGCCGAGGTCAGCACGGTGGCCTCCGGCTCGTGCTTCGCGTAGGCCTGCGGGAAACCGCTCAGCTGCACCCTCTGCGCCGCCACCGTCAGCGGGAGCCGCGAGTACCCCTTGATCTCGGCCAGCCGGTCGTAGAAGATCCCGGCCGAGTACACGGGGTCCATGATCTGGTCCGGGGTGCCCCAGCCCTGCGAGGGCCGCTGCTGGAACAGGCCCAGCGAATCGCGGTCGCCGTGATCGAGGTTGCGCAGGGCCGACTCCTGCATGGCGGTCGCCAGCGCGATGGTCACGGCCCGGTCGGGCATCCCCTTGGAAACCCCGACCGCGGCTATCGTCGCCGCGTTCGAGGCCTGCTCGGGGGAGATCTCGTCGAACTGGCCGGAGCCCTTCGCGACGCTCTTCCCGTCGGCCGAAGCCGTGCAGTAGGGCACACCGCCGTTGTCGTTCGACTCGCGCTGCACGACGAAGTACCCGGCCACCGCCGCCAGCACCAGGAAGCCCGCGGCCCAACGGATCGGGCGACGGCGGCGGCGAGGGCGGGGGAGATCGGTCTGCGGCACGCCGCCCACCGTACTTGAGCCATATGACGCGTCCATCGGCCGGACGGACAAGGCTTCGCCGCAGCCCGGGGCGTTAGGGTCAGCTCCATGTCCGAATCCGAGCTGGACCTCACCCTGGACGCCGCCGAGCTGACCGCCCGGCTCGTCGACATCCCCTCCGTGAGCGGCGACGAGAAGGTACTCGCCGACCTCGTGGAACACGCCTTGCGCGGCCTCCCGCACCTGACCGTGGACCGCTTCGGCAACAACGTGGTCGCGCGCACGCACCTGGGCCGCCCCGAACGCGTCGTACTCGCCGGGCACCTCGACACCGTGCCGATCGCCGACAACGTGCCCTCCCGCCTCGACGAGAACGACGTCCTGTGGGGATGCGGCACCACCGACATGAAGTCGGGCGTCGCCGTACAACTGCGCATCGCCGCCACGGTCCCCGAGCCCAACCGCGACCTCACCTTCGTCTTCTACGACCAGGAAGAGGTCGCCGCCGACCTCAACGGCCTCGGCAAGGTCGCCGAAGCCCACCCCGACTGGCTGACCGGCGACTTCGCCGTCCTCCTCGAACCCTCCAACGCCGAGGTCGAGGGCGGCTGCCAGGGCACCCTGCGCGTCCTGCTCCGCACGGCCGGCGAGCGCGCCCACTCCGCGCGCAGCTGGATGGGCTCCAACGCCATCCACGCGGCGAGCCCGATCCTGGCCAAGCTGGCGGCGTACGAGCCCCGCAAGCCCGTGATCGACGGCCTGGAGTACCACGAGGGCCTCAACGCGGTCCGCATCGACGGCGGCGTCGCCAACAACGTCATCCCGCACGCGTGCACGGTCACGGTCAACTTCCGCTTCGCCCCCGACCGGACCACGGACGAGGCCATCGCCCACGTCCGCGAGGTCTTCGCGGACTGTGACATCGACGAGTTCGTGATCGACGACCTGTCGCCCGGCGCCCTCCCCGGCCTCTCCCACCCGGCCGCCGCGGCCTTCATGGAGGCCGTCGGAGGACACGCCATGCCGAAGTTCGGCTGGACGGACGTCTCCCGCTTCAGCGCCCTGGGCGTCCCGGCGGTCAACTACGGCCCGGGCGACGCCCTGCTGGCCCACAAGGCCGACGAGCGGGTGGAAACGAAGGCGATCCTCCACTGCGAGGAACGACTCCGCGCCTGGCTGACCTCCTGAATTCCGCTTCTCGTCACCTTTGTGCGCCTAACCTGATCCAACGATCAGCAGGAGGGAGCACATCATGGGCAACCCTGAAGGGTCCGCTCGTCGTCGGCCCGAGGAGCAGCAGCTCGGGCCGGTGCTGAGGAGGCGGGGCCAGGTGCAGGCCGGCAGTACGACGGACCAGCGGCTGCTGGATTCGGCCGGGCCCTCCGAGTGGGTGCACACCGATCCGTGGCGGGTCCTGCGCATCCAGTCGGAGTTCATCGAGGGCTTCGGCACCCTGGCGGAGCTGCCGCCCGCGATCAGCGTGTTCGGCTCCGCGCGGACACCGGTGGGTTCGCCGGAGTACGAGGCGGGCGTGCGGATCGGCGGCGCGCTCGTGGAGGCCGGCTTCGCGGTGATCACCGGCGGCGGCCCGGGCGCGATGGAGGCGGCCAACAAGGGCGCGCGGGAGGCCAACGGCATCTCGGTGGGCCTGGGCATCGAGCTCCCCTTCGAGCAGGGGCTCAACCAGCACGTCGACCTCGGGCTGAACTTCCGCTACTTCTTCGTCCGCAAGACGATGTTCGTGAAGTACAGCCAGGGCTTCGTGGTCCTGCCGGGCGGCCTCGGCACCCTCGACGAGCTCTTCGAGGCCCTGACCCTGGTCCAGACGCAGAAGATCACCCGCTTCCCGATCGTGCTGTTCGGCACGGCGTACTGGAGCGGGCTCATCGACTGGCTGAAGGGCACGGTCATCGCCCAGGGCAAGGCCTCGGAGAAGGACCTCTACCTGTTCCACGTCACCGACGACGTGGACGAGGCGATCGCGCTCGTGACGAAGGAAGTCGGCAGGTAGGACCCGCCGCGCGGGCTGTTACGCCAGCCCCCGGCGGGCGACCGCCGGGGGACGGTGGCCCTGGATGGAGCGGACCATGTCGAGGATCTGCTTGGTTTCCGCGACTTCGTGGACGCGGTAGACCTGGGCGCCCAGCCAGGCCGAGACGGCCGTCGTGGCCAGGGTGCCCAGGAGGCGTTCCTTCACGGGCTTGTCGAGGGTCTCGCCGACGAAGTCCTTGTTGGAGAGGGAGACCAGGACCGGCCAGCCCGTCTCCGCCATCTCCGAGAGGCGGCGGGTGGCCTCCAGGGAGTGGCGGGTGTTCTTCCCGAAGTCGTGGCCCGGGTCGATCATGATCGACTCGCGGGGGACGCCCAGGGCCGCCGCGCGCTCGGCCAGACCGACCGTGACGCGCAGGATGTCGGCCATCACGTCCTCGTACTCCGTCCGGTGCGGCCGGGTCCGCGGCTCGACCCCGCCCGCGTGGGTGCAGACGATGCCCGCGCCGTGGCGCGCGGCGACCTCCGCGAGCTTCGGGTCCACCCCGCCCCACGCGTCGTTCAGCAGATCGGCCCCGGCCTCGCAGACCGCCTCGCCGACCTCGTGCCGCCAGGTGTCGACGCTGATCACCACGTCGGGGTGGCGGCGGCGGACCTCGGCGACGAAGCCCACCGTGCGCCGGGCCTCCTCCGCCGCGTCCACGTGCTCGCCGGGACCGGCCTTCACCCCGCCGATGTCGATGATCGCGGCACCCTCGGCCACCGCCTGCTCGACCCGGTCCAGGGCCGGCTCGTCGCGGAAGGTCGCTCCCTGGTCGTAGAAGGAGTCAGGGGTCCGGTTCACGATGGCCATGATCACCGGCTCGTGGTCGTCGAACTCGCGCCTGCCCAGTCGCAGCATCCTGCTCTTTCCTCCTTCGGCGACCCTTGCGCCTCGCCAGCGACCTTAACCTGGTGGCCGGAGTCTCTCAGGGGAGTTGATCGTGTTCGCGTTCTTGCTCATCGCGCTGGTCGTGGTCGTCGCCGGAGTCACCCTCGCGGTGGCCGGCGGAGGGTCCGAGGCCGTGCTGCCGGAGGCCGAGCCCGACCGGCTGTCCGACGCCCTGCCGGAGAACCGTCCCGTCGTACGGGCGGACATCGACGAACTGCGTCTGCCCGTGGCCCCGCGGGGCTACCGGATGGCCGACGTGGACGACGTACTGGAGCGGCTGGCGGCGGAGCTGGCGGAGCGCGACGCGCGGATCGCCGAGCTGACTGCTGCGGCCGCGCCCGCTTCCGCGCCCGCTTCCGTGCCTGCTTCCGGTTCCGCCGACGGCTCCGTGGACCTGACCAAGGGCGCCGAGAAGTGAGCGGAGTGCTCGCCGGTCCCGACGGGGGTCTGCGGTGCCCCTGGGGGCTGGCCACCGAGGACTACGTCGCGTACCACGACACGGAGTGGGGCCGTCCGGTCCACGGAGACGACGCGCTGTACGAGCGGCTGTGCCTGGAGGCCTTCCAGTCGGGGCTGTCCTGGCTGACGATCCTGCGCCGCCGCGAGGGGTTCCGCAACGCCTTCGCGGGCTTCGAGATCGCCCAGGTGGCGGAGTTCGGGGCGGCGGACGTGGAACGGCTCCTCGCCGACGAGGGGATCATCCGGAACCGGGCCAAGATCGAGGCGACCCTCGCCAACGCCAAGACCCTGGCCGGGTGGGAGGCGGGGGAACTCGACGCCCTGATCTGGTCCCACGCCCCGGCGCCCGGGCGGGCTCCGAAGAGCACCACCGAGATTCCGGCGGCGACCCCGGAGTCCACGGCCCTGGCCAAGGCCCTGAAGAAGGCGGGCATCCGCTTCGTGGGCCCCACGACGGCCTACGCCCTGATGCAGGCCTGCGGCCTGGTCAACGACCACCTGGCCCGCTGCGTGGCCCGCGACCTGCCCTGACCCGGCTGCGCGGGTGCGGGCTCCGCCCCGGGGAACGGTGGAAGGGCGGGTCGGGGACCTCGCCCCGCGCAGCGGCAACCGCACCCGCGCAGCGGTGCCCGTACCCGCCCGGCGGAGCCGCTAGCGGCCCAGGTAGCGGGGAGCTCGCTTCGCGAGGAAGGCCTCGACGGCGATGCCGTGGTCCTCGGAGGCCCCTGCCCGGGCCTGGAGGACGTCCTCGCGGTCCAGGGCGTCGGAGAGCGACCGGGAGGCCCCGTACGCCAGGGACTCCTTCAGCGCGGCGTAGGCGACCGTCGGGCCCTCGGCCAGCCGCCGGGCCACGGCCAGCGCCTCGGCCGCCAGCTCCTCCGAGGGGACGACGCGGTTCGCGATGCCGAGTTCCAGTGCCTCCTGGGCCTTCACGGACCGCGGGAAGAGCAGCAGGTCGGAGGCGCGCGAGCCGCCGATCAGGCGGGGCAGCGTCCACGAGACGCCCGAGTCGGCCGTCAGGGCGACTCCCGCGAAGGAGGTGTTGAAGGAGGCGGTGTCCGCGACCACGCGGAAGTCCGCCGCCAGGGCGAAGCCGAAGCCCGCGCCCGCCGCGACGCCGTTCACGCCCGCGACCACCGGCTTGGGCATCTCCGTCAGCGCCCGGACGATCGGGTTGTAGTGCTCCGCGACGGTGTTCATCGTCAGCGAGGAGCCGTGCTCGCGGTCGGCCGCGAGGAACCCGACGTGTTCCTTGAGGTCCTGGCCCACGCAGAACGCCCGGTTGCCGGCCGCGGTGAGCAGGACCGCCCGTACCGCCGGATCCGCGGCCGCCGCCCGGGCCGCGTCGCGCAGGGCGACCTTGGCCTCGGTGTTCATGGCGTTCATGGCCTCGGGACGGTTGATCGTGATGGTCGCGAGTCCGTCGGTCACTTCGTAGAGCACGCTGTCGGCCATGGCGGGGGTCCCCCTTCGTCGCGGGCTGGCTACCGGCCGGTACCGGCCGGTGCAAAGGTCAGCATGGCGGACCGGACCGGGGTCGGACATGTGATGTGCGTCAAATAAACGGAAGGGCATACGCGTGGCGCGGCGGCGAAGTATCGCAGGCGTGTCCCCGAAATGAGTGGTTTTGGTCAAGCGCGTTGCACAAGCGTTCCCAGCCGATGTTGGTCATCGGGTCCTGACATGCGGGATAATGGCCTGGAAGCAATGTGTTCGATGCCGGGTACTAGGCGCCTGAATGGAGCCGTCGGCTGACGATGAACTGGTTTCAGGAAGGGGAACGAGCATGGCGGCCATGAAGCCGCGGACGGGCGACGGCCCGCTCGAGGTCACCAAGGAGGGGCGGGGCATCGTCATGCGCGTACCGCTCGAGGGCGGCGGTCGGCTCGTCGTCGAGCTGACTCCGGACGAGGCGGACGCCCTGGGTGACGCCCTGAAGAAGGTCGTCGGCTGATCCCCAGGTCCACCAGGGATAACTGACAGTACTTTCGCTGCATTCTCTGCACTGCCCCGGCCGCGATCTGCGGTCGGGGCAGTGTTGTGTCCCCGGGACCCGGTCCCGGGCCGACCCAAACCCCAGACCGTGATCGCCGGAGCCGCGCCGTGACCTTCTCCCCGCCCGCTCCGCCCGCCTTCGCCGACTGCACGCCCCGCCAGAAGGCGGCCCGGGTCCTCACGGAGGTGCTGGCGCCGGCGCACCTGGTGGTGGCCCAGCTCCTGCTGATCGGCTGGCACAGCACCGGGTCGTGGTCCGGTCTCGGCTGGGGTCTGCTCGGTGCCCTGTTCTGCGGAGTGGTCCCGATCGGCATCGTCCTGCTCGGGGTCCGGCGCGGGGCGCTGACCGACCAGCACATCCGGGTGCGGCGCCAGCGGGTCGTCCCGATGGGGCTCAGCCTGGTCTCGGTCGTCGCCGGGATCACCCTCCTGCGCGTGCTCGGCGCCCCGGCCGACGTCCTCGCGCTCGTCGTCGCGATGCTCGTCGGCCTCGTCTCGTCGCTGCTGGTGACGGCCGGCTGGCAGATATCCATCCACATGTCGGTGGCCGGCGGCACCGTGATGATCCTGCTGCTGGTCTTCGGCCCGGCGCTGCTCCCCGCGGTGCTGGTCGCCGCCGGCATGGGATGGTCCCGGCTGGTCCTGAAGGCGCACACGATCCCGCAGCTCCTCGCCGGAAGCGTGCTGGGCGGTACGGCCGCGCTGACCTTCGCACTGCTGCGCTGACCTTCGCGCCGTGCGGTGACCCGCGTGGACTCAGCGGCGGACCGCGCACAGCAGGCCGTCGCCCACCGGAAGCAGGGCGGCCTCCAGGGCCGGGGTCTCGCGGACGGTGCGCAGCAGCTCACGGACCCGGAGCACCTCGACCGGCTGGGCCGCGGAGTCGACCGTACGGCCGTCGGAGAAGACCCCCTCGAAGCAGACCAGGCCGCCGGGGCGGAGCAGGCGCAACGATTCAGCGAGGTAGTCGAGGGACTCGGAGGGGTCGCCGTCGCAGAAGACGAGGTCGTACCCGCCGTCGGCCAGCCGGGGCAGTACGTCCAGGGCGCGGCCGGGGATGAAGCGGGCGCGGTTGCCCGCGAAGCCGGCGGCGCGGAAGGCCTGGCGGGCGAAGGCCTGCCGGTCCGCTTCGGGATCCACCGTGGTCAGGACCCCGTCGGCACGCATTCCGTGCAGGAGGTGGATGCCGGACACGCCGGTTCCGGTGCCGATCTCGGCGACCGCCTTCGCGTCCGCGGTGGCGGCGAGCAGGCGCAGCGCGGCCCCGGTGCCGGGGGATACGGAACGGAGTCCCGCTTCCCTGGACCGGTCTCGGGCCCATCGCAGAGCGTCGTCTTCGGCGACAAACGCGTCGGCGAACGCCCAGCTCGTCTGCCGGTTGCCGGTAATGACCCTCTCCTGTCCCCATAGTTGGCGCAACGGTGACTGTATCCGCTGGAGTCGGGAACCCGCAGATGGGACCGGGCGTTGAGAGCAGTAGAGACGCAAGAGCGGCCCGGGGCCCAGGACCCGTGCAAAGTTACTGCAAAAAAGCTTATCCAGAGCTGACGGGAGGGGTGGCTATGGTAGGGATTCCGCTGGACACCACCAGAGCCGACAGGGGAGGTGCGGCTGCGCCTGTGGATCGTGGGGGTGTCCTCCGACGCCTCTTCTGGTCGGCCGGTGAGCCGAAATCCGTGACCAACATTGCTGACCGTTTCCGCACCGTAGACACCGCAACCACCGCGACCTTCGCCGCCGATGCGGGCTCCCAGGCGTGGACCCCTCCCTCGTGGGAGGAGATCGTCAGCACGCACAGTGCGCGGGTCTACCGTCTCGCCTACAGGCTGACGGGCAACCAGCACGACGCCGAGGACCTGACGCAGGAAGTCTTCGTCCGCGTCTTCCGCTCGCTGTCCACGTACACGCCCGGCACCTTCGAGGGCTGGCTGCACCGGATCACCACGAACCTCTTCCTGGACATGGTCCGCCGCAAGCAGCGCATCCGCTTCGACGCCCTCGCCGACGACGCCGCCGAGCGGCTGCCGAGCCGGGAGCCCTCCCCGCAGCAGGTGCTGCACGACACCCACTTCGACGCGGACGTGCAGCAGGCGCTGGACACCCTCGCGCCCGAGTTCCGCGCGGCCGTGGTGCTCTGCGACATCGAAGGCCTGTCGTACGAGGAGATCGCCGCCACGCTCGGCGTCAAGCTCGGCACCGTGCGCAGCCGTATCCACCGGGGCCGTTCGCACCTGCGCAAGGCGCTCAAGCACCGGTCTCCCGAGGCCCGTGCCGAGCAGCGCGCGCTGGCCGGTGTGGCCGTGGGCGCCCCCGGCGCCGGGGGAGAGGGCGGAGCCGAGTGAGCGGGATCAGTCCGTCCCCGTCGCCTGCCGAGCAGGCTTCCTCCGCCGAACAGGCTTCCTCTGTCGAACAGCATTTGGGCGACCGGCTCGCCGCCCTCGTGGACGGGGAGTTGGGCCACGACGCGCGCGAGCGGGTGCTGGCGCACCTGGCGACGTGTCCCAAGTGCAAGGCCGAGGCCGATGCGCAGCGGCGCCTGAAGACCATGTTCGTGGAGAGCGCGCCGCCTCCGCTGTCGGCCGGGCTGCTGGCGCGGTTGCAGGGGCTGCCGGGAAGCGGCTCCGAGGGCCCGTCAGGGCCTTCCGGCCCCTTCGGCCCGCCGGCGGGAGCCGACCCCTTCGCGACCTTCGGCTACGCGTCGCCCGCGGCCGCCGCCGCGCCGCAGCAACAGGGCTTCCGGATACACGAGGTGGGCCGGCAGCGGCGCCGCTTCGCGTTCGTGGCCGCGGGAGCGGTGTCGCTCGCCGCGATCGCGCTCGGCGGCTCGCTGCCGATGGAAGCGGTCGAGCCCAATGCCCGGGGCGAGGCTCCGGCCGCGCGCACGGGACCCGTGGTCCCGGTGGCCGATGCGGTGGTCCGGGAGAACCGGCTGCCGAAGCCGGGCGCCGTGCCGACGCTCCGCTCGGTCACGCCCCTCGCTGCCTCCCCGACGCCCTCCCGCCCGGCCGGCTCCGCGCGCCCGGTGTCCCTGTACCGCTAGGGCCTGTCGTCAAACTCCCGTCTGCCTCGCCCTTCGGGCGACTACGGGAGTTTGACGACAGGCCCTAGCGGACGGGCCCCGGGCCGTCCAGGCCGTCTCCTTCGGATCTTGGGCCGGCCCGCCTGTCAGTCCTGTCTCGGTCCTGTCGCCGTCCCGCCTGTCCGGCCCGCCGGGGCGGGCGGCACGGGCGACCTGGTTGAATCTCCGCCAGATACGCCGCCCCGGGCGGCCGGCGGAGAGCGACAGGCAGGCGGGGAGCACCCATGTCCGACAGTCAGCAGACCGATCCGGCGGCGGATCCGGTTCCCGGCCTCCTGCCCCGGTGGTGGAGCCGGCCCGCGGATCCCGTCGGCGCGCACGAGGCATCCGTACCGGCCCCACGGGCCGAGTCGCCCGCGGATCCGGACCCGGATCCGGTGGCCGCGCCGGCCCCCGCCCCGGTGCCCCGGTGGTGGAGCCGGCCCGCGGATCCCGTCGGCGCGCACGAGGGATCCGTACCGACCCCGCGGACCGTGCCGGACACGGATACGGACACGGGCACGGAGCCGCGGTACGACCCGTGGGGTGCGCGGCCGCTCCAGGCGGTGGACCGCGGCCGGGCGGGGTCCCGCCGGATCCGGCTGCGTCAGGGCATCGTCCTCGCTCTGGGGACCGCGCTCCTGGCCGGGGGCATCGGCGGCTACGCCGGCGTCCTCGCCGAGCGGCAGGCCGGCACCCGCCTCGAACTCCCGCAGGCGGCCAAGGCCGACCGCGGCCGTGCTCCCGACAGCGTCGCCGGGATCGCCGCCACCGCGCTGCCCGGCGTGGTCACCCTGCACGTCAACGGCGCGGAGAACAGTTCGACCGGCACCGGCTTCGTCCTCGACGGGCAGGGCCACATCCTCACGAACAACCACGTGGTCAACGGGGCCCGGAGCATAACGGTCACCTTCAGCACCGGTGAGAGCGTGGCCGCCGAGCTGGTCGGCGGCGACACCGGATACGACCTGGCCGTCGTCAAGGTCGACGGGGTACGGGGCCTGCGGCCGCTCGCGCTCGGCAACTCCGAGAACGTCGAGGTCGGCGACCCCGTCGTGGCCATCGGGGCCCCCTTCGACCTGTCCAACACCGTCACCGCCGGCATCATCAGCGCCACCGGCCGCCCCATCACCGCAGGCGGCGACAAGGGCGACGGCAGCGACGTCAGCTACGTCGATGCCCTGCAGACCGACGCCCCCATCAACCCCGGCAACTCCGGCGGACCCCTCCTCGACGCCAAGGCCCAGGTCATCGGCATCAACAGCGCCATCCGCGGGGGCGACGGCGGGGACAGCTCCGGACAGCAGCGCGGCAGCATCGGCCTCGGCTTCGCCATCCCGGTGAACCAGGGCAAGCGCGTCGCGGAGGAGCTGATGCGCACCGGCCGCGCCACCCACCCCGTCATCGGCGTCACCCTGGACATGGACTACCCCGGAGACGGGGCCCGGGTGGGGGAGAAGAAGGGCGAGGACGGGAAGCCGACCGTCACCGCGGGCGGGCCCGGGGCCCGCGCGGGGATCAGGCCGGGCGATGTGATCACCAAGGTGGACGGGGTACGGGTGCACGGCGGCGACGAGCTCGTGATCAAGATCCGCGCCCACCGGCCGGGCGACCGGCTCACCCTCACCGTGCTGCGCGAGGGCCGGGAGCGCACGCTGGAAGTGGTCCTCGGCTCGGCGAACGGATCGTGACGGGCGGGTGAAAGCCGAATCCGTCCGGTAATCAGCCGGTCCTGATGTATTGGCCTGCGGACCGGGCCGGGTACCGTGTGACAGGCCTGACGTGAAGAGAGCCGAGGAGCGGGGCAAGGTGTTCAACGACATAGGCGCACTCGAGCTGGTCACGATCGTGGTGCTCGCCATTCTCATCTTCGGCCCGGACAAGCTGCCCAAGGTCATCCAGGACGTCACGGGCGTCATCCGGAAGATCCGCGCGTTCTCCGACAGCGCGAAGCAGGACATCCGCTCCGAGCTCGGCCCGGAATTCAAGGACTTCGAGTTCGAGGACCTGAACCCGAAGAACTTCATCCGCAAGCAGCTGACCGAGAACGAGGACCTGAAGGAGATCCGGAGCAGCTTCGATCTCCGCAAGGAACTGAACGACGTCACCGACGCGGTCAACGGCAAGGAATCCGAAGCGGCCGCGGCCGCCGGCGGAGCCCTCCCGGCCGCCACGCCGGGCGCCGGACCGGACATGGTCAAGAAGCCCGCGACCCCGGCGCAGGAGCAGCTCACGCGCTTCGACGCCGACGCGACCTGACGCCACCCGGGACCACGCGCGCGCCTGCCTGCCCGGTGAACCGCGGTCGGATGGCTATCCTCCTTTGAGTCCGGACCCAGGACGCCCGAGGGGGGTGGGCCGTTCCGGATCCCACGGAACGAGAGGCCGCTCAGATGGAGACGACGAGCAGTAGCCGGGTAGGCACACAGCCCGCCGAGGCACAGACGCCCGCACCCCAGGACCCTCCGCAGTCCCCGGACGCGGCCGCCCCGCCCGTCCCTGCCGCCCGCCGGGCGGCCGAGGGGTACCTGCGGGCCGACTTCCCCTGGTACGGGCTGGACGGTGCCTTCACCGGCCCCCGCTGGCTGATGCAGGTCGCCGCAGGCGCCGACGGCAGCGTGGAACACGGCTCGACCGGTCACGGGGACGAGCCCTCCGCCCGCGGCGAGATCGCCACCGGGGAGAAGGAGCGCTTCGCGGTGGTCGTGACCGTGGCCAGCAACCCGCTGCGGCGCACCGCCGACGGCACCGGCGTCCTGGAGGCCACCTCGGTCTCCTCGGCGGCCTGGCTGGCCGGCTCGGGGCTGCTGGCCTACAGCTGGCCGGGGCAGATGGACCACAGCCTGCGCGACGACTGGCTCGACCAGCAGACCGAGGCCGCGTGGGAACTCGCCGACGACCTCGCGGGGCCGGACTGGTCGACGCTGTCGCTGCCGGTGGACGGGGAGCCGACGCCGTTCCACTACCGCGAGTCGGAGTTCGGGTGGGTCCTCGCCGGATCGACCGGGAGCGGGGTGCACTTGGGTGCGTACGGGCGCGGGATGAGCGCGTACGGGCTCGGCTTCTCGGTGATCGGGGACCTGGCGGCGTACGAGTAGGAAACAAGAGCGGGACACGAGAGCGGGACACAAGAGCAGGACACGCAAAGGGGGCTCAGCGAGGGAATTCCCTCGCTGAGCCCCCTTTGCGCGCGTGCGTCAGAACTTGTTGCGCGGGGTGATCCCCAGGGACATGCCGGCCAGGCCGCGGGCGCGGCCGCCGAGCTTGCCCGCGATGGCGCGCAGGGCCGCGCCGGCGGGGGAGTCGGGGTCGGACAGGACGACCGGGGTGCCGTCGTCGCCGCCCTCGCGCAGGCGGACGTCGATCGGGATCGAGCCCAGCACCGGCACGTTCGCGCCGATCGTCTTGGTCAGGCCGTCGGCGACCTTCTGGCCACCGCCGGAGCCGAACACGTCGACCATCTCGTCGCAGTGCGGGCAGGGCAGCCCGGACATGTTCTCCACGACGCCGACGATCTTCTGGTGGGTCTGCACGGCGATCGAGCCGGCCCGCTCCGCGACCTCGGCCGCCGCCTGCTGCGGGGTGGTCACGACGAGGATCTCGGCGTTCGGCACGAGCTGGGCCACGGAGATCGCGATGTCGCCCGTGCCCGGCGGCAGGTCGAGCAGCAGGACGTCCAGGTCGCCCCAGTACACGTCGGCCAGGAACTGCTGGAGGGCCCGGTGCAGCATGGGACCGCGCCACACCACGGGCGCGTTGCCCGGGGTGAACATGCCGATGGAGATGACCTTCACGCCGTGCGCCGACGGCGGCATGATCATGTTCTCGACCTGGGTGGGGCGGCCCTCCACACCGAGCATGCGCGGCACGCTGTGGCCGTAGATGTCGGCGTCGACGACGCCGACCTTCAGGCCGTCGGCCGCCATCGCCGCCGCGAGGTTCACGGTGACCGAGGACTTGCCGACGCCGCCCTTTCCGGAGGCGACCGCGTAGACGCGGGTCAGCGAGCCGGGCTGGGCGAAGGGGACCTCGCGCTCGGCGGTGCCGCCGCGCAGGGTCGCCGCGAGGTCCTTGCGCTGCTCGTCGCTCATCACGTCCAGGGTGACGGCGACCGAGGTCACGCCGGGGACGCCCTGCACGGCCTCGGTGACCAGGTTGGTGATGGTCTCGCGCATGGGGCAGCCCGACACGGTCAGGAACACGGTGACGGCGACCTCGCCGCCGTCACCGATCTCCACCGATTTGACCATGCCCAGCTCGGTGATGGGCCGGTGGATCTCGGGGTCGTTCACCGTTGCCAGCGCGTCCAGGATCGCGTCCTGCTCGGGCACGGCGGCGGCGTCGGCGGAGCTTGTGTCGGTAGCCATGCCCCGATGGTACGGCGCGGTGGCGGGCCTCAGGAAAGCCCGCTAGCGGTCGCCTTCGTCACTCTCGAGCGGGAATAGCCGCCGTTCGTCCATCTCCTTGATCAGATCCTGGAACTCGGACCGGATCCAGTCGCGCGTGGCGACCTCTCCCAGGCCCATCCGCAGCGCCGCGATCTCCCGGGTCAGGTACTCGGTGTCGGCCAGCGAGCGTTCGTTCTGCTTGCGGTCCTGCTCCAGGTTGACCCGGTCCCGGTCGTCCTGGCGGTTCTGCGCCAGCAGGATCAGCGGGGCCGCGTAGGAGGCCTGGAGCGACAGCATCAGGGTCAGGAAGATGAAGGGGTACTGGTCGAAGCGCACGCTCTGGGGCGCAAAGATGTTCCAGAGCACCCAGATGATGATGACGACGGTCATCCAGACGATGAACCGGCCCGTGCCGAGGAACCGCGCGACCCGCTCCGAGAGCCGCCCGAAGGCTTCCGGGTCGTACTCGGGCAGCAGCCTCCGGCGGGCCGGGCGCGGCAGGTCGAGGCGGGTGCGCGAGCGCGACAGCGCGCTCGATCCCGTCGCCTGGCCGGCCTTCGCCCGCTCGCCGCGCTCGAAAGAGGAACGTTCCGCCCGCTCCGCGGCCGCCTCCGCCAACCCGTACTCGCGGGCCTGCGCCCGCGCCTGCTCGCGCCGTTCCCGGATCTGCTCCTTGCGCCGCTCGCGCGGCTGCTCGCCGCGCCCCCGCTCAGTTCCCACGGAGGGCCCCTTCCGCACGCTCGGAATCCTCGGGACCCCCGGGGCCCTCCGAGTGGAAGTCCGTCTCCCGCCAGTCGTCCGGCAGCAGGTGGTCCAGTACGTCGTCGACGGTGACCGCACCCAGCAGCGAGCCGCTCTCGTCGACGACCGGGACCGCGACCATGTTGTACGCGGCCAGGTAGCTGGTCACCACCGGCAGCGAGGCGTCCGGCCGCAGCGGCGCCAGCCCCGTGTCCACGATCGAGCTGACCAGGGTGAACGGCGGATCGCGCAGCAGCCGCTGGAAGTGCACCGTGCCCAGGTACTTGCCCGTGGGGGTCTCGTCCGGCGGCCGGCACACGTACACCTGCGCCGCCAGCGCCGGCGACAGGTCCGACTGCCGTACGCGGGCCAGCGCGTCGGCGACCGTAGCGTCGGGCCGCAGCACGATCGGCTCCGTGGTCATCAGACCGCCCGCGGTGTTCTCCTCGTACGACAGCAGGCGCCGCACGTCGGCGGCGTCGTCCGGCCGCATCAGCGTCAGCAGCCGCTCCTTGTCGTCCTCCGGCAGCTCCGAGAGCAGGTCGGCCGCGTCGTCCGGGTCCATCGCCTCCAGGACGTCGGCCGCGCGCTCCTCCTTCAGCTTCCCGAGGATCTCCACCTGCTCGTCCTCGGGCAGTTCCTCCATGACGTCCGCGAGCCGGTCGTCGTCCAGTGCGCTCGCCACCTCGGCACGCCGCTTCGGCGTCAGGTGGTGCAGGACGTTCGCCACGTCCGCGGGGCGCATCTGCTCGAAGGTGGCGACCAGGTTCTCGGCGCCCTGCCCGTGCTCCTCCAGCGAGAAGCCGGTCACCGCCGACCACTCCACGGTCAGGGTCTCGCCGCGCCGCCGCAGCGCGCCCGACTTGCCCTTCCGTACGAAGATCCGGTCGATCTCCCAGTCGCGGCGGGCCGGCAGCTGCTGGATGGCCACGTCCAGGACGGTGACCTCCTCGTCGTCCGCGACCAGGCGCACCCGCCGGTCCAGCAGTTCGCCGAGGATCAGCCGCTCGGTGGGACGCTGCTCGAAGCGCCGCATGTTGACCACGCCGGTGGTGATCACCTGGCCGGACTCGACGCCCGTCACCCGGGTCATGGGCAGGAAGATCCGCCGACGGCTGACGACCTCGACCACCAGACCGAGCAGCCGGGGCGGCCGCCCGCCCACGCGCAGCATCGCGACGAGGTCGCGTACCCGGCCCACCTGGTCGCCGTTGGGGTCGAAGACGGGCACACCCGACAGATGCGAGACGAAGATCCGTGGGGCGCCTGCCGCCATCCGAGCGCCTCCTACGAGCTGCGTCATCCGTCGATCACCGGTACTGCCGCCCTCAGGTTAGCCCGTACCGCACGCAACCTCCTGGTGGGGCCGTCCGCCCGGGCATCCCCCCGGCGTCCCCACGGCGTCCGCGCGGCGCCCCCGCGGCCTCCGTACGCGCGTCCCCACGAGCTGCGCACGGGCGCCGCGCGGAGGGCCGCGTACGGGCGGGTACGCTGCCAGCTGCTCGCCGACGCAACGAGAGGGGCACCTGCCCGTGACCGCCTATTTCCCCGCCCCGCGGCTGCGCCGGGCCGCCTTCGTCAGTGCCCTCTGCGCGGGCCTGGCCGTCGTCGGCACGGGGTGCGGGGCGGACCCCGACGAGGGGACGAACGGGGTCGGCAAACTGTCCGCCGACCAGATCGAGGACAAGGCGAAGACGGCCGTCACCGGGGCCCAGTCGGTCCACCTCTCCGGCACGCTCGTCAGCGGCGGCAAGTCCTTCACACTGGACATGCGGCTCGGGGCGGACGGCGGCTCCGGCGAGGTGAAGTCCCAGGACGACACCACCTTCCAGCTGCTGCGGGTCGGGGAGCAGCTCTACCTCAAGGCGGGCGCCGCGTTCTGGGGGCAGTCCGAGGCGGCCGGCAAGCTCGGCGACAAGTTCGTGAAGGTGCCCGAGGGCGACCCCTCGTACAAGCAGTTCCGCGGTTTCACCGACATGCAGGTCATGCTCGACGGGCTGCTCGGGCTCGACGGGAAGCTCACCAAGGGCGAGGACTACACCAAGGTCGGGCCCACCCGGGCGGTCCAGGTCTCGGCGGACAAGGGCAAGGGCGGCAAGCTGACGGTCTCCCTGGAGGGCACCCCCTACCCGCTCCTCATGGAACGCGCGGGCGGCGCCGGCCGGGTGACCCTCGCGGAATGGGGCGCGCCGGTCGAGCTGACCGCGCCCGAGCCGGACCAGACGGTGGACTACGGTTCCGAACTGCCCACGACCAAGGAGCAGGCGGGCGGCACCGGCCAGGGCTCGGGGCAGGGCTCCGGCCAGGGCGCGAACCCGCAGGGCTAAGCCGGCGTAGATCCCCGGCGGGCCGCCAGCCCTAGCGGGTCGCCTTCTTCTTCCGCTTCAGCAGCAGCTTCGGCAGCCCGGCCGGGATGGGCCGGCGGGTCGTCGCCGGGGAGCCCAGCGGAGCCGCCGCCAGCGAACCCTCGGGGAGGGCGGCCCGGACCGCCTCCGGCTCCAGGCGCAGCAGCCGGCACTCCCGCGCCCAGCGCTCGGTCATCTCGGCGGAGTCGGGCGCGTTGAGCCGCTTGCCCTTGAGCTCGGCCACCGCGGCCTCCCACGGCTCGCTGCCGGGCACGAGCTCGCGTACGGTCGCCGTCCACGCGACGAGCCGGCCGCCCTTGTCCTTGCTGCGCACGGTCACCTCGGCCGCCGCCCCGTCCGAGAGCCCCGGGAACGGCTGCTCCCCGGGCCCGTCGCCGAGCACGTGCGCCGCGCCGTCCACCCAGGCGTGCCACAGGCCGCGGTCGGCCCCGGAGCCGCGGACCCAGATGAGGCCGGACTTCTTGGTGGCCTCCTCGACGAGGGCCAGATCGAGCGCGCTGAGAGTCATGCGCACAGGGTAGCCAGCGCCTCCCGCACGCTCACAGCCAGCCGTGGCGGCGCAGGGCCCGGTGGATGGTGAAGCAGGTCCCGGCGATGGCGGCCATCACCATCGGGTAGCCGTAGCGCCACTGGAGCTCCGGCATGTGCTCGAAGTTCATCCCGTACACCCCGCAGATCATCGTGGGCACGGCGATGATCGCCGCCCAGGAGGTGATCTTGCGCATGTCCTCGTTCTGCGCGACGGTCGCCTGCGCCAGGTTGGCCTGGAGGATGGAGTTCAGCAGCTCGTCGAAGCCGACGACCTGCTCGTGCACGCGGGCCAGGTGGTCGGCGACGTCGCGGAAGTACTTTTGGATGTCGGGCTCCACCAGCCGCATCGGGCGCTCGCTGAGCAGCTCCATGGGACGCAGCAGCGGGGAGACGGCCCGCTTGAACTCCAGCACCTCGCGCTTGAGCTGGTAGATGCGGCCCGCGTCGCCGCCGCGCGCGGCGCCCTTGGCGGGGGCGGCGAAGACCTCGCTCTCCACCTCGTCGATGTCGTCCTGCACGGCCGCGGCGACAGCGATGTACCCGTCGACCACGTGGTCGGCGAGGGAGTGCAGGACGGCGGACGGCCCCTTGGCGAGGAGCGCCGGGTCGTCCTGGAGGCGGTGCCGCAGGCCCTTGAGGGAGCCGTGGCCGCCGTGCCGGACGGTGATGACGAAGTCGGGGCCGGTGAAGCACATCACCTCGCCGGTCTCCACCACCTCGCTGGTGGCGGTGAGTTCGGCGTGCTCGACGTAGTGGATCGTCTTGAAGACGGTGAAGAGGGTGTCGTCGTAGCGCTCCAGCTTCGGCCGCTGGTGCGCGTGCACCGCGTCCTCCACGGCGAGCGGGTGCAGCCCGAACACGGCGGCGATCCCCGCGAACTCGGCCTCCGTCGGTTCGTGCAGACCGATCCACGCGAAACCGCCGTCCTCGCGGACCTCGCGCAGCGCCTCACGGGGCGTCAGGCAGGAGGCCCCCCGCGCACGCACGTCGCGCCGCCCGTCGCGGTAGACGGCGCAGTCGACCACCGCGCTGTTCGCGGACGGGTCGCGGGTGGTGTCGTATCCGGGCTGGGCCGGGGTGGACCTGCGCAGCGCGGGGCGGACGGCGGCACGGAGGTAGGGCAGCATCGACATGGCAGGCTCCTTCGCGCGCACGGCTGCGGACCGTACGGGTGGGAGGTCCTTCCGGACGGCACGCTCACCCGGTCGGCAGTCCGGGCGGGCAGGCGGAAGGATCAGGACGGGAGGACACAGTTCTTCCGTCGCTCTTCGACCGATCCGACGTGTCGATTCAAAGACGCGCGGATCAAAGGGGGCGCGGCGCGCCCGTCGGCGAAGTGGAAGAGCGAGAGGTACCGCACGTACTGTGCGATCGACTTCGATGCACCGCAGCCCCACCTCCTCCGGCCGGTCCCCCGTAGGGGACGTCCTGTCGCCGGGGCACTGAAACTTCTCTTCTGAGAGCGTCCCCGACCAGCGGTCAACGATATCAGCCGACGGATGGTCAAGAGCCGCTCTTTACCCGGCTGATACGAGTTCTATGCTCGGTCCATGGCAGAAATTCTGGCCCTTGTGGAAGCCCGGCTGCGCGCCGCCCTCGGCGAACCCGATGCCCGCGCCGCCGTCACCTTCCTGGGCACCGACCGTTTCGAAGTCCTCCGCTTCACCGAGGGCGAGCTCGTGCGGTACGCGACCCTCGGCATGTCCGCCCAGCCCATGACCGATCCGACGGCGGTGGTCTCCGACCCGGTCCGCGGCCCGCGGGCGGAGCTCGTCCTGACCGTACGGGGCGGGCTCGCGCCCACCGACAAGCTGCTGCGGCCGCTGGCCGTACTGGCGGCCTCGCCCCAGGTGGAAGGACTCGTCGTGACGCCCGGCGCCTCGCTGGACGTGGGCGAACCCCTCTGGGACGGGGCGCCGTTCACCTCCGTCCTCGTGGCGGAGCCCGGCGGTCTGGTGGAGGACCTCGCCCTTGACGACCCCATGGACCCCGTCTCCTTCTTCCCGCTCCTCCCGATGACGGCGAACGAGGCGGCGTGGAAGAGGGTCCACGGCGCCGCCGCCCTGCAGGAACGCTGGCTCGCGCGCGGCACCGATCTGCGGGACCCTCTGCGTACGGCAGTCGCACTGGACTGAGCATCCGGCCGCCGCCCGGCCGCCCGGACGGGTGAGCGCGTCTTGACGGGGCGCGCGGCGGGGAGGAGCGTGGCTTCTTATGAGGGGCGAACCGAGTTGCCCGAAGTGTGGTGGCCGGGTCAGGGCGCCCGGTCTTTTCGCCGACTCCTGGCAGTGTGCGGTGCACGGCACCGTCCATCCCCTGCAGCCCGTGATCCCGCCGAGCGTCGAAGGTCTGGGCGTGGTGGTGAACCGGGCGCAGGTACCGGTGTGGATGCCCTGGCCGCTGCCCGTCGGCTGGCTGTTCACCGGAGTCGCCTCGGCCGGTGACGACCGCAGCGGCGGCCGGGCCACCGCCGTGGCCTGCTCGGGTCCCGGCCCGCTCGGCGGCATCGGCGAGCTGCTGCTGATCGCCGAGGAGCTGGGCGTCGGCCTGGGCGCGCGGTTCGCCGGTCTCGACGCCCCCGACCCCGGCCGCTACATGAACGTCTCCGCTCCGCCGCACGCCAAGGTGGTCGCCGCCGGGCGCCCGACACCCCTCTGGCACGTCACCGGCGTCCCCGAGGACCGGGCCGTCTTCGCAGGCGAGGCGCGCGGGCTGTGGCTGTGGGCGATCGTCTGGCCGGAGCAGTCGGGCCTGCTGATGTACGACGAACTGGTCCTGACCGACCTGCGCGACGCGGGATCCGAGGTGGAGCTGCTGCCCTGCGGCGCCCTGAGCCCCCGCATTTTGTCCTCTTGACGCGCCGCTCGCACGGCTCGGCCCTGGCGGGCCTCACCGGCTTCGCGGTGCTGCGCCGGACTCCGTCCGGCGGTCCGGGACGGGGTTGGCCCGGTGGCCCCCGGTGCGGCAGGGCAGGCGGCCCTCGGCGCGGCCGGTCCGGTGGGGCCCGTACCGGGAAAAGCGGACGGTATCCTGGAGTGTCCCCCGTCCGCGTGTGAACCCTGGAGTCCGGCTGTGCGCATCGATCTGCACGCCCACTCCACGGCCTCGGACGGTACGGACACCCCCGCCGAGCTGGTGCGCAATGCCGCCGGTGCGGGGCTCGACGTGGTGGCGCTGACCGACCACGACACCGTCGCCGGGTACCGCGAGGCCATCGCCGCGCTGCCCCAGGGGCTGACCCTGGTCACCGGCGCCGAGCTGAGCTGCCGTCTCGACGGCATCGGCATGCACATGCTGGCGTACCTCTTCGACCCCGAGGAGCCCGAGCTCTTCCGTGAGCGGGAGCTCGTGCGCGACGACCGCACCCCCCGCGCGCAGGCCATGATCGGCAAGCTGCGGGGCCTCGGGGTGGACATCACCTGGGAGCAGGTGGCCCGGATCGCCGGTGAGGGATCCGTGGGGCGCCCGCACATCGCCGCCGCGCTCGTCGAGCTGGGCGTCGTGCGCACCGTGTCGGACGCGTTCACCGCGGACTGGCTCGCCGACGGCGGCCGCGCGTACGCCGAGAAGCACGAGCTCGACCCCTTCGATGCGATCCGCCTGGTCAAGGCGGCCGGCGGGGTCACCGTCTTCGCCCACCCCGCCGCCGTCAAGCGCGGCACCTGCGTGCCCGAGAGCGCGATAGCCGCCCTCGCCTCGGCCGGTCTCGACGGCATCGAGGTCGACCACATGGACCACGACGAGCCCACCCGCGCGCGCCTGCGCGGCCTGGCCGGCGACCTCGGTCTGCTGACCACCGGATCCAGCGATTACCACGGCAGCCGCAAGACCTGTCGGCTCGGCGAGTACACGACCGACCCCGAGATCTACGGCGAGATCACCCGCCGTGCCACCGGGGCGTTCCCGGTCCCCGGCGCCGGTGGACGCGTACGCGGCTGACCGCTGCCGCCGCCCCTCCCGCCCTCCCCCCTTTTTTTCGTGACACCCCTCTCCTGCAAGGCATCACTGTGCTCGATTTCGCCGTCTTCGGATCCCTCTTTCTCACGCTTTTTGTGATTATGGACCCTCCGGGGATCACGCCCATCTTCCTCGCGCTGACCTCCGGCCGCCCCGCCAAGGTGCAGCGCCGCATGGCCTGGCAGGCCGTCTGCGTCGCCTTCGGCGTCATCGCGGTCTTCGGCATCTGCGGCCAGCAGATCCTCGACTACCTGCACGTCTCCGTGCCGGCCCTGATGATCGCGGGCGGGCTGCTGCTCCTGCTCATCGCGCTCGACCTGCTCACCGGCAAGACCGACGAGCCGAAGCAGACCAAGGACGTGAACGTCGCGCTCGTCCCGCTCGGCATGCCGCTGCTCGCCGGGCCCGGCGCGATCGTCTCGGTCATCCTGGCCGTGCAGAAGGCCGACGGGGTCACCGGGCAGGTCTCGGTGTGGGCCGCGATCATCGCGATGCACATCGTGCTGTGGGTGGTGATGCGCTACTCGCTCGTCATCATCCGCGTGATCAAGGACGGTGGCGTGGTCCTCGTGACGCGCCTGGCGGGCATGATGCTGTCCGCGATCGCCGTCCAGCAGATCATCAACGGCGTGCTCCAGGTGATCCACACCGCGTAGTCGATGGATTCGCGCGCCACCCGCCGCGCATGCGAACGCCCCCGCACCGGGATCGGTGCGGGGGCGTTCGGCGAATAGGTGGACGCGGTCAGTTGGACACGGTCTCAGCCGGTCGGATCAGGATGCGCTGGCCGACGGCCGCGGCCTGCTGCACGATCCGGTTGACGGAGGCCGCGTCCACGACGGTGCTGTCCACGGCAGATCCGTCGACGTCGTCCAGGCGCAGAATCTCGAAGCGCATGGGGCTTCTCCCTTCGTCAGTGTTCTTCCTTGTACAGGGTTAACGAAGTGTAAGCCGCAAACATTCCCTACGCTAAGGAAATTTTTTCCTTGCCTAAGTACTAACGGGTACCGGAGACGTCAGAAGCCCCCCAGAACGCCGCCAGCGCCGCCGCCACGGCCGCCGGATCCTCGGCGTTCGGAGAGTGTTCCGTCCCCGGGACCACCACCCGCGCCGCGCCCAGCCGCCGCGCCATCGCGTCCATCTCCGCCACCGGCCACACCGGGTCCGACTCCCCGGACAGCACCAGCTTCGCCAGTCCGGGCGCCGCGGCGGCGAGCTCGTCGATCCGGTCCGGCTCCTCGATCAGCGCCCGGCCGGTGACCATCAGCTGCTCGGGGACGGTCCCCAGCCAGCGGGCACGCAGGAAGGCCGCGAGGGCCGGATCCTCGGGCGGCGCGTCGCGCGGATCCATGGCGCGCATGGCCTCCCAGATGCCCGGCATGTCGTCGCCCATCGCCTCCAGCGCCGAGACCAGCAGCTTCGTACGGCCCTGCTGGTCGGCGCAGACGGCGCCCGGGCCGCTGCTCAGCAGCGTGAGGCTGGCGTACGGGGCCGGATCGCGGACCACGGCCGCCCGGACGATCAGCCCGCCCAGCGAATGCCCGAGCAGGTGCACCGGCCCGGCCGCGTCCAGGGCGGCGGTCTGCGCGAGGACGTCGTGCGCCAGTTCCGCCAGGGCGTACGGGGCCTGCGTGCGCGGGCCGCCGCTCTCGTGCTGGCCGCGGCCGTCGACGGCGACGACGCGGTATCCGGCAGCGGCCAGCGGCCCGAGGAGGCCGATGAAGTCCTCCTTGCTGCCGGTGTAGCCGGGCACCAGCAGGGCGGTGCCGCGGGCCGGCCCGCCGGGCACGGCCTCGTGCACGGCGAACTCGCCGCGGGCCGTGGTCAGCCGGTACGCGCGGGCTGCGGGCGGGAGCGTGAGGGTCGGCGGCTTGCTCATGGCCCGAGGTTACCGGCCCGTACGCCCGTACGGGAGCTCCGCCCGGGCCCGGGTACGCCGATGGCCCCGGCCCCCTCGAAAGGGGACCGGGGCCATCGGCAGGGCGTTACGCCTCCGGGGTCTCCACCGCGGCGACGGCCTTGCGGGTCCGCGTGCGCTTCGGCTTGGCCGGAGCCTCCTCGGCCGGAGCGGCTGCCTCGGCGGCCGGAGCCTCCGGGGCGGCAGCGGCGACCTTGCGGGTGCGGGTGCGCTTCGGCTTGACCGGAGCCTCCTCCGCCACCGGAGCGGCGGCCTCGGCGACGACCTCGGCGACCGGGGCGGCAGCGGCGACCTTGCGGGTCCGCGTGCGCTTCGGCTTGACCGGGGCCTCCTCGGCGACGGCGGCAGCGGCGACGACCGCAGCGGCCGGAGCCTCGACCACGGCGGCCTGGGCGACGACCTCGGCCACCGGGGCGGCGGCCGGAGCGGCGGCGGCCTTGCGGGGAGCGCGGGCACGCGGGGCGCTGCTCCGGGGGGCGCTGGTGCGGCGCTCCCGGACCGGCTCCACCAACGGGGCCATCTGGAAGTCGACCTCGGGCTCCACGACGAACGGGGCCAGGGGCTCCAGTGCCGTCGCGGGGGCGACGAAGGTGGCGGCCGGAGCGGCCGACCGGGTCCGGCGACGGCGCGGCTTGCGCGCCTCGTCGGCGGCCGGAGCCTCGGGGGCCTGGACCGCCTGCGCCTGGACCGCCTGCGCCTGGACCGCCGGGGCGACCGGGCTGACCGGGGCGGCCTCGGTGGTCACCGGGGTCAGGAGCTCGGCGCCCTGGTCCGAGCCGCCACGGGTGCGGCGACGCTGGCGCGGGGTGCGGGGTGCACGCTCCTCGGCGACCGGGGCGGCCACGCCGCGGCCACCGTCACGTCCGGCGTCGCGTCCACGGTCACGACCGCCGTCGCGACCGCTGTCACGGCCACCGTCGCGACCGCCACGTGCACCGCGGCCGCCGGTCTCGCCCAGGTCTTCCAGGTTCTCGGCCTTCAGACCGGCCCGCGTGCGCTCGGCGCGCGGCAGGACGCCCTTGGTGCCGGCCGGGATGTTCATCTGCTCGTACAGGTGCGGGGACGTGGAGTACGTCTCCACCGGGTCGTGGAAGTCCAGCTCCAGCGCCTTGTTGATCAGCTGCCAGCGCGGGATGTCGTCCCAGTCGACCAGGGTGACGGCGATGCCCTTCTTGCCCGCGCGGCCGGTGCGGCCCACGCGGTGCAGGAAGGTCTTCTCGTCCTCGGGCGTCTGGTAGTTGATGACGTGGGTGACACCCTCGACATCGATACCGCGCGCGGCGACGTCGGTGCAGACCAGCACGTCGACCTTGCCGTTGCGGAAGGCGCGCAGCGCCTGCTCGCGGGCGCCCTGGCCCAGGTCGCCGTGGACGGCGCCGGAGGCGAAGCCGCGCTTCTCGAGCTGCTCGGCGATGTCGGCCGCCGTGCGCTTGGTGCGGCAGAAGATCATGGCGAGCCCGCGGCCTTCGGCCTGCAGGATGCGGGAGACGAGCTCCGGCTTGTCCATGTTGTGCGCACGGAAGACGTGCTGCGTGGTGTTGGCGACGGTCGCGCCCTCGCCGTCCTCGGAGACGGCGCGGATGTGCGTCGGCTGCGTCATGTACCGGCGGGCCAGTCCGATGACGGCGCCCGGCATGGTCGCCGAGAACAGCATCGTCTGACGCTTGGCCGGCAGGTAGCTCATGATCCTCTCGACGTCGGGCAGGAAGCCCAGGTCGAGCATTTCGTCGGCCTCGTCGAGGACGAGGGCCTTGACCTTGGAGAGGTCGAGCTTCTTCTGCCCGGCCAGGTCGAGCAGGCGGCCCGGGGTGCCGACGATGACGTCGACGCCCTTCTTGAGCGCCTCGACCTGCGGCTCGTACGCGCGGCCGCCGTATATGGCGAGGACGCGGACGTTGCGGACCTTGCCCGCGGTGAGGAGGTCGTTGGTGACCTGGGTGCAGAGCTCGCGGGTCGGAACCACCACGAGGGCCTGCGGGGCGTCGGTGAGCTGCTCCGGTGTGGAACGGCCCGCCTCGACGTCCGCGGGGACGACGACGCGCTCCAGCAGGGGGAGGCCGAAACCGAGCGTCTTGCCGGTACCGGTCTTGGCCTGGCCGATGACGTCCGTGCCGGACATGGCGACGGGGAGGGTCATCTCCTGGATCGGGAAGGGGGACACAATGCCGACGGCCTCAAGGGCTTCGGCCGTCTCGGGAAAGATCCCGAGGTCTCGGAACGTAGTCAGGGTGCTGCCTCTTCTGTGAGACGCGGCGCGAGGCGGCGAAGGGGGTCGTACCGTGCCGGGCTTGCAGTACTACTGCGTACGTACGAAGCTGCGCGGGACCACGAGCCATCGCTCAGGCGCTTTATGCCGCTGAGGGGGCCCCTCGTGGGAGGCGGTACGTATGAACGTACGCATCACGCCGAGGGCGGTCGGGTGGAGCCGATCGGGCCACCGACCGGGCATCCTCATTCGGATGGCCCGCCGAGTGTTCGGCAGGCGCATTACCACTGTACCCCGGAATCTCGCAGCTGTGTCGGGTGAATTCACCAGGTAGGCGCGTTTACGTGGACTGAGCAGGTGGTTCACGGTGCCTTTCGGCGAGCTATTGTGCGGAGCATGTCGACCGTTGAAAACGCATCGCCCGCCGACGAAAGCGCCCCCTCCGAGGCAGCCGGCATCGCCGCCCAGGACTGGGTCACGGCCTCCGCCTCGCCGCAGTACCGGGCCGCCGTGGTGGATCTGCTCGGGGCGCTCGCGTACGGCGAACTCGCGGCCTTCGAACGCCTCGCGGAGGACGCGAAGCTCGCGCCCACCCTCGGGGACAAGGCCGAGCTCGCGAAGATGGCCTCCGCCGAGTTCCACCACTTCGAGCGCCTGCGTGACCGGCTCACCGCGATCGACGAGGACGCCACCGCCGCGATGGAGCCCTTCGCGAAGGGCGTCGACGACTTCCACCGCCAGACCGCCCCGTCGGACTGGCTGGAAGGCCTGGTCAAGGCCTACGTCGGCGACTCCATCGCCAGCGACTTCTACCGCGAGGTGGCCACCCACCTCGACACGGACACCCGCGGGCTCGTCGTGAGCGTGCTCGACGACACCGGCCACGGCGGTTTCGCCGTGGAGAAGGTGCGCGCCGCCATCGAGGCCGACCCGCGCTGCGGCGGCCGGCTCGCGCTGTGGGCCCGCCGGCTGATGGGCGAGGCCCTGTCGCAGGCGCAGCGCGTGGTCGCCGAGCGCGACGCGCTCTCCACCATGCTGGTCGGCGGGGTGGACGGGATGGCGGCAGGCTTCGACCTGGCGGCCGTCGGCGAGATGTTCACCCGGATCACCAAGGCGCACACCAAGCGCATGGCGGCCCTGGGCCTCGCGGCCTGATCAGGGACCCGGGACAGACGTACGCCGGCCCCCGTGCGGAAGCTTCCGCACGGGGGCCGGCGTCTTGGGTCAGTGGGGCTTCGGTCAGTGGGGCCTTGGGTCAGTGGGGCCGTCTAGCCCCGCGTCGGAACCGAAAACGGAGTCCGGTGGGACGGCCTCGCCGTCCGGCCGGCGGGCCGCAGCAGTAGGGACAGGACCACCGCCGAGACCAGCGCGCCGCCGATGAGGGTCGCGAACAGGGTGTTGTGCCCGGGGCCCAGCGCGGTGTGCGTCAGATAGGCCCCGAAGAGGGCGCCCGCCACTCCGCTCACCAGCACCGCCCGCGGAGAGGGCAGCCGCGGGCCGAGCGCACGGACGGCCGCCCCGGCCAGGGCGAGGCCCAGGAGAGCGGAGCCGAGCGCCTCGATCAGCAGCATGGGGGTTCCTCTCGAACGGCGGACGAACGGCGGACGTACCGGGGCGTACCGGGAGCGTGTTGCTTACAGCGGTCCTACCCGAAGCGGAGGAAACGGAAACGGCCCGGCGGAGTCGTCCACCGGGCCGTTCTCGGTACTTCTGGGTGCTCCGCAGTGTGGGGAGCGTCCGGCTCAGAGTGCGCCGAAGCCGACCTTGCGCGCGCTGGGCTCGCCCAGGTCGACGTACGACAGGCGCTCGGACGGAACCAGGACCTTGCGGCCCTTGATGTCCGTGAGGCTCAGCAGCGGCGCCGAGCCGGACAGGGCGGCGGTGACGATGCTCTCCAGCTCCTCGGCACTCAGGTCGCTCTCGAGCACGATCTCCCGGGGTGCGTGCTGCACGCCGATCTTGACCTCCACGGCCTTGTCCCTCCGACGGTCCGGTTCGCGCGATCAGCCGCGCCGTTACCCGGTCCACATTAGCCCGGAGAGAGGACGTGTCCGCCGCGCGGCGGAAACGCTCGCAGCGAACAGCCGCCGGTCAGACCGGCGGGGACCGCCGGGGCCGGCCCGGAAAGCCGGGCCGGCCCCGGTCGGCCGCCGGTCAGACGTCCGTCGGGTGCAGCGGGAAGCCGGCGATTCCGCGCCAGGCGAGGGAGGTCAGCAGGCCCACCGCGGTGTCACGGGCGACCGGGCTCTCGCTCGACAGCCAGTACCGGGCCACGACCTGCGAGACCCCGCCCAGGCCCACGGCCAGCAGCATCGACTCGTCCTTCGACAGGCCGGTGTCCTCGGCGATGACGTCCGAGATGGCCTCGGCGCACTGCAGCGAGACGCGGTCGACGCGCTCACGCACCGCCGGCTCGTTCGTCAGGTCCGACTCGAAGACGAGGCGGAAGGCGCCGCCCTCGTCCTCGACGTACGCGAAATAGGCGTCCATGGTCGCGGCGACGCGCATCTTGTTGTCGTTGGTCGACGCCAGAGCGGTGCGCACGGCGAGCAGCAGGGCCTCGCAGTGCTGGTCGAGCAGCGCCAGGTAGAGGTCGAGTTTTCCGGGGAAGTGCTGGTAGAGCACCGGCTTGCTGACTCCGGCACGCTCCGCGATGTCGTCCATGGCCGCAGCGTGGTAACCCTGCGCGACGAAGACCTCCTGGGCGGCGCCCAGGAGCTGGTTGCGCCGGGCCCGGCGCGGAAGTCGCGTGCCCCGCGGACGCGCTGCCTCGGTCTGCTCGATGGCTGTCACGCCGCCTCCCACTTTCTCTAGTACACAGTGCGCCTTGCGCCGCGCGGCCATCGTACTTTTCGGTAACCGAATCTGGAGGGTTCAAGCCGAGTTTTCTCGCGGTACGGACCGCCGGTTACCCACCGGAGATGCTGGTCAGCGCTTGCTCAGCGGTAATCGTCCTCGTCCAGGGCCACCACCCTGGTCTGCTCGGCGGCGTCCCCGTCGGAGGCTTCGCGCTGGCCCACGGGGGTCAGCGGATCGTCCTCGATCGGATTCAACTCCGCGTTCTGTTCCGCCGCGTCCGCCTCGGGGGCTTCCACGTCGAGGGTTTGCGGCTGCTCTGACTGGAAGGTGTCCGGTTCCGCAGGGTCGACAGTCATGGAGCGCACCCCTTTCCACTTACGAGCCTAGGAGGATCGCGCATACCCCGCTAGGCGGTGCCGCAAGCATCTGTGACGGCGAACACAAGGGGCGCCGCGTGATCGTCTCGTAACATTGCCCCATGTCTTCGACCGAGCTGCCGGGTGTGCGGTCCGCCGACCCCTCGCCTTCCAACGAGTCTTCCCAGGTGGGAGCCGTGCGAGTGGCCGAAGGGGAGCAGCTGCGCACCGACCGGCTGCCCGGGCTGGAAATGAACGTGCGGTACCGCCCGGCGGTCCGGGCGGGTTTGCCGCCCGCGCTCTTCGTCCACGGGCTCGGCGGGTCTTCGCAGAACTGGTCCGCGCTGATGGCGCGGCTGGCCGATCGTGTCGACGGCGAGGCCGTGGACCTGCCCGGTTTCGGCTGGTCCCCGCCGCCCGCCGACCGCGACTACTCGGTGACCGGGCTCGCGCGCGTCGTCATCCGCCACCTCGACGCCGCCGGGCGCGGACCGGTGCACCTCTTCGGGAACTCCCTCGGCGGCGCCGTCTCCACCCGGGTCGCGGCCGTCCGGCCCGACCTGGTGCGCACGCTGACGCTGGTCTCCCCGGCCCTGCCCGAACTGCGCGTGCAGAAGTCGGCCGTGCCGACCGCGCTGCTCGCCGTCCCCGGAGTGGCCGGACTCTTCGGCCGGCTCACCCGAGGTCTGAGCGCCGAGCGGCGCACCCGGGGGGTGACGGACCTCTGCTACGGGGACCCCTCGCGGGTGACGCCCGAGGCGTTCGAGGCGGCCGTCGAGGAAATGGAACGGCGGCTCGCACTGCCGTACTTCTGGGACGCGATGACCCGTTCCTCGCGCGGCATCGTCGACGCGTACACCCTCGGTGGCCAGCACGGACTGTGGCGCCAGGCGCAGCGGGTGCTCGCGCCGACCCTGCTGGTCTACGGTGGCCGGGACCAGCTCGTCTCGTACCGTATGGCGCGCAAGGCCGCCGCGTCCTTCCGGGGTTCGCGGCTGCTGTCCCTGCCGGAGGCGGGGCACGTGGCGATGATGGAGTACCCCGAGGTGGTCGCGGCCGCCTTCCGGGAGCTGCTGGACGCCACCGGCGACGGGGAGACCGTGCACACCGTGGAGAACGTGAACACCGACGAGGACGGCAAGGGCTGAGACGTGGGACGACATAGTCGCAAGGAGCCCGCCAAAGCTCCCGGCCCCGGCCCAGAGCATCCGCGGCCGGCCGAACGGGCCGGTGCACGGACCGCCGCCCCGGCCCAGGCCGGGTGGGCCGAACCGGCCGCCGCCCCGCGCGGGTACGCGGCCCCGCCGCGCCACGAGCCGGTGTCCGGCGCGCGCGGCGGCCATCCCGAACAGCACGAGCCCGGCGGGGCCTGGGGCGCTGCCGCGGGTACCGGCGCGGCCTACGGGGACTGGCGCGGGGCCCCCCGCACCCGGCCGGCGGCCGCTGCCGCGGGCGCACCTGCCCCGGCCTACGACACCCGGGTGTACGACGCCCCGGTCTACGACGCTCCGGTCTACGACGCCCCGGTTTACGACGCCCCGGTTTACGAAGCCCCGGCCTTCGGTACCCCCGCGGTCGGTTTCCCGCAGGTCACCCTCGACTCGCCGATGACCGCGACGGGCTCGCACCGCCGGATTCCCGTCGCCGGGGACGCCTTCACCACGACGGGTTCACACCGCGCGGTCCCGGTCGCCGACGACGCCTTCACCGCGACGGGCTCCCACCGCCGGATCCCGCTCCACGAGGACGCCTTCACCGCGACGGGCTCCTACCGCGCGGTCCCCGCCGCCCGGGACCTCGTCGCCGAGGACGCCTTCACGGCCACCGGGTCGCGCCGCCGGATCCCCGCGCCGCGCACGCCGGTCGTCACCCCCGCAGAAGAGGCGCAGGGGGCCCCGCCCGCGGCCGGGCGCGGCGGGAAGGGCCGTACGTACGCCGGGATGGCCGCGGCGGCCGTCACCGTGGCGCTCGCCGTCGTCGTCGCGGGCCAGGCGGCCTCCGAGAGCGACAGCGGCAAGGACACCGTGCGCGCCTCCGACGAGGGCAACAGCCACACCGCCCAGGGCAACTCCGCCGCGTCCCGCTCCGACGACCGGCCCACCCCGGACGCCTCCGCGGCGCTCAAGGCCGCGCCGGAGCTCACGTACGACCAGAAGATGGCGCAGCAGTTCCCGATCGACGAGAAGCTGAAGGGCTCCGGCGTCTTCGACACCGTGCCCGGGGTGGCGAAGGCGCCCGGCAAGGGGCAGGTGGTCCGCTACCGCGTCGACGTGGAGCAGGGGCTGGGCCTGGATCCGCAGCTCTTCGCCGAGGCCGTGCACCGCACGCTGAACGACGACCGCAGCTGGGGTCACGGCGGTACGAAGACCTTCGAGCGGGTGCCGGGCGGCGAGGCCGATTTCGTGATCACGCTGGCCAGCCCCGGGACGACCGGAGTCTGGTGCAAGAAGTCCGGGCTCGACACCACCATCGACAACGTCTCCTGCGACTCCGCGTCGACCGACCGCGTGATGATCAACGCGTACCGCTGGTCGCAGGGTTCGGCGACGTACGGCGCGGACCAGATGTTCGCCTACCGCCAGATGCTGATCAACCACGAGGTCGGCCACCGGCTCGGCCACGGCCATGTGAGCTGCCAGACACCGGGCGCGCTCGCCCCGATCATGCAGCAGCAGACGAAGTCCCTGGACATCAACAACGTCAAGTGCAAACCCAACCCCTGGGTGTATCCCGGGAGTTGATCATCCGCGTTGACAAGCCGTCCGATGGTTGGGCATCGCTCTGCGCATACCGCACCTGCACACCACTACCGCGAGCGCCGCCATCCCCTGATCTCGCTGGGAATCCCGGCCCGGAGACGCGGAGGGCCGGAGTTCGTCACGTTGTCAGTGGCCCCCGCTAGGTTGAGGACACCTTGACCGAACGGAGGTGGGCCGGTGATCCGTGCGTACAAGTTCCTCATGCGGCCCACCGCGGGCCAGGCGATCGCGCTGGGCGAGATGCTGCGTGATCACTGCTCGCTGTACAACGGGGCTTTGCAGGAACGCCGTGTCGCTTACCGGCACGTATCGAAGACGTCCGTCAAGTACGGGCAGCAGTCCGCGCAGCTCAAGGAAATCCGGGCGTTCGACCCGGAGCGGCAAGGGCGCTGGTCGTTCTCCTCCCAGCAGGCGACGCTTCGCCGGCTGGACAAGGCGTTCGCCGCGTTCTTCCGCCGGACCAAGTCCGGCGAGACTCCGGGCTACCCACGCTTCCGTGGCGTCAACTGGTTCGACACGGTCGATTTCCCCAGGGACGGCGATGGCTGCCGGTGGGATGCCACCCCGCACGACCCCGTCACACGGGTCCGCCTGCAAGGCGTAGGCATATCAAGGTCAACCCGCACCGGTCGGTCGTCGGCAAGGTCAAGACCGTCTCGGCCAAGCGCGAAGGACGCCGCTGGTACGTGGTCCTGACCGCCGAGCAGCACCAGCCCGAGCCGCTGCCCACGACTGGGTCCGTGGTCGGCATCGACCTCGGGATCGCCAGCTTCCTCACCGACTCCAACGGCGCCTTCGTACCCAACCCGCGCCATGGCCGCCGTGCCGCTGCCCGACTGCTAGCCGCACAGCAGGCCCTCTCGCGGTTCCCGCGTGTCCGCCGGGACAAGCGCACCGCCAACCATCGCAGGGCCGTCGAGAAGGTCACCGAGCTGCACCGCAAGGTCCGGCGTCAGCGCCTCGATCACGCGCACAAGACCGCCCTGGGTCTGGTCCGCGCGCACGACTTCATCGCGCACGAAGACCTCAGGATTCGCAGCATGGTCAAGGCCCCACCGCGAAACCCGACCCCGAAACACCGGGCGGATTCCTGCCCAACGGGGCCGCCGCGAAGGCCGGTCTCAACCGCTCGATCAACGATGCCGGATGGGGGGTGTTCCTCACGATCCTCACCAGCAAGGCTGAAAGCGCCGGTCGGGAAGTGATCGCCGTGGACCCCCGCAACACCTCCAGGCAGTGCCCCGAATGCGGGCACACCGCCAAGGAGAACCGGCCCACGCAGGAGAAGTTCCACTGCCAGTCTTGCGGCCACATCGCGCACGCGGACACGGTGGGCGCCCTGAACGTTCTACGGGCCGGGCTGGTCCGTCGCAACGCCAATACGGCATAGCGAGAAGCCCCCTCCTTCAGGAGGGGGAGGAGTCACTGAGCTGGCGCTGCTTGGCGTGACCGCGCACTGCGTGGCCGACATCTTCTTCAACGAGAAGCGCTGGGACGTCAAGAACACCCCCGGCTTCTTCCTCTCCCGCTGGGGCGCCGACTGGCCGTCCGGCGCACCCTTCCTCGCGCCGATCTACGACGGCCGGCAGATCGTCACCAACGGCACCAACTACAACCACGCCCAGCTCAACGACCCTGCGATCAACGCCGAGATCGACGAGATCGCCAAGCTGACCGACCTCGCGGCGGCCGGCAAGCGCTGGGGCGCCCTCGACAAGAAGATCGGCGAGCAGGCGCTCGACGTCCCGCTCTTCCACCCGGTCTACAAGCGGCTCGTCGGCAAGGACGTCAAGAACGTCGTCATCAGCGACTGGACCGGCGTCCTCGACGTCTCGCAGGTCTCCGTCAAGTGGCCCTCCTCGCCGGCCGGCCGGCGGCCGGGCCCGGGGCAGCCGCCCCGGGCCCGGGCCCCGGGCGGCAGATACTGCGGCGGCTGCGCGCCCGGCCCTCGGCCGTGGCGGCGGCCGCCGTCCTCGCGCTCCTCGTCCTCCTCGCCCTCACCGCACCGCTGTTCGCCCACCTCACCGGCCAGGACCCGAACGCCTACCACGACGAGCTCGTCGACTCCGCCCGCGGAGGCGTCCCGCTCGGCTCCTTCGGCGGGATCTCCGGCGAGCACTGGCTCGGCGTCGAACCGGGCACCGGCCGCGACCTGTTCACCCGGCTGCTCTACGGGGCCCGGATCTCGCTGCTCGTCGCGCTCGGCGCCACCGTCGTCCAGGTCCTCGTCGGGGTGGCCGTCGGGCTCGCCGCCGCACTCGGCGGCCGGTTCGCCGGGCAGGTCGTCAGCCGGTTCACCGACGTGATGATCGCCCTGCCCCTGCTGGTGATCGCCATCGCCCTCACCGCCGTCGTCCCGCCCGGGTTCCCGCGGCCACTGCTGCTGATCCTCGTCATCGGGCTGCTCGACTGGGGCGGCGTCGCCCGGATGGTGCGCGCCCAGACCCTCTCCCTCAAGGAGCTGGACTTCGTGGACGCCGCCCGGCTCTCGGGCAACGGCGCCCTGCGGATCGCCCGCCGGGAGCTGCTGCCCTCGCTGGCCGCGCCCGTCATCACCCTCGCCGCGATCAAGGTTCCCACCGCCATGGTGGTCGAGGCCTCGCTGTCCTTCCTCGGGGTCGGCGTGAAACCGCCCACCCCCTCGTGGGGACAGATGCTGTCCAGCGCCCAGACCTGGTTCCGCGCCGACCCCACCTACGTCCTGCTCCCCGCCGGGCTGCTCTTCGTCACCGTGCTCGCCTTCACGGTGCTCGGCGACGCCGTCCGTACGGCCCTCGACCCGCGCGAGGGCTCGCGGCTGCGGGTCGGCACCAGAAAGGAGCGCAAGGCGTGACCAGCTTCGTGCTCAAACGGACCGGCGGCGCACTGATCGTGCTGCTCGCCCTGTCCGTCGTGATCTACGGCCTCTTCTACCTCGTCCCCGGCGACCCCGCCCGCCTCGCCTGCGGGGAGCGCTGCAACCCGGCGCAGATCGCCCAGGTGCGCGAACAGCTCGGGCTCAACGCGTCGGTGGTCACGCAGTACCTGCACTTCCTCCAGGGGCTCCTCGTGGGCCGGGACTACTCCGGCGGCGCCGGACTCGTCCTGCACTGCGACGCGCCCTGCCTGGGATTCTCGTACCAGAACGACCAGCAGGTCACCGAGCTGCTGCTGGAGCGGCTCCCCGCCACCCTGTCGCTGGCGCTGGGCGCGCTGGTGATCTGGCTCGTCATCGGTGTCGGCACCGGACTGCTGTCCGCGCTGCGCCGGGGCGGATTCACCGAGCGGGCGTTGACCGTGCTCACGCTCGCCGCCACCGGGACCCCCGTCTTCATCCTCGGGCTGCTGCTGCTCATGGCCGTCTGCGCCTACCTGCAGTGGCTGCCCTTCCCCACGTACGTACCGCTCGGCGACGACCCCGAGCAGTGGGCGTGGAACATGCTGCTGCCCCGGGTGACCCTCGGTTTCTTCGAGAGCGCCAAGTACGCCCGGCTGAGCCGCAGTTCCACGCTGGAGACGCTCGCCGAGGACCACATCCGCACCTTCCGCGCCTACGGGGTGGGGGAGCGGGCCGTCGTGACCCGGCACGCCGTGCGCGGGGCGGTCGCACCCGTGATCGCGCTCAGCGCGGTGGACTTCGGCACGATGATCGGCGGCGCCGTGCTGACCGAATCGCTGTTCGGGATCCCCGGGCTCGGCAAGACCCTCATCGACGGCGTCCGCGTGGTGGACCTCCCCGTGGTGGTGGGCGTGGTCCTCGCCATCGGCGCGGCCGTCGTGCTCGCGGGTGTCGTCGCCGACGTGCTGTACGCCGTCGCGGACCGAAGGGTGGTTCTGGCATGACGCACGCACCGCTGGTGGAGGTCGCCGGCCTCACCGTCGAGTTCCCGGTCGGCCGGCCGGGGGAGTACGTACGGGCCGTGGACGGGGTGTCCTTCACTCTGGAGCCCGGCCGCGCGCTGGGCATCGTGGGGGAGTCCGGAAGCGGCAAGTCCACAGTCGCCACAGCCCTGTTGGGGCTGCACCACGGGACCGGGGCGAGGCTCGGCGGCACCGTCCGGGTCGGCGGCACCGACGTGGGCGCGGCCTCCCCGGCCCAGCTCCGGGAGCTGCGCGGGGCCGTCGCCGCGATGGTCTTCCAGGACCCGCTGAGCTCCCTGGACCCGTACTACGCCATCGGCGACCAGATCGCCGAGGTGTACCGGGTGCACGTCTGCGCCTCGCGGCGCGCGGCCCGGGCCCGGGCGGTGGAGGTGCTCGACCGGGTGGGCATACCCGACGCGGTACGCCGCTCCCGGGCGCGGCCGCACGAGTTCAGCGGGGGCATGCGGCAACGGGCCCTGATCGCGATGGCGCTGGCGTGCGAGCCGAAGCTGTTGATCGCGGACGAACCGACCACGGCGCTCGACGTCACCGTCCAGGCGCAGATCCTCGACCTGCTGCACGGGCTGCGGGAGGAGCGGGGGCTCGGACTGCTGCTGGTCACGCACGACGTGGGGGTGGCGGCGGAGAACGTGGACGACGTGCTGGTGATGCGGGACGGGGCGGTGGTGGAGCGGGGGGCGGTCGGCTCCGTGCTGTCGGCGCCCGCTGATCCGTACACCGGGGCGCTGCTGGCGGCGGTGCCGCGGCTCGACGCGGTGCGGGTGCCCTGGCCGGGGGCTGTACGGGCGCTGCCCGTGCCCGCGCCTCAAACGCCGGAGGGGCTGGATGTGGCTGAGCTGAATGTGGCTGAGCCGGATTCCGTGCCCGTAGTCGAGGCGTTTTCGCTGCGGAAGGAGTTCGGGCGGGGGAAGCGGCGGGTGGAGGCCGTCGGTGGGGTGTCGGTGTCCGTGCGGGGCGGGGAGACGCTGGGGATCGTGGGGGAGAGCGGCAGCGGCAAGAGCACCCTCGGGCGGATGCTCGTCGGGCTGCTGGAGCCCAGTTCCGGGCAGGTCCGGCGGGACGGGGTGGAGAGCGTCGGCCTGGTGCCCGGGGTGCAGATGGTCTTCCAGGACCCGGTGTCCTCGCTCAACCCGCGCCGTTCGATCGGCGAGTCCATCGCGGACCCGCTGCGGGCGGCGGGGGAGAGCGACCGGCGGGCGATCCGGGCCCGGGTCGGTGAACTGCTCGTCCGGGTGGGCCTGGAAGAGGCGCACTACGACCGCTACCCGCACGAGTTCAGCGGCGGCCAGCGCCAGCGCGTCGGGATCGCCCGGGCCCTCGCGCCCCGGCCCCGGCTGATCGTCTGCGACGAGCCCGTCTCGGCCCTCGACGTGACCACGCAGGCGCAGGTCACCGCCCTGCTGGCCGAGCTCCAGCGGGAACTCGGGATCGCGCTGGTCTTCATCGCGCACGACCTCGCGGTGGTGCGTCAGGTCAGCGACCGGGTCGCCGTCATGCGGGGCGGGGTGATCGTGGAGGAGGGTCCCGTCGACGAGGTCTACGACCGGCCGGCGCACGCCTACACCCGCGAGCTGCTCGCCGCCGTCCCGTCCCTCGACCCCGCCGTGGCCGCCGCCCGCAGGCTCGGCCGGCGCCGTTCCGGGGGAGTGCTCGCGGGGGCCTCGTAGACCGCTCCCCGTCTTCCTCGGCGTACTTAGCGCGCTCGAACGCGAACCGTACGGGAAAGTTACGACTCTTCACCCCTTCCGGTGGCGCGACGGACAACCGTCCGTCGCGCCTTCGGCATATCCGCTTGAGTTCGTATCCGGCGGGTCGCCGGACCGACGGAGACCGCCTGAAACGGGAGATCGGGGGTGCCACTCGTGCGGATCGGACTGCTCACGGAAGGTGGTTATCCGTATGCGACGGGGGAAGCGAGGCTGTGGTGCGACCGGCTCGTGCGCGGGCTTCCCCAGCACGAGTTCGAGCTCTACGCCCTGAGCCGCAGCGCCGAGCAGGAGGAGCGCGGCCGGGTGCCGCTGCCCTCCCACGTCACCCGGGTGCGGACCGCCCCGCTGTGGGCGCCGGCCGACGACGGACGCAGCTACCGCCGCCGTGAACGCCGCCGCTTCGCCGTCGCCTTCACGGAACTGGTCCGCGGGACATGCGGAGCCGACCCCGCGCGGTTCGCGGACGGGCTGTACGGGCTGGCCGCTCTCGCCTCGGAACAGGGCGGGCTGTACGCGGCGCTGCGCTCCGAGACCGCCGTACGGGCCGTGGAGTCCGCCTGTCGCGCCCCGGAGGCGAGCAGGGAAGTGCAGCGGGCGCAGGTCGCGGACCTGCTGGAGTTCGTGGACGAACTGGAGCGGATGCTGCGGCCGTTGTCCCTGGACTGGTACGAGGAGCTCAGCGAGGTCGACGTCTGCCACGCCGCCGCGGGCGGCGTCGCGGCGCTGCCCGGACTCCTGGCCAAACGCTTCTTCGGAGTGCCGCTCCTGGTCACCGAGTACGGGGTCCAGCTCCGGGCCCACTACCTCGCCCACTCCGCGACCTCCGCGCGGGACGAGCGGCCGGCCGTACGGGCCCTGCTCGCTGCGTTCCACACCCGGCTGGCCGGCGAGATCTACTCCCAGGCCGACCTGCTCACCCCCGGCAACGCGCACGCCCGGCGCTGGCAGGAACGATGCGGGGCCTCCCGCGAGCGGCTGCGCACGGTCTACCCCGGGATGGAGGCGGACCGATTCGCCGCGGTCGGCGAGGACCCGGCGTGCGGGGACCCGCACACCCTCGTCTGGGTCGGCCGGGTGGACCCCGCCAAGGATCTGATCGCCCTGCTGCACGCCTTCGCCGAGGTGCGCAGGGCCGAACCGCTCGCGCGGCTGAGGATCTTCGCGACGGCGGGCGGATCCGGCAACCGGGCCGTCGGGCACGGCTACCTGGCCGACTGCCGCTCGCTCGCCGCGCAGCTCTTCCCCGACGAGGCCGCCGACGCGCACGCGGTCGGCGAGAACCCGGTCACCTTCGAGGAGATCGGCGGACCCGACGCACCGTCCCCGGCCGACGCGTACGGCTCCGGGCGGGTGGTGGTGCTCTCCTCCGTCATCGAGGGCTTCCCCATCACCCTGGCCGAGGCCATGTTCTGCGGCCGGGCCACCGTGTCCACCGACGTCGGCGCCGTCGTCGAGGTGATCGGCGGAACCGGGCTCGTCGTGCCGCCGCGCAACCCGCGCGCGCTCGCCGAGGCCTGCGTCTCGCTGCTGCGGGACCCCGAGCGGGCCCAGCGGCTCGGCTCGGCCGCCCGGGCACGGGCCCTCGAACTCTTCACCGTCGAGCAGAACGTCGCCGCCTTCCAGGAGTCCTACCTCCGGCTGCTCGCCCACGGCCCGGCCCGTCCCGACGGCACCGGCGTGCCCTTCGAGCAGCCGCCCGAGGCCCGGGTCCCGGGCCACTGGGCCACCCCCACCTGGGCCACGCCCCACCCCGGACCCGTGACCCCGTCCGCCCCTTCCGAGGGCCCGGCCCCCGACCCGGCCGACGCATCGGCCCGCGGGGAAGGCGCCGGCCCGCCTCCGGGTGAGGCGTGGCCCGCCGCCGGCGCGGAGGCCGACGTGCCCGACCCACCCGACCCGGACCGGGCCGCCGACCAGGCCCCGCGCACGGGCCACGCCGAGGGCGCGGGTGCGGCACCGGGCGCGGGCACGGCACCGGGCGCGGGCACGGCACCGGGCGCGGACCGCGTCATGGTGCCCGCCGCGCGGGCCGCGCACGCCGCCGGTTCGGAGGCCTCCGCATGACCGTGCCGCTGGACGAAGCCATCCCCCCGCTGGACCCGCCTCCGACCCCGCCCCGCAGGGCACGCTCCGGCGGGGATCCCGTCAAGGCGCTGCTCCACCGCCACCGGGAGCTCTGCGAGCACGCCGTGGACCCGCTGGAGATCGCCGCCGGGCTGGAGGCGCACGGCATCACCGACCGCACCGCCGCCCGCTTCCGCCACCGGGACGTCTTCTCCCTCGCGGAGGAGCTCTACGCCCGGACCCCCCGCGACGGCACCACACCGGCCCCGCAGGCGGGGATCCCGGTCCAGGCCAAGGCGGTACGCGGCTTCGGCTACGCGCTGCTGCCCGGGGCCCTCGCCCTCGGCGCGAGCGCCGCCGGGGTGCCCTGGGCCGGAGCCCTCGCCGCGCTCGTCACCGTCGCCGGGCTCGGACGGCCGGGCCGGGCCGCCGGGGGCCGCTTCCCCGCCGCCGTGTACCTGCTGGCCGCCGCCGCCCTCGGCTGGGCCGTCCACCGCCACGGCACCCCGCTCGGGACCGCCCTGGCCCTGGCCGTCGCCCCCGGGCACCTGGCCGGCGCCGTCTTCGCGGCCCGCGCCCGGCGCCGCCTCGCCGGGAGCCGGGCCCTGGAGGACTTCGCCGACGGGGTGAGACCCCTGCTCCTCGGGACGCTCGCGCTGTACGCCGCCGCCGCCGCGGGGGCGGCCGCACTGACCGGGGCCCCCCTGGCGGTGGCCGTACCCCTCGCGCTGCTGCTCTTCCTGACCCGGCTGCTGCTCCGCCACGGAGCCCCCCGCGGAGCACTCGCGGCGGCCCCGGCCCTCGTACTCGCCCTGCTCCCGGTCCCGGCGGCGCCGTTCGCCGCCGTGGCGGGAGTCCTCGTACCCGCCGTCCTCGCGCTGTCGCGGGCCTCCGCGCACGCGCGGCGGCCCTGATTCCTTCGGAAGCAGACACCGAAGCGCCGTACCCGCCACCCCGATCCACCCATCCAGCAAGGAGACACAGGACGTAACGGGATCCCCCTTCTGAAGGAGGGGGCTTTCAGCCCGATGGACTGACGGCCGCCGTTACCAGCACCAGCCAACACCCATATTGGAGGTGAACCAGTTGGCTACGTTCCGCTCACGACAGAAGACCGACCGCGCTGTGCTTCCTCAGCAGCTCGCTCTCGAATTCGAGTCAGCAGACACCCCCCGGATCGGGGACGAAACGGGGCTCGAAGGCCGTAGGGCACCGGGTGCGGAACATGTGCGAGAGGAGACCTCTGCAGCTTCATCCGGCGGCAGAGGCGTCACCCTCCAGTCCTCCGGGGCCGGGGAGGAGCCGCGTGAGCGGCACCCTCATGTTTTTGTACTAGACAAGCACCACAGGCCGTTGCAGCCCACCAACCCAGCGCGGGCACGGAAGCTGCTCACGAAGGGACGTGCCGTCGTCCACCGGCACACACCGTTCGTTATCCGGTTGAAGGACCGCACCGTCGCCGAAAGCGAGATCGACGGGGTAGAGCTGGGTATCGATCCCGGCAGCAAGCACACCGGTATCGCCGTGTTCACCGCCGAGGCGGGGGAGCGTCGGGGCCGGTACAGCATCCAGCTTGATCACCGGGGCGCGACCATCCGCAAGAAGATGGAGCAGCGCGCCGCCTACCGGCGGGGCCGCCGTACCCGGAACCTGCGTCACCGCGCCCCGCGTTTCCTCAACCGCACGAAGCCGAAGGGCTGGCTCGCCCCGTCTCTCCGTCATCGCGTGGTCACCACCCTGTCGTGGACGAACCGGCTGGCCCGCTGGGCTCCCGTCCGCAGCGTGCATGTGGAACGGGTCGCGTTCGACTCCACCAGGTGGGCACTATGGCGGGCCCTCGAAGCCCTGTCCTGGTCACCGGATGCGCAGGGCGCGGCACCCACACCCGCACCCGGCCGGACAAGCACGGCTTCCCCCGACTACGGATGCCCCGGCACAAACAGTTCTTCGGCTACGCCACCGGCGACCTCGCCCGCGCAGTCGTTCCCACAGGCAAGAACGCCGGCACCCACACCGGACGCATCGCTGTCCGATCCACCGGCAGCTTCAACATCACCACCGCTCACGGCATCGTCCAAGGCGTCCGGCACAAACGCTTCCGCCTCCTCCAGCGGGCAGACGGCTACGCCTACAGCACAAGGCCCGAACGAAAGACCACCGATGCCGCCTGACCGCCAGAGCACTGCGATTCGCCGTGGCGGCGAGTCCCAGCGGTTTTCCTGCTCCGCAGGAGCTTTGTTTCCTCCCCCAGCCAAAGCAGGGGGTTTCCACGAAGGGATCACGATGACCGGCCAGCCAACCAACCAAGGGGCCGCGCGATGAGGGTGTTGCTGATCGGAGCCAACGGATACCTCGGACGCTACGTCGCGGACCGCCTGCTCGCCGACCCCGCGGTCCAGCTCACCGCGCTCGGCCGCGGCGACGACGCCGACGTCCGCTTCGACCTCGCCACCGGCAGCCCCGGCGCGCTCACCCGGTTCCTCGACGCCGTCCACCCGGGCGTCGTCATCAACTGCGCGGGAGCCACCCGGGGCGGCGCCCGCGAGCTCACCCGGCACAACACCGTCGCCGTCGCCACGATCTGCGAATCGCTGCGCCGCAGCGGCTGCGGCGCCCGGCTCGTCCAGCTCGGCTGCGCCGCCGAGTACGGGCCCAGCCAGCCCGGGTCCTCCACGGCCGAGGACGCCGTGCCCAGACCCGGAGGGCCGTACGGAGTCAGCAAACTGGCCGCCACCGAGCTCGTCCTCGGCTCCGGGCTGGACGCCGTCGTCCTGCGGGTCTTCTCGCCCGTCGGCCCCGGCACCCCCGCCGGATCCCCCCTCGGCCGGCTCGCCGAGGCCATGCGGCGCGCGATGCAGTCCGGGGACGGCGAGCTCAAGCTCAGCGGGCTCGGCGTCCAGCGCGACTTCGTCGACGTACGCGACGTGGCGCGGGCGGTGCACGCCGCCTCGCTGTCGGCGGCCCAGGGCGTCGTCAACATCGGCACCGGCCGGGCGGTCCGGCTGCGCGACGCGGCCGCCGTGCTGGCGCGGGTCGCCGGGTACGGAGGCTCGCTGCACGAGATCGACGTACCGCAGCACGGACAGCACGCGCAGCACCCGCAGGCGCACGGACACCCCGGCCGGCCCACCGGGCTCGCCGCCATCGGCTCCCCGCGTTCCGAGGCCACGGCCGAGCAGCTCGCCGCCGCGACGGCCCAGCCCCCGTACCCCTACCCGGACGGCTGCGGAGCCTGGCAGCAGGCGGATGTCCGTACCGCCCGCGACCGGCTCGGCTGGCGGCCGCGGATCAACCTGGAGGAATCCCTCGCGGACATCTGGATGGAGGCGGCGTGCCGCATCTGACCACCCCGCCGGCCGCCGGCCAGGCGGCCACCGAGGCGGGCCGGCTGGGATTAGGGGTCCCCGGGTACGCGCATCCGCTGCTGGCCCCGGTGGAGTGGGCCGAGCTGACCCGGCCCGGCACGCCGCTGCACTGGGCCGTCCTCAACGTCACGGACGGGCCGGGCGGCCGGCCCGACCCGCACTGTACGGAGGCGGCCGCGAAGCTCCGCGGCGCGGGCGGCGCGGTCCTCGGGCATCTCGCGATGCGAGACGGAGAGCGGTCGTTCGGGGAGCTCGTCTCCGACGCCCACCGCTTCCGCGACTGGTACGGAGCCGACGGCTTCTACCTCGCGGACGCCCCGGCCGGGAACGCGGAGCTGGCCTCCGTACGCCGGGTCGTGGACACCCTGCGGGGACTCGGCGAGGGGCTGCGGATCGTCCTCGGACACGGCACGCACCCCTGCGAGGGGTACACGGAAACCGCGGACCAGCTGGTCACCTTCTCCGGGAGCTGGGCCGACTACCGCTGGTCGCAGGTGGCGGAGTGGACGGCCGACCACCCGCCGGAGACGTTCTGCCACCTCGTGCACGGAGTACCGCGCACGCACCTGGAGGAAGCGCTCCGGATCGCCCGCTGGCAGGGCGCGGGGACCATCTGGTTCACCGACCGGCGCGGGGCCGCTCCGCTGGATCCCTGGGCCTCGATGCCCGGGTATTGGGACGAAATCGTCTCGCGGATCGGACCGGGTGTCTCGGAATGAAGGAGGGCGTGGCAGTGTTACGGGAAGAACCACCGTTAAGACTTAATCATCTACGGAGTCCCCGTGTCGCTGCCACCCCTGGTAGAGCCAGCTGCTGAGCTCACCGTTGACGAGGTCCGTCGGTACTCCCGCCACCTGATCATCCCCGACGTGGGGATGGACGGCCAGAAGCGCCTGAAGAACGCCAAGGTGCTGGCCGTGGGCGCGGGCGGCCTCGGCTCGCCCGCCCTCATGTACCTGGCCGCGGCCGGCGTCGGCACGCTGGGCATCGTGGAGTTCGACGAGGTCGACGAGTCGAACCTGCAGCGCCAGATCATCCACAGTCAGGCGGACATCGGCCGTTCCAAGGCCGAGTCGGCCCGCGACAGCGTGCTGGGCATCAACCCGTACGTGAACGTGGTCCTCCACGAAGAGCGGCTCGAAGCCGACAACGTGATGGAGATCTTCAGCCAGTACGACCTCATCGTCGACGGCACGGACAACTTCGCCACGCGCTACCTCGTGAACGACGCCTGCGTGCTGCTGAACAAGCCGTACGTGTGGGGCTCGATCTACCGCTTCGACGGCCAGGCCTCGGTCTTCTGGTCCGAGCACGGCCCGTGCTACCGCTGCCTCTACCCGGAGCCGCCCCCGCCGGGCATGGTCCCGAGCTGCGCCGAGGGCGGCGTGCTGGGCGTGCTCTGCGCGTCCATCGGGTCCATCCAGGTCACCGAGGCCATCAAGGTCCTCACCGGCGTCGGCGAGTCGCTGGTCGGCCGTCTGATGATCTACGACGCCCTGGAGATGCAGTACCGCCAGGTCAAGGTCCGCAAGGACCCCGACTGCGCGGTCTGCGGTCCGAACGCGACCGTCACCGAGCTCATCGACTACGAGGCCTTCTGCGGCGTCGTGTCGGAGGAGGCCCAGGAGGCCGCGCTCGGCTCGACGATCACTCCCAAGCAGCTCAAGGAGTGGATCGACAACGACGAGCCGATCGAGATCATCGACGTCCGCGAGATCAACGAGTACGAGATCGTCTCGATCCCCGGCGCGAAGCTGATCCCCAAGGGCGAGTTCCTGATGGGCACCGCCCTCGCGGACCTGCCGCAGGACAAGCGCATCGTCTTGCACTGCAAGACGGGTGTCCGCAGTGCGGAAGTCCTCGCGGTCCTGAAGTCCGCGGGCTTCGCGGACGCGGTCCACGTCGGCGGCGGCGTCATCGGCTGGGTCCACCAGATCGAGCCCGAGAAGCCGGTCTACTAAGCAGTCGCCCGGAGGGGCCGTATCCCGCTCGCGCGGGGTGCGGCCCCTCCGGCATGTTCCGGGGCCCTTTCCCGCAGGGCCTAGACGGGCGAGGTCGGGGCCGGTGACTTCGACGCCGTGCAGACGGTGCCCGCGCCGGGCACCTTCCCGTCGAGCAGGTAGGAGTCGACGGCCTGCTGCACGCAGGGGTCGCCGCTGTTGTAGGCGCCGTGCCCCTCGCCCTTGAAGGTGAGCTCCACGCCGACGCCGGGGCCGAGCCGCTCCACCATCTTGCGGGCGCCCTCGTACGGGGTCGCCGGGTCACCGGTGTTGCCGATCACCAGGATGGGCGCCGATCCGGGAGCGGACACGTCCGGGGTGTTCCAGGCACCCGCGACGGGCCAGTCGGTGCAGCCCATCATGGCCCAGCCGAGGAAGTCCCCGAAGACGGGCGAGGCGGCGCGGAACTCGGGCAGCTTCGCCTTGGTCTGCGCCAGGGTGTAGCGGTCCTTGGAGTCGGCGCAGCTGATGGCGGTGTTTGCCGACCCGATGTTGCTGTAAGTGCCCTTGGGGTCCCGGCCGTTGAGGGCGTCCGACATGGCGAGCAGCAGCTGCCCCTGGCCGCCCTCGGCCTCGTCCAGGCCCTGTTCCAGCAGCGGCCAGGCCTCCTTGGAGTACAGGGCGAAGGCGATGCCGTTGGTCGCGGCGTCCTCCGTGAGCAGCCGGTCGCCGGAGCCGGGGATGGGCTTGGCCGCGAGCTCCTTCTGGAGCTTGATGATGTTCGCCTCGATCTCCTTGGCGGTGCTGCCCTGCAGGACGCAGGAGTCGCCGCGGTTCACGCAGTCCTGGGCGAAGTTGCCGAGCGCGAGCTGGAAGCCCTTGGCCTGGCCGAGGGCGCCCTGCTCGGAGTTCTTGGTCGGATCGACCACGGCGTCGAAGACGGCCCGGCCGACGTTCTTGGGGAAGAGGTGGGCGTAGACCCCGCCGAGCTCGGTGCCGTAGGAGATGCCGAAGTAGTACAGCTTCTCGTCGCCGAGGGCCTGACGGATCCGGTCCAGGTCACGGGCCGCGTTCTCGGTGCCCACGTGGGGCAGCACCTTGCCGGACTTCACCTCGCAGGCGTCCTTGTACTTCTTGGAGGTGGCGAGGTACTGCTTCTCCTCCTCCGGCGTCGAGGGGCTGGAGTCGGCGGCGTAGTACGCGTCCAGCTGCTTGTCGTCCTCGCACAGCACGGGCGCGCTGCGGCCCACCCCGCGCGGGTCGAAGCTGACCAGGTCGTAGCGCTCGCGCAGGGCCGCGTACTCCTTCGCGGCGCCGGGCAGGGTGCTGATGCCGGAGCCGCCGGGGCCGCCGAAGTTGAAGACGAGCGAGCCGATCCGCTTGTCCTGATCGCGGGCCTTCGCCCGGATCAGCGCCAGCGGGATGGTCTCCCCTTCCGGCTCGGCGTAATCGAGGGGCACGTCGACGACGGCGCACTGCCAGTCCTTGCCGGGTACCTGCCCGACGCCCTCGGCGGGGGTGGGGGCCCCGCACTCTCCCCACTTGGGTTTCTTGATGCCCTGTGCGGCGCCGTCCTTGCCCCTCTTCTTCTCGCCCCCACTTTCGGAACAGGCACTGGTGGCGAGCAGTGCGGCGGCAGCGGTGGCGGCAGCGGCCACCCGGAGGGCGTGTGTCGGCATGCCTTCATCCTGTGCGCGCCACGCACGCCCCGCCCCCGCGCTGACCCATCCGGGTCAAGCGGGGGCGGGGGGCGGACGAGCGGCCGGCGGGCCGTCAGTGCGCCGCGGTCGCCGCCGGGATGTCCACGCGGGCGGCCCGGCGGGCCGGCCCAAGGGAGGCGAGAAGGGCTCCGGCGAGGGCGAGCAGCACCCCGAGGGCGAGCCGTCCCCAGGGGATGACCAGGGCGTATCCCACGACGCTCTCCTGGAGGGTGCGGCCGAGCGCCCAACCGGTGAACACGCCCATGACCGTGCCGACGGCCGCGCCGAGGGCGCCGACGAGCAGGGCCTCCATGCGGATCATCCGGGTCACTCCGGCGCGGTCCAGGCCGAGGGCGCGGAGCGTGCCGATCTCCTTGCGGCGTTCGAGCACGGACATCGCGAGGGTGTTGGCGATGCCCAGGGCGGCGATCACCAGGGCCATGCCGAGCAGGGCGTAGAAGACGTTCAGTTGCTCGCCGATGCCGCTGGTGTCCTCGGTGCGGATGTCCTCCTTGTCGAGGACGGAGAGGGCGGGGTTGTCGCCGAGCGCCTTGGTGATGCCCGCGAGGGCGGCCCGGCCGGGTCCGCCGCCGGTGGCCACGACGATCGCGTCGGTGTGCGGGGTCGCGTCGTAGCGGGCGACCAGCGAGTCGGGTGCGGTGATGCTGGGCAGCACGTTGCTCTGCTCGTCCGCCTGGTAGACGGCGCCGATGGTGACCTCTCCCCGCTTGCCCTGCCGTTCCACCGGCAGGCTCTGGCCGACCTTCCAGCCGTTCGCCCTGGCCTTGTAGTCGGCCACGGCGATCCGGCCGGCGCCGAGGCCGTCGAGGGAGCCCTCCGTGACCTCGTACCGCAGGAGCCGGCCGATGGTCGCGGGGTCGACGCCGGTCAGGACGGAGGAGACGCCGCCGATCCGGTACTCGGTGGACTGGTTGAGCGGGCTGGAGGAGGCGTCCGGCAGGTTCTTGAGGAGCGCGGCGGTGGCGGGGGTCATCCGCGGGCCGCCCGGGGCGGCCTTCACCAGGTAGTCGCCGGTGATGTCGCGGGTGGTCGCGCCCTCGAGGTACCGGGTGGCTGAGGCCCCGAGGACCGACAGGCCGGAGGCGAGCGCGAGGGCGATGGCCAGCGCGGCGGCCGTGGCGCCCGTACGACGGGGGTCGCGCACGGTGTTGCGGGCGGCGAGCTCGCCCTGCACCGGGCTCACCCGGACCAGCAGCGGCCGGAGCACGGCGGTGAACGGCCGGGACAGGAGCGGGATGAGGGCGATCGCGCCGGTCAGGGTGAGGGCCGCGCCGAGACCGATGACGGTCCGGGCGTCCTCGCCGGTGGTGAGGGCGCCGTACAGGGTGGTCGCCGCGCCGGTGAGCAGCAGGGCGGCGCCGATCCCGGTGCGCAGGGAGCCGGCCCGTGCGGGCGCGGCGGGCTCGGCGGCGCCGAGCGCGGCCACGGGCGGGATGGTCATGGCCCGGCGGACCGGCACCCAGGCGGCGATCACGGGCAGGGCGGTGCCGACCACCAGCGCGACGATCAGGGTGGAGGGGAGGAGGGTCAGCGGGGCGGCCGGGCCGTCGGCGGCGGAGAAGAGGGCCTGGAGCAGGGCGGCGACCCCGGTGCCGGCCAGGATGCCGGCCACCGAGGCGATCAGCCCGACGAGGACGGATTCGGTCAGCAGGATGCGGCGGACCTGCTTGCGGGTGGCGCCGACGGCCCGCATCAGGGCCAGTTCCCTGGTGCGCCGGGACACCAGCATGGTGAAGGTGTTGGAGATGAGGAAGGTGGCCACGAACAGGGCGACCGCGGCGAAGCCCAGCATGATCTGGCTCATGGTGTCGCTGTCGCTGGAGGCCATGTTCGCCTGGAGCCGGGCGAGCTGGGCGCCGGTGACCACGGTGGAGTCCTTGGGGATCACCGCTTCGACCCGGCCGAGGAGCTGCGTCACGTCGGTGCCGGGTACGGCCGTGATCTCGATGTTCGTGTACCGGCCGGGCCGGAGGAACAGCTTCTGGGCGGTGGCGTCGGTGAACAGCACCAGGCTTCCGCCGGTGGAGAGCTTGGAGGCGTCGGTGCGGAAGACACCGCTGAGCGCGTACGAAGCGGCGCCCGTGCCCGTACCCACGCGCACGGTGTCGCCGACGCGGTAGCCGCCCTTGGCCGCGCCGGCCTCGTCCAGGGCGACTTCGTGCTCGCCGGTCGGTCCCTTGCCCGCGGTGAACCGGTACGCGGGGTCCGTTCCGTCCTTGCCCGGGGCGAAATTGCCGCCCTTGCGGAACTCGCCGTTGCCCAGCAGACGTCCCTCGCGGTCGGCGACGGCGGCGAAGCCGTTGACCCGGCCCGCGGCGGCGGCGACACCGGGGACCCGGGCCAGGGAGGCGGAGGTGCCGGCGTCGAGGGAGGCCGGCGGGCCGCCGGGCAGGGTGTTGGGCGAGACGTTGAGGGAGATGCGGTCGTAGCCGGCGCTCGCCCGGTCGACGGCGGCCTGCCTCAGGCTGTCCCCGTAGACGAGGCTGCCGGTGACGAAGGTGACCCCGAGCATGACCGCGAACACGGTCATCAGGAGGCGGGCCTTGTGCGCGAGCACGTTGCGCAGGGCGGTACGGAGCATGGGGATGCGGATCCTGGGAGAGGCGGGCCCGGGGGAGCGGGCGGGCGGCTGGTGCGGTGCGGGGGCGCGGTGCTGACGGGAGCGCGGAGGGGTCAGCTCGTGCGGGAGCGGGCGTCGAAGGCCTTCATCCGGTCCAGCACCCGGTCCGCGGTGGGCCGGGGCATCTCGTCGACCAGCCGTCCGTCGGAGAGGAAGACCACGCGGTCGGCGTGGGCGGCGGCCACGGGGTCGTGGGTGACCATGACCACGGTCTGGCGCAGCTCGCGGACCGAGTCGCGCAGGAAGCCGAGGACCTCGGCGCCGGCCCGGGAGTCCAGGTTTCCGGTGGGCTCGTCGCCGAAGATGATCGCCGGGCGGGAGACGAGGGCCCGGGCCACCGCCACGCGCTGCTGCTGACCGCCGGAGAGCTGGCCGGGACGGTGGCCGAGGCGATCGGCGAGGCCGGTCATCGACACCACGTGGTCCAGCCACTGCCGGTCGGGCTTACGGCCGGCGATGGTCAGCGGCAGGGTGATGTTCTCCAGCGCGGTCAGGGTCGGCAGCAGGTTGAACGCCTGGAAGATGAAGCCGACCCGGTCGCGGCGCAGCCGGGTGAGCTGTTCGTCGCCGAGCGTGCCCAGCTCGGTGGTGCCGATGCGGACGGAGCCGGAGCTGAAGGAGTCGAGACCGGCGGCGCAGTGCATCAGGGTGGACTTGCCGCAGCCGGACGGGCCCATGATCGCGGTGAACTCGCCCTCGCGGAAGGAGACGCTGACGTCGTCCAGGGCGACGACCCGGGTGTCGCCACTGCCGTAGACCTTAGAGAGGCCGGCGGTGGCGGCCGCGATGCCGGTCGGCGCGTGGAGCGGGTGCGGGGCATGGGGGGCGGCGGTCACGGGGACTCCTCTTCGGCGCGGGAAGCTGCACTTCGAAGGGTGTCCGGGGGACGTATCGGGGCCCGGGCCGTCGTGTATCGGGGGCCGCTCCGGTGTGTATCGGTCCGGTAGTGGGCGGGTGGCTGCCGCTGCGCGGGGCGATGTCCCCTACCCGCCCTTCCACCGTTCCCCGGGCTGCGCCCCCGGACCCGCTGGGGCTGCGCCCCCGGACCCGCTGGGGCTGCGCCCCCGGACCCGCTGGGGCTGCGCCCCCGGACCCGCTGGGGCTGCGCCCCCGGACCCGCTGGGGCTGCGCCCCCGGACCCGCTGGGGCTGCGCCCCCGGACCCGCTGGGGCTGCGCCCCCGGACCCGCTGGGGCTGCGCCCCCGGACCCGCTGGGGCTGCGCCCCCGGACCCGCTGGGGCTGCGCCCCCGGACCCGCTGGGGCTGCGCCCCCGGACCCGCTGGGGCTGCGCCCCCGGACCCCGCGTCTCAACGCCGGCGGGGCTGGATTTGGCTGGTGCGCGGTGGTCAGGTGGGCAGGTGCAGTGTGGCGACCGCGCCGCCGTCCGGGGCGTTGGCGAAGCGGAGGTCGGCGCCGAGGACCCGGGCCTGGCCCAGGGCGATGGTCAGGCCCAGGCCGTGGCCCGAGCCGCGCTCCGCCCGGCCCGTGTGGAAGCGGCGCGGGCCGTGGCTCAGCAGGTCGGCGGGGAAGCCGGGGCCGTGGTCGCGTACGACGACCGTGCGGCCCTGGACGGTGACCCGGACCGGGGTCCGCCCGTGCCGGTGGGCGTTGACGACGAGGTTGCCGACGATCCGTTCGAGGCGGCGCGGGTCGGTCTCCACGCCCTCGGCCTGTCCGGTGACGTCGATCTCCGCGGCGAGGCCCGTGCGCGCCACGGCCTCGGAGACGACCGCGCCGAGCGGGACCCGGGCGTGGACCGGCAGTTCGGCGCCCGCGTCGAGCCGGGAGATCTCCAGGAGGTCCTCGACCAGTCCGCGCAGATCGCGTACCCGGGCCCGGAGCAGGTCCTCCGTCTCCCCGGGCGCCAGCAGGTCGGCCGCGGCCAGCAGACCGCCGACGGGCGTGCGCAGTTCGTGGGCCACGTCGGCGGTGAACCGGCGCTCGTCGCGCAGTTTGCGGCCGAGGGTGTCGGCCATGAGGTCGACGGTGGCGGCGATGTCGTCGACCTCGTCGCGACCCCGGGTGGGGCCGGTGCGGGCGTCCAGGTCCCCGGCGGAGATCCGGCTCGCGGTCTCGGAGACCCGGCTCAGCCGGCGGCCGAGGAGCCCGGCGCCGTAGACCGCGAGGGGCGTGGCCGCGGCGAGGGCGATCAGGGAGGCCACCGTCATGGTGGCGTCGAGCCGGCGCAGTCCGTAGAGATCCGGGTTCGTGTTGACGCCGTAGGCCAGCACCGGGCTGCCGGGGCCGCCGACGCGCTGCGCGGCCCAGGCGGTCGGCCCGCTGTTCCCGTCGACGTGCCCGTCGTACGCCGTGTGCCGGTCGCCGTCGGCCGGGTCGCGCAGTGCTGCGGGCAGTCCGGGCGGATCGAGCTCGGCTCCCTCGATGAGGGTTCCGGTGCGCCGGTAGGTGTCCATGGCCGAGTGCACGGTGTTGAAGGCCCGCATCTCGGCCCGGGACCGGATGTCCGACGCGGTCCAGAAGTGCACGAGCAGGCCCACCGCCACCGCGACCAGGCAGGCCGTGGCCGCGGCCAGGGCGGCGATCTTCCAGCGCAGGGGGACGCGGCCCGGCCGCGGCTTCTCGAAGGGGGTCACCGGTCTCAGCGCTTGAGCTTGTAGCCGAAGCCGCGGACCGTTTCGATCCGGTCCCGGCCGAGCTTGCCGCGCAGCCGCTGCACGCACAGGTCGACGACCCGGCTGTCGCCGTCCCAGCCGTAGTCCCAGACGTTGCGCAGCAGGGTGTGCCGCTCGAGCACGATGCCCGGGTGGGCGGCGAACTCCAACAGCAGCTTCAGCTCGGTCGGGGTGAGCGCCACCGGGGTTCCGCCGACGGCCACGTCCAGGCCGCCGGTGTGCAGGGTCAGGTCCCCGAAGGTCAGCAGTTCCCCCTCGGACGGTCCGGGTTCTTGTTCTGTGGCCGCCCCCGCCGGGGCGGGGGCGTAGGTGGCGCGCCGCAGCAGCGAGCGGATGCGGGCCACGAGCACGTTGGTGTCCACGGGCTTGACCACGTAGTCGTCCGCCCCGGCCTCCAGGCCGGCGACGATGTCCAGCCCGTCGCCGCGGGCCGACATCATCAGGACGGGGACCAGGCTGGTCTCCCGGACCTTGCGGCACAGGCCGATCCCGTCGAGGCCGGGCAGCATCACGTCGAGGATCAGCAGGTCGAAGTCCTCGTCGCGGAAGGATTCGAGGCCCGTGAGCCCGTCGGCGGCGGCCCGCACCGTGTACCCGTAGCGCTCCAGGGAGACGGTGAACGAGCGGCGCATCAGCTCGTCGTCCTCCACCAGCAGCAAGCGAACGGGTCGCGGGGCGGCGGGAGCCGGGGTGGGGGAGGACACGGGGGACGACTCCTGTGCGGCGGACGGGTGCGGACGGGTGCGGACGGGTACCGATGAAGACGATAGGGCCGCGGCAGCCGTACATTCCGTAGCCGCGGCCCCGCGGGCCGATGAGATGAAAAGCCGAGCGTCCGCTGATACCCGCCCGATACGAACGCCGCGCGCTACGGCCGGGCCAGGACCTGCTTCGCGGCCGCGCGCCCCGTCGCGACGCAGGCGGCGACGCCCACGCCCTCGTACGCCGCTCCGCACAGGGCGATGCCCGGGAGCTTGCCGGCGGCCTCGCGGATGCGGGCGACGCGCTCGCGGTGCCCGACGCCGTACTGGGGCAGGCCCCGGTCCCAGCGGGTGACGCGGGTGGCCAGGGGTTCGCCCATGGGGCCCACCGCGTGGTGGAGCTCGGCGATGGCCGAGCGGACCAGGTGGCGGTCGGGGCGGCCGAGCAGTTCGTCCTCCCCGATGCGGCCGATGGAGGCGCGGAGCACGAAGGTCTCGGGGGCTGCGTCGTGCAGCCAGGACCACTTGTTGGAGAGGAAGGAGGCGGCCTTCAGGGTGTGGCCGTCGACCGGCGGGACCAGGAAGCCGTTGCCCTCGGGGAGGAAGTGGGCCTGGGCGCGGGAGAAGGCCATGGTGATGACGGCCGTCGAGGCGTGCGGGATCGAGGAGAGCTCGGCCTCGGCGAGCGGGGAGTGCGGGCGCAGCAGCTCCGCCGCCGCGAAGGCGGGAAGGGCGAGGATCACCGCGTCGGCCTCCATCGTCAGCGCGCCGTCGCCGGTCATCGCCTGGACGCGCCAGCGGCCGTCGGTGACCCGCTGGAGCGAGCGGGCCGTCGTCCCGGTGAGGATGCGGGCTCCGCAGGCTTCCGCGACGGCCGCCGGGAAGCGCCCGGTGCCGCCGACGACGCCCTGGACGGCCACGGCCCCCGAGCGGGGGGCGCCGGCGGCGCGCATCCGACGCAGGGCCGGGAGGAGCGGGGTGCCCTGCTCCGCGAGGGCCGCGATCCGGGGCATGGCCGCGCGCAGCGAGAGCCGGTCGGCGAGGCCGGCGTAGACGCCGCCCAGCATGGGTTCGATGAGCCGGTCCACGGCCTCCTGGCCGAAGCGGCCGCCCAGGTACTCGGCGACCGAGCAGTCCTCGGTGAGCGGGGTGGCCGGGAGGGTCTCCTCGGCGGCGACGCGTCGCAGGCCCTCGGGGGAGAGCAGTCCGGTGCCGGCCAGCGCGGAGGGGTCGGTGGGGACGCCCATCACGTGTCCGGCGGGCAGCGGGCGCAGGGCGCCGTTGGTCCAGATGGTGGTGGCGGCCTTCGCGGGGTCGCAGAGGGCCTCGCCGAGTCCGACGGCGGCGGCCAGTTCCACGGCTTCCGGGCGCAGGGCCATGAGGGATTCGGCGCCCTCGTCGACGGTGATGCCGGCGATGGTGCCGGTCCGGAGCTTCCCGCCGACCTTGGCGTGGCTCTCCAGGACGGTCACATCGGCCTGGCCGCGCAACTGCCACGCGGCGGCCAGACCGCTGATCCCGCCACCGATGACGATCACTGAACGCATTGTGTTCTCCCGTGGCCCCGAGGCCGTGGTCGATATGTTCCCATATGAAACGTATGGGAGCGGGGTGGGTCAGCGCCTCATGCTTTCGGCCAGAGCCCTGAGTTCCTCCTGGTAGGGGAAGCTGCCGGGCTCGTACGCGCAGTACGGGTCCGCTTCGAGCACGTCGCGCGTGAAGCCGTACGCCCGGGAGCGCGACCCCCCGCACACCGTCTTGAACTCGCACGCCCCGCACGTGCCGCGCAGCAGCGAGGGGTCGCGGAGCTTGGTGAAGAGCGCCGATCCCCGGTAGATCTCGGTCAGCGGGTGGTTCTTCACGTTGCCCGCCGAGAGCGGCAGGAAGCCGCTGGGGTGCACCTCGCCCGTGTGCGAGATGAAGACGAAGCCGCGGCCCGAGGAGACGTCCATGGGCGGCCGGCGCACGGCCCGCCGCTCCCCGTCGAAGACCCCCAGCTCGCGGGCTCGGGCCGAGAGGCGCTCGTGGAGCGGGCCCAGGACGGGCTTCTCGCCGCGCGCGTCCAGGACGGTGCGCTGCAGCGCGACCCGCCGGAAGTGGTGGCCCTCCGTCGTCTTGGTCGCCATCACCGCCCCGCAGTCGTACAGGAAGTGCAGGACGTCCTCGATCTCGGCGGCGGTCAGGGAGTCCAGCTGTTCCCCGCGCCCGGTCGGGACCAGGACGAAGCCCGACCACAGCATCGCGCCCTCGCGCTTGACCAGTGCCGCTATGTCGGCGAGGTCCTCCAGGCTGTCGCGGGTGACCGTGGTGTTGATCTGCACCTTGAGTCCGAGCTCCCGGGCGGCCCGCCAGCCCTCCAGCGTCCAGTCGTAGACCCCGGGCACGCCCCGGAAGGCGTCGTGGCGCTCGGGCGTGGAACCGTCCAGGGAGAGCGAGAGCGCGATGGCCCCCGCTTCCCGGACCGCTACGAGGTTCTCCCGGGTCAGCGTCGGCGTGCCCGACGGGGACACCGCGACCCGCAGGCCGAGCGAGGTCCCGTACGCGACCAGGTCGGTGAGGTCGGTGCGCTGGAAGGGGTCCCCGCCGGTGATCACGAAGAGCGGGCCGGGCTTGCCGAAGGCGGCGATCTGGTCCATCACCCGGCGGGCGTCCGCCCCGTCGAGCTCCTCGGGGTGGCGCAGGGTCTGCGCCTCGGCCCGGCAGTGCAGACAGGCCAGCGGGCAGGCCCGGGTGGCCTCCCAGATGACGATGAAGGGCCGGTCGGAGACCGCGCGGCGGGGCTGCCGCACGACGGTGTGGGAGGACCGGGTGGTGTGTGCGGGGCGAGAGGTCACGAGACGCGCTCCCAGCCGCGCTTGCTCGGGCGGTTGGCGAGCTGCTCGGGGTCCCGCTTGCGGTAGACCACGTACGGCCGGAACAGGTACTTCAGCGGCACCGAGAACATGTGCACCAGGCGCGAGTACGGGATCAGCGCGAACAGCGTGAACCCGAAGAGGATGTGGACCTTGAAGGCGAGCGGGGCGCCCGCCATCAGGTGGTAGTCCGGGGTGAAGGTGAACAGGCTGCGGAACCACGGGGAGATGCCGTCGCGGTAGTTGTAACCGTCCGTCATCCCGGCCGAGTTCAGCAGGGTCGCCGTCAGCCCGAGGATCATCGCGCCGAGCAGGAACGAGTACATCAGGTGGTCGCTGCGCAGCGTCGCCCTGCGCACGGCCGGCACCTTGAAGCGCCGGTAGACCAGGATCCCGATGCCCACGGCGGCCGCGACGCCCGCGACCGTGCCGGTGGAGAGCGCCATCAGGTGGTACGCGTGGTCGCTCAGGCCCACCGCGTCGGTCCAGCTCTTGGGGATGAGCAGGCCGACCACGTGGCCCACGATCACGAAGAGCATGCCGAAGTGGAAGAGCGGCGAGCCGATGCGCAGCAGCCGCGACTCGTGCAGCTGCGAGGAGTGCGTGGTCCAGCCGAACTTGTCGAAGCGGGCCCGCCAGACCGTGCCCGCGATGAGCAGGGCGATCGAGACGTACGGGAGTACGCCCCACAGGAGGAGGTCCATCAGGCGGGCATCCTTTCGGAGGCGGCGGCAGCGGTCGAGTAGGCCGTCGTGGGCCAGGGGAGGTCGGTCGGGACCGCTCCGGGGAAGTCGGCCGGCATGTCGAGGCCCGGCCCGAACGGTTCGAGCGCCGAGCCCGCGCCCACCAGCTCCTGCGGCGGCCCGTTCCTCGCGAGGGCCTTCGCCTCCGCCTTGGTCTCGGGGGAGGGCCCGGGCAGCGTCGCGCAGACGGCCTCCAGGATCCGGGCGTACGGGGATCCGAACTCGGTGAGCGCCAGGCGCAGCAGCTCCAGCCCGGCCCGGTGCTCCTGGAGCAGCCGGGTGCCGGCCTCCTCCTCGCGGGCGGCGAACTCCAGGGCCACCGGGAGGAAGTCGGGCAGTTCCTCACCCGCGAACTCCAGCCCGAAGTCCCGGTAGATCCGCTTCAGCCGGACCAGGGACAGCCCGCGCCGGCGAGTGTCCCCGTCGACCCACCAGGTGAGGTAGAGGCAGCGCCGGTTGCGGGTGTCGAAGGTGGAGGTGTACTGGGAGCACAGCTCGATCGGGGTCTGGACCTCGGCCTCGTCCAGGAACGCGCCGAGCAGCGCGGCCGGTTCGGCGGGCGCCCCGGCGAGGGCCGCACGGAGCCGCGGGAGTTCGTCGTGGAAGTAGTCGCCGGGGTACTGCAGTACGCAGCCCGCGACCAGCCGCACCAGTGCGTCACCACTCATCGGATTCCGGATCACGAACGCCTCCTGGTATCCCCGAGATTGAGCATCACCCGGGGTTCGGGCAGTGCGGCGACGGGGCAGCCCTGCTCCGCGTCGTTCAGCGGGTGCGAGTCGGCGAGCGCGTCGGCCTCGGCGCGGGCGGCGCTGGGGATCACGAAGCGGTCCTCGATCTTGGCGATGGCGAGGAGCCGGAACATGTCCTCCATCTCCTGCCCGGACAGCCCGACGGCCCGCGCGATCGACTCGTCGCGCTCCTCGCCCAGGTTGACCCGGCGCATGTAGGCGCGCATCGCGGCCATCCGGCGCAGCACCGCCTCCACGGGCACGGTGTCGCCGGCGGTCAGGACCTCCGCGAGGTACTCGACGGGGATGCGCAGGGACTCGATGGCACCGAAGAGGTTTCCGGCGTCCTCGCCGTCGCTGCCGGTGGCGGCGACGGCCTCGACCACGGGGGAGAGCGGCGGGACGTACCAGACCATCGGCATCGTCCGGTACTCCGGGTGGAGGGGGAGGGCGACCTGGTAGGTGGCGATCAGGTCGTAGACCGGGGAGTTGCGGGCCGCGTCGAGCCACTCGTCGGTGATGCCGGCCGCGCGGGCGGCGGCGATCACGGCGGGGTCCGCGGGGTCGAGGAAGCACTCCACCTGGAAGGGGTACAGATCGTGCTCGTCCTCGACCGCTGCGGCCTCGGCCACCTTGTCGGCGTCGTAGAGCATCACGCCGAGGTAGCGCATCCGGCCCACGCACGTCTCCGAGCACACGGTCGGCATGCCGACCTCGATGCGCGGGAAGCAGAAGGTGCACTTCTCGGCCTTGCCGGTCTGGTGGTTGAAGTACACCTTCTTGTACGGGCATCCGGTCACGCACATCCGCCAGCCGCGGCACTGGTCCTGGTCGACCAGGACGATGCCGTCCTCCTCGCGCTTGTACATCGCGCCGGAGGGACAGGAGGAGACGCACGCGGGGTTGAGGCAGTGCTCGCAGATCCGCGGGAGGTAGAACATGAAGCTCTGCTCGAACTCGAAGCGGATCTTCTCGCCGACCGCGTCGCGGATCTTCTCGATGATCGGGTCCTGCGGGGCGTGCGTGGGCGCGCCGCCGAGGTTGTCGTCCCAGTTCGGACCCCACTCGATCTTGTCGATGGGCTCGCCGGTGAGCTGGGAGACGGGCCGGGCGGTGGGCATGTCGTCGCCCGCCGGGGCCTCGGTGAGGTTCTTGTACTCGTAGGTCCAGGGCTGGTAGTAGTCGTCGATCTCCGGCAGGTCCGGGTTCGCGAAGATTTTGCCCAGCTTGGCGAGCCGGCCGCCCGCCTTGAGGCGGAGCTTGCCGGAGCGGGTGCGCTCCCAGCCGCCCTTCCACTTCTCCTGATCCTCCCAGCGGCGCGGGTAACCCTGGCCGGGGAGGGTCTCGACGTTGTTGAACCAGACGTATTCGGTGCCCTGCCGGTTGGTCCACGCCTGCTTGCAGGTGACCGAGCAGGTGTGGCAGCCGATGCACTTGTCGAGGTTCATGACCATCGCGACCTGTGCCATCACACGTCCGATAGTGGCTTCGCCACGGGGCATCACTTAGAACTCCACCTTCTGGTCGCGGCGGCGGATGACCGTCACCTCGTCGCGCTGGTTTCCGGTCGGGCCGAGGTAGTTGAAGGCCCAGGTCAGCTGGGCGTAGCCGCCGATGAGGTGGGTGGGCTTGAGCATCACCCGGGTCAGCGAGTTGTGGATGCCGCCGCGGCGGCCGGTCTTCTCCGTCTTGGGGACGCCGACCGTGCGCTCCTGCGCGTGGTTCATGTAGACCGTGCCGGGCGGCATCTTGTGGGAGACGATCGCGCGGGCGGTGATCACGCCGTTGCGGTTGACCGCTTCGATCCAGTCGTTGTCCGCGACGCCGATCGCCTCGGCGTCCTGCGGGGACATCCAGACCGTCTGGCCGCCGCGTCCCAGGGTCATCATGTAGAGGTTGTCCTGGTACTGGCTGTGGATCGCCCACTTGTTGTGCGGGGTCAGGTACCGGACGGCCACCGACTTCGCCTTCTCGTCGATCGTGCCGAGCTCGGGCTCCCCGTACAGGGTGTGCATGTTCAGCGGCGGCTTGTAGACGGGGAGGGACTCCCCGACCTCGTGCAGCCAGTCGTGGTCGATGAAGAAGTGCTGGCGGCCGGTGAGGGTGTGCCAGGGCTTGAGGTGCTCGGTGTTGATCGTGAAGGCCGTGTACCGGCGCCCACCGGACTCGGAGCCCGACCACTCCGGCGAGGTGATCACCGGGACCGGGCGGGCCTGGGTGTCGGCGAAGGTGATCCGCTTGCCCTCGGCCTCGGCGGCCAGGTGGGCCATCGGGGTGCCGACCTTCTTCTCCAGGGTCTCGAACCCCTGCGTGGCGAGGCGGCCGTTGCTGGTGCCGGACAGCGAGAGGATCGCCTCGCAGGCCTGCTGGGCCGTCTCCAGGCGCGGGCGGCCGTCGGCGACGCCGCCGCGGACCGTGCCGTTCTTCGCGCCGAGGTAGGCCACCTCTTCGGCCACGTCGAAGGTGACCGCCTTCGTGGTCACGCCCAGCGTGTCGACGAGCGGGCCGAGCGCGGCGAACTTCTCGCCGACCGCCCCGTAGTCCCGCTCCACGACCGCCAGGTTGTACATGGTCCGGCCCGGTACGGGCTCGCACTCGCCCTTCGACCAGTCCAGCGCGACCCCGCCGGGCTGCGCCATCTCACCGCCCGGGGTGTCGTGCTGCAGGGCGGTGGCGACCAGGTCCTTGCGCACGCCCAGGTGCGTCTTCGCGAGCTCACCGAACCGCTCGGCCAGCCCCTTGAAGGCGTCGTAGTCGGAGCGCGCCTGCCACGGCGGGTCCACGGCCGGGGTGAAGGCGTGCAGGAAGGGGTGCATGTCCGTGGAGGACAGGTCGTGCTTCTCGTACCAGGTGGCCGCCGGGAACACCACGTCCGACAGCAGCGTCGTGGACGTCATCCGGAAGTCCATGGACATGAGCAGGTCGAGCTTGCCCTCCACGTCCTCCTCCCGGTACGTCACGTCCTTCGGCGTGCAGCGCGGCCCGTCCTCGGGCAGGTTGGAGTGGGTCCCCAGGAGGTGCTTGAGGAAGTACTCGTTGCCCTTGGAACTGGAGCCCAGCAGGTTGGCCCGCCACACGTTGAGCACGCGAGGCCAGTTGCCCGGGGCGTCCGGGTCCTCGCCGGCGAAACCGAGCTCGCCGCTCCTGAGCTGCTCGACGGCGGACGCCACCGGGTCCTCGGCCTCGCCCAGGTCCAGCGGGTTGCGGTCGAAGGTCGGGTACGAGGGCATCCAGCCCATCCGGGCGCTCGCCGCCAGGCAGTCCGAGCCCGTCATGCCCTCGAAGGCGCCGGAAGCGAGCGGGGAGGCGAGCGCCTCCGCCGGAAGCGTGTCGTAGCGCCACTGGTCGGTGTGCAGGTAGAACCAGGCCGCGCCGATCATCTGGCGCGGCGGGCGCGACCAGTCGGAGGCGGCGGCCAGCGTCGCCCAGCCGGTGACCGGGCGGCACTTCTCCTGGCCGACGTAGTGGCCCCAGCCGCCGCCGTTGCGGCCCTGGCAGCCGGTGAGGGTGAGCAGGGCCAGGAAGGAGCGGTAGATGGTCTCGGAGTGGAACCAGTGGTTGGTGCCCGCGCCCATCAGGATCATGCAGCGGCCCCGGGACTGCTCGGCGGTCTGCGCGAACTCCCGTGCCACGCGCGCCGCCTGGGCCGCCGGGACCGAGGTCAGCGACTCCTGCCAGCCGGGGGTGCCCGGGGCGCTCGCGTCCTCGTAGCCCGTGGGCCACACGCCGGGCAGGCCCTCGCGGCCGACCCCGTACTGGGCGAGCATCAGGTCGAAGACGGTGGTGACCAGCCGCTCCCCGCCCGCGGTCGCCAGGCGCCGTACGGGCACACCGCGGCGGATGGTGCCGCGCGGCTTCCCGTCCTCGCCCACGCCCTGCTCGTCGTCCTCGAAGCGGGGGAGGGTGATCTCCACGCCCTCGCCGTCGGCGGCGTGGAGGGTCAGGCGCGGGACGGTGTCGCCGAGTTCGAGATTCCACTCGGGCTTCTCGTTCTTGCCCCAGCGGTGGCCGAGCGTGCCGTTCGGGACGACGGCCTCGCCGGTCGTGTCGTCGATCAGGACGGTCTTCCACTGCGCGTTCTCAGTGTCCTGACCGAGATCGGCGGCGGTGACGAACTTGCCGGGAACCAAGCCCTGTTCGGTTTCACTGAGGGACACCAGGAAAGGCAGGTCCGTGTACTGCCGGACGTAGTCCGTGAAGAAGGGAGTCTGCTGGTCGACGAAGAATTCCTTGAGGATGACATGGCCCATCGCGAGGGCCAGCGCACCGTCCGTACCGGGGTGCGGGTGCATCCATTCATCGGCGAATTTGGTGTTGTCCGCGTAATCGGGGGAAACGGTGACGACCTTCTGGCCGCGGTAGCGGGCCTCGGCCATCCAGTGGGCGTCCGGGGTACGCGTGACGGGAACGTTCGAGCCCCACATCATCAGGTACGCGGCGTCCCACCAGTCACCCGACTCCGGGACGTCCGTCTGGTCCCCGAAGACCTGCGGGGAGGCGACCGGAAGGTCGGCGTACCAGTCGTAGAAGGACAGCATCGGCGCACCGATGAGCGAGTGGAAGCGGGCGCCGGCCGCGTGCGAGGCCATCGACATCGCCGGGATCGGCGAGAAGCCGGCGACACGGTCCGGACCGTGCTCCTTGATCGTGTGCACGTGGGCGGCCGCGACGATCTCCGTCGCCTCCTCCCACGTCGCCCGCACCAGCCCGCCCTTGCCGCGCGCCTGCTGGTACGTACGCCGGCGCACCGGGTCGGACTGGACGTCGGCCCAGGCCTCGACCGGGTCGCCGAGGCGCGCCTTGGCCTCGCGGTACATCTCCAGCAGGGCGCCGCGCACGTACGGGTAGCGCACCCGGGTGGGGGAGTAGGAGTACCAGGAGAACGAGGCGCCGCGCGGGCAGCCGCGGGGCTCGTACTCGGGGCTGTCGGGACCCACCGAGGGATAGTCGGTGGACTGCGTCTCCCAGGTGATGATCCCGTCCTTGACGTAGACCTTCCACCGGCAGGAGCCCGTGCAGTTCACGCCGTGGGTGGAGTACACGACCTTGTCGTGGCTCCACCGGTCGCGGTAGAAGGCCTCCGCGGCGCGGCCGCCGGTGTGGTGGACGGTCCGCAGGTCGCCGGAGACCTCGGCGGTCCTGAAGAAGCTGCCCGCCTTGATCAGCGATTCGGCGGCGTCCTGGTGTCCGTCGCGTATGTGGCGCTCGTTCAAGGCGACCCTCCAGGCCGGAATAAAAGGCGGTGCGTGGGGTCCGGGCAAGATGACCCAGACACGACGCTACGCCCGGCGCGGAGGCGAATCCGATGACAAAGGTCCCGTACGGGCGTGACCTAATTCCGGTCTTTCACAGGTCGAGTGGATGCCACGCTGGAGAAGGCCAACTCCTTTGTACGGCCGGAAAATTACGAGCCCGAATACCAATTAGCGGGGAAGGTCGCAGAACGTGCCGCCGAAGAAGGTCTCCTGGATCCCGGACCAGCACGGGGCGTGGGCGATGCTCACGGTGCCCTTCCTCGCGGGCACGTTCCTCTCGCCGCGGCCCGGATGGCAGCACGCCCTGCTCCTGACGGCCTGGCTCCTCGGCTACGCGGCGGTCTTCCACGCCCAGCAGTGGCTGCGCCTGCGCCGGGTCGCGGCCAGGCGCCCGGAGGTGGCGCGGCGGCACGTCCGCCCGGCCCTCGTACTCGGCGCGGCGACCGCCCTGGCGGGGATCCCGCTCGCGGTGCTCCACCCCTGGCTGCTGCTCGCGGGCGCGGCGGCGGCGCCCTTCGTGGCCGTGAACTCCTGGTTCGCGCTGCGGAACCGCGAGCGCGCCCTGGCCAACGGACTGGCCGCGGTGGTCCCGGCGTGCGGGATGCTGCTGGTGGCGGCGCGGCTCGGAGGGGGCGGCCTGCCCTGGGCGCCGGCCGCCGCCTGCCTGCTGTACTTCGCGGGCACGGTCCCGTACGTGAAGACGATGATCAGGGAGCGGAACTCCCGTACGTACTACCGCGGTTCGGTGGCCTACCACGCGATGGCCACCGCCCTGGCGGCCTGCCTCTCCCCGTGGCTGGCCCTCCCCTTCGCGGCCTACCTGGCCCGGGCCGCGGCGCTCCCCGGCCGCGGGCTCAAGGTGGCGGTGGTCGGCACCGTCGAAATCGTCGGGTCTGCGGCCCTGCCGGCTTCGCTGCTGCTGATCTTCTGACGGGTGCGACGCCGGGGGTGTTTCAGAGGGGCAGGGAGCGGAACTCGTCCAGGACGGCGAAGCCCGTGCGGTCGTACAGGCTCATCGCCACCTCGTTGCCGCCGAACACGTTGAACATCAGCGCCTCGTCGCCGCCCTGCCGGACGGCCCACTCGCCGACGGACATCGCGGCGCGGCCGAAGCCCTTGCCGCGGTGCTCCTCGTACACCTCCAGCGAGAAGCCGAAGGTGACGCCCGGCAGGTGGCCGTGGTTCACCCAGCCCGTGCCGATCACCTGCCCGTCCGCCTCCATCGCGTAGAAGGCGTGCCCGGGGGTGCGGTAACCCTGCGGGAGGTACCGGGCGAAGTCCTCGTCGGACTTGGCCCGGGCCTGCTCCGGGGTCAGGGCTCCGGCCCGGACGATGTCCGCGACGTACGCGGCCACCTCGCCGGCGTACCAGCCGGGGTACTCCTCCTGGGTGAGCCGGCGGACGCCCAGGCCCGGCGGCAGCTCGGGGCGCTCGGCCACGGCGCGCATCCGGTTCTGGCCGCGCACGGGGTAGCCGGCGAACAGTCCGGCTGTGGTTGTGGTTGTGGCCGCGGGTCCCGGTTCGGCTGCGGCTTCGGCCCCGGCTCCCGATCCGCCGCTGAGCCGGACCTCCACCCGCCCTGCGCCCCGCTCGGCGCACCACCGCTCGGCCCACGTGCGGGCCGCGGCCGCCGCCTCCGGTGCCACTGCCGTCAGGTCGTGGATCCGGCCCACGGTGGCTCCGTTGTCCTCGGACACCCCGACCGCGATCCATCCGGCGTCGCCGTCCGTGGCCACCGTCCAGCCGTCGACGCCCTTCAGCGCCCGCTCCAGCAGGGCCCGGGCGAGGGGCTCCGAGCACCCCGCGGCCCGGTACCCGGAGAGCACCCGCTCCTCGAAGCCGACCCGCCACTCGGCCCGGTCGGATACGACCTGTATGCCGCTCGTGCTGCTTGCCCCGCTGGTCCCGTTCATCCGGCCACCCTAAGCAGGGCTCCGACCGGGCTCCAGGGGATTTAGATCGCTTCCTTGCGCGTCAGGAAGTTGAAGGAGATCCACCCCGGCAGCACCGGCAGCCAGAACGTCACCACGCGGAACAGCAGCACCGCCGAGAAGGCCACCTGGCCGTCCAGCCCCGCCGCGACCAGGCCCAGCGTCAGCGCGCCCTCCACCGCTCCGATGCCGCCCGGTGTCGGAGCGGCCGAGCCGAGGGCGTTGCCGGCCAGGAAGACCACCGCGATGCTCGCGTAGCTGATGGCCTCGCCGCCGCCGAAGGCGCGGATCGAGGCGTCCAGGCACATCACGAAGCAGCCCGTCAGCAGCAGCATTCCGCCGATGCCGGTCAGGAGTTTCTGCGGCCGCTGGAGCACGTCCAGCATGCGCGGGACCACTCCGGCGAACAGGGCCCGTACCCGGGTCGCCACGAACTTCCGCAGGAAGGGCACGGCCGTCACCACGAGCACCAGCACGGCCACCGTCAGCAGACCGGCGATGACCGTCCTCGACGGGGTCATCTCGGGGGTCTTCTCGGTCCCCGTCAGATAGCCGAAGGACAGCAGCAGCAGGATGTGGCTCGCCAGCCCGAAGAGCTGCGAGGCGCCCACGCTGGCCACGGCGAGTCCGGGCCGGATGCCCGCCCGCTGGAGGAAGCGGGTGTTCAGCGCGACACCGCCGACCGCGGCCGGAGCCACCAGCTTCACGAAGGATCCGGCGACCTGGGCCAGTACGGTCCGCAGGAACGGCACCCGCTCGGGTACGAAGCCCAGCAGGCTCATCGCCGCCGCGAAATAGGTGAGCGCCGAGAAGGCGAGCGCCACCCCGACCCAGCCCCACTGCGCGTCGCCGATCGTGGTGGCGAAGTCGACGTGCGCGATCTGGGTGACCAGGAAGTACGCGCCGAACGCGCCCGCGATGAACGACACCAGCGTGCGCGGCCGGATCCGCTCCAGCCGGGCCGGTTCCACCGGCGCCTGCGGGCGGATCAGCAGCACCTGCTGGCGGATCTGGCTCAGCAGATCCTCCTCGCGGGCCCCGTCGAGCGCGTCGTCCAAAGCCTTCTTCTCGGCCTTCTTCTCGACGGCTGAGCGGGTGGCGGGCGAGGCGGAGCCCGCCTCGCGCAAGGCCTTCGCCGCCCGCGAGGACTCCAGTACGGCTTCCCGCTCGCGGTCCGCCCGCTCCCGCGCCAGCTTGCGCAGCGTCGCCCGCGTGGAGCGGCTCAGCGCGATCGGCTGGAGCAGCGGCAGGCAGTCCGCCACCGCGTCCGGGCCGAGCACCGACACCGCCGAGGCGACCGAGCGCTCGGCGCCGACCCGCAGGCCGAGGGTGGTGAGCAGCTGCGCGATGTCCATGCGCAGCACGAGGTCGCCGGCCGCGATCTCGCCGCCGCGCAGATCGGTCAGGGTGATGGTGCCCGCCGCGGCGCCACCGCCGGCGGTGGCGCCGGTGCCGCTGCCGGAACGATCCACCACGAGCGCGTCCCCGGTCAGCCGCCGGTGCGCGATCCGCCGGGACTGCAGGGCCCGTACCTGCTGCCAGGCGTTGCGGCTCAGCTCGTCGGTGATCTCCTCGTCGGCCAGCTGGTCCAGGCTCCGGCCGCCCAGGTGCTCGTAGACGAGCATCACGGCGTCCGGACCCAGCTCGGAGGTGGCGATCAGCTTGGGCGCGTTGGCTCCGGCGGCGATGGCCGCGTACGCGAGCAGCGCCTCCTGCTCCAGCGCCTGGCGCAGGGACTGCAGACTGCGCCGGGTGGTGATCCCCCGCAGCGTCAGGCGGCGCCAGACCCGGTAGTAGAAGCCCTGGGCCTGCTGCTCCCGGTCCACGACGGTGACGTCGAGGGGCGGGCCGTCCTCCAGGGTGACGTGGTAGCGCCGCCCGCGGTCGCTGACCTCGGTGCTGTCGCCGCCTTCCGGGGACTCGGCGCGCATCGCGCTGACCGGCTGGAAGCCGACCCGGCGCAGTCCCGCGAGGAGGTTCTGCCCGGTGGGGCGGACGTTCGGCGAGCCGACCGCGTACAGGGTTCCGTACGCGACGCTCCAGCCGATCAGCACGGTCAGGATGATCGAGAAGGGGGTGGTGTAGCCGCCGACCAGCATCGCGAAGGCGTCCAGCAGCAGGACCACCCACAGGGCGACGCGCCAGCGGGGACGCCGGGTCATCCCGACGGCCGTCATGTACGCGATCACGGGCGCGAGGTAGCCGTGGACCGGATCGGTGAGGGCCCCGTCGGCCATGGTGGGACGGGTGAGGGCCTCCTGGATGGTCGTGGGCGCGGCCTGGGAGACCCAGAGATCGGTGGCGAGGGTGACCCCGTGCGCGAGGACGGCGGCGAGCACGCCGTCGGCGATGCGCAGTCCGTCGCGTTTGATCAGCCTCTCGATGGCGAAAGCCACCGGGACGAGGAGCACGGCGATGCTCGAGACCAGCCCGGCGACCTTGATCAGCACGTCGGGCGCCTGGCCCGTGCCGTTGCTGATGTCGGCTTCCAGACCCGCGGTGGTGCCGTGGGCGAAGGCGGCGATGGCGAGGACGACGGCGATGCCGAGGATTCCGACGAGGAGGCGTACGAGGTCGGAGGGGCGGTGCACCCGGGCGGCGAGCAGCGGCTCGTCGACCTCGACCTGGTCGGCGGCCGTCGGGGTGTGGCCGTGCGGGGTCTCGACGTCCTCGGGGGCCGGGTCCGGAGCGGGGGCCGGAGGCGGAACCGCCGCCTGGGCCTGGGCCTGGGGCTGGGCCTCGGTCTGGGCCTCGGTCTGGGCCTGAGAGGGAGCCGCCGGCAGGTCCGCGTGCGCGTCCTCGCGGCCCTGTGGCGGGCCTTCGTCTGGGCGCGCGCCGTCGTTCGCCGCCGCGCCGTCCGGAGGACTCACACCCTGCTCCTTTCCCGTCACTTCCGTCTCTTCTTGATCACGTATCACGCGTCACCGCCCGGAAGATGGTGGCATGGACCGACGCCCGCGGGGGGCAGCAGGGTGCGAGCCGGTCCGGAACACCGGCTTCCACGCGCTTGCCGCTCCCCTGTGGGTCCGGTGCGGCACCATGGGCCGAATGAGCGAAGAGCTGCCGGCGTACGCGGAGCGGGTGCTGGAGGCGGCCGAGCGGATTCCGCCCGGCCGGGTGATGACGTACGGCGACATCGCGGAGTGGCTCGGCGAGGGCGGGCCGCGTCAAGTGGGCCGGGCCATGGCCCTGTACGGCGGAGCCGTGCCCTGGTGGCGCGTGGTGCGGGCGGACGGCCGTCCGCTGCCCGGCAGCGAGCGGCGGGCGCTGGAGAACTACCGGGCCGAGGCCACCCCGCTGCGGCTCACCGGCGACGGCGAACCGCGGCTCGACATGCGGCGGGCACGCTGGGACGGGCACGACGGGGACCACGACGGGGACACAGCGCGGGACGAAGGTCACATGTGACAGCTTCGGCCATGTGCGGCCCGGAGGGGTGGTCGAAGGGACGTGCGAAACCCCGTACGGGGGATGCGGGGGACCGGATGGCAGTGAGGACGGGACTCCCGGGGAAACTGCGCCCGCCGCGCGCCGTGCCGTAGCGTTGCCTCTTCGGCTTCGGCTTCGGCCACCGCTTCGGCCAAGGCTTCGGCCGCGGCCACCGCCCGGGCCGTCACCACAGCAGCAGCAACCGCTGCGGCAGCGACCGCCGCAACGGCAGACCCACCAGGACCGGCACCCCACGTGAACACCTCTTCCTCCGACGGCCACCGCACCGAGCGGCGGCGTACGCGGACCCCGGACGCGTACCGCCTGGTGCGTACCGGTGCGGAGCGGGTGGATCCCCCTGTGCTGGACGCAGCGCAGCGGGCGGTGGTTGAGCACACCGGCGGCCCGCTGCTCGTCCTGGCCGGACCGGGCACCGGAAAGACGACCACCCTGGTCGAGGCGGTCGCCGCCCGCGTGGAGTCCGGGACCGACCCCGCCCGCGTCCTGATCCTCACCTTCAGCCGCAAGGCCGCGGTGGAACTGCGCGACCGGACCGCCCTGCGGCTCGGCGGGGCGCGCGCCCCGCAGGCCACCACCTTCCACTCCTTCTGTTACGGACTGGTCCGCGCCCACCAGGACGCCGAACTCTTCGCGGACCCGCTGCGCCTCCTCTCCGGCCCGGAGCAGGACGTCATGGTCCGTACCCTCCTCGAAGGCCAGCGCCGGATCCGCTCGATCCGCTGGCCGGACGACCTGCGGGCCGCGCTGACCACGCGGGGCTTCGCGGACGAGGTCCGCGCGGTGCTCGCCCGAGCCCGCGAGCTGGGCCTGGGCCCGACGGCCCTGTCCGACTTCGCGTCCCGCATCGGCCGCCCGGACTGGAAGGCGGCGGCGGCCTTCCTCGCCGAATACCTGGACGTCCTGGACCTCCAGGGCACCCTGGACTACGCGGAACTCCTCCACCGCGCGGTCCTCCTCGCGGAGCGCACCCCGTCGCTGTCGTCCCTGTACGACGTGATCTACGTGGACGAGTACCAGGACACGGACGCCTCGCAACTGCGCCTGCTGCGCGCGCTGGCCGGCCCCTCCGGCCGGCTGACCGCCTTCGGCGACCCCGACCAGTCGATCTACGCCTTCCGCGGCGCGGACATCAACAACATCCTGGACTTCGAGACCTCCTTCCCCGGAGCGCAGGTCCACGCCCTGACGATCTCCCGCCGCTCGGCCTCGGTCCTCCTGACCGCCACCCGCCACCTGACCACCCGCATGCAGGTGCCGCGCCTGCCCTCGGCGGCGGTACGGGCCCACCGCGCGCTCGCGTCGACCCGCGAGGGCGGCCGGGTCGAGGTGTTCACCTACCCCACGGCCGGCGCGGAACTGGACAACATCGCCGACATCCTGCGCCGGGCCCACCTGGAGGAGGGCGTGCCGTGGCAGGACATGGCCGTCCTGGTCCGCGCGGGCGGCCGCACCCTGCCGCAGATGCGCCGCGCCCTGATCGCGGCGGGAGTCCCGGCCGAAACCGACGGCACGGACGCCCCCCTCCGCCACGAGCCGGCCATAGCCCCCCTCCTCACGGCCCTCCGCACCCTCGCGGAATCCCACACCGCGCCGACCCCACCCGACCCGGCCACCCCCGCATCCGCCGAGGCCCCGCCACCCCAGGACGACCTCCCCGACGAAGCCGACCCCGCTTCCGTCACCGCGGACGCCACTGCGAGCGAGCCCACGCGCACTTCCGGGGCGGATGCCCGGGATGCCCCCCTCGCCGCGGCAGGCGGCACCGTTCCGCCCGGCTCCGCCGCCACGGCCGGCACCGGCCTGTCCGGCTCCGCCGCCGCCCCGGCCGGGGCGCAGGGCGTGCTTCCTGACGCGGTCGGCGGTGCGGGCGAGCCCACTCGCACTTCCGAGGCGGATGCCCGGGATGCCTCCCTCGCCGAGGTAGGCGGCACCGGCCTGTCCGGCTCCGCTGACGTCCCGGCCGTGCCGGAGGGCGAGCTTCCCGACGCGGTCGGCGGTGCGGGCGAGCCTGCTCGCACTTTTGGGGCGGGTGGGCGGGAGACTTCGTCCGCCGCCGCGGCCGGCACCGGCCTGTCCGGCTCCGCCGCCGCCCCCGCCGGGGCGCAGGGCGTGCTCCCCGACGGAGTCGGGGCCGTTTCCGGTGGCGAGGGCGGGCTTGCCGGTGCGGACGGGGCGGGTGGGCGGGACACCTCACCCGCCGCCGAAGGCGGCGCCGGCGGGCCCGGCACCGAGGCCGGACCCGGATCCGGCGAGCCCGCCGCAGGCGAAGCGTGGATCGGGGTCGAGGCCGCGCTCGTGCTGCTGTCCTCGCCGCTCGGCGGGATGGACGCCGCCGACCTCCGCCGGCTCGGCCGCGCCCTGCGCGACGAGGAGCGGGCCGCCGGCGTCCGCACCCCCGCGCCCTCCGACGTCCTCCTCGCCCGCGCCCTCGCGGAGCCGGAGCGGCTCGTCGCCCACGACCCCGCCTACGCCCGCGGAGCGCAGCGCCTCGGCCTGCTGCTGCGCAAGGCCCGCGAACTCCTCGCCGGCGGCGGCACCGCCGAGGAGGTCCTGTGGACCCTCTGGGACGGCACCCCCTGGCCGCAGCGCCTCGAACGCAGCGCCCGCCGCGGCGGGCCCGCCGGCCGCAACGCCGACCGTGACCTCGACGCCGTCTGCGCGCTCTTCGACACCGCCGCCCGCGCGGAGGAACGTACCGGCGGCCGCGGCGCCCTCAACTTCCTCGAACAGCTCGAGGCCGAGGACATCGCCGGAGACACCCTCACCCCCCGCGCCACCCGCCGGGAAGCCGTCCGCCTGATGACCGCGCACCGCTCCAAGGGCCTGGAGTGGGGCCTCGTCGTCGTCGCGGGCGTCCAGGAAGGGCTCTGGCCCGACCTGCGCCGCCGCGGCTCCCTCCTCGAAGCCGACCGCATCGGACGCGACGGCCTCGCCGAACCCCTCACCCCCGGCGCGCTCCTCGCCGAGGAGCGCCGCCTGTTCTACGTCGCCGCCACCCGCGCCCGCGACCGCCTCGTCGTCACCGCCGTCAAGGCCCCCGCCGAGGACGGCGACCAGCCCTCCCGCCTCCTCACCGAGCTCGGCGTCCCCGTCAAGGACGTCACCGGCCGCCCCCGGCGCCCCCTCGCCGTCCCCGCGCTCGTCGCGGAACTCCGCGCCACCACCGTCGACCCCGACGCCTCGCCCGCCCTGCGCGACGCCGCCGCCCGGCGCCTCGCCCGGCTCGCCGTGCTCACCGACGACGAGGACCGCCCGCTGGTCCCCGCCGCGCACCCGCAGCGCTGGTGGGGCCTGTACGAGCCCACCCGCAGCAGCGTCCCGCTCCGCGACCGCGACCACCCCGTCGCCCTGTCCGGCTCCGCCCTGGAGCAGCTCGCCAACACCTGCTCCCTCCAGTGGTTCCTTGGCCGCGAGGTCAAGGCCGACGCCCCCTCCACCGCCGCCCAGGGCTTCGGCAACGTCGTCCACGTCCTCGCCGACGAGGTCGCCTCCGGCCGCACTCCCGCCGACCTCGCCGTCCTCATGGAACGCCTCGACTCCGTCTGGGACTCGCTCGCCTTCGACGCCCCCTGGAAGTCCCGCCAGGAGAAGGACAACGCCCGCGCCGCCCTGGAGCGCTTCCTGCGCTGGCACACCACCGACCGCGGCGGCCGGGCGGCCGTGGCCACCGAGCACGACTTCGACGTCACCCTCGAAGCGGGGGAGTACGCCGTCCGGGTGCGCGGCTCCATGGACCGGGTCGAGGCGGACGCGCAGGGCCGGGCGTACGTCGTCGACTTCAAGACCGGCAAGTCCGCGCCGACCGCCAAGGAGGTCGAACGGCACCCGCAGCTCGCCGTGTACCAGCTCGCCGTGCGCGAGGGCGCCGTCGACGACGTCTTCGACGGACTGCGCCCCGCACCGGGCGGCGCCGAACTCGTGCAGCTGCGCCAGGGCGCCGCCCAGCGCGACGGCGGCGACACCGTGCCCAAGATCCAGGCGCAGCAGGCCCTGGAGGGCGGCGCTCCCGGCGAATGGGTCGGCGACCTGCTCGCCACCGCGGCCGGCCGGGTCCTCGACGAGCGCTTCGCGCCCGTCCTGGGCAAGCACTGCGACCACTGCTCCTTCCGCGCCTCGTGCAGCGCCCGCCCGGAGGGCCGCCAGACGGTGGAGTAGGCCGCGCGGCGGGGACTGTCGGTGCGTGCGGCTAGCCTTTTTACGTGTCCGCGCGTCCGTCCGTTCCCCAGGGCCCCGTTCCCCAGGGCCCCGTTCCCCAGGGCCGTGTGCCCCGGGGCCAACCGGCCCTCACCGATCCCGAGCAGCTCAAGGAGCTCCTGGGGATCCCCTTCACGCCCGAACAGATGGCCTGCGTCACCGCCCCGCCCGCCCCGCAGGTCATCGTGGCCGGCGCCGGCTCCGGCAAGACCACCGTCATGGCCGCCCGCGTGGTCTGGCTCGTCGGCACCGGCGCGGTCGCACCCGAGCAGGTGCTCGGCCTGACCTTCACCAACAAGGCCGCCGGCGAGCTCGCCGAGCGGGTACGGACCGCCCTCGCGCGGGCCGGGATCACCGATCCGGACCCCTCCCCGGCCGAGGCCGACTCCGCGGGAGGGGAGCCGCGCATCGCCACCTACCACGCCTTCGCCGGACAGCTCCTCAAGGACCACGGCCTGCGCATCGGCCTGGAGCCCAGCGCCCGGCTGCTCGCCGACGCCACCCGCTTCCAGCTCGCCGCCCGTGTACTGCGCGAGGCCCCCGGGCCCTACCCGTCCCTCACCAAATCCGTTCCCGACCTGGTCAGCGACCTGCTCGCGCTCGACGGGGAGCTCTCCGAGCACCTCGTACCGCCGGAGCGCCTGCGCGCGTACGACACGGAGCTGCTCTCCGCCCTCGCGGACGTGAAGCTGAGCAACGAGGACCTGCGCAAGGTGCCCGAGGCGGTCCGCGGCCGCCTCGAACTCCTCGAGCTCGTCTCCCGCTACCGCGCCGCCAAACGCTCCCGCGACCTCCTCGACTTCGGCGACCAGATAGCCCTCTCCGCGCAGCTCGCCACCACCCGGCCCGAGGTCGGCGCCCTGCTGCGCGAGGAGTTCCGCGTCGTCCTGCTCGACGAGTACCAGGACACCTCGGTCGCACAGCGACTGCTGCTGTCCGGGCTGTTCGGCGCCGGCACCGGGCACGCGGTGACCGCCGTCGGCGACCCCTGCCAGGCCATCTACGGCTGGCGCGGCGCCTCCGTGGCCAACCTGGACGACTTCCCCGAGCACTTCCCGTACGCCGACGGCAGTCCCGCCACCCGCTTCTCCCTCAGCGAGAACCGGCGCAGCGGCGGCCGCCTCCTGGACCTGGCCAACGAGCTCGCCGTCCCGCTGCGCGCCCTGCACGAGGGAGTCGAGGCCCTGCGCCCCGCACCGGGTGCGGAGCGCGACGGCTCCGTCCGGTGCGCGCTGCTGGAGACCCACGCCCAGGAGCTCGACTGGATCGGCGACTCCATCGCCCACCTGGTCCGTACGGGAACCGAGCCGCGCGAGATCGCCGTACTGTGCCGCTCGGGCGGGGACTTCGCGCGGATCCAGGCGGTCCTCGTCGAGCGCGACGTCCCGGTCGAAGTGGTCGGCCTGTCCGGCCTGCTCCACCTCCCGGAGGTCGCGGACCTCGTCGCCGTCTGCGAGGTCCTCCAGGACCCGGGAGCCAACGCCGCGCTCGTCCGGCTGCTCATCGGGCCGCGCTGGCGGATCGGCGCCCGCGACCTGGCGCTGCTGGGCCGGCGCGCCCGCACGCTGATCTCCCGCTCCTCCCCCTCCTCCTCCGACGACGACCGCCTCGCGGCGGCGGTGGAGGGCGTGGACCCGGCGGAGATCGTGTCGCTGGCCGACGCCCTGGAAACCTTCCTGGACGGCGCGGGCCAGTCCGCACCCGACCAGCTGCCCTTCTCCGCGGCCGCCCGGGTCCGCTTCGCGCACCTGGCCCAGGAACTGCGCGACCTGCGGCGTTCCCTCTCGGACCCCCTGATGGACGTCCTGCACCGCGTCCTGGCGACGACCGGCCTCGACGTGGAGCTGGCCTCGTCCCCGCACGCCCTGGCGGCCCGCCGCCGGGAGACCCTGTCGAGCTTCATGGACGTGGCGGCCGGCTTCGCCTCCCTCGACGGCGAGGCCTCCCTCCTCGCCTTCCTCGGCTTCCTGCGCACGGCGGCCCAGTACGAAAAGGGCCTGGACCACGCTCTCCCCGGCGGGGAGAACACGGTCAAGGTCCTCACGGCCCACAAGTCCAAGGGCCTGGAATGGGACGTGGTGGTGGTCCCCGACCTCTCCGCCGGCTCCTTCCCGAAGGAGAAGGCCCCGGAGGCCTGGACCTCGTACGCGAAGGTCCTCCCGTACGCCCTGCGCGGGGACGCGCCGACCCTCCCGCCCACACCGGAATGGACCTCGCCGGGCCTGCGCGCCTTCAAGTCGGCCCTCAAGTCCCACAAGGCCGTAGAGGAGCTCCGCCTCGGCTACGTCACCTTCACCCGCCCGCGCTCGCTCCTCCTGGCCTCGGGCCACTGGTGGGGCCCGACCCAGAAGAAGCCGCGCGGCCCGTCCTCCTTCCTCTCCGCCCTGTACGAACACTGCGCCGCGGGCCACGGCGAGATCGAAGCCTGGGCCGACACCCCCGCCCCGGACGCGGAGAACCCGGCCCTCTCCACGGACTCCACCCCCGACCACTCCTGGCCGCTCCCCCTGGACCCCACCTCCCTCACCCTCCGCCGAGCCGCCGCCACCCTGGTCGAGTCCTACCTCCACCCGACCCGCGAGGGGTCCTCGGGCCACCGGGGGACCCCGGGCGCCTCGGACCGCGCGCGGACACCGGGCCGGTCGGGGTACGCCGACCCCCCGGAGGCACCGGAGTACCCGGCCGCCCCGGAGGACGCCTACCTCTGGCCCCCGCACTGCGAAGACCCCGCCTACGACGATGAGCCCCCGGCCCCGTGGCCGGACCCGGCTGAAGCAGCCGCCGGGGGGGACGCCCCGTGGCCCGACCAGGCCGAAGGGCCCACCGCCGCGGCGATCCCGAGGCCGGACCCGGCCGACGGGCCGACCGCCACGGCCGCCACCAGGCCGCAGACCGGGCCGGGCCGGGGTGCGCCCGCAGGCCACCCCGGCACAGGCGTGCACGCCGCCGCGGGCGGCACCCCGCAGGGGGTCCGGGGCGAAGCCCCGGTTTCGGGAAGGGGCGGGGCGGGGGAAGAAGCCCCCCCGACCCCCCTGTGGCCGCAGGACACCGCCCGCTCCACGTCCCGCCCGGTCCCGGCCGCGCCCGGCACCGCCGACCCCCTGTGGCCGGAGGACGCAGCCCCGTCCCGGTCCGCACCCCAGCCGTACCCCGCCGCGCCCGGCAGCGCCGACCCCCTGTGGCCGGAGGACGCAGCCCCGTCCCGGTCCGCACCCCGCCCGCGCCCCGCCGCGCCCGGTGCAGCCGACGACGACTTGTGGCCCGAGGACGCGGACGAGGACGCGGCCGGGGACGCCGACTGGGCCGCCGCCAAGCCCCCGCCGCGCCCCGCCGCGCCCGGCGACGACCTGTGGCCGGAGGAAGCCGACTGGGCCGAGCCCGGGCCCCGCCCGCGCCCCGTGACACCCGGCGAAGCCGTCCCGTGGCCCGGCCCCGTGGCCGTACCCGGTACCGGCCCGCTCACCCCCGAGGACGCAAGAGCCATCGCCTCCTGGGACCGCGACCTCGACGCCCTGGAGGGCGAACTCCGCCGAGCCCGCGAGGCCGTCCGCGACGTGGAGCTCCCACCCGCGCTCTCCGCGAGCCAGCTGCTCCGTCTCGCCTCCGACGAGCAGGGCTTCGTACGCGACCTCGCCCGCCCCATGCCCAAGCCCCCGCAGCCGGCCGCCCGTCAGGGCACCCGGTTCCACGCCTGGGTGGAGTCCCGCTTCGAGGAGCTCCCGCTGCCGCACCTCGACGTCCTCGACCCCCTCACCGACCTCCCCGGAGCCCAGCCCCCCGGAGGGGACGGCTCCGACCAGGACATCGCCGACGAGGCCGACCTCGACTCCCTCAAGGCGGCCTTCGAGCGGAGCGCGTACGCCGACCGGACCCCGTTCCGCATGGAGGTCCCGGTCCAGCTGACCCTCGCCGGCCGGGTGATCCGCGGCCGGATCGACGCCGTCTACCGCACCGAGGAGCCGGACGGCGGCAGCGCCGGCTACGAGATCGTCGACTGGAAGACCGGCCGCACCACGGAGGCCGACCCCCTCCAGCTGGCCGTCTACCGCCTGGCCTGGGCGGAGGCCACGAACACCCCCCTCTCCCGGGTCACGGCAGTGTTCCTGCACGTCCGCAGCGGCCGCGTGATCCGCCCCCGGAACCTTCCCGACCGTGCTCGTCTTGAGCAGATCCTCCAAGGCAAAACGGACACGGAAAGTGACCATCGAACGGACGGCTAGGCTCGTGGCCATGAGCGACACCCCGGCGGACAGCGTCGTCCGCACGTACATCGAAACCCACCGCGCGGCCTTCCTCGACGACCTCGCCGACTGGCTCCGCATCCCCTCCGTCTCGGCCCAGCCGGAGCACGCGGACGACGTACGGCGCAGCGCCGACTGGCTGGCCGCGAAGCTCAAGGAGACCGGTTTCCCGGTCACCGAGGTCTGGCAGACGGCCGGCGCCCCCGCCGTCTTCGCCGAATGGCCGAGCGAGGACCCCGCCGCCCCCACCGTCCTCGTCTACGGGCACCACGACGTGCAGCCCGCGGCCCTCGCCGACGGCTGGCACACCGACCCGTTCGAGCCGGTGATCAAGGACGGCCGGATGTACGGGCGCGGCGCCGCCGACGACAAGGGACAGGTCTTCTTCCACACCCTCGGCGTCCGGGCCCACCTCGCCGCGACCGGCGCGTCCGCCCCCGCCGTGCACCTCAAGCTGATCATCGAGGGCGAGGAAGAGTCCGGTTCCCCGCACTTCCGCGCCCTCGTGGAGCGCGAGGCGGCCCGCCTCGCCGCCGACGTCGTGATCGTCTCCGACACCGGCATGTGGTCCGAAACCACGCCCACCGTCTGCACCGGCATGCGCGGCGTCGCCGACTGCGAGATCGACTTCTTCGGCCCCGACCAGGACATCCACTCGGGTGCCTTCGGCGGCGCCGTGCCGAATCCGGCCACCGTCGCCGCCCGCCTCGTCGCGGCCCTGCACGACGCGGACGAGCGGGTCACGATCCCCGGCTTCTACGACAACATCGCCGAGCTCACCGACGCGGAGCGGGCGCTGATCGCCGAGCTCCCCTTCGACGAGAGCGAGTGGCTCCGTACGGCCAAGTCCTACGCGGCCTCGGGCGAGGCCGGCTACTCCACGCTGGAGCGCGTCTGGGCCCGCCCGACCGCCGAGGTCAACGGCATCGGCGGCGGCTACCAGGGACCCGGCGGCAAGACCATCGTGCCCGCCTCGGCGCACCTGAAGCTGTCGTTCCGCCTGGTCTCCGGGCAGGACCCCTACGAGGTCGAGACGGCCGTGACGGCCTGGGTCGCGGAGCGCGTCCCGGCCGGGATCCGGCATGCCATCACCTTCGGCGCCCCGACCCGGCCGTGCCTGACCCCGCTGGACCACCCGGCGCTGCAGTCGGTCGTACGCGCCATGAGCAGGGCCTTCGGCCAGAAGGTCCGCTTCACGCGGGAAGGCGGCTCGGGGCCGGCGGCCGACCTCCAGGACGTGCTGAACGCCCCCGTCCTCTTCCTCGGGATCTCCGTGCCCTCCGACGGCTGGCACTCGCCGAACGAGAAGGTCGAGCTCGACCTGCTCGCCAAGGGGGTCGAGACGGCCGCCTACCTCTGGGGCGACTTGGCCGCCCACTGGAAGCCGGCGTCCGCTTGACGACGCCACAGGCGCCGCACGCGCCTTGCACGCCGCACACGCCACCGCACACCCGTCCGTCCTGCTGAGCCTGCCTGTGTCCCGCCACCGGGGGAGTTGGAAGTACCTGTGAGCACCCATACCGAGTCCGAGCGCCCGATCTCGCTGGCCGCGCCCAGCGGAATCGACCGCGCCGCGCACCACCGCCTCGACGAGGCGTGGCTCGCCGCGGCGTGGAGCCACCCCAGCACCCGTGTCTTCGTCGTCTCGGGCGGCCAGGTCCTGATCGACGACGCCCCCGACGGCGGCACCGCGATCGTGATGACCCCGGCCTTCGAGGCCCCGGTCACCGAGACCCACCGGTACTTCCTGGGGACCGACGAGGACGGCGTACGGTACTTCGCGCTGCAGAAGGACTCGCTGCCCGGCCGCATGGACCAGTCGGCCCGCCCGGCCGGCCTGCGCGAGGCCGGAATGCTGCTCTCCGCGCGGGACGCCGGGCTGATGGTGCACGCGGTGGCGCTGGAGAACTGGCAGCGCATGCACCGTTTCTGCTCCCGCTGCGGCGAGCGCACGGTGGTCGCCGCGGCCGGGCACATCCGCCGCTGCCCGGGCTGCGGGGCCGAGCACTACCCGCGGACCGACCCGGCCGTGATCATGCTGGTCACGGACGATCAGGACCGCGCGCTGCTGGGCCGCCAGGTGCACTGGCCCGAGGGCCGCTTCTCCACCCTCGCGGGATTCGTGGAGCCGGGCGAGTCGATCGAGCAGTCGGTGATCCGCGAGGTGTGGGAGGAGGCGGGCGTCAAGGTCGGCGAGGTCGACTACGTCGCCAGCCAGCCCTGGCCGTTCCCGTACAGCCTGATGCTGGGCTTCACGGCGCGCGCCGTGACCTTCGACATCGAGGTCGACGGCGACGAGATCCAGGAGGCCCGCTGGTTCTCCCGCGACGACCTGCGCACGGCGATCGAGTCCGGCGAGGTCCTCCCGCCGGCGGGCATCTCCATCGCGGCCCGCCTGGTCGAGCTCTGGTACGGAAAGCCGCTCCCGAAGCCGGTCACGAACGCCTGACCCGCCCCACCCGTACACCGGCGAAGGCCCCCGCTCCGGCGGGGGCCTTCGTGGCTCACGCCTGCTCACCCTGGCCGGACTGCCCGCTCTGCCGGCCCTGGCCGGACTGCTCGGACTGCTAGCTCCGGCCGGACTGCTCGGACAGCCGGTCGAGGCGGGCGCGCTGGGTTTCGGTCAGCCGGAGGCCTTCCGCCGCGAGGTTCTCCTCCAGGTGGGAGATCCGGGCCGTGCCCGGGATCGGGAGGATGACCGGCGAGCGGCCCAGGAGCCAGGCGAGTGCCACCTGCGTGGGGGTGGCCCCGGCCTCGGCCGCCACGGCGGCGATCTCGGCGGTCGCCCCGGACCGCCCCCGGGCGACGGTGGCCCAGGGCAGGAACGCGATGCCCGCCGCCTCGCAAGCCGCGAGCACGGGCTCGTGCTCCCGGTCGAGCAGGTTGTAGCGGTTCTGCACGCTCGCGATGTCGACGATCTCCCGGGCCGCGCCGAGTTCGCCGACGGTGACCTCCGACAGCCCGATCCGGCCGACCTTGCCCTCGGCCCGCAGGTCCCGCAGCGCGCCGATCTGATCGGCGAGCGGCGTCCGCGGATCGATGCGGTGCAGCTGGAGCAGCTCGATCCGCTCGACCCGCAGCCGGCGCAGCGCCTGCTCGACCTGCTCGCGCAGCGCGGCCGGCCGCGCGTCCTGCGTCCAGTCGCCCGACGGGACGGATCGGGCGATGCCGACCTTGGTGGTGACGAGGACCCCGTCCGGATACGGGTGCAGGGCCTCGGCCAGCAGCTCCTCGTTGGCGCCCCAGCCGTACATGTGGGCGGTGTCGATCAGCGTGACGCCCAGCTCGACGGCCCGCCGGGCCACCGCGAGGGAACCCTCACGGCCCGGACCCGGGTCCGTGGCCAGGTGCATGGCCCCGAAACCGAGCCTGCGCACTTCCAGATCCCCACCGATGCGAAACACGGTCGTGGTCACGTGCCGCTCCCTCCCCCTTGTTCAAGCTCGTCCAAGTGATCGCGAACGCAGAAGCCCCCGCCTCGGCGGGGGCTTTCCGTGCGTGGTGTTCAGCACATCAGACGGCGAGGGCCTGCTTGACCTGGGCCAGGCTCGGGTTCGTCATGACGGACTCGCTGCCCGCGGAGGAGGTGACGAGGACGGTGGGAACCGTCTGGTTGCCGCCGTTCGCCTTCTCCACGAACGCCGCGGACTCGGGGTCGAGCTCGATGTTGATCTCGGTGTAGGCGATGCCTTCCCGGTCCATCTGGCTCTTCAGCCGACGGCAGTAGCCGCACCAGGTCGTGCTGTACATCGTGACCGTTCCCGCGTCCTGCATGCTGCGCTCTCCATTCGTGGATGCTCGTCGGCCCGGTTGGCCCGAGTGGTTGAACGTACGGGACCGCGCGCCCATTCCCGCCCGCCCGCGGGAGGGTGCCCGTACCCCGCTCCGGTACGACCATGTTCCCGTCGGACGAGTACCGGCGGCCTGTGGACGGATTTCCCGGCCTCCCCACGAGACCTGGCAGCATGGCGGGGTGACATCAGCAACGCACTCCTCATCCTTCACGCCCGGCGCCGACTCGGCCGACGCGGTGCTCCTGGGCCTGGACCCGGAGCAGCGCGAGGTCGCGACGACCCTGCGCGGGCCGGTGTGCGTGCTCGCGGGCGCCGGCACGGGCAAGACCCGGGCGATCACCCACCGCATCGCCTACGGGGTCCGTTCCGGCCAGCTGATGCCGGCGAGCGTGCTGGCCGTCACCTTCACCAACCGGGCCGCCGGCGAGATGCGCGGCCGCCTGCGCGAGCTGGGCGCGGGCGGGGTGCAGGCGCGGACCTTCCACTCCGCCGCCCTGCGCCAGCTCCAGTACTTCTGGCCCAAGGCGGTCGGCGGCGACGTGCCCCGGCTGCTCGAGCGCAAGATCCAGTTCGTCGCCGAGGCGGGCGCGCGCTGCCGCATCCGCCTCGACCGGGGCGAGCTGCGCGATGTCACCGGCGAGATCGAGTGGGCGAAGGTCACCCAGACGGTGCCCGCCGACTATCCGGCGGCCGCCCGCAAGTCCGGCCGCGAGGCCCCCCGGGACCTGGCCGAGATCGCCCAGATCTACGGGACGTACGAGCAGCTCAAGCGCGACCGCGGCATGATCGACTTCGAGGACGTGCTGCTCCTCACCGTCGGTATCCTGCAGGACCGCCACGACATCGCCGAGCAGATCCGCACCCAGTACCAGCACTTCGTCGTCGACGAGTACCAGGACGTCAGCCCGCTCCAGCAGCGGCTGCTGGACCTCTGGCTCGGCGAGCGCGACACCCTCTGCGTGGTCGGCGACGCCAGCCAGACGATCTACTCCTTCACCGGTGCCACCCCCGACCACCTGCTGAACTTCCGCACCAAGTACCCGCAGGCCACCCTGGTCAAGCTGGTCCGCGACTACCGCTCCACGCCGCAGGTGGTCCACCTCGCCAACGGGCTCCTCGCCCAGGCCAAGGGCCGCGCCGCCGAGCACCGCCTGGAGTTGGTCTCCCAGCGCGAGACCGGCCCCGACCCGGTCTACGCCGAGTACCCCGACGAGCCCGCCGAGGCCGAGGGCATCGCCCACCGGATCCGGGACCTCGTCGCGGCCGGCGTCCCGGCGGGCGAGATCGCCGTGCTCTACCGCATCAACGCCCAGTCCGAGGTCTACGAGCAGGCCCTCGCCGACGCCGGAGTCCCCTACCAACTGCGCGGAGCCGAGCGCTTCTTCGAGCGCGCCGAGGTGCAGAAGGCGATCCTCGCCCTGCGCGGAGCCGCCCGCTCCGGCGGCAACGACCGGCTGCTCGACGACGTCGTGGAGCTCGGCTCCCAGGTCCGGGCCGTCCTCAGCTCCACCGGCTGGACCGGCGAACCGCCCGCCGGTTCCGGCGCCGTCCGTGACCAGTGGGAATCGCTGGCCGCGCTGGTCCGGCTCGCCGAGGACTTCGCCCGCAGCCGGCCGTCCGCGACCCTGGCCGACCTGACGATCGAGCTGGACGAACGCAAGGCCGCCCAGCACGCCCCGACCGTCCAAGGCGTCACCCTCGCCTCGCTGCACGCGGCGAAGGGCCTGGAGTGGGATGCCGTGTTCCTCGTGGGCCTGACCGACGGCATGATCCCGATCACCTATGCGAAGACGGACGAGCAGGTCGAGGAGGAGCGCCGGCTGCTCTACGTCGGCGTCACCCGCGCCCGGCACCACCTGACGCTCTCCTGGGCCCTCTCCCGGACTCCGGGCGGCCGCGGGTCCCGACGCCCCAGTCGCTTCCTGAACGGCCTGAGGCCGGGCTCCCTGGCACCGGGAAGCAGGCCGGGCGGTCCGGTCGAGCCCGGTGCCCGCAAACGGGGCCGCCGCGGCCCGGCCGTGTGCCGGGTCTGCCGCAAGACCCTGACCGACGCCGGCGAGCTGAAACTGATGCGCTGCGAGGACTGCCCTTCGGACATGGACGAAGGGCTCTACGAGCGGCTGCGCGACTGGCGCGCCGTCCAGGCGAAGGAGCAGGGCATGCCCGGCTACTGCGTCTTCACGGACAAGACGCTGATGGCCATCGCGGAGGCCGCACCCTCGCAGGAGGGAGAGCTCTCGATGATCTCCGGCGTGGGCGCCCGGAAGCTGGAGCGGTACGGAGCGGACGTGCTGGCCATCTGTGCAGGTGGGGACCCCGGGACGGAAGATCCTGGCGACGCGTAGAAACTCGTCGGAAAAATAGTTTGCACATGCCCAGCGAAGCCCCATAGGTTCTTAGCAACGGAAACGGTGGCTTCTCCGAAGCCCCCGATCCGTGCTGTACTTATCCGAATACGCATGGGACCAGGCCTCCGGGCCGAAGTCTCCGAGACGCCGAGAGGAGGCGAGACCAGTGACCAGCTTCATCACCACCACCAAAATGACCGATCGCTCGGTCGCCGCTTCCTGCACTCTCGGCTCCTCCACGCTCCTTGCCCTCACGGGTACCGGTCTGCCGGTCACCGGTCTGTCCGCCATTTGCGCCGACAGCTCCGTCCGGCCCGCCGCGCCGAGCGCGCTGCCGATCCGTGAGCGCAATGAGCGACCGACCCAGGCACCGGTGGCAGTACTGGCAGCAGAAGCCCAGGCGCATGGCGCCTATGCCTTTGCGGCCGCAGCCGGTGCCGGTGCCGCCAGTGTCGGATTCAAGACGCAGCAGACGAAGAAGCAGCACCACCTGATGTGGGCCTACCGCGGGCTCGAACCCTGGAGTGATCCAGTCTGATCTGACGATCAGACCGGCGCCTTCAGGGCCGCGGAACCCCACCCGGGATCCGCGGCCCTTCTGTTTGTCCCCGAACAGGGGACGACGGACCGAAGGGGCGAGGTACCCCAGCCGCCCCCGGCCGACCGGCCGGAACGACTAGACGAACAAGACGAGGAAGAAACCACCGTGCAACTCGAAGCGCACGCCCCGTCCGTACCGAAGACCCAGACCCTCTCCCCGCCCGCAGTCCCGGAGGACTCCACCTTGACTCCCCTCACCGCGCTGACCGCGCTCGACGACGCCATCGAGAACCTCGGCGTGCCCGTCGCCTGTCGCACCTACGACCCCGAGGTCTTCTTCGCCGAGTCCCCGGCCGACGTCGAGTACGCGAAGTCCCTCTGCGGCACCTGCCCGCTGGTCGAGGCCTGCCTCGCCGGTGCGCTGGAGCGCCGCGAGCCCTGGGGTGTCTGGGGAGGCGAGCTCTTCGTCCAGGGTGTCGTCGTCGCCCGGAAGCGTCCCCGTGGCCGTCCGCGCAAGAACCCGGTCGTTGCGGCATGACCGCCAACGGAACCATCGACCGCCCCCTCACGCACGACCCCCTGAAGCAGGCCCTCATGTCCCCCCACGCCACCACGAGCGAGCAGCCGCACGGCTCCGCCACCGCAGACTTCATCACCGCCGGCGCGATCACCTCGCGTCAGAACAGGACCCGCGAAATGCAACTCATCCCAGAAGCCATGGCTCGTGCCCATATGGACGACCGCATGCGTGAGGTCGACGCCGAGCGTCGCGCCGTGCGCCTGGTCGCCGCGCGGCGCATGCAGCGCCGAGCCGAGCGCGTCTCGCTGCGCGCCCGGCGCGCGCTGGCCATGGCCGTCATGCACTAAGACAGAGCTGGAAGACGGCTCGAAACAAACCACCGGGGGGACCGGCCCGAACGGGCCGGTCCCCCCGGTGCGTTGCGGACCGCCCGCCGGCCCCGGCGGGGATATCGTCAGGAGGTGGACCAGCCGACTCCCCACCCGGCACCGCCGGGAACCGAGGCCCCGCCCGTCGTCTGCGCGCGCTGCGGCGCCCAGTCCCCGGCCGGCGCCCCGCCCACCTGGACCTGCTCCGTGGAGAACGGGACCAGACAGTACTTCTGCGTCGACTGCGCGCGTGCGAACCTCCGCGCCATCGAAGGCCGCCTCGACTCCGCCTGGTGGTGAGCGCCCGCCCGCGCCCGCCTGCCGCGGCCCGGCTCAGGCCTCGTCGGGCAGGAACCCCGGCAGCCAGGAGTCCAGTTCCTCGCGGAGCCTGACCGTGGCGCCGAGCTGGCACAGCACCCCGATGGTGCTCAGCGTCACCCGGTGGATCAGCAGGTAGGAGGGCGGCAGGTTGATCTGCCGGCCCAACTGGTGCGCGGGGGAGCGGGGGTCGGCGATCCGCGCGGCCTGGCCGCGCAGCCAGGTCCGCGTGAAGGTGAACTCCTCGGCCTCGGCCGGTTCGAGCATCGGCCTCAGGTAGTCGAGCACGGCGTCGGCTTCCAGCTCGATGGACTCGCGCACGAACCCCTCCGCGCGCAGGTGCCCGTAGACCCCTTCGGCATCGGCGTCCAGCGCCATCCGCAGCGACCGGCCGATGGGCTTGGGCCAGCCGCCCGGCAGCCGGTCGACGGTTCCGAAGTCCAGTACGCCCAGTCGCGTCCGGCCGTCCGCCCCGGCGATCAGCCGGAAGTTGCCCGGGTGCGGGTCGGCGTGCAGCAGCCCGGTGCGCGCGGGGCCGGAGAAGAGGAACCGGGCCAGCAGCTGTCCGGCGCGGTCGCGCTCCTCCGGGGTCCCGTCGGCGATCACCTCCGACAGCGGGGTCCCCTCGATCCAGTCGGTCACCAGCACCTGGTCGCTCTGGTGCACCACGTCCGGCACGACCACGTCCTCGTCGCCGTCGAAGGCGTCCGCGTGCGTCCGCTGTGCCTCGGCCTCCAGCTCGTAGTCCAGCTCCTCCGAGACCCGGTCGCGCAGCTCCTTGATCAAGGGCTTGATGTCCATGCCCGGGATCAGCGGCCCGAGCAGCCCCGCGAACCGGCTCAGCTGCTTCAGGTCCGACAGCAGGGCCTCGCCGGCCCCCGGGTACTGGACCTTGACCGCCACCTGGCGGCCGTCGTGCCACACAGCCCGGTGCACCTGCCCGATCGAGGCCGCCGCGGCGGGCTTGTCCTCGAACTCCTCGAACAGATCCCGCCAGTCCGCGCCGAGCCGCTCCGACAGCACCTGGTGCACGGTGGCCGCGGGCAGCGGCGGGGCCGCCTCCTGCAACTTCGTCAGCGCGGCCCGGTAGGGCCCGGCGACTTCCTCGGGCAGCGCCGACTCGAAGACCGAGAGCGCCTGGCCGAACTTCATGGCGCCCCCCTTCAGCTCTCCCAGTACGCGGAACAGCTGCTCGGCGGTGCGCTGCTGGAGCTCGCGCGCCACTATCTCCGCCGACTTGCCGCCGATCCGCTTGCCGAGCCCCCAAGTGGCCCGGCCCGCTATGCCGAGCGGCAGCGCGGCCAGCTTGACGGTACGGGTGACCGCCTTCCGGGGAAGATCAGACATGAGCCCCTCCAATTCCCAGACAGCTGAACCGCAAGCGGCGTTCGGGGGAGTCCTCCGAAGGCCTTTCCGGCCAAAGGCATCCTGTCATGGCCCTCAGCGCCCACCCCGGCCGAGTCTCCTGCCCGGAACCCGGCGGGAATCCACCGGTCGGCGGACGGCGGCCGCCCCCATGGGACAGCATGGTTCTGGAGCGAGCCGCGCAATACCGGTGGAAGGGCTGGGGGATGGCGGGACGGGGACCTTCGAGGCAGGAGCTGATCCGGCGACGCCGTTCCATCGGCTTCATCGGCAGACAGGGCGAGGTCAGCGCCTTTCGCGTGGCCCTCAGGCAGCCCCCGGAGGAAGCGGCGCAGTTCCTCTTCCACATTCGAGGCCCCGGCGGTGTCGGTAAATCGACCCTGGTACGGCACCTGGAGACCATCGCCCGCGAGGCCGGGGCGGTCACCGCGTCCGTGGACGAGTCGGCCGCGGACGTCATCGAGACGATGGAGGCCGTCAGCGCCCAGTTCACCCAGCGCGGCCTGGCCATGAAGGGCTTCGACAAGCTGCTGGCCACCTATCGCCAGCGCCGGCACGAGGCCGACGCCGGAGTCCTCGCGGCCGCCACCGGGCCCGACCCGGTGACCGGAGCCGCCCCGCCCCCGTCCCCTTCCAGCATGATCGCCTCGCAGCTCGGCCTCGCCGGGCTCGGCATGATCCCGGGCGTCGGTGCGCTCACCGGCGTGGTCGACCCGAACCAGGTCGCCGCCGGCGCGGACCGGGTCAAGGCCCTCCTCAGCACCCGGCTGCGCAGCCACGGAGACGTGGAGCTGGTCCTCTCCCCGCTGGACGCGTTGACCCCGGTGTTCCTCGAAGAGCTCGCCGAGGTGGCACGCAGACACCCGTGGATCGTGCTCTTCTTCGACACCTACGAGCGCACCGCTCCCATGCTGGACACCTGGCTGCGCGACGTACTGGGCAGCGAACGCTACGGGGAGTTCCCCGCGAACGTGCTGGTCACCCTGGCCGGACAGTCGAAGCTGGCCGCCCGCACCTGGGAGGACTGGCACGACCTGGTCACCGACTGGCCGCTGGAGGTCTTCACCGAGACCGAGGCACGTCTCCTGCTCACCGGAAAGGGAGTCACCGACGAGCGGGTCGTGGAGGTGATCTTGCGCCTGTCGGGCCGGCTTCCGGTCCTGGTCTCGACCCTGGCCGAGACGCAGCCGGGCACGGTGGAGGAGGTGGAGGAGATCGGGGACCCGAGCGGCACCGCCGTCGAGCGGTTCCTGAAGTGGGTGCCCGACCCCGCCCACCGGGCCGCGGCCCTGGCCTGCGCGTTCCCGCAGGAGCTGGACGAGGACGTCTACCGGGCCGCGGTCGAGGAGGAAGCGGCCGAACTCTTCGGCTGGCTCCGGTCGATGCCCTTCGTCACCGACCGCTCGGGCCACTGCCGCTATCACGAGGTGGTCCGGAGCGCGATGCTGCGCCTGCAGCGCAGGCAGTCCCCGATCCGGTGGGAGCAGCTCCACACCCGGCTGGCCGACGCCTTCCGGCGGCGGCGCGAGCGCCTGGAGGAGGCGACGGCCCCGGCCGAGGGGTGGTGGTCGGACGAAACCTGGCGCGGCCACCGCCTGCAGGAGGCCTACCACCGCCTCTGCGCCGACCCCCGCACAGCCCTCCCGTCCCTGCTCCGGGACCTGGTCGACGCCTACGACCACGGCATCACCACCCTCCGCCGCTGGACCGCCGTCCTGGCGGCGGCGGGGCGCGACACGGACTCCCCGGACCTCACCCGCTGGTCCCAGGACCTCGGCACGGCCCTGGACCAGCCGGCCCCGGCCACCGCGGCGTTGACGCTGCTCCTGACCCGAGCCGGCCTCGCCCCCGAAGGCAGGGCCCTGGCCCTGACCCTGCGCGGCCGGGACCACCACAGTGCCGAGGACTACGCGCAGGCCATAGCCGACTACACCGATGCCCTCGCGCTGAACCCCCAGGCCGAGCGCGCCTACTCCGGCCGGGCCCTGGCCTACACGCTGACATCGAGCAACGAGGCGGCGATCGCGGACTACACCCGGGCCATGGAACTCGATCCGGACCAGATCTCCAGCTTGATCAGGCGGGGGTTCCTGTACCGCTTGTCCGGCAGGTACGAGGAGGCCCTTGCCGACCTCGACCGTGCGACGCAGATCGGCCCGGACGATCACCAGGCGCTCACCGGCCGCGCCGCGATCTATTACTCGATGGCCCGATACGAGGAAGCCCTGGCCGGTTTCACTCGAGCTCTGGCAATCCAGAGCAACAACAAGGCCTGGGTTTTGACTAGTCGGGCCGAAACCTTCAGGGCGATGAGCCGCGACGCGGAGGCGTTCGAGGACTACAGGCGGGCCATCGAGCTCTCTCCGGACTACGCCTGGGCCTTCATCAGCCGCGCCTTTACCCTGCGCGGTCTTGGGCGGAACGAGGATGCCTTGGCCGACTTCATGCGGGCCGTCGAGGTGAGTCCTGACGACGCCACAGCGGTCGCCGGCAGAGCCGATACCCATCGGGCGACGGGGCGGTACGAGGATGCCTTGGTGGACTACACCCGGGCCATCGAACTCGACCCGAACTCCGGCTGGGCATGGGCCGGCCGCGGGGACAGCCTCCTGTCGCTGGGACGGTACGACGAGGCCCTGGCCGATTTCGATCGCGCCACCGATCTCGCGCCGGACCATTCGTGGGCTTTCTCCCTGCGCGCGATGACCTGGGCGAAGCTCGGCCACTTCGAGCGGGCCCTCGACGACTGGGACCACGTCTGTGAGATCAGCCCCGACAACAGTTGGGGCATCAGAAGGAGGGCTGATTACCGCCGCCTGCTGGGCTCGCACGAAGAGGCCTTGGTCGATTACGGTCGCGCGGTCGAGCTCCGCCCCGCAGATGCCTCCACACTCACCGCTCGAGGTCTGGCTTACCGCCTGCTCGGTCACTATGACGAGGCGCTCAACGACCTCATCCGGTCCCTCGCGCTCGACCCCGATGACGCGTGGACGCACTACGAGATGGCCGTAGTCAGGGCCGCGCTCGGGCACCCGGATCGTGACCGCCACCTGACGCGCGTGGTGGAACTGCGGAGCTCTCCTGATGCCGGAGTGCCGGATGTCCTCGAAGCGGACAGCCTCCTTCTCGCCTACTGTCTGATGCCCGACTGGGAGAGGGCCGAGGAGCGCCTCGCGGAGTTTTTGGAAGCCGCTCCGCTGCCGGGGGAACTGCACGCCCTGCCCATCAACCTCCGCAGCCTCATCCCCGTGATCCCGGCAGCCGAGGCCCGCATCGAGGGGTTCTGCCGGGTACTCGAGGCGAGGCTCACGACCGCGCCTCCTGCCTAGCCCCCTCATGCCCTCACCCCCTGCTCCACCAGGACACCGGCCGCCGCGCACGGGCAGTCGGGGTGCGGTTGGACCGGGGTGGACTGCCAGGTGAGCGTCGGGAGGGAGGCCTCCCAGCGGGTGCCGGTGGAGGCGGGGAGTTCGCCGTCGAGGAAGGACAGGGCGTGGGCCGCGGCCAGGCCGGCCACGGCCGTGGAGAGGCCGAGGTCGCAGGCGGCGGCGGTCCGGCGGCGGTGGGCCGAGCGCCACTGGACCAGCATGCGCGGCCAGGCCGGGTCCCGCTCGATCCGGTCGCGCTCCATACAGCCGGCGCAGGCCGTGGCTCCGGGCAGGACCAGCGGCCCCACCAGCCCGGTGCCCTCCAGTACCCCCGCGTACAGGTGCGGGGTGCCGGTGGTGACCCAGTCGGCCGCCGTCTCCGGATCGGGGGCCCAGGACTGCAGCCCGTCCCGGGGCGCGACCACCACCAGGGCCAGCCCCGGCTCCGGTCCCTCGCTCTCCCCGGTCCGCGGCCCGCGTCCGGGCGCGGCGTCGCGGACCGCCGTCCGCGCGGCTTCGGCGCGCAGGCGTCCCACGCTGCCGGGGCCCAGACCTCCCGGTGCCACGTCCGCAGGCTGCGCGCGGCCCCCGTCGAGCACCTCGACCCGGCCGATGCCCGCTCCGGCCAGGACCGAGGCGATCACCGCGCCCACCCGTCCGCTCCCGCGCACTTGAACCCGTATCACCCGGCGGGCGGCGACCCCCTGTAAGTCCCCGCCCGGCCGGGGGCGGACCAAGGACAGCGACCCCAGGTCCGGGCCGAGCCGCTCCAGAGCCTCGGGGCGGTCCCGCACCGCCTGGGCGCGAGGGCCGCCCGCCGTGGCGTCGTCGAGCAGCCCGGCCGCCGCGAGCCTGCGCACCACCTCGTCGACCCGGCCGTCCGGGAGACCCATCGCCTTGCCCTCCGACCGGAGCAGCTCCATGCCCCGCGTCCCGTCGATCAGGTCGAGGAGCGAGCCCGTGGCCGTGTCCACCGGGCCGAGCACCACCGCATGTGCGGGCGTCACACCGAATTGCACCGTCTGCAGATCCCGCCAGGCCCGGGCCAGCGCCGGCTTCACCTTCGGATACATCGCGGTCCTCCCTCGATTCGCCGCTCGATTCACGCCCCCGCATTCCCCTGCGGCCGCGTCGCTTTCCGCAAGATTGCCCGCCCTGCGAAAGACCTGCTCAAGTTTGTCCACAGGCGAGTGGTATTGGGCATATGAAATGAATGCTTGGGGTTCTTTGGAGTATCCGTGCCGCCGACTGCGCATCGGTTCGTGTTCGACCGCGGGCGGGGCGGGACTTCGGCCGTGGCGAGCGGGTACCGTCATGGCGTGTCCGCCGATCCACCGCAGCGCGCCGTCGAAGTCCGCCGGAGCGCACGCCGCCGAAGGACCGTATCCGCCTACCGCGAGGGTGATCGTACGGTCGTCCTCATCCCTGCCCGGATGTCCGAGGCCGAGGAGCAGCGCTGGGTGGGCGTCATGCTCGACAAGCTGGCGGCCCAGGAGAGCAAGCGCACCCTCGGGGACGCGGAACTCGCCGAGCGCGCCGAGCGTTTGTCCGAGCAGTACTTCGGTGGCCGCGCCCGCCCCCGCACGGTCCGCTGGGTGACCAACCAGAACACCCGCTGGGGCTCCTGCACCCCGGCCGAAGGCAGCATCCGGCTCTCGCACCGCATCCAGGGGATGCCGGAGTACGTCGTCGACTACGTGCTGCTGCACGAGCTGGCGCACCTCCTCGTGCCCGGCCACGGCCCCAGCTTCTGGGAACTCCTGGAGGCGTATCCGCGCACCGAGCGGGCGCGCGGATACCTCGAAGGAGTCGTCGCCGCCGAACGCCTTCCGACGGTCCCCGCCGCCCGCGAGGAATGATCCGCATTTGTCCGCTATATGCCCGTCATGTCACGCCTCGTGATATGTACCGGGTCGGTACCGACTTGGCCGGATGTCCGAGGTTGCCGTTAGCCTGAGCGGCACGCATTCACAGTCGGGATGGGGGACGGTCTTACGTATGGCCAGGGAATTCCAACGCGGTCACAAGGCCAAAATCAGTGATCTGACACCGGGCACAGACCTCTATGTGGGTGTCCAGATCGCCGGGCCAGGACTCGCCATCGACATCAGCTGCTTCGGCCTCGACGTCAACGAACAGCTTTCGGACGACCGCTACTTCGTCTTCTTCAACCAGCCGAAGTCGCCCGAGGAGTCCATCCAGCAGCTCGGCACGCAGGCCGGCGACACGGAGTCCTTCCGGGTGACCCTGGACCGCATTCCGGCCGGCATCCACAAGCTCTCCTTCGCCGCCTCGATCGACGGCGCCGGGCAGATGTCGCAGATCGGCCCCGGCTACATCCGCATCGTGGCGGGCGGTGAGGAGGTCGTCCGGTACTCCTTCTCGGGCTCGGAGTTCAGCACCGAGCGCGCGCTGATGATCGGCGACTTCTACCTCAAGGACGTATGGCGCTTCGCCGCCGTCGGCCAGGGCTTCGACGGCGGGCTCGCCGCGCTGCTCCAGAACTTCGGCGGCGAGGTCGCCGAGGAGGAGCAGCCCGCACCCCAGGCGCAGGCACCGGCCGCAGCGCCCGGCTTCGCCCCGCCCCCGCAGGCCGCCGCCCCGGCACCCTCCTTCGGTGCTCCCGCCCAGGCGCAGCCCCCGGCCCCGGCGCCCTCCTTCGGCGCGCCGCCCCAGGCCCCGGCCCCCGCCCAGGCCCCCGCCCCGGCACAGGTCCCGGCCCCCGCGCCGTACCAGCAGCCCGTCCACGCGGCCCCCACCATGGCCGCACCGATGGGCGCCCCCCTGGCCCCGCCCGCCCCCGCGCCCTACGGGCAGGTCCCGCCGCCCGCCCCGGCCCCGGCGCCGTACGGGCAGCAGCCGCAGCCCTCGTACGGCCAGGTCCCCGGCCAGCAGCAGCCCCCGTACGGCCAGCAGCCCGGCTTCGGCCAGCAGCCCCAGGGCTACGGCCAGCCCGCGACGGCGGTGCCCGCCGCCGGCGCCGGACTCGCCGCCGCCCTCCAGCCGTACAAGGAAGCACCCACCGGCGCCCGCTGGACCCCGCAGAACCAGCAGCTCATGCGCGTCGACCTGGCCATGGGCGGCCAGGCCGTCCTCGCCCGCCAGGGCAGCATGGTCCTCTACCAGGGCAAGGTCGACTTCAGCTACAAGGGCGCGGGCTTCGCCGGCCGCGTCGTCGGCAACGCCACCGGCCAGGAGATGCAGCTGATGCGCTGCGCCGGCCGCGGCCAGGTCTTCCTCGCGGAGGAAGGCGCCCACCTGCACGCCATCGAGCTCCAGGGCGACGCCATCTGCGTCTCCGCCGAGAACGTGCTCGCCTTCGACGAGTCGCTCCAGCACGAGGTCCGCCGCATCGAGGGCCACGGCATCCCGGGCGGCGCCCTGTTCACCATGCAGTTCCAGGGCACCGGCACGGTGATCGTCAAGACGCACGGCGTGCCCGTCGTCCTGCCCGTCACCCCGACCACCTTCGCGGACAGCAACGCCATCGTCGCGTGGTCGGCCGCCTCCCAGGTGATCATCTCCAGCCAGGTCCGGCTGCGCCGCAACGCGTATCCCGGCCACAGCGGGGAGACCGTGAACCTCCAGTTCCGCGGCGCTCCCGGCAACTTCATCGTCGTCCAGCCGTACGAGGTCTGAGGGAGCCCCACATGAATGCCATGAACGCAATGAACCAGCAGCTCGCGGGCTACGCCCCCACCCCCGTCACGGCCCGCATGGAGAACCACGGCCGCGCGATGCTCAAGGTCGCCATGCAGAGCGGCCAGGACCTCTTCGCGCGCACCGGATCGATGGTCGCCTACGAGGGCTTCGTGCAGTACGAGCCCAACCCGCCGGCCGTCCGCCAGATGGCCTCGCAGTGGCTCACCGGCGAGGGCGCCCCGCTCATGAAGTGCACGGGCGACGGCCTGCTCTACCTCGCCGACTACGGCGCGGACGTCGTCGTGATCAACCTCAACAACGACTCGCTCTCCGTCAACGGCACCAACCTGCTCGCCTTCGACGCCCACCTCCAGTGGGGTGTGGAGCGGGTCAAGGGCATGGCCAAGTTCGCCGGCCAGGGCCTGTTCAACGTGTCGGTCGCCGGCACCGGCTGGGTCGCGATCACCTCGCGCGGCACGCCGATCGTGGTCGACTGCGGCCGCGGCGAGGACGAGACGTACGTCGACCCCGACGCGCTCGTCGCCTGGTCCCCGAACCTCAAGGTCAAGGGCAAGCGCAGCTTCAAGGCCTCGTCGATGCTCGGCCGGGGCAGCGGGGAGGCCTACCAGATGGCCTTCTCCGGCCAGGGCATCGTCGTCGTACAGCCCAGCGAGGACAGCACCGACCGGCTCCGGGCCCGGGGCTGAGGGGGAGAAGACACACCATGCAGAGCTCACTTTTCGCCCACGCAGAGGCGCAGTCCCAGGAGCGGTACGCGGTCCAGAACCCGCAGCTGCTGCGGGTCTCGCTGAGCGGCTCCGACGACGTCCTCGCCCGCAAGGGCGCGATGGTCGCCTACCAGGGGATCATCGACTTCGACGGCGAGTACCAGAGCACCACCCAGCGCAATGCCCGCGCCCGCACCGGCGAGGGCCTCGACCTGATGCGCTGCTCCGGCCAGGGCACGGTCTACCTCGCCAACCTGGCGCAGTACGTCCACGTCGTGGACGTGGACCAGGAGGGCCTCACGGTCGACAGCAGCTACGTGCTGGCCCTGGACTCCACCCTGCACACCGAGGCCATCGCGGTGGACAGCCAGTACGGGATCTCCGGCTCCGGCAAGTACCAGCTCAACATCACCGGCCGCGGCAAGGTCGCGCTGATGACCTCCGGGCAGCCGCTGATGCTGCAGGTCACGCCCGACAAGTACGTCAACGCCGACGCGGACGCCATCGTCGCCTGGTCCACCTCGCTGCGCGTGCAGATGCAGGCCCAGACGCACTCCACCGGCGTCTGGCGGCGGCGCGGCAACACCGGCGAGGGCTGGGAGCTGAGCTTCCTCGGCACCGGTTTCGCCCTGGTCCAGCCCAGCGAGGCGCTCCCGCCGCAGAACGCCCAGATCGGTCAGGGCGCGGCCGCGCAGTTCGGCATGGGCCAGCAAGGCGCCCACGCGCAGAACCAGAACAACGCCTGGAACTGATCCGGGCACGGATGGACGGACGGAAGGGGCGGCCCCGCATCGGCGGGGCCGCCCCTTCCCCCTGTTCCCGCAGGCTCAGAGCCGCGCCAGGGTCGCCTCCAGCAGCCGCACCACCGAGGTGTCGGCCACCTCCGCCACCTGGGCGTACGGGAACCAGCGCAGGTCCAGCGACTCGTCGCTGATCGCTTCGAGGGCCCCGGCCGGCGCCAGCACCGCGTACTGCACGTCCAGGTGCCAGTTGCACGGAGCCGGGATCGGGTGCCGGTCCAGGCGCACCGGGCCGCCGGGCAGCAGGGTCAGCCCGTCGGTGATGCCGGACTCCTCGCGGGCCTCGCGCATGGCCGCGTCGGCGAGGGTGGCATCACCCGGCTCGCAGTGCCCGCCCATCTGGAGCCACATGCCCAGCTTCTTGTGCAGGGTCAGCAGGACGCGCTCGCGCTCCGGATCGATCACCAGCGCGCTGCCGGTGACGTGGCCCGCCTCGCAAGGCTTGTAGACCCCGCCGGGATGGGCCGCGAGGTGCTCAAGGTAGACCTCGCGCAGTTCGGGCTGACCGTCGTAGCCCTTGAGGACGAGGACCGCGTCTTCGTGCAGGGTCACTTGGTGTCGTCGCCGTCCTGCTCGCGCTTCTGGGCGGCCTCGCCCAGCATCTTGTCGATCTCGGAGAAGTCGAGCTGCTCGCGGTGCACGAACCCGTCCGGGTCGTCCAGGTCGGAAGCGGTCGGCAGCATGTCCGGGTGCTCCCACAGCCCGTCGCGCCCGTCCACGCCGCGCGCGTCGGTGAGCGAGGCCCACAGCCGCGACGCGTCGCGCAGCCGGCGCGGCCGCAGCTCCAGCCCGATCAGCGTGGCGAAGGTCTGCTCCGCCGGGCCGCCCGAGGCGCGCCGCCGGCGCATGGTCTCGCGCATGGCGTCGGCCGAGGTCAGCCGGGGCTTGGCAGCCTCGTGGACGACCGCGTCCACCCAGCCCTCGACCAGCGCGAGCGCCGTCTCCAGACGGGCCAGCGCGGCCTTCTGCTCGGGGGTGTCCTGCGGCTGGAACATGCCGCCCTGGAGGGCTTCCTGGAGCTGCTCCGGGTTCGACGGGTCGAGCTGGCCGACCACGTCCTCCAGCTTCGAGGTGTCGACCTTGATGCCCCGCGCGTACCCCTCGACCGCGCCGAAGAGGTGCGAGCGCAGCCACGGCACGTGCGCGAAGAGCCGCGCGTGCGCGGCCTCGCGCAGCGCCAGGTACAGCCGTACCTCGTCGGAGGAGACGCCCAGGTCCTTGCCGAAGCTCTCGATGTTCAGCGGCAGCAGGGCTGCCTTGCCGGCCGGGCCCAGCGGGAGCCCGACGTCGGTCGAGCCGACGACCTCGCCCGCGAGGGTGCCCACGGCCTGGCCGATCTGCTGGCCGAACATGGCCCCGCCCATGGAGCGCATCATGCCGAGCAGCGGGCCCGCCATGGCCTGCATCTCCTCGGGCAGGACGCCGCCCATGGCCGCGCCGACGCGCTCGGCGACCGGGTCCACGAGCTCCTTCCACACCGGCAGGGTCGCCTCGACCCATTCGGCGCGGCTCCACGCCACGGCGGTGGCGGCGCCCGACGGCAGCGAGGTGACGTCGTCGAGCCAGTGGTCGGCGAGGCGCACGGCCTCCTCGACCGCCGACTTCTCGGCGAGGCCCACACTGGCGTCCTTGACCCCGTCCGAGGTGCCCTGGGCCACGGTCTGGCGGGCGATGTCCTTGGCCATGTCCCAGTTGACCGGACCGCCCTCGTAGCTCAGCATCTGGCCGAGCTGCTGGAAGGCGGCGCCGAGGTCGTTCGGGTTCATGGAGCCGAACATCGCGGCGAAGGGGTTGTCGGCGCCCCCCGGACCGCCGGAGCCGCCGGGCAGGCCCGTGCCGAACCCGAACGGATTCGGGCCGCTCTGACCGCCCTGGTTGCCCTTCTTCTTGCCCTCGTCGCCGTTGTCCGGCTCCTCGGGCGGAAGGCCGAATCCGAATGGGGTGTCGCTCACGGGTTTCCTCGGCTCGTAGGGCCGCCGGCGGGAGCCGGCGGGCAATGGGTCGACAACACCACCAGCGTAGACACCAGACCCGCTTCCGGGCTCGGTGCTCCGCGGGCTGCTGGGCTGCGGCAGGATGGACATCGACTGGTGGGTCCGCGCCACGGCGCGTCCCTACTGAAGACAACCGCTGGAGACGCCTGGTGAGTTCCCCAGATCCGCACGCTTTGGACGAGCAGGGCCCGGAAGACCGCCCTGAGCACGGCGAGGACGCCCAAGGCGTTCGCCGGACGCGAAACCCGGGCGGTTCCGCGCGCCGAGGCCCCGTGATCGCCGTGACCGGCGCCGCCTCGGGGGTCGGGGCGGCCTTGGTGACCAGGCTGGCCGCGTCCGAGGAGGTCAAGCAGGTCGTCGCGATCGACGAGCGGCGCGGGGACTGCACCGACGCGCAGTGGCACCTCCTGGACGTACGGGACCCCGCGATCGCGGAGAAACTGCGCGGCGCGGACGTCGTGGTGCACCTCGCCCTCGACCTCGACCTGGAGACGGACCCGGCCGCCCGTACGGCGTACAACGTGCGGGGGACCCAGACCGTGCTCACCGCCGCCGCGGCGGCCGGAGTGCACCGGGTCGTGCTCTGCACGTCCGCGATGGTCTACGGGGCCCTGCCGGACAACGACATCCCGCTCTCGGAGGACGCCGAGCTGCGCGCCACCGCCGAGGCGACCGGCGTCGGCGACCTCCTGGAGATCGAGCGGCTGGGCCGCCGGGCGCCGCGCGCGCACCCCGGCCTGAACGTCACCGTGGTCCGCCCGGCCGTACTGGTCGGCGGCACGGACACCGCGCTGACCCGCTACTTCGAGTCCCCGCGCCTGCTGGTGGTGGCGGGCTCCCGCCCGACCTGGCAGTTCTGCCACGTCGAGGACCTGGTCAGCGCGCTGGAGTACGCGGCCCTGGAAAAGGTCGAGGGAGAACTGGCGGTCGGCTGCGAGGGCTGGCTCGAACAGGAGGAGGTCGAGGAGCTGAGCGGGATCCGCCGCATGGAGCTCCCGTCGGCCGTGGCCCTGGGCGCGGCGGCCCGGCTGCACCGGATCGGCCTCACCCCGTCCCCGGCCGGGGACCTCGCGTACACGATGCACCCGTGGGTGGTCAGCGTCAGCCGGCTGCACGCGGCGGGGTGGCGGCCGCGCTGGACCAACGAGGAGGTGCTGGCGGAGCTGCTCCAGGAGGTCGCGGGGCGGCACACCGTCGCGGGGCGCCGACTGGGACGCAAGGACGCGACGGCCGCGGGGGCGGCGGGAGCCACCGTCGCGCTGCTGGGCGCCGCAGCCGCGATCCGCGCTGCGCGCCGCCGCCGGGGCATCTGACGGGGCCCGGGCGGCCCGTCCCGGCCGGGTGCACCGCCGTCGCGCAAGCGGCCCCGGGCTGCGCCCGGGCTCCCGGGGCGCTGCCCCGGACCCCGCTCCTCAAACGCCGGAGGGGCTGGATGTGCCCCGGACGGTGCTGGACGGCCCGGGCCGCCCTCCCGTAGCCGACGGATTTCTGTAGGAGGCTCCCAAAGGGGCCGGTGGGGCCCTGGTGAAACTGCTATTCCGCCCGGTCAGCGGCTAAGGCACGATGGAAGGTATGGCACCGCACTTCGATCACCCCGGCGAGCACGCCGCTCCGGACCCGATCCGGCTGCTCGAAATCCGTGAGACCCCGCTCTCGATCGACGAGGTCTTCCAGGCCGTCGGCGACGATGCGACGGGCGGTACGACGCTCTTCGTCGGCACGGTGCGCGACCACGACAGCGGGGCGGACGTCGACCAGCTCGGCTACTCCTGCCACCCCTCCGCCGAGGCGGAGATGCGCCGCGTGGCCGAGCGCGTCGTGGAGAAGTACCCGGTCCGCGCCCTCGCCGCCGTCCACCGCATCGGCGACCTGTCCGTCGGCGACCTCGCGGTGATCGTCGCCGTGTCCTGCCCGCACCGAGGCGAGGCCTTCGAGGCCGCCCGGATGCTGATCGACGACCTCAAGCACGAGGTTCCGATCTGGAAGCACCAGACCTTCGCCGACGGCACGGAGGAGTGGGTCGGGGCCTGCTGACCGAGGGGTCGGCGGGTAGGCCCGCGGGTCGGTCGGCGGACGGAGTCCGGCGCGGCCGGCCGAAGCCTGTGAGGCGCCCCTGGCGCCGAGCAGTGCGAGGGGGGCCGTGGAGGATGGGTCCTTCGCCGACGGCACGGAGGAGTGGGTCGGGGCCTGCTGAGGCAGGGGTCGGGGCCCGCTTGTTGCCCCGTTCGGACGCGCAACACGCCCTCGATTTGCGTAACCCCTTCCCGGGCAGCAGCGTTGAAGCCACCAACAACACGTACTTCGGGGTAGGGAGACACGCCCATGGCGTCTTTGGCGTGGTTGCTGATTCCGCTGTTCGCCGCGATCGGAGCGGCGATATGGGGCAGCTGGGCGGCACGCGACCGCACGGCCGGTGACATATCCGAGCTCGCGGGCTACGCGCGGTTCCGTGAGGCCATGGGCCAGAACGAACCGGGCGCGGCGAAGGCCGCCGCGGACGCGGACCGCAAGAAGGACACGGTCGACTCCCTCTGACGCGGGGCGCCGGGCCCCGTACGGACCGGCCCCGGGGGCCGCTCTTCAGGGCCGTCACGTACTGTCGATCCATGCCACGCCGCACTGCGACGATGCTCGCCTCCACCCTCATGCTGTTCGCGCTGCTCTGCGCGGGAGTGTTCATGAAGGCCCCGTACTCCGAGATGAGCCCGGGCCCGACCGTGAACACGCTCGGGGACTCGCACGGCGAGCCCGTTCTGAACATCTCGGGGCACAAGACGTACCCGACCAGCGGGCACCTGAACATGACGACGGTCCGCGTCACCGGCGCGGACTACGACATGAACCTGCTGGAGGCCGTCTACGGCTGGGCCGCGGGCGACAACATCGTCGTACCGCACGAGAACCTGTACCCGGACGGCAAGACGGAGCAGGAGTCCACGCAGGAGAACGCCGAGGAGTTCAGCCAGTCGCAGGAGAGCGCCAAGGTGGCCGCCCTCAAGCAGCTCGGCATCCCGGTCGCCGCCCGCGTGATCGTCGCCTCCGTGGTCAAGGGCAGCCCCTCCGAGGGCAAGCTGCACGCCGGGGACGTCATCAAGGCCGTGGACGGGACCCCCGTCAAGGCTCCCGAGGACGTGGCCAAGCTGGTCACCAAGCACAAGCCCGGCGAGCCGGTCGAGTTCACCATCGTGCCCGCCCCCGAGGCCGCCGAGGCCGAGAAGGCGCACCGCGAGCCCACCGGCACGACGAAGGTCACGATCATCGCGGGCAAGGCGGAGGACGACGGTCACGCGATCGTCGGCATCCGGGCCGGCACCGACCACACCTTCCCGTTCACCATCGACATCAAGCTCGCCGACGTCGGCGGCCCCAGCGCCGGTCTGATGTTCGCGCTCGGCATCGTCGACAAGCTCACCCCGGAGAACCTGACCGGCGGCAAGTTCATCGCCGGCACCGGAACCATCGACGACGCGGGCAAGGTCGGCCCGATCGGCGGCATCCAGATGAAGACCATCGGCGCCCGCCAGGCCGGCGCCCAGTACTTCCTGACGCCCGCCGAGAACTGCGCCTCCGCCGCGGGCGACGTGCCCGACGGGCTGACCCTGGTCAAGGTCTCCACCATCGACGACGCCGTGAAGGCGCTGGAGAAGATCGGCAAGGGGGACACGGCCGGGCTGACGCAGTGCGCCAAGCCCTGACCGCGTCCTTCGGCGGCCTCGATCCTTCGGCGGCCTCGCCGCCCTGCCCGCTAGTCGAGGAAGGTCGCGGCCAGCGCCTCGGCGAGCCCCGGCACCAGCGTCGCGCCGGTCAGCACCTCGTTCGCCGAGTCCTTGTCCCGCAGCCGCACGGCCGACTCCCGCGATCCGTCGCGCAGGACGCCCACGGTCAGCCGCACTTCCTGGCGCTCCGGGTGGGTGGCGACCCACTTGGTGAGCTGCTTGTCGGTGAGCCCCTCCGGTACGGAGGACTCGGCGGACGGCGGCAGCATCAAGCGCTCCACGGTCAGCGCGCAGCCGAGGATCGACGGGGGCCAGGCGATGGTTCCCAGGAACTTGTCCAGCGGGGTCCCGGCCGGCACTTCGTCCTGCTCGATCGGGGTGAGCTGGTTCTTGCCCGTGTCGTCCTGGTCGAGGCCGAGCTGGCGGGCGACGCCCGGCGCCTCCTTGCGCAGCTTGGCCGTGTCGACCAGGGCGAAGAGCCGGGCGGGCTTGTCCCAGCCGAGGGTGGAGGCGTACTCGTCGATTTCGAGGACGGCACGGGTCAGCGGGCTTGCCGCCATAGGGGTGCCGGGGGACGGCGAAAGGTTGGACATGGGCAACATCCTGCCTCCTTTCCCCGGGATACCGGGAACTGACTAAAGCCTCAGTAAGTTGCATGAGTGGGCTCTACGATCGGGGGCCCATGCTTTGAAAACTCTCAGCATCACTTACACACAGCGACTTTCGAGGTGCGCACCTTGGCTTTCCAGATGCCGGACCGCGGCGGAGGCCCCTCCGGGCCACGGATGAGAGTCGGCCGCCCCTCCCGGCGCGCCCGGACTCTTCTGATGACCTTGGGCGTGCTGGCCGTCCTGGCCATGGCGTTCATCATGTTCGCCGGTTTCTGGACGGACTGGCTCTGGTTCCGCTCCGTCAACTACTCCACCGTCTTCACGACGACCCTGTGGACCAAGGTCGGCCTCTTCGCCGTCTTCGGCCTCCTCATGGCCGGCGCCGTCGGGCTGAACATCTGGCTGGCCCACCGGCTGCGGCCGCCGCTCAGCGCGATGTCGATGGAGCAGCAGAGCCTCGACCGCTACCGGATGACCGTCGCGCCGTACCGCAAGTGGCTGCTGCTCGGCATCTCCGCGCTGGTGGGCCTGATCGCGGGCGCCTCGGCGGCGGGCCAGTGGAAGACCTGGCTGATGTACGTGAACGGGGTGCCCTTCGGCACGAAGGACCCCCAGTTCAACCTGGACGTGTCGTTCTACACCTTCGACCTGCCCTGGTACCGCTTCCTGCTCGGCTTCGGCTTCGCCGCCGTCGTGCTCTCGGTGATCGCCGCCGCCGTCGTGCACTACCTCTACGGGGGACTGCGCGTCACGAGCCCGGGTGCGCGGGCCACCGCCGCGGCGACCGGTCACCTGTCGGTGCTGCTCGGTCTCTTCGTCACGCTCAAGGCGGTCGCGTACTGGCTCGACCGGTACGGCCTCGCCGTGAAGTCCAGCGACTTCAAGGCCGCCGACAACTGGACCGGCCTGCGGTACGTCGACGCCAACGCGTACCTGCCGGCCAAGACGATCCTCGTCGCCATCGCCGCGATCTGCGCGGTGCTGTTCTTCGCGACGCTGTGGCGCCGCACCTGGCAGCTCCCGGTCATCGGCTTCGGCCTGATGGTGCTCTCGGCGATCCTGATCGGCGGGCTGTACCCGGCGATCGTGCAGAAGTTCCAGGTCCAGCCGAACGAGCAGGCCAAGGAATCCCCGTACGTCCAGAAGAACATCAAGGCGACGCGCGACGCCTACGGGGTCGCCGACGCCTCGGTCACGGACTACCCGGGCCTGCCGGACCCCAAGGCGGACAAGAAGAAGCTCCGCCAGGACGCCGACACCACGGCGAGCGTCCGCCTGCTCGACCCGAACATCGTGTCCCCGGCCTTCCAGCAGCTCCAGCAGAACAAGGGCTACTACGGTTTCCCGGCCACGCTGGCGGTCGACCGGTACAAGGGCCAGGACACGGTCATCGGGCTCCGTGAGATCAACCTCGCGGGCATCCCGAAGAACAACTGGATCAACGACCACTTCCGTTACACCCACGGATTCGGTGTGGTCGCGGCCAAGGGCACCGAGGTGACCTCGAACGGGGAGCCGCTGTTCACCGAGTCGGGCCTGCCCGCGCAGGGCAACCTCGGGGAGTACGAGCAGCGGATCTACTACGGCGAGCAGACGAAGCAGTACTCGATCGTCGGCGGACCGCAGAAGGAGCTCGACTACGCCAACGACTCGGGCGAGAAGGAGACCACCTACCAGGGCGACAGCGGGGTGAGCCTGGGCAACCCGGTCAACCGCGCCGCGTACGCCCTGGCCTTCAGCGAGCCGCAGATCCTCTACTCCGGCGCCATCGACGACAAGTCGAAGATCCTCTACAACCGGACGCCCAAGGCCCGGGTCGAGGCGGTCGCCCCGTGGCTGACGATCGATGGAGCCGTGTACCCGGCGGTGATCGACGGCCGCGTCCAGTGGATCGTGGACGCCTACACCACCACCAACGGCTACCCCTACGCGTCCCGCACCCAGCTCGGTGACACGACGGCGGACTCGCTGACCAACTCCCAGCGCGCCTTGGTCGCGCAGGAGAACCAGGTCAACTACATCCGGAACTCGGTCAAGGCCACCGTCGACGCCTACGACGGCACGGTGAAGCTGTACCAGTGGGACACCAAGGACCCGGTCCTCAAGACGTGGATGAAGGCCTTCCCCGGCACGGTGAAGGACAAGAAGGCGATCTCGCCGGCCCTGATGGAGCACCTGCGCTACCCGCAGGACCTCTTCAAGGTCCAGCGTGAGCTGCTGACCCGCTACCACGTCACGGACCCGCAGACCTTCCTCAGCGGCAGCGAGGTCTGGGCGGTGCCGGACGACCCGACCACCAAGGCGGGGACGGCCGTTCCGCCGTACTACCTCTCCATGAAGATGCCGGGTCAGAAGGATCCCAACCAGGCCTTCTCGCTGACCACGACGCTCACGCCGAACGGCAGGGACAACCTGAGCGCCTTCATGGCGGTCAACGCCGATCCCACCACCGCGGACTACGGCAAGATCCAGTTGCTGAAGCTGCCCACCCAGAACCCGGTGGACGGCCCGAAGCTCGTCCAGGCGAGATTCAACTCCAAGCCGGAGATCGCCCAGGAGATCAACATCCTGAGCCGGGGCGATTCCCAGGTGGAGTACGGCAACCTGCTCACGGTCCCGCTCGACAAGGGAATGCTCTACGTCGAGCCGGTGTACGTGCGCGGTGGCGGCCTCAAGTACCCGCTGCTGAAGAAGGTCCTGGTGACCTACGGGGACCAGACGGCCTTCGAGGACACGCTGGAGAAGGCGCTGAACGTGGTGTTCGGGGCCGAGTCGGCGACCACGCCGCCGACGACCCCGCCGGGCGACGGGACCACCACCCCGCCGCCGGCCAGCCAGGACCCGACGGTCAAGGCGGCCCTCGCGGATGCGCAGAAGGCGGTCGACGACGCCGACAAGGCGCTCAAGGCCGGCGACTGGGCGGCGTACGGAAAGGCCCAGAGCGACCTGCAGGCCGCGCTGAAGCGGGCCATCGAGGCCGAGGCGAAGGTGGCGGCGCCCGCGGCCACCCCGACGCCCAGCGGATAGCGGTAATGGTTCCACCCCGCGTCGTGCTACTGTTGGTTTACCGACGCGGGGTGGAGCAGCTCGGTAGCTCGCTGGGCTCATAACCCAGAGGTCGCAGGTTCAAATCCTGTCCCCGCTACTGAAGACGAAGGCCCGGATCCGATGGATCCGGGCCTTCGTCATGCCCGATCGAGTTTTTCGCCGACGCGGGGTCACTGGGGTGGGTGAGTTGGGGTGTGAGCGTGTTTGACTTGTCTCTCTGTGGGCATGTCGACAAAACGCTGTAGTGACCTCACTGACTGCGACATACCAGGTGTACGCGGGTAGCAGGTGATGCGACGATGGGATTTATGGGGGACAGGTCAACTCTGCTGGAGACAGGGCGGTTTGTGAGGGCGGACTCCGAATCGGATGCGGAGGCCGATGGGGCGGCTCAGGCCGTTGACGTGCGGACCGCGATGACCACGCGGCCGGTACGGACCACGGCCGCGGCGCCGACCACGCCGGACGTGTCGGACGTGTCAGACGTGTCGGTCGATGCGCTGTTCGACGACGCGGTCTTCGGGCTGACCGACGCGGCCGGCGACGCCGCGCTGGAGGCCCGGCACCGGGTCGCCGCCGACAAGGGGGACCCGGGCGCGATGAGCGTACTCGGGGCCCTCCTGCTGCGCCGCGGCGACCTCGCGGGAGCCGAGCCGTACCTGCGCGGGGCGACCGGGGAGGGCGACCGCGCGGCCGCCAACAACCTGGGCGTACTCCTGCACCAGCGCGGCTACCCAGAGGAGGCCGCCGGCTGGTGGCGCGTGGCCGCCGTGGCCGGATCCGCTCCCGCCGCGCACGCCCTGGGCCGCTACTACCGCGAGCGGGGCGACGAGCCCGCCGCCGAGTACTGGATGCGCCAGGCGGCGGAATCCGGCCATGCCCTGGGCGCCTACGGCCTCGCCGACCTGCTGGAGCACCGCGGGGACAAGGGCGTCGAGCGGTGGTTCCGCGCGGCCGCCGAGCAGGGGCACCGCGAGGCCGCGTACCGGCTGGCCCGGCACCTGAGGAAGGGCGACCCGGCCGAGGCCGAGCAGTGGTACCGGCAGGCCGCCGCGCGCGGCCACCGGCGCGCCGGGCTGCACCTGGGCGCGCTGCTGGAGGCGCGCGGGGAGCTGAAGGAGGCCGGGCGCTGGTACCTGACCTCCGCCAAGCAGGGCGAGGCGCGGGCGGCCTGCGCCCTCGGCTTCCTGCTGCGCGACGCCGGCGACGAGGAGAACGCGGCCACCTGGTGGCTGCGCGCCGCGCAGGACGGCGACGGCAACGCGGCCAACGCGCTCGGCGCGCTGCACGCCGCGCGCGGCGAGACCCAGACGGCGGAGAAGTGGTACCGGGCCGCGATGGACGCGGGCGACCAGAACGGGGCGTACAACCTCGCGCTGCTCTGCGCCGCCCAGGAGCGGACCGGGCCGGCCGAGCAGTGGTACCGGCGCGCCGCGTACGCGGGACACCGCGAGGCGGCCAACGCGCTGGCCATCCTGCTGCTGCAGGGCGGCGACGCGGAGGGCGCGGAGCCGTGGTTCTCGAAGGCGGCGGAGGCGGGGAGCGTGGACGCCGCCTTCAACCTCGGGATCCTCTTCGCCAGCCGGGACGAGGACCGGACGGCCCTGAAGTGGTACGAGCGGGCGGCCTCGGCGGGACACACCGACGCGGCGCTCCAGGTCGGCATCGCGCTGGTCCGCGACGGCGAGGAGCGGGCGGCGGAACGCCACCTGCGGTGCGCGGCCGGCGGCGGCAGCGCGGAGGCCGCCTTCCGGCTGGCCGCGCTGTTGGAGTCGTTGGCGCCGCCGCCCGAGCCGGTCGCCCTGGGCGAGCCGGTGGGCGGAGCCGCGCGCACCGAGAGCGAGGAGTGGTACGAGCGGGCCGCGGAGCTGGGGCACCGGCGTGCCCAGGTCCGGGTCGGCATGCTGGCCGCCGCGCGGGGCGAGCTGGCGGCCGCCGCGCGGTGGTACCGGGAGGCGGCGGAGGCCGGCTCCCGCAACGGCGCCTTCAACCTGGGGCTGCTGCTGGCGCGCGAGGGCAACGAGCCCGAGGCGGCGCTGTGGTGGACCCGGGCGGCGGTGGCCGGGCACGGGCGGGCGGCGCTGCGGCTGGGCCTGCTCGCCGCCCGGCAGGGAGACCTCACGGAGGGGCAGAAGTGGTGCGTCCGGGCCATGGAGCTGGGCCCGGCGGAGGTCTCGGAGCGGGCCGGCCGGCTGCGCGAGGCCCTGGCCGAGGAGCTGTCCGCGTAGGGCTCGCCAACTGATTTGCATCTGCCGTCCCCGTTCACGTAGAGTCAGGTTTACCGACGCGGGGTGGAGCAGCTCGGTAGCTCGCTGGGCTCATAACCCAGAGGTCGCAGGTTCAAATCCTGTCCCCGCTACTGAAGGCTCGAAGGCCCGGATCCTCTGGATCCGGGCCTTCGGTCGTTCCTGGATGCAATGCGCCAGTTGGATCCAAAGGATCCAACTGGATCCCATGTGCGAAAAAGAAGGGCCGGGGCTCGGTGAGCCCCGGCCCTTCGTCGTGTTGTCGTGTCGTCGTTCTTCAGGCCCCGGCGCAGTTCGGGCACACGCCGCGGTACGTGACCTCGACCGCCGACACCGTGAAGCCGAAGCGCTCCGTGTCCGGCAGGTCGGCCAGTGGGTTGCCCGCCGGGTGGACGTCGCGGATCGCCCCGCACTGGGCGCACACCAGGTGCTGGTGGGGGCGGTGGGCGTTCGGGTCGTACCGCTTGGCGCGCCGGTCCGTGGAAACTTCCAGGACCTCGCCGAGGGTGACGAGCTCGCCCAGCGTGTTGTAGACGGTCGCGCGGGAGATCTCCGGCAGCCTGTCCACGGCGCGCGCGTGCACCTCGTCGGCCGTCAGGTGAACGTGGTCACCGTCGAGCACCTCGGCCACGACGCGCCGCTGTGCGGTCATGCGCCATCCGCGTCCGCGAAGTCGTTCCAGCAGGTCACTCATGCACGCCAGCGTAACAGCGGGGGGATTCGGTGTAACTCCCGAATCTGTGTCAACTTGGATGCTCGCTTGACTTAGACAGAGTCCATCATAGGATCGGTTAGGTTAGGGCGCAGGACAGGTTTGCAGCAAATTTACGCAGGAGGCGCATAGTGACGACGCAGGGACCGCTCACCACGGAGGCCGGAGCTCCGGTTGCTGACAACCAGAACAGCGAGACCGCCGGCATCGGCGGCCCCGTTCTGGTTCAGGACCAGCTGCTGCTGGAGAAGCTCGCGCACTTCAACCGCGAGCGCATCCCGGAGCGCGTGGTGCACGCCCGTGGCGCCGGTGCGTACGGCACGTTCACGCTGACCCGTGACGTCTCGCAGTGGACCCGTGCGAAGTTCCTGTCCGAGGTCGGCAAGGAGACCGAGACCTTCCTGCGGTTCTCCACCGTCGCGGGCAGCCTCGGCAGCGCCGACGCGGTCCGTGACCCCCGCGGCTGGGCCCTGAAGTTCTACACCGAAGAGGGCAACTACGACCTCGTCGGCAACAACACCCCGGTGTTCTTCATCAAGGACGCCATCAAGTTCCCCGACTTCATCCACACCCAGAAGCGCGACCCGTACACGGGCTCGCAGGAGGCGGACAACGTCTGGGACTTCTGGGGTCTGTCGCCCGAGTCCACCCACCAGGTGACCTGGCTGTTCGGTGACCGCGGCATCCCGGCGTCCTACCGCCACATGAACGGCTTCGGCTCGCACACGTTCCAGTGGAACAACGAGGCCGGCGAGGTCTTCTGGGTCAAGTACCACTTCAAGACCGACCAGGGCATCAAGAACCTCACCCAGGCCGAGGCCAACCAGCTCGCCGGTGAGGACCCCGACTCCCACCAGCGCGACCTGCGCGAGTCCATCGAGCGCGGTGACTTCCCGTCCTGGACCGTGCAGGTCCAGATCATGCCGGCGGCCGAGGCGGCCGAGTACCGCTTCAACCCGTTCGACCTCACCAAGGTGTGGCCGCACGCGGACTACCCGCTGATCGAGATCGGCAAGCTGGAGCTCAACCGCAACCCGGAGAACGTCTTCGCCGAGGTCGAGCAGTCGATCTTCAGCCCGGCGCACTTCGTCCCCGGCATCGGTCCGTCCCCGGACAAGATGCTCCAGGGCCGTCTCTTCGGCTACGGCGACGCCCACCGCTACCGCGTCGGCATCAACGCCGACCACCTGCCGGTGAACCGCCCGCACGCCACCGAGGCGCGCACCAACTCCCGCGACGGCTACCTGTACGACGGCCGCCACGCGGGTGCGAAGAACTACGAGCCGAACAGCTTCGGCGGCCCGCACCAGACGGACCGTCCGCTGTGGGTCTCCTCCGCCGTCACCGGTGGCACGGGCAACCACGCCGCGCCCTCGCACTCCGAGGACAACGACTTCGTCCAGGCGGGCAACCTCTACCGCCTGTACTCGGAGGACGAGAAGACCCGTCTGATCGAGAACCTCTCCGGCTTCATCGCCAAGGTCTCCCGCGACGACATCGTCGAGCGTGCGATCAACAACTTCCGCCAGGCGGACGGTGACTTCGGCAAGCGTCTGGAGGCCGCGGTCCAGGCCCTCCGCGGCTGATGGACGGTTTGCCGTAGCAGGCCGACGGGCCGGTGCTCCCCAGAGGGGGGCGCCGGCCCGTCGGCCGTTCCTACGCGGGCACGGCGGCGGGTGTGCCCGTGCGCCGCGCCGGGGCCCAGCAGCGGATGACATCGCGTACGGACACGATGCCCACCGGGCCGCCCTGCTCCAGGACGATCAGATGACGGAAGCCGCCGTGGGCCATCGCCTCGGCGGCTTCCTGCACGGTGGCGTCGGGGGTGCAGAAGACCACGTTGTTGGTGGTGTGCGCGCCCACGGACTCCCGGTCGGGATCGTGGCCCGCGCCGATCGAGTTGAGGATGTCGCGCTCGGTCAGGATGCCGATGCCGCTGTGTTCGGGGTCGAGGACGACGGCGGCGCCGACGCGCCGGCCGGACATCAGGCAGGCTGCCTGCCGCAGGGTGTGAGTGGGTCCGAGGGTGAGGATCACGGTGCTCATGGCGTCGCGGACGAGCATGAAGAGAGCCACCTCCTGGTGAGTCCCTCCGCTTGGGTGGGGTGCGCGCGAAGGGCCGCACTTAGAGAAGTCCTTCACAAGCGCACAAGCGGAGGAGTCTCAGATTCCCACGCGCGGGCAAAGCCAGCAAGGAGGCGCGTGAGGGGCGCTTTCGGCGCCCGCGGGCGCCGGCCACCGCCGCCGGCGGCCGGCGCCCGGCCCGTACGCGTCAGCCGCGCGGGCGCAGCAGGTCCAGCATCTGCGCGTGCAGCAGCCCGTTGGAGGCCGCCGCGTTGCCGCCGTGCACGCCGTCCACCCCGTCCAGAGCGGTGAAGCGGCCGCCGGCCTCCTCCACCACGACGGCCAGGGCCGCCATGTCCCACAGGTTCAGCTCCGGCTCGGCGCACAGGTCGAGCGAGCCCTCGGCGACCATCATGTACGGCCAGAAATCGCCGTAGCCCCGCGTACGCCAGCACGCGCGGGTCAGGTCCAGGAAGCCGGGCAGCCGCCCCTGCTCCTCCCAGCCGCTCAGCGAGGAATACGCGAAGGAGGCGTCGCCGAGGGTGGCGACCTTGGAGACGCCGAGCGCGGTGGTCTCGCCGAGCGCGCCGCCCGTGAAGGCACCCCGGCCGCGCGCCGCCCACCAGCGGCGGCCCAGTGCCGGCGCGGACACCACGCCGACGACGGGGCGGAAGGCGCCGTCGGCCTGCTCCTCCATGAGCGAGATCAGCGTCGCCCACACCGGAACGCCGCGCACGTAGTTCTTCGTACCGTCGATCGGGTCCACGACCCAGCGGCGCGGGCCGTCGCCCTTGAGGCCGTACTCCTCGCCCAGGATGGCGTCGGCGGGCCGCGCGGCGGAGATCCCGGCCCGGATGATCTCCTCGGTGGCGGTGTCGGCCTCGCTCACCGGGGTCATGTCGGGCTTGGTCTCGACCTTCAGGTCGAGGGCGCGGAACCGCTCCATCGTGGCGGCGTCCGCCGCGTCGGCGAGTTCGAGGGCAAGGCGCAGGTCATCGTCATACTCGGGCATGCCAGAACCCTACCGAGGCGGCCGGGGCGACGCGGAAGGCGTCCACGGTACGGCACGGGCACCCTTGACAGGATCTGTCGGTCCGTCAACTCTGGCTGAGACGTCGACCGGAGGCGTCGAAGGGGAGGCGACGGTGCCGACGGCCCGGGAGTCCTTGCTCGAAGCGGCGGGAGCGGCGCTCGCGGCGCGCCCGTGGCCGGCCGTGCGGATGATCGACGTGGCCGCCGCCGCCGGGGTCTCGCGGCAGACCCTCTACAACGAGTTCGCGGGCAAGACGGGGCTGGGGCACGCCCTGGTCCGGCGCGACGCGGCCTGGTACCTCGACGGGGTGGACCGGGCCCTGGCCTCCTCGGGCGCCCCGGCCGAGCGGCTGGCGGCGGTCGTGGAGTGGACCGTGCGCGCGGGCTTCGAGCGACCCCTCGCGCGGGCCCTGCTGACCGGGTGCTGGAACGGCAACTTACCCGTCCCGGCCGGCCGCGGGGTCCGGCCGGGGCTGCCCGCGCTGGGGCCCGCCGAGCTGATCCGCGGGGTCCGCGAGCGGGCCGACGCCGTGTTCGGGGCGCAGGAGGGGGCGCAGCGCTGCGAGCTCGCCGTGCGGCTCGCGCTGTCCTACCTGGTCGCCCCGGCCGAGCCGCCGGGCCACGCCGGGCTGCTCGGCCTGCTCAGTGCGACGAGCCCGAGAGCTGGAGCCCGATGACGCCGAGGATCACCAGCGAGATCGAGACGAGTTTGAGGGTGGAGACCAGGTCCCCGAGGAAGACCATCCCGTAGATCGCGGTACCGGCCGCCCCGATGCCGGTCCACACCGCGTAGGCCGGCCCCACGTCCAGCTTCTTCAGGGCCAGCGTCAGCAGGCCGAAGCTGCCGAGTGCGAAGCACGCGAAGGCGATGGTCGGCCACAGCCGGGTGAAGCCGTGCGACAGCTTGAGGCAGACCGCGAATCCCGTTTCCAGGATCCCGGCGACCACGACCAGCAGCCACGCCATGGCGTACGCCTCCCCGCGTCATGTGACGCGTTCACGGGCCGGGCCCGAGCGTCACTTGGTGCGATTATGCATTTACCAGACATCGGGTACGGCAAACCCCGCCGGTCGATCGCCCATCGATCGCCCATCGATCAGTCGCCCTCGCGGCGCTCCCGCGTCTGCAGCAGCCGTCGCAGGGAGTACAGCCGCGCCGGATCCGCGTGACCGTCCTCCACCCACTTGTCGAGCGCGCAGTCCGGCTCGTCGTGGCTGCACGCGCGCGGGCACTGCTCGGTCCCCGGCACCAGCTCCGGGAAGGCCAGGATGACCCGCGACGGGTCCACGTGGTGCAGGCCGAAGGACCGGACGCCCGGGGTGTCGATGACCCAGCCGTCGCCGCCCGGCAGCGGCAGCGCGAGCGCCGAGGTGGTGGTGTGCCGGCCGCGACCGGTCACCGCGTTGACCACGCCGGTCGCGCGCTGGCGGCCCTCGGCGACCAGCGAGTTCACCAGCGTGGTCTTGCCGACGCCCGAGTGGCCGACGAAGGCGGTGATCCGGCCGTTCAGGCGCTCGCGCACCCGTTCGGCCGCGTCGCCCGTCGCCAGCTCCTCGCGGTTGGTGACCACGTAGTTCAGGCCGAAAGTCGAGTAGATCTCCAGGATCTTGTCCGCGGAGGTCAGGTCGGACTTCGTGAGCACCAGCAGCGGTTCCAGCCCGGCGTCGTACGCGGCCACCAGGCAGCGGTCGATCATGCGGGGGCGCGGCTCCGGGTCGGCCAGCGCCGTCACGATGGCCAGCTGGTCGGCGTTCGCGACGACGACGCGCTCGTACGGATCGTCGTCGTCGGCCGTGCGCCGCAGGACGGACTTGCGCGCCTCGATCCGCACGATGCGGGCGAGGGTGTCCTTCTTGCCGGACAGGTCACCGACGATCCAGACCCGGTCCCCGACCACCGCCGCCTTGCGGCCCAGCTCGCGGGCCTTCATCGCGTGCACCGGACGGTCCTCGACCAGGCAGGTGAGCCGGCCGCGGTCCACGGTCAGGACGAAGCCCTCGGCCGCGTCCTCGTGCTTGGGGCGGATGGTCGTACGCGGCCGGTTGCCCTTGGGGTTGGGCCGCTGGCGGATGTCGTCCTCGTCGGTGTGCTTCCCGTACCTGCGCATGACGGGCCCTACGCTCCCACGCCTGCCGGAGCCGCTTCGGCCCGGGCGAGCATGTCCGCCCACATCTTCGGGAAGTCCGGCAGGGTCTTCGCGGTCGTCGCCACGTTCTCGATGAGCACGCCCTCCACCGCCAGGCCGATCACCGCGCCGGCCGTGGCCATCCGGTGGTCGTCGTACGTGTGGAAGGTGCCGCCGTGCAGCGCGCGCGGCCGGATCCGCAGACCGTCCGCGGTCTCCGTGACATCGCCGCCCAGCCCGTTGATCTCCTTGGTGAGCGCCGCCAGCCGGTCCGTCTCGTGCAGCCGCAGGTGCGCGACCCCGCGCAGCACCGACTCCGAGTCGGCCAGTGCCGCGACCGCCGCGATGCCCGGGGTGAGCTCCCCGACCTCGCGCAGGTCCACGTCGATGCCGTGGATCTTGCCGGTGCCGGTGAAGACCAGGCCCGCGTCCGTCAGCTCGCAGGAGCCGCCCATCTCCGTGAAGATCCGGCGCAGCGCGTCACCGGGCTGCGTGGTGCGGCGCGGCCAGTCCGGGATGGTGACCGTGCCGCCGGTGATCAGGGCGGCCGCCATGAACGGCTGCGCGTTGGACAGGTCCGGCTCCACGACCAGGTCGCGGCCGAGCAGGGCGCCGGGGGCGACCCGCCAGACGTTCTTCTCGCCGCCGGACTCGGGGGTGTCGACCTGCGCGCCCGCCGCGCGCAGCATCTCCACGGTCATCCGGATGTGCGGCATGGACGGCAGGTTGGTGCCCACGTGCCGGACCTCGACGCCCTGGTTGAAGCGCGGGGCGGAGAGCAGCAGCGCGGAGACGAACTGCGAGGAGTTGCTCGCGTCGATCTCCACGGTCCCGCCCTCCAGGGCCCCGCCGCCCTGGACGGTCAGCGGCAGCGCCCCGCGGCCGTCGTCGTCGATGCGGGCGCCGAGCGTGCGCAGCGCCGTGATGACCTGGCCCAGGGGGCGCTCGTAGGAGCGCGGGTCCCCGTCGAAGCGGATGTCGCCGGAGGCGAGGGTGGCCACGGGCGGCAGGAAGCGCATGACCGTGCCCGCGTTGCCGACGTCGACCGTGGCCGGGCCGTGCAGTGCGGCCGGGATGACCCGCCAGGCCTCGCCGGCGTCGCCCTCGCCCGCGGAGCTGGAGGAGACCGTCTCCTCGATGCCGACGCCCAGCGCGCGCAGCGCGTCGGACATCAGCTGGGAGTCGCGCGAACGCAGCGGGCGGCGGACCCAGCCCGGCTCGGAGGCGAGCGCGGCGAGCACGAGGGCGCGGTTGGTGACCGATTTGGACCCGGGCACGGTGACGGTGGCCTGGACGGCGGTGTCGGCGAGCGGGGCGGGCCAGAGGGCGGGGAGAGCGGGAGTCTCGGTCATGGCCACCACTTTAGTGGCTTCCCACGGCCGCAGATCTTGATCACCGGGGGAGTCTCGGCGGGCGGACACCCGCCGGGCGGGGCCGGTCCGCGGCCGGGCAGGGGGCGCTCAGGGGGTGAGCGGCGGCCGGTGGGCGGTCGGTCGGGGGCCGGTCACAGGGCCAGCAGCCAGCGGCCGCCGCCGATCAGCGAGCACAGCGCCACCACGTGGAAGAGCAGGAGCCACACCACCGGGTGCACGTGGGTGAGCCGTCCGAGCTGGTCCGCGTCGGAGTCGGGCGCCCCGCCGCCCCGGCGCTTCGCCCCCAGCTCGAAGACCGGCCGGACGCCGCCGAGGAGCAGGAACCACACCACGGCGTACGCGAAGACCGCCTGCACGTCCGCCGGGGCCAGCCAGGAGACCAGTACGAAGGTGGCGCCCGTGACCACCACCGTCAGCAGCCCGTACGCGTTGCGGATCATCACCAGCACGGCCAGCAGGAGGGCGGTCGCCGCCCACAGCAGCAGGGTGATCCGGTGCGCCGAGAGCAGGGCCGCCCCGCCGAGGCCGAGCAGGGAGGGCGCCGTGTACCCGGCGGCGGCGGTGAGGACCATGCCGAGGCCGGTGGGCTTGCCGCGGCTGACGGTGACCCCGCTGGTGTCCGAGTGCAGCCGGATCCCGTCCAGGCTGCGGCCCGTCAGCAGCGCCAGCAGCCCGTGACCGCCCTCGTGCGCGATGGTGATCGCGTTGCGCGACAGCTTCCACAGCGGCCGGGGGCCCACCGCGACGAGCGCCACCAGCCCCGTCGTGATCACCAGCCACTGGTCGGGCGCCGCCTGTATGCCGGTGAGCCGGTCCCACAGGCCGGCCGCGGTGCTGGTGTTCATGAGGTGGCGGACTCCTTGTGGTGGCGATCGGGTGACATGGCAGTGTGGCAGCCATGTGCGGAAGGTATGCGGCGAGTCGTGGGCCGGAGGAGCTGGCCGAGGTCTTCGGGGTGGAACGGTGGGAGCCCGAGGAGGTGCTCGCACCCGACTGGAACGTGGCTCCGACGAAAGAGGTCCACGTCGTCCTCGACCGTCCACTGAAAGACGCTCCGAGCCCGCGTCCGGTTCGCCAGCTGCGGGTCCTGAAATGGGGGCTCGTCCCGTCCTGGGCGCAGAATCCCGACGGTGCCGCCCGGATGATCAACGCCCGGTCCGAGACCATCGCCGAGAAGCCGTCCTTCCGCCGCCCCTTCGCGCAGCGCCGCTGCATCATCCCGGCGGACGGCTACTACGAGTGGGTCACCGCCCACGACGAGCGGCAGCTCGAGGTCGAGGGGAAGAAGAAGCGGACGCGCAAGCAGCCCTACTTCGTCCTCCCCTCCGACGGCTCCGTCTTCGCCATGGCCGGGATATACGAGTTCTGGCGCGACCGGACCCTGCCCGACACGCACCCGCTCGCCTGGTGGGCCACCTGCTCCGTGATCACCGCCGAGGCCGAGACCGGCCCGCTCGGCGTCGCCCCGGCCGAGGGGCCGCGCTCGCTCGCCGACATCCACCCCCGGATGCCGCTGATGCTCACCCCGGACCGGTGGGACGCCTGGCTGGACCCGGCGCGGACCGACCCCGACGAGCTCCAGGCCCTGCTGGCGCCGCCGCCCGGCGGGCTGATGCGCGCCTATCCGGTGTCCACGGCCGCGAGCAACGTCCGCAACAACGGGCCCGAGCTGCTGGAGGAACTGGAAGGACCCGAGGAGGGCACGCTCTTCTGACGGACCCGGCGCGCGCCCCGGCGCCCGCCCCGGCTCTGTCGGCTCTCCCGGCGATCCCGGCGATCCCGGCGCTCCCGGCGGCCCCGGCGTCACCCCGGCGGCGGCCGCCGCCCGGCATGATCGGGGCATGAGCAGCACGCGCGCCGAGCGCACCGAGATCATCGACACCCCGGCGGGCGAGGCCCGCATCACCTGGCACCCGGCCCCGGCGGGCAAGGCCCGCCTGGTGCTCGCCCTGGGCCACGGAGCCGGCGGCGGCATCGAGGCCCGGGACCTCCAGGCCCTGGCCGCCGCCCTGCCCGCCCTGGGGATCAGCGTGGCGCTGGCCGAGCAGCCCTGGCGGGTCGCCGGGAAGAAGGTCGCCGCCGCCCCCAAGGTGCTGGACGCGGGCTGGACGGCCCTGTGGCCCGCCTTCGCGGAGCCCGGTCTGCCCGTCGTCGCGGGCGGCCGCAGCGCCGGGGCCCGGGTGGCCTGCCGCACCGCCGCCGAACTGGGCGCGGCCGGGGTGCTCGCGCTGGCCTTCCCGCTGCACCCGCCGGGCCGTCCGGAGAAGTCCCGCGCCGAGGAGCTGCTGGGCGCCGGACGGCCGGCGCTGGTGGTCCAGGGAGGCCGCGACGCCTTCGGGCGACCGGAGGAGTTCCCGGGGCGGGGAGCGCGCGGAGCCTCGTACGAGCTGGTGGAAGTGGAGGGCGGGGACCACGGCTTCGCCGTGCCGAAGAGGACCGGCCCCACCCAGGAGGAGGCCCTCTCGGTGATCACCGGGGCGGTGGCCGGGTGGCTCGGGCGGCTCCCGGTGTGACCTGCGACCGGGTCCCGAGGTGACTTTCGTCCGCACACCGCGCCCCGCCGGGGAATGCGCCACCCGGGCCGTCTGTTGTCCCGGATGTCGGTACGCACAGGAACACGTCGGAGGAGAGGCAACGCATGACCCAGGTCATCAGCCAGAACCGTCCGCAGGCCGCTGACCTGGACTGGACAGTGCTGCCTGCGCCCAAGCGCGGCACGGTTCGGGCGGCGGGCGACCGGGATGGTCGACTATTCTCCGATTCGAGCGGGTCCGCTTTCGGAGTCGCCACGCAGTCGGAGGAGGTGGGTCCTGTCGCCGGGACCGACGAAGGCCACGCGGAGGAGACGACTCCGGAGCGCAATGCGCGCTTCGAGAGGGATGCCCTCGGCTACCTCGACCAGATGTACTCGGCCGCGCTGCGCATGACGCGCAATCCGGCCGACGCCGAGGACCTGGTCCAGGAGACGTACGCGAAGGCGTACGCGTCCTTCCACCAGTTCCGCGAGGGCACCAACCTGAAGGCGTGGCTGTACCGCATTCTCACCAACACCTTCATCAACTCTTACCGCAAGAAGCAGCGCGAACCCCAGCGCAGTGCGGCGGAGGAGATCGAGGACTGGCAGCTGGCGCGCGCCGAGTCGCACATGTCGACGGGGCTGCGTTCCGCCGAGTCGCAGGCGCTCGATCACCTGCCCGATTCGGATGTGAAGGAAGCGCTCCAGGCCATTCCGGAGGAGTTCCGCATCGCGGTCTATCTTGCCGACGTAGAGGGCTTTGCGTACAAGGAGATCGCGGACATCATGGGTACACCCATCGGTACGGTCATGTCGCGACTGCACCGTGGCCGCCGTCAACTCCGTGGAATGCTTGAGGACTACGCCCGTGAGCGCGGGCTCGTCCCGGCCGGCGCGGGAGAGTCGAACGACCTGAAAGGCTCGGGCTCATGAGCTGCGGAGATGCGCACGAGACGGAGTGCTCCGAGGTCCTGGACCATCTTTATGAGTTCCTGGACCAGGAGATGCCCGACAGTGACTGCACGAAGTTCGAGGCGCACTTCGGCGAGTGCAATCCCTGTCTGGAGAAGTACGGCCTGGAACAGGCCGTGAAGAAGCTGGTCAAGCGCTGCTGCGGATCGGACGACGTACCGACCGACCTGCGCTCGAAGGTGATGGGACGGATCGAGCTCATCCGTTCCGGGCAGGCCGTGCCGGATCACGACATCACGGCCGCGCCGCCCGAGCCGGCCGTCGCCGAGCCGATGCCGAGATCCGCGTCGGGCTGAAAAGTTGAAAGTCGGCCAAGTTCGCCGATGAAGTAGTACCCGATTGAACAATCTCGAACAGCCGCCCCCGGAAGGGCACTTCCTTCACTCGAAGGTGGTAATCCGGGGGCGTCCGCACGGCGCAATGCAAAAATGTGGCCCACCTCGCTCCCGGCCCCACTTATTCTCCCCATTCGGGTACTGGTTTGATTCGTACCTGACTTGCACGGCTCAGGGGGAGGAGAGCGCCATGCGGGTACTTCCGCCGTTGGCGCGCGCCTACGTCCTGTGCGCCGTCATCGCCGCCTGCGCGTGCGCCGCTCCCGCCGTCACCGGTTCCGCCACCCCGTGGCCCGGCGTCGGCCTGCTCTCCGTGCTCTACCTCGGCTGCGAACTCGTCAAGGTCTGCCCGCTCATGGGCCGCCGCGTGCCCGAAGGCCTCGGCTCCTTCTTCCCGGTGGTGCTGGCCGCCGTGTTCCTCCTGCCGCCGGCCGCCGCCGCCCTCGTCGCACTGCCCGGCGGACTCGCCGGGACCGTGACGGCGCGGCCCGCCTGGGTGCGGCGCATCTGGCACGGGGCGCAGCAGTCCATAGCCGCCTGGACCGCCGGACAGCTCTACGGGCTGCTGGGCGGGCCCGGGGCGCTGGGCGCCGGCTCCTCCGGCGGGACCGGGCCACCGGGCCCGGACGGCGCCTCGGGCCCCGCCGCCTGGGTCGCCGACTTCCCGTACGTGATGCTCCCCGCCGCCGCCGCGGCCGTCGCCTTCTGCCTGGTGCTGACCGCCCTCGACGGCGGCATCCTGGCCGCCGCCGAACGCCGGCCCGCCGCCACCGCCTGGCGGGGCATCGCGACCCGGTCCCTCGCCCCGCACTGCGTGCACGGTCTCGCCGGGCTGATGATGGCCGTCATGTGGCGCAGCCCGTACGGGCTTCCGGCCGCGCTGCTCGTCATGCTGCCGATGTACATCTCCTGCTGGGTCTTCGCCCAGTACCACCGCGAGCGCGCCGCCCACCAGGCCACCATCCGGGCGCTGGTCCAGGCCGTCGACATCAAGGACCGCTACACCCGCGGCCACAGCGAGCGGGTCGGGCAGGCCTCGGCGATGATCGCCCGCGAGCTGGGCATGGGCGAGGAACGCCTCGAGGTGGTGCGCATCGCCGGGATCCTGCACGACGTGGGCAAGCTCGGCGTACCGACCCGACTGCTGCGCAAGGACGGACCGCTGACCCCCGAAGAGCGCCGGATCATCGAACTGCACCCCGAGTACGGCCACGAGATGGTCCGCGGCATCGGCTTCCTGGGGGAGGCCCGGGCGGCGATCCTGCACCACCACGAGCGGGTGGACGGCTCCGGCTACCCCTACGGGCTGACCGGGGAACAGATCCCGGTGCTGGCCCGGGTGGTGGCGGTCGCCGACGCCTTCGACGCGATGACCTCGACCCGGTCGTACAGCAGGGCCCGGCCGGTGCCGGTGGCCCTGGCCGAGCTGGAACGCTGCGCGGGGGCCCAGTTCGACCCCGAGATGGTGCGGGCGCTGGTCGACGCGATCGGCAGCCAGGGCTGGCATCCGAAGGTGACCTCGGACGACGACCTCCAGGTGATCCCGGCCGGCGGCGACGGGGTTCCCGCCGCCGGGACCGAGGGGGCCGTACGGGAGGCCGTGCCCGCCGGCGCGGCGCTGACCGCACTGCCCGCCCAGGCCGCCCCGGGCGGAGCCGCCGCCCAGGCCCGCGCGGCCGGGAGCCCGCTGCCGGCCGCCGGGACCGGGGACCCCTGCCACTGCGTGCCGGGGCCCGCCGCCGAGCCCGGAGCGGCCGTCGAGGAGGCGCCGGGAGCCCCCGGTTCCCCACCCGCCCCCGCCACGGGAGCGAAGGCGTGAGGCGCTGGGCCGTCGCCGTCGTGCGCGGGGCCGCCGGGGCGCTGACCGCGGCCGCGCTCGGGCACACCGTGTGGACCGGCCTGCTGGAGCCGGGCATCGCCCTCGCCTTCGGCACCCTGATCACCATCGGGGAGCTCGCCCGCCGGGACGGCGGCGACGCCGCCCGCCAGCAGCCCGCGCCGCTCGGATCCGCCGGGGCGCTCGCGTACGCCCTGCTCGGGCAGAACGCCGGAGCCTCCACCCACCACGGGGTCCTGCAGATCGTCGCCGTGGCCGTCACGGCCGCGCTCCTCGGGATCGTCCCGCACATCGCTCGGGGCCGCGGACCCGCCCTCGACCACCTGGCCCGCCGCGTCCTCACCGTCACCTTCGCCGCCGTCTGCTTCCAGCCGCTCTACAACTCCGGGCGGCTGGAGCAATGGGTCGGCCAGGGCCCGTACCTCGTGCTCTTCCTGGTCTTCGTCCTCGGGCTCACGGCCCTGTGCGACGCGGTCCTCGGCGCCGTCCTCGCCGGGGCCCGCACCGGCTGGCCGTTCTCCCCGCTGCTCCGCGACGAGCTCCGCGCCCAGCTGGGCATCGGCTCCGCGATCTGCGCCACGGGCGTGGTCATGGCCCTCGGCGTCGCCGTCGCCGGTCTGTGGGCGGTGCCCGTCTTCAGCGTGCCGCTGCTCCTGACCCAGATGTCCTTCCACCGGATCACCGCCATCCGCACCACCTACCGCCAGACCATCACCTCCCTCGCCCGTGCCACCGAGATCGCCGGCTACACCCGGCCCGGCCACTCTCGCCGGGTCGCCGCCCTCAGCTGCGCCGTGGGACGGGAGCTGGGCCTCTCGGAGCGGGAGCTCAGGGTGCTGGAGTACGCCGCCCTCATGCACGACATCGGGCAGCTCTCCCTCGTCGACCCGGTTCCGGCGGGGGCCACCGCCGAGCTGCCCGAGGCCGAGGCCCGCCGGATCGCCGGGCTCGGCGGGGAGGTGGCCCGCCAGACCGGGGTCCCGGCCGAGGTCGCGGTGGTGGTGGAACTGCAGGCGGACCCGTACCGCGAGCAGCCCGTCGCCGCCCGGATCGTGCGCGCGGTCAACGCGTACGACGATCTCGTCGGCGGTGCCCGTCACCCGGGCGGCTCATTGGAGGCCCTGGAGCGGCTGCGCCTGGGGACCGGGCACGATTACCAGCCCGAAGTCGTGGAATGTCTTGCCAGGGTGCTCGCCCGGGGTGGACGTGCCAGAGTCGTACCCGTCCCGCCTGGGTAACCCATGGGTAATGAGCGGCCGTCCGAGTGGGCATGGTTGGATGCCAGTGAGAGTGTTCCCAGGAGCAGTGTCCCGAGCAAGAGTGTCCGGCAGGCGGGAATCGTGAGGATCTTCGGGAAGGTACGGCATCGGCCCTCCGCCTCGTGGCGGCAGGCCACCGACCGCGCGTTCACGCTGATCGGCGACGGTCGGTACGAGGACGCGGGTGCGCTCCTGACCAGAGCGGCGGATCTGGAGCCCTGGCTGTCCGAGTCCTGGTTCAACCTGGCGCTGCTCCACAAGTTCCGCCACGACTGGGAGCAGGCGCGGGCCGCCGGGCTGCGTGCCGTGGCCCTGCTCGACCGGGAGACCGGCGCCCCGGACTGGTGGAACGTCGGCATCGCCGCGACCGCGCTGCAGGACTGGCCGCTGGCCCGCCGCGCGTGGCAGGCGTACGGGCTGAAGGTGCCCGGAGACCCGCACGGCGCGGGCGGCGGCCCGCACGCCAACGGCGAACCGGTCGGCATGGAGCTGGGGAGCGCGGCCGTACGGCTGTCGCCCGAGGGCGAGGCCGAGGTGGTCTGGGGCCGCCGGCTGGACCCGGCCCGCATGGAGGTCCTGTCGATCCCGCTGCCCTCCTCGGGGCGGCGCTGGGGCGAGGTCGTCCTGCACGACGGGGTCCCGCACGGCGAGCGCGTGACCGCGGCCGGGCCCTCGTACCCCGTATTCGACGAGATCGAGCTGTGGGCGCCGTCCCCGGTGCCGACCTGGGTGGTGCTCCTGGAGGCGGCCACCGAGGCCGACCGCAACGCCCTGGAGCAGCTGGCCTCCGACGCCGGCTTCGCCGCCGAGGACTGGTCCTCCTCGGTGCGGCTGCTGTGCCGGACCTGCTCGGAGAGCGCGATGCCGAGCGGCGAGGGGGACGGCGAGCACCTGGACCCGCACGACCACAGCGAACCGGGCCACCCCGGCCCGCTGGGCCACCGCACGACCGGGTCCGGATCCCTGTGGGTGCCCGAGCGGGAGTGCGGGATCGCGGCGCCGGCGGGCCTGGTGCGCGGGCTGCTCGACGGCTGGGTCGCGGACAGCCCGGACAGCCGGGAGTGGCGGGATCTCGAAGAGGTCTGCTGAGCCGGGGCCGTAGTCTGTACCGGCACATCGGTGACTGGTGGAATTACGGAAGGCGTACGGCGGACATGGCGCAGCAGGAGAACGACGTTGTCGAGGTCGGTGTGGCCGGCGAGGTGAACGACGGGTACGTCGTGGACACCGAGGACTGTGAGGCGCGCGAGCTCGCCCACCGCGAGCGCGGCACGGCCCGCCCCATCACGGTGGTCGGCAACCCGGTCCTGCACCGGGAGTGCAAGGACGTCACCGAGTTCGGTGACGAGCTGGCGCAGCTGATCGACGACATGTTCGCCAGCCAGAAGGCCGCCGAGGGCGTGGGCCTCGCCGCGAACCAGATCGGCGTCGACGCCAAGGTCTTCGTCTACGACTGCCCGGACGACGACGGCAACCGTCACACGGGCGTGGTGATCAACCCGAAGCTCGTCGAGCTGCCGGCCGGCGCCCGGATCCTGGACGACTCGAACGAGGGCTGCCTGTCGGTCCCGACCGCCTACGCCTCGCTGGCCCGCCCGGACTACGCCGAGGTGACCGGCCAGGACGCGCAGGGCAACCCGATCAAGGTCCGGGGCACCGGCTACTTCGCGCGCTGCCTCCAGCACGAGACCGACCACCTGTACGGCTACCTGTACATCGACCGGCTCTCGAAGCGGGACCGCAAGGACGCGCTGCGGCAGATGGAAGAGGGCACCGCCCGCTACGAGACCGTTCCGAACGCGTAGCCCCCTCCCGCAGGCACAAGGCGCCCCGCTCCGGTCAGGAGCGGGGCGCCTTTCGTGTGCGGGGCGGGAGCACGTCGGCCGTCAGGCCGCGGCCGGGCCCCGGAAGGTGCGCCGGAAGGCGTTCGGGGTGGTGCTCAGCGTCCGCAGGAAGTGGTGGCGCAGGGCCGCGGCGGTGCCGAATCCGCAGCGGCCCGCGATCGCGTCCACCGTCTCGTCGGTGGCCTCCAGCAGCTCCTGCGCCAGCAGGACCCGCTGGCGCAGGACCCACTGGTACGGAGTGGTCCCCGTCTCCTGGAGGAAGCGGCGGGCGAAGGTCCGCGCGGACATGTGGGCCCGCTCCGCGAGCTGCTCGACCGTGATCTCCTCCTCCAGGTGGCGGGCCATCCAGCCGATCACCTCGCCCACCGTGTCGCAGGAGGTGCGCGGCAGCGGGCGCTGGATGTACTGGGCCTGCCCGCCGTCGCGGTGCGGTGGTACGACCATCCGCCGGGCGATGGTGTTGGCCACCTCGGCGCCCTGCTCCTGACGCACGAGGTGCAGGCACGCGTCGATCCCGGAGGCGGTGCCGGCCGAGGTGATCACCGAGCCCTCGTCCACGTAGAGCACGTCCGGGTCGACCCTGGCCCGCGGGAAGCGGCGCGCCAGGGTCGGGGCGTGCATCCAGTGCGTGGTGCAGCGCTTGTCGTCGAGCAGCCCGGCCGCGCCCAGCACGAAGGCCCCGCTGCAGACGCTCAGCACCCGCGCGCCCCGGTCCACGGCCCGCCGCAGGGACTCCAGGAGGGGCTCCGGGTAGACGCGCGTGGCGGCCTCGCGGTCGGCGGGCAGGCAGATCAGGTCCGCCTCCTCCAGCCGCTCGGGTCCGTGGGGGAGCGTGAGGCTGTAGTGGCCGTCGCCCACGGTGATCGGATTCTCCTCCATCGCGCAGACGGCGAAATCGTAGGTCGGCAGGCCAATGGCGCTGCGGTCGATCCCGAAGACCTCGCAGAAGATGCCCATCTCGAAGGGGGTGACCCCGTTCACCACGGCCACGGCCACGTTGTTGAGGGAGGAAGGCTTCAGCATGCTTCCAGTGTGCCAGGAAGTGTGGCAGTAATTCGCTCTTCCATGACAGTCCTGCCACTGTCGGGTTTCGGCCGCCCTGGCGAGAGTGGAGTCATGAACACATTCCTCGACTACCTCGTCGTCCTCGCCGTCGCCGCCCTCCTCCTGGGCCCCGCCCTCTACGGGGCCGCGCGCGAGCGCCGCCTCGACCGGCAGATCCGCGCGGCCGACGAGCGCCGCCGCCGGGAACGGCAGAGCGCCCCCGCCCGAAGTCCCGGTCACCCAGGTCCGTCTCCCCAAGGGCGGGGGCGCCGACAGCAGATGACGGCCGCTTAGAAGTCTTCGTCCAGGTCGACCGTTCCCTCGACCGCGACCTGGTAGGCCGACGGGCGGCGCTCGAAGAAGTTCGTCAGCTCCTGGACGCCCTGGAGCTCCATGAAGGTGAACGGGTTCTGCGAGCCGTAGACGGGCGCGAAGCCGAGGCGGACCAGGCGCTGGTCCGCGACGCACTCCAGGTACTCGCGCATCGACTCGGTGTTCATGCCCGGCAGGCCGTCACCGCACAGGTCGCGGCCGAACTGCAGCTCCGCCTCCACGGCCTCCTTCAGCATGTCGACGACCTGCTGCTGGAGCGCGTCGTCGAAGAGCTCCGGCTCCTCCTTGCGGACCGTGTCGATCACCTCGAAGGCGAAGCTCATGTGGGCGCTCTCGTCGCGGAACACCCAGTTGGTGCCCGTCGCCAGGCCGTGCAGCAGGCCGCGCGACCGGAACCAGTACACGTACGCGAACGCCCCGTAGAAGAACAGGCCCTCGATGCACGCGGCGAAGCAGATCAGGTTCAGCAGGAAACGGCGGCGGTCGGAGGCCGTCTCCAGGCGGTCGATCTTCTCGACCGAGTCCATCCAGCGGAAGCAGAACTGAGCCTTCTCGCGGATCGAGGGGATCTCCTCGACCGCGTCGAAGGCGGCCGCGCGGTCGTCCGGATCGGGCAGGTAGGTGTCGAGCAGCGTCAGGTAGAACTGGACGTGCACGGCCTCCTCGAAGAGCTGGCGCGACAGGTACAGGCGCGCCTCCGGGGAGTTGATGTGCTTGTACAGGGTCAGCACGAGGTTGTTCGAGACGATCGAGTCGCCCGTCGCGAAGAACGCGACCAGGCGGCCGATCATGTGCTGCTCGGAGGGCGTCAGCTTCGCGAGGTCCGCGACGTCCGAGTGGAGGTCGACTTCCTCGACGGTCCAGGTGTTCTTGATCGCGTCCCGGTAGCGCTCGTAGAAGTCCGGGTAGCGCATGGGGCGGAGCGTGAGCTCGAAGCCCGGGTCCAGGAGGTTCTTGGTGGTGTCGGACATTACTGGCAGGCCTCGCAGGACTCGGGGTTCTCAAGGGAGCAGGCCAGCGCGTCGGCGTCGACGGCCTGCGGGAGCGGGGTGGCGGCCGCCGGGACCGTGCTGCCGGAGGCGGCGCGGGCGATCTTCGTCGCGGGGCGGGAGCGCAGGTAGTACGTGGTCTTCAGGCCCTGCTTCCAGGCGTACGCGTACATCGAGCTGAGCTTGCCGATGGTGGGCGTCTCCAGGAACAGGTTCAGCGACTGCGACTGGTCCAGGAACGGCGTACGGGCCGCCGCCATGTCGATCAGTCCGCGCTGCGGGATCTCCCACGCCGTGCGGTACAGCTCGCGCACCTCGGCCGGGATCCAGCCGAAGCCCTGGACCGAGCCGGAGGCCTCGCGCAGCGCCTCGCGGGTCTGGGCGTCCCAGACGCCGAGCCGCTTGAGCTCCTGCACCAGGTAGCCGTTGACCTGGAGGAACTCCCCGCTCAGGGTCTCGCGCTTGAACAGGTTGGAGACCTGCGGCTCGATGCACTCGTACACGCCCGCGATGGAGGCGATGGTCGCCGTCGGGGCGATGGCCAGGAGCAGGGAGTTGCGCATGCCGCTCTTGGCGACGCGGGCGCGCAGCGCGTCCCAGCGCTCCGGCCAGTTCAGCTCGACGTCGTAGTGATCCGGGTGCAGGACGCCGCGGGCGGTGCGGGTCCGCTCCCACGCGGGGAGCGGGCCGCTGCGCTCGGCCAGGTCGCAGGAGGCCTCGTACGCGGCGAGCATGATGCGCTCGGAGAGCTTCGTGGACAGGGCCTTCGCCTCGGGGGAGTCGAAGGGCAGCTTCAGCTGGAAGAAGACGTCCTGGAGGCCCATCGCGCCCAGGCCCACCGGGCGCCAGCGGGCGTTGGAGCGGCCGGCCTGCTCGGTCGGGTAGAAGTTGATGTCCACGACGCGGTCGAGGAAGGTGACCGCGGTGCGGACGGTCTCGTCCAGGCGCTCCCAGTCGATGCCGCCGTCCACGTCGCCCGTCCCGGGCAGGACGAAGGCGCCGAGGTTGACCGAACCGAGGTTGCAGACGGCCGTCTCGCCGTCGTTGGTGACCTCGATGATCTCGGTGCAGAGGTTCGAGGAGTGGACGACGGTGCCCGGCTCGGCGGTCTGGTTCGCCGTGCGGTTGGAGGCGTCCTTGAAGGTCATCCAGCCCTGGCCGGTCTGCGCGAGGGTGCGCATCATCCGGCCGTACAGGTCGCGGGCGGGCATGGTCTTGCGGGCCAGGCCCGACTCCTCGGCCTTGCGGTAGGCCGCGTCGAACGCGTCGCCCCACAGGTCGACCAGCTCGGGGACGTCGGCCGGGGAGAACAGCGACCAGGCGGCGTCGGCGTTCACGCGGCGCATGAACTCGTCCGGCACCCAGTGGGCCAGGTTCAGGTTGTGCGTACGGCGCTGGTCCTCGCCGGTGTTGTCGCGGAGCTCCAGGAACTCCTCGATGTCCGCGTGCCAGGTCTCCAGGTAGACGGCGGCGGCGCCCTTGCGGCGGCCGCCCTGGTTCACGGCGGCGACGGAGGCGTCGAGGGTCTTCAGGAACGGCACGATGCCGTTGGAGTGGCCGTTCGTACCGCGGATCAGCGAACCGCGGGCGCGGACGCGGGAGTACGAGAGGCCGATGCCGCCGGCGTGCTTGGAGAGGCGCGCGATCTGGTGGTAGCGGTCGTAGATCGAGTCGAGCTCGTCCAGCGGGGAGTCCAGCAGGTAGCAGGAGGACATCTGCGGGTGCCGGGTGCCGGAGTTGAAGAGGGTGGGGGAGGAGGGCAGGTAGTCGAGGCGGCTCATCAGCCGGTAGAGCGAGGCCACTTCCTCGACGGCCTGGACCGACTCGTTCTCGGCGAGGCCGCAGGCCACGCGCAGCATGAAGAACTGCGGGGTCTCGATGACCTGGCGGGTGATCGGGTGGCGCAGCAGGTAGCGGCTGTGCAGGGTGCGCAGGCCGAAGAAGCCGAAGCGGTCGTCCGCGCCCTCGGCGAGCGCGTGCCCGACCAGTGCGTCGAGCCGGTTCGCGTGCAGGCGCACGAAGTCCGCGGTGCGGTCGGCGATCAGCCCCTCGCGGTGGCCGACCTCGACGGAGCCGGAGAAGGAGGTGGCGCCCTGGCCGGCGGCCTCGACGCGCACGGCCAGCGTCAGCAGGCGGGCGGCGAGGCGGGAGTAGGCCGGGTCCTCGGAGATCAGCCCGGCGGCCGCCTCGGTGGCGAGCGTACGGAGCTCCGCCTCGTCGGCGGCGGCGCTGCGGCCGCGCAGCGCGGCGGCGGCGACCCGGCCGGGGTCGGTGTCGGGCAGATCGGCGGTCAGCTCGGTGAGCGTGCGCAGGAGCGCGGCCCCCGGACCCTCATAGGCGGACGGGTCGGACTCGGCGCGCGGTGCGGAAGGCGCGATGGTCACGGGGGGAGCTCTCCCTCGCTCGGCTCCGGGAACACCTTTGGTGCGGGGCGCGAGGGGGCGCACGTGGGGGAGCGCGTGCCTGGCAGGGCAGTGCGCGTGCGCCACGTGGCGTCCACCGGCCCAACCGCGAGGCCCGGACGTGTCTGCACCCGGTTCGGTCGAGCCGGGCGCACTGTCGACAGGTCCTCGGACTTGCGGATGCGCCGAGCGAGTCGGTGCATTTCATACCGTTGCGGGACAGTTCCGGATTCTCACCGGATTCCCCTGCGACGACAGCGAGCATGAGCATACATGTGGGGGCCGCTGCTTGCGGTAGCCCCCACATGTTGTGTCGCTCCCCGTGGGCGGTACGGCCCTAGAGCTCCAGGCGGTAGGTCAGCAGCGGCAGGCCCGGAACCGGGGACCAGTCCCGCTCCGGCGTCCGTACGAAGCCCAGCCGGTCGTAGATCCGGTGCGCCCCGAGCATCTTCTCGGTGGTCGACAGCACCAGGTGGCCCACGCCCTCCAGGTCCCGGGCGCGGCTCACGCAGGCCCGTACGAGGGCCTCGCCCGCGCCGCGTCCGCGCGCCGCCGGGGAGACGGCCAGCATCCGGAACTCCGCCTCGCCGGGACCCGCGATATCGCACAGCGGGCTGCCGGGAGGGGCGAAGGTCACACCGCCGAGCAGCGTGCCCTCGTACTCCGCGACGAGCACCTCGCCGGCGGGGGCCCGGCCGGCGACGTCGCGCAGCCGGCCCAGGTAGGGGTCCTTCTCACCGAAGGTCAGCAGTCCGTCGTCGAGGTAGGCCCGTGCGGTGATCTCGGCGAGCTCTTCGTATTCGGCGGTCGCCGCCGTCCTGATGATGATGTCCATGGCTCCGAGTGTGCGACAGGGCAAGGAAAGAGGCCGCCGCATTCCGTCGGGTGGACGGTGATGCGGCGGCCCCGGGGGCGCTCCGGCTCAGCAGCAGCGGAACCCTTCGCGCGGATCGCCCTCGCGGGCGTCCGTACGGGCCCGCTCGAAGGCCCGGCGCGACTGGACCTCGGCGTCGGGGTCGTGCGTACGGGCGTGGGCGACGTAGTGGTCGTAGGCCGCCTCGCCCGAGAACTCCCGTACGAAGTACCGGGCCCGGCTCAGCACGTGGTGCAGGCGCGTCACGCCGGTTCCCGCACGGGGTCCTCCACCCGGCCCCCGCCCGAGTCGAGGCCGGCCGCGGCGAGCTCCGCGCGCTCCTCGGCGGTCGGGATGAGCCCGGCCGGGGCGACGAGCCTGGACTCGGTCCACGGGACCTCGGTCAGGGTGACCGACTCGGGCTTGCGGATGGCCCGGAGGCAGGTCCGGGCCGCGTCCACGAGCACGATGATGATCAGCAGGGCGAAGAACACCGACAGGACGCCGTCCACCGTGGCGTTGGTGACGACGGTGTGCATCTCGTCCATGTTCTTGGCGGGCTTGAGGACCTTGCCCGCGTCGATGCCGTCCTGGTAGACGTCCCGCTGCGCGAAGAAGCCGATCTTCGGGTTGTCGGAGAAGATCTTCTGGTAGCTGGCGGTGAGCGTGACGGCCAGGTCCCAGGCGAGCGGAACGCCCGTCACCCAGGCCCACTTGAGCCGGCCGGACTTGATCAGCAGGGTGGTGCAGACGGCCAGGGCGACCGCGGCGAGGAGCTGGTTCGCGATGCCGAACAGCGGGAAGAGCTGGTTGATGCCGCCCAGCGGGTCCTTGACGCCGACCCACAGGAAGTAGCCCCAGCCGCCGACGACGATCGCGCTGGCGAACCAGACGCCCGGCTTCCAGCTGACGTCCTTGAAGGACTTGTGCACGTTGCCGAGGGTGTCCTGGAGCATGAACCGGCCCACGCGGGTTCCCGCGTCGACCGTGGTCAGGATGAACAGGGCCTCGAACATGATCGCGAAGTGGTACCAGAAGGCCTTCATCGAGGTGCCGCCGATCACGGCCGAGAAGATCTCCGACATTCCGAGTGCGAAGGTCGGCGCGCCGCCCGTACGGGACAGCAGGCTGGTCTCCTCGACGTCCTTCGCGGCCTGCGCGAGGGCCTCGGGGGAGATGGCGAAGCCGAAGTTCGTCACGGCCTGCGAGGCCGTCTCGACGGTGGCCCCGACGACCCCGCCGGGGGAGTTGATGGCGAAGTACAGGCCGGGATCGATGATGCAGGCCGCGATGATCGCCATGATGGCGACGAAGGACTCGGTCAGCATCGCGCCGTAGCCGATGACCCTGACCTGGGTCTCCTTCTGGATCATCTTCGGGGTGGTGCCCGAGGAGACCAGGGAGTGGAAGCCGGACAGGGCTCCGCAGGCGATGGTGATGAAGACGAACGGGAACATCGAGCCGGCGAAGACCGGGCCGTCGCCGCGCGAGGCGAACTCGGTGACCGCCGGCATCTTCAGCGTGGGCATGGCGATGACCACGCCCACGGCCAGCAGCCCGATGGTGCCCACCTTCATGAAGGTGGAGAGGTAGTCGCGCGGGGCGAGCAGCATCCACACCGGCAGGACGGACGCCACGAAGCCGTAGGCGATCATCCAGATGACCAGCGTCTCCTTCTCCAGGGTGAAGGTGTCCGCCAGCGAGGACTCGGCGACCCAGCCGCCCGCGACGATGGCGAGCAGCAGCAGCGCCACGCCGACGACGGAGACCTCGGTGACCTTGCCCGGGCGCAGGACGCGCAGGTAGAAGCCCATGAAGAGGGCGATCGGGATGGTCATGCCGATGGAGAAGACGCCCCACGGGGAGTGCGCCAGCGCGTTGACGATGACCAGCGCCAGCACGGCCAGCAGGATGATCATGATGGCGAAGACGCCGATCAGCGCGGCGGCGCCGCCGACCGGGCCGATCTCGTCCCGGGCCATCTGGCCGAGCGAACGGCCGTTGCGCCGGGTGGAGAAGAAGAGCGTCACCATGTCCTGGACGGCGCCCGCGAAGATCACGCCGACGACGATCCAGATGGTGCCGGGCAGGTAGCCCATCTGCGAGGCGAGTACGGGACCCACGAGGGGTCCGGCGCCGGCGATGGCGGCGAAGTGGTGACCGAAAAGCACCCGCCGGTCGGTCGGGTGGAAGTCGACACCGTTGTCAAGTCGTTCGGCGGGGGTGGCGCGGGTCTTGTCCACCTTCAGGACGCGGTGCGCGATGAAGCGCGCGTAGAAGCGGTAGCCGATCGCGTAAGAACCCAGTGCGGCGGCGAGCAGCCAGGCGGCCGAGATCTCCTCGCCGCGGGAGAGCGCCAGCACGCCCCAGCCGATGGCCCCCACGAGCCCGACCAGCACCCACGCGGCCACGGCCTTGGGGGACGCGCCCCCCGATGAGGTGGGCGAGCCCGGCGTGGTTCCCGGACTCGCCGCGTCCCGTACGGCCTGTGCGGCTTCCGGCCGTGTTGTTTCCGGCGGTGTTGCTTCCGGTCGTGGTTCCGTCATGATCCGTCGTCCCCTCGTTGATCATCTGCGTAATGGCGCAGGGAATCTACGGGGGGCCGACCGCTGGACGTAACCCCCCGTCCGTATAGCGGAACGAGAGTCAACTACGAATCAGACGGCGGGGCGCTGGAGTCGGGCGACGAACTTGTAACGATCGCCGCGGTATACGGAACGCACCCACTCGACGGGCTCCCCGTCGGTGTCCAGCGAATGGCGGGAAAGCAGCAGCATCGGCAGTCCGACGTCGGTGCCGAGCAGTCCGGCCTCCCGCGGGGTGGCCAGCGAGGTCTCGATGGTCTCCTCCGCCTCGGCGAGGCGCACGTCGTACACCTCGGCGAGGGCGGTGTAGAGGGAGGTGTACTTGACCAGCGAACGGCGCAGCGCGGGAAAGCGCTTGGCCGACAGGTGCGTGGTCTCGATGGCCATCGGCTCCCCGCTGGCCAGGCGGAGGCGTTCGATGCGCAGGACCCGGCCGCCGGTGGCGATCTTGAGGAGGCCGGCGAGGGTGTCGTCGGCCGTCACGTAGCCGATGTCCAGGAGCTGGGAGGTGGGTTCCAGGCCCTGGGCCCTCATGTCCTCGGTGTACGAGGAGAGTTGGAGCGGCTGGGAGACCTTCGGCTTGGCGACGAAGGTTCCCTTGCCCTGGATCCGTTCCAGCCGTCCCTCGACGACGAGCTCCTGGAGAGCCTGTCGCACCGTGGTGCGGGAGGTGTCGAACTCGGCCGCGAGCGTGCGCTCGGGCGGCACCGGTGTACCGGGTGGAAGGGTTTCGGTCATATCGAGCAAGTGGCGCTTGAGTCGGTAGTACTTGGGCACGCGTGCCGTGCGGGTGGCCGCCCCGCTGTCCGGCTCCGTGATCGCCCCTTCGGTGGCCATCGCCGCCCGCCTTCCCGACTCCAGTTTCGTTGCCGTCACCGGCTCCTCCGATATGTGCGGTCACATCGTGACACGGGAGGGAGGGCAGGCCTCCTCCCTCCCCCAGGTGTCGGTCCGATAACGGACCGATCACCCGCTCATTAGACCCTTGACACCCCTAAAGGTCTAGGCCAAGCTCCAGCTACTGGTCTACACCAATATGGATCGGATCCCGGCCCCACGGGCAGTACTTGGTGCTTTTTGAGTCACCGCGGCGGGCAAGGGAAGTTGCAGGCAGCATCCCTGAGGAGGGTGGCGTGAAGCGCAAGCTCATCGTGGCGGTCAGTGTCGTGGGCATGATGGCCGGAGTCGCGGCATGCGGCAACGACGACGGCAAGGCCAAGGCCGACGCGGGTCCCAAGGAGATCACCGTCTGGGTGATGGACGGCTCCGCGCCGAAGGCCTGGATCGACGCGGTCAACGCCGAGTTCTCGGCCAAGCACCCCGGCGTCACGGTCAAGGTCGAGACGCAGCAGTGGAAGGGCATCCAGGAGAAGGTCACGACGGCCCTCTCCGAGGACACCCCGCCGGACGTCCTGGAGCTCGGCAACACCCAGACCGCGGGTTACGCGGTCACCGGTGGCCTCGCCGAGCTGACGAAGGACAAGGCGAAGCTCGGCGCGGACGCCTGGGCGAAGGGCATGCTGGCTTCGGCCGAGATGGACGGCAAGCTCTACTCCGCTCCGTGGTACGCGGCCAACCGCGTCGTCATCTACGACAAGAAGGCCTACGCGAAGGCCGGCGTCACCCCGCCGACCACCCGCGACGAGTGGGTCGCCGGTCTGGAGAAGCTGAAGGCGGCCGACCCGAAGTCGCAGCCGATCTACCTGCCCGGCCAGAGCTGGTACGTCCTCGCGGGCTTCATCTGGGACGAGGGCGGCGACCTCGCCACCAAGGACGGCGCCAAGTGGAAGGGTGGCCTCGCCACCCCGCAGGCCGCCTCCGCGATGGACTTCTACAAGAAGCTCCAGTCCTTCTCCACCGCCCCGAAGGACAAGGACGAGGCGACCCCGCAGCAGTCCACCGACATCGTTCCCAAGGGCGGCGTCTCGTCCTGGATCGGTCTCGGCTGGGAGGCCGGCGGCGCGGAGAAGGCGCTGAAGGACGCGGGCAAGGAAGCCGACTTCGGTTACTTCCCGATCCCGGGCAAGACCGCCGACAAGACGGGCACCGTGTTCCTCGGCGGCTCGAACCTGGCGATCGCCGAGCGCTCCAAGAACAAGGAGCTCGCCAAGGAGTGGCTGGCCCTCGCCGCAGGCAAGGACCAGATGACCAAGTACGCCGCCGAGACCAAGGGCGCGCTGCTCCCGAACCAGGTGGGCGCGAACTTCACCCCGCCGGCGGGCTCCTTCGCCGAGGCCATGGCCAAGGCCGGCGCCAACGGCAAGATCACCCCGGTGACCGCGGGCTGGGCGAACGTCGAGACCGAGCCGAACCCGATCAAGGACTTCATGACCAAGGTCCTGAACGGCACCGACCCGGCCAAGGCCGGCGCGGACGCCGACGCCGAGATCGCGAACCGCATCAACAAGTAACACCCGGCATCACCTGAAGTACGCAGTACCAGCAGCACCAGCAGTACCAGCAGTGATCGCACCGGGGGGTGCGGCGGGCGCCCCGAGCGCCCGCCGCGCCCCCGGTCGCGCATTGACGGAAGCAAGAGCCGCCTGCTCCGAGCGGGGAAGCGGGTGCGGGTCGCCACAGTCAACCGCGAGGAAGCCAGACATGACCGTGCACTCCCAGGGAGCGGCGACCTCCGCTCCACAGGACGCACCACAGAAGTCCGCAGGGGTGGCCGAGACGCCGCCGCCCGCCGGTGCCAAGGAAACGCCCACGTCTCCTCGCGGGAGCAGAAAGAGCAGAAAGTCGCTCCCCGCGGGGTGGTGGCCCTACCTCCTGGTCGGGCCGGCCGTGCTCAGCATGGCCGCCCTGCTGCTGTATCCGCTGATCAAGAACATCATCCTGTCGTTCCAGAAGGTCGACAAGATCGAGTTCATCCAGCGGAAGTCGCCGTTCACCGGCCTGGACAACTACACCCAGCTGCTGGGCGACTCGCAGTTCTGGACCGTCGTGGCCCGAAGCTTCGCCTTCACCGCGGCCAACGTCGCGCTGATCATGATCATCGGCAGCCTCATCGGCATCCTGCTGAACAAGCTCGGCAAGTGGATGCGCCTGGTCCTGTCGATGGCGCTGGTGATGGCCTGGGCCATGCCGATCGTCGCCTCCGTGACCGTCTTCCAGTGGCTGTTCGACGAGCAGTTCGGCGTCATGAACTGGCTGATGCGCACGCTCGGCTTCTCCGGCTACGACCAGCACAACTGGTTCGGCACCGGCTTCTCCACCCTCGTGATCGTGACGGTCCTGGTGGTCTGGGGCTCGATCCCCTTCGTCGCCCTCAACATGTACGCCGGTCTGACCACCGTCAGCGGCGAGCTGTACGAGGCGGCCCGGATGGACGGCGCCAACGGCTGGCAGACCTTCTGGAAGGTCGTCTTCCCGAACCTCAAGTCGTTCTTCCTCGTCACCACGTTCCTCGAGGTGATCTGGGTCTTCAAGGCCTTCACCCAGGTGTACGCGATGAAGGCCGGCGGTCCCGACCGCGGCTCCGAGATCCTGCCCGTCTTCGCCTACGTCGAGGGTCAGAGCCAGTTCCACTACGGCCTGGCCGCGGCGATCTCCGTCCTGACGATCCTGATGCTCGTGATCGTCATGTCCTTCTACTTCCGTCTGATCCTGAAGCAGGAGGAGGAGCAGTGACCACCACCACCGCCCCGAAGCCCGCGCCGTCCGCGAAGCCCGCGCCGTCCGTGAAGACGGCACAGCTGCGCAACCGCCGGCCGGTCCGTCCCGGTGCCGTCGCCAAGAACATCGGCGCCCTGCTCCTGGCCCTCCTCTTCGTCTTCCCCGTCTACTGGATGTTCTCCTCGGCGCTCAAGCCGTCCAGCGAGATCCTCTCCAAGGACCCCGTCTTCGTCTTCACCCCGACGCTGGACAACTTCACCAAGGCCACCGGCGTCGACCTGTTCTGGACCTACGTCACGAACAGCCTGATCGTCACCGTCGGCGCCGTCGCGCTGGCCCTGCTCGTCGCCCTCGCCGCGAGCTTCGCCATCGCCCGGATGAAGTTCAAGGGCCGCAAGGGCCTCGTGCTCGCCGTGATGCTGGCCCAGATGGCGCCCTGGGAGGTCATGGTCATCGCGATGTACATGATCGTCCGCGACGCCGAGATGCTGAACAACCTCGGCGTGCTGACCGCGATCTACTTCGTGATGGTCCTGCCCTTCACCATCTGGACCCTGCGCGGCTTCATCGCCGCGGTCCCGGTGACCCTGGAGGAAGCCGCCCAGATCGACGGCTGCACCCGCGGCCAGGCCTTCCGCAAGGTGATCTTCCCGCTGCTGGCCCCCGGCCTGATGTCCACCTCGCTCTTCGGCTTCATCACGGCCTGGAACGAGTTCGCGATGGTCCTGATCCTGCACAAGGACAAGACCGCGCAGACCCTGCCGCTGTGGCTGACCCAGTTCCAGACGGCCTTCGGCAACGACTGGGGCGCCACCATGGCCGCTTCCTCGCTCTTCGCGGTCCCGGTGCTGCTCATCTTCGTCTTCCTCCAGCGCAAGGCCGTCGGCGGCATGACCGCCGGCGCCGTGAAGGGATAACGGCCCATGACTGTCCTTGCGCACCGCACGGATACTGTGACCCGGGACGCCCTCGCGGTCCTCCAGCCCGGCTTCGAGGGCACCACCGCCCCCGCCTGGCTGCTCCGCCAGGTCGCCGAAGGCCTCACCGCCGTCGGTCTCTTCGGCCGCAACATCACCTCGCCCGAGCAGCTCGCCGCGCTGACCGCGCAGCTGCGTACCGAGCGGGACGACGTGCTCGTCGCCATCGACGAGGAGGGCGGCGACGTCACCCGTCTGGAGGTCCGGGGCGGCTCCTCCTTCCCCGGCAACCTGGCCCTCGGCGCCGTGGACGACGTGGACCTGACCCGCGACGTCGCCCGCGAGCTGGGCCGCCGGCTCGCCGAGTGCGGGGTCAACCTCAACTGGGCCCCGTCCGCCGACGTGAACTCCAACCCGGACAACCCGGTCATCGGCGTACGGTCCTTCGGCGCCGACACCCACCTCGCCGCCCGGCACACCGCCGCGTACGTCGAGGGCCTCCAGGCCGCCGGCGTCGCCGCCTGCACCAAGCACTTCCCGGGCCACGGCGACACCAACGTCGACTCGCACCACGCGCTGCCGCGCATCGACGTGGACCTCGAGACCCTGGCCGTGCGGGAACTCGTACCGTTCCGGGCCGCCATCGAGGCCGGCACCAAGGCCGTCATGAGCGCCCACATCCTGGTGCCCGCCCTGGACCCGACCCGCCCGGCCACCCTCAGCCCGCAGATCCTGACCGGTCTGCTGCGCAAGGAGCTCGGCTACGAGGGCCTCATCGTCACCGACGGCATGGAGATGAAGGCCATCGCCGGGACGTACGGCATCGAGCGCGGCTCGGTGCTGGCCATCGCGGCCGGCGCCGACGCCATCTGCGTCGGCGGCGGGCTCGCCGACGAGGGCACCGTGCTGCGCCTGCGCGACGCGCTGGTCGCGGCCGTCCGCGAGGGATCGCTCCCGGAGGAGCGCCTCGCCGAGGCCGCCGCCCGGGTCCGGTCGCTGGCCGAATGGACCCGCCAGGTCCGCCGGGGCGCGCGGCCGGAGGGGAGCAGCGCGCCCGGCATCGGACTGGCGGCGGCCCGCCGCGCGGTGGCCGTGACGGGCTCGCCCAAGGCGGCCTCCCCGGTGAACGCCCCGTACATCGCCACGCTCACCCCGGTGGCGAACTTCGCGGTCGGCGACGAGACCCCGTGGGGGGTGGCCGGGGAAGTGTCCGCGCTGATCCCGGGCACCGAGTCGGGCGTGTACCCGGAGGGGTCGACGGCCGACGGCATCCTGGCCGCCGCGGGGAACCGCACCGTCGTCGCGGTGGTCCGCGACGCGCACCGGCACCCCTGGATGACCGAGGCCCTGGACGCGCTCGTCGCGGCGCGGCCGGAGACGATCGTGGTCGAGATGGGCGTGCCGCGGGCCGAGCCGCGCGGCGCGCTGCACATCGCGACGCACGGCGCCGCCCGGGTGTGTGGGCGCGCTGCCGCGGAGATCATCGCGGGCGTCTAGTAGGGCTTGGTCAGGTTCAGTCGTTGGTGGCGTGTCCGGATGATCGGTTGTTCCGTTGATCGGGTGTGATGCCCGAGGAGTTGGCTGCGGTCCGGTGTGATCTGGAGGATTTCGCGGCGGAGGTGTTCGAACCGTTCGCGAGGGCGGATCAGCGTCGGTGGGGGTCGGTCTACCTGCGCGGGCTGCTGACAGATGGCGGACGCAAGTCCGTCGAGCCCATGGCCGCCCGGCTCGGGGAGGACGGGAACCGGCAGGCCCTGGCACACTTCATCACCTCCAGCCCATGGAACCCGGCCCACGTGCGGGCCCGACTCGCGTGGATGATGCAGACGGCGATCAAACCGACCGCACTGATCATCGACGACACCGGGTTCCTCAAAGACGGCGATGCCTCGGCTTGTGTGACGCGGCAATACACCGGCACCGCGGGCAAGGTCACCAACTGCCAGGCAGGGGTCTCGCTCCACCTGGCCGGCGACCATGCCTCGGCGGCGGTCGACTGGCGGCTGTTCCTCCCGGAGACCTGGGACCCCGCCTCGCCGAAGGCCGATCCCGTCAAGGCGGCCCGCCGGGCGAAGTGCGGCATCCCCGAAGGCCTGGGCCACGTCGAGAAGTGGCAGCTGGCCCTGGACATGGTCGACGAGACACGGTCGTGGGGCCTGGACGTCCCCCTCGCGATCGCCGACGGCGGATACGGGGACACCGCCGCTTTCCGTCTCGGCCTGGAGGAACGCGGGCTGCACTACGTGGTGGGCATCTCCACCACCGTGACCGCCCAGCCCGGCGACGCGCTGCCCTGCACTCCGCCCTACCGCGGCACCGGACGCAAGCCGGTGGCAAGGTATCCCGAACCGGCCCGGAGCGTGAAGAACCTCGTCATCGAGGCCGGGAAACAGGCGGCCAGACCAGTGCAATGGCGCGAGGGATCTCGTCCCGGCACGGGCCGCAGCGGCTTCAAGCGGATGTACTCGCGATTCGTTGCCCTTCGGGTCCGGCCCGCCGGCCGCGAGGTCCGCAAAGCCATCGACGGGCCGGAACTGCCCGCGTGCTGGCTGCTGGCCGAATGGCCTGCCGATCAGGCAGAGCCGGTCCAGTTCTGGTTCTCGAACCTGCCCGCGGAGACACCGCTAACCACACTCGTGCGGCTGGCGAAGCTCCGCTGGCGCATCGAGCACGACTACCGCGAGATGAAACAGGCCCTGGGACTTGCCCACTTCGAGGGCCGCACCTGGAACGGCTGGCACCACCACGTCACCCTCGTCTCCGCAGCCCACGCCTTCTGCACCCTCCAGCGACTGGCCAGAGCCCCAAAAGAAACGGCGCCGGCCTGAGCCTCTACCGAATCGTCCGCGAACTGCAGACCCTCCTCGCCACCTGGGCCGGCGCCTGCCCCACCTGTCACCGCGACATACCCACCCTCACACCAACCTGACCAAGCACTACTAGTGCTGCGACCGGAAAGGTTCACCGGGTCGCGCACGGGCCGCGGCACGGACCGGAGCCGGGCACCCGTCACGGGGGTGCCCGGCTCCGCCGTGTCCGGCCGCCGGTGCGCGCGTACGGCGAAGGCCGGGTCCTCCCCTGGGGGAAGACCCGGCCTTCGCCGTGCCCGCGTTCTCGACGACGCTTACAGACCCTGCCAGGCGGGCTTGTTGGCGTAGGTGTGGCGGAAGTAGTCCGCCAGCTTCAGCTTGGACGCGGCGGCCTCGTCCACGATCACCGTGGCGTGGCGGTGCAGCTGGAGCGCGGAGGCCGGTACGAGGGCGGACAGCGGGCCCTCGACGGTCTGCGCGACCGCCTCGGCCTTGCCCTCGCCGGTGGCCAGCAGGACCAGGTGGCGGGCGTCGAGGATGGTGCCGATGCCCTGGGTGATGACGTGGTGGGGCACCTGCTCTATGTCGTTGTCGAAGAAGCGCGCGTTGTCCACGCGGGTCTGCTCCGTCAGCGTCTTGATGCGGGTGCGGGAGGCGAGGGAGGAGCAGGGCTCGTTGAAGCCGATGTGCCCGTCCGTGCCGATGCCGAGCAGCTGGAGGTCGACGCCGCCGGCCTCCGCGAGGGCGCGGTCGTACGCGTCGCAGGCGCCGACGATGTCCGCGGCCGAGCCGTCGGGGCCCATGAAGGAGGCCTCGGACAGGCCCAGCGGCTCCACGACCTCGCGCAGGACGACGGCGCGGTAGGACTCCGGGTGCCCGGCCGGCAGGCCGACGTACTCGTCGAGCTGGCAGACGCGGGCCTTGGAGGCATCGACCAGTCCGGCCTTGACCTTGGCGGCGAGCGCCTCGTAGATGGGCAGCGGGGTAGAGCCGGTCGCCACGCCGAGCAGGGCGTCGGGCTTGCGGCGGACCAGGGCGGCCATGGCCTCCGCGATGAGCTCGCCGCCTGCCTTGGCGTCCGGGACGATGACAACTTCCACGCGGGGCCTGCCGATCTGGAGTGTGCGACGTTGTGGTATAGACCAATCTAGCAGAGGCGAGGCCCCGTTGCCGGGTCTTCGCACACTCCATGGTGGGCCGGATCCGCGGCTGCGGCCTCCCGGGCCCGGCCTGATCGGCAAGGCATCCCTACAGCAGCGAGAGCTGGAGTCCGCCCGTGACGGCGAGGTGCTGCCCCGTGACCCAGCGGGAGTCCGGGGAGGCCAGGAAGGCGACCACGTCCGCGACCTCCTGCGGGGTGCCGATCCGGTCGAAGACGGAGCGGGAGGCGGCGTGCGCGCGGGCCGCCGGGTCCGCGAGCCAGGCGGCGTTGAGGTCGGTCTCCACGATCCCGGGACCCACCGAGTTCACCGTGATGTTCCGGGGCGCGAGCTCGGCGGCCAGGGAGACCGTCAGCGCGTTCACCGCGCCCTTGGCCATGATCGTGGCGAGGATCGCGGGCAGGGCGATGTCCGGGGTGCCGGTCACGTTCACGATCCGGCCGCCGTCCCGCAGCCGCTCCAGGCCGTGCCGGATCACGAAGAACGGCGCCTTCGCGTTGAGCGCGTGCACCCGGTCGTACGTCTCCTCGTCGGTGGACCCGATGCCGGCGAAGGTGGCCGCGCCCGCGTTGTTCACCAGGATGTCGACCTCCTCGGTGGCCAGCGGGTGGGCCGCGTACGCCGCCCAGAGGGCCTCGGCGCCGCCCGGGACGCCGAGCTCCGCCCCGACCGCGAAGGCGCGGCCCCCGGCCGCCTCGATGGCGTCCACGGTCTCCTTGGCCGCCGCCGCGTTGTGTCCGTAGGCCACCGCGACCAGCGCCCCGTCGCGGCCGAGGCGCTCCGCGATGGCCCGCCCGATGCCCCGGCTGCCGCCCGTGACCAGTGCCGTCTTCCCCTTGAGCACGCCCATGGCACGCCCCCCTTTCACTAGTGGTCGCTACAGAAATGACCGTATCAGATTTCATAGCGACCGCTATAGAATGAGTTCATGGTGACCGGACAGCGCGGCAGGCCCCGCTCCTTCGACCGCGACGCGGCGCTCGACAAGGCGATGCTCGCCTTCTGGGAGCGCGGCTACGAGGCGACGTCGATCTCCGACCTGACCGCCTCGCTCGGGATCAGCGCCCCGAGCCTCTACGCGGCCTTCGGTGACAAGCGCAAGCTCTTCGACGAGGTCGTGGTGGTCTACGGAGGCCGCTACGGGGACTTTGCGGCCGTGGCCCTCGCCGAGGAGCCCACCGCCCGCGAAGCGCTGGGGCGGATCCTGCACGAGGCGGCGGAGGTCTACACGGACCCCGCCCACCCGCCGGGCTGCATGGTGATCAGCGCGGCGGTCAACACCACCTCGGACGAGGTGGCGCAGGCGCTGCGGGAACGGCGCGAGGCCAACCTGGTGGCGTTCGAGAGCCGCATCCGGGCCGGTGTCGCCGCCGGAGAGATGCCGGCCGGTACGGACACGTGGGCGCTGGCGCGCTACGCCGGAGCGGTGCTTCAGGGGATGTCCCAGCAGTCGCGCGACGGCGCGGGGCGGGAGGAGCTCGAGGCGGTGGCGGAGCTCGCCATGCGGGCCTGGCCGCAGTAGGGCCGCCCTCCGGGGCACATGTCCGCCGGACGCGCACGTTCCTCTGGGGTCACGTTCCTCTGGGCCACGGTGCCGAACGGGACCCTCAGCCCGCCCGGCACCGTAGCCCGGAGTACTTACGGCCGACGGGTGTGCGGTGCCCGACGGCCGGTGGGAGGTGACGCGCGGTCAGGGCAGAGCGCGCGGCTTACCTCGATCCGTCCTCCTGTGCGGGGAGGGCGGAAGCTTTGATGCAATTGTGGACTAGACCAATCTGTTCTGTCCATCCAATGACGCGACCCTGGTTCCCTTCCTCCAACCCTACGCGGAACCGGGGTCTCCTGGATACTCCGGAGAATCGCGCTGAGGAAAGTCATGGCCCGTACCCGGGGTACGCTCGCCACGTGCCCTCCATGAACGACCTCGTACGCCAGCACACCGCTCTCAGTGAAACCGACCTGGAGTGGCTCCACCTGCTGGTCTCGGAGTGGCAGCTGCTCTCCGACCTCTCCTTCGCCGACCTCGTGCTGTGGGTTCCCACCCTCGACGGCAGCCGGTACGTCTCGGTCGCGCAGATGCGCCCGAACACCGGCCCCACCTCGTACCAGGACGACATGGTCGGCCACCTGGTCCCGCGCGGCCGCCGCCCGCTGCTCGACGCCGCGCTCGACGAGGGCCGCATCGTGCGCGAGGGCGACCCGGAGTGGCGCGAGGAGGTGCCGGTCCGCGTCGAGTCGATCCCCGTGCGCCGCGAGGGCCGGGTCCTCGGAGTGATCGCACGCAATACCAACCTGCTCACTGTGCGTACACCGAGCCGGCTGGAGCTCACCTACCTCCAGTCCGCCTCCGACCTGGCCCAGATGATCGCGGCGGGCTCCTTCCCGTTCCCCGGCCAGCAGGTCGACATGGACGCCTCCCCGCGCGTCGGCGACGGCCTGATCCGGCTCGACGCCGAGGGCGTGGTGACGTACGCGTCCCCGAACGCGCTCTCCGCCTACCACCGGCTCGGCCTCGCCTCCGACCTGGTCGGCCAGCACCTGGGCACCATCACCTCCGAACTGGCGCCCTCCCGCGGCCCGGTGGACGAGGCGCTGGTCAAACTCGCCAGCGGCTGGGCCCCGCGCGAGACCGAGGCCGAGGGCAGCGGCGGGGTCATCCAGCTGCGGGCCATCCCGCTCAAGCCCAAGGGCACCCGGATCGGCTCGCTCGTCCTGTGCCGCGACGTCACGGAACTGCGCCGTCGCGAACGTGAATTGATCACCAAGGACGCGACCATCCGGGAGATCCACCACCGGGTCAAGAACAACCTCCAGACCGTGGCCGCGCTCTTGCGCCTGCAGGCCCGCCGCATGGATTCGCCGCAGGGGCGCGAGGCGCTGAACGAAGCCGTCCGCCGCGTCGGTTCGATCGCGATCGTGCACGAGACGCTGTCTCAGAACCTGGACGAGCGGGTCGAGTTCGACGAGATCGCCGACCGCGTGATCGCGATGGTCTCCGAGATCTCCCCGGGCAAGGTCGACTGCCGGCGCACCGGCCGCTTCGGGATCCTGGACGCGGAGGTCGCCACCCCGCTGTCGATGGTGCTGACGGAGATCCTCCAGAACGCCCTGGAGCACGCCTTCACCCAGGGCGAGGGCGGCACCGTGGAGGTGTCCGCGGCCCGCTCCGGCACCGGCCGCGCCGATGCCCGGCTGCTGATCTCGGTGGTCGACGACGGCTGCGGCCTGCCCGAGGGGTTCGACCCGCAGCGGGCCGGCAACCTCGGGCTGCAGATCGTACGGACCCTGGTGGAGGGCGAACTCGGCGGCACCTTCGACATGGTGGCGTCCGAGCCGCGCGGCACCAAGGTCGTCCTCGACATACCGGCCAGCCCGCAGAAGTAGCGCACCCGCCGGTCACTCAGGGTGACGGTGTGGGCTATACGCCGGGGCCGGACAGCACTGAACCCCGTACCGAATGGTTTTCGGTACGGGGTTCGAGAGCACGTTGCTGAGCGCTTATATGGGTACTACGCGCTGCGGCTCGAGGCTCGAAAGTCGATGTCAGGCGGTTGCGTTGCGCGCCCGATTGCGAGCGGCGCGGCGCTTCATCGCGCGGCGCTCGTCCTCGCTGAGACCGCCCCAGACACCGGAGTCCTGACCGGACTCGAGCGCCCACTGCAGGCACTGCTCCATGACGGGGCAACGGCGGCAGACGGCCTTGGCTTCCTCGATCTGCAGCAGCGCAGGACCGGTGTTGCCGATGGGGAAGAAGAGTTCCGGGTCTTCCTCGCGGCAAACGGCGTTGTGACGCCAGTCCATGGCTGCTCCATCTCCTTGTATTGCGGGCAGGTTGCTTGTGAATGTGAACGCTTTCACGAATCCCTTCGTGAGGGAAGGGAGACCGCCCAGTTTGGGGAAAAACTCGCCCTGGGCTGCCGGAGATTCGTGGAGGGGTTCTGGCGGTCTGTGTGGGTGCCGGGTTCTGCGGGCTGTCCCGATCGCCATGTAGAGATTCGCAAACCTCGGACGGGGATACAACCCCTTCCGGAAAGTTTTTTTTGATTCGTCGGTGTCTACTAGGTCACAGCCCTACTTCCTAGGGGTGGACCGGCGTGTAAACGTTCGAGTGAAAGGCCTTTCGGCCCTTCCGCTCACACAATCACACGCAGTGCACGGCGTACGCCTGTGAACCGAACGCTGGTGCGCAGACCGAGGTGGTCTCCGTCCATCTGGAACGGAAGCGGCGCCTTCGAATGCAAGGTGAAGTCGGTCAGATCATGCAGAGACACCGCATGCTTGCCGTGCGGACCGCGCTCAGGAGTCGAGGTCAGGAGCTGTGTCGCGTAGCGGGCGACCGCCGGAGTTGACAAACGGTCCAGTGCCAGGACGTCAAGCGCGGTGTCGAAGGACGCCTCCGGTGAGGCGTAAAGCGGCCGGTTGCCCAGGTATGTCCAGGGTGACGTGTTGCACACTATCGACAGCACCAGATCCGTCACCGGATCCGCGCCGGGCCGCTCCAGCGTCACCGTGCCGTGCCGGCGGTTGGGCTCTTCCCAGAACTGGCGCATCAGCTGTCGCACGTACAGGGCATGGGTCGAACGCTTGCCCCGTTCCCGCTGCTGTTCGACGCGGCCCACCACGCCCGCGTCGAAGCCGAAGCCCGCGCAGAAGGTGAACCAGCGCGCCGGAACGGACTCGTCCTCCGTGCCCGGGGTGCCGGCCGCGAGCCCCAGGCCGACCGTCCGCTCGCGCCGCTCCCGCAGGGCGTCCAGCAGGGCGCCGGTCGCCTCGACCGCGTCGTTGGGCAGGCCGAGCGCGCGGGCGAAGACATTGGTGGAGCCGCCGGGGACCACCGCGAGCCCGGGCAGCCGGTCCGGATCGGGTCCCTCGTGCAGCAGTCCGTTGACCACTTCGTTGACGGTGCCGTCGCCGCCCAGGGCCACCACCAGGTCCACGCCGGTCTCGGCCGCCCTGCGGCCCAGGTCCCGGGCGTGGCCGCGGTACTCGGTGGTGACCGCCTCCAGCTTCATCTCGCTGGCGAGCGCGTGGGTCAGGACGTCGCGCGTGCGCGCACTGGTCGTCGTCGCTGCTGGGTTGGCCACGAGGAGTGCACGCATGGGCGTCAGCCTACCGACCCCTTCCGGCGCCGCCCATACTGGCCGTCCCCTCCGGGTGCGGGAGGGGCGCGGCTACCCTGCTGGGGTGAGTACGAAGCCCACCCCCACCGAGTCCGCCGTCCCCGCCCCGCGACCCCGCAGGCTGACCGCGGCCGCCGCGCTCACCGCGCTGGAGGGGCTGGCCCTGGCCGGGCCCGGCGTCGCCGACCTGTACATGGGCATCGCCGGGGGCGCCGACCCCGTGCAGGCCCTGACCGGTGGGATCACCCTGCTCGTCCTGGCCGCGCTGCCGCTGGTCGCGGCGCGCGGGCTGCTCCTGGGCCGCCGCTGGAGCCGCGGCCCGGCGCTGATCACCCAGCTGATGTCGCTGCCGGTCGCCTGGATGCTGTGGACCGCGGAAGGGGCGATGAGGGTCGCCGCCGTGGCGCTGGCCCTGGCCGCGGTGGCCGTCACGGGTCTCCTGGTCAACCCGAAGGCGACCGAAGCGCTGGGCATCGGGCCCGCGGAGCAGGCCCGATAACCCGTACGACCGGCGCTTCTACTCCTCGACCAGGAGCTTCTCGCGGAGCTGGGCCAGGGTGCGGGCCAGCAGCCGGGAGACGTGCATCTGGGAGATGCCGACCTCCTGGGCGATCTGCGACTGGGTCATGTTGCCGAAGAACCGCAGCAGCAGGATCCGCTTCTCCCTCGGCGGCAGTCCTTCGAGCAGCGGCTTGAGCGACTCGCGGTACTCGACGCCCTCCAGGGCCTCGTCCTCCGAGCCCAGGGTGTCCGCGACCGCCGGCGACTCGTCGTCGGTGTCCGGGACGTCCAGCGAGAGCGTGCTGTAGGCGTTGGCCGATTCCAGCCCCTCCAGCACCTCCTCCTCGGAGATCCCCAGCCGTTCGGCCAGTTCGTGCACCGTGGGGGAGCGGCCGTGCTGCTGGGACAGTTCCGCGGTCGCCGTGGTCAGCGAGAGCCGCAGCTCCTGCAGGCGCCTGGGGACCCGTACCGCCCAGCCCTTGTCGCGGAAGTGGCGCTTGATCTCGCCGACCACCGTGGGCGTGGCGTACGTGGAGAACTCGACCCCGCGGTCCGGGTCGAAGCGGTCCACCGACTTGATCAGACCGATGGTGGCGACCTGGGTCAGGTCGTCCAGCGGCTCGCCGCGGTTGCGGAAGCGCCGGGCCAGGTGCTCGACCAGCGGCAGGTGCATCCGTACGAGCCGGTTGCGCAGCTCGGCCTTCTCCGGCGAGCCGTCGGGCAGCTCCCGGAGCTCGATGAACAGGGCCCGCGCGCCGCTGCGGTCACGCGGATCCGGCAGGGGTGCCGGGGCCGTGAACACCGGGGCCCGAAGGGCCTCGGTGGTGTCCGCCTCCGGTGGTGCGTCCGCGGCCGGGGCCGCCGGCGGGGCCGTGGCAGCGGCCCCCGGTGGCTGGACCGGCAGTGTTTGGTCGTGCTGGTTCTCGCTCACAGGGCCCGCCCGTCGCTCCGCCGAGTCCAAAAAGCCGTTTTCCGCATCCGTGTCAGCCGGGTGCGGCCGGGCGTGCTGCTGCTCCGGAATGCCGCCGTCGACCTCGTGTCCTACCCGGGGCCGATCCCCGCCCCGCACCGGGACCTCCCCGCCGCTCACGCCGGGCCTGGTCCCGCGCCGCGCTGTTTGTAGAGGCTGATGCTCACCGTCTTGTTCTCCTCGACCGTGGCCTCGACCTTCCCGGCGAGCGCCGAGAGGACCGTCCACGCGAACGTGTCGCGCTCCGGCGCCCGGCCGTCGGTGGTCGGGGCGGAGACGGTCACCTCCAGCGAATCGTCGACCAACCGGAAGACGCAGCTGAGGACGGAGCCGGGCACGGCCTGCTGGAGCAGGATCGCGCAGGCCTCGTCCACCGCGATGCGGAGGTCCTCGATCTCGTCGAGGGTGAAGTCCAAACGTGCCGCGAGGCCGGCCGTGGCCGTCCGCAGCACAGACAGGTAGGCACCCGCAGCGGGCAGCCGGACTTCCACGAAGTCCTGGGTCCCGGGCTCGCCTGCGATCTGGGACACCCTCACCTCCAAGGTGGTACGAGCTCTGTTCGCCGGTGACGCTATCGCGATCCGGGCGATCGTGTCGCGGCACCCCTGTCGGAGGGTGCAGAGCCCCGTCGAACATAGCTGGCCCGAGGGCCGTGCCTGCGACCAGTGACTGATGGTAAGCCCATGGGGACGCACAGTGGCTAGGGGTCTGCGGGTCCAAATCAGGGGAACCGGCGGAGGGTTGACCTACCCCGCTTCAGACGATCGAACCGTCGACAAAGCACCATCGCCAGGTCTCACCCGGTTCGAAGCTGCGCATCACCGGATGTCCGGTCTCCCGGTGGTGCGCCGTGGCGTGCCGGTGGGGCGAGGAATCGCAGCAGCCGACGTGCCCGCACCCCAGGCACAAGCGGAGCTGCACGGGATGGCTGCCGAGCGCAAGACATTCGGGGCAGGTCTGGGCAAGCGGGACCGGCTCGGGGCGCGGCAGTTCGGGAACGTGGGTGCACTCGCTCATGATGGCCAGCGTACTGAGGTGCGGGCGCCCGGGATGACATGACTCAAGCGAGGGTGATCTTCGATGGAGGTATTGCCGCTGGTGGCGCTGGTCGCCGGCTGTGCGGTCGTCGCGGGCCTGGCCCGTCGCACCCCGGTGCCCGCACCCCTGCTGCTGGTCGCCGCCGGACTGGCCGCGGCCTACGTTCCGGGGGTGCCCGAGTACGGCCTGGACCCGCACATCGTGCTGCCCCTGCTGCTCCCGCCGCTGCTCTACACGGCCGCGGTGGACAGCTCGTACCTGGACCTGCGGGCGAACCTGCGGCCCGTGGCGCTGCTCTCGGTGGGGTACGTGCTCTTCGCGACCGTCGCCGTCGGGTACGCGGCGTACCTGCTGGTGCCGGGGCTCTCGCTGCCGGTGGCGCTGGTGCTGGGGGCGGTCATCGCCCCGCCCGACGCGGTCGCGGCGACGGCCATCGCCCGCAAGCTCGGGCTGCCGAACCGGATCACGACCATCCTCCAGGGTGAGTCCCTGGTCAACGACGCCACCGCGATCACCGCGTTCAAGGTCGCGCTGGCGGCGGCGGTCGGGGCGAGCGCCGGCTGGATGGACGGGATCCAGGAGTTCCTGCTGGCCTCGGTGGGCGGGGTCGCGGTCGGCCTGCTGCTGATGGTCCCGATCCACGTCCTGCGCAAGAAGATGCGCGAACCGCTCCTGCAGAACACCCTGTCGCTGCTGATCCCCTTCGTGGCCTACGCGGCAGCCGAGCGGGTGCACGCGTCGGGGGTGCTGGCGGTCGTGGTGGTCGCGCTGTACCTCGGGCACCGCAACTGGCAGGTCGACTTCGCGACCCGGCTCCAGGAGGAGGCGGTCTGGAAGATGGTCGCCTTCATCCTCGAATCGGTGGTCTTCGCGCTGATCGGGCTCCAGCTGCCGGTGGTGCTGAAGGGGCTGGGAGAGTACGAGGGCGCGGCCGCGGCCAGCTACGCGGTGGTCGTGTTCCTCGTCGTGGTGGCGGCCCGCTTCGCGTGGGTCTTCCCGGCGACGTTCCTGCCGAGGCTCTCGCAGCGGGTCCGGGCGCGCGAGCCGGAGACGACGTGGAAGGCCCCGGTCGTCGTGGGGTGGGCCGGCATGCGGGGCGTGGTCTCGCTGGCGATCGCCTTCTCCGTGCCGGTCGGCGTCCCGCACCGGAACCTGATCCTCTTCCTGACCTTCACCACCGTGATCGGCACGCTGGTGGTCCAGGGCCTGACCCTGCCGCCGCTGATCCGGCTGCTGAAGCTGCCGCCCAAGGACACCCACGCCGAGACCCTGGCGGAGGCCCAGGCCCAGAGCGAGGCCTCGCGGGCGGCGGAGGACCGCCTGACGGAACTCCTCGCCTCCCCCTCGAACGCCCTCCCGCCCCCGCTGGCGGACCGGCTGCGCACGGTGCTGGAGCGGCGGCGCAACGCCGTGTGGGAGCGGCTGGGGGAGGTCAACGCGGTGACGGGGGAGTCCGCCGACGACGTCTACCGCCGCCTGGCGGGGGAGATGATCGCGGCGGAACGCGAGGTCTTCGTCTCCCTGCGCGACGCCCGCCGCATCGACGACGAAATGCTCCGGGCCCTGCTGCGCCGCCTGGACCTGGAGGAGGCGGCGGCGTACCGGGAGGAAGCGGGCTGAGGGCGGGCGGCGCGGGCTCCGGGAGCCCGCGCCGCCCGGCTCCCGGGTCTACGGGCGGCCCGTGACGACCGCCGCCAGGGTGGTGCCCCGGGGGAAGGCGCCCTCGCGGGTCAGGGCGAGCAGGGCCCAGAGGAGCTTCGCCACGTAGATCCGCTCCACCGGCAGGCCGTGGCGGGACTCGAAGTCCGCCGCGAACCGCTCCAGCTCGGCGGGGACGCGGGCGTACCCGCCGTGGGCGTAGCCCTCGGCCAGCGACCAGTCGCCCGCGGGACCGCCGAACGCGGCCGTCTGGAGGGAACGTATCTCCGCCTCCAGGAAGCCGCCCCCGACCACCGGGACCCCCAGCGCCCGCTGCCCCGCGCCGAGCCCCGCCGCCAGTCCGGCCAGGGTGCCCCCGGTCCCGCAGGCCACGGCGGCCACGTCACAGGCACCGCTCAGCTCGCGGCCCAGCTCGGCGCAGCCGTGCAGCGCGAGTGCGTTGCTGCCGCCCTCGGGGATCACGTAGGCCCCCTGCGCGCCCGCCGGCGCGGGCAGCCCGGCCTTGTCCCGGTAGGCCGCCCGGGTGACGAAGTGCAGCCGCATGCCGTCCGCCGCGCACCGGGCCAGCGAGTCGTTCAGCGGCCGCCCCGCGAGCTCGTCCCCCCGTACGATCCCCACGGTCGCCAGCCCCAGCAGCCGGCCGGCCGCGGCGGTGGCCCGGAGGTGGTTGGAGTAGGCCCCGCCGAAGGTCACGAGCTCCGGGTAACCGCCCGCGACGGCGGCCCGCAGGTTCGGCGCGAGCTTGCGCCACTTGTTGCCGGGCAGCTCCGGATGCACCAGATCGTCCCGCTTGAGCAGCAGCCGCACCCCGTGGGCGGCGAACCGCTCGTCGCGGACCTCCCGCAACGGCGAGGCCGGCCGGGGCCGCAGGACCAGTTCGGGGTCGGGGGCGGGGCCGGGGTCGGGGTCGGGGTCGGGGGCGAATGAACGTTCCACCCGCCCATTGTGTGCCGCACCCGCCCGTTCCGTCGCACGTCAGAGCGGGTCTGCCCCGGGCGGCCGTACCGGCGGCTACTTGAGGCGTTCCGTGATGCGGTCGCGCATCGAGGCCATCGTGAAGCCCTTCGGGTCGATCTTGCCCGGGCGCCATTCGAGGTGGCCGACGACCGAGCGGGCGGACCAGCCGTGGGCACGGCACAGGGCGGCCGACGCGCGGGCCATGGCGTCGAGTTGCGGGGCCGGCCAGGGGTCCTCGCCGTCGCCGAGGTTCTCGCACTCGAAGCCGTAGAAGTGGCGGTTGCCGTCGGTGTTCGCGTGCTGGTCGGGCGGGAGGCGCTTCTCGGCGATCACCGCCGCCAGGACGTCGGAGTCGCCCGCGCCCGCGTGGTTGGCGCGGCCGTGGCCGACCAGGTGCACCCGGCCGTCCTTGGTGATCACGCCGTGGCAGAGCGGGCCGGGGAGGTCCGGGTGGCCGTCGTGGCAGAGCCGGACGGTGTACGCGGTCCCGTGCGTGACGGTGTGGTGGAGCATCACTCCGTGCACCGGGCCCCAGGGGCCCTTGTGGTTGCGGTTGTGGGTGCGCCAGTCGCCGACTTCGACGACCGTCAGACCCTCGGCCCGCAGGGCGCTCAGGAACCGGTCCGCGGACAGGGGTGCGGACATGACCGCCTCCTTGGCTGTGAGTAGTCGAATGATTACTCAACGTTTAGTGGAGGCGGTCGTTCCGTCGCAAGGGCGCGCACCCGGCGCACGGCTCACGCGGAGGCGAGCCACAGGTCGGGGCCGAAGACCTCGTAGTGGATGTGCGCGGGGGCCACGCCCTTGGCGATGAGCTGCTCGCGGGCCGCCCGCATGAAGGGGAGGGGGCCGCAGAGGTAGGCCTTCGTGCCCGGGGCGACCGGGACGGCGGTGAGGTCGAGCAGGCCCTCGTGGTCGCCGGGCTCGGCGTCGGCTTCGTACCAGAAGTGCGCGGAGGCGTCGGGGAGCTTGTGGGCCAGGGCGCGGTGGTCGGCGCGCAGGGCGTGGTCGGCGGGGGAGCGGTCGGCGTGCAGGACGGTGACCGGGGCCGTGTGGGCGGTGTCGGCGAGGTGTTCCAGCATGGAGAGCATCGGGGTGCAGCCGATGCCGGCCGAGGCCAGGATCACGGGCGCGTCGGAGTCCTGGAGGGCGAGGTCGCCGTAGGGGGCCGAGACGCGCAGGGTGTCGCCGGCGGCGACCTCGGTGTGCAGGTGGTGGGAGACCTCGCCGTCGGGGCCGGTGGCGGCCGGGCCGTGGACGCGCTTGACGGTGATCGAGCGGACGGGGGAGCCGGGGGCGCTGGAGAGGCTGTACTGGCGGATCTGGCGGGCGCCGTCGGGGAGTTCGACCTGGACGGAGACGTACTGTCCGGGCTTGAAGCCGGGTGCGGGGGAACCGTCGGCCGGGGTCAGGTGGAAGGTGGTGCAGTCCGCGGTCTCCTCGACGCGGGCGGCGACCGTCCAGGTGCGCCAGACGTCTCCGGCGAGGACCTGCTGCTCGGCGTAGAGGCGTTCCTCGATGGTGATGAGGGCGTTGGCCATGAGCCAGTAGACCTCGTCCCAGGCCTCGGCCACCTCGGGGGTGACGGCCTCGCCGAGGATCTCCACGATCGCTTCGAAGAGGTGCTTGTGGACGACGGGGTACTGCTCGCGGGTGACGCCGAGGGAGGCGTGCTTGTGGGCGATGCGGCCCAGCATCACGTCGGGCCGGGTGTCGGGGTGGGCGACGAGGTGGGTCGCGAAGGCGGCTATGGAGCCGGCGAGGGCCTGCTTCTGGAGACCGGCGTTCTGGTTGCCGCGGTTGAAGAGGTCGCGGATCAGTTCGGGGTGGGCCGCGAAGAGCTTCCCGTAGAAGAGCTCCGTGATGTCGCCGATGGCCGCGCCGACGGCGGGCAGGGTGGCTCGTACGGTCGCGGTCGACTTCTCGGAAAGCATCGGTGACTCCTCGGGTCGGGGCGGATCGTGTAAGTGGAATATGAGATGCGTATTCAAGGAGAGGGGTTGCGGGTGTCCACTGCGGGGTGGACTTGTGTTCGAAGGGATGGTGAAGGTCAGGCTATGTGGGCCCGGTGGCGGCGCGAACCGGCCATCCGGCCTTCGTCGTCAGGGTCTTCCGGCCCCTGGCGATCCGCCCGAAATGCCCAGCAGGAGGGGACCGGTCGGGGCCGCGACCAGGTCGTTCACCGTCAGCGGGTCCAGGGAGGCGAAGAAGGCCTCCTGGGCCCGGCGCAACGCCCCGCGCAGTACGCAGGCACCGCGCAGCGGGCACGGGACGGTGCCGTCGCAGTCGACGACGTCGCCGGCGCCCTCCAGCTCGCGGACCACCCCGCCCACCGAGGCGGCGCGCCCGGCGGCGGTCAGGGTGAGGCCGCCGCCGCGTCCGCGGCGGGCTTCGACCAGGCCGAGATGCTGCAGCTTGGCGACCACTTTCGCGGTGTGGGTGTACGGGACCTCCATGGTCGCCGCCACGTCGCGCGTGGTCGGGAGGTCCGCCTCCGCGACGGCCAGGCGCATCAGGACGCGCAGGGCGAGGTCGGTGAATCGGGTCAGCCGCATGGGTCCAGCGTAGAAAACTTGCATCCTGCGTGCAAATTAAACGACGGTCATCGCGCGGGATGGCTGAAACGGGTGGGATCCGAGTGTCTCGTGGGGCGGGAGTTGAGCTCAAGAGAGTGCCCAGCCACGAACGGAGTAGTCCCACCCTTTTGTGTAATGGTCCCACCACGGTCCGTACTGAAAGGCTCCGATCGCAGATTCATGGAGTGATCGAAGGGGAAATTCATGTCGGTCCAGGCAGGTTCCGAATCCGAGGCCCAGGCACCGCAGCGCAGTCTGGGAACATCGGCCGCGCGGAACTTGGCAACCACGACCAAGTCCGCGCCCCAGATGCAGGAGATCACCTCGCGGTGGCTCCTGAAGATGCTCCCCTGGGTGTCCGTCCAGGGCGGCACGTACCGGGTCAACCGGCGGCTGAGCTACTCGGTCGGCAACGGCATCGTGGAGTTCATCAAGACCGGCACGCAGGTGCAGGTGATTCCGGCGGAGCTGGGGGAGCTCCCCGTGCTGCGCGACTACGACGACCCTGACGCGCTTGCCGAACTCGCCGCGCGCTGCCACCAGATCGACTTCGAACCGGGCCAGGAGCTCACCTCCTTCGGCAGCCCCGCCGACAAGGTGTTCCTGCTCGCCCACGGGCGCATCGACCAGATCGGCCCCGGCCCCTACGGTGACGACGCCGTCCTGCAGACCGTCGCCGACGGGGCCTTCTTCGGTGAGGACTCCCTCGTCGACGAGGAGGCCATCTGGGAGTACACCGCCCGCGCCGCCACCGCCGGCACCGCGCTCGTCCTCTCCCGCCAGGACTTCCAGATCCTCGCCGACCGGGTCGACTCGCTGCGGGCGCACGTGGACTCCGTACGGTCCCTGCCGGAGCAGCGCACCAACAAGTACGGCGAGGCCGCGATCGACCTTTCCGCCGGCCACCAGGGCGAGGCCGTGCTGCCGGGCACCTTCGTGGACTACGAGGCCCGGCCGCGCGAGTACGAACTCTCCATTGCCCAAACGGTTCTGCGCGTGCACACCCGCGTCGCCGACCTCTACAACCAGCCGATGAACCAGACCGAGCAGCAGCTGCGGCTCACGGTCGAGGCGCTGCGCGAGCGCCAGGAGCACGAGATGCTCAACAACCGCGACTTCGGCCTCCTGCACAATGCCGACTACGACCAGCGCATCCAGTCCCACGACGGCGCGCCCAGCCCCGACGACATGGACCAGCTGCTCAGCATGCGGCGCGGCTCCAAGTTCTTCCTGGCCCACCCCAAGGCCATCGCCGCCTTCGGGCGCGAGTGCAACAAGCGCGGGCTGTACCCGGAGTCGGTGGAGATCGGCGGGCACCGGGTGCCGGCCTGGCGCGGGGTCCCGATGTTCCCGTCCAACAAGATCCCGATCAGCGACGCCCGTACGACCTCCATCCTCTGCATGCGCACCGGCGAGGACGAGTCGGGCGTGATCGGCCTGCACCAACCCGGGATCCCGGACGAGATCGAGCCGAGCACCTCGGTGCGGTTCATGGGGATCAGCGAGCAGGCGATCATCTCGTACCTGGTCACCACCTACTTCTCCGCGGCGGTACTGGTACCGGACGCGCTCGGTGTCCTGGAGAACGTCGAGATCGCCCGCTGGAGCTGACCCGGCCGACGCGGGAGCGAGGGCCACGGAGCAGGACGGGACAGGACGGGACAGGACGGGACGGGACGGGACGGAGCGCACACGCCATGTCGACCACTGAGGCGATCACCACCAGCGAGGGGCAGGAAGCCGCCGTCCTGCTGGAGCGGACGAGAGAAACGGTCAACCCGGAACTGCGCCGGACCGTGGAGAGCCTGCCCGGTTCGATGCGGCGGGTCGCGATGTACCACTTCGGCTGGGAGCACGAGGACGGCACCCCGGCGGCGGGCAGCGCCGGCAAGGCCATCCGGCCCGCCCTGGTGCTGGCCGCCGCGCAGGCCGTGCGCGGCGACGCGGGGGCCGGGGAGGCCGGGGAGGCCGTACGGCCGGCCGTGGCCGTGGAGCTGGCGCACAATTTCACGCTGCTGCACGACGACGTCATCGACAAGGACGTGCGCAGGCGCGGCAGGCCGACGGCCTGGACGGTCTTCGGCACCTCGGACGCGATCATCACGGGCGATGCCATGATGGCGCTCGCGCTGCGGCTGCTCGCCGAGGACCCGCATCCGGCCTCGGCGGCCGCCTCGGCGAGGCTCGCCGCCTGCATCGTCGAGCTGTGCGCGGGCCAGCAGGCGGACTGCGCCTTCGAGCAGCGCCGCAGCGTCTCCCTCGACGAGTGCCTGACCATGGCCACGGCCAAGACCGGCGCCCTGCTGGGCTGCTCGTGCGCGCTCGGCGCGCTGTACGCGGGGGCCGGCCCGGACGAGGTCGACGCCATGGACGCCTTCGGCCGGGAGGCCGGGCTGGCGTTCCAGCTCATCGACGACCTGATCGGCATCTGGGGGGACCCCGGCCACACCGGAAAGCCCGCCGGAGCCGATCTGCTGGCCCGCAAGAAGTCCCTCCCGGTCGTGGCCGCCCTCACCTCGGGCACCACGGCGGGGGAGGAGCTGGCCGCGCTGTACGCGGGCCCCATGACCGGGGACGACGTGGGCAGGGCGGCCGCGGCGGTGGAGCGGGCCGGGGGGCGGGACTGGGCGCAGGCCCACGCGGCCGACCGGATGGGGCGGGCGGTGCAGCAGCTGTCGCGGGCCGTGCCGGACCTCGGGGCGGCGGGCGGACTGCTGGCGCTGGCGGAGTTCGTGACGCGGCGTACGAAGTGACGACGACGTGACCACGGCGTGACCGCGACCACGTAGGGGCGAGGGGGGACCTCTGGAGGCCTGTTCCGGCACCGCACGGTGCCGGAACGGGCCTTTCTGCGTGGGTGGGTCAACCCTAGGATCACTCACGGTTGTTGACGCGTGAATGACGTGAATGAAGTGAATGAAGTGAATGAAGTGAAGGGTGTGACCCATGGGGCTGGAGATACGTCAGGCCGGTCAATCGGACCGGGATGCCGTGGCGCGGCTGCTCGACGAGGCCTTCCGCGATGATCCGGTGAGCAGCTGGGTGTTCCCGGACCCGGATCACCGGGCGGCGGTGCACGGGAAGTTCCTGGGCGTGTTCGTCGACGTGGCCCTGGCCGAGGGCCGGATCGACTACGCGGTGGACGGTTCGGCGGCGGCGCTGTGGCTGCGGATCCCGGCGGGCGATCCGGACGCCGAGCACGTCGAGGACGAGGTCCCGGCGAAGATGCGGGCCGTGGCCGACCCGGACAACGAGCGGTGCGAGCTGGTGGGCCGGCTCACGGGTGCGGTGCACCCGATGGCGGAGGAGCACGAGTACCTGCTGATGATCGCGGTCGCCCCGGGGCGGCAGGGCGAGGGGCGGGGTACGGAGTTGATCCGGCCGGTGCTGGAGCGCTGCGACCGGGAGGGCGTTCCGGCGTACCTGGAGGCGAGCAGCGAGCGCAGCAAGGGGCTGTACGAGCGGCTGGGCTGGCAGTTCACGGGCGAGGCGGTGCGGCTGCCGGACGGGCCGCTGATGTGGCCGATGTGGCGCAAGCCGCAGTGATTCCCGATCGCCGGTACCTGACCCCTTGCGATACCACTTCACCTGAAGTACTTTGATCGACGTGCCTCGATGGGGGTGCACTGTCGAACGGAAGAGAATCGCTTGCGCAAGCTCACGTACTTCATCGCCACCTCGGTCGACGGCTTCATCGGAGCCCCGGACGGCGACGCCGATTTCATCTACAGCCACCTCGACGCCGAGTTCATCGACTTCCTCAAGGCCGAGTACCCGGAGACCATCTCCGCCCCGGGGCGCGTCCAGCTCGGGATCGAGGACGCCGGACCGAAGCACTTCGACACGGTGCTCATGGGGCGCGGGACCTACGAGCCCGGCCTCAAGCTGGGCCTGACCAGCCCGTACGGGCACATGCGCGAGCAGTACGTGGTCTCGCGCTCGCTCACCGTCCCGCCCGACCCGGCGGTGCGGCTGATCGGCGGCGATCTGGTGGCGGAGGTCCGGGAACTGAAGGCCGGGGACGGGCTCGGCATCTGGCTGTGCGGCGGGGCGGACCTCGCGGGGCAGCTGATCGACGAGATCGACGAGTTCGTCGTCAAGACCTACCCGGTCCTCGTCGGCACCGGCATGCCGATGTCGCGCGCCGGGTTCGGGGCGCGCCCCCTGGAGCTGACCGGGGTCGAGACGTTCGGCGGCGGCCAGGTCGTCACCTCGTACGCGGTCAAGCGCTGACCCGCCGAAGCGGCGAAACCGGCCTACCGTGGAGGTATGGCCGGTGAACAGCGGGAACAGCAGGCACACGGGACGGTCGCCCCGCGGGCCGGGCACGACCAGCAGTCGTGCCCGGTCTGCGGGAGCCCCGTCGACACGATGGTCGGACGGCGCAAATCCCTGGGGATCTTCGTCCCGGCATGGACTCCGGGTCCCTGCAGGAACCCGGAGTGCACGGCGTACGAGCCCGAGGGAGGCCGGCCCGAGGGAGGCCGTCCCGAGGGGGCTTAGCCCTTCGCGTCCAGGCCGGACGCGACGAGGCCGTTCGCCCACAGCTGGTTGACGCGCGAGCGCTCGGCGGAGTTCGGGGTGGCGTTCTGGCAGGAGGTGCCGGGGCCGCCGCCGGACATCAGCTCGCTGCACGGACCCGAGTAGTGGTCCGGCAGGCCGAGCACGTGACCCGTCTCGTGCGAGGTCACGCGGGTGGAGTTGTACTGCTGGTTCTGCCGGTAGTCCAGGAAGATGTAGCCCTGGCCGTGGCCGTTCGTGCTCGCGTACGAACCGCGCGAGTCGTTGCCCTCGTAGTACGCGAAGTTCCCGCCCGAGGACACCTCCTGCAGTTTGACGTTGACCACCGAGCTGTTCCAGATCTGCGTCGAGCGGGCTATCTGGGTGCGGAAGCTCGGCGCGTTGCGGGTGTTGTAGGTGACGGTCACGGCCGCCAGGCCCGGGGTCGCGGCGCGCTGCTGGGCCACCGAGCGCTGCACGGCCTCGAAGAAGGCGCGGTTGGCGGCCTGGTTCTCCTTCGACTGCTCGTACGCGGCGTACGTGCTCGGGCTGCCGACGCCGGCCGAGGCCGTGGCGGTCGTGCCCGGGACGACGGCGCCGAGGACGGCGGCGACGGCGAGCCCGACGGCGGACAGAGTGGTATTGCGGGAGTGACGCATGTGGGGGACTCCTGCTCATCCGGTGCGGTGGGGGGTCGTTCGGTACCGGAGTCTGGGGGAGCGGGAGTGGCCGGCGGATGATGTCAGCCCCCGATAACGCCGGCCTATCGGGGGGATTTCGGAAGCCCGACTCCCAAGAGAATGGCGGGATTCGAGGGGATACCGGTTACTGGTGCGGTCGGCTCGCCCCGGCCTACTCTCGGGGCATGGAGCTTGAGGTCAGGCACCTGCGCGCCCTGTGCGCCATCGCCGACGCCGGCAGCCTGCACAAGGCCGCCCGGCAGCTCGGCGTGAGCCAGCCCTCCCTGACGACCCAGCTGCGGCGCATCGAACGCGCCCTGGACGGGGAGCTGTTCCTGCGCGAGCGCACCGGATGCCGGCCGACTCCCTTCGGGCGCACCATACTCGGGCGGGCGCGGCCGCTCCTGGCCGAGATGGCGGCCCTCGTCGCGGAGGCGCGGGCGCTGTCCCGGGGGCCCCGGCTGCGGATCGGTTCGACGGCCAGCCGCGCCCTGCCCGGCTGGCTGCGGCGGCTGCACCGGCGGCTGCCCGACACCGAGACCGACCTGATGGTCGACGTGTCCGCCAACGCGCTGCTGCGGATGACGGCCGCGGGCCGGCTCGACGTGGCCTTCGTGCACGAGGTGGAGGGCAGCCCGCTGCGGGTGCCTCCCGGGCTGGAGTTACGGGTCCTGATGGAGCGCGAGCCGCAGTTCGTGTCCATGTCCCGGGACCATCCGGCGGCGGCCCGGTCCGTCGTGGAGCTGCGCGACCTCGCCGCCGACCGGTGGACCGTGGACCCGTCGGTGGACGGGGAGTGGGACGGCCTGCGCCGGGTCCTCGCCGGCGCAGGCCTCGACCCGCCCCTGCTGCACGCCGACTACCACACGGCCGCCTCGCTGATCGCCTCCGGCGAGGCCGTCGCCCCCTGCCAGCCCACCTCCGGCATGCGCGAGGACATGGCGATCCGGCCGCTCTCGGGCGACCCGCTCGCCGTACGCCTCCTCCTCGCGACCCGACCCGGGGTGCACGCGCAGGTTTCCGAGGGGGTGTACGAGGACCTCCGCGCGGCCTACCGCGAAGCGGCGCTGGGGACTCCGCCCTACCGCGCCTGGCTGCGCCGCAACGCGAGCCCGCTGCTGGCGGCGTAGGGGGGAAGGGCGGGCCCTAGGCGCGGCGGCGGGCCCGGTCGTAGGCCAGGGCGGCCGCGCCGTGGGTCACCAGGACGGTGCCCGCGGCCAGCCAGCCCGGGCTGCGGCGGCGGGCCGCCCACACCATCAGGGGGGCTCCGGCGGCCAGTTGGGCCGCACCCGCCAGGCGGGCCTTGGGGCCCCGGAGCCACGGGCCCAGGGGGCTGTCCTCGACCACCGCGAGCTCCGCCCGCACGGTGTCGCGCCAGCCCGCCCACTCCACCCGCTCCGCCGCCGGCGCGACCCGGGCCGCCTCCCGCAGCCGGTCGGCCGGTTCGCCCGGGTTCAGCCCCGCCGGGAGCGCCAGCCCCGCGCGGGCGAGCAGCGCGATGACGCCGAGCAGCCGGGACTCGCCGTCCGCCGCCTCGTCGGGGCGGGTGAGGCGCTCCAGTTCCTCCAGGTCCAGGACCGGGTCCAGCCCGAGCCGCGCCGCCAGCCTCCGCATGGCGTCCGCGTCCGCGGCGTATGGGGCGTCCGGATCGCCGTGCGGGCGGCCCGCCGCGTCCCACTCGTAGGCCGCGGACCGGCGGAATCCGCTGGACAGGACGAAGCCGGTCCGGCCCTCTTCCCACCACAGGCTCAGCACCGGCCAGTTGGAGCTCAGCGCGACCGCCGCACCCCAGCCCGCCAGGACCTCGGCCACGGATTCCGCGCCGCCGAGCCAGGGCTTGGCCTCGGGCACCAGCACGCTCCACTCGCCGGCGGGGGCCAGCAGCAGGCGCTCGCGCAGGATGTGCGCGGCGGGTCGGGCGGCGAGGGGATCGGCGCGGCAGAGCAGGAGTCCGCCCGCCGTGGTCTGGGAGATCGACATGCCCACACGCTAAGCCAAACCGGCACAAAGTGATGATTTTGGATCATCCTGACGCGCTTGACTTCCCGCAACCGCGATATATCGTGTTAGCCAGAAGACGCGATATGTTGCGTGCACGTACGCCGAGGAGGATCAGCACCATGGCAGAGGCAGCGCAGAAGATGTGGTCGGTCGCCGAACCGCAGAAGCTCGCCTTCGAGGAGCCGGTGACCGAGGTCCGCGTCCGGATGGCCGGCGGCACGGTCAACGTGGTCGCCGCCGAGGAGGGTCCGGCCCGCCTGGAGGTCTCCGAGGTGGACGGGCCGCCCCTGCACGTCGTGCAGGAGGGCGGGACCCTCACGGTCTCCTACGAAGACCTCCCCTGGAACGGCTCCCAGGGACTCAAGCAGTGGTTCGAGAGCAAGCCCTGGAAGGCCTGGTCCGCTTCCGACTCCGGCCGCAAGGCCTGGGAGCGCAGCGCGACCGTGACCCTCACGGTCCCGGCCGCCACCCGGGTGCAGCTGGCCACCGTCAGCGCCACCGTCTTCGTCTCCGGCATCGACGGCGGCACCGACATCCACGGGGTCTCCGGCGACACCACGCTCGTCGGCCTGTCCGGCCGGGTCAAGGCGCACACCGTCTCCGGCGGGGTCGAGGCCCAGTCCGTGACCGGCGAGCTCGGATTCCACTCCGTGTCCGGCGGCCTGACGGTCGTCGACGGCGCCGCGGGCAACGTACGGGCCGACTCGGTCAGCGGCGACATGCTGATCGACCTCGCCCTCGACGACCGGCCCGCGCCCCGGCCGGTCGACATCTCCCTCAACTCCGTTTCCGGGCAGGTCGCCATCCGCCTCCCGCACCCGGCCGACGCCCGGGTCGAGGCCAACACCGCCACCGGCGGCGTCTCCAACGCCTTCGAAGACCTGCGGGTCTCCGGCCAGATGGGCGCCAAGCGGATCACCGGCACTCTGGGCGCCGGCACCGGCACCCTGCGCGCCACCACCGTTTCCGGCTCCATCGCGCTGCTGCGCCGCCCGGCCGAGACCTCCCCGGAAGAACCGACCGGGCCGGCCACTCCGGCCGCCCCGCTCGCGCTCGACAAGCTCGACAAGAAGGTGCTCTGACATGCCGCCCGTCTTCGCCCACGGCCGCCTCCGCCTCTACCTCCTCAAGCTGCTCGACGAGGCCCCGCGCCACGGGTACGAGGTGATCCGGCTGCTGGAGGAGCGTTTCCAGGGGCTGTACGCACCCTCCGCGGGCACGGTGTACCCGCGCCTGGCCAAGCTGGAGACCGAGGGCCTGGTCACGCACGCGACCGAAGGCGGGCGCAAGGTGTACTCGATCACCGACGCGGGCCGCGCCGAACTGGCCGACCGCGGCGGCGAACTGGCCGACCTGGAACTGGAGATCCGCGACTCGGTCTCCGAACTGGCCGCCGAGATCCGCGCCGACGTGAGCGGCGCGGCGGGCGACCTGCGGCGCGAACTGCGGGCCGCGGCCAGCGCGTCGGCCACGCAGGTGGAGGACGAGTCCTGGAAGGCGGCCAAGGAGGAGCTCCGCAAGGCCAAGGCCGAGTGGAAGGAACAGGCGCGCCGGGCGAAGGATGAGAGCCGCCGGGCCCGCGAGGAGGCTCAGCAGGCGCGCCGGCAGGCCAAGGAGGCGCAGGAGCGGGCCCGTGAGGAGGTCCAGCGCATCGCCGGTCAACTGCAGGAGCAGTTCGCGAAGTCGGGCGGAGTCCTGGGCAGTCTGGCGGGAGCCTGGCTCGGAGGATCCGGCTCGACGACGGCCCCCACCGCGGCCGGCGCCCCCACCGCAGCCGGCGCCCCCTCGACGCCCAGCGCTCCGGCGTCCGCCCCCGACACGGACTGGGCGCGGGACGTACCGGCGACGGGAGACCCGGCCCGCGACCTGGACCGGCTGCTGGACCGCTTCCGCGACGACATCCGCGACGCGGCCCGCGACCGGGGGATCAGCGACGACCAGCTGGCGCAGGCCCGTACGCACCTGGCGGAGGCGGCCGCCCGCATCGCCTCGGCCCTCGGCCCGCAGGGCTGAGGCGGCTCGGCTCAGCCCGCAGTGCCCACGATCCAGCCGGTGTCACCGGCACCGGTGGCGGCGAGGCGGGCGCCGTGGCCGCCCTGGCGGGCGGCCGGGGCGCCGGACTCCTGGGCCGCGGCGAAGGCCGGGGGCGTGAGGAGGGCGGCCGGAGCCAGAGCGGCCACGGTGATCGATGCGGCGATCCGGGACGACTTCACAGATAAAACCCCCTGGGAAACGTTCTTTTGCAGCACGAGACGTGTGGGCCGCACGGATGGTTGTACGGCGCATCGAAGAACGCGGGGGAGGGGGTGCCGTGCTCAATCCGTCAGGGCCGCCTCGGCTCCCGCATAGGTGACCCCGTGGTCCGCAAGGACCTCGGCGGGTGTGCCGGGGCGGGACAGGAGGGAGAGGAGCAGGTGGAGGGTGGAGATGTGGCGGTCCTTGCGGCCCAGGGCGATGCGCAGGGACTGCTCCAGGACCTTCTTGGCGCCCGGGCTGAAGCGGGTACGGCCGGAGCGGCCCTTGGGGGCCGGGTCCGACAGGGCGCCCTCGCCGTGGGTCTCCTCGATGCGGGAGACGATCTCCGTGAGGTCGATGCCGAGGCCCGCGAGGGCTTCCTCGTCGGCCTTGGACATCCCGCCCCTGCGGCGGGCCGCCGCCAGGTCGGCGCAGACCGCGGCCCGGTCGATGCCCAGGGGGTCGAGCGCGCCCAGTGAAAGCAGCGAGAGGAGCAGGTGCTCCTCGCCGACCCGCTGCGCCCCGGTCCGCTCGGCCTCGGTGACCGCGCCCGTCACGGTGGAGCGGGCGTCCCGGGTGAATCGTTCGAACATCAGAGCCTCCCGTGCTTCTTGTGTACGGCCTGCCGGCTGACGCCCAGCTCGGCCGCGATCTCCTGCCAGGACCAGCCCTGCGCGCGGGCCCCGCGTACTTGTACGGCCTCCAGCTGCTCCAGCAGCCGTCGGAGGGCGGCCACGGCACGCAGGCCCACGCGCGGGTCACGGTCGCCGGCGCGCTCGGCCAGATCGGTAGCTTCCGTCATGGATGTCAATGTAGGTTGACGCACGGGAGGGTGTCAACCCACATTGACATCAGGTGGTGGGCCCCGGTGGCTAGACGGTGAGGACGATCTTGCCGAAGAGGTCGCCCGACTCCAGCTTCGCGAAGCCCTCGCGGGCCCGGTCCAGCGGCAGCGTCTCGTCGATCACGGGACGGACCCCGGTCGCCGCGCAGAAGGACAGCAGGTCCTCCAGCTCGTCCTTCGATCCCATCGTCGAGCCGACCACCTTGAGCTCCAGGAAGAAGATCCGGGTCAGCTCGGCGTGCGCCGGACGGTCCCCGCTGGTGGCGCCCGAGATGACCAGGGTGCCGCCGGGGCGCAGGGACTTGACCGAGTGCGACCAGGTGGCGGCGCCGACCGTCTCGATGACGGCGTCGACCCGCTGGGGGAGCCGCGCCCCGGGCCCGTACGCCTCCACGGCGCCCAGTTCGACGGCGCGCTTGCGCTTGGCCTCGTCCCGGCTGGTCGCGAAGACCCGCAGGCCGGCGGCCTTGCCGAGGACGATGGCGGCGGTGGCGACCCCGCCGCCCGCGCCCTGGACCAGGACGGAGTCACCGGGGCGGACACCGGCGTTGGTGAAGAGCATCCGGTACGCGGTGAGCCAGGCGGTGGGCAGGCAGGCGGCCTGCTCGAAGGAGAGCTCGGCGGGCTTGCGCAGGACGTTCCACGCGGGGACGGTGACCTGCTCGGCGAAGGTGCCCTGGTAGCGCTCGGTCAGGATCGAGCGGGGCTCGTCGGGGCCGACCCCGTGGCCGGTCTGGCCGATGACGGAGTGCAGGACGACCTCGTTGCCGTCCTGGTCGATCCCGGCGGCGTCACAGCCGAGGATCATGGGGAGCTTCTCCTCCCCGAGGCCGACCCCGCGCAGCGACCACAGGTCGTGGTGGTTGAGGGAGGCGGCCTTGACGTTCACGGTCACCCAGCCGGGGCGGGCCTGCGGGGCTGGGCGTTCGCCCAGCATGAGGCCGTTCAGGGGCTGGTCACGGTCGATTCGGGCGGCGTAGGCAGCGAACATGGCCGCGAGGCTACCGGTCGGTAGCCCGGGGATCCAGGGGCCGCCCCGTCCGCTTCCGGTGATCGGCGGGCCCGGCGGCCGGCCGTCTGGATGTCCCGCCCCGGCCCGTGGCGGAGCCGGGCCCTGCGGGGCTGTCCCCGACCCGCCCTTCCGCCATCCCCCGGACTCCGTCCGGGGGGACCCCCAGCTGGGCTCCGCCCAGACCCGCGCCTCGAACGCCGGCGGGGCTGGATGTGGCCGGCCTCGGACCGGATGCGAACGCCGGCGGCCCGGGAACGGAAGTGGGGCCCGGCCGAATGGTTCGGCCGGGCCCCACTTCGTATGGCTCAGTGCAGCCGTCAGGCCAGGCGGGCCACGCCGTCGGCCTTCGCCGCCGCGGCGACCGCGGCCGTGACGGCCTCGGCGACGCGGGTGTCGAACGGCGAGGGGATCACGTAGTCGGCGGCGAGCTCGTCACCCACGACGCCGGCGATGGCGTCGGCGGCGGCGATCTTCATGCCCTCGGTGATCCGGGTCGCGCGGACCTTCAGGGCGCCCGCGAAGATGCCGGGGAACGCCAGCACGTTGTTGATCTGGTTCGGGAAGTCCGAGCGGCCCGTGGCCACGACCGCCGCGTACTTGTGCGCGACGTCGGGGTGGACCTCCGGGTTCGGGTTGGCCATGGCGAAGACGAAGCAGTCCTTCGCCATCGTCGCCACCGCGGCCTCGGGGACCGTACCGCCGGAGACGCCGATGAAGACGTCCGCGCCCGCGAGGGCGCTCTCCAGGGAACCGGTCTGGCCGGTCTTGTTCGTCAGGCCCGCGATCTCCGCCTTGACGTCCGTCAGGTCGGAGCGGTCGGAGGAGACGACGCCCTTGCGGTCGGTGACGCAGACGTCGCCGATGCCCGCGTCCACGAGGATCTTGGCGATCGCGATGCCCGCGGCACCGGCGCCCGAGATCACGGCGCGCAGGTCGGCGAGGGTCCGACCGGTGAGCTTCGCGGCGTTGCGCATGGCGGCCAGCGTCACGATGGCCGTGCCGTGCTGGTCGTCGTGGAAGATCGGGATGTCCAGCGCCTCCTGGAGGCGGCGCTCGATCTCGAAGCAGCGGGGCGCCGAGATGTCCTCCAGGTTCACCCCGCCGAAGGACGGCGCGAGGCGGATCACGGTCTCGATGATCTCGTCCGTGTCCTTGGTGGCGAGCGCGATCGGAACCGCGTCGACGCCACCGAACTGCTTGAAGAGAATGGCCTTGCCCTCCATCACGGGGAGGGAGGCCTCGGGCCCGATGTCACCGAGTCCGAGCACGGCCGTACCGTCGGTGACGACGGCGACCACGTTGGACTTCCAGGTGTACTCGTTCACGAGCTCGGGCTGCTCGGCAATGGCGCTGCAGACCTTCGCAACGCCGGGCGTGTACGCCAGGGACAGGTCGTCCTTGTTGTGGACCGGCACGGTGGCCACGATGGCCATCTTGCCGCCCCGGTGCAGCGCGAACACCGCATCCGGGTTGTTGTCCGTCACGCTGTCGCTGCGAGGATTGACGATCTCCGCTGCCACTGTCTTAACCCCTTAAGTCTTTGAATCGTTGAGGGTGGCCACTCCTGGTTAAGGGGTGGGCGGGCACCGCGTCCGTCTTCGCGTCGACGGTTGTAGGCCCGTCTCCACGAAGGGGAGGTTCGTACGCGCGGGCGCGCCGCACGCGCGCCCTGAGCCCCGGATGAGGGGTGTAAGGATCTGTTCTACCCGAAGAACACTCACCCAGACGAGTCGATTCCCGCTCGACCATAAGCCCCTTGTCCTGGTTTTGGCGAAAAGTCCAAACCTCTCTGTCCGATGGGCGAGACGCGCCGTAAATAGTGAGGCAAAAGGCCCAGGTCACGGCCGTTCGTGCGGCTCTGAGGGTCCTTGTCCGCAGTCCTGTTGGGTACGAAGGGGCTGCCGTTATCCGATTTTGACCTGACGGGCTGCCTGAATGACTCAGTCCGAATGGCAAGATGCCCCTAATCACACAAGGTCGCGACACTCGATGAGGCGTGCCGGACCGCATTTCGATGCTTTCCACCTGCCGGAGGAACCAGCTCATGACCGCAAGCACCACCCGCCGTACGACCGCCGCCCGGTCCCGGATCGCCGCGGTCGGCGCGATCGCGGTCGCCGGCGCCCTGATCCTCACCGGCTGTGGAGACCAGACGGAGAAGGGTTCCGCCGCGACGCCGTCGGGCAAGGCGAACGCCGCCCCGCTCTTCTCCAAGCTTCCGAAGAAGATCCAGGACGCGGGCGTCATCAAGGTCGGCACGGACGCCACGTACGCGCCGATGGAGTTCACCGAGGGCGGCAAGATCGTCGGCGTCGACCCGGGCATCGCGGAGGCCCTCGGCAAGCAGCTCGGCGTCACCTTCAAGTTCGAGTCGGGCACCTTCGACACCCTGATCGGCAGCATGCAGACGGGCCGCAGCGACGTGGTCATGTCCTCGCTCACCGACACCAAGGCCCGTCAGGAGGGCCTGGACGACAAGGGCGCCAAGACCGGTGCCGGTGTCGACTTCGTCGACTACTTCTCCGCCTCCACCGGCATCCTGGTCAAGAAGGGGAACCCGCAGGGCATCAAGACCCTCGACGACCTCTGCGGCAAGAAGGTCGCCGTCCAGCGCGGCACCACGTACGAGCAGTCCGCCAAGGACCAGTCCGAGAAGTGCAAGACGGCCGGCAAGGGCGAGGTCTCCATCGAGTCCTTCCCGACCGACGCCGAGGCCCAGACCCGTGTGAAGGCCGGCGGCGCCGTGGCCGACCTCAACGACTCCCCGGTCGCCGCGTACATCGCGCAGACCGCCGGTGGCGGCAACGACTTCGAGGCCATCGCCAACCCGACCGACGCCGGTCTCTTCGGCATCGCCGTGGACAAGAAGAACGCCGAGCTGCGCGACGCGCTCAAGGCCGCCCTCGACGCGATCATCAAGGACGGCTCGTACAAGACCGCCCTGGACAAGTGGAACGCGGGCTCCGGTGCCGTGACCGAGGCCAAGATCAACGCAGGCTCCTGATCTCCGCGCACCACCGCAGCACACTGAAGGGCAGTCACTGTGACTGACAAGCTCGACAAGGTCCCGGGCCCGGCGGACACCCCGCCGGCCGGTTCCGTCCCTCCCGAGGCGATCAAGGCCATTCCGGTTCGTCATTACGGTCGCTGGGTCAGCGCCGTGGTGGTCATCGGTCTGGTCGCGTTGCTCGCCGTCGCCTTCTCGCAGGGCAACGTCCGCTGGGCGACCGTGCCGGAGAAGCTGTTCGACCCGACCATCATCCGGGGTCTGTTCAACACGATCTGGATCAGCGTCGCCTCGATGGCCCTGGGCCTGGTGCTCGGTGTCCTGTTCGCCGTGATGCGACTCTCGAAGAACCCGGTGACCAGCACCATCGCCTGGTTCTACATCTGGTTCTTCCGCGGCACCCCGGTGTACGTACAGCTCCTCATCTGGTTCAACCTCGCCCTGATCTTCCCGGTGCTGAACCTGGGGTTCTACAAGGACGAGATGACCCAGGTCATGACCCCGTTCCTGGCCGCCCTGCTGGGTCTGGGTCTGAACGAGGGCGCGTACATGGCGGAGATCGTCCGTGCCGGCATCCAGTCGGTCGACGAGGGCCAGACCGAGGCCTCGCACGCGCTGGGCATGACCCGGACGCAGACCATGCGCCGGATCGTGCTCCCGCAGGCCATGCGGGTGATCGTCCCGCCGTCGGGCAACGAGTTCATCAACATGCTGAAGACCTCCTCGCTGGTGGTCGCCGTGCAGTACTTCGATCTGCTGCGCGCCGCCCAGGACATCGCGTCCACCTCGTTCGCGGTGATGGAGATGTTCTTCGTCGCGTCGATCTGGTACCTCGCCCTGACCAGTGTGTTCAGTGTCGGCCAGTACTACCTGGAGCGCCGCTACGCTCGCGGCTCGCTGCGGTCCCTGCCGCCCACCCCGCTGCAGAAGATCAAGGCGAACCTCTCCCGCTTCTCGAACCGCAAGGCGGTGGCCTGATGACTTCGACTGCCATGGTGAAGGCCGAAGGCGTCCACAAGTCCTACGGAGCCGCGCACATCCTCAAGGGGATCGACCTGGAGGTCGCCCCGCGTGAGGTGTTCTGCCTGGTCGGTCCGTCCGGCTCCGGCAAGTCGACGTTCCTGCGGTGCATCAACCACCTGGAGCAGGTCAACGCCGGACGGCTGTACGTCGACGGCCGGCTGGTGGGCTACCGGCAGAAGGGCGACAAGCTCTACGAGCTGAAGGACAGCGAGGTCGCGGCGCAGCGCCGGGACATCGGCATGGTCTTCCAGCGCTTCAACCTCTTCCCGCACATGACGGCCATAGAGAACGTCATGGAAGCCCCGGTCATGGTCAAGGGTGAGAGCAAGTCGGTCGCGCGGGCGCGCGCCGTCAAGCTCCTGGACCGGGTCGGTCTCGGCGACAAGGGCGGGAACTACCCCACCCAGCTCTCCGGCGGCCAGCAGCAGCGCGTGGCGATCGCCCGCGCGCTGGCGATGGAGCCGAAGCTGATGCTCTTCGACGAGCCCACCTCGGCGCTCGACCCGGAGCTCGTCGGTGACGTCCTCGACGTCATGCGGGATCTGGCCGAGTCGGGCATGACCATGATCGTGGTCACCCACGAGATGGGCTTCGCCCGCGAGGTCGGCGACAACCTCGTCTTCATGGACGGCGGCGTCGTGGTCGAATCCGGCCACCCCCGCGAGGTCCTGGGCAACCCGCAGCACGACCGCACCAAGGCCTTCCTCTCGAAGGTCCTGTAGGACGGCGGCGTTCCACGCGTGAGGGGCGGTACGGATTCCCGTACCGCCCCTCACGCATGACCGGCCCGCGCCGGCCCCGGCCTACTTCAGGGCCAGCACCAGCCCGTCGGAGGGCGAGCGCCAGACCGTACGGGCCTCCGCGAAGCCGGCGGCGCGCAGCGTGGCCGCGTGCCAGGACTCCGGCGGGGTGTCGCCGTCGGCGTGCTCCCCGTAGATCTCGAAGCGGGCCTTCGTCGGCTCGGCGAGCGCCGGGTCACAGGCCGCGAGCTCCCACCACTCGCGCCAGTCCAGCGCCCCGGCCGCCTTCGCCCGGTCCATGCCGCCGTGCCGGTGGGCGCGCTCGGCGGCGTTGATCCGCGGGGTGGCGGGGTCGGGCATGTGGTCGGCGTTCATGAACACCCCGCCGGGGCGCAGCAGCGGCGGGAGCTGCCCGTAGAGCACGGCGAGGTCCGTGCCGGGCAGCCAGTGCAGGGCGGTGGCGGTCAGGACCGCGTCGTAGGAGGCGTGGGGGAGGGCCGCGTGCCAGTCGGGGTCCTTGAGGTCGGCGGTGACGAAGGTGACCCGGGGGTCGCCCGCGAAGTGGCCCCGGGCGATCGTCAACAGCGCGGGGTCGAGATCGACTCCCGTACTGGTGGATCGCGGGAACCGCTTGAGGACGCGGTCCGTGATACTTCCCGTACCGCACGCGAGATCGAGCACCCGGGGGGCGGTGCCGACCAGCGCCTCCACCATGTCCAGCATCACCCGGAACCGCTCCTCGCGGTCCGGCATGTACCACTCCTGCTGCCGGTCCCAGCTGTCCTGCCAGGCCTGCCAGTCGGACGGTGCCGTACCGGAGCGTGCCGCATCAGAGCTTGCCGTATCCGCCACGAAATCCTCCACGCGTAATACCCTCGAACATGTCTCAGTCGTTACCAGAGACCCTAATCCGCAGCCGTAAGGACTACAAGTGGAAATGGCCCATTACTCGGACTACGCCGTGCGCCTGGTCAACACCGAGGAGCCGGCCCGCAACAAGGACTCGCTGACCTCCGTGGACGCCGTCCGCGCCCTCTTCGGCGTCAGCGTGCAGATGGCCCGCCGGGTCACGGACGGTGACGTCACCCGCTTCCGCAACGTCCGCGGCCGGCTGCGCGCCGTCTTCGAGGCCGCCGACGGCGGGGACCACGTCCTCGCCGTCGACCTGCTGAACTCCCTGCTCATGGAGTTCCCGGTCAGTCCGCAGGTCTCCGGGCACGAGACTCTCGGGGAGCACGGCGGCCCGAACTGGCACATCCACCTGGCCGACCACCCCTCCAACGCCTCCGCCGGCTACGCCGCGATCGCGTGCTTCGGGCTGGCCTTCCACCTCACCGAGCACGGCCCGGACCGGCTCGGCCTGTGCCAGGCCGCGCCCTGCCGCAACGCCTACCTCGACACCTCCACCAACCGCTCCCGGCGCTACTGCTCCGACCGGTGCGCCACGCGCGCCAACGTCGCCGCCTACCGCGCCCGCAAGCGCCTGGAGGCCGAGGAGTCCGCCCACAGCGGGCGCAGCGCCGAGGAAGCCCAGGAGAGCCACGCCCTCAGCGAACGCTGATCCTCCCCCGCGTGCTCCGGCCGGGGGCGCGGCCGGAAGCGGACCACCGCGGTCGCCAGCACGAGCTCGTCGGGGACCGCCCCGTAGTCCGTGCTGTCGCCCGTCTCGTTGTACGGGTTGTCGCCCAGCACCCACCAGCCGCCCGGGCGCCGCTCCACCGCCCGCTTGACGACCAGCAGGTCCTGCTGGAAGGGATGGCGCAGCACCACCACGTGGCCCGGCCGTACGGGTGCCCCGTAGCGGACCAGCACCTGGTCCCCGTTCTCCAGGGTCGGCGCCATCGAGGGGCCCGTCACCTCCACGGTGCCGATCCGCTTCAACGGCGATTCCCACTCCCGCGTCCGGCCGCGCGAGCGCGTGCTCCCCGCCATCCGAGACCTCCTTGACCGCGCTCGTCCACTCTTCGTGCCACCCCGCATGCTGCCGCACTCTTCCGTACATTCGGTCACCGGCCCGGGCGCACCCCTGGACTTTTGTCCCAACCCCAAGGGGGCGGCCGCGAAATCGTCTTTCTCACGGAGTAATCTCCCCCTTGAGAAGACGATCACGAGGAGGACAAACTCCATGCTTTCCCGCCTCTTCGCCCCCAAGGCGAAGGTCTCCGCCCACTGCGATCTTCCGTGCGGCGTGTACGACCCTGCCCAGGCCCGCATCGAGGCCGAGTCCGTCAAGGCCGTGCAGGAGAAGTACCAGGCCAACGACGACGCCGACTTCCGCGCGCGCGCCATCACCATCAAGGAGCAGCGCGCCGAGCTCGCGAAGCACCACGTTTCGGTGCTGTGGAGCGACTACTTCAAGCCGCCGCACTTCGAGAAGTACCCGCAGCTGCACACCCTGGTCAACGACACCCTGAAGGCCCTCTCGGCCGCCAAGGCGTCGAACGACCCGGCGACCGGCGCCAAGGCGCTGGAGCTCATCGCCGAGATCGACCGCATCTTCTGGGAGACCAAGGCCGCCTGATCGGACCCTCCGGTCCGATCGGCCTTGTCCCGCGGGACGATGACGAAGGGGCCCGACCGCAGTGCGGTCGGGCCCCTTCGTCATGCCGTGCGGCCTGCGCGGCCCGCGCGTGCGGAGCGTGCGCGGAGACGTGAGCGACCTACTCGTCGTCCTCGTCCTCGTCGTCCAGGCGGGCCAGCCAGGTGGCGAGGCGTTCCACCGGGACCTCGAAGTCCGGGTTCAGGTCGACGAAGGTGCGCAGCTGCTCGGCGAGCCACTCGAAGGTGACCTCCTCCTCGCCGCGCCGCTTCTCCAGCTCCTCGATGCCGCGATCGGTGAAGTACAAGTCGGGCTCCGTGCGGTGGTCGGGTGTTCGGGTGTGTCCCGTCAGGATAATCCGCCCGCCCGCCGCGGCCGGACCTGACCGCTTTCCGCCGTTCGCGGAGCCCCTCTTCAGGGCAGGGATGGAGGGTCCGCGGCGGGAGGTATGCATGGATCACCCCGAGCCGAGCGACGGCGTGCTGCGGGCACTCGGCTCCACCGAGCCGTCCGCCGAAGGGACCGCGCTGGTGTGCGGCGTACGGCGGGCCCGGCGGCTGCGGCTGCTGCGGGAGCTCGCGGCACTGCCCGGCGCCCGTACCGGAGAGGCGGCCGAGCGCTGGGCCCTGCTGGAGGAGGCCGGGCGCCGCGACCCCGGCGCGGTGGCCGACGTGGTGCACTATCCGGCCACCGGGGTGTGGGCCGAGGAGACGCTGCGCAGGCTGCGCACGCGGCACGGGCCGCCCGCCGACCTCGGACACCTCGGGGCGCTCGCCACCGCCGCGGCGCTGCGCGCCGGGATCGGCTTCAAGATCACGCTGCGGCCCGCGCACGGACGCCTCGTCCTGCCCACCCTGGGGCTGCTGCGCCCGGACCGGCCGGGGCCGCTCGCCCTGAGCGAGGGCTCCTGGGATCCCGGCAGCCCGGAGGCGCTGGTCCTGCACGCGCTGCCCGACGGGCGGACCGCCCTCGACGACCTCGACCCGTACCGCGCCCCCGGGACGGTGCCCGCCGCCCGCCGGCTCACCCCCAAGGGGCACAAGCGCTGGGACACCCAGTGGTCCGGAGCCCTCACGCTGCTGCGGCGCTACGACACCGCCCGCGCGGAGGAGGCCGGGCAGCTGCTGCGCTGCGTGGTCCCGCTGTCCGGCAGCTCCCGGTCCTACGGCGGGACCCTGCCCGCGGCGGCGGGATCCGTCCTGGCCCGGGCGCAGCCGCCGCCCGCGCTGGCCGCGACCCTCGTGTTCGAGGTGCAGCACGGGAAGCTGGCGGCCCTCGCGGAGGCGCTCCCGCTGCACACCGCCGACGGCTCCGCACGGTACTGGGCACCCTGGCGGGCCGATCCACGGCCGCTGGAGGGGCTCCTGCGGGGCGCGTACGCGCATCTCGGGCTGGCGGGCTACTGGCAGCGCGCGGCGCTCTACGGGGCCAGGGGGGCCTGGGCGCAGCACGCGCGGGTCCGGGCCCAGGTGGCGGCGGTGCTGCCCGTCCTGGACGCCTGCCCGGAACTCACCGCCGGCGGGCGGGTGTTCGTCGGCGCGATGGTCGCGGCGGAGCGGGGGATGGACGGCGTGTCCTCGCCGGGTACGCGGTACGCGGTGGCCCGCGGGGTGGTGGAGCGGGACCGGGTGGACTGGTGTGCGGCGCACCCGAACCTGGCCCCGTACGCGCCCGGCTGACGAGGGGGGCCGCTGCGCGGGGCCGTCCCCTACCCGCCCTTCCACCGTTCCCCGGGCGCTGCCCGGACCCGCGCCTCAAACGCCGGCGGGGCTGGATTCATCCAGCCCCGCCGGCGTTTGAGGCGCGGGGTCTGGGGCGGAGCCCCAGCAGCGGCGCGGACAGCCGGAAGGCCCGGTCCCCTCGGACGTCCGAGGGGGCCGGGCCTTCCACCGTTCGAGCAAGCGCAGTGCTCAGGCCTCGAAGACCTCGTTCAGGAGGAGCTGCTGCTCCGCCTGGTGGCGCTTGGCCGAGCCGACCGCCGGGGACGAGCCGTGCGGGCGGGAGATGCGGCGCAGGCGCTCGCCGGCCGGGACCTCCGCGCCGACCGCCAGGTCGAGGTGGTCGATCAGGTTGAGCGCGATGAAGGGCCACGCGCCCTGGTTCGCCGGCTCCTCCTGGGCCCAGATGTACTTCGCCGCGTTCGGGAACTTGGCGATCTCCGCCTGGAGTTCGGCACCCGGGAGGGGGTAGAGGCGCTCGATGCGGATGATCGCCGTGTCGGTGATGCCGCGCTTCTCGCGCTCGGCCTCCAGGTCGTAGTAGACCTTGCCCGCGCAGAAGACGACCTTGCGGATCTCGTTCGGGTCACCGGCTCCGGAGGAGATCCGCGTGTCGCCGATCACCGGACGGAACGCCCCGGTCGTGAACTCCTCGGCCTTCGACGCCGCCGCCTTCAGACGCAGCATCGACTTCGGGGTGAAGACGATGAGCGGCTTGTGGTGCGGGTTGTGGACCTGCCACCGCAGGAGGTGGAAGTAGTTCGACGGGAGGGTCGGCATCGCGACCGTCATGTTGTCCTGCGCGCACATCTGCAGGAAGCGCTCCGGGCGGGCGGAGGAGTGGTCCGGGCCCTGGCCCTCGTACCCGTGCGGGAGGAGGAGCGTGACGCCGGACGTCTGGCCCCACTTCTGCTCGGCCGAGGAGATGAACTCGTCGACGACGGTCTGCGCGCCGTTGACGAAGTCGCCGAACTGGGCCTCCCAGAGGACCAGCGCGTCCGGGCGGGCCAGCGAGTAGCCGTACTCGAAGCCCATGGCCGCGTACTCGGAGAGCAGCGAGTCGTAGACGTTGTAGCGGGCCTGGTCGTCCGCGAGGTAGAGCAGCGGGGTGTAGTCCTCGCCGGTCTCCCGGTCGATGAGGACCGCGTGGCGCTGGCCGAAGGTGCCGCGGCGCGAGTCCTGGCCGGACAGCCGGACCGGGGTGCCCTCCATCAGCAGCGAACCGAAGGCCAGGGTCTCGCCCATGCCCCAGTCGATGGTGCCGTCGTCGATCATCGCCGCGCGGCGCTGCAGCTGCGGCAGCAGACGCGGGTGGACGGTGACCGTGTCCGGGATGTTGACCTGGGCCTCGGCGATCCGCTTGACGACCTCCTGGGAGATCGCGGTGTTCACGAAGACCGGGAACTCCTGCGCGACCTGGGCGGGCGCCACCGGGGCGAGCGCGGGCTGCGTGGCGGCCTCGCGGACCTCCGCGAAGACCTTCTCCAGCTGGCCCTGGAAGTCCTGGAGCGCCTGCTCCGCCTCTTCCAGGGTGATGTCGCCGCGACCGATGAGGGACTCGGTGTAGAGCTTGCGCACCGAGCGCTTCTTGTCGATCAGGTCGTACATCAGCGGCTGCGTGAACGCCGGGTTGTCCGACTCGTTGTGACCGCGGCGGCGGTAGCAGATGAGGTCGATGACCACGTCCTTGTTGAACGCCTGACGGAACTCGAAGGCGAGCCGCGCGATGCGGACCACGGCCTCCGGGTCGTCGCCGTTCACGTGGAAGATCGGCGCCTCGATCATGCGGGCCACGTCGGTCGCGTACATCGAGGAACGCGAGGACTCCGGGGCGGCGGTGAAGCCGACCTGGTTGTTGATGACCACGTGCACGGTGCCGCCGGTGCGGTAGCCGCGCAGCTGCGACATGTTCAGCGTCTCGGCGACGACGCCCTGGCCCGCGAAGGCCGCGTCGCCGTGCAGGGCCACGGGCAGGACCGTGAAGTCCGTGCCGCCCTTGTTGATGATGTCCTGCTTGGCGCGGACCACGCCCTCCAGGACCGGGTCCACCGCCTCCAGGTGCGAGGGGTTGGCGACGAGCGAGACCTTGATCTGCTCCCCGTCCAGGCCCGTGAAGGTGCCGTTGGCACCCAGGTGGTACTTGACGTCGCCGGAGCCGTGCATCGACTTCGGGTCGAGGTTGCCCTCGAACTCGCGGAAGATCTGCGCGTACGACTTGCCGACGATGTTCGCGAGCACGTTCAGCCGGCCGCGGTGGGCCATGCCGATCGCGACCTCTTCGAGGCGGGCCTCGGCGGCCGAGTCGATGACGGCGTCGAGCAGCGGGATGACGGACTCGCCGCCCTCCAGCGAGAAGCGCTTCTGGCCGACGTACTTCGTCTGCAGGAAGGTCTCGAAGGCCTCCGCGGCGTTCAGCCGGCGCAGGATGCGCAGCTGCTCCTCGCGCTCCGGCTTGGAGTGCGGGCGCTCGATGCGGTCCTGGATCCAGCGGCGCTGCTTCGGGTCCTGGATGTGCATGAACTCGACGCCGGTGGTGCGGCAGTACGAGTCGCGCAGGACGCCGAGGATGTCGCGGAGCTTCATCATCGACTTGCCGGAGAAGCCGCCGACCGCGAACTCGCGCTCCAGGTCCCACAGGGTGAGGCCGTGCTCGGTGATGTCGAGGTCGGGGTGCTTGCGCTGCTTGTACTCCAGCGGGTCGGTGTCGGCCATGACGTGGCCGCGGACCCGGTAGGAGTGGATCAGCTCGAAGACGCGGGCGGCCTTCGTGACGTCGTCGTCGTGCGAGGCGTCGATGTCCCGGAGCCAGCGGACCGGCTCGTACGGGATGCGCAGCGCCTCGAAGACGTCGTCGTAGAAGCCGCTCTCGCCGAGCAGCATGTTCGCGACGATGCGCAGGAACTCGCCGGAGGCCGCGCCCTGGATGACCCGGTGGTCGTAGGTCGAGGTCAGGGTCATGACCTTGGAGATGCCCAGCTTGTTCAGGGTGTCCTGCGAGGTGCCCTGGAACTCGGCGGGGTAGTCCATGGAGCCGACGCCCATGATGACCGACTGTCCGGGCATCAGGCGGGGCACGGAGTGGACGGTGCCCAGGCCGCCGGGGTTGGTGAGGGAGACCGTCACCCCGGTGAAGTCGTCCATCGTCAGCTTGCCGATGCGGGCCCGGCGGACGATGTCCTCGTAGGCCTGCCAGAACTCGAAGAAGTTGAGGGTCTCGGCCTTCTTGATGCCGGCGACGACGAGCTGGCGGTCGCCGTTGGGCTTCACCAGGTCGATCGCGAGACCGAAGTTGATGTGCTCCGGCTTGACCAGGGTCGGCTTGCCGTCCTTCTCCGCGAAGGAGTAGTTCATCGACGGCATGGCCTTGATGGCCTGCACCATCGCGTAGCCGATGAGGTGGGTGAAGGAGATCTTCCCGCCCCGGGCGCGCTTCAGGTGGTTGTTGATGACGATGCGGTTGTCGAACAGCAGCTTCACCGGGACGGCGCGGACGGACGTGGCCGTCGGCACCTCGAGGGAGGCGTTCATGTTCTTGACCACGGCAGCCGCCGGGCCGCGGAGCGTCACCAGTTCGGGGCCGGCAGGGGCCTCGGAGGTGGGCGCGGCGTTAGTCGCTCCAGTGGAGCCGGTGCTTGCACCGGGGGGCGCGGCCTTTTGGGGGGCTACGGAAGCGGGGACGGCGGCGGGAGCCGGGGCCTGGGAGGCGGGGGCAGCCGGTGCGGCGGCGGCCGGGGCCTGGGAGGTGACAGTCACAGCAGGGGCACCAGAGGGGGTGGCAGGTACAGGGGCAGGTGCTGACACGGGCGTCGTGGGCGCGGCGCCGGGGGTGGCCGGCGTGACCGCCCCCGTGGCGGCGGCGTCGGAAGCCTGCGGGGCCGTGGCGGTGACGGGGGTGGCGGCCTGTGCGGAGGCGCCGTCCGTCGTCGTCGCGGCGGGGGGTGCGGGCCGGTCCGTGGGCTTATCCGCCTTCACCGGAGCGACAGCGCCACCCGGCTTGTAGTCGGCGAAGAAGTCCCACCAGGCCCGGTCGACCGAGTTCGGGTCCTGGAGGTACTGCTGATAGATCTCGTCGACGAGCCACTCATTCGCGCCGAAGCCTGGGGCGGGGTTCTTCCCGCCTGCTCCTGCTTCGGTCGTGGTGCTCGAGTTACTGGGGGACTGTGGCGACACGGCGGCAACCGCCCTCTTCCGCTTCACAAGGTATGGACAGCGGGAATAAAGGCTACGCCTCCTGGGCCGTGAGATGCAGACCGGGCGGGACATACGTCATGTAGGTCACATCGAACGGCGGGTTTCACCACCTGGAATGGCGGGAAACAAGCGTGGTTCGGGCAGGAGGCACCGCGGTTGCGGCCCCCTGGCTTCGCACCCCTGACGGACCCCGGCGCATGTGGCCGAGATCATGTCCTTCCCACTAGAACCCTACGTCAACTCGGCGCCTGCGAGCTGCCCGGAAGCGTGACGAGGATCCGGCAGCCCCGCGATGATTCGGCCACTCCGATGTGCCCCCCGTGCAGGCCGACCGCCCACCGGGCGATGGCCAGGCCCAGGCCCGTGCCCCCGTCGCCGCCCCTCGCGCTGCCCCGGTTGAACCGCTCGAAGACCCGGTGGCGCTCCGCCTCCGGAATTCCGGGACCTTCGTCCCGGACCTCCAGCTCCAGGCTTCCGGGCGCGTCGCCCGCCCGGGCGTGGACCGTGACCCGGCCGTGCGGGGGGCTGTGCTTGACCGCGTTGTCGATCAGGTTCGCCACCACCTGGTGCAGCCGCTCGGCGTCCGCGTACGCCGTCAGGTCCGGCGGGGACACGTCCAGGTGGAGGTGGACGTCGTTGCGGGTGTGCCCGCCCGAGCCGGAGGACAGCCCCGGCCGGCCGGCCGCCGCCAGGCCCGACTCCTTCAGCACCCCCGACAGGTACGGCCACACCTCGAAGCGGCGGGCCCGTAGCGGCACCACCCCGTTGTCGACGCGGGAGAGGTCCAGCAGGGTCTCCACCAGCCGGCCGAGCCGCTCGGTCTGCTTCAGGGCCGTGCGCATGGTCTCCGGATCGGCGGCGGAGACCCCGTCCACCACGTTCTCCAGTACCGCCCGCAGGGCCGCGATCGGGGTGCGCAGCTCGTGCGAGACGTTGGCGACGAGCTCCTTGCGGTGCCGGTCCACCGCCTCCAGGTCGTCCGCCATCAGATTGATCGTGGCGGCCAGGTCGCCCAGCTCGTCGCGGCGGCCCGCCCCGCGCACCCGGCGCGTGTAGTCCCCGTGGGATATCGCACGGGCCACGGTGGTCATGTCGTCCAGCGGCGCCGTCAGGCTGTGCGCCACGAACTGGGTGATCAGCATCGAGGCGATCACCGAGAACACCGTGATGAACCGCACCTCGGTGGCCGTGCGCAGGGCCACCATCAGCAGACCCGTGGTGATGAAGACCGACACCACCACGAGCGTGCCCAGCTTGGTCTTGATCGAGAACGGGGAGAAGGGCCGCAGCACCCCGGGCGGCCGCTGCCCCGTCGGCCGGTAGCCGCTCACGGCTGCGCCGGGGTCTCCAGGGCGTACCCGACGCCGTGGACCGTACGGATCCGCTCGGCGCCGATCTTCCGGCGCAACGCCTTGATGTGGCTGTCGACCGTACGGGTCCCGGACGCGTCGGCCCAGTCCCACACCTCGGCGAGCAACTGCTCCCGCGAGAGCACCGCCCGCGGGGTCCCCGCCAGGCACACCAGCAGGTCGAACTCCGTCGGCGTCAGGTGCACGTCCTCGGAGTGCACCCGCACCCGGCGCTGCGCGTGGTCGATCTCCAGATCGCCCAGCCGCAGCGTGGCCCCGCGCGGGGCGTGCGCGGCCAGCGTGGCCCGCTCCACCCGCCGCAGCAGTACGTGGACCCGCGCGGCCAGCTCGCGCATCGAGAAGGGCTTCGTCATGTAGTCGTCGGCGCCGACCCCGAGGCCGACGAGCATGTCGGTCTCGTCGTCCCGGGCGGTGAGCATGAGCACCGGAACGGGCCGCTGCGCCTGGACCCGGCGGCAGACCTCCAGGCCGTCGAAGCCCGGCAGCATGACGTCCAGGACCAGCAGCTCCGGCAGCCAGCTCTCGGCCGCGGCGACGGCCGCCGGCCCGTCCGCCGCCGTCTGGACCTGGAAGCCCTCGGCGCGGAGCCGGGCCGCGATGGCCTCCGCGATGGTGTGGTCGTCCTCGACGACGAGTACCCGGCGCTGCGCGCCGGGGGTGGCCGCGGCGCCGTTGTGGGTCGTGGTGTGCGTTTGTTCCATGTCCCGCCCCTGAAGATCCCGCGTGGTAGGGGTGCAGCGTAGAGGAGCGGTCGGGCTCCGGCTATGACGGGTTCGCTGCGCGGGTTCGTTGCCGGGGCCTCTGCCCCCGGACCTGCGGTTCAAACGCCAGGCGGGGCTGGAAAATCCAGCCCCGCCGGCGTTGGAGGCGCGCGGTCCGGGGCGGAGCCCCGGGGTCTTACGGGTCCGGGCGGGAGCCCGGGGAACGGAGGAAGGACGGGTAGGGGGCTCCGCCCCGCAGGGCTACAGGGCTACGGGGCTACAGGGTCAGGCCGTGGCCGTGCGGGAACACCGGGTTCTCGGTGTCGTTCGGGACGTCCGGGCGGGAGGCCGCCACCGCCGCCATCGAACGCGGGAGCTCGAAGGGCAGGCGCCCCCCGGCCGCGGCCCGGCCGAAGGCCACGTCCAGGAGGGCGGCGTCGGACGCCCCGTAGTCCGCGATCAGCGCGGCCGCCCGCTCCGCGATCTCGGGGATCACCGCGGCCCGCTCCAGGTTGATGCAGACCAGGGTCGGGACGGCGTCCAGGAGGGACAGGATCTCGGTGAGCTCCGCCTCGGGGAAGGCCAGCGAACCCGAGTGGAAGAAGGACTCGAAGATGTTGCTGCGGGGCTCGTGCGGGGTGCGCAGCCGCAGCACCGCCAGGTCCGCCTCGGCCGGGTCGGACACGAGTTCCCCGTACGCCGCCGCGACGTCCGCGTCCACGTCCTTGACGTACAGCTTCGGCCGGCCGGAGACCGGCAGGGTCTCCCCGGTGTTGGTGAGCACCGTCAGGGAACGCCGCTGGGCCGCGGCGCCGGCCGCCGCGAAGTCGGCGCGGCCGACCGTCTCGGCCGCCGCGTCCGGGTCCACGTACGGGTTCTCGAACAGGCCGAGGACGAACTTCTCGCGCAGCAGGCGGCGTACGGACGCGTCGATCCGAGCCTCGGTGACCCGGCCCGAGCGGACCAGCTCCACGATGACGGCGGGGCACTGCTCGCCGCCGAACTGGTCCGAGCCCGCCTCCAGCGCGCGGGCCGCCCGCTCGGACACGCTCAGGTGCTCCAGGCCCCAGGCGCGGGCCGGGTGCGGCTCGCCGAAGATCGTCGATTCGGTGAGCAGGCCCCAGTCGGTGCACACGATGCCCTGGAAGCCGAGCTCCTCGCGGAGCAGGCCCGTCACGACGCCCTTGTTGAAGCCGAAGCCGACCTCTTCCCAGTCGGTGCCGATGGGCTGCCCGTAGTACGGCATCATCTGCGAGCAGCCGGCCGCGATGGCCGCCTTGAAGGGCTCCAGGTGGTGCTCGCGCATCCCGCCCGGGTAGATCTGCTCCTTGCCGTGCGCGAAGTGCGGGTCCTCGCCGTCCTTCTGCGGGCCGCCGCCGGGGAAGTGCTTGACCATCGCGGAGACCGAGGCCGCGCCGAGCGTCTCGCCCTGCAGGCCCCGTACGTAGGCCTGTACGAGCTCGCCCGTCAGCTTCGCGTCCGAGCCGAAGGTGCCCGACTGGCGGGCCCAGCGCGGCTCCGTGGCCAGGTCGATCTGCGGGTGCAGGGCGACGCGGAAGCCGACGGAGAGGTACTCGCGCCGCATGATGTCGGCGAACTCGAAGACCAGCTCCGGGTCGCCTATCGCGGCGAGGCCGATCGCCTCGGGCCAGGCGGAGAAGGCGCCGGCGTTGAAGGAGGCGCCGACGTTGTCGGTGAAAGAGTGCCGGGGGTCGGTGGACAGGGTCACCGGGATGCCGAGGCGGGTGCCGGCGGCCATCTCCTGGACGGCGTTCTGCCACAGCGCCATCTCGCGGGCGCCGTAGCTGCCGAGCAGGTTGAAGTGGGTGAGGTGGCGGCCCTCGATCAGCTCGGGGGTGGCGAACGGGAGGATCGAGCCGTCGGTCTCGGTGACCGGGGTGCCGTCCGCGTTCATCATCAGCATGGAGTGGAAGAGCTGGCCGGCCTTCTCCTCCAGGGTCATGCGGGACAGCAGGTCCTCGACGCGCCGGTCCACGGGGAGGGAGGCGTCCCGGTAGGGGAGGGGGGCGGCGGGGTCGGTGGGGGCGGCCGGGGTGGCCGGGGTGCTCGGAGTGGCGTTCATGGCGGGGCTCCTGAGGGGGTCGGTCGCGCGGGAGGTAGTGGGAGCGGGCGTGGGAGCGGGGGTGGGGGCGTGTGCGGGGGAGGCGGTGAAGGCGGGGGCGGTCGCGGGGGTGGGCGGCTGATCGGGGCCGGGTGCGCGGGCGACGGTGGGCCCGGCCGGGCGGGCGGTCATCTGACCGAGCGGATCAGTTGGACGAGGGCGGCGCCGACGGCCGCCGCGATGCCGCCGAAGAGGAAGAGGGCGCCGTAGTTGCCCCCTCCGCCGATGGCGAGGACGAACGGCGCGAGCATCGGGACGAGGGACTGCGGGAGGGCGTTGGCGATGTTGAGGACGCCCATGTCCTTGGCGGCCGTCTCCGGGTCGGGCAGGACGGCGGCGGCGAGCGCCACGTCGACCGCGAGGTAGAGGCCCTCGCCGAAGCCGAAGACGGCCACGGCGAAGAGGAACATCCCGAAGGTGCCCGCGGTGGCGATCAGCAGCAGCCCGACGCCGATGACGAAGGCGGAGGCGAGCACGAAGGGCTTGCGGCGGCCGGTGGCGTCGGACAGCCAGCCACCGGCGAGGGAGCCGGCCACCACACCGCCGACGGTGACCAGGGTGGTGGTGAACATCTTCGAGGCGACCTCGCCCTCGGCGACCCCGAGGCGGTCCATCAGGAAGTACACCTGGTAGCTGGTCACGCAAGCGATGCCGATGAAGACCAGGAAACGGCTCGCGAAGTTCCACGAGTAGTCGGGGTTCTTGCGCGGATTCACCCAGAAGCTGCGCAGGAACTCCCTGAAGCCGTACGGGGCCACGGACTCGGCACGGGCCGGCCGGTCGGGCATCACGGCGGCCAGCACGCACACCCCGAGGACGCCGACGACGGCCGGGACGATGAAGGCCAGCGCCATGTTGTCCGTGAAGAGCTGTGCGAGGAAGCTGCCCGCCACCATCGAGACGGACAGCATCATGCCGACCATGCCGGAGACGCGGCCGCGCTGGTGGTCCGGGATCAGGTCCGGGATGCAGGCGGTGACCATGCACAGGGCGGCGTTGCAGCCGAGCTGCGCGATGGCCCAGCCGATGAGCAGCGTGGTGACGCTGGAACCGAGCCCGACGACGGTCAGCCCGACGGCGGCGACCGCCATGCCGCCCACGAGCCAGGGGCGGCGGCGGCCGAACCGGCTGGTCGTGCGGTCGGAGAGGGCACCGAAGAGGGGGTTGCCGACGAGGGCGAGAAGCGCTCCGACGGAGAGCACCTTGCCGAGGGCGGCGCCGCGCTCCGCCTCGGGGACGATCTGGGCCACGCGCAGGGCGAGGGTCACCACGATCGGGGTGAAGACGGCGATGCAGACGCCGAGCTGGGCGGCGACCAGGCCGAAGATCAGCTTGGCGGGGGCGTCGGCGGGCGCGTCGGCCGGGGCATGGGCCGGGGCATGGGCCGGGAGGGCTGCCGGGGCGCCGGCCGGGGCGATGACCGGCGTGGCCGGATCGGGGCGGTCGGTGGCATCGAGTGCGCTTCCGGGGTCCTGCGTGAGCGGCATGGGTGGCTCCAACGTCTCCGCGTCGGCCTCGTCGCCGACCGGGCGGTTTCACCGTAGGCGCGAAAACCGTGCACCCACTAGGTTTTCGCATAGTGAGCTGGATCACTCCATCGGGATGGGCGGAAACAGTCGGGTTTAGGGTGGTCCGCATGGCACAGGACAAGGGCCGAACGGCCCCCAAGGCGGCGGCCGCCCGGGGCGGATACGCGGTGGGCGACGCCCGTCGCCAGAAGATCCTCGACACCGCCGTCGAGCACTTCGCGCAGTGGGGCTTCCACGCCTCCTCGCTCGCCCGGATCGCCAACGACTGCGGGATCACCCAGGGCGGCCTGCTGCACCACTTCCGCAGCAAGGAGGACCTGCTGCTGTCCGTCCTGGCGCAGAGCGAGCAGCACGACGTCGAGCGGCTCTTCGGCGGGTCCGCCGAGGAGGTCGCCTCGGTGGCCGTGCACTTCGCCGCGGTGGTCGCCCTCGCCGAGGACAACGCCCGCAGACCCGGTCTCGTACGGATGTACAACACGCTCGTCGGCGAGTCCGGGAACCCCGGCCACCCCGCGCACGCCTACTTCCGGCAGCGCTACGACCGGGTCCTCGGCTACAGCGTCGACCTGCTCCGGGCGGGCGTGGCGCGCGGCGAGGTGCGGCCGGACACGGACTGCGAGGCCGTCGGCCGCGAGACCATCGCGGTGATGGACGGCTTCCAGATCCAGTGGGTGCTGGACCCGGAGGGCGTGGACATGGCGGTCCTACTGCGCGGGTACCTGGACCGGCGGCTGCGGGAGATCACGGTGGCGGGGACGGGGCTGTGACGGGCCCTATAGGGGTGGCCTGCTCTTCTACGCTTCAGCGGGGCTCGAAGGGCGGCAGGGTGCTCAGGACCCCTTCCAGGGGGCGTGGCAGCGTGGTCTGGGCGGCGGCGACCTCGTAGCCGCCGTGCCGGAAGGCGTACGTGAACGCGTCGGAGACCGGATCCTTGGGCATCGAGATCCGCGGCAGGCGGGGGAAGTCCGCCTTCCGGAGCGCGGTGCGCAGCTTCGTGAGGGCGGCCGCCGAGAGCTTGTCGCGGTCGACCGTCTCGGCCTTCGCGTTGAGCCGGAGGAACGATCCGTCACCCTTGATGATCAAGGTGCTGGTCTTTCCGGTGATGCCGCCGCTGCGGGTGACCGCGAGGAGGGTCTCGCCGGCCTCGGGCGCCGAGGCGCTGGGTGCGGGGGCGGGCGCGGAGGTGCTCGGCGCGGGCTGCGGGGCGGGAGCGGTCGTACCGGTGCCCGGGCCCGTACTCTGACCGGCGCTCTGACCCGGGGACGGCGTCCCCGGGGCGTCCGTCGAGGTCCCGGACGGGGCGCCGCTCGTGGCGGGGCCGGAGCCGGTGCCGGTGCTCGCGTTCGGTGCCGGCGAGGCCGCCCCCTCCTTCGACCCGCCGGAGGAGCAACCGCCCAAGGCCGCCACCACGGCCAGTGCCACGGCCGCAGTCGCCAAACCCACTCGCCCACCACGTGCTCGCACGTCCCACCCCCGCAGGTAATCCGGCTCGAACCCCGAGTATGGAGTCAGCACCACCCGCACGGATAGCACCCGGAGGCCGACATCCGCCGCTTCGCCCCTTGGCGCTGGCTGCCGCCGCTCACCGCCCTCGCGCTAGGCCTCTGGGGCCTCGCGCGGGGCGGTTCCATGTGGCGCGACGAGTCCGTCACGTGGCAGGTCGCGCACCGGCCGCTCGGGGAGCTCTGGGAGCTGCTCGGCCAGGTGGACGCCGTACACGGCCTCTACTACCTGCTGATGCACGCGGTCTTCGAGGCGACGGGCGCCGCCACCCCCGACGCCGACCTCTGGGCCCTGCGCCTCCCCTCGGTGGCCGCCACCGCCCTCGCCGCGTCCGGCGTGGCAGCGGTGGCCCACCACCTGACGGGTGCCCTGCGCGGCGGGGACGGGAGCGATGTCCCGGAGCCCGCCCCACCCGGCGGATCCGGGCAGCCACACCGCCCCGGTGGGCCGGACCGGCCCGACAGCCCCGGAGGCCCCGACCGGCCCGACACCCCGGCCCCAGCCGCCGGGCCCGGAGCCCCTGACCGGCCCGCCGGCCCGAACCGGCTCGACCGGTCCAACGGCTTCGGCGGCCCCGACCCGTCCGGTGGCCCTGGCGGGTCCGACCGCCTTGACCGGGCCGGTGGCCCCGACCGCTCTGGCGGCCTCGACGGGTCTGATTGCCTCGACCGGTCTGACAGCCCGGGCCCTTCCGACCCGCCCGACCACTCCGACAGGTCCGGCGCTTCTGACCGGCCTGACCGGTCCGGTGGCCCTGGCGGGTCCGACCGGCTCGGACGGCCTGACCGCTCTGCTCGGCTCGGGCGGTCCGGCCTGTCCGGGCGGGTCGCCTTGTTGGCCGGGGTCGGGTATGCGGTGCTGCCGCCCGTGCAGATGTACGCCCAGGAGGGGCGTTCGTACGCTTTCGTTGCCGCGGCCGTCGTCTGGGCCACGTATCTGATGCTGCGCGAGCGCTGGGTCGGCTACGTCGTGGTGCTGGTGCTGGGGTGCTGGCTGCACGAGTTCGCCGTACTGGCGCTGCCCGCGCACGCGTTCGCCGCCGGGCGTTCGCGCGGCTGGCGGCTCGCCGCCTGGGCCGTGGTGGCGGCTCTGCTGCCGCTCGCCCTGGTCAGCGCGCGGCAGGCGCAGCAGCAGCTGGGCTGGCTCGGGCGGCCGAGCTGGCAGGACTGGGCGGCGTACGGGGTCCTCGCGGCGGCCTCGCTGCTCCTGGCCCGGGGGGCCCCGCGGGAACTCGTACGGGTCGCCCTGCCGCTGGCGCTGCTGCCGCCCGGGCTGCTGCTCGCGATCTCGCTGGTGCACCCCTGGTACGTGGACCGGTACGTCCTCTACGCCCTCGCCGGTTTCGCCCTCCTCGCGGGGGCGCGGCTCGCCACGTCGCGGGGCTGGTGGGTGTGGCCGCTGGTCGGGGTCCTGCTGGTCCCGGTCGGGTTCTGGTCCGCGTGGCTGCGTACCCCCGACAGCCGCAAGGACGACGCGCGGGCCGTGGCGGCGGCCGTCGGCGCACTCGCGCGCCCGGGCGACGCGGTGCTGTTCCTCCCCTCGCGGCGGCGCGAATGGTTGTTGTCCTCGCCGGAGACCTACGGATCCCTCCGCGACCTCGCGCTGTCCCGCACCCCGGCGGCTTCGCGGAGCCTCCAGGGCGTGGAGCGGACACCGGAGGAGATCCAGGCGGCCCTGCTGGACCCGGCCGTCGACCGGGTGGTCGCCCTGCTCGACCCGGCGGGCCAGCCGGTGGACGGGTATCCGGCCGAGGCGGTGAAACGCCAGACGCTGGTCTCCTCCTTCGACCTGTGCTCCGTGACGGACGTGCGGGGCGCCCGGGTGGCGCTCTTCGCCCGGCCGGGCGGCTGTCCGTAGTTCCCGGCGGGAGCTCCCGCCGGGAGGGGCGGGGCCGCGGGGGCGCGCCCGCCGGGAGGGGCGGGGCCGCGGGGGCGCGCCGCCCCCACCCGCTGCTCCTCGGGGTACTTGCGCCGGCCCGGCCCGGCGCGGCGCGGCGCGGCGCGGCGCGGCGCGGCGCGGCCCGGCGCGGCCCGGCGCGGCCCGGCGCGGCCCGGCGCGGCCCGGCCCGGCCCGGAGCGGCCCGGAGCGTGCGCAGCCGGTCGCCCGGCACGGGCCCGGTACCGCTGCGCGGGGTCTCCCATCCGCCCTTCCACCGCCCCCAGACTCCGTCCGGGGGGACCCCCAGCCGGGCTCTGCCCGGAACCGAAAGACCTGGGGCTCAGCCCCAGACCCCCGCGCCTCAAACGCCGGTGAGGCTTGATTCGGCCGGCCCCGCCCTCGGCCCGTCGGGCCGTCCCTGGCGGCGGGCCGCCGACCTCGTCGGCCGGCAGATTGCGCCTTCGCGGCTGCGCCCGTGTGGCCCCCGACCGGTCCGGGGCCGCCCCGGGGCTGGTGCGCCGTGGGTAACGCGCCCAGGAGGCGGGTGCGTTCGCAGGGGGCCGGGGAGCAGGGGGGAGGATGGGCGGCGGGCCGCCGACCTCGCCGGGGCCCGCCGACTTCTGCCGGAGGTGCCGTATGGAAGCAGCCCACCCCCACCCCCACCGCCACTCCCTCGTGCCGGCCGGTCCGCTCGTCGACGGCGACTGGCTCGCGGAGCGCCTCGGGATACCCGGACTCGTCGTCTTCGACGCCTCCGTCGGGGCGCACCGCGACGCGGACCGCCGCATTCCGGGGGCCCGTCCCTTCGACCTCGACGGCGCGCTGTCCGACCACACCGCCGCCGCCCCGCACACGATGCCCGGCCCCGTCGCCTTCGCCGAGGCGATGCGCGCCCTCGGCGTCGACGACGGCAGCACGGTCGTCGCGTACGACGGCGCCGGGATCTACTCCAGCGCCCGCGCCTGGTGGATGCTGCGCGCCATGGGCTTCGACCGGGTCGCCGTCCTCGACGGCGGGCTGCCCGCGTGGCTCGCCGCCGGGCGGCCGGTGGAGGGGCGCCGGCCGGGGTACGAGGGCCCGCGCGGCTCCTTCACGGCCCGGCCCCGCGCCGGGCTGCTGGTGGACGCGGCCACCGTCTCGGCGGCCCTGGCCGATCCGGCCGCCGCGGTGCTCGACGCCCGGACCCGCGAACGCTTCGCCGGCACCGCCCCGGAACCCCGTCCGGGTCTGCGCGGGGGCCACATGCCGGGCTCGGTCAGCCTCCCCTTCGGCGAACTGCGGCGCCCCGACGGGTTGATGCGCCCCGCGGCCGAACTCCGCGCGGCCTTCGGGGCGGCGGCGGGTGAGCGGGAGCGGCTGTACTTCAGCTGCGGCTCCGGGGTCACGGCCTGCGTGCTGGCGCTGGGCGCGGACCTCGCCGGGTACGAGGAACTCGCCGTGTACGACGGCTCCTGGAGCGAGTGGGGCATGCCCTCCCCGGACCGGCCGGTCGTACAGGGGAGTTAGGCCGTCTCCTCCGGATCCCGCCCGCCGCCGGGGTGCAGGGAAACCGGAGGCCGGACGCGGCGGGCCCGGCCACCGTTCCCGGGGGCCGGGGGACGGGGGGTTAACCCCACCGCGGATCCGGGCACATGCACCATGCCCCCGCGGCCACCGCGCGGGCACGATCGACACCATGACCACGAAGACGCGCCCCCGGGGCACCAAGGCCACCGTCACCGTCACCGCCACGGCGCTCGCCGCCGGGCTGCTGCTCACCGGTTGCTCCTTCGGCTCGCTCGTCTCCCGCGGCGGACCGGAGAAGACGGCGAACGCCGACGCCACGGTGGCCGAGGCCGTCACCGCGGTCGAGGTGTCGGACTCCGGAAGCGGAACCATCGAGGTGGTCGCCGGATCCGGCCCGGGCGTCACCGTCCGCCGTACCGTCCACTACCGCGGCGACACCGTGCCCCAGCCCGCCCAGCGGCTCTCCGGCGGCGTGCTGACCCTCACCAACGGCGAGTGCTCCGGCCGCTGCTCAGTCGACTACCGGCTGGAGGTGCCGGCCTCCGCCACGGTCCGGGCCAAGAGCAGCAGCGGCCGCGTCACGGTGTCGGGAGTGGCCGCCGCCAACGTCGTGACGTCCTCGGGCGGGGTGCGGGTGGACCGGATCGCCGGCGCGCTGGAGGTCGGTACCGCCTCCGGCCCGGTCCGGGCGGACCGGATCGCCGGCCCGCTGAAGGTCCGTACGTCCACGGGCTCGGTCACCGCCGGGGAACTGTCCGGAACGGGCGCGGACGCCCGTTCCGATTCGGGCGACGTCCGCCTCGCCTTCACCACGGCCCCGGCCTCGATCGCCGTGCGGACCAGCTCGGGCGAGGCGAAGGTGAAGGTCCCCGCGGCCCCGTACGCGCTCGATATCTCCACCGACTCCGGCGAACGCGACATCACCCTCCCCGCAACCCCCTCCGCCGCCGCCCGCCTCGCGGTGACGACCTCCTCGGGAGACATCCACATCTCGGCGGCCTGAGCACCGGTCCGGCCTACGGGGCTTCGACGACCTGCCAGGTCTCGACGTTCTGGATGATCCGTTCCCTGACCTCGGCGACGCCCACACCCTCTCCGTACATGCGGGGAGCGTGGCTCTGCCCGGAACTCGCCCCACCCGTGGTGACCTGGGCATTTCCGGAGATGCCACCGCCCGGACGGGATGCACCCACCCTTGTTCGCCCCCGGCGAACGGCAGTTGGGGAACACCGAGCCGCGCAGATGCATTGAGTCGGCATAGCTCAACTTCACTGCCGGAGGGAAGATCATGGCTTCGACGTCCGTAACGCTCACCCTGCCCGTGCTGCCGCTCGACGACGAGGTCGTGCTGCCTGGGATGGTCGTTCCGCTGGACCTGTCCGATGCCGAGGTGCGGGGTGCCGTCGAGGCCGCTCAGGCCGCCGCCGCGGGGGGCAAGCCGAAGGTGCTGCTCGTGCCCCGGATCGACGGGAAGTACGCCGGAACCGGGGTGCTCGGGACGGTGGAGCAGGTGGGGCGGCTGTCCGACGGGGATCCCGGGGCGCTGATCCGGGGGCGCGGCCGGGTTCGTATCGGAGCCGGGACGACCGGGCCGGGGGCCGCGCTCTGGGTCGAGGGGGAGACGGTGGACGAGGCCGTCCCCGATCCCCTGCCCGGGGCCGTCGCCGAGCTCGTGAAGGAGTACAAGGCGCTCGCCACGAGCTGGCTCAAGAAGCGCGGGGCCTGGCAGGTCGTGGACCGCGTGCAGCAGATCGAGGGGGTCGGGGCCCTCGCGGACAACTCCGGGTACTCCCCGTTCCTGACCGTCGAGCAGAAGGTGGAGCTACTGGAGACGGCCGACCCCGTCGCCCGGCTGCGCCTCGCGGTCAAGGCGCTCAGCGACCACCTCGCCGAGCAGGACGTCGCCGAGTCCATCGCCAAGGACGTCCAGGACGGTGTCGACAAGGTCCAGCGCGAGTTCCTGCTGAAGCGGCAGCTCGACGCCGTGCGCAAGGAACTGCGCGAGCTCGGCGGGGAGAAGGAGGGCGAGGAGTCCGACGACTACCGCGCCCGGGTCGAGGCCGCCGACCTGCCCGAGAAGGTACGGGAGGCCGCCCTCAAGGAAGTCGACAAGCTGGAGCGCTCCAGCGACCAGTCCCCGGAAGGGTCCTGGATCCGCACCTGGCTGGACACCGTGCTCGAACTGCCGTGGAACGAGCGGACCGAGGACGAGTACGACATCCGGGGGGCACGCGCCGTCCTGGACGCGGAGCACGCCGGGCTGAGCGACGTGAAGGACCGGATCACCGAGTACCTGGCGGTGCGCAAGCGCCGCTCCGAGCGCGGGATGGGAGTCGTCGGCGGGCGCAGGGGCGGGGCCGTCCTGGCACTCGTGGGTCCTCCCGGCGTCGGGAAGACCTCCCTCGGGGAGTCCGTGGCCCACGCCATGGGACGCAAGTTCGTCCGCGTGGCCCTCGGCGGGGTCCGCGACGAGGCCGAGATCCGCGGACACCGGCGTACGTACGTGGGCGCGCTGCCCGGCCGGATCGTACGGGCGATCAAGGAAGCCGGGTCCATGAACCCGGTCGTCCTGCTCGATGAGATCGACAAGGTCGGCTCCGACTTCCGGGGAGACCCGGCGGCCGCGCTGCTCGAGGTCCTCGACCCCGCCCAGAACCACACCTTCCGGGACCACTACCTGGAGGTGGAACTGGACCTGAGCGACGTGGTGTTCCTGGCCACCGCGAACGTGCTGGAGGCCATCCCCGAGGCCCTCGCCGACCGCATGGAACTCGTCCGCCTCGACGGCTACACCGAGGACGAGAAGGTCGTCATCGCCCGCGACCACCTGCTGCCACGGCAGCTGGAGCGCGCCGGCCTGGCCGCGGAGGAAGTGGTCCTGGAGGAGGACGCGCTGCGCAAGCTGGCGGGGGAGTACACCCGGGAGGCGGGCGTGCGCACCCTGGAGCGTTCCCTCGCCCGGCTGCTCCGCAAGGTGGCCTCCCAGCACGAGCTGGGGGAGCGCGAGCTGCCCCTGCGGATCGGCGCCGGCGACCTGCGGGCACTCATCGGGCGGCCGCACCACGTACCGGAGTCCGCGCAGGACCCGGCCGAGCGGCGCACCGCGGTACCGGGCGTGGCCACCGGCCTCGCCGTGACCGGGGCGGGCGGTGACGTCCTGTTCGTCGAGGCCTCGCTGTCCGATCCCGAGACGGGCGCGGCCGGGCTCACGCTGACGGGCCAGCTCGGGGACGTGATGAAGGAGTCGGCGCAGATCGCGCTCAGCTTCCTGCGCTCGCACGGCGCCGAGCTGGAACTGCCCGTCGCCGACCTGAAGGACCGGGGCGTGCACATCCACTTCCCGGCGGGCGCGGTGCCCAAGGACGGTCCGAGCGCGGGCATCACGATGACGACCGCGCTGGCCTCGCTGCTGTCGGGCCGGCTGGTCCGTACGGACGTGGCCATGACCGGCGAGGTCTCGCTGACCGGGCGGGTGCTGCCGATCGGCGGGGTCAAGCAGAAGCTGCTGGCCGCCCACCGGGCCGGGCTGACCACCGTGATCATCCCGAAGCGGAACGAGGCCGACCTGGACGACGTTCCCGCCGAGGTGCTGGCAGGACTGTCGGTGCACCCGGTGACGGACGTACGCCAGGTCCTGGAGCTGGCCCTGGCCGCGGACGCGGTCCCGGTGGCCGCCGCGGCCTGATCCGGAGGAAACGCCCCCGGGGGGTCCCGGGTTCCCCGCTCCGGCGGGGCCCCGGGTCCCCGGCGCACCCGCTGCGAAATACTGGTGGGCCACACACCAGCGAAGGAGCGGGCCTTGCACGGGACCGAAGACCAGGAGTTCCTTGCCCTGGAGCGGGAGCTGTCCGTCTTCCTCCGACGGGCCCGCGCCTCCTCCGGGGAGATGGCGCGCGAGCTGCACCCGGAGCTGGAACCTGCCGCGTACGGGCTCCTCGTACGACTGGAAGCCGCCGGGCGGCAGCGGGCGACCGAGCTCGCCGCGTACTTCGGGGTCGGCAAGGCCACGATGAGCCGGCAGCTGCGGGCCCTGGAGGTACTGGGCCTGCTGGCCCGCGAGCCGGACCCGGCGGACGGGCGGGCCTTCCTGGTCGGGCTCACCGAGGAGGGCCGGGAACGCTTCCTGCGGGTCCGGGGCGCCCGGCGCGAGCAGTACATGCGCAAGCTCGCGGACTGGGACCGCGGGGAAGTGGCGGAACTGGCGCGGCTCCTGAACCAGTTGAACTCGGGCGGGGAGTAGCACCCACGACAGCTCCCGTACAGCTCCGCGTACGCCTCCCCTACAGCTCCGCGTACGCCGCCGACGCGTCGTCGTGGCGCTTGCCGCGGCGGTGCGCCCGGCTCGGGTCCGATTCCAGCGTGCGCACCCGGTCGATCAGGGACTGCGCGCCCTCCTTGCGCAGCACGGCCAGGCAGGCGGCCCAGTCGCCCTCCCCGAACGTGTCCGTCCACCGGCTGGCCCCGTCCGTGAGCGCCGCCACCGCCCGCACCTCCGGGCGCGGTGTCCGCCCGGTCACCGCCCGGGCCGCCACCTCCGGGTCCGCGGCGGCGGTGAAGAAGCCGCCCTCCGCGTTGCGCAGCACGTCGGCGGAGGCGTGCGTACGCAGCCGCTCGCGCGGAATCCGGTCCAGCCGGTCGTCGAGGACCGCGCGCACCTCGCCGCCGGGTGCCTGGAGGAGGAGTACGGAATCCGAGAGCACCAGGTGTTCGACGCAGGACTCGTCCCAGCGGACCACGACCACCGTCGCCTGTGGCGTCCGGACGTGAGAAAGGTCACACGTGTCGCGATGGGTGTCCGCGGTGACGCGGATGGCCTCCGCCAGGACCCGGTCGAGGGGCATGTCCCGGCGCGATCCGGACAGTTCGGTCAATAGGCCGCCCAGCCGGGCCGCGAACCACGGCACTCCATGCGCGCATCCGACCTCACCCGGGGGCGGGGTGACCCCGTCGAGGGCGACCAGAACGCCGCCGCCCGAGGCGGGGATCGCGGCCGACAGCCAGTCCTCGTTGGGGCGTTCCGGATTGCCGGGGGCGGAGGAGAGATCGATGCGCATGCGGACATTCTGCCCGCGCGGGGCTCCGTAGGGGCGGGAGGGGCCGGGGAAGGTCCGGACCAAAGCGGGGCGGGCGGGGCGCGAAGGGACTTCCGGGCTCGGCGGGGTGACCCTCGTCATGTGGGCGGGCATCCTGCCAAAAGCCGCATCGATCTTTCAACCACCCGTCCACGGCGGGGCTCTGACAGCCGATCGCCGAGTTGGTCGCCAACTCTTCCGTGCTGTTCACTCCTTCGTGTGGCCGGGCGGGCGATGTGCGCCCCTCTTCCCAACTCACTGCGAGGGTCTGAAGCGGTGCGGCGGTACGGCGCGGCGGTACGACGGAGGCGGGGGACCGCCATCCGGTGACCGGCCGTCACCCCGGCCCCACCAGGCAACCAGCACGAGCACGAGCAGCACACGTAAACAGGATTGCGAGCACCGGTGCAGAAGAAGCGGCCTCGGAAGAACGGCACCGTCGCGAACGGCACCGCACCCGACGGCACCGCACCCGTCCGACGAGCCCCCGACGGCCCGGTCGCCGCGACCGCTCCCGCAGGGCGCCGCGTCCGCGTGCGCCGCAGGTTGGTCATCGGGGTCGCCGTGGCCGGGCTCGCCGTCCTCGCGGCGGGAGCGCCGGCCGTCCTGTCCGCCTCCGCGGACCTGAAGGACTCCCAGGAGCTGGTCACCCTCGCCGACCGGAGCCGGCAGACCCTCACCCTCGCCCACCTGCTCGGGGACGAGCGCGACGCCGTCACCGCGTACGTGGCCAAGGGCCGCCCCGGCGGCGTCCGGGGCAAGCAGGCCGCCGCGGTCCAGGAGCGGGCCGCGGGCACCGACCGCCAGCTCGCCGAGGTCCAGGCCGACGCCGACGAGGAGCTCGCCCAGGCACTCGGCCGGGTCGGCGCCGTCCGCACCGAGTCCATCGAGGGCAAGGACAGCGCCCTCACCGCCCACCAGGCCTACTCCGGAGTCATCGCCGAACTCCTCGCGCCGAGCGGCCGGCTCGCCGAGCTGACCCCGCCGCGCGCCGCGGACGCCCTCGTCACCACCCGCCCGCTGGGCCCCCTCGGCCAGGCCGCGGAGCAGGCCTCCGCCACCCGCGGACTGCTGCTCGCCGCACTGTCCGTGCCCGGCGGCGACCGGCAGCCGGGCGCCGCCTACGTGGACGAACTCGCCGCCGCCGCCCAGCGGGCGCGGGTACGGGAGCAGGGCGCGCTCGACGATTTCGCGCGGGCCGCGCGCCCCGACGTGCGCCAGAGCCTCGCCGCCACCGTCACCGGACCCGAGGTCAAGACGGCCGACGACTACCTCAAGCGGCTCACCGACCGGCCGTCCCTCTCGGCCGCCGACCGCAAGCTCGATCCCGGCACCGTCGGACCGGCCCTGACCGCCCGCGTCGACCGGATGCGCTCGGTCGAGGCCACCCTCGCCGGCCAGCGCGCCACCGCGCTCGCCGCGCTGCGCGACGACGACGTGACCGCGTTGGAGCTCAAGCTCGCCTTCCTCGGCGTGCTGTTCCTCCTCACCCTCGGCATCTCCACCGCCATCGCGCGCTCCCTGACCCGCCCGCTGTCGGTCCTGCGGCGCGGAGCCGCGAGGCTGGCGACGCCGGAGGGCTCGGTGGAACCGGTCCGGTTCACGGGCCGCAACGACGAGTTCGCCGAGGTGGTGCGCCACCTCAACGCGGTACGCGACCAGACGGTCTCCCTGCACACCCGGATCGCCGGACTCGACGCCGACCGCCGCCGCCTCATCGGCCGCAACGAGGCGCTCTCGGCCGGCCGGGAGGCGCTGGAGGCAGAGCTCGCACAGCTGCGGGCGGGGCTCGAGGAGCACCGCCGCATCATGTCGACCACGTCCGTATCGCTGTCCCTGCGCACCCTGGGGCTCGTCGAGCGCCAACTCGCCGTCATCGAGGAGCTGGAGTCCGAGGAGCCGGACCCGGACCGTCTCTCCACCCTCTTCAAGCTCGACCACCTGGCGACCGTGATGCGCCGCCACAACGAGAACCTGCTCGTCCTCGCCGGCCAGGAACACGGCCACGCGCAGGGCCTGCCGGTGCCGCTGGTCGACGTCATGCGGGCGGCGGTCAGCGAGATCGAGCGCTACGAGCGCGTGGACCTCGGGGTGCTGCCCTCGTACACGCAGGTCGCAGGGCACGCCGCCGACGACATCTCGCACGTCCTGGCGGAGCTGCTGGAGAACGCGACGACCTTCTCGCCGCCGGACGCCAAGGTGAAGGTGTCCGGATGGCTGCTGGACTCCGGCGACGTGGTGCTGTCCGTCGTCGACGAGGGCATCGGGATCACCGGGGACAGGCTCGCCACGCTGAACGAGCGGCTGGCCACCCCGGACGCGTACGACGAGGAGCCCGAGTCGGAACACGGCCTGGGCCTCGGCCTGTACGTGGCCGGGCGGCTCGCGGCCCGGCACGGGGTCGGCGCCGAGCTGCGCACCCAGCCGCGCGGCGGTACGGAGGCCCTGGTCGTCGTACCCGCGGCGCTGCTTCCCGCGACCCCGCCGGCTTCGCCGGTCCACACCCTGGGCGCACCGGGCGCACCCGCGCTGCACCTGCCCGGGGTGATCGCGGAGGCCAACGAGAACACCCTCCCCTCACGCGTACGGGGCCCTGCCGCCCCCACGCCCGGGACCCCGCCGGCCCCGGCCCTGCCGGAGCCGGCGGGGGAGGCCTCCCCGGAGCCCGATCCGGCGCCGGCGCCTTCGGCGGAGCAGGCCCTGGACGCGGAGCCGTCCGCGGCCCCGGCCGCGCCCGAAGCCGCTGCTGCGGAACCGGCCGAAACCCCGGCTCCGGACCCGGCCTCCGAGGCCTTCCCCGATGTCTTCCCCGACGCCTTCCCCGAGCCGGAGCCCGCGCACGGGACCGCGCGGGCCTCCGCCGCGGAGCCGTCCGCCCGGGTGACCCCGGAGCCCGCTCCGTCGGCGTTCGCGCCTCCGGCCGGGCAGCTGCCGCCCACGGAACAGGTGTTCCGGGTCCCGGCACCGGCCGAGGTGCCCGCCGAGCAGGTGTTCCGCGTACCGCCGCAGGCCGAGGCGCCCTCCGGGGCCCAGGCCCCGGACGGGCCCGAGCCGGAGGAACTCCTCACCGACAAGGGGCTCCCCAAGCGGAGTCCCCGCGTGGTCGCCGCCGGACGCGGTGACGAGGTGCGCCCGGCGCCGGGCCGGGTGGACGCCGACGAGCTGCGCCGCCGTCTCGGCGGGTTCTACCGGGGTGCCCAGGACGGGCGCCGCGTCGTGGAGGCCGAGCTCGCGCACGCTCCCGGGCAGGACGCGCCGCAGGACCCACCGCGGGACGCGCCGCAGGACCAGGGGCAGACCGACCGGGGGGACACCGCACAGGAGGCACGCACATGAACGCGTCCAGTACGTACGGACTGAGTACCCAGGCACGCAACCTTCAGTGGCTGCTCACCGACCTCGTCGAGGAGGTCCCCGGGGTCAACTCGGTGGCCGTCGTGTCCTCGGACGGGCTCCTCCTGCTGTCCTCCGATCCGGTCGCACCCGATACGCCGGCCGCACCGGCCACGCCCTCCCGCCCCAGCGGCCCCCGCGGAGCGTCCGCCGATCTCGCGACCATCGTCTCCGGCCTCGGCTCGCTCACCACGGGCGCCGCCGCCCTGATGGACGGCGGCTCGGTCAAGCAGACGATGGTGGCCATGGAGCACGGTTCCGTGTTCGTCATGGCCATCAGCGACGGCTCGCTCCTCGGCGTACACGCCACGCCCGACTGCGACATGAGCGTCGTCGCCTACCACATGGCCTTGTTCGTGGGCCGCGCCGGCCACGTCCTGACCCCCGAAGTCCGCAGTGAGCTGCGCCAGTCGATGGAGAACACCCCGTGAGGAGTCCGGCCTCCGACCGGCTGCCGATACGCGGCGCCGACCGCCGTCCCGCCCGCGTACGCCCGTACTCCCTTACGGGCGGCCGCACCCGCTTCACGCAGATCCTGCACGTCGAGACCTTCGTCGCGGCCCTCGACACCAAGGTGTCCGAGCCGCGGAAGGCCGACCGGATGCCGGAGATGCCGGCGATCGTCGAGGTCTGCCGCCGCATGCGGACGATCGCCGAGATCGCCGCGCTGCTGAAGCTGCCGCTCGGCGTGGTCCGCGTCCTGGTCAGCGACCTCGCCGACCAGGGCAGGATCCGTGTCTACGGGACCGGGCACGGCAGCGGCCGTCCCGACCGCGCTCTGCTCGAAAGGGTGCTCAGTGGGCTCCGCCGTCTCTGAAACCGGTCTCTTCTCCCCGAACACGGACCCGGGCGCCCCGGCGGCGAACCCCGACCCGGACCCGGACGAGCCCGTACAGCCCTGGCAGTACGACCGCTCGCGCGCGCCCGTCGCCGTGAAGGTGCTGGTGGCGGGAGGCTTCGGGGTGGGCAAGACCACCTTCGTCGGTTCCGTCTCCGAGATCCGGCCGCTGCGCACCGAGGCGGTGATGACCGAGGCCGCCGCTCCGACCGACGACCTGTCCGGGACCCCGGACAAGCACACGACCACCGTCGCCATGGACTTCGGCCGCGTCACGCTCGACGACGACCTCGTCCTGTACGTGTACGGGACCCCGGGCCAGGAACGCTTCTGGTTCATGTGGGACGACCTGGTGCGCGGCGCCGTCGGCGGGATCGTCCTCGCGGACACGCGGCGGCTGCGGGACTGCTTCCCGGCGCTCGACTACTTCGAGAGCTGCGGGCTGCCGTACGCCGTGGCCGTCAACCACTTCGAGGGCACGCCTTCGTACGAACCGGAGGACGTGCGGGAGGCGCTGACCATACCGGCGCGCGTACCCGTCGTGATCATGGACGCGCGGCGCCGGGTCACGGTACTGGAATCCCTCATGACCCTCGTGGGCCACGCCCTCGACTCGACCCCCGAATAGAGAACGCCCACATGCGCAAGATACTCGTCGTCGGCGCCGGCCAGTCCGGTCTCCAGCTCGCCCTCGGACTCCAGGCGAAGGGGTACGAGGTCACCCTCATGTCCAACCGGACGGCGGACGAGATCCGCACCGGGCGGGTCATGTCCACCCAGTGCATGTTCGACACGGCGCTCCAGCACGAGCGCGACCTCGGGCTGAACTTCTGGGAGCAGCAGGCGCCGAAGATCGGGGGCCTGGGCGTCTCGGTCTCCGCCCCGGACGCCGGCCGCGCCATCGACTGGCTCGGCACGCTGAAGGGCTTCGCCCAGTCCGTCGACCAGCGCGTGAAGATGGCCGGCTGGCTCGACACCTTCGCGCAGCGCGGCGGCCAGTTGGTCATCCACGGGGCGTCCGTCTCCGACCTGGACTTCTTCTCCCGTACGTACGACCTGGTGCTCGTCGCGGCGGGCAAGGGCGAGCTGGTCTCGCTGTTCGGCCGGGACGCGGCCCGCTCCCCGTACGACGCCCCGCAGCGCGCGCTCGCCGTGTCGTACGTGCACGGGCTGGCTCCGCGCCCCGAGCACCCGGAGACGGACGCCGTGCGTTGCAACCTGGTCCCGGGCGTCGGCGAGCTGTTCGTGATCCCCACGCTGACCACCTCCGGGCGGGCCGACATCCTGTTCTGGGAGGGGATCCCGGGCGGACCGGTCGACGTCTTCGGCGGGGTGAAGGACCCGGCGGACCACCTCGCGCTGACGCTGGACCTGATGGAGAAGTTCACTCCCTGGGAGTACGCGCGGGCGACGAAGGTGGAGCTCACGGACGCGGGCGCCACGCTCGCCGGGAGGTACGCCCCCGTCGTCCGGGGCCCCATCGGCCGGCTGCCCGGCGGAGGTGTGGTGCTGGGCGTGGCGGACGTGGTCGTCGCCAACGACCCGATCACCGGGCAGGGTTCGAACTCGGCCGCCAAGTGCGCGGCCTCGTACCTCTCCTCGATCCTCATGCACGGGGACAAGCCGTTCGACGAGGCCTGGATGAAGGCGACCTTCGACAAGTACTGGTTCACCAGTGGCAAGCCCACCACCCAGTGGACGAACGCCATGCTCGGCGTCCCGCCGGAGCACGTGCTGAACCTGATCGGTGCGGCCGGGCAGCTCCAGCCGGTGGCGGACCGTTTCGCCAACGGCTTCGACAACCCGGCCGACTTCGACGCCTACTTCTACGACCCCGAGGACGCGGCGGACTACCTGGCGGAGGTCGCGGGCGCCCCGGAAGCCGCGGGCGCCCCGGCCTCCGCGTAACCCGTGTCGTCCCCCGCCGTCGCCCCCTCGGGCAGCGGCGGCGGGGTGAAGGCGGCCATCGGAGCCCCGTCGGGGTCCGGCCGTACCGCGCCGAGCAGCGGGTTCGCGGCGATCGGTGAGACCTTCACCTTCGCGCCCGGCCGGGGTGCCTGGATGACCTTGCCGTCGCCCACGTACAGGGCCACGTGGGTGGCCGTCGGGAAGTACACCACCAGGTCGCCCGGGCGCAGTTCGTCGAGCGGCACCCGGGGCAGCCGGGCCCACTGCTCCTGACTGGTCCGGGGGATCTCGCGGCCCGCGTGCGCCCAGGCCTGTGAGGTCAGCCCGGAACAGTCGAAGGAGGCAGGCCCCTCGGCTCCCCAGACGTACGGCTTCCCGATCTGGGCGGCCGCGTACGTCAGGGCCGTGCCGCCGGCCGCCGTGGGATTGCGCAGCTGCGCGCCGCCGCTGCCCAGCTTCCCCGAATCGATCAGCTCCCGCTGCGCGGTGGCGGTGTCCTCGGCTTCCCGCGTCCCGAGCTCGGTGAGCTGGGCGGGGCTGAGCGAGGCCAGCATCCGCTCGACCTCCTTGAGCTGCGTGGCGGCCTCCTCCTTGCGCTGCTTGGTCTCGGCGGCCAGCTTCTGCTCGGAGTCCAGGGCCTTGCGGGCGGCGGTGGCGAGGGTGTCGGCCCGCTTCTCGCCCTTGGTGAGCCGGTCCAGCGCGGCGGCCCGCCGGGCACCCTCGCGGTCCGCGACCCGGCGCTGCTCCAGGGCCCCCTGGGGGTCCCCGGCGAACAGCATCCGGGCGTACGGGGAGAACCCGCGGGCCCCCTTGTACTGATCGCGCGCCAGCCGGCCCGTGGTGGCCTGGGCGTCGGTGACGGCGGTACGGGCCTTGCCGAGCTCGGTGCTGAGCCGGCTCTCCTCGCGCTGCCGGGCCGTGAGGGCGGTCTCGGCGGCGTTGTAGGCCTCGGTGGCCTGCTCGGCGCGCTGATAGAGGCCTTGCAGACGGGTGAGGAGTACGCCGACGGGTTCGGCGGGGGCGGCGACGGCATCGGGAGCCGCGACGGCATCGGGTGCCGCCGGGGCGTCCGGGGCGTCCGGGGCGTCCGGGGCCGCCGGTGTCTCCGGGGCGGCGGGAACCTCCGGTGCGGCGGGTGCGGCGGGCGGCTCCGCGTGGGCGACGGGGAGCGGGCCGGCTGCGACGAGGGCCGCGGCGAGGCACGCGGCGCGAAGCAGCCGACGTCTGCGTCGTCGTGACATGGGGTCACCTCCTGGCGGCCGATGCTGCCACGCGCGGTATGACAAATCGCCCAATGGTGCGGCCGACCAGGCCGGGGTCACCCGGTTGGCGGGTCGGAGGGACTCGGCCGGCAGGGCGGAAGCCAGTTCGAGCGGGAGTCGTCCGCATGGGATGCCGCCTGGCGATGATCACCTTTGACGCGCGTCGTAATCCGCTGCTCACCCTCGCCGCCGCCGCGGTCGCCCTCACTGCTCTGTCCGGCTGCGAGGACTCCAAGGGTGCCGCGTCCGCCACGGCGTCCGCGTCCGCATCCGCAGCCACCCCGGCTTCCGCCGCGCCCGCTGCCGGGGCGTTCGACCCGGAGAAGGCCCTCGCGGAGGCCGGGCGGACGCCCTATGCGGCGACGATGAAGGCGTCCACCCAGCGCGCCGGGAAGGACATCGCCACGACCACGGGCCGGGGCAACTTCGAAACCCTGTTCACCGGCCGGATGGAGACCCGCCCCACGGACGCGCTCCCGGCTGCGCAGGCCGTCTGGACGGAGAGCGTCATGACGGCGGACGGCGCCTACGTCCGCGACCGTCTCGAGGCAGGCGGCGCCTGGGTCAAGATGCCGGCATCCGCGGACAGTCAGGCGAGCTACACGGGTTACGCGAAGCTCCTGCTCGCCACCGGGCCTTCGGCGAGGAAGGGCATGGAGGACCTGGGCGGGATCCCCGCGTACCACCTCGCCGGGCGCCTCGACCTCGATCAGATCGCCTCGGTCGATCCGCGCGTACACCGGTCGATGAAGGCGAAGGGCGTCACGGGCTTCGGCTGCGACCAGTGGATCGACGCCCACGGCCGCACGCTCCGCTTCGAGCAGCGGATGGAGACGCGCGGCATGGCGGGCGGCAACAAGGTCACCTTCGGCGAGTTCGGCCCGGTCGAGACCTTCGAAGCGCCCACCATCGGCTGACCCGGACCCCGCCGTCAGTCGCGCAGCAGCCGGGCCTTGGCCGCCGAGAACTCCTCCGGGGTCAGCAGGCCCTCGCGTGCCAGGGCGGCGAGTTGGGTCAGGCGGTCGGTCAGGTCGGCACCGGGGGAGACCGGTCCCGAAGCTCCCGGTCCGGGGTGTGGAGCCGAGGGGGAGGCCGCGGGCTCCCGGCGGGCCGAGGGGGCGGCCGGCGGGGAGGGGGCCGGGCCGGGCTGCGGGCCCGGGGCCTGTGCTTGGCCCGCGCCGGGGGTCCCGGTCCGGTCCGGGGCCGTGGCCGTGCCACCCGGCGGCTGCGGCTGCGGCCCCGGCTGCGCCGCCGCGGCCGCCGGGTGCTGGGCCGTGTCCCAGACGTAGGCTCCGCGCGCCAGGATTCCGCGTAGCAGGGGGTGGCCCGAGGGCCGCTGGGAGGGGTTCACCACGGAGCCGATCGGGCGGATGAACATCAGGCCGCCCCCAGCCGGTCGGCCGGGAGGCGGACCGCTCCCGCGATCCGGCCGCCCGCCGCGCGGACGGCGATGGCGGCGTCCTCGGCCCAGACGTGCTCGACGACCAGGAGGAGCGCGCAGCTGCCGCGGTCCATCAGCTCGGCCGCTTCCCCGACGTCCTCGGGGCCGATCAGCGGGGCCGCCTCCCGGTGGGCGAGCAGGCCCCGGAGTTCGACGAACTCGTCGAACTCCGCCGACAGCACCCGGCCGGACGCCGTCTTGGTGGCCACCAGCCCGTCGATCAGCCGCACGACTCCGGCTTTGCGCAGCCCCATCACCGCCTCGACCGCCGCGACCCGCAGCTGTTCTTCCGGAAAGGCCAGGACGATGAACTCCGCAGGTCCCATGGAAGGAGACTCCTGATCCGCTGTCCGCTACTTCGCTTCCGACCAGTTCTGACGACTCTTCGGCACACTATGACATAAGCGGACATACGGCCTGGCTCCTTGCTACGTTTCCCCGTATGACCGCTCTGACGGCGAAGGTGACGGAACCCGCCCCGCCACCGCCACCCGACGCCCGTGCGCCCAAGCGTCGTGGAGTCGAGCTGTCGCTGCTCTTCGGCGCCGTCCTGATCGCCGTCCTCGGCCACCTCTACGTGGGGCTCGCCACCACCGGCCACATCCCCGGGCCGGCCGCCCACTACGCCGCCGGCCTCGCCGTGGCCGCCCTCGTCGCCCACCTGGCCGTCCGCCTGTTCGCCCCGTACGCCGATCCGCTGCTGCTCCCGATCGCCGTCCTGCTCAACGGCCTCGGCCTCGTCCTCATCCAGCGCCTCGACGCCACCACCCCGGCGAACGTCACCGCCGGCGAACAACTGCGCTGGTCCGCCCTCGGGATGGTGCTCTTCGTGCTCGTCGTCGCGCTGCTGCGCGATCACCGGGTGCTGCAGAAGTACGCGTACCTGTCCGTCGCCGTCGCGCTCGTGCTGATGATGGTCCCCGTCTTCTTCCCCGCCGTGAACGGCGCGCACATCTGGATCCGGTTCGCCGGGCTCTCCTTCCAGCCCGGGGAGTTCGCCAAGATCCTGCTCGCCGTCTTCTTCGCCTCCTACCTCGCGGCGAACCGCACCGCCCTGGCCCTCACCGGCCGCACCCTCTTCTGGAAGCTGAGGCTGCTGCCCGGCCGGGTCCTCGGCCCGATCCTGGCCATCTGGCTGCTCTCCGTCGGCGTACTCGTCCTGGAGCGCGACCTCGGGACCTCGCTGCTCTTCTTCGGCCTCTTCGTGATCATGCTGTTCACGGCCACCGGCCGGATCGGCTGGATCGCGATCGGCCTGCTGCTCGCGGCCGTGGGCGCGTACGCCGTCGGGACGTTCGAGCCGCACGTGAACAGCCGCGTCGACGACTGGCTGAATCCTTTCGCCTCCATCGAGCGCGGTGACGGCCCCGGCCAGCTCGCCCAGTCCCTCTTCGCCTTCGGAGCCGGTGGACTGCTCGGCGCCGGGCTCGGCCACGGGCAGTCCTTCCTCATCGGGTTCGCCGCCAAATCGGACTTCATCCTCGCCACCGCCGGGGAGGAGCTCGGCCTCGTCGGCCTCACCGCGATCCTGCTCCTCTACGGGCTCCTCGTAGCCCGCGGATTCCGCGCCGGCCTGGCGCTGCGCGACCCCTTCGGCCGCCTCCTCGCCACCGGGCTCGCCTCGATCGTCGCGCTCCAGGTGTTCGTCATCGCCGGCGGAGTCACCGGTCTGATCCCGCTGACCGGCATGGCGATGCCCTTCCTCGCCCAGGGCGGCTCCTCCGTGGTCACCAACTGGATCATCGTCGCCCTCCTGGTCCGGCTCAGCGACAGCGCCCGCAGGCCCGGACCGGCCGAGGAGGCCGAAGCGTGATCCGCTACATCCGCTGGTGCGCGTACTTCTGCGCCCTGCTGCTCGTCGCCCTGCTGGTCAACGTCGGCCGCGTGCAGGTCTGGGAGGCCGCCGGCTACGGCGCCAATCCGGCCAACAAGCGCCCCGCCATCGAGCGGTACGCCGAACCGCGCGGGGAAATCACCGTCGACGGCCGTCCCGTCACCGGCTCCCGGGACAGCCGTCAACTGCTGCGCTACGAGCGCACGTACAAGAACGGCCCGCTCTACGCACCCGTCACCGGTTTCGCCTCCCAGACCTACGGGACCAGCTTCCTGGAACGCGCCGAGGACCCGGTCCTCTCCGGCACCGACCCCGGGCTCTCGGCCTTCCCGCTCTGGTACGAGCTCTCGCGCGGCCGCCCGGGCGGCGGCAACGCCGCCACCACCATCCGGGCGAGCATGCAGCTGGCCGCGTACACCGGGCTCGCCGGGAAGCGGGGCGCGGTCGCCGCCGTCGAGCCGGCCACGGGCAAGATCCTCGCGCTGGTCAGCAGCCCCTCCTACGACCCGGCGGTGCTCTCCGGTACGGGGCCGAAGGTCAAGGAGGCCTGGGAGAAGCTCAACGCGGACCCCGCCAAGCCGATGCTCAACCGGGCACTGCGCGAGACGTACCCGCCCGGCTCCACGTTCAAGATCGTGACGGCCGCCGCCGCCCTCGACGCGGGCGTGGTCACCGACGTGGACGCGCCGACCGAGACTCCGGACCCGTACCCGCTGCCCGGCACCAGCACCCTGCTGCCGAACGCCGGCACGGGCTGCGCCGACGCCTCGATGGCGGACGCGGTGCAGTGGTCGTGCAACACCGTGATGGCGAAGATCGGCGTACAGGTCGGGCTGCGCGGGATGACGGACGCGGCGCGGCGGTTCGGCTTCAACGACGGCGGGCTGCGCGTGCCGGCCTGGGTGTCGCGGTCCAACTTCGACACCGACATGAGCCCCGACCAGCTGGCCCTGTCCTCGATCGGGCAGTTCAACACCAAGGCCACCCCGCTGCAGATGGCGATGGTGGCGGCGGCCGTCGCCAACGGCGGGGAGCTCAAGGCCCCCTACCTGGTGGACCGCACGACCCAGGACGACGGCGACCCGGTCCGCCGCGCCGACCAGCGCAGCCTCGGCCGGGCCATGACCCCACTGACCGCGATGCGGATGCAGGAGCTCATGGTGAAGGTGGTGGAGAGCGGCACCGGCCGCAACGCGGCGATCCCCGGCGCCGTGGTCGGCGGCAAGACCGGCACGGCCCAGCACGGCGTCGGCAACGCGGGCACCCCGTACGCCTGGTTCATCTCCTGGGCGGGCCCCCGGGGCGGCCGGCCGCCGGCCGTGGCGGTCGCGGTGGTCGTCGAGGACGCGTCGGCCGTCCGCGGGGACATCAGCGGCAACCTCGCGGCCGCGCCGATCGCCCGGGCCGTCATGGAGGCGGCGCTGTCCGCCCGGTGAACCGGCCCGGGAGGAGCGGTGGTTGCGTGATTACGGTGAGGGCATGGCCCGACCTCGTACGCGTTCGCCCTCCGCACGGGAAACCCGTGCGGAGGGCGCGTCGTAGGAGCCGCGTCGCGGGAGCCGCGCCGCCCGGGCCGGCCCGCCCGACGGGATCCCGCCCGACCGGTTCCGCCCACCGCCCTAGGTGCCCGCGCCCTCCGCGATGGCCTCCGCCACCTCCGCCACCCGCTGTTCCTCCTCGGCCGCGAACCGCTCCCGGTCGAGGGCCTCGGCGATCTCCTCGTCCTGGCTCATCAGCAGGTCCAGGTTGGAGTTGCCCATCTCGAAGACGCCCATGTCCAGGTACGCCTTCTGCAGCCGCTCGCCCCACAGCCCGATGTCCTTCACGCAGGGCACGATCCGGCTGAACAGCAGCTTGCGGAAGAGCGCCAGGAACTCCGACCGCTCGCTGAACTCCTCCGCCTCGGCGCGCGAGATGCCGAAGTTCTCGAGCACCTCCACCCCGCGCAGCCGGTCCCGCATCAGGTAGCAGCCCTCGATCACGAATTCCTCGCGCTCGCGCAGCTCGGCGTCCGTCAACTGCTTGTAGTAGTCGCGCAGCGCCATCCGCCCGAACGCCACGTGCCGTGCCTCGTCCTGCATCACGTAGGCCAGGATCTGCTTGGGCAGCGGCTTGTTCGTGGTGTCGCGGATCATCCCGAAGGCGGCCAGAGCCAGCCCCTCGATGAGCACCTGCATGCCCAGGTACGGCATGTCCCAGCGGGAATCGCGCAGGGTGTCGCCGAGCAGTCCCTGCAGGCTGTTGTTGATCGGGTAGAGCATCCCGATCTTCTCGTGCAGGAACCGCCCGAAGATCTCCGCGTGCCGGGCCTCGTCCATGGTCTGCGTGGCGGAGTAGAACTTCGCGTCCAGGTCCGGCACCGACTCGACGATGCGCGCCGCGCACACCATCGCGCCCTGCTCGCCGTGCAGGAACTGGCTGAAGTTCCAGGCGGCGTAGTGCCGGCGCAGTTCGCCCCGGTCCCGCTCCGTGAGCTTGGCCCAGTGCCGGGTGCCGTGCAGCGGAAGCGCCTCGTCCGGGGTGCCCAGGGGATCGTACGGATCCACCTCGATGTCCCAGTCGATGCGCTTGGCGCCGTCCCACTGCTTGTCCTTGCCCTTCTGGTACAGGGCCAGCAGCCGCTCGCGGCCGCCGTCGTACTCCCAGCTGAAACGGGCGCTGCCGGAGGCGGGGACCGCCCAGACGGTCTCGCCCGGATCGTTGGTGTAGAGCTCGTGCGTCGACACTGACGCCCCCTCGTCTCACGTAGCCGCGTACTCGCGTGTACTTCCGTACGGGACCGGACAGTTGGCAGCGTCACACGTTGGTAGACGCGCGGTCAACAAGTCGTGTGCAAGGGATTGACGGTCTTGCTGACGGGGAGTCTCATAAGAGGTGACCGCCGGTAACTCGACGACGAGGTGTCCGAAGCCATGACCACCGTGACCGAACGAGCCGAGCTCCGCGATGCCCTCGGACTGCTCAAGGACCGCGAGCAGATCGCCGAGCGGCTGCTCGAATCCTCGGCCAAGCACTCCTTCGACCCGGACCGGGAACTGGACTGGGACGCCCCGCCCATCGACGGCAAGTACTACTGGCCGCCCGAGCTGCTCTCCCTCTTCGACACCCCGCTCTGGAAGAAGATGGGCGAGGAGCAGCGCATCGAACTCTCCCGCCACGAGGCGGCGGCGCTCGGCTCGCTCGGCATCTGGTTCGAGATCATCCTGATGCAGCTCCTGGTCCGGCACATCTACGACAAGTCCCTGACCAGCAATCACGTCCGGTACGCACTCACCGAGATCGCCGACGAGTGCCGCCACTCGATGATGTTCGCCCGCATGATCAAGACGGGCGGCGCCCCCGAGTACCCGGTCTCCCGCGCCAACCACAACCTCGCCCGCGTCCTGAAGACCGTCTCCACCACCCCGGGCTCCTTCGCCTGCACCCTCCTCGGCGAGGAGGTCCTCGACTGGATGCAGCGGCTGACCTTCCCGGACGAGCGCGTCCAGCCCCTCGTCCGCGGAGTCACCCGCATCCACGTCATCGAAGAGGCGCGCCACGTCCGCTACGCCCGCGAGGAACTGCGCCGCCAGATGCTCACCGCCCCGCGCTGGGAGCAGGAGCTCACCCGCGTGAGCTGCGGCCAGGCCGCCCGCGTGTTCTCGCAGGCCTTCGTGAACCCCCAGGTCTACGACAACATCGGCCTCGACCGGCACGAGGCGCTCGCCCAGGTCAAGGCGAGCGGCCACCGCCGGGAGGTCATGCAGACCGGAGCCAAGCGGCTCACCGACTTCCTGGACGACATAGGCGTGATGCGCGGAGTCGGCCGCAAGCTCTGGAAGAGCTCGGGCCTCCTCGCCTGACCACCCCCGCGACCACCTCCGTGACCACCCCGGTCCGCACTCCACTGAGCACCCCTGGCCCCGGGGCCACGACGTGGGGCTACCCTGCGGACATGACAGCCGTACGGGCGTACCGCAGGTTGAGCGTCGAGGAGCGCCGGGCCCAGCTCCTCGACGCGGCCCTGACGTTGTTCGCGCACCGGGCGCCGGAGGAGGTCTCGCTGGACGACGTGGCCGAGGCCGCCGGCGTCTCGCGCCCCCTCGTCTACCGCTACTTCCCGGGCGGGAAACAGCAGCTCTACGAGGCCGCCCTGCGCTCGGCCGCCGACGTGCTGCGGCTCTGCTTCGCCGAACCCCAGGCCGGACCCCTGACCCAGCGGCTCTCCCGGGTCCTGGACCGGTACCTGGCCTTCGTCGACGAACACGACGCCGGCTTCTCCGCCCTCCTCCAGGGCGGCAGCGTGGTCGAAACCTCCCGCACCACCGCCACCGTCGACGGCATCCGCCGGGCGGCCGCCGAGGCGATCCTCTTCCACCTCGGCGTGCCGGCCCCCGGCCCGCGCCTGCGCATGATGGTGCGCACGTGGATCACGGCGGTCGAGGCCGCCTCGCTGATCTGGATCGACGAGGGCAAACAGCCGGAGATCGACTCGCTCCGGGACTGGCTGGTGGACCAGTTCATCGCCCTGCTCACGGCCACGGCCGCCACCGACCCGGAGACGGCCGCGGCCGCTCGCGCCGCCCTCGCGCTCGAATCGGCGGACGGCCCTGTGGGGGTACTGGCCCGCAGGGTGATCCCCGTGGTCTCCGAGGCGGCCCACCTGCTGTGACCCCTGAACTGCTGTGACCCCTGAACTGCTGTAATTTCCGAACTCCTGTGAGACTGGAGGGGTGAGAAGCCAACCCACCCCCTTCGAGGGCGGCCCGATGGACGGCCGGACCCTGCCGATCCTCCTCGGTCCGACCGGCCACCCGTCGAAGTGGTACGAGATCCCGGTCCCGGCCCCGGACGGCGGCGCCCCCACGGTGCTGCTCTACGAGCGCGTCCCGGCGGGGTACTCCAAGCGCCTGGGCCTCCAGAAGGGCTGGAAGTACGTCTACGCCCCGGACGGTCAGAAGCCGAAGCTCCGCTGGCCCTGGACCAAGCCGACGCCGCCCGGCCCTGGCGCGCCGGGGGAGTGACGGCGGGCGCCACCTCACGGCAGCCGGGCCTCCACCAGGGTCAGTACGGCCTCCGCCCCGCCCGCCCCGCCTTCGGGGGGTTCCGCCTGCCGGAACACCAGCCCGGCCCCGATGACCTCCGCCTGACCCACGGCGATCGTCAGCCCGAGCCCGTGCCCCTTGCTCCCGTCCCCGGTGCGGAACCGCTGGGGCCCGTGGGACACGAGGTACTCGGGATAGCCGTCACCGTGGTCCCGTACCGTCACCACCGGCCCGTCCACCGTCACCACCACCGGCGCCCGCCCGTGCTTGTGGGCATTGGCGACCAGGTTCCCCAGCACCCGCTCGAGGCGCCGCCGGTCCGTCTCCACGTGCGCGTCCCGCACCACGACGACCTCCGTGTCCGTCCCCGAAGCCCGCACCACCCGCCGCGCGAGACGCCCGAGCTGGTGCAGGTCCGTCTCCACCACCTCGCTGCCCGAGTCGAGCCGGGAGATCTCCAGCAGGTCCTCCGTCAGCTGCCGCATCGTGCGCACCCGCTCCTGCACCAGCTCCGTCGCCCGGCCGTCCGGCAGCAGCTCCGACGCCGCCTGCAGACCGGTCAGCGGGGTGCGCAGCTCGTGCGCGACGTCCGCCGTGAACCGCTGCTCCCGCTGGAGCTTCGTCTGCAGGCTGCCCGCCATCGTGTCCAGGGCCGCCGCCACCGTCGCCACCTCGTCCTGGTGCCGCGAGGGGTCCTTCGTACGCGGGTCCCCGACCCGTGCGTCCAGGTCGCCCTGGGTGATCCGGCGGGCCACCGTCGCCGTCTGGTGCAGCCGCCGCGTCACCCGGGTCACGGCGAAGGCCCCCACCAGCAGCGTCCCGCCGATGGCCAGGACCGACGACCCGATGATCGCGTTGTCCAGCCCGCTGATCGTCCGCGCGCTCTGCCCGTAGTCGACGGCCGTGGCCAGCGCCTTCCCGTCGGCCGGGGCCGCCGCCCACATCAGCTGCCGGCCCTCGTACTCCGCCACGAGCGTCCCGCGCTGTCCGGCCAGGGCCAGCGCGCGCAGCCGGTCCGGCAGCCCGGCCGGATCCAGCCCGGATTCCGGCGGCAGTATCTCGCCGGCCTCGTAGGCGCGCGAGGCGTCGGTCAGCTTGGCGAGGGCCTTCTCGCGGGCCGTCGCGACGGTCTGCCCGGTCACCTCCACGTGCACGAGCACACCCAGAACCGCCGCGAGCGAGCAGCACATCAGCACGATGAAGCACGCCGACTTCCAGGTCAGCGTCGCCGTCCACGAGGGCAGCCGGAGCCTCACCGCGACGCTCCCGGCGAACCGGGGCTCGGGGATGGTGCCGGGGCGCGGCTCGGGCCGGCGCCGGGCACGCGCACGATCTGCTCCCACGTCGGCAGCATCGAGCGCTGCGTCTCGTCCCAGGACCAGGTGGTGTTCACCTCGTAGCCGGCGTTGCCGCTGGGGACGCGCAGGATCACGTCCCGGCCGGCGAGCTCGACGCTGATGAGGGTGTCGGTGGTGGCCATGATCCGGTTGAGCCGGCCCTGGGCGTCCGCCGTGTAGACGCGCACGGACATCTGCTGCTCGGGGTACTCGATGCCGACGATCAGCTCGTCCTTGCCGTTGCCGGTGAGGTCCCGGTAGTACGGCGTCAGCACCGGACACTTCTTCGGGTCGGCCCCGTCCGCCCCGCACTCCCTGATCGCGGTGATCGTCTCCGGAGGCATCCCGTCGGGACCGGTCTGCACGTTCGGGTGGGCCCGCAGCTCGGCCTGCACCAGGGCGGCCGGGTCGATCCCGTGCACGTTCTGGTCCTGGACGGCCGCGATCCCGGGCACGTACTCGGGCGGCGCGCCCCCCGGATCGGCGGGCGGTACGACGGCCCCCGCGCGCCCCGGCCACAGATGTACGGGCCCGCTCGCGGTCGGGGTCGCCCCCGCGCCGGCCAGCCCGCCGGTGTCGCCACAGGCGCTCGCCAGCGGCAGCAGCAGGGCGGCGAACAGGGTGACCCGCAGACCGGCCCGGACACGCCGACGCCGCCGCCCGGGACCGTGATGGGAGGGAACGGATCCGGATCCGATCACCCGTCGACCCTCCTCTCCCATGAGCATGTGCCCGTCCACAGTAGGCAGAGCCACATCGTTTCCGCCCGTGCGCTCGGGGCGGAGGGCTGCGGCGCCGACCAGGTGGGGAGGGTGCGGCCTACGCCTCGGTGCGCCCGCGGCGCAGCATCGCGAAGCCCAGCCCGGCGGCGCCGATCGCCGCGATCCCGCCGCCCGCGGCGAGCAGCAGCATGCCGTCACCCGGACCGTCGGCCAGCGTGTTCAGGCCCAGCGCCTCGACGGTCCCGGCACCCGAGCGCGAGGACGCGACGGCGGGGACGACCTTGCCGTCCCGGGTCGCGGTCTTGTGCCCGGTGTGGCCGCCGGTGGCGGGGGAGCCGCCGGGGTTCTCCGTATCGCTCCCGGCTCCGGCCCCGACTCCGCCCCCGGCCTCGGCCCCGGCCCAGGAGCTGAGCCGGCCGTCAGACCGCAGCGCGAGGTGCATCGACCCGGCGTCGCCGTAGCCGGTGCCGCCGTCACGGCTGGTCAGGGTGGCCGCGGTGGAGCCGTCGGGGTTGAGGACCTCGGCCTGGTAGGCGCCCTTGGCCACCCGGTACACCTTCGCGGTGGAGACGCCGTCCGCGAGGGACAGGGTCTTGACCAGGGTCCGCGGGGCGGTCACGCCCTGCGCGGAGGAAGCCGACGGCACCCCGTCGGCGAGCGCGGCCGCCGCGGGGAAGGCCAGCAGGGTGCCGGCACCCACGGCCACGGCGGCGGCGCGGACGAGCGTGCTGCGGCTGCGGCTCACGGTGTTCACGGGAAGTCCTTCGGTGCAGGTCAGGCCCTGGGCCGTCCAGGTGGGATAAACGTATGCACCGGCCGTTGCGGTAACCCGTTGCTTCTGTAACAGCCACGCCTCAGCGACCCGACGGAGTCGTTACACGCCCCGGGCCGCACGGCACGCGCGACAGGCGGGACCCCACCGGGGGATTGCCGCGGGGCGCCCGGGCTGCTCCCATGGACGGCGGGGGTGAGGACCATGGCTTCGAGGGGACTGAAGGTACTGCCGAGCGGCCGACCCGGCCGCGGCCGGCTGTACGTGAACCTGCCCGACGGCCGGGCGGTGGCCTGGTACGACCGGCGGGCCAACCGGATCAGCGTGCTGGCGGACGAGCGCCGTGAGGAGATCCTGACGGCGTTACGCCCCTACCTCACCGGAACCGTCGCCATCGGCCCGCCACCCGTCCCCACGGCCGAGGACCTGCTCCGCCTGTCCCTCCCGCCCGACGAGGACCTGGCCCCGAACCGCCCGGGGGAGGCGCAGCTCGGCGCCCTCACGTACGGCACCGCGGGCACCCGCGCCCGGCACCGGCTCCGCCAGGAGCTCACGGTGAGGCAGCGGATGGGCGACGTACTGGACGCCCTGGCGGAGTCGGAGGACTGGCGGGTCCTGCATTCGATCCACGGCGTCGCGGACCACCTGCTCTTCGGCCCGCCCGGCGTCTTCTGCATCCGCACGGTCCAGGGCCGCCGCCAGCGTGCGGTGATCGGCGACCTCCTCCTCAGGGTGGGTCGCGCCGAGCCCACCCCGGACCCCCGCGAAGCCCGCCGCGCGGCGGCGCACGCGACCCGCGCCCTCTCCGCCCCGGTGACCCCGGTCCTGGCGGTGGTCGACGCGACCCGCCTGGAGGTCACCCCCACCCTCCGGGACGTCCGCATCCTCACCCCGGCAACCACCTCCACCTTCCTGACGAACACCCCCACCACCCTCAAACCCCCGGACGTGGAAGCCCTCTTCACCACAGCCAGAGACCGCCGAACCTGGCAGTAGCCCCCGTCATCCGGGGACGGGGCGCTGCCCTCAGCCGCCCCCGGGTCCGCCCCGGGGCCGCCCTAGGCCGCCCCGCACCCGCCCCGTGTCCGCCCTTCCGCCCCGGTGGTGTGCCTTTCAGCCGTCCGGTGGTTGGGCATTCCAGCCGTCCGGCGCTGGAGGACCGGGGCCTGGGGCGGAGCCCCGGGGGGTCGGGGCGCAGCCCGGTACCCCCTCCCAGCCGTCCGGTGGTTGGGCATTCCAGCCGTCCGGCGTTTGAGGACCGGGGTCCGGGGCGGAGCCCCAGGGGGGTCCGGGCGCAGCCCGGTACCCCTTCCCAGCCCGTCCGGCGTTTGAGGACCGGGTCAGGGCGGAGCCCTGCTGGGGGTCCCCCCGGACGGAGTCTGGGGGATGGTGGAAGGGCGGGTAGGGGACTTCGCCCCGCAGGGCACACCATCCCGCAGGGCCGCAGGGGGCCCACCACCCCCCTCAAGCGGAGCTCCGCTTGCGCGGCGGCGTCGCCGCCTTCTTGGCAGCGGCCCGCGCCGGCTTCCCCTCCGCGGCCTTGGCCGAGGCCGTCTTCTTCACGGCCGTCGTGGCGGCCTTCTTCTTCGCGGCAGAGGCAGAGGCAGCGGCCGCAGCCGTCGACTTCTTCGCAGCACCGGAGCCCGATGCCGACCCAGCCGCCGACGCCGTCGACTTCTTCCCGCCCACCGCCTTCGGGGCAGCCGCCCGCCCGGCCCCCTTCCGCCGAATCGGCGTAACCTCAGCCCCAGCCCCAGCCCCCTCGGCCTCGGCCCCCGCCTCCCCCTCCGACGCAGCCGAACCCGCCCCCGCCCGAGAAGCCTTCGCCGCCCGCACGCTGTTCTCCAACGCCGCCATCAGGTCGATGACCTGCGCACCCGCACCCTCCGCCGGCGGCCCCGCCACCACCGGTTCACCCGTACCCGCCTTCGCCGCGACCATCGCTTCCACCGCCTCGCGGTAGTCGTCGCGCAGCGAGTCCATCTCCACCTCCCCCAACGTCGCCATCAGCGCATCCGCGAGGTCCAGCTCGGCCTCCCGCACCGACACCTCGCCCTCGGGGGCCACCCCCTCCGGAACCCGGATCTCGTCCGGCCACAGCAGCCCGTGCATCGCGATCACGTCGTCGACGACCCGCAGCATGCCGAGCCGTTCCCGCCCCCGCAGCGCGTACTTCGCGATCGCGACCTTCCGGCTCCGCTTCAGCGCCTCCCGCAGCAGCGTGTACGGCTTGGCCGCCGTGGCTCCGCTCGCCGCGAGGTAGTACGCCGCGTCCATCTGCAGCGGATCGATCTGATCGGCAGGAACAAACGAAACGATCTCGATCGTCTTGGCGGTGGCGATCGGCAGCTGCGCCAGATCCTCGTCGGTGATCGGAATGATCGACCCGTCCGCCTCCTCGTAGCCCTTGCCGATCTCGGCGGTCGACACCTCCTCCCCGTCCAGCTCGCAGACCTTGCGGTAGCGGACGCGCCCGCCATCGCTGACATGGATCTGGCGGAAGGAGATCGAGTGGCTCTCGGTGGCGTTCACGAGCTTGATCGGAATGCTGACCAAGCCGAAGGAGATCGCCCCGTTCCATATGGATCGCACGGTTCCTCCTGTTTCGTGGCAATCTCATCGTATGACGCCGATCACCCTGGTGGAGGGCCGTCGCATTTCGCTCAGCAACCTCGACAAGGTCCTCTACCCGGAGACCGGTTTCACCAAGGGCGAGGTCCTCCACTACTACGCCACGGTCGCGGGCCCCCTGCTCGCCCACATCCACGACCGCCCGGTGTCCTTCCTGCGCTATCCCGACGGCCCGGACGGACAGCTCTTCTTCACGAAGAACCCGCCGCCCGGTACCCCCGCCTGGGTGAAGACCACCCCGGTGCCCCGCTCGGAGGACCTCCGGGCCGAACAGGTGGTCGTCGCCGACCTGCCCACCCTCATGTGGGCCGCCAACCTCGTCGTCGAGTTCCACACCCCCCAGTGGCCGGCCGGCGCCCCCGCCCTGGCCGACCGCCTGATCTTCGACCTGGACCCCGGCCCGCCCGCCACCGCCGTCGAATGTTCCGCCGCCGCCCTCTGGCTCCGGGACCGCCTCGCCGCCGACGGCCTCCACGCCTTCCCCAAGACCTCCGGCTCCAAGGGCCTCCACCTGGTGGTACCCCTCGAACCGACCCCCTCCGAGCACGTGTCGGCGTACGCGAAGACCCTCGCCCAGGAGGCCGAAGGCGAACTCCCCGACCTGGTCGTGCACCGGATGACCAAGGCGCTGCGCCCCGGGAAGGTCTTCGTCGACCACAGTCAGAACGCCGCCGCCAAGACCACCGCGGCCCCCTACACCCTGCGTGCCCGCGCCCTGCCCACCGTCTCCGCCCCCCTCTCCTGGGCGGAGGTCGAGTCCTGCAGGACCCCTTCCGACCTGGTCTTCCTCGCCGACGACATCGCCCCCCGGCTGGCCCGCGAAGGAGACCTCTTCGCCCCGCTCCTCGACCCCGCCCTGGCCGGACGGCTCCCGTGATCACCGTCGCGCTCGCCGTGGCCGTACGCTCCCTGCCGCGCGCGCCCGGTCTCGCGTACGAGCCCAAGTTCGACGGTCACCGCCTCGTCGTCATCCGCACCGACCGCGCCGTTGACGGGGTGATCCTCCAGGCCCGCTCCGGCCGCATCGTCACGGCGGCCTTCCCCGACCTCGCGGCGGCCGCACACCACCTGCCCGCCGGGACGGTGCTCGACGGGGAGGTGGTGGTCTGGCACGCGGGCCGCACCGACTTCGCGCTCGTACAGCGCCGGGCGGCCGCCGCCTCGGCCGCGCGGGCCGCCGTGCTGGCCCGGACGCTCCCGGCCTCGTACGCGGCCTTCGACGTACTGGAACTCGCCGGGCTCGACCTGCGCTCCCGTCCCTACGAACGCCGGCGCACCCTCCTCGTCGACCTTCTCCTGCCCCTGGGCCCGCCGCTCCAGCCGGTCCCGATGACCACGGACCCGGAGCTGGCGGAGACCTGGTACGAGACCCTGCCCGCCAGCGGCATCGAGGGCCTGGTCGTCAAACGGATGGACCAGTCCTACCCCGCCGGCCGGCGCGGCTGGCAAAAGCTCCGCCACACCAACGTCCGCGACGCGGCGGTGGTCGGCTACACGGGCACCGCCCGCCGCCCGCTCGCCCTCGTCCTGGTCCTGCCGGTCGGCGACGAGACCCCGCTGGTCTCGAGCCCCCTGACGGCGCCGCTGCGCGCGGAGGTGGCGGCGGCGGTGGCCGCCCGCGACCCGGCCCCTGGCACTTCCCGGGGCGCCACGAGCGCCACCATCACGGCCATCGGCCTCGGCGAGGTCCCCTTCCACCCCCTGGACCCGCCCCTGACGGCCGAGGTCCGCCACACCTCGACCCGCCACCCGCCCCCGGAGGTCCTGCGCCTGCGCACAGACCTGTGACCCGCGGCGAAAGGGCCGCGGGCCACGGTCAACGGGTCGCTTCGGACGGTTTCAAGCGTTCGTCCCGCCGGTCAGGCGGGCTTGGCGCCGCCCAGGGGCGGCAGGGTCGGGGGCTGCTTGCGGGGCCGTGGGTTGGGGTGCTCGTACCCGGATTCCCGTTCGGCCCGCGCATCGTCCTGATGGCTGTGGGTCCGGGAGCCGAAGTTCCCGTACCCCTGCATCTCGTGCGGGCGCAGTCCGCTCTCGGGGAATTCGACGTACTCCCGCTCCTCGGAGACCTCGTGCACGGCACCGCCGTCGGGCAGGTGCGGCTGGCTCTCGGGAGCGGGGGGTGCGGGTTCCTGTGCCCGGACCCGCTTGCCCAGCATGAAACCGCCGAGCAGGAAGCCGACCACGAGGAGCCCGACGACGAAGAACCACGCGATGTTGGTCAGAGTTCTGTCCACCGCGAGGAAGATCAGAGTCGTGTCCATACAATCCATTTTCCCGCATCGGCGACCATTTCACCCGATCGGGATCCGGGCAGGCCCCCAAGGCCGGCCCTGGGGGCCCGGCTCACCCCCGGAGCGGGCCGTCCGCGTCCCGCACCCCGCGCACCTCGCGCCCGCCGAGCACCGCCAGGATCTCCGCACAGATGGCCAGCGCCGTCTCCGCCGGAGTCTGCCCGCCCAGGTCCAGGCCGATCGGCCCGTGCACCGTCCGCAGCCGCTCCTCGCTCACCCCGGCCGCGAGCAGCCCCTCGCGGCGCCGCGCGGTGGTCTTGCGGGAGCCGAGCGCCCCGACGTACGGCACCCCGAGCGCGAGCGCGGTCCGCAGCGTCGGCACGTCGAAGTCCGGATCATGGCTCAGCATCGCCAGACAGGCGGCGTCCCGCCGGGCCTCGAGCAGCTTCTCGGCCTCGCCGACGGCGGTGACGACGCTGACCTCCCACCCGAGCAGCCGGGCCTGGGCCTCGATGACCTCGGCCAGCTCCCCGGCCCCGCCGATCACCACGTACGGAGCCGACGGGTACGCCTCCACGAGCACCAGCCCGGACCCCGCGTACAGCGCGTCCCGGCCGGGCCGCCTCGTCCTCAGCAACTCCCCGGCCCGCCGCTCGGCGTCACCGGACGGCTGATCGGCACCCCGCACCACGACACTGACGGCCTGGTCCGCCCGCTCGTTCAGCTGGGTCACGAGCGCGACGCCGACCCCCTGCCCGAGCAGCTCCCACCACTCACCGGGAATCGCACCGAGCGGCTGCAACAGCACCTCGGCCTGCCCGCCACACGTCAGCTTCGCCTCGACGGCCTCGCCGCCGCCCACGGAAACCTCGCACACCCGCGCGGTCTCCCCGGCCCCCATGGAGGCGGCCTCCGCCACCAGCTCGGCATCGAACACCCCCCGGTACAGGGCCCCGACGCACTCCCCGCGCGCATCCACGAGCACGGCCCCGGCGGGATCCCGGGGCCCGAACCCCTGCTCGGTCACGGGCCGTGCCAGAAACCCGACCCGCCCCTCGGCCACCCACTGTCGCGCCGTCTCCACCAAGTCACGCATATCGCGCCGCCCCATCCTCACCGTCAGAGCACGCCACAAAGCCCCAGACCCGCAACCGAAGTGGCCTCCCTTCCAACCTACGCACGCACACCCCCGCCCCCCACCCCCCAAAACCCACAGACCCACCCCCACATCCTTCGTACGGACCACCGGAACCTCACGGCCGCCACGACCGGCGGGGCTTCGGACCCCGGTGGACGGTTCGCCCTTCCAGGGGCGGAGGTTTCGGGCAGCATGGGCGGGATCAGCACCCCGTGCCACCGCAAGGAGTCGTAGTGAGCGACCGGCCCTTACCCACCCTGCGCGACCTGGTTCTGGGCCGCCTCGCCCGTTCCGCGCTGACACCCGCGGCGCGGGACCTCGTGGCCGAGTTGCTGCCCGAGGTGCGGGTGAGGAGCGCCGGCCGGTCCGGGCCCGTGTACCTGAGGTCGATCTCGGCGGCCGGCTGGCGCGGCATCGGACCGGCCGCGGCGCTGGAACTGACACCGGGCCCCGGCCTCACCGTGGTCGCCGGCCGGAACGGCTCGGGGAAGTCGAGCTTCGCCGAGGCCGCCGAGATGGTCCTGACCGGGGACAACTTCCGCTGGCAGGACCGCACTCAGGTCTGGAAGCAGGGCTGGCGCAACCTCCACGACCCCTCCGCCCCGCAGGTTTCGGTCGAGCTCTGCCCGGACGGCGAGAGCCTTCCGCTGACCGTGCGCAGGAGCTGGCACGGTGACGGACTGGAGGACTCCCGGACGGTCGCGCACCGGCCCGGCATGCCCGAGCAGGACCCGCGCGAGGTCATCGACGCCGAGGACCTGTCGCTCTACCGGCCGTTCCTCTCGTACAGCGAGCTCGGCGCGATGATCAACGGGCGGATGAGCGCCCTGCACGACGCGCTCGCGCAGATCCTCGGACTGGACCTGCTCAGCGACGCCGACAACGAAGCCCGGGCCCGCGCCAAGGTCCTCACCGACACGGTCACCCGCGCCGCTGAGCTGAACCGCGCCGTGACCGCCGAGCTGGCCGAGTCGGACGACCCGAGGGCCGCCGAGGCCGTCGCGGCGCTCGGTGGACGCACCCCGGACCTCGACCGGCTACGCGCCCTGCTCAACGGCCACGTCGCGACGGACGGCACCGAGCTGGCCCGGCTGCACCGCCTCGCGGGTCTGGAGGGCCCCGACCCGCGCGAAGTGGCGGGCGCGGTCGCCCGGTTGCGGGAGGCCGCCGCGGCTGCCGAGGACGTGCGGTTCGGCGCCGCCGAGGACGCCAGGCAACTGATCGGACTGCTGGAGCGCGCGCTGGACCACCGGCGCCGCCACCCGCGGTCCGAGGACTGTCCCGTATGCGGTGCCGGGAGCCGCCTCGACGAGGTCTGGGCCGTGGGAGCCCGGGAACAGGTCGAACGCCTCCAGCGGGAGGCGGCCACGGCGCAGAGCGCGCGTGAGGCGCTGGCGGCCGCGGTGCGGGCCGCGCGTGACCTCGTACGGCCCGTTCCGGGCTGGCTGCAGGGTGCCGACTCGCCGCTCGCCCTCCTCTGGTCCGAGTGGGCGGCCTGCCGGGAAGCCGCGGACCCGCGCGAACTCGCGGACCGGGTCGAGCGCGTGGCGGCCACCCTGGCGGACGCCTGCCGCAAGTCGGGCGAGGAGGCCGCGCACCGGATCGCGGAGCAGGACGGCCGCTGGCAGCCCCTTGCCCTGCGCCTCGCCGAGTGCCTGCGCGACGCCGAGGCCGCGGAGGCGGCCCGGCCGCTGATCAAGCAGATCAAGGACGGCCGCGCGTGGCTGAAGAAGGTCACCGGCGAACTGCGCGAGGAACGGCTCCGGCCCTTCGCCGAGCAGTCGCAGACCATCTGGAACCTCCTGTGCGAACGCAGCAGCGTCTCACTCGGCTCGATCAGCCTCGCCGGCACCGCCAACCAGCGGAAGGTGGTGCTCGACGCCTCCGTGGATGCCATCGACGCGCCCGCCTTCGGCGTGATGAGCCAGGGCGAGCTCCATTCGCTCGCCCTCTCGCTGTTCCTCCCGCGTGCCACACATCCCGGCAGCCCCTTCGGCTTCCTGGTGATCGACGACCCGGTGCAGTCCATGGACCCGGAGAAGGTCGAAGGGCTCGCCCGCGTCCTCCAACTCTGCTCCCGGACCCGTCAAGTGGTGGTCTTCACGCACGACACCCGCCTCCAGCAGGCCCTCCGTCAGCTCCGCGTCCCCGCGACGATCATGCAGGTCTCCCGCCAGACGGACTCCGTCGTACGGGTCACCCGGACCGACGACCCGGTCTCGCTCGCGCTGGGCGAAGCCCGGGCCGTGGCCGCGGACCGCAATGTGCCGCAGGAGGTCGCCGATCGAGTGCTGCCCCAGATGTGCCGAGGAGCACTGGAAGCGGCCTACCTCGAACCGGCCCGGCGCCGACTGCGCGGCGACGGCCACGGCCACGACGAAGTCGAGGCCCGGATCAGCGGCACGCACGAGCTCACCGAGCTGGCCGCGCTCGCCTTCTACGACAGCGCGATGGCGCCGGCCGAGGTGCTCGCCGCGGTGGCCCGGGACCACGGACCCTGGGCACGCACCCTGATCGAGCGGTGCAACGCGGGCGCCCACCAGGCTCCCGCCCGGTCCGGCGCCAACGGGGACCTGGTCCGGGAAACCGAGCGGCTCGCCAGGGCGGTGCAGCGCCGGTGACCCAGCCCGTCCGCGACCTCGTCGCCGCCGCCGGCCAACTGCTCACGCCACCGCCCGGAACCCTGCCCGGCCTCACGCCCGCACTCGAGCCCGGCCTCACGCCCGCACTCGAGCCCGCCCTCACGCCCGGCCTGCGCGCCCGCGCCGCGGCCGCCCTGCTGCGGCTGGCGCTGGACGAGGCCATGGACGACTTCTGGCGGAGCACCAGCCCCGGCATGGTCCACAGCCGGGGCCGCACCAAAGCCCTGTGCCTGGAGTGGTACGCGAGCCCTTCGGTGGCGCGCCGGTGGTACGTCGTCCGGTCGGCCCTCAGCGCGGCATGTCACCACCACACCTACGAACTCCCGCCCACGCCGGCCGAGGTCAGGGCCTGGCACGCGGACGTCACGGAGCTCCTGCGAGCCATGCCCTCGGATACGGCCGCCGTCCGGCCCTGACCGCGCCACGAAAGGAACCGCACCGCGTGGACACCCGCCGCTACCGCATGGTCGTCACCAGCGGACTCGACTACGTCGGCACGGGAGCCCTGGTCGACGACCGGCTCCGCAGCTGGCTGAAGGAACCCCCGAAGACCTACGACATCGAGGCGTTCGCCGAAGGACGCAACGAGATAGCCCGCGGCGTGACCCTCGACCACGACTCCGCCACCGGGACTTCAGGAGCGTACGGCCGCTGGCGGCTGCGGGAGACGACCCCGGACGGCACCTGGCAGACCACCGTACTGATCCGGCAGACCGGAGCCGGACCGACCTGGGTCCAGCTGGACGTCGAGCACCTGCCCGACAGGCCTGACGTCTTCCCCACACCGGCCAAGACCCCCCGTCTCGCCGGGAGCCTGCTCGACGTGCTCCGAGCGCGCGACGGGCTCGCCGACGTGACGCGGATGCCCCAGGTCATCGAGGTCGACGACGTCCACTCCGTCATAGACGAGCTCTGCGACGAGAAGCGGCGCCTGCCCGTCGTCGTGGCCAGTACGCCCCACGGCGTGGACTTCGACGCCTGGCTGGAACGCACCGTGGACCCGCTGGTCCGCCCACTGGCCGGCCTGGCCATCCTCTACGTCCTCGCACCCGAGGCCGAGCCGTACTTCAACCGGGCCCTGGAATACCACCAGGTCTTCGCCGGCGGGATCCGTACGTACCTGCCGGGAGTGGACCCGGCCTGGGCGGCCGACGGCCAGCGCCACCGCGTCCTGTCCCGCCGGACCATCACCGAGACCCCGCACCGGGCCCGGGGCCTCCTCGCCCAGCTACCGCAGCGCCTGGCGATCCAGGCCCCGTTGCCCCCGGAACTCGATTCCGTACCCGTCCTCCGGGCCCGCACCAAGGAGGGCGTCGGGACGTCCGAGCTGGAGCGCCTGAGGGACGAGAACCACGCCCTCTTCGAGATCCTGGAGGAGGCGGGACGAGAGCAGAGGGCCCGGGCGGACGAGATCCGCGGCCTGAAACGGGAACTGCACGAAACCCAACAGGGCGAGTCGATGCTGGTCGGCGAGTACGACGAGCAGTACCGGGAACTCCACGGAGTCAAGGCCCAACTACTGGCGGTCCAGAAGCGACTCCTGATCCTCAACGCAGCCGAAGCCGCGTACACCCCGGTCGAACCCGGCCCCCCGGGGCCCGCCTCCTTCGCGGAGATCCTCGACCGGATCGCCGACATGCCGCGCGTCCACTTCACCGGCTCCCGCAAGGTCACCCTGGAACTCGACGACCAGGCGTACGGCTCCTCCTGGGGCCGCATGACCTGGGATGCCCTGCTGGCCCTCCAGGACTACGCCGACGCCGCAGCCGACGGTGAGGCCACCCGCGACTTCAAGCAGTGGTGCGAGGACGTACCGGAGGGCAAGCACTCCATCTCCCCGCGGAAAATCATCCGCGACGAGTCGAAGTCGGTGAAGACCAAAGCCGACTGGCGCAAGGAACGCACCTTCCCGGTCCCGGAGCACATCGACCCCGCCCGCAAGCTCTTCATGGGCGCGCACGTCAGGATCGGCGGCGGCAACACGATCGCCCCGCGCCTCCACTACTACGACGGCGCCTGCGCCACCCACGGCATCTTCATCGGCTACATAGGCCCGCACCTCACGAACACCCTCACCTGACGGTGGATGCGGCCTGCCCGCCGAAGGGGAGCGGCGGGCAGGCCGGGGCAGCCGGCTCCACCACGGGGCCGCCCCCGGCCGTGGTATCGGGAAGCCCGTATGCCGCCGCACCCCTCGCACTACGCTGGCGGGGTGAACTCGCGCACCGCCTTGGAGAAGTGGCTCAAGCAGCTCCCCGAACACCAGCTGACCGCCCTGCTTGAGGAACGGGATCTCCCTCTCGCTGTCGGTTACACCCGCATCACGACTCCCCGCCAACTCGCCGAGCACCTGCTCACGGACGAGTCGGTGGCGCGCGGACTGACCGCGGGGACCGCCGGCGAGATGGAGCTCCTGGCCTCGATCGCCGCCCTGGCCCTGCGACAGCACGGGCCGGTCGCGGAGGAGGCCGCGGCCCGGCCTCAGTACGGGTGGCGTCCCGTGCCGGTCGCCGTGCCCGTGGAGCCGTCCGAACGCCTGGTGCCGGAGAAGGACGTGCTGGACTGGTTCACGCCGGGCGGCGCGCGCGAGCGGGCGGCGGAGGCGATCGCCCGGCTACGGGAACGCGCGCTGCTGCTGCCGGCGCCGCAGGGCCGGCTGGCGATCCCGCCCCTGCTCCACGTCCGGGCGGCCGGCTTCGACGGCTACGGCCGGCCGGCGGACCGGCTGCTGACCGCCGCCTACAACGCGCCGGAGGTCAAACGGATCGCCTCCCTGCTGTTCGGCGAGAGTGCGGCACGCACCCGCCCCGAGGCCCAGGCCCGCATCACCGCCCTGCTCGCCGATCCGGGCCGGGTCCGCGACCTGGTGTCCCAGGCGCCGTCGGCGGCCCGCGAGCTGCTGGACAATCTGGTCCTCGGGCCACCCCTGCTGCGCACCCACTGCTTCGTCACCCAATACGGCTCGTACGCGGGACCCAGTGCCAAGTACACCTTCCGGGAGGGCGGCAGCGGCGACGAGGGCACCGACTGGCTCGCCGCACGCGCGCTACTCCTGCCCGCCGGCCCGGACCTGGCGGAACTCCCGTACGAAGTGTCCCGCGCCCTGCGCGACGGCGAGGGGGCGCCCTGTCCCCGCTTGGAGCCGGAACCGCTCACCCACACCGTCCCGCTGCCGCGCGGCTGGGACGGCCAAGGGGGAGCCGCGGCCGGAGCGGCCGCCTGGCGCGCGGAGCTGGTCCTACGGGCGCTGGCCGCGCAGCCGGTCGCCGTACGCAAGGCGGGCGGCATCGCCGTACGGGACACCCGGCGCCTGGCCAAGTCCGCCGGTGCGAGCGAGGCGGACACCCGCCTGTGGCTCGACCTCGCCGTGAACGCCGGCCTGGCCGCCCCGCAGGCCGACGAGCCCGAGCCCGCCCGCCGCAGGCGGCAGGCGACACCCAAGCCCGCGGCCCGCCTCCTCCCCAGCGACCGCTACGACCCGTGGGCGGCGGCCCCGCCCGCGGGCAAGCTGCTGCCCCTGCTGGCCGCCTGGGCGGTGGTGCCCGAGGTGCTCACCCACTGGCCGGACGACGGCGAGACCCCGGTGGCGCTGATCAGCCCGCAGGACGCGTACGCCGTCCCGCTGCGCCGCGGAACACTGCGCGCGCTCGGCGGCCTGGCGCCAGGCCAGGGCCTGACCCTGACGGCGGAGTCGTACACGGAACTACTGGAACGGGCCGCCTGGCACCAGCCGTTGCTGAGCTCCCTCCTCGCGAACGACGCGGCGGGACGGCTGCTGGGCGATGACGACATCGCGGGCCGCCTCCGGTCGACCCTGGAGGAGGCCGAGCTGCTGGGCCTGGTAGCACACGGCGCCCTCACCCCGGCCGGACGTGCGGTCAGCGCTCTCCTGGAGGCGGGCGCGGGCCACCACTACCCCGCCGTTCCGGGCGCGGGCACGGACCCGGCGGCCCTCGGAACGGACGGCCTGGGCGAGGACCTGACCGCCCGCCCGGCTCTTGCCCGGGCGGTGAGCAACCTCCGCGCCGCCCTGTACGAAACACTTCCCGCGCCCAGCACCACCACACGCTTCCAGGCGGACCTGACCGCCACGGTCACCGGAGCCCCGGCCCCGGACCTCGCCGAACTCCTCTCCGCGGTCGGCGACATCGAGTCGGAGGGCCACGCGGTCGTCTGGCGGATCACCGCGGCTTCCCTCCGCCGCGCGATGGACGCGGGCTGGAGCGCCGACGAGCTCCTGGACCGACTGACGGGGGTCAGCGAACGCGAGACACCACTCCCACAACCGCTCACCTACACGATCAAGGACACGGCCCGCACCCACGGACAGCTGCGCGTCGTCCGCTCGGCCTGCTGCATCCGCTCCGACGACACCGCCCTGATCACCGAGGTCGCGCAAGCCCGCGGCCTCGCCAAACTAGGCCTGCGCCGCATCGCGCCCACGGTCCTCATCTCAGCGGCCCCGCCGGAGGAGACCCTCTCAGCCCTCCGTCTGGCCGGCTACGCCCCCACCCAGGAGGCCGCCACCGGCACCACGGTCCTGGACCGCGCCCCCACCGAACGCGCGCGCAGCTTCCTACGCACCCTGGACGAAGCACACGGCCAGCCCGGCGAAGGGACACGCGGAGCCCCCTCCAGCGCCCGCGCCCTGGCCGCCCAACTCCTGGACCGGAGCTGAATGTTCACCACACCTGACGGACGAACGCCTGCCAAGCACCGGCCCGAACCCGAACCCGATCACGGCCCGGCGGGCCGCTTGCTGTCGCGGACGGGCCCCCGGGCGTCATCGAAGAGCCCTCGGTAGCAGGCGACTTCCTGCTCTCGCTCCATCCAGATGTTGCCCGTGGGGCCTCGTTGAGTACGAGATCGAGCGACGCTCCAATTGCGGGAAGCTGAGCAGCACGTAGGGGCCGTACATGCCCGAGTGGGCGCCGCGTGTGAACGGCAGCACTTGGACGGTGATGTATGTGCCCTGAATGCTGCTGGTCTGCGGGTGCCCATGGTGCGAAACACAAAAAGACCCTCCGAACAGTACTGACACTGTTTGGAGGGTCTCTGTGGCACTTCCTGCGAAGTGCCCCCGGCAGGATTCGAACCTGCGCACACGGCTCCGGAGGCCGTTGCTCTATCCCCTGAGCTACGGGGGCGCTGTCGCTGGTGTTGCGGCGACGGGTTGAACACTACCAGCTTCCCGACGGTGATCAGGAACGGATTCGGGGGGAGGGAGGCGTGGGTCGCTCGGACGGGGTGGAAGTGGCAAAAACCCGGACGCGGGGGCCGGGGCGGACCTACTCTCGAGTTGTGTCGGGCGCCTCGGGCCGGGTGCTTGTTGTCGACGACAACAAGGTCATCCGGCAGCTGATCAAGGTCAATCTCGAGCTGGAGGGCTTCGAGGTCGTGACCGCGAACGATGGTGCCGAGTGCCTGGACGTTGTTCATCGCGTGATGCCCGATGTGATCACTCTTGATGTGGTCATGCCCCGCCTGGACGGGTTCGGGGCTGCCGCACAGTTGCGGGCCGATCCCAGGACGCGGCATCTGCCCGTTGCGATCGTGAGCGCCTGTACGCAGAACGAGGTCGAGGCCGGGATCGCCGCCGGCGTGGATGCCTTCCTCGCCAAGCCCTTCGAGCCCGCGGAGCTGGTGCGCGTCGTGCGCCGGCTCATCGAGCGCCGCGACCGGCGGGAACGGAAGGGTGCTCCCGCCGGGAGAGGGAGGGGATGACCCTCCCTGTGGCGCCCCTGTCAGGGCTCCCGCCAGGGGCCGCATTCCACATGGCGAAACCGTTCGCGTGACGTGGGGGCTTCTCCCCTAGGCTGGTCACGTGACCCCCGTCGACCTCTCCCGTTCCGTCGTGCGCGCCCTGCGCCGCGCCGTTGAGGACGGGGAGCTGCCCGCCGGTGTGGTCGTGCCCGAGCGGGTCGTCGTCGAGCGGACGCGGCCCGGGGGAGTGGGGGACTACGCCTCGCCCGTCGCGTTCGGGGTGGCGAAGGGTGCCGGAGTTCCGCCCCGTGGAGTGGCCGAGGTGCTGGCCCCGCGGCTGGCGGGTCTGCCCGGGGTCGAGCGTGTGGAGATCACCGGCGCCGGGTTCCTGAACTTCGTGCTCGCCGAGAGTTCGGTCGGAGAGCTGGTACGGGGCATTCGAGCCGGTGGGGCGTTGTACGGCCTTGCCTCCGAGGGCGACGGAACCCCCGAGGACGACGAGACCCCCGAGGGCCGTGAGGCCTCCGAGCCCGGTGGGGTTCCCCGTGCCGACCTGCGCGAGCGCGTCGTGTGCGCAGCCGTGCGGCGGATTGCGAGCAGTCAGGGGCTGGGGGCCGGGAGTGCCGTAGCCCGCGTCGCCCCCGTCGCCAAGCGGGACGGCGATGTGGTGGCGGAGTACGGGGCCGGCGCCGCCGTCTGGGCGATGCTCTGTGTTCCCGCTGCCGAGACCCCCGTGTTTTCCGCGGCGCTGCTCGTCCAGGACGAGTCCAGTGAGTTCTTCCGGGTGCGGTACGCCCACTCCCGGGCGCGGGCGCTGACCCGTAACGCCGGGCAGTTGGGGTTCCGTGCGGAACCGGGGGAGGTGGACGGCGCCGACGTCCTGCTCGGGGTTCTTCGCGATCACCCCCTCGTGCTCGAAGCCGCCGCGCACCACCATGCGCCCGAGCGGCTCGTCCGGCAGCTCGTCGCGATCGCGGACGCCCTGCTCGACTTCCAGTACCACGTCCTGCCCAAGGGGGACGAGAAACCCTCGGCCGCCCACCGTGCCCGGCTGGCCCTTGCCGAAGCCGCCGGGACGGTGCTGGCCGGCGGCCTGGCCCTGCTCGGCATAGACGTGCCCGACCACCACTGCCTGTGATGCCGCGAACCGTATGCGATCCGATGCGACTCATTGTGGTCCGATGTGATGCGCCTGTGTTCCGGATGATTTGCGAAGAGAGAATGTCGAGATGAGCCGTTCCGCACACCCCGCCGGGCCCCGCCACGCCGACGTCATGCCCGAGGGCCACTACGCTCCGCCGGCCGCCGACCTCAACGCGCTCGAGGAGAAGATCTGGGCGCGCACGGTCGGCCGGAACGGCGACGGAGTCGTCACCGTCGGCGGGATCGAAGTGACCCGTCTCGCCGAGGAGTTCGGGACGCCCGCGTACTTCCTCGACGAGGAGGACTTCCGGGCGCGCTGCCGTGCCTGGGCGCACGCCTTCGGGCCGGACGCCGACGTCTTCTACGCCGGCAAGGCGTTCCTCTCCAAGGCCGTCGTGAAGTGGCTCAAGGAGGAGGGGCTCAACCTCGACGTGTGCTCCGGCGGGGAGCTGGCCACCGCGCTCGCCGCCGAGATGCCGGCCGCGCGGATCGCCCTCCACGGCAACAACAAGTCCACCGCGGAGATCACCCGCGCGATCGAGGCCGGCGTCGGCCGGATCGTGCTCGACTCCTTCCAGGAGATCGCCCGCGTCGCGCACATCGCCCGCGAGCTCGGCGTACGCCAGCCCGTGCAGATCCGCGTCACCGTGGGCGTGGAGGCGCACACCCACGAGTTCATCGCCACCGCGCACGAGGACCAGAAGTTCGGGATCGCCGTGGCCGACGGGTCGGCCGCCGAGGCCGTACGGCGCGCGCTCGGGCACGACAGCCTGGAGCTGCTCGGCGTCCACTCCCACATCGGCTCGCAGATCTTCGACATGGCCGGCTTCGAGGTGTCCGCCAAGCGCGTCGTACGCCTCCTCGCCGCCGTGCGCGACGAGCACGGGGTGGAGCTGCCCGAGATCGACCTCGGCGGCGGGCTGGGCATCGCCTACACCTCCGCCGACGACCCGCGCGAGCCGCACGAGATCGCCAAGGCCCTGCACGAGATCGTCGCCCGCGAGTGCGAGGCGGCCGGCCTGCGCGCCCCGCGGATCTCCGTCGAACCCGGACGGGCGATCGTGGGGCCGACGGCCTTCACCCTCTACGAGGTCGGGACGATCAAGCCGCTGGAGGGCCTGCGGACGTACGTCTCCGTCGACGGCGGGATGTCCGACAACATCCGGACGGCCCTCTACGACGCCGAGTACACGGTCACCCTCGTCTCGCGGACCTCCGACGCCGAGCCCATGCTCGTGCGCGTCGTGGGCAAGCACTGCGAGAGCGGCGACATCGTGGTCAAGGACGCGTTCCTGCCCGCCGACCTCGCCCCCGGGGACCTCCTCGCGGTCCCGGCCACCGGCGCGTACTGCCGTTCGATGGCGAGCAACTACAACCACGTGCTCCGCCCGCCGGTCGTCGCCGTGCGCGACGGCCGGGCGCGTGTCATCGTCCGCCGGGAGACGGAGGAGGATCTCCTGCGTCTCGACGTCGGCTGACGCATTCTTCTGGGGGAAGCCCCCGGACCCCGGAATAGGTGTCTCACTCAATGGACCGAGGGTGGAAACTGTTGTCCATTGAGTGAGACTGGTTCACACCTGGGGCGCAAACCGCGCAACAGGTACTGATGTGAAGATCGAAAGGCGTAGGTCGAATGATGCGTACGCGTCCGCTGAAGGTGGCGCTGCTGGGCTGTGGAGTGGTCGGCTCGGAAGTTGCCCGCATCATGACGACGCACGCCGACGATCTGACGGCCAGGATCGGCGCGCCCGTCGAACTCGCCGGCGTGGCCGTGCGCCGCCCCTCCAAGGTGCGCGAGGGCATCGACCCGGCCCTGGTCACCACCGATGCGACCGCGCTGCTCAAACGCGGCGACATCGACGTCGCGATCGAGGTCATCGGCGGCATCGAGCCGGCCCGCACCCTGATCACCACCGCCTTCGAGCACGGCATCTCCGTCGTCTCGGCGAACAAGGCGCTGCTCGCCCAGGACGGCGCCGCGCTGCACGCCGCCGCCGAGGCGGCCGGGCTGGACCTGTACTACGAGGCCGCCGTCGCCGGCGCCATCCCACTGGTCCGCCCCATGCGCGAGTCCCTCGCGGGCGACAAGATCAACCGGGTGATGGGCATCGTCAACGGCACGACGAACTTCATCCTCGACAAGATGGACTCCACCGGCGCCGGGTACCAGGAGGCCCTCGACGAGGCCACCGCCCTCGGGTACGCCGAGGCCGACCCCACCGCCGACGTGGAGGGCTACGACGCCGCCGCCAAGGCCGCGATCCTGGCCGGCATCGCCTTCCACACCCGGGTCCGCCTCGACGACGTCTACCGCGAGGGCATGACCGAGGTCAGCGCCGCCGACTTCGCGTCCGCCAAGCGCATGGGCTGCACCATCAAGCTCCTCGCCATCCTGGAGCGCGCCGCCGACGGCGAGTCCGTCACCGCCCGCGTCCACCCGGCGATGATCCCGCTGACCCACCCGCTCGCCTCCGTCCGCGAGGCCTACAACGCGGTGTTCGTCGAGGCGGAGGCCGCCGGGCGGCTCATGTTCTACGGTCCGGGCGCGGGCGGCGCGCCGACCGCGTCCGCGGTCCTCGGCGACCTCGTCGCCGTCTGCCGCAACAAGCTCGCCGAGGCAAAGGGGCCGGGCGAGTCGGCGTACACCCAGCTGCCGGTCAGCCCCATGGGGGATGTCGTCACCCGTTACCACATCAGCCTCGATGTGGCGGACAAGCCGGGCGTACTCGCCCAGGTGGCGACCACCTTCGCGGAGCACGGTGTCTCCATCGACACGGTCCGCCAGCAAGGTCGTCAAGCTCAAGACGGCGAGGCCTCCCTCGTCGTCGTCACTCACCGTGCGCCCGACGCCGCCCTCTCCGGGACCGTCGAGGCGCTGCGGAAGCTGGACACCGTCCGCGGTGTCGCCAGCATCATGCGTGTTGAAGGGGAGTAAGGACCCATGAGCAGCAATCGCACCCACCAGTGGCGCGGCATCATCGAGGAGTACCGGGACCGCCTGCCGGTCACGGCCACGACCCCGGTGGTGACGCTCCGCGAGGGCGGCACTCCCCTCGTCCCCGCCCAGGTGCTCTCCGAGCGCACCGGCTGCGAGGTACACCTCAAGGTCGAGGGGGCCAACCCCACCGGGTCCTTCAAGGACCGCGGCATGACCATGGCGATCACCAAGGCCAAGGAGGACGGCGCCAAGGCCGTCATCTGCGCGTCCACGGGCAACACCTCGGCCTCCGCCGCCGCCTACGCGGTGCGCGCCGGGATGGTCTGCGCCGTCCTCGTGCCCCGCGGCAAGATCGCGCTCGGCAAGATGGGCCAGGCCCTGATCCACGGCGCCAAGATCCTTCAGGTCGACGGCAACTTCGACGACTGTCTGGATCTGGCCCGCGCGCTGTCCGACAACTACCCGGTGGCGCTGGTCAATTCGGTGAACCCGGTACGCATCGAGGGCCAGAAGACGGCGGCCTTCGAGATCGTGGACGCGCTCGGCGACGCCCCCGACATCCACGTGCTGCCCGTCGGCAACGCCGGCAACATCACCGCGTACTGGAAGGGCTTCAAGGAGTACAAGGCCGATGGCCTGGCCTCCCGTACGCCCCGTGTGTGGGGTTTCCAGGCTTCCGGCTCGGCGCCGATCGTGCGCGGCGAGGTCGTCAAGGAGCCGCACACCATCGCCACCGCGATCCGCATCGGCAACCCGGCCTCGTGGGACTACGCCCTGCAGGCCCGGGACGAGTCGGGCGGCTTCATCGACGAGGTGACGGACCGCCAGATCCTGTCCGCCTACCGCCTGTTGGCCGCCCAAGAGGGCGTCTTCGTCGAGCCCGCCTCGGCCGCGTCGGTGGCCGGTCTGCTCAAGGCCGTCGACCTCGGTCTGGTCGACCCCGGCCAGAAGATCGTCTGCACCGTCACCGGCAACGGCCTGAAGGACCCCGACTGGGCGGTCGCGGGTGCTCCGCAGCCGATCACCATTCCGGTCGACGCCGAGGCCGCCGCCATCCGTCTCGGCCTCGTCTGACCGAGCGGAGGGCCGGCCGTCCCGGAAGTGCGGACGGCCGGTGGTCCCAGCCGGTGGTCGCAGCCGGTGGTCGCAGCAGTACCGCAGTAACCGAGTTGCCGGATTCCGGAAGTCTTTCGAAGGTTGAGGAATCCGGCAACTCGGGCCGTACGGCACAAAAACCGACGGAGACCCGCCAGATATCGCGGCGGAAACCGACCGGACCGGCGGGAGCCGGCGACACGCATCGTGCGCCTGCTGTGCGCCCTATGTCGGAGAAGAACCTTCCTTCGATAGGCTGTACTTACATCCGCCGCCGCGCATATGACCGCGGTGCTGCCCACAGGGCCTTCGGGTGTCGTACGTTCTCCAGTACATTCACAGCGAGCCAGCGAAGATTCCGTCTCGCACAGTCACAAGGAGTGTCATCGGAAGATGGCCGGTCCAGCGTTCCGCGCCGCCGCCGTACGGGTGCGCGTTCCCGCCAGCAGTGCCAACCTCGGCCCGGGCTTCGACGCCTTCGGGCTGGCCTTGGGGCTCTATGACGATGTCGTCGTACGCGTGGCCGATTCCGGCCTGAACATCGACATCGCGGGCGAAGGTGCCGACACCCTGCCGCGGGACGAGAGCCACCTCCTCGTACGGTCCATGCGCACTGCCTTCGACCTGCTGGGCGGCCAGCCGCGCGGCCTCGAGGTCGTCTGTGCCAACCGCATCCCGCACGGCCGTGGCCTCGGCTCCTCCTCCGCCGCGATCTGCGCGGGCATCGTGGCCGCCCGCGCCGTGACCATAGGCGGAGAGGCCAAGCTCGACGACACGGCGCTGCTGGAGCTCGCCACCGAGATCGAGGGCCACCCCGACAACGTCGCCGCCTGTCTGCTCGGCGGTTTCACCCTCGCGTGGATGGACGGCGGCAGCGCCAAGGCGATCCGTATGGAGCCCGCCGATTCCATCGTTCCGGTGGTCTTCGTTCCCTCCAAGCCGGTCCTGACGGAGACCGCGCGCGGCCTGCTGCCGCGCACCGTCCCGCACGTGGACGCGGCCGTCAACGCGGGCCGCGCGGGTCTGCTCGTAGAGGCCCTGACCAGGCGTCCCGAGTTCCTGCTGCCGGCCACCGAGGACCGTCTCCACCAGGAGTACCGGTCCCCGGCGATGCCCGAGAGCGTGGCACTCGTGGCCCGGCTGCGGGCGGACGGGATCCCCGCAGTGATCTCCGGCGCGGGCCCCACGGTCCTCGCGCTGGTCGACAACGGTGCGGCCGACAAGGTCGCACGGCTCGCCGGCGAGGGGTGGGCGGCCAACCGCCTCGCACTCGACGCCGCGGGCGCGAGCGTACTTCCGCTGGGAACCCAGGGCGGCTGATCCGCGCAGTAGAGGACACAGCCGGCCAGGGGCGGGCGGCCGGGGCAGGCCGCCCGCGCGGAGCCCGCGCGAAACCCGCGCGGACGGGCTCGAAAGCCGGTGATGGAGAGGGGGAATGTCTGTTGGATCCGGTAGTGTTAGTCTCAAGTGCGCATCCGAAGCCGCCATGGCTTGGTGCTCAGTGTCCCTATCAGGGACCACCTTTCTTCCGGGAGCCTCCCCGACTGCTTTGATCGCTGCCAGCAGTTTCGAGCACGCTCCGGAATCGGCGTGACATTCCCACGCTTTCAGCTCGGGGGCTTCTCGCCGGAACCACCCACGCACATGCACGTTTCTCTCCGCCGTATCTCTATCGGCGGACCACCGCCCCGGCAGCAGTTCGCGGCTCATCGAGTCGTGGCTTGCTGTCGGACAGCACAACCGGTCGCCGAGCCAGACAGGCCGACGTCCGCTCCAGGGAAGGACCCTTCGTGAGCGACACCACCGATCTGATGGGCGCTGCCGACACCAACGTCGACACCAGTGCCCCCGCCGAGGGCGCCGCGCCGACCAAGCGCCGCCGCTCCGGCACCGGCCTTGACGGCATGGTCCTGGCCGAGCTCCAGCAGGTCGCGTCGGGCCTCGGTATCAGGGGCACCGCGCGGATGCGCAAGGGCCAGCTGATCGAGGTCATCAAGGAGGCGCAGGCGGGAAGCAGCGCCCCCAAGGCTGCGGCCTCCGCGCCCGCCGCCGCGGCCTCCGCGCCCGCTGACAGCACCGAGACCAAGCCGAAGCGCCGTGCCACCAGCAAGGCCCGTACGGGCGAGGCCGCCGCCGAGGCGCCCGCCGAGAAGACCGCCGCGCAGGCCCAGATCGACATCCCGGGCCAGCCGGCCAGCGAGGACGCCCCGGTCGGCGAGCGCCGCCGCCGGCGTGCCACCGCCCCCTCCGGCAGCCCCGAGGGTTCGGCCCCCGCCGCCGCCGTGCAGGTGGAGCAGAAGTCCGAGACCGTCGCTCCGGCCGCACAGGCCGAAGCGAAGGCCGAGGCTGCCACCGCCCCCGCCGGCCAGGCTCAGGGCCAGGAAGGCGAGGGCCGCGGCCGTCGCGACCGCCGCGAGCGGGGCAACGACCGCGCCGACGGCCGCCGCGAGCGCCGTGACCGCGGTGCCAAGGCCGACGACCAGGGCCAGGGCGCCCAGGGTCAGGGCCAGGCCGGCCAGGGTCAGAACCAGGGCCAGAACCAGGGCCAGGGGCAGGGTCAGGGCCAGCAGGGCGGCCGTCAGGACCGGACCGACCGTCAGGACCGCCAGCAGGGCGGCCGCGGACAGGGTCAGGGTCAGGGCCAGGGCCAGCAGGGCGGTCGTCAGGACCGGGACCGTCAGGACAACGGCCCGCAGGACGACTTCGACGAGGACGGCCGTCGCGGCCGTCGCGGCCGCTACCGCGACCGCCGTGGCCGTCGTGGCCGCGACGAGTTCGCGCCGGCGGAGACTCCGGTCGCCGACGACGACGTCCTGATCCCCGTGGCGGGCATCCTCGACATCCTCGACAACTACGCGTTCATCCGGACCTCGGGCTACCTGCCCGGCCCGAACGACGTGTACGTCTCCCTCGCCCAGGTCCGCAAGGCCGGTCTGCGCAAGGGCGACCACACCACCGGCGCCGTCCGTCAGCCCAAGGACGGCGAGCGCCGCGAGAAGTTCAACGCGCTCGTGCGCCTGGACTCCGTCAACGGCATGGCGCCCGAATCCGGCCGCGGCCGCCCGGAGTTCCAGAAGCTGACTCCCCTGTACCCGCAGGACCGGCTCCGCCTGGAGACCGACCCGGGCGTGCTGACCACCCGCATCATCGACCTCGTGTCGCCGATCGGTAAGGGCCAGCGCGGTCTGATCGTGGCCCCGCCGAAGACCGGCAAGACCATGATCATGCAGGCGATCGCCAACGCGATCACGGTCAACAACCCCGAGTGCCACCTGATGGTCGTCCTGGTCGACGAGCGTCCGGAAGAGGTCACCGACATGCAGCGGTCGGTGAAGGGCGAGGTCATCTCCTCGACCTTCGACCGCCCGGCCGAGGACCACACCACCGTCGCCGAGCTGGCCATCGAGCGCGCCAAGCGTCTCGTCGAGCTCGGCCACGACGTGGTCGTCCTGCTGGACTCCATCACCCGTCTGGGACGCGCGTACAACCTCGCCGCCCCCGCCTCCGGCCGCATCCTGTCCGGTGGTGTCGACTCGACCGCGCTGTACCCGCCGAAGCGCTTCTTCGGTGCCGCGCGCAACATCGAGGACGGCGGCTCGCTGACCATCCTGGCCACCGCGCTGGTCGACACCGGCTCGCGCATGGACGAGGTGATCTTCGAGGAGTTCAAGGGCACCGGCAACATGGAGCTCAAGCTCGACCGGAAGCTCGCCGACAAGCGCATCTTCCCGGCCGTGGACGTGGACCCCTCGGGCACCCGCAAGGAGGAGATCCTCCTCAACAGCGAGGAGCTCGCCATCGTCTGGAAGCTGCGCCGGGTGCTGCACGCGCTCGACTCGCAGCAGGCCATCGAGCTGCTCCTCGACAAGATGAAGCAGACGAAGTCGAACGCCGAGTTCCTCATGCAGATCGCGAAGACGACCCCGTCGGGCAAGAACGACGACTGAGGTCTCCCCGTAGCACCACCTGCGTGACCGCCGACCGCCCCCGCCGCACCCGCGACGGGGGCGGTCGCGTCATGCCCGGACCTTTCCGGCCTACGGGGCCTGTGGTGCCTACGGGGCCCGTGGAGTCTGCACGGTCTTGTGTGGTCTACGGCGCTTCGCGCGCAGATGCGACCTTTGCCACATCCCGTATCCCGCGCGACCCCGGGCGGCGACCCCGCGCGCTCGGGGGAAACCGCAGGTAGGTGTGGGGTCACGGGGCGTTCGCGGGGTGCCCGTCCAGGCCGGGCGCGGGGGTTCCGCGGGCCGGGACGCACACGGGACGCACAGGCGGCCGTGGAACCCTGGGGGGCGTCCGACCGTCTCTGTCAGAGGGAAACGGGGAACCGGGCCGAACACAGACGGGCAGAGCAGAGCATGAGCCAGGACATCAGGGGCCGCGGCCGCAGGGCCGGCGCGGGCAGACGCCGACGGAAGCCGGCCACGGGCCGCAGGGCCGTCGTCATCGCCGCGTGGACCGCCGCCGGCGTGGTCCTCCTGGGTGGGGCGGGGCTCGGCTACTTCTACTTCAAGTTCAACGGCAACCTCAAGACGGTCGACATCGACGCCGCCCTCGGCAAGGACCGCCCGCAGAACGTGGACAACGGCTCGATGGACATCCTCGTCCTCGGCTCCGACTCCCGCGGCGGCGCCAACGGGGAGTACGGCCAGGACGACGGCGGCTCCGCGCGCTCCGACACGGCGATGATCGTCCACCTCAACGAGGGCCACACCAAGGCCACCGTCGTATCGATACCCCGCGACACCCTCGTGACCCGGCCCGCCTGCAAGCTCCCGAACGGCAAGAGCGACCTGGGCGGCCCGCGCAAGATGTTCAACGAGTCCTTCACCGTCGGCGGGGCGGCCTGCGCCGTCGCGACCGTGGAGAAGATGTCGGGGATCCGCATGGATCACTACCTCGAAGTCGACTTCACGGGCTTCAAGGAGATCATCGACAAGCTCGGCGGCGTCGAGGTGACGACCACCAAGCCGATCAAGGACGACTACAGCCACCTGAACCTGCCCGCCGGGACGAACAGGCTGAACGGCGAGCAGGCCCTCGGCCTCGTCCGTACCCGCCACGGCGTCGGCGACGGCGGCGACCTGGGCCGAATACAGCTCCAGCAGGCCTTCATCAAGGCGCTGATCAAGCAGGTCAAGACCATCGGCGTCTTCGACAACCCGAAGAAGCTGCTCGACCTCGCCGACACCGCCACCAAGGCCATCACCACGGACAAGGCGCTCGGCGACGTGAAGTCCCTCATGGGGTTCGCCCAGGGGCTGGAGGGCATCGGCCCCGAGAACATGCAGATGATCACCCTGCCGGTGACCGGAGACACCCGTGACCCCAACCGGGTCGTCCCGCTCACCAAGGAGTCCACGATGGTCTGGGACGCACTCCTGGCCGACCAGCCGGTTCCCGCCGCGGCCACCGCGAACTCGGCCGGCGACAAGGGCACGGCCGGTACGGTCGTCCGGTAGCGCGGACCACCTGCCCGCCCACCCGCCCGGAGGGGTTGCGCCGGGCCGCGGAATAGATGCCGGACCCCTGCCGTTGAGGGAGGCGTCCTCAGAATTTTGACAGGCAGCCCGGTCCTGGCAGACTGGTCTGTCGGCCCCGGTTCACGCAGCGCGCAATTCGGCTCCTGCGACCCGGCGCCCTCCCGAATCTAGGAGACACCTTGAAGCGCGATGTTCACCCCCAGTACGTCGAGACCCAGGTCAGCTGCACCTGTGGCGCGTCGTTCACCACCCGTAGCACCCTGACCGAGGGCTCCATCCGAGCCGAGGTCTGCTCCGAGTGCCACCCGTTCTACACGGGCAAGCAGAAGATCCTCGACACCGGTGGCCGCGTGGCCCGCTTCGAGGCCCGCTTCGGCAAGGCTGCACAGAAGTAGCGAGCCTCAGGCGCCGGACCCCGGCTGCACCCTGTTCGCACGGGGGCAGCCGGACCGGCGCCTTTCTCGTCCCGCAGCCGCCCTTTTCTTCACATTCACCATCTTCAGGAGCCCCCGATGTTCGAGGCGGTCGAGGAACTGATCGGCGAGCACGCCGATCTTGAGAAGAAGCTCGCCGACCCTTCGGTCCACTCGGATCAGGCCAACGCGCGCAAGCTGAACAAGCGCTACGCGGAGCTGACCCCGATCGTCGCGACCTTCCGTGCCTGGAAGCAGTCCGCCGAGGACATCGAGACGGCGAAGGAGTTCGCGGCCGACGACCCGGACTTCGTGGCAGAGGTCAAGGAACTGACCGCACAGCGCGAAGAGCTCACCGAGAAGCTCCGCCTGCTGCTCGTTCCGCGCGACCCCAGCGACGACAAGGACGTGCTCCTGGAGGTCAAGGCGGGTGCGGGCGGTGACGAGTCGGCCCTGTTCGCCGGCGACCTGCTGCGCATGTACCTGCGCTACGCCGAGCGCGTGGGCTGGAAGACCGAGATCATCGACGCCACCGAGTCCGAGCTCGGCGGCTACAAGGACGTCCAGGTCTCCGTCCGCACCAAGGGCGGCAACGGCGCCACCGAGCCCGGCCAGGGCGTCTGGGCCCGCCTGAAGTACGAGGGCGGCGTGCACCGCGTCCAGCGCGTGCCGGCCACCGAGTCCCAGGGCCGCATCCACACCTCCGCCGCCGGCGTGCTCGTCACCCCGGAAGCCGAGGAGGTGGAGGTCGAGGTCAACATGAACGACCTCCGCATCGACGTGTACCGCTCCTCGGGCCCCGGCGGCCAGTCCGTCAACACCACCGACTCGGCCGTGCGCATCACGCACATCCCGACCGGTGTGGTCGCCTCCTGCCAGAACGAGAAGAGCCAGCTCCAGAACAAGGAGCAGGCGATGCGCATCCTGCGCTCGCGCCTGCTGGCCGCCGCCCAGGAAGCCGCCGAGCAGGAGGCCTCCGACGTGCGCCGCAGCCAGGTGCGCTCCGTGGACCGCTCCGAGAAGATCCGTACGTACAACTACCCGGAAAACCGGATCTCGGACCACCGGACGGGCTTCAAGGCGTACAACTTGGACCAGGTGCTCGACGGAGACCTCGACCCGGTCATCCAGGCCTGCGTCGACACGGACTCCGCCGCCAAGCTCGCGTCCGCGCACTGAGTCCCCGCGCAGGACCCCCGCACCACCCCGTAGGACCCCGCACCACCCCCCGTACGACAGCAGCCCGGAGGACCAGCGTGAACTTGCTGCTTGCCGAGGTGGCCCAGGCCACCCAGCGGCTGGCCGCCGCCGGCGTGCCCTCACCGCGTTTCGACGCTGAGGAGCTCGCGGCCTTCGTGCACGGCGTCAAGCGGGGGGAACTCCACCACGTCAAGGACGCGGACTTCGATGCCCGCTACTGGGAGGCCGTCGCCCGCCGCGAGGCGCGCGAGCCGCTCCAGCACATCACCGGCCGCGCCTTCTTCCGGTACCTGGAGCTCCAGGTCGGGCCCGGGGTCTTCGTGCCCCGGCCCGAGACCGAGTCGGTCGTGGACTGGGCCATACAGGCCGTCCGGGCGATGGACGTCGTCGAACCGCTGATCGTGGACCTGTGCACCGGCTCCGGCGCCATCGCGCTGGCCATGGCGCAGGAGGTGCCGCGCTCGCGCGTGCACGCCGTCGAGCTGTCCGAGGACGCCCTCCAGTGGACCCGTAAGAACGCCGAGGGCTCCCGGGTCACCGTCCACCAGGGCAACGCGCTGAGCGCCCTGCCCGAGCTGGACGGCCAGGTCGACCTGGTCATCTCCAACCCGCCGTACATCCCGCTCACCGAGTGGGAGTACGTGGCACCCGAGGCCCGCGACCACGACCCCGAGATGGCGCTGTTCTCCGGCGAGGACGGCCTGGACACCATCCGCGGCATCGAGCGCACCGCCCACCGGCTGCTGCGGCCCGGCGGCATCGTCGTCATCGAGCACGCCGACACCCAGGGCGGACAGGTCCCGTGGATCTTCGCCGAGGAGCGGGGCTGGGCCGACGCCGCCGACCACCCCGACCTCAACAAGCGCCCGCGCTTCGCGACCGCCCGCAAGGCCCTGCCGTGACCGGCCCCGTCATGATCGGTTCGGTCACCGCGCGCATTCCCGCCACCCCCCTGCCGCACGAGGAGGCCCGCTGATGGCCCGGCGATACGACTGCAACGACGCGACGGACCGCAAGACGGGCCTGCGTGAAGCCGCCTCCGCCGTACGCCGCGGCGAGCTCGTCGTGCTGCCCACCGACACCCTGTACGGGATCGGCGCGGACGCCTTCAGCGCCGAGGCCGTCGGCGACCTGCTCGCCGCCAAGGGGCGCGGCCGCAACATGCCCACCCCCGTCCTCATCGGCTCCCCGAACACCCTGCACGGCCTGGTCACCGACTTCTCCGAGCAGGCGTGGGAGCTCGTCGACGCCTTCTGGCCGGGCGCGCTGACGCTGGTCGCCAAGCACCAGCCCTCGCTGGCGTGGGACCTGGGCGAGACCGGCGGGACCGTGGCCGTACGCATGCCCCTGCACCCCGTCGCGATCGAGCTGCTGACCGAGGTCGGCCCGATGGCGGTGTCCTCGGCGAACCTGACCGGACACCCGGCGCCGGAGGACTGCGACGCCGCGCGCGAGATGCTCGGCGACTCCGTGTCCGTGTACCTGGACGGCGGCCCGACCCCGGGCATCCAGCCGTCGTCGATCGTCGACGTCACCGGGAAGGTTCCCGTCCTGCTGCGCGAGGGGGCACTGACCGCCGAGCAGCTGCGAGAGGTCGTGCCCGACCTCGAGGTGGCTCCGTGAGCCCTGAGGGGCGTGGCATAGCCGGGGACAGCACCTTCCGCATACTCCACGTCAGCACCGGCAACGTGTGCCGCTCGCCCATCACCGAGCGGCTGACGCGGCACGCGCTGTCCCACCGGCTCGGGGGCCCCGTCACCGGGGACCTGATCGTGGAGAGCGCGGGCACCTGGGGCCACGAGGGCGCGCCCATGGAGGCCAACGCGGCCGCCGTGCTGGCCGACTTCGGGGCCGACGCCTCCGGCTTCACCGGCCGGGAACTCCTGGACGAGCACGTCATACGCGCGGACCTGGTCCTGACCGCCACCCGCGACCACCGCGCCCAGGTGATCTCCATGGGGCACTCGGCGGGGCTGCGCACCTTCACCCTGAAGGAGTTCACCCGGCTGGTCCGGGCGATAGACCCGGCGACCCTGCCGCCGCTGGAGGACGGGATGGTGGAGCGGGCCCGCGCGCTGGTTCGGGCGGCCGCTGCGTTGCGGGGGTGGCTGCTGGCCCCCTCGCCGGACGCCGATGAGGTGTACGACCCGTACGGGGCGCCGATCACCTTCTTCCGCTCGATCGGCGACGAGATCAACCAGGCGTTGGAGCCGGTGGTCACCGCGCTGACCGGGGTCAAGACCTCGCGCTGACCTGCGGCGCCGTTGTCGGGGGCGCTGCCCCCGAACCCCCGCGCCTCAAACGCCGGCGGGGCTGGATTTGCCCGGTCGGGCGGGATTCGCGCAGCAGGACCGGTTCCGCGCCGCAGGGCCGGATTCGCGCCGCAGGGCGGGATGCGCAGGGGCGGCCTACAGTGGCTGGTACCCGGTACGCGGTACCCCCCTGGAGTCGCGCCATGAGCGTCATCACCCAGCCCCTGGACCTGCTGCGGCAGCAGGATCCGCAGATGGCCGACGTCCTCGACGGGGAACGGCAGCGCCAGACGACGGGGCTGCAGCTGATCGCCGCCGAGAACTTCACCTCCGCCGCCGTGCTCACCGCACTGGGATCGGTGCTCGCCAACAAGTACGCCGAGGGCTACCCCGGCGCCCGCCACCACGGCGGCTGCGAGTACGCCGACCTCGCCGAGCAGATCGCCGTCGAGAGGGCCCGCGCCCTCTTCGGCGCCGAGCACGCGAACGTGCAGCCGCACTCCGGATCCGCCGCCGTGCTCGCCGCGTACGCCGCGCTGCTGCGGCCCGGGGACTCCGTGCTGGCCATGGCGCTCACCTCCGGGGGACACCTCACCCACGGATCGCCCGCCAACTTCTCCGGGCGCTGGTTCGACTTCGTCGGCTACGGAGTGGACGCCGCGACCGGGCTCATCGACTACGCCCAGGTGCAGCGGCTCGCGCACGAGCACCGGCCCAAGGCCATCGTGTGCGGGTCCATCTCCTACCCGAGGCACCCCGAGTACTCCGTGTTCCGGGAGATCGCCGACGAGGTCGGGGCCTTCCTGATCGCCGACGCCGCCCACCCCATCGGGCTCGTGGCCGGCGGGGCCGCGCCCAGCCCCGTGCCCTACGCCGACATCGTCGTCGCCACCACCCACAAGGTGCTCCGGGGGCCGCGCGGCGGGATGATCCTGTGCGGGGCCGAGTTCGCGGAACGGATCGACCGGGCGGTGTTCCCCTTCACCCAGGGCGGCCCGCAGATGCACAGCATCGCCGCCAAGGCCGTGGCCTTCGGCGAGGCCGCCGGGCCGGCCTTCACCTCGTACGCGCACCGGGTGGTCGCCAACGGCCGCGCCCTGGCCGACGCGCTCGCCGCCCGCGGGTTCGCGATCACGACCGGGGGCACCGACACCCACCTGATCACCGCCGACCCCGCACCGCTGGGCCTCGACGGCGCGGGAGCCCGGGGCAGGCTGGCCGCCGCCGGGATCGTGCTGGACACCTGCGCCCTTCCCTACGGTGACCAGCGCGGGATCCGCCTCGGCACCGCGGCGGTGACCACGCAGGGCATGGGGGAGGCGGAGATGGGCCGGATCGCCGCGCTGTTCACGGCCGCGCTGGCCGGCGGGGAGCCCGCGAAGATCCGTAGGGACGTCAACGAGCTGGTGGTCAGTTTTCCACCGTATGGGGTTTAAGCCGGGCAAGAGCGACGTACCGCAACCGGGATACCGCCCTTGCGCGTCCCCGACAGTGAGTACTTCGCAGCTAGTGTGTGGGGCTGAGATGGCCGGCGATACATCTGGGGCAGCCCGTGCGTGAATATCTGCTGACGCTTTGCGTCACGGTCGCGGTGACTTATCTACTCACCGGGCCCGTGCGGAAGTTCGCGATCGCCGTGGGCGCGATGCCCGAGATCCGAGCCCGCGACGTCCACCGGGAGCCCACTCCCCGGCTCGGCGGCATCGCGATGTTCGGCGGACTGTGCGCCGGCCTGCTCGTCGCGGACCACCTGCAGAACCTCAACGGGGTCTTCGAGCTGTCGAACGAGCCGCGGGCCCTGCTCTCCGGGGCGGCCTTGATCTGGCTGGTCGGCGTACTGGACGACAAGTTCGAGCTCGACGCCCTGATCAAGCTCGGCGCACAGATGATCTCCGCCGGTGTGATGTGCATGCAGGGCCTGACCATCCTGTGGATCCCGGTCCCGGGCGTCGGCTCGGTCTCGCTCACCCCCTGGCAGGGCAACCTGCTCACCGTGGCCCTCGTCGTGATCACCATCAACGCGGTGAACTTCGTGGACGGCCTCGACGGCCTCGCCGCCGGCATGGTCTGCATCGCGACGTGCGCGTTCTTCCTCTACGCGTACCGGATCTGGTTCGGCTACGGGATCGAGGCGGCCGCGCCCGCGACCCTCTTCGCCGCGATCCTGATGGGCATGTGCCTCGGCTTCCTGCCGCACAACATGCACCCCGCCCGGATCTTCATGGGCGACTCCGGCTCGATGCTCATCGGCCTCGTGCTGGCCGCCGCCGCCATCTCCATCACCGGACAGGTGGACCCGGACGCGATGGCGCTGTTCGTGGGCGGCGAGCGCAACGCGACCCACGCGATGCTGCCGGTCTTCATCCCGCTGATCCTGCCGCTCACGATCATCGCGATCCCGATGACGGACCTGGTCCTCGCCATCGTGCGGCGCACCTGGAAGGGCCAGTCGCCCTTCGCCGCGGACCGCGGACACCTCCACCACCGGCTGCTGGAACTCGGGCATTCGCACAGCCGGGCGGTGCTCATCATGTACTTCTGGTCAGGATTGATCGCCTTCGGCACCGTGGCGTATTCGGTGCATTCCGCCTCGATGTGGATCGTGCTGGCGATCGCCGCGCTGAGCGCCGTGGGCCTGCTCCTGCTCCTGCTGCCGCGCTTCACCCCGCGGGCCCCGCAGTGGGCGGAGCGGCTGGTCCCGCCGCGCTACCGGCACGCGGAACGGGCCGCGGAGGCGGCCCTGCAGGACGCCTCCGCCGCGGAGCCGGAGCCGGCCCGGCCGATCGCGGCAGGCGTGTCCGGCGTCAACGGGGCGACCGCCATCGGCCCCCGTTCGCGCTTCCCCGACCGGCGTAAGGCCGGATCCTCGCGCTGACGCCCGGCACGCATGTCGGACATGAACACCCTTTACCAGACAAGACACTTGGCTGTCGCGCACACACGCGCAGGGTCACTCTCATGTGTGACAGTCCGCACACCCTCCGAGTAAAGCTCTCATCAAATACTTTGTGATACCGTTCACTAAACCCGGCGACAGAGCCGAAGGACCGTAGTGCGACGGTCCATTGGCCCGAGGTTCCCTCTCGGACCGGGCTTACGCTCGTCCTGTACGAGTCCCTGTGCCCCCACCACCACGCGGAGCAAACCGCCATGCGGTCAGATGACGTCCGATCCCTCCTGCAATCCGCCGTTCCCACGGCTGTCGCCGGCGCTCTCGCCGCCGTCATCAGTGGGATCGTCGCCGGTGGCAAGGGGGCCGTGGGCGCCGTCGTCGCGACGGTCGTGGTGATGCTGTTCATGGGCATCGGATTCCTCGTACTGCAACGCACGGCGAAATCACTTCCGCACTTGTTCCAGGCCATGGGGCTCATGCTCTACACGGCCCAGATCCTGCTGCTCTTCGTCTTTCTCGCCGTGTTCAAGAACACGACGCTGTTCAATCCCAAGGCCTTCGCCATCACGCTCGTCGTCGCCACCCTGGTGTGGATCGCCGCACAGGCGCGTGCTCATATGAAGGCCAAGATCCTCTACGTCGAACCTGACTCGATGAAGGGCGACAAGCCCGGAAATTCGGGCCAGAAGCCGTGAGGGGTAGGGGCGGAATAAGCACGCGTTCGGGATGCTGCTATCGTCCGGTTTCAACTGTGGCAATGCGGGCGCGGGCATCTGAGGCTGACGCCTGTTCCATCGCGAGGCTCGATGCCTGACCGCCGCCCCCACATCCGTTACACCAGTCCAGTGCCGAACAGCGGCTGTCCGCCGCGCCGACACAACGAGGTTGCCGTACCTATGCGCCACGCTGAAGGAGCCCGCGGTGAGTGCTGACCCGACGACGGTGCTCGCCTTCGAGACCGATTGCCACATCTTCGACGGTTGTGGTTTCCCGGCTCCCGGCCTGCACTCGTTCATGTTCGAGCCGATCTTCGGGGACGGTGACAGCAGCTCGTACTTCAACAAGACGATGCTGCTGGCCCTGCTCGGCACGGTCGTCATCGTCGCCTTCTTCTGGGCCGCCTTCCGCAAGCCGAAGGTCGTCCCGGGCAAGCTGCAGATGGTCGCCGAGGCCGGCTACGACTTCGTGCGCCGCGGCATCGTCTACGAGACCCTGGGCAAGAAGGAGGGCGAGAAGTACGTCCCCTTCATGGTGTCGCTGTTCTTCTTCGTCTGGATCCTGAACCTCTGGTCGATCATTCCGATCGCCCAGTTCCCGGTGACGGCGATCTTCTCGTACCCGGTCGGCCTCGCGCTGATCGTCTACGTGATCTGGATGAGCGTGACGTTCAAGCGTCACGGCTTCGTCGGCGGCTTCAAGAACCTGACCGGCTACGACAAGTCGCTCGGCCCGGTCCTGCCGCTGGTCATGGTCATCGAGTTCTTCTCGAACGTCATCGTCCGCCCCTTCACCCACGCGGTCCGACTGTTCGCGAACATGTTCGCCGGTCACACCCTGCTGCTGCTGTTCACCATCGCCAGCTGGTACCTGCTGAACGGGATCGGCATCGCTTACGCGGGCGTCTCGTTCGTCATGGTCATCGTGATGACCGCGTTCGAACTCTTCATCCAGGCTGTCCAGGCGTACGTCTTCGTCCTCCTGGCCTGCAGCTTCCTGCAGGGCGCGCTCGCCGAGCACCACTGAGCCACAGCTCGCTCCTGCAATCCCCCCGAATCGTCCGGTGGCCAACCCCCACCGGTCCATGAAAGAGAAGGAAGAACTGGCATGTCCCAGACCCTTGCTGCCGTCGAAGGTTCCCTCAGCTCCGTCGGTTACGGTCTCGCGGCGATCGGCCCGGGCGTCGGCGTCGGCATCATCTTCGGTAACGGTACCCAGGCTCTTGCCCGTCAGCCCGAGGCTGCCGGTCTGATCCGCGCCAACCAGATCCTCGGCTTCGCCTTCTGTGAGGCGCTCGCCCTCATCGGTCTGGTCATGCCGTTCGTCTACTAAGACGAACTCCACGACTAGTCCGAATCGACGAAAGGCACTGATGTGAACCTCCTGGTTCTCGCGGCTGAGGGCGGGGAAAACCCCCTCATTCCGCCGATCCCCGAGCTCGTCATCGGTCTGATCGCCTTCGTCATCGTCTTCGGTTTCCTCGCGAAGAAGCTCCTCCCGAACATCAACAAGGTTCTGGACGAGCGCCGCGAGGCCATCGAAGGCGGTATCGAAAAGGCTGAGGCCGCTCAGACCGAGGCTCAGAGCGTGCTGGAGCAGTACAAGGCGCAGCTCGCCGAAGCCCGGCACGAGGCCGCTCGCCTGCGCCAGGACGCTCTGGAGCAGGGCACTGCGCTCAAGGAAGAACTGCGCGCAGAGGGCCAGCGGCAGCGTGAGGAGATCATCGCTGCCGGTCACGCCCAGATCGCGGCTGACCGCAAGGCCGCCTCTTCGGCGCTCCGTCAGGACGTCGGCAAGCTGGCGACCGACCTGGCCGGAAAGCTCGTAGGCGAGTCCCTTGAGGACCACGCCCGGCAGAGCCGCACGATCGACCGCTTCCTCAGCGAGCTTGAGGAGAAGGCCGAGGCCGCCCGATGAACGGAGCGAGCCGCGACGCGCTGGCCTCCGCCCGCGAGCGTCTCGACGCGCTGACGGACAACACGTCCGTCGACGCGGCGAAGCTCGCCGGCGAGCTGGCGGCCGTCACCGCGCTGCTCGACCGTGAGGTCTCGCTGCGTCGGGTCATCACGGACCCGGCGCAGTCCGGCGAGGCCAAGGCCGAGCTGACCGGTCGTCTGCTCGGCGGCCAGGTGGGCGGGGAAACCCTCGACCTGGTGGCCGGAATGGCCCGGTCCCGCTGGTCGCAGTCCCGTGACCTGGTGGATTCGCTCGAGGTCCTGGCGGCCACCGCCGACCTCACGGCGGCCCAGACCAGCGGAGGCCTCGACGACGTCGAGGACGAGCTGTTCCGGTTCGGCCGGATCGTCTCCTCGAACACCGAGCTGCGCGCAGCACTGACCGACCGGTCGGCGACCGCCGCCGCCAAGGGCGAGCTGCTGCGCAGCCTGCTCGGCGGCAAGGCGAACGCCGTCACCGAGCGGCTGGTCACGCGTCTCGTCACGCACCCGCGTGGACGTAGCCTGGAAGCGGGCCTCGAGTCCCTTTCCAAGGTCGCCGCCGAGCGTCGTGGCCGCATGGTCGCCACCGTGACCACCGCGGTTCCGCTCAGCGACGTCCAGAAGCAGCGTCTCGGCGCGGTGCTGGCCAAGCTGTACGGCCGACCGATGCACCTGAACCTCGACGTGGACCCGACGGTCCTCGGCGGGATCTCGGTGCGGGTCGGCGACGAGGTCATCGACGGCACCATCTCGGACCGCATCGCAGAGGCGTCCCGACGCATGGCCGGCTGACCAGCCACACATTAGAAAAAAGCATTCCTAGCGGCCCGGTTGGGCCGTGCAGAACTTGCAGAAGATTCCTGGGGGTCACCCCCAGACCCCTAAGAAGCTTCAGGCCCAACAAGGAGAGCAGGGAACCCAGATGGCGGAGCTCACGATCCGGCCGGAGGAGATCCGGGACGCACTGGAGAACTTTGTCCAGTCGTACCAGCCGGACGCGGCCTCGCGCGAGGAGGTCGGAACGGTCAGCGTTGCCGGCGACGGCATCGCGAAGGTGGAGGGCCTGCCCTCCGCCATGGCGAACGAACTGCTGAAGTTCGAGGACGGAACCCTCGGTCTCGCCCTGAACCTCGACGAGCGCGAGATCGGTGCGGTCGTCCTCGGCGAGTTCAGCGGTATCGAGGAGGGCCAGCCGGTGCAGCGCACCGGTGAGGTGCTCTCCGTCGGCGTCGGCGAGGGTTACCTCGGCCGCGTTGTCGACCCGCTCGGCAACCCGATCGACGGCCTCGGCGAGATCGCGACCGAGGGCCGCCGCGCCCTCGAGCTGCAGGCCCCCGGCGTCATGGTCCGCAAGTCGGTCCACGAGCCGATGCAGACCGGCTACAAGGCCATCGACGCGATGGTGCCGGTCGGCCGTGGTCAGCGTCAGCTGATCATCGGTGACCGTCAGACCGGCAAGACCGCTCTGGCCGTCGACACGATCATCAACCAGCGCGACAACTGGCGCTCGGGCGACGTGAACAAGCAGGTTCGCTGCATCTACGTCGCCATCGGCCAGAAGGGCTCGACCATCGCGTCCGTTCGCGGCGCCCTGGAAGACGCCGGTGCGCTCGAGTACACGACGATCGTCGCCGCCCCGGCGTCCGACCCGGCCGGCTTCAAGTACCTGGCGCCGTACACCGGTTCGGCCATCGGCCAGCACTGGATGTACGCCGGCAAGCACGTCCTGATCATCTTCGACGACCTGTCGAAGCAGGCCGACGCCTACCGCGCCGTGTCGCTGCTGCTGCGCCGTCCGCCGGGCCGCGAGGCCTACCCGGGCGACGTCTTCTACTTGCACTCCCGTCTGCTGGAGCGTTGCGCCAAGCTCTCGGACGACATGGGTGCCGGTTCGATGACCGGTCTGCCGATCGTCGAGACCAAGGCGAACGACGTGTCGGCGTTCATCCCGACCAACGTCATCTCCATCACCGACGGCCAGTGCTTCCTTGAGTCCGACCTGTTCAACGCGGGCCAGCGCCCGGCGCTGAACGTCGGTATCTCGGTCTCCCGCGTCGGTGGCTCGGCCCAGCACAAGGCCATGAAGCAGGTTTCCGGCCGTCTGCGCCTGGACCTCGCCCAGTACCGTGAGCTGGAGGCGTTCGCCGCCTTCGGTTCCGACCTGGACGCCGCGTCGAAGGCCTCGCTGGAGCGCGGCAAGCGTCTGGTGGAGCTGCTGAAGCAGGGCCAGTACCAGCCGATGCCCGTCGAGGAGCAGGTCGTCTCCGTCTGGGCCGGCACCACCGGCAAGATGGACGACGTCCCGGTCAACGACATCCGTCGCTTCGAGTCGGAGCTGCTGGACCACCTGCGCCTCGAGCGCAAGGAGCTCCTCACCTCCATCGCGGACGGCGGCAAGATGTCGGACGACACTCTGACGTCCATCGCCGACGCCATCGCCAACTTCAAGCGGCAGTTCGAGACCTCGGACGGCAAGCTCCTGGGCGAGGACGTACCGGCCGTCAACGTCTCCAAGTGACGACGGAAGGGACCTGACTCATGGGAGCGCAGCTCCGGGTCTACAAGCGTCGCATCCGTGCCATCACGGCGACCAAGAAGATCACCAAGGCGATGGAGATGATCGCCGCCTCGCGCATCGTCAAGGCGCAGCGCAAGGTGGCGGCGTCGATGCCGTACGCGACCGAGCTCACCCGCGCGGTGACCGCGGTGGCGACCGGTTCGAACACCAAGCACGCCCTGACCACGGAGGTCGAGGCGCCGGTGCGCGCCGCGATCGTGCTCATCACGAGCGACCGCGGTCTGGCCGGCGGCTACTCCTCGAACGCCATCAAGCAGGCGGAGCGGCTCACCGAGCGGCTGCGCGGCGAGGGCAAGGAGGTCGACTCGTACATCGTCGGCCGTAAGGGTGTGGCCTACTTCGGCTTCCGCGAGCGCAAGGTCGCGGAGTCGTGGACCGGCTTCACCGACAGCCCGGCCTACGCCGACGCCAAGCGCGTCGCGGCGCCGCTGATCGAGGCCATCCAGACGGCTACGGCCGAGGGTGGCGTCGACGAGCTGCACATCGTCTACACGGAATTCGTGTCGATGATGACGCAGAACGCGGTGGACGGCCGGATGCTGCCGCTCAGCCTCGACAAGGTCGACGAGGAGACTGGCGCGAAGGGCGAGATCCTTCCGCTGTTCGACTTCGAGCCGTCGGCGGAGGACGTCCTCGACGCCCTTCTGCCGCGCTACGTCGAGAGCCGCATCTACAACGCACTGCTGCAGTCGGCCGCTTCCGAGCACGCCGCCCGCCGCCGCGCGATGAAGTCGGCTACCGACAACGCCGGGGATCTCATCAAGAGCCTCTCCCGGCTTGCCAACGCGGCCCGCCAGGCCGAAATCACCCAGGAAATCAGCGAGATCGTCGGTGGCGCCAGCGCCATGGCAGACGCGACCGCGGGGAGTGACAAGTAATGACGACCACTGTTGAGACGGCCGCCGCCACGGGCCGCGTCGCCCGGGTCATCGGCCCGGTCGTCGACGTGGAGTTCCCCGTCGACGCGATGCCCGAGATCTACAACGCGCTGAAGGTCCAGGTGGCCGACCCGGCCCAGGACGGCGAGCTGAAGACGCTGACCCTGGAAGTCGCCCAGCACCTGGGTGACGGCCTGGTCCGCACCATCTCCATGCAGCCCACCGACGGTCTGGTCCGCCAGGCCACGGTGGTCAACACGGGCGAGGGCATCACCGTCCCCGTCGGTGACTTCACCAAGGGCAAGGTGTTCAACACCCTCGGTGAGGTGCTGAACTACCCGGAGGAGAACGCCAACGTCACCGAGCGCTGGCCGATCCACCGCAAGGCGCCCCGCTTCGACGAGCTCGAGTCGAAGACCGAGATGTTCGAGACCGGCGTCAAGGTCATCGACCTTCTCACCCCGTACGTCAAGGGTGGAAAGATCGGTCTGTTCGGTGGTGCCGGTGTCGGCAAGACCGTTCTGATCCAGGAAATGATCTACCGCGTCGCCAACAACCACGACGGTGTGTCGGTCTTCGCGGGCGTCGGTGAGCGTACCCGTGAGGGCAACGACCTCATCGAGGAAATGGCCGAGTCGGGCGTCATCGACAAGACGGCGCTTGTCTTCGGCCAGATGGACGAGCCCCCGGGCACCCGTCTTCGCGTCGCGCTTGCCGGTCTGACCATGGCGGAGTACTTCCGCGATGTGCAGAAGCAGGACGTGCTCTTCTTCATCGACAACATCTTCCGTTACACCCAGGCCGGTTCGGAGGTGTCGACCCTTCTGGGCCGCATGCCGTCCGCCGTGGGTTACCAGCCGAACCTGGCTGACGAGATGGGTCTGCTGCAGGAGCGCATCACCTCGACCCGCGGTCACTCGATCACCTCGATGCAGGCGATCTACGTCCCCGCGGACGACCTGACCGACCCGGCGCCGGCCACCACCTTCGCCCACCTCGACGCGACGACGGTTCTTTCCCGTCCGATCTCCGAGAAGGGCATCTACCCGGCCGTGGACCCGCTGGACTCGACGTCCCGCATCCTCGACCCGCGGTACATCGCGGCGGACCACTACGCCACGGCGATGCGCGTCAAGGGGATCCTGCAGAAGTACAAGGACCTCCAGGACATCATCGCGATCCTCGGTATCGACGAGCTGGGCGAGGAGGACAAGCTCGTTGTCCACCGTGCCCGTCGCGTCGAGCGCTTCCTGTCGCAGAACACGCACGTCGCCAAGCAGTTCACCGGCGTCGACGGTTCGGACGTTCCGCTCGAGGAGTCCATCGTTGCCTTCAACGCGATCTGCGACGGAGACTACGACCACTTCCCCGAGCAGGCGTTCTTCCTGTGCGGTGGCATTGAGGACCTCAAGGCCAACGCCAAGGAGCTGGGCGTCTCCTGAAGCCGCGCTCATCCGTGAGCACAGCTGACTGACGGAGAGGGGCGGGTGTGTCCCGTCCCTCTCCCCACGCCCATTAGAATTTGACCCAACACCCGGCTTTCCCGCCGGGTGGTGACCCGAGGAGCCACCTTGGCTGCTGAGCTGCACGTCGAGCTGGTCGCGGCGGACCGGAATGTCTGGTCCGGCGAGGCCACCCTGGTTGTCGCCCGCACCACGTCCGGCGACATCGGCGTCATGCCCGGTCACCAGCCGCTTCTCGGTGTGCTGGAATCGGGCCCGGTGACCATCCGTACCGTCGGGGGCAACACTGTTGTCGCCGCGGTGCACGGCGGATTCATCTCGTTCGCGGACAACAAGTTGTCGCTGCTGGCCGAGATCGCCGAGCTTGCCGACGAGATCGACGTCGAGCGGGCGGAGCGGGCACTGGAGCGCGCGAAGTCGGAGACCGATTCGGCCTCCGAGCGTCGCGCCGATGTCCGGCTGCGCGCGGTTTCGGGGCGCTGAGCCCCGGTACTGGTAAGAGTTTGAAACCTCAGCCGCGGCCTGTTCCGGAATTTTCCGGACCGGGTCGCGGCTGAGGCGATGCAGGTCGTTTTTCGTATGTGGTATTCGATGAGCGAGGAGGTCGGTGAAAGATGCTCCTCGCTCTGCTTGTGAGCGGCCTGGTCGTAGTCGCCGTGGTGGTGATCGGGCTGTTCGTGTTCGGTCTGCGCCGCAGGCTGATCCAGCGCTCCGGCGGCACCTTCGACTGCAGCATGCGCTGGGGCGTGTCCGAGGAACCCGACGTCTCCGGCAAGGGCTGGGTGTACGGGGTCGCGCGCTACAGCGGTGACCGCATCGACTGGTTCCGTGTCTTCAGCTACTCCCCGCGGCCGCGCCGGCTGCTGGAGCGGTCCTCCATCGAGGTCATCGCCCGCCGTGCGCCCGAGGGCGAGGAGGAGCTGGCCCTGCTCTCCGACGCCGTCGTACTCTGCTGCGCGCACCGCGGCACCCGCCTGGAGCTGGCGATGAGCGATGACGCGCTGACCGGTTTCCTGGCCTGGCTGGAGGCTGCGCCCCCCGGGCAACGGGTGAACGTGGCCTGAGGGCCGGCGGCACCCGTTCGTCCCGCCGGGCGGAGTCCGGCGCAGCGGCGCGAAGCCGGGGAGGCCCGCCAGGGCCGAGCCGCGCGAGCGGTGCGCAAACAAGGAGAAGCCGGGGAGACGGGGGCGGACCCGTCTCCCCGGCTTCGTCTGTCACCGGGCCGAGCTGTCAGGGGTCAGGAGAGGCCGGCGTGGACCGCGCCGGCGAGTTCGCCGTTCGCGGTGTCGCCGCTGAACTCCCAGTAGAAGGCTCCCTTGAGGCCCTGCTGCTTCGTCCAGGTCATCTTCGAGGCGATGGTGGCGGGGGTGTCGTAGCTCCACCAGTTGCTGCCGCACTTGGCGTAGGCCGTGCCGGCGATGGTGCCGGTCGAGGGGCAGGAGCTCTTGAGGACCTTGTAGTCCTCGATGCCCTGCTCGTAGGTGCCCGGGGCCGGGCCGGTGGCGGTGCCGCCGGGGGTGGCCTGGGTGACGCCGGTCCAGCCGCGGCCGTAGAAGCCGATGCCGAGGTTGAGCTTGGAGCCGGCGATGCCCTTGCCCTTGAGCTTGGTGATGGCCGCCTCGGAGTTGAAGCCGGCGATCGGGATGCCGGTGTACGAGGTGAGCGGGGAGTGCGGGGCCGTCGGGCCCTGGGCCGCCCACGCGCCGAAGAAGTCGTACGTCATGACGTTGTAGAAGTCGACGTACTGGGCGGCGCCCGCGTAGTCGGCCGCGTCGAGCTTGCCGCCGTTGGAGCCGTCGGCGGAGATGGCGGCGGTGACCAGGTTGCTGGTGCCGAACTTGGTGCGCAGTGCGGAGAGGACGTTCTTCAGGGAGGCGGCCCCGCTGGTGTCGCAGGACAGGCCGCAGGCGTTCGGGTACTCCCAGTCGATGTCGATGCCGTCGAAGACGTCGGCCCAGCGCGGGTCCTCGACCAGGTCGTAGCAGGACTGGGCGAAGGCGGCCGGGTTCGCGGCGGCCTGTCCGAAGCCGCCGGACCAGGTCCAGCCGCCGAAGGAGTAGAGGACCTTGATGTTCGGGTACTTCTTCTTCAGCTGGCGCAGCTGGTTGAAGTTGCCCGCGACCGGCTGGTCCCAGGTGTCGGCGACGCCCGAGACGCTGGAGGAGGCGTCGTAGGTCTTCTGGTAGTCGGCGTAGGCGTCACCGATCGTGCACTTGCCGCCCTGGACGTTGCCGAAGGCGTAGTTGATGTGCGTGATCTTCGCGGCGCTGCCGGAGGTGACCAGGTTCTTCACGTGGTAGTTGCGCTGGTAGACGCCCCAGTTCGTGAAGTAGCCGAGCTTGACCGGTCCGCCCGCGGGCGGGGGATCGACGACTCCGCCGGTGGTGGTCACCGAGAGGGCGCCGGAGGAGGGGCCGGTCTGGTCGATGGTGTCGCGGGCGGTGACCGTGTAGCCGTACGTCGTGCCCTTGGTCAGGCCCGAGTCGGTGTAGGTGGGGCTGGTGACGGTGGCGATCTTGGCGCCGCCGCGGAAGACGTCGTAGGTCTTGACGCCCTTGTCGTCGGTGGCCGCGGCCCAGCCGAGGGTCAGCCCGGTGTCGGTGACGCCGCTGGCCGTGGGCGTGCCGGGGGCGCTGGGCGGGTTGTCGGTGGGGTTGGTGCCGCCGTCGCAGCTGCCGCCGTTGATCTTGCAGCCGCTGGGGGCGCCGGAGCCCGTGCCGTTGAAGCCGAAGCTGACGGTGGCGCCGGGGGCGAGGGTGCCGTTCCAGCCGACGTTCTTGCCGGTCCAGTGGGTGCCGGAGCTGGTGACGGTGGCGTCCCAGGCGGAGGTGACGGCGGTGCCGGCCGGGTAGTCCCACTCCACGGTCCAGCTGCCGAGGGTGGTCGTGCCGGTGTTCTTCACCGTCCACTTGCCCTCGAAGCCGGAGCCCCAGTCGGAGACCTTGGTGTACGTCGCGGTGGCCGAGGCGGCCGCCTCGGCGGGACCGGCGATGGCCACCAGTCCGGCGAGGGGCAGGGTGAGGACGGCCAGGGCGGCCGCGACTCTTCGAAACAGCGGTGCGCGTCGTGGGGGTGCTGTGCTCAAGGGTGCTCCTCCGAGGTCCGCAGCGGCCGTGGGGACGGCCGCTGCATGGGGGTGGGACCTGCGCCGCCCGTGAGCGTGCCCGTATGACGCCTTGTCATGGCACGCTCACCACAGTTGTGCGTGAGAGTAGAAAGGTCTGGACCAACCGTCAAGAGGTCCAGACCTCCCGTAGCGACCCCGGAAATATTTCCGGCCGGATTCCGCTAGATCCCCAACTCCTGTGCCAGCACTGCCGCTTGAACCCGGCTGCGCAAGTCCAGCTTGGCCAGCACCCGGCTGACGTGGGTCTTCGCCGTCGCCTCCGCCATCTCCAGGCGCACCGCGATCTCCGCGTTCGACAGCCCCTCGCCCAGGCACCCCAGGACCTCCCGCTCGCGCGGGGTCAGCGACTGCACCGTCGCCGGCACGGGGACCCGTACCGGCCGCGGATCCGCGAACTCGGCGATCAGCCGCCGGGTCACCGCCGGGGCGATCAGCCCCTCCCCGCGCGCGACGGTCCGTACCGCCCCGATCAGCTCCGCCGCGTCCGCGTCCTTCAGCAGGAAGCCCGACGCGCCCGCGCGCAGCGCGCCGAAGACGTACTCGTCCAGATCGAAGGTGGTGAGCACCAGGACGTCGGCCAAGCCCTCCGCGACCACCCGGCGGGTCGCCGACACCCCGTCCAGGCGCGGCATCTGCACGTCCATGAGCACCAGGTCGGGCCGCAGCTCGCGGGCCAGGCGCACGGCCTCCTCCCCGTCCGCGGCCTCGCCCGCCACCTCGATGTCGCCGGCGCTGCGCAGGATCAGGACCAGCCCGGCCCGTACCGCGCTCTGGTCCTCCGCCACCACGACCCTGATCGTCACGCCCGTACCGCCTCTTCTTCCACGGGCAGCGTCGCCCGGACCTGCCAGACCGCGTCCGCGCGGCCCGCTTCGAATGCTCCGCCGAGCAGTTCCGTCCGCTCGCGCATGCCGATCAGGCCGGCGCCGGAGCCGGGTGCGCGGGGGCCGGGGCGCTCGCCGTAGGGGGAGTCGACCCTGACGTGCAGTGCGCCGCCCCCGGCCCGGTCACCACCCGCGGGGCGCTCGCGGGCCAGGCGGACGGTGACCGTGCCGGGGGCGGCGTGCTTGAGGGCGTTGGTCAGCGACTCCTGGACGATCCGGTACGCCGCCAGCTCCACCGGGGCGGGCAGGGGCTCCCCGGACGGCCGGTCGTCGAGGAGTACGAAGTCCAGCCCGCTCGCGGCCCCGTTCGTACGGGCCTGGTCCAGCAGGGCGTCCAGCCCGTCCAGGGAGGGCGTGGCGACGGCCTCCTGTCCGCCGCCCGCGTCCCGCAGCAGCCCGATCAGGCGGCGCATCTCGGCCAGCCCCTGCACGCTGTTCTCCCGGATCACCCCGAGCGCCTCCCGGCTGGTGGCGGGGGAGTCGATGGAGAGCGCGGCGGTGGAGTGGATGGCGATGGCGGAGAGGTGGTTGGCCACCATGTCGTGCAGCTCGCGGGCCATCCGCGCCCGCTCGGCCACGACCGCCTGCGACCGGTCCATTTCGGCCAGCAGCGCGGTCTGCTCGGCGCGCAGCCGGGCGGCGATGGCGGCCTCGCGGTGGTTGCGCAGCGTGGCCCCGGTCAGCGCCGGGCCGAAGCTCACGATGCCGGTGATCACGCCGATCAGCAGGGCCTGCGGGGTGCGCAGCCAGGCCACGGAGGCAATGGTGACGGCGATGGTGATCAGGCCGGTCTGGACCGGAAGGCGGCGGGCCATGGCGGGCGTGCCGTAGACGACGGCCGCGTACATCAGGTCGGTGAAGATCAGGACCGTGGCCAGGTTCCCCACGGTGAACTGGTCGGCGATCACCCCCGCGGTGCCGACCGCCAGAGTCACCCGGGGCAGGCTGCGGCGCAGCAGCTCCATCGCGCCGAGGGCGAGGAGCGGCACCAGGGCGGCCCAGGCCGGGAACAGGTCCCGGGTGGGGGAGCTGTACACCCCGAGCGACCACAGGAGCAGGCCGGCGGCCACGCTGAACACGGCGAGCAGGACGTCGTCGCGGTGCGGTGGCGGGATACGGAGGGTCACGGTCCCATCCAACAGGGTGCGGCGGGGGCGGGCGTCGCCATCACGGCCGAGGCCTCGTACATCGAAGGATGCAGGGCGGCCCCGCGGCATTCGTCATCGGCGACGAGGAACCGGCGCGAACCGGGCGGGAAGCTGGAGGCATCCCCCCACCGCAGGAACGGAGACTCCCGTGCTCGTCACCCTGATCATCGCCTGTGAAGTCGGCTTCTGGGTCCTGCTGACCGGCGGCCTGGCCCTGCGCTACCTCGCGAAGATGCCGAAGACCGGCGCGGCCGTCCTGCTGTGCGAGCCGCTCCTGGAGTTGGTGCTGCTGGTGGCCACCGCCGTGGACCTGCGCGGCGGCGCCGAGCCGGACTGGAAGCACGGGCTCGCCGCGCTGTACCTCGGCTACACCGTCGCCTACGGGCACTACACCGTGCGCTGGCTCGACGGCCACGCCGCGTACCGGCTGGCCGGGGGCCCGAAGCCGGCCGGCGCCGGTTACGGCAGGGCGCGGGCCGTCCACGAGTGGAAGCTGGTCGCGCGGACCGTCCTCGCGGCGGCCGTCGCGGCCGGCCTGCTGCAGGCCGCGATCTGGTACGTCGGCAGGTCGGGCGACACCGCGGTGCTGCGCGGATGGCAGCTCACGTCCCTGCGGGTGGTGGGCATCCACGCGCTGATCGCCGTCACCTACACGGTGTGGCCGAAGCGGGCACCGGAGGCGAAGGCCGCCGCGCGCGACGCCGTGGACGCGCCCTAGGTGTCGAGCGGACGTTCCGCGCTACGGCAGTCGGCTGGTTCGCGGCCGACTCGGTGGCGCGGGCCGGGCGGTCCCGGGGAGTGAGCTGATAGGCCGTCACCTGTCACTCTCCCGTAGCTCACCGCAAAGGGGCTGGTCCATGCCGGGCACGCCGACGATCCGCCGACGATTCCACCGCCTGCTCACCGCGTCCCTGGGTGCCCTGCTCGCGGTCGCGGTGCAGGCCGCTCCCGCCCGGGCCGACGTGGGGGACGTGACGGAGTATCCGCTCACGACCCCGGATAGCTTCCCCGCCGGGATCACGGCGGGACCGGACCGGGCGCTGTGGTTCACCGAGTCCGATGGCAACAGGATCGGACGCATCACGACCGGCGGCACCGTCACCGAGTTCGCCGTACCCACCGAATCGAGCTTCCCCTTCGACATCACACAGGGCCCCGACCGCGCCCTGTGGTTCACCGAGGGAGCGGCCGACAAGATCGGGCGGATCACCACCGAGGGCACGGTCACGGAATTCCCCCTGCCCGTGGCGGGCAGTTTCCCCTTGGGCATCACGCTCGGCGCCGACCGCGCCCTGTGGTTCACCGAGAACGGGACGAACAAGATCGGGCGGATGCGGCTCGACGGAACGGTCACCGAGTACGCCATCCCCACGCCGGACAGCTTCCCGTACCACATCGCGGCCGGCCCCGGCGGTGTGTGGTTCACGGAGGGGATCGCAGGCAAGATCGGCCGCGTCGACCACGCCGGCAACGTGACCGAGTACCCGCTGCCCACCGGGTTCGAGTTCCCGAGCGACATCGCGGCCGGCCCCGGCGGGATGTGGTTCACCGCTTCCGAGCAGATCGGGCGGATCACCCCGACGGGCACCATCACACTCTTCCCGAACCCGGGCGGAGGCGCCGACGGCATCACCCGCGGCCCCGACGGGAACATGTGGTACGCCGACCCGCTCGGTGCCATCGGGCGGATCACCCCGACAGGGGAGATCACCGAGTTCCCGGTGCCGGGCGGCGCGGAGAAGGTGCCCTTCAACATCGCGACGGGGCCCGACCGGAACGTCTGGTTCACCGAACTCCTCGGCAACGCCATCGGCCGCGTCGACGCGCTCCCGGGCCGGGGGCCCGGCCCGCACGCCGGCGCCGCGCAGCCGGGTCCGCGCCGCGAGGACTCGCGCCACGAGCGCCCGCGCCACCTGCTGCCCTGCGTCCCCGGGACACCCTCGGGGGCGGCCTCGTTCTGCCGCTGACGACGGGCCCTAGCGGTCCCCGCCCGGGACCCACAGGACGTCGCCGACCTCCTTGTTGGCCGTGCGGGCCAGGATGAACAGGAGGTCGGAGAGGCGGTTGAGGTAGGTGGCGGTCAGCGGGTTCATGACCTCGCCGTGCGCCTCCAGGGCGGCCCACGTGGAGCGCTCGGCGCGCCGGACCACCGTGCAGGCCTGGTGCAGGAGGGCCGCGCCGGGGGTGCCGCCGGGGAGGATGAAGCTGCGGAGCTTCTCCAGCTCACCGTTGAAGAGGTCGCAGTCGGCCTCCAGCTTGTCCACGTAGAACTGCTCGACGCGCAGCGGCGGGTACTCGGGGTTCTCGGCGACCGGGGTGCAGAGGTCGGCGCCGACGTCGAACAGGTCGTTCTGCACCCGGACCAGGACCTTCACGACATCGGCGGGCAGCGAGCCGAGCGCGATCGCCGTCCCGATGGCCGCGTTGGCCTCGTTGGCGTCGGCGTACGCCGAGATCCGCAGATCGGTCTTGGCCGTGCGGCTCATGTCGCCCAGTGCGGTCGTGCCTTTGTCACCGGTGCGGGTGTAGATGCGCGTGAGGTTCACCATGCCGCCAGCCTAGTGCGGGCCAACTGCGGGCCCCTGTCGCACTGCTGGGCCGTCCCGGTGTGATGTCCGTCATCTGAGACGTGACGCGTGTTACTTCGCGGTCACTGCGCCCCTCTCGGACGCTAGTCTCCGCCGGAGAACGAACGAGGCTGTGCCGTATCTGAGGCCGTGTCCTATTGAAGGCCGTGTCCTATTTTTTAGAACTTGGGGTGTGCAGTGGCTGGGAAGCTCGCCGTCATCGGTGCCGGACTGATGGGTTCCGGAATCGCGCAGGTCTCCGCCCAGGCGGGTTGGGACGTCGTGCTGCGCGATGTGACCGATGCCGCTCTGACGCGCGGTACCGACGGGATCAAGGCCTCGTACGACAGGTTCGTCTCCAAGGGCAAGCTGACGGCCGAGGACGCCGAGGCGGCGCTGGCCCGCATCACCACGACCACCGAGCTCGAAGCGGTCGCCGACGCCGACATCGTCGTCGAGGCCGTCTTCGAGAAGCTGGAGGTCAAGCACGAGATCTTCCGCGCGCTCGACAAGCTCGTGCGCGAGGACGCGATCCTGGCCTCCAACACCTCCGCCATCCCGATCACCAAGATCGCGGCCGTGACGGAGCGTCCGGAGCGGGTCGTCGGCGCGCACTTCTTCTCGCCGGTGCCGATGATGCAGCTGTGCGAGCTCGTGCGCGGCTACAAGACGAGCGACGAAACCCTCGCCACCACCCGGGCGTTCGCCGAGTCGGTCGGCAAGACCTGCATCGTCGTCAACCGTGACGTTGCCGGATTCGTGACGACCCGTCTCATTTCGGCCCTGGTCGTCGAAGCGGCGAAACTGTACGAATCGGGCGTCGCCTCGGCCGAGGACATCGACATCGCCTGCAAGCTCGGCTTCGGGCACGCGATGGGCCCGCTGGCCACCGCGGACCTCACCGGCGTCGACATCCTGCTGCACGCCACCAGCAACATCTACACGGAGTCCCAGGACGAGAAGTTCGCGCCGCCGGAGCTGATGCGCCGCATGGTGGACGCGGGCGACATCGGCCGCAAGAGCGGTCAGGGCTTCTACAAGCACTGAGCACCAGTTCGAGTGCCTACACCCCACAGGGTGAATTAGGTATCGGTTCGCTCACGGTCGGCAACTTCCCCGCCCCCGAGGCAGTCAGTTGCAGTGAGAGTTGCCGACCACGGACCAGTCGGACCATACGCAATCAGTACCGCTCTGCCGGGAGTACACATGCACATCAGGGGCGACCACGCCGAACTCGCTGTCGGGGGTCGCCTCGACGTGCGCAGCGCGGCGGACGCCCGTACGGTCCTGCACACCGCCCTGGACGACGGTCACGGCGACCTCGTGCTGGACCTCACCGGGCTCGACTCCTGGGACGCGACGGGCCTCGGCGTGATCATGGGCGCCCACCGCCGGGCCGGCCGGACCGGCCGCCGGCTCGTCCTGCGCGGGGTCCCGCCGCAGATGCAGCGGCTGCTCGTGGCCACCCGGCTGCACCGGATCCTCGCGATCGAGGGCGGGCTGGAAGCGGAGTCGCTGCCGCGCGCGTGACGCCCCTACGCGGTTCACGTGCGCGGGGTCTGCGGTGCGGGGCGCGCGGGCCGTGCGGGTCCCGTGGGGCCCGCTCCAGAGGGCCTGCACAAACGTAACGGTCCGGTGGTGAAGGCACCCCTGCGGTACCGGCCCCGGCGGGCACGGTCTAGGGTTCGGGCGGAAACCGGACCAGTAGCGACAGCGGCGTGTGCGAAGGCCGGGCGGGACGACGGCGCACGGCGCGATCGGGGGACTTGGTCATGGACCGCAGCAGCACACAGGGGCAGGCCGATCCGGCGGAGCCGCCGGCGCGGGTGGTGACGCTGACGACCGGGGACCTCACCCTCACCGTGAACCCCGTCGACGGCAGCGAGATCGTCCGGACGCACCGCCCCGGCGGCGTCCCCGCCCCCGCCCCGGTCAAGCGCACCCCCGCCGCCCGCGCCTCCGCGGCGGCCGCCGCACGGCCCCCCGTACCGCCGGGCGCCCCGGGCTCCTCGCGGTCCCTGCTGGGCCGCGAGGAGGAACTCGAACGCCTCGTACGCCTCCTCACGCGCGGTCGCTCCGTACGGCTGACCGGGCCGCCCGGATCCGGGCGCACGGCGCTGCTCGACGCGGTCGCCGACGCCTGCGCGGACCTCGCCCCCGACGGGGTCGTACGGCTCTGCGGGTACGGACACCAGCAGCCCGGCGAGCTGCTCCAGGCGCTCTACGCCACCGTGTACGAGGCTCCGGCCGAACGCCCCGACCGCGCCGGGCTCCTCGCCCGGGTGGCCGAGATAGGCGCCGTCGTCCTCGTCGACGACCTCGACATGGGCGGCACCGCCCTCGACGAACTGCTCCGGGCCACGCCGGAGTGCGCGTACCTCCTGGCCACCACCCCCGACACCCGGGCCCCCTCCGACGACTCGCACCTCGAAGAGGTCTTCCTCGGCGGACTGTCCCGCGCCGACTGCGCGGCCCTGCTCGAAGCGGGCACCGGACGGCCGCTGACGGACGCGGAAACGGCCTGGGCCGGGGACCTGAGCTTCGCCTCCGAAGGACTGCCGCTGCGCTTCGTGCAGGGGGCCGCGCTCCTGCGCCAGCGCGACGAGCTCAACCGGACCGGCTACGACGACGAGGCCGACGAGGACGAGGAGCCCGGCGTCTTCCAGGAGAAGCCGCGCGACACCGTCTTCGTGCCGCTGCCGACGCTGGCCGAAGGCGCCGCTCCCGCGGAGCTGCTCGCCTCACGGGTCAGCGAGTCGGCGCGGGCCGCGCTGCGGATCGCCTGCGCGCTCGGCGGGGAGCTGCCGCACCACGCGCACCTGCCCGCGCTGGTCGGCGACACGCACGCCGACACGGCCGTCGCGGAGCTGCTCGACTGCGGGCTGCTGAGCCCCGTCGGGACGCGCCACCGGCTGGCCGCGGGGGTCGCGCGACAGCTCGAGGAGATCGGCTACGGAGACACCGCGGCCGAGGAGGCCCGTACGGCCGCCCGCCACTACGCCTGGTGGACCGGGCACACCTCGGTCAGCCCCGCGCGGGTCGCGGCGGAGGCCGACGCGGTGCTCGCGGCGCTGGCCGGAGCCGACGTGGTGGCCGCGGTACTGCTCGCACGGACGGCGGCACCGGCGTTCGCGGCCTCGCTGCACTGGGAGGCCTGGGAGCGGGTGCTGCGCGCGGGCGCGGAGGCCGCGCGGAAGGCCGGCGAGGTCGCGGAGCAGGCGTACTTCCACCACGAGCTGGGCGTACTGGCCCTGTGCGAGGGCCGGCTCGACCGGGCGCGGGCCGAACTGGAGGCCTCGATCGGGCTGCGCGGCGCGCTGGCCGACAAGCGGGGGACCGTCGCGGGACGGCGCGCTCTGGCCCTGGTCACCGACCGGGAGGCGGCGGAGGTCCAGACATCGCCGCCGCTGCGACTGGCTCCGCCGACCGCGTCTGCGTCTGCGGCGGGGGCCGGGGGAGCGGCGAAGTCGCCGGGGCCCGGTCAGCCGGGGGCGGGGGCACCGGGTGATCCGGGTCTCCTGCCGGTTCGAGGTCTGCCGGGTCTGCCGCCGGGTCCGGAGGCTGCGGGGGCTCCGCTGCTTCCTGGGGCTACCGGCGTTGCCGGCGCTGCCGCACCGGCTCCCGGGCTTCCTGCCCTTCCGGCGCCTCCCGGGCTTCCCCGGGCTGCCGGGGCCGCTCAGCTTCCTGCGGTTCCCGGGACCGAGGGGGCTCCGCCCGCTGCTGGAGCTCCCGGGGTTGCCCGGGCCGCTCGGACCACGCCGTTTCCTGAGGTTCGGCAGGGCCCGGGCGTTCCCGGTGCCGTAGGGACCTCGTTCGCTGCCGGTGCTGCCGGTGCTGCCGGTGCTGCCGGTGCTGCCGGTGCTGCCGGTGCTGCCGGTGCTGCCGGTGCTGCCGGTGCTGCCGGTGCTGCCGGTGCTGCCGGTGCTGCCGGTGCTGCCGGTGCTGCCGGGAATCCGTCGGCTCCTGGTGCTTTTCGGGCGCGTGGTGCTGCCGGGACGCCGTCCGCTCCCGTCGCACCCTCGGCTCCCGTGACTCCGGCGACCCTGTCGAAGGCCCTCGCCGCCCTGCCCGGGGCGGGTGCCGGGGCCGCCCCCGTAGCCGAGCACGCGGCGACGCGGGTTCCGGACGGCTTCACGACGGTGGTGCCCGCGGTGGCGCCGCCGGGCTCCGTCGCGCCCGCGACCCTTGCCGAGGTGTTCGAGGACGCCTTCCCGCTCACCCCCGAGCCGGCTCCGGCGCCCAGGGCGCTGCCCCAGGCGAAGCCGGGGCCCCGCCGCAAGCCGATGCTGCTGGCCGCCGCCGGGGCGGTGACCGTCGTGGTCCTGGGCACGGTGGTCGCCCTGGCGATGACCACCGAGGACGAGAAGCCGCCCGCGCAGGCGCCGGCGGTCTCCACGGCCCCGAGCTCGGAGGAGGCGCAGCCGCAGCCCAGTACGCCGGATCCGAGCGGAAGCGATCCCTCGCCGGAGCCGGAGCCCTCGTCCCCCACCTCGCAGGCGCCGGGTACGACCCCGCCGCCGCGCAAGTCCCCCTCGCCCACGCCGACGCCTTCGCCGACGCAGTCGTCGTCGAGCCCGGTGACGCCGCCTTCGCCGCCGGTGACGAGCTCGGCCCCGCCGGTGAGCAGTCCGCCGGCCTCCCCGACCCCGACTCCGACCCCGACCACGTCCGTGACGCCGAGCCCTACGAACACGACGCCGCCGGCAGTGCCGCAGCCCCCCACGGATTCCGAGGGCGAGCCGGAGACCGGGACCCCCTGATCGGCAGGACGCCCCCTGGCTAGAACAGGCGGAGCTTGTCGTCCTCGATGCCGCGCATCGCGTTGTAGTCGAGGACGACGCAGTCCATGCCGCGGTCGTTCGCCAGGACGCGGGCCTGGGGCTTGATCTCCTGGGCCGCGAAGACGCCCTTCACGGGCGACAGGTGCGGGTCCCGGTTCAGGAGCTCCAGGTACCGGGTGAGCTGTTCGACGCCGTCGATCTCGCCGCGGCGCTTGATCTCCACCGCCACCGTCGCGCCGGAGGCGTCCCGGCACAGGATGTCGACCGGTCCGATCGCGGTCATGTACTCGCGGCGGATCAGCGTGTAGCCCTCGCCGAGGGTCTCGATCCGGTCAGCCAGGAGCTCCTGCAGGTGGGCCTCGACCCCGTCCTTGATCAGGCCCGGGTCGGTGCCCAGTTCGTGCGAGGAGTCGTGGAGGACTTCCTCCATGGTGATGATGAGCTTCTCGCCCGCCTTGTTGACGACGGTCCAGACGCCGGCGTCGTCGCCGCTCCCCTCCTTGAGGGTGCACGGCGGCGACATCCAGTTGAGCGGTTTGTACGCTCGGTCGTCCGCGTGGATCGAGACACTGCCGTCGGCCTTCACGAGGATCAGACGGGGTGCCGAGGGCAGATGGGCGGTGAGCCGGCCCGCGTAATCGACGGAGCAGCGGGCAATGACGAGACGCATGGTCGGCAACGCTACTCGACGAGAAGGCATGCACGCGATTCGCCCCCGAAAGCCCCGTTCGAGGATGGCGCGTTGTATGCGCATTCTCCTGGTGCGGTACCCATGAGGCGCCTACCGTGGTGAGCGGGAGGTTGCGACTCGTGCACGCTGCGTCGCGATCTCCTTCCCTGCCCGTAAGGCTCCGGCAACCCAATCGGCCGGAGTCGCGAGAGGAGAACCCATGTCGCTCGACGTCTCACCGGCCCTACTCGAACAGGCCGAGCGAGGCGAGGTCGACGAAGCCGCTTTCGTCGACTGCGTCCGGACCTCCCTGCCCTACGCATGGGAGATGATCAGCTCGCTGGTGGCCCAGCTCAAGGTGGACGGCGGACAGTTCGCCGACAACCAGACGCCGCCGCCGGACGAGCAGGCGCGTGGCCAACTGCTGCGCGCTCTCGCGAGTGACGCGATACGGGGTGCGCTGCAGCGCCACTTCGGAGTGCGCCTGGCATTCCAGAACTGCCACCGGGTAGCGGTGTTCCCCCTGGACTCCGCGGTGGACGACCGGCTGGCCAAGTTCACTTCGATCCGTGGCCAGCTGCTCAACCAGTCGCCCGAAATGCGTGACTGTTAGCAGGAAGACCGCACGAACCGTACGACCGCACGACCAGCACGACCGCACCTCCGTACGACCGCACTCCGCACCGCCGTACGACCGTATCGCCGCACGACCGGTACCTCGCTGCCGCTCCGGTGCCAACGGAGCGGCAGCCCTGGTCTCAGCCGAGCCGGGGCAGCACCTCGGCGCCGAGGCGCCGGAGGTTCTCCTCGGTCGCGGCGAGGTCACCCGATCCCTCCGTCAGCAGGGCGAACCGCGTGATCCCCGTACGTTCCGAGGTGGCCGCCAGTCGGTCGGCCGCCAGCTCCGGTGTTCCCACGGGGTGGAGATCGCACAACAGCTCGGTGTACGCGACCGGGTCCCGCATCGCCCGCTGCCGTCCGTCCACCGTGACGTGCGCGTCCAGGCCCTGCTTGAGCCAGCCCGGCATCGCCTTCAGCAGCGTTTCGCGGGCGTCCGCCGTCCGGTCCGCGAGCTGGCAGACCCCGGCCGACACGTGGCCGGCCTCGGGCGAATGCCCCGCGGCCCGCGCCGTACGCCGCCACAGCTCGACCATGGCGGCCTTGTCCTCGTCCCCGCAGTGCATGCCCAGCAGCATCGGCAGTCCGCGCTCCGCGGCCATGCGTACCGAGCCGGGAGAGGTGCAGGCGACGATCAGTTCCGGCCCTGTCCCGTCCCCGTGCAGCGCCTCCGACGCACGCGGTACGACGGCCACTTCGCGGAAGCCGTGCCGGCCGCCGGCCGCCGCCCCCGTCGCTGCCGGCGCCCCCACGCGCGGCTCGGTCAGCCAGCGCCGCAACAGGTCCAAATCCTCCGGGAAGCGGTTCTCGTACGCGTCGAGCCCGCCGCCGAAGACCTCCAGGTCCACCCAGGGGCCGCCCCGGCCCACCCCCAGGGTGAAGCGTCCCTCCGAGGTCAGGTGCAGCAGGGCCGCCTGCTCGCCCAGGGCCACCGGGTGGGTGCTCGGCAGGACGCTCACCGCCGTGCCCACGCGCAGCCGCCGGGTGAGGCCCAGCATCAGGGCCGCCAGGGTCACCGCGGACGGGCAGACCCCGTACGGGACGAAATGGTGCTCGGCGAGCCAGACCGAGTCGAGCCCGGCCTCCTCGGCCACCTCGGCGGTCCGCACCGCCCGGTGCAGTGCCTCGCCCTGTCCCTGTCCCGGGAACTGGGCCGCCAGTACAAATGCTCCTACGCGCATCGCCTTTAGCCTCCTCGCGGCTGACGCGGCCTCCCCCAGGCGGACCGTTTTCCTCATCGGCAACAACGTCTGACACGTGCCAAAGGCACGGCCTGACCGGAAAGTTATTGGGATTGTCAGGCCAGTCGCACCGACCGGCGGCCCGCTCCTACGGTCGTCTTCGGACACCCTGCGGGTACCCGGGCTCGCTGCGCGTAGTCTGGGAGAAAGTCACTGCCGTCCGCCCATCCGTGAGGTATACGTGTCACCGCGCCACAACCGCCCCAGGGGCGGCGAGAATCCAGCCGATCGTTCGGACCAGGGCTCGGGCCCGGGCAGTCTGGACCGGTACGGCCTGGAGCGCACGGAGGAGTACCAGGGCGAGGACTGGAAGGTCCGGCACGTCGCGGGCGCGAGCGCCGCGGGCAAGCGCTACCGCTGCCCCGGCTGCGACCAGGAGATCCCCTCCGGCACCCCGCACCTGGTGGCCTGGCCCGAGTACGGCGGGGTCGACGACCGCCGGCACTGGCACAAGGCCTGCTGGAACGCGAAGGACCGCCGCACCACCAAGGTGCAGCGGTCCCGCAACGCCCCCAAGCATTAGAGGGCGCGGCCTGGCGGACGGGGCCCGACCGGCACGATCCGGACGGGCCCGCTTAGTGCTGTGACCGGAAAGGTTCACCGGGTCGCGACGCCCGGTACGGCACCTCGCCGCGTTGTCGGACCACGCCGGTACGTCCAGTACGAGGCGCGGTCCTCCGCCTTGCGATGCACCGCACCGAACGCCGCGACCCGGCAAACCTTTCCGGCCACAGCACTAGACGTCCCGGCGGCCGACCACCACGTACGAGCCGGCGACCGCGGCGCCCGTCAGCAGCAGGATCACCGTCATGTGACTCAGGCTGCCCGGGATCACCATCTCGCCGGACGCCGGGTCCGAGGCGTTGGTCGGCATGCCGAACAGCTCCATCATCGCCACCGGGGCGTTGTACTGGAGCAGGATCCGGCCGACCGGTGCGACGGCCTCCCAGATGCTGAGCACTCCGCCTATCACCGGCGGCAGCGTGACGACGCCGAGCATCACGGCGATCCCCCCGGCCGAGTGCCGCACCAGCGCCCCGACCGCCAGGGCCAGTACGCCGAGCAGGGTGACGTAGAGGCTGCCCACGAGTCCGGACGCCCACTCGGAAGGCGGGTGGTGCCCGGCGCCCGGGCCGTCGCGCAGGATCGACGCGGCCAGCCCCACCAGGCAGACCGACCCGGCCGTGGTGAGGAACGCGGTGATGCCGAAGACGAGGTACTTCGCGGTGAGCACCCGGTACCGGTCGGGGGCCGCAGTGAAGGTGGTGCGGACCAGGCCGGTGCCGTACTCGGAGGTGATCGTCAGTACCCCGAGCACCATCAACGCCAGCTGACCGACCAGCAGCCCGAACAGGGCGGGGGCGATGAACGGCATCTGCTCGTAGTCCAGCGACCGGGTCTGCACGATGACCGTGCCGCCGATGCCGACGACGAGCAGCACCAGCACGCCGAGCGTCCACATCGTGGAGCGCACCGAGGTCAGCTTCGTCCACTCCGAGGCCAGTGCGTGCCCCAGGTGCGGCCGGGGGGTCGGCAGCGGCGAGGTGTAGCCCGCCGGGTCCCGGTCCCCGGTGGTCGCGGTCGTCGGGGCGGTCATCGGGTGTCCTCGGGCTTCTGGGCGGGGGTGTGCACGGGATCGGGAGCGTGCGCGGGATCGGGGGTGCGCACGGGATCGGGGGAGGGCGAGGTGCCGGGGGAGGGCTCGGTCCCCGAGGACGCGGCCCCGGGGCCGGCGAGCTCGCCGGGGCTGCCGGGCATCAGGAACGGCCGGCCACCGGTCCCGGGCGGCGGGGGCGCGAAGAAGCCCGCCTGCGGGACCCGGAGGGCGTCGGCCGCCTCGTCTTCCTCCCACTTCGGGACGCTCAGCGGCTCGGGCTCCCAGAGCTCGGCACGCGGGTCCTCGGTGGAGGTGTACTCGACGGAGGACTGCGTCATCCGCATGTACGCCTCCTCCAGCGAGGCCCGGTGCGGCGACAGCTCCCACAGCCGTACGCCGGCCGCGTGCGCGAGGTCGGAGATCCGCGGCAGCTCCAGCCCGGTCACCCGCAGCGCTCCGTCGGGCTCCCGCAGGACCCGGCCGCCCGCCCGGGTGAGGACGGAGCCGAGGGTGTCCCAGCCGCCCGGGTCGGTGTCGGCCGTGCGGACCCGGGCGAATCCGGCCGAATTGTGGGTGATGAAGTCCTGGGTGCTCATGTCGGCGAGCAGCCGGCCCCGGCCGATCACGATCAGGTGGTCGGCGGTCAGCGCCATCTCGCTCATGAGGTGCGAGGAGACGAAGACCGTACGGCCCTCGGAGGCGAGCCGGCGCATCAGATTGCGGACCCAGAGGATGCCCTCGGGGTCGAGGCCGTTGACCGGCTCGTCGAAGAGCAGCACCTGGGGGTCGCCGAGTAGGGCGGTCGCGATGCCGAGGCGCTGGCCCATGCCGAGCGAGAAGCCCTTGGCGCGCTGCCGGGCCACGTCCTGCAGGCCCACGACGCCCAGCACCTCGTCCACCCGCTTCTCGGGGATCCCGGAGAGCTGGGCGATCGACAGCAGGTGGGTACGGGCCCGGCGGCCGCCGTGGACGGCCTTGGCGTCGAGCAGGGCCCCGACGTGCCGCTGGGCGTTCGGGAGCTCGCGGAAGGGCAGGCCGTTGATCGTGACCCGGCCGGCGGTGGGCCGGTCCAGGCCGACGATCATGCGCATCGTGGTGGACTTCCCGGAGCCGTTGGGCCCCAGGAATCCCGTCACGTGACCGGGCTTGACCTGGAAGGAAAGGTCGTCGACAGCGGTCTTCGCGCCGAAGCGCTTGGTCAGGCCGACTGCCTCGATCATCTTGCTGCCCCTTGCCAGGCCGGGACGACTCTCGCCCGCGTAAGGGTTAAGAGGATATCCAGTCCCCTGCGGTTCCACGTCGTCCCGGACCCTGAGCTACCCCTGAGAACCGACCCGGGGATCCCCCGTACGACCCGGGGGGCCCGCGTAGTACGTCAGGCGTCCCTCTTCTTGAGGACGAGGTAGCCGCCGATGGCCGAGGCGGCCACCCACAGGAGCATGATCCCGAGGCCGCCCCAGGGGCCGTAGGGGGTCTCGGGGCTGCCCATCGCTTCCGGCACCACCTGCATGATCTTGGATCCCGCCTTGTCGGGCAGGTACTGGCCGTACTTGCGGGTCGCCTCGAATCCGCTGAGGAGGTTCGAGACGATCAGGAAGAACGGGATCAGGATGCTGATCGAGGCGACCGAGCTGCGCAGCATGGTGGCCACGCCCATGGAGAAGAGGGCGAGCAGTGCCATGTACACGCCGGCGCCGACGACCGCCCTCAGGACGTTGTCCTCGCCGATGCCGATGCTGCGGTCGCCCAGGATGGCCTGGCCGAGGAAGAACGACACGAAGCTGGTCACCAGCCCGACCACCAGGGCCAGCGCCGTGGCCACGGCGAACTTGCCCGCCAGGAAGCCGCCGCGTCCGGGCACGGCGGCCAGCGAGGTGCGGATCATGCCCGAGCTGTACTCGGAGCTGACGACCATCACGCCGAAGACGATCATGGCCAGCTGGCCGAAGCCCATTCCGGTGAAGCTCAGCAGGGTGGGGTCGAAGGTGGCCTGTTCGACCTCGCTCATGTCGTCGAAGGTCGCGTTGACCAGGGCGCAGAATCCGGCGCCGAACCCGACGGTGACGAGGAAGGCGAGGGCGAGGGTCCAGCTGGTGGAGGCGACCGTGCGGATCTTGGTCCACTCGGACTGGAGGAGTGCGGAGAAAGCCATGATCACTCGCCGCCCTTGCGCTTCGCCTCGAAGCCGGCGCCCCACGCGGGTACGTCGGCAGGCCGGGCCGGGTTGTCCAGCGCCATGCCCGGTGCCGGCGGGAGCCCGCCCACCCCCGGTGCGTGGGCGTGGTACTCGACGGAATCCGCCGTCATGCGCATGAACGCTTCCTCCAGTGAAGCCCGCTGCGGGCTGAGTTCGTGCAGCACGATCTGGTGCTGGGCGGCGAGCTCGCCGAGCTTCTCCGACTCCACGCCGTCGATCTCCAGGGCGCCGGTGGCCGGGACGCTGATGGCGTCGATACCGGCCTCGTGCAGGACGTCCTTCAGCCGCTCCTGTTGCGGCGTGCGGACGCGCACGTAACTGCGGGAGTTCTGCTGGATGAAATCCGCCATGGACAGGTCGGCCAGCAGTTTTCCCTGTCCGATGACGACCAAATGCTCTGCGGTCAGGGCCATTTCGCTCATCAGATGGGAAGAAACGAAGATCGTCCTTCCCTCTGCCGCGAGCCCCTTCATCAGATTGCGGATCCAGAGAATTCCCTCCGGGTCCAGACCATTGACGGGTTCGTCGAACATCAAGATCTCCGGGTCGCCGAGCAGCGCGGCGGCGATGCCGAGCCGCTGGCCCATGCCCAGCGAGAATCCCTTCGACTTCTTCTTCGCCACGGCCGTCAGGCCGACCAGGTCCAGTACTTCGGAGACCCGGCTGCTCGGGATCCGGTTCGACTGGGCGAGGCAGAGCAGGTTGTTGTACGCGCTGCGTCCGCCGTTCATCGACTTCGCGTCCAGCAGTGCCCCGATGTACTTCAGCGGCTCCGGCAGGTCCCGGTAGTGCTTCCCGTCGATCCGGACCGTACCGCTGGTCGGATTGTCGAGGTCGAGCATCATGCGCATGGTCGTGGACTTCCCTGCCCCGTTGGGGCCGAGGAAGCCGGTGACCACCCCCGGTTTGACCTGGAAGCTGAGGTTGTCCACGGCGGTCTTCGCGCCGAATCGTTTCGTAAGGCCCTCAAGCTCGATCATTCCGCCACGCTAGAACGCCGAAGGGCCCTACGCCACCTCTCACGGGTGACGAAGGGCCCTCGGTGTCGAAGTGGATTGTCACCTTCCGGCAACCCTCCGGCGACCGGCGGCTACCGATCAGTAGCCGACTAGCGGCTCTGCTGCGCCGGAACGCCGCGGGTGACCGGCTCGTCGTCGATCGGCGCGGAGGCGGCCGCGACCGCGGCACCCGTCAGCGTCGCCAGCATCTCGCGGACGTTGGTGAGCTGCGCGTTGATCGAGTCGCGGCGGTTGGTGAGCGCCGCCAGCTCGCGCTCGGACTCGCTGCGGATCCGGTCGGCCTTGGCGTTCGCGTCGGCCACGATGTCCTCGGCCTGGCGCTGCGCGGTCTCCACGGTCTGGCGGGCGCGACGCTCGGCGTCCGTACGGAGCTTCTCGGCCTCCAGGCGCAGCTGCTCCGCGCGGTGCTCGATCTCCGCGAGACGCTTCTCGGCCTTGGCCTGACGGCCGGCCAGGTCACGCTCGGACTGCTCGCGGCGCTTGGCCAGGTTGGTCTCGAAGTCCGCGGCGGCCTGGGCGGCCTTGGCGCGGGTCTCCTCGAAGAGCGCGTCGGCCTCCTCGCGCTTGGAGGCGGCGTCCTTCTGGGCCTCGGTGCGCAGGGAAGCCGCGTCGCCCTTGGCCTTCTCGACGATCCGGACGCCCTCGTCCTCGGCGGTCGACTTCCGGTCGGCGGCGAACGACTCGGCGTCGTTGCGCACCTGCTGGGCGGCCGACTCGGCGAGCTCGCGGTGCTGCTCGGCCGCGCGACGGGCCTCCTCACGGAGGTCCTTCGCCTCCTCCTCGGCCAGGCGCAGGATCTTCTCGACCCGGGCGCCGAGACCGGCGTACGACGGCTCGGCGTCGCTCACCTGAGCCTGGGCGTTCTGCGTCTCGAGGTGCAACTCCTCGATCCGCTTTTCCAGAGAGTTGATACGTCCTAGGGCGCTGTCGCGGTCGGAGACCAGCTTGGTGATGCGGTCGTCCACCTGACCGCGGTCGTAACCACGCCGCACGAGCTCGAAGCCGAAGGGGGAGGATGTGTCGCTCATGGGGTTCCTGTCGAATGAGACCGATGAGGTGCTACGCGGGGTGTTAGGTGTTAAGGGGAATCCTAGGCGCCAAGACGGCGTGTCATCGAGTCAATCCGCGTTTGATCTGGACAATGACACCCCTTTTGAGTGGCAAGGCGACAGAATGCTTGTCACTCGTTCGCCTGAACCTCCATCAGGAGCACAGCGTCGAGCGTGCTGACTAGCCCTCTGACGTCTTGCCACCCGAACGAGTGGAACCCGCTGTCGCACCGGCCTTCACGCCCCCCGCGCCCTGACCGCCGACCCCGGGCTTCGCGCCACCCGAAGGCGCCTCGAATGATTCCAACGCCTCAAGAACGTCCTGGACACGGGAGATCTCCGCCTGAATGTCCTCGCGCCTGCGCACGAGGACCTCCAGCTCGCGCCGGCCCTCCTCGACGAGCCGCTCGGCCTCGGCCTTCGCCTCCGCGAGAGCCCCCTCGGCGGCCCGGACCAGCTCGGCCTTCTTCTGCTCGGCCTCCTTGAGCAGCGCCTCCGCCTTGCGCACCGCGGCGATGCGGACCTTGCTCGCCTCACTGCTCGCGTCCGACACCAGCGCCTTGGCCTTCGCGTCGGCCTCGACGCTCTGCTCGGTCGCCGCCCGCACCAGCTTGTCCACGCGCTCGCCGGCCGACTTCATCTGCTCGGCCGACTCGCGGCGGGCCCGCTCGTGCAGCTCCTCGACCTCCGCCTCGACGCGGCCGCGCAGCTCCTCCGCCCGATCCCTTATGGCCGACGCGTCGCTGCGCGCCCCGACCAGCAGCTCGTCGGCGTCCGTACGGGCCTTCTCCACCAGGGAGTTGCCCTCCACGGTCGCCTCGGAGGAGATCCGCGCCGCTTCCTTGCGCGCCGCGTCGACCATCGCGTCCGCCTGCTCCTCGGCCGCCGTCGTGGCGGCCAGGGCCTGCTTCTGCGCGTCCCCGGTGAGCTTCTCGGCCTCCGAGGACGCCTCCGTGATGAGCCGGTCGACCTGGGTCGCGGCCTCGCTGCGGCGCTTGTTGGCCTCTTCGCGGGCCTCGTCCAGCACCCGCTCCGACGCGGTGCGCGCCTCGCCCCGGATCCGCTCCGCCTCGGTGGCGGCCTCGGCCTTGACCCGCTCGGCCTCGGACCGGGTGCGGGTCGCGTGCTCCTGCGCCGAGGACAGCGCCTCGGAGGCCTCGGCCCGCAGCCGCTCGGCCTCGTTCGCCGCCTCGCCGACCGTGCGCTCGGTGTCCTTGCGGGTCTGCTCGGTGAGCCGGTCCGCCTCCGCGATGGCCTCGCCGACCAGGTGGTCCGCCTGCTCGGCGGCCTCGGTACGGATCCGGCCCGCCTCGGCGCGCGCCTCGTCCAGGGTCCGCTCGGACTCCCGCTCGGCGCCCGCCAGCGTCTCGTTGGCCGCGACCGTGACCCGGTCCGCCTCCGCGGTGGCCTCGCCGATGATCCGGCCGCCCTCCGCGCGGGCGTCGTCCAGGGTGCGTGCCGCCTCGGCGCGCAGCCGGTCGGCCTCCGCCGCGGCCTCGCCGACGGTGGCCTCGTTGGCCGTGCGCGTCTCCTCGACGAGCCGGTCGCCCTCGGTTCGCGCGTCGACGAGGATCCCCGTCGCGTCCCGCTCGGCCCCGGCCAGCGTCTGGGCGGCCTGCGCCGTGAGGCGCCCCGCCTCCGCCTTCGCCCCGTCCAGGGCGGCGGCCGCCTCGGCGCGCAGCGCCTCGGCCGCGGCCTGTGCCTCGCCGATCGTGGCCTCGTTGGCCGCGCGGGTCTCCTCGGTGTGCCGCTCGGCCTCCGTGGTGGCCTCGGAGATCAGGCGGTCCGCCTGCTCGGCAGCCTCCGTACGCAGCCGGTTGGCCTCGGAGCGGGCCTCGTCCAGCGTGCCCGCGGCCTCGGTACGGGTCGCCTCCGCGGAGGCCTCGGCCTCGGCCGTGAGCCGCGCCGCCTGTGCCTGTGCCTCGCCGATCGTGGCCTCGTTGGCCGCGCGGGTCTCCTCGGTGCGGCGCTCGGCCTCGGCCGTGGCCTCCGCGACGAGCCGGCCGCCCTCGGTACGAGCGGCCTCCAGGACCTCCGCGGCCTCGCCGCGGATCCGGTTGGCATCGTCCCGGGCGTCGGCCTTCGTACGGGCCGCGTCGCGCTCGGAGGCGGCCAGCGCGTCGGTGGCCTCCGTGCGCACCCGCTGCGCGTACTCCGCCGTGTCCGTGCGCAACTGCTCGGCCTCGGCGATCGCGTCGCCGACCGTCCGCTCGGCCAGCGCCTTCGCCGCGTCCGTCTCGGTGCGCGCCTCGCTGCGGATCCGGTTGGCGTCCTCGGTGGCCCGCTCCCGCTCCGCGTACGCGTCGGCGCGGACCCGGCCGGACTCCTCCTCGGCCTCCGTCCTCGTACGCTCCGCCGCGTGCTCGGCCGCGCTGCGCAGCCCCGCGACCTCTTCCTCGGCCTGCTCGTGCAGCCCGGCCACCGCGTCGCGCACCTGCTGGGCGGTGGCCTCGGCCGCCGCGACCACCTCGGACGCCCGCCGCTCGGCCTCCTCGGTGAGCCAGACCGCCTCGGCCGTGGCCTCCTCGGAACGCTTGCGGGCCTGGGCGAGGAGCTCCTCGCTCTCCTCCCGGGCCTGCGCCCGCTCGCTCTCCGCGTCCGTACGCGCCGAAGCCAGCGTCTCCTCGGACTCCCGGCGGCGCCTCGCGGCCTCCTCCTGGGCGGCGGCCAGCGCCTCGGCCGCCTCCTGCGCGACCCGCTCGGCGGCGGCCTTGGCCTCCGCGCGCAGCCGGTCCGCGGTCTCCTGCGCCTCGGAGCGCAGCCGCTCCGCCTCGGCCTCGGCCTCGCCGGTCAGCCGTACCGCGTTCTGCTCGGCCTCCGCGCGGACCCGGCCGGCGTCCTCGGCGGCGTCGGTCCGCAGCTGGTCGGCCTCCGACTCCGACTGCGCCTGCAGCGTGCGGATCCGCTCCGCCGACTCCGCGCGGAGCCGGTCGCTCTCCTCGGTGGTCTCCTTGCGGATGTTCTCGGCGGCCGTCCGGGCGTCGCGCAGCGTCTGCTCGGCGGTCGCGAGGCGCCCCTCGGCATCCGTGTGCAGCCGGACGAGCTCCTCGTCGGCCTCCGCCCGCTTCGCCGACAGCGCCCGCTCGGTCTCCTCGCGCCGTACGGCCGCCGCGGCGTCCGCCTCGGCCCGTACGGACTCCGCCTGCTCCTCGGCCTCGGCGCGCAGCCGCTCGGCCTCGGCGCGGGTCCGCTCCAGGGTCTCCTCGGCCTGCTTGCGCAGGGTGGTGGCCCGCTCGACGGCCTCGCCGCGGACCCGCTCGCTCTCGGCGTTCGCTCCGGAGCGCACCTCGTCGGCGTCCGCCCGGGACTTGCCCAGCAGCTCCTCGGCGGTGCGGGCCGCCTCCTCGATCTGCTGGACCGCCTCGCGACGGGCCTCGCCGCGGATCCGCTCGCCCTCGGCGACGGCCTCCGCACGCAACTGCTCGGCCTCGCCGCGCAGCCGGCGGGCCTCCTCCTGGAGCTCGACCGTGCGGGCCCGGTACTCCTCCGTGTCGTCCTTCGCGGCGCCCTTGAGCTCATCGGCCGTGGCCGCGGCCTGGGCACGCAGCCGCTCGGCCTCCGCCTCCGCCTCGCCGCGGATCCGCTCGGCCTCCTCGGACGCCGCCCGGGTGGTGGCGCGGGCGTCCTCCGAGGCCTTGTTCAGGACCTCCTCGGCGGTGCGGGCCGCCTTCGCCAGCTGGGCCGCCGTGTCCTCGGCCGCCGCGGTACGGGCCTGCTCGCCGGCCTCGGCGCGCAGCCGCTCGGTCTGCGCGCGGGCATCGGCGAGCGCCTGCTCGGCCTCGGCCTTGAGGGTCTCGGCCTCCTTGTTGGCCTCGCCCACCAGGCGGGCCACCTGCTCCTTGGCCGTACGGGTGCGCTGCTCGTTGACGGATTCCGCCGAGGCGAGCTGCCGTGCGGCGCTCTCCTTGGCCTCCGCCAGCAGCTTCTCCGCGGCGGCGCGTGCCTCCCGCAGGGCGCCGTCGGCCTCCTGGGCGCGCTGCTCCGCGACCCGGCCCAGGTCCATCGTCTGCTGGCGGGTCTGCTCGGCCTCGGCGGAGGTGGTGGAGCGCAGCCGCTCCGCGTGCTCGGTGGCCTCCTGGGCCTGCGCGGAGGCGGCGGTCAGCAGCCGCTCGGCCTCCTTGCGGGCGCGCAGCAGCGTCGACTCGGCCTCGGCGCGGGCGGCTTCGTTCTCGGAGGCGAGCCGGCGGGTGGCCTCGGAGGCGACCCGGGCGGCCTCGGCGCGGGCGGTGTTGAGGGTCTGCTCGGCCTCGACGCGGGACTCGTCCATGAGCCGGCGGGCCTGCGATTCGGTGCGGGCGCGCAACTGCTCGGCCCAGGCCACGTTCTCGTTGACGTGGGCTTCCACCGTCTGGCGGCGCTCGCTCAGCTCCTGGTCCAGGCGCTGACGGCGGTTGACGGCCTCGGCGTGCAGTTCGGCCTGGAGGCGCGCCTGGTGCTCGGCGTGCTCCTGGAGGATGCGCTGGGTCTGGGCCCGTACGTCGCGCAGTTCGCGCTCGGCGTCGGAGCGCATCTGGTCGGCCTGGATCTGGGCATTGCGGAGCAGCTGCTCCGCCTGGTAGCCCATGTCCGCGCCGTCGTAGGCGGGGCGGGACGCCAGATTGCGGCGTACCTCGTGGAGCTTGGCGCGCAGCACCTCGACCTGGTACCCCAGGTCATCGGCGTGCTGGACGGCCTTCCCGCGTTCCTTCTTCAGCCGCTCCATCTCGGCTTCGAAGCGCGAGAGATGGTCGGCCTCGGCCTGATGGCTCTCCTGGCTTTCGTAGCCCCGCACAGCGCGGTCCCATCCGTCCCCTGGTCGCAAGCCCGATCCCAAACGAGCGCCGTCCGCCCGCTGAACGACGCCCCCGGGGAATGGTGTCAGATACCGGGTCGGGCGATACAGGCCCCGACCCCGTCCCCGCACCGAACCCCGGCCGAGCCAAAGCCACTCTACCGGCCGGGGAAACGGGACATCAGTGCCCTCGTGCGGGAACCCCGGCGAGCTGACCCCGCGGAGATTCTCTCTTCGGGTCCGTGGAGTGCTGATTTGCGGTGTTCGAATGCATGTGTCCGGGCTGGAACGTACCGTCGTCGACGTGAAGCTCGTGGTGCAGGTCGAGCTGCTGCCGACGGCGCCACAGGAGTCGGCGCTCGCGGCGACCTTGCGCGCCTGCAATGAGGCGGCTTCACCTCCCGCACCTGCTCCGAGTGCGGCCGTGTCGACAAGGCGAACCGGGTCTCCCGGGCCCGCTTCGCCTGCCGGTCGTACGGCGCACCACGGCCAGTGGTGCGCCGTAACGCAAGCCCGTCAGTGCCGAGCCGTTGACTGGTCGGGGTTGCTCGTGACCAGTTCGGTGAGGACGCCATGGCAGTCCTTGGGGTGCAGGAAGGTGATGGAGGAGCCCATCGAGCCGGTGCGGGGCTGGTCGTAGAGGACGCGGACGCCCTTGCCGCGGATGGCTTCCGAGTCGCCCTGGACGTCCTCGGTGCCGAAGGCGATGTGGTGGACGCCCTCGCCGTTCTTGGCCAGCCACTTGCCGACCGCGGAGTCCTCGCGGGTGGGTTCCAGGAGCTGGAGGTAGGAGGCTCCGCCGTCGGAGGTCTCGTTGATCTTCAGCATGGCCTCGCGGACGCCCTGCTCCTCGTTGACCTCGGAGTGGAACACCTCGAAGCCGTACGTGGCACGGTAGAACTCAACCGTCGTGTCCAGGTCGAAGCAGGCGATCCCGATGTGGTCGATTCTTGTCAGCATGGACACAGTGCAGCGCTACCGGAGGCGGTTACGCAACGTGCGCGCGATCACACTGGCGGGCCGGTGACGGCACGGGTACCGCTCAGTACATTCGGGTAAACCCTCGTTCACTCCTCATCTTCAAGGGGCTGTGCTCCATGTCCGGAACGAACAACACCACGTCAGTGATCGTCGCCGGGGCCCGCACGCCCATGGGGCGACTGCTCGGCTCGCTGAAGTCCTTCTCGGGTGCCGACCTCGGCGGCTTCGCCATCAAGTCCGCGCTGGAGCGGGCCGGGATCTCGGGTGACCAGGTCCAGTACGTGATCATGGGCCAGGTTCTGCAGGCCGGTGCGGGCCAGATCCCCGCCCGCCAGGCCGCCGCCAAGGGCGGAATCCCCATGAACGTGCCCGCGCTCACCATCAACAAGGTGTGCCTGTCGGGCCTCGACGCCATCGCCCTGGCCGACCAGCTGATTCGCGCCGGGGAGTTCGACATCGTGGTCGCGGGCGGTCAGGAGTCCATGACCAACGCCCCGCACCTGCTGCCGAAGTCCCGTGAGGGCTTCAAGTACGGCGCCATCGAGATGCTCGACGCGATGGCCTACGACGGCCTCACCGACGCCTTCGAGAACATCGCGATGGGCGAGTCCACCGAGAAGCACAACACCCGCCTCGGCATCGAGCGGGCCCCGCAGGACGCGTTCGCGGCCACCTCCCACCAGCGCGCCGCCGCCGCGCAGAAGAACGGCGTCTTCGAGGCCGAGATCACCCCGGTCGAGATCCCGCAGCGCAAGGGCGAGCCGGTGGTGTTCTCCCAGGACGAGGGCATCCGGGCCGAGACCACGGTCGAGTCCCTCGGCAAGCTGCGTCCGGCCTTCGCGAAGGACGGCACCATCACCGCCGGCACCTCCTCGCAGATCAGCGACGGCGCCGCCGCCGTGGTCGTGATGAGCAAGGCCAAGGCCGAGGAGCTGGGCCTGGAGTGGCTCGCCGAGATCGGCGCCCACGGCAACGTGGCGGGCCCGGACAACTCGCTCCAGTCGCAGCCCTCCAACGCGATCCTGCACGCCCTGAAGAAGGAGGGCCTCGGCGTCGAGGACCTCGACCTCATCGAGATCAACGAGGCCTTCGCGGCGGTCGCCGTGCAGTCGATGAAGGACCTCGGCGTGACCCCTGAAAAGGTGAACGTCAACGGCGGCGCCATCGCCCTGGGTCACCCGATCGGCATGTCCGGCGCCCGCGTGGTGCTGCACTTGGCGCTGGAGCTCAAGCGCCGCGGCGGCGGGGTCGGTGCGGCCGCCCTGTGCGGTGGCGGCGGCCAGGGAGACGCCCTGATCGTCCGCGTCCCGTAGGGGAGGGGCGGCCACCCGGCCGCCCGCACCCGTAGCCGCACCCGTAGCCGTACCCGTACGAGGCCCGCGGGACCCGCGAGACCCCCGAGAAGCAAGGAGCGCAGCAAGAATGACGGCGGTGGACGTCCCCCAGCTGGTGGCCCAGGCCCGCGAGGGCAGGCCGCGAGCGGTCGCCCGGCTGATCTCGCTGGTCGAGGGGGCGTCCCCGCAGCTGCGCGAGGTGATGGCGGCGCTGGCGCCGCTCACGGGCAACGCGTACGTGGTGGGCCTCACCGGCTCCCCGGGCGTCGGCAAGTCCACGACCACCTCGGCGCTGGTCTCCGCGTACCGGCAGGCCGGCAAGCGGGTCGGCGTCCTGGCCGTCGACCCGTCCTCGCCGTTCAGCGGGGGCGCGCTGCTCGGCGACCGGGTGCGGATGTCGGACCACGCGTCCGACCCGGGGGTCTACATCCGCTCCATGGCCACCCGCGGCCACCTGGGCGGACTCGCCTGGGCCGCCCCGCAGGCGATCCGGGTGCTGGACGCGGCCGGCTGCGAGGTGATCCTGGTCGAGACCGTCGGGGTCGGGCAGTCGGAGGTGGAGATCGCGGCGCAGGCCGACACCTCGGTGGTGCTGCTGGCCCCCGGGATGGGCGACGGGATCCAGGCCGCGAAGGCGGGCATCCTGGAGATCGGCGACGTCTACGTGGTGAACAAGGCCGACCGGGACGGCGCGGACGCCACCGCCCGGGAACTGAACCACATGCTGAGCCTGGGGGAGTCCCGGGGCAAGGGCGACTGGCGGCCGCCGATCGTCAAGACGGTCGCGGCGCGCGGTACGGGCATCGACGAGCTGGTCGAGGCGCTGGAGAAGCACCGGGCGTGGATGGACGAGCGCGGGGTGCTGGCGCAGCGGCGTACGGCCCGGGCCGCGCGCGAGGTGGAAACGATCGCGATCACCGCGCTGAGGGCCCGGCTGGCCGACGTGCACGGCGACACCCACCTGGAGGCCCTGGCCGGGCGGGTGGCGGCGGGCGAGCTGGATCCGTACGCGGCCTCGGACGCGCTGCTGTCGACCCTGACGGAAGCGCCGGAACCGGATGCGGAGCCCGCGGGCCGGTCATAGACTGGCGAACGCCCGGAATGCCCCGACGCAGGGAGGTTTCATGGCGAAGCGCGGCAACAAGAAGCGAGCCCGCAAGAAGAAGAAGGCCAACCACGGAAAGCGTCCCAACGCCTGACCGTGAGCACGGAACGACCACATACGGAAGCCGCATCCCGTCCACGGGGTGCGGCTTCCGTACACCCGGGCCGGGCCCGGCCGGGCCTGGGCCTAGCCGTTGTCGTCGTTCTCGTCGTTGTCGTTGTCGTTGTCCGAGTGGGACACCGTGGCCTTGCCGGACGTGGGGTCGACGTGGACGTTCGTCGTGCTGCCGCCGGACTTGACCTCCACGTCCCAGTAGGTCTTGTTGTTGTCGTCATCGTCGTCCCACTGCACCGACCACACCTGGCCGGGATGGGCGGCGACCGCGGCCTTCATGGCCTGCTGGGCGGTGACCTTCGCGGCGACCAGGGCGGCGTCCTCGTCCCCGTCGTCGTCGTTCTCGTCCGAGTTCTCGACGGCGACCGATCCGGTGGCCGCGGTGACGAGCAGCTCCGTGTTGCCGCCGTCCTTGCCGATCACGTTCACGTGCCAGACCGAGCCGTCCTTGTCGAGGGACTCGATGACTCCGGGGTGGCTCTTGAGGGCCGCCGCGGCGGCCCCCTCGGCATCGACCGCGGCGCGCAGGGGCGCGGAGACGCCGCCGGTGGCCGCTTCGGCCGTGGAAGCGGCGGCGGCCGCCACCGGCCCTGCGACCAGCAGGGCCGCGGCGACCGCGGCCGACGAGACGTACAGGGTGCGCTTCATGGCATGACCTCCTCAGGCCGGCCATGGCGCTTACGGTTGCTCGGCGGCGGCCGGCGAGCGAGCGTTACCGCCCATTCTCCGGCCCGCGGCCGAGGACCGCCGCTCGGGACGAGCCCGCGGCCCGGCCCGGGGCCGTCCGGCCCGGCTCAGGCCTTGCCGCGGCCCGCGCGCAGGTGCTCGGCGACCGGTCCGAGCGCGGCGCGCAGCGCGGCGATGGCGTCCGGGGTGAGCAGGTCGATGAAGTGCCGGCGGACGGACGCCACGTGGTGCGGGGCGACCTTGCGCATCGTCTCCATGCCCTCGGGCGTGAGGACGGCGTAGAGCCCGCGGCGGTCGGACTCGCAGTTCACACGGCGGACGAGGCCCGCCGATTCCATGCGGGTGATCTGGTGGGAGAGCCGGCTCTTGGACTGCAGCGTGGACGTCGCGAGATCGCTCATCCGCATCCGGTGTTCCTCGGATTCGGAGAGGTTCACGAGGATCTCGTAGTCGTTGTTGGTGAGCCCGAACGGCTGGAGGTCCTTTTCCAGCTGGTGACTCAGCAGCCGGCTGACGTCCAGGTGGGTGCGCCAGGCGCACTGCTCGGCGTCGTTCAGCCAGGGGGTGGCCGTCTCGGTCTCGATGGTCTCCATGAAAGAACTCTACCTAAGAAGTTGAATTGCGTACAAAAATGCGGCGGAATGAGAGGTTCCCTACAGCCCGAAGCGCCTCTGGAGATCGCCCAGCTGCCCCGGCATCCGCGGTACGCCGCTCTGCCCCATCGGCCCCTGTCCGGGCACGCCCTGGGCGTTGCCCGTGGCCGCGCCGGGGCCGACGGTGCCGACCGCCTGCTCCGCCATCAGCATCTCCGAGGACTGGAGCAGCACCGTACCCGCGCCGACGAACTCGAACTGGTGCTCCTCGCCCGAGGAACCCCCGATGCCCGTCAGCGAGCGCAGGCCGCCGATCACGCCCGACATGTACTTGTGGTCGTAATGGTGACAGGGGGAGGGGCAGTCCGCCCAGCCCACCAGCGCCTGCGGGTCCACGCGCAGCGGCGGCTCCATGAACACCACCGGCCCGTTGGAGGCCGCCACGAACTTGCCGGTCCCGATCAGGGTGAGGAAGCCCGGCACGATCGACTGCTTGAGGGCGAGCGTGGGCTGGTACGCGAGCAGGTTGCCCGACCGGATGGTCAGGTTGCCGTTGTCCAGGTCGTACGAGTTCACGTCGAAGGCCCGGTCGGCGAGCAGCATCTTGCCCTGGCCCTCGGCCACCACCCAGTCGCTCGCGTGCAGTGGCGAGTGGAAGCTGGTGCGCAGCAGCCGGTCGAACCGGCCGTGGCCGATGCCGTTGAACTCGATGCGCCCGTAGTAGGCGATCATCTTGCCCTTCTGCAGGAACCACTGGCTCCCCTTGAGCTCCACGCAGAAGGTGTAGGCGTTGACGTTGTCGTCGGACGGCAGGGTGTACGGGTCGAAGACGGTCGGACCTCCCGGTCCACCGGTCACGGGACCAAAGTTCACAACTTCTCCTCTGAGGCCTGTACGTACACCGCACCCTGCCCGGACAGCTCCAGCTGGAACGCCTCGCCCGAGCCGCGCCCGACCATGTCCCGCCAGCCCAGCGCCGTGGACAGCTTGTTGCGGACCTCGCCGTGGTGGGCGACGTAGGCCTGCGGGTCCACGTGGATCGGGCGGCCGGGGTGGATCGGCAGCTCGATGACCCCGCCGTGGGCCATCACGGCCACCGAGCCGTGGCCCTTGAGGGTGGTGGTGAACAGGCCCTGGCCGGTCACCTGGCCGCGGACCATGCCCATGACCCCGCCCTGCGCGCCCATGAACATCGTGCCCTGCTGCAGGGTGCCGTCGAAGGCGAGCAGCCGGTCGGCCTCCACGTAGAGCGTCTCGCCGGTGAGGCTGATCACCTGGATGTGGTGGCCGCCGTGGCCGAACATCACGGTGCCGCTGCCCTCGACCTCCATCAGCGGGGTCTGCTCGTTCGCCACCCGGCGCCCGATCATGCCCATCACGCCGCCCTGGCCGCCGGTCAGGCTCGGGGTGAAGGAGACCTCGCCGCGGTAGGCGAGCATCGCGCCGCGCTGGCTGTACATCTTCTGCCCCGGTACGACCTGGGCCTCGACCATCTTCGAGTTGATCTCGCGGAACGGCATCAGACGTCGCCCCCGATGGTGTTGCGCTCGCTGGGCTGCACGTACACCAGGCCCTCGCCCTCGAAGCGGATCTGGAAGGACTCGCCGGAGCCCTCGCCGATCAGCGTGCGGAAGTTCACGCCGGACTGGAAGGACTGCTGGAGGTTGCCGGTGTGCGCGATGTACGCCCCCGGGTCGACGGAGAGCGGGTACTGGGCGCTGACGCGCAGCACCACCGCCGGGCCGTCGGACATGATCGCCGCCTGCCCGCTGCCCTCGACGGTCGTGGTGAACAGGCCGTTGCCCGTCGATGCACCGCGCAGGCCGGTGAAGGTGGTGCCGGTGCGCAGGCCGGCGTCGGTGCACAGCAGGTTGCTGGACTCGACGTAGAGCTTCTCGCCGCGCAGATCGACCAGATTGATCTCACTCGCCCGGTCGGCGAAGAAGCAGGTGCCGTGACCCTGCACTTCCATCACGGTCATCTGCTCGCCGGTGAGCCGCCGGGTCACCATTCCGCGGAGGCCTTCGCCGCCGCCGGTCATCTTCTTGAAGGCCACCTGGCCGTCGTACGCGACCATGGAGCCGTTTTTCGCTTTCACGGCGTCCCCGGTCAGGTCGACGGCGAGCACCTTGCTGCCTTGGAGTCGGAACTGAGCCACGGGAAGACGTTATCCGCAGCGGGCGGCACCGAACAGGGCCCGTTGGCCGATATCCGTCACGGTTCGGCACGGTCCGCCCCGGTCCGCAGGGACCGAGGGCCCCGCGCCAAGATCGCCCGGGGCGGCTGAGACACTGGGACGGACCCCCGGCATCCACCGCGAAGGTTCCACGTGGACATCAAGACCGCTTCCGCCCTGCACCGGCTGCGCCTCATCTCCGTACCGGAGGCGCTCTCGTTCCCGGCGCTGCTGATCTTCGGCTCGGTGCTGAGCCGGATCTCGGACATCGACTACCTGATGATGCCGCTCGGCATCATCCACGGGATCCTGTTCGTCATCTACGGCGTCTTCCTGCTGGACGTCTGGTTCAAGGCGAAGTGGCCCCTGAAGAAGGTCGCACTGTTCTTCCTGCTGGCGCTGATCCCCTTCGGCGGGCTCTACGGCGACCGCCTGCTCAAGCGCGACGAGACGGCCGGCGTGCTCGCCGCCCGCGCCCGCGAGGCAGCCCGCGCATGATGATCGCGTTCTCGGTGACCCCGCTGGGCGTCGGCGAAGAGGTCGGCGAGTACGTGGCCGACGCCGTCCGCGTCGTCCGCGCGTCGGGGCTGCCGAACCACACGGATGCCATGTTCACCACCATCGAGGGCGAGTGGGACGAGGTGATGGACGTGGTCAAGCGCGCGGTGGCCGCCGTGGAGGCACGCGCTCCCCGGGTCTCCTTCATCCTCAAGGCCGACATCCGCCCCGGCGTCACGGACGGCATGACGTCCAAGATGGAAACGGTGGAACGCCACCTCGCCGCGGGCTGACCGGATCGCGGGACCCGTCCGATCGCACGTCGCGTCGGCTCACACGGCGTGGACGTGCACGTCGGGCGGATTGAGCACCGACAGGTACGCGGTGATGTCCTCGGGGTCGCTGGTGAAGATCACCGCACTGCCGTGCTTCGCGGCGGCCAGGGCCACGGCGGCGTCCACTGCGTCCGGCCGCTTCTTCGGGGGGAGTCCGGCCTCCCCCAGGGCGGTACCGACCCGGCGCCAGTCCGCCGGGTCGAAGCCCGTCGCGCAGGCGATGCACTCCGGACGGCCCGCCCCGGTCTCGCGCATCGGCGGGGCCGAAGTCCGCGCCTGCGGCACCGCGCAGTCCTTGAGCATCGTGGCCAGCGCATGGACCAAGGTCGGGTGGGGGCGCCACACCTGTGCCAGCACCGGCCCCAGGACCAGGGCCCGGTGCGGGGTCTCCTTCATGGCTTCATGCAGATGGAGCGCTTTGGCCTTGCGGTCGGCGAGAGCGATGAGCATCCCGGTGTCGTAGACGGGGACCCGCCCCGCGCTCACGCGGCTTTTCCGGGACGCGCACCGGATCGATCCGCCCCGTAGACGAGACCGAGGGCCGCTTCGACCTCTCGCCGCTCCTGTTCCGTCAGTTCCGGGACGGCCGCGTCCGCCTGCGGTGCGTTCGCGGCCTCGGCTTCTGCCGCCGAGATCAAGGCGTCCACGTCCGCGAACTGCGCCTCTATGGCCTCGGTCTCGGCCATCTGGCGCGTCGCCGCGTGCACGAGGTACGCGGAGACGTCCAGGCCGGCGTGCTCGGCGTGCCGCCTGATGCGCTCGGCCTGCTCCTGCTCGAGGCTGATGCTGATCCTGGTCTTGGCCACAGCCACAGCCGCAGCGTATGACGCGTATTACGCCTCGCCAAGACAGGCTCACCCCGTGACGCCGTCGTGTCCGGGACCGATCCGGGGTCAATCCCGCGTACCGATCGGTACAACTTTCACATTTATGTACGCTCGCCGGGCCCGGCACGCATCAGCAGCAAGGACACTCCGTGAGCTACCCGCCGCCGTACCCCCACCCGCATGCGCCCGTACGGCGTTGGTGGCACCATCCGGCACTGATCATCACCCTGCTCGTCGTCTTCCCGCCCGGTGGCATCGCCCTCGCGTGGACCAGCGGCTGGAGCAAGGGCAAGAAGATCACCGCCACGGTCCTCGCCGGGCTCTGGTTCTTCGCCCCCTTCCTGGGCGACCCGCCGGAGAAGACCGGGACCGACGCGAAGCCGAAGGCCGCGGTCACGTCCGAGGCCACCGTGACGACCACGCCTTCGGCGACCGCGGCGGCGGTGCCTTCGGCGACCGCGATACCCGCGTCTTCGGCGACCGCGGCCCCGGCTCACCCGAAGATGCCGATGGTCGTGGGTCTCCCCTTCGCCGGGGCGACCGAGACCCTCAAGCCGATCGGGCTGAAGTCGGTCGAACCGGAGAGCGCGTACACCGACGTCACTCTGCCCGCGACCGTGGGCGACTGGAAGGTCTGCTTCCAGGACCCGGCCGAGGGCAAGGAGATCCAGGCTCCGAAGACCGTGGGCGCCCGGCTGAAGGTCGTGGCACCCGGCACGGCCTGCCCGGCTGCGGCGGGCGGCAGGCTGCATCCGGACCCCGAACCCACTCCCGAAGCGCCGGACGACGGGGACGACTCGGGCGGTTCCTCCTCTGGCGGTTCCTCCTCGGGCGGTTCGTCCACCGGTGGTGGGGGCGGCAGCGTGTACTACAAGAACTGCACCGCCGTCCGCGCCGCGGGAGCCGACCCGATCCGTCGCGGCGACCCCGGTTACGGCCGCCATCTCGACAGGGACGGTGACGGCGTGGCCTGCGAGTAGCGGGCCCGTCCCACGGCCGCCGAGGCCGGGGCATCTCGCGTAGAGCAGACTTCGGAGGCATGACCGTCTCCACGATCAAGCACGCCGTCCCGTACTACTCCCAGTGGGAGTCCGCCGCGCTGGTGCCCGAGTTCGTCGCGGGCGCCGACGCGGCCCGGGATCCCCTGTGGTCCACCTCGGGCGCCGACTCCCCCGAGGAGTACGCCTTCTGGGCGCCCCGCATGTGCGGAGTGGCCTGCCTGCGGATGGTGCTGGGGAGCCTGGGGCTCCCGGTGCCGCCCTCGGTGGAGCTGGTGAAGGAGCTCAGCGCGGCCGGGGCGTACGTGCGGGACGGGGACGCGGTGAAGGGGCTGATCTACCGGCCGTTCGCCGAGTACGTCACCGCCCGCTGGGGCCTCGACGCCCGCTCGGCGCCCGTACTGGACCACCGGACCGTCCGGGACACGCTCGCCGGGGGCGGGATGGCGATGCTGTCGGTCCATTGGGCGATCCGCACCCTGACCCCCGTGGTGGAGGCCAGGGGCGGCCACCTGGTGCTCGCCGTCGGGGCCACCGAGGACGCCGTCCTGGTGCACAATCCCTCCGGCTTCCCCGACGGATCCCAGCAGTACGCGCCCGTCCCCTGGGCCGACCTGGACCGCTTCTACGCCGGACGCGGCATCCTGCTCGGCGGCCGGGCCGGCTGAGGGGCGCGGCCGGGGCCCCGGCGTCCGCGTAGAAGCGGTGCGGTGACCCGTTCGGCCCTGAACGCAAGGGCACGGAACGGAACCGCCCGGGTGGGTGCACCCCGTTCGACAGGCCGAGGCATCTCCCCTTTCGTTGGGATACGTACCTCGGTTTCGAGCGCTGGAGGAACCGTGCGGCAGGAAGCCTTCGACTACGAGACCCACAGCCGGCTCGCCGGCCCCTGTGAGGAGCCGGATCCCGCCGCCTACCGGGTGCGCTACCGCTCCCTCCTCGCACGCGAGGACCTCCGGACCCGAATACGGGCCGTCGCGCTCATGACGCTCGCCCCCGTCGCCGCCACCGGTCTGCTCCTCTACCTCGTCTGGCCCACGCACCGGACCGTCCGGGAGGGCGGCGAGGGATGGCTGGTGCGGCTCGACGCCGTGATGCTCGGATCCGTCGCCCTGATCATGCTCTTCATGGTGGTCAACGTGATCTCGATCGCCCACGCCACGATGGTCGCCCGGGACCCGGTCCCGGTCCCCGCCGAACCCGGCACCCGCGTCGCCTTCCTCACCACCTACGTCCCCGGCAAGGAACCCCTCTCCATGGCGGCCGCCACCCTGCGCGGGGCCGTCGCCGTCCGCCACGACGGGCCGCTCGACGTCTGGCTCCTCGACGAGGGAGACGACCCCGGGGCCAGGGAACTGTGCGCGGCGCTCGGAGTGCGCCACTTCACCCGCAAGGGCGTCGCCGAGTGGAACACGGCCCAGGGCGCCCACCGGGCGAGGACCAAGCACGGCAACTACAACTCCTGGCTCGCCCGGCACGGCGCCGACTACGACTACTTCGCCTCCGTCGACACCGACCACGTGCCGCTCCCGCAGTACCTGGAGCGGATGCTCGGCTTCTTCCGCGACCCCGACATCGCCTTCGTCGTCGGCCCGCAGGTCTACGGCAACTACACCGCCTCGGTCACCAAGGCCGCCGAGTCCCAGCAGTACCTCTTCCACGCACTGATCCAGCGCGCGGGAAACCGCTACGGCGCCCCCATGTTCGTCGGCACCAACAACGCCGTCCGGATCAGCGCGCTGCGGCAGGTCGGCGGGCTCTACGACTCCCTCACCGAGGACATGGCCACCGGCTTCGAGCTGCACCGGAGCAGGAACCCCGCGACCGGACGGTTCTGGCGTTCCGTCTACACCCCCGACGTGCTCGCCGTGGGGGAGGGGCCGAGCACCTGGACCGACTTCTTCACGCAGCAGCTGCGCTGGTCGCGAGGGACGTACGAGACCCTCCTGCGGCAGTACTGGCGCGGCTGCTTCCGGATGCCCCCGGGCCGCTGGGCCACAAGGTCCCGCCCCACGAGCCCGCCGACTCCGGCGGGGATGGTGCTCGGTGGTGGCGGGGTTGGCGAGGCCAAGCTGGCCACCGCTCGGACTGCGGTCGTGGACCTCAAGGGGGCCTTGCCGGGCCCTCTGCTCGACGGCCAGGCTGCCGCGGGGGGCCACTACCCCAGCAGCATGCTGCTGCCCGACGACGCCGTCTTCGCCACGGGCGGCTCCGCCGACTGCCGGGGCCGGGGCGCCAGCGATATCCGCAAGGCGCAGTTCTACTACCGTTCCTAGCGATCTTGGCCGCTGTCGGCCGAATCGCTGCAAACCGGTCTGGCCGGTTGTCTCCCCGAACGGTTTTGGGGGACGGGGAACAGCGCGAGCTGGTCGCTTCGGTCCCGGCAGGTCTTGCCACCCGGATTGGGTGTGCCTGTGGTCCTTGGCGGGCTCGTGGTCCCGCGTGCCCTCGGTGCGGTGCCGGTCTGGCCGGTAGCTCTCCGCGCGACGATCCTCTGGTCGTGTGCGGTCACACCTGGCCGACGCCGTGTCCCGTGTCCGAGGGCGCGCCTGCCGATCGCCACCGAGGCCGCATGGTGGCCAGTGACGAGCGTGGTCTTCGATTGCTTCTGGAGTGGAGCCTTCCAGTGCTGGGCTCCCCAGCGGGAGGTGTAAGCGGGGTCGACCGCGGCCACGATCAGGCCGGCGTGGTGGGCCATGCCGGCCAGCCGGTCGCGGAAGCGGGCGGTCGGTAGTCCGGCGACAGTGCGGCGGAACGCCTTGCCGCGCTTACCCCGGCCCATGGTTTCCCGGCCGGTGGCGCGGGCCTTCGTGAAGCCGAGGTTCTCGATCGCCAGACCAGCACAGCCGTGCTGGTGCGCGAGGCGGATGAGTTCGGCGATCGCGGCGCGCAGACGTCCGTCGCGCTGAGATGTGGGGCCGGTCAGGTCGGTGGGTACGGTGATTGGCCGGCCGACGGGGTTGCCGTGGGCGTCGACGACGCAGGCGGCGAGGTGCCCGGCGTTGAGGTCCACGGCCAGCAACCGGACGCCAGCTGCGGCCAGCTCGGCAGGAGTCGGCAGAGGCGCTGTCGGGGTCGACCAGGAGGCGTCGAGGTACCAACGGCCACGTTCCGTGTCGCACACGATGTCGTAGCGCACGGCCTGGTTGGCGCATAGCCGGTCCAGCCACTCCTCGCGGCGGTGATTGAAGGTGACGGTGCAGGCGAGCCGGTACCGGCCGCGCGGTGCATTGGCGAGGTGCCTGAGCGGTTCGGGCAGGACGATCGTGGCCGCGCCGTCAGAGGGATCGACGGTGATCGTGTAGTTCCCATGCGGCGCACCGGACTCCCCGTCGGCGGTCACGAACATGCGCTGCGCCTCCCACCGTTCCCGCCACTCGGTTTCGGTAAGCCCGGCGGTGGCAAGGTTGTGCCGGGTCTTGGCGAGCCGTCGACCACCGCTGACGATCGCCGGATGCCCGGTCTCGATCCGCCGCTCCACCTCCACCAGACGTGCGGTGAGGACCTGCGACCGGCGCTGCTTCTGCGCCCGCTCGGCCCGGCTCGGGTAACCCCGGACGCCAACCACCCGTTGCCCGCACGGCACCGCCAGACGCTGACTGATCTTCGCGATGGCCCGGCGCAGCGAGGCCCGCTCATCGAAGAGACACTGCAGGGACAGCTGGTACTGATCCTCACTTGCGCGGGTGATCGCCCCTGCCCACCGGGACGACGACACCCTCGTCAGCACACGTTTACGATCCGCCCGCCTGTTCTCCTTCACCGGCACCCTGCCGATACGGACACGCTCAGCCAGATCAGCACGGGAATACCGGCCCAGATGTTCACCGACCATCCGCACAACCTCAGCATCACCGGCGGACAGGCGCAGACGATCCCGGATCCGCGCACCCGCAGGCGCCGCCACCGTGAACGGATCAGCCAGCGTGCGCAGTACACGCTTCCGCCGACCCCCACTACGCACCACCAGCCACCCCTCCCCATCCCGCAACGGCACCAACGTTCACCACTCACACTGGCGTTCCGACCAAGACCGTATGTCGATAGCACCTCACGTTCACCCGTACGGGCTATTCGATGACCAGTCGCGGACAACAATCGAAATCAATAGTTGGCTACCCGCGCACCGACACCTTTGTGGCCGCCGCGGCCCTCCCGGGCCGAGCGGATCCAGCGGGCCCGGCTGATGCGGCCGAGCGCGGTCACGCACACCACCGACGTGGAGCAGCGCTCGATCGAGCTCGGGCTGGAGAAGACGGCCGGCACGGTGACGGTCACCGTGCCCGCCGACCCGACGCTGGTGCCGCCCGGCTGGTACATGCTGTTCGTGACGGACGCGGACGGCACCCCGTCGGTGGCGAAGTGGGTCCGGGTGCGGCCGGCTCCGGAGCCCCCGCCGTCACCGGCGTCGCGGGACGGCTGGCTGAGTTAGGGACGCGGGTTTGACGACAGGGCCTAGCTAGTCCGTGGAGCGGCGGGCCAGGCCCAGGGCGTAGTCCGGCCACCACTTCCCGGCCGTGGGGCCGCCGCGGCAGGTGCCGTCCGATTCGCCCGGCCGCTTGACCCAGAGGTACGCGTCCACGAGCGGGTCACCCGTCCCGTCGGTCGGGGGCGTGCCCAGCGCCCGGCCCGGCGGGTTGCACCAGGCCTGGCCTCGGTCGCCCTCGAGCGGGCCGTCGCCGTTGCGGCTGGTGTCGATGACGAAGTGCTTGCCCTTGGTGGCCCTGGACAGGGCGGCGCCGTACTCCCGTCCGGCCGCGCTGGGCTGGAAGTTGGAGACGTTGAGGGAGAAGCCGTCGGCGCGCTCCAGCCCCGCCTCGTACAGGGGATCGACCAGCTTCTTCGGGTCCGGGATCCACGCCGGGTTGCCGGCGTCCAGGTAGACCTTGGTGTTCTTGTTGCGCTTGAGCCGGTCGACGGCCTCGGAGAGCAGCCGCAGGCGCTCGTCGCGGTGGTCGGCCCGGGTGCAGCCGTCCACCAGGTGCGGGACCGCGTCCGGCTCCAGGACGACCAGGGCCTTGGTGTCGGCGATGTTGTCGGCAAAGGCGCCGATCCAGCTCCGGTACGCGGCTGCGTCCCGGGCACCGCCCGCCGAGTGCTGCCCGCAGTCCCGGTACGGGATGTTGTACGCGACGAGGACCAGCGTGCGGCCCGCCGCGCGGGCGCTCGCCCTGGCCCGGCGGATTTCGGGGCCGGGGTCGCCGGCCGGGCCCCACAGGGCCATCGGCCGGTCGGCGATGCGGCGCAGCACCTGGGCGTCGCTGTTGCGGCCCTGCGCCTCCCAGGCGGCGACCTGGCGGGCGGCGTCGCTCTGCGGGTCCACCCAGAACGGCGACTCGTCGACGAGGCCGACCCCTGCCGGGGGGTGGGGCGGGGCGGATTCCGGCCGCGCGGTGGGGGCGGGCGTGCAGGCGGCTGCCGCCGTCAGAGCGAGGGCTGCGGCGAGGAGGGTGGCGGGGTGGCTGCGGGTGCGGCGGGCTGGCATCCGGCTTCCTCGGGGCGAAGGGGTGAGCGGCTGCGGGCCGGGTCATCGTGACATAACGGGCAGTTGGGGTGGGGTGCGACACCGCCGAGTGCGGCCGGGTGGGGGGAGGGCGAGGGGGGAGGGGGTGGCGCTGCGCGGTGCTGTCCCCTACCCGCCCTTCGCCCATCCCCAGACTCCGTCCGGGGGGACCCCCAGCCGGGCTGTGCCCGGACCTCCTCGGGGGCTCCGCCCCCGGACCCCCGCTCCTCACACGCCGGAGGGGCCGGATTCACCCCGGCGAAGCCGGATTCGTCAGGGCGATGGCCAGCGGGGTGCGTTCGTACAGGATCTGGTGGCCGTGGCGCGCGGAGATGAGGAGGCCGGCTTCCTGGAGGGTTTTGAGGTGGGCGGAGACGGTGGAGGGGGCCAGGGACAGGCGGTGGGCCAGGGCGGTGGTCGAGGCCGGCTCGGTCAGGGCGCACAGGACGTCGGCGCGGGCGCGGCCCAGCAGCCGGGCCAGTGCCCGCGGGGCCGGGCCGGCCGGAGCCGTCCACAGGGCGCCGATGCCGCGGGCCGGGTATACCAAGGTCGGCTGCCACGGCGGGTCGTAGCCGCCCACCACCTCCGGCCAGACGAAGGCGCTCGGCATCAGGAGGAGCCCCTGGCCGTCGAGGGAGCGGTCGTGGTGGCCCCGGCGGGCGATGCTGAGGGTGTTCCCCGACCAGTGCAGATCCGGGTGGAGGCCGTCGAAGAGGGCTTCCAGCCCGCCCGCGGCCAGCCGCCGGGAGTGGAACAGGACGTCCGCCTCCAGCAGGGCGCGCAGCCGCGGCCAGTGCGGGGCGACCAGCGCCCGCCAGGCCTGCTCGTAGAGGTCGGCCAGCTCCTGGACCGCCCGTTCGGGGTCGTCCAGCATCCGCCGGCCGGCCGCGCTCTCCGGGGCGCCCGGGGTGCAGACCAGGGAGCGCCGCAGGTCCTCCCGCGCCGCCTGCGGATCGGCGGCCCGGACCCGCGCGAGCTCCTCCTCGAAGGTGACCGACGGGCCCGTCGGGGGCGGGCTGAGGAAGTCCGGATTGTGTCCCGTGCGCGGCATCAGCAGCCACAGCGGCCGCAGGTCCAGCCCGGCGGCCGCCGTGCGGATCCCGCGGAGCCAGGGCAGGTGGTAGGCGTGGCGCCGCCGGTCCAGCAGGACCCGTACCGCCTCCTGGGTCTCCCAGCGGGGCGAGATCGAGAACCGGCAGCGCAGCAGGTCGGCGGGGCCGAAGCGGAAGTGGAAGGGCACGGGTCCCTCCGGGGGTGGGACGGGGCGGACGGGGCGGACTGGGCGGGCGACGGGGTGCCGGGCGGCGGTGGGCGGTAGGCGGTGGGCGGTAGGCGGGCCGGAGGCGGGTGATTCGGGTGAGGACGAATCTCTGGCACCCCAGCCTAGGCGCCGCCACGGTGCACCGTATGACCACCGCCAACCAGGGCGCACCCGCCGCCGAGCCGCATCCCGTCCCCGGGCCGCCCGAGCGGCCCCCCGCGCCGGAACCCGCCGGATACCGGGCCGTCTTCCGGGTCGGGGAGTTCCGGCCGGTCTTCGCCGCGCACCTGCTGTCCGTGCTCGGCGTCGTCATCGCCGAGATCTCCCTCACCGTCCTCGTCTACCGCGCCACCGGCTCCCCCCTGATGAGCGCGCTCACCTTCGCCCTCGGCTTCCTCCCCTACGCCCTCGGCGGCACCCTCCTCGCGCCGCTCGCCGACCGGCTCCCCGCCCGCCGGGTGCTCGTCGGCTGCGACCTCGTCTGCGCGGCCTGCGCGGCGGCCATGGCCGCGCCGGGCACCCCGGTCGCCCTGCTCCTCGTACTGCGCTGCGCGATGGCCTTCGTCGCGCCGCTGTTCCAGGGCACCCGCAGCGCCTCCCTCGCCGACGTTCTCGGCGCCGGGGACGCGTACGTCCTGGGCCGCTCGCTGCTGCGCATGGTGGCGCAGAGCGCCCAGCTCATCGGCTTCGGGCTCGGCGGGCTGCTGCTCACCGTGCTGGCCCCGCGCGGGGCCATCCTCCTCACGGCCGCCGGTTTCCTCGGCTCCGCGGTCCTGCTGCGCCTGGGGACCCGGGCCCGGCCCGCCCGGAGCGCCGGCGCCGGCGCGCGGGTCTCCCCGCTCGCCGGGCTGCGCGCCGTGCTGGGACACCGCCGGCTGCGGGCGCTGACCCTGCTGTCCTGGCTGCCGCCGCTCTTCGTGGTCGTGCCCGAGGCACTGCTGACCCCGTACGCCACCGGCCTCGGCATCTCCACCGCCGGGCTCGGGCTGCTGATGTGCGCGATGCCTGCCGGAGCCATCGCCGGGGAGGTGTGGGCGGGCTCCGCGCTCACCGCCCGAACGCGTTCGCGGATCACGGCCCCGCTCGCGGCGCTCTCGCTGCTGCCGCTGCTCGCGTACGCCGTCCGGCCCGGCCTGCCGCTGCTGCTGGGGGTGCTGGTCCTGGCCGGGCTCGCCCACGCGTACACCCTCGGGCTCGACCAGTGGTACGTCGAGGCCGTACCCGAGGAGCTGCGCGGCCGGGCGATGACCCTGCTGAGCACCGGGCTGATGACCCTTCAGGGCGTCGGCATGGCGCTCGCCGGACTCGCGGCGGAGTTCCTGTCCGTCCACGTGGTGGTGGCGTCGGCCGCGGTGTTGGGCACCGGGGTCGTCCTGCTGCTGCTCGCCGAGGTGCGCCGGACGGACGGGCCGAAGCGTGAGACGGATCCCGCGGCCAAATGACCGCCCGGTAGGGTCTGATGCGTGGCCAAACCGCTCAGCCTTCCCTTCGACCCGATCGCCCGCGCCGACGAACTCTGGCAGCAACGCTGGGGTCCCGTCCCCTCGATGGCCGCGATCACCTCGATCATGCGGGCGCACCAGATCCTGCTCGGCGAGGTCGACGCGGTCGTCAAGCCGTACGGTCTGACCTTCGCGCGCTACGAGGCGCTGGTGCTGCTGACCTTCTCCAAGGCCGGCGAGCTGCCGATGTCGAAGATCGGCGAGCGGCTGATGGTGCACCCGACGTCGGTGACGAACACGGTGGACCGGCTGGTGAGGTCCGGCCTCGTCTCCCGGCGCCCGAACCCGAACGACGGGCGAGGCACCCTCGCGTCGATCACGGACAAGGGCCGCGAGGTGGTCGAGGCGGCCACGAAGGCGCTGATGGAGATCGACTTCGGGCTGGGCGCCTACGACGCCGAGGAGTGCGGGGAGATCTTCGCTCTCCTGCGCCCGCTCCGGGTGGCCGCGGCCGACTTCGACGAGAGGTGACCCTCCTCGCCCGGGCCCCCGTCCCCCTGGTCTGACGCGGGCGGCGCCGTCCCCGGTGGCGGCGTAGGCTCGGCAGGGGTGCCCGGACTGGACCGCGGAGGGCCTATGACCGCGCTCGGTGACCTGATCGAGATCGACGACCGGACCCTGCTGGTCCTCGGGCAGGGGCTGGACCTCGCCCACGGGCAGCCGGACGTCGCCAATGCCCTCGTGCACCGGGTCGGCGACACCCTCGTGGTCGTCGACACCGGTGTCACCACGGCCTTCCGCACGGCGCTGCTGGAGGCGACCGGCCGCGTCGGCCCCTGGTCCCGGGCCCTGGTGCTCACCACGCACGGCCACCTCGACCACGTCGGCAACAACGACCTGGCCGACGGCCTGGGCGTACCGGCGGAGCACTGGGTCCCCGCCCCCGACCTGCCGCAGATGCGGGACCCGGGCGAGTACTGGGTCCGGGCCTTCGAGCGGGCCGCCGGGGCCGCGGCGCTGCCCGACCCGGGGCGGACCGCGGCCGGGCTGGTCGCGCTCTTCCGGCCGATGCGGCCCTTGGGCACGAAGACCCGGACCTACGAGGAACGGCCGCTGGAGCGGATCCGGATCGGTCCGCTGCGGTTCACCGGCTGGACCTTCGCCGACGGCGCGGTCCGGGTGCTGCGCAGCCAGGGCCACTGCGCCGGGCACGTGATCGTGCACCTGCGGGACGCCGGCGTCCTGCACCTGTCCGACGAGGGCAACGGGCCCTGTGGTGCGATGGCCGACGCCGACCAGCTCAAGATCCAGACCGTCCTGGCCTCCGCGGCCCTCCTCTTCGAGCGGGGAGAAGCGGAGCTGCTCACCGACGGGCACACCTTCGCCGTGCGCCGCCGTGCCGAAGCGGCGGCCTACCTGGAAGGCGTACTGGAGCAGGCCACCGCGCTGCAGGGGGTGGCGCTGGGGCTGACCGGGGAGGGCGCGCGGGTCCGGCCGGGCGCGTTCGCGGGGGCCGTCGCGGAGCTGGGCATCGGCGGGGCCAACCCGAACGCGCTGTTCACCGGCATGGTGGCGGTCAACCTGCTCCACGAGCTCGGTCTGCGGCCGGAGTCCGGCGCCGTCGACGCGCCCTGGTCGAGGCCCCCGCTCCGGAACCCGGAGCCGAGTCCGGAGCCGAACCCCGAGCCGGCCCCGGAGTCGAACCTGCAGCCGGCCCCCGAGCCGAACCCCGCGCCGGCCCCGCCGCCCGGCTCCGGCTGACCCGGGCGCGCGGCGGGGCACCAACCCGGCCCGCGTCAAGATCGTGCAAACCGGACGGCTAGGCTCGACGGCATGAAACGAAGCGTGCTGACCCGCTACCGCGTCATGGCCTACGTGACCGCGGTCATGCTCCTGATCCTCTGTGCCTGCATGGTGGCGAAGTACGGCTTCGACACCGGCGCCGACCTGACCTTCGCGGTCTCGCAGGCGCACGGTGTGCTGTTCATGGTCTACCTGGTGTTCGCCTTCGACCTGGGCTCCAAGGCCAAGTGGCCGTTCGGCAAGCTCCTGTGGGTCCTGGTCTCCGGCACCATCCCGCTCGCCGCGTTCTTCGTGGAGCGCAAGATCCGCGCCGAGGTCGAGCCCCTCGTCGTCGGCGATCCGGCCGCCGCCCGCGCCTGACCTCAGATGATCCACCCGCCCCCGGGGCGACTCCCCGGGGGTTGGCCATCGACATTTACTAGGACGTCCTAGTAAATTCAGAGCATGGACGCTGACGCCATTGAGGAAGGCCGCCGTCGCTGGCAGGCCCGGTACGACAAGGCCCGCAAGCGCGAGGCCGATTTCACGACGCTCTCCGGCGACCCCGTCGATCCCGTCTACGGACCCCGGCCCGGCGACTCGTACGAGGGCTTCGAGCGCATCGGCTGGCCGGGGGAGTACCCGTACACCCGCGGCCTGCACGCCACCGGCTACCGGGGGCGGACCTGGACCATCCGGCAGTTCGCCGGGTTCGGCAACGCCGAGCAGACCAACGAGCGCTACAAGATGATCCTGGCCGCCGGCGGCGGCGGGCTCTCCGTGGCCTTCGACATGCCCACCCTGATGGGGCGCGACTCCGACGACCCCCGCGCGCTCGGCGAGGTCGGCCACTGCGGGGTCGCCATCGACTCCGCCGCCGACATGGAGATCCTCTTCAAGGACATCCCGCTCGGCGACGTGACCACCTCCATGACGATCAGCGGCCCCGCCGTCCCCGCCTTCTGCATGTACCTGGTGGCCGCCGAACGCCAGGGTGTCGACCCGGCCGTCCTGAACGGGACGCTCCAGACCGACATCTTCAAGGAGTACATCGCCCAGAAGGAATGGCTCTTCGAGCCCGAGCCGCACCTGCGCCTCATCGGCGACCTCATGGAGTACTGCGCGAACGGCATCCCCGACTACAAGCCGCTCTCCGTCTCCGGCTACCACATCCGCGAGGCCGGGGCCACGGCCGCGCAGGAGCTCGCGTACACCCTCGCCGACGGCTTCGGGTACGTGGAGCTGGGCCTCTCGCGCGGGCTGGACGTCGACCACTTCGCGTCCGGGCTCTCCTTCTTCTTCGACGCGCACCTCGACTTCTTCGAGGAGATCGCCAAGTTCCGCGCCGCCCGCCGCATCTGGGCCCGCTGGATGAAGGAGGTGTACGGGGCGAAGTCCGACAAGACGATGTGGCTGCGCTTCCACACCCAGACGGCCGGTGTCTCCCTCACCGCCCAGCAGCCCTACAACAACGTCGTGCGCACCGCGGTGGAGGCCCTCGCGGCCGTCCTCGGCGGCACCAACTCGCTCCACACCAACGCCCTCGACGAGACCCTCGCGCTGCCGAGCGAGCAGGCCGCCGAGATCGCCCTGCGCACGCAGCAGGTGCTGATGGAGGAGACGGGCGTGGCCAACGTGGCCGACCCGCTGGGCGGCTCCTGGTACGTCGAGCAGCTCACCGACCGCATCGAGGCCGACGCCGAGAAGATCTTCGAGCAGATCAAGGAGCGCGGGCTGCGCGCCCACCCGAACGGGCAGCACCCGATCGGCCCGATCACCTCGGGCATCCTGCGGGGCATCGAGGACGGCTGGTTCACCGGGGAGATCGCCGAGTCGGCCTTCCAGTACCAGCGTTCGGTGGAGAAGGGCGACAAGCGCGTCGTGGGCGTCAACGTCCACCACGGCTCGGTCACCGGGGACCTGGAGATCCTGCGGGTCAGCCACGAGGTGGAACGCGTACAGGTCCGCGAGCTCGCGGAGCGCAAGGCCGGCCGGGACGACGCGAAGGTGACCGAGGCGCTGGACGCCATGCTGGCCGCCGCCCGCGACGGGTCGAACATGATCCCGGCCATGCTGGACGCGGTGCGCGCCGAGGCCACGATGGGCGAGATCTGCAACGTGCTGCGGGACGAGTGGGGCACGTACACGGAGCCGCCGGGCTTCTGACGCCCCGCCCTGATCCAAAAGACACGCTCTAAGGTGGCGGCCATGACAGGCCGCCACCTCCCCGTCCCCGTGTACGGGGTGACCGCCCGCGTGCTCATGCAGACCAACTGCGGGCCGTACGCGTACATCGCCGCAGACTTCGAGCCGCCGGGCCGGGGCGGGCTGACGGAGGTCCTGAACGCCGTCCCGGCGGAGCGCCGGCTGCCCGGGGTGTACCTCTCCTGCGTGCGTGCGGGCATCGTGCGCGGCCTCGACGGGGTGGCGGCCTCGGTGCTGCTCACCGACGCCCGTGTCCACGAGGTGGACTCCTCGGAGTACGGCTACCGGCTCGCCGGGCTCGAAGCGGGCCGGGCGGCCCTGGTGGCCTCCGGCCTGCTGCCGCCGGAGGAGGCCGACAGCCTGCGCTGGGCCGACTGGCCGGGGCGCCCGAGGCCCTGGCCGGGCCACAATCCGCGCTCGGAGGCGCTGATCGCTGCGGCGCCGGCCTGGTGCGAGGACTTCCTGCCCCTGTCCGACGGCGGCCGGCCCGCCGTGGTCACTCCGCCGGTGCGGGGCCGGAAGGGCCGGCGGCGGAACCCTGGAGGCCGTACATGAGCAGGGCCGTGAAGGTGGCCACCCACAGTTCGTCCACCGGCTCGGAGCTGACCAGCGCACGGTGGACCACCGTGCCCGCGATCACGTCGAAGATCAGGTCCGTGGTGTGGGAGGCGAGGGACTCGTCCTCCTCGTAGGGGAGTTCGCCGCGGGCCTGCGCCCGTTCGCGCCCCAGTACGACGAGACGTTTCTGCCGGTCCACGATCGCCGACCGGATCCGGTCCCGCAGGGCCTCGTCCCGGGTGGACTCGGCGACGACAGCCATCAGGGCGGTACGGGCCTCCGGGCGCCGCAGCAGCGCCGCGAACTGGAGCACCACGTACTCGATGTCGGCTTCGAGCGAGCCCCTGTCGGGGAGTTCGAGGGAGTCGAAGAGCTCCGCGACGGCGTCCACGACCAGCTCGCTCTTGCCCGACCAGCGCCGGTAGAGGGTGGTCTTCGCGACCCCGGCCCGCGCCGAGACGTCCCCCATCGTCAGCTTCGACCAGCCCAGCTCCACGAGCGCGTCCCGGGTCGCGGCGAGGATCGCGGCGTCCGCCGCGGCGCTGCGCGGGCGGCCGGTGCGGCCGGGCGGGCAAGAGGTGTCCGAGCTGGGGTTGCGCATGGCCGAGACCATACCCGCCGGTAGCAGAGCCGATCGGCCCCCCGGGCGTGTGGTTCAGATCACGGGGCGGGGGCGGGCGGGGGGAGTTACGCTACGACTCGTAGCGTAAGAGCGACAACCACGCGAAGAGCTACCGGCGCCAGGTGGGGACCCGGCGCCACAGCACGACGGTTACGGCACGACAGGTACCGCGATCGGTTCGTTTCGGCCGATCTTTTTCGTCGGCGCGCGCACTCGGGGGAGGATGTACGCATGCAGCCCAGAAACATGTCCATGAGCGGCGTCGTCGACCTCGCCGCGGTGAAGGCGGCCGGCGAGGCCAAGGCCAAGGCGGAGCAGGCCCGCGCCGACGCGGCCCGGAAGGCCGCTCAGGGCGGTGCGTCCGCGCCCGCCGGGGCGGTTCCGCCGTCCGCGCTCGTCTTCGACACCGACGAGACCCGCTTCGAGAGCCACGTGGTTCCGCTCTCCGGCGAGGTCCCGGTCATCCTCGACTTCCGCGCCGAGGGCTTCGAGCAGGGGCAGGAGCTGAGCCTGCTGCTGGAGCGGCTCACCATCGAGGCGAACGGCCGCCTCGCGCTGGCCGCGCTCGACGTCGCGGCCAACCAGAACCTGATCCGCGAGTTCCGCATCCAGGCCCTCCCGGCCGTCTTCGCCGTGGTCGCAGGCCAGGCGATGCCGCTGTTCCAGGACTTCGCGTCCGAGGGCGAGGTCCGCGGGGTCCTGGCCCAGCTGGTCCAGATCGCAGAGGAGCGCTTCGGGGTCGTCGGCGTCGAGGTGGACCCCGGCGCCGAGGGCGCCGCCGCCCCGGGGCCGGGCGCCGTGGAGGCCGAGGAGCCGGCCGGTCCGTACGACGCGCTGCTCGACGAGGCGATCGAGGCGCTGGACGCCGACGACCTGGACGGGGCGGTGCGCGCGTACAAGAACGTGCTCGCGGCCGATCCCTCCAACACCGACGCCAAGCTGGGCCTGGCCCAGACCGAGCTGTTCGTCCGGGTCAAGGACATGAACCCGCAGGCGGTGCGCGCCGCGGCGGCCGAGAACCCGCGCGACCCGGCGGCGCAGATCGACGCGGCCGACCTGGATCTGGCCGGCGGTCACGTGGCGGACGCCTTCGGGCGGCTGGTGGACACCGTGAAGGTGACGTTCGGTGACGACCGGGACGCGGTGCGCGTGCGCCTGCTGGAGATGTTCGAAGTGGTCGGTCCGGACAGCCCGCTTGTCACCTCGGCGCGCACGGCGCTCGCGAGGGTGCTGTTCTAGACCGGCACAGGACCGACACAGCACCGGCACATGCCGGTGATTTGTTGACACGGAGATAAACAACGGCCGCGCTTTGCCAAAACTTGGCAATCGCGGCCGCTGTTACTCGCAGTAAATCGAACCCCGTGAACTGTCCGGTGTGTTCACTCTTCCCCCGGTCTGTCGTGGCCCTCGGTGACACCCTGTGTTGCTGCCCGACAGGGGCAGGACTCCTTCGGGTTATCTGGCCGTTACCCGCCAGTAACGAACCCCCTTGTGCCCCGGCCGTGAATGGACCACGATCGGCGACGCTCGGTCCTTCCCGCAGAGCCGCTCATCCGGAGCCGCGGTGGAGGGTCCCCACCGGGCCGGCCGGTGGCAGTGGCACCGGCCGTGGGACAGGGGGGTCTCCGTCACACGGCGGGGCCTGTCCTCCAGGTTGCGCGAACGCGTGGCCAAGTGGTTGTCGCTCGGGGGTGAACGCCGGTGTACGGACGCGGCATTGCCGCGGCTCGGCCGCTCGCGCTCCTTCCCGAGGACGTAGCACTTCTCCCATCCCAGGACGGGCACCGCCCGGACCGGAGATGTACGTCCGAGAAGGAGGAACGAACATGATTTCCCAGATTCGTGGCGGGACCAGATGGAAGCGCTTCGCGCTCGTCATGGTGCCGAGCATCGCTGCCACGGCGGCGGTCGGAGTGGGTCTGGCGCAGGGTGCCCTCGCGGCGTCCTTCAGCGTCTCGGGCCAGGACTTCAAGGTTTCTGCCGACAAGCTCGACGGCAAGGACCTGATCCAGTACGGCGGCGTCGCCGAGGGGCACGACCTCAAGGGCAACCCGGCGCACCACCCGGTCACCATCTCCGGGTTCAGCCACGCCGAGATCACCAACATGTGCCAGTCGCTGGTCACCCCGACGCCGCTCGGCAACATCACGCTGAAGCTGACGACGGGCACCAAGGCGGGCAAGCCCGCGGTGGCCGACAACATCTACCTGGATGTTGCGGAGCTCGACACCGACGCCGAGTTCACCAACCTGGACATCGGTGTCGCGGTCGGCGACCCGTCCCACAAGACCAAGCCGCAGGCCGGCACGGTCGCCAACAAGTACGCGTTCTCGCAGCGTGCGGACCGCGCGGTGCTGTCGAACGTGCGCCAGAAGGCGTGGGCGACGACGGCGGGCACCTTCAAGCTGCCCGACCTCAAGCTGCGCCTCCTCGGTGGCGACCAGCCCTGCTACTAGGACGAGAAGTAGTCGTTCCCGGTGCATAACCGGACGGGTGGGCGGTGACGGCAGTGGTCGCCGTCGCCCGCCCGTCCGGGCTCCACATAGTTCTCAGTACCACCCGTTTCCAGGGAGCTGTTGTCCATGAACCCCCAGGCCCCGGTTTACGTGCGCGCCGAAGACGACGCCTGGCTTACCGCGGTGTACTACCGCTTCCACGCGTGGAGCGGTCACCGCCCCTTCTGGGCGGGTCTGTTCACGCTCCTGAGCGGTGCTCCGATCCTCTACTTCCCCTACGGGGACGTCCGTCTCGGCAATGTCACCCTCGCCATGGCGACGACGACCGGTGCCGGTTCGCTGATCATCGGTGTCCTCCTGGTCACGCTGGGGCTGACGCTCTGGTTCCAGCAGGGTGTACGGATCTTCGCGGGCGTCGCCTCGATCCTGCTGGGACTGGTGTCCATCCCGGTGTCGAACCTCGGCGGTTTCGGTCTGGGCATCATCCTCGCCCTGACCGGCGGAGGCCTCGCACTGTCGTGGGTGCCGGGCAAGCCGGCGCACGAGACAGGCCCGCAGGACGCCAGAGATCCGGCCCACGCCGTGAACCTGGGCAAGGCCGAGGCGATGGCGGGCCCCTACGGGGTCCCGGGACAGCGCGAGACGGAAACGACCGCATACGCGAGCGAGACGACTGCCCACGCCGATGGCGGGAGGAACAGTGCGGGGTGACGAAACGCAACGGGGCGAGGCTCCGGGTGCTGAGTCCCGTGAGAGGAAGGGCCCGCGCCACGCGGCGCCCAGGAAGTCGCTGCTGACCAAGATCCAGATACCCGTCGGCAAGACGATGGCGCTGGCCGCCATGCCGACCGCGGTCTTCGTCGGCATGAGCATGGCGCCGAAGCTGGCCGTGGCCGACGACAAGGACATCCCCTTCGCGCCCGGTCCGTGCGTGACGCGGTCCGACGAGCCCGCGGAGTCGCCCTCCCCGTCGGCATCGAAGAAGCCTTCCAAGACCCCGTCCAAGACTCCGCGGACGACGCCCTCACCGGGCAAGTCGCCCACGACGGTACCTTCGCCGAGCGCCAGCCCGTCGGCGTCGAAGTCCGTCGAGCAGCCCGGCGTCAAGCCGGCGGCGGTCCCCCCGGCGAAGGTGGCGAACCCGCTGGACCCGCTCGGCGTCGGCGACGCGTTCAAGGGTCTGTTCGGCGAGCTCGGCAAGCCCCTCGCGGGCACCCCGGCAGCCCCGGCCCCGACCGCCACCGCGACCAAGGCGTCCGCGCCCGCCGCGGACCCGACCGCGGCCGCGATCCGTGACGCCGCGAAGACGGCAGGCGTCTCGGTCTCGGAGCTCTCCGAGGAGGTCAAGGGCACCAAGGCGACCCCGAAGGACGAGACGGGCAAGTCGAAGCCCAAGCCGAAGCCGAAGCCTGAAACGGCCACGGAGGGCGGGAAGGGCGCGAAGGGCAAGAACGGGAAGGAACCCTTCCCCTGCCCGACCTACGACGCCAAGGCCCTGGCCGACGCCGAAATGGAGCAGGGCATCCCGCTGCTCCCGGACGAGCCCTGGTACCTGGACAGCTCGCTGCTGACCCTCTACGGCCTCGACTACGAGGGCATCGTCGAGGTGAAGACGGCGGGCGGCAAGACCAAGACCGTCCTGAAGTTCACCGCGGACTCGCTGGACATCAAGGACCTCTACCAGACGGTCGGCAAGGGCAAGAACGTCGCCCACCTGAAGTCCCGTCCGGGGTCCACCTCGAAGATCCGCGGGGCCAAGGTGACGATGTACACCGAGAGCCTCAAGGGCAACCTCTTCGGGATCATCCCGATCGAGTTCAGCCCGAAGAGCCCGCCGCCCCTGAACGTCCCGTTCGCGTTCTTCACGAACGCCAAGGTCGTCCAGGCCGGCCAGTTCGGCGGCACCCTGACCGTCCCGGGCCTCAAGAACTACATCGGCCCGGAGGAGTAGACGCGTACGGCCTCGCGCGGCCGCACGCACCGAGGGCGGCACCCGGATCCTCATCGGATCGGGGTGCCGCCCTCGGTCTCTGTGCGGCAGAGGCTGTACGGATGGAGCGAGTGGAGCGGTGCGGCGAGGTCAGTCGCGGGCGCCGCTGCCCAGGTGGTGGACCCGGACCATGTTGGTGGTGCCGGGGACGCCGGGGGGCGAGCCGGCGGTGATGATCATGGTGTCGCCCTTGTTGTACCGCTTGAGCTTGAGCATCTCCACGTCCACCAGGTCGACCATGGAGTCGGTGTTGTCCACGTGCGGGACGACGTAGGACTCGACGCCCCAGCTCAGCGTGAGCTGGTTGCGGGTGCCGGTGTCGGTGGTGAAGGCCAGGATCGGCTGGTTCGCGCGGTAGCGCGACAGGCGGCGGGCGGTGTCACCGGAGTGGGTGAAGGCGACCAGGGCCTTGCCGTCCAGGAAGTCCGCGATCTCGCAGGCCGCGCGGGCGACGGAGCCGCCCTGGGTGCGGGGCTTCTTGCCCGGGACCAGCGGCTGCAGGCCCTTGGACAGGAGCTCCTCCTCGGCCGCCTCGACGATCTTCGACATCGTCTTGACGGTCTCGATCGGGTAGGCGCCGACCGAGGACTCGGCGGACAGCATGACCGCGTCCGCCCCGTCGAGGATCGCGTTGGCGACGTCGGAGGCCTCCGCGCGCGTCGGGCGCGAGTTGGTGATCATCGACTCCATCATCTGGGTCGCGACGATCACCGGCTTGGCGTTGCGGCGGCACATCTCCACGAGGCGCTTCTGCACCATCGGGACCTTCTCGAGCGGGTACTCGACGGCGAGGTCGCCACGGGCGACCATGACCGCGTCGAACGCCGCGACGACGCTCTCCATGTTGGCGACGGCCTGGGGCTTCTCGACCTTGGCGATGACGGGGACCCGGCGGCCCTCCTCGTCCATGACCTTGTGGACGTCCTTGACGTCGTTGGCGTCACGCACGAAGGACAGGGCGACCATGTCGCAGCCCATCCGCAGGGCGAAGCGGAGGTCGTCGACGTCCTTCTCCGACAGGGCGGGGACGTTGACGGCGGCACCCGGCAGGTTGATGCCCTTGTGGTCCGAGATGACACCGCCCTCGATGACGATGGTCTTGACCCGGGGGCCCTCGACCTCGGTCACCCGGAGCTCGACGTTGCCGTCGTTGATCAGGACCTGGTCGCCCTTGGACACGTCGCCCGGCAGACCCTTGTAGGTCGTGCCGCAGATGGACTTGTCGCCCGGGACGTCCTCGGTGGTGATGGTGAACTCGTCACCGCGGACGAGCTCGACGGGACCCTCGGCGAAGGTCTCCAGGCGGATCTTCGGGCCCTGGAGGTCGGCGAGGACGCCGACGGCACGCCCGGTGTCCTCGGACACCTTCCGGACGCGGTCGTACCGCTCCTGGTGTTCTGCCTGGGAGCCGTGGCTGAAGTTGAATCGGGCCACGTTCATACCGGCCTCTACGAGAGCTTTCAGCTGCTCGTAAGAGTCGACGGCGGGGCCCAGCGTGCAGACGATTTTGGAACGGCGCATGGAGCGGATCCTATCGGTTTGTTTCGTAGCGGAATATTCCGTCTGGCGGAAAGTCCAAAGTGACTACCCGGTAACCAGCGCGTACGTCTGGCTGGCGATCTCCAGTTCCTCGTCCGTCGGGACCACGGCCACGGCCACCCGTGCGTACTCCGCGGACACCAGGCGCGGCTCGGGGGACCGTACCGAGTTCGCCTCCAGGTCGAGCGCCAGGCCCAGTTCGGCCAGACCGGCCAGGGCCATCTCCCGGATGTCGGAGGAGTTCTCGCCCACGCCCGCCGTGAAGGCCACCGCGTCCACCCGGCCCAGGACCGCCGAGTAGGCGCCGATGTACTTCTTCAGACGGTGGATGTACGAGGCCAGCGCCAAGCGGGCGGAGGCGTCGCCCTCCGCCGCCCGCCGCTGCACCTCGCGCATGTCGTTGTCGCCGCACAGACCCAGCAGACCGCTCTTCTTGTTGAGCAGCGAGTCGATCTCGTCGATGGACATGCCCCCGACGCGCGCCAGGTGGAAGATGACGGCCGGGTCCAGATCGCCCGAACGGGTGCCCATGACCAGGCCCTCCAGCGGGGTCAGCCCCATGGAGGTCTCCACGCAGACCCCGCCGTGCACGGCCGAGGCCGAGGCGCCGTTGCCCAGGTGGAGGACGATCACGTTCACGTCCTCCTCGGCCTTGCCGAGCAGCTTCGCCGTGGCCCGGGCGACATAGGCGTGCGAGGTGCCGTGGAACCCGTACCGCCGGATGGAGTACTTGTCGGCCGTCGCGGCGTCGATCGCGTACCGCGCCACGTACTCCGGCATGGTCGAGTGGAAGGCCGTGTCGAAGACGGCGACCTGCGGCAGGTCGGGGCGCAGCTCCCGCGCCACCTCGATGCCGGTCACGTTCGCCGGGTTGTGCAGCGGGGCGAGCGGGATCAGGGCGCGGATCTCGGCCAGGACCGCGTCGTCGATCAGCGTCGGGTGGGTGAACTTGGTCCCGCCGTGCACCACCCGGTGGCCCACGGCGGCCAGCTCGGGGGAGTCCAGCCCCAGCCCGTCGGCGGCGAGCTCCGCCGCGACGGCCCGCAGCGCCGCCCCGTGGTCGGCGATCGGACCGGTCGTCACGCGCTTGCCGCCCGCGGCGCCCGGACCGGTCAACGGCTCGTGCACGAGACGGGAGGTCTCCTCGCCGATGCGCTCCACCAGGCCGACCGCGAGGCGGGAGGAGTCCGCCATGTCGAGCAGCTGGTACTTCACCGACGAGGAGCCGGAGTTGAGGACGAGTACGCGCGATGCGGTCACGATGAGGGTCTTTCCTTTGCGGTGGGGGCTCGGGGGCTCGGTGGTGGAGGGCTCAGCCGGCCGCGGGCCGGGACTGCGCCTGGATCGCGGTGATGGCCACGGTGGTGACGATGTCCTGGACCAGGGCGCCGCGCGAGAGGTCGTTGACCGGCTTGCGCAGGCCCTGCAGGACGGGGCCGACCGCCACGGCGCCGGCCGAGCGCTGCACGGCCTTGTACGTGTTGTTGCCGGTGTTGAGGTCCGGGAAGATCAGCACCGTCGCGCGGCCGGCCACCTCGGATTCGGGCAGCTTGGTCGCGGCGACCGAGGGCTCCACGGCGGCGTCGTACTGGATCGGACCCTCGATCAGCAGGTCGGGGCGCTGCTCGCGGACGAGCTCGGTGGCCTTGCGGACCTTGTCCACGTCCGCGCCCGAGCCCGACGTGCCGGTGGAGTACGAGAGCATCGCGATCCGCGGCTCCAGGCCGAAGGCGGCGGCGGTGGTGGCCGACTGGACGGCGATGTCGGCGAGCTGCTCGGCGTTCGGGTCCGGGTTCACGGCGCAGTCGCCGTAGGCGAGGACCTTGTCGGCCAGGCACATGAAGAAGACCGAGGAGACGATGGACGCGTCGGGCTTGGTCTTGATGATCTCGAAGGCCGGGCGGATGGTGGCGGCGGTGGAGTGCACCGAGCCGGAGACCATGCCGTCGGCGAGGCCCTCCTGGACCATCAGGGTGCCGAAGTAGTTGACGTCGGTGACCACGTCGTGGGCCAGCTCGACCGTCATGCCCTTGTGGGCGCGGGCCTTGGCGTAGTACTCGGCGAACCGTTCCCGCAGCGGGGAGGTGGCCGGGTCGATGAGCTGGGCGGCCGAGATGTCGATGCCCAGGTCGGCGGCCTTCTTCAGGATCGCCTGCTCCTCGCCCAGCAAAGTGAGGTCGCAGACCCCGCGGCGCAGCACCACGTCCGCGGCGCGCAGCACGCGCTCCTCGGTGCCCTCGGGGAGGACCACGCGGCGGCGCTCGGCCCGGGCCTGCTCCAGCAGCTGGTTCTCGAACATCATCGGCGTGACCCGCTCGGAGCGGGCCACCGAGAGCACCTCGCGCAGCTCGGCGGTGTCCACGTGGCGCTCGAACAGGCCGAGCGCGGTCTCCAGCTTGCGCGGGGTCGCGGAGTTCAGCCGGCTCTGCAGCGCGAAGAGTTCGGCGGCCGTCGGGAAGCTGTTGCCCGCCACCGAGACCACCGGGGTGCCCGGAGCCAGCTTGGAGGCCAGCGTCAGGATGTCCTTGCCCGGACGCTCGTTCAGCGTCAGCAGCACACCGGCGATCGGCGGGGTGCCGGAGGTGTGCGCGGCGAGCGCGCCGATGACCAGGTCGGAGCGGTCTCCGGGGGTGACGACCAGGCAGCCGGGGGTCAGGGCGTTGAGGAAGTTCGGCAGCATCGCCCCGCCGAAGACGAAGTCCAGGGCGTCGCGGGCCAGTCCGGCCTCGTCGCCGAGGAGCACCTCGCCGCCGAGCGCCCGGGTGATCTGGGCGACCGTCGGGGCGGACAGGTGCTTGTCGTCCGGCAGGACGTAGCAGGGCACGGGCAGTCTGGCGGCCAGGCGCTCGGCTATCACCTCGCGGTCCTCGGCGGCCACCCGGTTGACGACCATCGCGCCCACGTGGCAGCCCAGGGCCTCGTACGCGCGGTAGGCGTTGCGGGTCTCGGCGCGCACGGCCTCGGCCGGGTGCTTGGTGCCGCCCACGACGGGGATGACCAGCGCGCCCAGCTCGTTGGCGAGGCGGGCGTTGAGCGCGAGCTCGTCCGGGAGGTTGGTGTCGGCGTAGTCGGTGCCGAGGACCAGCATGACCTCGTAGTCGCGCGCCACCTTCTGGTAGCGGCCGACGAGCTGGGAGACCAGTTCGTCGGTGCCCTTCTCGGCCAGGATGGCGGAGGCCTCGTGGTACTCCATGCCGTAGGCCGTCGCGGAGTCCTGGTCGATCCGGTACCGGGCCTTGAGCAGGTCGAAGAGCCGGTCGGGCCCGTCGTGCAGCAGGGGGCGGTACACGCCCACCCGGCCGGTCTGGCGGGTCAGGAGCTCCATGATGCCCAGCTCGACGACCTGGCGGCCGTCCCCCCGCTCGATACCCGTCACGTACACGCTGCGCGTCACGCGTGCTCTCCGTCCCAATTCGAGTCGGTTGTCCCAGTAAATATGGGCTTGACCTCTTGACAATACCCCTGCGATTCCTTAGGGCGCCCGCCGGGAGAAGGGCCTGCCGGAGGGGGCCGAAAGGCCCTGTGGGCCTCCCGGGGGCGGCATGCCACAGAGCGCGCTTCACCCGGAGCCCGTGGAACAATCGGACAGGCTTCATCAATACGCCCTCACAGGGCACCCCCTATGGCACCTCATACGGCACCTCATATGTCCCCTGACCGGGCGCCCGCACGCGAACGGCCAGGTACGACCAGGAGCAGGAGACACAGCACGATGCGTATCGGAGTTCTCACCGCAGGCGGCGACTGCCCGGGCCTGAACGCTGTCATCCGGTCGGTCGTACACCGTGCCGTGGTCGGGCACGGGGACGAGGTCATCGGCTTCGAGGACGGCTTCAAGGGCCTCCTCGACGGCAACTTCCGCCCTCTCGACATCAACGCGGTCAGCGGCATCCTCGCCCGCGGCGGCACGATCCTCGGATCGGCCCGCATGGAGCGCGCCCGCCTCCACGAGGCGGCCGAGAACGCGGTCGAACTGGCCAAGCGCTACGGCATCGACGCCCTGATCCCGATCGGCGGCGAGGGCACCCTGACGGCCGCCCGGATGCTGTCGGACGCCGGCATGCCGGTCGTCGGCGTACCGAAGACCATCGACAACGACATCTCCTCCACCGACCGCACCTTCGGCTTCGACACCGCCGTCATGGTCGCCACGGAGGCCATCGACCGCCTCAAGACCACCGCCGAATCGCACCAGCGCGTGATGGTCGTCGAGGTCATGGGCCGGCACGCGGGCTGGATCGCCCTGGAGTCCGGCATGGCCGGCGGCGCCCACGGCATCTGCCTGCCGGAGCGCCCCTTCGAGGTGGACGCCCTGGTCAAGATGGTGGAGGAACGATTCGCCCGCGGTAAGAAGTTCGCCGTCATCTGCGTGGCCGAAGGCGCGCACCCGGGCGAGGGCTCCATGCCCTACGAGAAGGGCGCGATCGACCAGTACGGCCACGAGCGCTTCGCCGGCATCGGCAACCGCCTCGCCGTCGAGCTGGAGCGGCGCCTGGGCAAGGAAGCCCGCCCGGTCATCCTCGGTCACGTCCAGCGCGGCGGCACCCCCACCGCCTACGACCGCGTCCTCGCGACCCGCTTCGGCTGGCACGCGGTCGAGGGCGTCCACCGCGGCGACTTCGGCAACATGACCGCCCTGCGCGGCACCGACATCGTCATGGCCCCGCTGGCCGACGCCGTCACCGAGCTGAAGACCGTCCCCGAGGACCGCATGTACGAGGCCGAGTCCGTCTTCTGACCTTCCCGGCGGGGACTTCCGTCACCGATCCGGGCCGCCGACCGGCCCCCGGAGCGGGACCCCCGCCCCCAGTTCGGGCGCCGAAAGGCCCCGATCGCGTCCTCGTCCGGACGCGGTCGGGGCCTTTCCCGCAGGGAGCCCGCGGGCGAAATGTGTCCTACGACGCACCCCCCGCGAGGTACCAGAACCGCTCCACGATCTCGCCCAGGTACTCACGTCCCGAGTCGCCGCTGCCGGCCTCGCCCTGCCCGCCGCCCCAGCTCAGGGTCGCCACCATCCGGGACTGGTACTCGGCGTGCAGCTGCTCCAGCACCCGCTCCAGGTGCGACTTCGGCACCGGAAGCAGCTTGGTCAGCGGTTTCACGTACGCCTGCCAGCGCGTGGTCACCGCGCTGCGCAGCAGCTCGGCCAGCTCCTCGTGCTTGCCGGTCGCCGTCACGAACTGGGCCAGCGTCAGCCCCAGGGCCGTCGCCAGCGCGGCGGACTGCCGCTCGTTGCCCTTCCAGCGGCCGGTGTCCTCCATCTTCTGGTACGCACCCGCCTCCACACCGACCCGGCGGGCCAGGTCTTCGGCGGCCAGGCCCCGGGCGATGCGGTGCTCCCGCAGGGTGACGGGCTCCGCGAGCAGCTCGCCGGGGGAACACCAGAGCACGCCGGCCAGGGCGGTGAGTTCGGGGGAGGTGGGCGAAATCTCGCCACGCTCCCACGCCATCACGGTCTCGGGAGTGACGAGCAGTCCGTACTGGGCGCGCAGGCCATAGGCGACATGACCGGGAGCCATGCCCAGGGCAGCGCGGAGACGACGCGCGGCGGGGGCATTGAAAGGGGGGCTGGAGTGCACATGGCACACCGTAGGAGTGGCCGAGGCACGGCGACTACAGACCAATCAAACAAGCCCATAACTCGTAGGAACGTCCTATGGAGTAAAGGGCTTTGGACGGTTTTCCCTGCGACTGTCCGGTAATCGGATCGATGCGCGACGCGCACGTGATCCACTTCCAAGCGTACGTTTCCGGCCGCCCGTAGCGATAGCCCCGTGCGTGATCCCCCTCACACGATCGCAGCGACCCGAACCGGCCACTGGGCCACCCCGTGCTCCATGAGGTGGAGGCCCTCGCTCACGGGGGTGGCGAGGGCCTCCGGCCCGTCCGTCGGGAACGGGAAAGGGGGGCTCGCGGCTACCGCCGCGGCAGGGGCCGGAGCCAGACCGTCGCCAGCGGCGGGAGGGTCAGGCGCAGGCTGGCCGGGCGGCCTTGTGCCGGTACCGGTTCGGGGCGCAGCGGCTGGGTGTGGTGGACGCCGCTGCCGCCGTAGGACTCCAGGTCGGTGTTCAGCACCTCCCGCCACAGCGGCACCTCCTCCGGGACGCCGATCCGGTACCCGTGCCGGACCACCGGCGAGAAGTTCGAGACGCACAGCAGCTGCGAGCCGTCCTGCGCGAAGCGGAGGAAGGCGAAGACGTTGTCCTCCGCCGCGTCCGCCTCCACCCACGCGAACCCCTCCGGCACCGTGTCCCGCTCCCACAGGGCGGGCGCCGCCCGGTAGGTGCGGTTCAGGTCGCCCACGAGGCTGCGTACGCCCCGGTGGTCACCGGCCGCCGCGTACGAGGAGTCCAGCAGCCACCAGTCCGGCCCGTACGTCTCGGACCACTCCGACCCCTGGGCGAACTCCTGCCCCATGAAGAGCAGCTGCTTGCCCGGGTGGGCCCACATGAAGCCCAGGTACGCCCGGTGCGCCGCCCGCTGCTGCCACCAGTCGCCGGGCATCTTCGACACCAGCGAGCCCTTGCCGTGCACCACCTCGTCGTGGGAGATCGGCAGCACGTAGTTCTCGCTGAACGCGTAGACCATCCCGAAGGTCATGTCGTGGTGGTGGTACTTGCGGTGCACCGACTCCTTGGAGGCGTAGCGCAGCGTGTCGTGCATCCAGCCCATGTTCCACTTCAGGCCGAAGCCGAGCCCGCCCCCGTCGGTGGGCCGGGTGACGCCCGGCCACGCCGTGGACTCCTCGGCGATCGTCACCACGCCCGGGCAGCGCCGGTAGACGGTCGCGTTCATCTCCTGGAGCATCGCCACCGCGTCCAGGTTCTCCCGGCCGCCGTGCTCGTTCGGGGTCCACTCGCCGTCCTTGCGCGAGTAGTCCAGATAGAGCATCGAGGCCACCGCGTCCACCCGCAGCCCGTCCACGTGGAACTCCTGGCACCAGTACACGGCATTGGCCACCAGGAAGTTCCGCACCTCCCGGCGCCCGTAGTCGAACTCCAGCGTCCCCCAGTCCGGGTGCGCGGCCCGCTGCGGGTCGTGGTGCTCGTACAGCGGCCGCCCGTCGAACTCGGCGAGCGCCCAGTCGTCGCGCGGGAAGTGCGCCGGCACCCAGTCGACGATCACCCCGATCCCGGCCCGGTGCAGCGCGTCCACCAGGAAGCGGAAGTCGTCCGGGGTGCCCATCCGGGAGGTCGGCGCGTAGAAGCCGGTGACCTGGTAGCCCCAGGAGCCGCCGAAGGGGTGCTCGGCGACCGGCATCAGCTCCACGTGCGTGAAGCCGAGCTCCGTCACGTACGCGGGCAGCTGCTCGGCCAGCTGCCGGTAGGAGAGGCCGGGCCGCCAGGACGCCAGGTGCAGCTCGTACACCGAGAAGGGGGCCTGGTGCGGCGGGCGCTCCCCGCGCGAGGCCATCCACTCGGCGTCCTGCCAGACGTAGGAGGAGGCCGTCACCACCGAGGCGTTGGCCGGCGGGACCTCGGCGTGCTTCGCCATCGGGTCGGCGCGCAGGGTGTGCGAGCCGTCCGGGCGGGTGATGTCGTACTTGTACAGGGCGCCCTCGCCGACGCCGGGCAGGAACAGCTCCCACACGCCGGTCGCCCCGAGCGAGCGCATCGGGTAGGCGACCGAGTCCCAGTACGAGAAGTCCCCGCTGACCCGTACCCCCTGCGCGTTCGGCGCCCACACCGTGAACCGGGTGCCCGCCACGCCCTGGTGCTCCATCGGCTCCGCGCCGAGCGCCGTCCACAGCTCCTCGTGCCGGCCCTCACCGATGAGGTGCAGGTCGAGCTCGCCGAGTGCGGGCAGGAACCGGTAGGGGTCGTGGACCTCCACCTCGTCGCTGTCGTACGTCACCAGCAGCCGGTAGTCCGGCACCCCGGTCAGCGGCAGCAGCCCGGCGAACAGCCCGTCGCCCTCGTCCAGGAGCTCGGCCCGCAGCCCCTTGGCGACGATGGTGACCGCCTTCGCGTACGGACGCAGCACCCGGAAGGACACCCCGCCCCGCCGGGTACGGGCCCCGAGCACCCCGTGCGGATCGTGGTGGCGGCCCTCCAGCAGCCGGGCCCGCTCCTCCGCGCCCAGCGCCGGCACCGGCCGGACCCCGCGCGGCGGGGCCTCCCGCCGTGCCCTGGGGGCCCGGGCCTTCTTCACGGGTTCGCGAACGGGGGCTGAGCCCGTGACAGGGGCCGCTGTGGCAGCGCCGGTGACAGGGGCTGTGGCCTCGTCGCGGACGGTCGGTGACGGCTGTCGTGCGGCGCTCACGCGAGCGGCCTCCTCGGGGGCTTCGGGTGGTGGGGGGTGGTGGATCCGGGGACGGGGGGATGCGTGCGGTGGGAGGGGGGACGCTGCGGCTCCGAAAGCCGCCGGATGGCCGCCATCGGCACGTGCAGCCAGTCGGGCCGGTGCCGGGACTCGTAGCGGGCCTCGTACACCGCCTTGTCGGTCTCGTAGGCGCGCAGGAGTACGGGGTCCTCGCGCGGGTCCCGGCCGGTCGTGCGGGCGTAGCCCTCGCAGAAGGCGGCCCGGCAGTCGTCCGCCCAGGCGGGGGCGAACGGCCGGTGCGAGCGGGCCGCGTAGTCGAAGGAGCGCAGTATCCCGGCGATGTCCCGGACCGCCGGTTCGGGGCGGCGCCGGTCGGCCAGCGGCCGGGCCGGCTCGCCCTCGAAGTCGATCAGTGCCCAGCTGCCGTCGGCGGTGCGCAGGGTCTGGCCCAGGTGCAGGTCCCCGTGGATCCGCTGGGCGGGCACCCCGGCCCCGCGGGAGGCGGCCAGCGCGTCGAAGGCGCCGCGCAGCCCCGCCTCGTAGGGGCGCAGGGCCGGTACCTCGCGGGCGGTGGCGGCGAGCCGGGCCGTCATCCCGGCGGCCAGCCGGGCCGTCTGCTCCGGGCCCAGGGCGATGGTGGGCAGGGCCCCGGCCAGCGCGCTGTGCACCTCGGCGGTGGCCCGGCCCAGCGCGTGCGCCTCGGCGGTGAAGTCGGCGCCGGTGCGCAGCCGGTGCAGCGCGAGCTGCCAGCCGTCGTCGGAGCCGCGCAGGTACGGCTGGAGCACGCCCAGGGTCAGCGGTTCGGAGCCGGGCAGCTCGGCCTCGTACCAGGCGACCGGCGCGGGCACCCGGGCGCAGCCGGCCGCGGCCAGGGCCCGGGGCAGCTCCAGGTCGGGGTTGACTCCGGGGCCGACCCGTCTGAAGACTTTCAGGATGTACGAATCCCCGTAGATCAGGGAGGAGTTGGTCTGTTCACCGGCCAGCGGCCGGGGGGTGGGGGCCTCGGGGATCACGGCGGCCGGATCCCGGTCGAAGCGCAGCGGGCCCAGGGTGCCGGGGGAGCGCAGCCGCTCCAGCAGCAGCGAGGCGAGCCGCGGATCGCCCAGGCCCTCGTAGACCGACTGGCCGGCGTACGGGCCCTGCTCGGCGCGGCCGATCAGCGCGGGCGCGAGGGCCGGCGGCAGCGGGCTCGGGCGGATGCCGAGCAGGAGCTGGTAGCAGTCCCCGTCCACGTCCAGCAGCAGGTGCAGGAGTCCGGGGGCCGACCCGGGCGGGAGCAGTTCGGCCGCCGAGATGGCCCTGAGTCGTCCGATGGCGCGGCCTTTGCCCGCGAACCAGCGCTGCGCGGGCAGCCAGGCCCGCAGCATCGGCTCCAGTGGGCCGAGCCCGAGTCCGGTGGCCCGGTCGGCGGTGAGCCGATCCCGGGCGGATGCAGCCTCCGACATGGCGTCGCGTCCTTTCCCCGGGCCGTCAAAGAATGCGCAGAGTGTCCCGGATCGCGGTGTTTGCTGCTCCGGTGTGAGCGAGTGTCGGGTCAGAAAGGTCCGTACAGGGGCGGGCGATTGACCCATTCGCCCGCCCTCGTGCGTCGTCACTCCGAGCGGGACTTCACTCCGAGCGCAGGCGGAACCAGTAGAAGCCGTGGCCCGCCAGGGTCAGCAGGTACGGCCATTCGCCGATCGGCGGGAAACGGACGTCGCCGGTGAGTTCCACCGGGACCCGCCCGTTGAACGACCGCAGGTCCAGCTCGGTGGGCTGCGCGAAGCGCGAGAAGTTGTGCACGCACAGCACCAGGTCGTCCCCGTACTCACGGAGGAAGGCCAGCACCGCCGGGTTGGACGAAGGCAGTTCGGTGTACGAACCGAGCCCGAAGGCCGGGTTGGCCTTGCGGACCTCGATCATCCGGCGGGTCCAGTGCAGCAGCGAAGAGGGTGAGGCCATCGCCGCTTCGACATTGGTCACCTGGTACCCGTGGACCGGGTCCATGATGACCGGCAGATTCAGCCTGCCCGGATCGCACGAGGAGAAACCGGCGTTGCGGTCCGGCGTCCACTGCATCGGCGTGCGCACGCCGTCGCGGTCGCCGAGCCAGATGTTGTCGCCCATGCCGATCTCGTCGCCGTAGTACAGCACCGGCGAACCGGGCAGCGACAGCAGCAGGGCGGTGAACAGCTCCATCTGGTTGCGGTCGTTGTCCAGCAGGGGGGCGAGCCGGCGCCGGATGCCGATGTTGGCCCGCATCCGCGGGTCCTTGGCGTACTCGGCGTACATGTAGTCGCGCTCTTCGTCGGTGACCATCTCGAGGGTGAGCTCGTCGTGGTTGCGCAGGAAGATGCCCCACTGGCAGCGGTCGGGGATCGCCGGGGTCTTCGCCAGGATTTCGGAGACCGGATAGCGCGACTCTCTTCGCACCGCCATGAAGATGCGCGGCATGACGGGGAAGTGGAAGGCCATGTGGCACTCGTCCCCGCCCTTCTGGAAGTCCCCGAAGTAGTCGACGACGTCCTCGGGCCACTGGTTGGCCTCGGCGAGCAGCACGGTGTCCGGGTAGTGCGCGTCGATCTCGGCGCGGACCGCCTTGAGGAGGGTGTGCGTGCGCGGCAGGTTCTCGCAGTTGGTGCCCTCCTCGGCGTACAGGTAGGGCACGGCGTCGAGGCGGAAGCCGTCGATCCCGAGGTCGAGCCAGAAGCGCAGCGCGGAGACGATCTCCTCGACCACGGCCGGGTTCTCGTAGTTGAGGTCCGGCTGGTGGGAGAAGAACCGGTGCCAGTAGTACTGCTTGCGGACCGGGTCGTACGTCCAGTTCGAGGTCTCGGTGTCGACGAAGATGATGCGGGCGTCCTGGAACTGCTTGTCGTTGTCGGCCCACATGTAGTAGTCGCCGTACGGCCCGTCCGGGTCCTTGCGGGACTGCTGGAACCACTCGTGCTGATCGCTCGTGTGGTTCATCACGAAGTCGATGATCACCCGCATGCCGCGGGTGTGCGCCGCGTCCACGAACTCCACGAAGTCGGCGAGGTCGCCGAATTCGGGCAGCACGGAGGTGTAGTCGGCGACGTCGTAGCCCCCGTCGCGCAGGGGAGAGGCGAAGAACGGCGGGAGCCACAGGCAGTCGACGCCGAGCCACTGGAGGTAGTCCAGCTTGGCGGTGAGCCCCTTGAGGTCACCCACGCCGTCGCCGTTGCTGTCGTGGAAGGACCGTACGAGGACCTCGTAGAACACCGCCCGCTTGAACCAGTCGGGGTCTCGGTCCTTGGCGGGGGTGTCCTCGAAGGTGTCGGGGACGGGATCGTTGATCATCATGAGATGGGTGACCCTCCGGTGGGCGGGGACGGTCGCAGAGCCGCCAGTACGTGCGCGGGCGTGCGGCCCGGTTCCAGGCGCACGTAGTTGGCCCTGCCCCAGTGATAGGTCTCGCCGGTGAGCTCGTCGCGCACCGCGAGGGACCCGTGCCAGTCGAGGCCGAGTACCGGCATGTCCAACGAGACCGTCGCCTCCTGGGTGTGGTGCGGATCGAGGTTGACGACCACCAGTACGGAATTGCTCCCCGCGTGCTTCGAATAGGCGATCACCTGTTCGTTGTCGGTCGGGTGGAAATGGATGTCGCGGAGCTGCTGGAGCGCCGGGTTGCGCCGGCGCAGCCGGTTCAGGGAGGTGATCAGCGGGGCGATCGTGCGGCCCTCGCGGTCGGCGGCGGCCCAGTCGCGCGGGCGCAGCTCGTACTTCTCGGAGTTCAGGTACTCCTCGCTGCCCTCCTTGGCCGGGGTGTTCTCGCAGAGCTCGTAACCGGCGTAGACCCCCCAGGTCGGGGAGAGCGTGGCGGCGAGGACCGCGCGGATCTCGAAGGCGGGGCGGCCGCCGTGCTGAAGGTATGCGTGCAGGATGTCGGGGGTGTTGACGAAGAAATTCGGCCGCATGACGGAGGCGGAGCGGGTGTCCGCGAGCTCGGTCACGTACGCGGTCAGCTCGGCCTTGGTGTTGCGCCAGGTGAAGTACGTGTAGGACTGCTGGAAGCCGACGGCGGCGAGCGCCCGCATCATCGCGGGGCGGGTGAAGGCCTCGGCGAGGAAGATCACGTCGGGGTCGGACTTGTTGATGTCCGCGATCACCTTCTGCCAGAAGACCACCGGCTTGGTGTGCGGGTTGTCGACCCGGAAGATCCGGACCCCGTGCTCCATCCAGTGCCGCAGGATCCGCACCGTCTCCTCGACGATGCCGGCCATGTCGGAGTCGAAGTGGATGGGGACGATGTCCTGGTACTTCTTCGGCGGGTTCTCCGCGTACGCGATCGTCCCGTCGGCGCGGTGGCGGAACCACTCCGGGTGCTTCTCCACCCACGGGTGGTCCGGGGAGCACTGCAGGGCGAAGTCGAGCGCCACCTCGATGCGCAGCTCGCGGGCCTTGGCGACGAAGGCGTCGAAGTCCTCCAGGGTGCCGAGCTCGGGGTGGACCGCGTCGTGGCCGCCCTCGGTGGAGCCGATGGCCCAGGGCACGCCCGGATCCCAACTCCCGGCGGACAGCGTGTTGTTCGGGCCCTTGCGGCAGGTGCTCCCGATCGGGTGGATGGGCGGCAGGTACACCACGTCGAAGCCCATCGCCGCGATGGCCGGCAGCCGCTCGGCGGCGGTCGTGAAGGTCCCGCTGACGGGAGCCCCGCCGGGCTCCAGCACCGCCCCCTCCGACCGGGGGAACAGCTCGTACCAGGACCCGAAGAGGGCCCGCTTGCGCTCGATCAGCAGCGGCAGCGGCTTGGAGGCCGTCACCAGCTCCCGGAGCGGACGCTTCGCGAGCAGCGCGTCGATCCGGGGGCCGAGGGCGGCCGCGTACCGTTCGGCGACGGGCCGGTCCTCGTCGCGCATCACGTCCGCGGCGGCCAGCACGTGCTCGCGGCCGTCGCGCTTGGGGATCTTGGCGGCGGCCCGCTCGTAGAGCTCGGCGCCCTCCAGGAGGGTGAGCCCGGTGTCGATCCCGGCCGGGATCTTCACCGCCGCGTGGGCCCGCCAGGTGCCCACCGGGTCGCTCCACGCCTCGACGGTGTACGTCCACCTCCCCTCGACCTCGGCGGACACCCGGGCCCCCCACCGGTCGGTGCCGGGAGCGAGCTCGGACAGGGACACGGGCGGCCGCAGCCGTCCGCTCGGATCTCGGAGCACGACATGGGCCGCCACGGCGTCGTGCCCCTCGCGGAACACGGTGGCGGAAATCTCGAAGACCTCGTCCACGACCGCCTTGGCGGGTCTGACGCCGCAGTCGACGGCGGGGCGGACGTCCAGCACGGGAATGCGACCGATCATGATGGGATCACCTGGGGGCAGTTCGCAGGGCTCGGTGACAACAGGCCAGCCGGCAAGGCAGCTGGTAGTGCACGCTCTGTTCGCTCTGTTTCTAGCCGCTCGGAAGACGGCTGGGCTGCGGGCATGGCCGCTCCTGTCCGCGTTCACTCGGGTGGCGGGGAGGCGGTTCCGGGGTGCGCCGTGCGCTGTACCCGAGGAGCCCTTCCCACTCCAGCCCGGCCCAACCCGGGTGTTCGGTTAACTACTCGTACGTAGTGGAACGCCTGCCCGCGCACCACGGCTCGACACCTGCCGATGCTCCGTCAACTCGGATAGGACTAACGGATGTCCACCCCTGCCCTGTCGGCAGGGGGCGGCCGGTGGAGGGGGGCTGGAGGCGGCATGGCCGTGGCGAGGTGGCGGCGCTAGCCTTCCGAGGGTGACGCTCGCGGTGCACAGCGTGGTGCGGCCGCTCCGATCCGTAATCCCCTGCGAAGGTGGAACGCGTGAAGGCTATCCGTCGATTCACCGTGCGCCCCGTCCTCCCCGAGACCCTCTCGCCGCTCGCCGACCTCGCGCGCAACCTGCGCTGGTCCTGGCACGCCGAGACCCGTGAACTCTTCCAATCCGTCGATCCCGAGGGCTGGCAAGCCGCCGGCGGTGATCCCGTCCGGCTGCTCGGTGCCGTGTCCGCCGCGCGGATCGCCGAGCTCGCCGGGGACCGGCGGTTCCTGAGGCGGCTCGCCGTCGCCGCCGCCGACCTCGATGACTACGTCCACGGCGGGAGGTGGTACCAGAGCCACGAGGCGGCCGCGGAGCTGCCCGCCGGCATCGCCTACTTCTCGCCCGAGTTCGGGATCACCGCCGCCCTGCCCCAGTACTCCGGCGGGCTCGGGATCCTCGCCGGGGACCACCTCAAGGCCGCCAGCGACCTCGGCGTCCCCCTCATCGGCGTCGGACTCCTCTACCGGCACGGGTACTTCCGCCAGTCCCTCTCCCGGGACGGCTGGCAGCAGGAGCACTATCCGGTGCTCGACCCCAACGAACTGCCCGTCGCGCTGGTGCGCGAGGAGGACGGGACCCCCGCGCGGGTGTCCCTGAGCCTCCCCGGCGGCCGGTCCCTGCACGCCCACGTCTGGCAGGCACGCGTCGGCCGGGTGCCGCTGCTGCTCCTCGACTCCGACGTCGAGGAGAACGACGCCGTCGCCCGCGAGGTGACCGACCGGCTGTACGGGGGAGGGAGCGACCACCGGCTGTTGCAGGAGATGCTCCTCGGCATCGGCGGGGTCCGGGCGGTGCGCGCCTACTGCCGGATCACCGGACACCCCGACCCCGAGGTCTTCCACACCAACGAGGGCCACGCCGGATTCCTGGGGCTGGAGCGCATAAGAGAACTGGAGGGGGCGCAGGGACTCGGCTTCGACGCCGCCGTCGAAGCCGTCCGGGCCGGCACCGTGTTCACCACGCACACCCCCGTCCCCGCCGGCATCGACCGCTTCGACCGGGCCCTGGTCGCCCGCCACTTCGGCGAGGGCGGCGAACTGGCCGGCGTACCCGTCGACCGGATCCTGGCCCTCGGCGCCGAGACCTACCCCGGCGGCGACCCCGGGGTGTTCAACATGGCGGTGATGGGCCTGCGCCTCGCCCAGCGGGCCAACGGGGTCTCCACCCTGCACGGCGCCGTCAGCCGCGGGATGTTCGCCGGGCTGTGGCCGGGCTTCGACCCCGCCGACGTGCCCATCACCTCGGTGACCAACGGCGTCCACGCCCCGACCTGGGTGGCGCCCGAGGTCGTGAAGCTCGGCGCGAAGCAGATCGGCGCCGGCCGCACCGAGGACGCGCTCTCCGTCGGCGGCTCGCAGCGCTGGGACGCCGTCGCGGACATCCCCGACCAGGACGTCTGGGACCTGCGCCGGGTGCTCCGGGAGCAGCTCGTCCACGAGGTACGGGACCGCCTGCGCGCCTCCTGGCGCCAGCGCGGGGCCGCCGACGCCGAGCTGGGCTGGGTGGACTCCGTCCTCGACCCGGACGTGCTGACCATCGGGTTCGCCCGCCGGGTGCCGTCCTACAAGCGGCTCACCCTGATGCTGCGCGACCCCGACCGGCTGCGCCGTCTGCTGCTGGACCCGGACCGGCCCGTGCAGATCGTGGTCGCGGGCAAGGCGCACCCGGCCGACGACGGCGGTAAGCGGCTCGTCCAGGAACTGGTGAGGTTCGCGGACGATCCCCGCGTGCGCCACCGGATCGTGTTCCTGCCCGACTACGGCATGGCCATGGCCCAGAAGCTCTACCCGGGCTGCGACGTCTGGCTGAACAACCCGCTGCGCCCGCTGGAGGCCTGCGGCACCAGCGGGATGAAGGCGGCGCTCAACGGCTGCCTCAACCTGTCCGTCCTGGACGGCTGGTGGGACGAGTGGTTCGAGCCGGACTTCGGCTGGGCCATCCCGACCGCCGACGGCCTCGGCGCCGACGAGGACCGCCGCGACGACCTGGAGGCCAACGCCCTCTACGACCTGATCGAGGGCCGGGTCGCACCCCGGTTCTACGACCGGGCCGGACAGGCCGGACTCCCGGTGCGGTGGATCGAGATGGTCCGGCGCACCCTCGTCTCCCTGGGGCCCAAGGTGCTCGCGGGGCGCATGGTGAGGGAGTACGTGGAGCGGCTCTACGCTCCGGCCGCGCTCTCCCACCGCGCCCTGACCCCGGACGCGGCGCGGGACCTCGCCTGGTGGAAGGGCCGGGTCCGGGCGGCCTGGCCGAAGCTCACCGTCGAGCACGTGGAGGCCCTGACCGCGGGCCCGGTCGGCGGCACCGCCGAACTCGGGGCCACCCTCACCCTGCGCGTGCAGGTCTCCCTCGACGCCTTGGCCCCCGAGGACGTGGAGGTACAGGCCGTCGCGGGCCGGGTCGACGCGCAGGACGTGATCCAGGGCGGGCGGGCCTTCCCGCTCAAGCCCGCCGGCGGACCGGACCTGGAGGGGCGCTGGCTGTACGAGGGCCCGCTCGCCCTCGACCGTACGGGGCCCTTCGGCTACACCGTACGGATCATGCCGGCGCACCCGCTGCTGGCGACCCCGGCCGAACTGGGCCTGGTCGCGGGCCCTGTGGACACGGACGCGGGAGGCGGTGTCGTACTGCGCTGAGGGCCCCGGCCGTCAGGGAGCGGGCCGTCAGGGGGCGGGCGGCGGATCCACCAGCCGCCCGTCCTCCACCAGCATCCCGGCCCGCTTGACGCTGCGCAGGGCGGGGATCACCTCCACCTGTCCCACACCGTCCACCGCACCGATCCGCTCGGTCAGGTAGGTGTACAGCGCGTCCGTGTCCTTGCAGATCATCACCGTCAGCGGATTCGCCGTGCCCGTCACCGCCGCAGCGAACGGCACCTCTGGGTGGCTCCCAAGGTCGCGCCTACCCGCGCCAGCAGGGCTGGGTGGACCTTCAGCATCCGGGTGGTCTCCGCCTCGAAGCCGAGGGTTCCGGGCACGGTCTCCACGTCGAAGTGCGGCGTGCCCTCCTCCCGTAGCCGCTCCACGCGGTGCCGGGCCGTGGATTCGGGACGGCCGGTCGCGTGCGCCGGCTCCGGATAGCCGCTGCGGCCGTCCCGGCCCAGCAGGCCCAGGAGCGCCAGCTCCGTCCAGCATGTACCGCTCGGGCCGGCGGCTGCTCCAGCAGCGGGGACCTGGTCCGGGCGCAGCACACCGAGCCCGAACCAGTGGTCGGGGCAGTCGGTGAATATCCGCAGGACGTGTGCGCGCTGATCCCAGTCACCCGACGAGTGCGCGGCAGCTTGTCGAGCGGCAGAGCGTCACGTCCGTGGAGATCTTGTGCCGGTACTTCGTCACGAAAACCATGTGGGCGTGTAGGGCGAGAGCGCAGTGCCGACCAGTACGATGCGCTCCGCGCACGTGAGACCGCCCGCTCCGAAGGTGCCGTGTTCCCGAAGGCGGGAGATCTGTCCAAGCTGCTGATCACCGAGGCGAAGAGGACTGAGGAACGGTCGTGGCTCGGGGAGGTCTCCGCCGTCGTCCTCCAGCAGTCCCTTCGAGACCTGGACGCCGCGTACCGGAACTTCTTCGACAGCCTCAAGGGTAAGCGCCCCACCATGGGTGCGCCGCGGTTCAAGTCCCGCAAGAACAACCGGCAGGCCGTACGGTTCACGGCGAATGCCCGTTGGAAGATCACGGCCGGCGGTGACCTGTCGTTGCCGAAGGTCGGTGATGTCCGGGTGAAGTGGTCCCGCACGCTGCCGTCCACGCCGTCCACGGTGACCGTGGTCAAGGATGCGTCCGGACGGTACCTCGCCTCATTCGTGGTCGAGACCGGCACGGATGAGGGGCTGCCCGGGGTGGCTGGTCAGGTCGGCATCGACCTGGGGCTCACGCACTTCGCGATCCTCTCGGACGGCACGAAGATCGACAGCCCGCGTTTCCTGCGCCGGGCGGAGAAGAAACTGAAGCGGGAACAGCGGCGCCTGTCCCGCAAGGCCAAGGGCTCCAGCAACCGGGCCAAGGCCCGTATCAAGGTCGCCCGCGCTCATGCACGGGTTGCCGACGCGCGGCGCGAGTTCCACCACCAGCTTTCAACGAAGATCATCCGCGAGAACCAAGCGGTTGCCGTTGAGAACCTGGCAGTCAAAGGACTCGCCCGCACGCGCATGGCCAAGTCCGTCCACGACGCCGGATGGTCGGCGTTCCTTGCGATGCTGGAGTACAAGGCCGCCCGGTACGGGCGCCCCCTCGTAAGCATCGGCCGCTTCGAGCCGACCTCTCAGGTGTGCTCGCAGTGCGGCGTCAAGGACGGCCCCAAACCTCTGCATGTCCGCGAGTGGGAGTGCAAGGCGTGCGGGTCCGTCCTTGACCGGGACATCAACGCGGCGGTCATCATCGCCGAGGCTGCCGGACTGGCAGTGTCAGCCTGTCGAGCGCTGGTAAGACCGGGACGCGTCCCGGCACAGCGCGGAGAAGCAGGAACCCACCGAGACGGTCAGCCGACCGTGGTAGGAATCTCCGCCCTTTAGGGGGAGAGCGGAAGTCAACTGATGTACGTCTCCCCCCTGTGGCTGCAGACCGCCGAGGGCATGGGCCCGGTCGGGGCCGGCATGGCCCTGCTGCCGCTGAGCCTGGCCGCCTTCCCCGTCTCCGCGGCCTCCGGCAAGCTCCTGCACGGGGCCTCGCCCCGGATCACCATCGGCGGCGGGCTGTTCCTCATCGCCGCCGGGGCGCTGCTGCAGGGCTGAATGCTCGACGCGGGTGACGGCTGGACGGCGCTGGCGCCGGGCCTGGTCGTCACCGGAGCGGGCGTCGGGCTGGTCTCCCCGGCCCTGGCCGCCGCCGCGATGGGGGCCGTGCCCCCGGCCCGGGCGGGGATGGCCGGCGGCGGCGCGGCGCGGCTCCTGGAGACCGTTCCGGGGGCCGGGTCCTGGGTGGAGGCGGCCTTCGCGAGCGGGCTGCGCGACGCCTTCCGGGTCTCGGGGGCGATGGGCCTGGCGGGGGCGCTGATCCTGCTGGTGCTGGTGCTGGTCCGCCGGCCCGCCGCCGGGTCTGGCGGCGGGGCCCCGGCTCCGGTGCCGGGTCAGGGTTCCGCGCCGGCGGACCGGGCCGCCGGCCGCGCCGCCGCCTGAGCCGCCCGGGGCGCCGTACGGAGCTTCGCGCGAGGCTCCGTACCGCATTCCCGGGTACTCGTACCGCCTCCTCGTACGCCCCGAATCCCGTGCGGATCCGGGGCGTTCGCGCATTCGGTCCCGGAGGGCCACGGAGGGTCCGGGAGGGTGAACCTTCGAACGCGCTGCCGTGCCGAATCGTCTCGTCACGCCGTTCCGCTCCTACGCTGCCCGCGGATGCCCACCGGACCCGGCATCCGAGGAACCCGAGGAACGGACTCCCCATGCGTCTTCGCACCACCGCCATCGCGCTCACGGGCGCCCTCGCGCTCGTCCTGCCGACCGCAGGCCTGTCGTACGCCAACGACCACGACGACCGCGAGCGCCTCGGAACCCTGTACTACCGGTACACGGACGACGACGGCGACCGCCGCCACGGGCAGATCCACCCGGCGGACAACGACACCTGCTACCGGCTGACGCACACCACCGCGAACCGGCCGGCCTTCGAGGTGACGAACGAGACCGACTCCCTCGCGGTGGTCTACAGCAACCGCAGCTGCGGCGGGGTCCCGGAGGCGGAGCTGGAGCCGGGCGAGCGGCTGCGCGACACGGCCGTCGCCTCCGTGTACTTCAAGCCGGTCGACGAGGACCACCACCACGGCGGCCGCCACGACTGGCGCGACGAGGACGGAAACGACGGCCGCAACGACGGCCGCGACGACTGGCGTGACGACGAGGACCGCGGCATCGGCGGGCGTGCCGCCGGAGCGGACGCCGCCTCCACCCCCGCCACCCTCGACCGGATCTTCCGCTCCATCGGCTGATCCGCTCCCACCCCCGGCCGGTTCACGGCCGCCGAGCCGGAAGAGCCCGGCATCCCGCTCGGGGGTGCCGGGCCCTTCTCGCGCCGTGATCCTCAGCCGGCCGTAGGCCGGTCCGCGCCCGCCGCGAGCCAGTGCACCACGTCCGCGGCCGTGTAGGGCTCGGCGTTCGGGGCGAGCTCCGGGAGGAAGGACAGGTCCTTGCCGATCGTCACCAGCGGGGGCTCCACCCGGCCGTGCGGCCGCCGCTGGGCCAGCCCGATCGTGGCCAGCAGGCCGTTGCACAGGCACTGGCGGCCCTTGGTGTCGGAGGCCTCGCCGCCCTTGCGGACGTACGCGGCCACCGGCTCGGCCGCGCACCGGTAGACCAGACCGCGCGGACCCCGTACGGGCGTGCGCAGGAACCCGAGGTCGCAGACCCGGCGCCGGGCTTCGGCCACCTCCGGCTCGGAGATCGTCCCCGGCAGGTCCGCCACCTTGAACGGGAAGGAAGTGGGCGAGGCCTCGGGGTCGTTGCGGACCGAGAGGGTGCCGCCGTGGGCCCGCTCCAGCAGTTCCTCGCGCAGGTGGCGGGCCATGCCCGACTCCTCGCACAGGGCGAACGCGCTGCCGATCTGGACCCCGGCCGCGCCCCCGGCGAGCGCCTCGGCCACGGCCCCGGGGCCGGCCTGGCCGCCGGCGAGCCAGAACGGCAGCCCGAGCGCCGCCATCTTGGCGAGGTCGGGGCTGTCGCGCGGGCCGTAGACCGGCTCGCCGTCCTCGTCGAGCTTCATCGGCCCGCGCGGCGGGGCGCTGTGGCCGCCGGCCTGGCTGGTCTCGATCACGAAGCCGTCGGGGCGGGTGATCTCGTCCCGGGCCAGGTAGGCGGCCAGGACCGGGAGCGAGACGATGGCCAGCACGTGGGGCCGGCGCAGCGGGCCGGGCAGGTGCCCGGCGAGCAGGGCCGCGGGGTCGAAGAGGTGCTCCAGGGGTTCTTCCCCATGAGGTCCTCCCTCCACGCGAATCGTGCTCACGCAGCGTTCGTAGCGCGCCAGCCTTGAGGCGAGGGCCGGGATGTGACCGGGGACTCCCGCGCCCACGAGCACGTAGTCGACGCCTGCCAGGATCGCGCCGAACATCGCGGGGGCCGTGGCGAGCTGGATCTTCTCCAGGTAGTTGATGCCGATGACACCGTCATGTCCCTCCTTGGCGAGCCAGACCTCGACGAAGTTGCCGAGGACGGTGAGGATCTCGGCCTGCGATCCGCCCGTCGCCCGCAGTCGCGGGGTGGTGCGCATCGCCGCGCCGGCCGCGAGGCCCTCCTCGCGGAAGTAGAGGTCGAGGGCGGACTGGGCGAGCTCCGGCAGCGGGAAGGCCGCCAGGGCCCGGCGGGCGTGGCCGCCGGGGTCCCCGGTCTGCAGCACGCGGGCCAGTACGACGTCCAGCGCCGTCCCGGAGACCACACCGAGCTGGCCCTCGCCGGAGACGGCCCTGGCCAGCCGCCAGCCGGAGACGCCGACGCCCATGCCGCCCTGGATCAGCCAGGGGTGCTGCGCGGCGGGGGCGGTCGTGGGGGTCTGCGGCATGGGTCACGTCCTCGGAATCACCCGAACCTACGGTTCCGTAGGTTCGCTGAAATCCACTATGACCCGGGAGCCGCCCGCCGAATGGCGCCGAAGGTCCCGGCCCTCAGGGGCGCTGGACCCGGTCCGGCGGGGGCTTATGGAACGAGGGGCCGAACGAGGGCTGCGGGAGCGGGGTGGGGAACGGCGTGGGGAAGGGAGCTGGGGGAAAGGGCCGGGGATTGGAACAGGGCCGCCCGGGGAGGTCTTCTCCCGGGCGGCCCCGTGGTCTAGCGGTTCAGCTCTGGTTCACGGACGGCCCCGGTGGGGGTCAGAAGGTGAGCTTCCAGCTGTCGATCTTGCCGGTGTCGATGTTCGCGTTGTCGTTGACCCGGAGCTTCCACACACCCTGGGCGACCTCGGAGGAGGCGTTGACCGTGACGGACTTGATGATGTTGTCCGCGCTGCCACCGGTGCGGTTGTGCAGGTTGTACAGGGTGCCGTCGGGGGCGACGAGGTCGACCTTCAGGTCACCGATGTACGTGTGGAGGATGTTGAGGTCCACCTTGAGGGTGCTCGGGGCGTTGCCCGTGCGGTTCACGGTGATCGGGGAGTCGACCGTCGCGTTGTCGGCGATGGCGTAGTCGGTGGTGTTCTCGAAGACGTTCGGCTGCGAGGTGCCGACCGTCCAGGTGAACGCCGCCGTCCCGGTCTGGTTCGCCGAGTCGGTCACCGTGACGGTCACGTTGGACGTGCCCGCCGTGGAGGCCGTACCCGAGATCAGGCCGTTGGAGGAGTTGATCGACAGCCCGGCCGGCAGACCGGTGGCCGCGTAGCTCAGGGCACCCGCGTTGGTGCTGGTGGCCTGGACCTGGAGGCTGACGGCGCTGCCCGTGACGGTGGTCTGGTTGCCCGGGTTGGTGACCGTGACGCCGTTGACGATGCGCGGACCGACATTGATGGCGGCCCAGGCGTTCGCGGCGTTGTTGTACGTGGTCGAGCCGGCGCCGTACAGGTCGGCAGCGGCCTGCAGGGTGGCGGTACGGGCGGCCGCGTAGTTGGTGTTCGACCTGAACAGGTTGGTGGTCAGGGCGCGGAACCAGATCTTGGACGCGGCGTCACGGCCGATCGCGGTGACCGGGAGGCCGTCGGAGGTCGGCGAGTCGTAGCTCACGCCGTTGACGACCTTGGCGCCCGAGCCCTCGGAGGCCAGGTAGTACCAGTGGTTGGCCGGGCCCGAGGAGTAGTGGACGTCGATCGAGCCGATGCCCGAGTACCAGGCGTCCTTCGACGAGCCGTCCTTGCTCGGCTTGTCCATGTAGCGCAGCGGGGTGCCGTTGCCGCGGATGTCGATCTTCTCGCCGACCAGGTAGTCGCCGACGTCCTGCGGGTTGGCCGCGTAGAACTCGACCGCCGCCGCGAAGATGTCGGAGGTGGCCTCGTTCAGACCGCCCGGCTCGCCGGCGTACGTCATGTTGCCGGTGACCGAGGTCAGGCCGTGCGTCATCTCGTGCGCGGCCACGTCGGTGGAGGTGAGCGGCTTGGCGTTGCCATCACCGTCGCCGTACGTCATGCAGAAGCAGGAGTCGTCCCAGAAGGCGTTCACGTAGTTGTTGCCGTAGTGGACCCGGCTGTACGGGGAGACCCCGTCGTTGCGCAGGCCGTTGCGGCCGTGGACGTTCTTGAAGTAGTCCCACGTCACCTGCGCGCCGTAGTGGGCGTCGGAGGCGGCCGTCTCCAGGTTGGCCGGCAGGCCGTTGCCCCAGATGTCGTCCGGGCCGGAGAAGAGCGTGCCGGTGCCGGAGGTGGCCCGGTTGAGGTTGTTGGTCTTGTGGCCGCCGCGCGTGGCGTCGTTCAGCGTGAAGTTGCTGCCCGACTGCGAGGTGCCGATCGTCACCTGGCCGCTGTACATGGTGTTGCCGGTGCCGGTCTTGACGGCCTGCCACTCGGTGATCTTCGCGCCGGTCTTGGCGTTGGTCACCACGTGCAGCTCGCTGGGCGTGCCGTCGTGCTGGAGGCCGCCGACGACGGTCTCGAAGGCGAGGACCGGAGCGCCCTCGGCCGCCCAGATCACCTTGCGGGCGCCCTTGCTGGCCTTGACGTCCTTGGAGCCCTCGGCGTTGGCGGCGGCGACCGCCTGGCCCTCCGCGGCGGACGGCGCGACGGTGGCGGTGGTGTCCACCTTCAGGTCGTGGTTGGTGGCCTTGGTGACGAGCTTGGTGACGCCGCCCTTGGCGCGGACGGTCAGGTCACCGCCGAGCACCGGTATGCCGTCGTAGGTGCGCTCGTACGAGGTGTGGGTGGTGCCGTCCACGTCCTTGACCACGTCGCGGACGATGAGCTTCTCGCCGCTGCCGAGGCCGAGCGCCTTGGCGGCCTGCGCGGTGGTGGAGTTGGCCTCGGCCAGGAGCGTCGCACGCTCCGAAGCGCTGAGTTTGAGATTGGCCGCGCCCGGGTTGGCCTGGGCGACCTGTCCGGCCTGCGACGCGGTGGCGTCGGCGTTGGCGGATCCGGTCTGGATGCCTACGGCGAGGAGAGCGGCCGCGGCAACAAGCGCGCCGGCCGTGGTGGCACGCCGCTGGGGGGTGGGACTCAACGCAGACTCCTTCTGCAAGGGGGGTTCCGGATGGCTGGGTGGGCCTCCGGGCAGATCGGGCTGGTGCGAAGAACGGTCGAAGAGTGCCATCTGAGCGCTGTGATGTCAGGGCCGCGTCAAAAGGTTGGCCTGAAATCGTTCGTTGTCCGAAGAGACGTATCCGGTATGCGGAACATTCACTTTGGAATGAGAAAGAGGGGTCCCATAGCCGGAACGAGGGCCACCGGCCGCTAACGCTTGGGCAACAAGACGCCCGGATCCCGGAAACGGCATTTACCGTACGGGTGTTTGTCGTACTGTTTCCCGGTGCGTCTGATGTCCACTGCCTGGGGAAGCCGCGGACTGGCGCCACCGTCATAGACCACGTGCCAGGGGGGCCCATGAGGCATGTCCATATACCTGTGCAAAGAGTGGCCGAAGCGGCCCGGGCGTCGGCCATGCCGGCCCGGGGCCTCGGCGACAAAGCCCGTTGGTACCTGCCCGCCGCGGTCTCCGCGGACCTGATCGGCGCGGGAGTCCCCGTCGGCCTGGTCTTCGAGGCGGCCCAGCAGGCACGGCCGCTCTACTGCGCCCTCGGCGCGGCCCTGGCCTGGACCGGCGTGCAGCTGATGCGCCGACGCTATGCCGGCCGCGCGCTCGGGGAATCGCGGGGAGTTCTGCCGGTCGTACACGACTGGCTGATTCTGATCGGCGTACTCGCCGTGGCCCGCGTGATCACCGGGGAGAACACCCCCCGGCTGGCCGCCCTCGGCGCCCTCGTGCCCGCTCTGCTCGTCACCGTCGCCTGCCACAAGCTGACCTACCGCCACCTCTCCGCCGCCCGGCGCGAGGCCCACGCCGTGAGCCGGGTGCTGGTCGTCGGCGAGCCCGACTCCGCCGAGTCCGTCATCGGGCACCTCGCCGCGCGCACCGACCACCCGTACGTGGTGGTCGGGGTGGTCCCGGTGGGCCCCGGCACGATGGACAACGGCGTGCCCGTCGCGGCACGGCTCGGCTCCGAGACGGCGCAGTCCCCGAACGGGGACTCCACCGCCGTGCTCGGCGCCGTCGCCGCCCACCGCGCCGACCTGGTGCTCGTCGCACCGGGGGCCCGGCTCGCGGGGGAGCGGCTGCGCCGGATCTCCTGGGCCCTGCACGACGCCGGGCTCGAACTGGCGGTCTTCCCCGGCCTGGTGGAAGTCTCCGTCAAGCGGCTCGAAACCCTGTCCGCGGGCGGCCTGGCCATGCTGCGGGTGGCGCCGCCGGTGAGCCGGGGCGTGCAGCCCCTCCTGAAGTCGGTACTGGACCGGGCGGGCGCGGCGATCGGACTGGTCCTGCTGTCGCCGGCCTTCCTCGCGATGGTCCTGGCGATCCGCTTCGGCTCGCGCGGTCCCGCCTTCTACCGGCAGCGGCGCATCGGCCGCGACGGGGTCCCCTTCGTCATGTGGAAGTTCCGCACGATGGTCGTGGACGCCGACGCGCGCAAGGCCGAGCTGTCCGGGGCCAACGAGAACGACGGCCTCATGTTCAAGATGCGCCGCGACCCCCGGGTGACCCGCGTGGGCCGGCTGCTGCGCCGCACGTCCATGGACGAACTGCCCCAGCTGATCAATGTGGTGGCGGGCAACATGTCACTGGTCGGCCCGCGCCCGCCGCTGCCGGAGGAGGTGGCGGAGTACGACGAGGTCGAACTGCGCAGGCTCGCCGTGCGGCCCGGGATGACCGGGCTGTGGCAGATCAGCGGGCGGTCCGACCTCTCGTGGGACGAAACCATCCAGCTCGACCTGCAGTACGTGGACAACTGGTCGTTCACCAGTGACGTCGACGTGATGGGCCGCACGCTCCGCGCCGTGGTCGACGGCCGCGGAGCGTACTGAGGTACCGGGGGACCCGCGCCCGGGATCAGCTCTGCCCGCGGGTCTGCCCGTGTCCGGGCCCGCCGCCCTGCTCGCGCCACCAGGCGTACGTGGCGGCGATGCCCTCGCGCAGCGGGACCGCGGGCTTCCACCCGAGGGCGCGCAGCCGGGTCACGTCCAGCAGCTTGCGGGGCGTGCCGTCGGGCTTGGAGGTGTCCCAGGCGAGCCTGCCGCGGAAGCCGGTCACCTCGGCGACGGTCTCCGCGAGGGTCCGGATGGTCAGGTCCTCGCCGCAGCCGATGTTCACCGGCTCGGCGCCGTCGTACTCGCGCAGCAGCACGGCGCAGGCCGCGGCCAGGTCGTCCACGTGCAGGAACTCCCGGCGGGGCGTCCCCGATCCCCACAGCGTGACCTCCTCGCGCCCCTCGGCCGCGGCCTCGTGGAAGCGGCGGATGAGGGCGGGCAGGACGTGCGAGGACTCCAGGTCGAAGTTGTCGCCCGGACCGTAGAGGTTCGTGGGCATGGCGGAGATGTACGAGGCCCCGTACTGCTTGCGGTACGACTGGACCTGGACGATGCCGGCGATCTTCGCCAGGGCGTACGCCTCGTTCGTCGGCTCCAGCGGGCCGGTCAGCAGGGCGTCCTCGCTGATGGGCTGCGGGGCCAGCTTGGGGTAGATGCAGGAGGAGCCGAGGAACAGCAGCCGGCCGACCTCCGCGGCGTGCGCCCCGGCGACGACGCTCAGCTGGATCTTGAGGTTGTCCTCCAGGAACTGCACCGGGAACGTGCTGTTGGCCATGATCCCGCCGACCTTGGCGGCGGCCAGGACGACGGCGTCGGGCCGGGCGTCCCGCAGGTACGCCGCGGTCGCGGCGGCATCGCGCAGATCGAGGTCGGCGCGGCCGCGGGTGAGCACCTCGTACCCGTCGGCGGTGAGCCGGCGGACGACCGCGGACCCCACGAGGCCGCGGTGGCCGGCGACGAAGACGCGGGCGCTCGGGGGCAGGAACGGCGAACTTGTCATACCGCCGATGATGCCAGTCCGCTGTCCGCGGTTTTACGGGGGAGCCCCGCCCCCCGGATCCGGTACCGAGCGCCCCGGGCCCCATCCGGGGCCCCGCTCCCGGGCCCCATCCCGGGCCAACCTCGACGCCCGCCTCGGGTTCCGCTCCCGTGCCCGCCTCGGGTTCCGCTCAGGGGGACACCCCGGGCCGCGCTCGGGGGGCATCCCCGGGCCCCGCTCCCGGATCAACCCCGGGCCCCATCCCAGGTCCCGGTCCCGTGCCCGCCGCGGGTTCCGCTCCGGGGGATCCCCAGGCCCCGCTCCGGGACCAACCCCGGTGCCCACCTCGAGCCTCGTTCGGGCCTGCCCCTCCGGGACCTGTCCCGTCTGCCCCTTCCGGGCCTCCTCCGGGACTGCCTTTCCGGGCCCTGTCCGGGACCGCCAGTCCGGGCTGCCCTTCCGGGCCTCCTCCGGGACTGCCCTTCCGGGCCCCGTCCCGGACCGTCCCTCCGGCCCCGGCCGGGACTGCCCTTCCGGGCCCCGGCCGGGACTGCCCTTCCGGGGCCCGGGCGGCGCTGCCGGGGTGGGTGCGGGAGCCTTGGCGGGGAGGCCGATTTGGGGTGGCGCGGGCCAGTCCGGTACATACCGACCCGCAAGGGGGCGAGGGGGCCCGATCCGGCGGGAGCGGCTCCGGGCGGAACGTGTACGGTACCCATCCGGTACCCGTCTCCAGCCCCCTGGCGGCGGACCGCGCAACACCCCGGGCCCGGCCCCACTCCGCATCCGGCGGCCGGCCCGAACACCGGGGGCGCGGCCCCGACCCGCACTCCGGTGCCGGGCCCCGACCCGCGCCCCGGGCCGGGTCCAGGTCCGGAGCCGCACCCGGTGCCCGGCACCGACCTGCACCCGGGGCCCGGCACCGACCCGTACCCGGTGCCCGGCACCGACCCGCACGACGAGGCGTGACCCCGAGCCATACCCGGGGCCGCGCCCCGAGCCACAACCGGGGCGCCGCCCCGAACCGAACAGCTCCGGCCCGTACCCCGGGGCGCAGCCACGACCGCACCGTAACGATCCCCAGGGGGACCCAATGGGCAAGACCGCGCTGATCACCGGCGTCACCGGGCAGGACGGCTCGTACCTCGCAGAGCTCCTGCTCTCCAAGGGCTACACGGTGCACGGGCTCGTGCGGCGGTCCTCCAGCTTCAACACGGAGCGGATCGACCACATCTACCAGGACCCGCAGACGGCGAACCGTTCCTTCGTGCTGCATCACGCCGACCTCTCCGACGGCGTCGCCCTGGTGAACCTGCTCCGGGAGATACGCCCCGACGAGGTCTACAACCTCGGCGCCCAGTCGCACGTCCGCGTCTCCTTCGACGCCCCGCTCTACACCGGCGACGTGACCGGCCTCGGCGCCCTGCGCCTGCTGGAGGCGATCCGGGCCAGCGGCGTGGACACCCGCATCTACCAGGCCTCCTCCTCGGAGATGTTCGGCGCCACCCCGCCCCCGCAGAACGAGGCCACCCCGTTCCACCCGCGCAGCCCGTACGGCGCCGCGAAGGTGTTCGCGTACTGGACGACGGTGAACTATCGCGAGGCCTACGGGATGTTCGCCGTCAACGGCATCCTCTTCAACCACGAGTCCCCGCGCCGCGGCGAGACCTTCGTGACCCGCAAGATCACCCGCGCGGTCGCCCGGATCAAGGCGGGCCTCCAGGAGAAGCTCTACCTCGGCAACCTCGACGCCGTCCGCGACTGGGGCTACGCCCCGGAGTACGTGGACGCCATGTGGCGGATGCTCCAGCAGGACGAGCCCACCGACTACGTCGTGGCCACCGGCGTCGCCGCCACCGTCCGCGAGTTCGTCGAGGCCTCCTTCACGCACGCCGGTCTCGACTGGAACGAGCACGTGCGCTACGACCCCAAGTACGAGCGCCCCAGCGAGGTCGACGCCCTGATCGGCGACGCCTCCAAGGCCCATGACCTGCTCGGCTGGAAGCCGACGGTCCTGGTGGCCGAACTGGCCAAGATCATGGTGGATGCCGATATCCGGCAGGTCGAGGACCAACTGGCGGGCGCCGGCGTCCGCATCGACCGCTGAGGCCATATATTGCGCCTACGATTTGCCCCGTCCCGGTCGTTCGCACAGCTGTTGACGGGCGCGGCCGGGGCAAATCTGCCGTATGTCCGAAGTGCTCCATCCGTGCCGGACTCGTTGATTCCAAGTTGGTAGCAATGGGTCGGGCGTGGTGACCAGGCCCTCGCGTAAGCCCTAGTCTGCGCCAGTACATATGGCTGTTCTGATACTTGCCGAACCAGCCATTCAAGCCGGGCGATTGCCCTGGGGGGCTCATGCGTAGATCCAGAGGGCTGACTGCTGCCCTCGCCCTGTCACTGGCCGGCGCCGGCACCGCGATAGGCCTGGTGCTGATACCCGAGGCGTCGGCCATCACGCAGCCGGTGGCCTTCACCGCCGACAACCTGCCGACGTGGCAGCCCAACGGGATCGTCTGGGCGATGGCCGAGGCCAACGGCACCGTCTTCGCGGGCGGCACCTTCTCGTCCGTCCGTCCGCCCACCGGCACCGCCGGCAGCGAGCAGGAAGCCGTGAACTTCGTCGCGCTCGACGCGGCGACCGGCGCCCCCACCTCCTGCAAGCTCTCCTTCACCGTCGCCGAGGGCAGCGCGACCGTGCGCGCGCTCACCGTCTCGAAGGACAAGAAGACCCTGTACGCGGGCGGCTACTTCGGTGCCGTCAACGGAACCCCGGTCTCCAGCGTCGCCGCCATCGACATCGCGACCTGCTCCCCCAAGGCCTCGTTCGACCCGAAGTTCCCGTCCACGGTGCGCGCGCTCGCCGCCACCGACGACACCCTGTACGCGGCGGGAGACTTCACCACCGTCGAGGGTGCGACCCGCGAGCGGTTCGCCGCGGTCCACGCCACTTCCGGTGCGCTCAAGCCCTTCGTCGCCAACGTCGACGAGCCCGGCCGCGCCCTCCAGCTCAGCAACGACGGCAAGAACATCCTGCTGGGCGGTGACTTCTTCACCGTCAACGGTTCCCAGAGCCACGCGCTCGCCGTCGTGAACGCCACCACCGGCGCCGTCGCCAAGACGTACGGCACCATCCCCTCGATGTCGGTCATCAAGTCCATCACGGCCGACGCCACGGGCTACTACACCGGCGCCGAGGGCACCGGCGGCTTCGACGGCCGCGTCGCCCTCGCCACCGACTTCAGTGAGAAGTGGCGCGACCAGTGCCTGGGCGCGACCCAGGCCGTGCTGCCGTACGACGGAGTCCTCTACAGCTCCTCGCACGCGCACAACTGCAGCTCCGAGGGCCAGTACCCCGACGGCAAGCGCCACTTCCTGCTGGCGCAGCTGACCGACTGGGGCAACGGCGGTCTCGACGCCCCCTCTGCCGTGAACGGTTTCGTGCGCAGCCCGGCGAAGCTCGGCTGGCACCCCACCGCCAACGACGGCCTCGGCGAGGGCATCGGCCCGCGCGTGATGGCCGTCGCGGAGAAGAACGCCACCAAGTACATGTGGGTCGGCGGTGAGTTCACCCTCATCAACGGCAAGGAGCAGCAGGCCCTGACCCGCTTCGCCTCCACCGGCGACGTCGGCGCCCCGACCACCCCGGTCTCCAGCGTCTCCAGCGTCAAGCCCGGCGAGGTCCAGGTCCGCTGGCGCACCAGCTACGACGCGGACGACGAGAAGCTGACCTACCGCATCTACCGCAACGGCTCCGCGACCCCGATCGCCACCGTCAGCGCGAACTCCCTGGAGTGGCTGCGCCGGCAGGCCTCCTGGACGGACACCACGGTGAAGGCCGGCGCGTCCTACAGCTACCGGGTCTCCGCCACCGACGGGGCGGGCAACACCAGCGCCCTGTCTGCCACCACCTCGGTCGCGGTCCCGACCGCGGTCCTCGCTTACCCCCACCAGGTCCGCGAGGACGGCGCCACCCTGTACTGGCGCTACGACGACGTCGTCAGCCCGTACGTGGCCGACTCCTCGGTCTCCGGCAACACCGGCGGCATCCAGCTCAACGCTCCGGCGCTGCGCCAGACCCCGGGTGCGATCAGCGGCGCCAGCACGGCCATGGGCTTCAACGGCACCAGCCAGCAGGTGTACAGCGCCCACCGCCAGACGGTCGGCAGCAGCTACACGCTGGAGACCTGGTTCAAGACGAACACCACCCGCGGCGGCAAGCTGATCGGTTTCGGTGACAACCAGGACCGCACCAGCAAGCAGTACGACAAGAACATCTACATGACCAACACCGGCCGGATCTTCTTCGGGGTCAACCCGGGCTCGACGAGGACCCTCTCCACCGGCCTGTTCGACACGTTCAACGACAACAAGTGGCACCACGTCGCCGTCACCCAGGGCCCCTCCGGCATGACGCTGTACGTGGACGGCAAGACCAAGGACTCCTCCAACGTCACCGGCTCCCAGGCGATCGAGGGCTACTGGCACGTCGGCGGGGACAACCTCGCCGGCTGGGCGTCCCGGCCGACCAGCAACTTCTTCGCCGGCCAGATCGACGAGACGGCCGTCTACCCGAAGGTGCTGACCGAGGCCCAGGTCAAGAACCACTTCAACCTGGCCAAGACCGCCACCGACACGGTCTCCAAGGTCACCGCGACCGAGGACACCTACATCAACCAGGGCGCCCCCGGCACCGCCTACGGCGCGTCCACCTCGCTGGCCGTCCGCGGCACCTCGGCCTACGAGACGTACCTGCGCTTCGACATCCCGGCCGCTCCGGCCGGCACGGTGCTGAAGTCCGCGTCCCTGCAGGTCAAGACCACCACCTCGGCGACTGCCGGCACCACCGACACCGTCTCCGTGGTCCCGGTCACCGGTACCTGGAGCGGTGCGGGCACGACCTTCAAGAGCAAGCCCACCCTGGGCACCACCCCGCTCGGCTCCTTCACGGGCGTGCCGGAGGGTTCGGCGGTCCAGAGCACGCCGCTGGACACCGACGCGCTCTCCGCGGTGCTGGGCAGCAGCTACAGCCTGGGCCTGACGAGCACGGGCACCGACCCGCTGTGGATCTGGTCCGCGGAGTCCACGGCCGTGGACGCCAAGCCGCAGCTGACCCTCACCTTCGGCGCGAAGTAACCGCTTGACGGAGTGCGGGGCCCGGCCGTTCGACGGCCGGGCCCCGCACACCCATCTCATACGTACGGGAGCCATCTGATGTACCGACGCTCCGCAGCGGCTGCTGTCCTGCTGTCCGCCGCCCTGACGCTGACCGCCTGCAGTTCGGGCGGCGACGGCAAGGCCGAAGCCTCGGCCGCCTCGCCCAAGCCGCCGGCCGCCTCGTCGGCCGTCGACCCGGCCGATGCCACGGCCACCCCGGCACCCCCCTCGGCGGACGCGAAGCCGACGGGTCCCGTCCTGCCGGACACGAAGCTCGTCCCGAAGACGGGCAGCTTCACCGCGCCGCAGAAGCAGTACCTGAGCGGCAGGGTCCCGGAGAAGATGGACCCGGCGGCCGTCCTGCAGAGCGGCGAGGAGGCCTGCCAGCGGATCGAGCGCACCGCGAAGCGGGACAAGGACGCGGCGGTCGGCGCCCTCGTGGCCGGGGAGATCCCGGGCGCGAAGGACGCGATCACCTTCCTGTGCCCGGAGCAGAAGCCGGTCCTCGCCGCGGCGGCGAAGGGCTTCCCGGACGGTACGAAGGCGTCCCCGGCGGCGGGCACCTACCGCGCGCTGACCCAGAGCACGACGTGCAGCTGGGAGGCCAAGGGCAAGGACGGCGCCCCCCTGGCCTCGGGCCCGGCGACCCCGCTGAAGCCGGGCGACAAGATCACCGCCAAGATCCCGGCGGGCACGACCCAGTTCGTCTCGAACGGCTGCTACGCCTGGATCCCGGCGTAGCCCGAACCGACAGCGACAGCGACAGCGACAGCGACCGCGAACGCCCCCGCAGCCCGGACCCCGGGCCGTGGGGCGTTTCCGTTCCCGCAGCGGGGGCATCCGAGCCTCCACAGGGCGGGGCCGCACCCCGTCCACGAGGCTGGAGGCGAATCCGATGAGGGGCATCAGCGGTTGCATAGGCCTGATCGTGGTGGGGGCCATCCTCACCTTCGCGAGCGACTGGCAGCTGCAGAGCGTCAACCTCGACCTGGTCGGCGTGATCATGATGGTGGCCGGCGCCCTGGGCCTGGCGGTCTACGCGAACGTCGCCAAGCGCCGCCGGACCGGCGCCCTCCCGGTCGTCGACGAAACCCGCCGCGGGCTCTGAGCCCGAGGCCGGGCCCCGCGCACCTCACCTGCGCCGCAGGGCACCCTCGTACACCGGCAGCAGCGTGTCCAGGACGGCGTCCATGGAGAAGGACTCGGCGGCGAGCTTGCGGGCCGCGCCGGAGGCCGTCGCGTTCTCGGTCGGGTCCAGGAGGGACAGGACCGCCTCCGCGACGCCCGCCGGGCCGGGGTCGACCGCTCGGCCCGCGCCCGCGCGGGCGATGTCGCGGGCCAGGCCGTTGGAGTGGGTGACCACCGACGGGACGCCCACCGCCAGGGCTTCCAGGACCGACATCGGGAACGGTTCGTCCACCGAGGGGAGTACGTAGACGTGGGCGCGGCGGAGCTCCGTGAGGACCTCCGCACCGGACAGGGCGCCCGGGACGGTGAAGCGGGAGGAGAGGCCGAGGGCGCTCACGCGGGCGCGGACCGCCGCGAGTTCGCCCTCGTCCGGGCCGGCCACCACGAACTCCGCGTCCGGGTGCGCCGCCAGCACGGCCGGGGCGGCGTCCACGAAGTCCACCGGGCGTTTGCGGGCCTGCAGGCGGGCCGAATAGAGGATGCGCGCGGGCCCGGACAGGGCGGGGCGCTCCTCCTGGGCCGGGGTGCCGTTGACGAGGCGGACGGTGTTCGGGAGCGGCGCCCCGACCACCGCGTCGAGGCCCTCCCGCTCGTGCGGGGTCAGGTACAGCAGCGCGTCGGCCCCGCGCAGGAGGCGGCGTACCGCCAGCGCGTCCAGCACCTTGGCCAGCGGTTTCCCGCTCGGGTCGACCATGCCGTGGGTCTGCAGGACCAGCGGTGTGCCGGCCCGCAGCGCCGCCAGGGCGACGGGCAGGGTGACCAGGTCCCGCGCCAGGTGGACGTGGACCAGGTCCGCGCCCCGCACCAGGCGGCCCGCGGAGGCGAGCAGGGCCGGCGAGGTCATCCCGCTGAAGCCGAGGGGGAGCAGGCGCCGGGCCGGGAACAGCTTGGCCGGGACCCCTTCCACCGCGGTCGGCCAGGGATCCGGGAAGCCCTCGCCCAGCGCCAGCAGGTTCGCCTCGTGGCCGCGGGCCCGCAGCCCCTTGGCCAGGTTCAGCGCGACCCGCACCGGCCCGCCGAAGGCGTGCGTGGGGGAGTGCAGGGTGACGGCGTGCAGGACTCTCATTTGGGCTCCTCGACCGGGCGGCGGTGCCCGTCCTGGGTCTGCAGGGTCAGCGCGGGAAGGTCCTTGTGGACCACGGACCCCGCGCCCGCCACCGCGCACCGGCCGATGGTCACGCCGGCCAGCACGGTGGCCCGTACGGCCACCCACGCGCCGTCCTCTACGGTGATCGGCGCGTTGCGGTAGCGGAAGTCGGCGGCCCGGTGGTCGTGGGAGCCGGTGCACAGCAGCGCCTCCTGCGAGACGCAGGCGTGCGCGCCGATCGTCACCGGCTCCAGGTTCAGCACCCAGGCACCCTCGCCGATCCACGCGTGGTCGCCCACGGTCAGCTTCCACGGCCACAGCACCCGCACCCTGTGGCGGATCAGCACCCCTTCGCCGATCCGCGCCCCGAAGGCGCGCAGCAGCGCGACCCGCAGCCGGGCGGGACACAGCCAGCTCATGAAGAGCGTGTTCATCACGGCGAACCAGAGCGCCTGCGTCAGCCGCCCGCGCCCCTTGTCGTATCCGGCCAGCGTGAAGGCAGGAAGATCACGCACAGGCACCCCCTGGTAGAGCGGCCCCCGACGGCGCCTTCGAAGGCGCCTCCCCGGGCGCCGAGCGCCCAGACTAGACTGCGCCGGAATCAGGTACAGGGGGTGGGGGCAAGCGTGGCGACCGACATACGTGAGACCGCCGCCCGGCCGGCGCCGCCGCGCCCCGGTGAAGACAAGAGCTGGGGCAGGGTCACCACTCCGCGCACCCTGCTCTCCCGGGCGCTCTCCGTCCCGCTGGCCCTCGGATTCACCGTCTTCCTGCCCCTGTTCGTCGCCGTCCAGCCCGGCGCGGGCCAGCACGACGCCGCCTTCTGGCTCCAGCTGCTGCTCACCATGTACGCGGGCGCCCGGCTCTCCGCGATGGTCCTGACCAGTCGCCGCAAGCTGCTCCAGGGCTCCTTCTGGCTCTTCGTCTACATGGCCATGGGCGTGGCCCCCCTCGCCCAGGCCGTCCTCGGCCAGGTCCCGACCCCCGTCGTCGGCCCGCGCTCCGACCTCACCGCCGCCATCGGCCTGGTCCTGCTCGGCTGCGCCGCCTTCGACGTGGGCGTGCTGCTGGCCCGGCACCGGCCGGCCGGCCGCGCGGGCGGTTCGCAGAAGGAGCCGCGCCCGGTCATGGCGCACCGCCGGCGCCTCCACCTGCTGACCGCCGTGGCGTTCCTGGGCAGCGCGGCCCTGATCGTGAAGCTCGGCGGCCCGGCGGTGTTCTTCTCCAGCCGCCAGGAGATCATCGCGGGCATCGAGGAAGCGGGCGTCTCCCAGGACGGCCAGGCGGGCCAGGCGCTGCTGCGCGGCTTCGGCACGGTCCCCGCGCTGCTGGCCCTGCTGCTGTACACGCGCTGGCTGATCACCTCGAAGTTCGCCCGCCGCAAGGTGTCGATCATCGTCACCTGGTCGGCGCTCATGATCCTCAACCTGATCGTCAACAACCCGATCTCGAACCCGCGCTACTGGTTCCTCACGGTCATGTTCGCGATGCTCTTCACCGTCTTCCCGGTGAGCGCCGCGATGTACCGGGTGGCGCTGTCCATGGCCGTGGTGATCGCCCTGCTCGTCTTCCCGTTCGCGGACCGCTTCCGCTACGACGAGAAGAACTACAAGCCCGTCGAGACGACCTCCTTCCTGGAGCCGATGGCGCTCAAGGACTACGACCAGATCGGCATGTTCGCGAACACCATCACCTTCTCGGAGTCCGGTCCCGGGCACTCCTACGGGCGCCAGCTCGCGGGATCCGTCTTCTTCGCGGTGCCGCGCTCGGTGTGGTCGGGCAAGCCGCGCGACACCGGCGTGATGGTCGGCCAGTGGATGGGCACGGTCAACACCAACCTCTCCTCCCCGATCTGGGCCGAGCTGTGGATCGACTTCGGGCCGCTGGGCATGGGGGCGGGGCTCCTGGGGATGGGGTACGCCTCCGCCCGCGTCGACCGGCGGTACGCGAAGCGGGCCCGGCGCAGCTCGCCGCCGGGCAGCCTGATCTCCACGGTGGTCCCGCTGGTCGCGGGGTACTCCTTCATCCTGCTGCGCGGGCCGCTGCTCCAGGCCTCGGGCCGGATCGCCATCGCGGGGATCTGCCTCGCGCTCGTGGCCACGTACCGGCAGGACAGGGCCACGACCCTGCGCTGACCTGGGGACACCACTTTCTCGCAGCTGCTCCACAAGTGCACTCGCTCAACTTGTGCACCGGATAAATGTCGCCGGTACAGTGGTCCCATGACCGAGACCGTGGGGCGCCGCGAGCGCAAGAAGGCCCAGACCCGCAAGGCCCTGGCCGATGCCGCGCTGCGCCTGTTCCTGGAGCACGGGTACGACAAGGTCGGCGTCCGTGACGTGGCGGAGGAAGCCGATGTCTCGGTGACCACGCTGTTCAAGCACTTCCCGAGCAAGGAAGCCCTGGTCTTCGACGAGGACGAGGGCATCGAGGCCGCGCTCGTCTCGGCCGTACGGGACCGCGCGCCCGGCCGGTCCGTCCTGCACTCCCTGCGCGAGCACCTCGTGGCGACGCGGGCGACCCGGCGGATCGACGACCCGGCGGTCATCGCGCACCTCACCCTGGTCCGGGAGACGCCGGAACTGCTGGAGTACTGGGACCGGATGTGGCGGCGTCACGAGTTCGCGCTCGCCGCCGCCATCGCGGAAGCCGCGGGCGCACCCGAAGGCGACCTCAGGTCCGCCGCGCTGGCCCGGTTCGCGATGGACACCACGAGCCTGATCCGCGGCCAGGAGGACCAGCAGCAGGCCATGCGGGACCTGTTCGACCTGATCGAAACGGGCTTCGGCGACACCCCGGCCTGACCGGCACCCGGCCTGACCGGCACCCGGCCGGACCGAAAGCCCCGCCTCAGGCCGCCCGGACCTCGTCGGAGGTGGTGGCGGCAGCCGGTGCGGGGGACGGCAGCCGGGCCACGCGCAGCCAGCCCGCCGCGGCCTTCGAGGCGGAGCCGAGGGCCAGCCCCCAGGCGGCCCCGGCCACGCCCCAGACGGCGTACCCGCCCAGCAGCAGCCCGACCGACAGCAGCGAGAAGACCACCTGGAGCGAGAGGGTGGCCTTCGGGTTCAGCACCCGCAGGGTCAGCAGCGCACAGGTGCCGAGCCCCATGACGGCGTACTGTGCGCCCGTCGCGGGCAGCAGCGCGGCCGCCGCCTGCCAGGTGTCGCCGAGCAGTTCGCGGCCGACCCGCTCCGGCAGCGCGTACAGCACGGCCCCCCAGGCGGCGCCGGTCACGGCGAGCGCGCCGCCCATCAGGGCGGTGAGGCGGACCACGCCCCGCTTCCCGGAGGCCCGGCCGACGACCGGCGGCCCGAAGGCGTTCGCGGAGTTGAACAGCACGTTCAGCGGCCCGAAGAGGGTGGTGGCACCGCGCAGCGCGCCGACGGCCAGCGGGGTCGCGAAGACGCCGAGCCCCAGGACGGCGAGCTGGCTGGAGCCGTTGCCCACGGCGAACTCGACCACGAACCGCTGTCCCAGGTACCCGCGCCGCAGGTACGGGCGTAGGTCGATGGCGCCGCCGGCGCCGCCCCGCACCGAGGGCCGCAGCAGCCACAGGCCCAGCGCGAGCGCGGGCAGCGCGGAGATCCCCCACACCAGCACCAGCCGCCCCGCCGGGGCGCCCTCGGGCTGGAGGAGCAGCGCGGGCACCACGCAGGCGAGGCGCAGCGCGTCGGCGGCCAGCGCCCGTCCGGGGGCCCGCAGGGCGGAGAAGCAGTAGCGCAGCCCGTCCTGCAGCAGGACCAGGGGCAGTACGAGTCCCAGCGCGAGGAACGACCAGCCGGTGGCTCCGGGCAGCAGCAGACCCAGGAGGGCCAGGACGGCTCCCACCGCCGCCGAGGCGGCGCCGCTGAAGGCCAGGCCCGAGCGGCAGGCCGTGGCGAGGCGGGCGGAGGCGGGGTCGTCCTTCTCCAGCACCAGGGTCTGGCCGACGTAGGCCACGTTCAGGCCGAGCAGCACGGTGAAGGTCACGTAGACCATCGAGAAGTCGGCGAAGCCGGCCGCCGAGGAGAGCCGGGCGGCCAGCACCAGGACCAGGATGTTCGTGGCGCTGGACGCGGCCTGGTCCAGTACCGAGGCGACCGCCGCGAGGCCGCGCCGGCTCACCGCCGGCCCGTGCGGACCGTACGCAGGGCGACCGTGTCGGTGCCGTCGCCCGGGATGTGCTGCGCGGCGTCGGCGGCGGCCACCTCGTACGGGATCGGCTGCGGCTCCCGCGAACGGGGCGAGGGTCCGGAAGGGGGCGCGGGCCGGGGGTCCTCGGCGGCGGGGCCGCCGCCCCGGGGGCTCCTGCCGAGGCCGCGCTTCTTCTCGCCCGGCAGCGGCGCGTGCAGGACGGCGCCGAGCACCGTGCCGCCGGCCCCGCTGATCAGCTCACGGATGCGGGAGAGGTCGGTGCGGCGCACCGCGCCGGGGTTGCAGACCACCAGGACGCCGTCGACGCGGTCGACGAGCGCGAGGGCGTCGGCGTACGAGAGCACGGGCGGGGCGAGCACCACGACGGTGGAGTTGGGGGAGTCGGCCTCGGAGATCAGCCGGGTGGCCCGCTGCGAGGTGAGGGCGCGGGGGACGTTGCGGACCCGCTCGCCCGGGATCAGGTCGAAGCTGCCGGACTCCCCGGCGTCCACCAGGAGCTGGCGGCCGTCGGGCCACTCGGTGTCCGCGGGCTGCGCGCCCGCGCCCCCCTTGGACTTGCTCCAGTTGGGCCGGCCGGAGGCGTCGGTGGGCAGCTGGCTGGCCAGCACCGGGGTGCGCAGGTCGGCCTCGATGAGGAGCACGTCCTTGCCGGTCTCCGCGAAGGAGGCGGCCAGGTTCACCGCCACGGCGGCGGCGATCTCGCTGCTGCCGCGCGGGGCGACGACGAGGAGGCGGCGCCGGTCCGCGAAGCGGGCGTCGTAGGCGAGCCGGAAGGCCACCGAGCGGAACTCCTCCGCCAGCCGCGGGTCTTCCTCGCCCGCCGCGAGCAGCGGCCCGCCGTCGGCCTTGCCCCGCGGCAGGGAGCCCAGTACGGGCGCGCGCAGGGCCCGGGCGACATCGCCCTCGGAGCGCGGAGCCGGGTCGAAGACGAGGCGCACCCAGGCGCCGAGCAGGCCGAGGGCCAGGCCCACGGCCGCGCCGAGCGCGAGCGACATGGGCAGGCCGGGGCCGTCGGCCCCGTGCGGCGGGACGGCGGTGCTGGTGACCCGGCCCGGGGTCATGTCCAGGGCCTTGAGCTTGGCGATGTTGCCGTTGAGCGTGTTGATCTTGCTCTGCTGGTCGGTCTTGGCGGCGTACGCGGCGTCCCGCGCCGGACCGGCCGGCATGCCGGTGGTCTGCTTGGTCAGCTCTTCGAGCTGCTTGGCCACCGGATCGCGCTGCTCCTGATAGCCCTTGACCATCTTGTCGCGGGTGACGTCGAGGGCCTCCTGCCGCTTGAGCAGGTAGGCCTCGGTCATCGCGTTGGCGCGCTTGGCGGCCTCGGCGGGGGAGGCCGCAGTGTAGGTGAAGCGCAGCACCATCGTCTGCGGGGGGTTGGTCACCTGCAGACCGGCGCGCAGGGCCGCGAAGTCGGTGGCCGAGACCCCGAGCTTCTTCGCGGCCTCGTTGGCTATGGAGCTGGAGAGCGCGACCTGGCGCTCCGAGCCGATGTTGATCGCCTTGTCGGGGGCGAGGCTCGGGTTGAACGGGTCGTCGGTGGGCGCGCGCAGCACGATGTCGGCGGTGGCCACGTAGGTGTCCGCCGTGGAGACGCCGAGGTAGACCCCGCCGAGCAGGCCGATGCCCACGCCCACGCCGATGAGCCGGCGGTAGCGCAGGAGCTGGCGGAACTGGTCCCGGAGCAGGTCCGGTTCGTCCTCGGCCGGAGCCGCTGCCGGGCGGTTGGTCTCGATCACGGCCGGGGACCCCCAAGTGCTTCGTCCATCAGTGCGTCGATGCGGGCCAGGCCCGCCTCGCGGCTCAGGTGCGCCGCGACGTGGCGCGGTCCTGCCGCCCCCAGCGCGTCCGCGCCCGCGGGGTCCTCGGCCAGCGCCCGTACGGCCTTCAGCAGGGCCTCCGGGTTTTCCGGCGGTACGAGCACCCCGGCGCCCGAACGTTCCACCTCCTGGGCGGTCCCGCCCAGCGCGGCGACGGAGGCGACGACGGGACGACCGGCCTGGAAGTACGAGGTCAGCTTGGACGGCACGCTCATGTCCATCACGGCGGCGTGCTGCGTGACCGCGAGCACGTCCGCCGCGGCGAGGATATCCGGGAACTCGCCGTCGGCGGCAGGCGGGATGATGTCGAGATTGGGAACATCGGCCGCCAGGTCGGCGAGGGCGGAGCGCTGGCTGCCGTCGCCCATCAGGACGAAACGGACGCTCGGGTCCAGCCGGGCGGCGCCGACGAGGACCTCGAGTCCCTGCTTGAGCCCCATGTTCCCGGAGTGCAGGACGACGGTCTGGTCGGGGGCCCAGCCGAGGTGGTGGCGGGTCCGGCCGCGCGGCTTGGTGGGCAACGCCACATGGGACCAGTTCGGGACGAGCCGGATCCGCTTGGGGTCCACGCCCATGCCGACGACCCGGTCGACGAAGGTCTCGTGGATCACACCGACGAGGGCGGCCCGCTTCAGGGCGTGGGCCTCGGCCCGCCCGGCGAACGCGGCGGCCTTGTCCCCGCCGCTGATGCCGCTCTGCGCGGCGGCGGCGCCCATCAGGTCCTGGACGACCGGAACGAAGGGGACCTTCCAGCGCGCCGCCAGGCGCGCGGCCAGCAGGCCGCCGGCCAGGCTCGGCATCTGGGCGAGGACCGCGTCCGGCTTCGGCATCCGGGGCGGGGCCGCGGAGCCGTGCAGCAGAATCGATCCTTCGAAAAGTGCCCGGCGTAGGGCGGTCTGGCGCGGGGGCACGGTGTGCGCACGCCGGTGCACGGTCACGCCCGCGCGCTGTTCCGTGCGCCGTAGCGCCCCCTTGTACTCCGGCTCGACCGACCAGGCCGGGTAGTGGGGCATGCCCGCCAAGACGTGGGTGTCGTGACCGAGACCGGCCCAGTGCTCCGCGATCTGGGTGGCGTACGGGCCGATGCCCGTGTGCTCGGGGGCGTAATTGGTGGAAACCAGCAGTAGGCGTCGCTGACCGGATTTCGACACTCGACGTCCCCCTCTCACCTGGATGATGCGCACGTCACCCTATTCGTTCACCGGCACCAGGGGGAACGTGCACGCTATTGTCTGCTAATCCGCCACACCGGGGTGTGCGGCTTCTGGGGGATAACACGTGACGGAGCAGGACATGTCCGAATTTGCCGAGCCTGGGCGTAGACCTCACCGGGTCGGCTACGCGCCGGGTGCCTACGATCTCTTCCACATCGGACATCTCAACATCCTTCGGCACGCCCGGAGTCAGTGCGACTACCTGGTGGCCGGGGTCGTATCCGACGAAATGGCGGAACTCGCCAAGGGGCGCCGCCCGGTGATACCGCTCGTCGAGCGGCTGGAGATCGTCCGTAGCGTCCAGTACGTGGATGCCGCTTTTGTCGAGACCGTCCCGGACAAGGTCGAAACGTGGAAACAAGTCCGTTTCGACGTCATATTCAAGGGCGACGACTGGCGCGGCACCCCCAAGGGTGACCAGCTGGAAAAGGACTTCGCCGTGCACGGGGTCGAGGTCGTCTACTTCCCGTACACGGTCCACACCTCCAGCACCCAGCTGCGCCGGGCCCTGGACGTGCTGTCGCAACCGCTCGCCACGGAACAGCGGGGCTGAGCGGCCCGTCGGCGGGCGCCGGCCCCGGTCACCGGGGTACGGCGCTGAGCTCCCGGAACCACTTCGCGAGGAACGCCACCAGGAACAGCGCGGCCATCACGCCCGCCCCGGCGTACACCCAGCGGAACAGCCCGCTGCCGCCGAGGAACAGGAACACCAGGCAGAACACCCCGTAATCCACGGGCAGCAGCGCCACCGCGCGCAGGGCCGACGGCGCGGCGGCCGCACTTCCCGGCGCCGGCTTCGGCTTGAGCTTCTCCGTCAGAAGCCCCCCGAAGAAGGTCACGACCGCGGCGAGCTGGAAACCCAGGGGCACCAGCAGCCAGCCGGCCGCGGCGCCGCCGTCCGCGCCGCCGCCGATCCCGTAGGCCTCGGGGAAGCGGTAGAAGGCGATCAGGACGCAGGTGTGCAGCGCGGTGAGCTTCGCGCAGTCCACGACGTGGTCCAGCCACTCGCCGGCCGCGCTGCCGCCCCCGCGCAGCCGGGCGAGCTGCCCGTCGGCGGAGTCGAAGGCGAAGCCGACGGCGAGTAGGGCCCACACCGCGATGCCCAGCCCCCACGAGGGCGAGGCCAGGGCGACGACGGCCGCGCCCGCGAAACTCAGGGCGGCGCTGATCAGCGTCACCTGGTTCGGGGTGAGCCCCAGCGCGTACGACCCGGCGGCCAGGTACCGCCCGACGGGCCGGTTGACGAACCGGGAGTAGAGCGACACCCCCTTAGCCGACTTCTGCGCCCCGCGCAGCTCCCGCAACGCGGTCCCGACACTCGCCATCGACACAGCCCCTCGAATATCCGTTTATGTGTACGTGCGCACGAAGGGCACATCATCGCAGGGTGTCCGGGGGCTCCCGCTCCGGGTCCACCGGATGCGCGGACCTCAGGGCCTGTCGTCAAACTCCCGTCTGCCTCACGACGCCTGGCACGCGCTCTCGCCGCACCGGACGGAAGCCAAGTACGTCCAGTACGCGGGCTTGCGCCCGGCACGCCGAGAGCACGCACCAGACGCCGCGAGGCCGCCCTTCGGGCGACGACGGGAGTGTGACGACAGTCCCTAGCCCCGGCTTCCGGACCGGCTAGCCCTGCCCGCCCACCACCTTCAGCAGCAGCACCGCTCGGGCCGGGACGGTCACGCTCTCGCCCCCGCGGTGCACGGTGGCGGGCGCCGCCGCCTGGTCCTCGCGGGAGGTGTCCAGGACCAGTTCGTACGCCCGGCCCCACGGCGCCCCCGGCAGCACCCACGCCACCGGCCGGTCCCCAGCGTGCAGCAGCGCCAGGAAGCTGTCGTCCGTGACCTGCCGCCCGCGCTCGTCACGGCCCGGGATGTCCTGCCCCGACAGGTACAGGCCCACCGAACCGGCCGGGGCGTACCAGTCCCGCTCGGTCATCTCCACCCCCGCCGGGGTGAACCAGGCCAGGTCCCGCAGTCCGTCCGCCCCCTGCGAGCGCCCGGAGAAGAACGCGCGGCGCCGCAGCACCGGATGGGCCCGGCGCAGCGCCAGCAGCCGCCGGGTCAGCGCCAGCAGCGCCTGCCAGGACGGGTCCTCCAGCAGCGACCAGTCCACCCAGCTCGTCTCGTTGTCCTGGCAGTACGCGTTGTTGTTGCCGCCCTGCGTCCGGCCGAACTCGTCGCCCGCCACCAGCATCGGCACCCCGGTCGACAGCAGCAGCGTGGTCAGCAGATTGCGCAGCTGCCGCCGGCGCAGGGCCGCGATCCGCGGTTGCGTGCCCTCTTCCGGCTCGCCCTCCACCCCGCAGTTCCAGGACCGGTTGTCGTTGGTGCCGTCCCGGCCCGCCTCGCCGTTCTCCTCGTTGTGCTTGGACTCGTACGACACCAGGTCGCGCAGGGTGAAACCGTCGTGCGCGGTGATGAAGTTGACCGAGGCGTACGGCCGCCGCCCGCCCCACGCGTACAGGTCGCTCGATCCCGACAGCCGGTACCCGAGGTCCCGTACGTCGGGCAGTGCGCCGCGCCAGAAGTCCCGTACGGCGTCCCGGTAGCGGTCGTTCCACTCCGTCCACAGCGGCGGGAACGCCCCCACCTGGTACCCGCCCGAGCCCACGTCCCACGGCTCGGCGATCAGCTTCACCCGCCGCAGCACCGGGTCCTGGGCGATCACCGCGAGGAACGGCGAGAGCATGTCCACGTCGTGCATCGAGCGGGCCAGCGCCGCCGCCAGGTCGAAGCGGAAGCCGTCCACCCCCATCTCCGTCACCCAGTACCGCAGCGAGTCGGTGATCAGGCGCAGCACGTGCGGCCGCCCGGCGTGCAGGGTGTTCCCGCACCCGGTGTAGTCCGCGTACCGGCGCTGGTCCGACTGGAGCCGGTAGTACGCCCGGTTGTCGATCCCGCGCAGCGACAGCGTCGGCCCCAGCTCGCCGGCCTCCGCCGTGTGGTTGTAGACCACGTCGAGGATGACCTCGATCCCGGCGGCGTGCAGCGCCTTGACCATCCGCTTGAACTCGCCGACCTGCTGGCCGGCCGTACCGCTCGAGGAGTACGCGGCGTGCGGGGCGAAGTAGCCGACGGAGTTGTAGCCCCAGTAGTTGCGCAGGCCCCGGCGCAGCAGGTGGTCCTCGTGCGCGAACTGATGGACCGGCAGCAGCTCCACCGCCGTCACCCCGAGCCCGGTCAGGTGCTCGATCGCCGCCGGGTGCGCGAGGCCCGCGTACGTGCCCCGCAGGTGCTCGGGGATGCCCGGATGGCGCATCGTGAAGCCGCGCACGTGCAGTTCGTAGATGACCGAATCGGCCCACGGGGTCTTGGGCCGGACGTCGTCCGCCCAGTCGTCGTCATCGTGGACCACGACCCCCTTCGGGACGTGCGGGGCCGAGTCGCGGTCGTCGCGCACGGTGTCCGCGATGTACTGCTGCGGCCAGTCGCGGACGTGCCCGTACACCTCCGGCGGCAGCAGGAAGTCCCCGTCCACGGCGCGTGCGTACGGGTCCAGGAGCAGCTTCGCCGGATTGTGGCGGGCCCCCGTCCACGGGTCCCAGCGCCCGTGCACCCGAAATCCGTACCGCTGCCCGGGGCGCACGCCCGGCAGGAAGCCGTGCCAGATCTCGTGGGTCAGCTCCGTCAGCACGCACCGGCTCTCGGACCCGTCCTCCGCGAAGAGGCAGACCTCCACCACCTCCGCGCCCTGGGCCCACAGCGCGAAGTTGGTCCCGGCCGTCCCGTCCGGCCCCTGGTGGAACCGGGCCCCCAGCGGGTGCGAGGAGCCCGGCCACACGGGCGGTCCGGGGCGGGTCCGCTCCCGCACCGCCGACGCGTGGCCTCTGGCCAGGCCGTTCGACGTCCCGTTCGCGGATCCGTTGCCGTTGCCGTTCCCGGTTCCGTTGGGATGTCCGGTCCCGTCGGGACGGCCGGTCCCGATCGGATGCCCGGTCCCCGCGACGGCTTCCACCGCCTCTTGCTCGGCTGCGCTCGACACTGCCCGCCTCCACGGCTCTCGGTACCTGCGGGGGTGGGGGAACTGCGGCCCCGGCGTCCCTGCCGCGGCCCGCCCCCGTCCGGTCCTTCCCACTGTTCTGCCCGGACTGTCCTGCCTGGAACGTGGGCCGCGCCCACGTTTCCCCCGGAGGGCCCCGGTCGTTGGAGGAACGTGACTCTTCTGACGAGGCGGGCAGGGGCGGGCTTGGCCGCCGTGGCGGTATGGGCGGGCCTCCTCGGAGGCCTGGCCGGATGCACCGAGAACGGCGGCTCCCCGATCGAGATCCAGCTGCCCGGCAAACCCCGGTCACCGGACGAGGCGATCAGGATCACCCCCGACGACAACGCGAAGGGGGTGCCCGCCGAGGGTCCGCTCAGGGTCAGCGTGCCCGAGGGCCGGCTGGAGCGGGTCGTGGTCACGAAGGTGGAGGACGCCCAGCAGGAGCAGGTGGCCGGCTCCATCGCCGTCGACGGGCTCAGCTGGAGCCCCGAACCGGCGTCGGGCCGGCTCGCGCTCGCGGCCAAGTACACCGTGGACGCGGTCGCGCTCGACGGGCACAACCGCCGCCAGGCCCGGCACACCACCTTCACCACCTATGTTCCCGAGGAGCGGTTCATCGGCTACTTCAAGCCCGAGAACCGTTCGACCGTCGGCACCGGCATGATCATCTCCTTCGGGTTCAGCCGGTCCATCGAACGCCGCGCCGATGTGGAGCGGGCCATCACGATCACCTCCGACCCGGCCGTGGAAGTGGTGGGCCACTGGTTCGGCGACGAGCGCCTCGACTTCCGGCCCAAGACGTACTGGAAGCCCGGCACCGAGGTCACGGTCAAGCTGAACCTGCGGGACGTCGAGGGCGCCGCCGGCTCCTACGGCATCCAGGACAAGACCCTGCGCTTCACCGTCGGACGCTCCCAGATCTCCACCGTCGACGCGGCCGCGCACACCATGGAGGTCCGGCGCGACGGCGAGCTGGTGTCCACCGTGCCGATCACCGCCGGGGCGCCGAAGAACATGACCTACAACGGCAAGATGGTGGTGATGGAGCTCTTCGACGTCACCCGGATGAACGGGCAGACCGTCGGCTTCGGCGGCGAGTACGATATCCCCGACGTCCCGCACGCCATGCGCCTCACCCGCTCCGGGACCTTCCTGCACGGCAACTACTGGGCCAGCCCCGACACCTTCGGCTCCACCAACGTCAGCCACGGCTGCATCGGGCTGCGCGACGACAAGGGCGGCGGCTCGGACACCCCGGCCGGCTGGTTCTTCGACCGGACCCTGGTCGGCGACGTGGTGGAGGTCGTGAACTCGCAGGACAAGACGGTCGCCCCGGACAACGGGCTGGGCGGCTGGAACATGTCCTGGCCCGCCTGGGTGGCGGGCTCCGCGACCGGCTGACCCCACCCGCCACCCGCCACCCGCCGTTCCCCGCACCGACACCCCAGTCGAGTGATTGTCGTACCGGAATGCCGCAGCGGGGGAGTGTCGGTCCGCCCGGCTCGCCGGAGCCCGCCGCCAGCCTGTACGGGGCCCTGCACGCACGCGGCGGCGGGCAACGGACGGAGCGTCATGTCAGCAAGGAAGTGGACCCTCGGGCCCCTGGGGCTCGCCCTCGGGGCCGTACTGGCCGCCGGCGCCCCGGTGGCCCTGGCGGCGCCGGCCGCGCCGGGCCCCGGCGGACAGCAGCCGGCGCCGGCCCGGCAGGCCGTCGCCGCCCTGAGGGCCCCGCTTCCGGGCGGGCTGGGTCCCTGCCTCGGATCCCTGTGCCCCGACCCGTTCCCGGCGGTCGATACCGGCACCGTGCCCAGCGGCTACGACGAGGGCATCAACATCTTCGTCGGCGCCGACTTCCTCGTCCGCGAGCGCGCCGCCGAGGCCGAGGGCAAGGTCGTCGTCCTCGGCAGCTTCGACCAGAACAAGAACCTGGCGGCGACCGGCGGCGGGTACAACATCGGAATCGTCGGCGCGGGTTCCCTCGTACGGCCCCCGGCCGGTTCGGACTTCCTCACCACCGGCCGCGACGTCACGATCGCCGCCCAGCAGCAACTGATCTCGGACGGCGGCGTCGTACGCCACGCGGGCACCGCCCCCGGGCCCGGCACCGTCACCGGCCCGCTCGAGGCCGACCCGGCCGCCATCACCCCGTACGCCGGCCTGCGCGACCAGCTCACCACGGCCAGCCGGTGCTACGCCCGGGTCGACGGCCAGGCGCGTCCGGCGACGGGCACCGCCGTCAACCAGGACGGCACCACCGTCTTCACCGGGGACAACACCTCCGAGCTCCAGGTCTTCAACGTGGACTTCGACCTGGTGAGCTCGAGCGGCGGCGCCATCGGCTTCCGCTTCGACCGGATCCCGGACGACGCCACCGTCCTGGTCAACGTCCTGGGCACCACCCGCACGCTCAACACCTACGCCGGAAGCATCAACGACGTGGGGCCCGGCGCCGACCCCTGGAACGGCTACCGCACCCGGCTCCTGTGGAACTTCCCCGACGCCACCACCGTCCAGCTGGTCGGCACCGGACAGTTCCAGGGCAGCGTGCTCGTCGGCGAGCAGGCCTCGCGCACCACCGTGACCCTGCCCGGGACCAACGGCCGCTTCTTCACCACCGGCGAGCTCGTCCACACCAGCACCGGGGGCGGCGGCCAGGAGTTCCACGCGTACCCGTTCAACGGTGACCTGCCCGACTGCGGGAACACGGTCCCGGTCACGGGCACCGTCTCCGTCACCAAGCAGGACGACACGGACAACCCGCTGGCCGGAGCCACGTACGAGCTGTGGCGGGAGACCAACGGCACCCCCGGAGCCCAGTTCACGAGCCCCGGCGGCGACACCAAGGTCACCGACTGCGTGACCCCGGCGAGCGGCATCTGCTCCAGCACCGTCCCGCTCGGCACGTACTACTGGCGCGAGACCCAGGCACCGGACGGCTACGAGCTCGCGGAGAACCCCGTCGTCGAGCTGACGCTGACCGCGCAGAACGCCGCGGGGGGCGTGAGCGGCAGCATGAGCAACGCGAAGTTTCCGGGCAGCGCCCAAGTGGTGCTGCGCAAGTCCGACGCGGACGGTGGGGCCCTGCTGCCCGGCGCCCGCTTCGAGCTGTGGCGCGAGGCCAACGACCTGACGGGCCTCCAGACCGACGGCACGGAACCCGACGAGCAGCTGGCCGGGTCCTGCACCACCGACGCGCAGGGAAGCTGCACGGTCCAGCTCCCGGTCGGCGAGCGGTACTACTGGCGGGAGACGCAGGCACCGGCCGGCTACGACCTGCCGGCGGACCCGGTCACCCCGTTCGACCTCGACGAGAGCCACGTGACGGCGGGCCTCGTCGTCAGCGTCACCGACGAACGGACCGAGGAGCCCGGATACGAGGGCTCGATCAAGGTGGTGAAGAAGGACGCGAAGACGAAGCACCCGCTGCGCGGGGCGGTCTTCGAGGTGTGGAAGGAGACCAACAGCACCGCCGGCCTCCAGACGCGCGGCATCAACCCCGACCGCAAGGTGACGTCGGGCTGCGCCACGGACCGGGCCGGGGCGTGCTCGTTCCCGGGCCTGGAAGAGGGCTGGTACTACGTGGTCGAAACGGCCGTCCCGGAGGGCTACGTCCTCCCGCGCAACCCGGTCACGGGTCCGCTCCACCTGGACGAGAGGACCCCGGACCACCGCCTGGTGGTGACCCTGGAGAACAAGCGCGACCACCACGGCAAGGGCAAGGGCAAGGGCAAGGGCAAGGGCAAGGGCCCGAAGCCGCGTCGGGCCGGCTAGGCGGCTCGGCTAGGCCGCCCGGTGGCCGCCATGGGCCGCGGTTCTCGCGACGGCGGGACTGCGAGGCGGTCCGGACGTTCCAGCACCTCTGATCTTGGCCAGTGATCCGCCCTTCAGGGCGGGGGGAAAGGCCATCCTTGGCCCGGAGGTGCGGAGCGCCGGAGTGCTCCGCACTTTCGGGGTGAGGGTCAGGCGGGGCGCTGCTGGTCTTCGATGTACTGCTTGACGACGGTCAGGGGTGCGCCGCCACATGAGCCGGCGAAGTAGGACCCGGACCAGAAGCGCCCGCCCCACAGGTACCGGCGGACATGGCTGTCGTACTCCTGGCGCAGCCTGCGGGAGCTGACGCCCTTGAGGGAGTTGACCAGCTTGGAAAGCTGCACCTTCGGCGGGTAGTGCACGAGCAGGTGCACGTGGTCCTGTTCGCCGTTGAACTGTTTCAACTCCGCCGGTACTTGGTGACGAAAACCAAGTGAACGTGCAAGTTGTGAACAACATGGCGTCCGGTGCGTACATCGGGATGAGGGTTCCAGCACGGTGACATAAACCAATGCCAGGTTCTCGATCTTGAGTCAAGACACCCTGGCAAAACGGCAGTTCGGGCACCGTGCCCGGCTCACGCTGTCGCCTGCCGAGGTGTTGAAGGCTGATGGCCAGGCGCACGCGGCCCGCACCATGTGGAACTGTCTGCACGCCTGGTGGCAGATGATGCCGAAGGATAAGCGGACTCTGGACTATCGCGGATGCCGCGATCCGGCAGGCGCGTGAGGACATCGACTTTCTCGCTGTTCTTCCCGCGCAGGCCGCGCAAGCGGTGTTGAAGACGTATTTCCAGGCGTGGAAGAACTGCTGGGACGGCCGCTCAGACGCCCCGAACTTCAAGGGCCGGTTCCGCACGGTAATGTCCGTGGACATCCCACAGGGCCGTGACCTGAACATCATCCGGGTGCACCGCCGCTGGGGCATGGCCAATATCCCCAAGGTGGGCCGGGTCCGCTTCCGGTGGACCAAGGACCTGCCCGTGGGCAGGCGCGCCAACGGAGAGAACCGGATCACCGGGGCCCGTCTGGTCAAGGATGCGCTCGGCTGGCACATCGCCTTCCGCGTCCAGACCCTTGAGGCCGGGCCCGAGCCCCGCCAAGGGCTGGAGGTCGGCACCGACGTGGGCGTCACCGTGCCCCTCGCTCTCTCAGACGGCGAAACCTACGAGCACGGCGAGTGGCTGACCGGCAAGGAGAAGGCGAAGCTCCTGCACCTGGAGCGGCGCGCCGCCCGGCGCAAGGCACGCCGCAAGCCCGGAGAGCAGGCCAGCCGCCGGCTGCGCCACACCTACGACCAGATCGCTGGACTCCGCGCGAAAGCCAAGCGCAGAGCCCTGGACTGGCAGCACAAGGCGACCACCGCCATCGCCTGCACATATGGGACTGTCGTGGTCGAAGCGCTCACCATCACGAACATGGTCAAGTCGGCCAGGGGAACCAACGAGGAGCCGGGGAAGAACGTCGGCCAGAAGGCTGGGCTGAACCGCTCCATCAGCGGGGAGGCGTGGGGCCGGACGGTCAGCATGCTGGCGTACAAGACCGCCCGGCACGGCGGCACCCTGCACAAGGTCCCCGCCCCCGGCACCAGCCTGCGCTGCTCCGCGTGCGGCTTCATCACGCCGGGGAGCAGGGAGTCCCAGGCCGTGTTCGTGTGCAAGAACCCGGAGTGTGGCTGGTCGGGCAACGCCGACCACAACGCGGCTCGCAACGTCTTGCACCTGTACCGGATGGGCCTCGCGCTCATCTCGGCTGCCGGGAGGGCAGTCGTCAGGCGCGCGAAGCGCGTCAAGCCCGCTGCCGCAAGGTAAGCAGGAATCTCCCGGCTTCAGCCGGGAGAGCACTTCAAGTCTGGGGCACCAAGCCCGGCACCGAGGGATGACTTCGGGAGTCTCCCGCCGAACTCCCGGCGTGTCGCCCCTCTTGGGACGGAACGGTGACATGACCGTACTGTCTCGTGATCCCCCATGTGATTTCCTGGCGATAAGCGCGCGACTGTCCGTGCGCGGGGGACATGGGGAGAACGATCGTGAACCTGCAGCCGATACGCGGGCGCGCCCGCACCGGCCTGCCGGCCCTCCTGCTGGGCGCGGCCTTGCTGTTCACCAGCGCGTGCAGCGGTGGCGGGAGTGGTGGCGGCGCCGGCGGGAGCGGTGGCGGCGACGGGGGTACCGCCACGACCGGCACCGAGGCGTCGAAGGCCGTCGTGAGCGTGAAGCCGGACGACGGGGCCAAGGAGGTCGCGACCAGCGGCATCCTGAAGATCACCAGCACCGGCGGCAAGCTCACCACGGTGACGGTCGCCGACACCAAGGGCAACGCGGTGGAGGGCAAGCTCGCCGCCGACGGCGCGAGCTGGGAGCCCGCCCGCAACCTTGCCTCCGCCACCGAGTACAAGGTGCACGCGGTCGCCAAGGACGAGGCCGGCCGCGAGTCCGCGAAGGACACCACCTTCACGACCCTCACGCCCGCCAACACCTTCATCGGCCAGTACACCCCCGAAGACGGATCGACGGTCGGCGTGGGCATGCCGGTCTCGATCAACTTCTCTCGGGGCATCACCAACCCCGAGGCCGTCGAGAAGGCCATCACGGTCATGGCCGATCCGGCCGTCCCGGTCGAGGGCCACTGGTTCGGCAACGACCGCCTGGACTTCCGCCCCGAGAAGTACTGGGCCGCGGGCACCAAGGTCACCCTGAAGCTCGAGCTCGACGGGGTCGAGGGCCGCCCGGGGGTCTACGGCAAGCAGACCCGTACGGTCAGCTTCAAGATCGGCCGCTCCCAGGTCACCACCGTCGACGCCGGCAGCAAGCAGATGCAGGTGGTCCGGGACGGCCAGGTGCTCAAGAACGTTCCGATCACCGCGGGCGCCCCGTCGACGACCACGTACAACGGTCAGATGGTCATCAGCGAGAAGTACAAGGTGACCCGGATGAACGGCGCCACCGTCGGCTTCGGCGGGGAGTACGACATCTCCGACGTCCCGCACGCGATGCGGCTGACCACCTCCGGCACCTTCGTCCACGGCAACTACTGGGCCTCGTCCGGCACGTTCGGCTCCGAGAACGTCAGCCACGGCTGCGTGGGCCTGAAGGACGTCCGCGGCGCCGGCGACGGCGGCCAGCCCGCCGCCTGGTTCTTCAACGAGTCGCTGATCGGCGACGTGGTCATCGTGAAGAACTCCAAGGACAAGACCGTCGCCCCCGACAACGGCCTCAACGGCTGGAACATGGACTGGGCGGACTGGATCAAGTAACGCCCTCCCGCGCGTCGTCCGGTGGCCCGGTGCTGTGACCCACAGCACCGGGCCACCCGGCGTTAACCGGCGCTAACCTTCCCGTATGACCATCTCTCTCGAAGTCTCCGAAGGCGTCGGCGTCATCCGTCTGGACCGGCCGCCCATGAACGCCCTGGACATCGCCACCCAGGACCGGCTGCGCGAGCTCGCGGTGGAGGCGACCGACCGGGCGGACGTCCGCACCGTCGTCATCTACGGTGGCGAGAAGGTGTTCGCGGCCGGGGCGGACATCAAGGAGATGCAGACGATGGACCACGCGGCCATGGTCGCCCGGTCCCGCGGACTGCAGGACGCCTTCACCGCGGTGGCCCGGATCCCCAAGCCCGTGGTCGCGGCCGTCACCGGCTACGCCCTGGGCGGCGGCTGCGAGCTGGCCCTGTGCGCCGACTACCGGATCGCCGCCGACAACGCGAAGCTCGGCCAGCCCGAGATCCTGCTCGGCCTGATCCCCGGCGCGGGCGGCACCCAGCGGCTGTCCCGGCTGATCGGCCCCTCCAAGGCCAAGGACCTCATCTTCACGGGCCGCATGGTCAAGGCCGACGAGGCGCTGACCCTGGGCCTCGTGGACCGCGTGGTCCCGGCCACCGAGGTCTACGAGCAGGCGTACGCGTGGGCCGCGAAGCTGGCGCAGGGCCCGGCCCTCGCGCTGCGCGCCGCGAAGGAGTGCGTGGACGCGGGTCTGGAGGCCGACATCGACACCGGTCTGACCATCGAACGGGGCTGGTTCGCGGGGCTGTTCGCCACCGAGGACCGCGAGCGGGGGATGCGCAGCTTCGTCGAGGAGGGGCCGGGCAAGGCCAAGTTCCTCTAGGGGGAGCCCTGTCGGGAGCGCTGTCGGAAGCCCTGTCGGGAACCCCGCCCGGAATCCCTGCGCGGATCCCTGCCCGGATCCGTGTCGGGGTCATTCCTGTGGGTGGATTAGCCAGGCCTTAAGGCACCCTTAAGGCGAGCCGGTGATCCACTCTGGGTGATCACCACCTCGCGGTACGTCACCGCAGGTCAGCGGGGTGCGGTGGCCGACGGGTTGCCGATTGCATATGCCAGGACGACCCCTCGGAATCAGAGATCCCGGGGGGTCTTTTCCTGCGGAACGGCCCGAACGGCCGTACCGGCCCTCCATGATGGGTGCATGGCGGGTCTGGAGGGTGTGGAACAGCCGCGGCAGCGCAGTAGCGCTTCCGCCGTACGGCTCACGGCGGCCCTGGAAGACGAACTCGGCCTAAAAGCCCTGGAGTTGTACGGGAACCCGGCCGAGGCGGAAGTGACGCTGCCGTCGATGCCGGAGTCGGCGAGCACCGCCCGCCGGCTCACGCAGTGCGTGGTCGTCCGCCTGTGGGGGCTCTCGCCGCAGATCGCCGAGCACACGGTCCTGCTCGTCTCGGAGCTGGTGGGCAATGCCGTCCGCCATACGGGGGCCCGGTCCTTCGGTTTACGGATGCTCAGGCGGCGCGGCTGGATCCGCGTGGAGGTGCGCGACCCCTCGCGCGGGCTGCCCTGCCTCATGCCGGTCCACGAGATGGACACCACCGGCCGGGGGCTGTTCCTCGTCGACAAGCTCTCGGACCGCTGGGGCGCGGACCTGCTGCCGCGCGGAAAGATCACCTGGTTCGAGATGCGGGTCGCCGACCGCTGAGCGCCGCCTGACCACTGAGCGCTGCCCGACCGCCGAGTACCCCCTGAATGCCAGAAACCCCCTGTCGCCGTTGTGGGGCGCTGCGGGGGTTTCATGGGTGTGCCGAGGATCGAAGGGGGTGTGATCCTCGGCAGGGACTTCGCTCGGGTCAACGGGAAGCCGTGATTCCGACTATGGCAGAAGAGGGACCAAATGCCAAAAGTCCCAAGTTGGACATAAGTGTGCATATCCTAAGACTTTCTACCTAAATCTTAGGTGAGGTGGGCCACTGGCCTCGTAATCAGTGTGTAAAGATCGGCCGCTCTGCGTGAATCGTTGATCACATAGCGGACAGTGGGCGGGTGGACCCGGTTCGACCGAAGGTCCTGAATTGGGTCAATCAATACCTACACGGGCATCCACCCCTTAAATGGGCGGGTGCTCTGCTACCCGGACCGCCGATCCGCTCTCCGTGCCGGCGCGGCGGTCGCCGCCGGCGTCCTCGCCTCCGCCTGTGGCACGGACGCCCCCACCACTGCGGGGCCGTCCGTTTCCGGGACGGCCCCCGCAGGCCCCGCGGCCCCGGCGAAGGCCGCCCCGGACAAAGCGGCGGCCCGGGGCAAGGCGGCCCCCGCCCCGCGCCGGTTCGCCGGCCAGCCCGTGGAGATCGGGCACGGTCCCCGCGGCCGGCCCGGCGTCGCGCTCACCTTCCACGGCAACGGCGACCCCGCCATCGCCAAGGCGGTGCTCGCCGAAGCGGAAAGGGCGGGCGCGCGGGTCACCGTACTGGCCATCGGCGCCTGGCTCGACGCCCACCCGGAGATGGCCCGCCGGATCCTGGACGGCGGCCACGAGCTCGGCAACCACACCCAGCGCCACCTCGCGATCAACACCATGCCCGAGGAGCAGGCGTACGCCGAGATCACCGGCTGCGCCGACCGGCTCAAACGGCTGACCGGATCCATCGGCACCTGGTTCCGCCCGTCCCAGACCCAGTACGCCACCCCCCTGGTGCGAAAACTGGCCCAGCGGGCGGGCTACCCGCACGTCCTCTCGTACGACGTGGACTCCCTCGACTTCACCTCGCCCGGTGCCGCGGCCGTCATCCGCACCGTCATCGGCCCGATCCAAGGCGGATCGGTGGTGAGCCTGCACTTCGGCTACGCGGACACGGTCGACGCGATGCCACCCCTCCTCGAAGAACTCGCACGCCGCAAACTGCGCGCGGTGACCACCACGGAGCTGCTGACCCCATGACGACCACCCGCCTTCCCCGGAAGGCCACCGCGTTGCTGGCCGGCCTGGTCCTCGCCGCCCTGACCGGCTGCGGAGCGGCCGACAAGGGACCCGCCGAGGCCCTCGGCACGAAGGGGCCCGCCGCGCCCGTCAAGGCCGTACCGGCCGCGCCGCCGGGCCTGGCCGGAATGCCGCCGCTCCTCGATCCGAACGACGTGTACGCGGCGGACCGGCCGAACAAACTCTCCCCGGTGGTCAAGGACTTCCCGTCCCGCGTCTACGTGCCGAACACCTCCTCCAACACGGTGTCCGTCATCGACCCGGTCACCTACAAGGTCATCGACACCATCCCCGTCGGCATCCAGCCCCAGCACGTGGTCCCGTCCTGGGACATGAAGACCCTCTGGGTCAACAACAACCGGGGCCACACGCTCACCCCGATCAACCCGGCCACCGGAGAGGCCGGCAAGCCCGTCGAGGTGCACGACCCGTACAACCTGTACTTCACGCCCAATGGCAAGTACGCGGTGGTCATGGCCTCGATGGACAAGGAGCTGGTCTTCCGCGATCCGCACACGATGGACCGCGTGAAGACCGTCCCCGTGACCTGCTTCGGCGTCAATCACGCGGACTTCTCCGCGGACGGCCGCTACTTCATCGTGAGCTGCGAGTTCTCCGGCGAACTGCTCAAGGTCGACACCGAGAAGATGGAGGTCGTCGGCCAGCAGAAACTGCCCTTCGAGGGCGCGATGCCGCAGGACGTCAAGGTCTCGCCGGACGGAAAGACCTTCTACGTCGCGGACATGATGGCGCACGGCATGTGGGTGCTCGGCGGCGACAAGTTCGAGACCCCCAAGCTGCTGCCCACCGGAAAGGGCTGCCACGGCCTCTACGTCAGCCGCGACTCCAAGGAGATGTACGTCTCCAACCGGGGCGAAGGCTCCGTCTCCGTCTTCGACTTCACCCAGAACAAGCTGACCAAGAAGTGGGAACTGCCCGACGGCGGCAGCCCCGACATGGGCGGGGTCTCCGCCGACGGCAAGGTGCTGTGGCTCTCGGGCCGTTACAACTCCGAGGTCTACGCCATCGACACCACCACCGGCAATCAGCTCGCCAAGATCCCCGTGGGCGGTGGACCGCACGGCCTCGCCGTCTACCCGCAGCCCGGCCGCTACTCCCTCGGCCACACCGGCATCTTCCGGTAGGACGCGAGCGCGCGAGCAGAGAGGGAACGGGCGTGCCCCGGGAGCTCGCACAGCTCCCGGGGCACTCTGGGCCGCTCACCGCCGCCTCCTCACCAGGCGACGGGGAGCCGCTCGGGAAGGCGCTTGATGAAGCCGGTCCGCCACACGAGGTTCTCCGCGGGCACCGCGAGACGCAGCTCGGGCAGCCGCTCGACCAGCACCTCCAGCGCGATCTCGGCGTGCGCCCGGCCCAGCGCGGAGGCCGGGCAGAAGTGCCGGCCGGCGCCGAAGGCGAGGTTGGCGCTGGAGCTCTCGCGCTCCAGGTCCAGCTCGTCGGGGTTCTCGAAGGCCTCCGGGTCGAAGTTGGCCCCCTCCAGCAGGACGAGGACCAGCTCGCCCTCCTTGACCAGCACGTCCCCGACCTGGATGTCCGCCATCGCGATGCGCGGCAGGCCGTCGCCCACGGACAGGTTCCAGCGCAGCAGCTCTTCCACGGCCTTGCCCATGCGCTCCGGGTGCTTGCGCAGGTACCCGATCAGCTCGGGCTTCTGCAGCAGTGCCAGGACCGCCAGGGTCAGGAACGCGGAGGTGGAGACGGCGCCGGCTCCGAAGAGCGAGACGGCGACGGTGGCGAACATGTCGTCGGTCAGATGCGCCGACTCCGGGTCCGCCTCCTTCAGCTCGGCGAACTTGCCGAGGAGCCCCGTACGCTCCTCGGCAGGCAGCGCCAGCTGCGCCTTCAGCCGGTCCTCGAAGTAGCCGACGTCCTTGTACCAGTTGAGCGCCGAGTCGGAGAACGGCTCGCGAGCGGTCATGAACGCGACGTCCAGCCCCGACATCAGCCGCCGCCAGTCCTCGAACGGCACACCCAGCACCTGGCAGTGCATGGCCGCGGAGAAGGGATCTGCGAACCCGGCCCGCAGGTCGGCGGGCCCCCCTTCGGCGAGGAGCTGGTCGATGAGCTCGCCGGCCTTCGCGCGCAGCCAGTCCTGCAGGCCCTTCTGGCGCGGGTTGAGCGCCTTCATGACCGCGTTGCGCAGTCCGGCGCTGTTGATGTTGCCCATGTTGTTGACGACCTCGGGCGGGATCGTCAGCGCGTACTGGCGCGGGACACCGGCATTGGCCGTGTCCTTGAGGCTGAAGCGCTCGTCCTCCAGCACCTGCTTGGCCAGCGCGTAGCTGCTCACCAGCCAGGCCGGGTCCCCGGTGAGGGTACGGACCTTCGCGACCGGCGCCTTCTCGCGGAGCCAGGTGCACTCCTCCGGGAGCACGTCACCGCGCCGGGAGAGGGGGAAGTCGATGAGGGGCTCGGCGGTCGGCCCGGTGCCCTCAAGCTGCTCGACGCTCATCGACGGTCCCTTCGGTTGGTGCGGTGTGCGCGTGCGTGTTCGCGTTCAGGTGGTTCGGGTTCGGGTTGTTCGGGTTGCTCTGTGCCTTTTCGGCCGCCTCGGGCCGTACCACGGCGTATGCCTGGTTCCTCGTCGCGCGCAGGCCCCCACCGCGCGCGAAGAGGACGTCGGTCATCGGCATCTTGACGTGGTAGGCCGCCACGGAGGACGGCACGTCGAGAATGCTCGGGGTGTCGATGAAGAACGGCAGCTCGGCTGCCATGTAATCGAAACACACCTGCAACTGTGCGTCGGTGATTGATTCACCTTCCGGCAACTTGGATCCGACAAAGTGCAGGGCCATTTCCTCGCAGCCCTTGCGGAATTCGTCGTCGGACTCCAGGAAATGGAGTACGCGTCTGTGCAGAAGTTGGTAGACGGGGTTCGTCTGGAACTCCGAAAGTGCCCTCACTCGGATCTCGGCATGCAGAGGCCCTGACTCCTCCACGCCCTTGAGAATCCTTCGCCGGACTGCCTTGATTTCCTTCGTCGCACGCTTCTCGGCGTGTTCCTGGGTGTAGCCGAAGGCGGCGAACATCCGGTCCACGTGGAGGTCTGCGTAGACGAAGTCGACCTGTGCGAACCGGGTCGTGGCCCATCGGGTGAGGCCGGATATGCGCTCGGAGCTGAAGTAGCTGTTCCCAGGACTCACTCCGATGAGCACATGGTCGCCGTCTTCCCAGATGTGGTGGCAAGTGCGGGTGAAGGGCAGAACTTCGAATGATGCGTCAGCTGTGATCGTCACCTGTGTGATCGCCCTTGTTGCCGCTTGTCCCTGGGAGCCCTGCGCTCCCGGTGTGGCGGCAATGTCGCTACGTTATGCCGTGGTCCCGGAGCGTGACAAGTGGGGGCTTGAATTGTTGGCTGGAATTATCGCTTCCGCACTACGGAAGAGTAATTGAATTTCTATCTGCCGCTCGAACGGGACCCGGGGCGTGAGGGGGCCGGGCATGCCGCTACCCTGAGCCGGTCAACAAGCACCAAGAAGGGGTGGACCCAGTGGCGGACATCGAGAACGCACGGACGACGTTCGGCAAGTTCGACGTGAACGGTGACGGCTTCGTCACGGCCGACGAGTTCCGTTCGGCGATGGCGGCGATGGGCGACCCCTTCGCCGGCCCGGTCGCGGAGGCCGTGATAGCGGCCAAGGACTCGAACGGCGACGGCCTGCTGAGCTTCGACGAGTTCTGGGACTCCCTGAACAAGTAAGCCCCCGCGCCGCCCCCCGGCCCCTGCCGGGCCGGGGGCGCGCGTCAGGCCTGCCGCGGCTCGGCGGCCATGCCCTCCACCTCGGCGAGGGCCTCCTCCAGCCAGCGCAGCCAGAACGTCTCCAACCCGGTTCCCGCGTGCAGCACGACACGCCGCAACCGGTCCTCGTCGGAGTCCCGGCCGGCCGGGAAATCCTTCTCCTCGATGCCCTCGTACACGGCCGACTGGGCCCGGTGCAGCTCCAGATGCCGCCGCAGCTCCGCGGCCAGCCCCTGCGGCCCCACCACCGCGGCCGCCCGGATCCGCAGCAGCAGGGGATCCCGCACCGGCTTGGGATCCTGCCGCTCCCCGACCCATCGCGCCAGCTCCCCGCTCCCGGCGGGCAGCACCTCGTACTCCTTCTTCTGCCCCCGCACGGGCCCCTCGCTGGGCAGCGCCCGGATCAGCCCGGCCTCCTCCAGCCGGCCGAGCTCGCGGTAGATCTGCTGGTGCGTCGCGGACCAGAAGTACCCGATCGACTTGTCGAACCGCCGGGTCAGCTCCAGCCCCGACGAGGGCTTCTCGAGCAGGGCGGTGAGGATGGCGTGCGGGAGCGACATGCGGCCATCCTAGATTTGCCCCCAGGCGGCCAGTGTCTGCGGATCGCGCGGTCCGGGGGCGCCCGCCGCCAGGTGGCCGTGGGCGCGCAGGAAGGCCGTCACCGCCGGGGACCACGCCGGGCGCAGGCCCGCCGAGGTGAGGAGGGGCGGGTCCGAGAGGAGGGGCTCGGCGGGGCCGAAGCGGATGCCCGCCGGGGTCAGGACCGCCGCGTCGTCGGCCCAGCGCACCGCCAGGTCCACGTCGTGGGTGGCCATGACCACCGTCGTGCCGGAGGCCCGCAGTCCCGCGAGGACGTCGAGGAGCCGCTCCTGGCCGTCCGGGTCCAGGCCGGCCGTCGGCTCGTCCAGGATCAGCACCCGCGGAGCCATCGCCACCGCCCCCGCGATCGCCGCACGCTTGCGCTGCCCGTAGGAGAGCAGGTGCGTGGGGCGGTCCCGGAGGTGCGTGATGTCCAGCGCGGCGAGGGCCGAGTCCACGCGGGCGCGGACCTCCGGAGCGGGGAGCCCCTGGTTCATCGGGCCGAAGGACACGTCCTGTTCCACCGAGGCCGCGAACAGCTGGTCGTCGGGGTCCTGCACCACCAGCTGGACGGACGTGCGCAGCCGGGTCAGGCCGGCCCGGTCGTACGAGACCTCCGTGCCGTCCAGCCGCAGCGATCCCGCGCCGGGCCGCAGGCCGCCGCTCAGCAGCCGCATCAGCGTGGTCTTGCCGCTGCCGTTGCGGCCCAGCAGGGCCAGCGCCCGGCCCGGCGCGATGGCGAAGTCGACGCCGGTCAGGACCGCCGGGCCGTCCTCGTAGGCGTAGCCCGCGCCGGACAGTTCCACCACCGGGTGGGGTGAGGGGGGCAGCGACGGGTTCACAGGGAGAGCCCCTTCAGGGTGAGGGTCAGGGTGATCAGGGACGCCAGCAGGCCGGCGGTTGCCGTCAGGAAGCGCCACGACAGGGCCGCCTCCGGTACGAGGACCCGCAGCGCCCCGTCGTAACCGCGTCCGGCCAGCCCCGCCTGGAGCTTGGCCGCGCGGTCGAAGGCCCGTACGAAGGAGGTGGCGGCGAGCCCGGCCAGGGAACGCCACACCGCCGCCCGGCCGGTGTGCCCGAGCCGGGCCGCCTGGGCCCGGCGGACCTGGGCCATGGAGTCGAGCAGCAGGAAGCCGATCCGGTACATGACCAGGGCCACGTCTACGACCGGGGCCGGCACCCCGGCCCGGACCAGCCGGGGCAGTACGTCGGAGACCGGGGTGGTGAAGGCGAACAGCAGTAGTCCGAGCGAGGCCGCCGAGGTGCGCAGCAGCAGTTCGGCGGCCAGTCGGGGGCCGTCGGGGGCCAGGGACACCGGACCCGCCGGGCCCCCGACGGCGAACAGCAGCGGCAGCGCCCCGGTGAAGCAGAAGCCGAGCGGGATCCGGAAGGCCCGCCAGAGCTGCCGGCCGGCCACCCCGGCCGGGCCGAGCAGCACGGCGAGGGTGGCGGCGGCCACCAGCGGCCCGCCCGGCCAGGGCGGCAGGCACACGGCGGTGACCGTCAGCCCGACCCCGAGCAGGGCCTTCTCCAGCGGGTGCCGACCGCGCCAGCGACTGCCGTGCGCGGCCACGTCGATCGGCAGCACCGCCTACGCCTCCGGGGCGGCGGCGGCAGCGGCGGCGGCCGCTCCTTGGCGGCGGCCCTTGCGGACGCCGAAGTAGTAGGCGAGCACGCCCGCGCCCAGCGCCGCCTGCAAGGCGAACAGCGCGGACTCGATCTCGCCGGAAGGGGGCTCGTACAGAGGGGAGAACCAGGGCTCGTAATCCGGCTTCAGCTCGGTGATCGCCACCTCGGCCTGCGCGTCGGCGCCGGCGAAGGGCTCCTCCTTGCCCTCGCCCAGCCCCAGGGCGAGCGGCAGGACGGCCAGCGCCGCCACCAGGAGCAGCAGCAGCGTGTTGATCTTCGCGTTCTTGGACATCCCGCTCATCAGGCCGCCGCCTTCTCTTCGGTACGGGCGGAGGTCAGCTTCGCGACGCCCAGCCGGACCAGGTCCGACTTGCTCGACGCCATCAGCAGCCGCATCACCAGGACGGTCAGCAGCCCCTCGCTCACGGCCAGCGGTATCTGGGTGACCGCGAAGATCCCCCCGAACTTCGCGAGCGAGCCCGGGAAACCGGAAGCCGGGTCCGGGAAGGCCATGGCGAGCTGCACGCTGGTGACGCAGTAGGTGACCAGGTCGGCGAAGAAGGCGCCGAAGAACACGGTGACCATCAGCGGGAGACCGGACTTCCGCAGCAGCCGGTAGACGGCGTAGCCCGCCCACGGGCCGGCGATGGCCATCGAGAAGACGTTGGCGCCGAGGGTGGTGAGCCCGCCGTGCGCCAGCAGCAGGGCCTGGAACAGCAGGGTGATCGTGCCGAGCACCGCCATGATCGGCGGCCGGAACAAGATCGCCCCGAGCCCGGTGCCCGTGGGGTGCGAGCAACTGCCCGTCACGGAGGGGATTTTCAGGGCGGACAGGACGAAAGTGAACGCTCCGGAAGCGCCGAGCAGCAGCGTGCTCTCCGGGTTGGCCTTCACCTCGCGGGTGAGCGAGCGGACGCCGTGGACGACGAAGGGGGCGGACACGGCGCCCCAGGCGACCGCGTGCAAAGGGGGCAGAAACCCCTCGGCTATATGCATGAGTAGGGAGACCTCTCCAGCACCTCGTGGATGGACAACGCGCCCCGGCCGGTCTCCTGGCTCACGGGTTGATGTCCATGCTCCGCCTTCCCGGGCAGCGCGGAACCTCCCGCGCAGCCCAGTGGCTTTCCCGCAGGAGTGGAGCCGGACTTCCCGATCACAGTGGCGAGGGCCGCACCGGTTTCCCACCGGTTTCCCGAACACCAAGGCCCGCTGACCCTAGTCGGCCGCGCGGACCGGTCACAACCCGCCCCGATCGCGCCGGGTGGTGACCGGATTCCGCTTGTGCGTCACGCCGTGTGCCCGTGCGGCTGCCGTCTGCCTCAATGGCCCCGCGTGGAAACGGAGTTCCACGGATCCGTGGCAGCCCGGGCCCGGCTGCCCGCTTCGGCGCGCCCTTCCGTACGGACGAACCGGCCGCGAGGTCCTCATCGCCTGCGCCGGTCGCCCGGTCGCCCGGTCGCCCGGACGGGCGCGGCCCGGTGGCGGCCGCGCCGGGCCCCGGAGAGGCTGGACGGGTGGCTACCGACACCGCGCACTCCTTCGACTACTCCGACCTCACCGCCGTCTACGTCAACTGCACGCTCAAGCGATCGCCCGAGCCCAGCAACACCGAGGGCCTGATCGACAAGAGCCGCGCGGTGATGGAGGCGGCCGGGGTCCGGACCTCGCTCATCCGGGCCGTCGACCACGACATCGCCACCGGTGTCTGGCCCGATATGACCGACCACGGCTGGGAGAGCGATCAGTGGCCGGTGCTCTACAGCCAGATCATGGACGCCGACATCCTCGTGCTGTGCGGCCCGATCTGGCTCGGGGACAACAGCTCGGTGATGAAGCAGGTCATCGAGCGGCTCTACGCCTGCTCCTCGATCCTGAACGAGCAGGGACAGTACGCCTATTACGGGCGCGTGGGCGGGGCGCTGATCACCGGGAACGAGGACGGCGTCAAGCACTGCGCCATGAACATCCTCTACAGCCTCCAGCACCTCGGCTACGCGATCCCCCCGCAGGCCGACGCCGGATGGATCGGCGAGGCCGGACCCGGGCCCTCGTACCTGGACCCCGGATCCGGCGGACCCGAGAACGACTTCACCAACCGGAACACGGCCTTCATGAGCTGGAACCTCATGCACCTGGCCGCTCTGCTCAAGCGGTCCGGCGGGATGCCGGCGCACGGCAACCAGCGCTCCCTGTGGGACGCGGGCTGCCGCTTCGACTTCCCGAACCCCGAGCACCGGTAGCCCCCGGTCCCGCCTCCCTCTTCACTCCTCCCGCCGGCGTGCTCAGCAGACGTTCGGGTGCGCGATGTCCAGGACGAAGCGCTCCGGGGCGTGCAGCTTGAACGAGGTGTAGGCGGGCTTGGTGTCGAAGGCGGCGCCGAAGGTGACGTACCCCTCGTAGTCGCCGGTCAGGGCGATGCCCTTCAGCTTGGGCAGGTAGATCTTGAGGAGTTTGGGCCCGCGGTAGACGTTGCGGCCCGCGTCGTCGTGTCCGGCGGCGGGGTGCAGGCGGATCTCCAGGAAGTACCGCCCGGGCAGCGGGACGGGCTTGCCGGATCCGTCGTAGATCAGCGACGGGACGCGGGTGACGGTGACCTCGGGTACGTATCCCTGCAGGTCGATGACCACGCGGTCGTACGTGCAGTGCCCGCCCCAGCGGGCATTGACGACGAGCGGAGTGATCGTGGTGGCGGTAGTGGTGGCGGCGGCGGTCGTGGCTGCGGCGGAGGCCGGGGCGGCGAAGGCGAGCATGGCGGAGAGCAGTGCGCCCAACCCCAGTGCGGTGGCCTGCCGGCGGCGTGGACGGTTCATGGCGTCCCCTCGATTCCGAGAGACGGGGAACGGTGTCACCCGTGAAGACGCGCCCGCTACGGTCGTGGTTGCACCGGGTTCGCCGCGTTCGCCGGGCTCACCCGGTTGATCGCGTTTACCCGGTTCAGCTGGGCAGGAGGGCGCTCAGCTCGGCGTCGAGGTCGTAGTACCGGTGCTCCTGGCCGCGCGGCACCAGCTCGGTCATCCGGCGGCACAGCTCCCGTACGTCTTTGGCCCGGGCGGACACCACGCACGACTGCTCGCCGTTGCTGAAGGCGAGGAAGACGCGCGGCTCGGTGCCCTTCCAGCGCGGCCACACCTGTATGTCGCCCTCGCCGGTGGCGCAGATCTGGCCGTCGAGCAGCAGTTCCCGGGAGAAGACCCAGCGCGCGAGGTGCATCCCGGCACCCTCGAAGTCGAGGGAGATCTCGTACGGCCGCTCGGTGCGGTACACGAAGACGCCCCGCACCGGGACGGGCGCGGTCGCGGCCTCGAGCCGGAGCGGCAGGACGCGGTGTTCGGTGCCGGTCATGCGGGCGCCTCTCTCTCGGGTGGGGTCTCGCCGACGCACGCGCGACATGCCCACTCGGGCAAGCTAGCCCACCCCCGGACCGCTTTTCCGCTGCCGAAGGTCCCGTACGGCCGGGCCGCTCGGCCCTACTTCGCCCGATGCGCCGAGCCCCGCCCTCCGGGGGGAGGGCGGGGCTCGGCGGACCTGTGCGACCGGGGCGGGGGCCCCGGCCGGCACTACGGGAGCGGGTTGTAGATGAAGGACTCGTGCGCGTTGGACTGGCCGATCGCGGTGAAGCCCGAACCGTTGGCCTGGGCGCCGTTGTTCTGGTTCGAGGCGCCGAAGCCCGAGGCGACCTGCTGGGCGGTGGAGGAGTTCCCGAGGTTGCTGCCGCCGACCCCGCTGCCGAGGACGCCGGCGAGGGCCGCGTTCGACGCGGTCCCTGCCGCACCGGCCCCGTTGTCGGCCTGGGCGACGCCCGAGAGGAGCGCGAAGGCGAGGGGGAGCGATGCGGCGGCCGCCATCACGCGGATGCTGCGGGTGCTTGCCATGATTCAAGTCCTCCAGATAAGCAAAACGGCTGTGGTCCAAGACGGTTGGCCGAACCGCCGGGGGTGTGGACGCGACGTCGTGTGCCCACCCTGGCGCAGGTGATCATCAAGAAACCAGCCCAGACTGCCTTGTTCCCCCTCAAGCGTGATCAACTCACCGCCAAACCTCACATCACACCCAATCTCGAACGAAGTTACTGGCGTAACCCACCCATGCGGAGGCGGCCGCCCCTCCCGGATGGGAGGAGCGGCCGCCGTCGTGCCGGAACTGCTGCCGAGTCAGGCTGCCGCGTCGTAACTCGGCACGGGCAGCGGCGCGGTGGCCAGGGCGGTGACGGACCAGCGCTGCGGGTCCGTCTGGTTGCAGTCCCAGAGCTGGAGCTGGATCCCGTTCGTCGTGTCACCGCCGTTCAGGTCGAGACAGCGACCGGAGACCGTGTTGTAGAGGCTGCCGTCGGCGCGGGGCAGGAACTGCTGCGCCGGGTGGTTGTGGCAGTCGACGGCCTGGATCGGCGTGCCGTTGCCGGTACCGGCGTCCTTGGCGTCCATGCACTTGCCCTGGATGCGCACGGTGCCGTCGGCCCGGACCTCGAACTGCTGGGCGAGGCCCCCGCTGATCTCGTTGCAGTCCCAGATCTGCACCGTGCTGCCGTCGGAGGCCAGGTCCGCGCACTTGGCACCCCTCGCGGTCAGCGAGATCTTGGTGGTCGCGCCGGTGGCGGTGGGGGCGGCCGCGTAGGGGTAGGCGGCGAAGTTGCTGATGCCGCCGACGAAGGTGCCGAAGTAGTCCGGCTGCCCGTTGACCTTGTACCGGCCCAGGACCAGCGGTCCGGTCGGCGCCGGACTGGCGGCGGCCGCGTGGTTGCCGCTCGCGGCGAGGACGCCGTTGACGTACAGACTCATCAGGCCGGTCTCGGCGTTGTAGACGGCGGACAGACGGGTCCAGGTGTTCGCCTGGAACCGGGCCGCGTCGTTGACCTTGTCGGACCAGTCGTACGCCCAGCCGTCCACGTCGCCCCTGGCCATGGCGAACCTCCAGGAGGAGGTGGCCGCGTCGGCGTAGAGGGTGAAGGCACTGTTGCGCGTGTTGTCCTGGCTCGCGATCAGGCCGCCGTTCGGGCCGGCCTTGGCCCAGGTGCTGAGGGTGAAGCTCTTGCGGGTGTCGATGGAAGCACCGGTGGCGGTGATCGTCGCCTGGGCACCGTTGAACGCCGCGTACGAGGTGCTACGGCCGTCGATGGTCTCGGCGGCGGGGAAGGTGACGCCCGCGATGGTGGCGGGGGTCTTGTTGCCGTCGGCGCTGGGGGTCTTGCCTGCGGTCGCCGTGTTCAGCTTCCACTGGTGGGTGGGGGTGTTGAGGTTGCCCTGGAGGGTGAAGGTGGGGGCGATGCCGGTGACGGTGGGGTAGAGGATGCTCGTGCCGTTGGGGGCGATGCCCACGCCGTTGAACGCGACGAGCTGCTGTTCCTTGTCGACGGCCCAGAGGTCGGGGATGTTGTCGCCGGTGAGGTCGCCGTCGGAGCCGACGCGCGGGTAGCGGGCGGGGTCGATCTTGCCGGTGATGAGGCCCGCGGCGGGGTTGGTGGCGGCGGTCAGGACCGGGGCCTCGGGGGTGCCGCCGGTGATGGCGAAGGCGTGCAGGGTGCCGCCGTCGGTCTTGTTGCGGGCCCACAGGGTCGCGAAGTTGGTGCCCTTGGCGCGGCCCGGGGTGAGCAGCTCGTAGCCGTCCCACTTGGTGTCGTTGGCGGAGATCAGGATCGCCGGCGAGTCGAGCTGGTGGGTGGCGCCGGGGATGGCGAGCCACAGGCGCCCGTTCTCCACGAAGAGGAGGGAGCTCTGGGGCAGGGAGTTCGGGAGTCCGGCCTTGCTGTCTCCGGTGACGGAGCCGTAGGCGGCGATCTGGGTGACGTTGGTCCAGTTCGCGGTGGAGAAGCCGTGGGCGGCGCAGTCGATGGGGGTGAAGTCGGTCTTGGCGCAGGCGTTGGGCTTGGCGACGTTGATGGGTGCCTGGCCGTCGACGAGGCCGGTGTTGTTGTTGGTGAAGTTGTAGAGGTTGGGCTTGCCCGGTTCGTGGGCGAGGAGGTCGTCGACGTTCTTGTTGCCGAGGCTGCCGCGGTGGGTGAGCTGGATGCCGTTCCAGCCGTTGCCGCTCACGCTGGAGCGGGCGAGGGCCACGGGTGAGGCGGCGGGGTCGCCGCCGCCGTTGATCTGGCGGATGTTGCCGGCGGAGTCGGCGAGGACGACGTCGGCCTTCTTGTCACCGTTGATGTCGCCGAAGATCGGCGCGGGGCTGTTCGGGTTCGACGGGACGTAGAAGCTGTGGACGACGGGCTGGGACATGTTGCCCGCGTTGTCCTGCGTCTGGAGGTACAGGTAGTTCGTGCCCCAGGCCTGCGGGGTGAACTTCACGGTTGCCTTGCCGGCCGTGAAGGTCTTTACGATCCGGGGGTCGGAGTCGGTGCACTTCCAGTCGGAAGCCGCCTTCACCGGGTCCGTCGTCCAGCGGGCGCAGGCCAGGCCCGAGCTACGGGTGCTGCCGTTGGTCGGGGTGTTGTCCGCACCGGCGAGGGTGAAGCTGCCCTCTTCGCCGACGCGCTTGGGGTGACCGCCGGTGGTACCGGAGGCCGGGAAGTCGGTCGAGGCCACCGACGCGGAGGGCGAACTCCGGTCGACGAAGAAGTAGCAGCGCTCGCTGTCGGCGCTCCACAGGGTGTCGTCCTGCGTGTTCGCGAACCAGTAGTACTTGTGCCCGTCCTTCAGGGCCCCGAAGTGGGCCGTGACATCACCGGAAGAGCTGTTCCAGCCGGTGTTGACGTACTGGGCGCTGCCGTTGTCGTCCTCGTCCACGAGCGCGAAGTTCGTCTGGAGCAGGCGCCCCGTGAGCGACTGGGTGAAGACCTTCACCGAGGTGTCGGAGTTGAGGCCGACCCAGCCCGGGTTGTCCCAGGGGTTCACGGCGCCGGCGGTGCGGCAGGCGGCGTAGGTGTCGGTGGCGGCGAAACCGGGGGTGGGTTCGGTGCGCGGGTTGCTGATGGTCGGACGGATGTCGTACGTGACCGTGACGCGCGGGCTGTTGCTGAACCGCTGCCGGTAGTACATGTTGCCTTCGTCGTCCGGCGCGAAACCGAACGTGAAGTGGGGCCACTTGTCGCGGGCGGCGTTCCGCATCTGGGTGGTGACGTCGTACTGGACGTCACCCGTTCCCGAGATGTTGATGCCGCCGATCTTGACGCAGTTGCCGCCCATGCGCGAGTTCTTGTCGCAGGGCTGGTTGTTCCACGTGGTCGGGTTGTTGATGGGACCGGTCTGATACAGGCCCATCGGCGTGGACGTGCTGGGGCTGGAGGAGGAGACGACGGTGGCGTGGAGCCGGGCGTCGAGAACCTCGGTGTCGTAGATCGTCGAACTGATCCCGACCTGGAAGTACGCGCGCTCGCGGCCCTTGCGGGTGCAGGTGGAGTACCCGCAGTAGCCGGCGGCCGGGGTGTTCTGGCCGTCCGCGGTGCCGTTGAACTCGTTGGTGTCCGGGTAGGCCTCCTGCACCTGTGACCAGGCGCGCGTGGCGTTGTTCACCGAGGGGTTGACGCCGGGGTCGATGTACCAGGGGCCGGCGCCCTGGCCGAGGAGCGAGGTGTCGGGGATCAGGTCGATGCCGGTGGCATCGGCCTTGACGCCGATGGGCTTGACGTTGGCGGTGTCGCCGGGGGCGTCTGCGCTGGAGGCGATGACCCGGTCGGCGGCGGCCGGCGCCGACGGCGGGGCGTCGGTGCCGCTCGCGGCCGCGGACTTGCCGCTCTTGCTGCTCTTGCTGCTGCCCTGCGGGGCGGACGCTGCCTCGGGGAGGGGCTTCTTCGTGGAGTCCCACATGAAGGAGGTGGGGCTGGTGAAGCGGGCCTTGCCCTGGGCGTCGTTGAAGCTGATGTTGCCCGCGGCGTCGGCGGTGGTCTTCAGTCCCGGGGCGTCGACACCGAGGCGGATCTTCTTCAGCGCCGGGTTCGCGGCGGCCTGCGCGGTGTGGACGATCAGGACCTGGCTCCAGCCGCCGAGCTGGGTGGCGGTCAGGCGCAGGTCGACGTCGGGCAGGACGTTCTTGTAGAGGGCGTCGTTGCCGTCGAGGACCGGCTTGGGCAGCTTGAAGGGCGTCTTGAAGGCCAGCTTCTTGCCGTCGGCCGTGGTCATCGTCGCCATCGGCCCGCTGCCGCCACCGGAGATGCTCAACGGGGAAGGAACGGCCGCCGGGGATATCGTCCCGTCGGCGTTGACCCGGAGCGTGGTGTCGATCGCCCGCCACGACCCGTTCGCCTGCTTCACCCGCTCCGGAGAGGCCGTGGCATCCGTGGTGAGCGTGCCGCCGGGGTTGGCGAACGTCTGAGAGTCGGCAGTGGTCAGACCCTCGATCGCCACCGGCTTTCCGGTGCGCTTGGCCTGCGCCAGCGCGGCTTCCACCGCCTTCTGCTGGGCGGTGGGCTCGGCCTTGGAGGCGGGCTTCGGCACGGGACTCGGCGAGCCGGCCGCGAAGGCACTTGGAGCGGTGATCAGTCCTGCCCCCAGGGACAGCACCACGGCGCCTGCCGCGGGAAGCATCGCGGCTGCGGATGCCCGCCGACGACGGAGGGCCCCCGGCCTGGGATCAAGGGATGGAGAAGACGGCCTCATGGGCAGAGGTCCTCGCTATGCGCGTCGGTGAACGAAGGTCACGCGCACGTTCCTTGCTGGCCGAAAGTCTGTCAAAAGAAGCGCCAGGCAATATGTCGGATTCGCGGGAATAAACATCGCGTTGGCTGGCAAGTGACATTGATCATGTAAGGGAATGCTAAAGAAAATCTGTACGAAGGAATGCCCCTCTCCTTAGGGTGCCGCTGTCCGAACTGTGTCTGAAGCGGACCTTGTCATTCCTTTTCATGGGGGGATTTTGTTGTCTCGTCAGGGTGGTTTGCATTCGCGTGCGCGCGCGATGCGACCACGTGTTGCGATGGTCGCCGTGCTTGCGGTGTTCATCTCCGGCCTGGGCTTGCCCGCGGTCGAAGCGGTGGCGAAGCCGCCGAAGGTGTGGGTGCCGCCGAATACGGCGCTCCCGCAGACCAAGCCCGTCAAGGGTTCAAATGCCAAGCCTGTCAACGCCAAGGCTCCGGCCGGCAAGGCGTGGAAGCCGGACGCGAAGGCGAAGGCCCCGTCCGGTTCGGCGACCGTTCCGCTCAATGCGGCGGGGACGTCGGCGACCGCGGGCGGCGGCAAGTCGGTTCAGGCCGGCTCTTTGCCCGTGTGGGTTGCTCCCGCCAAGGGCCCGAACCGTTCCGCAAAACTTTCGGAACTCGCCACCTCGGGTTCCGGTTCCGGTGAGGGTTCGCTTCGGGTGGAGGTGAAGGACGAGGCGAAGACGCGTGCGGCTGGTGTCGGGGGCGTCCTCGTCGCTCTGACCGATGCGGCGGGCAGCGCTGCTTCGGGCAAGGTCCAGGTTGGTTTCGACGTCTCGGCGTTGGCTAAAACCACCGGTGCCAACTGGGGCGACCGTGCGCGTGTCGTCCGCCTTCCCGACTGTGCGCTGACGACTCCTGGCGCGAAGGGCTGCACGGCCCGTACGCCGGTCGCTTCCCACAAGGACGCCTCGGGCCGTCTGGTCGCGGAGATCGACGCCCCCAAGACGAAGGCGACTGCCTTCAAGTCGGCTCCGTCGGATGCTCCGCAGATGCTGGCGTCGCAGGCGGTTGCGCTTGCGGTGGAGGCGGGTCCGTCGGGTGCGAGTGGTGACTTCACCGCGACGCCGATTGCGCCGTCGATGTCGTGGCAGGCCGGTGCGAATGCCGCGAACTTCACCTACGGCTACACCGTCGAGGTTCCGTCCTCCATTGCCGGCGCGGGTCCGGACGTGGGCCTGGGCTACGACTCGTCCTCCATCGATGGCCGTACGGCGTCGACGAACGCGCAGGCGTCCGGTTTCGGTGAGGGCTGGGACTGGAGTCCGGGCTCGATCTCCCGTACTTACAAGGGCTGCAAAGACGCGGGGATCGCGGAGTCGGGTGACGAGTGCTGGGCCGGGGACATCCTGTCCCTGAACCTCGCCGGCCACGCCGGCCAGATCGTCCGCGACGACACCTCGTGCGTGTATCACCTTCAGGGTGAGGACGGCACAAAGATCGAGCGGCTGACCGGGCAGCGCAACGCGGCCTGGAAGGGCGAGGGTTTCAAGGTCACCACGACCGACGGGACCCAGTACTACTTCGGCTCCAACCGCCTGCCCGGCGGGGATGGCACCGACCCGGAGGCCAAGTCGGTCTCCACGGTCCCGGTGTATTTCAACAGTGGTCAGGACAAGTGCCTGGGTGCTGAGACTCCGGCGAACGGTACGTGGCAGCAGCTGGGCTGGCAGTGGAACCTCGACTACGTCGTGGACCCGCACCAGAACCTGGTCTCCTACCGCTACGAGCAGGAAGACAACTTCTACGGGCGTGGTGGCGGCCAGAACGGCGGCACCGGCACCAACACGAAGTACCAGCGCGGCTCCTACCCGACCTGGATCGGCTACGGCCAGCGTCTGCCGGAGCAGATCACGGCGAAGGGCCTGGCGAAGCCGGCCGTCCAGATCAACATCAAGAACGCCGAACGCTGCGTCGTGATCGGGACCGTCACCTGCACGGACACCGCTCAGCGTGTGAAGGCGAACGCCGCTTCCTGGCCCGACACTCCCATCGACCAGGAATGCCCGGCCACCGGTCAGTGCCTGAACCTCTCGCCGACCTATTTCACGACGAAGAAGTTCACCCAGATCGCCAGTCAGGTCTGGACGGGCACGGCGTGGCGCACGGTCGACTGGTACGACCTCAAGCAGTCCTTCCAGGACCCGGGTGACGGCACGTCCCCGACCTTGTGGCTCGACTCGATCCAGCGCAACGCCAGCAACAGCAAGACCGCGATCAAGCTCCCCGCGGTCCTGTTCCAGGCGACGCAGTTCCCCAACCGTGTCGACGGCGTCGTCCGCCGCCCCGACGGTACGGACGCTTCGGCTCCGAGCTATCGGCGTCCGCGGATCCAGACGATCACCACCGAAACCGGTGGCCAGATCAATGTCGCCTACAAGGCACCGGAGTGCTCGCGTCTCGCGGGGACGATGCCGTCCTCGGAGGACGGCAACACGATGGCCTGCATGCCGGTCAAGTGGTACTTGCCCGGCCAGTCCTTCGCCGACCCCGTCAACGACTGGTTCAACAAGGTCGTCGTCCAGTCCGTCACCCAGCAGGACAAGGTCGGCGGCCAGGTCTCCACCGTCACCGACTACGAGTACGGCGGCGGCATCGCCTGGCACCGCAACGACTCCGAGTTCGCCGACCCCAAGACCCGCACCTGGGACCAGTTCCGCGGCTTCAGCACGGTGACGACCCGCACGGGCAGCGGCAACGCGAGCGAAGCCCCGCGAACGAAGAACGTTTCGACGTATCTCCGCGGTATGGACGGCGACGTCCTCGCCAACGGCACCAAGCGCACCGTCAACGTCCTCGACGCACAGGGCGGGACGATCAAGGACGAAGAAGTCCTGTCCGGCTTCGTCCGCCAGACCCAGACCTACGACCGCGACGGCGTCGACGGAACCGTCATCGGGGACGAGGTCACCACACCGTGGCTCGGCCCGGTCACCGCGACCCGCGCCCAGTCCGCCGGCATGCCGCCGATCACGGCCCGTGCGGTGAACACCGCCAAGGTCACCACCCGGGCGAAGCTCGCCAGCGGCAGCTGGCGCACGAGCGAGCGCTCGTCGACGTACGACACCACGCTCGTCACCCGGCCCCTCCAGGTCGACGACAACAGCGACATCTCCCGCACGGACCAGCGTCTGTGCACCACGTTCGAGTACCCGACCGGCCCGGGCGGCGCGGTCACGGAGCTCGCTTCCCGCACGCTGGTCATTTCCGGTGTCTGCGGGCAGACGCCGACGGCGGCCAACACCGTCGGTGACACCCGCTCGTACTTCGACGGTCTGCCCTACGGCCAGGTCGGAGCGACGGCGGACGGCACGGGTACCGAGGTCCTGGAGAAGTACGACGGCACCGGCAAGCCGGTCTACCGCCTCAACTCCACCTCCACCTACGACACCTACGGCCGCGTCACCAGCAACACCAACAAGGTCCGCACCGACACCGCCCACCCCGGCGGCGCAGTCACCACGACCGAGTACGCGCCGGCCACGGGTGTCCTGCCCGACAAGGTGACCCACACCAACCCGCTGGGCTGGAAGTCCACGACGACCCTCGACATCGGCCGCTCGCAGCCGCTGAAGACCACCGACGAGAACAACCACGTCGCCGAACGCGAGTACGACGCCCTCGGTCGGGTCGTCTCGATCTGGCAGCCCGGCCAGGAACGCGCGAACAGCGCTCTCCCGGTGCGCAAGTTCTCGTACACGATGAACGGCACGAACGCGCCGTCCGCCGTTCTGAGCCAGGCGCTCATGAACGACAACTCCTACACGTCCTCGTATTCGATCTACGACGGTCTCGGCCGGGTCCGCCAGACCCAGGCCAGCGCTCCTTCGGGTGTGGCCGGCCGGATGATCACGGACGCGCTGTTCGACTCCCACGGCTGGCAGGTCAAGACCAGCGCCGCCTACTACACCGACCAGGGCGCGCCTTCCGCTGCCGTGTTCCTGCCCAACGGCGGGGTCCAGCCCGACAGCAAGATCCCGGCCCAGACCGTCTCCGTCTTCGACGGCCTCGGCCGCGTCGCCGCTTCCGTCTCGCAGTCCTTCGGTGTGGAGCAGTCCCGCACCAAGACCGAATACCCGGGCGTGGACGAGACCCGTACGACCCCGCCGGCCGGTGGGTTCGCCACGGCAAAGATCACCAACGGCACCACCTCGATCCTGCGCCAGTACAAGGCCAACACCCCGACCGGTGCGTACGACGACACGACCTACGTGTCCAACCCCCAGGGCCAGGAGCTGTCGCGGAAGGACTCCGCCGGCAACGAGTGGACCTTCACCTACGACCTCCTCGGCCGCGTGGTGAAGACCACCGACCCCGACTCGGGCACCAGCACCACGGCCTACGACGACAAGAAGATCCTCGTCGTCTCCACCGACGCCCGTCTCAAGAGCGCCACCACGGTGGCTGACATCCTCGGTCGTCCCGTGGCGACGTACGAGGGTACGGCCGTCGACCCGGCGAAGCAGATCGCCGCGTTCACGTACGACACCAAGGCGCTGGGCAAGCCCGACACCACCACCCGTTACGTGGGCGGCAAGACGGGCAGTGCGTACGTCACCGAGGTGACCGGTTACGACGGCGGCTACCGCTCCCTCGGCACCAAGGTCACCATCCCGGCGGCGGAGAGGGAACTCGCCGGTACGTACGAGACGACCAACACCTACGACGCCTACGGGCAGCTGAAGACGACCGCCCTGCCCGGCATCTCCAAGGCGGGCCTCGGCGTCGAGACGCTGACGTACGGTACCGACGTCGCGGGCAACCTGACCTCACTCGGCGGCAAGATCGGTCTCGCCCGGACCCCGTACCTCGTGGACATGCGCTACGACCCCTACGGCCGTCCGATCCGCACGACCGTCGGCGACACCGGCATGCAGGTCGTCTCCACAGCCGACTACGACGCAGGCACCGGCCGCGCGGTCCGCTCCACGCTCGACAAGCAGACCGCCGCAACGGCCAGCGTGGATGTCCTGGACTACACGTACAACAAGGCCGGTGTGATCACCTCGATCGGTGACACCCAGGATGGCACCGGCCGTGACCTGCAGTGCTTCACGCACGACTACCTCGGGCGCCTGACCCAGGCCTGGACCGACACCGGTACCCAGACCACGGCTCCCGCGCCCAGCGTGCGCGGCATCGGCGGCTGCACCAACAGCGCCGGCCCCGCCGTCGACGGCACCGGCAAGCCCAGTGTGGGTGGTACCGCTCCGTACTGGCAGCAGTACGAGTACGACGCGATGGGCAACCGCAAGAAGCTGGTGAGGAAGGACGTCACCGGCAACGCGGCCAAGGACGTCACGATCACCCAGACGTTCGGCCCGAAGAACAACGCCCCCTCCACCGACCCGCAGACGGGCGGGGGCACGGGCGGTCCGCACGCGCTGATGTCCTCGACCGAGACCGGCCCGTCCGGAACCAAGGTCACCTCCTACACCTACGACGCTGCCGGTAATACGGCGTCCATCACCAGTACTCCCGGCACCAGGTCCCTGACCTGGAACGGCCAGGGCAAGCTGGACAAGGTCATCGGTACCGGTGAGAGCGCCGGTACCAGCTACCTGTACGACACGGGCGGCAACCAGCTCATCCGCCGCGACGCCGCCAGCACCACGCTCACCCTCGGCGCCGACCAGATCACCCTGGACACCGCCAGCGGCAAGGTCTCCAACGTCCGCACGTACGGCATGCCCGGCGGCCTGACCGTCACCCGCACCACCAGCACCACCAGCGGCTCCGCGCTGACCTACCAGAGCTCGGACCACCACGGCACCGGCGGAGTCCAGCTCAAGGCCTCCGACCTCAGCCACGTCCGACGCGCGAGCGACCCGTTCGGCAACGAACGCGGCACCCAGCCCGCCCCGGGCGCCTGGGCCGGAGACAAGGGATTCGTCGGCGGCACCAAGGAGAAATCCACCGGCTTCACCCTCCTCGGCGCCCGCGAATACGACCCCACCACCGGCCGCTTCATCAGCCCCGACCCCGTCATCAACGCGAGCAACCCACAGCAGTGGAACGCGTACGCCTACTCCGAGAACAACCCCGTCAACAAGTCCGATGCTTCGGGCTTGGAGAGCTGTTTCGGAGCCGGCTACTGCTCGGGCAGCAACGGCTCGGACCTCGGGTCCACGTACGACCCGGAGTGGTACGACAAGCACCCGGGAAAGACCGACGACGGCCCGTCGGACACAGAGCTCAAGACGGCCACGAAGAAGGTCTCCGACGCCAAGAAGAAGCGCGACAAGCTGATCGACGAAGTCATCGACGTGGTCGGTGACCTGATCGGATACAACGACGCCCGGGACTGCTTCACCAAGGGCGACGTGATGGCGTGCATCAACACGGCCCTGAACTTCGTCCCCTGGGGCAAGCTCGTCAAGGCCGTCAAGGTCGGCATCAAGGCCTTCAAGATCTACAAGGAGATGAACAAGGCCTACGACGCCATCCACGAAGCCGAACGCGGAGCCTCCAAGGCCGCCGAGGCCTACAGCACGGCGAAAAAGGCCTTCAAGGAAGCGCGCGACGCCGAAGCCAAGGCAGCCAAATCCGCATCGGAGAAAGCCGCCAAGGAATCCGCAAGCGACAGTGCCGGAACAGAAGCCAAGGCAGTGGCGGACGAAGCCGATGCCGCGAAGGCCGATGGTGGTGACGCCGCGCAGTCCGATGGCGGTTCGGCGCCGGACTCCTCCTCAGGTCCGTCCTGCAAGAAGAGGAACAGCTTCCCCACCGGCACCCGGATCCTGATGGGCGACGGCAGCACGAAGGCGATCGAGGACGTCAGCGTCGGCGACACCGTGATGGCCACGGACCCCCAGACGGGCGAAACCCGCCCCAAGAAGGTCATCGGCACCATCACCACCCCCGACGACAAGGAATTCACCGACCTCACCCTCACCGACGAGGCCGGCCCCCGCGGACCGCCCGCGAAGATCACTTCCACCTCTCACCACCCCTACTGGAGCGAAACCCGCCACCAGTGGATCGACGCCGGCGACCTCAAGGTCGGCGAGCAGCTCCGCCAGCCCAACGGCACGACCCTCACGGTGAATGCCGGCCGTAGTTACCGCCACGCCGTCACCACCCACAACTTCACCGTCGACGACTTCCACACGTACTACGTCATCGTGGGGAAGACGCCGGTCCTCGTGCACAACTCGGGTATTGCATCCCTTGATGACCTGAGAGGCGGATTGTTCTTCAGTACGGTGCTGCAGACCGTCCACGGTGACATAGACATCGGCGCCTTTGTCGACATTGATGGAACGACCCTCAAGCTGGAAAATATCTCCATCTATGGCGCAGATGGTGATCTTGAGCGGGGTTCCGTTGGTCCGCGTGACTTCCTGGCTCTGAGGCGCAAGGTTATTTCGGCAGCCGCCAACCAAGGATTTACGACCCTTAAGATCAACTGGATGCGTACCAGTGAAGGCCCGGAGAACGGTCATACCGGCGAATGGAACATCGACCTGCCCAAGCCGGACTGCTGAGAACGAATCGAAGGATTGGTAGGGTTGCCGCATGGCAATGTACCTGGCTGCGCTGGACGCTGTGCGCAGTGATCTGGACGATGGCGCCGACCCTGAAGCCGTCCTCATCAAGCTGAAGGAGGCGGGTCTGTCGCAAGTCGAATGTATTCGTGCTGTCGTCGACCTCGGATTGAGTAATCGATCGGAAGCCAAAAAGTTGGTACATTTCAGTCGAGCTTGGTCGTCCACCAGGATTGAAAGCGAGAAGTTGCACGAGCGCCTTGAAGATTTGGCGGATGAATCCCGCAAACTCGACAGGGGCTAGGCGGCGACAATTCCTGCTCAGTTGAAAGAATTGAGCCAGGAAAAACCGATGGGGCGTGACTCCAAGAGTCACGCCCCATCGGCGTCGAGCGGGGTTACACAGAATGCGGCGTCAGCACTCGATGACGTTGACCGCCAGGCCGCCGCGGGCGGTTTCCTTGTACTTGACCTTCATGTCGGCGCCCGTCTCCTTCATGGTCTTGATGACCTTGTCGAGGGAGACCTTGTGGGTGCCGTCGCCGCGCATCGCCATCTTGGCCGCGGTGACGGCCTTGACCGCCGCCATGCCGTTGCGCTCGATGCAGGGGATCTGGACGAGGCCGCCGACCGGGTCGCAGGTCAGGCCGAGGTTGTGCTCCATGCCGATCTCGGCCGCGTTCTCGACCTGCTCCGGGGTGCCGCCCAGGACCTCGGCCAGCGCGCCGGCCGCCATCGAGCAGGCCGAGCCGACCTCGCCCTGGCAGCCGACCTCGGCGCCGGAGATCGAGGCGTTCTCCTTGAAGAGCATGCCGATCGCACCCGCGGCGAGGAGGAAGCGGACCACGCCGTCCTCGTCCGCGCCCGGCACGAAGTTCATGTAGTAGTGCAGGACGGCGGGCAGGACCCCCGCGGCGCCGTTCGTCGGAGCGGTGACGACCCGGCCGCCGGCCGCGTTCTCCTCGTTGACCGCCATCGCGTAGATGGTGGCCCACTCGCTGCGGTGCATCATCGGGTCGCCCTCGGTGCGCAGCTGGCGCGCCGTGGAGGCGGCCCGGCGCTTGACCCGCAGGCCGCCGGGGAGGATGCCCTCGCGGGACATGCCGCGCGAGACGCAGGCTTGCATGACGCGCCAGATCTCCAGGAGGCCCTCGCGGATCTCGTCCTCGGTGCGCCAGGCCTTCTCGTTCTCCAGCATCATCGAGGAGATCGACAGGCCGGTCTCGTTCGCGAGGCGGAGCATCTCGTCGCCGCTGCGGAAGGGGTACTTCAGCGGGGTGTCGTCGAGCTTGATCCGGTCCTCGCCGACCGCGTCCTCGTCCACGACGAACCCGCCGCCGACCGAGTAGTAGGTCTTCTCCAGCAGCGGGGTGCCCGCTTCGTCGTACGCGAAGAGCGTCATGCCGTTCGCGTGGTACGGGAGCGAGCGCCGGCGGTGCAGGATCAGCTGGTTCGGCTCGTCGAAGTCGATCTCGTGGCCGTCACCTATTTCCGTGCCCAGCAGGCGCAGGCGGCCCGTCTGGCGGATGCGCTCGACTTCGGCGTCGGCGGTCTCCACGTTCACGGTGCGGGGGGAGTGGCCCTCCAGGCCCAGCAGGACCGCCTTGGGGGTGCCGTGGCCGTGCCCGGTGGCGCCGAGCGAGCCGAAGAGCTCGGCGCGGACCGAGACGGTCTGGGCGAGGACGCCGTCCTTCTTGAGCCGGGTCGCGAACATGCGCGCGGCGCGCATCGGTCCGACGGTGTGGGAGGAAGAGGGACCGATGCCGATCGAGAAGAGATCGAAGACGGAGATGGCCACGGTTGCGGACTCCTATGTCTGCTCGTGGGTGGGAAGCGTGGGCAGGAGAGGCGGATCGGGTTGATCGGGTTGATCGGGTTGATCAGGGGTGATCTGCGGATTTTGTCCGGCGGTCGAGCTTAACGCGGTGAGGTGAACAGCTCGGCCGCCGGACGGGTCGGGGAGGGGGTGCTCAGGCGTGGCTCAGTTCGCGCTCCGGTGCGTCGGCCGCGTCGGCCTCCCTGGAGGGGGCGTCCAGGACCGGGTCCGGGCCCGGCAGGCCCGCGTAGTGGGCCTTGACCCCGGACCGTACGGCCCAGAAGTAGAAGCCCAGGGCGGAGACGGCCACGAGGGCGATGTCCGCGCCGCCGGGGATGAACCCGCTGCCGCCGAACTCGGTGCTGCCGAGTGCCGACAGCGTGCCCAGCCACAGCAGGAAGGCGATCATCCACCAGGCGGGGGCGAACTGCTTGGCCAGGTTCTTCTCGCCCTTGCGCTTGAGCACGACGGCCGCGATCGGGGCGGCGACCAGGGTGAGCAGCACCACCTTGCCGGTGTCCGGCCACTTGGACCAGTACAGGGCGCAGGCGGCGAAGGCGAAGGTGACCGGGCAGAGGATCTTGGCCGCGGGCAGTCGGAAGGGGCGCGGCAGCTCGGGCTTCGTCTTGCGGAAGACGCCGACCGCGATCGGGCCGATCAGGTACGAGACCACCATCGCGGCGGAGACCACGCTGGCCAGGGCCTCCCAGCTGTGGCCGACGGTGACCAGCAGCAGGATCGAGAAGCCGAGGTTCAGCCACATCGCGGGGCGTGCGGTGCCGTACTTCGGGTGCACCTCGCGGATCTTCTTCGGGAAGAAGCCGGTGTCCGCGAGGTTCTGCGCCATGTAGGAGGCCGAGGCGACGTTGCCGATGTTGGCACCGGACGGGGAGATGAAGGCGCCGAACTGGAGCATGGTGACGACCCAGTGCAGCATCAGCATCTTGGCCAGGTCGGCGAACGGTGAGGAGAAGTTGATGCCGCTCCAGCCGCCGGCCTCGGCCAGCTTCTCCGGCGGGACACCGCCGATGAAGGCGATCTGCAGGGCCAGGTAGATGACCAGGCCGAGGGAGAGCGCGCCGACCAGGGCCAGCGGAATGGCGCGGCCGGGGTTCTTGGCGGCGCCGCCGAGGTTGACGACGGCCTGGAAGCCGTTGAATGCGAAGACCACGCCGGAGGTGGTGACGGCGGTCATGACCGCGGACCAGCCGTTGGGCGCGAAGCCGCCGTGGTCGGTGAAGTTGCCGGTGTGGAAGCCGGAGGTGATCAGGGCGATCACGGCGAGTACCGGGATGGCGAACTTGACCAGGGTGAGGAGGTTGTTCGCCTTGGCTAGCAGTGCGACCGACCAGTAGCAGGCCAGCCACAGCGCGACCGTCAGGAACAGGGCCATCGCCATGCCGGAGGTGGTCAGGCCGCCGTTCTCGACGAGGCCCTTGGCCCAGCCGAAGTTCCAGGAGGACATGTACTGCGTTCCGGCGATGGACTCGATCGGGATCAGCGCGGCGATGGCGATCCAGACCGCCCAGCCGGTGATGAAGCCCAGCACCGGCCCGTGCGAGATGGTGCCGAAGCGGGCCATCGAGCCGGGCAGCGGGTAGGCGGCGCCCACCTCCGCGTAGGACATGGCGATCATGCCGATGAAGACGGCGCCGATGACCCAGGCGATGATCGCCGCGGGCCCCGCGACCGCGGCGGCCTGGCCGGCCCCGAAGAGCCACCCCGATCCGAAGATCGAGCCGAGGCCGATCATGATCAGGGCGAAGAGACTGAGTCCCTTCTTGTTCGCTGCGCTCATGTCCATGGGGTGTGCTGTCCGTCCTGCCAGGGGGGTGCGGTCTTTCCTTTATCCGGAGCCTATTTGCCATTTTTTGGATGATTCAGTGGCAATGGGCCGCATCCGCCTGGGGCTTTGGTCATGAAAGGGGCCCGGCCCTGTGCAAAACAAGACCGGGCCCTCTCAGGCCGGTGCCTAGAGCGTCGGGTACAGCGGGAACTTCGCGGCGAGCGCCGAGACGCGCGCCTTCAGGTCCTCCGCGTCGTAGGCGGGCTTGAGCGCCTGCGCGATGATCTCGGCGACCTCGGTGAAGGCCTCGGCGTCGAAACCGCGGGTGGCCAGCGCCGGCGTACCGATCCGCAGGCCCGAGGTGACCATCGGCGGCCGCGGGTCGTTCGGGATGGCGTTGCGGTTGACCGTGATGCCGACCTCGTGGAGGCGGTCCTCGGCCTGCTGGCCGTCCAGCTCGGAGTTGCGCAGGTCGACCAGGACCAGGTGCACGTCGGTGCCGCCGGTGAGGACGTCCACGCCCACGGCCTTGACGTCGTCCTGGACCAGGCGGGCGGCGAGGATCTTCGCGCCCTCCAGGGTGCGCTCCTGGCGCTCCTTGAACTCGGGCGAGGCCGCCACGAGGAAGGAGACGGCCTTGGCCGCGATCACGTGCTCCAGCGGGCCGCCCTGCTGACCCGGGAAGACCGCGGAGTTGATCTTCTTGGCCAGCTCCTGCGTCGACAGGATGACACCGCCGCGCGGACCGCCGAGGGTCTTGTGCGTGGTGGTGGTCACGACGTGGGCGTGCGGCACCGGGTTCGGGTGCAGACCCGCGGCGACCAGGCCGGCGAAGTGCGCCATGTCGACCATCAGGTACGCGCCGACCTCGTCCGCGATGCGGCGGAAGGCGGCGAAGTCGAGCTGGCGCGGGTAGGCGGACCAGCCCGCGACGATCAGCTGCGGCTTGGACTCCTTGGCGAGGCGCTCGACCTCGGCCATGTCGACCTCACCGGTCTCGTCGACGTGGTACGGGACCACGTTGTAGAGCTTGCCGGAGAAGTTGATCTTCATGCCGTGGGTCAGGTGACCACCGTGGGCCAGGTTCAGGCCCATGATCGTGTCGCCCGGCTTGATCAGCGCGAACATCGCGGCCGCGTTGGCCTGCGCGCCCGAGTGGGGCTGCACGTTCGCGGCCTCGGCGCCGAAGAGCGCCTTGATGCGGTCGATCGCGATCTGCTCGACCACGTCGACGTGCTCACAGCCGCCGTAGTAGCGGCGGCCGGGGTAGCCCTCGGCGTACTTGTTGGTCAGGACCGAGCCCTGGGCCTCCATGACGGCGACCGGAGCGAAGTTCTCCGACGCGATCATTTCCAGGGTGGACTGCTGGCGCACGAGCTCGGCGTCGACGGCGGCGGCGACGTCCGGGTCGAGCTCGTGGAGGGGAGTGTTCAGTACAGACATCAGGGTTCCCTGGGTCAGTTGCCGGAGGTGAGCTTGGCGTACTCGTCGACGGAGAGCAGGTCGGCCGGCTCCTCCGTGACGCGCACCTTGAAGAGCCAGCCGCCCTCGAACGGGGCCGAGTTCACCAGGGCCGGGTCGTCGATGACGTCCTGGTTGGACTCGACGATCTCGCCGGTGACGGGGGAGTACAGGTCGCTGACCGACTTGGTCGACTCCAGCTCGCCGCAGGTCTCGCCCGCGGTCACCGTGTCGCCCACCTCGGGAAGCTGGGCGTAGACGACGTCACCGAGCGCGTTGGCCGCGAACTCCGTGATGCCGACCGTCGAGACGCCGTCGACGGCGTCCGACAGCCACTCGTGCTCCTTGCTGAAACGCAGCTGCTGGGGGTTGCTCATGACCTGATTCTCCTGGATGCGGGGGAGTGGATACGAACGGTGGTCCTGCGGACCGGCGCGACGCGCCGAAGAGCGGTGCGGTGCGGTACGGGGCGGTACGGGGCTACTTCTGCCGCTTGTAGAACGGCAGGGCCACGACCTCGTACGCCTCATGCGTACCGCGAATGTCCACGCCGACGCCGGAGGTGCCGGGCGCGGCGTGCGCCGCGTCGACATAGGCCATCGCGATCGGCTTGCCGAGCGTCGGGGACGGGGCGCCCGAGGTGACCTCGCCGACGACCTGGCCGTCGAAGGTCACGGAGAAGCCGGCGCGCGGAACGCGGCGGCCCTCGGCGATCAGGCCGACCAGCTTGCGCGGCGCCTTGGCGGCGGCGCGCTCGGCGGCGGCCTCCAGGGCGGCGCGGCCGACGAAGTCGCCCTCCTTCTCGAACTTCACGACCCGGCCCAGACCCGCGTCGAACGGGGTGAGGGAGGTGGTCAGCTCGTGCCCGTACAGCGGCATGCCCGCTTCCAGGCGCAGGGTGTCGCGGCAGGACAGGCCGGCCGGGACCAGGCCGACGCCCTCGCCCGCCTTGGTCAGCGCCTGCCACAGCTCCACGGCGTGCTCGGGGGAGACGAACAGCTCGAAGCCGTCCTCGCCGGTGTAGCCCGTACGCGCGATCAGCGCGGGCACCCCGGCGACCGTGCCGGGCAGGCCGGCGTAGTACTTCAGCCCGTCCAGGTCGGCGTCGGTGAGCGAGGCGAGGATGCCGGGGGACTCCGGACCCTGCACCGCGAGCAGCGCGTACGCGTCGCGGTCGTCGCGGACCTCGGCGTCGAAGCCGGCGGCGCGCTCGGTGATCGCGTCCAGGACGACCTGGGCGTTGGAGGCGTTCGCGACGACCATGTACTCGGTCTCGCCCAGGCGGTAGACGATCAGGTCGTCGAGGATCCCGCCGTCTTCCTGGCAGATGTGCGTGTAGCGGGCGCGGCCGACGCCGACGGTGGAGATGTTGCCGACCAGGGCGTAGTCCAGGACCTTCACGGCCTCCGGGCCGGTCAGGGTGATCTCGCCCATGTGGGAGAGGTCGAACAGACCGGCCTTGGTGCGGACGGCGTTGTGCTCGTCGCGCTCGCTGGCGTACCGCAGGGGCATGTCCCAGCCCGCGAAATCGGTCATGGTCGCACCGAGAGAACGGTGCAGCGCATCGAGGGCGGTCAGGCGGGGGGCAGTGCTCATGGGTGTGGCTCCCGGGTCCCAGGGCATGACATGACGAGGAGGAGTTCCTCCCCATCTGTCATCGGAACCTGAGAGGTTCGCCGAGAGTTCCCCGCTTCCAGGGGAAGGCCATCGACTTGCACCTTGGGTGGAACCGTCGCCGGGGCCCTCACGGGCGGTGGCGCGGCTCGCTTTTCAGATCTGCCTCATCCACGCGGTACGGGGCCTGAGAGATTCAAGGGAGGTACTTGCTCCTTCGGCGCCCGGGCACCGCCTTGCGGCGTGCCGGGACTCTCCCGCGCGGATTCAAGCGGCCGGTATGTAATTAGGTGTCCAGATGGCGCACATCATTGCACGACGTGCGGCCGAATGGGGGAGGGGGTCCGCAAGCGGAGCAGACTCCGAGCGGAACCGGAGCGGAACCGGTGGCACCGGATTACCGTCTCTTTACACTCAGGGGGACCGGGTCCAGGCGACCCGTCGCGGGGGAGGCGAGCACTGTGCGGAGATTCGGAGTACTGGCGGCGACGAACACCGGCACCGTCGAGGGTGCGGTGGCCGGGGTGCCGTCGCAGCGCGGCGCCGTACGGGACCCCGCGGCGGGCGGAACGGCGGGGGAGCCCGCAGCGGTACGGGACCTGCGCGGAGCCGAGGGCCCGCGGCGGCTGCGCTTCGCCGAGGGGGACGTCGTGGTGGTCTCCGGGCTGCCCGGCGGCGGCAAGAGCACCCTGATCAAGCGGGCCGCGGAGGGCGGCGGCGTCGACTCCCAGGACGCCCGCGAGCGCTGGGAGCGCCGGATGCCGGCCGCCCTGCCCTACGCGGTGTACCGGCCCGCCGTCCGGATCGCGCACTACTGGGGCCTGTGGCGGGTGCTCCGCTCCGGGGCCCCGGCCGTCGTCCACGACTGCGGTACGCAGAGTTGGGTACGGGCGCTGCTGGCCTCGGCGGCCCGCCGGCGCGGCCGCGCGCTGCACCTGGTGCTGCTGGACACCACTCCGGAGGAGGCCAGGGCCGGGCAGGCGGCGCGGGGCCGGGGCGTGTCGGCGTACGCCTTCGCCCGGCACCGGGGCGCGGTGGCCCGGCTGCTGCGCGAGGCCGAGGCGGGCCGCCCGCCCGCCGGCTGCGCGTCGGTGACCCTGCTGGACCGCCCGGCGGCGTCCCGGCTGACGTCGATCGGCTTCCACTAGGGCCTGTCCCCCGGCGCGGGCGGCCCCGGCACGGGCGGCCCCCGGTCGGGGTGTCGCGGGCGCCCGTTAATCTCGGGTCGATATCAAGGGCAAGCGAGCGGAGACGTACATGTGGCCGGGTAACGAGCTGGAGCAGGTGCTCGGGGCGGCGCTCGGACAGGCGGACGCCGGGGGGCGGATCCTCGAGGTCCTCGGGCGCAGCCACCTGTGGATCCCGCTGCCCGGCGGGGTGAACAGCCTCAGCCTGCCCACCATGGACATCGACGGCGCCGCGTACGTGCCCGTCTACAGCTCCGAGGAGCAGTTCCGCGCCTGCGCCGGACCCGCCATGGACTTCGCCGTCGCCCCCGCCGTGGACTTCGCCCGGGGCCTGCCCCCGCAACTCGGCCTCGCGGTCAACCCCGAGGGCTCCGTCGGCGTGCCCCTGCCCCCGCCGGCCGTCGCGGAGCTCTGCCGCACCGGCCGCGGCCCGCTCGACGGCCCCGCCACCGGCGGCAGGGTCCGGCTCTTCGAGCCCGACTGGCAGCAGGACCCGGTCGAGTTCCTGACCGCCGCCGCGGAGGAGTTCCGGGCCACCGGAGTCGTCGCCTCCGCGCACCGCTGCCTCGCCAGCGTCGAGGGCGGCTCGCCGGAGCTCTACATCGGAGTCCACCTGGTGGGATGGGAGCCCGACATGCGAAACGCCCCGATGGACGCGCTGGGCCGCGCCCTGACCCGCGTACCGCCGCCCTGGCCTGTGCAGTTGATCCTGCTCGACGCCGCGGAAGACCCGGTGGTCGACTTCATCACCACGCGCGTACGCCCCTTCTACCTGCCGTAGTGACGCTTAAGCTGGTGGCCGACACGCGTGGACGACGGGCGGACGAACAGACGAAGAGGGGTACCGGGTGAGTGCGTCAGGCACGGCCGCGGTCGGGCAGGTCGAGCACATGCTGCGCCAGGTGACTCCCGGGCGCTACGAGAGCTACGAGTCCCTCCTGCACGCCCTGGCCGAGGGGCGGCTGTGGATGCTCCTCTGGCAGGGGCAGCCCGGCTCCCCGGAGGCCCAGTACGGCGGCATGGAGGTCGAGGGCCTCGGGTACGCGCCCTGCGTGACCTCACCGCAGGAGCTGGCCGCCAGCGGCTGGAACCGCGGGTACGAGGTGGTCACCGGACGGGACATCGCCCGCGCCCTCTACCCCGACCGCTGGGGGCTGTGGCTCAACCCGCACGCCCAGGGCGGCGGCGTCGGCATTCCCTGGGCCGACCTGCGCCGGATCGCCACCGGGCTGGACCGGATGCCGGCCGGCCCGCTGCGGCTGTCCGAGCCCGCCATCGAGCTGCCGCAGTTCTACGGGCTGCTCACGCAGCACGCGCACCGCACGCCCGCCGTCCGCTCGCTGCGCCGCGCCTGGGTGCAGCCCGCGCTGGGGTCCCCGTACCTCGCCGTCGGGCTCGACCTGTACGACGCCTCCGCGCACGCGTTGGAATCCGTGCGGGAAATGATGCGCCAGTCGGTCGGCGCGGTCCCCGAGGGAGTGCCCGTCTGCACGGTCGCGCTGGCGGACGAACACGACCCGGTGGCGATGTGGCTGCGGGCGCAGACCCGCCCCTTCTACGACCGCGAGGGACAGGCGCCCGCCTACTGAGAGGTCCCGCTCGCCGAGGCATCCCGCTCGTTGAGACATGGGGACCAAGCCACCCCAGGCCGCACGGAACAGTCGTTCCGTGCGGCCTTTGCGTTGTCCTGATTTCGACGTTGATGTACGCCCAATAGGCATGCTCGTAGGCCGAGTTGGGCGCCATGTCCGATTCCGTACCGAACAGGATGTCTTGCTCCGCTGAGATGACAGTGAAGTCCGGATAACGGGAACTCGACCCTCAGATCACGGTTGCGCATCCATTCACCTGCGGGTCTGGCGGCTGATCGAGCGCCCGATGAAGACTCCCCACCCAAGAGCGGGTCAGTCCTCCGGCGGTCGCCTGGGTTTGCCCCGCCGCAGGAAATCCGCGCACCCGTACCTCGCACTCCGAGCGCCACTCCGCACCAACGCCGCCACAGCGGCGGGCATGGGCCGGCCCACCCGTCGGCCGAGAGGGGTCCCCACCACGATGACGGCACCACTGCACGACATGAGCGCGGAGACACCCGCACCCGTGTCCGTAGCCGACGTCCCCGCCAAGGCCATCGAAGGCCGTTCGCCCGGCCGCATCGCCTGGATGCGGCTCAAGCGCGACAAGGTCGCGCTGGCCGGCGGTTTCGTCGTGCTCCTGCTGATCCTCGTCGCACTCTTCGCGCCGCTGATCGTCAGCGTTTTCGGCCACCCTCCGGAGGAGCTGCACGAAGACCTGCTGGACCCGCTGCTGGGCCTGCCGGCCGGCGACTACGGCGGCATGAGCGGCGACTTCCTGCTCGGCATCGAGCCGGTCAACGGCCGCGACGTGTTCAGCCGGATCGTCTACGGCGCCCGCATCTCGCTGCTGGTCGCCTTCCTCTCCGCCTTCGTGGCGGTCTCGATGGGCACCTTCTTCGGCATCGTCGCCGGCTACTTCGGCGGCTGGGTCGACGCGGCCATCAGCCGGGTCATGGACCTGCTGCTCGCCTTCCCGCAGCTGCTCTTCATCATCGCGCTGATCTCGGTCGTCCCCGGCAAGCTCTGGGGCTTCGAGGGATCGGGCCTGCGGATCGCCGTACTGGTCCTGGTGATCGGCTTCTTCGGCTGGCCCTACATCGGCCGCATCGTCCGCGGCCAGACCCTGTCGCTGCGCGAACGGGAGTACGTCGAAGCGGCGCGGAGCCTGGGCGCCGGCCGGATGTACATCCTCTTCCGCGAGCTGCTCCCGAACCTGGTGGCCCCGATCACCGTCTACGCGACGCTGATGATCCCCACCAACGTACTGACCGAGGCCGCGCTCAGCTTCCTGGGCGTCGGCGTCAAGCCGCCCACGCCGTCCTGGGGCGAGACCCTCTCGACGGCCGTGCGGACCTATGAGGACGACCCGCTCTTCATGATCTTCCCCGGCGTGGCGATCTTCATCACCGTGCTGGCCTTCAACCTCTTCGGCGACGGCGTCCGCGACGCCCTCGACCCGAAGGGCTCCCGTTAGCCGTCCCCGCAGGTCATCCCGCAGGGCACCCGTAGGTCAGAACCGCAGGGCACACCGGAACCCGGCTTCGTACCGGAATCACAACGGAGGGTTGCGAGCATCGTGACTACCCATCGCATGTCCAAGCGCAGGCTCGTCGCCGGCACGGCCGTCGTGCTCGCGACGATGCTGGCCGCGACCGCCTGTGGCGGCGACGACGGCAAGGCGAAGGAAGACAAGCCGGCCGCCGCGGGCGGCTTCAACGCCGCCATCGGCAAGGTCGCCAACGCCTCCACCAAGACGGGCGGCGAGCTGAAGTTCGTCGGTACGCAGGAAGCGGACTCGTGGGACCCGCAGCGCGGTTACTACGGCTTCATGTGGGACTTCTCCCGCTACTACGCCCGCCAGCTCGTCAGCTTCAAGGCGGAGCCGGGCACCAAGAGCACCGAGCTCGTCCCCGACCTGGCCACCGCGAACGCGGAGATCAGCGACGGCGGCAAGACCTACAAGTACACCCTCAAGGACAACGTGACCTGGGAGGACGGCACCCCCGTCACCGCCCAGGACGTCAAGTACGGCATCGAGCGCACCTGGGCCCAGGACGTCATCTCCGGCGGCCCGGTCTACCTGATGCAGGTCCTCGACCCGAAGACCGAGTACCCGGGTCCGTACAAGGACACCAGCCCGGACAAGCTCGGCCTCAAGGCGATCGAGACCCCGGACGCGAAGACCATCATCTTCAAGCTCCCCGCGCCCAACGGCGACTTCGAGCAGATGCTGGCCATGCCGGCCGCCAGCCCGGTCAAGCAGGACAAGGACACCGCGGCCAAGTACGGCCTCAAGCCCTTCTCCAACGGCCCGTACAAGATCGACTCGTACGAGCCCAACAAGAGCATGAAGCTCTCGCGCAACACGAACTGGAAGGCCGAGTCGGACACCATCCGCAAGGCGCTCCCGGACTCCATCTCCGTCACGTTCATGGCGAACGCGGACGACATGGACAAGCGCCTGATGAACGGCGAGTTCGACCTGGACATCAACGCGACCGGCATCGGCCAGGCGGCCCGCGCCACCGCGCTGAAGGACCACAAGGACAACCTGGACAACGGCCAGACCGGCTTCATCCGGTACGCCGTCATGCCGCAGACCGTCGCGCCGTTCGACAACATCGAGTGCCGCAAGGCCGTCATCTACGCGGCCGACCACAAGTCCCTGCAGACCGCCCGCGGCGGCCCGCAGGCCGGTGGTGACATCGCCCCCAACATGCTGCCGCTGGGCATCAAGGGCGCCGATGGCAAGTACGACCCGTACGGTGTCCTGACGAACGACGGCAAGCCCGACGTCAACAAGGCCAAGGCCGCTCTGAAGGCCTGTGGCAAGGAGACCGGCTTCAAGACCACGATCGCGGTCCGCAACAACAAGCCGGTCGAGGTCGCCACGGCCGTCTCCCTGCAGAACGCCCTGAAGCAGGTCGGCATCGAGGCCGACGTCGACCAGTTCGACGGCGCCCAGACCTCCGGCATCATCGGTTCGCCGAAGGTGGTCAAGGAGAAGGGCTACGGCATCATCATCATGGGCTGGGGCGCCGACTTCCCGACCGGTCAGGGCTTCTCCCAGCCGCTGGTCGACGGCCGCTTCATCCTGCAGAGCGGTAACAACAACTTCTCCGAGCTCAACGACCCGGCGATCAACAAGCTGTTCGACGACGCCATCGCGGAGACGGACCCGGCCAAGGCCGGCGACATCTACAAGCAGATGAACCAGAAGGTCTCCGAGGCCGCGGTCTACCTGCCCTTCGTCTACGACAAGACGATCTCCTGGCGCAGCAGCCGCCTGACCAACGTCTACACCTCCGACGCGTACAACGGCCGGTACGACTACGCCTCGCTCGGCGTCCAGTAGACAAACCGTCCGATTCAGTTCCAGTGCCACACCCGCTAGGCACGAAGGGCAGGTGATGGCCGCGGCGGCGGCTCGGGGGCGCTCTCCAGAAGAGGGCGTCCCCGGGCCGCGGCCAGGCCGAGCGCAGTGCTTGCATATCTCATCCGGCGGATCTTCGCCGTCATCGTCATGCTGTTGGTCATCTCGCTGGTGACCTTCGGAATCTTCTTCCTCTTCCCGAAGATGATCGGGACGGACCCGGCCCTGTACTTCGTCGGCAAGCAGTCCGACCCCGCCGCCATCGAGGGCATCCGGCAGAAGATGGGTCTCGCCGACCCGATCCTCGTCCAGTTCGGCAAGTTCGTCGTCGGGCTGGTGGCGGGTCGTACGTACGCCAACGGCAACGACGTCACGCACTGCGCCGCGCCCTGCTTCGGATACTCCTTCAAGAGCGAGCAGGAGGTGTGGCCGCTGCTGACCGACTGGCTGCCCGTCACCCTCTCGCTCGCCGCCGGTGCCGTCGTGCTCTGGGTGATCGGCGGTGTCGCCGCAGGCGTCATCTCCGCCCTCAAGCGCGGTACGGTCCTGGACCGTTCGGCGATGGGCCTCGCCCTCGCCGGCGTCTCCCTCCCGATCTACTTCACGGGCATGCTCGCCATCGCCCTCTTCTCCGACCAGCTCGGCTGGTTCGGGCGGCCGGAGAAGACCTTCGCCGAGGACCCGGGAGCCTGGTTCAACGGCATGGTCCTGCCGTGGGTCTCGCTCGCCTTCCTCTACGCGGCGATGTACGCGCGGCTCACCCGCGCGACCATGCTCGAAGTGCTCAACGAGGACTACATCCGCACCGCGCGCGCCAAGGGGCTGACGGAACCCGTCGTCATCGGCAAGCACGCGATGCGCTCGACCATGACGCCGATCCTGACCGTCCTGGGTCTCGACCTGGGCGCGCTGATGGGCGGCGCCGTCCTCACCGAGTACACCTTCTCGCTGCACGGCCTCGGCTACAGCGCCGTCCGCGCCATCAGCGAGCACGACCTGCCGGTCATTCTCGGCATCACCTTGATCTCCGCCTTCTTCGTCGTCGCGGCCAACCTCGTCGTCGACCTCTTGTACGCGGTGATCGACCCCCGAGTGAGGCTGTCATGACCGATTCGACGGCGCCCGCCGTGACGGGCGCACTGAACGAGCCCGTCGCCCCCGGCGCACCCGGCACCGCGTTCCTCGACGTACGCGACCTCAAGGTGCACTTCCCCACGGAAGACGGCCTGGTCAAGTCCGTGGACGGACTCTCCTTCACGCTGGAGAAGGGCAAGACCCTCGGCATCGTCGGCGAGTCCGGCTCCGGTAAATCGGTGACCTCGCTGGGCATCATGGGCCTGCACCGGGTCGGCCAGTACGGCCGCCAGCGGGCCCGGATCTCCGGTGAGATCTGGCTCGACGGCAAGGAACTGCTGTCCAGCCCCGAGGAAGAGGTCCGCAAGCTGCGCGGCCGGGAGATCGCGATGATCTTCCAGGACCCGCTGTCGGCGATGCACCCGTACTTCACGGTCGGCAAGCAGATCGCCGAGGCGTACCGGGTCCACAACAAGGTCGACAAGAAGACCGCCCGCAAGCGGGCCGTCGACCTCCTGGACCGCGTCGGCATCCCCGAGCCCCACAAGCGGGTCGACAGCTACCCGCACGAGTTCTCCGGCGGCATGCGCCAGCGCGCGATGATCGCGATGGCGCTGGTCAACAACCCCGAACTGCTCATCGCGGACGAGCCCACCACCGCCCTGGACGTCACCGTCCAGGCGCAGATCCTCGACCTGATCCGGGACCTGCAGAAGGAGTTCGGCTCCGCGGTCATCATGATCACGCACGACCTCGGCGTGGTCGCCGAGATGGCCGACGACCTCCTCGTGATGTACGGCGGCCGGTGCGTGGAGCGGGGCAGCGCGGAGAAGGTGTTCTACGAGCCCCGGCACCCGTACACCTGGGGCCTGCTCGGCTCGATGCCGCGCATCGACCGGGAGCAGACCGAACGCCTCATCCCGGTCAAGGGCTCGCCGCCCAGCCTGATCAACATCCCGAGCGGCTGCGCCTTCAACCCCCGGTGCCCGTACGCCGACCTGCCCAAGGACGACGTCACGCGGACCGTACGGCCCGAGCTGGCCCTGGTCGACACCGCCGCGGAGGGCGCCGGCCGGCACTGGGCCGCCTGTCACCTCTCCCCGGAGCAGCGGGACCGGATCTGGACCGAAGAGATTGCGCCGAAGCTGTGACCGACATGACTGCGCCCGATAACAGCAAGAACGAGACGGCCGTCCTTCCGGCCCAGGCGGTGGACTCCCCGGAGCCGCTGCTCAGGGTGACCGGACTGGTCAAGCACTTCCCCATCTCCAAGGGGCTGCTGCGCCGCCAGGTCGGGGCCGTGAAGGCCGTCGACGGCATCGACTTCGAGGTCTACCCGGGTGAGACCCTCGGCATCGTCGGCGAGTCCGGCTGTGGCAAGTCGACCATGGGCCGGCTGATCACCCGGCTGCTCGAACCGACCGGCGGAAAGGTCGAGTTCGAGGGCAAGGACATCACGCACCTGAGCGTGTCCGGCATGCGCCCGATGCGCCGCGACGTGCAGATGATCTTCCAGGACCCCTACGGCTCGCTGAACCCGCGGCACACGGTGGGCACCATCGTCAGCGCCCCGTTCAAGCTCCAGGGCGTCGAGCCCGAGGGCGGCCTCAAGGCGGAGGTCCAGCGCCTCCTCTCTCTGGTGGGCCTCAACCCGGAGCACTACAACCGCTATCCGCACGAGTTCTCCGGCGGCCAGCGCCAGCGCATCGGCATCGCCCGTGCCCTGGCCCTGAAGCCGAAGCTGGTCGTGGCGGACGAGCCGGTCTCGGCCCTGGACGTCTCCATCCAGGCCCAGGTGGTGAACCTGCTGGACGACCTCCAGGAGGAGCTCGGCCTCACGTACGTGATCATCGCGCACGACCTGTCGGTCATCCGGCACGTCTCGGACCGCATCGCGGTCATGTACCTCGGCAAGATCGTCGAGCTCGCGGACAACAAGTCCCTGTACTCGGCGCCCATGCACCCGTACACCACGGCCCTGATGTCCGCCGTCCCGGTGCCGGACCCGCGCCGGCGCGGAGCCAAGAGCGGCCGCATCCTGCTCAAGGGAGACGTGCCCTCGCCCATCTCCCCGCCGAGCGGCTGCCGCTTCCACACCCGGTGCTGGAAGGCGACCCAGGTCTGCACCACGCAGGAGCCCCCGCTCATCGCGCTGAAGACCGGCCACCAGGTGGCCTGCCACCACCCGGAGAACGCCCCCGACCAGGCCCCGGGCGACCCGGCCCTGCCGGGCGCGGCGGACGCGGTGACCGGGCCGACGGTCTGACGGTCCGACGCCGGCGGGGCGGGATCGGCCCCGCCGGCGTTCGAGGCACGGGGGTTCGGGGGCGGAGCCCCTGACGGGGCCGCGCCGCACCCGTCCAAGGGCGCCGCGGGCGACCGGCAGAATGTTCCCGTGATCCACGATCTCTTCCCGCCCGGAGTCCAGCACACCCTGGACCTCATGGGCATCTTCGTCTTCGCCACGGCCGGCTCCCTGCTCGCCGTACGCAAGAACTTCGACGTCTTCGGCATCGTCGTCCTCGCGCTCGTCACCGCCCTCGGCGGCGGCCTGTTCCGCGACATCGTCATCGGTGCCACCCCCGCCGCCGCCTTCAGCGACCTCGGGTTCTTCGTCACACCGCTGGTCGCCGCCGCGATCGTCTTCTTCCTGCACCCCGAGGTCCAGCGCATCAACCGCGCCATCAACGTCTTCGACGCGGCCGGCCTCGGGCTGTTCTGCGTGACGGGCACGACCAAGGCGTACGAGTACGGCCTGGGCCTCACCGCGTCCGCCGCGCTCGGCCTGGCGACCGCCGTCGGCGGGGGCGTGCTGCGCGACGTCCTCGTCAACGAGGTGCCCTCGCTGCTGCGCGACCGCGAGATGTACGCCGTGCCGGCCGTCATCGGCGCCTCGATGGTGGCGCTCTTCATCAGCTTCGACCACCTGAACGCCATCACGACGGGCCTGGCGATCGTCACCACCTTCGTGCTGCGGCTGCTCGCCATCCGCTTCCACTGGCGGGCGCCCCTCGCGTGGAACCGCCGCTCGTCGGTGGCGGAGGAGCCGTAGGCGCGGAGCCCGCGTAGCGGTCACCACACCAAGGAAAGCTACCGCTTAGTAGGGGTCGGGTGTACGGTCGTTCCATGTCACACGCAGCTGCCAAGGCGTCCATCGGCGACAGCGAGTTCGACCGCGACACCACCATCACCGCCCGTGCGGGCGAGCCCGGGGTGTACGACGCGGACCTCTCCGCCGGGTGGACGATCATCACCGCCGTCAACGGCGGCTACCTCCTGGCCCTCGTCGGCCGCGCCCTGTCGGCGACCCTGCCGCACCCGGACCCCTTCACGGTCTCCGCGCACTACCTGACCTCGTCGGTCCCCGGCCCCGCCGTGATCCGCACCGAGGTCGTACGGGTCGGCCGCACGCTCTCCACCGGGCAGGCCTCCCTGTTCCAGTTCGACGAGAGCGGCGCCGAGATCGAGCGGATCCGCGTCCTGGCCTCCTACGGGGACCTCGCCGCGCTCCCGGACTCCGTCCACACCACGGCCCTCCCGCCCGTCATCCCCGCCTACGAGGACTGCCTCGGCCCCGAGGCCGGCCCGGCCCCGATCCCCGGCAGCTCGGCGATCGTGGACCGGCTCCGGCTGCGCCTGGACCCGGCGACCGCGGGCTGGGCCATCGGCCACCCCTCGGGCAAGGGCGAGATGCGCGCCTGGTTCGAGCTCGCGGACGGCCGCGACGCGGACCCCTTCTCCCTGCTCCTCGCGGTGGACGCGCTCCCGCCGACCTCCTTCGACCTCGGCCTGCTCGGCTGGACCCCCACGGTCGAACTCACCACCCACATCCGCCACCGCCCCGCGCCCGGTCCGCTCCGGGTGTCGATCACCACGCGGAACCTGGCGGGCGGCTTCCTCGAAGAGGACGCGGAGGTCTGGGACTCGGCGGACCGGCTGGTGGCCCAGTCCCGCCAGCTGGCGAGCGCTCCGCGCGTGGCGCCGAAGCCCTCCTGAGGCACCGGGCGGAGCGCCCGCCGGCCCCGGCGGGCGGTTCCCGGGCCCCGGCGGGGGATCGGGGGTGTGGGGGACTCGTAGAATCGGGGGATCATGGCCTACCTCGACCACGCCGCCACCACCCCGATGCTGCCGGAGGCCGCTGCGGCGATGACCGCGCAGTTCGCCGTCACGGGCAACGCGTCCTCCCTGCACGCCGCCGGCCGCCGCGCCCGCCGCACCGTCGAGGAGGCCCGTGAGGCCCTCGCCGACGCGCTCGGGGCCCGTCCGAGCGAGGTGGTCTTCACCGCCGGTGGCACGGAGGCCGACAACCTCGCCGTCAAGGGGCTCTACTGGGCCCGCCGCGACGCCGATCCCGCCCGGACCCGTGTCCTCGCCAGCCCCGTGGAGCACCACGCCGTCCTCGACGCCGTGCACTGGCTCGCCGAGCACGAGGGCGCGCAGGTCGAGTACCTGCCGGTCGACCGCTACGGGCGCGTGCACCCGGAGGCCTTCCGCGAGGCGGTCGAGCGGAACCCCGACGACATCGCCCTCGCCACCGTCATGTGGGCCAACAACGAGATCGGCACCGTCATGCCGATCGCCGAACTGGCCGCCGTCGCCCGCGAGTCCGGCATCCCGCTGCATTCCGACGCCGTCCAGGCCGTCGGCCAGCTCGACGTCCGCTTCGGCGACAGCGGGCTCGCCGCCATGACCGTGAGCGGCCACAAGGTCGGCGGACCGTACGGGATCGGCGCGCTGCTGCTCGGCCGCGACCAGAGCCCGGTACCCGTCCTGCACGGCGGGGGCCAGGAGCGGCACGTCCGCTCCGGCACCCTCGACGTCCCGGCCATCGCCGCCTTCGCGGTGGCCGCCGTCCTCGCCGCCGAGCGGCGCGAACGCTTCGCCACCGAGATCGGCGCCCTGCGCGACCGGCTCGTCGCCGCCGTGCTCCGCGAGGTCCCCGACGCCGTCCTCGGCGGAGACCCGGACGGCCGGCTCCCCGCCAACGCCCACTTCAGCTTCCCCGGCTGCGAGGGGGACTCCCTGCTGCTCCTGCTCGACGCCCAGGGCATCGAGTGCTCCACCGGCTCCGCCTGCACGGCCGGCGTGGCCCAGCCCAGCCACGTGCTGCTGGCCACCGGAACGGACCCGCGCCTCGCCCGGGGGACCCTGCGCTTCTCCCTCGGCCACACCTCCACGCAGGCCGACGTGGACGCGGTCGCCGCCGCCATCGGCCCGGCCGTGGCCCGCGCCCGCACGGCGGGGCTGAGCTAGTGCTGTGACCGGAAAGGTTCACCGGGCAAACCTTTCCGGCCACAGCACTAGGCGGTCTTGGCGCCCGCGGCGCCGGCCTCGTTGACCATGCGGAGGTAGCGGTCCCAGTCCCAGTGGCGGCCGGGGTCCGTGTGATCGGCGCCCGGCACCTCGGAGTGGCCGAGGAAGTGCTTGCGGTCGGCGGGTATCCCGTACCGCTTGCAGACGTCGGCGGCGAGCCGCGCCGAAGCCCCGTACATCGCGTCCGTGAAGTCCTTCGGCCGGTCCACGAACCCGACGTGCTCGATGCCGATGCTGCGCTCGTTCATGGAGCGGCTGCCCGAGTGGAAGGCGACGTCGAGCTCGCGCACCATCTGCTCGATGTGGCCGTCCTGGCCGACGATGTAGTGCGCCGACGCCCGGTGGAACGGATTCTTGAAGGCGTCCACCGAGGACTTGAAGCCGCCCTGGGTGACATGCACCACGATCCGGTCCACCCGGTAGTCCGCGGGCCGGTCCGCCAGCCGCCAGTTCGCCGGAGAGGCCGCCGTCCAGGAAGCCCCCGCGTGGTCCAGCTCGCCCTCCTTCCGCGGCTTGGACACCCCGGGCACCAGCCACCAGGCCCGCCCGATCTCATCGCGCCCGGCGACCGCCGCGGCCGTCAGCACCCCGAGCCCGCCGAACAGCACCGCCCTGCGGGTCCGCCCGGGCCGTTTGCCCCCCGCGCCGGCCCTGGCTCCCGCGCCCGCCCCGGCCCTCGTACCGCCCTTGTCGCTCTTGGTCCCCATGGTGATCCACCCCCTGCCACCGAGAACGCGCTGTGACCCCGCCCGGTTCCCCCGTACCCTGGACGGTGCTATGACTGAGAACCTGCCGAGCGTCCCCCGCCCCCTCCGCGTCCTGGCCGCCATGTCCGGCGGTGTGGACTCCGCCGTCGCCGCCGCCCGCGCCGTCGAAGCCGGGCACGACGTGACCGGCGTCCACCTCGCCCTCTCCGCGAACCCGCAGTCCTTCCGGACCGGGGCCCGCGGCTGCTGCACGATCGAGGACTCCCGCGACGCCCGCCGCGCCGCCGACGTCATCGGCATCCCCTTCTACGTCTGGGACCTCGCCGAGCGCTTCCGCGAGGACGTCGTCGAGGACTTCATCTCCGAGTACGAGGCCGGGCGCACCCCGAACCCCTGCCTGCGCTGCAACGAGAAGATCAAGTTCGCCGCGCTGCTCGACAAGGCCCTCGCCCTCGGCTTCGACGCCGTCTGTACGGGCCACTACGCCACCGTCGTCCTCAACGAGGACGGCACGCGCGAGCTGCACCGCGCCTCCGACATGGCCAAGGACCAGTCCTACGTCCTCGGCGTCCTCGACGAGAAGCAGCTCGCCCACGCGCTCTTCCCGCTCGGCGACACCCTCACCACCAAGGAAGAGATCCGCGCCGAGGCCGAGGAGCGGGGGCTGGCCGTCGCGAAGAAGCCCGACAGCCACGACATCTGCTTCATCGCCGACGGCGACACCCAGGGCTTCCTGGCGAACCGTCTCGGCAAGGCCGAGGGCGACATCGTCGACGAGGCCACCGGCGAGAAGGTCGGCACCCACGAGGGCGCCTTCGGGTTCACCATCGGCCAGCGCAAGGGCCTGCGGATCGGCCACCCGGCCCCCGACGGCAAGCCGCGCTACGTCCTCGACATCTCCCCGGTGAACAACACCGTCACGGTCGGCCCCGTCGAAGCCCTCGACGTCACCGCCCTCACCGCGATCCGCCCCCGCTGGTGCGGATCCACCGCCGCCGCCCCGGGCACCTACACCGCACAGCTGCGCGCCCACGGCGGCGAGACCGAGGTCTTCGCCGAGCTGGTGGAGGGCGAACTGCGCGTCCGCTTCACCGAGCCCGTCCGCGGCGTGGCCCCCGGCCAGGCGATCGTCCTCTACGACGGCACCCGCGTGGTCGGCTCCGCCACGATCTCCGCGACCACCCGGGCGACCGCGGCCGCCCCGGCCGCCTCGGTCTAGACGTCCAGGACGTCTAGGCGTCCTGGACCACCGTCAGGACGATCTTGCCGGTGGTCCGGCCCTGCTCGCCGATCTCGTGGGCCTTCGCGGCCTCCGCCAGGGGCAGGACCGTGTCGATCACCGGGCGGAGCCTGCCTTCTGCGACCAAGGCGGCGATCGCCTTCAGGCCCGCGTAGTCCGGCTCGACGAGGGTCCAGCCGGTGTGGAAGCCCTCGGCGTCGGCCGGTACGTCGTCCGGGCCGTTCAGGGTGATCAGGTGCCCGCCCGGGCGCAGCACCTTCAGCGAGCGCGTCCCGTAGTCGCCGCCGATGGCGTCGATCACGACGTCCACGTCCGCGACGACGTCTTCGAAGGCTGTGGTCCGGTAGTCGATCAGTTCGTCGGCCCCGAGCGAGCGGAGCACCTCGTGCTTGGCGGCGCTGGCGGTGCCGATCACGTACGCCCCGAGCGCCTTGGCGATCTGGACGGCGAAGTGCCCCACGCCGCCCGCCGCCGCGTGCACCAGGACCCGCTGCCCCGGCCGCACGCCGGCGGTGTCGGTCAGCGCCTGCCAGGCGGTGAGCGCGGCCAGCGGGAGCGCCGCCGCCTGGACGTGGTTGATGGCGGCCGGCTTGCGGGTGAAGTGCCGGGCCGTGGCTGTGACGTACTCGGCGTAGCCGCCCGCCTGGACCGGGAATCGGGGCATGCCGAAGACCTCGTCGCCGGGCTGGAACATCGTCACGCCGGGGCCGACGGCCTCGACCGTGCCGGACACGTCCCAGCCGACGGCCGGGACCGGCCCCCAGGGGATCAGGGCGCCGCTGGCCCGGGTCTTCCAGTCGACCGGGTTCACGCCGGCCGCGTGGACCCGTACCAGGATCTCGCCCATGCCCGGCTCCGGGCGGTCCAGCTCGGTCTCGGTCAGTACCTCGGGTCCGCCCCACTGGCTGACGACGATGGCGCGCATGTGTTTCTCCTCAGGTGTGTCCGGTGGTTTCGCCTTAGCTTCGGCGGCGGAGCGAGGCCGTGGTATTGGCCGGACGGCCACCCTGTGACAGGATCTGGCCATGCACCGGATCGCCGTACTCGCCCTCGAAGGCGTCCCCCCGTTCGAGCTCGGGATGCCGTCCCGGGTGTTCGGCAACGCCGTCGACGACTCCGGGAAGCCGCTCTACGAGGTGACCGTCTGCACCGTCGACGGGCAGCCCGTGAGCAGCGACGCGGGCTTCACGGTCGGGGTCTCGGCGGGACCCGAGGCCCTCGCGGCCGCCGACACGGTGATCATCCCGCCGACCAACGTCATGATGGCGCTGGAGCAGGGCGTACCCCTGCCCCGGCCGCTCGCCGACGCCCTCGCCGCGATCCGCCCCGGCACCCGGCTGGTGTCGATCTGCACCGGCACCTACGTGCTCGCCGCAGCCGGCCTGCTCGACGGCAGGCCCGCCACCACGCACTGGATCAAGGCGCCCGCCTTCCAGCGGGCCTTCCCGCGCGTCAAGCTCGACGAGGACGTGCTCTTCGTCGACGACGGGGACATCCTGACCTCCGCCGGGGTCGCCGCCGGCGTGGACCTCTGCCTCTACATGATCCGCCAGGACCACGGCACGGCCGTCGCCAACCGCGCCGCGCGGCTGTGCGTCGTACCGCCGTGGCGCGACGGCGGGCAGGCCCAGTACATCGTCCGGCCCGTCCCCGAACCCACCGTCGCCACCACCACCGCCACCCGGGCCTGGGCCCTGGAACGCCTCGCCGAACCGATCGCCCTGGCCGAACTGGCCGCCCACGCCCGGATGAGCCTGCGCACCTTCACCCGACGCTTCCGCGACGAGGTCGGCATGACCCCGGTGCAGTGGCTCACCGGCCAGCGCCTGGAAATGGCACGCCAGTTGCTGGAGACCAGCGACCTCCCCGTCGACCTGGTGGCCCACCGCTCCGGCTTCGGCTCGGCGAACTCGCTGCGCCAGCACATGCGTTCCGCACTCGGTATCTCCCCGATTGCCTACCGGCGCACCTTCCAGCCCAACTCCTATGCTCCTGCGCACCATTGATGCACCGTCAGGACATCGGCATACTGCGTGGCCCTGCACTCTTCTTCTCAGGGGGAACCACGTGCGCAACCACCACACCAGGACGGCGGCGGCCTCGCTCGCGGCGGCCGCCGCACTCGTGCTCGCGGCGGGGCTGACCACCCCGGCCGCCGCGGCGCCCGAGACCGGCTCATCGGGCACACCCTCCGCGACCGCCCCAGGGGGCCCGGGGTCCGCGAGCACCGGGGACGGTGCGGCATCCGCCGCCGGACGGGCCCCGACCACCCGCATCACCCTCGTCACCGGCGACCGCGTCGTCCTCGCCGCCGACGGCAGGCCCGTCTCCCTCGAGCGCGCCGAGGGCCGCGCGCACATACCGTTCTCGGTGCACACCGAGAACGGCCACACCAGCGTCGTGCCGTACGACGCCAGGCCGCTGATCCGCGCCGGAAAGCTCGACCCGCGCCTGTTCGACATCACCGAACTGAGCCGCCCCGAGTACCTGGCGCGTCCCTCCGGCCGGCTCCAGCTGATCGTCGGCTACGAGGGCCCCGCCCCCGCCGCCCGGTCCGCCCTGCGGGCCGCCGGCGGCCCGCAGGTCACCCGGACCTACCCCACCCTCGACGCCGAGGCCGTCAGCGCCGACCCCGGAGCCGCCGCCGCCCTCTGGGAAGCGCTCACCGACCCCCGGCAGGACGCCGGAGGCCGCGCCGCGGCCCCCGGCATCGCCACGGTCTGGCTCGACGCCGAGCGCACCGCCACCCTGGACAGGAGCACCCGGCAGATCGGCGCCGACCGGGCCTGGGCCGCCGGATACGACGGCTCCGGCGTCAAGATCGCCGTGCTCGACACCGGCATCGACGCCACCCACGCCGACCTGGCCGGCCAGGTCGTCGCCGCGCAGAACTTCTCCCGCTCCGAGGACGCCGCGGACCGCTTCGGCCACGGCACGCACGTCGCCTCCATCGCCGCCGGTACGGGCGCCCGCTCGGCCGGCGCCTTCAAGGGCGTCGCGCCCGGCGCGAAACTGCTCAACGGCAAGGTCCTGGACGACCGCGGCTCCGGCAGCGACTCCGGCATCCTCGCCGGCATGGAATGGGCCGTCGCCCAGGGCGCCGACATCGTCAACCTCAGCCTCGGCGCGCCCGACACCCCACAGCTCGACCCCGTCGAAGCGGCCGTGGACCGGCTCAGCGCCGAGAAGGGCGTGCTCTTCGCCGTCGCCGCAGGCAACAGCGGCCGCCGCGGCCCCGGCACCGTCCAGTCCCCGGGCAGCGCGAGCGCGGCGCTCACCGTCGGCGCCGTCGACGACGCCGACGTGCTCGCCCCCTTCTCCAGCACCGGCCCGCGCCTCGGCGACGGCGCGGTCAAGCCGGACGTCACGGCGCCCGGCGTCGACATCACCGCGGCCGCCGCCCCCGGCAGCGTCATCGACCGCGAGAGCGGACAGGACCCGGCCGGCTACCTGACCATCTCCGGCACCTCCATGGCCACCCCGCACGTCGCCGGGGCCGCCGCCCTGCTCAAGCAGCGGCACCCGGACTGGAAGGGCGCCGAGCTCAAGGGCGCGCTGACCGGCTCCGCCCAGGGGGCCGCGTACACCCCGTACCAGCAGGGCACCGGCCGGATCGCCGTCGACGGCGCGCTCGGCCAGAGCGTGATCGCCCAGGAGGCGGCGCTGACCTTCGACATGCAGCGCTGGCCGCACGCGGACGACGTCCCGCAGACCCGGAAGATCACCTACCGCAACCTCGGCGCCGCGCCCGTCACCCTCGACCTCACCGTCACGGGCAGCGCCCCCGGCGGCGCGCCCGCGCCCGAGGGCTTCTTCACCCTCGGCGACCGCCGGCTCACCGTCCCGGCGGGCGGCACCGCCGAGACCGCGCTGACGGTGGACACCCGCCTCGGCGGAACGGCGGACGGCACCTACAGCGCGTACACCACCGCGACGGCTACCGGCGGCGGCCAGCGGGTGCGTACGGCCGCCGTCGCCGAACGCGAGCCCGAGTCCTACGATCTGACGCTCCGCCACCTCGGACGCGACGGGAAACCGGCCGCGGACCACGCCACCACCGTCCAGGGCGTCAGGGGCGGCGCGGCGGCCCGCCGCTTCGAGGCCCACGACCCCTCCGGCACCGTCACCCTGCGCGTCCCCAAGGGCGGCTACCTGCTCGACGCCGCCCTCGTCGTCGACCCGCTCGACCTCACCAAGGGCGCCGACTGGATCGTCCGGCCGCAGCTCGACATCACCGCCGACACCACGGTCACCCTCGACGCGCGCACCACCCGGCCGGTGGAGATCACGGTCCCCTCGAAGTCGGCGCAGGCCCAGTTCGTGATGCCCTCGTACACCCTGAACGAGGGCGGCGCACGCTACGGCTTCGGCTTCTGGCTCGACTCGCTCACCGGCTTCCGCACCCGCCAGTCGGGCCCGCCGCCCGCCGCCGGAGCGCTCAGCCAGCAGTGGGACGTGCATTGGCAGGACGGCCCCTCGACGGAGTACCACGCGGTGCTGGGCGGCCCCGTACGGAGCCTCGCCACCGGCTACACCCGGCACCTGAAATCCCGCGACCTGGCGGCCCTCGTGATCGGCCAGGGCGCCTCCGCCCCGGGCAAGGAGGGCTCGCCCGTCGCGATCGGCAGCCTCCCGGACAGCCGTTCCGGCAGCTCGATGTCCCTGCGGCGGCCCCTGCCGACCACGGCCACGCTCTACGTGTCCACCCTGGACAAGGTGACCTGGGACCTCCTCTACACGCAGAGCTCCGGACACGACGAGAACGGCTTCCCGCGGGAGGAGACGGCGTACGAGGCGGAGAGCGGGCGCACCCTCACGGGCGGCCGCACCTACCACGAGCGCTTCAACGCGGCTGTGTTCGGGCCCCGGTTGGACGCCGAGCACGGGGTGTTCCGCGACGGCGGCTCGATCGGCGGCTCCGTCCCCCTGCTGGCGGACGGCGCGAACCACCAGGGCGGGTTCCACGAGGCCACCGGCAGCACCGTCCTGCGCCGTGACGGCGTCGAGGTGGGCCGCAGCGACAGCCCGCTTGAGTCGAGCGACCCCTTCCCGGTCCCGCCGGGCGAGGCCGCGTACGAGCTCACCACGACGGCCCGGCTGAGCCCGGATCTCTCGGCCACCTCCTCCGAGACCACGGCCACCTGGCGGTTCCGCTCGCAGGAGACGGCCGGACCGGTCCCGCTCCCGGTCTCGGTGGTCCGCTTCGACGCCCGCCCGGCCCTGGACGGCACCCTGCCGGCGGGCCGCACGGCGAACTTCCCGGTGACCGTCCAGGGCCCGGCGGCCACCGCCCGGGCCTCCCTCCGGGCGGAGGTCTCCTACGACGAGGGCCGCACCTGGCGCCCGCTCCACGTCCGCCACGGCAGGGTGGACGTCCGCACCCCCGCGAAGGGCGGCACGGTCTCCCTGCGCGGCACCGTCACGGACCGCTCGGGCAACACGTCGCAGGTGACGGTCCTGCGCGCCTACCTGGCGGGCTGACGCCCCGCCCACCCGCCCACCGATGACCCCGGAGGTAATCGCCTCCGGGGCCACCGGCGGGCAGGATCGGACCAACAAGCCGATCCCGCAGGGAAGAAGAGGCCCGAGATGACCGCCTACGCCATCGCCCACATACGCCCCGAGACCATGAACGAGGACATCCTCCGCTACATCGAGGAGATCCAGGCCACCATGGACCCCTTCGAGGGCCGCTTCCTCGTCCACGGCCGGCAGGTCGAGGTCATGGAGGGCAGCTGGCCCGGCACGGTCGTGATGATCGGCTTCCCCGACCTCGAGCGCGCACGGGGGTGGTACGCGTCGGAGGCCTACCAGGCGCTGATCCCGCTCCGCGCGGATCACATCGCGGGGGACGTCATCCTGGTCGACGGCGTCCCCGCGGACTACGACGCCTCGAAGACGGCGGCAACCCTCCGCGAGACCGCCGGCCTCTGACGCGACCCCGGGGCCGGGCCGGGGCCGGATACGGATGCGCATGCGGGCGCGGCGTGGGCGGGGTGGGGTACCTGCGAGCATGGGAGGCATGGCCACTCACCTGATCACCGGCGCCGGCTCCGGCATCGGCAAAGCCGTCGCGGACCGCCTGCACGCCCGCGGCGACGACCTCGTCCTGCTCGCCCGCGACGCCGCCCGCGCCCGGCAGCTCACTGACCGCTACCCGGGATCGAGCGCGCTCGTCGGGGACCTCGCCGACCCCGACCGGCTGTCGTGGGCCTTCTCCAAGCAGGCCATCCCGGAGCGGATCGACTCCCTCCTGCACATCGCCGGCATCGTGGACCTCGGCCCGGTGGGGGAGCTGCGCCCCAAGACCTGGCACCAGCAGCTCAACGTCAACCTCATCGCCCCCGCCGAGGCCACCCGGCTCCTGCTGCCGACCCTGCGCGCCTCGCACGCCACCATCGTCTTCGTGAACTCCGGCGCCGGTCTCGCCGCCCACGCCGACTGGAGCGCCTACGCCGCCTCCAAGCACGGGCTGAAGGCCCTCGCCGACTCGCTCCGGGCCGAGGAGAAGGAGAACGGCATCCGCGTCACCTCCGTCTACCCCGGCCGCACCGCCACCCCCATGCAGATGAAGGTCCGCTCCCAGGAGGGCGAGACCTACGACGCCGCCGACTGGATCGACGCCGAGTCCGTCGCGACCACCATCGTGATGGCCGTCGACCTGCCCCGCGACGCCGTGGTCAGCGACCTCACCGTCAGGCCCGGCCGATGAGCACGAGCCGCACCGGCGGAGCCACCGGAGTCGGCTCGCTGCCCGGCGGCGACGCCCGCGAGGCCGCCAAGACCGTCACCGGCTCCTTCGAGGAGTTCCCGTACCTCGCCGAGCTGCCCGCCCGCGGCCCCGGCTCGGACATGATCGGCCGGTCCCTCGGGCTGCTCGTGGACATGTACGCGCACGTCGAGCCCAGCGGCTGGCGGATCAGCGACCGCCCCGGCCGCGACAGCAAGCGGGCCCGCTCCTGGCTGGGCGAAGACCTCGACGCCCTGGAGGAGTTCACCCAGGGCTACCAGGGCCGGCTCAAGGTCCAGGCCGTCGGGCCGTGGACGCTGGCCTCCGCCCTGGAGCTGCACGGCGGCGAGGCCGTCCTCCAGGACCCGGGCGCCTGCCGGGACCTGGCCGGGTCGCTCGCGGAGGGCCTGCGCGAGCACCTTGCCGACGTACGCAAGCGGATCCCCGGCGCCGAGATCGTCCTCCAGTACGACGAGCCCTCGCTCACCGCCGTCCTGCTCGGCCGGGTGCGCTCCGCCAGCGGCTACCGCACCTACCGCGCCGTCGACCGGCAGGTCGTCGAGGGGACCCTGCGCGAGCTGTTCGCCGTCCACGACGGCGAGGTCATCGTCCACTCCTGCGCACCCGAGGTGCCCTTCGGACTGCTGCGGCGCGCCGGGGTCTCGGGCGTGTCGTTCGATTTCTCCTTGCTCACCGAGCGCGAGGATGACGCGATCGGGGAAGCAGTCGAAGCCGGTACGAAACTCTTCGCCGGAGTGGTGCCCGGGACCGACGGCCCGTTGTCGGACCCGGGCGGTAGCGTCATGGGTGTCAGGAAGCTTTGGCGCAGGCTGGGGCTGACCCCGGGGACTCTGGCGGAGTCCGTCGTGGTCACCCCGACGTGCGGTCTGGCGGGCGCTTCGCCCGCCTACGCACGGGCGGTTCAGGCGCACTGCGTCAGGGCGGCGAGGTCGCTCGCCGACAACCCTGAGTGATGGATCGAGACGGGTCACGGGAGGACACGGCATGGCAGCCGAACAGAAGCAGGGCAGCGAATCGGCCGTACCGGCGGAACTGCGCGAGCAGCACGCGCTGATCGCCGAGCAGGTCGAGGAGCACCGCTTCCGGTACTACGTGAACGACCAGCCGGTCGTCAGCGACGCCGAGTTCGACCAGCTGCTGCGCTCGCTGGAAGCCCTGGAGGAGCAGTACCCGGAGCTGCGCACGCCCGATTCGCCCACCCAGAAGGTGGCCGGGGCGTACGAGACGGACTTCGCCTCCGTGGAGCACCGCGAGCGGATGCTCTCCCTCGACAACGCCTTCGACGACGAGGAACTGGCGGCCTGGGCCGAGCGCGTGGCCCGGGACGCCAACACCTCCGACTACCACTACCTGTGCGAGCTGAAGGTGGACGGCCTCGCCGTCAACCTCACCTACGAGAACGGCCGCCTGACCCGCGCCGCCACCCGCGGCGACGGCCGCACGGGCGAGGACATCACGCCCAACGTCCGCACCATCGCCGACATCCCCGACCGGCTGAAGGGCGACCGGATCCCCGCCCTGGTCGAGATCCGCGGCGAGGTCTACTTCCCGATGGAGAAGTTCGAGGAGCTCAACGCACGGCTCGTCGAGGCCGAGGGCAAGCCCTTCGCCAACCCGCGCAACGCGGCGGCCGGTTCGCTGCGCCAGAAGGACCCGAAGGTCACCGCGAGCCGCCCGCTGCACATGGTCGTGCACGGCATCGGCGCCCGCGAGGGCTTCGAGATCGAGCGCCAGTCGCAGGCGTACGAGCTGCTGCACGAGTGGGGCATGCCCACCGCCCAGCACAACAAGGTGGTCTCCACGCTCGCCGAGGTCCGGGAGTTCATCGCGAACTTCGGCGAGAACCGGCACTCCGTGGAGCACGAGATCGACGGCGTCGTCGTCAAGCTCGACGAGATCGCCCTCCAGGGCCGGCTCGGCTCCACCGCGCGCGCCCCGCGCTGGGCCATCGCCTGGAAGTACGCCCCCGAAGAGGTCAACACCAAGCTGATCGACATCAAGGTCGGCGTGGGCCGCACCGGGCGCGTGACCCCGTACGCCCAGGTGGAGCCGGTGACGGTGGCGGGCTCCGAGGTGGAGTTCGCGACCCTGCACAACCAGGAGGTCGTCAAGGCCAAGGGCGTGCTCATCGGGGACACCGTCGTCCTGCGCAAGGCCGGCGACGTCATCCCCGAGATCCTCGGGCCGGTGGTCGACCTGCGCGACGGCAGCGAGCGGGAGTTCGTCATGCCCGCCGAGTGCCCCGAGTGCGGGACGCCGCTGCGGCCCATGAAAGAAGGGGACATCGACGTCCGGTGCCCCAACGCGCAGTCCTGCCCGGCCCAGTTGCGCGAGCGCGTCGGCTACCTGGCCGGACGCGACAGCCTGGACATCGAGAACTTCGGCATGGTCGCGGCGGCGGCGCTGACCGGCCCGCTGGAGCCGGCCGTCCCGCCGCTCCTCGACGAGGGCGACCTCTTCGACCTGACCATCGAGCAGCTGCTGCCGATCAAGGCGTACGTCCTCGACCCGGACAGCGGGCTGCCCAAGCGGGACCCGAAGACGGGCGAGGAGAAGATCGTCACGGTCTTCGCCAACCAGAAGGGCGAGCCGAAGAAGAACGCCCTGGCGATGCTGGAGAACATCGCCGCGGCCAAGGACCGCCCGCTCGCCCGCATCATCAACGGGCTGTCGATCCGTCACGTCGGCCCGGTCGCGGCGGAGGCCCTCGCCCGCCAGTTCCGGTCGATCGACGCGATCCGCAGCGCCACCGAGGAGGAACTGACCTCGGCCGAGGGCGTCGGCGCCATCATCGCCACCTCCCTCAAGGAGTGGTTCGCCGAGCCGTGGCACGAGGAGATCCTGCGCAAGTGGCGGGCGGCCGGCGTCCGGATGGAGGAGGAAGGTTCCGGCGAGGACGAGGGGCCGCGCCCGCTGGAGGGGCTGACCGTCGTCGTCACGGGAACTTTGCAGAGCCACACGCGGGACGGCGCGAAGGAGGCCCTGCAGAGCCGCGGCGCCAAGGTGACCGGGTCCGTCTCGAAGAAGACCTCCTTCGTCGTGGTCGGTGACAACCCCGGCTCGAAATACGACAAGGCCGTGCAGCTGAAGCTGTCGATCCTCGACGACGCCGGCTTCGCCGTCCTGCTCGAAGAGGGCCCGGACGCGGCGCGCGAGGCCGCGCTCCCGGTGGACGGCGACGCCGCAGCCGAGTAGCGAAGGCGAACGGATGCGTGGCGTGCGGCCGTACGAGCGGGCGCGCGCCGGGCGCGGACGGCGGTGGCACCCGCGGGGGCGCGGCCGGTACCGGGCCCCCGCGAGGCCGGTACAAGGCTGGTGGCGGGCCCGTGACCTGTCGGATCATCGGACGGGCGGCCGGAGGGTCCTGGTCCGAACTCACCCGTTCGGCGGATACCGTACTGATGAGGATGGCTGGGTCGTATTCGGGCAACCGCCGCCGACCGCTGCCCCTGGGCGCCTCCCGCGTCCTACTGTTGAGGGGTGCGCCTGTCGTGCACGGCTGCTTGACGCGATTCCAGCCGTGATGGCATGACATCGGGGCCATCGCGTGGCATCGGCATCGCCGGCTGTGAGAGGGACGGGCATGAAACCCACCGAAAGCGCCGACCCGTCACCAGATTTCGGCGGGGATTTCCCGTCCATGCGGACGGGCCGGCTCGGTGTCCTGGGTTCCAGGACACCGCAAGCGCGACCGCTCGACACCGGAGCGGGCACGGGCCCCGCGGGCCGCGGCGCCGCGCTGCCCTCCCTCATCGTGGGTCTCGCCGCCGTCGTGCTCGGCATCGGCGTCGTCACCGCGCTGACCAGCCGTCACGCCCTGTTCCCCGGCGGCCCGGTCGGCTGGGCGCTCGCCCTGCTCACCGGCATCATCGTCGGCCACCTCGTCGCCCTCGGCCGCGACCGCTGGTGGGGCGGCACCGGATCCGGCGCGGCCCTCACCCTCGGCGTCCTCATCCTCTACGGATGGGTCCCCGCCGGACTGGTCTCCCTCGCCGTGGTCTCCCTCGTCGGCGCCGCCCGCAGGCACCGCTGGCGCCAGGGCCTGCTCCACGGAGCCACCGACATCCTCGGCATCGGCGCGGGCGCCCTCGTCCTCGCCGCGTTCGGCGAGTCGCCCTCCGTCGAAGCCCCGTGGCGGCCCACCGGCTGGGAGCTCGACGCGGTACCCGAGGTCATCCTGGTCGCCCTCGCCTACCTGCTCGTCACCCGCGTCCTGCTGTGGCTCGCCCTCGCCCCGAGCGGCGGAGGACTGCCCACGGTCGCCCGTACGGCGCTGCTGCGCCAGGCCCTGGTCGCCGTCGCCCTCCTCGGCATCGCCCCGCTGATCTGCGTGGTCGCCGAATCGAAGCCGGTCCTGCTGCCGCTGTTCGCCGTACCGCTGATCGCCCTGGACTCCACCCTGTGGATCGCCCGCGCCCGCGCCGAGGAGCAGTTGCGGGACCCGCTCACCGGACTGCCCAACCGCCAGTGGCTGCTGGAGCGCGCCTGGAGCGCCCTCGACCAGGCCGAACGGTCGGGCACCCGCGCGGCCCTGGTGCTGATCGACCTGGACCGCTTCCGCGCGGTCAACGACACCCTCGGCCACCTCGCCGGCGACCGGCTGCTCCTGCAGATCGCGGACCGGCTGCGCCAGGCCCTGCCCCCGGACGCCGAGGCGGCCCGGCTCGGCGGCGACGAGTTCGCCGTCCTCCTCCCCGTCGCCGACTCCACCACCAGCGCCCAGCGGATCGCACGCAACCTCGTCGCCGAACTCAGCTCCCCCCTCGACCTGGACGGCCTGACCCTGGTCCTGGAAGCCAGCGCCGGCCTCGCCGTCTTCCCCGACCACGCGCTGGACGCGGAGGGCCTGCTGCGCCGCGCCGACGTCGCCATGTACCAGGCGAAGCGGGACCGGACCGGAGTCGAGGTCTACGAGTCCAAGCGCGACAGCAACACCCCCGACCGCCTCGGCCTGCTGGGCGACCTGCGCCGGGCGCTGGACGCGGGCGATGTGGAACTGCACTACCAGCCGAAGGTCTGCTTCGACGGCAAGGTGGCCGGGCTGGAAGCCCTGGTGCGCTGGGTGCACCCGGAGCGCGGGCGGGTCCCCCCGGACGAGTTCATCGCGATCGCGGAGACCTCCGGGCTGATGCCCCACCTGACCGAGTACGTACTGGAGACCGCGCTCGCGCAGGTCGCCCGGTGGCGGGCCCAGGGCCTCAAGGTCCCGGTCGCCGTCAACGTGTCCCCGCGCGACGTCCACACCCCCGGCTTCGCGGGAGCCGTGGCCGCGCGCCTCGCCCGGCACGGGGTCCCCGCGAGCGGGCTCCAGCTGGAAATAACGGAACACGTCCTGCTGGAGGACCCGCAGCGGGCCGCCGACACCATGGCCGGACTGACCGGCCACGGCGTGAAGATGTCCCTCGACGACTTCGGCACGGGCTACTCCTCCCTCGTCCACCTGCGGCGGCTGCCGGTCAGCGAACTGAAGATCGACCGGTCCTTCGTGGCGCGGCTCGCGGTGGACGCCCAGGACGCGGAGATCGTCCGCTGCACCGTGGACCTCGCCCACTCGCTGGGCCTGCTGGTCGTCGCGGAGGGCGTCGAGGACGACGAGACGTGGGAGCGGCTGCGCGACCTGGGCTGCGACGCCGTCCAGGGCTGGCTGGTCGCCGCCGCGATGCCTCCGCAGGAGGCGACGGCCTGGCTGCTCGCCCGCGGGGAACGCGGCTGGCGGCGGCCGGCGGACATCACGGCGGAGCTGGCCGCGGAGGCGGAGGCGGCGGCCCAGACCGCGGCCGCGGCCGCGGCGTCCCAGTCCCAGTGAGGTACGTGGAAGCACCGGTCCGGTACCGCACCGTGCCGGGCGATCCGCCGTCCGTCTTCCTGGCGGGCGGGATCACGCACTGCCCGAGCTGGCAGCCGGAGGCGGCGCGGGAGCTGGCCGACTTCGTCGTGTTCAACCCGCGGCGGACGGACTTCGACGTGTCCGACACGTCGCAGACGGACATCCAGATCGCGTGGGAGTACGCGCATCTGCTGCGGGCGGACCTGACGCTGTTCTGGTTCCCCGCGTGCGAGGCGTCGCTGACGGTCCAGCCGATCACCCTCTACGAACTCGGCGCGGCCGCGGCCACCCCCGGCCGCCGCCTGGTCGTCGGCGCCGACCCCGGCTACCCGCGGCGCGCGGACGTCGTCACGCAGCTGTCCCTGTCCAGGCCGGACCTCACCGTCCACTCCACACTTCCCGAAACGGTGACCGCGGCCCGCGCCGAGCTGACCGTCCCGGCCTGAGGCCTGCCCTGCGGGGCGAGGTCCCCTACCCACCCTTCGCCCGTTCCCCGGGGGCCAGCCCCCGGACCCCCGCTCCACAAACGCCGGAGCCAAATCCAGCCCCTCCGGCGTTTGAGGAGCGGGGTCCGGGGCGGAGCCCCAGGGAACGGGCGAAGGGCGGGTAGGGGACTTCGTCCCGCGCAGCGGCAAGGGTCGCCGCGGGGACTTCGCCCCGCGCGGGCTCCGCGCAAGCCGCCGCAGGCGGCCCCGGCGCGCGGCGGAATCACCCCGCACGGGGGCTTCGTACCGCCCCGGGGGGAAACCGGGGCGCCGGGCGGGGGCGGGGCCCCATAGGATTGGGGCCGAAACCTACACACCCGAACCCCCAGAGGATCGCTGCATGCCTGGCATCACGCGCGAGGAGGTCGCCCACCTCGCTCGGCTGGCACGTCTGGAGCTGAAGAGCGAAGAGCTCGACCACTTCGCTGGACAGCTCGACGACATCATCGGCGCGGTCGCCCGCGTTTCCGAGGTCGCCGACCAAGACGTCCCGCCGACCTCCCACCCGCTGCCGCTGACGAACGTCATGCGCGCGGACGAGGTCCGTCCGTCGCTCACCCCCGAGCAGGCGCTTTCCGGCGCTCCCGCCCAGGAGCAGCAGCGTTTCAAGGTGCCGCAGATCCTGGGGGAGGACTAATCACCATGGCTGACATCAACAGCACCATCGACATCATCAGGCTCACGGCCGCACAGACCGCCGAGAAGATCGCCTCCGGCGAGCTCACGGCCGTCGAGGTCACCGAGGCCCACCTGGCCCGTATCGAGGCGACCGACGAGAAGGTCCACGCCTTCCTGCACGTCGACCGCGAGGGCGCGCTGGCCCAGGCGGCCGCCGTCGACGCCAAGCGGGAGCGCGGCGAGAAGCTCGGCCCGCTGGCCGGCGTGCCGCTCGCCCTCAAGGACATCTTCACCACCGTGGGGATTCCCACCACCGTCGGTTCGAAGATCCTCGAAGGCTGGATCCCGCCGTACGACGCCACCCTGACGCGCAAGCTGAAGGAAGCCGACGTCGTCATCCTCGGCAAGACCAACATGGACGAGTTCGCCATGGGGTCCTCCACCGAGAACAGCGCCTACGGGCCCACCGGCAACCCCTGGGACCTCACCCGGGTCCCCGGCGGCTCCGGCGGCGGCTCCGCGGCCGCGCTGGCCGCCTTCCAGGCGCCGCTGGCCATCGGCACGGACACCGGCGGTTCCATCCGCCAGCCCGCGGCCCTCACCGCCACCGTCGGCGTGAAGCCCACCTACGGCGGCGTCTCCCGCTACGGCATGGTGGCCTTCTCCTCCTCCCTCGACCAGGGCGGCCCCTGCGCCCGTACGGTCCTGGACGCGGCCCTCCTGCACGAGGTCATCGCCGGGCACGACCCGATGGACTCGACCTCCATCGACGCCCCGGTCCCGCCGGTCGTCGAGGCGGCCCGCAACGGCTCCGTCGCCGGCATGCGCGTCGGTGTCGTCAAGCAGTTCGCCGGTGAGGGCTACCAGGCCGGCGTCGTCCAGCGGTTCAACGAGTCCGTCGCCCTCCTGGGCGAGCTCGGCGCCGAGATCGTCGAGCTGGACTGCCCGTCCTTCGACCTCGCGATGGCCGCGTACTACCTGATCGCGCCGTCCGAGTGCTCCTCGAACCTGGCCCGCTTCGACGCCATGCGCTACGGCCTGCGCGTCGGCGACGACGGCACCAAGTCCGCCGAGGACGTCACCGCCCTGACCCGCGAAGCCGGTTTCGGCGACGAGGTCAAGCGCCGCGTCATCCTCGGTACGTACGCGCTCAGCTCCGGCTACTACGACGCGTACTACGGCTCGGCCCAGAAGGTCCGCACGCTCATCACGCGGGACTTCGAGAAGGCCTTCGAGCAGGTCGACGTGATCGTCTCCCCGACCACGCCCACCACCGCCTTCCCCATCGGCGAGCGCTCGGACGACCCGCTCGCGATGTACCTCGCGGACCTGTGCACCATCCCGACCAACCTGGCCGGCAACTCCGCCATGTCGCTGCCCTGCGGCCTGGCCCCGGAGGACGGTCTCCCGGTCGGGCTCCAGATCATCGCCCCGGCGATGAAGGACGACCGCCTGTACAAGGTGGGTGCCGCAGTCGAGGCCGCCTTCGTCGAGCGCTGGGGTCACCCGCTGCTTGAGGAGGCTCCGTCGCTGTGAGTTCCAACACGAGTGCGCTGTCCAAGGCCAAGGGCTTCAGGAAGTCCAAGTCCGGTACGTACCTGTCCATCGGCACCACCGCCTTCGGTGCCCTCAGCGTCGTCAAGCAGGCCAAGAAGGCCCGCACCGAGCACGACACGCTGAAGCTGATCGACGCCGTCGTGTCCGCCGCCGCCATCGTCACCGGCCTCGCGATCCTGTACCGCGAACTGAAGCGTCTCGGCGACGACGACGTCCTGCTGGGCTGAGAGGGAATTTCCACTGTGACTGCCATTGAACTGCTGTCGTACGAGGACGCCCTCGCGTCGTACGACCCCGTCATGGGCCTCGAGGTCCATGTCGAGCTCGGCACCAAGACCAAGATGTTCTGCGGCTGCTCGACCGAGCTGGGCGCCGAGCCCAACTCGCAGACCTGCCCGGTCTGCCTCGGCCTGCCCGGCGCGCTGCCGGTCGTCAACGAGATCGGCATCGAGTCCGCCATCAAGATCGGTCTCGCGCTGAACTGCGAGATCGCCGAGTGGTGCCGCTTCGCCCGGAAGAACTACTTCTACCCGGACATGCCGAAGAACTTCCAGACCTCCCAGTACGACGAGCCGATCGCCTTCAACGGCTTCCTCGACGTCCAGCTGGAGGACGGCGAGATCTTCCGCGTGGAGATCGAGCGCGCCCACATGGAGGAGGACACCGGCAAGTCGCTGCACGTCGGCGGCGCCACCGGCCGCATCCACGGCGCGTCCCACTCGCTGCTGGACTACAACCGCGCAGGCATCCCCCTCATCGAGATCGTCACCAAGCCGATCGAGGGCGCCGGCGAGCGCGCCCCCGAGGTGGCCAAGGCGTACGTCGCCGAACTGCGCGAGGTCATCAAGGCGCTCGGCGTCTCCGAGGCCCGCATGGACAAGGGCCAGATGCGCTGCGACGTCAACCTGTCGCTGCGCCCCACCCCCGAGTCCGAGTTCGGCACCCGCAGCGAGACGAAGAACGTCAACTCGCTGCGCTCCGTCGAGCGCGCGGCCCGCTTCGAGATCCAGCGCCACGCGGCGGTGCTTTCCTCCGGCGGCTCGATCGTGCAGGAGACCCGGCACTTCCACGAGGAGGACGGCTCCACCACGGCCGGCCGCATCAAGGACAACGCCGAGGACTACCGGTACTTCCCGGAGCCCGACCTCGTCCCGATCGCCCCGGCCCGCACCTGGGTCGAGGAACTGCGCTCCGGCCTGCCGGAGATGCCGCGCGTGCGCCGCAACCGCCTCCTCCAGGAGTGGGGCGTCACCGAGCACGACATGCAGTCGATCCTCAACGCGGGCGCGGTGGACTCCATCGTCGCCACCATCGAGGCCGGCGCCGACTCCACGGCCGCCCGCAAGTGGTGGATGGGCGAGCTGGCGCGCAACGCCAACGAGCAGGGCGTCGTCGTCGACGAGCTGCCCATCACCCCCGTCCAGGTCGCGCGCGTCGCGGCCCTGGTGGCGGCCGGTGAGCTCAACGACAAGCTGGCCCGCCAGGTCCTCGAAGGCGTACTCGCCGGCGAGGGCACCCCGGACGAGGTCGTCGAGAAGCGCGGCCTGAAGGTCGTCTCGGACGAGGGCGCGCTCGGCGCGGCCGTGGACGAGGCCATCGCGGGCAACGCGGGCATCGCCGACAAGATCCGCGGTGGCAAGATCGCCGCCGTCGGCGCACTGGTCGGAGCGGTCATGAAGACCACCCGTGGTCAGGCCGACGCGGCGCGCGTCAAGGAGCTCATCCTGGAGCGCCTGGGCGTCTCGGAGTAGTCGACGCAGTCACTCGCGCACGTACGAAGGCGGCCCCGCACCGGTTCTCCGGTGCGGGGCCGCCTTTCGTTGTCTTCGTTGTCTTCGTCCAGCGGGTCAGCGTGACAACTGAGGGGTGGCGATGACCACCGTGCCGTTGTCGCAGCCCTTGTCCACCTTGATGCGCAGCCTCAGGGCGCCGCTCACGTCCACGGTGTGGGTGATCGGCTTGCCCAGTTGCACGAGCTCGGAGAAGGCGGCGGGCTGGCCGTCGAGGGAGAAGCTGACCCGGCCCTTCTCGTTGGTCGAGCCGTCGTCGATCCCCACGATGAAGTCCAGCTTCTTCCACTCGCGATTGAGGTCGAACTCCGTGTACGTGTCGGTGTAGCAGCGGCGCTCCGCGACGAACGCCGCCCCGTACTGCTTGGTGTCGATCTTGGCGGGCCGCACCTCGAAGCCGCCCAGGTCCTTTACGGGGCTCATGACCGTCAGATCGGCGGCGTTGACTCCGGGCGCGACCCCCGAAGGGGGCTGGGAACCCGTCGCCGTGGGCTGCGCGGTCGGGTCGACGGACTCGGATGCGTACGAGCTCGGCGTCGGGGTGGGCGTGGGAGTGGGGAGCGGGGAGGGGCTCTCGGAGGCCGAGGAGGACGAAGCCGCCTTGTCCCCGCCGGACGCCGTGTTCGCGCCGTCCGCGTCCTTCTTGTCCCCGAGCAGCTTCACGCCGACCACGGCGCCGCCCGCCACCACCAGGACCGCCAGTACCGCCGCGAGCACCAGCCCGGTCCGCCGCTTCTTGCGCGGGGGCGGCGGGGGCGCCGGGAGCGCCGGTTCCGCGGGGGACACGGCCACGGGCGCGGGACCGTACCCCTGCGGCACGCTCGCCTGGACGGACGGCGGGGTGTAAGCCGGTTCGGTGGGGGGCGGGGTGTACGCGGGCGGCGGGGTGTGCACCGGCTGGGCCGGGGGAGCGGCCGGGGGACTCGCCGGGACGGCCGGGGCCACCACCGGAGCCGCCGGCGGCTGCGAGGGCTGCTGGGCCTGCTGGGGAGGGGCCACCGGTTTCGGCGGGGCCGCGGCCGGGGGAGTCGCCGGGGGAACCGGCACCGCGTCCTGGACCACCCGCTGGGAGGTGGACGTGGTGGTGGACACCACCACGCGGCGGATGTCCTTCATCCAGCCCGCCAGGTTCACCGGACGCTTCAGCGGGTCGGCGGCGTAGATGGAGGCGATCCGCGCCCGCTGCTCCGCATCCAGTACGGCGAACTGCGGCAGCCGTACGAGGGCTTGGGCCAGCAGCTCTGGCGTCGAGGGCGGGGACTCCCCGCTCAGCAGGAAGTACGCGATGGCCCCGAAGGCGTACCGGTCCGCGCCCGGGGTCCGCTTCCCTTCGAAGACCTCCGGCGCGGCGTAGCCCTGGGTGAACCACACCTCCGCCGTCTGGTGGTCGGCGGTCAGCTTGCTGAGGCCGAAGTCCACCAGGGTGGCCTGCCCGTGCGCATCCACCATGACATTGCCGGGGGACAGGTCGCCGTGGATCACCTGACGTCCGGAGGGGGTGGCCTTCCCCGAGTGCAGCCAGTCCAGCACCTCGGCCAACTGCTCCAGCGTGCGCATCACTTCGCGCCGCTCGGCGGCCGTGGCGAGGGTCCGCTCGGCCCGCCAGTCGCGCAGGTCGAGCCCGTCGACGTGGTTCATGACCAGGACCAGGGCCCGTCCGGTCAGCGTCGAGGACTCCCCGGGCCGGTGGATCGGTGGCCCCTCGAAATGCTCCCGTACGCCCACGACGCCGGGCCGGTGCACGAAGCGCAGCAGTTCCGCCTGCTCGTTCCACTTCTGGCTGATCCGGTCGAAGACGTCCGGGGTGATCGTGGTCTTGGAGTCGAGCACCTTCACGACGACGGGCTCGGATCCTCCCGCGAGCTCGATCTCCGCGAGATAGAGCACGGCCTCCCCGCCGCGCCCGATGGACCGGAGCAACCGGTAGCGGTCCGCTGCCGCGTCCGGCCCGATGTGCAGATTCTGGCTGGTCAATTTCCCCCCAGCGCTGGTTGTTTGAGTGGGGATCAGCTTCCCGGCGCGGGAGGGCGCCGGTCAAGTTGCGGCCACGGCCGGAAGTTCTGTAGCGATCGCTAATTTAATCGGGTACGGTTCTTTCTGTAGTGATCGTTACTGAAGTCAGGGGAACCTCTCGTGCATGCCACTCAGGTCAGCGCCTACGCCCGCACCGTCCGCAAGGAGAGCGGTGGGCCCGGACTCCTCCTCGCCCATGGCGGAGGCGGTTCGGTGGAGTCGAATTTCGGTCCGGTCCTCGACGCCCTGGCTGTCGGCCACAGCGTCGTCGGCATCGACTACCCGGGAACGGGGGCCACCCCGCGCGCCACGCAACCTCTCGAACTGGACGATCTGGCCGACCAGTTGGTGGCCGCCGCCGACGCCGAGGGGCTGGAGCGGTTCGCCGTGCTCGGCTACTCCCTCGGCGGGAACGTCGCCGTGCGCATCGCCGCCCGGTACCCGCGGCGGGTCACCGCCCTGGTGCTCACGGCGAGCTTCGCCCGCGCCGATCACCGGCTCGGCCTCATCACCGACCTCTGGGCCGAACTGGCCCGCCGTGGGGAGGTCGAGCTGCTCGCCCGGCTCCTCGTCCCGCTCACCCTCAGCCGGCAGGCACTGGAGGGGATGACCGGTGAGCAGGTGGAGGAGGTCGTACGGGCCACCGCGGCCTCCTTCCCGCCCGGAGGCGGGGACCATGCCGCACTGGTGAAGGGGGCCGACCTGCGCGCCGACCTCGCGCGGATCGACGTACCCGCGCTGGTCATCGCGACCACCGCCGACCTGCTCGCATCGCTGGAGGGTCAGCGGGAGCTGGCGGACTCGCTGCCGGGCGCCCGGTGGGCGGAACTGGCCACCGGGCACCTGCCGTTCGTCGAACGCCCGGGGGAGTGGGCGGAGCTGATCACCGGATTCCTGGCGGGGACGGCGGCCGAACGGGGGTGAGTGGCGGGGTTGGGGGCCCGCTCCGCTTCAGGCGCCGGTGGCGCCGTCGACGGCCTCGCGGAGGAAGTCCGCGTGGCCGTTGTGGCGGGCGTACTCGTGGATCATGTGCAGCATGAGCAGGCGCAGCGAGGCGTCCTCCTCCCACTTCTCGACGCGCACTGTCACGTCGAGGGACTCGGCGGCCGCCTCCACCGCGCGGGCGTGCTCGACCTCCGCACGCCAGGCCGCGAAGGCCTCGGCGCGGGTCGAGCCGGAGGCGTCGTAGGCGGCCTGGAAGTCGTGGGTGTCCGACCACAGATGGGGGACCTCCGCCCCGCCGAAGGTGCGCCGGAACCAGTGCCGCTCCACCTCCGCCATGTGCCGTACCAGTCCGAGCAGGGACAGCGTGGAGGGCGGGGACGCCTGGCGGCGCAGCTCCTCGTCGGTGAGGCCCTCGCACTTCCAGGCGAGGGTGGCCCGGTGGAAGTCGAGGTACGCGCGGAGCGTCTCGCGCTCGCCCCCGGCGAGGGGAGGGGCGACGCGGTGGGCGGATCCTGTTGTTGCTGCCATGGCTGAGATCTTGCCCCGTTGGCCCCGGGGCGTGAAGGCCTTCGCCCCTACGTGTGGTCTGGGATGCGCAACCCCCTTCGGTCAGGGGTCATCTGGACACGGCCCCGGCAGGACCGTGACCTCGGCCGGTGCGGACGCGCGGGGCGATCGGAGCATCCAGGGACGGGCGTCTGGACACCCTTCCCGTGACCGTCGACCGCCGACATGAGCGCAAGAACGCCCGCGAGCCCCTCAGGGTCGGTGGGCGCGACAGATCGCTACACACTCCCACTCGGCCAAGCGACTACCGACCGTCCGTGGCTGATCAAAGGCCGCCCAGCGACCGGTTCCCCTCCCACTTGGCTTAGCGACTGCGGACCGGACGTGGCTTGATAGCTATGGCCTGATTTGTGTGGGGAAGCGGCCGGCGCCCCGTCTTGGGCAGTGGACGGGTTTTGACCTCAAGGAATGTTTAGGTAGGCCTTACCTCGCCCAGATCGCGTTCGTGGCCGCCCTTCCTTCGGAGCTCATCCTCATGTCGTCTCCTGCCGCTGATCTGTCTGCTCGTCCTATCCGCCTGTACGACTCTTGGTGGACGGTCGTGGCCGCAGGGCTTGGGGCGATGATCGTTCTGACGGTCGGGTTGTGGGTCTCCGTTCACATGAAGACCGACCCGGCGCTGCACACGGCGACGCTCTTCGCGCACCTCGCCTCGCTCGTCGTCGGCTTCGGCGCGGTTCTGTCCGCTGACTACTACGGTCTGCTGTGGGCCATGAGGCGTTGCACGCTCACCGAAGTGGTCGGTGCGACGTCCCGACTTCACATACCGATCTGGGCCGGACTCGGTGGTCTCGTCGTGAGCGGGATGATGCTGGAACCCGATCTCAACTCGTCCCTCACCCTCGCCAAGCTCGGGCTCGTCGTCCTCCTGACCCTCAACGGTCTCCAGGCCGGCCTCCTCGGCCACCGCCTCGCGGCCGGACCCGTCGCCACCCCGCGCCTTCTGCTCTGGGGCGGAGCCACCGCCGTGATCTCGCAGCTCTGCTGGTGGGGCGCGGTAACCATTGGCTTCCTCAACACCAATTCCTGACCCCCGCGCCGCCGTACCGGCTCATACCGTCCGGCAGCGTCCGCCCCCCCGCTAGATCAGCCACGGACGGTCGGTAGTCGCTTGGCCGAGTGGGAGTGTGTAGCGATCTGTCGCGCCCACCGACCCTGAAGCCCTTCTCGTCACTCTCTCGCTCATGTCGGCGGTCGACGGTCACGGGAAGGGTGTCCAGACGCCCGTCCCTGGATGCTCTGATCGCCCCGCGCGTTCGTTCCGGTTGGGGTCACGGTCCTGCCGGGGCCGTGTCCAGATGACCACCGACTCAAGGGGGCTGCGCATCCCAGACGAGGCCGCTCCTCCCCACACTTCCCTCCCGGCCGTTCCCCGGGGGGATCCCGGAAGTCTTGTGGCTTTTCGGCGTGGGTCGGTCGGTCAAGGGTGGCCGAAGGCCATCGCGAAGCGACGCGACCGAAGGGAGCGCCCTTGAGGGACCGGCCCACGCCGAAAGAACACTGGACTACCGGGACGCCCCCCGAACCACTGTCAAAGCCACCACCCCACCCGCAGCACAAGCCCTCCCCACCACCCCGACCGGCTCTCCCCTCTCCCCTCTCCCCCCTACCCCTCCCAAACCCAAGGCACGGTCACCCCCAGCACGTCGAAGCCCAGCCGTTCCAGGATCGGGCGGCTGTCCTCCGATGCGTCGACCTGGAGGTAGCGGATGCCCCGGTCCGCCGCCACGCGGGCTCGGTGGGCCACCAGGAGGCGGTAGATGCCGTGGCCTCGCCATTCCGGGACCGTGCCGCCGCCCCACAGGCCTGCGAACGGGCTCCCCGGGCGCATCTCCATCCGGGCCGCGCTCACCGGGGTGTCGCCCGCCATCGCGACGACGGCTTCGATCGTGTCCGGCTCGTCCCGCAGCAGGTTCAGCATCAGGTCTTTGACGCGGGGGCGATCCGCGCCGAAGGCGCGGCGGTGGGCCTCCATCATCAGATCCACGCCCGCCTCATCGGTCACCACCCGCAGGGTGATGCCCTCCGGCGGCTCCACGGACAGGGTTGCGAGGTCCGCCACCCGTCCCACCAGCAGTGTTTCCGCGGGCTCCGCCACGAAGCCCGCCGCGCGCAGCCGGTCCCCGAGGTCGGCGGGGCGGTCGTGGCCGTACAGCTTCCACTCGAACTCCGCCGACGGGACCTCGCCCCGATCGGCCAGCTTCGTGAAGAACGCCACCTGCTCCGTGATTGCCGCATCCGCCGTGTGCTCGTCGAGGTCCGACCAGAGCACCATGTTCCCTCCGGCGCCGGGCACGATCTGCCGTACGACCGCCCCCACCCGTTCCACACGCGCGTCACTGGTGTCGGGCCGGGCCTCCCGTCGCATCGCGGAGTCGAACTCGGCGCGCACCTTCAGCAGGTCATCTGGATCCATCGTCATCCGGCCAGCTCACCAGCCGCCGACGGGTCCGACAACTGCATTAGCCTCACCCCGTGAGCGACCCCACCCACCCGTCCACCCACCCCTCCGTCTACACCGGCAAGGCCACCCCCGACGCCGCCGTCGACCGGGGCTGGCTGCTGGGGCACTTCAAGGAGCCCGGGGATGCCCGTCACAGTGAGGACGTGGAGATCAAGTGGGGCGTCCACCCCAAGGGTGAGGAGCGGGCGCAGTGGGTGCGGGGAGAGTCCCGTACGGCCTTGCAGGTGCTGATCAGCGGCCGGTTCCGGCTGGAGTTCCCCGGTCGGAGCGTCGTTCTGGCCGAACAGGGGGACTACGTCGTGTGGGGGCGCGGAGTCGACCATTCCTGGTGCGCGGAGGAGGACTCGGTGGTGCTCACCGTGCGCTGGCCCTCGCTGCCCGGCTACCGCACCGACGAAGAACCCGATGGCCACCCCGATGACCACCCCGATGGCCACCCCGATAACCACCCCAATGGTCACCCCCACGGCCACCCCGACGACCAGTCCGGCCGGACCTCCGCTCCGAACCCCGTGTGACCATGGTCCCGCGCCTGCCCGCACGCCTGTGACGCTGCCCACGATGGCCGCCAACGATCACGCGGCGCTGCGATCGTGGAGGTGTAGACCAACCGCACGCACCCCGCACCAAAATTCCAGACGCCCAGCGTTCAGTTTTCAGTGTTCACGCGTTCTTTCCGACGGGCCGTTCCCCGGTAAAGATCCGAACCACCAGGGAGCCCGTCCGTTGTCAGCCCTCGCACGCTGGTGCATGCGGCACCGACTCGTTGTCGTCCTGCTCTGGCTCCTCGCCTTCGGCGGGACCGCCGCTGCCGCGGTCGGCGCCGGGACGGCGTTCTCCAATGACTACGAGGTCCCCGGCACCGAGTCCGCCAAGGCGCACGCCCTGCTGCGGGAAGGCTTCCACGGGCAGGGCGGCGACACCGACACCATCGTGTGGCGGGCTCCGGACGGGCAGAGCGTGCGGACGCCGGCCGTGCAGGAGCGCATGGCGCGGGCCCTCGACTCCATAGCCGGGCTGCCCGGTGTCGGTTCGGTTGCCGGCCCCTATGGTCCCGGGCCCGACAGCGGGGCCCGGATCAGCCCCGACGGGCGTACCGCGTACGCCGTGGTCACCTTCGACCGGCAGGCCGACTCGGTGCCGAAGGGCGAGGCGAAGGCCGTCGTCGACGCCGCGAGGAACCCGGCGACCCAGGCGGACGGACTTCAGGTCGAGCTCGGCGGGCGCGCCATCGGCCTCACCGAAGCGCCCTCCGCGCACCTCGCCGAGGTCATCGGGGTGGCCATCGCCGCGCTGGTGCTGTTCCTGGCCTTCGGGTCGCTGGCCGCCAGCCTGTTGCCCATCGCCACCGCCCTGGTCAGCGTGGGCACCGCCTATTTCGGCATCACCCTGCTCGGCCACGCGATGCCGGTCGCCGACTTCGCTCCGATGCTCGGCACCCTCGTGGGCCTCGGGGTGGGCATCGACTACGCCCTGTTCATCGTCACCCGCCACCGAAAGGGCCTCAAACGCGGACTCCCGGTCGCGGAAGCCGCCGAGAGCGCCGTCGCCACCACCGGCCGGGCCGTGGTCTTCGCCGGGGCCACCGTCTGCATCGCGCTGCTCGGCATGCTGGTGCTCCGGCTGAACTTCCTCAACGGCGTCGCCATCGCCGCCTCCCTCACCGTGGTCCTGACCGTCGCCGCCTCGGTGACCCTGCTGCCCGCGCTCCTCTCGTACATCGGCATGCGCGCGCTGTCCCGCCGCGAGCGCCGCAAGCTGGCCGCCGAGGGTCCGCGGCCCGACGCGGTCACCGGCTTCGCCGCCCGCTGGTCGGCCTTCGTCGAGCGCCACCCGAAGCTGCTCGGCCTGGTCGCCACCGCGGTCATGGTGGTGCTGGCACTGCCCACGCTCTCCCTCCACCTCGGCACCTCCGACCAGGGCAACAACCCGGCCGCGTCCACCACGCGCAAGGCCTACGACCTGCTCGCGGAGGGCTTCGGCCCGGGGATGAACGGCCCGCTGACCGTGGTCGCCCGCCTCGGCGGGGCCGGCGACCGGGTCGCCGTGGACGCGCTGGCCGAGTCGCTCCGTACGACCAGGGGCGTGGCAGCGGCCGGACCGGCGGTCTTCAACCGCAGCGGCGACACCGCCGTCGTCACCGTCGTACCGGACTCCTCTCCGCAGTCCCGGGCCACGAGCGAGCTGGTCGACAGGCTGCGCGGGGACGTCATCCCGCGCGCCGGCCACGACAACTCCATGCAGGTGCACGTGGGCGGCGTGACCGCCGGGTACGACGACTTCGCCGAGGTCATCGTCGGCAAACTGCCGCTCTTCGTCGGTGTGGTCATCGCACTCGGCTGCCTGCTCCTGCTGCTGGCCTTCCGCTCCATAGGCATCCCGGTCAAGGCCGCCGCCATGAACGTCGCCGCCGTCGCCTCCTCCTTCGGAGTCGTCGTCGCGATCTTCCAGTGGGGCTGGGGCAGCGAACCGCTGGGGCTGGGCAGCGCGGGGCCGATCGAGCCCTTCCTCCCGGTGATCATGGTCTCGGTGCTCTTCGGACTGTCCATGGACTACCAGGTCTTCCTCGTCAGCCGGATGTACGAGGAGTGGCTGGAGACGGGGGACAACCAGCGGGCGGTGCGCGTCGGCCTCGCCGAGACCAGCCGGGTGATCAACTCGGCGGCCGTCATCATGATCTCCGTCTTCCTGGCCTTCGTACTCAGCGGCGACCGGATCATCGCCATGTTCGGCATCGCGCTCGCCGCTGCCGTCGCCCTCGACGCCTTCGTCCTGCGGACCCTCCTCGTCCCGGCCCTGATGCACCTGCTCGGCGGAGCCAACTGGTGGCTGCCCGCCTGGCTGGACCGCCGGCTCCCGAAGATCAGCATCGAGCCCCCGGAGCGCCGTCCGCATGCGAAACTTCCCCTGCAGCGGCCCGGCGCGGACCCCGCCACGAGCGAGGACGCGGCCGAGCCCGCGACCAGCTCCCGGTGATCCGGCCACCCGCCGCTCGATAGCCAAGGAAGAACGCGCATGTTCTCGATAGACCTCGCCGACGACGCCCAGCTGTTCCCGCTGGAAGCCCGGCACGCGGAGGAGTTCTTCGCCCACATCGAACGCGGACGCGAGTTCATCGGCCGGTACGTAGGCTTCCCCGACCGGTCCGTCGACCCGGAATCCGCCCGCGCCCTGCTGGCCAAGTACGCGGTCACGGCCGGGGAGGACGGCGCGCGGTTCTTCGGGATCAGGCTCGACGGCACCCTGGTGGGCGGGGTCCTCTTCCCGGCGTTCGACGCGGGGACGGGCAACTGCGAGATCGGCTGCTGGCTGGAGCCCGCCGCGGCCGGCCGCGGCCTGGTGACGAAGGCCTGCCGCGTCCTCATCGACTACGCCTTCGGCGAGCGCGGCATGCACCGCGTCGAGTGGCACGCCGCCTCCGGCAACAAGAAGAGCCTCGCCGTGGCCGAGCGCCTGGGCATGACCCGTGAGGGTGTCATGCGCGAGAACCACCTCCACCGGGGCGTCCGTCAGGACACCGAGATCTGGGCGCTCCTCGCCCACGAGTGGTCCGCGGCCCGCCCCGCGTAACCACCCCCCGCGGCCGCCCGCCCCCGCCCCACCCCGGCTCTCCCGGGGGACCGGGGCGGGGCGCTGCCCGCTGCCCGGCCGGATTCTCAGGAACCTCTCAGAAAAGCCGCCTACGGTGCCCCGCATGGACACCACCAAGACCCCCGCCCCGACCGCTCCCGAGGCGGACTCCCCGGCCGACCTGAAGAAGGCCGCCACCGACGAGACGACCGCCCCGGCCGCCGCGGACACCGCCGCCACCGAGGAGGTCCAGGGCGAGGAGCTCGCCACCGACCTCGACGACGAGTTCGACGAGCTCGACGCCGCGGCCGACGCGGAGCAGAGCAGTGGTGTCGCCTCCGGAGCCTCCGCGATCGTCGCCGCCGGTCTCGGTCTGATCGCCCTCAGCGGCAGCTGGACCTCCCGCGTCATAGGCGAGCGGGAGACCCTCAAGGGCCAGATCAGCTCCGCCACCGCCACCACCACCGAGGACAAGATCGAGGCGCTGTACGGCAACGCCTGGCACATGACCGCCCTGGTCAACGGCGTCCTGTCGACGATCGCGCTGCTCATCGCCGTCTTCGTACTGGCCCGCCCGGCCTTCGGCGCCTCCGGCCGCACCCTCCCGGCCTGGGTCCGCTCCGTGTCCTGGGCCGCCGTGGTCGTCGCCGTCATCGGCGTGATCGCCTTCCTGTTCATGTACCTGCTCGCCCTCCCGGTGGCCCCCGCCGCCTAGTCCGATCGCTGCCGCGCGGCGGCCCGCCTAGGTACTGCCTTAGGCCACCTCAGGGACCTCGGGTCCCGACCTAAGGCCCCCCGGCTCCCGCAGATGCGGCATGCTCCCGATGTGCCGGCACCCCCTGGGGCGCGAATCTTGGATCACACCGAACGAGGTGTCCGAGAAACGCGAACCAGGGAGCACGAGATGTTCGAGTACGAGATCGCCACCGCCCGTCGCGCCGACCTCATCCGCGAGGCCGACGCCTACCGTCTGGTCCAGGAAGCGAAGAAGGCCCGCCGCGCCTTCTCCCGGAGCCAGGAACCGGAGGGGTCGGTGAGAGGGCAGCGCGGCCGGTTCACCCGCGCCGCGTAACCCGCGTCGCGCGACCGTACGAACCCCCGCGTGATGAGAAGCGCACCGATATCCAGTGCCGGTGAGCAGGGCCTCTGTGCGATGCTCGGCGGCGTGGAGACCAGATCTGTCAGCCCGGTGTTCGTCGGCCGAGCCGACGAACTGGCCGTACTCACCGACGCCCTGACGCGCGCCGCCGGCCAGGAGCCGCAGGCACTGCTCATAGGCGGCGAGGCCGGGGTCGGCAAGACCCGCCTCACCGAGGAGTTCCTCTGCGAGGCCGACCGCCGCGGCGCGGTCGTGGCCGTCGGAGGCTGTGTGGAGATCGGGGCGGAGGGACTTCCCTTCGCCCCGTTTTCGACGGCGCTGCGCACCCTGCACCGCCTGCTCCCCGACGAACTGGCCGCAGCCGCCGTCGGCCAGGAGGACGAACTCGCGCGCATCCTCCCCGAACTCGGCGAGACCCCCCGCGGCCCGCACGACGAGGAAAGCACCGCCCGGCTCTTCGAACTGACGGCCCGGATGCTGGAACGCCTCGCCGCCGACCGCACCGTCGTCCTCGTCCTGGAAGACCTGCACTGGGCGGACACCTCCACCCGGCACCTGCTCTCCTACCTCTTCCGCGCGCTCGGCAGCGGCCGGCTCGTCGTGGTCGCCACCTACCGCGCCGACGACGTCCACCGCCGCCACCCGCTGCGCCCGCTCCTCGCGGAGCTCGACCGGCTGCGCACCGTCCAGCGCATCGAGCTGTCCCGCTTCAACCGGGCCGAAGTGCGCCGCCAGCTCGCCGGGATACTCGCCTCGCAGCCCGACGAGGAGTTCGTCGAATCGGTCTTCGACCGCTCCGACGGCAACGCCTTCTTCGTCGAGGAACTCGTCGCCTCCCGCGCCAGCGGCTGTCTCACCGGCCTCACCGAATCCCTGCGCGACCTCCTCCTGGTCCGCGTCGAAGTCCTCCCGGACGCCGCGCAGCGCGTCGTGCGCATCGTCGCCGAGGGCGGCTCCACCGTGGAGTACGACCTGCTGCGCGCCGTCACCCGGCTCACCGAGGACGAACTGATCGAGGCCCTGCGCTCGGCGGTCGGCGCCAACATCCTCCTCGCCACCTCCGACGGCGACGGCTACCGCTTCCGCCACTCCCTGGTCCGCGAGGCCGTCTCCGACGACCTGCTGCCCGGCGAGCGCGCCCGCGTCAACCGCCGCTACGCCGAGGCGCTCGAAGAGGACGACTCGCTGATCCGCGCGGAGGAGCGGGTCATCCGGCTCGCCACCTACTGGTACTACGCCAACGACGTGGTCAAGGCCCTGCCCGCCGTGCTCGCCGCCTCGGTCGCCGCCCGGCGCCGGCACGCCTACTCCGAGCAGCTGCGACTGCTGGAGCGGGCCATGGAGCTGTGGGAGGCCGTACCGGAAGACGTGCGCGGAGCGCTGCGACCGGCGGACTACACCGAGGTGTACCCGCCCTGCGGCTGCGACCCGGAGACCACTCCGCTGCAACGCCTCGACCTGCTGGCCGAAGCCACCGTCGCGGCCCGCTTCGGCGGCGAGCGCGAGCGTGCGCTGAAGCTCACCAAAACCGCCCTGCGGTCGCTGGACGACGGCCACGACCCGCTGCGCGCCGCCTGGTTCTGGACCGAACGCTCCCGGCTGATCACCGGCCTCGGCCGCGGCGACGGCTGGGAAGAGCTCGCCAAGGCACAGGAACTCGTCCGCGGGCTGCCCCCGTCCCAGGTGCACGCCGACGTCCTGGTCCGGGCCGCGAGCTGGGGCATGCTCCACACACCGGGACCCGACAACCTGGTCGCCGCCGAACGCGCCGTGGAGTACGCGCGGATGGTCGGCGCCGAGGACACCGAGCTGAACGCCCGGATCACCGTCGGCAGCCTGCTCGTCGACACGGGTGCACCCGAGCGCGGACTCGCCGAGATGTACGCGGTCAAGGACCGGGCCGCGGAACTCGGACTCGGCATGCTGGTGGGACGTGCACATATCAACCTCACCTCTCATCTGGAAAGCCTGGGCCGGTCCCGCGAAGCCGTGGAACTGGCCGAACAAGGTGTCGCACTGGTCAAGAAGTCCCAGCTGATGGACTCCGAGGCCTGGGTCCGCGGGAACATGGCGGAGAGCCTGTACAGCCTCGGCCGCTGGGACGAGGCCGCGGCGGAGGCCCGGCGCACCCTGGCTCTCGTCAGCAGCGGAGCCGCCCCGCGAGCCGCCGCGGCCGGACGGCTGGCCTACCTGGCTCTGGCCCGCGGTGAACTCGCCGAGGCCGCCGCCCAGCTCACCGCCGCCCGCGCCCACTTCGGATCGCACGACGGCCAGCCCCAGCACCAGATCCCGCTGTCGCGGCTCGCGATCGGGGTGGCCGCGGGGGAGGGCCGGATAGCCGACGTCCGCACCGAGGTCGCCGCAGCCGTCGACTTCGGCTTCCCACTCGGCAACCACCGCTACGCCTGGCCGCTGCTGCTCGCCGCCGCCTCGGCCGAAGCCGACGCCCGGGGCCTGCCGGTCGCCGAGGCCGGCCGGGAGGAGGCGCTGACGGTGCTGCGCGCCGCCGCCCGGACCCTGGCCACCCCGGTCCCGCTGTGGACCGCCCACTCCGAGTTCCTCAGGGCCGAACTGCTGCGGGCCGAGGACCGGGACACCGTCGCCGACTGGACGGCCGTGGAAGCGGCCGTACGCCCCCTGGAGCGTCCCTACCTGCTCGCCAGGGCCCGGCACCGGCTCGTGGAGGCCCTGCTGGCGGCCGGCGGGGACCGCGAGGCCGCCGCCGGGCGGCTCCAGGAGGCCTACGCCACCTCCGAGCAGCTCGGTGCCCGCAGGCTCCGCGAGGACCTGGCCCTGCTCGCGCAGCGCGCCAGGCTCCCGCTCGTCCCCGTGGGCGCCGCCGCCGAGGCCCTGCTCGCTCCGGAGACCGACCCGGTCGAGGCGCTGGGGCTGACCAGCCGCGAACGGGACGTGCTGCGCCTGGTCGCGGCCGGCCACACCAACCGCCAGATCGCCGAGGAGCTCTTCATCTCCCCGAAGACGGCCAGCGTGCACGTCTCGAACATCCTGGCGAAGCTCGGCGTCGCGGGCCGCGGCGAGGCCGCCGCCCTGGCCCACCGGCTACGGCTCTTCGGCCCCGTCACCCAGCAGCCGGCCGGCAAGCGGTGAAGGCGGCGTCGTCCCCCTAGGCCCCCCCGGGCGCCGGGCCCTAGGTGTATTGCCTCGTCAGGTTGGGGACGCGGCTTGCGGGTGGTTTGCCTGCGAGTGCGGTGTGTCCGCGGTGGTGCTTGTAGGAGTGGAGCCAGTTGCCAGAAGGCGGTGGCGGTCTCCTTCTTCTCGTCCGCGTGGATCTCGCTGTAGGCGAGGCGGGAGTGGTCGTCGACGGCGGTGTGCAGGTAGCTGTAGCCGGCGTTCCTGCGGGTCTTGCGGCCCGCTTGCCGGCCCAGGACCTTGTGTCCGCCAGCGTCGGGGATGTTGCCGAGCTTCTTGATGTCGACGTGCACGAGCTCGCCGGGTTTCTCGCGTTCGTAGCGGCGTATGACGTGCCCGGTCGCGCGGTCGCGCGGTCGAGGGGACCAGGCCGAGCAGGGCGGCGGGCTGGTCTGCTTGCCGGGAATCGGATCGCCATCAACGGGGTTGGTGGGGGATGAGCCATCAACGGGGTTGGTGGGGATGAGCCGTTATTGGAGGGCCATGCGAGCGATTCAGGTGTACGAAGTGGGCGGTCCCGAGGTGCTGCAGGAGGCCAAGGTGGACCAGCCGCGGCCGGGTCCGGGCGAGGCGATCGTGGAGGTCGCCGCATCCGGGGTCAACTTCCTCGACGTCTACCACCGCGAAGGCCGGTACAGCCTCCCGCTGCCCTTCACCCCGGGCTCTGAGGGCGCCGGCACGGTCGTCGAAGTTGGGCCCGGCGTCGCTGACGTCGCAGTCGGGGACCGGGTCGGTTGGGTGGAGATTCCCGGCACGTATGCCGAGCGGGCCGTCGTGGACTCCTCCCGGCTGGTGCCGCTGCCCGACGATGTCGGCTTCGAGACAGCCGCCGCCGTGCTCCTCCAAGGCATGACCGCGCACTATCTCGTCAAGGACGCCTACCCGGTTCAGGGGGGCGACACGGTGCTCGTGCATGCGGCTGCTGGTGGCATGGGGCTGCTTTTGACCCAGCTCATCACCCATCTCGGCGGCAGGGTGATCGGCACGACGTCGACCACGGCGAAGGCCGAACTGGCGAAGCGTGCCGGGGCCGCTGAGGTGATCCTTTCCTCCGCAGTCGACGATCTCGCAGCCGAGGTCAGGCGGCTCAACGGCGGTCAGGGACTGCCGGTTGTCTTCGACGGCGTCGGCGCGCACACCTTCGATGCGAGCCTCGCCAGCCTGCGAACCCGCGGCCATCTCGTGCTCTTCGGCGCGGCAAGTGGTGCCGTGCCGCCGTTTGATCCGATTCGCCTCGCCCACGGCGGTTCGCTGACCTTGATCCGGCCCAGCCTCGGGGACTTCATCGCCGATCGGTCCGAACTGCTCCGACGGGCCGCCGATGTGTTCGAGTGGGTGCGCTCCAAGGCGCTTGAGGTCACCGTAACGGGCCGCTACGCATTGTCCGAGGCCGCCCAGGCCCACAGCGATCTGGAGGCTCGGCGTACCACCGGCAAGCTGCTCGTCATCCCCGATGCGGCCGCTATGGGACGCCGCGAGGAGACGCAGAGCTGATCGCGGGTGACGAGGTCGGGGATCTTGGAGACTGGGATGTCGAGGGCATGGCCGACCGTCATCGCCAAGATCCCCGACAGCGTCAGGCACTCAGCAGGCCAAGATCAAGTTCTGGCGGGTTTCTGGCGTATCCGGGTCACACCCCTTCAAGATCCCTCAGCCGAGACCTGGCTCACCCGTCCACAACCTCCCGGGACAGAACACCTAGGCCGCCGGGTCCTCCTTCGCCCGTATGAGCACCTTGCCGGAGTCCAGGTCTATCGGGCCCTTTCCCGGATCGCCGTCACTGACGTCGGTCCGGGAAAGCTCCAGCCGCTTCTTCTCCTCGTCCGTGTGCTTGCGCCCCGGGCTGAACAGCTCCTCGATCATGTTGAACATCGCGTCCACCGCACCTTTCGTCCCCGCGTCGGGGCCCGCCGGTCATCGCACCGTCAGTGTCAGGATCCTGTCGTCGCCCGCTTCCGGCGACCCGCGCCCATCCGTCTCGCTTGTGACCAGCAGCAACCTGTCCCCACCGAGGGGCACCACGGTGCGCAGCCGGCCGTACTCGCCCGCCAGGAACGCCTCGGGCTCCGCCACCGGCTCCGCCCCGGCCAGCGGAATCCGCCAGAGCCGCTGCCCCCTCAGCCCGGCCATCCAGACGGAGCCCTGCGCCCAGGCGATCCCGCTCGGCGAGGCCTCGTCGGTCTTCCACACCGCCACCGGATCGCGCATCCCCGGCTTGCCGGCCTTGCCCTCGGCCTCCGGCCAGCCGTAGTTCGCGCCGGGCTCTATCAGATTCAGCTCGTCCCAGGTGTTCTGCCCGAACTCGGCCGCCCACAGCCGTTTGTCCTTGTCCCAGGCGAGGCCCTGCACATTGCGGTGCCCGTACGAGTACACGACCGAGTCCGCTTCCGGATTGCCGTGCACCGGCTCCCCGTCCGGGGTCATCCGCAGGATCTTCCCGCCGAGCGACTTCTTGTCCTGGGCCAGCCCGGTCTCCCCGGTCTCGCCCGTCCCGGCGTAGAGCATCTTGTCCGGGCCGAAGGCGATCCGTCCGCCGTTGTGGATGAGCCCCTTGGGGATCCCCCTGAACACCGTGTCGGGTGCGCCCAGTTGATCGCCGGCCGGTCTCTTATCGTCATAGCGCAGCCGGGCGATGCGGTTGTCGGACTCGGTGGTGAAGTAGACGTACACCATGCGGTCCGAGGCGAACGTAGGGGACAGGGCCAGGCCCAGCAGCCCGCCCTCGCCGCCCGGGGCCACCCCGGGCACCTTGCCGACCGGGGTCACGGCGCCGGCGGCGACGTCGACCCTGCTGATCGTGCCCTTGTCCCGCGAGGCGACCAGCAGGTTCCCGTCGGGCAGCGGAGCCACCCCCCACGGGGACTCGAGACCCTGGGCGGCCACGCCGGTCACCGTCACCCCGCCCTTGGCCGGCGGCCCGGAGGCCGAAGCGGAGGGGGAGCCCGAGGCCCCCGGCGGCGCGGAGCCCGCCGTCGCGCCCGGTGGCGCATCGCCGGGCCTTGCTCCGACGCCGTCCGGCGGGGAGCACCCCGCCGCCAGCAGCGCCCCGCATCCCGCCAGGGCGAACGCCGCCAGCACCCCGCGGGCCCGGCCGCGCGGGCCGCCGTACGCCCGCATCGCCACCCCCGCCCGACCCTGCATCCGATCCCGATCCCGATCCTGCGCCCGGTCCTGGTCCGCCCCCAGGTCCTGGTCAGGCCCCTGTGGCAGGCCGTGTCCCGGCCCGTCTCCCGGCCCTTGTCCGCGCTCGTGTCCGTATCGCATCGCCGTACTCCCCTCCGGTCCTCCGATCGTGCCCTCACACGACTCAACAGCGCCGACCCTGCTTCAAGTTCCGCCACTCGTACACTCGATCGAGTGGTTCGGGACCTGATTCGGGACCTGATTCCGGTCCTGGTTCGGGCGCTGGTTCAGGCGCCCACCGGCGCCGGCAGCTCCGCCAGCTCCGCCAGGTCCTCGGCGGTCAGGCGCACCTCCGCCGCCCGCGCGTTCTCCGCCGCCCGGTGCGCCTGCCCGGTCCCGGGCACCGGAACCACCTGGGGCCCCTGCGCCAGCACCCACGCCAGCGCCACCTGCGCCGCCGTGACCTCGTCCCCGTGCCGCCGGGCGACCCGCCGCAGCCCCGCCACCAGCACCTGGTTCGCCGCCATCGCGTACGCCGTGAACCGCGGATGCCTGGCCCGCACGTCCTCGGGCTCGAACCCCTCACCCGGGACCAGCGTCCCGGTCAGGAACCCGCTCCCCAGCGGCATCGCCGCCAGGAACCCCACCCCCCGCGCCGCGCACCACGGCAGCAGCCGCCACGCCGCCTGCGGGGACCACACCGACAGCTCCGCCTGCACCGCGCTCACCGGGAACACCTGCTGGGCCCGCTCCAGGTGCCGCACGGTCGTCTCGTACGCCGGGTCCCCGCGCCGCCCCGCGCCCGGCCCGGTGCCCGCCCCCAGCGCGCAGAAGCCCAGCGCCCGCACCTTCCCCGCACCCACCAGCTCGGCCATCGCGCCCCAGGACTCCTCGACCGGCACGTCCGGGTCCACCCGGTGCAACTGGTACAGGTCTATGACGTCGGTGCGCAGCCGCCGCAGCGAGGCGTCGCAGGCCCGCCGCAGGTACCCGGGGCGCCCGTCGGCCACCATGTGCACCCCGTCGGCCCGCAGCCCCGCCTTCGCGGACACGAAGGCGTCGGGCCGGCGCTCGCGCAGCACCCGGCCGAGCAGCAGCTCATTGGTGTAGGGGCCGTACAGATCGGCGGTGTCGAGCAGGTTCGCCCCCAGGTCGAGGGCCGTGTGCACGGTGAGCAGCGAGTCCTCGCGCCGTCTGCGCGAAGGCGCGTACGCCCCGCTCATCGGCATGCAGCCGAGGCCGACGGCTCCCACCGTCAGCGCCCCCGCCCCGATCGACCTGCGCTCCACCGTGCGTCCCCCCTGGTCCCCCCGGTTCCGGCACACAAACTAACGGTTCGATCCGGATCCCCTGGCATAGCCTCCTGATCATGACTGCAGAGAACCGCGAGACCCTCGACGTATGGCTCCCCTTTCCCGCCGAGGAGATCGAGGGCCTGCCCGATTCCTTCCGCTACCGCCACTGGGACGGCGAGGAGACCTTCCCGGCCGATCCGGCCGCCTGCGTCTTCTACGTCACCCCGTACATGAAGTCCCCGGCCGTCACCCTGCGCCCGCTGCCCGCGATGCCCCGCCTGCGGATCGTCCAGACCCTGACCGCCGGGGTCGATCACGTCCTGGGCGGCCTCGGCGATCTGGCCCCCGGCGTACGGCTGTGCAACGCCAAGGGCGTCCACGACGCGAGCACCGCCGAGCTCGCGCTCACCCTGATCCTGGCCTCCCTGCGCGGGATCCCCGGCATGGTGCGCGGCCAGGACCGCGAGGAGTGGCGCTTCGGGTTCTACGAGGCCCTCGCGGACAAGTCCGTACTGATCATCGGCTACGGAGCGGTCGGCGCGGCCATCGAGGACCGGCTCGCCCCCTTCGAGTGCGAGCGGATCGTCCGGGTCGCGCGGACGGCGCGCACCACGGCGCGCGGGCCGGTGCACGCCCTCGCCGAGCTGCCCCAACTCCTGCCCGGGGCCGACGTGGTGATCCTTGCCACACCGCTCACGGAGGAGACGAGGGGGCTCGCGGGCGCCCGGTTCCTCGGCCGCATGAAGGACGGCGCGCTGCTCGTGAACGTGGCCCGCGGACCCGTCGTCGACACCAAATCCCTTCTGACGGAGGTGGAGTCGGGCCGGCTGCGCGCCGCGCTGGACGTCACCGATCCGGAACCACTGCCTTCAGGCCATCCGCTCTGGCATGCTCCGGGTGTCCTGATCACGCCCCATGTGGGCGGCAGCAGCTCCGCGTTCGAGCCGCGGGCCAAGCGTCTGGTGGCCCGTCAGCTCCGCCGGTTCGCCGCGGGAGAGCCCGTGGAGAACACGGTGTTGATCACGGAATGACGTGCGGCGGGCACGCTCCGCGTTCGTCCGGATGCGCTCGGTGGGCACAACTCCCTTGTTGGTGACGGAGCGTAGAGAAACTATGTCCCTGAGTGACGAAAGTGGTGTATCGTCCGGAACAAGGGGCTGCGCCACGAACGTCTGGCGCTGGGGAGTGATCGGACACTTTGGGGGGCGACGGGCGATGCACGGCCAATGGACGAAGGATCCGATGCGGCGAAGCCGCCGGAGGCGACGGTGCCGGGACTGGACCGCGCCGGAACCAGCCAGCGAGGGGGACCGGTGAGCACCCCGGGGGCGGCGCTGCTGACCCGCCGGCCCCTCGCAGGCGACGGTGGCAGAGGTGCCAGGGGGCTGGCGATGCAGCTCCTCCTCGCGGTGGTCAGCAGCGGGTACGGCGTGGGTGCCGCCCTCGGCTGGGGCTCCGAGGAACTCGCCGAGATCATGGGCGACTTCGGACTCAGCGCGGCCGGCCTGCTCGCCGCCGTCTCCTGTTTCACGTACGCCCGCGCCATTGACAGCCGGGAGCGCCCGGCCTGGCTGCTGTTCGCGTTCTCCTCGCTCATGGGCTGCTGCGGCAACGCGGTCTGGGGCTGGTACGAGGTGGTCCTCGGCGAGGCCGTGCCGAAGCCCTCCCTCGCCGACTTCGCCTTCCTCTGCTTCGCGCCGCCCGCCATCGTGGGCCTGCTCGTCCTCGCGAAGCGCCCGGTCACCCGAGCGGGCTGGGTCTGCCTCGGCCTCGACTCCTGGCTCATCGGCGGCTCCCTGCTCACCCTCTCCTGGAGCCTGGCCCTCGCGCACGCCGCGCGCACCGCCCAGTCCGGCGCCCCCGGCAGCGTCCCGCGCGCCGCCCTCTCGCTGGCCTACCCGCTCCTGGACATCGCGCTCGTCTCGATGGTGCTGGTGCTGCACTTCCGCCGCTCCGAGACCAACCGCTCCGCCGTGAACACCGCCATCGCGGCCCTCGCCCTGACCGTGCTGAGCGACGCGCTGTTCACCTCGCCGCTGCTCAGCGCCGAGTACCAGTCCGGCCAGCTCCTCGACGCCGGCTGGTTCGCCGGATCGCTCCTCCTCGCCTACGCGCCCTGGGGCGCCCGCAGGCTGCACCCCGGTCCCGACCCCGTCGCCCAGGCGCGCGCCGAGCGGCCGCACAGCCGCCCCATCACCGGCTCCCTGCCCGCCCTCACCCCGTACCTCGCGGCGGCCGTCTGCACGCTGGGCATCCTCTACAACGTGGTGGACGGCCGCAAGGTCGACCGGGTCGTCGTCTTCACGGGCTGCACGGTCGTGCTCGCCCTGGTCATCCGCCAGGGCATCATGCTGCTCGACAACATCGCGCTGACCCAGGAACTGGCCCAGAAGGAGAACCACTTCCGCTCCCTGGTCCAGGGCTCCAGCGACGTCATCATGATCGCCGCGCCCACCGGCACCCTGCGCTACGTCAGCCCCGCCGCCGCCGGGGTCTACGGCCGCGAGGCGGAAGAGCTGGTCGGTACCGAGCTGGCCACCCTGATCCACCCGGAGGACCTGGGCCGCGTCGTCCACGAGGTGCGCCGCTTCCTGGCCGCGCCGCCCACCGAGGAACCGACCACCCGCATCGAGTGCCGGTTCAGATCGGGCGCCGGCGAGTGGCTCAATGTGGAGTCCACCGTCAACCGTCACCAGGGCGGCCTCATCCTGAACAGCCGCGACGTCACCGAGCGGGTCCGGCTCCAGGCGCAGCTCCAGCACAGCGCCGAGCACGACCCGCTCACCGACCTCCCCAACCGGGCCCTGTTCACCCGCCGGGTCCGCCAGGCCCTCACCGGCCGGCGGGCCGGGGACCACAGCACCGCCGTGCTCTTCATCGACCTCGACGGCTTCAAGGCGGTCAACGACACCATCGGCCACCAGGCCGGTGACGAGCTGCTCATCGAGGCCGCCCGCCGGCTCCAGGACTCGGTCCGGGCCGGGGACACCGCGGCCCGCCTGGGCGGCGACGAGTTCGCCGCCCTGATCCTGGGCGACGGCAACCGCGACCGCAGCGCCCGCGAGTACCAGGTCCACGAGATCGCCGACCGGCTGCGCACCACCCTCTCCCAGCCCTACCGGATCGCCGGGAGCGAGGTCCGGGTCGCCGCCAGCATCGGCGTGGCCTTCGCGGACCCCGGCATCACCCCTTCGGACCTGATGCGCAACGCGGATCTCGCGATGTACCGGGCCAAGGCGGGCGGCAAGAACCGGGTCGAGATGTACGCGCCCCAGATGCAGGCCGAGGTCGTCCGCAAGGCCGAGCTCGCGGGGCGGCTGCGCACCGCGCTGCACGACGGAGAGTTCGCGCTGCTGCACCAGCCCGTGGTCTCCCTGGCCTCGGGGGAGATCTCGGCCGTGGTGGCGCAGGCCCGGTGGCGCTCCGCCCAGGGGATCCTGTTCACCCCGGCCGAGTTCCTGCGGGTCGCCGAGTACAGCGAGGGCGGGCATCCGGCCGTGCCGGACGCCTCGCGCACCGCCGAGCTGGGGCGCTGGCTGCTGGAGGAGGCCGTCGGGCAGGCGGCCGAGCGCCACCGGGCCGGGCACGACGTCCCCGTGGCCGTACGGATGACCGCGCAGCGGCTGCTGGACCGGTCGATGCCGCTGGGCTCGGTGGAAGCCCTGCTGACCCGCAACGGGCTGCCGTCGGGCGCGCTCGTCCTGGAGCTCGCCGTCTCCGACCCCAGGGTGCCCTTCGACGACCTGGAGCGCCGCCTGGCGGCGCTGCGCCGGCTCGGGGTCCTGATCGCCCTGGACGGCTTCGGCAGCGGTTACGCGGCCATCAGCGCGCTGCGCCGGCTCCCCGTGGACATGCTCAAGCTCGACCGCGGCCTGGTCGAGGGGGTCGTGGAATCCCCCCGGCTCCACAAGATCACCGCAGGTCTGTTGCGGATCGCAAACGACCTCGGCATGCAGTCGGTGGCGGAGGGCGTGGACCTCCCGGAGCAGGTCATGGCACTGCGCGCGATGGGCTGCAGCCACGGGCAGGGAATGGCCTTCTCCGGCCCTCTGGACGAGTACAGGCTGCGGCGAGCGCTCGTGCGCGGTACGTTCCCAGTACCGGGCGGTTCGGCCCAACCCGCGTTGGCCGGTGGTTCGCCAGGTGGCTCGATGGTTATCCACAGAGGCTCACATAATGAGACGCCCGTCCCACCCGCTTGACATCACCCTCCCGCCAGAGGGAGGGTCAATGCCATGCGCACCCGAATTCTCGTACTTGGAAAGCGCGTCGGCTGAAGCTGGGACCAGCATGTCCCCGCTCAACGCACCCGACGCGCTCCCCTCGCTTGCCTCCCGGCACGAGGGGTTTTTTGTTGCACTGGCAACGTCGAATCTCGTAAAACCCTCCTCGTAAAACCCTCAGCTTCGAGAAGAGAATGCCGATGACCGAGCAGGCCACCGGGGCCCACCATCCGCAGCCGCGGGCCCGTACCGGCGGACACCAGACCGCCGCAGTTGAGCACGTCACGGGTGCGCAGTCCCTCATCCGCTCTCTCGAAGAGGTGGGGTGCGACACCGTCTTCGGTATTCCGGGCGGCTGCATCCTCCCGGCCTACGACCCGATGATGGACAGCACGAAGGTCCGCCACATCCTGGTCCGCCACGAGCAGGGGGCCGGCCACGCCGCCACCGGCTACGCCCAGGCGACCGGCAAGGTCGGCGTCTGCATGGCCACCTCCGGCCCCGGCGCCACCAACCTGGTCACCCCGATCGCCGACGCGCACATGGACTCCGTGCCGCTCGTCGCGATCACCGGCCAGGTCTCCTCCAAGGCCATCGGCACCGACGCCTTCCAGGAGGCGGACATCGTCGGCATCACCATGCCGATCACCAAGCACAACTTCCTGGTGACCAGGGCCGAGGACATCTCGAGGACCATCGCCGAGGCCTTCCACATCGCCTCAACCGGCCGCCCCGGCCCGGTCCTGGTCGACATCGCCAAGGACGCCCTGCAGGCGCGGACCACCTTCTCGTGGCCGCCGAGCCAGGACCTCCCCGGCTACCGGCCGGTGACCAAGCCCCACGCCAAGCAGATCCGCGAGGCCGCCAAGATGATCGCCGCCGCCAAGCGGCCGGTCCTCTACGTCGGCGGCGGCGTCATGAAGGCCGGCGCGACCGCCGAGCTGAAGGTCCTCGCCGAGCTCACCGGCGTCCCGGTCGTCACCACCCTGATGGCCCTGGGCTCCATCCCGGACAGCCACCCGCAGAACGTCGGCATGCCCGGCATGCACGGTGCCGTCACCGCCGTGACCGCGCTCCAGAAGTCGGACCTGCTGATCGCGCTCGGCACCCGCTTCGACGACCGCGTCACCGGCAAGCTGGACAGCTTCGCCCCCTTCGCCAAGGTCATCCACGCGGACATCGACCCGGCCGAGATCGGCAAGAACCGCGCCGTGGACGTCCCGATCGTCGGTGACGCCCGCGAGGTCATCGCCGACCTGATCCAGGCCGTCCAGGCCGAGGCCAACGACGGCAACGCCGGCGACTACACCGCCTGGTGGAAGGACCTCAACCGCTGGCGCGACACCTACCCGCTGGGCTACGACCTGCCCGAGGACGGCACGCTCTCCCCCCAGCAGGTCATCGAGCGGATCGGCCAGCTGGCACCGAAGGGCACCATCTACACCGCCGGTGTCGGCCAGCACCAGATGTGGGCCTCGCACTTCGTGAACTACGAGGAGCCCCGCACCTGGCTGAACTCCGGCGGCGCCGGAACCATGGGCTACGCGGTCCCCGCCGCGATGGGCGCCAAGGTCGGCATGCCGGAGCGCACCGTCTGGGCGATCGACGGCGACGGCTGTTTCCAGATGACCAATCAGGAACTGGCCACCTGCGCCCTGAACAACATCCCGATCAAGGTCGCGATCATCAACAACGGTGCGCTGGGCATGGTCCGCCAGTGGCAGACCCTGTTCTACAACCAGCGGTACTCGAACACCGTCCTGCACGCGGGCGAGACGGGCACCGACACGGCCGTCGGCTCCCAGCTCGGCGAGTCGGCCGCCCCCCGCATGGGCACCCGCGTCCCGGACTTCGTCAAACTGTCCGAGGCCATGGGCTGCGTGGCACTGCGCTGCGAGGACCCGGCAGACCTGGACAAGGTCATCGCCGAGGCCAACGCGATCAACGACCGCCCGGTCGTCATCGACTTCATCGTCCACGAGGACGCCATGGTGTGGCCGATGGTCGCCGCCGGCACCTCGAACGACGAGGTCATGGCCGCACGGGGCGTCCGCCCCGACTTCGGCGACAACGAAGACGACTGAGCCGAGAGAGCCCGAGAGAGAGAACGACTCACATGTCCAAGCACACGCTCTCCGTCCTGGTCGAGAACACGCCCGGCATCCTCGCCCGGATCGCCGCGCTGTTCTCCCGACGCGGGTTCAACATCGACTCCCTCGCGGTCGGTGTCACCGAGCACCCCGACATCTCGCGCATCACCATCGTCGTGAACGTCGAGGACCTCCCGCTGGAGCAGGTGACCAAGCAGCTCAACAAGCTGGTCAACGTGCTCAAGATCGTCGAGCTGGAGCACGTTAACGCCATCGAGCGCGAACTCGTTCTGGTGAAGGTCCGCGCCGACAACGAAACGCGCTCGCAGATCGTCGAGATCGTCCAGCTGTTCCGCGCCAAGACCGTCGACGTCTCCCCGGAGGCCGTCACCATCGAGGCCACCGGCGGCACCGACAAGCTGGGCGCGATGCTCAAGATGCTGGAGCCCTTCGGCATCAAGGAGCTCGTCCAGTCCGGGACGATCGCCATAGGGCGCGGCGGCCGGTCCATCACGGACCGCAGCCTGCGCGCGCTCGACCGCAGCGCCTGAGCCCGCCCGGGCCGGTGTCACCGGCCCGGTCGTGCCCCGCCCGTTCGTTTCTCGCTCGCTCGTATGGCGAGACCGAGAACCACGTATTCCGTTCCCCGCCGTACGGTGGGAGCAACACCAGCGCACCAAGGAGATATCCCAGTGGCCGAGCTGTTCTACGAGAACGACGCCGACCTGTCCATCATCCAGGGCCGCAAGGTCGCGGTCATCGGTTACGGCAGCCAGGGCCACGCCCACGCGCTGTCGCTCCGTGACTCCGGCGTCGACGTCGTCGTCGGCCTGCACGAGGGCTCGAAGTCCAAGGCCAAGGCTGAGGAGCAGGGCCTGAAGGTCCTGCCCGTCGCCGAGGCCGCGGCCTGGGCGAACGTCATCATGATCCTGACCCCGGACCCGCTCCAGGCCGAGATCTACGCCGCCTCCATCGAGTCGCACCTGGAAGAGGGCGACGCGCTCTTCTTCGGCCACGGCTTCAACGTCCGTTACGGCTTCATCAAGCCCCCCACCAACGTGGACGTCGCCCTGGTCGCCCCGAAGGGCCCGGGCCACCTGGTTCGCCGTCAGTACGAGGAAGGCCGCGGCGTGCCCTGCATCGCCGCCGTCGAGCAGGACTTCACCGGTTCCGCCTTCCAGCTCGCGCTGTCGTACGCGGCGGGCATCGGCGGCACGCGCGCCGGCGTCATCAAGACCACGTTCACCGAGGAGACCGAGACCGACCTGTTCGGTGAGCAGGCCGTTCTCTGTGGTGGCGCCTCCGCGCTGGTGAAGGCCGGTTTCGAGACGCTGACCGAGGCCGGTTACCAGCCGGAGATCGCGTACTTCGAGTGCCTGCACGAGCTGAAGCTCATCGTGGACCTCATGTACGAGGGCGGCCTGGAGAAGATGCGCTGGTCGGTCTCCGAGACCGCCGAGTGGGGCGACTACATCACCGGTCCCCGCATCATCACGGACGCCACCAAGGCCGAGATGAAGAAGGTCCTCGCGGAGATCCAGAGCGGCGAGTTCGCCAACACCTGGATGGCCGAGTACAAGGCCGGTCTGCCGAAGTACAACGCGTACAAGAGCGCCGATGAGGCGCACCTGCTCGAGACCACCGGCAAGAAGCTCCGCAAGCTGATGAGCTGGGTCGACAACGACGAGAGCTGATCCGCCTCGCCGCGGGGCCGGGACGGTGCGTCCCGGCCCCGCGGCACAGCGGTGGGACCACCCGTACGGCGGGCCCCGAGGGGCCTCCTGGGGGACCGCTTGTCCACCCTGGCCAATCTCGTGCGGGTGATCCTTCCGTACAGGCGGAATTCCCTTCCTGATCCGCCACTACACTGCTCAACACAACGCGTCAGGCCCACAGTGTCGTGCGTCTTCCACGCGGCTACCCCCCTCCACCGCCTGCGGCCGTCGGGACGGCCGTCCGCACTGGACTTGTGAGGACCCACGTGAGCTCGAAACCTGTCGTACTCATTGCCGAAGAGCTGTCGCCCGCCACTGTCGAGGCGCTCGGCCCGGACTTCGAGATCCGTCACTGCAACGGCGCCGACCGTGCGGAGCTGCTCCCCGCGATCGTGGACGTCGACGCGATCCTGGTCCGCTCCGCGACCAAGGTCGACGCCGAGGCCATCGCCGCGGCCAAGAAGCTGAAGGTCGTCGCCCGTGCGGGCGTCGGTCTCGACAACGTCGACGTCTCGTCCGCCACCAAGGCCGGCGTGATGGTCGTGAACGCTCCGACCTCCAACATCGTCACCGCCGCCGAGCTGGCCTGTGGCCTGCTCGTCGCGACGGCCCGCAACATTCCGCAGGCCAACACCGCCCTGAAGAACGGCGAGTGGAAGCGGAACAAGTACACGGGTGTCGAGCTCAGCGAGAAGACCCTCGGTGTCGTCGGCCTCGGCCGCATCGGCGTCCTGGTCGCCCAGCGCATGTCGGCCTTCGGTATGAAGATCGTCGCGTACGACCCCTACGTGCAGCCCGCGCGCGCCGCCCAGATGGGCGTCAAGATGCTGACGCTGGACGAGCTCCTCGAGGTCGCCGACTTCATCACCGTGCACCTGCCCAAGACCCCCGAGACCCTCGGTCTCATCGGGGACGAGGCCCTGCACAAGGTCAAGCCGTCCGTCCGCATCGTCAACGCCGCCCGCGGCGGGATCGTGGACGAGGCCGCGCTGTACTCGGCGATCAAGGAAGGCCGCGTCGCCGGCGCCGGCCTCGACGTGTACGCGAAGGAGCCCTGCACGGACTCCCCGCTGTTCGAGCTCGACCAGGTCGTCTGCACCCCGCACCTCGGCGCGTCCACGGACGAGGCCCAGGAGAAGGCCGGTGTCTCGGTAGCCAAGTCGGTGCGCCTCGCGCTCGCCGGTGAGCTCGTGCCCGACGCGGTCAACGTCCAGGGCGGCGTCATCGCCGAGGACGTCCGTCCGGGCCTGCCGCTCGCCGAGAAGCTCGGCCGCATCTTCACCGCCCTGGCGGGCGAGGTCGCGGTCCGCCTCGACGTCGAGGTCTGCGGCGAGATCACCCAGCACGACGTCAAGGTGCTCGAACTCTCCGCGCTCAAGGGTGTCTTCGAGGACGTCGTCGACGAGACGGTCTCCTACGTCAACGCCCCGCTCTTCGCGCAGGAGCGCGGGGTCGAGGTCCGCCTGACCACCTCCTCGGAGTCCCCGGACCACCGCAACGTGGTGACCGTCCGCGGCACCCTGTCGGACGGCCAGGAGGTCTCGGTCTCCGGCACGCTCGTGGGTCCGAAGCACCTGCAGAAGATCGTCGGCATCGGTGAGTACGACGTGGACCTGGCGCTCGCCGACCACATGATCGTCCTGCGCTACGCCGACCGCCCGGGCGTGGTCGGCGCCGTCGGCCGCATCCTCGGCGAGGCCGGCCTGAACATCGCGGGCATGCAGGTCGCCCGCGCCGAAGAGGGCGGCGAGGCCCTCGCGGTCCTCACGGTCGACGCGGAGGCCCCGGTGAACGTCCTCGCGGACATCGCCACCGAGATCGGCGCCGTCTCGGCCCGTACGGTCAGCCTCGGCTGACGCTGCGGCAGCAGACCCACGCGAAGGGCCCGGGGGAGACCCCGGGCCCTTTCGTGTGTCCCGCCCCGCTACGCCGCTCAGTGCGCGAGCGCTTCGCCGGCCGGAGCCGGCTCCGCCTGGTCCGGGGCCGGGGCTCCGCGTCCCCGGAGCAGGGCCGCGGCGAGCACCGCCGCCGCGAGGAGCAGGACCGTACCGCCCCAGGCCGCGTACTGCATTCCGTGGACGAAGGCCTCCCTGGCCGTGGTCAGGACCTGCCCGCCGGCCGCGCCGCCGAGCTCCTGAGCGGTGGCCACGGCCCCGCCCAGGGTCTCCCGTACGGCGGGCTCGGACCCGGCCAGGTCGGAGCGGTAGACGGCCGTGCCCAGGCTGCCCAGGACGGCCATCCCGAGGGCGCCGCCGAACTCCTGGCCGGTCTCCAGCAGAGAGGCGGCCGAGCCGGCCTTCTCGGCGGGGGCGGAGCCGAGGGCCATGTCCGAGACCAGGGACATCACGGTGACGATGCCGGAGGCGAGGGTCCCGGCGCCGGTCAGCAGCAGCCACAGCGAGTCGGTGTCCACCAGGCCGATCAGGGCGAACCCGGCGGCGGCGAGGACGAAGCCGCCCGAGATGACGTAGGCCCGGTCGGTCTTCTGGGCGAGGGCCGCGCTGACGGGGGCGGCGGCGCCGATCACGACCGAGGGGGCGAGGCTCCAGAGGGCGGCTTCCAGGGTGCCCATGCCGAGCACCGACTGCAGGTACTGGGTGGTGAAGTAGGCCGAGCCCATCATGGCGAAGGCGGCGATGGTGTTCAGGCCGATGCCGGCACCGAAGCCGCGTTCCCGGAAGAGGGTCCGGGAGACCATGGCGTCGTCACGGGTGCGCTGGCGGCGGACGAAGAGCCACCCGAAGGCCAGGCCGGCGGCGAGGCAGCCGGCGTGGAGCGGGGTGAAGCCCTCGGCGGCGATCTCCTTGAGCCCGTAGACCACCGGGAGCACGGCGGCCATCGACAGCGGCACGCTCAGCAGGTCGAAGCGGCCGGGCGCCGGGTCCTTGAACTCGGGGACCAGCACGGGGACCAGCACCAGCAGGAGCAGCATCGCGGGCACGTTGATCAGGAAGACGGAGCCCCACCAGAAGTGGTTCAGCATCACGCCGCTCATGACCGAGCCGAGGGCGACGCCGCCGGTCATGGCGCCGGACCAGATCGCGATGGCCTTGCCGCGCTGCCGCTCGTCCTGGAAGAGATTGCGCACGAGGGCGAGCGTGGACGGCATCAGGGTCGCGCCGCCGATCCCGAGCAGCACCCGGGCCGCGATGAGCATCTCGGCGCTGGAGGCGTAGGCGGCGGCGACGGAGGCGAGTCCGAAGGCGGCCGCGCCGGTCAGCAGCAACTTGCGGCGGCCGATCCGGTCGCCGAGCGAGCCCATCGTGATGAGCAGGCCCGAGAGGGCGAAGGCGTAGCTGTCGAAGATCCAGAGCTGCTGGGTGGCGCTGGGGTCCAGCTCCCGGGTGATGGCCGGGATGGCGAAGTAGAGGACGGAGACGTCCATCGAGACCAGGAGCAGGGGGAGCAGGAGCACGGTGAGGGCGGTCCATTCCCGGCGACCGGCGAGACGTGCTGCGGGGTTCGTCATGAGCAGCAATGTACAAGCGTCATAAACGTCTGTCTAGTACGGCTGTATAGAACAACTGTGTAGGACGGTCGTGTAGGACGTTTGTCTTGGACGGGTGTCTTGGCTACCGTGAAGGCATGGGACATCGCGAAGACTTGCTGGAAGGCGCCAAGAAGTGCCTGCTCGAGAAGGGTTTCGTGGGCACGACCGCCCGCGACATCGTCAAGGTCTCGGGCGCGAACCTGGCCTCGATCGGCTACCACTACGGCTCCAAGGACGCCCTCATGACGGAGGCGTTCGTCGCCGTCGTCCAGGAGTGGGGTGACCGGTTCACGGGCGAGGTGGAGGGCGAGGGCGGCTCGCTGGAACGCTTCCGCTCGGTATGGGACGGGGTGCACGCCGGGCGCGAGGAGTCCGGTCCGATCTGGTCGGCCAGCATGGAGATCGCCCTCGCCGGGGGCCGGATGCCGCAACTGCGCGCGATGCTCGCCGCCTCGCAGGGGGAGGGGCGCAGGGGGCTGATCTCGATGTTCACCGGCGTACCCGAGGAGGACCTGACGGAGGAGGACCTGCGGACCACCGGCGCCTTCTACCAGGCCCTGCTGAACGGGTTCATGCTCCAGTGGCTCTTCGACCCCGCGTCGGCCGCGACCCCGGCGGAACTGACGGAGGGGATGCGGCGGGCGGCGGCCGCGATGGCGAAGACGGCCTCGGTGGAGGGATCCGCGCCCTGACGTCAGGGGAGCGTCGGGCCCGGTACCTGCTCACGGCGCGGCGGCGCCTCGCCCAGTACGAGCGCGGCCGCCGCTGCCCAGGTCACGCGCGCGGAGAGGCGACTGCGGACGTCGGCGATCCGGGCGTAGGCGGATTCCCGGTTGTCGAGACACCGGTTGATCCGCTCGGCCCACACGACGGCGTCCGCTTCGATGTCCATGGTGACCGGCACGATGAGTTCTTCGGCGTCACCGCCCAACTCTTTGCGCAGGAGCTGGGCGAGCCCGCTGTTGCCACTCACCAGCAGCGGGACACCGCGGATGATGGCCTCGACCCCGATCAGCCCGAACCCCTCCGAGCGGGAGGGCATGATGACCAGACTCGCGCAGCCCATGTCCTGGTCCAGCCGGCCGGGGTCCGGCGAGAAGCCGCGCACGGTCACCTCCAGCGCGTGAACTCCCGACCAGCCGATGATTTCGTTCCGCTGGGCCTCGCCCTCACCCAACAGCGCTCCACGCACCAGGAGTTCCACCGGGTCGGTAGACGCCTTGGTCCGCAGCTCGTGCACCAGGCCGAGGGCGCGGGCCGCCAGATCGACACCCTTGAGTCTGGCATCGTCGGTCCGGCCGGCCAGGAGCACCTTGAGCGGAAACCCGGGCGGAGGGGTGCGCGGGGCGGGCAGGACCCCGGGCTGCAGGTCGAAGCCCGGGTCGAGCTGCAGCGGCGGCAGCACGTCCGCCTCGCAGAGCGCGTTGGAGAAACGCCCGTGCAGACGCGGGCCGATGGCGAAGGTGCGGTGCGCGGTGGCGGCCAGCTCCCGCTCGATTTCCGTACGGTCCTCCGCGAGTTGGGCCCGGTCCGTGGTGGCGTCGAGCTTGTGCCACTCGATCTCGTCCGGCGCCATGTGGATGATGTGCAGCCTCCGGGCCTTCGGGAAGCAGTCCTCGTTCAGATGTACGGCTGCCGGTCCGGTGATCCGGCCGTGGCCGATGATGAGGTCGGGTTCCACGTCGAGACGGGGACGGCGGGACAGCCTGCCGTACTCGGGAGCGCCGGGCGCACCCGGGTGGCACAGAAGGGTGACGCCCTTGGACTCCGCGTCGGCCGACGCGGTCGCGTTCGCTTCGAGCACGGTGCAGAAAACCTGTGCCCCCGCGGCCGCGAGCGCCGTGCACAGGTACCGGTTGAAGGTGCTCAGCCCGCCGTGGGAGGAGAACCACTCGGTGGCGACGACCAGGACGATGGGTCGCTCGGACAGCAGGCGCGAGGCGATCCCCTCGGCAGACCCGTCATCGCCGGTGGGCGTGGGTACGTGCGAGGAGGGGGCGGAGCCGGTGGTGCCGTTGTCCCGGAGTGCCCGCAGCAGCGGCCCCTGTGCGGCATGCCGCAGGAAGCCGACGTCCGGCAACAGGCCGTCGAGCACTCGGCCCGCCACGGCGTGTGTGACGAGGTGCTCGCGGATGTAGGGGTTCGCCGCTCCCCAGTCGCGCTCACCGGAAGCGGTGAGCGGTACCTGCCGTATGAGGGCCAGCGCCACGCGGCGGTGCCGTTCCCGGTCCTGACCGGCAGGCCGCAGGTACTCCGCGAAGGTCTGGTGGAAGAACCGGTAGACGGTGGCGCCGTGTTGCCGGTCTTCGACGATGAGCCCGTGGCGCTGTGCGACAAGGTCCCGCACGTCCTCGTCCGTGCAAGGTTCGTCCGAGAGTGCTTCGGCCACCGGAGCCCAGAGCTCGGGCGGCAGCCCCGCTCCCTGGGCGTAGGCGAGGGGCAAGAGGAGGTGGGCGGAGGGGGCCCGGCGGGCGTCGCCGTGTGAGCCGCGTCCGGCGTAGCTCTCGTACAACTCCTCGATGGTCGGGACGGAGCCCGGCGACCGCTCCGCCGTCCCGCCGCCGTCCACCATGGCGTGGACCGCCAACTGTGCGACGAGGAAGGAGCCCTGTGCACGCCGGGCGATGGCCGCTGCATCGGTCCTGGCGCGGGCCGGGTCGGCGGCGTAGAGGAGTGAACGCCGCGCGTGCGGCACGGTCGCCTCGCCCAGCAGCATGCGGTAGGCGTACTGCTCGAGATCGGCGTCGTCCCGGTAGGGCGGCTCGTCGAGGTCGATGACTCTGACGGCCGGGCCGAGCCGGGCCACCTCGTGCGGGCGTGCGCCGATGACCAGCCGTACCCCCGGAAGGGGACTCAACGGCCGGATCAATTCGGCGACGAGCCGGTCGCCGTCCGGAGCCTCGTCGAGCCCGTCGAGGATGATCACGAGGGGGTCGGTGCGTGCGCCGAGCGCCGCGAACACGTCGTGACGGTCCGAGGCCGCCGGCAGGGCGAGCGCTGCCGCGAGTCTCGCGGTGATGTCGGCAGGAGTGGTCGTACGGCAGCTCAGCGCGATGAGGGCCGCATCCGGCGGCGTCGACACCGTGGGCGGGAGGCTCAGCCTGGCCGCACTGTCGGGGTCCATGAGCAGGATGAGACGGCCGAGCAGCGCGGACTTGCCGCTGCCCGCAGCGCCTGTGACGACGAGCGTCTCGTTGTCACCGCCAGGCGCATCGAGCCAGTCGGTGAGCGCGTTCAATGCAGCCAGACGCCCGACGAAGAAGTCACCCTCGACCGACGCGTGCGCCACGCCCCGACCGGGCGGCGTGAAGTGGTCGTCCTGTTCCCGGCGGAGTCGCACGACGCTGGAGATGTCGAGCTCATCGGGTGGAAGGCCGGGAACGTAGGCCGGATTGGGGAAGAACGGGTCCTCCTCCCCGTACGTCGTCGTGCCGAACGCCTGGAACAGGTCGGACGCGCGGAGCCGCTCCCGCACGCCCTCCGCCACCGACCGGATGCTGAGGAAGCGCTGGCGCCTGTCGACCGGTGGTCCGGTGAGAACCTCCTGCAGCGCCCGCGTGAACGTGCTGCTCTCCGCGCGTTCGCCGTCCCGCGCGGAGCTGAGCACCCAGGCATTGCCCTCCGACGGCCGGGTACTCCCCGGAAGGAAGGCCGAAGCGGTCGTGTCCCTCGCGGTGGAGGCGCCGCTCCAACAGGCATTGAGGAGGATGAGCGAATGCCCGGCCAGATCGTCCGTCACCAGGGTGGTGAAATCGTCCAGGGTGATGGCTGAGTGCCGGAAGAACCGATCGTCGTCGTCCGAGCAGAGCAAGTACTGCCGGCCGCCGTGCCGGACGCCGTGACCGGCGAAGTACGCGACCAGGACGTCGTCCGGTCCCAGCCGCTGCTCCCTGCTCCACCTGTCCAGACCAGCACGCAGTTCGGCCGAGGTCGGATTGAGCGACACCTCGGACAGGACGCGCTCGTAACCCATCGGGCCGAGGACGTCGTCGAGGCGCTGTACGTCGTCCACCGCCCCGGGGAGGTCCGGCAGGCCCGACGAATACCGTGAGACTCCCACGAGGATCGCGTAGCGGCGCCCCGAAACGCCTTCGGCCTTCGGTCGGTGCCTGCGCAGCGCCGCCACCATCAGCGAGGCCGCCCGCTCGGCGGCGCGCTCCTGCGCACCCGGGGCGGCGGACTTGTGCGCGGCATCGGCGTGGTCGCTGATGCCCCGGATCACCACGACGTCCAACGGGCCGTTCAGGTCAGCCGCGTGGGCCGGCCCGGAGCCCTCCATGTCGATCGCGACGACGTCGTTGTGGTTGCGGCGTATGAACCGGGAGATCTCGGATTCAGGGTCCGCCAGGGCCGCGTCCCCCGTGGCGATCGGCCTGAAGTGCGCCCGTACGTCGGGCATGTCCCGCACGGCGGAACGGACCGACTGTTCGAGCGCGCGCGAACCCCCGAGGGGCTTCGGCCGGACCGGGAAACCCTCGGGTGTCCGCCCGCCGTGGACCTCGTACACCCGCGTGCTCACGACGACGTCCCCGATCCCGACATCGTCCTTCACACTGGCGGCGATACCGACGAAGAACACGGCCTCGGGGTTGAGCCAGTTGACGAGTCCTGTGGTCAGAGAAGCCGCCCGGCCCTCGCCCACCCCCAGTTCGCCGATGGCGACATGCCAGGGGGTGCCGGGCAGCCGGCCCCGCTCGACCCGGGTCCCGTCAGGGTGGACGAGCTCCTGCCACTGCTCGAGCTGCGCGCGGACAGCGGCGTATTCAAGGGGGAGTGCGGTCAGGACGAGAACAGTGGGCTGAGTCTCGGGCACACTCCTACGGTACCGGCCGAGCAGGGGGTCAGGCGCCCGACCGGGAAGCCGAACTAGCCGTGCAGGCGGGCGGCCTTGAGGGCCATGTGGAGGAGCAGGCGGTCCTCGCCCTCGTCCAGGTCGAGGCCGGTCAGCTGCTCCACCCGGGACAGGCGGTAGTACAGGGTCTGGCGGTGGATGCCCAGGGCCGCCGCCGCGCGGCCCGCCTGGCCGGCGCAGTCCAGGAACACCTCGGCGGTCCGGGCCAGTTCGGGGTTGGCAGGGCCGCGCAGGGCGCGGGCCACCGGGTCGTCGAGGGCTTCCTCGGCGACGGAGGCCAGCATGCGGTAGGGCCCGATCGCGGACCACTGCGCGACCGGGCCGAGCCGCGGCCCCGCGGCGGCGGCCCGGGCGGCGGCGGTGGCCTGCTGCCAGGCGGCGGGCAGTGCCGTGAGCGCCCGCACGGGGTCGGACACCCCGGCGGTCACCCCGGCGGTCACTCCGTTGGCCGCCGCGGGGGTGGCGGGCTTGGCGCCGGCCGCGGCCGCCGAGGCCGTCCCGCCGCCCGTGCGGGGCATCAGGCGGGAGATCGCCGTGAGCGCCGGAGCCAGCGGGTCCGTGCCGCGCAGGCGGATCAGGATCGCGAGGGACTGCCCCGCCGGGCCGCCGCCGTCCGGGTGGGGTTCCTGCTCGCCGGCCCCCCGCCAGGGCACCACGCAGACGGCCGCCGCCCCCGGGACCGAAGCCGGGGCCTCGCCGGACCACGGGCTCACGCAGACCGCGGCGTGCGGTCCTTCGCCGCCCGGACCGAGCGCCACCCGTAGCGCGGCCACCGCCATGTCCTGCTGCCAACCGCGCCCGGCGGTGAGCACCGCGAGGAACTCCCGGGACAGGTCGGCCCCCGCCCGGGCCTCCTCCGCGAGCAGCAGCCCGATCCGCTGGGCCACCTCCATGGCGGCGGCCAGGGACTCCGCGTCGGGGCCGGGGTCCTGGTCGAGGAGCCATACGTAGCCCTGGACGATCCCGCGGTGGCGCACCGGCAGGCAGATCCGCCCCCGGAAGACTCCGGCGTCCGGGGCGGCCGGGATCCTGACCGGGCCGGTGGCGCGGGCGATGCCGAAGCCCTCGAACCAGGACCGGACGGCCGCCGTCGACTGGCGGGTCATGATCGAGCGGGTCCGTACGGGGTCCAGGGCCAGCTCGCCGTCGAAGCTGTCGCTGTCGTGCGCGCCGAAGGCGATCAGCCGGAAGTCGCGGTTCTCCAGCGTCGCCGGAGCGCCGAGCAGCGCCGAGATCTCGTCCACCAGGTCCTGGTAATCGCCCTTCACCCGCACATTCTCCCACCCCCGCAGCCGCTCTTCAGACAGATGTATGAGATCCGGGCCACGGATGCGTGACAGCTGTCGATGGCAGAGGATCGGGGAGATCCCTAGGTTTCACGGTGGTTTTACTTGCGTTTTCCTTATGGCCTCCGTCGTCCCGGCGCGGGCTGAATGTCTCCTTCTGCCCGCCCCCGTTGGAGGTACCCCGTGCTGGGTCCCGCGATCCTCGCCGCCTCGCGCAGCGACAAGATGCGCCGAATCGTCTCTGCCGCCCCGGTGACCAAGCCCGTGGTGAACCGGTTCATCCCCGGTGAGACGGTCGACCAGGTCATCCCGATCGTCGAGGACCTGACGGGCAAGGGCCTGGAGGTGACCCTCGACGTCGTCGGCGAGGACATCACCACCGTGGAGCAGTCCCACGCCGCGCGTGACGCCTACCTCGAGCTCATCGAGCAGCTCGCCCACCTGGGCCTCGGCGAGACCGTCGAGATGTCGGTGAAGCTGTCCATGTTCGGCCAGGCGCTGGAAGGGGGCCACGAGCTCGCCCTCGCCAACGTCCGCCCGGTCGTCGAGGCCGCCGCCGCCATCGGCACCACCGTGACCCTGGACGCAGAGGACCACACCACCCTCGACTCGATGTTCGCCATCCACGAGGAGCTGCGCCGCGAGTACCCGCAGACCGGCTGCGTGATCCAGGCGTACCTGTTCCGCACCGAGGCCGACGCCCGCCGCCTGGCCGCCGCCGGCAGCCGCGTACGCATCGTGAAGGGCGCCTACAAGGAGCCCGCCGAGGTCGCCTACCAGGACAAGGCCGAGATCGACAAGGCGTACGTCCGCATCCTGAAGATCCTGATGGAGGGCGAGGGCTACCCCATGATCGGGTCCCACGACCCGCGCCTGATCGCCATCGGCCAGGAGCTCGCCCGCAAGGCGGGCCGCAAGCTGGACGAGTACGAGTTCCAGATGCTGTACGGCATCCGCGGTGAGGAGCACCTGCGGCTGGCCGCCGAGGGCCACCGCATGCGCGTCTACACGGCGTACGGGACCGACTGGTACGGCTACTTCATGCGGCGCCTCGCGGAGAAGCCGGCCAACCTGCTCTTCTTCCTCCGCTCGATGATCACCAAGAACTAGGCCCTCCCACTAGCTCAAGGAGCACCCCGCATCATGGACGCTGTAACCCAGGTCCCCGTGCCGGTCAACGAGCCGGTCCACTCGTACGCCCCCGGCACCCCGGAGCGCGCACGCCTCGAAACGCAGCTCAAGCAGCTGTCCGAGAACCCGATCGACCTCCCGATGACGATCAACGGCGTCAAGCGGATGGGCGGCGGCGAGCGCTTCGACGTCGTGCAGCCGCACGACCACAAGTCCGTCATCGGTACCTACGCGAACGCCACCCGGGACGACGCCCAGGAGGCCGTCGACGCCGCCCTCGCCGCCGCCCCGGCCTGGCGCTCGATGTCCTTCGACGACCGCGCCGCGATCATCCTGCGCGCCGCCGAGCTGCTGTCGGGCCCGTGGCGCGAGAAGCTGGCCGCGTCCACGATGCTGGGCCAGTCGAAGACCGCGCAGCAGGCCGAGATCGACACCCCGTGCGAGCTCGTCGACTTCTGGCGCTTCAACGTCCACTTCGCCCGCCAGATCCTGGCCGAGCAGCCGGTCGCGAACTCCGCCGGCGTGTGGAACCGCAGCGACCACCGCCCGCTCGAGGGCTTCGTCTACGCGATCACCCCCTTCAACTTCACGGCCATCGCGGGCAACCTGCCGACCGCCCCGGCCCTGATGGGCAACGTGGTCGTGTGGAAGCCGTCCCCGACGCAGACCCACTCCGCGGTCCTCCTGATGGAGCTGCTGGAGGAGGCCGGCCTGCCCAAGGGCGTCATCAACCTCGTGACGGGCGACGGCATCGCCGTCTCCGACGTGGCGCTGACCCACCCCGAGCTGGCGGGCATCCACTTCACCGGTTCCACCAAGACCTTCCAGTACCTGTGGAAGACGGTCGGCACCAACATCGAGACGTACAAGTCCTACCCGCGCCTGGTCGGCGAGACCGGCGGCAAGGACTTCGTCGTCGCGCACCCGTCCGCGGACCGCGCGATCCTGAAGACCGCCCTGACCCGCGGCTCCTTCGAGTACCAGGGCCAGAAGTGCTCGGCGTCCTCGCGCGCCTACGTACCGGCCTCGATCTGGAACGACGGCTTCAAGGAGGCCTTCGCGGCCGAGGTCGACGGCATCACCATGGGCGACGTCCGCGACCTGACGAACTTCGTCGGAGCCGTCATCGACGAGCGCTCCTTCGCGAAGAACAAGGCCGCGATCGACCGCGCCATCGCGGACCCGACCTGCGAGATCGTCGCGGGCGGCACGTACGACGACTCGGAGGGCTACTTCGTCCGCCCGACCGTCATCGCGTGCACCGACCCGTCGAACGAGGTCTTCACGACCGAGTACTTCGGCCCGATCCTGGCGATCCACGTCTACGAGGACGCCGAGTTCGACGCGATGCTCGCGCAGATGGAGTCCGTCTCGGCGTACGCCCTGACCGGCGCCGTCATCGCCCAGGACCGCTACGCGGCGGCCGACGCGATGGAGAAGCTCCGCTTCGCGGCGGGCAACTTCTACATCAACGACAAGTCGACCGGCGCCGTCGTCGGCCAGCAGCCCTTCGGCGGCGGCCGCGCCTCGGGCACGAACGACAAGGCCGGCGCGGCATCGAACCTGATGCGCTGGACCTCGACCCGCTCCATCAAGGAGACCCTGGTCGCGCCGACCGAGTACGGCTACCCCCACATGGGCTGACCCTGCCCCGCTGAACCCCGCCCCCGCTCCGGTACCCCCAAGTCCGGAGCGGGGGCGGTTTCCATTTCCCGGTGCGGCAACCAGTGCTAGCCTGAACGGAGTTGTCGCGTACGGCGACACGCTCCATTACTCGGGCCCGGCTTCCCGAGGGAGCCGAGGGCTCTCACGAGTTCCCGTACGGGGTGGACCGCAGTGCCAGGAGATACGAGACCTCTACGCGTCCGTGCCGGGACGACGCCCGGGGAGACGTATGTCCAGTCGCACCGATAACCGCCACCGCGTCGCCACCATCTGCCGCCGGGCCACCGGGCTCCCGCTCCACGTGTGCCACCGGTGGGCCGCCGAAGGCATCATCACGCGGGCCCAGCCGGTGCCGGACGCAGTGGATGCGAGCCAGCGGGCCTTCGAAGCGCAGATCGTCCTCGTCCTCGCGGACCGGTTGCGCCACGAACAGGTGGACGGAGCACTGTTCGGGTTCACCCGGGCCGAACCGACCGGCGCCGGGTTGATCCTGCACCTCCACCCGGTCACGGCGGACCGTGTGGTCGCGGAGCTGCTTCCGCGCATCGATACGAGGTACGGCGGCATGCGGGGCGTCGCCGGCCTGCGGCTGACGGGAGAGCCGGGCCGCTGGCAACTGTCCGGACTCGCCGACGGCACGGAGGTCCGGCTGAGGCATCCCCATCCGGCGTGGACACCGTTCCTGCCGGAAGACGAGGCCGACACGACGTACCTCTGGCGTCGCAACCCGAGGCGTCTGCACGGCATCGAGACCAATCGTCCGCTCGATGGCTGGGGCGAGGCGCGGGACTGGCTCCTCAGCCGCTTGCTGCGCAGGAACTCCCTGGTCAACGAAGCCGGTGCCGCGCACGGCTGGGCGAACACGTACACCCATGGCAGCAGGGGCGTGGTCATCGAATGGTGCTGTGCCGTCAGTGCCGATCACCTGGCGCGCGGTCTGGTGCGCAGCGGACTGACGGCCGTTCCGGCGAGCCTGGCGGGCACCGAGGAGCCCGACCACGCGGAGCTGGCCCGGTACGGCCAACTCCATCTCGGGGACGCGGTCGTCACCGTCCGGCAGGGTGGTTGCGCCGAACAGCGGCCGGTCCTGAAGGGACGGGTGCGCTGATGCTGACCGCGGCGATCGTCACGGCGGCCGTGCTCGGCGTGACCAAAGTGGTGCGGGACTGGCTGATCCTGCGGCAGGTGCGGGCCGCCATGGACGGGTGCTGCGCCGAGGACCGGGTGCGGATCGGGATGCGGCTGGCCGGGGCGCTCGGCGGGCGGGAAGCGCCGCCCGCCGAGGGTGACGACAGGCCCTAGACCTCCACCAGGACCTGGTCCAGGGACTTGCGGACCAGGTCCGGGACCTCGCAGTCGGGGGACGGGTAGCCGACCGGGATGACCGCGAAGGCCTTCTCGTTCTCCGGGCGGTTCAGGACCTGGGAGAGGAAGCGCATCGGGCTCGGCGTGTGGATCAGGGCGGCCAGGCCGGAGAGGTGGAGGGCCGACAGGAGCATGCCGACCGCGATGCCGACCGACTCGTCGACGTAGTAGTGCTTGTGCTTCGTGCCGTCCTCGCCGAGCCAGTAGCGCTGCTGGAAGACCACGATCAGGGCCGGGGCGTCGGTGAGGTGGGTCTTCACGGCGTCCGTGCCGATGGGGCGCAGGGCCGCCAGCCACTCGTCGCCGAGCCGGCCGTCGTAGGACAACTGCTCCTCCTGCTCGGCGGCCGCGCGGATCTGCTCCCGTACGGCCGGGTCCTTGACGAGGACGAAGGTCCACGGCTGCTGGTGCGCACCGGAGGGCGCGGTCGCTGCGCACGCGATGGCGTCCCGGACCACCTGCTCGGGCACCGGGTCGGGGGAGAAGTGGCGTACGGTCCTGCGCCCGTCCATCCGCTCGCGCAACTCGGCGGCGCGCGTGAGGGATTCCCCGGTCGGCATCCGCTCGGGGCGGTAGGAGGCGGGGCGGTACGGCTGGCCGTGGATCGGGGTCCACTGCTGGGTATCGGGAGACATGGGGCGAGTCTGCCGAGCCAATGGTCCAGACCGCCAGAGTCGCGGCGGCCCAATCCGGCCGGTGGGCGATATTTCATGTCCGCATACCGGATGCGAGGGGTGGGGGAGCCCGCTTGGTACGGTCCCGGGATGGGTGACGAGGGCAGGGAAGCCGGACGGCACGTCTCGCTGCGGCACACCGCGCAGCTCGCCGGGGAGGAGCTGCGGCGGGTGCGGGAGCTGCTCGACGGAGCCTTCGAGGGGGACTTCGGGGACGAGGACTTCGAGCACGCGCTGGGCGGGATGCACGTGCTGGTGCACGAGGGCGGGGAGCTCGTCGCGCACGGGAGCGTCGTACAGCGGAGGGTGCTCCATCGGGGGCGGGCGCTGCGCACCGGGTACGTCGAGGCCGTGGCGGTGCGGGCTGACCGGCGCCGGCGCGGGCTCGGCGGCACGGTGATGGAGGCGCTCGAGGGGATCGTCGAGCGGGCCTACGTGCTCGGGGCACTCAGCGCTTCCGCCGACGGGGCCGGGCTGTACGCGGGCCGCGGCTGGCGGGTGTGGGGAGGGGAGATCGGGGTCCTCGGGCCCGGCGGGCCCGAGCGGCTGCCCGAGGAGGAGGGGTCGACGTACGTGTGGGCGCCGGCCGGGGGTGGGGTGCTGCTCGATCCCACCGCGGGGCCGCTTCGGTTCGACTGGCGCGAAGGGGACGTTCTGTAGCGGCCGGATAGCGGGCCGCCTCTCAGTCGATCATGTGACGGGCTGTCAATTCTGGTCGTTTGTAGTTCAGTTCGAGTCAAACACCACTCTGCCCCCGGATCCAGGCACTGGCGGGCGCGCCGGGACGGGCACGATGCTCCGACATTCAACGGGGGGTCGTGATGAGTGCTGTCGAGGGTGGGACCGAGCTCGCGGACGAGAGTGGTCCGGGGGACCGGGAGGACGAGTCCGGCGCCGAGCTGGCGCTGCGCGTCTTCACCGGGGACGAGCGCTGGGGCTGGGAGTTCGTCCAGCCTCCCGCGCCCCCGGCACACCGCGATGCCCGCAACCCGCCCGTGTACAAGGACCCTTCCGACGCCGAGGTCCGCACCGCTCAGGAGCGGACCATGAGCGGCAGGAAGACCTCCGGCTCCGGCTGCGCGATCCTGATCGCGGGCATCGCGGCGCTCGCGGCCGGCGGGGTACAAGCCGCGGTCGTCGTGGTCGCCCTCGTCCTCGTCGTGTTCGCCATGACCTCGCCCCAGGCCAGGCTGCGGGCCGCCGAACGCCGGCTGGCCTCCGCGAGGGAGCGGGCCCGGAGCGACCACGAGGCGCGCACGAACGCCTGGCGGCAGCGGCTCGACGCCCACAACGCCCAGCACCTTCGCCAGAACGAGACGCTCGACACCTGGTTCCCGATCGCGCTCACCTCCAAGCCCAGCCGGATCGACGTTTTCGGCGGTACGGGCAACGGCTGGGCGAGCCTGCTCGCCACGCTCGGCGGGCCCCTGCTCGGCGGCGGCCAGTCGGTGGTGGTCCTCGACCTCAGCCAGCAGGCCGTGGCCCTGGAGCTGGCCGGCCTCGCCGCCCGGCGCGGAGTCGCCGTCAATCACGTACCCATGCCCGGGGCTCTGCTCGGCCTGGACCTGCGCGAGGAGTTCACCTCCGAGGAACTGGCGGAGGCCCTGGCCGAGGCGCTGGGGTCCATGCGCCCGCCCGGCGCGGACATCGACCTCCACACCATCGACGTGGACGTGGTCCAGACCGTGGCGGACCGGCTGGAAGGCCCGGTGACCTTCGCCCGCCTCGCCGCCGGACTGCGCGTCCTGCTCCGCGTGTACGACGTGGACACCCAGGGGCCCGGCGCCCTCAGCCTGTCCGAGGTCGACGCGATCACCCAGGCCGTCGACCTCCTGGGCCAGGGCGAACGCGTCCAGAACGAGCTCCGCTACGTGCGGGCCCAGACGGAGCTGCTCACGAAGGCGGAGGCGGTGGCCACCCCGGCCCTCGCGCCGGGCTGGTGGCGGCCCGGTGGCCTGACCGTCGTCACGACCGAGGACCTGGTCCAGCGCCGCAAGGACCTGACGGACCGCTTCGTCTTCTTCCAGCTGCTCCACACCCTGCGCAAGCGCGCCGTCACCCCAGGCTCGGGCACGCTCGTCGTCGCCGGAGCGGACCACCTGGGCCGGGAAGCCCTCGAAACCATGGCGCGGCAGGCCCGTACCGCGGGAGTACGGCTGGTCTTCCTCCTGGAACACCTCAGGGAGGGCACCGTCCAGGTCGCCGGCGGATCCGACAGCGCGACGGTGTTCATGCGCATGGGCAACGGCGAGGAGGCGAAGGCCGCCGCGCAATTCATCGGTCAGGAACACAAGTTCCTCGTGAACCAGCTGACCCGACAGGTCGGGGAGACCCTCACGGAGGGACGCGGCACCAGCTACGGCCACCAGCGCGGCCTGTCGGACACGGAGGGCTTCAACCGGGGCGGAGGCTGGAAGGCCGGCTCCAGCTGGGGGAGCTCCCGCTCGTACTCCACCTCGCTGTCCCGGAGCTGGCAGGACTCGACGAACACCTCGACCGCCCGCTCGACGACGACCGGCGAGAACCTCACCCGGGTCTACGAGTTCACCATCGAGCCCACACAGCTCCAGGCACTTCCCGTGACCGGACTGGTGCTCGTCGAGGCCGGCCCGGGCGGCCGCCGCGTCGTGTTCGGGGACTGCAATCCGGGAATCAACTTCCTGCCCCGGCTGTCGACCCGACCGCGCCCGAGCCTGACGTGACCGGGGCGTTCGGAGCCCCGCCCGGCCCCCCGGCCGGCCCCCCCGACCTCGCCGCCTACCGCTTCCACCGGCTGCTCACCGTGCCCCGCCGTCCGGAGGACCCGCGCGCCGAGGACCGTACCGCCGCGCAGCTCACGGCGGCCGTGACGGCCGCCCATGCCGTACTCGGCCACCTCGGGGCACAGAACCCGCACGACGGGCCCCCGGTCGGGCTCGCCGCGGCGTGGATCCGCCCGGGCGCCCACCAGCCGATGCACTTCCTCGTGGGCGGAGCTCCCTACTTCCCGCCCGCCGGGCAGGAGCCGCACGCAGCGGACGAGCACCCCCTGAGCTATCCGCCGGGGGCGACCGCCCGCGCCGTCCCGGCGGGCGAGGCGGCCGCGCTGTTCGGGCGGATGCCGTACTGGCTGCCCTGCCTCGGGTCCCACGACGCCTTGCGGATGGGCGACGACGAGCGCGCCCTGCCGGCGGAGCGCCGCGGCTCCTTCGACGACTCCGTGGCCCACCTGCCGGAAACCTTCGCCTGGCTGGTGCTGGCCGAGCCCGTCCCGTACGAGCGGCTGGAACGGGAGCGCGCGGCGCTGTCCGTCCAACTGCCCCGGCTGCGCCAGCGGGAGAACTCCGAGGCCGACCGGGTGGCGGCCGAACGGGCCGAGGCCCGCTACCGCGAGCTGACGCGGGCGCTCGCCACCGGGGTGTGGACCGTACGCGTCCTGGTCGGTGCCGAGCGGCCCGAGTCCGCGCTCGCCTCCGCGGCCCTGCTGTGCGGTGCGGGTGACCTGGACGACCTGCCGTACGTCCTCGTGCCGACCCGCAGCCCCCTGCCCCTGGCGGACGCGCTGGCCGTGTCCACCCCCGCCGCCATCGGGTCCGGACCGCCGGGGGCCGCACCGTTCATCGCCACCGCGGAGCTGGTCGCGGCGCTCGCCAGGCCGCCGCAGCGCGAACTGCCCGGCATCCGTACGGTGACCCCGAACCGCTTCGACGTCACCGCCGACGACCCGGGGGAGGCCGCGACCGCGGACGGCTTCCTGATCGGCGACATCCTGGACGAGTCCCTGTCCGCCGCGGGCCGGCTCCACGTGTCGCGCTCGACCCTCAACCGGCACGCCTTCGTCTGCGGGGCCACCGGGTCGGGCAAGTCCCAGACGGTACGGAGCCTGCTCACCGCCCTGTCCACACACGAACGGCCGATCCCCTGGCTGGCGGTCGAGCCGGCCAAGGCCGAGTACGCGCGCATGGCCGGACGCCTCGCCACGGCGGGCGGTACGGAGGCGGCGCGCCGGGTCACCGTCATCCGGCCGGGGTCCGTGGACGTCCCGCCGGCTTCGCTCAACCCGCTGGAGCCGGAACCAGGATTCCCGCTCCAGAGCCACGTGGACCTCGTACGGGCCCTCTTCCTGGCGGCGTTCGAGGGACACGAGCCGTTTCCCCAGGTGCTGGCCCGGGCCTTGTCCCAGTGCTACACGGCGGCCGGGTGGGACCTCGTCACCGGCGAGCCGCGCCCGCCCCACAAGCCGAAGTACCTGCTGGACGAGCCCGACGAGCCCCGGACGGCGGTCTGCCCCACTCTCGGCGATCTCCAGTCGACCGCTCGGCAGGTCGTGGAGATGATCGGGTACGGCAAGGAGGTCACCGCCGACGTCAGGGGGTTCGTCGACGTCCGCATGGGCTCGCTGCGGGAGGGCACCCCCGGCCGGTTCTTCGAGGGCGGTCATCCGCTGGACATCGCCGGCCTGTTGTCCGGGAACGTGGTCCTCGAACTGGAATCGATCACGAACGACCAGGACAAGGCCTTCCTCATCGGCGCCGTACTGATCCGACTCGTCGAGCACCTGAGGGTCCACCACGGCGCGGGGGGCGTCCCGCTGCGCCACGTCCTGGTGGTGGAGGAGGCGCACCGGCTGCTCAAGAACGTCGAGGACGGACCCGCGGCCGCGGCCGTCGAACTCTTCGCCTCGCTCCTCGCCGAGATCCGTGCGTACGGCGAGGGCGTCGTCATCGTGGAACAGATACCCAGCAAGATCCTGCCCGACGTGATCAAGAACAGCGCGCTGAAGATCATGCACAGGCTGCCCGCGGAGGACGACCGCCGGTCCGTGGGCGCCACCATGAACCTCCAGCAGGAGCAGAGCGAGAACGTCGTCGCCCTCCCCCCGGGACGCGCCGCGGTGGCCGCCGACGGCATGGACCGGCCCGTGCTGACGGCGATCCCGCACGGTGAACACGACGAGAGCACCAAGGACGCATCGGCGGCGCCACCCCTGCTGGCCAGCCGCAGCCCGCTCTGCGGGGCCTCCTGCCGCCGTGAGCCCTGCACCCTGCGCACGATGAACGACTCCCACCACCGCTCGGTGATACCGCTCCACCTGATCTGGGTGGAAGTGGTCGCGATGGCCCAGGCGATGGGCATGGCCGCTCCCGAGCCGAGCGGGGCCGTCCGTTCCTCCCTGACGGCGCTTCCCGAGCGCGACCTGGAGTGCACCCTCGTGTACGTGGTGGAACGGGCCGTCGGCGCGCGCGAGTCCCTGATGCGGGACGAGGTCGACCCGGCGGACTTCGCGGGGCGGCTGTACGCGGTACTGTCCTGCGCGCTGCGCGGTGTGGAGCCACCGGACGGGGACCTGCGCCGCTACACGTACGCCAACTTCCGCTTCCGGGACGTGATCTCGTCCATCGCGCGGGCCCGGAAGGCGAACCCGGACGGCCCGCACAGCTACCCCGAGCACGCGGCGCAATGGGCGGCCCGCGGTCTGATCCTGACCGGGACCTCCGGGGCCGACCACCGCCTCCAGGTCCACGCCCTGCCCGGCTACGGGCCGGAGAAGGTCCACGCCAGGGTCGGTGACGTGGACCGCAGCGGCCTGCGGGACGCGGTGGCGGCGGTGACGGGCGGCACGACGCGGGAGCACGTCGCACGGGCCTTCGCACTGGCCTGCTCGGACGGGCCGCTGCTGAACGCGGTGGTGGCACAAGCGGCGGTACGCGTGGCGATGGTCTGCGCCGAGGGAAGGGAGACCCGCGCATGAGCGAGCTCGGCGGCGCGACCGACGCACCACCCCCTCCACCGCCCCCACCACCGCCGGCGGACGCGCAGGCTCCCCGGGACGGGGACGAGACGGATGAGGCGGGGACCGAGGACACCGGGACCCAGGACACCGCCCAGGAGGACCCGGACGCCGAAACCGCCGAGCCCGAACCCGAACCCGAGCCCGAACCGGACGACCTGCCCGCCCCCGCCACGGACCAGCCGGTGGACGGCAACCCCGGCATGCAGGAGACACAGGCGCAGGCCGACCAGCCGGAGCCCGAGCCGCCGTCGGCCGAGGAGAGCGCCCCGGACGCCCCCGCGGCCCCCGACGCCCCACCTGAGAACCCGGATTCCCCCACCCCGCAGGAGCCCGCCCCCGACGAACCGACCTCGGACGCCCCGGAGCCGGAGCCGGAACCCGAGCCGGAGCCGGAGCCGGAGCCGGAACCCGAGCCGGAGCCGGAGCCGGAACCCGAGCCGGAGCCGGAGCCGGAACCCGAGCCCGAGCCGGAGCCGGAGCCGGAACCCGAGCCCGAGCCGGAGCCGGAGCCGGAGCCCGAGCCCGAGCCGGAAACCCAACCCGAACCCGACGCCGTCCCGGAACCCGTGGCTGCCCCGGAACCCGAAGCCGAGCGCGTCCGCGAACCGCAGGCCGAAAAGGAGCCCGAACGGGAAGCGGAACCAGACGCCCGGGCACCGGAGGACGGCCGGCCCGTCGACCCGCCCGGGGACGTCCCGCCCGAGGAATCACCGGACGGGTCCGACCGTCCCGAGCGGGGCGAAGCCACAGACGGGGCACCGGACGAGGCCGCCCCGTCCGACCGGGCGGGCGTGCCCGAGCAGAGCGACGCGCAGGATCAGGACCCCGAAGAGGGAGCCGCCGTAGAGGGAACGGACGACCAGGCTTCACCTGTCGACGAAACCGCCGAGACCGTGGCGAAGGCCGCCGAAGGCGTGGGCAAGCTCGCGGTCGTCGCGACCGAGACCGCCGCGGAGATCGTGGGACAAGCGGTGAACGCCCTGGAAGGGGCCACAGCCGCCGCTTCCTTCGATTCCCGCGCTGACGCAACGGCTCGGGGATTCGCGGACGAAGCGAGCCCGGCGGATGCTCCCGCGGAACCGGCGGAACCAGGGGCGGATTCCGAAACACCCGGGCCCGACCGCGAGCCGGTCGAGGGTGGAGTCATGGACAGACTGAGGCAGCTCACGGGTAGGGGACCGGAGGCGGGCGTCGGCGAGCATCTGGCGCTCACGGCCGACCGCCCGGCCTTCCAGGATCCGACCCTGGCCCGGGAGCATGTTCCCGACCGCTACGGCACTCCTCTCGACCGCGCCGATGGCACGCGGATACCGCTCTTCGACGGTGATCCCGTACGCGAGCAGGCGAAGCAGGGAAGCATTCAGGATTGCGGCATCATCGCCACGTTCGGCGCAGTCGCCGCCCATCGCCCCGAAGCGATACGCGGATTGGTGTCAGAGACCGAGGACGGCAACTACGCGGTCAAGCTGCACGGGGTGGCCGAAGCCCCGGGCGACAGGTTCCTGCCCACAGGACGTGAGTTCAAGTTCACGGTGACACCCGAGCTTCCCGTATTCGATGCCGACCCCGGCAAACCTGCCTTCGCCGCCTCCGCGGACGGCGGAACGGCGTGGGCACCCATCATGGAGAAGGCGATCGCGGTCGGAGGCGACCACGGGTGGGACCGGCAGCGCCGTGCCCAGTGGGCCGAGAAGCATCAAATTGCCGACGCGCCCGAAACGACGGAGGGCTACGTCCGGCTCGAAAAGGGGAGCAGCGCAAGAGACCGTGCCGAACTGCTCACTCAGCTCACCGGCGAGCCTGCCGTCGTGATGGACTTCCCCGAACAGTACGACCGCCGTGGACGCAGTCCGGACGCGCAGCTCATCGGTGACATCCGGCAGCGGCTCGCCGACGGGAAGCCGGTGCTGGTCGGTACCCATCACCCCAGGGAGATCAACCACCCGCTGGAGAACGATCTCAAGAGGGAACACGCATACGAGGTGACCGAAGTGGACGACAGGGGAAGGTTCCACCTGCACAACCCCTTGGGCATCAACCACCCCGAGCCTTTGACGCTCGCACAGTTCAGGGCCAACATCCGGCCGCAGTATTCCACTTTGGAGTGACCACATGGCATCTGAGGTCTCCATCAGACGCGGTGCGCCGACACGGACTTCCATCGCCTTGTTCGACGTGATCGATGTGGATGCCCGTCCCGGCCTTCCTCTGACGGTCCGCCTCGGTTTCGACGACGGCGAAGAGCACCGGTACACCCTCGAACCAGGTGACACCTTCTCGGTCCGGGACGAAACGTGGGTGCTCGACCGTGTGGAAGACCCCGCCGGCAATTGGCGGGTGTTCATCCGCAGGGTCGAGTAGCGGTCCGAGCACCGCACGGCGGTGGAACCCACCGCGCACCGCGGGGTCCGGGCAACGTATGTGCGTCCCGTTCCCCGCGGCAGCGCCCGGTGCCGTCAACGGCAAGCCGCTAGGACCCCGAGATGCTCGGGGCGCCCGTCTCGATGTGGCCCGTGTAGCGGCGCGACCAGGTGCCGTCGGAGTCGGCGAGGACCGTGAAGTCGTACCAGCCGTTGTGGTAGGCGACGGCGTTGAAGTAGTCCTCGCGCGAGGAGTTCGCCGGCACCGTGTACGTCCACGGGCCGTCCGTGCGGTAGGCGTTCGCGCGGATGGTGAAGGTGACCGGCGAGGCCGAGGCGTTGGTCATCTTGAGGTAGAGCGCCGTCTTGCCGGTGCCCGGCTCCACCGCGAAGCGGGAGGCGACCTCGATCGACTTGCCCGCCTTCGACGCGTCGCCGATGAAGCGCCGCAGGAAGCGGTTCGGCCCGTACATCGAGATGTCGTACTTGCCGGAGCCGGAGCCCGTACCGATGTTGAAGTAGTCCGTCGACGTGGCGCCGACGTCCACCGTGTACTGCCAGGCGGCCGTGTCCCGGTGCTGGTGCGGGTGGATCGAGAAGTGCGCCGCCTGCTTCGCCTCGGCGCCCGCGTTCGTCATCGAGAACCAGGCGAGGATCTTGCCGCCCGACCCGAACTCGAATCGGTCCAGGTTCCCGTTGACCTGGTACGGAAGGGCTCGCGCGGGCCGGGTCCCGGCCTCCTGCACCGGCTGCGCGTTGTCCTGCGGCACCGGGTTGGGGAGCGGGCCGCAGGTGGCCTGGCCGATGACCTTGGCCGTGGAGGGGAGGCCGGCGGGAACCCCGTAGACCGGGTGCGCGAAGTCGAAGACGCCCGTCAGGTCGCCGGTGACCTTGCGGCGCCACGCGCTGATGTTCGGACAGTTCGCGGGGGTGCCGAGCGCGGCCGTCCACTTCTCCATGAAGCGCAGCACGGAGGTGTGGTCGAAGACCTCGGAGCTCACCCAGCCGCCGCGGGTCCACGGGGACATCACGATCATCGGGACGCGGAAGCCGAGCCCGATCGGGACGCCGTCGATGTACTCGCCGGCGGTGCCGGGCGGGGCGACGGGCGGCGGGACGTGGTCGAAGAAGCCGTCGTTCTCGTCGTAGTTGAGGAAGAGGGCGGTGGAGTCGAAGACCTCCGGGTTCGCCGAGAGCGCGCGGTAGACCAGGTCCACGAAGTGCGCGCCGTCGCCGGGCGGGGCGTACGGGTGTTCGGAGAAGGCCTCGTTCGCCACCACCCAGGAGACCTGGGGGAGGGTGCCGGCGACGACGTCCGCGCGGATGGCGGCGGCGATGTCGTCGGGGGTGGAGCCGGTGACCTTGGGGACGGAGCCCATGCCGCGGTCCCACAGGGGGTTGCCGGGGGCGGCGTCCGTGAACTTCTTGAAGTAGGCGAGGCCGTTGTCCCCGTAGTTGTCCTGGGCGTTCTGGTACACCTTCCAGCTCATGCCGGCCCGCTGGAGGGCCTCCGCGTACGTCTCCCAGGTCAGCCCGGACTCGTCGCCGCCGTCCTTGCTGCCCGCGTCGATCTTGCCGCTCCACAGGAAGGTGCGGTTGGGGCCGGTCGCGCTCAGGGTGGAGCAGAAGTAGGCGTCGCAGATCGTGTAGTTGTCGGCGAGGCCGTAGTGGAACGGGATGTCGCCGCGGTCGAGGTACCCGAGGGTGCGGGTGTTGCCGACGCCGGTGACGAAGTTGTCCATGCGGCCCTTGTTCCAGGCCGCGTGCTGCGAGGTCCAGCTGTGCGGGAGGTCGCCGTTGCACTGGGCGAGGGTCTCACCGTCGACGCCGCCCACCGGCGGGGTGGAGCTGAGCTTCCACGGGTACTGCCGGCCGCCCCAGTTGGGCTGGTTGAACATGCCCCAGCCGCCCGGGATGTTGCCGGCCGCGCGGTCGCCGAAACCGCGGACACCCTTCAGCTTGCCGAAGTAGTGGTCGAAGCTGCGGTTCTCCTGCATCAGGATCACCACGTGCTTCACGTCGGTGATCGTGCCGGACGCGGTGGCCGCGGCCGCCGAGGTCGGCGCGATCGCGGGCAGGGTCGCCCCTGCCATCAGCCCGGCGCCGATTCCCACGAATCCTCTGCGGCTGATAGGTGTCACTGGCTGCTCGCCTCCAACTCAAGTGCCCCGCTGGCACATTGACGGCAAGAGTGGCGGTAGCCGCGCCAAAGGTCTACATCCGTGCGGTAAGAAGTCGGTGAACATCGGGATAGCTGGATTCAGACATCGACGCGTACGAGCATTTTTCCCAGATTGTCGCCCCGGAGCATGCCCCGGAAAGCGTCCACCGTGTGATCAAACCCCTGGACAACGGTGGTGTCGGTGCCGATCCGGCCGCTGCGCAGATGAGGGACGAGGAAGTCCTCCAGCTCGTCCTGCAGATTGGTGTGATTGCGAACCAATACCCCTTCCAGGCGCAGAGACTTGTGTACGACCTCGAAGAGATTGCGGGGCGCGGCGGGGGAGCGGTCGCCGTTGTACATCGAGATCCCGCCGACCCAGGCGATCCGTCCGTACTCGCGCAGCACGTCGATGGCCCCCTCCAGGTGGTCCCCGCCGACGTTGTCCACGTAGACGTCGATGCCGCCCCCGGTGGCGGCCGCGGCCTGCGCGAGCTGCTCGCCGACCGGCCCGTCGTGGTAGTCGAAGGCCGCGTCGAAGCCGAGGACCCCGGTGAGGTGGCGGACCTTCGCCGCCGAACCGGCGCTGCCGATGATCCGGCGGGCGCCGAGCAGCCGGGCGATGTGCCCGGTGGCCGTGCCGACCCCGCCCGCCGCGGCCGAGACGAAGAGGTCCTCGCCCTCGCGCAGGGCCGCGGTGCGGGTCAGGGCGGCGTACGCGGTCAGGCCGGTGCCGCCGAGGATGGAGAGGTACGCCTCCAGCGGGACGCCCTCGTGGCCGCGCAGCTTGCGGGTGCCGCCGGCGCCCAGGGTGACGAGGGCGTGGGTGCGCCAGCCCTCGCGGTGGAAGACCAGGTCGCCCTCCGCGAGGCCCGGGTCGCGCGAGGCGAGGACCCGGCCCACCGAGCGCCCTTCCAGCGGGGTGCCGAGTGCGAAGCCGTCCTCGCCGCCGTCCATCAGTCCGCGGTGGTACGGGTCCACCGACAGCAGCAGGTTCTCCACCAGGGTGGTGCCGGGCCCCGGCTCGGGGACGGGGCTTTGGACGTAGGCGAAGTCGGAGGCGGCGGGGAAGCCGGCCGGCCGGGCGATCTGGTGGACGGCGTAAGCGGTGCCGGTGCTGTTCGTGGTCATGGCGAGGACGCTAGGAGGGAATCGCCGAGCCGGGCAGGGGGTTTGGCTCATGGAAGCCACACGTCCATGAATGACGCTCATAGAACGAGGTGAGGCCCCCGTGGCCGAGCTCCTCCCGCAGGAACTGCGGGTGCTGGTGGCCGTCGCCGAGAGCGGCGGCTTCTCCTCCGCGGCCGTCTCGCTCGGCCTCACCCAGTCGGCCGTCTCGCACTCGGTGCGCGGCAGCGAGGCCAAGCTCGGCGCGGTGCTCTTCGAGCGCGGCCGGACCGGCGCCTCGCCCACCCCGGCGGGGGAGCGGGCCGTCGGGCACGCCCGCCGGATCCTGCGGCTCTACGAGGTCATGGGCTCGGAGGCGCGCGGCGCGGGCCGGGCCGCGGACCCGGCGGCACTGGACGGCGTGCTGCGGATCGCCGCGTTCCGCAGCGCGGCCCTGCACCTGCTGCCCCCCGTCCTGGAGCGACTCACCGCCCGCCACCCGGGGCTGCGCCCCGAGGTCCGGGTGGTGCGCGAGCTCGGCGCCGGTGCGGCCGGGGAGGTGGCCGCGGGCCGTGCGGACCTCGGCATCGCGACGCTGGGCGTTGCGCGGGGCCTGCCGCCCGGTCTGCTGAGCGGGATGCTCGTGGAGGAGGCGTACGCCCTGGTGCACCCGGCGGGACATCCCGATCCGAGGGCGCTGCCCCTGATGGACTGGGACGAGAACTGCGGCTCCCACACCCGCACGTGGTGGCTGGCGCAGGACTGGATCCCGCGAGCGACCGTCAAGGCGGAGGACGACGCGATGGTGCTGACCATGGTCGGCCGGGGGCTCGGTATGGCGATCATGCCCGAGCTGTCCCTCCGGGAGGTGACCGGAGCCGTCGAGGTCACCGGTTTGGGTCCGCAGGGGCCGGTGAGGCGCGTGGGGTACGTCACCACACCGGAATCCGCCGCCACTCTCGCCGTACGGGCTCTGATCAGGGAACTTCGCACCGCAAGCGGCTGAAACCGGAGCCTGGAAAGGAGACTTCCGGGAGGTTTCGCGTCTCAGATAGTAGGAAGTCCGAGTAATTGCGGAGACATACAGCGGGAGCTGGCCTACGTTGTAGAAGCCGAACGTCTCGCCGATCCGGCGAATGGCGGTCGAGAGCGCGCGCCCCATGGCAGGCAACCCCTGCCGCGCACCGCTCCCCGCCTCTTCCGGCGCCTTGAAGGAACCCCTCATCCGTGGCCCCGCCACGCCGTGATCTCAAGGAGTCGATCACCATGACGCACACCCCCTCCACCACCGCCCGCCGCGTCCGCCGCTCCGCCGCCGCCGACGCCGACCGCAAGAACGCCGCCGCCGCCCTCCAGCGCGCGCTGGACCGCCGCGACAACGGCGGCTCGACCGGTCACTGACCGCCGGGGACCAGCCCGCCGGCCCCCTGCGGGCCCGGCCCCTGACCTGCCGCTGAGCGTTCCCCGGCCCGAGACATATTGCGTCCGCATCGTGGACGCAATATGTCTGAGGGGTGGGACAAGGAGTACGGTTCCACCATGTCGACCAGCATCAATCTCGCAGTGATCCCCGGTGATGGCATCGGCCAGGAAGTCGTGGCGCAGGGCCTCAAGGTCCTTACCGCGGTCCTGCCCCAGGATGTGAAGCTGGAGACCAAGGAATACGACCTCGGCGCCCAGCGCTGGCACCGCACCGGTGAAACCCTCCCGGACGCGGAGCTCGAGGCCCTCAAGCACCACGACGCGATCCTGCTGGGCGCCATCGGCGACCCCTCGGTCCCGTCGGGCGTCCTGGAGCGCGGTCTGCTGCTGAAGCTCCGCTTCGCCTTCGACCACTTCATCAACCTGCGCCCGTCGAAGCTCTTCCCCAACACGGCCACCCCGCTCGCCGGCCGTCCGGAGATCGACTTCGTCGTGGTCCGCGAGGGCACCGAAGGCCCGTACACCGGCAACGGCGGCAGCCTGCGCACCGGCACCCCGGCCGAGGTGGCCACCGAGGTCAGCCTCAACACGGCCTACGGCGTCGAGCGCGTGGTCCGTGACGCGTACGAGCGTGCCAACGGCCGCCCGCGCAAGAAGCTGACGCTGGTCCACAAGAACAACGTCCTCGTCTACGCCGGTCACCTGTGGAAGAACATCTTCGACAAGGTCGGCCAGGAGTACCCCGAGGTCACCACCGACTACCTGCACGTCGACGCCGCGACGATCTTCTTCGTCACCCAGCCGGAGCGCTTCGACGTCATCGTCACGGACAACCTCTTCGGTGACATCCTCACCGACCTGGCCGCCGCCGTGACCGGCGGAATCGGCCTGGCCGCCTCGGGCAACATCAACCCGACCGGCGCCTTCCCGTCCATGTTCGAGCCCGTCCACGGCTCCGCCCCGGACATCGCGGGCACCGGCAAGGCCGACCCGACCGCGACGATCCTCTCGGTCGCCCTCCTGCTGCGCCACCTCGGCTACGAGGCCCAGGCCGTCCGCATCGAGGACGCGGTCTCCGCCGACCTGGCCGAGCGCGACGGCACCTTCCGCTCCACCGACGCCATCGGCGACGCCCTCGCCGCGCGAGTAGCCGGCTGACCCGGTAGCCCCACCTTCAGGAAGCCGCCGGGTCGCGACCACCGCACCCGGCGGCTTTTCCTGTGCGGCCCCGGGTGCCACCATCTCCCCTGGGCCGCATTCACCCCGTTTCACCGAAGCCTCCTCCCGCGCGATAATCGAACGCGAGGCCGCGGAATACGGGGAAGCTCGGACGTCCTAGTACGTCGTGAGCGCGGTCCGCCCTACAAAACCGGTGAAGGACAAGCACTCATGACGACGACGCCCACGATCGAGCTGAAGCCCTCCTCGAACCCCCTGTCCGCCGCGGAGCGCGACGCGATCCTGACGAGCCCCGGCTTCGGCCGCCACTTCACCGACCACATGGTGACGGTCAAGTGGACCGAGGGCCGCGGCTGGCACGACGCCGAGCTGGTCCCGTACGCGCCGCTGTCGATGGACCCGGCGAACATGACCCTGCACTACGCGCAGACGATCTTCGAGGGGCTCAAGGCGTACAAGCAGCCCGACGGCACCGTCGCCACCTTCCGTCCGCAGGCCAACGCAGAGCGCTTCCAGTCCTCCGCCCGCCGGATGGCGATGCCGGAGCTGCCGGCCGAGCTGTTCATCGCCGCCTGTGACGCGCTCATCAAGCAGGACCGCGCCTGGGTGCCGGACTCCGGCGAGGCCTCGCTCTACCTGCGGCCCTTCATGTTCGCCACCGAGGTCGGTCTCGGTGTCCGCCCGGCGAACGAGTTCCTCTTCATCGTGATCGCCTCGCCCGCCGGCGCCTACTTCCCCGGGGGCGTCAAGCCCGTCTCCGTCTGGCTCTCCGAGGAGTACGTCCGCGCCGCCAAGGGCGGCACCGGCGCGGCCAAGACCGGCGGCAACTACGCGGCGTCGCTCGTCGCGCAGGCCCAGGCCGCCGAGCACGGCTGCGACCAGGTGGTCTGGCTCGACGCCGTCGAGCACCGCTGGATCGAGGAGATGGGCGGGATGAACCTGTACTTCGTGTACGGCGACCGGATCGTCACCCCCGAGCTCACCGGCTCGCTCCTCCCCGGCATCACCCGCGACTCCCTCCTCACCATCGCCCGCGACCTCGGCTACACGGCCGAGGAGGGCCGCATCACCACCGAGGACTGGAAGCGCGACAACGAGAACGGCACCCTGACCGAGGTCTTCGCCTGCGGCACGGCCGCCGTGATCACCCCGGTCGGCTCCGTCAAGTCGGAGCGCGCCAACTGGACCCAGGGCGACGGCGAGCCCGGCGAGGTCACCATGAAGCTCCGCAAGGCCCTCCTGGACCTCCAGACCGGCCACAAGGCCGACACCCACGGCTGGATGCACCCGCTCGGCTAGTCCGTCCTGCCCCGAACGGCCCGAAGGCCCCCCGTGCGATACGCGGGGGGCCTTCGGGTTTTCGGATGTGAGGGGCGGCGGGAGGCGGGTGGTCAGCCCTTCTCGTCTTCCTCGCCCTCGCGCTTCTTCTTGCGCTCCTGGTTCGTCCCCTCCGGGCCGAGGCCCACCAGGGCGTCACCGAAGGCGTAGGCCAGGCCCGCGACTCCCTTGACGATTTTTCCCGCCACGTATGCGAGTTCTTCCACGACGCCTCCCCGTGTCGTTGGTGGCGACCGTGTCCTGTGCGGCCACCGCTGTACCGGTAGACGCCACCGCGGGCCGAACGGTTGATCGCCGGCTCAGGCGGCCACGGGCTCCTCGACGGCCTCCGCTGCCGGGGCGGGGGCCGTGCGGGCGGTCAGGGCCGCGTAGACCAGGCCGCCGGTCAGGCCGGAGAGGACGAAGGAGCAGTCCACGCCGCCGGTCAGGGCCAGCAGCGGGCCCTCGTAGAACGGGGTGGTCACGGCGAGCAGGCCGACGCCCGCGCCGACGGCCCAGGAGAGGGTGGCGGGGATGTTCCAGCCGCCGCGGAACCAGTAGACGCCGCCCTTGGCGCGCCGGTTGAACACCTGGAGGGCCTCGGCGTCGTAGTGCCCGCGGCAGCGGACGTAGCCGATGAGGGTGATCACGGCCCACGGGGTGCCGATCGCGGTCAGCAGCAGCACGAACGAGGTCATCGCGGCCTGGACGTCCCACTCGAAGGAGCCGACGAACACGAACGCGGTGGCCACGACGGCGGCGATCACGGTGGCCGTGGTACGGGTGGCCTTGGGGACGATGGCGTCGAGGTCGAGGCCCATGGAGTAGAGCATCAGCCCGGCGTTGCCGACCGATCCGGCTCCGGCCGCGACCAGCAGCGGAACCAAATACCAGAACGGCGCGGCGTCGACCAGCGGACCGGCGTACTCGGCGCCCGCCCGGGCGGCGAGCGCGGTGTAGGTGCCGAAGAGCTGCGGGATCAGCAGCCCGATGAGCAGGCCGAGCCCGGTGGACCAGAGCACCTTGCGGGAGCTGTGCCTGCGCGGGGAGATGTAGCGGGTGTAGTCGCCGAGCAGGGTGATGAAGGCGACGGGCCCGCTGAGCCCGGCCGCGACGGCGGCGAGCAGCCAGGTCGGCCAGAAGGAGCCGAGCAGGTACGCGGTGTCGGGCGGGGCGGCGCTGGTGAAGTCGGGGGCGTAGGCGAACACGCCGACGGCCAGCAGCAGCACCATGCCGATGGAGAGCACCTTGCTCATGCGCAGCAGCAGCCGGTAGCCGAAGACGGCCGCCACCACGGTGCACGCGGCGAGCACGCCGTACATCACGGCACGGGAGAGGCCGGTGTCAGGCAGCCCGGTGAGCCGGGACAGGGCGCCGACCATCACGTCGCCGCCTATCCACAGGGTCAGCGCGGTGTAGCCGAGGGAGAGCAGCAGGCCGACCACCGAGCCGACGAGCCGGCCGCGGACACCGAACTGGGCGCCGCTGGAGGTGGACAGGTTGGTCCCCGTGCGCAGGGAGACGAGCGCCAGCGGCGCGGTGAAGGCGATGCCGACGAGGGTGCCGGTCACGATGGCGGTGACCGACGGCCACAGACCCAGTCCGAAGGACGGGGGCAGCCAGCCGAAGACGATCACACCGAGGCAGAGATTGGAGCCGAGGAGGATCGACATCAGGTCACGGGGACCGCTGGTCCGTTCCTCCTCCGGGATGGTGTCGACTCCGCGCTGTTCGATGGGCATGGGGGGACTCCCTTGGCAGGGCGGGGGGTGGCAATGCGGTGCATGCAATGTTTGAGCGACACTCAATGTGACCTAAGCCTTGGTCTCAGGTCAATGCTTCATTGCGTGAAAATGAAGAGTTAGAGTGATGCTCTAACCCATCGACTCAAAGGGTGGTGGATCGGCGTGCGGCTGACCCCTACGGAGCGCGACCGGCTGCTTCTCCGCAGCGCTGCGGAACTGGCCAGGGCCCGACGGGCCCGCGGACTCAAACTCAACGTCCCGGAGGCCACCGCGCTCATCGCGGACACGGTCTGCGAGGCCGCGCGTGACGGCAAGCGGCTGGCGGAAGCCATCGAGGAGGCCCGCTCCGTGCTGGGCCCCGCCGACGTGCTGCCCGGCGTCAGCGACGTGGTCACCGAGGTGCACGTGGAGGCCGTCTTCGACGACGGATCCCGCCTCGCCGTGGTCTCGTCCCCGATCCGCGGCGCCGTCGGCCTGGGCGAGGACGCCCCGGGCGCGGTCGTGCCCGGCCCCGGAGCCCCCCAGCCGGAACCCACGGTCCACCTGCACGTGCGCAACACCGCCACGGTGCCCGTGAGCGTCACCTCCCACTTCCACTTCTTCGAGGCCAACCCGCGCCTCGACTTCGACCGCGCGGCGGCGTACGGCATGCGGCTGTGCGTGCCCGCGGGCTCCTCCGTCCGCTTCGACCCCGGCGGCGAGGCCGAGGTCGCCCTGGTCCCGATCGGTGGCGCACGCATCGCCATCGGCTTCGCCGGACTGGTCGACGGCCCGCTGGACGCTCCCGGAGCCAAGGAGCTGGCGCTGACCCGCGCCGAAGCCTGCGGCTATCTCGGCGCGACCGCCACCCCCGACGCCAACGACCGCCCGGAAGGGACGACCGCATGAGCCGGCAGACACCCCACACGGACCACAGCGCGCACTGCGCGCCCGGCAGCCGGCACATCGACCCGCACGAGTACGCCTCCGTCTTCGGCCCGCGGGCCGGGGACCGGGTCCGGCTCGGCGACTCCGGGCTGACCGTCCGCGTGGAGTCCGACTCGCAGAAGCCCGGGGACGAGTTCCTGGCCGGCTTCGGCAAGACGGCCCGCGACGGGCTGCACCTGAAGGCCGCCGCCGTCCGCGACACCTGCGACGTGGTGATCAGCAACGTGCTGGTCATCGACGCCGTCCTCGGCATCCGCAAGGTCTCCATCGGCATCCGCGAGGGCCGCATCCACGCGATCGGCAGGGCCGGCAACCCCGACACCCTTGACGGGGTCGAGGTCGTGGTCGGCACGGGGACGAGCATCGTCTCCGGCGAGGGCATGATCGCCACCGCCGGAGCCGTCGACACCCACGTGCACCTGCTCTCCCCGCGCATCATGGAGGCCTCGCTCGCCGCGGGCGTCACCACGATCATCGGCCAGGAGTTCGGCCCGGTCTGGGGCGTCGGGGTCAACTCGCCCTGGGCGCTGAAGCACGCCTTCAACGCCTTCGACGCCTGGCCCGTCAACATCGGCTTCCTGGCCCGCGGTTCCTCCTCGGACCCGGCCCCGCTGATCGAGGCCCTGGCCGAAGGCGGGGCCTCCGGGTTCAAGGTCCACGAGGACATGGGCGCGCACACCCGCGCCCTGGACACCGCCCTGCGCGTGGCGGAGGAGCACGACGTCCAGGTCGCCCTGCACAGCGACGGCCTCAACGAGTGCCTCTCCGTCGAGGACACCCTGCGGGTGCTGGACGGCCGGACCATCCACGCCTTCCACATCGAGGGCTGCGGCGGCGGTCACGTCCCCAACGTCCTGAAGATGGCCGGCGTCCCGAACGTCATCGGCTCCTCCACCAACCCGACCCTGCCCTTCGGCCGGGACGCGGTCGCCGAGCACTACGGGATGATCGTCTCCGTCCACGACCTCAAGCCGGACCTCCCCGGCGACGCCGCCATGGCCCGCGACCGGATCCGCGCGGGCACGATGGGGGCCGAGGACGTCCTGCACGACCTCGGCGCGATCGGGATCACCTCCTCCGACGCCCAGGGAATGGGCCGCGCGGGCGAGACCATCCGCCGCACCTTCGCCATGGCCGCGAAGATGAAGGGCGAGCTGGGACCGCTGGACGGCGACGGCGAGGGCGACGACAACGCCCGCGTACTGCGCTACATGGCCAAGCTGACCATCAACCCGGCCATCGCCCACGGCCTGGCCCACGAGATCGGCTCCATCGAGGTCGGCAAGCTCGCCGACATCGTGCTGTGGCGCCCCCAGTTCTTCGGAGCCAAGCCGCAGCTGGTCCTCAAGTCCGGCTTCCCGGCCTACGGGGTCACCGGCGACCCCAACGCCGCCACCGACACCTGCGAACCGCTGGTCCTCGGCCCGCAGTTCGGCTCGTACGGGGCCACCGCGGCCGATATCTCCGTCGCCTTCGTCTCGGCCGCCGCGGCGGCGCTGGGCAGCGACGAGATGCTGACCCGCAGGCGCCGGGTCGCCGTCCGCGGCACCCGGGGCATCGGCCCCGGGAACCTGCTCCTCAACTCCCGGGTGGGCGCGGTCGATGTGGACGCGCGCAGCGGACTCGTCTCCCTCGACGGGGAACCGCTGCGCTCCGAAGCCGCCGAATCGGTCTCCCTCAACCGCCTGTACTTCCTTTAGATCAGCACAGTCTGCACGTCAGCACAGCCCCTAAGGACCTCCCTGCCATGACCGACACCACGCCCGTGAACGCCGGATTCCGGATGCCCGCCGAGTGGACGCCCCACGAGCGCACCTGGATGGCCTGGCCCAGCCCCAACCCCACCTTCACCAACGAGCAGGAGCTCGCCGAAGCCCGCGAGGCCTGGGGCGCCGTGGCCCGCGCGGTGCGCTCGTACGAGCCGGTGACCCTGGTCGTTTCGCCCGGTGACGGGGAGAGCGCCCGCGCCGTCGTGGGCGATGACATCGAGCTGGTCGAGCGCGAGCTCGACGACGCCTGGATGCGCGACATCGGCCCGACCTTCGTCACCAACGAGGCCGGCGAGCTGGCGGCCGTCGACTGGACCTTCAACGGCTGGGGCGCCCAGGAGTGGGCCCGCTGGGACCACGACTCGAAGATCGCCCGCGAGATCTCCGGCCTCGTCGGGACCCGCACCTACAGCACCGCACTGGTCAACGAGGGCGGCGCCATCCACGTGGACGGCGAGGGCACCGTGCTCCTCACCGACACCGTGCAGCTCGGCAAGGGCCGCAACCCCGACTGGACCCGCGAGCAGGTCGAGGCCGAGATCCACGCCCACCTGGGCACCACCAAGGCGATCTGGCTCCCGTACGGCCTGGCGGGCGACTACGGCACCTACGGCACCCAGGGCCACGTGGACATCGTCGCCGCCTTCGCCCGCCCCGGCGTGGTCATGGTCCACAGCCAGCCCGACCCGGCCCACCCGGACCACGAGCGCGGCAAGACCATCGCCGCCATCCTGCGCGCGTCCACCGACGCCCGGGGGCGGCAGCTCCAGGTCGTGGAGATCCCGGCGCCGACCGTACTGGAAGAGGACGGGGAGTGGGTCGACTACTCCTACATCAACCACTACCTGTGCAACGGCGGCGTGGTCCTGTGCGCCTTCGACGACCCGCGCGACGAGGAGGCGGCGGAGATCTTCCGCGGTCTGTTCCCCGAGCGGACCGTGACGCTCGTCGACGCACGTACGATTTTCGCCGGGGGTGGCGGTATCCACTGCATCACCCAGCAGCAGCCGAAGGTCTGACCCGAGAGGGCGGCCGGGACGAGGAGTGGGCCATGGTGGCGGGTGAGGTACGTGCCGCGCGCAAGAACGCGCCGCCGCGCGAGGACGTACTGGTCGCCGCCATGGCCACCATCGCCGAACGCGGCCTGGACGGTCTGACCATGGCCGGCCTGGGCCGCCAGGTCGGCATGAGCAGCGGCCACCTCCTCTACTACTTCCGCACCAAGGACGAGCTCCTGCTGCAGACCCTGGAGTGGAGCGAGGCGGCGCTCGGCACCCGGCGCCGCGCCCTGCTGTCCCGCCGCGGCCCGGCGCGCGAACGCCTGCAGGCCTACGTGGACCTGTACGTGCCCGAGGGCGCCCGGGATCCGCACTGGACGCTGTGGCTGGAGGTCTGGAACCGCTCGCAGAACGCGGGACCGGGGGAGCGGGAGCGCCAGGGGGCCATCGAGGGCGCCTGGCACCGCGATCTGGTCGCCCTGCTCGCCGAGGGCATCTCGCGCGGAGAGTTCCGCCCGGTCGACCCGGACCGCTTCGCGGCCCGGCTGCGAGCCCTGCTCGACGGGTTCAGCATCCAGGTCGCCGTCGGCCTGCCCGGGATAGACCGGGGCGACATCCTCGACCACGTCGGCGAGTTCCTCAGCGAGGCGCTGACCCCGGGGGCCGGCGCCTGAGCGGGCCGCCCCGCCGCGTCCCTCCGCCCATCGGACGGGAGTGCCCGCATGCTGAGATGTCCGTCCATGCGCGGCATGCGGTATGGCAGACTGCCGACGTGCCTGCTCAGCTCATGATTATGGACAGCAGCGCGCCGGTCCCCAGTGGCCGCTGAGCCGCGGAAGAACTTCGCGGAGGCGGCCACCGTGCCCCAGACCCGCGCGCAGACCTCTCGCACCCGCGAGAGGTTTTTTCGTTTTCCGGCCCGAACAGACCGGAATCGGGCAGCGCGCGATGATGGGGGCAGTGGCGTCGGCCTGCCCGAGGGCGGGCATCCGGAACCACCCATCCGACAGGAGTCAGATCAGCATGACGACGACAGAGGCCACCGAGCCGACTGCGCCGGCTTCGGGCCCCGGCCCCGATGACGGGTTCCACGTCTTCGACACGACCCTGCGCGACGGTGCCCAGCGTGAGGGCATCAACCTCACGGTCGCGGACAAGCTGACGATCGCCCGGCACCTGGACGACTTCGGGGTGGGGTTCATCGAGGGCGGCTGGCCCGGCGCCAACCCCCGCGACACGGAGTTCTTCTCCCGTGCCCGCGCGGAGATCGACTTCAAGCACGCCCAGCTCGTCGCCTTCGGCGCGACCCGCCGGGCGGGCGGCTCGGCCGCCACCGACCCGCAGGTCCGCGCCCTGCTGGAATCCGGCGCCCCGGTGATCACCCTGGTCGCCAAGTCCCACGACCGGCACGTCGAGCTCGCCCTGCGCACCACCCTCGACGAGAACCTGGAGATGGTCCGCGACACCGTCGCCCACCTGGTCTCCCAGGGCCGCCGGGTCTTCGTCGACTGCGAGCACTTCTTCGACGGCTACCGGGCCAACGCCGAGTACGCGAAGTCCGTCGTACGGGCCGCGCACGAGGCGGGCGCCGACGTCGTGGTCCTCTGCGACACCAACGGCGGCATGCTGCCCGCGCAGATCACCGCGACCGTGGCGACCGTACTGGCCGACACCGGCGCACGCCTGGGCATCCACGCCCAGGACGACACCGGCTGCGCCGTCGCCAACACGCTGGCCGCCGTGGACGCGGGCGCCACGCACGTGCAGTGCACCGCGAACGGCTACGGCGAGCGGGTCGGCAACGCCAACCTCTTCCCGGTCGTCGCCGCGCTGGAGATCAAGTACGGCCGTACGGTCCTCCCGGCGGGCGCCCTGGCCGAGATGACCCGGATCTCGCACGCCATCGCCGAGGTCGTCAACCTCACCCCCTCCACGCACCAGCCCTACGTCGGCGTCTCCGCCTTCGCGCACAAGGCGGGCCTGCACGCCTCGGCCATCAAGGTCGACCCGGACCTGTACCAGCACATCGACCCCGCGCGCGTCGGCAACACCATGCGGATGCTCGTCTCCGACATGGCCGGCCGGGCCTCCATCGAGCTCAAGGGCAAGGAGCTCGGCGTCGACCTCGGCGGGGACCGTGCGCTGGTCTCCCGGGTGGTGGAGCGGGTCAAGGAGCGCGAGCTCCAGGGCTACACCTACGAGGCCGCCGACGCCTCCTTCGAGCTGCTGCTGCGCGCCGAGGCCGAGGGCCGGGCGCGCAAGTACTTCCGCATCGAGTCCTGGCGGGCCATCGTCGAGGACCGCCCCGACGGCACGCACGCCAACGAGGCCACGGTGAAGCTGTGGGCCAAGGGCGAGCGGATCGTCGCGACGGCGGAGGGCAACGGCCCGGTCAACGCACTCGACCGCGCACTGCGCGTCGCCCTGGAGCGCTTCTACCCCCAGCTCGCGAAGTTCGAGCTGACCGACTACAAGGTCCGCATCCTGGAGGGCGCACACGGCACGTCCTCCACGACCCGGGTCCTGGTCACCACGACGGACGGCGCCCGCGAGTGGAACACGGTCGGCGTCGCCCCGAACGTCATCGCGGCCTCCTGGCAGGCCCTGGAAGACGCCTTCACCTACGGCCTCCTGCACGCGGGCGTGGAGCCGGCGGAGTAGTCCGCGCAGTCCGCGGCCGCCGTCTCGCCGTGCTCCGGCAGGGTGAGACGGCGAGTGCGACGAAGGGGTGCCACGGAGGGGTGCGACGGAGGGCTGCGACAGGTGGCCTGGTGGGCCTTATGTCCTACTCACACAAGATTGCACCCGTTCGGGTAGCGTCATGGATATGAGGACCAGGCTTATATCCGTACCTTTTGGATCGCTGCTGGCCGCTCTGCTGCTGGCGCTGTCCGCGACCGCACTGCTGGTCGCCCCGCAGGCGTCGGCGGCCGACGGGACCACCACCGTGGCGGAGGCCCTCAAGAAGGGCCCGGTCTACGTGGACCCCCGCGCCGAGGCCCAGCTGCCGCCCGCGCAGGCGGACGCGCTCGCGAAGAAGATCAAGGATGCCGGGAAGCCGGTGTTCGTGGCCGTGCTGCCGGCCACCCCCGAGTTCCCCGCCGCCAGCGTGCTCAAGACGGTCCGTACCGAGACCGGCATCACCGGGCTCTACGCGATCCGGCTCGGGGACGGCTTCAACGCCGGCGCCGACCGGGCCGTCATGCCGAGCAACGCGGTCCGCAACCTGGTCGACGCCGTCAAGGCGGGCGGACCCGCCGACGCGACCGCGAGCACCGAGCTCAACAACTTCGTGGACCAGGCCCTCGCCCAGGCCAAGGGCAAGGCCCCGGCCTCCTGGGGCACCGCGAGCACCGACAGCGGGGCCCCGGTGGGCGCCCTGATCGGGCTCGGTGTGGTGGCCGCGGTCGGTGGTGGCGGGGCGTACGCGCTGGTCAAGCGCAACCGCAAGAAGAAGGAAGAGCTCCGGCGCGAGTCCATCGCCCGGCTGAGCGTGGTCGTAGACGAGGACATCACGGCCTTCGGCGAGGAGCTGGAGCGCCTCGACTTCCACCCCGGTGAGGCCGGCGCCGACGACGCCATGCGCACGGATTACGAGCAGGGCCTCGACTCGTACGAGAAGGCCAAGCAGATCATGGCCTCCGTGCAGCACCCGGAGGAGGTCAAGGGGGTCACCCAGGCCCTGGAGGACGGCCGGTTCGCACTGGCCCGCCTCGACGCGCGCCGGCAGGGCCGTCCGCTGCCCGAGCGCCGCGCACCCTGCTTCTTCGACCCGCGCCACGGGCCGAGCGCCGAGGACGCGGCCTGGGCCCCGGCGGGCGGGGCCGCCCGTACGGTCCCGGTCTGCGCGGCGGACGCCGTCCGGCTGCGCGACGGCCAGGACCCGGCGGTCCGCACCGTCGACACCGAGCACGGTCCGCGCCCCTACTACGACGCCGGCCCGGCGTACGGTCCCTGGGCCGGCGGCTACTTCGGCGGCGGCATCCTGCCCGGCCTGCTCATGGGCACGATGCTCGGATCGATGATGTCCAGTCCGGCCTACGCCTCCGACTTCGGCGGCGGAAACGGATTCGACGGAGGCGGCGGGGGCTTCGACGGGGGTGACGTGTCCGGGGCCGACTTCAACCCGTCCGACTTCGGCGGCGGGGACTTCGGCGGCGGAGGGGGCTTCGACGGCGGAGGCGGGTTCGGCGGGGGCGACTTCTAGCCGCCCCCGGCCCCGCGGCTCGCGACGGGGCTCACGCCTGCTTGATCGCCGAGATGTCGAAGGTCAGCTTCACCTTGTCGCTGACCATCACGCCGCCGGTCTCCAGCGCCGCGTTCCAGGTCAGGCCCCAGTCGGAGCGCAGGATCTCGGCCGAGCCCTCGAACCCGACCCGCTCGTTGCCGTAGACGTCGGTGGCCGCGCCGCCGAACTCCAGGTCGATGGCGAGCGGGCGCGTGACGTCCTTGATGGTCAGCTCGCCGGTGACGCGGTACTTGTCGCCGCCGAGCTGCTGCGCCTCGGTGGAGCGGAAGGTCATCAGCGGGAAGGTCTCGGCGTCGAAGAAGTCGCCGGAACGCAGGTGGCCGTCGCGGTCGCCGATGCCGGTGTCGACGGAGGCGATCTTCACGTCGATGGAGGCGGTGGAGCGGGACGGGTCGGCGCCGTCCAGGTGCAGGGCGCCCTCGTGGTCGGCGAAGGTGCCGCGCACGTTGGTGACCATCGCGTGGCGGACGGTGAAGCCGATGCTGCTGTGGGAGGCGTCGATGACGTAGTCACCGGTGAGCGCGGCGAGGGCCGGGTCCACGTCGAGGGTGGCGACGGCGGTCGTGGTGGCGGTGTCCTGCGTGCGGCGGTTGAAGAGACCCATGACTACTCCTTGGTGGGGGGTGCCGCTCGATGGCGGCGCTCGTTGAACTTTCAACAACAACGACGCTAGACCCATTCCGTTCAAATTTCAACCTCTTGACTCCTGTGTGTGGCTCAGCGGCGCCTCGGGGCGGCTTGGCGGGAGTTTTGTGAGAAACCAACAAAGGACCAAGGTCCTGCCTGGTGGGCTCGGCTGCACCCCCGGTGGTTCTGTCCGGGACGGACAGCGGAAGACACCCGACACTGTGTGGATTCGACGGAGGGTTTTTCCGGTCCGGCTTCGTAAGGTCATTACATGACCGTTGTGGACCAGATTCCGAGCGAGCCGACGGACGCTCGCGGCCGCGTGGCCGAGCTGCATGACTTGCGTGAGCAGGCGCGGCGTGGCCCGAGTGACCGGGCGACCGAGGCGCAGCATGCCAAGGGCAAGCTGACCGCGCGTGAGCGGATCGCGTTGCTGCTCGATGAGGGTTCCTTCAAGGAGGTCGAGCAGCTGCGCCGGCACCGGGCGACCGGGTTCGGTCTGGAGGCGAAGAAGCCTTACACCGATGGTGTCATCACCGGTTGGGGCACGGTCGAGGGCCGTACGGTCTTCGTGTACGCGCACGATTTCCGGATCTTCGGCGGGGCGCTGGGCGAGGCCCACGCGACGAAGATCCACAAGATCATGGACATGGCCATCGCGGCCGGTGCCCCGCTGGTGTCCCTCAACGACGGTGCCGGCGCCCGTATCCAGGAGGGTGTCTCGGCGCTCGCCGGGTACGGCGGGATCTTCCAGCGCAATACGAAGGCTTCGGGTGTCATCCCGCAGATCTCGGTGATGCTGGGGCCGTGCGCGGGCGGCGCCGCCTACTCCCCGGCGTTGACGGACTTCGTGTTCATGGTCCGGGAGACCTCGCAGATGTTCATCACCGGTCCGGACGTGGTCCGTGCGGTGACCGGTGAGGAGATCACCCAGAACGGCCTCGGTGGCGCGGACGTGCACGCCGAGACCTCGGGCGTGGCGCACTTCGCGTACGACGACGAGGAGACCTGCATCTCCGAGGTCCGCTACCTCATCACGATGCTGCCCTCCAACAACCGCGAGAACCCCCCGGTCCACGAGACCGCGGACCCGGCCGACCGCCGCTCGGAGGTCCTGCTGGACCTGGTCCCCGCCGACGGGAACCGCCCGTACGACATGCTCAAGGTCATCGAGGAACTCGTCGACGAGGGCGACGTCCTGGAGATCCACGAGCGCTGGGCCCGCAACATCATCTGCGCGCTCGCGCGGATGGACGGCCAGGTCGTGGGCATCGTCGCCAACCAGCCCGGCCACCTCGCCGGTGTCCTGGACATCCACGCCTCGGAGAAGGCGGCGCGTTTCGTCCAGCTCTGCGACGCCTTCAACATCCCCATCATCACCCTGCTGGACGTGCCGGGCTTCTTGCCGGGTGTCGACCAGGAGCACGGCGGGATCATCCGCCACGGCGCGAAGCTGCTGTACGCGTACTGCAACGCGACCGTTCCGCGGATCTCGCTGATCCTGCGCAAGGCCTACGGCGGCGCGTACATCGTCATGGACTCCCAGTCCATCGGCGCCGACCTCACCTACGCCTGGCCCACCAACGAGATCGCGGTGATGGGCGCCGAGGGCGCGGCCAACGTCATCTTCCGCAAGCAGATCGCCGACGCCGAGGACCCCGAGGCGATGCGTGCGCGCATGGTCAAGGAGTACAAGGCCGAGCTGATGCACCCCTATTACGCGGCCGAGCGCGGCCTCGTCGACGACGTCATCGACCCCGCGGAAACCCGCGAGGTCCTCGTCGCGGCCCTCGCGATGCTCCGCAACAAGCACGCGGACCTGCCCTCGCGCAAGCACGGCAACCCGCCCCAGTAGACCCCGAAGGAGAACCGCCACCGATGAGCAACGTCACCGCAACCCTGCTGAAGGTCGAGAAGGGCAACGCCGAGCCCGAGGAGCTGGCCGCGATCACCGCGATCCTCCTCGCCCGCGCCGCGGCCACCCCCGAAGACACCACCACCGCGACCGCCCGCTCCCAGGCCGGCTGGCGCCGCCTGGAACGCACCCCCGGCTTCCGCGGCCCCCGCAGCTGGCAGGGCTAGTACGCGAAGACCCGCAGGCACCACGTGAAAGCCCCCCGCACTCCTCGGAGTGCGGGGGGCTTTCACGTACGACCGGGCGTGTGAGGCCGGGGACGGCTACCGCAGGCGGGCCATGAGGGCGTGCTCGACCAGGGTGATGAGCGCGCTCTTGGCGTCCGCGCGGTGGCGGGCGTCGGTGGTGATGATGGGGGCGTCCGGGCCGATCTGCAGGGCCTCGCGGACTTCCTCCGGGGTGTAGGGCTGGTGCCCGTCGAAGCCGTTGAGGGCGATGACGAAGGGCAGGCCGCTGTTCTCGAAGTAGTCGACGGCGGGGAAGCAGTCGGCGAGACGGCGGGTGTCGACGAGCACCACGGCGCCGATGGCGCCGCGCACGAGGTCGTCCCACATGAACCAGAAGCGGTCCTGACCGGGGGTACCGAAGAGGTACAGGATCAGGTCCTGGTCCAGGGTGATGCGGCCGAAGTCCATGGCGACCGTGGTGGTCGTCTTGTCCCCGGTGTGGGTCAGGTCGTCGATGCCGGCGGAGGCGCTCGTCATGACGGCCTCGGTGCGCAGGGGGTTGATCTCGGAGACGGCGCCCACGAACGTGGTCTTGCCCACGCCGAAGCCACCCGCCACCACGATCTTCGCGGAGGTGGTGGAGCGAGGAGCCGCTCCGCCGTTAGAGCTTGCGAAGTCCACTGAGCACCCTTTCGAGCAGTGTCACATCTGGCTGGCCGCCGGCGGACTCGTCGCCGCCGGGCTGGTGGATGGCTACGAGGCCGGCCTCTGCCAGGTCGGCGACGAGGATCCGGGCTACGCCAAGAGGAATGGAGAGAAGTGCCGAGATCTCCGCGACGGATTTGATCTCCTGGCACAGGATGCAGATGCGCTGGTGCTCGGGCAACTGCCCTTGCAGACGCGCGGGATCGGCCGTGGTGCTGACCAGTGCCTCGATGGCGAGCTGGTAGCGCGGCCGGGTCCGGCCACCGGTCATCGCGTACGGGCGCACCAGCGGGTTGTGCGCCTGCGGAGCCTGCGGGCGCCCGCCGCGCGGAGGCTGCTGCGGGGACCGGTAGGGCTGGCCGGGCTGCTGCGGCCGGCCGTACTGCGGCGGCTGCTGCTGGTAGGGCTGCCGCTGATACGGCTGCCCGGACGCCGGGTCGTGCTCCGGGCCGGGCCGGTTGCTGGGAGCGGAGGGAAAGTTGAAGCGGTTCTGGTCGTGCCCACCCTGCGGCTGCTGCGCGCCGCCATAGGGATGTCCTCCGGGTGTTGTCACGTTTCCTCCTCCGACTCCAAGTACGCAGTACTCCCTGTGGAACCGCGCCACCGCACCCTATGGTGCAGTGGCGCGAAACGCACTGCCTGTCTGCTAGTTGAGAAGCCCGCCCTGCAGTTCCGCGCGCAGGTCCGGGGTGAGGACACTGCCGGCGCGGTCCACGAGAAGGGCCATCTCGTAACCCACGAGGCCGATGTCGCACTCGGGGTGTGCGAGCACCGCGAGCGACGATCCGTCGGAGACGGACATGAGGAAGAGGAATCCCCGGTCCATCTCCACAACGGTCTGGTTGACGGCGCCGCCCTCGAAGATGCGCGAGGCACCCGCGGTGAGGGAGGTCAGCCCGGAGGCCACCGCGGCGAGCTGGTCGGCCCGGTCGCGGGGGAAGCCTTCGGACATAGCCAGAAGGAGGCCGTCGGCGGATACCACCACCGTGTGAGACACCCCTGGGGTGTTGTCCACGAAGTTGGTGATCAACCAGTTCAGGTTTTGCGCCGCCTGGCTCATCGCGCTCACACTAACGCTCCTGGTCATAGCTGTTACTTGACTGCTCGGATCCCGCGTTGCGGCCCTGCTCGACACCGCGTCGCAGGTTGCTCAACCTGCCACGGACGTCCTCCGGGGCCCGGGAGACCTGGGGGCCGCCCTGCGGAGTCGTCTCCGCGGCGCCCTCGACCAGGTTGGCCTTGGGCACCCGCCGAGGGAGACCGGACGGGGTGACCCCGCCCGCCTTCGGCTCACGGAGCTTGGAGGCCTGCTGCCAGCGCTCGTCGTTGTTCGAGCGCCAGTCGGCGGGGCCTTCCGTTTCCCCGGTGGCCCGCTCCGGTGCCGCGGGCTGCTGCTGACGCTGCGGCCGCTGCTCGAAGAGGGATCCGGAGGACTCCGTTTCCTGCTGTCCCGGCCGCTGCTGCGGCTGGCTGCCGCGTCGCGGCAGGCCCGCCCCGGTCACCTGGTGGCCGGCGTCGGCAGTGGTGCCCGGACGGTCGAAGCCTACGCGCTCCTGGGCCGGTTCGGGAGCGGCCGGTGATTCCGATTCGGTCCCGTAATCCTGCTGGTAGGAGCCCGCGTAGGTGTTCTGCTGGGGCCACTCCGCCGCGGTGGAAGGGGAATCGTACCCGCCGTCGTAGGCCGGGACTTCCTGTCGCTGATCCGTGTACTCCGGTTCCGGATACGCGTACTCCTGCTGGGTGTACGCGTCGTATCCCTGCCCGGCCTGAGCGGATTCGTAACCGAGGTCGTAGCCCTGCGCCGGCTGCTGCTCGTAGCCCTGGTACGGCTGGTACGCATGCTCCGGCTGAGGTTCCGGATAGTCCGCCGCGGGCTCGTCGTACTGCGACTGGGGCTGCGCCTGCGGGTAGCCGACCTGCGCCTCCAGCGCGGCCCGGCGCTCCTCACGACCCAGGGACCGGCCGACCGGGTCGGCGGCGGGCTCTTCGTACCCCGGCTGGTCGGCCCGGTGGACCTCGTAGCGGGAGTCGTCGAAGCCGAGCTCGGCGGCCGTGCGCAGCGCGGCGGGCTGCTGGGACTGCTGGCGCGGGATCATCTGGGAGACCGTGAAGTCGTCCGCCGGGATCTCCTCGCCACCGCCACCGTGGGTGATGGCGTCGGGGAGCATGACCAGCGAGGTGGTGCCGGCCGCTTCGCCCGAGGGGCGCAGCTGGACGCGGATGCCGTGCCGGTCGGCCAGCCGGCCGACCACGAACAGACCCATGCGCTGCGAGATCGCGGCGTCCACGGTCGGCGGGTTGGCCAGCTTGTGGTTGATGTCCGCGAAGTCCTCGGCCGTCAGGCCGATTCCCTTGTCGTGGATCTCGACCATCACCCGGCCGTCGGGCAGACGCGTCGCGTTGACCCGGACCTTGGTCTGCGGGGAGGAGAAGGTGGTGGCGTTCTCCAGCAGCTCGGCGAGCAGGTGCACGAGGTCGGTCACGGCCTGGCCGTGGATCTCGGCCTCCGAGACGCCCGACAGCTCGACGCGCTCGTACTGCTCGACCTCGGAGGAGGCGGCGCGCAGGACGTCGACGAGGGGGACCGGCTGGTCCCAGCGGCGGCCCGGCTCCTCGCCCGCGAGGATGAGGAGGTTCTCGCCGTTGCGGCGCATGCGGGTGGCCAGGTGGTCCAGGCGGAAGAGGTTCTCCAGCTGGTCCGGGTCGGCCTCGTTGTTCTCCAGCTCGGTGATCAGCGTCAGCTGGCCCTCGATCAGCGACTGGTTGCGCATGGAGAGGTTCGTGAAGATCGCGTTGACGTTGCCCCGCAGGAGGGCCTGCTCGGCGGCGAGCCGGACGGCCTCGCGGTGGATCTGGTCGAAGGCGCGGGCGACCTCGCCGATCTCGTCCTGGGAGTCGATCGGGATCGGCACCACCCGGGTGTCGACCTTGCCCGGGTCGGTCCGCGACAGCTGGTCGACGAGCATCGGCAGGCGCTGCTCGGCGACGTCGAAGGCGCCGTTGCGCAGCTGGCGCATCGCGCGGCCCATCTGGCGGGCCATCATGCCGGCCAGGATGAAGGCGGCGAGCAGGGCCACGACCACGATGGCGCCGGTCAGGATGGCGTCGTTGCGGGCCTCGTCGGAGACGGTTCCGGCGTCCTTGAGGGCCTTGTCGAGGAGTTCCTTCTCGAGCTGGTTGTAGCCGTCGAACTTGGCGGTCGCGGCGGCCTGCCAGGCCGCCGGGGTGGTGCCGCCGAGGGCGAGGGCGGACGGCTTCGCGCCGCTGGCTATCGCCTCGGTCATGCCGGTGAGCGCCGAGTTGTTGACCACCGGCGGGGCGCGGAAGACGGTGCCCGCCTGCTCGGCCGCCTGCTTGGCGTCGACGAGCTTCTTGGCGCCCTCCGCGGACTTCGCGCCCATGATGTCCTTGAGGCGCGCGACGTCCTCGTCGGTACCGGCGGCGACGTACTCGCCGATGGCGATCTCTTCGAGGTACGCGTACGAGGAGAAGGCGACGAGCTGGGCCTTGCGGATGTCCTCGTTCTCGCTCGGCCGTACCAGCAGGTGCGTGCCCACGGAGCGCTGCAGCGAGTTCGCGGCCTTGGACAGTTCCAGCGCGTAGACCATGCGGCCGTACGAGGTCACGTTGCCGGTGCCGAGGCCCAGCTCGTTGGAGAACTGCATGAGGTAGTGCTGGACCAGCACGTACCCCTCTTCGGTCGGGATCGGGCCCATCGCCCTGGGCAGGGCCTTCTTCGGCGTCTCCAGCTGCGACAGGTAGGCCGTCTTGCGGACCTGCTCCAGCTTCGGCTCCTCCTGCCGGAAGAGCTCCAGGCGGCGTTCCAGACCCTGGCCCTCGGGCAGGTCCTTCGCGACCTGGGCGAACTTGGCCTTGGCCGCGTCGGTGGCGGAGTACGCCTTCAGGACGGGCTCGGAATCGCGCTGGCCCTTGAGCAGGGCCTCGGCCGTCAGGTCGCGCTCGTTCAGGAGCGCCTGGCCGTACTCGGCGGCGGCCTGGACGATGACGGCGGTCTTCTCGGCGTCCTTGGCCTCGTCCCAGGTGTCGATGGACCCCTTCACCTGGAAGCCGCCCATGACCAGTCCGACGAGGACCGGGACGAGCAGGATGGCGTTCAGACGGGTCGGCACACGCCAGTTGCGGGGCGAGAACCTGCTGGTGCTGCCGCTGCTCACGGCTGGTTCCACGGGTACGTCAAAGGATGACGCGGCCGCGCGCGGCGGCGGGGTGAAGTTGCCGCGCGCGGGTTCATCCGCGGGGCTCGAGTTGCTTCGCCTCACTCGACCAACAACCTCTCGGCGGTGCTACTAGCTAGTTCGTTGAATTCCAGCACGGTTAACGGCCGTGTTCCAAACAGTTGAAATCGGCCATTCCTAGAGCCTTATGCCCCACATAAATCGGACATAAAGAGCGTCCTGCGGCAAAAACGGGGCCGGTTGTGAGCGCAGTGACACCGGCCGAACGCACCGTGTCGCCAACTACCGGCAATTCTCTGTCGAAACGTTATGAACGAAGGGGGCGGGCCGTGTCGCATGACACAGCCCGCCCCCCAAAACCAGCCGGTGAAGACCTCGTTGCGTGGAGCTCCTACTTGAGCCGCGCCATCAGAGCGTGCTCGACGAGCGTGATGAGCGCGCTCTTGGCGTCCGCGCGGTGGCGGGCGTCGGTGGTGATGATGGGGGCGTCCGGGCCGATCTGCAGGGCCTCGCGGACTTCCTCCGGGGTGTAGGGCTGGTGCCCCTCGAAGCCGTTGAGCGCCACGACGAACGGCAGGCCGCTGTTCTCGAAGTAGTCGACGGCCGGGAAACAGTCTGCCAGGCGCCGCGTGTCGACCAGGACGATCGCCCCGATCGCGCCGCGCACGAGGTCGTCCCACATGAACCAGAAGCGGTCCTGACCGGGGGTACCGAAGAGGTACAGGATCAGGTCCTGGTCCAGGGTGATGCGGCCGAAGTCCATGGCGACCGTGGTGGTCGTCTTGTCCCCGGTGTGGGTCAGGTCGTCGATGCCCGCGCTCGCGGACGTCATCACGGCCTCGGTGCGCAGCGGGTTGATCTCGGAGACGGCGCCCACGAACGTGGTCTTGCCCACGCCGAAGCCACCCGCCACCACGATCTTCGCGGAGGTGGTGGAGCGAGGAGCCGCTCCGCCGTTAGAGCTTGCGAAGTCCACTGAGAACCCTCTCGAGCAGCGTTACATCCGGCGTTCCGCCGGCCTCTCCATTGCCCGGCTGGTGGATGGCCACCATGCCGGCCTCCGCCAGGTCGGCGACGAGGATCCGGGCGACGCCGAGCGGCATGTTCAGCAGCGCGGAGACCTCCGCGACCGACTTGACCTCACGGCACAGGGTGCAGATGCGCTGGTGCTCCGGGAGCAGCCCGGACAGGTGCATCGGATCGGCCGTGGTGCTGACCAGGGCCTCGATGGCGAGCTGGTAGCGCGGTCGGGTCCGGCCACCGGTCATCGCGTACGGACGAACCAGCGGCTGGTCGCCTTCCGAGTACGAGTCTCCGTACTGATCGGAATAGGCGGGGGGCGGGGTCATTGATCCTCCGGGCTGGACAGCAAAGGTCAGCGTGCCGTCTGACGGGGCGGCCGGTGGGGGGACGGTATGACGGCCTGGCGGTGGTACTTGGTTCCGGGGCCGCGGCCCCGGTCCCCCGGCCGGCAGTACCGTCCGGCCGGGAGAGCGGCAGTCAGATGAGCAGGCTTCCCTGCAGTTCCGCGCGCAGGTCCGGGGTGAGGACACTGCCGGCGCGGTCCACGAGGAGGGCCATCTCGTAACCCACCAGGCCGATGTCGCACTCGGGGTGCGCCAGTACGGCCAGCGAGGATCCGTCGGAGACGGACATCAGGAAGAGGAATCCGCGGTCCATTTCCACCACCGTCTGGTTGACGGCGCCGCCCTCGAAGATGCGGGACGCGCCCGCGGTGAGGGAGGTCAGCCCGGAGGCCACCGCGGCGAGCTGGTCGGCCCGGTCGCGGGGGAAGCCTTCGGACATAGCCAGAAGGAGGCCGTCGGCGGAGACCACCACGGTGTGGGACACCCCGGGGGTGTTGTCCACGAAGTTCGTGATCAACCAGTTCAGGTTCTGTGCCGCCTGGCTCATCGAACTCAACTATCGCTCCTGCTGGTAAGTGGGGTCGATGTGGTAGCTGCCGGTGGCCGGGCCGGTTGTGCCGGCCTGCCGACCCTGCTGGATACCGCGTCGGAGGTTGGTGAGACGCCCGCGGACGTCGTCCGGGGATCGCGAAACCTGGGGGCCGGCCTGTGCTTCGGCCTGCTGCTGCGCGGTGCCGGCCACGAGGTTCGCCCGCGGGACCCGGCGGGGCAGACCCGACGTGGTGATACCGCCGGCGGCGGGCTGGCGCACGCGCTCGGCCTGCCGCATCAGCTCGTCGTTCGGCGAGGAGCGCCAGCTCACGGTCGGCACGGCGCCGGTGGCCGTCTGTGCGGACTCGGCCGGAGCCTGCTCCTGGGCGCGCTGCGGCAGCTGGGGCGGCTGCGGGCGCTGCGGGGCGGCCGGAGCCGGAGCCACCGGAGCCGCCGGAGCGGACTGCTGCGCCGGCTGCTGGGGTACCGCCGCCGGGGCCTGAGCGCCCTCCTGGCGGAACCAGTTCGACTCCAGCGTGTCGAAGATCGGGCTGCGGCCTTCGCCGGTGCCGGGACCGGCCGGGGGCAGCGCCTCCGGACGGGGGGCCTGCGGCAGCCGGGGAGCCTCGGCGCGCGGAGTCGGTACGGGGGCGTAGTTGCCCTGGGGCTGCGGGGCCTGGCCGGGCTGGGCGTAGCCGCCGACACCGGGTCCGCCGGGCCGCTGGGCCTGGAAGTCCTGGCGGGCGAACTGCCCCGTGGAGGCCGGGTCGCCGAAGTCCTGGCGGGCGAACTGGCCGGTGGAGGCCGGGTCGCCGAGGTCGGGACGGGCGAACTGGCCCGTGGCGCCGTTCTCATGGCCGGCCTGGCCGCCGTTGCCGCCGGCCTGTGGGGCCGGGGCGTTGAAGTCGGGGCGGGGGAACTCGGACGTGGAACCGGGGCCCGACAGCTCGTCGTGGCCGCGCGGTACGTCGTGCCCGCGCTGGCCGGCGCCCCAACTGGTGGTCTGGGGCATCGCGGCGGGTCCGCCGCCGGCGCCCGGGAGCTCCGGACGGGGTGCGCCACCGCGCGGCGGAAGCTGCGGCCGGGGGCCGCGGCCGGCCGGGCCACCGGTCGGCTGCTGACCCTGCTGACCCTGCTGCTGCGGAGCCTGCGGCTGGTACTGCTGCTGACCCTGCTGACCCTGCTGACCCTGCTGGGGCTGCTGCGGGCGCTCGAAGCCGTTGCCCTGCGGGAAGCCGCCGGGACCGGACGCCGTGGGGGCGCCGACCGGACGGGCCTGCGGACCGCCGAAGCCGCCCGGGCCGCCGGGACCGGAGACCGGACCGCGGCCGGGCAGCGGAGCACCCGAGCCGAAGGCGCTCTGGGTCTGGCCGCCGGGGCCCTGCTGCTGCGGGGGCCGTCCGCCCTGCGGGCCGGGGCCCTGGGGCTGACCGCCGGGGCCGCCGTCGCGGCCCGGCAGGGCCGCGCGCTGGCTGCCGGCGGAAACCTGGCCGCGCTGCGGGGCGGCGCCCACGGGGGGACGCGCGCCGGGAGCGGGGATCGAGCCCTGCGCCTGGCCGCCGGGACCGCCCTGACCGGGGGCGCCGGGGGAACCCTGACCGCCCTGGCCGGGCATCGGGGCAGGCTTCTTGCCGCCCTGGGCGACGTCCACCGGCAGCATGACGAGGGCCGTCGTACCGCCCGAGTCGGAGGGGCGGAGCTGGATGCGGATGCCGTGTCGCAGGGACAGGCGGCCGACCACGAACAGGCCCATGCGGCGGGAGACGGAGACGTCCACGGTCGGCGGCGACGCGAGCCGCTCGTTGATCGCGGCGAGGTCCTCGGGGGAGAGGCCGATGCCGGTGTCGTGGATCTCGACGAGCACGCGGCCGTCGGGCAGCGCGTGCCCGGTGACCTTGACCTTGGTCTGCGGGGAGGAGAACGAGGTGGCGTTCTCCAGCAGCTCGGCGAGCAGGTGCACGAGGTCGTTGACGACGCGGCCGGCGACGTCGGTGCCGGGCACCGACGAGAGTTCGATGCGCTCGTACTGCTCCACCTCGGACGCCGCGGCGCGGAGCACGTCGACGAGCGGGACGGGGCGGGTCCATCGGCGGCCCGGCTCCTCGCCCGCGAGGACGAGGAGGTTTTCGCCGTTACGGCGCATGCGGGTCGCGAGGTGGTCGAGCTTGAAGAGCGAGGAGAGCTGGTCCGGGTCGGCCTCGCGCGACTCCAGCTCGGAGATGAGCGAGAGCTGGCGCTGGATGAGGCCCTGCGAACGGCGCGAGAGGTTGGTGAACATCGCGTTGACGTTGCCTCGCAGGAGGGCCTGCTCGGCGGCGAGGCGGACGGCCTCGCGGTGCACGTCGTCGAAGGCCGCGGCCACCTGGCCGATCTCGTCGCGGGTGTGCAGACCGACGGACTCCACCGTCGTGTCCACGTCCTGCGGGTCGGACTCGGACAGCTGCTTGACGAGCTCGGGCAGCCGGTCCTGGGCGACGCGGGTCGCGGTGTCCTGGAGGCGGCGCAGGGAGCGGATCATCGAGCGGGCCATGACGAAGGCGCCGACGAGGGAGACGCCGAGGACGAGGAGGATCAGCGCACCGTTGATGAGCGCGTCGCGCTGCGACTCGTTCTTGAGCTCGCGGGCCTTCTGCTCCATGTCCTCGAGCAGGGTGAGCTCGATGACCTTCATGGCCTGGAGCTTCACGTCGTCCGCGTCGTACCAGTCCATCCAGGACCGGTTCTTCTCCTTGGCGAACTGGTCCTTGTTCCCGAGGACGCGGCGCGCGTAGCCGTCGGCATTGCCGATTTCCTGGTTGCCGTCGCCGAGCGAGGCGAGGAGTTCCTCGGGCTTGCCCTGGTAGGCGAGTTCGAAGGTCTTCTGCGCCTGCTCTTCGCTGTTCTGCGCGGAGCGGGCGTAGAGCCGGTCGTTCTCGCTGAGGCTGCCGGGCTGCGTGGGGTCGGCGGGGAGCGCGGCGGCGATGATCGCGCGCTGGATGGAGGCGTACTCCTTGGCGGAGGAGAACGCGGCCAGGGCGCGGGTGCGCTTGATCATCTCGGGGTTCGAGGTGGCCTGCGCCATCTCCTGCGAGAGCGAGAGCAGCGAGACGACCAGCGCGTTGTACTCGGTGACGGTCTGCTGGGCGCCGTTCTGGTACGCGCTCTTGCGGATCTCTTCGAGGTTGTTGAGCCCGTGTGCGATCTGCAGGATGTTGTTGCGGATCGACCTGAGCGTCTCGTCGTTGCCTTCGGCGACGTCGACCTTGTCGGTCGCGGCGGCGAAGGCCCTGACGGCGGAGTCCGTGGAGTCGCGGACACCCTTGACGAGGGTGCTGGGCTTGCCCGACTTGTCGACCGACAGCGGACCGGCGGAGTTGTCACGCTCGGCCTGGAGCATGGCGGCCAGGTTGGTGGCCTGCCGGGTCATCGTCGTCAGCAGCTGCATGTGTTCCAGCTGCGCGATGTCGTTGAGCGAGTCGTTGATGCGGAAGCCACCGAGGGTGGTGGCGGCGACGACCGGCAGGGTCAGCAGCGACACCAGTCGCGTACTGATGCGCCAGTTCTGCATGGCGAGGCGGGAACCGGACCCACGAGGGGTCTGGGGTATCGCGACGTCGCGGCTGCCCGACTCGTCGTCGGCCTTGGCACCGCCCTTGGACTTGGCGCGGCCCTTGGGCTTCACCGTGGCGGAGCCGTCGGGGCCTGCGCTCTCGACAGCCGGCCCGCGGTTCTGGGCGTGCTGGGGCGAGGAGCCACGGTCGGTCCCGCCGCGCGGGTCCTGCTCCGGCGCGGCTTCCCCACGGCCCTGACGGGCCTGGGGAGACCCCTTGTCATCCCTCTTGAATCGTCCCTGCACTAGCGTCGCAACCTCTGGACCAGGCGTCCCGCCGGGCGACCGGTGGGACGGTGTCGAGTCGTGGGGCAATGCGCCCCATGGTGGTCGTCGGTGACCGGCGCGTCTCCCTCTCCGTTGCCGCCGCGCTCGGCGCTGTCTCGCGCCACCTGCGCGCCGGCTGATTCCCGCGGCGGTCCCGCGAATTCCAGCACAGAGGCGGATCTCCAACAAGGTGCGAGTCCCGGCCTGGACGGTCGGTCACGCCTGGTGACGCGTGCACTACCCGTCGTGCGTGCCAATTCATACGCAATCGGACTTACGCCGCCCAAACCTCGCGCCTGGCAAGCTGTCCCAGTCGCGATGATCAGGAGCGGAATGACGCATTCAGTGGCGCAATGTCCCGTTTTATGGGGCAGGGTTGGCTGCCCGTTATGACCGTAATGCCTGGCCGCTGGTGAGCAAACTCACATAGCCGTGGCCATTACTTCCCGGTTCGACGGGGGATTCAGATGTTTAGCCTTGAGCTTTACAGGGCTGCCGCGAGCGACAAGTGGCACTCCGAAGGCATCCCGGCGGCACCTGCCGCCACCATCCGACCTAGTGAGCCGAGGGCTTCGCACTCCGATGAAGACGACGATGATGTTCCGCAACATAGCCAACCCGCGCCGCACCACCCTCGCGCACCTCAAGGACGCCGAGGAGCTGCAGGCCGTGCCGGTCCCGGAGCACACCGTCGAGCTGCCGGGCCAGACCGCGAACCCGCGCCGCACCATCCTCATGGAAGCGCCGGTCGCCGCCGCGCAGTAAGGGGTGCCCGGCGGGTCAGGGCCGGATCAGCCCCGCCCCGGCAGAAAGCCGCGCGAAGCGTCGGCCCCCACCGCGTTAGCCTGGAGTCCGCAGACTCCAGCCAGCGGAAATACAGAGGGGCAGACGCAACACGTGCGCATCGCCAGGTTCTCGATCGACGGCAATGTCGCGTTCGGCGCGGTCGAGGGCAGCACTGCCCCCGGCGCCGAAGGTGAGCTCGTCCTCGACATCATCAAGGGCATCCCGTTCGCGGACTTCGAGCTCTCGGGCACGAAGGTCCCGCTGAGCAAGGTCCGGCTGCTGCCGCCCGTGCTCCCGAACAAGGTCGTGGCCATCGGCCGCAACTACGCGGAGCACGCGGCGGAGCTGGGCAATGCCATCTTTGACAGCGAAGGCCGTCCGGAAGCCCCCATCACCTTCTTCAAGCCCTCCACCTCGGTGGTCGGCCCGGGCGACCCGATCGCGTACCCGTCCTTCTCCCAGGACCTCCACCACGAGGCGGAGCTCGCCGTGGTCATCGGCCGCATGTGCCGCGAGGTCCCGCGCGAGCGCGTCAAGGACGTCATCCTCGGCTACACCTGCGCCAACGACGTCACCGCGCGCGACGTCCAGCAGCGCGAGAAGCAGTGGGCCCGCGCCAAGGGCTTCGACAGCTCCTGCCCCCTCGGCCCGTGGATCGAGACCGATCTGGACCCGAGCGACCTGACCATCCAGTGCACCGTCAACGGCGAACAGCGCCAGCTCGGCCGCACCAGCCAGATGGTCCGCTCCATCGAGGACCTGATCGTGCACATCACCGAGGCCATGACGCTGCTCCCGGGCGACGTCATCCTCACGGGGACCCCGGCCGGAGTCGGCCCCCTGAACGTCGGCGACGAGGTCGCCGTCACCATCGAAGGCATCGGCACTCTCACCAACAAGGTGATCAAGCGTGGCTAACGCGACCCCCCGCGTACGTTTCTGTCCGTCCCCGACCGGCAACCCCCACGTGGGTCTGGTCCGCACGGCCCTCTTCAACTGGGCGTTCGCCCGCCACCACGGCGGTACGTTCGTCTTCCGCATCGAGGACACCGACGCGGCCCGCGACTCCGAGGAGTCCTACGGCCAGCTGCTCGACTCGCTGCGCTGGCTCGGCTTCACCTGGGACGAGGGCCCCGAGGTCGGCGGCCCGCACGCCCCGTACCGCCAGTCCGAGCGCATGGACATCTACAAGGACGTCGCGCAGAAGCTCCAGGACGGCGGCTACGCCTACCACTGCTACTGCACCACCGAGGAGCTGGACGCCCGCCGCGACGCGGCCCGCGCCGCCGGCAAGCCCTCCGGCTACGACGGTCAGTGCCGCGACCTCTCCGCGGAGCGGAAGGCCGCGTACGAGGCCGAGGGCCGCACCTCGATCGTCCGCTTCCGGATGCCCGACGGGCCGATCACCTTCACGGACCTGGTCCGCGGCGAGCTGACCTTCACCCCCGACAACGTGCCGGACTTCGGCATCGTCCGGGCCAACGGCGCCCCCCTCTACACGCTCGTCAACCCGGTCGACGACGCGCTGATGGAGATCACCCACGTCCTGCGCGGCGAGGACCTGCTGTCCTCCACCCCGCGCCAGATCGCGCTCTACGGGGCCCTGATCGAGCTCGGCATCGCCAAGGCCGTCCCGGCCTTCGGCCACCTGCCGTACGTGATGGGCGAGGGCAACAAGAAGCTCTCCAAGCGGGACCCCGAGGCCTCGCTCAACCTGTACCGCGAGCGCGGCTTCCTCCCCGAGGGCCTGCTGAACTACCTCTCGCTGCTCGGCTGGTCCTTCTCCAAGGACCAGGACATCTTCTCGATCGAGGAGATGGTGGAGAAGTTCGACATCCCGGACGTCAACGCCAACCCGGCGCGCTTCGACCTCAAGAAGGCCGAGTCCATCAACGCGGACCACATCCGCCTGCTGGACCCGAAGGCCTTCGCGGACGCCTGCGCCCCGTGGCTGCAGGCCCCGCACGCCAACTGGGCGCCCGAGGACTTCGACGCCGCCGCCTGGGAGCGCATCGCGCCCCACGCCCAGACGCGCGTCACGGTCCTGTCCGACATCACGGCCAACGTCGACTTCCTGTTCCTCAAGGAGCCGGTAGAGGACCAGGCCTCGTGGGACAAGGCCATGAAGGGCGACCCGGCGGCCCTGCTCACCACGGCCCGCGAGAACCTCGCAGCCGCCGACTGGTCGGACCCCGAGTCGCTCAAGCAGGCGGTCCTCACCGCCGGCGAGGCCCACGGCCTCAAGCTCGGCAAGGCCCAGGCCCCGGTCCGCGTCGCCGTCACCGGCCGCACGATCGGTCTCCCGCTCTTCGAGTCCCTGGAGATCCTGGGCAAGGACCGCTCCCTGTCCCGCATCGACGCGACCCTGGCGAAGCTCAACGCCGCGTAAGCACCACCCCGCACCTCCCTCAGGGGCGGCGGCCGACCGCTACATCAGCGAACGGCTGCCGCCCCTGAGGCGTTCCGCGTAGGGTCGGCCGTATGGCGATCCGTGCGGTGCTGTGGGACATCGACGACACCCTTTTCGACTACACCGGGGCCGACCGGGCCGGGCTCGCGGCGCACCTGGTCGCCGAGGGGCTCGCGGAGCGGTACGGGGCTCCGCGCGAGGCGCTCGCGCTGTGGCGGCGGATCACCGACCGGCACTGGGAGCGGTTCGCGGCGGGGGAGGGCACCTTCCAGGGCCAGCGCCGTGACCGGGTGCGGGAGTTCCTCGGGGAGCCCGCGATGAGCGACGCGCAGGCCGACGACTGGTTCGGGCGGTACGTGGCGCACTACACGGCCGCCTGGGAGCTCTTCCCCGACGTGGTGCCCGTACTGGACGTCCTGGCCGGCGGCTACCGGCACGGGGTGCTCTCCAACTCCTCCGTGGTCAACCAGGACCCCAAGCTGCGCCACCTCGGCCTGCGCGACCGTTTCGAGGTCCTGGTGTGCGCCGTGGAGCTCGGCGTCAGCAAGCCCGAGGCCGGCGCCTTCCTCGCCGCGTGCGCCGAGATGGGGCTGGAGCCGGGGGAAGTGGTCTACGTGGGGGACCAGCCGGAGATCGACGCGCGCGGCGCCCGTGACGCCGGGCTGACCGCCGTGTGGCTCGACCGCGACGGATCGCGGGGCCCCGGGCCCGAGGGTGTGCACCGGATCGCCGGACTCGACCGGCTCCCGCAGGTGCTGGCCGGGGATACCCGTTTTGGAGCACGGTCAGCCATCCGGTAATGTTCTTTCTGCGCCGCCCGCTCGGGCCGAAAGGCCGGGCCGGAGACGCTAACCGAACGAAAGTCCCTCAGGGTCTTGCGTTTTGGTGGGCTATAGTGTAATTGGCAACACGAGAGTTTCTGGTTCTCTTATTCTAGGTTCGAGTCCTGGTAGCCCAGCGCAGTTCAGTAGTAACGCAGTGCTTGCCCCCGTTGTGTAGCGGCCTAGCACGCCGCCCTCTCAAGGCGGTAGCGCCGGTTCGAATCCGGTCGGGGGTACAGATCCTTCCCGTGAGATTTCCAGGGTCGCACCCGGATTTTTTGATGCAGGATCGCTAGGGCCCCCGTTGTGTAGCGGCCTAGCACGCCGCCCTCTCAAGGCGGTAGCGCCGGTTCGAATCCGGTCGGGGGTACGGTGTCTAGCTGGTCTAGACCTGTGGGCTATAGTGTAATTGGCAACACGAGAGTTTCTGGTTCTCTTATTCTAGGTTCGAGTCCTGGTAGCCCAGCGCAGTACAGCAGTAACAGCTAGCCCCCGTTGTGTAGCGGCCTAGCACGCCGCCCTCTCAAGGCGGTAGCGCCGGTTCGAATCCGGTCGGGGGTACGCACAGAAGAGGCCCTCCGCGTTCATCGCGGAGGGCCTCTTCGTCGTTTCCGGGCAGGGTCGAGAAGGAAGAAGTACGGGCCCGGCGGCGCGTGTGTGGACGTGTGCGGCGTCTCACGCGCCCCCGGGCCCGGGGGTGGTTGGTGGTGGAGGTCTGCGAGCGGGAGGTGCTGGTGCTCAGCTGGAGCGGCGCAGGGCCTCGGTCAGCCGGGCGGCCGCGTCGATGACGGCCTGGGCGTGCATGCGCCCCGGGTGGCGGGTCAGGCGCTCGATAGGCCCGGAGACCGATACGGAGGCCACCACGCGGTTCGAGGGGCCGCGCACCGGCGCCGAGACGGAGGCCACGCCGGGCTCCCGCTCGCCGATCGACTGCGCCCAGCCGCGACGCCGTACGCCCGAGAGCGCCGTCGCCGTGAAGCGCGCGCCCTGCAGGCCGCGGTGGAGCCGCTCGGGCTCCTCCCAGGCCATCAGGATCTGCGCGGCCGAGCCGGCCTTCATCGGGAGCGTGGAGCCCACCGGGACGGTGTCCCGCAGGCCCGACAGCCGCTCGGCGGCCGCCACGCAGATGCGCATGTCGCCCTGACGCCGGTAGAGCTGCGCGCTCTCGCCCGTAACGTCCCGGAGGTGGGTGAGCACCGGTCCGGCCGTGGCCAGCAGGCGGTCCTCGCCGGCCGCGGCGGCGAGCTCCGCCAGCCGCGGTCCGAGGATGAACCGGCCCTGCATGTCCCTCGCCACCATCCGGTGGTGTTCCAAAGCCACGGCAAGGCGATGTGCCGTGGGTCGTGCGAGCCCTGTCGCCGCGACCAGCCCGGCGAGGGTGGCCGGACCGGACTCCAGTGCGCTCAATACCAGAGCTGCCTTGTCGAGAACGCCGACGCCGCTAGAGTTGTCCATGAAACGATATTCGCGTCTCACACTGTGAAACGCAAGTTCAATTTTTCCAAGAACCAGCGAGTCTGTATGTGCGGGTCCACGAACCACTGGGTCCGAGCCGTCGTCCGGGACGTGGGGTACGGACGATCAGGCGCACGAGATCTCTATCAAGCGCCGGCACAACCGGCCGGCCGGAGGGAAAGCGATGGGTAGGACACTCGCGGAGAAGGTCTGGGACGACCATGTCGTCCGGCGCGCCGAGGGCGAGCCCGATCTCCTCTTCATCGATCTGCACCTGCTGCACGAGGTGACCAGCCCCCAGGCCTTCGAGGGTCTGCGGCAGGCCGGCCGCAAGGTCCGGCGCCTGGACCTCACCATCGCGACCGAGGACCACAACACCCCCACCATCGACATCGACAAGCCGATCGCGGACCCGGTCTCCCGGGCCCAGCTCGAGACGCTGCGGTCGAACTGCGCCGAGTTCGGCGTGCGCCTGCACTCGCTGGGCGACGTCGAGCAGGGTGTCGTCCACGTCGTGGGACCGCAGCTGGGTCTGACCCAGCCGGGCACCACCGTGGTCTGTGGTGACTCGCACACCTCCACGCACGGCGCCTTCGGCGCGCTGGCGTTCGGCATCGGCACCAGCCAGGTCGAGCACGTGCTGGCGACCCAGACGCTGCCGCTGGCCCGCCCCAAGACGATGGCGATCACCGTCACCGGCGCGCTGGCCGAGGGCGTCACCGCCAAGGACCTGATCCTGGCGATCATCGCCAAGATCGGCACCGGCGGCGGCCAGGGCTACATCCTGGAGTACCGCGGCGAGGCCGTCGAGAACCTGTCGATGGAAGCCCGCATGACCATCTGCAACATGTCGATCGAGGCCGGCGCCCGCGCGGGCATGATCGCCCCCGACCAGACCACCTTCGACTACCTCCAGGGCCGCGACCACGCCCCCGCGGGCGAGGACTGGGACGCGGCGGTCGCGTACTGGAAGACCCTGCGCACCGACGACGACGCCGTCTTCGACGCCGAGGTCGTCATCGACGGCACCACGCTGTCGCCGTTCGTCACCTGGGGCACCAACCCCGGCCAGGGCGCACCCCTGTCGGCCAACGTCCCCGACCCTGCTTCGTACGAGGACGCTTCGGAGCGCAACGCCGCCGAAAAGGCCCTGGAGTACATGGGGTTGACCGCCGGACAGGCGCTGCGCGACATCAAGGTCGACACCGTCTTCGTAGGTTCCTGCACCAACGGCCGCATCGAGGACCTGCGTGCCGTCGCCGGGATCATCGAGGGCCGCAAAGTCGCCGAGGGCGTACGGATGCTGGTCGTCCCGGGCTCGGTCCGCGTCGCCCTGCAGGCAGTGTCGGAGGGCCTGGACAAGGTCTTCAAGGAGGCCGGCGCCGAATGGCGGCACGCGGGCTGCTCGATGTGTCTGGGCATGAACCCCGACCAACTGGCCCCCGGTGAGCGCTCCGCGTCCACCTCCAACCGCAACTTCGAGGGCCGTCAGGGCAAGGGCGGGCGCACCCACCTGGTGTCCCCGCAGGTGGCCGCCGCCACCGCGGTACTGGGCCACTTGGCCTCGCCCGCCGACCTGGCCGGGTCGTCCGCCGCTACCGCGCCCGCAGGAGTCTGAGAACGATGGAAGCCTTCACCACCCACACCGGCCGGGCCGTCCCGCTGCGCCGCAGCAACGTCGACACCGACCAGATCATCCCGGCCCACTGGCTGAAGAAGATCACCCGCGACGGTTTCGAGGACGGGCTCTTCGAGGCCTGGCGCAAGGACCCGGAGTTCATCACCAACCGCCCCGAGCGCGCCGGTGCGACCGTCCTGGTCGCCGGTCCCGACTTCGGCACCGGTTCCTCGCGCGAGCACGCCGTCTGGGCCCTGCAGAACTTCGGCTTCAAGACGGTCATCTCCTCCCGCTTCGCCGACATCTTCCGCGGCAACTCGCTGAAGAACGGTCTGCTGACCGTGGTCCTGCCGCAGGAGACCGTCGAGCGGCTGTGGAAGCTGACCGAGGCCGACCCCACCGCCGAGATCACGGTCGACCTGGTCGACCGCCAGGTCCGAGCCGAGGGCGTCGTCGCGGAGTTCGAACTCGACGACAACGCTCGCTGGCGGCTCCTGGAGGGGCTGGACGACATCTCGCTCACCCTTCAGAACGAAGCGGACATCGCCACCTACGAAAGCGTTCGGCCGAGCTTCAAGCCCCGCACGATTCAGGCGTGATTCCAGCCTGATCAGCGCTTATTCGCCTTAGGGTGATCACATAGGCAACACTGTGCCCCCTGCCATCCGGCAGGGGGCACAGTCGTGTGTTGAGGCCCCGTGAGGCGACAACTCGCCCCAGATGGCACAATCTGTGCATGGAACGCGACAGTCAACTTGAGCTCTACGGACTTGTCGCCGACCGATTGAAAGAAGCACACACAAGGGTGCGCACACTGCAAGTCCCGGAGGGCGTAAGGATGGCGCTGTCCCGGAAGCTGTTGGTCGTCACCGCCGTGGCGAAGCATGATCTCGCCGACGCGGCAAGGCGCCTGGACAGGTTGATGAAGGACCTCGACGAGGGTCGATTCCCTGAAGGCGACTGATGCGAAGGAACTCCGTAACGGCCTACAACGTTGCGGCACTAGGGTGATAAGCCCGTTTCGTGTTTGATTTGCGGTATATATCCGCCTAACGTGCGAAATAAGCTTGAACACATTCGTTCTGGCGAAGTCTCCGAAGGGGAAGACGTTGAACAAGGCGCAGCTCGTAGAAGCGATTGCCGACAAGCTGGGCGGCCGTCAGCAGGCCGCGGACGCCGTCGACGCGGTACTGGACGCCATCGTCCGCGCGACCGTCGCGGGCGACCGGGTCTCGGTCACGGGCTTCGGCTCGTTCGAGAAGGTCGACCGCCCGGCCCGTTACGCCCGCAACCCCCAGACGGGTGAGCGCGTCCGGGTCAAGAAGACCTCTGTTCCCCGCTTCCGTGCGGGCCAGGGCTTCAAGGACCTGGTCAGCGGCACCAAGAAGCTGCCCAAGGGCGGCGAGGTATCGGTGAAGAAGGCGCCCAAGGGCAGCCTCACCGGTGGCGCTTCGGCGACGGTCAAGAAGGCCGCCGCGAAGAAGGCCGCACCCGCCAAGAAGGCCGCTGCCGCAGCCAAGACCACGGTCGCGAAGAAGGCCACGGCCAAGAAGGTCACCGCCACCGCCAAGAAGACGGTCGCCAAGACCGCCGTGGCGAAGAAGGCCGCCCCCGCGGCCAAGAAGGCCACGGTCAAGAAGGCCGCGGCGACGGCGAAGAAGACCACCGCCACCGCGAAGAAGACCGCCCCGGCGGCCAAGAAGGCCACCGCTGCGACGAAGGCGCCCGCCAAGAAGACGGCGACGCGCAAGGCCACCGCGAAGAAGACCACCGCCCGCAAGACCAAGTAGGGCAACGAGTCACACACGCCGGGCCGGTTTCCCCACGGCGGGGAAGCCGGCCCGCGGTGCGTCGGGCGGTGCGTCAGAAGGTCTGCAAGGTGACCAGGGTGATCCGCAGGCCCGTGCCCTCGCCGTCCGTCTCGATCCGGACCCGCTGTCCGGGACGCAGCAGCCGCAGGCCGCCCGCGTCGAACGCGGGGGCCTCGAAGGGCACCGGGGTGCCGTCGTCCAGCAGCACACTGCCGCTGCGGGTCTGGGAGTCGTACGTGTACGCGGTCGCCTGCATACGGGCACTGTATCGGGCCGTATGGCGCCCCACACCGAGGGTCAGGGCCCTGCGCAGATCCGCCCCCGTGTCCACGTCTCGGCGGATGCTCTCGACGCCGGAGAGGGCCATTTCCACCGCTCCCGAGGCCGAATGCCGGGCCCGTGAGGGGCCGCCGAACGAGGGTGCCAATTCCACGTCCGGAGCAGCGGAAAGCAGGGTCGTCCCGATTCCCGCCGCATCCGCCAGAAATGCCCGGGGAAATGCCGAAGCGGTTTCGAGCACGCGTAGCAATTCGGGTGGCCGCAGCGCCGGCAGATCCGCGTTCATGGCGGCCACCGCCGCCCCCGGTCTGCCCGCCCTTATCTCCCGCGCCCCGTGGGCCAGTGCCGCGTTGAGACCGGCCGCCGGGGAGTCCGGCACGATCCGGGCCCCCAGCCGCGCCAGTTCCGCCCCGGCCGCCGGATCGTCCGTGACGACCACCACATCCGCGACCGCCGAGCAGTCCAGCGCCCCCGCGACGGTGTCCAGCGCGAACGCCAGGGCGAGCCCCGGCCGGGACGCTCCCACGGCCGCCGCGAGGCGGCTCTTGGCCACCGCCAGCGGCTTCAGCGGGACCACCAGACTCCAGACGGCGTTCGTGACGGACCCCTTCCCTCCGGCACGCTCGCGCGCCGCTCAGACCATGTGCGGGTCATGGCCGGGTCATGCGGAGCCCCATTGTCACCTCATGCCGGGCGACCCGGGGTCTGGTCCGGGTGTCCGGGGCGTACGGTGTTCTCGACAGAGACCGGACCCGGGGCCACACTTGTCCGTCCCCGGGGTGCCCAAGCCGCGCACCGGTCCTAGAGGAAGGTGTCCGAGTGTCCCGCCGCAGAATCGGCTTCTGGTACCGCCTTGCGGCGGCCATCGCGAAACCGCCGCTGGTAGTGCTCTTCAAGCGGGACTGGCGGGGAATGGACAACATTCCGACCGAGGGCGGATTTATCACCGCCGTCAATCACAACTCGTATCTGGACCCGCTGTCCTACGCGCACTTCCAGTACAACACCGGCCGGGTGCCCCGATTGCTCGGCAAGGCGGCCCTCTTCGAGGTCCCGATTGTCGGAGCGATCCTGCGCGGCTCCGGCCAGATCCCCGTCTACCGGGAGTCCACCAACGCCCTGGACGCATTCCGGGCCGCCGTGGACGCGATCGAGCGCGGCGAATGCGTGGCCTTTTACCCGGAGGGCACCCTCACCCGGGACCCGGACGTGTGGCCGATGGCCGGCAAGACCGGCGCCGCCCGCGTGGCGCTGATGACCAGGGCCCCCGTCATTCCGGTGGCCCAGTGGGGCGCGAACCTCGCGATGCCGCCCTACGCCAAGGAGAACAAGGTCAGCTTGTTCCCGCGCAAAACCCTCCAGGTCCTCGCCGGGCCCCCCGTGGACCTCTCCGCGTACTACGACCGGGAACCCACCCCGGACGTGCTCAGGGAGGTCACCGAGGTCATCATGGCGGCCATCACCGGGCTGCTGGAGGAACTGCGGGGCGAGAGCGCGCCCCCGAAGCCGTACGACCATCGCAACGCCAGGGCTCAGCAGCGGCGCAAGGCCGCAGGGGAGGGCAACAAGTGACACGTCCCGTGAAGGCAGCCGTATTCGGAACCGGCTCCTGGGGCACGGCCTTCGCCATGGTCCTCGCCGACGCCGGCTGCGAGGTGGTCCTGTGGGGCCGCCGGCGCGAGCTCGTCGACGCCATCAACAGCGGCCGGACCAACCCGGACTATTTCCCCGACATCGAGCTCCCCGCGAACATCCGCGCCACCGACGACCCGGCCGAGGCCGCGGCCGGCGCCGACTTCACGGTCCTCGCGGTCCCCTCGCAGACCCTGCGCGGCAACCTCGCCTCCTGGGCCCCGCTGCTGGCCCCCGAGACCGTGCTCGTCTCCCTGATGAAGGGCGTCGAACTCGGCACCGCCAAGCGGATGAGCGAGGTCATCGAAGAGGTGGCCAAGGTCCCCGCCCACCGCGTCGCCGTCGTCACCGGCCCCAACCTGGCCCGTGAGATCGCCGCCCGGCAGCCCGCCGCCTCCGTGGTCGCCTGCGTCGACGAAGCCGTCGCCCAGCGCCTCCAGGCCGCCTGCCACACCCCGTACTTCCGCCCGTACACGAGCACCGACGTCATCGGCTGCGAGCTCGGCGGCGCCGTCAAGAACGTCATCGGCCTCGCCGTGGGCATCGCGGACGGCATGGGCCTCGGCGACAACACCAAGGGCTCGCTCATCACCCGCGGCCTCGCCGAAGCCACCCGTCTGGGCCTGGCGATGGGCGCCGACCCGCTCACCTTCTCCGGCCTCGCGGGCCTCGGCGACCTCGTCGCCACCTGCTCCTCGCCGCTCTCCCGGAACCACACCTTCGGCACCAACCTCGGCCGCGGGATGACCCTCGAGGAGACCATCGCGGTCACCAAGCAGACCGCCGAGGGCGTCAAGTCCTGCCAGTCCGTGGCCGATCTGGCGCGCCGCCACGGAGTGGACATGCCGATCACCGACACGGTCGTCGACATCGTCCACCACGGCAAGCCCACCCTGGTCGCACTCAAGGAACTCATGGGGCGCAGCGCCAAACCGGAACGGCGCTGACTGCTTTCCGGACGCATGAGCGGGTACCCTCGTGGCGATATGAGCAGCGAGAACCTCCCCCAGACCCCTGAGCAGCAGGGCCGCAAGCCCCGCGTGGCCGTCGTGTTCGGCGGCCGCAGCTCGGAACACGCCATCTCGGTCGTCACCGCGGGCGCCGTCCTGCGCTCCATCGACCGCTCCAAGTACGAGGTGCTGCCCATCGGCATCACCACGGACGGTCGGTGGGCGCTGACCGCCGACGAGCCCGCCCGGATGGCCATCTCCGGCGGCGAGCTCCCCAACGTGGGGCAGCTCGCCGAATCCGAGGACGGCGCCGTCGTGCTCTCCGTGGACCCGGCCAGCCGCGAGGTCGTCTACACCGAGCCGGGCGCCGTCCCCAAGGCGCTGGGCGAGGTCGACGTGGTCTTCCCCGTCCTGCACGGCCCGTACGGCGAGGACGGCACCCTCCAGGGCCTCCTGGAGCTCTCCGGCATCCCGTACGTCGGCTCGGGCGTCCTCGCCTCGGCCGTCGGCCAGGACAAGGACTACATGAAGCGGGTCTTCACGTCCTTCGGGCTGCGCGTCGGCCCGTACGTGACCATCCGCCCCCGCGAGTGGGAGAACGACCGCGAGGGCGCCCTCGCCCGCATCGCGGACTTCGCCGGCGAGCACGGCTGGCCGCTGTTCATCAAGCCCGCCCGCGCCGGGTCCTCGATCGGCATCACCAAGGTCGACGAGCCCTCCGGGCTGGACGCCGCGATCCGCGAGGCCCGCCGTCACGACCCGAAGATCATCGTGGAGGCGCTGCTGCGCGGCCGCGAGATCGAGTGCGGGGTCCTGGAGTTCGAGGACGGTCCGCGCGCGAGCGTGCCCGCCGAGATCCCGCCGGTCTCCAGCCACGACTTCTACGACTTCGAGGCCAAGTACATCGACTCCGCCTCCGGACTCGTACCCGCCCCGCTCACCCCGGAGCAGACCGCCGAAGTCCAGAAGCTCGCGATCGAGGCCTTCGACGCCGCCTCCTGCGAGGGCCTGGTGCGCGCCGACTTCTTCCTCACCGAGGACGGCACCTTCGTCATCAACGAGATCAACACCATGCCGGGCTTCACGCCGATCTCCATGTACCCGCGCATGTGGCAGGAGTCGGGCATCGAGTACCCGGAGCTGGTGGACCGCCTGATCCAGGCCGCCCTGCGCCGCTCCACCGGACTGCGCTAGCCCCCGGGCCGCCAGCCGGCGCACCTTCGCGAGGACCGCCCGCCGCACTGTCGGCGGGCGGACCTTTTGCCGTGGGGCTCAGTACGAGGAGATGCCCTTGGGGACCGTCTTCGCGATCGCCGCGGACAGACCCACCAGCATCCCCGCATCCGTGGCATGCTCCTTGTCGACCAGGACCTCCGTGTACGCCAGCCGCAGCCCGGTGGTGAACCGGAAACCGCCGTCGTCCAGCTTCTCCAGGAGCCAGGGGACGTCGTAGACCCAGACGCCGTCCTGCTCCGGATCCGCCATCTTCGGGGGTTTGGCGATACCGCACCGCAGTACGATCGCCGAACCGCCCCACGCGGCGGTCAGGTCGGAAGCGGGCAGCGCCGGATTCGCGGCCAGACCGGCCACCGTGTCGGGGAGTTCCTCGTGGAGCGCCGCACAGTAGCCCGCGACATCGGCGGGCGGTGCGGGCGGCGGATCCACCCGGGCCTCCGCGTCACCCGGGGAACAGCCCGCGAGGGCCGCCGAGGCGGCGGCCCACGCGGTCAGTGCGGCGAGCAGAGAGAAGGGCCGGCGGTGTCGTGACATCACCGGCCAAGAGTAGACGGGGGCTACAGATGGACGACCGGGCAGGTCAAGGTGCGGGTGATCCCCTCCACCTGCTGGACCTTGGCCACGACCATGCGGCCGAGCTCGTCCACGGTGTCGGCCTGGGCGCGCACGATCACGTCGTACGGGCCCGTCACGTCCTCGGCCTGGATCACCCCCGCGATCTGCGCGATGGACTCGGCGACGAACGACGCCTTGCCCACCTCGGTCTGGATGAGGATGTACGCCTGTACCACGGAACCTCCAGGGCGGCCACGAGGATCATTTCCCCTACCCTTCGGGTGGGCCCGGGGATGACGGGTGGGCCCGGGGAAGAAGGGACGCCACGGTACCGCGTCGCCGAGCGCCGCGGGGAGACCCGCGGGTCCGGCGGCGTGCGGAGCGGGGCGTACGGAGAGCAGAAGTTGACGTATCTGTTGACGGTACCCAGAGCTGTGACGGCTCGCGACCGCAAGCGGACTGGGCAAGAAGGGGCACAGCGATGAAGGGCACTGTGGGCGAGCTGGGGGAGTTCGGGCTCATTCGGGAGCTCACCTCACGGCTCACCACCACCCCGGCGGTCCGGGTCGGCCCGGGCGACGACGCCGCGGTGGTGTCGGCCCCCGACCGGCGGGTCGTGGCGAGCACGGACATCCTGCTGGAGGGCAGGCACTTCCGGCGCGACTGGTCCACGGCCTACGACGTCGGCCGCAAGGCCGCCGCGCAGAACCTCGCCGACATCGCCGCCATGGGCGCGGTGCCGACGGCACTGCTCCTCGGCCTCGTCGTCCCGGCCGAGCTGCCGGCCACCTGGCCCACCGAGCTGATGGACGGCATCCGCGACGAATGCCAGGTCGCCGGCGCGGCCGTGGTCGGCGGCGACGTGGTGCGCGGCGACATCATCACCGTGGCCATCACCGCACTGGGCGACCTGCGCAACCACGAACCCGTGCTGCGCTCCGGCGCCCAGCCCGGCGACGTCGTGGCCGTGACCGGCTGGCTCGGCTGGTCCGCGGCCGGCTTCGCGGTGCTCTCCCGCGGCTTCCGCTCGCCGCGCGCCTTCGTCGAGGCCCACCGGCGCCCCGAGCCGCCGTACCACGCGGGCCCCGCGGCCGCCGGACTCGGCGCCACCGCCATGACCGACGTCAGCGACGGACTGATCGCGGACCTCGGGCACATCGCCGAGGCCAGCAAGGTACGGATCGACCTGCGCTCGGCGGCCGTCGACATCCCGACGCAGATGCACGACATCGGGCAGGCCGTCGGCGTGGACCCCCTCCAGTGGGTCCTCACCGGGGGAGAGGACCACGCGATCGTCGCCACCTTCCCGCCGGACGTGAAGCTCCCGGCCCGCTGGAAGGTCATCGGCGAGGTCCAGAACCGCTCCGCGCTGCCCCAGGTGACCGTCGACGGAGCCCCCTGGGCCTCCACCGGCGGCTGGGACCACTTCGGCGGGGACACGGCCGCGGAGGACACCCCGCGATGAGCGGGACCCGACCGTCCCGCCGGCATCCGCCGCTGTGCCTGACCGTCGCCGGATCCGACTCCGGCGGCGGCGCGGGCATCCAGGCCGACCTCAAGACGATGCTGGCGCTCGGGGTCCACGGCATGAGCGTGGTGACCGCTGTGACCGCGCAGAACTCGCTGGGCGTCAAAGGCGTCTGGGAGCTGCCCGCGGAGGCCGTGAAGGGCCAGTACAGGGCCGTGGTGGACGATATCGGCGTCCAGGCCGTGAAGACCGGCATGCTGTCCTCCGCCGCCCTCGTGGAGACCGTGGCCGAGCTGCTCGCCGCCACCGCCGCCCCGGCCGTCGTGGACCCGGTCGGCGTCTCCAAGCACGGGGACGCGCTCCTCGCCGCCACCGCGCTGGACGCCGTACGGGGAGAACTGCTTCCCCGGGCCACCGTGGCCACGCCGAACCTGGACGAGGTGACCCAGCTCACCGGGGTCGTCGTGGAGACCGAGGACGACATGCGCCGTGCCGCCGACGCGGTCCTCGCGTACGGGCCCGCGTGGGCGCTGATCAAGGGCGGCCACCTCGCCGCCCACGGGAACGAGGCCGTGGACCTCCTGACGGACGGCTCCGACGAACGCTGGCTGCGGGCCCCCCGCCACGACAACCGGCACACCCACGGCACCGGCTGCACGCTCGCCAGCGCGATCGCGGCGGGCCTGGCCAAGGGCCGGACCGTCCCGGAGGCCGTCACCGAGGCCAAGGAGTACGTCACCGGCGCCATCGCCGCGGGGTTCGCCCTGGGCGCGGGCATCGGACCGGTGGACCACGCGTGGCGGTGGCGCTGAAGCGCCCGTGCCGGAACGCTCTGCCGCAACGGCCGTGCCGAAACGCCTGTAGGGCCTGCTCCACCCCGTGGGTTCACGGAGCGGAGCAGGCCCTACAGGTTTGATCATGTTCGATCAGGCAAAGCAAGAGGCCGGTCCACCAGGTGGACCGGCCTTCTCAGCAACCGGAAAGGGCTGCGCTACGACGGAAGGCGTCAGCGCGAGACCTTGCCGGCCTTGATGCACGAGGTGCAGGCGTTGAGGCGCTTCGGCGTCCCATTGACCACGGCACGGACACGCTGGATGTTCGGGTTCCAGCGACGCGAGGTGCGGCGGTGCGAGTGGGAAATGCTGTTGCCGAAGCTCGGCCCCTTGGCGCAAACGTCGCAGTTGGCAGCCACAGGTCACTCCAAAGACTTCAGATGCACTTACAGTGAATCCCGGCGCACCGGTATCAGGGATCTGAAGTGGTTTGCCGGGGGGAATGGCCCGACTCTCATCGGGCAACCGGAGCAGCATACAACGACTGCCTCGGTCCAAGAAAACTACCATGTCCACGGCCGCCCCCGCCCCGGGGTCCCGCCCGCCCGGCAGTCCTTCGTTACCCTGCGGTGAACCCTGGCCCGCACAAGGAGGAACGCCCGGTGGCGCACCAGCCTCAGCCGTACCCCCTGAACGCCGAAGCGGTACGCACCTGGAGCTCGCTGTCCCTGGCCGCACTGGGCCGGGCCCGCGAGGACATCGACGCGATCAACGTCTATCCCGTCGCCGACGCGGACACCGGCACCAACCTCTACCTGACCGCCGAATCGGCCGACCGCGAGCTCGGGGACCTCCTCGCCGGAGTGACGGACGGCACAGCCGCGACCTCCCTCCCCGAGGCCGTACGGGCCTTCGCGCACGGCGCCCTGATAGGCGCCCGGGGCAACTCCGGGACGATCCTCGCGCAACTGCTGCGCGGAGTGGCCGACGTACTCGGCGACGAGCCCGCCGGACGCGATCCCGCGCGGCTCCTCGCGCAGGCGCTGACCCGGGCCGCCGAGGAGGCGTACCGGGCCGTCGCGCACCCGGTGGAGGGCACCATGCTCACCGTCGCCACCGCCGCCGCCCGGGCCGCCGAGACCGCCGCCCGGGCCGCCGAGACCGCTGCCGACGTGGCAGAGGCCGCCTACGACGGAGCCCGCGCGGCCCTCGCCGAAACCCCGGGGCAACTGGCCGTGCTCGGGCGGGCCGGGGTGGTCGACGCCGGGGGCTGCGGACTGGTCGCCGTACTCGGGGCCCTGTGGCAGGCGCTGTCCGGGCGGGAGCCGGCCCCCGAACCGGTGCGCGGCCGGGCCGTGCCCGTACCGACGCCGCAGGAGCCCTGCGCCGAGGAACACGGCGGGCCCGCCTACGAGGTGATCTACCTGCTGGAGGCCGCCGAGACCGAGGTCGACCGGCTGCGCACCCGGCTCGACGGCCTCGGGGACTCCCTCGTGGTGGTCGGCGGAGACGGGCTGTGGAACGTCCACGTCCACGTCGACGACCCCGGCGCGGCCGTGGAGGCCGCGGTGGTCGCCGGGCGGCCGTACCGGATCCGCATCACGCACTTCGGCGACGAACGCCGCCGCGCCCGCGGCGAACGCTCCCAGCGCGCGGTCGTCGCCGTGGTCCAGGGCGAGGGGCTGGCCGGGCTGTGCGGAGAGGCGGGCGCCACCACGGTGCTCGCCCGGCCCGGAGAACCGCCGGCCGCCGCCGAACTGGCCGACGCCATCCGCGAGGCGCACGCCCGCGAGGTCGTCCTGCTCCCGAACGGCGCCGAACTGCGGGCGGTCGCGGCAGCCGCCGCCCAGCAGGCGCGCGCCGAAGGCGTACGGGTCGCCGTGATCCCCACCCGCTCCGAGGTCCAGGGCCTGGCCGCGCTCGCCGTGCACGACCCGGACGGCACCTTCGACGAGGACGTGGTCGCCATGACGGCGGCCGCCGGAGCCACCCGCTACGGCGAACTCGCCGTCGCCGAACGGCAGTCCTTCACCTCGGCCGGCATCTGCCAGGCCGGCGACGTGCTCGGGCTCATCGACGGCGACGTGGCCGTCATCGGCACGGGCCTGGCCGAGACCGCCGAGGCCGTCCTGGCCCGCATGCTCGGATCCGGCGGCGAACTCGTCACCCTGGTCCTGGGCCCCGGCGCGCCCGAGGAACTCGCCGGACGGCTGGAGGCGTACGTCCAGCACGGCCACCTCGCCGTCGACACCGTCACCTACCAGGGCGGCCGCTGGTCCGCGCCGCTGCTCATCGGGGTGGAATAGCCGGGTTGTCAGCGCGATGGTGTGCAATGGAACACGTGCCCGCGCTCGACGAAGACCTCAAGAAGACCCTCGGCCCCGCCACCGCGAAGGTGCTGGCCGAGCAGCTCGGCCTGCACACGGCCCTGGACCTGCTCCACCACTACCCCCGGCGGTACGCGGAGCGCGGCGAGCTGACCTCGCTGGCCGAACTCGCCGACCAGATCGACGAGCACGTCACGGTGGTCGCCCAGGTCGCCGACGCCCGCCTGCTGACGTACCAGGGCAGCCGGGGCGGTGGAAAGCGCCTCGAAGTCACCATCACCGACGGCAGCGGACGGCTCCAGCTCGTCTTCTTCGGGTCGGGCGTCCACAAACCGCACAAGGAACTGCTGCCCGGCAGCCGCGCGATGTTCGCGGGCAAGGTCGGGATGTTCAACCACAAGCTCCAGCTCGCCCACCCCGCCTACGAGCCGCTCGGCGAGGACGCCTCCGACCGGGACGCGGCCGCCGCCTTCGCGAGCCAGCTCATCCCGATCTACCCGGCCTGCGCGAAGCTGGAGTCCTGGAAGATCGCCAAGTGCGTGGACGCGGTGCTCCCCAGGGCCCAGGAGGTCGTGGACCCGCTGCCACCCGCCCTGCGCGAGGACCGTGGACTGGTCCCGCTCACCGAGGCCCTGCTGAAGATCCACCGTCCGGTCACCAAGGCCGACATCGAGGACGCCCGCGGCCGCCTCAAGTGGGACGAGGCCTTCGTCCTCCAGGTCGCGCTGGCCCGCCGCCGGCACGCCGACTCCCAGCTCCCGGCCGTACCCCGCCGCCCCACCCCCGGCGGCCTCCTCGAGTCCTTCGACGCCAAGCTCCCCTTCACCCTCACCGAAGGCCAGCGGACCGTCTCGAAGGAGATCTTCGACGACCTCGCCACCGACCACCCCATGCACCGCCTCCTCCAGGGCGAAGTGGGCTCGGGCAAGGCTCAGCCGCTCGACGCCCAAGTCCTGACACCCATGGGGTTCCGGCCGATGGGCATGATCGAAGTCGGGGACGAGGTGGTGGTGCCGACCGGCGAGATCGCCGTCGTCGGGGGCGTCTTCCCGCAGGGGGAGCGCGAGGTGTGGCGTGTGGTGCTCTCGGACGGCAGCGCGGTCGAGTGCGACGACGAACACTTGTGGATCGTCGGCACCAGCTGTGGATGGCACCGGGGCCAGGAACCCAAGGTCATGACCACGAGGGAGATCCGGTCGGACCTGCACGAGGCCAATGGATCTTCCAAGTGGTACCTGCCGGTAGCCGCACCCGTGGACCTCGCGAGCGGCGACGGCCGACCACTTGATCCGTACCTGATGGGTGTACTCATCGGTGACGGGTCCTTCCGGCACGACCTGCGGCTGTCCACCACGGACGCGGAGATCCTGGACGCGGTCAAGGCGGAGGTGGCGCCGGACTGCGAGGTGGCTGTCGTTCCCGGTTCCCGTTGCGACTACACGATCCGGATGTGCGGGCCGGAGGGCGGCGCCCGGCGGAATCCCGTCATCCAGGCAGTTCGAGACCTCGGGCTGTGGGGTCTGACCGCCCACCACGCGTTCGTCCCGGACGTCTACAAGAATGCACCGGTCAAGGAACGCCTGGCGGTCCTTCAAGGGCTCTTGGACACGGACGGGACGCTTCGCGCGGACGGCATGAACATTTCGTTCTGCTCCGCCTCGCGCCGACTGGCGCAGGACGTGGCCTGGCTCGTGCGGTCTCTCGGCGGACGTGCCCGGGTGCTGCCCACAGAGGCGGCCTTCAACGTCTCAGTCGCCCTGCCTGAGGAGTTCGAGCCGTTCAGGCTGTCGCGCAAGGCAGCACACATGCGACCGAGTCCGAAGTACCACACCTTCCGGCGCGGTATCAGGGCGGTGGAGCACGTTGGCGCCAAGCCTGTCCAGTGCATCAGCGTCGAGCATCCGAGCCGTGCCTACGTGACCGACAACTTCACCGTCACGCACAACACGATGGTCGCCCTGCGGGCCATGCTCGCCGTCGTCGACTCCGGCGGGCAGGCCGCCATGCTCGCCCCCACCGAGGTGCTCGCGCAGCAGCACCACCGGTCCATCACCGAGATGATGGGCGAGCTCGCCGAGGGGGGCATGCTCGGCGGCTCCGACCGGGGGACCAAGGTCGTCCTGCTCACCGGTTCGATGGGGGTGCCCGCCCGCCGCCGGGCACTGCTCGACCTGGTCACCGGCGAGGCCGGGCTCGTGATCGGCACGCACGCGCTGATCGAGGACAAGGTGCAGTTCCACGACCTCGGCCTGGTCGTCGTCGACGAACAGCACCGCTTCGGCGTGGAACAGCGCGACGCCCTGCGCTCCAAGGGCAAGCAGCCCCCGCACCTGCTCGTCATGACCGCCACCCCGATCCCGCGCACGGTCGCCATGACCGTCTTCGGCGATCTGGAGACCTCCGTACTGGACCAGCTCCCCGCCGGCCGCTCCCCGATCGCCACCCACGTGGTGCCCGCCAAGGACAAGCCGCACTTCCTGGCCCGGGCCTGGGAGCGGGTCCGCGAGGAAGTGGAGAACGGCCACCAGGCGTACGTGGTCTGCCCGCGCATCGGCGACGGGGAGGACGAGAACGGCAAGGGCGCCAAGGGAGCCAAGTCGGCCGCGGCCAAGAAGAAGGCGGCGGCCGAGGAGGACGGCGACAAGAGGCCCCCGCTCGCGGTGCTGGAGATCGCCGAGCAGCTCACGCGCGGCCCCCTCGCCGGACTGTCCGTCGAGGTGCTGCACGGGCGGATGGACCCCGCCGACAAGGACGACGTCATGCGCCGTTTCACCGCGGGCGAGGTCAAGGTCCTGGTCGCCACCACCGTCATCGAGGTCGGCGTGAACGTCCCGAACTCCACCGTCATGGTGATCATGGACGCGGACCGCTTCGGTGTCTCCCAGCTCCACCAGCTCCGCGGCCGCGTCGGCCGCGGCTCCGCCCCCGGACTGTGCCTGCTGGTCAGCGAGATGCACGAGGCCAGCCCCGCCCGCGCCCGGCTCGCGGCAGTCGCCGCCACCCTGGACGGCTTCGAGCTCTCCCGCATCGACCTGGAGCAGCGCCGCGAGGGCGACGTGCTCGGGCAGGCCCAGTCCGGCGTGCGCTCCTCGCTGCGGATGCTCGCGGTCATCGAGGACGAGGAGGTCATCACCCAGGCCCGGGAGGAGGCCACCCGCGTGGTCGCCGCGGACCCCGAGCTCACGCAGCTGCCGGGCCTTCGGACCGCCCTGGACGCGCTCCTGGACAGCGAGCGGGAGCAGTACCTGGAGAAGGGGTGACGGGCACGACCTATCGTTGAAGGCCTGCACCACCCTCCGCCCCGCTCACCGAAGGACCCCAGATGACCCGCGTGATCGCCGGAACCGCCGGCGGGCGACGCCTCGCCGTACCGCCCGGCACCGGCACCCGCCCCACCTCGGACCGGATGCGCGAAGGCCTCTTCTCCACCTGGGAGTCGCTGCACGGAGTCGAGGGGGCCCGCGTCCTCGACCTCTACGCCGGTTCCGGCGCCGTCGGCCTGGAGGCGCTCTCCCGCGGCGCGGACCACGCGCTGCTGGTCGAGCCCGACGCCAAGGCCGCCAAGGCGATCAAGGACAACATCGCGTCCGTGGGCCTGCCCGGCGCCGAATTCCGGTCCGGCAAGGCCGAGCAGATCGCGGCCGGCGCCGCGCACGGGGACCCGTACGACATGGTCTTCCTGGACCCGCCGTACGAGGTGGAGCACGCCGACCTGTGCGAGATCCTCCTCACACTCCGGTCCAATGGCTGGCTCACCGACGACGCGCTCGTCACCGTGGAGCGCAGGACCCGCAGCGGAGCCTTCCCGTGGCCGGACGGCTTCGAGCCGCTGCGCTCCAGGAAGTACGGCGAGGGCACCCTTTGGTACGGTCGCGCCGCCTCCATCAGCGAAGAGTCATGAAGCCCGCACCCGGGAACGAGGGAATGCAGTTGCGCCGCGCCGTCTGTCCGGGGTCGTTCGACCCCATCACCAACGGACACCTCGACATCATCGGCAGGGCCTCGCGGCTCTACGACGTGGTCCACGTCGCCGTGATGATCAACCAGTCCAAGCAGGGCCTCTTCACCGTCGAAGAGCGGATCGAGCTGATCCGCGAGGCGACCGCCGGCTACGGCAACATCGTGGTCGAGTCCTTCCACGGGCTCCTCGTCGACTTCTGCAAGCAGCGCGAGATCCCGGCCATCGTCAAGGGTCTGCGCGCCGTCAGCGACTTCGACTACGAGCTGCAGATGGCCCAGATGAACATGGGCCTGTCGGGCGTCGAGACGCTCTTCGTCCCGACCAACCCCACCTACAGCTTCCTGTCCTCCTCCCTGGTCAAGGAAGTGGCGGCCTGGGGTGGCGACGTGGCCCACCTGCTGCCCGCACACGTGCACGCGGCGCTGCTGGAGCGCCTGCCCCGGCGCTGACCGCGGCCGCCGGCGCCCTGACTCGGAGTCAGCCGGTGTCGGCTCCCGGGCCGGTGGCCTTACAGTCGTCCCGTCCGTCTCGGGAACCGCCCGGGGCCGAGAGAGTGCGAGCACCCATGGACGTGCAGAAGAAGCTCGACGAGATCGTCGCGGCCGTCGGCAGCGCCCGGTCCATGCCCATGTCGGCCTCGTGCGTGATCAACCGCGCCGAGCTGCTCGCCCTCCTCGAAGAGGTGCGGGGCGCCCTGCCGGGTTCGCTCGCACAGGCCCAGGAGCTCATCGGCGGCCGGGAGCAGATGGTCGAGGAGGCCCGCCGCGAGGCCGACCGGATCATCGAGTCGGCGCACGCCCAGCGCGGTTCGCTGATCTCCGACACCGAGGTCGCGCGGCGCTCCCAGGACGAGGCGGACCGGATCCTGGCGGAGGCCCGTCGGGAGGCGGACGAGGTCAAGGCCGAGGCCGACGACTACGTCGACAGCAAGCTCGCGAACTTCGAGGTCGTGCTCACCAAGACCATCGGCTCGGTGGACCGGGGCCGCGAGAAGCTGCTCGGCCGGGGTGCCGGGCTCGACGAGCAGGGATACCCCGACGCCGAAGCGCCCGAGCGCAGCCACGACCCCGAGACGCAGCGGCAGCAGGCGGACGCGTACGTGGACACCAAGCTGGCGACCTTCGAAGCGGTGCTCTCCAAGACCCTGGAGGCCGTCGGCCGGGGCCGGCAGAAGCTGCTGGGCCGCGTGGCCACCGACGACCTCGGCGCGCACATGGCCGCCCAGGACGCGGCGGGGCACCAGCAGTCGCGCTCCTCGAGCGACGCGGACTTCCTGGCCGGGCTGGCCGAGCCGCAGGCGCCGCTGATCCCCGCGCAGGCCCAGCCGGAGCCGGTGTACGACGCGTACTCCTACCAGCAGCCCGTCCAGCAGGACGCCTATGCCTACCAGGACCCGTACGCGGGCTACCAGCAGCAGGGCCGGCAGCCGGACCCGTACGCGGTCTCCTACGAGCAGCAGCCCGACCCGTACGGCGGCTACCAGCAGCCGCAGCAGGGGACCCAGGACCAGCAGGCGGCGCTCGACGAGACCAGCTTCTTCGACACGAGCATGATCAACCTGGACCAGCTGCGCCAGTACGAACAGGGCCGCTGAGTTCGCTTCCGCACCTGGATTGGGCTCAGGGCGAAGCGGCGGGTATCCTGGCTCTTCGGTCGCGCGTATGCACCGCGATCCATGCTGCCCTTGAGTGGCGGAAATCTTGATCTTCAGCAGTCTCCAGTGATTTTGTGAAAGCGGGAACAGCCCTGAACACCCACCTCGACCACCGCAACCCCCTCGTGTTCGACACGCACGAGCTGGGTCGGCGTCCTGGTGCCATGCTGCGGCTGTCCCGCGAGATCGCGGCACCGGCGGACCTCGGTCTCGCCGGTGTCATCGGAGTGCCGGAAGGCAGCCGGCTGAACCTCAAGCTCCGTCTGGAGTCGGTCATGGAAGGGGTGCTTGTCACAGGCACCGCCCGTGGCTCGGCAACCGGGGAATGCGTAAGGTGTCTGGAGGCCGTCGAGTGTGAGCTCAAGGCGGACTTCCAGGAGATGTTCTCGTACCCTGACGCCGACGACCGGATCCGCTCCAAGGCGGAGCCGGCCGACGACGCCGAGGACGACGAGGACACGCTCTTTCTCGAGGACGGTTTGTTCGACCTCGAATCCGTGCTGCGCGATGTGGTGGTGCTCGCACTGCCACTGCAGCCGGTGTGCCGGGAGGACTGTCTCGGACTGTGCCCCGATTGCGGGCTCAGCCTGAACGACGACCCGGACCACCACCATGACGCCGTCGACATCCGTTGGGCGGCACTGCAGGGACTCGTCACCGATCAGGGCGTCGAGAAGGACAATATGAGCGGCACTGCCTCCGACGGAGTTCAGAGCGCCGCCGAGAAGCAGGAGAAGTAGCCGTGGCTGTTCCGAAGCGGAAGATGTCGCGCAGCAACACGCGCCACCGCCGGTCGCAGTGGAAGGCTGCGGTCCCCACCCTGGTTTCGTGTGAGCGTTGCCAGGAGCCGAAGCTCCAGCACATTGCGTGCCCGAGCTGCGGCACCTACAACAAGCGCCAGGTCCTCGAGGTCTGAGCGGCTGGTGAGAGGCGCAATGTCTGAGCTGTCCAACGCTGAGAAGCAGGCAGTCAGTAACAACGCGGCCTCGTCCCACGTGCTTCTGGAAGGGCGGCTCGGGTATCGACTCGAGTCCGCCCTTCTGGTGCGTGCGCTGACCCACCGCTCGTACGCGTACGAGAACGGCGGTCTGCCCACCAACGAACGCCTGGAGTTCCTCGGGGACTCCGTGCTGGGCCTGGTGGTCACGGACACGCTGTACACGACCCACCCCGACCTGCCGGAAGGCCAACTGGCCAAACTGCGGGCCGCGGTAGTCAACTCGCGTGCACTGGCGGAGGTCAGCCGCGGCCTCCAACTCGGCTCCTTCATCCGGCTCGGCCGGGGCGAAGAGGGCACGGGTGGCCGGGACAAGGCCTCCATCCTCGCCGACACCCTTGAAGCGGTGATCGGCGCGGTCTACCTCGACCAGGGCCTCGACGCGGCCTCGGAGCTGGTTCACCGGCTCTTCGACCCGCTCATCGAGAAGTCCTCGAACCTCGGTGCCGGCCTGGACTGGAAGACCAGTCTCCAGGAGCTCACGGCGGCCGAGGGACTGGGCGTTCCCGAATACCTGGTCACCGAGACCGGCCCGGACCATGAGAAGACCTTCACCGCCGCCGCGCGCGTCGGTGGCATCTCCTACGGCTCCGGTGTCGGACGCAGCAAGAAGGAAGCGGAACAGCAGGCGGCCGAGTCCGCGTGGCGCGGTATCAGTACCGCGGCGGGCTCCGAGTCCGGCGCCGCTCCGGCCGAGGTCCAGGCTCCGGCCGGGACCGAGGCTCCGGCTCCGGCCGAGGCCGACGGGGCGACGACCCCCGCCGACCCGGCGCCCGAAGCCTGATCCGTTCTTCCGGGAACTCCCCGCCCCGCCACCTGCTCCGGCAGGAGGCGGGGCGGACCCGTTTCCGGGCGCGAGCCTTGGAGGCGCGGGTCCGGGCAGAGCTTGGGGGCGGGGCGAAGGGCGGGGAGGGGGACGGGCCCCGCGGGCAAGTCGGTACGCTCGCGGGAGAGAGCCCGATCCGAACCCTCCGGAGGAACACCGTGCCCGAGCTGCCCGAGGTCGAAGTGGTGCGGCGCGGGCTGGAACGCTGGGTGGCCGGGCGGACCGTCACGGCCGTCGAGGTGCTGCATCCGCGCGCCGTACGCCGGCACGAGGGCGGCGGCGCCGATTTCGCGGCGCGGCTCACGGGGGAGACCTTCGGGGTGCCGCAGCGGCGCGGCAAGTACCTGTGGCTGCCGCTGGAGGAGCGCGAGCACTCCGTCCTCGGGCACCTCGGGATGAGCGGGCAGCTCCTCGTGCAGCCCGAGGGGGCCCCCGACGAGAAGCACCTGCGCATCCGGGTGCGGTTCGGGGACGACGCCGGGACCGAGCTGCGCTTCGTCGACCAGCGGACCTTCGGCGGACTCTCGCTGCACCCCTGCGTCCCCGACAGCCGGGACGGGCTGCCCGACGTCATCGCGCACATCGCGCGGGACCCGCTGGACCCGCTGTTCGACGAGGCGGCCTACCATCTGGCGCTGCGTGCCAAGCGCACCACGGTGAAGCGGGCGCTGCTCGACCAGTCGCTGATCAGCGGGGTCGGCAACATCTACGCGGACGAGTCGCTCTGGCGCGCCAAGCTGCACTACGAGCGCCCCACGGCCACGCTCACGCGCCCCCGGAGCACGGAACTCCTCGGCCATGTCCGTGACGTCATGAACGAGGCCCTCGCCGTCGGCGGCACCAGTTTCGACAGCCTCTACGTCAACGTCAACGGCGAGTCCGGCTACTTCGACCGGTCCCTCGACGCCTACGGGCGGGAGGACGAGCCCTGCCGGCGCTGCGGCACTCCGATGCGGCGTCGGCCCTGGATGAACCGGTCGAGCTACTTCTGCCCGCGCTGCCAGCGGCCTTCGCGCGTGGCGTCGTAGGCGGACCTGGACGAGAGCACCGCGGGCATGCTGCCCTCCAGCAGCCCGATGAGCGCGTCCACGCGCTGCGCGACCTCGGCGCCGAACGGGGTCAGCTCGTAGTCGACGCGGGGCGGGTTGGTCGGCTGGGCCTCCCGGTTGACGATGCCGTCGCGCTCCAGCGCGTGCAGGGTCTGGGAGAGCATCTTCTCGCTTATGCCGTCCACGCGGCGGCGCAGCTCGTTGAAACGGCACGGCCCCTTGGACAGGGCACCGACCGTGAGGCTGCCCCAGCGACCCGTGACGTGCTCCAGCGTTTCGCGAGACGGGCACGCGCGAGCGAACACATCGAAGGCATCGGAGGCCTGTTCGGGCGCGCCGTCGTCCCCGGCCTCGCCACACCCTGGAGTCTGCATGATTTCAGCCTACTACTGCGCAGCGCCAGCCATCCAGCTTGCGCTTTCGAAAAGTTAGTGCTTTCCTCGGGGTAGTTGCCACGCCGCGCAACGCCGTACCCACCACGGTGTTTTCCGAGGGAGACCCGCCTTGTCTGCAGCCGCTTACACCCCTGTCGTCTCGATCGCCTACCACTCCGGCTACGGCCACACCGCCGTGATCGCCGAGGCCGTCAAGGCCGGCGCCCTCGACGCCGGTGCGACCGTGCACCTGATCAAGGTCGACGAGATCGACGACGCGCAGTGGGAGCTCCTGACCGCGTCCGACGCGATCGTCTTCGGCGCTCCGACCTACATGGGCACCGCCTCCGGCGCCTTCCACGTCTTCGCCGAGGCCACCTCGAAGATCTGGTTCGCGGGCGGCTGGCAGGACAAGGTCGCCGCGGGCTTCACCAATTCCGGCTCCAAGTCCGGCGACAAGGGCAACACCCTCGACTACTTCCAGACCCTGGCCTCGCAGCACGGCATGAGCTGGGTGAACCTGGGCCTGAAGCCGGGCTGGAACTCCAGCACCGGTTCCGAGAACGACATCAACCGCCTGGGCTTCTTCGACGGCGCCGCCGCCCAGTCCAACGGTGACCAGGGTCCCGAGTTCGTCCACAAGGCCGACATCGCCACCGCCGAGCACCTCGGCGGCCGCGTCACCCAGCAGACCCGTGTCCTGCTCGCCGGCCGCGCCGCCCTGGCGTCCATCTGACGGGTCCGGCGGGCTCGACGGACCCGACGGGTCTGACGTACGGCCCGGGCGCCGGGCGCTGCCCGCCCGGCAGGGGCACGGTACGGAGAAACGGGCGGGGGCACGGTCGGGCGCAGCGATATCCGCCGCGCGCGACCGTGCCCCCGCCCGTTTCCGCTGTCAGAAGCCGAAGTCCTGGGTCCACCAGGGGCCGCCGGCGGCGTTGTACATGCCGACGCCCAGGGTGCGGAACTCGCAGTTGAGGATGTTGGCCTTGTGGCCCGGGCTGTTCATCCAGCCCCGCATCACGGCCGCCGCGTCGCCCTGGCCGCGGGCGATGTTCTCGCCGCCCATCCCCGATATGCCGGCCTTGGTGGCGCGGTCCCACGGGGTGTTGCCGTCGGGGTCCGTGTGGTCGAAGAAGCCCCGGACGGCCATGTCCTTGCTGAACGCTCCGGCCAGCCCCGCCAGCGGCGGGTTCGCCCGGACCGGACCGCAGCCGGCCTGTGCGCGCTCCTGGTTCACCAGGGTGAGTACGGCCGTCTCCTCTGCGGAGTGGCCGGCCGAGGTGGGCGGGACCGCCGGGGCCGCGGGGGCGGAAGTCTTCGGTGCGGAAGGCTTCGGCTTCACCGGGGTCGGGGTGGGGCTCGCCTGCGGGGTCTTCGCCGGCTCCGTGGAGGGGGACGGGGAAGGGGAAGGGGAAGGGCTGGCCGACGGGGACGGAGAGGCGGAAGGGGTGGGGGAGGAAGAAGAGGGGCGGGTGCTCGCTCCCGCTGAGGCCCGGCCGGAGAGGTTGGCGAGGCCGCCCTGCTGCTCCAGCGCGCTCTCGGGGCTCGGCGAGGCCTGGGCCTCGGCCTCCGCGGTCTTCGCGTCGGAGCCGGCGGCCGTGACCCCTACGTAGGGGAAGGAGGAGCCGACCGGGACGACGCCCGTGGTGACGGCCGCCGTGCCGAGGGCGACGGCCACGGATGCGCCGAGCAGGCCGCCTCGCAGGGCGGCGCGGCGCTTGCCGCCGGGGCGCGGCGCGGCGTGGAGTCGGTGGCGTCCCATCGCGGCTCACCTTCCTGAGGTTCGGGTTCAGCAGTTCAAGATCAACCTTTACTCACCCAAATGGGTGAGCTCATTGCTGCGCGACTGTACGCCATGGCGACAGGGGGTGAGGTGACCCGGAATTGTTTGCCCGGTTAGCGTTCACGCATGAATGAAGATGTGCGGATGACCGCCTGGGTGCGCGGCCGTGTACAGGGAGTGGGCTTCCGCTGGTTCACCAGGGCCAACGCCATGGAGATCGGCGGACTGACCGGCTTCGCGCTCAACCTGGACGACGGGCGAGTACAGGTGGTGGCAGAAGGTCAACGTGAGAATTGCCACCGGCTCCTGGCATGGCTGCACGGCGCCGACACGCCCGGGAACGTGGACGGAGTGACAGAGATCTGGGGCACGCCGCGCGGCGGCTACGACGGGTTCGCGATCCGGTGAGCGATCGACTGATCATGCACTGAACAGATCGCCGGATGGTCCGCATGCGGTCGGAACTGCGCATTCGTCGCCGACGCGTTGCCGACGCGGTGGATCCGTGGAAGGCTCGGAGACGAGGATGATCTCCACGCCCCTTGCGGGGGCCGGGATGCCCGCCGATACGGGGCGTGATCGTGTTGACCGTCAAACTTTTTGGTGAGACGCTGGAAGCCCCGCGCATCCTGAGCTGTTTGGCAGTGCTGGCAGTACACAGTGTCAGCGAAAGATCGATGCAGTGACTGACAGTCGCTGCCGGACATCCGCGGGTGCGATTCCCTCACGACCCACACCGCTTCGGTCGGTCACTCAGTGTGGAGGACCATCCATCATGGCAAAGGCGCTTCTCGGTTACGTCGGCGGTTCCGACCCGCGACTCCTCGCCGAGATGCGACGGCTTCAGCAGCGCGTCCAGGACCTCGAGTCCGAGCTCGGACGAATCCAGTCCGAAAACGACGCTCTGAACGCGGCCGCCGCACAGCACGGAGACTCGTTGCTTGACAGCATCGACCTCGACGTACCCCAGGCGGAGCCTGCGCTCACCTGATCCGCGCTCCCTCGTCGCTCGATCAACAGAACCGCATGATCTGCAAGGGACGCTTCGGCGTCCCTTCTTTCTTTCCGCTCTTCCCTTCTCTGCTTTCCTTCCGCCTTTCCCACCTCGGACAAGGCCGCCGGGCGGCGTTGCGCCAGGTGGGGGGCCCATTCCTTTAACGTCTGATCTGCCCTGCACCTTCATGGGCGAAACCGAACGTGAAAGGTAGAGTCCGGCGGCGTGCACCTCAAGTCCCTGACCCTGCGTGGCTTCAAATCATTCGCCTCCGCAACCACCCTGCGCTTCGAGCCTGGCATCACCTGTGTCGTGGGCCCCAACGGCTCCGGCAAGTCCAATGTGGTGGACGCGCTCTCCTGGGTCATGGGCGAACAAGGGGCCAAGTCCCTGCGCGGCGGGAAGATGGAAGACGTCATCTTCGCCGGCACGACCGGACGCCCTCCGCTCGGCCGCGCCGAGGTCTCGCTCACCATCGACAACTCCGACGGCGCGCTGCCCATCGAGTACGCCGAGGTCACCATCACGCGGATCATGTTCCGCGGCGGTAGCAGCGAGTACCAGATCAACGGCGACACCTGCCGCCTCCTCGACATCCAGGAACTGCTCTCCGACTCCGGCATCGGCCGCGAGATGCACGTCATCGTCGGACAGGGCCAGCTGGACTCCGTACTGCACGCCGACCCGATGGGCCGCCGCGCCTTCATCGAGGAGGCGGCCGGGGTGCTCAAGCACCGCAAGCGCAAGGAGAAGGCGCTGCGGAAGCTGGACGCGATGCAGGCCAACCTCGCGCGCGTGCAGGACCTGGGCAACGAGCTGCAGCGGCAGCTGAAGCCCCTGGGCCGGCAGGCGGCCGTGGCCCGGCGGGCGGCCGTGATCCAGGCGGACCTGCGGGACGCGCGACTGCGGCTGCTCGCCGACGACCTCGTGACGCTCAAGGGCGCGCTCGACGCGGAGATCGCGGACGAGGCGGCCCTGAAGGAGCGCAAGGAGGCGGCCGAGGCACAGCTCGCGGCGGCGGTGCGGCGGGAATCCGAACTGGAGGAGGCCGTACGCGAACTCGCGCCGCGGCTCCAGCGGGCACAGCAGACCTGGTACGAGCTGTCGCAGCTCGCCGAACGCGTCCGCGGGACGGTGTCGCTGGCGGACGCCCGGGTCACCTCCTCCTCGGCTCCGGCAGAGGAGGAGCGGCGGGGCCGGGACCCGGAGGAGATGGAGAAGGAGGCCGCGCGGATCCGCGAGCAGGAGGCGGAGCTGACGGCGGCGCTGGAGGCGGCCGCGCGGGCACTGGAGGACACGGTCGCCCACCGGGCCGACCTGGAGCGCTCGCTGGCCGACGAGGAACGGCGGCTGCGGGACGTGGCGCGGGCCATCGCCGACCGGCGCGAGGCGCTGGCGCGGCTGACGGGCCGGCTCGGCGCGGCCCGCTCCCGCGCGGGCGCGGCCCAGGCGGAGATCGACCGGCTGGTGCTGGCGCGGGACGCGGCGCGGGCGCGGGCGGAGGAGGCGCGCGAGGAGTACGAGGCGCTGGCGGAGGAGGTCGGGGAGGAGTCCCCGGGGGCGGCTCCCGCTCCGGGATCCGCTTCTGCTTCGGCTTCCGCGTCGGGGGAGTACGAGGCGGCACGGGCCGAGCTGGCGGCGGCGGAAGCCGGACTCGGGGAGACCCGGGACGCGTTGGCGGCGGCGGAGCGTTCGAGGGCGGCGGTGTCGGCGCGACGGGATGCCCTGGCGATGGGGCTGCGCCGCAAGGACGGTACGGCGGAACTGCTCGCCGCGCGGCTGGAGGGACTGCTGGGGCCGGCGGCGCAGCGGCTGTCCGTGACCCCGGGGTACGAGGTCGCTGTGGCGGCGGCGCTGGGCGCGGCGGCGGACGCGGTGGCCGTCACCTCGACGGCGGCGGCGGCCGGGGCGATCCGGTACCTGCGGGACGGGGAGGCGGGGAGGGCCGCGTTCCTCGTCGCTCCGGGGGCGGTCGCCTCCGGAGGTCCGGCGGGCATCGGGGTCCCGGGCCAGGCCCAGGCCCAGACCCAGACCCAGACCCAGACCCAGGCCTTGGACTCGGCCCGGGGCTCGGGGCCGGGAAGCGGTGTTGGCTCCGGGGGTCGGGAGCAGGTTTCCGGGGCCGATTCGGCAGGTTCGGCCGGTGGGGTCGGGGCCGGGGCGGCTTTCCCCCACCCCGCCCCTTCCCGGAACCGGGGCTCCGCCCCGGACCCCGCGCCTCAAACGCCGGCGAGGCCGAGTGTGCCGGGTCCGGTGTCGGCGAGCCCGGGTGCGCCGGGTGCCGTGGCGCCGGTGTCGGCGGGGCCGGGTTCCGTGGGGTCGGTGCGGGTGGGGGAGATGGTGCCCGCTGCGGGGCTCGTGCAGGGGGAGGCCGAGGTGGTGCGGGCCGTGGCCTGGGTGTTGCGGGACTTCGTGGTGGTCGAGGGGCTCGATGAGGCCGAGGCGCTGGTGGCCGCGCGACCCGAGCTGCTGGCAGTGACCGCCGAGGGGGACGTGCTCGGGGCGCACCTCGCGCACGGCGGGTCCGCCGGGGTGCCGAGCCTGATCGAGGTGCGGGCCGCCGTCGACGAGGCGGCCGCGGAGCTGGCCCGGCTGGACGGCCGGTGTCTGGTGCTGGCGGGTGAGAAGGCGGCCGCCGATGCGCGCCGGGTGGCGGCCGGGGCCCGGGTCGAGGAGCTCGGGGAGCTCCGGCGGGCCGCCGAGCGGGCCCGGGCCGGGGTCGCGCAGCAGCTCGGGCGGCTCGCAGGGCAGGCGAAGGGGGCGCTGGGCGAAGCCGAGCGTGCCGCCGTGGCCGCGGCCACGGCGCAGGACGCGCTGGAGCAGGCGCTGGCCGACGTGGAGGAGTGCGCGGAACGGCTCGCTGTCGCCGAAGACATGCCCGCGGAGGAGGAGCCGGACACCTCGTGCAGGGACCGGCTCGCGGCCGACGGGGCGAACGCGCGGCAGACCGAGATGGAGGCCCGGCTGCAGCTCAGGACCCACGAGGAGCGGGTGAAGGGGCTCGCGGGCCGGGCCGATTCCCTCGACCGCGGGGCCAGGGCCGAGCGGGAGGCCCGTGCCAGGGCCGAGCGCCGCCGGGAACGGCTGCGGTACGAGGCGCAGGTGGCCGCGGCCGTCGCCGCCGGAGCCCGCCAGCTGCTCGCGCACATCGAGGTGTCGCTGACCCGCGCCGTCGGGGAGCGCACGTCGGCCGAGTACGCGAAGGGCGTGCGGGAGCGCGAGCTCGACGAGGCCCGGGGCCTGGGCCGCGGCCTGAAGGGCGAGCTCGACAAGCTGACGGACTCCGTGCACCGGGGCGAGGTGCTCGGCGCCGAGAAGCGCATGCGGATCGAGCAGGTGGAGAGCCGTGCGCTGGAGGAGTTCGGGATGGCGGCCCAGGGGCTCGTCGCCGAGTACGGGCCCGACCAGCCGGTGCCGCCGAGCCCGTCCGCGGACGGGGAGGACCGGGACGCCGGGGAGGGGGAGGCCGGGCCGGAGCCCTTCGTACGCGCGCGGCAGGAGAAGCGGCTGAAGGCGGCCGAGCGGGCCTACCAGCAGCTCGGCAAGGTCAATCCGCTGGCGCTCGAGGAGTTCGCGGCGCTGGAGGAGCGGCACAAGTTCCTCAGCGAGCAGCTGGAGGACCTGCGTAAGACCAGAGCCGACCTCCTGCAGGTCGTGAAGGAGGTCGACGAGCGGGTCGAGCAGGTCTTCACGGAGGCCTACCGGGATACGGCCCGCCAGTTCGAGGGGGTGTTCTCGCGGCTGTTCCCCGGCGGCGAGGGCCGGCTGATCCTGACGGATCCGGACAACATGCTCACCACGGGCGTGGATGTCGAGGCCCGGCCGCCGGGCAAGAAGGTCAAGCGGCTGTCGCTGCTCTCGGGCGGCGAGCGCTCGCTGACCGCTGTGGCGCTGCTGGTCTCCATCTTCAAGGCGCGGCCCAGCCCGTTCTACGTGATGGACGAGGTCGAGGCCGCGCTCGACGACACCAACCTCCAGCGGCTGATCCGGATCATGGAGGAGCTGCAGGAGAGCTCGCAGCTGATCGTGATCACGCACCAGAAGCGGACCATGGAGGTCGCCGACGCGCTCTACGGGGTCTCGATGCAGGGCGACGGGGTATCGAAGGTCATCAGCCAGCGGCTGCGGTGACGGGACGGCCGGGTGCGGCGGGGCGGCGCGGGTGCGGCGGGGCGGCCGGAAGAGGTCGGGCGGGCCAGGTGCGGCGGGACGGCCGGAAGAGGCCGGGCGGGGCCGGGTGTGACGGGGCGTCCGGGCGGGGTCGGATGAGGTCAGGCGGGTCCGGATGAGGCCGGGCGGGGTGTGGCCGGGCCCGTCCGGGGCAGGCGCGCCACCGATGGCCCTTCCGGATGGTGCGCGATCTTGACCTGTGCGCCACTGGGAGGGATCACACCCTCAGCCCGTCACCGCAGCCGGCACGCAGGAGCGCACCTTGAGCAGCAGCACGACGCGGCCCCAGGATCCGGGCGGCGGCCACGTGTCGCAGCCCGACCACCTCGGGCACGTCATCTTCATCACCGCGGCCGCCGCGATGGGCGGGTTCCTCTTCGGTTACGACAGCTCCGTCATCAACGGCGCCGTCGAGGCCATCCGCGACCGCTTCGACGTCGGCTCGGCGACCCTCGCCCAGGTGATCGCCGCCGCTCTGATCGGCTGCGCCCTCGGCGCGGCCACCGCGGGCCGCATCGCCGACCGGATCGGCCGGATCCGCTGCATGCAGATCGCCGCCGTCCTCTTCACCGCGAGCGCCATCGGCTCGGCCCTGCCCTTCGCCCTCTGGGACCTGGCCGTTTGGCGCGTCATCGGCGGCTTCGGCATCGGCATGGCCTCGGTGATCGGCCCCGCCTACATCGCGGAGGTCTCCCCGCCCGCCTACCGGGGCAGGCTCGCCTCCTTCCAGCAGGCCGCCATCGTCATCGGCATCGCCATCTCGCAGCTGGTCAACTGGGGCATCCTGAACCTCGCCGACGGCGACCAGCGCGGCAAGATCGGCGGCCTGGAGGCCTGGCAGTGGATGCTGGGCGTCATGGTGGTTCCGGCCGTGCTCTACGGCCTGCTCTCCTTCGCCATCCCCGAGTCCCCGCGCTTCCTCGTATCGGTCGGCCGCATGGAGAAGGCCAAGACGGTCCTGCGGGAGGTCGAGGGCGAGGGCATCGACGCCGACGCCCGCGTCCGCGAGATCGACAGCGCCATCCACTCGGAGCATAAGTCCACCTTCAAGGACCTCCTCGGCGGCGGTTTCGGCTTCCTGCCGATCGTCTGGATCGGCATCGGCCTCTCCGTCTTCCAGCAACTCGTCGGCATCAACGTGATCTTCTACTACAGCTCCTCGCTGTGGCAGTCGGTCGGCATCGACCCGAGCTCCTCGTTCCTGTACTCCTTCGAGACCTCGGTCGTGAACATCGTCGGTACGGTGATCGCGATGGTCTTCGTGGACCGCATCGGCCGCAAACCCCTCGCGCTCATCGGGTCCGTGGGCATGGCGATCTCCCTCGCGCTCGCCGCCTGGGCCTTCTCGTACAAGGACACCAGCGGCGGCGACATCGCCCTGCCGCACGCCCAGGGTCTCGTGGCCCTCATCGCGGCCAACTGCTTCGTGCTCTTCTTCGCCCTGTCCTGGGGCGTGGTGGTCTGGGTCCTGCTCGGCGAGATGTTCCCCGGCCGCATCCGCGCCGCGGCCCTCGGCGTGGCGGCCGCCGCCCAGTGGATCGCCAACTGGGTCATCACCGTCTCGTTCCCGACGCTCTCGGACTGGAACCTGTCCGGTGCGTACGTCATCTACGCGGTCTTCGCCGTGCTCTCGATCCCGTTCATCCTCAAATGGGTGCCGGAGACCAAGGGCAAGGCGTTGGAGGAGATGGGCTGACCATCCCGCCGACAGCCCCTCTCCTCCGGGCGCCGCTGCCCCGTCTCAGTCCTTGAGGCGGGGCAGTACCTGTTCGCACAGGAGCTGCAGGCTCCGCCAGCCCTCGTCCACGGGCATCCCGCCGCACAGCGGGTGCAGCACCAGGTTTCCCGCCTCGCCGGCGCCGCGGGCGTACGCGACCGCCTCGTCCGGGGTCAGGATGCGGTACACCCCCTCGGCGCGCAGCTCCGCCACGGTGGTCGCGCCCGACCGCACCGCGCTGCGGATGTCCTTGGACTGCCAGGAGGCGTACATCCCGGCCTCGTGCAGGAAGCGCTCGCCGTACTGGTCCCACGCCCGGTCCGGGTCCTCCGCGATGTGCAGCAGCGGGGTCTCGGCCGCCGGCATCATGCAGAAGCCCTCCGTGCCGTACTCCGCGAGCTTCGCGTTGTAGTACGCCTCCAGCTCGGGCAGGTGCGCGCTCGGGAAGAACGGCAGCCCCAGGCGGGCCGCCCGGCGGGCCGCCGCCTCCGAGCTGCCGCCGACCAGGAGCAGCGGGTGCGGCTGGGTGAAGGGCCGCGGGGTGACCCGTACGGTACGGCCGCGGAACTCGAACGGCTCGCCGGTCCACGCCTTCAGCAGGGTCTCCAGCAGCTCGTCCTGGAGCTTGCCGCGCCGGCCCCACTCCACGCCGTGCTGCTCGTACTCCTCGGGCCGGTAGCCGATGCCGGCCACCGTGACGAGGCGGCCGCCGCTGAGCAGGTCCAGTACGGCGATGTCCTCGGCCACCTTCAGGGGGTCGTACAGCGGGCCGATGATCGCCGAGACGGTGACCGCGATCCGGCGGGTGGCGCCGAAGACCGCGCCCGCGAAGGCGAAGGGGGAGGGCAGCCAGTTGTTGTCGGTGCCGTGGTGCTCCTCGGTCTGGATGGTGTCGATCCCGCGGTCGTCCGCGTACTTCGCCATCTCCAGCGCGGCCTTGTAGCGGGCGGAGAGGGTTTCCGGGGTGCCGTTCGGGTCGATGAGGTTGAACCGGGCCACGGTGATGGGCATGGAGAAGTCCCCCTTCGCCGGAGGTGGGTGGGCGGGCGAAGGGGGACGTTAGCTGACGTGGCGTCAGTTGGACAGGGATCCGGCGGGGGCCGGCTCCTGCGCCGCGGCCTCCGCGGCCTCCGGGACGGCCTCCGCGGCCTGCGGCGCCGCCGGGGTGCGCGGCAGGGCCGCGTACAGGACGGCCGAGGTGACGATGCCCGCCACCCAGCCCAGGCCGTTCTGCCCGATCCAGGTGGTGGCCAGCGGGCCGCTGAACCAGTCGACCTTCGTGAACAGCAGGCCCACCACCAGGGCCAGGCCCCAGGCGGTCATGGCCTGCCAGGCGAAACCGCCCCGGTACCAGTACGCGCTGCTGCGCGTGGTGTCCAGCAGTGCGGCCCCGTCGTAGGTGGTGCGGCGCAGCATGTCCACGCCGAAGACGCCGATCCACGCGGAGAAGGCCACGGCCAGCAGGGTCAGGAAGGAGATGAACGAACCGAAGAAGCTGGTCGCGACCACCATCAGCAGGAAGCCGAAGACCAGGCTGATGACGGCGTTGACGCTGACCGCCGCCGCGCGCGGGACCTTGATGCCGAGGGTCTGGGCGGTGAAGCCCGCCGAGTACATGGACATCGAGTTGATGAGCAGCATGCCGACGAGCGCGATCAGCAGGTACGGGACCGCGATCCAGGTCGGCAGCAGTTCGCCGATGAAGGACACCGGGTCCTGCGCGGTGGCCAGGTCGGGAGTGGCGACGGCCATCACCGCGCCCATGAGCACCATCGGGATCACGACGACGGCCGCGCCGCCGATGGTCGCGCCGACCATGCCCCTCGCGGAGGCGGTGCGGGGCAGGTAGCGGGTGAAGTCCGGGCCGGACGGGACCCAGCTGATGCCGCCGGCCGCGATGGTGCCGATGCCCGCGATCATCATCGCGGTGGAGCCGGCGGGCTTGGCGAAGACGGCGGACCAGTCGGTCTCGGCGATCAGGTAGCCCAGCAACAGCACGCTGAAGGTGCCGAAGAGGTACGTGGACCACTTGGAGCAGACGCGCAGCGCGTTGATGCCGAGGCCGGAGACCAGGAAGGTGCAGCCGACGAAGAAGAGCAGGGTGACGACGATCAGCGCGGTGTTCTTCTTGATCCCGAAGACCAGGTCGAGGACGGTCAGGACGGCGTAGGCGCCGCTGACCGCGTTGATGGTCTCCCAGCCCCAGCGGGCGACCCAGATCAGCGCGCCGGGGAAGAGGTTGCCGCGCTGGCCGAAGACGGCCCGGGAGAGCGCCATGCCGGGGGCTCCGCCGCGCTTGCCCGCGATGGATATGAGTCCGACGATCCCGTAGGAGACGACGGGCGCGGCGATCGCGACGACGAGCACCTGCCAGATGTTCAGCTTGTTGAAGATGACGAGACCGGCGCCCATGGTCAGCAGCAGCACGCTGATGTTGGCGGCGACCCAGGTCGGGACGAGCTCGCGGACCCGGCCGCGGCGCTCGGCGTCCGGGACGGGCTCCAGGCCGCGCGACTCGACGGCGGTCTCGGCAGGCATACGTGTACTCCGTGGGGGAGGCGGGGCGTGATGGGGGGCTGCTCATCATCGTAGATTTGCCGCAAAAACCACAAACAGAGGCTTACGGCCTGGTATGAACCTCCAGGGTCCCCGCCCCGGCGTGCGCGTGGCCGATACTGGACGCGTTATGGAAATCCTCATCCTTGCCGTAGTCATCGCCCTGGTCGCGGTCGGTGCGATCAGCGGGCTCGTGGTCAGCAGCCGCAAGAAGAAGCAGCTGCCCCCCACGGCCCCGCCCAGCACGCCGACCATCACTGCCCCGCCCGCCGAACCGCAGGTGGGGGAGGACGCCGCACCGACGGCGGAAGAACCGCGCCGCACGATCGAGGAGGTCGCCCTCCCCGACGCGGAGGCCGCCCTCGAATCGCCGGTCGCGGTCGAGGACCCGGTCGTCGAGGCCCCGCCCGCCCCCGAGATCGAGGTGCCCGAGCCCACCGCCGGCCGCCTGGTCCGGCTGCGCGCCCGCCTCGCCCGGTCGCAGAACACGCTCGGCAAGGGGCTGCTCACGCTGCTCTCCCGCGAGCACCTCGACGAGGACACCTGGGAGGAGATCGAGGAGACCCTCCTCATCGCCGACGTGGGTGTCGCGCCGACCCAGGAGCTGGTGGACCGGCTCCGCGAGCGGGTCAAGGTGCTCGGCACCCGTACCCCCGCCGATCTGCGCGCCCTGCTGAAGGAGGAGCTGGTCACGCTCCTCGGCACCGACTTCGACCGCGCGGTGAAGACCGAGAGCGGCGTGGACACCCCCGCCGTGATCATGGTCGTCGGCGTGAACGGCACCGGCAAGACCACCACCACCGGCAAGCTCGCCCGCGTGCTCGTCGCCGACGGCCGCAGCGTCGTGCTCGGTGCGGCGGACACCTTCCGCGCCGCCGCCGCCGACCAGCTCCAGACCTGGGGCGACCGGGTCGGGGCGCGCACCGTGCGCGGCCCCGAGGGCGGCGACCCGGCCTCGATCGCCTACGACGCGGTCAAGGAGGGCATCGCCGAGGGCGCCGACGTGGTGCTCATCGACACGGCGGGCCGTCTGCACACCAAGACCGGTCTGATGGACGAGCTCGGCAAGGTCAAGCGCGTCGTGGAGAAGCACGGCCCGCTCGACGAGATCCTGCTGGTCCTGGACGCCACCACCGGGCAGAACGGCCTGACCCAGGCCCGCGTCTTCGCGGAGGTCGTGGACATCACCGGCATCGTGCTGACCAAGCTCGACGGCACCGCCAAGGGCGGCATCGTCATCGCCGTCCAGCGCGAGCTCGGCGTCCCGGTCAAGCTCATCGGCCTCGGTGAGGGTGCGGACGACCTGGCGCCCTTCGAGCCGGAGGCCTTCGTCGACGCCCTGATCGGCGACTGACCGCCCCCGACGCTCCTACGCCGGCCAGTGCCCCCGGGTCCCCAGGACCCGGGGGCACTGCCATGTGCGGAGCCATGGGCGGAGCAGGGAGGGGAGCCGTGCGAGGAGCTATGAGCGGCGCAGCCGGTGGCAGAGGTAGGCGAGGGTGCCCAGCAGCAGGCGGGCCTGCGGGGGGTCCCCGGCCGAGTCCAGGGCCGGCGGGCGCATCCAGCCGACCGGGCCGAGGCCCGCGAAGTCCGAGGGCGGGGCGGTGACGTAGGAGCCCTGGCCCAGTGCGCGCAGATCGAGACCGGCGTCGTCCCAGCCCATCCGGTACAGCAGCTGCGGCAGCTCGGCCGCCGCCCCCGGGGCGACGAAGAACTGGGCCCGGCCGTCCGGGGTCGCGGTCACCGGGCCGAGCGGCAGCCCCATCCGCTCCAGCCGGACCAGCGCGCGCCGCCCGGCCTCCTCGGCGACCTCGATGACGTCGAAGGAGCGGCCGACGGGGAGCAGGACCGCGGCTCCCGGGTACCCGCTCCAGGTCTCGGTGACCTCGTCGAGGGTGGCGCCGGCCGGGACGGTCGGAGCGAGGGCCAGCGGATGCGCCCCCGGCGCACCACAACTCGTATGACCGCAGGAGCAGTCGCGGGCGGGCCCCGCGGCACGGGCGCCGGGGACCACGTCCCAGCCCCAGAGTCCGGTGTACTCCGCCACCGTCGTGCACTCCGACGTCCGGCCGCGGCGCCGAGCGCCGGAACGGAACTCCTTGGTGCCGCGGCTGCCGCCGATCGTGAAGCCCATGCCCATGCCCCCTCCAACGGGTCGGACGTGCCGGTGGTTACGACGTAGGCCGGACCGGATGCCCGGCGCACTTCTCGCCGCGCGCGCCCCGGCGCACTCCTGTCCAACCGATCGGTTCCGCCTTCGTGTCAAGTGAATCGCGCCTGGCGGGTGGCGAGTTCATTCGAAGGGGTGGCGAATGGTGGCGTTTCCGGGATCGACCTCGCCGAAGGGGTGATCGTAGGATTACTTTCGGTGCACGAAGCGCGAAGAGAAGACGTGTTCGCGGGTATGCCGGAGGCATGGCGTGAAGGACCTGTGAAGACCGTTTCCCGACTGGGTTTCGTGTTGAAGAGGCTGACGGATGGGGGCGTTCCAGTGAGCGGCAACGGCGCAAGCGGAACGAGTGCGGAGCCCGACGTGTCGCCCGCCGGCACGCCGGACCGGGACTCCGCGCGGGATGCCGCACAGGACTGCCCGCAGGACGCCACCGTCCGCAACGAGCAGCTGACGTCCTGGTTCGTCCGCAGCGGCTGGTCCAAGGGCGAGCTCGCCCGCCAGGTCAACCGCCGCGCCCGCCAGATGGGCGCCCACCACATCAGCACCGACACCTCGCGGGTCCGCCGCTGGCTCGACGGCGAACAGCCCCGCGAGCCCGTCCCGCGGATCCTGTCCGAGCTGTTCTCCGAGCGCTTCGGCTCCGTCGTCGCCATCGAGCACCTCGGCCTGCGCACCGCCCACCAGACCCCCTCCGTGTCCGGCGTCGACCTGCCCTGGGCCGGCCCGCAGACCATCGAGCTGCTCGGCGAGTTCTCCCGCAGCGACCTGATGCTGGCCCGCCGCGGCTTCCTCGGGACCTCGCTCGCCCTGTCCGCCGGCCCCGCCCTCATCGAGCCCATGCAGCGCTGGCTCGTACCGGTTCCGGCCGCCGACCCGGGACCCCGGGAGGCGGGGCCGGCGGGCGCCCTGAGCGGCCACCGGCCGCCCCGGCTCTCCGAGCCCGAGGTGGACCTCCTCGAAGCCACCACCGTGATGTTCCGCCAGTGGGACGCCCAGTGCGGCGGCGGACTGCGCCGCAAGGCCGTCGTGGGCCAGCTCCACGAGGTCACCGACCTGCTCCAGGAGAACCACCCGGCCCCGGTCACGAAGCGGCTCTTCAAGGTCGCCGCCGAACTCGCCGAGCTCGCCGGCTGGATGAGCTACGACATCGGCCTGCACCCCACCGCGCAGAAGTACTTCGTCCTCGCGCTGCACGCGGCCAAGGAGGGCGGGGACAAGCCCCTGGGCTCGTACATCCTCTCCAGCATGAGCCGCCAGATGATCCACCTGGGCCGCCCCGAGGACGCCCTGGAGCTCATCCACCTGGCCCAGTACGGCAGCCGCGACTGCGCGGGTCCCCGTACCCAGGCCATGCTGTATGCGATGGAGGCCCGCGCCTACGCCAACATGGGCCAGCCCAGCCGCTGCAAGCGGGCCGTGCGGATGGCCGAGGACACCTTCTCCGACGTCGGCTTCGACTCCGAGCCCGAGCCCGACTGGATCCGGTTCTTCTCCGAGGCCGAGCTCAACGGCGAGAACTCCCATTCCTACCGGGACCTGGCCTACGTCGCGGGCCGCAGCCCCATGTACGCCTCCCTCGCCGAACCGGTCATGGAGCGCGCCGTCGAGCTCTTCGAGAAGGACGAGGAACACCAGCGCTCCTACGCCCTCAACCTCATCGGCATGGCCACCGTGCACCTGCTCCAGCGCGAGCCCGAGCAGGCCACCGTCCTCGTCGGCCGCGCCCTCGACGTGGCGGGAAAGGTGCGGTCCGAACGGGTCAACACCCGGCTGCGCAAGACCGTCGACACCGCCGCGCGTGAGTACGGCGACGTCGCGGACGTGGTGCGGCTGACCGACCACCTCGCCTCCCGCCTCCCCGAGGCCGCGGAGGCCGTCTGACGGCCACCCGGCCGCCCCAAGGCCCCCGGCCGCGGCAGTCACCCCGTGAAGCCCGATCAGGCTCCCCCAGCCAGGTTCCCCGGGTCATCGCCGCGGCCGGGCTGTTCTTTGCCGCTAAACCGCGGCCGCTCTCGCGGACGTGGTTGCTCGCCGTCGTGGTTGCTCAATTGATGGTTGCGGCTGTTCATCGGGCTGTAACAGGCCGGACGCCTTCGTCATCGGGGCGAAACACCTGGCGGCGCCGCCGGAAACCGGCCTGCGCGAATCTCAGGGCCAATAACCGGCCAGCCCCCGGGCCGGAACACCCTCAGGCCTGATTCACGAACCAGCGCCGCTCAGGTTTTCACGATCGCCCGCACGCGAACGTACCGACGACGAGGAGACGCCGATGGCATCAGCCATCACGACCCTCGCGGCAGACGCCCCCACGCTGTCTTCCGCGAACACCGGGTTCATGCTCATCTGCTCCGCCCTGGTCATGCTGATGACCCCGGGACTCGCCTTCTTCTACGGAGGCATGGTCCGCGTCAAGAGCAGCCTCAACATGCTGATGATGAGCTTCATCAGCCTCGGGATCGTCACGATCCTCTGGGTCCTCTACGGATTCAGCCTCGCCTTCGGCGCCGACTCCGGCTCGCTCATCGGCTGGACCTCCGACTACGTGGGACTCAGCGGCATCGGCATCACCGAGCTGTGGGACGGCTACACCATCCCGGTGTACGTCTTCGCCGTCTTCCAGCTGATGTTCGCGATCATCACCCCGGCGCTGATAAGCGGCGCGCTGGCCGACCGCGTCAAGTTCGGCGCGTGGGCCCTGTTCATCACCCTCTGGGTCACGATCGTCTACTTCCCCGTCGCCCACTGGGTGTGGGGCGCCGGCGGCTGGCTCTTCGAGCTCGGCGTGATCGACTTCGCCGGCGGCACCGCCGTCCACATCAACGCGGGCGCCGCGGCCCTCGGCGTGATCCTGGTCATCGGCAAGCGCGTCGGGTTCAAGAAGGACCCGATGCGCCCGCACAGCCTCCCGCTCGTGATGCTCGGCGCCGGCCTGCTGTGGTTCGGCTGGTTCGGCTTCAACGCGGGCTCCTGGCTCGGCAACGACGACGGCGTCGGCGCGGTCATGTTCGTCAACACCCAGGTCGCCACCGCCGCCGCCATGCTCGCCTGGCTCGGCTACGAGAAGCTGCGCCACGGCTCCTTCACCACCCTCGGCGCCGCCTCCGGCGCGGTCGCGGGCCTCGTCGCCATCACCCCCTCCGGCGGCTCCTGCTCCCCGCTCGGCGCGATCGCCATCGGCGCCATCGCCGGTGTCGTGTGCGCCATGGCCGTCGGCCTGAAGTACAAGTTCGGCTACGACGACTCCCTCGACGTGGTCGGCGTCCACCTCGTCGGCGGTGTCATCGGCTCCCTGCTCGTCGGTTTCTTCGCCACCGGCGGGGTCCAGTCCGACGCGGCCGGCCTCTTCTACGGCGGCGGCCTGGAGCAGCTCGGCAAGCAGGCGATCGGAGTCTTCTCCGTCCTGGCCTACTCTCTCGTGGCGTCCGCGGTACTCGCCTTCCTGCTCGACAAGACGATCGGGATGCGGGTCCCCGAGGACGACGAGGTCTCCGGCATCGACCAGGTCGAACACGCCGAGACCGCCTACGACTTCAGCGGAGCCGGCGGCGGCTCCTCCTCCCGGAGCACCGCCGCCCCCGCCCCTGTTGCCGCCGCGAGCAAGAAGGTTGACGCATGAAGCTCATCACCGCGATCGTGAAGCCGCACCGGCTCGACGAGATCAAGGAAGCCCTGCACCGCTTCGGAGTCCAGGGACTCACCGTCTCCGAGGCCAGCGGCTACGGCCGCCAGCGCGGACACACCGAGGTCTACCGGGGTGCCGAGTACACCGTGGACCTCGTACCGAAGATCCGCATAGAGGTGCTCGTCGAGGACGGCGACGCGGAAGACGTGATGCGGATCGTCGTCGACGCCGCCCAGACGGGCAAGATCGGCGACGGCAAGGTGTGGAGCATCCCCGTGGACTCGGTCATCCGGGTCCGCACCGGTGAACGCGGCGCTGACGCGCTCTAGGCGATTGGAACCCCTGGGTGACGAGTGTCGAAGAGACCACGGACGGCGGTAGCACCGCCGACCAGGGACCCAGCGGGTACGCCGCGGCCCGGCTGCGACTCCTCCAGGAGGAGTCGCGGTCCGGGCCTTCCCGGCGTTCCGCCCTGGCGTCCCTGACCGACGACTGGCTGAAGGCGCTGTTCGCCACCGCGGTGAAGGAGACGGGCGTGCGGGGCGCCGCCCTCGTCGCCGTCGGTGGCTACGGCCGCGCCGAACTCTCCCCCCGCAGCGACCTCGACCTGGTCCTGCTCCACGACGGCAAGGCCGAACCGCGGGCACTGGCCGCCCTGGCCGACCGGCTCTGGTACCCCGTCTGGGACCTCGGGGTCGCCCTCGACCACTCGGTGCGCACCCCCGGCGAAGCCCGCAAGACCGCCGCCGAAGACCTCAAGGTGCACCTCGGACTGCTCGACGCCCGGCCCGTCGCGGGCGACGCCGGGCTCCTCGCGGGACTGCGCACCTCCGTCCTGGCGGACTGGCGCAACCACGCCGCCAAACGGCTGCCCCAGCTGCACTCCCTGTGCCGCGAGCGGGCCGAGCGTGCCGGGGAGCTCCGCTTCCTGCTGGAACCCGACCTCAAGGAGGCCCGCGGCGGCCTGCGCGACGTCACCGCGCTGCGGGCCGTCGCCGCCTCCTGGCTGGCCGACGCCCCGCGCGAGGGCCTCGCCGAAGCCCGGCGCCGGCTGCTCGACGCCCGGGACGCGCTGCACCTGGTGACCGGCCGCGCCACCGACCGGCTCTCCCTCCAGGAACAGACCCCGGTCGCGGCGCAGCTCGGTCTGCTCGACGCCGATGCCCTGCTCAGGGAGGTGTACGAGGCCGCGCGGGTGGTCTCGTACGCCGGTGACGTGACCTGGCGCGAGGTCGGGCGCGTGCTCCGGGCGCGGTCCGCCCGCCCCCGGCTCCGCGGTCTGCTCGGCACCCGCGGCTCCGTACCGGAGCGGGCGCCGCTCGCCGAAGGCGTCGTCGAGTCCGACGGCGAGGCCGTACTGGCCCTGGCCGCGCGGCCCGACCGGGACCCGGTGCTGCCCCTGCGCTTCGGCGCGGCCGCCGCCCAGGCCGGACTGCCCGTCTCGCTGCACGCCGTACGCAGGCTCGCGGCGCAGGCGAAGCCGCTGCCGGTGCCGTGGCCGGCCGAGGCCCGGGAGCAGCTGCTGACCCTGCTGGGCGCGGGGGAGCCGACGGTGGCCGTGTGGGAGGCGCTGGAGGCCGAGGGGATCATCACGAAGCTGCTGCCCGACTGGGAGCGGGTGCGGTGCCGGCCGCAGCGCAACCCGGTGCACACCTGGACCGTGGACCGGCACCTCGTCGAGACGGCCGTCCGGGCCTCCGAGCTGACCCGCCGGGTGGGCCGCCCCGACCTCCTCCTGATGGCCGCCCTGCTGCACGACATCGGCAAGGGCTGGCCCGGCGACCACTCGGTGGCCGGCGAGACGATCGCGCGCGACATGGCCGTGCGGGTGGGCTTCGACGCGGAGGACGTCGCCGTGCTGGGCGTGCTCGTACGCCACCACCTGCTGCTGATCGACACCGCCACGCGGCGGGACCTGGACGACCCGGCGACGGTCAAGGCGGTGGCCGAGGCGGTCGGTTCCCCCGGCACGCTGGAGATCCTGCACGCGCTGACGGAGGCCGACGCGCTGGCCACCGGCCCGGCCGCGTGGAGCGCGTGGCGCGGCTCTCTCGTGGCCGACCTGGTCGCCCGGGTCGCCGCCGTGCTGCGCGGCGCCGCCCCGGCCGTGACGGAACTGGAGATCCCGACCACCGAGCAGGAGCGGCTGGCGGTGGAGGCGCTGCGCACCGGAGAGCCCGTACTGGCCCTGCACGCCCGGCAGGAGGAGGACGCGGTCGGCGTGGAACTGGTGGTGGCCGTCCCCGACCAGCCGGGCGTACTGCCCTCGGTGGCCGGCGTCCTGGCACTGCACCGGCTCACCGTGCGGGCGGCCGACCTGCGCTCGATGGAGCTCCCGGACCGGCTGGGCGAGGTACTGGTCCTGCGCTGGCGGGTGGCCGCGGAGTACGGCTCCCTGCCGCAGGCCGCACGGCTGCGCACCGATCTGGTGCGGGCCCTGGACGGCTCGCTGGACGTCCCGTCGAAGCTGGCGGACCGCGAGGCGGCGTACCCGCGCCGGCGCGGGGTGGTACCGCCGCCGCCCCGGGTCACGGTGGTGCCCGAGGTCTCCTCCCTCGCCACGGTCCTGGAGGTTCGGGCGCCCGACGCGGTCGGTCTGTTACACCGGATCGGGCGCGCGCTGGAGTCCTCCGGGGTGCGGGTGCGCAGTGCGCACGTGTCCACGCTCGGCGCGAATGCCGTGGACACGGTGTACGTGGTCGACGCCGACGGCAAACCCCTGACGGCGTCGGCGGCGACAGCCCTGGCGGGCTCGGTCCAGGCGGCCCTGGCGTAGCGGGCGGACGCGCGCTCCGCGCACGTGTCCTCAAAGGCCGGACGGGCTGGATCTTCCAGCCTCGCCGGCGTTTGAGGCGCGGGGTCCGGGGCGGAGCCCCGGGGAACGGTGGAAGGGCGGGTAGGGGATTGCCGCCCGCAGGGCCGGGCCGGTGGCGGGGACCGATACCCTGGGGGACGACCACACGCCCCCGACCCGAGGAATCGCGACCACCGTGTTCGATACGCTTTCCGACCGCCTCAGCGCGACCTTCAAGTCCCTCCGGGGCAAAGGCCGCCTCTCCGAGCAGGACATCGACGCTGCGGCGCGGGAAATCCGTATCGCCCTCCTCGAGGCCGACGTCGCCCTCCCCGTCGTCCGCTCCTTCATCGCGAACGTCAAGGAGCGCGCCCGCGGCGAAGAGGTCTCCAAGGCCCTGAACCCGGGCCAGCAGGTCCTCAAGATCGTCAACGACGAGCTGGTCTCCATCCTCGGCGGCGAGACCCGGCGGCTGCGCTTCGCCAAGACCGCGCCCACGGTGATCATGCTCGCCGGCCTCCAGGGTGCCGGTAAGACCACCCTCGCCGGAAAGCTCGGCCTGTGGCTGAAGGGGCAGGGCCACACCCCGCTCCTCGTCGCCTGCGACCTCCAGCGCCCCAACGCCGTCAACCAGCTCTCGGTCGTGGCCGAGCGGGCCGGTGTGGCCGTCTACGCCCCCGCGCCGGGCAACGGCGTCGGTGACCCGGTCCAGGTCGCCAAGGACTCCATCGAGTACGCGCGCACCAAGCAGTACGACGTGGTCATCGTCGACACCGCGGGCCGCCTCGGCATCGACCAGGAACTGATGCAGCAGGCCGCGGACATCCGCGACGCCGTCAGCCCGGACGAGATCCTCTTCGTTGTCGACGCCATGATCGGCCAGGACGCGGTCAACACCGCCGAGGCCTTCCGCGACGGCGTCGGCTTCGACGGCGTCGTGCTCTCGAAGCTCGACGGCGACGCCCGCGGTGGTGCCGCGCTCTCCATCGCGCACGTCACCGGCAAGCAGATCATCTTCGCCTCGAACGGCGAGAAGCTCGACGAGTTCGACGCCTTCCACCCGGACCGCATGGCGGGCCGGATCCTCGACATGGGTGACATGCTCACCCTGATCGAGCAGGCCGAGAAGACCTTCAGCCAGGCCGAAGCCGAGAAGATGGCGGCCAAGCTGCAGAAGGGCCCGAAGGAGTTCACGCTCGACGACTTCCTGTCCCAGATGGAGCAGGTCCGCAAGATGGGCTCCATCTCCAAGCTGCTCGGCATGCTCCCGGGCATGGGGCAGATCAAGGACCAGATCAACAACATCGACGAGCGCGACGTGGACCGCACCGCCGCGATCATCAAGTCGATGACCCCGGCCGAGCGCCAGGACCCGCACCTCATCAACGGCTCGCGCCGCGCCCGTATCGCCAAGGGCTCCGGCACCGAGGTCAGCGCCGTCAAGTCGCTCGTCGAGCGGTTCTTCGAGGCCCGCAAGATGATGTCCCGCATGGCCCAGGGCGGCGGCATGCCGGGCATGCCCGGCATGCCCGGGATGGGCGGCGGCCCCGGCCGGCAGAAGAAGCAGGTCAAGCAGGCCAAGGGCAAGCGCAAGAGCGGCAACCCGATGAAGCGCAAGGAAGAAGAGGCCGCGGCCGCCGCGCGCCGCGAGGCGGGTCCGGAGGCGATCGAGCCCGCCGCCGGCGGGAACCCGTTCGGCCTGCCCACCGGTGGGGCCCAGCCCGAACAGGATTTCGACCTTCCGGACGAGTTCAAGAAGTTCATGAAGTAGCAGCGAGGCAGCGGCGACGTAGTCGTACGGAGCCACGCGAGCCCCGGCCGGATCACTCCGGCCGGGGCTTCGCCGTGTGGCCCGCCGCCGGGGGCGACGGTCCGGTTTGTCGCTTATGGTCGGCCGGGAGGACGGCAGAAGGAGGCCACGTGCCCAGCCCCACCCCCGTACCGCCCCGCGACCGGGCCGATACGCCCTGGCGCTCCGAAGGCGCACCCCCCGCCCCGCCGCCGAAGAAGCGGATGCCCGGCGGCTGGCGCGGCCTGATCCTCACCGCCCTGATCGTCTACCTGATCACCAACCTGGTGCTCTCCTTCTTCAACGAGGGCGACGAGCCGACGATCTCGTACACCGAGTTCAGCAAGCAGGTCGCGAACGGCAACGTCTCGAAGATCTACGCCAAGGGCGACGCCATCCAGGGCGAGCTGAAAACCGAACAGCCCGAGCCGGACGGGGACAAGGGCAACTACAAGAAGTTCGTCTCCCAGCGGCCCGCCTTCGCCGACGACGACCTGTGGGCCAACCTCACCAAGCAGAACGTCGTCGTCACCGCCTCCCCGGTCGTCGTGCAGCGCAGCTTCCTGGCCAACCTGCTGATCTCCCTGGCCCCGATGCTGCTGCTGGTCCTCCTGTGGGTGGTCATCGCCCGCCGGATGGGATCGGCGATGGGCGGCGGCATGGGCGGGCTCGGGCGCAAGACGCCGCCCAAGCCGGTCGAGCTGGAGGGCGCCAAGCGCACGACCTTCGAGGACGTGGCCGGCATCGACGAGGTCGAGGGCGAGCTCAACGACGTCGTGGACTTCCTCAAGAACCCGGACGAGTACCGCAAGATGGGCGCCCGCATGCCCGGCGGCGTCCTGCTCGCCGGCCCGCCCGGCACCGGCAAGACCCTGCTCGCCCGCGCCCTCGCGGGTGAGGCCGGGGTGCCGTTCTTCTCCGCCTCCGCCTCCGAGTTCATCGAGATGATCGTCGGCGTCGGCGCGTCCCGGGTGCGGGAACTCTTCTCCGAGGCCCGCAAAGTGGCCCCCGCCATCGTCTTCATCGACGAGATCGACACCATCGGGCGAGTGCGCGGCGGCGGCGCGGCCATGGGCGGCCACGACGAGCGCGAGCAGACCCTGAACCAGATCCTCACCGAGATGGACGGCTTCTCCGGGTCCGAAGGAGTGGTCGTCCTCGCCGCGACCAACCGGGCAGACGTCCTGGACCCGGCGCTCACCCGGCCGGGCCGCTTCGACCGCACCGTCGTCGTCTCCCCGCCCGACAAGAGCGGCCGGGAAGCCATCCTCCGGATCCACACGAGGGACATCCCGCTCGCCGACGGCGTCGACCTCGCGCAAGTGGCCCGTACGACGCCGGGCATGACCGGAGCAGAGCTGGCCAACCTCGCCAACGAGGCGGCCCTGCTCGCCGTGAAGCGCCAGCAGAAGGAAGTCACTCAGTCGGACCTCTCCGACGCACTGGAAAAGGTCCAGCTGGGCGCGGAACGGCCGCTGGTCATGTCGGAGGAGGATCGCCGCCGCACCGCGTACCACGAGAGCGGTCACGCCTTGCTGGGCATGCTCCAGCCGGGCGCCGACCCGGTCCGCAAGATCACCATCGTCCCGCGCGGCCGTGCGCTCGGCGTCACCCTCTCTACGCCGGAGGCGGACCGGTACGCCTACACGGAGGAGTATTTGCGCGGCCGCATCATCGGAGCGCTGGGCGGCATGGCGGCCGAGCACACCGTCTACGACATCATCACCACCGGCGCGGAGAACGACCTCGAACAGGTCACCAACATCGCCCGGGGCATGGTCGGCCGCTGGGGCATGAGCGAGCGCATCGGCCGCCTCACCGCCATCCCCTCGGACGGACAGAGCCCCTACGGCCTCTCCGCGGCCCCCGCCACCCTCGACGCGGTGGACCACGAGATGCGCCGGATCGTCGACGAGTGCTACGAGAAGGCCTGCCTCCTGCTGCGCGAGAACCGCGACAAGCTGGACGCCCTCGCGGACGCCCTGATGGCGAACGAAACCCTGGACGAGGCGGCCGCCTACGCCGCCGCGGGGATTCCCCGCCTCCACAAGTCGGCGCCGCACAAGTGAGCGCCGTGCGGGGCCGGTCCGCGGCCCCGCACGGCGACGATCGCGCGGGTTAGGCCGTACGGGCGATGACGTAACGGAAGATGTTCGGCAGCCAGACGGCCCCGTCACCCCGTTCGTACGGGTGAAGTGCCTCCGCCAGTTCCTTCTCCACCTGGACCGGGTCGGAGCACTCGTACAGCCCGGTCGACAGCAGCCCGCGCACCGCGCTGTCCACGTCGGCGTACCCGAACGGGCAGAACACCCGCCCCGACCCGTCCGGCACCAGGCCGGCCGCGGCCGCCATGGCGTCCAGGTCCCGCGCCGCCGGCCCGCCGCCCAGGACGGAGGGCACCGTGCACCGCTCCGCCGGACCCCAGTCGGCCAGCACCACCGCGCCGCCGGGGCGGCGCAGCGCCGGCAGGGCCGCGGCCAGGGCGCCCGGGGCGGGCGAGAAGGCCAGCAGCACGTCGTAGGGCACAGCGGGCGCCGGCGGGGCCGCGAGGACCTCCAGGAGGCGCTCCCGGGCCAGCGTCCGGCGTGCCGGATCCGTCTCCACACCCGTGGCCAGGGCTCCCCGGCCCGAGGCAAGCAGAAGGGCCAGCCCGGCCCCGCAGTCGAGGCCCAGCAGCCGGTCGCCCGGCCCGACCTCCAGCCGGTCGTAGACCGCCTCGTACAGCGGTACCAGCATCCGTTCCTGGATCTCCGCCCAGTCCCGCGCGACAAGCGTCGCCGTCGGCGTCGGTGTCATCGAAAGAGCGCTCCTGATTCCGTGTCGCCCCCATGCCCCCGTTGCCAGAGAACTCCCGATTCGCCCCCGCGTCCAGAGGAGCGCGCCACCCGATTCACACCCGATTCACGTTCGGCACTCCGGGCGCCGTACCATTCGCGCCATGGCAAAGGCACCCGTTCTCACCCCCCAGGCGGAGGATTTTCCCCGCTGGTACCAGGATCTGATCAACAAGGCCGAGCTGGCCGACAACGGTCCGGTCCGCGGCACGATGGTCATCCGGCCGTACGGCTACGGCCTGTGGGAGCGGATGCAGCAGGAGATGGACGCGCGCATCAAGGACGCGGGCGCCCAGAACGCGTACTTCCCGCTGTTCATCCCGCAGTCGTACCTGACGCGGGAAGCGGAGCACGTCGAGGGCTTCGCCCCCGAGCTGGCGATCGTCACGCACGGCGGCGGCAAGGAGCTCGACGAGCCGGTCGTGGTCCGGCCCACCTCCGAGACGATCATCAACGAGTACTTCTCCAAGTGGGTCCAGAGCTACCGCGACCTGCCGCTGCTGATCAACCAGTGGGCGAACGTGGTCCGCTGGGAGATGCGCCCGCGCGTGTTCCTCCGTACGAGCGAGTTCCTCTGGCAGGAGGGCCACACGGCCCACGTCACGTACGAGGACGCCCGCGACTACGCCGCCCGCATCCACACGGACGTGTACGGCGACTTCATGACCAACGTGCTCGGCATCGACGTCGTGCTCGGCCGCAAGACCGCCAAGGAGCGCTTCGCCGGTGCCATCAACACCCTCACCCTCGAGGGCATGATGGGCGACGGCAAGGCCCTGCAGCTCGGCACCAGCCACGAGCTCGGCACCAACTTCGCCAAGGCCTTCAACACGCAGTACCTGTCGAAGGAAGGCAAGCAGGAGCTCGTCTGGCAGACCTCGTGGGGCGTCTCCACCCGCATGGTCGGCGGCCTGATCATGTCGCACGGCGACGACAACGGCCTGCGGGTCCCGCCGCGCCTCGCGCACGTCCAGGTCGTCGTCATGGCGATCAAGGGCGACGAGGCCGTGGCGAAGGTCCGTGAGCTGGGCGCCCAGCTCAAGGCCGCGGGCCTGCGGGTGTTCGTCGACGACCGCGTCGACACCCCCTTCGGTCGCCGCGCCGTGGACTGGGAGCTCAAGGGCGTACCGGTCCGCGTCGAGATCGGCCCCCGCGACCTGGAGGCCGGCACCGCGATGCTGGCCCGCCGGATCCCGGGCGGCAAGGAGGCCGTGCAGATCTCCGACCTCGCCGCCCTGCTGCCCAAGGTGCTCGAGGAGGACCAGGAGCAGCTGCTGCGCGAGTCCCGCGAGCGCCGCATCTCCCGTACGTCCGACGTCTCGACCATCGAGGAGGCCGCCGAGGCCGCCATCGCCGGTGGCTGGGCGCGGATCCCGTGGGCCGACCTCGGCCCCGAGGGCGAGGCGAAGCTCGCCGAGCAGGCCGTGTCCGTACGCTGCCTGATCGCCGAGGACGGGTCGGTTCCGCAGGCGGACGACGCCCCCGGCAACATCGCGATCGTCGCGCGCTCGTACTAGCCGGTCCGGCTGACGGCTCTCACTCCCCGGTGCGCGGCACTTGCCGCGCGCCGGGGAGTAGTCGTCACTACGTACCGACTCATCCCGAGATATGCGCACCCGTCCTCGTCGGGACGCATGAGACTGAACTGACTGGTACGTGCAAAAAATTTGGAATGGCCCGGAATCGGAACACCGGGGCACCCCGGCTCGTTGTCACGACGTGAGCACGACACCACCTGTTCTCGCCGCAGAGCTGGCGCAGGCGTGGGCCGATATTCAGCGGTACCACCCCGAGCTGCCTGACCTTGCCGCGCCCGAGTCCCTGATCGGAGAGTCCTCGTCCGCCTGCGGCGCCGAGCTCTCCTTCGAGCGACTGCTGCACGAGGCAGTCCACGGCATCGCCGCAGCACGCGGAGTGCGTGACACTTCGCGGGCCGGCCGCTACCACAACCGCAGGTTCCTGGCGATCGCCGAGGAGATGGGGCTGGACCACACCGAGGAGCCGCACGCGAGCAGCGGTTTCTCCCTGGTCTCGCTCAATCCCGAGGCGAAGAAGCGCTACCGCCCCACCATGGAGCGTCTCCAGCGCGCGCTGAAGGCCCACACGGTCGCCACGGCCGCCGACACCAAGCGCAGCTTCCGCGGTCCGGCCGCCCGGCACGGGTCCTCCGGCGGTGGCGTCCGCGTCAAGGCGGTCTGCGACTGCGGGCGCAACGTGCGCGTGGTCCCGTCCGTGCTGGCGCAGGCCCCGATCGTGTGCGGAGGCTGTATGAAGCCCTTCCGCATCCCCGAAGTGGCCATCGCGGTGGCCTCCTGACCCGACGGGTGAGCTCCGCGACCTCCCGGCCGAGCGCGCCGCGGGCGTGTGGCACAATGGACAGCTGTACTCGACAGTCGCATAGGACCCCTCTCTCCTCCGGCTGACGCGTCCATCGGGCACCCGAGTACCGCAACCCCACGTGGCATCTCATGTGCCCAACCACGTCAAGTTCAGGAGACACCACTCCAGTGGCAGTCAAGATCAAGCTCAAGCGCCTCGGCAAGATTCGCCAGCCGCACTACCGCATCGTCGTCGCCGACGCCCGTACCCGTCGGGACGGTCGCGCGATCGAAGAGATCGGTATCTACCACCCGACGTACAACCCGTCGCGCATCGAGGTCAACGCCGAGCGTGCGCAGTACTGGCTGTCCGTTGGCGCCCAGCCCACCGAGGCTGTGCTCGCCATCCTGAAGCTCACCGGTGACTGGCAGGCGCACAAGGGCCTCCCGGCCCCCGCGCCGCTGCTGCAGCCGGCGACGAAGGAGAACAAGCGTCGCTCCTTCGACGAGTTCGCCAAGGCCCTCGAGGGCATCGGCGAGGGCAAGGGCGAAGCCATTACCCAGAAGGCGAAGAAGGCCGACAAGAAGGCGGACGAGGCTGAGGCCGAGACCGCCGAGTCGACCGAGGCCTGAGCATGCTCGAGGAGGCTCTTGAGCACCTCGTGAAGGGCATCGTGGACAACCCCGACGAAGTGCAGGTCGCCTCGCGCAACCTGCGCCGCGGGCAGGTGCTGGAGGTTCGGGTCCACCCCGACGACCTCGGCAAGGTGATCGGCCGCAACGGCCGCACCGCACGTGCTCTGCGTACCGTCGTGGGCGCCATCGGCGGCCGGGGGATCCGCGTCGACCTCGTCGACGTGGACCAGGTCCGCTGAGCAGTTGAATCACCGGCACGGGCCGGGGAGGGCATACGTGCCCGCCCCGGCCCGTCGTCGTCTGAACAGGAGAAAATGCAGTGGAGCTGGTAGTCGCGCGGATCGGCCGCGCCCACGGGATCAAGGGTGAGGTCACCGTCGAGGTGCGGACCGACGAGCCCGAGCTGCGGCTCGGACCCGGCGCCGTGCTCCGGACCGACCCGGCGTCGGCGGGACCGCTGACGGTCGAGACGGGCCGGGTGCACAGCGGCAGGCTGATGCTGCGCTTCGCCGGGGTCAAGGACCGCACCGGCGCCGAGGCGCTGCGCAACATCCTGCTCATCGCCGACGTGGATCCGGCGGAGCTGCCGGCCGAGGACGACGAGTACTACGACCACCAGCTGATGGACCTCGACGTGGTCCTCGAGGACGGCACCGTGATCGGCCGGATCACCGAGATCTCGCACCTGCCCTCGCAGGACCTGTTCATCGTCGAGCGGCCGGACGGCACCGAGGTGATGATCCCCTTCGTCGAGGAGATCGTCGCCGAGATCGACCTCGACGAGCAGCGCTGCGTCATCACCCCGCCGCCCGGTCTCATCGACGAGCGCGAGGCGATCGTCGTCTCCACCAGGGACGAGGACGAGGACGAGGCCGAGGGCTCGGCCAAGGGCGAGGGCAAGGGCGAGGTCAAGGCCGGAGACGGGGAAGACGCCTGATGCGTCTCGACGTCGTCACGATCTTCCCCGAGTACCTGGAACCGCTCAACGTCTCCCTGGTCGGCAAGGCGCGGGCGCGCGGCCAGCTCGACGTACACGTCCACGACCTGCGGGACTGGACGTACGACCGGCACAACACGGTGGACGACACCCCGTACGGCGGCGGTCCCGGCATGGTCATGAAGACCGAGCCCTGGGGCGAGGCCCTGGACGCGGCGCTGGCCGACGGCTACGAGGCGGGCGCGCACGGGCCCGTCATCGTCGTCCCCACCCCCAGCGGCCGGCCGTTCACCCAGGAACTCGCCGTCGAACTCTCCGAGCGCCCCTGGCTGATCTTCACCCCGGCCCGGTACGAGGGCATCGACCGCCGGGTCATGGACGAGTACGCCACGCGGCTCCCGGTCTACGAGGTGTCCATCGGCGACTACGTCCTGGCCGGCGGCGAGGCGGCCGTCCTGGTCGTCACGGAAGCCGTGGCCCGGCTGCTGCCCGGAGTGCTCGGCAACGCCGAATCGCACCGCGACGACTCCTTCGCACCCGGGGACATGGCCAACCTGCTGGAGGGGCCCGTCTACACCAAGCCCCCGGAGTGGCGCGGCCACGGGATCCCGGACGTGCTGGTCAGCGGCCACCACGGCAAGATCGCCCGGTGGCGCCGCGACGAGGCCTTCCGCCGTACGGCGGCCAACCGCCCGGATCTGATCGAGCGCTGCGAGGCCTCCGCCTTCGACAAGAAGGACCGCGAGCTGCTGAGCATCCTCGGCTGGAAGCCGTCTCCGGACGGCCGGTTTTGGCGCAGGCCCCAGACCGTGGAAGAATAGGCGGCTGCTGTGTGCTCGCGTACGCCCCTGCCACAGGGGGACCGTCGTCCGCCGAGTCCCGCAGCTCCCGAATTCTCTCCGGAAACCCCGCATCGGCGACCTGTGGCGTCATGCGAAGAAAGCAGAAGAATCACATGTCTCACCTGCTCGATGGCGTCAACGCCGCCACCCTGCGCTCGGACCTCCCGGCCTTCCGCCCGGGTGACACCGTCAACGTTCACGTCCGCGTGATCGAGGGCAACCGCTCCCGTATCCAGCAGTTCAAGGGTGTCGTCATCCGCCGTCAGGGCTCGGGCGTCTCCGAGACCTTCACGGTCCGCAAGGTCTCGTTCAGCGTCGGCGTGGAGCGTACCTTCCCGGTCCACTCCCCGATCTTCGAGAAGATCGAGCTCGTCACCCGCGGTGACGTGCGTCGCGCCAAGCTGTACTTCCTCCGTGAGCTCCGCGGCAAGGCCGCGAAGATCAAGGAGAAGCGCGACCGCTGATCTGCTCCCGGAGTTCAGGGGAAGGCCGGATAGGCTCGCCCCCGATGGACACCGAAGCACCTCACACGCAGCGCGGCCACTCTTCCCCCGACGAGGGGGAGGGGAGGTCGCGTTTCGTGCTTTCCGGAGCGGGGCCCGCCCCGGGTTCCGACCCCGGCGTGGCCCCGGGCGCCGACCCCGGCGCGGCCGGCTGGCTGTCCTGGCGGCGCGCCGGGCTGCTCGGCGTGGCCTGCACCGTCTTCCTGCTGCTGTTCAGCAATTTCGTGCTCCAACCCTTCCTGATCCCGAGCCGCTCGATGGAGCCCACGCTCGCCGTCGGGGACCGGGTGCTGGTCAACAAGCTGGCGTACCGTTTCGGCGGCGCGCCGGAGCGCGGGGACGTCGTGGTCTTCGACGGCACGGGCTCCTTCGTACGGGAGGCACCGGACGGAAATCCGATCGGCGACGCCCTGCACGGGGCGGCCTCGGCGCTCGGGCTGGCCGAGCCGGCGGACTCCGACTTCGTGAAGCGGGTCGTGGGCGTCGGCGGCGACGACGTGGTGTGCGACGAGAACGGCCGGATCAAGGTCAACGGGGTGCCGCTGGACGAGCCGTACCTCTACCCCGGCGACTCGGGATCGAAGGTGCCGTTCCGCATCGTCGTGCCCCTGGGGACCCTGTGGGTCATGGGTGATCATCGTTCCCAGTCCCGGGACTCCCGGGACCACCTGGGGGAGCCGGGCGGGGGGATGGTGCCGGTGGAGAAGGTGATCGGGCGGGCCGACTGGATCGGCTGGCCGGTGACGCGCTGGGGTGACGCCGGTTCCGTGGGCGGTCGCCGTGGGTAGCCGCGGTCGCCCGCGGGGCGACCGGGACGGGTACGCATACGAATACGGCGACGAGGACGCCGCCGCAGCCCAAGACCCGGAGCCGGAGCAGGCCGTGCCGGCCGAGCCCCACGAGCCCGGCGGCCGGGCCGAGCGGCGCCGCCTCGCCCGCCGGGTCCGGCGCAGACGGCGTACCCGCCGGGCGGGGGAGCTGCCCCTGCTCGTGGTGGTCGCGCTGTGCATCGCGCTGATCCTCAAGACCTTCCTCGTCCAGGCCTTCTTCATCCCGTCGGGCTCCATGGAGCAGACGATCCGGATCGGCGACCGGGTCCTGGTCGACAAGCTCACCCCGTGGTTCGGCTCCGAGGTCGAGCGCGGGGACGTGGTCGTGTTCAAGGACCCGGGAGGCTGGCTGGGCGGCGAGAGCGTCCAGCCCGCCGAGGACCCGGTGGGGATCAAGCAGATCAAGCAGACCCTCACCTTCATCGGCCTGCTGCCCTCGGCGAACGAACAGGACCTGATCAAGCGGGTCATCGGCGTCGGCGGGGACAGCGTGAAGTGCTGCGACGCCCGGGGCCGTGTCAGCGTCAACGGATCGCCGCTCGACGAGCCGTACGTGAACCCGGGGAACGTGCCCTCGGAGATCCGCTTCGAGGTGCAGGTGCCCGCCGGGCGGATCTTCGTCATGGGTGACCACCGGGCGAACTCCGCCGACTCCCGCTACCACCTCGACGAGGCCTTCCACGGCACGATCGACGAGAAGGACGTGGTCGGCGAGGCCGTGGTGATCGCCTGGCCCTTCGGGCACTGGCACCGGCTGGAACAGCCCGCCACCTTCCGCATGGTTCCCGACCAGGCGCGCGGTGCTCGCCGCGCGCCCCGTAGGCGCCGGGGCGGCTCCTCGTTCGCATAGTGTGTCCTTGGTCTCCCGCGCCTTCGGGAACTCCCGCTCGTTAGGGGAGGGGAGGGCCCGTGCCTCATCAGGGCCGGGCGTCGATTTCCGAACGAGGAGTGGATGTGGGGGACGTGGCGGTTGGTGCACGATCCGGACGCGACGAGGGTGGCGAGGAGCCGAACGACTCCTCCGGGCCCGATGCCGTCGAGAACGACGGCGACGACGCGAAGGACGGCGCCGCGGTACGCCCGCACCGTTCGTTCTGGAAGGAGCTGCCGCTCCTGGTCGGCATCGCCCTGCTGCTCGCCCTGCTGATCAAGACCTTCCTGGTCCAGGCGTTCTCGATCCCCTCGGACTCGATGCAGAACACCCTGCAGCGCGGTGACCGGGTGCTCGTGGACAAGCTGACGCCGTGGTTCGGATCGGAGCCCGAGCGCGGTGAGGTCGTGGTCTTCCACGACCCGTCGAACTGGCTGAGCGGGGAGCCCACCCCGGACCCCAACATCGCGCAGAAGGCCCTCAGCTGGATCGGCCTCATGCCGTCCGCCGAGGAGAAGGACCTGATCAAGAGGACGATCGCCATCGGCGGCGACACGGTCGAGTGCAAGAAGGGGGGACCGGTCATCGTCAACGGCAAGGAGCTCGACGAGCCGTACATCTTCCCGGGCAACACCCCGTGCGACGACTTCCCCTTCGGTCCGCTCACCGTGCCCAAGGGCAAGATCTGGGTGATGGGCGACCACCGGCAGAACTCGCAGGACTCCCGCTACCACCAGCAGGACCCCACCCAGGGCTTCGTGCCCGTCAGCGATGTCGTCGGACGCGCCGTGGTGGTCGCCTGGCCGATCACCCGCTGGTCCACCCTGCCGGTTCCGGACACCTACGACCAGCCGGGCATCGGCACGCAGACCAAGGCCACCGCGCTCGGTCTGGACGCCGCCGGGCTGGCGCCCGTCGGGCTCGGCCCGGCCGCGCTCGGGTTCGCCGGCGCGGTGCCGGTCGTGCTGTGGCGCAGGCGGAGGCTGACCGCGGGGCGTACCGACAGGTAGGGTGCCGCCCAGGTCGACGATCTCCGAGTGTGGGGGCGCTTGCAATGGGCGGAACACGAGCAATACGAGCAGGTGACGGCGATGGCCGCGGTGCTCTCGGCAGCATGCTGTCGGGAGTCGCCGTGGCCATCGGCTTTGTGCTCTTCCTGGGTGGCTTCGTGTGGGCAGCCGTCGTGTACCAGCCGTACACGGTGCCCACCGATTCGATGGTGCCCACCGTGAAGCCCGGAGACCGGGTTCTGGCGCAGCGCATCGCCGGGGAGGACGTGCGCCGCGGGGACGTGGTGATCTTCAAGGACGGGCAGTGGAGCGATTCGCCCATGGTCAAGCGGGTCGTCGGCATTGGCGGGGACACGGTCAAGTGCTGCGGTGACGGCGGCCGGCTCACCGTCAACGGCAAGGAGCTCGACGAGCCGTACATCGAGGCGGAGAAGCTCGACGTGACGGGCGCCCCGGGCGGGTCCGCCTCCCGGACGCCGTTCGAGGTGACGGTGCCGGAGGGCAACCTCTTCCTGCTCGGCGACCGGCGCGGAGCCTCGCTGGACTCCCGGGCGCACCTGGAGGAGGCCGGGCAGGGGACGGTGGCCCGCTCGGCGGTGACGGGCCGCGTCGACGCCCTCGCGTGGCCCGACATGGCGATGCTGGAGCGGCCCAAGGCTTACGCCGCCCTGCCCGGCGGGACCTCGACGCCGGGGCCGCTGCTGCTCCAGGTGGCCGCGGTGGTGGGCGGAGCGGCCCTGGTGCTGCTCGGAGCCGCGTACGGGCCGGTCGTACGGGTTCTCGGGCGCGGGCGGAGGCAGGAGCGGGCCGATGTCCGCTGACGCGCCGGCGGGGCCGGGGGCAGGCTCCGGGCCGGGTGGTGCGGGAGGCCCGGGAGCGCCGCGCAAGGTGGCGCGGGTGATCCTGCTGGACCCCGAGGACCGGATCCTGCTGATGCACGGCTTCGAGCCGGGAGATCCGGCGGACGACTGGTGGTTCACCCCGGGCGGCGGCCTGGAAGGCGCCGAGACCCGGGAGCAGGCCGCGCTCCGCGAGCTCGCGGAGGAGACCGGGATCACCGACGTGGAACTGGGGCCGGTGCTGTGGCACCGCTACTGCTCGTTCCCCTTCGACGGGCGCCGCTGGGAGCAGGACGAGTGGTACTTCCTGGCCCGGACCAGCCAGACGGCGACCGTGCTGGGAGGCCTCACCGAGCTGGAGCGCCGCAGCGTCTCGGGCACCAGGTGGTGGACCTCCGAGGAACTCCTTGCGGCCCATGAGACGGTGTACCCGACCAGACTCGCAGAGCTGCTCCGCACGCTGCTCGACGACGGTCCCCCGGGTGCGCCCGTGAACCTGGCTCCGGAAATCGTTTAGGGGCGCACGGGCCTGGCGCACAATAGGGGGACGCACGGCTGAAGGGGAACATGCCATGAGTGCCGAGGACCTCGAGAAGTACGAGACCGAGATGGAGCTGAAGCTCTATCGCGAGTACCGCGACGTCGTCGGGCTGTTCAAGTATGTGATCGAGACCGAACGCCGTTTCTACCTCACCAACGACTACGAGATGCAGGTGCACTCGGTACAGGGGGAGGTCTTTTTCGAGGTCTCGATGGCCGACGCGTGGGTCTGGGACATGTACAGACCGGCTCGGTTCGTGAAGCAGGTGCGGGTGCTGACCTTCAAGGACGTGAACATCGAGGAGCTCAACAAGAGCGACCTCGAGCTTCCGGGCAGCTGATCTCCGGCCCGGTTCCCTCGCCGGGGTGACGCGGTTGTCCACATCGCCCCGGCTGTCCACCAAGATCCACTCAGTGGGCGGGGACGCGGGATCGTCGGTGCCGGAGGTGGTGCCGGATGAACGCGAAGGGCGTGGCACAGCAGGCATTGGGGCGGTACGGCGAGGACCTCGCGACGCGACGGCTCACCGAGGCCGGGATGACCGTGATCGCGCGGAACTGGCGGTGTCGCGGCGGGGAGATCGACATCGTCGCCCGGGACGGGGACGCCCTCGTCGTGTGCGAGGTCAAGACCCGGCGGGCGGGGGAGTTCGAACATCCCATGGCCGCGCTGCGGCCCGCCAAGGCCGAGCGCTTGCGCAGGCTCGCCGGGCGCTGGCTGGCCGACCACGGGGGACCACCCCCGGGCGGGGTCCGCATCGACCTCGTCGGTGTCCTCCTGCCGCGGCGCGGCGGGCCCGTCGTGGAGCACGTCAGGGGGGCGGCCTGATGGGGTTCGCACGGGCCTGCTCGGTCGCCCTCGTGGGCGTCGACGGCGTGGTGGTGGAGGTCCAGGCCGACCTGGAGCCCGGAGTCGCCACCTTCTCCCTGGTGGGGCTGCCCGACAAGACCCTGGTCGAGAGCCGGGACCGGGTCAGGGCGGCCGTGGTGAACTCGGGCGCCGCCTGGCCGCAGAAGAAACTCACCGTCGGCCTCAGCCCGGCGTCCGTCCCGAAGGGCGGCGCGGGCTTCGACCTCGCCGTGGCGGCCGCCGTGCTGGGCGCCGCCGAGGTGGTCGACCCGAAGGTGATCGCCGATCTCGTCCTCATCGGGGAGCTGGGGCTGGACGGCCGGGTGCGTCCCGTCCGCGGGATCCTCCCGGCGGTGCTCGCCGCCGCCGAGGCCGGATACCGGCAGGTCGTGGTGCCCCAGCAGTGCGCGGCCGAGGCCATGCTGGTCCCGGACGTCTCGGTGCTCGGGGTACGCAGCCTGCGGCAGCTGATCGCGGTGCTCACCGAGGGAGAGGTCCCCGAGGAGGATCCACCGGATCCGTCCGGGCGCCCCGACCCGATGCTCGCCGGGCTGGTCGTCCCCGGCGCAGGAATCGGCACCGGCGTGGCCCGCGACGGCGACGGGCGGGACTTCCCCGACCTCGCCGACGTCGCCGGACAGCACGCGGCACGCCGGGCCCTGGAAGTGGCGGCCGCCGGGGGCCACCACCTCTTCCTCAGCGGACCGCCGGGCGCCGGCAAGACGATGATGGCCGAGCGGATCCCCTGGATCATGCCCCCGCTCACCCGACGGGACTCCCTGGAGGTCACGGCCGTCCACTCGGTCGCGGGAATCCTGCCCCCGGGCGAACCGCTCGTCGCGCGGCCCCCGTACTGCGCCCCGCACCACTCGGCGACCATGCAGTCCCTCGTCGGGGGCGGAGCCAGTGTGGCCAGGCCCGGAGCGGTGTCACTGGCCCACCGGGGGGTGCTGTTCCTGGACGAAGCCGCGGAGTTCAGCACCAAGGCCCTGGACGCCCTGAGGCAGCCCCTCGAAGCGGGACACGTGGTCATCGCCCGGGCCGCCGGGGTGGTACGCCTGCCGGCCCGGTTCCTGATGGTGCTGGCCGCCAACCCCTGTCCCTGCGGGCGCCACACCCTGCACGGGACCGGCTGCGACTGCCCGGCCTCGGTGATCCGCCGCTACCAGGCCCGGCTGTCGGGGCCGCTGCTGGACCGGGTGGACCTGCGCGTGGAGGTCGAGCCGGTCACCCGCTCCGATCTGCTGGGGCGAGGGGGCCGCGGCGAAGCCACGGCGGTGGTGGCCGCGCGGGTCCGGGAGGCCCGCGACCGGGCGGCGGCCCGGCTCGAGGGCACGCCCTGGCGGCTCAACGCCGAGGTCCCGGGCCACGAGCTGCGGACCCGCTGGCCGGCCGCCCCCGGAGCACTGGCCCAGGCCGAGCGGGACCTGGAGCGCGGCCTGCTGACCGCGCGGGGGCTCGACCGGGTGCTCCGGGTCGCCTGGACGGTGGCCGACCTGAGGAGCCGGGACCGCCCCGACGCCCTGGACGTGGCGGTCGCCCTCGAGCTGCGCACAGGAATCGCCCGCGGAGCCACCGCACACCTGGACGCCGCCTCGTGACCGCCGCGGCGCCGGCCCCGGAACCCGGCCCGCAGGAGGAGGCGGAGCCCGAGGCCGAGGTACTCGCGCGGGCCGCGCTCACCCGGGTCCTGGAGCCCGGGGAGGAGCACGGCGGGCGCTGGCTGCGGGCGTACGGGGCCGTCGGGCTGATACGGCTGCTGACCGGGCCCGCGCCGGAGCCCGGGGTACTGACCGGGGTCGGCGGCGAGCGGCTCGCCGGATACCGCCGCCGGGCCGCGTCGGCCGACCCCCGGCGGGACCTGGAGGCCGCCGCCGAGACCGGGGGCCGGTTCGTCTGCCCCGGGTCGCCGGAGTGGCCGAGTCAGCTGGACGACCTCGGGGACGCCCGGCCCGTCGGACTGTGGGTGCGGGGCAGGCCCAGCCTGCGGGCCTGGGCCCTGCGCTCCGTGGCGGTGGTCGGAGCCCGCGCGTGCACCCCGTACGGGGCGCACATGGCCCAGAGCCTGGCCGGTGAACTCGCCGAGCGCGGGTGGGTGCTGGTCTCGGGCGCCGCCTACGGGATCGACGGCGCCGCCCACCGCGGCGCCCTGGCCGCCGGCGGAGCCACGGCCGCCGTGCTTGCCTGCGGGGTGGACGTGTCCTACCCGCGCGGGCACGCCGGCCTGCTCGGCCGGATCGCCGCCCAGGGACTGCTCCTCGGCGAGCTGCCGCCCGGCAGCCATCCCACGCCGAGCCGTTTCGTCCTGCGCAACCGCGTCATCGCCGCCCTGACCCGGGGCACGGTCGTCGTGGAGGCGGCCCACCGCAGCGGGTCCCTGGTCACCGCCCGGCGGGCCCAGGCGCTGGGGAGGATCACCATGGGCATCCCGGGCCCGGCCACCAGCGGTCTCTCGGCCGGCGTGCACGAACTGCTGCGCGGAGAGGCCTCGCTGGTCACGGACGCGGCGGAGGTCATCGAGCTGGTCGGAGGGATGGGAGAGCTGGCACCCGAGCGGCGGGGCCCCGTCATCGCCCGGGACCTGCTGGGCCCCGAAGCGGTCCGGGTCCTCGAAGCCCTGCCGGCGGGGCGCCTCGCAGACCTGGAGGAGCTGACCCTCGCCGCGGGCACCGGCACCGATGAAGTCATCGGCAGACTGTACGAACTTCACTCTCTGGGGTTCGTCGAACGGCAGGGCGACGGCTGGCAGTTGACCCCGAAGCGGCCGAGAGGAGGTGCATAAAGCGCAGTCACCCGGCGAGGCGGTCGTTGACCTGGGGCGTTCCGGTGAAAGAGTGAAGGCGATGAGAGACGCGGTCTTCCCGGCGGCACCCGCCGGGACCGTGCGCCAGGCGCCGGTCCCGGGTCTCCCGCGCGAGTCGGGGCGCCTTTGCGGGCCCGCGCGATCCCGTACTCTTCGCGCACCGCGACACTTCCGTCACGCTACGCTCCCAAGGAATCCGGCTCCGGCAAAGGCGAAGCATGCCCCAGCACACCTCAGGGTCCGACCGCGCTGCGGTGCCCCCCGCTGCGCGCGGCAGCGAGCGGTCCACCGCGCCCTCGTCCCTGGAGGTGCTGTGGCGCTCGTACAAGGACTCGGGTGACGAGCGGCTGCGGGAGCAGCTGATCCTGCACTACTCGCCCCTCGTGAAGTACGTGGCGGGCCGCGTCAGCGTCGGCCTGCCGCCCAATGTGGAACAGGCCGACTTCGTCTCCTCCGGAGTCTTCGGACTGATCGACGCCATCGAGAAGTTCGACATCGAACGGTCCATCAAGTTCGAGACGTACGCGATCACCCGCATCCGCGGCGCGATGATCGACGAGCTGCGGGCGCTGGACTGGATCCCCCGCTCGGTGCGGCAGAAGGCGCGCGCCGTCGAACGGGCCTACGCCACGCTGGAGGCCCAGCTGCGGCGCACCCCGACCGAGCACGAGGTCGCCGGGGAAATGGGCATCGGCGTGGAGGATCTGCACGCCGTTTTCAGCCAGTTGTCGCTCGCCAACGTGGTCGCCCTCGAAGAACTGCTGCACGTGGGCGGGGAGGGCGACCGCCTCTCCCTGATGGACACGCTGGAGGACACCGCCGCGGACAACCCGGTGGAGGTCGCGGAGGACCGGGAGTTGCGCCGGCTGCTGGCGCGGGCCATCAACACGCTGCCCGAGCGGGAGAAGACGGTGGTGACCCTCTACTACTACGAGGGCCTCACGCTCGCCGAGATCGGCAACGTCCTCGGGGTCACCGAGAGCCGCGTCAGCCAGATCCACACCAAGTCGGTCCTGCAGCTGCGGGCGAAGCTGGCGGACGTCGGGCGCTGAACCGGGTCCCGGCAGTGCGAGGCCGGAGGCCGAGAGCGTGCGACGGCCTTGCGGTACATCCGTAGAGTGGACGCGTGCCCAGGATTCGAGCGGCCTCCGTGGCCGAGCACCGGTCGATGCAGCGCGGCGCCCTGTTGGACGCCGCGCGTTCCCTGCTGTCCGAAGGGGGGACGGAAGCGCTGACCTTCCCCGCCCTAGCCGAGCGGACCGGCCTCGCCCGGTCCTCCGTGTACGAGTACTTCCGGTCCCGCGCGGCCGTCGTCGAAGAGCTGTGCGCGGTGGACTTTCCCGTGTGGGCGGCCGAGATCGAGGCGGCGATGTCCGAGGCGGAGACGCCGGAGGCGAAGATCGAGGCGTATGTGCGCTGCCAGCTGGGGCTGGTGGGGGACAAGCGGCACCGGGCGGTGGTGGCGATCTCGGCGAGCGAGCTGGACGCCGGGGCGCGCGAGAAGATCCGCGCGGCGCACGGGAGCCTGATCGCGATGATCGTGGAGGCGCTGGGCGCGCTGGGGCAGGCGGAGCCGAGGCTGGCCGCGATGCTGCTCCAGGGTGTGGTGGACGCCGCCGTCCGGCGGATCGAGGCCGGTGCCGGGGAAGATCCCGTCGTGGTCACGGACGCGGCGGTGGCCATGGCCCTGCGGGGCGTCGGGGGCTGACCCGTCCTGGTTCCCGGTGTGTGGCCCAGCCCTGGGTCTGGCCCGCCCGGGCCCCGGTTCCCCGTCCCGTCGCGGCGTGCCGGTGTCGGGGTCGGGTGCCCTGCGGGGCCGTCCCCTACCCGCCCTTCCTCCGTTCCCATGGCTCTGCCCTGACCCGGTCCTCAAGCGCCGGACGGGCTGGGAAGGGGTACCGGGCTGCGCCCGGACCCCCCTGGGGCTCCGCCCCAGACCCCGGTCCTCAAACGCCGGACGGCTGAGGGGTCAGGGGTAGGAGGCGGGGGGTTGGGCGGGGGAGGAGGGTCAGGGGGTTGAGGTAGGTCTTCGCGTGGAGGAGGCCCCAGTGGAGGCAGGGGCGGGGGCAGTGGGGGCCGTCCGTGAGGAGGGCGACCACCTGGCCCGCCGCGACCTCGGCGCCCTGTGCCACCAGGGGGCGGACCGGTTCGTAGGTCGTGCGCAGGCCGTTCGGGAGGGTCAGCGAGAGGACTCCGCGGCCGGCCACCGGGCCGGCGTAGTGGACATGGCCCGGACCGATCGCGCGGAGCTCCGCGCCCACCGGGGCCGCCAGGTCCACCCCGCGGTGGCCCGCCGCGTACGGGGTCGGGGGCGGGTCCCACCAGCGGACCACCGTGAGGGGAGAGGGCAGCGGGCGTCCGGTCGGGCCCGGTGGCACCAGTGGTTCCGGCAGCCCTCGCGGTCCGGGCGGTCCCGGTGCCGTCGGAGGTGGGGCCAGGGTGAGGCCCAGGGCCAGGAGCAGGGTGAGCAGCAGCTTCGTCATGGGGGGATGGTTCCGTTTCCGGAGCCGGTCCGGTTCGGGCCTGTGGACGGGCGGGGCGCTGTGGACAACCGCGTCACCCGGCATACCACCGGGTCCCGTACACTTCTTGTGGCGATCCGGGTCACCGGGTCGACTTCGCACGCCCCAGCACCGGCCCCTCAGGGCCAGGTGACAGCGTCTCTCGGTCCCCTCCACGGGGGCAGGGCGCGACAGGGGCGTCAGGAACCAAACCGAGAAAACAAGGAGATGGCCATGGCCGTCGTAACGATGCGGGAGCTGCTGGAAAGCGGCGTCCACTTCGGTCACCAGACCCGCCGTTGGAACCCGAAGATGAAGCGCTTCATCTTCACGGAGCGCAACGGCATCTACATCATCGACCTGCTGCAGTCGCTGTCGTACATCGACCGCGCCTACGAGTTCGTGAAGGAGACCGTCGCCCACGGCGGTTCCATCATGTTCGTCGGTACCAAGAAGCAGGCCCAGGAGGCCATCGCCGAGCAGGCGACGCGCGTTGGTATGCCCTACGTCAACCAGCGGTGGCTGGGTGGCATGCTCACCAACTTCTCCACCGTCTACAAGCGCCTTCAGCGTCTGAAGGAGCTTGAGGCGATCGACTTCGAGGACGTCGCCGCCTCGGGTCTCACCAAGAAGGAGCTCCTGGTCCTCTCTCGCGAGAAGATCAAGCTGGAGAAGACCCTCGGTGGTATCCGCGAGATGTCGAAGGTTCCCAGCGCCGTCTGGATCGTCGACACCAAGAAGGAGCACATCGCCGTCGGTGAGGCGCGCAAGCTCCACATCCCGGTCGTCGCGATCCTCGACACCAACTGCGACCCCGACGAGGTCGACTACAAGATCCCGGGCAACGACGACGCGATCCGCTCCGTCACCCTGCTCACCCGCGTGATCGCCGACGCCGTCGCCGAGGGCCTCATCGCCCGTTCCGGTGCCGCCACTGGCGACTCGAAGCCGGGCGAGAAGGCCGCCGCCGAGCCGCTCGCCGAGTGGGAGCGCGACCTGCTCGAGGGTGAGAAGAAGGCCGACTCCGACGAGACGGTCGAGGCCGCTCCGGCCGCCGAGGCCGTTGTCGACGCCCCCGCCGTCGAGGCGGAGGCTGCTCCGGCCGCCGAGGCCGAGGTTGTCGCCGAGGCCGTCGTCGAGGCTCCGGCCGCCGACGCCGAGCAGGCCTGACCCACTGAGAGCGCCCGGCGTTCATGCGCCGGGCACTCACAGCACGGACGATGACGGCGGGGGAGCCGCGCCAAAAGCGCGCCTCCTCCGCCGTTCACCCGTAGATCTACGACTTCGAGAGAGAATCACAGACTCATGGCGAACTACACCGCCGCTGACGTCAAGAAGCTCCGCGAGCTCACCGGCGTCGGCATGCTGGACTGCAAGAACGCGCTGGTCGAGTCCGACGGCGACGTCGACAAGGCCGTCGAGGCGCTCCGTATCAAGGGTCAGAAGGGCGTCGCCAAGCGCGAAGGCCGTTCTGCCGAGAACGGTGCAGTCGTCTCCGTGATCGCCGACGACAACACCTCCGGTGTCATCGTCGAGCTGAAGTGCGAGACGGACTTCGTCGCCAAGGGCGACAAGTTCCTGGCCGTCACCAACCAGCTGGCCGAGCACGTCGCCGCGACCTCCCCGGCCGACATCGAGGCGCTCCTCGCGTCCGAGATCGAGCCCGGCAAGACCGTCCAGGCGTTCGTGGACGAGGCCAACGCCAACCTCGGCGAGAAGATCGTCCTGGACCGCTTCGCGCAGTTCACCGGCGGTTACGTCTCGGCGTACATGCACCGCACGATGCCCGACCTGCCGTTCCAGATCGGCGTCCTGGTCGAGCTCGACAAGCCCAACGCCGAGGTCGCCCGCGGCGTCGCGCAGCACATCGCCGCGTTCGCGCCGAAGTGGCTCTCCAAGGAAGACGTCCCCGCCGACGTCGTCGAGTCCGAGCGTCGCGTGGCCGAAGAGGTCACCCGCGCCGAGGGCAAGCCGGAAGCCGCGCTGCCGAAGATCGTCGAGGGTCGTGTCAACGGCTTCTTCCGCGACAACACGCTGCTCGGCCAGGCGTACGCCCTGGACGCCAAGAAGTCCGTCCAGAAGGTTCTGGACGAGGCCGGTGTCACCCTGGTGCGCTTCTCGCGCATCAAGGTCGGCATCTGAGTCCGTCCGTACGCGACGGACACCGGACCCCGGTAGGGTCTGAAGCAGTCGCCCGCGTTCGCGCAGGGCGACCGCAGATCTGACGAGGAGGCCATTGCCGTAGAGGGAACCGCGAGGACCCACCGGCAATGGCCTTCTTCGTATGTGCACGAGGAGATCTCCATGAATCAGGGCGTGGACACCCACACCGCTTCCGACGACAAGAGCGACCAGGACAAGAAGGGCCGCCGCTTCATGCTGAAGCTGTCGGGCGAGGCCTTCTCCGGTGGCGGAGGACTCGGCGTCGACCCCGACGTAGTCCACGCCATCGCCCGTGAGATCGCCGCGGTGGTCCGCGACGGCGCGGAGATCGCGATCGTGATCGGCGGTGGCAACTTCTTCCGCGGCGCCGAACTCCAGCAGCGCGGCATGGACCGGGCCCGGTCCGACTACATGGGCATGCTCGGCACGGTCATGAACTGCCTCGCCCTCCAGGACTTCCTGGAGAAGGAAGGCATCGACTCCCGCGTCCAGACGGCCATCACCATGGGCCAGGTCGCCGAGCCGTACATCCCGCTGCGCGCCGTGCGCCACCTGGAGAAGGGCCGCGTGGTCATCTTCGGTGCCGGCATGGGCATGCCCTACTTCTCCACCGACACCACGGCCGCCCAGCGCGCCCTGGAGATCGACGCGGAAGCCCTGCTCATGGGCAAGAACGGCGTCGACGGGGTCTACGACTCCGACCCGAAGAAGAACCCGGACGCGGTGAAGTTCGACGCGCTGGAGTACAGCGAGGTGCTGTCGCGCGACCTCAAGGTCGCCGATGCCACGGCCATCACGCTGTGCCGCGACAACAAGCTGCCGATCCTCGTCTTCGAGCTGCTCGCCGAGGGCAATATCGCGCGGGCCGTCAAGGGTGAGAAGATCGGCACGCTCGTGAGCGACCAGGGCACCCGGGCCTGAGCAGGCCCCCCGTCCGCCTGAACCATCCATTTCTGACATGCAGGAGCACGTGGTGACCGAAGAGATCCTCCTCGAGGCCGAGGAGAAGATGGAAAAGGCCGTCGTCGTCGCCAAGGAAGACTTCGCCGCGATTCGCACCGGTCGTGCGCACCCGGCGATGTTCAACAAGATCGTGGCGGAGTACTACGGCGCCATCACGCCCATCAACCAGCTCGCCTCCTTCTCGGTCCCCGAGCCGCGCATGGCGATCGTGACCCCGTTCGACAAGAGCGCCCTGCGCAACATCGAGACGGCCATCCGCGACTCCGACCTGGGCGTCAACCCCAGCAACGACGGCAGCATCATCCGGGTGACCTTCCCCGAGCTGACGCAGGACCGCCGCAAGGAGTACATCAAGGTCGCGCGCACCAAGGCCGAGGACTCCAAGGTGTCGATCCGCGCCATCCGCCGCAAGGCGAAGGACGCCCTCGACAAGCTCGTCAAGGACAAGGAAGCCGGCGAGGACGAGGTGCGCCGCGCCGAGAAGGAGCTCGACGACACCACCGCGAAGTACGTCGCGCAGGTGGACGAGCTCCTGAAGCACAAGGAAGCCGAGCTCCTCGAAGTCTGATGAACGACACTTCCTGGCAGCCGGAGCCGGTTCCGGCGGGTCCCGCCTACGATGCGCTGGTGGGCCCGCACACTCGGCCCATGCCCATCGTGCCCGATGCCGCCGGCCGTGACTTCGACGACCGGGAAGCACGCGATCGGGGGGCCGCCGCTGACGGCGGCCCCCTCTTCCGCGCCGATACGCCGCCGCAGGAGCCCATGCCCAGCCCCCCGCCGACCCCGCCTTCGCCGGCACCGCAGGACGCCTCGCCCCCGCCTCAGAAGAAGCGTGCCGGGCGGGACCTGCGTGCCGCCATAGGGGTCGGAGTGGGACTCGGCGCGGTGATCTTCGCCTCGCTGTTCATCGTCAAGGCGGTCTTCCTCGGCGTCGTCGTCGTGGCGGTCGTCGTCGGCCTGTGGGAGCTCACCTCCCGTCTCCAGGAGAAGAAGGGCATCAAGGCCCCGCTGGTCCCGCTCGCGATCGGCGGTGCGGCGATGGTCATCGCCGGATACTTCCGCGGGGCCGAGGGCGCCTGGGTGGCGATGGCGCTGACCGCCCTCGCGGTCCTGGTCTGGCGGATGACCGAGCCGCCCGAGGACTACCTCAAGGACGTCACCGCCGGAGTCTTCGCGGCGTTCTACGTGCCCTTCCTGGCCACGTTCGTCGCGATGCTGCTCCCCGCCGACGACGGGCCGCAGCGCGTCGTCACCTTCCTGGTCCTGACCGTGGTCAGCGACACCGGGGCCTACGCGGTCGGCTGGCGCTTCGGGAAGACCAAGCTCGCCCCGCGCATCAGCCCCGGAAAGACCCGTGAGGGGCTCTTCGGAGCGGTGGCCTTCGCGATGGGGGCCGGCGCGCTGTGCATGGAGTTCCTGATCGACGGAGGCGTCTGGTGGCAGGGACTGGTGCTCGGCTTCGCCGTCGCGGTCAGTGCCACCCTCGGTGACCTCGGTGAATCCATGATCAAGCGGGATCTCGGGATCAAGGACATGGGCACCCTGCTGCCGGGTCACGGCGGCATCATGGACCGGCTGGACTCCCTGCTTCCCACGGCCCCGGTGGTCTGGCTGCTGCTGGCGGCCTTCGTGGGCACGGGCTGACCTGCGGAAAGGCGCCCGTGCAGGCGGGGCGGTTACTCTTGGAAGGCGCGCTGCTTCTGCGGCGCGCCTTTCGTCTTACAAGGAGTACCTGCCATGGCCCGCCCAGTCCCGGGAGAGCTCACTTTCGTCGCCCCTCGTGGAGCGAAGAAGCCGCCCCGGCACCTCGCCGACCTCACCCCCGAGGAGCGCCGGGAGGCGGTCGCCGCGATCGGCGAGAAGCCCTTCCGGGCCAAGCAGCTCTCCCAGCACTACTTCGCCCGGTACGCGCACGACCCGGCCGAGTGGACCGACATCCCCGCCGCGTCCCGCGAGAAGCTCCAGCAGGAGCTGCTGCCGGACCTGATGAACGTCCTGCGGCACATCTCGTGCGATGACGACACCACCCGCAAGACCCTGTGGAAGCTGCACGACGGCACGCTCGTCGAGTCCGTGCTGATGCGCTACCCGGACCGGGTCACCATGTGCATCTCCTCGCAGGCCGGCTGCGGCATGAACTGCCCGTTCTGCGCCACCGGACAGGCCGGTCTCGACCGCAACCTGTCGACGGCCGAGATCGTGCACCAGATCGTCGACGGCATGCGGGCCCTGCGCGACGGCGAGGTCCCCGGCGGGCCGGCCCGGCTGTCGAACATCGTCTTCATGGGCATGGGCGAGCCGCTCGCCAACTACAACCGCGTGGTCGGCGCCATCCGCCGCCTCACCGACCCGGAGCCCGACGGCCTGGGCCTGTCCCAGCGCGGGATCACCGTCTCCACCGTGGGCCTGGTCCCGGCGATGCACCGCTTCGCCGACGAGGGCTTCAAGTGCCGCCTCGCCGTCTCCCTGCACGCCCCGGACGACGAGCTGCGCGACACCCTGGTCCCCGTGAACACCCGCTGGAACGTCCGCGAGGTGCTCGGCGCGGCCTGGGAGTACGCGGAGAAGTCCGGCCGCCGGATCTCCATCGAGTACGCCCTGATCCGCGACATCAACGACCAGGCCTGGCGCGGCGACCTGCTCGGCAGGCTCCTCAAGGGCAAGCGCGTGCACGTCAACCTGATCCCGCTGAACCCGACTCCGGGCTCGAAGTGGACCGCCTCGCGGCCCGAGGACGAGAAGGCCTTCGTCGAGGCCATCGCCCGCCACGGGGTGCCCGTGACCGTACGCGACACCCGTGGCCAGGAGATCGACGGCGCGTGCGGCCAGCTCGCCGCCTCGGAGCGCTGATTTCGGCCAGTCAAGTTTGCTTTCGGCCGCGGGGTACCCTGTGGCCGAACCAATTTCATATTCCGACAGGGGAGCGCCACAGCGCTGAGAGTGCGGTAACCGTCACCGCAGACCCTCTGAACCTCGCCCCGGTCATTCGGGGTAGGAAGTTCGGTCACCACTCAAGCTGTTGCGCCCTGCCCGGCGTCCGCTCCACAGAGCGCCGGGCGGGGCCGCGTCTTCTCCTGGACATCCCAGGAGGAATGCACCAATGAGCACCACCAAGAAGATGACGGGCATCGCGCTCGTGGCCGCGCTCGGCGTCACCACGCTCAGCGCCTGCGGCGGCGGCGACGCCAAGGACAAGTCCGCCGGGGCGAGCGACGCCCCGAAGCCCAAGACGATCACCCTCGTCTCGCACGACTCCTTCAACGTGACCGACACGGTCCTCAAGGAGTTCGAGCAGCAGAGCGGCTACACCGTCAAGGTCCTGAAGTCGGGCGACGCGGGCGCGGCCCTGAACCAGGAGATCCTCACCAAGGGCTCCCCGCGCGGCGACGTCTTCTTCGGCGTGGACAACACGCTCCTCTCCCGGGCCCTCGACAACGGCATCTTCACGCCGTACGAGGCCAAGGGGCTGGCCGGCGTGAAGCCCGAGTTCGTGCTCGACAAGGAGCACCGGGTCACCCCCGTCGACTCCGGCGACATCTGCGTCAACTACGACAAGGCCTACTTCGCGGACAAGAAGCTCGCCCCGCCGCAGACGCTGGACGACCTGATCAAGCCGGAGTACAAGAACCTGCTGGTCACCGAGAACGCCGCGACCTCCTCGCCCGGCCTCGGCTTCCTCCTCGCCTCCGTCGGCAAGTACGGCGACGAGGGCTGGAAGGACTACTGGAGCAAGCTGAAGGCCAACGGCGTCGAGGTCGTCGACGGCTGGGAGCAGGCCTACAACGAGCGCTTCTCCGGCTCGGCGGGCGGCAAGAAGGCCAAGGGCGACCGGCCGCTGGTCGTCTCCTACGCCTCCAGCCCGCCGGTCGAGGTGCTCTACGGCGAGCCGCAGCCGGCCGAGGCCCCCACGGGCGTCGCCACGGGCACCTGCTTCCGGCAGACCGAGTTCGCGGGCCTGCTCAAGGGCGCGAAGAACGAGGAGGGCGGCAAGGCGCTCCTGGACTTCCTGATCTCCAAGAAGTTCCAGGAGGACATGCCGCTCCAGATGTTCGTGAACCCGGTGACCAAGGACGCGGCGCTGCCCGAGCTGTTCACCAAGCACGGCGTCGTCATCGAGAAGCCCGAGGCGGTCGCCCCGGAGGCCATCGCCAAGAACCGCGACCAGTGGGTCAAGGCGTGGACCACGCTCGTCGTGAAGTAGGACGAGTGAGCAAGGTTCCGAAGGAGAGCGGGCGGGCCACGGCCGTCAGGCTCGGTCTGATGGCCGTGCCGCTCGTCTTCTTCGGGCTGTTCTTCGCGTACCCCGTCGCCGCGATCGTCGGGCGCGGGCTCAAGACCGACGCCGGCTGGCAGTTCGGCCGGATCGGCGAGGTGCTGGCCCGGCCCGACATCGGCGACGTGCTCTGGTTCACCACCTGGCAGGCGCTCGCGTCCACGGCGCTCACGCTCCTGATCGCGCTCCCCGGCGCGTACGTCTTCGCGCGCTTCGAGTTCCCCGGCAAGCAAGTGCTGCGGGCGCTCGTGACGGTGCCGTTCGTCCTGCCGACCGTCGTGGTCGGCACCGCGTTCCTGGCGCTCGTCGGGCGGGGCGGTCTGCTGGACGAGGTGTGGGGGATCCGCCTCGACACGACCGTCTGGGCGATCCTGCTCGCGCACGTCTTCTTCAACTACGCGGTCGTCATCCGCACGGTCGGCGGACTGTGGGCGCAGCTGGACCCGCGCCAGGAGGAGGCCGCCCGGGTGCTGGGGGCCGGGCGGTTCGCCGCATGGCGGCGCGTGACGCTGCCCGCCCTGGTCCCGGCGGTGGCCGCCGCCTCGCTGATGGTGTTCCTGTTCACCTTCTCCTCCTTCGGTGTCGTGCAGATCCTGGGCGGCCCCGCGTACTCCACCCTGGAGGTGGAGGTCTACCGGCAGACCGCGCAGCTCCTGGACCTGCCGACGGCCGCCGTGCTGACGATGGTGCAGTTCGCGGCCATCGGGACGATCCTCGCCGTGCACGCCTGGACCGTGCGCAAGCGGGAGACCGCGCTGCGGCTCGTCGACCCGGGGCGGACCACGCACCGGCCGCGCGGCTGGGCCCAGCGCGCCCTGCTCGGCGGGGTGCTGCTGACGGTGGCGCTGCTGATCGTGGCGCCGCTGGCCGTGCTGGTCGAGCGCTCGCTGGACGCGCCCGGCGGCTACGGCTTCGGCTTCTACCGGGCGCTTCAGGACGTGGGCGCCGGCGGCGGAACGTTTCTGGTGCCGCCGCTGGAGGCCATCTGGAACTCCCTGCAGTACGCGCTCGCCGCCACCGCCATCGCGCTCGTCGTCGGCGGGCTCGCGGCCGCGGCGCTGACCCGGCGCGCGGGCCGTTTCGTACGGGGCTTCGACGCGCTGCTGATGCTCCCGCTGGGGGTGTCCGCCGTGACCGTCGGCTTCGGCTTCCTCATCACCCTCGACGAGCCGCCGCTGGACCTGCGGACCTCGTGGATCCTGGTGCCGCTGGCGCAGGCGCTGGTGGGCGTTCCCTTCGTCGTACGGACCATGCTGCCGGTGCTGCGCGCGGTGGACGCACGGCTGCGGGAGGCCGCCGCCGTGCTCGGCGCCTCGCCGCTGCGGGCCTGGCGGGAGGTGGACCTGCCGATGGTGCGGCGGGCCCTGCTGATCGCGGCGGGCTTCGCCTTCGCCGTGTCCCTCGGGGAGTTCGGGGCGACCGTCTTCATCGCGCGCCCCGACCATCCGACGCTGCCGGTCGCCGTGGCGCGGCTGCTGGGGCGGGCCGGGGAGATGAACTACGGGCAGGCGATGGCCCTGAGCACGATCCTGATGCTGACGTGCGCGGTGTCCCTGCTCCTGCTGGAGCGGCTGCGACCCGACAAGACCTCCGGAGAGTTCTGATGACCCTGCTTCAGCTGGAAGGGGTGTCGGTCCGCTTCGGTGAGCGCGCGGTCGTGGACGCCGTGGACCTGGCGGTGGCCGAGCACGAGATCGTGTGCGTGCTGGGGCCGAGCGGGAGCGGCAAGTCCACTCTGCTCCGGGTGGTGGCCGGGCTCCAGCCCGTCGCCGACGGGAGGGTGCTCCTGGGCGGCGCCGATCAGGCCGCAGTGCCCGTACACCGGCGGGGGGTCGGCCTGATGTTCCAGGACCACCAGCTGTTCCCGCACCGGGACGTGGGCGGGAACGTCGCCTTCGGGCTGCGGATGCGGGGTGCTTCGAAGGAGTCCTCCGAGGCCCGCGTCACCGAGCTCCTGGAGCTGGTCGGGCTCCCCGGGGCGCAGGGCCGGGCGGTGGCCTCGCTGTCCGGCGGAGAGCAGCAGCGGGTCGCGCTGGCGCGGGCGCTGGCGCCTTCGCCGCGGCTGCTGATGCTGGACGAGCCGCTCGGGCAGCTGGACCGCGGGCTGCGGGAGCGGCTCGTGGTGGAGTTGCAGGGGCTGTTCGCACGGCTGGGCACGACCGTGCTGGCCGTCACGCACGACCAGGGCGAGGCGTTCGCGCTGGCCGACCGGGTGGTCGTCATGCGGGACGGGCGGATCGCGCAGGCGGGGACCCCGCTGGAGGTGTGGCAGCGGCCGGCGTCGGAGTTCGTGGCGCGGTTCCTGGGGTTCGAGAACGTCGTCCCGGCGGTGGTGTCGGGTGGGGTCGCCTCCACTCCGTGGGGGAAGGTCGCCGTTCCGGCGGGGGCCGCGGAGGGGGACTGCCAGGTGCTGATCCGGCCGGCAGGGGTTGTGCTGTCGCCTGCGGGGCTGGGCTGCGAGGTGGTGTCGCGGACCTTCCGGGGGACGCATGTCGCGCTGTTGCTTCGGCCCGAGGTGGGGCCGGGGCTCGAGGCGGAGTGTGATCTGGCCGGGGCGCCGGGGGTCGGGGACCGGGTCGCGGTGGGCTTCGCCCCGGCCGAGGTGGTCGTGCTGCCGGGGGAGTAGGCCGCTGCGCGGGGCAAAGTCCCCGCTGCGACCTTTGCCGCTGCGCGGGCGAAGTCCCCGCTGTGACCTTTGCCGCTGCACGGGCGAAGTCCCCTACCCGCCCTTCCACCGTTCCCCGGGCGCTGCCCGGACCCGGGCCTCAAACGCCGGCGGGGCTGGACATGCCACCGGGCTGCGCCCGGACCCCCTGGGGCTCCGCCCCAGACCCCGGTCCTCAAACGCCGGACGGCTGGAAAGCCATCAGCCGACCGGAGTCGGTTCCGGGGCGGGGACGTTGCCGTCGGCGCCCTCGTGGTTGCCGTACCAGGCGACTGCCACCGCGCCGGTTACCGCGAGGACGAAGCCGAGGACCGCCAGCCAGGCCATGCCGGGGCGGGAGGCGTCGCCGAGCCAGAGCACGCCGATCGCGCCGGGGAGCACGGTTTCACCGACCACCAGGGCGGCGGTGGCGCCGTTCACCGAGCCGATCTGGAGTGCCACGGTGTGCAGGTACATGCCGCCGACCCCCGCCAGGACGATGGCGTACAGGGCCGGGTCGGAGAGGAGGGAGGGGAACGAGAACGGCTCCACGCCGTTCAGGATGCGGACCCCGACGCCCAGCGCGCCGAACGCCAGACCCGACAGCAGGCCCGCCAGGATCGCGGCCCGGGCGCCGAGGAAACGTACCGCCAGCGTGCCGCCCACGATGATCAGCACGGTCACCGCCAGCAGCCACCAGTGCGTGGCGGCCGGCGCGTAGTGGCCGCCCTCGTGGCCCGCCGCCGTCGCCAGCAGGACCAGCGCCGCGCAGACGACCCCGATGGAGGTCCATTCCTTGCGGGTCAGCCGGATGCCGAGCATCTTCACGCTCAGCACGGCCGTGATCACCAGGTTGGCGCTGATGACGGTCTGAGAGAGGAAGAGCGGCAGGAGGCGGGCGGCCAGGGCACCCAGGCCGAACCCCACGAAGTCCAGGATCGTGCCGACGATGAACTCCCAGGTCATCGCGGCCTTCGCCGTGGAGGTGAGGTTCGGTCCGCCGTGCTGGGTGACCCCGGCGGCGGCGGGCGACATCCGGGCCGCCCGCCGTGAGCCCACGGCTTGCAGGACGGATCCCGTGCCGTAGCAGATGGACGCCGCGATAGCGGTCAGCAGGCCTATGAGCACCCGAGGGCTCCGTTCACGTCTGGCAGGTTTTACGTAGTGCGTACCTCTTCCAGACGTGGAAAAGGGGAGGGAAGTTGCCTGCCCGGGTCAGATTGCCCGGGGCAGGTTGTTCGGGTCAGCTCATGGCGGCGAGGGCCGCCGGGACCTCGGTCACCGAGTCGACCAGCGCGATCCGGGACTCCATGGCGCGGCCGCGGGCCAGTGCCTGGAGCAACGGCCAGGCGGGCAGCCGTTCGGTCCAGTGGGCGCGGTCGACGAGGATCATCGGGGTCGGCTCGCCCCGCGACTCGTAGTGGTTGGGCGTCGCGTTGTCGAATATCTCTTGGACCGTGCCCGCCGCGCCCGGCAGGAACACCACGCCCGCGTTGGAGCGGGCGAGCAGCCCGTCCTCCCGGGTGGCGTTGGCGAAGTACTTCGCGATGTGCCCGGCGAAGGGGTTCGGCGGCTCGTGTCCGTAGAACCAGGTCGGGATGCCCACCGAGTCGCCTCCCGTGACCGCCGGCCAGCGTTCCCGTACGGCGAAGGCCGCGCGCGCCCAGTCGGAGACGGACGGGGTGAAGGAGGGGGCCTTGGCCAGCATCCGCAGGGCTTCGGGCAGGGCCTCGTCGGGGGCCGGAGCCAGGTACGCGCCGAGGTTGGCCGCCTCCATCGCGCCGGGGCCGCCCCCGGTGGCCACGGTCAGTCCGGAGCGGGTCAGCGTCCGGCCGAGTTCGGCCGCGCCCCGGTACGCGTCGCCGCCGCGGGCCATGGCGTGGCCGCCCATCACCCCGACCACGCGGGCGCCTTCGAGGTGTTCGTCGAGGGCGTCGGAGATGGCGTCGTCGTGGATGGAGCGCAGCATCGAGGCGTAGATGTCGCCGTCCGCCTTGGTCTCCTGGAACCAGGCGTAGGCCTCGGCGTCCGGGGTGGCCTCGTAGCCCGCGGACAGCCCGCTGAAGAGCTCCTCGGCCGTGTAGAGCAGGCCCCGGTAGGGATTGAACGGGAGGTCGGGGATGGGCGGGAAGACCAGGGCGCCGTCCGCGCGCACCTTGACCGAGGCGTCCGGTTCCATCGCGCAGCCCAGGAAGACGGCGGCCGAGGTGTCGGCGGAGAGCAGGGCGAAGGTCCGCTCCAGCAGGTTGACCGACTGGATCCGGTACCCGCTGAGCGAGCCGCGTGCGACGACCCGGTCGAATTCGGCGAGGGTCTCGATCTCGGTCGCGGTCTCGGTGTGTGGGTTGACCATTCGGCCCACCCTAAGGGCTGCCCGCCTCAGCGGGTCAATGCCAGTGACGTCAGCTGTGACACACCCCAGCTGAGCGGCAGGCACACCGCCACCAGCGCGGTGACCCGTACGGTCGCGGCCGTACGGAGGACCTTGCCCGGGGCGCCGAGCCCGGTCAGGGTCTCGCGGGTGGCGGCCCGGGCCTGGCGGACTTCGACCGCGGAGGTGAGCAGGGTGGCGGCCGCGCACAGCGCCACCAGGGCGGCGGCGGGCGCGGTCAGCGGGCCGAGCGGGACCTGGAGCCCGCCGTGATCGCGCAGGGCCACGGCGCTGAGGGCGCCGGCCCCGACGGCGCACAGGACGCCGAGGGGTGCGCCCAGACGGGGGGCCTCCTCCTGGAGGGCGCGCCCGGCCAGCAGCCGGAGCGCGCCGGGGCGGACGGCCTGGACGAGCGCTCCGCAGGCGTAGGCCAGGCCCGGACCGGCGAGGGCGAGTCCGAGCGCGGTCAGCGCCCAGCCCGTCGGCAGGCCGGCTCCGCCCGGGCCGGAGTAGGCCAGCGCGGCGAGTCCGCAGGCGGTGAGGGCGATGCCCCAGGGCAGTGCGGTCTGCGGCGCGGGCCGGGGGTGCGGGCGCAGGGCGAGGGCGGTGGCGATCGAGGCGGCCAGCGGGAGCAGGGCCAGCAGGGTGAGGGCGGCGGCCACGGGCAGGGGCTGGTCGGCGTGGAGCAGCTCGGCTCCGGCTCCGTCGAAGGGCAGCCCGGTCACCTCCCCGCGCAGGTGAAGGAAGACGGCCAGGGCCACGGCGCTGCCGAGGGTGCATGCCACGGCGGTGGAGATCGTCGCGACCAGGGTGAGCCGTACGGGTCCCAGCCCGGCGGCGTCCAGCCCCTCCAGGGGCCGGGTCGCGGGGTCGGTACGGGCCACGGCGACGGCGAACTGGACGGTGACGGCGAGGGGGACCAGGGCCCACAGCAGCTGAGGGAACGATCCGGCGGGCCGGGCCGTGGCCTGCGCGAGCACGTACAGCAGCAGGAAGCCGCTGCCGGCCGAGGCGGCTGCGACGAGCAGCCGGCGCAACTGGACCAGCGGCCGGGAGCCGCGGGCTAGGCGGAGAGCGAGCACGCGGCCTGGTCCTCCGGGGGCTGGGGGAAGGAGGTGGGGGAGAGCCCGGCCGCGGCCGCCGCTGCGGCGGGGCGGCCGTCGAGCAGGGAGAAGTGCCGGTCGGCGACGGCCGCGGTCTCCTCCTCGTGGGTGGCCAGCAGCACGGTGATGCCGTGGGAGCGGGCGGCCGTGGTGAGGGTGCGCAGCAGCAGGGAGCGCTCGGCGCGGTGCAGCGGGGCCGTGGGCTCGTCGGCGAAGATCACGGCGGGCAGGTGCGCGAGGGCGCGGGCCAGGGCGACGCGCTGGGACTCGGCCCGGTTGAGGGCGCCGGGGTGCTTGCGGGCGAAGGCGCCGATGTCGAGGCGGTCGAGCCATTCGCAGGCGGTCCGCTTGGCCGTGCGGTGGGGCACGCCCGCGATCAGCAGCGGCAGGGCGGCGTTCTCCCAGACCCGCAGCTCGGGCAGCAGTTGCGGCTCGGGGCCGATCCAGCCGAAGCGGTCGCGGCGCAGCCGCTCGCGGGCCAGGGTCCCCATCGTGTGCACGGGGACGCTGTTGAACCAGACCTCGCCCTGCTCGGGTCGCAGCTGTCCGGACAGGCAGCGCAGCAGTGTGCTCTTGCCGCTGCCCCGGGGGCCGGTCACGGCGAGGATCTCTCCCGCGCGGACGCCGACCGAGACCCCGATGAGGCCCGGCGAGCCGCTGTGGGAGTAGTGAAGGGACCGTGCCCAGAGCAGATCGTCCTGGGGCGGGGCATTGTCCGGCCGGTCGTTGTCCGGCGGAGCGTCGTCCCGTGGAGCCACCATGGCGTACACCTCCGTCCGGGGGAACGAAGCGGAGCCCGCTTGGTCACTGGCGCCGCAATGAGATGTAAAGAGATGAACGTCTTGGATGGTGACAGCACACGGCCCGGACCCCCGCGTTCTCACTCGAACGGGGGATCCGGGCCGTGTGGTCCGGCAGTTTGCCGCCTGCGGGACGGTCGGAGGACGCCGGCTGGTTAGAGCTTGGTCCAGGCCTCGGTGAGCACGCGGCGCAGGATGCCCTCGATCTCGTCGAAGGTGCCCTGGTCGGCGGTCAGCGGCGGGGCCAGCTGGATGACCGGGTCGCCACGGTCGTCGGCGCGGCAGTACAGGCCGTTCTCGAAGAGAGCCTTGGAGAGGAAGCCGTAGAGCACGCGCTCCGTCTCCTCGTCCGTGAAGGACTCCTTGGTGACCTTGTCCTTGACGAGCTCGATGCCGTAGAAGTAGCCGTTGCCGCGGACGTCGCCGACGATCGGCAGGTCGTGCAGCTTCTCGAGCGTCGAGCGGAAGGCGTCCTCGTTGTCCAGCACGTGCTGGTTGAGGCCTTCCTTGTCGAAGATGTCGAGGTTGGCGAGCGCCACCGCGGAGGACACGGGGTGTCCGCCGAAGGTGTAGCCGTGCAGGAAGGTGTTGTCACCCTTGTAGAACGGCTCGGCGAGGCGGTCCGAGATGATGCAGGCACCGATCGGGGAGTAGCCCGAGGTCATGCCCTTCGCGCAGGTGATCATGTCCGGGATGTAGTCGAACTTGTCACAGGCGAACATCGTGCCCAGACGGCCGAACGCGCAGATCGTCTCGTCGGAGACGAGCAGGACGTCGTACTCGTCGCAGATCTCGCGGACGCGCTGGAAGTAGCCGGGCGGCGGCGGGAAGCAGCCACCGGCGTTCTGCACCGGCTCCAGGAAGACGGCGGCGACGGTGTCGGCGCCCTCGAACAGGATCTCCTGCTCGATCTGGTCGGCGCACCAGCGGCCGTAGGCCTCGGGGTCGTCGCCGTAGATCGGGGCGCGGTAGATGTTGGTGTTGACCACCTTGTGCGCGCCGGGGACCAGCGGCTCGAAGGGGGCCTTGAGGGCCGGCAGTCCGGTGATGGACAGGGCGCCCTGCGGGGTGCCGTGGTAGGCGACCGCACGCGAGATGACCTTGTACTTGGTGTGCTTGCCCTGCAGCTTGAAGTACTGCTTGGCGAGCTTCCAGGCGGTCTCGACGGCCTCGCCGCCACCGGTGGTGAAGAAGACCTTGTTCAGGTCGCCCGGGGCGTAGTGCGCGAGGCGCTCGGCGAGCTCGACGGCCTTGGGGTGCGCGTACGACCAGATGGGGAAGAACGCGAGTTCCTGCGCCTGCTTGTAGGCGACCTCGGCCAGTTCCTTGCGGCCGTGACCGGCGTTGACGACGAACAGGCCGGCGAGGCCGTCGAGGTAGCGCTTGCCCTTGTCGTCGAAGATGTAGGTGCCCTCGCCGCGCACGATGGTGGGTACGGGCGAGTTCTCGTACGACGACATGCGGGTGAAGTGCATCCACAGGTGGTCGTAGGCGGTCTTGGAGAGGTCCTGGCTCACGGCTATCGCGTTCCCCACATGTAGGTCTGCTTCTTCAGCTTCAGGTAAACGAAGCTTTCGGTTGATCGCACGCCGGGGAGCGCGCGGATCTTCTTGTTGATCGTTTCGAGCAAGTGGTCGTCGTCCTCGCAGACGATTTCGACCATCAGGTCGAACGAGCCCGCGGTCATCACCACGTACTCGCACTCGGCCATGGCGGTCAGTGCGTCGGCCACGGGGTCGAGGTCTCCCTCGACGTTGATGCCGACCATCGCCTGGCGCCGCAGCCCCACGGTGAGCGGGTCCGTGACGGCGACGATCTGCATGACGCCCTGGTCGAGAAGCTTCTGTACTCGCTGGCGCACCGCCGCTTCGGACAGGCCGACGGCCTTGCCGATCGCTGCGTAGGGACGGCGACCGTCCTCTTGCAGTTGCTCGATGATCGCCAGGGACACAGCATCGACCGAAGGGGACGGTTGTCTGTTCCTGGAATCTGCGCTTCGACTGACCACGCCCTCACTGTGCACGAGGAGTCGTCTGTTCCGCAAGGCGAGAACGATGTAATTCGTTGTTTCGGGAGTCAGATCTCACTGATTCCGTAGTTCGTGATGTGTGGGCCTGTCGAAAACGGCGTCTGAGAGGCTAGGCTGGGTAGCTGTCTCAACCATTGGACATGTGATCACAGGAGTGTGGCTGTAGTGACCACCGAACTGCGTCGTCTGCGCAACTACATCGGCGGGGAGTTCAAGGACGCCGCCGACGGGCGGACCACCGAGGTGGTCAACCCCGCCACGGGCGAGGCGTACGCGACCGCTCCCCTCTCCGGCCAGGCGGACGTGGACGCCGCCATGGCCGCGGCCGCGGCCGCCTTCCCGGCGTGGCGGGACGCGACCCCCTCCGAGCGCCAGAAGGCCCTGCTGAAGATCGCGGACGCCTTCGAGGCCCGCGCGGACGAGCTGGTCGCCACCGAATCGGAGAACACCGGCAAGCCGCTCGGCCTCACGGCCAGCGAGGAGCTGCCGCCGATGGTGGACCAGATCCGCTTCTTCGCGGGCGCCGCGCGCCTGCTGGAGGGCCGCTCGGCCGGCGAGTACATGGAGGGCATGACCTCCATCGTCCGCCGCGAGCCGGTCGGCGTCTGCGCCCAGGTCGCGCCGTGGAACTACCCGATGATGATGGCCGTCTGGAAGTTCGCCCCGGCCATCGCCGCGGGCAACACCGTGGTCCTCAAGCCCTCGGACACCACCCCGGCCTCCACCATCCTGATGGCCGAGATCATCGGTTCGATCCTGCCCAAGGGCGTCTTCAACGTCGTCTGCGGCGACCGCGAGACCGGCCGGGCCATGGTCGAGCACTCCACCCCGGCGATGGCCTCCATCACCGGCTCGGTGCGCGCGGGCATGCAGGTCGCCGAGAGCGCCTCCAAGGACGTCAAGCGCGTCCACCTGGAGCTCGGTGGCAAGGCCCCCGTCGTGGTCTTCGAGGACGCCGACATCGCCAAGGCCGCCGAGGACATCGCCGTCGCGGGCTTCTTCAACGCCGGCCAGGACTGCACCGCGGCCTGCCGCGTACTGGTCCACGAGTCGATCCACGACGAGTTCGTCGCGGCGCTGGCCAAGAACGCGGCCGACACCAAGACCGGACAGCCGGACGACGAGGACGTGCTCTACGGCCCGCTGAACAACCCGAACCAGCTGAAGCAGGTCGCGGGCTTCATCGAGCGCCTTCCCGCCCACGCCAAGGTCGAGGCGGGCGGCCACCAGGTCGGCGAGAAGGGCTACTTCTACGCCCCGACCGTGGTCTCCGGCCTCAAGCAGGACGACGAGATCATCCAGAACGAGGTCTTCGGCCCCGTCATCACGGTCCAGTCCTTCACGGACGAGGACCAGGCCCTGACGTACGCGAACGACGTCGAGTTCGCCCTCGCCTCGTCCGTGTGGACCAAGGACCACGGCCGCGCGATGCGGATGTCCAAGAACCTCGACTTCGGCTGCGTGTGGATCAACACCCACATCCCGCTCGTCGCCGAGATGCCCCACGGCGGATACAAGAAGTCCGGCTACGGCAAGGACCTCTCCGCCTACGGCTTCGAGGACTACACGCGCATCAAGCACGTCATGACCTCGCTCGACGGCTGACCTCGCCCGACGGCTGACCGACTGCCGGGCGGCCGGCCGGCCGCCGCATCGATCAGGGCACAGCCTTGAAGGGGCGGGTAGTAGACAACATGTCTATTGCCCGCCCTTTGGCGTTCCACCAGGCTCTTCCCATGCCTGAACTCGCCTTCTCCCGCCGCGCGGCGCTGCGCGGCCTCGGTGCCGCGGGGCTGCTGGCCGCCCTTCCCGGCTGTGGTGTCCCCGCCGCGTACGTTCCCGAGGGCCGACGGGAGGGGCAGGACCATTCCGGGAGCGACCGGAGCGTCTCCTTCTCCAACTGGCCCCTCTACATCGACACCGACGAAGAGGACGAGAGCAGGCGTCCGACGCTGGACGCCTTCACGGAGAAGACCGGCATCGAGGTCCGGTACACCGAGGAGATCAACGACAACGACGAGTTCTTCGGCAAGATCAGCCCGTCGCTGATGAACCGCCAGCAGACCGGGCACGACCTGGTCGTGGTCAGCGACTGGATGGCCGCCCGCTTCGTCCGCCTGGGCTGGGCCCAGAAGATGGACCGCTCGGCGCAGGCCAACGTGGCCAAGCACCTGGACCCGCAGCTGCGCTCCCCGGCCTTCGACGAGGGCCGGCTGCACACCGTCCCCTGGCAGTCGGGGATCACCGGCATCGCCTACAACCGCAAGGCGCTCGGCCGGGAGATCAAGTCCGTCAAGGACCTGTGGCACCCGGACCTGGCCGGCAAGGTCACGCTCTTCTCGGGCCTCGACGAGTCCTTCTCCCTGCTGATGCAGGGCAACGGCGTCGACGTGACCAAGTGGACCGAATCCGACTTCCACCGGGTGTGCGACCAGGTGGAGAGCCTGGTGAAGAAGAAGCACATCCGCCGCTTCACCGGCAACGACTACACCTCCGATCTCGGCAAGGGCGACGTACTGGCCTGCCAGGCCTACTCCGGAGACGTGATCCAGCTCCAGGCCGACAACCCCGACATCGAGTTCGTGGTTCCCGAAGAGGGCGGAGAGCTCTGGGCGGAGAGCCTGCTCGTCCCCAACCTCGCCCGCCACAAGGCCAACGCGGAAGCCCTGATCGACTTCTACTACGACCCGGAGGTGGCCGCGCTGCTCGCCGCCTACGTCAACTACGTCTGCCCGGTCCCGGCCGCCCGCGAGGTCCTGGCCGCCTCCGACGACCAGGAGACCGCCGAACTGGCCGAGAACCCGCTGATCTTCCCGGACGAGGACATGCGCAAGCGGCTCGTCGTCGCCCGCGACATCTCCGCGGTGGAGCGCTCGCCCTTCGCCAAGCGCTGGAACGCCATCGTCGGTCTGTGAGAGCCGGGAGGCGGGGCGTGATCTCGGTCCGGCCACAGAACTGAACATGTTCAGCAATTCTGCTGAACATGTTCAGAAACATGCGTAGGCTTCCTTCCATGAGCGAGAGAAGCGCCCTTCAGCGGCGGATCCGTGCCTGGCTTGCCCTGTTCCTCGTCTGCCTCGTGCTGAGCGGACTCACCGCCTTCCCCCTGGTGAGCGAACTCCACTGGGCCAATGCGCTGGTGGACAACGCATGGCTGCGCCGGGTCGGCGACGGCCTCGAGCGGGCGGACTCCGAGTACCCCTTCCTCCTCTACGGCACGGACTGGCTCGCCTTCGCCCACCTGGTGATCGCGGTGTTCTTCTACGGGGTCCACCGCGACCCCGTCCGCAACGTCTGGATCGTCGAGGCCGGCATGATCGCCTGCGCCGGCATCGTTCCGCTGGCCCTGATCTGCGGGCCCATCCGGGGCATCCCGGTCTGGTGGTCGCTGATCGACATCTCGTTCGGCGTCTTCGGAGTGATCCCGCTGCTGATCCTGCGGCGCATGATCAAGCGGCTGGAGGCCATGCCCTCCCCGGGCGAAGGCGGCCGGCACCACGGCGAGGGCGCCTTGCCCCGGGCCCGTACTACCGGCCGAGCGCGGCCCGTACGGCTGTCAGCGCGTCCACCCGGTTCGTCGTGATCGAGTCCACCCCGGCCCTGACCAGCGCGCGCATCGCGCGCTTCGTGTCCGGGGTCCAGGCCGACACCAGCAGGCCGTCCCGGTGCAGGGCGTCCACCAGCTCCGGGCCGACCAGCCCGAAGCGGTAGTTGAGCCAGGTCGGCGCCACGGCGTCGATCAGCACCCGGCGCGGGGGAGCCAGGGTGGTCCAGGTGAGCGCGATCTCGGCGCCCGGATCGGCGGCGCGCACCGCCAGCATGGTGGCCGGACCCGCGCAGTAGTACGTACGGTCACGGGCGCCGCACTCGCGGACCTGGCCGACGACGGTCCGTACGGTCTCGGGAGTCGCACCCGGCAGGTCGACCATGACCCGGCCCGCACCGGCGGCCATCAGGGCGTCGCGCAGGGTCGGGATCCCGCCGTCCGTGAGCTCCCGCAGCTGCGGGGCCGTGACGTCTTGGAGCCGTACGCCATGGCCCCACAGCCGCTGGAGATCCTCGTCGTGGAGCAGTACGGGCACCCCGTCGCGGGTCATCCGCACGTCGATCTCCACCGCGTCCGCCCCCCGGTCGAAGGCGGAGCGGATCGAGGGCAGGGTGTTCTCGCGGACGCGGTAGGGATCCCCGCGGTGGCCTACGGCAGTCAGGGTGCGCATGCACCCATTCTGCGCAAGCGTCAGGAAGCCAGCCAGGCGGCGGTGTACGTGTCGATCTCGGCCGTGAGCCTCGCCTTGCCGGCCGGGTCCAGGAAGGAGGCCTCGACGGCGTTCTTCGCGAGCTGGGCGAGACCGCGCTCGTCCAGGTCCAGCAGACGGGCGGCCACCGCGTACTCGTTGTTGAGGTCGGAGCCGAACATCGGCGGGTCGTCGCTGTTGATGGTGACGAGCACGCCGGCCGCCACCATCTCCTTGACGGGGTGCTCGTCGAGGGTGGCGACGGCGCGGGTGGCGATGTTGGAGGTGGGGCAGACCTCCAGCGCGATGCGGTGCTCGGCGAGGTAGGCGAGCAGCTCCGGGTCCCGGGTGGCGCTGGTTCCGTGGCCGATGCGCTCGGCGCCCAGCTCGCGGATCGCGTCCCAGATGGTCTCCGGGCCGGTGGTCTCGCCGGCGTGCGGCACGCTGTGCAGTCCGGCGGCGCGGGCGGCGTCGAAGTACGGCTTGAACTGCGGGCGCGGCACCCCGACCTCCGGGCCGCCCAGGCCGAAGGAGACCAGGCCCTCGGGGCGCAGGTCCAGGGCGAGGCGGGCGGTCTCCGCGGCGGCTTCCTCGCCGGCTTCGCCGGGGATGTCGAAGCACCAGCGCAGGATCACGCCGAGCTCGGCCTCGGCGGCCTTGCGTGCGTCCTCGATGGCCTCCATGAAGGCCTTCTCGTCGATCCCGCGGCGGGTGGAGGAGTACGGGGTGATGGTGAGTTCGGCGTACCGGATGTTCTGCCGGGCCATGTCGCGGGCGATCTCGAAGGTGAGGTGGCGCACGTCGTCGGGGGTGCGGACCAGGTCGACGACGGAGAGGTAGACCTCGATGAAGTGCGCGAAGTCGGTGAAGGTGAAGTAGTCGGCGATGGCCTCGGGGTCCGTGGGGACCTTGGAGTCGGGGTGCCGGGAGGCGAGTTCGGCCACGATGCGGGGAGAGGCCGAGCCGACGTGGTGGACGTGCAGTTCGGCCTTGGGCAGCCCCGCGATGAAGGGGTGCAGGTCGGACATGAGGGTGCCTCCGAGGGACGCGGTGCGGATGGAACGGCCTTCATCGTAGGCAGGACCCGCACCGCCGAAGGGGCTTGTCGCAGGGAGCGCTTAGCATGACCGTACGAGAGGGGGGCGCCTTATGACCGATCAGAGCCCCGAGTCGCGAGACCCCTGGGCGCCGCCGGAGCAGCCCGCGGTCGATCTGGGTAAACAGCGGGGCGGGCCGGGGGCGCCGGGGGTGCACGACCAGCAGACCGTCACCGGGATGCCGGGGGCGGGCGGCCCTCAGGGCGGCCCTCAGGGCGGCCACCCGGGTGGTTACACGGGCGGATACCCGGGCGCGCCGCTGCCGGGTCAGACGCTGCCGGGTCAGACGCCGCCGGCCGGGACCGGGCCGATATCCGCCGGGGCGCCCGCGCCCCAGCCGGGGCAGACGCCCGCCTACGGGTACCCGGCCGAGCCGGATCCCGCGGGGTACGGATACCCCACCGCGCAGCAGCCGTTCCAGCAGCAGCCCGGATACCAGGGCCACCCCGGTTACGCGGGCTACCCCGGATACCCGGGCGGCGGGTATCCGGGGCACCCGGCGTACCCGTCCAGGAGCAACGGCTTCGGGATCACCGCGCTCGTGCTCGGCATCCTCTCGGTCGTCACCTGTTACCTCGGCCTCCTGTTCGGCGTTCCGGCCATCATCTTCGGCGTGCTGGGCCGCGGCAAGGCCAAGCGCGGCGAGGCCGACAACGGGGGCCTGGCGCTGGCCGGCATCATCACCGGCGCGGTGGGCATCGTGACCAGCTGCGTGTTGATCGCGCTCGTCATCTTCGCCGTCATCTACGGGGACAGCGGCTCCGACTCCGACTCGGACTACTTCTCTCCGTACGAGAACACCCAGGTCCTCCACCGGGGTTGAGCCGCGCCCGGCAGGTACGACGCAGGGCCGGGCGGGGACGTGTAACGCCCCTGCCCGGCCCCGTGCCGTGCTGCACCGTGCCGTGCCGTCAGGCGGCCTTGTCCGCCTGCCCGGTCTCCCAGGGCCACCTGGCGTCCAGGCCGTCCTCGATCAGGGACACCATGCGGAAGGCCGCGTCGGTGAGCCCGCCGAAGGTGTGCCGGTTCGCGGACCCGGAGGGCGCGTGGCCGACCCGGTATCCGGCCAGGTTCCAGGTGTAGACCGGGACCGTGTCCGGCACCAGGGCCGTCGGATCGCCGCCGTAGGAGTACGTGGCCTGCTCGTCGGTGACGATCAGGACCCGGTCGTGCCCGGCGTAGTGCGCGGCCACGGCCTTGGCCGTGTAGGTGCCGCCGAGGTCCTCGAACCGCTCCAGCACCTTCAGCACCGACTCTCCCCGCCGGTAGTCGACGGCCTTGCTGGTGGATCCGAACTGCACCAGGTCCGCGTCTTCGGCGCGCAGCGCCAGCGCCGTCCCGAAGACGGCCGCCGCGTCGGCGCGGTTGAGCTGCGAGCGGTCCGACAGCGGTGACCACATCGACCCCGACCGGTCCACGAGGACCAGCGTCCGCCCGGGCAGCGCCGGTACGTGGGCCAGGGAGTGGCCCAGCGCCCGCTCCAGCGGGTACGCCCAGCGCAGCGACGGCGCGTGCTGGTGAGCGGCCAGATAGCGGAAGGGGAACTGCCGGGCCCGGGCGACGGTCTCCGGGTCGGAGATCTTCGCCGCGACCCGCTCGGCCACCGCGTCCGACACCCCGGCCCCGTCGAAGTTGCGCAGGTTGCGCAGCAGCGCCATCGCGCCCATGGACGGGATGACCGCCTCCCAGGCGGCCGCGTCCATCGGCCCCTGCAGCCAGCCCGCCAGCGCCTCCCAGGTCATGCCCGCCGCGGCGAGCCGCTCGGCTCCGTCCGCCGCGGTGACCACCGCCCGGCGCTCGGCCACGGGCAGCTCCATCAGGGCCCGGTGCGCGAGCAGGGTGCGGTTGCCCGGCGGGACCTCGGCGGTCTCCGGGTTGTGCCGGCGGTCGAGGGCGTGCCGGAACAGCTCGCCCTGCCAGGGCTTGGCGGGGTCGGGGGAGGCGTGCACCAGGTTCAGGACGTCGCCGAAGCGGTATCCCCGGGAAGCGGTGTCGTACTTCAGCAGCGAGGTGCCGGAGTAGAGGCGGCGCACGGCGTCGGCGATCCCGCGCTTGACGGGCTTGGGGACGTTCCGCCCGTAGGCGGCCGTCCAGTAGGCGAGCAGCTCGCCGGGCTCGTCCGCGCGCAGCAGTACGGAGTCCACGACCTGCCGGTTCGAGGGCCCCCCGGTCGCTCCGGCGTCGAGCCGTGCCTTGACGTACTCGGCGGCTCCGACGAGCGAGGCCGTCCGCATGTTGCCGTCGCGCCGCAGCCAGCCGAGCAGGCCCGCGGTCCACTCGGGATCCTCCACGGCAAGGGTGCGCACGAGCGCGCCGAACCGGTCGTCGCGGGCCCCGCCGGACTCGTAAGCGGTCTGCTGCGTCACGAAGTTGGCGACGGCGAGCAGGAACAGCTCGGAGCGCGCGTCGCGGACGAAGCCGGCGCTGCCGTGCGCGTTGGCGGCGCGGCGGCCGGTCGAGCGGACCGGAGAGGCGGGTGCGGTGGACGCGGCGGATGCGGTGGGCGCCGCTTTGGAGCGGAGCAGGTTGAAACGAGCCATGAGAATCCCCCCGAATTCAGTGGAAAGCGGGGGAGGCGTGACGTGCGGAATGCCCGAGATCGAAGTCGGCGACGGACTGTGTCGACTGCTCTATCCGACTGAGCTACCGGCCGGAGCCGGGCGGGACTCGAACCCGCGACCCGTTGATCCGGAAGTAACCGTTGCCTGCGCACCGGGCACTCCGCACGTGTGCCTCCCGAGGAAGAAGTGGCCGCGGCGTCATTTCGTGGAGGAAGTAGCCGTGGCCGGCGCACCGGGAGGTGCGAACGTAGGTGTCCAGAGATCGAGGTCGGCGAAACCACGTGGTGCTCTACCAACTGAGCTACACCGGCCCGAAGCCGGTGACGGGACTCGAACCCGCGGCCGCCCCATTAACAGTGGAAGTAGGTCTCACCTGCGCACCTGGACAAGGAACACGCTAGACGTCCGGCCGGGCCCGCGCGATCGATTAACGCGGCACTACAGCTCCGCCCGCAGCCGCTCGCGCGCCTCCATGAGCGCGAAGCCCAGCAGGTTCAGGCCGCGCCAGCGCGCCGGGTCCAGCGCCCGCTCGTCGTCGGCGGCGAGCCCGATGCCCCAGATCCGGTCCATCGGGCTGGCCTCCACCAGGACCCGCTTCCCGGTCGACAGCAGGTACGAGGTCAGTGCCGGGTCGGAGCCGAACTTGTGCACGCTGCCCTCCACCACCAGCGCGAACCGTTCCCGCTTCCACACGGTGTCGTCGAAGCCGCGCACCAGCCGCCCGGCCGCCTTCGCCGCCGCCGGACTCTTCGCCTCCAGGGCCGCGCGCTCCGCCTCGGCGTCCTCGAACAGGCGAGCCTTTCCGGCCATCATCCAGTGCTCGGCGGTCGCGTACCGCACGTCACCCACGGTGAACTCGGACGGCCACCACTGACTGAGGCAGCTCGGCCCGAGCGTTCCGTCGGGCCTCGGACGGTGTCCCCAGAACGGCAGGAACTTCAGCCTTTCACCCCGGCTGACCTGCCCGATCAGTTCCTCGATCTTCTCCATGCATGCGAGTCTCGCAGGAGCACCGGACACTTCGTACGGGATTTCGGGCGCGCCTCGACACATGGTCGACCGATTCCGTCGCGTAATCAAAAGGCAACAACGGAATCACTTGGCCGAGGGGTGTACCTCTGCCAGGATCGGCACTCAATTCGAGCTGTAGCTCGAACTGTAGCTACGGAGAGCGTGAGAGCGTGATGGGCAACCGCTTCCAGGTCAAGGTCCAGGTCAAGGACCGATTCGCCGAAGGCGCGCAGTACATCGACGGGCAGCTGCGGCCCGGCACCTCGGGTCGGTCACACACCGTGGTCGACCCCGCCACGGGCGAGGAGGTGCTCACCTACGAGCTGGCCTCCACCGCCGACGTGGACGCCGCCGTCGCCGCCGCCAAGCGGGCCTTCCCCGGCTGGTCGGGGGCCACCCCCGGGGAGCGCTCCGACGCGCTGCACCGGCTGGCCGGCGTGCTGGCCGAGCGGGCGGAGGAGTTCGCGTACGCGGAGTCCCTGCAGTGCGGCAAGCCGGTCAAGCTGTCGACGGAGTTCGACGTGCCGGGGACCATCGACAACACCGCCTTCTTCGCGGGCGCCGCGCGTCACCTCCAGGGGCAGGCCGCCGGCGAGTACTCCGGGGACCACACCTCTTACGTGCGCCGCGAGGCGATCGGCGTCGTGGGTTCCATCGCGCCGTGGAACTATCCGCTGCAGATGGCCGCCTGGAAGATCCTTCCGGCGATCGCCGCGGGCAACACCATCGTCCTCAAGCCCGCCGAGCTCACCCCGCTGACCTCCCTGATGTTCGCCCAGGCGGCCAAGGAGGCGGGCCTGCCCGACGGCGTGGTCAACATCGTCACCGGCGCCGGCCGGGACGCGGGCGAGCACCTGGTCGGCCACCCGGACGTGGTCATGACCTCCTTCACCGGGTCCACCGCCGTCGGCAAGCGGGTCGCCGAGATCGCCACCGCCACCGTCAAGCGGCTCCACCTGGAGCTCGGCGGCAAGGCCCCCTTCCTCGTCTTCGACGACGCCGATCTGGAGGCCGCCGCCAACGGCGCCGTCGCCGCCTCCCTGATCAACACCGGCCAGGACTGCACGGCCGCCACCCGCGCCTACGTCCAGCGCCCCCTCCACGACGCCTTCGTCGCCCGGGTGGCCGAGCTGATGGAGACCGTCCGCGTCGGCGACCCCTTCGACCCGTCGACCGACCTCGGGCCGCTGGTCTCGCACGCCCACCGCGACCGGGTCGCCGGGTTCGTCGAGCGCGCCCGCGCGTACGCCACCGTCGTCACCGGCGGTGAGATCCCCGCGGGAGAGCTCGCGGACGGCGCGTACTACCGGCCCACGCTGATCTCCGGCGCCGCCCAGGACAGCGAGGTGGTCCAGTCCGAGATCTTCGGGCCGGTCCTGGTCGTCCTGCCCTTCGACACCGACGACGAGGGCATCGCGCTGGCCAACGACACCCCGTACGGTCTCGCCGCCTCCGCCTGGAGCCGGGACGTGTACCGGGCGAACCGCGCCACCCGGGAGATCCAGGCGGGCTGCGTCTGGGTCAACGACCACATCCCGATCATCAGCGAGATGCCGCACGGGGGCTACAAGGCCAGTGGCTTCGGAAAGGACATGAGCACGTACTCCTTCGAGGAGTACACGCAGGTCAAGCACGTGATGTACGACAACACCGCGGTGGCGGCGAAGGACTGGCACCGCACGATCTTCGGGGACAGAACCTAACACTTCGCGGCTCCCGCCGCGGGGCAGTTGCCGCCCGACCAGCGGCCCGCACCCATCCCGAAAGGGCACCTCCCATGGAGCAGTTCGAGCCCGACCGCCTCTCGGCGGCGCAACTCGCCGCCATGCGGCGCAGCCTCACCAGCGGGCGCGGCGCCCTCACCCGCCGCTCCGTGCTGCGCGCCTCCGGAGTCGGAGCGCTCACCCTCGGCGGCCTGTCCGCGCTGGCCGGCTGCGGCATCCCGCCGGCCAAGCGCGCGGAGGGGAACGCCGCGGCCTCCGACGACCATTCGGCACAGGAGAAGGAGATCAACTTCTCCAACTGGACCGAGTACATGGACACCAGCGAGGACGAGAAGTCCCGTCCCACGCTGGAGGAGTTCACCAAGCGGACCGGCATCAAGGTCAAGTACACCGAGGACATCAACGACAACGTCGAGTTCTTCGGCAAGATCAAGCCCCAGCTCGCGGCGGGCCAGGACACCGGCCGCGACCTGATCGTCGTCACCGACTGGCTCGCTTCGCGCATCATCCGGCTCGGCTGGGCCCAGAAGCTGGACCCCTCCCGGCTGCCGCACGCCTACGCCAACCTGATCCCGCAGTTCCGCAGCCCCGACTGGGACCCGGGCCGCGCGTACAGCTACCCCTGGACCGGCATCAACACCGTCATCGCCTACAACACCAAGGCGACCGGCGGGAAGAAGGTCGACTCGGTCACGCAGATGCTCGACGACCCCTCCCTCAAGGGCCGCGTCGGCTTCCTCACCGAGATGCGCGACAGCGTCGGCATGACCCTGCTCGACCAGGGCAAGGACCCGGCGAAGTTCACCGACGCCGACTACGACGCGGCGATCGGCCGGCTCCAGAAGGGTGTGGACAAGAAGCAGATCCGCCGCTTCACGGGCAACGACTACACGGCGGACCTCGACAAGGGCGACCTCGCGGCCTGCCTGGCCTGGGCCGGCGACGTCATCCAGCTCCAGGCCGGCAACCCGGACATCCAGTACGCGATCCCGGCGCCCGGCTACATCACCTCCAGCGACAACCTGCTGGTCCCCGTGAAGGCCCGGCACAAGGCCAACGCCGAGCGGCTCATCGACTACTACTACGAGCCCCCGGTCGCGGCCCAGCTCGCCGCGTACATCAGCTACGTCTGCCCCGTCGAGGGCGTCAAGGACGAGCTGGCCAAGATCGACCCGGAGCTCGCGGACAACGTCCTGATCGTCCCCGACAAGGCGATGGCCGCCAAGTCGCACGCCTTCCGCTCCCTCACCAGCGAGGAAGAGACGGCGTACGAGGAGAAGTTCGCCAAGCTCATCGGAGCCTGACGGGTCCCGCCGCGTCCCCCGCCGGCGATGACACCCGTACCGGCACCTGCCCCTTCCACGACACACCACCGAAGGCCCAGGCCCATGACTGACAAGACCGAAGGCGGCGACGTCCGCCTCGCCGGGATCAGCAAGCACTACGGATCCTTCACCGCCGTGCACCCGCTGGATCTCACCATCCCCCAGGGCTCCTTCTTCGCCCTGCTCGGCGCCTCGGGCTGCGGGAAGACCACCACCCTGCGCATGATCGCCGGCCTGGAGGAGCCCTCCACCGGCACCGTCAGCCTCGGCGACCGCGAGGTCACGCACCTGCCGCCGTACAAGCGCCCGGTCAACACCGTCTTCCAGAGCTACGCCCTCTTCCCGCACCTCGACGTCTCGGAGAACATCGCCTTCGGGCTGCGCCGCCGCGGCATCAAGTCGGTCAAGAAGCAGGTCGACGACATGCTGGACCTCGTCCAGCTCGGCCAGTTCGCCCTGCGCAAGCCGCACCAGCTCTCCGGCGGCCAGCAGCAGCGCGTCGCCGTCGCCCGCGCGCTCATCAACCACCCACAGGTGCTGCTCCTCGACGAGCCGCTCGGTGCCCTCGACCTCAAGCTGCGCCGTCAGATGCAGCTGGAGCTCAAGCGCATCCAGACCGAGGTCGGCATCACCTTCGTGCACGTCACGCACGACCAGGAGGAAGCCATGACCATGGCCGACACGGTCGCCGTGATGAACGGCGGCCGCGTCGAACAGCTCGGCGCCCCCGCCGAGCTCTACGAGAACCCGAAGACGACCTTCGTGGCGAACTTCCTCGGCACCTCCAACCTGATCGAGGCCGAGGTCCTGGAAGCCGGCGCGTCCGACGTCGTCGTCTCCTCGGCCGGTACGAAGCTGCGCGTCCCGGCGTCGCGATGTTCGACCACACCCCGCGCCGGCGGCAAGCTGCTGGTCGGGGTGCGCCCGGAGAAGATCTCCCTGGTCCACGCGGACGCGGCGGACACCGTCGAGGCCGGCCGCAACAAGATCGCCGGCAAGATCGCGGCCACCTCCTTCATCGGAGTCTCCACCCAGTTCGTCATCGACAGCCCGGTCTGCCCGGAGCTGGAGGTGTACGTGCAGAACATCGAGCGCGACGCCCGCCTCGTCCCCGGCGCCGACGTGATACTGCACTGGAACCCGGACCACACCTTCGGGCTGGACGCCGCTCAGGACATCGACGCCGGCATCGAGACGGTCGAGGAGAGCGCGTGAGCGCCCCCGCGACCCTGCCCGAGGTCGCCGTCTCGGCCGAGCCCCCGGTGCACAAGCCGTCCCTGAAGAAGCGCCTGGTCCCGTACTGGCTGCTGCTCCCGGGCATCCTGTGGCTGCTCGTCTTCTTCGTGCTGCCGATGGTCTACCAGGCCTCGACCTCGGTGCAGACCGGCTCCCTCGAAGAGGGCTACGAGGTCACCTGGCACTTCCAGACGTACTGGGACGCCTTCACCGAGTACTACCCGCAGTTCCTGCGCTCCCTGCTCTACGCCGGCACCGCGACCGCGCTGTGCCTGCTGCTGGGCTATCCGCTGGCCTACCTGATCGCCTTCAAGGCGGGCCGCTGGCGCAACCTGCTCCTGGTGCTGGTCATCGCCCCGTTCTTCACCAGCTTCCTGATCCGCACCCTCGCCTGGAAGACGATCCTGGCCGACGGCGGTCCGGTGGTCGGCGTCCTCAACACCGTCGGCTTCCTGGACGTCACCAGCTGGCTCGGAATGACCGAGGGCGACCGCGTCCTCGCCACGCCGCTCGCGGTCGTCTGCGGTCTGACGTACAACTTCCTCCCCTTCATGATCCTTCCGCTCTACACCTCGCTGGAGCGCATCGACACCCGCCTCCACGAGGCGGCCGGGGACCTGTACGCCCGTCCCGCCACGGTCTTCCGCAAGGTGACCTTCCCGCTGTCCATGCCGGGCGTGGTCTCCGGGACCCTGCTCACCTTCATCCCGGCGAGCGGCGACTACGTCAACGCCGAACTGCTCGGCTCCACGGACACCCGCATGATCGGCAACGTCATCCAGTCGCAGTACCTGCGCATCCTCGACTATCCGACGGCGGCCGCGCTGTCCTTCATCCTCATGGCCATCGTGCTCGTCATGGTCACCATCTACATCCGCCGAGCGGGGACGGAGGACCTGGTCTGATGAAGAGCGCCACCACCTGGCTGCGCCGCAATCTCGTCGTGATCGCGGGGCTCGGCACGCTCGCGTACCTGATCCTGCCGAACGTCGTCGTCACGGCCTTCTCCTTCAACAACCCCACCGGGCGGTTCAACTACGCCTGGCAGGAGTTCTCCCTCGACGCGTGGAAGGACCCCTGCGGGGTCGCCGACATGTGCGGGTCCCTGTCCCTGTCGCTGCAGATCGCCCTGTGGGCCACCATCGGGGCGACGGTGCTGGGCACCGCGATCGCCTTCGCGATGGTCCGCTACCGCTTCCGCGGGCGCGGCGCGGTCAACTCGCTGATCTTCCTGCCGATGGCCATGCCCGAGATCGTGATGGCGGCCTCGCTGCTCGCCCTCTTCCTCAACATGGGCATCCAGCTCGGCTTCTGGACGATCCTGATCGCCCACGTCATGTTCTGCCTCAGCTTCGTCGTCGCCGCCGTGAAGGCCCGGGTGCTCTCCATGGACCCCCGCCTGGAGGAAGCGGCCCGCGATCTCTACGCCGGACCCGTGCAGACCTTCCTGCGCGTCACCTTGCCGATCGCGGCCCCCGGTATCGCGGCGGGTGCGCTGCTCTCCTTCGCCCTCTCCTTCGACGACTTCATCATCACCAACTTCAACTCGGGCAACACCGTCACCTTCCCCATGTTCGTGTGGGGATCGGCCCAGCGCGGTACGCCTGTACAGATCAACGTCATCGGCACGGCGATGTTCGTCATCGCGGTCCTGGTGGTGCTGGGCGGCCAGATGGTCGCCAACCGCCGCAAGAAAGCACAGCCCAAGTAACACCTGTAGGGAGTTGGAAGACATGGCCCCAGACGCCATGCGCACCGCTGCACGATCTCTTTCCGAAGCGAAGCCGGTCTCGTACTGGCTGGACGACCCCGGCAAGCCCGCCGCCGAGCCCGCCCTCACCGGGGACGAGCACTGCGACCTGCTCGTCATCGGCGGCGGCTACAGCGGCCTGTGGACCGCGCTGCTCGCCAAGGAGCGCGACCCCGCCCGGGACGTCGTACTGATCGAGGGCCACGAGGCGGGCTGGGCCGCCTCGGGCCGCAACGGCGGCTTCTGCGCCGCCTCCCTCACCCACGGCCTCGCCAACGGGATGGCCCGCTGGCCGGACGAGCTCGCCACGCTGGAAGACCTCGGTGCCCGCAACCTCGACGCCATCGAGGAGGCGGTCGCCCGCTACGGCATCGACTGCGACTTCGAGCGCAGCGGAGAGATCGACGTGGCCACCGAGCCGCACCAGGTCGCGGAGCTCCGCGAGTTCCACGCGGAGGCCGAGCGGCTCGGCCTCGCCGGCCGCTCCGAATGGCTGGATGCGGACGCCGTACGGGCCGAGGTCGACTCCCCGACCTTCCTCGGCGGGATCTGGGACCGCGACGGCGTCGCCATGCTCAACCCGGCGAAGCTCGCCTGGGGCCTGAAGCGGGCCTGCCTGGAGCTGGGCGTACGGATCTACGAGAACACGCGCGGGCTGGACCTGACCGGCTCGGGAGCCGGGATGGCCGTGCGCACCCCGTACGGGCGGATCTTCGCCCGCCGGGTCGCGCTGGGCACCAACATCTTCCCGTCGCTGGTCAAGCGGGTGCGCCCGCTGACCGTCCCGGTCTACGACTACGCGCTGATGACCGAGCAGCTCTCCGAGGAGCAGCTCGCCTCGATCGGCTGGAAGAACCGGCAGGGACTCGGCGACAGCGCCAACCAGTTCCACTACTTCCGGATCACCCCCGACCGGCGGATCCTGTGGGGCGGCTACGACGCGATCTACCCGTACGGCGGCAAGCTCGACGCCGAGCACGACCACCGGCCCGAGACGTACCTCAAGCTCGCCGAGCACTTCTTCACCTGCTTCCCGCAGCTGGAAGGGGTGAAATTCAGCCACGCCTGGGGCGGGGCGATCGACACCTGCTCGCGCTTCTCGGCCTTCTTCGGCACCGCGCACGCGGGCAAGGTGGCCTACGCGGCCGGGTACACCGGGCTCGGCGTCGGGGCCACCCGCTTCGGCGCCGACGTGATGCTCGACCTCCTGGCGGGGGAGAAGACCGAGCGCACGGAGCTGGAGATGGTCCGCTCCAAGCCGATGCCCTTCCCGCCGGAGCCCTTCGCGTGGACCGGCATCACGATGACGAAGTGGTCGCTGGCCCGGGCGGACCGGCTGGGCGGGCACCGCAACCTGTGGCTGAAGACGCTGGACCGCCTCGGTCTCGGCTTCGACAGCTGAGGCTCGACGGCGGCGCACCGGTGCGCTGATCGGGTAAGCGACCTCCGCGCGCCCCGGGCGCACATCGCCCCGGGTGGTGTGACCTGCTTCACTACCATGGAGTAACGAAACCCGCGTCATACCTGCGCCCGGCCCCGCTCTCTCCTGTGAGAACGCTTCACCTCATCACAGAGAGCGGAGGCCGGGCGATGACGATCCCGGGCGAGAAAACGGCAGTGGAATGGCTGGTCTCGGTGGCGCCCGATCCGGACGCCTGCCGGCGGGAGTGGGAGCGCAACCCCCTCGGGGTCGCCCTGCTGCCCGCCGGCCGCCGGTGGGACGTGCTGATCCTGCCGGGGGAGCTGGGGCACACCACCCTCGAAGTGCTGGACGCGCTGCTGGAACGGCCCGGCCCGGTGCTCGCCGATTTCGGCGACTCCAGGCTGGGCTTTTTCGTGCCCGCGGGCACGGCGTCCCGCTGGGTCGGGACGGGCGTACGGGGAGCCGGCCGGGGGACCTGGATCGTGGTCCCGTACCCCGGCCGGGCCACGGGCGGGGTCCGCTGGCTCGTGGTCCCGGACGGGCAGGGCACGCTCACCGATCCGGCGGTACTGGAGCTCGCGATGCACGAGGCGGCGGCGCGCGCCGTGGGGCGGGGAGGCGGGAAGTCTTGACAAGAACATTGGTCTGGACCATCTTGGGCGCCGCTGCGCCTTCCCCCACCGCTTCCCCGCGCGCGGCCAGGCTCCATCCCCCCACGTACCGGAGGCAGTTGTGCGCCCCACCCGTCCTGCTCGCCCCACCCGCGCCGCCAGACCCACCGTCATACGCTCCGTTCTGTCCCTCCTTACCGCCGCCGCCCTCGCGGCGGCCGGCCTCCTCGCCACCGGTCAGCCCGCCGCGGCCGCCGACGCCGACCTCATCCGCAACGGCGGCTTCGAAGCCGGCCTCGCCGGCTGGAGCTGCACGGCCGGCAGCGGAACCGTCGTCAGCACCCCGGTCCGCGGCGGCACTTCGGCCCTCAAGGGCACGCCGGCCGGGCAGGACAACGCCCGCTGCTCCCAGACCGTCACCGTCAAGCCCGACTCCGCGTACACCCTGAGCGCCTGGGTGCAGGGTGCGTACGTCTACCTCGGCGCGACCGGCACCGGGACCACGGACCCGCAGACCTGGACGCAGACACCGGGTGCCTGGAAGCAGCTGAGCACGAGCTTCCGTACCGGCGCGAGCACCACCTCGGTGACCGTGTACACGCAGGGCTGGTACGGCCAGCCGCCGCAGTTCACCGACGACGTGACCCTCGTCGGCCCCGACCCCGGCGGCTCCGGACCCGGTGACCCGCAGGCCCCGGCGACCCCCGCCGGACTCACCGCGTCGGCCTCCTCCGCCACCACCGTCGGCCTCTCCTGGTCGGCCGCGACCGGGGCCACCTCGTACAAGGTCTACCGGGACGGCGCGAACCCGACCACGGTCAGCGGCACTTCGGCGACGGTCACCGGCCTCACCGCCTCCACGACCTACTCCTTCCAGGTCAGCGCCGTGAACGCGGCCGGCGAATCCCCCAGGAGCGCCGCCGTCCCCGTGACCACGCCCGGCGGCGGCGACCCCGGCAACCCGGGCCTGCCCGCCCACGCCCTGGTCGGCTACCTGCACGCCAGCTTCGCCAACGGCTCCGGCTACGTCCGGATGGCCGACGTGCCCGCCTCGTGGGACGTCATCAACCTGGCCTTCGGCGAACCGACCTCGGTCACCTCCGGCGACATCCGCTTCCAGCTCTGCCCCGTCAGCGAGTGCCCGACCGTCGAATCGGCCGCGGAGTTCAAGGCCGCCATCAAGGCCAAGCAGGCCGCGGGCAAGAAGGTCCTGATCTCCATCGGCGGCCAGAACGGCCAGGTCCAGCTGGGCACCACGGCGGCCCGCGACACCTTCGTCTCCTCGGTCGGCAAGATCATCGACGAGTACGGGCTCAACGGCCTCGACATCGACTTCGAGGGCCACTCCCTCTCCCTCGCCACGGGCGACACCGACTTCCGCGCCCCCACCACCCCGGTGATCGTCAACCTGATCTCGGCCGTGAAGACCCTGAAGGCCAAGTACGGCCCGGACTTCATCCTGACGATGGCCCCCGAGACCTTCTTCGTCCAGCTCGGCTACCAGTACTACGGATCCGGCCCCTGGGGCGGCCAGGACCCGCGCGCCGGCGCCTACCTCCCCGTCATCCACGCCCTGCGCGACGACCTCACCCTGCTCCACGTCCAGGACTACAACTCGGGCTCGATCATGGGCCTCGACAACCAGTACCACTCCATGGGCGGAGCCGACTTCCACATCGCCATGACGGACATGCTGCTCACCGGCTTCCCCGTCGCCGGCAACACCGCCCGCGTCTTCCCGCCGCTGCGCGCGGACCAGGTCGCCATCGGCCTGCCGGCCACGACCAACGCGGGCAACGGCCACACCTCCCCGGCGGAGGTCAACAAGGCGCTGGACTGCCTGACCAAGAAGACGAACTGTGGTTCGTACCAGACCCACGGCACCTGGCCCGCCCTGCGCGGCCTGATGACCTGGTCCATCAACTGGGACCGCTTCGGCAGCTGGGAGTTCTCGAAGAACTTCGACGCCTACTTCGGCGGCTGACCGACCGACTCGGACGCGGCAGGGCCGGGGCGCGCACGCCCCGGCCCTGCCGCGCTTCGCACCGCGAGCAGCAGCGGCGTGCACATCAGGAGGCTGGCCAGGACGTCCAGGGGCCAGTGATAGCCGCGCAGGATCAGTCCCGCCGCCGTCAGGGCGGTGAGGGCGGCCGCGAGGGGGAGGGGCCATCGGCCCCGGGCGTACGGGCGCACGAGCAGGGCCGCGCCCGCGTAGGCCACGTACGCGGTGGCCGTGTGGCCCGAGGGGTAGTAGCCGGAGGCCCAGGGCTCCAGGGGGCCCGGCCGGCCGGTCCACTCCTTCAGCGGGACGACCAGGGCGGGCACCAGGGCCATGGCCAGCGCCGCGGCCGCCGCGCCCCGGCGGTTGCCGCGCCGGGCGGCGTAGAGGACCGCGAGGAGCAGGACGGGGAGCGCGACCGGGACGTTGCCGAGGTCGGAGAGGCGCTGGGTGACCGCGTCGGGGACGGTGCGCACGAGCGCCCGGCTGAGGCCGGCGTCCGGGACCAGCAGCGGCCCTGACACGAGGACCTGCCAGGTGGTCAGGGCGAAGAGCGTGACGCAGAGTGCGGAGACCGCACGACGCGCGGAGCGCGCCGAGCGCGCGGAGATCGCGGAGATCGAGGAGGCCGCGGAGCGGAGAGTGGCCGGCCGCCCCGGAACAGGGGGGGTGGTTCCGGGGCGGCCGCCCGGATCGGATCGCCGAGCGCCCCGGGGGGTTTGGGGCGTACGGTCGTCCGATCGCTGAGGAGTGTGCGCGAACGCATGCCCAGTGCGGCGCTGGGGAAGCCCGGTACTGGTGTCGCTTCCGGTTTCCCGGGAGCGGGGTGTCTCACTCATCTGCAGAAACCGTACGGCAGCGGAAGGGGGACCGACAGCGGGAAAACGCTCCCGCCATCGGCCCCCCACACCTTCTTCACAGCGTCCGACCGTTACCCGCGGTAGTGATCGCTTGGTGATCGAGGATCACGCCTCCGCGTTCTACCGACTGTGTCAGACGTTCGATCAGAGAGCCGCGAACGCGGCCTCGATGACGTCCAGACCCTCGTTCAGCAGGTCGTCGCCGATGACGAGCGGCGGCAGGAAGCGGAGCACGTTGCCGTAGGTGCCGCAGGTGAGGACGAGCACGCCCTCGGCGTGGCAGGCCTTGGCGAGCGCGCCGGCCGCCTCCGGGTTCGGGGTCTTGGACGCGACGTTTTCAGGAGTGTCGGTCTTGATGAGCTCGATCGCGATCATGGCGCCGCGGCCGCGGATGTCGCCGACGATGTCGTACTTCTCCTGGATGGCCGTCAGGCGGGCCTTCATGATGGACTCGATCTTCTTCGCCGCGGCGTTGAGGTCGAGCTCCTTCATGGTCTCGATGGAACCGAGGGCGCCGGCGCAGGCCACCGGGTTGCCGCCGTAGGTGCCGCCCAGGCCGCCGCCGTGCACGGAGTCCATCATCTCGGCGCGGCCGGTCACCGCGGCGAGCGGCAGGCCGCCCGCGATGCCCTTGGCGGTCGTGATGAGGTCGGGGACGATGCCCTCGTCCTCGCACGCGAACCACTGGCCGGTGCGGCAGAAGCCGGACTGGATCTCGTCGGCGACGAAGACGATGCCGTTGTCGTTGGCGAACTTCACGATCGCCGGGAGGAAGCCCTTGGCCGGCTCGATGAAGCCGCCCTCGCCGAGGACCGGCTCGATGATGATCGCGGCGACGTTCTCGGCGCCGATCTGCTTGACGATGTTGTCGATCGCCTGGGCGGCGGCCTCGGGGCCGCAGTTCTCGGCGCCGGTCGGCCAGCGGTAGCCGTAGGCGACCGGGACGCGGTAGACCTCGGGGGCGAACGGGCCGAAGCCCTGCTTGTACGGCATGTTCTTCGAGGTCAGGGCCATCGTGAGGTTCGTACGGCCGTGGTAGCCGTGGTCGAAGACGACGACGGCCTGGCGCTTGGTGTACGAACGGGCGATCTTGACGGCGTTCTCGACGGCCTCGGCGCCGGAGTTGAACAGTGCCGACTTCTTTGCGTGGTCACCCGGGGTGAGCTCGGCGAGGGCCTCGCAGACCTCCACGTAGCCCTCGTAGGGGGTGACCATGAAACAGGTGTGGGTGAAGTCGGCGAGCTGCGCGGCGGCGCGGCGCACGACGGCCTCGGCGGAGGCGCCGACCGAGGTCACGGCGATGCCGGAGCCGAAGTCGATCATGCGGTTGCCGTCGACGTCCTCGATGATGCCGCCGCCCGCGCGGGCCGTGAAGACGGGGAGCACGGAGCCCACGCCGCCGGCCACCGTCGACAGACGGCGGGCCTGCAGCTCCTGCGACTTGGGGCCGGGGATCGCGGTGACGATGCGGCGCTCCTGCGGGACAGCGGTCATAGGGGGCTCCTGGGGGGTGTTTTCGGACGCACTTGTGTCTTTGTCCGCAGGCTAGGCCCGGGAGGCGTGGTCCTGCATGCTCCGTTCGGGAGTGGTGCCCGCGTGTCCTTGTCCGTGACGGCCATAGGAAGGAATCCGCGGCATGTCCTGTGGATCATGACCGGGTACGGGCCGCGGGGCGTCGGCGGCCACTAGATTGAGCGCGCGGCGCGGTGCAGGGCAGCGCAGGGCAGTGCGGTAACGGGCAGGGGGCAGCGGTTACATGGACACCGACGGCACGCAGGGCGGGGAGCGGCGGACGCCGTTCGCCGCCGGGCACGTCCCGCGCCCGGCCGGGCCCCCGGGCCTCCAGGGCCTCCCGCCGAAGCCCGCCCACGCCCCGGCCCCGGGAACGGCCACCGGGGCGGTGCCGGGCCCGGCGGGAGACCGGGCGGCGGATCCGGCGGCAGGCCCGGCGGCAGGCCCTGTGGCGGGCCCCACCCTCGCCGACTGGCTGCGCGTCCCGCGCCCGGCCGCCGGCCCGGGCGTCTGGTCGTACGGGCACGTCCCCCGTGCCGCGCAGGAGCCCGAGGTCACCCCGACCCGCCAGCTGGTCAGCGGGGCGCTCATCTCCCTGCTGGCCGGGCTGCTGCTGTGGTCCCTCCTCTGGAACGGCTACCTCGGCGGCTTCTGGCTCTGGCCGCTCTACATGTTCACCCCCGACTCCTGGGCGGGGACGCTGCCCGCCGTCGTCGCCTCCTACATCTGGTACGCCATCGTCGCGGCGACCCTCACCATCGGATTCGGCCGTCTCGGCCGCTGGCCCGAGCTGGCCCGCCGGATCTTCGGCGGCCGCGCCGCGCGGGCCCAGGCCCCGCCGCCGCGGCCGGTGGAACCGGGCGGCCCCGACGACCCCGCGGCCTGGACCGAGGTGCGGGCCGCCGGGCTGGTGGAGGCGGCCGACCGGCTGGGGGCGGAGGTGCGGGCCGGGCGGATGAACGACGTGGACCACGTGCGGATCCGGCGTGCCTGGGAGACCGTGCGGGCCGACCCCTCGCGGACGCGGGCCTTCGCCGACGCCGTACGGGACAAGGGGGCCGGAGCCTGCGTGCACCCGTCGGGGGCGCGCGATCTGCCCGCCCGCGCCGCCCGGCACGATCTGCTCGCCCGGCAGGTGCTGCTCGGCACCGTCCAGGACGGCGAGCGCAACCCGTACGCCCGCCGCGGCAGCGGCCTCGCCCTCGACCCCACGGTCCTCGGCACCTCGCTGCTCGCCATCGGCCCCTCCGGCGCCGGCAAGACCTCCCTCCTGGTCCGCCCCGTCGTGGAGTCGCTGGCCCTGCAGGCGCTGGCCGGCCAGGCCGCCGTCGTCGTGGTCGCCTCCGCCGGAACCGCCCTCGGACCCGACGCGGGCTACGACGTCGTCGTCCGCGTCGGCGACCCCGACTCCGTCTACGACCTGGACCTCTACGGCGGCTCCACCGACCCCGACGAGGCCGCCATGCTCCTCGCGGAGGGGTTCGTGGGCGACCTGCCGGGGATCGACGTACGCCGCGCCGCCACCGCCCTCGCCCAGCTCCTCGGCCCGTTCCGGGCCGCGTACGGCCGCTTCCCCGCCGTGCCCGAACTGCGGGAGCTCGTCGACCGCGTGCCCGTGGCCCTCGCCGCCCTGCGCGAGGCCCTGGAGGCCACCGGGCAGCAGCGGATGCTCCGCGAGCTCGACGCGCGCGAACGCCAGCACGGCGCCCCCGCCGACCCGGGCCCGGCCCTCGCCGACCGGGTCGCGCTGCTGGACCGGCCCGCCTTCACGGGCTTCTTCGACACCACCGGCGCCGGGCGGCCGTTCTCCCTGCGGGCCCTGGAGCATCCGCTGCGGGTCCGCGTGGACCTTCCCGAGCGCGGGCACGCCGACGCCTCCCGGATGCTGGCCCGGCTGCTGCTCGCCCAGTTCAACGCCGCTGCCGCCGCCCGCACCGACCGCACGCTCTTCGCGCTCCTCGCCTTCGACGACGCCTCCCACACCCTCACCCCGGAAGCGGTGCGCGGCATCCAGCGGCTCCGTTCGGCCAACGCGGGCGTCCTGCTCACGCTGCGCACCCTGGACGACGTACCGGAGGCCCTGCGCACCCCGCTGCTCGGGGCCGTGGGCTGCCGGATGGCCTTCTCCGGGGTCACCACCTGGGACGGCAAGCGGTTCGCCGAGACCTGGGGCACCGAATGGGTGGAGACCCGCGACGTCACCCACCGGACGGTCTTCGCCGACCAGCCGCTCACCCGGGCCATCCACGCCTTCCGGAAGCTGGTCTCGGGAAAGGCGGTGACCACCGACGCCGTGACCGTGCGCCAAGTGGAGCGGGAACGCTGGTCGGCCTCCGACCTGGCGCACGTGGTGCCCCCCGGCCACGCCGTGCTCTCCCTCACCTCCGTCCGCGGCGAGCGCGCCGCCCCGCTGCTGGTGCGGCTCGGGGGACGAGGCTGAGGGGGACAGGGCGGAGGGGGCCATGGATGGGAGGGCCATGGATGGCAGGGCCGGGGCTGGGAGGGAGAGGCGACCGGAAGGAGCGAACCCGTACGGGATGGCAGAATCAAGGGAGCCGTTCGTACGACACGGCGAAATCCGCGGTGGTGGTCCACGGCGAGAATCCTCCATCGGCACCTCGCCGCCGAACCCCTCCTCTCCCTAAGGCGCCCCGGTACCCATGCCGCTCACCCTCGCCTCGCTCGTCCAGCACTCGGCGCTCAAACTCAGCGTCCGGGCCGGGGAGGGCCGTCTCGACACCCCCGTGCGCTGGGCCCACGTCAGTGAGCTCGCCGACCCCGTCCCGTACATGGAGGGCGGGGAGCTCCTCCTCATCACGGCGATGAAGCTGGACGCGGACGACCCCGAGGAGATGCGGCGCTACGTCCGCAGGCTCGCGGCGGCCGGGGTCGTCGGCATCGGCTTCGCCGTCGGCGTGAACTACGACGCCGTGCCCGAGGCGCTCGTGGAAGCCGCCACCGCCGAGGACCTGCCGCTGCTGGAGGTACCCCGGCGCACCCCGTTCCTCGCCATCAGCAAGGCGGTCTCCGCGGCACTCGCCGCCGACCAGTACCGGGCCGTGACCGCAGGCTTCGAGGCGCAGCGCGAGCTGACCCGCGCCGCGCTGTCCGCCGACGGGCCCGCCGAACTGCTGACGAAGCTGGCGGCGCACGTGCACGGCTGGGCCGCGCTCTACGACACCTCGGGCGCCGTCGTCGCGGCCGCGCCCGACTGGGCCGCGCGCCGGGCCGCCCGGCTCACCCCCGACGTGGAACGGCTGCGGGAGCGGCCGGCGCCGGCCAGCGCCGTGGTGGGCGGCTCCGAGGACCGCGTCGAACTCCAGTCGCTGGGCACCGGGCGGCGGGCCCGCGGAGCCCTCGCGGTCGGCACCGGGGCCCCGCTCGGCACGGCGGAGCGGTACGCCGTCCACTCCGCGGTGGCCCTGCTGACCCTCACCACGGAACGGTCCCGCTCCTTGCACGACGCGGAGTCCCGGCTCGGCGCCGCCGTGCTGCGCATGCTGCTGGCCGGCCAGGCGGAGCACGCCCAGGCCGTCGCCGGGGACCTGTACGGGGCCTTGCTCGACGCACCCTTCCGGATCCTCGTGGCGGAACCCGCCCTGGCGGGCACGGCCCAGCCGGAGGGCCTGGCGCTGCTGGCCGACGCCGTGGAATCGGCGGCGGCGCGCACGGGGGAGAGCCTGCTGGTGGTGCCGGAGCCCGGGCGGCTCGTGGTCCTGGCGGCCGACGGGGGCTCGGCGGTCCAGGCGTGCGCGGAACACGCGGAGGTCCTGGAATCCCGGCGCGGCCGGGAGTCGGCCGAACCGGAGCCGGACGAGCTGGTCCTCGGCCTGTCGGCGCCCGCGGTGGCCTCCGGCGTGGCGGCGGCCTTCAAACAGGCCGACCAAGCCTTGGCCGTGGCCCGGCGGCGCGGCCGCCCCATGGTCGAACACGAGGACCTGGCGGCGGGCTCGGTCCTCCCGCTGCTCGCCGACGACGCGGTACGGGCCTTCGCGGACGGCACGCTGCGGGCGCTGCGCGAGCACGACGAGAAGGGCCGGGGCGACCTGGTGGCCTCCCTCCAGGCCTGGCTCTCCCGCCACGGCCAGTGGGACGCGGCCGCCGCCGACCTGGGCGTCCACCGCCACACCCTGCGCTACCGCATGCGGCGGGTCGAGGAGATCCTCGGCCGCTCCCTGGACGACCCGGACGTCCGCATGGAGCTCTGGCTCGCTCTGAAGGCGACCACACCTTCCTGACGCGCCGGACTCCGTCCGTCGGTGGCTGGGCCGGGTGCCCGCCACTGCCGTCCCGGCGTGGGGCCCGGGGGGCGGGTGCGGGTGGGTCGGCCCTGCGGGGCTGGATCCCCTACCCGCCCTTCCACCGTTCCCCGGGCTGCGCCCGGACCCGGTCCTCAAACGCCGGAGGGGCTGGATTCGGCCGGTGCGGGCTGGAAGGCGCGGAGCGCCATTTCAGCCTCGCCGGCGTTTGAGGCGCGGGGTCTGGGCGCAGCCCCAGGGGGCCGGGGCACAGCCCCGGGGAACGGGCGAAGGGCGGGTAGGGGACTTCGCCCCGCGCAGCGGGGGCCCGCGTGGCGCGGACGAGCCCGCCCGCCGCGCCCAGCAGGGCCGCCCGGTGCCCCGTACGCGCCCCCGGCGGGGCCCCGCACGGGCGGCGGCCGCCCCGACACTGACAAAGCGGCGCGCCGCGCCACGCACGTACTCCACCCCGGACAAACGCCGAATCCGCGGCGGAGTCCTACGGTGGAGGGGACAAGGACCCACCGCACACACTCCGAAGGGCCGGGATCAGCATGACTTCCACCCACGCCTTCTGGCTCGCCGGCCGCCAGGCCACGGGCGACGACAGCTTCGACGTCCACTCCCCGTGGGACGGCCGCCTCGTCGGTACCGTGAGCGTCCCGACCGACGCCCAGGTCGAAGAGGCCGTGGCCGCCGCCTACGCCGTGACGGCGGAGTTCTCCGCGACCCCGGCCCACGTACGCGCCGAGGCCCTGGCCCACGTCGCCCGCCGGCTCGCCGAGCGCACCGAGGAGATCGCGCTGCTGATCTCCGCCGAGAACGGCAAGCCGATCAAGTGGGCCCGCGGTGAGGTCGGCCGTGCGGTGTCCGTGTTCCGCTTCGCTTCCGAAGAGGCCCGCCGCTTCAACGGCGGAGAGGCCCAGCGCCTGGACACCGACGCCGGCGGCGTCGGCCGCCTGGCCCTGACCCGCCGCTTCGTCAAGGGTCCGGTCCTGGGCATCGCGCCCTTCAACTTCCCGCTGAACCTGTGCGCCCACAAGGTGGCCCCCGCCATCGCCGTCGGCGCGCCGATCATCCTGAAGCCGGCCCCGGCCACCCCGCTCTCCGGCCTGATCCTCGGCGAGCTGCTCGCCGAGACCGATCTGCCGGCCGGTTCCTGGTCCGTGCTCCCCGTCGCCAACGACAAGATGCCGGAGCTGGTCAAGGACGAGCGCCTGCCCGTCATCTCCTTCACCGGTTCCGACAAGGTCGGCTACGCCATCCAGCAGGCCGTGCCCCACAAGCACTGCACCCTGGAGCTCGGCGGCAACGCCGCGGCCGTGGTCCTGGAGGACTGGTCCTCGGAGGCCGACCTCGACTGGGCCGCGACCCGCATCGCGACCTTCTCGAACTACCAGGCCGGCCAGTCCTGCATCGGCGTGCAGCGCGTGATCGCCGACGCGACGGTCTACGACCGCCTGGTCGAGAAGGTCGTCGCCAAGGTCCGCGAGCAGGTCACCGGCGACCCGAACGACTCCGCCACCGACGTCGGCCCCCTCGTCTCCGAGGACGCCGCCAAGCGGGTCGAGTCCTGGGTCGACGAGGCCGTGGCCGCCGGAGCCAAGCTGCTCACGGGCGGCAAGCGCGAGGGTGCCTCGTACGAGCCCACCGTCGTCGCGGAGGTGCCCGCGGGCGTCACCCTCGCCACCGAGGAGGTCTTCGGACCGGTCCTCACCCTGCGCCGGGTCGAGAACACCGACGAGGCCTTCGCCGCCGTCAACGACTCGAAGTTCGGTCTGCAGGCCGGCGTCTTCACGCGGAACATCCAGACCGCGTTCCGTGCCCACCGCGAGCTGGAGGTCGGCGGCGTGATCGTCGGCGACGTCCCGTCCTACCGCGCCGACCAGATGCCGTACGGCGGCGTCAAGCAGTCCGGTGTGGGCCGCGAGGGCGTGCGCTACGCGATGGACGACTACACCTACGAGCGGGTCCTGGTCCTCAGCGGCCTCGACATCTGACCGAACTCGTACGGCCACCAAGCCGACGGCCGGAGCCTACTGTGCGGGGGCTCCGGCCGTCCCCCTTTTACCGCCGCTTCCCCGCCGCCCGAAACGGGTACGACTCACTGGTAGCACCCACCGGTAAGCACCCCCTCTCTCGGCGGCGAGGTGAGCCCCCTCATGTCCGCAACACAGCCCGGCGACAGCGAGACCCAGCCCGAACGGCCCGTACGGCCCAAGGTGACCGAGCGCGAGGCACGGCAGGTCGCGGAAGCGGCCCGGGAACAGAACTGGCAGCGGCCGAGCTTCGCCAAGGAGCTGTTCCTCGGACGGTTCCGGCTCGACCTGATCCACCCCCACCCGCTCCCCGCCGACGAGGACGTCCGGCGCGGAGAGGCCTTCCTGGCCCGGCTGCGGGAGTTCTGCGAGACCTCCGTCGACGGGGCGCGCATCGAGCGCGAGGCGAAGATCCCCGACGAGACCGTGCGCGGGCTCAAGGAGCTCGGCGCGCTGGGCATGAAGATCGACCCGAAGTACGGGGGTCTCGGTCTCACCCAGGTGTACTACAACAAGGCGCTCGCCCTCGTCGGCTCCGTCAGCCCGGCCATCGGCGCCCTGCTCTCCGCCCACCAGTCGATCGGCGTACCCCAGCCGCTGAAGATGTTCGGCACGCAGGAGCAGAAGGACGCCTACCTGCCGCGCTGCGCGACCACCGCCATCAGCGCCTTCCTCCTCACCGAGCCGGACGTCGGCTCCGACCCGGCACGTCTGGCCACCACGGCGGTCCCGGACGGGGAGGACGCGTACGTCCTGGACGGCGTGAAGCTCTGGACCACCAACGGGGTCGTCGCCGACCTGCTCGTCGTCATGGCGCGGGTCCCCAGGAGCGAGAACCACCGCGGCGGGATCACCGCCTTCGTCGTCGAGGCCGACTCTCCGGGCATCACCGTCGAGCACCGCAACGCCTTCATGGGCCTGCGCGGCCTGGAGAACGGCGTCACCCGCTTCCACCGGGTCAGGGTCCCCGCGGCCCAGCGCATCGGCGCCGAGGGTGCCGGGCTGAAGATCGCGCTGACCACGCTGAACACCGGCCGGCTGTCGCTGCCCGCGATGTGCGTGGGCGCGGGGAAGTGGTGCCTGAAGATCGCCCGCGAGTGGTCGGGCGTACGCGAGCAGTGGGGACGGCCGGTCGGCCTGCACGAGGCCGTCGGCGCCAAGATCTCCTTCATCGCGGCCACCACCTTCGCCCTGGAGGCCGTGGTCGACCTGGCCTCCCAGATGGCCGACGAGGACCGCAACGACATCCGCATCGAGGCCGCCCTCGCCAAGCTCTACGGCTCCGAGATGGCCTGCCTGATCGCCGACGAGCTGGTTCAGATCCGCGGCGGGCGCGGCTTCGAGACCGCCGAGTCCCTCGCCGCCCGCGGCGAGCGGGCCGTGCCGGCCGAGCAGATGCTCCGCGACCTGCGCATCAACCGGATCTTCGAGGGATCCACCGAGATCATGCACCTGCTGATCGCCCGCGAGGCCGTGGACGCCCACCTGTCGGTGGCCGGCGACCTCATCGACCCGGAGAAGGCACTGGGCGACAAGGCGAAGGCCGGCGCCCGCGCCGCCGGGTTCTACGCCCGCTGGCTCCCCCAACTCGCCACCGGGCCCGGCCAGGTCCCCGGCACCTACCGGGCCTTCCACCCGAACGGCCACCCCGACCTCGCCACCCATCTGCGCTACGTCGAACGCGGATCGCGCAAACTCGCCCGCTCGACCTTCTACGCCATGTCCCGCTGGCAGGGCCGGATGGAGACCAAGCAGGGGTTCCTCGGCCGGATCGTCGACATCGGCGCCGAGCTCTTCGCGATGAGCGCGGCCTGCGTGCGCGCCGAGCACCTGCGGACCTCCGGCGAGCACGGCCGAGAGGCCTACCAGCTGGCCGACGCCTTCTGCCGGCAGTCCCGGCTCCGCGTGGAGGAGCTCTTCGGGCGGCTCTGGGACAACACCGACGACCTGGACCGCAAGGTCGTCGCCGGGGTCCTGAACGGCACCTACACCTGGCTGGAGGAGGGCGTGCTCGACCCCTCCGGCGACGGCCCGTGGATCGCCGACGCCGCCCCCGGCCCCTCCACCCGCGAAAACGTCCACAGACCTCTGCGCTGACCTGCAATCATCGCCGGACGTCGGACGGACGTACGAGGATGAGTACGGGTACGAGCACGGGTACGCGTACGAGCACAGCGCGAGGCGGACGAGAACGATGCCCACGGCCGAGGAAGACCGCGCCAGCCGACGGCTGGCCTGGTGCGTGGCGCACCTCCTGCGCCACGCACCGGACCACGTCGTCACCGACATGATCGGCCGGCTCGACGAGCCCGCCTTCAAGTACCTGTGCCGGGACGAATGGCTGGCGGCCTCGACCGTCACCCTGCTGCTGCGCCACGGAGGCGCGGCCGACCGCACCTACGTGGCCCGCAACCCCCGCGTCGTGGGCCGGCCGCTGCCCGGCCTGCCCGGGCCCGCCCGGTACGCCCGCCGCAGGACCCCGGCCGAACTCCTCCCGGTGCTCCGCGCCGAACTGGGCCGGGACGCCGGCGAGGAGCCGCTCACCGCGGCCGAGCTCATCGGCCTGCTCCGCCGGCACGGCCGGCGCGGGCCGCGGGTCCCGCTGGACATCCTGGCGCTCCGCCACCGACCCGACCCGGAGCTGCTGCTCGCCGAACACCTCCGCCTGCCGCTGCCGGCCGGCTCCGTCGAAGCCCTGCTGCTCGTCGAGGACCTGCCCCGGGAGACCGTCCACGGGCTGCTCGCCACCGCGGCGCCGGACGAGCGCACCTGGTACCGGCCCGCCGTCCGCGCCGTGCGGATGGGCCGGGTCACGCACGAGGAGCTCGTCGCCCACGTGGCCCCCGCGCACCGCACCCTGCTCCTCACCGACCTGTCCGGGGCCCGCGGCCTGCGCTGGAGCCTGCCCGAGCGGACGGGGATGCGCACGGCCGCCGCCCGGGCGCTGCGCCCCCTGCGCGACGACCCCCGGCTTTGGGCGGAGCTGCTGCGCCACGCCCCCGCCTTCCCGGGCACCCTGCCGGTCCTGGTCGCACGGATCGTGCGCGGCACCCTGCCGGAGCCCGCCGGGGGACCACCGGTCCCCGGACTCGCGGAGGCGGTGCGCTCCGTGGCGCCCGGGTCCGCCGAGCCCGTCGCGGGCGTGGACCGCGAACTGGCCCTGGCGAGCCTGGCCGTGCCCATGGAGTCCGTCCAGGAGGACATCCGGTGGGTGCGCGACTGCCTCGCCCGCGGGCTGCTCACCGGCGAGGACGTGATCCGGCACAAGGCGCCCGCCTGCTGGGCCCTGGACGAGGACCACTGGCTGGGAGAGGTGGACCACCCCGACCGCCACGAACCGTCCGCCCCGGTGGTCGCCGCGCGGTCCGAGGCCGACCGGCTGTTCGCGCTGGCCCTCGGCTCCGATCCGGACGCCTGGTGGCGGGTGGCCCGTACCCTCCCGGACTTCGCCGGGACGCTCCCGCACCTTCTCCTTCGGGTCACGGATGGGGGCTCCGTGTCCGGGCGCCCCTGAGTTGCGGCAACAATGGGTCCATGAGCGACCGCCCATCCCCCCTCGCCGATCCGCACCTCCTCTTCGACCCCGCGGCCGGCCGTCGGGACATCGTCATCCTCGGCTCCACCGGGTCCATCGGGACCCAGGCCATCGACCTCGCCCTGCGCAACCCGGACCGGTTCCGGGTCACGGCCCTGTCCGCCGCCGGCGGCCGGGTCGCGCTGCTGGCCGAGCAGGCCCGGCTGCTGCGCGTGAGGACCGTGGCAGTCGCGCGCGAAGACGTCGTACCGGCCCTCAAGGAGGCGCTGGACTCCGAGTACGGCCCCGGTGAGCCGCTGCCCGAGATCCTCGCCGGACCGGAGGCGGCGACCGAGCTCGCCGCCTCCGAGTGCCACACCGTGCTCAACGGCATCACCGGTTCCATCGGCCTCGCGCCCACCCTCGCCGCGCTGAAGGCCGGGCGGACGCTGGCCCTCGCCAACAAGGAGTCGCTGATCGTCGGCGGCCCGCTGGTGAAGGCCCTGGCGAAGCCCGGCCAGATCATCCCGGTGGACTCCGAGCACGCGGCGCTCTTCCAGGCCCTCGCCGCGGGCACCCGCGCCGAGGTGCGCAAGCTCGTGGTGACCGCCTCCGGCGGGCCCTTCCGCGGCCGCACCCGAGCCGAGCTGGCCTCGGTGACGGTGCAGGACGCGCTGGCCCACCCGACCTGGGCGATGGGCCCGGTGATCACCGTCAACTCGGCGACCCTGGTCAACAAGGGGCTGGAGGTCATCGAGGCGCACCTGCTCTACGACATCCCCTTCGAGCGGATCGAGGTCGTGGTCCACCCGCAGTCCTACGTGCACTCCATGGTGGAGTTCACGGACGGCTCCACGCTGGCCCAGGCCACCCCGCCGGACATGCGCGGCCCGATCGCCATCGGTCTCGGCTGGCCCCAGCGGGTCCCGGACGCGTCCACCGCCTTCGACTGGACCAAGGCGTCCACCTGGGAGTTCTTCCCGCTGGACACCGAGGCCTTCCCCGCGGTGGGCCTGGCCCGGCACGTCGGCGCCCTGGGCGGGACCGCGCCCGCCGTGTTCAATGCGGCGAACGAGGAGTGCGTAGAGGCGTTCCTGGCCGGTCGGCTCCCGTTCACAGCAATCATGGATACGGTCTCTGCCGTGGTCGATGAGCACGGAACCCCCGCCGGGGGAACTTCCCTCACGGTCGCGGACGTCCTTGAAGCGGAGACCTGGGCCAGGGCCCGGGCACAGGAGACGGCGGCACGGGCCGCAGTGGAGGCGCGCGCATGACCATACTGCTCACCTTGATCGGCGTGCTCGTCTTCGCGGTCGGGCTGCTCTTCTCGATCGCCTGGCACGAGCTCGGTCACCTCTCCACGGCCAAGCTCTTCGGCATCCGCGTGCCCCAGTACATGGTCGGCTTCGGCCGGACCATCTGGTCGCGCAAGAAGGGCGACACCGAGTACGGGCTCAAGGCCATCCCGATGGGCGGATACATCCGCATGATCGGAATGTTCCCGCCGGGCGAGGACGGCAAGGTCACCGTCCGCTCCACGTCGCCGTTCCGCACGATGATCGAGGACGCCCGCTCGGCGGCGTACGAGGAGCTGCAGCCGGGCGACGAATCGCGGCTCTTCTACACGCGCAAGCCGTGGAAGCGCGTGATCGTGATGTTCGCGGGACCGTTCATGAACCTGGTCCTGGCGATGGCGATCTTCTTCGGCGTGTGGATGACCTTCGGGGTGCAGCAGACGACCACCCAGGTCCAGACCGTCACCGACTGCGTGATCAAGCAGAGCGAGAACCGCGACGAGTGCCGGGCCGGCGACCCGGCCGCCCCGGGCAAGGCCGCCGGCCTCCAGGTCGGGGACAAGATCGTGGGCTTCCAGGGCAAGCCGATCGAGGACTGGGCCACCCTCCAGAAGAACATCCGCGACACCATCGGACCCGCCACCCTCACCGTCCTGCGCGACGGGCAGAAGGTGACCCTCCAGGCGAGCCTCGTGGAGAACCGCGTGGGCAAGAGCGACGGCCACGGCGGCTACGTCAAGGGCGAGTACGTCTCGGCCGGCTACCTCGGGGTCGGCCCGAAGTCCGTGATCGCCCCGCTCACCTTCACCCAGTCCGCGGACCGGGTCGGCGAGGTCGTCCAGAGCAGCCTGCAGGGCCTGGCCCAGCTCCCGGGCAAGATCCCGGCCCTGTGGAACTCGGTCTTCAACGGGGCCGAGCGGGAGGCCGACTCCCCGATGGGCATCATCGGCGCCGCCCGGATCAACGGGGAGATCGCGAACCTCGACATTCCGAGCGAGCAGCGGATGTCGATCATGCTGAACGTCCTGGGCATGTTCAACCTCTCCCTCTTCCTGTTCAACATGCTGCCCCTGCTGCCGCTGGACGGCGGGCACATCGCGGGCGCCCTGTGGGAGTCGGTGCGGCGGGCCTTCGCCCGGGTCTTCCGGCGCGCCGACCCGGGCCCCTTCGACGTGGCGCGGCTGATGCCGGCCGCGTACGTGGTGGCCGGGGTCTTCCTCTGCTTCACCTTGTTGGTGCTGGCCGCGGACGTGGTCAACCCCATCAGAATCACCTGATCGAAAGATCGGCGGATCGTCGTACGGGACGCCTGTACAGCAAGAGGACCGGAGCCGGGCACGCATCGTGCCCGGCTCCCTACGTTCGGGTGGCACACCCCCTGCGATGCGCGGGAGACGTGCCGCTTGGCGTAATCTCGGACGCTGGGGCCCGCCGATCCCGGCACCTATATCCACACCTTGGGGTTGCACAGCAGATGACTGCCATCTCTCTCGGAATGCCGGCCGTGCCGACGAAGCTCGCCGACCGCAGGGTCAGCCGCAAGATCCAGGTCGGCTCGGTGGCCGTCGGCGGCGACGCCCAAATCTCCGTGCAGTCGATGACCACCACCAGGACCTCCGACATCGGGGCCACGCTCCAGCAGATCGCCGAGCTGACCGCTTCCGGCTGTGACATCGTCCGCGTGGCCTGCCCGACGCAGGACGACGCCGACGCGCTCGCCGTGATCGCGAAGAAGTCGAACATCCCGGTCATCGCGGACATCCATTTCCAGCCGAAGTACGTGTTCGCCGCGATCGACGCCGGCTGCGCCGCCGTCCGCGTGAACCCGGGCAACATCAAGCAGTTCGACGACAAGGTCAAGGAGATCGCGCGCGCCGCCAAGGACGCCGGAACCCCGATCCGGATCGGCGTCAACGCCGGCTCGCTCGACGCGCGACTGCTGAAGAAGTACGGCAAGGCCACGCCCGAGGCGCTGGTCGAGTCCGCGCTGTGGGAGGCCTCCCTCTTCGAGGAGCACGGCTTCAGCGACATCAAGATCTCGGTCAAGCACAACGACCCCGTGGTCATGGTCAACGCCTACCGCCAGCTCGCCGCCCAGTGCACCTACCCGCTGCACCTCGGCGTCACCGAGGCCGGCCCGGCGTTCCAGGGCACGATCAAGTCCGCCGTCGCCTTCGGCGCGCTGCTCTCCGAGGGCATCGGCGACACGATCCGCGTCTCGCTGTCGGCCCCGCCGGTGGAGGAGATCAAGGTCGGCATCCAGATCCTGGAGTCGCTGAACCTCAAGCCGCGCCGCCTGGAGATCGTCTCCTGCCCGTCCTGCGGGCGTGCGCAGGTGGACGTCTACAAGCTGGCCGAGGAGGTCACGGCGGGCCTGGAGGGCATGGAGGTCCCGCTGCGCGTCGCCGTCATGGGCTGCGTCGTCAACGGCCCCGGCGAGGCCCGTGAGGCCGACCTGGGCGTCGCCTCCGGCAACGGCAAGGGCCAGATCTTCGTCAAGGGCGAGGTCATCAAGACCGTCCCCGAGTCGAAGATCGTCGAGACCCTCATCGAAGAGGCGATGAAGATCGCCGAGCAGATGGAGAAGGACGGCGTGATGTCGGGCGAGCCGACGGTCGCCATCGGCGTGTAGTTCCCCGCGGGGAGCCGCGCGGCTCCGCAGGAGGAACGGTGACGGGCCCGGGACCGCAGGTGCGGCCCCGGGCCCGTCGGCATGCGGGCTCCCGGCGTGCCGTGCGGGCGAGGGGCCCTGGCCGGCCGCTCGCACCTCCTCGGCCTCCCCGACGGACGGCGCCGGCCCGTGAAGGGCCCGTGAAGCGCCTCCGAGGGGCCTCGGGGGCATCTCGGAGCCGGTCCGGGTACAGTGCGGAGATCAGCAGACTTGCATGGTGAGGCCCCAGTGTTGACGCAGACCACCACCCGGGTCCTTGAGCCCAGTGATCTTGACGCCGCGCTCGACATCCTCGGCCGCGAGCCGGTCGAGAACGCCTTCGTCACCTCCCGGGTCCAGATCGCCGGGCTCGACCCGTGGCGTCTGGGCGGCGAGATGTGGGGCTGGTACGCCGACGGCGTACTCCGCTCCCTCTGCTACGCCGGCGCCAACCTGGTGCCCGTCTGCGCCGAACCCGACGCCGTACGGGCCTTCGCCGACCGCGCCCGGCGCACCGGCCGCCGCTGCTCCTCCATCGTCGGCCCCGCCGAGGCCACCGGGCTGCTCTGGCAGCTCCTGGAGCCGAACTGGGGCCCGGCCCGCGACGTCCGCTCCTGCCAGCCGCTCATGGTCATGGAGCAGCCGTCCACCGCGGTGACCGCCGACCCCCGGGTCCGCCGGATCCGCAAGGACGAGATGGACCTGATCATGCCCGCCTGCGTGGCCATGTTCACCGAAGAGGTCGGCATCTCCCCGATGACCGGCGACGGCGGCCTGCTCTACCAGGCCCGGGTCGCCGAGCTGGTCGCCAGTGGCCGTTCGTTCGCCCGCGTCCAGGACGGCAAGGTCCTCTTCAAGGCCGAGATCGGCGCCGCGACCACCCGCGCCTGCCAGATCCAGGGCGTCTGGGTGGCCCCCGAGTTCCGCGGCCGCGGGCACTCGGAGACCGGGATGGCCGCCGTCGTCGCGTACGCGCTCCGGGACGTGGCCCCCGTGGTCAGCCTGTACGTCAACGACTTCAACACCGCGGCGCGCGCCTCCTACCACCGGGTCGGCTTCCGCGAGGTCGGCGCGTTCATGAGCGTGCTGTTCTGAGCGCATCGCCGCCCGTGCCGTGCCGATGTGTGCGTCCTGTTCCGATCTTCCTGTTCGACCCCGCGGTCGGCCAGTAAAGTCGCCGCATGATGCCAACCCCCGCGGGAGACGACCCCGGCCGGCCCGCCGGACTGCGCATCGGGCCCCTCGACCTCGCCGCCCGGGTCGACGAGGCCCTGCGCGTGCAGGCCATGGCCTTCGGGCTCAGCGAGGAAGAGATCGGCATCCGGCGCTACATCGTCCAGCGCCACATGACCTGCCGAGGAGCCCGCGCGCTCGGTGCGTTCACCGAGGACGGGGGGCTCGCCGGGTTCGTCTACGGCATGCCCAACGACCGCACGCACTGGTGGTCCGGAGTCGTCGAGCCCTACCTGCGGACCGGCGGGCACGAGAGCTGGCTCGACGGCTCCTTCGTGATCACCGAGCTCCACGTGCACCCCGGGTTCCAGGGCAAGGGCGTCGGCCGCGCCCTCATCACCCTGATCACCGACACCGCCGCCGAGGAACGCTCGATCCTCTCCGCGATCGACACCGACAGCCCCGCCCGCGGCCTCTACCGGTCCCTCGGCTACACGGACCTCGCCCGCCAGGTCCTCTTCCCGAGCGCGAGCCTCCCGTACGCCGTCATGGGCGCCCCGCTGCCGCTGCGCAGGCCCTGACCCCGTCCGCCCCGACCCGGTGGGCCCTCAAACCGGTTTCCGCGGCCCCCGCGGGCCCCGGTAGCCTCCCGTCATGTCAACGCAACACGTGCAGCGCATGTCCCGCCTCATGGCCAAGACCCTCCGCGAGGACCCCGCCGACGCGGAAACCCTCAGCCACCGCCTGCTGGTCCGGGCCGGCTACGTCCGGCGCAGCTCCGCCGGAGTGTGGAGCTGGCTGCCGCTCGGCAAGCGGGTCCTGGACAACGTCTCGCGCATCGTCCGCGAGGAGATGGACGGGATCGGGGCGCAGGAAGTGCTGCTCCCGGCACTGCTGCCGAAGGAGCCGTACGAGGTCAGCGGGCGCTGGTCGGAGTACGGGGACCTGCTCTTCCGGCTCAAGGACCGCAAGGGCGCGGACTACCTGCTCGGCCCCACCCACGAGGAGATCTTCACCCTGGTGGTCAAGGACCAGTGCACGTCCTACAAGGACCTGCCGGTCATGCTCTACCAGATCCAGACCAAGTACCGGGACGAGGCCAGGCCCCGCTCGGGCGTCCTGCGCGGTCGCGAGTTCCAGATGAAGGACTCGTACTCCTTCGACGTGTCCGACGAGGGCCTGGCGGAGTCCTACCGGCTCCACCGCGAGGCCTACGTACGCATCTTCGAGCGGCTCGGCCTCGACCACCGGGTGGTGTCGGCGGTCTCCGGCGCGATGGGCGGCTCGGCGTCGGAGGAGTTCCTGGCACCGGCCCCGGCCGGCGAGGACACCTTCGCGGACTGCCCCTCCTGCGGCTACGCGGCCAACACGGAGGCGGTGACCTTCGCCCTGACCCCGGCCCCGGGGGAGCACGCCCCGCTGGAGGAGATCCCGACCCCCGACACCCCCACCATCGAGACCCTGGCGGCGCACCTGGGCGTCCCCGCCTCCGCGACGCTGAAGAACCTCCTCGTGAAGGTGGACGGCGAGATCACCGCCGTCGGCGTGCCCGGTGACCGCGAGGTCGACCTCGGCAAGCTCGGGGAGCACCTGGCCCCGGCGGTCGTGGAGCTGGTGACGGCGGAGGATTTCACCGGCCGGCCCGACCTCGTACGGGGCTACGTGGGCCCGCAGGGCCTGGAGAAGGTCCGCTACCTCGCCGACCCCCGCGTCGCACCGGGCACCTCCTGGGTGACGGGGGCCAACCGGCCCGACACGCACGCCCGGAACGTGGTCTGCGGGCGGGACTTCGAGGTGGACCGGTACCTGGACGTGGTCGTCGTCGAGGAGGGCGACCCCTGCCCCTCCTGCGGAGCCGGGCTGCGGCTCGACCGGGCCATCGAGATCGGGCACATCTTCCAGCTCGGCCGCAAGTACGCGGACGCGTTCGGACTCGACGTCCTCGGCAAGGAGGGCAAGCCGGTCCGGGTCACGATGGGCTCCTACGGGATCGGCGTCTCCCGCGCGGTGGCCGCGCTGGCCGAGCAGACGGCGGACGAGCGGGGCCTGTGCTGGCCCGCCGCGGTCGCCCCGGCCGACGTCCACGTCGTGGCGGCGGGCAAGGCGGTGCCGCTCGCGCTGGCGGAGTCGGCGGCGGAGTCCCTGGCCGGGGCCGGTCTCCGCGTCCTCCTGGACGACCGGCCGGGCCTGTCGCCCGGGGTGAAGCTGACGGACGCGGAGCTCATCGGAGTCCCGTGGATCCTGGTCGCGGGCCGCCGGTCCGCGGACGGGGTGGTGGAGCTCCAGGACCGCCGCTCCGGCACCCGCGAGGAGCTCCCCCTGGCGGAGGCCCTGTCCCGCCTGACCGCCGGCGCGTAGCCCTGCGGGGCCGGGTCCCCTACCCGCCCTTCGCCCGTTCCCCGGGCTCTGCCCGGACCCGGTCCTCAAACGCCGGACGGGCTGGATCGATCCAGCCTCGCCGGCGTTTGAGGCGCGGGGTCTGGGGCGGAGCCCCAGGGGGTCCGGGCGCAGCCCGGGGAACGGTGGAAGGGCGGGTAGGGGACGGCTCCGCGCAGCGCCTAGCCGCGCTCGTCCGGCTCCGCCGGGGGCGGCGGCGACGGGGCGCCGTCCAGGCAGGGCTCGTCCGCCGCCCCGGGGCCGAGCCCCGCACCGGCGTCCGCAGGCGCCACCGCGAGAGCGGGGCCCGCGAGGCCGGGGGACGGCGCCGCAGGTGCGGGGGCCGCCGGTCCCGGAGACGGCTGCGCCGCGGGCGACGGGGCCGCGCGTTCCAGGAAGCGCAGGAGTTCCACCGGGAACGGGAGGACGAGGGTGGAGTTCTTCTCCGCGGCGACGGCCACGACCGTCTGGAGCAGGCGCAGCTGAAGCGCGGCGGGCTGCTCCGACATGACCTCCGCCGCCTGCGCCAGCTTCTTCGAGGCCTGGAGCTCCGCATCCGCGTTGATGATCCGCGCCCGCCGCTCCCGGTCGGCCTCCGCCTGCCGCGCCATCGACCGCTTCATCGTCTCCGGGAGCGAGACGTCCTTGATCTCCACCCGGTCGATCTGGACGCCCCAGCCCACCGCCGGACTGTCGATCATCAGCTCCAGGCCCTGGTTGAGCTGCTCCCGGTTGGACAGCAGATCGTCCAGGTCGGACTTGCCGATGATCGACCGCAGCGAGGTCTGCGCCATCTGGGAGACGGCGAAGCGGTAGTCCTCCACCTCGATGATCGCGCTGGCCGCGTCCACCACCTTGAAGTACACGACCGCGTCCACCCGCACCGTGACGTTGTCCCGGGTGATCCCCTCCTGGGCGGGCACCGGCATCGTCACGATCTGCATGTTGACCTTGCGCAGCCGGTCCATGACCGGGACCACGAAGGTGAAGCCGGGCCCCCGGACGCCGCCCCGCAGCCGGCCGAGGCGGAAGACCACGCCCCGCTCGTACTGCTTCACCACCCGGGCGGCGGCGCCCACGTAGGCCGCGATCCCGACGCCCGCGACGGCGCCGGCTGTCAGCAGTTCCTGGAGCATGGCGGCCTCCTGCCGGGCACGTCCCCCCAAGGGACTTATGCCCTACAACCAGCCCGCGAACTCCAGCAGCAGCTCAGCATCCCGCCGCCGGCCCGCCGCCAGCGCCCGGTTGCCCGATTCGACGGCCCGGAACAGCGTCCAGCCCCGCAGCCGGTCCCGGTCCACCTCCAGGGCGTCGGCCAGCTTGTTCACCCGCCGCCGGGCGCCCGAGGCCCCCGCCGAGGAGGCCATCTGGTCCTCCAGCCGGTCCCGTACCAGCCGTGCCAGGTCGTAGGCCCGCTCGCCGACCATCGGGTCGGGGCCCACCGCCAGCCACGGGGCGCGCTCGCCGGCGAGGACCTTGCCCTGCCGGAAGTTCCCGTGCAGCAACAGCTCCTCGGCCGGCGCCGCCGTCAGCTCCTCGCGGGCCGCGAGCGCCGCCGAGGCCAGCTCGGCCGCCTCCGGGGGCGCCTTGCGGAGCACCTCGGCCTGCTCGGCGGTCCGCTCGGCGACCGTCTCCCAGCCGTGCCCCCGCGCCGGGGCCACCCACAGCCTGCGCAGCGTGCCGCAGGCCTCCAGTAGCGCCTTCGCCTCCGGCAGCGAGCGCAGCGAGACCTCGGGGTGCAGCCGTTCCAGCAGCAGCGCCCCGTCCTCCTCGTGGTGGCGCGTGTCGAGGACCCGTACGGCCCCGAAGCCGCCCCAGTGCGCGAGCGCGGCCAGTTCCCGGTCGGGCCGGAGCCCCGGCGGGGCCAACTTCAGCGCGGCCGGGGTCCCGTCTGCGTACCGGACGAGGACGACCAGGCTGCTGCGGCCGCCGGGGGCCTGCACCCGCTGGGCGTGCACCCCGCGCCGGGCCAGCGCCCCCTCCGCCAGCCGGGGGAGCTGCCCCAGCCAGTCCGAGACGTGCGCCGATTCCGGCAGTTCGCCGAGCGCCCGTACGAGCCGCTGCGGCGGTTCGAAAGCCATGCGTGCGTGGTCCCTTTCAGCTGTGCCCGGGCTCGTCGCGCATGCTTGCGCGCTAGGTCGGCGGTGTGTCCGCGCGTTCCGTGAGCCCAGGGAAGGCTACGCCGACACCACGCCAGCGTGCCGCGCGCACGGCCGCGGCGGTGAGCGCGTCAGCCGCCTCGCGGCGCAACCGGCCCTCGGCGGCGCGCACCAGATCGGAGTACGCGCCCGCCACCCGGTCCTCGATCCCGGCGGCCAGCCGCTCGGCGTCGGCGGGCGTGCGCACGGTGAACGGCAGCGTGTACGCGGCCTCCGAGGGGCGAGGGGAACCGCCCAGCTCACGCACGGTGCGGGCGAGCGCGTCGCGGCGCGCGAGGTGGCCGACGTACGCCTCGCGGGCCTCGGCGGAGCGGGCGGCCGAGGCCCGGGCCCCGATCACGCCGTAGCCGTACGCGGCCGCGTGCTCGGCGGCCAGCGCCGCCTGCGCGGCCTCCAGGACCCGGCCGGCGGGGGAGGGGACGGGGGCGGGGGTCACGAGGAGGCTCCCGGGTTCGAGGTCAGCAGGTACGCGTGCACGTGGCCGCACGCCGCCACCGAGGCCAGCATCCGCGCCAGCTCCCCGGGGGCGCCGGCCAGGGCGATCGTCCGGGCCTCGGCCAGGCTCCGCTCGGCGTCCGCGAGGGCGGTCAGCGCGTCGGCGGGCGCGGGGGGCACCGGTACGGTCCCGGAAGCGGGCGGGGCGGCGGCCGCGGCTCCGGACGGGACGGACGAGGGGGAGGCGGAGGGGGAGGGGGAAGCGGACGAGGAGGCGGAGGCCGGGGCCGCGGGCCGGGAAGGCGAGGCCGATGACGACGACGCGGCCGACGACCCCTCGTCGGCCAGGGCCGCCGTGTGCGCCGCGACCGAGGCGCGCAGCGGTGCGAGGCGCTGCGCGAGGGCCGGATGGGCCGCGGTCGTGGCGTCGTAACGTTCCAGCAGTCGCTCGCTGTCACGAACGGCCGTCTCGCGCATCCGCCGTTCGAGTGGAACCTCGGGGGCCGCTGCGGGCGGCCGGTCGTCGGAGCAACCGCTGAGCAGTGCGGCTCCGGCGATGCCCGCGGCACCGGCGAGCAGGCCTCTTCGCGACGGCAGGGTCGAGGGCACGGAGACGTCCTTGGGGTGTTGACCGGGCTGATGGCTGGCAGGCTGTGATCACGGTACCCGGGGGCCCGCCCACAGGGCGGACGGCAACACCCCCCGCGACCGGATACCCTTTGACCTGACGCACGACGGACATCACAACAGCACACGCGGCCGAGGAGTCACCCGGATGAGCACCACCCAGAGCGACAGGCTGCGCGCATTGCTGGAGCCGCTCGTCGCCGCCAAGGGCCTGGACCTCGAGGAGATCGAGACGTCCAAGGCGGGCAAGCGCCGGATGCTGCGCATCATCGTGGACTCCGACGAGGGCGTGGAGCTGGACGCGTGCGCCGAGCTGAGCCGCGAGGTCTCGGACCTGCTGGACGAGACCGACGCGATGGGTGAGGACGAGTACGTCCTCGAAGTGAGCTCGCCGGGCGCTGACCGCCCGCTGACCGAGCACCGTCACTACATCCGGGCGATCGGCCGGCTCGTGAAGTTCCAGACGTCGGACGGCGGGGAAGTGATCGCCCGCATCCTCGACGTCGACGACGAGGGCATGGACCTCGAAGTCCCGGGCGTGAAGGGCCGCAAGGCGACCGCCCGCCGCATCGTATTCACCGACATCGCCAAGGCGCGTGTCGAGATCGAGTTCAACCGCAAGGACAAGAAGGAAGAGGAGGCGTAGTCGTGGACATCGACATGAGTGCCCTGCGGGGTCTGGTTCGGGAGAAGGAGATTTCCTTCGACCTGCTCGTCGAAGCGATCGAGTCGGCCCTCCTCATCGCGTACCACCGCACCGAGGGAAGCTTCCGGCGCGCACGCGTCGTGCTCGACCGCACCAACGGTCACGTGATCGTGTGGGCGACCGAGGACCCGAGGGACCTGGAAGAGGGCCAGGAGGCCAAGGAGTTCGACGACACCCCGTCGGACTTCGGCCGCATCGCCGCGACGACCGCCAAGCAGGTGATCCTCCAGCGTCTTCGCGACGCCGAGGACGACCTGACCTTCGGCGAGTTCCTGGGCCGCGAGGGTGATGTCATCACCGGCGTGGTGCAGCAGGGCAAGGACCCGAAGAACGTCCTCGTCGACATCGGCAAGATGGAGGCCATGCTGCCGGTGCAGGAGCAGGTCCCCGGCGAGGACTACACGCACGGACTGCGCCTGAAGTCGTACGTCGTGCGGGTGGCGAAGGGTGTCCGCGGTCCGTCCGTGACCCTGTCGCGCACCCACCCGAACCTGGTGAAGAAGCTGTTCGCGCTGGAGGTCCCGGAGATCGCCGACGGCAGCGTCGAGATCTGCGCGATCGCCCGTGAGGCCGGTCACCGCACCAAGATCGCCGTCCGCGCCAACCGCTCCGGCCTCAACCCGAAGGGCGCCTGCATCGGCCCGATGGGCAGCCGCGTGCGCAACGTGATGGCCGAGCTGCACGGCGAGAAGATCGACATCGTCGACTGGTCGGACGACCCGGCGGAGATGGTCGCCAACGCCCTGTCACCCGCCCGGGTGAGCAAGGTCGAGGTCGTGGACTGGGACACCCGGTCCGCGCGGGTGACCGTGCCCGACTACCAGCTGTCGCTGGCCATCGGCAAGGAGGGCCAGAACGCCCGCCTCGCCGCTCGCCTGACCGGCTGGCGCATCGACATCCGTCCCGACACCGAGCAGCCCTCGGACGGGGACGACCGCGACCGCGACCGCGGCGAGCGCCGCGACGAGCGCCGCGACGACCGGGGTGACGACCGCCGGGACGACCGGCGCGACGACCGCCGCGGGGAATAAAACCGGTACCGCCCGGAGCTGTCCGAGCGGTACACAAGAGCTGCAGGGGCGACAAGAGCCCTGCTCGACGTGCAGGGCCGTCCGCCGCCGAGGTTTCGGCGGCCGGACCCGGCACTCGTGATCACGACAACATCCGTTCGATTTTTCGCCCGAAGGGGTGAGGTCGGTGCGGGGAGGTAGACTTAAGCGTGTCTGGCCGGACGCAAGCCCGCGCATGCCCCGAACGCACCTGTGTGGGGTGTCGGGAGCGAGCGGCCAAGAGCGATCTGCTGCGCATCGTGGCGGTCGGTGACAAATGTGTCTCCGATCCTCGCGGTACGCTGCCCGGCCGGGGTGCCTACGTGCACCCCGCCGTGGTCTGCCTCGACCAGGCTGTCCGCCGTAGGGCGTTCTCCCGGGCCTTCAAGTCCGCAGGACCGTTCGACACGGCGGAACTGCACAAAGCCCTGGCCGATGAGGCCGAGGCGACACCGTAGGCACGTAGTACGGCACGGATCACCGTGCGGTCAGGTACCTCGCGAGTTGGAAGTAGGTCGAGATTGCGATGAGCACCCCTCGATGAGTACGCGATGAGTACGAGCATGAAGTAGAGACGGTCCGGCGTAACCCGGACCTAAAAGGAGCGAAGTGGCTAAGGTCCGGGTATACGAACTCGCCAAGGAGTTCGGAGTTGAGAGCAAGGTCGTCATGGCCAAGCTCCAGGAACTCGGTGAGTTCGTCCGTTCGGCGTCCTCGACGATCGAGGCGCCGGTCGTACGCAAGTTGACCGATGCTTTGCAGGGCCCCGGCGGCAACGCCGGCAAGTCCGCTGCGAAGCCGGGTGAGCCCCGCAAGGCCGCCCCCGCCAAGCCCGGGGTTCCCACCCCGGGTGCTGTTGCACGTTCTGCTGCCCCGAAGCCCGGCGCACCGGCCCCCAAGCCGGTCGTTGCCGAGGCCCCGGCCGTCAGCGCCCCCGCCCCGGTGACCCCGACCGCCGCCCCCGGTGGTCCGCGTCCCGGTCCCAAGGCTCCGGCCGCCCCGAAGCCCGCTCCGGCGGCTCCCGTGGCGACCGAGTTCTCCGCGCCCCCGGCGGCTCCGGCCGCCGCGGCTCCGGCGCGCACCGAGCGTCCCGCCGGTCCCGGCGCGACCCCCGGCCCGCGCCCGGCGCAGCAGCGCCCCGAGCGTCCGGCGGCCCAGGGCGGCCAGTCCGGCGCCCGTCCCGGCGCCCCGCGTCCGGCCGGTGCCGCTCCGGCGCGCACCGAGCGTCCCGCAGGTCCCGGTGCCTCGGCCCCGCGTCCGCAGGGCGCCCGTCCGGCCGGTCCCCGTCCGGGCAACAACCCGTTCACCTCTGGTGGCTCCACCGGCATGGCGCGCCCGCAGGCGCCCCGTCCGGCCGGCGCTCCCCGTCCCGGTGCCCCCGGCGCCGGTGACCGCCAGGGTGGCGCTCCCCGTCCGCAGGGCGGCCCCGGTGGCGCTCCGCGTCCGCAGGGTGCCGGTGCTGGTCGTCCGACCCCGGGCGGCATGCCGCGTCCGCAGGGCGGCGCCCCGCGTCCCGGTGGTGCCCCCGGTGGTAACCGTCCCAACCCGGGCATGATGCCGCAGCGTCCCGCTGCCGGTGGTCCCGGTCCCCGTCCCGGTGGCGGCCCCGGTGGCCGTGGTCCCGGTGCGGGCGGTCCCCGTCCCGGCGGCGCCGGTGGCGCCGGTCGTCCCGCGGGCGGCGGCTTCGCCGGTCGTCCGGCCGGTCCGGGCTCGCGTCCCGGCGGCGGTGGCGGCTTCGGCGGTCCCCGTCCCGGTGGCGGCTTCGGCGGCGGTCCGGCTGGTGCCGGTGGCGGCGGTCGTCCCGGCTTCGCCGGGCGTCCCGGTGGTCCCAATGCCCGTGGTGGCACGCAGGGCGCCTTCGGCCGTCCCGGTGGTCCCGCGCGTCGTGGGCGCAAGTCCAAGCGCCAGCGTCGCCAGGAGTACGAGGCCATGCAGGCCCCGTCGGTCGGCGGCATCATGCTGCCGCGTGGTCACGGCGAGACCGTTCGCCTGTCGCGCGGTGCGTCCCTCACCGACTTCGCGGAGAAGATCAACGCCAACCCGGCGTCGCTCGTCGCCGTGATGATGAACCTCGGCGAGATGGTCACTGCCACGCAGTCCGTCTCCGACGAGACCCTCGAAATGCTGGCCGGCGAGATGAACTACGTCGTTCAGATCGTCAGCCCGGAGGAAGAGGACCGCGAGCTCCTCGAGGGCTTCGACATCGAGTTCGGCGAGGACGAGGGCGGCGAGGAATTCCTCATGCCGCGTCCGCCGGTCGTGACCGTCATGGGTCACGTCGACCACGGTAAGACCCGACTGCTCGACGCCATCCGCAAGACGAACGTCGTTGCGGGCGAGGCCGGTGGCATCACGCAGCACATCGGTGCGTACCAGGTCGGTACCGAGGTCAACGGTGAAGAGCGCAAGATCACCTTCATCGACACCCCGGGTCACGAGGCGTTCACCGCCATGCGTGCCCGTGGTGCCAAGTCGACCGACATCGCGATCCTCGTGGTCGCGGCCAACGACGGCGTCATGCCGCAGACGATCGAGGCGCTCAACCACGCCCAGGCCGCCGGCGTCCCGATCGTCGTCGCGGTCAACAAGATCGACGTCGAGGGTGCCGACCCGGTCAAGGTGCGCGGTCAGCTCACCGAGTTCGGTCTGGTCGCCGAGGAGTACGGCGGCGACACGATGTTCGTCGACATCTCCGCCAAGCAGGGTCTGAACATCGACTCCCTGCTCGAGGCCGTCGTCCTCACCGCCGACGCCTCGCTCGACCTGCGCGCCAACCCGGAGCAGGACGCTCAGGGTATTGCGATCGAGTCCCACCTCGACCGCGGCCGCGGTGCCGTTGCCACCGTCCTCGTCCAGCGCGGTACCCTCCGCGTCGGCGACACGATGGTCGTGGGCGACGCCTACGGCCGAGTGCGCGCCATGCTCGACGACAAGGGCAACAACGTCGAGGAAGCGGGTCCCGCGACCCCCGTCCTGGTCCTGGGTCTCACCAACGTCCCCGGCGCCGGCGACAACTTCCTCGTCGTCGACGAGGACCGCACCGCCCGTCAGATCGCCGAGAAGCGTGCTGCGCGTGAGCGCAACGCCAACTTCGCCAAGCGCGTCCGCCGGGTGTCCCTGGAAGACCTCGACTCGGTCCTCAAGGCCGGTCTGGTCCAGGAACTCAACCTCATCATCAAGGGCGACGCGTCCGGTGCGGTCGAGGCTCTCGAGTCCTCGCTGCTCCAGCTCGACGTCGGCGAAGAGGTCGACATCCGCATCCTGCACCGCGGTGTGGGTGCGGTCACCGAGTCCGACATCAACCTGGCGATGGGCTCCGACGCCATCGTCATCGGCTACAACGTCCGTGCGGCCGGCCGTGCCGCGCAGATGGCGGAGCGCGAGGGTGTCGACGTCCGCTACTACTCGGTGATCTACCAGGCCATCGAGGAGATCGAGGCGGCTCTCAAGGGCCTCCTCAAGCCGGAGTACGAAGAGGTCGAGCTCGGTACGGCGGAGGTCCGCGAGGTCTTCCGCTCGTCCAAGCTGGGCAACATCGCCGGTGTCCTCATCCGGTCCGGCGAGGTCAAGCGCAACACCAAGGCGCGGCTCCTGCGCGATGGCAAGGTCATCGCCGAGAGCCTCACCATCTCCGGTCTGCGCCGCTTCAAGGACGACGTCACCGAGATCCGCGAAGGCTTCGAGGGCGGTATCAACCTCGGTAACTTCAACGACATCAAGATCGACGACGTCATCGCGACGTACGAGATGCGCGAGAAGCCCCGCGCGTAAGCGCGAGGCGGTTCGCACCGTGTCGTAGGCAGCTGTAACACCGGGGCCGGTCGGCGGAATATCCGTCGATCGGCCCCGGCCGTTGCGTGTACGGTTCTGATGACCCTGCCGCGCGACGGCCGGCAGGCCACCGAACCCGCACCGGCGGGATATCCGGAACTGCATGTACGTGGGGACTCTGTCCTTCGATCTGCTCCTCGGCGACGTTCACTCGCTGAAGGAGAAACGCTCCGTCGTCCGGCCCATCGTGGCCGAGCTCCAGCGCAAGTTCTCTGTGAGCGCGGCCGAAGTGGGCGACCAGGACCTGCACCGCAGGGCCCGTATAGGGGTCGCTCTGGTGAGTGGGGACACGGGGTTCCTCTCGGATGTACTGGACCGCTGCGAGCGGCTGGTCGCGGCACGTCCGGAAGTGGAGCTGCTGTCGGTACGACGACGGCTCCACGGTGATGAAGACTGACCGCAAGACTTGAGAAGGAGACGGACCAGTGGCCGACAATGCGCGGGCGAAGAAGCTGGCGGACCTCATCCGGGAGGTGGTGGCCGAGAAGCTGCAGCGCGGCGTCAAGGACCCCCGCCTCGGTACGCACGTGACCATCACGGACACCAGGGTCACCGGCGACCTGCGGGAGGCCACGGTCTTCTACACGGTGTACGGCGACGACGAGGCGCGGGTCAGCGCGGCGGCGGGCCTGGAGAGCGCCAAGGGCGTACTGCGCTCCGCGGTCGGCCGGGCGGCGCAGACCAAGTTCACGCCGACCCTGACGTTCGTGGCGGACGCCCTTCCGGAGACCGCCAAGAGCATCGAGGACCTCCTCGAGAAGGCGCGCACCTCCGACGCCCAGGTGCGGGAGGTTTCCTCGGGCGCTCAGTACGCCGGCGAAGCCGACCCGTACAAGAAGCCCGACGAGGACGACGACTCGGACGAGGACGCAGCCGCGGAATGAGCACCAACGCAGAAAAGACTCCGGACGGCCTGGTCATCGTCGACAAGCCGTCCGGATTCACTTCGCACGACGTGGTCGCCAAGATGCGCGGGATCGCCAGGACCCGCCGCGTCGGCCACGCCGGCACGCTCGACCCGATGGCGACGGGCGTGCTGGTCCTGGGCGTCGAGAAGGCCACCAAGCTCCTCGGCCACCTCGCGCTCACGGAGAAGGAATACCTCGGCACCATCCGGCTGGGCCAGAACACCCTGACGGACGACGCCGAGGGTGAGATCACCTCGTCCACGGACGCCACCGGGGTCACCCGCGAAGGCGTGGACGCGGGCATCGCCAAGCTGTCCGGCGCGATCATGCAGGTCCCGTCCAAGGTCAGCGCCATCAAGATCAAGGGCGTGCGCTCCTACAAGCGCGCCCGCGACGGCGAGGACTTCGAGATCCCGGCCCGGCCGGTGACCGTCTCCTCCTTCCAGGTGTACGACATGCGGGAGGCGGAGGCCGAGGACGGCACCAAGGTCGTCGACCTCGTCGTCTCCGTGGTCTGCTCCAGCGGTACGTACATCCGCGCGCTCGCGCGGGACCTCGGCGCCGACCTCGGCGTCGGCGGGCACCTCACGGCGCTGCGGCGCACGCGGGTGGGTCCGTACAAGATCGACCGGGCGCGCACGCTCGACCAGCTCCAGGAGGAGCTGACCGTCATGCCGATCGGCGACGCGGCGGCCGCCGCGTTCCCGCGCTGGCAGCTGGACGCCCGGCGGGCGTCGCTGCTGGCGAACGGCGTGCGGATCGACATGCCGGAGGAGTACGAGCCCGGCAAGGCGGTCGCGGTCTACGGGCCGGACGGGCAGCTGCTCGGGCTCGTGGAGAGCAAGAACGGCAAGGCCAAGTCGCTCGCCGTCTTCGCCTGATCCGTTCCCCTGATGCTGTTGACCGGCCGGCCTTCGGGCCGGCCGGTTCGCTTTTCCGGCCTGTGCTCGTTTGACGTGGAGCGGTGAGCGCACAAGGACTGCTGCTCACCGCTCCACGACCCCCCTCGGGTAGGTCTCTATCCACCCGGACCCCCTTATTCACCCGTGCGAGCAGGCGCTCGGAGTGAATGGAGGGAGCGTAAGGGGGCGCTTTCGCCACGCGTGCTGTTCCCGCTGATCTTCATCTGCCTACCGTCGTGCCTACGGGGCACGCGCGGCGGGGAGTGGTGCGGTGACGGCGCAACTGATCAGGATCTGCGATCTCGCCGGGCGGCCGCGGGGGAGCGGGTTCGTCGCGGACGACCGCGGGACGGTGCTCACCAGCCACGAAGCCGTGGACGGACTGGCCCGGCTGGTCCTGCACGGGCCGGCGCCGGGGGAGCGGACCTGGACGGCGGGGGCCTCGGACGTGACCGCCCTGCCGGAGCTGGGGCTGGCGCTCGTACGCAGCGACGGGCTGGGGGCGCGGCCGCTGCCGGTCGCGCCGCGGGGGGCGATCGCTCCCGGGACGTACGTACGGCTGGCCGCGCGCGGCTGGCGCCAGGCGCGGGTGCTCGGCGCCGCCGAGGCCACCTACCCTGCGACGGACCGCCTCCACCTGCTCCCGGCCGCCCTGGAACTCGCCATCGGGACCGACGGGCGCGACGCGCTGCGGCTCGGCGGCGAGGCCTGCGGAGGCCCGGTCCTGGACGCCGGGACCGGAGCGGTGCTCGCGGTCCTGTGCACCGCTCTGCGGGCGGAACACCGCTCCGGGGGCTTCGCCGTGCCCCTCGCGGCCGCGGCCGCCGCCGATCCGGGCGGACCCCTCGCCGCGCTCCTGGAACGCAACGCCGCCACCGTGCCGGGCCACGGCGCCGACCTGAACCTCGCGGGAGCCCTGCAGCTCACCGGCACCACACTCGGAGCGGCCCTCGCCATGGGGGGACCGGAGCCGGTGGACCGCCCGGAGATCGCCGCCGAACTCGACGCCTTCACCGCCGGAGACCGCCCGGTCCTCGCCCTCGTCGGACGGCTCGGCACCGGCCGCACCACGGCCCTCGCCGCCCTGGCGGTCCGCCGCGCCCGCGGCCCGCACCCCGCCCCGACCCTCTGGCTGCGCGGCGCCGACCTGCGGGCCGACGACGCCTCGCTGGCCGACGCCGTGGCGCGGGCACTGACGGAGGCGGGCCGGATCCTGGAGGTGCCCGCCGCCGGGCCGGGGCCGGACCCCGCGTCGGCGCTGGCCGCGCTCGTGGCTTCGGCCGGGCGGCCCCTGCTCGTGGTCCTGGACGGGCCCGAGGAGATGCCGCCGCGGCTCGCCGGGCGGGCCGCGCCGTGGACCGGGGCCACCGCCGCCTGGCTCGGCGCGAGCGGGGCCCGGCTGGTCGTGGCCGCCCGCCCCGAGCACTGGGAGGCGGCCGGGCGCCTCTACCCGCCGCGGATGCTCCACACCCCGGCGCGGCCGGCCCGGGGGCTGCCGCCCGCGGTCCCGATCGGCGATCTGACCCCGGAGGAAGCGGAGGCGGTCCGGGCCCGGCTGGGGATCCCGGCCGGCGCCGTCGACGGAGCCGACGCCCGGCACCCGCTCACGCTGCGGCTGCTCGCGGAACTCCGCGCGGCCGGGGTCACCGCGGGCCGTCCGTCGCGCGACGAGGTGTTCGCCGCACACCTGGACCTGCTGTGCCTGCGCGTGGCCGTCCGGGTGTCGGCCGCGCTCCCGCAGCCCCGTAGACCCCGCGGGGCCTTCGGGCCGGACGGCGCCTGCCGCGATGGCATCGGAGGGGACGGCGCGGGCGGGGACGGCGCCGGCGGGGAGGACCCGGCCGGGGCGTGCGACCCCGGTGTGTTCGGGCCCGGCGCGGGCAGGCTGGCCGCGCGCGTGGCCGGGCGGGTTCACGAGGCCGCGCGGCGCTGTCTGGGCCCGGGGCAGGGGCAGTTGGACCGGGGCTCCTTCGAGGAACTGTTCCCGTGGCGGTCGGGATGGGCCTCCGCGGTGCTCGCCGAGGGACTGCTGGTGCCCGGCGGGGAGGGCTACCGCTTCGCCCACGAGGAGTTCGCCGACTGGGTGCAGGCCGCCCACCTGGACCTCCCCGCCGCCCTGGACACCCTGGGCCGGGACGTCCCCCGGCACCGCATCGGGCCCGTACTGGAGGGCATCCGCCTGCTGCCGCCCGGAGAGCGGGGAGCAGCGCTGGAGCGGCTCGTGGCCGTGCTCGACGGCGCCACCGACCCGGAGGCCCTCTGGTGGGCCGCCCGGCTCGTCGGTGAGACGCTCCTCCGGGTCCCCGATGCCACGCCGTACCTCCCGGTCCTGCACGCCCTCGCCGCCCACCTGACCCGGCCCGCGCCGTCCGGGGCGGAAGAACCGGAACCTTCTCCGGCGGCTCCAGCACCGTTTCCGGCGGCTCCCGCACCGGCTCCCGCGGCTCCCGCACCGCCGCCGGCCGGCTCCGCGGCGTACGCGGGCTCCCTGGGTGCCCCGGGCCCCGCCGGGCCCCTGCGGATCCCCGCGCAGGGCGGAGCCCCGGTGGCCGACGGACCCGGCGGGCGGGCCGGGCGGCCACCGGGGCTCCGCCCCGGAGCGGCCGCCGATGACACCGGCGACTCCGGGGGCCCGGGGACCGGCGGGCACACCGGGCCCGGAAGCCCGCCCGAGCCCGGTCAGGGCCGGGAGGACGAGGGGGAGTTCGGGGGGTGGTTCTGGACCCGGGTGCGAGTCGCCGAGGACGACCGGTTCGAGCTGCTGCGGCGGTTGGTGCCCCACGACCACCGCCTCCTCGACGCCGCCGCCCGGCGGCTGGTCCGGGCGCCGCGGCTCGTGCAGCCGCTGCTCTGCGGCTGGTTCCGCGACGAGCGGCGGCTGCTCGGGCGGCCCGGGGCCACCGTCGCCACCGCCGCGCAGGCGCTGCTGCACACCCACCGCAGCCTTGCCGTCGACGACCTCACCGAGGCACTCGTCACCGCCGCGCACCCCCGCGCCGACGAACTGCTCGCCGTACTCGCCGAGGACGAGCCCTCCGCCCTCAGCCGGGCCGTGGACCGCTGGGCGCACGACGAGCGGCCCGGCCGCAGGGTCGCCGCCGCCGCGTACGGGCCGCTCACCGCCCCGCACGTGCGGACCCCCGCCGACCGCGAGCTGCTGCGCTACGCCGCGCAGACCCTCCTCGCCCGCCCCGCGGACGCCTCCTTGCACGGCAGCGCCCTCGGAATCCTGCTCCGCGACCCCCAGGTACGGGCCCGCTACCTCCCCGAGGCCCTCGCCTGCTTCCGCGATCCAGGGCGCGGCCGGCGGCTGCCCGCCACCGCGCTCGTGGCCGCGCTCCCCGTGCTCCCCGACCCGGACGCGGTGTTCGCCGCCCTGCGGGAGCGGGCCGACGGGGAAGTGGTGTGCGCGCTGGCCGCGCTGACCACGCCGGGCCTGGCGCGGCGCGCGGCCGAGCTCGTACGGGACCACCTGGCGGGGCACCCGCAGGACGCCGCGCACGCCGCCGAGTTCGTGGACCGGCGCCTCGAGCAGGGGCTGGCCGCCGCCCCCGTGCTCCGTCCGCTCGTACGGGACCTCCTGGGCTCCGGTCCGCCCCCGGTGCGGGCCGCGCTGGCCGGCGTACTGGCCGCTCCGGGCACGGAGTCCTCGTACACGCTCCGCGGCGAGCTGGCCGAGGCGCTGCTCCGCGAGGAACTGGACCCCTCGGTGCTCGACACCTTCCTCGGAGCGCTGGCGGCGGGGGCGGCCGCCGGCGCCCCGGACCGTACCCGGGACCTGCTGCGGCGCACGGGCCGGCAACTGCTGCGGGCCCCGGGCGGGCCGGCGGTCTTCGAGCGGCGCACGGTCGAGCTGGCCCGGGCCGAACCGGCCTTCGGCGCACTCGTGGCCTCCTGGCTGGAGCGGGCTCCGCAGGAGGCGGCGGCGCTGCTGGGGCCCAGCGCGCGCCGGACCGTGGAGACCCTCGCTCACAGCGCGTGCCCGTCGGAAGACGCCGATGATGGGCAGCGGCCACCGGCATGGCAGTCTTAGACCTGCAATCGGCAACCAGGACAGGGCCTACAGGGTTCGGGCGAGGAGCGGTCACAGTGCAGCGCTGGCGTGGCTTGGAGGACATCCCCCAGGACTGGGGACGCGGCGTCGTCACCATCGGCTCCTACGACGGGGTCCACCGGGGTCATCAGCTGATCATCGGACGGGCCGTGGCCAAGGCCCGCGAGCTGGGCGTCCCTTCCGTCGTCGTCACCTTCAGCCCGCACCCGAGCGAGGTCGTCCGCCCCGGCAGCCACCCGCCGATCCTGGCCCCCTACGACCGGCGCGCCGAACTGATGGCCGGGCTGGGCGTGGACGCGCTGCTGATCCTGCCGTTCACGGCGGAGTTCTCGCAGCTGTCCCCGGCCGACTTCATCGTGAAGGTGCTCGTCGACAAGCTGCACGCGCTGGCGGTCATCGAGGGACCGAACTTCCGCTTCGGCCACAAGGCCGCCGGAAACGTCGAGTTCCTGCGGCAGCTCGGCGCCACCTACGACTACGAGGTCGAGGTCGTGGACCTGGTGGAGCGCGGCGAGGCGGGCGGCGGCGTGCCGTTCTCCTCCACGCTCGCGCGCAAGCTCGTGGCGCAGGGCGACATGGACGGCGCGGCCGAGATCCTGGGCCGCCCGCACCGGGTCGAGGGCGTCGTGGTGCGCGGTGCGCAGCGCGGGCGCGAGCTCGGCTACCCGACGGCGAACGTGGAGACGCAGCCGCACACCGCGATCCCGGCCGACGGGGTGTACGCGGGCTGGCTGACGGCGGACGGCGAGCGGATGCCGGCGGCGATCTCGGTCGGCACGAACGTGCAGTTCGACGCGACCGAGCGGACCGTGGAGGCGTACGCCATCGACCGGGTCGGGCTGGACCTGTACGGCATGCACGTGTCCATCGACTTCCTCGCCTACGTGCGCGGGATGGCGAAGTTCGAGTCGCTGGACGGGCTGCTGGAGGCCATCGCGGACGACGTGAAGCGCGCGCGGGGCCTGACGGACTCGTACGACGCGGAGCGCTGACGGCCCGGCGGATCGGCGGCCGGACGGCCGGACGGCCTGACCGCCTGACCGCCTGACCGCCTGAGGGTACGAGCGGCTGGACAACGGGCGAGGGCCCGTACCGTCCCGGGGATTCCGGGGGCGGTACGGGCCCTCGTGCGTGTGCCGGCTCCGTCAGCCCAGGCGCGGGTCGCGCGGGGGCCCGCCGGGCTGCGGCTGACCGGGCTGCTGGGGCCAGGCCTGGCCGGGGGTGGGGTACTGCTGCTGCCCGTACGGGGGCTGGGGCTGCGGCTGTTGCGGCTGCTGTTGCTGCTGGCCCCAGTGGTTCGGGGGCGTTTGCTGCTGGGCGCGGATGAAGTCCTCGGCGACCAGGGCGGAGAGGTTGAAGTAGGCCTCGCGCGTCTTGGGCCGGAGCATGTCGAGGTCGACCTCGGCGCCGGCCGCGAGGTGGTCGTCGAACGGGACCACGACGACACCGCGGCAGCGGGTCTCGAAGTGCCGCACGATGTCCTCGACCTTGATCATCTTGGCGGTCTCGCGGACCCCGGAGATCACGGTGAGGGAGCGCGAGACGAGGTCGGCGTAGCCGTGCGCGGAGAGCCAGTCGAGGGTGGTGCTGGCGCTGCTCGCGCCGTCCACCGACGGGGTCGAGATGATGATCAGCTGATCGGCCAGGTCCAGGACCCCGCGCATGGCGGAGTAGAGGAGGCCGGTGCCCGAGTCGGTGAGGATGATCGGGTACTGGCGGCCGAGCGTCTCGATGACGCGGCGGTAGTCCTCGTCATTGAAGGCCGTCGAGACGGCCGGGTCCACGTCGTTGGCGATGATCTCCAGCCCGGAGGGGGCCTGGGAGGTGAACCGGCGGATGTCCATGTACGAGTTCAGGTACGGGATCGCCTGGACCAGGTCCCGGATCGTGGCCCCGGTCTCGCGGCGCACGCGGCGGCCGAGGGTTCCGGCGTCGGGGTTCGCGTCGATGGCCAGGATCTTGTCCTGGCGCTCGGTGGCGAGGGTGGCGCCGAGGGCGGTGGTGGTCGTGGTCTTGCCGACGCCGCCCTTGAGGCTGATGACGGCGATCCGGTAGCAGGACATGACCGGCGTGCGGATCAGCTCCAGCTTGCGGCGCCGTTCCGCTTCGGCCGCCTTGCCGCCGAAGCGGAACAGGCCGCCGCCTCCGGGGGCGTTGTTGCCGCTCTTCGCCTTCTGCTTGCCGCGGAGCAGGCGGTCGGAGGACAGCTCGACGGCGGCGGTGTAGCCGAGGGGGGCGCCGCCGGAGGGCTGGGCGGAGCCGTAGCGGGGGTCCTGACCCTGGGGGCCCTGCGGGCCTTGCGGCCACTGGCCGCTGCGGGGGTCGGCGTACGGGTGCGGCTGCTGTTGCTGCTGTGCGGGCGGGGGGAACCCGTAACCGTCCGGCGTCTGGGGCTGCGGCGTCTGCGGCTGCGGGGTCTGCTGCGCGGGCGGGAATCCGTACCCGGCGTCCGGCGTCCGGGGCTGGGGCTGGGGCTGCTCGGGCGGGAGGATGTCGTAGCCGGCCCGCGGATCGATGGACGGATACAACTCGGCGGGCCGCTGGGGGAGTTCGGCGCCGGAGGCCGGGTCCGATCCGGCGGATCCCTCGAACGTGTTCGTCGCGCGCGGTGTCGGAACGACCGTCCCCGCGGGGGGAGTGGGCGTACGCACGTCAGCGGGCGGCGTGCGGTCGACCGGCGCGGACGCGTACGGGTCGCTCAACGGGCTCCGGTCGGCCGGGGACTCGACGGGCAGGGCGTCGCTCGGATACGGCGCCGGTGCGTACGGCTCGCCGGGGGAGCCCTGTGCGCCCGCGGGCGCGGCGGAACCCGCGGAACCCGAACCGGTCGGGCTCTGCGGGGCCGGCGGCAGGTCGGTGCCCGACGCCGGGATGTGGGGCGGGGCGGCGGTGTCCGAAGTGTCCGGGGAAACAGGGGACGACGCGGCGGCGGTACCCGGGTACGACGGCAGTCCGGAGTCCGGGCCCGGCGTGTGCGGCGGGACGGGGCTGTCCGAGACCGACGGGGTCGACGGGGTCGACGGCCGGGCGGCGTCCGAGGCCGGGCTGCCGGCCTGGGCGGCGCTGTCCGAGGCCGACGGGTATGACGGCTGTGCGGTGTCCGGGACCGGCGGGTGGGGGACGGCAGCGTCCTGGACCGGGGGGTACGGCGGGGCGGAGGTGTCTGCTGCCGGAGCGTACGGGGCGTCCGTGTACGGGGCGTCCGCGGCCGGGGCGTACGGTGCGGCGGTCGCGGAGTCCGGGGTCGGCGCCGTGGATGCGCCGGGGGTGCCTGCGTACGGCATGGCCGGTGCCGGTGCCGGTGCCGGTGCCGGTGCTGGTGCCGGTGCGTCCGACGGGGCCGTGCGCGGAGCCGGTCGGGCGATGCGCATCGTCGGAGGGGTCTCCAGGTCCGACGGCGGCCGGTGGGGCTCGAAACCGCTGCCTTCGGGCAGACCCGGGATCGCGGCGGCCGCCGGATCCGCGCCCTGCGTGTACCAGGCCGGCGTGGTGTAGTCGATGGTGAACTCGCCCGTCAGCTCGGGCTCCGCGTCGGACTGATCGTCCGTCGGGACGTCCCACGTCCCGCCGCGCCTCTCGTTCCGATCGCCGCTCACTGGTCCTCCTGGTCTATCGAACACTGGTCCGGCGTCCCACCGCGCCACGCCGTCGCCCAGCCTAATCGGGTCCCGTAGCCGGTATCCGCCCCCGTCGGCCCGTACCGAGGCCGAACACGGGCCGGTGGCCGCCTCCATCCTGCCCATACGGCCGGGCCCCCGGCCAATCCCCGCCTCCCCGACGTGCCGCGTCACCGCGTCTCGGCCCGGTCTTGATCCGGCGGCCGGGCATGCGCTTTCGCGGCCGGCGGAGGGTGCCTGCCGGTTCCCGCCCGGCGGTGGCCGTCCGCCGGCTCCTGCCCTGCGGCCCCCCATCCGCCCGTACTTCCCGGCGCGGGCTTGTCGGTCGTGCCCGTTCCGGCGCTGTGCGTTCCCGCCTGGTGGTTCGGAGCTTGCGTGCTCGTGGCTGGTTCGTCCCGGGCTTGCTCGGTTCGGTTCGGTTCGGCTGGGCTCCGTTCGGCTCGGCCTGCCGGTGCCCGGTGCGGCGCCGCTCGCCTGGTGCGGGTGGGTCGGCCCTGCGGGGCGAAGTCCCCTACCCACCCTTCCGCCGTTCCCAGGGCTCCGCCCTGACCCGGCCCTCAAACGCCGGACGGGCCGGCGGGGCCCCTGGCTCGTTCGGCTCTGCCTGCCGCTTCCTGCTCCGTCCCTCCTGGGGCTGTCGGATGGGGGCTTGCCTGCTCTTGACCCTTCGCCCCGGCTCGTTCGGATCGGCCCTGCCGGTGTTTGGCCTGCCCGTCCGGGCTCACCGGTTCGGGGGCCGTCGGTTAATGCCACGCCCGTGCCGGTCGTCTGGTTCCAGGCCGGCTCGGTTCCGCCGGTCCGCCGGTTCCCGGTCCGGCGGGTCTCGGCTTGCCCGGCTCGGGCTGCCGGTTCCTGGTGTGCCCTTTCCGGGCCGGTCGGTGGGTGGGTGGCACGCGTGAGCACGCCCCGCCCGTTCCCGGCGCACCACTCCGTGGGACGGCTCCCGCGTGGCCACCCCGGGCCTGACCGCTCCCGATCTCCCTTGACCAGCCTGCTCGGTCCGTCCTGCCGGTTCCCGAGCTCCGGTTCCCGTCCTGCTGGTTCCCGTCTTGCCGGTTCCCGAGCTCCGATTCCCGGGCTGCCGCTCCCGGACAGCGGTTCCCCCGAACTACCGGTCCGTGGAAGCCCTGAGTGACCTGCACGGCCGGACCCACCCAACCGGCGTCCCCGAGACACGATCCCTCGAACCGGTACCTCCCGAGTGTCCACCCCGCGACCCCGGGTCCCCCGTGAGGATGAACCTCGCGGCCCCCCGGCTCGGCAGGCGGGAGCCCAGGCACCCTGTGCCCCGCACCCCCAGCTCGGCCCCGGCCGGGTCCCTCACGCCGGGCTCAGCCCTCGGTCGGGCTCAGCCCTCACGCCGGGCTCAGCCCTCGGTCGGGCTCAGCCCTCACGCCGGGCTCCGCCCTCGGCCGGGGTCAGCCCTCCGCGCGGCTCCGCTCCCGGGCTCCGCCCCCGGCCGGGTCCCGCACGCCCAGCTCCGCCCCGGCTGGGCTCCGCCCTCCAAAGGCTCCGCCCCAGGCCGGCCCCTGCGCCCCCGGCTCCGCCCCGGCAAAGGCTCCGCCCCGGTTCAGTCGATGCGTCGTGCCGGACCCAGCAGGCCCGTCTCCCCGTCCGTCGGCTGCGTCATCACGAACTGCCGGTCCTGCCCGGTGCACCACAGGGTGACCCCGTCGCCCAGCGTCGGCAGGGACTCCGCCGCCGCGGGCAGTCGTAGCAGGCGGCCGAGTTGCTCCGCCTCGTCCGGGGAGACCCGCTGGATGCCGACCAGGGAGGCCTTGCGCACCAGTCGGGGGGCCGTCGGGCTCAGGTACGGGAGCAGGGTCAGGACCGACTGCCAGGGTCCCGCCGCCACCCGGCCCCGCGGCGGCCGCATGCCGCAGTCGCGGATCACCAGGACGGGACTGCCCGCCGACGCGCCCTGCGGCGGCACCCGGCCCACGTCGTGCAGGGTCACGCACGGCTGGCCGCCGCCCGCGGCCTGCGCCAGGCCGGACCACACCTGGGCGCGCCCGGTCTCGACCGTGACCCGCGCGCCCGTGCCGGCCGCCCGCAGGGCCAGGACCTGCGCCGTCCACAGGCCGCCGATCAGCGTGACCTCGTACGGTGTCGGCCGGTTGACGCCGAGGACCGCCGGGCGGCCCGCCGGGTCCACACCGATGACGACCCCGTCGTCCCCGACCGGCAGCGCGAGCGCGTCCAGCTCCGCCGCCCGGACGGCGTGCCGCCCCCGGCGCGGGCCGACCAGCCCGAACCCGCCGCGCACCAGGCGCGAGCCCCTCACCGCGCTCCTCCCAGCGGCAGCGACGCCAGCAGCCCCGGCACCTGTTCCCGGTCCAGCCGTACCAGCCCGGCCTTGATGCCCCGAGCCGTCTGTTCCAGTCCGCGCCGTGCGGTGACCAGTTCCTCGTCGCTGCGCCCGGTGACCCGTACGTGCCCGGTCAGCGTCACCTCGTGGCGCGCGGCCGGGGCCATCGTCAGGCTGAAGTTCGTCGCCAGCGCCGGCAGCGAGGTCAACAGCGCGACGAACTGCGGCAGTCCGGCCCCGCTGCCGCCCAACGGGGGCCAGCGGCCGATCCAGTACGTGGTGTGCCGCCGGTCGTCGCAGCGCCAGGTCCGCGAGGTCTCCTCGGTACGCCGTCCCGTGGCTGCCGACCGCCCCGCCTGGGTGATCGCCATCGGGTTCGCGCACGAGGAGGTGGCCAGCGCGCCCGTCAGCTCCTGCTCCGTGAGCACCGTCGCGCGGAACCCGGCCCCCGCGAGCCTGCTCGCCAACTGGTCCGCGACCCGCACCAGACACCGCTGCGCCCCCGCCAGCCCGCCCCCGCGTGCGGTGACCGCGTCGGGGCACAGCTCCGGATCCAGCTTGAGCGCGATCCAGGTGAGGCGTACGGCCGGGCTTCCGGTCAGGGCCTGGAGCGGGGCGTAGTTGAGTGCGGCCATCGACCGGGCCGGCAGGTGCGGCGCCGGCGCCGGCCGGGTGTGCTGTACGAGCTGCGCCGACTCCAGCCGGATGCCGTCCACTTCGAGGACGTCCCGTACGAGGGACAGCGGAAGCGGCCGCGCCGCCCGGTCGGGCCGCAGCGCGGTGGCATCCGTGTCGACCTGGACCACCGCGGTCAGGAAGGTGCCGTCGCCGATCATCCCGACGGGTCGCCGGTTCCGGTCCCGGCCACGGTCCCGCTCCCGGCCACGGTCCGGCTCGCCGAAGGTGAGCGTCCGCAGCGCCGGAGCGGCCTCGACGAGCGGTGCGAGCCCCGGCTCCGTGCCGGCCGGCACCGCCGTGGCCGCGGCCCGGCGACGGCGTGCGCGCAGGGCCAGCGCGCCGCCGATCCACTCGGGCAGCGAACGCCGGTGTCTGCGTACGACGGCGAGCAGGGCGAGGACCAGGGCGAGCACGCCGGCCGGCGCCAGCAGCAGTGGCTCCACCACCCGGGCCGTCAACAGCGCGGCCGCGGCGATCTGGAGGAGTACGAGTTGTTGCAATCGAAACGGACCGAAACGTCCGGGCCCGGACTTCGGCTGCGGCGTCACTCCGGCGCGCTCGGGTCCGGGCGCCCCGGTCCGCGGCCTCGCGGCGGTGGCCGTCACTCGCGCACCTCACCTTTCCGGGGTTCGTGCCCCTGGCCCCCGGGATCTCCTGATCCGCGCCAACACCCCTGTCGGATCCGGCCTGGAGGGCCTTGAGGGGCTGCCTCACCCTACCCGTGCCGCACCCACCCTCCGCCAAGCGGCATAGTAGGTTCCGGTCGGACGAAAGAGGCCCGGGGACCGTACCCACCGACCGGGCCGTGCGGGAGAATCAGGCGGTCATGGCCTCACGACGTGACGAGCTCAACGCGTACACCTTTGCGAAGCGACGCACGGTGGCCGCGTTCCTTCAGCCCTCCGCGAGCGGCTCCGAGGAGGGCGCTCCGCGACCGCTGCGCGCCGTTCTTCCCGGTGTGATCACCGCGGCGCTCGTCCTCGTGGGCTTCGGCGCCTGGGGGATGCTCAAGCCGACGGCCCCCAGGGGGTGGGACACCCCCGGCGACCACGTCATCGTCGGCAAGGAGTCGACGACCCGCTACGTCGTCCTGACCACCGAGGCCGGCGGCCAGGACCGGACCCGGCTGCACCCGGTGCTGAACCTCGCCTCCGCACGGCTGTTGCTCGACCCGTCCAAGGGCAAGGTGGTCCAGGTCGCGGACAAGGTGCTGGACGCGGGCAAGCTCCCGCGCGGTCCCGTCATCGGCATCCCGTACGCCCCCGACCGGCTGCCCGCCCCGGCGGACGCGGGGACCGCCAAGCGCTGGGCGGTGTGCCAGCAGCCCGGCGGCAACGGCAAGGGCGTGCAGACGGCCGCCTTCGTCCTGGCCGACCGCGAGGCGAAGCTGATGGACGACGGGCGCCGACTCTCCGACTCCCAGGCCCTGTACGTGCGGAGCACCGGCCCGGACAAGGCCCGCTACCTCGTCGACGCGGCGGGCTCGAAGTACAGGTTCCCCGAGGGCACCGCGGACGCGCGCACGATGACCCGCGCCCTCGTCGGCGGCGGCGCCGTCCCGCAGCCGGTCACCGAGGAGTGGCTGGCCACCCTCGGGTCCGGCGACGACCTGGCCTTCCCCGAGCTGCCGGGCGCCAAGGCCGGGACGGCCGCGGGGGTCGAGGGGCTGTCCGGCACGGACGACAGGGTCGGCATGGTCCTGAAGGCCGTGACCGGTTCGGGCGTGCAGCACTACCTGGTTCTGCCCGGCGAGGTCGTCCCCGTCTCCGACTTCGTCGCCTGGCTGATGATCTCCTCGCCCGCGACCGACCGGCTCGACATGTACGGCAAGGCCCACGAGGTGGACCTCCAGTCCGTCAACCCGGACCGCACCTTCTTCAAAGGCGGCGCGAAGAAATGGCCGCAGAGGAAGGCCGACCGGGTCAACGAGGTCGACGCAGGCGCCTCCGCCTCCGCCTCCGCCTCCGCCTCCGCCGCGGACGGGGGCCGCGACACCGTCTGCAGCGTGCTGCGCTCCGTCGACGCCCAGGGCGGCCAGACCCTGAGCACCTGGGCCGGCACCGGATTCCCAGCGGACATCACCGCCGGCGGCACGGGCGCCTACGTCACCCCGGGCACGGGCCTGCTCTACACCCAGGCGCAGGGCCGCCAGACCACCGCGGGCGGCACGCTCTTCCTGGTCACCGACACCGGCCTGCGGTACGCCGTCCAGGCCAACGGCGACAGCGACGCGGCCCGGCCCTCACCCGGACCGAGCGCGAACACCGGCCGGAGCGGGCCGGCCACCGCCGACGGCCGCCCCGCGCCGAGCCAGGCCCAGGACAGGCTCGGATACGCGGAGGTGGTCCCGGTGACGGTGCCGATCGCGTGGTCGGAGTTCCTCTCCAAGGGGCCCCGCCTCGACAGCAACTCCGCCCGCCAGCCCCAGGGTTCGTGATGCGGAGCACGGCGGCCGCGAACACGTCGAAGCCCGCCCTCGCCGCCCTGCTGGCGGCCGCCGCCCTCACCCTGGGCGCCGCGCCGCAGCCCTCGTACCCCCTGCGGCGCGCGGGCGCCGGCGAGTGCAGCTTCCCGATGAAGAAGCAGCTGGAGGACCGGCCCTGGTCGCTCCAGCGGCTGCTGCTCGACGAACTGTGGGCGCAGACCAGGGGCCGTTCCCAGGACGGCAAGAGCGTCCGCGTGGCCGTCATCGACAGCGGCGTCGACCGGGTCAACCCGCAGCTCGGCGGCGCCCTCGACGTCGGGGCCGGCCGCGACTTCCTCGACGCCGGGGGCGACGGCACCGCGGACACCGTCGGGCACGGCACCAAGGTCGCCGGGCTGATCGCGGCCCGCCCGAAGCCCGGTACCGGCTTCGTCGGGCTCGCCCCCGAGGCCACGATCATCCCCATCCGGCAGAACGACGGGCGGGGCGGCGGCGACGCCGGGACCCTGAGCGAGGCCATCGCGCACGCGGTGGCCAAGGGGGCCCAGGTCATCAACATCTCGCAGGACACCGAGGCGGCGATGCCCCGGGACTCCAGGCTCGGGCAGGCCGTCAAGAAGGCCGTGGAGGCCGACGTGGTCGTCATCGCCTCGGCGGGCAACGACGGCCTGACCGGGGAGAAGCGCCCCACCTACCCGGCGGCCTTCCCCGGCGTCCTGGCCGTGGGCTCCTCGGACCGCAACAACGAGCGCGCCCCCTTCTCCCAGCCCGGCGCCTTCATCGGGATCGCGGCGCCCGGGGTCGACATGGTCTCCACCGTCCCCGGCTTCGGCCAATGCGTGGACAACGGCACCAGCTTCTCCGCCCCCTACGTCGCGGGGGTCGCCGCCCTGCTGCGCGCCAAACACCCCCAGTGGACTGCGCAGGAGGTGATCTGGCAGCTCCAGAACACCGCCGAGCGCTCCGTCAACGGCCACGACGACTACGTGGGCTGGGGCGTGGTCGACCCGGTCCGCGCGCTCACCCGGTCCGCCGTGGGCGCCGAGCCCCCCAAGGCCCCCGTACCGGACCCGGGGCCGCCCCGCGCGGCAGCCCCGGAACCGGCCGTGATGCGCGCGAGCGAGACGGCGCGCGAACGCGACGAGCGGATCGGCACGTACGCGCTGGGCATCGGCGGCGTGCTCATCGCCGTGATCGCCGGGACCGCGACGGTGGTCCGGGATGCCAGGAACCGCAGACACCGTCTGCGGTGAACGTTCACGGGTCCACCACCAGACCAAGAGATCCAGACCCCCAGAGATCCAGACCCCAGAGATCCAGACCCCCAGAGATCCAGACCCCAAGAGATGAGGAGCTTCGGATGACCGGCAATTTCGGACTCGCCGACGACCCGGTGAAGCAGGCGCTGAACAAGATCTCGGAGACCGCCGACAGCGTCACCCGGCAGTCCCGGGAGCTGGCGGACATCCTCGCCACCGTCGGCGCGGGCTGGACCGGCGTGGGTGCGTCGGGGTTCGCCTCCGCGCAAACGGTCGTCAACGAGGACCACGACGAGATCCGACGGCTGCTCGGCGTCCTGCACCACGCGGTCGGCCAGACCAAGAACCTGAGCAACGCACAGGACGACGACGTGGTCTCGGCGTTCCAGACGGTCAAGGCCGGCAGCGGCGGGGGCAACACCTCGGCCCTGAACGGGATCTGACCCGCTTTCCCACCCACCTGCCCAGCCCCGTGCGAAGGAGAAGAGCATGACCGCGAACGACGGGCACACCAAGGTCCGGTACGAAAGCCTCCAGGGGATGGCGGACCGCATCCGCATCGTCTCGGACAACATCAAGAAGGACCTCGACGAGATGGGCGCGGCCCTGACGGTCGTCACCGACACCTGGGACGGCGAGGCGCACGCCCAATACGTCGAGCTGCAGCGCAAGTACAACGGCAAGGCCGACCACATGCGCGCTCAGCTGCGCCTCGTCGCGGACCTCATCGAGCGCGGCAAGAACGACTACCGCGCCACCGACGTGAAGGCCTCGCGCCTGTTCACCGAGGCCTACTAGGCCCGCGGCAGCGCGAAGCCCCCGTAGACCGTAGACCGTAGACGGGGAAGCACCGCCGAAGACGACGAAGGGGCGCTCCCGCACCGGGCGCGCCCCTTCGTCCGTCCGCGGGGGCCGTACGGGTTCTAGCGCGGACCCCGGTCGAGATCGAACTCCCCGTCCCTGGCGCCGAGTACGAACGCCTCCCACTCGGCCGCGGTGTAGCGCAGCACCGTGTCCCGGTCCAGCGAGGACCGCATCGCCACCGCCCCCTCGGGCAGCCGGGCGATCTCGACCCGCTCCTCGTCGGGAGAGGTGCCGGGCGGGCCCTCCCACTCGACGGCGCTGATGTCGAGCCCGTACAGCTCGTCCTTCTCCTGCTGAGTGCCCATGCGAGGCCTCTCCTTCGGTGGTGCGATCCCTGCCGATTATCGACGGTGGCCGGCCGCGCGCGGGAGGCTTTCCGGAACCCTCGCAGACCCCCGGCCTCCGCACTCCGGCCGGCGCCCCGCCCTACATCCCCGGCATCCGCCCGATCTGGATCAGCGAGGTCCCGCGCTTGCGCGAGACGAAGGAGGCCCGGCCCGCAGGCATGGGGCGCGGCCGCACGGCGGCGACCAGATCGCCCTCGGACGGATCGCCGGACAGCACCACGCCCTGCGCGCCCAGCTCCTTGATCCGCTGCATGAACGGCTCGTACAGCGCCCGCGAGGCCCCCGCCGAGCTGCGCGCGATGATGAAGCGGACCCCCGTGTCGCGCGCGAACGGCAGGAACTCCACCAGCTGCGCCAGCGGATTGCCCTGGCTCGTGGCCACCAGGTCGAAGTCGTCGATGATGATGAACACGTCCGGGCCCGTCCACCAGCTGCGGTCGCGCAACTGCTGCGGAGTGACGTCCTGCGGGGGCTGCCGGCGGGCGAACACCCCGGCCAGCGCCTCCATGTGCATCTGCAGGGAGCCCGCCATCGGCGCGTACTCCAGCAGGTGTTCCTCCGGCAGCGCGCCGAGCAGGCCGCGCCGGTAGTCGCCGACCACCAGCCGTGCCCGGTCCGGGCCGTAGCGCTCCGCGATCCGCTGCGCGATGAGCCGCAGCAGGTTCGTCTTGCCCGACTCGCTCTCGCCGAACACGAGGAGGAACGGGTCGGTCTCGAAGTCGACGAACACCGGCTCCAGCTCGGTCTCGTCGATGCCGATCGCGATCCCGCGCTCGGGGTGCTCCCCGCCCTTGGGGAGCCGGTCCGCGTGGAGCAGCCGTGGCAGGAGCCGTACGCCGGGGGCCGGCGGGCCCGCCCAGTTCCGCTTCACGGCGTCCACGAAGGCGGCCGTGGCCTCCGAAAGGTCCTGCGCGGCGTGCGAGCCGTCGATCCGCGGCAGCGCCCCCAGGAAGTGCAGCTTCTCCGCGACCTGGCCGCGTCCCGGCATCCCCGTCGGGACGTTCGCCGCGACCTTGCGGTCGAACTCGGAGTCCATGACATCACCGAGGCGCAGCTCCAGCCGCCCGAGGATCTGGTCCTTCAGCGCGGCCCTGACCTCCATGTACCGGGCGGCGGTGATCACCACGTGGATGCCGTATCCCAGTCCGCGGGACGCGATGTCCGTGACGACCTGCTCCAGGGCCTCGTACTCGCCCCGGAAGCCGCCCCAGCCGTCGACGACCAGGAACACGTCGCCCCAGGCTTCCCCGGGCAGCTCGCCCGCGGCCCGCCGGCGCCGGTAGGTGCCGATCGAGTCGATGCCGTTCGCGCGGAAGAACTCCTCGCGCCGGCGCAGCACCCCGGCCACCTCCGCGACCGTGCGCCGCACCCGCTCCGGGTCCAGCCGGGACGCGATCGCGCCCACGTGCGGCAGTTCGGCCAGCGAGGACAGACCGCCCCCGCCGAAGTCCAGCCCGTAGAACTGCACCTCGCGCGGGGTGTGCGTCAGCGCGAACGAGGAGATCAGCGTCCGCATCAGCGTGGACTTGCCCGACTGCGGACCGCCGACCACCATCATGTGGCCCGCCGCACCCGAGAAGTCCCGGTACAGCACCTCGCGCCGCTGCTCGAACGGCTTGTCGATGAGCCCGAGCGGCACGACCAGCCCGCCCGGCCGCGTGTACCCCTCCGCGTGCAGCCCGCGCTCCGCGTTCGGTGCCGGCGCCGGAAGCAGCTGGTCCAGCGGCGGGGCCTGGTCCAGCGGCGGCAGCCACACCTGGTGCGCAGGCACCCCCTGCCCCTCCAGCCGTCCCACGATCACGTCCAGCACGGTGTCCGCCAGTGCGTCGTCGCCCTGCGCGGCCCGCTCGGCCTCCGCCGCCCGCGCCGAGAGGCAGGCAGGGTCCGGAGCCGCGTGGACGACCGGTACCGGCGCCGCCGTGAACAGCACGGGCCGCCGCTCCACCGGGAACGGCCCGACCGACAGGTCCGGCCCGCCCGAGCGGTAGGGGCCCGAGACGTACGCCGCCTTGAAGCGCGTCATCTCGTCCGTACCGCACTTCAGGTAGCCCGAACCGGGCACCGACGGCAGGTGGTAGGCGTCCGGCACGCCGATCGCGGTCCGCGACTCCGCCGCCGAGAAGGTCCGCAGACCGATCCGGTACGACAGGTACGTGTCCAGCCCGCGCAGCTTGCCCTCCTCCAGCCGCTGCGAGGCCAGCAGCAGGTGCACGCCCAGCGACCGGCCGATGCGGCCGATCTGGATGAACATGTCGATGAAGTCCGGCTTCGCGGTGAGCAGTTCGGAGAACTCGTCGATGACCAGCACCAGCGAGGCCAGCGGCTCCAGCGGCGCACCCGCCGCGCGGGCCTTCTCGTAATCGTGGATGTTCGCGTAATTGCCCGCCGAACGCAGCAGCTCCTGCCGGCGCTGCAGCTCGCCGCGGATCGAGTCGCCCATCCGGTCCACGAGCGTCAGGTCGTCCGCCAGGTTGGTGATGACCGCCGCGACGTGCGGCATCCGCCCCATCCCGGTGAAGGTCGCACCGCCCTTGAAGTCCGCGAGTACGAAGTTCAGCGTCTCCGAGGTGTGCGTGACGGCCAGCCCCAGCACCAGCGTGCGCAGCAGCTCCGACTTGCCCGAACCGGTCGCGCCCACGCACAGCCCGTGCGGTCCCATGCCCTCCTGCGCGGCCTCCTTCAGGTCCAGCATCACCGGGGAGCCGTCCTCGCCGACCCCGATCGGGACGCGCAGCCGCTCCCCGGCGGAACGCGGCCGCCAGGTGCGGGCCACGTCCACGCCGGCCGCGTCGCCCAGGTTCAGCAGATCGGTGAAGTCCAGATCGGCCAGCAGCGGCTCGTCCTCGTCCCCGCCGCCCGTCCGCAGCGGCGCCAGCTGCCGGGCCAGCGCCTCGGCCGCGGGCAGCGACAGGGTGTCCGGCAGACCCTCGTACACGATGCCCGCACGCGACTCCAGCCGCAGCCGGCCCGGCCGCACCACGACCGACAGCCCGCCGCGCGCCTCGTCCAGCTCACCCGCCACCACCTCGAGGACGGTGACCCCCTGCAGCCCCTCGGCCGCCGCGAACACCGAGTCCGGCGGCACCAGACCGCCACGGGAACCCGAGTCCAGTACGAGGACCACGTGCGGCTGGTCCAGCACCGGCGAGCCCTCCCGGCTGAACCGGGGCCGCCCCTCCAGCCGGGAACCGAGCAGCCCCTCCAGCTCTGCGAGGTCGTCGCCGAACAGCCGCTTCGTTCCGGCCCCGTCGATCCGACCCGGCACCTGGCTGTGCGGCAGCCACTTCACCCAGTCCCACTCCGCCACCGCGCCCGGCGCCGCCACGACGGCCACCACCAGGTCCTCAGGGGAGTGCAGCGTCGCCAGTTGCGCCACCAGCGCCCGCGCGGAGCCCCGCGCCGACTCGGGCTCCCCGGAGACCGTCACGTGGTAGAACGCCCGCACCGACACCGCGATCGGCAGCCCGTCCAGCGAGGAATGCACCTGCAGGAACCGCTGCATGGCGCCGGCCGCCAGCGGCTCCAGCTCCTCCACCGGCGCCGTGTCCGGAGCGACCAGCGGGGTCGCCAGGCCCTGTGCGCCCAGCCCCAGCCGGGCCTGCCCGAAGTCCGAGTCGCCGACCCGCCGCTCCCACAGCCGCGAACCCTCGGCCACCACCGACCACAACTGCTCCGGAGCCGGGTGCAGATACAGCTGCGCGTCACGCTGGGCCCGCGCCGTCCTCCGTACGCGACGGCGGGTCTGGGACAGGTACGTGAGATAGTCCCGCCGGGCGTCGGCCATGTGCCCTTGCGTACCGCGGCGGTGCCGCACCAACTGCGCCACCAGCATGCCCACCGTCGACACCATCATCAGCACGCCCATGATGCGCATGAACCGAGGGATGCCCGGCAGGAAGAAGAAGACGGCGGACGAGCCCATCCCGAGCATCGGGAGGAGCTGCATCAGCACGCCCTCCTGCTGCCCCCGGGGGAGCTCCGGCGGTGCCTCGAGCCTCAGTTCGCCGGAAGGGACTTCGGGTGGCAGTGCCCGCGGCAGGCGCTTGACGACGATCTGGCTCACCGGAGCATCAATCCCTAGAAAACAGACTGGCGTTCGCACTCAGCACTCTCAAGTCCCGGGTGCGAAGGGGTTCTTCTCCACAGAAGGGTGATGCTACTTGCCGACGGGCATCCGCACTCCCGGTAAGGTTGCGCGCGGCATTGGCATCCGCGAATCGGCCGCGCACCGGCGGGCCGACCACCGCGGCCGGCGCACCCACGAACACCAGCGCACCCACCCACCGCGCGCACCACCCACCACACACACCCACCGGGGGCACCAGGTGAACACCGCCGAGGCGACGGGCTTCCGCAGGGTCACCGTCGTGGCTCCCGACAGCCGCATGGACGTCGCCCTCCCCGAGGGCATCGCCGTCGCCGACATCTACCCCGAGCTGCTGCGCCTCACCGGCCAGACCCAGCCCGTCGGCGCACCCACCGGCTTCCACCTGGTCCTGCGCTCGGGCACCGTCCTCGACGGCGCCCGCACCCTCGCGGCCCAGCAGGTCCTGGACGGCGAAGTGCTGAGCCTGCGCCCCTTCGCCGAGTCCCTGCCGCCCGCCGTCTTCGACGACGTCTCCGACGCCGTCGCCGCCGCCGTGGTGCGGGGCCGCCACCGCTGGAGCGACGACATGCTGCGCGGCGCGGGCCTGACCGGCGCCGCCGTCCTCTTCGCCCTCCTCGGCTTCGTCCTCTGGTACGCCGACCCCGTCCTGCACGACATGCACGGACTCCCCGGCATCATCGCCGGCACCGTCGGCGCGCTCCTCACCGCCGCCGCGGGCGTCCGCGCCCGGGTCTACCGCGACCGCGGCTCCGCCGTGGCCCTCGGCCTCGCCGCCGTACCGCACCTGCTGCTCGCCGGCTCCGGCATCATCGCCCTCGCCGCCGGGCAGGGCCCCGGCCGGCTCCAGTTCCTCCTCGGCTGCGTCTGCGTGCTCGTCGCCTCCGTCGCCCTCGTCGCCCTCACCCCCGACGGCGACGCCCCCTTCGTCGCGGCCACCTTCCTCGCCGCCACCGGGACCCTGGCCACCTTCGCCGCCATCACCGCCGACGCGGGCGCGACCTCCGCCGCGGCCGCCTGCGCCCCCGTCGCCATCGGCCTCGTCGCCTTCCTCCCCGGCCTCTCCGCCGGCTTCGCCCGCCTCCCCATCGGCTACGCCGCCCCGCGGAGCGGCGTAGCCGGGTACGAGACCCCGGACCGCCACGAGAGCGAGCCGTACGGTGAGCGCTCCGCCGCCGACGGGCACGAATCCGGAGCCGCGCTCGACGCCGACGCCATCGCCGCCCGGGCCCGCCGCGGCCACGAGATGCTCCTCGGCCTCGTCGGCGGCTGCGCGGCCGTCACCGTCGGATCCGCCGCCGTCCTCGGCTTCGCGGACGACACCTGGGCCCGGCTCCTGGCCCTGGCCACCGGGCTCGCCATGCTGCTGCGCGCCCGGCTCTTCCGCTACACCGCCCAGGTCGCCTGCGCCCTCGTGGCCGGCTTCGCCGCCCTCTGCCTGCTCGTCCTGGGCCTCGCCGTGCACCCGCCGGACGCCCTGCTCCAGGAGCTCGCCCGGTACGGGGACCACAGCGGCCTGGAGATCCGTACGCTCTCGCTCTCCGCCGCCGTGGCCGCCGGCGCGGCCCTCCTCGCCGGAATTGCATTGGTCATTCCCCGCAAAGGTCTGTCACCCTTCTGGGGGCGGCTGCTCGACCTCACCGAGGCGGCGGTCCTGCTCTGCCTGGTCCCGCTGACCCTGGCCGTGCTGGACGTCTACGCCCGGGCCCGCGCTCTCACCAGCTGAGACGAGGGCCTGCGGCAGCCTGGTACGCTGTGTGACGGCCGCTTGTGTACGCGCCCCCGGAATCATCCGGAGGCTGCGCTCAGCGGACCCCGCCTCCCGAGTTACGGAAGATCCCCAGAGAATTCGACCTGGGGCACTCGGTGGCTATGTAGACCTATTACAAGGAGTACGCGTGCCGCTCGACGCCGCAGTCAAGAAGCAGCTCATCGCAGAGTTTGGTGCCAAGGAGGGCGACACCGGCTCCCCCGAGGTCCAGGTCGCGATGCTGTCCCGCCGCATCTCGGACCTGACCGAGCACCTGAAGGCCCACAAGCACGACCACCACTCCCGTCGTGGTCTGCTGATCCTGGTCGGCCAGCGTCGCCGCCTGCTGCAGTACCTGGCCAAGAAGGACATCCAGCGCTTCCGTACGCTGGTCGAGCGCCTCGGCATCCGCCGCGGTGCGGCCGGCGCCAAGTAAAGACGCTGTGAAGGGAGCGGTTCCCACATTGAGGGGGCCGCTCCCTTTGCTGTACGTGCGCGACGTACCGGACGCTTTGTAGTCTGGAAGCGTCCGCGTCGCGAGACGCGCACAACTGAAGAGGAGGAGCGCCCTCCCTACGCCGCCGGTCCTCGGTAGTGGCATCCGGAAAGCCCGCACGCGGCTTCGCCCGGCTGCTTCGATCGAAGACCGGCCCGCACGCCAGGAGCGCTTCTCCGCAACCGTCCACCACCACACGGGTGGCGGACGGAGACGACGAAAATGGAGAAAACGCTAGTGGAGAACGAGACCCACTACGCCGAGGCCGTCATTGACAACGGTTCCTTCGGCACCCGCACCATCCGCTTCGAGACGGGCCGTCTGGCCCGCCAGGCCGCCGGCTCCGCCGTTGCCTACCTGGACGACGACACGATGGTGCTTTCCGCCACCACCGCGTCGAAGAAGCCCAAGGACCAGCTCGACTTCTTCCCCCTGACGGTGGACGTCGAGGAGCGGCAGTACGCGGCCGGCAAGATCCCCGGCTCCTTCTTCCGCCGCGAGGGCCGCCCCTCCGAGGACGCGATCCTCACCTGTCGCCTGATCGACCGCCCGCTGCGCCCGTCCTTCAAGAAGGGCCTGCGCAACGAGATCCAGGTCGTCGCGACGATCATGGCGCTCAACCCCGACCACCTGTACGACGTCGTGGCGATCAACGCCGCCTCCGCGTCCACCCAGCTGGCCGGCCTGCCCTTCTCCGGCCCGATCGGCGGCGTCCGCGTCGCGCTGATCCGCGGCCAGTGGGTTGCCTTCCCGACGCACACCGAGCTCGAGGACGCCGTCTTCGACATGGTCGTCGCGGGCCGCGTGCTCGAGGACGGCGACGTCGCGATCATGATGGTCGAGGCCGAGGCCACCGAGAAGACCATCGCCCTGGTCAAGGGCGGCGCCGAGGCGCCGACCGAGGAGGTCGTGGCCGCCGGCCTCGACGCCTCGAAGCCCTTCATCAAGGCCCTCTGCAAGGCCCAGGCCGACCTGGCCGCCAAGGCCGCCAAGCCCGAGGGCGAGTTCCCGGTCTTCCTGGACTACCAGGACGACGTCTACGAGGCCCTCTCGGCCGCGGTGAAGGGCGAGCTCTCCCAGGCGCTGACCATCGCGGGCAAGCAGGACCGCGAGGCCGAGCTGGACCGCGTCAAGGAGATCGCCGCCGAGAAGCTCCTCCCGGCCTTCGAAGGCCGCGAGAAGGAGATCTCCGCCGCGTACCGCAGCCTGACCAAGGCCCTGGTCCGCGAGCGCGTCATCAAGGACAAGGTCCGCATCGACGGCCGCGGGATCACGGACATCCGTACCCTCGCCGCCGAGGTCGAGGCCATCCCGCGCGTGCACGGCTCGGCGCTGTTCGAGCGTGGCGAGACCCAGATCCTGGGCGTCACCACCCTCAACATGCTCCGCATGGAGCAGCAGCTGGACACCCTCTCCCCGGTGACCCGCAAGCGCTACATGCACAACTACAACTTCCCGCCGTACTCGGTCGGCGAGACCGGCCGTGTCGGTTCGCCGAAGCGCCGCGAGATCGGCCACGGCGCGCTCGCCGAGCGCGCGATCGTGCCGGTCCTCCCGACGCGCGAGGAGTTCCCCTACGCGATCCGCCAGGTGTCCGAGGCTCTCGGCTCCAACGGCTCGACGTCCATGGGCTCGGTCTGCGCCTCCACCATGTCGCTGCTGAACGCCGGTGTGCCCCTCAAGGCCCCCGTCGCCGGTATCGCCATGGGCCTGATCTCGCAGGAGATCGACGGCAAGACCCACTACGTCGCCCTCACCGACATCCTCGGTGCGGAGGACGCCTTCGGCGACATGGACTTCAAGGTCGCCGGCACCAAGGAGTTCGTCACCGCGCTCCAGCTGGACACCAAGCTCGACGGCATCCCGGCCTCGGTTCTGGCCGCCGCCCTCAAGCAGGCCCGCGACGCCCGCCTCCACATCCTCGACGTGATGATGGAAGCGATCGACACGCCGGACGCCATGTCCCCGTTCGCCCCCCGGATCATCACCGTCAAGATCCCGGTGGACAAGATCGGTGAGGTCATCGGCCCCAAGGGCAAGATGATCAACCAGATCCAGGAGGACACCGGCGCCGAGATCACGATCGAGGACGACGGCACCATCTACATCGGTGCCGCCGACGGTCCGGCCGCCGAGGCCGCCCGCGCCACGATCAACCAGATCGCCAACCCGACCATGCCGGAGGTCGGCGAGCGCTACCTGGGTACGGTCGTCAAGACCACCACCTTCGGTGCCTTCGTCTCCCTCATGCCCGGCAAGGACGGCCTGCTGCACATCTCGCAGATCCGCAAGCTCGCCGGTGGCAAGCGCGTGGAGAACGTCGAGGACGTGCTCGCGGTCGGCACCAAGGTCCAGGTCGAGATCGCCGAGATCGACTCCCGCGGCAAGCTCTCCCTGGTCCCCGTGATCGACGGCGAGGCCGCCGGCGACGACGCTGACAAGGACGACTCCGACAAGTGACGTCGCGTAGTTCCCGTGTGACGGCCCGCCCCTCTTCGGAGGGGCGGGCCGTCGCCCGTACCCAAACACTGCTCAAGGGCGCAGGCGGCATCGGCACCGTCCGTCGCACGGTCCTCCCCGGCGGACTGCGCGTGGTCACCGAGACCCTGCCGTCCGTCCGCTCCGCCACCTTCGGGATCTGGGCGCACGTCGGATCCCGGGACGAGACGCCTTCGCTGAACGGCGCCACGCACTACCTGGAGCACCTCCTCTTCAAGGGCACCGAGAAGCGCAGTGCCCTCGACATCTCCTCCGCGATCGACGCGGTCGGCGGAGAGATGAACGCCTTCACGGCGAAGGAGTACACCTGCTATTACGCGCGGGTGCTCGACACCGACCTGCCGCTGGCCATCGACGTCGTGTGCGACATGCTCACGGGCTCGCTGATCCTCGAATCCGATGTCGTCGCCGAGCGCGGAGTCATCCTCGAAGAGATCGCGATGACCGAGGACGACCCGGGCGACATGGTCCACGACCTGTTCGCCCAGACCATGTACGGGGACACCCCGCTCGGGCGCCCCGTCCTCGGCACCGTCGACACGATCAACGCGCTCACCGCCGACCGGATCCGCCGCTTCTACAAGAAGCACTACGACCCCACCCACCTCGTCGTGGCGGCCGCGGGCAACGTCGACCACAACAAGGTCGTACGCCAGGTCCGCGCGGCCTTCGAGAAGGCCGGTGCCCTGACCCGCACCGACGCCGAACCGGTCGGCCCGCGCTCCGGCACCAAGCGGATCCGCACCTCCGGCCGCGTCGAGCTGGTCAACCGCAAGACCGAGCAGGCCCACGTGGTCCTCGGCATGCCGGCCCTGGCCCGCACCGACGAGCGCCGCTGGGCGCTCGGCGTACTGAACACCGCGCTCGGCGGCGGCATGTCCTCCCGCCTCTTCCAGGAGGTCCGGGAGAAGCGCGGTCTCGCCTACAGCGTGTACTCGTACACCTCGGGCTTCGCCGACACCGGCCTCTTCGGCGTCTACGCCGGCTGCCGCCCCAACCAGGTCCACGACGTCCTGCGGATCTGCCGGGACGAGCTGGACAAGGTCGCCGCCGACGGGCTCACCGACGAGGAGATCCGGCGGGCCGTCGGCCAGCTGTCCGGCTCCACCGTCCTCGGTCTGGAGGACACCGGCGCGATCATGAACCGCATCGGCAAGAGCGAGCTGTGCTGGGGCGACCAGATGTCGGTCGACGACCTGCTGGCCCGGATCGCCTCCGTCACCCCGGACGAAGTGCGCTCGGTCGCGCAGGACGTCCTGGCACAGCGGCCCTCGCTCGCGGTGATCGGCCCGCTGAAGGAGAAGCAGGCGGCCCGTCTCGACGAGGCCGTCGCCTAGCCAGGCATCTCAGGAGCACGTCGCCCGGGCCCCGGGACAGGGCCCGGGCCCGTACGCACTTTAAGGAATGACATGAGCAAGCTGCGCGTGGCAGTTCTCGGCGCCCAGGGCCGCATCGGCTCCGAGGCGGTCAAGGCCGTCGAGGCCGCCGGGGACATGGAACTGGTGGCCGCCCTCGGCCGCGGAGACAAGCTGGAGACGCTGGCCGAAGCCGGCGCCCAGGTCGCGGTCGAGCTGACCACCCCCGCCTCGGTGATGGAGAACCTGGAGTTCCTCGTCCGGCACGGCATCCACGGAGTGGTCGGCACCACCGGCTGGACCGAGGACCGCCTCGCCCGGCTCGACACGTGGCTCGCCGCTTCCCCGGCGACCGGTGTGCTCATCGCCCCGAACTTCTCCATCGGCGCCGTCCTCACCATGAAGTTCGCCGCGCAGGCCGCGCGCTACTTCGAGTCCGTCGAGGTCGTCGAACTGCACCACCCGAACAAGGTCGACGCCCCCTCCGGCACGGCGACCCGTACGGCGCAGCTCATCGCGGCCGCCCGCGCGGAGGCCGGCCTCGGCCCGCAGCCGGATGCCACCGCCACCGCGCTCGACGGCGCGCGCGGCGCGGACGTCGACGGCGTCCCCGTGCACGCGATCCGCCTCCGCGGCCTGCTGGCCCACCAGGAGGTGCTCCTCGGCGGCGAGGGCGAAACCCTGACCATCCGTCACGACTCCCTGCACCACAGCAGCTTCATGCCGGGCATCCTGCTCGGCGCGCGCCGCGTGACGCAGACCCCGGGCCTCACCTTCGGCCTGGAAAACTTCCTCGAACTCGGCTGACGAGCAGGCGGCTGCACCATGCGCGCGAAGATCCTCTACTTCATCACGGCCGCGGTCCTGGTCGTGTACTTCGTCCTGGTCGGCAGCAGGGGCCTGATGCTGCTCCGGCACGGGACCTGGCTCACCGTCACCTTCGGGGTGGCCGTGCTGATCCTGCCGGTCATCGGTGTCTGGTTCCTCTGGAAGAACACCCGGTTCGTCACCAGGGCCAACCAGCTCGGAGCCGAGCTGGAGGCCGAGGGCGGACTGCCCGTGGACGAGCTGGAGCGGGACAAGTACGGCCGGATCCTGCGGGACTCGGCCGACGAGGTCTTCGCGCGCCGCAAGGCCGAGACCGAGGACGCGCCGGGGGACTGGCGCAGCTGGTTCCGCCTCGCCGTCGCCTACCACGACGCCCGCGACACCCCGAGGGCCCGCAAAGCCATGCAGCGGGCCATCTCCCTGCACGACGGAAAGCCCGTACAAGCCTGAGCCTGTACGGGCTTCCCGTGCGCGTGACGCCCGCTCAGGGGCGCTGGGGCGGCCGCCTCAGGCGGGCACGGCCCGGTACTCGTCGGCCCAGGCCTCGACCGAGTCGGCGGCCCGGTCGAAGGCCTCGGTCCGCGACAGGAAATCGGCGCTGTGGTCGGTCAGCAGCACCGGCAGCTCGGCGCCGCCGCGCGCGGCCACCGTTAGGGCCTGGCCCTGCACGGTCCTCGGCAGCCCGAGCCAGCGCACGGGCTGCTGCACCGTGCGGACCTCGCCGACCTGGTTCCAGGGGATCGAGCGGGTGGTGAAGAACCCCGCCACGCGCAGCCCCTTGGGGCTCACCCAGACGCCCGTGCGCAGCAGCCGCAGGGCGGAGCCGACCACGACGAGCGAGGCGAGCAGACCGCCCAGGGCGCCGGTCCAGGTGCCGGCGGCCACGATGATCACCGTGGCGAAGAGCATGAACGAGCCGAGCAGCAGCATCAGCGCGGCGATGGCCACCCGCCAGGGCCCCGGACGGTAGGGGCGACGCCAGCGGTCCGGGTCTTCGTAGGGGAGCGTCTCCCCGTTGTCGTGCGCGTCGAATGCGCCGTCGGCCGTCAGGAAGGGCAGGGGCACGGCAGGACCTCACTCACATGCACGTTCGGTTGGGCTGTGCCCGTGAGGCTACCGTCCCTCGGATGCCTCCGACTGCTGCGACTTCGCCGGTGCGTGGCTCGGCTGCAGTGCGGGGATGCCGAAGAGCAGCGATCCGACGAGTCCCGCCACGACGGTCAGCCCGACCAGACTACGGGCGGCGATCTGGGTCTTGCCCAGACTCTCGCGCGGCGGCGGAGTGACGTTGCTGCGGAATCGGTCGGCCTCGGCGACGAAGGCGAACGGGACGGGTTCGCGCCGGCGGAACATGGGAACGACTCTCCTCACGGTCGGGGCCCTGGGGGCGGTGGGTGCGGGATGGACGGACGTTCTACCGGGTAGGACGCGCGAAAGGCCCGATCGGTGCCGTTTTTCGGGACATTAACCAAATTTTATGGCACCGCGTCAGCTCCGCCGATGACGGCCGGTCGGTGCCCCGTACGGCCCGATCACCCTTGTTCCGCACGGATGTGCGGAACAAGTCCGAAGTGTCCGTATTGCCACGTTTCGTAAAGTTCATCTAGGCTGATCAAACGGACCCGGCACTGCTTGAACCCCCGAGCAGGCAGTGCCGGGCTCCAACACCCTCATCACGTCCCCCGAGGGGACACCGCGAGCATGGCAGCGAGTAGCGTGTTACCCATGGCTCCGATCTCGACTCCGCAGACCCCCTTCGGGCGGGTCCTCACCGCCATGATCACGCCGTTTACGGCGGATGGCGCACTTGACCTCGATGGCGCGCAGCAGCTCGCCGTCCACCTGGTGGACGCAGGCAACGACGGCCTGATCATCAACGGCACCACCGGTGAGTCGCCGACCACCACTGACGCGGAGAAAAACGACCTCGTACGAGCCGTACTCGAAGCGGTCGGAGACCGGGCCCACGTGGTCGCCGGCATCGGGACCAATGACACCCGTCACACCCTCGAGCTGGCCCGTCAGGCCGAGCGCACCGGCGCCCACGGCCTGCTCGCGGTCACCCCCTACTACAGCAAGCCGCCGCAGGAAGGCCTCTTCCGGCACTTCACGGCGATCGCCGACGCCACCGAGCTCCCGGTCATGCTCTACGACATCCCGGGCCGCAGCGGTGTCCCGATCAATACGGAAACACTCGTCCGGCTGGCCGAGCACCCCCGTATCGTTGCCAACAAGGACGCCAAGGGCGACCTCGGACGCGCCAGCTGGGCCATCGCACAGAGCGGCCTGGCCTGGTACTCCGGCGACGACATGCTGAACCTGCCGCTCCTGTCGGTCGGCGCGGTCGGCTTCGTCTCCGTGGTCGGTCACGTGGTCTCCCCCGAGCTCCGCGAGATGCTCGAGGCCCACTTGGGCGGCGACGTCCAGAAGGCCACCGAGATCCACCAGAAGCTGCTCCCCGTCTTCACCGGCATGTTCCGCACCCAGGGTGTGATCACCACCAAGGGCGCGCTGAACCTGCAGGGCCTGCCCGCGGGCCCGCTGCGGCTCCCGCTGGTCGAGCTGACCGCCGAGGAGACGGCGCAGCTCAAGATCGATCTTGCCGCCGGCGGGGTACAGCTCTGACATCAGACTTCACAACTGAATAAGCAGAACCACACAAGACAACAGCAAGTGCACGAATTGACATGCGCGCCACGTGCCTCGACGGGTACGTGGCCGCGCGTGGTGAAGGAGAACCTTTTGAGCCATCCGCATCCTGAACTCGGTCCGCCGCCGAAGCTCCCCAAGGGCGGCCTTCGGGTCACCCCCCTGGGCGGGCTCGGTGAGATCGGCCGCAACATGACCGTCTTCGAGTTCGACGGCCGCCTGCTCATCGTCGACTGCGGTGTCCTGTTCCCCGAAGAGGAGCAGCCGGGCATCGACCTGATCCTGCCGGACTTCTCGTCCATCAGGGACCGGCTCGACGACATCGAGGGCATCGTCCTCACGCACGGCCACGAGGACCACATCGGCGCCGTCCCCTACCTCCTCCGGGAGAAGCCGGACATCCCGCTGATCGGCTCCAAGCTGACGCTGGCGCTCATCGAGGCCAAGCTCCAGGAGCACCGCATCCGCCCCTACACCCTCGAGGTGAAGGAAGGCGAGCGCGAGAACCTCGGCCCCTTCGACTGCGAGTTCATCGCGGTCAACCACTCCATCCCGGACGCCCTGGCCGTGGCCATCCGCACCGGCGCCGGCATGGTCGTGTGCACCGGCGACTTCAAGATGGACCAGCTCCCGCTGGACAACCGCCTCACCGACCTGCACGCCTTCGCGCGCCTGAGCGAAGAGGGCATCGACCTTCTCCTCTCGGACTCGACGAACGCCGAGGTCCCGGGCTTCGTCCCGCCCGAGCGCGAGATCTCCAACGTGCTGCGCACGGTGTTCGCCAACGCCAACAACCGGATCATCGTGGCGAGCTTCGCGAGCCACGTGCACCGCATCCAGCAGATCCTCGACGCCGCTCACGAGTACGGCCGCAGGGTCGCCTTCGTCGGCCGCTCGATGGTCCGCAACATGGGCATCGCCCGTGACCTGGGCTACCTGAAGGTTCCGGCAGGCCTGGTCGTGGACGTCAAGACCCTCGACGACCTGCCGGCCCACGAGGTCGTCCTGGTCTGCACGGGTTCGCAGGGCGAGCCGATGGCTGCCCTGTCCCGCATGGCGAACCGCGATCACCAGATCCGGATCGTCCCGGGCGACACGGTCATCCTGGCCTCGTCGCTCATCCCGGGCAACGAGAACGCGGTCTACCGCGTGATCAACGGCCTGACCCGCTGGGGCGCCAACGTCGTGCACAAGGGCAACGCCAAGGTGCACGTCTCCGGCCACGCCTCCGCCGGCGAGCTGCTGTACTTCTACAACATCTGCAAGCCGCGGAACCTGATGCCGGTCCACGGCGAATGGCGCCACCTGCGCGCCAACGCCGAGCTCGGCGCCCTGACGGGCGTACCGAAGGACCGCATCGTCATCGCCGAGGACGGCGTCGTCGTCGACCTCATCGACGGCAAGGCCCGCATCTCGGGCAAGGTCCAGGCCGGCTATGTCTACGTGGACGGCCTCTCGGTCGGCGACGTCACCGAAGCCCACCTCAAGGACCGCAAGATCCTCGGTGACGAGGGCATCATCTCGGTCTACGTCGTGGTGGACAGCACCACGGGCAAGATCGTCAGCGGCCCGAACATCCAGGCCCGCGGCTCCGGCATCGAGGACTCGGCGTTCTCCTCCGTCCTGCCGAAGATCGAGGAAGCCATCGCCCGCGCCGCAGCGGACGGTGTGGCCGAGCCGCACCAGATCCAGCAGCTCATCCGCCGCACGATGGGCAAGTGGGTCTCGGACGGCTACCGCCGCCGCCCGATGATCCTCCCGGTCGTCGTCGAGGTCTGAGCCTCGCCGTAGCGACCACACCGGAGCGGGGCAACCGGATTTGCATCCGAGGGCCCCGCTCCAGTACGTTTACGTCTCCACCTCGCACGACACCCCGGCACACACGTGTGCCCGGCCATGTCGATGCGGGCGGGTGGGATTCCAGAGCAGGGAAACCTGATAAAGTCTGGCTCGCCCGAAAGGGAATGGCTCTCCAATGGCCGTCCAATTCAAATCCAAGTCGGAAGCGACACGGAAATGATCTGGTAGAGTTGGAATCGCAGGAAAGGGAAAACGCGAAAGCGAAGAACTGGAAAGCGAAACCCGCTTCGACCGGGAATCGGACACGAAAGAGTCTGATAGAGTCGGAAACGCAAGAACAGAACGAAAGCCCGGAGGAAAGCCCGAGAGGGTGAGTACAAAGGAAGCGTCCGTTCCTTGAGAACTCAACAGCGTGCCAAAAATCAACGCCAAAAAGTTGATACCCCGTCCATTTCGGTGGATGAGGTTCCTTTGAAAAAGACCTGTGAGGTCACGGCTTCGGCTGGGATGCTTGCAGGCAATTACACAGCGAGGATGCAGTGGACGGTCGGTCTTATTCCGACATGACTGTCCCGCTCTAAGTGCGTGTGCACCGGATTACCGGTAAACATTCATGGAGAGTTTGATCCTGGCTCAGGACGAACGCTGGCGGCGTGCTTAACACATGCAAGTCGAACGATGAAGCCCTTCGGGGTGGATTAGTGGCGAACGGGTGAGTAACACGTGGGCAATCTGCCCTTCACTCTGGGACAAGCCCTGGAAACGGGGTCTAATACCGGATAACACTCCTGCCTGCATGGGCGGGGGTTAAAAGCTCCGGCGGTGAAGGATGAGCCCGCGGCCTATCAGCTTGTTGGTGGGGTAATGGCCCACCAAGGCGACGACGGGTAGCCGGCCTGAGAGGGCGACCGGCCACACTGGGACTGAGACACGGCCCAGACTCCTACGGGAGGCAGCAGTGGGGAATATTGCACAATGGGCGAAAGCCTGATGCAGCGACGCCGCGTGAGGGATGACGGCCTTCGGGTTGTAAACCTCTTTCAGCAGGGAAGAAGCGAAAGTGACGGTACCTGCAGAAGAAGCGCCGGCTAACTACGTGCCAGCAGCCGCGGTAATACGTAGGGCGCAAGCGTTGTCCGGAATTATTGGGCGTAAAGAGCTCGTAGGCGGCTTGTCACGTCGGATGTGAAAGCCCGAGGCTTAACCTCGGGTCTGCATTCGATACGGGCTAGCTAGAGTGTGGTAGGGGAGATCGGAATTCCTGGTGTAGCGGTGAAATGCGCAGATATCAGGAGGAACACCGGTGGCGAAGGCGGATCTCTGGGCCATTACTGACGCTGAGGAGCGAAAGCGTGGGGAGCGAACAGGATTAGATACCCTGGTAGTCCACGCCGTAAACGTTGGGAACTAGGTGTTGGCGACATTCCACGTCGTCGGTGCCGCAGCTAACGCATTAAGTTCCCCGCCTGGGGAGTACGGCCGCAAGGCTAAAACTCAAAGGAATTGACGGGGGCCCGCACAAGCAGCGGAGCATGTGGCTTAATTCGACGCAACGCGAAGAACCTTACCAAGGCTTGACATATACCGGAAAGCATTAGAGATAGTGCCCCCCTTGTGGTCGGTATACAGGTGGTGCATGGCTGTCGTCAGCTCGTGTCGTGAGATGTTGGGTTAAGTCCCGCAACGAGCGCAACCCTTGTCCTGTGTTGCCAGCATGCCCTTCGGGGTGATGGGGACTCACAGGAGACCGCCGGGGTCAACTCGGAGGAAGGTGGGGACGACGTCAAGTCATCATGCCCCTTATGTCTTGGGCTGCACACGTGCTACAATGGCCGGTACAATGAGCTGCGATACCGTGAGGTGGAGCGAATCTCAAAAAGCCGGTCTCAGTTCGGATTGGGGTCTGCAACTCGACCCCATGAAGTCGGAGTTGCTAGTAATCGCAGATCAGCATTGCTGCGGTGAATACGTTCCCGGGCCTTGTACACACCGCCCGTCACGTCACGAAAGTCGGTAACACCCGAAGCCGGTGGCCCAACCCGTAAGGGAGGGAGCTGTCGAAGGTGGGACTGGCGATTGGGACGAAGTCGTAACAAGGTAGCCGTACCGGAAGGTGCGGCTGGATCACCTCCTTTCTAAGGAGCACAGTACCGATTGCAGACAAACGTTCTGCACGGTCAGCTCAGGGTGGAACGTTGATTAGTTGGCACGGTTTCCAAAACCTTCTGTGAGTACTGCTTCGGCGTGGAAAACAGTTTGAGTGGCGGGGATCGTGCTTGGCACGTTGTTGGGTATCTGAGGGTACGGCCGAAAGGCTTTATCTTCGCGATGCCGGCCCCAGTGAACTTCGTCTCCGGATGAGGGTGATGGGTGGCTGGTCGTTGCTTGAGAACTACACAGTGGACGCGAGCATCTGTAGGCCAAGTTTTTAAGGGCGCACGGTGGATGCCTTGGCACCAGGAACCGATGAAGGACGTGAGAGGCCGCGATAGGCCCCGGGGAGCTGCCAACTGAGCTTTGATCCGGGGGTGTCCGAATGGGGAAACCCGGCAGTCGTCATGGGCTGTCACCCACTGCTGAACACATAGGCAGTGTGGAGGGAACGCGGGGAAGTGAAACATCTCAGTACCCGCAGGAAGAGAAAACAACCGTGATTCCGGGAGTAGTGGCGAGCGAAACCGGATGAGGCCAAACCGTATGCGTGTGATACCCGGCAGGGGTTGCGCATGCGGGGTTGTGGGAATTCTTTTGATCGGTCTGCCGGCCGGTCGGCGAGTCAGAAACCGTTGATGTAGTCGAAGGACATGCGAAAGGTCCGGCGTAGAGGGTAAGACCCCCGTAGACGAAACATCAGCGGCTTGCTTAAGAATCTCCCAAGTAGCACGGGGCCCGAGAAATCCCGTGTGAATCTGGCGGGACCACCCGCTAAGCCTAAATATTCCCTGGTGACCGATAGCGGATAGTACCGTGAGGGAATGGTGAAAAGTACCGCGGGAGCGGAGTGAAATAGTACCTGAAACCGTGTGCCTACAAGCCGTGGGAGCGTCGCCGTTATTCTTCGGAATAACGGTCGTGACTGCGTGCCTTTTGAAGAATGAGCCTGCGAGTTAGCGGTGTGTAGCGAGGTTAACCCGTGTGGGGAAGCCGTAGCGAAAGCGAGTCCGAATAGGGCGATTGAGTTGCACGCTCTAGACCCGAAGCGGAGTGATCTAGCCATGGGCAGGTTGAAGCGGAGGTAAGACTTCGTGGAGGACCGAACCCACCAGGGTTGAAAACCTGGGGGATGACCTGTGGTTAGGGGTGAAAGGCCAATCAAACTCCGTGATAGCTGGTTCTCCCCGAAATGCATTTAGGTGCAGCGTCACGTGTTTCTTGCCGGAGGTAGAGCACTGGATAGGCGATGGGCCCTACCGGGTTACTGACCTTAGCCAAACTCCGAATGCCGGTAAGTGAGAGCGTGGCAGTGAGACTGTGGGGGATAAGCTCCATGGTCGAGAGGGAAACAGCCCAGAGCATCGACTAAGGCCCCTAAGCGTACGCTAAGTGGGAAAGGATGTGGAGTCGCAGAGACAACCAGGAGGTTGGCTTAGAAGCAGCCACCCTTGAAAGAGTGCGTAATAGCTCACTGGTCAAGTGATTCCGCGCCGACAATGTAGCGGGGCTCAAGCGTACCGCCGAAGTCGTGTCATTGCAGCAATAGGGCCAACGCCCGCTGTGATGGGTAGGGGAGCGTCGTGTGCCGGGTGAAGCAGCAGCGGAAGCTAGTTGTGGACGGTTCACGAGTGAGAATGCAGGCATGAGTAGCGATACACACGTGAGAAACGTGTGCGCCGATTGACTAAGGGTTCCTGGGTCAAGCTGATCTGCCCAGGGTAAGTCGGGACCTAAGGCGAGGCCGACAGGCGTAGTCGATGGACAACCGGTTGATATTCCGGTACCCGCTTTGAAACGCCCAATATCGAATCAGGCGATGCTAAGCCCGTGAAGCCGTTCCGGACCCTTCGGGGAAAGGAAAGTGGTGGAGCCGGCGAACCAGACTTGTAGTAGGTAAGCGATGGGGTGACGCAGGAAGGTAGTCCAGCCCGGGCGGTGGTAGTCCCGGGGTAAGGGTGTAGGCCGAGGGGTAGGCAAATCCGTCCCTCATATAAGGCTGAGACCTGATGCCGAGCCGATTGTGGTGAAGTGGATGATCCTATGCTGTCGAGAAAAGCCTCTAGCGAGTTTCATGGCGGCCCGTACCCTAAACCGACTCAGGTGGTCAGGTAGAGAATACCGAGGCGTTCGGGTGAACTATGGTTAAGGAACTCGGCAAAATGCCCCCGTAACTTCGGGAGAAGGGGGCCATCACTGGTGATCGGATTTACTCCGTGAGCTGGGGGTGGCCGCAGAGACCAGCGAGAAGCGACTGTTTACTAAAAACACAGGTCCGTGCGAAGCCGTAAGGCGATGTATACGGACTGACGCCTGCCCGGTGCTGGAACGTTAAGGGGACCGGTTAGTCACATTTCGGTGTGGCGAAGCTGAGAACTTAAGCGCCAGTAAACGGCGGTGGTAACTATAACCATCCTAAGGTAGCGAAATTCCTTGTCGGGTAAGTTCCGACCTGCACGAATGGCGTAACGACTTCTCGACTGTCTCAACCATAGGCCCGGTGAAATTGCACTACGAGTAAAGATGCTCGTTTCGCGCAGCAGGACGGAAAGACCCCGGGACCTTTACTATAGTTTGATATTGGTGTTCGGTTCGGCTTGTGTAGGATAGGTGGGAGACTTTGAAGCGGCCACGCCAGTGGTTGTGGAGTCGTCGTTGAAATACCACTCTGGTCGTGCTGGATGTCTAACCTCGGTCCGTGATCCGGATCAGGGACAGTGTCTGATGGGTAGTTTAACTGGGGCGGTTGCCTCCCAAAAAGTAACGGAGGCGCCCAAAGGTTCCCTCAGCCTGGTTGGCAATCAGGTGTTGAGTGTAAGTGCACAAGGGAGCTTGACTGTGAGACCGACGGGTCGAGCAGGGACGAAAGTCGGGACTAGTGATCCGGCGGTGGCTTGTGGAAGCGCCGTCGCTCAACGGATAAAAGGTACCCCGGGGATAACAGGCTGATCTTCCCCAAGAGTCCATATCGACGGGATGGTTTGGCACCTCGATGTCGGCTCGTCGCATCCTGGGGCTGGAGTCGGTCCCAAGGGTTGGGCTGTTCGCCCATTAAAGCGGTACGCGAGCTGGGTTTAGAACGTCGTGAGACAGTTCGGTCCCTATCCGCTGTGCGCGTAGGAATATTGAGAAGGGCTGTCCCTAGTACGAGAGGACCGGGACGGACGAACCTCTGGTGTGCCAGTTGTCCTGCCAAGGGCATGGCTGGTTGGCTACGTTCGGGAGGGATAACCGCTGAAAGCATCTAAGCGGGAAGCCTGCTTCAAGATGAGTATTCCCACCTCCTTGAGAGGGTAAGGCTCCCAGTAGACGACTGGGTTGATAGGCCAGATGTGGAAGCCCGGTAACGGGTGGAGCTGACTGGTACTAATAGGCCGAGGGCTTGTCCTCAGTTGCTCGCGTCCACTGTGTTAGTTCTGAAGTAACGAACTGTGTCATATCCGGTTTGGTTAACTTCATAGTGTTTCGGTGGTCATAGCGTTAGGGAAACGCCCGGTTTACATTCCGAACCCGGAAGCTAAGCCTTTCAGCGCCGATGGTACTGCAGGGGGGACCCTGTGGGAGAGTAGGACGCCGCCGAACAACCCGCCCTTTTAGCTCAGTCGGTAGAGCGTCTCCATGGTAAGGAGAAGGTCAACGGTTCGATTCCGTTAAAGGGCTCCAAAACGAGAAGGCCCCCGCCATTGGCGGGGGCCTTTTTGCGTTCCCCGAGTTTTCCCCGTTGCGCGTGAGAGGGGTCCGGGACCTCCTGTCAAGCCCCGAATCTTCGGGCCGTGACCGGGGGTGGGGTTCGGGGCGCAATGGGATCAGCAGGAGTTCCAAGCCCCTCGATCCACGGGAGGAACGCTCATGAGTACCGAACGGATCCGACACCTCGCCCGCACGGTCAGGACGACCGTGGCTGCCCACGGCGGCTCCCCGTCTCCGTCCCCGTCCCCGTCTCCGTCACCTTCCCGGTCCGGCACCGGCCGCGACGCGGTCGTCGATACGGGCAGCAGTACGCCCTGGACCACGGAAATGGCGGCCCCGTCCTTCATGATCCTGGTGGCCGGGCCCCGTCGCTGAGTGGTGTGGCGCGACGGCGTTCAGTCGCCGTCGCGCTGCTGGGGGATACGGAAGGCCAGGATGGCCATGTCGTCGGAGGCGGGTTCGGCGGCGAAGCGTTCCACCGCGCGCAGGACGCGGGAGGCGACGGCGCCGGCCGTGAGGCCCGTACAGGTGGTGAGGACCTCGGCGAGGCCGTCGTCGCCGAGCATGCGGGTGCCCTCGCGGCGCTCGGTGACGCCGTCGGTGACGCAGAGGAGGACGTCGCCCGGGTCCAGGGTGAGGGTCTGCTCGTAGAGGTCCAGGTCGTCCAGGACTCCGAGGAGCGGCTGCGGGTCGGCGGCGGAGGTCACCTCGCCGTTCGGGCGCAGGCGCAGCGGCAGGGGGTGGCCCGCGCAGACGACCTTCATGTGGGCGCCGCCGTCGGGCTGGGGGTGCAGCTCGCCGTAGAGGAGCGTCAGGAAGCGGCTGCGGTCGCCCTCGTCGAGGATGGCCGCGTTGAGGCGCTCCAGTACGGCCGGGCCGCCGAGGCCCTCGCGGGCCAGGAGACGCAGGGCGTGGCGGGCCAGACCGGTGACGGCGGCCGCCTCCGGGCCCGTACCGCAGACATCGCCGATGGCGAAGCCGTAGACGCCGGGGCGGATCGGGAAGACGTCATAGAAGTCGCCGCCCACTTCGTTGCCCTCGCCGGCGGCGCGGTAGATGACCTCGACCTCGATGCCGGGGATGGTGGGGGAGCCGGGCGGCAGCAGGCTGCGCTGGAGCGAGCGGCTGATGGCGGTGCGCTCGGAGTACAGGCGGGCGTTGTCCAGGGCGAGGGCGGCGCGGCGGGAGAGGTCCTCGGCGAGTTCGAGGATCTCCTGCCGGAAGTGCTCCTCGGAGGGCTTGCCGAGGGTCAGCATGCCGATGACGCGGTTGCGGGCCAGGAGCGGGAGGACCACGGTCTCGCCGCCGACCGCCAGGGAGGTCTCGGGCCAGGGACGGGCGCCGGACTCGCGGACCGGGTCGGGCGGGCTGACCTGGGCGAGCAGGGCCTTGAGACCGTCGATGCGTTCCTCGTCCTCGTGCAGGACGTACGAGAGGAACGGGTCGGAGGACTGGTCGGCGATCGTGTAGACGGCGCACCAGGTGGCGAGGGTGGGGACGGTCATCTGGGCCATGAGGGCCAGGGTCTGGTCCCGGTCCAGGGTGCCGGCGAGCAGGTCGGAGGCCTCGACGAGGAAGGAGAGGGAGCCGCGGCGCAGTCGTTCGAGCTCGCCGAGGCGGGCCGATTCCACGGCGAGGGCGATGCGGTCCGCGGCGAACTGCAGGCGCAGGGCGTCGTCGTTGGAGTAGCGGCCGGGGATCTCGGCGGCGACGCCGAGCGAGCCGGTGAGACGGCCCTCCACCTTGAGGGGGACGGTGATGGCGGAGCGCATGCCGGTGGCTTCCAGGAGGGGTACCGCACCGGGGACGACGATGAGGTCCTCGTGGACGGCGGGCATGCGGGCGCTGCCGTACCGGTTGGTGCCGGCCTCGACGGGGACGCGGGCGAACCGCTGGCGGGTGGAGGGCAGACCGGTGGTGGCGCGGACTTCGAGCTCGGTCTCGTCGTCGGTGGCGAGCAGGAGGAAGGCGGAGTCGGCGTCGAGGAGGTCGCGGGCGCGTTCCACGGTGCGCTGGAGGAGGCCGTCGAGGTCGTCGGGGGCGGGGGAGCCGATGAAGATCTCGAAGGGGTCCGTGGGGCGGGCCTCGGTGAGGTGGCCGCCGTCCATGGGGACGCGTACGGGGCTCTGCAGCAGGGCGCGCTCGTCGTCGTGGACGAGCAGACAGACGATGGAGGGCTCGCCGTGGGCATCGCGGACCCGCAGGTGGGAGGCGTAGATCGGGATGACGCGGCCGTCGGCGCCGCGGATGCCGTAGCTGCCCTCCCAGCGGGACAGGCGCAGGGCCTCGGCGATGCCGGTGCCGGTGCCGGGGGTCTGCGGCCAGGCGGCGAGCTCGGCGAGCGGGCGGCCGACCGCCTTCGAGGCGAGGTGGCCGAAGATGATCTCGGCGTCCTCGTTCCAGGCGGAGACGATGCCGGCGGAGTCGATCTGGAGGACGGCGACGCGGACCCGGCTGTCGGCCAGGGGCAGGAGCTGGTCGGGGACCACGGGTCCCGCGGAGCGGGTACCGACCGGACGGTCCGGCATGTCGAGCCGGAACCACACGTGCTTGTGCGTGGCCGTGTACTCGACGCCCCAGCGGGTGGCGAGGGCGGCGCAGAGCATGAGCCCGCGGCCGTTCTCGCGGTCGGGGTCCGCGTACGGGCGGTCGCCGGGGTGCTGGAGCGGGAGCTCGCGCTCCGGGTAGCGGTCGGCGACCTCGACCCGTACGCCGTCCTCGGTGCGCAGGCACAGGACTTCGGCGCGGGTGCCGGCGTGGACCACGGCGTTGGTGACGAGCTCGCTGGTGAGGACCACGGCGTCGTCGACGATGTCCGCGAAACCCCAGCCCTGGAGGGTGTCGCGGACGAATGCGCGGGCAGCAGCGACTGAACGCCCCTGTGGATCGAAACTGGCAGCCGCCCGTGCCGTGATCACAAGTCTCCTTCGACGCGGTGGACAACGGATGCCAGGTTACTTACCTTCGCGGTCGCCATGGTGCCGTCGTCTGGGAATCCACCCGCAGGGTGTGGCCGGTGTGCGATGGTGCCGGAGTGTTATGGCCAGGTTCGGCCGGGGTGAAACACTGGGCAGGCTTGGAGTCACGCAGGAGACGGGCACGGCGTAGATGGACGCAGTCTGATGAACAAGATGCCCGGTGGAACAGTGGTCGACCCCTTCGGGAGGGACACGGTGGAGGCTGGCGCGGCGGTGCGGCGTACGGGAACGCGCCCGAAGGGAGGACGCTCCCGGAGGGGCGTGACGACGGAAGTCGATACCGCGGCCCTGAACAGGCTGCTCACGGCCCTGGTGTCGATGCGGGACGGGAACTTCCGCAAACGCCTGACGGTGTCCGGCGACGGTGTGATGGCGGAGATCGCCGCCGTCTACAACGAGGTGGCCGACCGCAACCTCCACCTGACCGGGGAGCTGTCCCGGGTGCGGCGGATGGTGGGCCGTGAGGGCAAGCTCAGCGAACGGCTGGAAACGGGTGCCTGCGAGGGCTCCTGGGCGGCCGCGATCGACGCCTCGAACCAGCTGGTGGACGATCTGGCCCGGCCGGTGTCCGAGGTCGGCCGGGTGCTGTCGGCGGTCGCCGAGGGTGATCTCGACCAGCGCATGGACCTGCGGACCCAGGCCGCGGAGGGTGCCGGGCACCCGCTGCGCGGGGAGTTCCTGAAGGTCGGGCGGACGGTCAACAACCTGGTCGATCAGCTCTCCGCGTTCACCGACGAGGTGACGCGGGTGGCGCTGGAGGTGGGCACCGAGGGCAAGCTCGGCGGCCAGGCGCAAGTGCGTGGAATGTCCGGATCCTGGAAGGATCTGACCGACTCCGTCAACACGATGGCGTACCGGCTCACCGCCCAGGTGCGTGACATTGCTCTCGTGACGACGGCGGTGGCCAAGGGCGATCTGTCGCGCAAGGTCACGGTGCACGTGGCCGGCGAGATGCTGCAGCTGAAGAACACCGTGAACACGATGGTGGACCAGCTCTCCTCGTTCTCCTCCGAGGTGACCCGCGTGGCCCGCGAGGTGGGTACGGAGGGTGAGCTCGGCGGCCAGGCGAAGGTGCCCGGGGTCGCGGGCGTGTGGAAGGACCTGACCGACTCCGTCAACACGATGGCGGGCAACCTGACGGCCCAGGTGCGCGGCATCGCGCAGGTGACCACGGCCGTGGCCAACGGCGACCTGTCGCAGAAGGTCCGGGTCAGCGCGCGCGGTGAGGTCGCGCAGCTGGCCGAAACGATCAACCAGATGACCGAGACGCTACGGACCTTCGCGGACGAGGTCACGCGCGTGGCCAGCGAGGTCGGGGCGAAGGGCCTGCTCGGCGGGCAGGCGCAGGTGCCGGGCGCGGCGGGGACGTGGAAGGACCTCACCGACTCGGTGAACACGGTCTTCCGCAACCTCACCACGCAGGTGCGCGACATCGCCCAGGTGACGACGGCGGTGGCCAACGGCGACCTGTCGCAGAAGGTCACCGTGAACGTGGCCGGCGAGATGCTGGAGCTGAAGAACACCGTCAACACGATGGTGGACCAGCTCCAGTCCTTCGGTGCCGAAGTGACGCGCGTGGCCCGTGAGGTCGGCGTCGAAGGCGAACTGGGCGGGCAGGCGCAGGTGCCGGGCGCGGCCGGGACGTGGAAGGACCTCACCGACTCGGTGAACACCGCCTTCCGCAACCTCACCGGGCAGGTCCGCAACATCGCCCAGGTGACGACGGCGGTGGCCAACGGCGACCTGTCGCAGAAGGTCACGGTCGACGTCTCCGGCGAGATGCTGCAGCTGAAGAACACCGTGAACACGATGGTGGACCAGCTGTCCTCCTTCGCCGACCAGGTCACGCGGATGGCGCGGGACGTGGGCACGGAGGGCCGGCTCGGCGGCCAGGCACGGGTCGAGGGGGTGTCCGGCACCTGGAAGGAGCTCACCGACTCCGTCAACTTCATGGCCGGGAACCTGACCTCCCAGGTGCGCCAGATCGCCCAGGTGACCACGGCCGTGGCCCGCGGCGACCTCTCCCAGAAGATCGACGTGGACGCGCGCGGCGAGATCCTGGAGCTCAAGAACACCATCAACACCATGGTCGACCAGCTCTCGGCCTTCGCCGAGCAGGTCACCCGGGTGGCCCGGGACGTGGGTACGGAGGGCCGGCTCGGCGGTCAGGCGCAGGTGCCCGGTGTGGCCGGCGTCTGGCGCGATTTGACGGACTCCGTGAACGGCATGGCCGGGAACCTGACGTCCCAGGTGCGCAACATCGCGCAGGTCGCCACCGCGGTGGCGCGCGGCGACCTGTCGCAGAAGATCGAGGTCGATGCCCGGGGCGAGATCCTGGAGCTGAAGAACACCCTCAACACGATGGTGGACCAGCTCTCGAACTTCGCCGAGCAGGTGACGCGGGTGGCCCGGGAGGTGGGTACCGAGGGCATCCTGGGCGGCCAGGCCGAGGTGAAGGGCGTCTCCGGCACCTGGAAGGACCTCACCCAGTCCGTCAACTTCATGGCGAACAACCTGACCTCGCAGGTGCGCAACATCGCCGAGGTGACCACGGCCGTGGCCATGGGCGACCTCTCCAAGAAGATCACGGTCGACGCGAAGGGCGAGATCCTCGAACTGGTCACCACCGTGAACACGATGGTGGACCAGCTGTCGTCCTTCGCGGAGCAGGTGACGCGGGTGGCCCGGGAGGTGGGTACCGAGGGAATCCTCGGCGGCCAGGCCCGGGTGCGCGGGGTCACCGGCATCTGGAAGGACCTCAGCGACAACGTCAACACCATGGCCGGCAACCTGACCGCCCAGGTGCGCGGGATCGCGCAGGTGTCTACCGCGGTGGCCAACGGCGACCTGACCAAGACGGTCACCGTCGAGGCCCGCGGCGAGGTCGCGCAGCTCGCCGACACCGTCAACACCATGGTCAAGACCCTGTCCTCCTTCGCCGACGAGGTCACGCGCGTGGCCCGCGAGGTGGGTACGGAGGGCCGTCTGGGCGGCCAGGCGCACGTGCCCGGAGTCTCCGGGACCTGGAAGGACCTCACCGACTCGGTGAACTTCATGGCCTCCAACCTCACCGGCCAGGTGCGGCAGATCGCCATGGTCACGACCGCCATCGCCAAGGGCGACATGACCAAGAAGATCGACATCGACGCGCGCGGGGAGATCCTGGAGCTCAAGACCACGATCAACACGATGGTCGACCAGCTCTCCTCCTTCGCCGACCAGGTGACCCGCGTCGCCCGCGAGGTGGGTACCGAGGGCATCCTCGGCGGCCAGGCCCGAGTCCGGGACGTGGACGGCACCTGGCGGGACCTGACCGAGTCCGTGAACGAGATGGCCGGGAACCTCACCCGGCAGGTGCGCGCCATCGCGGCCGTGGCCACCGCGGTGACGCGGGGCGATCTCAACCTGAAGATCGACGTGGACGCGGCGGGCGAGATCCAGGTCCTCCAGGACAACATCAACACGATGATCGCCAACCTGCGCGACACCACCCTGGCCAACAAGGAGCAGGACTGGCTCAAGGGCAACCTCGCCCGCATCTCCGCCCTGATGCAGGGCCGCCGCGAGCTGGACGACGTGGCCTCGCTGATCATGAGCGAGCTGACCCCGGTGGTCTCCGCGCAGCACGGGGCGTTCTTCCTGGCGCTGCCGACCGGGGGCAGCACCGAGATCGGGACCGACGGGGGCGCGGACGGCTCGTACGAGCTGCGGATGCGCGGGAGTTACGCGTACGCCGGCGGCCAGATGCCCATCTCCTTCCGGCCGGGGGAGGGACTGATCGGGATGGTCGCCGAGGAGAAGCGGATGGTGCTCATCGAGAACACCCCGCCCGGCTACCTGAAGATCTCCTCCGGGCTCGGCGAGGCCCCGCCGGCGCACGTGATCGTGCTGCCGGTGCTCTTCGAGGGGAAGGTGCTCGGCGTCATCGAGCTGGCCTCCTTCCAGCCCTTCACGCAGATCCAGAAGGACTTCCTCAGCCAGATCGCCGAGATGATCGGTACGAGCGTCAACACCATCTCCGTCAACTCCAAGACGGAGATGCTGCTCAAGCAGTCGCAGGAGATGACCGAGCAGCTGCGCGAGCGCTCCGACGAGCTGGAGAACCGGCAGAAGGCCCTCCAGGCCGCCAACGCCGAGCTGGAGGAGAAGGCCGAGCTGCTGGCCCAGCAGAACCGGGACATCGAGGTGAAGAACACCGAGATCGAGGAGGCCCGGCAGGTCCTGGAGGAGCGTGCCGAGCAGCTCGCGGTCTCGATGCGCTACAAGAGCGAGTTCCTGGCGAACATGTCGCACGAGCTGCGGACCCCGCTCAACTCCCTGCTGATCCTGGCCAAACTGCTCGCCGACAACGCGGACGAGAACCTCTCGCCGAAGCAGGTGGAGTTCGCCGAGACCATCCACGGCGCCGGCTCCGACCTGCTCCAGCTGATCAACGACATCCTCGACCTGTCGAAGGTCGAGGCCGGGAAGATGGACGTCTCCCCGACCCGGATCGCGCTGGTCCAGCTCGTCGACTACGTGGAGGCCACCTTCCGGCCGCTGACCGCCGAGAAGGGCCTCGACTTCTCGGTGCGGGTCTCCCCGGAGCTCCCGGCGACCCTGCACACCGACGAGCAGCGGCTGCTCCAGGTGCTGCGCAACCTGCTGTCGAACGCGGTGAAGTTCACCGACACCGGGGCGGTGGAGCTGGTGATCCGGCCCGCCGGGGCCGATGTGCCGATCGCGATCCGCGAACAGCTCCTGGAGGCCGGTTCGCTGCGGGAGGCCGACGCCGACCTGATCGCCTTCTCGGTGACCGACACCGGGATCGGGATCGCCGCGAGCAAGATGCTGGTGATCTTCGAGGCGTTCAAGCAGGCCGACGGGACCACCAGCCGCAAGTACGGCGGCACCGGCCTCGGACTGTCCATCAGCCGGGAGATCGCCCGGCTGCTGGGCGGGGAGATCCACGCGGCGAGCGAGCCCGGCCGCGGGTCGACCTTCACGCTGTACCTGCCGCTGCACCCGAGCGAGCTGCCCCCGCAGGGGTACGCGCCGCCGACGCCCGGCGGGGCGCGCGGGGAGCTGTACCGCCGCCCGGCCGCCGAGGAGGTGCGGCCCGAGCTGCCGGCGGCGCCGGTCGCGCAGGGCCCCGTAGCGCCCATGGGGCCGATGGCGCTGCCGCGGGCCGGGGAACCGGTCGGGCAGGGGTCGTCGGCGCTGTTCCGGCGGCGCCGCAAGGCGATGGCCGAGCCGCCGCTGCGGGCGGAAGTGCCCGGACAGGGAGACGCGGACGCGTGGGCCGTCGAGGATCCGCTGCCCCAGGCGCCGCGGACGTACGACTTCCACGGCGAGCGGGTGCTGATCGTGGACGACGACGTGCGCAACGTCTTCGCGCTGACCAGCGTGCTGGAACAGCACGGGCTGGCGGTGCTGTACGCGGAGAACGGCCGGGAGGGCATCGAGGTCCTGGAGCAGCACGACGACGTGGCGCTCGTGCTGATGGACATCATGATGCCGGAGATGGACGGGTACGCGACGACCTCGGCGATCCGGCGGATGCCCCAGTTCGAGGGGCTGCCGATCATCGCGCTGACGGCGAAGGCCATGAAGGGGGACCGGGAGAAGGCCATCGAGTCCGGTGCCTCGGACTACGTGACCAAGCCGGTCGAGCCCGACTACCTACTGTCGGTCATGGAAGGGCACATGCGCGGGGCCGGGGCGTGACCGGGCGGGCGGGGGACAACTCCCGTGGGAACCTTCTGCCCTTCCACCACGTTTCCGCTTCGTGCGCTGTGACATCTTGGTGACAGGGTGTGGCGATCTCGGGACTGGGGCTACGATGACCGGCACAAGGACGGACGGCGCAAGGATGCCGTCCTCTGGGGCGGGGCCCGGCGCACAGGCCGGAGCCAGGAGCCGGGGAGGCCCCATGCCGGGGCGAGGAGGACAGGGCATGGTGCAGAAGGCCAAGATCCTCCTGGTCGACGACCGGCCGGAGAATCTGCTGGCGCTGGAGGCCATCCTCTCCGCGCTCGATCAGACACTGGTCCGGGCGTCGTCGGGGGAGGAAGCGCTCAAGGCGCTGCTGACGGACGACTTCGCGGTCATCCTGCTCGACGTGCAGATGCCGGGCATGGACGGGTTCGAGACGGCCGCGCACATCAAGCGGCGGGAGCGGACCCGGGACATCCCGATCATCTTCCTCACGGCGATCAACCACGGTCCGCACCACACCTTCCGCGGGTACGCGGCGGGCGCGGTGGACTACATCTCCAAGCCTTTCGACCCGTGGGTGCTGCGGGCCAAGGTCTCGGTGTTCGTCGAGCTGTATACGAAGAACTGCCAACTGCGCGAGCAGGCGGCGCTGCTGAGGCTCCAGCTGGAGGGCGGCAGCTCCAACGGCGCGGTGGACGGCTCCAAGGAGACGGCCGGCCTGCTGGCCGAGCTCTCCGCGCGGCTCGCCGCCGTGGAGGAGCAGGCGGAGGCACTGACCAAGCAGCTCGGCGAAGAGGCGGCCGACCCCTCGGTGGTGGCCACCGCGGCCCATCTGGAGCGCAAGCTCACCGGGCTGCGGCGGGCGCTCGACGCGCTGGAGCCGGGAACCGGGGGCGGGGCTCCCGTCCTGCCCGCTCAGGGCTGAGCTCCGCGCGGGCCCTCGTGGCCCGGCGTGGCCCGGCGTGCGGCCCCGCTTGGCGGTCCGTCAGGTCTGGCGGGGCGTCATGGGAGGCCGCCGGTACGGGCCGAGGGCGCGGGCGTCTCCGGTCCGGGTCTCGGAACGACACGAACGGGTGAAGGGGTGGGCACGCGTGTCCACCGGCGCGCGCACCGGTAACCTCGGGCGCATGGCCTCAAGTACGTCCGGTAAGGGTTCCCAGAGCACGGCGGGCACCGCGAAGGGCCGCACCGGCCGTACGACGGCGCCGGCGAAGAAGGCTGCCCCAGCCCGCAAACCGCCCGCCAAGAAGGCGGCGCCCGCCGCCAAGCGCGCCCCCGTCAAGAAGGTCGCGGCCAAGCCCGCGCCGTCCCCCACCGGGGGAGTGCTGCGGCTGCTGCGCGCCTTCTGGCTCGGCATCGCGCACGCGGTCGGCGCGATCTTCCGCGGCATCGGGCAGGGCGCGAAGAACCTCGACCCGGCCCACCGCAAGGACGGCCTCGCCCTGCTGCTGCTCGCGCTCGCGCTGATCGTCGCCGCCGGGACCTGGTCGAACCTGAGCGGGCCCGTCGGGGACCTGGTGACGATGCTGGTCACCGGCGCCTTCGGGCGGCTCGACCTGCTCGTGCCGGTCCTGCTCGGCGTCATGGCGGTACGTTTCATCCGCCATCCCGAACAGGCCGACGCCAACGGCCGCATCGGCATCGGGCTCTCCGCGCTGGTCATCGGGGTCCTGGGTCTCGTGCACATCGCCTGCGGAGCCCCCGGGCGCGACGAGGGCACCACCGCCATGCAGAACGCCGGCGGGCTGATCGGCTGGGGCGCCTCGAAGCCGCTGATCTTCACGATGGGCGCGCCGCTGGCCGTGCCGATGCTGGTGCTGCTCACCGTCTTCGGGCTGTTGGTGGTCACCGCCACCCCCGTCAACGCGATCCCGCAGCGGCTGCGGAGCGCGGGGATCCGCCTGGGGGTCATCGCTCCGAACGAACACGACGCCGAGTACGCCGAGTACGCGGAGCACGACGACTCCGCGAGCGCGGCCTCGGCCGCCGCGGACCGGCATGATGCCGAGCAGTGGCGGGCCCGCTCCGGCGCTGCCGGACCGGGGGACCCGGCGGAGGCCGCCGAGGAGGAGGCGCTCGCCCGGCGGCGGCGCCCCCGGCGGTCCGCGGGCCGGTCCATGGACCGCGGGATGGACGCCGTCGACGTGGCCGCGGCGGCCGCCGCCGCGCTGGACGGGGTGGTGTACGGCGGGATGCCGCCCTCCCCGCTGGTCGCCGACCTCACGCAGGGCATCTCGGTGGAGCGCGAAGGCCGCGAAGGTTCGGAGATCACCGCTCCGGTCCCGGCGGCGCGGGAGGAGGGGCCCACCCGCGAGGAGCAGCCCGTCCGCGAGGAGAAGCGCGAGGAGAAGCCCGCCGCCGCCGCGGCCCCGCCGCACGACACCACCGCGGCGGCCTCCGGGACGCTGTCCGTTCCCGACCTGACCAAGGCACCGCCCGAGACCCAGGCCCTGCCGCCCCGCGCCGAGCAGCTCCAGCTGCGCGGGGACATCACGTACTCCCTGCCCTCGCTGGACCTGTTGGAGAAGGGCGGACCGGGCAAGACGCGCAGCGCCGCGAACGATGCGGTCGTGGCCTCGCTGACGAACGTGTTCATGGAGTTCAAGGTCGACGCGAAGGTCACCGGTTTCACCCGGGGTCCGACGGTGACCCGCTACGAGGTGGAGCTGGGCCCGGCCGTGAAGGTCGAGCGGATCACGGCACTGGCCAAGAACATCGCCTACGCCGTGGCCTCGCCCGACGTGCGCATCATCAGCCCGATCCCGGGCAAGTCGGCGGTCGGCATCGAGATCCCGAACACCGACCGCGAGATGGTCAACCTGGGGGACGTGCTCCGGCTGGCGGACGCCGCCGAGGACGACCACCCGATGCTGGTCGCGCTCGGCAAGGACGTCGAGGGCGGCTACGTCATGGCCAACCTGGCGAAGATGCCGCACGTGCTGGTCGCCGGAGCCACCGGTTCCGGAAAGTCCTCCTGCATCAACTGCCTGATCACCTCGGTCATGGTGCGGGCCACCCCGGAGGACGTCCGGATGGTGCTCGTGGACCCCAAGCGGGTGGAGCTGACGGCGTACGAGGGCATCCCGCACCTGATCACGCCGATCATCACCAACCCCAAGCGGGCCGCCGAGGCCCTCCAGTGGGTCGTGCGCGAGATGGACCTGCGCTACGACGACCTGGCGGCCTTCGGGTACCGGCACATCGACGACTTCAACAAGGCGATCCGCGACGGCAAGATCAAACTGCCGCCGGGCAGCGAGCGGGAGCTCAGCCCGTACCCGTACCTGCTGGTGATCGTCGACGAGCTCGCCGACCTGATGATGGTGGCCCCGCGCGACGTGGAGGACTCGATCGTCCGCATCACCCAGCTCGCCCGCGCGGCCGGCATCCACCTGGTGCTCGCGACGCAGCGGCCCTCGGTGGACGTGGTGACCGGTCTGATCAAGGCGAACGTGCCCTCCCGCCTGGCCTTCGCGACCTCCTCGCTCGCCGACAGCCGGGTCATCCTCGACCAGCCGGGCGCGGAGAAGCTCATCGGCAAGGGCGACGGGCTGTTCCTGCCGATGGGCGCGAACAAGCCCGTGCGGCTCCAGGGCGCCTTCGTCACCGAGGACGAGATCGCCGGGATCGTGCAGCACTGCAAGGACCAGATGGCGCCGGTCTTCCGCAACGACGTCACCGTCGGGCAGAAGCAGAAGAAGGAGATCGACGAGGAGATCGGCGACGACCTGGACCTGCTGTGCCAGGCGGCCGAACTGGTCGTCTCGACGCAGTTCGGGTCCACCTCGATGCTCCAGCGCAAGCTGCGGGTCGGCTTCGCGAAGGCCGGGCGGCTGATGGACCTGATGGAGTCGCGGGGGATCGTCGGACCGAGCGAGGGGTCCAAGGCGCGCGACGTGCTGCTGAAGGCCGACGAACTGGACGGCGTGCTCGCGGTGATCCGGGGGGAGACTCCCGAGTAACGCGCAAAGGATCGGGGGCAACCGTTTCCCCGGGTCGCGTGTCTAGTTGAGGGAGGTGGCGGCCCGTTCCGGGTCGCCGCACCGGGCGGGAGCGCTTTGGCCATTCGTATGGCGTAGGGATGCCCCCCTCCGGTTGCCTCACCCTTTCGTCACCCCCCTAGACTGGACTTCCAGCAGGTGGCTACACGCTCGAAAGGCGCCCTCGTGTCCATCGGCAACGCCAACTCCCCCGAAGATGAGCGGCCTTCGACCGACGACCGGTCCGAGGACCGGCTCGTCGAACGTTCCGTCGAAGAGCCGTCCATCGGGACGGCCCTCAAGAAGGCCCGGATCGCCGCCGGGCTGACTGTCGACGAGGTCAGTTCCACCACCCGCGTGCGCATTCCGATCGTGCACGCGATCGAATCCGACGATTTCACGCGCTGCGGCGGCGATGTCTATGCCCGCGGCCACATCCGTACGCTCGCCCGTGCCGTACGACTCGATCCGGAACCCCTGATCGACAGCTACGACGCGGCCCACGGCGGCCGGCCGGCACCCACCCCCGCCGCGCCGATGTTCGAAGCCGAGCGGATCCGCCCCGAGCGGCAGCGGCCCAACTGGACCGCCGCCATGGTCGCCGCCATCGTCGCCGTGATCGGCTTCGTCGGCTTCACGGCCTTCGGCGGCGCCGACGAGAAGGCCAAGCGGCCGGTGGCGGAAGGTTCCGCCGCGCCGAAGCCCGCACCCACCCCCAACGCCTCCAAGCCTTCGGTCCAGGCGCCGCCGGCGCCCACGGCTCCCAAGCCGGAGCCGTCCGACAGCGCCATCGCCGCCGCGCCCAAGGGCCTCGTCACGGTCGTCCTGACGGCCCACGACGGGGAGAGCTGGATCTCGGCCAAGGACCACAGCGGCCGGCTCCTCTTCGACGGCACCCTCGAACAGGGTCAGTCGAAGACGTTCACGGACAAGGAGTCCATCGACCTGGTGCTCGGCGATGCCGGGGTCGTGAAGCTCTTCGTGAACGGCAAGGAGATCAAGGACGAGTTCCAGCCCGGACAGGTGGAACGTCTCACATACACCAAGGACGACCCCCGTGAGGGCCAGGCCCAGGCGGGCTGACCAGCAGGGAATAAAACGTTCCGGATCCCCGGGGTGCCGCGCCGCACCCCGGGGATCTTGTCGTCCGGGACGGGAGGCGGGGGCCGGTGCCGGGACGAAGTAGTCTTGAGTCCATGCCCGAACGCCGTACCGTCGCCCTTGTCACTCTTGGCTGCGCCCGTAACGAGGTGGACTCGGAGGAGCTCGCAGGCCGCTTGGCGGCGGATGGCTGGGAGCTCGTCGAGGACGCCGCCGATGCGGACGTAGCCGTCGTCAACACCTGCGGCTTCGTCGAAGCCGCCAAAAAGGACTCCGTAGACGCCCTGCTGGAGGCCAACGATCTCAAGGATCACGGCCGCACGCAGGCCGTCGTAGCCGTCGGCTGTATGGCCGAGCGCTACGGCAAGGAACTTGCCGAAGCGCTCCCCGAGGCCGACGGCGTACTCGGCTTCGACGACTACGCCGACATCTCCGACCGCCTCCAGACCATCCTCAACGGCGGCATCCACGCCTCCCACACCCCGCGTGACCGGCGCAAGCTGCTGCCGATCAGCCCGGCCGAGCGCCAGGACGCCGACGTGGCCCTGCCGGGCCACGCGCAGTCGACGCCCGTCGAGGAGCCGGCAGCCGCCCCCGCGGACCTCCCGGAGGGCGTCGCCCCCGCCTCCGGTCCGCGCGCGCCGCTGCGCCGCCGGCTGGACAAGAGCCCCGTCGCCTCGGTCAAGCTCGCGTCCGGCTGTGACCGGCGCTGCTCCTTCTGCGCCATCCCGTCCTTCCGCGGCTCCTTCATCTCCCGCCGCCCCAGCGACGTGCTGGGCGAGACGCGCTGGCTCGCGGAGCAGGGCGTCAAGGAGATCATGCTGGTCTCCGAGAACAACACCTCGTACGGCAAGGACCTGGGCGACATCCGCCTGCTGGAGACCCTGCTGCCCGAGCTGGCCGAGGTGGACGGCATCGAGCGCGTCCGCGTCAGCTACCTCCAGCCCGCCGAGATGCGGCCCGGCCTGATCGACGTACTCACCTCGACCCCCAAGGTCGTCCCGTACTTCGACCTCTCCTTCCAGCACTCGGCCCCCGACGTGCTGCGAGCCATGCGCCGCTTCGGTGACACCGACCGGTTCCTGGAACTGCTCGACACCATCCGCACCAAGGCCCCGACGGCCGGCGTCCGGTCCAACTTCATCGTCGGCTTCCCCGGCGAGAAGGAGTCGGACTTCGCCGAGCTGGAGCGTTTCCTCACCAGCGCGCGCCTCGACGCCATCGGCGTCTTCGGCTACTCCGACGAGGACGGCACCGAGGCGGTCACGTACGAGAACAAGCTGGACGCCGACACCATCGCCGAGCGCCTCGCCCACATGCAGCGCCTCGCCGAGGAGCTCACCTCGCAGCGCGCGGAGGAGCGGATCGGAGAGACGCTGGAGGTGCTCGTCGAGACGGTCGTCCCGATCGACGAGGCGGAGGACGGCGAGGGCGCCTACGGGCGCGCCGCACACCAGGCCCCCGAGACCGACGGCCAGGTCGTCTTCACGGACGGCGCGGGCCTGGTCCCGGGGCGTATCGTCACGGCGAAGGTGGTCGGCACCCTGGGTGTGGACCTGGTGGCGGAGCCCCTGGGCGTGGATCTTGAGGAGGCGGCCGGATGACCGGAGCCCCGGCATCTGCGGCGGGCGGGACCGGCCGCCGGCCCGCGCCCGGCGCGAAGCTGGGCGCCGCGGCGGTCAATCAGGCCAGCCTGTGGAACATCGCCAACATCCTGACGATGATCCGGCTGGTCCTGGTGCCGGGATTCGTGATGCTGCTGCTCGCCGACGGGGGCTATGACCCCGTCTGGCGGGCGCTGGCGTGGGCGGCGTTCGCCGTCGCCATGATCACCGACATCTTCGACGGGCACCTGGCCCGTACGTACAACCTGGTCACGGACTTCGGCAAGATCGCCGACCCCATCGCCGACAAGGCGATCATGGGGTCGGCATTGGTGTGTCTGTCGTGGCTCGGCGATCTTCCCTGGTGGGTCACCGGGGTGATCCTCGGCCGGGAACTCGGGATCACTCTCATGCGTTTCTGGGTCATCAGATACGGAGTGATTCCGGCGAGCCGGGGCGGGAAGCTGAAGACCCTGACCCAGGGCGTGGCGGTGGGCATGTACGTGCTCGCGCTGACCGGGCCGCTGGCGACGCTGCGGTTCTGGGTGATGGCGGCCGCCGTCGTCCTGACCGTCGTCACCGGTTTGGACTACGTCCGGCAGGCCGTCGTGCTCCGGCGCAAGGGGCTCGCCGCGGAGCGTGCCGCGCGGTGAACCTGCCGGGGGACGACGCGGTGGTGCAAGAGACGGGTGGATCTTCGGTGGCCGGTGAAGCGCCGCGGAATGCCGCAGGGGCTGCCGGGGACGGCGGGTCGGTCGCGGCCGATGTGCTGAGGCTCCTCGCGGAGAGTAACGGTACGGTCGCCGTGGCGGAGTCGCTGACCGGCGGGATGGTGGCGGCGGAGCTGACGGCCGTCCCGGGCGCCTCCAAGTCCTTCCGCGGGTCCGTCACGGCGTACGCGACCGAGCTCAAGCACCGGGTGCTGGGCGTGGACGCCGGGCTGCTCGAGGCCGAAGGCGCGGTGAACCCGCAGGTCGCGGAGGAGATGGCGGCCGGAGTGCGGCGCGTACTCGGCGCTTCCTGGGGCATCGCGACCACCGGAGTGGCCGGCCCCGACCCGCAGGACGGGCAGCCCGTGGGCACCGTTTTCATCGCCGTGGCGGGTCCCGGGGTCAGGAAAACGGCCCGGCTGCGGTTGAAAGGCTCCCGCGCGGAAATCCGTAGGGAGAGTGCACGGACAGTGCTCGAGCTGCTCGCGAGCGAACTCCGCGAGAATCTGCGGGGGCAGGATACGGAACAGGACGGGGGGATTTGATGTTTGCAGCCCTGAGTGAACACGACATCGCTCCCCGCACGGCCGCCGCGCGAGGCGGTACGGTGGGGCGTGAAGGTTACGGCTACACGGTCAGAGGAGGGAGCCACCGATGATTCTGCTCCGTCGCCTGCTGGGTGACGTGCTGCGTCGGCAGCGCCAGCGCCAGGGCCGTACTCTGCGCGAAGTCTCCTCGTCCGCCCGAGTTTCGCTCGGCTATCTCTCCGAGGTGGAGCGGGGGCAGAAGGAGGCATCTTCCGAGCTGCTCTCCGCGATCTGCGACGCGCTTGACGTACGGATGTCAGAGCTGATGCGGGAAGTCAGCGACGAGCTTTCGCTCGCCGAGCTGGCCCAGTCCGCCGCGGCGAGCGAACCGGTGTCCGCACCGGTCCGTCCGATGCTCAATTCGGTATCCGTGGCCTCGGTCACGGGTGGCCCGGAACGGGTGACCATCAAGGCGCCCGTGGAAGCGGTGAATGTCGTAGCCGCGTGATGCGTGCGTGAGCGTCTGCGTGTGCGCCTGAGTGTGTGGCGTGCGTGCTGAGCGTATGAGTGTGGCCGGAGCCCCGGCCGGTGCCCCTTGGGTACCGGCCGGGGCTCCTTGCCGTTCCGGGGGTGGGTGTGGCGGGGGTGGTGTGGGTGTCGTTCCGGTGCGGCGCGGACGGGGAGCGGGCAGGGTGCGGGTACGGGCGGGGTGCGGGAGGATGGGCCCGTTCGGGTCTCCGGCCCCTGGAGGTGGCCGTGCGGCGGTTGCTGGGTATACCCGTGGGTCTTCTGGCCCTCGCGCTGTCGGTGGGCGTCCTGTGGTGGTGGGCCGTGCTGCGGCTCGTGCTGGCGCCCGAGGAGGCCGGGCCGGTGGAGGGTGCGGTCGCCGTCGGAGGCTGGGGGCTGGGGCTGCTGCCCGTGCACTGTGTGCCGGGGCCTGTGCGTCGCCGTCGCCGTGGTGCGGCGGGCGCGGATGAGCGGGGTGCCGGGGGCGGGGTCGGGGGTGGCGGCGGAGGCGTCGCGGGCACCGGTGGCGTCCCGGGGGGCGGCGCGGAGCGGGCTGCCGCCGCCGGGTCGGTGGCGGTCGGGGGGCCGGGGGCGGTGACGCCGGGGGGCGTCGGGGAGCCGGGGGCCGGGTGATCGGGGTCGGGTGGGTGGTTACCAGGGCATGGCGACTCCACCGTTCGGGCGAAGGATCTGGCCCGTCATGAAGGACGAAGCGTCCGAGGCGAGGTAGAGCACTGCCTGGGCTATGTCCTCGGGCTCGCCCACGCGGCGCAGCGGGGACATCCGCGTCATCATCGCCTCGGTCTGCTCCTGGACCTCGGGGCTGTGCCGGCCGGTCATCGGGGTGCGGATCCAGCCGGGAGCGACGGCGTTGACGCGGATGCCGTGCGGGCCGGCCTCGGTGGCGAGGGTCTTGGTCAGCTGGACGACGGCGGCCTTGGCGGCGCTGTAGCAGAGCAGGCCGGGCTGGGCGGCGTCCACGGCGCCGGAGGCCATGGTGATGATCGAGCCGGGCCGGCCGGCCGCGATCATGGCTCGCGCCGCCTCCTGGCAGGTGCGCAGCACTCCCTTGAAGTTGATGTCCAGGACCCGGTCGAGGTCCTCGTCGGACGTCTCCAGGACGCTGCTGCTGTGCATGATCCCGGCGATCGCGGCGGTGATGTCGAGCGGACCGGCCTGTGCGATCGCCGCCTTGATCGCGGCGCGGTCGGTCACGTCGAGGGGGTGGGCGGTGGCCCGGCCGCCGGCCTTGGTGATCAGTTCGACCGTCTCCTGGAGCCCCTGGGCGTCGCGGTCCGCGCAGTGCGCGGCGGCTCCGGCTTCGGCGAGGAGTACGGCGGTGGCCCGGCCGATGCCGCTGGCGGCGCCGGTGATCAGGGCGGTCCGGCCGGTGAGTTCGTACGCGCTGGGTGTAGGCATGCGGGGACGGTACGACCGTATCTGACGGGGCGTCAACTATGGTGTCGGGCCGGATTGGCACCGGGGGCACCAGTAGGTGGGGCGGTCGTCCTGGGGGGCCTCGCGGACGGGGGTGCCGCAGCGCAGGCAGGGGCGGTGGGCGCGGCCGTAGACGAACAGGTCCTGGCCGGGGCGACGGCTGCCGGTCGTGTTGCGGCGGCGGGCCTTGTTCGCGTCGAGGAGCCGGTGCGCGGCCGCGGCGAGGCGGGGCAGGGTGCTGGTCGGCAGATCCCCCACCGGGGTCCAGGGGGTGACCTGGGCGAGGAAGCAGAGCTCGGCCTTGTAGATGTTGCCGATGCCGGCCAGGTTGCGCTGGTCGAGGAGGGCCTCGCCGAGGGGGCGGGCGGGGGTGGCGAGGAGGTTCGCGGCGGCGGTGGCCTCGTCCCAGTCGGGACCGAGGAGATCGGGGCCGAGGTGGCCGACGGCGCGGTGCTCGTCCGCGGTGCGGAGCAGTTCCACGACGGGGAGGCGGTAGCCGACGGCGGTGTGGGTGGCGGTGCCGAGGATGACGCGGATCTCGTGGGCGGGGCCGGGTGGGCGGGGGCGGGCGGGGGCGGCTGTGGGGGGTCCGGTGGGGGCGCCGGTGGTGGCGGGGAGGATGCGCCAGGTGCCGTCCATGCGGAGGTGGGTGTGGAGGGTGAGGAGGGGGTGGGGGGCGGCGCCACGTCCGGTGTCGGTGCCGGCGCCGGACCCGGTGTCGGGCGCCGGCGGGGGGCCGAAGCGCATGAGGAGGTGCTTGCCCCGGGTGACCACCTCGAGGGTGGTGAAGCCCGTGAGGTCCGCGGTGGCGAAGCGGGGGACGCGGAGGTCGGAGCGGATGAGTTCCTTGCCCGCGAGGGCTTCGCGCAGCCGGGCCGCGGTGCGGTAGACGGTGTCTCCTTCGGGCATGCGCTCATTCTCCTGCGGGTCGGGATCGTGGGGTGAGGCCGGGGCGCCGCCGCGCGGTGCTTGCTCCCCGCGCCGCCCCGCCCCTCGTTCGTTCGGCGGGGCTGCGCCCCGGGAGGCCGTTTCCGGACTGCGCCTCGGTCCGGTGGCCTCGGTCACCTTCACGCGGCAGTGTTTTGTCCATCGGACCGGGCGTCGGTACTGGCCGGTCGCGGCAGCGATGAGTTTGCCCGGCTCGGAGAGTCTCATCACTGTTGTCGCCATCACAGGAGGAATACATGGCTCAGCTGCTGAGGGTGCAGAACTTCGGCGTTTCGAGTGACGGCATCGGTGCCGGTGAGGACCAGACCCTGGAGAGGCCATTCGGTCATGTGAAGCCCGAGAGGCTGTTCTCCTGGGCCGGTGCCACGGCGAGCTGGCCCATGCGCACCGACCCCGGGGGCAGCCGGGGCCTCGACGACTACTTCACGCGGGACTACGCGCGCAACATCGGGGCCGAGATCATGGGCCGCAACAAGTTCGGGCCCCAGCGCGGGCCCTGGCAGGACTACGAGTGGCAGGGATGGTGGGGTGATGAGCCCCCGTTCCGCACCCCGGTGTTCGTCATGACCCACCACGAGCGTCCTTCGCTCACGCTCTCCGACACCACGTTCCACTTCGTGGGCGGCGACCCCGCCACGGTCCTCGCTCAGGCCCGGGAGGCTGCGCAAGGCAAGGACGTCCGGCTCGGCGGCGGGGCCTCCACCATCAGGCAGTTCCTCGACGCCGACCTCGTCGACACCCTGCACGTGGTGGTCTCACCGGTGAAGCTCGGGTCCGGGGTGCGGCTCTGGGAGTCCCCCGACGAGCTGCTCGACCGGTTCCACCTGGAGGTCGTGCCCAGCCCGAGCGGGGTGACGCACCACGTGTTCTGGCGGAAGTGACCGGCCTTCGGGCAGCGACCGGTCTCCAGGCAGCGACCGGTCTCCAAGCAGCCCCGGACGCCCGCCCCGACTCCGGTCTCCAGGTCGTGGGGCGGGGCCGGTCAGTGGCGCAGGCGGAGGCCTTGGGGGGTGGCGTGGAAGCCGGTGGCTTCTACGGGCGGGGCGTAGGGGGAGGTGAGGGCGGGCGCCGCGTTGATGCGTTCCAGCGTGAGGGTGGGGAGCGTGCCCTTGCGGGAGGCCGTGGTGAGGGCCGTCAGGGCGGCCGTGAGGTGAGGGGCGTCCGGGTCGGGCCAGGCCAGGAGTGTCTTGCCGCCGCGCTCCAGGTAGAGGGTGAGCTCGCCGTCGACCAGGACCACCAGGGAGCCGGCCTTGCGGCCCGGTTTGTGGGTGGCTCCGGACGGGGGCTCCGGCCAGGGCAGGGCCGCGCCGTAGGCGTTCGCCGGGTCGGCGGCTGCCAGGACCACGGCGGCCAGCGGGGGCGGGGTCCGCTCGGCGGCGCGCAGACGGTCGACCGCGCCGTCCATGGCGAACTGGGCCGCGCCCAGGCCTTCGACCACGTAACCCCTGCGGGCCTGGCCGCTGTCCTCGAAGGCGGACAGGACCCGGTAGACCGCACTGAAACCGCCCTCCACGCCTTCCGCGGCCACCGCGCCCCGGGTCACCACCCCGTGGCGGTCGAGCAGGGTGCGGGCCAGGGCGTGCGCGCGGTGGGTCGGGTCCGCGGCGTGGACCGGGAGCAGGGACCAGCGGCCCGACACCGTGGGCGGGCCCGTACGGGAGGCAGGGGTGGTGAGGGTGCCGTAGCGGCCGCGGGGGATCGTCCGGCGGGCGCGGTGGGCGGTGGCGCCCGCCGTGCGGCCCGAGCCGAGGAGGGAGCGCAGGGGGGCCAGGGTGTCGTTCGTCAGGCGGCCCGACCACGCCAGGTCCCAGACAGCGGAGGAGAGGTCCGCGTCGGAGGCGTCCGGGTGCAGTGCGCGGACCCGGTCGGTGAGCTGGCGGAAGAACAGGCCGTAGCCGCCGGAGAGGGCGGAGAGGACCGCTTCGTGGAGCGGGGAGAGCTCCAGGGGGTGGGGCTGGGGGAGCAGGAGGGGGGCCGCCTCCGCGAGGTAGAGGGAGATCCAGCCGTCCTTGCCCGGCAGGGCCCCCGCGCCGGCCCAAATCACTTCGCCGGTGGTGGTGAGCTCGTCCAGGAGGGTCGGGGAATAGTCCGCCACGCGGGAGGGGAGGATCAGGCGCTCGAGGGCGGAGGCGGGAACCGCCGCGCCCTGGAGCTGCTCGATCGCGCGGGCCAGGCCGTCGACGCCGCGCAGGGCTCCGCCCAGGTGCTGCCACTGGGGGAGGAAGGTGGCGAGGGAGGCGGGAGGGACCGGCTCCAGTTCCTGGCGCAGGGCTGCCAGCGAGCGGCGGCGCAGCCGTCGCAGCACCGTCGCGTCGCACCATTCCTGACCGATGCCCGCCGGGTGGAACTCGCCCTGGACCACCCGCCCGGCCGCCGCGAGCCGGTGCAGCGCACCGTCCGTCACGGCCGTGCCGAGCCCGAAGCGGGCGGCGGCGGTGACCGTGGTGAAGGGGCCGTGGGTGCGGGCGTACCGGGCCAGGAGGTCGCCGAGCGGGTCCTTCACCGGCTCGGTGAACGCCTCCGGGACGCCCACCGGGAGCGCCGTGCCCAGCGCGTCGCGCAGCCGGCCCGCGTCCTCGATGGCCGCCCAGTGGTCCGCGCCGCCGATCCGGACCCGGATCGCCCGGCGGGATGCGGAGAGGGACTGCGCCCACTGCGGGTCCGCGCCGCGTGCCGTCAGTTCCTCCGGGGTCAGCGGGCCCAGCAGGCGCAGCAGGTCGGCCACCGACTCGGCGTCCTTGGCCCGACGGTCCTCCGTCATCCACTGGAGCTCCCGCTCCAGCTCCGTCAGCACCTCCGCGTCGAGCAGCTCGCGGAGCTCCGCCTGGCCGAGCAGCTCGGCCAGCAGCCGGGAGTCCAGCGACAGCGCGGCCGCCCTGCGCTCGGCGAGCGGCGAGTCGCCCTCGTAGAGGAACTGGGCGACGTAACCGAAGAGGAGGGAGCGGGCGAAGGGGGAGGGCTCGACGGTGGTGACCTCGACCAGGCGGACCCGGCGTGCCTCGATGTCCCCCATCAGCTCGGTCAGGCCGGGCACGTCGAAGACGTCCTGCAGGCATTCCCGTACGGCCTCCAGCACGATCGGGAACGAACCGAACTCGGAGGCCACCTGGAGCAGTTGCGAGGCGCGCTGGCGCTGCTGCCACAGAGGGGTGCGCTTGCCGGGATTGCGGCGCGGCAGCAGCAGGGCGCGCGCCGCGCACTCGCGGAAGCGGGAGGCGAACAGCGCGGAGCCGCCCACCTGGTCGGTGACGATCTGCTGGACGTCCCCGTGGTCGAAGGCCACGTCCGCGGCGCCCAGCGGGGGCTTGTCGTCGTCGAAGTCGAAGGAGGCGGAGGAGGGTCCTCGCGCCGGGTCGTGGTCCAGTAGGTCCAGGTCCATGTTCAGCAGGTCCGCGTCCGGGAGGCGGAGCACGATGCCGTCGTCGGCGTGCATGACCTGGGCGTCCATCCCGTACCGCTCGGAGAGGCGGGCGCCGAGCGCCAGCGCCCAGGGGGCGTGCACCTGGGCGCCGAACGGGGAGTGGACGACGACCCGCCAGTCGCCGAGCTCGTCGCGGAACCGCTCGACGACGATGGTCCGGTCGTCCGGTACGTGGCCGCAGGCCTCGCGCTGTTCGGCGAGGTAGGACAGGACGTTCTCGGCGGCCCAGGCGTCCAGGCCCGCCGCCAGCAGCCGCACCCGGGCGTCCTCGGCGGTGAGGCCGCCGAGCTCGCGCAGGAACGCGCCGACCGCGCGGCCCAGTTCCAGCGGGCGGCCCAGCTGGTCGCCCTTCCAGAACGGGAGGCGGCCCGGGACCCCGGGGGCGGGGGTGACCAGGACGCGGTCGCGGGTGATGTCCACGATCCGCCAGGAGGTGGTGCCGAGGGTGAAGACGTCGCCGACGCGGGACTCGTAGACCATCTCCTCGTCGAGCTCCCCGACCCGGCCGCCGCCCTTCTTCGGGTCGGCTCCGGCCAGGAAGACGCCGAAGAGGCCGCGGTCCGGGATGGTCCCGCCGGAGGTGACCGCGAGCCGCTGGGCGCCGGGCCGGCCGGTGATCGTCCCGGCGACGCGGTCCCACACCACCCGGGGGCGGAGCTCGGCGAAGGCGTCCGAGGGGTAGCGGCCGGCCAGCATGTCCAGCACCGCCGTGAACGCCGAGTCGGGCAGCGCGGCGAAGGGGGCCGCCCGGCGCACCAGGGCGAGCAGGTCGTCCAGCTGCCAGGTGTCCATCGCGGTCATCGCGACGAGCTGCTGGGCGAGGACGTCCAGCGGGTTGGAGGGGATCCGCAGGGACTCGATCGAGCCGGTGCGCATCCGCTCGGTGACCACGGCGGCCTGGACGAGGTCGCCCCGGTACTTGGGGAAGACGACGCCGGTGGAGACCGCGCCCACCTGGTGCCCGGCCCGGCCCACCCGTTGCAGCCCGGAGGCCACCGACGGCGGGGACTCCACCTGGATGACGAGGTCCACGGCGCCCATGTCGATGCCGAGCTCCAGGCTGGAGGTGGCGACCACGGCGGGCAGCCGGCCCGCCTTCAAGTCCTCCTCCACCAGCGCCCGCTGCTCCTTGGAGACCGAACCGTGGTGGGCGCGGGCCAGCAGCGGGGGAGCGCCCTGGGCGGCGCCCGACTGGGCCATGATCTCGGCCGGGGGCGGGCCCTCGGGCAGCGGGCCGCCGGTGGCCCGCTCGTACGCGATCTCGTTGAGCCGGTTGCACAGGCGCTCGGCGAGTCGGCGGGAGTTGGCGAAGACGATGGTGGACCGGTGGGCCTGGACCAGATCGGCGATCCGCTCCTCCACGTGCGGCCAGATGGAGGGCTTGTCGCCGCCCTCCTTGCCCTCGGTGGCGGGGGAGCCGCCCAACTCGCCCATGTCCTCGACCGGGACGACCACCGACAGGTCGAACTCCTTGGTGGAGGGCGGCTGGACGATCTCCACCTTGCCGCGCGGGGCGAGGTAACGGGCCACCTCCTCCACCGGGCGGACCGTCGCCGACAGGCCGATCCGGCGCGCGGGGCGGGGCAGCAGCTCGTCCAACCGCTCCAGGGACAGCGCGAGATGGGCGCCGCGCTTGGTCCCGGCGACCGCGTGCACCTCGTCCAGGATCACCGTCTCGATCCCGGCCAGGGCCTCGCGGGCGGCTGAGGTCAGCATCAGGAACAGCGACTCGGGCGTGGTGATCAGGATGTCCGGCGGCCGGGTCACCAGCGCGCGCCGCTCGGCCGGCGGGGTGTCGCCGGAGCGGATCCCGACCCGGATCTCCGGCTCGGGCAGGCCCAGGCGCACCGATTCCTGCCGGATACCGGTCAGCGGGCTGCGGAGATTGCGCTCCACGTCCACCGCCAGGGCCTTCAGCGGCGAGATGTACAGCACCCGGCAGCGCTTCTTCGGCTCGGCCGGGGGCGGGGTCGAGGCGAGCTGGTCGAGGGCGGCGAGGAAGGCGGCCAGGGTCTTGCCGGAGCCGGTGGGGGCCACCACCAGCACGTCCGAGCCCGCCCCGATGGCCCGCCAGGCTCCCTCCTGGGCGGAGGTGGGCGAGACGAAGGCCCCCGTGAACCAGGAACGGGTCGCGGGGGAGAACGAGTCGAGCGCGGTACCGGACATGCCCCCATCGTGCACCCGCCCACTGACAACCGGCCGGACCTGTGGAAACACCCCGGCCGGGCCGGGCGCAGAATGGGAGGATGGGGACCGGGACCGGAGCGGACGAGGGCCGCCGCGAGTGGGCGCGGCACTGGCAGTACGCGGAACTGCCCGGGCTGGACCTCCTGCGTGCCCACTACGTACGCCACACCTTCCCGCGCCACGCCCACGACGGGTACGTCATCGCGGCCGTCACCGGCGGCGTCGAGGAGATCGGCCTGCCGGGAGACACCCTGCGCGCCGGGCCCGGCAGCGTGGTCCTGATCAACCCCGAGGTCCCGCACACCGCCCGCGCCGGGGTCCCCGAGGGCTGGGCCTACGCCACCCTCTACCCGTCCCGGGCGCTGATCACCGAGGTCGCCACCGAGATCGGGACCCTGCGCGGGACCCCCGGCTTCACCGCCGACATGGTCGCCGACCCGCAGGCCTCGCGGGCCATCACCGAGGTCCACCGGGCCGCCGAGGCCGGCAACGCGCTGGCCGCCGACACCCTGCTGCGCGGGGTGGTGGCGCGGATGCTGACCCGGCACGCCGGGCCGCTGCCCGCCCGTACGGCGGGTCGCGCGGGGGCCGCCGACGCGGAGCGGGCACGCGCAGTACTGGAGGAGCGGATGGGGGAGCCGCCGTCGCTGGAGCAGCTCGCGGCGGAGCTGGGGACGAGCCCCTTCGCCCTGCTGCGGGCCTTCCGGGACCGGTACGGCATGCCCCCGCACACCTGGCTGACCGATGCCCGGGTCCGGCGGGCGCGCCGGCTGCTCGACGCGGGGATCCCGCCGGCGGAAGCGGCCGTCACCGTCGGTTTCACCGACCAGCCGCACCTGAACCGGCACTTCACCCGCATCGTGGGGGTGCCGCCGGGGGCGTACCGGCGGGGGCGGGGCGGCGCGGGGGGCGGCGCGGGGGATTCCGGGCCCGCTGCCCGCCGGGACCCCTCCGGCTAAACCAGCCCCGCGCGGGTCTCCTCGATCAGGGTGCGGGCCTCGGTCACCGTTGCCGTCAGGGACTCGGGGGTGGCGCCCTGGGCGCCCAGCAGGGCCCTTACGCGCTTGCCGAAGGCGGGCGGTGCGGAGGGCAGGAGCTCGGCCGCGGACAGGGCGCCCTTCTCGTTCAGGCACCAGTGGCGGTCGGCCGCGTACAGGGACTGGACGAGGACGCCGAAGGCCCTGGACAGGCAGAGGGAGACGTAGAGGGCGTCCCCGCGGGCCGCGCCCTTCGCGGCGCCCGCGGCGAGGAACTCCGCCTCCCAGGCTCCGGCGATCAGGGACTTCCGCAGGGGCTCCGGGTAGGCCGAGACCGCGGTGCGCAGGGCCGTCAGTTCGCCCGCCGGGTCCGCCAGGACCTGGCCCAGGGCCACCTCGCCCGGGTAGCAGGGGGACCAGAAGCCGAGGGGGTGGCCCGGCTGCACGCCCACCTCGTAGCGGCCCTCGCGGCAGTCCTGCCACACCCGCTCCACCCGGTCCAGGTCGCGCAGGATCCAGTCCACCGCCACGCCGTCGACGCGCAGCCAGGCTCCGCCGTTGACCCAGGGGCCCCAGCCGCCCGGGCCGGCCACCTCCACGTCCGGGCCGGCCAGTGCGCCCAGCGCGGCGAGGTCGAGGGTGCCGCGGTAGTAGACGCCGAGGTCCCAGTCCGATTCGGGGCGGTGCTCGCCGCGGGCCCGGCTGCCGCCGAGCATGACTCCGCGGACGCCGGGCACCTCGGCCAGCCGGTCCGCCATTTCCTTGATCACTTCATGCATGGTGCAAGAACGTACAAGACCGGGATGCCGGGGCCCGCGTAATTTCGGGGCGTGGGAGAACATCGGATGGCCATACAAAACGAACCCGACCAAGTGCCTGACCAAGTGCCCGACCAGGTACCCGGCCGGGAGCTTCCCGGCGGGGCGCTCGCCGTGGACAAGCCGCGCGCCGCCGTGGTCCGGGACGCGCTCGGCGTCGGCGTGGCGGTCGGGCTGTCCGGGTTCGCCTTCGGGGTGACCGCCGCCGGGGCCGGGATCAGCACCCTCCAGGCCTGCGTGCTGAGCCTGCTGGTGTTCACCGGGGCCTCGCAGTTCGCGCTGGTCGGGGCACTGGCCGCCGGCGGGAATCCGTTCACGGCCGCGGCCGGGGCCTTCTTCCTCGGTACCCGCAACGCCTTCTACGGACTGCGGCTGTCCCAACTGCTCGCGCTGCCCAAGGGCGTGCGCCCGTTCGCCGCGCACTGGGTGATCGACGAGACCACCGCCGTGGCCCTGGCCCAGCCCGACCGGAAGTCCGCGCGGCTCGGGTTCACCGTGACCGGGCTGAGCCTCTACGTCCTGTGGAACCTCACCACCCTGCTCGGCGCGCTCGGCGCCGAGGCCATCGGGGACACCAGGGCGTGGGGGCTGGACGCCGCCGGGCCCGCCGTGTTCCTCGCGCTGCTCGCGCCGATGCTGAAGACCGGCACCGAGCGGGCCGTCGCCGCGCTCGCCCTCGTCCTCGGGCTGGGCCTGCTGCCCGTGCTGCCCGCCGGGGTGCCCGTGCTGATCGCGGCGCTGGCCGCGCCGATCGTGCTGTGGATGAAGGGACGCCGCTCGTGAACGTCTGGATCGCCATCGGGCTCACCGTCGTCGGCTGTTACGCCGTCAAGCTCGCCGGACTGCTCGTCCCCGCCGGAGCCCTCGAGCGGCCCGCGGTGCGCAAGCTCGCCGCGCTCCTGCCGGTCGCGCTGCTCGCCGCGCTCACCGCGCAGCAGACCTTCGCCACCGGGCAGGAGCTCGTGCTCGACGCCCGCGCCGCCGGCCTCGCGGCCGCCGCGGTCGCGCTGCTGCTGCGGGCCCCGTTCCTCGTCGTGGTCGCGGCGGCCGTCGCCGTCACCGCGGGGCTGCGGGCCCTGGGAGGCTAGGGCCGGGGAGCCGGCCGTACGCGCGCAGGGTCAGCAGCGCCTCCAGCGTGGCGATCGGGCGCCGCTCCAGCGAGCTGCCCGGCGCCCACGCCCCGCGGTGCACCGGCCAGCCGCCGTCCGGCTGCTGGAGTCCGGCCAGGAAGCGCAGCGAGCCGTACAGCTCCGCGTCCGTGAACCAGCCGCGGGCGAGGGACTCCGGGCGGCGGGCGAAGTCGTACGGGTACAGGTGCTCGCCCGGCGCATGGCCGGGGAGCGGCGGGTGCGCGTCCTGGCGCGCGGGGTCCAGTACGACGAGCCCTTGCTCGCGGACGAGGCGCCCCAGCCGGTCGGCGGCCGCCGCGGCCCGAGCCCGGTCGGGGACCCCGTCGAGGAAGGCCACCGCGCTCTGGATCTCGTACGGGTGCCAGTGGCGCAGGTTCTCCACCCGGTCCCAGCAGAAGTCCGTCGCCCGGAACAGCCATGCGTGCCACACCCGGTTGCGGTGCAGGATTCCGACGACGGGGCCGGTGGCCAGCAGGTCGCCCGGCGGATCGTCGTGCAGCGGGTGGTAGGGGGCCGCCGGGTAGCCGCCGGACGCCGGAGCCGTCGCCGGAAGCGCGCCTTCGGGGGTGGAGACCCGGGTCAGGTGGGCACAGAGCCGCTCGATGCGCTGTCCGCCGCAGCGGCCCAGGCCGTCCAGGACGCGCAGGGCGTGGGCGGTGTGCAGCGGGTGGCTCAGCGGACCGCGCAGATCCGGGTCGAGGGCGTGGCCGTATCCGCCGTCGCCGCCGAGGTAGGCGCCGAGGGCGGCATCGACCGGGTCGGCGTCCCCGCCGAGGAAGTGGAACGCGAACCTCCGCTGCTCCAGCACGCGGGCCGTGAGCCAGATGAACTGTTCGGCGCGGGCCGGCGCACTCGTCGCCGTCGGCGCCGCCGGGGCGCAAGCTTCGTCTCCAGGCATGCCAGGAACCGTAGGGGCCCGGGCGGCGCCGCGGTGGCCCGAACGGGGAGGGTGCACTCTCCGGGGCGGGATACTGGAGGCATGCGGTTGACGATTTTCTGGGAGCGGATGGCCGAGCACTTCGGCGCGGGCTACGCGGACTCCTTCGCGCGGGACCACGTCATGACGGAGCTCGGGGGACGCACGGTCCACGAGGCGCTGGACGCGGGCTGGGAGACCAAGGACGTGTGGCGCGCGGTGTGTTCGGCGGTCGACGTGCCCGCCTCGCTGCGCTAGCGCAGTGCGCCCGGCGGGCCGCCCGCTGCGCCCGGCCCGGGCGAGGTCGCGGTGACCGCTTCGTGGTTCGCGGCGCCGGTGGGACAGACTGGTCGGCGTGGCAGCCAGTGATGAGACGACCGACCGGCCCGAAGACCCCCAGGGCACGCCGCCGCCCCGTCCGGCGGCCCCCTCGGCCGCAGGCCCCGTAACGGAAGCGCCCGAGGTGCCGGTCCCGGTCGGGGTGCCGGCTCCGGCGGATGCCCGGATGCCGCGCTGGCTGCCGCGCGCCGTGGTCCTCGTACTGGCCCTGGTGGCCTGTTTCCAGCTCGGGAGTTGGGCCTTCCACCAGCTCATCGGGCTGCTCGTCAACATCCTGATCGCGTTCTTCCTCGCGCTCGCGATCGAGCCGGCCGTGGCCCGGATGGCGGCCCGCGGGATACGCCGCGGGCTCGCCACCTTCCTGGTGTTCCTCGGGGTGTTCGTCGCGGCCGCCGGATTCCTCGTCCTGCTCGGCTCGGTGCTCGCCGGGCAGATCGTCGACCTGGTGGAGAGCTTCCCCGGCTATCTCGACTCGCTGATCGGATCGATCAACGACACCTTCCACACGGACCTGTCCCGGCTGGAGATCCAGGACAGCCTGCTGCACTCGGACTGGCTGCAGAAGTACGTGCAGAACAGTGCGACCGGCGTGCTCGACGTGTCCGCCACCGTGCTCGGCGGACTGTTCAAGCTGCTGACGATCGGTCTGTTCTCCTTCTACTTCGCCGCCGACGGGCCGCGACTGCGCCGCGCCCTGTGCTCCGTACTGCCGCCCGCGAAGCAGGCGGAGGTGCTGCGGGCGTGGGAGATCGCCGTCACCAAGACGGGCGGGTACCTCTACTCGCGCGGGCTGATGGCGCTGATCTCCGGGATCGCGCACTACATCCTCTTCGCGGTGCTGGGCGTGCCGTACGCGCCCGCGCTCGCGGTGTGGGTGGGGCTGGTGTCGCAGTTCATCCCCACCATCGGCACCTATCTGGCGGGCGCGCTGCCGATGCTGATCGCCTTCACGGTCAACCCCTGGTACGCGCTGTACGTCCTCGGATTCGTGGTGGTGTACCAGCAGTTCGAGAACTACGTGCTCCAGCCGAAGCTGACCTCGAAGACGGTGGACATCCACCCGGCGGTGGCCTTCGGATCGGTCATCGCGGGCACCGCCCTGCTGGGCGCGGTCGGGGCGCTCATCGCGATCCCGGCCGTCGCCACGATGCAGGCCTTCCTCGGCGCGTACGTGAAGCGGTACGCGCTGACCGGAGACGCGGACGCCTCTACTGCCCGGGCCCGTCCGAGGCGCCGAGCACGGATGCCAGGGCGTCCGTGACCCAGTTCTCGACGCCGTCCTTGTCCACGCCGAGGCCGCTGAGCGGACCCGTACCGTTCTCCAGTTCCAGGAGCGCGAGCAGGATGTGCTCGGTGCCCACGTAGCTGTGGCCGAGGCGCAGGGCCTCGCGGAAGGTGAGCTCCAGGGCCTTCTTCGACGAGGCGTCGAAGGGGACCAGCTCGGGGACCTCCTCCACGGCCGGGGGCAGGGCGGCGGTCACGGCGGCGCGTACGTCGACGGCCGCGATTCCCTGGGCGGCGACGGCTTGGGCGGCGAGCCCGTCGGGCTCGGCGAGGAGTCCGAGGACGAGGTGCCCGGTGCGGATCTCGGTGTTGCCGGCGGCGCGGGCCTCGTTCTGCGCGGTGACCACCACGTTGCGGGCGCGGGGGGTGAAGCGGCCGAAGCCCTGGCCGGGGTCGAGTCCGGCGTCGCCCTCCTTGTCGGCCTTGGGCACGAAGCGCTTCTGGGCGGCCTGGCGGGTGACGCCCATGCTGCGGCCGATGTCGGTCCAGGAGGCGCCGGAGCGGCGGGCCTGGTCGACGAAGTGGCCGATGAGGTGGTCGGCGACGTCCCCGAGGGCCTCGGCGGCGACGACTGCGCCGCTGAGCTGCTCCAGGGTGTCGGTGTGGACCTTCTTGATGGCCTCGATGAGGTCGTCGAGGCGTACCGGATTGGTCATGCGAACGGGTTCCACCGAAGGGTTCGTCATGGGTGCAACCCTAGGTTGACAGTCGAGCGGGCGTCAACCCTGGGTTGTCACTCGTCGGGTTCCCGCAGTGTGAACCTCGCGCGCTCGTGCCAGGCCGTTCCGTCGAAGGCCACCAGGTCGACGGCGCGGACGCGGGTGGTGAGGGGGAGCCTGCCGCGCAGGTCCGCCTCGGCGGCGTCCAGGTCCGCCTCCCGGGCGCGCTGGGCCACCGTGAGATGCGGGACCGGATCCGGGTAGCGGCCGCCGTAGGGCCGGACCTGCGGCCAGCGCTCGGTGACCGCGAGGGTCAGCCGGCGGAGCGGGGCGTCGGGCTCCGGGGCGAGGTAGAGCATCCCCGGGAACCGGCCGGTCCCCTCGAAGCGCAGGTCGAAGGCGAGGTGGGGACGCAGGGCCGCGGCGATCCCGGCGTGGACGGAGGCGTCGATCAGGCTCTCCTGGAGGAACGGGTAGAGCACGCTCACGTGCGCCGGCACCCCGGCTCCGGCGCGGGCGGCGGGATCGATCCGGTCCCGCCAGTCCCGGACGGCGGGTTCCGCTTCGGGTATCCGCACGATGAGTGCGGTGCGGCCGGCGGGGAACATGCTGGAGGTGGTGTTCGTGGCGTCCGCGGCATCCGAGGTGTCTGCGGTGTTCGTGGCGTCCGTGGCGTCCGTCATGAGAGTGGATCATGCCACTCGCCGGTGTGGCGGACGGGTCCGGCGTGGCGCGCTTGACAGGGAAATCGAACACGCATTCTTATGGGTTATCCACAGCCGAACCGGGCGTGGGACCGCGTTGTCAGTGGCAGGCGTTAGCGTCAATGGCGTGAAGCGATCGACTCAAGCAAATCGGGTGGAACCCATGGCAGGCAACGACCGCGAGAAGGCTCTCGAAGCCGCGCTCGCACAGATTGAACGGCAGTTCGGCAAGGGTGCCGTGATGCGTCTCGGCGACAAGCCGAACGACCCCATCGAGGTCATCCCCACCGGATCGACCGCGCTCGACATCGCGCTCGGCGTCGGTGGACTGCCGCGCGGCCGTGTGATCGAGGTCTACGGGCCGGAGTCCTCCGGTAAGACGACCCTGACCCTGCATGCCGTGGCCAACGCGCAGAAGGCCGGCGGCACCGTGGCCTTCGTGGACGCCGAGCACGCGCTCGACCCCGAGTACGCCAAGGCCCTCGGCGTCGACACGGACAACCTCATCCTGTCCCAGCCGGACACCGGTGAGCAGGCGCTGGAGATCGTGGACATGCTGGTCCGCTCCGGTGCGCTGGACCTCATCGTCATCGACTCCGTCGCGGCCCTCGTGCCCCGCGCGGAGATCGAGGGCGAGATGGGCGACTCGCACGTGGGTCTCCAGGCCCGTCTGATGAGCCAGGCCCTCCGGAAGATCACCGGTGCGCTCAGCCAGTCCAAGACCACCGCGATCTTCATCAACCAGCTCCGCGAGAAGATCGGTGTGATGTTCGGCTCGCCGGAGACCACCACCGGTGGCCGCGCGCTGAAGTTCTACGCCTCCGTGCGCCTCGACATCCGGCGCATCGAGACCCTCAAGGACGGCACGGACGCGGTCGGCAACCGCACCCGCGTCAAGGTCGTCAAGAACAAGGTCGCGCCGCCCTTCAAGCAGGCCGAGTTCGACATCCTCTACGGCCACGGCATCAGCCGCGAGGGCGGCCTGATCGACATGGGCGTGGAGCACGGCTTCGTCCGCAAGGCCGGCGCCTGGTACACGTACGAGGGCGACCAGCTCGGCCAGGGCAAGGAGAACGCGCGGAAGTTCCTCTGCGACAACCCCGCCCTCTCCGACGAGATCGAGCGGAAGATCAAGGAGAAGCTGGGCGTCGGCATCCGCAAGGACGCCGCTGCGACCGCCGCCGCCACGGCCGAGGCCGGCGCTGACGCGTCCGCCGAGACCGCCGCGGTGCCCGCGCCCGCGACGAAGGCCAAGACCGCGGTCAAGGCCGCCGTCGCCAAGAGCTGACCCGTGTGGGAGCAGGAAAGGGGCGGCGCGGACGGCGGTGAGGACCGCCGCGAGGGCAGTCGCCGGGGCCGCCGCGAGAGCGGCGGCCGGGGAGGCCGCCGTGCGGAGGGCCGGGAGGGCCGGGAGGACCGCCAGGAGCTGCCGCCCCAGAGTCCCGAAGAGCAGGCGCGGGCGATCTGTCTGCGCCTGCTCACCGGGATGCCGCGCACCAGGCGCCAGCTCGCGGACGCCCTGGCCAAGCGGGACATCCCCGAGGAGGTGTCGGAGCAGGTCCTCTCCCGGTTCGAGGAGGTGGGCCTGATCGACGACGCCGCGTTCGCCGGGGCCTGGGTCGAGTCCCGGCACCGGGGGCGGGGGCTGGCCCGCCGGGCGCTCGCACAGGAGCTCCGTACCAAGGGGGTGGCACCGACCCTCGTACAGGAGGCCCTGGAACAGCTGGACTCCGACCAAGAGGAGGAGACCGCCCGGGAGCTCGTGGAGCGCAAGCTCCGCGCGACCCGGGGCCTGGAGCGGGACAAGCGGATCCGGCGCCTCGCCGGAATGCTCGCCCGCAAGGGGTACCCCGAGGGCATGGCCCTGCGGGTGGTCCGCCGCGCGCTGGAGGCGGAAGGCGAAGACGCCGACGATCTGACGGGGTGACCCGCGGCTCCCTGGAGCCGAGGGGTGCGTCACGCGGGTGCGGAGCAGGGTGGGGTTAGCCCCCGGCCGAGCACGCCGGGGCGCTCCAATGTCCCGGGGCGGCCCCGGCGGCAGAGTTTTCCGCATGATGCTGCGCTACGCACTCCAGACCGTCAGAGACCGCAAAGCCGGTTTCCTCGGCGCCTTCCTCGCCCTGTTGTGCGCGGCGGCCCTCGTCACCGCCTGCGGAACCCTCCTGGAGACGGGACTGCGCGGGACGATCGCCACCGAGCGCTACGCGGGCGCCCCGGTGGTCGTCTCCGCCGACCAGAACGTCCACACGACGACGGTCAAGGTGAAGAAGGGCGACAAGCCGAAGGTCAAGACGAAGCACAAGGCCAAGCCCGTCGCCGAACGGGCCTGGCTGCCGGCCGCCACCGTGGACACCGTCCGCGCGGTGCCCGGAGTCGAGCGGGCCGTCCCCGAGCTCACCTTCCAGGCCGTGCCGCTCACCAAGGGCGGACCGGGCGGCGAAGGCGCGAAGCCCTCGTACGGTCACGCCTGGAGCTCGGCCGCGCTGACCCCCTTCACGCTCGCCGAAGGCCGCGCCCCCCAGGGTGGTGACGAGGTCGTCGTCGACCGCGGACTCGCCGCCCGCGCGGCCCTGAAGCCCGGCTCCGCACTCACCGTGCAGTCCACCGGCGCGCCCAAGACCTACACGGTCAGCGGGATCGCCGCCGCGGCCGGCGGGAGCCTCGCAAACCAGAGCGCGCTGTTCTTCGGCGACGCCGAGGCGCAGCGGCTCGCCGCCCGTGAAGGCCGGGTCAGCGCCATCGGGGTACTGCCCCGGGCAGGAGTGGACGCCGGCGAGGTGGCCGTGCGGATCCGGCAGGCGCTCCGGGGCACCACCGCGCAGGTGGCCACCGGCGACGAGCGGGGCCCCGTGGAATTCCTCGACGCGGCCGGCGCCCGGATCAAGCTGGTTTCCATGGGCGGCGCGATGGGCGGTACCTCGCTCCTCGTGGCGGTCCTCGTGGTCGTCGGCACCTTCTCCCTGTCGATCCAGCAGCGCCACCGGGAGCTCGCCCTGCTCCGTGCCATCGCCGCCACCCCCGGGCAGCTGCGGAGCATGATCGGCCGCGAGGCGCTGCTCGTCGGACTGGCCGCCGGAGTCGCAGGAGCCCTCGCCGGGCTGCCGCTGGCCGCCTGGCTGCACGGACGGTTCGTCGACGCGGGGGTCGTCCCCGTGACCCTGGAACGCACCGCCGGGATCTTCCCGATGATCGCCGCCGTCGGCGCGAGCCTGCTCGGAGCCTGGGCCGCGGCCCGGATCACCGCACGGCGGGTGGCCCGCGTCCGACCCGCCGAGGCGCTTGCCGAGGCCGCCGCAGAGCGGGGCCGGCCCACGTGGGCGCGGCTCGTCGCCGGGACGCTGCTGCTGGCGGCCGGCGTGGTCCTGGTCGCCGTACTGAGCACGCTGCGCACCGAGCCGGCTTCGACTCCGGTCACCTTCCTCGCCGTCGTGGTGCTCGCCGGAGCCGTCGCCCTGCTGGGCCCGCTGATCGTCAAGGCCGCGGCCGCGCTGCTCGCCGGGCCGCTCCGGCTGGCCGGCCCGGGGGGCCGCCTGGCCACCGCGAACCTGCGCGGCAACGCGACCCGGATGGCCTGCGCCGTCACCCCGCTCACCCTGCTGATCGGGATGGCCTGCACCGTGCTCTTCGTCACCCCGACGCTCGGCGACGCCGCCCGGGCGCAGGCCCGTGAGGGAGTACGGGCCGAGTGGGTGCTCCAGGGCCGGGGGCCGGGGGTTCCCGGCGCCGCCGCCGAGCGGATCCGCCGGACCCCCGGGGTCCTGGCGGCCACCGAGATCGTGCACACGTCGATCCGGGTGGGGCTGACGAAGTACGCGGCGCAGGGCGTGACCCCGGCCGGACTGGACCGGACCTGGAACCCGGGGGGTGACGGCCGGGAGCCTGACGGGGTTCGGGGAGAAGAGCGTCGCGGTGAGCGAACCGGCCGCGGACCAGCTGGGCCTGAAGCCGGGCAGCCCGCTCTCGCTGACGCTGGGGGACGGAACGCCGGTCACCCTGACCGTGTCCGCGGTGTACGCGCGGGGGCTCGGCTTCGGGGACGTGACACTGCCGCACGGTCTGGTCGCCGCGCACGTCGACGACCCGCTGGCTTCCAGCGTGCTGGTGGCGGGGCCGGTGGTACGGGAGGTGCTCGCCTCGGCGGTACGGGAGTACCCGGGCGTGGCCGTGCTGTCGGCGGCCGAAGCGGACGGCGCACGGGCGGAGCGGCAGGCGGCCGGGTCGGAGATCAACCTGCTGGCGATGGGGCTCGTCCTGGCCTTCACCGCGATCGCGGTGGCCAACACCCTGGCGATGTCCACGGGGGAGCGGCTGCGGGAGTTCGCGATGCTGAGGCTCGCGGGGGCGACGCGTCGGCAGGTGCGGGGGATGCTTCGGGTGGAGGCGCTGGCGGTGCTCCTGATGGGGGTGGTGCTGGGGTCCGGGATCTCGCTGGCGGTCCTCACCGCGTTCAGCGTGGGCATGACGGGCACGGCGGCCGCGGTGGTGCTGCCGCTGGTGTACGGGGTGGTCGTGGGCGGGGCGGGGCTGGTCGCGCTGTGCTCCACGGGCTTCGCCGGGCGGGTGGCGATGCGGCCCCGCCCGGTGGACCTCGCGGCGGCCAAGGGCGCATGACGACCGGCCGACCGAGCCTGAGCCGGCCGGATGTCGGTGCCTCCTTCTACATTGGCGCCATGAAGATCACCGAACTGACACTCACGGAGGCCTGGCGGCGGACGGCCGCGCGACACCCCCTGCTCGACACGGTCGGGCTGCCGCCCGTGGTGCACTCGGCCGACGAGGTGGAGGAGTGGGTCGAGCGTGCCGGGCGTGCCGGGATGGAGGACGCCGGCCTGTGCCTGCTGCTGGACGAGGACGGCACGGTGCACGGCCATCACGATCCCTCCTACGAGGCCTTCGCCACCCGCGATCTCGACCAGGTGCTGTACCTGATCGCCGAGGACGCGATGCGCCGGCGCGGAGGCGTCCCCGCGGAGACGGCGGACGCGCTGGACCGCATCGACCCGGTGTGGGGCAGGCGGTTCCGCGGCGGCGGCCTGGACGACCCGGGGACGATGGAGGCCTGCGGGCGCGACCCGCTGGAGGGGCTCGCCTGGATGGCCGTGCCCTGGACCGGCCAGAACCCGTACACGACGCTCGCCTTCCACCGCGCGGAGCCCGGGCGCACCGTAGACCCCGCGCGACTGGCCCTTCTGTACGGGGCCGATCCCGCGCAGGTCGCCGCCGGTACTCGGCTGAAGGACCTGGATGCGGCCGACGGGGGCCGGGCCCACGGTGCGTGGGAGAGCTGCTGTTACGGGCAGGCGGGCGAGTGGACGTTCCTCCTGTACCACGACACGCCGCCGGGGGCCTTCACCGACAAGGAGGCGTACGCGGACCTCGGGATCAGGGAGAGCGTGTGGCTGGCCGCCACCGCCGCGAAGGCCATCTACACCTTCGACTACGTGCGGGACGGCCGCCGCGTCGACGATGACCACGAGCGGGGCATGCTGGAGCTGCTCTGGTACGAGTACGGCCGCGCGCCCTATCTGCGGGGCGGCGAGCTGGACTTCCTCAACCGGGCCGTGCGCCGCGCCGAGCTGGACCACCCCGAACTGACCAACACCTACGAGCTGTACTTCCACGCCCTGGAGGAGTCCCTCGGACTGCGCCTGCCGCGCCGGGACTTCGAGGCGGGGGAGGTGCGTACCGCCTACTGGGCGGGGGAGTAGGTGCCCCTGCCCCCCCGCCACCGCCGGACGGAGTCCGGCGCGGCGGAGCGAAGCCCGCGCAGCGGTGCGAGCTCCGCGTCAAGAAGGAACGACGGGCAGGCCGGCCGCCTTCCAGGCCTGGAAGCCGCCCGTGAGGTCCGTCGCGTGGGGGAGGGACAGGGCGTGCAGGGAGGCCGCCGCGAGGGTGGAGGCGTAGCCCTCGTTGCAGATGACGATCACGCGGATGTCGTGGTCCACCGCCTCCGGGAGGCGGTGGGAGCCCTCGGGGTCGAGGCGCCATTCCAGTTCGTTGCGCTCGATCAGCAGGGCGCCGGGGATCAGTCCGTCCCGCTCGCGCAGGGCCTGGTACCGGATGTCGACCAGCAGGGCCCCGGTCAGGGACTCCGCGTGCGCCTGGGCCGGGTCCACGCGGGTGTACGTGGTCCGTAGCCGGTCGACCAGCGCGTCGATGCCGCTCACTGCCAGTCCGCCGGACGCTCGACCTGCTCCAGCGTGAGCACCGGGCCGGTGCGGCTGTAGCGGCGGATCAGGGGGAGCGGCGGGTGGTACGCGTGGACGGAGATCGCGTGCTCGGTCGCGGACTCGTTGAGCACCTCGTGCACGTGGTGCTCGCCGAAGGCCCGCCCGGTGCCCGCGCCCAGCCGGCGCGTGCGGTCCACGTCGGGGGCCAGGGAGAGGGACTGCCAGCCCTCCGAGGGGAGGCGGACCGCCAGGGAGTTCTCCGTGAGGCGCCCGCGCGCGGTCGTGAACGCGCCCCGCGACTCGGCGTGGTCGTGCCAGCCGGTGCCGGTGCCGGGCGGCCAGCCGATCAGCCAGGCCTCGCTGCCGCCCGGGCCGTCGAGCCGGATCCACGTCCGCCCCTCGGGATCGAGGGGGAGGAAGGCGATCAGCTCGGGGTCGGAGGCGATGCGCAGGGTGAAGGCGAGGAGATCCGCCGGCGAGATGGCCGGGGCGGAAGCCGCAGCCGGGGGCGGGGCGGGGGCGTGCGTGGGTGCAGACATGGAGGATGACCGTCCTGGGGGTTCGCGAGGGTGCGCGGCACATCCGCATGGGGGCGCGCGGGGGAAGGGCGAATCAGCAGGAAGGGCGACATACGCAGCCCGCGTAGCGGAGCAGGTCCATATGGACCCTCCGCCACAGGCGTACGTCGTTGCCGGTCATGTCCGCGAGTGAAGCACGAGTCGACCGGAGGGTCAATCGATCATCGCTCGGGAGACGCTCGATGGATGCTCAATCGATGACGGGTGCGGCGGCGGGCAGGGCCCTGGGGGCCGCCCTGGTCGGGGGAGCTTCCGGTGCCCCGTGCCGGAGCGCGTCCGCGGCCTCGTACAGCTCGGCCGGGTGGACCCCGGCGAACGTGGCCGCGAGATGCCCGTCAGGTCGTACGAGGAGCACGGTGTGCGCCGCCGCCCCCGGGTAGCCGTCCGCCACGAGCAGCTCCGCCCGGACCGGCAGCGCGGCGACCGCCGCCGCCAGGCGGGGCATCAGGCCGGCGCTCACCCAGTGCCGCCGGTCCCAGACCCCGGTGCCCGGGGCGACGAGGACGACGAGCAGCCGGCCCCGCCCCAGCTGGTCGCGCAGCGGCACCGTCGAGCCGTCGGGCGCGGTCACCGGGACGTTCTCCACGGGCCCGCCCGGCTCGGTGGCGGTGGGCACGTCGTGGACGGCCACGGGCGGGGCGTACACCGGCTCCGCGCCGAGCGGGCCGCGCCCCAAATGGCCGTCGGTCAGCAGTAGTTCGGCGGCGCGCGAGGCGCCCGGGAGGTAGTTGCGCAGCCCGCCCCCGGTGCGCAGTACGGGCATGGCCTGGTCGGCGGCGCGCAGTCGGGCGGCCACCGCCCTGCGGCGCTCGGCCTCGTAACTGTCGAGGAGTTCCTCGGAGGCCCCCTGGTGCCAGGCGAGGGAGAGCTTCCAGGCGAGGTTCTCGGCGTCCCGGAGCCCCTCCTCGACGCCCTGGGTGCCGAGCGCGCCGAGCAGGTGCGCCGCGTCCCCGGCGAGGAAGCAGCGGCCGTCGCGCCAGCGCCGGGCGAGCCGGTGGTGCAGGGTGTGGACCCCGGTGTCGAGGAGTTCGTACGGGGGCGTCGTGCCCCCGCACCACAGGGCGAGGCTGTCGCGGATGAGGGTCACCAGCGCGTCGGGGGTGACGAGGTCCCCGCGCGCCGGGAGCAGCCAGTCCAGCCGGTACACCCCGTCGGCCAGCGGCCTGGCGGTGATCTCCTCGGGCGGGCTGCGGTGCAGCAACGCTTCACCGGGCCAGGGCAGTTCGGTGCGCAGGGCGGCCACGGCGTGCCGTTCGACGGCGGTGCGGCCGGGGAAGCGGATGCCGAGCAGCTTGCGCACGGTGGAGCGGGCTCCGTCGCAGCCGACCAGGTGGCTCCCGCGCCACCACGTGGTCTCGGCACCCCGGGTGTGGGCGGTGACCCCGCGCCCGTCCTGCTCCAGGGCGTCGAGTTTGCTCTCGGTGACCAGCTGGACCAGCGGGTGCGCCGCGGCGGCGTCGCGCAGTCCGCGGGTCAGGGCGTGCTGGGGCAGGTGGATCGGGGCCGGGCCGTCCTCGAAGGTGATCCTTTGCGACTCGCGGCCGCGCCGCATGGTCCGCCAGGCGGTGAAGTACGCGCCCTCGTCGCGCAGGGTCGTACACCCCAGCCGGTGCACCATGGCGGCGGTGTCGGAGTGCAGGGCGACGGTGCGGGCGGGGCGGAGCTCGTCCTTGCCGGATCCCTCGTCGAGCACGACGCAGGGCACGCCCTGGCCGGCCAGGGCGAGGGACAGGGACAGTCCGACGGGCCCCGCGCCGACGACGATCACCGGGTCCATGATGTGGCTCCCGGTGTCCGGTATGTGATCACAGAACGTATGCAACCCACTGGAGGTGCCTGCGTCAAGTGACGCCGGTCCGGACAATGCCGAGTGGTGCGACGGATGAGTTCCGTCGCACCACACGTGTCCCGCCAGTGTACTGACCGGCTGTCAGGCCGGTTGCCGGACGCGGGTTCGAGCGCATGTCCGATGCCGCGCCGGGAGGACGGTCAGGCGCCGCCGGTGTTCTCGCCCGCGTTGACCAGGTCCATCGGAATCATCGCGTCGGTGGTCCGCTTCGACTTGCGCAGACGGCCCTCCAGCCAGGAGGCGAAGGAGGTGAGGGCGAAGTTCACCGCGATGTAGATCGCCGCGATCACGATGAGGGTCGGGATGGTGTTGCTGAAGTTCGCGGAGATCTGCCGGTACGTCGACAGCAGCTCGGCGAGGCCCAGTACCGCACCTCCGATCGCGGTGTCCTTGAGGATCACCACGAGCTGGCTGACCAGCGCCGGCAGCATCGCGGTCACCGCCTGCGGGATCAGGACGTAGGTCATGACCTGGCCCTTGCGCATGCCGATCGCCTTCGCGGCGTCGGTCTGGCCCTTCGGCAGCGACTCGACGCCGGCCCGGACGATCTCGCCGATGACCGCGGAGTTGTACAGGACCAGGCCGGTGATCACGGCGTACAGCGGCCGCACCTCGGAGTCCACGCCGGTGTACTGCACGTAGAAGGCGGAGCCGAAGAGCATCAGCATCAGGACCGGGATGGCCCGGAAGAACTCGACCCAGGTGCCCACGATGCTGCGTACCCACGCGTGGTCGGAGAGCCGGCCCATGCCGAGGAGGGCGCCCAGGGGCAGGGCGATCACCATGGCGATGACGCCGGCCCGCAGGGTCTCGCCGAGCCCGGGGAGCAGGAACGTCGTCCATACCTGGCTGTCCGTGAAGAAGGGGCTCCACTTGTCGGCGTCGAGCTGGTTCTTGTCCGCCAGGGCGGACAGCACCCACCAGGCGACGGCCGCGGCCACGACGAGGAAGATCCCGCTGTAGATCCAGTTGCGCGCCTTGGCCTTGGGGCCCGGGGCGTCGTACAGCACGGAGGTCATCGCTTCACCGCCACTCGCTTGGCAACCCAGCCCAGGAGCAGGCCGGTGGGCAGGGTCAGAAGGACGAAGCCGAGGGCGAAGACGCCGAAGACGGCGAAGAGGTCCTGCGGCTCGTTCTCGACCATCTCCTTCATCAGGAGCGCGGCCTCGGCCACGCCGATCGCCGCGGCCACCGTGGTGTTCTTGGTGAGGGCGATCAGTACGTTGGCGAGCGGCGCGATGACCGCCCGGAACGCCTGGGGGAGCACGATCAGGGTGAGCGTCTGGAGGAAGCTCATGCCCAGGGCGCGGGAGGCCTCGGCCTGGCCGACCGGGACCGTGTTGATGCCCGAGCGGATCGCCTCGCAGACGAAGGTGCCGGTGTAGGCGATGAACCCGAGGACCGCGAGCCGGAAGCCGATCTCCTTGAAGGTGCCGCCGCCGAGGGTGACGCCGAGGGTCTGGCTGAGGCCCAGCGAACACCCGATGATCAGCACGGTCAGCGGGGTGTTGCGCACGAGGTTGACGTACGCGGTGCCGAAGCCCCGCATCAGCGGCACCGGGCTGACCCGCATCCCGGCCAGTACGGTGCCCCAGATCAGGGACCCGACGGCCGAGTAGAGGGTGAGCTGAACCGTCACCCAGAAGGCTCCGAGCACGTCGTACTGCCCGGAATCAAGAAAATCGAACACGATGGCCTGCGCTCTCCCCAGGATGGCCAGGTGGGCCGGTGGGGCACGGCGCCGCCCGCGGCAGGCGGGCGGCGACGCTCCTCACCGATGGATCGGCCGGCGGACCGGCCGCCGGATCAGCTGCCTTCGGTGACCGCGGGGGCCGGCTCGGCCTTGTAGCCGGACGGGCCGAAGTTCTTCTCGATGGCCGCGGCCCAGGCGCCGTCCGCCTCCATCTTCTTGATGGCGGCGTTGACCTTGGTCTGGAGCTCCTTGTCGCCCTTCTTCAGACCGATGCCGTAGTTCTCGTTGCTCAGGCTCAGCCCGACCAGCTTGAACTTGCCCTTGTTCTTGTCCTGGGCCGCGTAGCCGGCCAGGATCGAGTTGTCCGTGGTCAGGGCGTCGACCTTCTTGTTCTCCAGACCGGTCAGGCACTCGGAGTAGCCGCCCAGCTCGAGCAGGTCGGCCTCGGGGGCCAGCTTGGTCTTGACGTTCTGCGCGGACGTGGAGCCGGTGACCGAGCAGAGCTTCTTCTTGTTGAGGTCCTCGGCCTTGGTGATCGAGGTGTCGTCGGCGCGGACCAGCAGGTCCTGGTGCGCGAGGAAGTACGGGCCGGCGAAGTCGACCCGCTCCTTGCGCTTGTCGTTGATCGAGTAGCTCGCGACGACCAGCTTCACGTCGCCGTTGGAGATGAGGTTCTCGCGCTCGGCGCTGACAGCCTGCTTGAACTCGATCTGGCTCGGCTCGTAGCCGAGCTCCTTGGCCACGTACGTCGCCACGTCCACGTCGAAGCCCGTGAACTTGCCGTCGGCGGCCTTGAGGCCCACACCCGGCTGGTCGAACTTGATGCCGATGACGATCTTGTCCTTCTTGGCCCCGCCCGACGCACCGGCGTCGCTGCCGGGCTTGGTGTCGTCGCCGCTGCCACAGGCGGTCGCGGTCAGGGCGAGAGCAACGGCGATGGCGGCGGCCGCGCCGACCTTGGAGAGCTTCATGGTGGACTTCCCTCGAAGTGAGACGTGAGACAGCAGTGAAGTGAGACGTACGACGTGCGTGCTGGACGACGATCCGTCACCGGATCACTACCAGATACGAAGGTCAGTGGTGCAGGATCTTCGAGAGGAAGTCCTTGGCGCGGTCGCTCCGCGGGTTGCTGAAGAACTGCTCGGGCGTCGCCTCTTCGACGATCTTCCCGTCGGCCATGAAGACGACCCGGTTGGCGGCGGAGCGGGCGAAGCCCATCTCGTGCGTGACGACGACCATGGTCATCCCCTCCCGGGCGAGCTGCTGCATGACCTCCAGCACCTCGTTGATCATCTCCGGGTCGAGGGCCGAGGTCGGCTCGTCGAAGAGCATCACCTTCGGGTCCATCGCCAGGGCGCGGGCGATCGCCACGCGCTGCTGCTGGCCGCCGGAGAGCTGCGCCGGGTACTTGTCGGCCTGCGATCCGACACCCACCCGGTCGAGGAGGGACTTCGCCTTCGCCAGCGCCGCCGCCTGGTCCGCCTTGCGGACCTTGAGCTGGCCCAGCATCACGTTCTGCAGCACCGTCTTGTGGGCGAAGAGGTTGAACGACTGGAAGACCATGCCCACATCGGCACGCAGCTTGGCCAGCGCCTTGCCCTCCGACGGCAGTTGCTTGCCATCGAGGGTGATGCTGCCCGAATCGATCGTCTCCAGGCGGTTGATGGTCCGGCACAGCGTGGACTTGCCCGACCCCGAAGGGCCGATCACCACGACGACCTCACCGCGGGCAATGCTCAGATCGATGTCCTGAAGCACGTGCAGCGCGCCGAAGTGCTTGTTGACGTTGCTCAGCACGACCAGGTCGTCCGCGGCACCGGCCGCGTCCCGCACGTCCTTGGTCACTGATACTCCGCTCATCGGCTTGGGGCTCCGTCCTCCTCGGTTGGGAGGACAGTAGTGACGTGGCGCGCACAGCGTCATCACATCTGAGGGAGAATTGAGCATAACGATCCGGCCTCGCACCGATACGCTCCGTACCCGCGGGCGTCCGGCACCGGCCGCGGCGTACCGGGTGGATAACGGAACCCCTATCGGCCCGGAACCGTCTTGACGTGGGAGTCCGTATCGGCGTGGATGCTTGATGGCCCATGATGTCCGCCAGGCGAACGCGAAGAGATCAAGAGATGGAGAGGGGGACGACATGAGACTGCTGCTCGTCGAGGACGACGACCACGTCGCCGCCGCCCTGTCCGCGATCCTCGCCCGGCACGGCTTCAAGGTCACCCATGCCCGCAGCGGTGAGGAGGCCCTGCAGGCCCTGCTGTCGGCCGGCGCGCCGCCCCAGGCCTCTCCCTACGGGGTGATCCTGCTCGACCTCGGCCTGCCCGACCAGGACGGGTACGAGGTGTGCGGCAAGATCCGCAAGCGCACCAGTACGCCCGTCATCATGGTCACCGCGCGGGCCGACGTGCGCTCCCGCATCCACGGACTCAACATGGGCGCCGACGACTACGTCACCAAGCCCTACGACACCGGCGAACTCCTCGCCCGCATCCACGCGGTGGCCCGCCGTACCGGCGTCTCCGAGGAGAGCGCCGCCGCCGGCCCCGCGGGCACGCCCGGCGCGGTCCGGCTCGGGACCGTCGGCATCGAGCTGGCCACCCGCCGGGTCAGCGTGGACGGTACCGACGTACCGCTCACCCGCAAGGAGTTCGACCTGCTGGCCCTGCTCGCGCAGCGCCCCGGGGTCGTCTTCCGCCGGGAGCAGATCATCAGCGAGGTCTGGCGCACCAGTTGGGAAGGCACCGGCCGGACCCTCGAGGTGCACGTGGCCTCGCTGCGGTCCAAGCTGCGCATGCCGGCGCTCATCGAGACCGTCCGCGGCGTCGGGTACCGGCTCGTCGTACCGCCCGCCCCGGCGGCCCCCGCCCCGCCCGCCGCCTCCGCCCCGCCCGCCGTCTAGCGGCCACCCGTCGTGCGCGCCCGTCTGCTCCCGCTGCTCGTCGTCCTGATGGCGGGCGTCCTGCTCGCCCTCGGCCTCCCGCTCGCGGTGGCCCTCGCGGCCGGGCAGCAACAGCGGGTGGTCGTCGACCGCATCGACGACAGCGCCCGCTTCGCCGCGCTCGCCCAGTTCGTCATCGACGCCGAGGGCTCGAAGTCCAGCGGAGCCGACGAGCGCCGCCAGACCCTCCAGCACGAACTGGCCCGCTACCAGGAGCTGTACGGCATCCGCGTCGGAGTCTTCCGCCGGAACGACGACGCCATCGCCCGGTCTCCCGGCTGGTGGGTGGTTCCGGATCATGGGGAGGGCCGCCGGGCCTTCGAGGAGGCGCTCGCCGGGCGGCGCAGCCACGACCCCGGACAGGTGTGGCCCTGGCAGACCAACGGCAGGATCCTGGTCGCCTCCCCGGTCGTCCTCGACGGGGACGTGGTCGCCGTGGTCGCCACCGAGTCGCCCACCGACCAGATGCGCGGCCGGATCCTGCGGGGCTGGCTGCTGATCGCAGCCGGGCTCGGCGCGGCCATGCTCGTGGCCTTCGGCGCCGCCCTGCGGCTGACCAGCTGGGTGCTCAAACCCGTGCAGACCCTGGACGCAGCCGCCCACGGCATCGCCACCGGGCAGATGAACTCCCGAGTGGCGGCCGGTGGTGGTCCCCCGGAACTCAGGCGCCTGGCCCGCTCGTTCAACGAGATGGCCGACAACGTCGAAGAGGTGCTGGAACAGCAGCGGGCCTTTGTCGCCGACGCCTCCCACCAGCTGCGCAACCCGCTCGCCGCGCTCCTCCTGCGGATCGAACTGCTCGCCCTCGAGCTGCCCGAGGGCAACGAGGAGATCGCCTCCGTACGGACCGAGGGAAAGCGCCTGACCCAGGTCCTGGACGACCTGCTCGACCTGGCCCTGGCCGAGCACGCCACCGCCGAGATCAGCCTGATCGACATCGCGGGGCTGGCCGTCGAGCGGGTGACCGCCTGGCGCCCGTACGCCGAGGAGAAGGGGGTGCGGCTCACCGGGACGGGGCGGACCGCCGCCACCGGCTGGGCCGACCCGATCGCACTCTCGAGCGCGCTCGACGCCGTCATCGACAACGCCCTCAAGTTCACTCCGGAGGGTGAGGCCGTCGAGGTGGTGCTCTCCGTGGACGGCGACCGGGTGCTGATCGTGGTCGCCGACCGGGGCCCCGGGCTCACCGAGGAGGAGCTGCTGCGGATCGGTGACCGGTTCTGGCGCAGCGGACGCCACCAGAACATCAAGGGCTCCGGGCTCGGCCTCTCCATCTCCCGCATCCTGCTCGCCGCGGGCGGCGGGTCCCTCTCCTACGAGCAGAACCCGCCGCACGGGCTGCGCGTGACCGTGGCCGTCCCGCGCACCGATCCCGCCGCCGGCCCCGAGTGAACCGAAGGGTCACCGGCTCGAACGGGCCGAGCCGTACGTCACCCTCCAGCACTGCGCGGTCGTCCTGCGTCAGAGGGCTCCGGTCCAGGTGAGGGTGGTTCGGGCGGGGGCGGAGACGGCGTACAGCTCGTCCACGGCCCGGATCTCGAAGACGGCCGCCTGCTCCCGCCCGGCGCGCTCGACGGCCGGGAGGTGGAGGGCGGTTCCGCAGGTGCCGCCGAGGAAGCGGCGGGCGCCGTCCGGCAGGACGCGGGACACCTCGTAGTGGCGGACGGCACCGGCGGACCGCCGCCAGGTCAGTCGTACGGCGGCCCTGCCGGACTGCTGGGCCGAGGCGGACACGGCCGGTGTGCCCGGAGTCGCCGGGCGGGGCCGCGCGGCGGCCTCGCGTACCGTCAGCGCGCCGAGTCGCCAGCGCACCGGCTCCTTCCCGCGTCGGGTGATCCGTACGGCCAGACCGTGAGCGGTCTCGCCCGCCAGTTCCGACAGTCGGACCCTGGCCGTCCGCCAGCCCTGACCGGTCCCGAGGGTCTGTGCCTTCAGCCAGGTGTACGGGACCTCCTGCCCCGGGCCGGACGGCTCGCGGGTGGCCACGCCGAGCTCGACCGTGACCGGGCCCGACTCGGTGCGGTGCACCAGCTCGGCGACGCAGGAGCGGGTCAGCGGCAGCCGGGTGGCGTGCAGGGCTATGGCGGCCGGGGCCGTGAGCTCACCGGTGACGAGGAGGCTGGAGCCGCCGCGCCAGGCCCGGGCGAAGTCGAGGCTGACCTCCGGGCGGGTCCCGGCCGTGTGTACGGCCCAGCGGCGGCCCGGGAGCCGGTCCTGGAGGCCGAGGTGGTTCCAGCCGGTGTCGGAGACGGGCTCGCCGTCCTCGTACCAGCGCTCTCCGTGCCCGGTGTTGAAGGAGCACGCGAAGGGCAGCGCGGTCACGGTGGACCGGTCGGCGACGACGGTGGCGGGGGCGCGCCAGGTGTCCTCGGCGCAGGGGTGGGCGGGGTCCAGGGACGCGCCCGTCCAGAACCGGTCGTCGGCGCGATGGAAGGCGCCGGGGGAGCGGTCGGCGAGGTGGTTGCGGGTCCACTCGGGCCGGTAGAACCCGTAGGAGACGACGTGATCGCGCCCGCGCGGGACGATCGCGTCCCAGTCCACCGTGGAGTTCCAGCCGTCGGACTCCATGTCCACGGCCGCCCACAGCTCGTGGCGGCCGCGGCCGAGCCGGTCGGCGAGGTCGCCGGAGGCGGCGAGTTTCGCCGGGGTCCAGCGGAAGTCCACGAACATCGTGTCCGCGACCTTGCCGCGGCGGTCCTCGTAGAACTCCTGGTTGAGCTCGTTGAGCGCGCCCTGCCAGCCGACCTTGCCGGTGGAGTTCATCGCGTCGTACCAGGTGATGCCGAGGCCGTGCGGTTCGCCGGCGGCGCGCAGGGCGTGCAGGAACTGCCGCATCCGGGCGGCGAGTTCGCTGTCGCCGCCCTCGGTCTCGGCGTTGACGAACCAGCCGTCGAACCCGTACGCCCGCGCCACCTCCACCAGCTTCTCGGCGACCGGGAACCGGCCGAGGGAGTCCCGCTGGACCAGGTCGCGGGTCCACTGGAGGTCGCCGCCGTAGGGCACGGGCGGCAGGAACACGTTGCCCATCACCCGGACGCCGTTGCGGTGCGCGGCGTCGGTGACGGGCGCGTTCGGGGCGAGCACGATGCCCTCGCCGGAGGAGCCGCCCCAGAAGACGAGCTCGTCCATGTACGCCCAGTGGGTGAGGGCGTAGTAGTCGGCGGTCGGGGAACCCTGCGCCGGATTGCCGGCCGTGTTCCCGAAGGAGACGAGCGAGGCGATACGGGCCTGGCCGGCGCGCGCCGTGGTGTTCGGCGGCACCGGGGTGAAGCGGGGCGCCAGCGGCACGGTCGCGGTGTTGTAGGCCAGATCGGGGTCGGACTCCGGGGTCCACCGCAGGAGGGAGCGCCAGGTGATCCCGGGGCCCGGGGTCCCGGCGGGCAGCGAGTCCGGGAACCAGTACGAGGCGTACGGGGCGAGTCCCTCCGGGAGTTCGGCCGGTGCGGGGCCGGTGCCCGGGGCTGGTGCCGATGCCGGGGCCGTGGGGGCTGCCGCCGCCGGGCCGGCTGCCGTGCAGAGCAGGGTGGCTGCCCCGGCCCCCGCTCCGGCGAGCAGCATTCCGCGCCGGGTCGGGCGCATGGAGGCGGGGCGGGGTCCGGGCTGGTGGGGATCGGAGTGGTGGGGGGCGGGCTGGTGGGCGGTGCGAGGGTCGACGCCGTTGTCGATCTCGGACATGAGGGGTCCTCCTCCGTAGCGGCCGGTGCGGGCCGGGTCGGGGCCCGTGGTGCGGTGCGGTGCGGGGGCCGGGCGTGGGCCGGGCGTGGGCCGGGCCGGGGGGTGCGCGGGGCCCGGCCGGGGCCTGGTGGGCCCGCCCTGGCCCCTGTGGGCCCACCCCGGCCCCCGTGGGGACGCCGGGCGCGGTGGGCCCGGTCAGGTCCCGCCGGAGACGTCGGGCACGTCGGGCACGTCGGACACGTGCAGTACCTCGGTGATGCCGCGGGCGGCCAGGTGCTCCGCGTCCCCGGCCAGCTCCGCCAGGACCACGGCGGGCCGGACCCCCTGGGCGGTGAGCGCCGCCCAGGCCTCGAAGAACGCCCCGCCGGGGGCGCACACCGAGCGGTTCGGCGCGGACTCGGCGCCGCCTACGTCCACGGCGAGCGCGGTCGAGCGGACCGCCGGGCGGTGCTCGCGGCCCCGCCACTCCTCGGTGATCTCGGCGATCACCCGGCCGGCGGGCTTGGTCCGGCGGTCGTTGGTGAGCAGGCCGAGCCCGTACTCCAGCTCGGGGAAGTCCGCGAGCTCCCGCGACACGTCGTGCGAGCACCACCAGGTCACGCCCCACAGGCCGGGGCAGTCCAGGGCGTTCGCCACGGTCGCCTCGGTGAAGGAGGCCGCGTGCTCGGGCTGGATCAGCGGCGCGGGCGCGCCCACCTCCTGGAGCCAGACCGGCCGGTGCGGATCGCGGGCCCAGGCCTTGGAGAGCTCGATCAGGTACGCGGCGTGGTGCTCGGTCGCCGTACCGGTCCGGCCGTGCCGCTGGGCGGTGCCGTTGAACACCCAGGAGTGCACGGCGGTCGCGGCGCCCAGACGGGCCGCCTGGGCCACGGTGAAGGGGTGGCCGTCCTGGTACCAGGCGGCGTCGTACTCGGCGTGCAGGTGCATGCGGCCCGGCGCGCCCGACTCGCATGCGGCGAGCATCCGCTCCAGCCAGCGCCCGGCCTGCTCCTGGGTGATCCGGTCGGGGGAGGGGTGCGGATCGTCGGAGAACTGGTTGATCTCGTTGCCGACCGTCATGCCCAGGAAGTTCGGCCGGTCGGCGAGGGCGGCGGCCAGCGTGCGCAGGTACTCCTCCTGCCCGGCGACGACCTGCGGATCGCTGAAGATGTTGCGCCGGTGCCAGGTGCCGGTCCACGCGGGCAGGAAGTCGAAGCTCGACAGGTGCCCCTGGAGCCCGTCCACGTTGACGTCGAGCCCGCGGTCGGCGGCCGCGTCGGCGAGGGCGACGAGCTGCTCGACGGCGCGCGGCCGGATCAGCGTCCGGTTCGGCTGGAACACCGGCCACAGCGGGAAGACCCGTACGTGGTCCAGGCCGAGGCCGGCGATCGAGTCGAGGTCGGCCTCGACCTCGTCGAGGTCGAAGTCGAGCCAGTGGTGGAACCAGCCGCGCGTCGGCGTGTAGTTGGCGCCGAAACGCAGGGCGCGGGCGGGTGCGGAGGCGGGAACCGGTGCGGGTGCGGAGGCGGCGTTGCCGTCGTGCATGAAGGGTCCTGGAGTTCAGGGGGAATTCGCGGGATGCCCACAACCTGCCGCCTGTCCGGGGGATAAGTCAACAGGGTCCTTATCTCCGAACGTCCCCACTTGGCGGGATGAAAGTCCTGACCTCCACAGCTCTGGTACTTATGCGCTTCAGTCCGGTTGACAGGCGGGTTCCGGTCGCCCGAAGCTGAGCGCACTAATGCGGTTTAGTTGTTGATGAGCGGTGTTGTCACGCAAGGAAGTGTGCGGAAATGGACAGCGGAATTACCGTCACGTCGGTCACCACCCCGGCCCTCTTCGGCGGCCCGCCGGAAACCCCCTCGCAGATCGTCCGGATCCGCATCCGCAGAGCCCGCCCGGCCGGCCCGTTGCACGTGGCGGTGCACGGAGACGGCATCACCACCCCGCACCTCCGCATCGTGCGGGCCGACACCGCCGAGGCCTACGCCGGCACCGATGCCCGCGCCGATCTGGCCGGGTCCGGCCCCCGGCCCGCCCCGGAGTCCACCGTCGAGGTCGCCGTCCGGACCCCGGGCTCCGCCCCCGGGACCCTCCTGCCCGCCACCGTCCGCGTCGCCACCCCCGACGGGCGGCCGCTCGCCGAGCACCCCTTCGGCCTGGTCGTCGCCGAGCCCGGCTGGACCGTCCGCCTGGTCCCGCACTTCCACTACGACCCCATGTGGTGGAACACCCAGGCCGCCTACACCGCCCTCTGGGACGCCCCGCCGAAGGCCGGCGAGGCCGAGCGCGGCTGGGAGTACACCGGCGTCCCGGCCTTCACCCTGATCCCGCTCCACCTCCAGCAGGCGCGCGAGGACCCGGCGTACCGCTTCGTGCTCTCCGAGGTCGACTACCTCAAGCCCTACTGGGACACCCACCCCGCCGAACGCGCCGAGCTGCGCGCACTGATCGCCGAAGGCCGCTTGGAGATCGTCGGCGGCACCTACAACGAGCCCTCCACCAACCTCACCTCCGCCGAGACCACCATCCGCTCCGCCGTCCACGGGCTCGCCCTGCACCGCGGCACCCTCGGAGCCGACCCGCGCACCGCCTGGCAGCTCGACGTCTTCGGCCACGACCCCTCCTTCCCCGCCCTGATGGCCGGCGCCGGACTCGACTCCGCCGTCCTCGCCCGCGGGCCCCACCACCAGTGGGGCCCGATGATGGACACCTGGGGCGACGAGCTGCGCGCCCCGGCCGCCATGCAGCTGCCCGCCGAGTACGAGTGGATCGCCCCCGGCGGGGAGGGCCTGCTCCTGCACTACCTGCCCGCGCACTACTCCGCCGGCTGGTTCTCCCACCGGGCACCGGACGCCGAGGCCGCCGCCGAACAGCTGCTGGACCTGTACGAGCTGCTGCGCACCGCCGCCGCGACGAAGAACGTCCTGATCCCGATGGGCACCGACTTCTCCTGGCCGCACCGCTGGGGCTTGGACGTACAGCACGCCTGGAACCGCCGCTACTGCTGGCCCCGCATGGAACACACCGGCCCGCGCGCCCACTTCGACGCCGTCCGCGCCGAACTCGCGGCGCGCGGCGAGCAACCCCTCCCGGTCACCCGGGAGATGGGCCCGGTCTACACCGGCAAGGACGTCACCTACGCCGACGTGAAACAGGCGCACCGGGCCGCCGAGAACCTCCTCGAACAGGCCGAGACCTTCACCGCCCTCGCTTGCGCCGAAGGCCTGACCTCCTACCCCGCGCAGACCCTGTCCAAGGCCTGGCGCCACCTGCTGCACGCAGCCCACCACGACGCCGTCACCGGGACCTTCTCCGACCAGGTGTACCTCGACCTGCTCCCCACCTGGCGCGAGGCCCGCGAACTGGCCGCCGGCGTACGGGAGGAGGCGCTCGCCGCGCTCACCGCCGCGGCCGACACCCGCGGCCCCGGACCGCTCGCCGTGACCGTGCACAACCCGGTCTCGTGGACCCGCACCGACCTGGTCCGCACCCGCGTCGAGCTGGCGGCGCTCGGCCTCGCCGAGGACCGTGACGCCCGTCTGATCACCGTCCTGGACGAAGCGGGCCGCGGGGCGCCCGTGCACGTCGAGGCCGTCGCCGGCGGGACCGCCGAACTGGCCTTCCTCGCCCGGGAGGTGCCCGCGCTCGGCCACCGCACCTGGTGGCTGGCCACCTGCGAAACGCCGCTCTCCGGCGGCTGGGAGCCGGCGCCGGGGCATGCCGTCCAGAACGAGTTCCTGCGCGCCGAGGCAGATCCCGCGCGCGGCGGCGGCCTGGCCCGGCTGCTGGACCGGCGCACCGGGCAGGAGATCCTCACCCCCGGCGAGGTGGACGAGCTCGTCGTGCAGGAGGAGTACGACAAGCACCCCTACTTCGAAGAGGGCCCCTGGCACCTGCTGCCCAAGGGCCCGGGCACCGGTTCGGGCGCCGGGCCCGCCGCGTCCTGCCGCGCCGAGCGCGGGCCGCTCGGTTCGCGCATCGTGGCCACCGGGCGGACCGGGCCCGTGCGCTGGACCCGGACCACCACCCTGTGGGACGGCCTGGACCGGGCGGAACTCACCACGACGGTGCACGCCTTCGAAGGCTCCGACCAGTTGCTGCGGCTGCGGATCCCGGCGGACGTGCCCGGGGCGCTGCCCGTCGCCGAGACCGCGGCGTCCGCGGTGGGGCGCGGGTTCGCCTTTCCCGAGGCGGACACCGGGGCCGACCACACCCGGGCCCCCTGGACCCTGGACAGCCCCTGTCTGAACTGGTTCGCGCTGTCGGCGCCGATGACCGGCCCGGGCGGCCGGGCCCTGGGCGCGGCGGAGATCGTCCTCCCGGACGCGGACACCCCCGCGGGACTGCGCGAGCTGGTCACCGCCCTCGGCCGGCACGGGGTCACCGCGACCCCGACCCGGGCGGCCGGGCCGCGCTGGGGCGACCTGGCGGTGGACAGCAGCCTGCCCGACTTCCGCATCGCACTCGGCGGCCCCGAGGACAACCCCTTCACCGCGGCGCTGCTGGAGTCGGCCGGTCCCGCCCACGAGAAGGCCCTGCGAGACGCCCTACGAGAACACGGGCAGGTCTGGGTAGCGGCCCGAGCGGGGCTCCGCACGCTCTGGAGCCCCGGCTGCGATCTGACGGGCCTGCGGGACCTGCCGGTCCTGGTCCACGCCGGGCCCCCGGCGCGACTCGCCCGGGCCGTCGCCGCGTCGGGCCGGATCGACGCCCCGGCTCCGGCGGGCGGAGCCCCGGCTCCGGCGGGCGAAGAGGGCGCGCACGAGTCGGCGTACCCGCACGAGGCTGCGTACCCGCACGAGGAGCCGTACGCCGACCGCACCGTCGGGATCCTGGTGCGCGGCACGCCCGGCTTCGCCGTCGACACCGCCGGGCGGCTGCACAGCACCCTGATGCGGTCCTGCACCGGCCGCCCGAGCGGGGCGTGGATGGACCCGCCGAGGCGCACCGCACCCGACGGCAGTTCCTTCCAGCTCCAGCACTGGACCCACGTCTTCGAGCACGCGCTGGTGGCGGGTTCCGGGGACTGGCGGGCGGTGGACCTGGTGCGCCGCGGACGGGAGTTCAACAAGCCGCTCACCGCCGTCACGGCCGCCCCCGCCGAGGGGCCCCGGCCGCCCGCGCGCTCGCTGCTCGGCGTGGAGCCGGCCGACCGGGTGCTGATCGAGACGGTGAAGCGGGCCGAGGGCTCCGGCGACCGGCGCGAACTCGCCGTCCGGCTGCGCGAGACGCACGGCCGCCCGGTGATGGCCGAGATCCTGTGGCCGACGGATCCGGCCGCCGAGGCCGATCTGCTGGACCGCCCCACCGGCTTCTTCGAGGGGCAGGTCCAGGGCGCCGCGACGACCACGCTCCTGCTGCTCACGGAATCCGGCATGCCGCCGCGCCAGGACGAACGGGAGCCGCACCAGCCGGTGTTCAGCCGGTACTGGCTGCACAACACCGGGACCGCCCCGCTCGGCGACGCCCCGTACACCGTGACGTGTGACGGGATCCCCGCCGGGGCGACGGTCACCCTCGCCGCCCACGGGCAGGCGGACGGCGGCCCGGCCGGGCTGGAGGTCCGGGCACCGGAGGGCTGGACCACCTCCTGGACCCGGCAGCGGCCCGGGCTCCCGCCCGGCGGCCACGTCTCCTACCCGCTCACCGTGGAGCCCGCCGCCGGCGCGGAACCCGGCGAACACCTGGTCCGGATCCTCGCCACCACCCCGGCGGGCACCTTCGAGGACGTGCTCACCGTCACCGTGCCCGGCGGCCCGGCCGGAGCCCCGGCCGGGCTGTGGGTGGCCGCGCCGGAGCCCGCCGTCACCGTCGCCCCCGGCGGGCGGGCCCTCGTACGGGCACGGATCGGCTCCACGGGCATCCGTACCGGCCTGACCGGGCAGGCCTACGCCGTCTCGCCGTTCGGCACCTGGGAGATGACGGCCCCCGCCGCCTTGCCCGTCGAGGTCCCGGCGGACGGCGAGGCCCGGGCGGTCTTCGAGCTGCGGCCGCCGCTGTGCACCCCCGCCGGGGAGTACTGGGTCGTGGTCAAGGCGGTCTGCCAGGGCAGGATCGCGTACGGTCCGGCCATTGCCGTCCACGTCAGCGAGGGATGAGACAGGCCATGGCCCGCAGACCCACCATCAAGGACATCGCCCGCCAGGCCGGGGTGTCGGAGAGCGCCGTCTCCTTCGCGCTCAACAACCGGCCCGGAGTCTCCCAGGACACCCGCGCCCGCATCCGGAGGGTCGCCGAGGAGCTCGGCTGGCAGCCCAACAGCGCCGCCCGCGCCCTCTCCGGCGAACTGTCCGGAGCCGTCGGCCTGGTCCTCGCCCGGCCCGCGCACACCCTCGGCGTCGAGTCCTTCTTCCTCCAGCTGGTCTCCGGGATCCAGGAGGTGCTGGCCGCCGGCCGGATCGCCCTGCTCTTCCAGGTGGTCGAGGACCTCGACGCCGAATGCGCCGTCTACCGCCGCTGGTGGGCCGAGCGGCGCGTGGACGGGGTCGTCGTCGTGGACCCGAGGACCGACGACCCGCGCCCCGCCCTGCTCGAGCAGCTCGCCCTGCCGGCCGTCACGGTGGGGGAGACGGGACCGGCCTCCGCCTCTCCGGCCTCCGCCTCTCCGGACCCCGCCTCTCCGGACCCTGCCTCTCCCGACCCCGCCTCTCCCGACCCCGCTGCGCCCGCCGCCCTGTCCGCCGTCCGGGCCGACGACGCCGGCGCCATGGCAGAGGTGCTCGACCACCTGTACGGGCTCGGCCACCGCCGGATCGCGCACGTCGCCGGACTGCCCGGACTCGCCCACACCGACCGCCGGATCGCCTCGCTGCGCGCCGAGGCCGAGCGGCTGGGCCTCGGCCCCGGACAGGTGCGCTCGGTCACCACCGACTACTCCGACGCCGAGGGGGCGGAGGCCACCCGGCGGATCCTCGCCGAGCCGCAGCCGCCGACCGCGATCGTCTACGACAACGACGTGATGGCGGTGGCCGGCGTGGCCGTCGCCTCCGAGCTGGGCATCCCGGTCCCGGGCGGGCTCTCCGTCGTCGCCTGGGACGACTCCGCGCTCTGCCGGGTCACCCGCCCCCGGCTCACCGCCCTGGTCCGCGATACCGCCGGCTTCGGCCGGCTCGCCGCCGAAGAGCTCCTCGCCCTCCTCGCGGGGGGCCCGCCGAGGTCCCGCGAGAGCGAGCGGCCCAGGCTGGAGCCCCGCGAGAGTACGGCGCCACCGACGGCCGCATACTGAAACCGACCCCTTCCTGGAGCGCCATCGTGACCACTCCCACCCCCACCTCCGCATTCCCCGCCCCCCGCGCCGGTGCGCCGGCCGACTCCGGCCCCACGGTCGCGATCGACATCGGCGGTACGAAGATCGCCGGAGCGCTGGTGGACTCCGACGGCGCCATGACGGCCACCACCCGCCGCCCCACCCCGCGCGGCGCCGACGGGGACACCGTGTTCGCCGCCGTCGCGGAGGTCGTCGCGGAGCTCGCGCAGTCCCCGCTGTGGGGCTCCGCCGTCCGGTGCGGGATCGGCAGCGCCGGCCCGGTGGACGCCGCGCTCGGCACGGTCAGCCCGGTCAACATCGGCGCCTGGAGGGGCTTCCCCGTACAGGCCCGGGTGGAGGCCGAGCTCGCGCGGCACGGGCTGCGGATCCCGACGGTGCTGGTCGGCGACGGGGTGGCGATGACCGCCGCCGAGCACTGGCTGGGCGCCGCCCGCGGGCACGCCAACGCGCTCTGCATGGTGGTCTCCACCGGCGTCGGCGGCGGACTCGTCCTGAACAACCAGCTGCACCCCGGCCCCACCGGGAACGCGGGTCACATCGGCCACATCAGCGTCGCCTTCGACGGGGAGCCCTGCGCCTGCGGCGGCCGCGGCTGCGTGGAGTCCCTCGCCTCCGGGACCGCCATCGCGGCCTGGGCCCTGGCCCAGGGCTGGGTCCCGGCCGGGGACGCCACCGCGGCCGGGGTGGCCGCCGCCGCTGCCGCGGGCGATCCCGTCGCACTGGCCGCCTTCGACCGCGCGGGCCGGGCGCTGGCCGCGGCCATCGCGGCCACCGCCACCCTCGTCGAGACCGACATCGCCGTCATCGGAGGCGGGGTCGCCGCCTCCGGCGACACCCTCTTCGGGCCGGTCCGGGCGCACCTGGCCTCGTACGCGACCCTGTCCTTCGTGAAGGACCTCCAGGTCGTCCCGGCGACGCTGGGCACCCACGCCGGCCTGATCGGGGCCGCAGCCGCGGCGACGATGCTGCTGCCGTCGTGACGGCGGCCGGGGCACGCCCTACGGCTTGACCGAGCGGTAGTAGCGGGCCGCGCCCTCGTGCAGTTGCAGGGGATCGGTGTAGATCGCCGTCCGCAGGTCCACGAGCTGGGCGGCGTGTACCTGCGCCCCGATCTTGTCCCGCCTGTCGATCACCGTGCGCGTGAACTGCTCCGTCAGCTCGGTGCCCGCGTCCTCCCGGGTCACCAGCAGGTTCGGCACCGCCACGGTGGACACCGACGAGGTGTTGCGGGCGCGGTCGTAGGCGTCCTGGGGCATCACCGCCGCCCGGTAGTACCGCGCGGGGCTGCCGCTGGCCTGGAGCGCCTCCACCAGGTCGCCGAGCTGCACGAGCCGGATCTCGAACCGCTCCGAGAGCTCCTTCACGGCAGTGGTGGGCAGCCCGCCCGACCAGAAGAAGGCGTCGATCCGGCCGGCCTCCAGCTCCGCCGGCACGGTGTCGATGCCGATGGCCACCGGGGTGACGTCGCGCACCGGGTCAAGCCCCGCCGCCGTGAGCATCCGCTCCGAGATCAGCCGTACCCCCGAGCCCTCCTGGCCGACGGCGACCCGCTTGCCCCGCAGGTCCCGGGTGGACTGAACGGGCGAACCGGCCGGCACCACGAGCTGGACGTAGTCGTCGTAGAGCCGGGCCAGGGCGCGCAGCCTTTCCGCCCCGGGCTTCCGGTCGACCTGGTACTTGGCCACCGCGTCGGCCGTCGCCACCGTGAAGTCGGCCTCGCCCGCGGCCACCCGCTGCAGGTTCTGCTGCGAGCCCTCGCTGGTCTTCAGGCTGACCCGCAATCCGGGCACGTCCTTGGCGAGCGCCTGTTCCAGCAGCTGGCCGTAGCGGTGGTAGACCCCCTTCTGGACGCCGGTGCTGAGGGTGATCCCGCCCGTGAGCTCCGGACGGCCGAAGGGCCGCAGCCACCAGACGAGGGCGCAGAGCACGGCCAGTACGGCCACCAGGGCCCGCAGGGCACGGCGCCTGCTGATCCGGGGCGGTACGAGAGGCATGGCCGCGATCCTGCCACCGACCCGCCGTCCTGTCACGGCCCGCCCTTCCGGCCCGCCCGTCCCGCTCCGGCCCACGCCCGGCCCGGGCCGCCACGCCCGACCCGTACCCTTGCTGGGTGAGTACCGAGAGCGGCGAGGCGACTGTTGTGAAAACGTACGAGGTCCGGACGTACGGCTGTCAGATGAACGTGCACGACTCCGAGCGGCTGTCAGGCCTGCTGGAGGACGCCGGGTACGTCCGCGCGCCCCAGGGCTCCGACGGCGACGCCGACGTCGTCGTGTTCAACACCTGCGCCGTCCGTGAGAACGCCGACAACAAGCTCTACGGCAATCTCGGGCGGCTCGCGCCGATGAAGACCAAGCGACCCGGCATGCAGATCGCCGTCGGCGGCTGCCTCGCCCAGAAGGACCGCGACACGATCGTGGACCGCGCCCCCTGGGTCGACGTGGTCTTCGGCACGCACAACATCGGCAAGCTGCCCGTCCTGCTGGAGCGCGCGCGCATTCAGGAAGAGGCGCAGATCGAGATCGCCGAGTCGCTGGAGGCCTTCCCCTCCACGCTCCCCACCCGGCGCGAGTCCGCGTACGCCGCCTGGGTCTCGATCTCCGTCGGCTGCAACAACACCTGCACCTTCTGCATCGTCCCGGCGCTGCGCGGCAAGGAGGAGGACCGCCGTCCCGGCGACATCCTCGCCGAGGTCGAGGCACTCGTCGCCGAGGGCGTCTCCGAGATCACCCTGCTCGGCCAGAACGTCAACGCCTACGGCTCCGACCTGGGCGACCGCGAGGCCTTCTCCAAGCTGCTGCGCGCCTGCGGCGCCATCGAGGGCCTGGAGCGGGTCCGCTTCACCTCCCCGCACCCGCGCGACTTCACCGACGACGTGATCGCGGCGATGGCCGAGACCCCCAACGTCATGCCGCAGCTGCACATGCCCATGCAGTCCGGATCGGACACGATCCTGAAGGCGATGCGCCGCTCGTACCGCCAGGAGCGCTTCCTCGGCATCATCGAGAAGGTCCGCGCGTCCATCCCGCACGCCGCGATCTCCACCGACATCATCGTGGGCTTCCCCGGTGAGACGGAGGAGGACTTCCAGCAGACCATGCACGCCGTGCGCGAGGCGCGCTTCGCGAACGCCTTCACCTTCCAGTACTCCAAGCGCCCCGGGACCCCGGCCGCCGACATGGAGGGGCAGATCCCCAAGGAGGTCGTCCAGGAGCGGTACATGCGCCTGGTCGCCCTCCAGGAGGAGATCTCCTGGGACGAGAACAAGAAGCAGGTCGGCCGGACCCTGGAGGTCATGGTCGCGGAGGGCGAAGGCCGCAAGGACGGCGCCACGCACCGCCTCTCCGGCCGTGCCCCCGACAACCGCCTGGTCCACTTCACCAAGCCCGACGAAGAGGTCCGCCCGGGTGACGTGGTGACGGTCGAGATCACCTACGCGGCCCCCCACCACCTCCTCGCGGAGGGCCCGACGGGGGCGGTACGCCGGACCCGCGCGGGCGACGCCTGGGAGAAGCGCAACGCGGCTCCGGCGCAGCCGAAGGGCGTCCTCCTGGGCATCCCGACCCTGGGCGTCCCGGCCCCCCTCCCGGTGACGACGTCGGGCTGCGCCGCACCTTCTCCTTCTTGACGCGTCCCTCGCACCACTCGGCCCTGGCGGGCCTCCTGGGCTTCGCGCCGCTGCGCCGGGCACCTTTTCGACGCGCCGCTCGCGCGGCTCGGCCCTGGCGGGCCTCCCCGGCTTCGCGCCGCTGCGCCGGACTCCGTCCGGCGGTGGTGGGTCGGGGTGCTCGCCACTGCCGTCCCGGCGTGCGGTCCGGTGGGCGGGTGCGGCTGGGTCGGCCCTGCGGGGCGAGGTCCCCTAGCCGCCCTTCGCCCGTTCCCCGGGCTGCGCCCGGACCCCCCTGGGGCTCCGCCCCGGACCCCGCGCCTCAAACGCCGGCGAGGCTGGAATGGCGCTCCGCGCCATCCAGCCCGCCTCGGCTGAATCCAGCCCCTCCGGCGTTTGAGGAGCGGGGGTCCGGGGGCTGGCCCCCGGGAACGGCGCCGCACCCGGCAACGGGTCCGGGCGGAGCCCGGGGAACGGTGGAAGGGCGGGTAGGGGACTCCTTGCTCCGCCCAGCGACGGCGCGCTCGGCGCCCCCCGCAGCGGCATCGGGCACCGGGCCGACCGGGTACGTGCCGGGGCCGCAGCGGCGCCGGGCCGCAGCCCGGGCAGGGCACCCGCGCAGCAGCACGCCGGCCGGCAGGGCACCCGGGGAGACGGCCCCGCGCAGCGGTACCGGCCCCGACCCGCCCCGGTCACGGCTACGCTGCGGATCATGCTCGTAGCCGCCGCCGTCTGCCCCGCCCCGCCGATGCTCCTGCCGGAGCTCGCCACGGGCGCCGCCGCCGAACTCGGCGATGCCCGGACCGCGTGTTCCGACGCGCTGTCCGTGCTCGCCGCCTCCCGGCCCGACCTGCTCGTCGTGGTCGGAGCCTGCGACCCGGACCACCACGGTGCCTATCCCCAGGGCGCCCGCGGCACCTTCCGCGGATTCGGCGCCGGGGCCGACGTACGGCTGGGCGAGGGCGAGGAGGGCCCGCGCCTGCTGCCCGCCCCGCTGGCCGTCGGGGCCTGGCTGCTCGGCCGGGCCGGCTGGGGCGCCGCGCCCCTGGAGGGGTTCGGGGTCGCCGGGCCGCTGGACACCGAGCGGTGTCTGGAGGCCGGCCGGGAGCTCGCCGCACGCGAGGACCGGGTCGCCCTGCTCGTCATGGGTGACGGCAGCGCCTGCCGCTCCCTGAAGGCCCCCGGTTACCTCGACGAACGCGCCGCCGCCTTCGACGCCAAGGCGGCCCGCGCGCTCGGCACCGCCGACCTGACGGCCCTCGCCGCCCTCGACCCGGGACTCGCCGCCGAGCTCCAGGCCGCCGGCCGGGCCCCCTGGCAGGTGCTCGCGGGCGCCGCGGAGGGCGCCGGGCTCGAAGGGCGGCTGCTGTACGAGGACGCCCCGTACGGGGTCGGGTACTTCGTCGCGGCCTGGTCGTAGCGGCGGCGGGACCGCACGGCGGCACGGAGAAACGGAGAAGGGGCGCGGCACCCAAAGGTGCCGCGCCCCTTCTCTGATTCCGGTCAGTCCGGGACCGCGTCAGGAAGCGGCCGGCGGCGTCGGCCCGCCGGGAGCGTCCTTGTGCGCGATCTTGCCCAGGGCGTCCTTCGCCTTGTCCGCGCCGCTAGAGATCTGGCCGCTGTACTTGCCCTTGGTCTTGGAGTCGACGGCCTTGGCCACCTTCTCCAGATTCTGGGTGATCTTGCCCTCGTGCTGAGCAGCGAGGTCGCCGACCTTGTCCTTCGCGGGCGCGAGCTTGGCCTTCAGATTGTCCAGCAGGCCCATGGGTCACCTTCCAATAGCGAGGCTACGTACGGGCACCCTCTGCGGCCTCGCTGTCCGCGCTGACCTCCGCCGACTGCTGCTTCGGAATCTCGACGGCTTCCACCGCGCTCTCCTCCGCCACAGCCTGCTCGGTCCCGGCCTCGTCGGCCGTCGCGGACTCCGCCGTCAGATCCGCGGAAACGGCCTCGTCGGTCGTCGCCTGGGTCTTGCGGCCGAGAAGCCGGTCCAAAATGCCCATGTCTACTCCTATAACGTTACTCGTGTGAGTGAAGTTCCGCCGTGGGCGGGCCGCCGTACGGCAGACGTACGCCCGGCCGGAACCCCGCCAAGGCAACGACCCCGGTCCGATCCCGTCACGTAGCTCGATCGGGTACATGGCGATGCCTTGACGAGGGGCTGCGAGACTGGTGCGGTGAGGAAAGCAGCCCCCGCCCCGCGGGTCATCGCCGTCGTAGGACCCACCGCCGCCGGAAAGTCCGATCTGGGCGTAGCCCTGGCCCGTCATTTCGACGGCGAAGTCGTCAACGCCGACTCGATGCAGCTGTACCGGGGGATGGACATCGGTACCGCCAAACTGACGACCGAGGAACGCGGAGGGGTCCCGCACCACCTCCTCGACATCTGGGACGTCACCGAGACGGCGAGCGTCGCCGAGTACCAGCGCCTCGCCCGCGCCGAGATCGACAAGCTGCTCGCCCAGGGCCGTACACCGGTCCTCGTCGGCGGTTCCGGGCTCTACGTGCGCGGCGCGCTCGACGCCATGGAGTTCCCCGGAACCGACCCCGAGGTCCGGGCCCGGCTGGAGGCGGAGGTCACCCTGCGCGGCCCCGGCGCCCTGCACGCCCGCCTCGCCGCCGCCGACCCCGCCGCCGCGCAGGCGATCCTGCCCAGCAACGGCCGCCGCATCGTGCGCGCGCTGGAGGTCATCGAGATCACCGGACGGCCGTTCACCGCGAACCTGCCCGGCCACGAGTCCGTCTACGACACGGTCCAGATCGGTGTGGACGTGGCCCGGCCCGAGCTCGACGAGCGGATCGCGCTGCGCGTGGACCGGATGTGGGAGGCCGGGCTGGTGGACGAGGTCCGCACGCTGGAGGCCGCCGGCCTGCGGGGCGGAATCACCGCCTCCAGGGCGCTCGGCTACCAGCAGGTACTGGCCGCCCTCGCCGGGGAGTGCACGGAGGAGGACGCGCGCGCCGAGACGGTCCGCGCCACCAAGCGGTTCGCCCGCAGGCAGGACTCGTGGTTCCGCCGTGATCCGAGGGTGCACTGGCTCAGCGGGGCCGCCGAGGACCGGGAAGAACTCGCCGGACTCGCGCAGTCGTTGGTCGAACGAGCGGTCACAGCCTGATCACGTGATGGCATCGGGACGCCCCGCACGCCCGTCCCGGGCCTGACGGCGTGCCATCATCAAACTTCCGCCGGTGCCGTCACCGGCGGTGAACGACGGCGTGCGAAGTCCAAGTGGGGAGGGCGCGTGGCGATGGAGGCCGGCCCTCGTGACACCGGTCGGGACGACACCCGACGGGAAACGGACCCGATGCTTCACAGCGCCCTCGCCGATGGCGAAGGGCTGCCCGGCGGAGCGCCGGTGGACGCAGACGGGCTCACCGGCGGGCTCACCCACGGGCTCGCACTGCCCGCGGACGCCGACGGCCTCGGACTGCCCGCGGATCCCGCGCGGCTGACCCCCGACGGCCCGGACGCGCCCGACTCCGCCGAGGCGGAGGCGGCCGCCGCCCCCGCCTTCGAGGTGGAACTGCGCCCGCAGCGCCGCCTGAGGCTCTGGCAGATCGCCCCCATCGTCATGCTGGCCGCGGCCGGATCCCTGATGTTCGCCTTCCCCCTCGCCTTCGAGTTCGGCGACGGCGGAGCGGTCGTCGCCATGCTCGGATTCCTGATCAGCTGCTGCGCGGGCGGCTGGGGCCTGATGGCCGCGCGCCGCGTGGGCTACGCCCTGCCGGGGCTCCCGGCCCGCGGTTCGGGGCAGCGGCCCGACTGGCGCCTCGCCCTGCTGTACGCGCTGGTCGCGCTGGGTGTCGTAGCGCTCGCGGTGTACCGGGTGGCCCGGCTCCGATAGGGCCTGTCGTCACAGGGGCGGCCCGGCTGCGCCGGGCGCCGGCTCGGTACCATGGGCGGGTGACGCAGACCAGCCTCTCCTTCCTCAAGGGCCACGGCACCGAGAACGACTTCGTGATCGTCCCGGACCCGGACAACGCCATCGAGCTGACGCCCTCCGCCGTCGCGCGGCTGTGCGACCGGCGGGCCGGGATCGGCGCGGACGGCGTGCTGCACGTCGTGCGCTCCGCCGCGCACCCCGAGGCGGCGCACCTGGCCGGCGAGGCCGAGTGGTTCATGGACTACCGCAACAGCGACGGCTCCATCGCCGAGATGTGCGGCAACGGCGTCCGCGTCTTCGCCCGCTACCTCCAGCACGCGGGGCACGCGGAGCCGGGCGACCTGGCCGTCGCCACCCGCGGCGGAGTCAAGCGGGTGCACCTCGACAAGACCGGCGACGTGACCGTCTCCATGGGCCGTGCCGAGCTTCCCGAGGGTGAGGTCACCGTCTCCGTCGGGGCCCGCTCCTGGCCCGCTCGGAACGTCAACATGGGGAACCCGCACGCGGTGGCCTTCGTTGACAGCCTGGACGATGCCGGGAAGCTGCTCGACCCGCCCCCGTACAGCCCGGCGTCCGCCTACCCGACGGGTGTCAATGTCGAGTTCGTCGTCGACCGCGGCCCCCGGCACGTCGCCATGCGCGTCCACGAGCGCGGCTCCGGCGAGACCCGCTCCTGCGGCACCGGCGCCTGCGCGGTCGCCGTGGCCGCCATCCGCCGCGACGGCGCCGACCCGGCCGTCACCGGCGCGCCCGTCACGTACACCGTCGATCTGCCCGGCGGCACCCTGCTCATCACCGAGCACCCCGACGGGCGGATCGAGATGACCGGACCCGCCGTGATCGTGGCCGAGGGCGAGTTCGATCCCGCCTGGCTCACCGAAACGGCTTTCGCCTGAAGCTTCCCTCTAATGGGTGATCCGTTTCACGCTGAGCGAGAGGTGGACTGCGCCACGTGGTGGGGTCGGTAGCATCAGGCACCGGCCCTGCGGGCGCACCCCATGCCCACCACCGCCGGTCGAAGCCGTCGGAGGTGCCCATGAGTGCAGAGGCCACGAACCCCGAAGCACGTCCCGAAGCGCTCCCCGAACTTCGCAGACGCGGCCGTACCAGGCTTGACCTGCGACGACTCGGACGCGCTGCGCTGCTCGGCCCCACGCCCCGGGATCGACTGCCGGACGCCATCGGCCATGTCGCCGAAGCGCACCGCGCCCACCACCCCGACGCGGACCTGTCACTGCTGCGCCGCGCGTACCTGCTCGCGGAGACCTCGCACCGCGGCCAGATGCGCAAGAGCGGTGAGCCGTACATCACACATCCGCTCGCCGTGACGCTCATCCTGGCCGAACTGGGCGCCGAAACCACCACCTTGACGGCCTCGCTCCTCCACGACACCGTCGAGGACACCGACGTGACCCTCGATCAGGTCCGCGAGGAGTTCGGCGACGAGGTCTGCTTCATCGTCGACGGCGTCACCAAGGTCGAGAAGATCGACTACGGCGCCGCCGCCGAGCCCGAGACCTTCCGCAAGATGCTCGTCGCCACCGGCAACGACGTCCGCGTGATGTCCATCAAACTCGCCGACCGGCTGCACAACATGCGCACCCTCGGCGTGATGCGACCGGAGAAACAGGCCCGCATCGCCAAGGTCACCCGCGACGTCCTCATCCCGCTCGCCGAACGGCTCGGCGTGCAGGCCCTGAAGACCGAGCTGGAGGACCTCGTCTTCGCGATCCTGCACCCCGAGGAGTACGAGCACACCCGCGCCCTCATCGCGGCCCACGCGGGCGAGCGCGACCCGCTGCCCGCCATCGCCGACTCGGTACGGGTCGTCCTGCGCGACGCGGGCATCGCCGCCGAGGTGGTCGTACGGCCCCGGCACTTCGTCTCCGTCCACCGCATCTCCCTCAAGCGCGGGGAACTGCGCGGCTCCGACTTCGGCCGCCTGCTGGTCCTCGTGGGGGAGAACGCGGACTGCTATGCCGTGCTGGGGGAGCTGCACACATGCTTCACCCCGGTCATCTCCGAGTTCAAGGACTTCATCGCCACCCCCAAGTTCAACCTCTACCAGTCCCTGCACACCGCCTTCGCCACGTCGGAGGGGCCCACCACCCAGGTGGCCGAGGTCATCGTGCGGACCCGGCAGATGCACCGGGTCGCGGAGGCGGGCGTGGTGGCGCTCGGCAATCCGTACACGGCCCCGCCGTCGGCGGAGCCGGTCGCGGCGGCCGACTGCGACGAGGAGCGGGTGGACCCGACCCGGCCCGGCTGGCTGTCGCGGCTGCTCGACTGGCAGCAGTCGGCGCCCGACCCCGACACCTTCTGGGACGTCCTGCGCTCGGAGCTGGCCCAGGACCGGGAGATCACCGTGTTCCGCGCCGACGGAGGCGTCCCCGGCACCATCAGCCTGCCGGCCGGCGCCAGCTGTATCGACGCCGCCTACGCGCAGTACGGCGAGGCGGCCCACGGCTGTATCGGCGCCCGGGTCAACGGGCGCCTGACCTCCCTGTCCTCGCGGCTCTCCGACGGGGACACCGTCCAGCTCCTGATCGCGCACGACGCCTCCTCGGGGCCCACCGCCGACTGGCTGGACCACGCCAAGACCCCGGCCGCCCGGATCGCCGTCAGCAGCTGGCTCGAGGCCCACCCCGACGGGGCCCGGCCCGCCGACGCCGCACCCAGGCCGCCGCTGTCGGTGATCGGCCTCCGCAGCGGCGGGGGCAACGCCGTCGCCGACCTGCCCGACGCCACCGTGCGGCTCGCCGGGTGCTGCACCCCGGTGCCCCCGGACGCCGTCGAGGGGTTCGTCGTACGCGGCGGGGCCGTCACCGTGCACCGGGTCCACTGCGCGACGGTGGCCCAGATGCGGGCCGTGGGGCGGACCCCCATCGCCGTCCACTGGCGGGCGACCGCGGACTGCCGGGTCACGCTGCTCGCCGAATCGTTCGGCCGCCCGCACCTGCTGGCCGATCTGACCGAGGCCATCGCCCGCGAGGGGGTCGAGGTGGTCTCCGCGACGGTCGAGCCGCCGGTCGAACAGCGGGTCCGGCACAGCTACACCCTGCAGCTGCCCGACGCGACGGGCCTCCCGGCACTGATGCGGGCCATGCGGGACGTGCCCGGGGTCTACGACGTCAGCCGGGCGTAAGGGGGCTCGGGGGAAGGGACCACCAGCCCGCCCTACCCCTTTCGGGTGGAGCCGTCGCGCGCCGTTCGCGGGCGCGTGGCGGGCGCTGATAAGCGGTGGGGGATGCAGCTCACCTCCGCGCGCCTGCGCGCCGCCCTGCTCGCCGCGGCCTCCCTCACCCTCGTCGCCGCCGTCGTGCCCCCGCCCCGGGCGCTCGGCATCGGCGACCCGCTCTTCCCCGAACTGGGGAACCCCGGATACGACGTCCTCTCGTACGACCTGTCCTTCGCGTACAAGGACAACAAGAGCCCTCTCGACGCGGTCACCGTCATCGACGCGCGCAGCCTCACCCGGCTCGAAACGGTCAACCTCGACTTCACCCATGGGAAAGTGGCCTCCGCCGAGGTCAACGGGGAACCCGCCGGCTTCGCCAGCGTCGGCGAGGACCTCGTGCTGACCCCGGCCCGGCCGGTGGAGCCGGACCTCCCCCTTCACATCACCGTCCGGCACACGAGCGACCCGCGCGGCCGCGGCGACGGCGGCTGGGTGGTCACCGACGACGGCCTGGCGATGGCCAACCAGGCCGACGCCGCGCACCGGGTCTTCCCGTGCAACGACCACCCCGCCGACAAGGCGTACTTCACCTTCCGGGTGAGCGCCCCGGCCGGGATGACGGCCGTGGCCAACGGAGTGCCGGGCGCGCTGCCGGCCCGCCGGGCGGGCGCCGCGACCACCTGGACGTACAGGACGCTGCACCCGATGGCCACCGAACTCGCCCAGGTCTCGATCGGCGACTCGGCCGTGGTCCACCGCACCGGGCCGCACGGTCTGCCACTGCGCGACGTGGTCCCCGCGGCGGACCGGGAGCGGCTGGAGCCCTGGCTGAAGAAGACCGCCGGGCACATCGAGTGGATGGAGGCACGGATCGGCCGCTACCCCTTCGAGAACTACGGGGTGCTGATCGCGAAGGCCCGTACCGGCTTCGAGCTGGAGACGCAGACCCTGTCGCTGTTCGAGAGCGCACTGTTCTCGGGCAGCGGCGGCTACCCCGAGTGGTACGTCGAGTCCGTGATGGTCCACGAGCTGGCCCACCAGTGGTTCGGCGACAGCGTGAGCCCGCGCACCTGGTCCGACCTGTGGCTCAACGAGGGCCATGCCACCTGGTACGAAGCCCTGTACGCCGACGGCCTCGGCACGTACTCCCTGGAGCGGCGGATGCGTGAGGCGTACCAGCGCTCCGACCAGTGGCGGGCGGCCGGCGGCCCCCCGGCCGCGCCCAAGCCGGCCGCCCCGGGAGAGAAGATCGGGCTGTTCCGGCCCGCGGTCTACGACGGCGCCGCGCTGATCCTCTACGCGCTGCGGCAGGAGATCGGGGCCAAGGCCTTCGACCGGGTGGAGCGCCGCTGGGTGGGGGAGCACCGGGACGGAGTCGCGGGTACGGAGGACTTCGTACGGCTGGCCTCGCAGGAGGCGGGCCGGGACCTGGGGGCGTTCCTGGAGCCGTGGCTGTACGGGAAGAAGACGCCGGCGATGCCGGGGCACCCGGAGTGGAGCGCCGCGAAAAGCGTGTGACGCGTGCGGAACGGGCATGCCACCATCGACGAGGCCGCTGCGCGGGGCGCCACCGGGGAATCTCCGCAGTCCGGGGGAATCCCGGGGGAGTGTCACACGTTGGACGTGACAGTGTTATGTCACGCGCGGGAGTAGCTTTGGCCTTGGCTCCGCTTCGCCTGACGCGGACGCATTCGAAAACGACGTAAGGATCCAATGACCTCCTCTTCTTCCCCTTCCCAGGACGCGCGGGACGACGCACAGGATGCGCCGGATCCGCAGAGCTTCACCGAGAGCCTTCGGGCCGACGCCCTGATGGAAGAGGACGTCGCCTGGAGCCACGAGATCGACGGAGACCGGGACGGCGCCCAGTACGAGCGCTCCGAGCGCGCGGCCCTGCGCCGCGTGGTCGGCCTCTCCACCGAGCTCGAAGACGTCACCGAGGTCGAGTATCGCCAGCTCCGCCTGGAGCGGGTCGTCCTCGTCGGCGTATGGACCTCCGGCACGGTGCAGGACGCGGACAACTCCCTCGCGGAGCTCGCCGCCCTCGCCGAGACGGCGGGCGCGCTCGTACTCGACGGAGTGATCCAGCGCCGCGACAAGCCCGACCCGGCCACCTTCATCGGTTCCGGCAAGGCGCGCGAGCTGCGCGACATCGTGATGGAGAGCGGCGCCGACACCGTCGTCTGCGACGGTGAGCTCAGCCCCGGCCAGCTCATCGCCCTCGAAGACGTCGTCAAGGTGAAGGTGGTCGACCGGACCGCGCTCATCCTCGACATCTTCGCCCAGCACGCCAAGTCCCGAGAGGGCAAGGCGCAGGTCGCACTCGCGCAGATGCAGTACATGCTGCCGCGACTGCGCGGCTGGGGTGCCTCGCTGTCCCGGCAGATGGGCGGCGGCGGCGGTGGCGGCATGGCCACCCGCGGCCCCGGTGAGACCAAGATCGAGACCGACCGGCGCCGGATCCGCGAGAAGATGGCGAAGATGCGCCGGGAGATCGCGGAGATGAAGACCGGCCGCGACATCAAGCGGCAGGAACGGCGCCGCAACAAGGTGCCCTCGGTCGCCATCGCCGGATACACCAACGCGGGCAAGTCCTCGCTGCTCAACCGGCTCACGGGCGCGGGCGTCCTGGTGGAGAACGCACTGTTCGCCACCCTCGACCCGACCGTCCGCCGGGCCGAGACCCCGTCCGGCCGGGTCTACACCCTGGCCGACACGGTCGGCTTCGTCCGGCACCTGCCCCACCACCTCGTCGAGGCGTTCCGCTCCACGATGGAGGAGGTCGGCGACTCCGACCTCATCCTGCACATCGTGGACGGCTCGCACCCGGCGCCGGAGGAGCAGCTGGCGGCGGTCCGCGAGGTCATCCGCGAGGTCGGCGCCGTCAAGGTGCCCGAGATCGTGGTGATCAACAAGGCGGACGCGGCCGACCCGCTGGTGCTCCAGCGCCTGCTGCGGATCGAGAAGCGCTCCATCGCCGTCTCGGCGCGCACGGGTCAGGGCATCGAGGAACTCCTCGCGCTCATCGACGCCGAGCTGCCGCGGCCGGCGATCGAGATCGAGGCCGTCGTGCCCTACACGCGCGGCGGGCTCGTCGCCCGGGCGCATGCCGAGGGCGAGGTGATCTCCGAGGAGCACACGGCGGAGGGCACCCTGCTCAAGGCGCGGGTGCACGCGGAACTGGCGGCGGAGTTCGCTCCGTACGTGCTCGCGAAGCACTGACGCCGACGCGTACCGAATGAACGACTGAGGGCCCCCGCAGCAGCGGGGGCCCTCAGTCGTGTGGTGTGCAGACGCGGTTACTTGAACTTGCCGCTCACGGCGTCGAAGACGCCCTTCGCCTCCGGACCCAGCCGGGGACCGGCCAGCCAGCCCGCCTTGGCGGGGCCGATGGAGGTGTTCGACACCAGCGCGGGCTTGCCGTCACTGCCCGCCGCGACCCAGCCGCCGCCCGAGGAACCGCCGGTCATCGTGCAGCCGATGCGGTACATCGTGGGGTCGGTCGCGTTCAGCGACAGACGGCCCGGCTTGTCGGCGCACTGGAAGGTCTTCTGGCCGTCGAACGGAGCCGCCGCCGGGTAGCCGGTGGCCGTCATCTTCGCGATCTTGGGCGCGGCAGCGGCGTTGAACTCCACCGGGAGCGCCGTACCGACCGTCTCCTCCAGCGACTTGCCGCCGCCCTTCTCCGGGGTCACGTGCAGCACCGCGAAGTCGTACGGGGCACCCGCGCCGCCGGTCGGACCGCCGGTCGCGATCCACTGGTCCGAGGTCTGCGCCCAGTCGCTCCACCACACGCCGTACGGGGCAACTTCCTCGCGGGGCGCACCCTTGAGCGCGGCCGCGGACTTGCCCTTGTTGTTGTACGACGGGACGAAGGCGATGTTGCGGTACCAGCCGCCGGACTTGCCCGCGTGCACGCAGTGGCCGGCCGTCCAGACCATGTTGGACTTGCCGGGGTGCGCGGGGTCCTTGACCACGGTCGCCGAGCAGACCATCGAGCCCTCGGGACCGTCGAAGAACACCTTGCCGGAGGCGGGAACGCTCCGGTGGTAGGGCGCGGTCGCGGCCTTGGCCGCCACCGGAGCCGGGGTCGGGTCGGTGACGCCCTGGTCCTTGCCCGCGTCCGGGTCGACGGCCGGAGGCTGCGGAGTCTTGGCGGCGTCACGCATCCGGTCCGGGTCCCAGAGGTCCTCGATGATCGGGTTGATGTAATCGCCCGCCTCGCGGAGCCAGTCCTCCTTCTTCCAGTTCTTCCACTCACCCCCCTTCCACTTCTCCAGGTCGATGCCGTGTTCCTTGAGCTTGTCCTTCAGCCCGTCCGGGATCTTCACCCCGTCCAGGCTGGTGGGCAGGCTCGCCGCCACGGTCGGCTTGGCGTCGGTCTCACCGTCGCCGGGCCCGCAGGCCGCGGCGGTCAGCGCGAGCGCGGCCGAGCACAGGATCGCGGTGACCGGTCGGATCGGTCGCATGTCGTGAATCCCCCTGGATGGTTCTTGGTTCGGGATGGCGCCTGGGTGGGCGGGCGCCCGGGTTGCAGCACCCCACTATGCCGCTGCCGTGGGGGACGGCACAGCCCGGGGCGTCGGTTCCCCCCGGCCGGACAAGGATCTTGGGCCCACCCGTGATCCGTCGCCGCCACCGTCGTTGGTACGTACGGGGGACGGGGGAGCAGCGTGGGTGTTCGAAGCGCACCCCGGAAGAGCAACCGTGCGGGAGGAGCGACACTCGTGCCTTTGACGGCGTGGACGGGCGAGCAGGCCACGGCCGGGGCGGAGGTACCGGCGCAGGCGAACCGGGTTCCGGAGACAGGGCGGTTCGCGGCTCCGGGGCGGTTCGCGGATCCGGGGCCGGATATGGCTCCGCGGTCCGATACGGCTCCGCGGTCCGATACGGCTCCGAGGTTTGATCCGGATCCGAGGTCCGATACGGCTCCGAGGTCGGCCGCGGGCGAGGGGATCCTGCGCAGGCAGGCACAACGGGAGTCCGCGGCAAGGACGTACGCACGCTCCCTGCCCATCGTGCCCGTGCGCGCAAGGGGGTTGACCATCGAGGGCGCGGACGGACGCCGCTACCTCGACTGCCTCTCCGGCGCCGGAACCCTCGCCCTCGGCCACAACCACCCGGTGGTGCTCGAAGCCATCCGCGGGGTCCTCGACTCGGGAGCCCCGCTGCACGTGCTGGACCTCGCGACTCCGGTCAAGGACGCCTTCACCACCGAGCTGTTCGCCAGCCTGCCGGCGGAGCTGGCCGCGGACGCCCGCATCCAGTTCTGCGGACCGGCCGGGACGGACGCGGTGGAGGCCGCGCTCACCCTCGTCCGCACCGCGACCGGCCGGTCCGGGATGCTCGCCTTCACGGGGGCCTACCACGGCATGACCGCGGGAGCACTGGCCGTCTCCGGAGGGGCCACGGACGTACGGGTGACCCGGCTGCCGTACCCACAGGACCGCCGCTGCCCCTTCGGCATCGGCGGGGCCGAGGGGGCGGAACTGTCGGCCCGTTGGACGCGGAACCTGCTCGACGACCCCAAGAGCGGGGTGCCCGCGCCCGCCGGGATGATCGTCGAACCCGTCCAGGGAGAGGGCGGAGTCCACCCCGCCCCCGACGCCTGGCTGCGCAGGATGCGGGCGATCACGGCGGAGCGGGGGATCCCGCTGATCGCCGACGAGGTCCAGACGGGGGTCGGGCGCACCGGGGCCTTCTGGGGGGTCGACCACGCGGGGGTCGTCCCCGACGTGATGGTGCTCTCCAAAGCCATCGGGGGCAGCCTGCCGCTCGCGGTGATCGTGTACCGGGCGGAGCTGGACCAGTGGGCCCCCGGAGCCCACGCCGGCACCTTCCGCGGCAACCAGCTGGCCATGGCGGCCGGCACCGCGACGCTGGCCTACGTCAGGGAGAACGGCCTCGCGGAGCGCGCGCGGACCCTGGGCGCGCGCATGCTCGCCGCGCTGCGCGGCCTGATCCCGTCCCACCCCTGCGTGGCGGACGTACGGGGCCGCGGGCTGATGATCGGCGTCGAACTGGCCGACCCCGACACCGGGGAAGCCTCGCCCGACCTCGCGGTGGCCGTCCGCCAGGCCTGTCTGGACCGGGGCCTCATCGTCGAACTCGGCGGCCGCCACGCCAGTGTCGTCCGCCTCCTCCCCCCGCTCACCCTGACCGACGAACAGGCCTCAGCCGTCCTCGACCGCCTCGCCGACGCCCTCTCCGCCGCCACCCGCCGCTAAGGACCCCGATGCCCGACCCCCTCCACCCCTCGGCCCCCCTCCCACCCCCCACCCCCGCGCACACCGACCCGCTCCACTCGACGACCCCCGTGGCCTCCACCTTCCCGCCTCCCGCCCTCACGCCTCCCACCCCCGCGCACACCGACCTGCTCCACCCGCCGACTCCCGTGGCCTCCACCCTCCCTCCGTCCGCCTCGGCGCACCCACCGGCCAACCTCGTACAACCACCGCAGCCTCAGCCCCCGGCCACCCCACCGCCGCCGCTGCCCACCGCTCCGCTACGGTCCCCGCAGCCTCCGGCCGAGTCCCCGCAGCCTCCGGCCGAGTCCCCGCAGCCTCCGGCTGAGTTCGCGCCGCCTACCGGTGCGCTGCCGTCGCCGGGCTCCAGGCCCGCCCCCGTCCCGCTCCCCGCCCCCGTCCCGGTCCCCGCCCCCGTCCCGGTCCCCGCCGTGCCGCTGTCGACTGACCGGCTGGGCCCGCCGCTTCCGCAGGTCGCTCCTGCGCCACCCCCGCCGGCGCAAGCCGTTCCACACCGGCCGCCACTCGCTCCGGCTGCGTCCGCCCTTCAGTCACCGGTGCCCGCTGACCCACAGCCGTCGGCGGATTCCTCGCCTGCCCCCGCCCTGCCGGTGCCGGTTCCGCTGTCTGCCGATGGGCTGGCTTCGCCGCTTCCGTGGTCTGCCCCTGTGCCGCCCGCGCCGGTGGCGGTCGATCCGGGAAGGCCCCTCCTTGCTGCGGCTGAGGCTGCGCCGCCGATTCCTCCGGCTGGTTCCGTGGTGCCTTCCCCGGCGCCCGTCGCTCAGCCACGGTCTCCCCTTGCCGCGGCTGGGCGGCAGCCCGGGTCGATGTCCGCCGCTCCGCCAGTGAGGTCGGCGCCGGCCGTGGGTACGCCACCCTGCGCCGGGGGCGGTGCGGTCCCGTCTCCGGACGCCCCGAGCTCTCCCTCTGCTAGCGGGTACGGGTACACGCCCTCCATGCCTGCCCCCGTCGGCTCCTCACCGCTGCCGACTCCGGAGGAGACCGGGCCCCGCTCAACGGCGTCAGTCCCTCCCCCCGGTGTCCCGGCCACCGTCGGGGCACCGCCGACGGCCGCCCCGGCTTCGGCTGCTGCGGCCGGGCACTGGCCCTCGCTCCGTCCGCCCGTCTCCGTAGCCCTCCCGCAGCCGCCGGCCCCCGCACCCGGGACCCGGCCCGGCGCCGAGAGCCCGCCGGCACCGTCTCCCGCCGCCCCGGCCGGACCTACTCCGCAGCCGATCCCGACCTTCGACGCCGCGCCAACGCTGCCGTCGACCCCGGCCCCCGGCGCCGCGCCGACGCCACCGCAGGACGACCGCCCCTCTCCGCCCCTGGCGGCCTCCAACGGGCACCCGCCGACCCGACTTGGGAAGCCCTTCGGTACCGAGCCCCCGGCTCCCGCTCCGAGCCCGACCCCGGCCGTCGCACCCGGGGACCCGGACGGGCCGGTTGCAGTGAGCGCCACCTCGGCCGCGACGCCTCCGCCCGCGCGACCCATCCCCCCCGTCTCCCCGGACGGCAGGCCGAGCCCGTCACCTTCCGGTGCTACGGCCCGACCTGAGCCGCCCGGTCCGGCTCCGGTCACCGAGCCTCCGCCCGCCGCCACCGGGTGGCAGCCGCCACCCGCTCCAGCGGAACGTTCCCCCCAACCCCCCTTCGTGCCGACCGAGCCCAGCTCACCTTCCCCCGCCCCCACCGCATGGCCGCCTCTGCTCGCTCCCGCGGACAGTGCCCCCCGCCCTACCCCCACTCCGGCTGTGTCAGCCGCCCCTTCCCCCGCTCCCACCGCGTGGCCGCCGCTGGCCGGTGCCGTGGCGTGGTCCGGGGTACGGGCTACGGGCGAGGCCTCCGGCAGTGAACCTTCGCCCGTTGCTTCGCGACCGGCTTCCGGGGCTGCGGCCGACTCTGGCCCGGCAAGCCGGGCAGAGGGTCCGAGGGCGGAGGGTTCCGCGGAGGCTCGGGGAGCCTCGCCCGGCCGCGGCCCGTCGGGCGGCTCGGCGTCGCCCGGCCCGGGGCGTTCGGGGGAGCCGGCCTCGGGGGGACAGGGCAAGGCCGTGCCGAAGGGACCGTCCGCGGCGGCCCCTTCGGCCAGCGGTCGCACCAGCCCGCCCAGCGCCGCCCAGGACGCGGTGGCCCCGCGACTTGGTCCAGCCGAACCGAGCGAGCGGGCCGCGGCGTCCGCGTCGCCGGCGGAGGGGGTCACCGGTCCTGCCGGTGCGTTCCCGGGCATGCCGGCCGCGGGGATGCCCTGGCCGGCGGCCGAGCCGCAGGCACCCGCCGCGGTGCCGCGGCAGAAGGACGGCAACGTCCGTCCCCGCGCGGGAGCGGCGGACCCGTTGGACCACCCCGACCCCAGAGTCGCCGCCGAGGCCGCCTCGGTGGAGAACCTGCTGCGCTGCTGGGTCCGCGAGACCGCACTCGAACAGCCCGCCGGCCCCGTCCTGCGCATCCCCCTCCCCGCATCCGGCGCCGCCCTGCTCGTCGCCGTCCGCTACTGGTCCACGGCCGGCTGGCACCGCTTCGGTCCGGCCCGGATCGAAGGCGTCCCGGCCGACGCCCCGGCCGTGGACGCGGTCACCCTCGCGGCGCTGATCTCCCGCGAAGGAGGCGGCCCCGGAACCGGTGCCCACAGCGAGGGTGCCCACAGTGACGGCGCCCGCAGCCACGGCGACCCCGGCGGCGCCGACCTCGTCGGGCGGGTCGCCGACTCGGTGCGCCGGACCGCCGAATTCATCACCGACCGCCGTCAACGCCCGGCCGCACCCGCCCCCATCGGCGCGGACCGGTTCCTCACCGCCGAACAGTCCCTCCTCCTCGGCCACCCGCTGCACCCGACCCCGAAGAGCCGCGAAGGGCTCTCCGACACCGAAGTGCGCCGCTACTCACCCGAACTCCACGGCTCCTTCCCCCTGCACTGGTTGGCGGTCGAACCCGCCGCCCTCGCCACCGACTCCGCCTGGACCGAACGCGGCCGCCCCGTCTCCGCCGCCCGCCTGCTGGGCCGCCTCGCCCCCGGCCTCCCGGTGCCCGACGGCGCCACCCCCCTCCCCCTTCACCCCTGGCAGGCCCGCGACCTGCTCCAGCGCCCCGCGGTCGCCGCCCTCCGCGACACGGGACTCCTGCACGACCTGGGCCCGTACGGCGCCCCCTGGTATCCGACCTCCTCCATCCGCACCGTCCAGCAGCCCGGCGCTCCCGCGATGCTCAAGCTCTCCCTGGGCCTGCGCATCACCAACTCCCGGCGCGAGAACCTCCGCAAGGAACTCCACCGCGGCATCGAGGTGCACCGACTGCTCCGCACCGGACTCGCCGAGCGGTGGCAGGCCACCCACCCCGGCTTCGACATCGTCCGCGATCCCGCCTGGGTCGCCGTCGACGCCCCGGACGGCACCCCCGTCCCCGGACTCGACGTCCTGCTGCGTCACAACCCCTTCCGACCGGGCGACGACGCCCTCTGTGTCGCCGCACTCACCTCACCCCGCCCGTGGCCCGGGCGGACCACCATGAGTTCCCGTCTGGCCGAGACCGTCTCGCGCCTCGCCGCCACCACCGGGCGGACGACTTCCGCCGTCGCCGCCGAGTGGTTCCTGCGCTACCTCGAGCACGTGGTCCTGCCGGTCCTCGCCTTCGACGCGCTCGCCGGCATCGCCCTCGAAGCGCACCAGCAGAACACGCTGGTCCTCCTTGACCCGGCCGGCTGGCCGGTCGGTGGCCGCTACCGCGACAACCAGGGCTACTACTTCCGCGCCTCCCGCCGCACGGAACTGGAGCGCCGGCTCCCCGGAATCGGCACCACGAGCGACACCTTCGTCTCGGACGCCGTCACCGACGAACGCTTCGCCTACTACCTCGGCATCAACAACGTGCTCGGTCTCATCGGAGCCTTCGGATCCCAGCGGCTCGCCGACGAGCGTGTCCTGCTGGCCGCCTTCCGCCGTTTCCTCGGCAAGGCCAAGGGCCTCGGCCCGCTCCCCGAGAGGCTGCTCGACTCGCCCACCCTGCGCTGCAAGGCGAATCTGCTCACCCGCCTGGGAGGCCTGGACGAGCTCGTCGGGCCCGTCGACACCCAGTCCGTCTACGTCACCATCACCAACCCCCTCCACGATTGACGCGTCAGCACAGAAAAGGGAGAAGAGCCACCGATGCCCTCCACCGACTTCCACACCGGCGTGCTCCTCACCGATGTGCTCCGCCCCGACGCGCGCCGCCCCGAAGCGCTCCGCACCCCCGCGCCGCGTCTCAGCGCCGAGTCGCTGCCCCAGCTGGCCGAGGCCGATCTCCTCGACTCCCCGGCTGCCTGGGGCGGCGTCACGACGCGGTCCGGCTTCTTCCGCCTCGAACCCGTACGGCTCGACCGCGACCTGGATCTGCTCACCGGCTGGATGAACGACCCGCAGGTGGACGCCTATTGGGAACTCTCCGGCCCGGCCGCCGTCACCGCCGCCCACGTATGGGCGCAACGGGACGGGGGCAGCCGCAGCATCCCGTGCCTCGGCCTCCTCGACGACACGCCGATGAGCTACTGGGAGATCTACCGGGCCGACCTCGACCCGCTCTCCGCGCACTACCCGGCGCGACCCCACGACACGGGTATCCACCTGCTCATCGGAGACGGCGCGAACCGTGGCCGGGGTCTGGGCACCATGCTCCTGCGCGCCGTCGCCGACCTGGTGCTCGACAACCGCCCACGCTGCATGCGCGTCATCGCCGAACCGGACATCCGCAACACCCCCTCCGTATCAGCCTTCCTGAAATCCGGCTTCCGCTGTCCCGCCGAGATCGAACTGCCCGGCAAGCGAGCCGCCCTGATGATCCGGGAGCGGGCGCTGCGCAATCTCCTCTGATTGCCCCCCGCGCTTCCCGTACATCCGAGCCGTTCCCGCACATCCCTTTACTTCCCGTACATCTCACCTCGAAAACTCTGCGCCACACAGCAAAGTTCCCGATCCTGAGGAGTCCCGTGCAGAATTTCCCCGCAGCCCCCGACTCCCCAGGCCCCCACTTCCCGGACACCGTGCCCCCGTCGCCCCAGCACCCGTGCACGCCGCCCGAACTGAACTGCCCGACCTGGGATTTCGCCGCCCGCCGCCTGCTCGCCAAGATGCTCGGCGAGTTTGCGTACGAGGAGATCATCACCCCGGTCCCCGCCCCGGCGGCCTCCGGAGACGCCTGGACGCTGACCCTCGACGACGGCAGCAGCCTCGGCTTCCGGGCCCGCCGCCGCTCGTACGGCAGCTGGCACGTCACACCCGACACGATCACCCTCACCCCGCAGCCCGCCGAACCCGGGTCGCCGTCCGCCTTCGGGGACCCGTACGCCTTCCTCATCCGCGCGCGCACGCTCCTCGGCCTCGACGGCGCCACCCTCGGCCACCTCGTCCGCGAGCTCAGCGCCACCCTCGCCGCCGACGCCCGCATCGACCACACCGGGCTCACCGCGGACGTCCTCGCCGACCTCGACTACGCGGCCCTCGAAGGCCACCAGACCGGCCACCCCTGGCTCGTCCTCAACAAGGGGCGGATCGGACTCTCCGCCTCCGACACCGCCGCCTGGGCGCCCGAGGCCCGCACCGCCCAGCGTCTGCCCTGGCTCGCCGCGCACAGCTCCCTCGCGCACTACCGCGGCACCGCCGGCCTGGAGGACCCCGCCCGCCTCTACTCCGCCGAGCTCGACCCCGTCACCCGCGCCCTCTTCGACCGGACCCTGCGCGACCGCGGTCTCGACCCGCTCGGCTACCTCTACCTCCCCGTCCACCCCTGGCAGTGGGACGAGGTCGTCCTGCCCCTCTTCGCGCCGGCCCTCGCCGCCGGCACCTTGGTCCCGCTCCCCGCCGACCCCGACCTCCGCCTCCCCCAGCAGTCGATCCGCACCTTCCTCAACCTCACCCGCCCCGACCGCCACAGCGTCAAACTGCCGCTCTCCGTCTTCAACACGATGGTCTGGCGCGGCCTGCCCTCGGACCTGGCCCTCGCGGCGCCCGCCGTCACCGCCTGGATCCACTCCCTGCGCGACGGAGACCCCTTCCTGCGCGAGGAATGCGGGGTGATCCTGCTCGGCGAGGTCGCCTCCGTCACGGTCCGCCACCCCGTCTACGACGCGCTCCCCGAAGTCCCGTACCAGTACAAGGAGCTCCTCGGCGCGATCTGGCGCGAGCCGCTGACCGGACACCTCGCCGCCGGGGAGCGGGCCCGCACCCTCTCCTCGCTGCTGCACACCGATCCCCGCGGCCGGTCCTTCACCGCCGAGCTCGTCGCGCGCTCCGGCCTGACCCCCACGGTCTGGCTCCAGCGCCTCTTCGCCGCCCTGCTGCCTCCGCTGCTCCGCTTCCTGTACCGCTACGGCACCGTGTTCTCCCCGCACGGCGAGAACGCCGTCGTGATCTTCGACGAGCACGACGTCCCGGTCCGGCTCGCGATCAAGGACTTCGTGGACGACGTCAACATCAGCGCCGAACCGCTGCCCGAGCTGGCGTCCATGCCCGACGAGGTCCGTGCGGTCCTGCCCACCGAGCCCGCGGACTTCCTGCCCCAGTTCATCCACTCCGGGCTCTTCGTCGGTGTCTTCCGCTACCTCTCCGCCCTCTGTGAGGACCGGCTCGGGGTTCCGGAAGACACGTTCTGGTCCCTCGTGCGGGCGGAGATCCTCCGCCACCAGGCCCGCTTCCCGGAGCTCAAGGAGCGCTACGAGCTCTTCGACCTCCTCGGCGAACGCATCGTGAGGCTCTGCCTCAACAGGAACCGTCTCTACGAGGACGGCTACCGCGACCGGCCCGACCGCCCCAACGCCGTGCGGTACGGGACGGTGCCGAACCCCCTCCACCGGTCATGACCGCTCGCCGGTGCGGTCACTGTCGGCGGGGCCCCGTAGGGTTGGCACTGCTATGACGAAGCCCTCCCTCCCCGACCTGCTGCACGCCGCCGTCTCCGCCGTCGGCGGCACGGAGCGCCCCGGCCAGGTGGCCATGGCCGAAGCCGTCGCCGAAGCGATCGACGACAACTCCCACCGCCTCATCCAGGCCGGTACCGGCACCGGTAAGTCCCTGGGCTACCTGGTGCCGGCCCTCGCGCACGGCGAGCGCGTGGTCGTGGCCACGGCGACGCTGGCCCTCCAGCGCCAGCTCGTCGAGCGCGACCTGCCCCGGACGGTGGAGGCGCTGCATCCGCAGCTCCGCCGCCGCCCGCAGTTCGCCATGCTCAAGGGCCGCTCCAACTACCTGTGTCTGCACCGTCTGCACGAGGGCGCCCCGCAGGACGAGGAGGAGGGCCTCTTCGACCAGTTCGAGGCGGCCACCCCGACCAGCAAACTGGGGCAGGACCTGCTGCGGCTGCGCGACTGGGCGGACGAGACCGAGACGGGCGACCGCGACGACCTCACCCCGGGCGTCTCCGACAAGGCGTGGGCGCAGATCTCCGTCTCCTCCCGGGAATGCCTGGGCGCGACGAAGTGCGCGTACGGCGCGGAGTGCTTCGCCGAGGCCGCCCGCGAGCGGGCCAAGCTCGCGGACGTGGTCGTCACCAACCACGCCCTCCTCGCCATCGACGCGATCGAGGGCGCCCCGGTGCTCCCGCAGCACGAGGTGCTGATCGTCGACGAGGCCCACGAGCTGGTGTCCCGGGTGACCGGGGTCGCCACGGGAGAGCTCACCCCCGGCCAGGTCAACCGTGCCGTGAAGCGTGCGGCCAAGCTGGTCGACGAGAAGACGGCCGACTCCCTGCAGACCGCGTCCGAGACCTTCGAGCGAGTCATGGAGCTGGCCCTCCCCGGCCGGCTGGAGGAGATCCCCGAGGACCTCGGCTACGCGCTGATGGCCCTGCGGGACGCCTCGCGCACCGTGATCTCGGCGATCGGCAACACGCGCGACAAGTCCGTCCACGACGAGGACGCCGTCCGAAAGCAGGCGCTGGCCGCGGTGGAGAGCGTGCACGGGGTGGCGGAGCGGATCGTGGCCGGCTCCGAGTACGACGTCGTCTGGTACGAACGCCACGACCGGTTCGGCGCCACCCTCAGGGTCGCTCCGCTCTCGGTGTCCGGCTTGCTGCGCGAGAAGCTGTTCGCGGACCGCTCCGTGGTCCTGACCTCGGCGACCCTCAAGCTCGGCGGCGACTTCAACGGGGTCGCGGCGTCGATGGGACTGTCCCCGGAGGGCGTCGAGGGCGAGGACGTGCCGCAGTGGAAGGGCCTCGACGTCGGCTCGCCCTTCGACTATCCCAAGCAGGGCATCCTCTATGTCGCCAAGCACCTGGCGACCCCCGGCCGCGAGGGCACCCGCGGCGACATGATGGACGAGCTCGCGGAGCTGATCGAGGCGGCGGGCGGCCGCACCCTCGGACTGTTCTCCTCCATGCGCGGGGCGAAGGCCGCCGCCGAGGAACTGCGCGGCCGGCTCGAGAACCCGATCCTGCTCCAGGGCGAGGAGACGCTCGGCGAGCTGATCAAGGCCTTCGCCGCCGACCCGAAGACCTGCCTGTTCGGGACCCTGTCGCTGTGGCAGGGCGTGGACGTGCCGGGGCCCAGCTGTCAGCTGGTGATCATGGACAGGATTCCGTTCCCGCGTCCCGACGACCCGCTGATGAGCGCCCGGCAGAAGGCGGTCGAGGAGCGCGGCGGGAACGGCTTCATGTCCGTCGCGGCGACCCACGCGGCCCTGCTCATGGCCCAGGGTGCGGGCCGTCTCGTACGGGCCACCGGAGACAAGGGCGTCGTAGCGGTCCTGGACCCCCGGCTGGCCACGGCCCGGTACGGGAGCTTCCTGCGGGCCACACTGCCGGACTTCTGGTACACGACGGACCGCAATCAGGTCCGTCGCTCGCTCGCCGCGATCGACGCCGCGGCGAAGGCCGACGAGAAGTAGGCCGAGACACAAAGCAGCTCCGGGACCGGCGCAGGAGGTCCCGGAGCTGGATGGGGGCGCAGGCGATCAGAGCCGGCGCAGTACGGCCACGACCTTACCGAGGATGGTGGCCTCGTCGCCGGGGATCGGCTGGTAGGCGGCGTTGTGCGGGAGCAGCCAGACATGGCCGTCCTCGCGCTTGAAGCGCTTGACCGTGGCCTCGCCGTCGAGCATGGCGGCGACGATGTCGCCGTTCTCCGCGACCGGCTGGCGACGGACCGTGACCCAGTCGCCGTCACAGATCGCGGCCTCGATCATCGAATCGCCGACGACCTTGAGGCAGAACAGCTCGCCGTCGCCGACGAGCTGGCGGGGGAGGGGGAAGACGTCCTCCACCGACTCCTCGGCGAGGATGGGGCCACCGGCCGCGATCCGGCCGACCAGCGGCACGTACGAGGCCGCGGGCTTGCCCGTGGTGTCCGTGGGCTGCGAGCTGGGCTGGTCGGAGCCGCGCACCTCGTACGCCCGGGGGCGGTGGGGGTCGCGGCGCAGGAAGCCCTTGCGCTCCAGGGCCATCAGCTGGTGCGCGACCGAAGAGGTGCTGGACAGGCCGACCGCCTGGCCGATCTCCCGCATCGACGGCGGGTAGCCGCGCCGCTGCACCGAGTCGCGAATGACCTCGATGACCCTCCGCTGCCGGTCCGTGAGCCCGGAACTGTCGGCGCGGATGCCTGGAGGCCGCCCTGGCAGCGAGCGTGCGGGGCGTACGGGCTCCGCCTCCGGGTTCAGACTTGCGTCATTCATGGCATGCACCGGCTCAAGTCGGCTCTGGGAGCGGTTCTGGGCAGTGATGGTGGCACTGTCTGCGGTGGTGGTCACGTCGTCGGCCCCTCTCGAAATGTTCTCCCTAGCTGGACAACGGTAGTTGCTTTCGAAAGGTTGCGCCAAACACACGTTCGAGTGAAAAATCGGAGATCACCCACCGTGTTCACTTCGTGAGGTGTATATGCCGCCGGTGGGCCGTCCGGACCGAACGGGGGTTCGGCTGCGGAACCACTGCTTACGGTACCCTTCCGGGTCGGGTCGCCACCGTCCGGGTCTGCGCTCAGTGTGGCACCGCGAAGCCTGTTATCCGGCCACCGGACGCCGCGACACGCGGAGCGGTGTAAATCCACCACAACCCAAGATCTAGTGGTTGGATGAGCGCTGCCACCCAGAAGTTGTGGTCCCCGGTCTGCCGGGGTCCCCGACATCGCATATGCTTGTGGCTGCTTCGAGAGCCTCCTGCAGAGCTTCGACTCTGCCGTTCAGGGGTCTCGCGAGGTGATTCAGTCGTGCCAAGAGGAGGGTGAGGGAACCATGCACTGCCCCTTCTGCAGGCACCCCGACAGCCGTGTCGTCGACAGTCGCACCACCGACGACGGCACGTCGATCCGCCGGCGCCGCCAGTGCCCCGACTGCTCCCGTCGCTTCACGACGGTGGAGACGGCCTCGCTGATGGTGATCAAGCGCAGCGGGGTGACGGAACCCTTCAGCCGTACCAAGGTCATCTCCGGCGTGCGCAAGGCGTGCCAGGGGCGGCCGGTCACCGAGGACGCCCTCGCCAAACTCGGCCAGCGGGTCGAGGAGGCGCTGCGCGCCACCGGGAGCGCCGAGCTGACCACCCACGACGTGGGTCTGGCCATACTCGGCCCGTTGCAGGACCTCGACTTGGTCGCGTACCTCCGGTTCGCGTCCGTTTACAAGGCGTTCGACACACTCGAAGACTTCGAGACCGCCATCGCGGAACTCCGCGTGCCGCGGCCTCATGAAGAGTGCGAGCCCGGTGGGACCGTTCCGGTCCCCGTGCCCGCCTCCGCCGCCGACTGACCGGAGGGTCCGTTCCGCGCCGTACGTGCGTCGTGGAACGGCCGGTGGGTCTGGCGAAGAAGACGTAGATACAAGACACACAGCACCGTGCCGCGGAATAGCGCTGGCACTTTAGGGCGTTTTGCCCTCATTGGGAGGAACGGCATGACAGAGACGGCGAGCAGCTCGGCACGAGGTTCCCGCGCCAAGGGCACCAAGACTGCCAAGAGCGGCCTGCGTATCGAGCGCATCCACACCACCCCGGGCGTGCACCCGTACGACGAGGTGACCTGGGCGCGCCGCGACGTCGTCATGACCAACTGGCGCGACGGCTCGGTCAACTTCGAGCAGTACGGCGTCGAGTTCCCCGACTTCTGGTCGGTGAACGCGGTCAACATCGTCACCAGCAAGTACTTCCGCGGTGCGGTCGGCAGCCCGCAGCGCGAGACCGGTCTGCGGCAGCTCATCGACCGGATCGTGAAGACGTACACGAAGGCCGGCGAGGACTTCGACTACTTCACGTCGCCCGCCGACGCGGAGATCTTCGAGCACGAGCTGACCTACGCGCTCCTGCACCAGATCTTCAGCTTCAACTCGCCGGTGTGGTTCAACGTCGGCACGCCCCAGCCGCAGCAGGTCTCCGCCTGCTTCATCCTGGCCGTCGACGACTCCATGGAGTCGATCCTCGACTGGTACAAGGAAGAGGGCATGATCTTCAAGGGCGGCTCCGGCGCCGGCCTGAACCTCTCCCGCATCCGCTCTTCCAAGGAGCTCCTCTCCTCCGGTGGCAACGCCTCCGGCCCGGTCTCCTTCATGCGCGGCGCCGACGCGTCCGCCGGAACGATCAAGTCGGGCGGCGCCACCCGCCGCGCGGCCAAGATGGTCGTCCTGGACGTGGACCACCCGGACGTCGAGGACTTCATCGCGACCAAGGTGAAGGAAGAGGAGAAGATCCGCGCCCTGCGCGACGCGGGCTTCGACATGGACCTGGGCGGCGACGACATCACGTCCGTCCAGTACCAGAACGCCAACAACTCCGTCCGTGTGAACGACGAGTTCATGACGGCCGTCGAGAACGGCACCGAGTTCGGCCTGCGGGCCCGCATGACCGGCGAGATCATCGAGACGGTCGACGCCAAGTCGCTCTTCCGCAAGCTCGCCGAGGCCGCGTGGGCCTGCGCCGACCCGGGCATCCAGTACGACGGTGTGATCAACAACTGGCACACCTGCCCCGAGTCCGGCCGCATCACCGCGTCCAACCCGTGCAGCGAGTACATGCACCTGGACAACACGTCCTGCAACCTCGCCTCCCTGAACCTGATGAAGTTCCTCGACGACGACGGCAAGGGCAAGCAGTCCTTCGACGCCGAGCGCTTCTCCAAGGTCGTCGAGCTGGTCATCACCGCGATGGACATCTCCATCTGCTTCGCGGACTTCCCGACGCAGAAGATCGGCGAGAACACCCGCGCCTTCCGCCAGCTGGGCATCGGCTACGCCAACCTCGGCGCCCTGCTGATGGCCACCGGCCACGCGTACGACTCCGACGGCGGCCGCACCCTCGCCGCGTCGATCACCTCGCTGATGACCGGTACCGCGTACAAGCGCTCCGCCGAGCTGGCCGCGATCGTCGGCCCGTACGACGGTTACGCCCGCAACGCCGAGTCGCACAAGCGCGTCATGAAGCAGCACGCCGACGCCAACGCCGTCGCGCCGCGCACCGAGGACCTGGACAACATCATCTGGGCCGCGGCCACCGAGGCCTGGCAGGACGTGATCCGCCTCGGCGAGAAGAACGGCTTCCGCAACTCGCAGGCCTCCGTCCTCGCGCCGACCGGCACCATCGGTCTCGCGATGTCCTGTGACACCACCGGTGTCGAGCCGGACCTGGCCCTGGTCAAGTTCAAGAAGCTCGTCGGCGGCGGCTCGATGCAGATCGTCAACGGCACCGTTCCGCAGGCCCTGCGCCGCATGGGCTACCAGGAAGAGCAGATCGAGGCGATCGTCGCCCACATCGCCGAGCACGGCGTGGTCGTCGACGCCCCGGGCCTGAAGCAGGAGCACTACTCGGTCTTCGACTGCGCGATGGGCGAGCGTTCCATCTCCGCGATGGGCCACGTGCGCATGATGGCCGCGATCCAGCCCTGGATCTCCGGCGCGATCTCGAAGACGGTCAACATGCCGGAGACGGCGACCGTCGAGGAGATCGAGGAGATCTACTTCGAGGCGTGGAAGTTGGGCGTCAAGGCGCTCGCCATCTACCGCGACAACTGCAAGGTCGGCCAGCCCCTCTCCGCGAAGAAGAAGGAAGAGGAGAAGGAGGAGGTCACCGCCAAGGCGGAGGACACCATCCGGACGGCCGTCGAGAAGGTCATCGAGTACCGCCCGGTCCGCAAGCGCCTCCCGAAGGGCCGCCCGGGGATCACCACCTCCTTCACGGTCGGTGGCGCCGAGGGCTACATGACCGCGAACTCCTACCCGGACGACGGTCTCGGCGAGGTCTTCCTGAAGATGTCCAAGCAGGGTTCGACCCTCGCGGGCATGATGGACGCCTTCTCGATCGCCGTCTCGGTCGGTCTGCAGTACGGCGTCCCGCTGGAGACCTACGTCGCGAAGTTCACGAACATGCGCTTCGAGCCGGCCGGTATGACGGACGACCCGGACGTGCGCATGGCGCAGTCCATCGTCGACTACATCTTCCGCCGCGTGGCGCTCGACTTCCTGCCCTTCGAGACCCGCTCGGCCCTCGGCATCCACTCCGCCGAGGAGCGTCAGCGCCACCTGGACACCGGTTCCTACGAGCCCCTCGACGAGGAGCTCGACACGGAGTCCCTGACCCAGGCGGCCCCGCTCGCCGCGGTCCAGACCGTCCCGGCCGCCAAGCCGGTCGCGGTCGCCCCGGTCCCGGCCCCCAAGACGGCGCACTCCAACGCCGAACTGGTCGAGATGCAGCTCGGCGTCTCCGCCGACGCCCCGCTCTGCTTCTCCTGCGGTACGAAGATGCAGCGCGCCGGCTCCTGCTACATCTGCGAGGGCTGCGGCTCCACCAGCGGCTGCAGCTGAAGATAGGCGGAGTCGCGTCGAACGGACCATTCGACGCGATCTGCCAACTCGCCTGACCTGCGGGTTCGAAGGGGACCGGCCATGGGCTGGTCCCCTTCGGCGTGTCCTGGAGGCGCTGGAGCAACGGACCTCATGGCTCCCGTCGCTCGCTTCGATGGTGGCCGCACACGGGGGCTTGTCACGGTGACGCCTGCCATGGCAGGCTCCAGGCCATGATCAAGAGAATCGAGTCCTCCGTCCGCCGATGAGCGAGACGACCGGGACAGGACTGCCCGGATCACCGACAGCACTGTTCGACCACGCGCTCCGGCTCCATCGGCTTGCTCCAGGCGAGCCGCTTGCGCGCGACGGAGAACCGTATCCCGACAACGGGTTGCACCGTGGTGGGCAAGGACCGAAGGCGCCTAGGGACCGGCAGTCGGCCGGCAAGGACGCGGCTCTCATCCTTGACGCGCATTTCGCGCGGGCCGTTGCCCCTCCCAGTGAGTTGGCCGATGCCTTCCACGATGTCTACGTTCCGATTCACCACAACGCACACATCGCCGCCGCGGCTGAGCGGGCGGACCGAGAGCGCGTCCGGCAAACGGGCCGGTGGTTGGTCCGGCACGGGACCGATCGATGCTCGGTCACCATGGGGCTTGCCTTGGTCGCCGCCGTGGGAACAGCCGACGACATCCCCCTGATTCAGACGATCGGGCTGCTCTCCAACCACTTCGGGCCACTGGCGGCGCACGCTTTCGAACGTCAGCCCGGAGGAGTCGAGGCTCTGCTCTGGCTCGGCGAGCGAGTCACAGGCTGGGGACGCGTCTATGTCGTTGAAGCTCTCTGCAGACTCGACGACCCAATGGCCCGATCGTGGCTGCTTCGCAGAGCCTGTGACGGCGATTACCTCAACGGCTACTTCGCAGGCAAGGTCGCCACGGTCGGCAAACTCCATGAGGCGCTTGCAGACCTCGGTACTGACGGCGAGATGGTCGATCACGTCGGTCGGCTACTCCATCTGATGAGCGATTGCAGTGGGATGGGACTGACCCTCGGCCACTACCCCCACTCGGGCGCGGTCCTCGAAGCCCATGCCCGACATGTGGGTTCGCTCAGTCCGACCATCGAGCGCTACTTCACGGTCGCGTTGCTTGCTCAGCACCTGACTGCCAAGTCTCCCCATGCCGCAGGGTGCACTGCGGAGCAACAGGAGGCGCTCCGTGTGACGTACCTGGAGGTGCTCGACCGAGAGCAGTGGACGAAGACCGCACGCGCCGGGCTCGCGGCGGCAGACAGCCGGATGCAGTGGCTGGCGGACCATCGGGCGCCGCAGTTGCGGCTGCATGCGTTCCCTGACCGAGAACCGGATGCCGAGGAATAGCGCACGCCACGCGACCATGGTGCGGGGAGGTGCGACAGGGCATCCCTGAAGATCGTGGTGCGTCGAGCGGGGGAGTCGTGGAAGGCATGTGGAGCGGTGACGAGCTGGACCTGGACGCTTACCTGGCGAGGGTCGGCTGGGAGGGCGGGGAACTCCGGGCGGACCTCGCGACGTTGAAGGCAGTACACCGGGCGCACACCGGTGCGATCGCCTTCGAGAGCCTGGACGTGTTGTTCGGCCGCCCCGTCGGGCTGGACGTCAAGACGGTCGAGGGCAAGCTCGTGCACCAGCGCCGCGGCGGCTACTGCTACGAGCAGAACACCCTGCTGGCAGCCGCCCTGGAGCGGATCGGCTTCGCGGTCTCCGGACGTGGCGCCCGCAACCGCAGCCGGGGGGATTCCCTGCTCGCGGTGACGCACGCCGTCCTCGTCGTCACCGTCGAGGGGGAGCCGTGGCTCTGTGACGCCGGGTTCGGCTGGCAGGGGCCGCGGGAGCCCGTCCCGCTGGCGAGCCCCGGCGCCGAAGTGCGGCAAGGGGAATGGGTGTTCCGCGTCCGGGAGGAGGCGGACGGGGTCCTCGCGCTCTGCGCATGGCGCGAGGGTGTCTGGCGCGACCTGTACGCCTTCGCCCCGCAGCCCTACCACCCCGTCGACTACGTGGTGCTGAACCACTACAGCTCCTCGCACCCCCGCTCCTCCTTCCTCGGCCGGGCCATCGTCCAGTACCCGGGCGACGCCGCCCGGCTGGCCCTCGTGGGCCGGGAGCTCTCCCGGCTGCTGCCCGACGGACGGATGGAGCGGCGGGAGGTGGCGGCCGGGGAACTGCTCGCCCTGCTCGGCCGGGAGTTCGGGCTTCGGCTGTCCGAGCGGGACGCGGACGAACTCCTTCGGTTGTACCGCGCCGAGGACTGACCCGGGCCCCGCCGGGACCGTACGATGGCGCAGTGCTGGTCAAGTGGATTCGCTGCACGGTGACGGACCGACGCGGGTTCGAGCGCGGGCAGCGCAAATGGGCGGGACTGCCGGGGGAACCGGGATTCCGGGGGCAGGGCGGCGGCTGGAGCCGGGGCCGGCAGGGGGTGGCGCACGTCTTCACCTTCTGGGAGAGCCGTTCCTTCTACGACTCCTTCATGGCCCGCTCGCACGACCGGCTGGCCGCTTCGCAGAACGGCACCTACACCGACGCGCGGGTCACGCTCTTCGACCACCGCTTCGACGTGAAGACCGGCTTCGAGCCGCGGTTCACCGACGCCGACGTCGTCAGGGTCGCCCACACCCGGGTGCGGGAGGGCCGCGTGGACCATTTCGCGCTCATGCAGGAGAAGGTCTGGAACCCGGCCATGGCGGGTTCGCCCGGCATGGTCCGTGGCCTCTTCGGCGAGGCTCCGGGCCGTGAGTTCCTGGTGCTGTCGATGTGGCACGCGGCGGCCGAACACGGCAAGTACCGGCAGGAGCGCGTCGAGCGGCTGTCGCTGCGCGCCCAGATCCAGGCCGACGTGGAGGCCCTCACCGGGGACGTCGTCGACCTCGAACCCTCCTGGACGGTCTGACCCGTACGCCGCGGGCGGCCCCCCGCCGGAGAGCCGGCCGCCGGGCCGCCGCAGGGCCGCCGCCGGGGCCGTACGGCGTGCCCGGTCCGCGCGCCCGCCGATGGCCGAATAGGGTCGTGGGATGGTACGACCACGGCGCATCGTCCTTGTCCGGCACGGGGAATCGGAGGGCAATGCCGATGACACGGTGTACGAGCGGGAGCCCGACCACGCCCTACGGCTGACTCCCACCGGGCGCGAGCAGGCCTCGGAGGCCGGCGGACGCCTGCGCGAGCTCTTCGGGGACGAGCACGTCAGCGCGTACGTCTCGCCGTACCGCCGGACCCTGCAGACCTTCCGGGAGCTGCGCCTGGACCCGACGCGCGTGCGGATGCGCGAGGAGCCGAGGCTGCGCGAGCAGGACTGGGGGAACTGGCAGGAGCGGGAGGAAGTGCGGCTGCAGAAGGCCTACCGGGACGCGTACGGGCACTTCTTCTACCGCTTCGCGCAGGGGGAGTCGGGCGCGGACGTCTACGACCGGGTCGGGGCCTTCCTGGAGAGCCTCTACCGCAGCTTCGAGGCCCCGGACCATCCGGAGAACGTGCTGCTCGTGACGCACGGCCTGACGATGAGGCTGTTCTGCATGCGCTGGTTCCACTGGTCCGTGGCCGAGTTCGAAGCCCTCTCCAACCCGGGCAACGGCGAATACCGGGTGCTCATGCTGGGTTCCGACGGCCGGTACCGGATGGACCGCCCGTTTGAGCGGTGGACCACACCCGAGCCTTATGACCTGGACGGCTAGAGTGACGCGCGATGACCGCTGACTCCTCTCCCGAAGGGCGCTACGCACGCGCCATGGCCAGCCTCCGCGGGCTGGCCCTGGGCGACGCACTGGGATCCCAGTACTTCGTCCCCGTGAACTACCCGCTGCTCAAGCGGCGCGAGCTGCCCGTCGGCAGCGATCCGTGGCAGTGGACCGACGACACCGAGATGGCCTGCTCGGTGGTGGCCGTGCTCGCCGCGCACGGCCGGGTGGACCAGGACGCGCTGGCCGCCTCCTTCGCCCACCACCACGACTTCGACCGCGGCTACGGGCCCGCCGTGAACCGGATGCTGCGCCTGATCCGGGAGGGCGCGGACTGGCGCACGCTCGCCGCGGAACTGTTCAACGGGCAGGGCTCCTGGGGCAACGGCGCGGCCATGCGGGTCGCCCCCCTGGGTGCCTGGTACGCCGACGACCCGGAACAGGCCACGCACCAGGCGGAGATCTCCGCGTACACCACCCACCAGCACCGCGAAGCGGTGTGCGGCGCCATGGCCGTGGCCGCCGCGGCCGCGCTGGCGGCCGATCCGGCCGGGCCGCCGAAGGCCGCCGACCTGCTGGACGGCGTGATCGCGCTGGTCCCGCGGAGCGCGGTGGGCGCCGGGGTGCGGCGCGCGCGCGACATGCTCGACTACGGCGACGCGACCACCGTCGCCGCCGTACTGGGCTGCGGGCGGCGCACCAGCGCCCACGACACCGTGCCGTTCGCCCTGTGGTCGGCGGCACGGGGCCTGGACGACTACGAGCGGGCCTTCTGGACCACCGCCCAGGTGGGCGGAGACGTGGACACCACCTGCGCGATCGTCGGCGGAGTGCTGGGCGCACGCGGGGACGCGGTGCTGCCGCAGGCCTGGCTGGCCCGGACCGAGGCACTGCCGGCCTGGCTGCCGGAGGCGGCGGGGTAGGGGGAGGAGCGGGGGTGGCGGCGGTCCGCGCCGGTTCGTACCCCTCCGTTTGTCACGGTCCTGCCACAGGCCTCTTTTGAGCCTGTTCAAAACTGCATGCGACCGGCCTACTCTGTCGGCTTCGCCACCCCCGCCTGATGGCCGGGGGCGGCCGACAGGGGAGGGGAACCCGATGTCAGCAGAGAACGCCGAGACGGCGGACACCGCGGGTGCCGCGGGTGCCGCGGGTGCGGGGGCCGACGCAGGGTCCGCTCCGCCCGCGCCCGTACCGCCCGCACCGGCACCGCCCGCACCGCCCGGCTGGGATCCCAAGGCCTGGCGGGCCCACCAGTTGCGCAAGGAGCGTGCCGCCTCCGGTGCCTGGTCGATGGCCCCGCTCGCCTGGGCCGAGGCCGCGCGCCCGGCCGCGGTCGGACCGGTACCGGCCGTCGTGCTGGGCGCCGTACTCGCCTCCGGCATCGCCGCTTCCCTGCTCCTCGGCGAGGGGCTGGGGCCGGGCCTGCTGCTCGCGGTGGTGCCGGCGCTGCTCGCCGCCTACGCGGCCGCCCGCGCGGCCGGCCGCAGGCTGCGCCCGTGGACCGCGCTCTGGGTGCTGGGCTGCCTCGCGCTGCTCGCCGTGCCCGCCCTGCGCGCCTCCGCTTGGCCGGCCGTGACGGCCCTGCTCGCGGCCCTCCTGACGGGCGCCCTGGCCCTGCACGGCAGCCGCAGCTGGCCCGGCATCCTGCTCGGGCCGGTCGGCCTCCTCGACTCCGCCGTCCTCGGGGTGCGCTGGGTCTGGAGCGGCCTGCGCTCGCGCGGCGAGGGGCGCCGGGAGCGCTGGCTGCCGGTGGCGAAGGCCGTCGTGGTGGCGGTGGTCCTGCTGGCGCTCTTCGGCACGCTGTTCGCCTCCGCCGACGCCGCGTTCGCGGACCTGCTGAGCGGGCTGACCCCCGACATCAGCGGTATGGGCGGCCCGGTGCGGTTCCTGCTCTTCGCGCTGGGTCTCGTCGTCGCGATCGCCGTCGCCCGCGCGGCGGCCGCCCCTTCCCGCTGGGACCGCATCGAGGTGCGCCCGGGGAAGGCGCGCTCCCGGGTGGAGTGGGCCCTTCCGCTCATCGTGCTGAACCTGCTCTTCGCCGCCTTCAACGCCGTCCAGCTCGCCGTCCTCTTCGGCGGCTACCGCAAGGTCCTGGAGGCCACCGGCCTCACCTACGCCGAGTACGCGCGCCAGGGCTTCTGGCAGCTGCTCTGGGCCACCCTGCTCACCCTCGCCGTCATCGCGCTGGCCCTGCGCTGGGCCCCGCGGGGCGGAGCGGGCGACCGGCGGCTGGTGCGCGTCGTGCTCGGCACGCTCTGCGTGCTGACCCTCGTGGTCGTCGCCTCGGCGCTCCGCCGCATGGACCTGTACGTGGACGCGTACGGCCTGACCAGGCTGCGGCTGTCGGTCGCCGGTGTGGAGCTGTGGCTCGGGCTGGTCATCGTACTGATCATGGCCGGCGGGCTGTTCGGCGCGCGCTGGCTGCCGCGCGCGGTCGCGGGGAGCGCCGTGGCGGCCGTACTGGCCTTCGGGATGATGTCTCCGGACGGGGTGATCGCGGAGGGCAACGTCACGCGGTACGAGCAGGACGGCAAGATCGACCTGGCCTACTTCCAGTCCCTGTCGGCGGACGCGGTACCCGCCCTGGACCGGCTGCCCGAGCCCCGGCGTTCCTGCGCCCTGCGCGGGATCGCCAGGGAGCTGGCGGGGGCGGGCCGCACACCCTGGTACGCGACGAGCCTGGGGGAGCGCCGGGCCCGGGAGATCCTGAGCGAGCGCGGGGTGAGCGCCTCGTACGAGGAGTGCAGGAGCCTGGGGACCTTCGGGAGCCGGGTGGAGTACTGATCACCCCGGACGGGTCGGTGGTGGAGACTCGAACGGGCGATTCTCCATGCCGCGTTGGAGTAGTCGAGCATCATGGGCCAGCGGTGCTTCGCGAGTGCGATCCCACGGATGCGGATCGGTTCCGCGAGCCGGTCCGGGCCGGGCGGTACGGACGGGCGCACGTGCTGATCGGTGAGTTTGTGTGCCCTGAAAGCAACCGGAGGGACGTCCGGCCGGACGTGACCGGTCCGCTTCTCGTCGAGGTCATCCCGGCGTCGATGGCGAACCGGGCGAAGGTGTGCGGGAGTGAATGCTTGGACGCGGAAGTCGCCGAGATGGTCGAGGGGGTGACGGCGCCGCTGCCCAGGGTGTGAGACGGGGCGGGGTGGGTGGCGCGGCGCGGAGGTGGCCGGGGCGCGGCGGAGAGGGGGGCGACGGCGCGGCGGGGAGGGGGCGGGGTGTGCAGGCGGCCCGGGGCGGCGTAACCTTGCTGGCGCCATGCCGTACGAAGCACCCACTCACACCGTCGAACGCTCCCTCCGGGCGACCACCGGCGCCAAGGTCATCGCCGGGGTCGACGAAGTCGGACGAGGGGCCTGGGCCGGTCCCGTCACCGTCTGCGCGGCGATCACCGGTCTGCGCCGGCCGCCCGCGGGACTCACCGACTCCAAACTGCTCACCCCCAAGCGCCGCGACGCGCTCGTCGGCGTCCTGGAGGACTGGGTCACCGCCTACGCCCTGGGCCACTCGTCCCCCGAGGAGATCGACGAACTCGGGATGACCGCCGCCCTGCGCCTCGCCGCGGTGCGCGCCCTGGAGGCGTTGCCCGTGCGGCCCGACGCGGTGATACTCGACGGCAAGCACGACTACCTCGGTGCGCCCTGGCGGGTCCGGACGGTGATCAAGGGCGACCAGTCCTGCGTCGCCGTCGCCGCGGCCTCGGTGATCGCCAAGGTCCGGCGCGACCGGATGATGGCCGAAATCGGTGAACAGGGCGGCGGAATCCAGGACTTCGCTTTCGCCGCCAACGCCGGATATCCCTCGCCCGTGCACCGGGCGGCGCTCGAGGAGCAGGGTCCGACCGCGTACCACCGGCTCTCCTGGTCCTACCTTGACGCCCTGCCCCGCTGGAGCCACCTCAAGAAGGTGCGCCGCAGCGAGGAATCGATGGAGCTGGAAAACGGAGGCCAACTCGGCTTCGATTTCTGATCGCACGCACGTGCCACCAACCGGTACGTTTCGCACCGATGTTTGATAGATATCAGCTCATGCCTCTCACCCCCGCCCCCGAGGAGCCTCAGATTCACGAGAGTGCCCAGGGTCCCCGCGTCACGCCGGCCGCGAGCCGCACCGCGCAGACCCCCCGCCCCGTACCCGGTCCCCGTCCCGCCCCCAGGCCCGCACCGCCCGCGCCGCGGAAGCCGCAGGCCACCCGCGTTCCCGCAGCCGCCACCGCGCCCTCGGTCTCCGCATCCGTACCGCAGGTCCAGCTGATCCCGGCATCCGCCGAGGGCGCGCTGGACGCGGCCGAGGAGGCCGTGGACCTGCTGCTCGACACCGGGCGTGCGCCCGGCGACATCCTGGTGCTCACCACCGGCGACCCGCACCCGTGGGCCGCGCACGAGCTGTCCTTCGGCGAGGCCGCGTACTGGGCCCTGCACGATGCCCGTGACGACGTCTTCTACGCGGACGCCGCGCAGGTTCAGCGCGCCGCGGGCCGTCCCGTCGTGGTCTTCGCGGCCAACGGCGGACCGGCCGACGCGGCTGCCGGAGCCCTGCCGGTCGCGCTCGCGCGAGCCGGTGCGCTCCTGATCGTGTGCGGCGAGCCGCAGCAGATCAACTCCGTGCTGGGTGCGGGCGTCTGACGCCCCGTACTCCCGTACGGTCGAGGGGTGGGGCGGGCCGGTGGCCGGCCCTGCCGAAGTCCGAGGCCTGACCAGCCGTACGCCCGTTTCGGGTGTACGGCCGTTGGTCGTTCCCGGGTACGGGGCCCCGCGTGCTCCGTGTGCGGCGGCGCGGTGGTGCGGCGGCACGGGCTCGGTGCTGCGGCGCGGGCTCAGCGCGGCGGTGCGACCGTACGGGCTCAGCGTGCGGCGGTGCGGCGCAGGGCCTCCGTGGCTCCGCCGCCGCGCAGGGCGAGCGGGGCGAACTCGGACGGCGTATCGCCGAGGCGCTCGGGCCGGGAGTTCGAGCCGGGGCTCCGGCCGCCGCGGCCTTCGCCCAGTACGTGCCAGCCGCCCCGGGTCAGCGTGATGTACGCGCCGCAGCGCAGCCCGTGCAGGGTGCAGGCGTCCCGCAGCCCCCACATCCAGGCGCCGTCCTCCTCGGTCCAGCGCTCGTCGCCGTCGCGGCAGAACAGCAGCACCGCGGTCCGTACCGGGGTCCGCCGGCGCAGGTCGTGCGGAAGGACCCGGCGCAGCCGGGACAGCAGGGCGTTGCGGTACTCCCAGCCGTCGGCCGCGGTGGAGCGCTGAACGAAGGAGGCGCTGGCCACGAGCCGCTCCTCGGGCCCGAGCACGGCGATCACCGCCGTGGACGGGGCGGGGCTGTGCCGTGAGTGCAGTCCGCTGACGACCTCGCGCGGATTGCGCAGCAGGGGGATGCCCGACGCCGTCCAATCGGAGGGTTCCAGCAGCCTGCCGTGCCGGCTGGCGCCGCCGGTGGCCGTTCTCAGGGACGTGGTCGAGGGCGGGGCGAATCCGAAGGTCACGGTCCTCCCTTCGGGTACACGCCCGCGAACGGGCACAGCTGGAGTGCGGGCGCGCCGCGGCACGGCCCAGGAGAGCGCCGTCGAGCCGAGCGGGAGCAGGACAATTCTCGCGTGGCCCGTGAGCATGCGGCAACGAGCAATTGGAGCCGCCGACCGGAATTCGCCGGTATGCCGTTCATATCCTTGCCCCGCCACGCCGAAGATGACTCATTCGGTCCGGGCCTGAGCACCGGCACCAGGGGAAACAGCTCCCTGGCGGCCTTCCGTCGCGGCGGTCACGCGCCGCGGCGGAAGGCCTGTGGGCCGGACGTCACGCTGGGTGAATTGGCCGATTGTCCTAGGCATCGGGTTGCATGGGGGCATGGACAACCTGGAGCTCCGCGCTGAAGCCGATGCCATCCTCGCTGAGCTGGTCGGTGCCCCGGGGGGTTCGGCGCGGCTGCGGGAGGACCAGTGGCAGGCGGTGTCGGCCCTGGTGGAGGAGCGCCGGCGGGCGCTGGTGGTGCAGCGCACGGGGTGGGGCAAGTCGGCGGTCTACTTCGTGGCGACGGCCCTGCTGCGCCGTCGCGGCGCCGGCCCGACCGTGATCATCTCGCCGCTGCTGGCGCTCATGCGCAACCAGGTCGATGCGGCGGCCCGGGCCGGGATCCAGGCGCGGACGATCAACTCGGCCAACCCGGAGGAGTGGGAGACGATCTACGGGGAGGTCGAGCGGGGCGAGACCGACGTCCTCCTCGTGAGTCCGGAGCGCCTCAACTCGGTGGACTTCCGCGAACAGGTGCTGCCCAAGCTCGCCGCCACGACCGGCCTGCTGGTCGTCGACGAGGCCCACTGCATCTCCGACTGGGGCCACGACTTCCGCCCCGACTACCGCCGGCTGCGCACCATGCTCGCCGAGCTCGCCCCCGGCGTCCCCGTGCTCGCCACCACCGCGACGGCCAACGCACGGGTCACGGCGGACGTGGCAGAGCAGCTGGGCACGGGAGGCGGGGGCGCTCTGGTCCTGCGCGGCCCCCTCGACCGGGAGAGCCTGCGGCTGGGCGTACTGGAGCTGCCGAACGCGGCGCACCGGCTGGCGTGGCTGGGGGAGCGGCTGGGGGACCTGCCGGGCTCGGGGATCATCTACACGCTGACGGTGGCGGCCGCGGAGGAGGTCGCGGCGTTCCTGCGGCAGCGCGGGTATCCGGTGGCCTCCTACACGGGGAAGACGGAGAACGCCGACCGGCTGCAGGCCGAGGAGGATCTGCTCGCGAACCGCGTGAAGGCCCTGGTGGCGACCTCCGCGCTGGGGATGGGCTTCGACAAGCCGGACCTGGGGTTCGTCGTGCACCTGGGCTCTCCCTCGTCCCCGATCGCCTACTACCAGCAGGTGGGTCGTGCGGGGCGCGGTGTGGACCACGCCGACGTGCTGCTGCTGCCTGGGCGGGAGGACGAGGCGATCTGGGCGTACTTCGCTTCGGTGGGGTTCCCGCCCGAGGAGCAGGTCCGGCGGACCCTGGACGTACTGGAACAGGCCGGCCGTCCGCTGTCGCTGCCGGCGCTGGAGCCCCTGGTGGACCTCCGGCGTTCGCGGCTGGAGACGATGCTCAAGGTCCTGGACGTGGACGGTGCGGTCAAGCGGGTGAAGGGGGGCTGGACCTCCACCGGACAGCCGTGGGCGTACGACGCGCAGCGGTACGAGTGGGTGGCCCGGCAGCGGCAGGCCGAGCAGCAGGCCATGCGGGACTACGTGGCGACCACGGGGTGCCGGATGGAGTTCCTGCAGCGCCAGCTCGACGACGAGAAGGCGACCCCGTGCGGCCGCTGCGACTCCTGCGCCGGGCCCTGGCTCGACCCCGCCGTGTCCCACGGGGCACTCGACGAGGCGACCGGTGAGCTGGACCGTCCGGGGGTCGAGGTCGAGCCCCGCCGGATGTGGCCCTCGGGCATGCCCGCGGTCGGCGTCGACCTCAAGGGCCGCATCCCCGTGGGCCAGCAGGCGGCCACCGGGCGGGCGTTGGGGCGGCTGTCGGACATCGGCTGGGGCAACCGCCTTCGCCCGCTCCTGGCGGAGCAGGCCGCGGACGGGCCGGTGCCGGACGACGTACTGGCGGCCGTGGTGACGGTGGTGGCCGACTGGGCCCGATCGCCGGGTGGCTGGGCGGGCGGCTCGATGGCCCGGCCCGTGGGGATCGTGGCCATGCCCTCCCGCTCCCGCCCGCGGCTGGTGGGCTCGCTCGCCGAGGGCCTGGCCCGGGTCGGCCGGCTCCCGCTGCTGGGCAGCCTCGCCTACACCGCGCAGGCGGGCGAGTACGGCGCACACCGCAGCAACTCCGCCCAGCGGCTGCGCGCCCTGGCCGCCTCTTTCGCCGTCCCCGAGGAACTCGCCGCCGCCCTGGCCGCCACCCCGGGACCGGTCCTGCTCGTCGACGACTACGCCGACTCCGGCTGGACCCTGGCCGTGGGCGCACGCCTCCTGCGGCAGAGCGGAGCCGAGCAGGTGCTTCCGCTGACCCTCGCCCTGGCGGGCTGAAGGCGCCCGGCGGGCCTCGGCGGCCGGCCCCGGCGGCCGGCCGGTGTGCGGCCCATTCGTGCGGCAGTCCCTGGCAACTGTTCGCCAAGTCAGGACCGGTACATACCTGCACTTCTCCTGCACCCTGCCGAACCTGATCGTCGGACCGGTCGGCAACGGAAAGGGGCTCGGCTTCGTCGAGGAGAACCGGGCGCGCCCGGGCTGCCGGACCGTCGTCTTCGCCGAAGTCATCGGGAACAGCTACACCCGGCTGGCCGGGCTGTTCAGGTTGTTCGGGCACAAGCGGGTCCAAGAGCCGCGATAGGAGGCCGTTTCGGGGTCCGTTCGGATTCGGGCGGGTCCGTCAGGGGTTATCCACAGGGGTTTCCGGATCGTGCCGGACACGGGACCTTCGGGACATGACGAACAATCACGAAGCAGCACGCACCCCGTCCGACCCCTCGTCCCCCTCGTCCACCCGTCCGTCCGGAGGCGTGGACGCGTCCCGGATCACCCTGCGCAGTCCGGCCGAACTGGCCGACGCACTGCCCTACATGCTCGGCTTCCATCCGAGCGACTCCCTCGTCATGGTCGCGGTCCACGGGGAGGCCGGCCGCTTCGGCGGCCGGCTCCGGGTGGGCATCCCCGCGGCTCCCGAGGAATGGGAGGACACCGCCCGGCAGGTCGCCGACTGTCTGATCCGCGGCAGTGTGCGGCGCGGGGCCAGGCCCGACGGCATCATCGTCTTCCTCTGTCAGGATCCGCCCCGCGGCGACAGCGCGCAGCGGGTGATGACCAGGCTGCGCCCGCTCGCCCAGCGGATCCGGCTGGCCTGCGGGGCTCTGGACGTCCCCGTACTGGAGGCCCTGTGCCTCTCCGCCGGTCGGTACTGGTCCTACTGCTGCCCCGACGAGCGGTGCTGCCCCGCCGAGGGCAGTGCGCTGGCCGCGCCCGGCACCTCGGTGATGGCCGCCGCGGCCACCTTCGCCGGACTCCAGGTGCGCGGCTCCCTCCGGGAGATCGAGCACAGGCTGACACCGCTGCGCGGGACGGTGGCCGGCGAGATGGAAGGCGCCCTTGACCGCGCTGCCGTCGCGCTGGTCCCGAAGATCCTCGACGGGACCACCCGGGAGGAAGTGGGGGCCGAGACCGTCCTGCTCGCCCGCGCGCTGATCCAGCGCATGACCCTCGCCCCGCCGGCCGAAGGCGGCCCCGGAGCCGATGCCTGGGACGACGCGCTACTGGGCCACGACGAGGCCGCCTCGTTGATCCTCGGGCTCCAGGACCGCGAGATCCGCGATATCGCCGCCGAGTGGATGGAGGGCGAGGAGGCGGCACCCGCCCTGCGGCTGTGGCGGGCCCTGGCCCGGCGCTGCGTCGGGGCCTACGGGGAACACGCGGCGGCTCCCCTCACCCTGGCGGGCTGGGTCTCCTGGTCCACCGGGGACGAGCCGACGGCCAGGATCGCCCTCGGGCTGGCCCTGCGGGCGGACGACGGGTACCGCTTCGCGCAGCTCCTCCACCACGCCTGCAACGAGGGGATCGACCCGGAGGGGCTGCGGGAGTGCCTGCGGGAGGAGCGGCGGCGACGGGAGCCGCGCCGGGGGCGCCTGCCCGCAGGACCCCGGCGGGCGGGCGCCGTCACCAGGCCGCCCGGCCGCCCGGGCAGGACGAGCAGCCGCCGCGAGTCAGGCAGCACCGCGGGGAGCGAGCAGTGAAGCGCGGCCGGGGCCGGGGCAGCTGCATGGACCAGGTCGGGGTCCGCGGTCGGGTCCGGGGCCGGGACGGAGGCGGCTGTGCGGCCCCGGGGCACGGCCGGGGGGAGGGCCGTGGGTCCGGTTTCCGGCGGTGGCTGCGGGACGGGGCGCGAGCGGTCCTGCGGCGGCGGCCCCCGCGAAGGCCGGTGCTCCGCCGGGCGCAGCCCCCACCGGGGCCCGTGACCCGGGCGGGGGCGGGGGCGTTGCGCTGGGGGGTGGTGGGGACCCGGCCGCGCCGCCGCCCAGCCGATCCACCCGGAGCGCAGACAAGGCGACCCATGTCCCACCCCGTACCCCGGGCCCGCGTGGCCCCCGCCCGCGTAGCTCCCTCCGGCAGGGCCGACCTGCCGCCCGTGCACGGTGCCGTCCTCTGCGTCGCCGCGCCGTGCCTGGTCATCTCGCCCGAGCACGGCCAGCTCACCGGGCGGGGGGTCGACGGGATCTACCGCGCCGGGCTCCGGCTGCTGTCCCGCTGTGTGCTGCGCGTCGGCGGGCGGGATCCCGTCGCGGTCCAGGCCCGCAGCCTCGGCGCCGACCGGGCCTCCTTCACCGCGACCGTGCGGACCGGAGCGGAGCCCGGGCCCGATCCCGACGTCGGAGTCGAGCGGATCCGGCACGCCGACGGCACCGAGCGGATCACCCTGCGCAGCTTCACCGGCCGGCCCCTGCGGATCCCGGTCGAGGTCTCGCTCGGCACCGACCTGGCGGAGCTGGCCGAGGTGGCCGCCGGCCGGGCCGGGCCGGAGCTGCCCGCCGCGGTGCACGCCGCAGGGCTGCGCTGGACCAACGGCGAGGCCCAGGCCGTCACCGCGGCGGAGCCGCCCCCGGACGACGCGCTGGCCTCGGCCGGGCTGCTGCGCTGGCAGCTCGAACTGCGCCCCGGCGAATCCCGCACCATCGAACTGCGGACCACCCGGGACCGAGGGGCCCGCGCCCCCGCCGGGCAGGTGGCCAATCCGCTGTCCGACGACGCCCGCGCGGAGGGAGACGACCCGCGGGCCGAGGCGTGGCTGCGCACGAGCGTGCAGGACCTGGGAGCGCTGCTGCTCAGGGACCCGAAGGAACCGGCCGACAGTTACGCGGCGGCCGGAGTGCCGTGGCGGCTGGGACTGGCCCCGGCGGAATCCCTGTGGGCCGCCCGCATGGCGCTCCCGCTCGGCACCGGACTGGCCGCCGCGACCCTGCGCATCCTGGCCCGGACCCAGACCGGGGGGCGGGGCGCCGACGCAGGGAAGATCCCGGGGCCGCTCCGCGGGGCCGGGCCACAGCTGCCCCCGGGATGCACCGGGACCGAGGCGACGCTCGCCTTCCCCGCGGTCCTCGCCGAAGCCCGGCGCTGGGGGATGCCCGAGGCGGAGGTGGCCCTGCTGCTCCCCGCGGCCGAGCGGTGCCTGGAATGGCTCCGGGGCGCCTTCGGGGAGGACGGCTTCCTGGCCGATCCCGATCCGGGACCCCGGCGCTGTGAAACCCAGGCCCACGCCCATCGGGCCGCGCTCCTCGGGGCCGACCTGCTCGCCGGGTGCGGTCGGCCCGGAGCCGAGGAGTGGCGGGACCGGGCCGCCGGGCTGCGGGAGCGGTTCGCAGCCCGGTTCTGGGTCGACGGCCCCGACGGAGGCCGGCCCGCGGCGGCCCTGCATCCCGACGGGCGGCCCCTGCCCCGGCTGACGGGGGCCGCCGCCCACCTGCTGGACACCGGGCTGCTCGGAGGCGGCCGGCTCGCGCCGGGGCTGCTCGACCGGGTCCGTACCGAGCAGCTGGCCCGGCTGCTCGCAGCCCCCGCCATGGATTCCGGTTGGGGGCTGCGGAGCATGGCACTGCGCGAGCCGGGGCACAACCCGTTCGGGTACCGCTCGGGCGCGGTGCGGCCGTACGAGAGCGCGGTCGCCGTGGCAGGCCTGGCCCAGGCGGGCTTCGAGAAGGAGGCCACGGGGCTGCTGCGGGGCCTGCTGGACGCGGCGGAGGGCTTCGGGTACCGCCTCCCGGAGATGTACGCCGCCGAGCAGCGCACCGAGGGCAGCGCCCCGCTTCCGCATCCGGCGGCCTGCCGGCCGGCGGCGGTCGCCGCTGCCGCGGGGATCCACGTACTGACCGCCCTGGCCGGGATCCGCCCGGACGCCCCCGCCGGCACGGTCGCCCTCGTACCGCTCCCCGGCGCCCCCCTCGGCGGGCTCCGTCTCTCGGGACTGCGGGTTTCGGGGGAACCCTTCGCCGTCCGGATCAGCCGGCTCGGCCTGGGCATGGTGGAGGAGGCCGCCGATGCACTGCAACTGGGCGGGTAGGGGCAACCGGGCGCGGAGGGGGCGCCCTGCCGATCGGGCCGGATCGGCCCCGGGCTTCCGCTTCCGTGGTCGGTTCCGTGGTCAGAAGATCTCCAAAGCTCTGTTTATCGTCAGGCAGACGACTATGATCGCGGCATGTCGCCCTACGACCCGTCGGCCTTTCCGCCCTTCGCCGTCACCGTCGACCTGGTCGTGCTCACCGTGCGGCGCCATGCGCTCTGCGCGTTGGTCATCCGACGGGGTGAGCAGCCGTTCCAGGGACGCTGGGCGCTGCCCGGCGGCTTCGTGCGCGGGGACGAGGACCTGTCGGCGGCCGCGGCCCGCGAGCTGTCCGAGGAGACCGGCCTCTGCGCCCACGACCCGGCCGCTCCGGACGTGGGCAACGGGGCACACCTCGAACAGCTGGCGACCTACGGTGATCCGAAGCGGGATCCGCGCATGCGCGTGGTCAGCGTGGCGCATCTGGTGCTGGCTCCGGATCTGCCCGCGCCCCGGGCCGGCGGCGATGCCAACAGTGCGCGCTGGGCCCCCGTCGACGAACTTCTGTCCACGGACGGCCAGACCGGCGCCGGACTCGCCTTCGACCACGAGCAGATCCTCGCCGACGGGGTCGAGCGGGCCCGCTCGAAGATCGAGTACTCCTCGCTGGCCACCGCCTTCTGCCCGCCCGAGTTCACCGTCGGCGAGCTGCGCCGGGTCTACGAAGCGGTCTGGGGAGTCGCCCTCGACCCTCGGAACTTCCATCGCAAGGTCACCGGCACCCCCGGGTTCCTGGTGCCGGCCGGGGGGACGACGACACGTCAGGGCGGCCGTCCCGCCCAGCTGTTCCGGGCCGGCGGGGCAACGCTGCTCAACCCGCCGATGCTGCGCCCGGAAGTCTGAGACCCGGGCGCCCCGCACCGCCCGCGGATCGCCACCCGAGCCGGTGAACCAGCCGGTATCGGGGCTCGCGCCTCCGTGGGAAACGGCCACGGCGCCGACACGGGCACGCTTCGGTACCGGCTGCGCCTCAAATCGGACATATCGCGTTATCTTGTTAGCGGTATTCACCCTGCCGCAGAGCGGTCTCACCCCCCGCGAGAGAAGCGATGCTCCAGGCCATCGGACTCACCAGCACCCCCCGTCGAAACCTCCCGCCCCTCGTGGACGACCTCACCTTCGAGGCCCGCCCCGGGAGCGTGACCGCACTGCTCGGCGAGCCCGGCTCGGGCAAGACCACCGCGCTGCGGCTCATGCTCGAACTCGAACCGGGCCGCGGAGTCACCTACTTCCGCGGGCGCCCCCTGCACCGGATCCCGCATCCGGGCCGTGAGGTCGGCGTTCTCCTCGGCGATCTCCCCGGCAACCCCTCGCGCACCGTGCGCGGCCAGCTGCGGATGCTCTGCGCCGCCGCCGGCGTGCCGGCCGCGCGTGCCGACGCGATGCTGGAGGTCGTCGGCGTCGCGGGACTGCGCGACCAGCGGCTCGGGTCGCTCTCGCTCGGCATGGAGCGCAGGGTCGCTCTGGCCGCCGCCCTGCTCGCCGACCCCTGCACGCTCCTCCTCGACGAGCCCTCCGCCGGGCTCTCGCCCCGCGAACGGAGCTGGCTGTACGGGCTGCTGCGCGGCCACGCCTCCCTCGGCGGCGCGGTGCTCTTCACCACCGACGACGCGAAGGAGGCCGCCCGCAGCGCGGACCGGGTCGTGAGCATCGAGGCGGGCCGGCTCGTCGCCGACCAGGACGCCGCCGAGTTCGCCCGGACCCGGCTCCGGCCGCGGGTCGCCGTGCGCACCCCGCACGCCGCCCGGCTGGCCGACGTACTCGGCCGGGAAGCTCGGGCGGCCCAGCGCACGGTGGAGATCGTGGAGGAGAGCGGCAGCCGGCTGTCCGTCTACGGCAGCAATTGCGCCGAGGTCGGCGAAGCCGCCTTCCGGCACGGTGTGCTCGTCCACCAACTCGCCGACGAGACCGGTGACGCGGGAGCGCAGCCGTCGCTGCCGCGCGCCCGGGATCGCGCCGGATCCGGGGCCCCGGCCGCGGCGGCCGGCGCAACACCGGCCGCGCCCGGAGCGGGCGCCGCAGACCGGCCCCGCCCGGCACGCGCCGGGGGCCCCACCTCGGCCGCGCGCCGGCTCGGCGGCCCGCTGCGGCCCCTGCGCTACGAGCTGCACCGGCTCTTCGGCACCGCAACCCCCGCACTCACCGCCGCCTTCGTCGTCGCCGTCTCCGTCGTCACGGCGCTGGTCCTGGCGCGGATCGGCCACACCCCGCAGAATCGGTTGCTCGCCGCCTGGCCGGAGTTGCTCCCGCTGCCGCCCGCGGCGCTCGGCGCCGGACTGCTCGGAGCCCTGGCCTTCGGCGAGGAGTACCGCTACCCCGCGCTCGCCGCCGACCGCGGCACCGTCCCGCGCCGGCTCGGGCTGCTCACGGCGAAACTCGGCGTCAGCGCGGCCGTGGCGCTGCTCCTCGGCGCCCTCGCCGTGACCGCCGACGCGGCCGCCCTGACACTGGTGTTCGGCAGCGGACCGCTCCGTACGCCCGTGGAGTGGGTCTCCCCGGCCGCGAGTTGGGCGGGGCTGCTCATCGGCTGCGCCTGGTCCGGAGTCCTGGCCTCCGGTGTCTTCCGGTCCGCCTCCGCCGGGCTGGCGGCGGTGCTCGCCGTACCGGTGATGGTCGTACCGCTGGTGCGCAAGGCCCTGGACGGCCCGTCCGCGTACCCGGTCACCGGGCTGGCGGAGCGGCTGCGCGGCCTGGCCTGGGCGCAGTGGCCGCCGGAGGCGGACCGGGTGGTCCTCGGGGCGATCCGGGTGATGGCCCAACCGGTGGGCACCGCGCTGGTGTTGTCGCTGATGGTCCTGTTGTGCGCCTATGGGTTCACAGGACTGCGCGGCCGGGTCCGTTTGTGAGGGATCGTTGGTGATCGTTCCGGCGCCGGTCCGGACCCAACGGGACCGTTGTGGACCACATCAAGCCCGGCGGACCGCAACTCCCCGCAAAAGGCCCGGTTCTTTACGATAAGTCGTCAATTGCGTAGGTGGCACCGATCACCCTTTCGTGTGCTTTTCACCAAAGACCTCAAGGGTCACGGAGACACGGCCGACAAAGGATTCGTGAGTACCCTTGCGCACACCATGATGACCGCCGCCCGCCATGCCGATTCCGGCCTCGCCGGCGCGGGCGAACTCGACCGCTACCCCTACCCGGAGGCCTCGGGGGCCGACCGGGTGGGAGTGCCCCACTGGGACGGATCCGACGTCGAGTTGAGCCGGGTCGGCCGCCGCGCCGCGGGCAGCCGCGGCCGCGGCCTGCACGGCCAACTCGTCCAGCAACTCGGCCAGATGATCGTCTCCGGCGACCTCGGCGCGGACCGCCCGCTGGTCCCCGAGGAGATCGGACAGCGTTTCGAGGTCTCCCGTACCGTCGTCCGCGAATCGCTGCGGGTCCTCGAGGCCAAGGGCCTCGTCAGCGCCCGCCCCAACGTCGGCACCCGGGTCCGCCCGGTCGCCGACTGGAACCTGCTCGACCCCGACATCATCGAGTGGCGCGCCTTCGGCCCGCAGCGCGACGACCAGCGCCGCGAGCTGGGCGAGCTCCGCTGGACCATCGAGCCGCTCGCCGCCCGCCTCGCCGCCGGCCACGGCCGCCCGGAGATCCAGCAGCGCCTCGCCGACATGGTCGAGATCATGGGACACGCCCTCGGGCAGGGCGATTCGATCACCTTCGCGCGTGCGGACAACGAGTTCCACGCCCTGCTCATCCAGGTCGCGGCCAACCGCATGCTGGAGCACCTCTCCGGCATCGTCTCCGCCGCCCTGCAGGTGTCCGGCAGTCCCGTCACCTCCTGCGACCGTCCCAGCGAGACCTGCGTCGCGCACCACGCGCGCATGGTCGAGTGCCTCGCCGCCGGCGACGCGGTGGGCGCGGAGAACGCCATGCGTCAGCTTCTGACGGTGCATCCGGAGGTCGAGCGCGTGGTTCCCGCCCCGCGCGAGCACTGACGGACCGCAGCGCACGGGCAGGGGCGTGGGCGTGTCGAGGGGGAGCCGGTCCCGAGCGGCACCCCCGGACCCGGTCCGGGGAGGGTCCGGCGGCAGCGGAGTCCGGCTCCCCGTCCGGGCCCCGAGAGCCCCGGCCGGCTCCCGGCTCCGGTCCGCGGTCGCCGGGACTCCGCTTCCGGGGAGTCGTCCGGCCCGCGAAACGGGGCGTGTTCGGACACACCGGGCGTGCAGAAATAACGGTATGACCGGCATGGCATCAAACGGGGTGTGACTCGGGCCACGAAGATTGGGCGTAACGCTCAGCGAGGTCACGCGATGACCTAAGAGGTGATGGCCGACGGAGGGAAGACAGCAGCCCTTGCGGGTGCTGTGCAGCTCCCCGGCCCCTGCCCGCGCCCCCGGCCCATCCCCAGTCGGTGGTCGTCGGCTCCGGTCCAGCACCACCAGGCCGGGGTCGGAAGCCGTTTCCATCGTTCCGAGAGGTTGTTCGTGTCGGCCAGCACATCCCGTACGCTCCCGCCGGAGATCGCCGATTCCGAGTCTGTGATGGCGCTCATCGAGCGGGGCAAGGCCGAGGGGCAGATCGCCGGCGATGACGTGCGTCGGGCCTTCGAGGCTGACCAGATTCCTGCGACCCAGTGGAAGAATGTTCTGCGCAGCCTCAACCAGATCCTCGAGGAAGAGGGTGTGACGCTGATGGTCAGTGCCGCGGAGTCGCCCAAGCGCACCACCCGCAAGAGCGTCGCAGCGAAGAGCCCCGTCAAGCGGACGGCCACCGAGCCCGTCGCCAAGAAGGCGGCGGCCAAGACGGAGGCCGCGCCGGCCGTGGCCGTGGCGGACGCGGCGGCCGGGACGGCGGAACCGGACCCCGTGGACGCGGCCGCCGACGCCCTCGCGGAGGGGACCGCGACCGAGCCCGCCGCCAAGAAGACGGCGGCGAAGAAGACGGCGGCGAAGAAGACGGCCGCCAAGAAGACCGCGGCCAAGAAGACGACGGCGAAGAAGACGGCCGCCAAGAAGGACGCCGACGAGGCGGGCGACGAAGAGACCGCCGAAGAGGGCGGCGGGGCCGCCAAGGCCGAGTCCGAGGACGAGGAGGAAGGCGCCGAGAGCAAGGGCTTCGTCATCTCGGACGACGAGGACGACGCCCCGGCCCAGCAGGTCGCCGTGGCCGGCGCCACCGCCGACCCCGTCAAGGACTACCTGAAGCAGATCGGCAAGGTTCCGCTCCTCAACGCCGAGCAGGAGGTCGAGCTCGCCAAGCGCATCGAGGCCGGACTCTTCGGCGAGGACAAGCTCGCCAACTCCGACAAGCTGGCGCCCAAGCTCAAGCGCGAGCTGGAGATCATCGCCGAGGACGGCCGCCGGGCCAAGAACCACCTGCTGGAGGCCAACCTCCGCCTCGTGGTCTCCCTCGCCAAGCGCTACACCGGCCGCGGCATGCTCTTCCTGGACCTGATCCAGGAGGGCAACCTGGGTCTGATCCGCGCCGTGGAGAAGTTCGACTACACCAAGGGCTACAAGTTCTCCACGTACGCCACCTGGTGGATCCGGCAGGCGATCACCCGGGCCATGGCCGACCAGGCCCGCACCATCCGCATCCCGGTGCACATGGTCGAGGTCATCAACAAGCTGGCCCGTGTCCAGCGCCAGATGCTCCAGGACCTGGGCCGCGAACCCACCCCGGAGGAGCTGGCCAAGGAACTCGACATGACCCCCGAGAAGGTCATCGAGGTCCAGAAGTACGGCCGCGAGCCGATCTCCCTGCACACCCCGCTGGGCGAGGACGGCGACAGCGAGTTCGGAGACCTCATCGAGGACTCCGAAGCGGTCGTACCGGCCGATGCCGTGAGCTTCACGCTCCTGCAGGAGCAGCTGCACTCGGTGCTCGACACGCTGAGCGAGCGCGAGGCGGGCGTGGTCTCGATGCGGTTCGGCCTCACGGACGGCCAGCCCAAGACGCTCGACGAGATCGGCAAGGTCTACGGGGTCACCCGTGAGCGCATCCGCCAGATCGAGTCGAAGACCATGTCGAAGCTCCGTCACCCGTCCCGGTCCCAGGTGCTGCGCGACTACCTCGACTAGGCCGGACCGGTCCGCACCGGATGCGGCGAGGGGTTCGCGGCCGGTCATCGCCGGTGGCCGCGCGGGTGCGCACGGCCACCGGGCGTCCCACTCTGAGTGGAGTCATGCACACTCGGAGTCAGGAGGCCTCATGCGTCGTCCCTTTGCCCGTGTCCTGGCGGGAGCGCTGACCCTGGCGGCGGGAGCGGCGGCGGCGCCGCTCTCCCAGGCGCCGCGAGCTGCCGCGGACAGCGTGGTGATCGGCGGAAGGCCGGTGAAGGTGGCCGATGCCCCGTGGGTCGTGGCCCTCGCCAGCCGTGACCGGTTCGGGGGTACGCGCGGCGGCCAGTTCTGCGGGGGCGTCCTCGTCACCACGACCAAGGTGGTGACCGCGGCCCACTGCCTGGGGCGTCAGGTGCTGGGAGGCCCGGTGGACTCCGTCCGTGATTTCCGGGTGATCACCGGGCGTACGGAGCTGCGCGCGAGCGAGGGCCGGGAGATCGCGGTGCGTTCCGCCCGGGTGAATCCGGCCTACGACCCCGGCAGCAATGCCGGCGACCTGGCCGTCCTGGAGCTGGTCGAAGCCGTGGCCGCGCAGAACGTGCTGCCGATGGCCGGGCTCGGGAATCCGGCGTACGGGGCCGGCACGGAGGCCGCCGTATACGGCTGGGGCGACACGAGCGGATTCGGCGACTACGCCTACGGGCTGCGGGCCGCCGGGGTGACGGTGCTGGCGGACGAGGTGTGCGGGCGGGCCTACCCGGGAGACGCCGACGGTCAGTACCGGGCCGACTCCATGGTGTGCGCGGGCGACCGCGCGGGCGGCAAGGACGCCTGCCAGGGGGACAGCGGAGGTCCCCTGGTGGCCCAGGGTCGGCTCATCGGGCTGGTGTCCTGGGGGCGCGGCTGCGGGCGCGCGGACAGCCCGGGGGTGTACACGCGGATCGCACCGCTGATCGGCTTCGTCGCCGATTCCGCCAGCGGCCCGGAGACGGCCCGGGGGGATCTGGGCCGTCCTGGCGCCCGCGGAGTCCTGGGGATGGGCGTACGCCCCGCTCAGGGGCCCGGGAGGGGCCTCGCGGCAGGGGACCGGCCCACGCCGAAGCGCTGAACCCCATCAGGACATGAGGACGGGCGGTCTCTCTGGGTCGCAGAGATACCGCCCGTCGACCGGCTTCGCCGGTCCTGGCTCGTCGGATGCGAGGTGTAGGCCTTGTGTCAGCGGTCCTCGGGGTCGGCGGCACTGGCCGCCGGAGCGGACGTAAGCCGCTCGGTCTCATCCTGTATTTCCGCGGCGATCTTCTTGAGTTCCGGCTCGAACTTGCGCCCGTGGTGGGCGCAGAAGAGCAGTTCACCGCCGCTCAGCAGGACGACGCGCAGATATGCCTGGGCGCCGCAACGGTCGCATCGGTCAGCGGCCGTCAGCGGGGTCGCGGGTGTCAGAACAGTAGTCACGTCGCCTCTTCTCTAGCTCGACGAGCTGTCGTACCAGGGTCAACATCCAACCAGGCCGAAAACGTTCCCGCTCGCGGCTTTTCCTCGAAACTTCCTTCCGAAGCTGGCCGGCCGTTGCCGGTTGGCGGCGAAGGAGCCGTATTGCGTTGCTTTACGGTTTCGCGTTGTCAGGTCGTTCGCTTGTCGCAGTTCTGCCCTCTCCGGCTGAGTGCCGGTTGTTCATGAGGACGTGCCCGAACACTAAATGGTTCATGCGTGGAAGGGAACGTGATGTTTGCTTCACCCTCACGGGGGATCGAACATGCGTACGGACCTGCACTAGGCTGGTGAAGGGGCTGGGATGGCGTTGCATCGGCTCTACCAGGCCTCGGTACCCTTCCAACGGCAACCGAGCCACCACTGCGCCCGACCGGGCCAGAAAAGAAATTCAGCGAGGAGCGAACTGCGTGACCGCCGACACGTCCGTGCCTTCCAGCGCACTGCTGACCGGAGCAGACCGGGACGGCTCCAACTACACCGCGCGGCACCTGCTCGTCCTCGAAGGCCTCGAGGCCGTCCGCAAGCGCCCCGGCATGTATATCGGCTCCACCGACAGCCGGGGCCTCATGCACTGCCTCTGGGAGATCATCGACAATTCGGTCGATGAGGCCCTGGGCGGGTACTGCGACCACATCGAGGTGATCCTCCACGAGGACTCCTCCGTGGAGGTCCGCGACAACGGCCGCGGCATCCCCGTGGACGTCGAGCCCAAGACCGGCCTCTCCGGCGTCGAGGTCGTCATGACCAAGCTGCACGCCGGCGGCAAGTTCGGCGGCGGGTCGTACGCGGCCTCCGGCGGCCTGCACGGCGTCGGCGCCTCCGTGGTCAACGCCCTCTCGGCGCGTCTGGACGTAGAGGTGGACCGGGGCAGCGCGACGCAGGCCATCAGCTTCCGCCGCGGCGTCCCCGGCATGTTCACCGAGCAGGGCCCCGACAGCCCCTTCGACCCCGCCAACGGTCTGCGCAAGGGCAAGCGGATCGCCAAGGGCAAGACGGGCACCCGGATCCGCTACTGGGCCGACCGGCAGATCTTCCTCAAGGACGCCAAGCTCACGCTGGACACGCTCTACCAGCGCGCCCGCCAGACGGCCTTCCTCGTGCCCGGCCTGACCATCGTGGTCCGCGACGAGCGGGCCCTGGAAGGAGCCGGCAAGACCGAGGAGACCTTCCGCTTCGACGGAGGCATCAGCGAGTTCTGCGAGTACCTCGCCCAGGACAAGGCGGCCTGTGACGTCCTGCGCCTGACCGGCACCGGAATCTTCAAGGAGACCGTCCCGGTCCTCGACGACCGAGGCCACATGACCCCCACCGAGGTCACCCGTGAGCTCGGCGTGGACATCGCCCTGCGCTGGGGCACGGGGTACGAGACGAACGTGAAGTCGTTCGTGAACATCATCGCCACCCCCAAGGGCGGCACCCACATCTCCGGATTCGAGCGCTCGGTCACCAAGACCGTGAACGAGGTGCTGCGCTCCGCGAAGCTGCTGCGGGTCGCCGAGGACGACGTGGTCAAGGACGACGCGATGGAAGGCATGACGGCGGTCGTCACCGTCCGCCTCGCCGAGCCGCAGTTCGAGGGCCAGACCAAGGAGGTGCTCGGCACCTCGGCGGCCACCCGGATCGTCGCGGCCGTCGTGGCCAAGGAGCTCAAGGCCTTCCTGACCTCCACCAAGCGGGACGACAAGCAGCAGGCCCGCTCCGTGATGGAGAAGATCGTCGCGGCCGCCCGGACCCGGATCGCGGCCCGCCAGCACAAGGAGGCGCAGCGGCGCAAGACCGCGCTGGAGTCCTCCTCGCTGCCCGCCAAGCTGGCCGACTGCCGCAGTGACGACGTGGAGCGCAGCGAGCTCTTCATCGTCGAGGGGGACTCGGCCCTCGGTACGGCAAAGCTCGCCCGGAACTCCGAGTTCCAGGCGCTGCTGCCCATCCGGGGCAAGATCCTCAACGTCCAGAAGTCCTCGGTCTCGGACATGCTCAAGAACGCCGAGTGCGGGGCGATCATCCAGGTCATAGGAGCCGGCTCGGGCCGGACCTTCGACATCGACGCCGCCCGGTACGGGAAGATCGTCCTGCTCGTGGACGCCGATGTGGACGGCGCGCACATCCGCTGCCTGCTGCTCACGCTCTTCCAGCGCTACATGCGCCCGATGGTCGAGGCGGGCCGGGTCTTCGCCGCCGTGCCGCCGCTGCACCGGATCGAGCTCGTCCAGCCGAAGAAGGGCCAGGACAAGTACGTCTACACGTACTCGGACAACGAGCTGCGCCAGAACCTGCTGGAGTACCAGCGCAAGAACATCCGGTACAAGGACTCGATCCAGCGCTACAAGGGCCTCGGCGAGATGGATGCCGATCAGCTGGCGGAGACCACCATGGATCCCCGTTTCCGCACCCTGCGCCGGATCAACATCGGCGACCTGGATTCGGCCGAGTCGGTCTTCGACCTGCTCATGGGCAACGAGGTGGCTCCGCGCAAGGAGTTCATCACCAGCTCCGCCGCCACCCTGGACCGCTCGCGCATCGACGCCTGAACGGACCCGGGGCCACCGGGGGTCCCCCGGTGGCACTTCCGTGGCCCTGGCACACCGGTGCTCTTCACTCCATCACCTGATGGAGTGAAGAGCACCGGGACACCAGTCCGGAAACCGTCCCTCCCGCACATCCTTGTGGGCACGCGGCCACTGCGGCGGCGGACAAGGAGAGTTCGGTGGACAAGCACGAAGGTCGTGATGCCGGAACGATCCGGCTGGACGACCCCTGGTACGACGCGCTGGCCGTCGGTTGGGGTGAGGGCGAGGGTGCCGGCGTGGGCGAGGGGTCCGGCGGAGCGCCGGGCGGCGGAGCGGAAACGTCACCCCCGAGCTCCGGCCCCGGCGGCGCACCCGCGCGCGCAGCGTCCGACATCTACCTCGAAGTGCAGCGCAGCGCCGCCTTCCAGGAGGTGCGCGGCCGCTACCGGAGGTTCGTCGTCCCCGCGACCGTCGGCTTCTTCCTCTGGTACGTGGCCTACGTGATCGCCGCCACCACGGCGCCCGGCATGATGGCCCGGCCGGTGTTCGGGTCCGTCAACGTGGCCCTGCTGGCTGGTCTCGGCCAGTTCCTCAGCACCTTCCTGCTGACCTGGGCCTACGCCCGGCACGCCCGGCTGCGGCGCGACCGCGCGGCGCTGGACCTGCGCTGGACGGTCTTCGAGCAGGAGCAGGTCCGCCGGGCGGATGCCGGGGAGCGCACCCGGGCACGGGGGGCGGGCCGGTGACCACGGAGCACCAGACGCTGGCGCTGCTCCTGTTCAGCGTCTTCATCGCCGTCACCCTGGGCATCACCACCTGGGTGAGCCGCAACCGGCATGGTTCGGCGGAGGAGTTCTACGCGGGCGGGCGGCTGTTCTCGCCGATGGAGAACGGTTTCGCCATCGCCGGTGACTACATGTCCGCCGCCTCCTTCCTCGGCATCTCCGGCCTCATCGCCCTCTTCGGCTACGACGGCCTGCTGTACTCGGTGGGCTTCCTCGTCGCCTGGCTGGTCGTCCTGTTCCTCGTCGCCGAACTCGTCCGCAACTGCGGCCGGTTCACCCTCGCCGACGTGGTCGCCGCGCGGATGAGCGAGCGGCCGGTCCGGATCGCCGCAGGCACCTCGTCGGTGGTCGTCTCCGTGCTGTACCTCGTCGCCCAGATGGTCGGCGCCGGCAGCCTCGTGGGCCTGCTGCTCGCCGATTCGGGCCGGGCCGCACGGACGCTGACCGTCATCGGGGTCGGCGCCCTCATGGTGATCTACGTGTCCTTCGGCGGCATGCGGGCCACCACCTGGATCCAGATCGTCAAGGCCGTGCTGCTGATGGGCGGGGCGATCACCCTGACGGTGCTCGTGCTGCTGCGCTTCCACGGGAACTTCGACCAGCTGCTCAGCAGCGCCGCCGAGCGCAGCGGGCACGGCGACCGGTTCCTGGGCCCCGGGCTCAAGTACGGCGGGGACTGGACGGCCCGCTTCGACTTCATGAGCCTCGGGCTCGCCCTGGTCCTGGGCACGGCCGGACTGCCGCACATCCTGTCGCGCTTCTACACCGTGCCCACCGCACGGGCGGCCCGCCGGTCGGTGGTGTGGGCGATCGGGCTGATCGGCGGCTTCTACCTGATGACCATCGTGCTCGGCTTCGGCGCGGCGGCGCTGCTCGGGCCGGAGGAGGTCAGGGCCTCCAACGCCTCCGGGAACACGGCGGTTCCGCTGCTCGCGGCCTTCCTGGGCGGCGGGGCCGACTCGACGGGCGGCGCGGTGCTGTTCGCCTTCGTGGCGGCCATCGCCTTCGCGACCATCCTCGCGGTGGTCGCGGGGATCACCCTCGCCTCGTCGGCCTCCGTCGCGCACGACCTGTACGCCTCGCTCAAGCGCCGCCACGCCCGGCAGCGCAGCGAGGTGGCGGTGGCCAGGGTGGCCGCGGTCGGGATCGGGGCGGTGGCGATCGCGCTGGGACTGCTCGCGCAGGACCTGAACGTGGCCTTCCTGGTGGGCCTGGCCTTCGCGGTGGCGGCCTCGGCGAACCTGCCGGTGCTCCTGTACTCGCTGTTCTGGCGCGGGTTCACCACGCGGGGCGCCGTCTGGTCGGTGTACGGGGGGCTGCTCCCGGCCGTGCTGCTGGTGGCGCTGTCACCGGTGGTTTCCGGCAGCCCCGAATCCCTGTTCCCGGGTGTGGACTTCCAGTTCTTCCCGCTCCAGAACCCGGGCATCGTGTCCATCCCGCTGGGCTTCCTGGCGGGCTGGCTGGGCACCGCGACCTCGGCGGAGGAACCGGACGAGCGGCGGCACGCGGAGACCGAGGTCCGCGCGCTGACCGGGGCCGGTGCGGTGTAGGGCCGGCGCGGCGGGGGAGCGGGATCGGCCGACCGGGCGGCCGGGGTCAGCCCGTGGTGGTAGGGCGCCAGGCGTAACGGTGTTCCGGGCGGCCCGTTTCGCCGTAGCGCAGGGCGAGGGTGACGCGGCCGGTGCGGTCGAGGAGCTTGAGGTAGCGCTGGGCGGTCTGGCGGCTGATCCCCGCGCGGTCGGCGATCTGCTGGGTGGAGAGCGGGCCTTCGGCCGTGCGCAGGATTCCGCGGACCAGGTCGGCGGTGGTGGGGGAGTGCCCCTTGGGGAGGTCGCTCGGGGCGTCCGCGCCTGCCGAGGCAAGGGCGCCGAAGATCCGGTCCACCTCCGCCTGTTCGGCCTCGCCGCCCGTGTCCAGGGTGCGGCGCAGGGCCCCGTAGGCCTCCAGCCGGGTCCGCAGGCCCGCGAAGGTGAAGGGTTTGACCAGGTACTGGAGGGCGCCGAGGCGCATCGCGGCCTGGACGGTTGCCAGGTCGCGGGCGGCCGTCACCATGATCACGTCGGTGCGGTGGCCGCGCTCGCGCAGGCGCCGGACCAGGTCGAGGCCGTTCTCGTCGGGGAGGTAGTGGTCGAGGAGGATCAGGTCCACCGGGTGTGAGTCGAGGAGGGCCAGCGCCTCCGCCGCGGAATGGGCCTGGGCCGACACGCGGAAGCCGGGAACCTTGGCCACGTAGGCCGCGTTGATCCGGGCAACACGCATGTCGTCGTCGACGATCAGTACGTCAAACACGCCGAAACTGCCGGATGCACCGGATGCACCGGATGTGCTGAACGCGCTGGAATCGTTCATCGCAGGGCCTCCGGGAGTACGACGGAGAACTCCGCCCCTCCGTCCGCTGCCTCGCCGGCCCGGACCGTGCCGCCCTGCCGCTCGGCCAGGCGGCGCACCAGGGCGAGACCGAGCCCGCGTCCGCGGTGGGCGCCGGCCGGGGGCTGTTTGGTCGACCAGCCCTCGGTGAAGATCTCCTCGCGGCGTGCCACCGGGACGCCGGGGCCGCTGTCGCGGACCAGCAGGACCGCCGTGCGGCCGTCCGCCCGGATGTCGACCTCGACCAGGGGCGCGGGCGAGCCGACCGCGGCGTCCAGTGCGTTGTCGACGAGGTTGCCGAGGATGGTGACCAGACCTCCCGGGTCGACGAGGCGGTCGGGCAGCAGGGCCGAATCGGCGAGCCGCAGGGGGACCCCGCGCTCCGCGGCGACCGTGGCCTTGCCCATCAGCAGGGCGGCGAGCAGCGGGTCCTGCACCTTCTCGGTGACCTGCTCGGCCGTGCTGCGGTGCACGCCGGCCACCTCCGTGACGAACTCCACGGCCTCCTCGTACAGGCCCAGTTCCAGCAGGCCCAGGAGGGTGTGGAGCCGGTTGGCGTGCTCGTGGTCCTGGGCGCGCAGGGCGTCGATGAGGCCCTTGGTGGAGTCGAGCTCGCGGCCCAGGTGCTCCAGCTCGGTGCGGTCGCGCAGAGTGGCCACGGCTCCGCCGTCCTCGGTGGGCATCCGGTTGGCGACCAGGACCCTGCTGCCCTGGACCGTGAGCAGGTCGCGGCCCGTGACCCGGCCGGTGAGGACGTCGGTGGTGCGGCCGGCGCCGAGCACCTCGTCCAGCGCGCGCCCCGCCACGACGCCGGCGGCCTCGGGCGCGAGACCCAGCAGCCGGGCCGCCTCGTCGTTGACCAGCCGGACCCGGCCGTCCCGGTCGAGGGCGATCACGCCTTCGCGGATGGAGTGCAGCATCGCCTCGCGCTCGGCGAGCAGACCCGCGATATCGGAGAAGGCCAGGTCGCGGGTCTGTCGCTGGATCCTGCGCGAGAGCAGGTAGGCGGCGAGGGCGCCCGCGGCCAGGGCCCCGCCCGCGTACGCGAGCAGGCCCGGGATGGCGCCCAGCAGGCGGCCCTGGACGCTGTCGTAGGCGATGCCGACCGAGACGGCGCCGACGAGCTCGCCGTCGGCGGCGAGCAGGGGGACCTTGCCGCGCGCGGAGCGGCCCAAGGTGCCCTCGTCGATCTCCATGACTTCGCGGCCGGCCAGGACGTCGCCGGGGTCGGTGGAGACGCGGCGCCCGATGCGGTCGGGGCTCGGGTGCGAGCGGCGGATGCCGTCCAGGTCCAGGACCACCACGTACTCGGCGCCGGTGGCGGAGCGGATCCGCTCCGCCGAGGCCTGTACCGGGCTGTCCGGTGAGGGGGCCGAGCTGATGAGGCCGGTGGCCAGGGAGGGGTCGGCGGCGGCGCTCTGGGCGATGGCCAGGGCACGCCGCATGGCCTGGTCGTCGAGCTGCGAGCTCAGCGGGGCCAGGAAGAGGCCGGTGGCCAGGGCGAGGACCCCGGCGGCGATGGCCAGCTGCGTCATCAGGATCTGGGAGGCGGCCCGTCGGGGGAGGCCGAGCCGCCGAGGGCTCATGTGGGGGAACCGCAGGGACCGCATGAGTACGAACGGTAGGGCGGTTCGGGCATAAGTGGAATTCCTCCCCCTCACGCAAATGGCTTGCGTTATTTGCGCCCAGCTTGCGCAAGCGATGACGGTGGGAAAGTGCGGTCAGAGATGTAGACGACTCGCCAAAGCTCTGCAACTCTCGCACCGCACACTGCAAATTCCTATCTCCCATGGTTCAGAAAGTTCATGTCGAGGGACGAGGACATATGAGAAGGCACAACTGGAGATGGCGGACCCTGGCCGCCTTGATCAGCACGGCCCTGCTGATGCTGGGCTGGCCCGCTCTGACCGCCGTGGCCGCCGGCGGACCGAGCGTCTCGGCGGGCAGGCCCGCCACGGCGAGCAGTACCAACGGCGCCTACACGGCCGGCAACGTCACGGACGGCAACCAGTCCTCGTACTGGGAGAGCGCCGGCAGCACCTTCCCGCAATGGGTGCAGACCGACCTCGGAGCCACCACCCGCGTCGACCAGGTGGTGCTCAAGCTCCCCGCCTCCTGGGAGAGCCGCAACCAGACCCTGTCCGTCCAGGGCAGCGCCGACGGCACCAGCTTCAGCACCCTGGTGAGCTCGGCGACGTACACCTTCGGCCAGGGCGCCGGAAACGTGGTCACCATCGGCTTCCCGGCCACCCAGGCCCGGTACGTGCGGATCGACGTCACCGCCAACACCGGCTGGCAGGCCGCCCAGCTCTCCGAGCTGGAGGTCCGCGCCCCCGGTGACTCCGGGACCAACCTGGCCCTCGGCAAGACCTTCACCGCGAGCAGCAACACCCAGGTCTACGTGCCGGGCAACGCCGGCGACGGCAACACCGCCAGCTACTGGGAGAGCGTCAACAACGCCATGCCCCAGTGGCTCCAGGCCGACCTGGGCTCCTCCGTCCGCGTGGACCGCGTGGTCCTCAAGCTGCCCGAGAACTGGGGCCCCCGCACCCAGACCCTCAAGATCCAGGGCAGCGCCAACGGGACGGAATACACCGACCTGACGGCGTCCAAGGCCTACGAGTTCAACGCCGCCGCCGCCAACGCGGTGACCGTCACCTTCGACGCCACCACTACCCGCTACGTGCGGGTGTGGATATCGGCCAACTCCGTACAGCCCGGCGGGCAGCTCTCCGAGCTGGAGATCTACGGCCCGACGACCGGCGACACCCAGGCCCCGGCCGCCCCGACGGCGCTCGCCTACACCGAGCCCGCGACCGGACAGATCAAGCTCACCTGGAACGCCGCCACCGACAACACGGGCGTCACCGGCTACGACGTCTACGCCAACAACCAGCTGCGCACCAGCGTCGCGGGCAACGTCACCACCTACACGGACACCCAGCCCGCCTCGGCGAGCGTGACCTACCACGTCCGGGCCAAGGACGCGGCCGGCAACCAGTCGGCCAACAGCAACAGCGTCACCCGAGCCGGCGACACCGGCGACACCCAGGCCCCGACCATCCCGGGCGCCCTGGCCTTCACCGAGCCGGCCTCCGGCCAGATCAAGCTGACCTGGCAGGCATCCACCGACAACGTCGGCGTCACCGGCTACGAGGTCTTCGCCAACAACCTGCTGCTCACCACGGTCGCGGGGAACGTGACCACCTACACGGACACGCAGCCGGCCACCGCCACCGTGAGCTACTTCGTCCGGGCCAAGGACGCGGCGGGCAACCGCTCCGGTGACAGCAACTCCGTGACCCGCAACGGCAGTGGCACAGGCGGCGGCTCCAACCTGGCCGTCGGCAAGCCCATCGAGGGCTCCTCCGTGATCCACACCTTCGTCGCGGAGAACGCCAACGACAACAGCACCTCCACCTACTGGGAAGGGGCGGGCGGCGCCTACCCGAGCACGCTGACCGTCAAGCTCGGGTCCAACGCCGACGTAGACCGCCTGGTCCTCAAGCTCAACCCGGACAGCAGCTGGGGCACCCGCACCCAGAACATCCAGGTCCTCGGCCGCGAGCAGAGCGCTTCGGGCGTCACCGGCCTGGTGGCCGCCAAGGACTACGTCTTCAACCCGGCCTCCGGCTCCAACACCGTCACCATCCCGGTGAACGCCCGGGTCGCGGACGTGCAGCTGCGCTTCACCTCCAACACCGGCTCCTCCAACGGCCAGATCGCCGAGTTCCAGGTCATGGGCGTCGCGGCGCCCAACCCGGACCTCCAGGTCACCGCGGTGAGCGCCAGCCCGGCCACCCCGGTCGAGTCGGACTCCGTCACCCTGTCCGCCACCGTCAAGAACACCGGCCCGGCCCCGGCGGCGGCGACCTCCGTCTCCTTCCAGCTCGGCGGCTCCAAGGTCGCCTCCGCCAATGTGCCCGCGCTGGCCGCCGGCGCCACGGCCGACGTCACCGCCGGGATCGGCCCGCGCGACGCGGGCAGCTACCCGCTGAGCGCGGTCGTCGACGAGGCGAACACGGTCATCGAGCAGAACGAGACGAACAACAGCCTCACCGGCTCCCCGCTCGTGGTCCGCCCGGTCGACAGCTCGGACCTGGTGGCCTCGTCCGTCGGATGGTCGCCGAGCGCCCCGTCCGCCGGCCAGTCCGTGAACTTCTCCGTCAATGTCAAGAACCAGGGCACCGTGGCCGCCGCGGCGGGCACCCACAACGTCACCCTCACCCTGCAGGACGCGGGCGGCGCCACCATCCGCACCCTGACGGGATCCTTCAGCGGCGCGCTCGCGGCCGGTGCCTCCTCGGCCCCGATCGCCCTCGGCAACTGGACGGCGGCCAACGGCAAGTACACCGTCAAGGTGGTGCTGGCCGACGACGCCAACGAACTGCCGGTCAAGCGCGCCAACAACACCTCCACCAAGCCCTTCTTCGTCGGCCGCGGGGCGAACATGCCCTTCGACACCTACGAGGCGGAGGACGGAGTGGTCGGCGGCGGAGCCAACGTCGTCGGCCCCAACCGGACCGTCGGTGACATCGCCGGCGAGGCCTCGGGCCGCAAGGCCGTGAACCTGGACGCGACGGGTGAGTACGTCGAGTTCACCACCAGGGCCGCGACCAACACCCTGGTCACCCGCTTCTCCATCCCGGACGCCCCGGGCGGCGGCGGCATCGACTCCACCATCAACGTCTACGTCAACGGCGTCCTCAAGAAGGCCCTGCCGCTGACCTCGAAGTACGCCTGGCTCTACGGGGCCGAGGCCGGCCCGGGCAACGCGCCGAGCGCCGGAGCCCCGCGGCACATCTACGACGAGGCCAACATCCTCCTCGGCGAGACAGTCCCGCAGGGCAGCAAGATCCGCCTTCAGAAGGACGCGGCGAACACCACCACCTACGCGATCGACTTCGTGAGCCTGGAACAGGCCACGGTGATCCCCAACCCCGACGCGGCGACCTACACGGTGCCCGCCGGCTTCACCCACCAGGACGTGCAGAACGCCCTGGACAAAGTCCGCATGGACACCACGGGCAAGCTCGTGGGTGTCTATCTGCCGCCGGGCGACTACGCCACGGCGAGCAAGTTCCAGGTGTACGGCAAGGCCGTGCAGGTCGTCGGCGCCGGACCGTGGTTCACCCGCTTCCTCGCCCCGTCCACGCAGGACAACACCGACAACGGATGGCGCGCGGAGGGCACCGCGAAGGGATCGTCCTTCACGGGCTTCGCCTACTTCGGCAACTACACCTCGCGCATCGACGGTCCGGGCAAGGTCTTCGACTTCGCCAACGTGACCGACATGACCATCGACAACGTCTGGAACGAGCACCAGGTGTGCCTCTACTGGGGCGCCAACACCGACCGGATCACGATCAAGAACTCGCGGATCCGCGACACCTTCGCCGACGGCATCAACATGACCAACGGCAGCACGGACAACCTCGTGGCCAACATCGAGGCGCGTTCCACGGGTGACGACAGCTTCGCGCTGTTCTCCGCCATCGACGCGGGCGGCGCGGACATGAAGAACAACGTCTACGAGAACCTGAGCGCCATCCTCACCTGGCGCGCGGCCGGTGTCGCCGTCTACGGCGGCTTCAACAACACCTTCCGCAACATCTACATCGCGGACATCCTCGTCTACTCGGGCATCACCATCAGCTCGCTGGACTTCGGGTATCCGATGAACGGGTTCGGGACCGATCCGACGCTCTTCGAGAACATCTCGATCGTCCGGGCCGGAGGCCATTTCTGGGGGGCGCAGACCTTCCCCGGAATCTGGATCTTCTCGGCTTCCAAGGTGTTCCAGGGAATCCGCATCAACAACGTGGACATCGTCGATCCGACCTACAGCGGAATCATGTTCCAGACGCAGTACGTCGGCGGCCAGCCGGTCAATCCCATCAAGGACACCATTCTGAAGGACATCACCATCACGGGGGCGAAGAAGAGCGGTGACGCCTTCGACGCCAAGTCCGGTTTCGGTCTCTGGGCGAACGAGATGCCCGAAGCGGGACAGGGGCCGGCGGTGGGTGAGGTGACCATCCAGAACCTGAAGATGAGCGACAACGCCGTGGACGTACGGAACACGACCTCGACGTTCAAGATCAACCAGCTGCCCTAGCGGGCGGCCGGTACGGGGGAACGTGAGCGGCGGGGCATCCCTTCGGGGTGCCCCGCCGCTCGCCGTGCGGGGGATGGCCGGGGCCGGTGGGGCGCGGGGGGTTCCGCGCCGGTTTCCGATGGGCCAAACTGGCCGTAATCGAACTGCAAGGAACTTGCATTGTTTGCGCTACTCTTGCGCTCATGACGCGACGACTTGCTCAAGTGGCGAAGAAGGTGGGGGTCAGCGAGGCAACGGTCAGCCGGGTGCTCAACGGCAAGCCGGGCGTCTCGGAGGCGACCCGCCAGTCCGTGCTCACCGCCCTGGACGTCCTCGGCTACGAGCGCCCCACCCAGCTGCGCGGCGAACGCGCCCGGCTGGTCGGCCTGGTCCTGCCGGAACTCCAGAACCCGATCTTCCCGGCCTTCGCCGAGGTGATCGGCGGCGCGCTGGCCCAGCAGGGGCTGACCCCGGTGCTCTGCACGCAGACCACGGGCGGGGTCTCCGAGGCCGACTACGTCGAGCTCCTGCTCCAGCAGCAGGTGTCCGGCGTCGTCTTCGCCGGCGGGCTCTTCGCGCAGGCCGACGCCCCGCACGAGCACTACCGGCTGCTCCACGACCGCAAGGTCCCGGTGGTGCTCATCAACGCCTCGATAGAGGACCTCGGCTTCCCGTGCGTCTCCTGCGACGACGCCGTCGCGGTCGAACAGGCCTGGCGCCACTTGGCCTCCCTGGGCCACGAGCGCATCGGCCTGGTGCTGGGCCCGCCCGACCACATCCCCTCCCTGCGCAAGCTGGTGGCCGCCCAGGCGGTCGCCGCGGCGGCCGGCACCGAGCTGCCCGCCGCACACGTGGAGCGGGCGCTGTTCTCCCTGGAGGGCGGCCACGCGGCCACGTCGAGGCTGCTGGACCGCGGGGTGACCGGGATCATCTGTGCGAGCGACCCCCTGGCCCTGGGGGCCATCCGGGCGGCCCGCCGGCGCGGGCTGGACGTGCCCCGCGAGGTCTCCGTCGTCGGGTACGACGACTCGGCCTTCATGAACTGCACGGAACCCCCGCTGACCACCGTCCGGCAGCCCATCGAGGCCATGGGCAGGGCTGCCGTGGAGCTGCTCACCGCGCAGATCCAGGGGGCCGCCGTGCAGCCCGGAGAGCTGCTCTTCGAGCCGGAGCTCGTCGTGCGCGGCTCCACCGCGCAGGTCCCGCGCCCCCGTCCCGCGTAGCGCCCCACAGGGCTCCATCGAGTCCAAGCCCCGGCCGCAGGGCCCCGTGACGTCTCACTGACGTTCCGGGGCCCTGTTTTGCGTTCAAGGTCGGGGTAGTCCGGCGTCCTATTGCCAATCTCTTGCGAAATCTGCGCGAGATATTGCGTTCATCTGTCGGTGGTGGTTGAGTGTGCCGCGCTCGCCTCCTTACAGGCCCCACGCCTCCTGCTCGATGCTCGAAGGGGACCACCGATGAGAACCAACATCCGCCGCACCACCGCGATCGCCCTCGTCTCGGCGCTCGCCGTCACCGCCCTTGCGGCCTGCGGCACGAGCAGCAACGGAGACGACCCCAAGGAGCAGCCGTCCGGCGATTCCTCGGACGTCTCCGCACCGCTCGACCCCAAGACCAAGGTCGCCATCTCCATGGACTGCATGCCGCCCGCCGCGAAGAAGGCGGAGCTCAAGCAGTGGAAGGAGGACGTGGCGGAGTTCAACAAGACCTACCCGAACGTCACGATCGAAGGCCGCTCCACCCCCGGCCAGTGCCTGGAGCCCCCGCGGTTCACCGCGATGCTGAAGGCCAAGTCGCAGCCGGACGTCTTCTACGCCTACTTCACGGACCTCAAGCAGGTCCTCGACAACGACGGCGCCGAGGACATCTCCGCGTACGTCACGGCCAAGACGGTTCCGGGCATCGACGACATCGACAAGAACGTCGTCAACACCCTGAAGCAGGACGGCAAGCTTTACGGCCTGCCCACCAGCAACTACACGATGGGCCTGCTGATCAACCGCAAGCTCTTCCAGCAGGCGGGCCTCAACCCCGACCAGCCCCCGCGCACCTGGGACGAGGTCCGGGCGGCCGCCAAGAAGATCGCGGCGCTCGGCAACGGCACCGCAGGCTACGGCGAGTACAGCGTCGAGAACACCGGCGGCTGGCACTTCACGGCCGCGATGTACGGCCTGGGCGGCGACGTCGTCGGAGCCGACGGCAAGGCCGCCTTCAACAACGCGACCGGCAAGCAGGTCGTGGACAACCTCCACGCCATGCGCTGGGAGGACGACAGCATGGGCAAGACCCAGCTGCTCAAGTGGGGTGACCTGCAGAAGCAGATGGCCTCGGACAAGCTCGGCATGTTCCTCGCCGCGCCCGACGACATCACGTACATGGTCCAGCAGCTCGCCGGCAAGTACGAGAACTTCGGCATGGGCCCCATCCCCGGCGGCGCCGCGACGCTGGCCGGCGGCAACGGCTACATGATCAAGAAGGGCAGCTCGCCGGACAAGATCAAGGCGGCCATCGCCTGGCTGAACTTCAAGACGCTCTCGGTCGGCAAGGGGCAGTTCCAGTACGACCGTTCCAAGACCGACGGTCTGCCGGTCGGGCTTCCTCAGCCCGCCTTCTTCACCGGTGCCAGCAAGGCCAAGGACGATGAGCTGAAGGCCGCCAGCGCCACCATGCCGGTCGTCAACTTCAAGTCCTTCCTGGACAACCCGGTGGCCGGCAAGGCCGAGCCGGCGAAGGCCCAGGAGGTCTACAAGGTCCTCGACAAGGTGATGTCGGGGGTCCTGACCAACAAGGACGCCGACACGACGCAGCTCCTCGCGGAGGCCGAGAAGGCCGTCAACCAGGTGCTGGCCAACCAGTAGGGGCACCGGCCGGGGGAGGTCCGGGCTGCCTCCCCGGCCCGGACCCGCCCGCAGGCCCCGTACCCGCAAATCGACGGCGACGACCCACCAAGGAGCGAGCGGCGATGTCGGCTCCCACCCTGTCCGGTACCTCTCGTGAGGACTTCCTCCGGGCGTTCAAGCGGAACCTCTCGGCGCACGGCTTTCTGATCGGCGCCGTCCTCTGCTTCTCCTTCTTCTCCTGGTACCCGATGGTCCGGGAGTTCCTGCTGGCCTTCCAGAAGACCGAGGGCGGAGCCGTCCACTGGGTCGGCTGGGACAATTTCCGCTACGTCTTCAACGACCCGGCGTTCTGGCAGGCCTGGCGCAACACCCTCCTCTTCAGCGGGCTCGCGCTGGTACTCGGCTTCGCCGTCCCGTTCGTGGTCTCGATCGTGCTCAACGAATTCCGGCACGCGCAGGGTTACTTGCGCCTGTTGGTCTACCTCCCGGTGATGATGCCGCCGGTGGCCTCGATCCTGCTCTTCAAGTACTTCTACGACCCCGGTTACGGGGTCTTCAACAGGATTCTGGAATTCCTGCACCTCCCGGCGCGAGACTGGCTGCAATCCACCGATACCGCGATGCTCTCCGTCGTCATCGCTTCCACGTGGATGAACATGGGCGGCGCGACCCTGATCTACCTGGCAGCCCTCCAGGGCATCCCCGGGGAGCTCTACGAAGCGGCGGAGCTCGACGGAGCCGGGGTGCTGCGCAAGATCTGGTACGTCACGATCCCGCAGACCAAGCTCATCCTCTCGCTGATGCTGCTCATGCAGATCATCGCGACGATGCAGGTGTTCGTCGAGCCGTTCATGCTCACGGGCGGCGCCGGCCCCGAAGGGTCGACGACCACCGTCGTCGTCCTCATCTACCAGTACGCGTTCAGTTTCAACCAGTACGGCGGCGCCGCGGCCCTGGGCCTGTGCCTGCTCGTCCTGCTCGCAGGCTTCTCCGCCGTGTACGTCCGGCTGAGCCGCGACAACGAGAACTGACGGGAGCACCCTCACATGTCAGAGCGCACGCTCATATCGCCGGCCCAACTCGGCCGTCCCCGGGGCAAGGCCGTCTACTGGACCGTCCTGGCCCTGGTGGTCATCGGCTTCACGGTCGTCTTCCTCGGGCCCCTCTACTGGATGGTCGTCAACGGCCTCAAGAGCACGGCGGAGTTCACCCAGGTGCCGCCGACCGTGGTGCCGGACTCCCTGCACCCCGGCAACTATTCGGCGGCCTGGGAGGTCATGGACCTCGCCAAGCTGCTGTTCAACACCCTCTACTACGCCTTCGGCGCCCTGGCCTTCCAGCTCGTCCTCGACGTGGCCGCCGCCTACTCGCTGTCCAAGCTCCGGCCGGTCTTCGGCAAGGCCGTCCTCGGCATGATGCTGGCCACGCTGATGATCCCGGCCACCGTCCTCGTCGTACCGCAGTACCTCACGGTCCTGGACATGCCGCTCATCGAGCGGAACCTGCTCAACACGCCCTGGGTGATCTGGCTGCCCTCGGTCACGAACGCCTTCAACATCTTCCTTCTGAAACGATTCTTCGACTCCATCCCGGGCGAGATCCTCGACGCCGCCTCCATCGACGGAGCCTCCGCCCTGCGCACCCTGCGCTCCGTGGTCCTGCCGATGTCCCGGCCCATCCTGGGCGTCGTTTCGATCTTCGCCGTCGTCGGGGTCTGGAAAGACTTCCTCTGGCCGATGCTCACCCTCCCCGACCCGGCCCTGCAGACGCTCAACGTCGGCATCTACTCACTCGCCAGGGGAGTGCCCGAGAACCATCTCGTCGCCGCGCTCGCGATGGCCTCGGCGCCCACGCTCATCATCTTCCTGATCTTCCAGCGCAACATCATGAGCGGCCTGACGGCAGGTTCCCTCAAGGGGTGAGCGCCACCCCGCACAGCCGCCGTGCCCGGTCGCCCCCCATGAAAAGACCGCTGTGAAAAGAACGCCGTGAAAGGACCCCTCCGTGGCTGACTTTCCCCTGCCCGAAAACGCCGCCGACTGGTGGCGCTCGGCCGCCATCTACCAGGTGTACGTACGGAGCTTCGCCGACGGCGACGGGGACGGCACCGGTGACCTGGTGGGCGTCCGGGCCCGCCTCCCCTACCTCGCCGAACTGGGCGTCGACGCCCTGTGGTTCACCCCCTGGTACCTCTCCCCGCTCGCCGACGGCGGCTACGACGTCGCCGACTACCGCACCATCGACCCCGCCTTCGGCACCCTCGCCGAAGCCGAGAAGCTCATCGCCGAAGCCCGCGAGCTGGGCATCCGCACCATTGTCGACATCGTCCCGAACCACGTGTCCGACCAGCACGCCTGGTTCAAGGCCGCCCTCGCCGCCGGCCCCGGCAGTCCCGAGCGGGAGCTCTTCCACTTCCGCCCCGGCCGCGGCGAGAACGGCGAACTGCCGCCGGGGGACTGGCCCTCGCAGTTCAACGGCGCGGCCACCTGGACGCAGGTACCGGACGGGGAGTGGTACCTGCACCTCTTCACCCCCGAGCAGCCCGACCTCAACTGGGACCACCCCGCCGTCCGCCGGGAACACGAGGAAGTCCTGCGGTTCTGGTTCGAGCGGGGAGTGTCCGGCGTACGGATCGACTCCGCGGCCCTCCTCGCCAAGGACCCGGCCCTGCCCGACCTGGCCGGCCGTTCGGCTGAGCCGTGGCCGCCCGGGCCCGGTGAGATCCACCCCTACATCGACCGCGACGACCTGCACACCATCTACCGCTCGTGGCGGGCCATCGCCGACGAGTACGGGGCCATCTTCGTCGGCGAGGTCTGGCTGCCGGACTCCGAGCGCTTCGCCCGCTACCTGCGCCCCGACGAGCTGCACACCGCCTTCAACTTCTCCTTCCTCAGCTGCCCGTGGGACGCCGGCCGGCTGCGCACCTCCATCGAGGAGACCCTCGCCGAACACGCCCCCGTCGGAGCCCCGGCGACCTGGGTGCTGTGCAACCACGACGTAACCCGTACGGTCACCCGCTACGGGCGCGCCGACACCGGATTCGACTTCGCCACCAAGGCCTTCGGGACCCCGGCCGACCTGGTGCTCGGCACCCGGCGGGCCCGCGCCGCCGCCCTGCTGACCCTCGCCCTGCCCGGCGCCGTCTACGTGTACCAGGGCGAGGAACTGGGGCTTCCGGAGGCCGACATCCCGCTCGGCCGGATCCAGGACCCCATGCACTTCCGGTCCGGCGGCACCGACCCCGGACGGGACGGGTGCAGGGTCCCGCTGCCGTGGACCGCCGAGCCCTGGAACGAGCCCTGGCTGCCCCAGCCGGCGACCTGGCCGCAGTACGCCGCGGACCGGCAGGACGGGGACCCGGCCTCGATGCTCACCCTCTACCGGACGGCCCTGGGCCTGCGCCGCGCCGCGGCCGGCTTCGGCGGCGGATCGCTTCAGTGGCTGCCCGCTCCGCCCGGTGTGCTCGCCTTCAGCCGCCCCGACGGGCTGGTCTGCGTGGCCAACCTGTCCCCGGAGCCGGTCCCGCTGCCGGCCCACACGAGCCTCCTGCTGAGCAGCTCCGCCCTGGATGCGGAGGGGCTGCTCGGGCAGGACACGGCGGTCTGGCTGCGGACCTGACGCCGCGGCCGGACCGCCCGAACCACCTGTTCCCCGCGTCGGCCGCCCGGCCTTCGAGCACCCGGGAACACCCCGCCCGTCACGGCAACGGCTGTGGCGGGCGGGGCCCGTGGTACTGCCCGCTCGGTCGCATCCGCAGCGGGCGCTCCTCGTACTCCTCCAGGGCGTGCGCGATCCACCCGGCCGTACGGGCCACCGCGAAGACGGTCTCCCCGGCCTCCGGGGCCATCCCGCAGGAGACCGTCAGCACCGCGAGCGCCAGGTCCACGTTGGGGTACAGGCCGCCGCCGTGCCGGGCCATCACCCCGGCCACCTCGCGCGCCGCGCCCAGCGCCGGACCGGCCTGCGCCAGCGGCTCCAGCCGAGCGAACAGCGCCGTCGCCCGCGGGTCCTCGGCCGCGTACAGCCGGTGCCCGAGCCCGGGTACGCGGCGCCCGGCCCGCAGGTACTCCGCCACCACCGGGGCGGCGCCGCCGCGCTCCAGCACCTCCGTGAGCATCCGGTGCGCGAGCCGCCCGGCCGCGCCGTGCAGGGGGCCTTCCAGCGCGCCGAGCCCGGCCGAGACCACCGCGTACGGATGCGCGCGCGCCGACGCGGCCACCCGTACGGCCAGGGTCGAGGCGGCCAGATCGTGGTCGGTCAGCAGGGCCAGGGCCAGGTCGAGCACAGCCAGTGCGTCCGGATCGGGGTCCAGGGCGGAGAGCCGGGGCCACAGCTGCCGGGAGAGGCGGCCGTCCCCGCCCCACTGCGCCGGGCCCACCTCGGGCAGGGCGCCGACCAGGGTGGGGATCAGGGAGCGCGCGGAGCCCAGTACGGACGGCGCGGACAGGTCGAAGCGCAGCGGGTCCGCGACCGCCGCGGCGGCGACGGCCACCCGCAGCCGGTCGATGGGACCGCTGTGCTCGGGCAGCGCGGCGACGGCCCGCCGGGCCGCGGCGAGGGACTCCGGGGGAGCGGTGAACCGGGCCCCGCGCACCAGGGTCCCCGTCCAGAGCCACTCGGCGACCTCCTCGTAGCGGTACCGCGAGGCCAGCTCCACGGCGTCCACACCGCGGAAGTAGTAGCGGTCGGCCTCGATGAGGGTGAGCGCGGTGCGTACGGAGAGCTCCCCGGCGGAGGCGGCGGAACCGGAGGGCCCGGCCGCCTCGCGCCGGCTGCGCCGGGCCAGGGCCTCCACCTCGCGGGCGTCGAAACTGCTGCCGCGTCCGACCGGGTCGCGGCGGCTCGTGAGCTGGCCGCGGCTGACGTACGCGTACACGGTCGCGGGTTTCACCCCCAGCAGCCGGGCCGCTTCCTGGGTGGCGATCCTTCGTTCACCGGGCTCGTCGTTCATGACGCTCATGACGCACACCCTACATATATTGATCGGATCAATATTGACAGTGATTGAGTCCATCGTGGATGGTCGATCCATGAACACCACCGTCGTACCCGCCGAAAGCCCCCGCGGACTCGCGGGAGTCGTGGTCACCGAGACCCGGCTCGGTGACGTCCGAGGCCGTGAGGGCTTCTACCACTACCGCCAGTACTCGGCCGTCGAGCTCGCCGGGAGCCGCACCTTCGAGGACGTGTGGCACCTGATGTTCCGCGGGACCCTGCCGGCCGACGCCGCCGAACGGGCCGCCTTCGCCGCCGAGATCGCCCCGCTGCGCCGGCTCCCCGCCGAAGTCCGGGACGCCCTGCCCGCCCTGGCCCGCGCCACCGCCCTGTCCGGCCCGCTCTCCGGACTGCGCACGGCGCTCTCGCTGCTCGGCGCCAGCGCCGGCTTCCGCCCGCTCTACGACCTGACCCCCGAACGCCGGGCCGCCGACGCGCTGGCCGCCTGCGCCGCCGTACCGACCCTGCTCACCGCCCTGTACCGGCTCGGCCAGGGGCTGGAACCGGTGGAGCCGCGGGACGACCTCCCCCACGCCGCCAACTACCTCTACATGCTGACCGGCCGGGAACCCGAGCGGGTCAGGGCCCGCGCGGTGGAGCGGTACCTGATCTCCACGATCGACCACGGCTTCAACGCCTCCACCTTCACCGCCCGCGTGATCGCCTCCACGGGCGCAGACGTCGCGGCCTGCCTCACCGGGGCGGTCGGCGCGCTCTCCGGCCCTCTGCACGGCGGCGCCCCCAGCCGGGCCCTGGACACCCTGGACGCCATCGGCACGGCCGACCGGATCGACCCGTGGATCCGCGAGCGGGTCCTGGCGGGCGACCGGATCATGGGCTTCGGACACCCCGTCTACCGCACCGAGGACCCCCGCTCGCGGATGCTGCGCGGGATCGCCCTGCAGTTCGGCGGCCCGCTCGTGGACTTCGCCGTGGAGGTCGAGCGGCACGTCGAGGAGATCCTCGCCGAGCTCAAGCCGGGCCGGGAACTGCACACCAACGTGGAGTTCTACGCGGGCGTGGTCATGGAGCTGTGCGGGCTGCCGCGCGAGATGTTCACGCCGACCTTCTGCGCGGCCCGCGTGGTCGGCTGGAGCGCGAACGTGCTGGAGCAGGCCGCCGACTCGAAGATCATCCGACCGGCCGCCCGCTACACCGGCCCGACCCCGCCACAGCCGGTCCCCGCCCTCGGCTGACGCCAGTGCTGTGACTGGGATGGTTTGCCGGGGCGCGACGCCCGGCACGGCACCTCGCCGCGTTGTCGGACCACGGAAGTACGTCCGGTACGAGCCGTGGTCCTCCGCCTTGCGATGCACCGCACCGGACGCCGCGCCCCGGCAAACCTTCCCGGCCAAAGCACTGGCTACGATCGACCGGGTGAACAGCATCCCCGTCATCGTCCTCGCCGGCTTCCTCGGATCCGGCAAGACGACCGTCCTCAACCACCTCCTCGGCAACCGGGGCGGCACCCGCATCGGGGTCGTCGTCAACGACTTCGGCTCCATCGAGGTCGACGCGATGTCGGTGGCCGGGCAGGTCGGCGACTCGATGGTCTCCCTCGGCGGCGGCTGCCTGTGCTGCGCGGTGGACGGCAGCGAGCTGGACGCGTACCTGGAGAAGCTCGCCGACCCCGTCCACCGCATCGACGTCATCGTCATCGAGGCGAGCGGGCTGGCGGAGCCCGAAGAGATGGTCCGGATGCTCGTCGCCAACGAGAATCCGGCCGTCCGCTACGGCGGCATGGTGCAGATCGTCGACGCGGCGGAATTCGACGCGACCCGGGCCAAGCACCCCGAGACCGACCGGCACCTGGCCGTCGCCGACCTGGTGGTGCTCAACAAAACCGACCGGATCGACGCCGCCGAACGCACCCGGATCGAGGGCGCGCTCGCCGCGCTCTGCGCACCGGGGATCCCGGTCGTCGGCGCGGACCACGGACGGATCGACCCGGAACTGCTCTTCGACCGCCGCCCGTGGACCGAGACGCGCGGCCAGCTCTCCTTCGAGGACCTGCTGGCGCACGCGCACGACCACGCCGACGGCCACGACGGCGATGGCGATGATCACTCCGGTCACGTCCACGCCGCCTACGCGAGCACGGAGTTCGTGTCCGAGCAGGCCCTCGGTCCGCGCCGGTTCATCGAGTTCCTCGACCGCCGCCCGGCCGGCCTCTACCGGATCAAGGGCTCGGTCCACTTCGGCGTCCCCGGCCACGAGGAGCGCTACGAGGTCCAAGCGGTCGGCCGCTTCCTCCGCTTCGCCCCGCACCCCTGGGGCCGGGGCGAACCGCGCCTGACGCAGCTCGTCCTGATCGGCTCGGGCACCGACGGCCCCGCCCTGCTCCGCGAGCTGGAGAGCTGCCGCGAACCGGAGCCGTGGCGAGCCGGACCGGAATCCATGTGGGGAGTCCTGCGCTACGTGGACCGCCCGGCGGCGCAGGAGCCCGAGCCCGGCCCGGAGCCCGAGCCGGACGCCGACCCCGAGGACTTCTGAGAGCAGCCGGCGGCGCTCAGGCGACCTCGATGCCGAAGTCGCCGAGGAGGGGTTCCAGGCCGCCCCGGTAGCCCTTGCCGCCGAGGACGAAGTCCCAGTCGCCGCCCGGACGGCGCCGGAAGGAGCCGAGGACCAGGGCGGTCTCCCCGGCGCGGCCGTCGGAGACCTCCAGCCGGCCCAGCTCCTCGCCGGCCGGCCCCAGCAGCCGGATCCGGGCGTCGGTGAAGCCGGCCAGATCGGCGTGCGGATTGACCTCGGGGTCGATCGCGGCGACGAGGACCAGCCGGTCGGCCCGCTGCGGCAACGCGTCGAAGACGACCAGCAGTGCCGCCTTGTCGGGCGCCGCGTGCGCGTGGGTCCGTACCGAACCGTCGGGGGTGTTCGGGTTGTTGAAAAAAACGAAGTGGTCCTCGCTCAGCACCCGGTTGCCTTCGCAGACCAGCGCGCACACGTCCAGCGCGACCGACCCCGCCCAGGACATGCCGAGCACGTTGTGATCCTCGGCGGGCTCCGGTTCGGCCGCCCGCTGGGCCGGTATCGAGGGCGCCGCGCCCGGGCCGAGACGGCCGCGCAGCCCGTGCTGGTGCAGCAGCTCCACGAGCGCGGCCCCGGGAACCAACTCCAGCGGCTTGCCGTTGGCGAAGGTGTACGAGGTGGGGCCGAAGGTCGCGGTGGTGACCAGCACCCCCTTGTTCGCGCCCTTGTCCTGCACCGTGCCGTAGAGATCCCGGACCGCCGTCGGTGACACGGTGTTGCGGTAGCGCTTGACCTGCACCACGATCCGCCCGCCCGTGATCGGGGACGGGTCGTTCGCCTCGATGTCCACGCCGCCGTCACCGGACCGCTGCGTGGTCACCGCCTCCATGCCCATCGCCCGGAACAGCTCCGCGACCAGGTTCTCGAAGGCGATCGGGTCCATCGCGAAGAGGTCCGGCTCGTCGTCCTCGTTCTCGTGCTGGTCGCGGCCCGCATGCCCGCCGTGGCTGACGACACCGCCGACCTCGCCGGGCCGGCGTTCCGGGCGGACGACGGCCGACTGGTCCGGCCGCGCGGACAACTGCCCGCCCAGCCCCTCCACCAGGCAGTCCACCGCGCTCACCAGCTCCAGCCGCAGCCCGGTGAAAGCGGACCGCGCCGCCGACACCGAGGCCAGTACGAGCTGCGCTTCCCGTCCCGTCACCGGATCGTGGGCGTCCACGAATCCGTTGACGACGACCGACTCCAGCACGCCGAACTCGTCGGCGGCGTACAGATCGCGCACCACCAGCAGCACGCACTGCGCCAGCAGGTCCCGGTAGACCGCCCGCCGCTGCGTGGCCGGGCGGGCCGTCTCCTTGTCCTGGTCCGTGCTCGGCACGTACCGCACCGACTTGGCCTCCGGCACCACCTCGTAGCCGGGCAGTTCCCAGTCCAATACGAGCTGGCGCCGTGCGGGGTCGTAGGCCGCCGACACCTGTCGCGGTAGGTTCTCCGGCCAGCCGGCCGAGGCGTACAGGGCCGCCGAGAAGTACTCCACCGCGGCCTCCGCGTCGCCCGCGCGCAGCGCCCCGGCCAGCTCGGTGAGCCCGCCGTTGTGCCCGCGGATCCCGGCGAGCTGCTCGGCCGCCCAGCGGTCGTACTGCTGCCGGTACGCCGCCAGCTGCTGCCTCCGCTGGGCCTCCGCGGCCTGAGCCTCTTGCCAGGCCTGGGTGTACCGGGCGTGCGCCTCCCGCTCCGCTTGCGCCCGCCGGTTCGAGCCCAGCGTCCAGCCGCTGCTCTGCTGCTGGAAGTGGTGCAGCTGCGGCAGCGGTACGGGGTGTGCCAGGGTCCCGGGATCGAAGGGTTCGAGCCGCTCGGGCCTGACGAGGTCGGCCAGCCGGAACGCCGGGGCCCGGCAGCCGGCGGCCAACAGCCCCTGCAGGGCCGCGACCTGGGCATCGAGCTGCTCGGTCGCCCGCCGGGCCTCGGCCTCGCGGTGCTGTTTGTGGGCGGCCTGCTGCTGGCGCTGACCCCGGGCCACGTCCCGTTCGTACGTCCGCTGCCGGCGTTCGGCCTCACGCTGCTGGATCAGCTGCGTCTGCTGCGTCCGGCGCTGGGCTTCCGCCCAGTCACTGATCAATCCGCCCGCCCGACGACTCATCAGTTCTGTGTCTCCCCGCCCCACCCGACAGTGCCAAGAGGGAAAACACTAGTCGCCATTCGGGTGGTACGTCCGCCCAGTCGTCACGGCAGCACCACCCGAATGACCTGCAACCTCCTACAGCGCCGCACCCGCCAGCGCCGCGACCACGGACGGCAGCGCCGTGCCCGAGCCGTCACGGCGCGGGTCCACGGCCGGCAGCAGGGCCGGAGTGCCGTTCGCCGCCGCCGCGCGGACCGGGGATGCGCCCGCCCAGGCCAGCAGCAGGACGTCCTCGCCCTTCAGGAAGCGCTGGCAGCGCACGCCGCCGGTGGCCCGGCCCTTGCGCGGGTACTGGTCGAACGGGGTCAGCTTCCCGGACTGCATGGAGTCGTCCAGCGTCCCGTGCGAGCCCGCCACCGTGAACACCACGGCCTCGCGCGCCGGATCCACCGCCGAGAAGTGGATCACCTTTGCGCCGTCCGCGAGCTTGATGCCCGCCATGCCGCCCGCCGGGCGGCCCTGCGGACGGACCTGGCCCGCGGGGTAGCGCAGCAGCTGGGCGTCGTCGGTGACGAAGACGAGGTCTTCCTCGCCCGTGCGCAGCTCGACCGCTCCGATGATCCGGTCACCGTCCTTGAGGGTGATGACCTCCAGCTCGTCCTTGTTGGCCGGATAGTCCGGCACGACCCGCTTGACCACGCCCTGCTCGGTGCCGAGCGCCAGACCCTGCCCGGACTCGTCCAGCGAGGTCAGGCAGATGACCTTCTCGTCGGGCTCCAGCGCGGAGAGGAACTCCGTGACCGGGGCGCCTCCCGCCAGGTTCGGCGCGGCGTGGGTGTCGGGCAGTTGCGGCAGGTCGATCACCGCCAGCCGCAGGAGCCGCCCGTACGAGGTGACCACGCCGACGTCCGCCCGCGCGGTGGCGGCGACCTGCGAGACGATCAGGTCGTGCTTGGCGCGCGCACCGCCCTCCTCCTCGGGGAGCGGGTCGGCGTTCGGCGTGCGGGCGAGCAGCCCGGTGGAGGACAGCAGCACCCGGCACGGGGTGTCCTCGACCTCGAGCGGGACCGCCGCGACCGCCGTGCCCGCCGACTCCAGCAGCACCGTACGGCGCTCCGTGCCGAACTTCTTCGAGACCGCGGCCAGTTCCGCCGAGACGAGCTTGCGCAGCTCGCTGTCGGAGTCGAGGATCCCGGTCAGCTCGTCGATCTCGCCGGCCAGCCGGTCGCGCTCGGACTCCAGCTCGATCCGGTCGAAGCGGGTGAGCCGGCGCAGCGGGGTGTCCAGGATGTACTGGGTCTGGATCTCGCTCAGCGAGAAGCGCTCCATCAGGCGCTCCTTGGCCTGCGCGGAGTTGTCGCTGTCCCGGATGATCCGGATGACCTCGTCGATGTCGAGGAGCGCCACGAGCAGGCCCTCGACCAGGTGCAGGCGGCCCTGCCGCTTCCCGCGGCGGAACTCGCTGCGCCGGCGCACGACCTCGAAGCGGTGGTCGAGGTAGACCTCCAGCAGCTCCTTGAGGCCGAGCGTCAGCGGCTGCCCGTCGACCAGCGCGACGTTGTTGATGCCGAAGGTCTCCTCCATCGGCGTCAGCTTGTACAGCTGCTCCAGCACGGCCTCGGGGTGGAAGCCGTTCTTGATCTCGATGACCAGGCGCAGGCCGTGCGAGCGGTCCGTGAGGTCCTTGACGTCCGCGATGCCCTGGAGCTTCTTGGAGCCGACCAGGTCCTTGATCTTCGCGATGACCTTCTCGGGGCCGACCGTGAAGGGCAGTTCGGTGACGACCAGCCCCTTGCGGCGCGGGGTCACGTCCTCCAGGGCCACCGTGGCGCGGATCCGGAAGGTGCCGCGACCGTTTTCGTAGGCGTCCTTGATGCCCGAGAGGCCCACGATCCGGCCGCCGGTGGGCAGGTCGGGACCCGGTACGAAGCGCATCAGCGCTTCCAGGTCCGCCTCCGGGTAGCGGATCAGGTGGCGGGCGGCCGCGATGACCTCGCCGAGGTTGTGCGGGGCCATGTTGGTGGCCATGCCCACGGCGATGCCGGACGCGCCGTTGACCAGCAGGTTCGGGTACGCCGCCGGCAGGACGACCGGTTCGCGCTCCTGGCCGTCGTAGTTCGCGGCGAAGTCGACGGTGTCCTCGTCGATCCCGTCCGTCATCAGCGAGGCGGCGTCGGCCATCTTCGACTCGGTGTACCGCATCGCGGCCGGGGGGTCGTCGTTGCCGAGCGAGCCGAAGTTGCCGTGGCCGTCGACCAGCGGGAGCCGCATGGAGAAGGGCTGCGCCATGCGCACGAGGGCGTCGTAGATCGACGCGTCGCCGTGCGGGTGCAGCTTGCCCATGACCTCGCCGACGACACGGGCGCACTTCACGTACCCCCGGTCGGGGCGCAGGCCCATCTCGTTCATCTGGTAGACGATGCGCCGGTGCACCGGCTTCATGCCGTCGCGGGCGTCGGGCAGGGCGCGGGAGTAGATCACCGAGTACGCGTACTCGAGGAAGGAGCCCTGCATTTCGTCGACGACGTCGATGTCGAGGATCTTCTCCTCGAAATCCTCCGGCGGCGGGGTCTTCGTGCTGCGGCGGGCCATCGCTGCGCGGCTCCTTAACCAAGAATCGGGATGAGCTGAGCTCTCACGGGGTGGGGGTGGGACGGGGCTGGGACGGTCGGGCGGGCGGTTTCGGACAGGGGTGACGCGGACCATTGTGGCCCGAGGCACCGACAACGCCGACTCCGACCCAGGACTGGGCCGGGAACTTCTCCGCGCCCCGACGCGCTTGCATACAGTGGCAGGTCTGACAGGAATCTTTGCATCGCGATCGAAGGGACCACATGCCCATGGGTCACACGGCCACAGCTCACGCAGGCTCCGGCGGCCTCACAGCGACCGAGCACCGGCTGGCCAACGGCCTGCGCGTGGTGCTGTCCGAGGACCACCTGACCCCGGTCGCCGCGGTCTGCCTCTGGTACGACGTCGGCTCGCGCCACGAAGTCAAGGGACGTACGGGCCTGGCTCACCTCTTCGAGCACCTGATGTTCCAGGGCTCGCAGAACGTCTCCGGCAACGGCCACTTCGAACTGGTCCAGGGAGCCGGCGGCTCCCTCAACGGGACCACCAGCTTCGAGCGGACCAACTACTTCGAGACGATGCCGACCCACCAGCTGGAGCTCGCGCTGTGGCTGGAGGCCGACCGGATGGGCTCGCTGCTGGCCGCCCTGGACGACGAGTCCATGGAGAACCAGCGGGACGTCGTCAAGAACGAGCGCCGCCAGCGGTACGACAACGTCCCGTACGGCACGGCCTTCGAGAAGCTGACGGCCCTGGCCTACCCGGAGGGCCACCCGTACCACCACACCCCGATCGGTTCCATGGCCGATCTGGACGCCGCGTCCCTGGAGGACGCGCGCACGTTCTTCCGTACGTACTACGCGCCCAACAACGCGGTGCTCTCGGTCGTCGGCGACATCGACCCCGAGAAGACGCTCGCCTGGGTCGAGAAGTACTTCGGCACCATCCCCGGCCACGACGGCAAGCAGCCGCCGCGCGACGGCTCGCTGCCCGAGATCATGGGGGAGCAGCTGCGCGAGGAGGTCGTCGAGGAGGTCCCGGCCCGCGCGCTGATGGCGGCCTACCGGCTCCCGCACGACGGCACCCGCGAATGCGACGCCGCCGACGTGGCGCTGACCGTCCTGGGCAGCGGCGAGTCCTCCCGGCTCCACAACCGCCTGGTGCGCCGCGACCAGAGCGCCGTAGCGGCCGGTTTCGGCATGCTGCGCCTCGCCGGGGCGCCCTCGCTGGGCTGGCTGGACGTCAAGACCTCCAGCGGGGTCGAGGTACCCGCCATCGAGGCGGCCGTCGACGAGGAGCTCGCGCGGTTCGCCGCCGAGGGCCCGACGGCCGAGGAGATGGAGCGCGCGCAGGCCCAGCTGGAGCGCGAGTGGCTGGACCGGCTGAGCACGGTGGCGGGCCGCGCCGACGAACTGTGCCGCTTCGCGGTGCTGTTCGGCGACCCACAGCTCGCCCTGACCGCCGTCCAGCGCGTCCTCGACATCACCGCCGAGGAGGTGCAGGCCGTGGCCGCGGCCCGACTGCGCCCCGACAACCGCGCGGTGCTCGTCTACGAGCCGATCGCGGCGGAAGACACCGACGAGACCGAAGAGACCGACGCGAGCGACGAGAACGAGGGGGCGGAGCAGTGAGCGACACCGCAGCCGTCACGATGACCTTCCACCCGCGCCCCGAGGCCGGCGAGCCGCAGCCGTGGGCCTTCCCGGCCCCCGAGCGCGGGGTACTGGCCAACGGCCTGACCCTGCTGCGCTGCCACCGCCCGGGCCAGCAGGTGGTCGCGGTCGAGATCAACCTCGCCGCCCCGCTCGACGCGGAGCCCGAGGGCCTCGACGGCGTGGCCACGATCATGGTCCGTGCCCTGTCCGAGGGCACCGACAAGCGCTCCGCCGAGGAGTTCGCCGCCGAGCTGGAGCGCTGCGGCGCCACCCTCGACGCGCACGCCGACCACCCCGGCCTGCGGGTCTCCCTGGAGGTCCCGGCCTCCCGCCTGCACAAGGCGCTGGGCCTGGTCGCCGAGGCGCTGCGCGCACCGGCCTTCGCCGACGCCGAGGTCGACCGGCTGGTGCGCAACCGGCTCGACGAGATCCCGCACGAGAGCGCCAACCCGCAGCGCCGCGCCGCCAAGCAGCTCTCGAAGGAGCTCTTCCCGGCCTCCCTGCGGATGTCCCGCCCGCGCCAGGGCACCGAGGAGACGGTCGCCCGCATCGACTCCGCGGCCGTACGCGCCTTCTACGAGGCCCACGTGCGCCCCGCGACCGCCACCGCGGTGGTCGTCGGCGATCTGACCGGAATCGACCTGGACGCCGTCCTGGCCGACACCCTGGGCGCGTGGACCGGTGACACCACCGCCCCGCGCCCGGTCCCGCCGATCACCGCCGACGACACGGGCCGCGTGGTCATCGTGGACCGGCCCGGCGCGGTCCAGACGCAGTTGCTGATCGGCCGCATCGGCGCCGACCGGCACGACCGGGTCTGGGCGCCCCAGGTGCTCGGCACGTACTGCCTGGGCGGCACCCTCACCTCCCGGCTGGACAAGGTGCTGCGCGAGGAGAAGGGGTACACGTACGGCGTGCGCGCCTTCGGCCAGGTGCTGCGCTCCACCGCCGACGGCAAGGGCGCCTCGATGCTGGCCATCAGCGGCTCGGTGGACACCCCGAACACCGGCCCGGCCCTGGACGACCTCTGGACGGTGCTGCGCACCCTCGCGGCGGGCGGCCTGACCGACGCCGAACGGGACGTGGCCGTGCAGAACTTGGTGGGCGTGGCCCCGCTGAAGTTCGAGACGGCGGCCTCCGTCGCGGGCACGCTCGCCGACCAGGTCGAGCAGGAGCTGCCGGACGACTACCAGGCGCAGTTGTACGCGCGGCTCGCCGAAACCGGGACCGTGGAGGCCACTTCGGCGGTCGTCAGCGCCTTCCCGGTGGACCGGCTGGTCACCGTGCTGGTCGGTGACGCCTCGCAGATCGCGGAGCCGGTGCGGGCCCTGGGGATCGGCGAAGTGACCGTGGTCACCAACTGACCGTCCGTTGACTGCCGGCGGGGCGCCAACTGACCGGCCGTACAAGGGTTTCGGGCAAGGGGCCCTGGTGGATTGCCCACCAGGGCCCCTTTCGTCTGCATTGTCCCTTTAGTGGTGTGGTTGCTTGTATGTGGTGTGGCGTACGCAACAAAAGGGCGTGTCTGTTTGGTGATTGGCTGATGATCCGCCTAGCGTCGGCCGTGCTGTTCGTCAGTTGTAACCGCCGCGTCCGCGGCACCGGACAGCGATCGCCGAGTCCCCGTCAGGCGCGAGCCTGGGGAGCCGGGGACCCACTTGTGTCCCTGGGGTGAATCGGACCGCCTCGCAAGAGGGGGCCCGTAGGAGACCTTCCTGCTCCGAACCCGTCAGCTAACCCGGTAGGCGAGAGGGAAGGAAAGGATCAGCCCCTTCATGGCGTTTGGCAGTAGTGCCGCCGGCAAGCACCGTGGTCCGAGCCGTATGAGCCGCAGGACCGCCGGCTACGCCGGCATAGCCGCCCTCGCCGCCACTGGCGTCGTCGGCTCCCTGGCCGGTCCCGCGTTCGCCGCGGACCAGTCCCCCTCCGTCGAGGACACCGGCGCCCTCAACACCATCGTGGTGGCCGACGAGCTCGCCGGTGACGTCGAGGCCCAGGCCCAGTCCCAGCAGCGCGCGGCCGATGCCGCCGCCGCCAAGGCGCAGGCGGAGGCCGACGCCCGGCAGCGGGCCGCCGAGGCCAAGGCGAAGGCCGAAGCGCAGGCCAAGGCCGAGCGCGAGGCCGCCGAGCGCGCCGCCCGCGAAGAGGAGCGCAAGCGCCTCAACACCTTCGTGTCGCCGCTCGACAACACCTACGTCAGCACCCAGTACCACGCGGGTGGCGGCATGTGGTCCTCCGGCAGCCACACCGGCATCGACTTCCGCGCCGCCTCCGGCACCGAGGTGCACGCCGTGGGCCTCGGCACCGTGGTCGAGGCGGGCTACGGCGGCGCGTACGGCAACAACGTCGTCATCAAGCACGCCGACGGCACGTACACCCAGTACGGCCACATGTCCTCGCTGAGCGTCTCCGTCGGCCAGCAGGTCACCCCGGGCCAGAAGATCGGCCTGTCGGGCTCCACCGGCAACTCCAGCGGCCCGCACCTGCACTTCGAGGCCCGCACCGGCGCCGACTACGGTTCGGACATCAACCCGGTCACGTACCTGCGCTCGCACGGCGTCACCGTCTGACCCGCTCGCCCCACCGCACGTCTTCCGCGAAGGCCCCGGCTCTCTTCGAGCCGGGGCCTTCGCGCATCTCGCCGTGGCCTTCTCGTCGTGGGCTTCGCGCTCCGCGTTCCGCGTTCTGTGAATGTTTCGTATTTCCGGCCGCCCTCGGAAATTATCGTGTGTTGCAATAGAGTCGCAACGCGCACAGTCATACGAAAAAGGCGGAGGTCCGGTCTTGCGTATTCCCGCGCACACGGTATGCACAGCGATCCGCGACGACATCGTCTCCGGGGTGTTCGGGCCCGGCGGCCGGCTGACCGAGGAGGTGCTGGCCCGCCGGTACGGAGTCTCGCGCGTTCCGGTGCGCGAGGCGCTGCGCACGCTGGAGTCCGAGGGGTTCGTGACCACCAGGCGGCACGCGGGCGCCTGCGTGGCCGAGCCGACCGAACAGGAGGCGGCCGACCTCCTGGAGCTGCGGATGCTCCTGGAGCCCCTCGCGGCCGCCCGGGCGGCCAGGCGGCGCAGCGAGGCCCACCTCAAGGTGCTGCGCGGCCTGGTCAGGCTGGGCCAGGAGCGGGCCAGGAGGGGGCAGGGGGAGGATCTGCGCTCCCTGGGCGGCTGGTTCCACGAGACGCTCTCCCAGGCCTCGGGCAGCCCCGGGCTGATCGCGCTGCTCACCCAGATGCGCCACAAGGTGGCGTGGATGTACGTGGTGGAGGCCCCGGTGCGGCCCGTGGAGTCCTGGGCGGAGCACGGCGCGATCGTGGACGCGGTGGCCCGGGGTGACGCCGAGCGGGCCCGGGCGCTGACCGCGGTGCACGTGGACCGGGCGGCGGGGGCGCACCGGCTGCGCGTGAGGACTTTGCAACCTGCCGTAAACACGGCAAGCGTTCCGCATTAACAAAGCCCGTATACAAAGGTGGGATATCCGGGCGGGTAATTGATGCCCGGTGCCTCGCGCTTTGTTCCGCCGCCGGAACCGGTGTGCCGAAATAGCGGTCTGACGGAATAGCGGTGTGTGTACTTCCGTATTTCCGCCCGGGCCGGCGAACCGGCGGGCCGGCCGGATTCTCGATTCCCGCGCGAAACGCAGCGAAGCCGTTGCCCCCGACCCTGACGGTCGGGGGCAACGGCTTCGCCGTGCAAGTCCTGCAAGTCCTGCAAGTCTGCGAGTCCTGCGGGTCGAACCCGAAGGGTCAGACGGTCTCGGGAAGCTCCTCGAGCCCCTCGGCGACCAGCTTCGCGAGGCGGTCGAGCGCGGCCTCGGCGCCGTCGGCCTCGGACGAGAGGACGATTTCCTCGCCGCCCTGGGCGCCCAGGCCCAGAACCGCCAGCATGGAGGCGGCGTTGACGGGGTCGCCGCCGGCCTTCGCGATGGTCACCGGGACGCCGGAAGCGGTCGTCGCGCGGACGAAGATCGAGGCGGGACGAGCGTGCAGGCCCTCGGCCCAGCCGACGTTGACGCGGCGCTCTGCCATGGTGATGCCCTTCAGGTTCTTACGGTTGTCTAGACCAGTCTCTCACGGCGTCCGGAATGGTCGAACCGACCTTCGGCCCGAGTTTCCCGCCATTCGACCTACCCCAGCTTGCCCTGGTTCCAGTCAGCTTGCCCGGTGCGCCGCGCCCGGGCCACTCGAACCGTTCGAGCCTTAAGGTGACCCCATGACGACCGAGTCCGACCCCTCGTACCCGGACCACTGGGAAGCCGACGTGGTCCTTCGCGACGGCGGAACGGCCCGGATCCGGCCCATCACCACCGAGGATGCGGGCCGGCTGGTCAGCTTCTACGAGCAGGTCTCGGACGAGTCCAAGTACTACCGGTTCTTCGCCCCCTACCCCCGGCTCTCCGACCGCGACGTGCACCGTTTCACGCACCACGACTACGTGGACCGTGTCGGCCTCGCCGCGATGATCGGCGGCGAGTTCATCGCCACCGTCCGCTACGACCGGATCGGCGCCGACGGCCGCTCGGCCACCGGACCCTCCGACGAGGCCGAGGTCGCCTTCCTCGTGCAGGACGCCCACCAGGGCCGCGGAGTCGCCTCCGCCCTGCTCGAACACATCGGCGCGGTGGCCCGCGAACGCGGGATCCGCCGCTTCGCGGCCGAGGTGCTGCCCGCCAACGGCAAGATGATCAAGGTGTTCACCGACGCCGGCTACCAGCAGAAGCGCAGCTTCGAGGACGGCTCCGTCCACCTCACCCTCGACCTCGAACCGACCGCCGAGTCCCTCGCCGTCCAGCGCGCCCGCGAACAGCGCGCCGAGGCCCGCTCCGTGCAGCGGCTGCTGGCCCCCGGCTCGGTGGCGGTGATCGGAGTCAGCCGCTCCCTCGCGGGCGTGGGCGCGGCGGCCCTGCGCAACCTGCGCGACAGCGGCTTCCACGGCCACCTCTACGCCGTCAACGAGGCCGTCACCCGCGATCTGCTCGACGGCGTACGGGCCTACCCCACGCTCGGCGCCGTCGGCGCCCCGGTCGACCTCGCCGTCATCGCGGTCCCGGCGGACCGGGTCCCGGACGCGGTCGCCGCCTGCGGCGAACACGGGGTGCAGGGACTGGTCGTCCTGTCCGCCGGGTACGGGGAGAGCGGGGCCGAGGGCCTGGCCCGCCAGCGCGAACTGGTGCGGCAAGTGCGCTCGTACGGGATGCGCCTGATCGGACCGAACGCCTTCGGGGTGATCAACACGGCCCCCGAGGTGGAGCTGAACGCCTCCCTGGCCCCCGCTCCGGCCCCCGCGCGGGGAAGGGTCGGCCTCTTCACCCAGTCCGGGGCGATCGGGATCGCGCTGCTCTCCGGGCTGCTGCGGCGCGGGGAGGGGCTGTCCTCCTTCATCTCCGCCGGGAACCGGGCCGACGTCTCCGGCAACGACATCCTGCAGTACTGGTACGACGACGAGGCCACCGACGTCGCCCTCATGTACCTGGAGACCCTGGGCAACCCGAGGAAGTTCACCCGGCTCGCCCGGCGCACCGCGGCCGTCAAGCCGGTGGTCGTCGCCAAGGGGGGCCGGTACACCCCCGCCGGACACGTGGTCCCCGGCACGCGGCTGCCCGAGGCGACGGTCTCGGAGCTGCTGCGACAGGCCGGCGTCATCCGGGTCGACACGGTCACCGAGCTGGTGGACGTCGGCCTGCTGCTGGCCTCGCAGCCCGTACCGGCCGGGCCGCGGGTGGCCATCCTCGGCAACTCCGAATCGCTCGGGGTCCTCACCTACGACGCCTGCCTGACGGAGGGGCTGCGGCCGCTGGCGCCGCTCGACCTGACCACGGCCGCCTCGCCGGAGGACTTCCGCACGGCCGTCTCCGCGGCGCTGGCCTCGCCGGACACCGACGCCGTCGTCGTCACCGCGATCCCGTGGGTGAGCGAGCACGCGCTCGCCGACGATCTGGCCGAAGCCCTGCGTGCGGCCGCCGCCGGGCATCCGGGCAAGCCCGTCGCCGTAGTCCACGTGGAGCTGGGCGCCCTGGCGGAGGCCCTCTCGGCGGCCACGGCACCGGCCACGGCGCCGGACGCCGCGACGGCCCTCGCGGACGCGCCGCCCGCCACGCTGCCGACAACCGCGACGGCCCTCGCGGCCCTGGCCTCCGGGGCCGCCCCGGACCCGGACCCGGACCCGGCCTCCGGGGCCGCGGCCGCCGCCGTGCCCGTCCCCGCCGCCCCCGCCACTACCCCCGCCATTACCTCCGCCACCGAGCCGGAGCCGGCCTCCGGCGCCGCGGGGAGCGCGGCCGCGCCCGCTCCCGGAACCGCCCGGATCCCCAGCTATCCCGCCGCCGAGCGGGCCGTCAAGGCCGTCGCCGAAGCCGTCCGCTACGGGCAGTGGCGCCGGGGCATCGCCGAGGTCGGGCAGGTGCCCGAGTTCGAGGACATCGACGAGGGCGGAGCCGCCGGGCAGCTCGCCCGCCTGCTGGCCGGCGTAGGGGAGGAGGAGGTGGCGACCCTGGACGCCCCCGATGCCCGCGAGCTGCTCGCCCGGTACGGGATCCGGGTGCTCTCCACCCTCCCGGCCCCCAGCGCGGACGCCGCGGTCCGCGCCGCCGCGGTCCTCGGCTACCCCGTCGCGCTCAAGACCACCGCCCCGCACCTGCGCCACCGCGCCGACCTCGGCGGGGTCCGCCTCGACCTCACCACCGAGGCCGAGCTGCGCCGCTCGTACGAGGAGCTCACCCACGCGCTGGGCAAGCCGCAGGAGCTGCTCCCCGTGGTCCAGTCGATGGTCCCCCGGGGCGTCGACACCGTCATCCGCTCCGTGATCGACCCCGCCGCCGGCGCCGTACTGTCGTTCGGGCTCTCCGGGGTCGCCTCCGAACTGCTCGGCGACACCGCCCACCGGCTGGTTCCCGCCACCGACAAGGACGCGGCGAGCCTGATCCGCTCGATCCGCACCGCCCCGCTGCTCTTCGGCTGGCGCGGCAGCGACCCCGTGGACACCCCCGCCCTGGAGGAGCTGCTCCTGCGGCTCTCCCGCCTCGTCGACGACCACCCCGAGGTGGTCGGGGTCGTCCTGGAGCCCGTCGTCGTAGCCACCGAGGGGCTGTCCGTGCTCAGCGCGAGCGTCCGCGTCGCCCACCCGCCCGCCCGCGGCGACCTCGGCCCGCGGACCCTGCCCAGCTACTGAGGTCCGGGGCCGCGGGGCAGACGGCACTTTGACGACGGGCCCCAGGGCGGCCGAGGTGCCCCATACGGGCCTTAGGATGGACCTCATGGCGAAATCCGGTACGACGACCCAGGGGCTGCGCACGGCGATCGAGCGCAGCGGCTACTACCCGGCCCTCGTGGCCGAGGCCGTGGAGGCCGCGGTGGGCGGCGAGCCGATTTCGTCGTACCTGGTCCACCAGGAGACGACCTTCGACTCCAACGAGGTGCGCCGGCACGTCACCGTGCTGGTCCTGACCGGCAACCGCTTCATCGTCAGCCACACCGACGAGCAGGCCGCCGACGCAGGGTCCCCCTCCCCGTACGCGACCACCTCCACGGAGTCGGTCAAGCTGGCCAGCATCTCCTCCGTGGTGCTCAGCCGCGTCGTCGCCAACCCGGAGTCCTACACCCCCGGCACCCTGCCCCGCGAGGTCGTCCTGACCATCGGCTGGGGCGCGGTCTCGCGCATCGACCTGGAGCCCGCCGCCTGCGGCGACGCCAATTGCGACGCCGACCACGGCTACACCGGCAACTCCACCGCCGACGACCTCAGCCTGCGCGTCAGCGAAGCCGGCGACGGCCCCGAGGCGGTCCGCCAGACCCTGGTCTTCGCCCAGGCGCTCTCCGAAGCAACGGCAGCCACCTCCACCCCCGCCCGCTGATGGCGTCGTACTCCGCCGCGCAGAGCTGGCAGGACGAGCCCGAGCTGCTGGACCTGGCCGGAGCCCCGGTGCCGCACTACGGCACCGGCTCGCTCGCCGACCTGCTGCCCACCCTCGTGGCCGGCCAGGGCGTACCCGGCTTCGAAGCCTCGATCGCCGAGCTGACCCCGGCCGACCGGAACTGCGTGTTCCTCGTCGACGGCATGGGCTGGGAGCAGATCAAGGCCCACCCGGACGAGGCCCCGTACCTCACCTCGCTCCTCGGCAGCTCGCGCGGCGGCACCGGCCGCCCGATCACCGCGGGCTTCCCGGCGACCACCGCCACCTCGCTGGCCTCCGTCGGCACCGGCCTGCCGCCCGCACGGCACGGCCTGCCCGGCTACACCGTGCGCAACCCCGCCACCGGCGAACTGATGAACCAGCTCCGCTGGCATCCGTGGACCCCGCCCAAGCCCTGGCAGCCGTACCCGACCGTCTTCCAGCAGGCGGACGCGGCCGGGGTGGCCACGGCGCAGGTGTCCTCGCCGGCCTTCCAGACCACCCCGCTCACGAAGGTCGCGCTGAGCGGCGGCACCTTCCTCGGCCGGATGACCGGCGAGGAGCGCATGGACCTCGCGGCCGAGCGGCTCGCGGCCGGCGACCGCTCGCTCGTGTACACGTACTACAGCGAGCTCGACGGGGCCGGCCACCGGCACGGCGTCGACTCCGACGCCTGGCGCGGCCAGCTCATGTACGTGGACCGGCTGGTGCAGCGGCTCGCGGAGCAACTCCCTCCCCGCACCGCGCTGTACGTGACCGCCGACCACGGCATGGTGGACGTCCCCTTCGACGAGGACTCCCGCATCGACTACGACGACGACTGGGAACTCGGCGCGGGCGTGGCCCTGCTGGGCGGCGAGGGCCGGGCCCGGCACGTGTACGCCGTACCGGGAGCCGAGGCCGACGTCCTGACCGTCTGGCGCGAGGTCCTCGGTGACCGCTTCTGGGTCGCGAGCCGGGCGGAAGCCCTGGACCTGGGCTGGTTCGGGGCACCGGGCGAATGCGACGAGCGGGTCCTCGGCCGCATCGGCGACGTGATCGCCGCCGCCCAGGCAGACGTGGCGATCACCGCCTCACGGGCCGAGCCCAACGAATCGGCCCTCGCGGGCATGCACGGCTCCATGACCCCGGCCGAGCAGCTCGTCCCGCTGCTCGAGATCCGGTCCTGACGCCGCCGCCGTCCCCCTCCCTCACCTCCCCTCGAAAGGCCCTGTACTCCCCATGCCCGAGCTGGTGTTCTTCTCCGGAACGATGGACTGCGGAAAGAGCACACTGGCGCTCCAGATCGCCCACAACCGCGACGCGCGCGGACTCCAGGGTGTGATCTTCACGCGTGACGACCGCGCGGGCGAGGGCAAGCTGTCTTCCCGTCTGGGTCTGGTGACGGAGGCGGTGGAGGCGCCGGAGGGCATGGACCTGTACGCGTACCTGGTGGCCCAGCTCTCGGCGGGCGGCAGGGTGGACTACGTGATCGTGGACGAGGCCCAGTTCCTCGCGCCGGAGCAGATCGATCAGCTGGCGCGCATCGTGGACGACCTCGGCATGGACGTCTTTGCCTTCGGCATCACCACGGACTTCCGCACGAAGCTCTTCCCGGGCTCGCAGCGCCTGATCGAGCTGGCGGACCGGCTGGAGCAGCTCCAGGTGGAGGCTCTGTGCTGGTGCGGAGCCCGCGCCACCCACAACGCCCGGACGGTGGGCGGGGAGATGGTGGTCGAGGGCGCCCAGGTCGTCGTCGGCGACGTGAACCGGCCGGCGGAGGAGATCGGCTACGAGGTCCTCTGCCGCCGCCACCACCGCAAGCGCATGACCTCGGCCGCGGCCCACGCCGGAGCCCTCTCCCCGGACGTCCTCCCGGTCAACCACGCCTGACCGTCCTGCAGTGGCTATCTGGGGGGTGTCGACCCCATCGCGACCATGGCGAGCAGATAGAACGATTCGCTGAGTCAGATCCACTACTTTGCTCGCCTCTAGGCTGTGCCACCTCGCGGTGTGCTCGAAGGACGTCATCAACGTTCGAACCGCCGATCTCGCGTACGCGGCCGCGGCGGTCAATCCGCATCCTGCATCCTTCGGCACCGCAGACGCCCTGCCTGTTCCGCTTGCGAGCCGCGTCTCTGGATCCATGGGTAGCCGCCCATGGATCGTGCGCGCGGCAGTAGCGGGGGGAGCGTCTCGCGGCTCTCCGACAGCCGGGTCCCGATCGAAGAAATTTCGCGGCTCGCCGGACACTCCCGGCACGGCGGTCGCGGAGGAGGTCTACCAGAGGTCCGACCTGCGATCCAGAGGGAGTGGTCGTGATGGACGACATCTTCAAGATCAACTCGAGGGCGTCCGGGACCTGACCGGATCGTGGAGGCTTACGCAAGGGGCCTGAACGCGCAGGCGGTCACGGAGGCGTTCGGGCCAAGAAGGAGGCGATCCTACGTTGCGTCCGCCTGTCCCTGTCCGAGATCCCGAGACCGCTCCAGCTGCGGGGTAGGTATCCTGCCGCTGCTTTGTCCTAGGGCATGGCGTCGGAGACTCGTGCCGCACCTGAGGGAGTTTCCCGGCCCTCCCACGTGGGAGGGCCGGGGCCACGGATCCCGGAACGGCGGCGTCAGCCGGTGGGGAGGCCCTGGGTGAACGTGATCAGGGCCTGCTGGGCTGAGGGCCGGTACACGGTCCTCGACTGCTCGTGGATCGATGTGACCCGCTCTCTCCCGAGGGCGGAGGCGTGTACGTCATCCCGCCTCCAGGCAACATCGCGGGCGTGGGCCATTACTTCGGGCAGTTCTGTGTCGTATCGGTAGGAGTCTCTGACCTGCCCGAAGGCGTAGGCCGTTCCCTTCCTTCCCGTCGGCATGACGATCCAGTCGCTTTCCTTGATTTCGTGGATGAACGCCCAGAGCTGTGGGCCCCAGACGTTGAGGCACGTCAGCCAGGTGGCCTCCTCGTTGTCTATCTGCTTCCGCATCTCTGCCTTGAACAGGCGCTGGGCGAGATCCTCGACGCGATCGATGTCCTTGACGTCTTCCTGGACCTTGTGGGCGTCGTACGCCGCGATGCCCCGAGCGCGCATCTCCCCCGAGTACTTGCCACTTACGCCTGCCTTGACCACCCAAATGGCCACCATGGTCCCACCCCACTCATTCGAGTTCCTCACAGATTTTCGGCACTGTACCTGCGCTGGGCGGGCAACCGACCGCAAGTCCCAGCGAGGACTGGGCGTCAGTGGTGCCTCATGACACCAAGCCGGTGAGGGCGGCGCCCTGTGTGCCAGACGGAGGCGTTCTGGCGGGTGTTGCCCGGTATTCGCAGGAGTTCAAGCGGTACGCGGTCGGGCTGGTGCGGTCCAGCGGACGGACCGTCAACCCGGTCGCGAAGGGAGCGTGGGGCCAATACCGAGTCTCTGCGCCAGTCGGTGCGGTGGGCCGAGGTCACGGTCGGCGGGGGCGGTGACGTAGCGACGCTCCTCACACATGGTGGATGCCCAAGTAAAAGGACACTGGCGCTCCAGATCGCCCACAACCGTGATGCGCGGGGACTCCAGGGTGTGATCTTCACGCGTGACGACCGGGCGGGCGAGGGCAAGTTGTCGTCCCGGCTGGGTCTGGTGACGGAGGCGGTGGAGGCGCCGGAGGGCATGGACCTGTACGCGTATCTCGTCGCCCAGATCTCGCAGGGCGGCAAGGCGGACTACGTGATCGTGGACGAGGCGCAGTTCCTGGCCCCGGCCCAGATCGACCAGCTGGCCCGGATCGTGGACGACCTCGGGCTGGACGTGTTCGCCTTCGGCATCACGACGGACTTCCGCACCAAGCTCTTCCCCGGCTCGCAGCGCCTGATCGAGCTGGCGGACCGCCTGGAGCAGCTCCAGGTCGAGGCCTTGTGCTGGTGCGGCGCCCGCGCCACGCACAACGCCCGCACGATAGGCGGCGAGATGGTCGTCGAGGGGGCCCAGGTCATCGTCGGCGACGTGAACCGCCCGGCGGAGGAGATCGGTTACGAGGTCCTCTGCCGCCGCCACCACCGCAAGCGCATGACCTCGGCCTCGGCCCACGCCGGCGCCCTCTCCCCGGACGTCCTCCCCATCAACCACGCCTGATACTCCGTTCCGTGATCCGCGCCGGGATTCGAGTGGGGGCAGGGCCTCTGGGACTTCTTCGTGCAGAACGTCCACCCCGGCACCATCCAACCGGACGGTGACATCGCAGTCAGGCCGGTGGCCCGCCGGTCGGGCTGGTTCAGGCTGGCAGGGCGGGCGGCCAGTCGGGGGCGGGGTCCTCGGAGAGCAAGGGGCGCAGGGCGCCGACCGCTGCGCCGATGCAGGTGTCCCGCAGTTCGGTGCGGGTGCAGGTCTCGTGCGTGAGCCAGTCCACGCACAGCACCTGGACGAACACGAGCCAGGCCTTGAGTACCGCGGAGACGGCGGCGTGCGTGCGTGCGTCGGCGAGCGGGAGCACGCCGAGCAGGCGTGAGCGCAGGGCGTCGAGCTCGTCCGTCATGATCGTCTGGATGACGGGGTCGCCGGCCAGCACCCGGTTCGCGGCCAGGACGGCGTGGCGGTTCGCGATGAAGTAGTCGAAGTGGGCGTCCAGGCCCTGGGCGAGCTGCTCGACGAGCGTGGCGCCGGGGTCGAATGTGGTCGCCTCCAGCAGCCGGTCGGTCGCCTGTTGGTAGACCGCGGCGAAGAGGGCGTGCTTGCTCGGGAAGTGCTGGTAGAGCAGGGCGCGGGATACGCCGGCCTGCCGGGCGACGTCCTCCATCAGTACGTCGTCGTAGGCGGCGGCGGAGAACAACTGGGCTCCGACGGTGAGCAGTTGGGCGCGGCGGTCGGCGGGGGGCAAGCGTCGGCGGGGCGGCATGCACCCAGATTACTACTTGACACGCGTCTACTTGGGAGGGCTACCCTGAAGTTAAGTAGACGCACGTCAACTAAGTGGGGTGGAGTCATGGCCAAGGCACTCCGGGTTTTCGCATGGGTGATGGGCCTCGCCTGTATGGCGATCGGGCTGTTCCACGTGGTCGGCGGCAATGCCGCGATTCCGGGCGAGGCTGACGCCGGCCCCACTCTGGACAGCCTTGGCCGGTTCTTCGGCGCGATCTTCGCCGGGTACGGGCTGGTCTGGCTGTGGGCGGCCCGGCAGGACCCCGTCCCGGCGAAGGCGGTGCGTTGGCTCGCGGCGGTGTTCCTGCTGGGTGGTGTGGGGCGGCTGCTGTCCCTGGCGGTGCATGGGTGGCCACACTCATTCCAGGTGGCGCTGACCGTGATCGAGTTGGTCTTCCCGCCCGTCTGGTTCTGGCTGGCGGATGCCGACGAGCGGGCGTCCCGGGAGCGGCGGCCTGCGGGTGCGCCGGCCGCCGGGCCTTCTCTTCCGGACCTTGCCTGACCCGCGCCGCCCGGCGCCACACCCCGCCGCGCTGCAGGGATGCCCGACATCGAGGCTTCACATCCACGCCGCCCGTCGAAGCCCCTGCCGAATCCCTTCACCGATGACCGAGGAGCTGTCATGCCCACATCATTACGCGAGGCCCGTGCAGCCTTGCTTCGGGGCGCGGCCATGCGCCCGCGCGGCGCTGTAGCGCTGCTCACCGTCTCGCTCTCCTACGCCGTACTGACCGCCGCGTACGTCGTCACCAACCGTGCATCCCCGCAGCCCGATGCCCCCGGCGACGACATCCTGCGCCAGTACGTACGCGACCACGGCACCGCGATCGACCTGGGCGCCTTCCTGCTGCTCGTCGCCGCCGTGCTCCTGGTGCCCGTGGCCGCCACCCTGGCCCGGCTGGTGCGGCAGGGGCAGGACCAGGGCGCCGCGGCGGCGACAGTCCTCGCCGGCGGACTGATGGCCAGTGGCGCGCTGGCCTCCAGCGCCGCGCTCACCTGGACCCTCGGCCGGCTTCCGCAAGAGGCACCCGCAGCCCTGGCCCGTGCCCTGGCAGACCTGTCCTTCCTCGCCGGCGGTGTCGGGTACGCCGTGTCCTTCGCTCTCCTGGCGGCAGGCACCTCCCTGGCAGCCCGCGGGAGCGGGCTCCTGCCGCGAGCCTGCGCCACCACCGGGCTGGTCATCGCCGCCGCCGGACTGGCCGCCACCCTCACGCTCCTCGTCCTCGACTTCGGCTATCTGTTGCCCGTCGTCCGCTTCGGTGGTTTGGCATGGCTGGTGTGGGCCGCGATCGCACTGTTCCGCTCGCACCCGACCGCACCGGGGTGGAACCCATGACCGCCGCCTCGCCCAAACGATTGCGCTCGCCCTGGCAGCTCCCCATCGGCGCGGGCCCCTCGCTGCTCGCATCCGACCTGCTGCTGCCCTCCCTGGCCCGGCTTCGGCGCCGTACACGCAGTTCCGCCATGCGCGGCAACCGGGTACCCACCCCTGGCTGGACCGCGCCGCCCTCGTCGGCGGCCTGGACGACGGTCGGAGGCGCGACACTTGACGCCTACCGTGAGCAAGAAGCACCCCGGGCCCGTCGCGAGCGCGGGCAGCGCAGCGGCAGAGGGCAACGCCTCCGCTTCGGCAGCCCGCCCGGCGCACCGTCCCCGAACACAGCCCGCCGCCGGAAGGGTTCGGCGCCTGTCCCAGCGATGGCGCAAGGCGATCCGCACCCTCCACGTGACGGTGGCAGTCGGTTGGGTGGGAATCGAGATCGCCCAACTCATCCTCGGGCTGGTCGGCCTCTCCACCGACGATGCAGGACTCGTACGCGCAACCCGCGTCGCCATGGAGATTCTCGGCCTCGATGTCTTCGCCTTCGGCATCACCACGGACTTCCGCACCAAACTCTTCCCCGGCTCGCAGCGCCTGATCGAGCTGGCGGACCGCCTGGAGTAGCTCCAGGTCGAGGCCCTGTGCTGGTGCGGGGCCCGCGCCACGCACAACGCCCGCACGGTGGGCGGGGAGATGGTGGTCGAAGGCGCCCAGGTCGTGGTCGGCGACGTGAACCGCCCGGCGGAGGAGATCGGTTACGAGGTCCTCTGCCGCCGCCACCGCAAGCAGATGACCTCGGCCTCCGCCCACGCGGGCGCCCTCTCCCCGGACGTCCTCCCGGTCAACCACGGCTGACGCCCCACCTACCGCACGGACCTGAGCAGGCCGGCGATCTGTGTGAATCCGCGGCGGTCCGCGTGTTCCAGCGCGGTCACGCCGTCGCCGTCCGGAAGGTGCGCCGTGGCGCCGGCGGTGATGAGCAGTTCCACGATCTCCTGATGCGCGCGGCCGCCGTCGCCGAGGATGACGGCTTCGAGCAGTGCGGTCCAGCCGAGCCGGTTGACGTGGTCGACGTCGATGTCGGTTTCCCGGAGCAGGGCGCGCACGTAGTCGACGTGGCCGCGTTCGGCGGCGGGGATCAGGGCGATGCCGCCGAAGCGGTTGCGCCGGGTCAGGTCGGGGCGGGCCGGGAGCAGGGTACGCATCATGCGGACGCTGCCGGTGACACCGGTGACCAGCCAGGGGCTGTCCTCGCGGTCGTCCTGGGTGTTCGGGTCGGCGCCGGCCGCGACGAGGACCTCGGCCGCCGCCACGTGGTCGCCGAGGGCGGCGAGCAGGAGCGGGGTGCGGCGGTGTTCGTCGGGGGCCTCGATGTCGGCGCCGGCGGCGAGTGCCGCGCTCACGGCGTCGGCGTCGCCCTCGCCGGCGGCAGCCAGCAGGGCTCGGTCGGCAGGGGTCATGGGGGTGCTCCTCGGGTGGGTCAGGGCGCGTAGCGCGGCCAGGGCCGTCCTCGTCCTCGTACGCACGCCTCGGGCGGGGGTTGTTACGTGCCCAGCGTGGCTCGTCCGGCGCTACTTGTTCAGCGCCGCGACACCGGCCTGGGCGAACTTCTCGTCCAGATCGCCGGAGGGTGCGCCCGCGACACCGATGCCCGCGAGCGGGGTGTTCTTCGCGGTGACCGGGGCGCCGCCGCCGAGGAAGAGGGTGCCGGGGATGTCCTTCAGGGCCGGCGTCTGGGCGAGGCGGCCGGCCAGCACGGAGGTGGGGGCGTTCCAGGACACGGCGGTGTAGGCCTTGCGCTGGGCGGCCTCGTAGGACTGCGGGCCGGCGCCGTCGCCGCGCAGCGTGACGATGGTGTCGCCGTTGCGGTCCACCACTGCGACGGTGACGCGCTGGTTCTCCTTCTTCGCGGCGTCGAGCGCCGTCCGGGCGGCCTTCGTGGCGGCGTCGACGGTCAGGTGGGTCGACCGGGTCAGGTTCTTGTTCTTGACATCCGTCTTCGCACCGGCCTGGGCGGCCGGGGCCGGGGCCGGAGCCGGGGCCGGGGCGGCGCCGGCGGCGTAGGCGCCGAAGCCGCCGAGGGCGAGGGCCGCGATCAGGGCGCCGCCGGTGATCGCACCGGTGCGCCGGGAGACCTTCTTGACCTGCTTCATGTGCGCCGACTCCTTGATGAGGGGGGAGGGGGGAGGGGTGGGGCCGTCCGTTCCGGCTGCCCCGCTCTGACATCCATCCTGGGCCCGGCGGCGGCCCCGACCTGTCGACTGGCCGGCTGCGTGCGGCGGGTAGGAGGGGGGACACGCGGGTCATCCGATCGGTTTACCCCGGCACGGCCCCGGTCGGCGACAATGTGACTGTTTGTCCGGTTCCGGGATCCGATGTCAAGAGGTGCACGTGCGGCCCGACCCCAGCGCCCCCTCCGACTCCGGCAGTGATCCGGACGACCGGTGGCTGGCCCTGGTCATGCGCGTCACCTTCTTCGTGCTGGTCGGCACGTCGATGGTCCGTTTCGTCCAGCGGCACACCCAGGAGGCCCGTGCCCCCTGGGTGATCGCCCTCGCCGTCGTGCTCGCCGTCCTCTACCTGCTGGGCCCCGTCACGGAGGTCAAGGCGGACCCGGGCCGGGGAGGCATGCCGTGGCCTCCGGCTCCCCGGTTGGCCTGGCTCGGGATGGTCGTCACCGCGTGGGCCGTCCTCGTCCTTCTCGCGCCCAGCTTCGCGTGGGTCGCGGTTCCCCTCTTCTACTCCGTGCTGCGCACGCTGCCGCCCGTTGCCGCGTACGTCCTCGTCGCGTTCCTCACGCTCTTCGTGATCTTCGCGCAGCTGACGCTGGCCCCCCGCTTCAACCTCGACCTGGTGATCGGGCCGGCCGCCGTCGCCGCGCTCACCACTGCGGTCTTCCTCCACATGCAGCGGCAAGCGGTCCGCCAGCACGCCCTCATCGACGACCTCGTCCGCACCCGCCGCGAGCTCGCCGCCACCGAGCGCCGCGAAGGCACCCTCGCCGAACGCCAACGGCTGTCCATGGAGATCCACGACACGCTCGCTCAGGGCTTGTCCAGCCAGCAGATGCTGCTCCAGGCCGCCGACCGGACCTGGGAATCCGACCCGGCCAAGGCCCGCGGTCACCTCCGCACCGCCGCGTCCATCGCCGAGCTCAACCTCGCCGAGGCCCGCCGCTTCGTGCACGACCTCGCACCCGCCGACCTCGCCCACGGCGGCGGCCTCGACGCCGCGCTGCACGCCCTCGCCGAACGGGAGTCCGGCGCGGGGCTCGCGGTGCGCGTCCACATCGATGCGGGCGGGCGCCTCACCCCGCTGCCCGAACGCGTGCAGTCCGCGCTGCTCCGCATCGCCCAGGGCGCGCTGGCCAACGTGCGGGAGCACTCCGGCGCCACCACTGCCGCGCTCACCCTCACCAGGCTCGACGACCAGGTCGTCCTCGATGTGGCCGACAACGGGCACGGGTTCGACCCCACGGCCCTCCCCGAGGCCCCGTCCGGCGCGCGCGGACACGGCGTCCCGGCGATGCGGGCCCGGATGCGCCAGCTCGGCGGGACCCTGACCATCGAGTCGGCGCCCGGCGAGGGCGCCGTCCTGACCGCCGCCGTCCCCGTCCCCGCCCCCGTCCCCTGAGCCATCGGGCGCGCACCGGCCGGAGAAGGCAGGGAGTGGGCACGGGGGGTGCGGAGTGGGGAGTGCGGAGGAAATACAGAACCCGTGCAGCCTCCTCCGCGACGCTGGTCCTTCGGCCCCGCACCCTGGGGCCCGGTGGGAGGAGCGAACATGGGGACGGCGCGGGACGCCTTATTCGAGTACGCCGCGGGCACCGTACGGCTGTTGCCCGGCCAGGCCGCGGTGACTTCCGCCGTGCTTCAGGGGCCGCCCGCCGCCCTCCTGGAGCGGATTCCGCAGCTGGTGCGCGGTTTCGCGGGCGAACGGACCGACGGTGGGGCCCTGTTCCGTGCGGCGGCCGGACTCCCCGGGGAGGCGGCGGTCCCGGGCCCGGCCGACGGGTCGGTCGACGGGTCGGACGACGGGCGCGGCTGCGCCCTGGTGCAGTCCCTGCCCGTACTGAGCCGGGAGTCGGTGGGGAGTGCGATGGCCTCCCGCGCGGACCGGCTCACCGGGGCCGCCGACCGGCTGCACTGGGAGCTGGCCGAGCTCGGGGACCTCCCCGGGGGCCCTGCCGCCGGGAGCTTCGCCGCCCGGTACGCGCTCTGCTACGCCGGGGCCGCCCTCCTCTGGCTGTGGCGGGCGGCCGGGGAGAGCTGCCCGGAGTGGACGTACGAGGCCGTGGACGCCGTCCTGGCGGCGCTGGAAGACCCCGCCCACGTGCCGGACGCCCCGGCCGCCCTCGCCCTGCTGCCCGGCTGAGAGGCGTCAACGATCCGGTTCAGGCGGCGAGTTCACCCGCCAGGGCCTGCTGGAAGGTGCGGGTGAGCAGCGGGCCGGGGTCGACGCCCAGCCGGTCGGCGAGCAGTTCCCGGCCGGAGTGGAACTGGAGCAGGGCCGCCGCGGGCTGGCCCGCACGGCACTGGGCGGTCATCAGCAGGCAGCGCAGCCGCTCCCGCAGCGGGTACCGGGCCACCAGTCGGGTCAGTTCGGCGACCAGGCCGTGCGGCAGCCCGCCGGCGAGCTCCGCCTCGGCCCGGTCCTCCAGGGCGGTCAGCCGGGCCTCCTCCAGCCAGGGGCGCTCCTCCTGGGCCAGTTGCTCGGTGGTGTCGGCCAGGGCCTCGCCCTGCCAGAGGCCGAGCGCCGAACGCAGGACGGCGGCGGCCCGTCGCGCGTCCCCCTGCCGCAGCAGCGTGCCACCGAGCGCGGCACGCTCCGCGAACAGGCGGTGATCGCAGGACAGTTGTCCGGGGGCGGTCGACAGGCGGTAGCCGCGTCCCACCCGTTCCAGCCGGGCGGCCCCGTCGAGCGGGGCGCGCAGCCGCGAAGCGTAGGTGTGCAGCTGGGCGACGGAGCGGGCCGGGGGGCGCTCGCCCCACAGGGCGCGGATCAGGCGGCTGTCGGGGACGACCCGTCCCTCGGCGAGCAGCAGTGCGGCGAGGACCGTGCGGGGCTTCGCACCGCCCAGTGCGTTCTCCGCGCCGTCCAGGGCGTGTCCCGCGCCGCCCAGCGCGTTCTCCGCGCCCCCGGACGCGGCCCGGATGCGGACCGGTCCGAGCAGTGTCGTCTCCAGGAAGTGCGTCATGGGGAGCGACCGTAGGCGGGCGGTGCATCCTCCTGATATCGGCCGCTTATCGGCGGTCCGTACCGCCGATTCGGGCGGGCCGTTCCTCTGCCCAATCCGTGCCCCACCGATTATGATCATGACAACTTTCAGGGGGAGGGCCCGGGGTTGGCGTCCATACGGTTCGGTCTGCTCGGGACACTCCGGGTGACCTGCGAAGACCGGGAGATCCGGCTCGGCGGTGCCCGTCAGCGTGCGGTGCTCGCCCTGCTCCTGCTGCGGCACGGCCGAACGGTCTCGGTGGACGAGCTCGCCGAAACCGTCTGGGACGGTTCGCCGCCGCCCACCGCCCGGACCCAGATCTCCATCTGCGTCGCCCAGCTGCGCAAGCTGTTCCGGGAGGCGGGCGTCGAGGGCGAGGTCATCGTCACCTCCCACCCCGGGTACCGGCTCGACACGGAGGGTCACGGACTCGACCTCGTGGACTTCCTCTCGCTGACCGGGCAGGTCTCCGCGTTGGCGGGCTCCGGCCGCCCGGCGGAGGCCGCCGACGCCTACCGGCGGGCCCTCGCCCTGTGGCGGGGCCCCGCCCTTGACGGTCTGCCCGGCTACGCGCTGGAGCAGGAGGCGTGCTGGCTGGAGGAGCAGCGGCTGACCGCGCTGGACGGCCACGCCGAACTGCGGCTCGCCCTGGGCCGGCACCAGGAGCTCACCGCCGAACTGGCAGCCCTGGTCAGGGAACACCCACTGCGGGAGCGCACCCGGCACTCGCTGATGCTCGCCCAATACCGTTCCGGCCGCCGCGCCGACGCCCTGGAGACCTTCCGCACCGGGCACCAGCTGATCGTCGACGAGCTGGGGCTCGAACCCGGCACCGCACTGCGGGAGCTGCACAACGCGGTCCTCCGCGAGGACCCGGCCATCGCGGCCCCGACGACCGTGCCCGAGTCCTTCGCGGCCGTCGCGCCGGCCGTGCCCGCCGCACCCGTAACGGACCAGGAGCCGCAGGACCGGGAGCCGCGGGACCAGCCGCAGGATCAGCCGCACGGCCGGCCGCAGGACCAGCCGGAGACCTCGCCCACGGACTCCCCGGGCGGGGCCCCCGCCGACCGCCGCCCCACCCTGTCCCTCGCCCCGTCCGACCTCCCCCCGAACATCCCCTCCTTCACCGGCCGCTCCGGCGAGACCGAGGTCCTCGACGCCCTGCTGGACGGCCGCCCCGACGGCGCGCCGCCCCGGGTCGCCCTGGTCACCGGGGTGGCCGGGATCGGCAAGACCGCGCTGGCCGTGCACTGGTCGCACCGCGCGGCCGCCTCCTTCCCGGACGGCTGCCTCCACGTGGACCTGGGCTCCGCCCTGGCCACCCCCGGCGAGGTCCTGGGCCGTCTGCTGCGCTCGCTCGGCGCCGACGACCGGCTGCCCGAGGGCGAGGCGTCCCGGATCTCGCTCTACCGCAGGCTGCTGCGCGGCCGCCGGGTCCTCCTCGTCCTGGACGACGCCTCTTCGTTCGCGCAGGTCGCCCCGCTGCTGCCGGCCAACGGCGGCTGCTGCGTGGTCGTCACCAGCCGGGAGAACATGGACGAGCTGGTGCTGCGGCACGGCGCCGTGCGGGTGCCGCTCGGCGTGCTGGACCACGCCGACTCCACCGCCCTGCTCGACCGGATCGTCACCGGCGGCCGCACCGCCGGTTCCCCCGCGCAGACGGCTAGGCTGGCCGAACTCTGCGACGGGCTGCCGCTCGCCCTCTGCATCGCCGCCGCACGGCTGGCCACCCGCCCCCACTGGACCGTGCGCCGCCTCGCCGACCGGCTCGCCGACGAGCACCGGCGCCTGGATGAACTCAGCATCGGCGGAAGCCGGGTCCGGGCCAGCTTCGAACTGAGCCACGGCTGCCTGTCGCCGCGCCTGGCCTCCGTGTACCGGCGGCTCTCCCTGCTGGATGTCCCCGACGTGCCGGCCTGGGCCGTGGCCGCCCTCCTGGACTGCCCCGTGGAGACCGCCGAGCAGTACCTGGACGAACTCACCGACGCCCACCTCCTGGAGGTCTCCGGCCCGGACGCCACCGGCCAGTACCGCTACCGCTTCCAGAGCCTGCTCCGCCTCTACGCGCGCGAACGCGCCCAGGAGGACCCCGACCGCCCGGCCGCAGAGGCGGCCCGGGACCGGGCGCTGCACAGCTGGCTGACCGTCGCCGAGGCCGCCCACCGCCGCGAGTACGGCGGCGACCACTCCGTGGTGCACGGACCGGCCCCCCGCCCGCACGTCGACCGGGACCTCCTGGACGACCTGCTGGCCCGCCCGCTGGACTGGTTCGACTCCGAACGCCACTGCCTGGTGGCGGCCGTCACCCAGTCCGCCCGGCTGGGGCTCGCCGCGCTCGCCTGGGACTTGGCCGCCTCCACCGTCGGCTTCTGCGAGATCCGCAGCAACACCGACGACTGGCGCCGCCTCTGCGAGGAGGGCCTGGCGGCCTCCCGGACAGCCGGGGACCGGCAGGGCGAGGGCGTGATGCTCGGCGAGCTGGGCGCCGCACTGCTGTACCGGGGCGAGTCGGAGGCCTCCGTACGGCTCCTGGAGGAGGCGGACGCCGTACTGCGGGCCGGCGGCGAGGTCTACGGGGCCGCGCTGAACGCCTGCAAGCTGGCCGTGGTGGTCCGCCAGCGGGGCGACGCGGGCGCGGCACGTGCACTCCTGGACGGGGCGCTGCCCGCGCTGCGGGCCGCCGGGGACCTCTCCGCGCAGGCCCACGCGCTCAACAACCTCGCCCAGATCACCCTGGACGCGGGGGACTCGCAGGAGGCCGTACGCCTCGGCCGGGAGGCGGTCGCGCTGGCCCGGGGGCTGGGCGCGACCCGGGGCGCGGCCCAGGCCTTCCACCGACTGGGGCGGGCCCTGCTCGCGGCCGGGCGGCTGCCGGAGGCGGAGGAGGCCCTGACCGAGGCCGCCGGGATCGTCCGCGCCAAGCACGACCGGCTCGGCATGGCCTACGTCCTGCTGGGTCTGGCCGAGGCCCGCCTGCGGGCCGGTCGCGCCGAACGGGCCGACGAGGACCTCGCCGCCGCCTTCGCCCTGGCCGAGGAGACCGGCAGCACCGTCCTGCTGGGCCGTCTGCACCTGCTCCGGGTCGAAATCGAGGAGGCGCGGGCACCGGGCGCGGAGCTCCCGCAGGAGGCCTGACCCGGCCGCCGCTCAGTCCCAGGGCTCGGTCTGCACGACGACCGTCGTCCCACCGGCCGCGGCCGTCACCGCCGTGCCGCCGGCCACCGCCGTCCCGGCCGCCAGTACGACACCCGCGATGACCGCCGCGACCGTCACAACCGCCTTGACCAGACGCCCGTTCCCCATGTCCCCACTCCCTCTCACCCCTCGCCCACCGGACTCCGGCCCCTTGCCGGTCCGTTCCCCGGGCGACTCACTCTGACATCAACAGACGGTAGGGGAGTGGGACTTCGTATCCTTATCGGACCGCTATCGCTTCTCCTTCCCTGCCCTCCCACCTGCGGAAAGGCCGCGGCCCCCAGCAGCGGAAGCCGGGGGCCGGGCGTTCGGGAGCGGTTCCCGGTGATTCGGGGGGCGGGACCGGTCAGAACTTCAGGGTCCAGTGGTCGAGCGTCCCGGAGGAGCCGGCCGAGATGTCCTCGACCCGGAGCTTCCACACCCCGCTCGCCGGGGAGGCGGAGGCGTCCACCGTGTAGACCTGCTGGATCACGCCGTTGCCCTCCCCCTCCACGGATTCCTTGACCAGGTACGCCTTGCCGTCCGGGGCGACCAGGTGGACGTCCAGGTCACCGCGCCAGGTGTGGGTGGCGTGCAGGTACACCTGGAGCTTCGTCGGCGCGTTGCCCGCGATGCCGGTGACGGTCACCGGGACCTCGATGGTGCCCGGGTCGGGGACCGAGTGCGGGGTCTGCACCTCGTACGCGGGGAACGTCATCGACCAGGCGTTGAGGGTGCCGACGGAGCCGGTGTACGGGTCGGAGACCTTCAGCGTCCACGTGCCGTCAGCGGGCGAGGCGGAGGCGTCCACCCGGTAGGTCTCGCGGAGCACCCCGCCGTTCTCGGTGGCGGCGGTGGAGTCCGAACGCAGCGGGTAGGTCCGGCCGTCGGGGGAGAGCAGATCGATCCGGACGTCGCCGCGCCACTCGTGGGTGATGTCCACGGCGACCTGGAGGGCGGCCGGGGCCTGGCCGCCGATGCCGGCCACCGCGAGGCCGGAGGTGACCGAACCGCCGTCCGGGACGCTCAGGTTGCCGGTCATGGCGAAGGGGGTGGGGAAGTTCAGCGACCAGCCGAGGAGGGTGCCCTTGGAGCCGGCCGACGTGTCCTGGACCTGAAGCTTCCAGGTGCCGGAGGCGGGGGAGGCGGAGGCGTCGACGGTGAAGCCGCCGAGCGCGCCGGCCCCCTCGGTGCCGGAGGTGGACTTCAGGCGGTACAGCTTCCCGTCGGGGGCCACCAGGTCGATCTTGAGGTCGCCGCGCCAGGGGTGGGTGCCCTCCAGCTCGACCCGGAGCGCCTTGGGCGCGTTGCCGGGCACCCCGGTGACGGTCAGCGGGGCTTCCAGGGTGCCCGGGTCCGGGATGGGCCGGTCGGTGTCGTCGAAGACCTGGGAGGGTCGCGGCCGGGCGGCCGGCTGCGGCTCGGGGGCGGCCGTGCCGACGACGGCCTTGCCGAGGTCGAGCCGGGGGGTGACGGCGCCGGTGTACGTGATCGGCGTACCGGTGGTGCCCAGCATCGCCACCAGGTTCGCGAGGCTCTGCGCAGGGTACTTCTGTCGCAGCACCGCCAGGGACCCCGCCACGTGCGGGGCCGCCATCGAGGTGCCGCTCTTCGCCGCGTAGCCGCCGCCCGGGACCGAGGACACCACGGCCGCGCCGGGTGCCATCACGTCCAGCAGCGGGCCGCGGTTGCTGAACGAGGCCACCTGGTCGTCGTTGGTCGTCGCGCCGACCGTCACCGCCGACGGGACGCAGCCGGGGGCGTTGACCGCGTCGCCGTACCCGTTGTTGCCGGCCGCGACCACCGTCGCCACGCCCACCGAGTACAGGCTGTCGATCACGGACTTGCGGGGGTCGGTGTCGCAGCCCGTGGTCCAACGGCCGGCGCCCAGCGACATGTTGGCCGCGATGATGTCCGTGCCGGACTGCTTCAGCGCGTACACCTTCTCCAGCGCCTTGACCTGCGAGCTGGTGAAGCTCAGCACGCAGGGGCTGTTGCCGGCGCCGCAGTAGTCGTCGGAGTCGAAGCGGGAGAACACCTGCATCGCCACGATGTTCGCGCCCGGGGCCGCCCCGCGCTTGGGGGCGCCGCTCAGACCGGTCCCGTTGCCGGCGGCTATGCCCGCCACGTGGGTGCCGTGGGAGCAGGCCGCACCCAGTTCCGCGCAGCTGCCGGTGTCGGCGTCGGCACTGCCGGTGCCCTCCTGGGAGGCCTCGCCGTTCGGGCAGAGGCTGGTCGCGCCGTAACTCTCGTCGTTCACCGAGAAGCAGGCCTCGGCCGTCACCCGGCCGCTCAGGAAGGGGTGGTTCTTCGCGACACCGGTGTCGATCACCGCGATCGCGGTGCCCGCCCCGGTGGCGCCGGCGGCGAATGCCTTGTCCGCGCCGATCCGGACCGTCGAGCCGTCCAGCATCGCGGGGACCGGGACGTCCTCCGTCACGCTCACCACGGCCGGGTTGGAGCGGAGTTGGGTGAGCCCCGCCTGGCCCACCGTGAGGGTGACCATCGGCAGCCGGTCGTACGCCACCTCCGTCTCGCCCGCCGCGGCGGCCGTGGCCACGCCGGAGCGGGTCTGGGTCACCACGTTCACCCGGACCGTGCCGCCGCCCGCGGTCCCGGTCTCCAGCGCCGGATCCACCGGGACCTCGCCGGCCGCCGCCGCCGGGGCCGTCCCGACCAGGGGCACCAGGCCCGCGGGCACTGCACCGAGCAGCAGGCCCGAGGCCATCGCGACGGCCACAACAGATCTCTTCACGACAGGCTCCAGGGAGTAGGCACCGAGCGGGCGGTGCCGCGGCGGCAAAGAAGGAGAGGAGGGGGGCAACTCGCATGTGAAGCCCGCGAGTTCAGGGCTGGAAGTTCAGGGGAGCGGGGCCGTGTGCTCAGGCCCCGGGGGCGGGGGACGGGGCGGCAGCGTCGCTCGCTGCACTGCCCGGTCCCCCTGCGGTGGCGCTGCCCGTCAGGTGGCGTTGGCACCGTTCTTCGGGCGGCCCTTGTAGAAGACCGCGGTGTAGTACGTGTACGCGGTGGACCGGCAGGCGCTCTTCCAGAAGTACGCCGGGCAGGTGTTGCTGTACAGGATGTTGTAGAACGCGACGTCGGTGGCTATGCCCTTGTTGGTGTCCAGGTAGTAGCGGTAGCCCTTGTACGCGTTGCCGATGGTTCCGTAGCCGTAGTCGTGCGAGTCGCAAGCAGCACGGAAGTCCCAGCCGCCGGGCTTGTCGGGGCTGTTGCTGCAGTGGTCCCCCGAGATGCCCCTGATCTTGGCGCCGGTCGGGGTGGTGCGCCAGCTCGGGTTGTGCCAGCCGTAGTGGGCGACCTTGGTCGAGCAGCCGCTGTACTGGTACCACATCCACGACTCGGGCCGGGAGCAGTAGCTCGGGTAGGCCTGGGCGGAGGTGATCTCGCCGCCGGTGAAGTCCTCGGCGGCCGGGGCGACGCCGTCCGGCGTCGCCTCGCTGGGGGCGCCCTGGACGGCGCTGCCGGCCTCCGGGCGGATCCCGGTGGTCTCCACCGACTGCGGGGCGGCCACGTCACCGGAGTAGGTCAGCTGCCAGGACGCGCCGTCCTCGGCGGAGGCGGCGACCACCCGGTCCGAGGCGTCGTAGCTGTAGGTGTTGAGCTGGCTGCCGGCCGCCGGGTCGTCGACCTTGCGGAGCAGGCCGGAGCCGTCGTACGAGTAGCGGGCCAGCGTCTGCACGGTCTGGCCGACGGTGACGGTGATGTCCTTGACCTGGCCCGCGACATCGCCGAGGGTCTGTCCGGATGCGGTGGTGGCCGCCGCGTAGTTGACCTTGACGGTCTGCGCGGGGACGTCGGCACGCGCCGGGTCCTTGACGGTGGAGACGCGGCCGGTGCTGTCGTAGGTGACCGTCGTCTGCTTGAAGGCGGCGCTGCCGACCGCCGTCACCCGCCAGTTGTCGCCGCTGCCGCCGACCTGCTTCCAGGTGTAGGACGGCTTCAGGGAGGCAGCCGGGATCGGGTTCCCGGAGGAGTCCAGCGGCACGTCGTCACCGGAGGCGGCCTGGGTGAGGTTGACGTTGAGCGTCTCGGTGACCGTGGTCTTCAGCACGCCGGCGAGGTCGTCCCACTGCACGCTCTCCACCAGGGTGGAACCGTCGGACGCCTTGTAAGTGTTGATGCTGCCGCCGTTGGCGCCGGCCACCGAGTCGGTCAGGTCGTAGCGGACCGACTCGGCGGTGTCCAGGTCGGTGGTGGTGATCGAACCGGAGCCGGGGACCAGCTTGCGGTTCAGCTGGCCGCCGACGAACTCGGCCTCCCAGCTCGGACCGAACACCCCGAGGTCGGCGCGGGCGGCCGGGGCGTCCTGGGCCTGGGCGACGCCCGCCGCGCTCCCGTCCACCGTGTGGGTCCGGCTCATCAGGCCGTACGACACGTCGTTCTCGGATATCTGGAAGGTGTCGTCGACCGACTGGTACGTACCCGGGCCGATCAGCCGGGTCTCCCCGGCCTCCAGCGCCGGGGAGGGGACGTCCTCGGCGATGGCGGACTGCGGGAGCAGCAGGGCCAGTGACAGTGCCGTCACTGCGGGAAGCGCGATTCTGCGCACGTTCGGTTCCTTCGGGTCACCGGCGGCATGCGGTCCAGGCCCTCGCGGGCGGCCCCTGTTTCGCCTGTTCGAACCGGTCGTTCTCGGCCGGCAACGAGAAACTTAGGAACCGGCCCCTTCGATCCGTTATGCCTCCGCCATCGCCCGCCCCGATACCCCTTCGATGGCGCCCGGTTGCCCGTACGGTGACGCTCCCGTCCCGCCCGCGCGGCGCCCGCTCCCCGGACGCCCTCCCGGTCGACCACGGCCGCAGGCTCCAAGGTCGCTGGTACGAAAGCCAGTTCGTCAGCACGAGCCGGAGCGCTTCGCACGTCCGGGTGGTCCTTGCCCGCGGGGGCCTCTTCTGGCCCTTCGGGCCCGGGCGGGCGGCAAGAGTTGGGTCATGATCATGGATCCCGATGCCAACTCCCCAGCCCCCGAAGCTTCCGGAGCATCCGGCGAGCCCGCGCCGGCGCCCTCCCACCGGCCCTCCCACCGGCCCTCCCGCCGTACCGTCATCGCCGGCGCGGCAGCCGTCGCGGCGGCCGGCGGGCTGACGGTGGCCGTCACCTCCGCCGAGACCTCGCAGGCCGTCCCCGGCGCCGCCGTCGCCGACTGGAGCACCTGCCTGACCGTGGCCCGGGCCATCCTCGTACGGGACGACGAGGACCAGCCGCTCGTACCGCGCTACGCCGACATCCTGCTCAGGAACGGCCTGCCCCGCTCGCGCCGCCCCGGCAAGAAGGTGCTGATCGTCGGCGCCGGGCCGGCCGGCCTCACCGCCGCGCACCTCCTGCGCGAGGCCGGACACAAGGTCACCGTCATCGAGGCCAACGCCAACCGGGTGGGCGGCCGGATCAAGACCTTCCGCACCGGCGGCCACGAGAAAGCCGCCCCGGCCTTCGCCGACCCGAAGCAGTACGCCGAGGCCGGCGCGATGCGCATCCCCGACAGCCACCCGCTGGTCACCGGGCTGATGGACGGTCTCGGCCTCAAGCGCAGGCGCTTCCACCTGGTCGACGTCGACGCGGCCGGCCGTCCCGCCTACCGGACCTGGATCCACGTCAACGGCATCCGCGTCCGCCGGGCCGATTACGCGCGCGCCCCGCAGGCGCTCAATCGTTCCTTCGGAGTACCGCAGGCGTACGAGTCCGTGCCCGCATCCAAGATCGTCCGCGACGCCTTCGCCCCCGTGCGGGGGGAGATCGACGGCAAGAAGGACAAGGACCTCGTCGAGGGCTGGGCGCGCGTCATCCAGCGCTACGGACACATGTCGATGTACCGCTTCCTGACGGAGGAGGCCAAGCTCGACGAGCGGACCATCGACCTGATCGGAACGGTCGAGAACCTCACCTCCCGCCTGCACCTCGCCTTCGTGCACAGCTTCATCGGTGCCTCGCTGATCAGCCCCGACACCGCCTTCTACGAACTGCCCGACGGCACCGCCACCCTGGCCGACGCGATGTACGCGCGGGTCAAGGACCTCGTACGCCTCGATCGCCGGGTGACCCGCATCGTCCACGGCGACGGCAAGGTCACGGTCGAGACCGTCTCCGAGGGCCGCGGCGGCAGCCCCGTGCGGCGCGAGACCTTCACCGCCGACACCGCCGTCATCACCGTCCCCTTCTCGGGGCTGCGCCACATCCCCATCACCCCGGCGCTCTCGTACGGCAAGCGGCGCGCGGTCACCGAGCTGCACTACGACGCCGCCACCAAGGTGCTGCTCGAATTCAGCCGCCGCTGGTGGGAGTTCGACGAGGCCGACTGGAAGCGCGAGCTGGAGGCAGTGCAGCCCGGCCTCTACCGCAAGTACCAGACCGGTCAGAGCCCGGCGAACGGAACCCTGCTGGGCGCCCACCCCTCCGTGCCCGAGGGGCACATCTCCGCGGGCCAGCGCTCCCACTACGCCGCCAGCCGCGTGGTCACCCGCGATCAGCCCGAGGCCGCCCGCGTCGTCGGCGGCGGCTCGGTGACCGACAACCCCAACCGCTTCATGTTCCAGCCCTCCTACCCCGTCGAGGGCAGCGCCGGCGGTGTCATCCTCGCCTCCTACAGCTGGGCGGACGACGCCCTGAAGTGGGACTCCCTGGACGACGAGGAGCGCTACCCGCGCGCCCTCGCCGGAGTTCAGGAGGTGTTCGGGCAGCGCGTCGAGGTGTTCTACACCGGCGTCGGCCGCACCCAGTCCTGGATGCGCGACCCGTACGCCTACGGTGAGGCGTCCGTACTGCTGCCCGGCCAGCACACCGAGCTCTTCCCGCACGTCCGCAAGGCCGAGGGCAACCTGCACTTCGCCGGATGCCACACCTCCATCAAGCCCGCGTGGATCGAGGGAGCCCTGGAATCCGCGGTGCGGACCGCCCTGGAAGTGCACACGGCGTAGCGGCGGCCCCGACGGCGGCGCCGGCGGTCAGCGGTTGGCTGCCGCCCGGCCGGCCGGCAGCCGTCAGCTCTCGGCGAGCACGATCAGCGAGTCCTCCGCGCAGAAGCGGACGCGCAGGCGCTTGTCGGGGTTGATCCGCACCCCGTAGTCGGGGCCCGCCGTGCTCCGCGCCCGCAGCCGGTAGCCCACCGCGCACTCCCCGCGCCGCCGTGCCGCCTCGACGGCGGTGGCGAACGAGACCTCATGACCGGCCCGTACGTAGTCCGTGGCCGGCTTGAGGTGGAACTCGTGCCCCTCCGCGTCGAACAGCTCCTCGAAGACAGCGGCGAGGTACGGGCTCTCGGAGATCTGGGTCATCAGCAGGCTGATCAGCCTGCCGCTCACGATGAAGTCGGCGCCGTCCTGAGCCGGTGCGAGGAGCCGGTTTCCGTCGTCGGACATCTCGGTGGTGAGCGCGATGTCCCGCCGCGCGGTGTCCCCGATGGCCCGCAGGTGCAGCAGGGTGACCAGTGTCCTGTCGTCCGCCCGCGCCTGCGGATCCGTCACCGGAGCCAGGGAGGAGATGGGCGCGGCCGCGGCCCCGTCCACGGCCCCGTCCACGGCCTCGGGCTCCGTCTCACCGATCACGATCACACCGTCGTACGAGGGCACGTCCAGCTTGGCCAGGGTGAGCGGGTCGGTGATGTCACCGTCGTGGAAGGAGACTTCGAGGCGGGACCGCGCGGCCGTGACGCCCCGGGCGCCGCCCGTGGCCGCGTGCACGCCGAGCGCCACGACGTCCAGGGTGGTCCCCGGGCCCACGTACTGGTCGAGCTGCTCGATGACGAGCGGGGCGCGGCGGTTCCAGCCGAGCAGGAGGAGGCGCTCGGCCCGGGCGGTCGCGGGTGCGGCCGTCACGATCGCGTCGTCCTCGACGTGGGCGGCCGCGTCCGCCCGTACGGCCGTGTCGTCGTCCCGGGAGATGACGATGATCCGGTCGGCCGGGCCGATCGTCGCCCCCGGATCCGGATTGAGGGTGACGCTCCCGCCGCCGTGCAGCAGGCCGACCGCCGAGGACGTGTCGAACGACAGCAGCGCCTCGCCGAAGGGACGCCCCACCAGGTCCCCGGGGGCCACCGGGTAGAACTCGTCGCCGTCGAAGTCCAGCAACTCCGAGTAGACCAGCGAGAGACCGGGCTGCCGGGCCGTCGAGACGAGGAGCCGGGCGACGATGTCGTCCACGCACAGGACGTGCCCCGCGGGCCCGGCGGCCAGCCTGGCGGTCAGGTGGTTGCGGGAGTCACGGACGGCGGCGACCACCACCGCCTCCCCCTTCGCCTCTCCCTCCGCCTCCCCGGAGCCGTGGACGGCCGCGTCGAGGGCGAGCAGGGTCTTCACCACGTGGGCGTCCCCGGTGTCCCCGGTGGGAGGCAGCACCAGCACCGCCCTCGCCGTGCGCGGACTCACCCGGCGCAGCTCGGCCGGGTCGGTGGTGCTCCCGCTGCGGCAGATGATCCGCGTCCTGCCGCCTTCGCCGACGCGGGCGGAGATCTCCTCCTCCATCCACACCTTGTCCTGCGGGGAGAGTACGGCGATGGCGGAGCGGCGCTGGTTCGCGTTGGCCGCCACGAGTTCCCCGATCACGGGGAACACTTGGTCCGACCACCCCAGTACGACGGTGTGCCGGGCCTCCAGCACCGTGGAGTGACCCCGGCGCAGCAGCATGATGCGCCGGTTGATGCCCGTGGTGATCAGACTGACCAGGGTCGACACGAAGAGCAGCGCCACGAGCGCGAGCGATACGGAGGCCAGCACGTACAGCGGGGAGCCGACCGCACCCCCGATCTTCAGGGTCTGGCCGACGCTGACCCACACGGCGGTGAGCCGGCCGGAGAGCGTGGCCGGGGCGGCCCGGTCGGACCAGACGAGGACCGCGCTGGCCGGAAGGACGACGGCGAGGCAGGCCAGGGCGAGCCAGCCGATGAGTGCGGTCGTCCCGCCCGAGAGCAGATGGTCGAAGCGGTACCGGAGACGGAGCCGGAGTGACGTCGTGTGCTGCTGCGCCACACAAGCTCCCGTATGAGTCGACGCGCGGATCGGAGCGGCTGCGTACCGCCGGGAGCCACCCTAGGCAGAAGTCCGCTCCCGCCCCCGTGATCCCCACCGACCTCACTCAGAGGTATGAACGCATCTCGGATGACCTCCGTGCGGGCGGAGGCGGGCGGAGGCGGACTTCGGCTCAGGTGAAGCGTGCTGTGTGGCCGGTCCGCTTTTCTTTCTCCAACCTGCGTTGTTCCTAGAATGGCCGGGTGGAGGACATCGATGTGATCGCGGTGCTGCAGGATCCGGTGCGGCGCCGCCTGTACGAGTACGTGGTGGCGCAGGGTCGTGAAGTCGGCCGCAACGAGGCCGCCGAGGCGGCCGGGGTGGCGCGCACGCTTGCCGCGCACCATCTGGACAGGCTGACCGAGGCCGGGCTGCTGGAGAGTGGCAGCCGCCGGCTGACGGGCCGCTCGGGGCCGGGGGCGGGCCGTCCCGCCAAGGTGTACACGCGGGCGCGGGTCGAGCTGTCGGTGTCGCTGCCCGCCCGCGATTACCGCACGGTCGCCGAGCTGCTGGCCGAGGCCGCCGAGCAAGCGGGGCTGGACGCAGGGCTCTGCGCGGCCGCCCGCGGCCGGGGTGAGGCCCTGCGCGGCTCGGCGGCGCCCTGCGGGGGCCTCGAAGAGGCGATGGAGATGCTGGCCGCCCGCGGCTACGAACCGCACCTGGAAGGCGCCGAGGGCGCGGAGGATGCTCGGGACGCCGAAGGCGTCGAGGGCGCGCCCGGGGCAGCCGCACGCGTCGTCCGTATGCGCAACTGCCCCTTTCACGCCGTCGCCGAACGCTTCCCTCCCCTCGTCTGCGGCATGAACCTCGCGCTCCTGGAGGGGCTGCTCGGTGCGGACGGTCCCGTCCGCGCCCGGATGGACGCCCGGCCGGGGGAGTGCTGCGTGGTGGTCGAGTCTTCTAAAAACAATGATGATTGACATAGAAAACGGCTCGTGCTGGGATGAGGCCATGACCGCATCCCCGCATGCCGCCCACCTCGCCCAACTCAACGTCGCGACGCTCCGCCACCCGCTCGACGACCCGCGCGTGGCGCCCTTCGTCGAGATGCTCGACCCGGTCAACACCGCCGCCGACGGCGCGCCCGGCTTCGTGTGGCGGCTCGCTGAGGAGGGAGCGGCCGACGCCACCGGCCTGCGCCCGGCGGGCGAGAACGTCATCGTCAACCTGTCGGTGTGGGAGACCCAGGAGGCGCTGTGGGACTTCGCCTACCGCAGCGGCCACCTGGAGGTGATGCGGCGGCGCCGCGAATGGTTCGAACGGCACGTCGAGGCGCACATGGTGCTCTGGTGGGTCCCCGCCGGGCACCTCCCGACCGTCGGGGAGGCCTTGGAGCAGCTGGCGGACCTGCGGGCGCACGGGCCGTCCCCGCGCGCGTTCACCTTCGCCTCCTCCTACACCGCGGCCGAGGCCGCCCGGAGCGTGCGGCCGACGCCCGCCGGGGACTCGGCGGCGGTCTGAAGCAGGGACGCCGAAGCCCGGGCGGCCTTCCCCGGCGGCCCTCCCGGGCGTCCTTCCCGTCCACCCCGCCCGACCGCCTGCGGGCACGCGGACCGTGAAGGACGCCCGGTACGTCGTTCAGGAGGCGGTGAAGCGGTTCTTGTCCGTGCACAGGGCCCAGATGATGAAGACGCCGATGGCGATCGAGATGAGGGCCCAGAGCGGCGTGTAGGGCAGCCACAGGAAGTTGAGGATGATGTCCAGCGCGACGATCACCACGCCCGTGACCCTGGCCCAGTCCGCGCCCTTGAGGATGCCGGCACCCACGACCACGAGCACGATGCCCAGGACGAGGTGGATCCAGCCCCACGCCGTGACGTCGAACTTGAAGGTGTAGTCGCCCACCCTCGCGTAGACGTCGTCGTTCGCGATGCCGACGATTCCCTTCAGGATGCCGAGGACGCCTTCCACGAGCATCAGCACACCGGCGAACACGGTGCCGCTCGTCGCCCACGGGTTCTCGTCGGCGGTGTACCTGCTGTTGGGGGCCCTGCTGGGGGGCGTTGCCTGTGCCACGGGAGGCTCCTTCGTCGGGCGGGACGCCGAGGGTCCTGCGCTGCGCCCAGCGTCCGTGGCGGGGGCGCGCGGGGACATTCGAGCGCCGCCATTCGGGTGAATTCGTACGGTGTCCCGGTCCCGCGGCGCCGTCGCGCAGGGCGTACGCCGGAAGGCCGGCGGGGCGGGGTGCCCTGCCGGCCTTCCGTACGAGTTGCTGGTCAGGGGGTCGTCTTGCCGACCTCCAGGTCGGCCGTCGGGTCCTTGACCGTGCCGCCGGGCGGGCCGGCGGCCGCGCTCGTGTTGTTCGCGGGCTTGGGGTCGCCGGTCAGGGAGTCGACGGTGGCGGTGTTGCGGATGTCGGAGCCGTTCCCCGTGTACTCGGGGTCCAGCTTCACCTTGATCACCCAGGTCATCGACGCTCCGGGCGCCAGCCGCGGCAGGGCGCCGCAGGTGACGGTCCGTCCGGAGGTGCACGTGGCGTCGCCCGAGACGAAGCTCAGCGCCGTCGGCAGTGTGTCGGACACCGTGATCTGTTCGGCCTGGGAGGGGCCGTTGTTGGTGACGGTCAGGGCGTAGTCGAAGGTCTCGCCCGGGGCCACGGGGCTGGTCTGGACGGGCTTCTTGGTGATGGCGAGGTCCGCGGCGGGCGCCGTGACGTGCCCGCCGGGCACGGTCGCGGTGCTCGTGTCGTTCCCGCTCGCCGGGTCGATGTTGTCGGCCGTCACCTGTGCGGTGTTCTTCAGGTCACTGCCGTCTCCGGCGTAGGCGGGGTCCACCTTGACGGTGAGCAGGTACTCGACCGTTTCGCCGACCTTGAGCGGGCTGGTGCGCTTGCACGCCACCAGGTGTCCGGCGGCGGTGCATCCGGCCGGGGAGGACGTCACGTACGAGAGGCCCTCGGGGAGCGCGTCGGTGAGTTTGACGTTGAAGGCGTCGGCCGACGGGCCGTTGTTGGAGATCCGGATCCGGTAGTCGAAGGTCTCGCCCGGCACCGGAGGCTTCGTACCGACGGCTTCCTTGACCACTTCCAGGTCCGCGGTCGGCTTGTTGACGGTGCTGCCGGGCAGGCCGGCCGGGCTGCTCGTGTTGTTCTCCGGCTTGGGGTCCTTGGTCCGCGAGCCGGCGGTCGCCGTGTTGCGGATGTCGGATCCGTTGCCGGTGTAGTTGCTGTCGAGGCGGACGGTGAACCGCCAGGTCCGGGATGCCGAGGGTTCCAGTACGGCCACCGGGCCGCAGCTGACCGTACCGTCGGTGACCGAGCAGCCGTCGGGGGAGGAGACGAAGGCGAGCTGCGCGGGCAGCTTGTCGGTGATGGCGGTGCCGAGGGCCCGGGACGGGCCGTCGTTGGTCGCGCTCACCACGTAGTCGAAGGTCTGTCCGGGGGCGACGGGAGTGCTGTCGGCCGTCCGCTTGGTCGTCCACACGTCGGCCTGCGGGGCGGTGACCCCGCCCGGCGGCAGCACGGCCTGCGAGGTGTTGTCGGCGGGCTCCGGCTCCTTGGACGCGGAGGCGGAGGTCGCCGTGTTGCGCAGGTCGCTGCCGTCACCGGAGTAGGCGGCGTCCAGCTTCACCTTGAAGGTCCACACCACCTCGCCGCCGGGGACGAGCCGGGCCAGCGGACCGCAGGTGACGGTGCGTCCGGACGCCGTGCACGGGTCGGCCGAGGAGACGAAGGCCAGCCCGACGGGCAGGGCGTCGGTCACCACGACGTTGCGCGCGTCCGAGGGGCCCTTGTTGGTCGTACGGACCTCGTACTCGTACTCCTGGCCCGGGACCGTCGGCCCCGCGCCCAGCGGGGTCTTGACCGTGGCCAGGTCCGACACGGGATCGAAGGGCCCCGGAGGCAGCACCGGATCCGGCTTGTTGTTGGCGGGGTCGGGATCGGTGGCCTCGGAGCTGCCCGTGGCGCTGTTGCCGAGGTCGGACCCGTCGCCCTGGTACGAGGGGCTCAGCCGGGCCTGGAAGCTCCAGCTCTTGGTCTCCCCGGCGGCAAGCTGCGGTTCGGGCCCGCACGTGACGGTCTGCGCGACGGCGGTGCAACCGTCGGAGGAGCCCACGAAGGAGATCCCGTTGGGGAGCTTGTCCGTGGCGGTGACCTTCCGGGCCACCGACGGGCCCTTGTTCCTCGCGGTCAGCGTGTAGGTGATCAGGTCACCGGGGGCCTTGGCCCGCAGCGTGGTCACCTCGACCGTAGGCCCGCCGCCGGGCAGGGCGGCGGCCCCGGGGACCGGTCCGGCCCACAGGGCCGCGGCGCAGAGCAGCGGAGCCACGGCCCACACCGCCGGCCGCCGGCCTGGTGTCGTCGTCATCGCGCATCGTTTCCGTTTCGTGCGGGAGGACCGTACAGGGAGAGCTGTACGGGAGTTCGGGGGAGTCCAGGCAGTCCGGGGAGTCCTGGGAGTGCTGGGAGTCCGGGCGGTTCGGTCAGGGGAGGCGCCCGGTCAGCCCGCCGTCGCGCGCTTGGCGAGCTCGATGTCGGCGCTCGGCGGGCGGACGCGCCCGCCGGGCACACCGCCGGAGCCGCTGTTGTCGAGCGGGTTCGGATCGGCCGTGTCGGCGCGGGCGGTCGCGGTGTTCCGCGGGCCCGTCGCGTCACCGGTGTACGCCGGGTCGAGGCGCACGGTGAAGGTCCACGACCGGACCCCGCCCGGGTCCAGGGTCGCCGCCGTACCGCAGGTGACGTCCCGGCCGACGGCGGTGCAGCCTCCGGCCGACGCGACGAACGCGAGCGCCGTCGGCAGCGGGTCGGCGACCGTGACCCTCCGGGCCACCGACGGGCCGTCGTTGCGCACGGTCACCGTGTACGTGAAGGTCTCCCCGGGTGCCACGGGGGAGCGGGTCTCGACGGCCTTCACCAGCGACAGGTCGGCCTGGGGGGCCGCTACCCCGCCCGGCGGGGCGGCGGCCGCGCTGGTGTCGTTCGCGGGCTGCGGATCGGGTAGGGCGTGCCGGACGGAGGCGACGTTCCCGAGGTCCGATCCGTCGCCCTGGTAGGCCGGGTCCAGCCGTACGCGTACGGTCCACGAGGTGCTCGTCCCGGCGCTCAGCTGATCGCGGACCGGGCAGGACAGCTGCTGTCCCGAGGCCGTGCACCCGTCGGCGGAGGAGACGAACCGCAGCGGCCCGGGAAGGGTGTCGGAGACCTGGACCGCGGTCGTGTGGGAGGGCCCCAGGTTCCGTGCGGTGATCCGGTACGCGAACTCCCGGCCCGGAACCACCGGTCCGGGGCCGACCCCCTCCTTCTCCGCGGCCACATCGGCGCGCGCCGTCACCACCGTGGCGGCCGCGGTGGAGCTGTTGTCCGCCGGATTGGTGTCCGTACGGTCCGCCGGGGCGGTCACGGTGGCCGTGTTGGACAGGGTGACGGGCTGGGCCGGCGCCGTACCGGTGACCGTGTAGGTGACGGAGCCGCCCCGCTGGAAGTCGGCCGTGGTGTCCAGGGCGTTCCCGCTGCCGGAGGCCCTCCCGCAGGTTCCGCCGGTGTTGGCGCGGCAGGTCCAGGTCACGTCGGTCAGCCCGGGAACGGTGTCGCGCACGGCGGCGCCGGTGACCTCGTTGGCCTGGCTGTTGGAGACGGCCAGGGTGTAGGTCACCGGTCCGCCGCCGGCGGACACGCTCGCGGGGGAGCCCGTCTTGGCGATGGTCAGGTCGGCCGGCACGTTGATGCGCAGGTCGTCGATCTCGTGGATGTTCGTGGCGCCGCCGGTGCTCCCGGAGAATCCCACCTTGAAAGTGGCCGGCAGCTTCGGCTGACCCGTGATGCCCGTGACGTCGAAGTCGGTGATCAGTTGGGTCATGGCCGTGCCGGGGCCGCTGTCGGACCACACCGACAGCAGCATCTTCGTACCGCTGGGCAGCAGGGAGACGCGCACCGTGCGCTCTTTGGCGCGGCTGCCCGTCTCCACGGTCTTGCCCGGCCCGTCGGCGGACGTGGCGAAGCGGTACCCCGTCCTGCCGGTGCCTCCGCCGCGCACCACGATCTTGTTGGGCTGGGCGCCCGGGCCGCCGTTTCCGACCGTGTTCGAGGAGAAGTTGCCGAACTCGTCCAGCCCGATGCCGAGATAGGCGCCCGGTACGCCCGATGTCGCGCAGGTGTCCGCCGCACCCGAACAGGCGTAGCCGAGGGCTCCGCCGGAAGAGCCGGTCCCGTCGGCCGCCGCGCCGTCGGCGAGGTAGAACGACAGCCCGTCACCGCGCTTTCCCTCGAAGGCGGTTCCCCCGTAGCTCGCGTACCTGAACTCGGCGAGGATGCCGAGCGTGGTGGGGAAGGAGTCCTTCAGCTTCCAGGTGCCGGCCTGGGTGGAGCTCGCGGACGTCAGCCGCAGCCAGCCGCCGCCGTCCGGATAGCTCGCGTTGCCGCTGGTGCCGCCCAGGTTGGTGGAACTGTCGAAGTTCTCGTTGACGGGAAAGGCGAGCGCACGGGGCCGGGGGCCGCCGGCGGGGTCGGTGGAGGCGGCCGTGCCGGCCGTCGCGGGCGCGGCGAGGGCTGCCGGCAGGACCAGCGCCGCCGTGCACAGCAAGGCGGCGGCGGCCCTGCGCCACCGGGCACTCCGGGCACTCCGGGCACTCCGGGGCATCGTCATACCGGAACGTTCCTCGTCTTCTCGCGCTGCGGTGGGGCTTGCGGAGGTCGTTCGCCGCGGGGGCCGCGGCGAACAGCAGGTCACGGGCGCCGCACCCGGAACGCCGCCCGCAGCGCCGCTCCCGCGGCCACCAGCGCGGTGGAGGCCCAGAGCAGCCAGGCCGGGACCGTGGCCCCGGAGTCGGCCAGGTCGCCGCGGCCGCCGTGCTGCTCGCGGCCGTCGTGGTGGTCGTCGCGGCCGTGGTGGCCGTCCCCGCGACCGTCCCCGTGACCGTCCTCGCGGCTGTCCTCACGACCGTCGTGCCGGCCGTCGTGCCCGTCGTGCCCGTCGTGCTGGTCCCCGCGCCCTCCGGACACGAGGCACAGCCGCCCGCCGCCCGGCCCGGTGGTCCCCGGCCCGTTGGCGTTGTCCGAGAGGTCGGGGTCGAAACTCGCCGAGGTGACACGGGCGACGTTCTCGATGGGCGCGCACTTCTCGGGCGGCGGCTGGGCCGCCCGGTCCCGGGTGACGGTACGGACCGTGATCCGGTACTCCGCCTTCTCGCCGGCCGCCAGGCGCGCCAGCGGCGGACACACCACCAGCCGGTCCCCGTCCTTCGCGACCGCGCAGTCATCGGGTGAGGAGAGCAGGGTCAGCGACGACGGCAGCAGGTCGGTGACCTGGAGCTGTCGCGCCGTTGCCGGGCCGGCGTTGCGCACCGTGATCAGATACGTGAACTTCTCGCCGGGCCGGACGTGTTCCCGTCCCTCTCCGAGCACCGCCGTCTTGCGGATCGACAGATCCGCGGTCCGCGCACTGGGCGGGATTTCCAGGCCGGTCAGGGAGGTCGTGTTGTTCCGGGAGTCCGGGTCCGACGTGGCCGCGTCGACGACCGCCTCGTTGACGATGTCCGTACCGTCTCCGCGGTAGCCGGCGGCGAGCCGCACGGTGATCACCCACGCGTGCGAGCCGCCCACCGCCAGCGTGGCCAACGGCCCGCACACCGCCGTCCGGCCGCTCGCGGTGCAGCCGTCGCGGGACGAGACGAATTCCAGGGCGAGCGGCAACCGGTCGGTGACGCGCACCTCCCGGGCGGTGGACGGTCCCCGGTTGGTCACCGTCACGACGTAGTCGAACGTCTCCCGGCCCGCCGCGGCGGCGTTCTCGCGGTTGTCCCGGTCGTCCCGGTCGCCCGGGCCGTCGGCCGCCGTCGGCCGCAGCGTGCCCGACACCGCCAGATCCGCGCTCTCCCGCAGCCGCGAGCCGGCAGCGGCTCCGGTGTCCGGCCCGGACCCGTCCACCCGCCCCGTACCGGCGGCAGGCGTCGGCGGTACGGCGGACACCGAAGGTTCCGGGGACGCGGACGCGGACTCGGACACCGTGGTGCCGGGGTCCGCAGGGTCCGACGCCGCGGAAGGCGCCGCGGAGAGGAAGCAGCAGGCCGCCACCACGGAGAAGGCGGTCACCGTGCGCCGGTGCCGGTACGGGCCGTCGGCGCGGCTTCTCGCCACACGTCGCATCGGGTGCCCTTCGGGGGGAGACGACTCGCCCAAGGAGGACCAGTGCGGTGATCTATTCACACAAATGGTCAGGAAGGGTGCATCGGGCGTGATCCTTTATGACTAATGGGTGATCGAATTCAGTCCGTCGGTCGTACGTTCCCCAGGTCAGCCATGGGCGGCGTGCAGCTCGTCGGTGAAGTGGTGGTGGCTGTGCCGCCACCCCGCCCCGGCCCGGCGGGCCCCGTGGAGGTGCGGATGCCCGGGCGTCAGCCCGGTGTGCTCGTGCTCGTGTACGTGGCCCCGGCCCGCCTCCGCCTCCGCCCCCGCGCAGCCGGGGTGCCCGGCCGCGGCCGGCCACAGACGGGCGGCGAGGGCCGCGGCGGCGAGTGCGATCGCGCCGAGGGCCGCCGTCGCCCATCCGAGCCCGCCCTTCGCGCCGACCCAGCCCGCGAGCGGATAGGTCAGCAGCCAGGCGGCGTGCGACAGGGAGAACTGGGCGGCGAACACCGCGGTGCGGTCCCCTTCCGGCGTGGCCCGCCGGAGCACCCGGCCCGCAGGCGTGAGCACCATCGAGCAGGCCGCCCCGAAGGCCGCCCAGGTGCCCAGCAGCGCGGGCCAGCGCCAACCGCCGCCGTGCGCGGAGGTGATGAAGCCGAGGGCGCCGAAGGCCGCGGGGAGCAGCAGGGCGCCGGTCAGCATCACCCGCCGGTCCGGGCGGTTCTCCAGGATTCGCGGCAGTGCCAGGGCCACGGCCATGGACCCGGCTCCGTACGCGCCGAGGGCGAGGGCGACCGACTCGGCGGACAGCCCCAGGAAGTCCCGTACGTACACGACGGAGTTGACCGTGACCACGGCTCCGGCGGCCGCGACCGCGAGGTTCATCGCCAGCAGGGACCGCAGCTGCGGGGCGCGGAGGAACAGCCGCGTCCCCGCGGTGGCCTTGGCGTACCCGCCCGGACCCGACGCGGAGACGGCCCGCGCCCGCCGGGGCAGGGCGGCGGACACCACGAGCGCGGACGAGGCGAGGAAGCCGGCCGCCGTACCGAGGAACAGCCGGTCGTAGCTGACCACCGACAGCAGCGCGGCCGCGAGCGCGGGGCTGAAGAGGCTCTCCAGGTCGTAGGCGAGCCGGGAGAGGGACAGGGCCCGCGTGTAGGCGCGCTCCTCCGGCAGGACGTCGGGGATCAGGGCCTGGAAGGCCGGGGTGAAGGCGGCCGAGGCGGTTTGCAGCAGGAAGATCAGGGCGTAGACCTGCCACACCTGGCCCACGAACGGCAGGAACAGTGCGACCCCCGCCCTGACCAGGTCGGAGCCGACCAGGAGGGCCCGGCGCGGCAGCCGGTCGGCCACCGCGGCGATCGCCGGGGCGATGGCGACGTACGCCACCATCTTGATCGCGAGCGCCGTCCCGAGCACCGAACCCGCGTCGGCGCCCGCGAGGTCGTACGCGAGCAGGCCGAGGGCCACGGTGGCCAGGCCGGTGCCGGTCAGGGCGATGACCTGGGCGCCGAACAGGCGGCGGTAGGTGCGGTCGCGCAGCACGCTCGGCATGCGGTTCCCTCCGGGCCGGGTGGATGGGCGAGGGCGAGGCCTCCAATGTATCCACACATGCGCATCTGCGCACATGTCTGGTGGATTGCGGCTCCGCCCTCCCCCTGCGCCTCCGCGGAGCGACCTACCCTGTGGGGTATGCCAGCTCGCGAACCTCAGCCACCTGCACCCGATGCGCACCTACGGGATCCCGACAGGGCGCGTCTCGCCGAGGCGACCGAGGTCTTCGCGATGCTCTCGGACATCACCCGGCTGCACCTCCTGTGGCTGCTCGCCCAGGAGGAGTCGGACGTCGGCTCGCTAGCGGAGCGCTGCGCCGCGTCGAGGACCGCGGTGAGCCAGCACCTGGCGAAACTGCGGCTGGCGGGCCTCGTCGACACCCGCCGCGAGGGCCGGCGCATCCACTACAGCCTGCGCGACGGGCATCTGCGCCGACTCGTCCTGGAAGCCCTCAGCCACGCCGACCACCGGGTCAGCGGAACGGCCCCGCACAACTGACCCCGCGGCGGCGGGCCCGGCGCCCCGGCCGGCCCCCGCGCGCTCTACTGGCACGGACAGCCGTGCCGCCTCGTGCCGCCCCCTGCGCAGGAGTGCACGGGAGTGCACGGGAGTGCGCACGGGCGTGCGGGAGTGCGTAGGAGACACCGGAAGGGCGGCCGATGGACTACCGACAGACGGACACCTCCACCCTCGTCACGATCGGCCACCTCACGGTGGCCTTCGCCCTCACCTACCTCCTCGGCTTCGAACGCACCCTGAGGGGGGCCGTCGCGGGCAACCGGACCTTCTCCATGATCGGCGTGGGCGCCGCCCTCGTGGCCGTTCTCGCCCTGGACGGCGCACCCAACGCCCTCGCGGGAGTCGTCACCGGCGTCGGGTTCATCGGAGGCGGCCTGGTCTTCCGGCAGAGCCGCACCGAGGGCGACCTCGTCCACGGGGTGACCACTGCCGGAGCGATCTTCGCGGCGGCCGCGATCGGCGCGGCCGCCGGTCAAGGCCGCCTCGCGCTGGCGGCCTCGGCCACGGCCTTCGTGATCCTGGCGCTGGAGACCCGCCACATCCCCTGCCTCCCCCCGGCCGGATCAGGTGCGGGAGGAGTCGCGGACCGTGCACGTGGCGCTGTCCGCCGGGCACCAGTGGGTACGCCCGCCGACCAGGTGGAGTTCGAGCGCGGCGTCCCGCATGCCCTGGCGGTCCAGCGCTTCGCGCAGCGCGGTGGGGGCGGGCTGCGGCGGCAGTCCCAGTACGCCCACCACGACGACTCCGCTGCGGGCCTCGACCGAGGCGATCTGCCAGTTGCCCGCGGCGGCCCACCGCTCGGCCACCGGCCGCGCGTTCGCCGCGAGCGCGCGGTCCCGGGCGACGGAGAGGGTGCCGACGCTGAGCGGTACGGCGACCAGCAGCACGATGGCCGCGACCGCGGCCAGGGTCCGGCCGCGGAACGCGCCCACCGCGATGCCGGCCTCCCCGGCGCCGGCCCGGACCCCGTAGGCGAGGAAGACCACCGTTCCGGTGGCGACGATGGCCGCGACGTTGGTGGCGAACAGGAGCGCGGACTGGCTCGCGTCGTGGAAGCGGTGCGTGGTGATCAGGAGCCCGGTGACGGCCAGGGGCGGCACCAGGGAGATGGCGATCGCCACCCCCGGGAGGGTGTCGGAGATGTCGGAGCGCACCAGGGCGAAGGCTCCGACCGTTCCGGTGGCCAGGGCGGCGACCAGGTCGATCAGCCGGGGGCTGATGCGCGAGGAGACCTGACTGTTCGAGGCGAAGGCGTCGGGCGGCGACACGAGCCACCCCATCAGCATGCCGATGGCCACCACCGTCAGGGCCCCGCCGAGCACCAGGAGCGCGCAGCGCACCACTTGGTGCCGGTCGGCGAGGACCAGTGCGAGCGCGCTGCCGAGGATCGGGGTCATCAGCGGGGCGACGATCATCGCTCCGATCACGGTCGCCGTCGAGTCCCCGACGACGCCCGCGGACGCGATGACCGCCGCGAGTACGAGCAGGACCCAGAAGCGGGTGGAGCTGGGGCTGCGCCAGGCGCGTTCGATGAACAGGGCCGTGACCATCCGGTCCGCGGCGGTGGCGTCGACTCGTGGCATGACGGCCTGCCCTCATGGTTGATGAAATGTCATCATATGTTCCGTTCTGTCGTGTGGGTGGTGAAGGAGAGTGCGGCTCCCTGCGCGTTCTGCCGATTCCGTCAATGCGCCTGCACGCATTGGATAGCCGCACTATCCTCATCGCGTGGATCAGCTGATCGTCGAAGACCCGACCCGTATCGGCCCGTACCGTCTGATCGCCCGGCTGGGTGCCGGCGGCATGGGCCTGGTGTACCTCGGCCGCTCCGAGGGCGGGCGCACCGTCGCGGTGAAGGTCGTGCAGGCCGAGTACGCCGGGAACCCGGAGTTCCGCAGGCGCTTCGCCCGGGAAGTGGCCGCCGCACGTCGGGTGGGCGGGAGTTGGACCGCGGCCGTGCTCGACGCGGACCCCGAGGCCGCCGTGCCCTGGGTGGCGACCCAGTACATCCCGGGGCCCGACCTGCACGCCGTGGTCGCCAAGGACTTCGGGCCGCTGCCCGAGCACTCGGTGCGCACCCTCGCCAACCGGCTCGCCCTCGCCCTGCAAGCCGTGCACGAGGCGGGCCTGATCCACCGCGACCTCAAGCCCTCCAACGTCCTGGTCACCGTCGACGGCCCGCGCGTCATCGACTTCGGCATCGCCCGGGCGATGGACAGCCTCGCCGGGGACAGCCTGCTCACCCACACCGGCATGCTGATCGGCTCGGCCGGGTTCATGTCGCCGGAGCAGGTCCGCGGCCTCGAACTCACCCCCGCCAGCGACGTCTTCTGCCTCGGGGCCGTCCTCGTCTACGCCGCCACCGGACGGCTCCTCTTCGGCGCCGCGGACACCGGCCTGAACGCCCACCTCTTCCGGGTCGCCGAGGAGGAGGCGGACCTGACCGGCGTGCCGGAGGAGCTCATCGAGCTCGTACGCGCCTGCCTGCACAAGGACCCGGCCCGGCGGCCCACGCCCCGGCAGGTGGTCGAACGCACGTCGCCGGACCGGGCCGGGGAATGGCTTCCCGGCACGGTGCTCGCCCAACTCGGCCGCCACGCCGCCGAGCTGCTGGACTTCGCCCCCGCGATGCCCGCCGAGCCCCCCGCCGCGCAGGCCGACCCCCGCGTCCCGTCCGCGCGCCCCGAGCCCTGGCTCCCCGTGCCCCCGCCGCCCGAGTACGCCCCCACGGCCCCCGCGGACTTCGGCCCCGCGCAGGGGTTCGGGCCGCCCCCGGTCCCCACCGGCGGCGGCTGGACCGCGACGCCTTCCACGGCCTCCGGGGAGTCCGCCTCCCCACACTCCAAGCGCTGGCGGGGCCTGGCGGTGGCCGCTCTCGCGCAGCTGATGGTGGTGTTCCAAGCGACGCTCTTCAGTGCGGCGTTGCCGGGCCTCCACAGGGACCTCCGCATCGACGGCCCGGGTCCGTTCTTCACCGCGTACGTGGTCGCCTTCGGCGCGGTGCTCCTGTTCGGTGGGCACCTCGTGGACCTCTTGGGGCGGCGGCGGACGATGCTCATCGGCCTGGTCGGATTCGCGGCGGCCTGCGCGCTCGGCGCCGCCGGCGGTTCCGGCGGGGTGCTCGTCGCGGCCCGCGTCCTGCAGGGCGTCTTCGGCGCGCTGGTGACCCCGGCCGGACTCGCCCTGGTGGCCGCGGGCTTCACCGACCCCAAGGAACGCGGCAAGGCATTCGGGATCTACGCCACGCTCGTGGGCGGCGGTTCCGCGCTCGTGCTGTTCGCGAGCGGATGGCTCGTCGAGGGCCTGGCCTGGGAGGTGGCGCTGTACGCCGCCGTCCCCATCGCGGTGATCGCCCTGATCTGCGCCCTCGCCCTGCCGCACGACCGCCCGGCCCCCGGCGGCGCCCGCCTCGACGTGCCCGGCGTGCTGCTCGGCTCCAGCGCGGTCGCCGCCCTCGTCTACGGCCTCGGCGCGAGCGAGTCGCACGGCTGGGGCGCCCCCCTGGCGCTGCTCCCGGTCGCGGTCGGCGCCGTCCTGCTCGCGGTCTTCCTGCAGCGGCAGACCAGGTCTGCGCACCCGCTCCTGCCCCCGTACGTCCTGGGGGACCGCAACCGCGCCGGCAGCCTCCTCGCCCTGCTCCTGGCCGGGGCCGGCCTCCTGATCCTGTTCCTGTCCGTGAGTTTCCACCTGCAGTACGTACTCGGCTACGCCCCGAGCGTGATCGGGTTGCTCCTGCTCCCCATGTTCGCGGCAGTCGTCATCGGATCCACCCAGATCTCCGGCCGACTGCTCCACCGCGCCGCGCCCAACGTCCTGATCGCGGCCGGGCTGGTGCTCACGGCCGCCGGGCTGCTGCTCCTGACCGGCCTGGAGGTCAACGGCGTGTACGAGGCCCGGGTGCTGCCCGGCACGATCCTCGCCGGCCTCGGCACCGGCCTGGCTTTCGCCCCGATCCTCGCCACCGCGACCAACGGCGTCGCCCCGCGGCACGTCGGGGCCGCCTCGGCGGCCGTCATGACGGCCCTCCACCTGGGCGAGGCGATCAGTGGCGCGGTGCTCGCCGCCGTCTTCGCCGGCCGCTCGCGGGCCGGGTCGTACGACGAGGTGGACGAGTACCTGGTGAGCGGTTACACCGCCACCCTCTGGTGGGCGTTCGGCGGAGTGCTGCTCGCGGCCCTCCTCGCCGGCCTGATGGTGAACGCCAGGCCCTCACGGAGCGACGCTCCGCAGGCCGCCGGGCCGTCCCGGTAGGTGATCAGCCCCGGCCGCGTACGAGCGTGAACACCGCGCCCTCCGGGTCCGTGACCACGGCCAGCCGGCCGCTCAGCCCCTCGCGCGGCGGCTGGACGATCCGGCCGCCGAGCCGCAGGACCAGGGCGGCCGCCGCGTCGGTGTCCTCCACCTCGAAGTACGTCATCCAGTGCGGCCCCCGGTCGTGGGGCAGCGAGCGGCCGACCCCGTGCACGGCGGCCACCGGCCGGCCCCGCAGGGACAGGGTGAGGTAGTCGAATTCGTCGGCGGCATCGCCCGCGCCGGGATGCGCGAGGGCCTCGTGGCCGAAGACGTGCTCGTAGAACTTCCCGACCGTCGAGGTGTCCTGCGTGACCAGCTCGTGCCACACCGGGGTGCCGGGCCCTCCGGCCAGCCGGGTGCCGAGGTGGGACGCCGCCTGCCAGAGCCCGAAGATCGCGCCCAGCGGGTCCGAGCAGATCGCCACCCGTCCCGCGATCCCGGCGTCGAGCGGGCCCACCGCGACCGTGCCGCCGCAGGAGCGGATGGATTCGGCCGTGGCGTCGGCATCGTCCGTGGCCAGGTACGTGGTCCAGGCCACCGGGAGCTGCCGGTCCGGCGGCATCTCGCCGATGCCGGCCACTTCCCGCCCGCCGAGCATGGCCCGGACGTACGGGCCGAGCTGCTCGGGGCCGGGCTCGTACTCCCAGCCGAACAGGTCGGCGTAGAACTCCTCGGTCGTCCCGAGGCCGTGCACCATCAGGCTCGCCCAGCACGGCGTGCCGGGCGTGCGCCGCGTTGCTTCCGATGCCTCGGTCATGTCAGCCGTCTCCTCCGTCGTCACGCTCGTGACCCTTCCCGGAGCTGATGCTTCCACTCCGGGGGGCCCGGCGCGCCCCGACCGGCCGGGTTTCGCGGGAGCCGGGAGAGATGACCGGATCAGTGCGGCCCGTCCCGGCCCGTCGATGTACAGCTTGTTACGCGGGGTGTGTGGCGGGGAGCAAAATGGCCCGCATGACTGCGAACCCGCCCCGCTCCCCGCTCGTCTCCGCCGCCGACCTGAAGGAGGAGCTGGCCGGCCCGCTGCCGCCGGTGCTCCTCGACGTCCGCTGGCAGCTCGGAGGCCCGAACCTGCGGCCCGAGTACGAGGCCGGACACCTCCCGAACGCCGTCTACGTCGACCTCGACGCGGAACTGGCAGGTCCGGCGGGCTCCGGCGGCCGGCACCCGCTGCCGGATCCGGAGGAGTTCGGGGCGGTGATGAGGCGGGCCGGGGTTTCGGCGGACGTGCCGGTGGTCGTGTACGACGGCGGCCAGGGCTGGGCCGCGGCGCGCGCGTGGTGGTTGTTGCGCTGGACGGGTCACCCGCGCGTACGGGTCCTGGACGGGGGCCTGACCGCGTGGAAGGCCGGTGACGGTCCGCTGTCGGCCGGGATCACTCCTGTGAGCGAGGGCGATTTCAAGCCAAATCCGGGTGCCATCGGACTGCTGGACGCGGACGGGGCGGCGGCGCTGGCCCGGACGGGTGTGCTGCTGGACGCACGGGCGGGCGAGCGGTACCGCGGCGAAGTCGAACCGATCGACCCGGTCGGTGGCCACATCCCGGGGGCGCTGTCGGCGCCGACCACGGAGAACGCGGGACCCGACGGGCTGCTCCTGGACCGCGACGCCCTGCGGGCCCGCTTCGAGGGCCTCGGCGTGCACGCCGACACCGCCACCCCGGTCGGTGTCTACTGCGGCTCGGGCGTCTCGGCGGCCCACGAGGTCCTGGCCCTGGCGGCGGCGGGCATCCCGGCGGCGCTGTACGCGGGCAGCTGGTCGGAATGGTCCGCGGACCCGACGCGCGAGGTGGCGGTCGGCGAACTGCCGGGCTAGGGCGTCTCTTTCAGATCTTGCCCGGCCCCCATCGGGGACCGGGCAAGACCCGTGCTACTCCTGCTTCTTGCGGCGGGTGCCGAAGACGATCTCGTCCCAGCTCGGCACCGCCGCGCGGCGGCCCGGTCGGACCCCGTCGGCCTCGGCCTGCCGGTCGGTCGTGCCCGTCAGCCGGTCCCGGTGTCCCGCCACGGTGCGCGGCATCAGGACGTCCGCGTACGCGGAACCCGCACCGGCCGACGCCGAAGCGGCGGGCGGCTCCTCCACCTCCGGCTCCGTCACCGGCTCCGGAACGACCAGGTCGCCGCGGAAGCTCGGTACCGCCTCGAGCAGGGCCGTCAGCGTGTCCCGCTCCTCCTCGGCCTCCGGCTCCGGCGGAGGGGGCGGCGTGGGGCGTTCCATCTGACGGTCGAGCGCCCGGTCCAGCGGCCGGTCCCGGGGCAGCCGCGCGATCCTCGGCACGAACGGGAAGCTCGGCTCCGGGGTCGCCGGCAGGTCGTCCGACTCGCCGATCAGCGAGCGGGCCTCGTCGTCCACGGCCACGACCAGCCGGCGCGGCGGGTCGTACGTCCAGCTCGCCGAGTGCGGTTCGCCCGCGACCCGGTAGACCAGCAGGACCTCCCAGGTGCCGTCGTCGCGGCGCCAGGAGTCCCACTGGACGGATTCCTTCTCTGCCCCGCGCAGCGAGAGCCTTTCCTGCACGGCCTCGCCGAGCTGGGGACCGGTGTTCTCGCCGGGCCGGCGCACGGGGGTCTTGCGGGCCCGCTCCGCCATGAACGCGCGCTCGGCGAGCACGGGGCCCTCGAAGCGGCGTACGCGGTCGACGGGGATGCCGGCGAGCTGAGCGACCTCCTCCGCGGAGGCACCGGCCCGTATGCGGGCCTGGATGTCGCGGGGGCGGAGGTGGCTCTCCACCTCGATCTCGATCTGGTTCAGGCGCGCACGGTCGTTGCGCACGGCAGCCCGGAGACGCTCGTCGATCGGAAGCGTGTACTCCGTGCTGTCCGCAGCCTTGAGCACCAGTCGTGTGCCGTCATTTGAGACGGCCACGACACGCAGTTCGGGCATGGGGACCTCCCGGGTGGTGCCTGCCGACGTCACGTGCGTCGCTGCTTCCGCTAGTCGAGTGTGGCCTGCCCGGGTGCAGCCTGCCACTACCTTGCCGAGTTAAACCGGCGTGTCGGGCATGCGCCCTTGATCGCTGTTATGGCACGGTTACCTGTTGGGCACGCACAGTGACCGAACGATTACTGTGCGCAGCAGGATCCCGTGCAAAACCGCGGCATCGCCGGTCTCGAGTGCCGTTTTTCCATCAGCCGGCCCCTCTCCCGAGTCCGGACATCCGAAAGGAAGGACGGCCCCAGGGCTCGCCACAGTACTCCATTCGGGCCACCCGGGTGGACCGCCGCGCCGCCGAACTTGTCTCGGACGGCGGGAGTTGGGCTGCCCTGGATCGGGGCCGCATCCGGCCGGACCTGCGCGTGCGCCCGTTTTCGGGTGTCCTGCTTCACAGAATCTCCGGAAACGGAACTATCCGTTTCGCTGATGTGTCAGTAACGGGAGAAGGCGTTGGAGCGCGAGGGGCAGGACACGCAGGGGATGGCGATGGGTCAGAAGACGGTGCTGGACGTGGAACCGGAGCGGGAGAAGGAGAAGAAGAAGCTCGATCTGAGTGCGGCTCAGGTCGCGGGTTCCTCCCTCGCCACGGTCGCGGCGGCCCTGCTGGCCTCGCAGATGGGCGTCTACGGGACCATCCTCGGCGCCGGCGTGGTGAGCGTGGTGGCCACCGCGGGCGGACCCGTCATCCAGCACTTCTTCCGCCGCACCGGCGACCAGCTCCGCGAGACGGCCCGGCCGAAGGCCCGTCAGGTCCCCGTCGACGGGCCCGGTGCCACCCCCGCGGGGCGGGCACCGGACGGCACGATGCTGTTGGGCACCGTTTCCGGCGGCGGCCCGCTGCCCGACGAGGAGTTCGGCGCGGGCACCGTCCACGGCACCCGGATGCGGGGCTGGAAGCGGACGGCAGTGGCTTCCGGCGCGGCCTTCGCCATAGCGCTCGGCGGGCTGGGGACCTACGAGGCGGTGGCCGGCACCTCGGTGAGCGCGGACGGCAAGACGCTCCTCACCGGCGGCGTCGGAACGGCCCGCGACCACAAGCCCGACCGGCCCGAGGGCCCGTCGGGCACGGGCGCCGGCGAGAAGGGCGGGAAGACCCCGGACACCGGGAACTCCCCGAGCCCCTCGCACTCGAACGGCAACCACACCCCGAAGCCCGACCCGGACCCCTCGGGTTCACCGGACCCCACCCCGACCCCGACCCCCACCCCGACTCCGACGCCCACGCCGACCCCGACGCCCACCCCGACCCCGACTCCCACGCCGGGCACCGGGAAGCCGACACCGGGCAGCGGTACGGGCAGCGGCACGGGCGCCGGCCAGGAGTCGCAGACGCCCTGAGGTCGCCCGGGCTCAGTCCCCGAGGCTCAGTCCCCCAGAACGCGCCGCAGGTAGTCGTTGCCGAAGACCCGGTTCGGGTCCAGCCGGTCCCGGAGCGCGGTGAACTCCCCGAAGCGCGGGTAAACCCGGGCGAAGTACTCCGCGTCGCGCGTGTGCACCTTGCCCCAGTGCGGCCGTCCGCCGTACTCGGTGAAGATCCGCTCGGCGGCCGTGAAGTAGGCCTGGTACGGGGTGCCCTTGTACATGTGCACCGCGATGTACGCGCTCTCGCGGTCCGAGGCCGTCGACAGGGTGATGTCGTCCGCCGGAGCCGTCCGCACCTCCACCGGGAAGCTGATCCGCAGGCCGGAGCGGTCCACCATGGCCTTCAGCTCCCGCAGCGCCTCGACGACGCGCTCGCGCGGAAGGGCGTACTCCATCTCCACGAACCGCACCCGGCGCGGGCTGGTGAACACCTTGTACGGGATGTCCGTGTAGGTGCGCGCAGACAGGGCGCGGCTCGCGATCCGGGCGATGGAGGGGATGGCCGCCGGGACGGCGCGGCCGAAGGAGTTGACGGCCTGGAAGAGGCCGTTGGACAGCAGCTCGTCCTCGACCCAGGCGGAGACCGCTCCGGGCGGGGCGGCCGGGCCCTGGCTGCGGTTGTTGCGCTTGGTGTTGCAGTTGCCGGTGTGCGGGAACCAGTAGAACTCGAAGTGCTCGTTCTCCGCGTGGTGCTGGTCGAACTCGGCCGTCACCCGGTCGAAGGTCATCGGCTCCTCACGGGCGGTCAGGAAGAAGAGCGGTTCCACGGCGAAGGTGATCGCGGTGACGACGCCGAGGGCTCCTATGCCGAGGCGGGCCGCCGCGAAGACGTCCGGATTCTCCTTCTCGGAGCAGGTGAGCAGTGCCCCGTCCGCCGTGACCAGTTCCAGCCCGCGGATCTGGGCGGCGATGGAGGCCGAGTCGCGGCCGGTTCCGTGGGTTCCGGTGCTGGTGGCGCCCGAGACCGTCTGCTCCATGATGTCGCCCATGTTGGTGAGCGACAGGCCCTCCTCGGCGAGGGCCAGGTTGAGGTCCTTGAGGACCGTGCCCGCCGCCACGGTGACGGTCCCGGCGTTCCGGTCGATCACCTGGATCCCGGCCAGCGCCTGCGGGCGGACCAGTACGCCGTCGGTCGCGGCGGCCGCGGTGAAGGAGTGGCCGGTGCCGACCGCCTTCACCTTCAGCCCGTCCGTGGCGGCCCGGCGGACCGCCTCCCGGAGCTCCCCGACCGATGCCGGGGTGACCACGCGCGCGGGCGTCGCGCTGACGTTGCCCGCCCAGTTATGCCACGCGGCGGTCCGTGTCCCGCTGCTGCCTGTTGTCCCCGTCGTCGCCATCGTTGGAAGGCTCCTCCCCTTGCGCCGGCCTCGTCAGCCGGCGGTAACCCGCGAACGCAACCGCCGCCGCGGCGGCCCCCGCCGAGATGGAGACGACGTACCCGGTCTTCGCGCCGGCGGCGTCGATGACCCAGCCGGCCACGGAGGACCCGAGCGCGACCCCGACCGCGAGCCCGGTGCCCGTCCAGGTCATCCCCTCGGTCAGCTTCGCGCGTGGTACGTGCGCCTCGATCAGGGCCATCGTGGTGATCATCGTGGGAGCGATGGCGAGGCCCGAAACGAAGAGCGCCACGGCCAGAAACGGAAGGTTCCCGGCCAGTAGGAGGGGGATCATACTCACGGCCATCGCACAGATGCCCAGCACCCACCTGCGTTCGGCCTTGCCCTTGAGGTGCAGCAGGCCGAAGACGATGCCGGCGAGGCAGGAACCGACCGCCCAGACGGCGAGGATGAAGCTGGCCCACGCCTTGTGCCCCTGCTCCTCGGCGAAGGCCAGCGTGACCACGTCGATGGAGCCGAAGATGGCCCCGGTGGCCACGAAGGTGGCCACCAGCACCTGGAGTCCGGGGGAGCGCAGCGCCGAGGCCCGGTCGGCGTCCTCGCCGCGCGGGTGCGGGGCCGGCTCGGTGGCGCGCTGCGCGGTCAGCCACCACACGCCCACCAGCAGGCAGACCGCGGCGACCAGCGGGCCCGCCTCGGGGAACCAGGTGGTGGAGAGTCCGATGGCCAGGATCGGCCCGAAGATGAAGCAGACCTCGTCCAGGACGGACTCCAGGGAGTACGCCGTGTGCAGTTCGCGCGGCGAGTCCCGGTAGATGGCCGTCCACCGGGCCCGGATCATCGCGCCCACGCTGGGTACGCAGCCCGCGAGCGCGGCGAAGACGAACAGCGTCCAGTCGGGCGCGTGGTTGGCCGCGCACAGCAGCAGCCCGGAGACGGCGAGGACCGCGAGCAGGCTCGCCGGGCGCAGGACGCGGCGCTGGCCGTACTGGTCGACCAGGCGCGAGACCTGCGGGCCCATCGCGGCGGCGGAGAGCGCGAGGGTGGCGGTGAGGGCGCCGGCCAGCGAGTACCGGCCGGTGAGCTCGGAGATCATCGTCAGGATGCCGATGCCGACCATGGAGAGCGGCAGCCGGCCTATGAGGCCGGCCGCGCTGAAGCCCCGGCTCCCGGGGGCGGCGAAGATCGCGCGGTAGGGACTGGGCAAGGTGCCCTCCGTAAGGGACGTCATTGGCCCATACAGGTTACGGCCGCACCCAAGCCGCCCGCGCGGGGAGGAACCGGACAGCGGCCGGAGGGGCCCGTACCTCGGGCCGAGCGGTCCGTACCCCGGGCCGAGCGGTCCCGGACGCCGGGCCTGTTTTCCGCGCGGCGGCGGCGGGTGGCAGGATTCGAAGCATGTCTGACCAGCTCCGCGCCTGCGCCCCCGGCTCGGCCGAAGGCCCCGCCGCCCCCTACGACGCCCTCCTGCTGCTGTCCTTCGGCGGCCCCGAGGGGCCCGACGACGTCGTGCCGTTCCTGGAGAACGTCACGCGCGGGCGCGGCATCCCGCGCGAGCGGCTCAAGGAGGTCGGGCAGCACTACTTCGGCTTCGGCGGCGTCAGCCCGATCAACGGCCAGAACCGCGAGCTGCTGGACGCCCTGCGCAAGGACTTCGCCGGGCACGGGCTGGACCTGCCGGTCTACTGGGGCAACCGCAACTGGGCCCCGTACCTGAACGACGTGATGCGCGAGATGGCCGCCGACGGGCGCCGCCGCATCGCCGTGCTCGCGACCAGCGCCTACGCCTCGTACTCGGGCTGCCGGCAGTACCGCGAGAACCTCGCGGACGCGCTCGCGCTGCTGGTCGAGGAGGGCGTGGCCGAGGCCGACCTGCCGAAGGTCGACAAGCTGCGGCACTACTTCAACCACCCCGGCTTCGTGCAGCCCATGATCGACGGGGTGCTCGCCTCCCTGGCCTCGCTGCCCGAGGAGGTCCGCTCCGGCGCGCACCTGGCCTTCACCACGCACTCCATCCCGAACGCGGCCGCGGACACCTCCGGCCCGGTCGAGGACCACACCGCGAACGGCGAGGGCGGGGCCTACGTCAAGCAGCACCTGGACGTCGCGAAGCTGATCGCCGACGCGGTCCGCGCCGAGACCGGCACCGAGCTGCCCTGGGAGCTCGTCTACCAGTCGCGCAGCGGCGCCCCGCACGTCCCGTGGCTGGAGCCGGACATCTGCGACCACCTGGAGGCCCTGCACACGGCGGGCGCCCCGGCGGTGGTCATGGTGCCGATCGGCTTCGTCTCGGACCACATGGAGGTGCTGTACGACCTCGACACGGAGGCGACGGCGAAGGCCGCCGAGCTGGGGCTGCCCGTCGCCCGCTCGGCCACGGTCGGCGCCGACCCCCGGTTCGCGGCGGCGGTACGGGACCTCGTGCTGGAGCGGGCCGCGGCGGAACGCGGGGAGGCCGTGGAGCGTTGCGCGCTCGGGCTGCTCGGAGCCGGCCACGACCTGTGCGCGGTGGGCTGCTGCCCGGCGCGCGGACCCCGGCCGGCGGCCGCGGGCGTGGACAGCCCCTACGCGTAGCAGGCCGGTGAGCGCAGTGAAGTCCGTACGAGTCGAGGAACGGGAGCCGGGCGTGATCTCCGAAGACGTGATCTCCGAAGAACTGAAGACCGAACTGCTGGACGTGGCCCTGGAGGCGGCCGGCCGGGCGGGCGCGCTGCTGAGGGACGGGCGGCCCGCCGATCTGGCGGTCGCCTCGACCAAGACGAGCCCGATCGACGTGGTGACCGAGATGGACATCGCGGCCGAGAAGCTGATCACCGGCATCCTCGGGGAGCGGCGGCCCGAGGACGGGCTGCTGGGCGAGGAGGGCTCCGAATCGGTGGGCACCAGCGGCGTGCGGTGGGTCATCGACCCGCTCGACGGCACGGTGAACTACCTCTACGGGCTGCCGACCTGGGGCGTGTCCATCGCGGCCGAGTACCGCGGCCGGACGGTGGCCGGGGTCGTGGCGGCGCCGATGCGCGGGGAGACGTACCACGCGGTGCTGGGCCGCGGGGCCTGGCTGGGCGGGGTCCGCCTCGCCTGCCGGCCGGCCGCCCCGCTGGACCAGGCGCTGATCGGCACCGGATTCGCGTACGTCCAGAGCCGCCGGGCGCACCAGGCCGACGTCGCGCAGCGGATCATCCCGCTGGTCCGGGACGTCCGGCGCGGCGGTTCGGCGGCGATCGACCTGTGCGACGTGGCCGCCGGACGGCTGGACGGGTACTGGGAGCGCGGGCTGAACCCCTGGGACCTGGCGGCGGGCGAGCTGATCGCGCGGGAGGCCGGCGCGGTCACGGGCGGCAGGCCCGGAGAGCCCGCCTCGGGCGAGCTCGCGCTGGCCGCGACCCCCGCGGTGTTCGCCTCGCTGCGGCCGCTGCTGGAGGAAGCCGGGGCCTGGCACGACTGAGCGGGCGCCGGCCCCCCGGGACGGGCTCCAGGGCACGTCACAGGCACGCAGCAGGGCACGTCACAGGGCACGTCACAGGGCATGAAGGAACCCCGGCGGCCGGGTGGCGGCCTCCGGGGTCCGGGGGGTGTGGGTACGGCGGCTGGAATCAGCAGGCGGAGACGGTGACCGGAACGCCGTGATCGGCGGCGATGCGCTGGAGGTCTTCCAGCTCCGCCTGTTCCACTTCCACGAGGAAGTCGTCGCCCGTCTCGCGAGCCTGCCTGAGGTCCGACTGTGTGCTCCTGATGCGCTGCAGGAGACCCGCGGTGAATGCGTCCATGATGGGTTCGCCCCCTCTTCGTGGGTCGGCGGCGGCACGTGGCAGTGCGCCGTCAGGGAGGTGTTCGGGGTGTGAAGTCGTCCTCCCCGCCGCCTTGGCCCCAGAAACCTCGTAAGGCGAGGGAATCCTCACTTCCGTCCCTGGAGTCACCTCCCGAGTCGCCCCCCGGCCACCGGCGAGCGGCGTCTTACAGCCGGTTTACCGGCGAAAGGGGCAGGATGGAGGCCACATGACACCCCTGCCCTGACGGGCTCTGAGGAAGGAAACGACGTGCGCGTACTCGTCGTCGAGGACGAGCAGCTGCTCGCCGATGCGGTGGCCACCGGACTGCGCCGGGAGGCCATGGCCGTGGACGTCGTGTACGACGGCGCCGCGGCCCTGGAGCGCGTCGGAGTGAACGACTACGACGTGGTCGTGCTCGACCGGGATCTCCCGCTCGTGCACGGCGACGACGTGTGCCGGAAGATCGTGGAGCTCGGCATGCCCACCCGCGTGCTCATGCTGACGGCCTCCGGCGACGTGAGCGACCGGGTCGAGGGCCTGGAGATCGGGGCGGACGACTACCTGCCCAAGCCCTTCGCGTTCACCGAGCTCACCGCCCGGGTACGGGCCCTCGGCCGCCGGACCACGGTCGCGCTGCCCCCCGTGCTGGAGCGCGCCGGCATCAAGCTCGACCCGAACCGGCGCGAGGTGTTCCGCGAGGGCAAGGAGGTGCAGCTGGCGCCGAAGGAGTTCGCGGTGCTGGAGGTCCTCATGCGCAGCGAGGGCACGGTCGTGTCCGCCGAGCAGCTCCTGGAGAAGGCGTGGGACGAGAACACGGATCCCTTCACCAACGTGGTGCGCGTGACGGTGATGACGCTGCGCCGAAAGCTGGGGGAGCCGCCGGTCATCGTGACCGTCCCCGGTTCCGGCTACCGGATCTGACGCGGGTGGCCGCGACCCCGGCGCCACCGGCGGCGCCACCGAAACCGACCTGGGACCCCGGCCAGCCCGAGGGTCCCTTCCCTTGGCTGCGGCCGACCATCCGGATACGTCTCACGCTGCTGTACGGCGGGATGTTCCTGATCGCCGGCATCCTGCTGCTGTCGATCATCTACCTGCTGTCGGCGCAGGCGCTGCGGCAGGGCAACGCGCTGCCGTTCACGATCGTGGGCGGCGGCCCGATCCAGGTCACGAGCAGTTGTCCCGGCGTGAGCGGTACGGGCCAGATGCCCGACCAGTTCAACGCCGCGATCAACACGTGCATCCTCGAACAGCGCCGGCACGCGCTGGACGATCTGCTCAGCCGCTCGCTGATGGCGCTGATGGGCCTGAGCATCATCGCCTTCGCCTTCGGCTACGCGATGGCCGGCCGGGTGCTCTCGCCGCTCGGCAAGATCACCCGGACCGCCCGCCGGGTCGTCGGCTCCGACCTGACCCGGCGGATCGAGCTCGACGGCCCGGACGACGAGCTCAAGGAGCTCGCCGACACCTTCGACGAGATGCTCGACCGGCTGGAGCGGGCCTTCACGGCCCAGCAGCGGTTCGTGGCCAACGCCTCGCACGAGCTGCGGACCCCGCTGGCCATCAACCGGACGCTGCTGGAGGTGCACCTCTCCGATCCCGGGGCTCCAGTGGAGCTCCAGCAGCTCGGCAAGACCCTGCTCGCCACCAACGAACGCAGCGAGCAGCTGGTCGAGGGCCTGCTGCTGCTGGCCCGCAGCGACAACCAGATCATCGAGCGCAAGCCCGTGGACCTGGCGGAGGTGGCCTCGCGCGCCCTCGACCAGGCGCGCGGGGAGGCGCAGGCCAAGGGCGTGGAGATCCGCGGGGAGCGCGCGCTGGCCGTCGTCCAGGGCAACGGTGTGCTGCTGGAGCGGATCGCGCTCAACCTGGTGCAGAACGCCGTTCGCTACAACGTGCCCGAGGGCGGCTGGGTGGAGGTCACCACCGAGGCCGTGCACGGGCAGGCTGTCCTGCTGGTATCGAACACGGGTCCCGTGGTTCCCGCGTACGAGGTGGACAACCTCTTCGAGCCCTTCAGACGGCTGCGTACGGAGCGCACGGGCAGCGACAAGGGTGTCGGGCTCGGCCTCTCCATCGCGCGCTCCGTGGCGCGCGCACACGGCGGGAGGATCCAGGCGGTCCCGCGCGAGGGCGGTGGCCTCGTGATGCGTGTCACTCTGCCCTTGTGAGCGCGACCACCCCGTGTTCGCTGTTGGCTGAATGCTTGGGTCATGAAGGCAGTGACTTCTGTGCGATCGATCACAGTGTCGAGTGTCCGGTCATATGCGTTCAGTGACCTTGGCGGGGCCGGAAAGCCCGGGAAGTCCGGGTTTCCGGCCCCCCTAGCGGCGGGAAATACATGGGGTGGCGTTTGTGCAAGACGGCCCCCGGACCGTGTACGGTCCCGGTCGTCATCCCAGCCAATCGCTCTTCCGAATGTGCGGCTGGGTGTCGATTGAGTAACAGACCTTGATGTGAGGCAAAATCTCCGCCTCAGGTCGGGCACAAGTCCGGCCTCTCGCGCGTTACGTGCGCTGAGACACCCGCTAAATCCCAGAGGGGGAGAGCGAACTATGGCAACGGACTACGACACCCCGCGCAAGACCGACGACGACGTAGACAACGACAGCATCGAAGAGCTGAAGGCTCGTCGCAACGAGAAGTCGTCCTCGAACGTCGACCTGGACGAAATCGACAACGCGGAGGGCCTCGACCTGCCCGGCGCAGACCTCTCCAACGAGGAACTGGCCGTACGGGTCCTGCCGAAGCAGGCCGACGAGTTCACCTGCACGAGCTGCTTCCTGGTGCACCACCGCAGCCAGCTGGCACGCGAGAAGAACGGTCAGCCGATCTGCCGCGAATGCGACTGAGAGGCGTCGGCCGTGACTGGCTCGACACCCTTTCGGAAGCGGCGCTTCCGAAAAGCTGGTGATCCGGCGGAGACGCGCGAGGGAACCGAGGGCCTGAGAACAGGCCCTGGAGCCCCCGGCGTACCCGCCGTGCTCCCCGACACCGCCGAGGCGGTGCCGTCGGCCTCCGAGGCCGGCGAGGGGCCCCGGAAGCACTCCGGGGTCCGTCGGCTGCAAGCCGTCAAGAACGGTGTGCGCAAGGGCGGCGAAAGTGCCAGGGCCGCCGCCCTCTACCTCACCGACCGAGTCATCGAGAACGCACCGCGCGTTCCGGTTCGGGACCTCGCGACCCTGCGCGCGCAGTTCCCGGGCCTCGGGCCCGATCAGCTGGCCGACAAGCTGATCTCGGGCGCCGCCAACGCCACTTCCACGGTCGGCGCCGGGATCGGCGCGGCCGCCATGCTGCCCGTGCCCCCCGCCATGCCGGCCGAGCTGGCCGCCGAGATCACCGCGGTCGCCGCGATCGAGCTGAAGCTCATCGCCGAACTCCACGAGGTCTACGGCCTGCGAGCGCCCGGCGGCCTCAAGGAGCGCAGCGTCGCCTACCTCACGTCGTGGACGGAGGAGCGCGGGGTCGACCTGACCAAGCCGACCACGCTGAACGCGGCCCTCGGCGGCCAGATGAAGCGCGAACTGCGCCAGCAGATCATGAAGCGGATGTTCCGCAACCTGCCCAACCTGATGCCGTTCATGGTCGGCGCCGCGGTCGGAGCGGTCATGAACCGCCGCGACACCCGCAAACTCGCCGAGAAGGTACGTACGGACCTGCGGACCCGCGCCGTGCAGTGGAACGCGCTGCCGCAGCTCCCGCCCCTGGAGCGGCCCGCCGAGGCCCTTCCCGAGGGCGTCAGGGCCGCCGTCGAGGGCCGGATGTTCGACCCGCGGGCCATCGACCCCAGCACCGCCGATCCGAGCGCCGTCGACCCGCGGGCCGTCGACCCCGGGGACTGAGCCCGGGGACTGCCCCCAGGGACCGAGCCCGGCGCCGCCGAACCCCGGGTCCGAGCCCGGCCGGGGTCAGTCCCGGCCCTGCGCCGCGCGGATGGCCGCCACCAGGGCCCGCGGCTCGCGGGTGGAGACGTAGACGTACGGGGTCGGGTCGGCCGGGTCGGTCACCTCGACGCGCACCGCCGTCGGCACGTAGCTGCGCATCAGCATGAAGGCGCGGGTGTCGGCCTTGTACGTGCGCCAGGCGCGGGCCTCCTCCTCGTCCAGCACCTCCGGGTCGCCGAGCGCGGCCACCGGGATCCTGGCCTCCCCGGCGGCCAGCGCGCCGCCCACCACGCGCACCCGCTGGGAACCGTACGAACTCACCATCAGCCCCGTCAGCGCGGTGCCCCCGACCAGCCCGGCCAGCAGCGGCAGCGTGCCCAGCGGGAACAGCATCAGCGCGCAGGCCAGGCCGGCGAGGGCGACGACGGCCCACCAGGAACGGGGGGCTGTCAGGCGTTCGTCGTGGTGCGCGGGGGAGGGCTGCATGCGGCCAAGCCTGCCACGAGGCGACCGGCGGGTAGCCGCGCGGGTAAGGTCTGCGGCTGTGAGTGGACGAAACACAGCGTTGACGCCCCCCGCCGATGCCACGGCGCCGGTGCGGCACCCCGATGCCCCGGCCCCCGGCGAACTGCTCGGCGCGCACTACGAGCACTGTTTCGGCTGCGGCGGCGGCCAGCCGCACGGACTCCACCTGGAGGCCCGTGCGGGGGAGGGCGTGCGCGTCAGCGCCGAGTTCACCGTCAAGGCGGCCCACCAGGGTGCGCCCGGCCTCGCGCACGGAGGCGTCCTCGCCACCGCGCTCGACGAGACCCTGGGCTCCCTGAACTGGCTGCTGCGCGTCATCGCCGTCACCGGCCGGCTGGAGACGGACTTCGTCCGGCCCGTGCCCGTGGACACGGTGCTGTACCTGGAGGCCGAGGTCACCGCCGTCGCCGGCCGGAAGATCTACTCCAGCGCGGTCGGCCGAATAGGCGGACCGCAGGGGCCGGTCGCACTGCGCGCCGACGCCCTCTTCATCGAAGTGAAGGTCGACCACTTCATCGACAACGGACGGCCCGAGGAGATCCGGGCGGCGATGGCCGACCCGGACCAGGTCAGGCGCGCACGCGCCTTCGAGGTGAACCCCTGATGTCTGACAACAACACCGGCGTGGACGTGGCCATCCGGCGCGTCGACCCGGAGGTGCCGATTCCGGCCTACGGGCACCCCGGCGACGCCGGCTGCGATCTGGTCACCACCGTGGCCGCGGAGCTGGAGCCGGGGGAGCGGACGGTCCTGCCCACCGGGATCTCCATCGCGCTGCCCGAGGGGTACGCCGCCTTCGTGCACCCGCGCTCGGGCCTGGCCGCACGCTGCGGGCTCGCACTCGTGAATGCCCCCGGGACGGTGGATGCCGGGTACCGTGGGGAGATCAAGGTGATCGTGGTCAACCTCGACCCTCGCGAGAGCGTCAGGTTCGAGCGTTTCGACCGCATTGCCCAGCTGGTTGTCCAGCGAGTCGAGCAGGTGCGCTTCCGCGAGGTGGCGCAGCTTCCCGACTCGGCGCGGGCCGAGGGGGGTTTCGGCTCCACCGGTGGTCATGCGGCCGTGGCCGGATCCGGCGCTGGTCAGCAGGGTGGGAATGGCTACGCTTCGGTCGTATCCGACCGGGAAGGACAGTGACGTGTTCGGACGTCGCAAGAAGAACGACTCCGTCAAGGACGGCGGCGCGGCCGAGCAGGTCGTCGACGGCGTCGGTGCCGATGAGCAGGACGGCACGGAGAACGACGCGGTCCAGCCGCGCAGGGTGAACCTGCCGCCGGCCCCGCGTCCCGACGGCCCGTGGGACATCTCCGAGGTCCCCGGCAACCCCGAGGAAGGCCGGGTCGACCTCGGCGGCATCCTCGTACCGGGTGTCGAGGGCATGGAGCTGCGGGTCGAGGTCGCCGGGGACGCGATCGTCGCCGCGACCGTGGTGCTCGGCGACAGTGCCGTGCAGCTGCAGGCCTTCGCCGCGCCCCGCAAGGAAGGCATCTGGGGCGAGGTCCGTGAGGAGATCGCCGAGGGCATCACCAAGCAGGGCGGCATCATCGACGAGGTCGAGGGTCCGCTGGGCTGGGAGCTGCGCGCGCAGGTCCCCGTACCGCTCCCGGACGGGCAGACCGGCGCCCAGCTGGTCCGCTTCGTCGGGGTGGACGGCCCGCGCTGGTTCCTGCGCGGTGTCATCTCCGGCCAGGGCGCGGTGCGTCCGGAGTCGGCCGGGGTGCTGGAGCGGATCTTCCTGGACACCGTCGTGGTCCGCGGCGAGGGCCCGATGGCCCCGCGCGACCCGATCGTCCTGAAGCTGCCGAACGACGCGCAGATGGTGCCGGACGGCGTGCAGACCGACGACGCCGGTGACCAGGAGGGCTCCCGCTTCGGCGGTGGCATGGGCCAGCTGGAGCGCGGTCCGGAGATCACCGAGGTCCGCTGACCCCGGCTCGATCGATCGCGGCTGTGGGCCGCACCCCTCCGGGGGTGCGGCCCACAGCCGTGTCCGCGGCCGTACGGTCGTGCCCGTGCCCGTGCCCGTGGGTGTCGGTGTCGGTGTCGGGCGTCAGGGAACCGTCAGAGATCCGCCCGCGGCCGGTCATCGGCGCGTGAACGGGGTGGACGTCCCGGAGAATGGGCGCATGGGACGCGGCAAGCTCAGGATCTATCTCGGCTCGGCCCCCGGCGTGGGCAAGACGTACGCCATGCTCTCGGAGGGCCACCGCCGGATCGAGCGCGGCGCCGACTGCGTCGTGGGCTTCGTCGAGCACCACGGGCGGCCGCGCACCGAGGTCATGCTGCACGGTCTGGAGCAGGTGGAGCGCAAGGAGCTCGTGTACCGGGGCGCCGCCTTCACCGAGATGGACGTGGACTCCCTGCTCGCGCGCAAGCCCGCCATAGCCCTGGTGGACGAACTGGCGCACACCAACGTGCCGGGCTCGCGCAACGCCAAGCGCTGGCAGGACGTGGAGGAGCTGCTGCGGGCCGGGATCGACGTGATCTCCACCGTCAACATCCAGCACCTGGAGTCCCTGGGCGACGTGGTGGAGTCGATCACCGGCGTGCGGCAGCGGGAGACCGTCCCGGACGAGGTGGTGCGCCGCGCCGACCAGATCGAGCTGGTCGACATGTCCCCGCAGGCCCTGCGCCGCCGCATGGCGCACGGCAACATCTACAAGTCCGACAAGGTCGACGCGGCCCTGTCCAACTACTTCCGCCCCGGCAACCTGACCGCACTGCGCGAGCTCGCGCTGCTCTGGGTCGCCGACCGGGCCGACGAGTACCTCCAGCAGTACCGGGGCGAGCACAACATCCGCTCGACCTGGCAGGCGCGCGAGCGGATCGTCGTGGGCCTCACCGGGGGGCCCGAGGGGCGCACCCTCATCCGGCGCGCCTCCAGGGTGGCGGCCAAGGGGTCCGGCAGCGAGATCCTGGCCGTCTACATCGCCCGCAGCGACGGGCTGACCGCGGCCTCGCCCAAGGAGCTCGCGGTCCAGCGGACGCTGGTCGAGGACCTCGGCGGAACGTTTCACCACGTGATCGGCGACAACGTGCCCGAGGCGCTGCTCGAATTCGCCCGCGGGGTCAACGCCACCCAGATCGTGCTCGGCTCCAGCCGCCACCGCTCCTGGCGGTACGTCTTCGGCCCCGGAGTCGGGGCCACCGTCGCCCGCGACTCGGGGCCCGACCTCGACGTGCACATCGTCACCCACGAGGAGGTGGCCAAGGGCCGGGGCCTGCGGCCCGTGGCCCGCTCGGCGGCCCGGCTCGGCCGGACCCGGCTGGTGGCCGGCTGGGTGGCCGGGGTGATCCTGCCGCTGCTGCTCGCGGCGGTGCTGACGCACGTCGACAGCGACCCCGGCCTCGCCAACGAGATGCTGCTCTTCCTGGCCCTGACCGTGGCCGCGGCCCTGCTCGGCGGGCTCTGGCCGGCGCTGGCCTCCGCCGCCGTCGGCTCCCTGCTGCTGAACTACTACTTCGCCCCGCCCATCCACCGCTTCACCATCTCGGACCCCAAGAACATCGTCGCCATCGCGGTCTTCTTCGGCGTCGCGGGCTCCGTGGCCTCCGTCGTCGACGCCGCCGCCCGCCGCACCCACCAGGCCGCCCGGCTGCGCGCCGAGTCCGAGATCCTCTCCTTCCTCGCCGGCAGCGTGCTGCGCGGCGAGACCACCCTGGACGCGCTGCTGGAGCGGGTGCGCGAGACCTTCGCCATGGAGTCGGTGGCCCTGCTCGAGCGCGAGAGCGACGTCGAGCCCTGGCGGCCGGCCGGCAGCGTCGGCCCGAACCCGGTCACCCGCCCCGAGGACGCCGACGTGGACATGCCGATCGGCGACCACATGGCGCTGGCCCTGTCCGGGCGGGTGCTGCCCGCCGAGGACCGCCGCGTGCTCGGCGCCTTCGCCGCCCAGGCCGCCGTCGTGCTCGACCGGCAGCGGCTGGTCGGCGAGGCGGAGGAGGCCCGCCGGATGGCGGAGGGCAACCGGATCCGGACCGCGCTGCTGGCCGCCGTCAGCCATGACCTCCGTACGCCGCTGGCCTCCATCAAGGCCTCCGTGAGCTCCCTGCGCTCCGACGACGTGGAATGGTCCGAGGAGGACCGCGCCGAGCTGCTGGAGGGCATCGAGGACGGCGCCGACCGGCTCGACCACCTCGTGGGCAACCTGCTCGACATGTCGAGGCTCCAGACCGGCACCGTCACCCCGCTGATCCGCGAGATCGACCTCGACGAGGTGGTCCCGATGGCGCTGGGCGGCGTACCCGAGGACAGCGTGCTGCTGGACGTCCCCGAGACCCTGCCCATGGTGGCGGTGGATCCGGGGCTGCTGGAGCGGACCGTGGCCAACGTGGTGGAGAACGCGGTGAAGTACAGCCCGCCCGGGGAGCAGGTGCTGGTGGCGGCCAGCTTCCTCGGCGACCGGGTCGAGGTACGGGTCGTGGACCGCGGGCCGGGCGTGCCCGACGAGGCCAAGGGCCGGATCTTCGCCCCGTTCCAGCGGCACGGCGACGCGCCGCGCGGCGCCGGGGTCGGGCTCGGGCTGGCCGTCGCGCGCGGCTTCGCCGAGGCCATGGACGGCACCCTGGAGGCCGAGGACACCCCCGGGGGCGGGCTCACGATGGTGCTCACGCTGCGGGCGGTGACCGGCGGGCGGCAGCGGATCCACGTGAGCGTGGACGGCGAGGGGCACAGCGCGCCGGACGGGGCCGGGGGGCACCCGGCGGATTTTGATCTCGATTCGATACGACAGAAGGCAGGACCTCAATGACCCGGGTGCTCGTGGTGGACGACGAACCTCAGATCGTCCGAGCCCTCGTGATCAACTTGAAGGCGCGCAAGTACGAGGTCGACGCGGCGGCCGACGGGGCGAGCGCCCTGGAACTGGCGGCCGCCCGACACCCCGACGTGGTCGTGCTGGACCTTGGGCTGCCCGATATGGACGGGATCGAGGTGATCAAGGGGCTGCGCGGCTGGACACGGGTGCCCATCCTCGTCCTCTCCGCCCGCCACACCTCCGACGAGAAGGTCGAGGCGCTGGACGCGGGCGCCGACGATTACGTCACCAAGCCCTTCGGCATGGACGAGCTGCTCGCCAGGCTGCGCGCCGCCGTCCGGCGGGCGGAACCGGGCGCCGGGGCCGGCGAGGACGAGGTGATCGTCGAGACCGACACCTTCACGGTGGACCTCGCGGCGAAGAAGGCGGTGCGCGCGGGCCACGACGTACGCCTCACTCCCACCGAGTGGCACCTGCTGGAGGTGCTGGTGCGCAACGGCGGCAAACTGGTCAGCCAGAAGCAGCTCCTCCAGGAGGTCTGGGGACCCTCGTACGGGACCGAGACCAACTACCTGCGGGTCTACATGGCCCAGCTGCGGCGCAAACTGGAGGCCGACCCCTCGCACCCGCGGCACTTCATCACCGAACCGGGCATGGGATACCGCTTCGAGAGGTAGTGGGGGCGCCGGTACGCTTCCTGTATGAGTGCTGAACCGCGTCCCGAGAAGCCCGCGAAGCCGGCGAAGCCCGCCAGGCCTGCGGGCAGGTTCCGCCGGATGATAGAGCGGCTGTCCACCTCGCAGGAGGAGCTGCATTCGGCGGAGCTGCAGGAGGACGCAGAAGCCGCGGGGTGCACGCGGATCTGCGACTGCCACGACCGTCAGATAGTGAAGGTGACCGGGACCCTGCGGACCGTCACCCTGCGGCCGCGCGCCGGCGTCCCCGCCCTGGAGGCCGAGCTGTTCGACGGCTCGGCCGCGCTGGACGTCGTCTGGCTCGGACGTCGCTCGATCGTGGGAATCGAACCCGGCCGTCGCATGATCGCCTCCGGGCGGATCTCGATGAGCCACGGCCGTCGGGTGCTCTTCAACCCGAAGTACGAACTCCGACCGCTCGGACAGGAGCACTGACGGTGACGTCACTCGACAAACCGACCACGCCCGGTACGGATCCCGCCGCGGAACCGACGGCGGACCAGAAGGCCGTCACGCAGGCGGCCCTCTTCGACGCCTTCGGCGGCATCCGGGGCACCGTGGAGACGATGCTCCCCGGCCTGCTCTTCGTCATGATCTACACGATCAACAAGGACGTGAAGCTCTCCGCCATCGCGGCGGGCGCCGTCGCGGTCCTGCTGGTGATCGTGCGGCTGCTGCGCAAGGACACCGTCAAGCACGCCTTCAGCGGGGTCTTCGGCGTGGGCGTGGGCGTGGCCTTCGCCCTGTTCACGGGCAGCGCGAAGGGGTTCTACCTGCCCGGCATGATCTACGGCGCAGGCCTGGGCGTGGCCTTCACGCTCTCCGCGCTGGTGGGCTTCCCGCTGCTGGGCGTGATCCTGGGACCGGTCTTCAAGGAGAACCTGTCCTGGCGCACGCGCAACCCCGGGCGCAAGAAGGCGTACGTCAAGGCCAGCCTGGCCTGGGGCCTGATCTTCCTCGCCAAGTACGCGATCCTCTTCCCGCTGTACTGGTGGGGCGACGCGACGCAGCTCGGCTGGGTGCTGATCGCCCTGAAGCTGCCGCCGATGGTGCTCGCCGTGTACTTCACCTGGCTCTTCCTGGCGCAGGCGCCGCCGCCGATCAACGTGATCGCGGAGTGGGAGGCCGAGGAGGCCGCGGAGAAGGCGGCGAAGGCCGCCGCGAAGGCCGCGGAGGGCCGGGGGGTCTGAGCGGTACGCCGCCGCGTGCGCGGGCGGGCCGTTCCAGCCCCGCCGGCGTTTGAGGCGCGGGGTCTGGGGCGGGGCCCCAGGAGCCCGGGCGCAGCCGGGCCGCACGGCCGCACCGCCGCGCAGCCTCGTAGCCGGGATGTACGAAGGGGGCGGCTGACCGTGGTGGTCAGCCGCCCCCTTCGGGCGTTCAGCGGGACCGCAGGTCAGTCCGCGGCCTGGAGGAGGTCCTCCAGCTGCTCCTCGCGGGCCTGGGCGGCCACGAAGAGGAGCTCGTCGCCCGGCTCCAGGGTCTCCTCGCCGTGCGGCGTGAGCACCCGGTTGCCCCGGATGATCGTGACCAGCGAAGTGTCCTCGGGCCAGGTGATCTCGCTGATCTGCTTGCCCGCGACCTGGGAGTCGGCGGGCAGGGTCAGCTCGACGAGGTTGGCGTCGCCGTGGCTGAAGCGCAGCAGCCGGACCAGGTCGCCGACGCTGACGGCTTCCTCGACCAGCGCCGACATCAGGCGCGGCGTGGAAACGGCCACGTCGACGCCCCAGGACTCGTTGAAGAGCCACTCGTTCTTCGGGTTGTTCACCCGCGCCACGACCCGGGGCACCCCGTACTCGGTCTTGGCGAGGAGGGAGACGACCAGGTTGACCTTGTCGTCACCGGTCGCGGCGATGACCACGTTGCAGCGCTGGAGCGCCGCCTCGTCGAGCGAGGTGATCTCGCAGGCGTCGGCCAGCAGCCACTCGGCCTGCGGCACCCGCTCCACCGAGATGGCGGTCGGGGCCTTGTCCACGAGGAGCACCTCGTGGCCGTTCTCCAGGAGCTCGCCCGCGATGGAACGGCCCACCGCACCTGCTCCGGCGATCGCGACCCTCATGCGTGTGCCTCCTCAGGACCCTCGGCGAAGGCTGCCTCCACCTTGTCGATCTCGTCCGTGCGCATCATCACGTGGACGAGGTCGCCCTCCTGGAGGACGGTCGCCGATGTCGGCAGCATGGCCTCGCCCAGCCGGGTGAGGAAGGCGACGCGGACGCCGGTCTCCTCCTGCAGCCGGCTGACCTTCTGGCCGATCCAGGCGGTCGAGGTGTGCACCTCCGCGAGCTGGACACCGCCGCTCGGGTCCCGCCACAGCGGCTCGGCGCCCGAAGGCAGCAGCCGGCGGAGCATCTGGTCGGCCGTCCAGCGCACGGTGGCGACGGTGGGGATGCCCAGGCGCTGGTAGACCTCGGCGCGCTTGGGGTCGTAGATGCGGGCGGCGACGTTCTCGACGCCGAACATCTCACGGGCCACCCGGGCGGCGATGATGTTGGAATTGTCACCACTGCTCACCGCGGCGAAGGCGCCCGCCTCCTCGATGCCGGCCTCGCGCAGCGTGTCCTGGTCGAAGCCGACCCCGGTGACGCGACGGCCGCCGAATCCGGCTCCCAGCCGGCGGAATGCGGTGGGGTCCTGGTCGATGACCGCGACCGTATGCCCCTGCTGTTCCAGGGTCTGCGCGAGGGCGGAGCCCACTCTTCCGCAGCCCATAATGACGATGTGCACGGCCGTCCTTCCGGCTGTCAGCGGCTCGCTGGATTCCAGCCTCATTGCTGCTCTGGCTTAACAGGGTCTCAGACCATGGCCCAAGCTACACACGGGCGGTCACCAGTGTGACCATTTGCGCGGGAGGCGGGGCTCCTTTGCCCTGGATGCGCTGGGACTTCCCGCCGTATAGGGGTGGGGGGTTCGTCAGGCTGATTTCGAACGCTTACGATCCTCTGCGTGTCCAAACTGACCGACGTGCCCAAACGGATCCTGATCGGCCGGGCGCTACGCAGCGACCGCCTCGGGGAAACCCTCCTTCCCAAGCGGATCGCCCTCCCCGTGTTCGCGTCCGACCCGCTCTCCTCGGTGGCATATGCCCCCGGCGAGGTCCTGCTGGTCCTGTCGATCGCAGGCGTGTCGGCGTACCAATTCAGCCCCTGGATCGCCGTCGCGGTGGTCGTGCTGATGTTCACGGTGGTCGCCTCCTACCGGCAGAACGTCCACGCCTACCCCAGCGGCGGCGGCGACTACGAGGTCGCCAACACCAACCTCGGGCCCAGGGCCGGCCTCACGGTCGCGAGCGCCCTGCTCGTCGACTACGTCCTCACGGTCGCCGTGTCGGTCTCCTCGGGCGTCGAGAACCTCGGCTCCGCGGTCGATTTCGTCATCGAGCACAAAGTGCTCTCGGCGATCATCGTGATCCTGCTGCTCACGCTGATGAACCTGCGCGGCGTGAAGGAATCCGGGAACCTCTTCGCCATCCCGACCTACGTGTTCGTCGGCGCCGTCTTCGTGATGATCGCGTGGGGTGCCTGGCGCGGCCTGGTCACGGGCGACACCATGGAGGCTCCGACGGCCGGCCTGGAGATCAAACCCGAACACGAGGGGCTCGCCGGATTCGCGCTGGTCTTCCTGCTGCTGCGCGCCTTCTCCTCCGGCTGCGCCGCGCTGACGGGCGTCGAGGCCATCAGCAACGGCGTACCCGCCTTCCGCAAGCCCAAGAGCAAGAACGCGGCCACCACCCTCGCCCTCATGGGAGGCCTGGCCGTCACGATGTTCTGCGGGATCATCGGCCTGGCCATGGCCACCGACGTCAAGATGGCGGAGAAGCCCGCCACGGACCTGCTGGAGAACGGCGTCCCGGTCGGTACCGGCTACGTCCAGCACCCGGTCATCTCCCAGGTCGCCGAGGCCGTCTTCGGCAACGGCAGCTTCCTCTTCATCGTGCTCGCCGCGGCCACCGCGCTGGTCCTCTTCCTCGCCGCGAACACCGCGTACAACGGCTTCCCGCTGCTCGGCTCGATCCTCGCCCAGGACCGCTACCTGCCGCGCCAGCTGCACACCCGCGGCGACCGCCTCGCCTTCTCCAACGGCATCGTGCTGCTCGCGGGCGCCGCGATGCTGCTCGTGTGGATCTACGACGCCGACTCGACGAAGCTGATCCAGCTCTACATCGTCGGCGTCTTCGTCTCCTTCACGCTGAGCCAGATCGGCATGGTCCGGCACTGGAACCGCCACCTGCGCGCGGAGCGCGACCAGGCCGCCCGCCGCCGGATGCACCGGTCCCGGGCGATCAACACCTTCGGCGCCTTCTTCACCGGCATGGTGCTGGTGGTCGTCCTGGCCACCAAGTTCACCCACGGCGCCTGGGTCGCCCTGCTCGGAATGGTCATCTTCTACGGAACGATGTCCGCGATCCGCAAGCACTACGACCGGGTCTCCGAGGAGATCGCCGCCGCCGAGGGCCCGAGCGACGACAGCGTGCGCCCCTCGCGGGTCCACTCCATCGTCCTGGTCTCCAAGGTCCACAAGCCCACTCTGCGCGCCCTGGCCTTCGCCAAGCTGACCCGCTCGGACCGGCTGGAGGCGCTCAGCATCAGCGTCGACCCGGCCGAGACCAAGGCCCTGCGCGAGGAGTGGGAGCGGCGCGGCATCAACGTCCCGCTCAAGATCCTGGACTCCCCGTACCGCGAGATCACCCGCCCGGTCGTCGAGTACGTGAAGGGCCTGCGCAGCGAGAACCCGCGCGACGCCGTCAGCGTGTACATCCCCGAGTACGTGGTCGGACGCTGGTACGAGCACCTGCTGCACAACCAGAGCGCGCTGCGCCTCAAGGGCCGGCTGCTCTTCACCCCCGGCGTGATGGTCACCTCGGTGCCCTACCAGCTGGAGTCCTCGGAGCTGGCGAAGAAGCGGGCGAAGAAGCGTGCGGAGTGGAACGCCCCGGGCGCGGTGCGCCGCGGGCCGGTCGACACCCCGCGTCCGCGTCCGAAGGACCCGGCGGGGAAGTAGGTCCGCAGCCCGCGCATCGGGTTGGCGAACGGCCGGACGAGATCCACGTAAACTGGTGGGTCGGTCGTCCGGCCGTTCCTTTTCGATTCTGATCTTCTGATCCACATCTCCTTGGAGTCTCCCCACCATGACGAGCGAGCAGAACGAGAAGCAGTCACTGGTCGGGGAGGAGTACGAGGTCGAGGTCGGCCCCGTCGCGCACGGCGGGCACTGCATCGCCCGGACCGCCGAGGGCCGTGTCCTGTTCGTCCGGCACACGCTGCCCGGCGAGAAGATCGTCGCGCGCGTGACCGAGGGCGACGCCGACTCCCGCTTCCTGCGCGCCGACGCCATCACCGTCCTCGACCCCTCCAAGGACCGCGTCGAGGCCCCCTGCCCCTACGCCGGCCCCGGCGCGTGCGGTGGCTGCGACTGGCAGCACGCCAAGCCGGGCGCCCAGCGCCGGCTCAAGGGCGAGGTCATCGCCGAGCAGCTGCTGCGACTCGCCGGGCTCACCCCGGAGCAGGCCGGCTGGGACGGTACGGTCATGCCGGCCGAGGGCGACAAGGTGCCCGCCGGGCAGGTCCCGCAGTGGCGCACCCGCGTGCAGTACGCGATCGACGAGGACGGCGTCGTGGGCCTGCGCAAGCACCGCTCGCACGACATCCAGCCGGTCGACCACTGCATGATCGCGGCTCCGGGCGTCACCGAGCTCGGCATCGAGCAGCAGGACTGGCCCCAGATGGCCACCGTCGAGGCCATCGCCGCCACGGGCTCCGGTGACCGCCAGGTCGTCCTGACCCCGCGCCCGGGCGGCCGCCTCCCCCTCGTCGAACTCGACAAGCCGGTCTCGGTCCTGCGCGTCGAGGAGAAGGACGGCGGGGTCCACCGCGTCCACGGCCGCCCCTTCGTGCGCGAGCGCGCGGACGGCCGTACGTACCGCGTGGGCATGGGCGGCTTCTGGCAGGTCCACCCGCAGGCCGCGGACACCCTGATCAAGGCCGTCATGCAGGGCCTGATGCCGCGCAAGGGCGAGATGGCCCTCGACCTCTACTGCGGCGTCGGCATCTTCGCGGGCGCCCTCGCGGAACGCCTCGGCGAGACGGGCGCCGTCCTCGGCATCGAGTCGACGAAGCGCGCGGTGGAGGACGCCCGGCACAACCTCACGGACTTCCCCCGCGTCCGCATCGAGCAGGGCAAGGTCGAGCAGATCCTCCCGAAGACCGGCATCACCGAGTGCGACCTGGTCGTCCTGGACCCGCCCCGCGCGGGCGCGGGCAAGCAGACGGTCCGCCAGGTCGCCGGCCTCACCCCGCGCCGCATCGCCTACGTGGCCTGCGACCCGGCAGCCCTCGCCCGCGACCTGGCCTACTTCCAGGAGGCGGGCTACAAGGTCCGCACCCTGCGCGCCTTCGACCTCTTCCCGATGACGCACCACGTGGAGTGCGTGGCGATCCTGGAGCGGGTGGCGAAGGACGCCTGACCTGCGGGTTTGCCGGTGTGCGTTATGTGCACTGTGGGCGTTACGGGCGATATCTTGACGCTGATCTGACGCTCGTGACGCTCATTTGACGCTCGGCAGGCGCATTTCCTGAAGGGGTGTCAGCATTAGCTGACACTTCATCAGTCGTGAGGAGTTGTCTTGGACCGGGCCTGCGCCCGGTCGGGGAGGCGGCTTCTGCGAGCGCCGATCGAGCCCGGTGTCGGGCCCTTCGGCGCGTCGGGCGAATTTCACCGCGAACACTCTCTGTAGCGGAGAATGAAAATGTTCAGCATCACCACCCTGCTGATGACCCGCGTTTCTGGCCGGGGTGAGGCCGAAGGCCGCCACGGGTGGCTGCTGGCTGCTACCCCTCGGCCGTGCCGCACAGCCGTCGGTGGCAGAGCCCCTCAGTAGTGCCCGTGTTCTTGTGGGCCTGCCGAATACCTGGATGTGCGAGCCGACGATGCAGAAGATCGCCAGGGCGCGGAGTGCGACGCTCGTCTCCCGGGTCCGCCTGCCCAGCGGGTTCGCCGGGCGGAAGAGCACATAGGCACGGGCGGCGGGACGGTATGTCCCGTCGGCCCGGCCCGGCCCGGGGTGGGTGGCGGGTTCTGCCAGTCGGATGCTCGATGATCGTGCCGTGGCGCCGGTGCGCTGCTGTCAGGTGTCTTGAGGGCGTGAGAGAAAGTGATGGGGGATATGAAGGACACGGAAGGTCCGGTTGTGCCGGAAGTGGTGGACAGCCCTGCCCTTCGGGCCCAGCCGTCCGGCGGGCTGGCACGGTGGATGCTGCGGCACCAGGTGTAGCCGGTGGGCCGGCCGGTGAAGGGCATGCTGAGCCGCACGCGTGGTGGAAGGTGATGTGCCTGACCGGCGTTGAATACTTCTCCAGCCTCGCCTACGTCCCGGCGATCGCCGCACTTGCCGCCGGGGCGGTTTCGCCGCTGGCGACGCTGCTGATCGTGGCGCTGACACTGCTGGGCATGCTGCCGATGTACCGGCGGGTGGCGAAGGAGAGCCCGCACGGCGCCGGATCGGTGGCGATGCTGGAGGACCCTGCTGCCGTTCTGGCGGGGCAAGCTGATCGTGCTCATCCTCCTCGGCTTCGTGGCCACCTCCTGGATCATCACGATCACCCTCTCCACCGCAGACGCCTCCGTACATGTGGTGGAGAACCCCTTCTTCCCCGCCGTCCTGCACGGCCACGAGGTCGCCCTCACCATCGCGCTGCTGCTGGTCCTCGGAGGGGTGTTCCTGCTCGGGTTCCGCGAAGCGGTCAGCGTCGCCATCCCCCTAGTCGTGGTGTTCCTCGTGCTGAACGCGGTCGTCATCGGCATCGGCCTGACCTACGTGTTCACCACCCCGGGCGCCTGGTCCGCGTGGACCGATGCCCTCGCAGCGGGCGGGGGCGGCTTCGGTGACCTGCTGGGGCCGGCGCTGCTGGTGCTGGTGCTGGGCCTGTCGGGCTTCGAGACCGGCGTGAGCATGATGCCGCTCGTTGCCGCCGACGGGGCGGACGAGGAACAGCGGCTGCGCTCGCGGATCCGCAACACCCGCAGGCTGCGTCTTCACGCCCCGCATCTCAGCATGGACATGCTCACCAGGCGGCCCGGACGGCGATCAGTACCACGATCGAGCGATCACGAACCGAGGAAGATCGGACCTATCTCCCACTTGCAACACCAGAAACGCCATCAGCTCTACCCGTCGTATCACTTAACTCCCTTTGGCTCGCTTCGGGTTGGTCCCGCTGAAAAGAGTGCAGACCACGACGAAACCGATCAGTGCCGGGATGGGCATATGGCCTGCCGGCTGGTCGATGTCGTCGACGTACACCAGGGAGAGGACCGCCCACAGCGGAGTGCCGAGGATGAGCAGGGGATAGGTGTGGCGCTCGCCGAGTCCGCGCATTCCGGCCCACAGCAGCAGGGGCATGAGCAGCCAGGAGGCCACGACGGTGGCGCCGAACTCGGTCAGTCCCGACCATGAGTCCGGGTTGTCGGAACTTTGGTCGCGTGCCCAAGCCAACCCCGTGCTTAAGGTGAAGTGGCAGGCCGCGGTGGCGATGGCGGAGACGGCACCGCCTTTGATGTGCCGTGCGTATCTCATGGTGGTGTCCAGGTGTCAGGGAGCGGGCCCCCACCGGCATCTTCAAGGTGGGGGCCCGCACGGATGTTCCGGGGCTGGTTCGCCGTGGCGATCGTACTGTTTAGCGAAGGCCGCGCTCCATTGCGTCGGCGTAGAGCCGAGCACCGGAGATCTTCGGGTGGAAGGATTTCATCGATGGCTGGATGCCGCCGTTGTCGTATTCCGACTTGCCCGACTCCACGATGCCGTTGATGGTCTCCGGGTCACCACAGATCGCCTTGCCGGCGAACTCTGTGGTCGGGTCGATGAAGGTCGCTCCCGCGGCGGCGGCGGCGTTGCCCATTTCCTTGGCCAGGTGCGGGGCGATGACGTCGTTCAGCCACGGGGCCTCCTCGGTGCCGATGCCCGGCATGCACTGGCCGTTGCCCGAGAGCAGCTTGGGGTAGCCCATAAGAACAATCTTGGCGTTAGGTGCCCTGACTTTGATCTGATTCAGTGCCTTGGTGATACGCGGCTTGACCTCGTCGGTGATCCAGGCCGGCATGAAGTTCTTGAGCGGGCCGCTCATCTGGCCGGTCTTGTCACCGTTGTCCGGGTTAACCTTCTCGATCTCCGCGTCCTGGCACTGCTTCAGGCCGGCGGCGTAGACGCACTCCTGGAACACGGGAGTGAAGAGGGAGTCGTTGCCGCCGATGGCGAGAGTGACCATGTTGGTGTTCTGGTCGAGGTAGCCGAGGTCGATCTGTGGCAGGGAGTCGCTGTTGTACTGCGTCTTCCCGCCGGACCAGATGTTGTACGTGCGGGCACCGGAGCACGCGAGGAACGATAGGTCGACGTTGCCGTACCCGTCGGCGATGGCGCCGATGGAGTTGAGGTTGCCGGGCAGCTTGGTCTGGCGGATCCAGGCGTGCTTGGATCGGTGGCAGCCGTTGCCGGTCTGTGATCCGGTCTCCTCTCGGTAGTCAGTCTCCTTGTAGTAGTCCTTTCCGCCCTCGGTATCGGCGCCTTCGCCGGAGGCGAAGGAGTCACCGAGGCCGACCACGTGCGTGGGCTTTGAGCCCAGCGGCTGGAAGGCGACGGCGTCCCAGGCGATGTCCCTGCCCTCTTCCTGGGTGATGTTCGACAGGGACACCGATGCCTGGCCGGTGAAGTTGAACGTACCCAGGGAGCGCCACTCGTTGGAGCGTATGCGCTGCGGCGCGACACGGTGCGGCGACTGCGAGTCGGTCCCGGACACCGTGTACTTCGCCTGCTGGGAGCGGGCGGCGATGCTTGGCATGTGGACCAGGACGCGGTTCCAGCCCGTGACGGAGGCTGGGGCGATCCAGTTGCCTGTGACCTTCATTCGGTCTGCCTCGGCGGCGCCCGCCTTGCGGGTGGTGCTGAACCACATGTGGTTGCCGTATCCGGCGCTCAGCTGGTGGGTGTCCATGCGGCCGGACGCGGTGGCGAAGTCGAAGCCGAACGAGCCGCCGCTCACCCCGTTTGCCCAGCATCGCCGTGCCTCACTGCCAGCCAGCGGAGTGCCCGTGTTGACGTTGTCCACGACCACCGTTCCGGACGGGAGTCCGGAGCTGCAGCGCGGCAGGTGTGAGTTACCGTCCGCCTCCTCGGGATAGGTGCTGTTGAAGCGGAACAGCTCCTTACCGCACTCGTCGAACTCGCACTTCTTCCACTCCACCTTGCTGTTCCACCAGCACCGGAGGTCGGTGCGCTGGCAAGCGCCTGTGGCGGGAGAGTCGTTGGTGGCGCCGTCCTTGATCTTGGTGGGGTCGCACTCGTTGGCGCTGCTGCAGAACAGGGCGACCGGAGGCTTGACGGTCGTACGGTTCATGGCGGTGGTCCACCATGCAGGCCGGTAGCCGTGGACCATCTTGCCCGGCTCTTCCATGGCCTCGAGCGGGCGGGCCGCCCAGCCGAGGACCTTTTCCGGGTACGGCCAGTACTGCGGCCGCGAGGCGTGGCTGTAGTCGTCGCCGCCCGCCGAGTTCTCCAGGAACGGTGTGCGGTTCGGCTTGTACGTGGGGTTGGCAGGGTTGTTGGCCCAGCCGACGCCCCACTTGCCGGCGTTCGTACCGGAGTCCGACTGCGGGTAGAAGCCGGAGTTGTACGCCCACAGGGCGAAGAACCAGTTTTCCAGACCCTTCGGGTCGCCGTTGTTGACGATCAACCCGGCGTTACGGGTCTGGTTCCACTTCTCGGCGAGGATGTTGACGCCAGCCGCGACGTTCGCGGTGTAGTCCAGCGCCACGGCCTCCTGGTAGGCGCGCGGCTTGGACGGGCGGATCGATCCATCTTCGTACGGCTTATTCGGCAGGCGCATGCCGTCGGTGACCTGCGTGATGCCGTACCCGCAGTCGGCTGCCTTCCAGTTGATCGCCCACGGGTCGCTGACCTGGCCGTGCGCGTCATGCTTGATGCCGTAGTAGTTGCCGATCAGGCTGTTGGCGGTGGTGCCAGGCGCCGCAAAGCGTGTGGCCTGCCACATGTTGGACTCCTGGGCGGTGATGCCAAGGAACACCTGGGCGGGGATACGCCCGCCGCCGGACAGGGGCGTGAGCCCGCCGACAAGGGCATGGGGGTTGTAGGCGCCCATGCCCATGTTCTTCCAGTTCGCCTGCCGGTAGACCTGCTGGTCGAGGGTGCTCTCGATAGCGCGGTTCACGGCCCACTCGATCTGGCGGGGCTTGGGCTGGAACGCCTGCTTCTGCGGGTTGCCGCGCTCCACCGCACAGGTGCGGACGTCCTCGGGCTCCGCGATGGACGTCCAGGCCGGCGAGGATGCGGCGGCCAGCGAGGCCGTCTCGGGCTGCGTCGACGTCTTCTTGGTGTCCGTGGGGCTGAGGCCACTGGGGGCGGGCGAGTTCCCGGCGCCCTCGCTTGGGTCTGGGTTGACGGGGGTCTCGGCCGGGTTGGCCTCCATCACCGGCTTGTTGCCCGTTGGCAGGTGATGCAGGCGGATCTTGGCGGTGCGGGCGTTCTCCTCCACACGAATGCGGTGATCCTTGCCGTCCGCCCACGCGGCGTTGACCGTCGCCCGGCCGGTCGTGGAGGCGGTCGCGTCCTTGTCGACGCCGCCGGGGTTTTTGATGCCCTTGGGCAGGGATCCGACCGTCTTCGCCTTACCGGTGATGATCGCCGTGCCGTCGGCCGTGCGGGTGAGGTCGAATTCGGTGAGCTCACCCTCCGCCACGATCTGGGCGTTGCCGCCGCCGGGCGAGAGGTACTTCACTTTCGATTTCGACCTGGGGGCCCCGGCCGCCCCGCCGCCCGCGCCGGTCTCGGCCGCGGTGTGCTGCCGGTCGAGGAAGGCGACGCCGCCTTCGGCGGTGACGGACAGATTGAAGGGCACGTCGTCCGTCGCGGCGAGGTGCTCGGTGGTCCCGTCGGTGTTGACCTTCACCACCGCGTTACCCTGCGCCGCGAGAATGCCGCGCTTGGTGGGGACGGCGGAGGTGATCTGGCCCTTGAGCTTGATCGGAGCGGACGTCTTGCCCGTACGGGCGTCCACGCCGACCAGACGGGTCTCGCTCTTGTCCGGTGTCGTCTTCTCGTCCGAGAACTGCGAAATGACGGCAGTGTCGCCGGTACCACAGCCAGGGGAGAAGTACGCGAGGCTCGCCTGGTACGGAAGCTTCGCGACCGCTCCGGTGGTCAGGTCGACGGTGGCCGTGAAGGCGCCGCGTGCCATCAGGTCCAGCTTGTTGGTGAACGTACGCGGAGCGTAGGCGACGAGTGCGTGCTTGCCGGACTCGGTGACACAGGCGTTGCCGATCCAGGTGTCGGTTTCGATAAAACCCGGTTCCACCAGTGTCGCGGCGGTCTTCCACTGGTATCCGTCCGCCTCGTCGGCGATCATCAGATGGAATCCGCTGGCGTCACCGATCGTGGTCCAGGCCTTGTCGCGGGACTTCTTGTAGTCGGGGCCGAGGATCTTGCTCCGCTGGTCGGCCGGGACGCGGTCCCTGTTCCCTTCCTTGTCCTCCGGGGCGGTGAGCTCGGGCGATTCGCTCCAGCCGGAGCTGGAGCCGGCCGGTGGACTTGCGGCTATGGCCTGCGTGGCAGTGCCGAACGCGATGACCGAGGCGAGGGCGCAGGACACTGGGACATGCGCGGCTCTTACAAGCCGACGTATGCGCATCAAAGAAATTCCTTGGGTTGTGGTCGGATAACGAAGGCCACCCGCCGGGGATCAGGACGCCAAGCACACCGATTGGCCTGTCACCTTGCTGCTATGGGCGGTGAGTTGAGGCATGCCCGGTGGTTGTGTGTGGGTCAGGGTGGTCGCTGCCATGGGGTGGTGCCGGTGATCTGGTGCCCGGTGGCGTGGCGTTCGGTCATCTCGGGCGGGTGTACAGGTGGCGGCAGGGGCGGAATTGGGGTGAGATTCGGCTGAGGGAGGCGAGGAAACTCTGCGCGCCTCCGACGCTGCGGAAGCCCTTCATGGCCCGCTCTCGTTCCCGAGTAGGCAGATCGGGGTTTTCCGCCCGGTTGCTCAGATATTTCGCGGAGCGGTGCTCGGCTGACGACGTGACCTGGGGTCCCCGCAGACCCCGATCATCTACCTGACAAGCCCCCGCAGACGAGCGCACTCACGACCGCTGATGCGCGGCGCTTTCTTGCACGATGTTTTCAAGGGAGTATTCCTTGCTTGGCAGATATGGGGACTCGCTACGCAAGGCCGTCCGTGGACGAGGCCGGATGGGGAAGTGGCCGGGCAACACGGACGGCTTCGCGAACGAGGAACTCGGGGCGCTGCGCCTTCTGGTGCAGCACTGGGCTCGGGGGACATCGAAGGGTCGCGCACCAGGAGTTGGCCGCAGCTCGCGTCGGTGAAACGGACTACTCGCTATCGAAAGCAGCACTGCTCTGCGCTCAGATCTGTGAACCGGAGCCGTCAGCTGAGCGCTTGCCTGCCGGACAAGCTGACGCAGGCTAAGCCTCTGACGGTCGTCGATCAAAGGGTTTCCAGTCCGTGGATTGTTCCCGAACCGCCTTTGGCTGACAGTCGCCCTGCGGCCGCAGCGCACCTGCCACCCTAATAGTCAGCGCACGCAGGAGCTTTAAGTCTGATCGACTAGATAGAACTGCAACCTCCGGATAAACCAGTTGGCCTGTACTCGCCTCCTCACCCTGCGCCGCAGTCAGGGCCGGCTCGCCTCCGGCTTAGCTGGCGATGGCGAGGTTGCGTGGGCGTCCGCCCTTCTTCACGCCCGGTGCGATTTCTCGGGTTCGGGACAGTGGTTTGGGAGACAGTGAGCCTTTTCCAACCTCACTTTGAGCTGGTCAGATGAAGGGTGAGGACGGCCGGGACGAGGTTGGTGATCCGGGTGGTTGAGCACCGCAGTTTGCGGAGGAGTCGCCAGGCCTTGAGGGTGGCGACGGCCTGCTCGACGAAAGCTCGGATCTTGGCCTGCCCCGTTCTCAGGGAGCATTCGCCCGCAGCCGATGCACACGGAGCACCGGGGCGGCGCACTTTCCAGCCAAAATCAGCTACACCACCCCACGGGGCGCCATCTGCGTGTGAAAATCCTTCGCACGCGAATGATCTAAGGTGAACGGATTCCCAATGAAGTTATCAAGCGCCTCTGGTGACTCGCTGTGAGTGTGCCAGCCGAACGTGGCTGGGCCGGGCGGCACGGTGACTTCGACTGTGCGGACATCGCAGATGAGGGCCGACAAGACGTTCAGGCGGTGGCCTGCGAGGGCAATGACGGCCTGCCTCCTGTGGCCCTTGCCCTCGGCCCTCTTACGGTCGAAGAAGGCCTTCACATTGGGGCGGCAGCGGGCGGCGACCATCGCGGACATGTAGACAGCCCGCAGCAGGCGTCGGTATCGGCGCGGGCTTCGCATGTTGCCGCTGATCCATCCCGAGTCCCTCGGGACGGGAGCCAGGTCGGCGACGCTGGCGAGGCGGTCGGAGGTGCCGAAGACGCTCATGTCGCCGCCGGTGTGGGCGATGAACTCTGCTCCGAGGACAGGGGCGATGCCTGGCATGCTCAGAATGACCTCAGCGTGTCGGTAGTCGCGCAACCGGCCCTCGATCAGGGCGTCGATCTCAGCGATCTCCTCATCGAGGGCCATCACCTCCCTGGCAAGCTTGGCCACCACCGTGGCGGCCAGTTCCTCCCCGATCACAGCGGTGTGCTGGGCCTCGGCGGCCTCGACCGCGCTGCTGACAACGAGCTTGCAGTTGGGGACCTTCCGGTTCTTCAGCTACTCCGCGAGCCGGTTCTTGCCGATCGGGCGCAGGGCAGCCGACAGCTTGCGCGTTCCAGAGGCATCGGTCACCACGGAGTGGTTATCGGCCTTGCCCGCATCCCGGCCCAGAGTTCGGGCACGGCCACCGCCGAAGTCGTTCCAGTACCGACCCCAGTAGACGACCTCGCCAGCGTGTCCTTACCGAACGATCTTGTCGCGCGCATCTCATGAGTGGTCGAGTCGTCGCGGGATGCCGGGCGGTCAATCCGTTCAAGCCACCAGAAGACTGGTGAACGCAAAGCCACACCCGGCATCCCTGGGTCCCCGACCCTACGAGTGACCGGAATCAATCCACCAAGAACGTAAGGACAAAAATGCGTAGAGCAATCACAGTAGCGGTCGGGATTTCGGCCGCACTTGCTGTGTCGTTGGGCAGCGCCTCTGTCGCGTCAGCCGAGGATCCCGCAGGAGATTACTACAATCTGCATTACCCGGAAGCTTGCGATGACCCCTATAGATCCGGCTTCAAGTTTCACATTTACTATAATTCTGCACAAAGTGGCGCGTACAGGAATATTGGTTATTCCGTATATAACTTCGATGTATTGCGGGATGGTAGTGGCAGCTACTACCCACTTAGATTCTGCTCTGGAGGCGTTAGTAGCCCATGGCCTGGGTCAGGGCAAAGAATCAAGAACAACGCCGCGTCGGGTGAGAATGAGCACTACAAATATACGGCTCGGGTTTACTTCTCTAGTGGCTACAAAGGGGTTTATGACGCCATGGCGCCCTATCAGCATATCGATCAATTCGTGAACGTCTACAACGAAAACGCATCCTTCGCGTGGGCCTGAATATTCGAATGGAAGCGCGGAAGTCCAAATTGCGACTCGGGGTTAGGGGAAAGAAGAAGTGAGCGTTAAGAGAATGGCTATCAAGGTGGCAATTCCGGTACTGGCGGCTGCTGGGGTAGGAGCAGCCGCCATCGCCGGGTGGTCGGCGGACGCGCCCTCGGGCAACGGCAAGTCATCGTCGGCTGGCTTGGCTGGCCAAGCGGCGCCGGCCATGCCGCAGGCATACGTCGGGGATCCGGGAAATCCCGCGACGTGGAGACTGCCTATCGAGGCGTACATGCCGACCAGGGCGGAGACCCGGCTTATCAGCGGGGCGCGGGACAGTCTGATCGACGAGTGCATGAAGGGCGCTGGTTATGAGAAGTGGTCTCCGGCGCCGGATCTGCCTACTCTGGGCGGCAAGACGCTGACAGACTGGCGGTACGGGATCCACGACGCCGAGAAGGCAGCCGAGCGGGGCTACCACCCGGACGCCGCCGAGCAGAAAGCTTACGACGAGGCCCAATTGGTGGGGGCTGTGGATATCTCCGGCGCGGACGAGGGGACCCTGAGGGGCTGCGTCCAAGCGGCCGACGGACAGGTCCCTGCAGCGCAGCCGAATCCTTTGGTGCAAAAGATCAATGGCGAAGTGCACAAGAAGGCGGCCAAGAACCCGAAGGTGATTGCGGTGTTCGCCAAGTGGTCGTCGTGCATGAAGGCAAAGGGTTACTCGTACGAGAAGCCGATGGATGCCAATGACGACCCGCGCTTCTCCGACCCTTACAAGGTGACAGAGCTGGAGATCGCCACTGCGAAGGCCGACGTCGCGTGCAGGGACCTCCACGACGTCGAGAAGATCTGGTTCGATAGTGAGGTTCCGCTTCAGCAGCAATCCATCAAGGAGAACCAAGCCCCCTTGGACGGGGTGAAGGCGGAGAACAAGTCTGCGGTCGACAAGGCGTCCCGCCTCTAACCTCCGGATCGCATATTTGGCCTGAACGGACCTGTCGGATTCCACAGGCTGCGAGAGAGCCCAAAAAGCGGGGGTTGGACATTACGGACTCGACGGCGAATGGCGGAACGCTCATGTACCGCCTGATCGGCCGAAAGACTACAGGTACTCCATCAACCGACAAGTCACCAATCGTCGCGGCACCAAGCTGATGATTGTGCTCGGGGTCCCGTCGATCGCAGCGATGAGAACGGTCGGCTCGAAGTGGACGAGAGCTTGGTGAACCGGGTGGCCACCGCCCGGGAAGCCTGACTGCTCATAGCGTGCCGTCGTGAGCGCGGCCAGAGCGGGCTCCCGGGCTTTAAGACGTCGTATCTTATGGTGTGATCGTTCGTTGAACCGTGCATGACGGATCTGGTTGAGCGGCTGGTGCCGGACGAGTTGTGGGTGTTGTTCCGGCGGGTGGTGCCGCCGACGGAGGTCATACGTCCGCAAGGTGGCGGCCGGCGTCGAGCGGGTGACCGCGAGGTATTGGCCGCGATCATCTTCGTGGCAACCTCGGGCTGCACATGGCGGCAGCTACCGCCGGTGTTCGGCCCGAGCTGGCAGACGGTCTACCGACGCTTCGCCCAGTGGAGCCGGGCCCGGGTCTGGGCCCGCCTCCACCGCATCATCCTCGACGAACTCGGGGCCCGCGGGGAACTGGACTGGTCGCGCTGCGCGATCGATTCGGTCAGCATGCGGGCCGCAAAAAGGGGGCCTCTGACGGGACCGAATCCGACCGACCGTGGCAAGCATGGATCGAAAATCCACCTGATCACCGACCGGAACGGACTGCCGCTCTCGCTGGGCATTTCCGGCGCGAACATGCACGATAGCCTTGGTCTAGAACCGCTCGTGCGGGGTATCCCGCCGATCCGGTCCCATCGAGGGCCGCGTCGACGGCGCCCCGTCAGGCTCCACGGAGACAAGGGCTACGACTACGATCACCTGCGTCGTCGATGGCTCCGCAAACGCGGCATCCGCCATCGCATCGCCGCAAAGGCATCGAGTCCTCACAACGGCTCGGCCGCCACCGATGGGTCGTCGAACGGACCGTGTCCTGGCTCGCCGGCTGCCGTCGGCTCCACCGCCGCTACGAGCGCAAGGCAGAACACTTCCTGGCCTTCGTCGGCATAGCCGCAGCTCTCATCTGTAACCGCCGATTGGCCACCCTGCTCAGGGCCTGAGCCGGTTCTCCTGCACGTCGAAACAGACCAGTCCCATCGAGTCCGCCAAGTCCGCCGCGTAGGCCGAAGCTTCCTCGGCCCTGCTCCAGCCCATCCCGAAGTACATGAGCGGACCGCTTGCACTCTCGATCAACGGCCCGACCGACCAGGGCGAGGTCTCATCCTCGTCCTCGGTGATGTCGCACCACCGCTCCAGCAGCGCGGCAACGTAAGCAGCAATGCGTTCAGACGGAGGCTCCAGGGCCTCACCGTCGAGATAACGGTCGTGCAAGACGTTGAAGACGCGGCCAGCGGTCTTGCCGTCCGCCGGTCGCTCGCCTTCCCAGACAGCCAGGTCGTAGCTCATGCCCGGAGACTTTCACACCACGCTGACACCCATCTGGCCCGGTCATCAGCACCCGCTAAGGCCAAAAGGAACGACGTCTTAGCCCGCGGGGGCGGCCGAGGGGGCGGTGGGCTCGGTGTGCCGTGCTTCCGTCGCCGCGATCACCCTCTGCCGGGCCAGCCGCCGGGCCTGCCTGAGCTTCACGTCGGCCAGGAGGAGGGGGAGGTACCAGAGCCAGCCCCATACGCTGTAGGACAGCACCCCGCTCAGCACCAGCGCCTTGTTGGTGGCCAGGACCAGCCCGAACGTGACGACGTACGAGGCCACCCGGTGACGGATCACGAGCCGGAGCGGTGCCCGCCAGCGGCCGGCCAGCAGTTCCATCGCGGCCGTCACCTCGGCTGTCCGCAGGTCCTCGGGATGGGCGGGCGCCCGGCCGCCCTGCTCCAGTGCGATGGCGACATCGGCGCTGTGGGAGGTCAGAGCCGCCCGCTCGGCCCGCGCGGTGGACGTCTTCTCCCGCAGGTCCTGCCAGTAGCCCCGCCCGGCCCAGCTCAGCGCGTCCTCCACACGGGCCGCTTCGGGCGACCCGGGTGGCGCCAGCTCGGCGATCCGCTCCTTGAGCGGACCCACCTTGCCGCCGCGCCGCGGATGCGTCCAGTTGTCGGCCCGCAGGCAGAGCTCCAGGTACGAGACGAGCAGTCCGAGGTCGTCGGGCCACCGTGCGAGCCCCGCCGTGTAGGCCGCCTCCGCCTCCGCGTCGTGGTCGTCCTCGTCCTCCGCGGCGTGCGCGAGTCCGAGCCACCGGTAGAGCACCGGATCGGGGCCGAGCTCGGCCAGGCCGGATTCGGCCAGGGTCCGAACCTTGGTGAAGCCGCCCACCGCGAAGAGCTCCTCGCAGCGTACGGCGTAGTCGTCGTGTGTCATGGTTCCCGCCCCAGTCGATCAGTACGGTTACTTTCAGCCACACGAACCCGCTCGTCAAGGTCAGACCTGGCCCGTCCACGAAGAGCTCGATCCCGGTGATGAAGACGCTCTCCCGCGAGGCCAGGAACAGGGCCGCCGCGGCCACCTCCTCGGCGCCGCTCTGCGGGCGGTTGGACATTCCGATCCATACCGACTCGGAAGACACGCGCCGCTGCGGCAGTCGTGGTCGTGGAACTCGCGCGAGCGTTGATCCGTGGAGGAGGTGCTTGACCTGCTCGGTTAGGAATGACAGCTGCCGAAATTGACGGCCTTGGACAACGCCTGATCATTACGGAGCGTGAGGCAGGCCCTTGGGGTTACGAGTTGTTACGCACCTCGTAACCCCATGTACGACTCTGCCCGGAAACCCTCCCCGGCAGACGCGGCTGTCAGGAGTGCAAGGGCTGGGAGGGCCGCACGTTCAAGGACAACCGAGCCGAGCTCGCGGGAACCCCCGCGGTCGTTCCCGTCCCACGGCCGGCCCCCGACACGCCGGAGCCGGCCTGCGCGCACGGGAGACCTTCGTGGAAGAACTGTTCGACGCGCTGCTGGATGAACTGGGCTTCCCTGAAACCGCCCACTCCGCACCGCAGCCATAAGAAACGACGTCTAAGCTTGTTCTTTTTCTTCCGGCCTCGAACGGTGTCTCGAACTGAGTCGCTCACCTGGGAATTCGCCGGACGTGGGAGCGGCCTTCGTCTGATCATGTGCTCCGACCAAGGTGCACGTGACCACGACGAAGGCCGTGAAGTGAGTCTGCTGCCTGATGCTGTTCGGAGGGAAGCGTTCGCGGAAGCGTCACGCTTCCGGGGTGAGTTCTATGAGTGTCTGACCGCTCGGCGTGACGAACTGTTCGAGCTGACGGACGCGGTGTTGTGCGTCGACGGGCCGGTGGTCTCGCCGGTGGACCTGACGCTGGTGCCTGAGCACCGTCGTGGGCACGGAGCGTTGTACGGAGCCCTCAACCATGGCCGGATCGACGTCGACAGGTTGCGGTCCTTGCTGGCCGACATGCCCCTGCCGCGCTTCGACGGTGGTCGTCTGGTGCTGGCGGTCGATGTGTCGCCGTGGCTGCGGTCGGACGTGCCGTGCTCGGCGGACCGGCTGTTCTGCCATGTTTACGGCCGAGCGAAGTCCGCGTCGCAGTTCATCCCGGGCTGGCCGTACTCCTTCGTCGCCGTCCTGGAGCCCGGCGCCACGTCGTGGACCGGAATCCTGGACGTGGTCCGGCTCGGGCCCGAGGACGACGCGACCGCAGTCACCGCAGCCCAGCTCAGGGCCGTGGCCGAACGGCTCATCGCAGCCGGCCAGTGGACGCCCGGAGACCCGGACATCACGATCGTCATGGACGCCGGCTACGACGTCACCCGCCTGGCCTGGGTGCTGCGCGATCTCCCCGTCGAGCTGGTCGGGCGGATCCGCAGCGACCGGGTGATGCGTCTGCCGAAACCACCGAGAATGCACGGCATCAATGGCCGGCCGCCCAAGCACGGGCCGGAGTTCCGCTTCGCCAAGCCCGAGACCTGGCCCTAACCGGCGATCACCACGGCCACCGACACGGTGAACTACGGAAAGGCCGAGGCCCAGGCGTGGGACCGGGTCCACCCGAGACTGACCCACCGCTCGGCCTGGCTGGACCACGACGGCGAACTCCCCATCGTCGAAGGCACCCTGGTCCGATTGAAAGTCGAGCACCTCTCGAAGGAACGAGACGCCCCGCCAGTGTGGTTGTGGTCCTCGAAGACCGGCGCCGCCCCCGCGGACGTGAACCTGTGCTGGCAGGTGTTCCTAAGGAGATTCGATCTGGAGCACACGTTCCGTTTCGGGAAACAGACGCTCGGCTGGACCACCCCGAAAGTCCGCACACCCGAGGCAGCAGACCGCTGGACCTGGCTCCTGGTCGTCGCCCACACCCAGCTCCGCCTCGCCCGGCCGCTGGCCACCGATCTCCGCCGGCCCTGGGAGAAGCCAGCCAAGCCCGAACGCCTCACCCCGGCCCGGGTCCGCCGCGGGTTCAGGAACATCCGCGCCCACCTGCTCTGCCCGGCCCGTGTTCCTCAACCAACTGGAACCGGCCCGGGACGACCCCTCGGCTCGAAGAACCGGCGGCCCGCCACCCGCTACGACGTCGGCAAAACCGTCAAACGCCCCGAGAACCTCAAGGCCATCGGCAAGCCTGGAAGATCTTGGTAGATAAAGAAAAGCTAAGAAGAACACGGCGAGTCCCACAAGGAGGTCCGCGAGCCGGTTGGACGCCCATGCGCAACCTCGCCATCGCCGCCGGCGAGGCTGGAGGTGAGCCAGCCCTGACTGCGTAGCGGGGTGATGAGGCGAGTCCAGGCCAACTGGTTTATCCGGAGGTTGCACTTCTAATTGGTCGATCACGCCTGAAGTCCCTGCGTGGGCTCACTATTGGGGTGGCAAGTGCGCTGCTGGCGTAGGGCGACTGTCAGCCATAGGCGGTCCGGGAACGGTCCGCGGGCTGGAAACCCTTTGATCTACGACCGTCAGAGTTTTAGTCTGCGTCAGCCCGGTGAACGATCGCGTGAAGTGCCGGCGGTTTCGTTCGGGGGAGCCAGTCTGGTGGCTTATGTTCAGATATCTGTGATCTGACGATGCGACTGCGGTGGTCGCCATTCGAAAGTGAAGTCCTCATCAATCATGGAATCACTTACGGCATCACTCGCTGAGCATCTTACGATCCAGCTAACCCGTATCGCTGGTGCGGATTCCAGCGATGTTTCACATCTCCCCGTGATTTCCTCGCGTTCGTTGCGGAAATCCATAGCAGAAAAGAGAGTTCATCGTGAATAAGGGAATCGTTCGAGTCTCTACCATTTGTTCCGCTCTGGTAGTTTTCGCGGGGGTTGTCACTGTCTCGCAGTCGGCAAGTGCTGCGCAGACCTGCACGGCGAACGGAACGGCCTTCTCCATGTTCGGCATCGTCCCCGAGGCCAGCTTGGATTCTTCGGTATGTGCCGAGGTGGTTCCGGATAACAAGGTCCGCGGTAAGGCCACGGTGGGGTGGGAATTCCTCAATGATGGTCAGTCCGACATGACCAGTAAGCGTTTTAATTCGTTCAAGATAACCACCCGCCTGGAGAGTCGTGATGAGAGTGGCGCTGATCACGTAATACTGAGCAAGACGTGCGATTTCACCATCGACATCAACAGCCGGCCCGTCAGCCTGCCTACGGTCTTCCAGTGCGCCACTGGGGCCCTGGCGCTTGACGGCCAGACCCGATGGTCTGGGGATGCAACCATCGTCTATGACATCGCTGGTGACACCAAGGGAGCCGTCACGTGGCAGCTCAATGGGTCGCCGATCATGAGCTAGTACTGTGACCGGATCGGTTGCGCCATTCGGATTCCCCGCGCCGCTTGGAAATGAGTTCTTCAGGCAGGGGAGAGATTCGGGCGACGCAACCGGATTCGGTTCCATGGGGTTGGAGGACCACCCGCCCCTCTGTGAGCCTCAGGTGAATGAACGATCTCACCTGCGGCTCTGGCGTGTCCGGTGACTGGTGTGCCGTCAGGCGGGCCGGGCTGCCTCTGTCTCTGTTCGTCCGGCGTCCCCTAATGAGCTCGTGCATGGTGTCGGTGCGACGCTGGCTCGTGATCCCTGATCATGTTCGTGTGGTGGGGAACGTGCAGCGATCATCAGCGACCTGAGGATCGCAGGGCTCTCAGCCGATGCGATCGCCGAACTCATTGCCGAGATAGGCCCGTTATGGCGCGAATGGCATCAGGAAGGACTGGAGTCCAGGCCGCGGAAGCGGGCCCTCGGTGCCGGCGCGAAGCACCGGCTGGTCTTCATCGACCACAACCAGACGAACGGAGAGGGCGTTTGTGCCATCTTCGACAACCACCTGAGCACTGCCAAGTACTTGAAGTTGAAGGTGTGCGACTACAAGGTCTCACCCACGTGTGTCACGGATGAGGGCAGCTTCACTCAGTATGCCGGCCCGGTTCGCATGCAGGTTTCCACCTACTGCGCGCAACGGCCATTGCGGTTATGAAGAACACGAAGACCTCCACCACGGCGCTCATTGACCGCAAGGTTGACGCTCGCCCGTGCAACTGACGACCGGTCGCGGTCGCGCCCCGCAGTCGAGCATGGCGTAGGAGCCTGCGACAACGTGGTCAACGCGGATCGTGAGGTCGAGCCGAAGTCCTTCCCGCGGGAATGATCCCTTCGTGACACCCCCGCCGTCCTAGTCGCACGGTGGGGATTCGGTGACCTGTGAATTTCCGGCACATGTCATCACCAAGTACCGGTCGGGTACTCCACGTCGGGTCCTTCCCTCTCCTTCCATGAGAGAGCGAAGATTGAACCGAATGACTCTGCGGCGGGCACGGATACCCGTGACCGCTGCCATCACCCTGTCGTTGGCTGCGGGTGTGGCCACCACGCCGGCCGTCGCGGCCCCGCCGCCAGCCCCGAAGCCCGCGGACGGCTGGAGCAGCCCCTCCCCGGGGGCGCCGGGCGCCAAGCCCGAAGCCGTTCCCGAGGAGGAGCGGACTGCCACGCTCGGCAAGGACTACCGCGGTTCCAAGGACCGTGTGTGGACCACGTCCGGCGACGGCACTGGCTTCCACCTGCTGCTCGCCGACCATAAGGACGGCTATAGATGGCGCACCGCCGCCACGCTGTCCGAGCCCGGTTTCGACACCGACACCTGGATCGGCAACGCTTGTCTGACCCAGTCGGGTACGCACGCGGCCGTCGCGTACGCACCGCGTACGTTCACCAACAAGCCCGAGCTGATGGCGCGCGGCGCGTTCACCGCGATCGTTGACCTGAAGACCGGCCGCGTGACGAAGCTGCCCCTGCAGTCCAGCCTCGGCTACTTCTCCCCGGGCTGCGGCACCGGAGACCAAGCCGTCTTCTCGCAGTTCGCCGACGAGACGGCTCCGAAGAACGAGACGCGACTCGTCACCGTGGACGCACCGACGGCAAAATCCAACGTGCTGACGGTGCCCGGTCAGGTCACCTCGGCCATCCCCGTGAACGGCGAGATCGTCGCAGCGCAGGGCCCGAGTTTGATCAGGGTCGCAGCCGACAACAAGGTGAAGTCCATTAAGCGGACGTCGGCCGTCCCATTCCAACTGTCGGCCGACTCCGACGGCGGCGTGACGTACATCGACCGCGTTGAGGCCGGCAAGAAGCCCGTGGCCGAGAACGCTGTCATCGCCGCCGCCTCCGACGCGACGGGCTCCGTCAACCGGATCACGGCGGACGACATCAGGAAGTCCGACGGCAAGGCCGCTGGCGCCCAGGTGGCGGTCGGCAGGCTGGAGGCCTTCGACCTGGCCCGCACGTCCTCCGGGACGGTGTACGTGACCGGCAAGGCGGTCAGCCTCGGCCGGTTACCGAGTGCGTTGAAGAATCCTGGTGGCATCGCCAAAGAGGCCACGGTCTCCTCGGACGGCAAGGCCGCCGTCACGACCCGCTGGGCTGACGGGAATGACTCCCGTGTCCGGCCCGAGGACGCGCTGAGCGCCCGTACCGCCCGCACCGAGCTCAGGGTTCTGGACACGGGCAAGACCGTCGAGCTCGACGCTGTCCCACTCGCCGACCCCATTGGCGGCGAGAAGGCCGTCAAGGACGGTCAGGACACCTCCCCTGCTCTGAAGTTCGGCGCCACCCCGGCTCCGCAGGAGTCCATCGTTGCGCAGGGCGTTGCCGATGTGATCGCCGCCGCTCCAGGCAACGACACGGTAGACGCGGACCGTTACTGCTCGGTGCCGCGCAACTCCCCCCGCAAGCAGGCCTTCCAGCCCACGCCGCGGCAGGTCGAGTGGGCGGTCAACCAGACCGTCATCGGCCAGCTGAACAAGGGCGCCACGCGTCCGTCGAACTGGAAGAACACGGGCATGGCCGCGTACGCGCCGCAGACCCTGTTCCCGCTCACGACGCTGGGCGGCGACCCGAACGGCGCGCCGGACCGCGCCGACGAATGGCACGTCCCCTCGCAGGTGATGCTTGGCATCACCGCGCAGGAGTCGAACATGTGGCAGGCCACCCGCTACGCGGTGCCCGGCGTCACGGCCAACTCCCTCATCGGCAACTTCTACGGGCACAAGGTCGCCTCCAATGGCCAGCAGCAGGATCCGTGGGCCATCAACTGGGCGGATGCGGACTGTGGTTACGGCATCACGCAGGTCACCGACGGGATGCGCGTCCACGGGCGCGAGAAGAAGGGCGAGGCTCCGAAGACGACTGTCCAGCAGGAGGCCATCGCCCTCGACTATGCGGCGAACATCGCGGCGGGTGTGAACATCCTCATCGAGAAGTGGAACTCCACCCGGCGCGATGGGATGGTCATCAACGACGGTCACCCCAAATACATCGAGAACTGGACGTACGCCCTCTGGGCTTACAATGCCGGCTACTACGCGGCCTCGACGGCGTCCCAGAACGGCGGCAAGTGGGGCGTGGGCTGGACCAACAACCCGGCCAACCCGCTGTGGAAGGCCAACCGCACACCGTTCCTGGAGGACGCGAGCGGGGGTGACGCGTACTACCACGCGGCAAACCCCCAGCACTGGCCGTACCAGGAGAAGGTGATTGGTTGGGCCGCCCGCCCGATCTCCGCGATGGCCAAGCCGGGCACCTTCGCCCCCGGCTACCGTGCGGCATGGTGGACCACCAATCCGGACCGCACGCGGGTGATGCCTCCGATCGGGCTGTTTTGCAACGCTTCCAACAACTGCGACAAGTCCAAGATCAGTAACACCGACTCGAACAAGACCGGCCAGGGTGCCTGCCTGCTGCCGGGCGACCCGGACACCACGAACCCGCTCTACCTGAAGTGCTGGTTCCACAGCGCCGCGAAGTGGAAGGACTGCAAGAACGCCGAGTGCGGCAACGCGGTCCACCGGTTCGACACCACCTACCCGGAGCAGCCGGACGAGAGCTCCTACCCACCGCGCTGCACCATCGGCCTGCCCGAGGGTACTTTCGTGATCGACGACCTACCAGCCGGCGTCAGCCCGGCAGGCGGTTCCCCGCGCAACTGTGCGAGCACGGATTCGGCCGGTTCCTTCCGGTTTGCCTTCGCGGGTACCAACGGCGTGTATCCGTCCAAGATCGACACGCACCAGATCGGTGCCGGATTCCGCAACCACTTCTGGTTCGCCCACACCCGAGACAAGGCCACTGCTGACGGCAGCCGGCTGTTCGTGTCCGGCACCTGGACGCTGAACAAGCCCAACCGAGGATGGATGCGCGTCTGGACCCACATCCCGGACCACGGCGCCCACACGCGTCAGGCTGCCTACCAGGTCAAGGGCACCAACTCCACGAGCCCCGTCCGTGTCCAGCCGCAGCGCGTGCTGGCCAACAAGTGGGCCGACCTCGGTGTCTTCTACTTCACCGGCACCCCGCAGGTCACCCTCGACACCAACGCCCGTGGCGGTGACGGAACCGAGGACATCGCCTGGGACGCCGTGGGCTTCCAGCCCCTCGCGGCCAAGCCGGCGAACTTCGTGGTCGCCATGGGTGACTCGTACTCCTCCGGTGAAGGCGCCTCCGTGTCGGGCGGCGGCGACTACTACAAGGAAACTGACCTCTTCGGCACGGACAAAAAGCTGCGCAACGCCTGCCACCGGTCCAAGAACGCCTGGTCCCGTCAGGCCACCCTGCCCGGGTACACCAAGTCGATCGGCGCGATGTCCGATGCCGCCGACGCCAGAATGGACTACCACCTGATCGCCTGCTCCGGCGCTCAGACGGAGAACATCCTCTCCAACAGCGCGACGGGGCCGACCAACGCCGACGGGCAGAAGGGAAACCTCTCCTACGGCGAGCTCCCCCAGCTCGACAAGGGATACCTCGACCAGAACACCAGCCTGGTGACCGTGTCCATCGGCGGCAACGACGCACGGTTTGGGGACGTCCTCAAGGAGTGCGTCTTCGCGGCCGGCCTCGTTCCCTGCCAGGACGCAAAGCTCAGCGGTATGTCGGAGCCGCTCAAGGTCACCGAACCGAGGCTGATCAAGGGCCCGGTGCGATCCTCGATCCACACCACGCTCTTGGAGATCGCCAAGCGCGCACCCAACGCCAAGATCGTGCTGATGGGATACCCACCCCTCCTGTCGGGCACCGGAGGCTGCGTCCCGGGCATCGGTACGGCGGAGACCCCCTGGCTCAACGAGATCGGCGCTCTGCTGGTCAAAGAGATGAAGAACGCGGTCGCGGACGCCAAGGCGAGCGGCAATGTGAAGGCTTGGTTCTCCGACCCCACGAAACCCTTCTACGGCCATGCGATCTGCGGCAACCCCGAGACGATCCATGGCATCGTCAACGACAAAACGCCTGGCGATGTGGGTGGTGTCCCGCCCTCGGCGCAGTCCTTCCACCCAAAGACCGCAGGTGCCCGGCTGTATGCGAACTCCCTGCAGGACACGCTGAGGAACGACGTGAAGTAGACGTGAAGTAACAGCCTGAGGGGGGCCTGAGTATCCGTACTCAGGCCCCCTGCCTTGTTCCCTGGAAGGCTACTCCCCATGACTAAGGCATACAGCGTTCTTGGCAGCGCCTTAACAGGTGCTGTCACCGGGTGGATGGGGCTGGCTCTGTGGCAGTGGGCCGACACCGCCGATGCCCGCGCCTGTGAGGAAAGCACGTCAATCTGCTTCACCGCCTACCCGTTCATCGGCATCGGGGTGTGGGCGTTCCTGGCCGTGCTCACGTTCGCGATCACGCTGGGCCTGCTGGGCGTGCGACCGCTGAAGGCGACAGTGCCGGCATGCCTGGCGCTCCAGATGTACGCGTTCGCCCTCCTCCCCTTCCTGGGGCATGACGTCCCGCAGCCCTCCGTCGTAACTCTGACCGCGCTGGCGTTCGTCCCGGCGCTCGTCGCCGTCTGCACGGTCCCCGCGTGGCGGAGCGCCGGTCTAGTGGCCACCGGCGTGCTGATGTTGGCGTCCTTCGTGGTCGTCGGCCTTCCGGGGGACTTCCTGTAAGTGGCCGTGGATCTCTGTCTGGCCCGAGGACCGGTGATCATCTGAACCTGACGGGAGTGTTCGTGAACGGATTGGAGGAGTGAGTACATGGGGTGGGTCCGAGGAATTGCACATGAGCCCTTTCCAACCTCATGGTGAGGCTGGTAGCCGGCGTGAGCACAGACATGTCGGCGGCCCAAGTGCTGGGCCCTCGGCCTAAGGGTCTACCGGGGCCCGCACGGCCGGGGTCAGGAGACCTTCGGGCGCCCAACCGCCTTGGGCCGCCAGATGTCGAGGTCCAGGGCCTCAGTGAGGAACTCACCCTCCACACGGACGACGACGTCGGGATCTTCGATCCCGAGGCGAAATCCTCGGCCCGGACATCGTGGAGCAGGAAGACGAAGTGCTCGATCACCACGGGCTCGTCCCTGACGTTGTTGTCCGGATTCATCTCGCTGTTCGCGCGGCCGCCGCCAGGCAGAGCATCGTCACGAACACCTTGAGGTGATCCGCCCCGAGGAGCGCATCGGCTCCGTGGACGACCATGAGGAGCCCCACCCCGCCCGTGACGGCATCGTGGAGGTCGTCGAGGCTGTCGACCAGGGCATCCCAGTTCCAGCCGAAGTAGCCGGTGGGAACTCCGGCCGCCCGGGCGAAGGCGTCACACACGCTCGCCCCGTCCGTCAGGTCGGGAGCGTGCACCTCGTACACCCGGCCACCGCGGCACGCAGGGCCGGCGTCTGCTCTTTGAGTTCACCGCCTCGCGAGGCCCGAAGACGACCCAGGCGTCGCAGGCTTGGTCACATCGAACAAGGCCGACCTCCGCTTAACCTGCCGGCAGCGTCGGCCTGTTCGGGGCCAAGGGATGCACATAGCGTGTGGCGACACCTACGCCCAACTTGCCGCCGGGTTCGGAATCGGCATCGCGACCGTCTACCGGTACATACGCGAGGCCATCGAAGTCTTGGCCGCTCGCGCACCGACCCTGGTGAGGCGATGGAGACGGCCCGGACGAAGGCATTCGTGATTCTGGACGGCACCCTGCTGCCGATCGACCGGATCGCCGCCGACACCCCCTACTACTTGGGCAAGCACAAGCGGCACGGCATGAGCGTGCAGGTCCTCACCGACCCGCTCGGCCGACTGCTCTGGGCATCCCCAGCCCTGCCCGAGCCACCCCACGACCTGACGGCCGCCCGAGCCACGGGATAACCGACGCGCTCGCCGCCGTGCGACTCAAATTCTGGGCGGACAAGGCATACCAAGGCGCAGGCCGGCATATCCGAGTCCTCTTCTGCGGCCGACGGCTCAAGCGCTGGAAGCGACTACACAACAGCAGCCACGCCAAGATCCAGTGCGTCGGCGAGCAGGCCATGGCTGTCCTGAAGGGCTGGCGCCTCCTGCTGAAGCTCCGCGGCAGCACCAACCGGATCACCAATCGCGAAGGCCGTCCTTGTCCTTCACCACGCCTCAACATGAGGTTGGAACGGCTCAGTGGCTGCGCCACGACGACGCCGACCTCGGCGACCTGCAGGACTGGTCCTTGCTCACGCTGGCACACAGCCCGAGCCCGCGCCGGATGCGGTGTGAGCATCTGTTCCTGTTCGATCGACAGCCCCTGACGGGGAGGGGTCAACGACGGAGGGCTTCAGCCGGCTGGATGCTGGCAGCGCGCCAGGCCGGGTAGAGGCCGGCGAAAAGACCGGTGAGCAGGCCGATCGCCGGGGCCGAGGCGATCGTTCCAAGGTGGATGACCGGGGTCCAGTCCCGGGCGATGGCGACACCCACGACGGTCATGGTCCCCAAGGAGGTTCCGACCAGGCCGCCGAGGGTTCCCAGGGCGCCGGATTCGGCGAGGAACTGGACGGTGATGTGCCGACTCCTCGCGCCCAAGGCACGGCGCAGGCCGATCTCGCCGGTGCGCTCCAAGACGGCGACCAAGGTGGTGTTGGCGATACCAACCCCTCCGATGACCAGACAGATGGTGGCCAGTAGCAGGAACAGCTGGTTGAGGTCGGAGGTGACGTTGCCGCGCAGTGCTTTGGGGTCGGGGGGAGGGATGACCTTGAGGTATTCCGGGTGGTCGGGGCGGAGCGCCAGGGCGGCTTCGCCGGCGACCTGGGTGGCTGCGCCCAAGTCGGTGGAGATGAGCATGCTGGCGCGGTTGGAAGGGCCGGGGCCTCCCCAGATCTTCTCCGCCGCTTTGGATGGGATGACCACGGAGAGGAGGAGGTCGGCCTTGCGGTCGACATCCTCGATGATGCCGATGACGGTGAAGGGCTGTCCCGCGATGAAGATGGCGGGGTTGGTCTCCAGGGTGGTGATGCCGAGGCGGGACGCCATACCGGAGCCGATGATGGCGACCTGTTCACCACGGTCACCGGCGAAGCGGTCGAAGGTACGGCCGGCTTTCAGCTGGGGTCCCGCAGCCTCCAGAACGCCGGGGGAAGCGGCCACTACATCCAACTGTTGGGCAGGAGCGTCGACACCCAAGGGTGCGGAGCGGACCGTGGCCCCGCCCAGCGGGACAGTCCAGTACACCCCCGCGGCCTTGACCCCGTTGAGGGCGCCGACACGGGCGTCGGCATCCGGGGGAAAGGCGTTGGGGATGGTGATGCCCTTGGTGGGGCCGCCCGCTCCTCCGGTGTCCTCGACGGTGACCTCGGTGGCAGTCAGCTCATTGAACCTGGCGTCGATCTGCGAGGACGTGGTGGCGGTCAGTCCGAGAATGGCCACGAACGTACCGACGCCAAGGATCGTGCCCAGAGCGGTCAGCGCCGAGCGGGCCGGGCGCTGCAACACCCCGGCGAGGGATTCGGACAGCAGGTCGGCGAGAGTGAAAGTGGACGGAGATATCTCGCGGTTGCGGCGGGGCTTTGATCTCATGTGTCCACCTGCACCATCTCGCTCAGCACACCATCGCGAACGGATATGGTCCGCTGCCCCCGCTGCGCGACCTGCGGATCATGGGTGATGACGAGGATGGTCATCCCGTCCGCATGCAGCTCGTCCAGGAGTTCCAGGATCGAGCCCGCGGTATCGGTGTCGAGATTTCCCGTCGGCTCATCGCACAGCAGCAGGGACGGCGAAGCCACCAGCGCGCGGGCGATCGCGACCCGCTGTCTCTCTCCGCCGGACAGCCGGGTGGGCAGGGCATCGATGCGATGCCCCAGGCCCACGCGGACCAAGGCCTCAAGGGCACGACCGCGCCGGTCCTTGCGGGCGGTGCCGTTGTAGACCATCGCCAGCATCACGTTCTCGAGCGCAGAGCGGTGCGGCAGCAGATGGAACGCCTGAAAGACGAACCCGATTCGCTGCCCGCGCAGGGCGGTGCGGTCCGCGTCCCGCAATGCCCCGGTGTCGACTCCATCGAGCAGGTAGCGGCCCGTGGTGGGCGCGTCGATCATCCCCACCACATTCAAGAACGTCGACTTTCCGGAACCGGACGGGCCGACCACGGTGGCGTACTCGCCACGGGCCAAGGTCAGGTCGCAGTCTTTGAGTGCGGCAACCGGCGGTGGCCCCGGGTACGTCAGTCCCACCCGCTCCAAAAGGATGACCGGCCTGGCCGTACCTTCACCGGTGCCAACCGCGACGCGGTCCGCGGGACGGGCGCCAAACGGCGCGTCCGCGGCGCCAGCTTCGAACATGGAGGTCACCGGCTAGACCCCGCACTCGTGCCGAGGGCAGGACCTACGCCGACCAGGACCTTCTCACCCTCGGTCAACTGCCCCCCAGCGGCCGCCGTGATCTCCACGAATCCATCGGCCGACATCCCCGGAGTCACCTCCACCCGGCGCCGCGTGCCGTCGTCGGCCAGCACTGTTACCGACATGCGGTTATCGGCCCCTGCCGATATCGCCGAGACCGGTGCCGAGAGGACCGGTCCGGAGGAAGCCGCCGCCTCGACCGTCACCCGGACATCCTGACCCGCCAATGCGACGTCCAGTTTCCCGTCGGGCTTCACGAGCATCGGATACCCCTGAGTGGAGCCGCTGGACGCACCACCTTGTGTGCCATCCTGCGGGCCGCTCTGCCCCTGTGGCAGGGCCGGGGTGTCCGCCACCGAGGACACCGTGCCGGTCGCCGTCACGCCGCTCAGCTCGGACAGGATCTGGACCTTCTGGCCCGGCCGGACCAGGCCCTTCTCGTGTTGGGCCAGCGTGCCCTTCACCACCAGATCCCCCGCGGAGACCGTGAGTAGTTTCTCCCCTACCGTGGCCCCCACGGTCGCGGTCACCGCATCGACCCTCGCCGGGAACCCCTTGAGGAAGACCACTTCGCCGGCGGGAACCATCGGCCCGGCCACCGCTCGTACTTCGATCAGCTTGGTCCTTGCCTTCGCCAAGTCCTCCGCCGCGTACTCCATCGTCCGCCTGGCTTCCTTCACCGGATCGACACCACCTCCGGAAGCGCCGCCACCCGTGGCCGAACCAGCCTCCGGGCCGGGGGACTTGCCGGCCTCTGACCCGGTGCCGAACCCCTCTGCGGTGCCGCCGCCGGAGCCAGCGGCCCGGTCGGCCGCCCCCTTCTTCGCCGCTTCCCAGGCTTCCTTCGCCGAGATGGACGCCCGTTCGGCCTGCGTCACCGCGGTCTGCGCGCCCTCCAGCTGCTCTTTGCCCTGGGGGCTGGCAGGAACGACGTCATAGCCGATCGCGGTGTATAGGGCCTGCACTGCAGCCTTCGTCCCGGCCCCGAACATCCCCCTGCTGTCCGCGCCCGAATTGTGACCCAGAGCGGCCAATGCCTTCTGCAGCTGAGCCACGTCCTGTCCGGTCGCTCCAGGCTTCAGGTCCCGGTACACCGGCAGAGTGCCTTCGAGCGCGAACACAGGACGCCCAGAGGTCTCCACCAGCACCTTGCCGGCGGCAACGGTCTCCCCGGGCTTCACATTTACCTTGGTCACCACGGGCTTCCCGCCATCGGCCAGTCCCGCTGGCGCCCCGTTCACCTGCACCGACTGGTCCGCGGAGACCATCCCCCTGATCGTCACCGTGTCCTTCAATACCCTTTTCTCCAGGACCGCGGAAAGCACCGAAGGAGGGGGCGCCGCCTTGTCCGCAGCGGCTTGCGCCGGAGACTTGATGACCGAACCCACACCGACACCGGCTATGGAGAACAGGGCAGCGGCGACCACGACGGAGCCGAGCACTTTGCGGCGTCGGATGATCCCCGATGCGGGTGGGTCGAGTTGGGCGACCGCCGGCACGGGAATCAGCCCGGGCTGCTGATTGTCCACCGGATGCCGAGTTGCGTCGGTAGCATCGTCAGGCGCCATCAGGATCCTCTCACTGCATCGAGTTGGTTTCCGCATCGGGTTGCCTGTTTGCCCGTCAGTGCGCCCTGGTGGCGGCGGTTATGGGGGGGAGGAGTTGTTGACCTGCCGGCGCGAGCTGGCATTCGGCGAACCCGAGGCCGGTATTGCCGCGGGAATCAGGGAAGGCTGTAGGGCCCCCTCGGATACCTACATCTTGCCTCGCAGGACATCGTTTGCCCTTGCGAGTGCCTGACTCCACTCCGCCTGTCCTTCGCGGAGCTTTTCGGCGTTGCTCTCGATGAGGCCCTTCTGATAGGCGGCTCCAACCACCGCTCTGACCTGCACGTACTGAGTGCGGCGCTTACATGTGGCATCTGCTACGGCCACATTCTTCTCTTTGGTGGAGGAAGGTACACCTCCCTTACCCAGAAGGGTTTTGTCGGTGGCCGGAGCTATAGGGTCAGGATATGAGAATCCTGAGTCCTTCATGCATTTACTCCACTGAGAAGTCACCGTGCGTACACGGCTATCGTTGATCGCCTTGCTGTGGGCTTCGTCCTGGAGATCGCGAAGGTACTGATAGGCCGCTTCCGATTTCCCCGAGGAGAGTTTCTTCTGGCTTTTACCTTCGCATCCCATTTCCTTCTTCTGTGGGTTGCCGAAGTATGCGGCAACCGCAGCGCTGGAAAGCTCGGCCGGTGGTGCAGCATTCGCCTGATCAAGGGAATCCCGGGCGGGTGGGACCTCGTACCCGTGCAGCTTTGCCCATTCTAGGTCGATCACGCCGTACTCGGCTTCGATCGGGAAATCCATACCTCGCTCTCGCGCCTGACCCGACCAGTCCACGCCCTGCTCCTTCATGCACTCCCGGTCCAAAATATCGAGTGCACGGTACAGCTGGACCCGGTCTACGCGAGGGACGTATGCATCCAGTGGCATCGTGAGGGACCCACCTGGACGAAAGGTGGCACCCCCGATATCGAAGCTGATTGGCTTCGACGGATCTCCCGGAACTCCGATAACACCAGCGGGGACGGACGGCTCCTCGACTTTGTCCTCTTTGCTTGTCCCGCAGCCAGCCACTGCGAGGGAGGCGACAAGGAGGGGGATGGCGTAACGGCGGGACTTCGCCCTCATTATTGGAGCCTTTCAGTGGCGATCAACGCAATTTCTACACCGAGTGCAGAGGGTAGCACTGTGATCTTGAACGCTGTGGGGTTAGGTGGTCACCGGCCGCGCTGACTAACACATCGGGCGCGCCAGTTCGACGAGTTCTCCATGCTGCCCATACGCACAACTTCGGCAAAAATCGGCAGAGATGAGCTTAAAAAGCCCATACCTGATGGAGTTTGTCTCTGGATCTCCAAGATTGATAAATGGTTGAATTTAACCCTTTCGTGGGCGAATCGGATATTTCCGCAAGGGCTCGTGGGAGAGGTGTGTGCAGCTGGCAGGCGCCTGTCCACGGCAAAATGATCTACCCGGGATGGGTGATGCATGATAAATTCCCGAGGTGCTCCAAAGCTTCTTCATGTGAAATTCGAATCGATCCATCACGCACGGGGGTACCCTCAGATGATTGCAAAGCGAATAGCGTCGGCTGCCAGCGCAGTGGCGGCCGTTTCGATTCTCATAATCGGAGGTTCTGGGTCCGCTTCAGCGGCTGAAGTCGGTGAAGTCACTTGGAAGAATGTGGCTACAGGCAGATGCCTTCTTCACCCTGGGAGCGAGACCGTGACGACGGGAAGCTGTGGGGGCAACGACTCCGTGTGGCTCGACATCCGAACCGATGACGGAGTGACCTGGAACGAAGTGAACCGCACCTACGGCTGGGCCCTCGATAGCAATGCGAGCGGCGCCGTATACCAGCTGTCGCGTAACAGCGGGAGCTACCAGCGCTGGTACGAACTCAAGGACTCCAAGGGCTGGTACCTGAAGAACAAGGCGACCGCACGCTGCCTGGACAGCAACGGCTCGGGCAACGTGTACACCCTCGGCTGCAACGGTGGGAACTACCAGCGCTGGAGCTAGTGATCACGGAGGTGTCGCGCCGTCTCGGGATCGGTGCCGAGACGGTTCGGGGCCTGGCGGCGACGGCTCATTGGCCGGGGCTTGGGAGGCATGCAGGACGAGCCTCGGCCCCGGTGTGCCATCGAAGATCACCGGCGCGGATGTCGAGCGGGTGATCATCAAGACCCTCGTGGAGGGGCCGAAGAACGCCCCCACTGGGTGGAGTGGGTGCCTGTCAGGCGCCTGCTCTGCCCAGTGGGCGAGCACGGGGGCTGAAATAGCTCGTAGCGCGATCCCTGCTTCACCGTTCCAACCAGGCGCCACGGGTGCGGCCGGGGAAGCGCCCGGCTGTTGCTAGGCCGATTCCACTCTCACCGAATCCTCACAACCCCGACGCCTCCGACGGAAACAATTCGGGCTCCCTCGCCGTTGAGGCCTGCGGAGGACGAGCTATGGGGGGTGTCGGGGCTGAGGCTGTTCGACGTGGCCGCGGGGAGCGCGGTGGAGATCGCTGCACGGCCAGCGGAAGTGGAGCGTCACCTGCAGGACGTGGTCGAGGCCAACATGGAGGCCATGCTGGGGGTCCGATTCCTGGCCAGCGAGTACAGCACCGGACCGGTTCATCGCGGCCGGATTGACTCGCTGGGTCTGGACGAGAACGGCTCGCCGGTCGTGGTCGAATACAAGCGGGGCCGCGACGCCGGCGTCATAACCCAGGGGTTGTTCTACCTGGCGTGGCTAGCCGACCACCGGGCCGAGTTCCAACAGTTGGTCCGCGAGCGGCTCGGGGCGGAAGTCGCTTCCCAGGTGCTGTGGAGTAGCCCCCGGTTGATCTGCGTCGCTGAGGACTACTCCCGTTACGACCTTCACGCCGTGCGCGAGATCCGTCGCACCATCGACCTCGTCCGTTACAGCTACTTCGGGTCAGGGCTTCTCGCCCTCGAACCGGTGGCCAAAGGGACGGCCGGGGCTCAGGAGCGCCGCGAACGGGGGCGTCGGCAGCCGGTCGCGTCAGCAAGCATGCGTGAGGACCCCACAGCCGGGCTGCGGAGCACGCTCGATGAACTGCTGCAGGGGCTGGGAGAGGATGTGAGCAGCGTCGACCGCAAGCAGTACCGCGCCTACCGGCGGCTGCGGAACTTCGCGTGCGTCAGTCACGCCCACCAGCAGGAGGTCGTGGTCACCCTTCGTCTGGACCCCAAGGACGTAGACCTCGTTGGGGGATTCACTCGAGACGTCAGCCAGATAGGCCATCACGGCACTGGTGATGTCGAGGTCCGTCTTCGGACGGAGGGCGATCTGCGTCGCGCTGAGCCGCTGCTCCGGATGAGCTACGAGGCTGCCTGAGATCGCGGTCGAGCGTGTCCCGTCGCGACGGCTTGGGGATGTACTGGTGCTTGGAGTCGTAGGCGGCCTCCTTGCGTGGAGATGGTCAGGACGGGTGGCGGTGTCCTTCAATGATGCGGAGAATTCGGGATTTCCGAATTCCTGCATGGCGTGATATTCGCCGAGGGACGCCAGCCCCAGGGCTAAGCAGTCGTTGTGTCATTGAACGTAGCGCGTGTGAACCATGGCCTGAACGGCGCACAGTCCGGCGGCCTCGGGCCGATGGCGGTCGTTCTGATCCGCGCCCAACCTCGACCACGAGGAACCGTAGACCGGTCAGCCTCGGCTGACGGCCAGAACGTGGGCAGAGGCGTCGGTGAGCGCAGGGTGCGGTTCCGCGAGGCGGGCCGCGGCGAGGGCTGCGTCGTACATCGCCGTGCCCAAGAGGTTGGTGTCGGTGTACTTCTCGATGGCCTTGACCGCGACCCAGCCGGGTCCTTCGATTCCGTAGATGGTGGGGTCGGTGAGTCCGGCCTCGGTGACCTCGGCGCGGAGCTCGGCCGAGGTCTGGAAGTAGGCGACGGTGAAGCCGCGCTGGCCGGCATAGCGGCCCTGGTCGAGGGTGTCGCGCACTCCGTCCTGGATGGCGGGCTCGGTGATGCCGGTGGTGGCCATGTAGTCCAGGAGCGGGGAGTAGCGGGAGATCGTGGCTGCGGCGACGAGGCCTCCCGGCCGGACCACGCGGGCTGCTTCGGTCAGTGCGGAGAGCCGGTCGGCCTTGTCGTGAAGGTGGTAGAGGGGGCCGAGGAGCAGTACTACGTCGTACGTGCCGGCTGCGGCGGTGAGGTGGCGGGCGTCGCCCAGTTCGGCTGTCACTCCGTCGAGGGAGGCGGCCTGGTCGACGTGCTTGGGTACAGGGTCCACGACGTGCACGGTGTAGCCGTCTTCGACGAGCCAGCGGGCGTGTGTTCCGGGGCCACCACCAACGTCAAGCACGCGGGCCGGAGCGGGTGGGAGGTGGCGGCGGAGTAACTCGCGGGTTCGTGCGAGTTCCAGAGTCCCCGTGGCGGTCGTGTGTAGCCGCGCGGCCTCGTCGGAGCGGGTGTAGAAGTCGATGATCTCTGGGCGTACGGCGTGGTTGCTCGTCATCGGTGAGTCCTCGTCATGAGGGGCTGCTGGTGTCCGGCAGGGTATGGGACACGACGGAGTGATCACTGCGAATTTCGGCAGACCCCCAGGGAAGCACCTGGGCCCCAACAACTCGGAGGTGTCCGGCGACAACGGCGTCGGAAGGTGGGCTGATCGGCCGCTGGCCGATGTCCAGGAGAGCTCGGGACACAGCCAGGCGGCTCTTACCGTCTCCGATGGGCTGTGCGCACCGGAGCGGTCGGCACTGCGGGTGTCGGCAGCAAGGCCTGAGGGCGGGCAGGTGGTGGCGTGGCGGCTGGCCGAGTGCTGGCGGAAGCCAGTTCGAACGCGAGAGCGCCGAGGATGTCGGGGGGAGTTGCTGACGAGAGGTGGATGGCCCAGGTCGGGTGGTTGAGGTCGGTGCCTCCGGAGGCTGTCCACGCCGGCAGGCCGTTGTGCGGGTACTTGGCGGCGTAGGGGTCGTGCTCGAACCTGGCGCTGCCGTCGGGGGCCTGCCAGTAGACCTGCTGGGTGGACGTGGTCTGTGACCACCCGGCCTCCGCGAGGTCCTGGGTAGGGGTTTGGTTCCAAGGGTCGTTGACGGTCAGGCTCTCCAGGAGGGCGCGCACCAGCAGGGTGGGCGTGGTCGGGCTGGCGGTTGCATGCCAGAGCCGCTCGCCGACGGGGCTCTCGTACGCGGCGATCGTCCACGCGACGTCGCTGCTGTGTCGGGCCTCGTGGTCGAATTCGGCCCGGAGGGTCAGGCTCTCGTGGTTGGCGATGGTGACATCCATCCAGGTCCTGTACTTCTCCCACTCGCCGTTGGCAGCGAGGAAGGACTCCAGGAGTGCTTCGTGCTCCTGCGGGGTGGCTGCCGCTGGGGCAACGGCTTCCGGGGCGGGCGCGGCCTTCTCAGAAGGCTGTTCGGCGGTTGGGGTTAGGGTGGTGAGGGCCTTGGCGGCTGCGCGTTCCGTGGCGGTGAGCGGGGCGGGTCCGGGGCGTACGGCGACGGTGTACTGCCGCTGGAAGTCCGCTACTGCCTCCGCTTCGGATTCGTAGTCCGCAGTCTCCTGGCGCAGATAGTCCTCACCGTGGAGATGGACGCTCTTACCGCCCTGGTAGGTGCCGACGGCGACGGTGGTCCACCCGTCGTGTGCGTGGAGATGGATGATCAGGTTTCCGGAGCGGATGTCGTCGTGGATCCGCTGCGCCTCCGCGCTCACCTCTCGGATCTCGTCCCGGTCGAGATGGGGCATCGGGTGATTGCCGTAGGTCCACTTGGTGTCGATCTCCGTCTGGAGGGCGGCGTCGATCTCTACGCTGGCGCCCTTCTCCCGGAGCACCAGGGCAGCCTGGTTGGCGTAGTGGGGCTCGTCATGGTCGATGCGTGCCAGGACGGCTGTCCGGTCGTCGACCCGGCGGAAGTGGTGGAGGGCAAGCAACTCGTGAGAAAGGTCGCGGCCTGGGCCGCTGTCGGTGAGGGTGGCTACGACGGCGCTGCCGTGTCCGGGATGAAGAGCCAGGCGGACACGAGGGGCTGCGGGATCGGTCTGGGGCATGGGGCTCGGTTCTCGGGTCCGGCCGGCCGTGTGGCCGGCCGGACCCGGTCGGGATTGCGGAGGAGGGGTTATCGGGAGGCCTGCGGCGATCCGGCGGGGGTGGCAGGGCGCGGGACGGGCGGACCGGCCCGGGATGCTGGCGCAGGCTGGGTCCTCGGCTGGCGGGCGGCTGGCGTGCGGGTGGCGTGCTGCCATCGGGCCCGGACGGCGCCGAGGTCGGCGAGTGCGCGGCGGCTGCCTGTGATCAGCTGGTGCGGGGTGTTCGCGGGGTCGTCGGTGTAGGCGTTGATGTGCAGGCCGGTGGTGTGGGCGTGGTGGAGGAGGGAGCGCTGCAGGATCTGCTCGCCCCAGTGCTCCGGGGATCCGGCCGGGGCGGCGAGCAGATCCAGCACCTCCCTGGCGGTTGTCCCGGAGGCGATGAGGCCGTGGTGCTGGGCCTCCCAGAGCACCGTCACCGCGTCGATCGGATCACCTCGGTAGGCCAGGGAGGCCATGCACCGGTAGAGGGCGCCGTGAAGTGGGACGGTGAAGTCCTCGGGCCGCAGCCACCTCATCTCGGGCAGGCACGCGGGGCGCGCGGCCACCGTCGACAGGAGCAGCTGCTCCTCGCCAGCGGCATCGGAACTGACGCCGGTGTCCCTGGTTGGTGGGGGTGGCAGCGTGGTGCGGGGGAGCGAACCTGGGTGCGAGGGGAAGAGCCCACCGAGGTCGTCGAGGACAGCGGCGGCGGCGTCGGTACGGTGCAGGACGTGCGCGGCGGGTTCCGGTAGGACCGGGTCGGTGGCCGCCTGGATGAGGAGCTCGGCGGCGGCCCGGATGGTAAGGCGGGCCCGGTTGGCCACGATCATCTGGGCGTAAGCCGGGGCGTGGCTGGGTTCGGGGCAGGCGTCGGCCAGGGTGTGCAGGTAGGAGGCGGTCAGTCCGCGGGCGTGGGGCCGGGCGCGCTCAAGTAGGGCGGTGATCCATACCGGTTCCCGGGCGTGGACTTCCGGGGTCGGCGGGGTGAGCGCGCTCATCGCCGCGAACAGGGCCCCGTGCATCGCGACACTGAAGTGCTCGGGGCCGAGCCGGCCGAGCGTCTTGATGCGTAGCGGTTCGAGGATCAGCGCTCCGAGGAGCGCCTGCTCGGCATACCGGATCGGCGGGTCCGCAGGTATGTCGTCCAGGGACAAGTCTCCTTGGTTCGAGGCGGGGTTGGGCATCACGCTGCCAGGGTGAAGTCGGAGCGGGTCAGGGTCTTGCCGAGGTGCGGGGCCAGCAGATGGGCCGCCAGCAGGGGCGGGACGGCGTTGCCGATCTGGGAGAACTGCTGTCCCTTGTTCCCGGCCCAGGGGTAGGAGGCGGGGAAGGTCTGCAGGATGCCGGCTTCGGTGGCGGTGATCCGGATCGGCTCCGGCGCCGCACCCCCCTCCTCGGCTTCGACGACCCACATGCATTCGTTCGCGCGGTGTCCGAAGAACAGCGTGCCAGCGGGCTCGGTCGCCCGCCGGATAGTGGCGTTGGCCTGGTTGTTGCTGCGCAGCGACCAGGACCAGCGGTGCTTCCCGCAGGTGCAGACGGGGGCATCGGCGTCCGGCGGGCGCAGGCGGCGGGAACGGGTTCCGCGGGAGCTGCGTCCCGGGAGTGGCCTGGGTGCGGGTGGCTTCCAGGTGCCGCGGTCGCGGGCGTCCGTAAGGGTCTTGCGGGCCCCGGACGGGAACGGTTCGGGTCCGCCGCCCGGTCCGCCACCGGCGCAGACGGTCGGGGTGGGTCGGTCGGTGGCGCCCCAGCCGAGTGCCTCGGCCATGGACACCCACCTCTCACGGCCCGGTCCGAACAGACTTTCTGGTTCAGCTGCTTGGGCGTGGGTGGGCGGCGGGGGCTCGGCGGTGCGGGTGCGGGAGGCGAGGAGGATCGCCCGCTTCCTCGTCTGCGGTATGCCGTAGTCGGCGGCGTTGAGGATCCCGGTCCAGACGGAGAAGCCCCAGCCGCGCAGGATCACGGCGTACTGGCGCCATAGGGCAGGACGTCCGGGACCTCCTCCATGGCGATCCACTCCGGCTCGCCCACCGAGTGCAGGGCGTGGAGGTAGCGCATCGGCTCGGCGGCCAGCAGGCTCCGGGGGTCCTTGCAGGCGGTCAGCAGCTTCGCCCGGGTGTCCTGGCCGGCGGCGAGGTCGGCGACGGCCTGGTGGACGAGCGGTTGGTCGACCAGGCCGAGCCGCTTGCCAGCCATCGACCACGCCTGGCAGGGCGGGCTCGCCAGAAACCCGTGGATGCGGCCGACCAGCGGCCACACCGGGTACATGGCCACATCGGTACGGATCGTCACCTGCCCGGCACGGGCGCGCGTTTTGCACGCCCACTCGTCCCACTCTAGGCCGACGTCCCGTACGCCGAGCACGTGCAGGGCGTGGCTCCAGCCCCCGGGGCCGGCGAAGAGGTCCAGCACGAGCCTGTCCATCACGAGGCGAGCCCGAAGTCGTCCTGTTCCGAACGGGTGGCGTGGACTATGGGAGCCGCGAAGTCGATTTGCGGAAGTTTCCCTTTGGCGGAGAGTGCGAGCAGGCAGGACGACTGCACTCCCAAAGAAGGGATGCGGTAGCAGGGGTTCGACAAGAGAGGGGATCCAGGGGTGGTGCGGGCGCCGAAGGAGATCACGGCGCGAGAGGGAGGGGAAGGGCGGGCGGGTCGGCGGATGCGGGGGAGACCGCGCAGCGGCGGAGAGGGTGGCGGAAAGGGGGTGCGCCGTGTTCAGCGGGTCCTTGCCGGTGCCGCCGTGGTGCGGGCCGGGAGAGCACTGGTGGCTGGCGGCGCTGGGGTGCGGATGCTTCGTCCGAGGAAGGCCGTTACGGCCATTGCTCCGCTGGGGGTGAGTCGGACCCGGTCGTGAGGGGGGCCTTCGCCGAAGGGCGGCGGCGCGGACCCGGGCTGGACCGCGATGAGCCCGGCGTGTTCCAGAGCGCGCAGTGTGTCGAGGTGTACGGAGCCGTCGCGGCTGTGGGCGTATTCGTGTCCCTCGCGTCGGCCGATCACGACGTGCCCTCGGGCGGTGGCGTGCAGGGCAGTCCGCTCGGCAAGGGCCAGGGCATCGGTGCTGGTAGTCGTCGCGGGCCGGCGATGGTGGATCGCGGAGGCTACGGCGCTCGCTGATTCCAGGGCCGCGGCCGGGGCCAGAATCGTCAGGTCCTGGGCGAGGTGTATCTGGTGAGCGACTTCACCGCCCCTGAACGGCCGGTCCGACGGCGAAGCCGGGGCGCGGTGCTGGGCCTTGGCCTCGGCAAGATGGCGGACGGCTTGTCCGGTGAGAACGGCCAGGTGCTTGATACGGACTGTGGCCTCGGTCACCGTCACGCCCGCGTACATCGGCTCGTCGACGATGGCCTGGACGGCCTCCATGCACGCGGTCACGAGGACCTGCGCCGAGGTGTGGCCCCACGTGGCACCGTAGGCCGGCTGCAGCCGGGCGAGTTGATCGTTGTGCTGGGTGAACTGGTCGGCGAGCGCGAGCAGACGCACCACGGGTGAAGGCCGATCGGGGATGGACTGTGATCGGGCGGCCTGCACGGGCGGCGGGGCAGGCCCGGCGGCGGATGGCGCCGGACGGCTGGGCGCGGTCTGCGCGGGCCGTCCGGGCACGGAGGGTGAGGGTGGATCGGGCAGGGAGAAGAGGGCGTCATCGGTCATGAGCGGGTGGGACCTTCGTCGGGGCACCGCCAGGCGGCACTGTCCGCCACCGGGGCTGGTTTGGTCAGCGGGTGGGTGCGGGGCCTATGCGACGCGCGGGTGCGGGGACTCCGGGCTCGGGTGCGGGACCGAGGCGCAGAAGAGCCTCGCGCCCGGCCGCAGTGAGGAGCAGGCGCTGTCCCTCGTGCGGGGCGGTCCTGACGTCCCACCCGATCAGGCGCCTGACCTGCAGGGCGTCCACGGTCCGGGTGCTGATGCGCTCCGGTGATCCCGTGTCCACCGTGGGACGCTTACGGGGCCACTGCACGTACATGACGGTGCGCGTGTGGATGAGGTGCAGGGCACGATGCTGGGTGGGATTCACCTTGGGTGGGCCGGCGCTCGGTGCGGGAGCGACCTGCTGCACGACGGTAGGGGAGGGACCGGCCAGGGTGTCCTGGATCCCGGAGGCGTCGAGGACGCGGCGTCCCTGGTCGGTCACGCGGAGCCGTTGCCCAGCGGCGACGCTGCCGCTGGCGTCCAGGCGGATCAGTTCCTTGTCCGTCAGCGAGTCCACAGTCGTGGTGGAGATTCGCTCGCCGCTGCCGGTCCAGATCCGGCGGGTGTTTCTCCGGTCGACAGCCAGGAGGACCGGGTCGTCCGCGACGAGGCGTAGGAGGCGGCGCTCGGCCAGGTTCAGCTCGGGCACCGGTGCCGGTTCGGCGGCGCGGGTTGCCTCGCGCAGGCCGGCAGTCTCGGTGAAGCCAGCGGCGTCGTGGCAGGCGGAACGGGCCGGCTTGATCAGGGCGACAGCGCTGTCGAGGTGCTCGTCGAGGGCCCACCGGTGGACGGAGGGCTGGGCGGACAACCGCCCGGTGGCAGGGTCCGGGAGGCCGTCGAGGCGGTGGTACTCGGCTGCTACTGCGACCGCGCCCATGACGTGGGCGGTGATGTCGGAGGAGATCTTGACGAGCTGCCCGAGGGATTCCACGGCGTGGTGTCCGGACATGGTGGTGTGCGCGTACGGTTGCTCGGCGGTGTTCAGCAGCAGCGCGAGGGCGGTGGCGGAAAGGCCTTGGGCGGTGGCGTACCAGGAGGCGAGCGTCGGCAGGCCGGCGGACCCGGCGACGGGCCGTGCTCCGGTGAGCAGTTCGCCGAAGGTGTCGATGTCGGTGGACAGGGTGTTAAGGCGCTCGATCGTGCGAGGCGCCTCGGAGGCGGAGCTTTCCAAGGGATTCCAGGAGTGGTTCGGGCACCGGAGGCGACCACGGTGCGAGGAGGGAGGCCGGGAACGGCGTCAGCAGTTTCGCGACATCCAGGCAGGTGCCGGTCGCCGTGTGGGAGAGAGGGCTTCGTCCGAGGGCTCGGACCGGTCCGGACGCGGTGGGTGCGTGGGGACGTCGGCCCCGCGGCATCGTGGCGAGGGCAGGGTGTACGGGCGTACGGCCCGCAGGAGCGAAGGGTTACCGGCGGGGCGCGGCACGCGGCGCGATCTTGGCCGGCACTTCGGCGACAGCCGTGTGCGTCGCGGCCTCCCGGGCTGCGCGGGCGTGGGCCAAGTTCCGCTGGTTGGGAGCTTGATCGGCTACGTCCAGGTCCCACACCACCCAGTCGTAGACGTTCCGGCAGATGAGGGCGCTGCTCTCCAGGAGGTTCGAGGCTTCGGCAAGGTGCCAGGCCATCTCGTACTCAGCCGCAGCATGATTCACCTCGGATGCGGCGGGCGGCTGGGTCTCGGGCGCGGGGCCCTCGGGCATGGGGTTGTTCCGGAGCGCGATGGTGACGGCCAGGCTGGCCCGTGCCGAGTCGCTGACCAGGCTCCGAAGCGATTCCAGGACCCACTCGCGGCGCGGCATCGACGTGAACCGCGGGTGGCTGAACTGCGCGAGGACCTCCCCGGACGCTCGAGCCAGGAACTCCGCCTGCAGCAGCGGAGGGACGATCTTGTTCTGCGCGTCGGAACCTAGCGTGTAGGAGATCCGGCGCACCTCACCAGTGAGGCTTTCGAGTTCGTCACGGATCCTTCCGCATTCGGTGAGCGGTGCAGTCAGGTCTTCGCAGAGCTGCTCGTACTCCTCCACGAGGTCCTTGAACTTCTTGACGGTGGGCTCGGTGACGGAACACTCCGGGGGCTCGCGGGCTTGGTCAGAGGGTGTGGGCGGTGGGACGGTTCGGCGGCGGGACGGGCATGGCCGTGGTGGCCGGCCCGGGGGCCGAGACGCTCCGGCCTTCGGTTACGGCCGCGCTATTCCCCGGTGCCGGGTCGGCGGCGGCGTCGGCGAGCGCCTGGGTGATGAGCTGCTGGTCCTCACGGCGATCCGGGGCGGAGGCCAGGCGGCGCGAGAGCCGGTGTGCCTGGCGCCTGTATGTCTTCGCCGCGTGCACCAGTTCCTCGACAGCGCTCTTCAGGTTGTCGCGGCTCGCCTTCGGGGTCTCGTCGCCGTCCTCGTAGAGCAGAAATTCCGTACGGCGGTGGATGGCGAAGGTGCACATGGTGGCGGCGAAGGCTACCTGGGCGCCGGCTTCCGCCAGCTCGGCGAGGTTCTGGTGCCCGTCCTTCATGACGGCGTAGTGGCTGGTGGACAGGACGGCGAGCTGCTCCGTGTACTGCATCGCCAGCCCGTGCAGGCGGACGGCGATCGGCGCCAGTTCCCTCACGGGTTTCGCTATCTCTCCCACGCGTACGGTCTCCACCTCCGCACGCAGCGCCTCCAGCGTGGGTGCCACCTGGCCGAGTCGGCGGGTCTGTTCGACCAGATCGATGATCTGCAGGGTGAACTCCGTTCATGGAATGCCGAGATGTGCGGGACGGCGAAGGGGTGGAATGCGAGGTCGTGGTCGGCGGGGTCAGCGTGTTGCGGGTGCCGGAGCCGCGCCGGTCGGGAGGGGGCGCGACGGGAGCGCCGTGGCCACGGGGCTGGGTGGCCAGTTCGAGCAGTACGTGGGCCCCCTCCCAGTGGCTGTTGGCCGTGTCGGCCGTCTGGAGGAGAGCTCCGGCAGCGCGGCCAGGGGCTTAGGCGGCCTTCCCGAAATCGGTCTTCTTCGGGGCGACCTTGGCGACAGCGCGGGCGGTGATGCCCTTCGAGGCGGCTGCCGAGGCGGCGGACAGGGTGTCGGCGCCGGGCTCCAGATACCAGGGCCGCAGGTCGAGCATGGCGGCGCGCATGCCCGTGGCGAAGCAGAGCGCGGTGCCCTTGGGGAGGGCGCGGATGGCGTCGGCGGGCAGGATCCGTTCCTGTCGCATGCTGATGCTGGTGGACTTCCCGGAGTCGGAGACGGAGGTGGACTTGGTCTCGACGTCGTGGTCGCCGATCAGCCTGCTGAGCTTGTCGGCGAAGTCCGGGTCGTCGATGCCGGAGCCGATCACCTTCACGGTGCTCGCGGACCACATGGCGTCCATGCCGGCGTCTCCCCAGACTTTCTGCCCCTGTCTGTAGGACTGGAGGATGGTGATCGGGATGATCCCGCGGGAGCCCAGGTGGGAGTACAGGTCGGGGAGGTCGCTGATCTTGCACACGTTGGCGGCCTCGTCGAGGATCGCCAGCATCGGCGGGTCCAGGCGTCCGCCGGCGCGCTCGGCCTGCGCGGTTGCGGCCCGCATTACTGAGTCCGCGCATGCCGCGATCAGTGCGCTCGCGCCGCCACCGCCGTCCTTCGAGAGCAGGAACAGGGTGTCGGTGCCGGTGACGAAGTCCGACGGCTGGAATTCGGCGATGCCCTTCTGCGGGGTGACCCAGGCCGCGATCTCCGAGTTCAGGAGGGCCGACGCGTACTGTCTCGCGGTCTCGTAGATCCCGTCTCTGGTCTCCGGTGGGCCCTCCACGGTGCCCTTGAGCTGGGAGGCGACCGCGGTGAAGCGGTGGTCGCGGAGGATGTCCAGCGGGGTGCGGTCTGCGGGGAAGGCGAGCCAGGCCATGACGTCGGTGATCGGCCGCTCGTCGAGGGCAGCGGCGAGGAAGAGCTGCGACAGGACGTTGCTGCCGGCCTTGGACCAGAAGTCGCCCTGCTGGCTCGCGTCCACGGAGGCGGCGAGGAAGTGCCCGGCCAACCGGCCTGCGCCTTCAAGGGACTTGGCGCCCGCGAGCGGGTTCCACCACATGGCCCGCTCGGTGTGGGCGATCTGCTGCGGGTCCATGGCCCAGACCCGGCCGACTTGGCCGCGGGCGTCATACGTAGTGGTAAAAGCGTCGCCTGCCGCTTTGTTCGAGGTGAGCAGTACGGGGCCGGGGGCAGCCAGGATCGCGGGGATCGCCAGGCATGTGGTCTTCCCGGAGCGCGGCGCCATGATCGCCACGGCGACGTCCTCGTAGCCCATGCGGACTTCATGCCTGCTGCCCTGGAGGTTGCCGAGGAGGATGCCGGTGTCCTTCGCGGCGATGCCCTTCGCGTCCTTCAGGCTTGGGCGCAGCGAGCGGGCCTTGGCGGTGATCGCCTTGGCGAGGAGCGGCTCGATGTCGGAACGTTTCGCCATCCCGGCGACGCGCTTGCGCTTCCTGCCGCCCGTGTTGTGGCGCCTCCACCAGACGAAGCCGGTCAGGACGAGCGCGAGGAGAAGCACCGAGGGCAGGATCCGGGTGGCGATCAATAGCGCCGCCTCCCCGCTGTCCGGCCACAGGAGGTAGGGGTGGAGGAGGGCGTTGGCCGGCTGATAGGGAACCCAGGATCCGGTGCCGCTGACCCAGGCGAGCGTGTTTCCGCCGAGCCAGGCCAGCGTGGACAGGGGGACGATGACGGCCATGGCGCCGAGGAGCGCCTTGAAGGCTATGTCGTAGCCGTCACCACTGGAGTTGGGGGAGTTGGACAAGGGGGCGGTTCCAAGGGGGAGGGCTGGGTCAGCGGGAGCGGTGGGGCCGGGGCTGTACGGCAGGTCCGGGCGGGGCCGCAGAGCGGCACGGGACGGGGCTCCGGGAGATGAGGGCGTCGATACGTCGCTCCAGGGCGAAGGCTACGTCCGCGGCGGGCAGCTCCCGGATGCTGGTGTGCATGCGGTCGTGTCCCAGAGGGGGCGAGCGCTCGGGGTCACGGGGGAGCGGTGAGGGATCGGCCAGGGCCCGAGTGACCGCCGAGATCAGGTGCGCCGGGGTTCCGGCCCCGAACTGTGCCCGCCAGATCAGCCCCACAGGGTCGCCGCCGATGGCCACGTCGATGAACCAGGTGCCGGAGCCGGTCTCCGTGAAGTGCTCGACCTGCACGATGCCGTCAGGGGAGGTGAACCCGCTGTGGTCACGGGCCGGCTGCCATCCGACGTCCCGCAGTGGTTCGTACGGGCTGCCGCCGGCCGAGGGAGTCGCCGGGTCGGTGAGGGCGTCGGTGAACGCCGCGATGATCTCGGCCGGTGTGCGGGCGCCGAAGCTCGCCTGCCAGGCCGGTGTGCCGGCAGTCCGGGCATGGCGGATGACCCACCACGGCTGGTCCGGCTCGGGTTCGAGGTGGAGCAGAGCCTGCTGGTCGGGGCTGGCCAGCACAACGCGGGCGAGAAGGGGGTCGTGGCCGTAACTCCATCCGCTGGCTCGGTGGAGCGCGGCGGTGACCCAGGCCGGGTCGCCGGGTCCTGCGAGATAGCGAGGCCTGACGAGGGCCTGCTCGACGGAGGGCTCGTGTATCCGGCTCACCGCCGCAGCCCGACGGTGGAGTCCGCTGTCGAGGGCGGGGCCGGTGCCAGAGCAGGGGGCGCGGGTTTCCGGGAGGGCCTGGCTCGGGCGGCGGTGTCGATGTCGATCACAGATTGCCCGTGGAGGGCCCAGGCGTCGAGGTAGGCCCAGGCCTCCGCGTTTCGCTCGGCGAGCGGCTCGTCGTACTGCTCGGTGCCCGGGCGGGCACTGACCGGGAGGGTGTCGCGGACGCCGAGCCACTCGGACTGAAGGGCGTCGATCTCCTTGAGCGCGGTGCGCAGGACCTTCAGGTGCCATCCCCGCCGCAGCGAAGTACTGCCGGAGGGCATCCGGCTCAGCTGGGCTTCTGCGGTATCGAGCATGGCCGCGGCGGTGTCGCGCACGGTGGTGAAGGCCCGCCAGGTGTCGGCATCGCGGTGGCTCTGCCGACGTCCGTAGGCGGTCTCGTCGTGTGGCCATCCGTCCACGTCGGTGTGCAGGTCGGAGTATTCGTCCCAGGAGTCGAGGGTATCCTCGGCTTCCCGCAGGAACACGCCGAGCCGCCGGAGCGCGTGCTGGTGGGCTTCGTCGGGGGGCATGGGCAACGGGGCAGATCCTTCTGGCATTGGGCACGTCGGCGAGGTCAGCGGGAGGGGCGGGCGCCTGTCCGGTCCGGGGCAGCCGGGACAGCGGCACGGGCCACGGGGGACGCAGGGCGGGGACGGGTTAGACGGGCCTGGGCCAAACGCACCTTGTGCGCGGCGAGCACCTCGCTGCCGATTGCGAATTCGGGGCCGACCGCAAGGTGGGGGCCTTCGTCGATCTCGAAGCGGCTGCGCAGAACGGCTGTCGGTGTGGAGACGGCGTCGGCGACGGAGGCCAGGAGGTGGGCGGGGGTGTCCTCGTTGAAGTAGGCCCGCCACAGCGTCCCCTCGGGGCCGTACTCGCCGTGATGGCGTGCGGCCTCGAATTCCCATCCGCAGAGGAAGGCGGAGACACGCAGCTCGGCCTGGACGATGCCGTCCGGTGAGACCAGCGTCTGGGAGCCGGCGTCGTTGGTGCTGTGCGCCCAGCCGCGGGCGGTCAGGATCTCCACGACCGTGTGCGCGGCTTTGTCAGGAGCGGGACGGATCAGGGCGTCGGTCAGGCCGGCCACGATCTCCGCGGGGGTGGTGATGCTGAAGGTTGCGGACCAGTAGCCAAGGAGGAACTCGGTGCTGATCTTCCAGGCGTAATGATGGCTTGCGGGGTTGAGGCTGAGGTGGTGGGCGTAGTCGGGGCTGGTCATCGTGATCGACGGGTGGAGCGGGTCGGAGGTGTTCGTCCACCCGGCGGCGCGCAGGGCGTGAGTGATGTGCCGGGGGTCGCCGGGCCCGGCCAGGTAGCGGGGGCTGATTGCCGAGCCGAGCTTGTGTTCGTGGTCGGAGGCGAAGACGGCGAATTGCCGGTCGGTCACCGTCACGACGTGCTTCCTGCCTGCCGGCTGGGAGCGGCGGCCTGCCGTTCGACCTCGGCACGGATGGCGCCCAGCTGCCAGTCGAGCTTGTTGTATTCCAGGAGGAACTCGGAGGCATCGCTGTACACGCCCCACAGGTGGTCGAGGTCCTCGGCTTCTCCGGTGAGTTCGGGCCTGCCGTAGAAGTAGCTGTTGACTTCGGCAAGCGCCTGGGAGAGGCGAGCCACTGCGCCGTCGTACTTGTCAACGAGCGGTACGAGATAGGGCAGCAGGTTGCTGGCGTCCGGGTTGCTGCGTATGTACCGGGTGAGGCGGACCAGGGTGCGGGTGGCCTCCTGGACGTCGTCGGGGGTGAGGTCGGCGTAGTCGTATCCGGGCATGAAAGTCCTTACGGAAGGGGGAGCCGTAGTTCTGGGGCTAACGCCTCTGGTGTGTGCCGCCGGCCGACGCATAGGGGCTGGCGGTCGGGGCGTGCTTGCCCGGGCGGGCTGCTGCCCAGGAGTTGCGGGCCCAGGTAGTGGCGCGGGCGGCGGTGATCCGTGCCTGCTGCCACGCCCCGAGCTGGGAGGGCCGTACGGAGACGGAAGTGGTGCGGACCCACTTCGTCGCGGGGATGTTCCCGCGCGGACGCATGACCGGGGTGGGGTCGGCCAGCGCGGCCGAGAAGCCTTCGACGAGGTGCATCGGGGTGGTGGGGGTGAACACGGCGTCCCAGGTCCGGCCGTGTTCAGTGCGGGCACCGGCCCACCAGTGCGCCTGACCGGGTTCGTTCTGGTGGAACTGCAGCCAGGCGTTCCGGTCCGGGGATACCGCGGTGAAGTGCTGGCCGCGCTCCGTCTCCCACCCGTGTTCCTCCAACGGGGCCCACGGGTTGGAGGCATGGGCGGAGCGCGGCTTGGTCAGGGTGTCGGTGAACCCGGCGACGACCTCCACCGGCACCGTGGTGGTGAGGGTGGCGTGCCAGGCGGCCTGGTCACCGATGGCCTGACCAGAGACGGTCCAGCCACCCGGCATGCGGTGCGGATCGAAGCCGATCCGTACGCTCCGGTCGGGGCTGTCGAAGACGATCGGCCCGCCGGTACGGGAGTGGTCCTTCCAGCCGGAGGCGCGGAGATACTCGGCCACGTACCGGAAGTCGCCGCCGCCGGCCAGGTGCCGCGGCTCGACGAGGTAGTGCTGCTCGGGCTGGTCCGCCGTCGGGCCCCAGCCTGTCCATTGCTTCTTCACCGGTGCCTCCGCGCGACGAGCGGCGAGGCGACCGGCGGGATGCCGACGACGACCGGCGGACGGGCAAGGCGACGAAGGTCTTCGGTGTGCTCGGCGAGATCGTTGCTCACAGCGGCGAGTTCGTTCGCGGCTCGGCCGATCGCCAGCCAGACCTCCGCGGGCAGCGCGCCGACGGTGGCACGGTCCCGGGCGAACCGTGAGCCAGCGGCCATCAGGTCGGTGACCTTGTCGAGGATGCCCTCGGGAGCCAGCACCTGTGCGAGTACCTGGGCGGCTTCGGCTGGTTCGGCGGAGGCCATGTGGGCGGTCAGCCGACTGATCTCCTGGGTGATTTGGCGTACGAGCGCCTGCGGGTCGTAGAGGGTCACGTTCCTCCGGTGCGGTCGGGGCCGGCGGTGCGCCGGCGGGACTCGTCCAGGACGCCGAAGGCTCCGGTGGCCAGTACGTTGTGGCGCCCGGAGGACGAGGCGGTCACGGCACGCAGGTACCGGCGGAGCAGCAAGACGGCAAGGCGCGGGCGGCGGGCGGCGGAGATCGGAGGCGGGGTGGGCGGGGACGTCGGGATCGTGGTGCTCCGGTTGGTCGAGGAGGGGGCTGTCCCCGGTCTCAAACGCCGGGGACTGCCAGGTGAAGAGGAAGGTCAGCGGGACCGAGGGGCTGTGGAACTGGCCGGTCCGGCGGGGGGAAGAGCTGGAGGCCCCGACGCCTGTGCCTGGCGCGAGCGGTGTTCGGAGATTGCCTGCGCCCAGGCGGTCACGTCGTACACGTCCGGATCGATATTGACGTCGTAGTCGGCGATGAGCACCGGGAGTATCGAGCGGGTGACCAGCCCCTTCTGCTCCTCTTCGCTCAGGCCCTGAGGTGTTTCGTGCCAGACGTAGACGGGGCCTGAGGTCCTCTCGGTCTTGCGTTCGAGGCCGGCGCTGTCGAGGAGGGCCAGCAGTTCTTCGGGTGCTCCGGTGCGGCTGACGACGTGGATCACGTCGGGGTTGAAGGCCCGACGGTAGATCTCAACATCGGTGCCGGATTCATCGGCGACATTGCCCACGGGGTCTCCTTCGGGTGGTGGGTCAGCGGCTGGGGGACGCGACGGCTGGGGCCGGAGGGCGGGCAGGCTGCGATGCCGGCTTCGGTGCTGTGGGCGCGGGGCGGACCGTGACACCGACGCCGATCTGGGCCAGCCGTTGCGAGACGGCCTGGATGCGGGCGAGCTGTTGCCGGTCGCCGTAGGACGCGGGCAGCAGGAACATGCGGTGGTAGGGGTGGTACTGGAAGCCGTGGATGTAGAGGAGGCCGGTGGCTTCGGGACTCCCGGTGACGGCGCCGACGGCACCGTCCGGATACCAGGCGATGCTGACGTTCCCGGCGATCACCGGAGGTGCGGGCCGACGGGGCACCGGGTGGGCGGTGTTGTGCCGGACCTGCCGCAGTGCCGTCTCGTACCGGGGCAGCAGTCTGCGGGCGATTTGGGCCGCGGCACGGGCGGGGTCGGCGGGGATGGCGAGGCCGTTGGGTTCGGCCACCAGGTGGAAGGCGTCGTCGTGGGCGTCCGGCTGCAGGGCGCCCACCATGAACTGGCGTCGGCGCAGGGGGCGATCGAAGATCAGCAGACGGGCTCCATCACCGCGGGCGAGGACCGCCTCGTGGCCCAGGACGAAGTTCGTCGCGGCGTATCCGACGGCCCCGATGTCCCAAAGTTCCTTGGTGGTTCGGATCTGGTCGGGGTATTCGCCGTGGCGAGCGTAGGTGGTGGTCCAGGTGTCGCCGGGAAGCCGGGCGGCGAGGGCGCGGGCGAAGGCGCCGAGGTCGGTGCGGGGCGGTGTGGAAGGCATGAGGGTCTCGGGAGGGTGGAGGGAAGGTGGTTCGCGCAGGACAGGAGGTGGAGCTGGAGGGCGGGCCCTACTTGTTGGTCGGGGCGCCGGGCCACTCGTGGATGTCGGGGTGCTTGGCGAGATATGCGGCCAGGTGATCACTTGCCTGCTGGCGGGTGTGCTGGGCCTGCTGGACGGCGCGTTCGGCGCGAGCCAAACCCTCGATCAGCTCTGCGGCCTCGGTGGACAGCTCTGGCGGGCTGACGAGGTCGGTGAGGGCGATCCCGAAGACCTGGGCGAATCCAATTGCCTCGTCGAGGTGGATACGCCGTTTGCCGTTCTCGATCCGCCACACCGCCGACGGGTTCATTCGGCATCCGCTGTGGTTGAGCCGGTCGGACAGACTGGTCGTGCTCCACCCGCGGTGTCTGCGTTCGATGTTGATCCGTGCCGCGGCGTGGTCTTCGCCGAGGACATGCCCCGTGGGGGTGCTGTCTGTGGTGACCTCGATGGCCATGCGCGAGTGCTCCGTTTCAGTGGGGGGTCATCGGGTGCGCCGGGCGGACGTCGGCGGGGGCGGCGGTGCTGGAGGGCACGAGCAGGTGACGGAGGCTTCCGCTTCCAGGGGGTCGACTCCGGTGCATGCTGGGCGAAGCGGGTGGTCGGTGTGCCGGTCGGCCAGCAGGTTTCGGTAGGCGCCCACCTCGGTGGTGATGACCGAGAGCTGATCGGCGAGGTGGCGGATCCGGTCGGCGTGGGCCGGGTCGGCTTCTTCTCCGAGCCCTTGCAGGAAGTCGGCTGTGGAGTGGAGGACTTCGGTCACGGCGGGCAGGACCCCGTCGGCGGGAGTCACCAGCTCGGTGATCACAGCGGTGACCCACTGGCTGTGCCGGGCAGCTCGGATGTGCTCCGCGAGGCCGGCGACCCGTGCGCCGAGCGAGAGGTCGTAGACGAGTCGGACGTCGGAGGCGAACTCGGGGTCGTGCTGCGGGGCGTAGCCGACGGCCTTGAGGACAGCGACAGCGCGGCGGGCCCGGCGGACTTGTTCGTCCTGCTCCAGGCCCCGGGGAAGCCGGTGGAATCGGTCGTGGCCGCGGTGGACGGGGATGAAGCCGCTGCGTTCAAGGAGGGACTCGGCTTCGGCGTCGCCTCCGCGGGCGAGGACTTCGTCGGAGTGCGGATCGCGGCCGATATGGACGATGCGGGCGGTCAGGGGCATGGCGCTCGCTACCTGCGGCCCGAGCTGTCGGCGACGTGGACGAGCTGGTCGAGGGCGGTCAGGGTGTACCAGCCGCAGTCGACGGCGGTGCTGTCTGCGTTGGCCTTGCGCACCATGAGCTTTTCCAGGGCGCGCAGGTAGATGAGGCAGTCGGCGCAGCGGCGGTTGAGATGGACGAGATAGCGGGGGTGCGCGGTGACGAACGTGTGCTGACCGCCGTTGGGGTCACGCAGCCGCCAGCCGTCCTCGTTGGTGGGGGTGTGCCAGGACGGGGTGACGACGGTCATGGAGTCCCCCCAGAGCTCGTCGCCCGCGATCCCCTTGAGGACCACGACGCGGTCGCCCGGGGCGAAGTGCCGGTGGGTGATGTCCCGGTCAGGGGTGAGGGTGTCGGCCGGAGCAGTGGGACGGGGAGCGGCTTCGGGCACGGAGGATTCCTTCCACGTGAACGCGGCAGAGACGGCGGTGGGGATGACTTCAATGGTCCGGAGAATCCGGGATTTACGAATTCACGGATGCCGTGATAGCTGTCGCGTAATTCGTCACGGGAACGGATTCTCGGTACCGCGGTCGTCGTCACCTGCGGCGTCGAGGAGTTCGGGAACGTCCACACCGTCGGCGCCACGCTGGTCGATCCACCAGCCGGCCCGGGGCACGGACCGGATCCTCTCCTCCAGGGCCGCCCAGTCGGCGTCGTCCCAGGTCCCTTCTTCCCTGTTGGATTGACGTGTTGAAGCGGATAGAGCAGGGGTGGGCGCGTGCCGGGTTGGCGTAGGTACTGAGGGACTGCCGGGTGGTGAGGGGCCGGGTGCCCGTTTGGGCTTCGGGCTGAAGGCCGATGTCGGGGCGCTGGTGGGCGCCCGCTCGTCGCCCGGCAGGTGCGGGGGTCAGCCACCGACAATGATCCGGCTGCCCCAAAAACTCGGAATCCGAGGTGTTCGCGGCGCGGGAGCCATCCCGTACCCGCGAACCTCTCGGATTCTGCTTCTGCGCTAGAAGGCTGCAGTTCGGTCTTCGCTGCGTGGATCGGTCACCTGGTGCCCGGTGTAGATGCCCGAGCGCGACTCGCGACGCCAAGGACGCGCGTAGGTTACTGATTCGGCGGCGGCCTCGGAACCGTTGTCGAGGTCCACGACCGCCACCGATGGTGATCCGTCTGCAGGGCACCGCTCAAGCCAGTCGCCGTGGGGGGCGATGATTCCGGACGGCGCGATGGCGCTGTGCTGCGTCGGCACCGAGAAGCTGACCCAGTAGCTGTTGGCCGCGGCGTGGCCTTGGGCTTGGGCGGCGGCATTCCCTGGGGAGACGCCGGTCGTGGAGAACAGGACGCAGTCGACGTCCAGCTCCTCGTACTCGGCGAACAACTCCGGGTAGTGGATCTCCATGCCGAGCAGGCAGCCGAAGCGCACCCCTTCGACGTCGAAGGTCACAGGCGAGATGCCCGGTGAGTACATGTACGAGACCTTCGTGTTCGACAGCAGGCGCTCGTCGTAGCGTGTGACAACCTCGCCGCGATCGGAGACGACGTAGAGGCTGTTGTGCGGGCGGTTTCGCCCGGTCAAGCGGTGCACCGAGGCGATCACCGTCCACAGCCGCAGCTCCCGTGCCAACTCGGCGATCGCAGCCAACTCTGCCTGCAGAACTGGCCACTGGCACCGAGCCCAGTCCGCCGGACCGACCGCGTCCGGGCCGTCGACGGACATGACGAGCTTGTGGGGAAAGCAGATCGCGCCTTCCGGGAAGTGCACGATCCTCGCGCCCCGAGCACTCGCTTCGCGCATCAGAGCACGGACTTGGCGGCCGCTTTCGTGCAGCGCGTCAACATCTCGCGGGTCCTCGCGAACGGGGGTCTGCGCGACGGCGAGCCGCACGCTCTTGGGGTTCCTTGCTTCCGACATGACGTCTCCAGATGGAGTCGGACGGAAGTGCCGGAGGGCAGACGTGTAGGACTCGCCGGTCTTGGCGGCGCGGGCGCGCACCTGGCGCTTGAAGTTCCTGCGGGCTGTCATCGCGGCCTTCCACGCCTTGAGCGACGGTTCCCCAGCAACCTCGCCCGAGGCGATCGGGCTGCGACAGCGACCTGAGACGCTAGTCCCTTTGCCTCCGATGGGAGACCGTGCTGGGGACGGTCGCGGGAGGTTCGGCGTAGGCCACGCAGTCCGTCATCATGCCGTCGCCTACGGGCTCCGTCAACCACCTTCAACCCGTCCGGCGCACCGTCGAATGGCCCGGCTGCTGGAGAGAAGCACCTCAGTTCAATACGCTGAACTTGGAAGGGAAGCGCAGTCCTCACCGGAACGGATTCTCGGTGCCGCGGTCGTCGTCACCTGCGGCGTCGAGGAGTTCGGGAACGTCCACACCGTCGGCGTCACGCTGGTCGATCCACCAGCCGGCCCGGGTCACGGACCGGATTTTCTCCTCCAGGGCCGCCCAGTCGGCGTCATCCCAGGTCCCTTCGACGACGAGAGCGGTGTAGGCGGTGGTGACCAGCTGGTGCCGACTGCGCTCGCCCCACTCCAGGGCGCGCTCGGGCCCGTCGAGCGGCGGCATGTCGAACTGCTCGGCCCACTCCTTCGCGGCGGCCTGCTCTGCAGCCCGCCGGGCTGCGAGCCACTCCTCGCGGCTGAGGTTGTCGCCGGTGCGGCTCGCCCTCCAGCAGTCGGTGCAGTCGCGGCCGGAAAGCCATCGGGCGAATCCCGCACGCCGGTCGGCGGGGCGGTCGGAGAGATTGTGATCGACCTCGTGCCCACACGAGTGGGTGACGGTCCAGGTAGTACGTACGGCCATGAAGAGGTGTTTCTCCTTGCGAGGATGAGGTCAGTTGTGGGCGGCACGGGCCCGGGTGCGCCGGTGCCGGCCCCGGCGGCGTGACGCGCCGGCGGGGGTGAGACGTCGGCGGGCAGCCGTGATGAACGACAGCGACACGGCGGCGCCGACGGCAGGAAGCGCTGCTCCGGCGAGCGGGTGCGCTGCGAGGGCGCCGGCGAGCGCGGTGCCCGCGGCCTGGCCGACGCCGACGGAGAGGATCAGCCACGCGTACGCCTCGGTGGTGCGTGCCGGCGGGGCGAGCGTGTCCACGGTCATGAAGGCACAGCTGACGACCACCGTGAGGAACAACCCCGGCACCGCGACGGCTGCGATGGCAGCGCGCGGGCCGGGCAGGGTGAGCAACGGCAGCCACCCGGTGAGGAAGCACGCGGCACCGACGAGGAGCTGCGCCGCACTCGAGCCGGGCCAGACACGGCGTCCGTAGAGCAGGCCCCCGAGGAAGCTTCCCGTGGAGAACGCGGCGGGGATCGCGCCGGACAGCAGCTCCATGTGGTGACCGGCCGCCATCGCGACGGACCACACGTTCATGGCGCCGATGGCGCACCCGGTACCGGCGAGGGCCAGGTACAGCATCAACAGCCCCGGGGACAGCAGGCGTCCGCGCGGCTCGCCGCCGTCGGCTGTCGCGGGGCGCCAGAGCCGGGACGGCGGCGCGGTGAGGACGATGACGGTGCCCAGCAGCCCGAGTACGGCCGTGGTGACGAGCGCGAGCCCGGGCCCGCGGGCAGCGGCGATAGCGGTCACCAGCAGGGGGCCGACGATGTAGAGCAGCCCCTGGGTGCCGGTGTCGAGGCTGACAGCGATGCGCCGCCGGCCCGCATCGGCCAGGACAGCCGGCCACAGGGCACGCAGACCAGCTTCCAGAGGCGGTGTGCACAGGCCGGCCACGCCCACTACCGCGGTGATGACTGCGGGATGCCCACTCGCGCCGATCACGGGAAGGGCCAGCAGGCTGGAGGAATTGAGGATCACTGCCGGTCCGGAGACGCGGGTCTGACCGAAGCGGTCCATCAGCCTGCCCTTGACGGGCTGGCTCAGCCCGGACGCCAGTCCGTACAGGGCGCTGAGCATCCCGGCGAAGGCCAGGGAACCGCCAATGCCCGTGATCCACAAGGCAAGTCCGACGGGAACCATGCCGTTGGGCAGGCGCCCGATGAGGGTGCCGCCGAGCAGACGGGCAACGTGCCGACTGCCCAGTACCGCACCGTAGGTGGCGCGCGGCTGCGGGACGGACGGGTGATCGGTCGGGGACAACAGGGGAAGGGCTTTCCGTCGGAGGCATACGGGAACGGTGGTGGTGCGGCGCCGCAGGCTGGGCGGGGCGGGCGGCGCCGCAGAGGGTCAGCAGAGGCGGGGCTCGCCGGGAGCGAAGGTGAGGGGCTCGCGCGCCGAGCTCACCTGCCGCGCCCGGTCGCTGGCGCGGCGGGGGCCGACCCAGGGACGGCGGGTGCCGCTGCCGCAGGCGAGTACGGCAGCGTGGTGTGCGGCGTGCCTCGTTGTGGGGAGCGGGAGTTGGCGGCGTGCGCGATACGCGAGCGGTGTTCGTGAAGGGTGGCGGTCCGCTGCTGGTGCGGCGGGTCCGGTGTGAGTTCTGGGTCGAGGGTGAAGTCGGCCTGCACGCGCAGGCCCAAGGCGCGTATTGCTGCTACGGCTTGCCGGGCGCGGCGGCGGCCGTCCTGCCCCGGCTCGGTGAGCCGGTGCAGGGTGGTTCCCGGAACGGGTTCGAACTGGACGCGGTCTAGGACCCAGTTCTTGAGGTGGTCGGTCAGGGGTCGGCCGGAGGCGGCGACGAACCCGTGCTCTTCGTGCCAGCCGATGTACAGGTGGGGCGGGTCCGCAGGCAGGGGGGCGGTCCTTTCAGTGCAAGGTGTGGGTGAAGTCCTCGGTCGCGGTCGCAGGTCGTCCGAGCTGGGCTGTGACATGCGACGGTCAGGCCGGGGCCGGTCCTGGGTGCGCGGCGGCGAGCTGGTCGACCCCCAGCTGGAACGCGAGCCGGTCGGCGACGTCGAGGAGTTCGCTCGTGCGTCGGTAGCGGTCACCGAGGGCGCGCTGACCATGGCTGTCGCACCACTCGCCGGCAGCGCGAAGGAAGTCACGCAGGGCCAGCAGCGCACCGGACTCGGAGCCGATGACCGCGTCGGTGACGACGTGGAACTGAGCCACGGTCTCGGCGCCCGCGAGCGCCTGGGTCCAGGGCAGCAGGCTCTGGCCCGGACCCAGCAGGTTCAGGGTCGCCAGGTAGTCGGCCGCCTCCAGACGGGCACTGCGCCGCAAATCGCTGCTGCCGGGTACGGCCGCCATCGGAGGCTGATCCCCCTGTACGCCGAAGCCTGGGTCTTGGCTGGTGGCCGGGCCGGGCGCCTTCCGGAGAGGTTGGGTGCTCACCGGCGGGTCGCCGACTTCGTGGCCTGCGCGCGGGGTTCGGCTTTGCGGACCGTCGTGGTGGGTGCCTGGCTGCGACTGGCAGCGCGTGGGCGCCAGCGTTCCGGGTCGTCGGTGAACGGGGTGAGCGGGTCCACGTCCCATCCGACGAGGAGACCGCGGGGCCCGTTCTGGAGGCTGGCGACCTCGACTCCCTCCGGACGCAGGACATACGCCCAGCTCAGCCAGCTTTCCTGGGCGGACACTTCGTCGAAGGTCATCCGCTGGACGGGGCTGCCGTCCAGGGTGACCAGGCCGGTCGTCGGGCGGCACGCGTCGTACCCGTTACCCAGGCGCTGCTGTACGGGTTCCGGCGCGTCGGTGAGGAGGTCCGCGCCGAGGTGGTCCCAGCTGACCTCGGGGGAGTCCACGAGGAAGCGGGCCATCGCTTCGATGTCGCCCTTGAACCGGAACTGGTGGGCGGCGAGGAGAAGCGGCAGGTGGTGGGTGGGGTAGCCGTCCCAGTGGACGTAAATGCCCTCGAAGCCGGTCGGGGTCGGTCGGGCGATGCAGGATCGGGTGGCCAGAACAATCTCCTGATACGGGATGGATGAGGCAGTCGGCGGACGGACCGAGGGCCGGCCCTGGCCGAGCGGATGCCTAGAGAAGCGGGCCGCCGGGGCTCTCCCCACCGCGAAGCCGCGGGGGAGGGCCGGGCGGCGGGGGAGTACGGCTGCCGGGCGGTGTGTTGAGCGGGGTCCCGGTCACGACGACGATGTCGAAGCGGTGGACGTGCAGACGCAGGACGGCCTGCTGGATGACGGACTCGGGATGCCGCTCCGCATACCTGAGTCGGCACAGACCGGTCGCGGGATCCAGCACCCACCGGCCGTCGGAGTGGAGCAAGGCCCTCACGGCCGTCGGCGCGACCGTATTCAGCAAGGGCTGTCCGTCGTCCCCTCGCCCGATCACGATCTTGTCGTGCTCCCGGAACCGGGTGGTGCGGGCCACCACCATCGCGGCCGTGCGGTACGGGCGCAGAAGACGACGACGGACGTCGGCCGCCGCACGGACGGGGTCTCCCGTTACGCCGATCGCAGGTGGAGGCTTGACGCCGCCGTGCTCGAAGACACCGGCGGGGAGCACGGCGGAGACGATGAAACTGTCCAGGTCCGGTGTCCGGGGGAGAACGTAGAGCTGCAGGCCATAGGGGTGAGTGAGGACGGCCCGGTGCACGTGCGGGAAGGACTCCAGCGTTCGGCGCAAGCTGCCGCCGGCCATGTCCCAGACCCGGCCTTCGGCCGGGTCACGACCGGAGGGGGTCCACCGCCCCACCGCAGTCCAGCCCGGTCCCAGCCCGGTGGCGAGCCGGTCAGCGAATCCGGTCACGAGCGCGTGCCGGTCGGAAGGCCCGAGCCCGCGGCCCGGCCGGTCCCCGCTCAGTCGTCCGCCTTGGGCTGGGGGTGGTGCACATGCGCGACGGCGTGTCCACGGGAGTGCAAGGCGTGCACGGCCTCGTGGACGAGGTGTTCCTGCTGCTCGGCGGGGAGCGTGTGCGCGGCCGTGTACCCGTGGAGTCGGGAGCAGTACGTGAACCCCCTGGACCAGAGGAGCTGCTGGACCGGGTCGGTTCGGGGGTGGTTCAGGGGTCCGGCGGTGTGCTGGCCGATGTGAATGCTCACGGGGTGGTGCACGGAGTGAGGAATCCTTTCTGCGAAGTTCCCGGTCAGCGGCGCTTCGGGGCGACGCTGCTGGCGGTGACGGGTGGGGTGGGCGGTAGCGCCGTGGATACAGGGCGGGGCAGGAGCTGGCGCCGCAGTTCGGCGCGCCCGGTGAACTCGGTCGCCGCCGTCAGCGAGGTCTCTGCGGCCTGTCCGAGTTCGGGCCGGCCGTCGGCGTGGTGGAAGACGATGCGCCACTGGAGGTGCTCGGCGAGGCGCCCGCTGGATCCGGCCGCGATGGCTGCGGCAGCGGCGAAGTGCTGCACAGCGGACGCGGCGTGTGCGGCGGCAGCCGAGAGGGGAACGAGCACGGCGGTCGTCATGGCTGGGGGAAGTCCGGGTGCCGCGGGGAGGGTTGAGACCGCGCGCTGAGCGGTAGCGGCAAGCCCCTGGGCGTGGCGGGCCTGGTCGAGAAGGGCCTGGCCGAGCGGGTGCTCGGGGACGTGCCCGGCTTCGTCCAGCAGCGTGAGCTCGTTCTTCGCGTGGAGGAAGTCCTCCGCCAGGACCTCAAGCCGGGATGGCCAGGTCTGCTCGTCTGGTGCCGGGTTGATGTCCCAGGAGAAGTCGTACTCGTCGTCGGAGTCGATAAGGCCGTTCTCCAGCTGGGCCTCGCGGTCGACGACCTGCGCGAGGACCGTGTTCTCCTCGGCCTGGCACTGCCGGTAGTCGGCCCATTCCTCCTCGGTCAGCTCAGGAGGGCGCTGCATAGGGGAGCTCCTTCGAACGCGGCGATTTCGTGCGGCTGTTGGCGTACGGCCTTGGGGATCGGTGGTGGGGGGACCTGTTCACCGGTGCTTGGCCTGTGATGACGTGGCGCGCGGTATGAGGTCCGGCGTTGGCCTGGCGGGGCCGTGACTCAACTGCGTCGTTTGGGTGGCCATCGGCTTCGAGTCCGGCCGCTTCGGGGGAGTGCGTCTGCGGAGGTGCGCCAGGTGCGCGTCGACCGCAGTGATGAAGCGGGCCACGTGGATGCTGGCCTGGGGGTCGGGATGCGATCTGGAGTCGTAGAGGACCGTCAGTGGTCCACGGCGGGGGTTTCGTAGGTGACCAGCCATCCGCCGTCAGATCCGATGATGAGCACGGCGTCTTGGTCGGGAGGCCAGGCGTAGACGATCCAGTCATCCAGGCCGAAGTCGACGTCGCAGGTCAGTCCGCGTTCCCGCAACGGGGTCGTCACTTGCTCGAACCTGGCCCAGGCCCGCAGCCACTGGGGATCTCGGATGTGTCGGTGATCGGGCAGGGGGGCCAGGCCGGGGGTGAGCCTGGTAGTGGGCGGCGTGTCCAAGTCAAACGGCTCCGGTAGGCGTCTTGGGCCGGGAGATGGGGTGCGGTTTGGGAGATGGAGAGGACTCGTCGGGTGGGCTCGGCCACGACGAGGCGAGCAGCTGTTGGTGCTTCAGGAATCGCGAACCCACGGGTCGAGAACTCAGTGCATTCGGGAGTCCGTGTCGAACAGCTGCTGTTCGGCGGGGTGGAGGAGGTGCTGGACGATGAACGACCTTCCGGCGACGCGCCACAGCCCGCGGCCTCGGTTGAGGTGGGATATGGCCTGCATTTCGACGGAGGTGAGTCCGAGGAGGCCGGCCGCGGCGTGGAGTTGGTCGTTCTCCTGGCGGTAGATGATGCGGGTGGAGCAGTCCGCGAGGAGGCCTTCGGCGAGGGCGCGTCCGCGTGATCCGGCGTCGCCCGCGGTCAGCAGGTCCGAGAGCCGGTGGATGACCATCAAATTCGCGATGCCGAGCCCGCGGGACAGCTTCCACTGAGCCTGCATGCGCTCCAGCAGTCCCGCGTGCCTCATCAGTCGCCACGCCTCGTCATAGACCACCCAGCGCCGTCCGCCTGCGGGGTCGGTCAGTGCGGACTCCATCCAGGCCGAAGCGCAGGTCATGGCCAGTACCAGCGCTGTGTCGTCGCCGGATCCGCCCAGGCGGGAGAGGTCGATGGTCAGCATCGGGCTGGTGGGGTCGAAGCGGATGGTCGACTGGGCGTCGAACATGCCGGAGAGGTCGCCGTTGACGAGCCGGCGCAGGGCGTGGGCGAGGTCGCGGGCCGCGTCGCCGAGGTGGCCGGACATGGTGCCGCCGGCCTGGTCGAGGAGGTCGGGTTGGTTGAGGGTGTGGGCGATGTCGCCCAGCAGCGGGGTGCGGCCGACCGCGGCGGCGGCTTGGACGACCGCGTCGAGGGCGACGTCGAGCGCGGTGTGCTCCATCGGCTTCAGGTCCCGGCCGAGCACGGTGCGGGCGAGGGAGCCGAGGAGCAGCAGGCGTCGCTTTCGGACCTCGACCGCCCAGTCGGACTCGGCCACGCCGGCGGGCCGGGGTGCGGCGTCGAGGGGGTTCAGCTTGCCGGGCAGCCCCGGGCCCAGTGCGATCGACGTGCCACCGAGGGCTGCGGCGACGGGGGTCCATTCGCCCTTGGGGTCGCAGGGGACGTACACCCGGTACCCGAAGGCGACTGAGCGCAGGGCGAAGGATTTGGCCAGGGCGCTCTTCCCCTGGCCGATCACGCCGGCCAAGAGGATGTTGGGGTTGGTGAATCCCTCGACGCGCCCGTACAGGGTGAAGGGGTCGAAGGTGAAGCTCGCCTCGGCGTGGACGTCGCGGCCGATGTAGATGCCTTCGGCGCCGAGCCCGCCTTCGGCGAGGAAGGGGTACGCGCCGCTGGCGGTGGCGGTGGTCATGCGGTGAGCGGGCAGGCGCAGCCGGGTGCCGCGTGCGGAGGCGGCGCCGGGGCGGCCGTAGGCCGGGTACACCGGGAGCGGCATGTGCGCTTCGGCGGGCTGGTGGCCGGAGGGGTGGGCGGCGGCGGTTTCGCGGGCCTTGGCCTGGGCTTCGGCGAGCTGCTTGCGGGCTGCTTTGCGGGTGGCGCGGTCGGTGCCGTGCGGGGTGAACAGGGGGCTCGCGCTGGCGCGGCGGGCTCGGCGGGCGGGCCGGTGGTTCATCGAGGCGGCCTTAGGTCGGGTGCGGGCAGGTCATCGCCCGCAGTGGGTGGTGTGGCCGCGCAGGTCGGCGGGGGTGGTCTTGCGGCGGATGGCGTGGCCGGTTGCGAGGTGGCGGTGGCAGATGGTCAGCACGGGCGGGCCGTCGGGGAGCCGGTCCGGCCGGCACTCGGCTTCGGCGCCGGAGGTTTCGGGCGGGAGGGTGTGGAAGGCGTCGTGTAGTTCGGCGCTTGCCTGCCACAGCCGCGTGTGGGCGGTTGCGAGGTGGCGTCCGGCCGCGGGCCAGCTGTTGCGGGTGGTGTCGGTGAGCTGGTCGAGGAGCTGGTGGAGCGTGGTGAGGTGGGCGTGGAGGACGTCCAGGTGGGCGCGGTCCGCGGGTGTCTTCGGGCGGGGCCGGTCGGCCTGGGGCGTGAGGCTGCGGGTGTGGTGGCGGATGCCGGCGGTGGCGGCGCGCAGGTAGGGGTGCGCGTCGGTGGTCTGGGTGTGGGGTGTCACGGGATCCTTCCTGCCGGGGCAGGGTCAGCGGACTTGTCGGCTACAGGGCGGTGCGGGCCAGGGGCAGTGCGGCCAGGGCGAAGGCGTCGGGCTGCTGGCAGAGGAGGCGGCGCAGGTCGACCTGGGCGGTCACCGCGGCGGTTTCGATCTGTGCGCAGGCGGAGTCGAGGAGGGCGTCGGTCTCCGCGGTCACGGTGAGCAGTCCGGTCAGGGCCACGTCTGCGTGGCCGGCGATCAGCTGCCGCTCCCGATCCTTCACGTCGGCGTACTCGACGTTGTCCTCTTCGCTGTCGACCATGCCCTTGCGGCGCCGCTCGGCTGCGTCCGAGATGATCGTGGCCTTGCGGCGCTGGACATCGCGCAGGGCGGCGGACAGGGCCTGCGGGGCGTAGATGAGGGAGAAGCTGCGTCGGACGCCGGCGCTGAACAGCAGGCCGTGGAGGAAGCCGGCCGAGGTTTCGGTCCTGGGCCAGTTTTCGACCCAGTAGGTGGCGTGGCGGGCGGTGTCCGTGGCGAGACGGTCGCTCTCCTCGATCTGGACCACGGGGCCCGCGGCGGCGGGGTCGGCCTCGGCGCGGCCGGACTCGGACCACTGCTGGAGTGCGGAGAGGGCCTTGGGGTCGTAGGCGGTCCGTATGACCGCGGAGATTTCGCGGGCGGTCAGCCAGCCGGTGACCGTCAGCCCGGAGTTGCGGGCGGCCTGGGCGACGGAGCTGGTGGTCTGCGCCATCACGGTGAACGCTCCGGGCAGCCCTCCGCCGGCCTGCGAGATCAGCCGCTTGGCGGCCTTGAGGTCCAGGGAGATCGCGATGTACGACTCGTGGGGGGCCGCGGCCGGGCCTGCGGAGGCGACCAGGTCGGCGTACACCTGCCCGGCGACCGGGGTGTCGGCGCGGCCGTGGGTGCTCCAGTGGCGGGCGAGGCCGTCACCGGAATCGGGCACGGTCCGCTCCAGGACCTGGACGGTGGCGACGTGCCCGCTACGGGCGATGCTGGCCAGGGCCCGGCCCCAGTTGGCGACGTTGGCGTTCTGCGTGGACGGGTCGAGCAGGGCGAAGGCCCTGCTGGTGACGCGGGCGACAGCGGTGAGGGTCTGCTGGTGCGGATCGTGGATGGCCGAGGCCTGCGAGCCTTCGGGGGTGACCACGCGCAGCGCTGCAGCAGAGCCGGGCAGGTGGAGCAGGCCGTCGATGCGGGGGCGGGAGACGGCGCGGGCCAGCCACAAGGTCTGGCTGGTACGGCGGCGGTGGGCGTAACGGGTGATGATCGGCGCCCAGTCGATGAGCGAGCGACCGCTGTGCCGTACGAAGGCCAGGGCCGCGATGGCCGCCCACAGCGGGACGAGGGCGAAGGCGCCGGCCAGGCCGGTGGTCACGACGGTGACCAGCAGCAGCGCCAGAGTCAGGGACACCAGGATCAGCTGGGGGAAGGACAGGCCGAGCAGGATGCCGCGACGGGAGCGAAGAGGGAACTTCACCGTCAGCGGGGGAGTCAGGGTCAGATCAGACAAGGGGTGGACCGTTCGAGTGCGGGCGGGCAGCGGGTGGAACCGTGGGACGCGCCGGAGCGGACGCGGCGCGTCCCACGGGGATGGGGTCAGCCGGCGGCGGTCAGGGACCGGTGGGCGGGGGCGCCGCTGACGCCGAGCCGCTGGCTGAAGTGCCTTCGGAGGAAGACGCGTTCCCCTGCGGCGGCGGGGAGCTGCTGCCGCGTTCGCCCCACTGGTCGCCGCCTGACCCGGAGGAACCGGTGGCGGGGCCGCCGGAGGTGCCGCCGACCTGGCCGCTGGTGTCCTGCTGCACGCTGGTCGGAGGCGGCTGCGCCGCCTTCTTCAGGGCGTCCATCGCGGGAGACATCCCGCCGCCCTGCCCGCCCTGGCCCTTGGCGTCGCCGCCGCCGGTGGAGTGCGAGGCGATGTCGCCGGGGAATCCGCCTCCGCCGTCGGGACCCTGCGGGGCCGCGCCTGCCGCAGCTGCCGCCCCTCCGGTACCCGCGGTCGCGGCCATCGCCGCTCCCTTGCGGGCTGCGTTCTCAGCGTGCTGCCGTGCGACCTGCCCTCCCGCGCCACCGGCACGGTGGATCGACTCGCCATCGGTGCTCTCAGCAGCCCAGTGAACAAACTTGAAGCAGGCGTACGGGCACAACAGGACGAGGCACATGATGACCACGCCGGCCATGACGTCGGCAAGGGCGGCGGTTCCGTCCTTGGCATCGGTCCTGCCGAGGGCGGAGATACCCAGCAGGAAGATCACGGTCATCAGGAGTTTGGAGACGACCAGGGTGGCGGTGGCCTCGATCCAGCCGCGCCGCCAGCGGCGAGCGACCTCCCAGCCGCCGCCGGCACCGGCGAACACGGCCAGGGTGACCAGGACCAAAATGCCCACCTTGCGTACGAGCATCACGCACCAGAACATGAAGGCACCGATGGCGGCTCCTAGGCCGACGATGCCGGGCACCATCCACCCGAGCCCGGCCAGACCGCCGATCTGGGAGACCTTGATGCTGCGCCGTACGGCTTCCTTCATCGATGTGCCCGCGGCGGCGAAGAGACCGTCGCTCAGGGCATCGACGACCTCGATGGCGACAGTGGTCAGGGCGATGGCACCGAACGCGAAGATCACGCCCGAGGCGGTGCCGGTGAACGCCTGGCGCAGGGCCTCGCCGTCGCGGCGGAAGGCCGCGCGGACAAGCTGGGCGCACATCGTCGCGACGAGGACGACCAAGCCGATCGGCAACAACATCTCGTAGTTCTCGCGGAACCACGTGGCGTTGAGGTCGACCTTGGTGGTGGTGTCGATGGCGTCGGCTGCCAGGTCGGCGGCTGCGGCAGCGAGTTCACCGATGCTCTTGGCGATCCAGTTGCCTATGCCCTCGGTGATCGCCTTGCCGGGGTTGTTAGCGAAGTCAATGACGTCGGCAGCCGTGCACAACTTGTTGGCCAGGGGCAGGTCGCAGAAGCCCACAGGGGTCTACCTCCTCTCGTGGGTGGGGGTCAGGGCAGGACGCTCGGGGCGATGGCGACCAGGGAGCAGTCCGTCTTGGGCCGGCATTGAACGGCGAGGGTGGCCGTGCGGTCCTCGGCTCCGGCCCCGCCGCCGTTCCAGGTGATCTGCTGCTTGCCGGTGACCGTGACCACGTAGATGTACGCCTGGGTCAGCGCTGCGGGGTCGTCGGCGAGTGCTTGCTTGAAGGAGCTGGGGAAGTGCGCCTCGCTGATCAGGGCGGTGGCGTGCTGGCCGTTGTCGTGCATCCGCGACCACAGGACGGGGTCGGGGATCTGGGCCTGGACGCCGGTCCAGTCGGCGTACTGGCTCTCGCGGGTGACCCAGGCGCGGAGGCCTTCCAACTGCTGGGCGTGCGTGGTGGTGCGGGTGTCGTACGTCCACAGCACCTGGGCCGCGGCCTTTGCGTAGACGAGCGGATCAGCGATCTGCGGGGGCTTGGCCACGCCGCCGGTCCCGCCGGCCGACGGGTCGGGGGAGGACGGGCCGGGAGAGCTGGTTGCGGGAGCTGGGGTGCTGGTCCGGTCCGCGGTGTCGTTTCGGCCGGTCCACCACGCGGCGAGGCCGGCGAAGGCCACGAGCGCGGTGAGGCCGACGACCAGGACGGTGATGCGCCGGTTGGACGACCAGTGCCCGGTGTGCAGGTACATCCGGGGGCGGGCCCGTGTGCGGGATCGTTTCGCCACTACTTGACCTGCGATCCCAGGGCGGAGAAGAACATGACGATGCCGTTGGCGGCGCCGAGACCCAAGGCCGCGCCGGCGCTGACGACCGCGCCCTTCTTGCCGGTCGCCTCGGAGTTGTGGCCTCCGGTGAAGTGGCCCCAGGCCCAGACGGCCAGGGAGACGGCGAGGGCGCCGACGACGGCGATGATCCCGTACAGGTTGATCGAGGAGACGACGCTCTTGAGGACCGAAAGGCCCGGAAGGCCGCCTTCATTGGGGGTGATGCCCGGGTCGTAGGCAAGGGTGATGAGTCGGTCGATGGACGACATGGGTGTGCTGGACTCCTTGCAGGCAACGGCTCTTGGCCGGTGCGGGTGGCGCGAGAAGGGGGAAGGGCGCGGCGAAGGCGCGCGAGGGCAGCGCGAGGCCGCGGGAGATCCGGCCGCGAGGCCGGGAGGGGAAGCCGCAGGCGGCGGCTAGGAAGCGGGGACCATCCGCTGGACGGCGATGATGGTGCCCAGGCTGGCCTGGGTGACGATCCGGACGGGCTTGCCGGTCCGGGGTGCCTCGATCGCCAAGGGGGTGCCCTTGGCGGTGCCGATGGCCATGGCCACGTGCTCGGGGCCGGAGGGGCCGGGGCGGGTGAACAGCAGGTCGCCGGGCCGGATCGCGGATGCGGGGACCGGGTCGCCTTCCTTGACCTGGGTGTACGTGGTGCGTGTGAGGGTGATGCCGGCGGCCTTGTAGGACTGCTGGGTCAGGCTGGAGCAGTCGCACCGGCCCATCGGGTCCGGGCCGTGGGAATTCGTGCAGGTCCCGCCCCACTGGTACATCGTTCCGAGCTGGCCCATCGACCAGCGGATCGCGGTGCGGACCTTCTCGGGTGCGTCCTTGGGGATCTCGTACCCGTCCGGGACGGCACCTTCGGGGATCGGTCCGAGGTCGCCGCCTCCGGCGCATCCGCCGGTTGCCGGTGGCTGGGTGCCGCCGGTTCCGGGCGTGCCGTTGCCGCCGGGGAGGGTCTTGACGATGGCCTGCTGCAGGGCGCGGGCGAGCGGTTCCCACTGCGCGTACGCGCCCGGGAAGCCGCTGAGCTGGACTGCCTGGGCGGCCTGGGTGATGGTCATCTGCTCCCACCCGTGCACCTTCAGCAGCCCGTTGTAGAACTTGGTGGCGGCGTAGACCGGGTCGCGGATCTGCTCGGGGGTGCCCCAGCCCTGGCTGGGCCGCTGCTGGAACAGCCCGAGTGAGTCCCGGTCGCCGCCGTTCAGATTGCGCAGGCGGCTCTCCTGGATGGCCGTGGCCAGGGCCACGACCTGTCCGCGTTCGGGGACATGGAGGGAGATGCCGGTGGCGACGATGGTCTTGGCGTGCGGGATCTGCTCGGCGGGCAGCTCCAGCCCTTCGACGTGTACGTCCTGGCTGGTGCCGCCCTTGCCGCCGAGGATGGCCTCGACGGCCTTCGCGACCGCGGCCGTGTCGAGGCCTTTGCCTGTGGAGCAGTTGGAGGACCGTCCGGCCGAACCGGCTGCGGCGACGGCCGCGGTACCGGCGAGCAGGACGGGGGAGAGACAGGCGACGCCGATGATGGCGGCTATCGATTTCAATCCGGCCCGCCCGGCGGCGTATCAGCGCCGCAGCGCAGTCCACGGGGCGGACTCAGGCATGGGTGTGCCACGGTGATGGGTCCTTGAAGTGAGCGCCGGCCGCAGGACTGGCATGCGACGGAAAGGGCCTTCGGCCGGCTGGTAGGCGATCAACAGCGCGGGACCACAGGTCGAGTTGCTGCTCGACGCTGGTCCGCACAGGTGTCAGGTGATGCTGGGCATGAGGGATCTCCGGCAGGGGAGGGGATGTCCCATCCGGGTCTCCCGGCGGGTCTTCCAAAACCCTAGGGCCGGAATCGGGAATGCCGAAATAGTGATCGGCGCCGAGGCGATTCCCGGATCGTGCCCTAGGCTCCTGCCCATCCCCGACGTCCCCTCCCTGCCCGCGGATTCTGCGAATCCGTGTGAGGCCGAGGTCTGTCTGAATGCCGGTCGGGGCCCACGTCACCTACCGAAATACGGTTCCCCCTTGCCCTTTTCCCTCCACGAGGGCGACGCGCTCAGCGTGCTCGCCACTCTCCCCGATGCCTGCGTCGACTCCGTCATCACCGACCCGCCGTACAACAGCGGTGGCCGGACGGCGAAGGAGCGGACCACGCGCACCGCGCGGCAGAAGTACACGTCCAACGATGCCGGCCACACGCTGCCGGACTTCACGGGCGAGAACATGGACCAAAGGAGCTACGGCTTCTGGCTGACGCAGATCATGACCGAGGCACACCGCCTGACGAAGCCCACGGGTACGGCGCTGCTGTTCACCGACTGGCGACAGCTGCCGGTGACCACCGATGCGATCCAGGCGGCCGGATGGCTCTGGCGCGGCATCCTGACCTGGCACAAGCCGCAGGCCAGGCCGCAGAAGGGCCGCTTCCGCCAGGACTGCGAGTACATCGTGTGGGCGTCCAAGGGGCCGATGGACAACTCCCGGGCCATCTACCTCCCCGGCCTGTACAGCGCCTCGCAGCCCTCCGGCGCGGAGCGGAAGCACATCACGCAGAAACCCGTCTCGGTGATGCGTGAGCTGGTGAAGATCTGCCCGGAGCAGGGCACGGTCCTCGACTTCTGCACCGGATCCGGCTCCACCGGCGTGGCCGCGCTCCTGGAGGGCCGCTCCTTCATCGGCGTCGAGAAGACCCCCGAGTACAGCAAGATCGCCGCCGACCGGCTGACCGAGACGCTGACGCAGACCCTCGCGCAGGGCGACTGCACGCTGGCGGCCTGACGGCCGACGGGCTGGTGGCGGATCAGCGCCGCCGCCAGCCCGTCGCTCTCTATCAGCACTTCCGTGAATTCGGAATTCACGGATTCTCCGCATCGTTGAACGCACCTTCCCTACGCGCCCCGTGCGGCTTCAAAGGAGTTTCCCGTGCCCGAATCCATAGACCCTCACGACGAGGGACAGCTGGAGCCGATCCGAATGGCCGATGGTGACCTGGAGGACCTGGAAGCCTCGGTCCGCAGGCTGATGGAGCAGTCGGCCGACCAGGCCCGGCTGCTCGACAGCCTCGCCGCCGACCCCATGCCGGCGTCACCCTTCGCCGGGTTCCCGGCGATGCCGGCCAGATCCAGCATGCCGATGATGCCGCCCCCGCCGCCGGAGCCCCGGTTCATCCTCACCCTCGACGGCGAGGACTTCGACACCGAACTGGACGGCCTGACCGACTGGGTGCAGCGCATCTTCCTCGGCGTGTACGGCTCGGAGATCACCACCGCCACGCCGTGGTGCCACGAGTGGCAGGAACACCTGGACGTGGTGGGCTGGCTACACGCGCTGTGGCTGGCCTGGGGCCAGCACATGGACCCTGAGGCCGGGCCCTCCGGCCCCGCCGTGTGGCACCGGGACTTCCTCACCCACACCGTGGCGGCTGTCCGTGCCCCCGGCGGCCCGCTCTCGGCATGCACCACCGACCCTGAACGGCGCTCCCACCGGCTTCTGCCGCGCCCCGACGCACCGCTCCAGCCGACCTCAGGGGACGGACGCGCCTACCCCGGCGAGACGGAATGAACACCGCCCCCCAGTACGGGCTGTCGTTCGACCCTCGCGCCCTGAACGACCTTCTGGCGGCCCCTGGCGACATCAGAGACCTTGCCCTGGCCCAGCTCCAGGACGCGGTCACCGGCGTACGCCAGGGCGCCAAACTCACCGGCGACCTGTCCGGATTCCGCAAGACCTACGTCGACCACCGCGCCGAATGGCGGATGGTCTACGCCCTGCGCGCCGCCCCGACCGGTGCCACGCACCCCACCGAGGTCTACGTCGTGGCCATCCGCCCACGCGATGGCTACGACGTGTACGACACCGTGGCAGCCCGCCTCGGCCGGGAACGCCGCCCCCTGAGCGCCCTCGCCCACGCGGCCCGCTCCCGCTCCCCGCACACGACCGTGCACGCCGCGAGCCCGTTGCCCGTACCCGCCACACGGCCCGGCATCCCTCAACCCGCCCCGATCGTCCCGCCCACGAGAGGCATCTCCCGTTGACCGTCCCCTCCCAGCACGACCTCTTGACCCCCTTCATCGACGGAATCATCGACGTAGCCATCGAAGGCATCCTCGAAGGTCTCCTCGACATCCTCGACGAGGATCGATGCGAGCGAGAGGCCTGCTGTGCCGACCGCCCGGAGGCCGCCCCCGGCAGCCCGTACTCCGGCTGCCCCCGCGGTTCCGGCACTGTGGCACCCCGTCCGTCCGGCTGCGCCTGCCGAAGCACGTTCCTGGAGCTGCTGGACGTGATCCGGACCACGGAGCCCCCGACGGGCGCCGCAGCCCCGTCCCGGTGCTGCTCGGACCAGACGGCGAGCCGCACCAGCAGTGCAGCCGAGAGCTCCGGCCCTACGACCTCTTCGCGTCTGGTCGTGGAATGCCTCAACGCCTTCGGCCGACGGGGCAACCCGCAGGCCATGGCCTCCATGGACCTGGTCGCCGAGCTGACGGGCGTACCGGGCGTGGCAGGCAAGGGCTGGAAGTATGCCGACATCACCCCCGTACGCCTGGCGAAGCTGCTGGCCCCGTACGACATCCATCCGCGGAACACGGATCTCTCCGACGGCCGGCGGCGCAAGGCGTACTCGCGGCGTGCTCTCGCACGGGCCCTGCACAGCCAGCCGCTCTGAGCGCCGCGTTCGCCACCTGTTCGATCCACCGGGCGCGTCTCGAAGACTGGGACGCGGTCAAGGCCTTCCTCCTGCGGTGTAGCGAGCAGTCGATGCACCGCAGGTGGGGTCGGCTCCGGATCCGCCGACCGGACTTCGAGCGCCTCCTGCGCGCCTCGGACAACTGGACCGCCAGCGCGCCCGGCGACGGGGTGATCGCCCTGGTCTCCATCGGACGCCTCCAGCACAGCCCCGGCGTTGTCGACCTCGGCGTACAGGTTGCCGACCACCTCCACCGCCGCGGTATCGGCACGGGGATGGTCCGCTTCGCCGCCCGGCACGCGATGGCCGGCGGAGCTCACACCCTGAGCGTCTGCACCGGGCAGGCCAACGCCCCCATGCTGGGCCTCCTTCGCCGCCTGGGTCCTGCCTCCACGTTGCGCGACGGCAGCCACACCGAACTCCGGCTGTCGCTGTCCGACGTCACCAGCCACTCCCGCCCCACCCGACGAGGACTTCCATGCCCCCAGCCACACGGCTCGGCGTCCGCAAGGCCCTGACCGGTCTTGACGGCCGCATCGAAGCCGCGACCGGAACCACGGTCGACGCACTGTGGGACCACCACGACCGCGGCCTGCTCGACGAGCCGGTCGCACGCCTGGTGCGGGCGCACCGCGCTCTGGCCAAGGCGCACACCGACCTCGCCTTCCACCGGACCCTCCTTCAGCGCCTGGCCAGCGGCGAGTTCGAACTCGATGCCGCCCTGCTGGCCCGAGTCGACCGGGTAGTCGGCCAGATCAAGGGAGCCGTGGCCGTGCGGGACACCCTGCACGCCGAGGCCGTCACAGCCCTGGAGCCAGTCGAACGAAACGTCCCAACGGCACGTCCCGACGGACTTCCCGACGTGAACGCCCCGGACTACGCCGCCCTGCTGGCCATCGCCCGCGGCGCCAAGCTCCACCAGCACCTGCTGACCGGCCGCCTCTCCGTCGCCACGGAATCCGGCACCAGGATCACGCAGTACGTCCTCGAGCGGCTCGAACAGGCCGACCTTGTCGTCCGCGACACCTCACACCCCATCCACGCCGGCCAGCCCGTCCTCCTCACCGAGACCGGCCGCGCCGTACTCGCGGGAGCCCGTGGACCGCGCTCAGCACCGACCGGCTCGTCCCATGTTGCGGCGGCGGAAGTCCGCAGGAACCGCCAGCTGCGATAACCAATCCGAGAGAGATCCGATTCAGTGTCACCCTCCAAGTACAGCCCCGACTTCCGGCTCGACGGTTATGAAGCGGCCAGCGACGAGGTCGAGGAACACTTCTACGGCCGTATCGACGCCGACGAGGACATGCTGACGGCGCTGGCCGAGCATCACTCGGCCGACGCCCGCCACAGCTTCCACGTCCTGCACGATGGGACCGCCACCTGGGGGATTCCCGGCGAGCCGCAGGTCATCGCCCTGCACATCGCCCGCGACCCCGGCAAGAGAACCTTCACGTTCGAGCACGCCGTGCTGCCTCTGCCGGCCATGGCCCAGTCCTGGCTCGTGTCCCGGGGCTGCCCGCGCGAAGGGATCCGCCTGCCGCCGGGCATGGGAACCGCGCCCGCCGACGAGGCGACCACCGCGCTGCAGGAGCGACTCGTCGGCGACGGCCATCGCTTCGCCCTGATCGACAGCTACACCAACGACAGCTCGAACCGGCCCCAGATCACGGCTTTGCTTCGAGCCCTCGACGACAAGGACCCGCACCCCTTCCGGGTTCTTGTGGAAGAGGCAGACCTCACGCAGTTCACCCACACCTTGCGCGAAGGCGGATTCCCCACCTATGACGCCGCCGAGTCGTATTTCAACGACCCGGACGGTGTTCGGCTGAAGGCGCCAACAACACCGCTGCCCCAACGTGCCGTTCCCGCGCCACCCGCAAGCAGAGCCGCTCCCCGCCGCCGTTGACCTGCCGGCTTCCAGCGCAGTGGGCGGACCCGGGCAAGGCCTTTTACCAGCGGATCCGTGAATTCGGAATTCACGGATTCTCCGGATTCTGGAACCAGCACTTCGCGCTGTGCGCGCCAGATGTGCGGCCACCCCGCCCACCTTGTACGAGAGGAGTCTTCTGTGCCCGACGGCGAGCAGGATGTGCTGGAGTTCTTCGCCCAGAGCATCGAAACGACGTTCCAGCGGACGCTGCCGGACCTCGCCCGCGACCACGACCAGGGCCGGTCCCGTCCGGGAGCTGCGGAAGCGCTCCGCTGGTACGGACGGCTGGCCGCCGCGCAGGACAGGCTGCACCAGGCCGAGGACGACCTCGTCGTGGCCCTCGGCGCCGAGCCCGGGGAACTCACCCCCCGGCAATGGGAGCTTGCCCACCGCGTGAACACTGCGGTCGTGGAACGCGACGTCCCCGCCGTCATCCTGAAGGCGCTGCTCGACACCGTCATGGCGGACACGCCCGAGCGCGGCCCCCGGCCGAACACAGTGGCCGCCCGCCGGATTCAGACTCCCGCCGTCGCGGCGGCCCAACCGCACAGTGTCGGCAGTGGAGTTCAGGGGCGGTCCCGTTGAAGCCGACCACGCAGGACCAGGCGATCGAGTCGGCCTTCGGACACCCGGTAGGCCTCCTGTACCAGCGCGCCACATCGGGCCTTGCGGAGCCCGCCTTGCACCGCGTGATGGAACTCAGGGCCTTCCTCGCCGTCGCCGAGGAACATCTCGTTCGGCTCCGTGACCGCGTTCACCAGTCCACCGCTCCGCAACGGGACCTCGGCGAGCTGAACCCGGACGACCTGCGGATGGACGCCCAATGGCTGGACGCCGCAGTGGACGCGCGGACGGGCCTGCTGTCCGCGCTCACCAACATCCTCACCTCCATGCCGGCAGCCGGACCCGAGCGGCACCACCTCCGGCCACCGCCCCCGACGGTCCGGCCCGCCCCCGCTGTCGCCCCGGCGCCAATCCGTCACTCGTGAAGGAGAAGCACTGCCCCACGACACATCCGACGCCCTCCGTGACCGCATCGAATCCCTCTTCGGTAGTCCCCTGAGCGACCTTGTACGTCATGCCGAAGGGGCCTCCACAACAACCTTGCTCTGCGGCCTTCTCGGCATCCACGCCGACCTCGTCTTCGCCGAACGGAACATCGACTTCCAACTGGACCGCCTGCGCCAGTTCACCAGCGAAGGCCGAGAGATCGGCCCCTTCGCCGCCGGCCACATCCTTGATTGTGCCCAGCGGCTGAGCCAGTCCGTCACCGCCCGCGACGCCCACACCAAGGCCCTCACGGCCGCGTTGCAGGGCCTGCGCCGCAACGAATCGCCCGCCGCCACGGTGCCTGCCCCCGCCGCACGCACCGCACCGGCCGCGCGCGCTCACTGACACCGTCCCGCCGTCCCGCACCCCTGGAGAGACCTCCGTTGCCCACCACCGGCCTGCCCCGTCCCCTTACCGCCGACCTCGCCCGGGTCGGTGAAAGCCTGGAGATGCTCAGCCCGCGCTGGACGGTATGGACGCTGATGACCCTCAGCGACCAGCCGATGCGCTACACCGAGATCAAGCCCCGCCTGGGCATGCTCCAGGACGGCCAGCTCGCCCCCCGGCTCGCCCGTCTCACCGCCGACGGCCTCGTCGAGCGCCGCCAGGAGCACGTACGCCACGTCAACTACCGCCTGTCGGCTCGCGGCCATGCCCTCACCGGCGTGATCGCCGCCCTCGCGTCCTACGGCGACAGCCACCTAGACAAGGAGACGAAGCCGAACAGGAAGACCGGCGAGCTGGAAGTCGAGCGGATACCCCCGGCACAGAACGCCGAAGACGTCCTGACCCTCATCACGCCCAAGCACGCCACCCCGCTGCTGTGGGCGCTGCGCTCAGAGGGACGCGCCTCCGGCCGGGACCTGGCAGCCATGGTGCTCCCCGGCGGGAACACCGCCCTGCTGTACTCGCCGCTGCGCCAGCTCGTCGCCGACGGACTCGTCGAGCGGCTCGGCCACAGCGACTACCAGCTCTCCGCCCAGGGGATGGAACTTGCCCCGGTCTTCCGCTCGCTCTCCGCGTGGGGCGCCGGCCGCCGGACCCAGGCCGAGCATCCGTTGTGGGCCGAGCGGACCGCCCCCGACCCGCAGCTCCCCGATGGCCGGTGGGCGGCCAACCGTTCCCTCCCCGCTGCAGCCCCGCCGGCCACGAGCGTGCGGGCGGGCAACCTGTTCTCCCACGCCCAGCCCGCCCGCCCCGCCGCGGCCAGCTCTTCGATGGGGGGCCGGGCCCGATGAGTACACCCCGACCGGCCGCCGACGCGGTCAGCGCCGCCGCGATGCTGAGCCTGCGGTGGACAACGCGGATCATCAGCGAGATCGACGACAACGGGCCCATCCCGCACCGAGCCGCTCAGGCCACCTTCCCCGATATCCCGGCAGACAGCCTGCAGCACGGGCTGCGCACCCTTCGCCAGCGCGGACTCCTCCAGGTGCGCGAGCGCCGCGACGACGACAGCCCCGTCGAACTCACACAGGCCGGCCAGGACCTCGGAGACGTCTACGAAGCCTTCTCCCGCTGGGCACGGAGGCACCACTACCCCACTGCGCAGACCGACTTCGTCACCCGGGTCGAGGCGACCCTCTACCTGCTGCGCGACCGCCACACCGTGAGCCTGCTCGAAGCCCCGTCGGCCATGCCGTACGGATACCGGGCACGGCGGGCGCTTCACGCCGGTCTCATCGCGACCGGCTCCAACGGCTGGTACACGCTCACCGAGGCCGGAGGGGAACTCGGTCAGGCGCTGGCCGTCCTCACGAGCTGGGCAGCCGCCCACCCGCAGGTCGTCATGGACGCCGTGGGCCGCCGTCCGGGCAGGCCGACCACAGCGCTCCACCACGTCGCCGGCCCCGCCCTCCCGCCGGCCCATGCCAGCTCCACCCCGGCGCCGCGCTTCCCCCGGTAGCGCTTCTCCCCGCTTCGCATCGTGGGCCACTTCCTGCCCGCTGACCGCCCCCGGCCGCCGCAGGCAGGGCCGCATTCCCGCTGAAAGTGATCATGACTCGTCGCAGAGCCGTCGGTGGCCGCCACGCCCGTATCCCCAACTTCGGCATCACGCGCCGTATCTACCTGCCGCGCTGCGCGGACGCCGTGTCCTTCAGCATGGCCACGTACGCCATCCCCCTGCTGGTCCTGGCCACCACGGGATCCGCAGCGCTGACCGGGATCGCCTTCACCCTGGAGTGGGTGCCCCGACTCGCCGCGTTCTCCTGGGCCGGCGCGGCCGTCGACCGGTGGGGATGCACGCGGGTCTTCCGGATGGCCGCTACCCTGCGGGCCCTGGTGCTGCTGGCCGCCGTCGCGTCGCTCACCCTGGTCGACGACGGACTGCCCGCCACCATCGCCGTCATGGGCCTGGCCGCAGTGACCGGCGTACTGACCGAATACAGCTACGTGGCCGCCGAAACCGCGGGGGCACTCGCAGGACGCAAGGCCGGTGACAGCGAGCACAAGATCCAGTCGGTCCTCCTCGGCATCGACAACACCGCGAACCTGACCGGCCCCGCCGCCGGCGGCCTGCTCCTGCAGTACGCGGGACGCACCGGCATGCTCCTCACGATCGCCGGACTCTCACTGCTGGCCGCCTCCCTCGCCCCCCGCGACCGCCTCCACCGCACCGCCGAGGTCTCCGCCTCGCCCATGCAGGGACTTAAGGTCGGCTGGGCCACCCTGCGCTCCCTCCCGGCCCTGGCCTGGCTGATCACCGGACTGACCGTCTCCAACATCGCCACCGGCACCCTCCAGGCCGCCGCCCCCGTCCTGATCGTGCAGCAGATGGGCCACACCAGCGCCTCGGTCGGACTGATCTGGTCCGCCGCCGCGGCAGCCTCCCTCCTCGCCGTCGCCGTCTGCCGCTTCGCCATCGACCGCGCCGGGCTCTGGCCCGTCGGCGCGGTCTGCGCGGCCATCGCCGCGGCAGCCGGAATCGCCGTCGCCCAGGCCGACGCCTACACCCAGCTGCTCGTCCTGGTCGCCGTGCTCATGGCCGGGGAGGGCGGCATGACCGTGGTGCTGCGCACGCTGCGCTCGAAGCTCATCCCCGAAGCCGTCTTCGGCAGCACCCTCGCCGTCACGATCCTCATCATGCTGCTGCCCTTCCCGGTGGCCGGCCTGCTCGTCGCTCTGACCCCGGCCAACCTACTCAGCCAGGTCCTCACCGTCTGCGCCGCACTGCAGGCCCTCGGCCTCGCCGTCGCGTTCTGGCAGATGCGGCACGACCCCGCACTGGCCACCCGGGCCGCGTACACACAGGCGGCCTGACCACCCCGCTCGCCCTCACCACACCCACCACCGCAAGGACACGTCATCAACGACCTCACCAGCCCCGACATCCTGTACGGCCACACCCCCGGTCACGTACGACCGCTCTGGGTTGCCCTGCTCGGCGATCTGCCGCAGGCAGCCGTCGTGCTCGAGCGGCTCGGCTTCCAGACCGTGACGGACAACGGCGGCGAGCTGTACGTCCCGCCCGCCGACGCCAGCACGGAGCGGACCACCGTCATGCACCTCGCCTCGTTCGCGATCTTCTGCAAGGAGGAGTGGACCGTGATGTACACGCAGAACCACCCGGCCCTCCCCGAAGACCGCGTCCAAGCACTGCTGGGGATGCAGGCCGAAGAAATGGGCATCGACCCCATCGAGCTCGCCACCGCACTCGTACGACAGGTGGACCATCTGCCCACCACAGCTCCCGCCGTCGCACCTGTGCTCCCGGTACAGGCCGCTCCTCCTGGCGCAGTTGCCGGCCACCGAGCTGCGCACCGCTGAACCGCTCTCGAACCCCACTTTCTTGGAGCTGTACTTGACCCATCAGAACCCTGTCCTCCTCGTCGTTGCCCCCGGTGATTCCGTTTACCGCGGCTACTGTCTCGAACAGGTCGCCGAGGCTTACGACGTCGTCGTCATCACGCCGAGCCCGATCACCTGGGAAGAACCTCACGTCATCGACCATGAGGTCGCCGACCCGCACAACCCGGATGCCCTTCTCGCGGCCGGGCAGGCCCTGGCCGGCCGACACACCATCGCCGGCGTCCTGACCTGGAACGAAGTCCTCCTGGTCGCCACCGCTCACCTGGCAGAGGCGCTCGGCGTGAAGTCCAACCCGCCCGCAGTGATGCACAACTGCCGGGACAAGCAGGTCACGCGCACGCTCCTGGCCCGGCATGGGGTTCCCTCCGCCCGCTCCGTCCAGGTGGCCAGCCTGTTGGAGGCCGCGCTCGTAGCCGAACGGATCGGCTACCCGGTCGTCCTCAAGCCCGCCGGTCAGGCCGGCAGCGTCGGCGTCATCCGGGTCGACGCGGTCGAGGAACTCCCGCGCGCCCTGGCCTTCGCCACCACCGGCGCGGCCCTGCACGGCGGCGAGAACACGGACGTCCTGGTCGAGGAGTACCTCGACGGCCCGGAGATCAGCGTCGAATGCGTCACCCAGAACGGCTCCACCACCGCCGTGGCCGTCACCCGCAAGCAGCTCGGCTTCGCCCCGTACTTCGAGGAGATCGGGCACACCGTGGACGGGGCCGATCCGCTCCTGGACCAGGTGGCGCCGATCGCAGCCGCAGCCATCCGGGCCCTTGGTATCGACCACGGCGTCCAGCACGTCGAAATGCGCCTGACCGCCACCGGTCCGCGCATCATCGAGGTCAACGGCAGGATCGGCGGCGACCTCATCGGCCACCTGGTCCGCCTCGCGACCGGGATCGACCTGCCCCTCGCCGCCGCCGATCTCGCCTGCGGTGTCACTCCTGACCTGGCCCCCTCCCGCATCCGCGCCGCCGGCATCACCCTGCTGTACCCGGAAGCCTCCGGCATCCTCACCCACCGCGGCGTCGACGAGCAGTTCATGGACAACGCCCTGTGGCTGGAGCGCCTCCAGTGGCTCCGTAGCCCCGGCGACGAGATCGTTCTGCCGCCCGAAGGCGATGTGGACGTCGCGCGGGCCGGGCTCTACGTCGTCACCGGCTACGACGTCGCCAAGGTCGAGCAGCGCCTTGCACAGACCGCTGCCCACATCACCCTCACCACGCTCGCGGCCGGCGAGCTCAGCTAGCCGCACCGTCGCCGATGCCCCAGGACCCCATGACTCATACCGACGAACCCGCGGGGGACTACTACGTCAGCCCCCGCTACCTGGCCGGATCTACCGTCGAGGGCGACCCGGGTCTCCAGCCCGCCCTCGACGCGGGATGGAAACCGAGCTGGGACGACCACGGAAACGTCTTTCTCCCTGCCCCTGACCAGCGGGTGCGGATCGGCTACATGCCGGAGGGCGACGACGACGCCCTGTGGAAGATCAGCGCGTACGAGCACCACTTCGGTGCACCACGGTGGGCCGCCGCCTTCAACGACAAGGCCCCCACCGAATTCGTCACCGCCTTCACCATCCAGCTCGTCGCCGCCTACCAGAGGGACGACGGCTCGGACCTGCGCAGCCCCGGCGGTGTCAGCAGGGGCTTCGGCCCGCTGATGGAAGCGGGTTGGAGCACTCACATCGCGCCCGGCCGCCTGGAGCTGACCTCCCCGGACGGACTCGCCGGAGCCTGGTTCGACCACGGCCCCCTCGACGACGCACGCGAGCTGGTAACCAATGACACGCGCTGGGGAATATGGGGCGGGCCGGAGCGCTCCTACTCCTCCTGGTACGCCGTCTTCAGCAGCCGCACGCCGGTCGACCTGATAGCCGCCACCGCCACCGCCGTCGTCAACCCCGAGCCCGTACTGCGGTGGGAGGGCGAGCTGTCCCAGATGACTAAGCGGCACGCCCAGCTCACACCCGTGGTGCCACCGAAGCCGCCCACACCCACCCCCCTCGACCTCGCACGCCTCCGCACACCCCCGACCGTACGTCCCGCCAGCGTCCACCGCTGGTCGACCACCACGGTTCCCGGTGCCCGACTCCCCGTTCCGGCCCGCCCCGCTGCCCGCCGCTGATTCCGCCGAACCAGGAGGCCCCACGTCCATGGCGCTGTCACCGAAAGCCTTCTTCACCCAGGAACTGGCCCTCACCTTCGATAACGGTGCCGTAGTCGGCAACAGCTACTACGCGGCCCCCGCCCCGACCAGCCCGCTCCTCCTGAGGATCTCTTTCCAGCCCACCATCCGACAGGGGGAGTACGCCGGTCTGCGGCTGCGCATCGTCCACGCGGACCGCGGGACCATCGACGAGATCACGCTCTCCTTCGCCGACCACGGCACCTTCAGCACACGGGACAGGGCTGCAGGCCGGACGGACCGATCAGACGGCTACGCCGTCTTCCGGGACTTCAACCCCCGCGCATCGGGCCCGGCGCCTTGGGCCGGCGGGGACTGGACCCGCCTGAAGGCCGCCGTCACCCGCTACGCCGACCTCTGGTTCTCCACCCGCCCCACCCCTCCTCGCGCACCCGGTACGTCGCTTGCCCGCACCACAGCGCTGCCGCTCGCCGAGAAGACCACCGTCCAGGGCCGCCACCGATAGCCGATGCCCGAACCACCCCACCGACGAACGGACCGGAACTGACCGACCCCATGAACCCACTGCCCTCGGACAAGATCGTGTCCGTCCACGCCCGGCACCTCGCCGGCCGCGGATCGGACCAGGTCTTCGACGGATGGCCCTTCCCCCACAACAGCGGTGAACACGACTGGACATTCCATTGCCCTGAGGACGGGTACCAAGTGGCATCCAGCCCCTGCATGAGGCTGCGGTCCGGTTTCCTCGCCGACCCCGGCGGCGCAGCCGGAGACGGAGTCTGGATCACCGCCGCACACCAGCAGCCCTTCGAACCGGCAGCCTGGAAGGCCAAGTTCGACGCCTCTACCCCCGTCGAGATGATCTGGGACTTCCACACCGAGCTGCTGCACTTCTACCTGGACGACGCCTACAGCGACAGCGACATGCTGTTCGACGACGACACCCCTCCTGTCGCCGCGTACCTGCCACTGCTCAACTCCGGCTGGAACCACACCGTCAGCCATAGGGGATCCCAGCGCTTCCGCAGCCCGGACGGCATGGCACTCCTCGAACACCGGTACATCGCCACCGACCTCGATAAGCCGATGTGGACGCTGACCGCTGGCTACCCCGTTGAACCGCTGTGGCGAGCATCCTTCACCGGCCGGACCCCCGTCACCTACGTCGCGGCCTTCACCGCCTCCCTGGTCGCGGAGGAGCCGCTCACACGAGCCGTGGACGAAGTCCCCTTCCACACCAGGCGCCTCGCCCGACTGTCCTCCGTCCCGGACCGCAAACCCGCCAGCACCCCGGCCCTGCCGCCGGCGCCCCCGCACAACACGGCGGCCCGCGCCCGCTGACTCGCCCGGCCATACGCCGGCAACCCGTTGAGCCAACCCACCAAGGAGCAGACCCCCGTTGTCCAGCCGATCCGCCCGCCGCAAGGCACCCACCGCTGCCATCGCCGTTGCCGCCGCCGCGACGGGAGCCCTGACCTGGGCACCCTCGGCCTCAGCCGAGGCACCCGAGCCGACCCCCTCCACCTCGGCCCCGGCACCGCGCAGCATGCCCGAGCCGGAGCCCGGCGGCGTCGAGATCCACAAGAAGGACCCCGCCGGTGCCACGCTCGAAGGCGCCCAGTTCAGCCTCCTCGACACCGTCAACGGGACGAAGGCTCTGCAGGGCAAGACCGGAGCCGACGGCATCCTCCGATTCGAGAAGGTCACCCCCGGCGTCTACCGGCTCAAGGAGACCGACTCCGGCAGCGCCATCCACGACCTTGCCGAGGACCGGGACATCATCGTCACCCCCGGCCAGGTCACCCCCGTCACCGTCGTCGACCCCTTCAAGCCCGCGGAACTGACGGTGAAGAAAACCGACAAGACCACCGGCAAGCCGCTCGCCGGCGCCGTGATCAACATCCGGCCCTCCGGCACCGGGGGAGAAGCCGTCACCCTGACCACCGGCAAGGACGGCACCGCGAAGGCCCAGCTCACCGTCACCGCCCGCTCCGGCTCCGCCTACACCGCCACCGAGACCAAGGCACCCTCCGGCTACCAGCTCGACTCGAGCCCGGTCCAGGTCACCGCGAAGCCCGCCGCCGGTACGACCGCGGAGTTCACCAACACGCCCACCGCGACCACCCCGCCGACCCAGCAGCCGAGCAAGCCGCCCACGACCAAGCCCAAGCCCACCCCCGACACCTCCGCACCCGCCACCCCGACCCCGGACAACACCAGCAGCACCCCCGCCCCGTCCGACACCCCGACCAGCACGCCCACGCCCCCCGCCGGTTCGGACGGTCAGCTCGCTCGTACGGGCGCCGGCTCCACCAGCTGGCTCGCCGCGGCGGGAGGCCTTCTGATCAGCGCCGGGGGCGGCGCCATCTGGGCTGTTCGGCGCCGACGGGCCAACCAGCCGGACGACGCCTCCTGACACACGCAGCACCGCCGTGAACGGCGGGACAACCGAATAACGCACGCGAGGGCGGCATTCCCACTGGGGATGCCGCCCTCGCTTTGTGCTGTCCGCACAGACCGGGCCGTTCCTCCTGCGGGAGATCGCTGACAGCAGAGCAGCAGAGCGCCTCACACGCTGGAACACCATCGCAGGTGCATGTCAAAGTGGGTGTCTTCCTGGCCCCTTCCGAGCACGGAGCCGCCCATGAACCACGCCGGCGATCAGCCCGGCTTCTCCACCACGATCGAGGCCCTGCGGATCCGCACGTGGCTCCTCGGCCGTGGACACCCCACCCAGATCATCGACCACTTCACCGCCGACGACTTCAGCCTGGTCGTCGACGACCGAGCCGATGTACACGTCGCCAGCAAGGACGGCCGCTTCTACCTCGGCTGGTTTCCCGAGGGCCGTCCCGGCGCCCGCGATGCCGGCTGGGTGATCGCCGTCACCGGCACGGCCACCGTGCAGGGCTATCGGGCGACGTTCAGCACAGAGACCCCCGCTGCCGTCGTGGCTGCCGCCGTCGAGGCCGTACTCGCGACTTCCCGGCGCATCTGATGCGCAACGACGGCCAGGACCGGCCCCGGTCGCTGCCGTATGCCTCACCCACCTGTCCCGTGCTTCATACGCCGTGCCTCGGCGTGTCCAGAAGGAGCAGCAGTGCAATCACCGACCCATCGCGCCGTGACCGTTGGCGAGATCATCGACCGTCTCTCGTCCTGTGACCGGGACGCTCCGTTCTTCCTCGCGATCAACCCGGAGTTTCCGTACGTCCATTTCGCCGGAGAGATCGTCAAGGCCCGTGACGGACACGGCCGCCAAGTGGTCTTCCTCGGCGAAGCCGGACAGGGCGAGTTTCTTCCGCCCGCCATCGCGCAGGCCCTGACCTGGCACCCGCCCACGGGCACTGCCTCCCTCAGCCGCCGAGCAGTACGCCGATCCGCACGGCCGGCATGACCAGCCACCGAGCCCCTGGAGGCGCCCCTGTACTCCCACACCCCGCCCGAACCGAGCACCCCCAACACCGGTTGGCTCTGGGCAAGCCCCCGGCACCTGGCAGGGGATGACGGAGATCTCGCCGAGGCCGTCGGGAACGCCCTGACGGGCGCCGGCTGGTCCTGCTGGATGACGGCACGCAAGTCGTTCTTCCACTCCAGCCCCGACCAGCTACGAAGCGCCGAGTGGGTACTGGCCGACCCGCTGACCACCCGCTTGGGCGACCTCCCGATCGCATGGGAAATCTCCGCGCGGGAAGCCCCCGACCGCGGCATCGCGGCATGGACGGCGTACTTCACCGCCGACATCCCCCACGAAGCGCTCACAGCCTTCGCTCTCGCGTTGGACGCGAGGAAAGAGCCGGCGTGGGGCTTCGACGGGAGCGACGCGGTCACGCAGGTCCTGGCATCCGCGGACTGGACACCTGACGCCGATGACCCGGAACTCACCTTCTGGGACGTCTCGAACACCTCGTGCTGGTCCTGGACAGTTCTTCCCGCCGGGATCGAGGACCAGGACCCCCGCCCAGACCTTCCCGGCTGGATGGCCTGGTCGCAGCCGGACCTCGCAAGGCCGTACCTGTGGTGTGCGGCGTTCAGCCATTCGGCACCGCATGACCTCGTAAGCACCTTCGCCGAGGCGCTCGTCGCTCCTGCACCGGTGCCTCGCCGAACCCTCCCGGCCGTCTCCGAGCGGTGCCTCAGGGTCAGCCACATGCCCTAGATGATCAATTCCAACGGATGCCTGCGGAGGGTGTGGGGTGGGCGGCGGCCGAAGCCACCGCGAGACGGTCAGGCGGCGGGCTGCCGGCCGTGGTCGTCGAGGTGGCAGCGGGCGGTCAGGCGTCAGGGTCGACTTCGGGGTGCGTGAACCGCACGGGCTTGCCTAGCGACCGGGCGTAGGCGATTTCGGCTCGGGTGCTGTCTCCGATGTAGTCGCCGACGAAAGCGCCTGTGTTCGCGAATACTGAGCACTCGGCGCCCCGAACCTGGGCGGGAGTCGCGTGGCGGTTGGAGATCATCGTCGTTCTTTCATCCAGCAGGCGGGGCGAATGTCGCGGCCATCGCGGGTCCGGTGCCATTAGCTTGTCATTTTGTCCAGTCGGCGGGGCTTGGTGCCCTTCTTGTGATGGGCGGGTCTGGTGTCCGCCTCGCCGGTTGCGAGGACCCGTCCCACGTCGTGACGGGTTGCCGAACGGCTGTTTCTTGAACCGAGTGGGCGGCCGGGGCCAGGTCGGGAGGGTTTGGGCGCACGCGCTGGCGTCGGGGTCTGAGCGTGGAGGTTTCTGAACCCGGTTCAGGCGGGGGTCGTGGTCACCCGCGCAGTGTGCCGCCCGGCCTCGGCGGTCCGGTCCGGTTCACCGGCGGTAGCAGTGGCTTAACCGCTCTGTTCTGGTGAGCTGAAACAACCAGCCTGGCCCTGCTGGCCAGGGCCAGAGCACTATCACCGCTGATAGCGGCCTGGCCCTACCCGCAGGGCCGGACCTGGGAGACTAGGGATCATGACCGACCGTCGACCGCTCTCGCTGCCCACCTTCTCCGAGCCCGCTTCCGACGCTCCCGTACCCGCCCAGGCGGGTGGGCGCCGGCTGATGCCGGTCGAGCAGGGCGCCGACTTCCGCCAGCCGCCCGGCGAGACCGAGCCCGAGCCCGCACCCGCCCCGGCCCGACGTCCGCTCGCCCCCGGCGGCCTCACCTTCTCAGACCCGGACCGCCATATCTGAGCGCTACCACCACGGGTTGCGCCCCGTCCAGGACCAGCTCACCACCTAGCCCCACCGCCCGGTGTGCCAGCGCCTCCACCTGGACAGATGTCGTAGCCGGCCCGGCTCACGCCTCGGATACCGTGTTCCTCTACGGGGTGCCATAACGGATGTGACGCCCCCCACCGGAGGTAGTCAGCGTATGAGCTCAAAGCGCAGCAAGAATCCAGCCCTGCCCGTACTTGACGACGCATTCCGACTCGCGTCGGTCAAGGACGCCGAAGAGTCCACCCGTGACTTGGCCGCGCGGCTGGCCACCACCGAGCTGCGCCGCGTTTCCCACCCGGGCCGGGTCACCTGGGAGCCCACCGATCAGGCCGAGCCCGTACCGGCCCCGCCGACCGTGGTCGACGGTGACGGGGACCTGTGGCTGCGGGACCGGGGCACAGGCACCTGGACCATGCCCGAGTTCAACCCGAAGGAGTTCCCGGCCCGCTGTGGCGAGGTTCTGACGTGGAACCAGCTTGCCCGCGAGTTCGGCCCGCTGACCGCACTGGCCGACGACCGCCGCATCGGCGGCGGCCGGCGCTGATGTCAACGGCCACTTAGTTCTCCCCGGAGTGTGAAGTCCCGCGAGAAGTTGGACACTCTGTACCAGACTGATGCTTGACGGTCTCACGAGATTTCTGAAGGTCTCGGCACATCCTGGACGGCCGTGACTCGTTGACTGTGTTGTGGCGGAATCACGTGATTCGGAACCAGTGGACGACCGGCACTGGATGGCCGAGCACCGGTACCGGGCGGTGCTGCAGATGTTGGACGGAGCCCCCGTCGCTGAAGTGGCCCGCCGGTTCGGAGTGTCACGGCAGACTGTGTACACCTGGGTCGAGCGGTACCACGCCGGAGGACTGGGCGGGCTGGTGGACAAGTCCCGCCGCCCGCACTCCTCGCCCCACCAGGTGGCTCCCGAGGTCGAGGCCCTGGTCTGCGAGCTACGCCGGACCCATCCACGCTGGGGAGCCCGACGCATCGCCTACGAGCTCGGTCAGCGCGGCCTGAAGCCGGTGCCCGGCCGGTCCACAGTGCACCGCATCCTGGCCCGCAACGGGCTGATCAACCACCAGGAACAAAATCACCGCCGCGTCTACAAGCGCTGGCAGCGAGATGCTCCGATGCAGCTGTGGCAGCTCGACCTGATGAGTGGTGTCTTCCTGGCCGGCGGCCGCGAGTGCAAGCTCGTCACCGGCATCGACGACCACTCCCGATTCATCGTCATCGCCAAAGTGGTCGCCCAGCCGTCCGGACGTGCGGTATGCACCGCGTTCGCCGAGGCCATGACCACCTACGGAGTGCCGTCGGAGGTGCTGACCGACAACGGCAAACAGTTCACAGGCCGCTTCACCAAGCCGTTCCCGGCCGAGGTGCTCTTCGAGCGGATCTGCCGGGAGAACGGCATCACCGCACGGTTAACCAAGCCCCGCTCACCCACCACGACCGGGAAGATCGAAAGGTTCCACAAGTCACTACGCCGTGAACTCCTGGACCATGTCGGTCCGTTCGCCGACCAGGGGACAGCACAGGCGGCAATCGATGCCTGGGTCCACGGCTACAACCACAAGCGCCCGCACCAGGCCCTGCAGATGGCCACCCCAGCCTCCGCGTTCCGCCCCGCCGACACCAAGAATCAGCAACGCGAGGTCCACCTGCCCGAGCCGCAGGACACGCGGACGTCCGCAGTGGCCGAGCTGCTGGCGCCACAGCTTCCCTCCCTGCTGCCATCACCGCGGCTGCCGGTCGACGAGTCCCACATCCGGGCCGTCCAGTTCGAAGCCACGATCTCGCCCATCGGCAGGCTCTGTCTGCCCAACAACCAGCAGATGAAATTCCCCGCCGCCCTGGGCGGGCGCACGGCCACCATCTGGGCCGACGAACGCAGCATCCACGTGTTCATCGACGGCGTCCTCGCCCGCACCCGACCCTCCAAGCTCACCGCAGCCGATCTGAAGGCATTGGTGCTGCGGGGCGGCAGCATCGCAGGGCCTGAGCCGGCGGCTCCCGCGCTGGTTGATGAGGCCAAGCCCGCTCTCGTGGTCGAGGTCGACCGCGTCATCGACAGGGACGGCGCCATCGGGCTCGGCGGCCAGAGAGTGAAGATCGCGCACCATCTGGCCGGACAGCCTGCCACTCTGCGCTTCGAGAGCCAGCTGATGCACGTCATCGTCGACGGCCGCGTCATCAAGACCATGCCCGCGCCAATCCCACCGGAGAAGCGACGGCAGATCAGCGGCGCCCGAAGCCCGCGCACGATGGTCATCCCACCCTCCGCACAGACTCTGCGGACCCGGCGCAAAGTGCCCCCAGACGGCCGCGTGATGCTCGGCGGGCAGCGACTACGAATCGGCCGCACACACGCCGGGAAGACCGTGATGATCATCCTTGAGGACACCTGCTTCCGAGTCCTCGACGGTGACGTCGAGCTGTCCACTCACCCCCGAACGAGCGACAAGCCCATCACCGGCTTCAGAGCGCCCAACCGCGCCGAGCCGTAACAGCCGTCCAGTATGTCCCGGTGACATCAAGCATGTCGTGGAGCCAACCTGTCCAAAATCTCATGGGACCTCACACCGTCACGCTGACCGCGCAGCCTTCTGGGATGACCGCGCCCCTGAAGCGCCCGTTACGGGTGGGTACGGGCGCTTGGCGAGCGGAGTGGCCGCGAGAGCCGGAGACAGCGCCAGAGCGCGGGCCTCGCGCCACACATAGTGGTAGGCGGTGTAGCTGAGGATGCCGCCGCGTTCGCTGAAGAACAGCCGGCCGTCGTCGGCCGTACCGAACGTGGTGACGCTCTCGTGCCGGAGTGTCACCAGCTGCGGTGGGGGCGGCACCACGCGAGTCTCGCCGGGCGGGCGGTTCTTCAGTTCGCGTCCGTCGTGATAACGCCCAGTGTCGGTCCACGGCTTGCCTGCCTGCGGCAGGGTGCGGTGCACGATCAGCCGCCCCCAGCCGGTCCTCGGCAGGCGGCAGTCTGGCAGCGCCACCGCGATCGTCTCCTCCGGGCGCAGGCCCGCGCAGTACATGCCCGCGAACAGCCCGACCAGCCGGCGGCCACGGCCCGCCGGTATCCGCCGACATAGGAGATAGCGGTCAGCAGATCGCGGGCCTGGTGGGGGTTTGAGGTTCGCCGCTGGCGGCCAAATGGGTGGATCCCGCTGGAGAGTATCGGTCCTGCATTCACCCTGGCCCGCGACCTCCTTCTAACGTGCCGCTGTGTCAATTTTGGAATCCCTTCCTGGTTACTCGGGCCGCAACAGCCCCGAGCGGGAGTCGGAGGTGCTGCTCAGCCTCGTGGCTTCCGGGTTGAGCAGCCTCTCGGGCTGGTGGGGGCAGGTCGATCGGCGCCGTCCGTACGACGACCGGCTGCAGCTTGGGCTGGATCGGCTTGCAGTGGCTTGTGCCCGGCAGGGGCTGGAGGCGCCAGTGGGGGTCGCGGATCTTGTCTGTTCGTGGTGCGCTGGGAGGCCGATGCGGGACTGGCCTCTCGTGTTCGATCCGGATGCCCAGGCCGACGGCGAGTTGCTACTGATCGATGGTGTCCCGAGTGAGTTCTGCCGGGAGTGGGTGCGTGCGACCCGTGACTTGGTGGCCGATGTTCATGAGAGCGCACTGGTAAATCACGTGAAGGACGTGGCCAGGGCGCTGGGCCGGCCCGAGTTGTACGCGCACTGGCGGATGCTGCTGACCGAGAAGTCGGTCTTGTCGGCCCCAGAGATGATTCGGCAGCGCAACCGGTTCCTTGACGTTCCGTCCTGGGCGGTGTGGCTCGACGAGTCGTACGAGCCAGTCCCTTCCGAAGGCACGGTTGATGGCTGGATCGCGGTGTGCCCGAGGTGCCGCCAGTGGATGTCGCGGGACGGTGGTGAAGGATGGGTGTGTCCGAGCTGGCGGTGTGCCGGGCACCGCTACGGTTCCATTCCCAGCATGAGGGATGCGGAGGGGGCGTACCGCCTGCGGGGGGACCTCGTAGGCTATATCGCTCTGCCTGGCCAGGCAGAGCTGCGGCTCGCCGAGGGGCTGGCGGCGCGTGGGGCTCGGGTCGTGGTCTCGCCGGGGTACGACGCGCTGGACACTGTGGCGACCTGGCCGGGTGGCTTCGCGATCGGTGTGGACGTGAAGGACTGGAGGAATCCCTTCCTCCTCGCCCGGAAGATCAAGAAGTTTCCGGAGTGGTCCGGGAACCACCCGTACGCCTACGACAAGGGGTTCGTGGCGGTTCCGCAGGATCGGACGCGAGGCAGGCAGGAGTACTTGCGCATCCTGCGCAAGCACAGCACGGCTCTCCAGGCCCAACCTCACGTCCAGGCCATCACCATCGAGGACTTGATCCAGCAGTGCCCTGACCTCGGCGCATCTGGGGTGGTCACCTGTGGCCCGTGATCGTTCCGAGTGGCGGCGGAAGCTGGTGAAGCGGCTGGGGAAGGCCGCGCAGGAAGCCGGTGCGAGCGAGGCAGAGCTGCGACGTGCGCTGACCGTGGAGTTCGGCCTGTACGCGCTATCGGTCTGGGCTCCTCAGGCTGCCGCTCGGGATGTGTGGGCTCTGCTGAAGGGGTTCGACTTCAGGCCTGGCGAGGGCGGCGCTCCGGCGATGAACAGTTCGGTGCGCTGGCTGATCGGGGAGCTCAAAAAGGATCAGGACTGGTACGAGGCCCTCGAAGCGTATGGGGAGTTTCCAGAGCATCTGCGGCTTTTCATCGTCAAGGATTCCGGTTGTCCGCCGGTGCAGCGTGAATTGTCCGACGGATGGGAGCGGCTCGCGGCGTACGCCGAGGCGCTGGCCCGTGCCCCAGAGCACAGGCGCGAGCCGGTACGGCTGGCGGAGCCGGAGACCACGTACACGTTCAGTGCGGATGGCACCCGGCACCGCGTGCGTCTTCCCAGGTGGCTCGTGCCCTCCCCATGCGCAGGCCACGCTGGCCTGCGCCGTCGACGGCAGATGAAGTTCAACTGGGCCTCCCTGCTGGCGACCGCCAGGAAGATGGACGCGGTGGATGCGGCAGCGGGACGCCACTGCAATTGGTACGGACGGATCCGGGACCTTCAGCTGCATCTTCGCGGGCCTCGTGGCCTTCGGCCGGCGCGACGGCTGCACATCGAGGACGTACTGCACCTGGTGGGTATGCCGGCGGTCGGCAAGACCACGTTGCTGACTGTGCTGGCCGTGTGGGCGGCCGGGCACCGGTACACGATGACGCTGGTGCTGGGCGACGTGATCGCAATGCTGAACATGGTGGGCGACCTGAACCGCTATGCACCGGGCTCGGCGGCCCCGATCCTCGGCGCGTCGACGCGCGGTCAGCATCTGCGCCAGCTGCACCGGCCACCGGACCCGACGACGGTCGGAGTGGAGCTGCTGCGGGACGATCGGCTTCGTTGGGTGTCGACGGCCTGCCCGATGCAAGGGACGCTGCCGGACCTTACGGCCCCGTTGGCCCTGGGGGACGCGCCGTGCTTCGGGCGGCTGGAGCTTGTCCAGGATGACCAGGCCACGTCGAAGGAGAGGGCCATTCGGGGACGGTGTGCGTGCCCGCTGTTCTACGCGTGCGGGCGGCACGAGGCGGCACGCGCGCTGGTCGATGCCCCGATCTGGGTGGCCACGGCACCGAGCCTGCTGCACTGCCGTGTGCCGGCGCAGTTGACCGACGAGTCGAAGCGGTACCTTGAGCTGGCTCACGAACGCAGTGACGTCTTCGCCTTCGACGAGGCGGATCGCGTGCAGATCCAGCTGGACGAGATCTTCAGCCCGTCCCAGACGCTGGCAGGCCCTGGCAAGGACGCGTACCTCGATGAGGTCCGTCCGCTGTTCGAGCAGCACAACCGGGCCAACCATGGCAAGCATCTCACGACCAGTTCGACGGTCCGCCAGTGGTCGATCTCGATCAACTCCGCCGGCATGCTCGTAGCCCGCCTCCGAGCCTTGCTGGGAGAGCATCGGCACGTGCGGGAATGGCTGCGCGAGGGCTACTTCAACGAGTGGCGATTGGGTGTGCAGCTTGCCGTCGAGATTTCCAGGCGGCCGCCGAAGGAGGCGGAGGGCGCCGAAGGGCGGCCGCGCTGGAAGGTCGACGAGGAGCTGTTCGCCCGGTGGCGGTCGGTTCTGCGTCAGTGGCTGACCGACCCTGGTGGGCTCTACCAGGGCAGCGACCCTAGGGTCGCTGCCCTGAGCGAGATCTCTGCTCGTGGATACGACGACACCGGCCACATCACGCAGCAGCTGATGGACTGGCTGTGCCAGGACTGCGACGTCATCGTCGCCGACGGCGAGCCACGCCGTCGTCTGGCCATTCGTTTCCAGGTCGCCATGACGGTCGCCCTGTTGGCCAAGCAGCTTGACCACCTGACCCGGTACAGCTGGGAGGTGGAGAGCGAGACTGGCGCGGAAGGCATGTCCTCCAGCTTGGTGCACCGCCCGCCGGCCGAGTATCTGCCGCTGGTGCCCGAGAGCCCCATGGGGAACTTGCTGGGCTTCCAGTACCGGGAAGATGAGCACGCGCCTACTGACCAGTTGGGCACGCTCAGCTTCTTCCGCTGCAGTGGGATCGGCCGGTGGTTGCTGCTCAGCCTTCCGCATCTGTTCGGCGGCTTGGCTGACGGGCAGCCTCGCCCTGGGGTGCTGCTGCTGTCGGCGACCAGCTGGGCGGGGACCTCTCCGCGCTACGACGTCCAGGTGCCGGTGGCCGGCATTCTTACCTCCCACGCCGCCGAAGCCGTCCCCGTCGACCAGCGCATCGAGTGCTTCTACCTGCCCTCTATCAGCAAGGGTCCCGACGGCCGCTCCTACGAGCGCAAGGTCTCAGGAAAGCTCGGCGACAAACGCACCGCCGCCCTCTCCGACATCCTCGTCGACTTCTGCACGGCCCAGCCCGGCCCGCGCGGAGTGCGGCCCAGCACGCTTGAACGAATCAGGGACGACCTTGAACCCGGCCGTCACCGGCTGCTGCTCCTGGTAGGGAACTACCAGGAAGCGAAGCTGGCGCACCGCAAGCTGGTGGAACTGCGGCCCGAGTGGGCGGGCCAGATCATGCACATGGTTCCGGACGACGACCGGGGCACCCATCACTGGGACCACGGCTCGCTCGCCCGCAGCAGGGTGTCCACGCTCGCCAGCCACCAGGACGTCTGGATCCTGATCACGCCCATGCTTGCCATCGAGCGCGGCCACAACATCCTCAACGACGATCACGTCGCCGCGCTCGGCGCCGCCCTGTATCTGGTGCGCCCGCATCTGCATCCCGAGGACCTCGGCTACCACATCGAGTCCATGAACCGGTGGGGTGTGGAGGAAATCCGCAATGGGATGCCGTCCGCGGGCTTGCCGGACGCGACGCTGGGAGAGCGTGCAGAGATGTTTCAGCGCATCGCCCACCGCCGGTGGGCGGACCGGCTGGAAGAACCGGTGCGCTACGCCCTCACCGGAGCGCTTGAGCGGCGTGCGATGGACTGGACGAACATCCCTCCGCTCAACCAGATCGCCGGCCGCATGCTCCGTGGCGCGGCCCGGGCCCGGATCTACTTCTGCGACGGAGCCTTCGCTCCGCGCAGCGATGACAGCATCCTCCTGGGCATGTACCGGGCTCTGGAGGAGGCGATGTCGGGGCCGCATGCCGAGATCGCCACCCCCCTCTACCTCCCGCTCAAGCACGGCCTGCACAACCTCTTGGAGCAATACCGTGGCGATGTATGACCGCCTCCAGCGCATGTCCCTCATCCTGAAGCCCACCGAGAGCGAACCTCTCGGTACATATCGCGCCTACGACTTCCCCCAGCTCTGGGCACGGGAACTGCACAAGCGGGTCTTCCGCCGTGACCGGGGCAACGACGAAGAAGAGGAATGGCACGGTCTACCGCTGTGGGCCGTGACCACCGGTATCGCCGCGCTGCTTCCCCACGTGCTCGTCGGCGACAGCTCAGGACGGCAGGGCAGGGTGTGGCTGGCATGGAACCACCAGGACGGCAGCCCGCAGCCGGATACGGACCTGATCGTCGAACTGGTACGCAGCGGGCTGGTGGTAGCCGCCCTCGCGAAGAATGAAAAGGCCCGCCTGCGCGGCCGCCCAGAACCGGTAGATCTCACGGAACTTGCCTCCGTCCTGGACGGTTTCAAGGCAGACGAGCTTCGCAGCGAGCTCCGTGAGCTGCACGTCCCGAAGGACGACGTTCTCCGTGACGTGGAGTACCGCATCCTGCCGAACCTGGTGGCCACCCAACTCGTCGCCAGCGGCTGGCAGGTCGAGCACTCCGGCTGGGAGTGGGACAGTAGCGGCGCTCCAAAGGAACTTAAGACGTACGGCATTTCGAGGTGGCGGCGCGTAGTGAGCGATGAGGGCGCCGAACTGATCTCATGGCCCCCGTACACGTACGAGAGCGAGAACAAGACAGCGTATCCGTGGTCATACACCCTGCGCCTGACCGCACAGAACCACGCGCTGGATCTGCGCTCGGACAACCTGCTGCACGCCCGTGTCGGCATTCGGCGGTGGGCACGCAGCAACGTCTGGGACGGAAAGCGCGCCATCACCGCCTATTTGTTCACTCCATCCCCCTGGGCCAACGCAACCAGTCCCTTCGGACGGGCGCGAATGAAGTGGCAGCCGGGGCCCAGAGGGAAGAAGGAGGGCAAGATGGTGTGGGATGACGTGCTCGCCGACACACTGGCGCGCTATACATCACGCCGCTACCTCCCCGCGGCACCCGAACTGGCCGCCGACCCTTACGCCTTCTTCAAGCCCACCGACGGCAAACCACCGCTCGCCGGCGTGCCCTTCCGTGACGGGCTGGGCAAGAACGCCAAGCACTCCGTCGGCAAGGGCACCTCAGCCCGCGACCGCTGGCAGATCTTCCGACAGCTCGCAACCGCCCTCACTGACATTGCCAAGCCCGAGGAACCACTGCGCCGCGTTCCCGTCCCGGTGCGGCCCCGACCGTCGGCAGATCAGCTGCTGTGTATCGATCAGCCTGCCCTCGCCCGAGCCGTACCTGACGGCATCGCTGTCGAAGTGCTTTGGGACACCGCAGTCATGCGAGACGAGCTGCTCACCACTCTGTACACGGCGTTCGGCACGCCTGCGCCCCACCCACCGCAGGACCAGGGCAAACCCTCTCGGCACGAGTACGCCCTGGAGACAGGCGACATCCCTGTCATCATCGGGACGCAGCCTGTGGGCGAGATCGCCTCTTCACTCCAGGTCGACAGCACCATCAAGAACCGCACGGACCGGGTCCGCCAGGCCACCGCCCCTCGCCGCGACCGCACCATCGAGCGGCTGCGCTTGCCGGAGCCCTCGAACCGGCAGCGATTCGCTCTGATCGAGATGCCCGACGCGGACGCGTACAACAGCGCGGAACATGACCCCAAGCAGGCGGTCAAAGCGGCAGCGGCCTCCATCGGTGTACTTGCCCAGAACATCACACCGCCCAAGCCGACAGGCCCCCTTCCCGGCCAGGAAACCGCGGCGACCCGTCGCCAGCGCGCCGCCAAGTCCGTCATGGACCTACTCGTCCGCCAGACAGGGCTGCTTACCCATCCCTCAGAACCCGGCACGAAGACCAGTCCCCTCGGTGACGTGACGACCGTGGGCCTGTGGGTAGTACGCCGCAACAAGGAGAGCCGTGCCCTCTTGCCCCTGGCTGTCTCCCACACGCCTGACGAGCCCTTCGCCCGGATCCGTCTCCCCCACGCCGAAGCCTGGATGCCCTTCCATCAAGGTCTGCTCACCCTGACCGACTTCGACATCGAGCGGCGGCTCGCCCACGAACGGATTCAGGCATTCTTCCAAGAAGTGACCGAGGAGATCTGCGATGGCACGCCTATCGCCCTGCTGACTCTCGCGCAGAACCTGCGCTCCAGTTGCCCCGGCCTCACCAACGGCAAGCTGGCAGCGGACTCCCTCGCCTTCGACGCCGGTAGCCCCGTCCCCGCCGACCGCCGCAAGGGACTGCGCCACATCCGGCTGCGCACCAATGTGCGAGACGAAACCAGCCAGCACTTCAGCTTCACCGAGGGAGGCAAAGACGGCGATGTTGGGGTCGGCTCTCATTTCTGGGCGGACCCGCACCGGCCCCGGCACTTCTTCAGCACGTCCAAGAAGCCAGCCACAGCCGGCAACGGCTCCCCGAAGGGCTCACGCATCGAAGCCCATTGGGGCTGCACGGGCAAAGACGAGGAGAAGAACAAGATCTACGGCGTGAAGCACGACACGCTCGCGGACGTCTGGAACCCCCAGCTGCTGGAGCTCCTCGTTGCTTGCCATGCCCAGGACGACGACCCAGCTGCATGGGCCGCCTTTGTGCACCAGCAGCGATACGAGGCAGCACACTTCTCCGACCCACTCGCACTACCTGCCGTGCTTCACCTCGCACACACCGTGAGCGAGCACATCCTGCCGCACTATCTCGTCGAACCCATCACCGAGTACGACGGATGACACCTTGCCGCCCCAAGCCCCCCGCACGGGCCGCGCCCCTATGACACCCGCCGCCCGCCAACGCTGGTCAGAACTCAACGACCGCCAGCGGAGCTACCTGGCGGTCTTCTACAAGCTCGACCAAGAGGCCGAACACGAGCAGCGCAGCCGGTGGCACCGAAGCCTGCAACGGGACCCAGCCGACACCTGGCGCTGGATCCCCTATGACACGAAGCACCCGGGCGCCGGTCCCACCGTCTGCCAACAGCGCCTAGACACCCAAGGCCTGCGCGACACGGGGGCCGGAGCCACACTCGCCGCACTCTGCCGACGGGGCCTGCTCCGCACCCGCGAGATCCGAGTCGACACGCTCCCCGGACACCCCACGCAAACACAGATCCGCCTCACCTCAGCTGGACGTGCAGCCGCCCGGACGAACGAAGAGCAGCGGCGGACAGAACCCACCACTCTTCCGCAGTGGATCGCCGAAACTCTCCAAGAGATCGCTGAGGCTGGACCCGACGGGCTTGCCAAGTACAGCGTCGGCCGCGCCGCGGCGCGGCAACTCGGACCTCAGGGCCTCCACCTCATCGAGGAGGCCAGCCCCTGGTCCTACCGGCTGACGCCCAAAGGCAACGACGTCACGCTCGCGCACCACCAATCGCGATCCGCACCGACGGCCAATGCCTTACCACGCGGACCGCGCAACGACCCAAACAACTAGATGATCAATTCCAAGGGATGCCTGCGGAGGGTGTGGGGTGGGCGGCGGCCGAAGCCACCGCGAGACGGTCAGGCGGCGGGCTGCCGGCCGTGGTTGTCGAGGTGGCAGCGGGCGGTCAGGCGTCAGGGTCGACTTCGGGGTGCGTGAACCGCACGGGCTTGCCTAGCGACCGGGCGTAGGCGATTTCGGCTCGGGTGCTGTCTCCGATGTAGTCGCCGACGACGAGCACCTCATCAGCAAGCCGGATCTTCGCCCGGTGCAGATCGTCGAGCCGAACCTTCAGAGCCTCGGCCTCGACAGAATCGGAGCAAAGTTCGTGCGGCGACTTCATGTCACAGCCCGGTTTGACGACAATCCTTCCGGCTTTGGTCTCCCGCAGATCGGCCTCGGTCATCTCGGTCATGAAGCGGGTGGAGCCGCAGATCACGACGATACGTGGGAGGCTCAACAGCTTCTTCGCGTCGGCGAGCTTCTCCTCCGGGGTGAGCAGTTGCGGGTATGACACTGGTTCCTCCTGGTGGTGTGGTCCAAGGGGTGCCTGCGGAGACGAAAACGAGGGGCGGACACTGAGACGACCGAGAGATCAAGGGGCCGATCCCAGCACAACGATGTCCCCCGGCGGAGATTTGCTGCTCCGGGTACGGGGGGCACGGCGGCGACCACGTGTGGATCCGATGGCGTCATCGGGTCGGGCGGAACATCATCACGAGCGGCGGGGAGTCTGGTGAGGGCTGGGCGCTGCCTATCGCCTCATAGCCCCAACCCTCGTACACCTGCTGTACTTTCCCGTCACCAGCGGTCGGGTTCACCATGAGCGCCACCGCCGTATCCGTCCGCCTGGCGAGGAGTCTGTCGTGGATGCGTCGCGCCAGGCCCGTCCCCCGGTGAGGTACGACCACGCCGATCTCCTTGAGGGCCAGGACCGGTTCGACGGTGTGCTTCGGGTCGACGCCTTCCGCTCGGGTCCACCACCGGTCGCCGGCCTCGACGGTGTTGCCGTACGCGTACCCGACCGGATTCCCATCGTTGTCGAAGGCGATCACTGCCACGAACCCCGGCTCCCGCCCGTGCCGGTCCAAGCGGTCGGCGAAGGTGGGCACCGAGTAGTTCGGCAGGTGCAGCAGCGGTTCGCGGACCTTCGCGTACACCGCGATCAGCGGCACGGCGGCCTGTTCCAGGTCGGTGTACCGGCGCAGCCGGATCGTCATACGGGTGTCCTCCGGGTCTCGCGGACGTACTGGGTCCAGGTGTGTGCGGGTGTGGTGTCCGGGGCGATCTGCTCCAGGCGGGAGCCGAAGGTGCGCAGCATCCCGACGACGCGGGGATGCATCACGGCCTGGTCGGCGGGGACGGACATGGCGGTGGCCACGGCCGGTTCGACGTCGCCCTGTTCGAGCTGTGCCCGTGCGACGCGGGTGGTGGCGATGGCCTTGGAGCGGTGCATGTGGGGGCGCAGGCTGGCGAGGCAGCGGTGGCCGTGGAATTCGGCGCGGGCGAAGTCGCCGAGGGAGAGGTACGCGGACAGGGCGAGGCTGTCGAGTTCGGCCTGGTCGTAGAAGGCGTTCATCCACACGGGCCGCTGTGCGTGGGGGTCGGCGCGGTTCATGGCGTCCTGGGCCTGGTCGAAGCAGCGCCGGGCGGCGATGCGGTCGCCTGCGGCGCCGTGGATGGCGGCGTGACGGGCCAGCCCGAGGGAGGCGAACATCGGGTCCCGGCGGGTGAGGGAGAGCCCCCGGGCCACCGTGTTGGCGGCAGCGGCATCGGCCGGGCGGCCCATGTGCCGGTACATCGTCCCCGCGTGGGACCAGATGCGGAATTTGATGAACGCGTCCCCGGACATTTCGGCGAGGGCCTGGGCCTCGCGCATGTGGCCGATCGCGTCGTCGAAGCGGCGGCCGTCGATCGCGGCCCACATAGCGGAGGACCGGAACGCCGCCGCCGAGGCGTAGACCTGCCCCCGAACCCTTTGGCTGGCGCTGCCCGTCTCCTGGAGGGCCAGGGCTCTACCGGACATCGCAGCGGCCTGCTGCTCGATGCCGAGCTGTCCGCCGTGGCGGTGGTCGCTGGCGATGATCTCGGCGAAGTGTCGCTGCAGGCGTTCCACGTCGCTCGTGGCAATCCGGCGGGAGTTGGCGGTGGGGGTGACAGTGGGGGTGGCTACGGCTGCGGTGATACCGGCCATGAAAGTTCGGCGGAGCACGGGGTCCTCCCGGGGTGCTGCTGTACTGGGTGGGGCGAACCCTAAGTCCGCTACCGGGCAGGCGAACACCCGCTCCAGCGCGGCCCGCGTACGCCCGATCGGGCGCCGGGTGGTGCCGTTCAGCAGGTTCCGCACGGTCCGCGCGGAGATTTCCCCCGGCCGGCCAGTGAGCACTTCGAGGGCCGTGTTCATCTGACCTGCGAGTTCGTCCTGGGTTAAGCCGAGGTCCGTTAACCGCTGCCTCAACACGGTGTTGTCGCCCATGCCACCGACCGTAGCCGCAGCGTCACTTGGCGGACAGGCCGATCGCAAAGCGCGGGTAAAGTCTTCCGGTCGTGTACGTGGTCTAGCCCTCCAACCCTTCCTGTCTTCAAGGCCGCCGCAGTCGTTCACTGAACATCGTCACCGGGCAGTCCGGACTCCCTGCCCGGCGGAAGCACGAGGAGAGTCCCGCCCGTGCCCCCGTCGCGGGCGGGACGGCTCGCCCGACGAGGAGGAGAGCGTTGTGACCACCACGCACCGTCCGCCGTCCCACCAGTCGCTGCCCGCATGGCTGCGTGAGGGCGCCCGCGTCACGGACGCCGCGAAGGATCGGGAGGCGATCGTGCCGTTCATCGGTTCGTGGGAAGACCCGCAGACCCGCCGGATAGTGCCGTGCGCGGTGTTCCTGCGGCCCGAGGACGGCGGCACAGAGTGGATCGTCGCCCCGGGAGCCGTACGGGAAGCTGCCAGCCGGTGAGCCTGACTCTGCGCCTATTGCCGGAAGAAGCCCTGGCCCGTACGCCCAGCCCGGAGCGGTGTGTGGAGATCACCCAAACCCACCCCTGGACGGCGACATGACCGACGTACGCACCCTGCGGATCGCCCCGGCTGATCTGGTTCGCCTGCGCATCGAGGCCGACCTGGTGCTGGGGTTGATCCGGGCCGAGGCCATGCGCGCCGAGATCGCGTGGGCGAAGGGACTGGGCCGCCCGTCGCCGACCAGAGAGCCGAACGTGTCCCTGCTCGCCCGCCGCTTCGAAGCGCTACGCCGGGATGCCCTGGTACCGGCTTGATCCACTGACCGGAAACGCCCTTACGTGCGATGAGGGCCAGCGGATCTACTACGAGACTTCTGCCCGTACCCGAACTGATCGTCGGTGTGCGGGCGGATACGCCGCCGAGGCCAGGTTCTTTGGCGGTGGTCCTGAACGACGACCGAGAGGATGCACCAAAAATGCGAGGTCACGTTCCGTCCAACGAAATCACCGCCGAGGGCTACGCGCCCATCTACCACCAGACGAAGAAGCGCATGGCCGACGTCTTCGGCGTCCGCGACGACCGGCACTGGCCCTCGGGTGAAGAGACGTGCTCCGACTGCTACAGCGTCACCCCGCCCGTCGCCACGGTCACGACCGGCTCCCCCGCGTAACCGCACACGCCACGCAGTGAACCGAGGCCGGGTGCCGCTCATGGTGCCCGGCCCCTCACAGAGACGGAGAGTGCACGTGGACAAGATCAAGCTGGTGGCCGAACCGGGCGCCATCCTCGACAAGTGCCTCGCGGCCATGCCTGACATGGACGACGGCCTGCGCGAGCGGCTGCGCCTGCTGGAGGAGTACGACATGGGGTTTTTGCTGCTGGGCATGAGCCCGCGCAGGCTCCTGCGTGACGGCCGGCTGTTCGACAACGAGCAGGTACTGCCCCTGCTGCTGTGGTTCAGCCAGTGGGACAAGCACTGCCGGTACTGGGCCGCCGAGGTCATGAAGCAGTGGCTGGTGTTCAACCGGTCGGAGGGCGACTTCGAGGGCGTGCCGGACGAGAAGGCGATCGAGTTCCGGGACTACTTCTTCGCGAAGTACGCGATCCCGCTGATCGAGGAGTTCCGCCAGTACGTCGCGCTGACGATGCTCTACCCCAACGAGCACAACGCGCCCTCCGGCCCCGTCGACATGGTGTGGCACGGGTTCATGCTCAACACCGAACCGTTCGAGGACTTCAGTCACCGGATCTGGGTGGGAGCCTTGCACATGGCCCCGGAGGTCCCCGAAGAGGACTACGCCGACATCCCTGTGGCCAGCGGCCGGTAGCCGTGAACGGGCCGCATGATCTCGCGCGGGCCGCCGAGGCGTTCCACGAGAACGGATTCGTGGTCCTGCCGTCCATCATCCCCGTGGATGCGGCCGAGCACCTGCGGGTCCTGACCGAACAGCGCTACCAGGACCCGCAGGTCCACGCCGCACCCGAAGAACTCGACCTGCTGCGCGGCGACGTGAGCATGATGCGCGTCTTCGAATGCGACCCGGCGTTCCGCGAGATGATCGACCTGGAGCCCCTTGTGACCCTGGTCGAAGCGCTTCTGGGACCGGACTGCCACGTGATCGCCCAGAACGCGCTCCGCATCCCGCCGGGGAAAGGCATCATCAACTGGCACATCGACGACGCCCTGTTCTTCCCGTTCCTCAGTGACACCCCGACCGTTCCGGCCGTCGGTTCCATCCCGTGCTTCGCCCTGAACGTCATGATCGCCCTCAGCGACATCGACGACGTGCAGCACGGGCCGACGCAGGTCATCCCCGGGAGCCATTTGTCCGGCCGACGGCCTCCCTACAGCTCCGACCTCCCCGGCGCGCCCACGTCACTGCTCGCCCGAGCCGGTGACGCCTATCTGGTCAACAGCCAGACCTGGCACCGGGGTGCGCCGAACCAGTCCGACCGCACCCGGTACCTGCTGACGACCGCGTACGGAAGGAGGTTCATCAGCCAGCGCTTCTACCCCTTCATCGGGTACCGGCTACCTGACGGGGTACTCGAGGGGGCCTCCGCCCGCGTTGCCCGACTCCTCGGCCGGCACGGCAAAGGCCCCTACGGGTAGACCCGTCACACCCACCCGGTCCGGTGCCGCAGCCACGCACGCGCTGCCTCGGCGGCCCGGACCTGGTGGGCTCGCAGGAAGGGAACACCTGGGGGAGCCGGTCGCCGTGACGACTTCTCCCAGTAGCCCCCCAGACCTGCGGCGAACGCGGTCAGCACCTGCGGGTCCTCTGGCTGCGGCAGATGACCCACCGCGGCCGCGGCCTCGGCCGGCGAGTGCCCGTCCATGATGAGGTGAGGTACCAATACCGCCGGGTCGATCCATCCCGCGCCCTGGTTCTGGTACGACCAGTCGATGATGACGACGCGCCCGTTCTCGCGGCGCAGCATGTTGTCCGGCCGCAGGTCCCAGTGCAGCAGCGTGTTCCCCTCGGCGGCCTGCTGCCAGTCCTGCTCGATCGCGGCAAGGGTGCCCAAGTGCCGCGCCGCCCACGGGTCGAGATCACTAGGAACCTGCCCGGCCAGGAAGGACCATCCGGTGAGCCACCTGCCGATCAGGTCCGCGATGGGCTTCGCGCCGTCCAGCGGCGACGGGGTCAGCAGCTTGCCCGCCTCCTCGACAGCAGCCAGCACCGCCACGGTGTCCGCGGAGCCCGGGGCAAGCACGGGAACGGCGCCGGGGATGTCCTCAAGGCACAGCCACCACCAGCCGCCGCTCTCCTCCGGCGCAGCCCACCACACGACACCCGGCCCCACCCCGGCAGGAAGCACCGACGTCACGGCGATCTCGTCCGCGTACTGCGGGGCGAACGGGTGGTCAGAATTCATGCCCTTGAGAAATACGCGCCGGCCGTCGTCCAGGAGCAGCCGGGACGCCACCCCCGGGGTGAAGCCGCCCGTGCACGCCACCACGTCGGCCACCCGCGACCCCAGCCGGAGCTCCACGTATTCACGCGCATCGGAGGGAAGGGACGCCCACTCGGGCCGGACAGAAGTTACGGACACGAGGTACTCCCTGGGAACGGCTGCCGGGGAAACAGATGCTTCCGGCAGGCTAGCGGCCGGGCAAGACGCCGCGCTGAAGTTCAGCCACCGCCCGCGGCGCTATCTCTTGGGCATCCGTGTACCCCACGACCACAACGCTTTGATCCGCACGGCCGCGCCCCGCTCTCCAGCGTGATCAGGAGGGCGGGCGCTCAAAACACCCAAAACCCGCAAGGTCGGAAATGCCGAAGCCCTCGCCAGCAGGAGCTTCCGACGGGGGCATCGTTGTGCTCTGTTCGTCTGCCGGAAGAGCAGGGCGGCACCCCGTCTGGAGAAACGGGGTGCCAGCTAGTGCGGGATCAGGTGGCCGGAGCCAAGGCCTTGTCGAGGGCCTTGCCGAGGTGCGTGTCGACCAGGCCGGGACTTCCGGAAAGGACGACCAGGACGGTGCCGGAGCGTACGGCGACCTGCTTGATCATGGTGGTCCGGCCGCCGCTGGTGAGCGTCATCACCGTTGCCCACCGTTCATCGCCGCGCTCCGGAGCGGTGACCTTCTGGGTGGTGACGTCGATGGGCGTGCTGCCGGACGCCAGCTGGTACTTCGGGCAGGCGGCCATCGCGTCGAAGATGGTGCGGGTGCCGGAGGAGAGCTTGTCCTCGGTGTCGGTGTAGATCTCTTCGGCCACCTCGGAGTCGCCGGACCCGCTATAGGCAAAGGTGACCTTGGCCTGGGTGGGGAAGTCGAGCGCCCCTCCGGCAGCGGCTCCGCCGAGCTTCTCCATGGCCGGGCAGCCCACGACGGCGATGTCGTCGTGCTTCGGGTCCTGCTGCGGCTGGACCCGGTAGCCGGAGCCCATGTCCACGATGTCGAGCAGACGAGGCCCGAGCTGGTCGGCCGAGAGCGGCGCGGCCATCTTGCCCTGCTGCGTGGTGCTGGGGCTGCTCGCTTGCCGGGGTCCGAAGGAGCCGAGTTCCGGTGTGCTGCCGGTCGAGCAGGCTGCCAGCGTGAGCGTGGCCGCTGCCGCAAATCCGAGCAGGATGAAGCCGTGGTTTCGCATGTGTGATCCCCCCGTGCGTGTGTGCGGGCCGACGGTACCCCCTGGCGATGGTGATCTTCCAAGGGAGGTGATGCCGAATAGCGAGGTCAGAGGATCGCGCCCGCGAACGTGCCGTCGTACCCGAAAGACGTCAGCCCGTCCTCCCGACTGCCGAAGACCCCTTCGATCGGCCCCGAGTTCCGCGCGTACCAGTCCCCGTCGAGACCGGGGACGAGCGTCTCGTGGGCGCTGCGGCAGCGAACCCACACACGGTCACCGCTGTTGAGCACCAACCAGTCCCGGTACGCCCCGCACTCGGTGCAGGCGATCACCTCCCCGTCCACGGACAGCGGCGCCCAGTAGCGCATCATCGTCCCGGCGAACTGCTCCGGCGCCGGCACGCACAGGCCGGCCGGTATCTCCACCGAGCCGGTCTCGGCCGCACCGGCCGGGCGGACCGCACCGTTGTGGGCCGGTTCCTGCGCGGCGGAGGCCATGCGCATCGCCTCCGCCTGAAACTCGCGGACCGAGCGGTCCTGTCGGGTTCGTCTGCTGCGGAACATGTGCGCCTCCGGGTGGTTGTGGTCCGCGTGTACGGTCACACCCTCTCTCGGGGGCGTGACCTGGTTCTACTCAACAAACGTTCACAGGCCCGGCGAGCGGCGTGAGGGCCGTTCGGCGGCGGGGCGGGCACTGCTCGGGCGGGGGGCATTTCCTCTGGATGGCGGAGTGCCCTTGGCCGGATCGGCGGGCAGGTCGGCCATGCGGCGCAGCCGCCACACCAGGACGTCGCTCACGGAATCGGCGGTGCCCAGCTCGCGGCGGGACGCGGCGGCGGCGAGCAGAGGCCCCGGCTGATGTCCGGCGGCCTCCGCTTCGGCGAGCGTGGCGGCCAGCGCAGGCCATCCGGGCTCGGCCAGAAGCTGCTCGGCCAGGTCAGGCAGCGCCTGCCGCACGACGGCTTCGTGCCGGCGACGGACCGGAAGCGAAAGGCGCCGACCGCGTTCGCGCAACACCCCAAGGGGCCTGTCGGCGGCACTCGAGTAAGCGGTCCGGAGGTACCCGGCGGCCTGTTGAGCAGCGGCGGCCTGCTGGGCGTGCCCCTTCCTCGCGTGCCACAACGCGGCGGCGGTGACCAAGAAGAACAGCATGTCGATCACCATCGCCGTGGTGGCGCCGTCCTCGCCGCGGCCCAGGGCCGGGCCGCCGTGTGAAAGGTCGCGGGCAGCCTGCCGCAGCGCCCGGTCGTGGTGGCGTACGGCTCGGACGTGCGACCGCGAGGCTCGCTCGAACGCTGCCGCGGCTTCGCGGAGCTCGCGGCGTGTATGCGCCGCGGAGGTCTTGGAGAGTGCGTCCAAGACCTCTCCGGCTGCGGCGATGTGAGCGGCGACCGCGCCGTCCTCCCCTTGGTCGATGACCAGCACGGCTTGCCAAACGGCTCCGGCCGCGCGGCGGCGAGCCGATGCCGGCCTGGGAATACCCGGCTCTGCCGCCAACCTCGTGCCGTCGTCGGTCCCGGCCCCGTTGTGCATGCCGCTCCAGCGCTCACGGATGCGCGGCAGGGACAGGTCGGGGGCGAGTTTCGAGCCCGAGTAGAACACTGGGTCGCCGTCCTTGTTCCGGTCGTCGGGCAGGGCGACGGTGTAGCCGAGAAGGTCTCCGGACGGTGCGACTCGCTTCCGGACGAGGAGGCCGGAGGATGCGAGGCGGCCGAAGAACTCGGTGTCGCTGCTGGCGCCGGCCACCGCGCGGCGTACGGTCTCGCGGAGTTCCTCGCGCGGGGTGCGCTCGCGGTGCTCGCGCTCGGCCTTGTGGCGCTCAGCGCTGGTGGGCCGCTGGGCTGCGGTGCGGTCGCCGGCGTTGAGGCGGCGCAGCCCGAGTTCGGCTTCCAGGAGGCGGGCTTCGTCCTGGACGCGCTGGGCGTCGTTGTCGAGGTCGGGCTTGTAGCCGTCCTCGCGGACGAGGGTGGCGATGATGTGGATGTGGTCGTCGGCGTGCCGGACCGCCGCCCAGCGGCATCCCGCCCCTTGGTCCGGGTCGTCGATTCCGGCGGCGGCAACCATGCGCCGGGCGACGTCCGCCCACTCCTCGTCGGACAGGATCCGGTCGGTGGGGGCGTTGCGGACGGACAGGTGCCACACATGCTGGGCGGGACGGCTGCTCTCCTCAGCGTTCTGTACGGGCTGGTCGAGGAGGCGCTGGAGCTGCTTCAAGGTGGCCTGCGGGTCGCGGCCGGGGTCGGGGGCGTTGTCGTCCCAGGAAGCCACCAGGTGCGGGTCGGTGTGCTCCTCGTACTTGCCCGGCCCGTACAGGTAGGCGAGCAGGCCGATGGCGCGCTTCCCGCGGTTGTGGATCCTGGGGATCATGCCGGTGTTGTCCTTCTAGGTCTGGTCGAGCAGGTGGTCGGTGGCGGCCTGGACGCGGTCCACGGCCCGGCGGACGGCGGCGAGGACCGCGTCCAGTTCTTCGGGCTGGCCACCGGAGTTGATGGCGCGGGTGATCTGGTTGAGATTGGTGCCGACGCGGCCGAGGTGCCGGCGGGCGGCGAACAGCTCCGAGACCATCTCGCGGTGGCCGGCGATGGCGGCGGCGGTGTTGTCGAGGTCGTGCGCGGCGGCCATGCCGCTGCGGGCGAGGAAGGCGGGCAAGGTCGTGCGGGCTGCTGCTGCGGCGCTCGACAGCAAGGTCTTCTCGTCGTCGTTCAGGCGGACGCTGCAGACGTGACTTCGCTTGTCGGATGGCGGCTTGGGGGAGCGCTTACGCGAACTGTTCGGTGCGACGCGCTGTCGGCGTCGGGGTGGTTGCTTCTCCTCCGGCTGCGATCCGCCCTCGGTCGCTGCCTCCCGGACCAGTGCCCCCCGGCGCTGGTCCGGACCCGCCACCCCCGGGGCGGGCTCTGGCCAAGGCACCTTCCCCAACGGGGAAGAGTGTCTTGGCCGATAACTTGCTCGCCCTGAGGTCGGGTTGGTGACCGGCTGCCCCGTGGAGCTGGGCGGGGGACTGATCGGGTTCGTCATGATCTGCGGGTCCTCGTGCGGCGGATGTGGCGCTGAATGTCGGCCGCGACCTCGACCAGCGCACTCGGGCCGGGCAGCACTCGGACGGGTGCGTCGGGGTGGTCCTGGACGAGCCACTGTCCGGTGGGCGTGGGCATTGCGGCGTGGAGGTGTCCGTGGCGGACCAGGACTTCCGCCCAGGCGTAGGCCTCGGCATCGTCGGCCACTCGTGTGCGGCTGTGGGGTGCGGGTGGGCGGGACAAGGCCGGCTCCATTCGGTGTCTGTGGGGGCGGTGGCCCGCATGGGAGGGCGGGCCACCGCGTGGAGATCGAGTCCGCAGGGCATTGACCTGCGTCTTTGGAGAATCAGCCGCGTGCGAGGCGTTCCTTTGTCACGGTCGTGCTCCGCTTCGGGCGGGGGAGGTGGGAGAGCGCCGGGTCCCGGTACAGCACTTCTTGGAGCTCGGCGAACCTCTCGTTTCCGATCGGGAGGTTCTTCTCGCGCAGGTAGGGGCCGATCACCCGGCGAGTCATCCGGCCACCGGCGAGGGCGGCTTCACGCGCGATGGGGAGCAGTACCTCCAGCGGCACGGGATCGGCCTGTGGTCCGGGGGTCTGGTCCGGGGTTGGTCCGGCGGGGTGTGGTCCGGGGGTCTGGTCCGGGGTTGGTCCGGCGGGGTGTGGTCCGGGGGTCTGGTCCGGGGTTGGTCCGGCGGGGTGTGGTCCGGGGGTCTGGTCCGGGGTTGGTCCGGCGGGGTGTGGTCCGGGGGTCTGGTCCGGGGTTGGTCCGGCGGGGTGTGGTCCGGGGGTCTGGTCCGGGGTTGGTCCGGCGGGGTGTGGTCCGGGGGTCTGGTCCGGGGTTGGTCCGGCGGGGTGTGGTCCGGGGGTCTGGTCCGGGGTTGGTCCGGCTGGCTCTGTTCCGGAGGCCTGGTCCGGTCCGCGCTGGTGTTCGGCGTGAGCTGTGGCGCTGCTGGTTCGATTCGAAGGCGGCTCGGAATCTGCCCCGAGGTCGGTCCGAAGCAACTCGCCGGGTGCCCGGTTGTCCCCTGGCCCGGGGTCCGTTGCCGGACCGCTGCTCAGGGAGTTGGGAAGGCCAGGTTCGACTCCTTGGCCGGAGCCCGGTCTGGTAGCCCCGTTGGTCTGGTCCGCGGTGTCTGCTTCTCGTGGCCTCTGCTGGTCCGGACCGGACTGGTGGTCCTGCACGGAGCAGACATGTCGCTCCGAGGGTGCCTCGTGGTCCGTGTGCATCTTGGTCCGCTGGTCCGCCTCGTTGGTCCGGGGGGAACTGCCGACCTGGTGGCGGGTGATGAGGATGTACAGGTGGACCGCGCCGGCGAGGGCCAGCGGCGCGAGGGTGGACAGCACCGCGACGACTGTGTCGCCCAGGCGCAGCCCGCTGGCGAGGACGGTCTGCTGGTTCAGCCGGACCGCGTGGAGCGCGTTGGCCCAGATGCTGGCCGCGGTCGCGGTGCCGAAGAGCGTCCACACGTAGAGCCGGGCGCGCAGCGGGGCGGAGGCCAGCACGAGGAGGGCGCGGACGCCGTACGCGATGAACCCGTCGACCACGAGCGGGAAGAGGTAGGTGAGGAACCCGCGGACGTGGATGGCGACCGCCATCTGCTGGAGTGCGTCGTACGACAGGGCGCAGCCGGCGGTGCCCAGTGCGACGATCGCTATGCGGTCCCACGTGCTCACCGGCGCGACCTTCATTGCGGGGTTGGTCACGCGGCCGTCCTGAAGTCGACGACCAGGGGCGGGACCGCGGCCTTGGGGCTGTTGACCACTTCGGCGTTCGTGAGGGCAGCGGCTTGCTCCGTGGCCGCCTTCTTCTGCTCTGCGGCGATGGCATCCCGCTGCTTGTTCATCAGCCTGCGGGTGTAGCTGTGCTCGGTGCGCAGCAGCTTGCTCACCTTGTCGATGCTCCACCCGAGCTGGACGGTCTTCCGGATGACGTGGTCGCGCTCGGTTGTGGACAGGGCGACGTCGCGTCCCTGGAAGATGGCCTCTACGCGCTGGTAGTCCAGGCGCTCGGAGGCCTTCTTGTGGTACTTCCTGCGTTCGGATTCAGTCAGGCCCGCCCTGATCCCAAAGCGGCTTCCGGTGTCCATGGCGGCGTTGAAGCACTCCTGTCGCACCGGGCAGTGGCCGCAGATCATCTTGGCCCGCTCGATGTCTTCGGTGGCGCTGGCCTCGGGGAAGAACGTTTTGTCGGCCTCCTTGATGTCCATGCCGTAGCAGAGAGCGCGCTCGTTCCAGCTGTGGTCGGCGATGCCGCGCAGGGCGTTGGCCAGCGTGGTGGGGGTGGTGGTGTAGTGCATGGGGTTCTCCGATGTGCCTCACGGCCGGCGCGCGGTCACCACGTCCCCGGCGGCAGCGGCGGGGTGGCGTGGCGGGTCCAGGCGGTGAGGCGGGCAGGGGCGCGGGGGCAGAGGCCGCGCCGGTGTTCTGGGTGAGGAGAGGGTCAGGCCCGCAGGTAGCGGTTGTCCGGGCCGTTGAGTTCGACCTGGACGCACATGCCGGCCAGACGCGACAGGACGCGGTCGCCGATCTTGTCGCGCAGTACTTCCTGCTGAGCGGGCATGCCCGGCGTGTGGATCGGCGGAAGGTTCGTGGTGACGATCGTCGGCAGGTGCCGCTCGGCGCGGTAGTTCAGCAGCCGCCCGGTCAGTTCTTCGTTCCAGGGCGTGTGCTTGGGCAGCCCGAGGTCGTCCAGCAGCAGCACCGGCGCCCGCATGTAGCGGCGCAGCATCCACTCCGGGTCCACGCCCGGCCGGGGCCGCATTTCCGCGTAGAGGTTCGCGGTGAAGACCGCTTCCCAGGCCACGCCGCATCCAGCCGCCGTCAGAGCCCGGATGGCCCCGTACGCCTGCCGGGTCTTGCCTGTTCCCGTCGGTCCCCACAGCAGCAGGGAGGGGCCGTGGCTGATGGCCCGGCGGCCTCGGCCACCGCGGTTGTCGGCGACCGCAGTCGCGGCGACTTTCGCCACCCAGGCCGCGACGACCGGGTGGTCGGCCTCGGCGTCCTGGTAGTCGAACGGGATCCGGGCCTGCGCGGCATCGAGGGCGGGCTGGAGGTCCAGCCCGTCAGGTATCTGCGGTCCGTCGAAGTCGATGCCTCGTTCGGTCAGCTTGTCCCGCCACCGGGCGACGAGCGGGTGCTCGCCGGCCTGCAGGGGCTCCCTGAGGGCGGTGCGGGTCACAGGCTCACTCCGAAGGTCGTGGGGGCGGGGGCGGTGGTGTTGAAGTAGGGCGTGCTGGCGGATGAAGCGCTGGCCCAGGGCCCCGCGCCGGAGGCGGAGGACGAGCTGTTGACGACCGCGTTCACCAGGCTGGCGAGGGTGGAGGGGTTTAGCCCCTTGGCCCGCAGCTGCCCGAGAGCGGTTCGCACCGCGTCCGGCTCGAAGCCCTCGTCGAGCAGGGCCTTGATCTCCCGGCCCAGGTGTCCCAGGACCTTCTGCGGCGGGCGCTGTCCGCATTCGGTGACGTACTCGGCCACCAGCTCCTTGGTGGAGACCGAACCAGGGGGAGTGACCGGCGCGGGCGCCTCGCGCCCCGTAAGGGAAGATCCAGGATCCAAGATCCTAGATCCAGACGCAGCCCCCTCCCGGAGCCTTCCGGGAGTGTTCCCGGAGGGCTCCCGGAGAAGCGTCTGACCTGTGGTTTTGGAGCTGACCAGAGTCGGCTGGGCGGGCGGCGCGGACGGCTCCGCCTCGGGTGCGAGCATCGCGTCCCCGACGATGTCCCGCGGGTACAGGGCCGCCTCGGATCCGATGGAAGCCCGGGGATCGAGGACTCCGGGAGGCTTCCCGGAGTCCTCCGGGAGCCCTCGCGGAGTCGGTTCCGGGTGGCGCCGCTCGGCCTGCGGGCAGCGGTCCGAGTCGCAGCCCCCGCACTGCAGGTGCTGCTGGTGGAGCGGGCAGCGCGACAGCCGGGAGGCGGAGCGCTTGTCGATACGCTGGTGCTTCTCCCACGACACCAGGTGCAGATTCGGCTTGCCGTCGCATCCGATGTAGCGGCAGAGGACACCGACGCCGGCCAGCGCATCGAGGTCCTGCTCCACGGCGGTGACGTCGGGGTCCCCACGCACCATCCAGACGTGTCCGGTGATGAGGGACGCGAGGTCCTTGTGGCGCCCCGAGTCGTCGGCGTGGCTGATGAGGCCGAGGAAGGTGCGCTCGGCGTGGAGGCTGACCTTGGCGAGGGCCTCCGACTGGAACCACTCCGGCTTGATGGTCCGGATGCGCGCCATCAGGCAGCACCCCCGCCCAGGGAGCCGGTGCGCAGATCGAAGGTCCGCGCGAGGGCCCAGTCGGCGCCCGGGTGGCAGCGGATGATCCAGCGGGCAGCGACATGGGCCTGGGTCCGGCTGATCCGCACGGCGCCCCCGGTCGCGTTCGTGGCCCGGACGTCGAGGTGCGGCCAGGCGGTCCGGCCGTCCATCAGCTTGACGCGGACCTGGGCGGCCTGCGGCAGCATCCGCTCCAGGCGTTGCGCCAGCATGCGGGACCGGATGGTCGGCGGTTCCGCGCAGGCCTCGACCGACGGCCTTTCGCGCAGGGGTGTAGACATGCGAGACTCTCCCGTGAAGTGATCCGCACCGTGTTCCGTGGAAAGGGGGCCGGTGCGGTGTAGGTAGGTGACCTCAAGGGCTCTTGCTGGAGCCCGAGGTGATCTGCGCTCGGCGCATGGAGCTGCTGGTTCCCTGCGCTGCACAGTCGGCGTCGGGAGTTGCTGCTCTCCGGCGCCGTTTCTGTATCCCTAGCCGCTGCTTTCGTGCGGCTCGCGCTGCGTCCTCACGGATCCTCCCCCTGGTCTGGCATCCCTCCGGGCTGGTGCCCGGCGGGTTCGGCAACAAGCTATGCGGACCCCCGCGCAAGGTCTAGACATAGCTCTAGAACCCGCGCACTGCGGCGCAGTACCCCTGTGACCAGGGCAAAGCCCCCGCGCGTGGCCTTGGGGCGTGCGGTCGGCCCCGCCGCGTCCAGGGCCTTCTTCGAGATCAGCGGCTTCCAGCGCGGTCGCCGCGCACCAGCTGCCCGAGCGCCGCCGCCTCGCACTCGAGGAATCAAGTGGCCAAGTGGCCCCGCCGCCGGCAACAACTGGATACCGAATCTGGGCGTGCGTTGCGCAAGTGGTGGTGACGACGCAAACTCATTGGGTCCCCCTTGGGAAAGTCGGCTGGGTCCAGCTGTATTCAGGGCACTTCGGACGTGGCGAGATTCGGCCACTTCAGGCTTCGGGCGATGTCCCAAGGGGCATGCCTCGGCAGAAGAGCTGGCACCATAGAGGGACGCGGCGCCCCGACCAGCAGGTCCGATACAGGAACGTACGTTAGTTGCGCGGATGTATCAAGCCTGGATTACAGTGGCCTAGACGCCGCCCTGATTGTCTAGACCGCCACCTCGCAGGAGTTCATGTGCCCCCACGTCAGTTCGACGGCAGTCGCGTACGCGCTGTCCGACGGGGCAGAGATCTCAGCCAGAAGCAGCTGGGCGAGATGGTGGGCGTCAGCGGCCCGGCCGTCGCGCGATGGGAGGGCGGCCAGGAGTTCCCCAAGGGTGAGAAGCTCCCCGCGATTGCCGCAGCGCTCAACCAGGCGCTCGATGTCCTGTTCCCCCACGACGGCCCACCGGACCTGCAGCTCCTACGCTGCGACGCCGGCCTCAGCAAGGCACAGGCCGCCGAGATCATCAACGCGAGCCGCGTGCCACTGAACAACGCCGAATCCGGCCGGCGCAGGCTCAGCGATGCGTACGTGCCGCCACTCGCGAAGGCCTACGGGGTAACCGAAGACGAGCTGCGGGCAGCGCAGGACCGCTCGTTCGGGCTTCGCGATACGTCCTCGGATGACGAGCAGACGTCCGCACCCCGCACGATCGAGGAAAAGATCAACTACCTCCTGCAGTACGGGTATGTGGGCCAAGAGCCCCCGTCTGACGAGGAAATCGCACGGGCCGTCAACGAGCATGCGGGCGTGGCTACCGTCACGGCCGACGATATCGTCGCGCTCCGTACCGGTGTCGCAACCGACGCTTCCGACGTAGTGCGTGCAGGGCTCGCCCGTGCCCTCCAGGTCGACGCCGCTCTCTTCCAGGACGACGCCGAGGTCAACCCTGCGGCCCGCGACTTCTTGGAAGCGATCCGCTTTCTCGGCTCGATTCACCGAGGGCAGATCCTCGGCTTGGCCGCCCGCGGTAATCAAACGGGCCTGTCTGCGGAAATGATGGCCAAGATCAACGAGGTTGTTGGAGAACTGAAGCACAAGCTGCCAGACGTGGGCGGGGAGTAACGCCGCCTGCCAGCAGGTTCGCTGGGCTCGTGTGCAGCAGCTCAGCGTCAGCGCCAATACCAACAGGCGGCTCTCGAAGGGAGGGCTCCGCGGCGTCTTCGCTCCGCGGACTCGGCACCTGGTGCCGAGGGCCGGCTGCGCGCAGACCAGGCAGGTCCCGCAGCTATTCCACAGCCGGGCTGATGCCGACAGCGAAAACGGGACTACGAGGTCGCCCCGATAAGTCGGTGCAACGTCGTAGTCCCGTTGTCGTTCGTGAAAGCGGTATGCCAACGCCCTTGGTGGGCACCTGCTCGTTCTCGGCTGTTCGGCATGCACTGCTGCCGCATGTGCTCGTCGGGGCGGTCGGAGTTCGAGGTCCTGGCGAGCTTGCAGCCCCACGGTCGCGAGCTGACGACACTGGCGGATCTGCAGGCCAGCTGGCAGCGCCCGAGTACAGCCAGCCGGCTGCACTCGCGGCGACTCGCTACGGCGCTGCGGTGAGGTCTAGGCCGAGCAGGTTCGAAAGGTCGGCTACCGTCTGCTGGGGGTCCGTGTTGTGCACCCCTGCGAGGCCGAGCTGTTCTGCCGCCTGAACGTACGCCTTGGTGTCGTCGACGAAGACGCACTGCTCGGCGGGCAGGTCCATGAGCTTGAGCGCGGCTTCGAAGAGCTCCGCGTCAGGCTTACGCATCTGGTAGTGCTCGGAGATCACCACAGCGTCGTACAGCTTCTCGAGCTCATAGCCGTCGTACAGGTCCCAAGGGGCGAGCCCCACGGAGTTGGACAGGATGCCCACCTTGATACCAGCTCGCCTCGCCGCGGCGGCCGCGTTGATCAGCAGCGGCTCAGGACGCAGGCCACCGAAGATCCGGCCCATCAGGTTGTCGGAAGAGACGCCCAGCTTCTTGCCCGCGATCTCGTTCCACTCGGTCTGACTCACCGCTCCGCGCTCGAGATCGCTGGTGATCCGGACGCCCTCTTCGTCCTGGTACAGCGCGGAGATGCACGCACCCTGGGGAAGCCCTTCACGCTGCTCGAAGGCGAGCACCACTGGCAGCAGGGGAGTGGTGAGCACGCCTCCGAAATCGAGGATGAGGCCGGTGCGGTTGGACATGCGGGAACTCCATTGCTGAGACTTTGGACGCCTTCCAGACCGGACAGCGTCGCGGCCCCGGCTACGTGTGGCGACGGCAGCATCTGTGCGTCGCAGGCCAGGGTGCACTTACGGGGCGGAGCAAGACCTATCAGTCCGCGGAACCCACGGTACCAGCCGTGTTCACACAGTCGTTCGTGCTTAATGTCACTAACCGGCCCGCCATTCAAGATCGCTATGTCGCATAGAGCCGCGAGCCGGGCAAGGCGCTCTGAACCGAGAACTCGGCCTTCATCCCAATCGCGAGCTATTGGGTAGGTCCGATTTCTGCCTCTTCGGACTGCTCGAGAAGCGTCCGGGCCTGAGTCGTGGTTATGTGCGAGTAGACCGTACTCACACGCGTTAGCCAGGCCGCTTCGCTATCGGTATCAACGAACGGCTTCGCTTTCAGGGGGCCGACGGCGTACCGACTGGCTTGTGCGGTATCAGCGGCTTGGACTGCGGCCTTGATCCAGTACGCTTCCGCGGCCGGCTCGGGGTCGGCATGTGAGGCAGTCATGTCCTCTGCGGCGAACAACAATTCTTTCGGGGCGTAATACCGCAGCTTTTCGCAGGCATCGGCAATGTCCTGAGTCCAGCGGTCCAGGCGAACGTCGCTGGGGACGCGCATATGGATGAGTTCTCCTATGCGCGATCCAGGCGGGTACAGGCTCGTCCCCGGAAAGGCTTCCACCAGGTCGAACCAGAGCGGATAGATCCTGTATAGGGTGCACCACGTCTTCCAGCGAGCAGCGGCCGCGCGGGTAGTGGGAATGCTCGCGCCCACCGCGACGATCAGGAACAGCAGGTTCATCCATACTGCTGTGGCGTCTACAAGAAGCTCCACCATTGAGGAACTTAGGGGGAACATCACCGCTCCCCAGAGGATGGCGACACGGGCCACTGTGTGGACCAGGCCCATCCACATCGAGACCCCCATCAAGCCCAGCCCAACGCGCATGCTGGTGCTCTCAGCCTGTCGTGCCGCTCTGGTCCATTGGTAGCCACAAACCGCAGTCGTGATGAATGGGAAGAAGTAGAAAACGGTCATGTAGACCGCAGCTCCCCACTCCCCAGCATGATCGATTAGGAAGCTATGGCTCGGAGTGGTGCGGTCCAGCACAGTGAAGAATAGGATCGTAAGCAGGATCACGCCTACTGCACCTGCTTTATAGGATGCGCGGGCGATCCAGCGCGAGACCGCGACGTGCCGGGGTGCGACGGTCTCCGAGCTCTTCCCATAGCTGGTTGCGACGTAAGTCAAGGCTGCGATGATGGCGGCAGTGCTGGCGAAGTGTCTGAGCAGGGCACTCAGGTCGACTACGGGGATTCGATCCACCGCACGCATCGCTGCTGGCGTGTAGAGCCATAGGGCTACGGCGAATCCGGCGTAGCCGCCCCAGAGGGCCCGGCGATGAGCATCGGCGTACCGAACTGCCGGGAATCGCCATACGGCGATGACGGTCATCACTACCGCAGTCAGGTATTTGAAGAAATCGAACACGTAACCAGTACATATCTACGGGCTGGCTGGATCCTCACCAACCCGGAAGGCCGGTTGACCACAGCCGCGATTGACGGTAGGCGGACTGCGTAGTGGCTAAATCGCCAAGCCGGAAACTCGGTCTTGGTGAACGCCGGTCACTCGCGGTTAGACTCGGCGCCGCGGTGGAGCAACGGGATGAGAAAGTGAGGATTCAAGGAGGCTGACCATGTCGTCTCCTCCGATCGGCTGACGGCGCGCCAACCGCTTTATCAGCGATGCCGAAAGCTCGGCCCGTTTTTCCTCGGGGCTATCGAAATTCACGCGCCCTTGGATCAGAGTCGTTGGGAAACGCCGAAGAACTTCCTCGCGGATGTGTTCAGGTACGTATCGCTCAATCTCGGCAGCCGTCAGGTTAGTTCCGTGGTCCAGCCACTCATGCGCGAGCTCATGGAGGATAATGTGCTCGGTCTGGCAGCGACTTGAACGGCGGCGGTAGAGAATGATCGTGAACTCCGGCGCTTTGACTCGAAGGCCACATGCGGTGCCCAAGCCCCCATCAGGATCATCCATTGGCACCAGGCGAATCTGACGACTCAGCGCATTTTCCATATTCCGCACCAGCGCCTCGACGCTGAAGGGAACGGGGACAGGTAGATCGGCGAGCAGCTTCTCGCACTCCTTCACGAGAGCGCGCCGTGAAGGGTCCCGACGCCAACGCATAGTTGCTCCCTTGAAGTACCACTCGGGATTCCGCTGGCGGTCCCCGATCCCGATATCCGCTTGCGGGACGCTAGTGGCCAGGGGCTCGCACTTGAGGTGTGCGGTGGCCGGGCGGCGCATCCAGCCGACGGCCTGATCGTACAAGGCGGAAAGCGAGGGCCACACAGGCTGAGCCTGTTATGAAGGTCACCAAAGCGCAATAGGCGCATCATCCCGGTGGCAAGATCGAAAATTCGGACCGGGCTTGATCCAATTTGACAGACATCGGAGATCGCGGGCTCTGGCCCCGGAAGGATGATCTCCATCATGGAGAGCGCGGGGAAGGAGAAGCCGCGCTCACGTCGCTTGTTTACGCTGGCGCTCAAGGCCGAGATCGTCGATCTATGCCGGCTGGTGACCGCTCGGCTGGTCAGGTCGCCAAGGGCTTCGATCTCACCGAGACCGCGGTGCGGGACTGGATGGATTAGGCCGAGGTCATCGCAGGCGAGCGTGATGGCCTGACCCGCAGCGAACGTGAGGGCGCCGCCTGCGGGCCCGCCTCTACCTGGCCGAGCTGATCGCACACGGCGCCCACGTAAGCGGGTTCGACCAGAGCGCGGACATGGTCCGCCACGCCCGCAGTCGTCTCGGCTCAGGCATCGAGGAGCGTCAGCACGACCTCGACGACCCGCTCGACTGGATTCCCGACGAGGCAGTGGACCTCGTCCTCGCCACCCTGGTCATCCACTATGTCCGCGACCGCGGTCACCGCTCTGCGCGAGCTCCACCGGATCCTGCGTCACGCGGGGCGCCTCGTGTTGTCCACCAGCCACCCGACTGCAGACTGGCTCGCCGACGGCGGCAGCTACTTCGACGCCCGCCATGTCGAAGAGACCTGGACCGGCGGGATGCTGCACCGCTACTGGCGCCAGCCCCTGGAACGATGGGTAGGAGAGATCACTGAGGCAGGGTTCATCATCGAACGCCTGATGGAACACCGACCCACCCCGGCAATGGCCCAACACCACCCCCGCGAATACGCCAAACTGTCCGTGAGCGCGGATTCATCGCCCTCCGGCTCGCGAAGAACGCCGCTCCCGATCACCATCCCCGGTCCTCACGGGACGACGCCACGAAGGGGAACTCCATGCTGACCTGTGAGAACACGCGATGAGTACTACTGGTAACCCGGCCTATCAGTTCTTGCGGAGTTCCCTCCGTGCCACCTCTGCCGCGTATCCCGGACGGGTGTTGCCCGCTTCCTGCGCCCAGAGCGTGGCCGTGTAGATGTGGATGCCGAGGAGACCGCTCAGGACGACGGCTGGGAGTTCGCCGGCCAGCTCCATGAGCGCGGTGTTGCGCCCGGCTCGGGCCCGGATCCCGATGCGGTTGAGTCGGGCCGTGATGGAGACGCCGTCCATGGGGCGTCCGGGGAATGCGCCGGGGAACAGCCAGGGAGTGCTGTCCGTGTGGCCCACCACGGCGTGCCCCCGGCGAGTGTCCACGAGTTCGAGAACGAGGCCGGCCAGGGGTTCCGGTATCTCGAGTGGCTTCCGCCCAAGCTGCAGCTGGACCCCGTCGTGAGTCTTCGTGACGTGCGAGGTGGTCAAGGCTGCGATGCGCGTGCAGGACTGGCCGTAGAGAAGAACGAGGCAGCCGGCGACCCTATCCATGGTGGCGATGGTCGTGTCGTGGAGAAGGCGGCGGCTCAGGGCCCATCGTTGATCGACCTCAGCGAGCATTTCCTGGCCGCGCGAGGTGGTGTGTGTGGGCACTGTGATGTCGTGGGCATGTCCGCGGCTGACGACCCAGGTGAGGAAGTTCCGGACGGCGTATCTGCCGGACTCCTCGGAGCTCAGCCACTGGTCGATATCGCTCTGTGTGCACGTTTCCAGGCTCGCTCCACGTTCTCGAAGCCATGCGAGCAAGCGGATGGCAGCCCGGATTTCGTGCCTCATGAAGTTGTAGCCACCGCTGGTTATCCGACGGCGCCGAGGAGAGCGCCGTCGGAGCCGCCGCAGGTAGAACCATGTGGTGAACGTTCTGATGACCTGGCGTTCGGCGGGGTCCTGGACCTCCTCAACGGTGCTGGCGACCCACTTCTCAAAGCGGACCAGGAGCTCGTCCCGCTCGGGCAGTACCCCTGTCGATACCAGTGCGGCGCGGAGGTATCGGATCGAACGGGGCTGTGGGAGGCGGTCGAGTACTTCGTGGGTGACCTCTCCTCGTTCAGCTGCCAAGGCCCGGAGGAGCAGGGGGGTTCCGGGGTGCCGCAGCCGAATGAGCAGGGAGTGGGGATCGCTGGCGGCCAGGGCCGTCACGACGGGCGCGAGTTCCGGGCGGACTTCGCCGTCCGGTCCGGTGAGAAGCGAACGGAGCTGCCTCGGTGCGGCGCACTTCGGGCAAAGCCCGAAGTGGTGGAGACGACCTGTGGTGCCGCATTCAACACATTCGCGGAAGGACAACGGGCTCTTCCCGAAGCATCGCCCGCAGAGGGGCTGGCCGTCAGGCGTGCGGCTGGACACGTATCGGACGTTCCCGCAGGTGCTGCACGTTTCCCGGCCGCGGCCGCAGGGAGGGCAGATCGCCCCACCGTCGGCGGTCCGGATGTAGACCTCGTGGATGGTGCCGCAGAGCGAGCAGGGTTCGCGAACCAGCCGGGCGGCGCAGTTCGCGCAGCGCGGAGCCTCGCTGTCCGCGTAGTGGCACGGTTTGTGGTTTCCGCAGACGGAGCAGACGGCCAGGGGCGGGCGCCAGCACGAGTCGCAGATGCCGTGGCCCTGGTCGTTGTGACGTCGCGTGAACGCGGGCTGACCGCAGCTGCGGCAGGCTTGGTGGAAATGCGGGTCGGAGTGCATGCAGTGCCCGCACAAGGGCTTGCCGTCAGCGGCTCGGGTCGCCACGTTCCGGCTGTTGCCGCAGCGCGAGCAGTCTTGGAGCCTGGTCCTGTCATAGCAGCGGCGGCAGCACCGGGCGTCGTCCCGTCGGAATCGCAACGGGACGGTGCGCTCGCAGAAGGGGCAGGCCGGCAGGGTCACGCCGAGGGCACCGTGCTCCACCAGTGCCTCGATCAGGGTGATCATCCGGGGGGAGCCGTAGGCCCCCTGGCCGGAGATCAGCTCAGGGCGCCGGGTCAGATCGCCGGCGACCTCTCGGCGTTGGAAGGCCTTGGGCAGGGCTCGTTCCACGATCTCGGTGAGCGCGTCTTCGTCCAGGCCCGTGTCCTGGCTCCGGAGGACTTCGCAGATCACGGCCGTGTCGTCTGTGGCCTCGGGTGGGTGCCGGAAGCAGCGCGCTCGGTCATCGCGGTCCCGCATGGCCACTGCCCTGGTCTTGCCGCAGACCGCGCACGGTTCCCGACGCTTGTTGGCGGTTCCTGCGCAGGACTCGCAGATCCGGCGGGGTCCCTCGACGCGGGGCAAGGGCCGCTGCTGGCCGCACCGAGCGCATCGCGGAAGGACCAGGCGCTTGGTGCCGTGAACCTGGAGAGCCCTGATCAGCAGCTCGACGAGCCGCGGGCCTTCCGGCCGGCCGGACGTCAACAGATCTGGGGCGTCCTCGAGTGCCTGGGCCAGCCGGCGGAGCTTCGCGCGGGTATCGACGCTCTGGTCGACGGTCGACGCGAGCACTTCCGCGGGGAGGCCGGGTTCGAGTGCGGCGATGGCTTCGATGATGACGGTCCGCGGTTCGGTCATGAAGCGCGGAGCCGGGGCGGTGGCTCGGGACATGTCAGAGGACGCGGGCCCGCTTCGGACGGAATGAGCCCACCCCATTGGGGTCGGGCTCGTTGCCGGGGGCGGCGGTCTCGCCGGAGGCGGCCTTGCGCTGCCGGCCCGACGTTCGGACGGGCTCGATGAGCTCCTCCATCCGGCAGCCCAGGACGTCCAGCAAGGCCATCAAGGTCTTCATGCTCAGCCGCTCGGGCTTCTCGGTCACCAGCCGGAACACCTGGCTCGTGGACAGGTCGATGCCCCGCTCGGCCAGAAGCGGTCGCAGGTCGGTGGTCGAGAACATGCCTCGCGCGGCCATGAGCTCGCGAAGGTGCCATGCGTAGTCGAGCTTGGCGGTCATACCGTCTCCAGTTCGTCGGCCTCGAAGGCGCGGTCCAGCGCTTTGCGCATCATCGTGTTCATGAAGTCCGTGCTGACACCGGTGTAGATGGCGGTAGTCGACGCGAATCGGTGACCGACTTGTTCCTGTACGAACTTCGGGTCGACGCCGTCCTCGATCTGATGCGTGACGTGGCTGTGGCGCAAGCAGTGCGGGACGAGTTCCTTATCGAAGCCGAGAGCATCGCGGTAAGCGGCGAACCGCGTCTCTATCTCCCGAGGTTGCAGGCGTCCTCCGCGCTCGGTCAGCCACACGGCCTTGCGGCCCGCCTCATGCTTGAACCGCGGCCGGATGTTCACCAGGTAGTCCTCCATCGACTCCACGGCCCAGGGCATCACGCTGCCCACCATCCGCCGACGCGGTCCCGACCCCTTGCTCGCTTTGCCGTAGCGGACATGGAGCTGTCCGTATCGGCCCAGCTCCGGGGCCTTCGGGTTGCGGTAGAAGTCCGTGAGGTCGAGCCGCGACACCTCCCGGCAGCGCAGCCCCCACGCGTAGATCGTCTTGAACACGGTCGCATCTCGGTAGGCCGTCAAGGCGCCCTTGCGGCCGTACTTGATCGCGTGCTCGACACGGTCGTCGGCGTAGTCGAACAGCGCCTGGCACTCCTCCCGGGTCAAGGGCCGGCGTTCGGCGTCGCCCTCGTATTCCTCCAGGTGAGTCGCGGTGTTCCACTCGTGACAGATCTGAATGGGATGCGTGCCGAACCGCTTCTCGCACTCGGCTGGCCAGTGGTAGTGCGGGGAGGTGATGAAGTCGCAGAACAGCCGTATCGCCCCCTGGTAGCTCCTGATCGTCGACTTCGCCCGCCCTTGCTCTGCGGTGAGGGAGAACGACCACTCGTCCATGTGGGCAGCAGTCCAGCGCCATGGGTAGTGCTCGCTGAACTTCATGAACCGGCGTACGACTCGGGCACGCTCATCGATCGTCTCCGGGTCAAGCCGCCGGCCGCGTTGCTGTTTCCCCCACCCGTCGAGCATCGCGCCGAACACGGCGTCCTCCGGGTGCAGCAAGAACACTCCGTCGACCAGCTCCAGCCGAGCCGACCCCGGCGACACATCGTCGCGCCGAACCACACCAACCCCCATTGCATCAGGAGGTCGAATCATGCATCGAATGAACGATCCGCACCATCAGGGCAGGTCAGAGGCCCCTTCAGAGAAGTCAGGGGGCTGCTACGATCCACCCAGTACCGGGGCATCGGCACCCAACGAGTCGCGCATCGGATGCAACTCCCCGGGGTTGCCGACCCTGGTGGTCGTGAGCGGCGGTCCCGGAACGGGGAAGACCACTCTCGCGCACGAGCTCGCCGGCGCGCTCGGATGTCCCGCGATCATCCGCGACGAGATCAAGCAGGGCATGGTCATGTCCCATCCGGGCTATCAGAGCGGCGGCGACGACCCCCTCAACTACCCAACCCTCGACGCCTTCTTCGGCGTGCTGAAGGTGCTCCTGGAGGCCGGAGTCACGGTGGTCGCCGAAGCCGCCTTCCAGGACCGGCTCTGGCGGCCGAACCTGGAGTCGCTCACCGGCCTCGCACACCTCCGTATCATCCGCTGCACCACCGCGGTCGATGTCGCCCACGACCGCATCGTCCAGCGCGCCAAAGACAACGCACACCGAGCCGCCCACGGCGACCAGGACCTGCTCGAAGCCATCGCCGCCGGAGAGCACTCCCTCGCATCCTTCGTGCCGATCAGCTTGGACGTTCCCACCCTGACTGTCGACACTTCGGACGGATACCAGCCAGAGTTGCCGGACATCGCCAGCTTCGTCCGGGCGTCTGATCGCGACGGGGCGTCCCCCGAGCCGAAGGCGGGCCGCTGAAGCGGCAGGCGCCGACGCCGGCGGACCGCCACCTGGCACACATCCGTGTGTCCTCCTCCAGCATCACGGTCGGTGCGCTGGAGCAGGACGTCGGGGATGGCCCGAGGCGGGCGCGGTCACAGGTGACGTCCGCGGACCATGGCCCGTCGTGAGATCTCCTGCCACAGGCCGCTCCTCTCCCATTCGTAGTACCAGCTGGCCACAGTGGTGGGGGACCCGGCGGCCAGTGCGAGATCGTCCCAGCGGGCGCCGGTGCCGAGCTTCCAGAGGATGGCCTCCACGACGGCGCGATGGTCGCTGTTCTCCCACACCTCACCACCGCGCACGGGCAGGGCCGTCTTCACCTCCTCCCACGAAGCATCCGTGAGCCGGAAGAATCCCCGGGTCCTCGCGCTGAGGAGGCAGGCTTGCTCGTCGTACCAGAGCGGATCGATCCCGCTCAGGCGCTGCGCCGCCTCCTGGGTGAGAGCGCCCGCACGACTCTTCTTGCGCTGCTGGTAGAGCCACGACCGCAACTGGCCTGGGGGCAGGTTGATGTGCCCTTGCGTCGCATGGAACTTCTTCAGTTCGACGCATCGGGCATCCCATCGCTCCTGCGCGGGATCCCACGGGAAGCCGATCTTGTCGAGCAGGGCCACCTTCCGCTCCTCGAGGGTGCCCTGCTTCCTGCTGCCGCGCTGCGAGCGGGCCCACAGGTAGACCTTGACGCCATCGACCGAGACGAGGTCCTGCGGGACGACCCAGTGGCCTTCCTCCGCGTGGAACGCCTTGATCTCCTCGTAGGTGTTGTCCCACGTCACTTCGCGCCGGTCGCGGAAGTCGATGCCGACCTCTGCGAGCTGGCTGAGCTGCCAGGGGGCGAGTCGGCCGTTGCGGAACAGGGCGCGCTGCCCCTCAAGCCAGGTCGCCTCCGGTGTGGCAGCAGGCAACCGCAGCAGCGTGCCGCGCCGGCTGTGAAGCGTCTTGAGGTCGTTGTAGCGGCGCATCCACCGGTCCTGCGCGGCGTCCCACGGGAAGCCGATCGCCTCCAGCAGCGCAACGCGCCTCTCGGGTACCTTGCCCGCCCGGTGCCGGGAACGCTGTGCGGTGCACCAGTTGACGAGCACGACGCCGTGTGAGGTGACGTCGTGCTCCTCGAAGACGAAGTGTCCCTGCTCCGCGGCGCGGCGCTTGACCTCTTCGTAGGTGTTCATCCAGGACTCCTCCAGCTGGTCCCAGACGATCCCGAGCTCCTCCAGGAGGGCGGTGCGCTCCTCTGACAGGTCGCCGGCGTTGTACGCCACGCGCTGACGCCGCAGCCAGTCGCCCAGGCGCAGTTCTTCAGCGGTGATCCACGTCAGCGGGATGTCGGCGGTGCCGTGGACCTTCCGGTAGGCGCAGGCCGCGCCGTAGAACTCCTCCCAGGTGGGGGTCGTGGCGCGGACAGCCCTGATCAGAATGGATCGTGCGAAGGAGTCCGGTACGTCGATTCCGGCGACCGTCAGCCAGTTGGGCAGTTTGTGTTCCCTGGACAGGATTTCGAACGGGCGGCCCTCGCCGACCTCCCGCCGGCGCAGCCGCAGCTCGTCGTCCAGCCGGTCGTCGTGGTCGCGCAGCGCGCGCAGAACTTGCCAGACTGGCTCCCACTCGCTGCCCTCCAGGGCGGCCTCGGGGCTCTCGCCCTCGGCGAGGAGAAGCGGGATGACGATGGTGGCGACCTTGTCGCGCCGGCCCCCGGTGCGCAGCGCCCGCCCGACAGCCTGAACGGTGTCGATGGCCGAGCGGCGGGGCCGGGAGAAGACAACGGCGTCGACCGCGGGCACGTCGACGCCTTCGTTGAGCACCCGGGCGTTGCTGACCACGGCGAGCTCCTCGCCGGGCTCGGCGAGCCGGTCAAGGACACGACGGCGCAGGTGAGGCAGCTGGGCGCCCGAGACGTGCCCGGCCCAGACCTCGACAGGGTTGGGCATCAGGGATGCAGTGGTAGGCAGTGCCGAAGCCCAGGTGCGGGCGTCGGCGACGCGGTGGTGGTAGCTGATCGCCCGCCTCACCCCGTACTCCGACATCGTGCGCAGCACGGCGATCTGTCCGGCCACGGTCGCGGGCTGCAGGGACGCGGCGCCCAGGCGGAGCGCGAGGTTCTCGTCCGCGGTGAGCTGGTGGACCTCCTTGTCGGTGACGACCGGCACGATGACCCGGTAGTCGGCGAGCAGGCCCATGTTGATCGCGCGGGAGAACGGCAGCCGGTACGAGACGTCCCCGAAGATCTGCTGGTCGTCCATGGACACCACCGCGTCACCGCTGGTGGTCGCCACCCTTGGGGTCGCGGTCATATACAGGCGGCGCTCGGCGGGAATCCGCGCGTCATGATGGATGATCTTCCAGGGTCCCGACGCCTTGCCCGTCGTCCGGTGTGCTTCGTCGATGACGGCCAGATCCCAGGCCGCCAGGCCGTGGTGGGCGTGGGCATCGGCGATGACCGGCAGCGACGCGTACGTGGACAGCACCGTCACCCGGCTGCGGCCGGCCACGGCGGAGGCGAGGACGTCCGCGGTCGTGGTCACCACCACGTCCGGCTCGCCCTCCAGCAGCTGCATCTCGGCGATCGTGGTGTCACTGCACACCGCGACCGCTCCGCCCAGGTGCCCGCCCCGTACGAGGCGGTAGGCGCTGAGGGTCTGCACCAGCAGCTCGATCGTGGGCACCACGACCAGGACCCGGCCCTCGGACTCCAGGCGGGATCCCACGGCGCCACCGATACGGGTCTTGCCCGTTCCGCACGCCGCGATCAGGCTCGTGCGACCGCCCCGGCCGATCGCCGACAACACCGCGTCGACCGCTTCCAACTGGTGCGGCCACAACTCGCCCACCACGCATCCCCCTCACCACTGCTCGTGACGTTCACGAGGTGCCCACCCAGGCGATCATGCCCCGGTGCGCCATCGCTTCGTGCGATCTGGCAGGAAGCGTACGGTGCGCCTGCGCGGGTGCGGCCGGTCTATCCCGCGTTGCGGTGGCCTGTGGCAGGAAGTCGGAGCCAGCCGGATTCGATGAGACAGACTCCGTCGCCCACCCGGATGGAATAGATCTCATTGTCCCGTGTCAGTCGATCCGGCACCCTGTCTCAGCTGAACTGGCCCAATTTGCCCTGCGTCTCAGACGACTTCGTTGCTCAGCAGTGACTCACGGACCATCCGCACATTGGGCAACTTGTCTCGCCAGAGCTCGCGCTCGCCTGTGCTCCTGAATCCGTACCGTTCGTAGAAGCGGATCGCCCTTGCGTTGTAGTCGGTCACCCACAGGTGCGTGGAAGCGCCGTTCGCCCAGGGCAGGAACTCGTCCATCAGCCGCCCGCCGATACCTTGGCCTTGGGCTTCGTTCACGAGATACATCGGCCCGAGGGTGACCATCTCGTCTCGGCGGCCGCAAAGGATCCCGACGACCTCCACCCCGGAACGGACGACACGACAGAACAGCAGATCCGGCTGCTGTATAGCCTTCTCAATGAACCTGCGCCACTGGGCAATGCCCTCCGCGGTGACAGCGACCCCTCGGTGCTCGCGGATCCACTCCTCATCGATCCCCGCGACTTCGTTGGGGTACGTTTGGAGCCAAGCCCTCAACTGCATCCGGCCCACGGAGGCGGCATCGTCAGGCTCAGGCACTTCGATCCGATAGTCCATGACGCCATTCTTGACGGTGCACCTGATGCGTCTCGCATGACTTCGCCGTGCAGACCAGCACCCGATCTGATCGTCGGCGCCGAACCAGATGCATTGAGACCCAGATGAGAACGTCACGTCTGGGGAACCACGTCCCCTGAGATCTGGATCTTCAGACCGTCCTACATCATCCGGTTGCCACACGTCAGAGCTGCGGTCACGGACCAGATCGTCTGCGACGGGACACTCATCATGGTCGGCCGCTGCCATGGCGTACAGGGTGCCTGGCCGGTTCACGGCCTAGGTGCCTGTCTCCCTGATCCGCGCACATTTAGTTCGCGCGGTTCGACCACTCGGTGGCAGGGTGTGGTTATGGATCAAGCAGAGGTATTGCTCATCGGAGGGCGCGCGGGCGTTGGCAAGACGACGGTGGGGTGGGAGGTCTCAGCGCGTCTGCGCGCCGCGATGGTTGCTCACTGCGTAATCGAAGGAGACTTCATGGGGCAGGCACATCCTGCTCCGGAGGGGGACCTCCGCCGCAGGAAGATCGCGGAGCGCAATCTGACGGCGCTCTGGTCGAACTACGCCGAGCTCGGGTACCGCCGCTTGATCTACACGCACACTGTGAGCGTTCTGGCCGAGAACGAGGGCATGTTCCAGCGCGCCATGGGCGCGAATGTCAGGATCGTACGGGTTGTGCTCACCGCCTCCGATGCCACCGCCCGTGAGCGGCTGACCGGTCGGGAACTGGGTTCGGAGCTGGAGCACGAGCTGGAGAGCAGCGCCCGTAAGGCGCGGATTCTGGATGAGCAGACACCCCTGGACACGGTGCGAGTGGCGACCGACGGACGTTCCGTGGTCGACATAGCGCGCGAAGTGGTGGGCGCTACCAGCTGGCTGCCCAGCACCTCCGGTTAGGTTCTTCGCGGCTCAGCGCAAATACGTTGATGCGGGCCTGGCCTTCACCGGTGGCGTGACCACGGGCGGGAAAGTCATGGACGATGGCGCGCACGGTCACGGGAGAGTCGGCCATGGTGTGAAGGTCGGGAGGCTCCTGGGGATAGATGGGGCGGGTCGTGGTGACCGTGGTGGCGGACCTTCAGAAGCGGATGGCGTAGCAGGAGCGCGGGCCGATGATGGCGTCGAGACTGACCGTCAGAGCGGGCCCTTGGCGGTCGCCGAACGTGCCGGTAGAACGGTCGGTGCCTAGGTGCCGCCACAACCGGGCGACGGGATCGTCGGTGGCGTCGAGGTCGTGGCCGAGCGCCTGGAGCCGTGCGCCCCATTGCTGCGGCACCTCCTCGGGGCGGACGGTCGCATCGTCCTTGCTGTCGGCGGGCAGCAGGCCGCGGACGTCCTCAATGCCGATCTGGTCGATGGCGGTGTCCGCCTCGCGGGCCAGGAGGTACAGGGCGAGGGTGAGGCCGGCGCAGCCGTCGCTGAGGCGACCGTCACCGACCCGGTTGCGCGTGAAGCGGTAGCCGGCCACCTCAAGGGTTCGGTCCCATGCTTTCTGCCACATCTGCGGGCCGCCCTCCGCGCGCCATTCCTGGAGCCGGTGTAGGACTGGCTGCCGGGTCGGCGCCCAGCGCGCGCTTTCCTCCTGCAGATCGGCCACGAGGGCGCGTACGGCGGCGGTCAGGTTCCGGCCGTCCTGGCTGTCGCGTATGGCCGGGGCGGACAGCGAGTACAGGACCTGGAGCAGGAGCAGGGTCAGGGTGCGGCCGCCATGGCGATCGGGCAGCTGCGGCCGCAGGGCCGCCGTCAATGCCTGTACGAGATCGTTGTTGCTGAGGTCGACGGCCTCGACGAGGGTAACGTCCTCGCCGTCCAGGCCGCGGTACCAGCTGCCGGTTCGGGCTTGGTGTTCGCGCTCCCGGTACTCGGCGAGCGGCTGCATCAGGCGGCGGGCCGCGTAGGCGGGGTCCGCCTCGCACAGGATGAGCCGCTTGAGGAGGCGGCGGCCCAGGTCCTCGGGGCCGGCGTCAACGGGAGACATCACGGTGACACCGCAACGGCAGTGCAGCGTGAGGGGATCGTTCCAACGTCCTTCGGCGAGAAAAGACGCACGGCTGCCGCAGGCGGGGCAGGCCAACGCCTCCAGGCCGACCTCGTGCTGGTAGTTCGGCTCGCTGATGGAGGAGTCCTCGGAGATGTTCTCGTTCCAGCGGGCGATGTCGGCGTCGAACCGCTTCAGCAGGATCCGGTCGACGTTGATCTGCCAGGTGTGGTCGGCGCCGTATCCGTCGGGGGCGTCCTCGACAGGCTCGTCCTCGCTGTACCCGATGCGGGGCAGGGCTACGCGCCGGCCTTCCTCGGGGGTAGGCGCGGCAACCAAGGTCTGTGTGTCGCCGGCCAGAGCGGGTGCCCGGTGGGCGAGGGTGCACTCGTGGTCGCTCTCGCGCAGGCCGTGGGGGCAGTTCTCGGCGTGAACGGTGAGCGTGTGCCGGGCAAGACCGCACATCTCCGCGAGGAAGGCGGGGTTGCTCAGGGCGAAGCGCTTGACGGGCACGGTGATGTCGTCGGTGCCGGGCGGTGCCGCGAACGCGCTCAGAATGCCAGCGGCGCGCTCCGGCTCCTGGAGCGAGGGCAGCGTGCGGGTGAAGACCAGGGTGCGCAGCTTCTCGACGGGCACCCGGTCCTGGAGCGCCTGGTCGTGGAGCACGGCTCCCAACAGCAGCGCGACTGCCTGGACGCCGTTGCCCGGCAGACCCGCCTCCCGGTGTCCGAACGCCCATCGCCGCCATGTCTCGGTGAACTCCCTGGCGGCCATCGGCGCGGTCGTGAACCACCACTCGACGAGCAGGGCACTGATCGCGCAGCACATCTGTGCCAGTGTCTCCGCGTCATCGAGTCCGGTCGAGTTCGCGAGGGTCAACGCGCCGACGAGCAGCTCGATGGCGTACTCGGCCGCAGCCCGACGCTCGGCGATCGTCAGCTGCTCGCACACCTCGGTCAAGGGTTCGGCGGCGGTGGCGGCCCGCACCAGACGCTTGAGCTCCGGCGCGGCGGGACCGAACGTGTCGTCATCGTCCGTCATGAACCCGGGGATCTCCCCGCGGTTCAGACGCAGCGTGGTCAGCCGGGTCACCTCCACCAGGCGTGCCAAGCAGGTCGGCTCACTGGCGACTTCGTCCAGCCGCCGGTCCACGCACTCGGTACAACCCTTGATCGCCGCCGCCATCAGGGCACCGAGCAGGGCCTCGTTGACTGCTCGCCCTTCGGCGTTGGTCGGTCCCCCTGGCAGTTCCACAGACCCGTGCTCATGCGCGCCCATCGCGGATCCCTTTCGCTCGCCTCGACGTCACCCTAACGCCGTGCCGCGCCGCGGCCTGTCGTGCTCAGCCCGGGTGGTAGGGCAGCCCGCGTCACCGAGTGCCCTATCCGACTGAGAAGAGACCGCGCGGGATCGGGCGGGCACGAGGCAAGGCCTGCGGCGGACCTCGCTATGCCGGGCCGGAAATCGGTTGATCTGGCCTGCGGTGATGGCGGAGCTGTTCAGTCCACTGGTCCTGGCAGTGATCGCGCTTGAGCCAGGCGACGAGCTGGAGTTCCTCGAACTCTGCCAACTTCATGGAGCTGTCGGCCGGCATGGCCTCCAGGGCTTCTTGCGCGGTCCAGAACGCGTCCTCGTACCGGCTCTCGCCGCGCAGCCGGTCGACCTCGTCCAGCAGGGCCAGCACTCGGGCGGCCGGCGCTTCCGGTATCTGCGTGTCCACGATCACCAACCTACCGACAGGCTGTGGCCTCCACCTTGGAAACGGCCAACTCGCTCCCTGGTGGGCGGCGTCATGGGGAGGGCGCCGGATGGCGGTGCCGCAGACCTGCCCGCCACGGCAACCTCCAGAGTTCTTCCACGGATTCCGGGGCGTGGCTGGCTCGCCACGCTCAGCGGAAAACCGCAGGCGCACGCCAACCGATCGAGGGATCATGAGGCATGAGCCCAGATGACTGGCACCTCACCGAAGACCTCGACGGCTTTCTCGCCCGAGCCGGGGACTTCCTGCGCTCGCGCCCAGCCCTGCACACCGTCCCGCTGACGGTGACCGAGGCACTGCGTACGCGCGGGGCAGACGCGTATGGCGCCGAAGCCCCCATCTTCGGCCGACTGGAGCGGGCGGGCGAGGTCCGCGCGATCTTCTTCCGCACCCCGCCCCGCCGCTTGAACCTAACCCCCCTCACCCCCGAGGAGGCCGACAGCCTCGCCGACTACCTGGCCGACCTTGGCCGCCCCCTCCCCGGCGTCAGTGCGGACCACGACACCGCCACCGCCTTCGCCGAGGCTTGGCAGCGGCACACGGGCGCGACACCGACGCTCTACGAGCGGCAGTGCCTGTATCGCCTGGGCACGCTCACGCCACCGGAGCCGCTCCCGGAGGGGCGGGGGCGAGTCGCGGGGACGCAGGATCGCGATCAACTTATGCTCTGGTATCGCGAGTTCGTCGACGCCATCGGAGAAGTCTCCTCTTCGGACGCCAGCTCCTGGGTCGACGCGCGCATCGCTTCTGGGCGCGTCACGTTCTGGGAGACCCCTGACGGCACTCCAGTCTCCATGGCGGGCGTGACCCCGATGGTCGCCGGCCAGATCCGGGTGGCCCCCGTCTACACCCCGGCCCGCTTGCGCGGTCGCGGTTACGCGGGCGCTGCGACGGTCGAGGTGAGTCGGGCCGCGCTGGCCGCGGGCGCCGAGGAGGTACTGCTGTTCGCGGACCTGGCCAACCCCATCAGCAACGGCCTCTACCAGCGGATCGGGTACCGCCCGGTCACCGACTTCGCGGTGTACGACTTCTCGTGTCCGTAACCTCTGTCCGGCCTGAATGGGCGTCGCTTCCTTCCGCTGCGCGTAACTACGTGGAGTCTCGGCTCGAGTCGCGGGTGACCGGTGCGGTGCTGTGCACCGGCGGCTTCACTCCCGGGGTAGCGTCCCGGCTGCTCCTGGACGACGGGCGGCGCGTATTTCTCAAGGGCATGGACTCCGACCACCCGTTCGCCCCGCAGTACGCGGACGAGCTCGCCGTGACCTCGGTGCTCCCCCGCCGGCGTGGGGCCGGATGTCGTGTGGTGGGCCACGCCCCAGGAGAGCGGTGGCTGGTGGTGGCTGTGCCTTGAGGACATCCCCGGCGCCGTTCCCGTGCTGACCCCGGGCTCGGCGGACACCGTGGCGGTGCTGGCCGCAGTCGAGGAGGCGGGCAAGCTGCTGACCCCGTCGCCGTTGGAAGACGCGAAGCCCATTGCGGACCTCGTCGGCAGGTGGCTCACCGGATGGTCGTTCTGTTCCTGGCCGGGCAGGTGCCTGATGATCTCGACCCGTGGGCGGTGAGGCACCTGGGCGCCCTCGCGGCGATCGAGCAGGACTGGCAGCCCGGCGCCTGGGGGAACACGCTGCTGCACTGGGATCTGCGGCCGGACAACATGCTGCGCCGCGAGGACGGGCCGGCCGTCATCATCGACTGGTCGTACCAGAACCGGGGCGCGGCGTGGATAGACCCGGCCGTGCTGGTGCCGCATCTGATCCTCGACGGTCACACCGCCGCTGAGGCCGAGGCTGCGGTGGCTCATCTTCCGCAGCCGGAGGATCCCCGGACGTAGACCGCGTTCGCTGCCGGTCTCTGCGGCTACTGGGAGAAGTCCTCTCGCCGGCCTGCTCCTCCGGGCGTTCCGTTTCTCCGCGCCCACCAGGTCCGGGCCGCCTAGGCTGCGCGTGCTTGGCTGCGGCACCGGACCGGGTGGGAGTGAGGCCGCCTTATCCGTAGGGCCCCTCGTCGTGCTGGCCGAGGAGGGGGCGAGGCGGTCGGAGACCCCTTCGAGGACACCGTCCGGAGGCCGCCTGCCGGAAGGGGTAGAAGCGCTGGCTGATGAACCGCCGACGGTACGAGGTGGTCAGCACGTGCCGGGTCCGCTCGGTTCGGTGCGCCCCGGTGCCAGGTTTGTTACGGCGAGGGCAGACCGATCCGGTACTCGGCGTAGCCCTCATGTACGCCGAGTCGGGTGAACCCGGCCTTGGCCAGGACGCGGCCGGAGGCGGGGTTGTCGGGGTGGTGTTTGGCTTCCACACGTGCCACTGCGGATTCGGCGAAGACAAGCGGGACGAACTGCCGTACGGCGTCGGTGGCGTGGCCGTGGCCCCAGGTGTCTTCGCGCAGGATGTAGCTAAGCGTGGCCAAGTCGGGGCTGTGCTTGCGAGATTTAATGACGCCGATCAGGTCGCCGGCCACGGTGATGCCGCGGTTCCAGTGGGTGCGGGGGACTGCGTGATCCTGGTCGTGGATCTTCTTCAGGCGTACGGCGGCGTCCTCGACCGTCATCCGGTAGTCCTCGCCGTGGGTGAAGCGGACCGAGGCACCGCTGTAGATCCGCGCCACGGCGGGAGCGTCGTCGGGGGTCAGCATTCTCAGGGTGACCATGCGGTCACCTCGGCGGCCGTGGGGCGCTGGTCGGGGTCCGGCGTGAGGCATGCCGCGATCAGCTCCTCCAGGGCCGGGAAGGGCCACGGCTGGACGTCCTGGAGGCCGTGCAGCTTCCCCTGGGCCAGCGTGCGGAGCTTGTCCGGGCGGGGGGTGTCGTCCTCGTAGATGCCGGGGCGGTGTCCGGTCCAGCACCAGAACAGGGAGGCGCCCAGGCCCCAGATGTCGGCTGGGGGGTTCGTCTGGACGTGGACGTTGTCGGCGGTGGACAGGATGGCGTCGGCGATTTCGGGGGCGGTGGTGTGGGTGAGCGCCCCTCGGTAGGGCAGGCGGGCGGTGTCGGGGCCGCAGGCCAGGGCGTAGTCGATGACGTGGCCGGCGCCGTCGGGGTCGACGAGGGTGTTGGTGGGCTGGACGTCCGCGTGGGCCCACCCGGCGGCGTGCATCGGGGCGAGCCGGGCAGCCCACGTCTGGGCCAGACGCAGCAGCAGAGCACGGTGCGCGGTGGTGTTTCCGGTGTCCTCGCGGGTGGGGGCCAGGGCCCGCCACAGCGGCGCGCCGTCAACCCACTCCACCGCCAGCCACCGCCCGCCGCCCCAGGCTCCCGCGTCGATCCGGTAGGAGGGACGGATCGCGGCGGCCTCGGCCAGGACCAGGAGGTGGCGGTCTTCCTGTTCCATCTCGGCAGCCTTGTTCCTGGCGCCGTCGTGTTCGGGAGCGTTGGCCTTCAGCACCAGTGGCGCCCTGGGCGTCGTGATCTTCCACGCCCTGGAGCCCCGCCGGTCGCTCAGCAGGTCGTGGGCGACCGTCCCGAACCGCCGTTCCAGGGCTTCTAGCGCTTCGGGAGGAGGTGCTGCGCCCATTGTCTGATCTCCGTCCAGTCGTGTCCGACGCCGTCGAGGACATCACGGCCGTCATCGACCGCTTCCGCCACCGCGGCGGCCAACTCGGGTGTAGCGCCAAGGAAACGCGGGTCACGGGGCCGTACCGCGACCCGCACGGGGAGGAACGAGACCGGGGGCACCGGGATGTCGCCGCGAACTTCGCCGGCTGTGAACTTCCCGAACATCAAGCCCACCGGCCCGTACAGATTCTTCAGCGCCCAGTGCGGCCACACCAGCGTCCCGGCATCCGCTCCCAGGACGACGATGTTCTCGCACACGAGCATCCCGTGGCGGCGAGAGGCCAACGGACGAACCCATTCGGCAGCCTGGACCGCCGCGTGGAACACCTCCGCCTCGACCGCGCCCGCGTCCCCGGCCGCCTCATACACGGTCCACCCGGTCACCCCCCGGTCGACGGACGGCGCGAGATACGGGCAGTGCGCCAACACCGCCTGGACGTACGCGGCTATCTCCACGGTTCTCGGGTGTGTGGTGCGGGCTTCGATGAGGCGGAGCGCCCCGGCTGTGGACCGGAGCGCTCCGGCAGCGTGCGCGGTGATCACGCGGCTGCTATCTCCCGGGGCTCGGGAACCACGTCGTCCCCGTCGCCGCCACCGATCGGCGAGCAGTCCCACTCCGCGACCACGACGCCGGTCGTCCGGTAGCGATCCAGGGCCCCGGTGTCGACCTCACCGGCCGCGTTGGTGAACCAGACCTCGGGCAGCGGGCCGAACAGCGCCTCGTACGCGGTGACCCAGGCGATCTCGCCCGAGCCCTTCAGCGGGGCGTGGCCGATCTGCTGGCCGGCGTGCTGCGTGCAGAACTCCGCGAACTCGGGGGAGTCGAGCAGCTGGTGCCATTCGGCGTCGATCGCGCCGGAGAACATCTCGACCGTGGCGTGGCCGTCCTTGAAGCGGGCCGCGCTGACGGTGAAGAACCGTCCGAGTTCGACCCTTTCGGGGGCCAGGGTGGCGCTCATGGTGGTGCTCCTTACGGTTGTGTGAGTGGTGGGTGGATGGCGCCGGAAGCCCGTGGGCCGTAACCTCCGGCGCCGTTCCGCCCCCGTGCCGACTGCCTGGAAGGTTCGAGGACGGAAATCTGTGATGCGCCTACACGAGCACCAGGGCTTCGCGGCGCAAGGCTTCGAGGACCCGGGCGAGCAACGCCACGTCGGGTGCGCGGGCTTCGACGGCCGCGCGGCCTTCTTCGTGCCACTCGCCGAGGGCGCGTCGCCAGGCGTGTTCCGCGCGGAGGGCCTCACTGCGGATTTCCCGCAGGACGCTGTCGGTCTCGATCCGCAGGTGTACGAGGTCCGCCGGGGTAATCCGCAGGACCAGGTGCCCGTCTTCGACGCGTACCTGGTCGAGTGCGAATTCCACGCAGCGGGCGGGGTCGCTCGCCAGCTCGGTCCCGTCCAGCAGCCGTAACCTCATCGGCCTTCCGCCTCTCGTACTGCGTCGGGCGCGACGATCCACTCCATGCCGCCGCCCTCGGGCCGCAGGAACACCGCGCAGGGGAGTATGCGGCGGGTCTGCGGGTCCTCCCACGGGCCGATGAACTGCACGATCGCCACGCGGTCCTTCTCCGGGTCCAGGACCCGGGCGCCCTCGTACAGCCACGCGGGCAGCGACTGGTGGGACGGCGGGCGGTGCGCGGTGGTCACGGCGATGCCTCCTCGTCGGGCGATGACCCCGCCCATGCGGGGGACATGGACGGGGCTCTCCTCCTTCTGCCGCCGGGCGGGGAGCCTGGGCCATTCCGGCGGCGTGATGCTTAGTCAACGACCGCAACGGTCTTGGAGACAGGAAAGGTTGCGGGTGGTGGGGTCGCGGGTAGCCGGAAGACTTTACGGATGGATTACCCGAGCAGGTGTCCTGCGGGTGAGCCCGTCGCTACGGTCTGTGGCATGGCAGAGAACGCCGTACTTCGGCAGCGGATGACTGATCTGGGGCTGACTCAGGAGGAGTTAGCAGGTCAGATGAACGCGGCGCTGCATTCGATCACCGGCAGGCCGGGAAATGTGTCCGCGCGCAGCGTGTGGAATCTGGTGAACGGACGCACCACACGGCCGATCGGGCGGACCCGCGCTGCGCTTGAGCAGGTGTTCGGATGCCCATTGTCGGATTTAGGGTTCGCCTCACCTGCCACTGCACCACCGGAGGACCCCGTGCAACGCCGTACGTTCTGGACCCTGACCGCCGGCGCGGCCGTCGCCATCGCTGCTCCCGCCCCGTCCGGGCGCCGCACGGTCGGAACAGCAGACGTGATCCGCCTGCGTGAGGCAATGGCGGCTCTGACTGCGCTGGACCAGGCCCGGGGTGGTCACACCGCCCTGGAGAGAGCCGCGCTCGCTGGGGCGGCAGAGGCGATCGGGTTGCAGCAGCGGGCCGCCTCTCAGACCGTACGGCAGCGACTCTTCTCGGTGGCCTCGCACTACACCGCCTCTGCCGCCTGGTCGTGCATCGACGCCCGGCAGCTCGACAGTGCCCGTACCCACCTGGCGGAAGCCCTGCGGCTGGCCGGGCTGGCGCAGGACCCGATGGCGCAGATGAGGGTGTGGAACTCCACAGCGATGCTCGCGCACCAGCGCCACGAATACGGGGAAGGTATCGCCGCCTCCCAGGCCGCGCAGACCACCGCCACCGCACGCCGGGATCCGCTGTTCTCCTCCCTCGCCCACGCCCGGACGGCTATCGGGCACGCCTCACGCCGCGACCGGCAGCCCGCACTGCGCTCCCTCGGCTACGCCCACGACGCCCTTGCCAAAGCCGAGGACGTCCCCCGGCCGCCGTGGATCGGCTTCTACGGAACTGCGGAACTGGCCGCGCTCACCGCGATCGTCCACGACCTGCTCGACGAGCCCGCCCATGCCGAGGCCGCTTCGTACCGAGCGCTGGCAGTGCTGCCCGCCGAGTACCGGCGTAACAGGGCCATGACCATGGTTCGGCTCGCCCACGCGCAGCTTCGCCAGGGTGACATCGGACAGGCGTGCGCGACGACGGGAGACGCGTTCGAGCTGATGGCCGGCGGTCCACTCCCGGGCCGGATGCGGACCCAGCTCGGGGACTTCCAGCGCGACCTTTTCACCCTTGCCCCCACCGACCGGACGGCCCGGGAGTGGGCTGACCGCTACCGCACCCAATGGAGCGTCCGTTGACCGACACCACCTTGCGGCACTACAGCCACGACGATCTCGGAGGCATCCGGCAGACGCTGCTGGATGTGCACGAGGATGCGTACGCCGACCGTCGGCACGAGGAGTTCGTGCAGCGCTTCCCATGGTTCGTGGACCACTGGGGCGGCAACGAGGGCTTCGCGTGCGTGATCGCCTACGACGGTGACGTGCCGGTCGGATTCACTTACGGTGCTCCCGCCACCGCGGGGAGGGAGTGGTGGCAGGGACACCTCGACACCCAGCCGGAAGATCCCGCCACGTTCTCCGTCTCCGAGCTGATGGTGCGCCCGAAGTGGCGCAAGACAGGCCTTGGGCCCCGACTGCACGACGCGCTCCTCGCCCGACGCCCGGAGTCGTGGGCGGTCCTCACGGTGGACACGAAGCGGCCCCGGCTTCAGGCGATGTACGAGGGCTGGGGTTACCGCAAGATCGGCGAGAACCAGCCGTTCCCCGACAGCCCCGTGTACGCCGTCATGCTGAACAAGCTCGACGGCTGACCCGGCCAACATACGAGGCTCCTGCGTGGTCGGATCGCTCCGGGGCGGGCGAGCTGCCCGGTGGGGCGCGTCCCGCATCCGATCAGATGCACCACGGGAGGCTTGGCCTGGTGTTCATGCATGTCCTCGCGCAGTTTTAGTCACTCTCGAGCGGGGCGGCACCGTCGTATGGCTCGCTAGCCTCGCCCTTATGACTCCGGCTGCGGCTCGCATAGTGGATCTGCGTAAGGAACCGGTCAATCTGGTGCTGGACCGGGTGGAGCAGGGGCTCGGGGTGCGCCTGGACCGGGCCACGGTGATCCGCAAACGCCGGTCGCTGGGTGGCCGGACCGATCGGGGTACGTGGGTGCGGATCGAGCGGCGGGGGTTCGAACGGATCGGCGTCCAGGGGTGGAACGGGACAGAGGCCGCCGCTGTCCTCGACGGTGTGGTGATGCCGCAGTGGTACCGGGGGCTGGCCTGGCGGGACGAGAGTGAGCCGGCTATGTGGCGGGCGGATGAGCTGGAGCTGGTCAGCGCCCCGCCGATCGGGAAGGGCGCCCTCGTCTTCAGGGACCCTGACTTGCCCGAGGCGTGGTGGGCCGCGCTGAACTCCTCCCTCGACGCGCTCGCCGCCCACCGCACCCCGCGCGTCGCCACCCCGGACACCGAGCTGATGACGCAGGAACTGGTGACGGCGAAGCTGGGCGACGTCTTCCCCGAGGTTGAGGACACCCTGATCAGGCAGTGGGCTGCGGCGCACGCGGATCTGACGTGGGCGAACGTGATGGGCCCGGCGTTCTGCGTCATCGACTGGGAGGACTGGGGCATGGCCCCGCGCGGTCTGGACGCAGCAACGCTGTGGGGCAATGCCCTTGCCGTCCCGGAACTCGCGGACCGGGTCCACCGCGAGCGGCGGGCGGATCTGGAGAGCCGGGACGGCAAGCTGATGGCGCTGTTCTTCCTGTCGAAGATCGTCGGCCCCCAAGCCTACGACGACGATCCCCTGCTGGGGCCGGCGAGGAAGGAAGCCTCACGGCTGGTGGCCGGGCTTCAGGCGGCCTGACGCGTCCGCAGGACGTTGCGGTATTCCCGGACCACCTGGTCGTCGACTTCGTACGCGAGGGCCTCGGCCAGCTCCCGCAGATGTCCGGGGTTGTCGGTGCCGACCACGACCGCGTCCACTACAGGTAGGTGGAAGGCGGTCTGGAGTGCGGCCTAGGTGGCGGTGGCCGGCGGGGAGTTGTGCCCGTCTCACCGAACTCCGACACGGGCGCAGCGATGGCTGAGCCGTTGCGGCGCGGCTGTACCGCGGTGGCTATCCCGTCGCACTGATGCGGGCAGGGCTGGGTCTGTGACGAAGCCGGGACGGCGTGCTGCTGCGCCCGGGATACTGGACGAGGTACCACTGCGCGACCGAGGGGGCGCCCATGCCGCTGAACGCCGGCCAGTACGAACTTCTGGAGCAGCTACATGCCACGGAGACAAGCTCAGAGGTCAGTTCGGAGCCCCCAGATCCGCAGGCTCTCGCGACCCTGTCACGGATGGGCCTGTGCGATACCGCCGACGATGGCAGTTCGGCGCCTTCGCTGACCTCTGTTGCCCACGACGTGCTGCTCTACCGTGGGGCGCGGACCATGAGCGGCCCTCCACCCCCGCTTCCCGGCACCCTGCCGGACGACGGGTTGGAGATCCGGCTCATGCCGTACGAGCTGAGGATCGTGCAGACCCTCGTCGCAATTGGCGACCGGCTCCAGCATCCCCCGGCCGCCGGCCTCGCTGAGGCGGTCAGCAACGCCGGCTTCCACCCCGACGACAACCGCTGGGTCCTGCGCGTGACCAAGCCCCAGGCCCAGTCGATCGCCTACGCCTTCCACCTCGAACGCTTCACTGGGCACTGCACAGCGTCCAACCGCCTCGCCCGCCACCACGACATCCGCTACGAAGAGGACGTGGTGGGCTGACCGTAGAGCGGACGGTGGCATGACGGGCTGGATGCCGCTGCCTGCACCGCCGCTACGAGCGCAAGGCCGCACCCCTCCTGGCCTTCGCCGGCATCGCCGCCGCTCTGATCTGCTACCGCCGTCTTGCCAAGTAGACGGCTTACCGGTGCTTCGATATCTCATTGCGGTGAATCGCTCCGCGAGACAATCATGGCAGGCATGGAGCGGCCGAGGCAGATCATCGAATGCGGAGACTTCACCCTGCGGCGCTGGAAGGGACAGAGCGATTTCGGTCCGGCTTTCACGCTGATCGAGGAGTCCCTGGACCACCTGCGGCCGTGGATGCCGTGGATCGCCCGCCACAGCCAGGACAGCACCCGCGACTTCCTCGTGAGGTCGAACGCGAAGTGGGACAGCGGGGACGCCTACAACTACGCCATCGCCAGGGACGGCACGCTGATCGGAATGTGCTCGACCTACCGCGGCGCTGAACCGCAGGGGCGGATGATGGGGTACTGGCTGCACCCTGCCGCCACTGGCCAGGGCATCGCCACGAGAGCGACGGCAGCCATGGTGACCGAGGCTTTCGCCCTGCCGGACGTGGAGTACCTGGAAATCGCCCACGACCTGGCCAATAACTCCAGCGGCGCCGTCCCGCTCCGATTGGGCTTCACCGAAGTCCGGCGTGAGGAGGTCACACCGCCCGCAGCCCCCTCAGACAGCGGGATCGATGTGATCTGGCGGCTGAACCGTCCTACAGCGCCTTAACCACTGCCCACCCGTGAACACCTGACGACCGAGGTCAGCTCCAACCACTTCAGCACCAAACGAGATCACTTCTTAGACCGGTTGAACGTCGGGTTGTTCAGGCGCAGCGGTGCCCCGGTGGACCATGGGCATGCGGTCAACTGCGGGAGCTTGGACCTGGATCACCAGGTGAGCCCCCAGGGCTTCCGGTAGGCGCGCGGCCACCCACCGGTGCACCCACGCCGCGAGCCACTGGCTGTCCGCGCGAGGATGAAACTCCCCGCCGTCCAGGTACCCCAGCTCTTCCATGTGAAGCGGCCCGCCGGGTCTGACGAGTTCCGCGGCGACCACTCGCAGCTGGTTGCCTGCGTCATCGGTGACGAGGCCGACCGGTGCGGTCAATTCCAGGGTGATCCGAAAGTCGTGCCCATGATGCTTGTTGCAGGGGTGCCAGGTGGGGAGTATGGGCAGGGAATGATAAGCGGCGACGACCACTTGGTGGCTGAGGGACATGGTGCCGGTCCTCATGCTTCTGCTCCCGTAGCCGCGTCCAAGTCCGCCGAAGTCGTTCCTTCACGGGTCTGCTTCAGGTCTTCCACGATGCGCTCGGCGGCGCCGTCGCCGTGATCCCGGTCGTAGCGGCCGGTGTCCAGTTCGGAGCCGGTGATCGAGACGTACAGAGGGCGGCCCTGAAGGTAATTGATGAATAGGTTGCCGAAGACGTCGGCATACGGCACGTCCGAGGGCGGCGCCTACCGCACAGAGATCGTCGGCACCTCATCGAGCAGCCGCCGTGCCTCCTCGACATTCAGCTGCCTGTCACTGCCATCGGCAGCCACGCCCAGCCCCACGGGCCGGGCGTGGTTGTACAGGGCGGCAACAACGGCGGCAGGTTCGAGTCCCGTTATGTCGATGGTGGCCATAGGGGGAGTCTGCCACTGGACTGGCGCGCAGACTTCGGGTTCGATCAGTTCGGCCGACACCGGCGATGACCGAAGGCGGGCGGACGCTCAGGCGGCGATCGTCTCGTGGGCCTTGCGTAGCCGCGCCGTGCAGGGGGCGTGCGGCCCCAGGGCTCGCTCGCCGGCAGCCAGGTTCTCCTCCGCCAAGGTCAGGGCCTCGGCCGTGCGGCCGGCGGCGTGCAGAGTGAGCGCGAGATCGGATCGCAGGAGCAGGGTGTGCGGATGATCGGGGCCCAGCTGCTCCTCGCGCATGGCGAGCGTCTCGCGGGCCACTCGCTCGGCCTCCTCGTACTGGCCGCTCTTGCGGAGGGCTACGACGAGGAGGTTGCGGGCGGAGGCGGCGTGGGTGGAACCGTCCAGGGCCATGACGACGGCGCGGGCCAGGATGTCGGCGTGCGGGGTGCCGGAGGACATCGTCACCCAGGCGCTCGCCAGCAGGGCGCCCCGGGTGACGTCGTCGTCGGCTCCGAGCGCGCTCAGGCCGAGGCGGAATGCCTCGCGGGCCAGGGCGTGCGCCTCGATCCAGCGGCCCTGCTCGCCGATGGCCTCGGCTAGGCGAGCCAGAGTGTCGATGGTCTCCGGCGCGCTCGGGCCCAGTGCCTTGCCCCGGCCCGTCAGAGCCCTGCGCAGGTGGTACTCGCCCTCGGCGTATCGCTCGAGGCCGTACAGCGTCAGCGCGAAGCCGTGCAGCACCCGGCACAGGGCTTCGTCGGTGTCCGCGACCTCGGCGAGCGCGGTGACCACGCTGTCGTATAACCGCTCGGATTCGCTGAGTCGGCCCTGGTGTCGGGCTTGCTCGGCCTGCACCAGGGTCTTTTCCAGAGGCGGTGTGAGCGTCATCTGCGGTGCTCCTTCGTGAAAGCTTTGTATGGGCTGCAGGGGTTCGGGCTGCTTGCCGGTGGGGGTTCAGTTCCCACGGCCGAGGTGGAGCACGGCGATCGGTGTCCAGGAGATGTCCCAGCAACTGTGGCCGTCGGCGAGGGGCTGTTGGGTGAACGTCACGTCGAGCAGGTGCAGGCGGGAGATGCTGACCGGGACCCGCCGCGGGGTGATGGCGCGCAGGGTGCTGTTGAGGGGGTCGGAGTCGGCGGTGTCCCAGCTGTACCCGAGCGCCATGTGGGGTCGGCCGCCGTCATGGAGAACCGCGGCGTCTCCGCGTACTTCCCGTACAGCGTCACGGACCAGAGCCTGCACGTTGAGTAGATCCTGGTCGGGCCAGACGTCGAACAGGGCTCCGGCTCGGTTGCTGTACGGGTGGCCGATCTCGGTGTGGATCGGTTCGGCCGCGGCCAGCTTCTCGCGCAGGGCGTCGACGAGCACCCCTCGCTCGGATTCGCCGATCGCGTCGGCGGTGGCATCCGTGACCATCTCGACGGTAACGTGCAGTTGGTCGTGCCCGAGTGCGCGGATCGGGTAGGGGCTCATCGCCGCGTGGCAGGCGTCGGCGAGGGCCAGGAGCGCAGCGTCGGTGTCGTGGTCCGGCAGTGCGTACACATGAAGCACCCGGTCGCCGTTCCAAGGCCGCGACTGGAACGAGGGCGTGAACCGCTTCACCGGCCCCCTCCGCTGTCGCCGGCGCCGAGGTCGGACGCTGTGCCGAGCGGGATCGTGGCGATCGTCGTCCAGGAGTACAGGCTGCGCCAGTCCTGCTGCTGGTCCACGAGCGATACCTGCGCGACGGTCATCCGGGCACGCTTGGGTCTCACGTCCTTGACGAGGGTTCTGCGGAAGTCCTCGTCCTGCCAGCCGCAGTTCGAGTACGCGAGGGATACGTGAGGCCACGGCCGCTGCGGCCGGGATCCGAGGACGCCGGCGCCGAGGACGCCCTCGGTGACGTCGCGCAGCGCCCAGTACAGGTTGGAGAGGCCTTCCTCGGGGTAGAGGGCGGCGGCGAGGCCGTTGTGGATGGCCTGGGCGGGCCCGACCTCGATGTCGAATGCCGCTATCCCACCGAGGGCGGCATGCGCGGCTTCGGCGAGCGCCAGGGCCTGCTCGGGAGTGACGGGACCGATGGACTGGAGGGTGGCGTGCAGCCATTCGACCGGCACGGGCGTCAGCTGGGGATAGTCGCCGAGCAGTGGCCGGTGGTCGCGTACGAAGCGGTGGACGTCGTCCTGCCCGTCGAAGGTCAGGTGCCAGTGGGCGCGCTGCTCACCGTCCGGCCAGTGGTGTGTCTCCCAGAAGTCACGCACAGATGTATCTCCTTGCGTCGGGCGGTGGTACGGAGTTCAGCGGTACATCCACGGTTGGTCGGTGTTGATCAGGTCGGTGTCGAGGGTGATTACCGCGCCGTGGTGATCACTCGCGCCCGACGGCGCGTCGAGCAGACGGTAGGAGACGAGGGCAGGGACCAGCGGGGCGCTGACCCAGATCTGGTCGATCCGGTCATCCGTGCCCGTGGAGTGCAGCAGCGTCTCGTCGCCTGTGCGCTGGTACAGCTCCCAGGCCGCGTCACGGAACCCGTTCGCGTGCAGCTTCCACGCCACCCGCCGGTCGGGCCGAGGTTCCGCCGCCTGCTCGGGGTCGGTGAGCAGGGTGCGGGAGCCGAGGTTGTACGGGCGCATTTCCGCGTAGTTGGGCTGCGGCCCGTCTTGCGGCGGGTAGTTGATGTCTCCGCCCAGGATGGCGTACGGGCCGATTTTGTAGCTGCGGGAGGCGGCGAAGTCGGCCTCGGTGATCGCCTTGTCCGCGGAGTAGGGCGTCAGGTGTACGGAGGTGACGGCCAGCGGAGCGGGCAGGCCGGGGATGTCGAAGCCGGCGGTGCCCAGGCCGTGGTGGGTTTCGTCGGCCGCGTAGTCGGTGTTCCAGTAGACGCGCTGACCCAGGGTGGCGCGGCGGTAGAGGGTGCCGGTGCCCAGTCCGCTTCGGGAGGGGGCGAGCAGCGCGTCCATGTCGAGGTCCTGCTCGGCGCGTATTGTCTGGCGGTGGCCGGTCTCGCTCCACCCCTTCAGTTCCTGGAGCAGTGCGACGTCGGGGCGCGCCGCCGAGATGCGTTCGGCGAGGAGCGGCCAGCGGTCGTGGCCGCCCTCGCAGGTGTTCTGAATCAGGACGGTGAACAGCATCTGGTGCTCTCCTGGTGGGTCGTGTGGTGGCGATGTCCGTAGAGGGTCAGCCCTGGTCGGTCGTACGGCTTCAGCGGCGGTCCGGGAACGTCGTGCAGATGATCTCCTGGCGGGGCGGCTACTGGTCAGAGCAGTTCGAGCTGGGTGGGCTGGGTGGCCCTTGGGGGCCGGCTCGCGACACGCAAGAGGTGCGCGACGGTGGTGATCTTGTGGCTGACCGCAGCCTCGGCCAGCAGCGTGAGTAAAAGCACCGCGGTCACGGTGACGTCATCCATCGCCCGGTGCCGGTGTGCCGGCTGCGGAATCGCGAAGTGGGCCAGCAGCGTGTCGAGGGAGTAGGAGTCAAGCCCCGGTACGACGAACTTGGCGAGCAGCACGGTATCGACGATCCGCGTACAGGCCAGCCGCGGGCACGCCTCACGGTAGTTGTAGAGGATGCCCCCTTCCGTCGGTGCATGATGCGCGACCAGAAGCAGGGGCGGCTCGGGCAGCGCCTCGTCCAGTGCATGAAGCACCGTGGCGGCGGGCGGCGCCTCGGCGACGTCTCGCATGGTGATGCCGGTCTGCGCGATGCCGAAGGATGTGATCGGCGCATGTGCCGGAGGGCGGATGAACGAGGTGAACGAGAAGCCGGTGCGCACCGGGCCCCGGCCACGCTCGTGCTTGAGGCCCAGCGCGGCGACTTCGATCGGCTCGGGTGAGGCACCTCTCGGGGTGGTGCCCTCGAAGTCGAGCACCACGAAGTGGGTGTCCTGGAACAGCGGGTCGTCCGCGAGACGCCCACCCTCCGGCGGGGAGACCGGTGCCATCACGAGAGGCCCCCGGGGCGTGCCGTTTCGGTCGCCAGCGCGTCTTCGAGATCCGCCAGGCTGTCGATCAGCCGCCGGATGCTGGTCTGCCGCTCCGACCAGTGCCGTTGAAGGTCCGCCTCCGCCTCCTCGGGCAGGTCATACTCGACGGTGGTGGCGCCGTAGAAGCTGAACAGCATGTACAGCAGGGCGATCCGCGCGCTGGCGAGTACGTCGGCAACGGGCAGGGTCGGGTTCTCGGACCGGTATGCGGCGACCATCGCCAGGATGCAGTCGGCCCATGGCTCGGAGCTGGCGATGGTGCGTGGGTCGCACGCCGCACGCCCGAGCTCCCAGGCCGGCAGCGCTCTGGCCGCGCGGAAGTCGATGACGGCGGTGACGACATCGGCCAGGACCAGCTGGTTGGTGCGGGTGAAGTCCGCGTGCAGGGCCTGCTCGACCAGATCCTCGGGCAGAGCGGACCTCAGCCGGCCGGCATGGGCGTGCAGGTCCTCTCGTCGCTGGGCGATCTGGCTGCGCAGCGCTCCGAGGTTTTCGTGCTGCTGGCGGTAGGCCGCGTCCAGGACTGTGTCGCACTTGGCCAGTGCGTCCTCGATGGACCCGGTACGCCACCGCGTCTGCTGGCGGAGGCGGGGGAGAGGGTAGGCGGCCAGGACCCGGTGCATCCGTCCCAGAACCATGCCGATGTGTTCCGCGCGTGCCACCGTCATCGCGGAGGTGGCGACCGTCCCAGGTGCCTCGTCGACCACTGCCCAGGCGCTGCCGTCGGCCAGGCTGAGCAGGTTGCCGTCCCGGTCCGGCCATACCCGCGGCACCGGAAGCCGAGCAGCCCGGCAGAACTCCGACATGTCCCATGCCGCGCGAGCCGCCTCCAGCTCGGCCGTCAACGGGTACTCCTTGACATAGAGCCGTTGCCCGTCGTGTGTCAGCACACGCCAGTTGACGGTGTCCGTGCCCATCGGTACCTGCCCGATGGTCTCGACATCGATCCCGTACCGGTCGGTCAGCACCTCGGCTGCCTGCTCCTCCTCCCAGTTCAGCTCATCCATGTCGTTCACCGATCCCGGACAGGGGCAGGGCATACGGCACCGGGCTGGGTGAACGAGTAGTCCTCCGTCAGCGCCCTGCGGCTGGCGCTTCCGGGCGGTGCCGGTTTCACTTCGACGCTGCCGGCAAGCGGATGCCGCGACGGAGTCGTGCCGAGCGGCGAAGTGGCCTCTTCGGGGAGGCCGCAGGAGCGCTGTCGCTCTGCGGCGATGGGGAACGCGTTCATCCGCTCACGCTCCTACGCAGAGTCCGGTTGTAGTGGGCCCGGAGGTTTTCGAGCATGGTATGGGCGGCGTCGACGGTTTCCACATCCCGGTGTTGTACGCCCCACTTCAGGGCGCTCACGGCGTCCTGGGCTCCGTACGCGAGACACGCGTGCTGTTCGGCGGGGGTGAGCTGGCGTCCGTAGCCGTCGTAGAAGGCGGTGCGCAGCTTGCGGTTCGCGGAGAGGATGCGCAGTTCGAGGCGGGGGAAGTCCCGCTTGGCGGCGGGCTCGACGCAGGTCCGTTCGAAGTCGATCAGGCGTAGGGTCCGGGTGGCGCTCTCCCAGAGCCAGTTCCTGGGCTGGTAGTCGGCGTGCGACACCTGCGCCGGCAGCTCGCCGGGGCGCTCCCGGGTGAGGTCGCGCAGCATCACGCCGACATCGGCCGGCAGGTAGAGCGCGGCGTCGTTGAGCATCTTCTCGACGGCTGCCGCCCACTCGTCCTCGCCCTCGGCCGTGGTTGAGGCCGTGCCGGTGGGAGCAGAGTGCAGGAGCGCCAGTAGGTAGCCGGCCTGCTGGTATGCCTCCAGCTGCTCCTTGCCGTCCAGAGGGTGGCTGCGGACGCTGCGTCCGGCGACCGGCGTGATCACGATGGCCCGCGCTTCGCTGTCGGCCGCGACCAGCGTCGGAGCGCGCCCCGCACCGAGACAGTGGGTCCACCGCAGGTACGCGTCAACTTCGCGGCGGTGCCCCTTCGCCCCGGCATGCCGCTTCACGAACCACGGCTGCCCGTCACTGCCTCGTACTTCCCAGACCCGTGGACGGTCGGGGCCCGGCCATGAATGCTCGGCGACGAGCTCGAAGGTGCCGGCCACCGTGGTGATCAGGTCTTCGATCCTCGCGGGGATGTCGGTCATGCCGATGCGCCCTTCCAATCGGCCACCCACCCGGAATGATCACATGAAGTGACGCTATGGGTGCGCAGTGTCGTCTTGTTGTGTGGGGGAGTAGCTTGCCAAGGGCCACTGACAGCGTGGCTGGTCTGCGGTTATGTGACCTGGTGGCCGCCGGTTCCGTGGGAGGCGTCGAGTACGCCGAACATCCAGCCGAGGGTGATCAGGTGAGGGTCGTGCTCGGCGCCCCAGCGCGCCCGCAGCGCTCGGATCCGCTTCTTCATCGCGTTGTGGGAGAGGCCGCAGTGCTCTGCGATCTCGGCGTAGGTGCCGTCCAGGGCGAGCGACCAGAGGATCTTGGTCTCGATGTCGTCGACGCCGCCGGGCGGTGGTGTCGGCTCCGGCCGGGGCAGCTGCTCGGTGACGTAGCACGCGTGGACCAGGGCATGACGGTGGCGTACTCCGGCCCGCCGGTTCCCGTGCGACATCTGGATCGCGACGGTGCCCTCGGACAGGCCCAGTTCGGCCGCCGCCTTGGCGGTGCTCATGCCCCGGGCGAGGGTTCCGGCGATCTTCACCTGTGCCGGGGTCGGATGTGAGGCGGCCGTGGCGGGCCGTGCGGACATGATCGGCGTCCCTTCGTTTCGGCGGCGGTGTGGTGGCGGTGCAGGTTGGGCAGACCCCGGCCGAAGGGGGAACTCTCCCGGCCGGAGTCTGGTCTTGGTGCGGCGAGAGTTCAGGCGCGGGTGAACCAGCGGGCCTGTTCCGCGTCGGTCACGATGCCGCGGTGGTGGTCGAGCTCGAGCTGCGCGAGGTGGGCGTAGTGCTCGACCACGCTCTTCCCGAACGCCTCCTGGGCGACGGTGCTGTGCCGGAATGCGGAGCGGGCCTGATCGAGGGTGAGGGGCAGGAGAGCCGCGTCGGTGGCCTCGTAGGCGTTGGAGGTGCAGGGCGCCGGCGGGGTGAGCTGCCGCTCGATGCCATGGATCATCGAAGCGAGCGCCGCGGAGAGAGCGAGGTACGGGTTCGCGTCCGCCCCCGGAACGCGGATCTCCAGGTGCACGCCCGCCCCGTGGCCGGTAACCCGCACGGCGCAGGTGCGGTTGTCCCACCCCCAGGCCATGCGAGTGGGGGCGAAGGAGCCGGGCACATACCGCTTATAGGAGTTGACGTTCGGCGCGTACAGCGGGGCGAGCCCCGGCAGCGCCGTCAGCAGCCCGGCGATTGCCTGCTCGCCGATCTTGGACAGCCGTCCGGTCGGATCGGTGATCATCGGGTTGCCGCTGCGGGTGAGGGAGATGTGCAGGTGGAGTCCGCTGGCGATGCCGGTCTGGGGGGAGGCCATGAACGTGGCCGTCATGCCGGACCGGCACGCCAGGGTGCGCACGGCGTGCTTGAAGACGAGGTGGTTGTCGCACGCGGGCAGCGCGGCACCGTAGGGGAAGGTGGCCTCCACCTGACCCGGGGCGCCTTCGGTCTTGATCGCCTCGACGGGCATGCCCGCCTTGGACAGCGAGCCCTGGAGGCGCCGGAAGAGCCGGTCGGTGTCCGGCGTGTGGTCGAGGGCGTAGTCCAGGTTCTCCTCGGCCACCGGCATGAGTCCGCCCGGGCCGATGCCGGCGGCCGGGGTGTAGGTGCCGCGGTAGAGGATGAACTCGGTCTCCAGGCCGGCCTGGGCGTGCAGCCCGTGGGCGGCAAGCCGGGTCAGCTGGTCGCGCAGAATCTGCCGCGGCGCAACCTCGATGGGTTCCTCGTCCAGGCCGATTGCGTTGCCGAGGATGAGCGCGGTGCGCGGCATCCACGGAAGGGTGCGCAACGTCGAGGGGTCCGGCACGACCGTCATGTCCTCGTACCCGCTCGCCCAGGACGTGAGGGCGAACCCGTCGGCGGGCGTCATTTCGACGTCGGTGGCCAGGAGGTAGGCGCACATCTCGGCACCGCCGTCGAGTACGCGGTCGAGGAAGTGCCGCGCCCCGTACCGTTTGCCCTTGAGGCGGCCCTGCAGGTCCGGCACGGCGAGGAGAACGGTGTCGATCACGCCGGCTGCGACGGCCTTGCGTAGCTCGTCGACGCTGAACGCCCGGGCCGGCCGCCGCTGGCCGGTGGACGTGGTCTGGGTGTGGGGTTGCGCCGTGCTGCTCGGGCGGGACGTCGTGCTGGCCGGGGTGGGGAGGGCGGTCATCAGATGACCTCTTCCTGGATGCGGGCCATGCCCGAACCAGCATCGGCTGCCGCGGTCGGCACCTTGTAGTCGCGTCCCGCGACACGCCACCACACGGTGGCCAGGGCGAGGACGACCAGCAGGGCGATGGGTGCGTAGTTGAACGTGGTCACGGAGACGAGGCCGGACTCGGGCCGGGACTGGGGGAGGCAGAACAGCACGGTCACGAAGACCACCCAGACCACGGCGATCGCGCCGACGGGCACGCCCCAGCGGCCCAGGTTCCAGGGGCCGGGCTGGAAGCGGTGTCGGTTACGGATCCGCAGATAGATCGGGATGGCGTACGCGGGCGTGATCCCGATGACATTGATCGCCGTGACGGCGGCGTACGCGGTCGGGCTGTACAGCGACGGCAGCGCCAGGACCGCGGCAACGCCGACCGACAGCCACACCGCGCGGGTCGGGGTGCCGGTGCGGGCGTCGACGTGACGCCACAGCTTTGACCCGGGCAGTGCGCCGTCGCGGGAGAAGGCGAACACCATGCGGCTGGCGGCGGCGGTCTCGGCGTTGCCGCAGAACAGCTGCGCGACGATTACGGCCAGCAGCAGGGCCTTCGCGCCGGCGGTGCCGAGGGCGTCGAGGAAGATCTGTGCCGGCGGCACGCCGGTGGCGGTGGCCTGGGTGGCGGCGTAGTCCTGGATGGCGAAGGTCAGTCCGGCCAGCAGCACGAACCCGGCCAGCCACGACCAGCCGATCGCCCGCATGATCCCGCGGGAGGCGGAGACCTGGGCGTTGGTGGTCTCCTCCGACAGGTGGGCGGAGGCGTCGTAGCCGCTGAAGGTGTACTGGGCGAGCAGCAGCCCGATCAGCACTACGTACAGCGAGCCGGACCAGCCGGTGTTGTTGACGAACTCCCCGAAGACGAAGGACGGCGACTGGTGGTGCGACGGCACGATCGCGAGCGCGCCGACGATCACGGCGACCCCGCCCAGGTGCCACCACACGCTGATGGAGTTCAGGATGCTCACCAGCCGGACCCCGAAGAGGTTGAGGGTGGCGTGCAGCGCGAGGATGCAGAAGTAGATCGCCATGATCTTGCCCGGTGTCGGGGCGAAGCCGAACTGCAGGTTCAAGAAGGCGCCGGTGAACAGCGCGGCCCCGTAGTCGATGCCGGCGATCGCACCGAGCAGACCGAGCAGGTTGAGCCAGCCGGTGTACCAGCCCCACTTGCGCCCGCCGAGCTGTTCGGCCTGGTAGTAGAGGGCGCCGGAGGTGGGGTACGCGGAGGTGACCTCAGCGAGGCCGGCTCCGACGAGCATCACCATGGCGCCGACGGCGATCCAGCCCCACATCATCACGGCGGGACCCCCGGTCGCGAGACCGAAGCCGTACAGGGTCATGCAGCCGCTCAGCACGGAGATCACCGAGAAGCTGATGGCGAAGTTGCCGAACGGCCCCATGCGGCGGGCCAGCACCGGCTCGTAGCCCAGTTCCCGAAGGAACGCATCATCTGACTGGGCCCCCGCCGCGCGGCGAGTCGGGCGTGTTCGTAACACTGGACATCCTCCATGGAATGGGTGGAACGAGTACAAAAAGTCAGGTGCATGCCAAGTCGGCGTTTGCTGTGCGCGACGGTCAGCGCACCGGTCCGGCACGAGGTGCGTGCGTGCGTGCAAAGGACAGCGACTCCCGACGGGCCCGCAGCAGCAGAACCTCGCCACCGTCGGGATGGTTCGGGTCCTCATGGACGGACGCCCACGGCTCCCGCGAGGCGTAGGTGCCCACGGCTGTGAACACCTCGGCGGCCTCCACGAACCGGTGGCCGGCCCACAAGGCGTACGCCAGGTGATGCAGGTCGGTCACCGAGCGCGGCGCGGTATCCGGCTGCTTGAACCAGTGGTGGAACGCCTTGACCGTGTATGTGATCGTCGGCTCCTGCGCCCACTGCCGACGCCACAGCGGATCGGCACGGTGCTGGAGGGACTGCTGCCGGCACTGCTCAACGAGCGCGTACAGCGGCAACAGCAGCAACGGGGAACCCGCCGGCGACCACGAGGCCACCCATCGGCCGAAGTCGAAGACAGCGGCGAGTGAGGCCGCCGGTGGGACGGGGCGGGCCAGTATGAACTGCAGTACCCGGTGGTACGCCTCCCGGTTGTACGGGTCGCGCTGGTTGATCCCGTGCAGCAGCCCCCACGGCCCGCTCGGCAGCATCGGCTCTGCCGATACCTCACGGTGCTCCCGTCGCACCTGGCGTCCATCGATCTGTGCGAGGGCGAGCAAGCAGATCCAGGGCACCGGATCCCGCGGCTCCCGGTGCGCCATCATCAGCGAGCCATGCCGTGCAGCCTCCTCCAATGCCGCAGCGCTTGCGTGCTGCTGGTGATGGGCGCGCAGGGCTCGCTCCACCGAGACGCGGGCACGCATCACCTGGGCGTCGTAACTGTTCGGCTCCTCCGTGAGCCACACGCCCATCACGTCGGAGTGGGCAGCGGTGACCGCCAGTACCTGCGTACGCGACGTCCGCAGCCCCCACTGCCCAGCAGTTGCCGCCAGCAAGTCACGCGCCGGTCTCCACCGGCCGGCCTGCAACTCGACCATGGCCATACCGAGGGCTTCGTCGGTGCCGGCCGGGTGGTAAACCGGGCGCATCAGTGCGCCTCGTGACCGAGGTCGTCGACGGTCGCAGCCGAGGGCCGGGAAAGCGGAAACCTTGTGCTCTCGATCGCGGCACAAGGGTGCGTCATGCTCTTCTCGGTCATCGAATGCTTCCTCGGCAGAGAGAGGGACGTTGGTGCCGGACAGGATCGCTGCGCGGCCGGAGAGAGCCACCGGACTGCCAGCGCCCGGTCTAGAACTTGATCCCACTGATCAGGCGCGCGACGTTCGTCGCGACCTCGGAGATCGCGGGGGCCATCGAAGAGCTGGCCAGGTAGAACCCCAGGAGGACGCACACGACGGCGTGCCCGGCTTTCAGTCCGCCCTTCTTGACGAAGAGGATGACGAGGACCGCGAGCAGCACGACAGCGGAGATGCTGACCGCCACGGATGTGTCCCCCTTCCGAACCGTCGGTGATGTGGCTCGTTCCCTGCCCAAGTCCCCCGCAGCGGAGCCCAAGCCCATTCCCGACGACATTGCTGACGAACCGGTGCGAGAGGTACACAGGACCGGACGAGCTCGTGCTGCGAGTGGTAATCGGCCCTGAACAGAGGCTGATTGAGGCACAAGGCTGACCGGGAAACGCCCGGTGTGCACATTCCGCTGGTGATATCACTGGGGTGATCTCGGTTTTCGGCGGGCTACGCCGGCGGCTGGCGCACTTTCGCTTGGGGAGGTACGGGTGGCCCAGCAGGCGCTGCGACAGTGCGACGACTGCGGTTGCTGGCTCAGCCAGTACAACCCGGACGGCCTCTGCTCCGCTTGCGCGCGATCTCGCATCCCTTCCGCCCCCGCGTTACCCGCCGTACCGGAGCGGGTGTGGCAAGACGTAGATATCCGACAGGCCTTTGCAGCCCTTGACTTCGGCAAGGCCAGCCGTTTGATCAGACAGCGAGGCTCGCTGCGCCAGGAGGACATGGCCCAGCTCACGGGACTGAGCCAGGCGTTCTTGTCCATGCTGGAGTCGGGCAGCCGACGCCTCACCAACATCGACAAGATCATCGAATTTGTCGCAGGCGTCGGCGCCCCTGCCGAGCTCATCCAGCTCCCGCTCCCACGGTCAGCAGGGAGACCGCTTCAGCAGCCCTCGGATCAGTCAGCCGGAGATCTCGACCCAACCCTGCCCTGGACCGCGGCCCGTATGGTGGCGGCACTGGACCATGCGGTTGGAGGCGACGTGATTGACCGCCGGCAGTTCCTTACGGTGAGCGGCATCGCGCTCACCGCCTTCGTCCACCACTGGAGCACCGCCGAGGCCGAGCCCCTTCAACGCGCCACGGAAGGAAGCCAGCTCGCCCCGGAACTGCTGGACAACCTGCAGGCGACCACCGACCGCCTGCGCATCATGGATGCCAGCGCCGGCAGCGGCACCCTCACCGAGCTCGGCGACGCGCACCTCGAACTCCTCAAACGCCTTCTGCAAAAGGCGTCATACACCGAAGACACCGGGCGACGCTTGGCCGCCATCGTCGCCGACACCGCCACCCAGACCGGCTGGTTCGCCTTCGACTCCGGACGCCACGACCACGCGCAGAGCTACCTGCTCGCCGCACTCCGCGCGGCCAAGGTCGCCGGCGACGACCGTCTCGGCGCCGGCGCCTTGTCCTACCTGGCCATCCACGGCTACTCCACCGGACAGCCACGCACTGCGGTCACCGCGGCGCGAGCCGCCCGCGAGAAGATCAAGACCTTGGGCACCCCCGCCCTGGAGGCGATGCTGCTGACCCGGCAGGCACGCGGGCACGCCAAGCTAGGCGAACGGCAGGCAGCCCTCATCGCACTTGGCGAGGCCGCCGAACTCTGCGCCCGGGGGCGCTCCGAGTTCGACCCCCACTGGCTGTACTGGATCAACGAAGGCGAGATCCACGGCCAGTCCGGCAGCGCCTATCTCGACCTGGACGATGCGCCCCACGCCGCCGTCAGCTTCACCGAGGCACGCAAGGCCCTCAACCCGGCAGACCAGCGCACCAACGCCCTGTTCCTCTCCCGTGCAGCGTCCGCCTACCTCCGGAAAGGCGAACTCGAAGCAGGCTGCGCCACGGCACACCAGGCGCTCGACCTTGCCGAACAGCTCCAATCGGCCCGTCTCAACGAGCACATCGAGGGAATGATCGGCGACCTCGCCCCGGTCCGACGGAGCCCGTACGCTCGGGAGCTGATCGACCGTGCCGCTCTCGTGACGGGTGCAAGGAGCTGAACGTGACCCAGGCCCAGCAGGTCCTCGTGCTGTGGGACATCGACCGTACGCTGCTGTACGTCGGCGACATCGATCGGCAGGTCTATCGCGAGACCTTCGCCGAGGTCGTCGGCCGTCCCGCCGAACACCTGCCGGCCCGCGGCACTGGCGTGACCATGCCGCTGGCGATCCGATCGCTCCTGATCGACAACGGAGTGCCGGAAGGCGAAGTCGATGGTCTGCTGCCGCGGATGGTGGATCTCCTGCCGGTCCACCTCGCTACACATGCAGAGGACCTGCGTACACAGGGCGTCCTCATGCCAGGAGCGGCCGCTGCGCTGCGTGCGGTGCACGATCATCCTGGCTTGATTGCGACCGCCGTGACCGGGAACCTCAAGCCGAACGCCGTGCTCAAGCTCGCAGCCTTCGACCTTGAAGGTCTCCTCGACACCGAGATCGGCGGCTTCGCCTCCGACGACCACCACCGGCCGGCACTCGTGGCCATCGCTCAGAAGCGCGCCCAGGCCAAGTACGGCACGGTCTTCACCCGCTCGAACACAGTGATCATCGGGGACTCGCTGGAGGATGTCCGCACCGGCCTCGAGGGCGGCGCCCCCGTCATTGGTATCGCATCGGGCAAGACCACGGCCGCCGAACTTACTGAGGCTGGTGCTGACCTCGTACTCGATTCCCTCGCGGACGTGGCACGGGTTCTGGAGGGCATCGCCGCGCTGACGACGACGAGCGGGCAGCCTTAAGGTTCTGTCCGGCCATTCATGAAGAAGTTGTCGTCGGGAGGTTCTTCATGAGGACGATGCTGTCGTAGTTGGTGACGTCCCACCGCCAAGTGCCGATAGGCGCGTAGCCGCGCCGGCGGTACCAGTCGACGAGGTCTGTTGCCTGTGAAGAGGTATCGATGACGACCTGTGTCGATCCGAGAGCAGCGATACGTGACTCTGCCAGGGCCAGCAGTCGCTGTCCGAGGCCAGTGCCTCTTTGCGATGGCTCGACAGCCAGTTGCCAGAACGAGCCCCCTCCTGCGGGCGCCGGGTATCCAGCCGGATTGGTGTGAGGGGCTGACACGGTGACGGTGCCGACCAGTGCGTTCCCGTTCATCGCGACCCAGCACTCGCCTTTGCTCAGGCGGTGCTGTGTGTCCTGCGGATTTTGGTAGGAGGCGAAGAAGACTCGCCCGGCAGCGGCGTGGTCTGCGTAGGCGCGATGGAGCAGGAGAGTCAGCTGCTCTACCGAATCATCGTTGCGGAAACGCCTGACTTGCACGGTTGCAGACGGACTCGCTTCCGTCGAGTTGATGTTCATTCGCGCAGTCAAGCGCACTTCTGGGATCTGTCCAGCTCAGTCATCTGACTTTCCTTTGGATCGGGGCGTTGCTCTGGGTATGGGGCGGGGTGATCTGACGGATGCCGAGCGGGATCAGCGACGGCGATTCTCCCGGTCAGCAACGGGCGTTGAGGCAGGTGGCGGGATCACCGCCCAGGTGATCGACGGGATTCTGTACCGAGTCTGGATCGGCGCGCAGTGGCGTGACCTGCTCGAACGGTTCGGTCCGTGGAAGGCCTTCTACGAACGTACCGACTTTGGTCAGCAGACGAGACATGGGAGCGGCTGCTACAGCAGGTCCAGGCGTGGCATCTACTCGGGACGCGCCCGCCAGGCCGTGGTCGACATGCGCAGTCTGCTGTCCCCGTACCGGCACCGCGGCATTCCGGCCGTCACCGCCCTGGATGCTCGGGCCGCCCCTACCTTGCCCACGTACATTGACCAGGTCACGATGAGGCACGAGGGGAAGCTCATGGCGCAGTCGCTGGAGATCAAGCCGATCGGTATCGTAGTCGGAGGCCGCACGGAACCTACGGACGATCACTGGGGCGGTCCTGCGATCATCCGACTGGACCCGACCTTTCCGGCCGACGTAGTCAACGGCCTGGAGGGCTTCTCGCATCTGGTCGTCGTGTGGCACTTCCACAAAGCGTCGCCGGCCGATGTCGCTCTCCACGCACGCAGCCCCCGTAACAACCCGGCCTGGCCGCCTACCGGAACCTTCGTCCACCGCAACCACCGCCGGCCGAACCAGCTCGCCCAGTCCTTCCCCCGGCTTGTGAAGGTCGAAGGTCTGGACCTCCACGTCGTAGACCTCGACGCGGTCGAGGGCACGCCTGTCTACGACGTAGCGCCCTACTTCCGGGAGATGGGACCGCGCGGCGAGGTGCGGGAGCCGAGCTGGCCGGCCGAGATGCTTGCGGACTACTGGGAATGAAGTAGCGAGCGTTGCCGACTTCTGTAGGGTCCGCGGATTCGCGAGCACTGTCGACGGATCATGAGCACTGTCCGAACGATGCCGCCGGTTCGGCGAGCAATGGACCTCGTGACCTGCGGTTTCTTTGGGGCGCTCGACCGCGAAGTCCGTACCCGCTGGGCCTGATTGCTCGTGATCCGCCGATGGACACCGCCTCCAGTAGTGCTCGCCACCGCCGCCACCGCAGGTCAGGAGCTCGCGGCTGCTCACGAAGTCCGCGGACACCTGCAACATTGCGGGGCGTAGGGCGCTAAGTGGGCGCCTTTGGTGCGTGCACTCAGAGGCACAATCCACGGAGTGGCCGATTCTCGCCGATGCCATCGCAGAGTGCACGTATGTTCGGGTCCTGAGCTCTGTAACTGCGGATCTACGTAGACGAGTTGTAGTAACCTCGCAACGCCTTGCGATGTTTGTCAACAAGTCAAGGATCTCGGTCGACCAGCCCTGCCCGCATCTGCTGTCCTACCAGACAGTTCACGTCGGTCTGGTGTCTTGCCCCATCTGGTAGGCGGGGTCGAGCCCCTGCCATTTGCTGGTCGAGGTGGCCAGAGAACGTCGAGCTGCGTCACGACAATCGATCTATGAGAGGCCCGGAAACCATGCTCAACCTGGAACTGCTCAGGTCAGACCCTGAAGGCGTGAAAGCCGGCCTCCTGAAGCGGATGGACTCAGTGGACTTGAGTCCGATCCTGGAGGCGGACCAGTCTCGCCGGGCTCTGGCCATGCGCGTCGAGAAGGCCAGGAGCGAGCTCAAGAAGCAGTCCAAGGCGATCGGGGCCCTCAGGGCATCCGGGGCCGACACTGCGGCGCAGCAGGAGTCGACGGCCGGGCTCGCCGACGAGATTTCGCAGCTACAGGCTGAACTCAATCAGGTGGAGCAGTCCCTGCAGCAGCTGATGATGGAACTGCCCAACATCCCTGATGCGCAGGTTCCCGTCGGCGGCAAGGAGATGAACGAGGTCGTCCACACTTGGGGTGAAGCCCCGGAGCTCGGTCCTGACGCGCTGGACCACGTGGAGCTCTGTACGCGCCTTGGCCTGGTTGACTTCGCGCGCGGCGTGAAACTGGGGGGATCTGGCCACTGGCTGTATCGGGGGCAGGGCGCGGCGCTTGAGTGGGCGCTCCTGGACTACTTCTCGCGGGAGCACTACCAGGCCGGATACGAGTTCATGCTCCCGCCGCACCTCCTGACCGAGGAAAGCGGTTTCGCCGCCGGGCAGTTCCCGAAGTTCTACGACGACGTGTTCCACCTGGTTCCGGACGGCGGAGGGCGCGGATCGTTCCTGCTGCCCACCTCGGAAACCGCGATTCTGAACACCTATCGGGATGAGATCATCCCCGACTCCAGCCTGCCGATGAAGGTGTTCGCCTACACGCCGTGCTACCGCAAGGAATCGGGCGGCTACCGCACGGAAGAGCGCGGTACGATTCGCGGTCACCAGTTCAACAAGGTGGAGATGTTCCAGTTCGTTGCACCCGAGGACGCGGACGCGGCCTTCGAGGAGATGCTCCGCCGGACGGAGTCGCTGGTCGAAAACTTGGGACTTCACTACCGGACCTCACGACTCGCCTCCCGCGACGTCAGCGCAACCATGCGCAAAACGTTCGACGTCGAGATCTGGATTCCCAGCCTGGGGACGTATAAGGAAGTGTCCTCGGTCTCCTGGGCGGGTGACTACCAGGCGCGTCGGGCGAACATCCGCTACCGGCCCAAGGGCGCCAAGGGTACGGCGCTTGTCCACACGCTCAACGCCTCCGGCCTGGCCACCAGTCGCCTGCTGCCCGCGATCGTCGAGCAGAACCAGCAGCCCGACGGCTCCATCGTGGTGCCGAAGCCGCTCCGCCACTGGCTCGGCACGGACGTGATCCGGCCGAAGGCCTGAAAAATATGGCGGTTGAAGCCTAACGGGCTGGTGACCCGATGGCTTGATGCCTCGAGAACGCTGGGTGGTGAGGGGGAATTTCGCTCCTCTCGCCACCCGGAGCCCGGGAGCCGCTCGGAGCTCGGCCGACACGGAGAGGAGTTCTCTCTTGCCCGACAGGTCCATCGTGCAGCTGCTGCACACGCTGGATGCCCACGAAAAACGAGCCCGCAATTCGCTGAATTTCACGCCCAGCGAGAACACCATGTCGCCGCTGGCCCGGGTACCGCTGGTCCTGGACACGTACTCGCGGTATTTCTTCGACCACATGAGCCTGTTCAACGAATGGCTGTTCTTCGGGGGAATCGAAGCAGGTCGGATAGAACTCGACATACTGAAGCCCCTCCTCCAGGAGATGGCCGGCGCGCAGTTCGTCGACGTCCGGCCGATATCGGGCCTCAACTGCATGACGATTGCCATGGCCGCCCTATGCCCCAGGGGCGGGACGATGCTCACCGTTCCGGAGGAGAGCGGCGGCCACATGAGTACGACCCATGTGGCGGAGCGCCTGGGCATCCGGACTCTTCCCATCCCCATGGTGGGGACCCATTACGTGGACCTGGTTGCGCTGGAGGGCCTCCTCGCGCAGTCCCGGCCCGATCTGGTCTATCTCGACCAGTCGAGCCAGCTCTTCCCCGTGGACCCCTACCCGGTGCGGCAGTTGATCGATGCGGTGTCGCCGGGCACCGTGCTCCATTTGGACTCCAGCCACACCAACGGCCTCATCCTTGGCGGGGCGTTGCCGAATCCGCTCCAGCGTGGTGCCCATACGTTCGGCGGGTCCACCCACAAGACGCTCCCGGGGCCGCACAAGGGGTTCCTCGCCACGAACGATGAACGGCTGCGGGACCGGATCGACGCCATCGCCTATCACTACGTCAGCCACCATCACTTGGGCGCAGTGGTGTCCCTGGCCATCACTCTCCTGGAGCTGCGGGACTGCGACGGCGAGGACTACGCCCATCGCGTGATGGTCAACGCCCGCCGCTTCGCATCGGCGCTGTGGGGGCGGGGGATTCCCGTGGCGGAACCCGATCTGGGTTTCACCGCGTGCCATCAGGTGTGGGTCAAGCCGGTTGCCCACACGGATGCCACGAAGACCGCGCGGCTGCTTGAGGAGAATGGGCTCCTCGTCAACAAGCTGACCGGATTGCCTGGTATCCAGGGACCGGCGTTCCGGCTCTCCCTCGCCGAAGCCACCCGGCTCGGTGCGAAGGAAACCGAAGTAGACCATCTCGCCCGGGTGTTCGCGGACCTGCTGTCCGACAACGCGCGGGACCGTAGCGAAGACGTCCTTGAGTTGCGGCAGCGTCTCTGCCGTCCGCGCTACTGCTACGACTACGACGACCTCCAGGCCATGGGTGCGCCCGCGGACCTGCTGCACCTGTTCAGCACCGTGATCGATACGGTGAGGCACCGTTAGGGAGCACACGATGGCGGACCGGCGGCGCCTTCGGATCAGTGACCTCACTGCGATCGCGGTTCCCGCCGAGCCGGCCATCAGTCCCGACGGCCGGCATATTGTGTACGTACTCAGGGCAGCGGACGCCGAGGGCGACCGAGAGCTCCGGTCCCTTTGGTGGGTGACAGTCGGCAGCGGCGCGCCGCGCTCGCTGACGCAGGGGCCGGCGGACTACGCGCCGGCGTGGTCTCCGGACGGCGACCGCGTGGCATTCCTGCGCGGAGACGACGCTAGCCCGGCGCAGGTGTGTCTCATGACCGTCGGCAGCGGCGAGACCGAGCGGCTGACCCAGCTGCCCATGGGCGCTGGACGGCCGGTGTGGAGTCCGGACGGCACACGGCTCGCCTTCACGGCACTGGTCTGTGCGGAGACGAAAGGGTCCGCAGAGGAGGGCCCTGCGAAGGCGGGGCGCACTCATATGCATGTCCTGCACATCGTCACCCGCGAGCTGACCCGATTCACAGAGGGCTTCCGGTCGGCAGGCGAGCCGTCTTGGGCCCCGGACGGCACCCGCCTGGCTTTCCCGGCCATCCGGGATCCGGGAGTGGACCCGACTGGGATCTGCGCAGCCCAAGTCCTCGACGTGACGCGGCCCGGTGCTGCTCCCGTAGGGGTGGGGTCGTCGGCAGGGGTGGCAGAGGCAGTCAGCTGGCATGCGGACGGTTCCAGCCTGCTCGTGCGGGGCCAGGAGGGCCCGGGGCCGGGGCACTCCCGGCTGTGGCGCGTGCCCCTGGACGGCGGTCGGCCCTCGGACCTGGCCCGTCATCTGGACCGCAACGTCATGTCGGCCGCTCTGGGTAGCAGGTACCGACGCGAGGCCGGCGGGCCAGGCGAGTGGGAAGCACTGGTTCTGCTTCGGGACGAAGGGTGTTTCCATCTGTACGGCGTCGGCGTTGACTCGGCCGAGTGGCGCGTGGTGGTCGGCGGGGCTGGCCGCAGCGTATGCGCTGCCACCAATGCGGAGGGCTCGGGCACTCTCGCACTGGTCGTGGCGACTCCTACGTCCTACGGTGAGATCGTCGTGGTCGATCCGGCCGATGGCACCGAGCGGATCCTGACCGCCCACGGTGACATGGCCCTGCCTGGCGTCGCGCTGTACCCACCGGTGGAGCACAGATTTACAGTGCCGGACGGGACGGTCGTCCAGGGCTGGGTCGTACGTGACCCGGTGGCAGCCCGTCCCGGGCCGCTCCTCCTCGATATCCACGGCGGGCCTCACACTGCCTGGAACGGCATCGCCGATGGCGCACGCCTGTACCAGCAGGTTCTGGCCGCACGCGGATGGACCGTGCTCCTCGTCAACCCGCGCGGCAGCGACGGCTACGGGGAGCGCTTCTACTCCCAGGTGGTCGGCGGCTGGGGGCGGGCCGATGCGGGAGACTTGCTGTACGCCGTGGACGAGCTGGTGCGGGACGGAGCCGCGGACCCCGGCCGCCTCGCCGTCGCGGGGTACAGCTACGGCGGATACCAGACATGTTTCATCACCGGTCGCGACCGGCGATTCGCCGCCGCGGTCGCCAGCGCAGCGATCAGCGACCTGGTGAGTTGGACCCGCACTTCGGACATCGGCCCGATGACCGCTGAGCAGGAACTCGGCGGCGCCCCGGAGACCGCGCCCGACCAGTACGCGGCTTCGAATCCGATGTCACATGTGAGCGCCGTCCGCACCCCGACCCTGCTGCTCCACGGGGCCGAGGACATTCGCTGCCCCGCCGACCAGGCCCGTCAATGGTTCGACGCCCTCCGTGCGCAGCACGTACCCACCCGGCTGGTGCTGTACCCCGGCGAGTCGCACACCTTCATCTTCGAGGGGCGCCCGTCCCACCGGATGGACTGGAATCTGCGCATCGTGGACTGGCTCGAGAGGTACGCCGCTTCCCCGGCCCAGCCCTAGCCTGCAGACGCGTCCGTATCGGAGACCTCCTCGGCCTCGCACAGCACTCTGATCAGATTGCGCCCGGCCACTTGCAACATCTCGTCGTCGCTGTACTTCCGGCGGCGGAGCTCTTCGAAGAGCCGCGGATAGCAGGAGACGTCCTCCAGGCCGGCGGGCAGGAACGGCACACCGTCGTAGTCCCCGCCGATCCCCAGGTGCGCGATTCCGGCGACCTCTCTTATGTGATCGATGTGATCCGCGACCTGGGCCACGTTGGCCGGCCTGAACGGGTGGGAGTCCTGCCATGCGGAGATGTGCCGGGCCACTTCCGCGGGCGCGTCCGGGTAAGCGGCACGTAGCCGGGCCTCCTCGGCATTGTGTGCCAGCCATACGTCGGCGATCTCCTGGGAGACGAAGCCGGGAGCGAAGGTCACCATGCACACCCCGCCGTTCGTGCGCAGCTGCGTCAGCACGTCGTCGGGGACGTTGCGGGGATGGTCGCAGAGGGCCCTCGCCGAGGAGTGGCTGAAGATCACGGGAGCGCGGGTCACCCTCAGCGCGTCGCGCATGGTCGACACCGCGACATGTGACAAGTCCACGAGCATGCCGAGGCGGTTCATCTCCCGGACGACACGCTCACCCAGCTCGGACAGCCCGTCGTGTACGGGGGTATCGGTCGCGGAATCGGCCCATGGGGCATTGTTGTTGTGCGTCAGGGTCATGTAGCGGACACCGAGTGCGTACATCATCCTCAGCACGCCCAGGGAACTGCCGATCGAGTGGCCGCCTTCCATGCCGATGAAAGAGGCGATCCGCCCCTCGTCGGTCGTGGTGGTGACATCGGCGGCAGTGAGGGCAAGCCTCAGATGCTGCGGGTACCGCCGCAGCATGGTGTGGCACGCGTCGATCTGCTCCAGCGTCATGGGGACCGCCACTTCGGGCGGGGCCGAAGGGACGTACACGGACCAGAACTGCGCGCCTACGGCTCCGGCACGCAGCCGGGGGAGGTCGGTGTGCAGGGAGGGCACGCGCTCCCTGAGGTCGATGCGGTCGAAGTCGCACGCCACCTGCTCGCGCAGTTCCCACAGCAGATCGTTGTGCCCGTCCAGGAGCGGAGCCGTCCGGAGAAGATCACCAATTTCCCTCATCGCGCCCCTGTCTCCGTCCCGATCAACGCCCGTTCCTTTCCCATGTACGGGTGCAGGCACGCTGGGAGGTGGATCGTGCCATCGTCCTCGCGGCAGTTCTCTATGAGTACGGCCCACAGCCGTGACGCGGCGACCGCCGACGCGTTCAGCGTGTGTACGAAGACATTTCCAGCCGCAGTACGGGTTCTGATCCGGCTTCGCCGGGCCTGGAAGTCGGTGAAGAGGGCCACCGTCGAGACGGGTAGCCAGCGCCGCAGACCCAGCGCATATACGTCCAGCCTGTAGGCGCGGGCGGCGGCGAACGGAAGGCGCCCCGAGCAGACGTCCAGCACCCGGTAGGGCAGCTGCAGCAGCTGTAGCGCCCGTTCCGAATCGGCCAGAAGGGCACGAAAATGCTCCTCGGAGGTCTCGGGTGTGACGATCCGCGAGAGTTCGATCTGATGGTATTCGTGGAGGCGCTGCATTCCTCTCGCGTCGGCCCCCGCGCTCCCGGCCTCCTTTCGGAAGCAGGCGGTGTGCAGCATCGACAGATGAGGCAGATCTGCCTCGGCGAACAGCTCGTCCCGGTGCAGGGCGGTCATGGGCACTTCGCCCGTAGGTACGGCGTACAGGTCGCCGTCGGCCATGCGGTAGACGCCGTCCCCGAACTTGGGTAGATGGCCCGACCCGAACATTGCCTCCTCCCGGACGAACTGCGGAAGGAGCAGCTCCTCGTACGTCGGCCGGTGCAGATCGAGACCGAAGGAAATGAGGGAGCGCAGCAACCGGGCCCCATCGCCCCGCAGGACCGGGAAGCCGGCACCGCTCATCTTCGCGGCCCTGCCGGGGTCCCACCAGTTGAGGGCCGTGGCGGTGTCCCAGTGTTGGTTCGCCCGTCCCGACTGCGAAACTGGTGGTCCGCTCTCGCGCAGCACCACGTTCTGCGCCTCCTCCAGACCGGACGGCGTGCCGGCCGCCGGGAGGTTGGGCAGAGCCAGCATCAAGGAGCGGTACTCTTCTTCGGCGTGCTGGTGAGCCTGCTCCAGCAGGCTGACCCGCTCGCGTTCGCTCTTCAGCTCCGATCGCAGCGCCTCGCTGTCGAGGGCGGCTTCCCGCACAGTGCGCGCTAGCTGTGTACTGCGCTGCCGGGTCTGGCTGCGGGCCTCTTCCAGCCGGCGCAGCGCGTCCCGTGAGCGGGTGAGCGCTGCCACCGTGCGATCGACAGCCGCCGCGTCCACTCCACGTGCGACGAGCCGGCCGGCGACAAGCGCGGGATCCTTGAGCAGCGTTCTGGAGTCGAGCACGTGATGCCTCCGTTGTCCTGCGGAGCGAGCTAGCAGGGGTTGACGGACTGGTCGACGCAGCGCCGACATGTCGGGTTGGTCGTGACGTCGAGTTTCCGCCGGAAGGCCAGTGCGGACGGCGAGTTGATCACTTCCAACAGAGTGCTCCCCTCGGGGCGGCTCTCGTATGCCGGCATGGGGAAGCACGGCCGGAGAGTCCCTTCGTACTCGAGAATCACCGACGTCCAGGGGGCGTTGCATTGGATGGCGCGCTCTTCTTTGCCGCTGAGGCTCCGGTAGTAGGTGAGCAGGAGCTCGTCCAACCGCTCAGGGGTGTCGCTGATGAAACCGGAGGCGAAATCCGCAGCGTGGCCGTTCTTGAGCAGCGTCAAGGAGCGCTCCAGTTCCGGTAGTTCCCCAGGACCGATGACCAGATTCTCGACGTAGTTCTGATCGATGGTCTCGAACCGGCGGAAGGCCTCCTCGTTGTGGATGTCGGTCCCGGAGAAGCTGATACTGCGGACGCCCAGCTCCTTGGCCGCATCGACGGTCGCCGACAGATGGCGGTAGTTCTGGCGGTGTACGGCGCACCTCGCGTCGACGGGAAAGGCGGGAAACGCCTCGTGCAGGGCGGCGATGCCTGACTGGAGCCGGTCGTAAGCGCGGGACACGTTTCGCATCCGGTCGTGAACGGCGCGAGGTCCGTCCAGACTCACCCGCAGGACGTCGCAGTGGGTCGCGACGTCGCGCGCGTGACGGCTCAGCAGCAGTCCGTTGCTGAGAAGTTCGACTCGAATGTGCTGCTTCCTGATCTCGGCGACCACCGGCCAGACGTCCGGGTGCATCAGCGACTCGCCGCACAGGACGACCGTGTCGATCCCCACCTCGCGCCATTCGGGCGCCCACCGAGCGATATCGGCCACGGTGAGGTTCCGGCCGGGCTTCTCCCGCCAGATGTCGCACATACGACAGCGCGCGTTGCAGCCGCTGTTCATCCACAGCATCAGTTTCGAGAGCTTCGACACCATGTCCGCAGTGCGCTCCCGTGTCGTCTCCAGATGCATGTTGTTGCCCTCTCGATGTCGCGGAGTGTCAGCCGTGGTCCGGGGCCAGGCCGGCCCCAAGATGTCGCTGGTACCAGTCCTGAAGCCGCGGGCTGTCACCGTGGATGCCAAGGTTGCCGCCGGTGTGCACGAGTACCACGTGGGCGGCGCGCGGAATGGTTCCTGAGCGCAGTGCGTCTCGAAGACCTCCGAAGGTCTTCACCATGTAGTTGGGATCGAACGGGAGGCGGTAGCGCATCAACAGGGTGCGCATCTCGCCTAGTTCTGCATCGGTGGGGAGGTCATAGCCGTCACCTAGCGGTGCGTCGTGGACGACGACGGACGCTTCCAGGAGCCGTTTGTCGCCGGTGCGGTGGACGGCGTCGTCACGGAGGGCGGCGATGGCGGCACGCACCTGTTCCGGGGACCCACCGATGCACATGCCGTGGACCGTCCAGCGCAGGTCGAGCAGGCGCGCCGCGATACTCAGGCCCAGAGTTGTCGTTCCGGATCCGGCCGGAGCGACGACGTGGGCCCCCTCGGCGCCTTCCGGAGTCAGTGACAGCTGCGCGGCCAGTTCCAGGCCGAGGTCGATGCTGCCCAGGATGCCCGGCCAGGTGTGCAGCCCGGGAGGGATGACGTAGGGAACCCGGCCCTGGGCGGCCTCCTTTGCCGCCGCTTCGGCCAGCAGCTCGTCAATGCGGTCCCACGGGGTGAGTTCGTGCCAGGTCACCCGGTGTGCGAGCAGGAGTGCGAGCAGGTAGCTGCCCTGGGGCCGGGCCGGGCGGCGCTGGCTGTCCCCGCAGTAGACGAGGTGGGAGTCCATGCCCAGTTCGCGGGCCGCAGCGGCGACGGACACACACTGGCCCGACGGCACGCTGCCGCCGGTCACCAGGACGTCCGCGCCGCGCGCGATGGCCTCCCCGGCGACGTAGGCCAGCTTCCTCGCCTTGTGCCCGCCAGCCAGGTCGTCGATGAGGTCTTCACGTTTGAGGCGGACACGAACACCCAAATCCCGAGATATGTCCTCCCGTTCGTCGAGTGGGGTGGGAACCCGGCCAGGCGTGCGCGGAGACGGCAGCCGCAGGTCCGGAAAGACGTCGCCGATCCGCTTGTGACTCATGCCGCTCCCCGGCGGGCCACCACGGAGAACATGTAGGGATGGGCCGCGGTCCCCTCGCTGAACCACAGACCGTCGCGGCAGTCAGTGAGCTCGTCGAAGAGCGGGAACGAGCTGTACGGGTACTCCTCGATGGCTTCAAGCGCGAGCCCCTGGTCCAGCAACGACGTCACGACGCGGGCCACGGTGTGCTGCCAGCGGAACTCGTGATACGCAATGGACGCGTCACGGTCGGCGTAGCTCCCGCGGGTCCAGGTGCCCACGGCCCGGGGCGCCGGGAAGTAGCTCAGCGCACCGGTCATCTTGCCTGGGTGGAGTGCCTCCAGCACCGGATGGAAGTCGACGAGGATCAGTCGGCCCCCGGGTCGCAGGTTCCGACGCACGCCGTCCGCCCACGCATCCAGGTCTTCCAGCCAACACAGCACGCCGTACGTCGTGACCACCAGGTCGAACGGGTCGTCCGGCGTCTTGAGCTGCTGGACGTCGGCGACTTTGAAGTCGGCTGGGATCCCGCATTGCCCGGCGAGGGCTCGGGCGGCAGCAATGGCGGCGGGGGAGAAGTCCATGCCGGTGACGCGGGCGCCGAGCCGCGCCCAGGACAGGGTGTCGAGGCCGAAGTGGCATTGGAGGTGAAGGACGCGCAAACCCGCCACCTCCCCGGCCAGCGCCACCTCGACGGGCTTGAGCGTCGACGCGCCTGCCAAGAAGGCTGGAGTGTCGTAGAAGGGTGCGTCGAGGTGAACCGGCGTCATCAGGTCCCACGCGCGCCGGTTCGCTTCTAGTGGGCTCTCGTCGGCCGCCCGCATCAGGGCGTCTTTTCGAGGAGGTGGCTCCCCATGGCAAGAGCACCGATCTGCGAGGTGTGGAAACAGCCCAGAGCCTCCACGGGACTCTCGATGATGGGCTTGCCGCGGACGTTGAACGACGTGTTGATCAGCACTGGGTGCCCAGTCAGCTTCTCGAAGGCGGTGAGGACCGAGTGGAGGAACGGATCGCGGTCTCGCGGTACGGTCTGCACTCGGGCCGTACCGTCCGCGTGTACGGCGGACGGGATCTTCTCCCGCTCCTCCGTGCGCACCTCGCTCGTGAACAGCATGTATGGATCCTGATGCCCCTCGAAATAGCGTCCGAAGGCCTCCTCGGTCACGATCGGCGCGACAGGGCGGAATCCCTCGCGGCCCTTGAGGGCGTTGAGACGGTCACGCATGCCGGGATCGAGGGGACTCGCGAGCAGACTGCGCATCCCGAGAGCCCTGGGGCCGAATTCCATCCGGCCACGGAACACGGCGCAGATGGTGCCTTCGGAGAGCCGTACCGCAAGCCGCTCGGCCATTGCCTCGGGGTCGAGGGTGAGCGCCGTGTCGCCGGCCTGCGCGATGACCGTCGCCAGTTCGCTGTCATCGTGGTCCGTGCCCAGCGCCATGGACGGATAGCGCAGTTGGGCAGGACCACCACGCCGGATCGAGCTCAGGGCAGCGGCTCCGAGCGCTGTGCCCGCGTCGCTGGCCGCGGGCTGGACGAATATCTCGTCGAAGATGCCTTGTGCGGCCAGCCGACCGTTGGCCACGCAGTTCAAGAATGTTCCGCCGGCCAGACAGAGCCGGCGCAGGCCTGTGGTGCGCGCGAAATGGGTGACGACATGGATCAGCGCCTGTTCCAGGCACAGTTGGGCCGACTTGGCGATGTCCATGTGGACCTGCCCGACGGGCTCGCCGTGGCGCCGTCTCGGCGGCAGGCGCCGCCCGAGTGACTGAAGCGCCTTCAGGTCGACGGTGTACCGGCCGCCCGGCCGCAACTGCACGATCGAGTCGAAGACCTGCGAGAACCGGGGTTCCCCGTATGCCGCCAGCCCCATCACCTTGAACTCGTCGCTGAACGGTTCGAATCCCAGGTGCTCGGTGACCGCTGAATAGAAATGTCCGAGGGAGTTCGGGAGGACTTCCTCCGATATCCTTCTCAGGCTCTTTCCGCGGCCCTCGTATACCGATGTGCAGGCGTTCTCACCGGCTCCGTCGGCAACAATGACCAATGCGTTGTCCCAGCCGGAACAGTGGAATGCAGAGGCGGCGTGGGAGAGATGGTGTCGCCATTCCCGGACGGGTATGCGGCGTATTCCGTCGAGCGGCAACCGGTCGCGGTAGCGGTGGGGAATGTCATATCCGCTACGCAAGGCGTGTGGAAGGTTCGCCAGCATAGCGAAGGCGCTGAGTTCGTCCCTCAATGAGGAAAGTCGTCGTCCCGTAAGGCATCCGTGAAGGCTCCGCATGTGGTCCCAGCGGTGATATGAATAGCCAATCTCCGTGATGTCGGAGGCGGAGCGGCCTGTGTGTGCAAGCGCCTTGTGCATGGCGGCCACCGGAAGATAGGTGCTGAATGGTGTGTACCGGCGCCCGTGTTTGATACCAGTGAAACGCTCGTCCTCGGCGGCGAAGAGAACCTCCCCGTCCTCCACCAAGGCCACCGCGGGGTGTTCGAAATAGCTGTTGATCCCCATGATCAGCATAGGACCTCACTCGGTCGGGTCAGGCCGGCAGGTGCTGTTCCAGCAAGTCGGTGAGGCGCTGCCTCAATTGGGATTCTGTAAACCGGCCTGGGCTGCTCGAAGGCTCCTGAAACGTCGGCGCCGACGTCAGGGTCAGGGCGCTGCTGGCCCGTTCCGGGGAGTGCAGCATGAGTGTGGCCAGGAGCTTGCGGCGATCGGTGACGATGCGGTGCATGAGTGCGCGGGTGAGGACGTAGCTGTCGCCCGCCTGCATGGTTGCGCTCATGGTCTGAACCACCCGCCGCATCCCGACATGGTGATGCTGGTACGTCGAGCCTTCCCCGCGCACGTACGTGTAGGCATGCAACTCGGAGCCGCTCGGATGTTCGCCGTAGTAGTCGGCTCGACACGAGCCGCTCAACAGTAGAGACGCAAAGTCCCACCGGTGATTGTGAATGTTCTCGGTGTGGATGCCGCGGCCGGGCCACCAGATGTGGAGCCGCATGCGCCAACCGCCCGGTGTGGCGGCCAGCAGGATCTTGTCGAATCCGTTGTCGTGTGTGTACGACGATCCGGCCGCCTGCTGCAGAAACTCTGGACTGTCGAGGAGTGATTTGAGGATGGCGGCCAATCGGCCTTCCGTCGTCAGATCCTGGACAGCTTGAACTGCTTCTGCCATCCCCTCTCCGTCACTCCCGTGGAAGTGCTTCTCCAGCCATCCGGATAAATCGCGTATGTCATCAGGGACCATCGTCGAACCCCCCACGTCACCAGCCCCACCCGTCACATCAGCAGCCGTTCCCCCGAATGTGTACCGGTACACGGGCGCGAATAAGCCGCAGCATGGATGCCATATCGGCCACTGGGGGCAGAGGTTGGATACCTTCTCAGCACCCTCTGGGCTTCGTCAACCATACGAGAATGATCGTTTACGGAACGGCGAACGGATTCTTTGGCCAATTTTCGACCTATGCATGCCGTCCCGCATCGGACATTACGTAACACTTGTAGTGTGGCGCTGTTCTGTGCTGAGGTTCATCGGCTGCCCCCTCCTACGCTGCCGTGACCGGATGAGTGGCTAGTCGGACAGACGCCCCAGCAGGGCGCCCTGGCCGGACTGGAGAATGTGCGCGGCCTTCAGCGGGATCCAGAAGCACTCGAAGTGAGTCGGCTCCTGCTCGCCGTCGTGGTCCTCCCGGCTCATCCACCGCTCCGGCGTCGGCTCCGTGAGCTCCAGGTGGAAGACGTGCCGGTGCTGAATCTCGAACCGGTACGGGCTGATGTCGTACTCGGTCTCGCCGAGCTTGCAGACGATCTTGAAGTCCGACAGACCGGTCTCCTCGCGCGCCTCGCGCAGGGCGGCGGCCTCCGGGGTCTCACCGGGGCGGATGCTGCCCGCGGGCACCTGGATGCCGACTTCCTCGTAGGAGTAGTCGGTGTGGCGGAACACCAGCAGGCGCCCGTCACGCACGACGTAGACGAGGACCTTTTCCTTCGTGACCTTCTCCGGCATAGCAACAACCTCCACTTGGTACAGGAGCTGATTAGTGAGCCCGGCCCGGCAGAGGACCGGGGACTACTTATCCCCTGGCCGACCGAGACTGGTCGGTGTCCCGGGGAAGCCCACGAGTCTAGGCCCCCAACTTGCTGTCAAATCAGCGTTATTCAGTCGATGCGCTGGCCTGCAAAGGGCCTCCGCGCTGCCGGGGCTATGGCCCGGCGCCTAGCCCTCGACCGGGTGTGCGATGGCGAGTCCGCTGCCGGTGTACGAACCCTCATCGCCGCCCGATCAGCCACTTCGCCGACATGGCCGGAGAGCAGAGGCCGATCGCGACGGCTGCCCTGATCCGCCCTTCGATCACCCGCACTCCTGGGCAGATCGAACTGCGCCCAGCAGCGCTTGCCCGTCGCCGTCAGATCAGCACCGTGGCGGTCGGCGAGCACGGATACGAGATACAGGCCGCGCCCGGACTCGGAACTACCGCTCAAGGGCTCCGGCTGCGGCAGCACCTTCGTAGCGTCATGCACCTCGATCACAAGCACAGGCCCCTCCTGGCAGACGCTGACGGTGACCAGCCCCGACGCGGTGTGGCGCACGGCGTTGGTAATCAGCTCACCAGCCGCCAGCTCAATTCCGTCCAGTGCCTCCTCGTCGAGCCGTATGCCCAAAGAACGGATGCCGGCGACGACGTGGTGTCGTGCCTGCTGGGCGGCGGCTGCCGTACGGGCGACGGTGAACACGAGCTGGTGGTGCGCTGCCATGAGCGGGCCTCCTGGGCTGCCTGACTTTGCGTAACCACGGCGGAGACTCGGCCTCACAGGGGCGCTGTCTTGCCGGGGCGAAGACGAAGTGTTCCCGGCGGCTCCCGCCTGAACGAGGCCCTGAGCAACGCCGAACGCCGTCCTTTCGTGCCTAACCGATGTCTATTCGCTGTCCACCTGGAATTTCTGGACAACAGATCTGCGATCGGCGGCTGTTGATGTCTAGCGTGGAGACCGGACAAGGACCCCGGCACGAGGGAGCGGCTGTGGAGCCATCAGGACCGACCCTCTTCCAGACCCTGATCAACCAGCGGGGCTGGCAGGACTACCAGGTCTTCAAGCGGCGCTACGAGCAGGCGGCCAAGCAGTTAGCCGAGCTGGAGGGGCCGCCATCGATCGCGACCGCGACGATCGAGAAGCGGCAGTTCTTCCGGTACGCCCACGGCGAGGTCCGGACCCCGCAGACCGTCGCCCGCCGCGTCCTGGAGTTCATGTTCCCGGGCATCCCGGCCGCTCGACTCCTCGAGCCTGCGGAGCCCAGGCCAGGGGCCGCGTCACACCACCCAGCGGCTGACGACCGCAATGCAGTGGATCCATCCGAGTACGGCCTTGAAGACGTGGTCATGGCGGCGGCGAATGAGTCGGCGCAATTCGCGGCCAGGGCAGAGAGCAGCAACGTGGGACCGCACACGCTGGAGCAGCTGGAAGCTGACATCCGCCGCCTCGTCATTACGTACCCCAACCGGCCCGTCGGGCCCCTGTTCCGCGAGGTACGTGCCCTGCGCGACCGCGCCTTCGAACTCCTCGAAGGACGTCAGCCACCGCGGTACACCAGCGACCTCTACGTAGGTGCCGGCGTCCTGTGCGGCGTACTCGCGAATGCCAGCTTCGACCTGGGCCGCTACGATGCCGCCGAAACACAGGCACGCACCGCCTTCCTATTCGGCGAGCTCGCCGGCCACAACGGACTGCGCTCCTGGGTACGCGGACTCCAGGCACTCATCGCTTACTGGGATGGCCGCCCCGTAGACGCCGTACGCCTCGCCGACTCGGGAAGCGCGTTCACCCCCGAATCCGGCACGGCGCAGATCCGGCTGGAGAGCATCAAGGCACGCGCCTACGGCCAGCTCAACCGGGGCAGCGACGCCCTGGCGGCCCTCAGCGCCGCCGACCACCTGCGAGAGCGTCTCGTCGAAGGGGACGAACTGCCCGGCGGAATGATGGCCTTCCCCGTTGAGAAACAGCTGTTCTACTCCAGCAGCACGCACCTCTGGCTGGCAGGCACCCAACACCTCAGCGATGCCGAGGCTCGCGCCGACGAAGCGGTGGAGATGTTCCAGTCCGCACCGCCGGAGCAGCAGAGACTCGGCGAGATGTCCCTGGCCCGTATGGACCTTGCGATGGCTCGGCTGGGCCGAGGGGACATCGACGGGGCCGCGACGCAGATCCACGCTGTCCTCGGGGTCAGTGCCCGGCGCCGCACCGAGAGCGTCGATCGCCGGCTCGGCCACTTCAGCCGTCAGCTCGCGCTGCACCCTGGGGCCGGATCACCTGCCGCGATCGGCCTTCGTGAGGTGATCATTGCTCATCAGGAACGCATGCCCGCTCAGCTCCCGCCAGGAGGCAGCCAGTGACGACCGTGACCCTCTTGCACCCCGGCGCCATGGGCGCGGCCGTCGCCGCCCAGGCCGTCGCCGCAGGCCACGAGGTGCTGTGGGTGCCGGAAGGCCGTAGCGAGGCCACCCACCGGCGCGCGATGGAAGCCGGCGCCACCGCATGTGACTCGCTCGGCGAGGCGCTGGAACGCAGCGAGATCGTCCTGTCGATCTGTCCGCCGCAGGCCGCCGAGGACGTGGCGACCACGGTCGCCGACCACGCCTTCGCCGGCGTGTACGTGGACGCCAACGCGATCAACCCCCAGCGCATGCAACGAATCGCGGAGGAGATCAGGCCGGGTGCCATAGTCCTCGACGGTGCGATCTTCGGCCCACCGCCCGGTGGCCAGCGGGCTGCTCGCCTCTACCTCGCCGGCGAAGCCCAGGCCGTGGACACGGTGGAGCCCGTGTTCAAGGACACCGCGTTGCACGTCCGCCGCGCGAGCGGCAGCGTCGGCTCCGCCTCCGCGCTGAAGATGGCGTTCGCCAGCTACCAGAAGGCCGCCCGAACCCTCGCCGGCGTGGCCCACGCGCTGGCCGACGCTCATGGCGTCGGCGACGAGCTCACGGCCGAGGCGCAGGTGATGGCGTCCAACATTCTCTCCGACCCTGGATACCTGCCCAGTGTGGCCGCACGCGCCTGGCGCTGGGCTCCGGAGATGGAGGACATCGCCGAGACGCTCCGCGCCGCCGGGTTGCCTGTGGATATGGCCGAGGCGGTGGTCAAGGTGATGTCCCGCTGGGAAGGGGACAAGGACCAGTACGACCTGGAGCTGGCCGACGTCCTTGCCCACCTGCGTAGTCAGGGTGACTAAGCGGCGGCCCCTGCTACTGGGGGTGCCGGGATTTGTCCAAGGCGGAGGCAACGATCCGTGACAGAGCCGAGCAGTTGGACGTCGGCGAAGTGAACGCAGAGCGGTCGGAGGTGGGTGGTCTGACCGATGTTGTCCGGGGTGCCGTTGAGGCTGGTGAACGTGGCGGTGGTCAGGACGCGCGGATCTGGGTGTCGAGCACGGCCTTGATGGCCTCGACATTGCTTGCGGCGAAGTGGGCCAGCTCCGGAGGCATCAGGTTGAGCTGTCGGATCGCCTCCGCCGTGAACGACACGCGGACGACTTCGTAGCCGCCCCGCTCAGGCTTGTCGAACTCGGTGCCCGTACGCGACTCGACGTCCATCTGTTCTAGGCGCGCGGCGAAGATGTGCTGGACACCCAGGCCAGCGTCCAGCCTGTCGGTGATCAGATGCACGAGCTCTGCCTTGCACAGTTTGCCTCCGAGCTCCTCGAACACCTCGCGGTGTAGCGCGTCTTCGATGCTCGCGTCCTCGGCCTCGACGCCGCCTCCGACCGTCACCCAGTACGGGTCCCGGTGAGCCTTGGTGCGCTTGATCAGCACGAGCTCGTCGCCGTCCAGCAAGATGGCCCTGGCACTGCGCTTGGTGATCGTCATCTTCCGGGCCCTCCTGGGTTCTTCAACGGTCGGTCAAGCTCCCGGGGGACCGGGTGGCGGACATTGCGGGCCCCTACGGGGCCGACAACATGGTGGGGCGGTTCATTCGTCGGGCGTCGCCGGAGATCTCCGCCGCTGTGGAGCGGTTGGAGGCGGCCCTGGTGGGTTAGCCGAGGTAGGGGTATGTGTCGGCGAGGTAGTCGCCGATCTGCTGGCGCATGCTGGGGTGGATGTCGTACTGGTCGAGGTCGGCGGGCTGGATGAAGCGGACGCCGTCGGCCTCGTCGTTGATGGTGGGCTCGCCGCCGACCGGGCGGCCGATGTAGGTGTTCTCGTACTGCTGCCTGATCTCGCCGTCGGTGTAGGCGACGATGTGGCGGGGGTTCGTGTACACCCCGAGGAAGCCGGTGATCTCGGCGACGATGCCGGTCTCCTCCAGGCATTCGCGTACCGCGCACTGGGCGGCCGTCTCGCCGATGTCCTGGGCGCCTCCGGGCAGGGCCCACTGGCCGGTGTCGCGGCGGCGCTGGAGGAGGATGGCGCCGTTGCCGTCGACGACGAGGAGGTTGCTGGCGGGGATGAGGGTGTTGGCCTTCGGCGCGGCGGGGTCGTTGTAATACTCGGTCCTGCCCATGTGAAGCGGGCCCCTCCTGTCGGTATTTCAGGCTGCGGCTCTCCGGGGTGGGTGCCGGTTTTGAGCCTTGGCGTGTATCGATCGATGGCGCTGGTCCCGCTGAGGTGATGAACTTGTTGTTCAGCCTCCGAGCAGGGTCTCAATCGTGCTCGCAGACGCCGCGCACCGGAACCCCATGTCGTCGTCGAGCATCTCCGTGGAGGCGTCGTTGAAGACCGAAGGGACGGTGCGTGGGAAGGTCCAAGCGCCGGCCTTCAGCTCATAGAGGCCCGGCTCGGACCGGGTGGAACACCACTCCCGCAGAGCGTCGCAGTGACAACGGTCCCCTGTTCACTCTCCTGGGTGCCTTGGACGAGTAGCCAGTGCCCTATCAGATGCGCTGAGCTGCAACAAGCACTGCTGTCTCGGCGAAGAAGAAGCACCCAGCGGCTGCGGCCTGTTGAACTGCGGTGTACCACTCGTCGATCTCGTCCGGCCCCACCGTGCCGTGTCCTCGCCTAGCGGTCGACCGCAATGCTCCACGGATATCACCGACCCGGCGAGCGGCATGGCCGGACAGTTCAGTTGAGGAGGTCACAACGGTCTCTACATGAGTGCGGGCAAGCGGTGATGCCTGGACCAAACCGGGCAGCTTGCGCCCGATCCTCCCATCCGAGCTATCCATCCATGAGGGCGCGTCATCGGCGAAGGCATGGCCGATCTTGCGGTCCAGGTCGACGGGAGCACCGGCGATCACGAGCGAGTCGAAGTCGGAATGGGACAGCACCGCACGACCACCCGGCCGCAGCACCCGCCACACCTCGTTCAGGAGCTGAGCCGGGTCAGGCAGGCACTCGAGAAGGTTGGACGAGACGACCGCGTCTACGCTGCCGTCCGCGAGAGGGAGCTTCTCGCGCAGATCCACGGAGCCCAACTCCACTGTGCCAGCGTGGCTCTGTAGGCGCTCGCGAGCCGTGGCAAGAGCCTGCTCGGACCGGTCGAAGCCCGTGAGGTGCGCCTGCGGAAAGCGCCTCGCGAAGGCGGCCAAAGCCGGGCCAGTGCCACAGCCTAAGTCGACCACTCGGCCCTGCTCCGGAAGCTCAGCGAGGTCTATAAACCGGTCGTGCAGCGTCTCATTGGTCATCAGCACGCAAGCCCCTCCTTCTCGTACGACACGCAAGTGCATGTACGCGCCAGGTGCTGCACACCATAGGGCGCAGCGATGTTCCGCGGCTCCGGGATATTGGCTGGCCGTGACGTCGTTCAGTGGCTCCGGCGCGTTGGCTCCAAACGGCCCCGGTGGTGAAGATCCTTTGTCATCGGGGCGTCTTGAAGTGGCCCCGGGAATTGGCGTGTGTAGGGACCACTCGATGAACTTCCTTGGTCTCAGGCTGAAGACTGTGTCCCGCCTGGAGAGCGATGGTCGTCAGCGTTGCCTGGTGTCGAGGGCAGCGAGGCCGCGACGGACGGCAGCAGCCGTCTTGTCAAGCTGGTCTCGCTCCTGCACGCGCCAGTCAGCATCAATGCGAAATGGGTCACCTGTGAAGCGGGGGAAGACATGCAGGTGAACGTGGAAAACTTCCTGGAAGGCTGCTTCGCCGTCCGCAAGGAACAAGTTGACGCCCTCACATCGCAAGCCTGATCGACGCAGTGCGCGTCCGAGCTGATGCGCCACTTTCCAGACCTGGACGCCGACGTCCTCCTGAAGATCCTCCAATCCCACAGCGTGCGCCTTGGGGATGACCAGCAAGTGGCCTGGGGTGACGGGCTGGAGATCCATGAAAGCGATCACCGATTCATCTTCGTGGACGATGCTGGCGTCCGCCTGACCTCTCGCTATTGCACAAAAGATGCATCCGTCGTCCGTCACAGCCTGCCCCCTCAAGGCCCGAGTAGCTCGTGCCGCTCACAACATCAGAAGCGGCACACAGGCGCGAGCGAATTTCACCCGGCGTCTGGCACAGCACCGCCCCTGCCGGAGACCACGGGAACCGTCTCACCCCAATATTGGCGCTGGCGCCGAGATCTGTCCTGGGCGCTGGTGTACAGGTGCCACCGGATTCTCTGCCCCGGGTCCGGCCCTGCAGCAGCCGGTATTCGGGTGCAGGACATTTGGCCGGGCCCTACCCTCGCAAGGCATGACGAGCATCGACGAGCGGATCAGCGACTTCTACACGGAGTACGACGAGGCGTCCCGGCTGCACGCCACCGCGACGGGCCGCCTGGAGTTCGAGCGGACCCGGGAGCTGCTGCGCCGACGCTTACCTCCGGCGCCGGCCCGTGTGCTGGACGTGGGCGGCGGCCCGGGGACGCACGCCCGATGGCTATCCGAGGACGGCTACGAGGTGCTGCTCGTGGACCCCGTGCCGAAGCACGTGGAACAGGCCCGCGCGCACGCGCCGGGGTGTTCGGCCGAGCTCGGGGACGCCCGCGACCTGGCCCTCCCGTCCCACAGCTTCGACGCGGTCCTTCTCTTGGGCCCGCTGTACCACCTGGCGGACCGCGCGGACCGGCTCAGGGCCCTCCGGGAGGCTCGCCGGGTCGCGGCACCGGGTGGTCTGGTGGCAACCGCAGGGATCTCCCGCTACTCCTTGATGCAGGACTACACCGTCAGCGCGGGCTTGTCCCCGGAGCTGCTGGCCGGTGAGGTCACGCAGGTGGTCCGTACCGGCTCCTACGACGGCAGCAGGGGGTTCACGGTGGTGCACTTCCACACCGCAGCCGAGCTTGCCCAGGAGGCTGGCGAGGCGGGGCTCAGCGGTGTGAGTGTGCACGGGATCGAGGGCCCGGGGTGGGCGTACGTAGTCGCGGCCGGCCGCTTCGCGGACCAGGAGGTGGCGGGAGCGCTCCTCGCGGACGCGATCGCGACGGCCCGCCTCGCAGACGAGCACGGAGTGTTCACCGACGCCTCGGCGCACATCCTCGTGGTCGGCACAGCATGAGCTGCCTCGTTCCGAGTCGGACGGTGAACATCACTACGCCGCGGAGGCAACACCGCCGTCCCCCTGGCCCATTCCGTGAACTTCAGGCTGGGGAATGAGTGACCGTCGACAGCAGCCTGCCGCCGCCCGCAAAGCAGCGACAGAGCCAACTTCTGTGGTGCGGTCATGCTGTGTGACTGGCCGTCATGGCGTTGGCAAGCTGTGTGACAGGGTCGTAGGTGATCCGGTGCCGGGACTGCTGCGTCGGCCAGGTAGAGAGACTGTCGTCTGACCAGCGCGGAACCACGTGGAAGTGCAGGTGGGGTACTGACTGCTCCGAGTCGGGGCCGCTGGCGCTGAGGACGTTCACGCCTCCGGCGTTCAATGCGGTCCGCATCTTCCCGGCAAGGCGCTGGACCAGCCCCATGGTGTGGGCCAGGACCTCCGGCGGAGTATCGAAGATGTCCGCGTAGTGGGATGTGGGAATCACCAGGGTGTGCCCGGGCGCGAGTGGGTTCAGTGGAGCGAACGCTGTGGCCACGGGACCGCGGATCACCCACCGGGCCGAGTCCTCACGGATCAGGCAGCAGAAGATGCAGTCCATGGAGTCTGACCCTGTCAGAGGTGGGACGGCGCCCGCCAGCCGATTTGTGATCAGTCCGGGCTCCCGGAAACTACTCCGGGAGCCCGGACTGATTCATGAAGCGATCGTGCGGCATGTCGGTCGCCGGGACGGGAGCTCTTCCTCCACCGCAGCAGCCTGCTGTCCTGACTCGTCGGCGGTCATGCGCCACGCCGCAGACCCCGCCGGATTGCTTCCTCCACCGGCGAGTAGTCGCCGGCTTCACGTGTGAGCCGATACGGCTCGGCCGGGTAGAGCGGTGGCTGCGCCATGAATCGCGGGGTCGTACCTCGGTGCGGCTGCGCCGCGTGGACCAGGAACGGATGGCATAGGTAGACGTCCCCCGCGCATCCTGTTGCGAGTGCCTGGGGGAGCTCTGCCGTCGCCTCGAACAAGTCCGTGGCGCCGAGTTGGTCGGAAGACAACCCCGCCTCGCCGACGGCCTCAAGGCGAGAGGGCACGGCCAGATGTGATCCCACGCGGATCCGCGTCGGAGCATCGTCTTCCGCGACGTCGGAGAACAGGAACAGCATGAGCAGAGCGCGACCATGAGAGCGGACGTTCACGTACGTCTGCCCCTCGCGAGAGAAGCTCCCCTCGATATGCCAGCCGGCGTCCCCAGGGTCGCGGGGGTGGGGAAACCTGACGGGGATGGTGCCGATGCTGGTACGCGGCTCCCACCTGCCGGGCCCGGCCAACTGGTCGAAGGCGGCCAGCAGCGCGGGCGTGTTGGCTGCTTGCAGGAAGGGCTTCTGTGCGTAGCTGCCCAGTCGGATGACGGGCTCAGTCCATGTAGACGGGTCGTTTGGGTCGCAGCCTGTGTCCGGCCAGAGGATGGCCCGGCATTCTTCGGCCACCGAGGAAGGGAAGGCGCCCTCTACGTGGATGAAGCCCTCTTCAAGAAACCTGTCGATTTGCGCGGTCGGTAACATATTGGACATCTTTGTTCTATCTCTCTTGGGGCAGTGTCGTCTGGTCAGGAAACGCCGTCCGTACATCCCACGTCCACTGGGATTCGTGCCCGTGAGTTGGGCAACGGCCACAGGGGCGCAGCGGTACCCAGTCTCGGCACGGCATCGCCGCCCACCGCCATGGCGGGCGATCTGAGGGAGTGCAAGCGGTTGTGCCCCCAGTCGGGGATACTGGTGCGTCGGTGATCTTCCCAAGTGATCTCGTAGTGGCGCAGCGAATCGGCGGGTGATCGCGAGTCTGGGTGTGATGCATCGATGAAGGAGTCTCGTCAGGTGGCGACCGCTACGGAGTACCCGCAGGGCGCAGAGGGCGGCACCGAGCGGACTGCGGCGCTGCCGCCGGTTCCTGAACCGGGACAGGTGGTGAAGGTCCGGGGCTCCACCTGGGCGGTCTCGGATGTCCGTCGGCAGGGTCTGCCGCGGAGCCCCGCTGATGAGGGAACTCCTGGCCTCGCCCACGTCGTGAGTCTGCAGTCACTGGACGAAGACCGGCTCGGCCAGGAGCTGACGGTGGTCTGGGAGTTGGAGGTCGGGCACACACTGCAGCCCGACCAGGGCCTGCCGGAGGCGGTGCGACCGGACGCGTTCGATGACCCGAACACCCTTGCCGCCTTCGTGGACGCGGTCCGCTGGGGCGCGGTGACGTCGGCGGACGCGAACTCCTACCAGGCCCCCTTCCGCAGCGGTGCGAACGTCGAGGCGTACCAGCTCGAGCCGCTCCGTCGCGCGCTGCAGTCCTCCCGTACGAACCTGCTGCTCGCCGACGACGTGGGTCTGGGCAAGACCATCGAGGCGGGCCTGGTCGTACAGGAGCTGCTGCTGCGCCACCGGGCCCGGACCGTGGTCATCGTCTGCCCGCCGAGCCTGTCGCTGAAGTGGCAGGACGAGATGCGGGAGAAGTTCGGCCTGGACTTCGTGATCGTCAACAGTGAGCTGATGGCGAAGGTGCGGCGCAGCCACGGGCTGAACGCCAACCCCTTTCGCCTGTTCCCGCGCGTGATCGTGAGCATGTCGTGGCTGCCGTCGCTGCGAGCCCAGCGACTGCTGCGCGACGTCCTGGCCGATGTGCGCAAGACCTCCAGCGCCAGGCGTTTCGCCTTCGATGTGCTGGTGGTCGACGAGGCCCACCACGTGGCTCCGGCGAGTCCGACGACGGCGCCTGGGCAGCGCGGGTACGCGGTGGACAGCCACCGTACGACGGCGACGAAGGCGCTGGCGGAGGTGTGCGAGCACCGGCTGTTCCTGAGTGCGACGCCGCACAACGGCTACTCGGAGTCGTTTACCGCCCTCCTGGAGATGATCGACAGCCGCCGGTTCACCCGGGGCGCGAGCATCGATCAGCAGGCGCTGCGCGAGGTGCGGGTCCGCCGGCTGAAGAGCGAACTTCCGGGCAGGGGATTCAAGTCCCGCAAGCTGCTCACGATCCCGTTCACGCCTTCAGAGGACGAGCAGGAGCAGTTCGACCGGCTGGCGCGCATGCTGACGGAGGCCGCCCGGGCGAGGGGCAAGGGGAAGGGCGGCGACATCGTCGCGATGCTGCTGAAGAAGCGCTTCCTGTCCAGCCCGTGGTCGTTCGCCCGGACCCTTGAGTTGTACGACGGCGCCGCTGCCGGCGACCGGCAGCTGGGCACGGACGAGGACGACTACTACAGCGAGGTCCTCGGCAGCGGTCAGTCCGACGAGGAGGAAGGCGAGGTCGAGCATCCCGAGTTCACCGCGCTGCGGCACTCCAAGGGAACGGACCCGCTGACCGACGCGATCACCAGCGAGGCCGCCTCACTGGTCGAGTGGGGCTCGGGCTACGAGCACAAGCCGGATTCCCGGCTGGAGGCCCTGGTGGCCTTCCTCGACGAGCACTGCCGGACTTCGGATGGCCGTCACTGGACGAACGAGCGGGTCGTGGTGTTCACCGAGTACGCCGCGACGCTCGACTGGATCGCCGACGTGCTGCGGCAGCGCGGCTACAAGGACGTCCTGGAGACGATCCAGGGCTCGACCCATATCGAGCAGCGCGAGCTGATCCGTGCGCGGTTCACCGAGAGCCCTGCCAAGCACCCGGTGCGGGTGCTGCTCGCCACGGACTCCGCGGGCGAGGGCATTGACCTCCAGACGCACTGCTATCGCCTGGTGAACTTCGATATCCCGTTCAATCCGTCCCGCCTGGAGCAGCGCATCGGCCGGATCGACCGGTACGGGCAGACGAAGAACCCGGAGATCTACCACTTCAAGCCCCTGGCCTCTTCCTCGACGTACGCGGCGGACATGGAGTTCATGGGGATCATCGCAAGGAAGGTCGGAACGGCGACCCAGGATCTGGGGCAGGTCAACCAGGTCATCGACGCCGAGGTGCAGGAGCACTTCAGCCCGACGGGGAGCGTCCGCAAACCGCGTCCGACCGCGCCGGATGACGGCGACGATGCCATGAACGAGGTACTGGCCGGCGGACTCGAGCTGAACCGACAGCTCACCGAGCTGACCGATACCTACGAAGAGCGCAAGGTGATCATGCACCTCACGCCCGCGAACGCACGCCGGGTCGTGGACACTGCGCTTGCTCTGGACGCCCAGCCTCCCCTGGTGGAGATCGGCGACGAGGACACCGACGCCCAGGTCTTCGAGGTTCCGAACCTGGGCCGCTCCTGGCAGCCGGCCATACGCGGTCTCGACACCCGCCTTCAGCCGGGCGTTCTGCGCCCCATCACCTTCCATGACAAGGCCGCGGCGGGACGCACGGATCTCGTACACATCCACCTGGGCCACGGCCTCATGCAACGAGCCACGCGTACCCTGCGCGGCGCCCTGTTCAGCGTGGACGCACCCGTCAACCGGGTCACCGCTGTCGTCACACCGGGCCTGCCCGAGTCCTGCGTCGCCGCCGTATCCCGGCTCGTGCTCGTCGGGCGAGGCGGCCTACGTCTGCACGAAGAGGTCTTCCTCACCGGTATCCGGCTGCGCGGCCAGGCCCTCGCCGAGTCCAAGGTCGAGCAGGTCCTGGACGAAACCCTCGACTCGGGCGACCTTGTCCTGGCCGACGAGCAGGTACGTGCTCACCTCGCGGGCCTGTGGAACGCCGAGGACGCCCGGCTGCGCACCCGGCTGGTGAACGCGATGAAACGCAAGAGCGAGAGCCGCCAGGAGAAGGTCACCGAAGCACTCAAGCGGCGTCAGGAGACCGACATCGCCCGCGCCCACGAGATCTTCGGCGCGTTCCGGATCAACCTACGTGAGTCCCGCGACCGGCTGGAGCAGGAGATCCGGGCGCAGGAAGAGGAGCTTCTGTTCACCGATGACCAGCAGAAGCAGCGTCGTCGCGACCTGAACAACATGATCGAGCGCCTGGAGAATCTGGGCGACGAGGAAACACGCGAGATCGCGGCGATCCGCGAGCGCTACAGCGACATCCGGCCGTACGTGTCGGCCGCCGCCGTCGTGTTCGCCCTGACCCCCGAAGACGCGAAGAACGGAGCGGTTGAGGCATGAGCAGGAAGTACGCCCCGACCATCGCCGACCTGCACCGCGGCTGGCTCGCGCTGGTCGATACCGATGGCCCCTTCCTCGCCGTCCCCGCGCTCGAACGGGCCTGGCCCCAGGGCATTCCCCAGCCCGACGCCCGTGCGCTCGCCTTCATCAAGGACGCCAAACCCGCCTTCGAGAAGGCGTGGGAGCACTGGGACACCCACCCGGAGGACGAGACCGCCCTCGACCTGTACCGGGAGGCCCGCGACACCTGGGTGGACCTCGTCCTGCGCCAGGGTCTGCGCTGGGGCACCTCGTACACCGTCCCCGCCCCGGCTGCCGCTGAGGTCCGCTCACCGGACCACGTCGTCACCGTCCGAGCCGACGGGGCACTTCTCCACGGCGAGACCGTCGGGGCGCTCGTGCTGGTCACCGACCCGGTGGACTCTTTGCGTGATCCGCTCACTGACGGCTGGTCCGCCAGCCCCATCGACCGCATGGAGGAGATGCTGCGGGCCTCCGGCGCCACTATCGGAGTGGTTACCGACGGTCGCTGGTGGGCGATCGTCAGCGCCCGGCCGCAGACCATGGTCGCCTCCGGCATCGTGGACGCCCAGACCTGGATCGAGGAGCCTCAGGCCCGCAACGCCTTCGTTGAACTCCTCCAGCGCAAGCGCCTGATCGGAGGCAAGGCCCAGGACCGGCTCACCGAGCTGTTCGGCGACTCGGTCACCGCCGCCGAGAAGATCACCGAAGCGCTCGGCACACAGGTCCGCCGCGCCGTTGAACTCATCGTCCAGGCCCTGTCCGAAGGCGGCCTGGACGCGGGACGACGAGGAGAGCCAGACCCGCTGCCGGCACGGCGAGGCGAGGTCTACGAGGCCGCCGTCACCGTCATGATGCGCGTCGTCTTCCTCCTCTTCGCTGAGGAACGCGGCCTGCTCCCCGAGAACCAGCTGTTCGCGATGGGCTACGGCGTCAGCGACGAGCTTGACCAGCTCGACGCCCGGCAGAACGAGGAAGGCGACCAGGCCCTCGACGCCACCTTCCTCAGCTGGCATCGCCTCCTGGCCACCTCCCAGGCCCTCTACCGAGGTGCCACCTTCGAAGACCTGCGCCTGCCCGAGTACGGAGGCTCCCTCTTCGACCCCGCCCGTTTCCCCTTCCTCACCGCCCGCAACTCCCAGGGCTCGCTGGCCATCATGGTCAGCGACCGGGTCATGCTCGAAGTGCTGCGCGCCGTCCAGATCGCCCAGCTGACAGGCGGGGCTCGCCGGATCTCCTTCCGTGACATCGACGTCGAACAGATCGGCTACATCTACGAGGGCCTCCTCGGCTACTCCTGCGAAAACGCGGACGAGACCGTCGTCAGCCTCATCGGCAGCGCTGGCTCGGAACCCGAGATTCCCCTCGCCGCTCTCGAAGCCCTTACCGAGACCAAGCACACCGACGCGGCACTGGTCGACGGGATCCTTGCCTGGGTCAAGCAGAACCAGCCGGCCGCCAAGGCGCCCACCAAGGCCGCCCTGGCCAAGGCCCTCCAGGCGAGGGACACGCTCGAGGACGCCGAGATCGCCCTGCGCGACCTCACCGACGACGCGGCCTTGCGCGATCGGCTGCACCCGTTCATCGGAATAATCCGCCGCGACCTGCGTAACCGCCCCCTGGTGGTTGAACCCGGCGGCGTCCTGCTGGTGGAGACCCCCTCGCGTGCATCGGCCGGCGCCCACTACACGCCCCGCTCGCTCGCGGAGGAAGTCGTACGTCACGCCCTCGAACCCCTCGTCTACTCACCTGGCCCCCACCAGACTGCTGACCAGGACACCTGGCGGCCTGTTTCCTCGGACGAGATCCTCGATCTGAGGATCGCCGACATCGCGTGCGGCTCCGGTGCGTTCCTGGTCGCTGCGGCCCGCTTTCTCGCAGGCCGACTGGTGGAGGCATGGCAGCGCGAGGGCGTCGCGTACGGCAGGACCCCGCACGAGCTCCACGTCCACGCCATAAGGACGGTGGTGGCTACATGTCTGTACGGTGCGGACATCAACGGCATGGCCGTGGAGATGTGCAAGCTGTCGCTGTGGCTGGTCTCCCTAGACCCCAAGCTGCCGTTCTCATTCGTTGACGACAAGGTGCTCCACGGCAACGCACTCCTCGGCCTGACCGACGCACGCCAGCTGCGCGACCTTCACATCGACCCTGGCGCGGCCGGCGATCAAATCAGCATGTTCGACATCGACGTCGACGCAACCCTGGACCGGGCTGCCCGTCTGCGCCGTCAGCTCGCTACCGAGGTCAACGACACTGACCCACAGCGCTCCGCAGCCACGAAGCGACGCCAGTGGCGGGAGTATCAAAGGGTCACCGCACAGCTCGCCAACGTCGCCGACGGCGTGATCGCCGCCGGGCTTCGGTGGGGTGGCAAGCCGGGCAAGCAGCTGCGCGAGGCGTACGGCAACCTGCGGATCGCAGTCGAACTCGCCTACCCCGTCGGGGGCGGGGAGGCGGACCGGACGATGCTCGACGGCATCCTGCAGGCCGGACTTACCCCGACGGTCCCGACGGACTACGCACGCTGGAAACCGCTGCACTGGATCCTGGCCGTGCCGGACGTCATGGCCCACGGCGGCTTCGACGCGATCATCGGCAACCCGCCGTTCCTGGGCGGCCAGAAGCTCACGGGGACGATGGGCACCAACGTCCGCGACTGGTTCGTCCACACGCTCGCCGGCGGTCAGAAGGGCAGCGCCGACCTCGTGGCGTACTTCTTCCTGCGCGCCCACGAGCTGCTCTCACAGCGTGGTGGGCTGGGCCTGATCGCGACGAACTCGGTTGCCCAGGGAGACACCCGACAGGTTGGTCTCGACCAACTGGCTGCGAAGGGTTTCACGATCACCCGGTCGATCCAGAGCCGTTCCTGGCCAGCGGCCAGCGCCAACCTGGAGTACGCGGCGGTGTGGGGTAGCCGCGAAACGGTTGCCCCACAGGTGCCCCGGATCGCGGACGGCATCCCCGTTGAGCGGATCTCTACGTTGCTGGAGCCGGGCGGGCGCGTGGACGGTGATCCGGTGCGCCTGGTGGCGAACGCCAGGATCGCCTACCAGGGCTGCATCGTATTGGGCATGGGCTTTGTCCTGGAAGCTGAGGAGGCAGCCGCCTGGATCGAGGCCGACTCCCGCAACAAGGACGTGCTCTTCCCGTACCTCAACGGCGAGGACCTGAACTCTCGCCCCGATGGCTCAGCTTCGCGATGGGTCATCGACTTCAACGACCTGTCCGAGAAGGCAGCGAAGGAATATGAACTGCCGTATCAGCGAGTGCTGGAGGCAGTGAAACCAGAGAGGGCCAGGAACAACCGCAAGGTCTACAGGTACTATTGGTGGCAGTTCGGTGAGAAGCGTCCTGCGATGCGGGAGGCAATCACTGACCTCGATGAGGTGCTCGCGATCGCGCGTGTCAGTAAGTCGGTGATGCCGTCTCGCAGTCAGGCCGGCACTGTTCCCAGCGAACAAGTCGTTATCTTTGCCACGGATTCGTATGCCGACCAGGCGGTTCTGTCTTCGTCGATGCACCAGACGTGGGCCATCAAATACGGGTCAGGTATGCGGAACGATCCCCGCTACGCGCCCTCGGATGTGTTCCTCACATTCCCCCGCCCTCGGCGAACGAACGACCTCGCAGGAGTCGGGCGAACCCTCGAGACTGAGCGCCGGGAGATCATGCTCCGCCGTGATCTCGGTTTGACAAAGCTCTACAACCGGGTCAACGCCCCTGGCATCGCTGACTCCGACGACCGGGACATCGCCCGTCTCCGCCAGATCCACGTCGAACTGGATCGGGTGGTCATGGCCGCCTACGACTGGGACGAAGTCCCCCTCGACCACGGCTTCCACACCTACCGCAAGATGGAGCGCTGGACGGTGAGCCCCACCGCTCGCGTGGAGATCCTGGACCGGCTGCTGGAGGAGAATCACCGTCGTGCCGCCGCGCAGGGTGCTGTTGTACTCCCGGACGGCAACAGCGAAAGCGACGAGGAAGAGGGCGACGAGTGACCACCGGACGCGCACAGCAGCCGCAGCAGCCCGCGACCCCGCAGGACCAGGCGTACCGCCTCGCCCTCGATCCCGATGAGCGTTCCTGGACTGCCCGCGAGAATCTCGTTGACGTACTGGAGCGTGAGCTTCTCGGCCCGGCTGGCGGCCCCGAGGAGATTCTCGAGGGCGTGCCGGATTCGGCGTATCTGGTGGGCCGGATCGCCCCGGTCCGGCTGACTGGCGGCCAGGACGACCCCACTCAGACGGACTCCGACGACGCCGCGAGCGATGTCGGTGACGCCGTGGACGCCGCCGAGAGCCGGGGCGTGCCCATGACCGCGGTGGACGAAAGTAGCGCGGGCGCGGATGAGGACGAGGTGGAGGACCAGCCGCAGAAGCGGGGGCTGATGATCCCGGCGTCTATGGGGCTGCGCTGTCAGGTCCCGGACGACCTCGACGTGTTCACCGTGGCTGCCTCGTGGGGCACGTACGAGCCGGTGAAGGAGAAGAGGGGCGAGGGTGGGGAGCCCGCCTCGAAGCTCCGCCGCTACCAGCGTCAGTCGCACGAGATCAGCACCACGATCACAGTCTCCGACCTCACGCCTTCCAGCACGACCACGTTCGTGCTGAAGGACAAGATCGTGCTGCGCGTGGACCGCTATGACGACGTCGAGCGCGGGTGCCGACTGATTGAGATCGCGCTGTGCAACGACCGGGAGACCCCCCGCAAGATCCCGGTGGAGGCATGGCTCTATCAGACCAAGTTGGAAGTCTCGGCGGCCGGCGGCGAGGCGGTTTTCCTGCCGGTGAACGACGTCCTGCTGGACACCCGCGAGGAGCCGGACGACGAGCTGCGGCGCCTGCGGCTCCAGTACCGCAACCGGCTGGAGTTCGCGGTCGGGCGTACCTGCTCGGTGGACTGGGAGGCGGCCAAGGACGCACGCAAAGCCAAGAGCGTGTGGACGACGTGGCTGCCGACCTGCGAGACGCCGCAGACGGCGGCCGAGGAGATCAGCGCCGCGCTGCTCGACATGTGCAAGCTGGAGAAGGCCACCCCTGATGAGCTGCGCGCCGGCCTTCTGCCCATCATCGAGGGCTACCGTTCCTGGCTGGATGCCGAAGAGGAGCGCGCCAAGGCGCTGCCCGAGCACCTTCGCCCGGAGGGTCGTGATGCGGTCAAGGAAGCACGAAAAGTGCAGCGGCAGCTCGAGGAAGGGCTGGAGTTCCTACTGGATGACGAGGAGGCGCTGCGCTGTTTCCGGTTCATGAACCGGGTGATGGCCGACCAGCGTATCCAGTCCCAGGTCGCTCAGCGGCGCGCGAACCAACCGGAGGGCAGCCGGGAGAATCTCGATGAGGCCCGTGAGGCCGTCCTGAAGCAGGGTCCCGGTGCGCACTCTTGGCGTACTTTCCAGCTCGCGTTCGTCTTGATGCAGTTGCCGCTGTTGTCGGACCCGGCGGCCGAGAAGCGGTCCGGTGAGCTGGCTAAGGCACAGCTGCTGTTCTTCCCCACCGGTGGTGGCAAGACCGAGGCCTACCTGGGTCTGGCCGCTTACACGTTCGCCATCCGGCGCCGGCAGGGTGTGGTGGAGGCGTTCGACGGGCCACTGGACGGCGGCTCGGGGGTGGCCGTGTTGATGCGGTACACGCTGAGGTTGCTGACCGCCCAGCAGTTCCAGCGTGCCACCACGCTGGTGTGCGCGGCGGAGCGGGCGCGTATGGAGGACCCGACGACCTGGGGGGACGAGCCGTTCCGCATCGGGCTGTGGGTTGGCACGGACGTGAGTCCGAAGCGGTACGACGAGGCGGCCGAGCAGCTACAGAAGGCCAATCAGGGTCGCGGCTACCGGTTGACGGTGCTGCAGATCCAGCGCTGCCCGTGGTGCGGAACCAGGATCGAGGCCCGGGACGTGCGGGCGGACGGCGCGCTGCGCCGGGTGTACGTGTACTGCGGTGACGAGCTGGCCGAGTGCCCGTTCGCCGACGGCGGCGAGGTTCCCGAAGGACTGCCCGTCCTGACCGTCGATGAAGAGATCTACCGGCTCGCCCCCGCCTTCGTGATCGCCACGGTCGACAAGTTCGCCCGACTGGCGCGTGAGGGCGAGGCGGCGTCGCTGTTCGGGTACGTCTCGCGGCGCTGTGAGCGGCACGGCCTGGTGCACCCCGACTACGCGCACTGCGCCATCAAGGACGGCAGCAAGCACCCGCGCAGCAAGGACGGTCTGCCGGGCGCCGCGGTGTACCCGGCGATGCGGCTGCGCCCGCCGGACCTGATCATCCAGGACGAGCTCCACCTGATCACCGGTGCACTCGGGACGACGGTGGGCCTGTTCGAGGTGGCCATCGAGGTGATGACCGAATGGCGGACCAAGGACGGGCGCCGGGCGCGCCCGCTGCTGGTTGCCTCCACGGCGACCGCCCGCAACGCGCCCGAGCAGGTGAAGGCCCTGTACGGGCGGGACGTCACCATCTTTCCGCCGCAGGTCCTGGACGCCGGCAACACCTTCTTCTCCAAGGAGATCGACGTCTCCGAGGAGACACCCGGCCGGCGCTACGTCGGGATCAGTACGACCGGGGTCCGTCTGACCACCGCGGAGATCCGCGTCGCCGAGGTCCTCATGGCGGGCGGACAGCTGCTGATCGACCGCTCTGGCAAGGCCGCCGACCCGTACATGACGCTGGTCGGCTACTTCAGCGCGACCCGTGAACTGGCCGGTATGGCCCGTTACATGGGCGACGACATCCAGACCGCACTGTCCAAGGGCCGCCCCTGGTCCCGGCTGCCCCGCCGGACTGGTACGGAGTTCGGGACGCTGCATGTGGCCGAGTTGACCTCGCGTGTGTCCAGCGCCGAGATCACCTCAACCCTGGACCAGATGACGGTGACGTTCGATCCCGGCTTCGACTCCACCGCCGGCAAGCGCAACCAGCGTGCCCTTCGGGAGGCGAAGGCGCGCGCCTCGGAGCGGGAGGTGAACCCGTACGACGTGGTGCTGGCTACTTCCATGCTCCAGGTCGGTGTCGATGTGACCCGGCTCGGGCTGATGCTGGTGGTCGGCCAGCCGAAGAACACGGCCGAGTACATCCAGGCGTCCTCCCGTGTCGGTCGTGACGGGGACCGCCCCGGTCTGGTCGTCTCCCTCGGTAACTGGGCGCGGCCCCGCGACCTCGCCCACTTCGAGGCGTTCCGGCACTACCACGAGACGTTTTACGCCCAGGTTGAGGCGCTGTCTGTGACACCGTTCTCAGTGACCTCGCTGGAGCGCGGCCTCGACGGCGTGCTCGTCAGCGCGGCCCGTGTACTGCAAGCCGCACGTACTCGTGGTCTGTCACCGGAGGACGGCGCGGCCCGCATCGAGTCCGAACGGCACTTCGCCGTCGAGCTCATCGAGGCGTTGGTGCGCAGGGTCGCGTTGGCCGGGGACGAGGACGCGGCCGAGCGGGCACGCCATCGGCTGGAGAACCGGCTGGACCAGTGGGGCCAGCGGCGCAAGCACCTCGAAGAGATGCGCAAGGCGCTGGTCTACGAGAAGGTCGTGGACGACACCCGGCACGACGCGCTCATCATGAGCGCGGAGAACGCCAAGTCCCGCATCGACACCCGCGACGCACCCCCGTTCATCGTGGCCAACTCGATGCGTGAGGTACAGCCGGAGATCAACCTCCTGGTGAGCCCGATCAAGGAACGACTGGTGTATATCGCACCTGTCAACGCGCCCCAGTGGGTGATGCCGGAGGAGAAGTCATGACCGACGAGACGCGTTTCCTCTACGACGCGACGAAGGCCGTCGACCCGCTCGGCGACCTGGAGGAGGAAGCCGAGAAGCAGGCCAAGCACAACCGTGCCAAGGTCGGCTCGGCCCGCCCCTCCTCCCTGCTCTACACCTACGGCCCCGGTTCGATCATGGACCTGCCGCAGTTCACGGTCATGCCCACCGGCCTGGACGACTGGGAGCGGATCTGGCGACGACGCGACTCGGCGCCGCTGACGATCCACGCGCCGCGGCTGCGGGACATCGTCCGGAAGATGCTGCGCTCCCCCGACGTGCAGCTGCGACCCCACCCCTGGCAGCCGAAGAAGAACAGCCGCTCCGCCGATGGCAACGACCTCGGTGTGCCAGCGCGCGTGTTCCCGCAGTGGCTGCGGTGCACCGGCTGCGACATGCTCGGGATGCTCTCCCAGTTCGACTACAAGAACACCCACCCGTTCCGCACGGACCTGGCTACCTTCGAGCACACCAAGTGCACGGGGCGGTCCGGGAACCGCAGCCGCAAGGCGATGCGCCGCACCGCGGTCCCTGCCCGATATCTTCTGGCGTGCGCCGACGGGCATCTGGACGAGTTCCCGTACGAGCTGTGGGTGCACCACGGGCAGCCGTGCAGCAAGGCCGAGGTCCCGCCGCTGAAGATGGTCGACCGGACCGCCGGCAAGGGTGCATCGGCCGTCATCGAATGCGCGGCCTGCGACATGCGACGGCCGATGAACGAGGCCCAGAGCGAGGGCGGCAAGGACAAGCTGCCCAAGTGCCGCGGCCGGCACCCGCACCTGGACGCCTTCGAGCCCAGGGGCTGCGGGAACGCCACGAAGCTCATGCTGGTCGGCGCTTCCAACCTGTGGTTCCCCGCGACCCAGTCGATCATCGTCATGCCCGAATCCCAGCAGGAGAAGGCCAGCGATCTCGCCGACCGGATCCGCACCACGCTTGGTGACAAGCTGGTCAAGTACCGGCAGCACCTCGACATGATCCGGGACCTGCTGGAGGGCCGGGTGGACGTCACGGGCCTGGCCGACCACGAGCTGGAAGCGGCCCTGGAAACAGCATCCGCCCCGCAGGCCACGCCCGAGGAACTGGAGGAGGAGCTCCGCGACTGGGACCCCGTAGACCTGCTGGTGCCCGAATGGCGTTACCTGCTTCCGGACATCCTCGGAAGGCGGGTCGAAGACCCCAAGAGCGGACTCACCCTGGCCACCCGCCAACGAGGCGAGCAGCTTCAGCCCGAGATCACCCGTGTCCTGGCCGTCGAGAAGCTCCGCAAGGTCAACGCGCTCGTCGGCTTCACGCGGATCGACGACATGGACCGTGTCGGAGACCTGCCGCGCCGCCTGGCGCCCCTGACGCGCACACCCCGCCCGACCTGGACCGTGGCAACCGAAGACCGCGGCGAAGGCATCTTCCTCCAGCTCGACGAAGACTCCGTCGCGTCCTGGGAGAAGCGCATCCTGGACACCAGCCTGTGGCAGGCTCACCGCGAAGCCCATCACAGGAACTTCGAACGACGCTTCTCCGAGACGGCAAAGCACGTCAGCCCCGACAGCCGGCTCAAGCCGCCGCGCTACTGGCTCGTCCACACCTTCGCCCACGTCATGATCCGCGAACTCGCCCTCACCTGCGGCTACTCCGCCGCCAGCCTCAGCGAACGCCTGTACGCCTGGCCCGCCGCAGAAGGACGCGAACCCGCGGCCGGACTCCTCATCTGCACCACCGCATCCGACAGCGACGGCACCCTCGGAGGCCTGGTCCAGCTCAGCGAACCCACCCGCCTCCAACGAGTCGTCGCCGGCGCCCTCCACAAGGCACGGCGCTGCTCCTCCGACCCCATCTGCTCCATGCGCACCCCCAAGACCCCCGAGGACTTCCTCCACGGCGCCGCCTGCCACTGCTGCGTCATGGCCTCGGAGACCTCCTGCGAGCGGGCCAACCGCTTCCTCGACCGCCGCTTCCTCATCGACCTGCCCGGGAGCAATTTCGGGTACTTCTCGACGTATGAGTGACGCCGAAGCCGCCCGACGCCTAGGCCGGCTTCTCACTAGGACCGAGGCCAAAGGCATAGCCGACAGGCTCGCCGACGGCGACACGCTCACCGCCGCGCTCAAGGTGGTCGCCGTCGGCCACCGGGCAGAGGTCCGCATGCTGCTGGACGCGGTCGCCACCGGGCCCGGAGCAGCACTCCAGCTCGTTGCGCTCCTGCGTGCCGTGGAGGGAGCCCGCACAGTGCCCACCACGCTCACACCGCTGTGGACCATGCCCGGACACCTGGTACAGAGCGGGCCGCTCACCACTTCCGTGCCCTACCTCGTGGACAACGCGCGCCACTCGGTGACCTGCTCCACCTTCAACTTCCAGCGAAGTTCCGGCCTGTGGACTGCCCTGCAGAGCGCAGCTCAGCGCCCCGAGGTTTCCGTATGCGTCTACATGGACAGCCGGGCCGCAGACAGCGACGGACAGCACTGGTCGCCCACCACGACAGAGGTGGCCGCGCATCTGAAGCCCGCAGAGGTGTGGCGAACCCAAGACTTCGATGGAACATACGTCCGCAACCACGCCAAGTTCCTCGCCATCGATCACCACCTCCTCCTGGTGACCAGCGCGAACTTCTCGTGGAGCGCGGAGAACAACAACGTCGAGTTCGGTGTTCTGATCGACAACCCGAACCTCACCGAAACCGTCGAGCGGGAAATGCGCGAGGCGGAAGGGAGCCTGTACGAGCGGGTAGCCAACCGGTAGACCAGCATGCACCTGGCGTGCTCTGCGCAGGCGCAACGGATGCGTGTCCGGGCTGGTTCGCCCCGGCGATCACCCTGGCCGATTCCCATCCCCGTAGCGCACGGAGCGCCAGCCGCAGCCACCGCCGACCGGCGCACAAGCCCCTGCTCGCCTTGTGAACTGTGCGGGCAGCAGGCTACTGTCCACCGGTGTCCAGCCTTTCCGATCGTGTCCGAAGCCTGATGGAACAGTCAGGCTTGAGTCTTGACGACTTCGCCGAACGAGTCGACCTCGACGCCTCGCAGCTCTCCGAATCGCTCAGCGGCGCGGACTCCTTCTCTGTTGTCGATCTTGCGTGTATCGCCGACGCGTGCGACGTCTCTGTGGACTGGCTGCTCACCGGAACAGAACCCGCGCTGGCCGTGGCGGCGAGGACGACCACGGGTGAAGCCGCGCAGGCCCTGGAAGCGGCCCGGCAATACACTGCCCGGCGCACGGACCTGGACTCGCTCGGCTACCCGCAGCTCTGGCGTCCCCTCACCAGGACAACGCGCCCAGGCGGCAGCTATACAGGCCAGGGCGAAGCGCTGGCACGGGCAGCCCTTGCGGAAATAGGGCGCCAATCCCGGCAGGCCGCCGTAGGGGACCTGGCGGAACTAATCGAGGACGTCTTCGGCGCCGATGTCGCCGTCGTCCAGCTCGGCGCTGGCTTCGACGGCCTCACCGCCACGACCCACGACGCCAAGCTCATCCTCCTGGCCGCCACGTCCAACCCGGCACGTCAGCGCTTCACCCTCGCCCACGAACTCGGACACCTTCTCGCCGGCGACGATCAGGACGTCCACCTCGACCGGGACATCTTCGCCTCAGCCCAAAGGCGGGATCCCAGCGAGCAGCGCGCCAACGCCTTCGCGTCAGCCTTCCTCATGCCCGAAGGCGCCTTGCGAGCGGCCATTACGGCCAACGGTCTGACCCGCGCGAGCTATGCAGCCCTGGCCTGCGACTTGATGGTCAGCCCCAGCACCCTGGCGTACCGGCTGCTCCAGCTGCGGATGATCGACGCTGGCACGTGCGACCACTACAAGCGGATGACAGCCGTCGAGGCCGCGCGTCTCGCGGGGCGCAGCGAGGAATTCGACCGGCGTGCCCTCCTCGCGCAGCAGCCCCGGCTGCCCGGGCTGCTCGTACGCGACACACTCGCCGCCTACAACGCGGGCAAGTCGACACTGCGCCCCTACGCCACGCTCCTCGGCGTCGATGTGAACGAGCTCAGGAACGAGCTTGAGGCGGAGCAGGGCAACAGGGGTGACGTATGAGTGCCTTCCTGTTCCCTGACAACACTGTTCTGTGCAACTTCGCCGCCGTCGAACGCCTCGGGCTTCTCCGCGAGGTCCTCGATGGGCGGGGCAGATGGACCGAAGCCGTGGCGCGGGAGGCCCGCAAGTCGGCACGGTGGCATCCGGCCTTGCGAGATCTCAGCTGGCAGGGCTGGCTCGGCGAAGCGATCCGCGTCAAGGATCAGTCGGAAAGGGCCAGCATCCTTCGAATCCGTACGGCTGTGTTCGGTGGCTCTGCCGACGATATCTTCGAACACCTTGGTGAGGCCGAGACCTGTCATGTCATCGGGAATTGGGGCGAGTTCGATGGGTCTTGCTGGATATCGGATGACCGGGAATCGCTACACCATGCACGCGAGGAGGGGATCGAGACCGCGGAGACGCTTGATGTGGTGCGCCTCGCAGTAAAGGAGGGCCTGATCACGGCAGAGGGCGGCTTCGACCTCATGCACCAGATGCGGGACAAGGGCCGACATCCCCGGATGCCCCAGTCTGTCGCCGAACTCACGTAGGCCCAGCAACGAGGATGCTGCACCGCTCTGGACGCTTGCTGCAGATGTGCCGTCGACGACGGCCTTGTTGATCTTCTGGGCAATGGCCGCTTCGCCTGCGAACTGTGCCGCAAGGTCGCCGCACTGCGGGATCTGCGACTGTATGAGTCGCCACGGAGGCTTCAGCATACTCACCCGATTGAAGAGATCACCACCGTGCGTGTCTCGGGTATCGCAAGGAGTCCCAGCAGTTCTGCGACAGCATGACCACATCCTGAGACCCGCCTCGATGGCAATACCTCGCGGCCAGGTATGGAAGGCTGTACGTATTCCCGGGACCTCAATGAGTCATGCTTCGGGAGATAGGTGACACCGAGGAGACGGCTATGGATCAGTCCGCCCGCGAGGAGCTGCTGCGCGCGGAGGCTGAACAGCATGGGGTTTCCCCAGCCGCGATTCAGCACGCGGTGGAGGTGATCGCAGCTGTCCAGCAGCGCGACAGGGACGACTATCGCGCCAATTTCGGCGGCGAACTCACCCTGGACCAGTGGTTTGAAGGGTACGGCACGCACGGCTTCAACCAGCTGCTCACGTACGCGGCACACAAGTCTGGCCTAGGCGACAACGGACCCGACATGCTGCGCCGTGTGCTGACGGCCGCTGCGCTCGCGGAGCAAGGCGCCCCGAAGACGGCCTAACGACCTAGGCGTCGGTATAGCGCCACGCGGCCAGCAGGACCTGGACCGAGTCGCCGTAGGCCGGGCTCACTCCCACACGTTGTACCGGTCGGTAGGGAGCTGGCGGTCCTCATTCACCATGCCGGGGCTGATACGCAGCCCGGCTGGTGCTCGACTGCCGTCCGTGGTGTGACCGGACTTGGCGGGCGCATAAAGGGCTGAGGAGCTCAGGACGTCCTTGGCCCGGCGGCTCGCGCCCAACATCTCTGCCCAGGAGCCGACGGCAGCGGAATCCGGGCGATCCATTGGGAGTCCCAAGGCGCGCTCCGGCCCAGCCCTGGGGATGCTCCGCCACACGGCGCCGGAATGCCGGATCGCCTCCATCCACCATTTTCAGCGTCAAGGTGACGTGGTGTTAGGCGGGCAAGTGTTCCGCTACAGCGAGAATCTATGCAGTGCATCTACGGGCGGTGACCGACTTGACGTCGTTCGTGCCGCCTGATTCCCAGCCGGCGGCGGCCATCGGGCAGCAGAATCCCGGTCGGGCCTAGGGGCAGGCTCGCCAGCGGTGTGCTCCTGCCACTGATCTGGGATCGGGCTGCCCACTCACGGCGCCTCCAATCACGCTTGGGTACTGGCTGTGCGGTGCAGTTCCACGAGGCCGGCGTAGGAGTTTCCAAGCCTTTAACGGCCATCGGCACGAAATTCTCCCTGCTTAGTTCGCTGGTGGCAGACCGGCGACCGGGCCCAATGAGTGGAGATCGCACAGTGACCCATGTCAATGTACTGATCTGGCCTAAAGCCGCAGACCAGGGGGATTCGCATCCTGGATGAATGCGGGTCTGTCGCCTGTTTGGATGGGGAGTTTCATGGCGCGCCACAAGATCAAGGTCACCGGAATGCACGACGACGGAACGGTGTGCCTGCCGGCGCACGAGCACACAAGGGGAGGAGCCCCGCTGACCGCCGGGTGCGCTGGCCGGCTCCGATACCTGGCTGCGTGCAGCTGTGGGGAGTGGAGCGGGAGGTCGTCCACCAAGTCGTACGCGGCTGAGATGGGCAAGAGGCACCGCAGCGCGCAGACCTGACCTACCACTCGAGGTCGAGCCCGAGCGGGGGGTAGTTCGGCGAGGCCCGCCAGCAGTCGGTGGTGCAGGGCTTCTATCACCCGATCCGTGAATTCGGAAATCACGGATTCTCCGGATCATTGGGTCTGTTCGCAGCGGCTGTGCTTGGCGGTGGAGCTGTGCGGACGGATCAGTTGTCCCTCGCCCTGGTGTTTGGCGCCTCGATGTCCTAAGGAGCTCCCTGTGTGCTCACGCTTGCTCTCTATTCCTGCTGTCGCAGCCGCCCTGGATGTCGACCGACGCACGGTATACCGATTCATTGCCGCTGGGGACCTGTCCGTCGTCGACCTGCGTACCGGCGCGGGGAGGTCTCGTGTACGCGTGCCTGTTGCTGGCCTTGACGAGTTCATCAGCAGCCGAATGGTGGCTTCTGCGGCGGCTCGCCGCTAGCCCTGCCCCGTTTCAGTGGCCTTTTCATCTCGAAGTAAGGAACAGTTCTGTACCTGCGCAGATTGGCAACCGGTAACTGGCAGGCGACTGTCCGCAATCGGGCTGGAGACCGGTTCAGTGAATCGTTTCCGCTGAAAACCCAGGCTCGGAAATGGGGCCTGGACCAGGAGGCCCAATTCGCTCGCGGAACCCTGCGAAACCCTCGCGCGGGCGAGATCTCCTTCAGCGAGTGGCACGACAGATGGTGGAGCGCGCGGGTCGCGGAGCCGCACACGCTGCGCGGCGATGCATCCAGCATCAAGAACCACGTTCTGCCGCACTGGGCTGCCTGGGAGATGGGGGACATCATGCGTATGGACGTCCAGACCTGGATCCGTGTGTTGGTGGACAAGGAGGTGGGGGCCTCTGCGATCAGGCGCGCGTACAACCTGATGTCCTCCATCATGCGCGCAGCCGTGGACGACGACGTGCTTCCGGTGAGCCCCTGTCGCAGCATCGACCTGCCCACCATCGCGGTCAAGCCCCCGCAATGGTTCACGCTCGACCAGGCGCAGAGCGTCCTGGACCAACTCTCCGCCCCATGGCGGACCATGTGCCTGTTGGGCTTCTACACGGGTCTGCGCTGGGGTGAACTCGCCGGCCTGCACAGCCATCGCATCGACCGGCGCCGCTCCCGCCTGTTCGTGGTGGAGGTCAACACCAAGAGCGGGATCAAGGAGTACCCAAAGAGCTCGAAGAGTCGCCGGGAAGTGCCCCTTCCGGGCCATGTCCTGGAGGCGCTCGAACGCCAAACCCATCGGCTTGAGCGGGACGCGCTCGTCTTCACCACCACCACCAAGGGCCGTGCTGGGCGTCGTCTCGATGACGGTAACTGGAGGAGGCAGACCTGGTGGCCAGCGGTGGGCGAGGCCTCCTTCTTCGACTTGGACGGCGAGCAACGGCCCGTTCCGCACTACCCTCCGCACTCCATGCGCCACACCTGCGCCTCGTGGCTCGTGCAGAAGGGAGTCTCCCTGTACGAGGTTCAGCACCTCCTCGGCCACGAGAGCTTCCAAACCACTCAGCGCTACGCTCACCTTCAGCCGGACGCCCATAAGGCTGTCCTCGGGGCTTGGGAGCGCCTGGAGGCCCCGCTGACCATCGCCGCATGAACGACTGCGCCCTGTCCGAAACGGACAGGGCGCAGTCGTTCATGCGGCCGCGTTTCCCTCCGCCTTCCTCGGCGGGCCCTGGGTCGTCCGGATGGGGAACGGGCGGGTGGGCATGCTTCCCTGAGATCGTGTGCCGCGGGATCCGACCCCTGCTGGACGAATCACGAGTGGGCGGCCAAAATGGGAGACGCGGCATGCGACTGACTGATGACCAGCCGGCGGATTCATGCGTCAGACCTTGGTCTCGGGGGATGCCCGTGGGTATGTGGGAGCTCTCCGCAGAGCCTAAGCGTGCGGATCGGAGCTCGCTGGGTTTGACGCTCGTTTGACGCTCACGACGCCTGAAGGATCATTCAGGCGGCTGGAAACCCGGCCTGACCTGCATGTTTGTAGGTTGGACTCCCTGCTACATGTTAACGATGACCCAGCATGTCGAGTGCGTCGCGATCCTTGAGCCCGTTGGAAAGGGCCTCTGACCTGTAGGTTAGGGCAGTGTGCGTTATGTGCGCTGTGGGCGTTACGGGCGATATCTTGACGCAGATTTGACGCTCGTGACGCACGTTTGACGCACGCCGTCGGCGATCTCTGACGAGTTGTCAGGCGTAGGAGGGGGCGTCCCGCAGCGGATTTTGATCTTGCTGCGGGAGGCGCCCTTTCCGGTAGTCGGCGACCGAGTCGGCCGGCGGCAGACCCGCGATCCACCTTCTCCTGTCCGATTACGCTCTGTGATAATCCGAGGGGGCTCGCGACTAGTAGCCGGGACCGTAGGGGTTCCATCCGCGCAGGAACGGCTGCAGGTCGCTGGCGCGAGGTTCGGGGATGTCGGGCAGGCGGAGCGTCCCGTTGAGCGGGTTCAGGCGCTCCACGTGGTCGGTGGCCCAGGCGATCCATGCCTCGGCTCCGTCCCTCTCCGGTCCGGTCGCCAAGGTCTTTGCGTGGAGGCGGAGGGCGTCGACATACTCGGCCAGGCCCGCTGCACGGCGCCATGCTTGTTCCTGCGCTTCGAGGTGCTGGACTCGGGCTGCCTCGGCGAAGTCGATCTTTGCCCGTTGCATCGCGGCTTCCCATTGCAGCCGCTTCTCCCGTGCCGCCTCCAGGTCGGCCAGTCGTTTGCGTTCGGCGGCCTCGCCTCGAAGTCCCACTTCCTGCACGACTTCGGCGAGCTGATCCTCAAGAGGGCGCGCGGCCGTGTCGGCCCACTCGTCGGCTCTGTGCCGCAACCCACCACTGATGCAGATCCTTAGGCGTTCAGCGGGGGAGTGGTCGTACCGGGGAATCCTGACCCAAGAGTGCTTCTCGGCGTCCGCGAGTTCCTTCTTCGTGGGGATGTGTTCGGTGCGGTCCTGTTCCTGCAGGATGAAGAAATCGCATCGCTGGCCCTGGGTGGTGATGGTGAAGTGGGGAGGGCCGTTTCGTCGGCGATGTGGCGCGGGTGCACTCTCGGCCGTTCCGAACGCGCTGGTATGCCCCAGCTTCTGCGTTGCGGTGAGCAGCGCGTGGATGAGACGGAAGGCTCTGCTCTGCACGGCTTTGGTCAGTGCCATGGGCTGGGGGTGCGCCTGCAGAGCTCTGACCACGGGGTGTGGAGTGGGGAGCCGTGCCGGTACGGGAATGGGTGGCAGCACGGCCAGTCGCCAGGCTGGGGCGTCGACCAGCCGGATTTCGTATCCGTCGCGGCACCAGCCTGCGTGCAGTTCCTTGGTTGCGGGGATCTTTCCCGACCTGCGTGCTGCGGCAACACGGATCGGCCATTTCTCGGTCTCCCGACCGGTGGCTTCGCGTTTGACGATTCGGCCGCCGGCTTCGGCGAGCTCCTCCAGGAGCTGCTCGGTGACGGTCTTGGCCCTCTTCCTCGGGAGGGGGCTCGTTCCCGGCGATGGCACAGGCGCGGCTGCCTTGACGCTGGCCTTTTCGCCCTCGGCTACTTCAGGCGGCAGGGTTCCAGCCCGTGGTGCGGGCACTGCGTCGATGCTGCGAGGCTGATCGGGGGGAGGGGATCCGTGGTCCAGGTATTGCTCGCCGGCCTTGGTGAGCGCGACGGACCACTGCCCCCGTCGCTTGGAGACTTTGACTAGACCGCGGCTGTGCAGGGCTTGGCAGCTGAGTTTGTGCCCGGTTCCTTCCCACACGCCGTCAGGGCAGCCTCGGGCGACCCATTGCAGCACCTGTTGCTGCCGTTCGTTGAGCTCTCGTGGCACCTGAACTCCCCACCGTGCGAATGCCTGCACAGGCATGCTCGCAGCCCCACTCCGCCTGGCGCGGGTGGAATGGGGGTGGCCGGCGACGATGAAGATTCGGACAGATGTAGGCATGGCCGCCTGCGGTGGCTAGGCTCGCAGTCGTTCGTTGGTGGCCGCCGTGGACGCTTGCTGGCCGGCCTGTGACGGGTGCTGGCCATCTCGCGATCATCCGAGCAGGTGGCCGCCGGGCGTACGACTGCCCGTACTAGCCTGGCCGTCCGTGCTGAGGCGTTCCCGTGTCTCGGGCAGGGGAAGGCTGGTTAGGGGTGTCGGTCCCGCTCGGCTGCGGCCAGCGGGGGATTGGCGAGTGGATCGTGTGAACGTGAGCCGCTCGTGCTTCTGGTGATGGGTGCCTGGGGTAAGCAGGGGCGTGCAGACGCTCCGCAGACGAGGGTGTCAGTTCGAAACGAGAGCGGGTTGGTTCATGTCGGTCGCGGCGCGAGAGCAGATGGATGTCGTCGCAGGCGCGCTCGCTCCCTGCGACCTCGTGCCCCGCGAGGCGAAGCTCGCGCTCGTCGAAGCCTTCCGGAGGGAAGCCGTTGAAGACGCCCACGCCTCTGATGTCGAACATCGAACCTTCTCCCGGTCGTTGACCGTGCCGGCCTCGGCAATGGCCCCGCGCTCGCGCATCCCTGTCCGGCATTGCGCCGGACCGGGCGGTAGCCGGGTCTCTCGCGACGGGACGCTACTACGGAGTCCGCGTCCTGCACGGCAGCTACTGGGTCACAGCGACAGGTCGGCGACCCGCAGCAGTTTGACGACGTCGATCTCCGGCTGCGGCGCGGTGGTGGCCAGGGCAGCGCTTCCGTAGCCCAGTGCCAGATCCGTGAGGTGGATGGCCTGATCCGGCCAGCCGGCCGGAGGATCGTCGATCTGGGCCACTAGGTCGTCCACCGACAGTGCAGGGAAGGGTACCTGGAGTATTCCGTGCCCGGTGAGCTTGACCGTAGCCTCCTTGCGCGCCCAGATCCGGAACAGCGCGGTTCGGAGCGACTCACCGCGGTACGTGGCGAGACTCCGGCGCTCGCTCTCCGAGGCGATTAGGCGAACCATCTCGTCGATCTCCCCCCTATGGCTGCCCAGCTCCACGTCAAGCCCGACCTTGGTGTCGGTCGCGGCCGCAATCACGACGACGTCCCCCGTGTGCGAGACGGAGAAGTCGAGTTCAGGCCCCATCGCGAAGTGGGGCTTCCCGTGGCCGCCGTCGCTGCAGTGAAAACAGGCCCGGCTGATGTCGACCTCGGGCGCCGGCATATCCAAATACTGTGCTCCCAGAGCCCGTTGTATGGCACGAGAGGTGACGAACATCCTCCGCACCTGCTCCCTGCCCAGCTCGTCGGCACGGGACAACTCCGCCGGAGACAGCAGGCTCCGGGCCTCCCACTCGACCGACTCCGCTTCCACGACCCATATCCGCACGACCATGCGTACATCTTATTTCCTGCCCGAGGGATTTCCATCGAGCGCCCAGGTCTCCGGTAGGGAAGGCGCTTTCTGGTCCTTCGGCGCAGGTTGTCGCAGACCAAAACGAAACGGGCCACCGGAATATCCGACGACCCGTCACGAAATCGAGGCTATCCTAAGGCTGAGCAGAAGCCGCATCTGCGGCCTGAGCCTTCAATGCGCGTGCCATACTTGCGCGGCATTCGAACATCAGCCGCCACAGAGGCCCGCTTGGCTCTGTGGCGTCAATCCATTCATCCGTGGCTCGCAGCGTGGTTGTAGCCACTTGGGCTGTGGGGTAGAGGAACTCGACTATCCGCTTCGCCATGTCGGCCCCGCGGGACTCCCATACGTCATGGATCACGGAAAAATACTTACCCGTGTAAGGAGCAAGCAATTCCCGCTGATCCATCTGAACGAATCCGTCGATGATGGCCTTCTGCATGGCACTGGGGAGAGCGTCAGACTCCACGACTGCTGCCCATGCCTCTTCCTTCGCCTCCTTCGTCGGTCGGGCCGCGCGCGCTGTGGCTGCATGGCGCTCACTCGTCGCGGTCTTCTCGCGCTCGAACTCCGCGTCGATGTCAGCTTCATTGGCCAGATTCATTGCAGCCAGACGCTGCACGAAAGCCCATCGCAGCTCGGTGTCCATTGTCAGGCCCGCCAGCGTCTGCTCTCCGTCCAGCAGGTCCTGGAGCAGCTTCAACTGCTCAGGTGTACGGGCAGTGGCGGCGAATGCGCGGGCCCAGGCCAACTGGTGGTCGCTGCCGGGCTCGGCGGAGCGCAGGTGCTCCAGAGCCGCATCGGTCCATTGCTGAAGGCCCGTCTCTCGCCAGTCAGGATCCGTATAGAGGTCCAACGCACGCTTCAGCTGAAAGTGAAGGGTTTGGACGACACCGATATCAGATTCGTCGCCGATGTTGGAGAGCACCAGATCAAGGTAGTCACGCGTCGCCAGTTCGCCATCCCTGGTCATGTCCAGAGCGGACGCCCAACACAGGGCGCGCGGCAGAGAGGACTCGAAAGCGTCCAAGTGCTTGGTGACGAAACCGAGAGACTTCCTGTCCAAGCGGACTTTTGCGTACGTCAGATCGTCGTCGTTGAGGAGGATCACAGCCGGCCGGTTCCTGCCCAGCATCCCCGGCACACTCGTCAGCTCGCCCTCTACATCGGCTTCGATCCGCGCACTGCGAACCAACTTGCCGGTAGCGCCATCGAGGTCGTACAGGCCGATGGCCAAACGGTGCCGCCGCAACGTTGTCTTCCCCTTAGCGCCTCGGGGAAGATCGGGCGCCTCCTGATGTACGACGAAAGAGGTGATGACACCATTGGCGTCAGTCTCGATCCCCGGACGGAGGACGTTGATGCCGGCGGTCTGGAGCCATTCTTCTGCCCACTTGCCCAAATCGCGACCGCTGGACTTCTCCAGGACGCTCAGGAGGTCGTTCAGGGTAGTGTTCCCGAATGCGTGACGTTTGAAGTAGGCCTGCACCCCGCCGAAGAACGCGTCCTCGCCGACGTAAGCAACGAGCTGCTTGAGGACAGATGCGCCTTTCGCGTAGGTAATTCCGTCGAAGTTGGGCCATACGTCTTCGAGCGAGGGCATGTCTGCCATGACGGGGTGCGTAGAGGGCAGCTGATCCTGCCAATAGGCCCACGTTTTGGTCTTGTTCGCAAACGTGGACCATGCCCCCGGCCAACGCGAACCAGGCGCGGAAGCAAGGCATGCCACGGACACGTACGTGGCAAACGACTCGTTCAACCACAAGTCGTTCCACCAACGCATTGTGACCAGGTTGCCGAACCACATGTGCGAAAGTTCGTGCAGAATCGTTTCGGCGCGGTCTTCGTAGGCTGCGTCGGTCACCTTGGACTGGAACACGTACTGTTCACGGAGGGTCACCGCGCCTACGTTCTCCATCGCGCCCGCATTGAACTCGGGTACGAAGAGCTGATCATATTTGGCGAAGGGGTACGGGTGATCGAATTTGTCTTCGAGCCAAGTAAGGCCTTGCCTTGTCGTCTCGAACAGATCCTCCGCGTCCAGGGACTCCGCCAACGAAGGGCGGCAGTAAATTCCGAGTGGGATCACCCGGCCATCCCGCTCGTACGAACTGTGCACCGAGTGATAGGGGCCCGCGATCAGCGCACTGACATACGTGGAGATGCGGGGTGTCGGATCAAAGACCCACACGTCGTCCTCGGGGTCGGGCGCCGGCGAGTTGGAGATGACCGTCCAACCGGCGGGAGCCTTGACCGTGAACTGGAAGGTTGCCTTCAGGTCGGGCTGCTCAAAACTGGCGAAGACCCTGCGAGCGTCAGGAACTTCGAACTGGGTGTACAGGAAGACCTGTCGATCCACTGGGTCGACAAATCGATGCAGTCCCTCGCCGGTGTTCGTGTACGCGCAGTCCGCGACCACACTGAGTGTATTGGATCCCTCTTTCAGGCCGGGAAGCGCAATGCGAGATTCGGCGAACACCTCTGCCGGATCCAGGGTGTTGCCGTTGAGCACAACCTCGTGCACGGCAGATGCCACGAGATCGATGAAGGACTCGGCGCCATTGTCGTTGACGTCAAAACTCACCGTAGTGGCCGACCGGAAGGTGTCATCCTCTTGCGCGTCGGACAGATCCAGTTGAATTGTGTATGAATTCACAGTGAGCAGATTCGCTCGCTGCTCCGCCTCGTCACGGGTCAGATTGATGCCAGGCACTGCTATTCTCCTCGTGCATTATTGATGGGAAACCCTTGCGGCTCTGCCTCTCGCGCCGCCGCGGATCATCGGCCTGCGCAATGAAATTCGAAGAGGGTCCCATCGATATGCGCATACGCGAACGCAGTCGAGACGTCACGCATCAGAGAAACGGAATACTCCAGGCCTAAAATGCAGGCGGCCCGGGAATCGGCCGACGAGGAGTGAGGTCCACTTCGTCGATGCTCCCCGACGTTCCGGATGCCATGTGAACAAGGGCCGCCTCCAAGGCCGGGGGGAACGCGGCGAGGAGTTCGGCAGGCAGATATTCATGGCTGGCGGCAGCAACGACGTGCATTCCCTCACCGGTAGCAACTCGCAAATGGAATCGCGGGCCTTCCTGGCGGACAGCATTCCGCCATACGACGGTGCTCAGCAGCGGGTCACCGTCCGAAGGGGCTTCACCGGCATCCCCTAGGAAGTTGTAGAAGCAGTTGAAATTCATCGGGTCAGGGTCTTGGTGTCCCCGCCCTTCAAGGGCAGTCCGAAGGGCGTCCACGTCGTAGCAGCCGTAGGCGTATACATCGAGGCTGCTGAGGTACGTGCCACGGAGAAAATCTTCCAACCGCATTCCCTGTGCAGCAGAGACGGTCAAGGGCGTCAGCTGATTCATGGAGCTGACGATCTTTTCCCAGCGCCGGTCGAAACGATTCGAAGAGATAAGACCAAAGGTGATCGACTCTCTGCCCTTGAGGCGGAAGAGTGAAAGGGCGGCAGCCCCGAGAATGACCGACTGCACTGAAATATTCAGGCGCGCGGCAATCTGGTTTGCCGCCTCCATTCCGGCCTTGGTGTACATGTCGGCCCGCAGCCGCCGGCTGGTATCCCCCGGGATCCTGTCATCCTCGACGAATTCATCCCATGCATCGCCCCAGTAGTCGATGGTGGCTTGGCGTTGATCCAAGTCGGATCGCTGTTCGAGTGCGAGCTGGACCGGCTGCGGACCGGGCGTCAATTCGTTCCCCGCGGCAAGGGCGTTGAACTGATCCTCCAGCAGAACGCACGCAGCGTGGTCGACGGCCATGTGGTGCAGCACGGAGATCAGGAAGCGAGGCATCCCTTTATGGGTTCCGATGACCGCACGGCAAGGATGTTCGACGTCGATACGGAACGGCTCCTGGGCAATCTCTGCAGCCGCTTCCAGCGCGGCATCGGAGCTGTCGTCGGGCAGCTCAACGAAACCAAGTTTTACATCAGGCACGGGCTGTACGATCTGCAACGGCTCTGCGGGCCTGCGATCGTATACGGTTCTCAGCGACTCGTTCAGCCGCAGGATCTCACTCCAGATACCGTTAATTTGCTCGAGATCCATGCCGTCGGGCAAAGGGAATGCGAGTGTCAGGTCCGGACTGCTCTCCCCTCGGGGCCCAGTGAATTCTGTGGAACGAAGCACAGACAGCTGGCCGAACGTCACCGGAGCTACCGAAACCATTATCACATTCTCCCGCCGACTTGCTCAAATCGGCTCGGCCATTCAAGCAAGTGAAGAAACCGCTGCGCCACGTCGATGAAGAACCCGTGGCGTTTACATGGCAGGGGGTGGAGGATGTATCCCCCACCCCCTGCAGGCCGGCTGTCGCCGGCAATGAAATTAGATGCCGCAGCGGACTGCCATGACTAACTCCCCCTCCCCGTGTGCGTGGTACATGTACCTCCGAAACCGCGAAGGAACATCTCCATCCTACGAGGTCAGAAGGGGAAATGGGAAGTGGTTTGATCATCGTTTTTGCCGCACGGGTTCAAGTCTGTCATTCATGACAAAAAGGGACAATCCTGCACGGGGGATGATCTTCGCCCATTCTCTATACAACCACTCCAATTCTCATACCTTCTTGGCGCATCCTGTATGAGGGCAAGGCGGCCGCAGGGTCGGAGTGGATTCGCGGCGCATACAAGAGTGGGCCCGGCGCTGCTTTGGCAATCGTCAACCGAGCCCAGTTGCAAGCTATTTACTCGGAACTGGTGGGTTGCCTGCTCTTTGGCGGAGGTTCCCCGCGGTGAGGGAGGTGCCGACTATTGGCCCGAAAATGCTTTGGCCATCCGCACCGACCGCTTGGCCGCCGTCGGCCCCAACGGCGCGGACCCGTGGTAACCCGGGGAACACTCGGAGCCACCCTGGGCGTCCCCACCTTTTCCGTGGCGCGTCCGGCGCAGCGGGACGGAGACTCCCCGCCTTCCGATCTTTCCGGCTGAGGACCGGGCCAGCTGTGCACGGTTATCGGCTTTGCGCGGAGCCGAGGATGTCCAGGGTGACGTACGCCGGCGGGTCTTGGAGGTTGTCCAAGTCGGCGCCGAGCACCACGCGGTCGCCGTCCCGGTCGACTTCCGTGAACCCGCTGAAGGCGTAGGTGATCTGCATCATGCGGTTGCGGCCCGTCTCCACGAAGTCCGCGTGGAGTGCGGCCCCCGCCGAACCGGCGAGTCTCATGATGTGGTTGAGGAGCACCATGCCGACACCGCGGGACATCACACGGCAGGACATCAGCAGCATCCGGAGGTGCCAGACGTCCTGCGTCTTCTCCACCAAGGCGAGCCCGATCTTGCCGTACCCGCCGAACCGGTCCGTCAGCGAGGCGACCAGCAGCAGATGGTCGTCCGATCTGCACAGCTCGTCCAGTTCGTCGTACGAGTACGTACGGCCGGTGGAGTTGAGCTGGTTGGTGCGCAGGGTGAGTTCCTCGGCGCGCTGTAGGTCCTCCCGGCGGGCGGCTGCGATCGTGAAGCGCATGTCGAGGCCGGCGAGGAACTCCTCGCTGGTGCCGACGAAGTCACGGGCGAGCCCGTCACGCGTCAGCTGCGCGCGGTACATGCCGCGGCGTTCGGCCGACTCGTCGGTGACGAACCGGGGTCGGAACTCCAGCTGGTGCAGCACGGTGTCGATGTCGGCGGCGTCGACGCAGGTCACCTCCGGCAACACCGACTCGACCTCGGCACGCTCGAACGGCTGGTCGTCGACGAAGGCGAAGGCGTCCAGACCGAGGTTGAGCGCACCCGCGATGTAACGGATGGAGTCCGACTTGGCGCTCCAGCCGATTTGCGGGCACAGGAACAGGTCTGCGATGCCCAGCTCACGGAGAATGGCCATGGCTGTCTCCGGGTCGTTCTTGCTGGCCACCGAGTGCAGCACACCCATCCGGTCCAGACGGCGGATGTGCTCGACCACGTGCGGCCTGAGCGTCACCTGGCCGTCCTCCATCAGGACGCCGTCCCACAGCGTGTTGTCCAGGTCCCACACCACGCATTTGATGCTTCCCTGCGGCCTTGGCGATGCGGCGGCCGCGCTCGGCTGGCTCATCCCTGCACCTCCGTGTTCCCGTGGCTGCGGAACGCCTCGTCGGCGATGGTGATCCGCTGTAGCTCGGTGCTGCCCTCGATGATCTCCATGACCTTGGCGTCACGGTAGAACCGGGCCGTCGGGGCGTCGGGCCCACAGCCGAGCGCGCCGTGGATCTGCACGGCCTCCGTGGCGTGCCGTGCGGCGGCTGTCGAGGCGAAGTACTTGGCCACCCAGGTGGCCATGATGGTGCCGGAGTCACCGGAGTCCTTCAGCCGACCGGCTTCCTCGCACAGCAGCCGAGCCGCCCGTACGTCGGTCACCATGTCCGAGAGCTTGGCCCTGATCAGCTGCTGCTCCGCCAATGCGGTGCCGCCGACGGTGCGCCGGGAGGCGTACGAGGCAGATGCTTCCAGGCACGCCTGCACGATGCCCACCGATCCCGAGGCCACACTGTAGCGCCCCAGGTCGAGCACCCCGGTGAGCACCATGCCGTTGACGAAGCCGTTCGGTCCGACCAGGGCGTCGGGGCCGAGGCGGACCTCGTCGAAGGTCACCTCGGCGAGCATCGACGCCCGGGTACCAAGCATGTCGTGGATGGGGTCGACCCGCACGCCGGGTGTGTCCCGCGGTACGAGGAAGGCGTTGGTGCTCGGCCCGCAGCGGGCGAAGACCAGGAACAGGTCGGCGCGTGCGCCGTTGGTTATCCACTTCTTGACGCCGGTGAGCGTCCAGCCGTCGCCGTGCGCGGTCGCGGTGGTCGTGATGGCGGCGGCGTCACTGCCCGCACCGGACTCGGAGAGGCAGAACGCCCCGAGGAGCCGGCCTGCGGCGAGGTCAGGCAGCCAGCGCTCCCGCTGGGAGTCGCTGCCCCAGCGGTGGATCGCCCAGGACACCATCGTGTGGACCGTCAGCAGGCTGCGCACGGAAGAACAGCCGCGGCCGACCTCCTCGTGGACAGTGCCGAGTCCGACCATGTCCAGCCCGGCCCCGCCGACCTCGCGGGGGAGGAACGGGGCCCACAGGCCGGCCTCGGACAGGCGGACCAACAGCTCCTCCGGGACCGCCCCGGCACGGTCCCACCGGTCCGCCTCGGGGGCGATGTGAGTGTCCACGAAGGTCCGGGCGGCGTGCCGGTCGAGTGTCGGGAGAGTGGTGGTCATCGTCCTGCTTCCTAGGCGGCCGAAGCGGCGGAGAGCCGGCGCTCCACCAGCTCGGCCATCGACGAGACGGTGCGGAAGTTGTCGATCCGCAGTTCGTTGTTGGGCAGGGAGACGGCGAACTGCTTCTCGATGAACATCACGAGCTCCATCGCGAAGAGGGAGTTGATGAAGCCGAGCGAGAAGATGTCCTGTTCGTCCGTCAGTTCGGCCCGCGGGTGGCGGCCGAGGATGAAGGCGCGGATGGTGGCCGCATGGGTGTTCGTCATGGGAGTGCTCCTCAGCGGGGGAGTGGGAAGGGGGGAGGGACAGGGACGTGACTCAGCCGTCGTACGTGTAGAAGCCGCGGCCGGACTTCCGGCCGTGGAACCCCGCTTCGGTCATCTGCTTGAGCAGCGGGCATGGGCGGTACTTGCTGTCGGCGTAGTGCTCGTGGAGCACCTCGACGCTGTGGAGGATCGTGTCGACGCCGATGAGGTCGGCGGTCTCCAGCGGGCCCATCGGGTGGCCGAAACAGCCGCGGAAGACCTCGTCGACCTGCTCGGCGGTTGCGACCCCTTCGTGGACCAGGAAGGCGGCCTCGTTGACCGTCAGCATCAGAACACGGTTGGAGACGAAACCGGCCGAGTCCTTGACCTCCACGGGCTTCTTGCCCATGGCGGCCAGCAGGTCCCGGGTCCGCTGGAGCGTCTCCGGCGAGGTGCGCACGCCGGGGATCAGCTCGACGACCGGCTTCGCGGGCACCGGGTTCATGAAGTGGACACCGACGGTCTGGGCGGGCCGGCTGCTCAGCGAGGCGAGCCGGGTGATCGGAATGGCCGAGGTGTTGACGATGACGACGGTGTCCGGCGCGCAGACCTCGTCGATCTCCCGGTGTACTTGTTGCTTGATCTCCCACTTCTCGGTGACGTTCTCGATCACCATCGATGCCTCGGCGAGCGCGGTTACCCCCACTGCGGTGGTGATGCGGGTGAGGATCTCGTCAGCGTCGAGCGCCGGGCCGCCCATCAGGGCGCTCATGCGGCAGTTCCGATAGATCGCGTCGCGGGCCGTGGCCAGGGTCTCCTCGTCCTTGTCGACGAGGACGACGTCGTACCCGCACTGCGCGAGGTTCTGGGCTACGCCCACGCCCATCACTCCGGCACCCACCACGCCGATGATGCTCATATCCGTCTCCGTGTGTTCGTGCTGCTGTTGATCTGTCAGTTGCCCGGGGCCGGGAGGTCCGGCCTCTTCGTCAGCGGCTGACAGTGTCGCCTCGTTCGAGGGCGAAGCCGGCGGGGACGCCGGCGGGATCGGAATCCAGGCTGACGATCCGGTTGTCGGCGTCGACGAAGACCACGCGGGGCTCGAACACCCTGGCCTCGGCATCCGACATTGTTCCGTAGGCGATGATGATCACCATATCGCCGGGGCTTATCAGCCTCGCGGCAGCGCCGTTGATGCCGATGACCCCGGAGTCCCGCGCGCCCTCGATGACGTAGGTGGACAGCCGGGCCCCGTTGTCGATGTCGACGATGTCGACCTTCTCGCCGGGCAACAGGTCCGCGGCCTCCATCAGGTCCGCGCTCATCGTGACGGAACCGACGTAGTGCAGGTCCGCCTGGGTCACGGTGGCGCGGTGGATCTTCGACTTCATCATCGTGCGGTGCATGGGTTCGTTCACTCTCTCGTCGTGGGGTGTCGGGGTGCGCACGGCCGGTCGTGGGTCAGCGGGCCGACTGGCGGCGGGCTCGGGCCTTCGCCGCCCGGTCCTGCTGCTGTGCCCGGCGTGCGGCCGCGCGTTCCCGGACCTCGCCGATCGTCTGCTCGACGGCCTCGTCCGGCCGGCCCTCGCCGTCGACCAGACGGGCCAGTCCGGCCACGGTGAGAGCCTCGTAGAGCTGTGCCATGGTGAGCGAGGCGCCGAGCGCGCTGTTGATCCTCGGTACGAGTTGGATCGCCACCAAGGAGTTGCCGCCGAGGTCGAAGAAGCTGTCCTGCACCCCGACCCGGTCGACTCCCAGCGCTTCCTGCCAGGCGGCGCAGATCCGCTGTTCGGTCTCCCCGCGCGGCGGCACGTACTGCGTGGCCACGTCGGGGCGCGGGCTCTGTCCCTCGCCGAGGATCTCGGACAGCCGGCCGTCGGCCCCGGCCGCGGTCGAAGGCAGCGTGAACGCGGTCGCGACCAGGACGTTGACGTCGGTGGGGGAGACGATCAGCTGGGGCTCGGCGGCGGAGGTCAATACGCGGTCCAGCGCGTCGAGCGCCTGGGCGGGGGGCATGCCCCGCTGGGCGACGTCCTCGGCCCGGAGCTTGGCCAGAGGCTCCGGGAGGCCGGCCTCGACGGCCATTCCCGCGTCCTGCCAGGGGCCCCAGTCGATCGTCACCACCCGGCGCCACGGGGTGCGGGACTGCGCGTACGCGTCCAGGAAGGCGTTCGCCGCGACGTAGTCGACCAGGCCGAGGTCGCCCACGTTGGCCGCGTTGGATCCGAACAGGCAGAGGAAGTCCGGTGCGTGCGGCGCCAGGGCTTCTTCGAGGTTGAGCGTGCCGCGCACCTTGGGGGCCAGCACCAGCGCGGCCTCCTCGGCCCGCTTCAGCTGGATGAGACCGCCACCACCCTTCCCCGCCGCGTGGAAGACCCCGTGCACCGCACCCCAGCGCGCGGCGATCCGGTCGACCGCGGTGTGCACGGCGTCGCGGTCGGTCACGTCCACCGGAAGGGTCATCACCTCGGTGCCGAGACCGAGCACGCGGAGGAGCCGCCTGACGGTCCGTGCCGTGCCCCGGCCGTACTGGTGCTCCGTCACTCCGGGCCACTCTTCCTGGGGCGGCAGCGGCGTGCGGGCGAGCAGGGCGATCCGTCGGCCTGGCGCCGCCAGGTGTTCGGCCAGTGCGAGACCGATACCGCCGGTCCCTCCGGTGATCACATACACGCCGTCCTCTCGGAGGACCGGCGGCTGTGAGGAGGCCGGGGGCAGTGGGGCGGGCACGTAGGTCTGGGTCCACCGGTAGGAGGCGCGGTAGGCGACCACGGCGTGCGCGGGCGGCACCGAGAACTCCTTCAGGAGGTTCTCCACGCCTTGCCGGACCGCCTCGGGGCCGTCCAGGACGAGGTCGACCGTCCGGCAGGCGATGTCGGGGTGCTCGCGGGGCGTTACCCGGCCCGGGCCGTTCAGCACGGCCTTGAGCGGCATCACGTCCTCGGCGCCCGTGACCTGGTGGAGTCCGTCCGCGACCAGCCACATCCGGCAGTCCGGCCGGCCGGAGACGCCGTTCAGCGCCTGGACCAGGGCGAGCGGGCCGTCGAAGGCCAGCCGGATCGCCTCCTGCTCCGTCAGGTCGGAGTACCCGGAGCCGGTCACGTTCCAGCAGTGCGCGATCCGGGTGGGTGCGGTGCCCCGCTGGTGCAGCTCGCGCAGCAGCCTCTCGTAGTGCTCGCGGCTGTCCGGGACGACCGTGTAGTGGTCGGGCCCGGTGGCCGACCACTCGTCGCCGGCCGCCACCGTGGTGACCGATGCGCCCAGCAACCTGAGACGGTCGGCCACCTGGGCCCCGAAGCCCAGGCCGTCGACCAGCACCAGCCAGCACTCTCCCGCGAACGAGGGGGTGGCACGCGGGGTGGCGCTCCGCTCCCAGGACGGGGCCTGGATCCAGTCGATGACCTCCGGCCGACGGGCGGCCGCGGGCGTGTCGCCCGGGTCGGTCTGACGCTCCAGCCAGTGCCTGCGGCGCTGGAACGGGTAGCCGGGCAGGACCACCCGGCGACTGGGCGCGCCCCGGTGCAGGCCCGCCCAGTCGGGTTCGAGGCCGGCGGACCAGAGCTGTCCGAGCGCCCGGCGCAGCGCATCGGTCGCCGACCGCCGGTCCCGGCGGTGCGGCAGTGAGGAGGTCACCGTCCGCGAGTCGCCGCTGGTGATCCGCCGGGCCAGGTTCCCCAGGATCTGGCCCGGGCCGACCTCAAGGAGCGCCAGGCCGGGCTCGGCCGCCAGAGTCCGTACCCCGGCGTCGAATTCCACCGGCGCCAACACGTGCTGCCCCCAGTACTGCGGGTCCTGGGCCTGTTCGTCGGTGATCCAGGTGCCGGTGACGTTGGAGACGAGCCGGATCGTCGGCGGCTTCCGGGGCACCGACGCGACCTCGGCGGTGAAGCGGGCCACCATCGGTTCCATGAGCGGTGAGTGGAAGGCGTGCGAAGTCGCCACCGGCCGGGCGGAGATCTCGCGGGCCGCCAAGGCGTCGGCGAAGGCGTCGACGGCCGAAGGCGGGCCGGATACCACGCAGTCCTTCGGGCCGTTGTGGGCCGCGAACGACAGCTCGGCCGGGAGAATAGCGGACAGCGCCGCCCGGTCGGCGTCGACGCTGAGCATCTTCCCTGCGGCCTGGCTCTGCATCAGCGCGCCCCGCAGGCAGACCAGACGGAGCGCGTCGGCCAGGGTGAAGACACCGGCCAGGCACGCTGCCACCAACTCCCCGAGGCTGTGGCCGATCAGGGCCTGGGGCCGGACTCCCCAGGAGATCCACAGCCGGCTCAGCGCGTATTCGAGCACGAACAGCGCGGGCTGTGCCGCGGCGGTCCGGTCGAGCGCGGCAGCCGCCTCGGCGGAGGTGTCGGACCCGAGTATGAGGTCAAGGAAGCCCGTGTCGAGGCCTGCCCGGCCGAGTTCGTCACGGCACGTGTCCACGGTGTCCCGGAACACCGGTTCGCCCGCGTAGAGTTCGCGGGCCATGCCCGGGTGCTGGCTGCCCTGCCCGCTGAGCAGGAAGGCCACGCCCGTTGCCGGTGTGCGGCACTCCCCGGTGGTCACCTGGGACGGGTTCCTCGACTCCAGCGCGGCGGCGATCGACTGTGCGTCGGCGCCGACGACGGCGCGTCGGAACGGGAACTGGTGCCGGCCCACGGCCGCGGTGTAGGCGACGTCGGCCAACGACCCGTTGCCGCGGCGCAGGTGGCCGGCGAACGCGTCGGTGAGCTGTTCGAGTGCCTGCGGGTTCCGGGCACTGAGGACCAGGAGCTGCGGGTCCTCGTTCGGGCTCTCCGGCCTGCGGGCGTGGTCCGTCTCGGCGGGTGCCTCCTGCACGACGACATGGGCGTTGGTGCCGCCGAAGCCGAAGGCACTGACCCCGGCCGTCCGGGGCCTGGCGCCCCGCGGCCACGGACCGGCCTCCATCTGGAGCCGGAACGGGCTTTCGTCCAGCCGGAGGGCGGGGTTGGGCGCCTCGACGTTCAGAGTCCGGGGAAGGGTCTCGTTCCGCAGGGCGAGGACCGTCTTGATGAGACCGGCGACGCCGGCCGCGGCGTCCAGGTGGCCGATGTTGGACTTGAGGGAACCCAGCGCCACACTGCCGCGGTCCACCCCGCGGTACGCCGTGGTCAGCGCCCGGATCTCGATTGGGTCACCGAGCGCGGTGCCGGTGCCGTGGGCCTCGACGTAGTCGATGTCGGTGGCTGCCAGACCGGCGTCCCGCAGCGCGTCGCCGACCACTCGGGCCTGCCCGGCGACCGTGGGTGCCGTGAAGCCGACCTTGACGGCTCCGTCGTTGTTGACGGCGGAGCCCTTGAGCACGGCGTGCACGGTGTCACCGTCCTTGAGCGCCTCGTCGAGGCGCTTGAGGACGACCACTCCGGCACCGCTGCCGAACACCGTCCCGGCCGCGGCGTGGTCGAACGGCCGGCAGTGGCCGTCCGGGGACTGGAAGGAACCCTCCTGGTGGAGGTATCCCCGCTTCTGGTCCAGGTTGAGGAACACGCCGCCGGCCAGGGCCAGGTCGCACTCCCCGTTCCGTAGGGCCCGACCGGCCAGGTGCACGGTGACCAGCGAGGTCGAGCACGCGGTACGCAGCGAGACGCTCGGCCCGCGAAGGTCCAGCTTGTAGGAGACGCGGGTCGCCAGGAAGCTCAGCTCGTTCCCGAGCAGGATCTGGGTGCCGCCGACGGCGTCCACCACGCGCGGGTTGGAGTGCACGTTCGCGAGGTAGTTGTTGATGCCGGCACCGGCGAACACCCCGACGTTCCCGTCGATGCGCGCCGGATCGTACCCGGAGTGTTCGAGGGCGTGCCAGGCCGTTTCGAGGAACACCCGGTGCTGGGGGTCCATCGTCTCCGCCTCGCGCGCGGTGTATCCGAAGAACTCCGCGTCGAAGGACTCCAGATCGGCCAGGAAGGCTCCCGCCCGTACGTGGTTCGGCTGGGTCACGTGCTCGGGGGGCGCTCCCTCGGCGAGGACCTCCTCCTGGCTGAAGAACGTCACGCTCTCGACGCCGTTGCGCAGGTTGGACCAGAACTCGTCCAGGCCCCGAGCCCCGGGGAACCGCCCGGCCATGCCGATGATCGCGATGTCGTCTTCCCGGCTCACCGACTGGCTCCGTCCTGTGCCGCGGGCACCCGACTGCGGCCGGTGAGGTTGACCAGAACGGTCTCGTCACCGCGGAGCAGTCCGGCGGCGACCTGGTCGCGCAGCGCCGCGATCGTCGCCGCCGCCGCGTGGCAGACGTCCAGACCCTCCAGGTCCAGGAGCAGCCGGCGGGCTTCGACCAGCGAGCTGCTCGGGACGTCCACGATGGAGCCGCCCGTGGTGGTGGCGATGTCGTGCAGGTAGGGGTAGTACGGTGCGCCGTCGCCGAGCAGGATGGCCGTGGCGAGCCCCTCGGGCTGCTCGATCCGGTCCGCGGGGCCCAGTTCGGTCCGCCCCTCCCGCCAGCCGTTCGCGGAGGGGGCGCAGGAACGCTCCTGCACCATCAGGAACGCGGGCATCCGGTCGACGAGTCCGAGCTGCTGGTACTCGCGAAGGCCCTTGTGTGCGGCCAGGATCCCCATGCCGCTGCTGACCGCCTGCACGATGACGTCGGGTGTCCGGCCCATCTGGTCGACGGCTTCCAGGTACGCCAGCTTGAGGCCCTCACGGCGGGCCCAGTTGAAGAAGCCCGGGTCCAGGTGGAGGCGTTCGTCCTCGGCGAACTCCCGGGCGCGCGCCGACGCCTGCACGTAGCTGCCCTCCACCGTGGTCAGCGTGGTCCGCTCGTCGTCGGGTACGTCGTGGTTCGGGAAGAAGCGGTCCCCGCAGAAGAAGTGGGCCCGGGTGCCGGGGTCCCGGAGCACCGCCCGGGCCAACGCGGTCGAGCTGTTCCCGGTGCTCGACGCGACGAACTCCTTGATCCCGAACTGCCGGTAGACGGCGAGCACGGTTCCGGCGAGCCGGTCCTTGGTGGTGCCGGTCGGCTGCTGCGACTCGTCCTTGATCCACAGGTCGGACAGGCCGATGGCGGCGCCGAGCCCGGTGGCCCGGCGGCAGGGCGTCCGGATGGTGATGCCGTTATCCAGGAAATCGGGCGAGCTCAGCGGCAGCAGGTCGAAGTAGACCTGCTCCGGAGCGGTGTGTTCGCGCCGTTCGAACCGGTCCAGCCGGTACCTGGGTTCGAGAGCGCCGTCGCAGTCCGGACATCGGAAGACCGGCGCCGGTTCGAGCCGGCAGTCACAACGGGTACAGGCGAGGACGAATTTCCTGCCCGTTCCGGGCTCCTGGGTTCCTGTTTCCTGCATGGCACATGTTCCTTAGTGATGTTCAAGAATCGGTTCGGACGGAGGCGTCGCGGTGGCGGCCTCAGCTCACCCGGTCGACGTCGTGGGATTCCGGGCTTCCGTTCCACGAGCGCCACAGCGCGGCATAGGCGCCGTCTTCGGCCAGCAGGGCGTCATGGCTGCCGAGTTCGACGATCCGTCCCGCGTCGACGACCGCCACCCGGTCCGCGTCGTACGCCGTCTGCAGACGGTGGGCGATCGTGATCACGGTGCGGTCCGCGCGCACGGCGGCCATCGCCTGTTCCGTGCGCCGTGCGGTACCCGGGTCGAGCAGGGCGGTCGCCTCGTCGAGGACGAGTGTGTGCGGATCCGCCAGTTCGACCCGGGCGAGGGACAGCTGCTGTGCCCGGGCCGGGTCCAGGGAGAGCGCGCCGGGGCCGAACCGGGTGTCCAGCCCCTCCGGGAGCTCGTCCACCCAGTCCGCGCCGACCAGCGCGAGCGCGGCGAGCAGCCGCTCGTCCCCGGCGTCCGGGGCGGCCATGGACAGGTTGTCCCGGAGCGTCCCCATGAACACGTGGTGTTCCTGGGTGACCAGGACGATCCGGCCGCCCAGCTCGTTGGAGGCGGCGAGGCCCGCGACCGGGACACCACCGACGAGGACGCTGCCGGTGCGCGGAGCGTCCATGCCGGCGATGAGTCGGCCGAGGGTGGACTTCCCCGCCCCAGACGGCCCCACCAAGGCGAGCCGCTCGCCGGGGCGGATCGACAGGCTGACGTCCGTCAGCACGTCGTGCCCCTCGACGTACGCGTAGCGCACGTCCTTCAGCTCGATCCCGTCCCCGGCCGGCTCTGGAACCCGGACGGTTTCGGCCTGGGCCGCGGCGGAGATGCCCTTGATCCGGGCGAGCGAGGCGCCGTTGCCCTGGAAGTCCTCCAGGAGGGAGAGGATGCGGTTGAGCGGGTCGACGAGCTGCCACATGTAGAGCGTGCAGGCCACCACGACGCCGAGCTCGACGTTCCCGTGCAGGTAGGCGGTCCCGCCGGCGAGCAGGGTGGCGGTGATGGGCAGGAAGTGGGCGAACTCGACGGCGGGGAAGAGGACGGAGCGCAGGAAGAGGGTGTGGCGCGAGGCGCGGTAGGCCGTGTCGAGCGCCCGCTCCGCAGCCTCGACCCGCTGGGCTTCCAGCCCGAAGACCTCGACGGTACGGCCGCCCTGCGCCGTGGTCGAGAGGATCTCGGTCACCTCTGAGGCCACCGCGCCCTGCGCGAGGTACCCCGTCCTGGCCCGGGCCAGGTACCAGCGGCTCGCCCAGACGATGACCGGCAGGCCTGCCAGGGCGCAAAGGCCGAGGAGTGGCTGGAGCAGGAACACCGCGCCGTAGATGAAGAGCACTTGGACCACGGCCATGGCCATGCCGGGCACAGCGTCCCGTAGCGTGCTCGCGACCGTCGTCACGTCCATGGAGGCCCGCGTCAGCAGGTCTCCCTTGCCGACCTGGTCGACGATTCGAGCGGGCAGTGCGAGGGCCCGGTCGATGACCTCCTCACGCAGTCGGGCGAGTGCCCGTTCGGCGAGCCGGTGGGCCTGGTTGTGCGCGAACCTGCTGAAGACCAACTGGGCGAGCGCGGCGGCGACCGCGCAGCCGGCGAGCACGTCGATCCGCGAGACGGAGGCGAGTCCGGTCTGCACTTCGGTGGTGATCCGGCCTAGCAGCCAAGGCCCGGCCAGCCCGGCGGCGGCGGCGAGACATATCAGCAGGACGGCACGGATGACGGCCCACAGGTCCGATCGCACCAGGTCGAGACAGGCGCGACGGACAGTGGGGGCGTCCGCGACTGGCAGGTGCGTGGAGTCATCGGGGGCGCTCATCGGTCGGCTCCAGTCGTCAGTCGCTTGATCGGGGAGGGGGCCTCGTCGTTCTCGGCCCCCCGCATGGTCAGGGCGCGGTAGTTTGGTTGGGAGGCCAGCAGTTCGCTGTGCGTCCCGACCGCGACCACTTTGCCGTCGACCAGGTACGAGACCTGTGCGGCTTGGTTGAGCATCAGGGGGGAGGTGCTGACGACGAGTGTGGTCGCTTCGCGGCGGGCCGTGCGCAGCCGCTCGGCCACCACGGCCTCCGTGTGCGCGTCGAGGGCGGAGGTCGGCTCGACGAGCAGCAGCACCTCGGGGTCGGCCAGCAGTGCCCGGACCAGGCGCAGGCGTTGGGCCTGACCACCGGAGAAGTTGCGGGCCCCGTCGTCGAGCCGGGCGGACAGCCCGCCGGGTTCGAGGTCGAGGATATCCGTGGCCGCCGCGGTGTGAACAGCCGCGGTGATCTCCTCCGGCGACAGCTCAGGGCGTACCCGCACCGCGCTGCCGATGGTCCCGGAGAACAGGTGGGCGTCGTTGTCGGCCGGCATGATCCGCCGACGCACCTCGGCCAGGTCGATCGCGGACAGCGGCACACCGCCCCAGGTCGCGTCGGACTCGGTGAACCGGGCGATCCGGTCGACCACGGCGCGGGCCTCGTCCAACCGGGCGGACACCAGTGCCGACATCTGCCCGGAGGGCAAATCGAGCCCGGAGGCGGGGTCGTGCAGGACCGCCGGTCCGGCCGGGGCGGGCCGATCGCCGCCGTTCTCGATCACGGGCGCGAGAGACAGGATACCGATCACGCGGCGGGCGGCCACCAGACCGCGGGGCAGGTCGCCGGCCCCCTCGATGAAGAACGCGACCGGCACCAGGAGCGCGGCGACGTAGCCGTACACGGCCACCATGCCGCCGATGCTGATGGAGCCGTCCGCTGCCATCCGGGCGCTGATCCAGGTGACCGCGGCCAGGAAGACCAGCGGGAGGCCGGCCCCGAAGCCCTGGACCCAGGTGGTGAAGCCGGCCACGCGGTAGGCGTCCGGCAGCAGCGCCTGCGACTGGTCGCGGAACCGCTTGTTGAAGGTCGCCTTGCCTCCGAGGCCGCCGAGCACGCCGAGGCCCGAGACTATGTCGCCCATCCGCGCGGTCAGTTGCGCCTGGCGGTCCCGGTAGTCCCCCTCCGCGCCGTGCAGTTTGCCGAGCAGCGGTCCCACCGTCACCGCCAGCAGTGGGACGCCGAGCAGCACGACGGCGGCCAGGACGCCCGAGATGGTGGAGAGCAGAACGGCGGTGATCGCGTACGCGAGGACCGAGCCGACGCCCGGGCCGGCGATGGTCAGCGTCATGGCGATCCGGATCGTGTCCCCGGTCTGCAGCTGGGCCAGCTCACCGGTGGACACCCGTTGCGGCAGGACGGCGCCGAGCCGTGCCACCTGACGGACGAGTAGCTGAGTGGTCCGGTAGGAGCCGTCCACCCGTACCAGGGTCATGGTTCGGTGCCGCAGGATGCCAAGCCAGGCGATGCCTGCGCCGGTGACCAGGGTTGCCGCAGCCCACAGCAGGAGCGCGTCGGTGTCCCGCTTCCCCAGCCCTTGGTCGATGGCCTGTTGCAGGAAGTAGGGAGGCAGCATGAGCGCGCACATCCACAGCGTGCTCCACAGGGAGCCGAGCAGGACCCGTCCGCGCTGCATCCTGACCAGCCACCACAGGTAGTGCCAGGGGCTGCGGCACTCGGGGTCTCCCGGGTCTGTGTACGGCACCCGGTGGTCGTGGGTGTACCGCTTGAGTCCGTCGGTGGACTGCCGAGCATGGTCCGTGATGGTCATCAGTCTGTTTCCTCAGGTTGGGTCCGGCAAAACTCGGCCGCCTGTGGGCGGCGGTCGGGCGCGTCGGTCGAGCGGAGCGCCGCGGCGAGCTCACGCGGTGTGGCGTGGCGCATCAGCAGCCGCAATGAGACGTTGGCGAAGCCCTCGTCACGGAGCGCGCCGACGATGGTCACGGCGGCGATCGAGTCGCCCCCGGCGTCGTAGAAGTCGTCGTCCGGCCCAACCGGAAGTCCCAGGACCTCCGACCAGATCCGCCCGACCAGCCCGGTCACGCCGCCGTCCTGATCTTCCGTGCCCGGCGCGCGGTCCGCGGCCGGTCCGCCGGAGCGGGGGAGCGGCAGGGCTGACACGTCCAGCTTGCCGTTGACGGTAACCGGCAGCCGGGGGAGGGCCGTGCAGGTCGCGGGCACCATGTAAGTCGGCAGCACGCGGGCCGTGCCGCGTCGCACGGTGTCGGCGTCGCCACCGTTGAGTACCACGTAGGCGTCGAGCCGGTGGGCTGGCAAACCGCCGTCACCGGCCGCCCGGACGACCACGGCGGCAGCGGTGACGTGCGGCTGCTCCAGCAACACCGCGCGGATCTCGTTCAGCTCGATCCGGAACCCGCGCACCTTGACCTGCGAGTCGATCCGGCCCAGGTGGTCGATCGTGCCGTCCGGGCGCAGCCGGCCGAGGTCTCCGCTGCGGTAGCACCGGTCCCCCGCGGAGCCGCTGTCTGGAGGGAAGCGTTCGGAGGTCAGTTCGGGGCGGTTGAGATAGCCCTCGGCCAGGCCCGCTCCGCCGACCAGGATCTCGCCCGCGACGCCGGGCGGAAGAGTCCGGCCGTGGTCGTCGACGATCCTGACCGACCAGCCGGGAAGCGGTCGGCCGACCGACCTGGTTGCACGCGCCGCGTTCTCCGGCGTGAGCGTCCCGGCAGTGACGTGCACCGTAGTTTCGGTGATCCCGTACATGTTGACCATCCGGCAGGTCCGCGCCGGATGACGCTCGAACCAGGGCAGGAGCACCTGGGCGTCCAGCGGCTCACCACCGAAGACGACCAGCCTCAGTGCCAGGTCGGCGGGGTTCCGGCGGTCCGCCTCGGCCAACTGGGCGAAGGCCGACGGGGTCTGGTTGAGCACCGATACCCGCTCCTCGGCAAGCAGCCCGAGAAACGCCTCCGGGTCACGCGAGACCGGATGGGTGACGACGACCAGACGCCCGCCGGTGAGTAGGCAGCCCCAGATCTCCCAGACGGAGAAGTCGAAGGCGATGGAGTGGAAGAACGTCCAGACGTCCGCCGGGCCGAAGCCGTACTCGTCCCTGGTCGCGGCGACCAGGGACAGCACGCTGCGGTGGCGGACGACGACGCCCTTCGGTCGGCCGGTGGAGCCGGAGGTGTAGATGACGTACGCGCCGTCTTCCGGTCGCGGCGCGCCTCCCGTGTCCGGCGCCGCCGTCCGGTCGGCCTCGGTCGCCAGCTCCTGCGGACGGGCGTACGGCAGGCCGGCCGGAGCCGGGAAGTTGTCCCGGTCGGTCAGGACGAGGACGAGGCCCGCGTCGTCGGCCGAGTAACGCAGGCGCTCGGCCGGGTAGCCCGGGTCCAGGGGGACGTAGCAGGCGCCGGCTTTGAGGACGGCCAGCACTCCGACCACCAGTTCCACCCCGCGCTCCAGGCAGAGTCCGACCCGGTCGCCCGGGCGGACGCCCGCGGCCCGGAGGCCTCGCGCCAGGCGGTCCGCCGATCTCCGCAGCTCGGCGTAGGTCAGCGAGGTCGTGGCATCGCAGACCGCCACCGCGCCGGGGTGGGCCATGGCGACCGCGTCGAAGGCGGTCGGCAAGGAGGCCTCCGCCCACGCCGGGAGCGGCTCCCCCTGCCCGAGCGCGCGTACGGCGGTCTCCTCGGCGTGGTCGAGCAGCCGGAGCTCGTCGACGGTGGTGTCCGGTGCGGAGACGGCGTCCTGGTGGGCCCGGATGACGTGGCCCGCCCACTGGTGAGCCATGGCTGCCTGCAACACCCTTGGTTCGTAGCGGACTTGCAGCCGGGGCTCGTGCTCCGTGCCGGTGTAGGGCCGCAGCACCAGAGCGGGGGCAACGGTGACCGGGGAGGAGACGGCGAAGGCGCCACCGTGCCGCCGGACGAGATCCAGCACGGGCCGTGCGGCCTCGGTGTAGCGCTGTGCGACGGCGCTCAGCCGGTCGGCGGCGTCGGCCACGCCGTCCGGGCAGCGCACCGGCTCGGCCGGTCCGCCGTCGGGACCGGGAAGCAGGTGCACCACGGGCCGGGCCTCCGGGTTGTACCGGTGCAGCACGGCGGCGAGCGCCGCGAACCAGGCCGCGGGGTCGACGGAGGTACCCGGCGGCAGAGCCAGGTCGTGGACGTCCGCGGGGCCGGCCGCCTCGGTGTCGCCCAGGCCCCAGCTGAGGGGGCAGTCGGCCGCCGTGCCGCGGTTGGCGGATCCGAGGGCGGAGCTCATCGGTTCTCCCGGGTGGCGGCCGGCGCGGTCGATGCGAGGAGCAGTCGCAACAGGTCGGGTGCCTGCTCCGTCAGGTACATGTGGCCGCCGGGGAGTTCGACGGAGTCGAAGCCCTCGCTGGTGGCAGCCGCCCAGCCGAGCACGTCGGTCGCGCTGACGAGCTCGTCGTCCGTGCCGCGGATCGCGGTGATCGGTACCGAGATCCGCTCGGCCGGGTCGTGACGGTAGTTCTCGTACATCTCCACGTCCGCGCGGAGGGTTGGGAGGATGAGCTTCCGCATCTCCGGGTCGGCCAGCGCGGGGTGGCGGTAGCCCGCGAAATCCTCGACGCGGGCGAGGAAGTCCGCTGCGGGCAGCCCGGTGGCGCGGTGTGGTGGCGGCACCTCCGGGCCCCGGGCGCCGCTGACGAACAGGCGGACGACCTCGGTCCCGGTCTCGGCGAGCAGCGCACGGGCCAGGGCGTAGGCGAGCACACCGCCGCTGCTGTGACCGAAGACCGCCACCCGGGTGCCGGCCACTCGCTCGGCGGTCTCGGCCAGCACGAAGCGGACGGCCTCCGCGACCTCGTGCACTGGAGCCGCCTCGATCAGCCGCTCCCGTCCGGGCAGGAGCACCGGGACCACCTCGATACCGGGCACGGCCAGCCTCCGCCACGGGCGGAAGAACGCGGTGCCCGCCCCGGCGAAAGGGCAGCAGATGATTGACAGCATGGATCCCACGGTTTTCTCGATCTCTCCTTGGACGGTGGCACCGAACCGGGCCGGCTCTGCGGAGTCAGGCGACCGCACTCTCGGTCACCTCACTCAGTCTCAGCTCGGGGTTCCTCGCCACGGATTCGAGCACTCGTGCGTACCGTCCGAGGAGCTCCTGCGCCGTGCCGGCACTGACGAGGTCGACCGCGTAGGTCAGGTTGATGTCCACCTCACCCTGGTGGGCGCCGGCCTGGGGCTGGTCGATGACCTCGAAGCGGACGGGAAAGCGCGCGAAGTCGTCCGGAACGTTGCCGAGGTCGACGGTGAGCCCGGGCAGCCTGATGGCCGGGGCACGATTGTTCTGGAAGGCGAGCATCACCTGGAAGAAGGGGATCCGCCCGATGTCACGGGCCGGGTTGAGAGCCTGGACGAGATGGTCGAAGGGGACGTCCTGGTGGGCGTAGGCCGCGGTGTCCGTGCTACTGACCCGGCCGAGCAACTCCCGGAAGGTGGGGTCGCCCGAGGTGTCGGTCCGTAGCACCAGGGTGTTGACGAAGAAGCCGACCAGGTGTTCCAAGGCGTCGTCGGTCCGGCCCGCCACCGCCGTGCCGACGGCCAGGTCGGTGCCGTGCCCGGAGCCCGTGAGGACTGCCAGCAGAGCGGCGTGGAACACCATGAACGGGCTGACGCCGGCGTCGCGGGCCAGACCGCGCAGGGCAGACCCGGCGACGGCGCCGATCCGGGTCCGGACGGTCACGCCCAAGGGCAGCTCCGAGCTGAGCCGGCCCGGCGGCCACTGCTCCGGGAGGCCCGCCAGCTCGCGCTGCCAGAACCGGACCTGCCGGCTGGTCTCGCTGTCCGGATCGGCCGGGTCCCCGAGCAGGCGCCGATGCCAGAGCGTGTAGTCGGCGTACTGCACCGTCAGGGCGGGCACGGCCGGTGCGTCGCCCGCGCTGCGTGCCGCGTAGGCCGCGGCCGTGTCGCGAGCCAGTGGCACCAGCGACCACCCGTCGCAGGCGATGTGGTGGACGGTGAGCAGCAGTACGTGACGCCGTGCGCCGATCCGGAAGAGGTGGGCGGTGAGCGGCGAGTCGAAGGTCAGGTCGAACGGCTTGCGCGAGGCCGATGCCAGCTCGGCGGTCAGCTCCTGCTCGGTGACGGCGGTCACCGGTAGCTCGACCGGGCTCTCCTCGGGGTCGAGGACGATCTGCTGCGGGGTGCCGTCCCAGTCCGGGTACACGGTGCGCAGGCTCTCGTGCCCGGCCACCAGGTCGTTCAGGGCGAGCTCCAACGCGGCAACGTTCAGCTCGCCGTCCAGCCGGATGGCGGCGGAGAGGCTCTCGCCGCCGCGCGAACCGTGGAGCCGGTTTAGGAACCACAGCCGCTGCTGCACCGGACTGAGCGGGATCACCTCCGGGCGGTTCTCAGGGCGCAGGGTGGGCCGGACGCGGCCCGATCCGGACTCCAGACGCAGGGCGAGCTGGGCGGTGGTCGGAGCCTCGAACACGGTCCGCAGGTCCACCTCGACCCCGAGCTCCGCGCGGATCCGGCTGACCAGCCGGGTGGCCAGCAGCGAGTGCCCGCCCAGGTCGAAGAACGAGTCCTCCGCGGTGACCTGACCGAGGCCGAGCACCCGGGCGAACACGCGGCAGAGCACCTCCTCGGTACGACCACGCGGAGCCCGGCCCCGTGAGAGTGCCCCGAAGTCCGCGGTCGGCAGCGCATCACGGTCGATCTTGCCGCTCGGGGTCATCGGGATCGCGTCCACGGGAACCACCATCGATGGCACCATGTGCTCCGGCAGCTGCCGCCGCACCGCGTCCCGCAGCTCCGACGGGACCGGATCCGGCCCGTCGTCGGCGGCAGTGACGAACGCGACAAGGCGCCGTTCGCCGTGCTGGTCGAGCTGGTCCACCACCACTGCGTGGCCGACCAGCGGGTGTGCGCCGAGCACCGCTTCGACCTCGCCGGGCTCGACCCGCACGCCGCGGATCTTCACCTGGCGGTCGGCGCGTCCGTGGTACTCGAGGCTGCCGTCCGCGCGGCGGCGGACCAGGTCGCCGGTTCGGTACATGCGCTCGCCGCCCGGGCTGAAGGGGCAGTCCAGGAAACGCTCGGCCGTCAGCGAGGGCTGGCCCAGGTAGCCCTCGGCCAGGCCCGCACCGGCGAGGTAGAGCTCGCCGGTCACACCGTCCGGCAGCAGACGCCGCCAAGAGTCCAGGACGAGAGCCCGGGTGTTCCAGATCGGGTGCCCCAGGGCGACGTCGGTTTGAGCGTCGCAGACCGAGAACAGGCTGTCCGCGCACGCCTCGGACGCGCCGTAGAAGTTGACCAGCCGGGAGCCCGGGAGCAGCCTCGTGAAACGTGCCACCAGGTCTGCGGGCAGCGCTTCGCCACTGGAGATCCAAAGCCGGCAGGACGTCAGATCGGCGTCCCGGGAATCGGCGTCGTCCAGGATCGCCCTCAGCAGACTGGGCACGACCGTGATGCGGTTCTCGCCGAGCTGCCCAATCAGGTCGACCAGAGCACTCGCACTGCGCGCCGTGGCGTCGTCGACGAGAGCCAGCCGCGCGCCCGCGATCAGCGCGCTCAGCAGCTCCATGGAGCCGTCGACGAAGCTCAGAGTGGTCTTCGCCACCATGGTCTCGTCAGGCCGGAAGCCGAACTCGGTGGTGTACCAGGCGATCCGGTTGAGCACGGCGCGATGGCTCGCGACCACACCCTTGGGGCGGCCGGTCGAGCCGGAGGTGTAGATGATCGACGCGGCCTCGTCGGCCGCCCGGCTGGTGACCGGGGCTTCTCCGCTGAGATCGGCGTCAGACCTGCCCGCCACCGCTGCCGTGAAGCCGTCCGGGACACCGGGGACGGCCAGGACGGCGGCGGCGCCGCCCCAGGGAGTCCGGTCGGCTCCCTCGGTGGCGATCACCACGGTCGGCGCGGCGTCCTCCATCATGAAGCGGATTCGGTGAGCCGGCAGGCCCGGGTCCATCGGCACGTAGGCGGCGCCGCTCTTCAGCACCGCGACCAGGGCGACGACCAGGTCGGCCGATCTGGGCAGCAGCAGTGCGACGCGTCGGCCCACGCCGGCCCCCGCCTCGACGAGCTTCCGGGCCAACCGGTTGGCTCGGGAGTTGAGTTCGCGGTAGGTGACCTGCTGAGCACTGAACTGCAGCGCCACCGCGTCCGGAGTCCGGGCCACCTGGCGCTCGAACTCGTCGGCCAGGGTGCCCGGCGGCACCGGGCGGGTCTCGCCGTCGCCTGCGGCGACGAGCTGTGCGCGTTCCTCGGCCGACAGCCCGTCCACCTCTGCCACCGTACGGGCGGTGCCCTCGGCGACCACGGTGGCCATCCGGACCAGCCGCCGGGCCCAGGTGTCCATGTCGTCTGCGGAGAGGAAGCCCGGTCGGTGGGTGAGCCGGAGTTCCATGCTGGTGCCCGGCACCACCGTGAGGCTCAGGGGATAGTGCGTCGAATCCTGGATGTCCGCGTTCACCAGCCGCAGTCCCGGAGCGAGTTCGTCTCCCGCTGCGGCGTTCACCGGGTAGTTCTCGAAGGCGATCACGGTGTCGAACAGGGTCGGCCTGGCCAGTGCCCGTTGCAGGGCCGCCAGGTCGGCGTGGTGGTGGGGGAGCAGGTCGGCCTGCACTTGGTGCAGGCGTGCGAAGTAGTCGCGCAGCGGCTCGTCGGCCTGGAGCCGCACCGGCAGTGGCACGGTGTTGGCCAGCAGGCCGACGAGGGACTGCACTCCGGGCAGGTCGGGTGAACGCCCGGAGACCACCGTTCCCAGTACGACCTCCTCGCTGTTGGTGAGCCGCGCGAGGAACAGCGCCCAGATGCCCTGCACCACCGTGTTCAGCGTGGTTTGGCAATTGCGCGCGATCTCACCGAGCGCGGCCGTCGGGCCGGCGGGAATCCGTACGGTGACGGTCTCGGGGCGTTCGGGCACCACGACGCCCGCGAGGTCGGGTGCAACCAGGCCCGGCTCGACGCCGGACAGCGCCGCCTGCCAGGCGGCCAGGGCGGTGTCGGTGTCCTGGCTGCCCAGCCACTGGTGGTAGGCGAGATACGGGGCGGCCGACGGCAACGCTCCGACGTCGCCCTTCTGGCTGTACGCGTGGAAGACCTCCTGCACCAGGAGGGGGTAGGACCAACCGTCGAGTACCAGGTGATGGTTGGTCAGGACGAGGGTGTGCTCCGAGCCGCCGTTGCGGATCAGGAGGAAGCGCAGCAGCGGCGGCCGCGCGAGGTCGAACGGCCGCGCCCGCTCAGTGGCGAGCAGGGCCCGCCGCCGGGCGGCCCGGCTGTTCTCGTTCAGGTCGCTGAGGTCCTCCTCGGACCAGGGCGCGTCGGCACCCCGCACGACGAACTGGATCGGGTCACCGTCGGGCCGGCCGCGGAAGCCGGCCCGCAGCGCCTGGTGCCGTGCCACGACGACGGCGCAGGCCCGCCTGAGGAGCGCCGTGTCCAGCGGGCCGGACAGGTCCAGGGTGAGCTGCGCGGTGTAGACGTCCGCGGCCCGGTCGGCGACGCGGGCGTGGAAGTAGAGCCCCGATTGCAGTGGGGTGAGCGGGTAGATCTGCTCCAGTGTGGATGAACGCATGACGGTTACTGACACCCCTCCAGCTCGGACTCCAACTCGTCGATCTCCGCCTGACTCAGCCCCTTCAGAAAAAAGTCGGAGGGGGTGTGGATGCTCATCGACATGGTGCCGACGTGAGCGGAGACGTCCGCCAGGGCCTCGCACCACCGGCGGGACAGCTCCTCTAGTTCGGCCTGGCCGACGCAGCCGGCCGGCGAGCTCCACAGCGCGCGCAACTCCGGCTTCCCGCCCTCCTCCACGACCAGCACGTCGAGGGTCAGCGTGTGACTGGCCGGCATGTCGGCAGGGCGGCCGTCACGCAGCACGTCCACACCGGACAACGGCGCCCAGTCGGCGGATCCGGGCTCGACGACCCGACCCAGGTAGTTGAACAGGATCTGTGGCGTCGGCAGCCGGCGGAGCCGCGCGGCCGTGTCGTTGTTCAGGTACCGCAGCAGACCGAAGCCGAAGCCGTCGTCGGGCGCCGCGCGCAGTTGTTCCTTGACCAGTGCCACGGCTGCCCCGGCGGCCCTCCGCCGCGCGGCGGGTTCCGTGTGGTGGCCGGTGCCTGCGAACAGCCGGACCGGGTGGATGCTGGTGAACCAGCCGATGGTGCGGCTGGTGTCGCAGCCGGTTGCCTCGTCGTTCCGGCCGTGGCCCTCGACGTCCACCAAGACGCCGGTGTCCGACGGCAGCGCGAGCGCCGCGCGGTGGCGGGCGATGGCGACGGCCAGGGCGCCCAGCACCACGTCCGGCACGGAGCCGTGGAAGGCGGCGGGTGCGTCGGCGAGCAGTGGGCCGGTGACGGTTGGGTCGAGGCGGGTGGCCACCCGGACACTGGTGGCGGCGGTGTCGGTCGCCGGGACCGGCGAGCGATTGCCGAACAGGGGCTCCGCCTCGCTCAGCACCTCCTGCCAGTGGGCCAGTTCGGTGATCCGGCCGGGCGTGTGCGCCTCGGCGCTCAGCCCGGCGGCCCAGCGTCCGAACGAGGTCGAGACCGGGGCGAGGCGCGGCTCCCGACCGGTCTGGTACGCGGCCCAGCCGACCTCCAGGTCACGGAGCAGCACCCGCCAGGAGACGGCGTCCACCGCGAGGTGGTGCACGACGAGGAGCAGAGCCCCGGTCGCCGCCGGACCGCGATCGAACCAGCAGGCCCGGAGCATGACCCCCGCGCGGGGCCGAAGCCGGGCGGCGGTGGCCGACGCGTGGTCGGCGGCCGCCGTGGCGAGCTCGTCCGCGTCGAGGCCGGTCGCATCGATCCGCTCGATCAGCGCGGCCGCCGAGCCCGAGCGTGGCGGGTCGACCACGAGCGAGTGGCCCGGCGCGACCGACCGGGCGCGCAGAAGGTCGTGATGGTCCAGCAGGCTCTGAAGGACGGATCGCAGCCCGTCCTCGGTGAGGTCCGACGGTGTGCGGAGCACCAGCGACTGGTGATAGCCGTCGGCCTCCTCGGTGAGCTCGCCGAGTCGGGTGGTCATCGGAGTGGCCGGTACCGGCCCGCTGAAGGGGTCGTGCTCCTCGCGCGGGTCGGCGCCGGCCTGGCGTTCCACGCGTTCGACGACATCGACCAGGGCGGCGGCGGTCTCGTTGGCGAAAACCTGCTTCAGGGTCAGCGCCCAGCCGGCCTCGCGGGCCCGGGCGACGAGCTGGATCGCCATCACGCTGTCGCCACCGAGCTCGAAGAAGCTGTCGTCGGCCCGGCAGGCCTCCAGACCCAGGACGTCCTGGAACAGCCCCGTCAGGAACTGCTCGGCGGCCTCGGTGTCCCGCGCTCCCGAGGCCACCGGAGCACCGGCTGTCCGGGCGGTGGGCGCGATCGACGGCTGGGTCCCGGGCGCGGCGTCGCCACCGCGCGTCACCGCTGTGGCGGCCGGTCCTCCGGCGTCCGCGATGCGGCGCCGGGGGTTGCGGGCCGCGTCCGTCAGCAGTCCGACCAGGGAGTCGAGGTACCGGTCCGCGTCCTCGGGGCGGTGCAGTTCGGCGCCCGCGTCCAGGTCGACTGCCAGCCCGGAGCCCGGCCGACGGCAGATCGCGACAGCGAGATCGGGCACCGGGCCGTTCGAGAGGTTGTGGGCCGTGACCGGGAGCCCGCCGATGGCGAACTCGTACGGGAAGGCCATCACGTTGACCGAGGTCGCGGTGAGCCCGCGCTCGCCCCTGCGGTGGCCCAGGTTGCGGTGCAGGTCCTCGGCACGGTAGCGCTGGTGGGCCAGCGCGAGCTTGATCGCCGCGGTTGCCTGGTCGGTGAGCTCGGCGAACGTCGCCTGGCCCCGGACGGTCAGCCGCAGCGGTACGACGTTCGACGACATGCTGGGAGTCACCCGCGCCGCCTGCCCCCGGCGCGAGAGGACGGGGAGGGAGAGCAGCACGTCTTCGGCACCGGTAGCCCGGTGCAGCAGCGCCGCGGTGGCGGCGACGGCGGCAGGTGCGAGAGCCCGGCCGAACGCCGACCGCAGCAGCTCGTCCTGGGCGGACGAGAGCCGTAGGGAGCGGCGGGTCGTGGTGGTGCAGTGGCGCCACGGCCGGTCGGACAGCGAGACGGGCACCGGATGGTCCGCCATCGCCCGTAGCCAGTGGTCCCGGTCCCGGTCGACGTCCGGTGACGCGTAGTACTCCACCTCGGTCGCGAGCACCGCGGTGAGAGGGGCGAATGGGGAGCGCGACGGCGCGGCACCGCGCACGGCCTCCGCGTAGAGAACGGCGACCCGTTCGGTGAACAGGGCCGCGCCGTGGCCGTCGACGGCCAGGTGGTGGGCACGCTGGAACCACAGCGTGCGCTGCCCGGACAGGGTCAGCAGCGCGATGGTGAAGAGCGGTTCGGCGGTGACGTCGACCGGCCGGGTCAGTTCCGCCCGCATCCAGCCGAACGCGGCTGCCTCCGGGTCCGGTTCCCCGCTCAGGTCCAGGAGGACGACCGGCTCGTCCGGCACCGGGACCAGGAACTGGCGGGGACCGTCGGGCAGGTCCGCCACTCTGACGCGCAGGGCCTCGGCTTCCCACAGGGCCTGTGACGCCGCGCGGACGAAGGCCGGGGCGTCGAGGGCGCCGGCCACGTCGAAGTACTCGGCGATCTGGTGGCGGCTCCCACCCGGCCCGGCCTGGTCCGCCAGCCACATGCCTAGCTGCGCCTGCGACAGCGGCAGATACGTGGGGACCGGCTCGGGCCCGCCGGTCGTCAGCCGGTCGTCCTGCTGGAACACGGAACTCATCTCGCTCAGCTCTGACTGGTGGGGAAGACGGGAAGGTCCACGTAGGACGCCTGCGGACCACGCCGGTGGATCTGCACGACCGGCGGCGGGTAGTGCACGGGCGTGCGCGCGTTGTCGCGATCGCATCCGGTGACCGCGATGCGCAGGCGGTGGCCGGGGCCGAAGACATGGGAGATCGGGTGCAGGTCCACCGTGAGGGCGGTGGGCTCCTCGGGAAGGTCGTGGCAGTCGGCCTCAGCGCTCGGGAAGTAGGGCAGGCCGAGGTTGTCGTACGGCGCGGTGCCGAGCGCGCGGTGCGAAGCCCGGACCACCCCTTCGGTCACGTAGTGCGACTCCCCGTCGGGGGCCACGTCTTCCAGGTACACGAAGAAGTCGCCGTCCGGGTGCGTCGAGGTGACCCAGAGCCGGATGACCGGATGACCGGTCACCTCCAGGGCCTGGGTCAGCGGAGGGGTGGTGTACGTCAGGGCGTTGGCGTCGTTCGCGGTCATCGGGGGGTAGCCGAAGGGGCCGCCGTAGCCGTTGGTCCAGCGGGTCGCGGTGCCCGACGAAGCCGTGTAGTCGACCACGAACTCGTCCATGCCGCCGAGCCGGGAGGGCTCGGCGGTGGTGAGTGCGCCGTCGTTGACGGAGGCGAGCGGCTCGTCGTCCCCTGCGGCGAAGTACAGCCGTTCCGTACGTACCTCGGCCGGCGGCCACTGCTCGGTGCCGCGCCACTGTTCGCCCGGGGCGGCGGACCGCCGGTAGTAGCGGATCGACGGCTCGTCCATGACGCCGGTGTCGATCCCCTTCAGCCAGTGGTCGAACCAGCGGAGGTGCTCCGTGGCGAGGTCGGCGCCCTCTCGGCCGTCGTGGGACCAGTCGCCGACGATCAGCTTGCGCGGCCCGCCCAGGTTGGCGTGCCATTGGAATGCGTCCCGGACCCAGATGTCGTGCCATCCGGCCAACTGGTAGATGGCGACCGGGGATTCGCGGACCGCAGCCACGGCGGAGGCAGGGCTCTGGCGTTCGAAGGGGAGTCCGTCGTCCTCGGGGCTGCGGCTGTCGCGGAACGGCAGGGTGAGCGCCCTGGCGAACACGTCGGCGTTGACCTGATGACCGGCGACCGCCTCGCGCACCGCGTCGTCGTCGTCCTGGACCGGGGCGGCCTCCAGCTGGGTGTCGAGGGCCCGGACCCGGGTGCCCCAGTTGTGGATGAAGTCGTGCCGCAGGATCCCGCCCGGGTAGAGGAAGGAGTACAGGTCGAACAGCGCGACCTGCGGGAAGATCGCCTTCAGGCTGGGCGGGGCCGTACCGGCGGCCAGGAACTGCGTGATGCCGAGGTAGGACTCGCCGAACATGCCGATGTTGCCGCTGCACCATTCCTGGGCCGCCAGCCACTCGGTGATCTCGTAGGCGTCCCGGGTCTCCTCCGGCGAGAACTCCTGGCCGCGTGAGCCGGTGGACGCTCCGCTGCCGCGTGAGTCGGCGGCGGCGATCACGTAGCCCTGCTTCAGGACCTCGCGCAGCCAGGGCCGGGTGTCCAGCTTGGTGCGCGGAATCCCGTCGACGATGTCGGACCGGTGGTAGCGGTCGTGGCACCAGATCGCGGGCAGCGGGGTGGTGACCACCTCGCCGTCCCGCTTCGGACGGAAGACGTCGACCGCGATGCGCACGCCGTCGCGCATGGTCACGTAGTGGGTGGACGACTCGACCGAGTCCATGTCCTCCAGGAAGGCCACGATCGCGTCGGTCTCCTGCGTGAGCCGGTTGCGCAGCGCGGCGTCGACCTCCCCGGTGGCGGCCTGCCACCGGAGCTGCCCCTCGGAGGTCCACACCCGTACGTCAGCCTGCCTGAGCTCCAACAGCAGCCCGATGACACCGGCGCGCGGTAGCCCGTCGGCCGACCGGTCGTCGTCCTGCGTCCGTGTCGTCATGTCTCCTGTCCTTTCTTAGCGTTCCGCGTGGCCGACCGGGGGAGCACCGACGGGCCCCCGGTCGGCCACGCGCGTCACGGCCTTCGCGCCCGTCTTCCGGTCGATGTGCGCGCCCAGTTCCGCGACCGTGACGTACCGGAAGAGGTCGACCATCGAGACCCTGACCCGCATGGTCTTCTGGATGCTCTGGGCGATCCGGAGCGCCACCAGGGAGTCGCCGCCGAGCGAGGTCGAGCTCTCGTTGACGTCGAGCTCGGTGAGTCCGAGCTCCCTGGCCCAGATCTCCGCCAGACTGCGCTCGGTCTCGGTGTAGCCGCCGTCCTCGTGGCCCGACAGCCGCACGCTGGCCGTCTCGGCTGGCCCCGGGAGCGGGGCCGCCGGACGCTTGGCCGTCCCTTGCGCGGTGACCAGGCGGCGCCGCACGGACTCGGCCAGGACCAGCGGGGCGCCGGCCAGCAGCCGGTCCGAGGCTTCTGCCGGCAGACCGGCGAGCAACTCGTAGTTGATCTCACCGACGATGACCCGGGGGCAGGGTGCGGCGAGGATCTCGTCCAGGCTGCGGACCGCGTCCTCGATCTCGACCGACCGGAAGAAGCCCTGGTCACGGCGGACGCCGTGGTCGGCCGCCATGCCGGTGCCGAGCCAGTCCGTCCAGGTCACGGTGACGGTCGCGAGGCCCCGGGCGCAGCGCTCCTCGGCGAAGTGGTCGAGGAAGCTGTTGGCCGCAGTGTAGTCACCCTGCCCCGCGACCCCGAAGACCGAGGCGGTCGACCCGAAGTTCACCATGAGCTGTGGCGGTTCGTCGGCGGTCACCAGGTCCAGGACGACGGCGCCCAGGGCCTTGGGGGCCAGCGTGCGGCGGAACGTCTCCGTGTCCTTGCGGACTAGGAAGCCGTCGCCGGGGACTCCTGCGGCGTGCAGGACACAGCCGATCGTCCCGAGGTCGGCCCGGACGTCGCGCACCACCCGCTCCATCGCGATGGGGTCGCTGGTGTCCCCCTGGTAGCAGCGCACCCGGGCACCGTTGGCCTCCATCTCCCGCACCGCGGCGATCCGGCCACGAAGAAGTCCGTCCGTCGCGGCGACCTCGTCCCACTGCTCGCGGGGGCCCAGCCCGGTGCGGCCCACCAGGGCCAGCCGGATGCCCGGAACGGTCCGGCTGAGGTGCTGGGCGACGGCCAGCCCGATCCCGCCGAAGCCGCCGGTCACCAGATAGGCGCCGGTGGGCTGTGCCCCGGTCGGCAGCGACCGGTCCTGGAGGTGGACCGGCGCCAGCTCGCTGACGAAGCGCTGTCCGCCGCGCAGGGCCACGGTCGAGACGCTCCATGTTCCGAGTACTTCACCGGCCACGGTGGCGGGGTCGGCGTCCCGGTCGACGTCGAGGCAGAGCACGCTCGTGCCGTCGTTCTCCAGGCCGATCACCTTCGCGAGGCCGAACAGCGTCGCGTGCACCGGGGCGGTCGCCGGCTCCGTCCCGGTCACCCGGGCCACCTCGGGAGCCACCACGCAGAGGCGGTCCGGCACGGCGTCCCTCGCGGCCAGGGCCTGGAACAAGTGCAGCATGCCTTCGGCGCCGTAGCGCAGCCGGTGTTCCAGCGATGCCAGGTCGGTCGGGGCCTCGTCCGCGGGGGCGGCCACGAAGACCACCCGGGAGGGCGCGCCGTCAGACAGCTCGGCGAGCAGCTTCTCGAACCCCTGGACGGTGGGTGGGACGTGGTGGCAGCCGTCCGCCGACTCGCCCCACTCCTCGGAGAGTTCGGCGACCGTCACCCCCACGCCGTCAGAGCGCAGCCGGGCGCCGAGCCGGGACGCCATGCTGTCGGGCTCCCCGACGATCAGCACGGGGCCACCGGGCGTCCGGATCGGCTCGCCGGAGGGCGCCGGCATCCACCGCAGCCCCTGGTGCCGGGTGTGCGGGCGCAGGTGGGCGACCGTCCGCTGAGGGTCGGTCACCCGCTTGACGGTGAACCCGACGATCTCGACGGCGGTGTTGCCCTGGTCGTCGAAGACTGTGACGTCGACCTTGCGGGTCTCGGTGCTGGGCTGTTCCCCCGTGTGCGGGCGGATCAGGCTGAGGCCAGTCGCAGGGAGGGCCGCGTGGACGCGGAGGCTGTCGTAGCCGACGGGGAGGAAGAAGGCGGTGTCGGCCTGGTAGGCGCGCACCTGCTCCACCGAGTCGACGACGGCGAACCCGCCGAAGCCGGTGGCCAGGTCGAGCAGGGCCGGGTGCAGGACGAGATCCTGGCAGTCGGCCTGGAACTCCTCGGGCAGGGCGAGCTCGCCGATCGCGCTGTGCACGCCCACGTGGACCGTCCGCAAGCTGTCCCGCCACCGCCGGCCGAATTCCATGACCCGGTGCTCCGCCTGGGCGGTACCGAGGTCGACCGTATGGAGCGCGCAGCGGGAGCGCAGTTCGGCGAGGTCCACCCCGTCCGGCCGGTCGGCGGAGACCGAGGAAGCCCTGCCGTGTGCGTGCGGAGTCCAGACGTCCCGCTCCGGGTCATGGCTCGCGACGGCGAACTCGCACCGGCCGTCGCCGAGGTCCCGGACGGTCGTGTGGACGGTGCACGGAGCCGACTCGGTCACCAGCAGCGGCCCGAGGAAGTCCACCTCGAAGAGCTCGGTGACCGGCTGTCCGAAGTGGGACGCGGCAGCTGCCCGCGCCATCTCCAGGTAGGTGGTCCCGGGGACGATCGCCTCGCCGAGCAGACGGTGCTCGGCCAGTACCCAGTGCCGGTCGAGCGAGAACTCGGTCTCGAACACAGTCTGACCGTTCGAACGCAGCGCGACCCGGTCGAGCAGGGGGTGCGGGCCGGCCTCGTGGTGGACGGGCCGGTCGGCCGGGGGCACGGGGGCGAGCCAGTAGCTCTTCCGCTGGAAGGGGTAGGTCGGCAGCGGCACCCGGCGGCGTCGCTCGCCGGCGTGGTAGCCGGCCCAGTCCGGTTGGACGCCGCACAGCCAGAGCTGCCCCAAGGTGCGACGGATCGTTTCCCCGTCGCCGCGGGGATCCCGCTTGTGCGGCAGGGACGCCGTAACGGTACGGGAGATACCGGTGTCCAGCAGGGTCCGGCGGGCCATCGCCGTGAGGATCTGCCCCGGACCGACCTCCAGGAGGAGGGTGTCAGGCGCCTGGGCGATCAGCTGGACGCCGGCCGTGAACTCCACGGCGGCCCGGATCTGGCGGCCCCAGTACGCCGGGTCCTGAGCCTGGCTGTCCGTGATCCAGTCGCCGGTGACGTTGGAGACGAACGGCACCCCGGGCGCTGAGCGCTTGCTGCGGGCGACGGCGGCCGTGAACTCGTCGACCACGGGTGCCATGAGCTCGGAGTGGAAGCCGTGCTCGACCTCCAGCGGCCGGACTGGCCACTGCTTCTCGTCCGCGACCTCGGCGAACCGCTCCACCACGTCGACGGCGCCGGAGACGACGCACTCGCGGGGGCCGTTGTGGGCCGCGACGCTCAGACCGGGCAGCAGGGCCCCTTCGACCTCGGCGCGGTCCGCGACCACACTGAGCATGGCGCCCCGGCCGCAGCGCTCCATCAACTCGCCCCGCAGGGAGACCAACCGGAGCGCCTCCTCCAGGCCGAACACCCCCGACACCGTCGCGGCCACCCACTCGCCGAGGCTGTGGCCGAGCATGCGCGCGGGCTCGACGCCCCAGGACTGCCACAGCCGGGTCAGCGCGTACTCGAGCACGAACAGCGCCGGCTGCGCCCAACGGGTCCGCCGGAGCAGCGCCCGGTCGGCCGGTGTGCCCGGGAACAGCACCTCGCGGAGGTCGCGGCCGGTGACCGGTGTCAGCAGCCGCGCGCACTCGTCGACCACGGCTCGGAAGACCGGCTCGGTGTCGTACAACCCCCGGCCCATGTCCGGGTACTGGGAGCCCTGCCCGCTGAACAAGAAGGCGACCTCCGGCGGAGCCGCGGGGGCCTGTCCGATCGTGACCACGGCCGGGTCGACGGACTCCAGCGCCGCGACCGCCGAGTCGAGGTCGGCCACGCACAGGGTGCGGCGGAAGGGGAGCGCGCGGCGCCCGCTCGCGAGGGTGAACGCGACGTCCGCCAGCGCCGGGCGGTACCGGCGCAGCGACTCGGCCAGACGCCGCGTCGCTTGCTCCAGAGCCGGCTCGCTGAAGGCCGAGAGGGTGAGAAGCTGGCAGTCGCGGGAGCTGCCCTCGGTGGCCGCCGGCAGCGGCGCCTCCTCCAGGACCACGTGGGCGTTGGTGCCGCCGAATCCGAAGGCGCTCACGCCGGCGCGCCGCACCCGCTCCGAACGGGACCAGTCGGTGAGCTCGGCACGAACCCGGAACGGTCCGGTGCCGAAGTCGATGTCCGGGTTGGCGGTGCGGAAGTTCAGCGACGGCGGAAGCTGGCCGTGGCCCAAGGACAGGACGGTCTTCAGCAGGCCGGCCATGCCGGCGGCCGCGTCGAGGTGGCCGACGTTCGCCTTGACCGAGCCCAGGCCGCATTCGACGGCGCCGGTGAAGGCCCGGGACAGCGCCGCGACCTCGATCGAGTCCCCGATCAGGGTGCCGCTGCCGTGGGCTTCGACGTAGTCGATGCTCTCCGCTTCGACATCCGCGGCAGCCAGGGCCTCAGCGATGACCGAGGCCTGTCCGGCGATGCTCGGAGCGGTGAAACTCGCCTTCAGCGAGCCGTCGTTGTTGACGGCCGACCCCCGGATCACCGCGTGCACCGTGTCACCGTCGGCGAGCGCGTCGGCCAGGCGCTTGAGGACCACCACGCCCACACCGTTGCCGAACACCGTGCCGCGCGCGTCGGCGTCGAACGGCCGGATGCGCCCGTCGGGAGATAGGAAGCCGCCGTCGACGTAGGAGTACCCGGTGCCGGCGGGCACCTTGTAGGACACCCCGCCCGACAGCGCCAGGTCGCACTCGTAGTCGAGCAGGCTCTGGCACGCGTTGTGCAGGGCGACCAGTGAGCTGGAGCACGCGGTCTGGACGGAGAAGCTCGGGCCCTTCAGGTTCAGCTTGTAGGAGACCCGGCTGGCCAGGAAGGCGAGCTCGTTGCCCAGTCCGACGTTCTCCCCGCGCACCTCCTCGCCGCCGTCCATGTTCGCGAGGACGTTGGTGAGGTACGCGCTGCTGCTCGCCCCGCCGAAGACGCCCACGCTGCCTTCGCAGCCGGCCGGGTCGTAGCCCGCGTGCTCCAGGGCCTCCCACGCGGTCTCCAGGAACAGGCGGTGCTGGGGGTCCATGATCTTCGCCTCGCGGGCGGTGTATCCGAAGAACTCCGCGTCGAAGCCGTCCACACCCTCGAACTTCGCCGATGCCCGGACGTAGTGGGGATCGGCGATCGACTCGCGGGGGACGCCGGCGGCCGCCAGCTCCGCGTCGGTGAGCTCGGTGACCGACTCCACGCCGTCGCGCAGGTTCGCCCAGAACTCCGCCAGGTCCGCCGCGCCCGGGAACCGCCCCGACATGCCGATGACGGCAATGCCCTCGTGGGCGCCTTCGTCCGAAGGGCCGTGGGTGTCGTCCCTGTCAGTCACAGTCACCTTCTCGTCGTGCGGAAGTGCTTCGTCGGTCACTGCTCTGCCCCCATGAGTTCCTCGATGATCCGGCCCAGGGTGCGGAGCGTCGGACCCTCGTAGACCACGGTCAGCGGCACCGTCAGCTTCAGTTCCTGGCGCAGCCGGTGGACCACCTGGAGTCCGATCAGCGAGCTCCCGCCGAGTTCGAAGAAGTTGTCGTTCGCTCCGACGTTCTCGACGTTGAGGAGCTCCTGCCAGACCGCGGCGACCCGCTGCTCCATGTCGCCCTCCGGGGCGACGAACGGATTGCGCAGGTTGGGTCGTTCGTGCCGTTGGGTGGTGGAGGTGGCGGTCGCCATCGGGTTCACCCACTCCCGGTACCGCAGCGTCAGATCACCGGTGGACACCATCAGCTGAGCCTGCGGTGTGGCGTCGAGCAGGGCCTCGAACACCGCTCGGCCGTCGGCCGGGGACAGGGCGAACTCCTGGACGGACTCACCGATGCCAGCGCCGGGGACGGCTCGCTCCGCGAAGTCCCAGGCGTCCCAGTTCAGGCTGGTCCAGGGCTGGCCCGGCCGGTGGTGAGCCTGCGCGAAGGCGTCGAGCACCGCGTTGGCGGCGCTGTAGGCGGCGAAGCCGAGGCCTCCCAGGACGGCGGAGATCGAGGAGCACAAGACCGCGAACTCCAGCTCCTGGTCCGCCAGGATCTCCTGAAGGACGTAGGAACCGGCCAGCTTGGGTCCGAAGTGCCAGGACGCCTCCTCGGTACCGAGGTCGGCGACCACTCGGTGTGCCGCGGCACCGGTAGTCCCGGCGCAGTGCACCACACCGGTGATCCGGCCATGCGCGGCGAGGATCTCGTCACGGACCTCGCGCATCCGGACGAAATCGCCGACGTCGGCGGCGAGGACCGTCACTCCGGAACCAAGGTCCTCCAGTTCGGCGATGGCGTCGAAGAGCGCCCGGGTCTCGTCGGAGTGCCCGGGGGCGGCCCATTCGGATCGTGGCGGCAGAGCTGTGCGGCCGAGCAGGACCAGGTGTCCGCGGGTGCGTTCGGCCAGCACCCGGGCGACCACCAGGCCGATTCGGCCGAGCCCGCCGGTCACCAGGTAGACCCCCTTGTCGAGGGCCGCTCCCGTGCGCTGAGGCAGCGACTGCGGCTGGTAGGCGGGAGCCCAGCGGTGGGTACGGCGCAGCGCGAGCGTTTGGTCTGCGGCCGGGCCGTTGAGCTCGGTGAGCACCCGGTCGGCCAGCGAATCGATGGAGCTGGGCTCCAGGACCACGTCGACGAGGGTGCAGGTCAGCGGCGGGTACTCCTGAGGGAGTACCTTGCAGACACCCTGGAGCGAGGCCTTCGGCGGACACAGGGGTTCGTCGCCGGTCACCGAGTACACCTCGGTGGAGACGACGTCCCAGCGCTGGGGGCGGCCGATCAGGTCCGACTCGGTGGCCTGCGCCCAGCGCAGCACACTGCGGAAGCCCAGGTCGAGAAGGCGCTCGGCGCCCTCGGCCGTGCCGGTGTATCCGGCGTCGTCCCCCACGCTCCAGCAGTGCAGCACCCGGTCGGGGATCGTGTCCGCCGACTTGAGCGCCGCGGCGAGCCGGGGATAGTGGTCGGCGCGGGACGGGTCGAGCGTGTACTCGTCCGCCGCCGTCTCGGCCCAGGCGTCGTCGGCCGTCACGACGGCCACCCGCTCACCTGCTGCCCGCAGGCGGTCGGCCAGGGCCCGGCCCAGGCCGGTGCGGTCGGCGAAGACGAGCCGGCACCGGACGTCGGCTCCCGACTCCGCGGGCAGCGGGCCGGGGTTCGGTCCGAGCCTGGTCCAGGACGGTGCGTAGAACCAGTCGGACATGTCGGCCCGCCGCTTGGCGGTGGACCGCTCGGAGACGGCGACCGCCGGCTCCAGCCAGTAGGCCCGACGCTCGAACGGATAGGTCGGCAGCGGAACCCGACGGGCCGTGGCGGAGACCGGGAAGGGGTGTTCGCGCCCGGCAGTCCACAGCTTCGCGGCGCCGAGGAGCATCGTGGCCCGGTCAGTCTGCCGGTCGAACAGACCGGGGAGCGAGGGGACGACTGTTCGGGCGGCGCCGACCGGACCGTCGGGGTGCTGGAGGGCGCCGGTGCTCAGCGTCTGGCCGGGGCCGATCTCCACCATGGCGAAGTCGGGATCGGCCCACAGGGTCGTGATGCCCGCGGCGAACCGGACGGTACGACGCATGTGGGAGGCCCAGTAGGCGGGGTCGGTGGCCTGCTCGTCGGTGATCCAGGTGCCGGTCACGTTGGAGATGAACGGCGTGGTGGGCGGGTTGAGCCGGACCTTGCGCACCAGGTCGGTGTACGGCTCGATCACGGGCTCCATGAGCGGGGAGTGGAACGCGTACCGGCTGGTCAGGCGGCGGAACGCGATGCCCGCGGCGGTGAGCTCGGCCTCAAGCCGGTCGATGCCCGGCAGGCTCCCGGAAAGCACACAGGTCTGCGGCCCGTTCACGGCGGCAAGGGTCACCTCGTCGTCGGTGAGACGCAGGGCCTCCTCCTCCGTGAGGGGTACGGCCACCATCGCGCCCTCGCCCTGCTCCTCGATCAGGCGGGCCCGCTCCACCACCAGGTGCAGCGCGTCCTCCAGGGTGAGGACTCCGGCGCGACAGGCGACCACGTACTCGCCGAGGCTGTGCCCGATCATCGCGTCGGGTCGCACCCCCCACGACTCCCAGAGTTCGGCCAGTGCGTACTCCAGGGCGAACATGGCGGGGTAGCCCAGTTGCGGCTGGTCGAGCGGATGCTCGCTGCGCGTCGGCTGGATCAGCATCCGGTGAAGGACGTCCGAGGACTCGTCCTGCGCGTGGCCAGGCGAGGAGGTATCGGCGGCCGGGTACATGACGTCGAGGATGTTCTGCCCGAGCATGGGTTCGAGCAGCTCGGCGCAGCGCGCGAGGGCGTCACGGAAGACCGGCTCGTCCTCGCGCAGGCCCCGGGCCATGCCCGGGTACTGCGCGCCGAAACCGGTGAACATGAACGCGACCGGGCGGTGTGCCAGGTCCGGGGCCGTCCCGGTCAGCAGACGGCCGCCGTCCGGAGCGTCGAGCACGTTCAGCGCGTCGTCGACGTCCTCGCACACCGCCACCCGTCGGTGGGGCATCGCGCGCCGGCCCTGCTGAAGGGTGTGGGCGACGTCGGCGAGACGGAGGCCGGGGTGACTCCGGAGGTGGTCGCGCAGCCGGTCGGTGGTGGTGTCGAGGGCCTCCGGAGTGGCGGCCGACAGCACCAGCAGCTGCTCGCGCTCGTCCTTGAGGTCCGCCCCCGTCGGCGCGACGGCGGGCGCCTGCTCGATGACGACGTGCGCGTTCGTCCCGCCGAGTCCGAAGGAGCTGACCGCGGCGCGCCTCGGGCTCGCGTCGGCCGGCCAGGGCATCAGCTCGGTGTTGACGTAGAAGGGGCTGTCGGTGAGACCGAGCCGGGGGTTGGGGCGTTCGAAGTGCAGGGTCGGGGGGATCTCCGCGTGCTCGACGGCGAGCACCGTCTTGATCAGGCCGGCGACGCCGGCGGCGGAGTCCAGGTGCCCGATGTTGGACTTGACCGAGCCGAGCGCGCAGTGCGCTGCGGACAGCCCGGTGTAGACCGAGGAGAGCGCCTTCACCTCGATCGGGTCACCGAGCGCGGTGGCCGTGCCGTGGGTCTCGACGAAGCGCACGGTGCCCGGCTCCACGTCGGCGGTGGCCAGTGCGGTGGCGATCACCTCGGCCTGCGACGCCGAGCTCGGTGCGCTGAAACCGGCGCGCTCGGCACCGTCGTTGTTGACGGCCGAGCCCTTGATGACCGCGTGGATGTGATCGCGGTCGGCGATGGCGTCCTGCAAGCGCTTGAGGACGACCATGCCGACGCCCTCGCCGCCCACGGTGCCGTTCGCCTTCTCGTCGAACGTGCGGCACAGCCCGTCCGAGGAGAAGATGCCGTCGGGCCGGTAGACATACCCGTCGCGGCGCATCGCGTCGATGCCGACTCCGCCGGCGAGCGCGATGTCGCACTGGTAGCTCAGCAGCGCCTGGCTCGCCTGGGCCACGGCCACCAGCGAGGTCGAACAGGCGGACTGGACGTTGAGGCTCGGGCCCCTGAGACCGAGCTTGTACGACACCCGGGTGGTGAGGAAGTCGGAGCGGTTGCCGATCACCAGCTGGTTGCCGCCCATGACCTCGATCGCGTCGGGGTGTGAGGCGATGTTGCGGAGTAGGTAGGTGTTGTTCCCCGCACCGGCGTACACGCCGATCAGCCCATCGTAGCGCTGGGGATCGTGCCCCGAGCTCTCGAGTGCGGCCCAGGCGCATTCGAGGAGGACGCGGTGCTGAGGGTCCATCAGCTCGGCTTCGCGTGGTGAGTAGCCGAAGAAGGCGGCGTCGAACTTGTCGCTGTCCTCCAGCGGGTAGCCGACCGGTACGAAGCCCGGGTCAGCCAGAACGGACGCAGGGACACCCCGGTCCAGGAGCTCCTGCTCGCTGAACTCGGTGGCCGCGCATACACCCGCCCGCAGGTTCTGCCAGAACTGGTCGACGGTGCCCGCCCGCGGGAACCGGCCGCCCATGCCGACGATCGCTATGTCGAGGCCGTCCTCCGCTTCGAGGCCGTCCTCCGCTTCGAGGCCGTCCTCCGCTTTGGGGCCGAGCTCCGGGAGCTGCTGTTCACTCATTGCGGCCTCGCTTCGCTCGCATTTGCTGTTCCCGTCGTTTCATCAGCGCGCTCTGCCGGACACTGGCTGCGCGGTCGGAGGCCCTGAGCCGTTCCGGCTCGGCGATCTGGGAGAAGTGGGCGGCCTGTGACCGCACCGTCGGGTATTGGAAGAGGTCGAGCAACGGGATCGACCGGCCGAGCGCGGTACCGAGCCGGTGCTGCAGCTCGACGAGGAGCAGGGAGTGGCCCCCGAGGTCGAAGAAGCTCTGCTCGGCGCCGACCGCTTCCAGGCCGAGCAGCTCCTGCCAGACGGCCGCGACCGTGCGTTCGACCGCGTTCTGCGGCGTGCCGCCGGGGCCGGTGGCGGGCGAGGGCGCGGCCGGAGCGGGCAGGGCCGAGCGGTCCACCTTGCCGTGCGCCGACAGCGGCAGGCTCGGGAGGACCACGTAGGCCTGCGGCACCATGTGCGGAGACACCTGCTGCCGCATGTGTGCTTCCAGCGCTCCGAGCTCGAAGGCGGACGGGTCGCGCGGTTGGACGTACGCGACCACCCGGCGCTCACCGGGCGGATCCTGCCGCACGATGGCCAGCGCCCGGTCGACCGAGGGATGGCCGGCCAGCGCCGCGTCGATCTCGCCCAGGGTCACCCGGTGCCCGCGGATCTTGATCTGGTCGTCGCCGCGGCCCAGGAACTCGACCGCACCGTCCGGCAGCCGGCGGACGAAGTCGCCGGTGCGGTACAGGCAGTGGTCCGGATCCGGGCCGAAGCCGTCCGCCACGAACGCGCGCGCGGTGAGCTCGGCCCGGTTGTGGTACCCGCGCGCCACGTAAGCGCCGCCAACCAGCAGTTCGCCCGCGACACCGGCCGGGACCAACTGGGCGGCTTTGTCGACCACGTACACCTGGGTGCCGGCTAGCGGAACGCCGATCGGGGCGGTCTGCCAGTCGGCGTCCAGGTGATCGCCCACGGACATGGCCAGCACCCCGACGGTCGTCTCAGTCGGCCCGTAGTGGTTGAACACCCGGCAGTGAGGGACGCGGTGCTGCAGCTCGCGCATCCAGCGCCAGTCCGACACCTCGCCGCCGACTACCAGGACGCGTCGCGGCAGCAGCTCCTCGAAGCGGGCGGACCCCTGCAGGGCGCGCAGGTGGGAGGGGGCGATCTTCAGGCAGTCGACGCCGTACTCCTGGACCCAGTCGGCGAGCAGTTCCGGGTCGAGGGTGCACTCACGGGACACCACGTGCAGCTCGCCTCCGGTGATCAGGGGAGGGACCAGCGCCGTGACGGAGGAGTCCACGGTGAGTGGCTGCACCATCAGGTGGTTGAGCGGCGCGTCCATACCCAGCCGCTGCACGGCACCGTGGACGTAGCTGATCAGCTGCCGGTTCTCGACCACCACCCCCTTCGGGACACCGGTGGACCCGGAGGTGTACAGCAGGTAGGCGGCGTCGGTCAGGGCGGAGGGCGACGAGGGGAGATTGTCCGCCGCCAGCCCCGTGAGAGCGCTTTCGAGGTCGTCGAGCACGACGACCGGGACGGTGCCGAAGTCAGCGGCGTCCTTCGGGAGGCCGCTGACGACGACGGCCCGGACCCCGGCGTCGCGCAGGATCGTCTCCCGCCGCTGTGCCGGATCGCGGAGATCGATCGGGACGTAGGCCCCGCCGGCCTTCAGAACCGCGAGGACCGCGACGATCAGCTGGACGCCACGGTCCATGCAGATCGCGACCGTGCGCTCGGGCCCGATACCGTGGCCGCGCAGGAGCCGGGCCAGGCGGTTGGCATGCCGGTTGACCTCCCGGTAGCTGAGAACGGCGTGGTGGGAACGGACCGCCACCGCTTCGGGAGTCCGCTCGGCCTGTGCCTCGAAGAGCTGGTGGAACGTCAGCTCCGCGGGAGTGGCGGCCACCGCGTTCAGCGCGTCGAAGGTATCCCGCTCCGCGGGGGTGATGAGCGGGAGCGCGGACACGGGCGTGTCCGGCGCGGCGATCGCCCCGGCGAGGAGAGACGACAGGTGGCCGGCGGCCCGCTCCGCTGTCGCCCGGTCGATGATCTCGGCCGCGAACTCGAACTCGCCGGTGAGGCGCTCGCCGTCCGGCAACAGGCGCAGCGTGAGATCGCTCGGGGTGGTGCCGGTGCCCACCGGCAGGAACCGGGCCTCGATCCCGGCGGGGGCGGTGACCGGGAGGGGACGCCGGACAGCGAAGGCGGGCCGGGTGAGGATGCCGATCGGGGAAGCGTCCGAGAGCCCGTGGAGGGCGTCGTGGACTCGGTCGAGCAGTCCGCGGAACGTGGTGCTGCCATCCAGCTCGCACACCAGGGCGGCGGTCACGCCATCGGCGTCGGGCCCGGGAGATCCGTCCGGCATCAGGCCGGCGGGCACGGCAACGGCTTGCCGGGACTCCCCGCTGTAGCGGCTCAGCAGGACCAGATACAGCGCGAGAACGGCGGTGGCGGGCCCCATGCCGTGGTCTGCGCCCAGGTCACGGAGTGCCGCGACCGCCTCCGGTGCAAGATCTACCGGAACGGAATCCGCCGCGAACGTACGCCGCGCGGGGGCGGGCCTGCTGAACGGAAGGACAGGTGCCGGCGGCAGCTCCGCCGGATCGGCCGCCAGTGCCTCAGCGGTCGGTGCCTCGCCGACCGGGGCCGGCGCAGCTCCGGAGGGCAACTGCCCGTAGACCCGCACGGCCTCCGCCAGCAGGGTCTCGGCCGACTGCACGTCGCCGGCCATCCGGTGCAGTACCAGGACGGCCACCTGCTCCCTGCCGTCGGTGTCGGCGAGCAGGGCCCGGGCCAGCGGGCCGGTCGTCGGCTCGAACGGAGCGTGGACCGCTGCCTCGACCAGCGCCGCCAGACGCGTCCCGCGCTCGGCCGGCGGGAGGCCGGTGAGGTCTTGCCGACCGACAGGCACCAGACGCGGCTCCGCACTGCCGTCCACCAGACGACCCTCGACAACCGAGTGCCCGTGGGTGAGACGCGGGTCGGCGGACAGCACCGCTCGCATCGCGTCCTCGAACCCGCCGTCTGGAACGCCGCTGAGCTGGAGGACGGCCGCGGCGTGGGCGACCGAGGTGTCGGCACCTACGTTGGCGAGGAACCAGCCCTGCTGCTGTGCACGGCTGACCCGCCGAGAGGACAAGGTCATGAACGCAGGTACCCCCGTGGCTGGCCGGGCCGCCCCAGACCCAGCTACTGACTAATTGGAAAAAATATGAACATTGGTCGTGCAAGCCGCAATCGACGCTTCCTTCGCTGGGAATTCCGATGTCGAAAGTGCGACAGCAGTCGGAAATGTGGAAGAAATACTTTAATTAAGACCCGCTTCTGCGATCTGGCCTCATGAGGGATTGAATCTCCAGGTCCCGCCCCTGCCGCCATGATCAAATCTCGATGATCTTAAGCTCGGCTGCAATACGCTGGCAATGGTTGAAGGTGTGACGTGCCTCACGATTTGGCGATCTGCCTGACCGGCGTGTTAGTCGGTTGACAGGGCGGGGTTGCATTGGATTTGGTGCAACTTGGACTGTGCGTATTCAATGGGGAGAGCGGTGCGGAGGTATCGGTGGGCGTTGCGGTGAGGTCGAATACCTGGACCCGGAAAATGTCCGGAAAAGACTCGTTTGGCGATGTTCAACTCTTCTGCTTCCCGTATGCGGGGGGCGGTGCCTCGGCTTTCGGGGGGTGGGCCGAGCTGCTGTCGCCGCAGGTGAGCATCCACGCGATCCAGCCTCCGGGGCGTGAGGACCGCCTCATGGAAGCCCCGGTCGATGACTTGGCGGTGGTGCTGGCCGAAGTCGTCCCGGAAATCCTGGAGGCCGCCGGGAAGCCGTTCGCTTTGTTCGGCCACAGTCTTGGTGCGGTGGTCTGCTGGGAGATCGCCCGGAAGTTGCGGGATGAGCATGGTGTCGAGCCGCAGCACCTGTTCCTTTCGGGTTGCCGGGCGTTGCCGGTGCTGAATGACGGGCGGCGGGACTTGTGTGATCTCTCCGACCAAGAGTTGGTTACCGAACTGCGCGCCATGAACGGTACGCCCGAACAGATCCTCCAGAACGCCGAGTTCATGAGTCTGCTACTGCCGGTGGTCCGGGCGGATTACAGGATGCTCTCGTCCTACCGTTTCGTCCGCGGCACCTCTCCGGCTTGCGGCACCACGGTGTTCGGCGGTCTGGGCGACCCCCTGGTGAGCGAAAAGCAGCTCGAGCGGTGGTCTGACGACCTTCCGGGCGGCTCGCGGACCGTGCTCCTGCCTGGAGACCACTTCTTCTTGCACTCCTCGCGGGACCGGCTCCTGTCGGAGATCGGCGCCCGGCTGTCGTCGGACCAGCCGGTCTGATCGCTCATTTCCTGCAGTACCCAGCTGTCGAGGTCGAGTTGCCGTGGGGTGGTCCTGAGCCCGAGCGGGAGAAGCAGGCCTTCCCGCTCGTCTTGACTGCGACGTACGGCAACGCGATCCGCGTCAACATCTTCAACGACGAGAACTGGAAGCCTGCCCTCGCGAAGGCAGGCGTTATCCCCCTGAGGGAGAAGGGCGAGCGCTGGAAGGCATCTCGCAAGGACGGCTTCCACGTCCTCCGGCACACCGGCGCCTCGATCATTCTTGAAGCCGACGAGTCCGTCGTCACCCTCGCTCGGCGGCTCGGCCACTCCAGCCCGACCATCACCCTTGACTACTAAGCCCACTTCATGCCCGAAGCTGGGGGAAAGGGGCGAGCGGCCGTCGATGCACTGCTTGGCGTAGCTCCGCAGTACGTCCCAGAGAACCCCACGGCATGAGGAAGCGGGTGGCACAGCGCTTGCTGTGCCACCCGCTTCCTCATGCCGTGGTGACGTCCCGGTGGAGGCGGTGTCGTCGAGCGTGGGTTGAACATTGGCGGGCTGGCGAAAATCTCGACACCGACGGCCCTAGTCGATCACTTCTATATTCGGCCCCGCCGTGCTGCCTTCCAGGCCGATGTCATCGTCGCCAGATCAGCCACCCGGCGCGGTGGGGTTCACTCTCGGTTCGTGTACTAGGCCTTCCCCGACCTGCTCCCACGCCTCACAGCCGACACCGGCTAGTCCACCAACGCTGCCACCGCCGCGTTCTCCCTCGCACTTATCGTCTCGGCCACCGTGGGCATCCCCATCGGCCGGATCCTCGACTGCCGTGGCCCGCGCACCGTGATGGCCACCGGATCCGTGATCGGCACCCTGGCCAGCCTGCTGATCGCAGTCGCCCCGAACCTGCTCGTCTTCACCTGCGGTTGGATCCTCGCGGGCGTGGCCATGGCCGCCACTTTCCACCCGTGGGCCTTCGCCGCCCTCACCCGCTGGTGGGGCCCCGACCGCATCCGCGCTCTGACCATCGTCACCCTCGCCGGAGGCCTCGCCTCCGCGGTCTTCGCCCCGCTGACCGCAACCCTGACCGAATACCTCACCTGGCGAACCACCTACGCTGTGCTCGCGCGGTCCTCGCCGCCGTCACCATCCATGCCCATGCCCATGCCCTGCGCGCCCCCTGGCCGTCGGCCCCGCCCGCTCCGCCCTCGGTCGACTGCACGCCGGTCGCCCGCAGCCGCCCCTTCCTCCTCCTGGCTGTCGCCTTCACCTCCTGCGGCTTTGCCATGTACGCCGTCGTCATGGGCCTCATTCCACTCCTGACCTAACGCGGCGCCGACGCGACCACCGCGGCCTGGGCCCTCGGGCTGGGCGGCGCAGGCCAAACCCTCGGCCGAACCCTCTACTCCAGCTTGTCCACCCGCGCCTCGACCACCACCCGCACGGTCACCCTGCTCACCCTGGGTGGCGCAACAACGATAGCCCTCGCTCTGGCCCCCGGCCCGATACTGCTGCTCATCGCGCTCGCGGTTTTGGCGGGTGTCGTACGCGGCACCTGACCCTGCTCCAGGCCACGGCAGTCACCGACCGCTGGGGCACCACGGCACCACTCACTACGGCCGCCTCTCCGGCCTCCTCGGCGCTCCGGCCCGCATCCCAGGAGCCCTGGCCCCCTGGGCCGGCGCCGCCCTCGCGGGCCCACTCGGCGGGCACCCCCACCTATTCGCGGCACTCGCCGAGCTTTCCGTAGTGGCCGCGTGTCTGGCCCTGTTGGCGTCGGGTTCGAGCAGGAAAGCAGGGTCAGGCTCGCGCACACAGCACTCGTAGGCCCCTCGCTTACGCCGCGAGGTTACGCTGCAGGGCTCTGAACTGCAGTTATCTTCGACCTATTTTCCTCAAATCTGTTTCTGATGACGCACCACGTGGAGTGCGTGGCGATCCTGGAGCGGGTGGCGAAGGACAACTGAGCTTCGCGCCCGTGGGTGTTGCGGGCGGTGCGTCGCCGCCGCGCGGACCAGGGGTCCGCGCGGCCGTGACGGCCGGCCCGCCCGGGGACCGTCCTGGGCGGGCCGGGGTTTTTGGGGGCCCGGGTTACGGGCGGGGTGTGAGGTAGCCGCCCATGGACTTGAAGTAGGTCGAGGCCGGGAGTTCCGTGCCGTCTTCCGTGCGGACGCTCGTGATGGACAGGCCGTGGTTGCGGCCCGTGTGGGCGTCCGCGCCGGCGACGATGACGACGCCTTCGCCCTCGCGGTAGAAGATGCGGCCCGGGGTGCCGCCGTAGCGGCCCTCGGAGACGACGGCCGTGAGGATCTCCAGGCGCTTGCCCTTGTGGAAGGTGAAGGCGGCCGGGTAGGGGGCCGACTGGGCGCGGATCAGGCGTTCCAGGGTTTCGGCGGGCCAGGTCCAGTCGATCCGGATGTCTTCCTCGGCCCGCTTGTGGAAGAAGGTGGCCTGGGTGCGGTCCTGCTTCGTGAACTCGGTCCGGCCCGAGGCGATCAGGTCGAGCGCGCCGATCGTGACCGGGGCGATCAGGTCGACCGTCTTGTGGAACAGGTCCGTGGTCGTGTCCGTGGGGCCGACGGGGATCGAGCGCTGCATGACGATGTCGCCGGCGTCGAGCACCTCGTCCATCATGTGCGCCGTGACGCCGACTTCGGGCTCGCCGTTGATGAGGGCCCAGATGAGGGGGGAGAAGCCCGCGTACTTCGGGAGGAGGGAGTCGTGGATGTTGAGCGTGCCGTGCCGGGGGAGCGTGTAGATGCGCGGGGGGATCCAGGTGCGCCAGTTGTTCGCGACGAGGATGTCCGCGTCGGCTTCCTTGAGCTGCTGGAAGAGTTCCTCGTCGTCGGGGCGGTTGCGGATGACGACCGGGACGCCGTTCTCCTCGGCGAGGTCGGCGACCGAGTCGCTCCAGATCTTCTCGTAGGCGTGCTCGCTCTTGGGGTGGGTCACGACCATGACGACGTCGTGCTCGGAGTCCAGGAGCGCCTTCAGGGTGCGATGGCCCCAGGTCTGATAACCGAACATGACGACCCGCATCGGGGTTCCTCCTCAGAAGAGCTAAATGAGCAAAGGTAAGTAAAGCAAGGCTTACCTAACGGCGCAACAGCCCCGATTCTAGGCTTGATTGACCCGAGTGTTAGGGATTTGTCGAGTTTGTCCGGTCGACAGGCTGTCCAGATCAGGTTAGCTTTACCTAAGTTCCACTCGGCTGCCGGTCACCGGTGCGCCTGGACGCCCCCCTTTTCCCCACCCCTGACACGACGCCTGGCAGGCGGCTGTCCCGCACCAATGGGAGTGACATGTCACAGGCTCTTCCTGGCGACGCACCACTGATCCACGACCTGATCGGTATCGGCTTCGGGCCGTCGAACGTCGCCATGGCGATCGCGCTCAGTGAGCACAACGTGCGCGTCGGAAGGCAAGAGGCGGTCACCGCTCACTTCTTCGAGCAGCAGCCCCGCTTCGGTTGGCACCGCGGCATGCTCATCGACGACGCGACGATGCAAGTGTCCTTCATGAAGGACCTGGTGACGCTCCGGAACCCGACCAGCGAATACAGCTTCCTCTGCTACCTGCAGGAGAAGGGCCGGCTGATCGACTTCGTCAACCACAAGAACCTGTTCCCCCTCCGGGTCGAGTTCCACGACTACCTCGAGTGGGCCGCCGCCAAGGTCGACGACATGGTCTCGTACGGCCACCAGGTCGTCTCCGTCGAGCCCGTGGTGCGGGACGGCGTCGTGGAGTACCTCGACGTGACGGCGCGCTCCGGCGACGAGGTCGTCGTCCACCGTGCCCGCAACCTCGTCATCTCCACCGGGCTGCGCCCGGTCATGCCGGAGGGCGTCGAGCGGACCGACCACGTCTGGCACAACACCGACCTGCTGAAGAAGATCGACGGCCTGGAGGGCACCGAGCCCACCCGCTTCATCGTGGTCGGCGCCGGCCAGAGCGCCGCCGAGAACGTGGCCTACCTGCACCGCCGGTTCCCGCAGGCCGAGGTCTGCGCCGTCTTCTCCCGCTACGGCTACAGCCCGGCGGACGACAGCAGCTTCGCCAACCGCATCTTCGACCCCCAGGCGGTCGACGAGTACTTCACCGCCCCGGAGGACGTGAAGCAGCGGCTGATGGGCTACCACGGCAACACCAACTACTCCGTGGTCGACATCGACCTCATCGACGACCTGTACCGGCAGTCGTACCAGGAGAAGGTGCTCGGCACCGAGCGGCTCCGCTTCCTGAACGTCTCGCGCCTGACGGGCGTGGAGGAGTCGGCCGACGGGGTCCGCGCCAGCATCAAGTCCCTCGTCACCGGCGAGGAGAGCGTGCTCGACGCCGACGTCGTGGTGTGCGCCACCGGCTACCAGCAGGCCGACGGCCTGGGGCTGCTCGGCGAGGTCGCGGACCGCTGCCACCGCGACGAGCAGGGCCGGGTCCGCGTCGAGCGCGACTACCGGGTGGCGACCGACCTCGAACTGAGCTGCGGCATCTACCTCCAGGGCGGAACCGAGCACACGCACGGCATCACCTCCTCCCTGCTGTCCAACACCGCGGTACGGGTCGGGGAGATACTCGACTCGATCCTCGACCGGAACCTCAAGTCCGTTCCCGACCAGGCCCGCCCGGTCGCCGGCGGAGCGGGCGGCGGAGCCCGCCAGCCAGCCGTCTGACCGGCCCCGTTCAGCCACTGCCGTGCCTCCCGGGCGTTCTCGCGCCCGAGGCACGGCAGTAGTGTGCAACCAGTTGTCCCATACATAAGGAACGTCCGTGCCCACTGGTACTCGCCGCCCTGCCGGCGGCCCGCCGACGGTCGAACGCCCGGCGCCTTCCCGGGTCGTCGCGCAGGCCCGGCGGCGGCGGATCGTGGGTCTGGGCGTCATCCTCGCGGTCCTCGTGCTCGCGGCGGTGGTGTCCCTCGCCGTCGGCGCGCGGGCGCTGAGCCCCGCCGAGGCGTGGCACGGGCTCTTCGCGGGTCCGGACCCCGACCAGAAGCTCTCCGAGGCCAGGCTCATCATGAGGACCGTACGGGTGCCCCGTACGGTCCTCGCGGTCGTGGCGGGCATCGCCCTGGGCGTCGGCGGGGCGCTGATCCAGGGGTACACGCGCAACCCCATCGCGGACACCGGCCTGCTCGGGGTGAACACCGGCGCCTCGTTCGCCGTGGTGTCGGCGATCGCCCTGCTCGGATTCACCGACCCGTTCCAGTACGTCTGGTTCGCCTTCCTCGGGGCCGCGCTCGCCGGTGTCGTGGTGTTCGGGCTGTCGAGCATCGGCCGGGGCGCCGGCAATCCGCTGACGCTGGCTCTGGCCGGGCAGGGGGTCACGGTGTTCCTGATGGCGATGACGACGGCGGTCGCGCTGTCGGACAAGGCGGCGCTGAACGCCCTGCGGTTCTGGAACGCCGGGTCGGTGGCCGGTGTCGGCTTCGACGTCATCTGGCCGGTGACCGCCTTCATCGTGGTCGGGCTGGTGCTGGCTCTGGTCACCCTGCCGTCCGTCAACCTGCTCAACCTGGGCGACGACGTGGCGCGGGGACTGGGCGTGAACATCACGCTGATCCGGATCGTCGGCATCGTCGCCATCACGCTGCTGGCGGGCGCGGCCACGGCGGCGTGCGGGCCCATCGCCTTCCTCGGGCTGATGGTCGCTCACGTGGCCCGCTATCTGGCCGGGCCCGACTACCGCTGGCTGGTGCCGTACGCGGGTCTGCTCGGCGCGGTCGTCCTTCTGGTCTGCGACATCGTGGGACGCGTCGTGGTGCGGCCGGGAGAGCTGGACGCGGGCATCCTCGTCGCTCTCCTCGGCGCCCCCTTCTTCGCGCTCCTGGTGTGGCGGGGAAAGTTCAAGAGCGCATGAACGTGACAGTGGTGAAGTCCGGCAAGGAGCCCGCCGGCAAGCCCGCCGGGAAGCCCTCGGTGGCGCCCGGTGTGCGGCTCGGCGGCATGTCGTTCGTCTGGCGGCCCCGGATCGTCCTGGTCACGCTGCTGCTGGCGGCGGCGGCCTTCCTGGCGTTCTGCCTGTCCATCGCCGTGGGGGACTTCCCCCTCGGCCTGCCGCAGGTGGTCGCCACCCTGTTCGGCGGGGGCGAGCAGGTCGACCAGTTCGTGATCATGGACCTGCGCATGCCGCGGGCCCTGGCCGGGCTCGTCGTGGGCATCGCGCTGGGGATGTCCGGGGCGATCACCCAGTCCATCGCCCGCAATCCGCTGGCCAGTCCGGACATCCTCGGGATCACCGGAGGCGCCAGCGCGGTCGCGGTGTGCCTGGTGACGGTGTCGGGCGGGGCCACGGCCGCGGTCGTCAGCTCCGTGGGACTGTCCGGGGCGGCGCTCGCGGGAGGCCTCTGCACGGGGCTGCTGGTCTACTTCATGGCGTGGCGGCGCGGGGTCGACGGCTTCCGGCTCATCCTCATCGGCCTCTCCGTGAGCGCCGTGATGGAGGCGATCACGACCTGGCTGCTGGTCACCGCCGACATCAGGGACGTGGCGCGGGCCCAGGCGTGGCTGGTCGGCTCCCTGGACAACCGGTCGTGGGACGAGGTGGGCGTGGCCCTCTGGGGCACGCTCGTCCTCGCGGTGGTCGTGGCGTGCGTGGCCTTCCAGTTCAAGCCGCTGCACTTCGGTGACGACGTGGCCGCCGGCCTCGGCGTCCGGTACGCGCTGGTACGGGCCGTCCTGCTGCTGTGCGCCGTGCTCCTGGCCGGCTTCGCGGTGAGCGCGGCGGGGCCCGTCCCGTTCGTGGCCATGGTGGCGCCGCAGGTGGCGATGCGTCTGACGAAGTCCCCGACACCGCCGTTGGTGGCGTCCGCCGTGGTGGGGGCGGTGCTGCTGATCGGCTCGGACCTGGTCGCCCGTACGGCGCTGCCGGTCACCCTGCCGGTCGGCGTGGTCACCGCCGCGATCGGCGGCCCCTTCCTCATCTATCTCCTGGTGCGGGCGAACCGCCGCTAGGTGATAGAAAGGTTAGGCAAGCCTAAATAGAGGGGGAGCCGTGGTCGCTCAGTTCATCACCGAGGTCGAGTCCGGGGCCGATGGCGTTCCGCGGCTGGCGGCCAGGGGCGTCACGGTCGGGTACGGCGAGCGGACCGTCATCGACGCGCTCGACGTGTCGATCCCGTCGGGGGTGGTGACCACGATCATCGGCCCCAACGGGTGCGGCAAGTCCACCCTGTTGCGGACGCTGTCGCGGCTGCTCAAGCCGACCAGCGGATCCGTCGTACTCGACGGCGAGGACATCGCCCGGCTGCGGACCAGGGACGTGGCCAAGAAGCTCGGCCTGCTGCCCCAGGCGCCGGTCGCGCCGGAAGGCCTGACCGTGGCCGACCTGGTCGCCCGGGGACGGCATCCACACCAGAGCTGGCTGCGCCAGTGGTCCTCGGACGACGCCTCCGTCGTGGAACGCGCGCTGGCCATGACGGGGGTGGCCGACCTGGCCGACCGTCCCGTCGACGCGCTCTCCGGTGGCCAGCGTCAACGCGTATGGATATCGATGACCCTCGCTCAGGGCACCGATCTGCTGCTGCTCGACGAGCCCACGACCTATCTGGACCTGGCGCACGCCATCGACGTGCTCGACCTGGTCGACGACCTGCACGAGTCGGGATGCACCGTGGTCATGGTGCTGCACGACCTCAACCTGGCCGCGCGCTACAGCGACAACCTGATCGTGATGAAGGCCGGTTCGGTCCTGGCGCAGGGTCATCCGCGCGAGGTGCTGACCGCCGAGCTGCTGTACGAGGCATTCGGCCTGCGTGCCATGGTGATTGACGATCCGGTGGGCGACCGGCCGCTCGTCGTGCCGATCGGGCGGACCCATGTTCTGAGTGAGGGCGGTCGGAGTGTGGGAATCCAGAGTGCGGACAGCTGAAACGAGAGCCTCCTAACTTAGGCTAGGCTTACCTCACTTCCCCGGGGTACGGTTTGCCTGCCCTAAGTGGGGCCGTAGTGGACAGCACGAAAGCAAGGGATCCCGCATGCTCCTCGACCGAACGACACGTAACAAGCCCTGGCGGCAGCTGGCGGCAACCGTGTCCGCCGCGGCCCTCGGTGTAGGCCTCCTCGCTGGGTGCGGTTCGGACTCGGCGTCCACCACCGGCAAGGACAAGAAGGACGACGCCGCCAAGGCCCCGGCCGCTACCGGTGCGTTCCCGGTCACCGTCGAGCACTTCTTCGGCTCCACCGAGGTCAAGAAGGCCCCCCAGCGGGTCGTCACCGTCGGCTACACCGACGACCAGAACGTCCTCGCGTTCGGCATCAAGCCGGTCGGCATGGTCGACCAGTACCCGAACCCGGCCGGTCAGAGCCCCGACATCAACACCCAGTGGCCCTGGGTGAAGGACAAGTGGGGCGAGACCAAGCCCGAGGTCATCATGAACAACGGTGACGCCGGCCCCAACTTCGAGAAGATCGCGGCCCTGCGCCCCGACCTGATCATCGCGGTCTACTCCGAGGTCGACCAGGCCGCCTACGACAAGCTGTCGAAGATCGCCCCGACCGTCGGCCGCACCAAGGCCGAGAAGGAGCCCTTCAGCGCCAAGTGGCAGGACAACGCCCTCCAGATCGCCAAGGCGGTCGGCAAGGAGACCGAGGGCAAGGCGATGGTCCAGGGCATCCAGGACAAGCTCGCCACGGTCAAGAAGGCCCACCCCGAGTTCGCCACCCAGACGGCCGTCGCGGTGTCCTGGTACAAGGACGCGGTCAACCCCTTCACCACCACCGACGTGCGCGGGCAGCTCCTGACCGGCATGGGCTTCAAGGGCCAGACCGAGCTCGACAAGATCTCGGACGGCAAGTTCTCCTTCGCGCTCTCTCCTGAGCGCATGGACCTCATCGACGTCGACCGCGTCTTCGTCGTCAACGACAAGGCCGACACGGACGCGCTGAAGAAGTTCGACCTCTTCGCCAACCTGAAGGTCACCAAGGCCAACAAGGTGTCCTACCTGCTGGACAGCGAGGGCCCGGCGGCCGGCGCGGCCATGTCCCAGGCCACCCTGCCCGCCCTGCCGTTCGCGATCGACGAGCTCGTCAAGTCGGTCGGCTAGGTGTGAGCACCACGGAAACTCGGGTCGCCCCGGCAACCCTGCGTACGACGACCGGGCGTGAAGCGGCCCGATGGGTGGCGGCCAACTGCCGCACGATGCCCTGGCTGACGTCCGGCGCCGTACTCAGCACGGTCGCCGGGGCGGCTCTCCAGATGCTCCCCGTCCTGCTGCTCGGCCGGGTGGTCGACGGAGTGACGGGGGGCGAACCGCGTTCGGTCCTGATCACGATCGGGGCGTGGATGGTGGCCGCCGCGCTGCTCGGCGCGGCGGCCACCGCCCTGTCCGCCTACCTGATCGGGCGGCTCGGCGCCGACCTGCTCGCGCACCTGCGCGAAGGCGCCGTACGGGCCGTACTGGGCATGCCCAGCGCCCGGGTCGAGCAGGTGGGTCGCGGAGACGTGCTCTCCCGGGTCGGCGACGACGTCGCCGTGCTGTCCAAGGGCATCCGCTCGGCCATCCCCACGGTGTTCTCCGCGGGGGTCCTGGTGGCCATCGCCACGATCGGCATGTTCGGCCTCGACTGGCGGCTCGGCCTGGCCGGCGCCTGTGCGCTGCCCGCCTACGCGCTGGCGCTGCGCTGGTACCTGCCCCGCTCCGCCCCGCTCTACCGCAAGCGCGCGGTGGCCCAGGCCGAGCGCGCGCAGGCCCTGATCAGCGGTCTCAACGGCATCGAGACGGTGCGGGCGCACCGCCTGGAGGAGGCCTTCCGCGAGAAGGTCTCCCAGGATTCGCGGCGGGTGCGGGACCTCGGCATCGAGGTGTTCCACTTCTTCGGCCGGTTCGTCGGCAGGGAGAACCGCGCGGAGTTCATCGGCCTGGTCCTGATCCTCGTGGTGGGCTACGCCCTGCTGGAGACCGGATCCGCCAGCCTCGGTGAAGTGGCGGCGGCGCCGCTGGTGTTCCACCGCCTGTTCACCCCGCTGGGCGCGATCATGTTCACCTTCGACGAGGCCCAGAAGTCGGGCGCGAGCCTGACCCGGCTCGTCGGGGTGCTGGCGGAGCCCACGCAGGACCGGTTGGTGGGTGACCGGGCCGCCGCGCCGGCGGACGAGGAGCCGTACCCGGTGACGGTGAAGGGGCTGACGTTCCGTTACCCCGGAGCCGATGAGCCGGTCCTGAGCGACGTCAGCCTGACGATCCCGGCGGGCGGCTCGCTGGCCCTGGTGGGCGCGACCGGAGCCGGCAAAACGACCCTGGCCGCGCTCATCGCCGGCATCGGGACCCCGGAGGCCGGTTCGGTGCGGATCGGGTCGACCGACCTCGCCGACCTGGACGAGGCCGCGGCGAGGGCGCTGGTGAGCATCCTGACCCAGGAGACGCACGTGTTCTCCGGGCCGCTCGCCGACGACCTGCGACTGGCCGCGCCGGAGGCGACCGACGCCGAACTGCTGGCCGCGCTGGGCACCGTAGGGGCGGCCGAGTGGGTCGATGCGCTGCCCGAGGGTCTGGACACCGCGGTCGGCGAGGGCGGTGCGCGCCTGGACGGCACCAAGGTGGCCCAGGTCGCCCTGGCCCGGCTGGTGTTGGGCCGGGCACCCGTGGTCGTGCTCGACGAGTCGACCGCGGAGGCGGGCAGCGAGGGCGCCGCCGAGCTGGAACGGGCCGTACTGGCCGCCTGCTCCGGGCGGACCACGCTGTTCGTGGCACACCGGCTGACCCAGGCGGTGGCTGCCGACCGGATCGCCGTGCTGGATGCGGGACGCGTCGTGGAGCAGGGCACGCACGAGGAGTTGGTGGCCCTGGGCGGCCGCTACGCGCGACTCTGGCGGGCCTGGAGAGACGCTAGTTAGGTCATCCTAATTTAGGTTAGGCTGACCTTAGTACCTTGGAAGGGTGTTGAGTCTTCAATGATGGAACCGAGCGCTCGTCTCGTGCTGATCTCTCCTACGCGCCTGGCAGACGTGCGCCGGCGTACCGGCGGATACTCCGACCGGACCATCGCCGAGGCCTGTGCCATCGGACTGTCGTACTGGGCGACGGGCGAGAGCCCCGACGGAATCGACCTCGTCCCCGGCACGCTCTTCGCGGACGTCCTCGGATGGGTCGACAACGGCGGCAGCGCGCCCAGTGGCTGGGAGACCGGCGAAGCCGTCCCGGACGGCTGGGCCATCGCGGTCCCCGGGAGCGTCCCGCAGTCCGACGCCCAGCTCGCGCTGGACGACCTGGCGGACTTCCCCGACCGGCCCCTCGGCACCATCAGCCCGTCCGGCGTGGCGGAGCGCCTCACCTCCCTCGCCGAGTGGAACGACAACGCGGCGGACCGGGTCCGGCCGACCATCGTGGAGATGTTCCGCGAGCAGGCCAGGCTCCGGCCGGACGCGGTCGCCATCATCGACGAACACCGCTCGCTGACCTACCGCCAGGCGGCGGAGCTGTCCGCGCAGCTGGCCCACCACCTGATCGGCCGCGGACTCGGCTCCGAGCAGGTCGTGGGCATCTCGCTCGGACGCTCCGCCGACATGGTCATCGGCCTGCTCGGCGTGCTCCAGGCCGGCTGCGCGTTCGTCCCGCTCGACCCGCAGTGGCCCGCCGCGCGCCGCGCCGTCGTCATCGACGACGCGCGGGTCGTGCTGCAGCTGAGCGGCTCCGGCGAGCACGACCCCGCGGAACCGGCCGCCGTGGTCGTCGACCTCGACGACTGGCGCTACGCCGACCAGCCCACCGAGGGCACCGGAATCACCGCGCACGGCAACTCCCTCGCCTACGTGATCTTCACGTCCGGTTCCACCGGCCGCCCCAAGGGCGCGATGATCCGGCACGAGGCGATCAGCGAGCGCCTGCTGTGGCAGGTCGACGAGATCCTGGGCTTCGGCCACGACGACGCCTCGCTGTTCAAGGCGCCGCTGTCCTTCGACATATCCATCAACGAGATCTTCCTCCCGCTGGTCTGCGGAGGCCGGCTCGTGGTCCTGCGGCCCGGCGGCGAACGCGACCCGCACCACCTGCTCGCCGTGATCGCCGAGCACCGCGTCACCTTCACCTACCTCGTCTCCTCCATGCTGGACGTCCTGCTGGAGATCGCCGGCGACTCCGACCGCCTCGACAGCATGCGCCACGTGTGGTGCGGCGGCGAGGTGCTCACCCCCGAGCTCTACGAGCGGTTCCGCACCCGGCTCGACATCCCCATGTACCACGGCTACGGACCGGCCGAGACGACCATCGGCGTCTCCCACGTCATCTACCGCGGCGAGGCGGAACGCCTGTCGACCTCGATCGGCAAGGCCAACCCCAATACCCAGCTGTACGTCCTCGACGACGAACTGCGCCCCGTCCCCGTCGGCGTCGGCGGCGAGCTCTACGTCGGCGGCTTCCTCCTGGGCCGCGGGTACGTGAACGCACCCGGACTGACCGCGTCCCGGTTCGTGGCGAACCCCTTCGCCGCCGACGGCTCCCGCCTCTACCGCACCGGTGACCTCGCCCGGTTCGCCCCCGACGGTTCGCTGGACTTCCTCGGCCGAGCCGACAACCAGATCAAGATCCGCGGCATGCGCCTCGAGCTGGAGGACGTGGAGGTCGGCCTCGCGGAGCACCCCGCGGTACGGCACACCTGCGTCATCGCGAAGAAGAACAGCGCGGGCGGCACCTACCTCGTGGGGTACGTGATCCCCGCCGCCGGCGGCGAACAGCTGAGGGCCGACGAGGTCAAGGCCTGGGCCACCGAGCACATGGTCGAGTACATGGTGCCCGCCCACATCGTCGTCATGACCGAGTTCCCGCTCACCGCGAACGGCAAGCTCGACCGCCGGGCGCTGCCCGAACCCGAGGTCGTGACCGGGACGTTCGTCCGGCCCTCCACGGACGAGGAGCGCGCCGTGTGCGCGGCCGTCGCCTCCGTGCTGCGGCTGGAGGAAGTCGGTGTCGACCAGGACTTCTTCCAGCTCGGCGGAGACAGCATCCTCGCCATCTCGCTGCTGAGCGCACTGCGCGCGGCGGGCCTCTACGTCACCGCGGGCCAGATCTTCGCCAACAGCGTCCTGGGCGCCCTGGCGGCCGTGGCCGGCCGCGAGGACGCGGCCCGGGTCGACCACGCCGACGTGGCGACCGGTCCCGTACCGGGATCGCCCATCGTCCAGTGGCTCGGCCGGACCACCGACACCATCGACGGCTTCGTGCAGGCGGTCGTACTGAACACCCCGGCGGACCTCACCGCCGACGCCCTCGGGCCGATCCTCGACTCCGTCGTCACCCGCCACGACATGCTGCGCGCCCGGCTCGTCCGCGGGGACCGCTGGAGCTTCGACATCCCGGAGGCCGACGGGGCCACCGCCGACTGGCAGCAGAGCGACGGGCCGCTCGACGCGTGCGTGGCCCTCGCCACCGCGGGACTGGACCCGGACAACGGCGTGATGCTGCGGGCCGTCTGGCGCCGCGAAGCCCGCCAACTGGTCCTCGTCGCCCACCACGTGGTCGTCGACGGCGTGTCCTGGCGGGTCCTGATGGAGGACCTGGCCACGGCATGGCGCCAGTTCACCGCCGGTGAGCAGATCGAACTCCCCGCGGTGGGCACCTCGTTCCGCCGCTGGACCCAGCTCCTGGGCAGCGCCGAATTCGACGCGGACCGCGCCCACTTCGAGCGCCCCCTGCCGGGCCCCGACGCGCCGCTCGGCAGGCGCGCCCCCTCCGAGGCCGACACGGTCGAGCGGGAGCGCAGCCGGGTCTTCACCGTGGGCTCCGAGGCCACGGCCGCACTGCTGGGCGAGATCCCCGCTAGGTTCCACGCGGGCGTCAACGACGTCCTGCTGACGGCGCTCGCCGTCACCCTCGCCCGCTGGCGGCGCGGCCGCGGCCAGGAGCAGACCTTCGCGCACATCGAGCTGGAGGGCCACGGCCGCGAGGGACGCCACGTGGCGGGCGCCGCCGGCATCGAGCCCGAACTGTCGCGGACCGTCGGCTGGTTCACGACGCTGTTCCCGGTGACCGTGGACCCCGGCACGACCGGCGACTTCACCGACCCCCGGTACCTCGCCGCCGCACTCAAGGCGGTCAAGGAAGACCTTGCCCGCGTACCGAGCAACGGCGTCTCCTACGGCGCCCTGCGCTACCTGGCCGACGCCGCCTTCACCGCGCCGGCGCCCCAGGTCCTCTTCAACTACCTCGGCCGCTTCGACGCGGGCGCGGCGGGGGACTGGCAGCTCTCCGGCACCACCGGGCAGCTCGGCGAGAAGCGCGACCCGAGGATGCGCCTGCCGCGCGCCCTGGAGTTCAACGCGATCGCCGAACCCTCCGCCACCGGCGAGTACGAACTCGTCACCACCCTCTCCTGGCCCGACGGGATGTTCACCGACGAGGACATCGAGGCGATCGGCGGATACTTCCAGGCGGCCCTCACCGCCCTGGCCGCGCTCGAAGACGGCGGTCACTCGCCCAGCGACTTCCCGCTGGTGCGGCTGACCCAGGCCGACGTCGACGCCCTGGACGGACCCGCGCTGCGCGCCGTCCTGCCGCTGACCCCGCTGCAGGAAGGCCTGTACTTCCACTCGGTCTTCGACGACGACTCCGCGGGCAGCTACGTCGAACAGCAGCTGCTGACGCTGGAGGGCGAACTCGACCCCGACCGCCTCCGGGCCGCGGCCACCCGGCTGCTCACCCTCTACCCGAACCTGGCCGCGCGGTTCACGGCCCTCGCCGACGGCCGCGTGGTCTCCGTACTGGAAACCGGCGCCGAGGCACCCTTCACCACCCTCGACCGGCCCGGCATCACCGACGAGGAACTGCACGACCACGCCGAGCGGGACCGCCGCGCCGGATTCGACCTGGCCACCGGCCCGCTGATGCGGTTCACCCTGGTCCGCGACCCGGAATCCGGCCGCAACGCCCTGGTGCAGACCGTCCACCACATCATCGCCGACGGCTGGTCGGTGCCCCCGATGCTGCGCGCGCTGCTCGCCGAGTACCACGCGCCGGGGAGCACCTACCCGCTGAGCGGATTCCCCGACTACGTCGGCTGGCTCGCGGAACGCGACGCCGACGAGAGCGACCGCGTGTGGGGCGCCGAACTCGCCGGTCTGCCCGGCCCCTCGCTGGTGGCCAGGGAGCACACCCCCTCCGACCGGTTCGCCGACACCTCCGTCGAGCCGGCGCTGGACGTCGACGCCGCCGTCCGTTCCGCGGGCGTACCGCTGAGCGTGGCCGTGCACAGCGCCTGGGCGGTGACCCTGGGCGGGATCCTGCACTCCGACGACGTGGTCTTCGGCTCCACCGTCTCCGGCCGCGACGCGGACGTCCCCGGCATCGAGGACATGGTCGGCCTGTTCATCAACACCGTCCCGCTGCGGGCACGGTGGGCCGCCGCCACCACGGCGCGCGAACTGCTCACCTCGGTGCGCGAACACCAGGGCGCGGTCCTGCCGCACCAGCACGTCTCGCTGGCACGGATCGGCCGGCTGGCCGGCGTCGGCTCCCTCTTCGACACCCTCGTGGTGTTCGACGTGGCCACCGACGTGGCCGCCCTGCGCCGCACCGGCGACACCCTCGCCGTCACCGGCCTCGTCAACGAGGGAGCCCCGCACTACCCGCTGACCCTGGTCGTGGAACGGGCCCTCGACGGGCGCCCCCGCTTCAACCTGATCTACGACGGCGAACTGCTCCGCGAGAGCAGCGCCCGGGACATCCTGAACCGGTTCACGCACACCCTCACCGGCCTGCTCACCCGGCCGGACGCCCCGGTCGGCGAGATCGCGCCCGAGGGCGGCAGGACCCCCGCACGGATCACCCCGACCACCCTCGGCGCACTCTTCGACGCCGCGGCGCAGCGGGACCCGGCGGCCACCGCCGTCACCCAGTGCGCGCTCGACGGCACCACCCGCTCGCTGACCTACGGCGAACTCGCCGACGCCAAGAACGAACTGGCCGCCGCCCTGCGCGCGGCCGGGGTCCGGCCGGGCCGGCGCGTCGCCGTGGCCGTCCCGCGCACCATCGAGCAGGTCGTCGCCCTGGTCGCGATCGTCAGCGCGGGCGGCGCGTACGTACCGCTCGACATGGCCTACCCCGACGAGCGGCTGGAGTACGTCCTCGCGGACGCCGCCCCGCAGGCCGTCCTCGTGGATCCCGGTCAGCGCGAACGCTTCACGGCCCTGCTGGAGCGTGCGGGAGTCGCCGCACGCGTCCTCGTACAAGGCGACGAGGCTCCGCCGCGGGCCCCTGCCGGGGAAGCGGCCCCGGCGGACGAGGTCAGCTGGCACGACCCCGCCTACGTGATCTACACCTCCGGCTCCACCGGCAAGCCCAAGGGCGTCGTCGTCCCGCACTCCAGCGTGGTGGCGCTGCTCGCCAACACCCAGCCCGACATGGACTTCGGCCCCGACGACGTCTGGGTCCAGTTCCACTCCTACTCCTTCGACTTCGCGGTCTGGGAGCTGTGGGGCGCCCTGGCGCACGGCGGCGAGCTGCTCGTGCCCGACTACGGGCTGACCCGCTCCCCGGTCGACTTCCACCGGCTGGTCCGCGAGCGCGGGGTGACCGTGCTGAACCAGACGCCCTCGGCCTTCTACCAGTTCGTCGAGGCCGACCGGCACGCCGCCGAAGAGCTCCCCGCCCTGCGCCGCGTCATCTTCGGCGGCGAGGCACTGGACCTCGGGCGGCTGCGCGGCTGGATCGAGCGGCACGGCGCCGCCTCGCCCGAGCTCGTCAACATGTACGGGATCACCGAGACCACGGTCCACGTGACCCACCGGGTGCTGACCGACGAGGACTTCGCCTTCGGCGACGACGTCAGCCCCATCGGCGGACCCATCCCCGGCCTGGTCACCCACCTGCTCGACGACCGGCTCCGGCCGGTGCCGCCGGGGCAGGTCGGCGCCATCTACGTGACCGGCGACCAGGTCTCCCTCGGCTACCTCGGGCGGCCGGGCCTCACCGCCGGCCGGTTCGTCGCGAACCCGTTCGCGAACGACGGCTCCCGGATGTACCACACGGGCGACCTGGCCGTCCGCACCCTCGACGGGGAGCTGGAGTTCACCGGCCGCGCCGACGACCAGGTGCAGCTCAAGGGCTTCCGCATCGAGCTCGGCGAGGTCGAGTCCGCGCTGCGGGACCTCGACGGGGTGGTCGACGTGGCCGTCACCGTGGCCGACAGCGGCGACCACCTGGTCGCGCACGTCGTGGGCCGGGTGCCCGGAGAGCTCTCCGCCCTCCTCGCCGAGAAGCTGCCCGTGCACATGGTGCCGGGCCGGGTCCTGCCCGTGGACGCCCTGCCGCTGACCGTCAACGGCAAGCTGGACCGCAAGGCCCTCATCGCGCGGGCCGCGCAGGACGACACCCCGGCCACCGGCGGCCCGGTCACCGGGTCCGCCGCCTCCGGCACGGACTCCGTCCTCGCCTCGCTGGTCGGCATCTTCGCCGACACCCTGTCCCACCCGGCCGCCGACGGCGACACCGACTTCTTCGGAGCCGGCGGCGACAGCATCATCGCCATCACCGTGGTCAACCGCGCCCGGGCGCTCGGCCTGCCGATCGCACCCCGCGACGTGTTCCTCCTGAAGACGCCGCGCGCCCTCGCGGAGCTCCTGGGCACGCGCGCGCCGCAGACCCCGGCCGCCGCCTCGGCCCCCGCGCGCCGCGAGGACGGCCCGCTGGCGCCCACGCCGATCATCCTGCGCCAGCGCGAACTGGGCGGCTCCCTCGCCCGGTTCGCCCAGGCCAGAACCGTGGACGTGGCCGAAGGCACCGCCTTCGCCGACGTCGAGCGCGCGGCGAACGCCGTACTGGCCGCCCACCCGGCCCTGCGGATGCGCCTGAACACCGAGCACGGCGTGTGGACCCTGCGCACCGAACCCGCCCGCGAGGCCACCGTCGTCCGTGCGGACACGGCCGACGCCACGGCCGCCGCGAACGAGGCCGCCGGACGGCTCGACCCCGAGACCGGGGAGGTCACCGCCTTCACCTGGCTCGCGGCGACCGGCACCCTGGTGGTCACCGTGCACCACATCGCGGTCGACTCGGTGTCCTGGCTGATCCTGCTGGACGACCTGGCCGCCGCCCTGCGCGGGGAGACCCTCGCACCGGCGACCACCTCCTACGCCGAGTACGCCGACGCGCTGACCCTGCGGTCCGCCGCCGGCGCCGACGACCTGGGGCACTGGGCCGAAACCCTCCGGGCGCCCGCGCTGCTCCCCGCGTCCGGCGCGTCCGGCACGCTGCGCGACACCACCGTGGTCCTCGGCCCCGAGGCCAGCGACCGGGTGACGCGCACCGCCCCCGCCGCGCTCGGCGTCGCCCTCACCGAGCTGCTGTGCGGCGCCCTGCGCACCGCCCTGACGCGGATCCAGCCGGCGCCCACCGATCTCGCGATCGAGCTGGAGCGGCACGGCCGGGTGTCCGTACTGGAGCACCACGACTACACCCGTACGGTCGGCTGGTTCACCGCCATCGCGCCCGTCCGGCTCACCGCGCACACCGACCCCGTCGCGGCGGCCCGCGAACTCGCCGAGCGGCAGCCCGACGAGTCCGGGCACCTCGCCTACGGCCGGCTCCGCTACCTCAACCCGCAGACGGCCCCGCTGCTGACCGCCCGCCCGCAGGTGCTCTTCAACTACCTCGGCCGGGGCAGCGAGTCCCAGGCGCTGCACATCACCGGCGGCGACCAGGGCAGCCCCTACGCCGTGGAGGTCAACGCCTGGACCGACGCGGCCACCGGCAGCCTGCACGCGGCCTTCACCCTCGCCGAGGAGATCCCCGACGAGATCACCGCGCACTGGCTGCACGCCCTGGAAGCCCTCGCGGAGGCCTCCGTGACGGCCGAGCGCACGGCCCCGGTCACCGCGCTCCAGCGGGGCCTGTTCTTCCAGGCCCAGCTGGCCGGCACCGCCGGACACTACGTCGCGCAGAGCTACTTCGCCCTCGACCACCGCCTCGATACCGAGGCACTGACCGAGGCCATGGCCGTCGTCATGGCCCGGCACCCGGTCGTCGGCGCCGGCTTCACCACCGACGACGACGGCAACCCGGTCCAGATCCTCAAGGCGGGCCGCCGGGTCGGCGTCCACACGGTCGAGCTGTCGACCGAGGAGGAAGTCGAAGCCCTGCGCGTCCGTGACCGCAACACCGGCTTCGACCCGGCCGAGCCGCCGCTGATCCGGCTGACCGTGATCCGGCTGCCCGACGGCCGCGACGGCCTGCTCCTCAGCTACCACCTGCTGCTGTGGGACGGCTGGTCCCGCGCGATCGTGCTGCGGGACCTGTTCGAGGCCTACCGGGCCGTACTCGCCGGCGAGGAGCCGTCCCGGGCCCCGGCCGTGCCGGGCTTCGAGGACCACGCCCGCGCGCTCGCCGCCAAGGACCCGGCCCTCTCGGAGCGGTTCTGGGCCGAGCACCTGACCGGGCTCTCCGGCCCGACGCTGCTCGCCGGACCCGCGCCGTCCCTCTCCGACGACCTGCCGCCCGCGCTGCTCCACACCCTCACCGCCGAGCAGTCGCAGCTGCTGCGGGAGACGGCCAAGGCGCACGGAGTCACCCTCAACTCGGTCCTCACCGGCGCCTTCGGCCTGCTCCTCGGCGCCCACACCGGGCGCAGCGACGCCGTGTTCGGGGTGACCGTCTCCGGCCGCGAGGGCGAGGGCCTGTCCGACATCGTCGGCGTGCTCCTCAACACCGTGCCCATGTGGACCCGGGCCAGGCCCGAGGACACCGTGGGGGAGTACCTGGCCTCCGTACAGGCGGCCCGGGTCGAGGCGATGGAGCACGAGCACCTGGGGCTCGGCGAGATCCAGCGGGCCAGCGGCCACGACACCCTCTTCGACAACCTGTTCGTCCTCCAGAACTTCCTGGACCTGGACGGGCTCGCCGAGATGAACGCCCGCCACGGCATCACCGAGGTGAAGTCGGACGACTCCACGCACTACCCGTTCACCTGGGTCGTGACGCCCGGAGACCGGCTCACCGTCAAGCTGGAGCACCGCCACGGCGACTCCGACAGTGCCCGTCGCCTCCTCGAGGACTACGTCGGCCTGCTCCGTGACCTGGCCCGGTCCACCGGACCGGTGGGCGCGCTGCCCGGCCTCGGACCGGTGCCCGGCCCCGCCGACCGCACGGACATCGGCACCGACACGGTGGTCGACCGCTTCGACCTGGCGGCGGACCGCGCACCCGAGCGGGTCGCGCTCGTCGCACACGGCCGGAGCATGACCTTCGGTGAACTCCGGGACCGCAGCCGCCTGCTGGCGGGCGTGCTCGCCGGGCGCGGCATCGGCCCGGAGAAGACGGTGGGCCTGGCGATCCCGCGCACGCCGGACTGGATCGTCGCGCTGTTCGCCGTACTGCGCACCGGAGCCGCGTACGTACCGCTGGAGCTGGACCACCCGGACGAGCGGATCGCCACCATCGTCGCGGACGCCCGGCCCGAGGTGATCCTCACCGTCAGCGCCGTCGCACCCCGGCTGACCGGCGGCCTGACCGGACCCGGCGACCTGATCGAGCTGGACCGGCCCCTTCCGGAGGCCGAACCGCTCGTGACGTTCGCGCCGCAGGACCCGAACCGGCTGCGGTACCCCGCGTACACGATCTACACCTCCGGTTCCACGGGCAAGCCCAAGGGCGTCGTGACCGAGTACGCCGGACTCACCAACATGCTCATCAACCACCAGCGCCGCATCTTCGAACCGGTGCTGGCGGAGCACGGCAACCGGATCTTCAAGATCGCGCACACCGTGTCCTTCGCCTTCGACATGTCGTGGGAGGAGCTCCTGTGGCTCGCCGACGGCCACGAGGTGCACATCTGCGACGAGGAACTGCGCCGCGACGCACCCGCTCTGGTCGACTACTGCCGTGAGCACGGGATCGACGTCATCAACGTGACCCCGACCTACGCGCAGCAGCTGGCGGCCGAAGGCCTGCTCGACAACCCGGACCGGCGCCCCGCGCTGGTGCTCCTGGGCGGCGAGGCGGTCACCCCGACCCTGTGGCAGCGGCTCGCCGAGACCGAGGGCACGGTCGGCTACAACCTGTACGGGCCCACCGAATACACCATCAACACCCTGGGCGTCGGCACCTTCGAGTGCCAGGACCCGGTGGTGGGCGTGGCCATCGACAACACCGAGGTGTTCGTCCTGGACCCGTGGCTGCGGCCGCTGCCGGACGGGGTCCCCGGTGAGCTCTACGTCTCCGGCATCGGCATCGCCCGCGGCTACCTGGGCCAGCCGGCCCAGACCGCGCACCGGTTCGTGGCCTCCCCGTTCGGTGCGCCCGGAGAGCGCATGTACCGTACCGGCGACCTGGTGGTCCGCAGGCCGGACGGGAACCTGATGTACCTCGGCCGCACCGACCAGCAGGTCAAGATCCGTGGCCACCGCGTCGAGCTGGGCGAGGTGGAGGCGGCGTTCACCGCGCACCCGGCCGTACGGTTCACCGCCGCGGTCGCCCAGCCCGACCCGCAGGTCGACGGAGCCCACCGGCTGGCCGCGTACCTCGTGCTGGCGGACGGATCCGACCTGGCGGCGGTCGCCGCCGAGGCGGGCACCGGACTGCCCGACTACATGCGCCCGACGCACTACGCTCAGGTCGACGCCATCCCGCTCACGGTGAACGGGAAGGCCGACACCAAGGCCCTGCCGGAGCCCAAGCCGCTGGGCGCGCTGACCACTTCGGGCGAACGCGGCCCGGAGACCGATACCGAGGTCCTGGTCTGCGAGTTCTTCGCCGAAGCCCTGGACCTGGACGACGACGAGGTGAGCGCCGTGAGCGACTTCGCCTCCCTCGGAGGACATTCCATGCTGGCCGTACGCCTGGTCGGACTCCTGCGCCGTGAATTCGGCCCCACGATCACCATCCGAGACCTGCTCACCCTGCGAACCCCCGAAGCGATTGCCCGGCACCTTGATGACAACTCCTGACGTCCAGAGATCCCGCCGCGCGGGATCCGACATCCTCCGGACCGCCATACGGCGCAACGTCGGCGCCATGGTCTGGGGCACCGTCCTCATGGGCCTGTACCAGGCGGGCGAGACGGCCTTCCCGATCGCGCTCGGCCTGATCGTCGACCACACGATGAAGGAGCGGAGCCTCGGGGCGCTCGCCCTCTCGATCGGCGCGCTGGCCGTGATCATCACGACCGTGTCGCTGTCGTGGCGGTACGGGATGCGCATCCTGCAGAAGGCCAACACGACCGAGGCCCACCACTGGAGGGTGGCGGTCGCGTCCTGCGGCCTCCAGCCGGTGGCCCGGGACGTGGACCTCAAGTCCGGCGAGGTGCTCACCATCGCCACCGAGGACGCCGACCAGACCGCCGACATCGTCGAGGTCGTGCCGATGCTGATCAGCTCCTCGGTCGCGGTGCTGGTCGCGGCGGTCGCGCTGAGCCTGGCGGACCTGCGCCTCGGCCTGCTGGTCATGATCGGAACGGCTCTGATCCTGTCGACCCTCAGCGTGATGTCGAAGCGGATCGGCAGCAGCACCCAGGAGCAGCAGGCCCGGGTGGCGCGGGCGGGTGCGAAGGTCGCCGACCTGATCACCGGCCTGCGCCCGCTGCACGGCTTCGGCGGCAACCACGCGGCCTTCCGGTCCTACCGGAAGGTCAGTACGGAGGCGAAGGAACAGGCGATCACGGTCGCCAAGGTGAACGGCGCCTACACGGGCACCGCGCTGGCCTTGAACTCGACCCTCGCCGCCGCGGTGACCCTGACCGCCGGCTGGCTGGCCTTCGACGGGCAGATCAGCATCGGCGAGCTCGTCATGGCCGTGGGCCTGGCGCAGTTCATCATGGAACCGCTCAGGCTGTTCTCGGACATGCCCAAGTACGTGATGATGGCGCGCGCTTCGGCGGAGCGGATGGCCCTGGTGCTGTCCGCCCCGCCGGTGGCGGCCCCGGGGACGGCCCGCCCGGCACCGGGCGGGGACCTGGAGATCGACTGCGTCCGGTACGAGTCCCTCCAGGGCCTGAAGTTCCGCGTCCCGGCGGGCCAGTTCACGGCGATCGCGGTCTACCAGCCGCGCGCGGCGGCCGAGCTCGCCTCGATCCTGGCCGTGAACGTGCCGCCGGCCGCGTACGGCGGAACGGTGCGGCTCGGCGGACAGGACCTCGCGGAACTGTCGGTCGAGGCGGTCCGCGAGCTCATGCTGGTGAACCCGTACGACGGGGAGATCTTCGCGGGAACCCTCCGTACGAACATCGACCCGTCGGGCACCAGCCGGACGGTGCCCGAGGCCGTCGAGGCGTCCATGCTGACCGATGTCGTCGCCCTGCACCGGCAGGGACTCGACTACGAGGTCCGCGACCGCGGTTCGAACCTCTCCGGCGGACAGCGCCAGCGGCTCTCGCTGGCCCGGGCGCTGGCCGCGGACTCCGACGTGCTCGTGCTGCGCGACCCGACCACGGCCGTGGACGCGGTCACCGAGCAGCTCGTCGCACGCAAGATCGCGGAGCTGCGCCGGGGCCGTACCACCGTGGTCATCACCAGCAGCCCGGCCCTGCTCGACGCCGCCGACCGGGTCCTGGTCCTGGACGACGGGGTCGTCACGGCCGAGGGAACGCACCGGCACTTGCTGGCCAATGATCCGGCGTACTGCCTGGCGGTCACGCGGTGAACTCGTGAACCGGTGAGCGCCTGAACCGGTGAACCGGTGAACACGAGGGGGCCCGGGTGCGGCGATTCGCCGGCACCCGGGCCCCCTTGTCGTCAGGCCCCTCGTGCGATCAGGCCAGCGCCCAGGCGACATCCCGGAGCAGGGCCTGCCGCCAGCCCGCCCGGTCGTGGCCCGATGCCGACCGGGAGACCCGTACGGTCGCACCGGCCTGTTCCGTGAGGGCCTCGACCAGCTCGCAGTGGGGGAGCATGCGCGTCTCGTGCTCGCCCAGGTCGAAGGCGATCCGCAGTCCGGACGGGGCGGGCCGCTCGCGCAGCCGCGCGGCGATGGCGCCGCCGCGCGGACCGCCCAGGGGGTCCGGCAGGTCCCGGGCCTCGGGCGTCCACCAGAACGACCCCGACTGGCAGGCGACCCGGGACACCAGTTCGGGGAACTCCGTCGCCGCGTACAGCGCGCTCAGACCGCCGAGGCTCTGGCCGGCGACCACCAGCCGGTCCGGGTCCGCGCGCACCCCGCTGCCGGCGACCAGCGGCAGCAGTTCGTCCCGTACCGCCTCCCACAGCTCGGGCCGGCAGCCGAACTCCGCCTGGCGGTCCTTGGTGGGCAGGAACACCAGTGTGGCCGGGGGCATGTCGCCGGCTTCGAAGGCCGCGTCGAAGGCCGTCATGGCCGGGTGGAGGTACAGCCAGTCGTCCCCGTCGAGCAGCAGGACCACCGGTCCGCCGCCGCCCACCGGGTGGACGCGTACGGTGCGCTTGCCGCCGAGCCGTTCGCTCGCCCAGCGGATCCGGGTGCGCGGCAGGGGCAGTACGTCGTCGGCGCCGACGGCGGGCCAGTACGGCTGGGGCGGAGCGTCCGGGGTGGCGACGATGGACCGGTCGCCGCCTGCCCGGAGGGGGTTGAGCGGATCGGCGTACGACGATCCGTCATCCGCGAGGAACCGGTAGGTCACCCGGAGCCGTGCGGGCATGCGCACCTCGGCGTACCAGCAGTCCGTATCGCGCCACCGGAGCAGCGCGACCGGCTCCGACCAGCTCTCGAAGTCGATGACCGTCGGGGTGCCGCGCCACAGGAACAGGGTGACCCAACCGCCGTCGCCGGAAGGCGCGGACGCGGGTGCCGCGGCCGCCCAGAACGCGTCGGTGCCGGGCGTGCCGGGCAGGTCGAACGCGGCGAAGGGGCTCTCCGAACCGGCGTCGGCCAGGCTCCGTTCGAGTGCACGCATCGGTGCCTCCTTGTGAGGGGGAAGGGGAAACGTTAAGCTCTATAATTAGGCGAGCCTAACCTAAGTGGATGGCTCTCTTCATTCCCGATCGACCTTTCCCACGGGCACGGCGCCCGCTGTCGGACTGCGCGCGCCGCGCGCCGCACGCCGACGCCACCCGCCGGACCCATCGGGCTCCTGGAGGAACCCCAGTATGAGCACCAACCCGTTCGACGATGCCGACGGCCGTTTCCTGGTCCTGGTGAACGACGAGGGTCAGCACTCCCTCTGGCCCTCCTTCGCCGAGGCTCCCGGCGGATGGACGGTCGCGCTCGCCGAGACCACCCGTGACGCGTGCCTGGAGTTCATCGAGTCGAGCTGGACCGACCTGCGCCCCCGCTCCCTCGCGGCGGCCGTCGAAGCCTGACCGGGCCGGCCCCGGACGTGCCGCGCTCGCGGCGCGTCCGGGGCCGCCTTGTGTCCGGGGCCGCCTTGTGTCCGGGGCGGACGCGCCCGTGCAGCAGGCGTGCCTGCGGAGCCCCTCGGTCCAAGGGGTCGGGCGGTGTGGCTGGTTGTCGGTGGGCCGCGCGAGCGGGATCACGGTAAATTAGGTTAGGCTAAGCTAACTGCGCAGAGGTTGTGCGGGGGCCGCGTGCGGCATCAGGGGAGGGGATCGTCATGAGCCTGCCGGTCATCGGCTCCTACCCCATGCCCGACCGTGCCGCCCTGCCCCGCTCCTGCGCGTCCTGGGTCATCGACCCCGGCCGCGCCGCCCTGCTGATCCACGACATGCAGAACCACTTCGTGGGGGAGCTCCCCACGGACAGGTCCCCGGTCGTGGAACTCGTGGAGAACATTGCGGCTCTTCGGGCCCTCGCCACGGCACTGGGGATTCCCGTCGTCTTCACCGCCGAGCCGGCCGCCCAGCCGCCGGGCCAGCGCGGCCTCGCCGCGGACGTCTGGGGGCCGGGCATCGATGACGGGAACGACGCCGCCGCGATCATCCCGCCGCTCACCCCGCGGCCGGGCGAGCGCGTCCTGGCCAACGTGCGCCACAACGCCTTCCTCCGCAGCCACTTGGGGAGACTGCTGCGTTCGGAGGGGCGTGACCAGCTGATCGTCTGCGGGGTCCACGCCCACCTCGGCGTCCTCCTGACGGCCGCGGACGCCTTCATGAACGACATCCAGCCCTTCGTGGTCGCCGACGCCGTCGCCGATCTCTCCGCCGAGGAGCACGCGATGGCCCTGCGCTGGGCCGCCCGCAGCGCGGTGGTGTGCACGACCGAGACCCTGCTCCGCGAGCTCCTGCTCGGCGGAGGGTCCCGAAACGTGCGCAAGGATGCCTGAGGGCGTCCCGCCGACGCCCGCACCCCGCCACCATCACGCACGCCACCACCAACGCCATCACCACTCACGCCACCACCACGGCGTCGCCCTGCGCCGAAGGCGCACACGAACCGAGAGAGAGCGGAAGAACATGACCGTACGGGTCGCGGTGGCCGGTGCCAGCGGCTATGCGGGCGGGGAGCTGCTCCGCCTGCTGGGCTCGCACCCCGCCGTGGAGATCGGCGCGCTGACCGGGCACAGCAGCGCGGGGCGTCCCCTGGGGTCCGTACAGCCGCAGCTGCCGGAGTTCGCCGACCGGGTCCTCCTGGATACCTCCGCCGCCTCGCTGCGCGGTCACGACGTGGTGTTCCTGGCCCTGCCCCACGGTCAATCCGCCGCTCTGGCAGCGGAGTTGGAGCCCGGCGCGCTGGTGGTGGACTGCGGCGCCGACTTCCGGCTGCGGGACGCGGCCGCCTGGGAGCGGTTCTACGGCAGCGCCCATGCCGGCACCTGGCCCTACGGCCTGCCCGAACTGCCGGGAGCCCACGCGGAGTTGAAGGGGGCCACCCGGATCGCCGTACCCGGCTGCTACCCCACGGCGGTCACCCTGGCCCTGTTCCCCGCCTACGCGGCACACCTGGTCGAGCCCGAGGCCGTCATCGTCGCCGCCAGCGGAACCTCCGGCGCCGGACGCGCGCTCAAGACGCAGCTCCTCGGCGCCGAAGTGATGGGCTCCATGAGCCCGTACGGAGTCGGCGGCGGCCACCGGCACACCCCGGAGATCGCCCAGAACCTATCCCGCGCGGCCGGCGAGCACGTGACGGTCTCCTTCACCCCCACCCTGGCGCCCATGCCCCGGGGCATCCTCGCCACCTGCTCGGCCCGGCTGCGCCCGGCCGCGGACACCTCCGCGATCCCTGAGGAGGACGAGGTGCGCGCCGTGTTCGAAGCCGCCTACGCCGACCAGCCGTTCGTACGGCTGCTGCCGCCCGGCCGGTGGCCCACCACCGCCGCGGTACTCGGCTCGAACACCGCCCAGGTGCAGATCGCCGTGGACCCGGACGCCCGCAGGCTGATCTGCGTGAGCGCCATCGACAACCTGACGAAGGGCACCGCCGGTGGCGCGGTGCAGAGCATGAACATAGCCCTCGGCCTGCCGGAACGGCTGGGCCTGCCCATGAATGGAGTGGCTCCGTGAGTGTGACCGCCGCCCGGGGATTCCTTGCAGGCGCCGTGCGCGCGGGCATCAAGGAGTCCGGTGACCCGGACCTGGCCCTCGTGGTGAACCGGGGGCCCTCGCGCGCCGCCGCCGGTGTCTTCACCTCGAACCGCGTGCAGGCCGCGCCCGTACGCTGGTCCCGCCGCGTGCTCGCCGACGGGCGGATCTCCGCCGTCGTCCTCAATTCCGGTGGCGCGAACGCCTGTACGGGCCCCGGTGGCGCCGAGGACACACGGACCATGGCGGAGCGCACCGCGGGGGCCGTGGAGATCGCCGCCGACGAGGTCGCGGTCTGCTCCACCGGCCTGATCGGCGTCCGGCTGCCCATGGACCGGGTGACGGCCGGCATCGACGCCGCCGCGGTCCGGCTCTCGCCCGGGGGCGGCGAGGAAGCGGCCGTGGCGATCAAGACGACGGACTCCGTCCACAAGACGGCGGTGGCCGCCGGCCCCGGCTGGACCGTGGGGGGCATGGCGAAGGGCGCCGGGATGCTCGCCCCGGGACTCGCCACCATGCTGGTCGTCCTGACCACGGACGCCGACGCGAGCGCCGGCGTACTCGACGCGGCGCTGCGCGCAGCGGTGCGCACCACCTTCGACCGGGTGGACTCCGACGGCTGCATGTCCACCAACGACACCGTGCTGCTGCTCGCCTCGGGCAGCTCGGGCATCACGCCCGCACCCGCGGAGCTCACCGCCGCCGTGCACGCCGTGTGCCGGGACCTGGCGCTCCAGCTGGTGGCGGACGCCGAGGGGGCGTCCAAGGAGATCGAGGTGGCCGTCGTCGGCGCGGCCTCGGAGGCGGACGCCGTGGAGGTGGGCCGCTCGGTGGCCCGCAACAACCTCCTCAAGTGCGCACTGCACGGCGAGGACCCGAACTGGGGCCGGGTGCTGTCCGCGATCGGCACCACCTCGGCCGTCTTCGACGCGGACCGGCTGGACGTGGCGATCAACGGCGTCTGGGTGTGCCGGGACGGAGCCGAGGGCGAGCCGCGGGACAAGGTCGACCTGTCCGGCCGCCGGATCACCATCACCGTGGACCTGCGCTCCGGTGACTCCTCGGCCGTCATCTGGACCAACGACCTGACAGCCGAGTACGTGCACGAGAACAGCGCCTACAGCTCGTGAACGGGGTCGAGATGACGGCGGAGACGAAGCGGACGCACGCACAGGACGGCGTGGCGGGTGCCATGCCGGGTGCCATGCCGGCCGCCGTGCCGGCCGCCGTGCCCGCCCCCCGGGACCTGCCCTGGCTGGAGCAGCTCCAAGGCCGCACGGTCGTCGTCAAGTTCGGCGGCAACGCCATGGTGGACCCCTCCACGCACCGGACGTTCGCCCAGGACGTCGTGGAGCTGTGGCACGCGGGCCTGCGGCCCGTCGTCGTCCACGGTGGCGGTCCCCAGATCAGCGCGCTGCTCGACCGGCTCGGCCTGGAGACGCGCTTCGAGGCCGGAATGCGGGTGACCACGCCGGAGACGATGGACGTGGTGCGCATGGTGCTCACCGGCAAGGTCCAGCGCGAACTGGTCGGGGCCATCAACGCCCACGGGCCGTTCGCCGTGGGCCTGTCCGGCGAGGACGCCCACACGATGACCGCCGTACGCCGTCCGGCCTGGGTCGACGGCCTGCCGGTGGACATCGGTCTGGTCGGCGACATCGTGGACGTGGACGCCGCGACGATCGCCGGGCTGCTGGAGCAGGGCCGCATCCCCGTCATCTCACCCGTCGCGCGCGGCGAGGACGGCCAGGTCTACAACGTCAACGCCGACCTCGCGGCCTCGGCGCTGGCCGTCGCCCTCGGGGCCGACCGGCTGGTGGTGATGACCGACGTCGAGGGGCTGTACGCGGACTGGCCGCACAGCACCGAGGTGATCGACCGCCTGACCGCCGGCCAGTTGGACGCCCTGCTGCCGGAGCTCGCGAGCGGCATGCTCCCCAAGATGGAGGGCTGCCTGCGCGCCGTACGGGCGGGCGTCGGCAGGGCGCAGGTCATCGACGGCCGGGTGCCGCACGCGCTGCTGCGCGGAATCCTCACCGAGGACGGACCCGGCACCACGGTGGTGCCGGACGAGCAGACCGGCCCCGAGGGGTCCGGCGGCAAGGGAGACGGCGCGTGACCGCCGACAGCACGACGACACCGCTCGCCGACCGCTGGCGCGCGGTGATGATGGACACCTACGGCACCCCCGCGCTGGCCCTGGTCAGGGGCGAGGGCAGCACGGTCTGGGACGAAGACGGCCGCGCGTACACGGACTTCACCGGCGGAATCGCCGTCAACGCCCTCGGGCACGCCCATCCGGCCCTGGTCTCGGCCGTCCAGGAGCAGGTCGCCCGGCTCGGCCACGTGTCGAACCTGTTCGTCTCGGAGCCGGCCGTCGCACTGGCGGAACGGCTGCTGGCCCTGCTGGACAGGCCGGGCCGGGTGTTCTTCGCCAACTCGGGCGCGGAGGCGGTCGAGGCCGCCTTCAAGATCGCCCGCCGGACCGGGCGCCCGCACCTGGTCGCGACGGAGGGCGGGTTCCACGGGCGCACCATGGGGGCGCTGGCCCTCACCGGCCAGCCGCCCAAGCAGGCCCCCTTCCTGCCCCTGCCCGGGGAGGTCACGCACGTTCCCTACGGGGACACGGAGGCGCTCCGCGCGGCCGTCACCGAACAGACGGCCGCGGTCGTACTCGAACCCCTGCAGGGCGAGGCCGGAGTCGTCCTGCCTCCCGATGGCTACCTGCGGGCGGCCCGCGAGATCACCCGCGCCACGGGCACCCTGCTCGTACTGGACGAGGTGCAGACCGGGATCGGCCGCACCGGCCACTGGTTCGCGCACCAGGCGGAGCCGGGAGCGGAGCCGGACGTGATCACCCTGGCCAAGGGGCTGGGCGGAGGCCTGCCGATCGGCGCCGCGGTCGCCTTCGGCCCCGCCGCCGAGCTGCTGACCCCCGGTCAGCACGGCTCCACCTTCGGCGGCAACCCGGTGGCGTGCGCGGCCGGGCTCGCCGTCCTGGAGACCATCGAGAAGGAAGGGCTGCTCGCCCACGCCGCAGGGGTGGGGGAGCGGCTGAGGCTCGCCATCGAGGCCCTGGAACACCCCTTGGTCCGGGACGTGCGGGGCGCCGGCCTGCTCCTGGGCATCGCCCTCGCCGAGCCCGTCGCCGCGCGGGTCCAGCGGGCCGCGCAGGACGCCGGGTTCCTCGTGAACGCGGCGGGCGCGGGTGTCGTACGGCTGGCTCCCGCCCTGACGCTGCCGCAGGAGCGGGCCGATGCCCTGGTGGCGGCGCTGCCCGGGATCCTCGACGCCTCGTAGGGCCGGGGGCGTACGGCGGGGCGGGTCCCTCAGGGGCCCGCCCCTTGGCCGTCCACCTGCGCTCCGGTCTCGCCGTCTAGAGAGCGCGGGACAGGACGCGCGCGCCCCGGCCGGGGTCCAGGGACCGGGCCCACTCGGCCGGCGCCAGGGTCGGGCTGGCCGGGAGGAACCCGTGGAGGAGGAAGAGCCGGCCGCTGCCGGTCGTCGCCGTGAACAGCGTGGCCAGGGAGCGGTTGCGGGCCCTGGCGAACGCCGCGTGCAGCAGCCGGGCGCCCATGCCCGAGCCCTGCCGGTGGGCCGCGACGCAGAAGTTGTACAGCACGCCCGCGGCGGGGTGTTCGCGCAGGCCGAGGCAGCCTTCGAGGGTTCCGTCGGGTGCCTGCGCGACGAGGAAGTCCGACGCCCGGGAGAGGTAGAGGGAGAGCGGGCGTTCGCGGAGCGCCCCCGCGTGGACGAACGGCCGGGAGAGGGCGGCGAGCGCGGGGCCGTCGTCCCGGCGGGCCGGGCGCACCGTGAACCCGGGGACCTCGTGCCACCGGGGAACGGCGGCGGGGGTGCGGGGCGGCAGGGTGGCGTGCGCGGCGGCAGGGGGCAGCGTGGCCGTGGTCAAGGTGTTCCTTCCTCGGTTCCGCCGTGTGCGGGGCGGGTGCGGAGGCGGAGGCCTCCCGGCGGAACGGTCGAGGTAAGGTTAGCCTTACCTAGCTGGCGGGGCCAAGTCGGCCCGTACGGACGGCGCGTGCCGCCACGTAGCCGGGGAAGGCGGGCACGTCGGCGACGGTCCATCCCGACGGAGCCGAGGGGGTGGCGCCGGTGCCCACGTACGTCAGGGCCGGGTTCCCGCCGAGTCCGATGCCGACCCCCTTGAGGTAGGCCTCCTTCCGGGACCAGCAGCGGGCCACCGCGGCGGGGAGCTCGTCGGCCGGCAGCGCCGACAACTCGGCGCGCTCGGCCGGATGGAGGACCTCCGCCAGTTCGGAGGCCACCTGCGAGGCCAGCGCGGGCTCCGGCCGCCGCTCGACGTCGACCCCGACCGGACTGTCCGCGAAGGCCACCAGGACGGCGTCCCCCGCGTGGGACAGCGAGAAGTGCAGCGGTGTGCCGGTCACGGCGGGCCGCCCGTGCGGTCCGCCACAGCCGGGGCAGGGCTCGCGGAAGAAGCGCACCCGCGCCGGATCCCGGCCGAGCCGGTCGCCCAGCAACTGCCGCAGCACGACGTGGGCGACCCGGTACTGGTCACGGTCGCCGGCACGCCGGATCCCCTGGAGCCGGGCCCGCTCGGCATCGTCGAGCATGCCCTCCAGCTCCCGCGCCCGATCCGCGTACAGGCTCACGCGCACGGCCCACAGCCCCGGTCCCGGCGAGGTGAGCCAGGGCCGCGCCGAGGCGTCGGCGTCGGGAGCCGGGTCCGCAACGGCCGTCATCCGCACGGGCGGCCGGGGTAGGTGTCACCCTCCGGGGCGCCGACCTCGCGCATCCGGCACAGAACCTCCCCGAGGAGCGCGTCGTCCACGTCGACGGGCATGTTGAACTCCCGGTCGAAGACGAAGGAATCACCCGCACCCGCGTGCCAGATGACCCAGCGCGGCGGCATCTCGGGTTCCTCCCACAGCGGGGAAAGACGTTCCAGGACGCTACTCGTACCAATCACTCTGCTCACTCCACTCACAGCTTTCCCGCATCCGTATCCGTCATGCGGTTTCCGTCGACGAAGGTCTCCACGACCTCGATGGCACTGATCCGGGAGGGATCGACGTACCGCGGGTCGTCACCCAGAACCACCAGGTCGGCGCGCTTCCCCGGGGTGAGGCTGCCGGCCCTGTCCTCCCACCGGCACGCGTACGCACCGGCGACCGTGTACGCGTACAGCGCCTCCTCGACGGTGACCGCCTCGTCCGGCCCGATCGGCCGCCCGGAGGCGGAGGCGCGCTCGACCATGAACTGGATCGCCCGCAGCGGGGCCCCGTCCGTCACGGGCCGGTCCGAACTCCCCACGAGGGTCACCCCGTGGTCCAGGAACCCGCGCCCCCGGTACATCCAGGGGGCCCGCTCCTCACCCATCACGTCCGCGTAGTCGTCCCCGAAGGAGTACAGGAAGGCCGGCTGGACGACCGCGCTGACGCCCAGGCGTGCGAAGCGCGGGAGCTGGTCGGGGCGGATCAGCCCGGCGTGCTCGATCCGGTGCCGCGCGTCCGGCCGGGGCCGCAGCCGCTGCGCCTGCTCCAGCGCGTCGAGCGCGAGGTCGGCGGCGCGGTCCCCGATGGCGTGGACGGCGAGCTGCCAGCCGGCGAGGTGGCCGTCCACGATGAGCCGGGTGAGGCGGTCGGGGTCGTCCTGGAGCTGTCCGGTGTGGTCCGTGCCCGCGTACGGGGCCGTGAGCGCGGCGGTCCGGGCCATCATCCCGCCGTCGGTGTAGATCTTGAGCGCGCCCAGCGACAGCCAGTCGTCGCCGAACCCGGTGCGCATGCCGAGGTCCAGGGCGCGGGGGATCCCGTCCTCCCGGTGCGCTTCGCGCGGCCGCAGCACATCGCCGGCGGGCATGAGCTGCACCCGCAGGGGCAGCCTCCCCTGGTCCCGCAGCAGCTGGTACGCGCCGAGCTCCACCGGGCTGTGGCCGAGCAGCCCACCCCCGATGCCCGCCTCGGCGACGGCGGTCACGCCCTCCGCGAGGCAGGTCCGGGCCGCGCGCTCGACGGCATCGGCGATCTCGTCCTGCCCGTACGGCAGCCGCAGTCGCCGCGCGGCGGTCATGGCGCCCTCGGCCAGGAAGCCGTCCTGGTGCGGAACGCCGGCGGGAAGCAGGCGCAGCACCGCGCTGTTCACGACGCACCCGTGCCCCGAGTCGTGCATCAGGAACACCTTGCGCCCGCGACTGACGGTATCCAGCTCGCCGGCGGTCAGATGCCGCCCCAGGGCCCGCTGGTCATAGCCCATCACGTCGACCCAGGAGCCGTCCCCGCCCGCCGAGCGGGAGACGGCCTCCGCCACCACCGCCAGCACGTCCTCGACCCGCTCGCACGGGGCGACGCTCGGGGTGCTCTGCTTCAGCCCGGTCCAGGCGAGGTGCACATGACTGTCGATGAACCCGGGCAGCACGGTGGCGCCCTGCAGATCGATGACCTCACGGGCCGGCAGCGAGGCGACGTCCTCGTCGAGCCCCACGATCCGCCCCCGCCAGATCCCCAGCTCACGGGCGAGGGGACGGGCCGGATCCATGGTGATGATGTTCGCGTTGATCAGCCTCGAACACAGCATGGGCGGTCCGACTCCCCCTGGCGGCAACGCGCGTGTACACGGGTCAGGACAGGGGCCCCAGGGCTGCCGCGTCCGACTTAGGTAACCCTAACCGTACACTCGGCGGCCGGTCAATGTGCGACGGGCGCCCGCGTCCGCCGCGAGGGTCAGACCGGCAGGCCCGTCGGTTCCTTGATGCGTTTCATGATGATCTGCGAGTTGACCTCCGTGACGCCCGAGAGGGCCGTCAGCTTTTCGATCCAGAGGCGTTCGTACGCGCGGAGGTCCGCGACCGCGATGCGCAGGAGGCAGCCGGGGCTGCCGAAGAGGCGGTAGGCCTCGATGACGTCGGGGATGTCCTGGAGGGCGGCTTCGAAGGCTTCGACGGCCTCGCGGTCGCGGCGGACCTCCACGGAGACCAGGACCTCGAAGCCGCGGCCGACCGCTTCGGGGGAGATCACCGCGCGGTAGCCCTGGATGATCCCTTCCTCTTCCAGCTGGCGGACCCTGCGCATGCAGGGGGAGGGGGTGAGGCCCACGCGCTGGGCCAGCTCCTGGTTGCTGAGCCGGCCGTCCGCCTGAAGCTCGCGCAAGATTTCTTTGTCGATGGCGTCCATTGCGCAATTATCACTCAGGTTTTATTGCGCGGTGGGGTGAGATCGCAATCGTATTGCGCGTAGATCGGCCTACCATTGCCGTCTATAGAAAGTCTGTGCGGGCCGTTTCGGGCTGTGTGAGGGAAGGGTCGTGGTCATGGGACGCATCGTCGTGATCAGTACCGGCGGGACGATAGCCAGCCGCTGGCAGGGTTCCGGTTTCGCGGCCGATGCCGACGGGGCCGAGGTCATGGCCACCGCGCCGCTGCCGGAGGGGGTGAGCGTCGAGGTCGTCGACCTGTTCAGTGTGAACAGTCCCCGGCTGACCACCGCGCACCAGCTGACCCTGCTGCGGACCGTGCACGAGGTGCTCGCCGATCCGGGTGTGGACGGGATCGTCGTCACGCACGGCACGGACACGCTGGAGGAATCGGCGTTCCTGGTGGACCTGCACCACCACGATGGGCGCTCCGTGGTGTTCACCGGCTCGCAGCGGCCCATGGGGGCGGCGGACGGGGACGGTCCCGGCAATCTCTACGATGCCCTGCTGACCGCGTCGAAGACGCGCGGGCTCGGCGTCCTGATCACGTTCGCGGGGCGGGTGCACGCGGCGCGCGGGACCGTGAAGGCGCAGGCCGTGGCGCTCGATGCCTTCGCCGACCCGTCGAAGGAACTGCTGGGGAAGGTCGGCTTCGGCAAGGTCACCGTGCTGCGGACGCCGGTACGGCCGGAGCCGCTGCCGTTGCCCGCGATGCCCGAGGCGCCGGAAGGGCCGCCGCGGGTGGATGTCGTGGTGCACCACGTGAGCGGTGACGCGGTGCTGCTCAACGCCGCGGTGGCGGCGGGGGCGCGGGGGATCGTGCTGGTCGGGACCGGCGCCGGCAACGCCACGCCGGAGATCGTCGACGCGGTGAAGGCGGCTGTCGCGGACGGTGTGCTGGTGGCGTTGACCACGCGGGTTGCGGCCGGGCCGGTGACGGAGATCTACACCCACGGGGGTGCGGTGGATCTGGTTGCGGCCGGGGCCGTGCCCACGGGGACGCTGCGGGCGCCTCAGGCGCGGGTCGCCGTGCTTGCGGCGTTGCTCTCCGAGGGGGATGCGGAGGCGCGGGTGCGGGTGCTTCGGCGGGTGCTGGCCATCGGTGGGCCCGTGCTCGTCGCCGCCTGAGGCTGACCCCGGTGGGCGGGGCCGGGGTCGTCAGGAGTCGGTGAAGGCCGACAGCAAGTGGTCCGCGGCCAGGGTGGGGGTCAGGGTGCCCGCGCGGACCTCTGATTCCAGGGTCGGTGCAAGGTCCCGTACCGCCGGGTTCGAGCGGAGGCGTTCCAGGAGTTCGTCGCGGACCATCGACCAGGTCCACTCCACCTGTTGGGCCGCGCGCTTCGACGCCAGGCGGCCGCCCGCTTCCAGGAGCACGCGGTGCTGTTCCAGGCGGTTCCAGACCTCCTCCAGGCCCGTGGATTCCCGGGCGCTGCACGTCAGGACCGGTGGGGTCCACGCGGCGTCGGCCGGGTGCATCAGGCGCAGCGCGCTGGACAGTTCGCGTGCCGCGGCCTTCGCGTCGCGCTCGTGCGGGCCGTCCGCCTTGTTGACGGCCAGGACGTCGGCCAGTTCCAGGACGCCCTTCTTGATGCCCTGGAGGCCGTCGCCCGTGCGGGCGAGGGAGAGGAGGAGGAAGGAGTCGACCATTCCGGCGACCGTGGTTTCGGACTGGCCCACGCCCACCGTTTCCACGAGGACCACGTCGTAGCCCGCGGCCTCCATCACGATGATCGATTCCCGGGTGGCCTTCGCCACCCCGCCCAGCGTCCCCGCCGAGGGGGACGGGCGGACGAAGGCCGCGGGGTCCACGGAGAGGCGCTCCATCCGGGTCTTGTCACCCAGGATGGAGCCGCCCGTACGGGTGGAGGAGGGGTCGACGGCCAGGACCGCCACCTTGTGGCCGAGCCCTGTCAGCATCGTGCCGAAGGCGTCGATGAAGGTGGATTTCCCCACGCCCGGCACACCGCTGATGCCGATGCGCCGAGCCCGCCCCGCGTGGGGGAGGAGCTCGGTCAACAGCTCCTGCGCCAGGGACCGGTGCGCGGGCAGGGTGGACTCGACGAGGGTGATCGCGCGCGCGATGAACGCGCGCTTCCCGTCGAGTACGCCCTTCGTGTAGGCGGTGATGTCGATCCGGGGCACGGCGCCTACAGCTCGTGCGGCTCGTGGCCCAGGTCCGCGGCGAGCCGCGTCACCAGGTCGTGCGCCGCGTCCGGGATGACCGTGCCGGGCGGGAACACCGCCGTGGCACCCATCTCGAGGAGGGTGGGGACGTCCGCGGGAGGGATGACCCCGCCCACGACGATCATGATGTCCTCGCGGCCCTCCGAGGCGAGGGCCTCGCGCAGCGCCGGTACGAGGGTCAGGTGGCCGGCCGCGAGGGAGGAGACGCCGACCACGTGCACGTCGGCCTCGACGGCCTGGCGGGCCACTTCCTCGGGGGTCTGGAACAGCGGGCCGACGTCCACGTCGAAGCCCAGGTCGGCGAAGGCGGTGGCGATCACCTTCTGGCCGCGGTCGTGCCCGTCCTGGCCCATCTTGCAGACCAGGATGCGCGGACGGCGGCCCTCCGCCTCCTCGAACCGGTCGACGAGCGCACGGGTGCGCTCCAGGGACGGGGACTCGCCTGCCTCGGTTCGGTACACACCCGAGATCGTACGGATCTGGCTCGCGTGCCGCCCGTACACCTTCTCCAGGGCGTCCGAGATCTCGCCCACCGTGGCCTTCGCGCGCGCCGCGTCCACCGCCAGGGCGAGGAGGTTGCCGTCCCCGCGCTCCGCCGCGTTCGTCAGCGCCCGCAGGGTGTCCTGGGTGACCGCCTCGTCGCGCTCCTCGCGCAGCCGCCGGAGCTTGGCGATCTGCTGGGCGCGGACCGAGGAGTTGTCGACCTTGAGGACGTCGATCTGCTCGTCCGTCGCCACCCGGTACTTGTTGACGCCGATCACCGGCTGACGGCCCGAGTCGATACGGGCCTGCGTGCGGGCCGCAGCCTCCTCCACGCGGAGCTTGGGGATGCCCGCGTCGATGGCCTGCGCCATGCCGCCGGCCGCCTCGACCTCCTGGATGTGCTGCCAGGCCCGGCGGGCCAGGTCGTACGTCAGCTTCTCGACGTACGCGCTGCCGCCCCACGGGTCGATGGAGCGGCAGGTGCCCGACTCCTGCTGGAGGAGGAGCTGGGTGTTGCGGGCGATGCGCGCGGAGAAGTCGGTGGGCAGGGCGAGGGCCTCGTCCAGCGCGTTGGTGTGCAGCGACTGGGTGTGGCCCTGGGTGGCCGCCATCGCCTCGATGCAGGTGCGGGTGACGTTGTTGAAGACGTCCTGCGCCGTGAGGGACCAGCCCGAGGTCTGCGAATGGGTGCGCAGGGACAGGGACTTGGCGTTCTTCGGGTCGAACTGCTTGACCAGGCGCGCCCAGAGGAGGCGGGCCGCTCGCAGCTTCGCCACCTCCATGAAGAAGTTCATGCCGATCGCCCAGAAGAAGGACAGGCGCGGCGCGAAGGCGTCCACGTCCAGGCCGACGGCCTGGCCCGCCCGCAGGTACTCCACGCCGTCGGCGAGGGTGTACGCCAGCTCCAGGTCGGCCGTGGCCCCGGCTTCCTGGATGTGATACCCGGAGATCGAGATGGAGTTGTAGCGGGGCATCTTCTGCGAGGTGAAGGCGAAGATGTCGGAGATGATCCGCATCGAGGGCTTCGGCGGATAGATGTAGGTGTTGCGGACCATGAACTCTTTGAGGATGTCGTTCTGGATGGTCCCGGCGAGCTTGTCGGGCGAGACGCCCTGCTCCTCCGCCGCCACGATGTAGAGGGCGAGGACCGGCAGCACGGCGCCGTTCATCGTCATCGACACCGTCATCTTGTCCAGCGGGATGCCGTCGAAGAGCTGGCGCATGTCGTAGATCGAGTCGATCGCCACGCCCGCCATGCCGACGTCGCCCGTCACGCGCGGGTGGTCGCTGTCGTAGCCGCGGTGCGTGGGCAGGTCGAAGGCGATCGACAGGCCCTTCTGGCCGGACGCGAGGTTGCGCCGGTAGAAGGCGTTGGACTCCTCGGCCGTGGAGAAGCCCGCGTACTGCCGGATCGTCCAGGGCTGGTTGACGTACATCGTCGGGTACGGGCCGCGCAGGTACGGTGCCACGCCCGGGTAGGTGTGGAGGAAGTCCAGGCCCTCCAGGTCGCGGCCCGTGTACAGGGGCTGTACGCCGATGCCCTCGGGGGTCTCCCACAGCAGCTCGGCGGCTCCCGAGCCGGTGGACTCCTTCAGCGCGGTCCGCCACTGGTCCTCGGACCCGGCGGCCGGGGCCGCGCCGTTCAGCGCGAGTTCGGAGAAATCGGGGATGCTCAAGACGCGACTCCCATCCGGTCGAGTACGGAGGACAGCACGGCGATCGCGTCGCAGCCGGCGAAGACGTACTCGTCCACGGCCGCCGCGGCGGTGCCGGGCCTGCCCGCGAGGAACACGGTCGTCGCGCCCGCCGAGCGCAGGGCCGCGGCCACCGCCTCGGCCTGCTCCTCGTACAGCGCGTCGCTGGAGCACAGCACGGCCATGCCGTCGGCCCCGCTCGCCGCGTAGGCCGCCGCGGCGGTCTCCGGGGTCACCGACACCGGGTCGTGGACCGGGGTGATGCCGCCCGCCTGGAACAGGTTGGAGGCGAAGGTGGCGCGGGCCGTGTGCGCGGCCGCCGGGCCCAGGGCCGCCAGGAAGACGGTCGGCCGGGCACCCGTCGCCGCCAGGTGTACGTCGCTGCGGGCGCGCAGGGCCTCGTACGCCTCATCGCGCCGCACGCGCGGCAATCCGCCCGTGAGCGGGGCCGGCGCGGGTTCCCGTACGACCGGCTTCTCGGACAGGTGCGGGAACTCGCTGACTCCGGTGACGGGTTCGCGCCGGGTGGCCAGCTTCTTCGAGCGCGCGGCCCAGGTGGCGGCGAGGCGTTCGGCGACCAGGCCGGAGCGCAGCGCGGCGGCCTGGCCGCCCGCCTTCTCCACGGTCTGGAAGAACTCCCACGCTGCGTGGGCGAGTTCGTCGGTGAGCTGCTCGACGTAGTACGAGCCGCCCGCCGGGTCGATCACCCGGGCCAGGTGCGATTCCTCCAGCAGGATCGTGGAGGTGTTGCGGGAGATGCGGCGGGCGAACGCGTCGGGCAGGCCGAGCTCCTGGTCGAACGGGAGCACGGTGACGGCGTCGGCGCCGCCCACGCCCGCCGCCATGCAGGCGACGGTGGTGCGCAGCATGTTCACCCACGGGTCGCGGCGGGTCATCATCACCGGCGAGGTCACGGCGTGCTGGCGCTGGGCGCCGGCCCCCGGGGTCCCGCAGGCCTCGGCGATCCGGGCCCACAGGCGACGGGCGGCGCGCAGCTTGGCGATGGTCAGGAACTGGTCGGCGGTGGCGGCGTAGCGGAACTCCAGCTCGCCGAAGGCCGCTTCGGTGGTCAGCCCGGCTTCCGTGAGGGCGCGCAGGTAGGCGACCCCGGTGGCCAGGGAGAGCCCCAGCTCCTCGGCGGCGCTGCCACCCGCCTCGTGGTACGGCAGGGCGTCGACGGTCAGGGCGCGCACGTGGGGCCAGGCGGCCGTCTCCGCGGCGAGCGCGGCGGCCTCCGCCAGGTCCAGGGCCTCGCCCGTGCGGGCCTCGTGCCCCAGCGGGTCGGCGCCCAGGGAGGCGTGGGCGGCCTCGGGGGCCACCGCGCGCTCGGCGTACAGCGCGAGCAGGGCCCGGGCGGCCTCCGCGTACTGGGCGCCGGGGTCCAGCGAGACGGGAGCGAGGTCGAGGTAGACCCCCTCCAGCGCACGGCCCAGGCCCTCGGCGGGCAGGCCGGCGTCGCCGACGGCCAGCCACAGCGAGGTGGTGCCGTTCTCCAGGTCGGCCAGGGCCGCGTCGTTCACCCGTACGGGGTCGGTGCCCGCGATCCGCTGGCGCACGTCCCAGCCCGAGGCGGCGCTGCCCTCGGCACGGCCGCCCCGTACGAACGGAGCGAACCCGGGGAAACCGGTGTCCGGCGCGGTTTCGGGCGCGCTGTACAGCGGGCGGGTGGTGAGCCCGTCTTCAAGCTTCGTGGACAACGCGTCTTCCGCTGCCTCGCCGGAAACTTCCTTGCCCGACTTGCGCAGCACGCCCTCTACCAGGCGCTGCCACTGCTCATGCGTCGCGTCAGGGAATTCGGCGGCCAAGGAGAGCCCGTCATCAGGCAGGACCGTCATGGCTCGAATGTTAGGGGGGTACCTGTCAACGACCTAGAACCACCGGATGTGATCTCCCCCTCTCATGTGAGTCGGGAGGGGTCACGGAAGAGCGGGGCGAGCAGGACGGTCGCGGAGGCCACCGGGAGTACGGCGGGACCCGCGTGCGGGGCGACGATCCGGCGCCCGTAGCGGTCCTGGTCGCCGGCCGCGTCGCGGATCTCGTCGAGGTAGCCGTCGTGGAGGATGCAGGCCAGCTCGGAGACCACCATGACGGCCGGGTTGAACACGTCGAGGAGCAGGGCCGCGGCCCGGCCGACCGTACGGGCGCGTGCGCGCAGCAGCCGGTCGGCGCGGGGGTCGCCGGTGGCGGCGGCGTCGACCAGGAGGTTGACCGCGTTGTCGGCGGCTTCCGGGACGATGCCGAGGCGCACGGCCTCGGCGCCGAGGACCCCGTCGGAGGCGCTCGCCTGGAGACAGCCCGTACGGCCGCACGCGCAGGGGGTCCGCGAACCGGGCACCGGGAGGTGCGCGACGTCCCCGGCGGCGGCTCCCGGGCCCTGGTGCACGGTGCCCTCGATGCCGAAGGCGGCGTCGACGACGTTGCCGATGAAGAGGTGGAGGAGGCTGGAGCGGGCCTCCGGGCGGCCGAAGAGGATCTCGGCGTGGGCGATGGCGCGGGCGTGGTTGTCCACGGAGACGGGCAGGCCGAGGCGGTCGGAGAGCTCGGCGCCGAGCGGGAGCTCGCGCCAGCCGAGGGCGTCGTGGCGCACGACGGTGCCGTCGGCGGGGCGGACCCAGCCGCCGAGGGCCGCGCCGAGACCGAGCAGGGGGCGGCCGGCGGGGTTGGACTCCCGCAGGAACCGGCCGAGTTCGGCGGCGATGACGGCGGGGAGACGGTCGGGGGAGCGGCCCGCGTGCGGCAGGGCCCGGCGGGCCAGGACGCGGCCGCGGAGGTCCACGAGGCTGAAGGTGGAGGCGGGCACACCGATGTGCAGGCCGGCGGCGAGGGGGCCGCCGAGGGGGCCGGTGTGCAGGTCCAGGGGGATGCGGGGGCGGCCGGGGCCGGGGCTGGGGCCGGGGGCTGGGCCGGCTCCGGGGCGGCCGGTTGCCGCGGGCGGCAGCTCCGGCCCGGGGCGCTCGTGCAGCAGGCCGGCGCGGAGCAGGGCCGTGGTCTGCCGGGACACGGCGGCCGGGCTGAGACCGCAGAGCTTCGGTATGTCGCTCCGGGCGAGGGGCCCGTGGCTCAGGACGGTACGGAGCACCGCGGCGGCGTTGGCGGCGGCCCGCCCGTCACCGGGGGTGGGAGGCACGGGCGGGCTCCTCGGGGGGTGGGGTGTGGTCCCGATCATGCCGTGTCGCTGCGCTCGGCGGGAGCGGGATGGGGTCGCGCCGTGCGGCGCGGCTCCCCGGGGCCGGCCCCGGACCCCCTGCCGTGCGGCGCCGCTCGCGGGACTCCGCCCCGGACCCCGCGCCTCAAGCGCCGGCGGGGCTGGTTTTGGCTTCGGGCCGTGCGGCGCTGTTGCCGGGGCTCCGCCTCGGGCTCCGCGCCTCAAACGCCGGCGGGGCTGGATTGGGCTACGGCCGTGCGGCGCTGTTGCCGGGGCTCCGCCCCGAGCCCCGCGCCTCAAACGGCAGCGGGCTGAATCGGGCTTCGGGCCGTGGGGTGCCGTTGCGGGGCTCTGCCCCGGGCCTCGCGCTTCACATGGCGGCGGGCTGCGTGGCGGGTGCGTTGCGGGGGCATGAAATCAGGCCATGGGTTTCGGCCGTTCCGGGAGTGGCGGAAAACGGTGAAAGGGCAGGTCGTGCGGGGTGTGGCTCGGAGGTTGGGGGTGAGGGTGGGGGGTGCTCGGCGGGGTTGACCGGGCGTGGGGGCGCTGGCAGTCTCCGGGACATGACCGCGACCGAGTTCCTCGCCCCGCGGCTCCACACCCCCGGCTGCTGTACCGCGCCGGGCGAGTGTCAGGGCCGCCGCTGTACGGCCCCGCACTGTTCCTGAGCGGCGATGTTCTGAGCCCCTGAGCGGCTGAGGCCCGAAGGCTAGGAGCTCCGGAGCTCCGGAGCTCCGGAGCCGCTGAGGCCCTGAGGCTAGGAGCCCCTGAGCCCCGGAGGCGAGAAGCCTCGGAGTCCCGGAGTCCCGGAGTCCCGGAGTCCCGGAGTCCCGGAGCCCCGGAGGTGCTGAGGCTAGGAGCCCCTGAGCCCCGGAGGCGCTGAGGTCCCTGAGGCTAGGAGCCTCGGAGCCTCGGAGCCTCGGAGCCTCGAAGCCTCGAAGCCGCTGAGTACTTGAGCCTCTGGGTCCCCGAGTGGCTGGGCGTTCGTGCCCCGTCGTCCGGGGTGTGCGTGGGGCTCGCGCCGACTCGCCCCGGTGGATGGGGTAGGGCTCCGCGGGTTCCGGTCGATCGTCTCCGAGCGGCGCCCGCCCACCCCCGTCGCCGGCCGGGCGGCCGCCCGTCGAACCTCGCCGCCCTCCGGTCTCCACCCGTCGAACCTCGTCGCCGGCAGGCTCCCGCCTGTTGCACCTCGTCGCCCCGACCGCCGGTCTTCACCGGTCGTACTTCGTTGCCCGCCGGCTCCCACCTGCTGAACCTCGTCACCCCGCCGGTCTCCACCCGTCGACCCCGGCCGGACTTCGAGGCCCGCCTGATCCGGCCGCCGGCCGGCCCTCGCCCCGTCCAGCCGTCCGCCCGTCGGACCTGGTGGCCCGCCGATCCCGCGGCCGACCGCAGGTCCCCGCCCCTTCCGTCCGCCCCCCGGACGGATTCCCGTCGTCCTCGCTTCCCTCATTTCTTCCTCTGCGGAAATAAACAAGGAGCCTCTCATGTCCACTGCCACCCGCACCGACCTCACCGTGACCAAGATCGGCGGCCGCATAGGCGCCGAGATCGGTGGGGTCCGGCTCGGCGGCGAGCTCGAAGCCGAGGTCGTCGCCGGGATCCGGGCCGCGCTACTCGCCCACAAGGTCGTCTTCTTCCGCGGTCAGGGCCACCTCGACGAGGACGGGCACGAGGCCTTCGCGCAGCTGCTCGGCGCGCCCGTCGCGCACCCCACCGTGCCCTCCGCCGACGGGCGTTACGCGCTCGGCATCGACTCCCACCACGGAGCCCGCGCCAACCAGTGGCACACGGACGTCACCTTCGTCCCCGCCTACCCCGCCTTCTCCATCCTCCGCGCCGTCACCATCCCGCCGTACGGGGGCAACACCCTGTGGGCCAACACGGCCACCGCCTACGCCGGCCTGCCCGAGCCGCTGCGCGTTCTCGCCGACAGCCTGCGCGCCGTGCACTCCAACGAGTACGACTACGCGGCCCTGAAGCCCGAAGCGCTTCCCGAGGCGCTCGCCCAGTACCGCGAGGTGTTCACCTCGACCAAGTTCCTCACCGAGCACCCGGTGGTCCGGGTCCACCCCGAGACCGGCGAACGCACCCTGCTGCTCGGCAACTTCGTCCAGCGGATCAACGGGCTCACCGGCCGCGACTCGCGCCTCCTCCAGGACCTCTTCCAGGCCCACATCGAGCTCCCCGAGAACACCGTCCGCTGGCAGTGGCAGGCCGGTGACGTCGCGATCTGGGACAACCGCGCCACCCAGCACTACGGCGTCGACGACTCCGACGACCACGAGCGCACCCTGCGCCGCGTGACGGTCGACGGCGACGTCCCGGTCGGGCCCGACGGGGTTGCGTCCCGGCTGATCAGCCCGGAGGCCGTGCCGGACCCCGCCTTCGGCATCGCCTCCGGAGCCTCCACCACCGAGGTCTGAGCCGACAGACGAAGGCAGACGCAGACAGACACCGAAACGACCCGTCCCGCCCCGCCCCGCCCCGTTCCGCCCGCCCCGCCCCGTCAGCCAAGGAGCGCTCCGTGCCCAAGCTGCTCGCCCTCACCGGCAGTCCGTCCGTCCACTCCCGTACCGACGTGGTCGCCGACCACGTGCTGCGCCGCCTGAACCACGCCGGGTTCGAGACCGCGCAGCTCGCCGTCCGGGAGCTTCCCGCCGCCGATCTGCTCGCCGCACGCCGCGGCGAGCCGGAGATCCGCCGGGCCCTCGAAGCCGTCGCCGAAGCCGACGGGATCGTCATCGCGACGCCCGTCTACAAGGCCTCGTACACCGGTCTTCTCAAGGCCTTCCTCGATCTGCTCCCGCAGGACGGGCTGGCCGGGAAGACGGTCTTCCCGCTGGCCACCGGCGGCAGCCTCGCCCACGTCCTGACCATCGACTACGCCCTGCGCCCGGTCCTCGCCGCGCTCGGCGCCCGGCACGTCACCGCCGGCCGCTTCGTCCTGGACTCCTCCGTCGAGCGCGGGGCCGGCCCTGACCGGCTGCGCCCGGAGGCGGAGCTGGACCTGTACCAGGCCGTCGACGAGTTCGCCGACGCCCTGCGCGCGGCTCAGGCCGCCGCGCTCGCCACCGCGCGCTGATCTCCGTACGGAAACCGGCGCACCCGCCCCTCCCTCCCTGACCGCCCGACCCGGATCGACAAGGAATCGCGATGTCCGCAGCTTTCACCACCACCCGTACCTCCCGACGCCAGTTCCTCACCCTGCTCGGCATCTCGGCGGCCGCGGTGAGCTGCGGGACGGCGACCGCCAGTGGCGGCTCCGGCGGCAAGCAGATCACCTCCCTGAAGTACCAGGGCGCCGTCGGCGCGGTCACGCTCCCCGAGCTCGCCGCCGACCTCGGCTACCTCGGCGACGTGACCCTGGACTGGGTCGGCAACACCATCAGCGGCCCGCAGGACATCCAGTCCGCCGCCACCGGGCAGACCCACTTCGGCAGTGCTTTCAACGGCGCGGTCATCAAGCTCGCCTCCACCAAGGCCCCGATCAAGGCCGTCATCTCCTCCTACGGTTCCGACCAGTACTCCTACGGCGGCTACTACGTACTGGAGGACAGCCCGATCCGCTCCGCCCGCGACCTGATCGGCAAGAAGGTCGGCATGAACACCCTGGGCGCCCACTACCAGGCCCTGCTCGACATCTACCTGAGCCGGGGCGGCCTCTCCAAGGAGGACGCGGCCAAGGTCGAGCCCCTCGTGGTTCCGCCCGTCAACACCGAACAGTCGCTGCGGCAGAAGCAGATCGAGGTCGGGGTCCTCACCGGAGTCCTGCGCGACAAGGCCCTCGCGGCCGGCGGCATCCGCCCGCTGTTCACCGACGTGGAACTGCTCGGCCCGTTCAGCGCCGGGACCTACATCATGACCGAGCGCCTCATCAAGCAGAACCCGGACACCGTACGGACGTTCGTGACCGGGGTGGCCAAGGCCATCGACTGGTCCCGCGCCACCCCGCGCGAGGAGGTCATCGCGCGGATGACGGAGATCGTCAAGAAGCGCGGCCGCAACGAGGACACGGCGACGCTGCAGTTCTGGCGCTCCTACGGAGTCGCCGAGAAGGGCGGCCGGATCGAGGACAAGGAGTTCCAGCTCTGGCTCGACTGGCTCGGCGACCGGGGCGAGATCAAGAAGGGCCAGCTCAAGGCGGCCGACCTCTACACCAACGAGTTCAACGGACAAGGGAAGGGCTGACCGGCCGCCATGGCGAAGATCGTGTTCGACTCCGTGACGAAGACCTTCCCGACGAAGGACAAGAAGACCGAGTTCACCGCCCTCGACGGGATCGACCTGGAGATCGGGTCCGGGGAGTTCGTGGTCGTCGTGGGCCCCAGCGGCTGCGGCAAGTCCACCCTCCTGGACCTGCTCGGCGGCCTGACCCCGCCCACCTCCGGGCGGATCCTGCTCGACGGCAAGTCGGTCACCGGGCCGGGGCTCGACCGGGGCATCGTCTTCCAGCAGTACGCGCTGCTGCCGTGGCGCACCGCGCTGGGCAACATCGAGTTCGGCCTGGAGGCCACCGGCGTCCCGCGCCGCCAACGAGCGTCGAGGGCCCGCGAGTTCCTGGATCTCGTCGGTCTCACCGGGTTCGAGGACCGGCACCCGCACGAACTGTCCGGCGGCATGCGCCAGCGGGTCGCCATCGCGCGCTCGCTCGCCTACGACCCGGACGTACTGCTGATGGACGAGCCGTTCGCCGCGCTCGACGCGCAGACCCGCGAGTCCCTCCAGGACGAACTGCGCCGGATCTGGCAGAGCACCGGCAAGACGATCGTGTTCATCACGCACGGCATCGAAGAGGCCGTGTACCTCGGGCAGCGGGTGGCCGTCATCACCTCCCGCCCCGGCCGGGTCAAGCAGGTCGTCCCGGTGTCGTTCGGCGACCGGGCCACCGGGGCCACCGGTGAAGACCTGCGCTCCAGCCCGGAGTTCGCCCGCTACCGCCACGAGATCTGGACCCTGCTCCACGACGAGGTGGCCCGCGCCCAGCAACTGGAGAAGGAGGAGGTCGCCGTATGAGCACCACGGTGGAAGCGGCGGTGGAGGTAGAGGAGACAAGGGCGAAGGCGGAGGCCGAGGCCGAGGCCGAGGCCGTACGGGACCTCGCGCCCCCGGAGGTACGGACCCCCGCGCGGCCCCCCGTACGCCCGCCGGCCGCGGCCCTGGCGCGGCGCGTCCTGCGGGGGCTGCGGGCGGTCGCGCTGCGCTCCGCGGCGATCCTGGCCCTGCTGGCCCTGTGGGAGACGGCGCCGCGGCTGGGGCTGGTCGACGCGACGTTCCTGCCGCCGGTGAGCGAGGTGGCCAAGGCCTGGTGGGAGCTGCTGGGCAGCGGGCAGCTCGCCGAGCACAGCAAGGCCAGCCTGGCCCGCTCCTTCGGCGGATTCGGCATCGCGGTCGCCGTCGCGGTCCCGCTCGGGCTGCTGATCGGCTGGTACCGGCCGGTGGCGGCGCTGCTCGGGCCGCTGCTGGAGGTGTTCCGCAACACGGCGGCGCTCGCGCTGCTCCCGGTGTTCGTCCTGCTGCTGGGCATCGGGGAGACCTCGAAGGTCTCGATCGTCGTGTACGCCTGCGTCTGGCCGATCCTGCTGAACACCATCAGCGCCGTGGGCAACGCCGATCCGACGCTGGTGAAACTGGCCCGCTCCATGGACCTGTCCACGCCGAAGCTGTTCCAGAAGGTGATCCTGCCGGCGTCGGTGCCGGTCATCTTCACCGGCATCCGGCTGGCGGGGGCCGTCTCCATCCTGGTCCTGGTCGCGGCCGAGATGATCGGCGCGAAGGCGGGCCTCGGCTACCTGATCAACGCCTCGCAGTTCAACTTCGCGATCCCGCAGATGTACGCGGGCATCGTCACGATCTCCGCGATCGGCCTGGCCTTCAACCAGATCCTCGTCACGATCGAACGCCGACTGAGCACGTGGCGCGTCCCGTCCTGAGGCCCTGATCCACCGCCCGGCGGCCCCTGCGGCCGTCCGGCCCGCCACGACCACCCCTGCGGCCGTCCGGCCCGCCACGACCACCCCTGCGGGCGCCGCGCGCCCGGATCCCAACCGAGGACACGACATGACCGCACCCCGGACCCTCCACCTCAACGCCTTCCTCATGAACGCCGGGCACCACGACGCCGCCTGGCGCCACCCGGCCAGCAGCCCCGAGCGGATCACCGATCTGCGCTACTTCCAGGAACTGGCCCGCACCGCCGAGCGCGGACGGCTCGACTCGATCTTCTTCGCCGACGGGGTCGCCCTCTGGGGCAAGGCCCGCTACAACGCCGTCGGCGGCTTCGAGCCGCTCACCCTGCTCTCCGCGATCGCCGCCGTGACCGAGCACGTCGGGCTCATCGCCACCGTCTCCACCACCTTCAACGAGCCCTTCAACACCGCCCGGAAGTTCGCCTCCCTGGACCACATCAGCGGCGGCCGCGCCGGCTGGAACATCGTCACCTCCGGCAGCGTCGACGAGGCCCGCAACTTCAACCGGGACGAGCACCTGGAGCACAACCTCCGCTACGACCGCGCTCGCGAGTTCCTCGACGTGGCCACCAAACTCTGGGACAGCTGGGAGGACGACGCGATCGTTCTCGACAAGGAGAACGGCATCTACGCCGACACCGACAAGCTCCACCCCGCCGCGCACCGCGGCGATTACTTCGGGGTCGCCGGACCGCTCAACGTGCCCCGCTCCCCGCAGGGCCACCCGCTGCTCGTGCAGGCCGGATCCTCCGAGGACGGCAAGGAGTTCGCCGCCCAGTACGCGGAGGCCGTCTTCACCGCCCAGCAGACCCTCGCCGACGGGCAGACCTTCTACAAGGACCTCAAGTCCCGCCTCGCCAAGTACGGCCGCTCCGAGGACGAGCTGCTCGTCCTGCCCGGCATCGCCCCCGTCATCGGTTCCACCGAGGCCGAGGCCAGGGCCCTGGAGCAGGAGCTCACCGAGCTCCAGATCCCCGAGTACGGCCTCGCCCAGCTCTCCAACATGCTGGGCGTGGACCTCAGCGGGCTGCCGCTGGACGGCGGGCTGCCCGAGCTGCCCGAGGAGCGGGACATCAACGGCAACAAGAGCCGCTTCACGCTCGTCGCCGAGCTCGCCCGCCGCGAGGGCCTCACCCTGCGCGAGCTGATCGCCCGCCTGGGCGCGGGCCGCGGCCACCGCGTCTTCGCGGGGACGCCCGAGCAGATCGCCGACCAGCTGGAGGAGTGGTTCACCCAGGGGGCCGCCGACGGCTTCAACATCATGGCTCCCGTACTCCCCACCGGGCTGACCGACTTCGTGGACCAGGTCGTGCCGATCCTCCAGCGCCGCGGGCTCTTCCGCACCGAGTACACCGGCCGCACCCTGCGCGAGAACTACGGGCTGGCCCGCCCCGCCAACCGCTACGCGTCAGCCGGAGCGGCTCCCGGGACCGGAGCGTGAGCGAGCACGTCGCCGATGTGCTCGTCGTCGGCGGGGGCCCCGCCGCCGCCTGGGCCGCCCTCAAGGCGGCCGGGGCCGGGCTTCACCGGAGGCGGCAGCCACAACGCCGCCTGGGCGATGTCCTCCGGCAGCTGGGCGGGGGCCGGCGCGGCCCGGTACGCCCGCTCCCTCGGCTCGGGCCGGGCCGGGTCACCGGGGCCGGCGGGGCGGGCCTGCGGCCCACCGGGGGCGCCGGGTCCGCGGCCGGGCCCGGAGAGGCACGGGAACTCGTACGCCTCGTCCAGGAGCAAGTGCTGCCGTACGACAAGAACCACCTGCGGCGCGGCTCCGTGCTCACCGGCTCGCTCGGCGCCCTCGACGAGGTCTGGGCGCAGCTGCGCTCCCTCCGCGGGGAGGACGCCGGGCTCGTCAAGGTCCGCCAGGCGGCGGCCATGACGGCGCACGCCCGCTGGATGTACGCCTCCGCGCTGGCCCGCACCGAGAGCCGCGGAATGGCCCGCCGGCTCGACCACCCGGGGCAGGACCCGGCACAGCACCACCGGATCGTGACCGGCGGGCTCGACCGGGTGTGGACGCGGCCGGCGGAGCTGGTCGCATGATCGAACTGGTCTCGGCCGAGCGGTGCATCGCCCCCTCGGCCTCCGGCCTGGGGGGACCCCCGGCGACAAGTGCGTGGAGGTGTGCCCGACCGACGTCTTCGAGCGGGAACCGGAGGGGATCCCGCTGCTCGCCCGGCAGGAGGACTGCCAGACCTGCTTCCTGTGCGAGGCCAACTGCCCGGTGGACGCGCTGTTCGTGTCCCCGCTGACCCGTCCGGTCCCGGAGGACCCGGCCCGGTCAGACGGTCAGGACGATCTTGCCGCGGGTGCGGCCCGTGGCGCTCAGTTCCCAGGCCCTCGCCGCTTCGGCGAGCGGCAGCGCGTGCGCGACGTCGACCGTGAGCCGGCCCTCGTCCGCGAGCTCGGCGAGGTAGGTCAGGTCGGCGGTGTCCGGGCGGACCCACAGCTGGTGCGCGCCCTGGGCGGCCGCGGTGTAGTCGGCGATGGACACCACCCGGTGCCGCTCCTTGACCAGGGACTGGAGCGCCGGGACGACGGCGTCGCCGAAGAAGTCCAGGGCGGCGTCCACCCCTTCGGGCGCCAGCTCGCGGACCCGGTCGGCGAAGCCCTCGCCGTACAGGACCGGTTCAGCGCCCAGGGAGCGCAGGTAGTCGTGGTTGTGCGCGCCGGCCGTGCCGATGACGCGCAGGCCGAGCGCGACGGCGATCTGCACGCCGAGGGAACCGGTGCCGCCGGCGGCGGAGTGGATGAGCACGGTCTCGCCGGCCTTGAGCCCCACGCGGGTCAGCGACTGGTAGGCGGTGAGCCCGGCCAGCGGGACGCCGGCGGCCTGCTCGAAGGTCAGCTCGCGCGGCTTGCGGGCGAGGGTGCGGACGGGCGCGGAGACCAGCTCGGCGTAAGTGCCCAGCTCCACCCACTCCTTGCGGACGTAGCCGTACACCTCGTCGCCGACGGCGTAGTCGAAGGTGTCCTCGCCGACCGCCTCGACGACGCCCGCGACGTCCCAGCCGGGTATGACCGGGTAGCGGACCTCGAGGATCGCGTCGAGGTATCCGGCGGCGAGCTTCCAGTCCACCGGATTCACCCCGGCGGCCCTGACGCGGACGAGGACCTCGCCCGGACCGACCTTGGGCTCCGGAACCTCGGTGAGGGCGAGGACGTCAGGCGTTCCGTATGCGGTGTATGTGATTGCCTTCATGATCTTCCCAACGGGCCGCCGGGGGAGCGTTGTTCCGGGGTTCGGTGCTCCTTCCCCGGAATGGCCGGTTCTCGGCGGAGGCCGCGGGCGGGGACGCTCAGGCAGGAACACTCAGGCGGGCAGGGTGTTGCGGTGCGAGCTGCGCCGGGCCGCGCTGAACAGGGCCTGGATCTGCGCCCCGGACTGCTCCACGTCGTCGAGCGGGGAGGGGAAGGGGATCCGCACGTCGCGGTGGCCGCGCCGTTCCTCCAGCCGCAGGGTGATGCCGTACCGGTCCATCGCGAGCGGCAGCGCGCGCAGGACGGCGGACCCGGCCGCCGGGTCCGCGGCCGGCTGCGGCCGGACCAGGCGCAGCAGGAGGGTGACCAGTTCGGCGTGGTCGTCGAGGAGGTGGGTGAGCATCCCGGCCTCGTAGAACGCGAGCGGGTCGGGGCGGGCCGCGTCGAGTTCGTCGAGCCCGACGTACGAGCGGGCGCCGTCGGGGGTCTCGAGGACGGCCCGGCCGAACTCCACACAGGTGGAGTCGGAGCCCCCGTCGGCCCCGTCGCCCCCGTCGGTGTAAGGGGTGAGCAGGCGGCCGACGAGGGTGACCCGGGCGCGCACGCGATCCCGTACGGGGGTGGGCGCGATGTCCGTGAACTCCATCCGGATCGCGGGGCGGTGCTCGGCGCAGCCGCCCGGCTCGGCGGGGTGCAGGTGCAGCCGGCCGAGGGGGTCGGTGCCGTCGAGGTGGCGGATCTCCGTGCGCCGGCCGTCGGTGACGACGGTCATGGAGTGGGCGGCGGCCAGGACGGACCGGACCCGCTCGGCGTCGGTGGGCAGCGGCAGGGGCAGGTGCATGTGGATCTCCGTCGTCCCGAGTGGCGAGATGGCGCGTACTTAGGTATGCCTAACCTAACCTACTCGACGGGTGGGGGGTAGACGGGGGCGGTCGGCGGGGTGACTCAGCTGCCTCGTGTCGGTGTTGGGCTGAACGGGTGAAACGCGAGAGGATGGGGGGATGCACATGAAGCGCAAGGCCGAGGCGGCCTGGTGAGCAGGTACGACGTCACCGACGAACAGTGGGAGGGGCTCGCGCAGGTGGTCCCCCTGCGGAGTCGCAACGAGTGGCCCTCCCGGGTGGATCACCGCACGATCCCCACGGTTCCGGGGGCGTCCGCGGCGGAGCAGCGGCGCTTCGTGGTGATCCGGGTCCAGGTCTTCGCGGACGCGCGGGAGGTGGCGGAGTACCTGATCGCGCAGATCCCGGTGCTGCTGGACCTCACGGGCGCGGACGGCGAAGTGGCCAAGCGGATCCTGGACTTCAGCAGCGGCGTGGTCTTCGGGCTGGGCAGCGGCATGCACCGGGTCGACCGGAACGTCTTCCTGCTGGCGCCCGTCGGGACCGAGGTGGAGGGGATCGCGGCCGCGGCCGTCCCCCGATCGTAGGAAGGTCCCGAGGGCGGAACGGTTCGCCGGACCCACGGGGGGTCCGGCGGGCCGTACCGTCCCGCGCATGACCTCGCGCCTCGCCGTTCCCGCGGCCCCTCCCACGGTGCCCGCAGCCACCCCCGCGGCCCCCGCCGCACCCCCGGCCGCCCGGACCGCGCCCGCGGCCTCTGCGGCTTCCGCCGTGGCGGTGGCGGCCGTGCCCGCCGCGTCTGCGGCTACGGCTGTGCCCGCGGCCGTGCGGGCCGCACCTGCCGCTTCTGCGGCTTCCGCCGTACCCGCGGCCGTGCGGGCCGCGCCCGCCGCTTCCGCCGTACCCGCGACCGTGCAGGCCGCACCTGCCACTCCTGCGGCTTCTGCTGTGCCTGCGGCCGTGGCGGCCGCGCCCACCGCCTCTGCGGCTTCTGCCGTGGTTGCTGGTCCGGGGTTAGCCGTGGGCCGGGATCCGGCTCCTGCCGCAGCTCCGGACTCGGCCTCGGCGCCTGCGCCGGCCCAAGTTCCGGCCCCGGTCCCCCTCCCGGGGCGGGTTCCCGCTCAAGCTCTGGCCCCGGGTCAGGCTCAGGCCCCGACCCCGACCCCGACCCTGGCCCTGGCCGAGGCCCCGGTTCCGGCTCAGGGGTTGGCCCCCGTTCCTGCCGCAGCTCCGGTCTCGGCCTCGGCGCCTGCGCCGGCCCAAGTTCCGGCCCCGGCCCAAGTCCCGGCCCCGGGTCAGACCCCGGCCCTGGGGCGGGTTCCCGCTCAAGCCCCGGCCCCGGGCCAGGCTCCGGCCCCGGCCGCGGGTCAGGTTCCGCCCGCCGCAGGCGCCACGCATTTGCGGCCGGCCGTCACCGAGTTGCGGCTCTCCGCCTACGGGGCGCACCGCGGGGCCCGGTTCGCCCTCGGTCCCGTCACCCTCTTCGCCGGGCCGAGCGGGAGCGGCAAGTCCCAGGTGCTGGAGGCCTACGGAGCGCTGGCCGCCCTGGGCGCCGGGGCCACCCTCGACGAGGTGTTCCCCGACCCGCGGGCGCGGATCCCCGACCGGGCGGTGCCCGACGCCGAGCGGCGCCGGGGGTTCCGGATCGGCTGTACGGTGGACGGCCCCGCCGGGCCGGTCCGGCTCGACCTCGCCGTCCAGGCGGAGCCCGCGCTGCGGATCGTCGGCGAACGGCTCTCGGCGGGCGGACAGGTCCTCCTCGCCACCGCGCTGCGCGACCCCGGGCGACGGTCCGTCCAGGCGGCCTGGCTGACCGGCGGAGCCACCGGGGTCACCCGGGCCCCGCTGCCCGACGACCGGCTCGGGACCGCGCTGCTCCCGCTGCGCGTGGCCGGGGCCACGGAGGGGCAGCGGCAGGTGCTGGCCGCCGCCGAGCAAGTGGTGGTCGCACTGCGCTCGGTGTTCCCCTGCGACCCCCGCCCGGAGCGGATGCGGGAGCCGGTCGTGCCGGGGGAGGGGCGGCTCCTGGGCGACTGCGCCAACCTGGCCGACGTGCTGCGCCGGACCCGCCTGGAGTGCGGCACCCGGTACGGGCTGCTGACCGGGGCCGCCCGTACCGGCTGCGCGGGGTGGGTGGCCGGGCTGGACGTACGGGCCCCCGAGGGCGGCCCGGTCACCGGCCTGCTGGACCGCGGGCCGGGCAGGCCCGCCACCGAGCTGGCCCGGCTGGGCGCGGGCGAGCTGCGCTTCCTGGCCCTCGCGCTGGTGCTGTTGACGGGGCCGGGGGTCCTGGACGTGGATCCGGCGGCCGAACTGCCGTCCGCACGCCAGGTGCTGACGGTGCTCGCGGACGGCTTCGACCGGGACCTGGACGGCCGGCAGACCGCCGAACTGCTGCGGTTGGCCGTACTGGCCTGCGGGCGCGGGCAGGTCAGGCTGGCGGCCTCGGCGGGCGAGGCCTGCGCGACGGCCGCCCGGGGGGTCGCGGGGATCTCGGTGGTAGACCTGGGTGCATGACTGAAGAGCGTGGAGTGACCGAGGACGACAGGGGAGCCGACGAGCGGATCGACCGGCTCCAGCGGCGGCTCGCCGAGTTCGCGGCGGCGCGCGGGTGGGAGCCCTTCCACACGCCCAAGAACCTGGCGGTGGCGCTGAGCGTCGAGGCGGCCGAACTGGTGGAAATCTTCCAGTGGCTGACGCCGGAACAGTCCGCCGCGGTCATGGAGGAGCCGGACACCGCACACAGAGTGGCCGATGAGGTGGCCGACGTGCTCGCCTACCTGCTGCAGTTCTGTGAGGTCCTCGGGGTCGATGTGCTGGATGCGCTCGCCGCGAAGATCGAGCGGAACGAGCTGAGGTTCCCCGTCCCGGGCGCTCCGGGGGCAGATCGTCACTCTTCGGAGTGATGGCGATATCCACAACCATCTTCGGTGTCCACAATTTCCGAATACCCCTGGCTTTACCGGCCCGTTGCCCTCACTCTGGGTAGTGGAGAGAACGGCAAGATGTCGTGCGGACGGGGGACGGCATATGGACGCGGTACGGCTCATCGCAGCCGGCCGGCACGCGCTGGCGCAGAGCGGGGCTGCATGGGACATCGTGGGCGAGGCCTGGCAGGCGCAGGCCCTCGCGCAGGGGATAGGGAGCTGGCTGGCGGTCACCGGACCGCCGGAGCTGAGATCGGAGGCACGGGGGCTGGGTGAAGCGGGGGGAAGAGGCTGCGGGGTACTCGACCGGGCGGCCCTGCGCGGAGAGGGCTATGCGCCCGATCTCCCGCCGCGCGCGGCGCAGTTGACCGAGGTGACGGACGCCCGGCAGGCGTTGCTCGGGCTCCAGGCGCTGCTCGGCGAGGTGGGCATAGCGCTGGTCGGAGTGGCCTGCGGGACGGACGACGAGGGTCTGTACTGGCAGTGCATAGAGTCGATAGACGCGGCCGACGAGTCGAGCGACCGGGTCCGGGCGATCCTGCGGCGGATGGCCGTGCGCGAGCGGGGATCCGCCTCCGGCGTGGCCTGAGCCGGGGTGTTTCGGTGGGGTCCCGCCGCGCGCGACGGGACCCGGGCGGTCAGGAGGGCCGGCAGGACGGGCGGTCTTCGCTCTCCGGGGTACGGCGCCCCTGGGACAGCGCAGCGCCGGGGCTGCGGTCGGTCGAGGACTGGAGGTCGGCGTCGAGCTGCGAGAGGTCGGCGTTCAGCGCTGCCATCAGCTCTTCCATCTGCTGCAGCAGGCCCTTCGGCGCGCCACCCTGTGCGGGTACCGCGGGCTCCTGGCGTGCGTGGTCGTGCGCTGCCTGCCCGGTCTCACAGTCCTGACGGGATTGCCGGTGGGTCTCCGGCGCGGACTCCTGGGACATGGCGGCCTCCTCGGCCCTGGCCCTTCCGGGAGGTGGAAGGGGGCGGTGGACGCACCGGCGAAGGCCGCCGGCGCGCGGGCCGGGCGGTCCGGCTCCGTCCGAGCCAACGATCCCCATCCGGGCTGGTCACTGGCGCGGGCAGCGGGGAGTGCCCGGTGGACTCAGATTCACCCGGCCGGGGCCGAAAGGGCAGGATGGAGACATGGATCTCCGTATCTTCACCGAGCCCCAGCAGGGCGCGAGCTACGACACCCTCCTGAGCGTCGCCAAGGCCACCGAGGACCTGGGCTTCGGAGCCTTCTTCCGCTCGGACCACTACTTGAGCATGGGCGCGGCCGACGGTCTGCCCGGTCCCACCGACGCCTGGATCACCCTGGCGGGCCTGGCCCGCGAGACCAAGCGGATCCGGCTGGGCACGCTGATGACGGCCGGCACCTTCCGGCTCCCCGGCGTGCTCGCCATCCAGGTCGCGCAGGTCGACCAGATGTCGGGTGGCCGGATCGAACTCGGCCTGGGTGCGGGCTGGTTCGAGGAGGAGCACAAGGCGTACGGCATTCCCTTCCCGGCCGAGCGCCTCGCCCGGCTGGAGGAGCAGCTGGAGATCGTCACCGGCCTGTGGGCCACCGAGCCCGGCGCGACCTTCGACTTCAGGGGCGTCCACTACCAGGTGGAGAACTCCCCGGCGCTGCCCAAGCCGGCCCAGGACAAGATCCCGGTCCTGATCGGCGGCCACGGCGCGAAGCGCACCCCGCGCCTCGCCGCCCGGTACGCGGACGAGTTCAACATGCCCTTCGCATCGATCGCGGACAGCCAGCGGCAGTTCGGCCGGGTTCGCGCGGCCGCCGAGCAGGCCGGCCGCAAGCCCGCCGACCTCGTCTACTCCAACGCCCTCGTCGTGTGCGTGGGCAAGGACGACGCCGAGGTGGCGCGGCGGGCCGCCGCGATCGGCCGCGACGTGGCGGAGCTCAAGGCCAACGGCCTGGCGGGCTCCCCGGCCGAGGTCGTCGACCGGATCGGAGCCTACGAGGCGGTCGGCTCCTCCCGCCTCTACCTCCAGCTGCTCGACCTCGGCGATCTGGACCACCTGGAGCTGATCTCCTCCCGGGTCCAGTCCCAGCTCGGCTGACGGGAGAGACGACCGTGCCCCGCGCCTCCCGTCCGCTCGCCGAGGCCCTGGCCGGCCCCGGCGGGCGGACCGTGCTCCTGGACGGCGGGCTGAGCAACCAGCTCGCCGACCAGGGCTGCGACCTGTCCGGAGGCCTCTGGACGGGCCGGGTCCTCGCCGAGCGGCCGGAGCAGGTGACGGCCGCCCACACCGCCTACGCGCGGGCCGGCGCCGAGGTGCTGATCACCGCGAGCTACCAGGTGGGGTACGCCGCCTTCGCCCGGCGCGGCTACGGCCCGGCCCGTACGACGGCCCTGCTGCGGCGCAGCGTCCGGCTGGCCGACGCGGCGGCCCGGGCCGCCGAGCACGAGGTGTGGGTCGCCGCGTCCGTGGGCCCGTACGGGGCGGTGCTGGCGGACGGCTCCGAGTACCGGGGCCGGTACGGCCTGAGCGTGCGCGAGCTGGCCGGCTTCCACCGGCCCCGGATCGCGGCGCTGCTGGCCGAGGGCCCCGACGTCCTGGCGCTGGAGACCGTCCCGGACACCATCGAGGCCGAAGCCCTGCTCACCGTCCTCGCGGAGACCGGCGCCCGGGCCTGGCTGAGCTACACGGTGGAGGGCGGCCGCACCCGGGCGGGCCAGCCCCTGACCGAGGCCTTCGCCCTCGCCGCCGGGTCCCCGCAGGTCATCGCCGTCGGCGTGAACTGCTGCGACCCGGCGGAGGTCCTGCCCGCCCTGGAAGCGGCCGCCGCCGTCACCGCCGAACCGCTGCTGGCGTACCCCAACGACGGCTCGGTCTGGGACGCGGCGACCCAGACCTGGCAGGCCCCGGCCACCCCGGCCCCCTGGCCCACGGCCGCCTGGCACCGCACCGGCGCCCGCCTCATCGGCGGCTGCTGCCGCATCGGCCCCGACCGCATCGCGGAACTGGCCGTTACGCTCCGCTGAGGTCCCAGCGCACGCCCGGCGATCCGCCGCCCGAGGCCACGAGCGTGCCCATCTCCGCCTCCACGGCGGCCAGTTCCTCCGGACGCTCCATCAGGAGCAGCTGTTCGCGGTAGTGCACCAGCGCGGTGAGGAGGAGCTGGGTCTCCTCGGGTTCCAGCGCGCACATCCGGCGTGCGGCGGCGACGGACTCGGCGCGCAGGCTGAGTGCTATCCCGGGCCGGTGGGCGAACTCCTGACGGCTGTACGCGAACAACGCGGCCGCCAGCAGCGGCAGATAGGCCAACGGACTCACCCGGACGAGGACGCGATAGGCGGCCACCCGCTCCCGGACGGGCAGCGTGCCCGATCCGAGGAGCGCCACCCGGGCTCGCAGCACGGCGTCGTGATTGATGTTCTCCGTGGGATTCATAGGGGAGATTTTGTGATCCGCGCGGGGCCCCGGACAAGGCTGATCGGCTGTGCCGTCCGTCCTACGAAAACGGCCTCTGACCTGTCATGATGGAGACGTCATCACCCTGAGGACCCGACACGGGACCCGGCACGGGACCCGATGAGGGACCCGATCGCGGAGTTTGACGACAGGCTCTAGTCCTCGCTCATCACCGCCTCGCAGCCGGGGCACACCGAGTCGGCGTACTCCGGCGGGCACCAGGCGTCCGGATGGTCGGACGGCTTCCAGTCGGCCGTTTCCATGGCGAAGGTGTCCTTGCCGCACATGGTCCGCGGGCCGCGCGCGGAGCCGCCTCCCGGGGCGGTGGGCGCGGCGTGCACCCGGTGGACGGACCCCGCCACCGGCTGGTCGAGCTCGTACACAACGACGATGCCACTCATGATTCGACGGTAGGCGCCGCCGGAAAATAGGGCGCGGGCAACACCGCTGACCAGCAACAATCGCTCGCATGTTCCTGACGATTTCCACGACCGGCACGGCCGAGCGACCCGCCACCGACCTGGGCTTCCTGCTGCACAAGCATCCCGGCAAGGCGCAGGCGTTCTCCACCTCCCACGGCACCGCCCACGTCTTCTACCCCGAAGCCACGGACGAGCGGTGCACGGCGGGCCTGCTGCTGGAAGTGGACCCGGTCGCGCTCGTGCGACGTGGTCAGGGCAAGGGCCAGGGCGGCACGCCGGACGCCGCGCTCGCGCAGTACGTCAACGACCGCCCCTACGCCGCCTCCTCGCTGCTGGCCGTCGCGCTGAGCGGTGTGTTCCGCAGCGCGCTGAAGGGGCAGTGCGCGGCCCGCCCCGAGCTGCCCGACGAGGTGCGCCCCCTGCGCATCGAGATCCCGGTGCTGCCCGCCCGGGGCGGCGCCGAGCTCGTGCGCCGGCTGTTCGGCCCGCTCGGCTGGGATTCGGTCACGGCCACCCCGGTCGCGCTCGACGAGACCTTCCCGGAGTGGGGCGACTCCCGGTACGTACGCCTGGTCCTGGAGGGCGAGCTGCGGCTGTCCGACGCGCTGCGCGGCCTGTACGTCCTGCTGCCCGTCCTCGACGACTCCAAGCACTACTGGATCGCCCCCGACGAGGTGGACAAGCTGCTGCGCGCCGGGGACGGCTGGCTCGCCGAACACCCGGAGAGCGAGCTGATCACCTCCCGCTACCTGGCACGCCACAAGCGGCTGACCCAGGACGCCCTGGAGCGGCTGGAACTGGTCCGCCTCGCCGAGGCCGACGGCAGTGAGGTGGAGGAGCTCGACAACGCGGTCGACGAGGCGAGCGACACGGAGGACAAGCCCGTACCGCTCGCCGTGCTGCGACGCGAGGCGATCCTCGCCGCGCTGGGAGCGGCCGGTGCGGCCCGCGTCCTCGACCTGGGCTGCGGCCAGGGCCAGTTGGTGCAGGCGCTGCTCAAGGACCCGACGTACACCGAGATCGTCGGCGTGGACGTGTCCGTCCGGGCGCTGAACATCGCCGCGAAGCGGCTGCGGCTGGAGCGGATGGGGGAGCGGCAGAGCTCCCGCGTCCGCCTGACGCAGGGCTCGCTCGCGTACACCGACAAGCGGCTCGTGGGCTACGACGCGGCCGTGCTCAGCGAGGTCATCGAGCACCTGGACCTGGAGCGGCTGCCCGCCCTGGAGTACGCGGTGTTCGGCTCGGCCCGCCCCCGCACGGTCCTGGTGACCACCCCGAACGTCGAGTACAACGTCCGCTGGGAGACGCTGCCCGCCGGGCACGTCCGGCACGGCGACCACCGCTTCGAGTGGACCCGCGAGGAGTTCCGGGCCTGGGCCGGGGACGTCGCCTCCCGGCACGGCTACCGCGTCGAGTACGTCCCCGTCGGGGACGACGACCCCGAGGTGGGGCCGCCGACCCAGATGGCCGTCTTCACCCTCAACGCCGGCACCACCGGCACCACCGGCACCACCGGCACCCCGAAGGAGGGCGAGGCAGCATGACCACCGACACCGACACCAGCGCCACCACCGACCGCAAGCGCGTACTTCCCGTCACCGACCTGTCCCTCGTCGTCCTGATCGGGGCCACCGGCTCGGGCAAGTCCACCTTCGCCCGCACGCACTTCAAGCCCACCGAGGTCATCTCCTCCGACTACTGCCGGGGCCTGGTCGCCGACGACGAGAACGACCAGAGCGCCAGCAAGGACGCCTTCGAGGTCCTGCACTACATCGCGGGCAAGCGGCTCGCCGCCGGCCGCCTCACCGTGGTCGACGCCACCAGCGTCCAGGCCGAGTCCCGCCGGCAGCTGGTCCAGCTCGCCCGCGAGTACGACGTCCTGCCCATCGCGATCGTCCTCGACCTGCCCGAAGAGGTCTGCGCGGAGCGCAACGCCGCCCGCCCCGAGCGGGCCAAGCTGCCGCGCGCCGTCATCCAGCGCCACCGCCGCGACCTGCGGCGCTCGCTGCGCGGCCTGGAGCGCGAGGGCTTCCGCAAGGTCCACGTGCTGCGCACGCCCGAGGAGGTCGACTCGGCCGAGGTGGTCCTGGAGAAGCGCTTCAACGACCTCACCCACCTCACCGGCCCCTTCGACATCATCGGCGACATCCACGGCTGCGCCTCCGAGCTGGAGACCCTGCTCGCCAAGCTCGGCTACCAGGACGGCGCCCACCCGGACGGCCGTACCGCCGTGTTCGTCGGCGACCTCGTCGACCGCGGCCCGGACAGTCCGGGCGTGCTGCGCCGGGTGATGGGCATGGTCGGCTCCGGCAACGCCCTGTGCGTGCCCGGGAACCACGAGAACAAGCTCGCCCGTCACCTCAAGGGGTCCAAGGTCCAGCGGACCCACGGCCTCGCCGAGACGATCGAGCAGCTCGAAGGGGAGCCGGAGGAGTTCGTCCAGGAGGTCCGCACCTTCATCCAGGGCCTGGTCAGCCACTACGTCCTCGACGGCGGCAGGCTCGTGGTCGCTCACGCCGGGCTGCCCGAGAAGTACCACGGCCGCACCTCCGGCCGGGTGCGCTCGCACGCCCTGTACGGGGAGACCACGGGCGAGACCGACGAGTTCGGGCTGCCCGTGCGCTACCCGTGGGCCGAGGACTACCGGGGCAAGGCCGTCGTGGTCTACGGCCACACACCGGTCCCGAACACCGCCTGGATCAACAACACCATCTGCCTCGACACCGGAGCCGTCTTCGGCGGGAAGATGACCGCACTGCGCTGGCCCGAGCGCGAACTGGTCGACGTACCGGCCGAGAAGGTCTGGTACGAGCCGGTCAAGCCGCTCGTCACCGAGGTGCCCGGCGGCCACGATGGCCGTCCGCTCGACCTGGCCGACGTCCACGGCCGCCGGATCGTCGAGACCCGGCACCTGGGCAACGTCAACGTCCGCGAGGAGAACGCGGCCGCCGCCCTGGAGGTGATGAGCCGCTTCGCCGTGGACCCGCGCCTGGTGCCGTACCTCCCGCCGACCATGGCGCCGACCGCCACCTCCTCGGAGGACGGCTACCTGGAGCACCCCGCCGAGGCCTTCGCCCAGTACCGCAAGGACGGCATCGCCCAGGTGGTCTGCGAGGAGAAGCACATGGGCTCCCGCGCCACCGTGCTGCTCTGCAAGGACGCCGCCGCGGCCCGCGAGCAGTTCGGGGTCGACGGCCCCACCGGGTCCGTCTACACCCGTACCGGACGGCCCTTCTTCAAGGACCCCGAGGTCACCGAGGAGGTCCTCGCCCGGCTCCGCTCGGCGGTCACCGACGCCGGGCTGTGGGAGGAGCTCGCCACGGACTGGCTGCTCGTCGACGGCGAACTGCTGCCCTGGTCGCTGAAGTCCGGCGGCCTGCTGCGCAACCAGTACGCCGCCGTCGGCGCGGCCTCCGGCGCCGTGTTCCCCGGCGCCATCGCCGCCCTGGAGGCGGCCTCGGCCCGGGGCGTCGACACCGGGGAGCTCCTGGAGCGCCAGCATGGGCGGGCCGCCGACGCGGCGAAGTTCACCGAGGCGTACCGGCGCTACTGCTGGAGCACCGACGGGCTGGACGGCGTACGGTTCGCCCCGTTCCAGCTGCTGGCGGCGGCCGGCCGCTCGCTGGCGGCCGTACCCCACGACGAGCAGTTGTTCTGGCTGGACCGGCTCGTCGCCGCCGACGAGGCCGCCGGGACCGGACTGCTGCGCCGCACCGGCCGGATCCTGGTGGACACCGCGGACGAGGCCTCGGTACGGGCGGGCACCGACTGGTGGCTGGAGCTGACGGCCGCCGGTGGCGAGGGCATGGTCGTCAAACCGCTCCAGGCGTACGCCAAGGACGGCAAGGGCCGGCTCGTGCAGCCGGGGGTGAAGGTGCGCGGACGCGAGTACCTGCGGATCATCTACGGTCCCGAGTACACGCGTCCGGACCACCTGGAGCGGCTGCGCGGGCGCCACCTCGGGCACAAGCGCTCGCTCGCCCTGCGCGAGTACGCGCTCGGCCTGGAGGCCGTGGACCGGCTGGCGGCCGGGGAGCCGCTGTGGCGGGTCCACGAGGCGGTCTTCGCCGTCCTCGCGCTGGAGTCGGAGCCGGTGGACCCGCGGCTCTGACTGCGCCCGGCCGGACCACCCGGCGTCAAGGGAGGACCCCCGTACGGCCGCTCATTAGGTCGTATGGGGGAACTTTCGCGGAGAACTCCGGGAAAACCACCGGCGGGATCGTTCATCCAGGGCAGCGGAATGTCCGCGACCCTGGAAGGACGGAACGTCACCTATGAAGATGACCGCGCGCGGAAGCATTGCGGCACTCCTGACCTGTATGGCGGCGGCCGGCGCGGCCACCCCGGCCGTGGCCGACGCGGTCCCGGTGGGTGTCCCCCTGGAGGCGGCGGGGGACACGCTCGGCGTGAAGCTCCCGCACCTGGCCACCGGAGTCCCGTTGCCCGTGGTCGGAGCGCCCGAGGCGCCCCGCTTCCACAAGGGCGACATGCTGCCGACCCCGCTGCTGCCGGCGGTGCCGATCGGCACCGAGCTCGGGAACACCCTCCTCACCTCCCCGGTGCCGAACCTGGCCGGAAAGCCCGAGACGGACGGCGAGGGCTCGCTGGACGCCCCCGCGACCACGATGCGCACCCGGACCCCGGGACTGCTCGTCGGCTCCCCGCTGACCATGCCCGACGCGTCCAACCACGGGCTGCCGAACGTGACCGCCCCCGCGCTGGGCGTCATCGCCCCGGACCTCACCGGTACCCCGGAGGCGCTGCTCGGCCTGCGCTGAACCGGCGGGCCCCCGCCCGCCGCCGGATCCGGCGGGGCCGAAGCCGCTGGGCCGACGCCACGTCAAAAAGCCGCCCGGTCTGCGAACGTGTACGGCATGGGATTCCATGTCGATTCCGAGACCGGGCGGCTTCGCCGCGTCATCCTCCACCGGCCCGACCTGGAGCTGAAGCGGCTCACACCGAGCAACAAGGACGCGTTGCTCTTCGACGACGTGCTGTGGGTGCGCAGGGCCCGCCAGGAGCACGACGGCTTCGCCGACGTACTGCGCGACCGGGGCGTGGAGGTCCACCTCTTCGGTGACCTGCTGGTCGAGTCCCTGGACATCCCGGAGGCGAGACACCTCGTCCTGGACCGGGTCTTCGACGAGAAGGAGTACGGTCCGCTCGCCACCGACCACCTGCGCGCCGTCTTCGGCGGACTGCCTTCGGCGGACCTGGCCGAGGCGCTGATCGGCGGGATGACCAAGCGGGAGTTCCTGGAGCGGCACGCGGAGCCGGTGTCGGTCCGCTTCCACGCCCTGGAGCTGGACGGTTTCCTGCTGGGCCCGCTGCCCAACCACCTCTTCACCCGGGACACCTCCGCCTGGATCTACGACGGGGTGTCCATCAACGCGATGCGCTGGCCGGCCCGGCAGCGCGAGACCGTGCACTTCGAGGCCATCTACAAGCACCACCCGCTCTTCACCGGCTCCGGCCCCTTCCACACCTGGTCCCAGGGGCAGGCCGACTACCCCTCCACCATCGAGGGCGGCGACGTCCTGGTCATCGGCAACGGCGCCGTGCTGATCGGGATGAGCGAGCGGACCACCCCGCAGGCGGTGGAGATGCTGGCGCGCGGGCTGTTCGCCGCCGGGTCGGCGACCACGATCGTGGCGCTCGACATGCCCAAGAGCCGGGCGTTCATGCACCTGGACACGGTGATGACGATGGTCGACGCGGACACGTTCACCCAGTACGCGGGCCTGGGCATGCTGCGTTCCTACACGATCGAGCCCGGCGCCGGGGCGAGCGAGCTGAAGGTGACCGACCACCCGCCGGAGCACATGCACCGGGCCATCGCCGCGGCCCTCGGGCTGGACGCGATCCGGGTGCTCACGGCGACCCAGGACGTGCACGCCGCCGAGCGCGAGCAGTGGGACGACGGCTGCAACGTGCTCGCCGTGGAGCCGGGCGTGGTCGTCGCGTACGAGCGGAACGTCACGACCAACACCCACCTGCGCAAGCAAGGCATCGAGGTGATCGAGATCCCGGGCAGCGAGCTGGGGCGGGGGCGGGGCGGGCCGCGCTGCATGAGCTGTCCGGTGGAGCGGGACGCGGTGGCCTAGCCGGCCGGGGACGGGGCGGGGCAGGGCAGGGCAGGGCGGGGCGGGGAGGGTGGGGGAGGCCAGGGGGGCCGGGGCAGGGGAGGCCGGGACAAGGGGCAGGCCGGGGCCGGGTTCGTACGCGAGGGCTCTGTATATCAATACAGGCCGTCGTATAGACTTCCAGCATCCCCTGTCACCATGACTCTGGAGCGCCCCCATGGCCACCGATCTTGTCGGCCGCAGTTTCCTCAAGGAGCTCGACTTCACCGCCGCCGAGTTCCGCGGCCTGGTCGAGCTCGCCGCCGAACTCAAGGCGGCCAAGAAGGCCGGGACCGAGCGGCGCCGCCTCCAGGGCAAGAACATCGCCCTGATCTTCGAGAAGACCTCCACGCGCACCCGCTGCGCCTTCGAGGTCGCCGCCGCCGACCAGGGCGCCCACACCACGTACCTCGACCCCTCCGGCTCCCAGATGGGCCACAAGGAATCGGTCAAGGACACCGCGCGGGTGCTGGGCCGGATGTTCGACGGCATCCAGTACCGGGGTGACGCGCAGGACGCCGTCGAGCAGCTCGCCGCCCACGCCGGCGTGCCCGTCTTCAACGGCCTCACCGACGACTGGCACCCCACCCAGATGCTGGCCGACGTGCTCACGATGACCGAGCACTGCGCCAAGCCGCTGGAGCGGATCGCCTTCGCCTACCTCGGCGACGCCCGCTTCAACATGGGCAATTCCTACCTGGTGACCGGCGCCCTGCTGGGCATGGACGTACGGATCGTCGCGCCGAGGCACTACTGGCCGGCAGAGCCCGTGGTGGCCGCGGCGCGCGAGCTGGCGGCCGCCAGCGGCGCCCGGATCACGCTCACCGAGGACCTCGCGGAGGGTGTCGCGCAGGCCGATTTCGTGGTGACCGACATCTGGGTGTCCATGGGGGAGCCCAAGGAGGTCTGGGACGAGCGGATCGAGGCGCTGAGCCCGTACGCCGTCACCATGGACGTGCTGCGCGCCACCGGGAACCCGGACGTGAAGTTCATGCACTGCCTGCCGGCGTTCCACGACCTCGGCACCAAGGTGGCCCGGGAGATCCACGAGCGGCACGGGCTGGAGTCGCTGGAGGTGACGAACGAGGTGTTCGAATCGGCGCACTCCGTCGTCTTCGACGAGGCCGAGAACCGGCTGCACACCATCAAGGCCGTGCTCGTCGCGACCCTGGAGGGGCGGGCCGCATAGTCATGCGCCGGGCCGGCGGGGCCGCCGGGGCCGGCGGGCCGGAAGGCCGGAAGGCCAGAGGAGCTAGAGGGCCGGCCGGGACGGCAGCGTGAACCACACGGCCTTGCCGTGCGGGGTGGCGCGGTGGCCGCAGGCCGAGCTCAGGGTCCGGATCAGCAGCAGGCCGCGGCCGTGCTCCTGCCAGGGGTCGGGATGGGCGTCGTCCGGAGCGGGGGCGGGGGTGGACAGGTCGGCGGGGGGCAGTGGATCCCCGTCGTGGACCTCGACCTGGCAGCCGTTCGCCAGCAGTTCCACGACGAGCTCGATGGGGGCGTCGCCGGGGGTGTGTTCCACGGCGTTGGCGACCAGTTCGGCGGTGAGCAGTTCGGCGGTGTCGCTGTCGGCGGGTGCGTCGATGTCGGCGAGGGCCGTACGGACGAGGGCGCGGGCGATGGGTACGGCCGCTGTCGTGTGCGGCAGGGCTATCCGCCAGGCGGAGGCGTCGGGCAAGGCAGGACCATCCGTTCCGTCGGGTCGTGGGGCCGTGGAGTCGTGGGGGCGTGGTTCGTGCGGGGTGCGGCGTAAGAAATCCTGCTTTCAACGATACGAAGTGAAAATGTCCCGCCGTAGGGCACCCCGACGTGATCGCAAGGGACGTCGGGCACACCGGCTCGGGACCTTCGGTGCGTGTGGCGCCCCGGCCCGGACGCGGACCCCCGGTTATCGCGCTTCCCTGACGACAGTCATGGACCGGTGATACCTTCGGGAGGGTGAGTCCCTTCCTCGGTTCCACACCCGCGACCGAACGCTGGAACCACCTCCGGGTGGACCGGCGGGACGGCGTCGCCACCGTCACCCTCGACCGCCCCGAGAAGCTCAACGCGCTCACCTTCGGTGCCTACGCCGACCTGCGCGACCTGCTCGCCGAACTGTCCCGGGAGCGGTCCGTACGCGCCCTCGTGCTCGGCGGCGAAGGGCGCGGCTTCTGCTCCGGAGGTGACGTCGACGAGATCATCGGCGCCACCCTCGCGATGGACACCGCCCAGCTCCTCGACTTCAACCGGATGACCGGGCAGGTCGTGCGCGCCCTGCGCGAATGCCCCTTCCCGGTCATCGCCGCCGTCCACGGCGTGGCCGCGGGCGCCGGGGCCGTCATCGCGCTGGCCGCCGACTTCCGCATCGCCGACCCCACCGCCCGCTTCGCATTCCTCTTCACCCGGGTCGGCCTCTCCGGCGGGGACATGGGCGCCGCGTACCTGCTGCCCCGCGTCGTCGGGCTCGGCCACGCCACCCGGCTGCTGATGCTGGGCGAGCAGGTCAGGGCCCCGGAGGCCGAGCGGATCGGGCTGCTCAGCGAGGTCACCGAGGAGGGCAAGGCCTCCGTGCGCGCAGCGGAGCTCGCCGCGCACCTCGCCGCCGGTCCGGCCCTCGCGTACGCGCAGACCAAGGCACTGCTGACCGCCGAGCTGGACATGCCGCTCGCCGCCTCGGTGGAACTCGACGCGAACACCCAGGCGCTGCTGATGAACGGCGAGGACTACCGGGAGTTCCACGCGGCCTTCACCGGGAAGCGGCCGCCCCAGTGGAAGGGCAGGTAGTCGATGAGCACCGGCGCGATGAGCACCGGCCGGACACCCGCCGCCCTGCGGGTCGCCGTGGTCGGCGGGGGCCCGGGCGGGCTGTACGCCGCCGCACTGCTGGCCCGGCAGGGACACGCGGTGGACGTGTGGGAGAAGAACGCCCCCGACGACACCTTCGGCTTCGGGGTGGTCCTCTCCGACGAGACCCTCGGCGGCATCGAAGCGGCCGACGCCGTGGTCTACGCGGCCCTGAGCGCCGAGTTCGTCCGCTGGGACGACATCGACATCGTGCACCGGGGCCGGCTGCTGACCTCCGGCGGCCACGGGTTCGCCGCGCTGGGGCGGCGCCGGCTCCTGGAGGTCCTGCACGAGCGCTGCGCCGGCCTCGGGGTCCGGCTGCGCTTCCGCACCCGGGCGCCCGGCCCCGAGGCGCTCGCGGCCTCGTACGACCTGGTCGTGGCGGCCGACGGGGTGCACAGCCCGACCCGGGAAGCCGCCGCGGAGCACTACGGGCCCACGCTGACGGGCGGGCGGTGCCGGTACATCTGGCTGGCCGCCGACTTCCCCTTCGAGTCCTTCCGCTTCGAGATCGCGGAGACCGAGCACGGGGTCATGCAGCTGCACGCCTATCCCTATGCGGCGGACTCCTCGACCGTGATCGTCGAGATGCGCGAGGAGGTCTGGCACAGCGCAGGCTTCGACCTCTGCGACGAGGCGGAATCGGCGGCGCGCTGCGCGAAGATCTTCGGCGAGGCCCTGCGGGGACGGCCGCTGCGCGGCAACGGCTCCACCTGGACGCAGTTCCGTACGGTGGTCAACGCGCACTGGTCGCACGGCAATACGGTGCTGATCGGCGACGCCGCGCACACCGCCCACTTCTCGATCGGCTCGGGCACCAAACTGGCGGTGGAGGACGCGCTCGCCCTGGCGCGGGCGGTGGAGACCGAGCCGGACGTCCCGGCGGCGCTGGCCGCGTACGAGGCCGCGCGGCGGCCGGCCGTGGCCTCCACCCAGCGGGCGGCGGCCGCCAGCATGCGGTGGTTCGAGGAGCTCGCCGGGTACGTGGACCAGCCCGCCCGGCAGTTCGCCTTCAACCTCCTCACCCGCAGCCTGCGCGTCACCCACGGCAACCTGCGGCTGCGCGATCCGCGCTTCACCGGCGCCGTGGAGCGTGACTTCGGCTGCCCCCAGGCCCCCGAGGGCGGCCCGGACGACGCGGGAACCCCGGCGATGTTCACGCCGTTCACGCTGCGGGGGCTGACCCTGCGCAACCGCGTGGTGGTGTCCCCGATGGACATGTACTCGGCGCAGGGGGGAGACCCGGACGGCTCCGCCTGTGGCGACGGGGTGCCGGGCGACTTCCACCTGGTGCACCTCGGTGCCCGCGCGCTGGGCGGGGCCGCCCTGGTGATGACGGAGATGGTCTGCGTCAGCGCCGAGGGCCGGATCACCCCGGGCTGCACGGGTCTCTACACCGCCGGGCAGGCGGCCGCCTGGGCCCGGATCGCCGACTTCGTGCACACCTCGGCGCCCGGCGCCGCCCTCGGGGTCCAGCTCGGCCACTCGGGCCGCAAGGGCTCGACCCGGGTGATGTGGGAGGGCATGGACGCCCCGCTGCCCGAGGGGAACTGGCCCCTGATGGCCGCCTCCGCACTGCCCTACCGCCCCGGCGTCTCGGCCGTGCCCCGGGCCATGGGCGCCGCCGACCTGGCCGCCGTCCGCTCCGAGTTCGCCGCCGCCGCCGTCCGGGCCGCCCACAGCGGCTTCGACCTGCTGGAGCTGCACTGCGCGCACGGTTACCTGCTCTCCGGCTTCCTCTCCCCGCTGACCAACCACCGCACCGACGCCTACGGCGGCCCGCTGGAGAACCGGCTCCGCTTCCCGCTCGAGGTCTTCGACGAGGTCCGCGCCGTCTGGCCCGCCGACCGGCCGATGACGGTCCGCCTCTCGGCCACCGACTGGGCGCCCGGCGGCACCTCGCCCGAGGAGGCGGTGGCCATCGCCGGAGCCTTCGCCGCCCACGGCGCGGACGCCATCGACGTCTCGACGGGCCAGGTGGTGGCGGAGGAGACCCCCGAGTACGGACGCGCGTACCAGACCCCGTACGCCGACCGGATCCGCAACGCCCTGAACGTCCCCGTGATCGCCGTCGGGGCGATCTCCTCCTGGGACGACGTCAACTCCCTGCTCCTGGCGGGCCGGGCGGACCTTTGCGCGCTCGGCCGCCCCCATCTCTACGACCCGCACTGGACCCTGCACGCGGCCGCCGACCAGTCCTACGCCGGTCCCGCCGCACCCTGGCCCGTCCCCTACCTCGCCGGCAGCCGCAAGCCGCCGACGGGGCGGGGGTAGCCGTAGCCCCCCGCCTATCGGTGTGGCCGCAGGGTCAGGCACTCGTGGCAGTGGCAGGGCTCCGGGTGCGGCCAGTACGGCCAGGCTCCGGAGCGGAGTTCCCAGGCGCGGCGCTCCAGGAGCACCGCGAGGTCCTGGGCGTACGCCTCGTCCAGGTAGCCCGACTCGGCGATCCGCAGTAGGGCAGGAGAGCGCACGAGCACGGGGCGGAAGCTGTGCAGATGCCGCGTGGCCACGTAGGACCACTGGTACCCGCGACCGTGTCGCGGCCGCCCGGCGACCTCGCAGTCCGTGAGGCCGCCCCGCGTGGTGCCGACGTACACCTTGGACCCGCCCTTGAACATCTTCGTGCCCGGGCGCTGGCCCTGGCCGCCCTCGCCGTAGCGGCGCCACAGGACCACGTTCGCGGCGAGCATCCAGAAGGGTTCGACCGGTTCGACCGGTTCTTCGCCGTCCGTTTCGGGGGTGCTCATGCCAGGGCCACCTCCACCCGGTCCTCGACCGGCGTGTAGCCCAGCCGCTGGTAGACACGGTTGCTGGTGGGGTTCGCCAGATCGGTGAAGAGCAGCACCTCCGAGGCCCCGGCCGCGTGCGCCGCCTCGGTCGCGGCGTGGGTGGCCCCGGCGGCGTACCCGCGGCCGCGCAGCTCCGGCGGGGTGTAGACCGGGCCGATCCGGGTCACCGCGTCGATCGGGCGGAAGAACCCGGCCAGCGAGACCGGGGTCCCGGCGTCCTCCCAGAGCAGCATGCCCCCGTACGAGAGCCGGTCGCGCAGGGCCGCCTCGGAGGCGCCGCCGCCCTCGCCGGACTCCTGCTTGAAGGCGGTGACCCACTCCAGGAGCAGCGGGAGGTCGGCCTCTCCGGCGGGGCGGGCCCTCCCCGCCGGGGCGGGGTCGGGGGCGATGAGCCCGGCGAGCCGGTAGAGACGGTTCTCCTCCACGACCTCGCTCGGCTTCCCCCAGGAGACGGCCAGCACCCTCGCGTCCTCGCGTCGGGCGTTGAGCGCGTCGACCCCGGCGAGCAGCGGCTCGGAGGCGAGGGCGGCTCCCAGCTCCCGGACCGCCTCGGCGGGCAGCGTGCCGATCAGCAGCGGGTGCGGCGGGCACTGGACGACGGCGCCCGCGACCCGTCCGTCGGCCCCGGTCCACCAGCCGAAGAGGGGCGGCTCGGACCCGAAGACGTCCAGGCCCTGCCGCTCCAGCGCGTCGATGACCGTGACCAGCTGGGTGTGGGGCACGGGCTGCGCCGCCACGGCGGGGCGCGCGGCGGCCGCCCAGGCCGCCAGATCAGGGGTGAAGGTCCACGTCATGGCACATGATCGCCCGTGCCCGGCGTGCGGTACAGCCCTTTTCCCGCCCGCCGGAAGCAGGCCGCCCCGCCGGGTCAGCTCGGCAGCCACCCCGGCCACCACGGCGGCACGTTGTCCGGCCCGCACCGGCCCGGGTACCCCGGATAGCCGTCCAGGGTGCCCCTGACGGCGAAGAACCAGAGCACCAGGGTCCCCAGCGCGAGCACCACCGGCACCATCCGCAGCAGCGGGTGCCGGCGCGGCGTGAGCATCGCGACCAGCACCCCGCAGAATGCGAAGCCCACCACCAGGACCGGGAGCAGGAGGGTCAGCTCGGTCCTGCCGCCCGCGTCCGCCCCGGCGTCGCAGTAGGCGCGCGCGTGGGAGGCGAGGGAGATCGCCAGGCAGCCTGCGGCCGCGCCCAGCAGCCCGGAAGCGGCCAGCGAGAGGACGTGGGGCCACGTGCGGGGCCTGGCCGGGGGCGAGGGTTCGGCTCCGGCTCCTCGCGGGGGCTGTTCGGTTCCTGTCACGAGACCAGGTGACGCCCCCGTCCCCGCTACGGTTCCACGAAGCCCGCCCCGAGGTCCCGCAGCCGCTCGTGCAGTTCCGCGAAGACCGCCGCCGAGCGGTCTCCCGGCCAGTCCGCGGGGAGCAGCTCGCGCGGCAGGCCCGGGTCGGCGTAGGGGAGCCTGCGCCAGGTGTCCAGGGCGAGGAGGTAGCCGCGGTAGGCGGCCTCCGGTGTGGGGACGGCCGCGCCCGTCTGCAGGGCGCGCAGGGCGGGCTCGTGGAGGTCGAGGAACTCCTCGTGCTGCTTGGCCAGCGCCGCCAGGTCCCACCAGCGGGCCACCGACTCCGCAGTCGGGGCGAAGCCCAGGTGGGCGCCCCGGAAGAGCTCCACGTACGGCGTCAGGTGCAGCCGCTCCAGGGTGCGGCGGCTCTCCCCGTCCCACTGCGCCGGGGCGATCCACACGCCGGGCGCCACCGAGCCGAAGCCGAGCCCGGCGAGCCGGGAGCGCAGCAGGTGCCGCTTCGCCCGCTCCTGCTCCGGGACGGAGAAGACGGCCAGCAGCCACTCCTGGGACTCCGCCGGGCGGGCGGCCCCGTAGATCCGCCGGTCGCCGTCCTCCAGGAGCCGGTGCGCCTCCTCGGAGAGCTCGTACCCCGCCGCGCGGTCCCCGGTCCGCGCGGGCAGCAGGAAGCCGCGCCGCTTCAGCCGGGACACCGACGAGCGGACGGACGGCGCGTCCACGCCGGCCGCGCCCAGCAGGCGGACCAGCGCGGACACCGGGACCGGGCCGGGGAAGGCCCGCCCGTAGGCGCCGTAGAACGTGACGATCAGAGATCGCGGGGTGTGCTGCTCGACCACGGCTTCACTCTAAATGCTCTCCTTGATCGCGCAGCCGGAAGCGTTGCAGCTTCCCCGTCGCCGTACGCGGCAGGGCGGGCAGGAAGACGAAGGTGCGCGGGCACTTGTGCGGGGCGAGCTCGGTCCGCATGAAGGTGCGCAGGGCGTCCTCGGTGAGGACCGCGCCCTCCCGGGGGACCGCGTACGCGACCACGATCTGCCCGCGCCGCTCGTCCGGGCGGCCGACCACGGCCGCCTCCAGTACGTCGGGATGGCGCAGCAGGGCCTCCTCGACCTCCGGGCCCGCGATGTTGTAACCCGCCGAGATGATCATGTCGTCGGCCCGGGCCACGTAGCGGAAGTAGCCCTCCGCGTCCCGGACGTAGGTGTCGCCCGTGAGGTTCCAGCCGTCCCGTACGTACTCGCCCTGCCGCGGGTCCGCCAGGTAGCGGCAGCCCACCGGCCCGCGTACGGCCAGCAGCCCCGGCACCTCGTCCGCCACCGGCAGCCCCGCCCCGTCCACCACCCGGGCCTCCCAGCCCGGCACCACGCGGCCCGTCGTACCGGGCCGGATGTCCTCGTCAGCCGCCGAGATGAAGATGTGCAGCAGCTCGGTGGCACCGATCCCGTTGATGATCCGCAGGCCCGTGCGCTCGTACCAGGCCTGCCAGGTGGCGGCCGGCAGGTTCTCGCCCGCCGAGACGCAGCGGCGCAGCGCGGAGAGGTCGTAGGCGCCCGTGTCGTACGGGCCCAGCGTGTCCAGCATCGACCGGTACGCGGTGGGCGCGGTGAACAGCACCGACACCCGGTGCTCGGCCAGCGCGGGCAGCAGCCGGCGCGGGGAGCCGTCCGCGAGCAGCAGCGCCGAGGCGCCGGCCCGCAGCGGGAAGACCACCAGACCGCCGAGGCCGAAGGTGAAGCCGAGCGGCGGACTGCCCGCGAAGACGTCCTCCGGGCGGGGGCGCAGCACCTCCCGCGAGAAGGTGTCGGCCACCGCGAGCAGATCGCGGTGGAAGTGCATGCAGCCCTTGGGGCGCCCGGTGGTGCCCGAGGTGAAGGCGATCAGCGCCACGTCGTCGGCGGAGGTCTCCACCGCCGGGAAGGGGTCCGGATGCCGCTCCGCCAGACGCAGCAGATCGTCCGGTTCCGCGCCGCCGTACGCGGTGATCCGCAGACCCGGCACCGCCGCCTTCACCAGGTCGTCCACCACCTCCGCCTGGCACAGGGCGTGGCTCACCCGGGCCATCGAGCACACCGTGGCCAGCTCCTGCGCACGCTGCTGGGCCAGGACGGTGACGGCCACCGCGCCCGCCTTCATCACCGCCAGCCAGCACGCGGCGAGCCAGGGGCCGGTCGGGCCGCGCAGGAGCACCCGGTTGCCCGGGACCACGCCGAGGTCGGAGGTGAGGACGTGCGCGAGCCGGTCCACGCGGGCGTGCAGTTCCCCGTACGTCCACACCGTGCCGTCCGCGCCGCGGAAGGCGGGCCGGCCGGGGCCCAGCCGGGCGATGGTGGCGTCGAGCAGCTCCACACCGCAGTTGAGCCGGTCGGGGTACTCCAGAGCGGGGAGTTCGAAGAGCAGCCGCGGCCAGGCGTGCGCGGGCGGCAGGTGATCGCGCGCGAAGGTGTCTCGGTGAGCGGAAGGCTTGAGCTCCAAGGCGGGTTCGCCCCCTTGCGACGGCCCGCGCCCCGGGTGGGGGCCGGACCCTGCGTATGGACTGTGGACCGAAGTGGAAGAGCCGGGCCGTGCGAACGCAGCACGAGCGTATCGTCATGGTGACGGGAGTCAACAGGACGCGATAGAGGCTGGGGCATACGGATGACCCGATTCACGGGATTCGCGCTCGGGGTGGACCAGGAGGAGTGGTGCGCGCGGCTGCGCGCACTGGCGGCGGAGCGGCTGCGGCCGCTGGCGGAGAAGGGAGAACCGGGCCGGGTCAACCGGCCGCTGCTCGCCGCACTCGGCGAAGAGGGGCTGCTGGGGCGGGTGTTCACCTCGGGCGCGCTGGAACTGTGCCTGCTGCGCGAATCCCTCGCCTACGGCTGCACGGAGGCGGAGACGGCCCTCGCCCTCCAGGGACTGGGCGCCTACCCGGTGCTGCGCTCGGGCAGCGACGCACAGCGCGAGCGCTGGCTGCCCGGGGTACGGGCCGGGCGCACGGTGGCGGCCTTCGCGCTGAGCGAGCCGGGGGCCGGGTCGGACGCGGGGGCGCTGGCGCTCGAAGCGGTGCCCGGGGGCGGGGGGCGGGGAGGGCGCGGAGGCCGGGGTCGGGGCTGGCGGCTCAGCGGGGAGAAGTGCTGGATCTCCAACGCCCCCGAGGCCGACTTCTACACCGTCTTCGCCCGCACCGGCGAGGGCCCGGGCGCCAAGGGGGTCAGCGCCTTCCTGGTCCCGGCGGACCGGCCGGGGCTCTCGGGGGAGCCCCTCGACATGCTCTCCCCGCACCCGATCGGTGCGCTCGCCTTCGACGGGGTCCCGGTCGGCCCGGACGACCTGCTGGGGGAGCCGGGCCGGGGCTTCAAGGTGGCCATGGACACCCTGAACCTGTTCCGCCCCAGCGTGGGCGCCTTCGCCGTCGGGATGGCCAGGGCCGCCTTGGACGCCACGGTGGCGCACACGGCGGCCCGTACCGCCTTCGGCGGGGTGCTGGGCGACCTGCAGGCCGTGGCGCACCGGGTGGCCGAGATGGCCACCCGGACCGAGGCGGCCCGGCTGCTCGTGTACGCGGCGGCGGAGGCCTACGACGCGGACGCGCGCTCCCCACAGGTGCCGAGGCGGGCGGCCATGGCGAAGCTGCTGGCCACCGAGACGGCCCAGTACGTCGTCGACCACGCGGTACAGCTGCACGGGGCGGCCGCCCTGCGCCGGGGGCACCTGCTGGAACACCTGTACCGGGAGGTGCGGGCGCCGAGGATCTACGAGGGGGCGAGCGAGGTGCAGCGCACGATCATCGCCAAGGAGCTCTACCGGGAGGCGAGGGACACGGCTGCGATGCGGGAAGCACTGGAGGCGCGGCAGACGCCGGAGATGCCGGGGGTGGGGGAAGCGTGAGCCTGGAGCGGATCAACCCGCGGGAGCTGTCGCCGGCGACGGGTTTCTCGCACGCCGTCGTCGCGAGCGGGAGCCGGCTGGTGTTCCTGGCCGGGCAGACGGCGCTCGACGGAGCGGGGAAGGTGGTGGGAGAGGCGCTGCCGCAGCAGTTCGAGCGGGCGCTGGCCAACCTGCTGGCCGCACTGGCGGAGGCGGGCGGCTCGCCGTCCGACCTGGCGCGGGTCACCGTCTATGCCGTGGACGTGGCCGATTACCGGACCTGCGCCGCCGAACTGGGCCGGATCTGGCGCCGGTTGGCGGGCCGGGAGTATCCGGCGATGGCGGTCGTGGGCGTGGTCCGGCTGTGGGACGAGGCGGCGCTGGTCGAGCTGGACGGGCTGGCGGTGCTCCCGTAGGCCTTTCCGCTGGTGAGCGTGGGTGCCCTTGCGGTGCCTTTGACAGTGGGCAGGGGAGGGGGGAGGGTGGAAGCGGCTCATAACGGAGTAATCCGGACCATTCAACCCTTCATTCTCGGAGGTGTATGACTATGCGCCGTGGGTTCGTTGCGGCAGCCGTGGCAGGGGCCGCCGGGATCACGCTCGGCCTGATGCCGGTCAGCAGTGCCTTTGCCTCGGGCTTGCCGCAGACATACGACCGGTGTTCCAACTGGCGCGGCAGTGACTGGCGCGGGGACGACTGGTGGCGCAACTGCTGCGACACCTCACGCGCGGACCGCCCCAGTTGGTGCTGGGACAACAACGACTGGGACAACAACAGTTGGAACAGCAACTGGGACAACGACAACTGGGGCAACGACAACTGGAATCACGACAACTGGAACGACAACGACAGCTGGAACCACGACCGCGACAACGGCAACTGGAACCACGACAACGGCAACAACTGGCGTGATGGCAACGGCGGATGGAACGACGGCGGCTACCGCAACGGGAACAACTGGAACGACTGACCGGCTGACCGGCTGACCCGCTGGCTGGCTCACCGACCGACCGACCGACCGACCGGCTTGGCGCGAGGCCCGGGCGCGGTGAACCGCGCGCCCCGGGCCCGCCCCGCTCGGCGGCCGGCTAGCGGCCGCCGCCCTCCAGCAGGTTCCCCATCCACTCCTCGATGCCCGCCACCGTGCGCGGCAGGGCGCCCGACATCAGTCGGGCGCCCTCGGCCGTGATCACAAGGTCGTCCTCGATGCGGACGCCGATGCCGCGCAGCTCCGGCGGGAGGGTCTCGTCGTCGGGCTGGAGGTAGAGCCCCGGCTCCACGGTGAGGACCTGGCCCTCCTCCAGGACCCCGTCCAGGTACGTGTCCGCGCGCGCCTGCGCGCAGTCGTGCACGTCCAGCCCCAGCATGTGCCCGCTGCTGCACAGGGTGTAGCGCCGGTGCAGATCGCCCTCGGCGTGCTTGAGCACCCCCCACTCCGTGAGCCCCTCCGCGATCACCCGCATCCCGGCCCGGTGGAAGTCGCGGAAGCTCGCGCCCGGCCGCAGCGCCGCCATGCCCGCGTCCTGCGCGGCCAGGACCAGTTCGTACACCTGGCGCTGGACGGGGGAGAACCGGCCCGACAGCGGGAGGGTGCGGGTGACGTCCGCCGTGTAGAGGCCGTCGGTCTCCACGCCCGCGTCCATCAGGAGCAGATCGCTCGCGTTCAGCCGGCCGTCGTTGCGGATCCAGTGCAGCACGCAGGCGTGCGCGCCCGACGCGGCGATCGTCTCGTAGCCGGTGCCGTTGCCCTCGGCGCGGGCGCGGCGGTTGAAGACCCCCTCGATCCACCGCTCGCCGCGCGGGTGGGCCAGGGCGCGCGGGAGGTCCCGTACGACGTCCTCGAACCCGGCGGTGGTGTGGTCGACGGCGAGCTGCAGTTCGGCCACCTCCCAGGCGTCCTTGACCAGGCGCAGCTCGGAGAGGGCGACGGCCAGCTCCGGGTCCGCGGCGGCATTGCGTCCCGTCGGGGACCCCAGTGCGTCCAGGTGGGCGCAGCGGATGCCGGAGAGCCGCTCCGCCTCCGCGAGGTCGGGGCGGCGGCCGACCCAGAACTCCCCGTAGCGGCGGTCGCGGTAGAACTCCTCGTTGCCGCCGGTGCGCGGTGAGCGCGGGCGCAGGTAGAGGACGGCCTCGTGGCCGTGCGGGCCGGCCGGCTCCAGGACCAGGACGTGGCCGACTTGGTCCTCGCCGGTGAGCCCGGTCAGCCAGGCGTACGCGCTGTGCGGGCGGAAGCGGTAGTCGCAGTCGTGGCTGCGGACCTTCAGCTCGCCCGCGGGGATGATCAGCCGTTCCCCGGGGAAGCGCGCGGAGAGGCGTGCGCGGCGGGCCGGGGTGACGGCGTACGCGGGGACGCGTGCGGCGTCCGGCAGCGGTGAGGCCGCCCAGTCCGACGCCATGAAGCGTGACAACTCGGCTGATACCGGCAGGTCGTGACTGCCGATGTTGAGCCCGGTGGTGGGGCGGGAGGGGGTGTCGGTCACAGGGGCTCCCTCAAGAAGATGCGAACTGGTGGGCGCACAGGTCTTGTCAGTGCAATTTCACATTACTATGTTACAGCTCACACCGCGCCCCGTTAATCCCCGCCAAACGCCGCGTGAAGCAGGGCAGTTCCGCACCTTTTCCTCACCGCCCCCCAGCCAGGAGTCCTTGGTGTCCCAGCACAGAGTCGTGCGCACGTCCCTCCTCTCCGCCGCCGTCGCGGTCACCCTCCTCGCCACGGCGGGCCAGGCCGTGACCCAGGCCGCGGAGACCGGTGCCCCGGCCGGCGCTCCGGCTGCCGCCGGGCCCGGCACCTTCGCCACCGGCACCTTCGCCACCGGCACCTTCGCCACCGGCGCCGCGGGCGCCGAGGCCGGTGCGAACCCGTTCGACGAGGTGGAGCACCTCGCCGACGCGCAGCAGGCCGCCCCCGCGGCTGCCCCGGCCCCGGGCGGCCAGACGCCCGGCGGGCAGGCCGTCACCGAGGGCAAGGTACCCGGCGCCGCCACCGCGCCCGCCGCCGTGACCGCCACGAAGAGCGGCAGGCTCGCCGCCGCCGCCCAGGGCACCACCGCGGGCGTCCCCTGCACCCTCGACGGGATCACCGGGCTCACCCCGGAGCAGTTCGCCGACTTCCTCGCCGACCCGGCTGTCACCGCCGCCAAGGGCGGCTGTCTCTCCGGCCTCATCTGGACCTGGGACGCCCGCCTGGCCCCCGTCATGTCGGACGCCCACGTACAGGCCGTCTCCCGCCGGATATCCGGCCTGGCCGCCGCCCACGACGGCCTGAACTCCTCCCACCTGGAGGAGATGTTCACCTACCTGCACGCCGTGGCCTACCACGACCACTCCCGCGCCGAGATCGACGTCACCGACGCCCCGACCGTCGAGGCCATGCGCCAGGCCATCGCCGCCTTCGCGGGCGCCGCCCGCAGCTTCGACGCCACCGCCTCCAACGCCCGCACCCTGCGCGAGGCCCTCTACGCCGGCAGCGCCCCGGGCCTGCGCCACCACCAGCTCGGCCTGATCAAGAACGTCCTGGCCACCATGGATCCGTCGCACACCGCGACGCACCTGGACACCGCCTGGGCGGGCGCGGCGCTCGCCGCCCTCTCCGTCAACTACCTCGGCGTGTACAACAACGACACCGCGTTCCACTCGGCGGCCGCCGCCGACGCCCCGTACCGCGCCACCTTCAAGAACTTCGCGGCCTACGCCCACCTCAAGGGCACCGCGAACGCCTGGGTGGCCCGCGACGCCATCGCCGAGTTCGGCCGCTTCGGCCAGATCGCGGGGCTGAAGGACGGGGTCACCGCCGACCTCGGCGCGCTCCTGGGCGCGGCCAGGGCCGCCTTCGGCGACGGCAGCGAGCCGTGGGCGAAGGCCGTCTCCTGGCTCAACTTCTACCAGGCGTGCAAGCCGTACGGGGTGTGCAAGGAGGACATCGAGCGGGAGCTCTTCCCCCACACCTATACGTACGACAGCGGCGCCATCAAGGTCCGCACCGCCCTCGACCGGGCCACCGTCGACCAGCTCTACCACGCGAGCAAGCAGGTCAAGACCCAGTACCACCGGGTCGTGGGCACCGACCAGCCGATCGCCGGGGACGCCAACGCCACCCTGAACATCGTGCTCTACGCCTCCCGCGCCGACTACGTGAACTACCAGCCGCTCCTCACCGGCTACGGCACGAGCAACGGCGGCATGTACATCGAGAACGGCGCCACCTTCTACACCTACCAGCGCCGCGTCCCGCAGGACTCCCAGCTCACCCTGGAAGAGCTCTTCCGCCACGAGTACACGCACTACCTCAACGGCCGCTTCGCCGTCCCCGGCACCTTCGGCCAGGGCGCCTGGTACCAGGGCGACCGTACGACCGCCATGGACGAGGGCACCGCCGAGTTCTTCGACGGCGCAACCCGCGACAACGGCATCGCCGTACGCAAGTCCCTGATCAAGAGCATCATCGCCGACACGGCCGGCGGCGGCCCGCGCATGTCCGTGGACCAGCTCCTGCACGCCACCTACGCCAACGACGGCTTCCGCTTCTACGGGTACTCCGGCGCGTTCTTCGAGTTCCTGTGGAACGAGCAGCCCTCGAAGCTGCGGGAGATGTACGGCTACCTGCGGGCCGACGACCCGGCGGGCTTCGACGCCTGGCGGAGCAGGATGGGCCGGGACGCGGCCGTCCAGACCGGCTACGACCGGTTCCTGGACGCCCAGATCGCCAAGGTCGACCAGCTGTTCGTGCCGAACACCTCCTTCACCCCGAACGCGCAACTGCGTGACGCGGCGCTCGCGGACGTGAAGTCCACGTTCGCGACGGCCACGTACAACACCCCGGACTGCGTGGAGAACGGCGAGCCGGGCAAGCGCCGGTTCACCTGCACCGGCAGGATCACGGCGAACCTGAAGGACTGGCGCAGCGAGGACCAGAACTTCAAGGACATGTCCGAGACGGTCGACTACTTCATCCTCGACCGGGCGGGCGCGGCCTCGAACAACCTGGCCGACATGAACTGCTCCTTCGGGGTGCTGGACATCTGGACCAACCGGGTGGCGGGAACGTCGAGTTACAGCTGTGAGGGTCCGCTGCGCGGCTGACCTCGGCCGGTCCTGTTCCGTCTCAAAGAAATGTGACATATTACTGTCGTGCCCAGACAATCACCGGACCTCGTGATCATCGGCGCCGGCGTCGTCGGAGCCGCGTGCGCGTACTACGCGGCGCGCGCCGGACTCCGCGTGGCCGTCGTCGACCGCGGCCCGGTCGCCGGCGGCACCACCGGCGCCGGCGAAGGCAACCTGCTCGTCTCCGACAAGGAGGCCGGCCCCGAGCTCGAGCTCGCGCTGCTGTCGGCACGGCTCTGGCGCGAGCTCGCGCTCGAACTCCCGAGGGAGATCGAGTACGAGGCCAAGGGCGGCCTGGTCGTCGCCGCCGACGAGGCCACCGTGAAGGCCCTGCGGGGCTTCGCGGACGGCCAGCGCGCGGCCGGGGTCGACGCGGTCGAGGTGGGGCCGGGGGAGCTGCGCGAGCTGGAGCCCCACCTCGCTCCGGACCTGGCGGGCGGCTTCCTCTACCCGCAGGACGCACAGGTCCAGCCGGCTCAGGCGGCGGCGCGGCTGCTGGCCGCGGCGCCGGGTGTGGCGCCGGGTGTGGAGGTGTACCTCGGGGAGGAGGTCACGGAGCTCCTGCGGGGCCCCGCGGGCGAGCTGCGCGGCGTCCGTACGGCCCGCCGCGACCTCCTCGCCCCGGCGGTGCTCAACGCGGCCGGCACCTGGGGCGGAGCGGTGGCCGAACTGGCCGGAGTCGCCCTTCCGGTGCTGCCCCGGCGGGGGTTCGTCCTGGTGACGGAGCCGCTGTCGAGGGTGGTGCGGCACAAGGTCTACGCCGCGGACTACATCGCGGACGTGGCGAGCGGGTCGGCGTCGCTGCAGTCCTCGGCGGTGGTCGAGGGCACCCCGGCGGGGCCGGTCCTGATCGGCGCCACCCGCGAACGGGTCGGCTTCGACCGCTCGCTGTCGACGGAGGCGCTGCGCCGGCTGGCGGCGCAGGCGGCCGCCCTCTTCCCGGTCCTGGCGGACGTGCGCGTGCTGCGGACCTATCACGGCTTCCGCCCGTACCTGCCGGACCACCTCCCGGCGATCGGTCCGGACCCGCGGGTCCCGGGGTTGTTCCACGCCTGCGGCCACGAGGGCGCGGGCATCGGCCTGGCCCCGGGGACGGGTGCGCTGATCGCGGCGTTCCTGACGGGTGCGGCCCCCGCGCTGGACGCGGCTCCGTTCGCTCCGGCCCGCTTTGCGGGGGCCCCGCTGTGACCGGGTGCGGCGCCGTTGCCGGGGACCGGTCCCCGGGCCCCTGCGCCTCAAACGCCGGCGGGGCTGGGGTGTGGCCGGCGGTCGGTCTGGCTGCGGGTGGGGGTCGGTGCCGGGGGCGGGGTGGGGTATCGGCCTGGACTGCATGATTTAGGCGCCCTGTGTACTTCTTCGACAGTTGTGGGGTGTGCCTGCGCCACAAATCACGCTTTACGTCCCGGCCAACACCCCACCCCGCCCCCGTCCCCGACCGGGTATTTCAGCCGTCCGGCGTTTGAGGACCGGGGTCTGGGGCGGAGCCCCAGGGGGTCCGGGCGCAGCCCGGTGCCCCGGCTTTCAGCCCGTCCGGCGTTTGAGGACCGGGTCAGGGCCGGGCCCTGGGAACGGTGGAAGGGTGGGTAGGGGACTTCGCCCCGCAGGGGAACCGCAGTACGCGCACCGAGTCAGAGGAACGAGGAGGACGGAAGCGATGAGCGAAGCCACGAGGGGCCGGCGAAGGTCGCCCCGCGACCTGGTGGGCGGGACCCCCGCCGAAACCTGGAGCCTCCGCTTCGACGGCCGTGAACTCCCGGCCCAGACCGGACAGAGCATCGCCGCCGTCCTCTGGTCCGCCGGCATCCTCGCCTGGCGCACCACCCGCGACACCGCCGCCCCCCGCGGAGCGTTCTGCGGGATCGGCAGCTGCTACGACTGCCTCGTCACCGTCAACGGCCGCCCGAACCAGCGTGCGTGCCTCGTCCCCGCCCGCCCGGGCGACCACGTCACCACCCAGGAAGGGACCGGCCATGACGACCTCGCCGTCTGACTCCCCGTCCGCCGCCGCCGACCTCGCCGTCGTCGGCGCCGGCCCGGCCGGCCTCGCCGCCGCGGTCACGGCCGCGGGCCTGGGCCTGCGGGTCATCCTGCTCGACGCGGGGGAGCGCCCCGGCGGGCAGTACTACCGCCACCCCGCGCCCGGACTCGGCGCGGCCCGCCCCGAGGCCCTGCACCACGGATGGTCCGCCTTCGCCTCGCGCGAAGCCGCCCTGCGCGCCCACGCATCGGCCGGCCGGATCACGTACCTGCCCTACCACCACGTCTGGACGGTCATCCCGGACCCCGATGGCGCTGCCTGGACCCTGCACGCCGTGGCGGGGGCCGACGAGGCCCCCGCCACGGTCCGGGCCCGTGCCGTCCTGCTCGCGACCGGTGCCTACGAGCGTCAGCTCCCCTTCCCCGGCTGGACCCTGCCCGGGGTCGTCGGGGCCGGCGGGGCGCAGGCCATGCTCAAGGGCGGGCTCGTGCTTCCGGGGAGCCGGGTCGTGGTCGCCGGGAGCGGGCCCCTGCTGCTCGCCGTGGCCGGCTCGCTCGCCTCCGCCGGAGCCCGGGTGCCTGTGGTCGTGGAGGCCGCCGCGTACAGCGGCTACGCGCACCACGTCCCCGCTCTGCTCCGCAATCCCGGGAAGCTCGCCGAAGGCGCCACGTACGGCGGGGCCCTGCTCCGCCACGGGGTGCGCCTGCTGACCCGGCACGCCGTCACCGAAGCCCACGGCACCGACCGGGTCGAGGCCGTCACGGTGGCCCGCCTCGACCGGGACTGGCGCCCGGTTCCCGGCACCGCCCGCCGCATCCCCTGCGACGCCGTGGCCGTGGGCCACGGGCTGGTGCCCCAGCTGGAGCTGGCCACCGGTCTGGGCTGCGCCACCCGTCCGAGCCCGGACGCCACCGTCGCCCTGGAACTGGACGCGGAGCAGCGCACCTCCGTCCCCGGGGTCTGGTCCGCCGGGGAGACCGGTGGCATCGGTGGCGCCCAACTGGCCCTGGCCGAGGGGGAGATCGCCGCCCATTCGGTTGCGGGCCGGCCGGTGCCGGCGCGCCTGGTCCGCACCCGTACGAGGCTGCGCGCGTTCGCCGCCGCGATGGCCGGTGCCCACCGCCCGGGCTCCGGCTGGACCGGCTGGCTGCGCGAGGACACCGACGTGTGCCGCTGCGAGGAGGTCCCGGCGGGCCGAATCCGGGAGGCCGTCGAAGACCTGGGGGCGCGGGACGCCCGTACGGTCAAGCTCCTCACCCGGGCCGGGATGGGCTGGTGTCAGGGCCGGATGTGCGGCCCGGCCGTCGCCGCACTCGCCGGGACCGACCCGGCCCCCGACCGCAGGCCGCTGTCCTGCCCGGTTCCTCTCCGGCACCTCGCCGAACTTCCCGCCGAACTTCCCTGACGGGTCCGCCGACAGGGCGGCCGCACCTCTTGTGGCCACGTCACACCCACTAGTAAAATGTCACACATCACCCTAGGGAGCTCTCTCATGACCCACGCGCACACCCCCGCGCCCGCCGCTGCGGACACCCGCACCCGCCCCTGGCACGGCATCATGGTCGCCACCACCCTGCCCCTGCGGGAAGACCTGAGCGTCGACCACGACGCCTACGCCGAACACGTGGCCTGGCTGATCGCCAACGGCTGCGACGGCGTCGTCCCCAACGGCTCCCTCGGCGAGTACCAGACCCTCACCGACGAGGAGCGCGCCGCCGTCGTCCGTACCGCCGTCGAGGCCGCCGGTGACGGCTCCCGCGTGATGCCCGGCGTCGCCGCCTACGGCAGCGCCGAATCCCGCCGCTGGGCGGAGCAGGCCGCCGAGGCCGGCTGTGGATCCGTCCTCCTGTTGCCGCCGAACGCCTTCCGGGCCGACGCGGACACCGTGCGCGCCCACTACGCCGATGTCGCCCGCGTCGGCGTGCCCGTGGTGGCGTACAACAACCCCATCGACACCAAGGTGGACCTCGTCCCGGCCCTGCTGGCCCGGCTGCACGCCGACGGCTCCATCGTCGCCGTCAAGGAGTTCAGCGGGGACGTGCGGCGCGCCTACGAGATCGCCGAACTCGCCCCGGGCCTCGACCTGCTGATCGGCGCCGACGACGTCCTGCTCGAGCTGGCCCTCGCCGGCGCCGTCGGCTGGATCGCCGGCTACCCCAACGCGCTCCCGCAGGCCTGCGCCACCCTCTACCGCGCCGCCGTCGCCGGAGACCTCGACACCGCCCTGCCGCTCTACAAGTCCCTGCACTCCCTGCTGCGCTGGGACTCCAAGACCGAGTTCGTCCAGGCCATCAAGCTCTCCATGGACCTGGCCGGCCGCCCCGGCGGCCCCACCCGCCCGCCCCGCTTCCCGCTCACCGGCGAGATCGAGGCCGGCGTCCGCGCCGCCACCGAGAAGGCGCTCGCCGAGGGCCTCAGCTAACTCAGTCCGAAGTCCAAGTCCGAAGTCCGAGGGGGACTTGATGCGCACCCGTAACGTCTACCACGCGGTGGACTCGCACACCGAGGGCATGCCCACCCGGGTGATCACCGGGGGAGTCGGGGTGATCCCCGGCGCCACCATGGCCGACAAGCGGCTCCACTTCATCGAGCACCTGGACCACCTCCGGACCCTGCTCATGTACGAGCCGCGCGGCCACTCCGCGATGAGCGGCGCCATCCTGCAGCCCCCGACCCGCCCCGACGCCGACTTCGGCGTCCTCTACATCGAGGTGTCGGGCCTGCTCCCCATGTGCGGGCACGGCACCATCGGAGTCGCCACCGTCCTGGTGGAGACCGGCATGGTGCCGGTCGTCGAGCCGGTCACCACCGTCCGGCTCGACACCCCGGCCGGGCTGGTCAGCGTCGACGTCCGCGTCGAGGACGGGGCGGCCACCGCCGCCACCTTCACCAACGTCCCGGCCTTCTGCGTCGGCCTGGACCTCAAGGCCGAGGTCCCCGGATACGGCACGGTCACCTACGACCTCGCCTACGGCGGCAACTTCTACGCCTTCGTCGAACTCGACTCCCTCGGGCTCCCCTTCGACCGGGAGCGCGGGGACGACCTGCTCGCCGCGGGCCTGGCCGTCATGGAGGCGATCAACGCCTCCCCGGACCGGCCCGTCCACCCCGAGAACCCCTCCTTCGGCGGGGTCAAGCACGTCTACCTCGCCGCCCCCGGCTCCGATGCCCGCCGCTCCCGGCACGCGATGGCCATCCACCCGGGCTGGTTCGACCGCTCGCCGTGCGGTACGGGAACCAGCGCGCGCATGGCACAGCTGCACGCCCGCGGACTCCTGCCCCTGGACACGGACTTCGTCAACGAGTCCTTCATCGGCACCGAGTTCACCGGCCGCCTCGTGGAGGAGACCACGGTCGGCGGGCGCCCGGCCTTCGTGCCCACCGTCACCGGACGGGCCTGGATCACCGGCACCGCCCAGTACTTCCTCGACCCGTCCGACCCGTTCCCCGGAGGGTTCCTGCTGTGACCGTCGTACGAACCGTGGACTACCACACCGCGGGCGAGCCCTTCCGCATCGTCGATCTCACCACCGGCGGCGCCCCGCCCGTGCCCGGGGACACCGTTGCCGAGCGCTGCGCCACCGCCATCGGACCCGGGGGATCGGGCACGGCCCCCCGGCGCGGCGCCCTGGACGACGTACGGCGGCTCCTCGTGCAGGAGCCGCGCGGGCACGCCGGGATGTACGGGGGCTTCGTGGTCCCGCCCGACGACGACGGGGCCCATTTCGGGGTGCTGTTCTGGCACAAGGACGGCTACTCCACCGCCTGTGGCCACGGCACCATGGCGCTGGGCGCCTGGGCCGTGGACACCGGACGGGTCGCCGCCCCGGACGACGGGGACGTCCAGGTGCGCATCGACGTGCCCTCGGGGCGGGTCGGCGCGACCGTGCACCGCGCCCGGGGCCGCACCACCGGGGTCACCTTCCGCAACGTCCCGGCCCGCACCAGCGCCCGCAAGGTGCCCGTCGCCACCACCCTGGGCATGGCCGAGGTGGACATCGCCCACGCCGGGGCCTGCTACGCCTCCCTGTCCGCCCGGGACCTCGGCCTGGACGTGTCCTCGGCCTCCCTGCCCGAGCTCGTGCGCGCCGGGAAGGAGATCCGGGCGGCCCTCGCCACCCACCCCGGGACCTGGCACCCGGATGGGCCGCTGCTCTCCGGGGTGTACGGGGTGACCCTGTACGAGGAACTCCCCGACACCCCCTTCGGACCGCACCAGCGCAACGTCACCGTCTTCGCCGACGGCCAGATCGACCGCTCGCCCTGCGGCTCCGGCACCTCGGCGCGGCTCGCACTGCTGGCCGAGGACGGGCGGCTGGGGGAGGGGGAGGACCTGCTGCACGAGTCGGTGGTGGGCACGGTGTTCACCGGCCGCGTCGCCGCGCGGGTGGCCGAAGGCGTGGTCACGGAGGTCACCGGTACGGCGTACCGCACCGGTGAACACCTTTTCAGCGTCGACCCGCAGGACGCGCTCGGCCCCGGATTCCTCCTGTGATCCCCCAGCTGTCGGGCGCCGAGATGGCCGGCCTGCTGACCCCGGCCGCCGCCGCGGACGCGCTGGCCGGCGTCCTGCTGGCCGGGCTGGACCCGGAGACCTGTCCGCCGCGCAGCGCCCTGCCGGTGCCCGGAGGCGGCGAGCTGCTGCTGATGCCGGCCGCCACCGGGGCCTACGCCGGCGTGAAGATCGCCGGGGTGGCCCCGGGGAACCCGGCGCTCGGGCTGCCCCGGATCACCGGGTCCTACCTCCTCCTGGACGGCCCCACCCTGCGCCCCCTGGCCCTGCTCGACGGGGCGGCGCTGACCACCCTGCGCACCCCGGCGGTCTCGGCGCTCGCGCTGCGCCACCTGGCCCCGGCGGGGCGGCCGCTGCGGCTGCTGATCTTCGGATCGGGACCGCAGGCGTACGGGCACCTCGAAGCGGTGCACGCGATGCGGCAGCTGGCGGAGGTGGTGGTCGTGGCCCGTGCGGGGTCACCGGGCAGCGCCGCCGGCGCGGAGAAGCTGGCGGCGCACGCGCGGGGGCTGGGCGTCCCCGCCCGGCCGGGGGCGGCGGCGGAAGTGGCCGACGCCGACCTGGTGATCTGCTGCACCACCTCCCGCGAGCCCCTCTTCGACGGGCGGCTGATCGGGCCGGGCGCCGCCGTGGTCGCGGTCGGCTCGCACGAGCCGGACGCCCGTGAGGTGGACACGGCGCTGGTCCGGCGGGCGGCCGTGTACGTGGAGTCGCGTGCGGCGGCTCTGCGGGAGGCGGGGGACCTGCTGGTGCCGGAGGCGGAGGGGGCGATCGGCGCCGGTCACATCAGCGGCACCCTGGCCGACCTGGTCGCGGGACGGATGCCGGGCCCGGGGGCCGCGAGTTGTCCACAGCTCTTCAAGAGTGTGGGCATGGCCTGGGAAGATCTGGCTGTGGCGGTGGCCCTGTTCGAGGCCGCCGGGGGCGGCATCCGCTGAGGAGCAAGCGCAACGTGACATTGTACGCTGTTCCTCCGCACGCCGGTGGTGTGAGCGGTCTCGGAGGAAATGCAATGGGTGACCTGAAGCAGCACAGTCTCATCAAGGCTCAGGAACGGCTCCGCGACCAGGTCGGCCACGCCCTGCGGGCAGCCCTGATAGCGGGTGAACTGCGCCCCGGGAGCGTCTACTCCGCCCCCGGCCTCGCGGCCGAGCTCGGCGTCTCGGCCACCCCGGTGCGCGAGGCCATGCTGGACCTGGCCCGCGAGGGCCTGGTGGAACCGGTCCGCAACAAGGGCTTCCGGATCACGGAGGTCAGCGAGCGCGATCTGGACCAGTACACCGAGCTGCGCACGATGATCGAGGTCCCGACCATCGGCAAGATCACGAAGATCGCCACGCCCGAGGCCCTGGAGGCTCTGCGCCCCATCGCGCAGGAGATCGTCACCAGCGCGCGCGAGCACAACCTCATCGGCTACCTGGAGGCCGACCGCCGCTTCCACCTCACCCTCCTCGGCCTCTCGGGCAACGACCGCCTGGTGGAAACCGTCGGCGACCTGCGCAAGCGCTCCCGGCTGTACGGCCTGACGGGCCTGGACGAGGCCGGCAAGCTGGTCTCCTCCGCCGAGGAGCACATCGAGCTCCTGGACCTGATGCTCACCGGCGACGCGGAGGCGGCCGAAGCCTGCATGACCCGCCACCTGGGCCACGTCCGCTCCCTCTGGGCCCAGGGCCGCGACGAACCGGTGGGCCGCACCAAGGGCCGCCTGGGCTCGGGCCTCTAGCCCCCCGCCCCTCCCGCGACGCCGGGCCGCGCAGCAGCGCGCCCGGCGTTCGGCATGCCCAACGCCCCTCCGTACCCGCTGATTTGGACACGGCTGGATAACGGTGGGTCCAACCTGGGTCCAACCCCTTGTCAGTACAATTTCACATTACTATGTTACCGGTCACATCATAGAGCGCGGCCCTTCACTGGAGTGACCCATGACCAAGCGCACCCAACTCGCCCTCGCCACCGCCCTGGTGGCCGCACTCGCACTCGGCGCCTCGGGCTGCTCCGACCCCAAGAAGGGCTCCGCCGCAGGTGCCGGGGCCTCCAACCCCGCCTCCGCCAACGACGGGAAGATCCTCGGCGGCGCGCCCGTCAAGGGCGGCACCCTCACCGTCCTGTCCAACCAGGACTTCGCCCACCTCGACCCCGCCCGCAACTGGGTCATGCCGACCATGGACTTCGGCACCCGCCTCCTCTACCGCACCCTGGTCACCTTCAAGGCCGAGCCGGGCAAGGCCGGCAGCGAGCTCGTCCCCGACCTCGCCACCGACCTCGGCACCTCCTCCAACGGCGGCCGCACCTGGACCTTCACCCTGAAGGAGGGCGTGAAGTACGAGGACGGCTCGCCCATCAAGGCGCAGGACATCAAGTACAACGTCGAGCGCTCGATGGCACCCGACCTCACGGGCGGCCCCGACTACGCCGCCCAGTACCTCGCCGGTACCGAGGGCTACAAGGGCCCGCTCCAGGGCAAGCACCTCGACTCCGTCAAGACCCCCGACGACCGCACGATCGTCTTCGAACTGAAGCGTCCCGTCGCCGAGTTCTCCGCGACCGCGACCCTCCCCACCTTCGCCCCGGTCCCGGAGTCCCAGGAGAAGGGCACGCAGTACGACGCCCGCCCGTTCTCCTCCGGCCCGTACAAGATCGAGTCGTACGACCGCGACAAGAAGCTGGTCCTGGTCCGCAACGAGCACTGGGACGCCAAGACCGACACCGTCCGCAAGGCCTATCCCGACAAGTTCGTGGTCGTCATGGGTCTCAAGGGCGGCCAGATCGACGACCGGATCATCGCCGGGGAGGGCGCCGACGCCTCCTCCGTCCAGTGGTCCGACATGCGGCCCGAGAGCGCCCCCAAGGTGCTGCCCAAGCCGGAGATCAAGTCGCGGCTGCTGGCCGAGTCCCAGGGCTGTACCGAGATGCTCCACCTCAACAACTCGCGCGCCCCCTTCAACGACCCCAAGGTCCGCGATGCCATCCAGTACGCCGTGGACAAGGAGGCCGTGATCACCGCGGGCGGCGGACCGGCCCTCAACGAGATCGCCACCGCCTACCTGCCCCCGGCCATGTCCGGCGGCAAGCAGGCCGACACCCTCAAGATCGCCCCGTCCGGGGACCCCGCCAAGGCCAAGGAACTCCTCAAGGCGGCCGGCAAGGAGACCCTGAAGGTCTCGCTCGCCGTCTCCACCGGCGACAAGGGCAAGGCGGAGGCCCTCCAGCAGGGCCTCGCCCGTGCCGGCGTCGAGGTCGTCATCGACACGGTCGACCCGGGCGCCTACTACGACGTCATCGGCGACCTCTCCACCACCCCCGACATGTCGCTCGCCGGCTGGTGCCCCGACTACCCGTCCGGCTCCACCTGGATCCCCTTCGTCTTCGACGGGCGCACCATCAAGGACAAGGGCAACCAGGGCAACAACGCCCAGTTCCGCGACGACGCCACGATGAAGCGGATCGACGAGATCAACGCCATGGCCGACGCCAAGCAGGCCAACCAGGCCTGGATCGACCTCGACGCCGAGATCATGAAGAAGTCCCCGGCCATCCCCCTCCTGCTGGAGCGCAAGCCGCTGCTCGTCGGCACCAACATCGCCGGCGCCTTCGGCCACCCCGTCTGGGTCGGCCAGATCGACTACGCCACCGTCGGCCTCAAGGACCCTTCGAAGAGCCAGGGCTGAGGACGCGAGGGCCCCTGACACCATGACCACCACCGCACCGGGCGCCGCCGGACCGGGCGCCGCCCGTCCGGCAGCCCCGGACGGCGCACCGGCCGGGGCCGTCCCCCCGGGCAGCAGCCCCTGGCAGCTCGCCCGGCGGGAACTCCGCCGCCGCCCCGCCGTCCGCGTCAGCCTCTGCGTCGTCCTGCTCTTCGTCCTGATGGCCGCCACCGCCCCCTGGCTGGGCGCGCTGGGCGGCTGGTCCCCGGACGAGTTCGACAAGTCCGCCATCGACCCCTACCTCGGCGGCCAGCCGCTGGGCTCCTTCGGCGGGATCAGCCCCGAGCACTGGCTCGGCGTGGAACCCGTCAGCGGCCGCGACCTGTTCGCCCGCGTCGTCCACGGAGCCCAGGTCTCGCTCCTCATCGCCTTCGCGGCCACCGCCATCGTGGTCGTGACGGGCACCGCCGCCGGAATCGCCGCCGGCTACTTCGGTGGCCGCACCGACGCCGTCCTGTCCCGGCTGATGGACCTGACGATGTCCTTCCCGTCCCTCATCTTCATGATCGCGATGCTGTCGGTGGCCAAGGACGTCAACCGCATCGTCCTCATGACCGTCGTCATCGGCGTCTTCGGCTGGCCCGGTGTCGCCCGCGTCGTCCGCGGCCAGGCCCTCTCCCTCAAACACCGCGAGTACGTGGACGCCGCCCGCGTCGGCGGGTCGAGCTCCTGGCGGATCCTGACCCGCGACATCCTCCCAGGGGTCTCCGGCCCGGTGATCGCCTACACCACCCTGCTCATCCCCGGCATGATCAGCACCGAGGCCGCGCTCAGCTACCTCGGCGTCGGCGTGCGCCCGCCGACCCCCTCCTGGGGCCAGATGATCGCCGAGTCCGTGGCCTTCTACGAGACCGACCCCATGTACTTCGTCATCCCCAGCCTCTTCCTCTTCCTCGCGGTCCTCGCCTTCACCCTGCTCGGCGACGCCCTGCGCGACATCCTCGACCCGAGGGGCGGCCGGACGTGATCCTCTACCTCGCGCGCCGGCTGCTCGCCCTCGCCGGCGTCCTCCTGGCCATCGCCGCCGTCACCTTCCTCATCTTCTACGTGCTCCCCTCCGACCCGGCCGCGGCCGCCTGCGGCAAGACCTGCAGCGCCGAGCGGCTGGCCGACGTACGCGCGTACCTCGGCCTGGACCGGCCGCTGTGGCGGCAGTTCGGCGAGTTCCTCACCGGGATCTTCACCGGACGCACCCTCGGCACCGGCCAGTACGCCGTCCAGTGCGACTTCCCCTGCCTGGGCTACTCCTACGAGAACTCCCTGCCGGTATGGGACCTGCTGATGGACCGGCTCCCGGTCTCCGCCTCCCTCGCGGTCGGCGCCGCCGCCCTCTGGCTCGTCCTGGGGCTCGGCGCGGGAGTCACCGCCGCCCTGCGCAAGGACACGGTCACGGACAAGGTCCTCATGGTCGGCGCGGTCGCCGCCGCCTCCCTGCCCGTGTACTTCACCTCCGTGATGCTCATCTACGGAGTCATCCGGATCGCCGGGCTCCTGCCCTACCCCGCCTACCAGGCCTTCACCGACAACCCCCTGGCCTGGGCGAGCAACCTGCTCCTGCCCTGGACCGCGCTCGCCCTGCTCTACGCCGCCATGTACGCCCGCCAGAGCCGCGGTTCGATGATCGAGGCGATGGCCGAGCCGTACATCCGTACCGCCCGCGCCAAGGGAATGCCCGAGCGCACCGTCGTGGTCAAACACGGACTGCGCTCCGGGATGACCCCGATCCTCACCATCTTCGGCATGGACCTCGGCGGCCTGCTCGCCGGAGCCGTCATCACCGAGTCCATCTTCGGACTCCCGGGCATCGGGCGGCTGTTCTACGGGGCCCTGGTCAGCTCGGACCAGCCCGTCGTGCTCGGGGTCACCCTGCTGGCCGCCTTCTTCATCGTCGTCGCGAACCTCGCCGTCGACCTCCTGTACGCCGTCATCGACCCGAGGGTGAGGTATTGATGGCTCCTCCTCCCGAAGCACCCGAAGCGCCCGAAGCCCCTTTGCTTCAAGTACGCGACCTGCAGGTCACGTTCAGCACGCCGCGCGGCACCGTGCGCGCCGTCGACTCCCTCGGCTTCACCGTCGAGGCCGGCCGCACGCTCGGCATCGTCGGCGAGTCCGGCTCGGGCAAGTCCGTCACCTCCCTCGCCGTCATGGGCCTGCACCGGGGCGCCGAGATCGGCGGCTCCATCGCCCTCGACGGGCAGGAGCTGACCACCAAGTCCGAGAAGGAGCTCTCCAAGCTGCGCGGCCGCAAGATGGCCATGATCTTCCAGGACCCGCTGTCCAGCCTGCACCCGTACTACACGGTCGGCGAGCAGATCGCCGAGCACTTCCGGGTCCACTTCCGGGCCGGCCGGGCGGCCGCGAAACGGCGCGCCGTCGACATGCTCGGCGAGGTGGGCATCCCCGAACCCGCCCGCCGGGCGGGGGAGTACCCGCACCAGTTCTCCGGCGGCATGCGCCAGCGCGCGATGATCGCCATGGCGCTGGCCTGCGAACCCGACCTGCTGATCGCCGACGAGCCCACCACCGCCCTCGACGTCACCGTGCAGGCGCAGATCCTGGAGCTGATCGCCGGGCTCCAGCAGGAGCGCGGACTCGGCGTCGTCATGATCACCCACGATCTGGGCGTGGTCGCCCGGGTCGCCCACGAGGTACTCGTCATGTACGGCGGCCGGGCCGCCGAACAGGCCCCGGTGGACGACCTGTTCGCCGACCCGGCGCACCCCTACACCCGGGGGCTCCTCGACTCCCTCCCTCGGCTGGACGACGCCGACGACGAGCCGCTGCGGGCCATCCCCGGCTCCCCGCCCTCCCTGCTCGCCCCGGCCCCGGGATGCGCCTTCGCCCCGCGCTGCCCCGTGGCCGCCGCGGCCGAGGACGCGGACCGCGAGCGCTGCGCCACGGTGCGGCCCGCACTGCGCCCCTACGGCGACGCCGGCCGCGAGTCCGCCTGCCACTTCGCGGGCGCCGTCCGGGAGGTGACCCGATGACCACGACGAACCAGCCGGACACCGGCGCCGACCGGGTCCCGGCGGCCCGCGGCGGGACCCCTCCGCCGCTGCTGCGGGTGCGCGACCTGACGATGTCCTTCCCCGGCAAACGGACCGCGACCGGGCGCCGGGGGGCGCCCGTGCGCGCCGTCGACGGAGTCTCCTTCGACCTGGAGGCCGGCCGGACCCTGGGCCTCGTGGGCGAATCGGGCTGCGGCAAGTCCACCACCGGGCGGATGCTGGTCCGGCTGCTGGAACCGACCTCCGGAAGCGTCGAGTTCGACGGCAAGGACATCAGCCGGCTCTCCCAGGGCGCCCTGCGGCCCCTGCGGCGGAACCTCCAGATGGTCTTCCAGGACCCGCACTCCTCCCTCAACCCCCGCCAGACGGTGGCCCGGATCATCTCCGACCCACTGCTGGTGCAGGGTTCGAGCGCGGCGGACGCCCGCCGCCGGGCCGCCGAACTGATGGAGCTCGTCGGACTGATCCCGGAGCACATCGACCGCTATCCGCACGAGTTCTCCGGCGGTCAGGCGCAGCGCATCGGCATCGCCCGGTCGCTCGCCACCAGCCCCCGGCTGATCATCGCCGACGAACCGGTCTCGGCGCTCGACGTCTCCGTACAGGCACAGATCGTCAACCTGATGGAGCGGCTGCGCGCCGAACTGGGCCTGGCCTACGTGTTCATCGCGCACGACCTCTCGGTCGTCAAACGGGTCAGCGACCGGGTCGCGGTCATGTACCTCGGCCGGATCGTGGAAATGGGCGACAAGAAGTCGCTCTACGAGAACCCCCAGCACCCTTACACCAGGGCGCTGTTGTCCGCCGTTCCGCTGCCCGACCCGGCGGCTGAGCGGCGGCGCGAGCGGATCGTGCTGCTCGGCGACCCGCCGAGTCCGGCCGCCCCGCCCCCCGGCTGCACCTTCCACCCCAGGTGCCCGGTGGCGCAGGAGATCTGCCGCACCGAACGGCCGCTGCTGCGGACGGTCGCCTCCCGTGAGGTGGCCTGCCACATGGCGTAGCCGCGGCCCGGGGGACCGGCGGGGAACCCGGGCACGGGGAGGGCCCCGGAGCGATGATCTCGCTCCGGGGCCCTCCCGTCGTTCCGGTGGCGGTGGCGGTGGCGGTGGCGGTGGCGGCCCGGCTCGGCCCGGCTCGGGGGCCGGGCCACCGCCACGCCTCAGACCAGGCCCAGCTCCTTGCGGAAGAACTCCAGCTCCAGCGCCATGACCTTCTCCCGTACCCCGCCCGGAGTCATGTGCGTGACGCCCGGCAGCGCGAGGAGCTGGTGGGGGCGGCCCGCGTCGGTCAGGGCCTGCGAGAGCCGCAGGGTGTGCGAGGGGTGGACGTTGTCGTCGGCCAGCCCGGTGACCAGCAGCAGCGGCCGGCGCAGCCCCGCCGCGTCGGAGAGCAGGCTGTCCCGCTCGTACACCTCCGGGTGCGCCTGGGGCAGCCCCAGGTACCGCTCGGTGTACGCCGTGTCGTACTGCCGGAAGTCGGTCGGCGCGGCCCCGGCCGCCGCCGCGTGGAAGACGTCCGGGCGGCGCAGCACCGCGAGCGCGGACAGGTACCCGCCGTACGACCAGCCGCGGATGCCCACCCGGGTCAGGTCGAGGTCGGCGTGGCGCGCGCCGAGCGCCTGGAGGGCGGCGACCTGGTCCTCCAGGGTGACCTCGGAGAAGCCCCGGTACATGGCGTGGGTGAACCGCGGCGAGACGTGCGCGGTGCCGCGGTTGTCGACGGTGACCACGGCGAAGCCCTGGTCGGCCCACCACTGCCGGTGCTGCCAGCGGCGCGGCTCGGCGCTGACGTCCTGCATGCCGGGGCCGCCGTAGCTGTCCATCAGGACGGGCAGCCGCGTGCCGGGGACGTGCCCGCGCGGCAGCACCAGGGCGGTGGGCACCCCGTGCTCGGTGACCCGCTCCAGCACCGGGACCACCCGGTACGGCAGTGGCTGCGACAGGTCGCCGGGGACGAACTCTCTCCCGTCGGCGGTCCGCAGGACGCGCCGGATCCCGTCGGCGTCGGCGGAGGTCAGCAGCAGGATCCCGGCCGCGGCCTGGACGGTGTGCACCCCGGGCCCGTCCGCGAGCGGGGTCACCTCGCCCGTGTCCGGGTCCAGCAGGAGCACCTGCTGCTCGGCGGGGTCGCGCCGCCCGGCCTCGATCAGCAGCCGGTTCCCGTGGGTGCCGGCCACCCTGCGGACCTGGAGCCCGTCTCCGGTGAGCAGTACGCCGTCCAGCGCGAGCGCGCGGGCCGCCCCGCCGGGGGTGTCGGCCGAGGTGAGCATCCGGCCGTCGGCCAGGCGTGCCGGGGTGCCGGGGAGCATGGGGTCCACCCACTGGGGGTGCGTGGTGCGCGACAGCTCCCGGGTGCGCCCGGTGTCCGGGTCGGCGGAGAGCAGCAGGACGTTCTGCTGGAGCCGGTCCCGCACGGTGAGCAGGATCTCGGCGGGAGAGTCCCACTCCGCGTCGGAGACGTACGGGTAGGTCTCGGTGTCCCAGTCGAGCCGCACCGCGGCGTCCGGGCCCGGTCCGATCACCCAGAACCGCACGTCGGCGTTGGGGCCGCCCGCCTCGGGGTAGGCGAAGTCCTGGGCCGGCAGTTCCGGGTGCGCCGGGTCGGCGAACCAGCGCCGCTGGAGGGCGGATTCGTCGACGCGGGCGGCCAGCAGGCGCTCCCCGTCGGGGGACCACCAGTGCCCCCGGTGCCGGTCGAGCTCCTCGGCGGCGGCGAACTCCGAGACGCCCCAGCGGGCTCCGTCGTCGGGGCTGATCCGGCCGCCGGGGACGGTGTGGAGGGCGTCGCCGGTGACGTAGGCGATGCGCGAGGCATCGGGGCTCGGGCGCGGGTCGAAGACGGGCCCGGCGGTGGGGAGTTCCTTGGGCTGCGCGGGCGTTCCGGCATCGGCCGCGCGGGTGACTTCGTAGAGGCGCCCGTAGAGGGCGAACACCGCGGTGAGCCCGTCGGCGGAGAGGGCGTAGGAGCCGATCCCGGCGGCGACGAGGCGCGAGCGCTCGCGCAGCCGGCGCTCGACGACGGGGAGGGGCGCGGGCTCCGGGGACAGTTCGCGGGGGTCGGCGAGCCGGGTTTCGGTGCCGGTGGCGGTGTCCAGGACCCAGAGGCTGTCGAAGGGATCGGTGGGGCCGGTGGAGCGGAGGAACCAGAGGAGCCTGCCTTCGTCGCCGAAGGAGAAGGCGCGCGGGGCGCCGTAGGTGAACCGGGCCGTGCTCGCGGAGAGCCTGAGGAAGTCATCCATGCGATCCATGAAATCAGTGTGTCATGTGAAATACCACATGGCATATGTCGCATAGACTAGGCCGTTCGAGTGGTGACACCCCGGGTACAGGTTTAGCGTCGAAAAAGTGGACCCGAACGCTACGCCGAGCAGTACCAGCACCGGGACCGACGGCAAGGTCCAAGGCAAGGAAGGCCGTCACGGACTAGCCCTGCTCGTGCTCGCCTCCTGCCAGCTCATGGTCGTTCTCGACATCACCATCGTGAACATCGCGCTGCCGCACATCCAGACCGCACTCGACTTCTCCACCGAGAGCCTGTCCTGGGTCGTCAACGCCTACACCCTCACCTTCGGCGGCCTGCTGCTCCTCGGCGGCCGCACCGGCGACATCCTCGGTCGGCGGCGCGTCTTCATCTTCGGCGTCCTCCTCTTCGGCCTGGCCTCGCTGCTGGGCGGGTTCGCCCAGAACGCCGGCCAGTTGATGGCCGCACGCGCCCTCCAGGGCGTCGGCGGCGCCATCGCCTCGCCGACCGCCCTCGCGCTGATCACCACCACCTTCCGCGAAGGACCCGAACGCAACCGGGCCTTCGGGGTCTTCGCCGGCGTCTCCGCCGGCGGCGGCGCGATCGGGCTGCTGGCCGGCGGGGTGCTCGTGGAGTGGCTGAACTGGCGCTGGGTGCTCTTCGTCAATGTCCCGATCGCCCTGCTGATCGCCCTGGTCACCCCGAAGGTGATCCGCGAATCCGCGCGCCGGCCCGGACACTTCGACCTCGCGGGCGCCCTGCTCTCCACCCTCGGCATGGTCGCCCTGGTCTACGGATTCATCCGCGCGTCCCAGGACGGCTGGCTGGACGGGCTGACGCTCGGCTCCTTCGCGGCGGCCGTGGTCCTGCTGACCCTCTTCGTCATCAACGAACGGCGCTCGCCCCAGCCCATCACCCCGCTGCACATGTTCGCCGACCGCAACCGGGCCGGCACCTACGCGATCATGCTCTTCTTCGCCTGCGCGATCTTCGGCATGTTCTTCTTCCTGACCCTGTTCGTGCAGAACGTGCTGGGGTTCAGCCCGCTGCGGGCCGGGCTCGCCTTCCTGCCGGTCAGCGCGATGATCGCGGTGACGGCGGGGATCACCTCCCAGGGGCTGCCCAAGTTCGGGCCCAAACCCTTCATGGTGGCCGGCTCGCTGTTCTCGGCCGCCGGACTGGCCTGGCTCACGCAGACCGACATCCACTCGACCTACCTGGGCAGCATCCTGGGCCCGATGCTGCTGTTCGCCGCCGGCATGGGCATGCAGTTCGTCTCCCTGACCCTGATGGCCCTCTCGAACGTCCCCGACCGGGAATCGGGTGCGGCCTCCGGACTGCTGAACGCGATGCAGCAGGTGGGCGGCTCGCTGGGCCTGTCCATCCTGGTCACGGTCTTCGGCACGGCCAGCCGCAACGAGGCCAGGGACCAGGCGGGCTCGTTCCTGCGCACCGCCACCCCCGAGCAGAAACTCTTCTTCGCCAAGACCAAGCAGTACCCCAAGCCCTGGAGCGACCAGGTCCTCACCTCGGGCGTCAGCGCCGCCTTCGTGGCGGCGGCCGCGTTCACCCTGGTCACGGCACTCATCGCACTCTTCGTCATCCAGGTGCGGCCCTCCGACCTCGCCCGCCTCCAGGGCAACCACACACCGGCGGCGGGCTCTGACCCCCGGGGCGCCTGATCCTCAGGTCTCCAGGCGACGGATCCGGCAGCGTGCCGGACTGGCGGTGAGCAGGGTGATCCCGGCGACGACGGAGATCTCGGTGTCCACCGCCTCGAACTCGTAGGCCCGCAGCAGCATCGCCAGCGCGATCACCGACTCCAGCATGGAGAAGTGCTGTCCGATGCAGGCGCGCGGACCGCCGCCGAAGGGCAGCCAGGCGTAACGCGGCCGGGCCGCCTCCGCCTCCGGGGTGAACCGGTCGGGGTCGAAGCGCTCCGGGTCCGGCCAGTAGGCGGGGTGGCGGTGGGTCACCCAGGGCGCCACGATCACATCGGCGCCGGCCGGGATGATGTGCCCGTCGACCTCGGCCGCGGCGACCGAGCGGCGGCCGAGGACGGGGGCCGCGGGGTAGAGCCGCATGGCCTCCTTGAGCACCTGGGCGAGGTACGGGAGCCGGTCGAGGTCGGCGGCCCCGGGCGTACGGTCGCCCAGGACCGCGGCGATCTCGGCGCGGGCCCGGTCCTGGAGATCGGGATGGCGGGCCAGCAGGTGGAGGGAGAAGGCGAGCGAGGTGGCGGTCGTCTCGTGCCCGGCGAGCAGGAAGATCAGGACCTGTTCGCGCAGCTCGGTGGCGTCGAACTCCCCGTCGTCCGCGCTGCTCGCGGCGGCGAGCAGCGACAGCAGATCCTGGCCGTCCCCCTCACTCGCCCCCTCACTCGCCCCCTCACTCGCTCCCGCGCTCGCTCCCGCTCTCCGGCGGCGCTCGGCGATGATCCCGTCGCACACCGCGTACAGCTCGTCCATCGCGGCGGCCGCCCGCTTGTTGCCCGGAGTGGGCCAGGTGCGGGGGAGGTTGACGGGAGAGTAGCCGCGGCGCATCACATAGGCGGTGATGACCGGAAAGCACCGGTCCACGACATCGGCGGTGGCGTCCACGTCGGTACCGAAGAGGATCCGGGCGACGGCGCGCAGCGCCAGCGTCATCATCTCGTCCGCGACGTCGACGACCCCGTCCGGGGCCGCGTCCCAGGTGGCGAGGGCGGAGGCGGTCTCGGTCGCCACCGCCTCGGCGTACCCGTCCACCCGGCGCTTGGTGAACAGCGGCTGGACCAGCCGCCGCTGGCGCAGGTAGTCCTCGTCCTGGCTGGTGAGCAGGCCGTTGCCGAGGGCGTCGCGGACCTCTTGGTACAGGGCGTTGTCCTTGCGGAAGTTGGCCGCCTGCGAGGCCAGGACCTGTTGCGCCCCCTCCGCCGAGAACACGCAGTGCAGCTCGGTGCGCAGCCCCGGCGGACCGGCCGTGATCCGCACGACGTCACCGTGCCGGTGCCGCGCCCGCTGATACGTACCGAGGGCGTCCGACTTCAGGTCGGCGAGCGACCCGAGCAGCGGGGCGCCCTCCAGCCGGGGTATCTCCGTACCGCCACCGGTGCCCGTCCGTGCCGCTTGCGCTGATGCCATGGCTCCGCCCGCCCTCAGAACTGTGCCGACCGGGCGATTCTGGGGGCGGACCCCCACCGGGGGCTAGGCTTGCGGGCGCATGGCCGAATTTCGCCGCAGCGCGGGGCGCCCCGGCCCCTCTCCCTCCCCTCCTACTTGTCGCATGCAATGCCGTCGCCGTCCCGGTCGAGGTGCTTGCCGTAGCCGGGTTCGCCGCGCCGGATCGGGGCGGCGCCGGCGGCCTTGGCCTCGGTGCAGTTCTTGTAGTGGACGTCCCGGGGGCCGGGGGCCGGGGTCGGGCTGGACTTCGGCTGCTTCGGCTTCGGATGGCCCGGGTCCGCGGAGGGGACCGGGGTCTTGGCGGGGCTCGACCCCTTGGGCGGATGCAGGGAGGCGCCGGCCGCGGCCGGGCACTGGATCCCGGGTGCGACGAGCGAGATCTCGACGGAGGTGTCGCCCGCCACGGGCGTGCCCGCAGCCGGGGTCTGGAAGCAGACCGTCCACTGGCCGTGATCGGCGGCGAGCGGGACGTCGTCGTAGGCGCTGCGCGCCTCGACCGGCTTGGGGAGCACCGGTGCGACGAGGGCCCCGGCTTCGGCGGAGGTCTTCCCGATGAGCCCCGGCATCGAGGGCCCGGACCCGGTCGGGGTGGGTGCGGATGCCGGTTTGCCGGAGTCCTTGCCCTTCGGGGTGGCCGGCTCCCCGCACCCGGCGAGGAGCAGGACGGCGGCCCCCACGGCGGCTGCCAGGGCAATGCCTCGATGAACGCCTCGATGAACGTCCCGAAGAACGCCTCGATGTACGGACATGAAATGACCCCCCAAGATCACGCGGCATGGAACCGCCGTGGTGCGCGAGCCTACCCAGAGCCCCCCGACGCGCTCCGGCCCAGCAGGATCGTTCCATCATCAACTCGCGCCCTGTGCAAGGCAGTCGAGGCGAAATTCGACACGCTCACCAACGGGTGAGGATGCCCCGGGGCGCAGCCCGACGGCACCAGGGTGGACCCATGATCACCCTTCGTGCCCTGCGCCGTCGCGCCGCCGTGCTCGCGACCGCCCTCGCCGCCGCCCTGCTGCCCCCGGCTTCCGCCTCCGCGTCCGCACCCGCCGCCGCCCCGGCCTCCGCTCCCGGATCGCTCCACGCGGCAGCTCCCGCGAACTCCTGTCCCCGGGTCCGGGACCACCTCTTCGCCGCCGCCGACGAACGCGTGGAGGTGGGGCGCATCACTCCCTCCCCGTCCTGGCGGATCAACTGCAAGCAGCTCTACCGCTCGGACGGCCGCCCGCCGTCGGTGGTCTTCGAGGAGGGCTTCCTGCCCAGGGACACCCTGAACGGCCAGTACGACATCGAGAGTTACGTCCTGGTCAACCAGGCCTCCCCGTACGTCTCCACGACCTACAACCACGACCTGTACAAGTCCTGGAAGAGTGGCTGGAACTACTACATCGACGCCCCGGGCGGCGTGGACGTCAACCAGACCATCGGCGACACCCACAAGTACGCCTCTCAGGTCGAGGTGGCCTTCCCGGGCGGCATCGCACGCTCGTTCATCGTGGCCGTCTGCCCGGTGGACACGGTGAAGAAGGTGGAGATCATGGAACGCTGCGAGGACAACCCGTACTACGAGCCCTGGCGCACCAACTACCCGGGCTGAAGCCGTCGTTCCACCCGGGCATCGGGCTAGTTCCGGTATCCCCAGCGTGCGTGGCCGTCCCTGCCCATGAAGCACTTCGCCGGGCGGCCGTCCGACGTCGTCGCGCTGGCGCCGACAGGAGAGCAGGACTGGCCGAACTGGATGCCGCTCCTGCCTCCGCCGCCGCTTGTGCCTCCGCCGCTCGCGCCTCCGCTCGTGCTGCCGCCTCCGGAGGGCGTGCCGCCGCTGCTACTGCCCCCGGAGGACGACCCCTTGCCGTCCCCCGTCGGGGGCGCGGGGGCCGGTGCCGGGGGCGGAGTGGGGGTCGGTCGGGGCTCCGGGTGGAGTCGAGTCCCTTCCCCCTCCGGGCATGTCGCATCCGGCGCGGCCAGGGCAACCCGCTGTCCGCCGTTGGTGATCCCTTCGCCCGGGGCCGGTCCCTGGATGCACACCAGCCAGGCGCCGGTATCGGCGGGGAGGACGACGTCCGTATAGACGCTCCTGCGCTGCAGGGAGCCTCCGCCGAGGACTTCGATCTGCTTCGCGGCGTCCGCGTACGTGGATCCCACGATCTGGGGCATGGCACGGAGAGCAGGTGTGGGCTGTGCGGTGACGGTGACCGTGGCGGTGACCGTAGGCGCCGGCAGGGGCTTCGCCGGCGTCGTTTCGGAGCACGCCGCGACGACCAGGAGTAGCAGGAGGAAGACCGTCGCCATCCCGCCGCATCCCAGGAGGGTCCTCTGCGGGGAACCGAACCGGCCCGGCGGCGGAGGCTGGTCCGGTAGGGGCGCGCCGTAGGTGGGCAGGCTGGGCACGGGGCTCCTCTGACACTTCGTCGAATTCCGGGGGAGCTTAGCGCCCGGCCGACGAAGCCGTGGGGACATCCCTGAACATGACGAAGGCACCCGCCCGAAGGCAGGGACCTCGCTCGACTTCCCAGACGTCGCGGTACTGATCGGTGACCCTCATCCGCGAACGCCGCCCGACACCCCGAACACCGAAGCCGGCCGGCCCGCACGCCGCTGAAGCGTATGCGCGCTCACCGGCACACCCACCGCTGCGGCTGCTGCCGCCAACGCCCGTGCTCGGTTCCCGCGATGATGCCGCCGTACCTGTCGCCCTCCGGGGGCCCGGGAGCGAACCCGTCAGGCTGTCCATGCCGTTCCTTCTGCCAGGCGCTGGGGCGGCGGCGGTGACGGGGCCGGGGAGGGTGCGCCGGGCCGGAAGCGCGGCTGATCTCAGAACGACTCGGTGCGCTTCACACCCGATATCTTCACCGGCAGATCCTTGATCTTCTCCATCACGGCCTCCTCGGCGTAGACGTCCTGGTTCTTCTTCGTCGCCTGGGTCGGCCGCACGTTCTCGATGTACGCCGTCTCGTTGTGCACCCGCGTACCTTCCGCGTCGACCCACTCCAGCTCGACCGAGTAGTTCGACTTCTTCGAGCTGTGGTTCGTGACCGTGAGCGGGATCTTCATCTCGGTCATCGAGTACTTCGTCGTGATCTCCGGCTTGCCGAGTTCGACGTCCTGGGCCGCGTCGGGCGCAGCCTTCTCCGGATCGCCGGCCGCCGTGTTCGCGCACAGGTCCCGCTCGAAGGACTCCAGCAGCTTCACCCGCTGCTCCGGCGTCAACTTCGGATCGCGGTCGTTCTCGTCGACGAACTTCGCCCGCTGCTGCGCGTCGCTCATGCACTGGATCGCGTAATAGCGGGGCGAGGCCGCGATCTCCTGAGCCGTCGCCTTCTGGAGCGTGTCGCGGTTGCCGACCTCCCACATCACATCCATGAACCGCTTCTCTGCCGGAGTGAGGGCGCTGGAGTCGTACCGCGGCTTCGGAGGCTCGTTCCCGTCGCCCCCGGAGTCCTGGCAGCCCGTCGAGGCGAGCGCAAGAACGGCAGCCAGGGCGATGGTGGACAACGGTGTGCGGGTACGACTCACAGAGGGCTCCTCGGGTGGCAAAGCGCGTCACTTCGCGCGGATCTTATACAAACTGTTGACGTTGCTCGGCGCCGTGCACGGCAGGTGAGACACGGCGTGAACGATCCTGAAATGACCGAGGCCCCGTCACCCTCCGTTGGGGGGTGACGGGGCCTCGCGCCGCAGTACCGAGGGGCGGCGGAATGAATTACCGCAGGTCAGTGGCAACTTCCGAGGGGGTGTTGGCAACGCTCGCTTCGATGCGCCACGTCCGACTTCCTAGATGTCCCGGAAGATCTCGATCTGTGCGCCCACCGAGTTGAGGCGCTCCGCCAGTTCCTCGTAGCCGCGGTTGATGACGTAGACGTTGCGCAGGACCGAGGTGCCCTCGGCCGCCATCATCGCCAGGAGGACGACGACCGCCGGGCGCAGGGCCGGGGGGCACATCATTTCTGCCGCGCGCCAGCGGGTGGGGCCCTCGACCAGGACGCGGTGGGGGTCCAGGAGTTGGAGGCGGCCGCCGAGGCGGTTGAGGTCCGTGAGGTAGATGGCGCGGTTGTCGTACACCCAGTCGTGGATCAGGGTCTGGCCCTGGGCCACGGCCGCGATGGCGGCGAAGAAGGGGACGTTGTCGATGTTCAGCCCGGGGAAGGGCATCGGGTGGATCTTGTCGATCGGCGCTTCGAGCTTCGACGGGCGGACGGTGAGGTCCACCAGGCGGGTGCGGCCGTTGTCGGCCGTGTACTCGGGGGAGCGGTCGTGGTCGAGGCCCATCTCCTCCAGGACCGCGAGCTCGATCTCCATGAACTCGATCGGGACCCGGCGGATGGTGAGTTCGGACTCCGTGACGACCGCCGCGGCCAGCAGGCTCATCGCCTCGACCGGGTCCTCGGAGGGGGAGTAGTCCACGTCGACGTCGATGTTCGGGACGCCGTGGACCGTCAGGGTCGTGGTGCCCACGCCGTCGACCCGGACGCCGAGCGCCTCCAGGAAGAAGCACAGGTCCTGGACCATGTAGTTGGAGGAGGCGTTGCGGATGACGGTGGTGCCGTCGTGCCGGGCGGCGGCCAGCAGCGCGTTCTCGGTGACGGTGTCCCCGCGCTCGGTCAGTACGATCGGGCGGTCCGGGGAGATCCCGGCCTCGACCTGGGCGTGGTAGATGCCCTCGGTCGCGGTGATGTCCAGGCCGAAGCGGCGCAGGGCGATCATGTGCGGCTCGATGGTGCGGGTGCCGAGGTCGCAGCCGCCCGCGTAGGGCAGCTTGAAGTGGTCCATCCGGTGGAGGAGGGGACCGAGGAACATGATGATGCTGCGGGTGCGGCGGGCCGCGTCCGCGTCCATGGCGTCCATGTCGAGGCGGGCCGGCGGTACGAGTTCCAGGTCGACGCCGTCGTTGATCCAGCGGGTGCGGACGCCGATGGAGTTCAGGACCTCGAGGAGGCGGTAGACCTCCTCGATGCGGGCGACCCGGCGAAGGACCGTACGGCCCTTGTTGAGCAGTGAGGCGCACAGCAGGGCCACGCACGCGTTCTTGCTCGTCTTGACGTCGATGGCGCCGGACAGGCGGCGGCCGCCGACCACACGCAGGTGCATCGGACCGGCGTAGCCGAGGGAGACGATTTCGCTGTCGAGGGCTTCCCCGATGCGCGCGATCATCTCAAGGCTGATGTTCTGGTTGCCGCGCTCGATCCGGTTCACGGCGCTCTGGCTGGTGCCGAGAGCGTCCGCGAGCTGACTCTGTGTCCAGCCCCGGTGCTGCCGGGCGTCACGGATGAGCTTGCCGATGCGTACGAGGTAGTCGTCTGCCATGGATGCACCGTATCTCAGATATGAGATGTCGATCGCGTTGGGCGTGGCAGACGGGTGTCAGTGGGCATCAACGGGCATCAACGGGCCCCAAAGGGGACTTACCGGTCGTCAGCTCCCATCGTGGGCCGGCGTGTGTGTGGGGCGCGACGAGGTGGCCGAGCAGCCCGACGAGTTGCTCGCGCTCCGCTGCGGACAAAGGGGACAGAAGCTCCTCCTGGGCCGCGGCGAGCAGTTGCTCCAGCTTGCGGGCAGGCGGCGCCGGCCGGCGGCCGCCGGCCGTGAGGGTGATGACGTTGCGCCGCCGGTCGGCGGGGTCGGGGGTCCTCTCGACCAGCCCGCGTTCGGCGAGTTCGTTGATGACGGCGACCAGGTCGCTGCGGTGGCACCTGTGGCGGGGCGTACTGCCCCGGATCGGGGGCCGGGTCCGCGTCCTCGCCCCCGACCCCATCGGGATGGGCCGCTCCGGGAAGCCCCGCGGCGCGTACCGCTTCGCCGACACGCCCGCCACCTCGACGCCTGGTTCGAGGCCCTCGGCCTCGACGAGTTCGTCCTCGTCGGACAGGACCGGGAGGAGATGATCCCGGAGCGGAACCTCTTCATCGAGGACAGCATCGGCAAGACGGTGCCGAGCACGCTGAGCGAGGCAGACCACGCCGTCTACGCCGTCCCCTACCCGACCCCCGAGAGCCGGCTCCCCCCGCTCCGGTTCGCCCGCTCCCCGCCGATCGGCGGCGAACCGGCGGACGTGGCCGCCCGGGGCGGGGGATCGCAAGGAGTCCCCGCCCCGGAGCATCCTCAGTGCCCGCAGGCGTGGTGCCGGCCCTTGCCGCCGCCGTGGACCGAGGCGTACGAGGCCGGGCGCGCGCCCGCCGCCGCGGCGCGGGCCAGCCGGGCCGAAGCCGCCCGGCCCGACGCGGAATCCGCCTCGTGCACCACGCGGCCGCCGACCAGGGTCATCCGTACGCCCGTCCCGCTGATGTCGGCCACCGGACAGCGCGTCACGTCCCGGTCCAGGACCACCAGGTCCGCCGCCTTGCCCGGCTCCAGCGTGCCGGTCAGCTCCTCCTGGCGGAGCTGCCAGGCCGTCCCGGAGGTGTGCATCCGCAAGGTGGTGTCCCGGCTCAGCGCCTCCTGCGCCCGGTACAGCTCACCCGCCCCTTCCGAGCCCTGCCGGTCGATCGCCGTCCGGAGCTGGTTCCACACCTGGAGGGCGTCCACCGGCCAGTCCGAACCGCCCGTCAGCCGTGCGCCCGCCTTCTCCAGGCTGCGCGCCGGGTACAGCCACCGGTGCCGCTCGGGCCCGATGTAGGGGAGCAGGGCCTCCACCGTCCAGGTGTCCCGCGCCGCCCACTGGAGCTGCATGCACGCCGCGACCCCGAGCCGCGCGAAGCGCCGCAGGTCCGCGGGGTTCACGATCTGCAGGTGCGCCACCGCGTTGCGGGCGTCCCGCTGCCCCGTCACCTTGCGGGCGTACTCGTACCCGTCCAGAGCGGTGCGTACCGCCCGGTCGCCCAGCCCGTGGGCGTGCATCTGCCAGCCCGCCCGGTTGAAGGCGGCGCTGAGCCGGCCGTAGTCCGCGGCCGAGGTGTAGAGCTCGCCCCGGTTCGCGGTCGGCTTGCCGTTCGCGTCGAGGTACGGCTCCAACAGGGCGGCGGTCTGCGCCGGGTACTCGATGACCCCGTCGAGGAAGACCTTGATCATCCCGAACCGGATCCCCGCAACGCCCCCGAAGTCCTTGCGCAGGCCCCGTGCGTACGCCAGCGAGCCCGCCGGGTCCTTGGCCTGGTCCGCGTCCAGCCGGATCGCCGGGACGATCCGCTGCGGCAGCCTGCCCGCCGCGGAGAGAGCCTGGTACAGCTCCAGTTCGTGTCGCCCCACCAGGGCGTCCATCATCGTGGTGACCCCGGACGCGGCCGCCAGCCCCAGCACCTCGGCGCAGGCCGCCACCAGCTCGGCGCGGGTGTGCTCGGGTATCAGGCGCCTCACCAGCCCCTGTGCGTCGTCCTTGAGGACGCCCGTCGGCTTCCCGTCCGCGCCCTTGACCACCTTGCCGCCGACGGGGTCGGGCGTGGCCGCCGTGATCCCGGCGATGTCCAGGGCCCGCTGATTGGCCCACAGGTTGTGCCCGTCGCCGCCGATCAGGACGACGGGCCGCCGCGTCGGGAGCGCGTCCAGCACCGAGTGGTGCGGAGCGGTGCCCACGGGGAGGAGCCCGACCGGGTTCCAGTCCTCGACCACCAGCCAGCCGTCGGGCTCGGCGCCCGCGCCGCCGGTGTCGGCGAGGAAGCCGGTCAGGATCGCCAGGAGCTCGGCCGGGGTGGTCTCCGCGCTCTCCAGCGAGGGGGACAGCGAGCGTTCGCCGGCCCCGAGCGGGTGGACGTGGCCGTCGTGGATCCCGCTCATCACGGTGTTGCCGCGGGCGTCGACCACCTCGGTGTCCCGGCCCACGTACCGGCGCAGCGCCGCGTCGGTCCCGGTGGCCAGGATCTTCCCGTCCCGGCCGACCGCGACGGCCCGCACGGGCCCCCGGCGTTCGGTCCCGGTGACCCCCGTGAAAACCGAGGCGTTGCGGATCACCATCGCGGCCGAGTTGCGCCCGCCGGCGGGCGGGGCGGCGGGCGGGGCGGCCGCCGCGGCGGGCCCCGCGCCCAGCAGGCCCGCCGCGCCCGCGGCTCCGGCGGCCGCGAGGAGCCCCCGGCGGGACAGGGGGGAGCGGCCGGACAGCGGGGACCGGGGGGAAGGGGAAGACTGCATGCACACTCCAAAACGTTGGCGTGGCCAGGAGGCTGTTTGGTTAAGGGCTTAACCAGAAGCCGCCTCCGGCGACGAAATCCGTACGATGGCGCCGTGCCCGCCCCCCTTCTTCACGCATCAGGACATGTCCCGATGCCTCCGCCCGCGCCGGTTCCCGGTCCGACCCTCGCCGACATCGCCCGCGCCGCCGAGGTCTCCACCGCGACCGTCTCCCACGCGCTCAACGGCACCGGCCGCCTCGGCGAGTCCACCCGCCGCCGGGTGCGCGAGGTCGCCGGGGCCCTCGGCTACGGAGCCCGGCGCGGCCCGCACAACCGCAGCCTGGGCATCGCGGTGACCACGTACGCGGGCTTCGCCTGGGACTTCGCCCGGATCGCCTACTACGCCCGGTTGCTCATCGCCGCCACCTCGGCGGCGCACGCCCACGGCTACGCCCTGACCACGCTGCCCGCCGACCGGGGCGCCGAGCCGCTGTGGCACACCCTGGCCGTGGACGGGATGCTGCTGCTCGACAGCCCGGCCGACGACCCGGTGCTGCGCGCACTGCGGGCGCGGGGGCTGCCGGTGGTCTTCGACGGGCCTCCGGCCGATCCGCGGCCGGGCGACGTATGGGTGGACAACGACCACACCGCCACCACCCGCGAGGTGCTGGACCACCTGGAGGCCTCCGGGGCCCGGCGGATCGCGCTGCACGCGGGCTACGGCCGCGAGTTCTACACCGGGGCCGTCACGTCAGCCTATGAACACTGGTGCGCCGAGCGGCGCCGGACCCCGCTCGTGATCCCCTTCGACCCCAATGACGACGCCGGACACGCCTTCGACTCCGCCTTCGCGGGGCCGGACGGGCGGCACCGGCCGGACCGGCCCGACGCCGTCTACTGCGTGTACGACCCGGGGGGCCGGCAGGTGCTGGCCGCAGCCGCGCGCCACGGCATCGCCATCCCCGGCGCCGCCCCCGGCGCCGGACCGGCCGCGGGTCCGGGGGAGAAGGGCCTGCTGCTGGTCTGTGCCAGTGAGGACCCGGCGTACGCCGAGAACGAACCTGCCGTGACCACCGTCACCTTCGATCCCGAGCGGATTGCCGAAACGGCGGTTTCGTCCCTGGTCAAGCTCATCGAATCCGGACATGCGGAATCCACTGGTCGGCTGACGGTACCGGCGGGCCTGAGGGTGCGTGCCTCGTCCCGCGCCCCCGGCATGTACTAGAGTTATCTCGACATCGAGATATCTGCCCCGGACGTGCCGCAGCCGCCCCGTTGGTAAGGGTTACCTAACTTAGCCTCACCTTAGCGGAAAGGCCAGAGTGCCTCGCGGCAGGATTGCGGCAATACGCGCGAATTCATGCATGAAGGAGACTGTCGTGTCGGCGAACAGCTTCGACGCCCGCAGCACGCTGCAGGTGGGCGACGAGTCGTACGAGATCTTCAAGCTGGACAAGGTCGAGGGCTCCGCCCGCCTTCCCTACAGCCTGAAGGTCCTGCTGGAGAACCTGCTCCGTACCGAGGACGGCGCGAACATCACCGCCGACCACATCCGGTCGCTCGGAAGCTGGGACTCGCAGGCCCAGCCCAGCGAGGAGATCCAGTTCACGCCGGCCCGCGTGATCATGCAGGACTTCACCGGCGTCCCCTGCGTCGTGGACCTCGCCACCATGCGCGAGGCCGTGAAGGCCCTCGGCGGCGACCCGGCGAAGATCAACCCGCTCTCGCCCGCCGAGATGGTCATCGACCACTCGGTCATCGCCGACAAGTTCGGCACGAAGGACGCCTTCGCGCAGAACGTCGAGCTGGAGTACGGCCGCAACAAGGAGCGCTACCAGTTCCTGCGCTGGGGCCAGACCGCCTTCGACGACTTCAAGGTCGTCCCCCCGGGCACCGGCATCGTCCACCAGGTCAACATCGAGCACCTGGCCCGCACGGTCATGGTCCGAAACGGCCAGGCGTACCCCGACACCCTCGTCGGCACCGACTCGCACACCACGATGGTCAACGGCCTGGGCGTACTGGGCTGGGGCGTCGGCGGCATCGAGGCCGAGGCCGCGATGCTCGGCCAGCCGGTCTCCATGCTGATCCCGCGCGTCGTCGGCTTCAAGCTGACCGGCGAGCTGCCGGCCGGCACCACCGCCACCGACCTCGTGCTGACCATCACCGAGATGCTCCGCAAGCACGGCGTCGTCGGCAAGTTCGTCGAGTTCTACGGTGAGGGCGTCGCCGCCACCTCGCTGGCGAACCGCGCCACCATCGGCAACATGTCGCCGGAGTTCGGTTCCACCGCCGCGATCTTCCCGATCGACGACGAGACCCTGAAGTACCTGCGCCTGACCGGCCGCGACGCCCAGCAGGTCGCGCTCGTCGAGGCCTACGCCAAGGCCCAGGGCCTGTGGCTGGACCCGGCCGCCGAGCCGGACTTCTCCGAGAAGCTGGAGCTCGACCTCTCCACGGTCGTCCCCTCCATCGCCGGCCCCAAGCGCCCGCAGGACCGCATCATCCTCGCGAACGCCTCGCAGCAGTTCGCGCAGGACGTGCGCAACTACGTCACCGACGACGAGGAGTCCGGCAAGGAGTCCTTCCCGGCGTCCGACTCCCCGGCGTCCACCAACGGTGTGCCCACCAAGCCCACCCCGGTGACCCTGGCCGACGGCACCTCCTTCGAGATCGACCACGGCGCCGTCACCGTCGCCGCGATCACCTCGTGCACCAACACCTCGAACCCCTACGTCATGGTCGCCGCCGCGCTCGTGGCGAAGAAGGCCGTCGAGAAGGGCCTCGCCCGCAAGCCGTGGGTCAAGACCACCCTGGCCCCGGGCTCGAAGGTCGTCACCGACTACTTCGACAAGGCCGGCCTGACCCCGTACCTCGACAAGATGGGCTTCAACCTCGTCGGGTACGGCTGCACCACCTGCATCGGCAACTCGGGTCCGCTGGAGGAGGAGATCTCCAAGGCGATCAACGACGCCGACCTCGCGGTCACCTCGGTCCTCTCGGGCAACCGCAACTTCGAGGGCCGCATCAACCCCGACGTCAAGATGAACTACCTGGCCTCCCCGCCGCTGGTCGTCGCGTACGCCATCGCGGGCTCCATGAAGGTGGACATCACCAGGGACGCCATCGCCACCGACTCCGAGGGCAACCCGGTCTTCCTGAAGGACATCTGGCCCACCGAGGCCGAGGTCAACGACGTCGTCGCGAACGCGATCGGCGAGGACATGTTCAACAAGTCCTACCAGGACGTCTTCGCGGGCGACGCCCAGTGGCAGGCGCTGTCCATCCCGACCGGCAACACCTTCGAGTGGGACCCGCAGTCCACCTACGTGCGCAAGCCCCCTTACTTCGAGGGCATGACGATGGAGACCACCCCGGTCTCCGACATCGCCGGCGCCCGTGTGCTGGCGAAGCTGGGCGACTCGGTCACCACCGACCACATCTCCCCGGCCGGCGCCATCAAGGCCGACACCCCGGCCGGCAAGTACCTCACCGAGCACGGCGTCGAGCGCCGCGACTTCAACTCGTACGGTTCCCGCCGCGGCAACCACGAGGTCATGATCCGCGGTACGTTCGCCAACATTCGCCTCCGCAACCAGATCGCGGCGGGCACCGAGGGCGGCTTCACCCGCGACTTCACCGTCGAGGGCGCCCCGGTCTCCTTCATCTACGACGCCTCGCAGAACTACCAGGCCGCCGGCATCCCGCTGGTCATCCTGGCGGGCAAGGAGTACGGCTCGGGCTCCTCGCGCGACTGGGCCGCCAAGGGCACCGCCCTGCTCGGCGTCAAGGCCGTCATCGCGGAGTCCTACGAGCGCATCCACCGCTCCAACCTGATCGGCATGGGCGTCCTGCCCCTGCAGTTCCCCGAGGGCGTCACGGCGGCCTCCCTGGGCCTCACCGGCGAGGAGACCTTCTCCTTCACCGGTGTGGAGGAGCTGAACAACGGCACCACCCCGCGCACGGTCAAGGTCGCCACCGACACCGGCGTGGAGTTCGACGCGGTCGTCCGCATCGACACCCCGGGCGAGGCCGACTACTACCGCAACGGCGGCATCATGCAGTACGTGCTCCGCAACCTCATCCGCGGCTAAGCGCATACCGGCACCAAAGGGCCGTACCTCCGTTAAGGGGGTACGGCCCTTCCGTTTCTGCGGGCGGCTCCGACGGTCCGGCTCAGGTGACGGTGAGGTCTCAACTCGGAAAAGTAGGGGCCCATACCGGTACATGATCTTGCTCACAGGAGCGGAAGTGGACTATACCTGTGCCCGTCCGGGTCACCGCGAAACGAGCGGCTCCGGGCGGGGGGATGGCGGGGACCTGCGGTGATGTCCGCTGGGCGGCAGCAGTCGCACTTTCCTTCCTCCTTCACACTCCTGACGAAGGCGAGGACTTGAGCATGGGATCCACCTCCGCCCACGGCGAGAACAGCAACGGTGAGGGCTTCGGCCGCCGGGACCTGATCAAGCGCTCCGCGGCACTCGGCCTCATCGCGGTTCCGACGATGAGCTTCCTGTCCGCGTGCGCCTCCGGCTCCGACGAGACGACCAAGGGCAACGAGTCCAAGGTGGCCGTCACCAAGGAGAACCCGTTCGGCGTCGCCAAGGGCGGCAAGCTCGACGTGGTCGTCTTCAAGGGCGGCTACGGCGACGACTACGCCAAGGCCTGGGAAGCGGCGTTCGACAAGAAGTGGGGCACCACTTCCTCGCACCTCTCCACCCAGGAGATCACCTCCAAGCTCCAGCCGCGCTTCAACGGCGGCAACCCGCCGGACGTCGTCGACGACTCGGGCGCGCAGCAGATCAAGCTGGACGTGCTCGCCAAGGGCAACCAGCTCGCCGACCTCACCGTGGTGCTCGACGCCCCGTCGCTCGACGACCCGACCAAGAAGGTCCGGGACACGCTGATGCCCGGGACCATCGAAGGCGGCATGATCGGCGGCAAGTTCGTCGCGCTGCAGTACGTCTACACCGTCTGGGGCCTGTGGTACTCGGGCAAGCTCTTCAAGGAGAAGGGCTGGACCGCGCCGAAGACCTGGCCCGAGTTCATGGACATCTGCCAGAAGGCCAAGGCGGCCGGCATCGGCGGACTGGCCCACCAGGGCAAGTACCCGTACTACATCAACGTCGCCATCATGGACCTGATCGCCAAGAAGGGCGGCCTGGATGCCATGAAGGCGATCGACAACCTGGAGCCGAACGCCTTCGCGAACAACCCGGTGGCGCTCGAGGCGGTCGAGGCGATCTACGAGATCGTCGAGAAGGACCTGCTGATGGCCGGCACCAACGGCCTGACGCACACCGAGTCCCAGACCCAGTGGAACCAGGGCAAGGCCGCCTTCATCACCTCCGGCTCCTGGCTGGAGAACGAGCAGCTCAAGCAGACCCCGGACGACTTCGACATGCAGTTCCTGCCGATGCCGGTGCTGCCCGGGTCCAAGCTGCCCTTCGAGGCCATCCGCGCCGGCGCCGGCGAGCCCTTCATCGTCCCGGAGAAGGCCGCGAACAAGGCCGGCGGCCTGGAGTTCCTCCGTTCCATGCTGTCGCGCGAGTGGTCCACCCTCTTCGCCCAGCAGGCCAACTCCCTCACCGTCCTCAAGGACGGCGTGGACCCGGCGGTCAAGCTCCGCCCGGGTACCCAGTCGGCCGTCACGGCGCTCAAGGCGGCCGGGGACAACACCTTCAACTACCGCTACGGCGACTGGTACAGCGAGATGGGTACCGAGCTGGAGAACGCGTCCAATGAGCTGATGGCCAAGCGCATCCAGCCCAAGGAATGGATCAAGCGGGCCCAGGCTGCGGTAGACAAGGCCACGAAGGACCCGAACGCCAAGAACAACAAGCGCAGCTGACACCGCGTCCACCGGGCACCCGGAAACACCAGGGACGGACACCATGAGCCACGTAGCAAACAGCAAGGGGCGGGGCGGCTTCATCGCCGGCTTCCTCATCCTGCCCCTCGCGTTGTACCTGACCTTTGTCATCTGGCCGTACATTCAGACGTTCGGCTATTCCTTCACCAACTGGACGGGTCAGTCACCGACCTTCGACTTCGTCGGGCTGGACAACTACTCGGCCCTGATGAAGGACGAGGTCTTCCGCGGCGCGCTGCTGCACAATCTGCTGCTCCTGGTGTTCGTCCCGGCGATCACCATCCTGATCTCCCTGTTCTTCGCCTTCATGCTGAACGCCGGAGGGCGCAGCGGAGCCGGCGGAGTCCAGGGAGTGGCGGGCTCCGCCCTCTACAAGGTGATCTACTTCTTCCCGCAGGTCCTCTCCCTCGCCATCCTCGCGGTGCTCTTCGGAGCCGTGTACCGCAGCGACGAGGGAGGGCTGCTGAATGGATTCCTCACCAAACTGGGCCTGGTCGATCCGGCCCACCCCATCGAATGGCTCAACGAGCCGAACTTCGTCCTCTGGTGCCTGCTGCTCGTCGTGGTCTGGCACGGGGTCGGCTTCTACCTCGTCCTCTTCTCGGCCGCCATGCAGTCGATCCCCAAGGACATCTACGAAGCCGCCCTGCTCGACGGCGCGAAGCGCGCCCAGACCTTCTTCAAGGTCACGCTGCCCCTGCTGTGGGACTCTGTACAGACTTCCGCGGTCTATCTGGGCATCGCCGCGATGGACATGTTCGTCCTCGTGTCGACCATGACCTCGGGCCAGTTCGGCGGCGGACCGGACCACCACAGCGAGGTCATGGCGACGGTGCTGATGCGTAACTTCCTCTACTTCGGCAAGGCCGGCTACGCCTGCGCCATGGGGGTCGTGATGCTCGTCCTCACCCTGATCCTCTCCGCCATCACGCTGCGGGCCACTCGCCGCGAGCACGTCGAGTTCTAGCGGGAGACCACGATGACCACTGTGATCAAAGCACCGGGCGAGGCGGCGGCCGAGAAGCGCGCCTCCGCCACCGGGCACCCCCGCGGGAAGCGCAAGAGCGGTTCCGACGGCATGGTCCTCAACGTCTTCTCGCACGGTTTCCTCGCCGTGTGGGGGATAATGATCATCCTGCCCCTCATCTGGCTGGTGCTCGGATCGTTCAAGACCGACGTGCAGATCGGCGAGTCGGCCCTGAGCTGGCCGGCCAACTGGCACTTCGACGCCTTCCCCCGCGCCTGGGACAAGGGCATCGGCAGCTACTTCGCCAACACCCTCATCGTGATGGTGTTCTCGGTTCCGCTGACGATGCTGCTCGGCTCGATGGCCGCGTACGTCCTGGCCCGCTACCCCTTCCGGGGCAACCGGCCGATCTACTACTTCTTCGTCAGCGGGGCCATGTTCCCGGTCTTCCTGGCGCTCGTCCCGCTGTTCTTCATGGTGAAGCGGCTGGACATGCTCAACACGTTCCAGGGTCTGATCCTGGTGTACGTGGCGTACTCGATGCCGTTCACCGTCTTCTTCATGCACTCGTTCTTCAGGACGCTGCCGACGGCCGTGCACGAGGCCGCCGTGATCGACGGGGCCTCCCACACCCGGATCTTCTTCCAGGTGATGATGCCGATGGCCAAGCCCGGCCTGATCAGCGTCGGGATATTCAATGTCCTGGGGCAGTGGAACCAGTACATCCTGCCGTCCGTGCTGATGCAGCCGCAGACCGGATCGGACCCCGAGCGCTACATGCTCACCCAGGGCCTGATCCAGCTGCAGTACCAGATGGGCTACGAGACGGACCTGCCGGTGCTGTTCGCCGGTGTGACCATCGCGATGATCCCGATGCTGGTGGTCTACCTGTCCTTCCAGCGGCAGATCCAGGCGGGACTGACCTCCGCCACGCTCAAGTAGCGCCTCCGCTCACGCAGCGGAGGGGTCGGGCACGACCGACCAGCTGACCGCCGAGACGGAGGGGTCGAGAGAGAGGTTGCTGACGGCTTCCTCGAGCATCCGGCCCCCCTCGCCCTCGGCGGTCAGCAGCGCGGACACCGTCACCAGGCCGGCCTCCGGGCCGTCCTGGCTGCGGATCGAGCGCAGCTGGTAGCCCGGCCGGCCCAGCGCGTCGACCAGCCGGTGGCGGATGTGGGCCTCCTCCGCCTCCAGGCACACGGCCTCGAAGTGGAAGTCGGTGGCCACCTCGGCCCCGCCCCCCGGCTCGCGGTCCATCCGCCGGCCCAGCGGGCGCAGCAGGAGGTTCGCCCCCACCACGCCCACCGTGCCGCAGGCCGCCAGGACGAACATCCCGGTGCCCGCGAGGCAGCCCACGGCCGCCGAACACCACAGGGTGGCGGCCGTGTTCAGGCCCCGGACGCTCAGTCCGTCGCGCATGATCACGCCGGCGCCCAGGAAGCCGATCCCCGAGACGATCTGGGCGGCGACCCGCGAGCCGTCGTACTGGACCTCCGAGACCTCGCTCATGAACCCGTACTGCGAGAGCAGTACGAACAGCGCGGCCCCGCCCGCCACCAGGGCGTTGGTCCGCAGGCCCGCCATCCGGGCCCGCCACTGCCGTTCCAGACCGATGGCCGCCCCGAATCCGAGCGCCGCGACCAGGTGCCCGGCCATCTCCCATTCGGTGAGCATCATCGGCCTTCTCCCTTCTCCTCTTCGTGTCTTCTCTTCGTGCGGGCTTTCTCAGAGCCAGGTGCCGAACTTGCGGATGTACACGGTCTTCAGCAGCTGCGTGAGCGTGCAGTACGCCAGCAGTACGCCGATCAGCCACGGGAAGTAGCTCGCCGGCAGGGGTACGAAGCCCAGTGAGGAGGCCAGCGGCGAGAAGGGCAGGAAGAGCCCGGTCAGCACCGCGAGGACGGTCATCACCATCACCGGCCAGGAGGCCCGCGACTGGATGAAGGGGATCTTGCGGGTGCGGATCATGTGGACGACCAGGGTCTGCGAGAGCAGGCCCTCGATGAACCAGCCGGACTGGAAGAGCGCCGCGTGCGCCTCGGTGTTCGCGGCGAACACGTTCCACATGATGACGAACATCGCGATGTCGAAGATCGAGCTGATCGGGCCGATGCAGAGCATGAACCGGCCGATGCCCTTGGCGTCCCAGTTGCGGGGCTTGCGCAGGTACTCCTCGTCCATCCGGTCCCAGGGGGTGGCCAGCTGGGCGATGTCGTAGACCAGGTTCTGCACCAGCAGCATGATCGCCACCATCGGCTGGAAGGGGATGAAGGCGCTCGCCACCAGCACGGAGAAGACGTTGCCGAAGTTGGAACTGGCCGTCATCTTGATGTACTTGATCGTGTTGCCGAAGGTGGTCCGGCCCTGGATCACGCCCTGCTCCAGGACGGTCAGGTCCTTCTCCAGCAGGATGATGTCGGCGGACTCCTTGGCGATGTCCACGGCGGTGTCCACCGAGATGCCGACGTCCGCGTCGCGCAGCGCGGCCGCGTCGTTGATGCCGTCCCCGAGGAAGCCGACCGTGTGGCCGTCGGCCTGCAGGGCCCGTACGATCCGGGCCTTCTGGACCGGGTTGATCTTGGCGAAGACCGTCGTACGGGCGGCCAGCGCGCGCAGTCCGGCGTCGTCGAGGGCGTCGATCTCGGTGCCGCCCACGACGTGTCCGACCGTGAGACCGACATCGGCGCAGACCCGGGCGGCGACGAGCTCGTTGTCGCCGGTGACCACCTTGACCGCGATGCCCTTGTCGGCGAGGCCCTGCAGGGCCCGGGCGGCGTCGGCCTTCGGCGGGTCGAGGAAGGCGAGGAAGCCGACCAGGGTCAGCCGGTCCTCGTCGGCGACCGTGTAGGTGTCGCGGGGGGTGGCCATCGTGCGGGTGGCGACGGCGAGGACGCGCAGGCCCTGGCGGTTGTTGTCCTCGGCGATGCGGGTGACGTGCCACCGGAGCTGTTCGGTCAGCTCGACCTTCTGCCCGCGGTCCGTCATGTGGGTGCACAGCGCGAGGACTTCCTCGACGGCGCCCTTGGTGATCATGACGTGCTCGGGCCGGCCGGAGCCGCCCACGATGCTGTTGCGGTTCAGGACCACGGACATCCGGCGCCGGGCGAAGTCGAAGGGGATCTCGTCGACCATCGAGAAACGGGCATCGACGACAACCTCCTCGGCCTCGCCCACGCGGTCGATGACCGCCTGGTCCATCAGGTTCTTCAGGCCCGTCTGGAAGTGGGAGTTGAGGTAGCCGTACTCCAAGACCTCGTTGTCCTCGTCGCCGTGCACGTCGAGGTAGCGGTCCAGGACGATCCGGTCCTCGGTGAGGGTGCCGGTCTTGTCCGTGCAGAGCACGTCCATGGCGCCCAGGTTCTGGATCGCGTTGAGCCGCTTGACGACGACCTTGCGCTTGGACATCGCCACGGCGCCGCGCGCCAGGTTGGCCGAGACCACCATCGGCAGCATCTCGGGGGTCAGGCCCACCGCCACCGCGATGCCGAGGAGGAAGGCGGCCTCCCAGTCGCCCTTGGTGAAGCCGTTGATCATGAAGACGACGGGGACCATCACCAGCATGAAGCGGATCAGCAGGAAGCTGACCTTGCGCACACCGGTGTCGAAGTTGGTCTCCGGGCGTTCGCCGACCAGGGAGCCGGCCATCGAGCCGAAGTAGGTGTCGGAGCCCGTGGCGACGACGAGTCCGGTGGCGGTGCCGGAGGTCACCGAGGTGCCCATCAGGCAGAGGTTGTCGGCCTCGACGGGGTCGGTGGTCTCGTGCTGGCCGAGGTCGTCCGTGCGCGTGTCGGCCTTGGCGACCGGCAGGGACTCGCCCGACAGGGCGGCCTGGCCGACCATCAGGTCCTTGGAGGTGATGAGCCGCAGGTCGGCCGGGATCAGATCGCCGGCGGCCAGCTTGACCACGTCGCCCGGGACCACCTGGTCCATGGGGATCTCGAAGGTGGTGGGCCCGGAGCCGCTGCCGGCCCGGCGCTGCACCGCGCAGGTGGTGGTGACGAGCTGCTTGAGGGCGTCGGCCGCCCGGCCCGAGCGGTACTCCTGCCAGAAGCGCAGCACGCCGCTGATCCCGACCATCACCGAGAGGATGATGACGCCCGGGTCGGCGGGATCCTGCCAGTACATGACGGCCGCCAGGAAGACCAGGACGGCGATGAAGGGGTTCGCGTACGCCTTCGCCAGCTGGACGTACCAGCGCGGGGCGCGCTCCTGGGCGATGACGTTGGAGCCGTGGCGCTCCAGGCGCAGCGCGGCCTCGGTGTGGGTGAGGCCGTTGCGGGAAGCGTCCGCTTCCTGCAGGACCCGGACGCCCGGGCGGGCGCTGATTGCGACGAGCCGCTCGCCGACGACCCGGGTGCGGGCCTCCAGCTCGGCGGCCTTGCGCTCGCGGCGGGCCCGGCCCGGGGGTGCGAGCTTCGTGGGGGTACGAGGGGTGAGCATGGTCATGGCAAAAACCTCCCTCCACGGCGTCCGGGCAGCGCGAAGCCGTTCGGTCACGTGGAGTGATCATGGGTCGGCGCGAGGTGGCACGTACGGCCACGGGGCACGCCGATGGGCATGGATGACGCACGCCTGGCGGAAGCGTCAGGGCGTGCGGAAGGGGTTACGAAGATGAATGCAGGAACGCACGGAGGCGGCGCGGGGCCGCGGGCGTGCACACTCGAAGAGAGACCGGCCGCTCAGTGAAGTAGCTCAGGGAGCTCAGCCGAAGAGAGCGCTGCAAGGACTTCGATCGGGACTCATCCCGAACACCTCCTCGCGTAGCGCTTGCATGACAGAGGGCGCCCGATCCGGCCGTGAAGACCGTGAAGACCAGCGCCACGGCGACCGTAGCACGATCAGGATGGAGGTTTCTCTCATACTTATGACCGGTAGTGGCCGATTCGTACTGTGGCGGCCTCTTGACGTCGCGAGGCGCAAAGGCTCGACTTAAGGTTCACAAGTTGGAGAGACGCCGGGGTCTCGTGTCAGCCGGAGCACGCAGCCGCTGACGACCCCGGCCGGGGGGCGACGGCTTGCCGTTGCTTATGGGCAGGAGTGGATGAGTCGTGCAGACTCCCGGATCGCAGTCTTCACTGCATCGCGCCAATCTGGAGCGCGTCGTACGGGCGGTACGGCTCGCCGGCTCGCTGACCCAGGCGGAGATCGCCCGGAGCACCGGACTGTCGGCGGCCACGGTCTCCAACATCGTCCGCGAGCTCAAGGAGGCCGGGACGGTCGAGGTCACGGACACATCCGCCGGGGGCAGGCGGGCGCGCAGCGTCTCGCTCAGCGGTGACGCCGGCATCGTGATCGGCGTGGACTTCGGCCACACCCACCTGCGGGTGGCCGTGGGGAACCTGGCCCACCAGGTGCTGGCCGAGGAGTCCGAGCCGCTGGACGTGGACGCTTCCTGGGTCGACGGCTTCGACCGGGCGGAAGCCCTGGTGGGACGGCTCGTCGAGGGCATCGGGATCGGCCGCGACAAGGTCATCGGCGTGGGGCTCGGCGTGCCCGGCCCCATCGACCTGGAGTCCGGCACCCTCGGGTCCACCGCGATCCTGCCGGGCTGGGCCGGGATCAACCCGCGGCGCGAGCTCTCGCAGCGCCTGGGCGTACCGGTGTACGTGGACAACGACGCGAACCTCGGGGCGCTCGGGGAACTCGTTTGGGGGAGCGGCCGGGGAGTAAAGGACCTGGCCTACATCAAGGTCGCGAGCGGTGTCGGCGCGGGGCTGGTCATCAACGGCCAGATCTACCGGGGACCCGGCGGCACCGCCGGCGAGATCGGGCACATCACGCTCGACGAATCGGGCCCGGTCTGCCGCTGCGGCAACCGCGGCTGCCTGGAGACCTTCGCCGCCGCCCGGTACGTGCTGCCGCTCCTGCAGAGCAGCCACGGACCGGAGTTGACGATGGAGCGGGTGGTGGAACTGGCCCGGGGCGGAGACCCCGGCTGCCGTCGTGTCATCACGGACGTGGGCCGCCACATCGGCAGTGGTGTGGCCAGTCTGTGCAATCTCCTGAACCCGAGCCGGGTGGTCCTGGGCGGCTCCCTCGCGGACGCCGGTGAACTGGTCCTGGCTCCCATCCGTGAATCCGTGGGGAGGTACGCGATTCCCAGCGCCGCCCGGCAGTTGTCGGTGCTCACGGGGTCCCTGGGCGGGCGGGCCGAGGTGCTGGGCGCGCTGGCCCTCGTACTGAGTGAGATGGGCGATTCGACGCTTTTGGCGGAAAATGGAAGTGGAGTGCGGGCTCCCGCCGTCTTGTCTTCAGTTAGATAACGAATGGCGTCGTTGTCATCTCGTTAAGCATTCACTCCTTGACGACAAACTCGCGGCCGGGGTTGACTCACATCCACCTCGGCCGCAGTGCTGCGGCCTCGTCAGGGAGGTTCAAGTAATGAACACGCGTATGCGCAGAGTCGCCGTCGCCGTTGCCGCCGGCACCATGGCCGTCTCGCTTGCCGCTTGCGGCAGCGCGAAGGAGTCCGGGGACAAGAAGGACAACGCCACCGGCGCGGTCAAGGGCGGCGCGATCAAGGTCGGTCTGCTCCTGCCGGAGAACCAGACCGCGCGTTACGAGAAGTTCGACAAGCCGCTCATCGAGAAGGCGGTCAAGGACCTGACCGCGGGCAAGGGCGAGGTCGTCTACGCCAACGCCAAGCAGGACGCGACCACGCAGAACTCGCAGGTCGACACGATGATCACCAACAAGGTGAACGTCCTGATCATCGACGCGGTGGACTCCAAGGCCATTGCCGGCTCGGTCAAGAAGGCCAAGGAGGCCGGCATCCCGGTCGTGGCCTACGACCGCCTCGCCGAGGGCCCGATCGACGCCTACACCTCCTTCGACAACGAAGAGGTCGGCAAGGTCCAGGGCAAGGCGCTCCTGGAGGCCCTGGGCGCCAAGGCCAAGGACGGCCAGATCGTCATGATGAACGGCTCCGTCACCGACCCGAACGCCGCGCTGTTCAAGAAGGGCGCACACTCCGTCCTCGACGGCAACGTGAACGTCGGCAAGGAGTACGACACCGTCGAGTGGAAGCCGGAGAACGCCAACACCAACATGGCGGCCGCGCTTTCGGCGCTCGGCAAGGACAAGGTCATCGGCGTCTACTCCGCCAACGACGGCATGGCCGGCGGCATCATCACCGCCCTCAAGGCGGCCGGCGTGTCCCCCCTGCCCCCGGTCACCGGCCAGGACGCCGAACTCGCCGGTGTGCAGCGGATCGTCGCGGGCGAGCAGTTCATGAGCGTCTACAAGCCGTACGCCCCCGAGGCCGAGGCCGCCGCGAAGATGGCCGTCGCCCTCGCCAAGGGCGAGTCGATCGCCACCACGGCCACCGCCAAGGTCGACAGCCCCACCACCAAGGGCGTCCCGTCCCTGCTGATCCCGGTCATCTCGCTGACCAAGGCGAACGTCAAGGACACCGTCATCCGCGACAACGTCTACACGGTCGACGAGATCTGCACCGACAAGTACGCGGCCGCCTGCGCCACCGCCGGCCTGAAGTAAGGCCCCCGCCGCTCGGTCCGCCGAGCGGCCCCCATGCCTGTCCGGCGCTCCCGCCTCCATCCCGCCACTGGCGGGGCGCCGGACAGAAACCTTTCTTTCAAATCCCCCGTGGTCCTGCTCTTTTGCACGACATCCCCGCCGGTCAGGCGGCAAGGAGATGGTTCATGTGTCCGCTGCGCCCGTACTGGCGTTGCGCGGGGTCTCGAAGCGGTTCGGCGCCGTTCAGGCCCTCACCGACGTAGAACTCGAGATCCACTCCGGCGAGGTGGTCGCCCTCGTCGGCGACAACGGCGCCGGTAAGTCCACGCTGGTCAAGACGATCGCCGGCGTGCACCCCATCGATGACGGAGTCATCGAGTGGGAGGGCCGCCCGGTCTCGATCACCAAGCCCCACGACGCCCAGAACCTGGGCATCGCGACGGTCTACCAGGACCTCGCGCTGTGCGACAACATCGACGTCGTCGGCAACCTCTTCCTGGGACGCGAGCTCAAGCGGCGCGGCATCCTCGACGAGGTGGAGATGGAGCGGCGCGCACGCGAGCTCCTGACCACCCTGTCCATCCGGATCCCCAGTGTCCGCATCCCGATCGCCTCGCTCTCCGGCGGTCAGCGCCAGACCGTGGCGATCGCCCGCTCCATGCTGGGCGAGCCCCAGCTCGTGATCCTCGACGAACCCACCGCCGCCCTCGGCGTCGAGCAGACCGCACAGGTGCTCGACCTGGTCGAGCGGCTGCGCGAGCGCGGTCACGCCGTCATCCTCATCAGCCACAACATGGCCGATGTGAAGGCCGTGGCCGACAAGGTGGCCGTCCTGCGGCTGGGCCGCAACAACGGCGTCTTCTCCGTGAAGGACACGTCGCAGGAAGAGATCATCTCCGCCATCACCGGGGCCACGGACAACGCCGTGACCCGCCGGGCGGCCCGCACAGGGGAGGCCCGCAAGTGAGCACCCAACACATAGACCCCGTCAACCCGGCTGCCGCCCACGACGCCATCCCGGCCGTGGACCCCCGCCTGCTCGTCCGCGAGCAGGGCTTCGCCGGGTACGTGAACGAGTTCGGCCGCAAGCTCAAGGCCGGCGACCTGGGCTCCGTGCCCGTCGTTCTCGGCCTGATCATCATCTGGAGCATCTTCCAGGGCCTGAACTCGAACTTCCTCGGCGCCGAGAACCTCACCAACATCGCGATCACGATGACGGCCACCGGCATGATGGCGGTCGGCATCATCTTCGTCCTGCTGCTCGGTGAGATCGACCTCTCGGTCGGCTCGGTCAGCGGCGTCTCCGGTGCGATCGTGGCCGTCCTCTCGGTCACCAACGGCGTCAACGAATGGCTGGCCATCCTCGCGGCGATCGCCGGAGGCGCCCTGATCGGCTCCCTCCACGGCTTCTTCTTCGCCAAGATCGGCGCCCCGGCCTTCGCCGTCACCCTGTCGGGCCTGCTCTTCTGGTCCGGCGCCATGCTGCAGATCCTCGGCAGCAACGGCACGATCAACCTCGACTCCGAGGGCGTGGTCGGGCAGCTGACCACGTACTTCTTCTCGGACGTGGCCGTCGGCTACGGGCTCGCCGCCCTCGCCGTGGTGGCGTACTTCCTCGCCACGTTCTCCGACAACCGGCGCCGCGCGGCCGCAGGGGTGCCCTCCCGGCCGCTCGGCGAGATCCTGCTGCGCACCGGGCTCCTCGCGGTGTTCACCTTCGGTCCGGCCATGGTGTTCAACCAGTACAAGGGCCTGCCGCTGGCGATCGTGCTCTTCCTGCTGGCCCTGGTCGGCACGGACTTCCTCCTGCGGCGCACCACCTTCGGCCGCCAGGTCTTCGCCCTCGGCGGCAGCGTCGAGGCCTCCCGGCGCGCCGGCATCAACGTCAACCGGGTCCGGATCACGGTCTTCGCGATCGCCGGCACCTTCGCGGCGATCGGCGGCCTCTTCTGGGCCTCCAAGATCGCGGCGGCGAACCAGAGCGCCGGCGCCGGCGACCTGCTGATGAACGTGATCGCGGCGGCCGTCATCGGCGGCACCAGCCTCTTCGGCGGCCGCGGCCGGACCTGGAACGCCCTCCTCGGCGTCATGGTCATCACCTCCATCCAGTACGGTCTGGCCCTGGAGGGAATCGCGACGCCGATCCAGTACATGATCACCGGCGCGGTCCTCCTCGCCACCGTGGTGATCGACTCGGTCACCCGCAAGACGCAGAAGACGGCCGGGCGCGCCTGACCGGCGTGCGCGGAGCGTGAAACGGCGGTAAGAACCGTCACAGTGCCCGGTGCCACTCATATGGTGCCGGGCACCTGCGCGTGGGCGTGTACGTACAGATGTGCGGGTATGCACCCTTTTGGGGGGTGTGGCTCCGTGCGGATGTGTACAGGTATGACAAAGGTGTGACCTGACCGGGACCGCGCTTCACTTACGCCCAACCGGCGAACATTAGACTCGGCAGACCAGCAAGCGACTGCAAGGAGGCACGGGTGCTGCTGACCCGCATCAAGGGACCGCGCGATCTGGACCGGCTCAGCCAGGAGGAGCTCGACCGGCTCGCCGCAGAGATCAGGACCTTCCTCGTCGACGCCGTCTCCAAGACCGGCGGGCACCTCGGCCCCAACCTCGGTGTCGTCGAGCTGACGATCGCTCTGCACAGGGTGTTCGACTCGCCCAAGGACAAGGTCCTCTTCGACACCGGCCACCAGGCCTACGTGCACAAGCTGCTCACCGGCCGCCAGGACTTCGGCGGCCTGCGCACGAAGGGCGGCCTGTCGGGCTACCCCTCGCGCGCCGAGTCCGACCACGACGTGATCGAGAACTCGCACGCGTCCACCGTGCTGGGCTGGGCCGACGGCTTCGCGAAGGCCAACGAGGTGCTCGGCAAGGAGGACCACCACGTCGCGGCGGTCATCGGCGACGGAGCCCTCACCGGCGGCATGGCCTGGGAGGCGCTGAACAACATCGCCGCCGCCAAGGACCGCCCCCTGGTGATCGTCGTCAACGACAACGAGCGCTCGTACGGCCCCACCATCGGCGGCCTCGCGAACCACCTGGCCACCCTGCGCACCACGGACGGCTACGAGCGCTTCCTGGCCCGCGGCAAGGACCTCCTGGAGCGCACCCCGGTCGTCGGGAAGCCCCTCTACGAGACCCTGCACGGCGCCAAGAAGGGCCTCAAGGACTTCATCGCCCCGCAGGGCATGTTCGAGGACCTGGGCCTGAAGTACATCGGCCCCATCGACGGCCACGACATCGAGGCCCTGGAATCGGCCCTGCAGCGCGCCAAGCGCTTCAGCGGACCGGTCATCGTGCACTGCCTCACCCAGAAGGGCCGGGGCTACGAGCCGGCCGTCCAGGACGAGGCGGACCGCTTCCACGCGGTCGGCGTGATCCACCCGGACACCGGCCTGCCCGTCTCCACGGACGCCGCCAGCTGGACCTCCGTCTTCGCCGACGAGATGGTCAAGCTGGGCCGGGAGCGCAAGGACATCGTCGCCATCACCGCGGCCATGCTCCAGCCCGTCGGCCTGAAGAAGTTCGCGGACGCCTACCCGGACCGGATCTTCGACGTCGGCATCGCCGAACAGCACGGCGCCACTTCGGCGGCGGGCCTGGCCTCCGGCGGCGCCCACCCGGTCTTCGCGGTGTACGCGACCTTCCTCAACCGCGCCTTCGACCAGGTCCTGATGGACGTGGCCCTGCACAAGTGCGGCGTCACCTTCGTCCTGGACCGTGCCGGTGTCACCGGCACCGACGGCGCCTCCCACAACGGCATGTGGGACATGTCCATCCTCCAGGTGGTGCCGGGCCTGCGCCTGGCGGCCCCGCGCGACGCCGAGCAGCTGCGCGCGCAGCTGAACGAGGCCGTCCTGGTGAAGGACGCGCCGACCGTCGTGCGCTTCTCCAAGGGCGTCGTCGGCCCGGCCGTGCCGGCCGTCGGTAGGATCGGCGGCATGGACGTGCTGCGCCGTCCGGCCGACGAGGTCACCCGTCCGGACGTACTGCTCGTCTCGGTCGGAGCGCTCGCCCCGATGTGCCTGGAGATCGCCGACCTCCTCGACAAGCAGGGGATCTCCACGACCGTGGTCGACCCGCGCTGGGTCAAGCCGGTGGACGAGGCCCTGGCCCCGCTCGCCGACGGCCACCGGGTGGTCGTCACCGTCGAGGACAACAGCCGTACCGGCGGTGTGGGCTCCGCCGTCGCGCAGGCACTGCGGGACGCGGGGGTCGACGTACCGCTGCGTGACTTCGGCATTCCGCAGCGGTTCCTGGACCATGCCACGCGCAAGGAGGTCATGGCCGAGATCGGTCTGACCGCCCCGGACATCGCGCGGCAGGTCACGGGCCTGGTGGCCAAGCTGGACGGGCGCTATGACAGCGAGCCGGCCGCCGCCGTCGACTGAGCCCGACTGATCATCTGCGGTTGCACGCCACGGGCCGGGAGGTTCACCCTTGGAGGGTGGGCCTTCCGGCCCGTTTCGTTTCGATGCGGTCTGCCCTGCGGAGGTGCGTCGGTGAGTAGGAACCAGAACGGTCCCTTCCGTACCAAATCAGTCGAACAGTCGATCCTCGACACGGAAGAGCCGGAACACGCGCTCAAGAAGTCGCTCTCCTCCTGGGACCTGACCGTCTTCGGCGTCGGCGTGATCATCGGCACCGGCATCTTCGTCCTCACGGGCAAGGTCGCCAAGGAGACCGCCGGACCCTCCACGGCCCTCGCGTTCGTCGCCGCCGGTATCGTGTGCGCGCTCGCCGCCCTGTGCTACGCCGAGTTCGCCTCCACCGTCCCGGTGGCCGGATCCGCGTACACCTTCTCGTACTCCTCGATCGGCGAGCTGCCCGCCTGGATCATCGGCTGGGACCTCGTGCTGGAGTTCGCGCTCGGCACCGCGGTCGTCGCCGTCGGCTGGTCGGGGTACGTCCGCTCGCTCATGGACAACGCGGGCCTCCACCTGCCCGCCTCGCTCCAGGGGCCCGACGTTCCGGGCGGCACCTTCGACCTGCTCGCCTTCATCCTGGTCCTGGTGCTCACCGCGATCCTGGTCGTCGGGGTGAAGCTGTCCGCGCGGATCACCGCGGTGGTCGTCGCGATCAAGGTCACGGTGGTGCTCATCGTGATCATCGCGGGCGCGTTCTTCATCACGAAGTCCAACTACACGCCGTTCATCCCGCCGGCCGAACCCCAGACGGGCGGCTCCGGACTGGATGCCCCGCTCGTCCAGCTCCTCTTCGGCTACGAGCCCACCAACTTCGGCATCATGGGCATCTTCACCGCCGCCTCCGTGGTCTTCTTCGCCTTCATCGGCTTCGACGTGGTGGCCACCGCCGCCGAGGAGACCAAGCTCCCGCAGCGGGACATGCCGCGCGGCATCCTCGGCTCGCTGATCATCTGCACCGTGCTCTACGTGGCGGTCTCGATCGTGGTGACCGGCATGCAGAACTACAAGGAGCTCTCCGTCAGCGCCCCGCTGGCCGACGCCTTCAAATCCGCCGGCCATCCGGTCTACGGAGGCATCATCAGCTTCGGCGCGGCGGTGGGCCTGACCACGGTCTGCATGATCCTGCTGCTCGGCCAGACCCGGGTGTTCTTCGCGATGAGCCGCGACGGACTGCTGCCGCGGTTCTTCTCGCGGACCCACCCGAAGTTCCGTACGCCCTACCGGCCGACCATCCTGCTCGGCGGGATCATCGCGATCGTCGCCGGCTTCACCAGCATCAACGAGCTGGCGACCCTGGTGAACATCGGCACGCTCTTCGCCTTCGTCGTCGTCGCGCTCGGCGTGATGGTCCTGCGCCGCACCCGGCCCGACCTGCACCGGGCCTTCCGCACCCCGTGGGTGCCGCTGGTGCCCATCCTGTCGATCGCCGCGTCGGTCTGGCTGATGCTGAACCTGCCGGCCGAGACCTGGCTGCGCTTCGGGATCTGGATGGTGATCGGCATCGCCGTCTACTTCCTCTACGGGAAGCAGCACAGCCGGCTGGGCCGGGGCGAGGGCATGACGCCGAACCCGGCGCGCGAGGGCCGTTGAACGCGTCGGCTCACCACGCCGACGAGCCCCGGCGCCCATGGGGGCCGGGGCTCGTCGGCGTCGTGAGCCGGAGGCGGGGTGTGTCAGCCGCCGGTGGCGGGGGACTTCTTGGCCGCGGCCGGGATCGGCCGGTCGTTGCGCAGGGCCTCCCACAGCTGGCCGGACTGCGGCTCCACGGCGACGACGCGGTTCTTGTCGATCTTGTCGTAGGCGACCGGGAGCATGATCGTCTCCATGGTCGCCGGGTCCACGCCCTTCATGCTCTGGGCGAAGTCCGACAGGCCCTTGAGGGAGTCGAGTTCGGCGTCCGTGGTCAGCGCCTTGGTGCCGGCGTCGGCGAGCTTGTAGAGGCGGGCCGGGCTGCTGAGGACGTCCTGCTTCTTGATCTCGGACAGCATCGCGATCATGAACTTCTGCTGCAGGTCGATGCGTCCGAGGTCGCTGCCGTCCCCGTAACCGTGGCGGGTGCGAACGAACTTGAGCGAGTCGGTGCCGTTCAGCCGGTGCGTGCCCGCGTCGAGGTTCAGGCCGCCCTTGATGGGCTTGTCGAGGGTGACGTCCACGCCGCCGAGCGCGTCCACGAGCTCCTTGAACCCGGCGAACTCCACCTTCACGAGGTGGTCGACGCGGACGCCGGACATCTGCTCGACGGTCTTGACGACACAGGCCGGGCCGCCGGTTCCGATGACGCTGTTGATCATGACGCGATTCGCCCCGGCAACCGTCTTGCCGTTCTTGTCCTTGCACTCGGGCCGGGTCACGAGGGTGTCGCGGGGGATGCTGATCGCGGTGGCCTTCTTCCGGCCCTCGGGTATGTGCACCAGCATGTTGGTGTCCGAGCGGGAACCGCTGACGTCGCCGTGATCGAGCTCACCGTTGGCACCGGCGCGCGAGTCCGAGCCGAGCACCAGGATGTTCTGCCCGCTGTCCGGGACCTTCGCCGGCCGGTTGTCGACACCGATCGCCTGGTCGAGGTCGACGCTGTCGATGTTCCCGTTGAGGTGGTTGTACGCCCACCAGCCCGTGCCGGCGGCGCCGATCAGGAGCAGGACCACCACCACCAGGACGATCTTCATCGCGCGGCGCCCGCGTGACCTGGGCGGACGCACTCCTCGCCGCCCGGTGTTCCGGTGACTGGGCGTGGCGGTCTGTTGGGTCATACTGCTCGAATCCTCGGGGCCTCGGTCGGCTGACGGACGGCGCGGTAGGCCGGATGCCGCTGCACTATAGGCAGATTTTCAACTCGAACGGGAGAGCGCCTATCGTCTTCGGGGTTGGTATGGAGTGGATAAGCGCAGCCGTGCGAGGAATGGGGGGCAGAGCCAATGGTCCGAGCGACCGGACGCCGAGTGAGACGCGGCGCCACGCCCCGTGAGCAGTCGCCGGCGGCCCCTCGTGCGGGGGCGGGCCGGGCCGCTCCGGTGGTCATCGTCGTCGCCACGCCCGGTGAGGCCATCCCCCTGATCGCCTCGGAGCCCGACGACTCGGCGATCGAGATCGTCTGCCTCGACGGCGGCGGCGATGCCGAGTACCGCGCTCTGGAAGCGGCCGTGGCCGAGGCGCGCCGGCGCGGCTGCCGGTTCTCCGGAGACCCCTTCGTCCTCGACGCCGGGGCGGGGAGCATCACGGGGCAGATCCTCGACGTGCTCCACGAGACCGGGCCCGTCCGGGTGCGGACCCTCGATCCGGATCCCACGCACGTCGGCTTCGACAAAGAGCGCAGGCTTCCCATCGTCACCGAGCCCGCGGCGCGCGGCCAGGTCACGCGCAGCGCCCTGAGGGCGGCCCGCCGGTACCAGCGGGACGTCGGCGTACCCGTCTTCGTGGACTGCCGCGCGGCCGGCACGGACCCCGGGCTGCCTCCCGAGTCCGGCACCCGGTATCCGCTGCCGACCCGGTGGCTGGTCAGCGGCAAGGACGGCCGGCTGTCCGCGTACCTGCCCACGGCCGCCGGTGTCGTGCGCTGGACCGAGGGCCGCAGCGAGGCCGAGGGGTGGAGCGGACCCGAGCTGCTCGAAGGGCCGGACCTCATGCCGGGCCTGACCGTGGTGCAGGGGCCCGAGGGCTACGCGTACCTGATCGGCCTGAGCCGGACCAAGCGCAAGGAGGGCGGCGCCGACATCGAGGTGGTGTGCGCCGCCCAGTACCAGACGGGCCGGCCCCTCGGGCCGTGGGTCCCGCTCGGCAACCCCCACACGAACTGGCAGGTGGCCCGCTCCATCGGGTTCCCGGTGGCCGCCTTCGCCGCCGATGGCTTCATGCACGTCTTCGTCCGCAACTTCGGACGCGGCGTCAGCGTGCGCAAGCAGTCCCCGAAGGGGGTCCTGAGCGGCTGGGAGGCCTTGCGCGGGCGGAAGGTCGCCGACGAGATGGCCGCCTTCGCGTCGCCCGACGGCAGTGTGCACCTGGTGGCCCGGACCCGGGACGACGGCGCCGCCGTGCACTGGTACCACCGGGGCGCGGCGTCGGAGTGGCAGGAGGACCGCCGGATCCCGGTGAGCCTGCGCGCCGGCAGCCTTTCGGTCGCCCCGGAAGCCGGAATGGTGCGCTTCCGCTACGGAGCGACGAACGAGGTCTGCGTCTGGTGGCCGGGCGCCCACGCGCCGATAGGCCTCGGCGGACCCGACGGGGACGGACCGGTCACCGGGGTCGCGGGAGCCGACATCCAGGGCTGGGGCTGCACGGTGCTCGTGCGCTCCGGCCACGGGGGAGTACCGGCGATCGGCGCGCACCCGGACGGGCGGCCGGACACGGGGGTGTGGTGGTCGCCCTCGGGGGAGCGCTCGATCGTCCCGCCCGCCGCGGCCTTCGACAGCCAGGGCCGTGTGGTGATCGTCACGGTGGGAATGGACGGACGGCTGCGTGTCGCCCGGCAGCAACTGGGATCCGATGGCCTGGAGTTCACTCCCTGGCGCGTCCCATAGCGGTCGTTTCGTCGGACCGTGTACCGGTTTGGTGAGGGCGGCTGTCAACTTCTGGCCTGGATCGTGTCTGTCACGTCTTGCTAAAGTCTAAAGAACGCCCTTTACCTGAACCATAAGTGAATGGTTGGGGTCACTGACCGCCACATGCCGTCACACGTGATCACAGGATGAAGGTTCTGCCTGTACATCCCGTGCCGGTGTCGATGACTGAGGGGTTATGTCGAAGCTGTCACTGAAGGCCGTCCAGAAGCTCACCTGCAAAAAGCGGGACGCCTGGTGGACGGTCCTTCTGGTAGACCCGATAGCGACCCGCCTCGTCTGCGTGCTGGCGCGATGGAACTTCGTCACGCCGAACCGGGTGACGTGGGCCGCGCTCTTCGTGGGCCTGGGCTCGGCGTACTACTTCTTCCAGGGCGACTGGGTCTCGCTGTGCATCGGCGCGGCCCTCTACCACCTCAGCTTCATCCTCGACTGCATCGACGGCAAGCTCGCGCGCCTCAAGGGCAACGGGACCATCTTCGGCGGCTGGCTCGACTACGTCTTCGACCGCATCCGCGTCCTGATCTGCGCGCTGACCCTGATGGGCGGGCAGTTCGTCAAGAACGACGAAGAGGTGTACCTGCTCGCGGCCCTCGTCGTGATCTTCCTCGACATGCTCCGCTACGTCGACGCCCTCCAGATCTACAAGATGCGCATGTCCATGCGCGCCAAGATCGCCGCCGTCACCCTCGCCCGCCAGGCGGAACAGGGAGTCGAGGAGGAGGAGCGCAAGGTCGTCTTCATCGAGGACCTGCTGCGCGAGAACCCCCTGGGCCAGGCGGACGAGCTCAAGCGCCAGAGCACGGACGCCGAGCAGGCCGAGGTCATCGACCTGCACGAGCAGTTCCGCGAGAAGTTCCCCTGGTACGCGCGGGTGCGCCACGCGCTGGTGCAGAGCCGCATCCGGCCGCACCTCATCAGCGGCATCGAGTTCCAGATGTTCATCTTCATCGTCGGCCCCGTCATCGGCCACATCCTGTGGACCACGGCGGTGTCGGCCGTGCTGATGGGCGGCTTCGAGCTCGTCATCATGTTCAAGTTCTGGCTCTCCACCCGGGACTTCACGCGCACGATGGAACGCCTCGACCCCGGCAACATCCCGACGCGCGCCGGTTCCATCGCCGAGCACCTGCACGCCGGACGCCACCGCCGGCGCGGCGAGGACGGCCTGAGCGAGGTGGAGGAAGCCGCCCAGCGCTTCCCCGCCCCCGAGCCGTACGAGGACCCGGGCTTCGTGCCGTACCCCCGGCCCTACCCGGACGAGTACACGGGCGCCGTGACGGACACCATGCAACTCTCCAAGATTCCGGCCCAGGCCCTGCGGCCCGGCTACGTCGAACCGGAGCACTACTCTCGATGAGCCTCCCGGTCGACATATCGCACTACGGCGTCACCATCGTCATACCGGCCTTCAACGCGAGCGCCACGCTCGCGCGGGCCCTCCAGTCGGCCCTGGCGCAGACGCACCGCAGCGTCGAGGTGCTCGTCGTCGACGACCGCTCCACCGACGGCACCCTCGCCCTCGCCCACCAGTTCGCCGCCCAGGACGGGCGCGTCCGGGTCATCGAGCGGCCGCAGAACAGCGGCGGTTGCGGCGCGCCCCGCAACAACGGGATCGAAGCGGCCTCCGGCCAGTTCGTGATGTTCCTCGACGCGGACGACGAGCTGCCGCTCAAGGCCGCCGAGACGCTCCTGTCCTCGGCCCTCGTCACGGGCTCGGAGATCACCGCCGGCCGTGTCGTGCGCATCAACCACGCCACGGACGAGCTCACCGTCTGGCAGCCCCAGCTGTACCCGGCCGACCAGACGGTCGCGGGCCTGGGCGGCATGCCGGAACTCATCGACGACCCGATCGCCGCCGGAAAGCTGTACCGCCGGGACTTCCTCGACAACCACGGGATCCGCTTCCCCGAGGGCGTCTTCTTCGAGGACACCTACTTCTCCACGGTCGCGAACTTCTACGCGCGCTCCTTCACCATCCTCGCCACCCCCGTCTACCGGTGGATGTGGGAGAGGGAGTCCGACCAGCCGTCCATCACCAACCGCCGCCACGAGCTGCGCAGCATCAGCGACCGCGTCCTGGTGCACCAGTACACCGACAGCTTCCTGCGCAGCGTCGGCCGGCCGGACCTGCTGGCCCGCAAGGGCGCCAAGTTCCTCTCGCACGACCTGCGGCTCTACACGCCCGAGCTGCGCGCCGGCGACCACGCCTTCCACAGCGGGTTCCTCCAGGCCGTCGCCCCGTACCTGCACAGCCTCGACCCCGGCACCTTCGAACTGTGCGGCCCCATGGAGCGGGTACGCGCCTTCGGCCTGATGCACGGACGCGTCGACATCGCCGTGTCGGCCTCCGACTACATGAAGCGCCGCAGCGTCATCAGCTCCGACATCGTGGAGCGCGACGACAGGGTGTTCTGGTCCGGGTCGCTGCTAGGCCACCCCGATGCCGAGAGCTTCCTCGAGGTCACCGAGCTGGAGCTGACCGGCCACGCGCTCGCCGACTCGCGCATGTACAACAAGGCCTCGTCGATCGAGATGGTCGACGGCGAGCTGCACGTCTCCGGCGCGATCCGCAACCAGTTCAGCCGGTTCGGCGCCGACGACAAGGTCGAGCTCATCGCGGTGCTGCGCCGCCGCAGCACCAAGGCCGACCACCACTTCCCCGTCTCCGGTGTGGAGATCGACAAGGACTGGATCCGGTACCACACCACCATCGATCTCAAGGCCACCCTGGACAAGACCGACCGGGTGGGCAACTGGAACTTCTTCGTCCAGATCCGGCACGCCGGCGAGCGCGCCTCCACCGCTCTGAACATCAGCGGTATCGACGTCGCCGGCCTGCGGCACTCCTGCGACGCGGGCGTCTTCGAGGTCTACGAGACCGTCAGCGGCAACCTGGGCCTGCGCCCGGAGACCGGGGAGCAGCGGGCCAAGACCTCGGACCGGGGCACCCCGTGGCTGTGGTGGCAGGACGTCGAACCGACCGGGCCCGTCGAACAGCCCGAGAGCTACGGCGCCACGCTCGTCGTCCACTGCCACAACGACGAGTACCACCTGCGCGAGTTCCTCGCCTCGCTCGTGGCCCAGCGCAGCTTCGCCCGCACCCAGGTGGTGTTCGTCGACGACGGGTCGAACGACAGCACCGCGCGGCAGCTCGCGGCCTTCGCCGCCTACTACCCCAACGCGGGCGTCGTCACCCAGCACAGCCTCGGCGCCAGTGCGGCCTTCGACCACGGGCTGCAGTACGCCGTCGCCCCCTACGTGATGTTCGCGCGCGCCCGGGACATCCTCGGCCAGGACGCCATCGGCAGGCTGCTCGCGGCCGCCCGCCGGGTCAAGGGCGCCGATGTCGTCGCCGGCCAGGCCGACAACTTCCCCGGCCCGTGGCGCAGCGAGGACGAGCCGTGGCAGCGGTACTTCACGGCCAATGACTCCGTCCGCCGACTGGCCGACGCGCCGTACCTCGTCTTCTCCACGCTGCTCGGCGGGAAGCTGTTCAAGACCTCCTACATCCGGGAGCACGGCTTCCGCGGCGGTCCCGGCCCGGGTCTGGAGGACGACTGGTTCACCGTCCCGGCCGTCCTGTACGCGCGGGTCGTGGCGATCGCGCAGGACGCCCGCTTCTTCGAGCGCGACGAGCAGAACCAGAACTCGCTCTTCGACTCGCCGTGGAACGACCCCGTCAAAACGGTGGACCGGGTCCGGCTCGCCGCGCACGTACTGGCCTCGGTCCAGGGAGCCCCGCCGCGGACCGTCGTCCTGGCCCAGCGCTTCGTCGTCCGTACGCTCCAGCCCTACGTGCGCAACATGCACCGCATCATGAGCCGGCCCGAGCTCGCCTCGGTCCTGCCCCTGCTGGGTTCGGTCTACAGCCAGATCCCCGACGACGTGATCCTCCAGTACGCCGTCCACCCGCAGTCCAAGGTCCAGCACCACGCCATCGTCACCGGCAACCTCGACCTCTTCGCGGACCCGCTGGGAGCGTCGGAGTACCTGCCCACGCTCTTCCTCGACGAAGAGGGCGTCTACCGCAGACTGGTGTCCGACCCGGTGCGCACCACGCTGCTGCGCGTTCCGCGGGCCAGCGCCGTCCTGGAGACCTTCGACTGGACCGACGGCGAGATCCACTTCGAGGGGCTCCTCGTCCTGTCCGGCGTCGACATCAACGCCCGGTACACCAACCGGATCCAGCTCGTGCTCTCCGACGGGCGGCGCGAGGTCACGCTCCCCGTGGAGCAGCACTACCGCCGCGACCGCTGGCGCACCCGCAAGAACCAGGACTGGTTCTCCGGCTGGCGCGCCACGGCCCGCCCGGGCGCCCTCGACTCGCTGGCCAACACCGAGCTGAACATGGTTCTCCGGGTCATCGACGAGGACCGCCACCACGACGTCCCGCTGGCGGCCCGCCAGATGCTGCACCGCTTCAAGGGCGTGCACACCCAGGGCCGGCAGCGCTTCGTCGTGTCCATCGACGACGACGAGCAGGTCACCGTCCGCTGGGTACGCGGCTTCGCGGCCCGGTGCAAGGACAAGCTGCGCCGGTTCAAGTGGGAGCTGCGCAACTCGCTGCCGGGCCGCCCCGGCTGGCGCACCCGCCTCATGTACTGGTTCACGTACCCCTATCTCCACAACCGGGGCATCTGGATCATCGGGGAGCGCGAGGACACCGCCCAGGACAACAGCTACCACCTGTTCAAGTGGATCCGGCAGAACCGGCCCAAGACCAAGGTCTACTACTCGATCAACGGCGATTCCCCCGACTGGGACAAGGTCGCCCGGTACGGGCAGGTCATCGACCGGCTGTCATGGAAGCACCGCGCCTACCTGCTCCACGCGGAACGGCTGATCAACGCCTACGACCTGGAGGCCTACCTGGGCTTCCCGGGCCTCCTCAAGCGGGCGTTCCTGCGCGGCTACGGAGACCTGCTGCGCTACAAGCGGGTCTTCCTCCAGCACGGAGTCGTCTACAACGACGTGGTCGCCTCCATCCACGGCCAGGCCACCAACGTCGACATGGTGCTCACCACGGGGCGCAGCGAGCGGTCGTACTACGCCGAGCACTGCGGCTACGGCTACGCGCGCGTCGCGGCGACCGGCCTGCCGCGCTTCGACGCCCTGGAGCCGGTCAACGGGCCGCGGCGGATCCTGGTCATGCCGACCTGGCGCCGCGACATCGTGGCGCCCTCGTACAACAGGGCGGCCAAGCCCGAGATCCCCTTCGCCGCGTCCGAGTACTACCGGTTCTTCTCCGCACTGCTGCGCAACGAACGGCTGCTGAGCGCGATCCAGTACTACGGCGTGGAGCTGGAGTTCATGCCGCACTACGAGATCCGCCCGTACCTGAACCACTTCAAGATCGACCACCCGTCGGTCACGGTGTCGACGACGGGCCGCGACGTGCAGCTCGCGATGCGCGAGTGCTCGATGCTGGTCACGGACTATTCCTCGGTGTTCTTCGACGTGGCGTACATGGGCAAGCCCATCGTCTACACGAACTTCGACGACGAGTCCTTCTACAGCAAGCACTACAAGCGGGGCTACTTCGACCTCGCGCGGGACGGCTTCGGCCCGGCCTGCCGCACGGTCGACCACGCCGTGCACGAGATCATCGCCATCATCGAGCGGCAGTTCGAGGTGGAACCGCAGTACAGGCAGCGCGCCGAGGAGTTCTTCGTCCTGCGCGACACGTCCAACTGCGAACGGGCCTTCGAGGTCATCGACACGATGGACGCCAACATCGTCGGCGACCAGCGGGCGCAGCTGCACCTCGGGGCACGGGGCTTCGGGGAGTTCTGAGAGACACATGAAGGACGCACCATGACGGCAATCTTCCTGTCCGGCGGATCGAGCGTGTGCAGCCGCCAGGGCAGCATGGCGCCCATGACCGGCTGGGGGCAGGCGATGCCGCTCTTCATGCAGGGCGTGGACGTGATCAACTGTGCCCGGGCCGGGGCCAGCACCAAGAGCTTCATGGAGCGCGGCAGGCTCGGATGGATCATGGAAAACATCCGTCCCGGCGACCTGCACCTGATCTCCTTCGGGCCCAATGACATGAAGCCCGGCGCGGGCCTGCACACCGAGCCCTTCGACGACTACCAGGGGAACCTGCGCCGCTACGTCATCGAGACCCGGCTGCGCGGCGCCCACCCCGTGCTCGTCCCCAGCCACGAGCGGGCGGTCTTCGACCGGTTCGGCAACTTCCGCCGGCCGCTGAAGCTCTACCCGGCCGCCAAGCGCGAGGTGGCGGCGCAGATGTCCGCGCCCCTGATCGACCTCAACGAGTGGAGCGTCGCCTGGTGGCGGCAGCTCGGCCCGCAGGGCTGCAAGCAGGTCTTCCTGTACCTCGAACCGGGTGAGCACCCCAACTACCCCGACGGGGTGGGGGACAACTCGCACATGCGGCCGGTCGGCGCGGTGGAGTGCGCGCGGTTCGTCGCGGGCGAGCTGCGGTCCAGGGAGCTGCTGCCCGCCTCGTTCTTCCGCAACATCGAGAACCAGTTCGACGCGAACCAGGCCGTGCAGTTCCTGGACGACGTCGAATTCGACCGGCTCACCAAGGAGCGGGTCGGCGCAGCAATAGTGGGAGCGACGGCATGAGCAGCGAAGTGACCGCCTGGTTCCCCGTGGTCCGCGCCTGGATCACCCAGGGCGCCGACAGCGGAGTGCTCGACCTGGCGTCCTCGGCCGACCCCGCCCGGCCCCTGGTCCCCGGCCAGGAGTTCACCCTGGCCATGACCATCACCCCCAGCGGCGGCGCGTACCGCACGTACGGCTACGTCCTCGGCGAAACCCTGGGCGACGCGGTGGTCATGGGTGACCTGCAGGGCCTGCGGCTGCTGAAGAACGGCCGCTACATGGGCTTCGCCTCCGGCACCGAGGCCGCCACCCACACCTGCACCGTGAAGGTGAAGGCGGACGCCCCCGACGGCGCCATCATGCTCCCGCGCGTGGTGGTCGGCCTGATGCCCGCCCAGGGCGACAAGCTGATCCCCAGCTCGGGCATCGAGGACCAGGGGTTCTGGATCCGCCGCCACAGCGTCCCCGGCCGGGCCCTGCACCTGCCCCCCGGCGCGCAGGTCACCCTGCCCCCGGACGCCGAGCGCGGTCTGCGCCGCACCGGCGTCGGCATCCCCCGGCAGGGCATGCTGCACTGCGCCCCCGACGGCACGGTCGTCTACCAGGCCCCCGCCGCCTACCAGGGCTACGACTTCTTCACCTGCACCTACGAGGACGCGGACGGGCACTCCGTCCGCTCGCACGTCACCATCCGCATAGGCGACCTGGGCATGTCACCGGGGGCGCTGAGTGCCTTCCATGGCTAGACACGCCCGCCTGGCGGCCGCCCTGGCCCTGGCCCTGGCCCTGGCGGGATGTTCGAGCGGGTCGGAGTTCCCGGACTCCGGATTCCCCTCCCGGGCGCCGGTCCCGGACGACGCGCTGCCCGAGGGGGTCACCTACAAGGAGTTCGTCCGCAAACTCGACGGCCGCGCGGAATCCCACGTACAGATGCTGGCGATCCGGCCCGACGCCAAGGTCCGCGTCGGGTCCGTCCACGGGACCTCCCTCGCCCACGCCGAGACGGTACGGGAGATGGCCGCGGCCGCCGGGGCGCTGGCCGCCGTCAACGCCTCCTACTTCGACATCAGCACCGGCAAGAACTACGGCGGTTACGACGGGGACCCGCTGGGCCTCTACACCGAAGGCGGACGGCTGCTCAGCGAGGCGACGAACGGCCGGACCACCCTGCTGCTCGGCACCCGCGACGGCCGCCTCGACGCCCGCATCGACGAGGTCACCACCGAGGGCCAGGTGATCTCCGACGACGGATCGCGCGGGGAACTGGACGGCATCAACCGGGTCCCGGGCCGCGTCCTCGGCTGCGGAGGCGTGGGCGGCGACCGCGAGGCCGTCACGGAAGAGCCGATGGAGGAGCCGTACGGCGGACTGTGCACGGACGGCGACGAGCTCGTGGCCTTCACGGGGGAGTGGGGCGAGCGCACTCCGCCCGGCCCCCCGGGCAGCATGGAAGCGGTACTCGACGCCGACGGGCGGGTGGTGGACGTCCGCAAGCCCGCCGGAGGACGCCTCCCCGGCAACGGCAGCACGCTCTACGCGACGGGTGACGGCGCGGACTGGCTGCAGTCCCACGCCCGCCAGGGCCACCGGATCAAGCGGTCCGTCCAGATGAACGACATGGTCGGACTGCCCGTGGAGGGTCAGGTCGACACCGCGGTGGGCGGCCGCTACCGGCTGCTGAAGGACGGGGAGTCCGCACTCGGCGCCGCGGCGGCCACCCCCAGGAAGGCCCCGCGGACGCTGGCCGGCGTCACCGCGGACGGCGCGCTCCTCCTGGTCACGATCGACGGCCGCAATCCCGGTGTGGACGCCGGAGCCACGCTCGCCGAGGCCGCCGAGCTCCTCGCCTCGCTCGGCGCCCAGGACGCCATCGGCCTCGACGGCGGCGGGTCCACGAGCATGGTCGTGCGCGGGGAACTGCGCAACAACCCCCGGGAGACCCCGGGGAAGGTCATCGAACGGCCCGTGGCCAACGCGCTGGCACTCTTCGCGCGCTGAGCACGACCGGCCCGCCTACGACGGCCGGCGCCGCACCACCCCCTTCGGGGCGGTGCGGCGCCGGCCGTCTTCGTGTGGGAGCCCGGATCAGACCGGAACGCTCGCCAGGCCCGGGGCCAGGAACTTCTTGCCGTTCACCCGCTCGGAGACGCCCTCACGGTCCAGGTACGGAGTCACGCCGCCCAGGTGGAAGGGCCAGCCCGCGCCCGTGATGAGGCAGAGGTCGATGTCCTGGGCCTCGGCCACGACACCCTCCTCCAGCATCAGGCCGATCTCCTGCGCCACCGCGTCCAGGACGCGGTCGCGGACCTGCTCCTCGGTCAGGACGACATCGCCCTGCACGAGGAGGGCGGCGACCTCGGGGTCCAGCTCCGGCTTACCGGAGTCGTACTTGTAGAACCCGCGCTTGCCGGCCTTCACGACCGCAGCGAGGTTCGGCGAGACGGTGAAGCGCTCCGGGAAGGCGCGGTTCAGGGTCTCGGAGACGTGCAGACCGATCGCCGGGCCCACGAGCTCGAGCAGCACCAGCGGGGACATCGGCAGGCCGAGCGGCTCGATGGCCTTCTCGGCGGTGACCACCGGGGTGCCCTCGTCGATGACGTTCTGGATCTCGCCCATGAAGCGGGTCAGGATGCGGTTCACGACGAACGCCGGGGCGTCCTTGGTGAGGACCGCGGTCTTCTTCAGCTTCCGCGCGACACCGAAGGCCGTGGCCAGCGAGGCGTCGTCGGTCTGCTCACCGCGGACGATCTCCAGCAGCGGGAGGATCGCGACCGGGTTGAAGAAGTGGAAGCCGACCACGCGCTCCGGGTGCTGGAGCTTGGAAGCCATCTCCGAGACCGACAGCGAGGAGGTGTTGGTGGCGAGGATCGCGTGCGCCGGGGCGACCGCCTCGACCTCCGCGAACACCTTCTGCTTGACGGACATCTCCTCGAACACGGCCTCGATGATGAAGTCCGCGTCCGCGAAGCCCTCGGCCTTGTCCAGGACACCGGTCACCAGGGCGGTCAGGCGGTTGGCCTTGTCCTGGTTGATGCGGCCCTTGCCCAGCAGCTTCTGGATCTCGGCGTGGACGTAGCCCACGCCCTTGTCCACGCGCTCCTGGTCGATGTCGGTGAGGACCACCGGCACCTCCAGGCGGCGCAGGAACAGCAGCGCCAGCTGCGAGGCCATCAGGCCCGCGCCGACGACGCCGACCTTGGTGACCTGGCGGGCCAGGTTCTTGTCCGGGGCGCCGGCCGGGCGCTTGGCGCGCTTCTGGACCAGGTTGAAGGCGTAGATGCCGGAGCGCAGTTCGCCGCCCATGATGAGGTCGGCCAGGGCCGCGTCCTCGGCGTCGAAGCCCTTCTGCAGGTCGCCGTCCTTGGCCGCCTCGATGATCTCCAGCGCGCGGTAGGCGGCCGGGGCCGCGCCGTGCATCTTGGAGTCGGCGATGAAGCGGCCGCGGGCGACCGCCGCGTCCCAGGCCTCGCCGCGGTCGATCTCGTCGCGGACGACCTCGGTGGTGCCGTTCAGCACGCGGGCGGTCCACAGGAGCGACTGCTCCAGGAAGTCCGCACCCTCGAACAGCGCGTCGGCGATGCCGAGCTCGAAGACCTGCTTGCCCCCCAGCTGACGGTTCTGGTTCAGCGAGTTCTCGATGATGACCGAGACCGCGCGGTCCGCGCCGATCAGGTTCGGCAGCAGGGCGCAGCCGCCCCAGCCGGGAACCAGGCCGAGGAAGACCTCGGGCAGCGAGAAGGCCGGGATGGCCTTGGAGACGGTGCGGTAGGTGCAGTGCAGACCGACCTCGACACCGCCGCCCATCGCCGCGCCGTTGTAGTACGCGAAGGTGGGGACGGCCAGCGCCGCGAGGCGCTTGAAGACGTCGTGGCCGCCCTTGCCGATGGCGAGCGCCTCGTCGTGCTTCTTCAGCAGCTCGACGCCCTTGAGGTCGGCGCCGACCGCGAAGATGAACGGCTTGCCGGTCAGGCCCGCACCGACGATGGAGCCCGCGAGGGCCTCCTGCTCGACCTGGTCGATCGCCGCGTTCAGGTTGGCGAGGGACTGCGGGCCGAAGGTGGTCGGCTTGGTGTGGTCCAGGCCGTTGTCCAGCGTGACGAGCGCGAAGCGCCCGGCGCCGAAGGGCAGGTCCAGGTGGCGTACGAGCGCGCGCGTGACGACCTCGTCCGGGAACAGCTCGGCCGCGCCCTTCAGGAGCTCAGTGGTGGTGGTGCTCACTTGCTGTCTCCCTCGGCGGTGAAGTTCGGGTTCTCCCAGACGACCGTGGCGCCCATGCCGAAGCCGACGCACATGGTGGTCAGGCCGTAGCGGACCTCCGGCTGCTCCTCGAACTGGCGGGCCAGCTGGGTCATCAGGCGGACGCCGGAGGAGGCGAGCGGGTGACCGAAGGCGATGGCCCCGCCGTACTGGTTGACGCGGGCGTCGTCGTCGGCGATGCCGTAGTGCTCCAGGAACGCGAGGACCTGGACCGCGAAGGCCTCGTTGACCTCGAAGAGGCCGATGTCGTCGATCGTCAGACCGGCCTGCGCCAGCGCCTTCTCGGTGGCCGGGATCGGGCCGTAGCCCATGACCTCCGGCTCGACACCCGCGAAGGAGTACGAGACCAGGCGCATCTTGACCGGGAGGTTGTTCTCTCGGGCGAAGTCCTCGGACGCGATGATCGCGGCCGTGGCACCGTCGTTGAGACCGGCGGCGTTGCCCGCGGTGACGTTGCCGTGGACCCGGAACGGGGTCTTGAGGCCCGCCAGGTTCTCCAGGGTGGTGCCCGGACGCATCGGCTCGTCGGCGGTGACCAGGCCCCAGCCCGTCTCACCGGCCGCCTCGTTGTTGTTGCGCACCGAGATCGGCACCAGGTCCTGCTGGATCTTGCCGTCGGCGTACGCCTTGGCGGCCTTCTCCTGCGAGCGCACGGCGTACTCGTCGGCGCGGAGCTTGGTGATCGTCGGGTACCGGTCGTGCAGGTTCTCGGCGGTCATGCCCATGAACAGGGCGGACTCGTCGACCAGCTTCTCGGAGACGAAGCGCGGGTTCGGGTCCACGCCCTCGCCCATGGGGTGGCGGCCCATGTGCTCGACACCGCCGGCGAGGGCGACGTCGTACGCACCGAAGGCCACGCCGCCCGCGACGGCGGTCACGGCGGTGAGCGCGCCGGCGCACATGCGGTCGATCGAGTAGCCCGGGACGGACTGCGGGAGGCCCGCGAGAATGCCGGCCGTGCGGCCCAGCGTCAGGCCCTGGTCGCCGATCTGCGTGGTCGCGGCGATGGCGACCTCGTCGATCTTCGCGGGGTCCAGGTCCGGGTTGCGGCGCAGCAGCTCCCGGATCGCCTTGACGACGAGATCGTCGGCGCGGGTCTCGTTGTAGATGCCCTTCGGGCCCGCCTTGCCGAACGGGGTGCGGACGCCGTCGACGAAGACGACGTCCCTGACGGTACGAGGCACGTTGGCTCTCCTCCAGGTGCGGGTGTGCACTGCTGCGCGGGGGCGTGCCCATTACTGAGCGCCCGCTCACCTCTCCATGCTACTTGCCGGTAACCGGCATGCACAGCCCTCGTGGGAGGAGCGGCGAAGGTCACACTCCGCGGCCCCGCTCCTCAGGGCCGCCGCACCGGTCATCACGGCCCCGGCGCTACCCGAGCGGGACCCGTCGGCCGGGCCGCGGCGCGGTGGGCCGGGCCGCGCTCATGGCGGCGGCCATGGGGGAGGAGGAGCGGACGGTGTCCGCCACGAAGGCGCGGCGGCTGACGCCCAGGGTGCGCAGCGCCGGGCCGTGGTCCACCGCGACCAGGGCGGCCGCGCCGGCCAGCAGGGCCCGCCAGGCCAGGGCCGCCGCCCGGCGGGCGGGGGTGGGCAGGGGTGCCAGGGCCTCGCGCAGGCGCAGGCAGTGGAAGGGGACGTGGCGCACCTCGTCGGCGTGGATCCGGCCCGCCACCTCCGAGGTCAGCGGGTCGGCGGCGCCGTCGCGCACCGCCTCGTAGTACCGCAGGGCGACCGCCTCCGCGACCATCAGCACCAGCAGCTCCACCTTCAGCCCGAGCAGCCTGCGCAACCCGACGAAGGCGGCATCGCTCCAGTGACCTGCCAAGGTCCCCCCGCCCTCGGCCTCCAGGAGCCGGGCCAGCATCCGCGCGTGGTTCTGCTCCTCCGCCACGAAGAGCCGTACGGCCCGCGCGTACACCGGATCGCCCGCCCGCTCGGCCTTGGCGACCAGCTCGGCGCCGTCCCCGCCCTCTCCCAGCTGGAACCGCTGCAGGCTTCCGGTGAGCTCCGCGGGGAGCGTCGTGACCCGGCTCCAGTCCGGATCGCCCCGCTCGGCCCGCCGCTCGCGCTCGGCCTCGAACTCGGCCACCCATTCCTCGTATCCCCACCCATGTTTGAGCACGTTCAAAAACTACAAGACTTTGAGCGTGTTCAAAAGATGTGCGGACCGGACTCTTCGAGGGGACCTGGACGCACAAGAGCCCCCCGTCCACAGGACGGGGGGCTCTTGCACGCGATCACGGGCGGCCGACCCGGGCCCGGGCGCGACGCCTCAGTCGGCCGGCTCCGGCTCCGGCTCCGGTTCGGGCGGCAGCGTCGTCGCCAGTGCGGTCGTCAGCGCCGCCGTCACCTGTTCGACCTGCCACGGGCGGGCGCCGTAGCCCGCCAGGGCCTCGGCCACCGCGTCGGCCTCCAGGCGCTCGGGCGGCTCCCAGCACAGCCGGCGGACCGTGTCGGGAGTGATCAGGTTCTCCTGCGGCAGGTTCAGCCCCTCCGCCAGCGCCGACACGGCCGTCCGGGCCGCGGCCAGCCGCGCCGCGGCCGCCGGGTCCTTGTCCGCCCAGGAACGCGGCGGCGGCGGACCCGCCGGGGTCGCCCCCGGCAGCGGCAGCTCGGCTTCGGGCAGGGCCTTCGCCCGGTCCACGGCGGCCATCCACTGGTCCAGCTGGCGCCGGCCCATGCGCTGCCCGTAGCCGGGCAGGGCGGAGAGGGCCTGCACGTTCAGCGGCATGGCGAGCGCGGCCTCGACGATCGCGGCGTCACCCAGCACCTTGCCCGGTGACACGTCACGTCGCTGCGCGATCCGGTCCCGGGACTCCCACAGCTCCCGGACGACGGCCATCTGCCGGCGCCGGCGCACCTTGTGCATCCCGGACGTCCGGCGCCACGGGTCCTTGCGGGGCGGCGCGGGCGGTGCGGCGGCGATGGCGTCGAACTCCTGGTGGGCCCATTCCAGCTTGCCCTGCCGGTCCAGCTCCTTCTCCAGCGCGTCCCTCAGGTCCACGAGCAGCTCCACGTCGAGCGCGGCGTAGCGCAGCCACGGCTCGGGGAGCGGACGGGTCGACCAGTCGACGGCCGAGTGGCCCTTCTCCAGCACGTAGCCGAGGACCCCCTCGACCATCGCGCCGAGTCCGACCCGCGGGAAGCCGGCGAGGCGGCCCGCCAGCTCGGTGTCGAAGAGGGAGGTGGGCGCCATGCCTATTTCGCGCAGGCACGGAAGGTCCTGGGTGGCGGCGTGCAGGATCCACTCGGTGCCGGACAGGGCCTCGCCGAGGGAGGAGAGGTCGGGGCAGCCCACCGGGTCGATCAGTGCGGAGCCCGCACCCTCGCGGCGCAGCTGTACGAGGTAGGCGCGCTGGCCGTAGCGGTAGCCGGAGGCGCGCTCGGCGTCCACGGCGACGGGGCCGGTGCCCGCGGCGAAGGCCGCGACCACCTCGGCGAGCGCGGCGGCGTCGGCGACCACCGGAGGGATGCCCTCACGGGGTTCTAGCAAGGGAATGGGCAGCCCGTCGGACGAAACCTCGTCGTCCGGGGGGCCGCCCCCGGTGGTGGTGCGCAGGCCTGCTGCGGTTTCTTGGGCGTCGGTCACCGGTCAAGGGTATCCGTGGATGCGACGCGCCCGTCGCCGGAACGTTCCGGCGACGGGCGCGAGGGGGGAGTACGGACGTTTCCCCGGGTTCTCCGGGAGTTTTCCCGGGGTCCTTCGGGGGGTATCGGCCGGGTCAGTGGATGATCCCGGTCCGCAGGGCGACGGCGACCATCCCGGCCCGGTCGCCGGTGCCCAGCTTGCGGGCGATCCGTGCGAGGTGGGACTTGACGGTCAGGGCGGACAGGCCCATCGAAACGCCGATGGCCTTGTTGGACTGGCCCTCCGCGACGAGGCGCAGGACCTCGACCTCGCGGCCGGAGAGCTCTCGGTAGCCGCCCGGGTGGCTCGGGGCACCCGGGGGGCGGCGGTGCATACGGGCCGCGGCGGCGCCGATGGGGGCGGCGCCGGGCCGGGACGGGAGCCCGATGTTGGTCCGGGTGCCGGTGACGACGTAGCCCTTCACTCCGCCCGCGAGGGCGTTGCGTACGGCGCCGATGTCGTCGGCGGCGGACAGGGCCAGGCCGTTCGGCCAACCGGCGGCGCGGGTCTCGGAGAGCAGGGTGAGACCGGAACCGTCGGGCAGGTGTACGTCGGCCACGCAGATGTCGCGCGGGCTGCCGATGCGTGGACGGGCCTCCGCGATGGACGAAGCCTCGATCACGTCGCGAACTCCGAGGGCCCACAAATGGCGGGTCACGGTGGAACGCACGCGCGGGTCGGCCACGACGACCATGGCCGTCGGCTTGTTCGGGCGGTAGGCGACCAGGCTTGCGGGCTGCTCGAGAAGAACGGACACCTAGGCCTCCTGGGGGGGAGTGGCGGGACGGCCGGCTCGGGGAAGGAAGCCGGTGCGAACCGTGCGGATGGTCTATGACTCCTTCGGCACGTCACCCGCCCGGCTTTAGGGAATGATCACGATTTGGTGAGTAACAATTCGGGCAATTCGGACGCACGATCGATCATAGGGTGATCAGAAGCCCGCAACGGGCGCCCTGTAACGACATCCGGCCCCCGCGCAGGGGCCCGGGCCGGTATGGATCGGCGCGGGCCGGCACGGGTCCCGGCCTCGCGGAACTACCCCTGAGGGTGATGCGGACCGCGGCGCTGGGGCAGCGAGACCACGCCGGTCACCGTCTCGGTCGGTCCGACCGGCGGCAGCCCCGCGATCTGGCACAGCAGTTCGCACCAGGCCGACAGGTGTGCGGAGGTGTCCGGCACCCCGCCCACCCCCTCGCGCGGCGTCCACGAGGCCCTGATCTCGATCTGTGTCGCCGGCCGCCGCTCTCCGAGTCCGCCGAAGTAGTGCGAGGCGGCCATGGTCACGGTCCCGCTCGCCTCCCCGTACGTCAGCCCGCGCGCGTCCAGCGCCCCCGTCAGCCAGGACCAGCACACCTCCGGGAGGAGCGGGTCCACGGCCATCTCCGGCTCCAGTTCCGCCCGTACGAGCGTCACCAGCCGGAAGGTGCCCTGCCAGGCGTCGTGCCCGGCCGGGTCGTGCAAGAGGATGAGCCGGCCGTCGGCCAGGTCCTCGTCACCGTCCACGACCGCCGCTTCCAGCGCGTACGCGTGGGGTGCCAGCCTCTGTGGCGGTTTGGTGGGGTCGATCTCGATCCCCTGCCGCAGCCTCGCCTTCTTCAAGCCGTCGACCGCCCGCCGGAACGGGAGTGGGACGGAGCTGTCCTTCGCGCTGTCCGTACCGTCAGCGCCATCTGAAAATCGTCCCTGAGCCGCAGCCATGCGGGGAAGACTAGGCGGAACGAGCGCTCGTACGGCGCAGGGACACCCGCGCCGGGCCGGGCACTTCTTCATACGTGCGAAGATTTGAGTCGTGAGCGCCAACACCCGCCCCACGGGCACGCCGAGCCAGACGTACGATTCCGCCTTCCTGAAGGCGTGCCGGCGCGAGCCGGTGCCACACACCCCCGTGTGGTTCATGCGGCAGGCGGGGCGCTCCCTCCCGGAGTACCGCAAGGTGCGCGAGGGCACGCAGATGCTGGAATCCTGCATGCGGCCCGACCTGGTCACCGAGATCACCCTGCAGCCGGTCCGGCGCCACAACGTGGACGCGGCCATCTTCTTCTCCGACATCGTGGTCCCGCTGAAGGCCATCGGCATCGACCTGGACATCAAGCCGGGCGTCGGCCCGGTCGTCGCCCAGCCGATCCGCCGCCGCGAAGACCTCGCACAGCTGCGCGACCTCACCCCGGAGGACGTCTCGTACGTCACCGAGGCGATCGGCATGCTCACGAGTGAACTGGGCTCCACGCCGTTGATCGGCTTCGCCGGCGCGCCTTTCACCCTCGCGAGCTACCTGGTCGAGGGCGGCCCCTCGAAGAACCACGAGCACACCAAGGCCCTCATGTACGGGGACCCCGAGCTCTGGGCCGACCTGCTGGACCGCCTCGCCGAGATCACCTCCGCCTTCCTGAAGGTCCAGATCGAGGCCGGCGCCTCCGCGATCCAGCTCTTCGACTCCTGGGTCGGCGCGCTCGCCCCCGCGGACTACCGCCGCTCGGTGATGCCCGCGTCCGCGAAGGTCCTGGAGTCCGTCGCCTCGTACGGGGTCCCGCGCATCCACTTCGGCGTGGGCACGGGCGAGCTGCTCGGCCTCATGGGCGAGGCCGGCGCCGACGTCATGGGCGTCGACTACCGGGTCTCCCTGAAGGACGCCGTGCACCGGGTCGGCCCCGGCAAGGCGCTCCAGGGCAACCTGGACCCCGCGGTCCTCTTCTCCACCACCGAGGCGGTGGAGACCAAGACCCGCGAGGTCCTGGACGCCGCGGCGGACCTGGAAGGCCACATCTTCAACCTGGGCCACGGCGTCCTCCCGACGACGAACCCGGACGCCCTGACCCGCCTGGTGGACTACGTCCACACGCAGACGGCGGTCTGACCCGAGACTGCGCCGACGTCGGTACCGTGCCCTGCATGACATGGCACGGGCCGACGTTTCGCATATCCGACGGAGAAACCATCGACGGGGCCTGGCGCCTCGTGTGGTGGAAGCACGACTTTCAGGACGACTACTACCCCGAGGACCTGTTCGTCTACGCGGACGGCAGGATCACTCGCGGCCACTACGACGCGACCGATCTTGTAGGGCTGGGAAAACTGCTGGCCTCCGGGAAGGTCGCGCTCGCACCGCCGGACGGCCGGGAGTGGACCCCAAAGCCTTCGAAGTGGCTCGCCCGCTACCCCGAGCCGCTGACCGACGAGAGCTTCCTCGTGGAAGTGGCCGACGAGATCTCCCGGCTGGCGGGCCGGCCCACCACCGTCGACCTGCTCATGGAGGCCGTCCTGGCCTACCGCCGCGAGACGACGGAGGCCAACCGGTCCCTGCTCCGAGAGGCGTACCTGGCCGTCCCCGCCCACCGCCGGGTCTTCGTCCTGGGGGACATGGACCAGCAGGACCGGCCGCTGCGGATTCTGGTGACCGATCTCGGCGAGCCCGTGGACGGGGACGGGCCCGTGGCCACGCCGGAGATGCACCAGGACTCCCTGGACTACTTCGCCGACGGGGACGCGAGCGTCGAGCGGGCCGAGCGGGAACGGGCCGTCCGCTACGCGGATGCGCCGGCCGGTGACCCGCAGCCCCCGGTCGTCCTCCGCGAGACCGTGTACACCCGGGGATGGCCGGCCAAGCTCGGAGACTTCGCGCTGCGCAACGACTACGACGCCCCCTTCACCTACGAAGGGGAGACCTACCCCACCGTGGTGCACGGCTACTGGGCCCTCTTCGCCGCCGACCGGGCCGACCACGACCGGATCCGCGCCGCCGCGAGCGCCCGCGAGGCGCGGGAGCTGGGTGCAGCGGCCTCGGGGAGCGCCGACTGGCCCGCGAGGCGGCTCGCCGTCATGGCGGGACTGCTGCGGGCCAAGTTCGACCAGCACCCGCGGCTGGCGGAGCTGCTGGTCGCCACCGGGGAGGGCTCGATCCTCTACGGCGGCTCCGATGCTCCCTTCTGGCACGAGGGCCCCCGCGGCGGCCGGAACTGGACCGGCCGCCTGCTGGAGCTGATCCGTTCCGAACTCTTCGCCGCGGGCGCGGACGCGGGTCGGGCCGACTAGACCCCCGCCGCCCGCACCGCGGAGACCGCCTTGCGGGCGGCGACCAGCACCGGGTCCCACACCGGGGAGAACGGCGGGGCGTAGCCCAGGTCCAGGGAGACGATCTGGTCCACCGTCATACCGGCCGTCAAGGCCACCGCGGCGATGTCCACCCGCTTCGCGGAGCCGGCGCCGCCGACGATCTGGACGCCGAGGAGGCGGCCCGTACGGCGTTCCGCCAGCATCTTCACCGTCATCTCCGTCGCCCCCGGGTAGTAGCCCGCCGTGTTCGTCGAGCGGATCGTCGCCGTGACGAAGCGAAGCCCCGCGGACAGCGCGTCCCGCTCGCGCAGGCCCGTACGGGCGATCTCCAGGTCGCAGACCTTGCTCACGGCCGTGCCGACCACGCCCGGGAAGGTGGCGTAGCCGCCGCCCACGCCCGAGCCGATGACCTGGCCGTGCTTGTTCGCGTGCGTGCCCAGCGCGATGTGCCGCATCCGGCCAGCCACCAGGTCCAGGACCTCCACGCAGTCGCCGCCCGACCAGATGTTCTCGTGGCCGCGGACCCGCATGGAGAGGTCGGTCAGCAGCCCGCCCGACTCGCCCAGCGGCAGGCCCGCCGCGCGGGCCAGCGCCGTGCGCGGCTCGACGCCGATGCCGAGGACGACCAGGTCCGCCGGGTACTCCTCCCCGGCCGCCGTGGCCACCGCGCGGGCCCGGCCCTCCCCGTCGGTGAGGATCTCCGTCACCTCGGCGCCCGCGACCGTACGGATGCCCATGGCGTTCATCGCGCTGTGGACGAGGCCGCCCATGTCCGGGTCCAGCGTGGACATCGGCTGCTCGCCCCGGTGCAGCACGGTGACCTCGAAGCCCCGCCCGATCAGGGCCTCCGCCATCTCCACGCCGATGTAGCCGGCGCCCACGACCACCGCCCGGCGGCCCGCCGTCCGTTCCAGATCCGCCATCAGCCGCTGTCCGTCGTCCAGCGTCTGCACCCCGTGCACCCCGTGCGCGCCGATGCCGGGCAGCCGCGGGCGGACGGGCCGGGCGCCGGTGGCGAGGACGAGCTTGTCGTACCCCGTCCAGTACTCGGCGCCCGACTCCAGATCCCGGGCACGCACCCGCCGACCCGCGAGGTCCAGCTCCACGACCTCCGTCCGCGTCCGCAGGTCGATGTCCCGCGCGCGGTGCTCCTCGGGAGTCCGGGCGATCAGCTCGTCCCGGCCGCCGACCAGGCCGCCGATCCAGTACGGGATCCCGCACGCCGAGTACGAGGTGAAGTGCCCGCGCTCGAAGGCGGTGATCTCCAGCTCCGCCGGACCCTTGAGCCGCCGGGCCTGTGACGCGGCGGACATCCCCGCCGCGTCACCGCCGACCACCACCAGCCGTTCCGTGCCGTTCCCCATGTGCCCGTACCGTCCTTCCCCGCCGCCTGTGCCTGCGGGCCCCACGCTACGGGCGCACGGCCGGTCAGTCCTGGACCGGTGGCGGCGTCGCGTCCGGCTGCGCCGCATCCGCCGGGGTGGCGGCCGTGTGCCCCGGCCACACCGGTCCGCTCTGCGCGGGAAGGCGCCGCGCCGCGGGGTCGGGCTTCTGCTTCGCCGGCCGCCACTTGCGGTACAGCCGGAAGCCGAGCAGCAGGAACGCGCCGCTGAGCAGGAACGGCGAGGCCGCGGCGAGCGCCATCAACAGGTACAGGACCGCTGCGGCGAAGACCTTCCAGCCGCCGATCAGGGCGTCGGAGAAGCCCGGATCCGGCTTCTCCTTCTCCTTGACGGGCTGCTTCCCCGGTTCCGAGAACGTCAGCGTGATCGTGCCGAGCGAGGTCTGATCCTTGAGCGCCGTCTGCTGGGCGAGCAGCGACTCCAGATCGGCCTGGCGCTTGCCGAGTTCGGCCTCCAGCGTGACCACCTCGGTCAGCCCCGAGGCCTTCTCCATCATCTCGCGCACCCGCACCACGCTCGCCTGCTGGGACTTGACCCGGCTGTCGACGTCCGCGACCTTCTGCGTCACGTCCTGCGCCTCGACCTTGCGCGCGAGCAGCTTCCCGGCGCCCTCCATCGCGGCGAGCACCGCGTCGAAGCGCTCGCCCGGCACCCGCAGGGTCACCGTCGAGGTCATCGACCCGTCGGGTGCGCGCGTGGTGCCCTCGTTGCCGACGTACCCGCCCGCGTTCTCCGCCGCCGTCCGGGCACCGGCCGTCGCCTTCTGGACGTCGGCCGTCTCCACGCCGAGCGTCGCCGTGCGGATGATCTGCGTGCGGACGGCCGGAGCCTGCGGCTGGCTCTTGTCGGCGCCCGGGGCCGGCGCGCCCGACGCGGCCGCGGCCGCCCCGCCCTCCCCGACGGCCTCCCGCTGCTGGGGAGCCGCCGCGTCCGACTTGCCCATCGTCTGGCCGTCACTGGCGGAGCAGCCCGTGAGGACGAGCGCCCCGGTCAGCGAGAGCGCCGCCAGAGCCGTCGCCGAGCGCCGTCCGTGCCGGCCGTAACGTCTGTGCTGGGTGTGCATCGTCGGGTCCCCCCGTAAGTGTCCGAATCGTCGGACGCGCATCTGTCCGTGCCTCGACGTTGTGACGTACGGGGTCCCGTCCCGGGTTTCGTACGCGCGGTCCCGAGGTGATCCCGAAGCGGTCACGGTCAGGCCTCGGCGATCGCCCGATGAGGGGTCTGAGACGATGTGTCCATGCACGAAGCGGACACGCGTACGGACCGGCCGGCCCCCGCCGGTCACGTCGTCGTCATCGGCGGCGGGATCGCGGGCCTCGCGGCGGCCCACCGGCTGCTCGCGGAGGGCCTTCGCGTCACCCTCCTGGAAGCCGGCCCGCGCCTCGGCGGCAAGCTGCGCTCGGGCGAACTGGCGGGCCTGCGCGTGGACCTCGGCGCCGAATCCGTACTCGCCCGCCGCCCCGAAGCGCTCGAACTGGCCCGCGCCGTGGGCCTCGGCGAGGCCCTGCAGCCACCCGCCACCGCCACCGCCCGCCTCTGGACCCGCGGCGTGCTGCGCCCCCTGCCGGGCGGTCACGTCATGGGCGTGCCCGGCGACCTGGGCCCGCTCGCCGCCTCCGGAGTGCTCTCCGCCGAGGGCCTGGCCCGGGCCGGAGCCGAACACGCGCTGGCACCGCAGGAGATCGGCGAGGACGTGGCCCTCGGCGAGTACGTCGCCGCCCGCCTGGGCCACGAGGTCGTCGACCGGCTCGTGGAACCCCTCCTCGGCGGGGTCTACGCCGGCAACGCCTACCGCATCTCGATGCGCGCCGCCGTCCCCCAGCTCTTCGAGGCCGCCCGCAGCCACGCCTCCCTCGGCGAGGGCGTACGGGAACTGCAGGCCCGGGCCGCCCGCGCGGGGCAGACCGGTCCCGTCTTCTCCGGCATCGACGGCGGCATCGGCAGGCTCCCGCTCGCCGTCGCCGAAGCCTGCCGGGCGGCCGGTGCCCGGATCCTCCTCGACGCCCCCGCGCGCGAGCTCACCCGTACCGCCACCGGCTGGCGGGTGCTCGCCGACGCACCGGGCGGCGCCGAGGCCATCGAGGCCGACGGGGTGGTCGTGGCCGTCCAGGCCGGACCCGCCGCCCGCCTGCTCGACGGGATCGCGCCCCTGGCCGCCACCGAGCTGCGCGGGGTCGAGTACGCCTCCATGGCCCTGGTCACGATGGCCCTGCGCCGCTCCGACCTGCCCGCCGGGATCGCCGACGGCGGCGCGAGCGGGTTCCTCGTACCGCCCGTGGACGGCCGGACGATCAAGGCCTCGACCTTCTCCAGCAACAAGTGGGCCTGGGCCGGGACCGATCCCGACCTCTTCCTGCTGCGCACCTCCGTCGGCCGCCACGGCGACGAGGGCGACCTGAAGCGCTCCGACGAGGAACTGGTCGAGGTCTCCCTCGCCGACCTCGGCCGGGCCGTGGGCCTCGCGCCCACCGTCCGCCCGGTGGACTCCACCGTCACCCGCTGGGACGGCGGCCTGCCCCAGTACCCGGTCGGGCACCTCGGCCGGGTGGCCCGGATCCGCTCCGCCGTCGCGGCCCTGCCGGGCCTCGCGGTGTGCGGAGCCGTGTACGACGGGGTCGGCATCCCGGCCTGCATCGCGAGCGCGGGCAAGGCCGCCGACGTGGTGATCGCCACGTTGGGCGCCGCTGGGGCACCCCTGGCACCGACCACTGATCAGCACACGGGACAATAGACACATGACTGCACCAGAGAAGATTCCCAACGCGGGGAAGAAGGCGAAGGACCTCAACGAGGTCATCCGCTACACCCTGTGGTCCGTCTTCAAGCTGAAGGACGTGCTCCCCGAGAACCGCGCCGGCTTCGCCGACGAGGTCCAGGAGCTGTTCGACCAGCTGGCCGCCAAGGACATCACCGTCCGCGGCACCTATGACGTCTCCGGCCTGCGCGCCGACGCGGACATCATGATCTGGTGGCACGCGGAGACCTCCGACGAGCTGCAGACCGCGTACAACCTGTTCCGCCGCACCAAGCTGGGCCGCGCGCTGGAGCCGGTCTGGTCGAACATGGCCCTGCACCGCCCGGCCGAGTTCAACAAGTCCCACATCCCGGCCTTCCTGGCCGACGAGACGCCGCGCGACTACGTCAGCGTCTACCCCTTCGTGCGCAGCTACGACTGGTACCTGCTGCCCGACGAGGACCGCCGCCGCATGCTCAAGGACCACGGCATGATGGCCCGCGGCTACCCCGACGTGCGCGCCAACACCGTCGCCTCCTTCTCGCTCGGCGACTACGAGTGGCTGCTGGCCTTCGAGGCCGACGAGCTGTACCGCATCGTCGACCTCATGCGTCACCTGCGCGCCTCCGAGGCCCGCATGCACGTCCGTGAAGAGGTGCCCTTCTACACCGGGCGCCGCAAGTCCGTCGCCGATCTGGTGGCCGGACTCGCCTAGAGACCTCCCCTGGGGGGAAGGACCGGAGGACCGCTGACCGGCGCCCTCCGGGGATCGGGAGGCCCTGCCCCCGAATCGACGCAGCCGGAGATCCCGCCCGGAAGTTCAGACGACTGGCGGCAGCAGTGCCCTGGGGTGCCCCGGGGCGGTCGCTGCCCGGTCGTCCAGCGACACCGGTGCGGGCTCCGGATGCGGCGCACACGTGACACGCCAACCTGAGGTGTCACCTGTCAGCAAGTACCGTTCCACGTGAGCGTCCACGCAGTCATTGCGTCCGCCGACCACTCCGTGGGTTCCGGCCCCCGCCTCCGTCACCAGCCCGGCCCGCGGCCCGAGCCGCCGCTGGAGCTCCAGGGCGCCGCCGTACGGGGTGGCGCCGTCCCGCTCGGCCGCGACGATCAGCGTGCCGGGCAGCGGGGCGCCCGGCCGCGGCCCGACGTCCACCGGCCGCTGCCGTTCGCGCACCGGCCAGAAGGCGCAGGGCAGGTTCAGGAAGGCGTTGGCCCAGGTCTCGAAGGGGGCCGTGCGGGCCAGTTCGGTGTTGTCGCGGTCCCAGGTCTCCCAGTCGCCGGGCCACGGGGCGTCGTTGCACAGGGTCGCCGTGTAGACGGCCGTCGCGTTCTCGCCCTCGGCGGCCGCCGCCGGGTCCGGGGCGGCGAGCGAGACGAGCGGGCGCGGGTCGCCGCGCAGGAACGCCGCCAGGGCCGCCGCGCGGCCCGGCCAGACCTCGTCGTAGTACGCGGCCCGCAAGTACGCGGAGTGCAGCTGCCCGGTGCCGACCACCCCGCCCGCCGGTTCGCGGGCGAGCGTCGACCGCACCCGGTCGTAACTCGCCTGCACCGCTTCGGCGGTGGAGCCGAGCCCGTACACGGCGTGGTGACGGGCCGCCCAGGCGCGGAAGTCCGCCCAGCGGCGCTCGAAGCCGGGAGCCTGGGCGAGGTTGTTGCGGTACCAGACCTTGCGCGGGTCGGGGTCGACCGCCGAGTCGAAGACCATCCGGCGGACATGGCCGGGGTAGAGGGTGGCGTACACCGCACCGAGGTAGGTGCCGTACGAGGCCCCCATGAAGGTCAGCCGGCCCTCGCCGAGCGCCGCGCGCAGTACGTGCAGGTCACGGACGTTGTTCAGGGTCGTGTACGAGCCCAGGGCCGTCCCGGCCCGCTCCGCGCAACCGCGGGCGTAGGCCCGCGCGGCGGCGATCCGGTCCTCCTTGGCGGCGGCGTCCGGCCGGGCGCCGACGGCCTCGGCCGGAGCCTGGGCGTACCGCGCCGGGTCCTGGCAGGACAGCGCGTGCCCCGAGCGGCCCACCCCGCGCGGGGCGTAGCCGACGAGGTCGTAGGCGGCCCCGACGCGGCGCCACTCGGGCAGACCGGCGACGAGCGGGAAGAAGAGGCCGTTCCCGCCCGGCCCGCCGGGGTTGTACACGAGCGCCCCCTGCCGCCGGGCCCCGCCCGCGCCGGAGGCTGCGACCCGGCTGACGAGGATCTCGGTCCGCTCCCCGAAGGGCCGGGCGTAGTCGACCGGGACCCGGAGCGTGCCGCACCGCACGTCCGGCCCGAGCCCCTCGGCGACGGGACACGGCCCGAACTCCACTCCGTCACCGGCACCCTGACGGTCCGGCGGCGCGGCCCCTCCCGGGCCCGGGAGCCCCGCGCGCGCGGCGGCGGCGGCCCGGCGGGCCACGAGTTCGGCCCCGGCGGTCTCGGCGGCCGCCCGGGCGGAGGCGAGGCCGGGGGGCGCCGACGGCGACGGGCCGGGGGGAGCGGCCTCGGCGCCGGAGGCCGTCGGCAGGAAGGCGGCCAGTGTCAGGGCGGCCAGCGCGACCGTGGCGGGCACCCGGGGCATGCGCATGGCAGGGCCTCTCGTCTCATCGGACCCTCCGATGAGATCCGGCGGGTGGCCCCCTGTACAGGACCACCGGCCGGTGTCGCGCTCAATGCCCCCGTTGCCGCGGAATCCGGCCCCGCTTGCCGTACGTGAGCGCCGCCCGCAGCTCGGGATCGGTGACCGCGCGCAGCCCCCGCAGCGCCACCGCGGTGAGCGAGCCCCGCACACCCCGTTCCCGGCCCAGCTCGACGAGGAGCCGCCGGCCGGCGGGGGAGGCCCACCCGGACTGCGCGTGCCCCTCGACCCGGGCTATGGCCAGGCAGCCCAGCGCGAGGATCAGCGGGAGCGCGAACCAGCACAGGATCATCGTGGTCGTGGTCCCCGGATCGGGTACGCACAGCGCGGCCACCAGCATGCCGAGGACCAGCACGGTGGCCCGCCGGACCGACCGGATCCCCGCGTAGACGCCCTGCCGGCCCCCGTCGCGCAGCGCGAGCCCGGCCTCCGAGAGCCGGTCCGCGAGGGCCCGTACGGCCGGATCCCGTGCCGCGACCGCCCGTATGGAGGTCACCGGCTCCTGCCCGTCCGGCCCGAACGCGCCGAGCACCGAGCACTCGTGCGGATCGCGGCCCACCGGATCGACCACCGTCGCCCAGCCCGTGTACGCGAGCAGCAGCCGCCGCTGACGCTGCATCGACAGCAGCGTCAGCTCGGCCACCCGCTCCGGGCCGCCGGCGAGGTAGGCGGCCTCGTACAGGTTCAGCTCGTCGTGGTGGTGGCGCGCGGCGGTGCCCGGCGGGGGCGCCTCCAGTTCGGCGGCGGCCTTCAGGAGCCGGGTGCACGCGATCAGCAGCCCTGCCCAGGCGATGAGGAGGAACAGGACCCAGAACATGTCCGAGTTCTACAAGATGTGGAACGGCCGGTACAGGGCTCTGCCGAGGTGTGAGCAGCTCGTGACGGGTCCGTGATGGGCGGTCAGGAACTGCTGCCACAGCTGGAACTGGACGAACTGCTACAACTCGAACCGCTGGAACTGCTGGAACAACTCGATCCGCTTGAGCCGCTGGAACAGCTCGACCCGCTGGATCCGCCGCCCCCGCAACCGCCCCCGGAGGACCCGCACCCCGAACTCGAGGAGCCGCAGCCCGACCCGCCGGAACCGCCGCCGTCGGAGCCCGCGCACCAGACGACCGGGATCATCGAGGCCCCCGAGTCCGAGGCCCCGGACTCCCAGGAGGATCGCGAGCCGCCGGAACGACCGCGCGACTGGGCCGCCGCCAGCCGGGTCCCGCGGGCCGCCGGCACCAACTGCTCGCGCAGGTACGGGTCCCGCAGGCCCCGCAGCCCGAACAGCGAAGTCTGGACGTACGGGCTCTGGTCGGCCCCGTAGTGCGCACGGATGGCGCGCAGCGCCGCGGCCCCCGCCGGGGTGATCCGCTGCCGGGCGCGGGAGGCGCCGACGGTGCCCACCACGATTCCGCCCAGCAGGACGGGCAGCACCTCGGCGATGAACGGCACGCGGACGGATCCGGCCCCCTCCTGGAGCACGAAGGCGACGAAGGACAGGGGCAGCGAGAGGACCAGCACCACTGCGCACACCACGGCCTGGATCACCCCGTGGCGCAGCCAGCGGTGCCGCCCGCCGGGGGTGGCGATCAGCCCGCGGGCGGCCAGGGCGTCGCCGGTCTCCTGCACGGCCGGGTCCCGCATGGCGGCGTAGCGGATCTGGTACAGCCACCCGGACGGAGCGCCCTGGCAGGCCTGGAGCACGGCCCGCTGGGCGGGGTCGCCGCCCCGCACTCCGGGCCGTACCTGGACGATGCCGGGCCCGCCGACCAGCATCCGGCCGTCGCAGAGCAGCGAGACGAGCGCGGCGTCCACCACCGCGCCCGGCCCGCCGGCCATGAAGGCGGCCTCGGACAGGTCGTGCAGGCGCGGGGCGGGCCGCAGGACGGGCGGCCGCGACTGCCGCAGGCCGCGCACGAGCAGGACGCCGGAGGCGATGACGCCGATCCAGACGGCCACGGCGAGGAAGTCGAAGAAGTTCATGCCGCCCTCCCCACCAGGGCGCGGGCCCAGCGCACGGCCCGGCCCGGTGGCCTGGCACCGGCCCGGTCCCGCCACCAGAGCGTGAGCCGGCGCCGGGCGGCGGGGTCGGCGGGCAGGTTCCGGACCAGCAGGTGCTCGGCGAAGTCCAGCGCGTCGCGCCGGTACCCGGCGGTCATGGGCCGGTGCCGGGCGTAGCCGAGGAAGGCCTCCCGGTACGCGTCCTCCCCGCCCAGGATCCCGGGCAGCTCGGGCGCCAGCTTGGACACGACCCCGGCCCGCTTGGCCGCGAGCGCCCGCGCCTGCACGCGCACCCGCTGCCGGTCGAACCCCTCGGGCACCGGCGTCCCGGCCACCAGCGCCGACAAGAGCGCGGCCTGCCCGATCCCGACCCGAGTCCGCACGGCGTCCCACTCACCGCCCACCGCGCCGGACTCCACCTCGGCCCCGCCGACGCGCGCGGCGCGCGCCGGGCCGGACCCCACCCCAGCCCCGCCGGTGTTCGCGGCGCGGGTCGGGCCGGACCCCACCCCAGCCCCGCCGGTGTTCGCGGCGCGGGCCGGGCCGGACTCCACCTCAGCCCCGCCGGTGTTCGCGGCACTGGCCGGGCCGGAGCCCACCTCAGCCTCGCCGGCGTTTGAGGCGCGGGTCCGGGCAGCGCCCGGGGAACGGAGGAAGGGCGGGTCGGGGACGGCTCCCGCAGGGCCGCCCAGCACCCGCCGGATCGCGGCCAGCTCACCCGCCAGCTCCGCGTCAGGCGGAAAGTCGTCGTCCCGCTCCAGCAGGACCCCCGCTGGCTCCACCCGGGAGCGGAGCTCCGCGAGAACATCCAGCACGGCAGCCGGCACGGGATGCGCGTGCGTGTCGTGCCACACCCCACCCCGCTCCACGCCCCCGGCGACGTGCACGTACGCCAGCGCCTCCAGCGGGATCCCGTCCAGTACGGCGACCGGGTCCTCCCCCCGGTTGACCCGGTTGGTGTGCAGGTTGGCCACGTCGATCAGCAGCCGCACCCCGGTCCGCTCGACGAGCTCCGTCAGGAACTGCCCCTCGGTGAGTTCCTCCCCGGGCCACGACACCAGCGCCGCGATGTTCTCCAGCGCGAGCGGCACCGGCAGCGCGTCCTGCGCGATCCGCACGTTCGCGCAGAGCACGTCCAGCGCGTCCCGGGTCCGCGGCACGGGCAGCAGGTGCCCGGCTTCGAGCACCGGTCCCGGCGCGACCGAGGAGGTCCGTACGAAGGCGATGTGCTCGGTGACCAGCGGAGCCCCCAGCGCCACCGCCCGCTCCCCGAGCGCGGCCAGCTTCACGGGGTCCGGACGGTCGGCGCCGCCGATGCCCAGCGAGACCCCGTGCGGCACCACGCGGACCCCGCGTGCGAGCAGCCGCTCCAGGGACTCGGGCAGGTGGCCGGGGCAGATGTTCTCCGCCACGACCTCGACCCAGTCCAAGCCCGGGAGGCTTTCCACCGCCCCCGCGATCTCCGGCCGCCAGCCGATGCCCACCCCCAGGTGTGCCATGGGCTTCATGTCCCCTCGCCCCCTCTCATCGGTCCGTGTGCCGATGTCATGGCCCCGACGGAGCCGGGCCAACCCGCCCAGGGGGACGTTCAGAGCAACATTTGAGGTTCCCGGCCTGACCGGCAAGACCCGAAAGAGACGGCCTACAGCCGCGCCCGCAGCGCCGGATGGTCCGCGACCACCGTGCACGAGCCGGGCGCGATCTCGGTGAACCCCGCGTCCCGCACCACCGGCAGCCCGCTCCCCGACAGCTCCGCCCACCGCTCGCGCGCGGCCGTCCGTACGGCCAGCCGGAAGCCGGACTCCCGCCACGCGGCCCGTTCCGGGCCGGTCAGCTCCCACCACGCGAGCTGCGCCGCGTGTCCGGCCTGGGCCATGGCCTTGCCGGCCGACATGTCCAGAGCGGGGTTGAGCCAGAGGACCGGCAGCCCGGCCTCCGCCGGAGCGACCGGCTCCGGGTCGTCCAGGTCGGTGCCCGAGACCTGGAGCTTGGCCAGCTCCTTGGGCCAGCCGTCGAGCGGGACCGGCGGGAAGACCCGTACCTCCGAGTCGGCGCCGTGCACCGTGAGGCCCGGCAGGGTCCCGGCCTTGCGCCACTCCGCCCCGCGCGCCCTGCGCACCACCTTGCGGATCCGCGCGTCCTGCCAGTCCCGGACCGCCGCCGCCCACTCGCCCTCGTCGGCCGAACGCTCGTCGGTGAGCAGGACGAGCACGGCGCGGGCGGCCGTCTCCAGGGCGTCGGTCCGGGCCGGCGGCTCCGCCTTCTCGATCCGCACCACCAGCGGGAGGACGTACTGCGGTGCGTCGTCGCGGGCGATCCGCTCCTGCCGGAAGGGGCTGTCGGACCCGACTGCGGGTACCTGGGTGTCGTGGCGCGTGTCCTCGGTGCTCATCCGGCCAAGGATGCCAGCATCAGCCTCCAGGCTGATGCCCGAGGGGCCCGGGACGGACGAGGATCGACCGCATGAAGAGTGACCTTTTCGCGTCCGGGAACCTGGCCGAGGCGTCCGCCGTACCCGGGATGACCCTGCAGAACGCCAAGTCCGTGAAGTACACCGTCAACGGTGAGATGCTCGCCCGCCAGGGCTCCATGGTCGCGTTCCGCGGGAACCTGCAGTTCGAGCGCAAGGGACAGGGCATCGGCGGCATGCTCAAGCGCGCCGTCACGGGCGAGGGGCTCGCGCTGATGTCCGTACGCGGGCAGGGCGAGGCCTGGTTCGCGCACCGGGCGGGCCACTGCTTCATCATCGAGTTCGAGCCCGGCGACGCCCTGACCGTCAACGGCCGCAACGTCCTGTGCTTCGATCCGACCCTCGGCTACGAGATCAAGATGCTCAAGGGCGCCGGCATGACCGGCGGCGGCCTCTTCAACAGCCTCTTCACCGGCACCGGGAGGCTCGCCGTCGTCTGCGACGGGAATCCGATCATCATCCCGGTCACCCCGCAGGCCCCGGTGTTCGTGGACACCGACGCGGTGGTCGGCTGGAGCGCCCGCCTGGAGGCGGCGCTGCACCGCTCCCAGTCCGTCGGCTCGATGATCCGCGGCGGCTCCGGCGAGGCCGTCCAGCTGAAGCTCAGCGGCGAGGGCTTCGTCATCGTCCGCCCGAGCGAGGCCACCGAGCCGGCCGCCGCCCACTGACCGCGCAGTAGGCTCGTACGCATGGACCAGACGGAGCAGCACGCGCCCGACTCCTCGTACTGCCCCGCTCCCGCGGCCCCCGCCGGGCGGGTGCCCGGGCCGCCCTACGCCGACTGCGTGGAGTGCGGGAAGCCCACCGAGTACGGGGTCGCGACCCCGGGCGTGGTGCTGTGCCCGGTGTGCGAGTGGCAGGACGCGCAGCGCACGGCCTGCTCCGGCTGAGGCCGGAGCAGGAGCAGGGGGCGCGGGCTACTTTCCGATGAGGTCGGAGACCTTGACGAAGCGGTAGCCGCGCTTGCGCAGCTCCGGGACGATCTTCCGGATGGCCTCCTCGGTGACCGGGGCCGCGCTGCGCGTGCAGTGCATGACCACGACCGAGCCGGGCTTCACCCCGGCCAGGACCTGCTCGGCCACCGCGTCGGGATCCTTCGCGAACGCGTCCCCGCTGACCACGTCCCACTGGACGGCCGTGACCTTGGCCGTGGAGATGGCCCGGAGCGCCTGGTCGTCGTAGCAGCCGCCGGGGAAGCGGAAGTACGGGACGGTGTTGACCGCGCCCGCCTTGTGGAAGGCCTCGAAGGCCCGGTCCACGTCGGCGCGGGCGGCCGCCTCGTCGAGGGTGGGGAGTCCGTAGCAGGGGGACTTGAAGGCGTGGTGGCTGTACGAGTGGTTCGCGATCTCGAAGTTCGGGTCGGTGCCGATGGACTTCGTCTGGTCCGGGTACTCCTCGGCCCAGCGGCCCGTCATGAACACCGTCGAGGGCACCTTGAGGGTGCGCAGCGTGGAGATCAGCCGCGGGTTGTCGAAGTGTTCGCCGTCCGCCGCGCGCGGCCCCTGATCGGAGGTCATGTCGGCGTCGAAGGTCAGCGCCACCGTCTTGTCGGTCCGCTGCTTCGCGCGGTCGAAGACGGGGGTCAGGCCGCCCGGACCGGGAGCCAGGGTCGGCGCCTTGCCGGGGGCACCGGCCCGCGGGGACGCCGGCGGACTGCTCCGGGGGCTCGCCGGCGGGGCGGCGGACCCCGCGGTGGAAGGGGAGGCGGAGGCCGGAGCGGAAGGGGCCGCGGAGGCTCCCATCCGGGCCCGGCCGCCGGCGTCCGGCGTACCGGTGCCGCCCCCGCACGCGGCGAGGGCGGCACTGAGAGCTGCTACGGCCGCGACGGCAGCCGTCGTCCTGCGCACTGAGATGGTCACATACGCAAAATATATGACTATGTGGCAAGCAGGCGGATGCGGCACTCCTCCACGTCGAAGTCACCCTTCGGGTACTGCGGCGCGATGCCCTCCAGATGCTCCAGCAGCAGTTTGCTGATCGCCCAGTTGCGGTACCACTTGCGGTCCGAGGGGACGACGTACCAGGGCGCGGCCTCCGTGGAGCAGCGCTCCAGGGCCAGTTCGTACGCCTGCTGGTACGCGGGCCACACGGAGCGCTCCTCGATGTCGCCCGCGTTGAACTTCCAGTGCTTGTCCGGGGTGTCGAGCCGCTCCAGGAGCCGCTTGCGCTGCTCCTCGTAGCCGATGTGGAGGAAGACCTTCACCACGGTGACGCCGTCGTCGGCGAGGGACTTCTCGAACCGGTTGATCTGCGCGTAGCGGCGGCCCAGCTGACTGCGCGGCACCAGGTCGCGGACGCGGGCGATGAGGACGTCCTCGTAGTGCGAACGGTCGAAGATGCCGATCTCGCCCGGCTGGGGGAGCGCCTTCATGATGCGCCAGAGGAAGGGGTGGTTCTGCTCCTCGGACGTGGGCGCCTTGAAGGCCTTGATCCGGCAGCCGGAGGGGTTGAACAGGCCGATCACGTGCTTGACGGTGCCGCCCTTGCCGCTGGTGTCCATGCCCTGGAGCACGAGCAGGACGCGGCGGCGGTCGCCCGCGGTGCTGGCGGCGTACAGCCGTTCCTGGAGGGAGGCGAGCCGCTCGCCCATCAATGCGGTGGCCGCCACGCCGGCCGCCTTGTCGGTGGGACCGCCCGGGGTCGCTCCGGGGTGGAAGGCCCCGAGGTCGACGCGCTCGCCGGAGGGCACGCGGAGCAGGGGGCTCAGGGGGGCGTCGTACCCGTGACCGCGGCCGTGCCCGTACCCGTGCCCGTGGCCTCCGGACTTGCGGGTTCCGCCCTTGGAGCCCTTGGAGTTCTCGGCGGAGATGCGGAGCAGCTCGCGCAGGGAGAGGGGCTTGGACTTCGGCTTCGCGGCGGTGGCTGTGGTGGCGGCATCGGGCTCGGCCGTCTGCTCTCCCTTGGCGGGCGCGGCCGGCTTCGCAGCGCCTCCGGGGGCGCCCGCCTTCTCGGCCTTCCCGGCCTTGCCCGCCTTCGCCTCCTTGGAGGCCTTCCCGGCCTTGGGAGCCTTCTCCACCTTGGCTGCCCTCGCCGCCTTGGCCGGCTTCCCGGCCTTCTCACCCTTGGGGGTCTTCGAGGCCTTCGAGGTCTTCGAGCCCCCGGCGCCCTTGGCGGGCTTGTCGACCTCCGCGACCTCCGCGCCCTTGGCGGCCTTCGGGGTCTCCGCGTTCTCGACGACCTTGGCCGTCCCCGCGGGCTTGGTGCCCTTCCCGGACTTCGCCGTCTCCGTCGGCTCGGCCGACCCCGCCGGCTTCCTGCTGTCCTTCTTGGCCACCGCTACCTACCTCGATCCGTCGACTCCCTACGATCCTCCACCACAACGCAGTGGACCGCGACGTGACGAAAGACCAGGCCGGGCGGGCCGGAAGGCGGTACGGGCGGGCCGGAAGGCGGTACGGAAGGCGGTACGGAAGGCGGTACGGATCACTGCCACGGGCCCGTCACCGCGAAGGTGGTCCCGGGCGTGTACGCGTTCACGTACATGGTCCGGGCGTCGGGGGAGAAGGTGACCCCGGCGAACTCCCCCCACTCCGGAGCCCCCGGTTTCCCGATGTCGGCGGCGTTGCGGGCCACCGGGTAGACCTCGCCCCCGGGGGTCACGCCGAAGACGTACTGCGCGCCGCCGCCGTCCTCGCACACCATCAGGCCGCCGTCGGGGGCCAGACAGATGTTGTCGGGGGAGTCTCCGGGCAGCTGGAGGTCCGCGGCCGGGCCGAACACCACGTCCAGCCGGAGCCGCGCGCGCAGCGGGTCGTAGAACCAGACCTGGCCGTGGTGGTCGGCGGGGGCGCCCTCGCGGGTGCGGGAGTAGCTGGAGACGAAGTGGACGCCGCCGTCGCCCCAGTAGCAGCCCTCCAGCTTCTGCGCGTGGGTGATCCCGCCGGGGCCGAAGTCCTGGAGCCGGATCGGGGTGCCGGACGCGGACGGGTCCGGCACGGGGACCCACTCCACCGGGAACTGGGCCCCGGGCTCGTCCACCACCGCCAGGTTCGCCAGCCCGGGGACCCGCAGGGCCTCCAGTTCGCCGCCCGCGCGCAGGGAGCCCGGGCCGCCGAGGGGGCGGGTCGGCAGGAACCGGTAGAAGAGCCCGAAGGGTTCGACGAAGGCGTCCTCGGTCTCGTAGACCACACCGAGGTACGGGTCCACGGCGACGGCTTCGTGCGCGAAGCGGCCCATCGCGGTGAGCGGGACGGCGCCGGAGCGGCGGGGGCCGGCGGGGTCGACCTCGAAGACGTAGCCGTGGTCGCGGGTGTAGCCGGCGGTGCCCGCCCGGTCCTCGGTCTCCTCGCAGGACAGCCAGGTGTTCCAGGGAGTACGGCCACCCGCGCAGTTGACGGCGGTGCCGGCGAGGGCGACGCGCTCGGCGGTGACGCGGCCGGCCGGGTCGAGGTCGAGGACGGTGCAGCCGCCGAGGGCGTACGGATCGTAGGTGAGCCCGTCGACGGGAGGGACCCGCAGGGCGGCGGTGGTCCGGTTCTCGTGGTTGCGCACCAGCCGGACGCGGCCCTGCCCGGCGTCGAAGGCGGCCATGCCGTCGAAATTGCCCGGGATGGTGCCCTCGCCCGAACGCAGCGGGTCGCCGGCGCGCGAGAGGACGCGGTACGTGAAGCCGGCCGGCAGGTCGAGCAGCCCGGCGGGGTCGGTGACGAGCGGGCCGTAGCCGCGGGCGGCGGCGGGGGCGGCGGCGCCGGTGAACAGCGCGCCGAGGGCTCCGCCGAAGGAGATGGCGGCGGCGGCCATCAGGCTGCGTCGGCTGAGGTTCATCGGCAACTCCGGGTGCGGGGGCGGTCTTCGACCGGCCCGTGGTACCACGCCGCCCCGCGATCCTCGCCGCGCCGCGCCCGGACCCCCTGGGGCTCCGCCCCGGACCCCGCGCCTCAAAACGCCGGCGAGGCTGGACCGGGGCGGAGCGCAGGAGCTAGGCCAGCTTCGCGCTGAGGGTGATGGTCGTACCCGTCAGGGCCTGGCTGACCGGGCAGTTCTGCTTGGCGTCCTCGGCCGCGGCGACGAACGCGTCGTTGTCCAGGCCCGGCACCTCGCCCTCGACGGTGAGGTGGATTCCGGTGATGCCCTTGCCCGGCACGAAGGTGACGGCGGCAGAAGTGGTCAGCTTGGTGGGCGGGTTGCCCGCCTTCGCGAGACCGTTCGAGAAGGCCATGTTGAAGCAGCTCGAATGCGCGGCGGCGATGAGCTCCTCCGGGCTGGTCCGCCCGTTCGCCTCCGCGTCGGTGCGCGCGGGCCAGGAGACCTTGAAGCTGCCGAGGCCGGAGGAGTCGAGGGTGACCTCGCCCTTGCCCTCGAACAGGTCGCCTTCCCAGACGGCGTGTGCATTGCGGGTGGCGCCAGCCATGGTGGATCCCTTTCGCAGAAGTGGAAACGGCCGGCCCGCGGAACGGGCCGACGCCTCCAAACCTACTGGGACACCAGGGGCTTCGCGTCGCGTGCCAGCGCGGTGAGCCGCGAGATGGCCCGGAAGTACTTCTTGCGGTAGCCGCCGTTCAGCATGTCGTCACTGAACAGCTTGTCGAAGGGGACGCCCGCCGCCAGGACCGGGACCTCCCGGTCGTACAGCCGGTCGGCGAGGACCACCAGCCGCAGCGCCGTCGACTGGTCCGGGACCGGTCCGACGTCGGTGAGGCAGACGGCCGCTATGCCGTCGGTCAGGGCCCCGTACCGGCTGGGGTGGACCTTCGCCAGGTGCTCCAGCAGCCCCGGGAAATCGTCGAGGCTCGCGCCCTCGGTGGCGTACGCGGCCTTCGTCACCTGCTCGTCGGAGAACGGCGCGGGGGCCTCGGGCAGGCCGCGGTGGCGGTAGTCCTGGCCGTCGATGCGCAGCGGGCGGAAGTGCGCGGAGAGCCCCTGGATCTCCCGCAGGAAGTCGGCGGCGGCGAAGCGGCCCTCGCCGAGCTTGCCGGGCAGGGTGTTGGAGGTGGCGGCCAGCGCCACGCCCTGCTCGACCAGGCGGCTGAGCAGGGAGGAGACGAGGACGGTGTCGCCCGGGTCGTCGAGCTCGAACTCGTCGATGCACAGCAGACGGTGCCCGCCGAGGGTCTGCACGGTCTGCTGGAAGCCGAGCGCGCCGACCAGGTTGGTCAGCTCCACGAAGGTGCCGAAGGCCTTGAGGGCCGGCTCGGCCGGGGTGGCGTGCCAGAGGGAGGCGAGCAGGTGGGTCTTGCCGACGCCGTAGCCGCCGTCGAGGTAGACCCCGCGCGGGGCGGTGGAGGCCACCGGCTTCCTCGCGAACCAGCGGCGCTTGCCCGACCCGCTCGCGTGCGCCCCGCCGAGGCCCGCGGCGAAGTCCGCGAGGACGGTGACGGCCTCGGACTGGCTGGGCTGGGCCGGGTCGGGGTCGTAGGTGTCGAAGCGCACCGCGTCGAAGCGCGGCGGCGGCACCATCTCGGCCACGAGCCGTTCGGCGGGCACCCGGGGCTCGCGGGCACACAGGGACTGCGGTCCCACGTCGGCTATCGGGGGCCGCCCGGAGGCTGACGCTGAGGGCGAGAGTGATGTTGACACAGCTCTTAACTCTACGGGGCGTGGCACACTGCACCGATGCGACGCCTGTTCCCTGTGACCGATCAGACATCAGCGGACCAGACCGACCGTGCGTGGTCGCTGGACGAACTCGCCGAGGCGTACGAGTACCCCGGGCTCGGCCCGGACGGCCACTGGCTGCGGGCCAACATGGTCTCCACCCTGGACGGCGCGGCCCAGCACGACGGGCGTTCCCAGCCCATCTCCAACGAGACCGACATGCGGATCTTCGGCACCCTGCGGGCCCTGGCCGATGTGGTGGTCGTCGGTGCGGAAACGGTTCGCCAGGAGGGCTACCGCCCGGCGCGGGCCCGGGAGGCCTTCGCGGCCCGCCGCGCGGCGGCGGGTCAGGATCCCGCCGCCGTCATCGCCGTGGTCTCCGCGAGCCTGGACCTGGACTTCTCGCTGCCGCTCTTCGCCTCCCCGCTGGTGCCCACACTGGTGCTCACGGGCGCCGCCGCTCCCGCCGGCCGGGTCGCCGAGGCCGTCAAGGCCGGGGCGCACGTGGTGGTGGCCGGTGACGGGGCAGGCGTGGACCCGGCCCGGGCCGTACGGGAACTCGCTGACCGGGGGCTGCGCCGCCAGCTCACCGAGGGCGGGCCCCGGCTGCTGGGTCAGTTCGTGGCCGCCGACGCGCTGGACGAGCTGTGCCTGACGATCTCGCCGATGCTCACGGCGGGTGACGCGCAGAGGATCTCCGGAGGACCGTCCGTCACGGTTCCGCACCGGCTCGCACCGGCCTGCCTGCTGGAAGAGGCCGGGTTTCTGTTCACGCGTTACCGTCGGATCTGAAGAGAGGCGGAATTAGTCGTTCCGCTTGGCTTCCGCTGGGCACAGTAGTGGGCAGGTATAACCGCACAGGCCCCGTGCGACAGCGGGGCAGGATGGTTTCCGCAGGGGCCGGCCGGCCGGTCTCGGCCCACGAAGGAGAGGGCGTCCGTGTTCACGAGCGTATTGATGATCGAGCAGCCGCTGACCCCCGTCGACGTGGACTTCGTCACGACCCTCCACGGAGACGAGCAGGTCTCCTTCATCGTCCTCATGCAGCCCCGCGGCGACCGGGACCGGCTGCTGCGCGCCATCGACGACGTAGCGCTCGGTGAGCTTCCCGAGGCCATTCGCGAGGGCGACGAACCGGAGGGCGAGGCAGCCCGCGGCCCGGCCGAACTGGCGATCGAGCACTCCCTCGCCTCGCTGCGGGCCAAGGGGGCCAAGGCCGTCGGGCAGATCGTGGACGAGCATCCGCTCGACAAGCTGAAGGCGGTCGTGGACGAGACCAACGCCGACGAGGTGATCGTGCTGACCGCCCCGCACTACGTCGAGGAGTTCTTCCACCGGGACTGGGCCTCACGGGCACGCCACAAGGTCGGCGTTCCGGTGCTCAAGCTCTTCGCCCACAAGGAATAGGGTGGAGGCGGCCGGACCGCGCATCCGCAATCCCCGTATCCGCGCATCCGGCCGCCGTACGTACGCACTCGATCCTGGAGCTACCTGAATGAAGCCCGGCCTGCCGACCGCCATGGAACGGCCCCACTTCATCGGCATCGGCGGCGCCGGCATGTCCGGCATCGCGAAGATCCTGGCCCAGCGCGGCGCCAAGGTGGCCGGCAGCGACGCCCGTGACTCCGAGACCGCCCAGGCGCTGCGCGCCCACGGTGCCACGGTCCACATCGGGCACGCCGCCGGTCACCTCGCCGACGACGCCACCTGCGTGGTCGTCTCCAGCGCCATCCGCGCCGACAACCCGGAGCTGGCCCGCGCCGCCGAGCTCGGCATCCCCGTCGTGCACCGCTCCGACGCCCTGGCCGGGCTGATGGACGGCCTGCGGCCGATCGCCGTCGCCGGCACCCACGGCAAGACCACCACCACCTCGATGCTGGCCGTCTCCCTGTCGGCGCTGGGCCTGGACCCCTCGTACGCCATCGGCGGCGACCTGGACGCCCCCGGCTCCAACGCCCACCACGGCGAGGGCGACATCTTCGTGGCCGAGGCCGACGAGAGCGACCGCAGCTTCCACAAGTACACCCCGCAGGTCGCGATCATCCTCAACGCCGAGCTCGACCACCACGCGAACTACGCGTCGATGGACGAGATCTACGAGTCCTTCGAGACCTTCGTCGGCAAGATCCCGGCCGGTGGCACCCTGGTCATCGCCCACGGCCAGGCCGGCGCGGCCGAGATCGCCGGGCGGGTCGGCGGCAACCCCGACCTGACGATCGTCACGTACGGCGAGGAGCCCACCGCCGACGTCCAGATCACCAAGATCACCCCGCGCGGGCTGAGCAGCGAGGTCACCGTCGTCATCGACGGCCGGATGCTCACCTTCACCGTCTCCGTGCCCGGCCGCCACTACGCGCACAACGCCGTCGCGGCCCTCGCCGCCGGCGTCGCGCTCGGCATCCCGGCCCACAACCTGGCCTCCGCCCTCGGCAAGTACACCGGGGTCAAGCGCCGCCTCCAGCTCAAGGGCGAGGCCGCCGGGGTCCAGGTCATCGACTCCTACGCGCACCACCCGACGGAGATGACCGCCGACCTGGAGGCCATCCGGGGCGCCGCCGGGGACTCCCACATCCTGGTCGTCTTCCAGCCGCACCTCTTCTCCCGTACCCAGGAACTCGGCAAGGAGATGGGCCAGGCCCTCGCCCTCGCCGACGCCTCGGTCGTCCTCGACATCTACCCGGCCCGCGAGGACCCGGTCCCCGGGATCACCAGCGAGATCATCATCGACGCAGCGCGCGCCGCCGGGGCCGACGTCACCCCCGAGCACTCCAAGGAAGCCGTCGCCGACGTCATCGCGGGAATGGCCAAGCCCGGCGATCTCGTTCTCACCATGGGTGCGGGCGATGTCACGGACCTGGGGCCGGCCATCCTGGCCCGTCTGTCGAACTGACGGCTCTGGGAAGAGCGGGAAAGCGGGAGAACAGTCATGTCGTACGAGGTAGAGAAGACGGACGAGCAGTGGCAGGCGGAGCTGACCCCGTCCGAGTACCAGGTACTGCGCCTCGCCGGGACCGAGCCCGCCTTCCGCGGTGAGTACACGGACACCAAGACCGAGGGCGTCTACAGCTGCCGCGGCTGCGGCTCCGAGCTGTTCCGCTCCACGGAGAAGTTCGAATCCCACTGCGGCTGGCCGTCCTTCTACGACCCGAAGGACTCCGACGCGGTCGAACTGAAGGCGGACGTCGCCCACGGCATGGTCCGCACCGAGGTCCTGTGCGCGAAGTGCGGCTCCCACCTGGGCCACGTCTTCGAGGGCGAGGGCTACCCGACCCCCACGGACCAGCGGTACTGCATCAACAGCATCTCCCTGCGGCTCACGCCCGCCGGGGGCTGAGGCCACGCACGCGGAAATCGAACGGGCGTCGGCCGCCGGGCTTTCGGCGGCCGGCCCCCGGCGGCCGGCCCCCGGCAGCCGGCGAGGACCGGCCGGGTCGGCCGGCGTACCAACCGGTTGCCGTGCCCTACCGGCAGTCCTCCGGCGGGTGGAAGTCGTCCACGCCGAGGGCGGAGAACAACGCCAGTGCCTCGGAGAACGGCTGGAGCTGCGGGCCGTGCGGGACGCTCTTCGCGGCGGCGAAGCTGCGGGAGAGGGCGAGTGCCCGCGGACTGCCGAGCGGTGTGAGCCGGTAGTGCCGCCAGAGCGGTCTGCCCCGTCCCGCGTCCAGTACGACGAGGTCCGGCCGCTGCCAGGCGGCGAACGCCCAGGTTCCGCTGTCGGTCGTCGCCCACGCCCCGATGAGGGGAGCGTCCTGCGCCGCACCCACCGCCTCGACGGCGGCGAGGGCAGGGGTCCCGAAGCGCCCGTGGACGTGCAGCACTTGGCCGTCGTGACGGTGGGCCACGTGTCCCCGCTCCTCAAGGGCTGCGATCGCTTCCGTGAGGGGATCGTCCTGCACTATGTCGTCGATGAGGTCCAGCACGGTCTCGGGGTGGACGGCGCCGCCGAAGGCGTCGGCCAGCACGGCCGTATAGGCATCGACGCAGCCCTCGTCCGCGGCGACCAGCAGATGTCCGGTCGCCCGGCAGGCACGTCGGAACGCCAGGGCTTCCCCAGTGTTCTCGTAGCGCGGTATGTGTGCGCGGAGAACGGACAGCGCGACGGCGGCCAGGCTGCCCGCCGGGACCTGAGCCTCCTCGGGCAGGCCGTCCCCATCGAGGCCGGCGACCGCGGAGGCCAGCAACGGCACCCACGCGGTGTCACCGGCCGGCCACGCCTGCGCGGCGACCGTCCAGAGCAGCAGCCGGACGGCCAGCAGTCGCTCCGCGGGCCCCAAGGACGGGGTGGCCTCGGCCAGCCGTGCGGCCCACCGGCGGTAGCGACGGCGTTCCTCCTCGCCACGGGTTCCGAGATCGGGCAGCTCGAACACACGGCTCGGCTGCTCGGCCCCGTCCTCCTCGAACCCCGCCTCTTCCTCATCGTTCTCGAAGCGCTCGTCGCCCCGTTCGTCCCAGCTGACCCGCAGCAGTTCCCGGTGTGCGACGTCCGCACTGCCGTCCGGCAATGCCGGCAAGCCCAGAGCGAAGTGGAGAAGAGGGTTCCCCATCCGCCCGGCGCACCGGTCGAGGTAGTCCTCCCAGCTGTCCGCATCTGCATCAGCATCCGTCTTCCGGGTCGCCGCCGCGCCGTGCGCCGGAACGGCCGAGCCGCCTTCGGCGCGGACGCTGAGACCTGACCGCAACTGAGCCACGTCGGTGAAGAACCGCTCGGCGAGGAGAGGATCGCCGAACAGCTCGTCGGGGCGGGTGGTCGGCGCGGCGGCGTGGCCGGCACCCGCACCCGGCCGCTGGGTGGCGCGCACCGGGTCGACGACGAAGACGACATTGCTGTAGACCGGTACCCCGTCGTATCCCGGAACGACGAGCCGCACCCGGCTGCCTCCTTCCGCCGGCAACCCGATCGTGCACTGCGCACTGCCGGCCGGAACATCACCGACCCGCTCCCACGACTCCGGAGGGGCCGCCGCCCGGGACAGCTGAAGGTACCCGGGCCGGTCCGGCATCCTCGCGATGAGGACGTCCACCCCGTCCGGCACTCGGGCCGCGCCGAGCAACAGGGCTACGTCGGTGGACCGTTCGGCGGGTGGCTCCAACCGGAGCGAGCGGATGGCCGTGGGCGTCTGGGGCGCTCCGGCCGGTACCAGTGTTCGCCCAGTCGGTGCGACGATCCCGAGCTCGCAGTTGCCGCCGTCCGCGACCGACCGGAGCAGCGCTGCCCGGGACAGGTTCGGACTGCCCGTCAGCGTCCAGCGTTGCCCGTCCACCGACCACTCCACGAGCTTGCCGTGCCGGTAACGCTCGTGTTCGCCGTCGACCCGGAGTTCGCCCCCGTACTGCTCCACGAGATCGGCCACCGCCGGCCCGTCGAGCCGGACCTTGTCCGGCTGGTACACGACGGTCAGGCGTTTCGGGGCGAGGCGCCGGACGAGGGCATGCAGCGCCCCGGCTCCCAGGTCGTGGAACGGTGCGCTGACGGCGAGTTCATCCACGGGCCCGACCGGCAGCTGGTGCAGAATCGGGCCGGTCACACTCGACACCAGGCGGGCACCTTCGCCCGAGGTCGGTGCGTGGCCTCCGGGCGAGTCCAGCAGCACGGCGCAGCGTTCGAGGGCCTCCGCCACGCCGGCGGAGAACCGTACAGGGCCGGGCAGGCCGCGCAGCCAGTGCGCCAGATCGCCGAAGAGGGCCGGGGAGCGGTCCGCGTCCCCGCGGACGGTGCTCCACAGCTCTGAGTTCGCGTGCCAGCCGGCCAGCGTGGCATTGCCCGAGCCGATGGCCACCGTCACCCGCTTCGGCCCGGCGAGCAGGACGAGCTTGGGATGGAAGGCGGCGCCGCTGCGGCACTGCGCCAGCCCTGCCACGTAACTGCGGCCGGCACGGCGCACCGACCGCGGATCGGCACTGGTCACAGCCACGTCACCGACGACGGTGACGCGCGCTCCGGCGGCCTGCGCCGCGCCGAGCGCGAAGGACTCGATGAACCCGGGATCGCAGGTGAAGGAAAGCATCAGGACCTCTTGCAGCTGCCGGTCGTGATGCGCCTCCTCCTCGATGAGCAGCGAAAGGGGCGAGGCGATGGCCTGGATCCCCGCATCGGCCGTGATCTCAGACAACGAGGGTCTCCCCGGCTGTAGTGACGTGCCAGCGCCCGTCGGTGTACCCCAGCACACCGGACCCGGCCAGTACGCTCGTGAGCGTGCCGAGCCTCAGCCCGACGTCGTCGCTGCTTTCCTTGCTGGTCCGGTACAGCATTCCGGCGCGTTCATGAAGCCGGGTCGGAAGCCAAAGACTGCCGTCGGGGCGGGTGCGGGCCTTGGACAGGGCGATCCGCCGGGCGCGGGTCAGGAGGTCGGAGGTGAGCTGCCGGGCGAAGTCGCGCAGCTGGTGGGGACGGGCCTCGGTGAAGCGGTGGTGGGTCCACTCGGGTCCCAGCTCGATGCCCCGTCGCCCCAGGAACGCGTCGAGCGTACGACCGTCGAGTTCGTGGACTCGGCGCGCGGTGACGGCCAGCACCCGCAGCTCACGCAGCGGCAGCGGATCGCCCTGCTTCCGCAGGTCCGGCTCCGCCGGCAGCAGGTGCCCGGCCGAGTCGACGGTGGCGGGCAACTCGTCCAGGAAAGCGGCGACGGTGGTGTCCGGCAACTGGGCCGCCAGAGCTTCGGCGAGGTCCTCGACAGTCATGTACCCGTCCACTTGGTCCACGAGCCAACACCACAGCCGTCGCCATGCTCCGACCGCGTAATTGCGCAGGACCACACCGCGCCAGACGGGAGTGACGTGGAGCCCGGCGGCCACGGCGTCGTCGGCCGCGAACGCGCCGAAGGCGATGACGGGCCCGAAGTCGCGGGAGACCGACGCGACGTGCGTTTCGCCCACGACCCGTGCGAGGAGCCGGATGGTCTCCCTTCGGGTGGCCGCGGGGGATCGCGGGGCCTCGGTGTCGGCCCCGGGCGCGCACATCAGCCGGGCGATCCACTGCCCGTCCGGTGCACCGCCGCCCGCGCACACGCACAACCGGTCACCCAGGGGGGCCAGATCGAAGACCCGGAGGTCGCCGGGTGTACGCGCCAGGTCCAGCAGCGGGCCGAGGCCCTCGCGGGCGGCAGCGGCATCGTATGCCCGGCCCGTGGTGAGCATCTTCCGATCCGGCCCGACGATGCCCAGCACCGTTGCCTCGGAAGCCTGGTACGGGGGCCAGAACCCCCACTCGGAGGTCGCGTACCCGCCCCTGCCCGGCTGTGAGGCCTGTTCCAAGGAGACCGTTCCTCCGCGCAGCACCTGGGCGAGCCGGTCGGTCCCGTGGGCGCGGGGGATGGCGGTGTCACCGTGGTCGTGGGCAAAGGAGACGGCAGCGAGCACCACTTCGGACCGACGGAGGAGATCCTGAGTCTGCGCGACGGTGAGCCTCTGGCGAGCGGCCTCGTCGGCGATGAGGGCGTGCAGTGCGAAGTACCGGGCGTGCGGGGTCACCGAGGTCACCCCGGGCACCAGATGGCCTGCCATCCGCCGCACATGCCGCTCAACGGACAGGGGATACAGGCCGGCCGCGACATCGAGGCCCTTCGCCGACCAATCGGGTCCTGCGAGTGTCGCCGTCACCGGGTACTTTCACTCCCTCGACCGAGGTTTCAACAACTGGTCGATGATAGAAGGGTGTTCGCAAACGAGTGGTGCCGGGGCGGCGGCGAGGGCGGGATTCGAACCCACCACGCCTACGCGGGCAGCGCGGGGAACACGACCAGTGAGCCGTCCTTGCTGCGGGCCATCTCGATCGCCACGTCGATCGTGGGGCTGTTCACCACGACGCCGTCGCCCAGCTTGCGAAGCCCGTTCACCGCGCGCAGCAGGCGATCGACGTCACCGACGTGCATCACGGGCAGCAGACTGGACGCGCGTTCCAGATCCAGCGCAGACAGGCGCTGCAGGACCCCGGCGATGCCCGACTCCATTGTGTCGAGGCGCTGCTGGTCGGCCTTGAGCGCGCGGCTGAAGTTCTCGAACAAGTTGCCAGGGTCGGTCTGGGCATGCTCGACGGCCTGCAGGACGATGACCCTCCGCTTCAGCGCGATGGCCAAGGCGGCGAGTTCGAGGTGGGCGCGGAACTTGCCGCCGCGGTCGTCGACGCCAGGGAACGACTTCTTCAGCTTGCCGATCTCGACGGGCTTGCCGGCGGGCAGCTTTTCGACTGCCTTCTGCCACTTGGCGAGGCGGCGGTCAGCGGCGGCCAGCGCCTTGCTGATGGCATGCACTGCCGAGTCCAGTCCCAGCGAGACACCGGGCTTTCCCTGGTCGAGCAGGACGGCGGTGGCCTTTTCGATGGCATCGCGGCAGCCGTCGAGTTCATTGCGCTCGTCATCGAGCTTCTCCTCGTGCAGTTGCTCCAGCAGTTTCGTGATGCGTTTGACGGCCTGCGAGCGCTTGTGGTCGGCATTCGCGCTGACCCCCACCGCTATGGCCATGAGCACCAGCGGCGCGGCCACGGTGAGCGCCGCGCTGCCCGCGGCCGCGAAGCCGGCCGTCGCACCGGCTCCACCGACCGCGCCCGCTGCCGCCGCTCTGCCGACCGGCACGAACGTCGCCTGGGCGGCGATGCCCGTTGAGTTCATGAGCGTTCCGTGGATGCCACCGGCCGCCACCTTCGACGCCATCGGGCGGACGATGCCCTGACCGAGCTGGGCGACGACCTTCGCCGGAACCACCATGCGATACAGGCCTTCGCCGGCCGCGGTCGTCGTGGCCACCGCGGAGGAACCTCGCGCTGATTGCGTGATGAGCTTGGACAGGTGCTCCGCCAAGGGACTCGCGGCATCGAGCGGGATACCGCGGCTGCGGTCGAGATTGCCGGGCAGTGGATGCGCCTCGAGTGTGGCAATCGGCTTGTCGGCCAGGGCGGCCAGCACACTGCGCAGTTCGGCCAGGCGCTCAGCCGTCATCGGCTCGTCTCCGGCCAGTGCGGGCACCCGGACGTCACCGGTGGCCAGCGTCCACACCGGAATTATTGCCTCGCGGTCGTCAGTCATACTCTCCCCTTGATTTCCCACGACAGCCTACGGCTGACATCCGAGCCGAACTGGCGATCTGTCCACGGTGTGGACGAACGAGTACGGCCGTCCACTGAACTCATGGACCGGCGCGGCAGTTCACCTGGGCTCGTCGGCTCCCTCCTCTTCCCGCGGTTCACCCCGCAGCGCGGCGAGGTGGTCCGACAGGGTGCGGGGCGGGGTCCAGCCCTGGGTGTGGGCTCGGGTCAGGTCCAGGACCACGGGGTGGGCCAGCTGGTCCACCCCGTAGCGGCTGAGGGGCGGTTCGCCTGAGGACAGGGATTCCGAGATTCTTGCCGCGGCCCGGGCCAGGGCCGGTGGGAGGTGGCGTATGCGGGCGTGGACGCCGTGGGCGTGCAGGACATCGCGGACGGCCGCGTCACGCCGGTAGGGGCGGGCGTCGGCGATGTTGTACGCGCCGGGGGGCCAGGCGGGAGCCGCCAGGCAGGCCCCGGCCAGGTTTTCCACCGCCGTCAGGCTGAGCGGGACGTCCGGGCCCGGCAGGAAGAGGGTTCCGGCGCGGACCCGGGAGAGCAGCCGGGGCAGGAGCTGGGTGTCGCCGGGGCCGTACACCGCGCGCGGGCGCAGCACCACCGCGCCCGCGGCCAGGGCCAGGGCCTCGCCGGCGGCCTTCGTGCGGCCGTAGGCGTTCAGGTGACCCGTGCGCGGGTGGTCCTCGCGGACGAGCGTGCGGTCGCGGCGGGGGTCGTAGACGCTGGCGCTGCTGACCCAGACCACCGGGCGGGCGCCCGCCGCGTGCAGCAGCCGTGCGGTGCCGGTGACGTTGACCGCGTGCATGACGGCCTCCGCGGGGGAGCCGGGCGCCGGATCGCCGACGGCCGCCGCGCAGTGCACGACGAGGTCCGTGCCCGAGAGGTCCGGCTCCCCGAGGGACGCGTCCCAGAACCGGTGTTCCCCGAGCGGGCCAGGCCTGCGGCCCACGCACACCACCCGAGCCCCGGCCGCCGCCGCGGCGCGGGCGACGTGCCCCCCGCAGAAGCCGCTCGCGCCCGTGACGGCGATCCGGATGCCGGCCGCGTCAGGCCGCCTACGGGATGTCACGCCGCCGCCCGTACGACCAGCGAACGCCAGCCGGGCAGGGCGGCTCGGCGGTCCACCCGGGCCCGGGCCACGACGGGCCGGTGCGGAGCCAGGGCCGCCAGTACGCCGGCCAACTGCTCCCGCGCCAGGCGGGCTCCCGGGCAGGCGTGTGGCCCGGCGCCGAAGACCAGGCGGGCGACGCCGGGCTCGGCGGGGCCGCGCCCATCGGGGTCCCGCAGGTGGGCTCCGGCCGCGTGCCGGGCCACCAGGAGCAGCCGGTCCCCGGCACCGACCGGGCAGCCACCGACCGAGCCGCCGGCCGCGGCCACCCGGGGGAGGAGGGGCGAGGCTGCCGTCACGCGCAGCAGCTCGTCGGCCAGGGCGGGGCACAGGGCAGGGTCCGCCGCCTGGTCCCACAAACCCGCGTCGGCGCACCAGGCCACCGCCCGGGGCAGCGCCGCGACCGTGGTGTTGACGGCCGCGACCGCCAGCATCGCGGCCCGGTCGTCCGCCCCGGAACCCAGGAGCCCGCGGAGCCGCTCGGCGGCGCGGATCGCCGCGGCCCCGGCGCCGGGGCGGGGCGGGCCGGGGAGGTGACTGCGCACGGAGGCGGCCGCGGCCTCGGCGGCCGCCTCCGCGAGGGCGAGGGGGCCGGCGCAGGCGCCTTCCCCGCCCCGCCCCGCCCCGGCGCCGGGGCGCAGCAGGGCGTACACCACCGAGCCGGCCAGTTCCCGGGCCAGCGGCACCAGGTCCACCGTGCCCCCGAGCGGCAGCGGCGCGAGCCGCCGTAGGAGCAACGGATGCCATGCCGCGCGCAGTTCGCGGGTCCCGGCCGCGCCGAGCAGCTCGGTGAGCTCCCGCCGGGCCGTCCGGTGGCCGGAGCCCTCCTGGTCGAAGAGCACGCCCTCCACCCGGGCGGCCCGGGCCGCCCCGCCCGTGGTGCCGGGCGCGGTGCGGTCCAGCGGCAGCCGGGTCAGCGCCTCCCGGTAGGCCTCCGTGCCGTGGACGAGCAGCGTGCCGGGGCCGAGTCGGCGTACGGGCCGCCCGCGGGTGGCGGCGAGCAGCGCGAACAGGAGCGGGTGGGCGCGCAGGTAGACGCGCCGGTCCCGGCGGCGGGCCTTCGTGTGGGCTGCGGTGAGGGCCTTCGTGTGGGCCGCGGTGAGGGTCGTGGCACCGGCCGCCTCGTGGGTCCGGGCCGGGTTCCGGGCTTGGGTGCGGATCGTCGGGTCGGTGGTCATCGGACGTGTGCCTCCGCGGTGTCGGCGGGCCGGTAGCGCCGGTCCCAGTACCAGAGCAGGGTTCGGCGGGGTCCCCAACTCCGCAGCCTGCGCAAGCTGTTCTGCACCACCAGGTGCTCCGCGCGTACGATCCGCTGGCTGTGCTCGCGGGCCCGGTTCAGCAGGGCCACGTCCTCGGACCGCTCGTGCAGCGGCACGCGCAGGGCGCCGCCGCAGCGCAGGTAGAGTCCGGCGGTGATGCCCAGGTTGTGGCCGTGACACAGGACGTACGGGGTGCGGTAGCGGGGGTGGCGGTGGGCCCGCCGGTAGCGGCCGTAGAGCGAGGTGAGCCGGATCAGCGCCGGCAGCAGCCGGGCTTCGAGGAGGGTGGGCCGCTCGTCGCGGCGCGGCACGCTGCGGCCGCACAGCATCTCGGCGCCCCGCCCGAACTCCGCCTTCGCGACGGCAGTCCACTCCGGGGCGGGCAGACAGTCGGCGTCCGTGCGCAGCAGGTGGGTGGCGCCGGCGGCGATGGCGTACCGGAAGCCCGTGTCGGCGGCGGTCCCGGCGCCGGGCCGTTCCTCCGCGATCAGCTCGACGGGAAAGGGCGCCGAGCGCGCGAAGTCCCGTACGGCTTCCGCGGTCCGGTCGGTGGAGGCGTTGTCCACGACCGCGAGCGTGAATCCGGTGTCGTACTGGGCGGCGAGCGCGGCCAGGGTGGCACCGATGGCGGCCGCCTCGTTGTACGCGGGCACGACCACCCACAGGTTCGTCAACTCTTCGCTCCTTCGGGCTGGTTGGCGGTGGCGGCCCAGGACGCCGCGCGGAGCAGCACCCGGGCGCACAGGCTCCCCCAGACGAGCAGTCCGATCAGCGGCCCGGCCCCGCGGTAGAGGTCACCGTGCAGTTCGGCGGTCGCGGCGAGGTAGGGGCCCGCGGCGAGGGCGAGCAGCCGGCAGGCCAGCGCGGCCGCCAGCGCCGGGCCCGCGATGGCGGCAGCCCGGGGCCTGCCGGGGGCGCGACGCGGGGCGAGCCGCAGGACGGCCGCGAACAGCGCCCACAGCGCGGGGACCGTCCAGCCCGGACCGCCCGCCGTCACCACGGCGGCGACGGCGGTGACCGCGAGACAGAGCACGGCCGCACCCGCGACGTCCCGCGCCGCGTCGCGCACGGGGTTTCCGCTGCCCGCGTTCTGCCCGCACATGGCCCGCACGCCCGTGCGCAGCGCCCGGGCCATCCGCACCACCGACCAGCAGAGGGCGAGGGCGAGCAGCGGCCGCCAGTGCGGGGCCGCGGTGGGCAGCCGCCCGGCCAGCGGGGCCGCGGCGGCGGGCAGCAGGGCCGCGGTCAGCCCGTCCACGACCCGCCCGGCACCGTCCCCACCCCCGTCCGCCCCGGATCGGCCCGCCAGCGAGGCGAGGAGTAGTACCGCCGGGGCCGTCCCGACGAGCAGGGCGTACGTGAGCGAGCCCGCGAGGGCGTCGCCGTTGGCCCGGGTGTAGCGGCGATGGGAGGCCATGACCCGCTTCCGGGCGCCCATGACCCGCTTCCGGACGGCCATGACCCGCTTCCGGACGGCCGCGGCGCGGGCAGGGGCCCGCCACGCGGGTGCGGCCGTCACGGGGGCCGCCGCCGCGCGCGGGAGGCCTTGGCCGGGGTGGCGGGTCACGGTCGGGGCGCGCCGTTCCGTGCGGGGTTGGAGCCGGAGTCGGAGTTGGAGCCGGGCCCGGATGAGCCGGAGCCGGAGCCGGAGCCGGAGTCGGAGCCGGGCCCGGACCAGGGCCCGGGCCAGGACCCGGAGCCCAGCCGGTGGGCCGCCAGGGCCGCCGTTGCCGCGCGGTCCGGTTTGCGGGAGCGTCCCGACAGCGGGATCCGCGCGAACAGCAGGGCGTCGGGCACGGCCGTGCCCATGCGGCGCAGCGGGCCCGCCAGCGCGGACCGCAGCGCGGGCTCGGCGGCACCGTGGCAGGGCTGGACGACCGCCACGAGCCGCTCGTCGCCATAGCGGGGGCCGTGGCGGTCCCCGTGCTGGTCGCCCGCGTCCGCCGGAACCCCGACGAGCAGCGCCAGTTCCACCCCGGGCACGTGCAGGGCCGGTTCGTACAGGCCCGGGTAGATGTTCTCGGCCCGGCGCAGCACCATGTCCTTGGCCCTGCCCTCCAGCACGATCCGGCCCGCGCCGTCCAGCCGCCCCCGGTCGCCCGTACGCACCCACGGATCCGGGTCCTCGCCGAGGTAGCGGTGCCGGGCCCCGGGGCCGGTCAGCAGCAGTTCCCCGTCCGCGCCGCACTCGGCGCGCACACCGGGCAGCGGGGCGCCGACCAGGTCGCCGGGGCCCTCGTGGGCGGCTTTCTCCCGGGACTCCACCGCGGCGGCCGGGAACAACTCGGTCAGCGCGTACACCCCCCAGGCCTCATCGGCCCCCGACTCCCGTACGCGTCCCAGCAGTTCGGCGCTCGCCGGAGCCGATCCGGTCCACACCCGGCCCCGGTGGCGGGCCCCCGCGCGCAGTGCGTCCCGCAGCTGCGGCGGGGTGAGGTAGGTGTCCCGCGGCTCCAGCCGGGCCAGTTGGCGGGCCAGCACCCGGGGCGAACGGGCCGGGAGGGCCACGGGAGCGCCGCGCACGAGGGCGGGGACCAGCACGAAGAAGGTGCCGCCGAGGACGGGCTCGGTAGCTGTGGAGGAAGCCCAAGTCGCCCCCGGACCAGGGGAGAACAGGGCCGAGACCGTCTCCATCCCGGCGGCCAGGCTCGCCCGTGTGTGCACCACCGCCCGGGGCCGCGAGGTGGTCCCGGAGGTGAACACGATGACGGCGTCGGCGTCCCCGCCGCCCGCGAACCGCGAGGGAACGCCGACCCGCGCCGCGCGCAGGTCCAGCGCGGGCGCGCATCCGGGCAGCCGCCGCCCGACCGTGGCCACCGGCGCGCCCAGCCCGGCCAGCTCCGGCAGTTCCAGCCCGGCCGCCCGCCGGGCCAGCGGCCGTGCCCACCCGGCCACCGCCTGCGCGGCGGCATCGGCCAGCACCAGCGCGGGCCGCGCCGAAGCCAGCCGGGCGCGCAGCACGTCGGGTCCGGCTCCCGGGTCGAGGACGGCCCCGCGCAGACCGAGTCGCCACAGCGCGAGCAGGACGGCGAGCGCGCGCGGCCCGGGGCGTACGGCGACCCCGACAGTGTCCCCGGCGCGCAGCCCGCGCGCGTACAGTGCGGCGGCGAACGCGTCGGCCAGCTCGGCGAGTTCCCCGCGGGTGGCGGCGGTCCGGGTGGCTCCCGTACGCGTGGCGGTCAGGACGGCGGGCCGCTCGGGGCGGGCGCGCAGCGCGTGGTCGAGGCGGTCCAGCATCAGCGGGGGTCGTCCGTTCCGTGCGGGCCGCTGCCGCGGCCGAGGTACCAGCGGGCCGTACCGGCGATCCCGTACGCGCGCAGCCGGCGCGTGGAGTTCTCCACGACCATCGCCCGGCAGCGCGTGATCCGGTCGGTGTGGCGGCGCACCGCGTTGAGGAAGAGCCGGTCGGTGGGGGAGGGGCGCCGCGGCATCCCGCCGACGGCCAGGTACAGCTCGGCGGTGATGGCCATGTTGTTCCCGGCGTGCATCCGGTACGGGGCGCGGTAGCCGCGGCGGCGCGCGTGCTCCGGCCGCAGCCGGCCGAAGAGCCCGGCGAGCCGTACGAGGATCCCGAACCCGGCGCGGCCCAGCGGGCCGTGTTCGTCGCGGCGGGCCACGATCCGCCCGCAGACCAGCCCGGGGCTGCGGACCAGCGCCGCCCGCGCCGCGCCCGTCCACCCCGGGTGGGGCAGGCAGTCGGCGTCGGTGCGGGCGAGCAGGGTCGCGCCGCGCCCGATCGCGTACCGGAAGCCGGTGTCGACGGCGGAGCCGACGCCCTTCTCCGGTTCATCGATGACCTCCACCGCGAAGGGTGCGCCCGCCGCGAACTCCCGCGCCACGGCGCCCGTCCGGTCGGCCGAGGCGTTGTCGACGACCAACAGGGTGAAATCCCGGTCCCGTTGGCGGGAGAGCGCGGCGAGGGTCCCCGCGATCCGGTCCTCCTCCTCGTGCGCGGGCACCACCACCCACAGCCGCCCGGCCGCGCTCACGACTTCTCCCAGATCATCGTCATGATGCTGATCCCGCCGCCGAGCCCTACGAACAACACCCGTTCACCAGCCGTCAGTTCATCGAATATCCGGTCCAGCTGCACCCCGATCGTCGCGCTCGCGACATTGCCGAGCTCGGGCACGGTCACCACCAGTTTCCCGGCGGGCACCCCGGTCAGCTCGGCGAACCGCTCCAGATACGGCACCGTCACCTGGTGCACCAGCACCTTCGAGAAGTCGTCCCAGTCCATGCCCGTCCGGTGCAGGGTCCGGTCGATGACGGCCGTGCCCACCTTCTCGAAGACCCCGCGCAGTTCGTGCCCGTCGCCGCGGAAGTAGGTGTACGCGTCCCCGCGCGGGTGGCGCGAACCGCCGCCCGGGATGCCCCCGACCTCCCAGTGCTCTGAGTGGGTCTCGGTGTCCACGTCGAGGATCCCGCCGCGCTCCACGGGCTCGACGATCACGGCGGCCCCCGCGTCGCCGAAGGTGTAGCCGGCGAAGCCGGCGCGGAACTCGGCGAAGTCGGCGGGAGCCGTCCGTACGGCCCGGCTCGGGGTCTCCCCGGTGACCACCAGGGCCCGCCGGGCCCGGCCCGCGAGGATCATGGCGCGGGCGAGGTCGATGCCGTTGACGAAGCTGTTGCACGCGTTGGTGACGTCCAGGGCATGGGCCTTCGTGCCGAGTTCGGCCTGGACGATGTGCGCGGTGGCGGGCTCGGCGACATCGCGGGAGGCGGAGGCGAAGAGCAACAGGTCGATGTCGGGGGGCCCGAGCCCGGCGGTGTCCAGTACCCGGCGGGCCGCCCCCACCGCGAGCGTGGACGCGTACACCCCGTCGCCCGCGATCCGGCGGGTACGGATCCCGGTGGCCTGGGTCAACAGCCGCGGCGGTAGCGTGAGTCCGGCCCGGCCGGCGATCTCGCTCTGGAGCCGGTCGGAGGTGAGGACGTCCCCGGGCAGGATGCCGGCGACGGCGGTGATCCCGGCGCGGAGCCGCGGGCGCGGTACGGGTGGCTGATTCGGCATGCCTTCACGATGACGCGCCATCCGGTCCCGGTCCTGAGTACGGATGCTCATCCCGCCCGCCGGCCGGATGAGTACCCGCGACCGCCGACCCGCCGACCCGCCGACCCGCCGGCCCGCCGACCCGCCGACCCGCCACACGGTGACCACGGCCGCGGAGGGACGCCCGCGAAGAGACGCCCGCAAAGAGATCGTGAAGAGATCGCGAAGCGATGTGGCAGGTGGGGCATGAACCGCCTGACGAGGTATTCCGTTCTCCAGGTGTACGGCCCACTGTCATGAAAGCAACGCCGACCGGTACCCCGGGGCCGCTGTTCTTGGGGCGCCCCTCGACACCCCCCGCACCCGTCTCACCCGCAGAGGTCGTTCTCCATGACTGAATTGAATCGGCGCAGGTTCCTGCAGATCGCCGGTGGCGCCGCCGCCGTCACGATGCTGAACGAGAGCATCGCCCGGGCCGCCGCGATCTCGCCCCAGGGCAGTACCGGCACCATCCAGGACATCGAGCACATCGTCGTCCTCATGCAGGAGAACCGTTCCTTCGACCACTACTTCGGTGCGATGAAGGGGGTCCGCGGGTTCGGGGACCCGAGGCCGGTCATCCAGGACAACGGCAAGTCCGTCTTCCACCAGTCCAACGGGACCAAGGACATCCTGCCCTTCAACCCGCAGATCAACGACCTGGGCATGCAGTTCCTGACGGGGCTGAACCACGACTGGGCCGGCGGCCACCAGGCGTACAACAACGGCAAGTACGACAAGTGGGTCCCCGCCAAGACGGCCACGACCATGGCGTACATGACCCGGAACGACATCCCGTTCCACTACGCGCTCGCCGACGCCTTCACGGTGTGCGACGCCTACCACTGCTCCTTCATCGGTGCCACGGACCCCAACCGCTACTACATGTGGACGGGTTACACGGGCAACGACGGCGTGGGCGGCGGCCCGGTCCTCGGCAACCAGGAAGCCGGCTACGGCTGGAAGACCTACCCCGAGCGCCTGGAGTCGGCCGGGGTGTCCTGGAAGGTCTACCAGGACATCGGCGACGGCCTGAACGCCGCCGGATCCTGGGGCTGGATCAACGACGCCTTCCGCGGCAACTACGGCGACAACTCGCTGCTGTACTTCAACAACTACCGGAGCGCCCAGCCCGGCAGCGCCCTGTACGAGAAGGCCCGTACGGGCACCAACGCCAAGGCCGGCGAGGGCTACTTCGACAAGCTGCGCGCGGACGTCGTGAACGGCACCCTCCCGAAGATCTCCTGGATAGCCGCCCCCGAGGCCTTCAGCGAGCACTCCAACTGGCCCACGAACTTCGGCGCCTGGTACATCTCGCAGGTCCTGGACTCGCTGACCGCGAACCCCGACGTGTGGGCGAAGACGGCCCTCTTCATCACCTACGACGAGAACGACGGCTTCTTCGACCACGTCGTCCCGCCGTACCCGCCCACGTCCTCCGCCTGGGGCCTGTCCACGGCGAGCGTCACCGGCGACCTCTACACCGGGGGCGTCTCCGGCTACGCCGCCGGCCCGTACGGCCTCGGCCCCCGCGTCCCGATGATCGTGGTCTCCCCGTGGAGCAAGGGCGGCTACGTCTGCTCCGAGACCTTCGACCACACCTCGGTGATCCGCTTCATGGAGAAGCGCTTCGGTGTGCAGGAGCCCAACATCTCCCCGTGGCGCCGCGCGGTCTGCGGTGACCTGACCTCGGCCTTCGACTTCACGCAGGCCGACGCCGCGCCCGCCGCCCTGCCGTCCACGGCCGCGTACGTACCGCCGGACAAGAACCGTCACTCGTCCTACAACCCGACCCCGCCGGCCACGGGCACCCTGCCCAAGCAGGAAGCCGGCGCCAAGCCGACTCGCGCACTGGGCTACGCCCCGTACGTGGACGGCAAGGCCACGGTCTCCACGGGCAAGTTCACCCTGACCTTCTCCTCGGGTCCGACCCTCGGCGCCCACTTCCACAGCACCTCGGGCAACCGTACGGACGGCCCGTGGCCCTACACGGTCGAGGCGGGCAAGACCCTGTCGGACACCTGGAGCACGAGCAGCTCCACCGGAAACCAGATCAACCTCTCGGTCTGGGGCCCGAACGGCTTCCTGCGCACCTGGAAGGGCCCGGCGAAGAAGGCCGGCCCCGAAGCCACGGCCCGCCACTCCGCCTCCACCGGCAACCTGGTGCTGTCCCTGACCAACGGGGGCACGGCGGCCGTCAACCTGACCGTCACCAACGCTTACGGCGGCACGGCCCAGGTCGTGCGCGTCGCGGCGGGCGCCACCGTCGCGCACACCGTGACCCTGTCCGGCACGGCCCGCTGGTACGACGTCACCGTCGTCTCCGACGCGGACGCCACCTTCCTGCGCCGCTTCGCCGGCCACGTGGAAACGGGCGCGGCCGGAGTCTCGGACCCGGCGATCAAGACCGTCTGACGCGGTCGTCCGGCGCACGCAGCAGCCGCCGTTCCAGGACCGGGAGGTCGCGGGGACGGTGGCTGCGGGCGTGCCGGGCCGCTCACCCCGGGTGCTGGAAGTCGTACGCGAGCACTCCCCGGTCGCCCGCGACGATCAGCCGGCCGCCGGGGTGCCACGAACAGGCCGTGAGAGCGCTGTCGGTCCGCATGGTGGCGAGTGCCTCCCCCGTCCACGCAGCCCACACGCGAAGGGTCCGGTCATGGCCGGTGGTGGCGAGGCGGGTGCCGTCAGGGCTGAACGACAGCGTCCGTACGGTGACCGCTTGGCTCCCCCCCGACGCCCCATGCCCCTCGCTCCTTGCCCGCTCCCGCCCCGAAGCAGCCGACTCGGTCGGCCCCGGTGACTGTCGTACACCGAGTTGCCCCGCCACCGAAGCCGTTACGACAAGGTCAGCTCAGGCCGGCGCCCGGCGGGGGCGGCCCCTGGTGTTGCTGCACGTCGGCCCCGGGCGGTGTCCTCGTCCAAGTGGTCAGCACGGGCCGGTAGCCCACCCGCGCCCACAGGGGGGCGGCGAGCGGGTTGTGCAGGCTGTGGTGGAGCAGCACGGCCTGCGCACCGCGCGCACGGAGCGTCTCGTGTGCGGCGGCGATCAGCGCCTGCCCCACCGACTTCCGCCGCGCCTCCGGTTCGACGAACAGCCGGGACAGGTACCCCGTGGGCTCCGTGGTGACCTGCTGTTCGATCCAGGCACCGTGAGGGAACTGCCCGTGCAGGAATCCGACCGGTACGCCGTCGATCAGTGCAGTCAGCACAAAGGAGGGTTCGCCCGCCAGGGCACCGGCCAGTTCCTCCGCCAGCCGGGTCCGGAGCGCGGGGCGCCGTGGCAGTACCCCCAGCTGGATCTCGAACAGGTGTAGCCGTTCCGCTTGCTCGGCAAGGCGCTCCAGGTCACCCGGCTGGGCGGGACGTACAGTCGTTCCCCCCGGGGAATCCGCTCGCTGCCCAAGCCGCTTCAGGACCAGGGAGGTCAGCGGGGCGAAGCCGTGCCGGACGAGCGGAGCCGCGCAGGCCGTATCCAGGCTGGGCCAGGTGAGCGCCACGGACCGGTCGTTCTCCAGCCCGGCACCTGGGCCGGCAGCAGCACTGGCACAAGGGTCGGCGCGGAGTCGGCCGAGCAGTCCGGCCAGCACCTCGTCGACGGCCGCCGCGGGATCCGTCCCGAAGACGCGCAGCTGTAGGACGTGCCGCTGCAGTGCGCCCCAGAGGGCAGCGTACGTATCCTCGCCGAAGCGGTACTGCTGGATCCGGCCTGCGGCGAAGGCCCCGTTCCTGCTGGAGACGGTGAGCTCTTGGTCGTCCGCGAGCAAGGCCGCGGAGGCCACCCGGGGGTCGATCCGGCGCAACCTGTGATTGTGGCGTTCCGTCAGGCCGGTGATCAAGCCGGCTCCAGAACCGGCCGCGAGGCGCTCTGTCACGGGATCAGCCCCGAGATCCGCTCGCGCTGGGCCGTCGCGCGCGCGTCATCGAAACGGCTCAGGATCGCTGCCGCGTCTCTGGCGCAGCCCGCGGCTTCCTCTCCGTCATCGCTACCGGACAGCGCTAGCGCGAGTGCCAGGTTGACCAGCGCACCGGCGAGGGCCCACTGGTCCCGGGTGTCGCGGAACACGGTGACCGCCATGCGGTGAAACCCGGCTGCCTCGGTGAGGCGGCCGAGGTCACGGTATGCCTCACCCGCGCAGTCGTGTGCCGCGGCCTCGCGGTTGCGGTCGCCGATCTGGCGCTGGACCACGGCTGATTCCTGGCAGGACACCAGCGCCTCGCCCGGCTTCCCGAGAGCGCGCTGGATTCGCGCGAGTTCCAGATGCCAGAAGGCTCCCCAGGCCGTGAGCCTGTCCGTCCGGGCGATGTCGAGGGCTTGCCGTACGGTCGACAGGGCGGTCTCCGGCTCACCTCGCTCCCGTTGAGTCATCGCGAGATAGAACAGAGCGTTCCCCTCGTTGGCCCGGTCCCCCACCTCCCGGCAGAGCCGGAGCGACTCTCTGAGGTCCGCCTCCGCCGCATCGAGCTGAAGCCCGTCGAACCGGGTCATTCCCAGGTTCGACAGGAGCAGGGCCTCCCAGCGCAGATTGGCCAGGCCTCGGAAAATCCCCCGTCCCTCCTGGAATCGTTCTTCGGCGGCCGCGAGTCTGCGGCGCCGCCAGTCGAGCAGGCCGAGTGCATTGACGGCGATGCCCTCGCCGTAGCGGTCGCCGCTCTCTTGGCGCAGCCGCAGTGCCTCGCGGTGATGCGCCTCGGCCTCTTCGAGTCGTTGCGACTGCAAGTACGCCTTGCCCAGGCTGTCGCGCAGTTCCGCCTGGCCTCGCCGGTCACCGATGGCAGTAGCCGAAGCGAGACCGGTTTCGGCCACGGCGATCCATTCCCGGAACGGGTTGCGGCTCACATAGATGCTGCGCAACAGGGCGGCGATTCGCCACGTCACTTCGTGCCGGCCTCCAGCCGCGGCCGCGTGGACGGCGGCCACGAGGTTGGCCCGTTCCAACTCGAACCACTGCCAGGCCGCGGCACTGTCCGCGAACTCCACTACGACCGCGCCGGGCTCGGGCTCGGGCAGTGGCACGAGCCGGTCCAGCGGGCTGATGTGCGAGATCGCACGGGCCAGCGCGATGAGGTAGTGGTCCAGCACCCGGGCCAGGGCCTCGGCCCTGGCCTCGTCGTCCTCGTACTGCACGGCCTGCTGCGCGGCATAGACCCGCAAGAGGTCGTGGAACTGGAACCGCCCGTACGTGGCCTGTTCGAGGACATGTGCTCCCGTGAGGACGTCGAGCGTCTGACGGGCCACCGGGACAGTGGTGCCGGCGAGCGAGGCCGCGGCAGACACCCCGAATTCAGGGCCGGGGTGGAGGCCCAGCAGCCGGAACAGCCGCGCGGCCACCTCCGACAAGGCCCGGTATGACCAGGCGAAAACGGTTCGCACGGCGTCGGACTCGTCGTCCTCCTCGGCTGTCAGAGCACCCCACAGCGCCGACTCGTCTCGCAGGTCCGCTATCAGCTCGTCCAGGGGCATGAGGGGCCTGCTCGAGGCGCGCTCAGCGGCGATCCGCAGGGCCAGTGGCAATCGGGCGCACAAGCGGGCCAGCTCGGACAGGTCCGTGTCGGTATCGGGGAGGCCCCGGTACCCCGCCGTGACGGTCTGCAGCAGTGTTACCGCGTGCTGCTCGGAGAAGACGTCCAGGACGAGCCGGTGCGCGCCGTCCCTGGCGACCAGGCCGGAGAAGCGGTGCCGACTGGTCACCAGAACCAGGCAGTCCGGGTTCCCGGGAAGAAGCGGCCGAACCTGGCTGACCGTCGCCGCATTGTCCAGGATCACGAGCGCACGCTGATCGGCCAGGAGAGACCGGAACAGCGCGGAGCGGTCCTCCAAGCGTGCCGGCACCGCGGACGGGGCAACGCCCAAGGCCCGCAGGAAGTGGTCGAGGGCTTGCTCCGCGGTGACCGGTTCGCCGGGGTCGTAGCCGCGAAGGTTGACGTAGAGCTGACCACCGCGAAACCGGTCGCGCACGCTGTGCGCCCAGTGCAGGGCCAGCGAGGTCTTGCCCACACCGGCGGTCCCGGTGATCACGTAGACCCCACTGGCCCCCGAAGTGCCGCCCTGCCTCCGGTCCAGGACCGTGTCGAGCGCCAGGAGCTCATCGCGGCGGTTGACGAATCCGCCTACGTCTCCGGGTAGTTGGCGAGGAGGTTCGGGGCGGTTCCGTTCCGTGGCGCGGTGGAAGTGGACCCCGCCGTGCACGTTCCCGGCCTGCACCACGTCGCGGGCGGAGCCGGACAAGTCGGCATGGGATTCGAGGTGTGCAGGCTCGTTGGGCGATGACGACATCAGTACTGCTCTCGCGCCGGCAAGATCCCCTCCCGGGCGAGGTAATCGCTGATGCTCTCGCCCTCGTCGTAGAGCCCTTGCACGAACTGCCTGCAGCGGAGGACCAGATCACGTCCGATATAGCGGACGCCACCCTCCTGCAGGCCGTTCTCGTCATAAAGCAGGTGATACACCACGTCATCACCAAGGGTGATCAACTCGGGTAGCACAGCAGCCTGTTCGTACGGGCGAACCCTCGCGGCATCGATCACTCTGGTATGACCGCCGAGTTCGTCCCGCATGAGCAGCAGGCGCAGCTCCCAGCGCATGTAGTCGGTGAGCGGTTCTTCCACAACCCTGATCCGCCACGTCTCGAACCCGTGGGACCGAAGTCTGGCGTAGTGCTGGGTGAGTGCCTCGCGGCGGCTCTCCAGCAAGGCCAGGGCTCCTGGCCAGTCTCCCTTGGAGAAGGCGACCCAACTGTCGTCCGTTGGCTCCTGGAATTGCTGGAGGCGCTCCAGCTTCCAGAACCCGGGTTTGCCGATCCGCCAGAAGTGTTGCTCGAAGTCAGCCAGGTAAGCGTCTCCGAGCAGCCGCTCGCCTGGCGCGTCCAATAGTTCCTCAAGCATCCGGGACATCGCTCCGTACCGCCCTCGCCATCCCCCGGGGGATCACCACAAGTCGCTCGCCCGCACTGACACTGACTCCGTCCGGGAGTCGTCCGGCGTAGTTTTCGGTCAGATCACGTCCGATGACGACCACATCCCCGTTGTCCAGTTCCCAGACGTCGGGGCAGCCGCTTTCACCACCGCTGCCGGTCTCTCCAGGGTCGCGACCACTCCCGGGAGCCGTCGGCGCGATACCCAGCCGACGGACTAACGATGCCTGCGGGTCGGGACTCCACACGCCACTAGCCATGGTCACCCTCCATGTCCAAGCGAACCCTTGGAGTGACAAGCTAGCGCAACGGACTTGTCGTTCCTACTGGTTTGCGGCACACAGGTGACACTGGCGCAAACCCTACTCAACCCAGGCCGCGGGGCCGACCAGCCCCAGGTCACGCCTGCACCACCTGCCCGGCAGACCGCCACTCGAGGCCGGTCTTCGGGGGGCCCGGCCAGGAGTTGTCGGCAAGGTGCCACATCCGCATCAGGAGGCATGTGCAGGGTGACGGCTGCGGGGTAGGAATCAGACGGCCCTGGGCAGCCACCGACTGTGCCCGGAGGACGCGAAACCGGCGGAACGGGCCGCCTGTGTAGACACCATCATCAAAGAGCCTTGGGAGATGCGTAGATGGATGCCGAGTTGGCGGCCCTGGCGATGTCCGGGGCAACCGCGATCGTAGCGGCGATGGCCGCCGATGGGTGGGTGAGCATACGCGCCCGAACCGCCCGGCTCCTCGGCCGCGACCGAGTCGAGGCCGAGGCGATCGAGGGCGAGTTGGAGGAATCCCGCACCGAGCTGACACACGCCCGCGAAGCAGGAAACCCGCAGCCGACCCTGGACATGTTGGAGGAGGAGTGGCGGGGGCGCATGCGCCGCACCCTGCGCACCAACCCCGAAGTAGCCGCCCACTTGCGCGCACTCCTCGCTGAAATCACACCGTCGCAAGAAGCCGCGAGTGGAACGGCCCACAACAACATCACCGGTACCGTCCACGGACACACCGTCCAAGCCCACACCATCACCGGCGGTGTCACCTTCACCACCACCCCACCTCCCCAGCACTGACGCGGACCGGCTTCCTTGTAGGGCCATGTCGTGGCGGATGCTCCGCTGGTGGTGGTGCGAGAGGGGTTTCCAAGGGTGTGACCGCAGGCGCGGTGGGCAGACCTACGGCGTTGGTTTTCCGTGTCCCGTCACCGAGGGAGAACGCATGGCCATCGCCCACCGCAGGATCGGTACCGGGCCCGTGCGCGTCATCGTGCTGCACGACTGGTTCGGCACGTCCGCCAACTGGGGCTCCGTACTGGACCATCTGGACCCGGGGGAGTTTTCGTACGCCTTCCTCGACTACCGGGGCTACGGCGACCGCAGGGACGTCCCAGGCCGCTACACGCTCCCCGAGATCGCCGACGACGTCCTCGCGCTCGCCGACGAGCTCGGCTGGGACACCTTCTCCCTCCTCGGCCACTCCATGGGCGGCAAGGCCATGCAGCAGGTCCTGGTGCGCGCCCCCGAGCGCATCGAGAAGCTGATCGGCATCAACCCGGTCCCCGCAGGCCCGTACGAGATGGACGACGCCACCCACGGGCTCTTCTACGGGGCCGCCGGCAGCGCGGAGAACCGCCGCGCCATCCTCGACATCGTCACCGGCCGCCGCGCGAGCACGTACTGGCTGGACCGGATGGTCGCGCACTCGCTCGCCGTGTCCCGGCCGGAGGCCTTCGCCGGGTACCTCGCCGGCTGGCAGCCGCTCGACCTGTCTGCCGCCGTGAAGGGCAGCACGGTCCCGGTGCTGGTCCTCGTCGGCGAGTACGACCTCGCGCTCACCGTGGAGGTCATGCGGGCCACCTGGCAGGTCTCGTACCCGAACTGCCGCATCCTGCCGCTGCCCGGCGCCGGCCACTACCCACCGCACGAGAGCCCGGTGGCCTTCGCCACCGAGGTGGAGGCCTTCCTGCGCGGGTAGGGGAGTAGGGGAGTAGGGGCGTAGGGGGGAGGGGGGCGAGCCGTGTTCGGCGCGTGTCAGTGCGGGCTCAGGCGTCCTACCAGCCACTCCAGGGCCGACGGGACCTCGCGCGCCCACGTCTCGTAGTTGTGCCCGCCGCTCGCGAGGAGGATCGAGGACACCCGCGCGGGCGGCCGTACCGCGTCGATGAACTCCAGCGTCGCCGGGTACTGGTGCTCGCCCTTGCGGCTGCTCGCCACGAGCAGGGACACCGGCGGCTGCGGCAGGTTCCGCAGCCGCCACAGCAGGTCGTCCTCCTGCCGGCGGCCCGCGTCCCCGCCGAACAGGTCTCCGGTGTCCGCGTCCCGCGCCGCCGCGTACGGGGCCGACAGCGCGGCCGCCGCCCGGTAGGCGTCCGGCGTGCGCAGGGCCAGCTTCAGCGCGCAGTAGCCGCCCACCGAATTGCCCATCACGCCCCACCCCCGGGCATCGCCGGTGAGGCCGTAGTACGAGGAGACCGCCGTCCGCAGGTCCCGGGCGAAGAAGGTCTCCGCCCGCGGACCGCCCGGCACGTCCACGCACTGGGTGTCCCTGGGCGGCGCCACCGTCGGCGTCATCAGGATCAGCACCGCCGGCCGCATCCGCCCCGCCCGTACCGCCTCCAGTGCCAGCTGCGGATACCGCAGCCGGTCGATCAGCACCCCCGGCGTACTCGGGAACCCGCTCAGCGCCAGCACCACCGGGAACTCCGCCCGCCGCCCGGCCGACGCGTGCACGTACTGCGGCGGCAGGTACACGTACCCCTGCCCCGACAGCCCGCTGTGCGCCCCGCGCACCGTCACCACCTCGATCCGGCCGATCACCGCCGGGTCGTCGGAGCCCGCGTGCCGCCAGGAGTGGGTGCCCCGCACCCGCAGCGCCTCCCGCCCCGGGGCCTGCGCGCCCGCCGACGCGGGGTCCTCGCGGCGCAGGGACAGCAGGTCGCGCCAGGAGCCGTAGAAGCCGTACGAGGAGTTCACCGCGAGCAGCAGCGCCGACCCGGTCGTCAGGGTGATCGCGAGCTGGAGCCCGGCCCGCCCCAGCACCGGCCGCACCCCGGACCCCGCGAGCCGGGGCCACAGCCACACGGTGGCCCCGAACACCGCGGCCGCCACGAGGACGGCGAGGAGCAGCGCCGGGGTGCCCCCGATGTCCCATTTCATGTGGTTGATCCTGCCAGGACTCGGACGGGCGGGCCCGGCCGGTCGTGACGCGCCGCTCCCGCAGGGGAACGAAAAAACCCGTGGGGGTTACGAGAAGAACTCGTAACCCCCACGGGATCAACAGGGTGAGTGACGGGACTTGAACCCGCGGCCACCTGGACCACAACCAGGTGCTCTACCAACTGAGCTACACCCACCACGAAGGGCGGCGGACCACCCGTTCGATGTGCAAGCACAGCATAGCTGATCAGCGGGGTGCTCCCGCGACGCCTTTTCCGGCGACCCCGCGACCCGGCGACCCGGAGACCGGCTCCGGGTGAGGGCGCAGGCAACCCCGCGTCCCGGATCGCCATCACTACCGTTATGGGATCAAACCGACTCACCGGCCTGGACGCCGCCCGCGGCATCGCCGTCCTCGGCATGTTCGCCGTACACGTCGGCCCGCCGCCCACGCCCGAGGGCCCCGGCTGGCTGCTCGTCGCCGCCGACGGCCGGGCGCCCGCCGTCTTCACGCTCATCGCCGGGTTCTCCCTCGCGCTCGCCCGCGCCCGGGCCGCCGGACCGCCGCCCCTGCGGGCCACCCTGACCCGCTGCGCGATCCTCGCCGCGCTCGGCCTGTGCCTTGCAGCGCTCTCGCCCGGCATCCTCGTGATCCTGGCCTTCTACGCCGTCTACTTCCTTGCCGCCGAACCCTTCACCCGGCTGCGCACCCGCACCCTGGCCGCCGTCGCCGGAGGCTCGGTGGCGCTGGGCCCGCTCCTCTCGTACTTGCTGGGCCCCGCCCTCGGGCTGCGCACCGGCGGGCGCGGGGCCACGCCGGTCCCCGCCGACCTGGCGAGCTGGGCGGGGGCCGGGGGGATGCTGCGGGAGCTCCTGCTCTCGGGCGCCTACCCGCTGCTCACCTACTTCCCGTACATCCTGGCCGGCATGGCCCTCGGCCGCCTCGCCGACCTGCGGAGCGGGCGGTCGCTGCGGCTGCTGACCGGGTACGGGGCGGCGGCCGCCGTCGCCGGCTACGGCGTCTCCTGGCTCGCGCTGGGGCCCGGGGGCCGGCGCGGGCCGCTCCTGGAAGCCATCGCGCGGGAGCACCCCTGGGCGGCGGCGGAGCCCGACCCGGTCGCGGCGGTGCTGGGCCGGCAGTTCGGGGCCGTCCCCAGCACCTCCTGGGACTGGCTGCTGGTGGCCGGCCCTTACAGCCAGACCCCGCTGGAGACCCTCGGCAACTCCGGGGTCGGGGCGGCCCTCATAGGCCTGCTCGCCCTGGCCGCGCACGGCGCGGGCCGGGTGGCGGCGCGGCTGCTGCGGCCGCTCGCCGCCGTCGGGGCGATGGCCCTGACGGTGTACGTGGTGCACGCGCTCGCGCTGGCGGTGTTCCTGCGGGGCTGGAGCGGGTGGGAGGTCCTGGCCGGGTTCTCGGCATGCGCGCTGATCGGGTGCGTGGTCTGGCGGCGGCTCCTGCGCGGGACGGAGCTGTACCGGGGGCCGCTGGAGTGGGCCCTGCGGGCGGCGACACCGGCGGGGCGGGCGGCGGGCTGACGCCCTTGGGCGGGCGGGGCGGTTCTGTCCCCTACCCGCCCTTCCCCAGTTCCCCGGGGCTGCGCCCCGGACCCCGTCGGGGGTTCCACCCCCGGACCCCCGCGCCTCAAACGCCGGCGGGGCTGAAGAGTGCCGCGGCGCGGGTCTGGGCGGAGCTCGGGGGGCGGTGGAAGGGCGGGTAGGGGACAGGCTCCGCGTAGCGGGCAGTGCGGGGGACGGGGCCGGGTGATCGGCGCGGCCCCCTGCCGTCCGGGGGCGGGGCGCGGGAGGATCGGAGTCATGGACCATGACTCCGATCCCTTCACGGCCGCCGACTACGCCGCCCGGATGGCCGCCGCCGCGCAGGCCGCCGCCGACGCGGGGCTGGCCGGCCTGCTGGTCGCCCCCGGGCCCGACCTGGCCCACCTCACCGGGTACCGGCCCGTCGACACCGAGCGGATGACCCTGCTCGTCCTCGCCGCCGGGCAGGACCCCGTCCTCGTCGTCCCCGCGCTGGAAGCCCCCGACGCGGCGAAGTCCCCCGGCGCGGGCGCGCTGACCCTGCGGGACTGGGCCGACGGGAAGAACCCGTACGCCGTGACCTCCCCGCTGCTGGACGTGGCCGGCCGCTTCGGGGTCAGCGACAACGCCTGGGCGCTGCATCTGCTGGGCCTGCAGCGGGAGTTGCCGGCGACCTCGTACGTCTCGCTGACCGATGCGCTACCGATGCTGCGCGCGGTCAAGGACGAGCGCGAGCTGGCCCGCCTCGCCGCGGCCGGTGAGGCGGCGGACGCCGCGTACGCCCAGATCCTCCATGTCCCCTTCGCGGGGCGCCGGGAGAGCGACGTCGCCGACGACCTGGCCGCGCTGCTGCGCGTGCACGGCCACTCCCAGGTGGACTTCACCGTCGTCGGCTCCGGCCCGAACGGCGCCAACCCGCACCACGAAGCCGGTGACCGGGTCATCCAGCACGGGGACATGGTGGTCCTCGACTTCGGCGGCCTCAAGCACGGTTACGGCTCCGACATCTCCCGTACCGTCCACGTCGGCGAGCCCACCGAGGAGGAGCAGCGCGTCCACGACATCGTCCGCGAGGCCCAGTTGGCGGGAGTGGCGGCGGCCCGGCCGGGGGCCGCCTGCCAGGACGTGGACCGGGCGGCCCGCGCGGTGATCACGGAGTTCGGCTACGGCGAGCAGTTCATCCACCGCACGGGCCACGGCATCGGAGTCACCACGCACGAGCCGCCGTACATGGTGGAAGGCGAGGAGCAGCCCCTCGTCCCCGGCATGTGCTTCTCCGTGGAGCCGGGGATCTACCTTCCGGGGCGGTTCGGGGTCCGCATCGAGGACATCATCACGGTCACCGGGAACGGCTGCCGCAGCTTCAACAACGCCTCCCGGGAGCTGGCCATCGTGGAGTAGTGGAGTAGTGGAGTAGTGGAGTAGTGGCGTAGGCGACGGCGCACGGTGCTCGCCGGGTCAGGCCCCGGCGAGAACCAGGCGGTAGCCGTAGTCGATGCTCTCCCGCTCCAGCAGGTCGGCGTGGCGGCGCCGCCACGCCCCCGACCGCAGGTCTTCGCGCAGCCGGGCGATCGCCGGTTCCACGACGGAGGCGGGCAGGCTCGCGAGGGTGGAGCCGGCGGCCCGTACGACCGGGTCGAGGTAGGACTCGGGCCGACGCCAGAAGGCGGCCCGGAAGCCGTCGGTGAAATCGTGCGGGACGGGGAAGGGGATCACGGTGTGCGCGTCCAGCGCCCCCGTCACCACGGACAGCGGGGTGAAGGCGGAGCGGTCCAGTTCCCCGACCTCCGGCAGGTACTCCTCGAAGAGCCACAGCTCGGGCCGGTGGGCCGGATCCCAGGTGAAGACGGCCTGGCGCCGCGAAACCCGCCGCAGTTCGGCCAGCCCGCGCGCGGGGTCCGGCCAGTGATGGACCGTCATCACCGCCATCGCGGCGTCGAATGCCCCGTCCTCGAAGGGAAGTTCCTCCGCACCCGCCTTGATCTTGCGGGTCCCCGGGTGCTGGTCGAGCATGACCCGGGACGGGTCCACGGCGGTCACCTCGCGGTCCTCCGGCTCGTAAGAACCGGCGCCCGCCCCGACGTTGACCACGGTCCGGGCGTCCCCCAGGGCGCCCGCGATCAGTGCGGCCAGCCGGGGATCGGGCCGCCGGATCTCCCGGTAGCCCACCCCGATGCGGTCGTACTTGGCCGCGTGTCCGCCGCCGGCCGCGGATGATTCGACAGGTTCGATCTTCATGGGGCCGATCCCATCAGACGGCTCCGGGCCTCCGCGACTGGGTTTGCGGGCCCTAATGGCCCAGCACCACCGCCGACTCGGCCGGTACGTGGACCCGCCCGTCGGCGTCCGGATGCTCGACGGGGAGCCAGGCGGCCAGCACCCGGACCCCGTTGCGGCCCAGCGCGACGGTGACGGGCTCCCCGGAGAGGTTCACCACCACGCGGACGTCGCCCCGGCGGAACGTCAGCCAGCGGCGCTCCTCGTCATGGGCGATCCGCAGCGCCGCCAGATCGGGATCGCGCAGGTCGGAGTGGGTCCGGCGGAGCGAGATCAGGGTGCGGTACCAGTCCAGCAGGCGGGCGTGGGCCCCCCGGCCCGGCTCGGCCCAGTCGAGGCGGGAGCGGTCCCGGGTGGCCGGGTCCTGGGGGTCGGGAATCTCCTCCGCCTTCCAGCCGTGCTCCGCGAACTCCCGCCGCCGGCCCACCCGTACGGCCTCGGCGAGCTCCTCGTCGGGATGGTCGGTGAAGTACTGCCACGGCGTGCCGGCGCCCCACTCCTCGCCCATGAACAGCATCGGCACGAACGGCCCGGTCAGCGCCACCGTCGCCGCGCACGCCAGCAGCCCGGGGGACAGGGAGGCCGAGAGCCGGTCGCCCAGCGCGCGGTTGCCGACCTGGTCGTGGGTCTGGGTGTAGCCGAGGAAGCGGTGCGCCGGGGTGCGGCCGCGGTCCACCGCGCGGCCGTGGTGGCGGCCCCGGAAGGAGGACCAGGTCCCGTCGTGGAAGAAGGCCCGGGTCATGGTCTTGGCGAGGGCCCCGAGCGGGGCCTCGGCGAAGTCCGCGTAGTACGCCTGGGACTCACCGGTCAGCGCGCAGTGCAGGGCATGGTGGAAGTCGTCGTTCCACTGCGCGTGCAGGCCCAGGCCCCCGGCGGCGCGCGGGTTCGTGGTGCGGGGATCGCAGCGGTCCGACTCCGCGATCAGGAACAGCGGCCGGCCGGTCTCGGCGGCCAGCTCGTCCACCGCCGCGGACAGCTCCTCCAGGAAGGTCAGGGCCCGGTCGTCGGCGAGCGCGTGCACCGCGTCCAGCCGCAGCCCGTCGATCCGGTAGTCGCGCAGCCAGGCCAGCGCGCTGCCCAGCAGGTAGGCGCGCACCTCGTCGGAGCCGGGCGCGTCCAGGTTCACCGCCGCGCCCCAGGGGGTGTGGTGGGTCTCGGTGAAGTACGGGCCGAAGACGGGGAGGTGGTTGCCGGAGGGGCCGAGGTGGTTGTGGACCACGTCGAGCACCACGCCGAGCCCGGCGGTGTGCGCGGCCTCCACGAACCGGACCAGCCCGGCCGGGCCCCCGTACGGCTCGTGCACCGCCCAGGGCGCGACCCCGTCGTACCCCCAGCCGTGCCGCCCGGGGAAGGAGCACACCGGCATCAGCTCGATGTGGGTGATGCCGAGGGCGGTGAGGTGGCCGAGGCGGGCGGCGGCCGCGTCGAAGGTGCCCTCGGGGGTGAAGGTGCCGATGTGCAGCTCGTACAGGACGGCGTCCTGCAGCGGCACCCGGGGGGAGGGCGCCGGCTCGCCGGGAAGGAGGGCGGCGAAGTCGACCACGGCCGAGAGCCCGTCGGGGCCTTCCGGCAGGCGCCGCCCGCGCGGATCGGGGCGTACGGGGGGTCCGAGGCGAGTGTGGTCCGGATGCTCCACGTGGTGCCCGGGGTGCACCGGGTCGCGCGGGTCGTCCCCGGGAACGGGAGCCTGCGGGGCGCCGCCCAGCTGGAACCCGTAGTGGGATCCGTCCCGCGCCTCGGCTTCGGCGACCCACCAGCCGGGGCGCTCCGGATCGCGCTCCATCGCGTACGCGGCCCCGTCGAGCCGCAGTGCGACCCGGTCTGTCAGCGGTGCCCACACCTCGAACTGCACGGACGGTCCCCTCGTCTGGCGGCGCTACCCCAACCTGCGTGTCCGGGCCATCATCCCCGGCCGGTCGCGGGAGTTCTGGACACTCTGCCCCCGACAGGCCGACAATCACCTGGTGACGTCGAGTTTCGAGTTCTCCGCCTTCCCCGCCCCGCGGCTCTCCGATGCCGAGCGCGACCGCGCGCTGGGCCAGCTCAGGGAGGGCGCCGCCGTCGGCAAGCTGTCGCACGACACCTTCCTGCGCCGCATGGAGCTCGCCCTCGTCGCCCGCCGCTCCGAGGACCTCGCGGTGCTCACCGCGGACCTGGAGGGCCGGGACGGCACGGAGGGCCCGTGGACCAGCCGGCTGTTCGGCTGGGTGGGGCGGGTCTCGGCCGTGTCCGTGGGCGTACGGCGGGCCTGGGCCGCGGAGAAGCTGCCCACGCTGCTCCTCCCGCATCCGAGCGCCGGACCGCTGCGGATCGGCCGCGACCCGGGCAACGGACTGCGCCTGAGCCACGAGACGGTCTCGCGGGCCCACGCGGAACTGGGCATCCGGGACGGGGTCTGGGTGGTGCGCGACCTCGGCTCGACGAACGGGACCACGGTGAACGGGCGCCGGGTGACGGGCTCGGCGGTGGTCCGGGACGGGGACCAGATCGGCTTCGGACGGATGAGCTTCAGGCTGTCGGGCGGCTGAGCATCCGGGCGGGCGGTCCGGGGCCCGCTGGTCCGGGGGCCGGAGACACGGGGGTTCGGGGCGCGGGCGGGGAGCGATCGGAGGCCGGTTCCCATCTGGTCTGACCTGCTCCTTCGTTTGTTGTCAGTGGGCGGGGCTAGGTTGTTGGGATGGCGAAGACACCGATCGTGGGGGATGCCGGGTATGCCCGGTGGACCTTCCGCGTCCGCGTGTCGTCCACCGCGCTCGCCACCCTGATGGCGGAGTGGGATCGATGCCGGTGGATCTGGAACGAGTGCTGCGCGAAGTCGAAGCAGACGCACCTGTGGAACAAGCGCCGGCCTGAGGGTGTGGACAAGCAGACGTGTGGTCCGGGGCAGCTGGACAAGATGCTGACCGAGTGCCGCAAGACGAACAGCTGGCTCCGTGAGGGCTCCAGCGTTCCGCAGCAGCAGTTGATTCGGGATTTCGGGAAGTCCCGGGCCAAGGCGCAGAAGGACGTCAAGGACCGGTTGCCGGTGCGGCAGCGGGCCGGGATGCCGAAGTGGAAGAAGAAGCGGGGAGCGCTGCCGTCCCTCAACTACACCAAGCGTGGTTTCCGCTTGAAGGACGGCCGCTTGCACCTGGCGGGCGGGATCGTCTTGACGGTGGTGTGGTCGCGGAGCCTTCCCGCCGGCCCGTCCAGCGTGCGCGTGTACCAGGACAGTCTCGGGCACTGGTACTGCTCCTTCGTCGTCCCGACCGAAGGCCAGCCGCTCCCGGAGACGGGTGCGGTGATCGGGATCGACTGGGGTGTGAGGGAGACAGCGACCACCACCAGCGACGACCACGACCTCCCGCATGCCGAGCACGGCAAGAAGGCTGACGGCGAAGCTGTACAAGAAGGTGGTCCGGCAGCGGCAGGACACCGGCCGTAAGTGGGCCAAGCGCGTGGTCCGCGACCACGACGCCCTGGCGGTGGAGGACTTCAAGTCGAAGTTTCTCGCTAAATCCACCATGGCCAAGAAGGCCGCCGACGCAGCGATCGGCGCCACCAAGACGGCCTTGGTCGAGATGGGCCGAAAGCACGGCCGCGCCGTGTTCCTGGTACACCCCGCGCACACCACGATGGACTGCGCGCAGTGCGGAGCGAGAACCAAGCACGCACTCCCTCTCTCGATGCGAACGTATGCCTGCACCGTGTGCGGAGCCGTGTCCCCCAGGGATAAGAACTCCGCGCGCGTGATGCTGGTCCGGGCTGGTCTCAACCCGGCTAGTGCTGATCGTGGAAGACCGGACCAGGCGCTGCCTGGTATGGCAGCGTGAGCTAGAAATCCCCGATCAGTCCTGGAGGGTGCGGAATCCCCCTCCCCTCAGGGAGGGGAGGATTCAATCATGGAACACATGTCTGCCGCCCCCGTCGTACGGCCCGCGCGCCCAGAGGACCTGCCCCGGCTGGTCGCGCTCATGCGCGAGCACATGGTCTACGAGAGGTCCGAGCCTCGTTCGGCCGGTCTCGCCGACCGGCTCGGCGCGCAGCTGTTCGCCGACGGGGCCCGGCTGTGGGTGCTGCTGGCCGAGACCCCGCGGGGCGAGATCGCCGGGTACACCGCCTGCTCGGCCGAGTTCTCCTTCTGGGAGGCCCGCCACCACCTCCACATGGACTGCCTCTACCTGGCCGAGGAGGCCCGCGGACACGGCCTCGGCGCCGCCCTGATGGACGGGGTGGCCGCACTCGCCCGCGAGCTGGGCCTCGACCACGTCGAGTGGCAGACGCCCGACTGGAACGAGGGCGCGATCCGCTTCTACGACCGGCTCGGGGCCACCGGCAAGCCGAAGCTCCGGTACGCCCTGCCGGTGGAGTGACCCGCGGCGGCGATTCCGCCTACCGCCCCCGCCTACCGCCCCCTCCTGCCCCCGTCTGACCGAGCCCGTCCGCCGCCCCCCGCCTACCGGCCCGCCGCCACGAGCCGGTCGTAGGCCGCCAGGACGACCCGGGACTGGTGCTCCACCTGCGTGGCCACCGGGACCCAGCGTGCCTGGAAGCGGTCCGCGAACTCCTCGCACCACCCCGTGACGAGCCGGTCCACGGCCGGCGCCGCCGGCTGCCCCTGCGCGCGCAGCACCCGCAGCAGCATCGCCGCGGCGCGCAGCGACAGCCGCCGTCCGAAGGCGTCGATGCTCCCGATGTACGCCGCCGTCGCCTCGGCGGGAGCCCCCGGACCCGTCCACTCGGCGGCGATCCGGGGGATCAGCGCGAGCGTCCAGTCCACCGCGCGCAGCAGGGCCGCGGCGGCCGGGTCCGTACCCTCGGCCGCGTCCTCCCGCAGGGCCGCCACCTGCGCGGCGTCGGCGGTGAGCCGGCCGGCCAGGATGCGCAGGGCGGTGCGCGGATCGGGGTGCGGGGCCGGATCGTCGACCAGGTCCGAGGCCCACATGGGGACTTCGACGATCGCGGTGGTGCCGGCGTGGCGGTGGGCGTGGTACCAGGTGCTCAGCCGGGTGTCCTCGGGGTGGAAGGGTCCGTCCGCGCTGGTCCCGGGGGAGGGCATCACGAAGATCCCCGCGCCCGGCGAGGGCCAGCCGGCCGCGTCGGAGGCGCTGGTCTCCACCGGGATGCGCAGCTCGGCGGCCGATTTGCCGAAGGGCTCCGCGAGGCCGGGTATGTCCCGGGTCAGCTGCACCCAGGAGCCGCCGAGATCGGTGCCGTGCAGGGAGACCTGGAGGACGGGCCGGAGCTCGTCGATGAGCCGGGTCAGGGCGAGGGTCTCGGGCGGGAGGCGGTCCGGGGGCAGTAAAGACGGTGCCCACTCGGGCTGTTCGGGGCCGGGCGGCCGGAAGAAGTTCCGGTGGTAGTCGAGCAGGGAGTACGGGCGGGGGGTGCGGTGCAGAGCCGCGCCGTCGGGGTCGGCGCAGAGCAGGAAGTGCCACGTCGTTCCGGCGGCGGGTACGCGGATCAGGTGGCGGGCGAGCGCGAGGGCGGTGGCCCCGCCGACGGGCTCGTTGGCGTGGGCGCCGGCGACGACGAGCACGTTCGGTGCGGTCGCCGTTGCCGTCGTGGAGCCCACGGAGAGCAGCCACAGGGGTTCCCCGGCCCGGGACGCGCCGATCTGGCGGAGCCGGGCCGAGGCGGGGTGTTCATCGACCAGGGCGCGTGCGGCCAGGGCCAGTTCGTGGGGGGTGGGGTAGCACATGTCACGGATGAGGGTCACAGGTGATCCCATTCCCGCCGCGAGCCTGCCCTAGCCGTGTTCGCCTGGTCCGGGCGCCGTGCCGCTCCGCTGTCGCTGTGGCCTAGTGTGCCGCTGCCGCTGCCGCTGCCGCTGCCGCTGCCGCTGCCGCTGCCGCCGCTGCGCGGGGCGGAGTCCCCTACCCGCCCTTCGCCCGTTCCCCGGGCGCTGCCCGGACCCGGTCCTCAAACGCCGGACGGGCTGAAAAAATCAGCCTCGCCGGCGTTTGAGGCGCGGGGTCTGGGGCGGAGCCCCAGGAAACGGCGAAAGGGCGGGGCGGGGATCAGCTCCGCGGCAGCAGCCCGGGGCGTCACGCCCGGTCCGGGTCCTCACGGAGCAGGACGGCTACCGGGGAAGCGTCGCCCAGGAGTTCCGCGAGCGGCAGGTCACCTGTGTACGGGGCTGCGGGCGCGGCCCCCGGCCCGGGGAGCGGCAGTCGCCGCCAGCGTCCCGGCGGCAGGGGCAGGGTGGTGTCGCGCCAGCCGCCCGCCCCGGCCAGCCCGTGCGACAGGCGGGTGGCCACCGCCACCAGGCCGGCCGAGCGGGCGAAGGCCACGCAGTGCTCCGCCGCCGGGCCCCGGGCGAGCAGCGGCACGTAGCCGGCGAACAGCCCGGGCCGGCTCCGGCGCAGCCGCAGCAGGGCGGCGGTGAGGGCGAGCTTCTCCTCGGCCGTCCCGGACGGCCGAGCCCCCGCGTCCAGCCGGGCCAGGGCCTCCCGGGGGAAGTGGGCGGGCCGCCGGTTGTCCGGGTCGACCAGGGCCCGGTACTCCGTCTCCGCTCCCTGGTAGACCTCCGGCACTCCGGGCATGGCCAGGTGCAGCAGCGCCGCGCCGAGCAGGTTGGCGCGGGCCGCGGCCGCCAGGGGTCCGGACGGCTCGGGTGCGGCCGCCGGGACGTACCCCGGGACCGCGGCCTCGTACGCGGGGTTCTGTTCGGTCCACGTGGTGTGCAGGGCGGCTTCGCGGACGGCCTTCAGCAGGGCCTGCCCGAGGCGGTCGCGGCGCACCGCGGGGGAGTCGCCGGCCCCGAGTCCGAACGCCGTCTGCCAGGCCACCCAGGCGAGTTGGGGATCGACGCCGGCCGGAGCCGGTACGGATTCCGGGTCCTGCGAGAGCACCGAGATCCGTGCCCGGACGTCCGCGCTGCGCTTCGTGTCGTGCGTGGTCAGCACCGTCCCGGAGCGGGGCCACAGCCTGGCCCGCTCGGCGCAGTACGCGTGGAACTCCGCCACCGTGACCGCCGGAGCCCCGGGATCCCCGCCCACTTCCGTGGCCGACAGCAGCGGGGCGTACCGGTAGAACGCCCTGTCCTCGAGGGACTTGGCGCGCAGGGCCGCCGAGGTCTGGGAGAAGCGGGCCGCGAAGGCCGGGTCCCGCAGCAGCAGTTCGCGTACGCCGGCCACCGGACCCGCGCCGGCCTGCGCGGCGGCCCGCTCCAGGGCCTCGGGCGCGAGCTCCGGATCGCCGGGGTAGGGCCGGTAGACGGGGTAGGCGATGAGCAATTCGCGTACTGCAGTGGCGAGTTCGGGTCCTGCCAGCCTCTCGAGCGTGGCCAGCTCGGCGGCCAGGTCGCCGGTCAGGACCTCCCGGGCGCCCGCCGCGGCCGTCCGCTCCCAGCGGGGCTGCCCGGTCGCCTCGCGGAACCGGGCGTCGAGCCGCGCGGCCCCGGCCGGGTCGATCAGCACCCCGTCCACCCGGTACAGGGCGTCGTACCCGGTGGTCCCGGCCACCGGCCAGCCGGGAGCCAGCCGCTCCTCGCGGGCGAGGATCTTCTCGACCACCACCCAGCAGTCCCCGCCGACGGCGTCCCGCAGTCGCCGCAGGTACCCCCCGGGGTCGGCCAGGCCGTCCACGTGGTCGATCCGCAGCCCCTCGGCGACCCCGTCGCGGACCAGCTCCAGCACCTTGGCGTGGGTGGCGGCGAAGACCTCCGGATCCTCGACGCGGACCCCGATCAGTTCCGAAATGGTGAAGAAGCGGCGGTAGTTGAGCCCGGTGCGGGCCTCCCGCCAGCACGCCGGCCGGTACCACTGGGCGGCGAGCAGCGCCGCGGGCTCCAGCCCGGCGGTGCCCTCCCGGACCGGGAACTCCAGCTCCCCGATCCGCAGCACGGCCCGCCCACCCCGCCCGTCGACCTTGACCTCGCCCGGATCCAGCGGCTCCGCGAGCACGGGCAGCAGCAGCTGCCCCCCGCCCGCTTCCCAGTCGATGTCGAACCAGCGCGCGTACGGCGAGTCGGGACCCTCCCGGGCCACCTCCCACAAGGGCCGGTTGAGGCCGAGCGGCGCCGGCAGCGCCATGTGGTTCGGCACGATGTCGAGCACGAGTGCGAGCCCGTGCGCCCGGGCCTCGGCGGCCAGGGCCCGCAGCCCGTCCTCCCCGCCCAGCTCCACCCGGACCCGGGTGTGGTCGGTCACGTCGTATCCGTGGGCCGAACCGGGCACCGCCTCCAGCACGGGGGACAGGTGCAGGTGTGACACACCGAGCGAGGCGAGGTGCGGTACGACGGCCCGCGCGTGGCCGAAGGTGAACTCGGGACGCAGCTGAAGGCGGTAGGTCGACGCCGGTGTGACGGCCGGTGGTCCATCGGTTTCCGGCCGGTTGAACTCGGGACGGGTGCGACCGGTACGCGGGGGCAGGCTCATGAGAACGTACGTACCCAGGATGCGGGATTCCGTGCCATTACCCAATGCATCCGGGTGACTGCGCCGGGTTAACGTTGCTCAAGTGTTTGGAACCGTCAACACCTATCGAAGAGTCATCGCCCTGACCGGGCCCCTTCTCCCGCTCATTTCCTTCCTCGCCCGACTGCCCGTCGCGATGTCGCAGTTCGGCAGCGTCCTCCTGGTCGCCGAGACCAGTGGCTCCCTCGCCACCGCGGGCATAGTCGGCGGCACCCTCTCCGCCGGCCAGGTGGTCTTCGGACCCGTCCTGGGCCGGCTCGCCGACCGTCACGGGCAGCGCACCGTCGTCCTGACGGCCGCCGCGGTCAACGCGGTGGCGACCGCCGCCCTGGTGGTCGGGGCGCTCGCCGACCTCGCCACCGTCCCGCTCGCCGCGATCGGCTTCGTCACCGGGGCCTCCGTCCCGCTGATCGGACCGCTCGCCCGTACCCGCTCCGTGGCCCTGGCGCACCGCGCCAAGTCCGACGAGAGCGTCGTGGGCGCCATCCACTCCCTCGAAGGCACCCTGGACGAGGTCTCCTTCGTCTTCGGGCCCGCCCTCGTGGGTCTGGCCACCCTCGCGCTGCACCCGGCCATCGCGCTGGGCGGCGCGGCGGCCCTCGTCGCCGTGTTCGGCACCCTCTACGCGCTGCACCCGACCGCCGCCGTCACGGCCGCAGTGCCCGCCGGAGTCCTCCGGGGCAAGGAGCGCTCCCGGGTCCGCCCGCCCCGCGTGGTCATCGCGGTACGGGGCTCACTCGCCCTCCAGGGCGCCATGTTCGGCGCCTGCCAGGCCGGAATCGCCGCCCTCACCGCACAGTTGGGCGTCCCCGGCCAGGCCGGCATCGTGTACGCGGCCATGGGCGTCGTCAGCGCCGCCGTCGGGCTGTCGCTCGGCGCGCTGCCCGCCCGCTTCGGACTGCGGCTGCGCTGGCGGTGGGCCACGGCGGCCGCGCTCGTGCTCTCCGTACCGCTGCTCTTCACGGAAACCCTGTGGCCGCTGTACGTGGTCGTCACCGTGCTCGGAGCCGCCTACGCCCCGCACCTGATCACCGCCTTCGCGCTCACCGAGCGGGCGGTGGAGCCGTCCCGGCTCGCCGAGTCGATGGCCTTCGCCGCCAGCTCGCTCGTCGCCGGCCAGGCCGCCTCGCTCGCCGTCTCCGGGCGGCTCGCCGAGTGGTACGGGCCCTCCGCCGCCTTCGCGGTGGCCGTGGGCGCGGCCGCCCTGTGCCTGGTCCTGGCCCTGGTCACCAAGGTCCCGGCGGGCCGTGCGCACGCTCCGGTGGTCTCCGTCGGGGGCGCCCGCCCGGAAGCCGTCCTGGAAGGCGCCGCCTACGCCGGGCGCTGAAGCACCACCAGACACCGTCCTGTCAGTGTCACCCGGTCCCCGGCCGCGTACTGCGGCCCGGTACCGGGTGCCAGTACGTCCGGCCGCGCCGTGTCCACGACCAGCCGCCACTGCGCTCCGTGCCCGGCCGGGACCGTGAAGTCCTGTGCTTCGGCGCCCGCGTTGAACATCAGCAGGAAGGAGTCGTCGGTGATCCGCTCCCCGCGGGTGCCGGGCTCTGAGATGGCCTCCCCGTTCAGGAACACCGCCAGTGCCCGCGCGTGCTGGGCCTGCCAGTCGCGGGCCCGCATCTCCTCGCCGTGCGGGGTGAACCAGGCGATGTCCGAAAGCTCGTCGTGGGTCCCCTCCACCGGCCGGCCGTGGAAGAACCGGCGCCGCCGGAACACCGGGTGCTCCCGCCGCAGCCACACCATCCTCCGGGTGAACTCCAGCAGGGCGGGCGCCGGTTTGCCGGGCTCGGGCCAGGTCACCCACGACAGGTCGTTGTCCTGGCAGTAGGCGTTGTTGTTGCCGCCCTGGGTGCGGGCGAACTCGTCTCCGTGACTGATCATCGGCACGCCCTGCGAAAGCATCAGCGTGGCGATGAAGTTGCGCATCTGGCGCTCGCGCAGGTCCACCGTCTCCGGATCCTCCGTCGGCCCCTCCGTCCCGCAGTTCCAGGAGCGGTTGTGGGTCTCGCCGTCCCGATTGCCCTCGCGGTTGGCCTCGTTGTGCTTCTCGTTGTACGAGACCAGGTCGTTCAGGGTGAAACCGTCGTGACAGGTCGTGAAGTTGATCGAGGCCAGCGGCCGCCGGCCGTCGTCCTGATAGAGGTCGGAAGAGCCCGTCAGCCGGCCCGCGAACTCCGCGAGCGTGCGCGGCTGCCCGCGCCACAGGTCCCGTACGGTGTCCCGGTACTTGCCGTTCCACTCGGTCCACAGCGGCGGGAAGTTGCCCACCTGGTAGCCGCCCTCGCCCAGGTCCCACGGCTCCGCGATCAGCTTGACCTGGCTGACCACCGGATCCTGCTGGACCAGGTCGAAGAACGAGGAAAGCCGGTCCACCTCGTGGAACTGGCGGGCCAGTGTGGCCGCCAGGTCGAAGCGGAAACCGTCCACGTGCATCTCGGTGACCCAGTAGCGCAGCGAGTCCATGATCAGCTGGAGCACGTGCGGGGAGCGCATCAGCAGCGAGTTGCCGGTGCCGGTGGTGTCCATGTAGTGCCGGGGATCGTCCGCGAGCCGGTAGTACGAGGCGTTGTCCAGGCCCCGGAAGGACAGCGTCGGGCCCAGGTGGTTGCCCTCGGCGGTGTGGTTGTAGACCACGTCGAGGATCACCTCGATGCCGGCCTCGTGCAGGGCTCGGACGGCCGACTTGAACTCCAGCACCTGCTGGCCGCGGTCGCCCGAGGCGTAGCCGTTGTGCGGGGCGAAGAAGCCGATGGTGTTGTAGCCCCAGTAGTTGCTGAGCCCGTCGTCGACGAGCCGGTGGTCGTTGACGAACTGGTGGACCGGCATCAGCTCCAGCGCCGTCACCCCCAGCTTGGTCAGGTGCCCGATGACCGCCGGGTGCGCGAGGGCCCCGTACGTGCCGCGCAGCTCCTCGGGGAGGTCCGGATGACGCATGGTCAGGCCCTTCACGTGGGCCTCGTAGAGCACGGTGTGGTGGTACTCGTGGCGCGGCGGCCGGTCGTTGGCCCAGTCGAAGTACGGGTTGACCACGACCGAACTCATGCTCTTGGGCGCGGAGTCCAGGTCGTTGCGGGAGTCGGGCCGGCCGAAGTGGTAGCCGTACACCTCCTCGCCCCAGTCGACGCTGCCCGCGACGGCCCGCGCGTACGGGTCCAGGAGCAGCTTCGCCGCGTTGCAGCGCCTGCCGCGCTCGGGCTCGTAGGGGCCGTGCACCCGGAATCCGTAGCGCTGGCCGGGCATGATGCCCGGCAGGTAGGCGTGCCGGACGAACGCGTCGGTCTCGCGCAGTTCGATCGCGGTCTCCGAACCGTCGTCGTGCAGCAGGCACAGCTCGATGCGTCGGGCGGCCTCCGAATAGACCGCGAAATTGGTGCCGGCGCCGTCATACGTGGCACCGAGCGGATACGCCTGTCCCGGCCAGACCTGCATAGAAACGACTCTTCCCCTCTGTCCCTCTGGTGTCCCTCTGTGTAGGGCTGATCCGGCGTGGACCACGTCACTGGCAGATCTTCCCCGAAAGAGGGCTTCCACGCGGGGACTTGGGAGGGTCCTACCGGGTGACCCGGAGAGCTGATAAGAGGGTCGCCGGACCATGGGGACATCGGACCATGGGGAATCCGGATCGTCGGCAGAGCGGATAATGGGCCAACGGACGGCCCGGGTACGGGCCGTGAGCCCGCGCCCGGCCGCAGGGCCGCGCATCGGGCTGCAGGGGGCCGCACGCGCGGAGTACCCTTCCGTGATCACTGGAGACGGGCGTCCAGACGCAGGAGGCGGTGCACGGGTGAGCTCGGGAGGTCTGGAGCTGCCCCCTGGTGACAGCGGTCACGAGGGCGGCCCGGCGGACGCCGCGGGCGGTGCGGCCGGCGGAATCCCCGCCGGGGCCGTGTCGCTGGCCCCGCCGGAGGCCGGTGGGACCGGGAAGGCGCAGGCGGGAGCCGGCGCCGAGCTGGACTGGGGCGCGGACGCCTGGAGCGAGGTCCGGACCCGGGCCCAGCGCGCCGGGCGCGCGTACATCTGGCTGAACCTGATCGAGCAGCGGCTGCGGTCCGTGGTCGGGGCGGTGCTCCGGCCGGTCTACGAGCCCGTGCACGGCGGGGACGACTGGGTGGTGGCGGCCGCGGGCCCCGCCGGCCAGGAATGGGTGCAGCGCGCCGTCGCCGTACGCGAGGTCAGCCGCCGCAAGGGCTACCTGCTGGACTCCGCCGACGACAACGTGCTGAGCTTCCTCACCCTGCCGCAGCTGCGCGAGCTGATGGTCCAGCACTGGCCCTGCTTCGAGCCGTACTTCGACGACCGGCGCGAGATCGAGCAGGCGCTGGACGAGCTGGAGGTCACCCGCAACGTCGTCTCGCGCAACCGGGCCCTGTCGCGGGCGGTCCTGGAACAGGCCGAGCGGGCGTCGGCGCGGCTGCTGGAGGTACTGGGCGGCGGCGCGGGCTCGCCGGCCGCGGACCGGCTGCCCATCGACGCCGTCGAGGACCTGGTCGGCGACCGGTACGCGGACGTCATCTCCGTCCACCCGGACCGGGTGCGACTGCAGCGCCAGCTCCCGGCGGAAGACCTCTTCGGCGGCGCGCGGCGGCTCGACGCCATCGGCATCGGGCTCAACCTGCTGGTCCAGAACTTCTCCGGCCGAAGACTCGTACGCCTCGCCGAGGCCGGCTGCCGGGTACGGCTGCTGTTCCTGAACCCGGCGAGCAGCGCGGTCAAGCGGCGCGAGCGGGAGCTGGGCCTGCGCAAGGGCGAGCTGAGCCGCTCGGTGGAGATGAACATCCTGCACGTGCGGCGGGTGCGGGCGGGCCTGCGCGACCCCTCGCGCTTCGAGATCCACGTCTTCGACGAGACCCCGCGCTTCACCGCGTACCTGGTGGAAGGCGAGTCCTCGGGCATCGCGGTGGTCCAGTCGTACCTGCGCCGGGCCCGGGGCATGGAAGCGCCGGTCCTCGTCCTGCGGGGCGGCGGGCGGGCCGCACAGGTGCGACCCGGTCACGAGCACGGCCTCTTCCCGACCTACCGGGAGGAATTCGAGTCGATCTGGCAGGACTCCCGCCCGGTGTCGTGAGCGGGGGCGGCCGCCCCGGCTCCCCGGCTGTCAGTGGGTCGTGACAGGCTGAAAGCCGTTGACGCAAAGGGACGGGTACGGGGGGCACGCGATGGGGGACTGGGCGGGGGACTGGATGGGGGACTGGCACGGCGGGCCGATGGTGGCCTTCGATCTGGAGACCACGGGGACCGACATCGAGTCCGACCGGATCGTGACGGCCGCCGTCGTGGCGGTCGGGCCGGACGGGCAGGTGGCGCGGGAGCGGACATGGCTGGTCGACCCCGGCGTGTCCATCCCGGAACAGGCCTCGGCCATCCACGGCATCTCCACGGACCACGCCCGCTCACGGGGCATGGCGGCGGCGCCGGCGATCGAGGAGATCACCCGGACGCTCGTGGAGGCGCTGAGCTCGGGGACCCCGCTGGTGGTGATGAACGCGCGGTACGACCTGACCCTGCTGGACCGCGAGTGCCGCCGCCACGGGATCCGTCCGCTCGGCGAGCGCTGGCCGGGGAGTTCCGCGCCGCCCGTCATCGACCCGCTGGTACTGGACAAGCACGCGGACCGGTACCGCAAGGGCAGGCGGACCCTCCAGGCCCTCTGCGAGCACTACGGCGTGACCCTGGAAGCGGCGCACGACGCGGGCGCGGACGCGCTGGCGGCGGCGCGCGCCGCGCGGCGGATGGGGGCCGTGCACGCTGCGATAGGGACGGTCGCCCTGGCGGACCTGCACGAGCTCCAGATCCGCGCGGCGGCCGAGCAGGCGGCCTCGCTGCAGAGCTACCTGCGGCGGACCTCGGACCCCGAGGCGATAGTCGAGCGGGCCTGGCCCGTCGTGCCGTACCGGGTCTGACGGCGGGCTCGGGTTCGGGCGCGGGCTCGGGTTCGCGCGCTGCTCCGCTAGCGGAGCAGCCAGTCCCGGGTGCGCTCCATGACCTCGGAGCGGCTCAGGGGGCCGTGGTCGGCGGCGATGAGGTAGCCGCCGATCCGCATGGAGTAGACGATCATGCAGCGGACCTCGACGTCGTCCTGGTCGGGACAGAAGGCACCGAACAGCGAACGCAAGTAGTCCATGCGGCGGTTGTCGACGCGCCGGAGCCGCTCCGCGACGGACTCGTCGCGCCGCGCCCAGTCGCGGATCGCGAGATCGGTCGCGACGCCCCGCGCGGGACTGCCGGAGGCCGCGGCGATCGCGAACAGCCGCTTCAGCCTGGCCCGGGGGTCTCCGCCCGCACCCTCGACCTGTTCGATCACGGCCTCGGCGGCCTCGCGCTCCCAGGTGTCGAGCATCTCGGTGAGCAGGGTGTCCCGGTTGCCGAAGTACCCGTAGAAGCCGCCCTTGCTGACGCCGAGAGCCTGCGCGAGCGGTTCGATCCGGACGGCTTCCGGGCCGCCCGCGGCCAGGGCCCGCAGCCCTTCCTCGATCCAGCTGCCGCGCGGCGTACGGGTCGCGCCCACGATGCGTCTCCCCTCATGTGTTCCAGCCGATCTATACGGTGGCGTATAGATCGGTGTTAGTCTGCTGTCTATACGGCATCGTATAGACAGGGGCCCGCTCATGAGACTCCCCAGAACCGCGCACACCGACCGTCCCTGGCGGATCCACGAGATCGCCGGCGACTTCCGGGTCGAGGACGTGTGGGAGCTCCCGACGCCGGGCGGTCCGGACGACCTCGCACGGCTCGTGGAGCAGTTCGAGAAGGGCTGGGGGCAGCACGACGCCTCCCCGGTGCTGCGCGCGCTCTTCGCGGTCCGCTGGAAGCTGGGGGCCCTGCTCGGCTGGGACGAGCCCGCCGACGGCCTCGGCGGCCGGGTGCCGAGCCTGCGGGACCGGCTGCCCGAGGACCTCCGGGGCAGCGCCCGGGGTCCGGGGTCCGGGTCCTCGTCGTTCAGCACCGTTTACCAGACGCACGACGAGTGGGCGCTGGAGACCGCCAACCGGACCGTGCACGGGGTCCTGCACATCGGCTGGGTCCCGGACGGGGACGGAGCGGGCGGCTACCACGGCCGGATGGCCGTCCTGGTCAAGCCGAACGGGCTCCTCGGCGCCGTCTACATGGCGGGGATCAAGCCCTTCCGCCACCTCGGGGTGTACCCGGCGATGCTGCGCGGCATCGGCCGCGCATGGCGGGCCCGTACGGGCTCCGGCGCGGCGGCCTGAACCTCACGAGGGGCGGCGGGTCAGTGCTCCGGCCACTGATCGCGGTAGACGACGTGGAGCCCGCTGCCGCCGTGCGCGGCGATGAGGCCGTCGCCCTGGCCCATCCGGGCGCAGTAGTGGGCGTGGCCGGGGTGGGCCTGGACGTATCCCGGCCCCCGGTGGGCCACGTCGGCGAAGAGCCATGAGGTGTCGGCGAACAGCCTGGCGCTGCCCGTCATGAACAGGGCCCCGGCGTGGACGTGCTGGTGGAACCGGTCCCGGTTCTCCCGGTGGTGCCGCTCCGGCCGGCGGTCGGTGGCGCGGCCGGTGCCGCGGTCGGCCGAAGGCGGTCCGGGAAGGTCGGCCGTCTGCGGCCGGCCCGGGCCCAGCCGGGCCCGCAGCTCCTTCCAGCGCGAGGGCGCGAACTGGAGCGAGTGGTGCAGGAGGACCAGGTCGAGGCCCGGTTCCCCGGTGTCGGGGTCGGCGCGCCGCAGCGGTACGTGGACCAGCGAGCGGGGTGACGTGGCGGCGAGCGACCACAGCCCGGCGACGAGCTGCGCGGCCTGCTGGTCGACCTGGACGTCCAGATACCAGTAGCCGTCCGACAGCGCCGCGCGCACCGGTGGCCGGGCCGGGCGGATCACCTTGAACTCCTGCGGGCCGAGGCGGGCCCGGTGAATGGAGAGGGGGAGTTTCATATGCGGGAATTGATACGCCACCCCTAGAACGGGTGCCAGCGGATTTCCGGGTCGCCCTCGCGCAAGGAGGCCACGCGGCGCCGGAACTCGGCCAGGGCCTTCGGGTTGGCCGGGGCGTGCTGGGAGACCCAGGCGCAGCTGGCCGTCTCGCGGGCGCCGCGCAGGACAGCGCAGCCCTCCCAGTCGCGCACGTCCCAGCCGTACGCCGCCGTGAACTCCTCGTACGCCGCGCCGGGCAGGCCGTACCGGTCGCGGGAGAGGGCCATCACCACCAGGTCGTGCTCGCGCAGGTCGCAGGAGACCGTCTCCAGGTCGACGAGCACCGGCCCGTCCGGGCCCACGTGGACGTTGCGGGGCAGCGCGTCGCCGTGGATCGGGCCCGGAGCGAGGTGCGGGGTGAGGGCGGCGACCCGGGCGGCGTACCCGTCGCGTCGGGCCCGCAGGTACGCGGCGTCCGCCGGATCGATCGCGCCGCCCGCCAGTCGCAGCCAGCGCTCGACCCCGCCCAGCAGATCGCGCGGGGGCAGGGTGAAGGGGGGTGCGGGCAGGGTGTGGATCTGCCTCAGCAGCGCGGCGAGGTCCCCCGGGCCCGCCGGGCGGACCGCGTCGGGGAGCCGGTGCCACAACGTCACCGGGTGCCCGTCCACCAGCCGGGGCTCCGGCTCGGCCGCGCGGACCGCGGGGACCCCGGCCCGCGCGAGCCAGGCCGCCACCGCGAGTTCCAGCTCGGCGCGCGGCAGCAGATCCGCCTCCCGGCCGACCTTGGCGACGAGGCCGTCGTCGAGCGCGAAGACGGCGTTCTCGCCGAGGGCCAGCAGTCGGGGCGCGGACGCCCCGGCCCCCGCCCGTGCCAGGCCCGCCGCCGTCAGGGCTTCCCGGGCGCGTGCCTCGTCCATGCAGTCGTCTCCGCGGTCCGTGCGTTTCCCCGGTGCCCGGGGTGGCACCGGGGCGTACCCGGGTGCTCATGACCGGACAAGTTTCGCATCCGGCCCGGCCTCAAGAAATTTCCTCCACAGGTTGCACGAGACGTCTCGTCTCGTTATCTTTTCCTCATGACCACGACCCCGAAGCCCGCCCACATCGCCATGTTCTCCATCGCCGCCGCCGGCCACGTGAACCCGAGCATCGAAGTGATCCGCGAACTGGTCGCCCGTGGCCACCGCGTCAGCTACGCCATCCCCGCCGCGTACGCCGACAGGATCTCCGAGACCGGCGCCACCCCGGTGATCTGGAACTCCACCCTCCCCACCGACGAGGACCCCGACGCGTGGGGCACCGAGCTCATCGACAACATCGAGCCCTTCCTCGCCGACGCCGTCCAGGCCCTCCCGCAGCTCGCGGCCGCCTTCGAGGGCGACGAGCCGGACCTCGTCCTCCACGACATCACCGCCTACCCGGCGATCGTCCTCGCCCACCGCTGGGGCGTCCCCGCGGTCTCCCTCTCCCCGACCCTGGTCGCCTGGACCGGCTACGAGGAAGAAGTCGCCGGGCCGATGACCGCCGAACTGCGGACGTCCGAGCGCGGGAAGTCGTACTACGCCCGCTTCCGCGCCTGGCTCGACGAGAACGGCATCGCCGAGGACAGCGACCGGTTCGTCGGCCGCCCCCGCCGCAGCGTCGTACTCATGCCGCGCGCCCTCCAGCCCCACACCGACCGGGTCGACGAGGCCGTCCACACCTTCGTCGGCGCCTGCCAGGGCGACCGCAGCGCCACCCAGGGCACCTGGACACGCCCCGCCGGCGCCGAGGGGAAAAAGGTCCTCCTGGTCTCCTTCGGATCCACCTTCACCAAGCAGCCGGCCTTCTACCGGGCCTGCACGGAGGCCTTCGGGGACCTGCCCGACTGGCACGTCGTGCTCCAGATCGGCAAGTTCACCGACGAGGCCGAGCTCGGCGAGATCCCCGCCAACGTCGAAGTCCACCGCTGGGTTCCCCAGTTGGACATCCTGCGCCAGGCCGATGCCTTCATCACCCACGCGGGCACGGGCGGCTGCCAGGAAGGGCTGGCCACCGGCACCCCGATGGTCGCGGTCCCGCAGGCCGTCGACCAGTTCGGCAACGCGGACATGCTGGCCGCCCTCGGTGTCGCCCGGCACGTCCCGATGGCCGAGGCCGACGCGGCGACCCTGCGCGAGGCCGTCCTCGCCCTGGTAGCCGACTCGGAGGTGGCCGCCCGCGCGGACCGGATCCGCCGCGACATGGCGACGCAGGGCGGCACGCGCCAGGCGGCCGACCTGATCGAGGCCGAACTGCACGCACGGCCGGCACTGTCAGGGGCGAGCCCTATCGTGCAGGCATGACCAAGACGACCAAGGCGACCAAGACGAAGTACGCGGCGCTGCTCCGGGGCATCAACGTCGGCGGGAACAAGAAGGTACCGATGGCCGAGCTGCGCCAGGTCCTGGACGGCCTCGGCCACGAGGATGCGCAGACGTACCTCCAGAGCGGCAACGCCGTCTTCACCAGTACGACGGACAAGACCCCGACGGCCCTCGCCCGCGACCTGGAGGCAGCCATCGAAGCCCACTTCGGCTTCCGGGTCCCCTGCCTGGTGGTCGACGGCGCCTACCTGCGCGCCGTCGCCGACGCCTGCCCCTTCCCGGCCGCCGACCTCGAAGGCAAACAGCTCCACGCCACCTTCTGCTCCGAGCAGCCCGACCCGTCCCGCTTCGCCTCGATCGACGCGCCCGCGTACCTCCCGGAGGAGTACCGCGTGGGCGACCGCGTCATCTACCTCTACGCCCCGAACGGCCTCGGCCGCTCCAAGCTCGGCGAGGCCCTCGCCAAGCCGGCGGTGGTCAAGGGCCTGGACGTGACCAGCCGCAACTGGAACACGGTCGCCAAGCTGGTGGAACTCACGCGGGACTGACCCCGCAGTGCGCAGGACCTACTCCGCCAGCCCGTTCAGCAGGGTCATCTCGTGCGGGGTCAGGTGGACCGTTGCCGCGTCCAGGTTCTCCGCCAGGTGGTCCGGGGAGCCCGTACCCGGCGTGGGGCACAGGACCGGGGAGTGCTGGAGGAGCCAGGCCAGGGCGATCTGGCCGGTGGACGCGCCGTGTTCGGCGGCGACCGCCGTCAGTGCGGCGGCGCTCTCCCGTGTCAGGGCGCCGTTGCCGAGCGGGTAGTAGGGGAGGAAGGCGATGCCCCGGGCCTCGCACAGGGCGAGGAGCTCCGCCGAGGAGCGGTCCAGGAGGTTGTACGGGTTCTGGACCGAGGCCACCGGAACCAGGGACAGGGCTTCCCTGAGCTGGTCCGCCGTCACCGTGTTCAGCCCGATGTGGCGGATCTTGCCCTCCGCCCGCAGCTCGGCCAGCGTGCCCAGCTGTTCCGCCGGCGGGACGGCCGGATCGAAGCGGTGCAGCTGGTACAGGTCGATCCGGTCCAGCCGGAGCCTGCGCAGGCTCGCCTCGCACATGGAGCGCAGGTCCTCCGGGCGGCCCGCCGCGTGCCACTGGTCGGGGCCGGTGCGCACCACGCCGCCCTTGGTGGAGACCACCAGCCGCTCCCCGTACGGGTGGAGGGCCTCGGCCACCAGCTCCTCGGCCAGGTGGGGGCCGTAGTTGTCGGCGGTGTCGATCAGGGTGACCCCGCGTGCGACGGCGGTGCGCAGCAGCGCGACCGATGCGGGGCGGGCGGCGCGCGGGCCCCAGTAGCCGGAGCCGACCAGGCCGCCGGTGCCGAGACCGAGGCGGCGCACGGGCAGGTCCCCGCCGAGGGCGAACGTCTCATCCACGTCAACAGACATGGCCCGACCGTAACCCAGGCCCGCGGATGTGCCAGGCTCGTCGGCATGCGTTACATCATCATCGGCGCCGGAGCGATCGGCGCGACCATCGGCGGACGGCTCGCGGAGTCGGGCAACGAGGTCGTCCTCGTCGCGCGCGGCCCCCACGCGGAGGCTCTGCGGGCGAACGGGCTGCGGCTCACCACGGCGGACGGCGAGCGGATGCACCGGCTCCCCGTCGTGAAGGGGCCGGCCGAGCTGGGTGAACTGCGCCCCGACGACGTGCTGTTGCTGACCGTGAAGACCCAGGACGCGCTCGCCGCGCTCGACGCCTGGGCCGACGCGGAGGTCACGGGCGGCGGTACGGCGGCGCAGCGGCTGCCGGTGCTGTGCGCGCAGAACGGCGTGGAGAGCGAACGCCTCGCCCTACGGCGCTTCGCGCGCGTGTACGGGGTCTGCGTGTGGCTGCCGGCGACCTTCCTGGAGCCGGGGGTGGTCTCGGCGCTCTGCGCGCCGCTGACCGGGATCCTGCACCTCGGGAAGGCCGCCGGAGGCGCCGACGGGCCCGTCCGGCGGATCGCGGCCGACCTGGAGAAGGCCGGGTTCGGGGCGCCGGTCACCGAGGACGTGATGCGGTGGAAGTACGCGAAGCTGCTGGGCAATCTGGGCAACGCGATCCAGGCCACGACCGGCCCCGAGCCCGAACCCGCGAAGGCGGCACTGCTGCTGCGGGCCGTGCGCGAGGCGAAGGCCGCCTTCGCCGCCGCGGGGCTCGACTGGACTTCGGACGCGGAGCAGGCGGCGGTGCGCGACGGCAAGGTCGATGCGCCGGCCGGGACGGTACGGGGCGGGTCGTCCTGGCAGAGCCTGGCGCGGGGTACGGGGTCGGTGGAGGCGGACTATCTCAACGGGGAGGTCGTCCTGCTGGGGCGGCTGCACGGGGTGGCCACGCCGGTCAATGACACGCTGCGGCACGCGGCGAACATCTTCGCGCGGGAGGGCTTGCCGCCCGGGGCGATGTCCATCGAGGACCTGACGGCCCTCGCCGACGAGGCCGCGGCGAGGCTCTGAGCCGCCGGGGTGCGGGTGCGCACCACGGCTGCGCGGGGCGGAGTTCCCCTACCCGCCCTTCGCCCGTTCCCCGGGCTGCGCCCGGACCCCCTGGGGCTCCGCCCCAGACCCCGCGCCTCAAACGCCGGCGGGGCTGGATGTATCCAGCCCGTCCGGCGTTTGAGGACCGGGTCCGGGCAGAGCCCGGGGAACGGTGGAAGGGTGGGTGGGGGACTCCGCCCCGCGCAGCGGTAGGCCGCGGCAGGAGGGTCAGGCCGCCAGGGCCGGGATGCGGGCAGGGGATGCGGCGGACGCGTCGAACCGGCGGAGCAGCAGCCGGGCCAGTTCTGGGGAGGGGCCCAGGACGCCGGAGATCACGTCGGCACCCGCGGCCTCGGCGCCCGCCGTGATGCGGTCGGGGAGCCGGCCGGGGGCGATGACGTAGGGGGCCACCGCGATCCGGCGGACGCCCTCCGCGCGCAGGGCCCGTACGGCGTCCTCCGCCCGGGGGAGAACAGCGGAGGCGAACGCAGGCCGCACGGCGCACCAACCGGTGTGCCGCCACTCCCGCGCGATTTCAGCGATCACCGCGATCGCCTCCGGGTCTGAGGAACCGGCGGACGCGAGCACCACACCGGTGGTGGCGCGGTCCGCCGGGGTGAGGCCGGCTTCCCACAGCCGGCGCTCCAGGGTCGCCAGCAGCAGCGGCGACGGGCCGAGCACATCCGCGATCCGGACCGAGAGGTCCGGCAGGTGGGACGTGGCTCCGGCGAGCACCGCCGGGATGTCGGACTTCGCGTGGAACGCCCGCGTCAGGAGGAGCGGGAGCGCCACGATCTCGCGTACGCCCGAGAGGTAGAGCGAGGCCACCGCCTGGTCGACGGTCGGGGTGTCGAAGTCCAGGAACGCGGTCTCCACGCGCAGCCCCGGCCGCAGCGCCCGCACCCGCCGGGTGAGGGCGTGCACGGTCGCCGCGTGCCGCGGGTCGCGGCTGCCGTGGGCGAGGACGAGCAGGGCGGGGGCCTGTGCCCGGTGCGTGGAGTGCGCCGACACGGTGATCAGCTCTTGACCAGCAGGCCGCGGGTGCGCAGCACCCACCGCTCGACCGGGCTGAAGATGAGCAGGTCGATCGCGATGCCGACGACCAGGATCAGGATGATCGCGAGGAACACGCCGGGCAGGTCGATGTTGTTGCGGCCGTTTTCGAGGAGCTGACCGAGACCGAGGCCCAGGTCGGGGGAGCTGGCGATGATCTCGGCGGCCATCAGCGAGCGCCAGGAGAAGGCCCAGCCCTGCTTGAGGCCGGCCAGGTAGCCGGGCAGCGCGGCCGGCATGACCACGTGCCAGGCGCCGCGCAGGCCGGTGGCGCCCAGGGTGCGGCCGGCCCGCAGGAACAGCGGCGGGATCTGGTCGATGCCGGAGACGAGGCCGTTGGCGATCGACGGGACGGCGCCGAGCAGGATGACGGTGTACATCATCGCGTCGTTGAGGCCGAACCAGAGCACCGCCGGCGGCACCCAGGCGACCGAGGGCAGCGACTGCAGCCCCTGCAGGATCGGGCCGATCGCGGCGCGGACGAACTTCACCCGGGCGACGAGCAGACCGAGGGGGGTGCCGATGGCCAGGGCCAGCAGGAAGCCGAGCAGACCGCGCGAGACGCTGGTCCAGATGACCTCGAGCAGGGTGCCCTTCATCCACATGTCGGACAGGCTGTCCCAGACGGAGGACAGGGCAGGGAGCTTGGTCTCGTCGGTGATCTTCGCCGCGACGAGGATCTGCCAGATGAGGAGGACCAGGCCGACGGCGATGACCGGCGGCAGGACCTTCTTGACGAGGACTTCGCGGACCGGGGTGCGGTGGGTCTGGACGGCGTCGAGCGCGTCGAGCCCGGCCTCCAGCCCGGCGAGGTCGTCGGCCTTGGCCTTGGACGGGGCCCCGGGGGTGGTGTCAGTGCTGGCCATGGCGGCGGATCTCCCCACGCAGGTGGTCGGTGATTTCGAGGGACAGCTCCGCGACGTCCGCGTCCTCGATGCGGCGCGGCTGCGGGATGCCCACGGTCCACTCCTTCGCGACCCGGCCGGGGCGCGAGGAGAGCAGGACCACACGCTGCGCGAGCCGTACGGCTTCGCGGACGTTGTGCGTGACGAACAGGACGGACAGGTTCGTCTCTTCCCAGATGCGGGTGAGCTCGCCGTGCAGCACGTCGCGGGTGATGGCGTCGAGCGCGGCGAACGGCTCGTCCATCAGCAGCAGCTGGCTGTCCTGGGCGAGCGCCCGGGCCAGGGCCACGCGCTGGCGCATGCCGCCGGACAGCTCGTGGACCCGCTTGCCGTACGAGCCGCCGAGCCGCACCAGCTCGAGCAGGCGCTCGGCCTCCGGCTTGCGGTCGGCCTTGGCCACCCCGCGCAGACGCAGGGCGAGCTCGATGTTCTTGCCCGCGGTGAGCCACGGGAAGAGGGCGTGCTCCTGGAACATGAGCGACGGGCGCCCGCCGGGGGTCTCGATCGACCCCGCGGACGGCTTGTCCAGTCCGGCGACCAGGTTCAGGAGCGTGGACTTTCCACATCCCGAGGCACCCAGGATGGTGACGAACTCTCCGGGAGCGACATCGAGGCTGATGTCGTCCAGGACGAGCTGCGATCCGGCCGGGCCGGAGAAGGACTTCGAGACGTGCTCGATGCGTGCGGCGTGCGTCTGCTCCGCTACCGTGCCCTCGGCAGCCTTGGCGAGAATGGTGGCCATGGTCGTCACCTCCTGGGTTGCTGGATTACGGGGTTACTTGGCGCCGAGGCCGGCGTCGGAGACTTCGGGCTGGCCGGCGGCCTTGAGGACCTTGTTGAGGAGCTTGAGGTCGTAGATGCCGCCCAGGTCGGGCTGCTCGATGAGCTTGGCCTTGACCGCCCACTCGGACTGCGTCTTGAGCGTGGCGGCCAGCGGGTCGTTGGTGAGGAGGATGCTGGGCCATGCCGGGTCGATGACCTTGGCGTCGAGGGGCTTGCCGCCTTCGGCGGCGAGCTTGGCGTTCGCGGAGGCTTTGGCCTTGTCCGGGTTGGCGTTGATCCAGGCGTTGGTCTTGACGGTGCCGGTGAGTACGGCCTCGACGACGTCGGGGTGTTCGGTGAGGAACTTCTGGGACACGATGATGTTCGTGATGACGAACTTCTTGTCGGGCCACAGGGTGGTTTCGTCGAGGAGGACGGCGCCGCCGTCGGCGACGAGTTTGGAGGCGGTGGGCTCGGGGACCCAGGCGCCGTCGATGGAGCCCTGCTTGAAGGCGTCGGGGGTGACCTTGTTGTCGGTGCGGACGACGGAGACGTCGCCCTTGCCGGATTCGGGGTCGACCGTCCAGCCCTTTTCGGCGATCCAGTTGAGGAACGCGACGTCCTGGGTGTTGCCCTTTTGCGGGGTGGCGATCTTCTTGCCCTTGAGGTCGTCCAGGGTTTTGATCTTGGCGGGGTTCACGACGAGCTTGACGCCGCCGGAGGCGGAGCCGGAGATGATCCGCAGGTTGGAGCCCTTGGACTTGACGTAGGCGTTGATCGAAGGCGAGGGGCCGATGAACCCGATGTCGAGAGAGCCGCCGTTGAGGGCTTCGATCTCGGAGGGGCCGGCGTTGAAGGACTGCGGCTTGATCGTGGTGGCGCCGAGTTCCTTGGCGATCAGGCCTTCCTGGAGACCGACCAGCGCGGTGGCGTGGGTCAGGTTCGGGAAGTAGCCGATGCGGACCTCGGAGGCCGACAGCTCCTTCGCGTCGGCGGCGACGTTCGCCTTCGCGGGAGCGTCGTCCTTCTTCGCGTCGGAGCCGTAGCCGCACGAGGCGAGCGCGCCGATCAGGAGCGGGAGGGCGGCAGCGGCGACGATGCTGCGGCGCAGGGTCTTACCGGTGGTTCCGATGGCAGGCACGGGAGGGCTTCCTCTCGTAGCGTCGTGTCACGACGCACGTCTTCGTTTGCTGAGCAAGGGCAGGTACGGCTCGCGGGGGGTGTGGGCGCGCATGCGGTGCGCGTACGTCATCACGCACATCGCCCCACACCTCCCTGGCCGCTGCCGAGGGAGCCGCTGCCTACGCGGCCGCCCTCTTTCGCGAAGGTGGAGTAGATATCGGCAAGCATGATCAGAAGTCCCAGCCTTCTTCATCAGCCTGGATGGTGGTCTCGGCGGTGGAGGCGAAGGATTCGCCGACCATGCCGGCCGCCAGCGTCGTGCCGTCCGCCGGGTCGATCAGCAGGAAGGACCCGGTGCGGCGCGAGTCGGCGTACGAGTCGAGCGCGAGCGGTTCGGCGGTACGGACGACGACCCGGCCGATGTCGTTGGCCACCAGCTGCCCGGGGTTGGGGTGCTGGGACAGGTCGTCCAGGGTCAGCCGCGAGGGGATCTCCTTGACGATCGCCTTCACCGTGCGCGTGGTGTGCTTGATCAGCACCCGGGCGCCCACGGCGAGGGGCTGGTCCGCCACGTGGCAGACCGTCGCCACGACGTCCTGCGTGGTGGCGGGGGAGTTCGACGACGGCGCGATCAGGTCGCCGCGCGAGATGTCGATGTCGTCCCTCAGACGCAGGGTCACCGACTGCGGGGCCCACGCGATGTCGACGCTCTCACCGAGCGCGTCGATGCCCTCGATGACCGAGGTGCGGCCCGACGGCAGGACGGTGACGGCCTCGCCGACGCGCAGGACGCCGGAGGCGATCTGGCCGGCGTAGCCGCGGTAGTCGGGGTGCTCGGCGGTCTGCGGGCGGATCACGTACTGCACCGGGAAACGCGCCGGGCAGGCGGTGAGGTCGTGGCTGACCGGGACGGTCTCCAGGTGCTCGAGCACCGTGGGGCCGCCGTACCAGTCCATGTTGGCGGAGGGCTCCACCACGTTGTCGCCGGCCAGGGCCGAGATCGGGATCGCGGTGATCTCCGGGACGCCCAGGCCCGTGGCGTACGCCGTGAACTCCTCGGCGATCTTCGCGAAGACGGACTCCTCGTAGCCGACGAGGTCCATCTTGTTGACGGCGAGGACCACGTGCGGGACCCGCAGCAGGGCCGCGACCGCGGCGTGCCGGCGGGTCTGCTCGATCACACCGTTGCGGGCGTCGACCAGCACCACGGCGAGGTCGGCGGTGGAGGCGCCGGTGACCATGTTGCGGGTGTACTGCACGTGCCCGGGGGTGTCGGCCAGGATGAACCGGCGGCGGGCGGTGGCGAAGTAGCGGTAGGCCACGTCGATGGTGATGCCCTGCTCCCGCTCGGCGCGCAGGCCGTCGGTGAGCAGTGCGAGGTCGGGGGTGTCCTGGCCGCGGCTGGCCGAGACCCGCTCCACGGCTTCCAGCTGGTCGGTGAGGACCGACTTGGAGTCGTGCAGCAGGCGGCCGACCAGGGTGGACTTGCCGTCGTCGACGGAGCCCGCGGTCGCGAAGCGCAGCAGCGTGGTCGCCGAGAGATCGGCGAACTGCTCGGTGGTCGAGGTCATGGTTAGAAGTACCCTTCGCGCTTGCGGTCTTCCATCGCGGCCTCGGACAGCTTGTCGTCGGCGCGGGTCGCGCCCCGCTCGGTGAGCCGGGAGGCGGCGATTTCGGTGATCACGGCGTCCAGCGTGGTGGCGTCGGAGTCGACGGCGCCGGTGCAGGACATGTCACCGACGGTGCGGTAGCGGATCAGGCGGGTCTCGGTGGTCTCGCCGTCCTTGGCGCCGCCCCACGCGCCGGCCGTCAGCCACATGCCGCCCCGCTGGAAGACCTCGCGCTCGTGGGCGAAGTAGATCTCCGGCAGTTCGATCTTCTCGCGGGCGATGTACTGCCACACGTCCAGCTCGGTCCAGTTGGACAGGGGGAAGACGCGCACGTGCTCGCCCGGGGCGTGGCGGCCGTTGTAGAGCTGCCACAGCTCGGGGCGCTGGCGGCGCGGGTCCCACTGGGAGAACTCGTCGCGCAGGGAGAAGACGCGCTCCTTGGCGCGGGCCTTCTCCTCGTCGCGGCGGCCGCCGCCGAAGACGGCGTCGAACTTCAGCTGCTGGATCGCCTCGGTCAGCGGGACGGTCTGCAGCGGGTTGCGGACGCCGTCGGGGCGCTCGCGGAGCTTGCCGGCGTCGATGTACTCCTGCACGGAGGCCACGTGCAGGCGCAGGCCGTGCTTGGCGACCGCGCGGTCCCGGTAGTCCAGGACCTCGGGGAAGTTGTGGCCGGTGTCCACGTGGAGCAGGGTGAACGGCACCGGCGCCGGCGCGAACGCCTTCAGCGCCAGGTGCAGCATGACGATCGAGTCCTTGCCGCCGGAGAAGAGGACCACCGGCTTCTCGAACTCGCCCGCCACCTCGCGGAAGATGTGCACGGCCTCCGACTCGAGGGCGTCGAGGTGCGACAGCGCGTAGGGCGCGTCCGTCCCTTCGTGGACGTGTGCGACGGTGGCGGTCATGCCAGACCCCTCTCGGTGAGCAGCGCGTGCAGGGCCGAAGCCGACTGCTGGACAGACTGCGTGTGCGACTCGATACGCAGGTCCGGGGACTCCGGTGCCTCGTACGGGTCGTCGACCCCGGTCAGACCGGAGATCTCGCCCGCCGCCTGCTTGGCGTACAGGCCCTTCACGTCACGCTCGGAGCACACCTCCACCGGAGTGGCCACGTGCACTTCGAGGTAGCTCGTGCCCTCGGCGGCGTGCCGCTTGCGGACGGCCTCGCGGCTGTCCGCGAACGGCGCGATGACCGGGACGAGCGCCTTCACGCCGTTGGACGCGAGGAGTTCGGCGACGAAGCCGATCCGCTGCACGTTGGTGTGCCGGTCCTCGCGGCTGAAACCGAGACCGGCCGAGAGGAACTCGCGGATCTCGTCGCCGTCGAGGACCTCCACGCGGTGGCCCTCGGCGCGCAGCCGCTCGGCCAGCGCGTAGGCGATGGTGGTCTTGCCCGCGCTCGGCAGCCCGGTCAGCCACACGGTGGCGCCCTGGTCGCTCACGCTCATCTGGTTCGTCTCCGTCGGTTCTGTACGTTCGTCGGTCGCGCCGGCGGCCGTCCCGGTGGTGGGGCCGGTGGCCGTGGTGGTGGCCGTACTGGTGGTCGTCATCAGCCGTGCAGCCCGCACTCGGTCTTGCCGAGCCCGGCCCAGCGGCCGGCGCGGGCGTCCTCGCCCTCCGCCACCCGGCGGGTGCAGGGGGCGCAGCCGACGGAGGCGTAACCGTCCATCAGCAGCGGGTTGGTGAGCACGCCGTGCTCCAGGACGTACGCGTCCACGTCGTCCTGGGTCCAGCGGGCGATCGGCGAGACCTTGACCTTCTGCCGCTTCTCGTCCCAGCCGACCACCGGGGTGTTCGCCCGGGTCGGGGACTCGTCGCGGCGCAGGCCCGTCGCCCAGGCGTCGTACGCGGTCAGGCCCTCTTCGAGCGGCTTGACCTTGCGCAGTGCGCAGCACAGGTCGGGGTCACGGTCGTGCAGCTTGGGGCCGTACTCGGCGTCCTGCTCGGCGACGCTCTGGCGCGGGGTGAGCGTGATGACGTTGACGTTCATCACGGCCTCGACCGCGTCACGGGTGCCGATGGTCTCCTCGAAGTGGTAGCCCGTGTCGAGGAAGACCACGTCCACGCCGGGGATGGCGCGGGAGGCGAGGTGGGCGACCACCGCGTCCTCCATGGAGGAGGTCACGGCGAACTTCTTGCCGAAGGTCTCGGCCGCCCAGGTGAGGATCTCCAGCGGCGCGGCGTCCTCGAGGTCCCGGCCCGCCTGCTCGGCCAGCTCCTTGAGGTCGGCGGTCTTGAGATCGGCGTCCTGAATCGTGGTCATATCTCGTCCCCTCCAGCGTCATTGGACTGAACACCCCGGGCCAGCAGCCCCAGGTACTTCAGCTGGAAGGCTCGATTGCAGGCCCTGCATTCCCAGGCGCCGTGCCCTGTTTCGTTCGGGAACAGGTCCTCGTCGCCGCAGTACGGGCAGTAGAACGGTGCGGCGCGCTCGCTCACGAGAGGTCCTCGTCCTTGGCACGGGTGACCCAGGCGGCGAAGCGCTCGCCGTCCTCGCGCTGCTTCTCGAAGCGCGAGACGACCCGCTCGACGTAGTCCGGCAGACCGGCCGAGGTGACCTTGAGGCCGCGGACCTTGCGGCCGAAGCCGGCCTCCAGACCGAGTGCGCCGCCCAGGTGGACCTGGTAGCCCTCGACTTGGTTGCCCTCGTCGTCCAGGACCAGCTGGCCCTTGAGACCGATGTCCGCCACCTGGATACGGGCGCAGGCGTTCGGGCAGCCGTTGATGTTGATGGTGAGCGGCTCGGCGAAGCCCGGCAGGCGGCGCTCCAGTTCGTCGATCAGCGAGGCGCCGCGCGCCTTCGTCTCGACGATGGCCAGCTTGCAGAACTCGATGCCGGTGCAGGCCATCGTGCCGCGGCGGAACGGGGACGGGTTGACCCGCAGGTCCAGCGCCTCCAGGGCCGCGACGACCGAGTCGACCTGGCCCGCCTCGATGTCGAGCACGATCATCTTCTGCTCGGCGGTGGTGCGCAGCCGGCCGGAGCCGTGCTGCTCGGCGACGGCGGCGATCTTCGTCAGGGTGGCGCCGTCGACGCGGCCCACGCGGGGCGCGAAGCCGACGTAGAACTTGCCGTCCTGCTGCTGGTGCACGCCGACGTGGTCACGCCACTGGCCGCTGGGCTGCTCGGGCGCGGGGCCGTCGGTCAGCTTGCGCTTCAGGTACTCGTCCTCCAGGACCTGGCGGAACTTGGCCGGACCCCAGTCGGCGACGAGGAACTTCAGGCGGGCGCGGGTGCGCAGCCGGCGGTAGCCGTAGTCGCGGAAGATCGAGATGACGCCCTCGTAGATGTCCGGGACCTCGTCGAGCGAGACCCAGGTGCCCAGGCGCACACCCAGCTTCGGGTTGGTGGAGAGGCCGCCGCCGACCCAGACGTCGAAGCCGGGGCCGTGCTCGGGGTGGTTCACGCCCACGAAGGCGATGTCGTTGATCTCGTGCGCCACGTCGAGCAGCGGCGAGCCGGAGATCGCGGACTTGAACTTGCGGGGCAGGTTCGAGAAGGCGGGGTTGCCCACGATGCGGGCGTAGATCTCGTCGATGGCGGGGGTGCCGTCGATGATCTCGTCCAGCGCGATGCCGGCGACGGGCGAGCCCAGGATCACGCGGGGGGTGTCACCGCAGGCCTCGGTGGTCGAGAGGCCGACGGCCTCCAGACGGCGCCAGATCTCCGGGACGTCCTCGATGCGGATCCAGTGGTACTGCACGTTCTGCCGGTCCGTGAGGTCGGCGGTGCCGCGGGCGAACTCCTCGGAGATCTCACCGATGACGCGCAGCTGCTCGGTGGTCAGCCGGCCGCCGTCGATGCGGACGCGCAGCATGAAGTACTTGTCGTCCAGCTCCTCCGGCTCCAGGATCGCGGTCTTGCCGCCGTCGATCCCGGGCTTGCGCTGGGTGTAGAGGCCCCACCAGCGCATACGGCCGCGCAGGTCGTTGGGGTCGATCGAGTCGAAGCCCGCCTTGGAGTAGATGTTCTCGATGCGCGCCCGCACATTGAGACCGTCGTCGTCCTTCTTGAACTGCTCGTTGCCGTTGAGGGGCGTGTGGTGTCCGACGGCCCACTGGCCCTCACCGCGGTGACGGCCGGTCTTGCGGCGCGCGGCGGCGGCGGGTGCGGCGGCTGCGGTCGTATCGGGGGTGGCGGCCATGGCGGTACGTCCTTCTTCGGCGGCTCGAGGCAGGGGCAGGGGGGAGCGGCGGCGTGACCCCTGGCGCGCGTGGAGCGGATGTGGCTGTTTCGTCGCCTTTTTGGGGCGACGAACGGCCTACAGGGGACTGCTGTGGAGGCTGACGGCGAGCGGTGTGTTCGCTTCCGCGGCGACGTCGATGCGGGGCGCTGTCGCGGCGGTGCTGTGCGTCAGCGCGCCGGACAGATGGCGCTGGACATGCGGCCGAGGTCGACGTGCCGCCGACTCACCAAGGCAATTCCAGCTCCGTTCATGGGGGGAAGCGTGGCATGTGGCGATTGGAGGAGTCCACTACTGTCCACAATCCGGACGAACTCGTCTCACATCGCAAGATCCCCGTGACGGGAGTCACCTCGGAGGCCCCCTGAGCCCCACCCGTTCCGCTGCGCGGGGCTGTCCCCTACCCACCCCTCCACCGTTCCCGCCTCAGACGCCGGCGGGGCTGAAAGGTCGCCTCAAACGCCGGCGGGGCTGAAAGATCGCCGCCGCGGACCGGCTACGCGCCCGGCCAGGGGCCCGGGGTGGGGGTGGAGGCCTTCTCCTCGGTCTCCTCCTTGAAGACCTTGAAGCCGCGCCGCTGGTAGTTCGCCATCGCCGTCGGCCCGTCCTCACTGCACGTGTGCAGCCAGACGCGCCGCGTCGGGGCCAGCTCCGGCCAGCGCTCGGCCAGGGACCACGCCCGCTCGATGCCCACGGTCAGCAGGTGGCCGCCGATGCGACGGCCCCGGAAGTCGGGGATCAGGCCGAAGTACATGATCTCCACCACACCGTCGGGCTGCGGGTCGAGTTCCACGTACCCCGCGGGGGTGCCCCGGTCGTACGCCACCCACGTCTCCACCCCGGGACGGCCCAGCTGCTCCACCCACTGCGCGCGGGTCAGCGCCAGCCGGTCCGTCCAGTGGATGTCTCCGCCCACGGAGGCGTAGAGGAACCGGCTGAACTCGGGGGAGGGGACCTCCGACCGGACGATCCGGATCTCGGGGCCCGGGACGGCCGCCGGGACGAGGTCGGACGGTGCGGTCATTTCCAGGGACCAAGTGGTCAGTGTGATGGTGCTCATGGACTTCAGGGAATCATGCCGGTCCCGGCCGGACCCAACCGGGCGCTGATCACCGCCGGCGCCGTGGAGTGCGGCAGCAGCGCGGCCGGGTCCGCGGGGCGGATCAGCTCCACCTCCACGTCCTGCGCGAAGCGGTACGGACGGTGGGCGAGCACGCCACCGAGGTTGCGGCGCACCCGGGAGATCTCCGCGCGGACCGTCACCGTGCGGGTCGGGTCCCCGAACAGCTCCTGCGAGAGTTCCGCCGCCGAGCGCCCCCGGGGGGACTCCGCCAGCAGGAACAGCAGCTCCGCGTGGCGCGGGCTCAGATCCTGCGACCAGCTGCCCGCGGCCCCGTAGACGGTGGCGCGCCAGGCCCCGGGCCGGCTGAGGTCGAGGACGACGCGGGCGGCCGCCCCGGCGCCGGTACGGGCCTCCGTGACGTTCACCAGCCAGCCGCCCGGCAGCGGCTCCACCAGGCAGTCGCCGAGCTGCGGCACCCACACCCGGCCGGGCCCGAAGGACTTCGGCAGCGGGATCCGCTCGACCGGTGCGAGCCCCGTGACGGCCGCCGTCCACCCGTTGCCGTCCACCGCCAGCGCCCGCCCCGGCACCCGGGCCAGCACCGGGGCCGCCACCGACCGCAGCCGTTCCAGCGACTCCAGGTGCCGTACCCGCAGCTCCCGCTCCGCGAGCCGGGCCACCGAGCTCACCCACGCCAGGGTCGCCGGGTGCATGGTGGCCAGCGGCCCGCTGACGTCGAGGACCCCGAGCAGCGAGCCGTCGCGGGGGTCCCGTACAGGGGCTCCGGCGCAGGTCCAGTCGTGGTGGCTGGAGACGAAGTGCTCCGCCGAGAACACCTGGACCGGTCTGCGGGTCACCAGGGCGGTGCCGACCCCGTTGGTGCCGACCACCGACTCGTCCCAGTCGGCGCCCACCCCGAAGCCGAGCCGGTCCGCGTTGCGCAGGATCGAGGAGTGGCCCTCCCGCCACAGCAGCCGCCCGTCGGCGTCGGCGACGACCATGATGTGCAGGGCCTCGTCCAGCGAGGGCAGCAGCCCCTCGCGCAGGACGGGCAGCAAGTCCCGTAGCGGAGAGGTCTGGCGCCGCTCCTCGGTCTCGGCGAAGGACAGCATCCGCGAACGGCTGTCGCGGTCCGGGTGGACCCCGCCCGCCATCATCCGGCGCCAGGACTCGGCGATCTCCGGGCGCGGCGCGGCCGGCGGCCGGTCCCCGGCCAGCGCGGCCGCCCGTACTCCCTTGAGCAGACGCGCGGCCTCCCGCGCGTCCATGGCCGAGATGCGTGCCGCATCGACCGCGCTGCCTGTGGTGTGGGCCACCGGAACCTCCCCGTGCGAACAGATGTGCGACGGTTCCCGCCCGGTGGGGCGTCCGGTACGCACCCCTTCCAGGGGCGGACCGGTACGCCCGGAGGGCGGTTCCGAGTCAAAGGTTGCAACGTCTTGCAACTCTCGCCAAGTCCCGGTCGGCCGATCGAAACTGTGCGGACGTCGCCGAGCGGCGTGACAGCTCCTTCCTCGGGGCTTCTCGGATCAGGGGTGGTGCCGAGTCGGCGCGGCGCCATCCCTGTTCCAGGTCAACGGGCCCGGATGTCGCCGGGCGGTTCTGTTCGGAAGGTTGGGGCCTTCCCGCAGACGGCGAGCGGAGGGTTGGGGCCCTCTCTCAGCCCGCGATCCGGGCCCGTTCCACCACGGATCCCAGATCCAGACTGTGCGGCAGCGTGCCGAAGGCCGCGCCCCAGTCCCCGCCCAGGCGCGAGGCGCAGAAGGCGTCGGCGACCTCCGGCGGGGCCCAGCGCACCAGCAGGGATCCCTGGAGCACCAAGGCCATCCGCTCCACGACCCGCCGGGCCCGCGCCTCGATGCCCTCCAGGTCCGCGAGCTCGGTCAGCAGGTTCTTGATGGCCGAATCCAGCCGGTGGTCGGCGCCGCGCGCCAGACCGACCTCCTGGAGGAAGGCGTTCAGCGCCTGCGGCTCGCGCTGCAGGGCGCGCAGCACGTCGAGGGCCTGGACGTTGCCCGATCCCTCCCAGATGGAGTTCAGCGGGGACTCGCGCAGCAGCCGGGGCAGCCCGGACTCCTCGACGTAGCCGTTTCCGCCCAGACACTCCAGGGCCTCCGCGACCATCGGCGTACAGCGCTTGGTCACCCAGTACTTCGCGGCGGGCACCGCGATGCGCAGGAAGGCCCGCTCCTGCTCGTTGCCCGTGCTCTGGACGGCGTCGTACGCGGCCGCGAGGCGGAGCGTGAGAGTGGTGGCGGCCTCGGACTCCAGGGCGAGGTCGGCGAGGACGTTGCGCATCAGAGGCTGGTCGATGAGCGGTGCTCCGAAAGCAGAGCGGTGCTCCGTATGGTGAGCGGCCTGCGTCAGGGCCTGCCGCATCAGCGAGGCCGAACCGATCACGCAGTCCAGCCGGGTCGCCGCGACCATCTCGATGATGGTCCGCACCCCCCGGCCCTCCTCACCCACCCGCCGCGCCCACGTCCCGTCGAACTCCACCTCGCTCGACGCGTTCGACCGGTTGCCCAGCTTGTCCTTAAGCCGCTGGATCGCGAAGACGTTGCGCGTCCCGTCCGGCAGCACCCGCGGCACCAGGAAACAGGTCAACCCGCCCGGCGCCTGCGCCAGTACCAGGAACCCGTCGCACATCGGAGCCGAGCAGAACCACTTGTGCCCGGTCAGCAGGTACTCGCCGGAGGCGTCCAGCGGCACCGCCGCCGTCGTGTTCGCCCGGACGTCGCTCCCGCCCTGCTTCTCCGTCATGCCCATCCCGAAGAGCACCCCGGCCTTCTGCCCGGCCGGCCGCAGCCCCTCCTCGTACACGTGCGAGGTCAGCCGCGGCTCCCATTCGGCCGCCAGCTCCGGATCGGTCCGCAGCGCCGGTACCGCCGCGTGCGTCATCGAGACCGGGCAACCGTGCCCCGCCTCCGCCTGCGACCACACGAAGAACCCGGCCGCCCGCCGCAGATGCCCCGCGGGCCGCCCCCACGCGTCGGTGAGCCCGGCGCCCACGGCGTGCCCGAGCAGCCGGTGCCACGAGGGATGGAACTCCACCTCGTCGATCCGATGGCCGTACCGGTCGTGCGTCCGCAGCTTCGGCGGGTTCTCGTTCGCCTGCGTCCCCCAGTCCTGTGCCTGCCGGGACCCCGCCGCGCGCCCGAGACCCGTGAGCTCTTCCTTTACCTCCGCGGCGAGTTCGGGCGCGGAGTCCGCGAGGTGCCGCTCGACCCCCTCGCTGAGGACCCGGTCGCTGCCGTAGACGTCGTGGCCCACGAGGGGCGGGGCCTGATTGCTGACTGTGTGGGTGGTGGCTGCCATGCCGATACCGTAAGGACGTGCAGCACGCGAAAGAAACACCCGAGCGGATTCCGGGACGTCTCCACCGGGCCCGCGCCCTCTACCGCAACGTCTCCAAGCGCAAGATGGCGTGGCTGCTGCTCAAAGACACCGTGAACTCGTGCATCGAGTACCGGATCCTCGGACTCGCCGCCGAGGCCGCCTTCTTCACCCTGCTCTCGCTGCCCCCGCTCTTCCTGGGCCTGCTGGGTCTGCTCGGCTACGTGGACGGCTGGTCGGGCGGAACGACCGTCGCCAGCATCGAGGAGAACATCCTGGGGGCGGTCGGCACCGTCCTCTCCGACCGGGGCGTCAACGACATCGCCAAACCGATGCTCGACGACGTCACCGGCAGGGGCCGGCCCGACCTCATCTCCCTCGGGTTCGCCTTCGCCCTCTGGTCGGGCTCGCGCGCCGTCAACGTCTTCATCGACACCATCACCGTCATGTACGGGCTCGACGGACAGCGCGGCATCGTCAAGACCCGGCTGCTCGCCTTCGTCCTCTACATCGCCGCCCTGCTGATCGGCGCCATCGTGCTGCCGCTGATGGTGGTCGGCCCGGACGCGGTGGTGCGGCTGGTGCCCTGGAGCACGGAGGTGATCGCGGTCATGTACTGGCCCGTCGTCACGCTGCTCTCCATCGCCTTCCTGACCACGCTCTACCACGTCTCCGTCCCGGTCCGCTCGCCCTGGATCGAGGACGTGCCCGGCGCGCTGGTCGCCCTCGCCATGTGGGTGCTCGGCTCCTTCCTGCTGCGGATCTACCTCACCAACACGGTGGAGGGCCCGACCATCTACGGGTCGCTGGCCGCCCCCGTGGCGATCCTGCTGTGGATCGGCATCTCCGCCTTCGCCGTCCTCGTCGGGGCCGCCGTCAACGCCGCGATCGACCGGGTCTGGCCCTCGGTGGCCACCGCGGCGGCCCGCGAGGCGAACGAGCGGGTCCGCGAGGCGGAGGCCGCCCAGCTCGTGGCCCGGGCGGCCGCCTGGCGGGCCCTGGCCGAGGGGGAGTCGGAGGACGACGAGGGCGACGAGGACGGGGGCATGCCCTCGGAGTTCCCGGAGCGCTGGTCGAAGTTCCTGCCCCCCGAGGACTACCACTCCCGCCTGCGCAAGCACTGACCGCCGCCGTAGCGTGGTGTCCGTGGAGGATCGCGCGGACGACGCCGTGCCCGGCCCGGGGCCGGAGGAACGGCCCGGGGAACGGCCCGGGGAACGGTACGAGGAAGGGCTTGCGGCACGGTACGAGGAACGGCCGTCCCGGACGGTCGCCGGAGCGGTGCTCTGGCGGGCCGGCGGGGCCGGCGCCGGCATGGTGCTGCCCGACGGGTGCATGGACCTGCTGTGGGTGGACGGCCGGCTCCTGGTGGCCGGACCCGACACCGCCGCGCACCCCGCCGGAGAAGTCCCGGGCTCCGGCTTCGCCGGCATCCGGCTGGCCCCCGGCACGGCGCCCGCGCTGCTCGGCGTACCGGCCCGCGTACTGCGCGACCGGCGGGTCGAGCTGGCGGACCTGTGGCCCGCCGCCGAGGTACGGCGCCTCACCGCGCTCGTGGCCGCGTACGGGGATCCCCGCGCGGGACTGGAGGAGCTGGCCCGGCTCCGCGCGGCCGAAGGCGCCCCACCGGACCCCCTCGTCGCGGAGGTGACGGCCCGGCTGCGCGCCGGGCAGGGCGTGGCCGCCGTGGCCGGGGCGGTCGGCCTCGGGGAGCGGCAGCTGCACCGGCGCTCCCTCGACGCCTTCGGCTACGGGCCCCGGACCCTGGGGCGGATCCTGCGCCTCCAGCGGGCCCTCGCGCTGACCCGGCGCGGGCTGTCGCAGGCGGCGGTGGCAGCGGCGGCCGGATACGCCGACCAGGCGCACTACACCCGCGAGGTGCGCGCCCTGGCGGGGACCACGCCGGGGGCCTACGCGGCGGGGTCCGGTCAGGCGGGGTCCGGTCAGGCAGGGGCGGGTCAGGCAGGGTCGGGCGCTTCGCCTGCTCCAGCCGGTGCGAAGAGGGAGATCCCGGAGCCGTCCGGGTCCAGGACGACGGCGTAGCGCTGCCCCCAGAAGGCGTCCCAGGGCTTCAGATGGCCCGTGTTCCCGGCCTCGGTCAGCTCCGCGTACAGCGAGTCCACCTCGGCGGGGGAGTCGCACAGGAACGCGAGCCCCACCCGGCCGTCGCTCGTCGGGCGGGTCCAGGACGGGTCGAAGGAGCGGATGACCTCCTCCGTGTCCCAGCCGATCCGCTGTCCGCCCGGCAGGACGGCTTCGACGTGCGGCTGGGAGTCGGCCTCGGCGGGCACGTCGATGCCGAGGCGGCGGTAGAAGGCGAGCGATGCGGCCATGTCGGAGACGATGATGCCGATCATGTCGAGTCGGGGAGTCATGAACTCACCCTAGGCACGCCCGGCCGGGCCGGTCTTGAACGAATCGGACACCGGCGGACCCGTGGCCGGGCGGGCCGGCCCGGACCGTCCAGGCCCGGTCACTCGGGGGCATCCTCCTGGGGCAGGTGGCGGTAGACCGTGGCGCGGGAGACGCCGAGGGCGGCGGCGATCGCGGTGGCCCCGCTGCCCGCCGCGTGCATCCGGCGGGCGGCCTCGATCATGGCCGGGCTCATGGCGGCGGGCCGCCCGCGCCGTCCCCCCGGCACGGGCCGCGCCGACGCGTCGGGGCCGTTCGGGCCGTGCGGACCGTCGAGCAGGCGTCGTACGCCGTCCAGGACGGCCTCGCGCAGGGCAGGGACGGGAGCGTCGGCGAAGAGCACCACCGGATCGGAGAGCATCGCCACGGCCTGGGCGGCCCGCACCCGTTCCGCGAATCCGGGATTCGGCCCCGCGACCAGGAAGTTGGCGCGGAGCATGGCGTCGCGCAGGCGGGCGAAGGCCGGGCCGGGGACGGCCAGGGCCATGTCCTGGAGGTTGAGGCGCAGCAGGTGGCGGTGGTCCAGCCAGACGTCGAGCACCCCTTCGATGACGGCCCACCGGGTCCGGTCCGAGGATCCGGAGGTGCCGGACGTGACGGGTGCGCCGGACGTGACGGATGCGCCGGACGTGACGGATGCGCCGGACCCTTCGGCCGAGCCGGACCCGTCGGCCGTGCGGGGACCGCCCGCCGCGGCGCGGGCCAGGGCGGCCGCCAGATCCCGGAGCATCGGCTCGACCAGGGCGCCGAGGATGTCGGCCTTGCCGGGGAAGTGGTAGAGCACCGCCGGCTTGGAGACGCCCACCTGTTCGGCGATCTCCCGCAGCGAGGTCTCGTGGAAGCCGCGGACCCCGAACAGTTCCATGGAGACCCGCAGGATCCGGCGCCGGGTATCGGGAGCCGTCTCGCTCATCGACGTGTTCCGCGAGGCGGCGACCACGGTGCACTGCGTCTCGTAAATCGTCTCAGAATCTGCGGTTCCGCTGGTCTCCATCGGAACAGCTTAATCTCTGTGGTCGACTTGACTGCGGATCTCTCGGGCCCGCCCTGACCGGCGGTAAGTTCGAAACCCGGCTTCAGGACGCTCCGTAAAAGAAGTGGCGCGGGCCTGAGGGTGCTTGTTACGGTGGGGACGTTCCCGCCGACCGGTGCGGGACGGCTCGTCAGCACGTATGCAGACCCGGAGGTGAGTTCATTGATGACTGTCATGGCGCAGGGCGTTGCCCGCACTCAGAAGACCATCAATGTCACTTCTGTGGTCTCCGGCTGACCTCTCACCTCTTTCGCGCCCGGTAGCGGCGCGCACCGCCGGGGCCACCCTGTGAAGGGTTTCCCTTGTCTCTCCCCGCTTTCTCTTCTCCTTCCTCCTCTTCCTCCTCCTCGCTTCCGCACGCCCTGGCCCCCTACGGCTGGGACGAGGCGTGGGCGGCCGAGTTCGCCCCGTACACCGATCAGGGCCTGCTTCCCGGCCGGGTCGTACGGGTCGACCGCGGCCAGTGCGACGTCATGACGGCGGACGGCATCGTCCGCGCCGACACCGCCTTCGTCACCCCGCACGACCCGCTCCGGGTCATCTGCACCGGAGACTGGGCGGTGCTGGAGGCGCACGGCAACCCGCGCTACGTGAAGACGTACCTGCCGCGCCGGACCGCCTTCGTACGGTCCACCTCATCCCAGCGGTCCGAGGGCCAGATCCTCGCCGCGAACGTCGACCACGCGATCATCGCGGTGTCGCTGGCCGTCGAACTGGACCTCGGCCGCATCGAGCGGTTCCTCGCGCTCGCCTGGGAATCGGGGGCGCAGCCCCTCGTGGTCCTGACCAAGGCGGACCTGGTCCCGGACCCGGTCACCCTCGGACACCTCGTCGAGGACGTGGAGACGACGGCCCCCGGGGTCGCCGTCCTCACGGTCTCCTCGGTGACCGGGGAGGGCACGGACGTGCTCGCCGCAGTGGTCGGGGGCGGTACGAGCGTGCTCCTCGGGATCTCCGGCGCGGGCAAGTCCACGCTGGCCAACGCGCTGTTGGGGGAGGACGTGATGGAGGTCCAGGCGGCGCGCGAGGTCGACGGCAAGGGCCGCCACACCACCACGACGCGCAACCTGCTCGTGCTGCCGGGCGGTGGCGTGCTGATCGACACCCCCGGGCTGCGGGGCGTCGGGCTCTTCGACGCGGAGGCGGGCGTCGGGCAGGTCTTCTCGGAGATCGAGGAGTACGCGCAGCGGTGCCGTTTCCACGACTGCGCGCACGAGGCGGAGCCGGGGTGCGGCGTACGGGCCGCGGTGGACTCCGGGGAGCTGCCGGAGCGGCGGCTGGAGAGCTACCGCAAGCTGCTGCGGGAGAACCAGCGGATCGTCGCGAAGACCGACGCGCGGCTCCGGTCGGAGATCAGGCGCGACTGGAGGCTCCGCTCGGCGGTGGGCCGCGCGAACTATGCCGCGAAGCGGACCGGCCGGGCCTGACGGCTCCCGGCCCGGGGGCCGCGCCCCGCCCCGGTGCCGGGCACGCCCCCCGCCCCGGGCCGGGCACGCCCCCGCCCGGGGCTGGGCCCCACCCGGCACCGGGCGCGGGTGTGCCGCTGCGCGGGGAGGGGAACCTGCTCCGCGCAGCGGTGGGCTAGGTGTCCAGGCCCCAGGACAGCACGCGGTCCGGGTGGATGCGGATGACCTCCGGGCTGAAGTGGGGGCCCAAGGAGTGCGGGCCCACTTCCAGCGTGGCCCGGCCGCGGATCTCGATGCCGCGCACCGTCCAGGGACGGGTGCTGACCAGGTCGTCCACGACCAGTGACAGCCGGGGGTTCTCGGTGAGGTTCCGCCACTTCTTCGTCGTGCCCATCGCCAGCCCGCCCACCAGGACCGTCCCGTCGTCCTGAGGGAAGAATCCGACCGGGTTCGCCTGGGGCTGCCCGGCCGGGTCCACCGTCGCGAGCCGGCCCAGGTGCTGCGAGCGCAGGTATGTCCGTTCGGCCTCGCTGAAACCCTTGAACTCCGCCATGTCGGTCATGGGGGAGACGATCCCAGCCGGGGCCGCACGGCGCATCGGGCCGAGGACCTAGTCGGGCCTACGCCGTAAGTCCCGGTCGGCGGGGACCAGGTCGTCGGCTAGGCCCACAGCAGCGTCCCCACCCACGCCCCCACCACCAGCAGGCACGCGAACAGCTCCACCAGCACGCTCGTCCCCACCGCCCGCATCACCGCCCGCACCGACGCCCACGCCTCCCCGGGGGTGCCCAGGCGGCGTCGCTCGCAGAGGTAGATGCCGCCGACGAAGCCGGGGGCCGTGCCCACCACCGGGAGCAGCACGAAGCCCAGTACCGCGCCCACGCCCGCGTACACCACCATCCGGCGGGTGACGCCGACCCCCCGGAGCCGCCGCGGGGGCAGCAGCCACTTCACCACCTGCACCACCAGCAGCAGCGCCGTCGCGCCCGCCAGCAGGCCCCAGGCCACCGACGAGCGTTCGTGCAGCGCCCACCACAGGATTCCGGCCCAGACGAGGAGGGTGCCGGGGGCGCCGGGGACCAGTACCCCGAGCAATCCGAGCACCAGCACCAGCCCCACCAGCAGCAACTGGGGCAGCTGAGGCAGGTCCATCTGCCCAGCCTGCCCGGCCCGGGGCTATCGGGCCACCCAGCCCCGCTCGTACGCGTACCAGCCGAGCTGGAGCCGGGTCGTGACACCCGACAGCTCCATCAGGCCCTTGACCCGCCGCTGGACCGTCCGCAGGCCCAGCTCCAGGTGCTTCGCCACGCTGGCGTCCGTCATCCCCGCCAGGAGGAGGGTGAGGATCTCCAGGTCCGTGACGTCGGGTCCGCCATCGGATTCCTCCGGCGCCCCGGTGGAGCCCAGCCGCAGCGGGAGGGACTCCCGCCAGACCGCCTCGAAGAGGCCCATCAGGGACTCCAGCAGCCCCGACGCGTGCACGACGAGCGCCGCCGGCTCCGCGCCGCGCGCCGTCAGCGGGACCATCGCGAGCGAGCGGTCCGCGATGACGAGTTTGGTCGGCACCTCGGCCGTCACCCGGATGTGCTCGCCGCGCGCCAGCGCCGTGGACGCCTCGCGGATCCCGCTGGGCAGGGTGAGCACCTCCCGCTCGATGACCACCCGGTAGGAGACTCCCCGTACGGCCGCCCGGTCCTCCGCCTCGTTGTCCGTCCCCGTCACCACCTGCGGCCGGCCGCTGACCAGCGCGAGCACCTCCTCCACGGCGCCGAGCTGGAGCTGGTGGAAGCGGTGGGCCACCGCGCTGGCGCCCGTGACCACCTCCACCAGATCGTGAACGGCCGGCTCGGCGGCCTCCGCCCGGTACTCCTCCGCCAGCAGGGCCGCCGCCAGCTCCGCCTGCTCCAGTTCGTGCCGCTGCTGCGTGAGCAGGGCGCCCAGGGCCACCCCGGGCGGGGCCGCCACCCAGCGGCCGGGCCGGGCGGAGGACTGGGCGGCGAGCCCGTGGCGCTCCAGGTGGCGCAGGGTCCGTTCGGTCTGCTGCACCGGCAGGGTCAGCCGGTGCGCGAGGTCCGGTATCTCCGCCGCCCCCAGCGCGACCAGCGCGCGGTAAGCGGACTCCTGTCCTTCGTCGAGACCTATCGCACTCAGCAACTCGTCCACCCAACCCTCTCGGAACCGTTCCTGGCGGGAAGCGGCCACGGCGCAAACCCGCCGTCGACATCATCGCCGCACCCCCCGCCCCTCTGCCAAGGTGGCGCCACCGCAGCACCAACATCCGCTGGCCAGAAGCCATTTACGCGGCGTTTTCGCCGTGCAATGCCGTAGTTGGCCGGAATTCACCTGGGGAGAGCGATGCGCCCGATATCGCGTACGGCACTGGGAGCGGCCATCGCGGCCGTCCTGGCCGTCACGGCCGTGGGCCCGTCCACGGCACAGCCGAGCGACGGAGCGTCCGGAGCAGGAACCGGCACCGGCACCGAGAAGAGGGCCCTCACCGGGAGCGAGGCGGCCTCCCGGCAGCCCACCACGCCCGTCACGGTGACCCTGGTCACCGGTGACCGGATCCTGGTGTCCACCGACGCGGCCGGCCGCACCGCGGCCACCGCGATGCCCCGCGCGGACGGCTCGCAGCCGATCGTGCAGACCCGCCAGGCGGGCAAGGACCTCTACGTCTACCCCGAGAGCGCGATCACGGCGCTCGCCGCGGGCAAGGCCGACGAGGAACTCTTCAACGTCACCGGCCTGATCCGGCAGGGCTACGACGACACGCACGCCAAGAAACTTCCGCTGATCGCCGTCTACGAGGCCTCCGCCGGCCTCGCGCGCAGCGCCCCGCCCGTTCCGGCCGGCGCCGAGCAGTCGCTGGTCCTCGGCTCCATCGGCGGCGTCGCCCTCGCCGCCGACAAGGCGAAGGCCGCCGACTTCTGGGCCGACGTCACCGGCGCGAACGTGAACCCGCACGCGCGCTCGGCCGCCTCACCCCGGCTGAAGAAGCTGTGGCTGGACGGCAAGGTCCAGGCGAACCTGGAGCGTTCCACCAAGCAGGTGGGCGCCACCGCCGCGTGGGCCGCCGGATTCGACGGCACGGGCACCAAGGTCGCCGTCCTCGACACCGGCACCGACCTCGCACACCCCGACCTCAAGGGCCGGGTGGCCGAGGCGAAGAACTTCACCGACTCGGACACCGCCGAGGACCGCCAGGGCCACGGCACCCACACCATCTCCACCGTCGGCGGCTCCGGCGCCGAGAGCGGCGGGGCGAAGAAGGGCGTCGCCCCCGGCGCGCAGCTGCTCAGCGGCAAGGTCCTCAACGACTCCGGCTACGGCCTGGACTCGTGGATCATCGCGGGCATGCAGTGGGCCGTCGACAGCAAGGCCGACGTGGTCTCCATGAGCCTGGGAGACCCCTCCCAGCTCTCCTGCGACGACCCGATGGCCGCGGCCACCGAGGCGCTGGCCCAGAGCAGCACCACCTTGTTCGTCATCGCCGCGGGCAACTCCGGCCCCGGCAACAACACGGTCTCCTCGCCCGGTTGCGCGCCCAGCGTGCTGACCGTCGGCGCCGTCGACCGCGACGACAAGACGGCCTCCTTCTCCAGCCGTGGCCCGGCGGGCCTGAACCACACCCTCAAGCCCGAGATCGCCGCCCCCGGCGTCGGGATCTCCGCCGCCGCCATGGGTGGCCGCGGGGTGTACGCGTACAGCTCCATGTCCGGGACCTCGATGGCCACCCCGCACGTCGCGGGCGCCGCCGCCATCGTCAAGCAGCGCCACCCCGACTGGACTTCGCAGCAGATCAAGGCCGCGCTGGTCGGCTCCGCCAACACCTCGGTCCCGGGCGACGTACGGGAGACCGGTGGCGGGCGGCTCGACGTCAAGGCCGCCATCGACACCACCGTGACCGGCGCCCCCGCGCTCCAGGGCGGCACCTACAACTGGCCGCAGGACCGCAGCGACCGCACCGCCCTCTCGTTCCCGTACACCAACACGGGGACCAAGCCCGTCACGCTGAACCTCTCCGTCGAGAAGGTCACCGGCAACGACGGCTCCGCCGTCCGCGGCCAGGTCGCCCGTCTGGACCAGCGCACCGTGACCGTCCCGGCCGGCGCCACCGTCAAGGTGCCGCTCGCCCTGGACCCCGCCGCGAAGCTGGAGCGCTCCCAGTACGGGGACGTCACCGGCCGCGTCGTCGCCACGGCGAAGGGCGTGCACGTCTCCACCCCCTTCTCCCTCTACGTGGAGCCGGAGACGGTCACCCTGCGCGTCAAGCTCCTCGACCGCACGGGCAAGCCGGCCGCCGGCCCGTCCTCGCTGGACGTGATCGGCACCGACGACGCCACCGGTGAGCGCCGCTTCAACGAGGGCGCCGCCGACCAGGTCTACCGGGTCCGCCCGGGCTCGTACTTCCTGTCCGCCTTCGTCGGCACCCCCGACGCGGGCGAGGGCGACCGGATGTACGACTCGCTCACCTACCTCGGCCGGCCGCAGACCGAGATCAAGAAGGACACGGTGATCGTGCTGGACGCCCGCAAGGCGGCCAAGCTGAGCATCGCCACCGACAAGCCCACCGAGGCGCGCGCCACCACCCTGGCCTTCTCCCGCTCCTGGGGCGAGGAATGGGCGCACACAGGCACCGCCATGGGCGGCCGCACGATCCGCGGCTACTACGCCTCGGTCGACGGCACGGCCAAGGAGGGCGACTTCGAGTTCGGCAGCTACTGGCGGGCGGCCGCCCCGCTGCTCTCCGAGCTGAAGGCGAACGGCGGCCCGGTGCTGCACCCGATCACCGCCTCCACCGGCAGCGACAACCTCGACGGAACCGGCCGCGCCCCGCTCGTGGGCGCGGGCTCCGGCACGCCCGAGGAGCTCGCCGCCGTCGCCGCCAAGGACGCGATCGTCCTGGTCAAGACGGCGGACGAGGGGTCGGCGTACGAGATCGCGGGCAACGCGAAGGCGGCCGGAGCCAAGGCCGTCCTCGTCTACCGCGACGCCCCCGGCCGCTGGCAGGCCTTCACCGGCTACGCGGGCGGCGCCCTCCCGGTGCTGACCGTCGAATCCGCCGAGGGACAGGCCCTACTGGCCAAGCTCGGCAAGGGCGCGGTCACGCTGAGCTGGAAGGGCAGCGCGAAGAGCCCGTACGTCTACAACCTGGCCCAGATCGAGAAGGGCCAGGTCCACGGGGACCGCACCTACCGGGTGCGCGACCGTGACCTGGGCGCCGTCGAATCGGCCTACCAGTCGATGGGCGTCGCCGCCGACTACGTCGACGTGACCGGGGCCTACCGCCCGCTCGGCAACGCCGTGTACTTCGGCTCCATCGACACCGTCGCGGTACCGGGCAAGCGCACCGAGTACTACTCCGCCGGGGACACCGCCTGGGACCACATGGTCTCCAGCAGCTTCCCGTGGGGCGAGTTCATGACCGACCAGCACCGCACGTACAAGGCGGGCTCCCAGCGCGCCGAGAACTGGTACGACGGGGTCATCGGCCCGGTCGCGCCGCGCGACACCGCGGGCAAGGAGCAGCTGGCCGCCGAGCGCCAGGGCAACCTGATCGGCTTCGCCTCCGCCATGTGGGGCGACACCGGGCACTACGCCCAGCAGGGCGGCTTCGGCGACCTCGGCAACGTCTCGCTCAAGGTCGACGGCGAGTCGCTGGGCGACACCGGCTACCCCTTCGGGGCCTTCGAGGTCCCGGCCCGCGAGGCCACGTACGAACTGACCCAGCAGCTGGAGAAGATCGGCCAGCCGTCCCGTACCTGGCAGCGCTCCTCCGCGATCCAGACCACCTGGACCTTCCGCTCGAAGCTGGACGCGACGCAGTACTCGCAGGCACTGCCGGTCATCTTCCCGCGGATCTCCGCCCCGCTGGACGGCATGAAGACCCTGGCCGCGGCCAACGGCCAGAAGATCGGCCTGGCGGTCAGCGGGCACGCGGGCTACGCGCCGGGCGCGCTCAAGTCGGCCAAGCTGTCCTACTCGTACGACGAGGGCGGCAGCTGGACCGAGGCGAAGGTGAGCGAGCGCGGCGGGCAGTGGACCGCGACCGTGGACCACGCCGGAGCCGCGGGCAAGCAGGTCATGCTCAAGGTCGAGCTGACCGACAAGAACGGCGCCACCGTCACCCAGATGGTCGCGCGGGCGTACGACATTCGCTAAGTCGTACGACATAAGGCAGGGGGGTCCATCGGACGGCGGTCCGATGGGCCCCCCTTTTTCCTGCGTTCGCCGGATTTCGGCTGCACCGGAGCCCGACAATGAGGGCCATGAGTCAGCGGGACGCGGGCGCGGATGACTGGTGGCAGAAGCTCTACGAAGACCCCGACGGGGGACCGGAACCCGACCCCCGGGACACCCTGGAACACCGCTTCCGCTCGGCGGCGGTCCTGGTGGCGCCGACTCCGTCCCCGGCGGCGGTACCCCATCCCCGGCGGGATCCGGGCCCTCTGACGGAACACGATCCGGATCCGGATTCGGATCCGGTGGCGCAGGTGGCGGGGCCGCCTGCGGCGGATTCCGGGCCTTTGCCGGAGGTCGGGCCGTCCGGGCCGGAGGCGGGGGTCGGGCCGCGTGCGGCGGATTACGGGCCTCTGCCGGCGGCCGGGCCGCCTGTGGCGGGCTACGGGCCGGCGCCCGAGACCGGGCCGCCTGTGGTGGATTCCGTGCCGGAGGCGGGGCTGCATGTGCCGACGCCCGGGCCGGCGCCCGAGGCGGAAACGGAGCCGCCCTTGGCGGCTTCCGGACCGGCGGTGGAGCCGGAGGCCGGGGCGGGGGACGCGTACGGCGGCTCGGTGCTGCCGCCGCCCCGCGACCCCCGGGAGGGCGGCCAGACCTGGTACGCGCTCGGGAGCGTCGCCGTCCCGCCCGCGCTGCCCGCCGAGGACTCGGGGGAACCGACCGACTGGAGCTGGGGCCTACGGGACGAGGCACCCCCAGCGGCTGCGCCCCCGGAGCCGGACCCGGCAGGGGCCGGGAGCGGCCCCGACGACACGTACGGCAGAGCCGGGCACGAGGCCCCGGCGACCCCGGCGGGGTCCGGCGCGGCACCCGGTGCGGGCGGCGGCGGCGACCCCTGGTCGGGCCCGGGGACCGGCTCGCCGCGGGGTGTCGTTTCCGGGTCCGGCCCGGGCTCCGGTCCGGCGTCGGGGTCCGGCGTCGGTTCTGCTTCCGGGCGGGGCCTCGGGTCCGGTGCCATCCCCCACGGGTCCGGTACCGGCTCTGACACCGGCCTTGTTCCTGGTCCCGCCTCCGGGGCCGACCCCGCCTCCCGTCCCGACCCCGCCTCCCGTCCCGGTCCCGCCTCCGGCTCCGATCCGGCCTCCGGTTCCCTCTCCGGTCCCGGTGTTGGCTCTGGGGTCGGTTCCGCCTTCGGGCTCGGTGTCGGGCATGGCTCTGGGCCGGGTTCTGGTCCCGTCCCCGTGTCCGGCCTCGGTGCCGGTCCGGGGCTCGATTCAGGTTCTGGCACCGGCACCGGCTTCGCCCTTGGAACGCATCCCGGTTCCGGGTCGGGCTGGGGCGCCGCTCCCGCGTCCGGGGACGGGTCCGGCGTCGGCCTCGGGTCGGGTTCCGGTGACGGGACTCCGTCCGGCGGGGCGGGCAGGCGGGCGGGCGGCATGGCCGGGGAAGAAGACGGCCCTGGAGACCGATCTGGAGCCGGCCCGGGGGCCAGGCAGGGGGCCGAGCGGGGCGCCGGGCAAGGGGCCGAGCAAAGGGGCTGGCAAGGGGACGCGCAGGGCGCCGGGCAAGGGGCCGGGGGTGGGGGACAGCCTGGGAGTGGGGGTTCCGGGAGTGGGGTTTTCGGGGGGCCGCGGCCCGTGGTGGCGCATTTGGGGGACCGGCCGCCCACCTACGCCGCGGAGCCCATCGCGCTGCCGGCCGCCGATCCGGCCGGGCTCGCCGCGCTGACCCCCGACACCGTGCTGGAGGGGGCCCAGTACGGCGGCTACACGCTGCGCGCCGCCTCCGTGCGCGGTGACTCCGCCCGGTTCCGGGGCGAGGCCCGGCAGGACTTCCTGCTCACCGCCCGCTTCGGCACCGGCCCCGACGCGCTGGTCCTGGTCGTGCTCGCCGGCGGGGACCGGGCCGCGCCCGGAGCCGCCGAGGCCGCCGCCGAGGTGTGCCGCTCCGTCGCGGGAGCCGTCGGACGGAGTCACGAGCGGCTGTCGCAGGACGTCCGGGACGGCCGGCGCGAAGCCCTGCGCTCGGGGCTCCAGCGGCTCACCGACCGCGGCTACGGGCAACTGCGTGCCCGCGCCGCCGAGCTGGGGCTCCCGGAGGACGGCTACACGGCCGGGCTGCGCGGACTGCTGCTGCCGGTCGACCCCGGCTGCCGCACCCGGGTCTGTTTCGGCGCGGGCGCGGGCGGCCTGTTCCGGCTCCGGGACGGACAGTGGCGGGACCTGGAGGAGCCCGCCCCGGCATCCGCCCCCGCCCCGGCGCCCGCCGTCCCCGCCGGTTTCCGCTTCCGGTTCAGGGCCTCCGTGGCCCGCCCCGGGGACACCCTGCTGCTGTGCTCCGGCGGCCTCGCGGACCCGATGCGCGAGGAGGAACCGCTCTCCGTCGAGCTCGCCGCCCGCTGGGCCGACGCACCGCCGCCGGGCCTCGCCGCCTTCCTCGCGGACACCCAGCTCCGCCTCAAGGGCTACGCCGACGACCGGACGGCCGCCGCGGTCTGGGAGGCGTAACCCGGCGGATCATGCGTGGATGGGAGGCGCACCCGGCAGAGCCGAACCGGAAAAGGGAAGGGCGCCCCCTCCATGGCCAAGCAGAACGTGGCGGAGCAGTTCATCGACATTCTCGTGCGCGCCGGCGTGCGCCGGATGTACGGAGTCGTCGGGGACAGCCTCAACCCCGTCGTCGACGCGATCCGCCGCACCGGCGGCATCGAGTGGATCCAGGTGCGCCACGAGGAGACCGCCGCCTTCGCGGCGGGCGCCGAGGCACAGATCACCGGCACCCTCGCCGCGTGCGCGGGCTCCTGCGGCCCCGGCAACCTCCACCTGATCAACGGGCTCTACGACGCCCACCGTTCCATGGCCCCGGTCCTCGCGCTGGCCTCCCACATCCCCTCCGGCGAGATCGGCCTCGGCTACTTCCAGGAGACCCACCCCGACCGGCTGTTCACGGAATGCAGCCACTACAGCGAGCTGATCTCCAACCCGCGCCAGATGCCCCGGGTCCTGCAGAGCGCCATCCAGCACGCCATCGGGCGCGGCGGCGTCGGCGTGGTGTCCCTGCCCGGGGACATCGCCTCCCTGCCCGCACCGGAGCGGAGCGCCGAGCAGGCGCTGGTGACCGCGCGGCCGACCGTACGGCCCGGCGACGGGGAGATCGACAAGCTGGTCCGGCTCATCGACGAGGCCGACCGGGTCACGCTCTTCTGCGGCAGCGGCACCGCCGGCGCGCACGCCGAGGTCATGGAGTTCGCCGGCCGGGTCAAGGCCCCCATCGGGCACGCCCTGCGCGGCAAGGAATGGATCCAGTACGACAATCCGTACGACGTCGGCATGAGCGGGCTGCTCGGCTACGGCGCGGCCTACGAGGCCACCCACGAGTGCGATCTGCTGATCCTGCTCGGCACGGACTTCCCGTACAACGCCTTCCTCCCCGACGACGTCAAGATCGTCCAGGTGGACATCCGGCCCGAACACCTCGGCCGCCGCACCAAGCTGGACCTCGCCGTCTGGGGCGACGTACGGGAGACCCTGCGCGCGCTGAACACCCGGGTGAAGGCCAAGACGGACCGCCGGTTCCTCGACCGGATGCTGAAGAAGCACGCGGACGCCCTGGAGGGAGTGGTGAAGGCGTACACGCGCAAGGTGGAGAAGCGCACGCCCATCCACCCCGAGTACGTGGCCGCGGTCCTCGACGAACTCGCTGACGAGGACGCCGTATTCACCGTGGACACAGGCATGTGCAACGTCTGGGCGGCGCGCTATCTTTCCCCGAACGGAAAGCGCCGCATCATCGGCTCCTTCAGCCACGGCTCCATGGCCAACGCCCTTCCGCAGGCCATCGGCGCACAGTTCACCGATCGCGGACGTCAAGTGGTGTCGATGTCCGGCGACGGTGGTTTCTCCATGCTGATGGGAGATTTCCTCACCCTGGTGCAGTACGACCTCCCCGTCAAAGTGGTCCTCTTCAACAACTCATCGCTCGGGATGGTCGAGTTGGAGATGTTGGTTTCCGGCCTTCCTTCGTACGGAACCACGAATAAGAACCCCGACTTCGCGGCGATCGCCCGCGCGGCGGGCGCGTACGGGGTCCGGGTGGAGAAGCCCAAGCAGCTCACAGCGGCTTTGAGGGACGCTTTCAAGCACAAGGGGCCCGCTCTCGTGGATGTGGTCACGGACCCCAACGCCCTGTCCATTCCACCGAAGATCAGCGCCGAAATGGTGACCGGATTCGCACTTTCGGCCAGCAAGATCGTGCTGGACGGAGGGGTGGGCCGGATGATCCAGATGGCTCGATCCAACCTCCGTAACGTGCCGCGCCCCTGAGCCCGGATGCGTGCGGATTCCCCCGGGGGGCATGCATCCCGTAGGCCTGTTCGACAGGCGGGCCTTCGGGAGCAGCGGGCATGCGGGAGGTACATCGCCGTGCGGGTGGGGGCGAAGGCCGGAAAGCTGTGGCGGAGAGGGCGGCCGGTGCCGCGCGAACCGTCGGCCGAGGGCGAGGCGGCGGTGGACGCGTCGGGGATCACCCGGAGCGTGCGGCGGGCCGATCTCAAAGCGGTCGGGGAAGTCCGCAAGGATTTACGGGAGTTGATGCGCCACCGGTGCAGGGCGGAGGCCGCCGAGGTGGCCGAGCTGCTGATCACCGAGCTCGTCACCAACGCCCTCGTCCACACCGATCAGGGAGCCGAGGTCTCGGCGACGCTCGCCGCCGACCGGCTGCGGGTGGAGGTCCGTGACTACGCGGCCCGCCGGCCCCGGCCGCACGTACCGTCCGCCGACGACGGTACGCACGGCAGGGGACTGGTGCTGGTGCAGTCGCTCGCCGACGCCTGGGGCGTGGACGCGCTCGGGCTGTCGCTGGGCGGCGGCAAAGTGGTGTGGTTCGAACTCGACGGAGCGAGGGAGGCGGGGCCCGCCTGAGTGATCGGGCGGACCCCGCGCAGCGGATCCCGGACGGGCGCGTGCCCGTCATCTCAGCCGAACTGCTGCTCCAGGTCCTTCAGTTTGCGTTCCAGTGAGTCGAGTCGGGGGAGCGTCTGCGTGTCGTCCTCGGCGGTGAGGTCCACCGTCCGGGGGCCGACGGCCGTGTTGGCCGGGTCAGTCGTGTGAGGGGGTTCGGTTCCGCTCACGGCCTGCAGGGAGGGCCGGCGCCGTAGGGGCAGCTGTCCGGTTTCCGCTATGGCCGGCTCCGCGCCGACCGGCGCGGAGCCCGCTCCGGGGGCCAGCCCCGGCACCTCGACCTGACGGGCGCGGGCCACGCGCCCGAACGCCCGGTTCTGCCTGCCGAGCGCCTTGATGTGCGCCCGGTCCAGGCGGTGTTGCTCCCGCCGGCGGTGCCGGTCGTTCTCCTTCTCCTTCTTGTCCTCGCGCACCTCGTCCACGGCCTCGTCGAGGGTGCGGACGCCCTCCAGCAGCATCAGCGACCAGGCGCCGAAGGTCTCCCGGGGTGCCCGCAGCCAGCGGACCATCCGGATCTGCGGCAACGGCCGCGGAATCAGGCCCTGTTCGCGCAGTGCGGCCCGGCGGGTCTGCTTCAGCGCGCGGTCGAAGAGCACGGCCGCCGAGAGGGACATGCCGGAGAAGAACTGCGGAGCCCCGTCGTGGCCGAGGCCGCGGGGAGCGTGCACCCAGTTGAACCAGGCGGCGGCTCCCGCGAACAGCCAGACCAGCATGCGCGAACCGAGGGCCGCGTCGCCGTGGCTGGCCTCGCGGACGGCGAGCACCGAACAGAACATGGCGGCGCCGTCGAGACCGAAGGGGACCAGGTACTCCCAGCCCCCGGACAGGTTGAGGTTTTGCCGGCCGAAGCCGACCAGCCCGTGGAAGGAGAGTGCCGCGGCGACCGCCGCGCAGCAGAAGAGCAGGACGTACGAGGCGGTCCCGTAGACGGCTTCCTTGCGCCGCCGCCGCTCCTCGCTGCGCTCCCAACTGTCCTCGGCCACCCCGGCCTTCTCGCCTTCGCGCTTGCCCCGGGCCAGTACCGCCACTGCCGCAAGTACGCCCAGGATCAGCAGGCTGCCGGGCAGCAGCCAGTCCAGCGATATGTCGGTCAGTCTCATGCGGTTGTCCCTTGCCTCGCGTATGCGGCTGTTCGGCTTGTGGCCGGTGCGGCTTTCCGGGCGCCATAGTGGCGCAGCCGGTGAGCCGTGCACGCGGGTTTCGGGGCAAGTGGACGCCAACGGGGGGCGGAGCCCGCCGGATAGGGTGTTGCTGATCGAACTCCAGCTCGTGCGACCAGAGTCGAGTTCGATTTCCGTCAGTCGGATGGGTGGGTTGAGGCGGCGGGGGTGGCGGCGCGGAAACCCGGTGGTGGTCGTACGGCCGGGTGGGTGACACTGGCCAGCCGTCGGCGCCCCGCGTGGCGCCGGTCCGCACTGTCTGGGAGAAGAGCCGTGACGAGCAGGTTCACCGAGTTGAGCGTCGACTGTCACGATCCGGAGCGGCTCGCCGCCTTCTGGTGCGCGGTCCTGGACGTCAAGGTGATCGACCGGAGCGAGGACATGGTCGAGATCGGCTCCTGGGTGCCGACCGCCGAGGACATCCGGGCCCGTCACATGCCGCCCACCCTGGTGTTCGTCCGGGTGCCCGAGGGCAAGGCCGTCAAGAACCGGCTGCACCTCGACGTCAGCCCGATCGACGCCGGTACCGAGGACGAGGTGACCAGACTGCTCGGCCTCGGCGCCACCCGGGCGGACGTGGGCCAGGGCCCGGACCGGAGCTGGGTGGTCATGGCGGACCCCGAGGGCAACGAGTTCTGCGTACTGCGCACCCTGGCGCCGTAAGGCCGGACCGCGCCTCTCAGCCGTCGGCCGTCAGGCGCGCGACGCGGTCCTCGTCGCAGGTGCGGGGGCAGGTGACGCAGGTGTCGTCCGGGCGGATGGTGTAGAAGAAGCAGCAGCTCGCCCGGTCACGGGTCGGGAGCTCCCGACCGTCCGGGGCTTCGAGGGTACGGAAGCCCGCGCCACCGGTGTACGGGGCGGTCGAGCCGGGGAAGAGCCGGTCCAGCTCGCGCACGCCCCGCTGCTCCTCGGCCTCGCCGAGCAGGTTGGCCACGTACCAGAGGCTCTCGACCACGTCGTCGGTCACCATGCCCCACAGGGCGCGCCGACCGCGCCGCATCCGCGGGCCGAAGCCCTCCACGAGCGGTTCGAGGTGCTGGGCCACCGCGGCCCTTACCTCTGCGCGCAGCGCGTCCTCGTCGGGCACGACCCGGGCCCCGGGGAGCGCTGCCGCCGGGTCGTCCGGCAGGCAGGCGAAGGAGCGGACGCGGACGGCCATCCGGCCGTCGGTCCGGTGGAAGGACACGGCCTCCGGGGGGAGGAGCGGCACGCGCCGGTCCAGGAACCAGGGGGCCGTGAACAGCAGACAGGCCTCCCACGCGTACCGGTGCAGTCCGAACCCCGCCACCACGTCGTGCCGGCCCGGGCGCCCGTAGTCGCGGAGTATCTGCGCCTCGTCCCACGCGAGGAACGCCTCCAGGGCCTCGCCGCCCGCCGCGAGCTCGTCCGCACCGACCCACCCCACACCGCGAGGGGAGGGTTCGTGCGGGGCGAGCTCGGTGACGCGCAGGCCGCTGTAGGCCTCGGTCAGCCGTGCGTAGGCGTCCGCCACCGGAGAGCCGGCCGGGGCGGGGTTGCGGGGGTTGCGGGGGGTGCGGGGGGTGCGTACGGGGTGGACGTGGCCCGGGGCGGGCGCGACGGCCGTGACGGTCATGGCGAACCACCGATCCACGCGATCGTTAACAGGTAAGCCTTACCTTACCTGATCTCCGTGGGGCGTGGGAAGGAGGGCTATTCTTCGGGGGCAGATCGAAACCCGTGGGAGGACCGAGTGCGCGAGACGGCCCGAGCCCGGGTGCCGGAGCAGCAGAACCGGAAGGTCGTACGGCATTCCGTGCGCGGGCAGATCCTCGACGCCCTGCGCGCGGCGCTGATCGCCGGCGAGCTGGCCCCGGGGGAGATCTACTCGGGCCCGGCCCTGGGGGAGCGCTTCGGGGTCTCCGCGACGCCCGTGCGCGAGGCGATGCAGCAGCTGGCGCTGGAGGGGGTCGTCGAATGCCTCCCGAACCGGGGCTTCCGGGTCCTGACCCGCACCCCGGGGGAGCTGGCGGAACTGGCCGAGGTCAGGGCGCTGCTCGAAGTCCCCGTGATGCTGCGGCTGGCCCGTACGGTGCCGTCCGCGGCCTGGGTCGCGCTGGGGCCTGCGGCCGCGGAGACCGTGGAGGCGGCCGACGCGGGTGATCCGGCGCGGTACGCCGACGCGGACCGGGAGTTTCACCGTGCGGTGCTCGCGCTGGCGGGCAACGCCCAGCTCCTCCTGGTGGCGTCGGATCTCCACCGCCGCTCCCAGTGGCCCCTGCCGGGGCCGCGGCGCATCCGGCGGGCGGAGCTTGTCGCGGAGGCGGCGGAACACGTGGCGGTCGTGTCCGCGCTCTCCGCGGGCGACCTCTCGGGGGCGGAATCCCTGATCCGCGGCCACTTCGCGCCCCGCTGACCCCCTCGGGGACGGGGTGCGGCGCCGTTGCCGGGGACCGGTCCCCGGGCCCCTGCGCCTCAAACGCCGGCGGGGCTGGGGTGTGGCCGGCGGTCGGTCTGGCTGCGGGTTGGTCGGTGCCGGGGGCGGGGTGGGGTGTCGGCCTGGACTGCATGATTTAGGCGCCCTGTGTACTTCTTCGACAGTTGTGGGGTGTGCCTGCGCCACAAATCACGCTTTACGTCCCGGCCAACACCCCACCCCGCCCCCGTCCCCGACCGTCCGAGCCTGCGACCCCGGCCGGGTGGTCTTTTCAGCCGTCCGGCGTTTGAGGACCGGGGTCTGGGGCGGAGCCCCAGGGGGTCCGGGCGCAGCCCGGGACCCCGCCTTCAGCCTGTCCGGCGTTTGAGGACCGGGCTCCGGGCAGCGCCCGGGGAACGGGCGAAGGGCGGGTAGGGGACTCCGCCCCGCAGGGCCGAACCACCCGCACCCGCCCACCGGACCCCGCCCCGGCACGGCGGGGGCGGCAGCCCCGACCGGCGCCACCGCCGGACGGAGTCCGGCGCAGCGGCGCGAAGCCGGTAAGGCCCGCCAGGGCCGCACCGCGCGAGCGGCGCGTTAAGAAGGTGCAGGTGCAGGTGCAGGCGGGGGTACCGGGTGGAGTTGGTCCGCCAGCCAGGTGGGGATGCCGCCCAGGAGGTGGAAGAGGCGGCGGGCCTCCGCGCGGAGGCGGGCGGCTTCGGGTTCCGGTTCGGCTTCGGCCAGGGCCGCCAGCGCCGGGGCGGTGCCGACGAGGAAGCCCAGGTCCTCCCGGATGCGGAGGGACTCCGCGAAGCCCTTGCGGGCCTCGGCGACCTCCCCGTCCCGCAGGGCCAGCGCCGCCAGGTGCCGCCAGGTGAAGGACAGCAGGAGGGTGTCGCCGTGGGCCAGGGCGCCCGCGTGGGCCCGCCGGTACGCCGGCAGGGCCGATGACGGGGCGTCCGCCAAGTGTTCGGCGACAAGGCCCCGCCGGAAGTCCAGCAGCGGCCGGGTGCGCGACCCCGGGGACAGCAGCGCCGCCGCCCGGCCGAGCGCGGAGCGGGCCTCGTCGGCCCGGTCGCGTACGCCCAGTACGGTCGCCGCGTACGCCAGGTGACCGCGCTCGCACGCGGCCGCGCCCCGGTCGTCGTCGTCCTGGGAGACCGCTTCGGCCACCCGCAGGGCGTCCTCGGCTTCGGCCCAGCCCTGGCCCGTGAAGAGGCAGCGTTCGACCAGCAGTCCGGTCCGCTGCACGGCGGCTCCGGCATCGTGCAGGTGCGGTGTCAGCAGGGCCGCCGCGTCGGTCCAACAGCCACGCGAGCGCAGCCGCCATATCGCCCGCTGGAGGGGGTCGTCTCCCCCGGTAGTTCCGGCACTGGACATGGCGGTATCCGCCACATTGCCCTCCCCAAAGCAACCAAGCAGCACGTCGTTGAGCCCTGGGGCGAAATGAGAGCACGGATCGGCAGGTTCGGCCAAGGGGTCGGGTGAACTCTTTCACAAAGTCCGGACGGATCATCAGTCACCCCCTGCCGGCCCCCCGTCCGCCCCGGACCGGCCCCCCGGCCGGTCAGGCGGTGGATCTTCTCAGCTCATGCGCAGTGCCAGGAAGAAATCGAGCTTGTCCTCCAGCCGGGAAAGATCCCGCGCCGTCAACTGCTCGATTCGCCCGACCCGGTACCTCAGCGTGTTGACGTGGAGGTGCAAACGCGTCGCGCAGCGGGTCCACGAGCCGTCGCAGTCCAGGAAGGCTTCGAGGGTGGGGATGAGTTCCGCGCGGTGGCGGCGGTCGTAGTCCCGCAGCGGGTCGAGCAGCCGGGCCGTGAAGGCGCGGCGGACGTCGTCCGGGACGAACGGGAGCAGCAGGACGTGCGAGGCCAGCTCGTGGTGGCCGGCGGCGCAGACCCGGCCCGGGCGGGCCGCGGCGACCCGGCGGGCGTGCCGGGCCTCTTCCAGGGCCCCGCGCAGGCCCTCGGCGGAGGACACGGCCGCGCTGACGCCCAGGGTGAGCCGGCCGTCGTCGGCGAGTCCGGCCGCCAGGGGGTCCCGTACGGCCGCGAGCAGCGTTTCCGCGTGCAGGGCGGTGTCGGGGCCCTTCTCCTCGCCGGGCTCGCCGGCGGGCGCGGGCAGCGGTACGAGGGCGATCGCCTCGTCCCCGGCATGCGCGACGGCGATCCGGTCCGAGGGTTCGGGACCGGAGACGGAGGGGTCTACGAGGATTTCCTCCAGCAGCGACTGGGCTACGGGGCCGCCCGCGATGTCACCGCCGTCCCAGTCCACCCGGGCCACGACGACCTGCCAGTGCGGGGCGGTGCCCAGGCCGGGCAGGAGGACCGGCGCGGCCACCCGCAGGCGGGCGGCGATCTCGGCGGGCGGAGCGCCCGTCTGGACCAGCTCCAGGACCTCCTGGGCGAGGCGGCGGCGCACCGTGCGGGCCGCGTCGCGGCGGTCCCGCTCGACCGCGATGAGCTGGGTGACGCCCTGGAGCAGATCGAGCCGCTCGGCCGGCCAGTCGCCGGCGTCGGCCTCGACGGCCAGCAGCCAGTCGGAGAGCACGCTCTCGCGGACGTCCCGGGCCGCCGGACCTGCGGGTCCGCGCCCGTGTCCCCTGATCGGGAAGAGGGAGTACATAATACCCTGGAGGGAGATCCGGTGCGGGCCCCTGCGGCCCGTCCGGACCGCCGCGAGGTGCTCGCTCGCCAGTGCCGCGCAGATGCCCGGCGCCAGCGGCTCGCCCGCCCCGGCGATCTGCCGGCCGGTGGGCGAGAGCACCCAGGCCCGGAGATCGAGGTCCGTGGTGAGCAGATCGAGCACCACATCGGGTCCACCACCGGCGGGACCGGAGGTCATGAGCCGCCGATGGCGGTCCACGACGGCCGCGAGGTCCCCGGCGCGCTCTCCCGACACCTGCCGCACCACGTACTCGGTGATGGTGGCGAATGCAACGTCTTCGTTTACAGCGAACAACGGGAGACGGTTGCGCAGACACGCCGTGACGAGGTCGTCGGGAATGTCTCCCAGCTCGGCCTCGCCGGCCGCGAGCCCGGCCACGCCGGCGCTCGCGAGGATTCGTACGAACGGCTCGGAGTCGGCTGAATTTCGTCTCCATGCCAGGCCAGTGAGGACCAGTTCCCCTCCGGATAGGTATCGGCTGGGATCCCTCAGGTCGGTCGTCATGACCCCGCGGACCGTCCGGTCGAGTTCTTCCTCGCCGCCCAGCAGCCGCAGCCCCAGCGCCTCGGTTTCCAGCAGTGCGCGCAGCCGCATGATGTCGCCGCCGATCTGTCTCGAATGTTGCCGTTGGAAATCGGGCAGGTCGTCGCATCCTGCCTTTCATACGAATCTACAAGACGAGGGAGGTCCCCAGCCAACTCCTTCATGGTTTCGGTGACTGCACCCGGGGGACGCAGGGCCGGTGTACTGAGTCCACACCGCGTTAACAGCACGTGAACGACCAGTCGAGGGCCCAACGGCCTCCTGGCTTGAAGTGAACGACCCGATTAAGAAGAAGAGAGCCGCACATGGACTTCCTTCGCCCCGCCAGCTGGGAGGAGGCGCTCGCCGCTAAGGCCGAGTTCCCCACAGCTGTGCCGATTGCGGGTGGCACCGATGTGATGGTCGAGATCAACTTCGACCACCGTCGGCCGGAGTACCTCCTGGACCTGAACCGCATCGGTCTCCTGCGGGAGTGGGAGGTCGGCGAGGACGTGGTACGTCTGGGCGCCTCCGTCCCGTACACGCAGATCATGGAGAACCTCCGCACGGAGCTTCCGGGACTCGCGCTCGCCTCGCACACGGTCGCGTCCCCGCAGATCCGTAACCGCGGCGGTGTCGGCGGCAACCTCGGTTGCGCCTCGCCGGCCGGCGACTCCCACCCCGCGCTGCTCGCGGCGGGCGCCGAGGTCGAGGTGGAGTCCGTACGCGGATCCCGCCTGATCCCGATCGACGAGTTCTACACCGGCGTCAAGCGCAACGCGCTGGCCGCCGACGAGCTCATCAAGACCGTCCACGTCAAGAAGGCGGACGGCCCCCAGCAGTACTCCAAGGTCGGCTCCCGCAACGCGATGGTCATCGCCGTCTGCGCGTTCGGCCTGGCGCTGCACCCCGAGACCCGCACGGTCCGTACCGGTATCGGTTCGGCCGCGCCGACCCCGATCCGGGCGAAGGCCGCCGAGGAGTTCCTCAACGCCGCGCTCGAAGAGGGTGGCTTCTGGGAGTCCGGCAAGGTCATCACCCCGTCGATCGCCAAGCAGTTCGGTGACCTCGCCTCCGGCGCGGCCAACCCGATCGACGACGTCCGCGGCACGGCGAAGTACCGCCGCCACGCGGTCGGCATCATGGCTCGCCGCCAGCTCGTCTGGACGTGGGAGCAGTACCGCGGTTCGAACAACGGCCGCTCGCTTGAAGGGGCTGCGTAATCATGCGCGTCAATTTCACTGTCAACGGCCGTCAGCAGGAAGCCGACGACGTCTGGGAGGGCGAGTCCCTTCTCTACGTCCTGCGCGAGCGCCTGGGCCTGCCCGGTTCGAAGAACGCCTGTGAGCAGGGCGAGTGCGGTTCCTGCACCGTCCGTCTCGACGGCGTGCCGGTCTGTTCCTGTCTGGTCGCGGCCGGTCAGGTCGAGGGCCGCGACGTCGTGACCGTCGAGGGCCTGGCGGAGTTCGCCAAGCAGCGCGACGAGCACGGCCACGGCGGTGCCTGCGGCACCGGCGGCGGCTGCGGCAGCAAGGGCGGCGTCACCCTGGACGCGGCCAAGCAGTGGCAGGCCAAGCCGGGCGACTCGCAGACCGGCGAGGGCGTCGAGCTCTCCACCATCCAGCAGGCGTTCATCGACGCCGGCGCCGTCCAGTGCGGTTTCTGCACCCCGGGCCTCCTGGTCCAGGCGGACGCGCTGCTGGAGGAGAACCCCTCCCCGTCCGACCAGGACATCCGTGAGTCCCTGTCCGGCAACCTCTGCCGCTGCACGGGCTACGAGAAGATCCTCGACGCGGTCCGCCTCGCGGCCGCCCGTCAGTCTGAGGCGGTCTGACCATGGCCCAGAACACGCGCACGGTCCCGGCGGGTACGCCGACCAACGTCACGCAGAAGCACACCAAGGGCGGCATCGGCGAGTCCACGCTGCGCCCGGACGGCACCCTCAAGGTGACCGGTGAGTTCGCGTACTCCTCGGACATGTGGCACGAGGACATGCTGTGGGGCCAGACGCTCCGCAGCCCCGTGGCCCACGCCGAGATCGTCTCGATCGACATCTCCGAGGCCCTGGCGATGCCGGGTGTCTACTCGGTGCTGACGTACGACGACCTGCCGGCCGAGATGAAGAACTACGGCCTCGAGATCCAGGACACCCCGGTTCTCGCCAACGGCCGGGTCCGTCACCACGGTGAGCCGGTCGCCCTCGTGGCCGCCGACCACCCGGAGACCGCCCGCCGCGCGGCCGCCAAGATCAAGATCGACTACCGTGAGCTGCCGCTCGTCACGGACGAGGCCTCCGCCCTCGCCGAGGGCGCGCCGCTGATCCACGAGGGCCGTGACGACCACCACATCGGTCACGTCCCGCACCCGAACATCGTGCACCGCCAGCCGATCATCCGCGGCAACGTGGAAGAGGCCCGCAAGCGCGCCGACGTCATCGTCGAGGGCGAGTACACCTTCGGCATGCAGGACCAGGCCTTCCTCGGCCCGGAGTCCGGCCTGGCCGTGCCGTCCGAGGACGGCGGCGTCGAGCTGTACGTCGCCACCCAGTGGCTGCACTCGGACCTCCAGCAGATCGCCCCGGTCCTGGGCCTGCCGCCGGAGAAGGTCCGCATGACGCTCTCGGGCGTCGGCGGCGCGTTCGGTGGCCGCGAAGACATCTCGATGCAGATCCACGCCTGCCTCCTGGCCCTGGCCACGAACAAGCCGGTCAAGATCGTCTACAACCGCTTCGAGTCCTTCTTCGGCCACGTGCACCGTCACCCGGCGAAGCTGTACTACGAGCACGGCGCCACCAAGGACGGCAAGCTCACGCACATGAAGTGCAAGATCGTCCTGGACGGCGGCGCGTACGCGTCCGCTTCCCCGGCGGTCGTGGGCAACGCCTCCTCCCTCTCGGTCGGTCCGTACGTCCTGGAGGACGTGGACATCGAGGCGATCGCGCTCTACACGAACAACCCGCCCTGTGGCGCGATGCGCGGCTTCGGCGCCGTCCAGGCCTGCTTCGCCTACGAGGCCCAGATGGACAAGCTCGCGGCGAAGCTGGGCATGGATCCGGTCGAGTTCCGCCAGCTCAACGCCATGGAGCAGGGCACGATCATGCCCACCGGTCAGGTCGTGGACGCTCCGGCGCCCGTCGCCGAGCTGCTGCGCCGGGTCAAGGCCCGTCCGCTGCCGCCGGAGCGCCAGTGGGAGTCCGCCGGCGAGAGCGCGGACGTCCGCGCGCTGCCCGGTGGTCTGTCGAACACCACCCACGGTGAAGGCGTCGTCCGCGGCGTCGGCTACGCGGTCGGCATCAAGAACGTCGGCTTCTCCGAGGGCTTCGACGACTACTCCACCGCCCGCGTGACCCTCGAGGTCATCAACGGCGAGCCCGTCGCGATGGTCCACACGGCCATGGCGGAGGTCGGCCAGGGCGGCATCACCGTCCACGCGCAGATCGCCCGTACCGAGCTGGGCGTCACGCAGGTGACCATCCACCCGGCCGACACGCAGGTCGGCTCCGCCGGTTCCACGTCCGCCTCGCGGCAGACGTACATGACCGGTGGCGCGGTGAAGAACACCTGTGAGGCCGTCCGCGAGGCGGTCCTGGAGATCGGCCGGCGCAAGAACGGCTCGTACCACCCCGCGTGGGCGACCGCCGAGCTGCTCCTCGAAGGCGGAAAGGTCGTCACGGACGGCGGAGAGGTCCTCGCGGACCTCGCCGACATCCTGGAGGGCGAGGACGCGATCGACATCGAGCTCGAGTTCCGTCACGCCGCGACCGAGCCCTTCGACCTGGTCACCGGCCAGGGCAACGGCCACGTCCAGTACACCTTCGCCGCGCACCGCGCGGTCGTCGAGGTGGACACCGAGCTCGGCCTCGTCAAGGTCGTCGAGCTGGCGACCGCCCAGGACGTCGGCAAGGCGCTCAACATGCTCTCCGTGGTCGGCCAGATCCAGGGTGGTACCACCCAGGGTCTGGGCGTCGCGATCATGGAAGAGATCATCGTGGACCCGAAGACCGCGAAGGTGCGCAACCCCTCCTTCACGGACTACCTGATCCCGACCATCCTCGACACCCCGACCATCCCGGTCGACGTCCTGGAGCTCGCCGACCCGAAGGCCCCGTACGGCCTGCGCGGCATGGGCGAGGCCCCGACCCTCTCGTCCACCCCGGCCGTCATCGCGGCGATCCGGGCGGCGACCGGTCTGGAGATCAACAAGACGCCGATCCGTCCGGAACTGCTCACCGGCACTCTCTAGGACGGCTGGTCCGGGGGCCGCGAGGCCCCCGGACCCCCCCCAGATTTCCGGGCGGTGTGACACGGGAACGTCACACTTCCAGTCGCACCGCCCGGAGCACAGAAGTCCGGAGTCATCAGCGCCGCACCGCTCGCGGTCAAGTTTTCACCGGAAGTACCCAGATATCACCCCCGGTCACACCACCTACCCCCGGTGTCACCAGCAGTACCAGCCGTACCGCACCCACGCAGTACCCGCAGTACACGCAGTGCACTCGACTCAGTGCGCTATTTGCGTCGCCTCGGGCCGTCACCCCGGGTCGTGCAGCCAAACGCGTTTTCCCAAATCCCGTGTCTCCAATCTTTATGCGGGTGCCCCTTTGAACCTTGGGAGTTAGGCACCATGACCCAGTCCTCTGTAGAGCCCAAGACCAGTGCGGAGGAGGCCGGAGAAGGCTCTCCGACCCCCGCCGGTCAGTCCTGGCTCGACCGGTACTTTCACATCAGCAAGCGCGGATCCAACGTCGGCAACGAGGTTCGTGGCGGTATCACGACCTTCATGGCGATGGCGTACATCCTCCTGCTGAACCCCCTGCTCCTTTCGGGCAAGGACGTCGCGGGCACCACGATGGCCCCCGCGGCCCTGATCACCGCGACGGCCTTCGCCGCCTGCATCACCACGCTCCTCATGGGCTTCGTCGGCAAGGTGCCGCTGGCGCTCGCCGCCGGTCTTTCCGTGTCGGGCGTGCTCGCCTCGCAGGTCGCCCCGCAGATGACCTGGCCTCAGGCCATGGGCATGTGCGTGATCTACGGTGTCGTGATCTGTCTCCTGGTCGTCACCGGCCTCCGAGAGATGATCATGAACGCGATCCCGCTCGCGCTCAAGCACGCGATCACCATGGGCATCGGCCTCTTCGTGGCCCTCATCGGCCTCGTGAACGCGGGCTTCGTCGGCAAGGGCTCGGAATTCGGTCCCCCCGTCACCCTCGGTCACGGCGGAGAGCTCGCCGGCTGGCCCGTCCTGCTCTTCTGCGTGACCCTGCTCGTCATCTTCGCCCTGCAGGCCCGCAAGGTGCCCGGCGCGATCCTGATCGGCATCGTCGGCGGCACCGTCCTCGCGGCCATCCTGAACGCCGTCGCGGACATCGACGCGAAGGCCTGGAAGAGCGGCCCGCCGGTCCTCTCGGGCTCCGCGGTCTCCATGCCGGACTTCTCGCTCTTCGGTGACGTCTCCTTCGGCGGCTGGGGCGACGTCGGTGTCATGACGGTCGGCATGATCGTCTTCACCCTCGTGCTCGCCGGCTTCTTCGACGCGATGGCCACCATCATCGGCGTCGGTACCGAGGCCAAGCTGGCCGACGACCAGGGCCGCATGCCGGGCCTGTCCAAGGCGCTGTTCATCGACGGTGCCGGTGGCGCCATCGGTGGCGTAGCGGGTGGCTCCGGCCAGACCGTGTTCGTCGAGTCGGCCACCGGCGTCGGCGAGGGTGCCCGCACAGGCCTCGCCTCCGTCGTCACGGGTCTTTTCTTCGCCCTCTGCCTCTTCTTCACCCCGATCACGCAGATCGTCCCCGGTGAGGTCGCTTCCGCGGCCCTCGTGGTCATCGGCGCGATGATGATGCAGAACGCCCGCCACGTGGACTGGGCCGACAGCGCCACCTCGATCCCGGTCTTCCTGACCGTCGTGATCATGCCCTTCACGTACTCGATCACGGCCGGCGTCGCCGCCGGTGTCATCTCCTACGTCGTCATCAAGCTGGCGCAGGGCAAGGCGCGCGAGATCGGTGCCTTCATGTGGGCGCTGACCGGAATCTTCCTGGTCTTCTTCGCGCTCCACCCGATCGAGGGCTGGCTCGGGGTCAGCTGACCCGGCTGATCCGATCCGTACCAAGAGCCGCACCCTCCACGTATCCGATACTGGAATCTGAACCCCTCCGAGGAGGCCCCCCATGCTGGATATCGCCGAAGAGTTGAGCCGGTGGGTCGAGCAGGGACGCGATTTCGCCGTCGCCACAGTCGTGGCGGTCGGCGGGAGCGCACCCAGGCAGCCCGGAGCGGCCCTCGCCGTCGACAGTGACGGCACGGCCATCGGTTCGGTCTCCGGCGGATGCGTGGAGGGTGCGGTGTACGAGCTGTGCCAGCAGGCGCTCGAGGACGGCGAGACCGTCCAGGAGCGCTTCGGGTACAGCGATGACGATGCCTTCGCCGTCGGACTGACCTGCGGCGGAATCATCGACATCCTGGTGACCCCGGTCCCCGTGGGCTCTCCCGCCCGGGAGGTGTTCGCGGCTTCGCTGGCCGCCGCCGCCCGCGGGGAGGCGGCGGCGGTCGCCCGGATCGCCGAGGGCCCGGCCGAGCTCATGGGCCGCGCCGTACTCGTCCGGGGCGAAGGCTCCTACGAGGGCGGGTTCGGCGGCCACCCCGAGCTGGACCGCGCCATCGCCGACGAGGCGCGGGCCATGCTCGACGCCGGCAAGACCGGCGTGCTGGAGATCGGGGCCGACGGTCGCCTCTGCGGAGAGCCGCTCAAGGTGCTGGTCGAGTCCAGTGTCCCGCCGCCCCGGATGATCGTCTTCGGGGCCATCGACTTCGCCTCCGCCCTCGTGCGGATCGGCAAGTTCCTCGGCTACCGGGTGACGCTGTGCGACGCCCGGCCCGTGTTCGCCACGAAGAACCGTTTCCCCGAAGCGGACGAGATCGTGGTCGACTGGCCGCACCGTTACCTGGAGGAGCAGGCCTCCGCCGGTACGGTCGACGGCCGGACGGTCCTGTGCGTCCTCACGCACGACGCCAAGTTCGATGTCCCGCTCCTCGAACTGGCCCTCAAGCTTCCCGTCGCCTACGTCGGCGCCATGGGCTCCCGCCGCACCCACGAGGACCGCAACAAGCGGCTCCGCGAGGTCGGCGTGACCGAGCTCGAACTGGCCCGGCTGCGCTCCCCGATCGGCCTGGACCTCGGGGCCCGCTCCCCGGAGGAGACCGCGCTGTCCATCGCCGCCGAGATCGTCGCCAACCGGCGCGGCGGCACCGGCGCGGCCCTGACCGGTGCGCACATCCCGATCCACCCGGACGTCGCGAACACGGTGATCAGCAGGATCGGTTCCGTCGCTTGAAGAGGTGACGGGCTTTAGCACGGTGTGGAAAGGGCGCAACCCCGTGGGGGTTGCGCCCTTTCGTTGTTCCGCCTATCTTACCGGCCGGTAACAGCGTCTCCCTTTAACGGAGTTGACCGGATGTCTGCCAGCCGATCGAGTAACCGCCGTGCCCTGCCCGCCCTGGCGGCCGTGGCCGCGCTGGCGCTGGCCGCCCTCGCGGCGGGTCCCGCGCCCGCGGCGGGCGCCGGATTGCCGACGGGTGCCGGGGCCGCCGGCCCGGCCCCGCGCGAGGTCCTGTTCGTGGGCAACAACTGGGAGGGCACCGCCGACGTCCTCGCCTCCACCGGGAACCTGGCCAAGGTGGGCCGGATCAACATGATTCCGGACAAGGATGAGCGGCTCCGGGAGATCTACCTCAACCCGGTGAAGCTCGCCTACTTCCTGGGCGTCCGGGCCACCGCGGGCGAGGGCCACGACCAGTTCGTGGACGACATGTACACCACGCCGGACGGTTCCGCCGTCGTCGCCTCCCGCCCCAGCTTCGCCGACGTCGTCTCCATCGACGTCCGCACCGGACGGATCAACTGGCGCTTCCCCGTGGCCGGTTACCGCGCCGACCACATGGCGGTCTCCCCGGACGGCACCCGCGTGGCGGTCTCGGCCTCCACCGCCAACACCGTGCACGTCCTCGACATCGCCAGCGGCCGGCAGGCCGGCTCCTTCGCCACCGGTGACAAGCCGCACGAGAACACCTTCACCCGGGACGGCCGCTTCCTGTGGAACAGCTCCATCGGTGACGTGACCTCCGCCCTCGACGCGCCCTGGCTGGACTGGACGAAGGGCGACCGCAGGATCACGGTCGCCGACGCGCAGACCCTCCGCCCGGTCCGGGTGATCGACATGCGGGCCCGCCTGGACGCCTTCGGCCGCTCCGACCTGTCCGACGCGGTGCGGCCCATGTCCTTCGCCCCGGACGAGTCGAAGCTCTACTTCCAGGTGTCGTTCTTCAACGGCTTCGTCGAGTACGACGTGGCCGCCGACCGGATCACCCGGATCAAGACCCTCCCCGAGAACCCCGCCACCAGCACCGACCGCACCACCTGGGTCAACGACTCCCGCCACCACGGCATGTCCATGAGCCCGGACGGGGCCAAGCTGTGCATCGCGGGGACCATGGACGACTACGTGACCGTCGTGGACCGGACCACCCTGGAGCAAGGGCCGCTCGTACCCGCCGCCAAGCCGTACTGGGCCACCGTCGACGGCGACGGCTCCGGCTGCGTGATCTCCGAGAGCGGCGCCGACCAGGTCACGGCCATCGACTTCGCGACCGGCACCAAGCGGGTGTCCGTACCCGTCGGCGACCACCCGCAGCGGGTCCGGCTCGGGCACGTCCCGGCGGACTGGACGGGACCCGCGGCGCGCTGACCCGGACCGGCTCGGCGGGAACCCGCCGACCCGGACCGACCTGGCGGGAACCCACCCCTTATGAAGTGACTGGTCCGCCATGACCGATTAGTCTCCTGATCATGGTGGAGATCCGCGAGGTGCCCGAGTCCGACATCGACCGTGCTCTGGAGCTCGCGTACCTGGTCTTCCACGACCGTCCCGAGAAGGAGGGGCGCGAGCGGCACCACGAGCTGCTCAGCCACTGCACGCGGATCGGGGCCTACGACGGCGACGCGATGGTCGGCTTCATGGCCGCGCACGCGTTCCGGCTCTCCGTGCCCGGGGCGGACCTGCCCTGCCCCGGGCTCACCTTCGTCTCCGTCGCCCCGACCCACCGGCGGCGCGGCGTACTGACCGCCCTGATGGGCGAGATGCTGCGCAGGGCCGGGGAGGCCGGCAGCCCCGTGGCCGCCCTGTGGGCCTCCGAGGCCGCCATCTACGGACGCTTCGGCTACGGCAGCGCCACCCAGGGCGCCACCATCGAGATCGACTCCACCCGGCCGCTGGCCCTGCGCATCGAGCCGGACCGGCGGCCGCTGCGCCTGGTCGCCCCCGCGGACCCCGCGGACCCCGAGGCCCCCAAGGACGCCGTCGCCGTCGTCGGCCCGTACCACGAGGCGGCCCGCGCCGTCCGGGCCGGGCGGCCCACCCGCAGCGACCGGCGCTGGACCGAGGAGTGGCTCACCGAGCAGGACGAAGAGGACGAGGAGCTCAGCCCGCCCCGGATCATCGTCCTGGGGGAACCGGGCGAGCCGATCGCGGGTTACGTCCTCTACCGCACGAAACCCGATTCGAGCACGGAGAACACCGGGGCCGCGCGGACCCCCGGCCTGGTCCGGGTCGACGAACTGGAGGCCGACACCCCGCAGGTCGCCGCCGCCCTGTGGGAGTGCGTGGCCTCCCTCGACCTCACCGGCCGGGTCACCGCGTGGGGCCGGCCGGCCGACGACCCGCTGCTGCACTTCGCCGCCGACCGGGACCAGGTCCGGGTCACCGCCGTGTTCCCGGCGCTCTGGCTGAGGCTGGTCGACGTGGCGGCGGCACTGACCGGGCGGTCGTGGGCCGCGCCCGTGGAACTCGTACTCGAGCTGACCGACGTACGGCTGCCCGAGAACGCGGGGCGGTTCCTCCTGAAGGCCGGGCCGGACGGGGCGGCGTACGAGCCCGCCGCGGGCCGGGACCCGGACCTGACCCTGGACGTACGGGAGCTCGCGGCCTGCTACCTCGGCGGGACCCGGGCCGTCGAACTGGCCGCGGCCGCGCTGGTGGTGGAGCACACGCCCGGCGCGGCGGCGGCCCTGGACGCGGGGCTGCGCACCGCGCTGCTGCCGCATACGGCGGACGAGTTCTGAAGGGGCCGCTGCGGGGGAGGACGGCCCCCGCAGCGGACCCGGCTCAGCGGGTGGGCAGGGAGATTCGGGCCGCCGACATGCCGAAGTCGGAGCTCAGGACCCCGGTGGAGATCCCGTCACCCAGGCGGTGCAGGTCCTCCTCGCGGTAACGGACCGTCTTCTCGTGCCAGTTCAGGATTCCGGCCAGCCAGTCCTTCAACTCGCCGACGTACGCGTCGAGTCCGGCCCGGGCCCCGGCGTCCAGCTTCCAGTCCTCGTAGAGCAGCGGCAGCTGGTTGGCCACGATGTGCTCGAACTCCTCGGTGCGCTGGGTCATCAGCGAGTGGCAGATGTGCAGCGCCTCCTCGTACCCGATGTCGAAGAAGTTGCGGGTGACGAGCACGTAGTTGTGCACCTCGCCCTCGACCTCCACCTCCTTCTGGTACGAGAAGATGTCGTTCATCAGGCACGCGGAGTCGGCGGCCGCGTTCTCCAGGGAGCGGATGGTGCCCGAGGCGTAGATGTCGTCGGGGATGCCCCGGCCCGCCTGGCCCAGCCGGCACAGGTACATCGTGAGGTGCGAGCCGAAGGTGTGCCGGCGCATCTCCGCGTAGTCCACCGGATCGGGGATGCGGTTCTGGATCTGGTTCTCCATCTCCCACAGCCAGCTCTGCAGCATGCTCACGAGGGTGGCCCGGAACTCGGCCCGGACCTCGGGGGTCATGTCCTTGCTGGTGCGCACCCACAGGTCGCCGAGGGAGCGCTCCATCGCGGTCAGCCCCACCGGCTGCTCCGCGTGGTCCACCGGGATCATGGCGACGAGCCGCGCGGTGGTGGCCTTGGCGGCCGGCAGGTTCTTGGACTGGGCGAAGACCACCGGGTAGTAGTCGTCCCCGTACGTGCCCCAGGTCAGCCAGCAGGCGTTGAGGGCCAGGGCCTCGGGGGTGGCGTCGGGGTCGATGCCCGCGGAACAGAGCGCGAAGTCGTAGCCGCGCAGCTTCTCCTCGTTCCAGATCGCCGAGCCGGGGTCGCCGGGCTGCGGATCGATCAGGCCCATCTCCCCGGCCCAGGCGACGGACTCCTCGCGGGCGCGGGCGTGGTGGGGGCTGAGGGTCAGCGGGAACGGCATGTAGACGTCGGGTACGACCGACGGGCCGGTGGGCTCGAAGGGGACGTGGGTGAAGGATCGTTTGCGCAGTTCCAGGGCGCGGGGGGCGAGGATCGAGCGGAGGTCGAGTGCGGTGGTGCCGAGGCCCGAGGGCATGAACGGCAGGGTGAGCGGAGCGGTGGCCCGGGCCTCCTTGTTCATGTAGCGGCTGGAGACCATGTGCCACTCGTGGCCGCCGGACTGCCAGTCCTGGAGCCCCTTGGCGTAGGCGAGGACGGCGCCGATCTCCGCCGGGTTCATGGCGTGGTCGGCGAAGAGCTGGGGGAGTTCGGCGAGCGCGGTCTGCTCGAACTGCTGGAGCCGGGAGGTGAGGAGGTCGTTGGAGGCCTCGGCGGCCTCCTGGGTGCTGCAGTCGAGGAAGGTCTCCAGCACCAGGATGGCGTTGGAGAGTTCGCCCTCCTCGGAGACCTCGCGCTGGTAGGAGAAGATGTCGTTCCTGATGTGCACGGCGTCGGAGAAGGCATCGCGCAGCACGCCGAGGGGACGGGAGTGCGCGACGCGGGCCGGAACCTCTGCGGAGACGTACTCGATGAGGCCGGCCGACCAGGGCGCACCGCCGACCTTGCGGCGCATCTCGATGTATTCGAGGGGGTTGGAGACCCGCCCGATGTTGATGTTGGCGAGCTCCCACATCGACTCGTCGAGCAGGTTCTTGGTGGACAGGGAGAACCGTTCCCGCCAGTCCATCGACATGGCCGGGACGGTACGGGCCCACAGGTCGGCGAGTCCGGCCTCGACGGGATTGGTGGCCTCGGGGAACCCGTCCGCCAGGTCCATGGGCATGAAGGCGCCGAGCCGGTCGAGATAGGTCTTGGCGCCCGCGCGGTCCTGGGAGCGCTTGAACATCTCCAGGAAGTGGTCGTCGAAGAAGAACACCCACACGTACCAGTCGGTGACCAGGGACAGCACCTCGCTGCCGCAGTCGGGGTGGGTGTACGAGCAGAGCAGGGCGTAGTCGTGCGAGTCGAGGTCGCTCTCCTCCCAGACGCCGGAACCTTCCAGCATCCCGAAGTCGCGGGCCCACTTCTTGGTGTGGACCCTGGCGTCCTCCAGGTGGGGGTTCAGTCGTGCCGGATAAGGCACATAGAAATCCGGCAGTTGAAACGGCTGCGTCACGGCAGGGTGGGCCTTTCATCTGACTGTCTCGTTGATTCCTCACGAGATCAGCAGGGCACTACCCGTGTTGCCGGTGGGATAAGGAGGAGTTCACTTCATCAGGTGACGTGTGTGCCGTTCTGTGGCGGATGGGACGGGGGGCCGGTAGAGAGGCTGCTGTGGTGGCGGCCGGGGAGGGCCGCCCCTCCCCGGCGCGGGGGCTCAGCCCTCCGCGGACTTCCGCTCGTCGAACGCCGGGTAGAACTTGCGCAGCAGGCCGAAGGTCTCGGGGAAGTCGAGCTGGCCCGGGGCGGAGCTGGCACCGAAGAAGGAGTACGTGATCCGCGACCCGAGGGCGGGGAAGAAGACGCGGGAGACCGCACCGGCCTCGCCCATGGCGATGACGATCAGCCGGGTGTCCTCGGCTCCGGCGCGCAGCAGCAGCGAGGCCAGCCGTCGTACGTCGCCCTCGGACCGGACCATGGTGGACACCTTGACCACATCGGCGCCGGCGTCCTTCGCGTCGTCGATGACGGTCTGGAGTTCCTCGGTGTCCGGGGTGAATTCGAAATTGTGATAGGAGACGAGCGCCACCGTGTCGTGCCGGTGGGCGGCCTCGATCACCTCGGACAGGATTTCCCCGGAGGAGAGCTCGATGTCCACGGCCTGGACCTGAGGGGCGAGCGCGCGGAACAGTTCGAGCCGCTGCGCCTCGGTGCCCTTCCAGTCGCCGCCTTCGCGGGCGGACCGGATGGTGGCCAGTACGGGCAGTGTCTTGAACGCGTCCACCTGCGCCAGGACATGGGCGGTATCGGTCGCCGCGTACCGGTCGACGCGCAGTTCGGCCACATCGACGCCGGCGCTCTTCGCGGCGTGCGCGCGCGGCTCGGTCTCGCTGTCGTCGAAGCTGACGGCCACCAGCGGAATCCCGCCGTCGAGAAGCGCCCGCAGTGAATTCATTTCTTGGTCACAGCCTTTTCGATTCCGAAATCCGACGCGAAGTACAAGGTGAACGGGGCGGATTATACGTGGAATCGCCCGGGGCAAGGGGGGCTGCCCGCCCCTTGGGCTGCTCCTTTGGACCTTCCTTCGGGCCGCCCCCGGTGGGGTGGGGGGTCCGGTGGGTGGGGGTCCGGTCGGTGGGGGTCCGGTGGGTGTCCGGCCCACCCGGCCGAGGGGGTGTCGCACCCTGAGATGTTTGTCTGATTGTTCTAGATTTGTGCCATCAGTTCATACTTTCGAGTTCCGGGAGAGAGACTCATGGCGATCGACCTCGACAAGGTGCTGGACAAGGCGTGGGCCGACAAGCCGCTCGCGGAGGTGCTCGCGGCGCCGGTGGCCGCGCTCAAGGGCGTCACCGACAAGGACGGCGAGCTGCTGCTCGAAGCCTTCGGCGTGAAGACCGTCGCCGATTTCGGCCAGCTGAAGTACGCGCGCTGGGCGCAGGCCCTGGTGGCGCTGAACCAGACCACGAAGTAGGAACGAGCGGGAGCGGGCGGGGGATCACCGGGGATCCCCGGCTACCCGGCGGGCCTCAGGCCACCGCCGGGGTGGGCCGCGCGCCAGGCCTTGATGGACAGGTCCCAGTCGTCGCCCGTCAGGGCGGTGAGGGACGCGGGGAAGAGGCCGTCCTCCTCTTTGGCGATGTGGTGGTGGAGCTCCTCCACCGCCCGGCGCAGCGCCGCCGTGTCCGCCGTGTCCGCCGGGTCCGCCAGGTCGGCGCCGGCGAGGAACGCCGCCAGCTCGCGGTGCTCCCCGACCAGCGCCGCGATGTACGGGGCGTACTCCGGGTCCTGCTCCATGACGGCGAACAGGCCGTCCTCCTCGCCCTTCCAGTGGGCGAGCAGGACGGCCGTCATCTCCGTGACCAGGGCGCGCGCCCTCGGGAGGTCCCCCGCGTCCAGGGCGCGCAGGGCGTCGCCGGCCGCGTTCGTCACCGCCTCGTGCTCGGCGATGAACTCCTTGATCAGGGGGATCTCGCGGCAGCCGCAGTAATGGCACATGCGGCTCAGTCTGATCCAGCCGGTGCCCGGTTAGTCGCTTTCGCCTTCGAGGTTGCCCTCCGTGTCCAGGTACACCTGGCGCAGCGCCTCCAGGACCTGCGGGTCCGGCTTCTCCCACATGCCGCGGGACTCGGCCTCCAGCAGCCGCTCCGCGATCCCGTGCAGGGCCCAGGGGTTGGCCTCCTCCAGGAAGGCGCGGTTCTCCGGGTCCAGGACGTACGTCTCGGTCAGCTTGTCGTACATCCAGTCGGCCACCACGCCGGTCGTGGCGTCGTAGCCGAAGAGGTAGTCGACCGTGGCCGCCAGCTCGAAGGCCCCCTTGTAACCGTGGCGGCGCATCGCCTCGATCCACTTCGGGTTCACGACGCGGGCGCGGAAGACGCGGGAGGTCTCCTCGACCAGCGTGCGCGTCTTGACCGTCTCGGGCCGGGTCGAGTCCCCGATGTACGCCTCGGGGGCCGTGCCGCGCAGGGCGCGGACGGTGGCCACCATGCCGCCGTGGTACTGGAAGTAGTCGTCGGAGTCGGCGATGTCGTGCTCACGGGTGTCGGTGTTCTTCGCCGCGACCGTGATCCGCTTGTAGGCGGTCTCCATCTCCTCGCGCGCCGCTCGCCCCTCCAGGCCCCGGCCGTACGCGTACCCGCCCCACACCGTGTAGACCTCCGCGAGGTCGGCGTCGGTGCGCCAGTCGCGGGAGTCGATCAGCTGCAGGATGCCCGCACCGTACGTGCCCGGGCGCGAGCCGAAGATACGGGTGGTGGCCCGCCGCTCGTCCCCGTGCACGGCCAGGTCGGCCTGCGCGTGGGCCCGTACGAAGTTGTCCTCCGCGGGCTCCTCCAGCGAGGCGGCCAGCCGTACGGCGTCGTCCAGCAGGCCGATGACGTGCGGGAACGCGTCGCGGAAGAAGCCCGAGATGCGCAGGGTCACATCGATGCGCGGCCGGCCGAGCTCGGCGAGCGGGATCGGCTCCAGGCCGGTGACGCGGCGCGAGGCCTCGTCCCAGACCGGGCGGACACCGAGCAGCGCCATGGCCTCGGCCACGTCGTCGCCCGAGGTGCGCATCGCGCTCGTGCCCCACAGGGACAGGCCGACGGAGGCCGGCCATTCGCCGTTGTCCGTGCGGTAGCGGGTCAGGAGGGAATCGGCGAGGGCCTGGCCGGTCTCCCACGCGAGGCGCGAGGGGACGGCCTTCGGGTCCACCGAGTAGAAGTTGCGGCCGGTAGGCAGCACGTTGACCAGACCGCGCAGCGGGGAGCCGGAGGGGCCCGCCGGGACGAACGCGCCGTCCAGGGCGCTGACCACGTGGGTGATCTCGTCGGTGGTGCCGGCCAGGCGCGGGACGACCTCGCGGGCCGCGAAGTCCAGTACGGCCGCCACGTCCGCCGAGTGACCGGCGGCCACGGAAGTCACCGCCTCCGGGGCCCAGTTCGCGTCCTCCATCGCCTGGACCAGCGCGCGGGCCGTCTCCTCCGCCTCGTCGGCGGTGGTGCGGGTGGCCGCGGACTCGTCGAGGCCGAGCGCTTCGCGCAGACCCGGCAGGGCCGTCGTACCGCCCCAGATCTGGCGGGCGCGCAGGATGGCGAGGACCAGGTTGACGCGGGCGTCGCCGGTCGGGGCGCCGCCCAGGACGTGCAGACCGTCGCGGATCTGGGCGTCCTTGATCTCGCACAGCCAGCCGTCGACGTGCAGGAGGAAGTCGTCGAAGCCGTCGTCGTCGGGACGCTGCTCCAGACCCAGGTCGTGGTCCAGCTTCGCGGCCTGGATCAGGGTCCAGATCTGGGCGCGGATGGCCGGCAGCTTCGCCGGGTCCATCGCGGAGATCTGGGCGTACTCGTCGAGGTGCTGCTCCAGGCGCGCGATGTCGCCGTACGACTCCGCGCGCGCCATCGGCGGCACCAGATGGTCGACCAGGGTGGCGTGCACCCGGCGCTTGGCCTGGGTGCCCTCGCCCGGGTCGTTGACCAGGAACGGGTAGATGAGGGGCAGGTCGCCGAGCGCGGCGTCGGGGGCGCAGGACGCCGACAGGCCGGCGTTCTTGCCCGGCAGCCACTCCAGGTTGCCGTGCTTGCCCAGGTGGATCATCGCGTCGGCGCCGAAACCGCCGTCCTCGGCACGGGCCTGGATCCAGCGGTACGCGGCCAGGTAGTGGTGCGAGGGCGGCAGGTCCGGGTCGTGGTAGATCGCGATCGGGTTCTCGCCGAAGCCGCGCGGCGGCTGGATGAGGATGAGCAGGTTGGCGCGGCGCAGGGCGGCCAGCACGATGTCGCCCTCGGGATTGGCCGAGCGGTCCACGAACATGTTGCCCGGGGCCTCGCCCCAGTGCCGCTCGACGCTTTCGCGCAGATCGGCCGGGAGCTCGGCGAACCAGCGCTTGTAGTCGGCCGCCGGGATGCGGACCGGGTTGCGGGCGAGTTGCTCCTCGGTGAGCCAGTCCTGGTCGTGGCCGCCGGCCTCGATCAGGGCGCGGATCAGCTCGTCGCCGTCGCCGGAGACCAGGCCCGGGACGTCCTCGACGGGGCCGAAGTCGTACCCGCCCGCGATGAGCGTGCGCAGCAGCTCCACGGCGCTGGCCGGGGTGTCCAGGCCGACCGCGTTGCCGATGCGGGAGTGCTTGGTGGGGTACGCGGAGAGGACCAGGGCGATCTTCTTGTCGCGGCGGTCGATGTGGCGCAGGCGCGCGTGGCGCACGGCGATGCCGGCCACGCGGGCGGCCCGCTCGGGGTCGGCGACGTAGGCGGGCAGGCCGTCCTCGTCCAGCTCCTTGAAGGAGAACGGGACGGTGATCAGGCGGCCGTCGAACTCCGGTACGGCGACCTGGGTGGCGGCGTCGAGGGGCGACAGGCCCTCGTCGTTCTCCTCCCAGGCGGACCGGGAGCCGGTCAGGCACAGGGCCTGCAGGATCGGCACGCCGAGGGCGGCCAGGGCGCCGGCGTCCCAGGACTCGTCGTCACCGCCGGCCGAGGCGGTGGCGGGCTTGGTGCCGCCGGCGGCCAGGACGGTGGTGACGATCGCGTCGGCGGACGCGAGCTGCTCGATCAGCTCCGGCTCCGGGGAGCGGAGGGAAGAGACGTAGAGGGGCAGAGCCTGCGCGCCGTGGGCCTCGATCGCCTCGGAGAGGGTGTGCACGAAGGCGGTGTTGCCGCTCATCTGGTGCGCGCGGTAGTAGAGCACCGCGATCCGGGGTCCCTCGTTGCGCTGCGGGGTGCGCTCCAGCGGGCCCCACGTGGGGGAGGCCGCCGGGGGCTCGAAACCGTGGCCGGTGAGCAGCACGGTGTCGGAGAGGAAGCGGGCGAGCTGGTCCAGGTTGGCCGGGCCGCCGTGGGCGAGGTAGCCGTGCGCCTCGGCGGCGATGCCGATCGGGACGGTCGAGGCTTCCATCAGCTGCGCGTCGGGGGCCTGTTCGCCGGTCAGGACGACCACCGGGCGGGTCTGGCCGGGGGCCAGGAGCAGGTCCAGTCCGTCCTGCCAGGCGCGCAGGCCGCCGAGGAGGCGTACGACGACCAGGGTGACGCCGTCGAGGAGACCGGGGAGGTCGTCGAGGGGAAGGCGGGAGGGGTTCGCGAACCGGTACGGGACGGGAGCGTCCCCCGCGTTCGCTGCGCGGGCGCTGAGCAGATCGGTGTCGGACGTCGACAGCAGCAGGATCATGCGGCGGCAGGCCTTCCTCGGGGTTTCCGCGCCCCGGGCAGTGAGGACGGCGGGAGTTCCTGACTCATCCGGTGCGGCCGGGGCCGCGCGGATTCACAGTGGCGGGACCGCGCCGGATTCGCACCGGGCTTCCTCCCATGTCGCCGTCCTCGGCGATGGCGGGCCTGTTGGCCGCCTGGGACTCATCTTAGGGGGCTGGTGGGCGGGGGTCTCGGGCCGGGGCCGGGGGTTGGGCCGGTGCCGGTGCCGGTGCCGTGCCTGTGCTGGCGGCGTGGTCGGGTGCGGCGCCGCTGCCGGGGCTCTGCCCCGGGCCCCGCGCCTCAAACGCCGGCGGGGCTGGATTCGGCGGGAGTCGGGTGTCGAACGCCGGCCGGGTGGGATTGGGCGGGTGCCGGGTGCCAAACCCCGGTGGGCTGGATTCGGTGGGCCGGGAGGGACCGGGGGGTCTGACGGTGATCGGGCCCGGATGGTCGGGCCCGGAGGGTCGGGACGGCGGGTGGAAGGGGGCGGAGGTGCGGGTGGTGGGACGGCAGGGGGTGGGTGCGGGTGGGATCGGGTTCGGTCCCGGGTGGCCGGTTCGGGGTGGTGATCGACACAGGGGGTGGGCGCAGAATCGTGGGTATGCTCGCCGCCATGCCCACGCCCCCCTCCGCCACAGCGCGGGACGAACCCGTCATACGGGATCGCGGCGACGCCTGCCCCGGCGCGCTGCGCCTGCATGCCGCCGACGACGGGTATCTGGCGCGGGTCCGGATCCCGGGGGGTCTGCTGACCGGCCGGCAGGCCTCGGTACTGGCGCTCGCCGCCGACCGGTTCGGGGACGGGCATCTGGAACTCACCTCGCGCGGGAACGTGCAGCTGCGCGGGCTCGCCGAAGGCTGCGGCGCGGGGCTGGCGGAGCTGCTGCACGGGGCAGGGCTGCTGCCCGCCCCCGGCCACGAGCGGGTACGGAACATCGTGGCGACCCCGATGTCGGGGATCCTGGGCCGCCGCGGGCCTGAGCGGCCCCATGTGACCCCCTGGGTCGGGGAATTGGACCGGCTGCTGTGCGCGAGCACCCGCGCCGCGGACCTGTCCGGACGGTTCCTGTTCGCCCTCGACGACGGGCGCGGGGACGTCGCCGCGCTCGACCCCGATGTCACCGTGCTCGGCGCACCACGCGGCCGGGCACTGGTCCGGCTCGGCGCGGCCCCCGGCGCCGTGGAGGTGGACGCCATCGACGCGCCCCGGGCGGCGCTGCTCGCGGCCGAGTACTTCCTCGACTCCGCTGACGCCGCCGGCACGCGCGCCTGGCGGGTGTCCGAACTGCCCGCCGTACACGCCCTGGACGCCGGGGAGTTCGCCGTACGGCTCGGGACGGCCGGCATCACGGCGGCCGTCGTTCCCGAGGTGACCTGGCCCTACGCACCGCCGCCCAGGCGCTGGGGGCCCGGCACCGGTGACCGGACGCCGCTGTGCGTCCTGCCCCCGCTGGGCCGGCTCACCGCCGACCAGTGGCGGGTGCTGGTGCGTGTCGCCGGTGGAAGCGGCGAAGACGACGGCGAACTGCGGATCACCCCGTGGCGGAGCATCGTGCTGCCCCGCGCGAGCACCCGGCGGCCCGTCGACGGCTACGCGCGGCTGGTGGCCGCCGGACTGTCCGTCGCGCCCGACGGCCCCTGGGAATCCGTCACCGCCTGTACCGGACGACCGGGCTGCGCCAAGGCGCTGTCCGACGTACGCGCCGACGCGCGGGCCGTCGTGGACGCCGGTGGTGCGGCTCCGGCCGGCGCGCCCGTGCACTGGTCCGGGTGCGAGCGCCGGTGCGGCCATCCGCGCGGCGCCGCCTGGGTCGACCTCGTCGCCACCCCCGACGGGTACCAACTCGACGGTCGCCCGGTGCCGTCCCACGAACTTGCCCAGGCCGTCGCCGACGCGCGCAGCCAACCCCGAGTGTCCGAAGACGCAGTGAAGAAATGAGCGAGTACACCGTGTTCGAGTACGAGAAGGACGGCGCCGAGATCTACCGCCAGTCCTTTGCCACGATCCGCGCCGAGGCGGACCTTTCCGGGCTGCCCGCCTCGGTCGCCCAGGTCGCGGTGCGCATGATTCACGCCTGCGGGATGACCGACCTGACCCGGGACCTGGGCTACTCGCCCGAGGTCGTCCTGCGGGCGCGCGCCGCCCTGGAGGCCGGTGCGCCGATCCTGTGCGACGTGCAGATGGTCGCCAGCGGGGTCACCCGCAAGCGGCTGCCCGCCGACAATCAGGTGATCTGCACCCTCTCCGACCCGGCCGTGCCGGAGCTCGCCGCGAAGATGGGCACGACGCGCAGCGCCGCCGCCCTCGAAGTCTGGCGGGACCGGGGCCTGTTGGAGGGTTCGGTGATCGCCGTGGGGAACGCTCCGACCGCGCTCTTCCGGCTGCTGGAGATGATCGAGGAGGGCGCCCCGCGCCCCGCCGCGGTCATCGGGGTCCCCGTCGGGTTCATCGGCGCCGCCGAGTCCAAGGACGCCCTCGCCGAACACCCCTCCGCGCTCGACCACTTGATCGTGCGTGGCCGGCGCGGCGGCAGCGCCATGGCCGCGGCCGCCGTCAACGCCATCGCGAGCGTGGCCGAATGAGCACCGGACGACTCTACGGAGTGGGGCTCGGGCCGGGCGACCCCTCGCTGATGACGCTGCGCGCCGTCGAGGTGATCGCGGAGGCCGACGTGGTCGCGTACCACTCCGCCCGTCACGGCCGCTCGATCGCCCGCTCCATCGCCGCGAAGCACCTGCGCGCCGACCACATCGAGGAGCCGCTGGTCTACCCGGTCACCACCGAGACCACCGACCACCCCGGCGGCTACCAGGGTGCGATGGAGGAGTTCTACGAGGCCTCCGCCGCCCGGCTCGCCGTCCACCTGGACGCCGGCCGCACCGTCGCCGTGCTCGCGGAGGGCGACCCGCTCTTCTACAGCTCGTACATGCACATGCACAAGCGGCTCTCCGACCGCTACGAGACCGAGGTGATTCCCGGGGTGACCTCGGTGAGCGCCGCCGCCGCACGGCTCGGCACCCCGCTCGTGGAGGGCGAGGAGGTGCTGACGATCCTGCCCGGCACCCTCTCCGAGGAGGAGCTCACGGCCCGTCTGGCCGCCACCGACTCGGCGGTCGTGATGAAGCTCGGCCGCACCTTCCCCGCCATCCGGCGAGCCATGGAGAACAGCGGCCGGCTCGCCGAGGCGCGCTACGTGGAGCGCGCCACGATGGAGGGCGAGCGGACCGGCGTCCTTGCGGACACCGACCCCGACTCCGTCCCCTACTTCGCCGTCGCCGTGCTGCCCAGCCGGATCGGGAACCCCGGTAGCGTGCCGTCCGGACCCGGCGAGGTCGCCGTCGTCGGCACCGGTCCGGCCGGGCCGCTGTGGCTGACCGCCGAGACCCGGCGGGTGCTGGCCGACGCCGAGGTGCTGGTCGGATACACGACGTACCTGGACCGCGTACCGGTCAAGCCGGGCCAGATCCGGCACGGCTCGGACAACAAGGTCGAGTCGGAGCGCGCCGAGTTCGCCCTCGACCTCGCCCGGCGCGGCAAGCGCGTGGCCGTGGTCTCCGGCGGCGACCCCGGGGTCTTCGCCATGGCCACCGCCGTCCTGGAGGTCGCGGGGCAGCCCGAGTACAAGGACGTGCCCGTACGGGTACTGCCCGGGGTGACGGCCGCCAACGCGGCGGCCGCCGCGGCCGGAGCCCCGCTCGGCCACGACTACGCCACCATCTCTCTCTCGGACCGGCTCAAGCCCTGGGAGGTCATCGCGGAACGACTGCGCGCGGCCGCCGCGGCCGATCTCGTACTGGCCCTGTACAACCCGGGCTCGCGCAGCCGCACTTGGCAGGTGGCGCAGGCCCGCGAACTGCTCCTGGAGCTGCGCGCACCACAGACCCCGGTGGTCGTGGCGCGCGACGTGGGCGGGCCGGAGCAGTCGATCCGCATCGTCACGCTGGCCGAACTGGAGCCGTCCGAGGTGGACATGCGGACGATCCTGCTGATCGGTTCCTCGCAGACCCAGGTCACGGAGCGGCCCGACGGGTCGAAGGTGACCTGGACCCCGCGCCGTTACGGCTGACCGGGGACGAGCGGATCCGAGGCCCGGGGCGGTGTGCCGCCCCGGGCCTCCGCCGTGAGCGGGGTCCTGCCCGCCCGCTAGCCGGGGTTGACGGCGAAGCGCACCGACCGGACCAGGAGGTCGTCGCGCGCGGGGTTGCCGTGGGCGCGCAGCCTCCACTCGGCTCCCTGGCAGTTGGCGCCCGCGTACACCACCACGGCCGAGTCCGTGTCGTTGTGCGGGCCGTAGCCGGGCTGCACCTCGTCGTCGCCGACGGCGTACAGGTTGACGCACTTGCCGCTGTGGGGGTCGTGCAGGGTGACGTGCTGCTCCTGAGCGAACGCGTCGACGTACTTGTAGTGGAAATAGCCTTCGGCGGCGAAGGCCGAACCGGGCAGCGACAGGACCATCGAGAAGGCGGCCGCTGCGGCGGCGACGGCGGTGCGGAGCTTCATGGGGGAGTGGATCCCTTTCCGTGGAGGCGGGCGGGCACTGCGGGCACGACCCTAGGAGCGCTCCGCCCGGCGAATCGATCCTCCGCGATCACTCGGCGTGGCGGGCGGCCACGTCCTTCGGGCCGGGGACGGATCCTGGGTCCGCTCAGCCGCTCAGCCGCTCAGCCGCTCAGCCGCTCAGCCGGACAGCCAGCGGCGTACCTCGTCGACCGACCCGGTCCGGGGGACGCCCTCGGGGGTCGGCGGGCGGCGGACGACGAGGACCGGGATGCCGGCTTCGCGGGCGGCCGCCAGTTTGGGAGAGGTGGCGGAGCCGCCGCTGTCCTTGGTCACCAGGAGGTCGATGCCGTGGCGCGCGAGCAGTTCGCGCTCGTCGTCGAGGGTGAACGGGCCTCGGGCCAGCAGGACTTCCAGGCGCGGTGGCGCGGGCGCGGCCGGGGGATCCACCGAACGCACCAGGAACCAGGGCTCGGTGAGGTGCGCGAAGCTGTGCAGGCCCATCCGGCCGGTGGTCAGGAAAGCGCGGGCGCCGAGGCCCGGGAGCAGGGCGGCCGCCTCGGTGAGGGAGTCCGCGACGTGCCAGTCGTCTCCGGGGCCGGGGGCCCAGCCGGGACGGCGCAGGGCGAGGAGGGGCACGCCCGAAAGGGCCGCCGCCCCGGCCGCGTTGAAGCTCATGCGCTCCGCGAAGGGGTGCGTGGCGTCCACCAGGTGGGTCACCCGGTGGGCGGAGATCCAGGCCGCCAGTCCGGCGGGCCCGCCGAAGCCGCCGATCCGCGTCTCGCCCGGCGGCAGCACCGGCGCGGCCACCCGGCCGGCCAGCGAGGTGGTCACCCGGCACGGTGGACCCTCCCCGCGGGCCAGCGCTTCCGCCAGCCGGCGGGCCTCGGTGGTGCCACCGAGGATCAGGACGTGCCGGCCCGGGCCGTGGGTGGGGCCGGCTGCATGGGGTTCGGCCGGGCTGGGACCGACCGGGCCGGGGTGCTGCCCAGCCCCGGGGCCGGCAGCATAGGGGCCGGCCGGGTCGGGGCCTGGTGGGGTGGGGTCAGCAGGCATGCCGGTCGCGCTCGGCGGAGTACAGGTGGCTGTCGCGGAACTGTTCGGCGCCCAGGGTGCGGCCCACCAGGATGACGGCCGTGCGGACCAGCCCGGCCTCCTTCACCTGGGCGGCGATGTCGGCCAGCGTCCCGCGCAGGATCAGCTCGTCGGGGCGGCTGGCCATCGCGACCACCGCCGCCGGGCACTCGGCCCCGTAGTGCGGCAGGAGTTCGTCCACGACCCGGTCGACGTAGCGGGTGGCCAGGTGCAGCACCAGCAGCGCCCCGCTGCGGCCCAGGGTGGCGAGGTCCTCGCCCGGCGGCATCGGCGTGGCCTGCTGGGAGATCCGGGTCAGGATCACGGTCTGGCCGACGGTGGGGACGGTCAGCTCCCGCTTCAGCGCGGCGGCCGCCGCGGCGAAGGCGGGGACGCCCGGGACGACCTCGTAGGGGATGCCGGCGGCGTCGAGCCGCCGCATCTGCTCCGCGACGGCGCTGAAGACGGAGGGGTCACCGGAGTGGAGCCGGGCCACGTCCTGGCCGGCCGCGTGGGCCCGTACGCACTCGGCGATGATCTCGTCCAGGTTCAGCTGCGCCGTGTCGATCAGGCGGGCGTCCGGCGGGCATTCGGCGAGCAGTTCGCGCGGGACCAGGCTGCCGGCGTACAGGCAGACGGGGGCGGCGGCCAGCGTCCGGGCGCCGCGCACCGTGATCAGGTCGGCGGCGCCGGGGCCCGCACCGATGAAGTACACGGTCATATCGTCTGATCCACCATTTCGGGGTTGGGCTGGGAGTGCGGGTGGGACGGGTGGGACGGCTACGGCTTGGTGACCGTCCACTGGGTGACGGGCATCGCTTGGCGCCAGCCCGTGAAACCGCCGACCGGCACGGCGTGCGCGACGGCCAGTTTCACCAGCTCGCCGCCGTGGCGCCGGTAGCGGTCGGTGAGAACCGCCTCCGACTCCAGGGTGACCGTGTTGACCACGAGCCGGCCCCCGGGTGCCAGCGCCTCCCAGGCCGCGTCGAGCAGGCCCGGCGCGGTCAGGCCGCCGCCGATGAACACCGCGTCGGGGGCGGGCAGCCCGGCGAGCGCGTCGGGCGCGGAGCCGGTGACCACGCGCAGACCGGGCACGCCGAGGGCGGCCGCGTTCCGGGTGATGCGCGCGGCCCGCTCCGTCACCCGCTCCACGGTCACCGCCCGGCAGGAGGGGTGCGTACGCATCCACTCGATGCCGATGGAGCCGGAGCCGCCGCCGATGTCCCACAGCAGTTCCCCGGGGGCCGGGGCGAGAGCGCACAGGGTCGCGGCGCGGACGTGGCGCTTGGTGAGCTGGCCGTCGTGCTCGTAGGCGGCGTCGGGCAGGCCGGGGGTCGCGCCGAGTCGGGGGGTCCCGGTGTGGGGGTCGCGGCGGCAGTCGACGGCGATCACGTTGAGGGGGTCGCCGGGCGGGTGTTCCCAGCTCTGGGCGAGGCCCTCGTACGCGTCCTCGTGCTCGGAGCCGAGCTGTTCCAGGACGCGCATCCGGCTGGGGCCGAAGCCCCGCTCTCGAAGCAGAGCGGCGATCTCGTTTGCGGTCGGTGCTCCGGCGCTCAGCACCAGGACCCGGCGGCCCTCGTACAGCGCGGCCGCGAGCCGGGCCACCGGGCGGCCGACCACGGTGACCACCTCGGTGTCCTCCACCGGCCAGCCGAGGCGGGCGCAGGCGTAGGAGACGGAGGAGGGGTGCGGCAGGACGCGCAGGGCGTCGGGGCCGAGCTCCTCGGACAGGGCGCGGCCGATCCCGTAGAACATCGGGTCACCACTGGCCAGCACCGCGATGCGGCGGCCCGCGTGCTCGGCCATCAGCTTCGGCACGGCCGGGCGCAGTGGGCTGGGCCACGCGACCCGGGCGCCACCGCATTCCCCGAGGGGGAGCAGGTCCAGCTGCCGGGGCCCGCCGATCAGCACCTCGGCCCCGGCCAGCGCGGCCCGGGCGGGGGCGGTCAGCCCGTCCCAGCCGTCGGCGCCGAGGCCGACGACCGACACGGGTACGGGGGGCGGTGCGGAGCTCACGGGGTGGACCTCGGGGTACTGGAAGCGGGTGGACCCGCAGCCTACTGGGCCCGCCTCTTCGCCCTGGCGGGCGGGCCCCGAGGGTCGGTGCGGGGCCCGGGGCCGGGCGTGTGTCGTGGGTACCGGCGGGGCCGGGGGTCGGTGCGGGGCTCGGCCCCGGGCGTGTGTCGTGGGTACCGGCGCGCCGGGGGTCGGTGCCGTGCGGGGCCCTGCCGGGGAGTAGTCCCCGGGCTCCTGCGCCTCAAACGCCGGCGGGGCTGAGGAGGCCGGGGCGGGCCTGCGCGTGCGGGCCCTGGGGGGAGGTCCCCTACCCGCCCTTCGCCCGTTCCCCGGGGCTGCGCCCCGGACCCGTTGCCGGGTGCGGCGCCGTTGCCGGGGGCCGGCCCCCGGACCCCCGCCCCTCAGACGCCGGCGAGGCTGGAGGATCGCGGCGGGGGTGTAGTTCCCTCAGGGAAAGCCGCCGACCTGCGCTGCTGCGCGCCGTGTGCGGCGCAAGGCGTGCACTGCGCAAGGTGTCTGCGGCGCACGGCGCAAGGTGTGCTGTGCCGGCTGTGCTGCGCACACGGGCAATCCGGGGTCGGTGAAGATCCAGCCTCGCCGGCGTTTGAGGCGCGGGGTCTGGGGCGGAGCCCCAGGGGGGTCCGGGCGGAGCCCGGGGAACGGGGGAAGGACGGGTAGGGGACTTCGGCCCACGCAGCCGTGGTGCGCAGCCGATGGCGGGGCCGTGTTCCGGGCTGGATGCCGGGAGTAGGGTGCGGGGGCCGGTGGGCCGTGGGGGCCGCCGGGACGGGAGGAGCTGCCATGGCGGGCTGGAAGGCAAGCCGGATGCCGGATCAGAGCGGGCGCGCGGCCATCGTCACCGGAGGCAACAGCGGGATCGGCTACGCCGCCGCCAGGGAACTCGCCCGCCGCGGCGCCTCGGTGGTGCTCGCCTGCCGGAGTGCGGCTCGCGGCCGGGCCGCCGAAGTCGCGTTGCGTGGCGAAGTGCCCGGCGCCGACGTGGAGTTCATGGCTCTGGACCTGGCCGAGCTGGCCTCCGTGAGGGAGTTCGCGGCCGCGTACGGGCGGCGCCGGAACGGCAGCCTTGATCTGCTCGTCAACAACGCCGGCGTGATGGCGCTGCCGTACGGCCGGACCGCCGACGGGTTCGAGACGCAGTTCGGGGTGAACCACCTCGGCCACTTCGCCCTCACGGGGCTTCTGCTGCCCCGGCTCCTCGCCGCCCCGCCCGGGGCCCGGATCGTCAACCTCTCCAGTAGCTTCCACGCCCTCGGGGACGTCGCGCACGACGACCTGAACAGCCAGCAGGATTACCGGCGTTGGATCGCCTACGGCCGCTCCAAGAGCGCGAACCTGCTCTTCACCCACGAGCTCGCCCGCCGCCTGGCGGCCGCCGGATCCGAGGTCGTCGCGGCCGCCGCCCACCCCGGCTACGCCGCCACCAACCTCCACGTGGGGGCGACCCCGCAGGCGGGTACGACCCTCGGCTCGCGGTTCACCGCGGCCGTCACCGCCCTCGGGAACGCGATCGGCAACACCGTCATCGCGCAGTCCGCCGCCTCCGGCGCGCTGCCGACCCTGTACGCGGCCACCGCGCCCGGGGTCAGGCCCGACGAGTTCATCGGGCCGCGGCTCGGCCTGCGCGGTGCGCCCGTCCGCTCCCGGCGGGCGAAATGGACCCTGGACGACAAGTCCGGCGAACGGCTCTGGGGTGCCTCCGAAAAGCTCACCGGAGTCTCGTACACGTCTCTATCGCGCTGAATCCGCGCGGGCTAACTTGCTACTCGCCAGTCACTTCAGGCTGTCGAGTCCGAGTCCGAGTCCGAGTCTGAGCCCGAGTCGCGTCACGCCGGATCCCCTGGGAGAGCCATGCGCAGATCCGCCCTGCCCGTGCCCCTGTTGTTCCCGATGCTCGTCGCCCTGGCCGCGGCCCTCGCCGCGGCGCTGGTGGCCGCTCTGCTCGTCGCCCCGACGGCGCGGGCCGCCGAAAGCGCCGACCGCGCGGAGCGCCGTACGCCGGTCGTTCTCGTCCACGGTTTCGGGGACACCGCGGCCTCCCTCGACGGGCTGGAGGACCACCTGCACGCCCAGGGGTGGCTCTCCAGCGACCTCGCCGAATTCGGCTACGACTGGGCCGCCACCAACGACTCCAACGCCGCCCGCTTCGGCGCCTTCCTCACCGAACGGTTCGGCAGCCGCCCCGTCGACGTGGTCGCTCACAGCATGGGCTCGCTGCTGACGCGCAAGTACCTCAAGGACGGCGGGAGTTACCGGGTCCGCGCGTGGGTCTCGCTCGGCGGACCCAACCACGGGGCGGGGGACGCCGCCCCCTGCGGGCCCTTCGCCACCTTCTGCGACATCCACGCGGCCTCGCTCGCCGACATGACCCCCGGCAGCCCCTTCCTGAACTCCCTCAACGCGGGCGACGAGACCCCGGGCGCCACCCGCTACACCACCTTCAGCTCCACCTGCGACCAGCAGATCCCGCCCGGCGACAGCCGCGCCCCGCGCTCCACCGAGCTGGCCGGAGCCGTCAACCACGTCCTGCCCGTGGGCGACAGCGGCTGTCCCTCGCACTACGGACTGCTCGGCAACGACTGGGTCCGGCGGCAGATCGTCGCCGAGTTCTCCAAGGATCCGGTGAGTCAAGTCGACCTGAAGACCGGTCCGTTCCGGATCACCGTCGACTCGGCGCGGTTCTCCTCCAGTGGTGAGAGCGGGCCCGAGCTCTACGACGGGCTCACCCTGACCACCGACGGGACCGCCCGCTCCCTCTGGCGCCGCGACCGGTCCGGCGCCACCGCCTTTCCCGACCACGACCCGTGGTTCGGGCTCGACGACTCCACACGGAGTCAGGTCTTCACCGGCCGGGCGACCGTCACCGCCTACCTCGTCGACGCCGACTACAGCGCCGGGAACAACGACGACGTGATGGCCGCCGGCCGCGTCCACTGGGACCCGGCGCTCGGCTTCGGCCGGTTCACCGCGAAGATGAACGGAGTGGACGGCGGCGAGACCTCCGTCACCTACACCGTGACCCCGGCGCAGGGCGTCCCCGCCTGCCGGGTCCGTGTGGACCAGGCGGAACTGACCTACTTCGACGACGGCACGACCCGCCCCGCCCTCTACGGGGACATCGCGGTCCGGACCGGTGACGGTGCGCGCACCGCCGTGTGGTCGCGCTCCGGCTCGGACCCGTCGACCTTCCCCAACCAGGGCAACCGCACCAACCCCGACCCGTACTTCTATCAGCGCGTCGGCTCGGGGACCACGTACGGGCCCGGCCCGTTCGAGATCGGCGTGTTCCTCTGGGACTACGACGCCTCCTCGGCCGACGACCTGGTCGCCCGGGGCACGGTGGCCTGGGATCCGTACACCGATCAGCCGGGGACCCGTACCAGCGAGTTCCGCGGGGACGACGGAGGGCACGTGAAGGTCACCTGGACCGCCCTCTGCCCCTGATCCGCCGGAAGTCCGGACCGAGGGCCGGACCGAGGGCCGGACCGAGGTGAGGACGGAGGTCCCGAGGGGCGCGCCCCGGTATGAGCCCGTCCGCCCCCGTCGAGCCTCCGGGCGCCCCGTCCGGGCCCTGACCAGGGCGCCCCGTCCACAGCCACACTCGGCGGCATGGACGACGACACGACGGACAACCACCTACGTACCACCGGCCCGCACACCGATTCCCAGGCCGATCCGCAGGCCGATCCGCAGGCCGGGCGCAGCGCCGAGCACCGCGCCGGGGACCATGCAGTGGTCCTCGGCGCGGGCATGGCCGGGCTGCTGGCCGCGCGGGTGCTCGCGATGCGGTTCTCCCGGGTCACCTTGATCGAGCGGGACGAACTACCGGAGGGCGAGCCGGTGTTGCGCCCCGGGATACCCCAGTCCCGGCACGCGCACATCCTGTGGTCGCGGGGTGTGGAGCTGATCGAGCTGATGCTGCCGGGCATCACCGACAAGCTGGTGGCGGCGGGGGCGGGCCTCTTCGACTCGCCGCGCGACTTCCTCTGGCTCAGCCCCGCCGACTGGTTCGGGCCGGTGTCCGGGGCCAGAGTCCTGCTCGCGAGCAGGGAGCTGCTCGACTCGACGGTGCGCGGGGAAGTGCTCCGCAACGCCCGCGTCCGGGTCCGGGCCGGTGCGGCCGCCACCGGGCTCGTGGCCGGGCCGGACGGCCGTACGGTCACCGGCGTGGAACTGCGCGGCGGCGAGCGGCTGGCCGCTCGGCTCGTCGTCGACGCGACCGGCCGTTCCTCCAAGGCCCCCGCCTGGCTCACGGCGCTCGGCCACCCGGCTCCGGTGGTCACCCGCTACGACTCCCATCTCGGGTACTCCAGCCGCTACTTCAAGATCCCGGAGGATCCGGGCCGGCGCTGGCAGGGCATGTACGTCCAGGGTCGGCCCGAACTCCCGCGCGGCGGGGTGCTGATGCCGCTGGACGGGGACCGCTGGCTGGTGACCCTCGTCGGCAACGGCGAACACGCCCCGCCCACGCGGGAGGAGGAGTTCCTTCCGTTCGCCCGGAGCCTGCGCAGTCCTGCCCTGTACGACGCCATCCGGGACGCGGTCCCGCTGTCCTCGCCCACCGCCTTCCGGAACAACATGAACGAATGGCGGCACTACGAGCGCCTGGAGCGCTGGCCGGACGGGTTCGTGGTCCTCGGCGACGCGGCCTGCCGGGTCAACCCCGTGTACGGGCACGGGATGACGGTCGCCGCGCTCGCCGCGGAGGCCCTGGCCAAGGAGATCCGCACCCTGGACCCGGAGCAGATCGCCGCGGCCTCCCGCCGGATCCAGCGCCGGACCCTCGCGGCGGCCGCCGTGCCCTGGCAGATCGCGACCAGCGAGGACATGCGCTACCCGGTGACGGAGGGACCGCCGCCGGACCGGGCCACGCGGATCCTGCAGCGCTACATGTCCCGGGTGATGGCGGGAGCCAACACCGATCAGGCGATAGCCTCCCGCTTCTTCGGCGTGCTGTCGCTCACTCGCCCGCCGGGCACCCTCCTGGACCCCGTCACGATGTTCCGCGTCCTGTCCAAGCGGCACCTCCCGGCCACCCCGGAAACCACGGCCTACCCGGCCCACCACGCCCCGCCGGCGGAGCGGCGCGAGCGCCGGAGCGCCTAAAACGTGTCCTTAAGCGTGTCCTTCGGATCAGGCCCGGCCCGATCCGAAGGACACGCCCTAGGATCGGCCCGTGATCGCCGAGATGCAGTGCGTGGTGCTGGACTGCCCCGACCCGGCGGCGCTGGCCGCGTTCTACCAGCGCCTGACCGGCGGGGAGGTGAACCGTCCGGACCGGCGCTGGGCGACCGACGCGACCTGGGCGACCCTGCACCTCCCGGCCGGCCAGGTCCTCGCCTTCCAGTACGCCGAGGACCACCGGCCGCCCCGCTGGCCGGACCCGGCCCGGCCCCAGCAGCTCCACCTGGACTTCGCCGTCGCGGACCTGGACGTGGCGCATGCGGAGGTCCTGTCCTGTGGGGCCACCCTGCTGGAGGGGGACCGGGTCGGCGAGGGCTGGCGGGTCTACGCCGATCCGGCCGGGCACCCCTTCTGTCTGGTGCGCCACTGACCCGCGGCCCCCGCCGGCCCCGCCTTCAGGCCGGGACGGTCACTTCGACGGGCTGAGCTGCACCGTCGTCAGAGCCCCGCCCGCGGCCTCCTTGACCACCGTGAGCCGGGTCCCGGTGTCCGGCACCTTGACCCCGAGCTGCGGCAGCGCCGCGTTCCAGTACGCCCCGTGGCGGTCGTCGAAGACGGGTACGCCGCTCCGGGCCGGGATCACGGTCGGTGCGCCCGCCTTGTGCAGGACGATCCGGTCGCTCCTCCCGAGGGAGAACGGTGCGTCGAAGGTCTGCGCACGCGCGTTGAGGAGCGTGCCGTCCGGGTGGGTCAGCGGCTCCGGGCGGGAGTCGACGGGCAGCAGCATGCCGCCGCCGGGGTGCGCCTTGGTGGTGTTGTCGCTGTACGCCGTGTCCCAGAGCCAGATCAGCACGCCCTGCTGGTACGGGTAGAACTCCACTTTGTCGCCCGTGAAGCCGAAGTTGTACGGTCCCGTCCGCAGCAGGCTGCCGTAGCCGGTGTAGCGGCGGTTCTCCACGAAGTACGCGCGCGGGTGCTGCTCGCTGCCCGTGCGGCCCTCCGTACGCGACCACTTGACCGCCGTCCAGCCGTTCGCTCCCTGCTCCGCCCCGTCGCGCAGCAGCTCCCGGCCGTCGCCGTCGCCCGCCGTGACGCGGATGTCGTCGAAGGTGACGCCCTTGCCGTGGGTGTTGCTGTCCGAGGTGACGCGCAGCCTCAACTGGACCGATGTGCCGCTGAATCGGGTCAGCGGGACCGAGAGCTGTGTCCAGCCCGCCGAGGTGCCGGAGATCCCCTTCGCCCCGATCGGCGTGGCGTCCACCGTGCCGGGCAGTGCCGTCCAGGCGGCCCCGCCGTCCGTGGAGGCCTCCACGGTCAGGTAGTCGAAGTCCTGCTCGATGTCGTACCAGAGGCGGGCGTCCAGACGGGCCGCCGTCCCGGCCGCGATCCCCGAGAGGTCGACCGTGCGCGACAGCGTGTTGTCCATGAAGTCGCCGGTGCCGCTCCACCACTGGCTGGCGCCCGCGTACGGCTCGACCAGATCGGTCGTGGTCGAAGACGGCGGCAGGTGCACCAGCAGGGCCTGCGGATCCTCGGTGTTGTAGCCGGACACTCCGAGCGTCGCCCGCGTCGTGCGGCCCGCGTCGGCCTCCGTGTACCGGAGCCAGCCCAGCTGCAGCTTGCTCCAGGGGTCGAGGTCGCCCGGGAACTCTCCCGTGGAATTGCGGCCCTTGCCCAGGTAGGACGCCGAGGACATCAGCGACCAGAAGTTGACGCTGTTGTCCCCGTCCGAGCTGTACAGGTCGGGCAGGCCCAGATCGTGCCCGAACTCATGCGCGAAGAGGCCCGCGCCGCTGTTCTCCCCGCCGGTCAGGTAGTCCCCGGCCCAGATGCCGGTGTCGCCGACCGGGGCGCCGCCCGCCTTGTTGCCCTCCGGGCCCGCGCTGCCGGCCTGGTTCCAGTAGGCGAACCAGCGGTGGGCCCACACGGCGTCCTTGCCCTGCGTACCGCCGCCCCAGGTCTGGTCCTTGCCCGCGTGGACGACGACGAGGTGGTCGAGGTAGCCGTCAGGCTCGTCGAAGTTGCCGTCGTGGTCGGCGTCGTAGCGGTCCCACACGTCGTACTCGGCGAGCTGGGCCTTGATCTGCTCGGGCGTACGGCCCTTTGCGCGCTCGGACTTGTACCAGGAGTCCGTGGCGTCCCGGATCATGTCCCAGTTGGTCCGGCACTGGCCCGACTCGGAGCAGTTGTCCGTGCCGTAACGGGCTTCGTTCCAGGGCAGCTTGACCCAGTCGGTCACCATGCCGTCCATGTCGTACCGGCCGGAGGACTGGAGCCGGTAGTAGGCGCGCAGGGACGCCGACTGCGGGTCGGTGGAGAAGAACTGCTTCTGGTAGAAGGACCGGTCGAAGTCCCTGCGCCACAGGGTGTGGTTGTCGTCCGAGGCGGGCTTGCCGATCGTGTTGTGCGCCGGGCCCGGGGCGCCGCCGAAGCGCGGCTTGCCCTCGAACTCGGTGGTGTTGTCCACCTGGTCGCCGAACTCGGCGAGGATCACGAAGACCTTGTCCTTGCGCTCCCGGGCCAGTTCGACGTACCGCTTGCCGACCTTGGCCAGGCGCGGCAGCCTGCCGTCGGCGTCGGCCCGCAGGCCGCCCGGACGGCCCGCGGCCACCTCCTCGAGGGCCTGGCGGCGCAGGGCCTGGCGCTGGAGCTCCAGGGGTGCGGGCGGCGGGGCGGCGGCCTGCTGGGCCTGCTGCTGATCGGCCTGTTGCTGCTGCCCGGCGGGCGTCGGGGCCGGTGTCGGGGGTGCGGTGGCGGCGAGCGCGGGGGCGGCGAGGAGGGCGAGGGATATCGCCGCTCCCACCGCAGCGAGTCTGCGCAAGGTAGCTGACCTTTCTGGAGGTTCGGGTCGGCCGGGTTGGCCGAAGCGGGAGTAATATTTCACATGTGACAGGTGATTGATAGGTGTGGGAGAGGTGGACGCCCGGTGCGGCCGGAGGCCGGGCAAGGCCGGGCGCAGCGAGGCGGGGGCCGCGCAGCGAGGCGGGGGAGCCGCGGAGTGGAGCGGGCGGGCGACCGTGTGCGGCCAGGGCGGACGCCCGGTGTGGCAGGGCGTCCGCCCTGGCCCCCGAACTCGACGTTCCGAGGGCCCCGTTCGCCGCGCGGCGCTATCGTGCCGAGCGGGGACGACTGTGCGAGGGGGCGGAGCCGCGATGCGATTTCTGTTTGTGCACGGCACGGGGGTGCGGCGCGAGCGGCACGACCTGCTCTTCGCCCTGGTCCGGGACCGGCTGTCCGCCCGGTTCCCCGGGGCGGCCGTCGACTCCTGCTTCTGGGGGGAGCGGTACGGGGCCGCCCTGAGCGCCCAGGGCCGTTCCGTGCCCGGACTGAGCGCGCCCGGCGCGGGCCCCGGCCCGGACGACGAGGAGATCGCCGAGTGGGGGCTGCTGATCGCCGACCCGCTCTGCGAGCTGCGGGTACTGGCGGAAGCGGGCTGGGACACCGGAGCCGACGGCCACCCCGACGGCCACCCCGACGGCGCGCCCGATGACGACGGCTTCGCCATGCCCGGCGTCCAGTCCGCGGGCGAGCACGTACTGGACCTGCTCGCCGAAGTCTCCGGGGTCCCCGACGGCGGCGAACAGGCCGCGTTACTGCTCGGCACCGGCCTCGCCGCCGGATTCCCCGCCGCCCTGAAGACCGTCTCCCGTTCCGCCGAGGCCGCCCGCGCCGGAGCCCGGGCCACCGGCCAGCCGCAGGCCCGGGAGCTGGCCAAGGCCCTGGCCCGCGCGGTGACCGCCGCCGCCCTCGCCTCGGCCGGAGCCGAGGCCGACTGCACCGGAGCCGAACGCGACCGCCTCGTCGAGCTGATCACCACCCGCCTCGGCGGCGACGCCCGGGTCCCCGGCGCCCGGGCCGCCGCCGTCCTCGGCCGGCTCGCCCTGCGCGTCACCACCCAGCCGCTGCTCAACGCCTGGCGCGGCTCCCTCACCGTCGGGGCCACCCCCGCCCTCGGCGACATCCTGCGCTACCAGGCCCGGGGCGCCGACCTCCGCGCGTTCCTGCACGAGCGGATCACCGCCGAGCCGGGGCCGACCGTACTCATCGGCCACAGCCTCGGCGGCATCGCCCTGGTGGACCTCCTCGCCCTGGCGGCCGCCCGCGGCGAGCCGGTGCCGGGAGTCGAACTGCTCGTCACCGTCGGCTCGCAGGCACCCTTCCTCCACGAACTCGGCGCGCTGGCCGGGATCGTGCCGGGCACCAGGCTCCCGTACGCCTTCCCGCGCTGGCTCAACGTCTACGACCGCCAGGACGTGCTCTCCTACCTCGCCGAGCCCGTCTTCCCCGGCGACCCGCGCGTCAGCGACCAGGAGATCGGCAGCCGCCAGCCCTTCCCGGCCTGCCACAGCGCCTACTGGAAACAGGACGCCCTCTACGCACGCATCGAACAGGCGGTGGCCGAAGCGGAGATCGGGTGAATCCCCTCGACCTGCTGCCCGCCGACCTGGGGCCGCGCACCTTCGCGCTCGTCGCCGGGGTCGAGAGCTACGACGTCAGCCGCCACTGGAACCTGCGCGGTCCGGCCCGCGACGCCCTGCGGTTCGCCCGCTGGCTCACCGGACCGGGAGAGGTGCCGCCGGACCACGTACGGCTGTTGCTGTCCCCGCTCGACGACCCGGACTCGCTCGACTGGTCGGCCTCCGCCGCCCTGCGGGCCTTGCGCACCACGCACCGCCCGGCGACGGAGGCGAACGTGAAAACGGTGCTGTTCGACGAACTCCCCGCGTGCGAAGGAGATCTGCTCGTGATCTTCTGGGCCGGGCACGGCTACACGGAACCGCGCCGCGGGGAACTGATGTTGCCTTCCGCGGACGCCAGGCCCGGCCAGATCCGCCACCTCAACCTCGACTCCGCACTGCGCTGGTGGCGCACCAACCTCGTCAAGCGCGAGCTCTTCCGGTACCAGGCCGCCCTGGTGGACGCCTGCCGGGTCGACGCACCCCGCGACGCCCGGTGGAACTTCGGCACCAGCGACTACGGCGGCGGCGCCACCGTCCCGGGACGGCGCCAGTTCCGGCTGTACGCCTCCCGCGAGGGCGAGGCCGCGAAGAACGACGCCGAGCGCGGCGCGGGCCGCTTCACCGAGGAACTCCTCGCCGAACTCGGCGAACGCCCGGTGCGCGAGGCCGTCTCCGGGCTCGCCGACACCGCCCGCTCCATCCACCGCACCTTCCTCGGCCTGCGCGAACGCGGCGAAGGCTGGCAGCTCCCGCAGTTCGTCGTGGACCGCGACTGGGACGCCTGCTCCTTCCTCGAGGACGATCTCCCCGGAATGCCGCCGCCGCGCGCCGGCCGCCTCGACCAGGCCGCCTGGGACGGACTCGGCGAGCTCTTCGAGGACCGCGACCTGCCCCGCTGTGCCTACGAGGCGTACCTGTGGGCGTTCAAGGCGGCCGGCTGCGCGGCCCCCGCCCGGGGCGGACTGCCCGGCGACACCCTGCTGGAGGTGGTCCAGGACCTCGACGAACGCCACGGCGGGCCGGGCGGGATGCCGCTGCCGGTGCCCTTCGTGCGGTTCCTCGGAGAACAGGGCGCGGCGGGAGACGAGCCGTGGGCGGCCCGGCTGCGCGACTGGGTACGGGCCACCCGCGATCGCCTGGGCCTGCCCGCGCTGCCGCCCCCGCCCCCGCCGCCGCGCAGGACGGCCCTGCACGTGCGGCTGGAGACGCCGCCGGGCGGGGAGGACGGGTTCCTCGCCCGGATGTGGCTGCGGCGGGAGGCGACCGAGCACATCTGGGAATCGGAGGGGGAGCCGGTCCGGCTGGACGCGGTACGGGACGTACTCGTAGGGCAACTCATCGCGGCGAACAGGGCGTTGGGAGTCGACGCGGAGGCCGGGCGGCCGTCCGGCGCGGTGGAGCGGATCGAGTTCCACGTGCCGTACGAGCTGCTGGACCTGGACTTCGACCAGTGGCCGGTACCGCGCGGCCCGGGCAGGCGGACCCGGCCCCTGGGGGTGCTCTACCAGGTGGTGGTGCGCTGCCCGCAGGAGCGCGAGTACAGCGGCGCCGAATGGCGCGGCAAATGGCGCTGGCTGTGGGCCCAGGGCGGCCGGCACCCGGAGGCGGTCCGCGTGGTGGCCGACGCGGACGCGGCCGACGGGCTCGGCATGGAACTGGGCGCGGGGCCGGCGCCCGCGTGCGTACTGGCGCACACCCGGGCCGGGGCGCGGACGGCGGCGGTGGTGGAGGCGGTCCTGGAGGGCGGTGTCCCGGTGGCCCTGTGGCACCGCGGCCCCGCTCCGGGCGGGCCCGCGGACGACCTGCTCGCCCTGCTGGTGCCGGCCGGCGAGGACGGGCGGCCGCCCGACCCCGGCGCACTCGACGTGCTCGCACTGCCCGCCCGCGTGCGCGCGGTGCGCCGGGCGGCCGCCGTCGCGGGCGCGGGCGCCCCCGGAGGCGATCGCCGACAGCCGCCGGGGGGAGACCGGTTGGTCCTCCTGTGGGACGATCCCGACGACACCCTCACCCTGCGGTCCCTGGCTTGAACCCGATCCCGCTCCCGACTTCGCATCCGCACCGATCCCGATGACCGCTCGCGGCGACGGCCCGCGACACCGACGATGGAGGCAGAGGCTGTGGTGAAGGACTGGTGGCTGTACCAAGGGACCGGCGAGGCCGCCGAGCGCCGGGCCAGGCTCGAGGCCGGACCGCCACCGCCCTGGCGCGACTTCAAGGGCGTCCCCGACCCGGGGTACACGCCCCCCGGCTGCGAGGGACCGGCCTGGGAGCGCACCTGGCGGCGCGGCGAGGGATACGTACCCGACGAGCTGGAGAAGGACGTGGTCAACACGGCCCTGCACCTGCGCCGGCCGCTGCTGATCACCGGCAAGCCGGGTGTCGGCAAGTCCACGCTCGCCTCCAGCATCGCCGCCGACCTCGGCCTGGGACCCGTACTGCACTGGCCGGTCACCAGCCGCACCGTCCTGCGCGACGGCCTGTACCTGTACGACGCGATCGGCCGGCTCCAGGAGGCCGGGCTTGAGCAGCTGCGCACGCCCGGCGCAGAGCCGCCCGCGGCCCACGGGCACGGTCCCGCCCCGGCCGACGGGCACGTTCCCGCCCCGGCCGACGGCGGACCGTCCATCGCCCGCTACCTGCGTCTCGGCCCCCTCGGCACGGCTCTCCTGCCCCAGGACCGCCCCCGCGTCCTGCTCGTGGACGAGATCGACAAGAGCGACATCGACCTCCCCGGAGACCTTCTGACCGCCTTCGAGGACGGCGGCTTCGTCATCCCCGAGCTCGCCCGCCTCGTCAAGGAGGCCCCCACCGTCGCCATCGGCACCGACGACGACACCGAGGAGGTCGTCCGGATCTCCCAAGGCCGCGTCCAGTGCCGGTACTTCCCCATCGTCGTCCTCACCAGCAACGGCGAACGCGATTTCCCGCCCGCCTTCCTGCGCCGCTGCGTCCGGCTCCACCTGGACCCGCCGGGACCCGACAAACTCGCCCGCATCGTGCGCGGCCGGCTCGGCGTCGACATCGAGAACAGCGACGAGTACCGCGATCTCGTCCGGAGCTTCCTGGAACGCGCCGAGGACGGCGACCTCGCCACCGACCAGCTCCTCAACGCCATCCAGCTCCGGCTGGCCGGCGCCTGGTCCGCCCCCGGCGACCGCGAACGCTTCCTCGCCACCGTCATGCACCACCTCACCGGACCCTCCGCGTGATCGAGAAACTCCTCGCCGCCCTGGCCGAAGGCGCCGAGGACAACAGCCCCCGCCCCGGAGTCGGAGCGGAGGAGATCGCCGACATCCTGTGGCTCGCGACCAGGGTCGACGCGGCCGGCCCCCGCCCGGATCCCCCCGGGTCACCCCCGGCGGGCGGCCCACAACCAGCCCCCGATGGCACGGAGTTACCCGCCAAGGCGCGCGGCGGCGCCGTCGAACCGGGCGTCCAGTACTTCCCCGCGGCCGCACCCGCACCCCCACTCGCACCCCCCGCCCCCGACGGCCCCGCGGAGCCCGCCGCCGGCCGGGCCGCCGGAGGCACCCCGGGCGGCGCGCCCGCGTCGCCCGCGCCGGCCGCGCGCCGGGGCACCGCGGTGCGGCTGCCGCGCGCCGCCACCCTCGACGACCCGCTCGCCCTGATGCGCGCCCTGCGGCCGATCGGCCGCCGCAGCATCGGCGGCCCGGGGGAGGAGCTGGACGAACAGCTCACCGTCGAGCGCAGCATCGAGCGGATGGTGCTCACCCCGGTCCTGCGCCCCGCCGAGAGCCGCTGGCTGGACGTGGCCCTGGTCGTCGACTCCCACCACTCGATGCTGCTCTGGTCCGACCTGGTGGAGGAGGTGCGCGGAGTCCTCACCCGCAGCGGGGTCTTTCGCGACGTACGGACCTGGCGGCTCACGGGGACCGGCCCCGGCGGCGCCCCCATGGTCGCGCACCATCGCGACAGCCCGCCCCGCAACCCCCTGGAGCTCGTCGACCCGGCGGGCCGGCGGCTGATCCTGGTGCTCTCCGACACGGTCGCCGGCGGCTGGCGCGAAGCCCCCCTGCGCGGTGTGCTCCGGCAGTGGTCGGCGCACAACGCCGTGGCCGTACTGAACGTCCTGCCCGAGCGGCTCTGGACGCGCGGGGCGGTCCAGCCGGTCCCCTTCGCCGTGCGCGCGGACCGGCCCGCGGCGGCCACCCGCTCCTGGCAGCGCGTCCCGATCGCCCGGCGGGCCCGCGGCGGCGGGGCGGTGATCCCGGTCGTCGGCATCGCCTCCGGAAGCCTGGCCCGGCTGGTGCGGGTGGTGTCGGGCGACGGCCGCTGGCGGCGGCTCGCGTGCCTGCGCCTCGACGCGGAACCCGCGCGCGGGGGCCCGTACGGGACACCCGGGGCCCCGAAGTTCTTCCCGGACCCCCTGGAGGCGGTGGAGCGCTTCCGTGCGAGCGCCTCGCCGACGGCCCAGCGCCTCGCCGACCACCTGGCCGCCGTACCCCTCACCCTGCCCGTGATGACCCTCGTACGCCGCTCCCTGCTGCGGGACTCCGAGCACGGACACCTCGCGGAAGTCGCCCTGGGCGGGCTGCTCGCCCCTTGGGATGGTGAACAGGACGCCGACACCGCCCAGTTCGAGTTCCTGCCGGGCGTACGGGAAGCCCTGCTCGGGTCGCAGCTGCGCGGGGACGTGGCCGCCGTGCGGGAGTTGGTGCGGCGGCGCGTGTGGGAGTACATGTCCCACACGCGCGGCACCGGCCGGGACTTCACGGCGATCCGACGCGGACCCCGGGGCGGTGGGCGCCGCGAACTGGCCCCGGAGGCACTGCCGTTCGCCCTGGCCGCCGGGCCGGTGTCAGGTCTGGCCGACCGGGTGGTGAGGGTCCGCTTCGAGCCGCATCGGGAGCAGGCGGTGGGCGTGCTGTTGTCGCCCCGACTGGTGCTGACGATCGGCGAGGCGGCTCAAACCCAGCGGACGAGCGCCACCGCCTGGGTCCGGGTCGGGGAACAGGAGTTCCTCTGCTATCAGACCTGGGGAGACGGGGCGGCGCCCCAAGTGCTCCTGCTGGTGTCCGACATGGACCTCGTGGACCCGGCGGACTGGACGGAGCCGGCCTGGGCGGAGGGGTTCGCGGCCCCCGGGGAGCACCTGGTCGTGGACGGCGCGACCGACCAGGGCGAGGCGGTGGCGCTGACCGGCGAAGTCCTCCCGTACGAGGGGGAGCGCAACGGGGAGCTCGTCCGGCTCTCCGCCGAACCGGAGGTCTGGACCCACTACGCGGGCTCCCCGGTCTCCCGCGACGGCCTGCTGGCGGGCATCGTGCACAGCGTGTTGCCCGACCGGATGGTGTTCCTGACGGGGCAGGCGCTGATGGAACAGCCCGGATTCCGCGAGGTCGTGGCGGCGCACCGGGCCTCAGGGAGCGAACGCTCGGGTGTCTGCCTGGCAGTTCGCATCCATGTGCACCTGGGGCCGATCCACCGGTCGGTGGAGGAGGTGGTGAGCGGCATCCTCCTGCGGGCGCAGGGGGAGCCCGACGAGGGCGGCCGGGTGCGCTCCAATGGAGACGGGGTTCTGTTCGTCCCCATCGAGGATCCGGGTGCTCTCGGAAGGTCCGGCGTGATGCTGGCCGCGCTCCCCGGGGAACTGGAGCGGCTGCGCGCAGGTTCCGGCGAATGGGAGATCTCCCTGGTGGTGGCCCTGGCCAGAGGGCTGTTCACGCCCGACATGCAGGGCCCGGCGGCGCACGAGGCTCACGTGTTGGTCCGCCGCATGGAACACCTCGGCGTGCGGCTCCGTTCCGGAGAGCCGGGAACGCTCGTCATCGTGAAGGGCGAATCGCTGCTCGGTGTCGGCGGGCTGGAATCCCTCGCGATCGAGCCGATGCCACTCGCGGAGCGGCATCCGCGCGGGTGGATCTGGACCGACTCGCCCGCCGAGGTGGGCCGGGCGCTGATCGATGCCGAGCTGAGGACCGAGGACCCGGGCGTCGGCTGGCCGCGCTGCGGGTACGGCGGCACGCAGGCGGATCCGGGCGGCTGCATCGGTATCCGACTGCCCGGCCGCCTGCGCTGCCTCACCCACGTGTCGGCGGTGGAACGGGCCGAGTACCTCCACGCGCTGCGGCCGGGCTCGGAGGTGGACTTGCGGGGCACCACCTTCAGCGACGACCTGCTCGACCAGCTGCTGCTCGCGCTGCGCGAGCCCGGGGTGCGGCAGGTGAGGACGGGCCAGGCCCTCTTCGACCGGGCGCGTTTCACCGGTGACTGGGCCACGCCCGGGGGCGAGTTCGGGGGACGGGTCTCCTTCGATCGGTCCGTCTTCGAGGGGCAAGCGGCGTTCGAAGCGGCTCACTTCAGGGGAAGTGCCTCCTTCGGCCGGACCGACTTCCGGCGCGGCGCGACCTTCGACGCTGCCGTGTTCGACCGTGAAGCGCGTTTCGTCAGGGCGGACTTCAACGGCAACGCCGGATTCGCGGAGGCCGTGTTCGTCCAAGACCTGGACATGACCGGGGCCGAGGTGTGGGACAGGGCGCGGCTGGGCCGGATGCGGGTGGGCGGTGCCGCCGACCTCGCGCACACGGTCTTCCACGGCCACAGCGACTGGAGGCGGACCACCTTCCTGGGGCCCGCCACCTTCGCGTCCACCGTATGGGGCTCCGGCGCGGTGTTCGACCAGGTCCGCTTCGAGGGCCGGGCCTCCTTCGACCACGCCACCTTCGCCGGACCGACCTTCTTCAAAGGCACGTTCTTCGCGGACCGGGTGACCTTCGACGCGGCCGACTTCGCGGACCACGGGGAGTTCATGAACACGACCTTCGCCGATCGCACGGGGCTGCCCGAGGCGTGGCGGACCCTCCTGCCGCCGTCGGGCGCCGCGACGTTCACCCTGGGCGGCGCGGCTGATGGAGGCACAGAGGCCTGAGCCGCTGAGCGCTATCCGCTCCGCCGGAGCAGGAAGAAGAGGCTGGGCCCGAAGTTGAGGGCGGCCAGCGGGCTCTGGACGCGCTGCTCGACCGCCAGCAGGCGGTCCTCGCCCAGGCTCCGCTTCAGCCGGCCGCTGCGCATGTTGGACACGGACAGCTTGTCCTCGACCCGCAGCCCGGCGTCCGCGAACTGCCGTACGACGGTGTCGGGATGGTGGTTGACGAAGGGGATGCTGCCCTCCGCCACCTTCTCGGCGGAGCGGATGTCCACGGGCCCGCGCGGGACACCGCGCAGCCGCTTCGCGTAGCGCAGCTTGTTCAGCATGTGCGCGGAGTTGGCCACCTCGATCAGGGCGCGTCCGCCGGGCTTCAGCACGCGCGCCATCTCGCGCAGCGTGGGGCCGGGGTCGGGCAGGTGGTGCATGACGCGGATCATGGAGAGGAGATCGGCCGAGCCGTCGTCCAGCGGAAGGTGGCCGGGGCGCATGTGGTGCGCCGTGATCCCGGGCCGGTCGGCGAGCAGCCGGCCGGCGATGGCCACGTGCTTGGCGCTCGGGTCGAACATCATGACCCGGTCCGCGTACTCCTTGAGGAGCGGGCTCAACCGCCCGAACCCGCCGCCCACTTCGCAGACGAGTCCGTAACGGCGGCCGCCGATCAGTCGTTTGACCGCGGCTATCTCCGCCGCGTGTTCGTAGTCGCGCCCCTGCCAGTAGGCGACGTAGTCCTCCGACTCGTCGTCGTACTGATCGCCCCGTGCTTCACCGCTGTCCATGTCGTCCATGTGCCGCCCCCCGCATGTGCGTGTGTGGCGCATCATCTCGGCGGATTCCGGGGGAGGCAACGGCTCCGGCGTGTGGATGCTGCGCGGATTTCCGGGTGCGGGGCCCGTGGGCCCCGCACCCGGGCGGGATCAGGCGGTGGGCGGCACCCGTCCCGGTCGGCCCGCGCCGCGGGTCAGGCGGTAGCCGCCGATGCCCGCGAGGGCGGCGAGCAGGCCGCCGGCCGCCGTCCAGAGCCAGCGGTCCGACCACCAGGTGCCCGACCAGCCGTCGGCCGGTGCGACACCGGACGCCGTGCCGGCGCCGGGGACGATCGGCACGGCCAGGGTGTTGTCGGCGGCGTAGGCGCCGCCCATGTCCTCGGCCTCGGCCCGCAGGCGTGCCCGTACCGGCTGGCCGAGGTCCTCCTGCGCGAGGTCGGTGACCGTGAGCCGGACGTAATAGGCCCCCGGCAGCGGGTCGTTGGCCCACTGGTCGGCGCCCGAGCGGACCGGGCGCAGGGTGCACGACAGGTCGACGGTAGCGGCGTCCTTGGCGGCCGTACCGGTCTGCGTGCCGTACATGCAGGGCTGGCGGCGGCGCAGGCCGTCGTACACGTCGAGCTGCCACGTGGAGGCGGAGTGCCGGCCCGTGGCGGCGGGCAGGGTGACCGAGGCCCGCAGGGTGGCGCGCTGGCCCGAGTCCAGGGGGAGCACCCAGTAGAGGTAATCGCCCGTGGAGGCGTCGGCCGTGGCCTCCTGCCCCAACTGGAGCGGGGTGGCGGTACGGAAGGCCGTTCCGGCCTCGGTCGGACCCTTCCCGGCGCCGCTCGGGCTCGGCGACGGCGAGGCCGCCACCCCGAGCAGGCCGCCGCCCACGAGCAGGGCGGCGGTCAGCGCGCGTCGCACGCTTCGGTCATGTCTCAGGGCACTCATCAGTTGGTCCTCCAGACCGCGATACGCCAGCGGGAGACCCAGCCCCACACCAGTCCGGCGAGGAGGCCGGTGAGCGCCAGTGCGCCGAGCAGCCACCAGCCGCGCCCGAGGCCGAAGGAGGCCACGTCGGAGGCCGCGTCCGGTCCGTCCACCACGTCGATGGTCAGCTCGACCGGCATGCCCGGGGTGGTTTTCACCGAGGCGGGCGCCGAGAAGGAGTTGCTGACCTGGAGGCACACGGTCTCGGCCGGCTCCTCGTCGTCGTCGCTGCCGGCCTTGGGATAGCGCAGCCCGGACGAGATCAGGTCGGTCCGCCCGTCACCGGCCTCCTGGCCGCGTACGATCTCCCGGCCGCTCTGCGTCGTGGCGCGCAGCAGCACGCCGTAGTCGTTGTTCACGGCGCGGTCGGACCCGATGCTGACCGAGGCCCGCAGTTCCCGGCCCGGGGCCACGGAAACCCGGTACCAGCGGTGCTCCCCGAAGCTCTCGCGGTCGCTGTAGAGCCCGGGCTTCAACTCCGGCGCGCCCGCGCACTGCTTGGCGCCCTCGGTGGCCACCGGATTGACCACCGGTGTGGCCGCCCGGCCCACCAACTGCTTGACCCTGCCCGACAGTTCCGCCGTGTGCTGCACGGAGGTGTACGTGCCGCCCGTGGCCTCGGCGATACAGATCAGCTGGTCGCGGGTCTTGACGTCGGGAACCAGCCCGAGCGTGTCGATGACCAGGTGGATCCCCTGGGCCGCGATGTCCCGGGCCACTTCGCAGGGGTCGAGCGGGGCGCAGGTGTCCTCGCCGTCGGTGATGAGCACGATCCGCCGGGTGGCGTCGCCGCCCTTCAGGTCCTCGGCGGCCCCCAGCAGCGCCGGTCCGATGGGCGTCCACCCGGTGGGGGCCAGTGTGGCCACCGCCGTCTTGGCCTCGGTCCGGTCCAAGGGGCCCACCGGATAGAGCTGCTTGGTGTCCTTGCAGCCGAGGTTCTTGTCGGGGCCGGGGTAGTTGGCGCCCAGGGTCCGTATGCCGAGCTGCACCTCGTCGGGTACGGCGTCCAGTACCTCGTTGAACGCCTGTTTCGCGGCGGACATCCGGGTCTGTCCGTCGATGTCCCGCGCCCGCATCGAGCCGCTGACGTCCAGCACCAACTCGACCTTGGGCGCTTCCTTGGCCACCGGCTCACCGGCGGCGGCACCTGACGGGAACAACCCGACAGCGAGGGTGACGAACAGGCCGCACGCACTGGCCCTCACCCATCTTCTAGTGATCATCGCCGGATCGTATTGAGATTCCCCGCACCCACCAAACCGAGCACCCGTTCGGCAGGCTCATGGATCCGCCACCGGCCGGTGCCGCGCGGCGCGGCACCGGGACGGCCGACCAGGGATCCATAGAATGGCTCTATGCCCATCTCTCCGCGCGTCCCGGACCTGCCCGCCCTCGACCTGCTGCTCAGCGTCATCGAGCTCGGCAGTCTGGGGCGGGCCGCCGAGGCACACGGCATCAGCCAGCCCTCGGCCAGTTCCCGCATCCGCTACCTGGAGAAGCTCGTCGGCCTGCCCGTACTGGAACGCTCCTCACTCGGCTCGAAGCCCACCCCGGCCGGGGCGCTGATCGCCGAGTGGGCCCGGACCGTGATCGACGCGGCGCACGAGCTGGACGCCGGCATCGGCGCCCTGCGCGAACGGCGCAGCTCCCACCTGAAGGTCGCGGCCAGTCAGACGGTCGCCGAGTACCTGGTCCCCAAGTGGCTCATCGGGCTGCGGGCGCAGCACCCCGCCACCAGCGTCGCCCTCGAATCGGGCAACTCCGCCGACGTGGCCCGCGCGGTCCTGGACGGCCGCGCCGAGCTGGGCTTCATCGAGAGCCCCCGCGCGCCGAAGGGGCTGGAGAGCCACGCGGTGGCCAGGGACCGGCTCCTGGTCGTGGTGGCGCCGGCGCACCCCTGGGCCCGGCGCACCGCCATCACCCTCGACGAACTGGCCACCGCCTCGCTGATCCAGCGGGAGGCGGGATCGGGTACGCGCACCGCCTTCGAGCGCGCGATCACGGCCCACCTGCCCGACTGGAAGCCCTCCGCCCTGCTGGAACTGGGCTCCACCACCGCCATCAAGACCGCCGTGGCCGGCGGCGGGGGCCCCGCCGTGCTCAGCTCGCTCGCCGTCGCCGACGAGCTGGCCGCCGGCACCCTGCGGTCCCCGACGGTCACCGGTCTCGAACTCGGCCGCTCGCTACGCGCCGTCTGGCCCACCGGCCGGCGTCCGACCGGGCCGGCCCGGGACCTGTACGCCCTGGCCCGCAGGCAGCTCCCCGCGGGGGCGTAGGCGGCGGAAGGTCATAGATCCGCTCTATGGATCCATTGATCCGTTGCCACTACCGGGCCGGAACTCCCCGCCGGAGGATGAACGCGTAAGCCTCCGATGAAGCAGGGACACCATGTACACCATCCTCTTCCTCCTGATCTCCGTATGCGTCCTGGCGGTCGTCCGTGACGGGCCGGGCAGGACACGGCTCCTGCTGTGGGCGGGAACCCTGAGCGTCACGCTCCTCGGCTTCCTCCCCCACCTCGACCGCGCCTTCAACCTGAGCTTCTGAGGAGGAGCAGGAATGCCTATCACCGAAACCACCGAAGCCACCGCGACCGCCGCGACCGCCGCGACCGCCGAACCCACCGCCACCCCCGTCGTCCGCCCCGCCGGGCTCTCGCACCGCCTCGGCCTCTGGTTCGCCCACGCCTACGTCCTCGGCATGTGCGCCACCATAGGCGGCGCCTACGTCTTCCAATTCGGGCTGTGGGAGTACCCCTGCCCCATGTGCCTCCTGCAGCGGATGTTCATGCTGCTGAGCGCCATCGGGCCCGCCATGATCATCGCCCGCTCCCGGAAGGGACCGGTGACCACCCGAGAGTTCGCCTCCGGCTGGGGCGTCGCCATCGTCTCGGCCCTCATCGGCGGGACCGTCTCCGGCGCACAGGTGCTGATGCACATCGCCCCCGGGGACCCCGGGTACGCCGGCGCGCTCTTGGGCCTGCACCTGTACACCTGGGCCGCCATCACCTTCTTCCTGGCCGCCCTCGCCGCCGGCGTCAACCTCGTCCTGGCCGATCAGGCCGCACCCCTGGATGCCGCGGCCGGCTCGCCCGCCCTTCGCCGCGCCGCCACCCTCACCCTGGCCGTCCTGGCGCTCTTCGCCGTCAGCAACTTCGTGGCCTGCTTCTTCCTGCAGGGATTCCACTGGCAGATGCCCGGAGACCCCACCAGCTACCAGTTCTTCACCGACCTCTTCTGATTTTCCCCCCGCACATGCCGATTCCCCGGCCGGCCACCTGGCCCGGCACGGGGCATCGGCATGTCCGGATCCCGCGGGTCAGAGTCCCGCAGGCCCGGATCCCGCAGGCCCGGATCCGCTACGTGGCCGGGGCGAGGGTGCCGGCGAACAGTCCGCGCAGCGTCTGGATCCCGGCCGTGAGCCAGGCCAGCACGAGGAACACGTACAGCCCACCCGCGAGCCAGGCGCAGGCGGTCAGCCCGGTGTGCCGTGCGAGCCCCTCCGCGCCGGTGACACAGGTGCCGACGGGGAAGGTGAGGGCCCACCAGGTCATCGAGAACCCCATGCCCTGGCGCCGGGCCCGCAGGACCACCGCGCCCGCGAGCGCGAACCACAGCAGGGCGAAGCCCATCGTCGGCACCCCGTAGAGCACCGCGAGCATCCTGAAGCCCTCGGCGTAGGGGGCCGGGAGCACCTGCGGCGCCGCGTCGGCGAAATTGTTCGCCGCCGTCGTGGACTGCCCCAGCGGGCCGAGCACCAGGAAGAGCGTGGGCGTCAGGGCGAGCGGCAGCCGCGGGCCCGCCAGCAGCCGGGCGAAGACGATCGGCAGCAGGCACAGCGTCGCCAGCAGGCTCATGCCGAACATCGCGTAGCAGCCGAGCAGGAGGGCCTGCTGCCACTGGCCGGCAGGCAGGTGCGGGAGCAGGAGCGGTCCGAGCGCGGCGGCGACCATGGGCGCGACCACGGGCAGGATCCACACCGGTGAGGCGCTGCCCGGCTTCAGCTCGTGCCGCAGCGCCATCAGATAGGGGATGGCGGCGGCCACCAGCAGCCCGACGGCCGTGCCGGCCGTGTAGAGCACCGCGTCCACGGCGACGGCCGCGCCCAGTCCGATCCAGTCCTTCCCGATCAGCAGCGTGCCCGCCCCCACCGCCAGCAGGGCCATGGAGAGGCAGCCGTAGAACGGTGCCACCGTCGGATCGAGCAGATGGGCGCGCGCCTGGTCGCCGTGGCGGGCCCAATGGACCGTCCGGGTGACGAGGAGCACCGCCAGCATCACCGCGGACAGGGCCCAGACCACCGTGCACGCCGTACGGAGCCCCGGGATGTGCCAGGGGAGGGCCACACCGGCGTTGGCCACGATGGCCGTGCCCATCACGCTCGCGTACCAGTTCGGGCCGAGCTGTCGCACGCGCGAGCCCCGGGATCCGGTCAGGGTGGGGAGCGCGGAACTGGTCCGGGAGGGTGCCGTCATACGTCAACGGTGACCGGCCGCGCTCACCCCGACCAGTCGGCGTCCCGGCGGACGGGGCCGCGGGGCGCAGGCGGGACGACGGGGAGCCGGAGGCTTCCCCGGCGTTCCGTACGCTGCCGGCGCAGGCGCGATCCGGCGATGGCGGTGAACACGGACTGGATGGCCACCAGGTACATCAACCGGCGGTGGACGAACTGCCGGGGCGGCAGCCTCCACAGCGGGCCGGGGGTCCCGGCGGCCGGGTGCGGGGACCGTGCTGTCCGGCGCTCGGCCCCGGGGTGACGGGACGCCGGCTCGGATCGGCTTTGCCGGGGTGCTTGGGGGTGGCGGCCCGTGGGTTGCGCGTCGGTGCGGAGGCACTCGGTTCCGGCTCGCCGCCCTGGACGGGAGCGCAGTAGTCCCGAACACCGGACCGGCCGCCCGCCGCCGCGACCAGCGCGGTGAACCGCCGCTCGGCCAGCACCTCCTCGGGGCGCGGACCCGGGGCGCGGGTGAAGGCCCGGCACAGCTCGGCCAGGTCCGCGGGCAAGTCCGCGGGCAACGCCTCGGACGAGCGGCCGGACGCCCCGGGGGACGGCGCGGGAGACGCCCCGGGGGGCGGCGCGTCCGCGAGCAGGGTGTTGGGCGTGGGGGAGGAGGCCGGGAGGGCGTGCTCGGGGGCGCTGCCGAGGATGGTCGGCAGGCTGCCCGTGCCCGCCGCGACGGCCACACCGCCGAGGGCGGCGGCCAGTACGGCGGCTGCGACCTTCGCGCCGAGGAGCGTCGCCGGGGTCGGCAACGACCGCCTCGAGGAGGCCGGTACGGGTCCGGAAGCGGAAGCGGAAGCGGATGCGGGTCCGGATGCGGGTACGGCCGAGGCGGCGAGGCGGGCGGTCCGGAACATGGCGAGGGCTTCCGGCTCGCCGGACAGTTCGTTCTTGCCCGCCGGAGCGGCGGCTGCGGCGAGCAGCCCCGCGAGGGCTTCGTGACGGTCCGAGGGGCCGTGCGAATCCGCCGACTCGGATACATCGGACGCACCCGGCGTGCCCGGGGCCTGCGACCGGGCACCGGCGAGCAACTGCTCGGCCGTGGCGCGATCGATCCGGCGGGATCGGTGGGTGCTCATGTCGTGCCCTTCAGCGTCGGAGCCGTCGTCGGTGTCACTCCTGGGGCGGAAGTTTCTTCGGACCGCCCCTGACCACCCGGTTCACCCGGTCTGCCCCCGCTGCCCGCGGTCTCCGCCGTCTCCGCGCCCTGCTGTTCGAGGAGTTCGGCGAGCTTGCGCAGCCCGCGGTGCGATGCCATCCGTACCGCCCCGGCCCGTTTCCCCAGCACCCGCGCGGCGCCGGCCGCGTCCAGGTCCATGACCACCCGCAGCAGCACGGCCTCCGCCTGATCGCGGGGCAGGAGGGAGATCAGGGCGAGTGCCGCACCGGTCCCGATCGTGGTCAGCGCGGCGCCCTCGGTGTCCTCCGCGGCCGCCCGGTCGTGCAAGTACTCGACCGGTACGCTCACGGCCGGCCTGCGGCGACGTCGCCGCAGCAGGTCCATGGCCCGGTTCCGGCCGATCGTCGACACCCAGCCGCGGAACCCGTCGAAGTCCCCGCTGAACGAGCCCAGATCCCGGGATATCTGGAGCCAGGCCTCGGAAGCCACGTCCTCCGCGTCCTCGCCGACCAGGACGGTCAGGTAGCGCAGGAGCACGGGCTGTACCGCACGGAACAGGGCCTGGAAGGCCGCCTCGTCCCCCTGCTGCGCCGCCAGCACGGCGCCCGTCATGTCTCCCGGGGAGCCCTGGGTTCCCGGGGCAGCCCGGGTCCCCGGTATGCCCGCTCCGCTGTCGGCTCCGCCGAACTCCTCCGCACTGTGCACGCGGGACATCATGCGGCACCGGGGCCCGGGGGCTCATCCCGGCGCGACGGCCCGCCTTACTCGGACGGCGAGAGGTCCCGTGCCGACAGGCCCTAGACCGGGGAGGGTTCGACGGAGGACCACCCCTTGGCGGTGGGAGTGAAGACGATTCCGCCCACCACCAGGAAGCCGGACGGGCCGTCCGTCCCGGGGCGGACGCCGCCCGGGACGGTGAACCGGCCCGTCTGCTTGCGGGAGGCCAGGTCGATGACCATCCCCGAGGTCCGGCAGCGTACGTACGCCAGCCCATCGGTCACCACCACCGCGTTCGCGGCCTCCGGGCGCTCCGGGTCGGTGCACTCCTTCGCCAGCGGAATCCGCCACACGGCGCCGCCGGACTCCTGGTTGAGCTCCATGAAGCCCGGATCGCCGCCCGCCGCGGTCGCCATCAGGTACACCTTGTCCCCGGCCGCGGCGGGCCCGGACAGGGTCGTTCCGGCGTACGGCAGGTCGGCGCTCCGGCGCTGGGCCGGCTCACCGCGCAGCACGCCGGCCCCGTTCTCCTTGCTGCACAGGAAGACGGTCGCCTCGTACAAGTCCCTGGCCAGCGTCAGTCCGCGGGTCTCGCACGTCCCCGGCATCGCGAAGCGGGTGCCGTCCTGGGGAGTCCCGAACGGCAGCTTCTTGCCCGTGGCACCGTCGAGGGCGGTCACGAAGGTCTGGAAGCCCATGTCGGCCTTCTGGGTCCGTCCTTGTACGTACACCCGGTCCCCGTCCACGCGCAGCGCCGGGTAACCGTCCTCGGACCCGGACACCGCCTGCTGCCACAGGAGCTTCCCGTACCGGGTCTCCAGGGCGGTGACCGTGCCCGACGCGGAGACCGCGAACACGCGGCTGCCGGCCGCGTCCAGGACCGCCCGCTTCAGCTTCTCCTTGGTGGGGAACTCCCAGCGGGGCGTGCCGTCGACGAGGTCCAGCGCGGTGAACGCCTTGCTGCCGGGCACGATCACCGTGTGGGTGCCGGTGACCGCGCCGGGGGCCACGAGCGGAGCCTGCCCTTCCACGGAGTCCTGCAACAGCTGCCCCCACAGGAGCTCGCCGGTCGCCGCGTTGAACCGGCTGAGTCCGTCGCCCGGAAGCTCCTTGCCGGGGCGGAGCTGCGTACACACCAGTGAGGAGTCCGCGTACACGCAGGCCCCCTCGTCCTTCGCGCCGTCCCAGGCCCGCCATCCGGCGGGGCGCCGGGCGGGCGCGTCCGCGTAGGCCCGGCTGCCGGCCGGGCTGCCGCCGTCGGTGGCCACGTAGGGGGCCAGGGTCCCGGTGACCGACGGCCGGGAGGGCGTACGCGTGGCGGCGCCGGAGGAGCCGGGGAGTACGGAGGGCCCGGTGGACGGAGCAGGGGCCTTGGCGTCGTCCCGCGTGCCGCCGTCCCGTGGGGCGAACCCCAGGAAATAGCCGCCGCCGACCAGCAGCGAAGCCACGAGCAGCCCGGTGAGCAGGGTGCGTCTGCGCGGCCCGGACATCCGCCGGGGCCGCAGGCCCGCCGGGTCTCCGGCGGGGCCGGTCGGTGGCCCCGACGGCCGGGTGAGCAGCCCTTCGACGTCCTCTGCCCCCTCCCGGGAGGCGGCGGTCGAGCCCGCAGGGCCCCGGGTTCCGTCCGCGTCTGCCCTTGAGTCCGCATGCGCGACGGCACCGGCCTTCGGCTCCGCTTCGGCGCCGGCCCGCGAGCCGGTCCAGGTCCCGGCTCCGAGGGGTTTACGGTCCTCCCCATCCGGGTCCCCGTCCCCGCGGAGCGGGCTCTCCCAGTCGGGCGCCGGGATCCGTGCCAGCGCGGCCAACAGCTCGTCCGGTCCCGGCCGGGCTGCCGCCTCCTTGGCCAGGCACGCCCCGACCACGGCCCGTAGCGCATCGGCCAGCCCCGCGATGTCCGGCGCCTCCGACACCACGCGGTAGGCCGTCATGTAGTGCGACTCCGCGTCGAAGGGCCCCCGCCCGGTCGCCGCGAACACCAGCACCGACCCCAGCGAGAACACGTCCGACGAGGCCCGCACCCGGGCCGGAGCGGACAACTGCTCCGGCGACATGTACGGCGGCGTCCCCAGGATCTGCCCGGTCGAGGTCAGCGTCTGCTGCCCGGCCGCCCGCGAGATCCCGAAGTCGATGACCCGCGGCCCGTCGTCCGTCAACATCACGTTGTCCGGCTTCAGGTCACGGTGGATCACCCCGGTGGTGTGCAGCTCGCGCAGCGCCTCCACCAGTCCCAGCGCGAGCACGCGCAGTTCGCTCCCGCGCAGCGGCCCGTCCGCCTTCACCCGCGCGCCCAAGGTCCACCCCGGCACCAGCTGGGTGGCCATCCAGGGCCGCTCCGCGTCCGGGTCGGCATCCACCACCGCGGCGGTGAAGGCCCCGCTCACCCGCCGGGCGGCCGCCACCTCCTGTCGGAACCGGGTCCGGAACTCCGGGTCGTCCGCGAACTGCTGGTGCACCAGCTTCACCGCGACGAGCCGACCCGAAGCGGCCCGCCCCGAGTACACCGTCCCCATCCCGCCGGAACCCAGCCGGGCGATCAGGACATACCCGCCGATCGCGCGCGGATCCCCGTCCCGCAGTGTCATGTCCCGCCCCGCCCACCCGAGTACGTCCGTCGGCGGCACCCTATCCCGGACCTGCGCAATCACAAGCTGAAGGCACCGGGCCCCCGCCGACCCGCAGACGTCACGCCGAACGCAAGGCGTCCGGGGGAGAGACCCGGGCGGCCCGCAGTGCTTCATCGCGCGGCCAGGTGCCGCCACGCACCACGGCGAGGTCGCGGCCACGCCCCGCACGGGCGGGGGACGACGGTCCGCGTCCTCCTGCCGGCCCGCGACAGGGGCGGAGTCCACAGGAGTTGATCCGGCCGGGCAGTGTCAGACGGCCCCCCTGGCGTCCTCCGCGCCGTGGCCGCCCCGTGAGCCGTCCCGCGTGCCGCCCCGTGAGCCGTCCGGCGGTACGGGCGCCTCCCGATGTCTGAAGTTGACGACCATGGCCTTGGCCATCGCCAGGGGGTTCAGGAAGCGCACCGGACCGATCAGGCGGGAAGCGAACAGGTGCATGTGCCGCGCCATCGCCTCATCGCGGGCCGCCGCCGAGAACACCAGCCGCTCCCCGGGATTGAACGGACGGGCCTTGGCGAAGTCGACGGCCAGGCGCTGGTGGCCGCGAAGGCGCCACTGGTGTCTGCGCGCGTACCGTGCGAGCGATCTGTCGAGCCTGCCCCGGCCGGTCAAGGCCGGGGCGACCGCCTCGGCCAGCCACTGCGCGCTCTGCAGGGCCCACCCGCATCCCACGCCCCACAGGGGGTCGCCGGTGAGGGCCGCGTCGCCGACGAGGGCCAGGCCCGGTGCGGTCGGCTTGCGCATGAGGAGGGGGTAGTCGATCGTGCCGATGATCTTCGAAACGCGCTCGGCCGCATCGATGGGCGGCGCCTCGGGCAGGGCGCGGACGAACGCGGAGAAGCTGCCCTCCAGGTCTTCCCGGAAGGCCGGGAGCTTCTCCTTCTCCGGGAGCACCGCGATGACCGTCACCCCGTCGTCGTTCGGGAACGCGTACGCCATGTCGGGTTCGAGGAACCAGGTCTGGCCGACCCCGCCGGGCAGCGGAAGGCCGCGGTAGTGCGCGAGGTAGCCGAACCGCGTGTTCTCGTACGTCCAGGTGCGGAGCCCGGCGAACTCCGCCACGGGCGAGTCCTTTCCGTCGGCGCCGACGACCAGGCGGGCCCGGATCTCGCGCTCGCCGTGCGGGGTCGACGCGCGGACCCCGGCGGTCCGTCCGGCCTCCCGGAGCAGCCCGGTCACGCGGTGGCCGAGAAGCAGGTCGACGCCGGGGGTCCGGGCCGCACGGGATCTGATCAACGGGTCGAGGGTGCTGCGCCGGACGTTGTACCCGTACGGCAACTCGGGTCCGCCCGCCGCCGCCTTCGGTGTGATCCACCCCCAACGGGTGTACCAGCGAGCGGCGTTGCTGAGCGCTCCCGCCTCCTTGAGGGCGGGGACGAGGCCGAGTTCGTCCAGCACCGGATGGGCGTTGGCGGTGATGGAGTGGGTGCAGAGCACCTTGTACGCCTCGGGGTCCGAGCGGCGTTCCAGCAGGGCGACGCGGACCCCGCGTCGAGCGAGCAGGATCGCCGCGGCACTGCCGGCGAGACTGGCTCCGCTGATGACGACGTCGTAGTCGTGTTCCGCGTTCTCAGGCATGGGCATGCGCTGATCGCCCCCTTCGGGGTGGGTGCCGCTGACGGGAGTGGGAGTGGAGTGGTGCAGCACCCACTGGTGTCATGCTCATGAAGACTTGTCAAGATCGCGCCGGTCGCGGAGACCGGGCGGGGCCGGTCGAGCCGGGCCGGGCCGGTGTGGTCGCCCTTTTCGAGCGGCGGCCACACCGGCCCGGACTGCGAGGGCCGGAACTCAGTCGTCCAGCTCCAGGCGGTGGACGCCGCCCTGGTCGACGCCGGCGAAGAGGTACCGGCCGTCGGGCGAGGCCGCCAGGGACAGCACGTCCTTGTTCGGCATCGAGCGGGAGATGTTCTGCCAGGTCAGCCCGGAGTCGGTGGAGCGCAGTACACCGCGCCCGCCGGTGGGCGTGAAGTCCATCCAGCGGGTGCCGGTGCCCGCGTAGAGGGTGTCGCCGACCCGCAGGAGGTCGCAGACGCTGATCCGCAGGGCGCCGGTGTCGGCCTTGGTGAAGGTCTTGCCGCCGTCCTTGCTGACCCGGATCGCCTGGCCGCCCGTGACCATGGCGCCCGCCGTGAACTGGATGGCGTGCACCTCCGCTTCGGACACCCGGGTCAGGGTGGCCCCGAAGTCGTCCGAGTAGGACAGCCCCCACCAGCCGCCGAACCAGATCCGCCCCGGCCTGCCGGGGTCGGCCACGATGGTGTCGTGGTACCGGCCCTGATCGAGGGTCTTCCAGTGGGCTCCGCCGTCGGTGGTGGTGTACAGGCCCGCGGAGCTGGAGCTCTTGTACGAGATCATCATCCGGTCGGGGTTCGCGGGGTCGACCAGGAACGCGGTCCCGTTCGCCTCCCGCGCGCCGACGTCCGACCAGGTCCGGCCGGCGTCCGTGGTCTTCCGCAGCACCACGTTGTAGAGGTAATTGACCAGCTGCCAGCCGGACTTCGGGTCCGCCGCGGACGGCTGGAAGCCGACGACACCGGTACCGGTCGTGCCCTCGTGCTCCGCCGCACCCCACTCGGGGCTCGCGGCGGGCACCGTGGTGCGGTAGGTGCCGACCGAGGTCCCTGCGAGGAGCTGGTCCCCGAAGGTCGCCAGCGCCGGAACGGACTCGCCCTGGACGCCGATCCGGCGGTAGCCGCCCTCCCGGGTGGAGCGGAAGAGACCGGCGGCGCCGGAGCCGATCGTGTGGGAACCGTCGGCCCAGCGGTCGTAGTCGTAGACCACCGAACCCGGTACGGGCTGCGCGGTCGTGGTCCACGTACGGCCGCCGTCGCGGCTCAGGGCGCCTGCGCCGCTCAGGTCGTCCTGGTAGATGTCGCCGCCCGAGACGTCGACCAGACCACTGGAGGTGCGGCTGGTCTTCTCCACGCTGCGGCCGCCGTCACGGCTCACGTACAGGCCCGAGTCCTGACCCTGCACCTTGATGGCGAGCAGCGCGCCGTCGGCGTCGAAGCCGCCGATGATCTGCACGCGCGGCGTGGTCTGGAAGACCTTCCGCGCGGGCCGGGGGGAGCCGGTGACGAAGTCGCGGATGACCCAGATCGCCTGGCCGGCCCAGAGGTACAGGTCATCGCCGCCGATCACGCTCTTGGCGACGTATCCGGTGATCCCCGTGAGGTCGACCGGTGTCCAGGTGGCGCCGCGGTCCCGGCTGACGAACCGCTCACCGGTGTACTCGGACGTGGCGAGCAGGACGCGGGTGCGGGCATCGGCGCTCAGCTCGGTGACCGGGGCCGGCGGGCCGGCCATCCGCTCCCAGCTGCGGCCGCTGTCCTCGGTGCGCATCAGCGCGCCGCCCTCCGGGAACGCGGACGGGTGCGCGCTGACCACGGCCTCCCACCAGCGGTTCGGATGGCGGGAGTCGATGACCAGGGAAGGCTCGGCCAGCGCGTTGCTGACGGGGGTGTGGCCCCGCTGCTGCCAGCTCTTGCCGCCGTCGGTGGTGAGCCAGGCGCCCGGGCGGGTGCCCTGGGTCATCACGGCCTGGTTCGGGGCGCCGGGGGCCAGCTGGGTGGTTCCCACGGCGCTGTTCGGGCCGACCGCCTTCCAGTTCTTCGCCTTGGAGGCGTCGAGCGTCACCTCGAAGGCGCCCGTGCCGTACTGGCGCACCGCGCCGGACGCGCCGGACGTGGTGGCGCGGGCGGTCATCGTGTGGACGCCCGAGCCGAGACCGGTGAAATCGGTCCGGTAGTAGGACGGGTCCGCCGTGGGCGCCGTCGTCTTGGTGTAGGCCTTGCCCTTGGGCGGGGTGACCGTCAGCACCGGCGGTGTGGTGAGGGGCGTCGGGCTGTAGACGTAGACGGTGGTGGAGCCGTCGTTGGACGGGTCCTCGGCCGGGTCCACGTACAGCGGGATCGCCGCCATCAGGTACGGGACGGTGAGCGCCCGGCCCTCCTCGGGGGACGCGGGGGTCTTGGGGAGCGTGGGGAGCGCGGGGGACTCGGGGGTGAGGGTGACGCGGCCGCTCAGGTAGTTGGTGGCGTAGTCCGTGACGTCCGGCCGGTCGCGCTCCACGGTCAGCGTGACCTTCGCGGTGCCGCCCGCCGGGATGCCGACGTGGTCCGGGGTGACGGTGGCGGGGCCGGTCACGGTCACCTTGCCGGAGACCGCTGCGCTGCCGGTGTTGTGGAAGACGACCTCACGGCTGCCGGTGACCTTCGGCCGGTCCATGTGCGCCAGGCCGAAGGAAACGGTGGCGGGGGAGGCGTACAGCCCCGCCCCGGCCGCGGCGGCGGTGTCGAGCCGGCCGCTGCCCTGCGACTGCAGGTCGGGGCCGTCGAGCGGCTTCGCGGAACCGATCACCTCGGCGCGCAGCCGGTCCGCGGGGCGGTCCGGGTGCAGCTGGCGCAGCAGCGCCGCGGAGCCCGCGGCGAGCGGCGAGGCCATCGAGGTGCCGGACATCCGCCGGTAGCCCGTGGGCTCGATGCCCCGGGGGACCGTGGAGAGGATCTCCACACCGGGGGCGACGATCTCGGGCTTCAGGCCGAGCCGTTCGGAGTCCGGGCCGCGGGAGGAGAACGAGGCCATCTCGTCGGTGGAGTCGCGGCCGCCGAGCACCAGCTCGCCGCCGGACTCGGCCAGCGAGGCCAACCGCTGCCCCGTCTCGTAGTCCACGCCGGTCACCACCAGCCGGTCCAGACGCAGTGAATCGCCGGACTCCGCGGGCGTGGCACCGAGCAGCACCTCGCTCGGCGCGGCGGACGCGGTGCGGGTGGGGGCCTGCTCGCGCCGGGGCTGGAGCGGGTTGGCGCGGCTCTTGCCGCCGAACACGACCGGGCCGCCGCCTGCCCCGCCGACGCCGCCCACCAGGACGGCGGCTCCGCGCCGCTCGGCCTCGCGCCAGGTGTCGAGCTCCTCGGGCCACACGTCGTACGGGTTCACGGCCGGCGGGATCGCGTACAGCACGGCCTTGCCGGTGACGTCGCCCGCCCGCGCCCAGTCCTCCGCGGTGCCCATGCCGATGCTGACGACCCCGGCGGTCACCGGGGCGGCCGGCGGGTTCGCGGACCGTCCGCCGCGGTAGCTCTGCAGGGTGTCGCCCGCCACCGTGAGCACGGGCAGCCGGATCCCGCTGGTGGAGGCGCCCACGGCGATGACGCCGGGGGCGGCGGCCGGGGAGCCGACGGTCCAGTAGCCGGGACCGGAGTTGCCGGCCGCGGCGAAGACCAGGGCGCCGGCGTCCACGGCCGCGGACGCCGCCCGGGAGAGCGGGTCGCTCGCGGTGCCCGCGCTGTTGCCGAGGCTCAGGTTGATGATGTCGGCGCGGTGCGGATTGGCCGGGTCCACCGCCGCCTCGATGGCCGCGATGATGCCCGAGTCGTCGCCGCTGCCGTTCGCGCCGAGCACCTTGTACGCCAACAGCTCGGCGTCCGGGGCGGCGCCGGTGACGCCGCCCCCGGCGGCCGCCTTGCCCGCGACGATGCCCGCGACATGGGTGCCGTGGCCGTTGTCGTCCATCGGGTTGGCATCGTTGTCAACGAAGTCCCAGCCGCCGACGACCTTGTGGCCCTCGCCGAAGCCGCCGCCCAGATCGGGATGGGTGTAATCGACCCCGGTATCGATCACGGCGACGGTGACGCCCTTGCCGGTGACCTTGACGCCGCCGGGGTCCTCCCGGGCCCACAGGGCCGGGTTGCCCACGACCCCGTTGGCATCGGTGTCCAGGGCGCGCGAGGTGCCGGCGGGGCCGACGGACTTCACGCCCGGCAGCTTCCGCAGCTTCGCCGGGTCGTCGGCGCCGACGGTCATGGCCACGGCGTTGAGCAGCAGCGTGTGCCGGCGTACGGACGTGGCGGCGACGCCGGCGTCCTTCGCCCTCGCCAGGAACCCGTCCTGCCTGCCGGTCAGCGTCCGGCGCGCGGCCGTCACCTCGGCGGCCTTCGCGTTCCTGGCGTTCTTGGCGGAGCCGGCCGCGGCCTCCAGCCCCGCGGCGCCCTCGAATTCGACGATGACCCGTTGCGGGCCGTGGCTCGCCTGACCGGAATCGGAATCGGAATCGGGATCGGGGGCGGCGACGGCCGGCGGGACAGCGGCGAGCAGTCCGCCGAGCACCGCGGCCACCAGGCCCATGTGCGCAGTTCTTCGGTGTGAGTGACCCATAGGCGGTACCTAATGCGGCCCGGTCCGGATGGGGCAACGATTCCCCGTGGCCCATTGCTGCCGCTGGCACAGGTGGGCCACGATGGCCCGCATGTCCCAGGAGCTGGCTGCCGTCGGTATCGACGCCTTCGACGAACAGGTCTACCGCGCACTGCTCGCCCGGCAGGCGGCCGCGCCCGCGGAGCTGGCGGGCGAGCTCGCCGCGTCCCCGGAGCGGGTGGCGCGCGCACTCGACCGCATGCACGACCGCGGTCTGGTCGGGCGGCTGTCCGGCCCCCGGCGGCGCTATGCGGCCATCGACCCGCAGCATGCCGTGGAAGCGCTGATCCAGGAGCGCACCGTGGAACTGGGCCGGGTACGGTCGGCCGCCGGCGAGCTGGCCGGACTCTTCGAGGCCGCCCGGCGCGGCGACGCCAAGGAGGTCGAGATCGTCTCCGGCCGGGAGGCGCTGGGCCGCTGGTTCGTACGGCTCCAGCAGGAGGCGAAGCAACAGGTCCGCACCCTGGACCGGCCGCCCTACGCACTGACCACCGCCAATCCGGTGGAGGAGACGGCGATGCGCGGTGGGCTGACGTACCGCGCGGTGTACGCCCCGGAAGCGCTGGAGTGGCCGGGCGTGCTGGACGACATCCGGCGGCTGGTGGCCCAGGGGGAGCAGGCCAGGGTGCTGCCCGGACTGCGCATCAAACTGGCGATCGCGGACGACGCGCTGGCGCTGATGCCCCTGTCGCTGGACCTGACGGACGTACGGGCGGCGGTGATCCGCCCGTCCTCGCTGCTCGACGCGCTGACGGATTACTGGCGGCTGTGCTGGACCCTGGCGACCCCGCTCCTCGCCTCGCCGGAGCCGGCGGGCTCCGGCGAGGAGTCCGCGGAGCCCGGCGAGGAGGACCGGCTGCTACTCGCCCTACTGGTCAGCGGGTTGAAGGACGAGGCGATAGCCCGCCAGCTGGGCTGGTCGGTACGGACCATGCGCCGCCGGATGAGCCGCCTGCACGACCAACTGGGTGCGGCGAACCGCTTCCAGGCGGGAGCCATCGCGGCCCGGCGGGGCTGGATCTGACCGCGACGACCACCGAGAAATCAAGTTGGTGGTCGGGAACGTCCCGGTTAGATTCCGGCCATGACGATACCGGCGGACAAGTCCCTTCTCGACGCGGTGCGCCGGGCCGACGTCGGCCACCTGGCCGGCCGTCTCGACGCGCGGCTCTGCCCGCCGGCCGTCTTCGGACTCCTCGTCCGGCACGAGGATCCCCGCGTGCGGTACCTGGGGCTGACCCTCCTGGCCGAGCGCGTCGCCTCGGGCCGTACGGGCGACGAGCAGGAGATGGCCGAACTCGCCGGGCTGCTACCGGTGGCGGTGCCGCGGGCGCCGGAGGAAGCGCTCGTCCTGGCGCGGCTCCACGAACGACTGGGGCCGTACCTCCGGGAGTCCGGCCGGCCGTCGTGGCGTACGGCGGGGCTGCCGGTACGGGTACGGATCGCCTGGCTGCGCGCCGAGCTCCTGAACGATCCGGCAGTGCTCCGGAAGGAGCCTCCGGGTGAACTGCTCCACCAGGCCGTGCGGGAAACGACCGCCGCCTCCGCGCACCGGCCCGGGCAACTCGTGCAGGAGCTGGTGGACAGCGGCGACCCGGTGTTCCAGGCCGATGCGCTGCGGCTGGCCCGGCAGGCGCTGCACGCCGGCCTGCTGGCTCCCGTACTGGTTCGCGCACACGTGCTCAGCCTGCTCGGCTCCGGCAGCGCGGACGTCGCCGCCGCCGCGCTGGGGGAACTCGCCCAGCCCTGGGCCGCGTTGGACCCACTTCCCCCGGGGCGGCTGGCGTCCTTCCTCGCTGCCGAATCGGTGACCACACGGCCCGGGGCGGCCGATGCCGCGCTCGAGGCCGCGGTCCACCACGGACACCGCGACCTGCTGTGGCAGGTCATCGACGATCCGGGTCTGCCGCCGCGTCTTCGCCGGCGCGCGATGGAACTGCTCGGTGAGCTGGCCGACCGCGGGGACATCGGCGCATTGACGGCGGTCGCCGCACGCGACCCGCTGCTGTTCGGCGGTCCGGCGGTGACCTGCCTGCGCGGGCTCCACCGGCGCGGGCACTTCCCGGACGGTCCGCACGTCCCGTCCCTCATCGGCCTGGCGCTGGCCGATCACACGATCCCGCCCCACGAGCTCGCGACGATCCTGTTCACCTGCCGACAGGAAATGCTCCGCGTCCTGGTGGACGCGCCCGCCGTCGATCCGAACTGGCCGCGTCGGCTCGCGCTGCTGGTCGCCCTCGCCGGACAGGGGGCGGGGGAGCTTGCGATCGGGGACGCGATCACCCGGGTCCTCCCCTCGGCTCCCGTGCCGGGGCCCTTCCTCGACGCGATCCGTGCGGTGCGCCACGCGGACGCCGAGGACGCGGTGATCGCCCTGCTGCCGGCGGCGCCCGCAGCGGCCCTGGACGCGCTGGAGGCCATCGGCGGGCCCCGGACGGAGGCGGCGCTGAGGGAAGGGCTCGGTCTGGCCGCGGAGCAGGCACAGCAGGGCGCAGGAGAGATCGCGCCGCACCTCCGCGCGGTGCGGAACCGGGCCCTCGAGGTGCTGTGGCATCTGACCGACGACCCGTCACGGCGGCGTGCCCTCCTCGTCCGTCTCGATCCCACCGATCTGCCGGTGCGCATCGCGGCGGACCTCGGCGGGCCCGACGAGCGGGAACTGGCCCTCCTGAGTTCCCATCTGGACCCGGACCAGCCGGTGGCGGCCCTGTGCAGACTGGCCGCACACGGCGGCGCCGGAACACTGCCGGTCATCGCCGACCTGCTCCTGCGCGTCGTGGCCGAGCTGGCGGCGTCCGGGGAGCCGGGCGGAACCGTCCCGCGACCCGACGGCGGACAGCCGGCCGGGGAGCCCGTGGTCCCGCAGGAGGTCCTGGACGCCGTACACGACCTGGGCCGCCGGCTCCACGAGCGGGGACGGATCAGGCCGTCCTGCCTGCTCGACGCGCGGACCGCACAAGAGGCGGGGCACGCCCTCCTCGCGACCATGGCGCTGGACCTGCTGGAGCGGCCCGGACTGTCGAGCGGCGAGCAGGCGATCCTGCTCGAACTCCTGCTCCGGGCCCCGTACGTGGGCACCCGTGCGCGAGCGCACCGCCTGCTGCGCCACCGCGACCGGCACGTGCGCAAGCACGTGATCGCGCTGCTCGCCCGAGACGCCACGGGAGACGACGCGCAGGCCCTGTCGGCGACGTTGATCGCGCTGACCGCGGCCCAGGACGTCCAGACCATCCGGCAGGCACTGCTCGCCCTCGGCCACGCGCGCGCCCGCTGGGCCTCCGGCGCGATCGCCGCATGTCTCGCCCACCCGAACATGAACATCAAGAAGACCGCCGCCGCGGTCCTGGCCGGCGCGGGCACCCCCGCGGCGGTACCGGCGCTGCTCCTCGGGCTCGGCCGTCACGTCAACCCGGGGCTGCGCGGCACGCTCGTCGAGGCGCTGCGCGCCATCCTCGGCGACGCGTACCGGGCGACCGTCCTCGCCGCCGCCGAACACACCGATGACGGCCGCGCCCGCGCACTGCTGCTGGAAGGCCTCGACCGCACCCTGCCGGCGCGCTCGGTCCTCGCCCTGGACGACCAGGCGTCACGGGTCGCTCCGGCCCTGCTCGCCCTGGTGGCGGCCGGTCGGGTCCGCCTCGCCTCCGGGACGGTCGAGGACCTGTCCACTGCCATGGCCAGACACGGCATCACCACGCCCGCCGTACCGCGGTCGGCGGTGGGCACCGGAGCGGACCCGGACGTCGACTCACTGGATGAGCGGGGCTGGCACACGCCGGTCGCCCTACGCCTCGCCGCGCGGCCCGAACTGCCGCACCCCACCCGGCTGCGGGTGCTTCGGCCCCTGCTGGCGGACTGGCTGCGCCTGGCCGCCACCGAACCCGCCGGACGAGCCCGCGTCCTGCGGCTCACGCTCCGGCTCTGCCCCGCACCGTGGACGCCCGGGGAACTGACGGCCTTCGCCCGGTCCACCGCGGTCCTGCTCGACGGGCTCGCCGGGGCCGCCACGGAAGACCGGCACGCACTCCTGGCGGTACTCGAAGCGATCGCGCCGACCCTCCCCGCGGTCGAGAAGCAGGCCGTCGCCGAGGCGGTACGCGCACTGCCCGGCGCCCCCTCGGACAGCCCGTCCACACTGACGCTGCTCCGCGCCCTCGGCGCGGTCCTGGTCCGCGCCGACCTCGACCAGGCGCTCGCCTCGGCCCGGCTGGGCACCAGCCCCTGGCAGGCCGAGGCCGCCGCACTGCGGGAGGCCTTCGCCGCACCGCGGTCCGCTGAGGCCACTGCATCGGCTGCGACGGCACCCAACACGGCATCCAACACGGCATCCACCGCGGTAGGCACTACGTCGGCTGAGGCCGAGGCCGAGGCGTGGCGGGCCGTGCTCGATGCCGCGGTGCGCACACCGGGCTCCCTGGAGGAATTCCGCCGACGCGACCGCCCTGGCCGGGAGGGCGAAGGCACCGTCCCAGCCGTCCCAGGCTCCCGGGTCCGCCTGACCGCGCTGATCGAGGTGTACCCCTCGGCCGGCTCCGAGGTCCGCGCCGCCCTCATCGACTGGATGACGGACCTCCAGCCCCTCGACGCACCACCCTGGACCCTCACCGAAACCGCCCACGCGCCGGCGCCGGTGCCGCGGCCGAGGACCGTGCGGATCGACGACCTCGACCAGCCCCGCTCGACCGCACTGCGGGACCGCCTGCTGGCCATGCTGAGGGCACCCGATCAGGAACGCCGCCACACCGCGGCCCTCGCGCTCCTGGAATGGCCCGAGCCCGAGTGCGGGGTTCCCGTGCTCCGAGCGTTTCTGCGAGGCCGCATCGACGTACCCGTCAGCGTCGACCTGGCCCGCGCACTGAGCGCCGTCGACGCGAGGGAACTCCGCGCGGACGACATCCTGCACGACAGGGTCGCCCACGTGGCGAGCCTGCTCGACCCGTGGGACCTGGAACCACTGGTCCCGCTGCTGCTGGAATGGTGGGAACACGACGCGCCGACCGGCAGCTCCGCCGTCGGGCAGGCCCTGCACCGGGTCCCCGCCGACGTACTGGCGCAGCGCCTCGGCGATCGCCTCGGCGCCGGCACCTGGGGGTTGCTCGACCTGCTGGGCGGGCGTTCCCTGCTGCGGACCCCCGCGCTGACGCGGGTCTGCCGCCGGCTGCGCGCCGAAGGACGCGACGACCTCGCGGACGGCCTGCTCCTCGTGGAAGGTCCGCTGCGCCGCCCGGACACCGTGGAGCAGGATGCCGCCGCGCTGGCCGCGCTCCGCGACCGCGCCCCGACAGCGTCGACGGGAGCGTCACACCCCCTGTCCCGGCGGGAGCTGTTGGACCTGGCCCGGACCGGCGACCCGGTGCGGATCCGCCAGGCACTCACGCGACTGGCCGAGGGGCACACCGGCCCGGAGGCCGACCGGGACCCCGGACTGCGGGACCTGATCGGCGAGTTGCTGCGTCATCCCAAGCCGAAGGTCCGCCTGCACGCCCACCGCACCTCGCGGGCCATGCTGGACCGGCAGACCCACCTGCACCACACGTCGGTCCTGCTGGACGACCCCCAGCCGGACCTGGTGCGCACGGCGATCCGTACGCTCTGCCGCGCGACCTGGGCCCCCGCGATTCCCACGGTGACGGGACTGCTGGAGCACCCGCACGCCGTCGTCCGCAGGGCCGCGGCCGAGGGACTCGTCTCCATGGGCACGTCGGCGATCCCGGCACTCAAAGACGCCACCGTCCACGCCCGCCCCGACAAGCGGTCCCTCTACGCGGAGATCCTCGAACGGGTCACACCCCACCAGGCCCACGACGGCCCGGCCACGGCCAAGGCCGGCCGACACCGGTGAAGGCAGGAGGAGGGTACGGGCCCCGGTGATGCCGGGGCCCGGCGGACCTCGAAGCCGCCAGCACGGAGTCCTGCGACGCGACCCTGCTGATCACGTGGGTGAGCGTGCGCGGCGAGCGTGTTGCCCATCTCCCGTGAGGAGGGCGCGTTCCAGCGGGTCCCGGTCCGCTGGCGCTCACGCCATTCCCGGTCGGGCTCCAGTCACTGACGGCTGTGCAGGACCTGGTCGCAGGCGGCGAAGCCCGTGATGGCCTTTCCGTTCCGGCCTCACTCGCCCCTGGTCCAGGCCAGGAAGCGGCTGAACAGGCCGCCCTTGGGCTGCGGCGCGGCGCCGGCGTTCGTGCGCGAGGGACCGGCGTTGGCGGGTGCGGCGGCCGCCTGCTGCTGGGGCATCCGACCCGCGTTCGATCCGGCCGGCGCGGCCGACCCGGCCGCCTGGGGAACGGTCCTCGGGGTGAAGCGGATAGGAAGGGTGACCAGCGAGCGGCTCCACGGATTGGGCGCCCAGGTGAGCGACTTGAACGGGACGCGCAGCTCGACGTCGTGGAGCTGGTTGAGCAGCGTCTCCACGGCGGTCACGGCCATCATGAAGGCCGGGTCCTTGGCGGGGCAGGCGTGCGGGCCCGCTCCGAACGCCAAGTGCGCCTTGGCGCTGAGCTGTTCGCGGTGCTCCGTCAGCTTCGGGTCGGTGTTGGCCGCGGCGAACGAGACGAGGACCGGGTCGTTGGCGCGGACCACCCTGTCGCCGATCTCCACGTCGTGCGTCGGGTAGTGGGCGGCGTAGTTGGCGATCGGCGCGAAGTTCCAGAGCGTCTGGGAGACCGCGTCCTCGACCGGAAGGCCGGCCTGCCAGTCCTCGCCGAGGTACAGGGCGCTGCTGGTGCCGATGGCCGCGGCCAGCGGCGCGGTCCCACCGGAGAGCAGGGTGACCAGCTGGTGCAGCACCTCCTCGTCGCTCAGCTGGGCCGAGTGCTCCATCAGACGCGTCGTCAGGTCGTCCGTCGGGCGCCGCCGCTTGAGGGCGATCAGCTCGGAGAGCGCCCCGCCGAGCACCTCGTCGGCACCGGGCTTCCCCTCGAAGAGGCCGCTGATGCCGGCGATCACGCGGTCGCCGATCTCCGGCGGGCAGCCGAACAGGTCGCTGAAGACCAGCAGGGGCAGCGGCTGGGCGTACTCGGCCATCAGCTCCGCCTGGCCGCGGATGTCGGTACTGAACTGACTGATCAGGTAGTTGGCGGACTGCTGTGTCTGCCTGATGAGCTGGTGCTCGTTGACCGTGGCGAGGCTGTCGGTGACGGCCCGCCGCAGTCGGGCATGTGCCGCACCGTCGCTCATGAGCGCGTTGGGGCGGTATCCCATCATGGGCAGCGCCGGGCTGTCGGCCGGTACGCGGCCTTCACCCAGTGCGTTCCAGCGGCGGGAGTCGCGTACGAAGGAAGCGGGGTTCTGCAGGACGTACAGAGCGGCGTCGTAGCTCGTGACGAGCTCGACCTGGACGTCGGGGGCGATGTCCACGGGCGCGCTGGGACCGTAGTGGCGCAGCTGCGCGTAGTGGCCTTCGGGGTCGGCCCCGAAGGCGGAGCCGTACATCTGGACGTTCCCGTGCGCGGGGCAGCCGGGGGGTATCTCCTGCGGGTCATGTGGCTGTTGCATTCCTGCGCTCCTAGCCGAGTTGGGACATGAGGTGTTTCACGAGGGTGATGAGGGCTCGCGCGGAGGAGTTCTCGTCCCGTACGTCGCACTCCACGACGGGGGTCTCGGCGGTGAGGTTCAGGGCCTCGTGCACCTCGTCGAGCGGGTAGTGCGTGGTGCCCTCGAAGTGGTTCACGGCGATGGCGTACGTCAGGCCGAAACGCTCGACGAGGTCCAGGACGGGGAAGGACTCGTGCAGGCGCTCGGGATCGACGAGCACCAGCGCGCCCAGCGCGCCCCGCGAGAGCTCCTCCCACATCTCCTTGAAGCGCTCCTGGCCGGGCGTTCCGAAGAGGTAGAGCACCAGGGTGTCGCTCAGGGTGAGCCGGCCGAAGTCCATGGCGACGGTGGTGGTCTTCTTGTCGGGCGTGCCCGACAGGTCATCGAAGCCCACACTGGCCTCGGTGATCTCTTCCTCGGTCCGTAGGGGCTCGATCTCGGAGAGACTGCCGATGCAGGTGGTCTTGCCGACCCCGAAGTGACCCACTATGAGGATCTTCACCGCGTGGGAGACGTCTGGATCCAGGTACACGCGTTTACGCTCCGAATCGATTCTTCAGGCCCTCGAGCACGGCGCTGACCAGTTCTCTGTCGACACGTTCGGCGCGCGGTATCGGTGTCCTCGCGAGGATGAGACCGTCATCCTCCAACTGCGCCAGCAGGATGCGGACGATGCCCAGGGGCAGGTGCGTGTGCCCTGCAACCTCGGCCACGGACAGGAAGCCGTCCGCGACGAGCTCCATGACCCGCCCCGCTTCCGGAGACAGCGTGCGCGCCGCGGCCCGTCCGTTCTCCACCGCCGCCGTCACGAGCGTCGTGTGCTCGTACTCGTGCTCCGGGGGCAGCGCACGTCCGTTCGTGATCACGAAGAGGGGGACTAACGGAGAGGTCAGTTCCAGCTCTTCGTCCTGTTCGAACCCATCAGACACGGCCTGTCCCCTTCCCCGTCGTCGCCGTCGCCGTCGCGGCCAGTCTGGGAACCACCTCGTGCAGACGCGTCGTGAACTGTTCTATGTCGCAGTCGTGTTCGGCGGCGGCGGCCAGGAAGGCATCGGGTCCGGCCGCCATCAGGAAGATCCAGCCGTGCTGGAACTCGATGACCGTCTGACGCCATTGCGCGTCCTCTACGGCCCCGGCGAACTGGGAGGTGACCCGGCTGTAGGCGTGGATGCCCGTCATGGCCGCCGAGATCGTGTCCGCGAGGTCGCGGCTCATCCCGTCGGTCGCCCCGCGGGGAAGGCCGTCCGATCCCAGCAGCACGGCGTGCCGGGCGCCCTTGACCTCGGACATCACCCGGTCGAGCTCGCCGAGGACGAATCCCGCGTCACCGGCGCTCTGCTGCCGGGGGGAGCTGCCGCGCGGGCCGCCGGCGTCCTCGGTGCTCACCCGCGGGGGAGACGTGAGGTTGTTGCCCAGCCGGGCGACGAGGCGGTGCATGCGGAAGGAGATCTGCTGCATGTCCACATCGGGCGCCGCCGCCGCGGCGAGGTAGGAGCCCTGCCCCGCCCCGATCAGGAAGCTCCAGCCGTGCGAGAACTCGATGATGGTCTGGTTCCACTGCCGGTCCTCCTCCGGCCCGGCGAAGTGCGCCGTCGCCCTGCTGAGCGACTGCATCCCGGCCATGGCCGCGGAGATGGTGCGTACGTCCTTCTCTGCCAGGCCTTCGGTCGCGCCGCGAGGAAGGCCGTCGGCGGAGAGCAGGACGGCGTGCCGTGCACGGGGCACGTTCTGCACGATGTCCTCGAGCATCCACGAGAGGTCTGCGGTCATGCCTCTTCGGGCCCTTCGAACGAGGTGGCGTCAAGGTTGCGGCCGGAGAGAGTGCCGCGCTGGAAGGCGCCCAGGCTGCGCCCGGAAGCGCGGCCCGTTTCCCCCGAGGTCCGCGGCGCCGGTGCGGCGGCGTCCGGATCGGGAACACTCGCGATGGGCGCCTGGCGTGCGCCGCGCTTGGGCAGGCCGTGCATGGTGCGCGCCGTCGCGCTCAGGGGCGTCGTGCTCTGGGGCGTCGCGCCCTGCGGCGGCCGGCTCTCGGCGGTGCGCCGGATCTCGCTGACCGGAGCCTCCTGGACGGGCGGTATCTCCTCCATGGTCCACAGCTCCTCGGGCAAGAGGACGACGGCCCTGACGCCGCCGTACCGGGAGACTCCGGTGACGTCGACCTTGAATCCGTGCTGGCGCGCGATCAGGCCGATGACCGGGAAGCCGAACTTCGGCTGGGTCCCGAGCTGCGACAGGCGGGGGGCGATTTCCCCGGAGAGCAGCGCGGTCGCCCGCTGACGCTCTTCGTCGTTCATGCTGACACCGGCGTCGTCGATGACGATGCACAGGTTGTTCTGGACGCGCTGGAACGTCACCTCGATCGGCGCGTCGTGCTGCGAGAAACTGGCGGCGTTGTCGAGCAGCTCCGCGACGGCGAGGGCCACGGGCGCGACCGCCGACGCCTTCAGGGCGAGACTGGTCTGCTGCATGATGGCGACCCGGTGGAAGTTGCGGATCTGGCCCTGGGCACTGCGCACCACGTCGTAGACGCTGGCGGGCCTGTTGCGACGACCGAGCGGCGCACCGCACATGACGGCGATGCCCTGAGCCTTGCGCGCCATCTGGGCGTTGGCGTGGTTCACGTCCAACAGGTCGCTGAGGACGGTGTGTCCGCCGTACTTGCGCTGGATCCCGTCCAGGAGCGTGGTCTGTTCGGCCGCGAGGCTCTGGAGGAGGCTGGCGGCGCCCTTGAGGACCGCCTTGGTGTTCTCCTCCGCCGCCTCCTTCGCCGCGCGGAGCGTGGCGTCCTGCTCGCTGCGGAATCTCTGCAGCTCGGCGTGCGACGCGTGCAGGTAGCTGTCCGCCGTGAGCAGCTGGTGCTTCAGCTCGGCCTCGGTGTGCTCCTTCTTCGCCCCCAGCGCTCTGTTGCGGGCGACGAGTGCCACGACCGCGGCAACGGCTATCGCCGCCACCGCAACCAGGCACCACACAAGTGCGTCTCGATTCATGGAAACCTTTCCCGGCGCGTGCCATGCGGACGGCTGCAGATACACCTCGCGAGGCCCCGCAACACAGCTGATCGGCACGGTTCACCTGCTGTTACGCGGAGAGCATGCCGCCGATCCAAATCAGCATCTGTGTCGAAATGGAACAAGATCACAGATGCGGGGATGCTATCACCGGATCTTCGGCCCGCAGGACGCCCACTACAGCACCGCATCCGCCCAACCCGGCTGCCACGACGGCGGGTTGACATGGTCTTTCGATCCCCTGTATCCGGTGCCGGCCGCCCGTCCCGCAATCGATCTGTTAAGCAGTTCTTCACGAGAGCAGCGGTGATCTCTCACATCTATCCGACGTGCTGCCGGCCGAACCCCGGACGGGCGGGCCTCACCGGCAGGTTGCGGCGCCCGGTGCGTTGGTGCCGGGCGCGTACGGGGTATTGCCCCCATTTGTGGACATCTCTCGAGGATCGGATCGGGGGATCCGGGATGAAGCAGCCGGTCGTCAACGCCGACTCTTACGGGCCTCCGGAAAGGGATGGACGTAAAGGGCGACCATTTCGCCACCCATTCGCGCCAACCGGCCAACCGGCCGACTGGCCGACTGGCCGGTCTGTTCGGATGGTCGGCGGGTCCATGGCCGGGCGAGGCGCATGCGCGCGCCTACTCGGCGCTCGGGCATTCCGTCCTGGTGGCGTGATTTCGCTCTTTCTCCGGCCGCGGCCGTCCGGCTTCGGTTGGGGTCACCCGCCGTCCGCCGCCGCCTCCAGTTCGTGGTGCGGGTACGCCCGGGCGCGTTTTCCCTGGTACGAACGCACGTCGGCTCCGCGGCCCGTGGCCTCGACCCGGCCGAGCAGCTCCGCGGCCGCTTGGGCCGTCTTGGGTGAAGAGTTGAGGGTGTCGAGGAAGTCCAGCAGGGTCCTCATCGGTGCCGCGGCCATGTGTTCCCACAGGGCGCGCCGTCGCTCCTCGGGGAGCGTCATCAGGTCGGCGGCAAAAGGCGGCCCCAGCCCCGCGGCGTGGACGTTCCTCATCAGGTGTCCCAACGGGACCCGGACGAGGTGCTCGTCACCGCGGTGTGCGAGCTCCGCGAGAACCGCCACGACGCGGTCGGGAGGACGGTAGACGCCGGCGGCCGCGGACAGACTGGGCAGGACCGGTGTGCCTTCGCCGGACAGGAGCGAGATCACCTCCAGCGCCTCGGCGGCCGGCCGATCCGTCTGCAGGAGGCACACCAGGACGTCGTCCGGTGCGGGCCAGGTCCCGCCGTGCCGGTGACGGTGTAGCGCGGCCAGCTCCGGCACGGACCGGAACAGGGCGGCGAACCGGACGAGATGGGACCTGAAGGCCGTCTGGAACGGCCCCTGCGGGATCACGTCACCGATCTCCGTGACAACGCCGAGGGGCCGGGACTGCGCGGCATCCCTGAGCAAGGACTCCGCCCTGGAACGCTCACCCGCATCCCCGAGCCATTGCAGGACCGCCACGATCTCCTCGGCCGGCCGCGCCCAGGCCACATCGGCCAGCTCGCGGCCCAGCGTGCGTACGTCACCGCTGGACCGGAACCCCTCAAGGCGCCCCAGCAGCACCTCGATCGGCGCCCCACCGTCCCGGTGCAGCCCGGCCAGTTCCTCTTCCGTGGCCAGTACCCGGTCCTCCAGGTCCCGGCAGCGGGTCTCGGCATCGGCCCGCAGGGCGGACGTATCGGCCAGGTCGGCGCGAAGCCTCGCGATCTCGGCCAGGAGGGCGTCGCGGACGGTGGTGTGGTCGTCGAGCGCCAGCCGGAGCTCGACCTCGCGGCGGGCCGCGGCGGTCAGGTCCGCCGACCAGTCGCGGCGCAGGGAGTCGACCTCGCCCCTCACGGACACGACCTCGGACTCGCGCTTCGCCAACAGGTCGTGCAGCGCCTCCTCCTGACGGGTCAGGCGCGCGATCGTGCGCTGGGAGCGCGTCATCTCCTGCCGGAGGCACTCCAGTTCGTAGCCGGCGGGATTGGTGGACCGCAGGGCAACAGGCGTTGTCGGTGGACCTCGGCCTTGGCCTCCGCCATGAGAGGGCTACCGAGCCTTTGTTCCGCCTCGCGGATGAGGCGGTCGATGAAGTCCTCGGTGGCGAGCCGGCGCCCGTTCAGGAAGCGGGAGACGGTGGAGGCGTGCAGGTCGACGCGGACCGCGTACGCCTCCTGCGATACGCCCAGGGTCTTGAACAGGTCCGTCAACGTGTTGCCGAGGGCCGCAACCTCGGGCGTCTCGCCCCGCTCGGTGGCGGACGAACTCGCAGCTGAGCGGGCCATCTCCGGCATCGCGGCCTCCCCCGTGCCTTGCATCCGTACTGGCAACCCTTGCGGCTGTCGCAGCCTATCCGGCCCGCCCCACGCTGGGGTCGTCAATCAGCCGCTCCTGGAAGGAACCCGCCCCATGGCCACCGCCGCATGGACCTCTGCCGTCGTCGTCGCCGGCGCCCGATGGGCCGCGCGGGTGCTCATCGTCGGGCTGGCGCTCGTGCCCGTCGTCATCGTGACGCTCTCCTCGGTGCCCGCACTGCTGGTCCTGCCGTTCTCCCGGCGCCGCAGCGCACAGGCCACCGCCATCGTGCGACAGCTGATCGCCTGGACCCGGGGTCTGCTGGTCACCAGCCGGGAGCGGTGAGTCCCGCGGCCAACCGGCGCGGCGGCCTGCCGATCGCGCGGCTTCCCTCCGGTTCGGCCATGCGGCCCGCCGTCGTCGCCGCGGTCGATGAGCAGCATGCCTGCCGGGTCACCGTGGTGGGTTCTCCCGCCGGGTCAGGCCGTTCCACCGGATTCGTGTGCGGCTTCCCGCGCGGGATCCCCGGGTTCCGGGCGGCCTGGGCCGCCGGTCGGAGCGGCGCTGCGCAGAGCTGCCTCGACCCGGCGGTTGCTGGTCATGTTCGCCGTGATGGCGGTCATGGCGAGGAGGAGGCCGGAGGCGGCGTAGAGCGGGGTGCGGATGTCGTACGAGGTGGCCAGCCAGCCGCCGAGGAAGGCGCCGAACGGGGCGGCGCACATGGCCAGCATGCGGGAGGTGGAGGCGACCCGGCCCATCAGGTGGGCCGGGACGATCGCCTGCCGGAGGGAGGGGGCGAGCACCATCGTGGCGCCCATGCCCGCTCCGCAGACGGCGAGCGCGAGGCCGGCGACGTACGGGTTCGGGGCGACGGCGAGGCCCAGGATGGCGAGTCCCTCGACAGCGGCCGTGCAGGTGAGCGCGGTGCCGGTGCCGAATCGGCGGCCGAGGAAGGAGGCGATGCCCGCGCCGAGCAGGCCACCGGTGGCCTCCGCCGTGAGGAGCAGGCCGAAGCCGAAGGTGCCGATGCCGAGACGATCGTGCGCGAAGAGGGCGAGCACGGTCTCCACGGCGAGGAAGGCGATGTTCCCGACCGCCGGCCGCAGCGCGAGCCCGAGCAGCAGCCGGTCCCGGAAGACGTACGAGGCGCCGGCCCGCGCTTGGCGCAGCAGCGACTCGCGGGCCTGCGGTACGGGCCGGGGCGCGGCGGGCAACGACCGTACGAGCAGTGCGGAGAGGGCGAACGACACCGCGTCGGCGAGCAGCGGAACCGCCCGCCCGAGCGCCAGCAGGGCACTGCCCGCGGGCGGTCCCGCGAAGCCGGACGCGGCGGTCTGGCTGCCGCGCAGACGGGAGTTGGCGCGCTCCAGGAGCACGGGGTCGCGGCCGAGCAGATCCGGCAGGTAGGCCGTGGCGGCCGTGTCGAAGAAGAGCCCGCCGAGCCCGAGCAGGAAGGCGACGACCGCGAGCAGCGGAATGCTCAGCACGTCGAGGGCTGCCGCGGCCGCCGGTATCGCGAGCAGCACCGCACGCGCCGCGTCCGCGACCCACATCGTGCGGCGGCGGTCCCAGCGGTCCACCAGCGCACCGCCGAGCACCCCGAAGAGCAGCCACGGCAGCGTCCCGGCGGCCGTGACGACGGCCAGCGCCATCGGATCGCGCGTCAGCGTCAACGCGAGCAGCGGCAGCGCCGCATGCATCACCCCGTCACCGAGCGAGGACACCGTCTGCGCGGTCCACAGCCGTCCGAACCCGGTCGGCAACTTCTTCATGTCCGAGGTCACTTGGCGTCCCCCTCGGCCTGGTCGCGCCGTGCCGGGTGGAACAGTGCGAAGACGAGTGACGCGTCCGGCAGCGACGGATCGGACAGCTCCCGGTACTCGTCCGCCAGTGCCTCCAGCCGTGCCCCCAGCTCCGCGAACTGCTCCTCGGTGAGCCGCAGGTGCGCCATCCGCACGTGCCGCTCGCCCGCCGCCGGCGCGGCTTCCAGGTCCGCCACCGCGTGCCGCATCAGCAGATCCGGCCCGCCCTCGCCCGGGTCCGGCAGCACGATCGACCGCGCGGCCATCGCGTAGTACCGCTCGGTGACCCCCCGGACCTTCCGGGTCCGTACCACTTTCACCAGGCCGGCCCGCTCCAGCAGCCGCACGTGGTAGCTGGAACTCCCCTTCGCGAGCCCCACCCGCTGGGCGATCTGAGTGATCGTCGCCGGCTCGAAGCGGAGCACGGCCATGATCCGGTGGCGCGTGAGGTTGGAGACGGCGCGCAGCTGCTCGTCCGTGGTGACGTGAAGGGTCTCGGGAATCTCATCGGCAGGCATGTCGCCAATGGTCAACAACTCTTGACCATTTGGCAAGGGGGTTGGTGCGGCCTCCGGTGCGGCCTCCGGTGCGGCCACCCGGGGAGACGCCCTCCGCGAGCCTCGACGGCGGCGCCGCGCAGCCGACCGCCACCGCCGCCGGGGCAACGTCACAGCGGCAGCCGTGACCTGACAGAAACCCCACACGTCACGATCTGCGGCTGCCGTGATCGGTCATCATGAAACGCATCAAGGCACCGGCAGGAGTTCCCGCCCGGCCCGCACAAAGACGTGAACGGGCGAAAGGGAAAAGATCCATCCGGAATTCCGGAGTTCTTTTCTCCCTCACGATGGGCGGGGACCCTGCAGGTATTTCCGGCCGTTCTGAGCGCCCCGCAACGCCAGCGAGGGTGAGGAGGAGATGTGGCTTCGCATTTCGATCTGGTGGTCCTCGGGGCAGGCCCCGGCGGATACGTCGCGGCCATTCGGGGCGCTCAGCTCGGCCTTGATGTCGCCATCGTCGAGGAGCGTTACTGGGGAGGCGTGTGCCTCAATGTCGGCTGCATCCCTTCCAAGGCGCTTCTGCGCAATGCCGAACTCGCCCACATCCTCACGCACGAGACCAAGACCTTCGGCATCAAGGTCGAGGGCACCATCTCCTTCGACTACAACGACGCGTTCCAGCGCAGTCGGCGCGTGGCGGACGGCCGGGTCAAGGGCGTCCACTACCTGATGAAGAAGAACAAGATCACGCAGCTCGAGGGGCGCGGATCCTTCACCGGACCCAAGGCCCTGCACGTCGTCGGCGGCGACGGCGGCGCCCAGGACGTCACCTTCGACCACTGCGTCATCGCCACCGGCGCCACCCCGCGACTCCTGCCCGGTACCTCGCTGAGCGAGCGGGTCGTCACGTACGAGGAGCAGATCCTCGCGGACCGGCTCCCCGAGAGCATCGTCATCGCCGGAGCCGGCGCCATCGGCATCGAGTTCGCGTACGTCCTGCACAACTACGGCGTGAAGGTCACCATCGTCGAGTTCCAGGACCGCATGGCCCCCCTGGAGGACGAGGAGGTCTCGGCCGAACTCGCCAAGCGGTACAAGCGGCTCGGCATCGAGGTGCTCACCTCCACCCGCGTCGACGGCATCGACGAGTCCGGCGAGAAGCTCCGGATCACCGTCACCAGCGGCGACCGGCAGCGCGTCCTCGAAGCGGACAAGGTGCTCCAGGCCATCGGATTCCAGCCCCGGGTCGAGGGCTACGGACTGGAGAACACCGGCGTCGTGCTCACCGATCGCGGCGCCGTCGACGTGGACGCCCGCTGCCGGACCTCGGTGCCTCACATCTACGCCATCGGCGACGTCACCGCCAAGCTGATGCTCGCCCACGCGGCGGAGGCCATGGGCGTCGTCGCGGTCGAGACCCTCGCGAACGTGGAGACGGCCGAACTGAACTACGTGATGATCCCTCGGGCCACGTACAGCCAGCCCCAGATCGCCAGCTTCGGCTGGACCGAGGCGCAGGCCCGCGCACAGGGATTCGACGTCCGGGTCGCGAAATTCCCGTTCACGGCAAACGGCAAGGCCCACGGCCTGGGTGAAACCGGCGGCTTCGCCAAACTCATCAGCGACGCCCGCCACGGAGAACTGCTCGGCGCCCATCTGATCGGCCCCGAAGTAACCGAACTCCTCCCGGAACTGACGCTCGCCCAGCAATGGGACCTCACCGTCACCGAACTCGCCCGCAACGTCCACGCCCACCCGACGCTGGGTGAGGCCGTCCAGGAAGCGATCCACGGACTGGCAGGCCACATGATCAACATGTGACCCGGAAGCCGCACGAACCCACAAGGGGTCCGGTACTCGCAGGACGCACCGCGCACGACGCAATATGCACAACGGGGGAATTACTTTGCATTCGGCACTGACGTCACTCATCCACGATCCGGCGTACGCGCTGCATGCCAAGCAGCTCGGCGAGGTGTTCGCGGACCCGGTCTTCGACCGGCCCGCCGACCTGAGCGACTCGGCGCGCTGCGCCCTGACGTACCGGCGCCTGAAGCACCTCAACGACCGCCTCGGCCTCGCCGAGCCGCTCCTCGAGGACCGCGAACGGCTCTTCGCCGTGGTGGAGCACGCCGCTCTCGCGGACCCTTCGCTCTTCTACGCCGTCTTCCTGCACCACTGCACCACCATGGGCGCGATCCGGGACTTCGGCGGCGGCCGCGAGGACCTCGCCGACGTCGTACGGTCCCTGGTCGACATGGACTCCATCGGCGCGCTGATGATGACCGAGGTCGGCCGCGGCAACAGCAACGCCGCCATCCGCACCGAGGCCGTCTACGACGCCCGGCGCGAGGAGTTCGTACTGAGGACCCCGGACGCCGCCGCCGTGAAGTTCCCGCCGGGCGTCTCCACCCCCGTGCCGCGCACCGCCGTCGTCAGCGCGCGCCTCGTCGCCGACGGCATCGACCGCGGCCTGTTCTTCTTCGTCGTACCGATCCGGGACGCCGACGGACAGCCCTGCGCCGGGGTGCGCATCGCGCCGCAACGGCCGACGGCCATGCTGCCGCTGGACTGCGCGCTCGTCTCCTTCGACGACGTGCGCATCCCCTTCCGCCACTGGCTGCGGGACGGCGCCACGCTGACCCCCGCCGGAGAGTTCACGGACCCGGCCGGTGACGCGCTCACCCGCACCCGCCGCCTGCTCAGCGTCATCCGCCACGCCTGGGAAGCCGCCATCACCGGCCTGGCCGCCGTCAGCCGGGCCAGCGCCGCCGTCGCCGTACGGCACGCCCACCACCGGCGCACCTCGGGCCGTCACGCCGCCGATCTCCCGGTCATCGCGTACCGCAACCAGCAGCGCCCGCTCTTCGGCGCCCTCGCCGCCGCGTACGTGGCCGGGATCGTCGCCAAGTCGGTGGCCACGCCGGAGAAGCCCGCCGTCAGCGCCCGCACCATCCGTACGACCTCGCTGCTCAAGGTCACCGTCGACCGCCTCGCCGAGCGCGTCACCGTACGGGGCCGCCAGGCCGCCGGCGCCCTGGGCTTCTTCGCGGACAGCCGCCACCTCGACTACCAGGGCCTCGCGCACTCCTTCAGCACCGCCGCGGCCGACAACCAGATGATGCTGCTCGACGGCGCCCTGACCCTGGCCGCCGGCGTGGAGTACGCCCCGCCCGTCGACGAAGCGCCCGACAGGGCCGCGCGCGACCGCTTCACCCCGGACGTCTGGACGGCGCTGGCCGGAGCCCGCGAACGGATGCTGCACGCGGAGCTCACCGCCGCTCTCCGGGCGGCCACCGCGGCAGGGACGTCCTCCCTCGACATGTGGAACGAGCACAACGCACTCGCCGAGTCCCTCTCCGAGGCACACGCCCTCTCCCTCGTCCTCGGCACCGTCCGAGAGGCGCTGGAGTCGGTCGACGAGCCCGCCACCAAGGCCGTACTGACCGACCTGTGCGCCCTCTACGTCCTCGAGGAAATCGCCGCCCACGACGGCTGGTACCTCGCCAACGGCCTTCTCGACCCGGACGAGGTCCGCTCCCTCCCGCAGTGCGTCAACGGGCTCTGTGAGCGCGTCGCCCCGCACGCCCTGGAACTCGCGGACGGCCTCGACGTTCCCCACGAGGTGGTCGGGTCGCCCCTCGCCGACGCCGACTACGTCCACGCCCTCACCTCCGGCACCGTGGTCGCGCACCCCGCCACCAAGGCGTGACCGTCCTGGTCGCCAAGGCCTGACCGTCCTGGTCAAGGCCTGACCGCCCTCGTCCCCAACGGCTCGCCGGAGCGCCACTCGGGAGCCGCCTGCCGCCCGCGTACGGAAACTGCTGCCGTACGTCTCCACATCACGCCCGCGCCCAGGGCCAAGGAGCAGATCCGCCATGCCCTCTTCCATGCCTGCAGCCATGCCCCCGCACGCCCCCGTAGCCGTCATCGGCATGTCCTGCCGGCTGCCCGGGGCCGCAAGCCCCGAGGCCTTCTGGACCCTCCTGAGCAACGGCACCGACGCCGTCACCGAGGTGCCCGCCGACCGCTGGGACGCGGAGGCGCTCCACGACCCGGACCCGGCCGTGCCCGGGCGGTCGGTCAGCAAGCGGGGCGGATTCCTGGACGACATCAGCGGATTCGACGCCGGGTTCTTCGGCATCTCCCCGCGAGAGGCCTCGGCCATGGACCCGCAGCAGCGACTCACCCTCGAACTCGCCTGGGAGGCCCTCGAACACGCACGGATCGTCCCCGCCGGGGTGCGGGGCGGGCGGGTCGGCGTGTTCGTCGGTGCGATGGCGGACTCGTACGCGACCCTGACGCAGCGCCAGGGCCTGGAAGCCGTCGGCATCCACACCATGACCGGCGTCAGCCGGGGCATCCTCGCCAACCGCGTCTCCTACCTGCTGGGCCTGCGGGGCCCGAGCCTGACCCTCGACACCGGCCAGTCCTCCTCGCTCGTCGCCGTACACGAGGCCTGCGAGAGCCTGCGCTCCGGCGAGTCGGAGATCGCGCTGGCCGGCGGGGTCAACCTCGACGTCGTCCCGGACGGCTTCGTCGCCGCCACCAAGTTCGGCGGCCTCTCCCCGGACGGCCGCTGCCACGCCTTCGACGCCCGCGCCAACGGCTTCGTCCACGGCGAAGGCGGCGGCCTCGTCGTACTCAAGCGGCTGGACCGCGCCCTCGCCGACGGCGACCGGGTGCTCGCCGTGATCCGCGGCTCGGCCGTCAACAACGACGGTGGCGGCCAGAGCCTCACCTCGCCCGTCCCCGGCGGCCAGGAGGACGTGCTCCGGCTCGCCTACGAGCGGGCCGCGACCGACCCGGCGGACGTCACGTACGTGGAGGCGCACGGTACGGGTACCCGGCTGGGCGATCCGGTCGAAGCAGCCGGGCTCGGCGCGGTGTTCGGAGAGAACCGCAGCGTCACCAGGCCGCTCCTGATCGGTTCCGTGAAGACCAACATCGGGCACCTGGAGGCCGCCGCGGGCATCGCGGGCCTCATCAAGGTCATCCTCTCCCTCGTCCACCGGGAACTGCCTGCCAGCCTCAACTTCGAGACGCCCAACCCCGAGATCGACTTCGAGGAACTGCGCCTCGAAGTCCGTACGGAGCACGGCCCCTGGCCCCGGGCGGCGGCTGAACCGGACCCGGACGGGCAGGGCGCGTACAGGCAGGGCGCACCGCTCGTGGCCGGTGTCACCTCCTTCGGGATGGGCGGCACCAACTGCCACGTCGTCCTGTCGGAGAGCCCGGCCCCGGTCCCCGCCCCGGCGGTGCCCGCCGAGGCCACCGAGGCCACCGAGGCCACCGAGGCCACCGAGGACAAGGCCTCGTTGCCGTACGTCCTGTCCGCACGCACCGATGAGGCCTTGCGGGCCCAGGCGCGGCAGCTCCGCGACCGACTGGTGGACGGTCCGGACATGGTGCGCGCCGACCTCGCGTATTCACTCGCGGTCACACGGTCCGCTCTTGAGCGTCGGGCGGTGGTGGTGGCGGGTGACCGTGAGGGGCTGGTGGCTTCGTTGGGGGAGCTGGCTGCCGGGCGTGGTGCGGGTGGTGTGTCGGTGTCGGAGGGTCTGCAGGCGTTCTTGTTCACGGGGCAGGGTTCGCAGCGGGTCGGGATGGGGCGTGAGTTGTATGACGCCTTCCCTGTCTTCGCGTCGGCCTTTGATGCGGTGTGTGGGGCTGTCGACCCGTTGCTGGCTGGGTCGTTGAGGCAGGACGTCTTCGAGGGTGCGGATGGTGTTCTCGATCGCACGGAGCTGACGCAGCCGGCTGTCTTCGCTCTTGAGGTCGCGTTGTTCCGGCTCTTGGAGTCGTGGGGTGTGCGTCCCGATGTCCTGGCGGGGCATTCGATCGGTGAGATCGCTGCCGCGCACGCGGCCGGTGTGCTTTCCCTTGCGGATGCCGCACGACTCGTGGTGGTGCGAGGTGCGTTGATGCAGGCTCTGCCCGCGGGCGGGGGCATGGTCGCGGTGACGGCTTCGGAAGAGGACGTCACGCCGCTGCTTGCGGGCCGTGAGGGTCTGTTGAGCCTGGGCGCGGTCAACGGAGCGGAGTCTGTTGTCCTTTCGGGTGCCGACTCGGCGCTGGCCGAGGTGGTGGCCGTCCTGGAAGAGCGGGGTGTCAAGACCCGTCGTCTGAAGGTGAGTCATGCTTTCCATTCGCCGTTGATGGACCCGATGCTCGACGAGTTCCGCACGGTCGTGGAAAGCCTGTCCTTCGGGAAGCCCGATCTGCCGGTGGTCTCCACGGTCACTGGCGAGTTGATTCCCGGTGAGGAGTTCGCTTCCCCCGAGTACTGGATCGGGCATGTCCGTCAGACCGTCCGCTTCCACGACGCGGTACGGGCCCTCGAAGCCCACGGCGTTACGCGTTTCATCGAGGTCGGCCCTGATGCCACCCTCACCGCCCTGGCACAGACTTCCCTCAGCGGTGGAACGGGGACGGCCTTCGCGGCCTCCCTGCGCAAGGGCCGCCCCGAAGCCCGGACCCTGCTGTCCGCTCTCGGCACGGTCTTCGCGCACGGTGGCAGGGTCGACTGGGAGGCCTTCTTCGCGGGCTCCGGCGCACGCCGGACGGACCTGCCCACCTACCCCTTCCAGCGCCGCCCGTACTGGATCGCAACCACGGCCGAGCCCGTATCCGTAGCGGCGTCCGCGTCCGCGTCCGCATCCGTACCCGAGCCCGTATCGCGTACGCCGGAGCCCGCGGAGCAGCAGTCGCTCCTGGAGCTCGTCCGGGCCCGTGCCGCCGAGGTCCTCGACTACGCCGGACCGCACGAGGTCGATCCCACCCGCAGCTTCAGGGACCTGGGATTCGACTCGCTGACCTCGGTCGAGCTGTGCGGCCGGCTGAGCGCGGCGACCGGGCTTCGGCTGCCCGCCACCCTGCTGTTCGACCACCCCACCCCGGCCGAGGTCGCCCGTCATCTCCGTGACGAACTGGGCGGCCGCGAATCCGCCTCCGACGCCGCCTCCGACGCCATCCGGACAGCGTCGGACGAGGAGCCGATCGCCATCGTCGCGATGAGCTGCCGACTGCCCGGCGGAGTCCGCTCGCCCGAGGAGCTGTGGGAGCTGCTGGCCGACGGCGGGGACGCGATCTCCGAGTTCCCCGCCGACCGCGGCTGGGACCTCGACGCCCTGTACGACGCGGAGCCCGGCGTGCCCGGTCGTACGTACACGCGTTCCGGAGGATTCCTCTACGACGCCGCGCAGTTCGACCCCGAGCCGTTCGGGATCTCGCCGCGCGAGGCCACCGCGATGGACCCGCAGCAGCGCCTGCTGCTGGAGAGCTCCTGGGAGGCGCTGGAACGGGCGGGCATCGCGCCGGACACGCTAGGCGGCACCCGCACGGGGGTGTTCATCGGCCTCTCCCCGCAGGAGTACGGGCCCCGGCTGCACGAAGCAGGCGAGGGCTCCGAGGGGTACGTCCTGACCGGCACCATCCCGGCCGTGGCCTCCGGGCGCATCGCCTACACCTTCGGCCTCGAAGGGCCCGCCGTCACCATCGACACGGCCTGCTCGTCCTCGCTCGTGGCCCTCCACCTGGCCTGCCGTTCGCTGCGCTCGGGGGAGAGCACCCTCGCCCTCGCCGGCGGTGTGATGGTGATGTCGAGCCCCGGCATGTTCGTCGAGTTCAGCCAGCAGCGCGGCCTTTCCGCCGACGGACGGTGCAAGGCGTTCTCCGCCGACGCCGACGGGACCGGCTGGGCCGAGGGCGCGGGCGTGCTCGTCCTCGAGCGGCTCTCGGACGCCCGGGCGAACGGCCACGAGGTGCTCGCGGTGATCCGCGGTACGGCGGTCAACCAGGACGGCGCGAGCAACGGCCTGACCGCCCCCAACGGCCCCTCCCAGCAGCGGGTCATCCGCGCCGCGCTGGCCGACGCCGGTCTGTCCGCCGCCGAGGTCGATGCGGTCGAGGCGCACGGTACGGGCACGCGGCTGGGCGACCCGATCGAGGCGCAGGCCCTCCTGGCGACGTACGGCCAGGACCGGCCCGAGGACCAGCCCCTCTACCTGGGCTCCCTGAAGTCGAACATCGGGCACGCCCAGGCGGCCGCCGGTGTCGCCGGTGTCATCAAGATGGTGGAGGCCATGCGGCACGGGGTGCTGCCCCGGACGCTGCACGTCGGCGAGCCCTCGCCGTACGTGGACTGGTCCACGGGCGCGGTGCACCTGCTGACCGAGGCCCGGGAGTGGCCGGAGACCGGTCGGCCGCGCCGCGCCGCCGTCTCCTCCTTCGGTGTGGGCGGGACCAACGCCCACGCCATCATCGAACAGATCGTGCCGTCCGACACGATTGGCCAGACCGACGAGACCGACGAGACCGGGAAGGACCCGGAGGCGGACACCGTCGCCCCGTCCGCACTGCCGTGGGCCGTGTCCGCGGCGACGCCCGCAGCGCTGCGCGCCCAGGCCGCGCGCCTGCGCGACCAGGTGGCCGCCGATCCCGGCACCGACCTCGCCGCCGTCGCGCTCTCCCTGGCCACCACCCGCGCCACGCTCAGGGAGCGTGCCGTGGTCGTGGCCGGCGACCGGGATGGCTTCCTGGCCGGGCTCGGCGCCCTGGCCGACGGCGAGCCGGCCGACCGGCTGGTGACCGGCACCGCCGCCGGTGCCCGTCGACCCGTGTTCGTGTTTCCGGGGCAGGGGTCGCAGTGGGTGGGTATGGCCGTGGGTCTCCTCGACCGGTCACCTGTGTTCCGTGACAGCATCGAGTCCTGTGAGGCGGCGTTGTCGCCGTACGTGGACTGGTCGCTGACCGGCGTACTGCGTGGTGCGAAGGGCGCTCCGGGCTTCGAGCGTGTCGATGTGGTCCAGCCCGTTCTGTTCGCCGTCATGGTCTCCCTCGCGGAGCTGTGGCGTTCGCACGGTGTCGAGCCGGCTGCGGTGGTCGGGCATTCGCAGGGCGAGATCGCGGCGGCCTGTGTTGCCGGCGCGCTCTCCCTGGAGGATGCGGCGCTCGTGGTCGCTCTGCGCAGTCAGGCTCTTGTGGAGATCGCCGGGGACGGCGGAATGGTGTCCGTGCCGCTGCCCGCCGCCGAGGTGCGCGAACGGATCACATCGTGGGACGACTTGTCCATCGCCACGATCAACGGTCCCCGTTCCACCGTCGTCTCCGGTAGTGCGCGACAGCTCGAGGAGCTCCTGGCCGTCTACGAGGCCGCCGATGTGCGGGCCCGTCGTATCCCGGTCGATTACGCCTCGCACTCCGCGCACGTCGAGGCCATCGAGGAGCGTCTGGCCGAACTCCTGGCCCCCATCCGCCCCCGCACTCCCCGCATCCCCTTCCACTCCACGGTCACCGGCCGGCCCGTCACAGGCGAACAGGGCGAACAGGACGGACAGGGCGGTCAGGACGGTCAGGGCGGACAGGGTGACCGGCTCGACGCCGCGTACTGGTACCGCAACCTCCGCCACACCGTCCAGTTCGAGGACACCGTGCGCTCGCTCCTCGACCAGGGCTTCGATGCCTTCATCGAAATGAGCCCGCACCCCGTCCTCGCGATCGGCGTGCAGGAGACGGTGGAGACCGCGGGTGCCTCCGACATCGCCGTGCTCTCCTCCCTGCGCCGTGACGAGGGGGGACCCGAGCGGTTCCTGGCCTCCCTGGCCGAGGCCCACGTACGGGGCGTGGCGGTGGACTGGCTGCTCGCCCCGGGCCCCCGCGCGGCCCTGCCCACCTATGCGTTCCGGCGCGACCGCTACTGGCTCTCGTCCCACTCGGGCGGCGCCGCGGCCCGTGCGGGCGACGCCCGCGAGGACCGCTTCTGGGAGGCCGTCGAGAACCAGGACACGACCTGGTTCGCCGGTGAACTCGGCGCCGAGGACGGCGACGCGCTCGCGCCCGCCCTGTCCCTGCTGGCCGACTGGCGCCGCCAGGGCCGCGAGACCACCGAAGCCGAGGGCCGCCGCTACCGCGTCACGTGGCGCACCCTCGGCGACACTCCGCTGCCCCAGCTGTCGGGCACCTGGCTGCTCGCCGTGCCCGCCGGGCACGCGGAGGACCCCTGGGTCACCGGCGCCGCCGCGGAACTCACGGCGCGCGGAGCTCGCGTACTGCCGCTGGAGCTGTCCGGTGCACATGATCCCGACCCCAATCGTGCCCAGGCCCGGGACCGGACCGCCGAGGCCGTACGCGTCGTCGCCGACGGCGCCGAGCTGTCCGGAGTGCTGTCGCTCCTCGCGCTCGACGGCTCCGGCCCGGCCGCGACGCTCGCCCTCGTCCAGGCTCTCGGCGACACCGGAACCAGCGCACCGCTGTGGGCCGTCACCCGCGAAGCCGTACGTACGAACGACACGGACGCGCCCAGCGATCCGGTACAGGCGCGCACTTGGGGCCTCGGCCTGGTCGCCGCCCTGGAGCACCCCGACCGCTGGGGCGGCCTGATCGACGTGCCCGCCGAGCCCGACGCGCACACCCTGCGCCGGCTCTGCGGCATCCTCGCCTCATCCGGCACCCAGGGAGAGGACCAGCTGGCCGTCCGGGCCCGCGGGATCCTGGCCCGCCGCCTGGTCCGCGCACCGCGCACCGCCGCGGCCGCGGCAGCCGCGGCGGCCGACGCGGGATGGCAGCCCCGGGGCACCGTACTGGTGACCGGCGGAACGGGCGCGCTGGGCGCCCGCATCGCCCGCGGCCTGGCCGCCGCGGGAGCCGGACACCTGCTGCTGACCAGCAGGCGCGGCGGCGACGCCCCCGGTGCGGGGGAACTGGCCGACGAGCTCTCCGCCCTCGGCGTGCGCGTCACCGTCGCCGCCTGCGACGCCGCCGACCCGAAGGCGCTGCGCGCCCTGTTGGCCTCGGTCCCCGGTGACCAGCCGCTGACGGCCGTCGTGCACGCCGCCGGCGTCCTCGACGACGCCGTCATCGAGGCGCTCACGCCGGAGCAGCTGGACCGGGTGCTGACGCCCAAGGCGGACGCCGCCTGGCACCTGCACGAGCTGACCCGTGAACTCGGCATCGAGCTGGAGGCGTTCGTCCTCTTCTCGTCCGTCATGGGCGTCCTCGGCAACGGCGGCCAAGCGGCCTACGCCGCCGCCAACGCCTCCCTCGACGCCCTCGCCCACCTGCGCCACGCGCTGGGCCTGCCGGCCGTGGCCATCGGCTGGGGCATCTGGGGCGGCGGCGGCATGGTCGGCGACGCCGCCGAGGCGCACATGCTGCAGCGCGGGGTTCCGGCCATGGACCCCGAACAGGCCGTGGCGGCCCTCTGGTACGCAGCGGCCCAGCCGGAGCCCGCGCTCGTCGTCGCCGACATCGACTGGCAGCGGTTCGCCCCGCGCTTCGCCGCCACCCGGCCGAGCCCGCTGCTCGCCGAACTGCCGGAAGCCCGCGAGGCACTGGCCGAGGCGGCTTCGGCGGCTTCCGCCACGGGCACCGCCTTCGCCGGCACCTTGCGCGAGCTCACCGAGGCCGAACAGCTGCGTGCCGTACTGGACCTCGTACGGGCCCAGGCGGCCGCCGTGCTCGGCCGTGCCCCCTCCGACGTGCTCGCGCCCAACCAAGCCTTCAAGACCTCGGGCTTCGACTCGCTCACGTCGGTGGAGCTGCGCAACCGGCTGGCCACCGCCGTCGACCTGACCCTGCCCACCACCCTGGTCTTCGACCACCCCACGCCCGCGGCCGTCGCCCAGCACCTGCTGACGATGCTGGTCGGCGAGACGACGTCCGGAGCACAGGGGCGGGCACAGCGCGCCGTCCGGGCCGTCCGGGCGGACGGCGACACGCACGCCGCCGACCCGATCGTGATCGTGGGCATGAGCTGCCGCTTCCCGGGCGGCGCGGACACGCCCGACGGACTGTGGGACATCGTCAGCCAGGGGCAGGACGTCATCGCACCCTTGCCGGACAACCGCGGCTGGGACACCGGGAAGCTCTACCACCCGGACCCGGAGCACCGCGGCACCTCGTACGCGCGTGACGGCGGATTCCTCTACGGGGCGGGCGATTTCGACGCCGCCTTCTTCGGGATCTCCCCGCGCGAGGCGCTGGCCATGGACCCGCAGCAGCGGCTGCTGCTGCAGACGTCCTGGGAGGCGTTGGAGCGGGCCGGCATCGCCCCGGACAGCCTGCGCTCCACCGACACCGGCGTGTTCGCCGGCGTGATCCACCAGGACTACGGCGCGCTGCTGCACGAGGCCCCCGAGGAGGTCGAGGGGTACCTCCTCACCGGAAAGTCCTCGAGCGTGGCCTCGGGCCGGATCTCCTACACCCTGGGTCTGGAAGGTCCCGCCCTGACCGTGGACACGGCCTGCTCGTCCTCGCTCGTCGCCGTGCACCTGGCAGTGCAGTCCCTGCGCAACGGCGAATGCTCCCTGGCGCTGGCCGGTGGCGCGATGGTGATGGCCACTCCCGGCCTCTTCGTCGAGTTCAGCAGGCAGCAGGGGCTGGCCCGGGACGGCCGTTCCAAGGCCTTCTCCGCCGACGCGGACGGTACGAGCTGGGGCGAGGGCGCGGGCGTCCTCGTACTGGAGAAGCTGTCGGACGCGCAACGCAACGGACACCGGGTCCTGGCCGTCGTACGGGGCTCCGCCGTCAACCAGGACGGCGCCAGCAACGGCCTCACCGCCCCCAGCGGCCCCTCGCAACAGCGCGTCATCCAGGCGGCCCTGGCGGACGCGGGTCTGTCCGCCGCCGAGGTGGACGCGGTCGAGGGCCACGGCACCGGCACCCGCCTCGGCGACCCCATCGAAGCCCAGGCACTGCTCGCCACGTACGGGCAGGAGCGGACGGACGACCGCCCGCTCTACCTCGGCTCCCTGAAGTCCAACATCGGGCACACGCAGGCGGCGGCGGGCGTCGGCGGAATCATCAAGATGGTCGAGGCAATGCGGCACGGGGTGCTGCCCCGGACCCTGCACGTCGGCGAGCCCTCCCCGCACGTCGACTGGTCGGCGGGGGCGGTGGAACTCCTCACCGCGGCCCGGGAGTGGCCGGAGACCGGCCGACCGCGCCGGGCCGCCATCTCGGCCTTCGGCGTCAGCGGAACCAACGCCCATCTCGTACTGGAACAGGCTCCGCAGTCCGAGGCACCGGAGCCCCGGACGGCGGGCGGGGACGACGACCGGATCGGGGTGCCCGTACTGCCTCTGGTGGTGTCTGCGAAGAACCCGACCGCCCTGCGCGCGCAGGCCGAGCGGCTGCTCGCCGCACTGGGCGACGCATCCCCGGCCGAGGCACTGGACTTCGCCTACTCGGCGGCCACCACGCGCGCGGTGTTCGAGCGTCGGGCGGTGGTGGTGGCGGGTGACCGTGAGGGGCTGGTGGCTTCGTTGGGGGAGCTGGCTGCCGGGCGTGGTGCGGGTGGTGTGTCGGTGTCGGAGGGTCTGCAGGCATTCTTGTTTACGGGGCAGGGTTCGCAGCGGGTCGGGATGGGGCGTGAGTTGTATGACGCCTTCCCTGTCTTCGCGTCGGCCTTTGATGCGGTGTGTGGGGCTGTCGACCCGTTGCTGGGTGGGTCGTTGAGGCAGGACGTCTTCGAGGGTGCGGATGGTGTTCTCGATCGCACGGAGCTGACGCAGCCGGCTGTCTTCGCTCTTGAGGTGGCGCTGTTCCGGCTCTTGGAGTCGTGGGGTGTACGGCCTGACGTCTTGGCGGGTCACTCCATCGGTGAGATCGCCGCGGCCCACGTCGCCGGTGTGCTTTCCCTCGCCGACGCCGCGCGACTCGTCGTCGCACGGGGCGCGTTGATGCAGGCCCTGCCTGACGGTGGGGGCATGGTCGCGGTGACGGCTTCGGAAGAGGACGTCACGCCGCTGCTCGCGGGCCGTGAGGACGTGTTGAGCCTGGGCGCGGTCAACGGGCCTCAGTCCGTGGTCCTTTCCGGTGCCGACAGTGCCATGGCCGAGGTCATCGCCATTCTCGAAGAGCGGGGTGTCAAGACCCGTCGTCTGAAGGTGAGTCATGCTTTCCATTCGCCGTTGATGGACCCGATGCTCGACGAGTTCCGCACGGTCGTGGAAAGCCTGTCCTTCGGGAAGCCCGATCTGCCGGTGGTCTCCACCGTCACGGGCGAGTTGATTCCCGGTGAGGAGTTCGCTTCCGCCGACTACTGGATCCGCCACGTCCGCCAGACCGTCCGCTTCCACGACGCGGCACGAGCTCTGGAGGCCCACGGCGCGACCCGCTTCATCGAGGTCGGCCCCGATGCCACCCTCACCGTCCTGGCACAAAGGTCCCTTGGCGGCGGGGCACGGATGGTCTTCGCGGCCTCCCTGCGCAAGGGCCGCCCCGAAGCCCACACCCTCGTCTCCACCCTCGGCACGGTCTTCACACACGGCGCCGCGGTCGACTGGGAGGCCTTCTTCGCGGGCTCCGGCGCACGCCGGACGGACCTGCCCACCTACCCCTTCCAGCACCAGCACTACTGGCTCACGCCCGCCCCCGGCAACCGCGCCCAGGGCAGTGCCTCGGCCTTCGGCCTGAGCGATGCCGGCCACCCGCTCCTGGGTGGATTCATCGACCAGCCCGGAACCGACACCCTCTCCTTCACCGGCCGTCTCTCCCTCCAGACGCACCCCTGGCTCGCCGACCACGCCGTACTCGGCAACGTCCTCCTCCCCGGCACCGCCCTCGTCGAACTGGCACTCAGCGCCGGCGAACACCTCGGCACCACAACCCTCGAGGAACTCACCCTGGCCGCTCCGCTCGTGATCCCGCAGCAAGGCGGCATCGACATCCACGTATCCGTCGGCGAGGCCGACGAGGCCGACGAGGCCGGCCGGCGCCCGGTGGGCATCCACTCCCGCACGGGGGACAACCAGGCCGGCGAGCCCTGGACGCAGCACGCGGGCGGCTTCCTCACCGTCGGGTCCGCGACACCTCCCGCCGGGGCCTGGACGTGGCCGCCCGCCGATGCGGAGCCCGTGGACCTCGACGCGCTCTACGAGTCGTTCGCCGAGGCCGACTACGCCTACGGCCCCGCCTTCCGCGGGCTGGCCGCGGCCTGGCGGCGCGGAGACGAGGTCTTCACCGAGACCCGGCTGCCGCAGGAACAGCACGCCGACGCGGCCGGGTTCGGTCTGCACCCCGCGCTCCTCGACGCCGCACTGCACGGGACCTTCCTCCAGGGCGGCGGCGAGCGGCGGCTCCCCTTCTCCTGGTCCGGGGCGCGCTGGTACGCGACCGGTGCCACGGAGCTGCGTACCCGCCTCGCCCCGGCCGGACCGGACGGCGGCATCCAGGTCACGTCCTACGACGCCGTCGGCAATCCCGTGGCCTCGGTGGACTCCCTGGTCCTGCGCCCGGCTCCGGCCGGGCAGCTCGGCCGTCCGGCCGCAGACCCGCTGTACCGGGTGGAGTGGGTCCCGGCGGCGCCGGCTTCCGACGCACCCGCCGTACGGGCCGTCGTACTCGGGCCGGACGGTCCGTACCCTGACCTGGCCGCGCTGCGGGCCGCCGTCGCGGCGGGCGAGCCGCTGCCGGAGGCCGTGCTCTGCCCGGTCGGCCAGGCGGCCGATCCGGCTGCGGCCGACGCCGATGTGACGGCCGACGAGGTACGGGCGGCCGGGCTCCGGGGCCTCGGGCTCCTCCAGGAGTGGCTGGCCGACGAGCTGCTCGCCGATTCGCGGCTCGTCCTGGTCACCGCGCGGGCCGTGGCCGTCGACGCGGACGAGGACGTACGCGATCTGGCGCACGCTCCGCTCTGGGGTCTCGTGCGGTCGGCGCAGGTGGAGCACCCGGGCCGGTTCGCCCTGGTGGACGTCGACGAGGCCGGGGCCGGGACCCTGCGGCTGGTGGCATCCGTCGCCTGTGGCGACGAGCCGCAACTGGCCGTCCGCGACAAGGCCGTACGAGTGGCCCGGCTGGCCCGGGTGGCGGCGCCCTCGGGCGCTCCCGCGGACCTCGGTCCGGGGACGGTTCTGGTGACCGGCGGTACGGGCACGCTGGGTGCGCTCGTGGCCCGGCACCTGGTCTCGGAACACGGTGCACGCCGTCTGCTCCTGACCAGCCGCCGAGGTCCGGAGGCCCAGGGATCCGGTGAACTGGCCGAAGAACTGACAGCGTTGGGCGCCGAAGTGACCGTGGCGGCCTGCGACGTCTCCGACCGCGAAGCCCTGCGACGACTCCTGGACTCCGTACCCGACCTGACGGCAGTCGTCCACACGGCCGGGGTCATCGACGACGGGGTCATCGGCTCGCTGACGGAGGGCCGGCTGGAAACGGTGTTCCGGGCCAAGGCCGATGCGGCCCTGCACCTGCACGAGCTCACCCGTGACCTCGGACTGGCGGAGTTCATCCTGTTCTCAGGCGCGGCAGGCGTGTTCGGCAGTGCGGGACAGGCCCACTACGCGGCGGCGAACGTCTTCCTCGACGCGCTCGCGCAGCGCCGCCGCGCTCAGGGCCTGCCCGCCACCGCCATGGCGTGGGGACTGTGGGCGGAGCGCAGCGGAATGACCTCCCACCTGGACCGGACCGCGCTGAACCGGCTGTCCCGCGCCGGTTTCGCCCCCATGTCATCAGCGCAGGGCCTCGCCCTCTTCGACGCGGCCCGGGCGGCGGACGAGAGCACGCTGGTGACGCTCGGTCTCGACCGGCGGGCGCTGCGCGAACAGGCGGCCGCAGGCAGCCTCCCGCTGTTCCTGAGCGCGGTGGTCCCGGCCCCGGCCCCGGCCCCGGCCGTACGGAGGATGTCGACCGCTGCCGGTGCCGGTGCCGCGGCTACTGCCCCTGGCGGAGCGCAGAGTGAGGACACCCTCGCCGAGAGGATATTCGTACTGCCGCAGGCGCAGCAGACCGAGCAACTGGTCGCCCTGGTGTGCGGCGAGGTCGCGGACGTCCTCGGGCACGCCTCGGGCGCGTCGGTCGATCCCGCGCAGGCGTTCAAGGACCTCGGTTTCGACTCGCTGAGCTCGGTGGAGCTGCGCAACCGCCTCAACCGGGTCTCCGGCCTCCGGCTGTCGGCCACGCTCGTCTTCGACCACCCGTCCCCGCAGGCCCTGGCCGAGCTGCTCCGCGAGGAACTGCTGCGCGGCCGGCGCCCGTCCGCCGACCGGGTTCTCACCGACCTGGCCGCACTCGACGGCCTGCTCGGCTCGGCCGAGGCCGGGGACCCCGCTCGTGGACGCATCGTCAGCAAGCTCGAGGAGCTGGTGGCGCGCTTCGGGGACCGGCCCGCGCAGACACAGCAGGGGAGCGCGACGGCGGAGGACACGATCGAAGCGGCCACCGATGACGAACTCTTCGCCCTCATCGACGGCGAGCTGTGAGCCGTGAGCATCCCCGGCACCACCACCAGCACCAGCGGCACCACGCCCACCCCCGTATCCGGACCGATTCCGACGCACGAACGACATCGCGAGGCGAACCCAGTGACCACGGCGACGAACGAGGACAAGCTCCGTTCCTACCTCAAGCGGGTCACTGCCGACCTGCAGGAGACCCGGAGGCGGCTCCAGGAGATCGAGAACGGCCCCGCCGAACCCATCGCGATCGTGGGCATGAGCTGCCGCTACCCGGGCGGGGTGGAATCCCCGGAGGACCTGTGGAGGCTCGTGGAATCGGGCGCGGACGGCGTCTCCCGGTTCCCGGCGGACCGTGGCTGGGACCTGGACGGCCTGTTCCACCCGGACCCCGACCACCGGGGCACTTCGTACGCCGAAGAGGGCGGATTCCTGCACAGTGCCGGCGAGTTCGACCCCGCACTCTTCGGCATCTCACCGCGTGAGGCACTCGCCATGGACCCGCAGCAGCGGCTCCTCCTCGAGACGTCCTGGGAGGCGTTCGAGCGCGCCGGGATCGATCCGCTGTCCGTCGGCGGCTCCCGCACCGGTGTGTTCACGGGGTTCATGTACCACGACTACCTGACCCGGCTGTCCGAGCTCCCCGAGGAGCTCGAAGGCTTCAGGGGAACGGCCGACGTGGGCAGCGTCGCCTCGGGCCGGGTCTCGTACGTCTTCGGCCTGGAGGGCCCGGCACTGACGGTCGACACGGCCTGCTCGTCCTCGCTCGTCACCCTGCACCTCGCGGCCCAGGCGCTACGCCGCGGCGAGTGCACCCTGGCCCTGGCCGGAGGCGTCGCGGTGATGCACACGCCGGACATCTTCGTCGATTTCAGCCGTCAGCGCGGTCTGGCTACGGACGGGCGTTGCAAGTCGTTCTCCGATGACGCGGACGGCACCGGGTGGGGTGAGGGCGTTGGCATGCTCCTCCTGGAGAAGCTGTCGGACGCTCGTCGCAATGGGCACCGGGTCCTGGCCGTCGTACGGGGCTCCGCCGTGAACCAGGACGGTGCGAGCAACGGTCTGACCGCCCCCAACGGTCCTTCGCAGCAGCGTGTCATTCGTGCGGCGCTGGCGGACGCGGGTCTGTCCGCCGCGGAGGTGGACGCGGTCGAGGCGCACGGCACGGGTACCCGGCTCGGTGACCCGATCGAGGCCCAGGCCGTGCTCGCGACGTACGGGCAGGAGCGGACGGAGGACCGTCCGCTGTACCTCGGTTCCCTGAAGTCCAACATCGGGCACACGCAGGCGGCGGCGGGCGTCGGCGGAATCATCAAGATGGTCCAGGCGATCCAGCACGGACTCCTGCCCCAGACCCTGCACGTCAGCGAACCCTCTTCCCGGATCGACTGGTCGGCGGGGGCGGTGGAACTCCTCACCGAGGCCCGGGAGTGGCCGGAGACCGGCCGGCCGCGCCGCGCCGCCGTCTCCTCCTTCGGCATCAGCGGAACCAACGCCCACGTCATCCTCGAACAAGCACCCGCAGAGGAACCGGACGCTGCCACCGCGGCCACCCCTGCTCCTGGTGTGGTACCGCTCGTGCTGTCCGCCGACTCGCAGGAGGCGCTGCGGGAGCAGGCCGCGCGACTGGCCGCCTTCTGGGACGAGAACCAGGAAGCGGCTGTCCCCTCGATCGCGTACTCGCTCGCGACGACAAGGTCAGCCCTCGAACACCGAGCCGTCGTCGTGGCGGAGGGGCGGGAGGAGGCGCTGCGCGCCCTCCACTCCCTCGCATCCCTCGCATCCCTCGCAGAGGGGACGGCGGTGGCCGATGCGGAGCTGGGAGTCGCGGTGCGCGGTTCGCAGGCGTTCTTGTTCACGGGGCAGGGTTCGCAGCGGGTCGGGATGGGGCGTGAGCTCTATGGGGCGTTCCCCGCGTTCGCCTCGGCCTTCGACGCCGTGTGTGAGGCTGTCGACCCGTTGCTGGGCAGGGCGTTGAAGCAGGACGTCTTTGAGGGTGAGGATGGTGTTCTCGATCGCACGGAGCTGACGCAGCCGGCTGTCTTCGCTCTCGAAGTGGCGCTGTTCCGGCTCCTGGAGTCATGGGGCGTGCGCCCTGACGTCCTGGCGGGTCACTCCATCGGTGAGATCGCTGCCGCACACGTGGCCGGTGTGCTGTCCCTGACCGACGCTGCACGTCTGGTGGTCGCGCGGGGTGCGTTGATGCAGGGTCTGCCCGCGGGCGGGGGCATGGTCGCGGTGACGGCTTCCGAGGACGACGTCAGGCCGCTGCTCGCCGGCCGCGATGACGTGCTGAGCCTCGGGGCGGTCAACGGACTTCAGTCCGTTGTCCTTTCGGGTGCCGACTCGGCGCTGGCCGAGGTGGTGGCCGTCCTGGAAGAGCGGGGTGTCAAGACCCGTCGTCTGAAGGTGAGTCATGCTTTCCACTCGCCGTTGATGGACCCGATGCTCGACGAGTTCCGCACGGTCGTGGAAAGCCTGTCCTTCGGGAAGCCCGACCTGCCGGTGGTCTCCACCGTCACGGGCGAGTTGATTCCCGGTGAGGAGTTCGCTTCCCCCGAGTACTGGATCGGGCATGTCCGCCAGACCGTCCGCTTCCACGACGCGGTACGAGCCCTCGAAGCCCACGGCGTCACGCGTTTCATCGAGGTCGGCCCTGATGCCACCCTCACCGCCCTGGCACAGACTTCCCTCAGCGGTGGAACGGGGACGGCCTTCGCGGCCTCCCTGCGCAAGGGCCGCCCCGAAGCCCGGACCCTGCTCTCCGCTCTCGGCACGGTCTTCGCGCACGGTGGCAGGGTCGACTGGGAGGCCTTCTTCGCGGGCTCCGGCGCACGCCGGACGGACCTGCCCACCTACCCCTTCCAGCACCAGCACTACTGGCTCACGCCCGCCCCCGGCAACCGCGCCCAGGGCAGTGCCTCGGCCTTCGGCCTGAGCGATGCCGGCCACCCGCTCCTGGGTGGATTCATCGACCAGCCCGGAACCGACACCCTCGCCTTCACCGGCCGTCTCTCCCTCCAGACGCACCCCTGGCTCGCCGACCACGCCGTACTCGGCAACGTCCTCCTCCCCGGCACCGCCCTCGTCGAACTGGCACTCAGCGCCGGCGAACACCTCGGCACCACAACCCTGGACGAACTCACCCTCCAGGCACCGCTGGTGATCCCCGAGCGAGGCGGCGTCCAGCTGCACCTGTCCGTCGGCGAGTCCGACGCGACCGGGGCCCGCACCATCGAGGTCCACTCCCGTACCGAGGAGGACGGTCCTTGGGTGCGGCATGCGAGTGGTGTGCTGTCAGTGGAGGTGGAGGTGGAGGTGGGGGAGGCCGGCTTCGACTTGAGCGTGTGGCCGCCGCGGGGTGCCGAGCCGGTTGCCGTGGACGGGCTGTACGCCGCCATGGCCGAAGCGGGCTTGGAGTACGGTCCGGCCTTCCAGGGTGTACGGGCCGTCTGGCGTCGGGGTGAGGAGGTCTACGCCGACGTCGTGCTGTCCGAGGCTCAGGCGCAGGAGGCCGCACGCTACGGTCTGCACCCCGCACTCCTCGACTCCGCGCTGCACGGTGTGTTCCTCGGCGGCGACGGGCAGGGCGAGCGGAAGCTGCCGTTCGCCTGGAGCGCGGTGCGCCTGTACGCCACCGGCGCGACGGAGTTGCGGGTCCGGCTGACCCCCACGGGGACCGACTCGCTCTCCGTGCAGGTCGCCGATGCGGACGGCAAGCCCGTGGCCTCGGTGGAGGCACTCGCGCTGAGATCCGTATCGGCCGCGCAGCTCGGCGGGGCTGCGGTCCACGACACGCTGTTCCGGGTGGCGTGGAGCCCAGTGCCCGCCACGGAGGCCCCCGTGGGTTCCGGCGGGCTCACGGTGGTCGGCCACGATGCCGCCGTGTTCCTCCCCGGGCACACCACGTATCCGGACCTGGCGGCGCTCGCCGCCGCCGGCCCGGTGCCCGAGCTGGTCGTCGTACCGTTCCTCGGGACTCCGGGGACTCCGGGGACCCTCGGGGCGCCCGGACCCGACGCGGCGACCGCGCACACGACCGTGCGGCAAGGTCTGGCCGTCCTGCGGGAGTGGCTGGCGGACGAGCGGTTCGCGGACGCGCGGCTGGTGGTCCTGACGCGGGACGCCGACCGCGAGCCCGCCTCCGCCGCCCTGCGGGGCCTGGTGCGGTCCGCCCAGGCCGAAAACCCCGGCCGCATCGTGCTGGTCGGCACGGACGGGGACCCCGCGTCGCTCGCCCTGCTTCCGGCCGTCGTCGCCACGGAGGAGCCGGAGACCGATCTGCGGCCGGGCGCGTCGTTCGCCCGGCGACTGGTGCGCGCGGAAGCAACGGAGGCAACGGAAGCAACGGAAGCAACCGGAGCAAGGGGCTCCGGGTTTGGTCCGGGGACGGTTCTGGTGACCGGTGGTACGGGCACGCTGGGTGCGCTCGTGGCCCGGCATCTGGTGTCGGAACACGGTGTACGCCGTCTGCTCCTGACCAGCCGACGCGGTCTGGAGGCGCAGGGGGCCGGTGAACTGGCGGAAGAGTTGGCCGCGTTGGGTGCCGAGGTGACCGTGGCGGCGTGCGACGTCTCTGACCGTGAGGCCTTGCGCGGACTCCTGGGCTCCGTGGCCGATCTCACGGGGGTGGTCCATACCGCGGGTGTCCTCGACGACGGTGTGCTGACCTCGCTCACTCCGGAGCGCATCGAGAAGGTTCTGCGACCCAAGGTCGATGCGGCCTGGAACCTCCACGAGCTCACGCGGGGACTGGACCTCTCCGCCTTCGTCCTCTTCTCTTCCGCCGCCGGTGTCTTCGGCAGTGCGGGGCAGGCCAACTACTCGGCCGCCAACGCCTACCTCGACGCTCTCGCCGAGCACCGTCACCACCTGGGCCTGCCCGCCCTCTCCCTGGCCTGGGGACTGTGGGCCGACACCACGCACACCGCCGGCATGGGAGCCACCCTCAACAACGCCGACCTCGCCCGGATCGCCCGTACGGGATTCCTCCCCCTTTCCGAGGCACAGGGACTCGCCCTGCTGGACTCCGCGCTGTCATACGGCGACGCGGCGGTGCTGGTCCCCGCGCCCCTGGACCTGGCGGCGCTCCAGAGCAGCGGTCGCGAACTCCCGCCGCTGCTGCGCGCGCTCGCCCCTGCCCGGGCCCGCCGGTCGGTCGCCGCGCGGGCCATCGGTGCCGCGGGTACCCCCGGCGGCACGGCGCTCCCGCTCGCGGACCGGCTGCGGGCGCTGCCCGCCGAGGACCGCTCCCGGTACGTGCGCGACCTGGTCCGTACGCACGTGGCGTCGGTGCTGGGCTTCGCCGGACCGCAGGCGGTCGCCACCGGGCGCTCCTTCCAGAACCTCGGCTTCGATTCCCTCAGCACCTTCGAACTGCGCAACGCGCTGGGCGCGTCCACCGGGCTGAAGCTCCCCGCGACGATCGTGTTCGACTACGCCGACGTCAATGCCCTGACCGAGTTCCTCCTCGGTCTGCTGCTGCCCCGCGAGGAGCCCGGTGCCCGAGTGCTGGAGCAACTGGACCTCCTGACCGGCACGCTCGAAGCGCTCGGCCCGGACGACGACGGCGTACGCGCCGCCGCCGGGACCCGGCTGCGCGCACTGCTCGCCGCCCTGGCCCCCGAGACCGCCCCCGTGCCCACCGACTCCGGTGCGCTGGCGATCGAATTGGCGACGGCGGACGAGCTCCTTGACCTCATCGACGCGGAATTCGGCGACTCCTGACCGCCCCGTCGGACAACTGATCCTGGAAGGAACACCGCCGTGGCGGACGAAACCAAGCTTGTCGAATACCTCAAGCGGGTCACCACAGATCTGCGTCAGGCCAATCAGCGCCTCAACGACATCGAAGAGGAGGCCCACGAGCCGATCGCGATCGTGGGCATGAGCTGCCGATACCCGGGCGGGGTGGAATCCCCCGAGGACCTGTGGAGGCTCGTCGGGTCCGGCGGGGACGGCGTCACCCCCTTCCCCGAGGACCGCGGCTGGGACACCGAGAACCTCTACGACCCGGACCCCGACCACCGGGGCACCTCGTACGCCCGTGAGGGCGGATTCCTGCACAGTGCGGGGGAGTTCGACCCCGCACTCTTCGGAATCTCACCGCGTGAGGCGCTGGCCATGGACCCGCAGCAGCGGCTCCTGCTCCACACCTCCTGGGAGGTGTTCGAGCGCGCCGGCATCGACCCGCTGTCCCTGCGCGGCTCCCGCACCGGCGTCTACACCGGCCTGATGTACCACGACTACGCCTCGAAGATCGGTACCCCGCCGCAGGACCTGGAGGGCTACCTCGGCAGCGGTACGGCGGGCAGCATCGCCTCCGGCCGGGTCTCGTACGTCTTCGGCCTGGAGGGCCCGGCGCTGACGGTCGACACCGCCTGCTCCTCCTCGCTCGTCACCCTGCACCTCGCCGCCCAGGCACTGCGCCGCGGCGAGTGCACCCTCGCCCTCGCGGGCGGCGTGACGGTGATGTCGACGCCCAGCACCTTCGTCGATTTCAGCCGTCAGCGCGGTCTGGCCACGGACGGGCGTTGCAAGTCGTTCTCCGACGATGCCGACGGCACCGGGTGGGGCGAGGGCATCGGCATGCTCCTCCTCGAAAGGCTGTCGGACGCCCGCCGTAACGGGCACCGGGTCCTGGCCGTCGTTCGGGGCTCCGCCGTGAACCAGGACGGTGCCAGTAACGGTCTGACCGCCCCCAACGGCCCTTCCCAGCAGCGCGTCATCCACGCTGCGCTCGCCGATGCACGCCTGACCCCCGCCGAGGTGGACGCGGTCGAGGCGCACGGCACGGGTACCCGGCTCGGTGACCCGATCGAGGCCCAGGCCGTGCTCGCGACGTACGGGCAGGAGCGGACGGGCGATCGTCCGCTGTACCTCGGTTCCCTGAAGTCCAACATCGGGCACACGCAGGCGGCGGCGGGCGTCGGCGGAATCATCAAGATGGTCCAGGCGATCGAGCACGGGCTGCTGCCCCGGACCCTGCACGTGAGTGAGCCTTCCTCCCGGATCGACTGGTCGGCGGGGGCGGTGGAACTCCTCACCGAGGCCCGGGAGTGGCCGGAGACCGGGCAGCCGCGCCGCGCCGCCGTCTCCTCCTTCGGCATCAGCGGAACCAACGCCCACGTCATCCTCGAACAAGCACCCGCAGACGAGAACGAGAACGAGGTCGAAGGCGAAGGCGAGGTCGAGGGCGAGGTCGAGGTCGAGGTCGAGAACGAGCGGCCCGCGACCCCGGGCGCCGCCCGCCTGCCCCTCCTGCCGTTCCTGCTGTCCGCCGCTTCCGAGGCGGCACTGTGCGGTCAAGCCGAACGCCTGGCCGCCCACCTGCGGGAACACCCCGACCTCCGGCCGGCCGACCTGGCCGCCGCCCTGGCCACCACCCGCGCCACCCTCGACCATCGCGCCGCCCTCCTCGCCCGCGACCGAGGCGAACTGCTGGACGGCCTCGACGCCCTGGCCCACGGCGAGCAGACCCCCGGACTGGTCCGCGGCACCCCCGTCGAAGGCGCGCTGGCCTTCCTGTTCACCTTCCAGGGCAGCCAGCGCCCCGGCATGGGCCGTGAGTTGTACGACGCTTTCCCCGTCTACGCCGAGGCGTTCGACGAGGCGTGCGCGGTCCTCGATCCGCACCTGGGGCGTCCGCTCAAGGAGGTCGTCTTCGCCGCCGAAGGCACACCGGAGGCGGCGCTCCTCAACCGCACCGGGTGGTCGGCTCCCGCGATCTTCGCGCTGGAAGCAGCCCTGTACCGGCTGTTGGCGCACTGGGGTCTGCGGCCCGACATCGTGTCCGGCGGTTCGCTCGGTGACTACGCCGCCCTGTACGCCGCCGGGGTCCTCCCGCTCGAGGACACCGCGCGGCTGCTCGCCACGCGCAGCCGGCTGATCGAGGCGCTTCCCGAAGGGGGCGCGATGATCGCGCTGGAGGCCGGTGAGGACGAGGTCCGCGCCTGCCTCGACGAACTCGGGATCGCCGGCCGGCTCTCCCTCGCCCTGGTCAACGGCCCGCGCGCCGTGGTGGTCTCCGGCGAGGAGGAAGCCGTACAGGCGACTGCCGCCTACTGGCGCGAGCGGGGCCGCAGGACCCACCGGGTCGAGGTCAGCCACGCCTTCCACTCCGCGCACATGGAGCCGATGCTCGGCGAGTTCGACGCTTTCGCCCGAGGTCTCGACTACCGGATGCCGACCGTTCCGATGATCGACGGGCTCACCGGTCGGCAGTTCCCGGACGGAGAGGTCCCGGGCGCCGAGTACTGGGTGCGCCACATCCGCGAGGGTGCCCGCTTCTACGACAGCATCCGCACCCTGGAGGCCCAAGGCGTCGCGACGTACCTCGAGGTCGGCCCGATCGGCATGCAGACGCAGATGGGTCAGGACTGCCTCCTCGACACCGATGCCGACGCGCTGGTCCCCGCCCTGCAAAGGGGCGGCTGCGAACTGGAGTCGCTGGTCACCGCGCTCGCCCGGCTGCACACCCGAGGCATATCCGTGGACTGGTCCGGCCTCTTCGCCGGGCTCGGCGCCGATCCGCGCGTCGCCCTGCCCACGTACGCCTTCGAGCGGCAGCGCTTCTGGCTGGCCGGAGGCGCAAGCGCGGGCGACGCCTCCGCGATCGGACTGGCCGACGCCGGTCACCCGCTGCTGGGCGCACGGGTGACCCTGGCGGACGCCGACCAGCACCTGTTCACCGGAAGCCTGTCGCTGCGCAGCCACCCGTGGCTGTCCGACCACGCCGTCTTCGGCAGCGTCGTCGTGCCGGGCGCCGCACTCGTCGAACTCGTCCTGCACGCCGGGGAACGGGCCGGCAGCCCCACCCTCGAAGAACTCACCCTGGAAGCACCGCTGGTGCTGTCCGCGACGGGCAGCACCCAGGTCCAGCTGACGCTGGGCGCGGCGGACCCGGCCGGACGGCGCACCGCCGGCCTCCACTCCCGTACGGAGGAGGACGGTCCTTGGGTGCGGCATGCGAGTGGTGTGCTGTCGGTGGAGGTGGAGGTGGGGGAGGCCGGCTTCGACTTGAGCGTGTGGCCGCCGCGGGGTGCCGAGCCGGTTGCTGTGGACGGGTTGTACGCCGCCATGGCCGAAGCGGGCTTGGAGTACGGTCCGGCCTTCCAGGGTGTACGGGCCGTCTGGCGTCGGGGTGAGGAGGTCTACGCCGACGTCGCGCTGTCCGAGGCTCAGGCGCAGGAGGCCGCACGCTACGGGCTGCACCCCGCACTCCTCGACTCCGCGCTGCACGCCCTGTGGTTCCGCGACCAGCAGGGCACCGCCCGGCTGCCCTTCGCCTGGTCCGGAGTCCGCCTGCGGGCCGCCGGAGCCTCCGCGCTGCGGGTGCGCATCGCCCCGGTTCCGGGTACGGACTCCGTGTCCCTCGCCCTGGCCGACACCACCGGCGCGCCCGTCGCCTCGGTGGAGGCACTGGCCCTGCGCCCGGTCTCGGCCGGGCAGCTGGCAGGATCCGCGCACCGGAACTCGCTGTTCCGGGTGGAGTGGGTACCGGTGACCGGGCCGCGCGCGGATGTCCGTACGGCGGTCCTCGGCTCGACCGGGGCGGCCGCTGCCCTCGCCGCGTCCCTGGGCTGCGCGGCCGTCGCCGACCTCGACGCGCTCACCGCTGACGGGCCGGTACCCGAGGTGGTGGTGGCTCCCTTCGTCGAAGTGAACGGGGCCGACGCGAACACCGCCCAAGCGGTCGTACGGGAGGGACTGGCACTGCTCCAGCGGTGGCTGGCGGACGAGCGGTTCGCGGACGCGCGGCTGGTGGTCCTGACGCGGGACGCCGACCGCGAGCCCGCCTCCGCCGCCCTGCGGGGCCTGGTGCGCTCGGCGGTGGCGGAGAACCCCGGGCGGTTCGGCCTGGTGGACGTGGACGAGGTCGAGGCGGCCGGGGCCGCGGCCGCTCTGCTGGGCGGCGACGAGACGCAGCTGTCCGTGCGTGACGGTGTCGTACGGGCGGCCAGGCTGGCCCGGGTGCCCGCGCCGACCGGAGGGGGCACCGGATTCGGTTCCGGGACGGTTTTGGTGACCGGTGGTACGGGCACGCTGGGTGCGCTCGTGGCCCGGCATCTGGTGTCGGAACACGGTGTACGCCGTCTGCTCCTGACCAGCCGACGCGGTCTGGAGGCGCAGGGGGCCGGTGAACTGGCGGAAGAGTTGGCCGCGTTGGGCGCCGAGGTGACCGTGGCGGCGTGCGACGTCTCTGACCGTGAGGCCTTGCGCGGACTCCTGGGCTCCGTGGCCGATCTCACGGGGGTGGTCCATACCGCGGGTGTCCTCGACGACGGTGTGCTGACCTCGCTCACTCCGGAGCGCATCGAGAAGGTTCTGCGACCCAAGGTCGATGCGGCCTGGAACCTTCACGAGCTCACGCGGGGACTGGACCTCTCCGCCTTCGTCCTCTTCTCTTCCGCCGCCGGTGTCTTCGGCAGTGCGGGGCAGGCCAACTACTCGGCCGCCAACGCTTACCTCGACGCTCTCGCCGAGCACCGTCACCACCTGGGCCTGCCCGCCCTCTCCCTGGCCTGGGGCCTGTGGGCCGACACCACGCACACCGCCGGCATGGGAGCCACCCTCAACAACGCCGACCTCGCCCGGATGGCGCGCACCGGCATCTCCGCGATCACCCCCGAGCAGGGTCTCGCCCTGCTGGACGCGGCCCTGTCACACGCCGACGCGACCCTCGTCCCCGTCCCCATCGACACCTCCGCACCGCGGGACCCGGCACGCCCGGTGGCGCCGCTGCTGCGCGGACTGGTCCGCGCCCCGCAGCCCCGTAGCGTCTCCCGCGCGGCAGCCACGCCGCGCGGCGAGTCCGGACTGCGGGACCGACTCCTCGCGCTGCCCGCCGAGGAGCGCTCCACGGCCGTGCTGGACCTCGTCCTCACCCACGTGGCCAACGTGCTCGGCCACGGCGACGCCCAGTCGCTGGACGCGGGACGCGCCTTCCGGGACCTGGGCTTCGACTCCCTCAGCGCCACCGAGCTGCGCAACGCGCTCAACACCGCCACGGGACTGCGCCTGTCCGCGACGCTGGTCTTCGATCACCCCAACCCGGGGGCGCTGGTCACTCACCTGCTCCGCGAACTGCTCGGCGACGGTGCCGAGTCCGCGCCGGCCACGTCCACCGTCGCTCCGGCCTCGGGGGACTCCGCCGAGGACCCGATCGTGATCGTGGGCATGAGCTGCCGTTACCCGGGCGGGGTGGAATCGCCGGAGGACCTGTGGAGGCTCGTCGGGTCCGGCGGGGACGGCATCACGCCCTTCCCCGAGGACCGCGGCTGGGACACCGAGAACCTCTACCACCCGGACCCCGACCACCGGGGCACCTCGTACGCCCGTGAGGGCGGATTCCTGCACACCGCCGCCGACTTCGACCCGGCCTTCTTCGGGATCTCCCCGCGCGAGGCCCTCGTCATGGACCCGCAGCAGCGGCTGCTGCTGCAGACGTCCTGGGAGGCGTTGGAACGGGCGGGCATCGATCCGCTGTCCCTGCGCGGCTCCCGCACCGGCGTCTACACCGGCCTGATGTACCGCGACTACCTCAGCCGCCTGCCCGTACTCCCCGAGGAGCTGGAAGGCTTCCGCGGTACCGGCGCCTCGGGCAGCGTGGCCTCCGGCCGCGTCTCCTACACCTTCGGGTTCGAAGGCCCCGCGATGACGGTCGACACCGCCTGCTCCTCCTCGCTCGTCACCCTGCACCTCGCCGCCCAGGCACTGCGCCGCGGCGAGTGCACCCTCGCCCTGGCCGGAGGCGCCACGGTGATGGCTTCCCCGACCGCCCTCATCGACTTCAGCCGTCAGCGCGGTCTGGCTACGGACGGGCGTTGCAAGTCGTTCTCCGATGACGCGGACGGCACCGGGTGGGGTGAGGGCGTTGGCATGCTGCTCCTGGAGAAGCTGTCGGACGCTCGTCGCAATGGGCACCGGGTCCTGGCCGTCGTACGGGGCTCCGCCGTGAACCAGGACGGTGCGAGCAACGGTCTGACCGCCCCCAACGGTCCTTCGCAGCAGCGTGTCATTCGTGCGGCGCTGGCGGACGCGGGTCTGTCCGCCGCGGAGGTGGACGCGGTCGAGGCGCACGGCACGGGTACCCGGCTCGGTGACCCGATCGAGGCCCAGGCCGTGCTCGCGACGTACGGGCAGGAGCGGACGGAGGACCGTCCGCTGTACCTCGGTTCCCTGAAGTCCAACATCGGGCACACGCAGGCGGCGGCGGGCGTCGGCGGAATCATCAAGATGGTCCAGGCGATCGAGCACGGACTCCTGCCCCGGACCCTGCACGTGAGTGAGCCTTCCTCCCGGATCGACTGGTCGGCGGGGGCGGTGGAACTCCTCACCGAGGCCCGGGAGTGGCCGGAGACCGGCCGGCCGCGCCGCGCCGCCGTCTCCTCCTTCGGCATCAGCGGAACCAACGCCCACGTCATCCTCGAACAAGCACCCGCAGAGGAAAGCCAGGGCACGCCCTCCGAGCGGAACAGCGTTGACGCGCTGGTCCCGTGGACCCTCACGGCGAAGTCTCCGGCCGCCCTGCGCGACCAGGCACAGCGGCTCATGGACCACCTGCGCGCGCACCCCGAGCTGGACACGATGGACGTCGCCTACTCGCTGCTTGCCACCCGCTCCTCCTTCGACCACCGGGCCGTGGTGCTCGGCCGGCACCACGAGGACTTCCTCACCGGCCTTGCCGCGGTCACGGCGGGCGAGGTGGTCGCGGGCTCCGTACAGCACTCCGATGACGCCGGCCTGCAGGCGTTCCTGTTTACGGGGCAGGGTTCGCAGCGGGTCGGGATGGGGCGTGAGTTGTATGACGCCTTCCCTGTCTTCGCGTCGGCTTTCGATGCGGTGTGTGGGGCTGTCGACCCGTTCCTGGCTGGGTCGTTGAGGCAGGACGTTTTCGAGGGTGCGGACGGTGTTCTCGATCGCACGGAGCTGACGCAGCCGGCTGTCTTCGCTCTCGAAGTGGCGCTGTTCCGGCTCCTGGAGTCATGGGGCGTGCGCCCTGACGTCTTGGCGGGGCATTCCATCGGTGAGATCGCTGCCGCGCACGCGGCCGGCGTGCTTTCCCTCGCCGACGCCGCACGACTCGTCGTCGCACGGGGCGCGTTGATGCAGGCCCTGCCTGCCGGTGGGGGCATGGTCGCGGTGACGGCCTCCGAAGAGGACGTCACGCCGCTGCTCGCCGACCGTGAGGACGTGTTGAGCCTGGGCGCGGTCAACGGGCCTCAGTCCGTGGTCCTTTCCGGCGCCGACAGTGCCATGGCCGAGGTGGTGGCCATTCTCGAAGAGCGGGGTGTCAAGACCCGTCGTCTGAAGGTGAGTCATGCTTTCCATTCGCCGTTGATGGACCCGATGCTCGACGAGTTCCGCACGGTCGTGGAAAGCCTGTCCTTCGGGAAGCCCGATCTGCCGGTGGTCTCCACCGTCACGGGCGAGCTGATTCCCGGTGAGGAGTTCGCTTCCCCCGACTACTGGATCCGCCACGTCCGTCAGACCGTCCGCTTCCACGACGCCGTACGAGCTCTGGAGGCCCACGGCGCGACCCGCTTCATCGAGGTCGGCCCCGATGCCACCCTCACTGCCCTGGCCAAATCGTGCGCGTCCGAGGGCGTGACCCTCGTACCGACGCTACGTCGCGGCCGCCCCGAGACGCAGACGCTCACCAGTGCCGTGACCGGTCTGCTCGCCCAAGGCATCCCCCTGGACGAGGCGTCCGGGGCCCGCAAGGTGGAGCTCCCCACCTACCCCTTCCAGAACCGGCGCTACTGGCTGGACGCCCCCCGGCCGACGGCTGCCACCGGCGAACCGGCGGCCGTACTGCCCCAGGAGGAGCCCGAGCCGGAGCAGGCGGCCGACCTGTCGCTGCTGACCGGGCTCACCGCCGATGCGGCCGAACGCCGGCTCACCGGCATCGTCCGCCGCATCGCGGCGCACGTCTTCGGACATGACGAACCCGGGGACATCGACATGACACAAAGCTTCAAGGACTTGGGAATCGACTCGCTCACCGCGATAGAACTGCGAGACCGGCTGGTCACGGCCACCGGCCTCAGACTGCCGCCCACCCTGATGTTCGACTGCCCCACCCCGGCCGACCTGATCGCCAGGCTCGGAGAGGAGGTAGAGGTGGCCGCGAGTGCCTCTGAGGCCGCGGTCTCCGAGGCCCCGGTCTCTGTAAACAGGGAGATCGACCGCCTGGAGCGGCTGCTCGCCTCCGCCGAGGCCGCCACGACGGAGCAGGAAGAGATCGGCAGGCGGCTGCGCGCACTCCTCTCGGCCTGGAACGACAAGACCGCCCGGACGTCCGGACACGCGGACGGCGACGCCGACCTCACCGAGGTCTCCGCCGAAGACCTCTTCGAACTTCTCGACGCGGAACTGGAGATGCCGTGACCAACGACGAAAAGCTTCTCGACTATCTGAAGCGCGCCACCGCCGACCTGCGCGAGACCAAGCGCCAGCTGCGCGAGGTGGAGGACAAGAACCGGGAGTCGATCGCCATCATCGGCATGAGCTGTCGGCTGCCCGGCGGTGTGACCTCCCCGGACGAGCTGTGGCAGCTGGTCACCGAGGAGCGGGACGCCATCGGCGGCTTCCCCGTGAACCGCGGCTGGCAGCTGGACGACGGCGAATCGGTCACTCACCAGGGCGGCTTCCTCTACGACGCCCCGGAGTTCGACGCCGACTTCTTCGGCATCTCCCCCCGCGAGGCCCTGGCCATGGACTCCCAGCAGCGTCTCCTCCTGGAGACGGCCTGGGAGGCGTTCGAGCACGCCGGAATCAGTCCGTCGGCTGTTCGCGGCACACCTGTCGGCGTGTTCACCGGGGTCAACTCGCACGGCTACGCCTCCAACGTGGCCGAACTCCCCGAGGGGGTCGGCGGCTACCTTTCCACCGGCGTCTCCGGAAGCGTCGCCTCCGGGCGGGTGGCCTACTTCATGGGCCTCGAAGGGCCCGCCGTCACCCTGGACACGGCCTGCTCCTCCTCGCTGGTCGCCGTGCACCTCGCGGTGCAGGCACTGCGGCGCGGAGAGTGCGCGATGGCGCTGGCGGGCGGCGTGACGATCATGTCGACACCCGGCGCCTTCGTGGAGTTCAGCAAGCAGGGCGCCCTCTCGGGCGACGGCCGCTCGAAGTCGTTCGCGGCCGCCGCCGACGGCACCGGCTGGGGCGAGGGGGTCACCACCCTGCTCGTCGAGAAGCTCTCCGACGCCCGGCGCAACGGCCACGAGGTGCTCGCGGTGATCCGCGGTACGGCCGTCAACCAGGACGGAGCCACCAACGGCCTCACCGCCCCCAGCGGCAAGGCGCAGCAGCGGGTCATCCGTGCCGCGCTCGCCGATGCGCGCCTCGAGCCGCGGGACGTGGACGCGGTCGAGGCGCACGGTACGGGCACGCGGCTGGGCGACCCGATCGAGGCGCAGGCCCTCCTGGCGACGTACGGCCAGGACCGGCCCGAGGACCAGCCTCTCTACCTGGGCTCCCTGAAGTCGAACATCGGGCACACGATGGCGGCCGCCGGGACCGCCGGCATCATCAAGATGGTGCAGGCCCTGCGGCAGTCGACCCTGCCCAAGTCCCTCCACATCGACTCTCCTTCCCCGCACATCGACTGGTCGGCGGGCTCGGTCGAGCTGCTCACCGAGGCGCGCGACTGGCCCGAGAACGAGCACCCCCGCCGGGCCGGCGTTTCCTCCTTCGGTATGAGCGGCACCAATGCGCACGTGGTCCTGGAGCAGGCGCCCGATGAGGTCGTCACGGCGGAGGACGCCTCGGTGGGAGACGGCGCCGCGGAGGACCGCGCCGCGGAGGACCGTGCCGCAGGGGACGCGCGATCGGCGGCGGCATCCACCGGGCCCGTCCCGTGGACGCTCTCCGGCCGCACCGCCGCCGCCCTGCGCGCCCAGGCGGAGCGGCTGCTCGCCCACCTCGACCGAAATCCCGGACTGGATCCCGCCGACGTCGGCCACTCGCTGGCCACCGGCCGTGCCCAGTTGGCGCACCGAGCGGTGCTGATCGCGGCCGACGCCGGGGAGTTCGCCGTCCTGCTCAAGGAACTCGCCCATGGTGAGGGAGCACCCGGCCTCGTGCAGGGCGTCGCCTCCGAGACCGCGGGAAAGCCCGTGTTCGTGTTTCCGGGGCAGGGGTCGCAGTGGGTGGGTATGGCCGTGGGTCTCCTCGACCGGTCACCCGTGTTCCGTGACAGCATCGAGTCCTGTGAGGCGGCGTTGTCGCCGTACGTGGACTGGTCGCTGACCGGCGTACTGCGTGGTGCGAAGGGCGCTCCGGGCTTCGAGCGTGTCGATGTGGTCCAGCCCGTTCTGTTCGCCGTCATGGTCTCCCTCGCGGAGCTGTGGCGTTCGCACGGTGTCGAGCCGGCTGCGGTGGTCGGGCATTCGCAGGGCGAGATCGCGGCGGCCTGTGTTGCCGGCGCGCTCTCCCTGGAGGATGCGGCGCTCGTGGTCGCTCTGCGCAGTCAGGCTCTTGTGGAGATCGCCGGGGACGGCGGAATGGTGTCCGTGCCGCTGCCCGCCGCCGAGGTGCGCGAACGGATCACATCGTGGGACGACTTGTCCATCGCCACGATCAACGGTCCCCGTTCCACCGTCGTCTCCGGTAGTGCGCGACAGCTCGAGGAGCTCCTGGCCGTCTACGAGGCCGCCGATGTGCGGGCCCGTCGTATCCCGGTCGATTACGCCTCGCACTCCGCGCACGTCGAGGCCATCGAGGAGCGTCTGGCCGAACTCCTGGCCCCCATCCGCCCCCGCACTCCCCGCATCCCCTTCCACTCCACGGTCACCGGCCGGCCCGTCACAGGCGAACAGGGCGAACAGGACGGACAGGGCGGTCAGGACGGTCAGGGCGGACAGGGTGACCGGCTCGACGCCGCGTACTGGTACCGCAACCTCCGCCACACCGTCCAGTTCGAGGACACCGTGCGGGGCCTGCTGACCGAAGGACACCGCCTCTTCGTCGAGATCAGCCCGCACCCGGTACTGGCCATCGGGCTCCAGGACACCTTCGAGTCCGCGGCCCCCGCCGGCCGCCCGCCGGCCGTCGTCGAGTCCCTGCGCCGCCACCAGGGCGGTGTGGACCGCTTCCTCACCTCCGTCGCGCAGCTGTACGTACGGGGCGGCGCGGTCGACTGGACCGCCACCTCCGCACGCGCGCCGCGCCGGGTACCCCTGCCCACGTACGCCTTCCAGCGGCAGCACTTCTGGCTGGAGTCCGGCGGTGTCGGGGACGTCGCCTCCGCCGGTCTGACCTCCGTCGGCCATCCCCTGGCCGCCGCGGCCGTGGGAGTTCCCGGCAGCGGGCAGCTGCTGTTCACCGGCAGGCTGTCGCTGCGCACGCACCCCTGGCTCGCCGACCGCACCGTGCACGGAGCTCACGCCGTAGCCGGCTCCGTCCTGGCCGAACTCGCCCTGAGCGCGGGCGCGGAGGCCGGCTGCCCGCACCTCGTCGAGCTGGAACACGAAGCCCCGCTCCTGGTTCCCCGTCAGGGCGCCGTCCAGTTGCGCCTGGTGCTGGAGGCGGGGCAGGAGGAGTACGGCAGCCGGCGGTTCTCCGTCCACACGCGACCGCAGAACGCTCCGGACGCCGAGGCCTGGACCCGGCACGCCCGCGGCGTGCTCACCACCGAAGGGCCCGAAGGGCGAGGAGGTTCCGCACGGCCGGACGCCACCGGTCTCGACGTCTGGCCGCCGCAGCACGCGCAGCCCGTCTCCGTCGACGAGCTGTACCAGGTCCTCGCCGCCCGGGGCCTGGGCCACGGCTCGGCCTTCGGACTGGTCACCGAGGCCTGGCACGCCGAGGGGGAGCTCTTCGTCGAGACCGCCCTCCCGGACGGGCAGTCCGAGGCCGGTTTCGCGGTCCACCCCGCGCTGCTCGACGCCGCGCTGCACCCGTTCCTCGCACAGGCCGCCCAGGAGGCGGACGGGACGCTGCTCGTGGACCGCTGGACGGACCTGGCCGTGCACGCCACCGGCGCCACCGCGCTCCGTGTACGGATCGTCCGCACGGGCGTGGACACCGCCTCGCTGACCGCCGTGGACGCGGCCGGCGGCCGGGTCCTCACCGCGGGGACGATCCACCTCGCACGGTCCGAGCCGCCCGCCCGCGCCGACGGAGCCGACGCCGCCGCGGGCGGCGGGGCCGGACCGGCGATGCGCCCCAGGGCGGTGGCCGCCCGGCCGCGGCAGGCCGTCAACTCCGCCCCCGGCGGCGTCGAGGGTCTGCGTGCCCGGGTCGCGGCGCTGCCTCCCCTGGAGGCGGAGGAAGCGCTGCGGCGCCTCGTCCAGGGCGCCGTCGCCTCCGCGCTCGGACACGCCTCGGCCGACGCCGTGGACCCGGACCGGTCGTTCATCGAGCTGGGCATCGAATCGATCACCGCGACCCAGCTGCGGACCCGGCTGCGCGAGGAGACCGGGCTGCCGCTGGCCGTCACCATGGTCTTCGACCACCCGACGGTCTCCCTGCTGGCCCGCCACCTCATGGAGGCCTTCGCCGACGGCTCGCGGTCCGGTCCGGCCGGGGGAGCGGGCGGCGGCCTGACGGCCCTGTTCCGGCAGGGCTGCGAGCAGGGCAAGCCCGTGGAGGCCGTGCAGCTGCTGGTGGCCGCCTCACGGCTCCAGCCCGTCTTTTCGCGGCGGCAGGACGCGGCGCGCTGGCCGAGCCCGGTGCGCTTCGCCCGGGGCGAAGAGGGCCCCGCGATCTTCTGCTTCCCCTCGCTCGGGGCCATCTCGGGCCCGCACGAGTACCTGAAGTTCGCCTCCGCGTTCCAGGGCGTCCGCGACGTGACGGTCCTGCCGCACCCCGGATTCCTCGAAGGCGAGCCGCTCCCCGCCGACCGCGAGGCGCTCGCCCGCGCCCACGCCGAGGTGGTGCTGGAGGAGTCCGGCGGCAACCCCGTGGTGCTGCTGGGCCGTTCCTCGGGCGGCTGGATCGCCCACCGGGTGGCCCAGTACCTCGAGGAGCTCGGCCGGCCGGCCGTGGGCGTCGTCCTGCTGGACACGTACTCACGTACCGCCGACCGCTACAGCCTGCCGCTCATGACCTCCCAGATGGTCGCCAACGAGGACCTGTTCGTGCCGCTGGACGACACCCGGCTCACGGCCATGGGCGGCTACATCGGCATCCACACCGACTGGCGGCCCGCCCCGCACCGTACGCCCGCTCTGCTGCTGCGCGCCGAGGAGGCCGTCCCCGGCGTCCCCGCCGACGAGTCCGCGCCCGAAGGCGGCCGGCCCGGCTGGGAGTTCACCACCCGGCGCACCGAAGTCCCGGGCGACCACTTCACGATGCTCGACGAGCACGTACGGACCACCGCCGACGCCGTCGAAGCGTGGCTGCGCGGCGGCCTCATATGACCCCCCGTCCCCACACCACCGAGAGCGAACGTCCCCGCATGCAATCGACAACGTCCCAGCGCGAGTTGTGGCTGCGGCAGTACCATCCGGGCCCGGACGGCGACGGTCCGGTACTCGTCTGCTTCCCTCACGCCGGCGGAGCGGCCACCGCCTTCCGCCCCCTGTCGGGCGACCTCTCCGCGCACGCGGAGGTCTGGTCCCTGCAGTACCCAGGACGCCAGGACCGGCACGCCGAAGCCCCCGCCACCCGCCTCGACGCGCTCGCCGACGCGGCCGCCGCCCTCCTGGGCGCGTACACCGGGCGGCCCCTGGTGCTCTACGGCCACAGCCTGGGCGCCCTCGTCGCGTACGAGACGGCCCGGCGCCTGGAAGACGCCTTCCCCGGCGTCGAACTGGCGGGTCTCCTCGTCTCCGGAGCGCAGGCCCCGTCGGTACCGCGCTCCCTCGGCGTGCACCTGCGTGACGACGACGGGGTCATCGAGGAGATCCGCAAGCTGGGCGGCACCGCCCCGGAGCTCCTCGCCGACCCCGACGTGCGCCGCATGATCCTGCCCGCCGTACGCGGCGACTACGAGGCGCTGGAGACCTACCGCTTCCGGGCCGCGGCTCCCCGGCTGCGCTGTCCGGTCAGCGCCCTGATCGGCAGCGCGGACACGCAGACCACCGAAGGGGGCGCACGGCTCTGGGAGGAGACCACCGCAGGGGGCTTCGGCCTGCGCACCTTGCCCGGCGGCCACTTCTTCACCGAGTCGCACCGCCCGCAGGTCGCCGCGGCCCTCGCCGAAGACATCCGCTCGTTCACCCATGCAGCACGGAGGATCCGTTGACATCCCGTCCCCGCCCGTCGTTCGGGCTGACCGTTCTCGCGGTCTCACTGCCGATGTTCATGGTGGCCCTGGACAACCTGGTCGTCACCAACGCCCTGGCCTCCATCCGCCACGACCTCGGTTCCACGGTGGAGAACCTCCAGTGGGTGACCAACGCCTACGTACTCGGTTTCGCGGGCTTCCTGCTGACCGCCGCCGGACTCGGTGACCGCTACGGCCGGCGCAAGGTCTTCGTCATCGGCATCACCGCCTTCACCCTGGCCTCCCTCGGCTGCGGACTGTCCGACTCCACCACCGCCCTGATCGTCTTCCGCACCCTGCAGGGCGTCACCGCCGCCGCCGTGCTGCCGCTCTCGCTCACCATCCTCACGGTCTCGGTACCGCCGCAGAAGCGCGGCGTCGCCATCGGCCTGTGGAGCGCGATCAGCAGCCTCGCCGTCGCCCTCGCACCGCTCGTCGGGGGCGCCATCACCACCGGCCTCGACTGGCACTGGATCTTCCTGGTCAACATCCCGATCGGCCTGATCGCCGTACCGCTCGTGCTCAAGGTGCTGGACGAGAGCCGCGGAGCGGCCGCCAAGCTCGACATCCCGGGTCTGGTCCTGGCCTGCGCCGGTGTGCTCGCCCTCGTCTGGGGCATCGTCAAGGGCGGCGAGGACGGCTGGACTTCGGCGGGAGTCGTGGCGGCCTTCGTGGCCGCCGCCGTTCTGTTCGTCGTGTTCCTGCTGTGGGAGCGCAAGGCCCCGTCGCCGATGCTGCCGCTGGCCATCTACCGGATCAAGGCCTTCTCGCTCGCCAACGTGGTCTCCCTCGCCGTCTTCTTCGGCCTCTTCGGCCCGATCTTCCTCATCGCCCAGTACCTCCAGGTCGCCCGCGGCCACTCCGCCTTCGAGGCCGGCCTGTGGACCCTGCCGTGGGCGGTCATGCCGATGCTCGTCGCCCCCTTCGCGGGCAAGTTCGCCCCGCGGATCGGCAGCGGCGTACTGATGGCGGCCGGCCTGTTCGTCTCCGGTGCCGGCCTGGCCTGGTTCGCCGCGGTCGCCGGAGTGGGCGCGTCCGACTGGGAGTACGTCGGCCCGTTCGTGCTGGCGGGTGCCGGCATGGGCCTGGTGTTCGCGCCGACGGCCATGGTGGTCATGAGCTCCGTCCCGCCGCAGATGGCCGGCAAGGCCTCGGGAGCCAACACGACCGTACGAGAGCTCGGTGGCGCCCTCGGAATCGCCGTGGCCACCAGCATCTTCTCCGGCTCCGGCTCCTACGACACCCCGCAGCACTTCACCGACGGCATGATCCCGGGCCTGTGGGTCGGGGCCGCGGTCCTGGCCGCGGGAGCCTTGGTCGCCCTTGCGATTCCGCGCCCGCGGAAGGCGGCCGCGGGGCAACCGCAGCCGCAGCCTGCGCCGAAGCAGGAAGCCTCCGCGGTATCCAACTAGGTTGATGAGTCTCGTGATCACGATGCCGAGGCTGAAGGAAGGCCCCGACTCCCCGCCGACGCCTCAGCCGGACCTCTGGCTGATCAAGGTGCCCGATGGAATGGGGGCGGACCGGTTCGACCAGTCCGTGCTTGATCCGGGGGAGCGGGAGCGGGGCGCCTCGTTCGACCGCCCGGAGCACGCCTCGCTCTACGTCGCCTCGCACGTGGCCCTGCGGATGATCATCGGTGGGTATCTGAACGTGCCCCCGCGAGAGGTCGGGTTCGTCCGGGAACCGTGCCCCGGCTGCGGCGAAGCGCACGGCAGGCCCGCCGTCGCCGTGGGGGAGACCGACCCCGCACTGCACTTCTCCCTCTCGCACAGCGACGGCACGGCGCTGGTCGCCGTGGCCTCGGCCCCGGTCGGGGTCGACGTACAGGGGCTGCCCCGGAGCGACACGGTGACGACCTGTCTCCCGTCACTCCACCCCGCAGAGGCTCTCGAGCTCACGAACGTGCCGCACGAGGCGCGCCGCGAGGCCTTCTGCCGGATATGGGTGCGCAAAGAGGCGTACCTCAAGGGAATCGGCACGGGGCTGAGCCGGGATCCCTCGCTGGACTATCTGGGCGCCGAGATCCGCCGAAGGCCGGCCGGCTGGACCATCACCGACGTCCCCTGCGGCCCCTCGCACCGCGGGGCGGTCGCCGTCCTGGGGAACACCGGGAACACCGGGAACACCGGGAACGGGCCCACGCTCCGCACCGTCTCCATCGGCTCTCTCGGCGTCACGTGAGACGTCCGCTCAACCAACACTGTTCAAGGGATTCGGTGCGACATGCACGGGAACGAAGAAGGCGCGGACATACGGGCCGCCGCCATGTGCGGCCGCGTGGCCGAGCTGCATGACTTGCGTGAGCAGGCGCGGCGTGGCCCGAGTGACCGGGCGACCGAGGCGCAGCATGCCAAGGGCAAGCTGACCGCGCGTGAGCGGATCGCGTTGCTGCTCGATGAGGGTTCCTTCAAGGAGGTCGAGCAGCTGCGCCGGCACCGGGCGACGGGGTTCGGTCTGGAGGCGAAGAAGCCTTACACCGATGGTGTGATCACGGGTTGGGGCACGGTCGAGGGCCGTACGGTCTTCGTGTACGCGCACGATTTCCGGATTTTCGGCGGGGCGCTGGGCGAGGCCCACGCGACGAAGATCCACAAGATCATGGACATGGCCATCGCGGCGGGTGCCCCGCTGGTGTCCCTCAACGACGGTGCCGGCGCTCGTATCCAGGAGGGTGTCTCGGCGCTGGCCGGGTACGGCGGGATCTTCCAGCGCAATACGAAGGCTTCGGGTGTCATCCCGCAGATCTCGGTGATGCTGGGGCCGTGCGCGGGCGGCGCGGCGTACTCGCCGGCGTTGACGGACTTCGTGTTCATGGTCCGGGAGACCTCGCAGATGTTCATCACCGGTCCGGACGTGGTCCGTGCGGTGACCGGTGAGGAGATCACCCAGAACGGCCTCGGTGGCGCGGACGTGCACGCCGAGACCTCGGGCGTGGCGCACTTCGCGTACGACGACGAGGAGACCTGCATCTCCGAGGTCCGCTACCTCATCACGATGCTGCCCTCCAACAACCGCGAGAACCCCCCGGTCCACGAGACCGCGGACCCGGCCGACCGCCGCTCGGAGGTCCTGCTGGACCTGGTCCCCGCCGACGGGAACCGCCCGTACGACATGCTCAAGGTCATCGAGGAACTCGTCGACGAGGGCGACGTCCTGGAGATCCACGAGCGCTGGGCCCGCAACATCATCTGCGCGCTCGCGCGGATGGACGGCCAGGTCGTGGGCATCGTCGCCAACCAGCCCGGCCACCTCGCCGGCGTCCTGGACATCCACGCCTCGGAGAAGGCGGCGCGTTTCGTCCAGCTCTGCGACGCCTTCAACATCCCCATCATCACCCTGCTGGACGTGCCGGGCTTCTTGCCGGGTGTCGACCAGGAGCACGGCGGGATCATCCGCCACGGCGCGAAGCTGCTGTACGCGTACTGCAACGCGACCGTTCCGCGGATCTCGCTGATCCTGCGCAAGGCCTACGGCGGCGCGTACATCGTCATGGACTCCCAGTCCATCGGCGCCGACCTCACCTACGCCTGGCCCACCAACGAGATCGCGGTGATGGGCGCCGAGGGCGCGGCCAACGTCATCTTCCGCAAGCAGATCGCCGACGCCGAGGACCCCGAGGCGATGCGTGCGCGCATGGTCAAGGAGTACAAGGCCGAGCTGATGCACCCCTATTACGCGGCCGAGCGCGGCCTCGTCGACGACGTCATCGACCCCGCGGAAACCCGCGAGGTCCTCGTCGCGGCCCTCGCGATGCTCCGCAACAAGCACGCGGACCTGCCCTCGCGCAAGCACGGCAACCCGCCCCAGTAGCCCCCGAAGGAGAACCGCCACCGATGAGCCCACATTCCACGCACGGGGCCACCGCAACGCTACTGAAGGTCGAGAAGGGCAACGCCGAGCCCGAGGAGCTGGCCGCGATCACCGCGATCCTCCTCGCCCGCGCCGCGGCCACCCCCGAAGACACCACCACCGCGACCGCCCGCTCCCAGGCCGGCTGGCGCCGCCTGGAACGCACCCCCGGCTTCCGCGGCCCCCGCAGCTGGCAGGGCTAGGAGGCTCTGGGAGACCCAGGTTGATCTGGTCCTGGTTGGCCCGAATCCGGGTGGCGAAGCTGTGGTCATGACCGACAGCAACAGTGGAATAGCCGGCTTCCAGGACCGTGTCGTCCTGATCACCGGCGGAACCAGCGGGATGGGCCTGGCAACCGCGCGTCTGCTCCTGGAAGCCGGCGCCCATATCGTCATCACCGGCCGCGACGATGCCCGACTCGCCCGCGCAGCCGAACAATTGGACGCGGCGTCCGACCGGGGTGCCCGTCTGCTCACCGTCCGGGCCGACTCCGCCAGCCTCACCGATCTCGACCGCTTGGCCGCCCTGATCCGTGAACGACACGGACGTCTGGACGGGGTGTTCGCCAATGCCGGAGTCGGCGTGTTCCAGCGCAGTGGCGAGGTCACCGAGCGGGACTTCGACCTCAGTGTCGACGTCAACTTCAAGGGGGTGTTCTTCACGGTCCAGAAGGTGCTGCCGCTGCTCGACGCGGCGGGTGGCGGTTCCATCGTGATCAACGCCTCGTGGACCCTGCACCGGGGCCTGGCCGTCGCACCGGTGTATGCGGCCACGAAGGCTGCCGTCCACAATCTGGCCCGCACCCTGGGCAGTGATCTCGCCGGGCGCGGCATCCGGGTCAACTCGATCAGCCCGGGCTACATCGTCACCGAGATGTTCGATGCCGCCAACCCGGACCCTGCCTCGCACGATGCCATCCGCGCCCAGGTGCCGCTGGGGCGGCTCGGCCAGGCCCAGGACATCGCCGAGACCGTGGCCTTCCTCCTTTCCCCGCGGTCGTCCTACATCACCGCCCAGGACATCGCCGTCGACGGAGGCCTGGTGACCGCCATCCCCACCTGCTGACAGCGAATGGTGGCTGCCTGGCCCTGCCTGGCCCCGGCAGGGCCAGGCAGCCACCCATCACAACCGGCGACAATCGCCGTATGAGCACAGCTGTCAACCTGGGCGAGTTCCTCCGAGGCCGCCGCTCCCTCCTGCACCTCGAAGACGTTGCACTGCCGGACTTCGGAGGCCGGCGCCGGGTCGCGGGCCTGCGCCGCGAGGAGATCGCACAGCTCGCCGGAGTGAGCGTCGACTACTACACCCGGATGGAACAGGGCCGCGTACCCAACCCCTCGGGCGCGGTACTCGACGCCCTCGCCCGCGCCCTGCGGCTGGACGCTGATGCCGCCCGGCACTTGCACCGCCTCGCCCGACCGCAGTCCGCCGCACGACACGTTCCCCCGCGCCAGACCCGGCCGCAACGCGTGCGCCCCATGCTCCAGCGGCTGCTGGACGATCTGGTGGACATGCCGGCGATGGTGATGGGCCGACGCATGGACATACTGGCCTGGAATGCGGCAGCAGCCGCCCTCTTCGGCGACTACGCGGATCTGGACCGAGCCGAGCGCAACATCGCCCGGATCACCTTCCTCGACGAGACGACCCGCGAGCTGTACGCGGACTGGACCTCCTGCGCCCGCGAGAACGTGGCCTACCTCCACCTGGCCGCAGGACGGCACCCCGAGGACCCCCATTTGGCGAGCTTGATCGGCGAACTGTCGATGAAGAGCGAGGACTTCCGCCGCTGGTGGGCCGAGCACCCGGTGCAGGACAAGACCTCGGGCACCAAGCGATTCCACCATCCGGTGGTCGGCGATCTGGAACTCGCCTACGAGACCCTGCGCCCGACGGACGACCCGGACCAGGCCTTGATCACGTACGCCGCCGAACCGGGCAGCCCCTCGCACGACGCCCTGCGGATGCTGCTGGCCTGGGCCACCAAGGCCCCTTCTCCCATCCCGGCCGACGACCGCACGCGCTGACCAAGACGCCCTCGGGACCGCGTCAACGGCGTGCTCGACCCTGGCCCGGCAGCAGCCGGATGGCGAGTACGGATCCGTCGGCCTGCACGGACACGGGACCACCCCACTTCTCGTCCCAGGCGAGTAGGGGCCAAGTGCGGCGGGTCGCGTGCACGATGGCGCGGTACTCCTCGACGCACCCTTCGGAGAGAAGCCCGAAGAGCCGCGCATCCACGCCGGAGAACGCCTCGACCCGGGGGCCGTTCAACCGGAAGACGTGGTCGGTGCCGGCGTACGTGGTTCCGAGGAGTTCGTGGCTGATGTCCTGGACGCTGGTGCTGGCGGCATGCTCGAAGCCGTCGAAGCGCTTGCTGCCCTGCCGGTCGGTCAGGTGACGGCGGTGGCTTTGCCGGAGCCGGTGAAGGCCATGAGGCCGGCCACCGCGGTGTGACCGAGAGTCTCCTGGAACCAGGTGTAGTACTTGGGCGTGACCTGGCAGCCGGGTACGGGCGCGGGTATCAGGTCGCCCTTGGGAGGCGGCTGGATGCCCGGTATGACGTTCTCCTGTGCGGGCCCGGAACCCAGATTCGCTTCCGATTCCCCGGAAGCGCCGGCCAGCCAGGCGCCTCGGCCCGGAGCCTGGAGCGTATGGACGGTCACGGTGCCGTCCGTCGGCAACTCCGTGCTGAACAGCAGGCTCGGGGTTTCGTTCCAACCACCGATATGCACCGCCTCGGCATGGACTGAGGCCGATGCCAACTGGCCCGCCGAAGTAGCGGCGTTGCCGTGGTTGCCCTTGCACGCGATGGGCATGACCAGGGACGGCTCACCGGGTCGCCAGACCTCGGCGAAGTACTGAGGACGGTAGCGGTACTTGACCTTCTGGCCCTTCTCCTTGCTGGTGAGCGCCCACCCCGCGCGCAGTACGGTGTCCGCGGGCAGGATCGTCACGGAATGCTCGGCCAACCCCCGCCCCGCACCCCTGCCCGACAGCGCTGTCGCCCTGCCCAGCGTATGAAGGACGTCCCACAGGGTGACTTCCATCTGGCGGCTGATTTCCGTCCGCGGGATCGCCGCGAGGCGCGGCTTGCGCCGAAGGAGTTCGTCCCCGTTCTCCTCCCTCACCTTGTCATCCGCAGCTATGACCTTTTCCACCTTCCCGACCAGCTCATCACTGGAGCGGACGGAGACGTTCGACGACTCGACGAGATCCAGAAGTACCTTCTTGGCAGGCTTCAACGCTTCCCCCAACAGCTCGTACCAGCGCTCCGGACGCCGTGAAGGTACGGGCGAGGTGGGCGGAGCACGCAAGTGCGCAGGGGCGCGCACCCGGGCTCAGGGCCCGGCATCGCTTTCGGGCAGATTCCGGCCTGTCGGGCTGCTCCGTTCGGCGGGCGGGGTCCGTAGGGGAGAGGGACCATGTGAAGAACCGACGTTGAGGACCCAGAGTCATGAGGAGTCCGCCATGCCGGCACCGGCACAGGAACCGCAGACCGATCTTGACGCCCGTTACAGCTCCCCCGACGCCACCGCCACGCCCTGGGCGGAAGCCGTCTCGCGCCTGGAGGAGGCCGAGATCTTCTGGCTGACGACCGTCCGTCCCGATGGCCGCCCCCATGTCACCCCGCTGCTGGCGGTGTGGACGGATGGCGCGCTCCACTTCACCACCGGCGAGCGGGAGCGCAAGCGGCTCAACCTCGCCGCCAACCCGAACGTCGTCCTCACCACCGGCACCAACGCCTACGCCGACGGCTGTGACCTGGTGGTCGAGGGCGCGGCGGTCCGGGTCACCGACGAGGAGCGGCTGGTCGGGCTGGCGGCGGCCTGGGAGGCGAAGTACGGCCCGGAATGGCACTTCGAGGTGCGGGACGGGGCCTTCAGCACCGCTACGACGACGGCGGCCCCGCCACCGACGGAGGAGACCGAGGACGCGGGCCGTGCCGTCGTCTTCGAGGTGGTGCCCCGTACCGCCTTCGGATTCGGCAGAGGCGAGAGCTTCAGTCAGACGCGCTGGCACTTCGCCCGCTGAGAGACCTACGCCCTCGGACCCCGAAGCCGCCGGATCAGCTCTGCTGTTCGCTGACGTTGACCATCCACGTGATGCCGAACTTGTCCGTGCACATGCCGAAGACGTCGCCCCACATCTGCTTCTCCAGGGGGACGGCCACCGTGCCGCCGTCGGACAGCTTGCTCCAGTAGCCCCGCAGCTCGTCCATGTCGTCACCGCTCAGGCTCACCGCGATGTTGTTGCCGGGCTTGTGTTCCGTCCCGGGCGGATTGTCGGCGCCCATCAGGGTGAATCCGCTGGTGGTCTCGAGCATGCCGTGCATGATCTTGTCGGAGTATCCGGGGGGTGCCTCGGAGCCGAATCCGCCGTAGGTGTGAACGGCCAGCTCGCCGCCGAACACCTCCTTGTAGAACTCCATGGCTTGCTTCGCTTCGCCGGCGAAGCTGATGTACGGGTTCAGGCGAGAAGCCACGTTCACTCCCTTTGAGGCGAATGGTCAGTGCGGGCAGCCTACGTGCGCCGCGTGCGCACGGAGGCTTCCCCCCGCCCGTCCGCCCACCTCGTGTCGCAGACCCGTAGGGCCTGCCCACGACCTCGTGCAACCGGCGGACTTCGCCGCAGAACAGCAGCCGGCCTTGCTCGTCGGTGATGACCAGGGCCACGTGTGTCACGCCGTGCCGTAGACGGACCAGGGCGACAAGGAGCCGGTCGACGAAGACGAACTTGCACTTCGCGCCCGCACCGACAGCCCGCCGGCGCGGCCGGTCGAGCAGCTCGGCGTCTCTGCGGGCCTCCCGGCCCCAACTCCGCTAACAGCTCTGCGATCACGGACGCCACGCCGACATGCGCGAGGTCGTCGGGCACTGGTGACGATCGACTGGTCGGGCCGGCCCTCGGCCCTCGTCGGCCCTCCGCCCCAGCCATTCGTTCAGCTGTATGGGCAACACCACGAATTCCGCGCAGAGTTGGTCATGGATCTCGTCCGGGAAATTCGCACCAGCCGGCCTGGAGGGGAAGCAACTCCCTACTTGCATAGGTCCTTTGATCTGGGTTGCTCATTTGTCGCGTGCGACCGGTATGCACCTTTAGCGGTAGGCAACCGGCCGGGCCGGGCGCGGATGTCCGCTGTGTCGGAATTTTGCTCGATTTGACAATGGAGCAAACTACAAAGCTATTGACAATCTCGCTCCAAGGTGAAGATCATCAGACGTCCCCAGACGGGGGCTCTCTCAAATGAAGGAGTTCTTCATGGCTGTTAACGAGACTGTCGAGGCTGTCCGCGAGATCCTCGTGGAGGACATTGTCGAGGCCGAGGTTTTCGCTCTGGACCTGGCCGAGTTCCAGCCTGTCGCCGGCATGAAGCAGCTTGGCTGATACGCCGACAGCGTTAACTGTCAGACTTCCCGATGAAAATCGGAAAGTCGGGCGACCGCTCGCGTCTGCTTCTCAACTCACGCTGTTGATGCTCGCGAACGGATTGGTAGTTCCTAAGTGGTGGGCCCAGGCTCCAGCCGGGCCCACCACTTGTTTCACGGGAAGCGTGCGGATTCGGACTCTACGACAGGAGGCAAAGTGAAAGTGCGTCGCGCTCTGGACCTGCAGTTCCAGGCTATCGGGGATAAGTTGCAGTTCCATAGCCCACGCGAAGGCGTCCTGTACGACGGCAGTGCACTGCGAGACTCCCGGCTCGTAGATTTCCTGGTAAGCCTGTCTGGGTGGGAGCCCGAGGACGAGGTCGTCGGCCGGTTGGCCGGCATCGTCGAGATCTCCGAACCTGCTGCCCGTACGGAGGTGAAGCGGCTGGTCAAGGGAGGGGTCCTGGTCTCCGACGAGGATCCCGAGCAGGTGGACACCTTCGATGCCACACCGCTTTGGTCCTCGCATGGCTGGCAAGAAGCCTTCACGTACCAGGTGCTTTCGGATTCGATCAAGCGGGTCGACTATCGAAGTCGCGACGGTGCGCAGGCCGATATTGCGATCATGCATCAGTATCTTGCGGAAGAATCGCAGCCGGCCATCCACAAGGCCCCGATGTCAAACTCGACAGTCACCCTGCCGGAGCCCTGTAAGACTCTTAACGTCACGCTTCACGAGGTATTGTCCAGAACCGGCATCCCCGACCAGCCGAGCGCTCCGATGAGCATGCAGGACCTCTCCACTTTCCTGTACTTCTCATTCGGTCAGATCGGACTGAAGAAGACGCCGGCCTTGGGCGATCAAGTGCGGAAGGTCAGTCCGTCGGGCGGAGCTCGCCATCCCACTGAGGCGTATCTCATTATTCTCGACGCCGAGCATCTCGCCGCAGGTGTATATCACTACGGCGTGCGGGATCATGTCCTGGAATTCATTACGAGCGACGTCGACCAGGACTGGGTCGCCCGTAATATCGCCGGAAAGCCTGAGTGGATGAGGATTTCTCCTACGATGGCCATCGTTCTCACCAGTCGCGTGGAGCGGAGCATGTACCGGTATCGGGAGAACTATTCGTACCGACCGATCCATCATGATGTGGGTCACATTCTGGAGACTGCTTCTCTCGCCGCCAGGGCGCTCGGTCACAAATTCTTCCGCGGATTCTCGGTGGCCGATCGCGAAGTCAGTGAGAAGCTCGGAAACCCGAGGCTGACGGAGCCCACCATGGCCTTCATGCTTCTGGCCTGAGAGGAATCGGATCGTGACTTATCTCCTGAATGAATTTATGCGGATCCGTCTCGAGGACCCTCTGCAATGCGACCTGCTCCTCGAGGGCAAGACGTACGGGCTGCCAGACGTCCGGTGCCTTCCCGTCCTCGCCTCGGTGAGCGAACCGACCAGCAGAGAAGAGCTGGTCGCCAGGTTTCGGAAAGCCCTGGGAGCCGATGAGCGGAGCATCGAACATCTGGTGACTCGCATGATCGACACTCGGATCTTCCGGCCGTCGGACAGCGAGCACGAGCTCATGCCGCAAGTCGGTGTGTGGCAGAAGTACGGCTGGACCGATGCCTTGGTCTATCACCTCATGGCAGACCGTCAGATCTACTCGGACGTCGTGGGATCACCTGCGCCCGCCGACAGCGAGGAGGTCCTCCGTGCCCGGATTGCGGAACGTCGCCCGCCGGCCTTCTGGAAGACTCTGGACGTTCCCTACCAGCCGCTGCCGGCACCGGCCGAGCCGGCGGACCGCGACTTGGCGGACGTCCTGCTGTCGCGTCGCAGCCACCGCCCCTGGACCAAGCAGAGGATGACAGCGGCACAGCTCAGCCGCGTACTGACGGACGTCAACGTTCCTCTCGTCACTCAGCGGCGTGCAGCGGAGGCAAATTTCGAGAAGACTCCCTCCGCGCTCATGCACAACAGCTTCGGCGACGTGGAAACCAGCGTCATTGTTTATGACGTCGAAGGCCTCGAGCCCGGCATCTACCACTACGATCCCGATGGTCACGGCCTCGGGCTCATCCGGAGTGGTGACCTGAGGGATGAGGTGCAGACCGCTTTCGTTGGTCAGTCGCGGGCGAGTTCGGGCTCGTGCTCCCTCCTTCTCTCAGTTGTCTGGGAGCGTCACCTGTATCGCTATGTGAACAACCCGCACGGATATCGGTCAATGATGGAGTGCCTGGGCCAGTTCGCACAGCGCTACTTGCTTGCCTGGACTTCCCTGGGCTTCGAGACGTTTCCCACGCCTGCCCACTACGCCGCTCTTACCGACAGCCTCATAGGTACGAAGCGATTCGAGGAGACCGGGATCTACCTCCTCACCGCGGGGTAGGCGGCCCATGAGCGAGATCGAAGCGGTCGCCGACGTGTGGCAGCTGTCCCCCACCTTGTCCCTGGTACGGGTGGGAGACGAGTGGCTCATGGACGACCCCGCCAGAGGCGGCCAGCGCATGCTGAACACATTTCCCGAATGGCTTGGGCGGGCGCTGACCGGGCTGGCCTCAACGGGAACGGTGACGCCCGAGTTTGCCGCTGACCTCCTCAGAGGCGCCGGTGTGCCGGCGGAGCACCTCGACTTCTGCCTGCGTTCCTTGGTGGAAGGAGGCGTTCTCGTCGACCCTGGCTTCTGTCCCCCCGAGCGGGATGCCGGCAGCCTGCGGGATCGGCAGTGGGCCATGATCTCGCCGCCGGCGGACTACCGGGACTCCGGGACGAGGGATGCCGACATGAAGCTGATGTACAGCTATGCCGCCGAGGCCGAACCGCCCGCGTCATCCACGCCGGCGCCGGCGGCATGGGCAAGGATTCTCCTTCCTCGCCGCGGTCCGGATGCCGAAGCAGGCTTCCTTGGTGAACTCGGCCGGCTGCTGTATCTGACTCATGGCGTGCAGTCGGAGATGGACTTCGGCCCGCTGCCGCGGAGCCGTCGGACAACACCGTCCTTCGGGGCGTCGCACCCATTCGACATCTCGGTGAGCACCTCGCGACTATCCGGGAAGCGGACAACCTACTACTACCAAGCGAGCGAGCACAGCCTGGTCGCTCTGCCGACGTTGGTCTGCGACCCGGACACCGGCGACGCGCCGGAGCCGTCCGCCGGCGGCGACTTCGATCTGTCGATCCACCTGGCGATCGAGCGCGCCCACTGGAGGTACCGCACCAGCCAGGTCTATCCCACGGTCCTACTGGACCTGGGCCACCTGACCGAGACGCTCCACCAGGTCTGCGAGAGCATGGGCGTTGGCCTCACAGTGACCGCGGGCCGTATGGAGCCTGCACTGTCGAAGGACGATCAGGCGCTGGGCCCCAGGCTCCGCAAGTACCGCGTCCAGCTGCGAACACGAGGTTGATGATCGGTCATGTCTGCCATATCCATTCAGAATCTACATCGGCGCTTCGACTCCAGGAAGGGCCGCTTCCTCGGTAGGACTCACGAGGAAGTCCTCGCCCTTCGGGGTATCGACCTGGAGATCGAGCGGGGCAGTCTCTTCGGACTGCTCGGCCCGAACGGAGCCGGAAAGACCACGACTGTCAGGATCCTCACCACGCTGCTCATGCCCAGCAGCGGGGCGGTGCGCATCCACGGCATCGACGTAGCGGCCGACCCGCACAGCGTTCGGGCCCACATCGGCTACGCCTTCGGTGGCGAGAAGGGCTTCTACGACCGGCTCAGCGCCCGGGACAACCTGCTCTTCTTCGCAGACCTGTACGAGATCCCCGTGCGCGAGCAGTCCCGGCGTGTCGCCGAACTGCTCGAGCTCGTCGATCTCACCGACCGTCGAACGGACCGGGTGGAGACCTATTCACGCGGGATGAAGCAAAGACTCCACATAGCCCGCAGCCTCCTCCACGACCCCAGCGTCGTCTTCCTCGACGAGCCAACCAATGGACTCGACCCCGTCGCTGCCCGGAACATCAGGTCGGTGGTGCTGCAGCTCCGGGAGACGGGGAAGACCGTTCTGCTGACGACGCATTACATGTTCGAGGCGGAGGAGCTCTGCGACCGTCTCGCCGTGATCAACCATGGCCAGATCGTCGTGCAAGGCACTGCCAGGGAACTGGCCACGGCGGCGGAGTCCGGGATCGTGGTGCGGGTCGAGACCCGAGGTCTGAACTCCTCACTCTGTGAGGGCCTGACTCGGCATCCATCCATCATCGACGCTTCACTTGAGCCCCTCGGTGACCGGGAGTTGCTGACGGTCCGGACGTCCCTCGCCGCCCCGGAAGAAGCCGAAGCGATCGTGAAGAAGGGGCTCGAAAGCGCCGGAGCACCAACGCTGCTTCACCTGTCGCTGCGGGAGCCGACCCTGGAAGACACCTACGTCACTCTTGTCAGCCAGGGCAGTACGGGAGCAACCGAGTGAACTCGGCAGGAGTACTCAACGGCGCCGTCTCGTTCGCCACAGCCACCTGGTTCCACATCCGTGACCTGAGCCGTGAGACATCGGACGTCGCACTGAACCTGATCACCCCGGTCTTCTACGCCTGCATCGCCTACTTCCTCTATGTGGCAGGCGGCAGACAACACAACCTCCTCAACCTCATGATCGGCGTCGGCCTCATGGGCATGTGGAGCACCATCATGTTCGGCGCGGGCACCGTCATCAAGGCTCAGCGGCATCAGGGCACCTTGGAGTTCCTACTGGGCTCGCCCAAAAAGTTCTCCTCCATCGTCATCCCCATCACCACGGCGGCCTCGGTATTCGGAGCGGCATCGATGTTGCTCACCTGTTTGTGGGGAGTGCTCGTGTTCGACGTACGGGTCGCTCCGGCGGACGTCGCGGGCATGACGCTGGCCGCGGTGGTGACCACCCTGTCGATGGGTGCCTTCGGCCTACTCGTCGCGGCGCTGTTTGTTCAGGCACGGCGGGCCGAGAGCCTGGCCTCACCGATGATCGCGCCGCTGTGGATGGTCTCGGGCATCATGGTCCCGGTCTCCGGTCTCTTCGAGCCGCTACGCCCGGTCTCCCGCATCCTCCCCATGTCCTGGGGTGCCGAAGCGGTACGGGCGGCCGCGGCCGGCTCGCCGTACCTACCCCAGTTGGCATGGTGTGCGGCCGTGGGCCTCGTCTACCTGTTCGTGGGCTCGTGGGCGATCAACGTCGTAGCCAAGCGGTCGCGGCACAAGGGAGAAGTGAACCTGTGGTGACCCGTTCCCAACCAGGTCTCGCCGCGCAGGCGATCTCCTGCTGGAAGACCTCGTTCCTCTCGTTCCGCGCCTTGTTCAACTGGCTCACGCCAGGGCAGTTCGTACTGGCCATGGTGGCCACCCCGATCATGGAGATGATCTTTTTCGCATTCCTCGGATCGAGTCTTGGAGTGGAGAACTCGCGATTTTTCCTGCTCGGTGGAGCCATGCTCGCCGCATGCGGACCGTCTGTCGCGGGCGGTGTCATGGCTCTGACGAGTGAACGTCATTTCGGCACGTTCGAGCACCTTCTCGTCAGCCGCCGTTCGAGGAGCTACCTGCTGCTCATGCGAGCGATCCCCTATAGCTTCATGGGGATCGTGGCATCGGCACTGACCCTTGTGGCGGGAATGATCGCGCTCCGTGTCACACTGCCTCCCCGGGAACTCGCCACGTTCGTCATCCTTCTGTTCTTCGGATGCCTGTCATCGGCGTTCTTCGGAATGGCTCTGGGAGTGCTGGGACTTGTCGTCAGCAACGTCTTCCTGCTGATGAACGTAGCCATCAGCACGATCTCCATCGGCGCCGCACTGGTCGTTCCGTTCTCGGTCCTTCCCGTCGGGGTGCAGCTCGCCTCGCATGTGCTACCCGTGCGGCATGTTGCCGCAGGCGTACGAAATATGGATGTACAGGACTTCGGTTCATCGCTTCTCTGGAACGCGGGGAGCGAACTCCTGGTCGCAGCAGGGTGGGCGCTCGTCATGCTGGCTTCGTTCAGCCGCCTTGAATCGAGAATGCGCCGTGAGGGGTGAAGGACACCACATGAGCAGAATCAATGCCGCAGTCATGCTGCTCCGTCCCCAGAACGGAAAGAACATGGTCGCCGGGATCAACGGGGCTCCGGCCGTGATCCCCGTCGACGTCGACGAAAACTGCCGGGAAGCGGTGCACGTCACGCAGCGTCTGCAGGAAGAGCTGGGAGGTCTCCTCTTCCTGCGACAGGTGATAGACATACCAGGGGGTGAGGAGCGCCTGTTCGTTGCCGAAGCCCAAGGCCGTTCATTCGCCCAGAAGCTGTGGATTCCCGTCGACGAGAACCGCGCCGGCGTGATCCACGCTCTGCGTACCGCCCTGAGGGGGGCAGGGGCCTCGGACCACTTCTACGATTCGGTGGTCGAGGAAATCCTTGAGGCGCCGCACCTGCCCTGGTCCAGGCCGGACTGGTTCAACGCGTTGCGCCGCCGGCTGGATGCCCATTTCGGGGAGCCGACAGACATTCAGCCGTACAAACTGCGTAGGGGAAGTCTTACCGTCCGCGCCGCCAACAGCCACGGGATGTACGAGATCCATACCGCGGCTCATGGCATGGCGCAGTGGGCGGGCGATGCCCTGCACGACGCGGAGTCGAGGGGACTCCTGCGGGGATGCCGGCCGGATCTCATCGCTTCCTTCCCTGACCTGGGCGCCGAGCTCAGGGAAGCTCCCCTCGGCACCAGTCTGGCAAAGCTGGGAGATCTGAACCACTGGGCCACCGCGATGGAATCCATGGCCGAGCTGCAGATCCGCTCATCCATGGCGCGAAGCTCCGTCACCGCGATCTCGACCGCGGAGCTTGCCTCGCGCTTCGGTGACTGCCTGCGGGAATGGCAATCACAGGAGACTCTCGGCCGGGGGTTCGGCGCGCGTTCACTCGAGTGGATTCAGGACTCTGTGTCCGCAGCGAGTGACGTGCTCAACGCATCAGTCCTGCCCGACGTACTCGTCAACGGTGCCATGACCGGTTTTACGACCTATGCCGAGGGCAGTCGTATTCAGGTGTCCGAATGGCATCCGACGTACATCGGTCACCCCTTTACCCTGCTGGCACGCCTCCTGTCACACCGTGCCGGTGCATTGGCCGGGCACACGCAGGCAGATCTCGCGCGGCCCTTCGTCGGGGCCTGGATGCGGTACGGCCGGCCCGCCGACGTGACCAAGGAGGCCAGGGCGGGGATCGTGGTGGGAAGCGCTATCCAGGCCACCGCGGCATGGGAAACAGGACGGACGTCCACAGCATTCGTGCCCCCTGCCTTGGGACAGCAGATCGCGGGCTGGTGCGAGACGATCCTCCGTGGGGCGACGAACTGAAGGCGGATAAGGCGGATTAGGAGGGCATGGAACGCCGGTACCGCAGCTCGGTGGCTGCGACATCGCCGTACATTTCGCTCTCCTCCGCGCCGTCCGCCGCATAGCCGGCTGCTTCGTAGAACCGTCGGGCGCGAGAGTTGTCCCGCAGTACCCACAACTGCATGGTTTCGAACTGCTTTGCCTCGGTGTGATCGTGTACCGCATCGAGCAAGGCGCGGCCGATGCCCCGTCCCATCAGCGTGGGCTCGACATAAACGGCGTACACCTCGCCAGGAATCGGGGCATCCGTCTCGCCCCTATACGGGCCGAAGCAGATCCAGCCGACGGGAACACCGTCCTCGTCGACCGCGACCAGGTCCACCACCGATCCTCTCGATGATGCGAACCCCTCCCTGCGACGCTGAGCGTCATTCTCGGCGGACATCCCATCCAGGTAAGACTGGGGGATGATATCGACGTATGCCGACTGCCATCCGCGCACGCGCAGGGCTGCCACGGGGTCGATGTCGGCTTCGTTCATCTCTCGGAGTATCACCATCACCGCATCATAGCCACCCATTGATCCGATCCGACTTGGATCTTGAACCGGGCCTGTATCCCCAATGGTCTCTGCCGGATAGGTCGCAACTTCCGATCGAGGAGCCGTCCCCAACCGGCGGAAAGGCCTGTGCGACAGCGCGGCCCGCTCGCCCGGGACCGGCAGATTGAGCCTCGCGCCTGCTGTCACCGGACTCGTTAGGCCTACCTTTCCGAGGCTTTCACCCTGCTGCCCCGTTTGCGCAGCCGATTGACCCCAGCCGGAGCCAGGCCGTGGGCCCCGAGTAGATGACGATCACGACGCATGGGCCCGCTTCAGGTGTCCGAACCAGCGGTCTCGGGTACGAGCACGGCGACGATCTTGGCCGAGATCCATCTGCCCGAGGCGATCTGCGTCTCTCCGACGCTGACAGGGTGGAGAAGCATCTCCGTGGCCGCCAGCACGGACAGCATGGCGCTGCGGACGCCGATGGCGGGCGCCAGGCGCCGGTAGAGATCCAGCAGTTTGGCCGCTTCCTTGGCCAGAACCCTTCCTTCGAACCAGTCCCCGTCGTCGCGTGCCTGCTTGAGGCCGTCGAGGACTTCTAGGACGTCCTGAGGGTTCCAGCCGTCAGCCGTCGACAGCCACACGATCAGCTCCGCGAGCGGGTCATCGGCCGCCGCGTCGAAGGGCGGCGGGTTCACGCCCCGGGCAGACACCTCACGACGGGGTTCCGGCAAGTTCACTTCCAGCTCGGCCAAGCTGGTTTCGCAGGGATGCACGTCCAGTACGTTGTAGAAGAGCGTTCGGGTCATCGCCGCGAGGCCGAGCCCTTGGATCTCGCTGAAGGGCTTGATCTCCCAGCCCGGCTCGTCGACCGCCCGCTGGACGTGCCCTTCGAACTGGTTGAGGGCGTGGGTGCTTAGGTTGGCCCGTGGTGCCTGCGGGTTCTTTTGCGCAGCCTCTGCCGCGCCCCGAGTCACCCGCCAGACGAGGTTGTAGATCTCCCCCAGGGGACGGCACTCAGCCACCTTGCCCAGCGCTGTCCTGAGCCGTGCCACGTGATTGTCCGGTACTGCCGGCAGTCGTACTTCCTCAAGCCGGTGTTCGAAGTAGCGCAGCCCTTCGGCAACCAGCAGCTCGTGGGCAACTGCCAAAAGCTCGTCCTGCTCGCCCGCCGTCATGTCCATGGGCGCCAGCGCAGCGGCGAGATGCCCGTCGAGCCCCTCCACGGCCTTGCCCATGCTCGTTCCGATGGGCGCGAAGTAGTGAGCGACCGTGGGATAGAACTGGTGTGTCAGTTCGGGCTGTGGAACTGCGCCGAGGTCACCCCCGGCATCACGAACGGCATCCTCGAAGGAAGCCGGCTCCCACACCACCGCACTTGCAGGGCTCGACGGATGGATGGCGATGAGGGATGCCCGCACCAACGACCCGAGGAGCTTGGAAATCTCCTCGCTGTCCGGGTGCAGTGGTACTGGCCAGGAGCCCACGCTCCTGAACGGATCCGATGCGGGCGCGTAGCGCAGGAGAGCGAAAGCCCCGACCATCTCCCGGATCCCGGCCACCGGCAGCTCCTGCGAAATGGAAGGGAACTCGACGGGATACCCGGCGACCATCTCGTTCGACTGCTGCTGATGCCACCGGGACCGAGCCTCGGCGATGACCCGCTGGGCCGCCTCCGCCTCCTTCTGTTTTTCCCGCTTCGCCTTGCGCGCCGGATTCAGCACCACCTTCACTGCCGCCAGCAAGGACTCCGTGCAGTCGACACAGACCTGCTGCCCGCCGTCGCACAACTGCTGAAAGGCAGTACGCGAAGTAAGGCTCAGCTGCCCTCCACACTTCGCGCAGGCCACTCCCTCCACCACGGCCCGCACCCCTGCGGCGGCGACGGCATAGATCTGCCGGCCCCAACCGGATGTGTCGATCTGCGCCGTCTTCTCACACCACACCGCCGTCCCGAGCTCAGGGTGGAACCCGGCCAAGGCCCAGTAGCGCTCTCCAATGGAGACGAGCTCAGCATCCGCACCCGCCACCGGAAACAAGGTGGGGATGAGGGCAGCATGCGCGTCGGTGGCCGGACGCACGTCGGGGGAATCAGTCACGACGCTCACCCTATGCATCCGTGCGTCGGCCCGTCTCAAGATCAGACGCCCCGAGCCGGGCTCCGCCGACAGTTGTCAACCGACCACAAGGGGCCCAGCACACCGCAGCGTTCACAACAGGATGGCGAAGGGGTTCGGGCAGCCACCCCAGTCGCTCGCAGGCGGGCGTTGCACCTGGCTGAAGTCACCGCCGATGCAACGCCCGCCTGGCGACAGCAGCCGTCAGCAACTCGTCGTCGAAGTGCGAGGCGACGGCAAGCTGAGTTGCGCCTGCGCGCGCGTTCAGCATGCTCTTCGTGATCCGCACGGTAGTCGGGTCACGGCGAATGATCGGCTTCGCCCAGCGCGCGACTGCAGCGTCGAGATCACCTGCAGGCACCACCTCATGCAGGATGGACAGTTGCTCCGCCCTGGCGGCGTCGAACCGCTCGGCCGTGAGCAGGAGTCGGCGAACCCAGGCCTGCCCCGCCTCTTCCGCGAGACGGGGAAGGACACCGCCCCAGGCGGGCGGGACTCCGAGGCCAACCTCCGGCATCCGGAATCGGCAGGTGTCTGCTCCGACGCGCAGATCGCAGAAGACCGCGAGGCCGAGGCCGGCGCCTATGACATCGCCGTGGAGGCGGGCGATGGTGACAAGTCTCAGTTGCGAGAGCGTCGAGCACACCCGCTGGGCCTTTTCGGCGAGGGACCTCAGCTCGGAGCCGGATGGGTCTCTCTCCAGCAGTGCGGGGAACTCCGCGCGGTCACCTCCCTGGCAGAAATGGTCTCCCGCACCGGACAGCACCATCACGCGGACGGTGGTGTCGTCCTCCAAGGCGCGCAGGACCTGCAGCAGTTCGCTGAGCATCTGGCCGTCGACGCTGTTGCCTGTCTCGGGGCGGTTGAGCTGCACCCTGAGGATGGGCCCTTCGTCGGTCACCTGGAGGGCCTTGAAGTCCGTGAACATGTGGGGCTGTGTCTCGTTTCTCGAGTCGGTGGTCAGGTGAGGGTGAGTTGCAGGGACGTAATCCGTCGGAAGGCCACGCGGGGCGCCCATCGCGGGGGCCCGCTCAGGCGCGGCCGTATCGAGCGACTGAGGAGCGAGGTGAGCAGGGTGACAGCTTCCAGCCGCGCCAGGGCGTTGCCCGCGCAGTAGTGGATTCCTGCTCCGAAGGCCAGGTGGGACGCTCCGCGACGGAGGCTGAAACGATAGGGGTCGGGGTAGCGTGCGGGATCGTGATGGGCGGCCCCCACCATGAGCTGCACCATTTGGCCGGCCGGCACCAGGGTGTCTCCGAGCTGGGTACCCGTCTGGGCCACACGGCTGATCATGTGGATAGGGGCGTCGTAGCGCAGTACTTCATCGACGGCGCCCGGGACGAGTTCGGGGTCACGGCGCAGTGATTCCAGATGCTCGGGGTCTTCGAGGAGCAGGCGCACCGACGTGGACAGGACATGCGAGGTTGTCTCCAGCGCCGCGAGAATCATGAAGAGCGCGAGAGCGTGAACGGCTTCGTCTGCGCGGTGCCGGTCAGGTTCGAGCGCATCCCAGGTCCGAAGCCACTCCGAAACCGGGTCGTTCCCTGGTTCCTTACGGCGCGCACGGATCAACTCGGCGAAGTAGGTTCGCAGTTGCCTGGTAGCGCTATCGGAGAGGGCCAGCTGGCTCGGCGTGGGGAAGAGCTCCTGCGCGAAAACCTGGTCATGCGTCAGGGTGCGCAGGAGTCCGTAGTCGGTGGCAGGTATCCCCATCCACTCGCCGATGGTGATGATGGGCAGTTCTTCGCTGACGAGTGTGTGGAAATCGGCTGACCCATGGCGCAGTTGGTCGGTGAAGTCGGTGAGCAGCCGGTCGACGGCCCGCTCCACGGACGGACGAAGGACTTCGAGCGAGCTGTGGGGGAAGAGGCTCCCCAGAGACCGCCGTTCCCTCGTGTGCTGGGGCGGGTTGAGCATCGGCAGAGACGCGGCCATCTGCTGCGAGGCGGGTGAATTCCATCGAGCCGATTTGTTTGTCCGCCAATCGGCGTCGGGAACGCTCCAAGCCTTGTCTCGAAGGATCTGGTCACAGAGAGCGTAGGACGTGACAATGTATCCGCCCCATGGCGCCGGGATAAGCTCTCCCATTTCCGCGAGTTGCCGATAGGCGGGCAGCGGATCCGACTGTCCCGCCTCTGTTCGCAGCCGAGAAAAAAGAGCCGTTAACGCCCGCCGGTCGACGCCGACAGTAGCCGTGGAAGTATTCAAAATAACTCTTTCTTGCAAGATCGAACAGTGACAGCCAGTGCTGCCTACCCTCACCGTTGAACGTCCACGCAAAAGGAGAGTTTCCCCACACCGATCTGCGCCACACCGCACATTTGAGAGTTCGAAGGATTGTCGCTTTTGTGAACAGACGGCGCAAAACGTCCTGGGTTCACACGCGCTTCGGGGAAGGGTCGCAGGCCCTCAGGACCCTGGTCGAGGAAGGCCTGATAGGGATCCCGGCCTCGAGTGGCTGGGTGGCCGATCTGCTTGAGAATCCGCGGATGTGCGATTACGGTCATGAGATTCTCGTATATCGTCGCACCTCGCCTCGTCGTTGGGCTTCGTTCAGCTGGGCGGTGTTGAATTTGATCCATTCAGGCCAGGGAGTTCCGTACACATCTCGCGCCTCATGGGTCGGCGACAGGCGCAATGCAGCCATGATTTTCGGGTCCCTAGGGATCCTGTGACTCGGGATCAATCCGGTGTCGACCAACTCTTGAAGCTTGATTTCCTGCGGGATAAGCCCGTCGACCTGAAGGGTCGATTCGAGGATCGCTACCGCGAGGTCCTTCTTTGATATCCATCCCGCTCGAATACAAGGCCGGCCGCATCAAGGATCTTTCCGTATGTCCATTTGGCGCGGTCTGGCTGCGACCTGGACAGCCTGTGTGCCTCGGGCACTTGCTTAGCCCCTTTTGTCGTCCCTTGGGCGCTCAGATCAGTCTCCGGTGATTTCCCACCCACGTGATGCTCCCGCCGCACCCGTCAGGGCACGGTTCTGCCCTGACGAGCTCACTCGTGATCTTCAAGCCGAAAGTGAGGCTCTCACAGCCTGAGCAGATCGCGTAAGCCTCGATCAACTCACCGATGACATCTTGTGTCACGTTTGCCGGGATTATGCCATTTGCGGCTCGTCGGGATTTCCTCATGACGCTTCCTCCGAACTTCCGGGTGGCGCCCGCTCTAGCGCCCGACGGTTCGCGGTTCGTCCGGTCGGGGCCGTAGCGGCGCCCTGTCGCCGACCTCCTGGCGCCCGTGGACGGTGAGGGGGCGCCGACCCCAAGGGCTCCCCCGGGAAGACGGCCAGTCGACATGCCCCGGTCGGCGGCCACGGAACTGGCCGCGTACTTCCTCGACCATCCGGCGGTCGACGTCGAGCTCCCCTGGGGCGGACCGGAGCCCGACCGGGAGAAGCAGAGCTCCCCGCTCGTCCTCACGACGACGTACGGCAACGCCATCCGCGCCAACATCTTCAACGACGAGGCCTGGAAGCCGGCCCTCGCCGCGGCCGGAGTCATTCCCGTACGGGAGAAGGGTGCGCGGTGGAAGGCTTCGTGGAAGGACGGCTTCCACGTGCTCCGGCACACTTACGCCTCGGTTTCTCGAAGCGGGCGAGTCCATCGTCACGCTGGCCCGGTGGCTCGGTCACTCAAGTCCGACCATCACCCTCGACCACTACGCCCACTTCACGCCGGAGGCCGGCGGCAAGGGCAGCGTGGCCATCGACGCACTGCTCGGCACGGTGCCCGAGTACGTTCCTGAGAGCCTGGTCTCCTCTCAGCGGACCTTGACCGGCCTCACTGAAGCTTGACGAACCACGGGCCTGGCTACGTGGGGCGGTCTCACAGTCCATCTGAGATCCAGGGCCGACGGCGGCCGCCCAGAACCAGGGATATGAGCCCGGCCCTCGTCCGATAGCGCTCTTCCCGAGGCCTGCGGCGGCCGGAATGATCGGTGCTGACCGATCCGGCTAGAGCTGCGGAGCAGAGCGGATGACCGAGCGAACTACCTACCTCGACCCTGATCGACGCGACCCGAGCTCCCGGAGGATCGGCGTTCGGGCCTTCCGCTGGTATGCCAAGATCGAGCTCGATCGCGATGGGTACGTGGACGCCTTGACCTCGCGGGGGTACGACTCTGAACTGCCCGCCGCCTACGAGGAGGCGGTCGAACGGGCACGCAGCGCCTGTATCGAGCGCATCCGGTGCGACGGCTACCCGGGCGAGTTCTGGTTCGTGGGCGGCCCGCGCTGGGTCACCTTGCATGTCCAGTTCCCGCACGTCGAGGCTGCGGTCGAAGCGCTGCGCTTAGCCGAGATCGACCACGACTACGGCGAGCTCCACGCGCTCGCCGACCGACTGGCGCTCCCGGTCGATGACTGGCTCGCTCCCGGCGAGCGGGAGCTGATCCGAGGCATCGACTTTGACGCGCCGCCCCACGCGTTCCTGAGGTTTCTACGGGGCAAGGCCAAGAAGTACGGAGTGCGCCTCAACGGCCGGGCGACTGCTGGAAGTGTGTGGGTCCGCCCGACGCTGCCGTCCGCTCAGAAGCAGATCCGGGAGATGTTCCCCGCGCAGTATCCTGGGTGGGTGGACCGGTGGACCGGGTATGTCGAGTCGGATGATGCCCCCTTCCGGCCCTGGGTGGGCGGCAGAGACCAGGACCTCAGTTACGGCGCGACACCCGTGCAGTTCCGCCCTGCGGAGACGCCGACCGGCAACGCCTGTCCCTGCGGCATGAGCCTGAAAGACCTCTCGGACGACGGGAAGGCGCACAACGCCCACCATGTGGCGTGGGCGTTCGGTATCCGAGCGCCCAAGAACCTCGAATGGTGGAGTGACCTGGCCGTCGTGACGACGCAGTCACCTATCGCGTGGAGGAAACTGGCATACAAGGTTGCGCGGATGCCGCAGAGGGAGAACCACTACGACTTCCCCTCGTGGTCCCACCTTGGCGAGCCTGAGGCGACCCCGCAGAATGTGCGGGCGTACCTGCTGCAGGCGAACGGTTGCGTCATTGGCTACCTGACCGCCCACGACTTCAACGAGCACCGCCGCTGGAAATGGCAGCCCATGAGGAGATCTTTTTGAAGTCGTCACCCACACGCCGCTGACCTGCGGAAACTGCCTACGCAGGTGGTCTGACCTGCAGCGCTTGGCCTTTCCTGGTCTTTCACCCTGCTGCCTACGTGTTCAGCTGATTCCCCCCAGCCGCCCCCCAACGAGGCCTCATTCCCCCCAGATTCCCCCAGCGGACACTGTCTCGCCAAGAGGGACACCGCAGGTGGGGGGCCGTCCAATGATGCTCACGAAAGGTTGCTCAGGGGAGTGGCGGTGGGGCGGGAGCAGGTGGCAAGTCGGGCTGGAGGAGCTCGGCGAGTCTGCTGTTGCTCGGGGCCGTCGTCGTACGCTGCCCGGGGCACAAGACAGACTCGCGCTGCGGCGGTCGCCGACAACAGGATCCCCACCCCACTGGTGCCGGCCACGGTCGTGGGGTCGGTGGCGGAGTAGACGGCGCGCACCTCGTCCAGTGCGGCGTCCTGAAGCCCCAGTGTCGCGCGGATGGAGGAGACCAGCTCGTCCTGGAGCCAGTCGGGTGCGACGGCGGCGGCGACGAGGACAGCCGGCAGCGCACCGAGGAAGGCCCGGGCGGCCAGCCTGGTCGCACAGTCCAGAACTCGTACGGTCGCGAGCTGCTCGAGGAGCCGGCCCAGCAGCGGGGTGTGCCTGCGCATCCAGCCCGGCGCGGCAATGTGGCGCGTAGCGGTCGGCGGCCGCTCTGCTCCCGCCCGCGTGGCGCTGCCCGCAGAAGGAACCGAAAATGAGAGAGCCGGACGAGATCCAAGCGACGTTGCCCGCAAAACGCGGCAGTCCATGACATGCAGGGGCGCTCGAACTCACAAGGGCGGCTCCGGCAAAGAGATGACGCGCGAGCTCATTGAGCGGCGCCATTCCGGTGGCGCTCGGGAAGCGCATTCCCTTCCCGCCGTGCTGCAAGGACCCAGGTGAGGTGATCGCACATGTGCCGATGGCTCGCCTACTCGGGGACGCCCATGCTGCTCGACACCATCCTGTACAAACCGGCCCACTCCCTGATCGACCAGAGCCTGCACTCCAAGCTCGGTGTGGAGACGACGAACGGGGATGGCTTCGGCATCGGTTGGTACACGGAGGACAACGACTCTCCGGCGCTTCTCAGGGACGTGGGTCCCGCCTGGAACAACCGCAACCTGCGGGAGATGGCGGACCATGTCCGCTCATCGCTGTTCTTCGCCCACATCCGGGCGTCGACCGGGACGGCGGTGCAGCAGTCGAATTGCCACCCGTTCCGGCAAGGCCGTTGGATGTTCATGCACAACGGCGCCATTTCCGGATTCCACCTCATGCGCCGTGACCTCACCCTGCTCGTCGACCCCGCGCTGTACGCCGACATCGAGGGGACCACGGACTCCGAGGTGATGTTCTACCTGGCCCTCACTTTCGGCCTGGACCAGGACCCGCCCGCCGCCGTGGCGCGGATGGCGGGAGTGGTGGAGCGCGCCGGCCGCGACCACGGCGTGGAGTTGCCGCTCCAGATGACGCTCGCCATCACCGACGGCGAACGCGTCTGGGCCTTCCGCTACTCCAGCGCGCACGATTCCCGGTCGCTCTTCTACAGCAGCAGGGTGGACGCACTGCGCAGACTGCACCCCGATGTCGCGTTCCTGCGGGACATTTCCGAAGAGACCCGCCTCATCGTGTCCGAACCTCTCGGTGATCTGCCCGGCGCCTGGAACGAAGTACCGGAAAGCAGCTACGGCATCGTCCAGCCCGGCGCTGACGAGCTGTACCCCTTCGCCCCAGCGCCTCCCTGACACGACCGTTGAGGCTCGAACGCGGACTGTTTACAGGGCTCGCAGACGGGCCGCCGCTGCCCGGCCGGGCAGCGGCGGCCCCATGCGGAGGGCCGATGCGCCCCTACCCGCCGATCCCCGAGCACGGTCTGATCGGGGACCTGCAGACCCGAACCGCCGGACAGCGCCGACGCCATCACCCGCCAGCTCTACCTGGCCGACACCGCAGTCCTCATCACCCGTTTCCTCACCCCCGACGGCGTGGGCGAGGTCATCGACTTCATGCCCGTCCGCGAGCCGCACACGCCCACCGACCGACACCAAGTAGTGCGCATCATCCGGGTGGTACGCGGGCGGGACCGTGCGCTTCATCCTGGAGTGCCGCCCGCGCTTCGACTACGGCCGGGCGCCCCACGACCTCACGTGCGATTGCGGCTCGGGGCCCCGTTTGCCGTGACAAGAGGTGGGCAAATAGCGTCGGGATGCTGTGTGGTCACCGCAGACGCAGGCGTGAAGCCTTGGCGAGCTCACAGCAGGTTGCCGGCCAAGGGCGTCTGCTCTCTTGCCGGTTCCAGGATCAGCCGAGTGGAGGCGGAGCGCTACTCAAGCCCGACGACCGCGCTGTGGCGGCTAAAGCGGCCACACGACCGGAACAATCAGCAGGGTCACCGCGAGGAACCAGGCCATGACGGGCAGCCCGAGCTTCCAGTAGTCACCGAATCTGTAGCCTCCCGGGGCCATGACCATGAGGTTGGCGGGGGTGGCGACGGGCGTCAGCAGCGAGGCCGCTGCGGCGACCGCCACGGTCATGAGCACGGGTTGCACGGAGACGCCGATGTTCTGGGCCGCGGAGACGGCCACCGGGATGATGATCATGGCCGTGGCCATGTTGCTGATGAACTGGCCGAGCGCGGCGGTGAGCAGGAACACGCCGAGGAGCAGCAGGTAGCCGTTACCTCCCGCTGCTGACACCACGAAGCCGGCGATGTCGTCGGCGGCCCCGGACTCCTTGACGGCGATGGACAGCGGAAACATGCCGCCCACGATGATCACGGTGGTCCAGGAGACGCTGTCGTAGGCGGTTGTCGTGCTCAGTACCTTCAGGAGGACGAAGGCGATCGCGGCCAACAGCACCGCCACGGCTGCCGGAACCACACCTGTTGCCAGGAGGACCACCATGGCCAGGAGGACGGACAGCGCTCGCCAGGCGCGTGGACCGAGTGGCAGTACGTGGCGCCTGAGGGCGGAGGGGGCGTCGACCACGAGGAGGTCGGCCGTTCGTCGTGTCGTACGGCTCAGGGCGTGCCAGGGACCGTGGAGCAGCAAAGTGTCACCGGCGGCGAGCACACCGGGCCCCGGGCCGATGTCGTGGCCCCGGCGCTGGACCGCGAGGACGACGAGCTCTCCGTCGGCTGATGTCATGCCAGGGAAGACGGTCTCTCCGGCCAGCCCGGATCGGGGACTGATGACGATTTCGGTCATTCCGCGTTCCTGGTTGATCAGGGCGCGGCTCAGCCGGTGGTCTACCAGTCCGGGCAGGGGCAGCAGGCGGTATCGGTCGGCGAACCGTTTCACGAGTTCGTGCTCGCCGCGGACGAGGATGGTGTCGGCGTGGCGCACGGGGGCGTCGCCGAGAAGTTCGTCCGCCTCGGCGGAGAGCACTCCGACGACGGACACGCCAGGGGTGACGAGAGCGGGCAAGTGATCTGCCGGCGTTCCGATGAGGGGCGAGAGGGGTGGTACCTGAAGGCCGATCGCGTCCTCTTCCAGGCCGTAGTGGCCGATCAGGGTTCTGGCGTGGCGGCTGAGGTCTGCGGGCATCGTGCTCGGCGTGCGTCGAGGTAGCAGCCGACTGCCGAAGACCACCGCGATGGTGACGGTTCCCGCGACCAAGGGGATGCCCACCGCTGCGAACTCGAAGAACCTGAACGGGCGGCCTCCCGAGTCCTCGGCGCCTTCGGAAACGAGGACGTTGATCGGGTTGCCGGTGAGGACGACAAGGGACCCGGCGTGGCTGGCGTACGCGAGCGGCATGGCGAGCTTGGACGGTGGCAGTCCGAGCCGGACGGCCACCATGACGACACTGGGCAGAAGTGCGGCCACCGCTCCGGTCACGGAGATGAGGGCGGCGATCGCCGAGGCCAGGAGCATGGTCACTGCGAGCAGGCGTCTCTCGCCGGTTCCCGCGCGGGCAGCAAGCTCCTGCTCTGCCCACGCGGTGAGGCCGCTTGCCTGGAGGGCCGCGCCGACGACGAACAGCGAGGCGACGTATACGACCACGGGGTCTCCGAAGCCCGCGAAGACCTCGTCGACGGAGATCAAGCCGACTGCGTACACGAGCAGGGCGGAGCCGAGCGCGACGATCTCTACCGGCAGCCGGTTCCAGACGAACAGCGCGATGACCGCGGCCAGCACGAGGAGGCACAGGGTCGAGTCGTTCACGGGCGTCGTCCTGCCGGGCGGCTCACGTGCACATCCTGCCCGCTGGCCCTCCTCGGGCCTTGGATACACCAGCAGCGCCGCCTGCGCCCGCATGGAGACGTCTTTGCCACCTGCTCTCGCCCATCACGGTGACGCTACCCCTCGGATTCCAGGTCGCTCCAGACGGCTGGGAAGGAGCCGATCCCGATGTCGCGGCAGATCTTCTGGGCTGCCATGGCCACTGCCTCGGTGAAGGTGGGGAAGGAGAACTGAAGATCGGCGAGCTGTTCGACTTTCATGCCGGATGCCATGGCGGTGGCGACGACCTGCACGATTTCGGCCGAGTACTCACCGAGGACATGGGCTCCAAGGATGGTGTGGCGGTCAGCGTCGGCGATGAGCTTGCAGAAGCCCTCGGGGCGTCCGTCTGTGACGGGCCGCAGCAGGTTCTCGTACAGCGCGGTGGCGGTGACAGCACGGTGCCGGTCGACCGCTTGTGCTTCGGTGAGGCCGACCTGGCCGTACTCGGGGTCGGTGAAGCTGCCCGTGGGTACGACCGTGTACGTGGCGACGGCGGTGGGTCCGTTGACGGCGTTCTTTGCCGCCACGCGGCCTTCCAGCCTGGCGGTCTGGACGAGTTTGGAGCGGCCGTTGGCGTCTCCCACCGCGTAGATGTGCTCGACGTTGGTCCGCAGGTGGGCGTCGACCGGAATGGCGTGCGGCTCCGCCGTGACACCAGCTCGCGGCAGGCCGAGATGCTGAATGTCGGCCGGCCATCCGATGGCGGCGAACACCGCGTCGAACGGCGTCTCGGTGTCCTGGTGGCGCAGCCGTACGCGGCCCCCGGCGCCTTCCAGGGACTGGACCGGGGTGGCGGCGAAGACCTCGATGCCTCGGCTGCGGAAGGCGTCGCGCATGCCCGTGGAGACACTGGTGTCGGCGTGGGGGAGCAGGTGGGGGCCCGCTTCGAACAGGCTGACCCGTGAGCCGAGGTCGGCCAGGATCGAAGCGATCTGGCAGCCGGTGTCGGCTCCGCCGATGACGGCCGCCGTGCCGGGCAAGGCGGTGAGGGTGGGAAGGTCGCTGTAGGTCAGAGCCAGCTCTCCGCCGGGGACGGGAAGGCTTGCCGCATGGCCTCCGACGGCCAGGATGATCCGGTCGGCAGTCCAGGTACGGCCGTCCCCGGCCGCCATGGTGGTGGAGTCGAGGAATTGCACCGGACCGAGATTCTCGGTCAGCTCGATGCCGAAGTGGCGAAGCCGGGCACTCATGTGTTTGCGGTCGCGGGCGTAGCGGGAGACGCGGGCGCTGTTGGCGAGGACTGCCGGCAGGTTGGGCACGGGCCGGCTGCCTTCGAGGCCGAAGTCGGCCCATGAGTTCCAGTCCCTGGCCAGACGGGCTGCGCGGGCCAAGGTGCGGACCGGGGCGGGTCCGTGGTTGAGGCTGGTGCCGCCTACCTCGGCTGCTTCCAGCAGAACGACATCTACGCCCAGCTCACGCGCCTGCATCGCCGCTGAGACGCCCGCCGCGCCGCCTCCCACGACCAGCACCCTCACCGTCGTGGCTCCGGCGCCGGTTCGTCGCCCGCTCTGTCCGCGAGGGAGTTCAGGCACGCTTCGGCGACGATGACGTCCTCCTCGATGCTGCCGCCGGAGACTCCGATCGCGCCGACGGTGGTGCCGGACTCGTCGGCAACGGGAAGCCCGCCGCCGACACAGACCAACCCCTGGTTGCTCCACTGCAGCCCGTACGCGCGCCCGCCCGGCCGAGTGATCTCACCCAGCTCGGCGCTGGGTCGGCGGAAGAGCAGGGAGGCTCTGGCCTTCTGCCGAGCCAAGTCGATGGAGCCGAGCATCGCGTCGTCCATCCTGATGAAGTGGATGAGGTGTGCGCCGGCGTCGACGACCGCGATGGAGACCTGAATGCCGAGCTCACGCGCCGCGGTGATGCCGGCGGCGGTCATGCGCGTGCTGCTCGGCAGCGACAGGACGTGTGGCATCGGCGCCTCCGTAACGATGGGTGCGCCGGTATGTGACGCCATGGCCATTCTGCCCAGGGTGAGGTTTGTCGCGACTTGTTTCGATCTGTACCGGTTGCGGCATTGATGGACCCGGTTGCCGCGTGTGGGCACCCCTGCTTGACCTCGGCCCGCGATTTCCGCCGCGGGCCCGGACATGACTCGGAGCTGAGGCATGGCGAAGACCGTTCTCATTACCGGCGCGGGATCAGGCTTCGGCCGCGACGCCGCACTGGAACTCATGGCGAACGGACAGTCGGTCATCGCCGCCGTGCACCATGCCGAGCAGATCCCCGAGCTGAAGAGTGCCGCGGCCGCACGCGGCGGGGATCTGCGCGTGGAGAAGCTCGACTTGTTGTCAGAGGCAGACCGGCAGGCGGCCGCGGGCTGGGACATCGACGTGCTGGTCAACAACGCGGCGATCGGTGAGGGCGGCCCGATCTCCGAGATTCCGCTCGATCTGGTGCGGCGGGTCTTCGAGGTCAACGTCTTCGGCACCCTGTCGCTGACCCAGGGCGTTGTACGCCGGATGGTGGAGCGGGGCCGCGGCCGGGTGATCTTCGTGTCGTCGATCGCCGGGCTGACCGCCGGGTCGTACCTGGGTGCGTACGCCGCCTCCAAGCACGCGCTGGAGGGCATCGCGGAGTCGATGAGCAACGAGCTCGCCCCTCATGGTGTGCAGGTGGCGACCCTGAACCCGGGGCCCTATGGGACCGGTTTCAACGACGAGATGGTGCGCAGCCGCGACCGCTGGTACGACCCGGCGCGCCACTTCACCCGGCCGCAGGACATGGCCCGACTCGACGAACGGTTCGCTACACAGCACGACCCTGCCGACCTGGTCAAAGCCATGGTGCACATGGTCACCGCCGACTCCGGGCGCTACCGCAATGTGCATCCGCAGGAGTCGGAAGACCTGGTGCGCCAGCGTCAACGCGACGCCTGGACGCGTACGCAGCCACTGCCGGGGAACGGCGACACCGGCTGAGGCCGTGCAGGGGATATCGGCAGAAACTCAGTCAGCCCGCGAGAAGCGCGCGCGAACTCACGAAGGGATCGGAACATGGCGGAGGACAGGACTGCGGCGCAGCCGCAGCGGACGCGGCCTGGAAAGAAGCAGGGCTCCACGGGCGAGCTGACGACCTTCTGGAAGGTCAAGGAGGGCCACGAGAAGCAGATCAGAGAGACGCTGGAGAAGCTGGACCAGTGGCCGATCGAGCAGAAGGCGCACGCCGGGACGCTCATCGGCACCCTGCACGACCGGCGGTGGGTCCTGTTCGACAACGACACCCGCATGCTGTTCTGCACGAACTACGACGGTGAGTGGGATCCCTACATCGAGGCGTTCGCCGAACACAACGCCCCGGCCTTCGACATGATCTTCCAGCACATCGAGGGTTTCCCCGCAGGCGGCATGCGCGATCCCGGCATCCTGGACTACCTGATCGACCACCAGGAGACCGCAGTCGAGTACATGCGCTTCTACGACGGCACCGTGCCGGAGATCCAGCAGGCGCTGGCGTTGAAGAACGACTTCGAGGCCCTCTTGGACAGCCCGGAGTTCCAGCGGGCCGTGCGCGACCCTGCTTTTCAGGAGCTGCTGGGCACTCCGCAGTTCCAGGCCCTGCTCGACCACGCGGCGGGCTAGAGAATCCATGTCCGATCACCTGTCGTCGCCGCGTGCGCTGGAGGATCCGGCCTCCGACATCTGCGACCTCTACGCCTTTCCCAGCCCAGGGCGCTCGGGCCATCTGACGCTGGTGATGACCGTGTTCCCCCGAGCCGACGACACCGCGTTCTTCGCCGACGATGTGGTGTGCAGATTCCGGCTCCGTCCCGTCTCGGTCGCTGCGACGGGAGCGAAGGCGCGGTTCGACGTCGGCGCCGATGACACCGAGCTGGTCCTGGAATGCACCTTCCAGGAGCCTTCCGCGCCGACGGGCGGTGGTCGCCCCGCGCAGGTGGGCACCTGCACGACACCCACCCATCACGAGGCGCGCGCGATCGTCCACGACCGCTCTGGCAGCGACGGTGACGGTGACGGACTACGGATGTTCGCCGGTCTCGTTTCGGACCCGTTCATCTTCCAGCTCGAATCGATCATGGAGACCGTCACCACCGGAAAACCGGCATTCGGGAAGGTCACCACGAACACGATGGACGGTGCCAACGTGCTCGGCATCGTCGTGGAGGTCGACTGCGCCCGCTGGCTCCCGGACCGCTCCCTGGTCGCGGTCGTCGGCGAGACACTGGCCGCCGGCAAGCGACCGGTCCGCCTGGAACGCGTAGGCCGCCCAGAGATCAAGAACATCGGCATGCAGTGGCCCGGATACGACCCGCTCAACCGGACCATCGATCTGCGCGAGCTCTACAACCAGGAAGACGCATTCCATCTCAGGGACGACTACTTGGATGCCTACCGAAGCCGGCTGGGTGCCAACCTGAGCTTCTACGACGGCCTGGACGGCAAGACCGACTGGCCGCCGGACGATAAGGGCAACCACCCGCTCGTCGACCTGCTGCTCGAGGACTTCCTCGTCGTGGACGTGACCAAGCCGTTCGCCGAGGACACCTGGTTCGGCATCGAGCAGGACATGCTCGCCGACCGCCCGCACGGCAACTGCGGCGGCCGGGCCCTCAACGACGACTTCCTCGACTCCTACTACACCCTGTTCATCAGCGCCGGCAACGGGCCTCGCATCAGTGACGGCGTCGACCAGGCGACCGTACCTGCGACCAACGACTTCCCGTATCTGGCCCCGCCCAATCCGGCTCCCACTCCCGCCGCCGCAAGGACGGGCCGCCCGTGATGACTTCACTGCAACTCGAGGACATCCAAGGCGGGGTCCTGCACCCACTCCCGTGCCCCTACGTCGGCGTATTCACGCTCCTGCGCATCGACAACGCCGAGTCCGGACGTGAACTGCTCGCCCAGCTGATCCCCTCCCTCCGCACGGCCGAGGAACCCGCAAGCCCCGAAGCCGACGCATGGCTGAGCGTTGCCCTCACCTACAAGGGCATGCAGGCACTGGGCGCGCCCCAGGCATCCCTGGAGAGCTTCGCCCCCGAGTTCAGGGCGGGCATGGCAGCTCAGGCCGATCGGCTCCACGACGTCGGCGAGAGCGCGCCGACCCATTGGGAGGCGCCGCTGGGCTCGCCGGACGTCCACATGGTCCTGACCTCGATGGCTCCCGATCAGGAGCGGCTGGACGCGCAGCTGGAGCGAGCCGAGGCCATGCTGTCCCGCGGCGGTATTACGGTCCTCTACCGCCTGGACTGCCGGTCATCCGACGGGCGCGAGCCCTTCGGCTTCAAGGACAATGTCAGCCACCCCGCTGTCGAAGGCAGCGGCATCCCGGGCTCCAACCCGCGGGAAGAACCCCTCAAGGCGGGGGAGTTCATTCTCGGCTACCCCGACGAGAGCGGCCGGATCCCTCCCATGCCCCAGCCGGCGGCTCTCGGCCATAACGGCAGCTATCTCGTCATCCGCAAGCTCCACCAGCGCGTTGCCGCCTTCCGCCAGTACGTACGCGAACAGGCCGCAGCCCCCGGTGACGAGGAGTTGGTCGCTGCGAAGATCATGGGCAGGTGGCGCAGCGGTGCACCCCTCACCCTCGCCCCCGACCAGGACGACCCGGACCTGGGGGCAGACCCCAGCCGCAACAATGACTTCGCGTTCAAAGCCGATGGGGACGAACGAGGCCTCAAGTGCCCGGTCGGCTCCCACGTGCGGCGGATGAACCCCCGTGACGCCGACGTCGTGGGCAACCCGCGTCGGCACCGGCTGCTGCGCCGGGAGGTCGTCTACGGACCGCCGCTGCCTGAGGGAGTGGTGGAGGACGACGCCGTCGACCGGGGAATGATCTTCGCGTGTGTCGGCGCGTCGCTGCGGAGGCAGTTCGAGTTCGTCCAGGAGGAGTGGGTGAACAGCGGGATCTTCATCGGCCACGGTGAGGAAAAGGACCCGCTGTGCGGCGCGAACCAGGGCGAAGGGGTGTTCACCATCCCGGAGCGACCCATCCGGCGCCGGCTCCCAGAGCTTCCGACATTCGTCGTCACGCGTGGTGGCGACTACTTCTTCATGCCCAGCTTCACCGCGCTGCGCTGGCTCAGCCGGCTGACGGACTGACTGCGGGGGGCGTGAGCGAATGCCCGCCGAACCCCCGAGAGGCGGCGGCTGGGGGACACCTGAGACATGCCGCCCTCCACCGCACACGAGCCGCCATCCGGACCGGCTCCCACGCGATGCGGCGCCACACCCGTCTCTTGCACGCCTTCTCCCGGCAGATGGTGGACGCCCGTGTCGTCGACTCCGCCAACCGCCTCGGCGCCGAAGTCTTCATGACCGCGGTGCCGGTGCTCTTCGTCGTCGCCGCGTTCTCACCGCAGTCGATCCGCGAGCAACTGATCGACTCCGTCCGTGCCGTACTCGGGCTGCGCGGCGCCTCCCTGGAGGAACTCACGCAGGTCTTCGACTCCAGCGACGAAGACCTGCGCAACGCCTACGGATTCCTCGGCATCAGTCCTGAGCGGAGGAATCGCGTCCGGCTACCTCGCCGCCCAGGTGCCCGGCCGCCGCCCGATGGCTCGGCACACCCCCGCCGGCGGCACGCCGACCTGAGGCGCTCAGCCAGACGCACCATCGCGATCACTGACCAGCTCACCACCAGTCGACCAGTCCTGGGCTTCGAACTCCTGCAGAGTCACCCAGACCTTTCCCTCGTCCGTACCGATGGCCCTGACGTACGCGGAAGTGAGCTCTCGAACGAGCGCACGCTTCTGCTCAGCGCTGCAGCTCGCGATGTGCTTGACCTCGATGAACGGCATGTCCAACTCCCTCTCAGAGGGCGCATTCCGCCCTGGTCGCATGGCATGCGCCGACCGGTCGGCGCGCACGTCGGCACTGCCTCGCGAGGGCGCGCGATCAGTACCGCTGGGCCTTTTCGATCCGCGGTGTCAGGTTCAAGTCGGCGGGCTTGCGGCTGATGGCGAGAGGCTGGGCCAGCTCGCCAGGCTCAAGGCCCTCCGCTCCGACGATCCTGCTCTCCACGACCTTGCCGGCGCCATCCCTGAAGTCCACTTGGACGGCGTACGACGCCTTCTTGTCCGTACGGTTGGTGATGCTGACGATGACCGCCAGAAGTCCCCCGGTCTCCGCCCTGGGCTTGCCGCGCAGCGAGACATCGGCCCCCGCATTGCCGCCACCCGACACCTTTTCCAGCACTGCGGCAGCAGCCTCGTTCGCCCGCAGTGTTTCAGCCGACACCGAAGCCTCGAAAGCAGAAGCGGCGGCAGACGCGGACGAGGCCGCAGCCGACGCCGACGCGAGTGCGGACGCCGCGGCCGAACTCATCAGGGAAGGCGGCATACCGGAGAAGGAAGCGGTATCGGGTGGCGTCGGCCGGGGGCTGAACGTCCTGTTGGCCTGATCCCCCTCACCCGTACTGCACGAGGCCAGCGCGGCCACCCCTGAAACCACGGTGACCAGCGTCAAGGCGAGAGCCGTCACGCCCCGCCCAACCGGTGAACGCTTCCCGGACACGGTCATAAGGCTTCCTTTCACGCTGACGAGCCCACGCAGCCATCACCTCATGCTCGATGCCGTCCTCGACCGCCGCGACCGGGGTGGACCGACTGGGGTCGCCGCAGGCCGAGCGGCACCGCGCCCGACGGGTCCCCGCCCGACTCCGGCCGCGCCTTCGAGGTGTGACCACCAGGGGTCGCCTCGCACACCTACAGCTGAGAACCCCCGAGCTGCTCGGCCAGCTCACTCTCCTCCGCAGCGCGGAGCGAGGTCTTCAACACCGTGCCGCCGTGCGGCCGCATGGCATCGGCGAACCTTTCCTCCGACACCATCAGGCCCATGATCGCCAAGGCCGCGTGCCCGGGCGTGAGGAGATCCTGGACGCGCCGGCGGAATGCGTCATCGACACCGGACTTACCGAGCTTCCCCAGCAGTCCACCGACCGCCGCACCAGCCACGAGCCCGACGCCGGGCAGGAGAAACAGCACGCCGAAGACCATGCCCCACACGGCCCCCGCCGCAGCCGACGGGCCGATGAGACGGCTCGGCGTGTCCACGTGCGTCTCGCCCTGCGTGTCCACCGACACCACCGCCAGACCGCTCACGCTGATGACGCGATGTCGGTGAAGCTCCTGCACGGTGGCGTAGGCCCGCCGGGCCGTCTCGGGATCGTCGTACCCAATCACCATGAGCTCCGACATGAACGCCTCCGCTTCCGGATCGGCGACGGGACTTCAGTGCACGCTAAGCCTTCGCCGGTTCTTCGGCATCCCGTCGCCCTGGACACGTCTCGACGGCGGGTCCTACCGGCGCTTCTGCGTCTCACGGACGCGACCGGCGTCGTGAGCGTCGTCAGTCGGAATGCCGATGGAAGGCTGGCGTGACACGCTGAAACGGAGGATCACATTCAGGTCCCAGCATGCCAGGCCGACTCTGCAACCCATGGAGGTCGCAATGGCCAGTGACGACAGCAGGCCCCTCGCAAGCGACGCACCCCCGAGCCCCTGGCACGCGCCCACATCGGGCACCACCGTCCTGGCGGCAGCCTTGATGATTTTCGGTGGAGTGATGGCGCTCTTCGAAGGGATCGCGGCCATCGCCAAGGACGACCTGTTCATTGCGACGCGCCACTACGTGTTCGAGTTCAGCCTTGCCGGCTGGGGCTGGGTACACCTCATTCTGGGCATCGTCCTCGTCTTTGCCGGCTGCGCCGTGTTCAGCGGAGCCCTATGGGCACGCTTCTTCGGTGTTGCCGTCGCCGGGCTGGGCGCGATCGCCAACTTCCTGTGGGTGCCGTACTACCCCTTGTGGGCCCTGGTGCTGGTTGCCGTCAACATCTTCATCGTCTGGGCGCTGTGCATGGGTATGCACCGTGAAGCGCACGCGGGCCACGACCACCGTCCGGGACCCCGATGACTTGATCACGGCCTGCGTCGAGGGGCTCAATGTCGCGCCCCTCGACTTCGCCGTGGTGCTCACCCCTCCGCTGTCCACCCCTGCGGCTCTCCTTGCCCGCGCGGCAGGGGCCGCCGGCCACGACTTGCGCTGCTATCCAACACCTTCGGCCTGGACAGCTCCCGGAGAGGGGAGCGCGCTGCTCGCCGGATCGGTCTTCCCGGGGCGTCCGGAACGCGCCACACCTGCTCCTGGCGACCTGGCGACCTGGCTGAACAGCGGAGCGTCCCTGCCTTGCTCGCTACTGTTGCCCGCAGGCGACGACCTCGGCGGCCGGGCGGCCCGGCAGGCTCTTGCCTCGACCCGACCGCCCTCGTCACGCCTCGTAAGCTCCTACGCCGAATACCACCGCCATCAGCAGGATGGCGAAGGGGTATCCGCCGGCCCACTGCAGCTCGGGCATGGTGTTGAATTCATGCCGTAAATCGTTCCGACGAGTGTGGGAGCAGAGTTCCGCCACGTGGCGGTCCTCCCAGCGCCTATTTCAGCCGGGTGCGCCGTTCAACGTTCCCGGAAGTCAGGCCGAGAGGCCGGAGACCGCGTCACCGACGTACTTGGAGCCCAACACGGCGAACAGGACAGCCATGATTGCTGCACTGTGCGCGGACATCCATGTCTTCCAACCGCCGAGAATCCCTGCCGTACGCGCTCCGCCGAACAGGAATACGGTGACCGGTACGGCCGTGCAGAGCGAGGCCACGAGCACCATCACGACCACCGCGACCGTCTTCCCGCCCGTGTCGGCGCCGCTGCCGGCGATGGCGACCGCGCCGCCGAGAAGTAGGACGAGGTTCTTCGGGTTGGCCACCGCCAGGAGAGCGGCCAGACCCACGGCCTTGCCGGGCGTGAACCGGTCGATCGCCGCCATCCACTTCGGAATCGGGGTGGGATGGCCCTCCCGGGGCCGGCCTCGGAACTGCTTGAACGCGAGGAGAATGAACAGCACGCCCAGAGCCAGCTTCAGCCAGCTGGTCCAGGCAGCCGGGCCACCGTCAACGTCTGCGGCGTCAGCTCCGGTGCCCAGCAGCACCAGCACCGTGGCTGCCACTGCCAGCGACACCGTCCACCCCGCGGCGAACGCGAGACCGTTGGTGCGCCCCTTGGGGGTGGCCAGCATCAAAATGACTGCGATCATCGGCATGGGGCTGATCGCGATACCAACAGCGGAGGGCAGCATCTGCCCGATCGCGTCTCCCACCGCACACCTCCTTGATCAAGCGCTGCGGGGCTGACGGGGGCCTCGGGCATACCTGGCGTCCGCATCACAGGGACGACCGCACACCCACCCGGCAGATGCGGAGCCACATATCTCGCTGCCCACAGCCGACGCTAGGAGCAAATCTCGCCCCCCGCACCCCAGGCGCCGTGCCCGCTCCGCCCGGATGGCACCGGAGCGCCAGACCTGGCAAGGGCTCGACACCTGGACGGGCATCGCGCGCCCGTCTCGAGCTGGGCACTCGCATCGGCGGCCGCCGTGTGCCCGCCCCGCATGGCGCGCCCCGGTGCGGGAGCCGAGAATGAGATAGCCGGACAAGATCCACGCAACGGCGCCCGCGGATATTGCGGCGATGTGTGCCGGGGGCGCTCCCACCCACAAGGGCGGTCGCACGACGAGGTGACGCGCGAGCTAGCCCTCAGACTCTTCGACTTCGGCGCGATCTTGAGGCTGCGTCGGATCCGCGACGCGGAGGCAGCCCTGGCGGTCGCAGCGCTGATCGTCGTGCTCGCCGTAGGCGTACTCAACGTACTGCTGGTGGCCGTCGCCCTGTCGATCGGGGTCTTCGTCTACCGCACCGTGCGTCCGCACGACGCCGTCCTGGGCCACCTTGAGGACATCGACGGCTACCGCGACATCGACGAGAACGAAGGCGGCCAGACCTTGCCCGGCCTGCTGGTCTACCGCTTCGACGCCGGCCTCTACTTCCCCAACGTGCCGTTCTTCGCCGAGCGGATCAAGGCCTTGGAGGCACGAGCCGACGTCCCGGTGTGCTGGGTGATCGTCAACACCGAAGCCGTCACCTACATCGACGCCACCGCCATCGACACCCTGCGCGAACTGCGGAGCGAACTCGCCAAGCGAGACGTGGTGCTCGCCCTGGCCCGGCCCAAGGCCTCGCTGCGCCGGGTCCTCAAAGACACCGGTCTCGCAGCCGAGTTCGGCGAGGTCCACATGTTTCCCACCGTGCGCGCAGGCGTAGCCGCTTACCGGGTCCGCTCCGCACCCGAGTGACCGGCGACATCCCGTTCGGCCCTCCCGCGACCGCGGTTTTCGGCCGCTCGCTGCGGTCCCGACGGTCCGGACCCACCGGTAATCGTCCGGAAAAGCAAGTCCTAGCCGCGGTTCTCCCCATCGGCACGCCATTCGCCGCCGACGGCCGCGCGCCACACCACGGGGAACCGCTCGGTGGCTTGGCCCTCGACCCAGGTGAGCCGCTCCTGCGGGAGGGCGCGGCGCTCGTGCGGGCAGGCGTCCAGCACCCGTTGGAGCAGGGTTCGTAGTCGGAGCAGACACATGGGTGAGTTTCGAGCGGCGACGACCACGTCATCGAGGGCGGCGCGTAGGTAGTCGTTCCAGTCGGGCACGGGGACGATCACCCGGACCACGCCTTCCGTGTCGCGGACCTGTCCGACGTCGAGATCTTGGGTTGCCAGGCGCAGCAGGGTGTCCTCGATGTGGTCGATGGCCTGGACCGCGGTGGCGGGGTCATTGACCGCTGGTGAGAGAGCGCGCAAGGCGATGTCGGCGAGCAGGCGCAGGGCCAGTCCCGGGTCCTGGTCGAAGGAGCGCTCGGCGCCCGGGAGGAGCGCGGCCAGGACCGCATCGTCGGGCAAGTCGCCGCCGTGGACGCGGGCCACGGGCAGTTGCCGGACGAGGGGGTGCCCCGGTGGCTGGGTGAGGACGACGACACTGTCGTGCTGGTGGGCCTTCTCCACCAGTCGGGAGACATCGATCTGCTGAAGCAGCGTGCCGGCATGCGGCCACCGCACCACGCGCCCCGGACCGGCCGGTGAAAAGTTCTGGCGGGCCGTGCTGTCGTGGGGCTTTGCGTAGAGGCTGTCGAAAACCTGATGGCCCCGGTTTGCGATGGCTTCCAGGGAGGAGGAGAGCTGGATCCAGCTGAACGCCCTGACCTGGAGGGATCGCATGAGCGCCAGGGTCGCCAGGGCCAGCACCATGGCCAGGACCGGTACTGCCACCGAGACGCGGTCGCGGGTGCCGACGGCCAGTGCGGCGGTGACGCAGAAGATGAAGGCGCCGATGGCGACGGCGAAGGTCCGCCATACCAGCGGGTCGTCGCGGAAGAGTCCGAGACGCGGGCTCAAAGTGGTGGACGCCCACTGCACGACCAGGAACAACAGCGAGAAGATGATGCTGACCAGGCTGATCACGCCGAAGCCGATGGTGAACAGGAGGTTGATCACGGGCCCTGAGTCTGTCAGCGGGCCATATTCAATCGAGGGAGCAGCGAGGCCGGCGAGCAGGCCCGCCCCCATGCAGACAGCCTGCGCCAGGTCACTTCGGAGCGTGCGGCGCGGGCGATGGAACAACCCCACGGGGCTGTTGGGGTGCTTGCGGGCAGGCGGCGCTGACCGGTCGGCCACGACATGTCCCTCTCTGCCCGTCGGCGTACCCCCGTACTCCGAAGGGGCCGACCGGCTTAGGTCAGGCGAGAAGCTTCGCCTTGGCCTGGTCGTACTCCTCCGCGCTGATGTCGCCCTTGTTCTTGAGGTCTGCCAGGCGTGCCAGGCCGTCCACGTGGCTGCTGCCGGAGCCGGCCGCCTCCTGCACGTACTTCCGAAACGCCGCTTCCCGCTCGCCGGCCTCCTCGACGTCCCGGCTGCCCATGGTGCGGCCCCGGACGATGAGGTAGATGAACACGCCCACGTACGGCAGGACGATGACGAGGATCAGCCACAGGGTCTTCGCCCACCCGCTCAGGGAGTGGTCCCGAAAGATGTCAGTGATCACCTTGAAGAGCAGGAAGAACCACATCATCCAGAGGAAGAAATACATCATCGTGAGGAAGACGTTCAGTAGCGGATAGTCGTCCACGTGGCCGCTCCGTTCAGGTGTGTTTTCCCCTTCAGTCATACCTCCGCCCTCCCCCCGCCGCATCCGCTGATCGAATCCGAGGAGCGGACGGAGTCGGCGGATCTGCACCACCGGATCGCGGAGCTGGAGGGCGCCGGGAGACAGCGTCGGCATGGAAGCGAGAAGGAGCCGCGGCCCTCATGAGCACGCCGCAGCGAAGTGACCGGGGCCGGTGGCTTCACCCGCACCACATGCGCCTGCTCCTGCCACTCCGGCGTTCAACGGTCGTGGTGGCAGCCACCACCATCGGGTACTTCCTGCTCCCCTTCGACCGCGGTCTCGACCAGCGCACCGTCACGGTGCTCGTCCTGGGCCTGTTGGGAATCGGCGCACTGCTCGCCCTGCAAGCGGTCAGCGTCATCCGTTCGCCGCACCGCCATTTGCGTGCGATCGAAGTGCTGACCACTGCCATCCCGATCTTTCTGCTGCTGTTCGCGGCCACATACTTTCTGTACGCACGAGAGCAAGGAGCCCGCTCCTTTTCGGAACCGCTCAGCAGGACCGACGCCCTGTACTTCACGCTGACCGTCTTCGCCACCGTCGGCTTCTGCGACATCGTGCCGGTCTCGCAGACGGCTCGGGTGCCGGCGTCGCTCCAAATGGTGGCCGACCTCATCCTGGTAGGCCTGATCGCGAAGGTCATGGTGGGGGCGGTACGGCTCGGGCTGGAACGGCGTCGGTCCTCATCCGCGCCGGAGGAACGTGCACCGTGAGCCTCGCATGGCTTGCGTCTGCATACCCTCAGGGCCCTCGGCAGCGAGCACCCGCGCGCCCGTTTGCGGTCCTGCGACCGTGGACCACCGCTGTCAGGTGAGTTCGTAGAGGCTCCTGCCCGCCAGCCAGAAACCCACCGCCAGCGACAGGACGACGACGGCCTGGTCCTGGTGGCTCGTGATCGCGTGGAGCAGGGCCTGGAGCCGGGCCTCGGCGCGAGCGGGCCGGAACTTCGCGTACGACTCCATCGCCAGAAGACTGGAGGTGGCCAGCAGGCAGTAGAGCATCAGCGTCAGCCAGGTGACCGTGTGGGACAGGTCGGCGTTCATCACGATCGCGCACCCCGCCGCGACCAGGCCCCACGGCTGGAGCAGGACGGCCATGCCGGCCGCCGACCACCCCGAGGTGTGACGCACTCTCCCCAGCCAGGCCGGGTCTTCCCTGGGACGGCTCACCCTTCGCTTCTTGTGCGTGCCGTAGACGATCAGACCGACTCCGATGGCCAGCTTGACGGCGAGGGCGGCGGTCGAGGGAGCGGTGTGCGCCTTGGGCGGTGATCCGCCGGTGAACAGCAGAACGCAGGAGATCACCAGCACCAGGCACGCGAGCCACCCCAGGATGAAGGCGAGCCCCTTCCGTACGCCACCGCCGGGGACAGCAGCAGGATCAGGGCCATGCCCGGAAAGGGAATGAGCGTGATGGCCAGGCCGATGAGGATCAGGTCGAGTGTCATGTGTGTGCGCTCTCTTCACCGATGCGCGACGCCGCGTGCCGTGCGGCCGGATCCGAATGACGGCTGATGAACCCGGCCCGCCTTGCCCCGGCAACCAGCCGGCCCGCCCCAGGGGAGGCTGGGTTTCGAACGCCCTCCCTGCCCGGCTTCATTCGCCCAGCCGTGCGGGCGGGCTCCCCAGGCGGTGGGCCAGGTGCGTTTCCTGCGCGAGAACGGCACCCACGGTGATGCTGACAGCGACCGCCGCGCAGACCACGATCAGCCACGACAGAAAGGTGAAGACCAGGCCCAGCGACCCGTATTCGGCCAGCGTTCGGTTGAGCGCCGCCGGCATGTAGAACTGGGCCCCGACGGACAGTGCGGTGACCGCGAACGCCGTGAGCACGGCACCGGGCAGCAGCGGAGGCCAGCGGACGGCGCCTCCCAGTAGCAGGTGCTGGCTCCACCACCACAAGGCTGTCTGGCACAGCAACGTGAGGGGAACACCCAACCACAGCCCGGTACCGAAACCGTCACGCAGCGGAGCCTGCACCACCAGGACAGCCAGCCATACGACAATCCAGACGAACCAACGCCACGGGGCGACTTTCATTCCCCCTTTGGGAATCGCCCACGCACGCCTGCACAACCGCTGCATCGCACGGCTCACCGCCGTGGCGGAAAGCACCACCATCAAGGACCCGACGACACCGGTGGCCTCCTGCAAGGACTCGGTGCCCGACTGGTACACCTGCTCCAGTTGGTCGTTCGCGGCACCCTCGAGCCCGAAGACGGCGCGCACGGAACTGAGGAGCTGGTTCTGCACGCCCTGTGGTGCGAAGGAACCGAACACGAAGAGGAGCGGGATCGCGGTCAGGAAACACTGGGCTGCCAGCCGGGTGGCGGCGTCCAGGATGTTCACCGAAAGCATCCGAGCGGTCAGATGCGTGATCACGGGGAAGCGGACTTCGGCACCGCGCTGCAGCCGCCGTGCGGTCACCGTCACGTCACGGGACTTTGCGCGCCACCAAGACGACCGAAGGGCAGCACTCCGACCGGAAGCGTCCGCCGTGTGGTCTTGCGCCGCGACGTCCTTGTCCGTCGCGTCCGCCGCGTCCGGCCCGTCCACGCGACGGTTGCCGGACTCCCCATCCCCCATCAGGAAGGGCGCGGCGTGCCAGTGTCGAGAGGTGTGCCGCTCACACTCATCGGCGTTCCTCCAGAAGTCGACATGGTGCAGATCCTTCCCTCATACAGGGTGCGGGACTGCGCCCTGGTCAGCACCTCGGGATCTCGCCGGGCCAGAGGCACGCCGCTTTAGACCGTCCGGCGGCATCCCGCCGCCCGAGCGCGTCGCTGCCCGTGGGCGGGGGAGGGCTGGGGCACGGTGAGGGGAGCTGCCCGCCTCCCCGCTCTGTTGGCCTTGCCCCCTACTACACGACCCGAGGATCCACTGATGAGTCATCCAGTGCTCCCGTCCTGGCGTGACGGAGAGACCCGCACGGCTCTGCTGCGCTTCGTCGAGGCCGTGACGACCGCCGGGGAGCACTTCCTGGAGCCTCCCGACCGGGTCGCCGTCTTCGACAACGACGGCACGCTCTGGCCGGAGAGGCCGATGCCCGTACAACTGCACTACCTCACCGAGCGGTGGCGGCAGATGGCGCAGGCCGATCCCGCATTGGCGGACCGTGAACCGTACGCTTCCGTGCTCGCAGGCGATCCGGCGTGGATCGCCTCGGTGGTCGCGGACCACTACGCAGGGGACGACACCCGGTTGCCCGTCCTCGCCGAGGCGGTGATCGCCACGCAGCGGGGCCTGGACACCGACGCGGTGGCCATGATGATGCGGGAATTCTTCCGTACCACCCGCCATCCGGTCCTGCGGCGTCCCTATCCGGCGTGCGCGTACCAGCCGATGCTGGAACTTCTGGCCTACCTGAGGGACAGAGAATTCGCCACCGTGATCGTCTCCGGCGGCGGGCGTGACTTCATGCGGGTCATCGCAGCCGAGGTGTATGGCGTTCGGCCCGAGCAGGTCATCGGGTCCACGGCCGATGCGAGCTGGTCCGACACCCAGCGGACCGTCGTATACGGCGACGCCATCCGCGTGCTGGACGACGGCCCGGAGAAACCGGTGCAGATCTGGAGCCGATTGGGCCGCCATCCGGTGCTCGCCTGCGGAAACTCCAACGGGGACATCGAAATGCTCACCTACGCCGCCTCGGCGCCCCACGGCCTGGCCCTCCTCATCCACCACGACGACGGAACCCGGGACGACATCCCCTACGACGCCGGCGCCGAGCGGGCCCTGGCCGAGGCTGAGCGGCAGGCGTGGCTGACCGTCAGTGTCAGGGAGGACTGGGCCCGGGTCTACCCCGACGCTCCCTGAACGGAACGGGGAAACGGCGGGGCAAAGAGCACGGGACAGGGTCCCCAAGAGCTCCCCCACCTACAGCCGGCTTCCGGAATCCGCAGCCTCAGCCGGCTCCCCCCTCCGGGACACAGCACCGTCCGATGCGAGGAACTCGACGACGGCCAGCGCCGCGAGCGCGGCGAGGGCCAGCCAGACGGTGACCATGCCGGTCGGGTGGTCCCATACCGCGAAGACCACGGCGGCAAGTACCACCACGCCCCAGTTCAGCCGGGTCTTGCGGCGGTGGACCCAGCTACCGACCGGGCCGGTCGACAAGCCCGAGGCTCCCCTCACGGCGCCGATCCCGGAGCGCCACATCCGCCGCGCCCTGACGGCTCGCCCGCCGGAGCCGCTGAGCCAGGCGCCCACGGCCACGATCACGCCCAGCGTGACGACCGTACGGACGCTGGTGCGCAGGAAGCGGACGAGCGCGTCGTAGACCGAGCCCGCCGCCGCGGGACTGACCGACGCGGGCAGGGCGTCCAGGTAGAACGTACGGAAAACGTGCAGCCCGATGCCCAGGAGGCCGACGGCGACCGCTACGGCCAGCGCGGCGGTGACCAGGGCCCGGCGTCGGCGTGCGGCGAGCAGTACGCCGCCGGCGGCGAGGACGACCGTGATGACCGGCAGCCAGGCGCCCATGAGTTGCAGGAGCCGGAAGCCGGTCCTGGCCTTGCCGATCTGGTCGGAGGTCATGACCGTGAAGTCGGTGTGCACCTCGGGGATCTTCGAGGCGACCGTCAGTCCGCTGTCGACGAGCCGTTGTTTGACCTGCTCCACAACGGGGGCGAGATCGATCGTGACCGTGTCCCCCTTCAGCTCGACCGCGCCGCCCCCGCTGCCGGTCAGCGCCTTGTCCACGGTCTGGTGGGCCCGGCGGTTGAGTTCCGTCCAGAGCGTGGCGAAGGCGTCGCTCGCCACGAACTTCGACGTCACCGATTCGACCAGCCCTCGTAGTCCGCTCGTCAGGGGGCCGTCGAGCCTGCCGAGCAGGGCTTCGAGCCGGGGGCGGTCGTCGGGGGCCACCTGCTCCAGCAGGAGCGGCACGTCCACGTGCTCCATGACCGCGTTGGCGACCCGGTTCGTCACGCCGGCCTGTACGTCGGGATCGGAGGCGAGGGGCTGGACGGTGGCCACATAGCGGTCGGTGTCCCCGACGATGTCGCTCGTCCAGACGGCGACCACACTCAGCGGAGCCAGGATCGCCGCGATCGTGATCAGCACCACGGCGAGGAACGAACGCGCGCGGTGCTTCCCGGGTTTGGGTCCTTGGGCTTCCAGCGTGCCCACGCGGCGACGCAGTTCGGACAGCTCGGCTCTCTCGCCCTCGGACAGCGCTCCGTTCCCGACGTCATCGGCCTGACTCATGGCGCGCCCTCGCCTCTCCCACTTTCGGATCCAGGGCTTCAGCTAAATCCACTGTCGTGGACACCGCCATTCGGCGTCGGTCCGGCACGGGGCCCGTAGCCGCCCCGGCGGGATGCGGGTCCCCGGCCGCCGTGCGAGGATCCGAAACGGAACATCCCCGCATCCGGGAAGGCGAGGTGGACATGTCCTCCCCCCAGCCGTCCGATGCGGATGACATTCCCCTGCACGGGCTGGACGAGGCCGTACTGGATGCCGTCTTCACCCAATCGGCGGTCGGGCTGCACGTCCTGGACCCGGACCTGTGCGTCGTACGCGTGAACACCGTGGCCGCCGGGATGCGGGGCGTCACACAGGACCAGGTCGTCGGCATGCCCGTGTCCGAGGCGTACGCGCCGTTCGCGGCCGACCTGGACGAGGACGCCCTGCGCGACGTGCTGTCCACGGGGATCCCGAGGCGAGACGTCCTCGTCCGGGGACGGCCGCCGTCCGATCCCGGCCGGGAACACGTTTTCTCGACCTCCACGTTCCGGCTGACGGATCGCGGGGGCCGGCCGATCGGTGTGGTCACCACTGCGGTCGACGTCACGGAACGGGAACGGGCCGAAGGACGCCTGCGCCTGTTGCACGCCGCGCGGGAGCGCGTGGGCCGGAGTCTCGACGTGCTGCGCACCGCGAAGGACCTGGTCGAGGTGACGGTGCCGGAATTCGCGCACTCGGTGGTGGTCGCACTGACGGACGACGTGCTGCGCGGTGCGGATCCGGACCTGTCGGTGCGGACGACGGCGCCGGTCCTGCGCTGCGCTGCCACGGGTGGGCAGGACGGGGCTGCCCACCTTCCGGGCGTCGGCTCCGTACTGCTGCCCGGGCTCTTCGGCGAGCACCTGCCGGGCGAGCCGACGGTGCTGCGCACCTCCCCGGAGGGCGCCCCGTCATCCGAGGCCCTCGTGGCGTCCCTGACCGTACGAGGCAGAGTGCTCGGCGCCGTCGCGTTCCACCGGCCGCCCGGCACCGACCCGTTCGTCTCCGAGGATCTCCCGCTGGCCGCGAGTGTCGCCGCCCGCACGGCGCTGTGCCTGGAGAACGCCCTGCGGCACTCGCGCGAGCACATCGTCATGACCGCTCTGCAGAGCTGGCCGCGCCGGCAGCCGGAGACGACGCACAGCGCGGCGGAGGTCTGCCAACGGCACCGTCCGGAAGGCAGCGGAGCCGGTTCGTGGTGCGACACCATCGCGCTGTCCTCCGCGCGCGTGGCCCTGGTGGCGGGGCGGGTGGAGCAGTCCGGAGCGAACGCGGTGGCCACGATGAGCCAACTGCGGACGGCCGTGCACACGCTGGCCGCCTTGGATCTGGAGCCGCACGAACTGCTGGCCCGACTGCATGTGACCGCGCGTCGGCTCGTACGCGAACAGCGCGGGCTTGCTGACGTCGCGGAACCCGCCGCCGGCTGCGTGATCGCGGTGCACGACCCGGTGAGTGGGCGGCTGGACATCGCCCGGGCGGGGAACTGCCTCGTCGTGACGGTGCGTCCGGACGGTTCCGTGGAACCGGCGCCCGTTCCGGTCGGACCGTTCCTCGGCGCCGACGGGCCGCCGTTTCCGAGCGCCGCGTACACCCTCCCGGCGGGCAGTACGGTGTGCCTCGCCTCGCGCGGGGCCGGAGCGCCCGGCCTTCCCGTGGAGCGGCTGACGCAGGCGCTGTCGCATCCGGAGCAGCGCCCCGAGGACATGGCGGACTCCTTGCAGATGCTCCTCGATCCCGACGACGTGCTTCTGGTGGCCCGGACCCGGCGCCTTCCCGACGAGCAGGTGTCCGCGTGGGATCAGTCGGCGGTCCCGGCGGCCGTGTCCGATGCCCGTCGCAAGGCCGCCCGCTGCCTGGAGCGGTGGGGAACACCGGTCGACCCGTTCACGGTGGAGCTGGTCGTCAGCGAACTGGTCACCAACGCCATCCGCTACGGAGCCGCGCCGATCGCCGTGCGGCTGATCCGGGAGCCGCACCTGCTGACCTGCGAGGTCACGGATGCCTCACTCACGGCCCCGTACCTGAGGCACGCCCGGGAGGGCGACGAGGGCGGCCGGGGACTCTACATCTGTGCGAACCTCACGGACAGTTGGGGCGTCCGCCACACGGCGGAGGGGAAAACGGTCTGGGCGAGCGTCCGCCTCCCGGGGCGGTGATCCGTCCCGGGAGGCGGTGGACGCGATTCGGCCTCAGGTTCGTCCCCGCCTCAGGGTCGGACCCGGGCTCGGCCCCCGGCCTCGGCCTCAGGTGAGGTCGGCCGCGCAGCGGAATCCGATGTGGCTCATGCCGGTGTCCACCGGCTGGGGTCTGCGGGCGGCGGGCCGGTACCGACGGCAGTACTCGTCGGCGCAGAGCCAGGATCCGCCCTTGACGACCTTGCGCGGCACCGGCCTGCCGGGCTGGGAGGGGTCGACACTCGCCTGTTCCGTACCGCCCCGGGGCTCGCTCGGGCCACAGCACGACGGAGCCGTGGCTCCCTCGGGTGCGGCGTACCAATCGGCCGTCCACTCCCAGACGTTGCCCGCCATGTCGTGGACGCCATGGGCGTTGGCGGGGTAGCTCCCGACCTGGGCGGGCCCGTAGACGCCTCCGGGGCGGGTGCTGCGCCAGGGGAAGTCGCCCTGCCACCAGTGCGCGAGCCGTCGTCCCTCAGGGAGGGGTTCGTCTCCCCAGGTGTAGTCCGCGCCGTCCAGTCCACCGCGCGCCGCGTACTCCCATTCGGCCTCGGTGGGCAGCCGCTGTCCCCGCCAGGCGGCGTACGCCTCGGCGTCCTCGTACGCGATGTGGACGACCGGCAGTTGCTTGCGGCCCCGCAACCCGCTGCCGGGCCCTTCCGGCCGCCGCCAGCTCGCACCCGGGGTCCACGCCCACCACTGGCTGAGGTCGCGCAGGTCGACCGGTCCATGCGTCGGCCGGAACACCAGCGAGCCCGCGGCCAGCCTCGCGGCCGGCACTCCGGGGTGATCGGCGGTGCGCAGGGGGCGCTCCGCCACGGTGACGTAGTCCGCGGCGGCGACGAACTCCGCGTACTGCGTGTTGGTCACCTGGAACCGGTCGATGGCGAACGCGCCCACGCTCACCTCGCGGGCGGGTGCCTCCTCCGGGTAGTGCCGGTCGGAGCCCATGCGGAAGCGGCCGCCGGTGAGGGCCGTCATCCCCGGGGGGACGACGGAGGTGCGGTTTTCCGGACCTTCCGGTCCGGAAAACCGCACCTCCGCGAGTGGGACGGTGGACGCTTCAGGCACTGGTGATGCCCGCGGTCAGGTTGGCGAAGACCTGGTCGATGCTGAAGCTCGCCGCCTTCTGCCGGGGCGGGAACTCCTTGAAGGTCTCCAGGAACTCGCCGACGACCCGCTGTGCGGGCACCAGTAGGAACGCGTGACTGATCATCCAGTCGAAGTACGTGTTCGAGGTGGCGTCGGCCCTTTCGAAGGGGTCCGTGCGCAGGTTGAAGATCTTGGGGACGCGCAGGACGGTGAACGGGTCGGCCCAGACCTGCAGTGTGCCCGGGGCGCGCTGCTCCATGAACACCAGCTTCCAGTTGTCGTAGCGCAGCGCGGTCAGCTCACCGTCGTCGGAGAAGTAGAAGAAGCTCTTGCGCGGGCCGCTTTCCTCCTGCCCCGTCAGGTAGGGGAGCAGGTTGTACCCGTCGAGGTGGACTTTGTACTCGCGTCCGTCCAGCGTGCAGCCGGCCTTCAGCTTCTCCGCGATCTTCGGCTCGCCGGCCGCCGCGGCGAAGGTGGGCAGCCAGTCGAGTCCGGAGACGATCTCGTTGGAGACCGTGCCCGCCTTGATCTTCCCGGGCCAGCGGACCAGGGCGGGGACGCGGAAGGCTCCCTCCCAGTTGGTGTTCTTCTCGCTGCGGAACGGGGTGGTGGCCGCGTCGGGCCAGGTGTTGGCGTGCGGGCCGTTGTCCGTCCCGTAGACCACGATCGTGTTGTCCGCGATACCGAGCTCGTCGAGCAGGTCGAGCATCGAGCCCATCACCCGGTCGTGGTCGATCATCGCGTCGTGGTACTCGGACTGCCAGCGCCCGGCCTGTCCCAGGATCTCTTCCTTGACGTGTGTGCGGAAGTGCATGTGCGTGGTGTTGAACCAGAGGAAGAACGGCTTGTCCGCGCCGTGCTGGCGACGGATGAAGTCCTGTGCCGCGTCCGCGAACTCGTCGTCGCAGGTCTTCATGCGCTCGCGGGTCAGCGGCCCGGTGTTCTCGATCCGCTGGCCGCCCTTGCCATCGGCCCAACTGTGCAGCACGCCGCGCGGCCCGTACCTCTCACGGAAGTCCGGGAACTCCTCCGGGGTCGGGTAGTCGCGCTCCTCGGGCTCCTCCTCGGCGTTGAGGTGGTACAGGTTCCCGAAGAACTCGTCGAAGCCGTGCATGGTCGGCAGGTGCTCGTCCCGGTCGCCCAGGTGGTTCTTGCCGAACTGCCCGGTGGCGTAGCCGGACGACTTCAGTACCCGGGAGAGGGTCGGGTCCTCGGAGCGCATGCCCATGGAGGCCCCCGGCATGCCCACCTTGGACAGCCCCGTCCGGAACGGGCTCTGTCCGGTGATGAAGGAGGAGCGGCCCGCCGTGCACGACTGCTCGGCGTAGTAGTCGGTGAACCGCATGCCCTCCTCGGCGATCCGGTCGATGTTCGGCGTCCGGTACCCCATCAGGCCGTCGCTGTAGCAGCTCAGGTTGGTGATGCCGATGTCATCGCCCCACAGCACCAGGACATTCGGTTGCTCGCCCACGGATTTCTCCTCGCTCGCCACGGCCCCCTGGAGCGAACGTACGGCGCGACCGGCCCCGCAGCCCGGCGGGTTACGGCAAACGGGTGGGGTCTCGGACCACCGCTCACCGTCGGCCGCCGGTCACGCCCGCACCGATGGGCCGGCCCTGGTTGTCTCCGTCACAGGACCGTGTTGCCAACCAGGCCTGGACCCGTTCAACCCGTACGAGCGTCGACGGCGGTCGCCGGCGACCGGCAATGTTGTCGGTTCTGCCGTCGCCTCTGCCTAGTCCGGGCCGTCCTCGGCCGCCAGCAGTTCCCCGGCCGCAGCCATCGCCGCCCAGCACTCGGGAGGCTTCCTCTTCGGCAACGAATCCGGACGTCCGTTGCGGCGGACACGAGGCGCAGGCTGACAGTCGATTCCCCCCAGAAACCCCCCACGGCCGCTTCTGGGCCGATCTGAGAGAGATGCGAAAGCGAAGTGCGAAGGATGGCTGAGCGTCATGCGAGGGGTTAGAGCCAGTCCCGCCGCTTGAAAATTACGTACAAACTGACGCAGACCATCCCCATGAGGCAGATCGCAAGGGGGTATCCGAAGGCCCAGCCCAACTCAGGCATGGACTCAAAGTTCATGCCGTAGATGGTTCCTACGAGTGTGGGTGCAAACAGGATGGCGGCCCACGAGGAGATCTTCTTGAAGTCGTCACCCACACACCGCTGACCTGCGGAAATTGCCTAGGCAGGCGGTCTGACCTGCAGCGATCGACCTTTCGGAGTCTTTCACCCTGCTGCCTGCATATGCAGCCGATTCCCCCCAGCCGCCCCCCCACGAGGCCTCATTCCCCCCAGATTCCCCCCAGCGGACACTGTCTCGCCAAGAGGAGCACCGCAGGTCGGGGGCCGTCCAACGTCGCTCACAACAGGTTACTCAGGGGAGCGGCGAGGCGGGGCTGGAGGAGCTCGGCGAGTGAGATCAGGTTCCAGTCCTCGCCCTTGAGGTCGACGGTCTTGGCCGCGATCGCCCGGCCGGGGCCTCTCCCAGGCCTTAAGGGATCTATCTGCATATACATGGTGGGAAGCTATCCAAAGCTGGTGGCGGTAAAGGGTGTTCCCGCAGGTGGCTGAACCGAGCTGCCCTTCGGGCTGTTCGGTCGTTGCGCTGACCGACCCGAGGCCCAGAGCCCGGGTGTCACGCCAGAGTTCCGGCCGCGCACACGCCAGCTCTTTTGCGTCACCACCCGTTTTCGGCCGTTCCCCTCCGGATCTGCTGGTTGGTTCAGCCAGAGCTGCAACGCTCAGTGCGGGAAGGCAGCTCGCCGACCAGCAAGGAGACGAAATGTCCGACACCACGCCCCAGCCGGAAGTCACCGACCTTGGGGCGATCCCCGGAACCGGGGGCAGCGCCACCCAGCCCGAGCTGAGCGGCATCCCAGTGACCGAGATCGAGCCCGACAGTGAGATTGGTCTGACCCAGGTCCCGGCGGCCGAGGTTGCCGCGGAGGACGTCGGCACCCTCAGCATCCGCTACATCGGCACCGTTCCGCAGCTCGTCGTCACCGGCGGAAACGTCGTCCCCTCCCTCATCACCGTCGTCGACGGCTCGGGCACAGTCCTTGCCGAATACGCGGGCCGCCCCGCCAGTGCTCAAGCCAGGTCGCAGACCATCGAGCTGAATCTGTTCCAGGACTCCCTCGTCCTGACCGGCACCGGACCTGAGGCTCTTTTGCTCCGCGACTAGGGCCGCCTACTCCTGCCCGTCCTCCTCGAGTCCTGCCAGCAGCCAGGTCGCGCAGCGGCCTGGCCCAAGCCCGCGGTGAGGGCAGCGGCACAGAGGCCTAGGAGCGGCGTCACGGGGCGCTTGGCGGCCGTCGCCTTCCTCGGAGGCTCAAGCCGGTCAGGCCGAGGCGGGGACGGGTCCGAGGAGGTAGTTGCCGGCGGCCTGGGGGTCGGCGCTCAGGTAGAACTCGACGATTGCCGCCCTGTACTCCTCGAAGCTGATCACCCCGTCCCCGTCCAGGTCCACCCGGGTGAATGCCTGCGCCGACAGCTCCCCCGGCACGCCGAGGGTGTCGTAGAGGCGCACGTACTCCTCCTGGCTCAGCACTCCGTCGCCGTTGGTGTCCAGGGCGTTCATGACCGCGTCGGCGATTGCCATGACGGCGCTCTCGAAGTGTTCGGGGGTGGTGACGTTGACCTCCATCACGGTGATGAACTCCTCCCGGGAGACCCGCCCGTCCCCGTCGGTGTCACCGTGCTGGAGCAGCAGCTGCCACCACTGCTCGAACGCGTCGTGGATGGCCTTGACGTTGTCGTGGTCGTCTTCGGCCGCCGCCCGCGAGAAGACAAGCGCGGTGGCCTTCAGATCGCCCTGAGTCAGCTGCCCGTCGCCGTCCTGGTCGAACCAGTCGAACAGGGTGCTGAACTTCTGGCGTGTCACCACAGTGCTCATGTGCGGGATTCCTCAATGCACAGGCCGCCCGCAGGACGGCGGGCAGCGATCACGAGGAACGCTACGAGCAGACACGAGGAGTCGTTCCCGGAACAGGCTGCGGGAAGCACTCCGAGTGAAGGGCAGGACACGCATACGGGCTGTCCGCTCACGTCAACAAGGGCAAGACGCTGACGTTCTCCGCCAACAACAGGACCCTGTTCGACGGCGCTTTCAAGGGGATGATGGGCACGATGATGGCTGCGGGCGGCGGGTCGTTCATCGGGCGCAGCCGTGGGGCCGGCCAGTGAAGGGCATGCCGAGCCGCACGCGTGGTGGAGGTGATGTGCGCGTCCTACTGGTTCGGGCGCCGGGTCGGGGGTTCTTCCCGGCGGGGCGGGGCTGGCTGCAGGCTGCTGGGGAAGCATTCAGGGCGTCGCTTTGAACGGCGAGAGTTGGCTGCGCTTGACGGGGCGCTGGCGCGCTTGTGTTGGTGGATCCTGACTCTTTTACGCCGTTACCGTCGCGGGCGGGCTCTGACAAGATCGAATTATGGGTGACGGTAGATCAGGCCCTGGGAGCCTTGACTTCGGGCAGGTGCTGGAGTGGGCTCGGGCACATGGCCTGGTGGCGGATGAGCCGGGGGAGCGTCGGCTGGCCGCGATGCGCCTGGACGTGCTGGCCGGTGGCGCTCTGCCGCATGGGGCCGAGGCGGATGTGCTGCTCACGGTGCAGTGGGCGGTGTTCATCTGCTGGGTGGACGACTTTATCGATCGCAGTGGACTGGCTCATTCCCCACCGTCGTTGGAGGCATTCGCAACGCCACTGCGGCAGGTACTCCAGCCCGGTGCCGCCCCGTCTGCCAGGGTGATGTCGCCTCATGTGTCGGTGCTGGCTGGGCTGTGGGAGCGGACCGCGTTGGGGATGCCGGACCGGTGGAGGGAGCGCTTCGCCCGGGAGTACACGGACTTCCTTGATGCCACGGAGCAGGAGGTCGCCCTGCGACAGGTGGGGGCCGCCGCCTTGTCGGTGGCGGGTTATGTGCGGCTGCGCCGTCGCACGATCACCCTTGTGCCCATGCTGACTGTCCTGGAGCGCACCGGCCACGCGCTTATGGTGGAGGATCCACGGGTGGATCTGCGGGTGCGGGATCTTCGGTGGGCGCTGGCCGACATCGCGGGGTGGGCCAACGATCTGGCCTCGGGCGCGGACGATGAGCTGGCGGGCCAGGACAACCTCGTGGCGGTCATCGCCCGGGAGAGCTGCTGTTCCGCGGCCGTGGCGCGTGTCCGGGCCCGGGCCATGATCGACCAGCGTCGACGGGACTTCGCCTCGTTGGCACAAGCCCTGCGGACCACGCCTCTGCCGGCGGACCGGGGGAAAGAGCTGAGACGTTACGTGGCTCTGGTGGAGCAGTTCATGTCCGCGACGCTGCACTGGCTGTCCACCACCGGCCGGTTCGCCTCGGGGACGAACACATCCGTCGTTGCCCAGACACCGACCCGGCCTTGACGCTCGGGCCCGCACCCCTTACGGAATGCGGCCGGTGCCGCCGGGCGCGACGGACACCTCGCTGGAAGCGGATGCAGGAGGGGAATCCCATAGCAGCATCAGCGGTCCCCGTTCCATTGGGCCTGGCGTGGTCTGGTGACGGTGGCGCTCTCCGGCGTGGTGAGTGCTCGGAGACAGAAGAGGGTGGTGAGGTAGGAGGAGCCGAAGAACACGGGGAAGCGGCCCATGCGGTAGTAGGGACAGGCGGCCCAGGATCCGTCCGGCCGCTGTGCCCGTGCGAGGAGCCGTCGCCGCTGGTCCTGTCCGGTGGTGAGGGCGAGGTTGCCGGCGGTCAGCATCCGCAACGCCAGGTCCAACGGCATTCCGGGCCCCGATTCAGGGGCGGCCTGCGTGTCGGCGTACTCCTCGCGCTCCTGCCAGGCCCGCCGCAGGTGGCCGGTCAGTGCGTGAGTGCTGGAGGGGAAGCGTGCGCACAGGCGTGATGCGGCGTAGAGGAAGGCGTCGGGGGAGGGGTAGTAGCGGGTGCCGTCGAGGTAGCGGCGGGAGGTGAGGTGGTCGGTGAGGTAGCGCATCGAGGCGCTGATGACCGTTTGTGCGCCGGTGAGGGTCTGGGGGTCGGCCAGATGGATGGCGTACAGGGCGTTGGCGCAGGCGACCGCGTCGTGTTTGCGGCCGCGGTTGAGCGTGCGGGGTTCGCGTCCGTCCTCCCAATAGACCATGGGGACGCCGGGATGGAGAGCATCGTCGGCCCGGCTGTCCCTGCGGGGGAGCGAGCACTCGGCCGCAGAGCGCAGGAGGTCGTGCACGCTCACTTTCAGGTCCGCAGACGAGAGCCGGCCGTGCTCGTGGAGGGCGCTGAGGGCAAGGCCGGTGCAGTCGGTGTCCGCGGGGAAGCTGTTGGCATCAGTGAAGAAGCGGTACCTGGACTCCCATCGGGCTGCCTCGACCTGGCGGACCAGTGCGGACGCGGGCCGGCCCCACGACGGAGGGAACAACGTCAAGGTGAGCATGGCTGAGAAGGCTTCGGCGCCCAGGTCGAAGCCGGGGTCCTGTCCGAAGCGATCGCGAAGTACCCTGCGCGCCGCGGCCGTTGGCAGGATCTCCCCAAAACCGGGGTCCAATGCGAGCAGCGCTGAGGGTGCTTCCTCCTGTTCCATGGACCGTTGCAGGTAAGCCGATGCCCGCTGAACGGCACGCCGGACAAGCCCCGGCTCGGCAGCCGACGGAAATCTCTTGTACTCGGGTATCGACACCGTCACTGTCCCCGCCTCCCCGGCGCCGGACCGAGCCGGGCCGTCCCCACGCCCCACCGTCAGCAGGGCTCTGTGCCGGGCCTGGGCGGATCTGTCACCCGGGACCGGAACCAACACGTCGAACCGGGCCCACGGGCGCCCTCCGGTGCCGCCGCTGCCGCCGGGGTCGACCCCTACGCGGGCCGGCGGGCTTCGACGATTACGTAGCCGAGCTTTTCGGTGTAGATGGACATCCCGACCGGCAGCAGTCGGTCCATCTGGGCCGCGAAATCGGCACCGTAGACCCCGGCAAGACGCTCCTTGTCAGCCGCGTACCGCTCCTCGATCCACCGCATGTTCTGCCGCGTCTGGGCGGTGACGTCCAGAACCTGCACCACCTCGAGCCCGGCCTGGGCCACCACCTCGCCGTAGCGGTCCGGGTGCAGCAGGGAGGAGAACGCGAACCCCTGCGCGAGGAGATCCCACTCCTGGTCCGTGACGGGCTGCACTTCGACGAAGTCACTGAGTACCAGGCGCCCGCCCGGCTTGACGACGCGCCCCATCTCGCGCAGCACCTGAAGTCGGTCGGGTACGTGGAAGAGCATCTCCACCGCCCAGGCCGCGTCAAAGGTCCCCGCCTCGTACGGCAGGTCCATGGCATCGGCCACGGCGAACGCCAGTCTCGATGACAGGCCCGCGTTCTGAACCTTCGCGATGGCGGCCTCCACCTGCGAGGGGCTGACGCTCACGCCCAGGGCCGTGGCCTTCGTACGCTCGGCGAGTTGTATCGCGGGATGCCCCGTACCGCACCCCACATCGAGCAGGTAGTTGTCTTCCTCCAGCTGTAGTAGGTCCAGCAGACGGTCGGTCAGGCGGCTCTGCGCCTGCGCCATCGACAACGCATCGTCCCGGTCGAAGAGTCCGAAGTGGATGTTCTCCCCGAACAGCGTCGCGAAGAACGCCCCCATCTGGTCATAGAACTGGCCGATCGAGACGCTCGACGAATACGGCGTGGGCCTGCGCTTGTCCTGCACGGCAACTCCCTGTGGTCTTCGCAGTAACTGGTTGAGTGACAACAGCCGGCAGGCGCTCGGCCTGCCACTTTCCGTGACCATTCGGTGGCCGCAAGGCCTGGTGCCCGTCCGTCACGGGCGGTGCGCGGGCCTCGTCCGGTAGCAGCCCACGGATCCGGCGCTCACCGGCGGCGATAGATACGCAGCAGGGAGCGGGGCGACACCAGCCGGGTGATCGGCGCGACCATCCCGATGGTGCGAAACAGATCCCCGGCCAGCTCACCGTCGCGTTCGGCGGCAGCCAGCGTCCTGGTCAGATGCCGACGGATTACCGACATCCCGAACGGCCGCTTACCGTCGACCTCCGGCAGTAGGAAGTCGGCCAGGAGCGCGAACCACCAGGGCTGGCTGACCACCCGGGAGGCCGCCCGGAAGTAGGCGCGGGGCAGCGCCTGCGACCGCGACCGCGTCGCCACAAGACACTCACCCAAGGTGATCGCCTGCATGGCCGCCGACGTCATACCCGCCCCGTAGACAGGATTGAAACTGCACAGCGAGTCCCCGAGCGCGACGAGCCCTCCCGGCAGGCGGCGCAGCTTGTCGAAGCGGCGCCGCGTACTGTGCGGAACCTTGAACAACTCCACCCCGCCCAGCAACTGCGCACCCTCAAGCGCCTGCCGGACATCCGCGGGCGCAAGGTCCCGCGCGAACTCCATGAACCCCGCCTCATCCGAAGGCGGAACGTTCCCGGGCCCGTAGCCGTGCACCGAGAGCATCCACTCCCCGCGCTCCTGCTCAATCAGAACCAGCCCCCGCGCCCGCCCCGCCACCGCCGTCACGATCACCGTCCGGTCCCCCGAAGGCGCACCACCTGCCAAACGCACCCGCCCACTTGCATACGTCAGACCGCTGCGCACCCGCTCCTCGCCGGGCCGGGCAAATCCCAGCTCCTCAAGCCATGCACTGCTACGCCCGCTGCGACCCAGGCAGTCCACCACCAAGTCGCCGCTGAGTGTCTCGCTCACCCCCGTGTTCAGGGAAACGATCCGTGCCCCGGTCACCCGCGACCCCTCAGCGGTGATCCCGGTCAGCTCCCACCGCTCACGTACTTCCACGTTCGCCAGCTCCCCCACGCGGCGGCGCATCTGCGCCTCGATGAAGGGTCGGGAAGCGAGAGTGACGTGCAGGCCGATGGGGACCTGTTTGATCGGATGTCCCTGGAAGACGTACCGGACTTCGCTCAGCATCTCCGCGTCACAGGCCCCGAGCGCGAGGAGCTCCGGGGCAAGACCCGGGAAGAGCTGCTGGAGGATCTCATGGCCGCGAGCCAGGAAGGCGTGGGGGTGATGGCTCTGTGGCACCCCGCGCCGCGCGCCTTCGCCAGTCAAGTCGTCGCGCTCGATCACCACGACACGATCAAAGTGGTCGGCCAGCACGCGAGCCGCGACCAACCCGGCGAAGCCCGCACCCAGCACGATGGCCTGCTGTCTGCCTGGGCGCACATCCGCCACGGGAGCACTCCTCCACCTGAGTCGAAGGCGAGGAGTCGACAACGCCGTTATCCGCGCACCACGACGTTGGCTGTCTGCCTTAAGGACACGTGTGCTGCTTCCGGCTAGCCGGCATGCTTCACGTGGTGATCGTCTACGGAGGGCAACGGGCAGCGACAGTGCATTTACGGTCAGCTGTCGTCAGAGGTGGCCAAGAGTAGGAGTCACGAGTTCTCCCTGAGCACGGTCGAAGGCCAAGCGGGGGTCCCGATGGGCGGTGCCTCCAAGCCGAGACCACCGAACCCCGGCGGGCACCTCGGGGTGAGGAGCCCGCCCACGGATACGCTGCTGCGCCGTGCTCCGAGTCAATCTCTTCTGCGCTCAGGGCTTCGGTAGACCCTCGAACGGGCTGGTGATCTTGGCCTGTCCGTCGAAGGCGAGCAGTGGGGCGTCCGCCGGCAGCGGTGCCACACCGAAGGTGTCGGCGAAGGCCGTTGCGCCCTCGCTCGTGAGGGTCAGGGGAATGTCCTTGGTGTCCACGGTGGCGGGGGTGAAGGAAACCTTGCTGAGGGAGACGGGGAACAGGAAGACCGTGGTGTTCTTGCCTGGCGCTCCGTTCTGGGCGATGTCCGCGCTGGTGTGGCCTTTGCCCAGGCGGATGTGAATGACCAGGTGCGTCATGTCGAGGTGTGACCCTCCGCGGGCGAAGCGCATACCGCCCTGGAGTGGGAGCTCTCCCCCGGTGAGGTCGGGGGAGAGGGTGCCCGAGCCGGGGAAGGTGACACAGTTCCCGCTGCCGGTGGCCGCTCCCGTGGCCGAGATCGTCACGTGCTGGGCGTCCAGGGCGCGGGCCGCTTCCTGAGTCAGGCAGACGGTGCCGCTTCCCTGCAAGGGGAGTTCCGCCTTGACGGCCCCCGCTTGGACGGCGGTGGCGGCCAGGGTGGCCCCGATGGCGAGGGCGAGCACCGCCACGCGCTTCTTCGAACCGAGAATCTTCATGCCCCCGGTAACGACGGCCGCTCCGCGGGGAAGCGGCCCGCGCCTCGTGATCACCCGCGCGGGAAGGCGTCCGCGCATAGCCGGACGTTGTGTTCAAGGGCCTCCAGTACCGCGTCGCGGTTCAGCTGGGCCGGGAGGAGACGTACGAGGTCGCAGGGTAGGGGTGCCCGCTCGGGCGGTTGGAATCCGAGCTGGGCCAGGCGGGCCAGCCCGTGGCTTCGTGTGCGCGCCACGGCAGGCGGCGACAGGAGAGGCTCCTTGGGTGGTCGGCCCGCGGCCGTGAGGACTTTGGTGCAGGCGTCGGCCACGTCGGCTGCCGTGAGGCGGGCCGGCCCGGCGGTGACCCAGTGAACTCCGGACGTGAGGGCGGCGTCACCGCGGAGTTGGACCTCGGTCAGCGCGGTGAGGTAGGCGACGAGGGTTTCCATGGGGACGATGTCGCACCAGTGGTCGGGTTGGACGGGCAGTCCTCCCGTGCGCCCGCGCAGCAGGATGTCGAAGAGCGTGTGGGGGAACTGCCGGACGGGCGGCGCGACCGCGGTGCGCTCGGCGAAGATGAGAGCGGTGCGCACCATGGCGACGGGCAGGCCGCTGTCGATCGCGAGTTCCTCGGCACGCCGCTTGGACCGGCCGTAGGCACGCAGGTTGCGGGCGGCCAGATCGTCTTCGGTGACGTCCATGACGGCCGAGGCCGAGGAGAGCAGGACCACAGGGACGTCGGCGTCTTGGGCGAGCTGGAGGATTCGGCGGGTCCCTTCGACGTTGATGTCGGCGAAGGCTCGCAGGTCAGGTGCCGAGAAGTCGGTGAGAGCGCCGCAGTGGACGATGCTGTCGATGCGCCCGGCCAGTTCGCTCCACTCGGACTCGCTCAGCCCGAGTCCGTCCATAGTGAGGTCGCCCTCTACGCACGCGACCCCCTCGGGCCGACGACGGTGCACGAGGGCGAGGACCTCGTAGCGGGCGGCGAGAGAGGGCAGCAGAGCGGACCCGATCACGCCGGTGGAGCCGGTGAGCAGGACGGTGGGGCGCGAGCGATTCACAGGTGCCTCATAGCGAAAGGGGCTGGTCGATGGTGTTCGGGCGGCTGGCCAGGTCATGCGGGCGTGGCGTGGGCGAGAGCAGTCAGTTCGCGTACCCACAGGCGCGGTAGGTCACGTACGTGCTCGTGCCCCTTCTCGGCGGTGAACGAGACCGTGGCGCGGGTGCCGTGGAGGAACAGCACGCTGGAGAACAGGTAGCCGCTGACGAGCGGGGGCAGCGCGACGCCACCGGTCACGGGGGAGCCGTCCAGGGCCAGAGGGCCTGGGATCTGCAGCATGGTGACGGTCGCGAGAGCGTCCTGCGGACTGAGGAACGTGGCGATGTGCGGGAGGAGCATCGCGTCGGGCAGCGCGTCCAGGAGCCGGCGGTTGCGGTCCCTGGGCCACAGCCGCGTCTGCTCGACGATGGCAGCCAGCCGCTTTGCGGCGGAAGGCTCCTCCACGGGCAGCAGCAGCCGCGCGTACCCGAACCGGTTGCCGCGATCCGCCCGCTCACCGCGCAGACGGACATTGAACGGGACCCGCACAGGCACGGGCAGGCCGCGGTCGGGAGCGGGCAGCCAGGCACGCAGGGCTCCGGTCAGCGCGGTGAGGTAGACGTCGTTGAGGGAAGCGCCCGAAGCCCGGGAGACGGCACGCACGGCCTCAGCGCTCACCTCGGCAGTGGCCAGCAGCCGCCCATCGACCGGATCGGGGGCGGCCGCCCAGTGTCCGCCGACTCCACGGTCCCGTTCGGGGGAAGCCGGGACGGGGGTGCGGGCGTCGAAGAGGCGCCGGACGGTATGGGCGGCCGCGGCGCCGTCCTGCGCGGCGTGGTGCACCCGGTAGGCCAGCCAGTACTCGTCAGGGCGTTCGCCGTCCATCAGCCACAGCCCCCAACGGGGCTGGTCCTCCCACACGGGCTGGTTGGTGATCACTTCCAGAAGCGGACGCCGATCACCCTGCGCTTCGAGCCGGTACACGTGGCGTGCGGCCTGGAAGCCGCCGTCCGGATGCCAGCACTCCTCGCGGTCGGGACCGCGCAGACATTCGGCAAGCGCGGGCAGCCAGGGCAGGCGCGTCGTGACGAGGTCGGCGAGACGCTCGGGAGTCGGCTGGGCTCCGCGTAGGCGCAGCGCCACTCCGATCACGACGCCGTCATCCGGGCGCCGTCGCGCCCACTCCAGCATTCCCCGGTCCTGGATGCTGGTGAACTCCCTAATGTTGTCGACTGGTTCCGTGCGTCGTTCCGACACTTGGACACCGCTGTTTTCCCCCAGGCCGATCTGCTGTGTCATTTCCGTTCCACTCCTGCCTGGCATTTGCGAGCCTCCGGTCGATCGGCGCCGGCGCGTGCCGCGGCCAAGTCGGGCGCGGAACAGGCGGTGTCCTCATCGCGGCCAACGATCGCCAGTCCGGTTAGGACACTGATCACGGCACGGGAGCGCGGCCGCGTACACCGTCGACGCGACACGGAGAGGTTCCCTTTACCGGTAACACCAGTGGTGCGTCGAGCCATCCGACTCGATCAGGGGAATGAATCACCCGGATGCCACAGACAGCGTCCTGCCTGTGGCGACGCGCCGTCGTCGTGAGATGAGCTGTACCGCCCAGTCGTTCCTGGCCGGGCAGTGACAGTCGATGACGGCCGGACGTGTGGAATGCCTGACCCAGAGATTCGTGAGTGGCAGAGCCTGCCCGACATCTTCCAACGGCACGCAGTGAGCCGTTCGGACCACCCGGCACTCAGCTTCGTCAACTACAGCCATGACCCGGACGGGGAATGGCAGACGCTGACCTTCGCCGAAGTGGACCTGCGTGTCCGAGCGCTGGCCGCCGCCCTGGAAGCATCCTTCCCACGCGGCTCGAGAGTGGCGGTGCTCTGCCCCCAGAGCACCGCGTACAGCCTCGCCTTGCTGTCCTGCATGTACGCGCGGATGATCGCGGTGCCGTTGTTCCCGCCCGAGGACCCACGGCGCAGGAGCCAGCTGGAGGGCATGCTCGCCGACGCCCAGCCGGCCTGTCTGCTCACCACACGGCCCCAGACGGCCGCCTGCCAGGAACTCGCCGAGGGGCGGGTGCCGGTGTGGGTGGTCGAGGAGAACGACCCGTCCCGCGCACCTCAATGGTCCGGGCTCACGCCCGCGCCACAGGATCCCGCCTACCTCCAGTACACCTCCGGTTCCACCGGCAGCCCTCGCGGGGCCGTCATCTCCCACGCGAACCTGATGACCAGTACCCGCCAGGTCATCGAGGGCTGCGGTCTGAGCTCCGGTACCCCCATCGCGAGCTGGCTGCCCCTCTTCCACGACATGGGCCTGTCCATCGGTGTCCTCGCACCCGCGGTCGCCGGCACGCACCTGGCCCTGATGTCCCCGCTGGCATTCATCCAACGCCCCCTGCGCTGGCTGAGGCTGCTCGACGCACACCGCGCCCACTTCAGCGGCGGACCCAACTTCGCCTACGACCTGTGCGTACGGAAGGCCCCCGCCCCCACCGGCCTGGACCTCGGCAGCGTCCGTGTCCTAACCAACGGAGCCGAGCCGGTTCGCGTCGACACTCTGCGCCGCTTCACCGACACCTACGCCGCCTCCGGTCTGGCGCCGGACACGGTCAAACCCAGCTACGGCCTGGCCGAGGCCACCGTACTGGTCGCTTGCAACAGGGTCGGCCAGAGGTGGACCGAGCTCACCCTCGACAGCCACCAGCTCACCGCGGGCCGCGTCCGTATCCTGCCCGCCGACGAGGCGGCGACGGACTGGCCGACGGCGGTCGTGGTGGGCTGCGGACGGCCCGTCGGCCAGGAGGTACGCATCGCGGACCCCGAGACCGGCGTCGAACAGACCGGCGGCTATACCGGCGAACTGTGGGTCCGGGGCCCCAATGTGGCAGCCGGCTACTGGCGCCAGTCCCAGCCGACCGCCCACTTCTTCGGCCGCACCCTCAAGACCGCCGAGGGCAGCGAACCGGGCTGGCTGCGCACCGGCGACGTCGGCTTCCTCCACGACGGCGAAGTCTTCGTCCTCGGACGGACCAAGGACGTCATCATCATCCACGGCGCCAACCACGCGGCGGCCGACATCGAGGACACCGTCCGTCGCGCCATCCCCGAAGCCGTACCCGCCGGGGTCGCGGCCTTCTCCGTTCCCGGCGACGACGGCGACCAGCTGATCGTGATGGTCGAGCTCACCGCCGGCCCCAACACCGCCCAGGACATCGCCCTGCGCCGTCGCGTCCAGCGAGCGGTTGCCGAACACCACGGCGTCCGGCCCCGTACCGTGATCGCCGCCAAGCGCGGCAGCCTGCCGCGCACGACCAGCGGAAAGCTCCGCCGCGGTGACTGCCGAGCCCGCTACCTCGCAGACCAGCCGACCCTGCCCACCCCGACCGACACCCAGGAGAGCCTGTGACCGCCCCGACGGCCGCGACCTGCCCGGAGATCGCCGACTGGCTCACCGGCCACCTGGCCGCGCTCCTGGAAGTTGCCACTGCGGACATCGATCCCGCCGTGCCGCTGGACGCACTGGGCGTCACGTCGATGGAAGAGGTGCTGATCACAGCGGAACTCGAACGCCGCTACGGCGTGGCGATTCCTGTCGCCGACCTGCGCCGCCATCCCACGGTCGAGTCGCTCTCCGCGTACATCACAGGCCTGACCGAGGTCACTTCGGAGCAACCCCCAACTCCCTGACAGAGGCCTGCCCCCGCCCGACCCGGCGTTGTCGCACCGCGGCCGCGCCGACGAGCAGACTCCGCAGCCGAGGGAAGACCACCCCCTCGACGGTCGACGGAGCGGCGGCCAGGCTCAAGTCCGGGACGCGGCGGGCGAGGTGCGGCAGGAGCGTCCGGAGACAGAGCCGGGTCAGGGAAGCTCCCGGGCAGTAGTGGGCGCCGGCGCCGAACGCCAGAGCGGTGCCCGCCGGCGGCCCGCCGCAGTTCGCGGGCTGCAGAAGGGTGTGCACGATGCGGCCGGCCTCCACGGATACGTCACCCAGGCGCATTCCCGCGGTGGCGACCCTGGTCAGAACCGCGATGGGCGGCCGTTGCCGGGCGAGTTCCTCGGCGGTGGTCACCGCAGCCGCAGGATCCTCGCGCAGCCGGCCGGCCAGCGAGGCATCGGTCAGCAGGGTGTGCGCCGCGGACGTGATGAGGGCCGTCAGGTCCTTCGCGCCCAGGAACATCAGGGCCGCGTGGGTCACAGCCTCAGCCGGATCGAGTCCGCCGCCGTCCGGCGCGGGCGCCAGCCACTGCGACAGGGCGTCCTCACCCGGCGTGTGGGAGCGGTGCAGCAGGTGCGGCAGAAGGTAGTCGCGCAAGCCGGCATACGCGCGATCGGCATCCGCCAGCTGCGCGGGTGTGGGGCCAAGTTCGCACGCGACGGACCAGCGGCGGGCGAGGCGGATCAGGTGCGGGGCATCATGGGCGGGCAGGCCCATCCAGGCGCACAGCATCTCGCCGGGAAGCCTCTCCGACAGTACGGAGACGAGGTCTGCCTCCCCCTCGCGGGCCACGACGCCCGCCAGGTCGTCCAGGCATCCCTCGACGGCCGCCGTCACGGCCGGGCGCATCGCCGTGACCTGCCCCGGCGACAGTCCGGCCGTGAGGCTGCCGCGCAACGGGGCATGGCGGGGCGGGTTCGTCGTCAGCAACGAGGAGTGGAAGGCGACCAGGGACGGATTGGCGCGCCAACCCGGCGTGAGACGATCGCGCCACGACGCGTCCAGTACCTCGCACCGTCGGTCCAGAAGCACCCGACGGCACAGCGTGTAGTCGCTGACCACGACGGCCTTCCACGGCATCACGTGCACCGGCCCCAGCTGCGCCAGACGCGCGTACACCGCGGCCTGGTCCTCGCACGTTCGCAGCGCCAGAACCAGCCGCGCCGCCTCGACGGCATCCGCCGACCCCATCTACGAGGCCTGCGCCGCGCCCGCGAGTGCGAACTGCTCCACGGCCTCGCCCAGCGTCATGTCCAAGCTCAGGTTCTCAGCCATCACACCGCTCTCGTTGAACACGCTTACCGCCACCTCCGTCATGGACAGCGAATCCATTTCCAGCGCACGGAAGGTGCTCTGCGGTGTCACCTGGGACGTGTCGATGCCCATCTGGAACATCAGAGCCACGAGCCTGTCGTACATGGGTTCTCCACCTTCACCGCTGTTGTCGAGGGACAGCCCTGTAACTACGGGACAGCCACGGCGGTCACGCCCCGCCACGGCCGAAGGCGCCGGCCGTGTAACCAAGTGGCCCGACGGCTCGTTCATACCGGCGGCACTCGCTGCGGCCTCCCTGCTTCCCGGGGTGCCCCGATCACCGCCCGCGGCTCCCGCCCGCCACGGGCGAACCCCCGTGAGGAACCCGTGGACCCTTCAGCCCGCACCGGACAGGCGCGGCACCTCCAGAACGAGCCGCCGACCGCCAGGCTCCGTGCCAAGGACGCAGCGCGGCGGGACGTACGGTGAGCCGCCCCGACATCGCCGTCACGGGCATCGGCATGCTCACCCCCGCCGGAACCGACACGGAGACCACGTGGAAGGGCGTCCGCGCTGGCAAGCCCACCGCGGCCACCGCGCCCCACCTCACAGGCCTGCCCGTCGACTTCTGCTGCTCCCTCCCCTTTGTGGACATTCCGGCAGCACTGGGGCGCCGGACCGCCCACCGGCTCAACCGGGCCACCCAACTCGCCCTCATGGCGGCCAAGGAGGCGCTCCAGGACGCAGGGCTCGATCACACCACCTGGGACGGAACCCGCGTGGGCGTCGTCATCGGCGGCGCACTGAGCGGCACCGACATCTGGGAGACCCAATACCTGCTGATGCGCGAAGCGGGACCCAGGCACGTATCCCCCCTGGTGATCCCCATGATCGCGCCGAGTACCGCAGCCGGCGAGGTCGCGATCGCCTTCCAGGCCCAGGGCCCCAGCCTGGTGGCAGCCACAGCCTGCGCCTCCGGCGCCACCGCCATCGCACTGGCCCGCGACCTCCTAGCCTCCGGCCAGTGCGACATCGTCATCGCAGGCGGCACCGAATCCTGCAACACCCCGTTGATCGCCACGGGCCTCGCCCAACTCGGCACACTCTCCAAGCGGTGCGACGACCCCGCCGCCGCGTCCCGCCCCTTCGACCAGGCCCGCGACGGCTTCGTCATGGCCGAGGCAGCCGCCGTACTCATCCTGGAGCGCGCCACCGACGCCGCAGCCCGGGGCCACCGGCCCCGAGCCCTGCTCGCCGGATTCGGGTCCACCACCGACGCCCACCACCCCATCGCCTGTCACCCCGAAGGCCGCGGAGCCGAACAGGCTCTGCGCAACGCGCTCGCCGACGCAGGCCTCACCCCGTACGACGTGGGCCACGTCAACACCCACGGAACCTCGACGCTCCTCAACGACGCCGTCGAAGCCCGAGCAATCAGGGCCGTCCTGCCACATGGCCCGCTCGTCAACTCCACCAAAGGCGTCCTCGGCCATGCCATGGCCGCCGCGGGAGCCGTGGAGGCCTGCCTGACGATTCTCAGCCTGCAACACGGCGTGGTCCCCGCTACCGCCAACCTCGACGACCCCGACCCGGCCTTCGACCTCAACTTCGTCACCAAGACGCCGGCACATCAGCGCGTGAGCACGGCGCTGAGCAACTCCTTCGGCTTCGGCGGCCATAACGTGGTTCTGGCCTTCCGCGCGCCGTGACACAGCCGGCAAGCCCGATCAGCTGCTGGGAACCTGACAGCGAGAACTCACCACGGCGATGGTGCGGTCCGTAGAGACATCCCGGACGAGGACGTCGCTCTTCTCCTGCTTCGGGTCGAGGGGATCACGCGACGTACGCAGTCGCAGGCTGAGCGTCGCGTCGATGTCGGCGTTGCCCAGATAACAGATCCGGAAATCGCCGATACGACGGTCGAGGAAAGCACGGCCGGACCGGCCCAGCGCACGCCACTGGCGAAGCTGAAGCCGTTCGGCGACCGAGAAGAACGACGCGAAGTAGAGCAGGCCGACGCCGTTGACGTCGTCGACCAAGTCCACGGGATGGTCGACCACAAGATCAGGGCAGACTCGCACCCAGCTCTCCCGCCCGGGATCCGGCAGCACATGCGCATACCGTGCCGAGGCGCACGAAGCACGAGGCGAGTAAGAGGGCGGAAGTTTCGGGAGGGAAGCCTGCGTGAACCCCACGGGCGGCGCATAGACCAGACTGGTGTTGCCGCCGCCGACCCTCCGCGAGAGCCAGACATTGAGGTTCTCCACGTAAAGGCAGTCGGGCCGAGGATTCGCGAAAGCCTCGGTCGCATCGAACGGAACGGCTTCTGCGTCGACGGCAGTTGCGACGCGCCGGATCCGGTGAACGGTCACCACGGACAACGGGCCGGCATCGAAAACCTGGGACTGGACCTCGATCCTGTCCCCGAACGTCAGCTGCCGGGGCTGCAAGTCGCGCGAGACGATCCGGGAGTAGTAGAACGCCAGGTACGCGGGTGCCCCTCCGACTTCCCGGGCATTGAACACGTCGAGCCCGCAGACGGCACTCACGGTCTCCCAGGTCCAGTCCCCGGCAGTCGCAGCCAACGTTTTGAGGGACCCGCACATCCCCGGCGTGACAGTCACCAGCCGCCGAACCGAGGCAGGCCCTGTCAGCTCGAGAGGTGCGAGGACAAGCGGCGAAACGGACCATGCAGACAGGTCGGTCACGGGAAACTCCTCTGCACCCTTACGGCCACGCCCCCCCCGGACCGGACCGTCGGCGGGTCGACCAAGGGCGGGTGTCAATCGAAGGCGGACGGCCCACCGCGGTGGCTGATCCCACCGAGCGAACCCAGGCCACGCTCCCCAGAACGACCACCGTGACAAACGGTTACGCCCACGCGCGACCGCCATGCAGGGTGCCCGGTGACCGAGAGGTGTGGGGGCGCCGCTGCGGTCGCCGCGGTGCCGTGTCCACCCGAAGGCCGGTAGACGGCGAGTGCATGGAGGTCACTGTCTGTGATGCACCGGAGGGTCGGCGGTCTCTGCAGGGAGTGCTGCACAGGAAGCCGGGCGGGCTCGTTGCGGCAGGCATAAGGTGCCGACTGCCGTTCGATTCTCCCCAGATTCCCCCCAGAGCCTGTCGACGCCACAAAAGACCTGGTCAGGGGCCCGTGTGAGGCAAGGTGAGGAGATCACCCGCATCTATTCCCCCCAGAATCCCCCCACGGCTGCTTCTGGGTCGATCTGTGAGTGATGCGAAAGCGAAGTGCGAAGGATGACTGAGCGTCACGCGAAGGGCTTAGAGCCAGTCCCGTCGCTTGAAAATCACGTACAAGCTGGCGCAAATCACCCCCATAAGGCAGATCGCAAGGGGGTATCCGAAGGCCCAGTCCAACTCAGGCATGGACTCAAAGTTCATGCCGTAGATGGTTCCGACGAGTGTGGGTGCAAACAAAATGGCAGCCCATGAGGAAACCTTCTTGAAGTCGTCACCCTCACCCCGCTGACCTGCGGAAATCGCCTACGCATGCGGTCTGACCTGCAGCGATCGACCTTTCCGAAGCTTTCACCCTGCTGCCTGCATATGCAGCCGATTCCCCCCAGCCGCCCCCCAGCGAGGCCTCATTCCCCCCAGATTCCCCCCAGCGGAGGCAGCTTGTGGCGGCGGATTGCCGCTGGCTGGGACCGTGATCCCGGCGGTAGGGATGGCTACGCGACGCAAGAAGAGGGAACGGTACGACCTGGCGATCGCGGACGTCCCTGCGCGAGTCTAAGGGCTGTCCCATAATTGACCGTTGAGATGGCCGGGACAAGGTGGGCTGATCGCCGGTGGGTCGGGCTATGGGGCCTGGAGAAAGTTGTGGAGGCGGGCGATGCCGAGCATGGCGTGGTGGACGTCGTCGCCTTGAACCGGCCAGAGCGCAGCGTCCACTCCCTCCCCGTCCGTGACGATCCGTCAAGCCGGTGCGGCTCTTCTCTATAGCAACCCGCCGCAGGCCTTGACGGACGAGATCTGGCGTCGTGCCATGAGAGGACACACCGCGACGGGGGATGACACGATGGCGGCAGAGGGACACGACGGACCCAGTGGCGAGCCCGAGAGCCACAATGAGGTCCCACAGAGCAGCGCTCCAAAACTTTCAGTTGGCAAGGACTTCGCCCATGTAGCTTGGATCGTCCTGGCTCTCATCGTCCTCGGGATCATCTTGACCGTGGCAGCCGGCGATTGCTCTCCTAACTGCGCCAGCAACACGCCCTCGCGGCGCTGATCACCGAGCTGCCCCGCGAACCTGGCCGCCGCCGCGCTGGTCGCCACCACCGATTCGCTGCTGCGGCGCCATCGCAGGGGCGTTGCGGTCGGCAGCCGACTTCGACACTCCGGACAGCAGCGCCAACTGCCGCAGCGGAGGTTGGCCCGCCAGTATGCGGCGACCAGCAGGACCCGGTCCTCCAGCGGCAGACCTCAGGGCCGACCCTTGCGGACCGAACCTGCACCTTCCCACCGCAGCGTGGTGGACAACTTGATGAACTGCCTCGGACACAACCCGGTGAACGGGGCTCCTGGTCGCGGGTGGGAGCTCTTGCTGTGGCTGGTGTGATCACGGCGTCAGAGCCGTCCTGGATAGCCCCGTTCACCGGGCTGAGCCCGCGTGACTTCCGCAAGCTGATGACGTTGCTGCGCCGGGAGGGTGCTGACGCGGTGCGCCCGGGCCGGCCCTGGAGCCTCCCGCTGGAGGACCGAGTGCTGCTCGTCGCCGCCTACTGGCGCACGAACCTGACCCTGCGCCAGATCGCCCCCTTGTTCGGGGTATCCAAATCGGCGGCCGACCGCATCATCGACCACATCGGCCCGCTGCTCGCGCTCAAGCCCCGGCGACGCTTCGCCAAGGGCACCATTCTGATCGTCGACGGCACCCTCGTCCCCACCCGCGACCACGCCATCGCGGAGAAGTCCAAGACATCTCATGTCGTCGGTAGGTCAAGTAGGTGCTCAGGCGGCGAGCTCCAGGGGTGCCGCGAAAGCACGATCGGGGTCGAATAGCGTGCGGCGTTGCAGGCAGTGATAGAGGCAGCCGAGCAGTTTGTTGAACAAGTTCCTGAGAGCTGCAGTATGGCGCTCTCCACCAGCGCGCCGCCGGTCGTAGTGGGCGCGTGGAGCCTGCGTGCGAAGGGCTGCGAAGGCCCACATGTGCCCGGCTGAGGCCAGGCGCTGGTTCTTGACGGTCCGTGCGACCACTACGTGGCTTCGCCCGGAGGCCCGGGTGATAGGGGCCGCTCCCGCGTACGCCTTCATGGCGCGGGCATCCGCAAAGCGTTCGCGGTCATCTCCGAGCTCGGCGAGAACTCGCGCTCCGGAAAGCACAGACAGCCCAGGGAAGCTGGTGATGATCTCGGCATCTGGGTGCGCGAGGAATGCCTCCTCCGTCGCCGCCGCGAGCTGAGCGACGCTGTTGCATGAGGCATCGAGCTGGCGGATGAGCGCTACTGCCTGGTGCCCCAGGGCCTGCTCGACCTGCGGCAGCTGCCTCAGGTAGTCCGCGCGGAAGATTGCCCGAAGCCGCTCGACCTCAGCCTCGATTCCGCAGCGCGGACGCTCGCCCCGCTTGAGCAACGCACGCAGCTGGCTGCGGGAGAGTACGGCAGCGTCGGCCGGCGTCGGTGCAGCGGTGAGAATCACGCGGGCACGTGGCGAGTCGAGTCCCGGTTTGCCGGGGCCATGGAAGGCTATGAGAGCGGCTGGATAGTACTCGCGCAGGTGCGACCGGAGCCGGTTCATCATCTGCTGCCGGTCCCAGATGGCGTCCTGGTGAGCGCGGGCCAGGACAGCGACGGCCTGCCCGGCCTCGCTGTCGTCGGGTAGGGGGCGGTGGGCGTGCCGGTCGGTTCGAAGGACATTTGCTAGAACACGGGCGTCCGCTGCATCGGACTTGGCTCGGGAGACGCTGGCGCGATCGCGGTAGCGGGCCGCGGCCAGGGGGTTGATTGCGTAGACCTGTCGGCCCGTTGCCCGCAGGCCGGCGACTAGGAGGCCGCGTGGCGTCTCGATCGCAACGGGGATCGGATGCTCTGCGGAGTCGCCATGCCTGGTCAAGAGTTCGATCAGTGCGTGGAAGCCGGCACTGTCGTCGCTGATCCGTAGCTTGGCGACCTGGGATCCGTCCTGGTCGACCAGGGCTATGTCGTGGTGTCCCTCCGCCCAGTCAATTCCACAGAAGATCTCGCTCAACACTGTGCCTCCGTCTCAACCTGCAGGTCGATCCCATGCGGAGCACGCGGCGCTCTAATAGAAGTGCTCTGGGCACGCCATCTCATGAGCCGTTCGTGTCTCCAGCGACCGGCAGGGACCTCGGTCTGTTGGAGAGCTCATCGGCTCGCGAACTGTTGAGAGGTCGGCCCCTGCCGGCGGGCTGAGAACATGAAAGCTGGTGATATTCGAGCCTCTGCCGGGCGGGACCGGTCTTTGACGAGAGGTCAAGGCCACGGAACTACCGAAGGTCTCCGCCCGGCAGGGCGCGGGCGAGGCAGGGCCGGCCTGACCGGAGGGATCCGGGCCTCGACCTCGCCTGGTGGCCCTTGCACTCACGCGCCTGGGTCACCGATGACCTATTAGAACTACCGGTACTCCACCAATCATCAGGTCGTCATCGACGCCCACACCTGCCTGGTCGTGACGGTCGGCAAGCCCCTCCCCGGGAACCGCAACGACTGCAAGGCCTGGGCTGAGTCCGGCGCCAAGGCCGCCGTCGGCAGGACTACCACCATCGCCGACGGCGGCTATCCGGGCACCGGCCTCGTCATCCCGCACCGCCGCCCCCAAGGCGGCAAACTCAGCGACTGGCAGGCCGAACACAACCATGACCACAAGCTGGTCCGCGCCCGCGTCGAGCACGTCTTCGCCCGCATGAAGAACTGGAAGATCCTGCGCGACTGCCGCCTCAAAGGCGATGGCGTCCACCACGCCATGCTCGGCATCGCCCACCTCCACAACCTCGTCCAGGCCGCGTAGCAGCACCCGCCAACGGCCAGCCGGCCCTGTCCCGATCCACCCAAAGATCAATTACGGGACAACCCTTAGGTGGAATGAGGAGGCAGTGGTCTCTGTGGCCGACGAGTCTGAGCGACCCGTTGCCGCCGCTGTTGTGGTGCACAAGGGGCGGCTGCTGTTGGTGCGGCGTCGCATCGCGGAGGGGCAACTGTCCTGGCAGTTCCCCGCTGGCAAGGTGGAGCCGGAGGAGTCACGCGAGGCTGCTGCTGTCCGGGAGGCGCAGGAAGAGACCGGTCTGCAGGTGATTGCGCGTGAGTTGCTCGGCGAGCGGGTCCACCCCGCCACCGGCCGGCTGGTGTCCTACACGGCCTGCGATGTACTCAGTGGTACGGCGCACGTCGCGGCAGAGCGGGAAGTCGCCGAGATCGCGTGGGTTACACGCGGCCAGATTTCGGCGTATGTGCCGCACGGACTCTTCGGACCGGTGGAGGCGTACTTGGACGGTGTACTCGGCTGATCGGCCCATCTGCGAGCCGCAGATGGGCCGGGAGCCGACGGTCCGGGACCTGGCCCACGAGATGGCTGTCTGAGGCCGTTGTCGTATCGAGCCAGAGCTCGACCGCTTGAGCCGCCGACCGGGCGTACCTGTGTGACTGAGCCGCAACGCAAGCCTGTCCTGTACGTCGTCGTCTGCGCTGCGGGGATCGCCGGCGATGTCGGCAAACTCATCACTGCCGCACAAGAGCGGGGCTGGGAAGTCGGGGTCATCGCCACCCCGCAGGCCATCGACTTCCTCGACTGCCAGGCGATCGAGGAACAGATTGGTTATCCGATCCGTCTGGCGCTCACCCGGCGACGCGCGGTCGTACGCGAGGGCCGACGCCATCGCCGTCGCGCCAGCCAGCTTCGAAGGCTTCCTGGGTGGAGTCGAAGCGGCTGCCCCAGGGCTCTGATGCGTGCGGGGACTCCCGCGGTGGCGAGTCAGGCTGGAGCCTGCGGCTTTCGTCTGGCCGAGCGCGCCCTGTTCCCGCAGCCGAGCGAACACCATGCCTGGTCGCGGCGCCGGGCGAGGAAGAACATGCCGCAGCTGGGCGCGTGGCAGCGCCGCAGTCTTTCCTGTTCCGGCCCGGCTGCGAGGAGGAGTGCCTGCCGGGCGGCGGCCGCCTGGGCGGGGCCGCCTGTCTCGCGCTGATCGAGCCGCCCGTCGGCGGTGACGAGGAAGGTCACGGGGGCGGCGGAGGCGAGTGCGTTCAGTTCGGTCCGCACGCTCTCCGGCAGGGCGCGTTGCCCGGCAGAGGCGTCCAGCGCGGCTCTTATCAGGTCACGCAGCACCGTGAGGTCTTCCAGAGGCAGGAGAGCCAGTCGGCGTTCCGTCGCCCGGGCCCGCCAGCTCGCGGTGAGGTCGGCGTCCGCGAAGAGGTCGATGTCGGCGTGCGTGGGCCCTGCGCCGCAGATGACCGTGTTGGCGAGGTCCAGGACCGGGTCCTCGCCGATCCACGGCATCTCGCGAAGGTTCCGGATCGTCATGCCCCCAACTTACCGGACTACCGGATTCAATACGTCAAAACCGTGATAGCTTCAACTCACGGATTTAAACATCTGAATCCGTGAGTCCGATGGAGGGGTATCGCCATGAGCGTGACCATCGAATACGTCCGGTTTGAAACGGCCGATGCCGCGGAACTGACAGCGCACCGCGAACAGCTCGTCGCCCTGTTGAGGGAGCGGTACGGAGACAGCTTCCTGGGGGCCCATCTGGCCCGGTTCGAGGACGGCACGATGCTGGACTTCATCGTGTGGTCTTCCGCGGAGGTCGCCGCACGCGCCGCGAAGGAGATGCCGGGCGACCCCGCCGCGCAGGGGTTCTTCAGCAGGATCGGTACGGTCCACGAGATGCGGCACGCTCAGGTGCTGCACAGCACCCGGCCGTAGTCACCCGAACGAAGCGGAGGGGATTGCCGTGCCGACGGCGGACGAACTACTCAGCGCGGACATCGTCAGGGATCTGGCCGACTGCCTCGACGCGGCGAACGGCGGGACATCCGCCGGGCAGCTCCGCCGGTGCGGCGCCCTCCTCGCGGGCCTGACGTTCAGCGGGCGCGTCACCGCCGTCAAGGAGGCGCTGCTCGCAGACCTTCCCGACGACTACCCGGCCTTCGCGGAGGTCGTCCGGGACGCGATGAAGGACCCCGGTTTCACCGGGTGGATGATCTTCCCCGTCACCGAGGCCGTGGCCGAGCGAGGACTGAGCGTCTTCGAACCCGCCCTCGGCCTCCTTGCCGAACTCACCCCGCGTCTGACCGCGGAGACCGCGATCCGCCCCTTCCTCCGCACGGACCTGCACCGCGCACTGCGGACGATCGGGCAATGGACGAGTCACGCCGACCCGCACGTACGCCGGCTCGCCAGTGAGGGAACGCGGCCCCGGCTGCCTTGGGCGCCTCAGCTTCGCGCCCTGATCGCCGACCCCGCGCCGGCGCTGCCGGTGCTCGACGCGCTCTACCGCGACGAGTCCGAGTACGTCCGGCGGTCGGTGGCCAACCACCTCAACGACATCAGCCGTGACCACCCGTCAGTCGCCGTCGCCACGGCAGCACGCTGGCTCGACGACCCGGCTCCCACGACTACCGGCCTGGTCCGGCACGGCCTGCGCACCCTCGTCAAGGCCGGCGACCCGGACGCCCTCGCCCTCCTCGGCCACGACCCGGCCGTCCCGGTCTCCGTGGAGGGACCGCATGTGCGTACCCCCGCCATTCGGATCGGGGACCACCTGGAGTTCGACTGTGCGGTCACCAACACCGGCGACCGGACCGCGCATGTGGTCATCGACTACGTGATCCACCACATGAAGGCCAACGGAACCCGCACCCCCAAGGTCTTCAAACTCGCCACCCGGGCACTGGCCCCCGGCGAGCGATGGAACGGCACCCGCCGGCACTCCTTCAAAGCCATCACCACCCGCCGCTACCACCCGGGCCTCCACCACGTACAGATCCAGGTCAACGGGCGGCCCCACGGCGAAGCCCCGTTCACACTGGACCGATAGCGGAGTGATCCCGGGCATGAGCCGTCTCGTTGACGCGAGAAGAGTTCGTAGGCATTCAGTCGGAGTTCCCTGATGTGCAGCCCGACCGGTCGCCGATCTCGCCAGGGCCTCCTCGAACGTGGCCCCGGGTCCCAGACCCTCATCGACTGGCGCGTCGACGTACTGCTGGTACACATCGTCCGGCAGTGGCTCACCTCCCACGACGACGCGGGGGCCTCCTGGCTGCGTGGCCTGCGCGATCCCGAGGTGGCCGCGACGATCACTCTCATGCACGAGCAGCCGGCCTCGACGACCAGGTCGGTGGCGGGCAGGACGTTCTCGTACGTGGCCTTGGCGCCCTGGAGTACAGGCTCGGGCAACGTTCCCTTCCAGCCCAGGGACACCGCTTGCTCGCCGCTGCCCAGGGTGATCAGGTCTCCGCCAGCAGCGCCTGTGCGGCCGGCGAGCCTGAGCCCGTGAGGGTGGGCCTTGGACCGCACCGAACCGTCGGCGTCCTTCACGAGCGTCACATCGACGGGGACCCACTGGCCGCCCTCACGGAAGCGGACCGGCCCCGCGAACGACTCCACGGCCATGGTGCCGTCGGGGTTCGCCCATGAAGTGGTGCTCTCCGCCCCTCTCCCTGCTCCTGCTCGTCGAAGCCGGCCTCGTCGCCGCCGCGGCCGCCCCCGTGGCGGCGGTCGCGGACTTACCCCGGGACGTCGTACGCACCACCCAGCAGCGGGAGGAGTCCGCTGCCCGGCTCACCGCGCAGGCCCAGGGCCGGACCTATCTGCAGGTCGGCAGCGATCCGCTCGCGTTCAACGGGGGCGAGCGACGCAGCTGGGAACTGCCCGCCCCAGCCACCTACGTCATCACCCCCGACCGCAAGATCGTGCTCGGCCAGGTCGACGGCGATTACCGGCGTCGTACCGAGCCCGCCGACATCATTCAGGCTCTCCGGCAGTCGGTGAGAACCGCCGAGGTGTGAGCCGCGTAGCCGCTGGGTTTCGAGGTCGGTTCTTCCGGCGAGCGCACGACGGCCCACCGCGGGAGAGTGGATCCCATGGCGTACGACGAAGGACTGGCCGAGCGGATCCGGGAACAGCTCGGCGAGCGGACCGGCCTCACCGAGAAGCGCATGTTCGGCGGCCTCTCCTTCCTGCTCGACGGCAACATGACCGTGGGCGTGGTCGGCGACGAGCTCATCGCCCGCGTGGGCTCGGACCACACCGCGCAGGCCGTCGCCCGCCCGGAAGCCCGCCCCATGGACTTCACCGGCCGACCGATGCGCGGCTGGGTCACGGTCAGCGGCCCCACCCTCGCCGAGGATGCGGTCCTGGAGCATTGGATCAAGACGGCGCTGGCCTTCGCGGGCACCCTGCCGCCTGAGTGACGTCCGTACTCACCGCTCCAGCAGCGCCTTGAGCTCGGCCAGGTCCTTGTGCTGTGCGCGGCGCATGGCCGCCGCCATCACGGTCGCACCCAGTGCGGCGAATCCGCGGGGCTCGCCCCGGTTGCGAAGCGTCATGCGGGTGTGGTCCGAACCCTCGCCGTACGGCTCCCAGGTGTAGGTGGTCTCCATGGGGAAGGGGCCTTCGGCCGTACGCATCACCAGCCGGCGCCCGGGCTCGTACGCGGTGATCTCGTACGTGTAGGCGAGCCGTCGGCCGAGGAAGCGGGCGACGAAGGCGACCCGGGAGCCGACCGCCACCGGCGGAGGGGTCAGCCAGGTGGCGGAGGAGATGTTGGCGTACCACTGCGGTGCATGTGTGGGGTCGGCGGCGTAGGCGGCGACCCGGTCGCACGGGGCGGCGATCACGGCCTCGGTCAGTGCATCGACCTTCATCGGGGGTTCTCAGACGGTGAAGAAGGGGTTCGGCTTGCCGGTCTCGGCGTAGTCCTTCAGGCGGGTCATCAGCAGGCCCCAGGTCTCGCTGATCATCGGGATCTCGGCCTCGCCCTCGGGGAAGCCGGAGTGGGCGAAGGCCACCCGGGTCCCGGCGGGGGTCTCGGTCAGGTCCCAGCTGATGGTGGTGCTGCGGGACACCGGCTTGGTTACCCTCCGGAAGGACGGTACGAAGCGCTTCTACCGGGCGGACCGGGAGGCGCTGGGCCCGCTCGCCGACTATCTCCAGAGCATGTGGAGCGCGAAGCTCGACACGCTGGCCCGGCTTGCCGAAGAGGCCGAACGGAGCGAGAACCCCTCATGACAACCCCCGTCACACCCGCGACCCCCACGGACACCGTCATCGTCGAGCGGCACATCGCGGCCCGCCCGGAAACCGTCTTCGGCTTCTTCACCGATCGTGAGAAGTGGCTGTCCTGGATGGGCGCCGACGGCACGTTCTCCTTCGAGCCCGGCGGCGCTTACCGCACCCGGGTCACCGGAGAGAACGTCGCCTCCGGCCGCTTCCTCACCGTTGACCCGCCCAAGAGGCTTGTGTTCACCTGGGGCTGGGAGGAGGGCGGCATGCCAGTGCCGACCGGCTCCACCACCGTGGAGATCACCCTCGAACCCTCCGCCGAAGGCACCCTGCTCCGCCTGGTCCAGAGCGGCCTGCCGTCCCCCGAGGCCTGTGCGGCCCACGCGGAGGGCTGGCAGCACTACGTCGACCGCCTCGCGCTCCGCGCCGAAGGCGGCGACCCCGGCCCGGACATCTGGATGCAGCAGCCCGCGGGCTGACCGCCCGGCGGGCCTGCGGTTCCTCCCGCCCGAGTAGGTGTCCCTTTCGGAACAGGTCAGCCGGTTCGCTCCTCCTTGCGGGCGAGCTCGCCGACCTCGACCCCGAGCAGCGCCGTGCCCTCGTCCACCACAAAGGCGGGCGCGGCGACTTCGTCTACTACGGCGCCCGCACTCCCGGCAGCCATGCTGACGCGCGTCACGGGATCCTTGGACGTGGGCTGGGGCAAGCGGTATTGCCTTTGATCACCGGCCGTCGTGGCTGTGCTTCCGTCAGGCTGCACGCCGAAACGGTTACCTCGACGCCTTCGGTCCCGTCATGATCATGACGGGATTGGCTCGAGGAAGGTAACGACATGACCGGAACAGGTCCGCACGAAGTACTGGCGGGAGCCTTCGAAGAGCAGCGTGAGCGCCTGGTGGCGGTCGCCCACCGGATGCTCGGGTCGCGGGTGGATGCCGAGGACGCGGTGCAGGAGGCGTGGATCCGGCTGGCGAGACAGGACGCGGCGGCGATAGACAACCTGGCCGGCTGGCTGACCACCGTGGTCGGCCGGGTCTGCATCGACGTGCTGCGCTCGCGCAAGACCCGGCCCGAGCTGTCGTACGAGGACCGGCTGCCGGAGCTGGTGGTGACCGTGGACGGCGGGGCGGCACCCGAGGACGATGCGGTGCTCGCAGAATCGGTCGGGCTGGCACTGCTGGTGGTGCTCGATACCCTCACGCCCACCGAGCGGCTGGCGTTCGTACTGCATGACATGTTCGCGGTGCCGTTCGCCGAGATAGGCGAGATCATCGGGCGGTCCACCGACGCGACCAAGATGCTCGCCAGCCGGGCCCGCCGGAAGGTGCAGGGCACATCGGTGCCGGAGGAGGAGCCGCGGCGGCAGCGCGCGGTGGTCGACGCGTTTCTTGCCGCGGCGCGAGGCGGGGACTTCGACGGGCTCGTACGGCTGCTCGATCCGCAGGTGACCTGGCGTACGTACCACCCGCAGGGCGTGATGACCACGGTCGGGGCGGCCGAGGTGGCAGAACCGATCCTGCGCGGCGCCCGGGCGATGACCTCGGTGCTCCCGGTCCTGGTCAACGGCCTGCCCGGGTTCGTGGCCTGGGGTGCGAACGGCAAGGTGCTCGGCGTGGTGGCGTGCACCGTGGTGGAGGGCCGGATCGTCGAGCTCCTGACCGTGAGCGACCGCAAGCGCCTCGACGCCATGGGTCTGCCCGCTCGACCCGAGTAGCGCACGTCGGGACGCCCGGCGCATGGGGTTGTTACGTCTTGGCGGGGTCCTTCGTCGTAGTGGTGAAAGCAGCCGAGGACGAAGGAGACCGAGATGGAAACCCGGATCAACCCCATGCGCAACGAGGTCGGGTCGAAGTGGGCCAGGTACATCATCTCGTCGAACAAGGCCATCACCGACTCGGCGCTGCCGAAGGCGGTGCAGGAGCTGGTGAAGATCCGCGCCAGCCAGATCAACGGCTGCGGCGGCTGCCTCGACATGCACACCAAGGACGCCGCGGCCGCCGGCGAGAGCGCGGTGCGGATCAACTTGGTCGGGGCGTGGCGGGAGACAACCGTCTACACCGAGGCGGAGCGGGCGGCACTGGAACTCACCGAGCAGGGCACCCGCCTCGCCGACTCCAGCGGCGTCACCGATGAGGCGTGGGCGAACGCGGCGAAGCACTACGACGAGGACCAGCTCATGGCCCTGGTGGCCCTGATCTGCGTGATCAACGCCTTCAACCGGCTGAACGTGATCACCCGGACGCCCGGCGGCGAGTACCAGCCCGGACAGTTCGGCTGACGCGGACGTTCCCCTCATGCTCTCGGGCGGACCCGACATCGGGTCCGCCCGCGGCCGCCACCCACGGACCTTCTGCCAAGGACGAGACTCATGAACACCGCACTGTGGATCATCACCGGCCTGCTGGCCGCCGTCTTCCTGTTCTCCGGCTTCGGGAAGCTGTTCGTCCCGCGGGAGAAGATGGCCGGGATGGCCGAGGCCGCGCGCTGGGTCCTCGACTTCGAGCCCGGCACCCTCAAGGCCATCGGAGCACTCGAGGTCCTCGGCGCCGTGGGCCTGGTCCTGCCCGCCGTGCTCGGCATCGCCCCGGTACTCGTACCGCTGGCGGCCACCGGCCTGGCGCTGATCATGACCGGTGCCATGATCCTGCGGATCCGCCGTGGCGAGCCCAAGGCCGCCCTCGGGGACGGGGCCTACCTCGCCCTGACCGTCTTCGTGGCGATCGGGCGCTTCGCCCTGGAACCCTTCACAGGCTGACCGGCCGCACGTCAGCCGGGCGGGACGCCGTTGGTCAATTCGGGTCCCGGGTGACGCCGGTCTCGGGAGCTGTCGTTCCGACAAGGAGGGCGAGGCCGGTTGGCGGGTCTTCGACGACAGCAGCATCACCATCTGGTGCGACCGCTTCGACGTCTCCTTCGGCGCGGCCGCCCTCAAGACCGCCTGACAGGGATACCCGTCACTGACCCGGATGCCTTCCCCCCCGCTTCCGCGGTTCGGCATCCGGGCGGTGCCGGCTTTCCCCGTGCACTGATCCTGCCCGTCCTGAACGTCGCAGCTCACTGCCGGTGACCGACAGTCTTTACAGCGCATTGATGACGATGGAGCCTCCGCGCGCGGCACGTGCCACTTTGGTCCGGCGCCAAGGACTCATCAGGGGCGCGTCTGGCAGCCGCGAGCTGGATGCACGCCACGCGATGAGTCCGGGTTCACCGGTGAGGGGCTCGATCTCTTCCTCCGGGCGCGGGGTTAGGGCGGGGCCGTCCACCCGGGCTGGCGTGTCACGGGATCAGCCGTACTTCGGTGAGGCATGTTCTCTTCTGTTACCCATGCCCCGATAGGTCCGCCACAGGCGGATGTGCGGAGGTGTCCTCGTGGACGCGAGCGGCAGCGAGCGGGAACGGTCCGGAGACAGCCCACGCGCGCGGCCACCGGATCCCGACGACGCCGGTCCGAAGCTGCGCGATCGGGTCCGATCGGCCCTGGAAGCCGCCCGGGCCTGGGGCCCGCCGCCGGGCCCCGCGCGTCCGGAGTTCTGGCGCAGTCCACTGCGGGGGCCGTGGCTGACGGCCGTGCTCGGTCTGGTCCTGCTCTTCGGAGTGACGGTCCTGTTCGTGACGGGCCTGCTGTCGTACGCCGCCTACAACCCGGACCTCGCAGCGGTCAACGACCAGACGCCCGACAAGGGGTGGCTCGGCTTCTACCTCTTCTCCTGGCCCACCTCGCCGTACTGGCTCTACCGGGTGACCCAGGGCGTGCACATCGTCCTGGGCGTCGTGCTCGTTCCCGTGCTGCTGGCGAAGCTGTGGTCGGTGATTCCGAAGCTGTTCGCGTGGCCACCGGTGCGGTCGGTCAGCCACGGCATCGAGCGGCTGTCCCTGCTCCTGCTGGTGGGTGGCGCGGGCTTCGAGTTCGTCACCGGCATCCTCAACATCCAGCTGCACTACATCTTCCCCGGCTCCTTCTACACCCTGCACTTCTACGGGGCCTGGGTGTTCATCGGCGCCTTCGTCGTGCACGTGGCCTTCCGGCTGCCACGCGCCATCCGCGCCGTACGGGCCGGAACCACGCAGCCCGCGGCCGACACGGAGGAGGCCGCCGGGCTGGTCGCGCCCCGGCCGGCCGCGCCGACGATCTCCCGCCGGGGCGCGCTGGGCATGGTCGGCCTCGGATCGCTGGCGCTGTTCGCCGTGACGGCGGGCCAGAGCGTGGGCGGCTGGTGGCGCCGGACCGCGCTGCTCGCCCCGCACGGCCAGGACCCGGGGTCGGGCCCGAACGGCTTCCAGATCAACAAGACCGCCGCGTCGGTCGGCATCCGGCCGAGCGACATCGGGCCCGGCTGGCGGCTGACCGTACGGGGCCCCGGCCGCCAGGTCGTCCTGACGCGCGAGCAGCTCCTCGCCATGGCCCAGCACGAGTCGGCCCTGCCCATCGCCTGCGTGGAGGGCTGGTCCACCCGGGACCAGCTGTGGAGCGGAGTCCGACTCGTCGACCTCGCCGCCCTGGTGGGATGGAAGACGGATGCCCCGCAGGTCCTGGTGGAGTCGGTCCAACGCGGCGGCTCCTTCAGCTCCGCCGCCCTGCGCGACAACCAGGTACGTGACCAGCGCTCACTGCTCGCCCTGCGCGTCAACGGTGCCGTCCTGTCCCACGACCACGGCTACCCGGCCCGCGTGATCGTGCCCGGAGCGCCCGGCGTGTTGAATACCAAGTGGGTCACCCGCCTCACCTTCGGAGAGCCGGCATGAGCAGCGCGACACGGTTCCGCCGCGGCTACGGCGCCTCGCCGTTCCACCTGCTCCTCGTCCTGGTGTCCTTCGCCCTCGCCGGGTACGCCGGCCTCCGGCTGCTCAAGGGGGACACCCTGGGGGTGGCCGTGTGGTTCGTCGGGGCCGCCCTCCTCCACGACCTCGTACTGCTCCCGCTGTACGCCCTGGCCGACCAGGCGGTGCAGGCGCTGTTCCGGCGGGAAGCGGGTACCGGGCCCGGTACCGCCGTGCCGGGCGTCAACTACGTCCGTGTGCCGGCCTTCGTCTCCGGCGTCCTGCTGCTGGTCTGGTGGCCGCTCGTGTTCCGCCAGGTCGGTCACTACACCGCCGGCACCGGCCTCCCCGCGGACGTCTTCCTCGGCCGCTGGCTGCTGATCACCGCCGGCCTGTTCGCCGCCTCGGCAGCGGTCCTTCTCGTACGGATGTGGCGCGGATCGCGGGCTGCGCTGCGGGCCCGGCGCGCTCAGGAAGCGGCGGCTCGCAAGGCCACGAAGTGACGGCCTTCGGCGGCCGACCAACGCTCGACGGCGTGCCATCCCGACGCCTGGGCATGCCGGTCCAGTGCCGCTGTTCCGACGGCCGCCCAGGCGAAGGTGGCGCTCACCGGCCGCTGCCCTTGGTGGATCCGTACGAGGCGGCGCTCGTCCACATCACCGGGAGCGGTCTCTACCAGGAGCAACCCCCGGCCCTGCACCAGATGCCTGATCCGGCGCAGGAGCCTGAGAGGGTCGCCGCCGATGCCGATGTTCCCGTCGATGAGCAGGGCGGTTCCCCATCCGCCCTCGTCGGGAAGCGGGTCGAAGACCGAACGACGCAGCGCGACGCCACCACGGCCCGTCGTCGTCCGGACGGCCGAGGGGCACACATCGATCCCCAGTGCCGCATACCCGCGCCGGGACAGCGCCTCCACCATCCGGCCCGCGCCGCAGCCGATGTCCAGTACGCGGCCCCTGCAGCGCCGCAGCACCGCCCGGTCGGCGGCATCGGCCCGGGCGCACCACCGGCTCACGTCCAGGGGAAGGCGCCAGCCGTCCGCGTCGCGCAGGGAGAGATCGCCCCGCCGTGCGTGGATCGCCGCCGCATACGCGCCGCTGTTCCAGTCCTCGGTCTCCTGGGCTGTCACCCTTCATGCCTTGCCGCGCAGAGACGTCCGGCACGGTACCGTCCTCCGATTCCACCCGAACGGATCTACTGCCGGGACTGCTGAGCAGGTCGGCTGTAACGGGGTGGGGGGATCGTCCGCCCGGCACGGCAATTCTGTGGCGGTGTCTTCGATGTCAGCGCAGCCTCAACAGTCGGAAACGGCACGGCGGATGGTCGTGTGCGGTGACGACGGGCCGGCCCATCGGCTCGCTGCCGAACTGCAGAGGGTGTACGAGGAGGAGCGGGTCACCCTGGTGATGCCGGCCGCCCGTGCCGAACAGCCGAGCGTGGCGCGGGGCCGGGGCGGTGGCGGGCGTGGTCTGTTCGGGCGGGGTCTCCGGGTCGGCGGATCGCGCCCGGCTGTCCTGGTGGCCGGGTGCGTGGGGGCCTGCATCGGCGCAGCCTCGGCGTCGCGAGCATCGTTGGGCGGCACCCCTTCCATTCTGTGACCCACGTCACACAAAGTTCCTGTCAGGAATCGGGGAGCTGCTCCGCTCAAGTCACCGAGAGCCAAGCGAACCGACAGGAGCATCACATGAAGCACCGCATCGTCGTCCTCGGCGCCGGCTATGCCGGGACCTACGTGGCCGGGAACCTGGCCCGCCGGCTGTCCCCGGCGGACACCGAGATCACGGTCGTCAACGCCGTGCCGGACTTCGTCGAGCGCCTGCGGTTGCACCAGGTCGCAGCCGGCCAGGAGATCGAGACCCAGAAGCTCGCCGACATCTTCGCGGGCACCGGGATACGGCTGCACCTGGCCCGGGTCACCGCCCTCGACCCTGAGCGCCAGGTCGTCGCCGTGGCCGACACCGACGGGGGCACCGACGAGCTCGGCTACGACACCCTTCTCTACGCGCTCGGCAGCCACGGTGACGACCGCGGCGTCCCCGGCGTGGCCGAGCACGCCTTCGACGTCGCCGCCCGGCCCTCGGCGCTGCGCCTACGTGATCGCCTGGACAGCCTGCGGGAAAGCGGGAACGTGGTGGTAGTCGGCGACGGGCTGACCGGCATCGAGACCGCCACCGAGATCGCCGAATCCCGGCCCGGCCTGTCGGTGGCGCTGGTCGCCCGCGGCGAGCTCGGCGCCCAGCTCTCCGCCGGAGCCCGCAGCCACCTGCGCCAGGCCTGCGACCGGCTGGGCATCACCGTCCTGGAGCACACCAACGTCGAAGCCGTCGAGGCAGCGCGAGTGCTGTGCGGTGACAGCACCACCTTGGCGTCCGACGCGACGGTGTGGACGGCCGGGTTCGCGGTCAACCCCATCGCCGCCGCGGCCGGGCTGGAGGTCACCGAGAACGGCCGGATCCTCGTCGACCGCACCATGCGCTCTCTCTCGCACCCGAACGTCTACGCAGCCGGCGACAGCGTCTTCACGATCGGTGAGAACGGCGGGCCGCTGCCGATGTCCTGCGCTTCAGCCGGCTACACCGGCATGCAGGCCATGAAGGCCATCGTGGGACGTCTGACCGGCAGCAAGATCGGACACGTCAAGCTCGACTACCCGGGCAACCACATCAGCCTCGGGCGGCGGGACGGAATCATGCAGCTGGTCGACCACGAAGCGCAGGTGAAGCCGAAGTTCATGGGTGGCCGGGGGGCCGCGCGGATCAAGGAGGGCATCCTCAAGGTCTCGCTGTGGGCCAACTCGCACCCGACGTTCTGCATGCCCAAGCACCGGCGCCACCTGGCCGCCGCACCGGCCGTGTCCACGGAGAACCCCGCCCCGTACGCGCCGGAAGTCCCCGCCCACAAGGTAGTTGCGTAGCCGCCTAAGGTGACACGCATGGACAGCACTGCCGTTGATCGCTTCGACACCAGTCGGTTCGAGGCCAGCCGGAACCGGCTGGCCTCGCTGGCGTACCGGCTGCTGGGCTCGGCCGCCGACGCCCAAGACGCCGTGCAGGACGCGTTCTTGCACTGGCAGGCAGCCGACCGGCAGCAGATCAAGGTGCCGGAAGCGTGGCTGACCAAGGTCGTCACCAACCTGTGCCTCGACCGGCTCCGCTCGGCACAAGCCCGCCGCGAACGCACCGCCGGTGCCTGGTTCCCCGAACTGCTCCTCGACGGCGACCCGATGCTCGGCCCGGCCGACACCTTCGAGCAGCGCGAATCGGTCTCCCTGGCCGTGCTGACCGTCATGGAGCGCCTGTCACCCATTGAGCGGGCCGTCTACATCCTGCGCGAAGCGTTCTCCTACGGCCACGCCGAGATCGCCGAGATCCTCGACATCACCGAGTCCGCGAGCCAGCAACACCTCCACCGCGCCCGGACCCGCATTACCGCCACGCGCCGCCGGGGCGGCCGCGAAGTCGACCCGGCGTCCGCCCGCAGGATCGTCGAGGAGTTCCTGACTGCTGCCACCTCGGGCCGCACCGAACGGCTGGTGGCGCTGCTCACCGACGACGTGATCGCGCTCTCCGACGGCGCCGGCCTGGCCGAGAAGCTGCTGCGGTACGACACTCCGCAGCGCGTCGCCGCCGTCATGCGGGGCGGTTTCAAGCCCACACCCGCGAAGCGGCGGCTCGCAGGCGGCGCTCCGGCCCTCCACTACGCGGTCGTCAACGGTGCCCCCGCCATCCTCTTCGTCCTCGGCGACCAGGTCCTGGGCGCCGTGACGTTCGACGTCACCGAAGACAAGATCGCAACCTTGCGCGGTATCGCCGCCGCCGCCCGCCTCGGCCGCCTCGCCGAGGCCTGGCGGCAGCACGAACCGGACGTGCCGCTCATCGCCCAGTGGTGACCCGACGCCGATAGCGGGGTCCTCGTGACGGCCGACGGGCAGCAGGAGTTGTGGATCCGCCTGCTGCGGATAGTCGGCCGCAGCAGCGACTCTGTAACGGGTAGGCGCAGGGCATGCTGGGGACGTGCAATCGAACACTTCACGGGGTGAACTGCCGGACAGGTACGGGCAGATGATGGTGTGTGGCGACGACGGACTCGCCCACCGGCTGGCGGGGGAGCTGAGGGATGTCTACCTGGAGAAAGTGACACTGGTGGTGCCGGCGGCACGTGAGCAGCCGTTGGAGATGGGGCGGCCGGTTCGGGCCGGGCTGCTCGGTCGGGTGTCGCTCTCCCGGCCGCCGCGCACGGTGCCGCAGGCGCGGTCGCCGCTGGGGGAGTTGCGGGTCGTGGAGGCGGCGGAGCCGGATGAGGCGGCGCTGGCCGCGGCCGGGGTGGCCGGGGCGGCGGCCCTGGCGCTGGTGTACGAGGACGACGAGACGAACGTGCGCGCGGCGCTCGTGGCGCGGCGGCTCAATCCTCGGCTGCGGCTGGTGATTCGGCTGTACAACCGCAGGCTCGGCCAGCACTTGGAGGAACTGCTCGACCAGGCGGCGATCGTCGCCGAGCCGGGGATCGATCTGCGGGAGCTGGATTCCTCGACGACCGTGCTGTCCGACGCGGATACCGCGGCGCCGGCCCTCGCGGCCACCGCCGTGGCGGGGACGAGCAAAGTGGTCCAGGCGGACGGACTGTTGCTGCGGGCGGTGGAGCGTACGCCTCCGGGGCGTGGCGAGGTGGCCGACGCCGGGCTGTGCACGCTCGCGCTGCTGTCGGCGACGACCCATGACCCGGCGGGAAGTGAGGGATCGGAGCGCAGCGGGGAGGGCGGACCGCAGCTGCTGCCCGACGACCGTGCGGTGGCCGCCGCCACCGGCCGGGGGATCGTGGCGCTGGAGGCCGTCTCCCACACCCTCGCCGGCCCGGCGCGGAGAACGTTCCGGCTGGGCGCGGCGCTGCCGGTGGCCTCACTGTTCTCGCGGCGGCTGCGCTGGTCGCTGGCCGGGATCGTCGCGGCGGTCGGCGCGCTCGCGGTCGCCTCCTGGGTGACCACGGGCGATCACCCGCTGCACGCTGCCTACATGACCCTGCTCGACATCTTCGCGATCAACGATCCCGCGGTGGAGGAGCCCCCGGAGCGGCAGCTGTTGCAGATCCTGGCCGGCTTGGTGGGGCTGCTCCTGCTGCCCGTCCTGGTCGCGGCGGCCTTGGAGGCGTTCGGGGCGTTCCGTACGGCGACGGCGCTGCGCAGACCGCCGCGCGGCCTGTCGGGGCACGTGGTGCTGCTGGGCCTCGGCAAGATCGGCACCAGGGTGCTGGCCCGGCTGAGGGAGCTGGACATCCCGGTGGTCTGCGTGGAATCCGACCCCGAGGCCCGCGGTCTCGCCCTCGCCCGGCGCCTGCGCGTACCGGTGGTGCTGGGGGACGTGACCGACGAAGGGGTGCTGGAAGCCGCCCGCGCCCATCGCGCGCACGCACTGCTGGCCCTGACCAGCGCCGACACCACCAACCTGGAGGCGGCCCTCTACGCGCGCTCGCTCAAGCCCGAGGTGCGTGTAGCCCTGCGCCTGTATGACGACGACTTCGCGACCGCCGTCTACCGCACCCTGCGTGCCGCCCACCCGGGCGCGCTCACCCGCAGCCGCAGCGTCACCCACCTTGCCGCACCCGCCTTCGCCGGAGCGATGATGGGACGACAGATCCTGGGTGCCATACCGGTCGAGCGCCGGGTGCTGCTCTTCGCGGCCATCGAGGTGGCCGGCCATCCTCAGCTGGAGGGCAGGACCGTCGCGGAGTCCTTCCGTCCCGGCGCCTGGCGGGTGATCGCCCTGGATACCGCGGCCCCAGAGGACCGGCGCCCGGACCTGGCGGCCGCCCGCAGCGGCGACCAGGACGGGCAGCGCGGGCGCGGTGGGCAGCCGGCGGGGCTCGTCTGGGAGCTGCACCCCGGCTACGTCCTGAAACCGGAGGACCGGGTCGTGCTGGCCGCCACCCGGCGGGGCCTGGCCGATCTGCTCAGTGGCCGCCGCGCTGTCCTCGACGGTGTGGGGCAGGCCTGATCAGTCGGGCGCGGCGAACGCCTCCACCGCCTGCGTCTCAAGACCGCGCCAGGGAACCCGGCGGCCGTCACCGCACCGACTGTGAGACCGCCTGGGTCTTGGGTATGCGGCCCGGGGCCGGTCTGCGAGTCTGGGACGGCGACCCTTCCTCCCTGCCAGGAGTCAGCATGTCCCGCCGTCCCCGGCCCCGGCCCGCGTCTCCGCTCTTCGCCTTCGGCGCCGTCCTGACCGTTGCCGGTGCCGTGTTGTATGCCATGCCCGGCCCCGGCACGCCGGTGCTCGCCCTCGGCGCGCTGATCCTGGCCGTCGCTGCAGGCCTGTGGCTGGCCGCTCGGCAGGGCTGACCGCCACCTCAGCGCCAGCGCTTTGGCATGGCACCCTGATGCCCGTGTCAAGAACGCGTACGGGAACGCGCGTCGCTAACGGGGGAGGGTTCGTGGAGAGCCGGGAGATACCGGAGGAGTTTCTGACGGGGTACGCCGAGATCCTGCTGAGCAGCGGTGCGACGGGTCGCCGGCTCACGCGGGACGAGCTGGCGGACCGCCGGGTCCAGGGGGAGCGGGCAGCGGAAGCGGGGCACGGGCTGCGCGGGCTGGTGCGCGCCCACCTGTCCGCGGCAAGGGAGCTGCCGGGGCCGATGGCGGGCGTCGCGTTCGGGCACCTCCTCGGGGTGGTCGAGCAGGCGGTGGACGCCTTCGCGGAGGGGTACGAGCGCGCCCAGGGGCAAGCGATCCGTCAGGAGGAGGCCGCCCGCCGCGAGTTCATCGACGACCTGCTGTACGGGCGGAGCGACCTCGGGCGGCTCGCGGAACGGGCCGCGCGGTTCGGGCTGCGGCTGTCGCAGGCCCACGCGGTGGCCGTGGCCCAGGGCCCGGAACCGTACGGGGACGGCTATCCCGTGGCACGCGGCATCGAGACGGCGGTTTTGGCCCGGTTCGGGAACCGGCAGATCCTGCTCACCACCAAGGACGGCCGGCTGATCTGTGTCGCGCCCGGCGACCAGCCCGAGATCCTCGCCTACTTCGCCAAGCAGGCGCACGCCGCGACCGACGGCGGCCGGGTCGCGATCGGGCGGGCCCACCCGGGCGCCGGGGGCGTCGTCCACTCGTACGAGGAAGCGCTGGGTGCCCTCGATCTCGCCGAGCGCATGGACCTGGAGGGCCCCGTGCTCCGGGCGGCCGACCTCCTGGTCTACCCCGTCCTGACGCGCGACCGGGAGGCGATGGCGGACCTCGTGGAGAGCGTGCTGGGGCCGCTGCGCCAGGCCCGCGGGGGAGCGGCGCCGATGATCGACACCCTCACCGCGTACTTCGACACCGGATGTGTGGCCACCGAGGCCGCCCGCCGCCTGTCCCTGAGCGTGCGCGCCCTGACGTACCGGCTCGAACGCATTCACACCCTTGCGGGCGTCGATCCGACGGACCCCGCCCACCGGTACACGCTGCAGACCGCTGCCATCGGCGCCCGGTTGCTGGGCTGGCCGGACGGCGATGGCCGGGAGCGGAGCGACGTTAAGGCACCGTAAAGATTGCCGGTCACCGGCAATGTGAACGGGTGTGCACGCGGGGCAGGATGAGCCGCGGCCGCTCGGAGCGTGCGGCCGAGGGTGACGGCATCCAGGAGGGGCGGACGCGTGGACGAGTTCATCGGTGCCGCTCTGGGCTTCCCCACCGTGGTGTTCACCGCCGGCCTGGTCGTCGTCCTCGGTTTCTGGCTGCTGGTGCTCTGCGGGATCTCCGAGCACGACGGCTTCGATGCCCCTGTGGGCAGCGCCGCTTGGGGCATCGGCTGTGTGCCCGTCGCGGTGTCGGCTTCGCTGCTGATCGCCGTGGCCTGGTTCCTGAGCCTTTCCGGCTCTGTACTGCTGGCTCGTACGGGATGGCCCGGCGCACTGGTCAATGCCCTGGGAGCCGCGCTGCTGTTCGCCTCGCCGTTCGCTTCCTGGCATGCGACGAGGCTGCTCGTAAGGCCGCTGGCCAAGCTCTTTCCCGACGAACCCGGGCCGTCCCGGCTCGACTTCGTCGGTCAGACCTGCGTCGTCCGCACCGGGCGGGTGGACGCGGGCTTCGGCCAGGCCGAGGTCGCGGCCTCGGACGGCTCCACCGCGCTCGTCCAGGTCCGCCAGCACGGCAGCGATCCGCTCACGCTCGGCAGTACCGCGCTGCTCTATGCGTACGACGACGCGGGCGAATTCTTCTGGGCAGCGCCCTTCGATGAGGCGCTCGACCCACGCAGCTGACCGCTGCCCCTTCTCGGCTGCCCCTTCTCGGCCGCCCCTTCTCGGCTTCGACTTCTCACGTGGGGATCCTCATGGATGCCATCTCATTGGGCCTTGGCACGCTCGTCATCGTCGTTCTCGTCCTCGTCGTCGCCACGCTGATCGTGCTGACGCGGCTGTTCCGCAAGGTCGAGCAGGGCAAGGCCATGATCGTCTCGAAGATGCGGAAGGTCGATGTGACCTTCACCGGTCAGGTCGTGCTGCCCGTGCTGCACAAGGCCGAGATCATGGACATCTCGGTGAAGACGATCGAGATATCCCGGACCGGCCGGGACGGTCTGATCTGCAAGGACAACATCCGGGCCGACATCCGCATCTCGTTCTTCGTCCGCGTCAACAAGACCGTCGAGGACGTCATCAAGGTTGCCCAGGCCATCGGCACCCAGCGGGCCTCGGACAAGGCGACCCTGCAGGAGCTGTTCAACGCCAAGTTCTCCGAGGCGCTCAAGACGGTCGGTAAGCAGCTCGACTTCACCGACCTCTACACCATGCGCAACGAACTGCGGGACCGGATCATCCACATCATCGGCACCGATCTGAACGGCTACAGCCTGGAGGACGCGGCGATCGATTACCTGGAGCAGACTCCGCTGTCCCAGCTGGACGCCGGCAACATCCTCGACGCCCAGGGCATCCGCAAGATCACGGAACTGACGGCCGTCGAGAGCGTGCGCACCAACGAGTTCCGCCAGCACGAGCAGAAGGAGCTCACCCGCCAGAACGTCGACGCCCGCGAGGCCATCCTGGAACTGGAGCGCCGCCAGGCCGACGCGGAGATCAAGCAGCGCCGCGAGATCGAGACGGTGCGGGCGCGGGAGGAGGCGGAGACCGCCCGGGTGATGGAGGAGGAGCGGCTGCGGGCGCAGAGCGCATTCCTCAAGACGGAGGAGCAGCTCGGCATCCAGCGCGAGAACCAGGCCCGTGAGGTGGCCGTCGCGCAGAAGAACCGCGAGCGGGTCATCGCCATCGAGAACGAGCGCATCGAGAAGGACCGCCTGCTGGAGGTCATCGCCCGGGAGCGGGAGACCGCCCTGACCCGGATCGCCGCCGACAAGGAGGTCGAGATCGAGAAGCGGGACATCGCCGAGGTGGTGCGTGAGCGGATCGCGGTGGACCGTACGGTCGCCGAGCAGGAGGAGTCCATCAAGCGGCTGCGCACGGTGGAGGAGGCCGAGCGGACCCGGCAGGCGATCGTCATCGGCGCCGAGGCCGAGGCGCAGGAGAAGCTGGTCAAGGACATCAAGGCAGCGGAGGCGGCCGAGCAGGCGGCCGTGCACCGGGCGGCGGAAGAGCTCACCCTCGCCGAGGCCCGCAACAAGACCGCGGACCTCGACGCCCGCGCCAAGATCCGTCTCGCCGAGGGCATCCAGGCGGAGGCCGCGGCAGAGGGGCTGGCCGCGGTCGCCGTACGGGAGAAGGAAGCGGACGCCATCGAGAAGGCCGGCCGGGCCGAGGCCGGGGCCACGACGGCGCGGCTGAAGGCGGAAGCCGACGGTGCCCGTGAGATGGCGCTGGCCGAGGCGACCGCCATCGGCGAGAAGCTGAAGGCGGAGGCCGAGGGCCTGACCGAGAAGGCGGCGGCGCTGGCCGCCCTCGACGAGGCCTCGCGCACCCACGAGGAGTACCGGCTGCGGCTGGAGGCCGAGAGGGAGATCCGGCTCGCAGGGCTGGACATGCAGCGGCAGGTCGCCGAGGCGCAGGCCACCGTACTGGCGAAGGGGCTGGAGAGCGCCGACATCAACATCGTCGGTGGGGAGTCGGCGTTCTTCGAGCGGATCGTCGGGGCGATGTCGATGGGCCGGGCCGTGGACGGGTTCATGGACAACTCCCAGACCGCCCGGACGCTGGCCGGACCCTGGCTCGACGGCACCGCGTCGTTCACCGGGGACCTGACGAAGGTGCTGGGCTCGGTCTCTACCTCCGACGTGCAGAACCTGACCGTGTCCGCCCTGCTGATGAAGCTCATGCCCGCCGGATCGGGGCAGCTGGACGAGCTGATGGCCAAGGCACGCCAACTGGGGCTGGCCGACCTGCCGGTATCCGAACTCGCCGGGCAGAACGGCACCGTCATCAACGGCGCCACCAAGAACTGACCGCCACGGGGGTGCGGTCAAGGGTTGCGGAGCCGCCGAGGAGGGGGTGGCGGCTCCGCAACCGCACACCATCCTGTACATGAGGGAGCTGGAGCAGATGGCTACGGGGTTGGACGCGGGGACGTACGAGGTGCTGCGGGACCGGCTGGCGGCGCAGGCCGGCGAGCTGGCCCGGCGGGCCGAGGTCCTGAACGCAGCGCGGGTCGCCGAGTTCGGGTCGACGGAGCTCTCCCTCGCGGCTTCCGAGCGCCTGCGCACCGAGGGCATGCCGGTGGTGCCCCGCGATATCGTCGCCGTCGGGGACGTGCTGCTCTTCGGCTACGGCAGATCCGCGGCCCCGGGTGCGGAGCGGGCCGTGTCCGAGGTCTTCGCCCTGTACGACCGCGACCTGAACCCGCTTCCCCAGGACGCGGCGCCCTGTCTGCTCGACGATCCGGGCTTCGTACGGGAATTCGGCGCTCTCCACCGCTACTTCCAGGGCGCGCGGCTCCTGCAGCTGCGCCGTGTGGACGGCAAGCTGCTGGCCGTCTTCCAGACCGGTGAGCAGGCCGAGGACATCCGCGTCCTGCGCTGGTCCCTCACCCCGTCCGGCGAGGCGCGCTTCCTGGACGCCCGGGGCGAGCGCGACCACGTGTTCCCCCGTGCGCACGACGTCGAGTGGACGCAGACGACGCGCGAGGACCACATCCTGGGCCGGCACCCGCACGTCTCCCTCGGCGGCCGGCTCTTCGTTTCCACGGTCGGCGGGGCACTCACCGTCAAGACGGAGAACGACACCGATGCCGACGAGGGCATCCACCGCGAGCCGGTCGACGAGCCGCTCCAGTCGCTCGCCGACGCCGACATCGCGTATGCGACCGTGGGCCCGCTGGTCCTGCTGCGTATCCGCCCGTACAAGGAGGAGACCAGGCGCCACCTGGTCTTCAACTCCGTCACGAACACCGTGGTCCGCCTCGACGGAATCGGCCAGTCCTGCCGGCGGCTGCCCGAGGACCAGGGCATCGTCTTCCCCGGCGGCTACTGCCTCGCCTCGGGCACCGTGAAGACCTTCGAAACGGACACCACTGACCTGGAGTACGAGCGGGCGGTACGTTCTCCCAACGGCGAGGACGTGCTGTACGTCTTCCACGCCCGGGCCCAGGGGCGTGGCGTCCTGCTGCCCTACAACTTGATACGCAAGGAGGTCGCCACTCCGATCTCCGGCCACGGCCACGCCCTCTTCGACGACGGCACCCTCGTCGTCCTGCGCGCCGAGGGCGCCGAGCCGGCCCGGACGCACCCGGTGCAGATCTGGCGCACCCCGTACGTTGCCGACACCCACCCGGTGGCAACCGGAGACGGCCCGCTCGGCCGGATCGGGAACGCCGACCTGGTGCGGGGCATCGCCGACTGCCTGTCCATCGCCCGGCAGGCCACGGAGACCGGTATCGCCTCCACCGGGGCGGTCTACGAGACCCTGGTCGCCGCCTGCGTCCGGGCCGCCGACCTCCACCACTGGCTGGGCGACGCGGAGGCCGGTGACCTGCGCGTCCCGCTGGAGGAGGTGCGGTCCACCGCCGCCCAGGTGCTGGAGGAGTTCGAGACCGTCCGGACCCTCACCCGGCAGGCGGCCGACGCGCTCGCCGAAACGGCCCGGCGGATCGCGGCGCTGGTCCGGCGCATCCGCGGTGAGTCCCCGGCCGGCGCCGAGGAGTGGATCGAGCGCATCACCGAACTGCGCCGCGCACAGGGACACCTGCTCACCCTCAAGGAGATGCGGTACGCGGACACCTCGGGCATCGAGGTCCTGGCCGGCGACCTGGAGGGCGACATCGCTTCCGCCGCCCAGCGCGCCGTGGCCTTCCTGCACCGCGAGGACGCCTTCACCGACCACCACGCCCAGGCCGAGCAGCTCACCGCCGACGCGGAGTCGATCACCACCGTGGCCGGGGCCACACCGCTCGCCGAGCGGCTGGAGGAGCTGGCCTTCGGGCTGCAGACCCTCGTCGAGGTAGTCGCAGGACTGGACATCGGCGACGCGACCGTCCGCACCACCATCCTGGAGCGGATCGCCGAGGTCCTCGGCAGCCTGAACCGCGCCCGCGCGACGCTGGCTGCCCGCCGTCGCGAACTCCTCGACCAGGAGGGGCGAGCCGAGTTCGCTGCCGAGTTCGCGTTGCTCGGCCAGGCCGTCACCGGCGCCCTCGCCGCCGCCGGTACGCCCGAGCAGTGCGAGGCGCAGCGTGCCCGTCTGCTGCTCCAGCTGGAGAACCTGGAGTCGCGCTTCGCCGAGCACGACGGCTTCCTCGCCGAAGTCAGCGAGAAGCGGACCGAGATCCACGACGTGTTCTCCGTGCGCGAGCAGACCCTTCGGGACGCCCGCGCACGCAGGGCTGAGGCCCTCGCCGACTCCGCACGCCGGGTCCTGGAGACGGTCGCCCGTCGGGCCTCGGGACTGGAGAGCCTCGACGACATAAGCACCTACTTCGCCTCCGACCCGATGGTGGCCAAGGTCCGCCGCACCGCCGACGAGCTGCGCCGGCTCGGTGATTCGGTACGGGCGGAGGAGCTGGAGGGCCGCATGCTGGCCGCCCGACAGGAGGCTGGACGTGCCCTGCGCGACCGCCGGGAGCTGTTCGACGGCGGCGACACCATCCGCCTGGGCAGCCATCGCTTCGCCGTCACCCGCCAGGCCCCCGAGCTGACCCTCGTACCGCACCAGGACGGCCTGGCCTTCGCCCTGACCGGCACCGACTACCGCCGTCCGGTCACCGACCCGGAGTTCGCCGCGACCCGCCCCTACTGGAACCGGCTGCTGCCGTCCGAGTCACCCGAGGTGTACCGGGCGGAGTACCTGGCCGCACGGCTGCTGGCCGAGCACGGCCCCGAAGCCCTTGCCGCCGCGGACCTGCCGGCTCTCGCACGGCAGGCCGCCGAAGCCGCGTACGACGAAGGCTACGAGCGGGGAGTCCACGACCACGACACCACCGCGATCCTGGGCGCGCTGCTCCGGCTGTACGAAAGCGCCGGACTTCTTCGCTACCCGCCTCGCGAGCGAGCGGCGGCCACGCTCTTCTGGGCCCACGGCACGACGGACGGCTTCCGTGACTCCTTCACCCGCCGCGCCGCGTCCCTCGCCCGGGCCCGCGACACCTTCGGGCTCGCGTCCGCCATCGACGGCCTGCGCGCCGAACTCGCCACCGAGATCACGCGGTTCGCGGACGGGCAGGCCGATCCCGATCCCGCACGCGCCGCCGAGTACCTCTTCGAGGAGCTGACCTCCGGCCCCACCGGATTCGCGGTGTCCGCCTCGGCCCGTACCCTCCTCGACAAGTTCCGGCGCAGCGTCGGCACGTCCGCCTACGACGAGGACCTCGCCGCCCTCCCGGACCTGCCCGTACGCCGACACCTCGTCGAGGGATGGCTCACCTCCTACGCGGCGGCCTGCGGAGAGGACATCGAAGCGGGCGACATCGCCGAGGCCGCGACCGTCGAACTGTGTCGCGACCTTGAGCGCTACGACGTCGCTGGCGAAACCGCAGCCACCGTCACCGGACTGCTCGGCGCCCACCCGAGGATCAGCGGACGCTCCCTGGTCCTGCGGCTGGACGAATTCCTCTCCCGCACCACGGACTTCGCCGCTCACGCCGTCCCTGGCTTCCGCGCCTACCAGCAGCGCCGCAGCGCCCTCCTCTCATCCGAGCGCACGCAGCTGCGCATCGACACGTACCGGCCCCGGGCCATGTCCTCCTTCGTACGCAACCGTCTCGTCGACGAGGTCTACCTCCCCCTCATCGGCGACAACCTCGCCAAGCAGCTCGGCGCGGCCGGGGACGCCAAGCGCACCGACAGCAGCGGCCTCCTCCTGCTCGTCTCACCACCCGGCTACGGCAAGACCACGCTGATGGAGTACGTCGCCGAACGCCTCGGGATGCTGCTGGTCAAGGTGGACGGTCCGGCCCTCGGCCACCACACCACCTCGCTGGACCCGGCCGAGGCCCCGGACACGGCGGCCCGCCGCGAACTGGAGAAGATCGCCTTCGCACTCGCCGCCGGCAACAACGTGCTGCTCCACCTCGACGACATCCAGCACACCTCGCCCGAGCTGCTCCAGAAATTCATCCCGCTGTGCGACGCGACCCGCACCCTGAACGGGCACGACCTGCGCGGCAAGCGCTTCGCCGTCTGCATGGCCGGCAACCCGTACACCGAGTCAGGGCAGCGCTTCCGGATCCCCGACATGCTCGCCAACCGCGCCGACGTCTGGAACCTCGGCGACGTCCTGACCGGCAAGGAGGACGCCTTCGCGCTCAGCTTCATCGAGAACGCCCTGACCGCCAACCCGGTCCTCGCCGCGCTGGCCGCACGCGACCGCGCCGATGCGGAGCTGCTCGTACGGATCGCCGACGGCGACCCCACCGCCCGGCGCGACCGGCTCGCCCACCCGTACGCCCCGGCCGAACTGGACCGGATCCTCGCGGTGCTACGCCACCTGCTCACCGCCCGAGAGGCGGTCCTCGCGGTCAACGAGGCGTACATCGCTTCCGCGGCCCAGAGCGAGGAGAGCCGCACGGAACCGCCCTTCCAGCTCCAGGGCTCCTACCGCAACATGAACAAGATCGCGGCCCGGATCTCGCCGGCCATGAACGACGCCGAGCTGGCGGCCGTGATCGACGACCATTACAGGGCGGAGGCCCAGACCCTCACCACCGGAGCCGAGGCCAGCCTCCTCAAGCTCGGCGTCCTTCGCGGCACCCTCACCGAGGCCCAGGCGGCCCGCTGGACCGGGACAGCTGCCGCCTACGTCCGGGCCCGGGCCCTCGGCGGTTCGGCCGATGACCCGCTGAGCCGGGCGGTGGCCGCTCTCGGCCTGCTCGCCGACCGGGTGGCCGCGGTGGAGAGCGCCATCACCCGCGCCACAGATCCACGCCACCACCTGCTCGCCCGCCCGAACGGCCGACACGCGGCCCACGCGGAGTGTTCGCTCAGCAGAACCTCAGATCCGGATAACGATCGGGTTACCTAACCAGGTGAAATGCGACAAACAGGGCTGCGGGGTGATGTGCGTCACTAAAGATCCCGTAAAGACCGTGCTAGGAATACGCAACTCCGGTTCGGCCCACCCCTCGCCGAAGACCGGAGTGCCGGCACGCACCGGCCGCACCACAGCACGACCACGACGTCTCCACGGTCCGATTCCGCGGACCGGACGCCACGGGTCGCCGATCGGAACAACGGCGTTCGCCCAAAGCCCGCACTCACACCGTCGCACCGCACTGCGCCGGTCCTGCGCCATCGAGGTTTTGCCTGATGTCACTCGACTCATTCACCAGCTCCGTCGACGAAGCCGTCAGCGGATTCTTCGAGCCCATTGCCAAGTGGCTCGGTGAGGTCGTCTTCTATTCCGTCCCTGTCGGGGGCACCAAGCTGCCGCTCATCGTGGCCTGGCTCGTGGTCGCCGGTCTGGTCTTCTCGGGCTGGTTCGGCCTGGTGCAGATACGCAAGTTCCGCCTCGCGGTGAACGTGGTGCGCGGCAAGTACGACGAGGAGGGGTCGGCCGGTGAGGTCAACCACTTCCAGGCTCTGACCGCGGCCGTCTCCGGCACCGTGGGTCTGGGCAACATCGCCGGTGTCGCCGTCGCCGTATCCATCGGCGGTCCGGGTGCCACGTTCTGGATGATCCTCTGCGGCCTGCTGGGCATGGCCACGAAGTTCGTCGAGGTCACCCTCGGTGTGAAGTACCGCGAGGTGCACGCCGACGGCACGGTCTCCGGTGGCCCGATGCACTACCTGCCCAAGGGCCTGGCCGACCGCTTCGGAGCCAAGGGCCTGAAGCTGGGCAAGGTGCTGGGTGTCCTCGCCTCCGCGATGATCCTCTTCTTCGGCCTCTTCGGCGGCAACCTCTTCCAGGTCAACCAGTCCTACGCCCAGCTCGTCTCCGTCACCGGCGGCGAGAGCGGCATGATGGGCTCCTCGGCCGGCGCGCTGTTCTTCGGCATCCTGATCGCTGCCCTGGTCGGCGTCGTCCTCCTCGGCGGCATCCGCTCCATCGCTTCCGTGACCAGCAAGCTCGTGCCGGCGATGGCTGGCATCTACATCGTCGCCTGCCTCGTGGTCATCCTGGTCAACGTCTCCGCGGTGCCGTCCGCGATCTCCTCGATCATCGAGGGCGCCTTCAACCCCGAGGGTGTCGCCGGTGGTGTCCTCGGTGCGCTGATCGTCGGTTTCAAGCGGGCCGCGTTCTCCAACGAGGCCGGTCTCGGCTCCGCGCCGATCGCGCACTCCGCGGTCAAGACCAAGCACCCCGCCAGCGAGGGCCTGGTCGCGCTGCTGGAGCCGTTCATCGACACCGTGGTCATCTGTACGATGACCGCCCTGACGATCGTCATCGCCAACCCGGCCAGCTGGGGCGAGGCCCGCAAGGGCGAAGGCGTCGGCGGCGTGACGATCACCTCGGACGCCTTCGGCACCGTCCTGCCCTGGTTCCCGTACATCCTCACCATCGCGGTGATGCTGTTCGCCATCTCCACCGTGCTGACCTGGGGCTACTACTGCATGAAGGCGTGGACCCACCTCTTCGGCCGCAGCAAGACCAGCGAGCTGACCTTCAAGGTCTTCTACACGCTGTTCGCGGTCGCCGGTTCGCTGCTCACCCTGCAGACCCTGATCGACATGGCTGACGCGGTGCTGTTCATGCTCGCGGTCATCAACATCATCGGCCTGTACCTGCTGGCCCCCGTGGTCAAGCGGGAGCTGAACAACTTCCTCGAGTTCGTCCGCCGCCGCGACGCCGGCCTCGACACGGACGCCGCCGAGGACGAGGACCTGGAGCCGGTGAAGACCACCGTCTGACCGCCCCCGCGGCCCGGTTCCTTCGAGAGGGTTCGTACGCACCTTGCGCCTTGGTGCGTACGGGCCCTCTCGCCCTTGTGTCACCACCCGGCGGGGCTCGCACCCCCGGCCGCGCCGACTCCCCGGAGGTACATCCGCCATGACCGCCGTCCCGCCCCGGCGTCCGGCCTTCCTCGGACTCCTGCCCTGGCGCGAGCGCCGCGCCGTCGCCGAAGCCCTGCGCACCGAGACCGTCGGCGGCCTGGTCCTGCTGGTAGCCGCCGCGGTCGCCCTGGTGTGGGCCAACAGCCCCTGGAGCGGCGCGTACGAGGCCTTGCGCGACGCCCACTTCGGCATACCCGCCCTGGGCCTGGACCTTTCCGTCGGCCACTGGATCTCCGACGGCCTCCTCACCGTCTTCTTCCTTGTCGCGGGCATCGAGCTCAAGCGCGAGCTCGTCGTGGGTGAACTGCGGTCGCCGGCCACCGCCGCGCTCCCCGTCATCGCCGCCGTCTGCGGCATGGCCGTACCCGCAGCCTTCTACGCCTTTACGGCATCGGCGGGCGGCGGCAGCCTCGACGGCTGGGCCGTGCCCATGGCCACCGACATCGCCTTCGCCCTGGCCGTGCTCGCGGTCATCTCCACCCACCTGCCGGCCGCCCTGCGCGCCTTCCTCCTCACGCTCGCCGTCGTCGACGACCTCGGCGCGATCCTCATCATCGCTGTCTTCTTCACCGCCGACTTGAACCTCGCCGCCCTCGGCGGCGCCTTCGCCGGGCTGGTCCTCTTCTACGTCCTCCAGCGCCTGCGCGTACGCGGGTGGTGGTGGTACGTACCGCTCGGCCTGGCGATCTGGGCGCTGATGTACCACGGCGGCGTCCACGCCACCGTCGCCGGCGTCGCCATGGGCCTGATCCTGCGCACCACCCGCGACAAGGGCGAGGACGCCTCACCCGGCGCTCGCACCTCACACCTCCTGCACCCCTTCTCCGCCGGGGTCGCGGTACCGCTGTTCGCCCTGTGCGCCGCAGGTGTGGGCATCTCCGGTGCGGCTCTCGCCGAGGTGTTCACCGGTCCCGAACCGCTCGGGGTCGTCGTGGGCCTGGTCCTCGGCAAGATCGTGGGAGTCTTCGCCGGCACCTACCTCGCCGCCCGTTTCACCCGGGCACGCCTGAACCCCGACCTGGCCTGGGCCGACGTCTTCGGACTGTCCGTCCTCGCCGGCATCGGCTTCACCGTCGCCCTGCTCATCGGCGAACTCGCCTTCCCCGGCGCCGAGGTCGCCGAGCGCGTCAAGGCCGCCGTACTCCTGTCCTCCCTGACCGCCACCGCCGTGGCCGCCGTCCTGCTCCGGCGTCGCAACAGCGTCTACCGTCGCCTCTACGAAGCGGAGACGATCGATGCGGATGCCGACGGCATCCCCGACATCTACCAGCGCACCCCGGCGACTTCGGGCACGTCGAACGTGAACTGAGGAGGGTCACCGCGATGGCCACCACCGTGCTCGCCATAGCGATCGTCCTTGCGGCGCTGGTGATCAGGACGGCCGTCGCGGAGCTGCGCGTGCCGGGGAGCGGCCGCAGACAGTGGTCCTTCCTCTCCGACCGGCGAGCGTTGGCCACGGGAGCTGTCACGGCTGTGGTCCTCGGCTGGGTGGGGTGGGTGGCCTCCGGCCCGGCCGCCACCGCCTGGGCCGTGCTCGCCGGTCTCCTCACGGCGGCAGTCGTACCTCCGGACGGACGTGACGACTGACGACGCCAGACCCAGGCAAGGTCAGCGGCCTCGGCCGTCCGGTGTTGCATTCCTGCTGACCGTCGGCAAGAAGCGGCACTGCGAACTGCCGTCAGGATCCCGCCAGAAACGCGTAAGGAATGTGTAAAGTGGCCGCCGGTGTGCCGGGAAGCCTGGTCGGCGAACAGGGGACAACTCTCTTCGCAGATCGGGGCTGGACGCCATGGTGCTCGTCGCTGTCTTCGGTGTGGCACTGCTGATCGCGGTGCTGCTCTCCGGGCTTGCCGCCCGCACGGTCCTCTCGACCTCCCTCCTCTTCCTCTTGGGCGGAGCCCTCGTCAGCGACGGGTTCCTCGGGCTCATCCACATCACGGCGGACAGCGAGATCGTCGCGGTCACCGCCGATCTGGCCCTGTTCGCCGTGCTGTTCACCGACGGCATGCACGTCACCTTCGCGAAGCTGCGGCAGAACTGGAAGAACCCGGCCCGTGCGCTGGGCCTGGGGATGCCGCTGGCGATGGTCGGCATGGCCGTCATCACCCACTACCTCGTCGGGCTGGACTGGACGACGTCGTTCCTCGTCGGCGCGGTGCTGGCGCCGACGGACCCGGTGTTCGCCTCGGCGATCGTGGGCCGCAAGGAGGTTCCCGCGAAGCTGCGGCAGCTGCTGAACGTGGAGAGCGGGATCAACGACGGGCTCGCCCTGCCGGTGGTACTGATCCTGATCGCCGCCGCCGGGCCCACCTCCGGGATGGCCGACGCCTCCGTCGCCAGGATCGCGCTGGAGCTCGGCCTGGGACTGGTCTTCGGCGGCGTGCTTCCGCTGGCGGTGGCGGCGCTGGTGCGGCTGCGGCTGCTGGGCGCGGAGCCGAAGCTCCAGCCGTTGCTTCCGCTGGCGACGGGGATCGTCCTCTATGCGGCATGCCACCTGACCCACGCCAACCCCTACCTGGCGGCGTTCTCCGCCGGTGCGGTGCTGGCCGCCGTATCGCCCGAGGCGAAGGTGGTGTTCGAGCCGCTCGGCGAGGCGCTGGCGGAGCTGGCGAAGTTCGCTGCGCTGCTGGTGTTCGGCGCGCTGCTCACTCCGCAGCTGTTCGGCGACCTGTCGGTGGGCGGGTACGTGGCGGTGGTCCTGGCCGTCGTGCTGATTCGCCCGGCCTCGCTGTTGTTGTCCCTGATGGGCAGCCGGATCGAGCGGCGGGAGAAGCTGGTCGCCGCCTGGTTCGGTCCCAAAGGCTTCGCCTCTGTGGTGTACGGGCTGCTGGTCCTCCAGGCCGGTATCCCGCAGGGCGAGGCCGCGTACACCCTCATAGCCGTCTGCATCGCCTTCTCGATCATCGCCCACAGCAGCACGGACGTTCCCATCGCCCGCCTCTTCCATGTGGACGACCTCACCGGCATCCCGGCCCAAGGCCCCGTAACCGGCGTTCGTACGACCGATGTTCCCGCCCTGAGCAGTGCACCCCATCAGGAGACGCACCATGCCCGCCCGTGATCTCGCCGAGCCCTACCCGCACATCACGACCGAAGACGACGCGATCGACGCGGTCCGCCTGCTGGCCGAACGCAACCTGCCCGCGCTGCTCGTCCTGGACACCGACGGCCACCCGTACGCCGCCGTGCCCGGATCGCAGCTGGTGCGGCAGCTGGTGCCCGAGTACGTGATGGAGGATCCGCTGCTGGCACCCGTCATCGACGAACGGCACGCCGAGACGATGGCCGAGCAGCTGGAGGGCAAGACGGTGGCAGAGTGGCTGCCCCCGCGTACCTTCAAGCCCCCCTACGTCGGCCCGGACGCGGGGACGATGGAACTCGCGGCCGCCATGGCCCGCACCCACGTCCCGCTGGTCGCGGTCGTCGAACGCAGCGGTGACCAGAGCCGGCTCCTCGGGGTCGTCTCGGCCGCCGGCCTCATGCGGCACCTCCTCGCCGCGGCCGGCCGGACGGAGGACGAGACGTGAGCGGCTGGCAGAGCTGGGCCGCCATCGCCGTGTTCGCAGGCGCCTACGTCCTGATCATCACCGAGTGGGTGCACCGGGTCGCCGCCGCCCTGGGCGGCGCGGCGCTGATGCTGGCCATCGGCGCCACCGACGACAGGGCGGCCTTCCACTCCGACGAGACCGGCATCGACTGGAACGTCATCTTCCTGCTCCTTGGGATGATGCTGATCGTCGGAATACTGAAGCGGACCGGCCTCTTCGAGTACCTGGCCATCTGGTCCGTCAAGAGAGCCAGGGCCCGCCCGTTCCGGGTGATGACCATGCTCGTCGTGATCACCGCCGTCGCTTCCGCCCTGCTGGACAACGTCACCACCGTGCTGCTGGTCGCACCCGTCACCCTCCTGGTGTGCGACCGGCTGCGGCTGCCCGCCGCGCCGTTCCTGATCGCCGAGGTCTTCGCCGCCAACATCGGCGGCACCGCCACCCTCGTCGGCGACCCGCCCAACATCATCATCGCCAGCCGCGCCGGCCTCACCTTCAACGACTTCCTCGTCCACCTCGCCCCCCTGTGCGCGGTCCTGATAGTCATCCTGGTGCTGCTGTGCCGGCTGATGTTCGCGAGCACCTTCGTCTACGACGAGAAGCGCGCAGCCGAGCTGATGGAACTGCGGGAGCGCGAAGCCATCCGGGACCCGCGGCTGCTCGCACAAGGGTTGGGCGTCCTCGTGCTCGTCGTTGCCGGATTCGTCCTGCACCCGGTGCTGCACTACGAGCCGAGCGTCGTCGCGCTGCTCGGCGCGGGCCTGCTCGTCGCGATCTCCAAGGTGGAGACGGGCGAGGTACTGGGCGAGGTGGAGTGGCCCACCCTCGCCTTCTTCGCGGGCCTGTTCGTGATGGTCGGCGCCCTCATCGAGACCGGCGTGATCGGCGAACTCGCCGGCTCCCTCGCGGACGCCATCGGAGGCGCCGAACTCGGCGGCACCATGCTGCTGCTGGGCGGCTCGGCCGTCCTGTCCGGGATCGTCGACAACATCCCGTACGTGGCCACAATGGCCCCCGTCACCAGCGAGCTGGTGGCCGATCTGGGCGGCGACCCCGACCACGTCATGTGGTGGGCCCTCGCCCTCGGCGCCGACCTCGGCGGCAACGCCACCGCCATCGGCGCCTCCGCCAACGTCGTCGTCCTCGGCATCGCCGAACGCAACCGCACCCCCATCACCTTCTGGCAGTTCACCAAGTACGGCCTGATCGTCACCGCCGTCACCGTCGCCGTGGCCGCCGTATACCTGTGGCTGCGCTACTTCGCCCTGACCTGAGCCGTGCGAGGCGAAGTCGGCCGGTTTCCTTCCCGCGCCCCCCTCTGCCCGGTCAGGTCCAGACGCCGCGGGGGCGCGCCGCTGCGGTCGCCGCGGTGCCGTGTCCGCTCGGAGGCCGGTAGAGAGCGTCAACACGCCGCCCATACGACACTTGCGACAGGTCAGGGCGTTCTGACGCTGGGGCCTGTCGGGGACGGCGAGTGCATGGAGGTCACTGTCTGTGATGCGCCGCAGGGTCGGCGGGCTCTACAGGGAGCGCTGAACAGGAAGCCGGGCGGGCTCGTTGCGGCGGGCGCAGGGCGTCGGCTGCCATGCGTTTCTCCCCAGATTCCCCCCCCCAGAGCGTGCCGACGCGCAAAAAGGGCTGGTCACAGGCTTGCCGGGGCAGGGTGAGGAGATCACCCGCATCTATTCCCCCCAGATTCCCCCCAAGGGCGCTTCTGGGCCGATCTGTGAGTGATGCGAAAGCGAAGTGCGAAGGATGACTGAGCGTCATGCGAGGGGCTTAGAGCCAGTCCCGTCGCTTGAAAATCGCGTACAAACTGACGCAAACAACCCCCATGAGGCAGATCGCAAGGGGGTATCCGAAGGTCCAGCCCAGCTCAGGCATGTACTCAAAGTTCATGCCGTAGATGGTTCCGACGAGTGTGGGTGCAAACAAAATGGCAGCCCATGAGGAAACCTTCTTGAAGTCGTCGCCCTCACGCCGCTGACCTGCGGAAATCGCCCGAACAGACGGTCCGACCTGCGACGATCGGCCTTTCCGACCCTTTCACCGTGCTGCCCCTTTGTGTAGCCGATCCTCCCCAGCCGCTCCCCAACGGGCCTTCATTCTCCCCAGATTCTCCCCAGGGAAGACTGTCGCTGGCGGCGATGTTGTGCGAGGGATTGGCGGTTACTGCCGCACCCCTGGACACGTGCGGGGTTGCTCGTCTTGCGGTACCCAGGGCGTGCAGGCAGTGTCGTTCGTAACGGAATGGGCATCAGTGTTGGCGCGCTGTCGTTCCCCATCAAGACTGCATGCACCGAAGGTCAGCGATCCTATGGGGTGGACCGATGAGCAACCTCTTGGGTGCAGTGGACACAGCCCACAGCAACATTGAGCGCCTAGCCGAACCGGGCGCACTGCACGACGCCACTGAGCAAGTGATCACCGTTGCCCGACGGACGGGAGCCCAAGCTGTCCTCGCTGCCAGCCCCGTTGCCGAGCGGTTGGTTGGGGCGCTCCTGTCGTCGTGCAGCGATTTGGTCAGCCTGTCCTCGCAGGCGGCTGCCTTCGCGCAGACCGTATTAATCGTGGACGTCAACATTGCCAGCGGCACGGCGGTGGCGCAGGCTGCCCGCCACGCCAGAGGCCTCGGAGCGCGACACGTTCACGCGGTCGTACTCCACCAGCTGACCGCAGTGGCAGCGCGAGCCGCTGACTGCGGCGTGGACGGGTTGCACGTACTCGGAGAACGGCCGCTGGCCCGTTCCTCTTCTACGACGGATTCGGGTCTGTGGTAGAGGCTGCGGGCAACGCGGCGAGGGCCGCAGCAGCGGCCGCCGATCGCTTAGGGTCCAACGCCTTACCGCGTGCAAGGGCATCTGCCTTGGTCAGGCCAAGCACCTCGCCGACTTCCTTGCCGCTGCGGTAGGTCACCTGGTGGATCTTGTGATCGCGGCAGACGTAGCCGAGAGCGCCTTCGATCATGAGGCGATGACGCGGCGCTGCCTTGCGATTACCAGCAGGGCTGATGTCAGCGACGCAGACCACCACGGCGTCAGGGTTCAATGCTGAGAGCTTGCTGCTGAGCTTGCGCCCCAAGTCTTCAACCTGATCGATGACCTCCGACGCCGCGGTTCGAAGGTCGCATGCCTCCTGCAGGTGCGGCTCGCCCTGCGATCCCTCCAGCATGACGCAGGTAACTACCGGACCGCGTCCTGCCGTTGGAAAGCCCACACTGATCCCGAGTACCTCCATGCCCAGCACTATAGAGTGACGTGCATGTCGGGAACGGTCATCGCCCAGATCGGCAACCGCCAGGTCGGGAACCGCATCAGTGATCGCTACGAGGTGCTGGAACGCCTTGGGGGCGGATCTGGCGGCGAGGTCTATCGTGTCTTCGATGAGTACCTTCGCGCCGAGGCGGCGCTAAAGCTCTTCGAACCGCTGCAAGGTCAGCCGGCAACGTGGGACGAAGCCCAGGTACTCAAGGAGTTGCAGAGCCAGTACCTCCTGCCTGTCTATAACGCTGACATCGCCAGCGGGACCGACATCCGCTACATCACCATGCCTGTCATGGACGGCGACCTAGAGTCAGCCGCGGCACCGTTCGGCGCTGACGTCGCGAAAGCAGTGCACTGGGGTCAGCAGCTTGGGTACGGGCTCGAGCGCATCCATGCCGCTGGCCTACTCCATCGCGACGTCAAACCAGGAAACGCCTTTGCCGACAGCGGCAGCAACGTCTTGTTGGGAGACCTTGGCTTTGCCGCGCGGATGGATGTCGATGGCTATACCGCCGCGAACGGAACCTTCGCCACCGTGGCTCCCGAGGTGTTGAGCACCGGCAAATGTTCGGTGGCATCAGATGTCTACTCTCTAGCCGCCACCTTGTTCTACCTCCTATCCGGGCAGTACCCGAGCGGGCCGATAGCCATCCGCCCGGCAGCCCGCAGGGAGCGGATCCTCCAGTCTCAGTTCGACAAGCTGCGTGATCTCGCCCCGCATGTCCCCCAGGGGCTCGGCGGTGTCGTCGAACGAGGACTCTCTCCCGATCCAGCTGCTCGTCCCAGCAGCGCGCAAGAGCTCGCAAACCAGCTCGCTCAATGCTCACACCCTCAACGATCTTGGCGCCGTGTCACACCTCACGACGGTCACGCCCAATGCTTTGAAGGGGGCGCCACCAATACGGCGAAGGCCGTATCGGTCTGTGCGGTGCAGGATGGACGGGGCCGCTACAGTGTCGAGGTACGTTACGCGGGGGGTCGGCACGCACGCCAACACGAGAAGAGCGGACTCCAACTGGACAGCCTGCCGGCTGCTTTCCGTACCGTGCTTCGTAATCTGTAGTGACGCTGCTTCGACTGCCTGCGTTCGGTCACAGGCAACGCGGGCGCTAAGCAGCAATGTGTCGACCTTCGGCTAACGCGGTCTCGCCGTAGCACCCTTCGCTGGGGCCCCTAGTACAGGCGCGTGAGCCAACGCCAGCCCGCCCTACAGCAATGTTCTTCGCTACCCGCACAGCGAGCCCTGCCCTCGCAGCTGTCTCCACGGCACGCTCGGCCCGCCACAGTGAAGGCCGCTCAACAGACAGAGCTAGAGAGGGTAGTTCGCTACAGCCAGTCGCGTCTCTTAGAGCTACGCAATGTAGTGCAGCGAGTCGGAGCGGGGGTGGCCGTCGCCTTCGTGGGGCGACGGCTTGACGAACCGATTCGAATCTCCCCCTCGGCTACGTTCCGTCTGCCAGGCTCGGACACGTGACGTACGTAGTGACCGTAGACATCTGCATCTCGGAGGGAACTCCGAAGATGGACCCGCTGCAGCGTGCCGGGGCCGTCGCGCTGATCGAGAGCGGCTTCGCCTCGGTCGACGGCATCGACGGGCCGGACGGCATGGAGGTCGAACTCCTCGACACGATCGTGGGCGTGTATCCGGGCGGGGCACTGCTCAAGGTGTTCGTCGACGCAGAGGCGCTGGAATTCGCGGAGGACGCCGTCCGGGACGTCGTGGGCGAAGTGCTTCGGCGCTCCGAGCTGCTCGCGGATTGGACGGTCGAGCGGTGCGAAGTCGAACTGCACCCTGAGCTCACCCAGGAGAGCCTCGCCGCCGCCGACGGCCCGGACGGCCCGCCGGACGACCCCGCGGCCCGCAAAGCCCGTCATGCCGAGCCGCCCGCAGCAGCCGAAGGAGGCGAGTACGACGCGCAAGCGAAGGCCGAGGAAGTGCGCGCCCGGATGCTCGTGCTGGCGGACGAGCTGCGTTCCTTTTCACCAGTGATGTTCGGTGTGCAGGACGACCCCGGGGAGGAGGATGGCGACGACTACGGCTTCGCAGTCGCGCCCGAGGACGCCACGCTGGCCGCCGGCGCACTCATCTACGCCACCGACGTCTTGATCGACGAGCTGTTCGAGGACGTGCACACCCTGGAGCAGGAGGGCACCAATGTCAGCGAGTGCGACGGCCCGCTGTGGCACCTGGAGGACCTGCCGGAGAGGTATGTCCTCCAGTACGACGCCCGTTTCGCCCGCCGCTTCCTGGTGACCGTGATCGCCATGACGACTCGCTTCACCAACGGCAGTTTCGACCAGCTGAGTTGCGTCGCCGAGGAACTTGCCCTGAGGCTGCTCTTGAGCCAGACGACCGTCACCCTGGAGTTGTTCGGGTTGCTCGACGACGGCGTCTCGAACGCCCTAGAAGTGTTCGCCGACAACGTCTACGAGGACATGGACCACGAGTGGCTGTACGACGGTTCGATGGACGGGATCGACGAGGGCGCGGTGGGCTCGGCCCTCGGCATTGCACCCATGGCGTTCGGCGCCTGGTTCACACCGTTCAACCCCGGTAGGCACGTGCACCCGTCGGCTGCAGACGAACCGGACACGGCTGCAGTGTGATCCGCCCCGTTCCCTGATGCGACAGAAGCACGGTGGACGCGGAGGTGTTGTTCGGACCGATCACAGTGGCCCCACCAGGTCACGTCACTTGGCCATGTCCGGGCCCCCCAGACGTAGGGCCCGGGGGTGGTCACGGGTCGCCAGTGCCGCCGTCACCCTGCCAACGGCGTCGTCCACGCCTTCGTGCTCCCAGATGCGCAGCGGCAGCCAGCCCAGGTGTACGAGGTGGGCGTCGGTCTCCTCGTCGCGGCGGACATTGCCTTCGAGTTTTCGGCGCCACCATTCGGAGTTGTGCTTCGGAGCGTGCAGATGCTTCTGGCACGCGTGCCAGAAGCATCCTTGGACGAAGACTGCGGTTCGCCATCTGGTGAAGGTGACGTCAGCGCGACGGCGCGGCATCCCGGGGATGGGCATGTTCACGCGGTAGCGGAAGCCCAAGGAATGAAGAGCACGCCGCAAGGCGAGTTCTGGAGCGGTGTCCCGGTTGCGTTGGGCCACCATCACCCTCCTGGCATTCGCGTCCCGCGGACTCGGCACGCCTCTGCGGCTGTCTTTGGTCTCCACTCCCGGACAACTAGTGGCTGCCGATTCGGTAACCGCCCCGCGGTCCGGCACGGTCTGCCCCGGCTGGATCTGTTCGACTGTCGCCACAGCATTCAGTGACGTGCGCATGAGGAGCAATTCGCGCCGACCTAGCCGGATCTGACCAAACGGTGGCCTGGTGTCCTCGTCGTTCGACACTATGCGGTGGGGGCGTGATCGGCTGGACACGCAGGGAAGCTGAGGGGGAACACGATGATCGAAGTTCTGCCGGTGACTGGAGAACAGTCGGACATGCTCGGTGCGGCCATCGCCTTGGGCAACAGGTACACCAAGAGGCTGGGGCTGCTCACGCCGCCCGCGTACCGGAAGTACGCCGACGATGGTGGGTTGCTGGTCGCGTTAGAAGGCGGCGAGCTCGTCGGCTACGCGCTCTTCGGGCTGCCCAAGCGCAGCCAGCACGTTCGTCTCGTGCACCTGTGTGTGGCGGAGGAGAGTCGGGGCAAGGGGATCGCTAGCCGCTTGATCGCAGAGCTCCGCCGTCGCCAAGGGCATCGGCTCGGCATTCGGGCCAGGTGCCGGCGGGACTACGGGCTCAGTGCCACGTGGAGCGGTCTCGGCTTCGTTCCGAAGGGTGAGGGCCTGGGACGAGGGGGTGACAAGGAGACCCTCGATACCTGGTGGCTGGACCACGGCCACGAGGATTTGTTCGCCGAAGCGCAGAGCGACGCCCTGCTGGTCGTGACCGTCGACCACACCGTCTTCTCCGGACTTCGAGGCGCGGGCGCTGAGAACGCGGTCGAGGAGTCGCGGGCTCTTGAGGCCGGGTGGCTCGCAGACCTGGTCGAACTCGCCTACACGCCACAGCTCCTCCTCCACGTGCAGGCGGTCGAGGATCGGGAGCAGCGGAACCATCAGCGCGCCGGCCTGTCTAGGCTTCGTCTCCTGACGCCCGACGCCGCCGCAGTGGTCGCCCGCCAGCAGGAGCTGATCACGGCCGTGGGCAAGGAGCTGCCCGGTGTCGCGCTCGATGGCGACCTGCGCGCTCGCCTCCGGTACGTGGCCGAGACCTCCTGTGCCGGCCTGCAGGTGCTGGTGACCCGAGAGCCCGAGTTTGTGCGATTGGCCGACATCGTCTGGGCCGTCGCGCGCGTCAAGGTGGTCTCTCCGGCAGCGGTGACGCTTCAGGTGGACGAACTCCGCCAAGCCCAGGTGTACCGACCGGCCGATCTCATGGGCACGGCCTTTTCCGCTACGGAAGTCGAGCACGGTAGTGAAGACGGGCTCGTCGCCTTCTTCGAGCGGGACGCCGACGGAGGGGCAGCGTTCGCGGAGCGCTTGAAGGGTCTTTCCCAAGATGGGGTGCTGTGGCGCAGGGAACTGCTCCGGGACGGCGAAGGACACCCTGTAGCCCTATATGCCTGGGCGTTGGACGGCCCTACCCTGACCGTTCCGATCCTTCGGACCGCGTCGCACCCGCTTGAGGAAACCATCGCCCGACAGCTGCTCTTCATGCTGAAGAGGACCGGCCGGGAGAGGGAGGCCCAAGTCGTGCGGATCACCGATCCGTCCCTCTCCCGCGCGGCCATGGCTGCGGCGGGTGGCGACGGCTTCGTCGAGGACGAGAACGGCTTCACCGCGCTCCTCGTCGATGTGTGCGGGTCGGCGGAGGAAGTCTCAACGGCTGCGGGGCAGATCGCGGCTCGACTCGGTAGCGTGACGCCTCGTCTGGACGCCCACGTGTCACCGGAGATCGCGAGCGTCGCCGAGAGGGTCTGGTGGCCGGCGAAGCTCGTCGACACGGCTCTGCCGTCCTTCATCGCTCCCGTCAGGCCGCGCTGGTCCACGGAGCTCTTCAACGTCCCGGCGATGCTCGTGCCGCGCGACGACGTGCTCGGCATCAGCCGTGAGCACGTCTACTACAGGTCCCCGGGTCATCGCGGAGAGAGCGTTCCCGCCCGGATCCTCTGGTACGTCAGCGAGGGGATCGCCGGGCAACAGGGCAAGATGGTGATCGGTTGCTCGCGGCTCGACGAGGTGGTCATCGGCGATCCGGACATCCTCTTCTCGCAATTCGAACACCTGGGCGTATATGGTCGTGCCGAAGTGCGTGGGACGGCCGGTGATTCGGGCAGGGTCATGGCGCTCCGGTTCTCGGACACGGAGCTGTTTCCCGTACAGGTGACGCATTCGCGATTGGCCGCGCTGGCGAAAGGGCTGGGGCTACGGTTGTCGCTGATGTCGCTGTCGAGGATCAGCGACGCGCTGTTCCAGGCCGTCTACGAAGAGGGGCACCGAAAGACGTGAGCGATCCGGAGCGCGCGATGCTGCTGTCCGTCCACCCGCGGTTCGCGACGGCGATCCTGGCCGGAACGAAGACGGTGGAAGTGCGCCGTCAGCGCGTTGCCGCTCCTCCCGGGACGCCCGTACTCCTGTACGCGACCGCGCCGACCATGGCCATCGTGGGCATGGCGCGGATCGCGTCAGTCCAGGTGGCCACCCCTCGTGAAGTCTGGACCGCCAGTGGTGCGAGCGCTGGCATCAGTCTGCGCGAGTACGACGAGTACATGAGCGGAGCGACCCGGGCCAGCGGTCTCTCACTGGAAGAGCCAGTCACCTTCGAGGTGCCAGTCCCTCTGGCCGCCCTCAGAGCCTCCGGCGCGTTTCATCCACCGCAGAGCTATAGGTATTTGACTGGCGAGGACCTCCGCAAGGTGGCTGCGGCAACACCTGTCACTGGCGAGGCCCTGCATGGAGCTCTGGGCGCATTGGCGCCTGCCTAGCACAAATGCGCTCGTGCGCGGGTGGCGGCGGTGAGACGTCGCGGCCCTACTGGCTTGGGTTGCAACTCGTTGATTTCGGGCTGAGGTCTGCGGTCTGCTGGTGCGCGAGCACACCGGCGACGGCTTGGATGGTGTCGCTCATGTGCTCCCAGAGGCCGAGGTGACTGGCGGGGGCCCCGCTAGTAGATGTTGGCAAGCTCATCACCGCCGCGCAGGAACGGGGCTGGAAGATGGTAGTTGGCGGAGCCCCGTAGGGCCTCGATTTCCTCGATAGCCAGGTGATCGAGAATCAGTCTGGATACCCGATCTGTTCGGCCTAGCGCTCACCTGGCGATGCGCGGTCGTATCCGCGGGCCGACGTCATCGCAGTCGCACCAGCCACGTTCAACTCGGTCGACACCCATGCTGTGCGCTGGTGGCCAGCCTTGTTCCTATGCGGCAATGGCGGCTCACCTCCGCTCGCGCGGAGAGAACAGGTCTGCTGGCCTACTCGGGTGTGCCAGTTCAGCTTCGCCGTGCAGCATCCGCTTCCCGCACCATCCTCGCCGCATGGTCAGCCGAGTCGGCCAAGTTCCGGAGTGCGTGTGGGCGAGCCGGCTGAGGCACTCCACGGCGTGGTCGGTGAGCGTGTCCTGCTGGTGCTGGTGAGGTGTCAGTAGCTGATCGATGGAGCACCGACGGCCCGTGGTGCTGAGCGTAAGCTGCCGGTTTCCGCGTGGTCCGGCGTGCAACGACGATACGATTAGGCATCCACCAACAGTCGGGGATCTGTCCGGAATTCTTGGGGTTATCCTGTGCCCCTCGCATCGGTCGTCTCGGCAGGTGCTGTGGTGAGGGGGGGCAGGGTGGGTGCGCCGGAGTCGAATGCCGGAGACGATTTCCACTTTTGGTGGGCGGCAAGTCGGGCTCTGAAGCTGATCAGGCCAGGCACCACTCTCCGGCGAGTCACCCTCGAAGGTCTTGTCCACGTCGATGACCCCGACGATGAGTACGAAACGGTGGATGTCGCCGAATACCTGGGAGGCGACGATGCCGGTTCGGCAGAGGTGCTTGTCCTTTCGCAGCTGAAGTACAGCTCTCGTCACCCAGACACCGCTTGGACAACGGCCAGGCTCTGCAAGAAGAGCGTGCGGCGCCGAGCCAACGGCACAACGACGCCACCACGATCCGTCATTGCGGACTTGGCGGCTGCCTATCGCCGGCTTGTGGACGATCACGGGATCGACGTCGCGTCGAGGGCCCGCATCGCGCTGGTCAGTAATCAGCCTTCCGCCCCCGAACTGGTCTCCTGTGTTACGGCTGCGGCGGCGTGGGTCAAGGGTCAGAAGCCGACGGTACAGACCCGGGCACTTCTCGCAGGGCTCTCTACAGACCAGGCCGTGACGGTCCGGACTCTGTACGAGGCTGTGCGTAGTCGGCTGAGCAGCCAGGAGTTTTGCGCCTTCATAGTCGCCCTTGACCTGTCACAGACAGGTGCCATGGACAGGGCCGCACTGGCCCGCGCGGTTCGATCCGGTGCGGCGGAGCTGACACCGGGCAAGGGTTACGACTCAGCCCTGAAGCTGTTCCATCTGGTCCGTGCGCAGGCCCTGCCGGACAGTAATCGCAAGGGAGTGACGGCAAGTGATGTCCTTGCGGAAATAGGGGCTCCCGAACTGCTCGATCTCTACCCGGCTCCTGCTCGGTTCACGGAAGTTCGCGATCCGCTACCCGCACCCGGTGCCCGTTCCGTCGCCGACGCAGTGGTGAGGCATCCAGGACGCCTGGTGGTGGCTCACGGAGATGCCGGGGCTGGGAAAACCACGGCGATCCGTCAGATGAAGGACTACTTGCCAGTGGGGTCGCATGTCGTCCACTTTGACTGCTATGGCGGCGGAGACTACCTGAGTGCGGGCGAAGAACGGCACACAACGCAGCGATTCGTTACCCAAGTGGTCAACGAACTAGCGCAGTTGTGTGGCACCCCACTGCTCATTTCGACCTCGCAGCGGCAGGAAGACCTTTGGCGGCGGCTCCGCCGCACGCTCGATGGGGCCGTCGCCGGGCTCCCGCCGAACGCCGTGGTGGTCCTGGCGGTCGACGCTGCCGACAATGCCGCGACAGCGGCTCGAGAATGTCAGAATCGCTCTTTTCTGCCGGAACTCGTCCGCCTAGACCTGCCCGAGCAAGTCTCCGTGGTACTCACCGCACGCAGCCATCGGGTTGGCTCGTTGGAGGCCACGACGGTGGCCGAGGAGGTTCCTCTCGCAGTCTTCGACGCCCCCACATCCGCAGCGCATCTGCGCCGGCATAGGCCGGACGCCTCCAAGGAGGAAGCGCACACCTTCCATGAGAGGACTCAAGGCAATCCCAGAGCCCAGTTCTACACGCTTCAGCAAGCAGCCGAGCATGCCTGGGATATGACCACCCTGTTGGCGAAGTCAGAGCAGACGCCCAAAGCGGTCTTCGACGACCTCATCGAGTCCGCTCTGCAGGTGGGCGGCGCGGACGCCGGCGGCCTGCAGTGGCTCGCGTTGATGCTGGCGCTTTCCCGCCCCGTACGGCTCCAGACACTCGCGACCGCTCTGGACGTCGACCTGTCGGCCGTCAGGAACTTTGCTGCTGGGCTCACCCCCGGCATCCGGATCGTCGACAACTCGATCCAGTTCCGGGACGAGGACTTCGAAACGCACGTCAGGGACTCCGTGGACCCCTCTGAAGTGATCGCGGCCCACAGCCGACTGGCTGATCTGTGTCTCGCCGAGCGGGCGACCGATGTGGACGCGGCGACGCACGTCGCCGACCATCTGGCAGCATCAGGCCGTCTGGAAGCCCTGTTGCAGCTTGTCCTCGAAGAAGCCAGTCCGGTCGGCATCACGGACGGCTTTCGCCGCGAGGAGGTCCAGGGTCGACGTCTGGACCTCGCCGTGCGGGCCGCAGCACAGACAGCTGATGCAGCAGCCGCCGTACGACTGGCTGTTCGAGGTTGTGACACAGCGTCACGTCACGACACCCTTGCGCGTCTGACCGGATCGCATCTGGATCTGGTCGCCCTCTATACGGACCCGGATCTTCTAAGAGCCCACCTACTGCGGAGACCGGGCGGGTCTTGGCTGGCTCCGGTCTTCCTCCAGACGGCTGCAATGCTCTCACGTACGCCTGAACGGCACGACGCCGCCCGGGCTGACCTGGACAGCGCCGGAGGCTGGCTGCGTCGATGGATGGATCAGAGGGAAGAGGAGGGCGAGCACTGGGATGTCACACCGGACGACGTCGCCGCAGCGGCGGAGACATGCTTCCGACTTGCCGGCGTCAGGGCCGCGGTCAGGGAACTGCGGCGGTGGCGCCCCGTGGATGTCGTGCTGGACGCCGCCGTGGCGCTGGCGGGACGCCTCATCAATGATGTGGATCCCGCCGTCGTACGAGGGTTGCTGAAGAAGTACCGGGTTCCAGCAGAGGCGCAGGCACGCGTCTTTCTCGCCGTCGTATCGCTTCCTGGTGAACCGGACAAGGAGTGGCTCGACGCCGTACTCGCCGCATTGCTGTTGGACCCGCCTGCTAGTCCCCAGCCCTGGCAGGCACGACTGCTCGATATGGCGCTCCGTCATGGTGACCGTCAGTTGAGCGCTGACCTGGCCAAACAGTGGTCCACGGCGTTGCCCGACGGACTTTCGAACTATGCGGGATCCGCCGAGCAAGGCACTGCGATTCTGCGCTGTCATGCCGCAGACGCAGTTTTCAGCGGCAACTACATGGACGTCGTCGCACTCGTTCCTGCCGAACTCCTTCCACGTACCGAAGAATCGGGCCACACCCAGGACGTCCGGGCGCGCGAACGCGATGAATGGCTGCAGCTCGTGAAGCCCATTGCCGAGGCTGCCGTGCTGGCTGCACGCGCGGTCTTGAAGGAAGCGGACGCCGACGAGGTCGTTGCGCTTTGTGACCGAGGAATCGCCCGACGTACGGAGCGCGCCACACAACGGTGGTTCATGTACGACAGGTCTTATGCAGCCTGGGCGAGCCTCGTTGCCGCGGCTGCCCTGGACACCGACGTGGCAGATGAAGTCGTCGATCGTCTCGCCGCGGCTGCCGAGTCTGTCTGTCGTGACGGCGCTCCTGAACTGTGGATGGAACTGGCAGCCCTCCTTCTGCCGCACTCGCATCTCAAGGGCACGGCAGCCGACCTATGCACACGGGCAGCCGACTACGTCAACAGCCACGACTACCGGGCAAGTGAACGCCTCGACCTCCTTGCACGCTTGGCGGAGCTCGGAGCGAAGGTAGACGTGGACCTAGGAAGACATCTCTTCGAACACGCTGTAGAAGCGGCGACCGGGGTCAACGACGACGCGGCCCGCCTTCTGAAGGTTCACGTAGACCTCGCCCATCGCGCTGACGTCTCCAACCTTGATCCGGCTCATACCGCCGCACGTCTCGTCCAAGCTGCGGAACTGATGGCTCCTCACGTGAGCGAACCCGCCGAAATTCCTTACTCGGAGATCGCGGGAGCTGCGGCCCGACTGAACCCCTTCACCGGCCTCGCCGCAGCCAGCAGGTGGGACGACCAAGATCGCATCGGGCTGTCATCCACCTTGCCTGCCGCACTGACCGGCGCACTCCACAACGGAGAGATACCCGCGCAGCAAGTTCTCGCCCTGGACCACTTGATCACAGACGACGGAGGTCGCTGGCAACTGCAACTCGACGTCGCCGAATGGTTGGCGGCGAGGGGTACTGCGGAAAGGCAAGAGTGCCGCCGAGTCCTGCTGAGAGCCGCGGCATGGGTGCGACGTCATGTTCCCGCACGGGATCAGCCAGCTAGGACGCGACGCCTCGTAGACGCTGCTGAGCAGTTGGGACACGGAAGCAGTGTCCGGTCGGCGCTCGAAGCGGTGATCCAGTTGGGTGACGTGCGAGGGGACTCGGGCATTGGCCACACCACCAGCCGGAACTGGGGCGTCAGCCGGCGTCACGTTCCCGAGGTGCAAGCCTTGCTGTCCCATGCCGCTTCTCGCAGCTGGGTGTCGCTGGCAGAGGACGTGCGAATGCTAGACGGCGCTCGCGTGTACGGTGACGAACTGCGCGCATTCATCACAGCTGCCCTCCAACGTACCCCTTACGGACAGCGGCTGGATGCCCTCACGGCCGTCGCATCACTCCCGGCCCTGGAGGCCCTCGATGTGTTGACGGTCCTATCGGACCTCGTACGCCGCTGGAGTTCCCAGCCAGCCATAGCGACGTGGGCTGCCGCAGCACTTCCCGACCTGGTGAGTCGACTCTTCACCGAGCGGTTCTGGTGGCATGACACGCGGCGCACGATCGAACAACTGCGGGCGTTCGGGGGCGACTCGGCCATCCGGCAGGCCGCCCTGGCTGCCCTGCCAGAGGCACGGCAGGATCTGCGGGCGCGTAGCTGGCGGGGCATCGCAGAGCTCCTGGGTCATCTGTGTCCTACGGGCGACGCGGGGTCGGCCCTTTTGGGCCTCCTCGACGACTGTGTTCCGCAGGGCACCATCGCTGTCGAACGGCAACCCTCGCAAATGGGCGTTTCTCTACTGCTGTGGAGCGCTTTCGGCCACCCTCGGCGGGAACTGCGCTGGCGCGCGGCGCATTCCACCCGCGAGCTGCTGTCCACGACCTCCATCGCTGTCGCCAAGTCGTTGGTGGCTGACCTCATGGGACGCCTGGACGACAATGAGCCGGGAGCCTTCCGGGATAGGAATCTTCACTTCTACCGCTTCTCGGCGACAGCCGCACTTCTCACGGCACTTGAGCGAGTCGCAGTAGAGCGCCCCGACCTACTGGCGGCCTACTTCCGCGAGTTCGCACGCTTGGCTACGGACGGGGCGTTTCCTCATGCCCAAATCCGTGAACTCGCACGCCGCAGTGCCCTCGCGGTCGCGGCAGCGGCCAGCGCCGATTCCACTCAGGTCGAGATGCTCCGCCTGGCCAACCAGCCCTCCAGCTGGCTGGTGCACCACGGACGCAGCTACGAGAGACGCGACAGAATTTCCTGGAAAGGGCGCTACGACTTCGATTCCATGGACACCATCCCCTACTGGTACGCACCTTTGGCCCGGGTATTCGACGTCGAAGTCGACGTCATTGCAGAGGCTGCCGAAGGGTTCATCCTCGACCAATGGGGCTTGAGCAATGACGACTGGTGGACAGATATGCGAGAGCTGCGAGACGAACGCTCCTGGGAACGCACCAGTCACAGACAGGGAAGCATTCCGCGCGAGGAGAGCCTTCGACTGTACATCGAATACCACGCCATGATGGCCACGGCCGGACGTCTCGCAGACGAAAACCGTCCCGCCCGTGCCGGAACCTGGACACATGAGCAGGCTGACTCCTGGAAAGACTGGCTTCTACAACATCTCCCAGCCCCGACAGGTTGGCTCGCAGACCTCGGGGCGCCGGTCCCGGCCGAGGCAGACCTCCTATTGTCCCGGGTAGGGTCGGACACGTGGGACACCACATCGCTGGCTGACTTCGACAGGGCTCTCGGACTGACCGGTGACAACGGTGCATCGGACATGATCCGTGTGGATGCGAGTGTGCAACTCCATGGCCCGGACGCCTACGAGACAGTGAGAGTGGCTTCGGCCCTCGTTGATCCTCGCCACGCCACCGATCTGCAGCGTGCGCTCGCTGCGGCTTCCAACCCGACGGACTGGAAGTTGCCCGACGAAGACGAGGAAGACTTCGAAGTCGACGCTGGCGCCTTTCGCCTCAGCGGATGGATTCTGGACCCTTACGAGCCGAGCGAGTACCTTGACCGACACGACGTATATGCCCACGAAATGCGTCGCGAGCTTCCACTTCCCGGGAAGGCGTTCAAGGCTCAGAGTCGCACAGCACTCGACGCGACCCGTCTCGTGCTGACAGCGCACGACGGACGCGTCGTGGCACAGGCTCAACAATGGGCCGACCCAGACCCGGGGGATGAATCGACATCCTCGTTCGTATCATCCGGTTACCGCGTCCACGTCAGGCGGGACGCATTGCTGCGGTATCTCGCTACCACAGGGATGAGTCTGATCATGGAGGTTCAGATTGCACGTCGCCGAACCGGGCAACGACGCGACGGCTACCGGGTCCCCGTCAGCCGCATCTATCTCCTCGACGCCACTGGAGCCCTCACCGCCAGTTGACTCCGCCGCAGAGCTCGGTGAACGCATTCTGGCCGAGTTCGGTGACGAGCACACCAACAACATCCTGATCCGTTGGCTTGCTCATTACACGGCTCGCCTTGTGACGGAAGCCGACCAAGCGCGCGAGACGAACGCCCCGGACGCCGCAGCCCGCACCGCTGAAGCACGGGACGCGATCCTGCGACTCTGGCAGGCACGCTCCTCGTGGCCCTCCGGATGGCCGCCCCCGTACGCGGCGAAACTGGCTGCGGCCCTCGATACGCTTCCTGAACCGGGAAATGAAGGATGGACTCGGCCTACGGTCCTGTCGCGGCTGCACGAGATTCACCACAATGTCTTGGCCATCCTTGTAGACCTGACGACCGACGGCCGTCCGGAGGGCGAGGAAGAGTGGCTGAACAGGTTCGGCCACCTCCTCACCGAAGAGGAGTCGGCCGTCCTGCGATATGCGGCCCACGTGCCGAGAAGGAAAGCAGCCCTTCAACGGACAGAAGAGGCGGGGACTTCTACAGACGTCGATGTTGCTGCAGGCGGATCCGGTACGACGCCCGTCATCGGACTGCTTGCCGAACTCGCGGAGAGGTACAGAAACACCATCACGGAGCTTTTGAACGCGGTCGGAGCGTCGGCCACTTCATCAGTCGAGGACGCTGATATCGACGGGGAAGAGACTGCTGTCTCCGGAGAGATGCCTCTGTAGAAGGTCTGGCACTGGTTGTTGAAGATGAAGGGCTCGGACCGCATTGGCGGTGGGCTAGGCGAGGACCTTCTACGAGAAGGCGGAGGCACGGTACGCGTTGCGGATCTCGGTGAGGGGTTCGCGGTCTCGGTTGAAGCGGAGCTTGTTGGTGAGGAGGACGGCCCAACGGCCCTGGGTTGGGCTGATCCACATGCCGGTGCCGGTGAAGCCGTAGTGGACCCAGATGTCCTCGGTGGGGTCGGTGCCGGGGGCGGGGTGCCAGAAGAGGCCGCGGGCGGGGGTGAGGTCGCCAGTTTGGACGCGGAGGGACTCCTTGATCCAGGCCGGACCGAAGGCGGCTTGGGTGGGGGCGAGCATGTGGCGGAGGAAGCGGGTTAGGTCGTCGAGGACCGAGAAGGTGCCGGCGATACCGCAGACGCCGTCGAGGAGGCGGGCGGAGAAGTCGTGGGCGGTGCCCTTGAGGTGGGTGTCGGTGGTCTCGTCGTACTCGGTGGGGGCGCAGCGGGCCGCCTCGGCGTCGGGAAGGGGGCCGAAGCGGGTCTGCGTCATGCCCAGGGGGCGCCAGATGCGGTCGGTGGCGAGTTGGTCCAGGGTCTGGCCGGAGAGGTGTTCGGCGAGGTAGCCGAGGACGAGGGCGGCTCGGTCGGTGTACTCGACGGCTTCGCCGGGCGGGTGGTGGAGGGCCTCGTGGAGGACGCCGTCGCGGATGTCCTGGGGGTCGGTGCCGTAGAGGTTCTTCAGGTTGGCGCGCAGCGGCAGGCCGGCGGTGTGCGTGAGTAGGTGGTGGGCCGTGGCCCGGGCTAGGGGGTGGCCTGCGACTTCGTCCCAGAGGGTTCCCAGCGGAGTGTGTAGCTGGAGCTTGCCCTCTTCGACCAGGGTGCCGATCGTGGACCAGACGGCGAGGATCTTGGTGAGGCTGGCCACGTCGAAGACGGTGTCCAGCCGCATGGGCTCGTTCGGGTGGTCGGGGTCGAGGAGGCCGACGGCTCCGCTGGCCTCGATGCCGTCGGCGTTCCCGACCGCCCACACTGCGCCGGGGTAGACCTCGTCGCGTACGCCGGTCTGGAGGAGGTCTTCGATCCGGTCGGTGGGGTGGGTCATGGTCTCCCGATCGTCGTGGGCCGCGGGTGGTCCGCTGGCCAGGTTAGTGATGCGGTCGGGGTGGTGTCGGCTGCGCCACGGGTGGTGTCAGGCAAGCCGCCGGCCGAGGTCGGTGATGGCCGTGGCGGTGGCACTGAGGGGGAAGCGGGCGGCGTTGGTGCGGCCGGATGCCCGGAGCATCTCCAGGAGGCCGGGGGTGGTGCGCAGGCGGTGGAGGTCGTGGGCGGCGGTGGTGGGGTTGGTGAAGTCGGTGGCCAGGCCGGTGCCGGAGAGGGCTTCGCTGAGTCCGGGGACGGGTTGGTAGAGGACGGGGAGTCCGCAGGCCTGGGCTTCGAGGGCGACGAGGCCCATGGCCTCCAGGGTGGTGGAGGGCACGGCGAGCACGTCGTGGTCGGCGAAGGTCTTCCAGAGTTGAGAGCGGCGGAACCAGCCGAGGTAGCGGACGTGGACGCCGAGCTGGCGGATGACCGGGGCGAGGTCGAGGAACTGGGCGCGCGGAGCGGCGATGCTCAGCTCGACCGAGCGTGTGGCCGCGACGGCTTGGAGGAGGGGTTCGAGGCCCTTCTCGGAACTGAGGCGGCCTGCGAAGAGGATCCGCAGGTGGCTGGTGGGACGTCGGGCGGGCCGGGGCGGTGGGCTGGTCAGGAGGCGGTTGGGGATGCCCCAGGGGATCTTCTCGATCTTGCGCCTGTCCGTCTTGGGGGCGAGCTTGAGCAGGCGGTCGGCCATGGCGCCGGTGGGGACGACGATCGCGTCGGCAGCGGAGGCGGTCTCGCGGAGAACGCGCAGCTGCGTGGTGTGGTTCTCGGCGTGAAGGAGGTCGGTGCCGTGGACGAAGGCGATCCGGGGGTGGGCGGGTAGGGCCCGCAGGAGGGCGGGGGTGGCGCCGAAGGCCAGGTGGTGCAGGTGCAGCACGCTGATCTGGCGCGGGTCGATGGCGGCCGTCATGGCGAGGCGCAGGTTGGTGACGTACCGGCTGAAGGCGTGACCGTCGAGGCATTTGCCGGCGGCGTGCAGCAGGTCGATGCCGGCTGGGGTGCGGGATCGGGGGCCGTCGGGGGCGAGCATGAAGGCGCGGGCGGGGATTGCGGGCTGGGTGCCGGCGTAGAGGTCGAGGAACAGTTCGACGCTTCCGCCGGGACTGGGGAACGGCAGGTCGAGGGCGGTGGCGACGACGCGGTTCACCGGCGACCTCCGGGGTTCTCTTCGTAGAGGCGGGACGTCTCGATGCCCTCGCTGGTGCGGTACTTGAGGCCGTGCTGCTGGTAGCTGGCGGGGGAGCCGTGGGTGCGGAGGAAGACGAGCTTGCCGAAGGTCATGCCGGGCCGGACGCGTACGGGGCGGGTGGCTCGGATCTCCAAGGTCCAGCGGATCGCGTGGCCTTGGTGCCCGAGCGGCGCGGAGACGTGGACCCAGATGCCGAGAGATCCGGTGGTCCGGTCGCCGTTGAGGAGCTGGGCGTACGTCTCGGAGCCGGTCCGCTCCAGGGTGTGGCCGAGGTAGAGGTGGCCCGGCGCCAGGACGTAGCCGTGGTCGGGGAGGGTGAGCTCGGAGAAGGCGGTGGGACTGGCGGCGTCGAGGTCGCCCTCGCAGACGCGGAGCGTGCTGCCCAGGCGCCAGTCGTACGCGTTGGGGGACAGGCGGTCCGGGTCGTACGGGTCGATGGTGATGCGGCCCGCCTCGCGGGCGGCGGCTATGGCTGGTCCGGTGAGGATCACGAGGTCACCGTCGTGGCGTCGAGGTCACGCCAGTACGTGGACGGCTGGGGCCCGGAGGCCGCCTGGTACTTGCCCTCGTACAGGTCGATGGCGCCCTCGGAGACGAAGAACATGATCTGCGCGATCTTCATCCCGGCGTAGACGCGCACGGGGCGGGTCGGGGTGAGCATCAGCGTCCACTGGCCGTGGAAGCCGATGTCACCGATGGGCGCGGTGATCTCGACGAACAGCCCCAGTCGGCCGACGGAGGAGCGGCCGAAGAGCAGGGGGACGAAGAGGTCGGATCCCACCTCCTCCAGGGTGTGGCCGAGGTACAGCTCGCCGGGCTGCAGGACGTGGCCGTCGTCGCCGATCTCTGTGCGGCGGGTGGGGTTCGGCCGGTGGGCGTCGAGTACCTCGTTGGTGTAGGTGAGGAGGGTCCCGCCCAGGCGGACGTTGTAGCTGTTCGGGTTGACCTGGGTCGGCATGAAGGGGGAGATGCGCAGCCGTCCGTCCCTCGAGGCGGAGGCGATCTCGGGTCCGGTGAGGATCACTGGTCGTCTCCGTTGGTCAGGATGCTCCGGATCGCCGAGCCGAGGCTGAGGCCCGAGGGCTGGGCTCGGCTGCCGAGACAGGTGTCGGCGAGGTAGTCGGTGGTCAGCACGCTCGCCAGGCCGGCGGGAAGCGGATCGGGGGAGGCAATCACGGGTCCTGCCTGCTCGGTGAGGTGAGTGAGCAGGGCAGCGGGGTCGTCCCGGAAGGCCGGCGCAACCTGGGCCTCGACCAGGTTGTTGTCGAACGGCTCGATGGCCAGCAGATCTCCGGCGGTGAGGACTTCGCCGAGCAGCGTCGTGCGCACGGCGGTCTCGTTGAGGACGACGGCCTCGCTGCCCAGTCCGCTGCGCAGCCGGTCGGCCAGTTCGCGGAGCAGGGCGTGGCGGTCGAGCGGCTTGTTCCGATAGGGCGCGACGAGACGTCCCAGCGGCTCGGCCAGCTGTGCGTCGATGGAGGCGATCTGTTGACGGACGGAGGCCAACTCGGTCGGTAGGACGGATCCCGAGGTGTCGGGGAAACGGGCGGTCCGTCCGACCCAGCCTTCGGGGGAGCGCTCGGCGACCGCGTAGCCGACGGCGAGTTCCTGGCCCTTGAGCACGAGGGTCCTGCCGACCCGTTCGGGTCCGGTGTGTTCACTGTGGCAGTGGCCGGCGAAGACCACGTCGAGGAAGGGGCACGCCTCGGCGAGCTGGAGGTCCTGCTCGAAGCCGGAATGGCTGAGGAGGACGCAGGAGTCGACCTCGTGGTGGTGCGCGAGCATCAGTTCGCGCAGAGTCTGGACGGGGTCGGCGACGCGGTGGGCGGACCGCTGCCCGGCCGGGATCGAGTTGAACGCCTGCAGGCCGATCACGGCCGTGACGGCCGTCCTTCGGCCCGCGATGTCCACGATGCGCAGACGTCGGAAGAGCGCGTTGCCGGTGGAGTCGTCGACGACGTTGGCGCATACGGTCCGCTGGCGGAGGCCAGTCTCGAAGTAGTGCGGCCAGCCGTGGTTTCCGGGAGCGACGACGTCGTACAGGGCGAGCAGAATGTCCCGTTCGAGCGCGCCCCGGCCGAGGCGGTAGTACCCGGTGCCCTCGAAGAAATCGCCGCAGTCCACCAGCAGGCTGTCCGTGCGTGCCCGGTGGAGGTGCCCGAGCAGCGGGCCGTTGGCGCCGAGGGCGGAGTGGACGTCGGTGGTGGCCATGATTTGTCGTAGGGAACGGGCCGTGGTCATGGTGCGACCTCGCAGATGTCGGCGCCGAGGTGGAGGAGCTTGCCGGGCAGGTCGGCGTGGCCGCGGCGGAGCTGGTCGACTCCGCCGAGGGTGGTGATTCCGCGGGCGGTCAGCGCGGCCACCATGAGCGCGGAGCCGGTGCGGATGTCGGTGGCCTCTACCCCGGCTCCGGTGAGGCGTTGCGGGCCGGTCAGTCGGCATTCGGTGGGGGAGAGCTCCTCGATCTTCGCGCCGAGCCGGGCCAGCTGGGGCAGCAGGTTCCCGTGGCGGCCGGGGTTGATGGAGTCGGCGAACAGGTGTGTGCCGGGCTGGCCGAGAGCCAGTGCCATCAGGGGAGGTTCGAAGTCGGCGTCCAGGCCGCCGGTGGCGAGCGTGGCGATGGCGCGAAGGGGACGGCCCGTCGGCCGGACGGCGCTCCCGTCGACCAGGAGGACGTCCTCCCGTACCGCGGTGGGGATGCCCAGCCGTTGCAGGGCTGCCTGCAACGGCACCACATCCCGACCTTGGACGCCCTCGATGCGCACGCTCCCACCGGTGGCGGCGACGGCGCAGGCCAGGGTGCCTGCCTCGATCTTGTCGCCCGGAACGCGCCAAGCCGGCATCTCGGCCGGTGAAGCCGCTGCCGGGCTCAGGTCCAGGACCTGTTCGCCGGCTCGGGCCTCCCATCCCGCCGAGCGCAGGGCGTCCAGCACGGTGAGGACTTCCGGCGACAGGTTCGGCCGACCGAGGCGCAGCGCACGGCCCGCGACGACCGCACGCAGGACGGCGACGACCGTCGCACCGCGCGACCGGAATGGGAGCGCGTGGGAAACCGTTCCGGTCGCGGGTCGACCGGCCGCGACGTCATAGCCCTCGTCATGGACGGCGACACGGTCACCGAACGCCTCGTACACCTTGAAGTGCAGGTCCATGCCGCGCTCCCCGATCCGGCATCCCCCGGGCCAGGGCAGCCGGGCGTTCCCCTGCAGGGCGAGGAGCGCGGGCACCAGGTAGTACGACGCGCGGATGCGTGCGGCAGGGGCCAGGTCGGGTTCCGCGGGTACGACGTCAGGGGGCATGATCACCACGCTGTCGGGCCGTCCCACGGCCCGGGCGACGTGCCAGCCCGCCCCTTGGATCAAGGTGAGCATCCAGTGGACGTCGGCGCTGGCGGGGACGTTCTCCAGCTGGATGGTCCGGCGCACGGCTGCTGCGGCGGCCAGCAGCGGCAGGGCGGCGTTCTTGGAGCCGTCGACGCTGACCGAACCGGAGAGGGGACTCCCCGGACGTACGGCGATGACCTCCGCGCTCGTCGCAAGAGCTCGATGGGGTGCCATGCGTTCAACTCCTTTGCAAGGGAGGTTGCGTGATGGACGGCGTGACCGAGGTGGGTACGGACAGATCGAGCTCGGCCCAGCAGGACTTGCCGCCGGCGCTGTGGTCGACGCCGTGCCGGTCGGCGAGGGCGTCGATGATCAGCAGCCCGCGGCCGTCCTCGGCGTCCGTACGGGATGGGCGTGCGTGGGGGAGGACGGAACTGCGGTCGCGGACCTCGAAGCGCAGCCGGCTCCCGAGCAGGCGAGCGGTTACGGAAGCAGCTTCGTTTCCCGTGTGCTGAACGGCGTTCGCCAGCAGTTCGCCGGCCACGACCTCTGCCACGCACATGCCGTCGGTGCCGATGGCCGAGCGCCAGCCCCTGATCTCGTTCATCACCTGGTGCCGGGCACGAGCGGCGCCCTCGGGCGTACTCGTGACGGTCAGCGTGACCTCGTGCACTTCCATGAGCAGCCTCCTGGAGGGGTGCGGTTCCACCAGGCAAGCGGGTCAGGAGGCGGCTGCGCGATGTGCCGCGCAGTCCCTGCATCGTTCATGCACGTTGTGCATGGCGGACAAGTTCCTTGCAGCTAGGCTCGGTTGAGCAGGCAGTATCGGTCTCGGCGGAAGGGGCCGTGGCGGAGATGGTCGACACGCAGGGCGAGGTGCACCGGATCGGTGAACTGATCCGCCGGGCTCGGGTCTTACAGGGCCGCTCACAAGCGGACGTGGCCGGCGAGCTGGGTTATCACCAGTCGAAGATCAGCCGACTGGAGGGCGGACGCGGAACGGACGACATCCGCGTCCTGCGCGACGTCGCCCGCATCCTGCGCATTCCCCCGGCCAGACTCGGTCTGGCGGAGGCCGCCCCGGAAGCCGATCCCCACGACCCGGAGACAGAAGAAATGCTGCGCCGCCGTACCCTCCTTGCCGCCAGCGTCACCGCGCTCACAGCCTCGGTCGCGCCGACTGCTGCGCACCCCGCGCTCGTCCAGGCGCTCCTGCCGGGGATGCCGACGACTCCGACGGCGGAAGCACCGGAGTCCGGGCAACTGCGAAACCGGGCCACGGCCATCCGGCGCCTCTGGAGCACTTGCGACTACGCGGAGTTGGAGCGGACCCTTCCCGGCCTGATCGCCGATCTTCGCCACTGCATCGCCGACTCCCCGCATGCCGAGGAGCTTCCCCGCTTCCTGGCCACGGCCTACCAGACCTCGGCCAGCCTCCTGCTCAAGCAGGGAGACCCCGGCACGGCGTGGCTCGCCGTCGGGCGAGCGATGGCCGAGGCCGAACGCTCAGGTGATCCGCTCGTCCTCGCCGCCAGCGTTCGCCTCCACGCGCACGTCCTGGTACGCGAACAGCACGCCGGCCAGGCCGTCACACTGATCAAGCACACAGCTTCACAACTCGCCGGTGCGTACGACCGGCAGCCCCACCACCACCTCTCCGTGCTCGGGTTGCTGCTACTGCGCGGAGTCACGGCTGCCAGCAGAGCCGGGGACCGCGCCGCCACCGCAGAGTTCCTGGCCGAGGCCAAGGAGGTGGCGAAGTACGTCGCCCTGGACCACCCCGACGCCTGGGCCAACTTCAGCCCCACCAACGTGGCCCTCCACGAGGTCAGCGCGGCCGTGTCCTTCGGCGACGCGGGCGTCGCCATCGACATCGCCCGTCCGCTCATGCGCCGCCACATCCCGGTTCCCGAGCGCCGAGCCGCCCTATGGGTGGAAGCCGCCCGTGCCTACGCACAGCAGGGCCGCCTCGCCGACGGCTACCAGGCGCTGCGGATCGCGGAGACCTGCGCAGCTCAGGACGTACGACGCCCAGCCGTCCGGGACCTGGTCGCCGACATGGCAGCGCGCGACCGTCGGCGTACGCTGCCAGAGCTCCACCACTTCAGCCGCCGACTGGGAGTACCCGCGTGACCGAGCCGCAGCCCAAGCCCTTCCTGTACGTCGTCGTCTGCGCGGCCGGGATCGCGGGCGACGTCGGCAAGCTCATCGACGCCGCGCACGAGCGGAGCTGGGACGTCGGCGTCGTCGCCACCCCGCAGGGGCTTCCCTTCCTCGACGTCTCCGCGATCGAAGAGCGGACCGATAACCCGGTGCGGTCCGCCTGGCGTGCGACCGGCGACGCACGGTCCTTCCCACCCGCCGATGCGATCGCCGTAGCCCCGGCCACCTTCAACACGGTCAACAAGTGGGCGGCCGGCTTCGCGGACAACCTCGCCCTCGGCATCCTCTGCGAGGCTCCCGGCATGGGCATTCCCACCGTCGTCCTGCCCTACGTGAACACCGCGCTCGCCGCCCACCGCGCGTACCGGCGCAGCCTCGCCGAGCTGCGCGAGATGGGTGTTCTGGTCGGCAGCTACGAGCCGCACCGCCCGAAGTCCGGCGGCGGCGCCGACCGCTTCCGCTGGGAGGAAGCCGTTGACCTCCTGGCTCCGTTGCTGCCGGCAGGGGCCGCCCACCACTGATTTTGCGACTGCCAGTGGGTAAGGCCTGCCGGCCTTTCACATCGCGAATGCCTGCGACCGGTGACCGGGAGGTACCCGGTCACCGGCCGCAGGGTGCTGTTCCGGATCCGTCAGTCTTCGTAGGGGAGGTATATGCCGCCATCCGGAGCGGCGATGACGCACAGGCGCTCGTACTCGGCGCGGTCTTCCTCGGTCATGTGCGGGAGTACGTCCATGACCATGCGGGCTTCGGGGTGCCGGGCGAAGTAGGAGAGCACGAGCTTGGTGAGGGCCTGCACGGCCTTGTCCTGTTCGAGGGCGGCCGCGGCGTTGCGGGCGGTCAGTGCTGCCACGGCTTCGAGTTCGGCGCGCGTGGCCTGGAAGGCGGTCGTCTGTTCGGCCTGGGTGAAGGGGCGCCCGTCACTGTGGGACCAGGTGTTGGTGTCGGGTCGGAGCTTGAAGTCCGCGTCCAACAGCAGGGCAATGACTTCGATGCGCAGTTCGGTTTCGGGCATGCGGGGGTTCCTTACGGGATGGGTCCGGTGGTGATGTTTTCAATGCTCCGGAGAAACCCCGGTTTGGCTGACCGGGGATCGTCGGCTATGTACGGACGGATACGTTCTGCCGTCAGCGGCGGCGGGAGGCGTTGCTCGCGGCCTTCGGAGCGGGTTGTGTGGTCACCGCGCGCCGGGGGAGCGATGCTGCGGGATCGGCAGGCAGGTGCGCGAGACGGCGGAGACGCCAGACGAGGACGTCGCTGACGGAGGTGGCGCTGTCCAGCTCCCGGTGCCGCGTGGCTTCTGCGAGGAGGCGGGCCGGGTTGTGGCCTGCGGCCCGGGTATCGGCGAGGGTGGCCGCCAGGGCGGGCCAGCCCGGCTCGGCCAGAACTTGTTCGGCGATCTCGGGCAGCGCCTGGCGTAGGACGGCTGCCTGTCGTCGCTGCAGTGACAGGGAGCGGCCTCGCTGGTGGAGCACGGACATCGGCTGGGCGGCAGCGATCTCGTAGGCGGCGCGCAGGTGTTCGGCGGCTTGGTACGCGGCTTCGGCTTGCTGGGCGTGCTTCTTCTTGGCGTGCCAGTTCGCCGCCGCGGTGACGAGGAAGAACGCGGTGTCGATGAGCATGGCGGTGGTGGCGCCGTCCTCTCCGATGCCGAGGGCTGATCCGCTGTGGGCGAGGTCGTGCGCGGCCTGGCGCAGGGCGCGGTCGTGCCCGTGTACGGCGCGGACGTGGGAGCGGGAGGCCCGTTCGAACGCGAATGCTGCATCCCGGAGTTCTCGTCGGGTATGGGCGGCGGAGGTCTCGGCGAGCGCGTCGAGGACCTCGCCGGCTGCGGCGATCCGGGCTGCTGTCGTGCCGTCGTCACTGTGCTCGATGAGCAGCAGCGCCTGCCAGGTCGCCGTGGTCGCGCGGCGGCGGGCGTACGCCGGGCCGGTCACCGGCGGGAGAGCGGGCTGCTCCGGTGAGACGACTTCGTCGGAGGAGGGTTCTGCCGGCGGGGTCCAGCGTTCGCGGACGCGGGGCAGGGAGAGGTCGGGGGCGAGCTTGGATCCCGAGTAGAAGACTGGTTCGCCGTTCTTGTTGCGGTCGTCGGGCAGGGCCACGGTGTAGCCGAGGAGGTCCCCGGACGGCGCCACACGCCGCTTGACGAGGAGACCGGCATGGGTGAGGCGGCCGAAGAACTCCTCCTCGCTCCGGGCACCGGCCGCCGCGCGTCGGACGCTCTCGCGCAGTTCCTCCCTTGGGGTGCGTTCCCGCTGGTGGCGGTCGGCTTTGTGGCGCTCGGCGCTGGTGGGGCGCTGGGCTGCGGTTCCGTCACCGGTGGTGAGGCGGCGCAGGCCGTAGTCGGCTTCGATGAGACGGGCTTCGGCCTGGGAGCGCTTGGCTTCGTTGTGGCGGCGGGGCCGGCGGCCGTCCTCGCGGACGGGCGTGGCGATGATGTGGATGTGGTCGTCGGCGTGGCGGACGGCTGCCCAGCGGCAGGCGGCGGCGTCTCCCTCGGGGGCTATGCCGGTGGCGGCAACCATGCGGCGGGCGATGTCGCCCCACTGCTCGTCGCTGAGGATCGGGTCCTCGGGCGCGGCACGTATGGACAGGTGCCACACGTGCTCGGTGGGACGCCGCGACTTGGGCAGGGCTTCGACGGGCTGGTCGAGGAGCCTTTGCAGGTCCGCGTAAGTGGCTTTCGGGTCACGTCCGGGGTCGGGGACGAGGCTGTCCCAGGCCGCCACGAGGTGCGGGTCGGTGTGTTCCTCGTGGGTGCCGGGGCCGTAGAGGTAGCGGATCAGGCCGATGGTGCGGCTGCCCATCTTGTGGACGCGGGGGATCATCCGGCGGGAGTCTCCGTCTCTAGGTAGCGCTGGGTGAAGTCGTCCACGCGCTCGGCGGTCCGCTGGACGGCGTCGAGGACCGCCTTGGCGTGCGGGGCGTCGGCGCCGGAGTTCAGGACGGTGGCGACCTGGTTCAGGTTGTTGCCGATCTGGCCGAGGGCCCGGCGCAGCGCGAACAGCTCTCTGACCATCTCTCGGTGGGTGGCGATCTCGGCTTCGGTGTGTTCGAGGTCGCGTGCGGCCTTCAGGGCAGAGTGGGCGAGGAAGCCGGCGGTGCTCATGCGGCAGGCAGCCGCGGCCTGGGTGAGGAGCTGGAATTCATCGTCGTTCATGCGGCAGCTGGGCTGGTGCATGCGTTTCTTCTCGGCGGGCAGGCGTTCACGCTGGCGCACGTGCGATGTCGTTGGGGCGGTGTGCGTGCAGCGGGGGGTGTGGCAGGTGTGTTGTCCCTCCGTCTCGTGGTGCGGTCCGGCCTCGGCAGCATCCCGAAGGGCTGGCACCCCCTGGTGCCGGTCCGCTCCCGCCACCCCTGGGGCGGGGGAGCCCAGAGCATTGCTCCCGACGGGAGCAATGCTCTGGGTACAACTTGCTCCTCCTGAGGCTGGAAGCGAGGGCATGTGCTCGTCGTGGGTGGGACGGTCGTGCGGTGGGTTGTGCATGCGTGTCCTTGAAGCGGTAGGGGCTGGTCGTGTGAAGGGGCTGTTGGGCGGGGTCGACCGGTTGGGGACCGCTCGCTCGTGACGCGAGACGCTGCCGGTGCTGTCCGGGGACCAGGCGGGGACGGTCCCCCTTTCGGGGAGGTGCTCGGTCCCCGGCGGCAGGGGCGTGGGGGATCGGTCCCGTCTCGGTCCCCGTAGTCGTGGGTGGGGACGGTCCCCGACGTGGTGACCTGACGGTCCCCGAACCGCTGCAGGGTGGTCCCCGGATGGTGGGGACCGTGGGGACGGTCCCCACTGAGTCGGGGGACGTCAGGCGGGGGTGACCTGCGGAAACAGAGTTGGGGACCGGTCCCCGTGGTGGCCGGCGCGCGCAGCGCAATCAGGGGACGGTCCCCGATCGACTGCTGTCGGTCCCCTCCTGGGGGAGGGCGCTGTCAGACGGGACCGGGGTCAGTTTGGGGACCGGGACCGTGTTGGGGACCGTGATGGGGACGGTCCCCGAACGGCTCGGGTCAGTGGTTCGGTCCCCACGATGACGGGGACCGACGCGGGTGGGGACCGTGGTGGTCAGGAGCCCGACGGCTGGGCGCGTCGGCGGTCCGGGCCGGTGAGGATGACGCGGGTGGTCATCTCTGCCAGGCGGGAGGCGACGCGGTCCCCGACTGCGTTGCGGAGTTCCGCGATCGGCAGGTTGGTGGTGATCAGGGTCGGGAGCATCTCGGTGTAGCGGCGGTTGATCAGCCGGTACGTCAGCTCCTCGGTCCACTCGGACTGCTTGGCCGCGCCGAGGTCGTCCAGGATCAGCAGCGGGCACCGGCCGAGCTCTTGGATCTCCCGCTCGGGGTCGTGGTTGGGCCGGGGCCGGAGCTGGGCGTAGAGGTCGGCGGAGGTGACCGCCTGCCAGCGCAGGCGTACTCCGGCGGCCAGCAGCGAGCGGACAGCTCCGTAAGCCTGATGTGTCTTGCCGATGCCGGTGGTTCCGGCGATCAGCAGTGAGGGGCCGTAGGCGATGCCCCGGGTACCGGCCGGCCCGTTTCGCCCGGCGCGGGTGACCGCCTCCACCCAGCCAAGGACTTCGGGTTGGGTGGCGAGTGCCTCGCGGTAGCGGGGCGGGATGCGGCGGTCGGCGAGTTCCAGGGCGGTCACCGGCTCCATCGTGGGCCCGGCGGGTGCGGTGTCGGGGTCGATGCCCTTGGCAGCGAGAATGGCCTGGAGACGGGCTGCCAGGGTGCCGGCACGCTGGGGTTCACGGGTCGCGGTGGTCACAGCTGGCCTCCGTAAGCGGCTTCGGCGTCAACGGGGTTGGTGTACGGCTGAGGGGTCCGGCGGGCGCCAGCAGTGGCCTGGGGCGGGTTCATGGCCTCGTTGACCAGGCTGGGCAGCACGCTTGGGTGGAGGCTCTTGATGCGCATGCGCTCGACCCCTGCTCGGACGTGCTCTGGGTCGATGCCTTCGCGCAACAGCTTGCCGATCTCCCGGCCGACATGACCCAGAACGCTCTCGGGGGGACGCTTCCCGCATGCGGCGGCGTACTCGCCGACCAGCTGCTGGGTCGTGATGATCTGGGGTGGGGTGGGGGCTCCAGCGCCCCCCAAGGGAGATCCTAGATCCCTGATCCTAGATCCTAGATCCGGACGGTGAGGGCTCGGCGCAGGCTCCCGCACCTCTCCCTGAAGCTGCACGGAGGGCTCACTGAATCCGCCCTGACCTGCGGATACGGGGATCAGTGAAGTGGCAGGGGGTGCGGGTGCGAGCTCCGGGACGGGCGCCTGATGGTGCACGGACGGCTCACGGAGCCCTCCCTGCGCCAGCGGTGAAGTCAGGGGTACCCGGCCGCCGTCGTGGTAGGGGCAGTTCGGGTGCCGGACACCGCTGGGGCGGTTGACCTTCTGGTGCTTGGAGAAGGTCACGATGTGCAGGTACCGCTTGCCGTCCTCCTCGCCCTCGTACCGGCAGATGAGTTCATTGCCGGCGAGCTGGGTGAGGTCGTCTTCCACCTCGATCGGGCCGTGTTCGGGGCGCAGGGACCACAAGAGGCCTGCGATGACGGCGGACTGGTCACGGAACCGGCCGTGGTCGTCGGCCTGGGTGAGCAGGCCGAAGAACGTCCGCTCGGCGGTGATGCTGACGGCGGCCAGCGATTCGGAGCTGAAGGCTTCCGGTTTGATGGTGCGGATGCGTGCCATGCCTATCGCCCCGCCTTCGTCTGCTGCTGGGACGGCGACGCCGGGGTGGGCGCGGGTGTGCGGACGGCTGCTTCGGCCGTACTGTTGGGCATAGACGTTCCTCAGATCCGTTCAGGAGTGGGCGGTTTGGACAAGGGACTCCCATCGGCTCTCGGCGCTGCAACGCCGGGAGCCGATTCCTTTTCCGGGGGGTGCTTAGCCAAGACAGCCACACCCAGCCCGCGCAAGTCCAGCGAATCCGCACTCGAAAAGTGTCAGATCGCATCGCTGATCGCGAACGTCTTCACAGTAAAGGCGAATCCCCGGTTGACCAAAAAGTCGACGGCGCAGAGAGAGCGACGAAGATCGCACCCCAAAAGTCATTGACCGGGGTAGGCAAGGCGATCTATGTTTCCGCCGCCCGGAGCCACTGATGGTGTACGCGCCCCTGTGGTCCGAGATGGGTCGTAGTTCCGCAATGGCCGCCTATGCGGGAATCGGCAGTTCGTTCTCCGCGAAACGGTCCCCAAAGTCCCGTGTCCAGGCCTCCGCGATTACGTGAACCCGGGAACCCGAGCTACAACAGACGCATGCCCCGAAGAGCTACGGAAATCGGTCCTGCCGGAGAACGGACCGCCGGTGCCATCGAGCGCCTGCGCACCTCGCGCGGGTTCGCCCAGCGCGAGCTCGCTGCCCGTGTCACCGAGCTCGGCCACCCCATGACCAACACCATGCTGTCCCGCATCGAACGCACCCGCCGGCGCTGCGACGTGGATGACCTCGTCGCCATTGCGGCCGCCCTCGGTGTCTCCCCACTCGCCTTGCTCCAGCCCGCGACGTAGGGGTCCGGGGTGGGTGCGCTGTGACGCCGCCCCGGCTTATACCCGACGATCCCCGGTCAGCCAAACCGGGGATTCTCCAGACCATTGAAGTAGTCCGCTCCACCTGCCTGACAGCAAGTGGGGGCGGGCTTGTCATGCCCGATGTCCGTCGCCGCAGGTTGCCGACGGAAGACCCCGAAGGTTCGATACGTGCGAAGTGTTGCTTGTGACAGTGAATTGCTGGCGAATGTCCGCACGTCTCCCCGCATGTCGCCGCTGGGGAGGGGTTTTCTGAACGTGGGTGAAGCCGCCGAATACCTGGGGCTGTCGCCCGCCACCCTTTACGTGTGGCGGCACCGTCGCCAAGGTCCGCCGAGTTTTCGGATGGGGCAGAGCGGACGCGTGATGTACCGGATCGAAACGCTTGACGAGTGGATCCGGGAACAGGAGCAGGCGGACTCCCGCAGCAATACCTCCCTAAGCCCGGTGAATGCCGTCCCGCAGCGTCGCGCCGGGTATCCGGCCACAGCCTGACCGATCTACCCGGTCTTACCTGCCTGCGCCCGACCCTACCCCGAGGAATTCTTTGGCTGGCTATATCGAAGACCGTTGGATCAAAAAGAAGAAGGATCCCGTCACCGGGAAGCGCGAGCGTACGACCCGCTACGGCAAGGGGTCCCGATATCGGGTCGCTGGAATCCCGGGCGTCCGGGACATGTCGTTCGACGTGCTGGAGGACGCCAAAGGGTGGCTCCGGCGGTCCGGCACCGACAGTGAACGAGGCGAGTTCGTCGACCCGCGCAACGGCTCCATCACCTTGACGGACTTCGTCACGCGCCACTGGCGTGCCGGCGTTCGCGGCGCGCCCGGCACGGTCAAGCGAGTTGACGAGCGTGTACGACTCCACATCCTTCCGCACCTCGGTGCGGTGGCGCTGCGAGATGTGTCGGCGACCGTCCTGCGTGGCTACATAGCCACGCTCGAAGGCGAGTGCTCTCCGAGGTACGCCCGGCAGATCCTCACCTCGCTGTCGAACATCTTCGAGACCGCGATCGACGACAAGCGCCTCGTCCGCAACCCGATGCGGGCCAAGACGGTGCGTTGGCCGAAGGCTCCCGACGAGGATCGTGACGCGTGGCCGCTGGCAACGGCGCAGCGGGTGCGGGACGTGATCAATCCCCGCTACCGGATCGCGGTCGTCGTCGCGCTGGGGTGTGGACTGCGCCAGGGAGAGGTGTTCGGGCTGTCGCCGAAGGACATCGACTTCGAACGCGGTGTCATCCGGGTGCGCAGGCAGGTGCAACTTCTCTCCGGGCGCCTCTACTTCGCCCTACCCAAGGGTGGCAGGACGCGGATCGTCGACATGCCCCGGTCGGTGGCCACCGAACTGGCCGCGTACTTCCTCGACCATCCGGCGGTCGACGTCGAGCTCCCCTGGGGCGGACCGGAGCCCGACCGGGAGAAGCAGAGCTTCCCGCTCGTCCTCACGACGACGTACGGCAACGCCATCCGGGCCAACATCTTCAACGACGAGGCCTGGAAGCCGGCCCTCGCAGCGGCCGGGGTCATTCCCGTGCGGGAGAAGGGTGCACGGTGGAAGGCTTCACGCAAGGACGGCTTCCACGTGCTCCGGCACACTTACGCCTCGGTCCTCCTCGAAGCGGGCGAGTCCATCGTGACGCTCGCCCGGTGGCTCGGTCACTCAAGTCCGACCATCACCCTCGACCACTACGCCCACTTCATGCCGGAGGCCGGCGGCAAGGGCCGCGCGGCCATCGACGCACTGCTCGGCACCGTGCCCGAGTACGTCCCGGACAACCTTGCCCGTATGTGAGAGAACGGGTGTCACAGCATGCGCCGTGGCACCCGTTTTCGTTGTGCAGGCTTCACGAAGCCTGTGATTCGCCTGCAGAGCCTGCGAAGAGTCTGGCCTTCTTCGCGCCTCTCTGATCAGCCTCTCTGCACTGCTGCGCGTGCCCGCGTAGCATTCATGGCGGCGCCATCGCGCGCGAGGTAGGCCCTCTCCTGCACACTGCCGCCGAAGTCACCCCATGCGTAGAAGGTGGCTACGAGGGCGGCCGTAGTCGCTGTTCCCGAGGATGCAGTCGCCAAGATCCGGGCCACGCTGGCCGGCAGTTGCGCGAGAGGCCGCACTCTCGTTTGGACGGCGATATCGGCGCACCGTCCCGCCCACACTTCGAGACCTTGCGCGGCCCGTGCGAGGAACACCGCGACGCAGGCGAAGAAGGCGTAGGCGAAGGCGAACCCCGCCAAGAACCTCGTGGGCAGACCGGGGGTCGGGCCGGTGCCGAAGATGGGCAACCCGAGGACGCAGTAGGAGACTACCTGTCCGGAGATGGCTGCCAGGAAGACGGATCCGAACAGCGACCCACTGATGTCGTCGTAGTCGTCCTCTGCCGCTTCTGGCCCGCTCGGTGGCGCAGGGCGGGCCCGTCGTTGCGCGGGCATGAAGAGGTTGACGATGCTGCCGAGGACGTTGCCGGCCACGAACGTGCCCGAACCGTGGTTCGTCTGGTTCACGACCTTCTTCTCGTCCTCCGGCGGTCGGTCAGTCACGCGCGAGCCCACCATGGTTGATCGTCAGGCCGCCGTGGTTGTCACCGCCGATGAACAGTCCGCTCCCCGTGTTCTGCTGGTTGTACACGGTGGTTCCTGCCATGGTCAGAGCCTTGAACTCGGGGATGGCCTCCGGATGCGCGTCGAGGTGCACTCGAATCAGCGGTGTCAGTCGACCCACAAGTTCATCCGACGTGGCGTCCTGGTCATCGAAAACAGCGATCACGGCGTCCTGCTCGGCGGTCGATCCACGGCGTACGAGTGCCCGGACCTTATGGCCGACCCACGCCGCCCCGCCTGTCACAGCCCCACTGGCCAGCGCGACGGCCGACCCTGCGGCAATCTCTCCAACAACATCGGTCAGACTCACGGCTGTTGACTCCAATGGGATCCAAAGTGAGGCCCCAACGTACTGCCGCGAGCATGAGCGGGAGACGGCTTTCGCCGTTGTGGCCGTCACCCGCGGGGGCTTCCTTCCCTACTGCGGTGCGAGGTGCGTCTTTGGAGGGGGCCGGCCATGCCGCCATCGGCGCCCCGGGCGGGCGGCGGACAGCTCTCGGGATCGGGACAGGGGCATGGGTTCATCGGTCAACGTGGTAGGCCATATATGAAGGCCAGCCGTGGTGTTCGTCCCTGCCAAGCCGACCTTCGCCCGGCACTCTCTGTGACGGTCAGCGGGGGCCGTCCGCGTGGAGCCGAGGCGCTCGGAAAGTGTGGAGCAGCAGGTGGGGGAGGCCCAGCTCGCTCCCCGGCACCGCCAATTCTCCCCAGATTCTCCCCAGGGCCCTGAAATGGGCCCTGGGGAGTGTTTGCTCAAGTGAACTCACCCGGCGAATCTCGCTCGTCGGCTACAGCCAGTCGCGCTTCTTGAAGATGACGTACAGGCTCACGCAGACCACTGCCATCAGCAGGATTGCGAAGGGGTAGCCTCCCGCCCACTTGAGTTCGGGCATGTCCTCGAAGTTCATGCCGTAGATGGTTCCCACGAGTGTGGGAGCAAACAAAATGGCAGCCCATGAGGAGATCTTCTTGATCTCCTCGTTCTGTTCGAAGCCGGCCTCGGCCAAGGCGCGCATTTCGGCGTTCTGTTGTTGGGAGACCAGGGTGGCGTTGACCGTCAGGATTTCGGTCAGGGCCTGGCGGAAGCCGTCCACGCGTTCGCTGGTGTGGGTGACGTGGTCGGCTACGTCGCGGAGGTAGCGCTGGAGTTCCTCGTCCGTGCCGTACTTCGCGAAGCCGGCCATCAGGCTGTGGAGCATGCCGACCAGGGGGCGGGTTGCGCGTTGGAACTCGACCATTTCCCGGGAGAGTTCGTAGATGCGGCGGGAGACTTCCGGGTCGCCGCTGAAGACCTCGGTCTCGATCTCGTCCATGTCGATCTGGACGCCCTCGACGACCGGGGCGTAGCCGTCGACCACCGCGTCGAGGATGGCGTACAGGGCGGCTTCCGGGCCGAGGGAGAGGAGTTCGGGGGATCCCTCCATGCGGCGGCGGACCGCCGAGAGGTCCGGGGCCGCGCCGTGGCGGACCGTGATCAGGAAGTCGGGGCCGACGAAGATGTGGAGCTCGCCGAAGTCGACCTCCTCCAAGGCATCCAGGTAGCGCGCGGCCCGCAGGACGACGAAGAGGGTGTCTCCGTAGCGCTCCAGCTTGGGGCGTTGGTGGGCTTCCAGGGCGTCTTCGATGGAGAGCGGGTGGAGGTTGAACTCATCGGCCAGGGAGTGGAGTTCGGGTTCCGTGGGGCGGTGCAGCCCGATCCAGGCCATGCCGTCGGGCTGTTCGCGCAGCCGGCGGAAGGTCTCGGCGAGGGTGGTGGGGGAGGCGACCCGGACGCCGTCGCGGTAGACCGCGGAGTCGATCACGCTGCGGTGGTCCGCGGGGGTGGGGGCCGGCGGGGGCGGCTTCGGGGCCCGTGGGGGTGTGGCCGGGGGAGCGGAGGGAGGGGCGGCCGGGCGTCGCCATCCCGCACGCTTCGCGGGCACGGAGGCGGACGGAGGCGAGGGGCGGCGGTCTGGTCGCTCCGACATCGCAGGTCAGCTCCCGGTCGAACGGGTGTTTACGGGCAAAGGGCAGGATATCCGGGTGGAGGGACCCCGGGGTTCATGCGGGTCCGTGCGCGCGGGTGCGACCGGTTCGGAGTTGCGGACAGAAGGTGTCCGCATGGGCCGCTACGTTGCTGTCATGGCCTCCAAGACGATGCGTCCCGTACTCGACACCCTTGCGCTGAACCGTGCCACGCTCGCCCGTCAGCTGCTCCTGACCCGCGCCGAGATGTCCGCGCAGGACGCCACCCAGCACCTGATGGGGCTCCAGGCGCAGAACGTGAAGCCGCCCTACTTCCAGCTCCACGCCCGACTCGCCGGATTCGGGCCGGCCGAGCTCGCCGGGCTGATGGAGTCCCGTCAGGTGGTCCGGATGGTCACCATGAGGTCCACCATCCACACCCACACCGTCCACGACGCGCTCACCCTGCGCCCGCTCGTCCAGCCCGCCCGCGACCGGGAGATCAACTACTTCCGCAAGGGCCTGGTCGGAGTGGACCTGGACAAGCTGGCCGAGCGGGCGCGGGCGTTCGTGGAGGCCGAGCCGCGGACCATGGCGGAGATACGGGAGGAACTGCTCAAGGAGTGGCCCGGAGCCGACCCGCAGTCGCTGTCCGTCGCCGCGCGCTGCCGGCTGCCGCTCGTCCAGGTGACACCGCGCGGGGTCTGGGGGAAGAGCGGCCAAGTCCGCCTCACCACCTTGAGTGAGTGGGTGGGAGTGGGAGGAGGAGTGGGAGGAGGAGTGGGAGGAGAGGCCGGCGGGGAGGGCTCGGGGATTGATGACGTTGTCCTTCGGTATCTCGGGGCGTTTGGGCCCGCCTCCGTCAAGGACATGCAGACGTGGGCCGGGCTCACCCGGCTGCGCGAGGCCTTCGAGCGGCTCAGGCCCGGCCTGGAGGTGTTCCAGGACGAGAACGGCGTCGAGCTCTTCGATCTGCCCGACGGGCCGCGCCCCGACGCCGAGCAGCCCGCGCCGCCCCGCTTCCTTCCCGAGTTCGACAACCTGCTCCTCTCCCATGCCGACCGTTCCCGGGTGATCGCGCCCGAGCTGAAGGGGAGCACCTGGTCCGGGAACCAGGCCCACTGCACGCTGCTCGTCGACGGCTTCCTCGCCGGGCTCTGGAAGCTGGACGGTGGGACGGGCGGTGGGACGCTCACCGTCGAGCTGTTCTCCGCCGTCTCCAAGGCCGGTAGGGCAGAGATCGTGGCCGAGGGGGAGGCCCTTCTCGCCGCCATGGGCGACAGCGCGGGTGAGGGTTCCGCGGGCGGCTCCGTACGGTTCGGGTCCATCCGCGGCTGAGCCGGACGGGTGGTCGAGCCGGGCGGCCAGGACCCGCCGCGCTCTGGTGGCCCGTACGCCGGACACGGCACGATGCCTGGCACGACCGAGATCCACCGCGATCCACCGCGATCCACCGCGATCGACCGCGATCGTTATTCGGGACCTAGGAGAGAGCAATGCGGATTCCCATGACCGTCACGGACTTCCTCGACCGGGCGGAGCTGGGGTTCTCGTCCAGTCCGGGCGTGGTGGACGAGCCGGATCAGCCCGGTCCACCGGTCCCCGATTCGACGTACGGGAGGCTCGGCGAGCGCGTACGGGCCTGGCAGGCGGGATTCGACGCGCTGGGGGTCGGCGAGGGCGAGCGCGTGGCGGTGGTCAGCCACAACTCCGCCCGGCTGCTGGAGCTGCTGTTCGCGCTGCCGATGAGCGGGCGCGTCTGCGTACCGGTCAACTTCCGGCTGAAGCCGGAGGAGGTCGACTACGTGGTCCGGCAGAGCGGTGCCTCGGTCCTGCTCGTCGACCCGGAGCTGGACGAGGCGCTGTCGGGCGTCAAGGCGCGCCACCGCTTCGTCCTCGGGGCGGAGACGGACGCGATGCTGATGCGCTTCGGGGTGGAGCCGCGCCCCTGGTCGCACCCGGACGAGGACGCGACGGCGACGATCAACTACACCTCGGGGACCACGGCCCGCCCCAAAGGGGTGCAGCTCACCCACCGCAACATCTGGGTGAACGGGCTCACCTTCGGCCTGCACACCCGGGTCTGGGAGCGTGACGTCTACATGCACACGCTGCCGATGTTCCACTGCAACGGCTGGGGCATGCCCTTCGTGATGGCAGGGCTCGGCGTCAAGCAGGTCGTGCTGCGCAAGGTCGACGGCGCCGAGATCCTGCGACGGGTCGAGGAACACGGCGTCACGCTGATGTGCGGTGCGCCCGCCGTGTGGAACACGGTGCTGGACGCGGCGGCGAGCTGGGAGGGCGAGATCCCGGGCCGCGACCGGGTACGCGTCGTCTGCGCGGGCGCCCCACCGCCGAGCCGGACGATCCAGCGCATGGGCGAGGAGCTGGGCTGGGAGTTCACGCAGATCTACGGCCTGACCGAGACCTCGCCGCTGCTCACCTTCAACCGGACCCGGCCGGCCGACGCGGAGCTGCCGGCCGAGGAACGGGCGCGCAGGCTCTCGCGTGCGGGGCTTCCCGCACTGGGCGTCACACTGCGAGTGTCCGAGGACGGCGAGGTGCTGGCCCGGTCGAACGTCGTGCTGGAGGGGTACTGGGACAAGCCGGAGGAGACCGAGGCCGCATTGCGGGACGGCTGGTTCCACACGGGCGACGGTGGCGCGGTCGACGAGGCCGACGGCCATCTGACGATCTCCGACCGGAAGAAGGACGTGATCATCACCGGCGGCGAGAACGTGTCCTCGATCGAGGTGGAGGACGCGATCTTCAGCCATCCGGCGGTCGCGGAGGTCGCCGTCATCGGTGTGCCGCACGAGAAATGGGGCGAGACGATCAAGGCCCTCGTGGTCCTCGCCGAGGGAGAGGCCGTGCAGGAGGCGGAGATCATCGCCCACTGCAAGGAACGACTGGCCGGGTACAAGGCCCCGACGACGGTCGAATTCCGTGCCACCATCCCGCGTACGGCCACCGGCAAGATCCAGAAGTTCAAGCTCCGCGAGCCGTACTGGTCGGGCCGGGAGCGGCAGGTGAACTGACCCCGGCGGTACGGGGCTGCGCGCGCAGCCCCGTACCGGCCGTCGGCCCTCGGCTATCGGACCCTCAGGTGGTGTCAGGCCGGCAGCTGCGCCTCGATCGCCGCGATGACCTCGGCGGCCTCGGGCTCGGTGCGCGGGCGGAAGCGGGCCACGACCTCGCCGGCGGGGGAGATCAGGAACTTCTCGAAGTTCCAGGTGATGTCACCGGCCTCGCCCTCGGCGTCCGGGACCTTCACCAGCTCCTCGTAGAGCGGGTGGCGGTTATCGCCGTTGACGTCGGACTTCTCCAGCATCGGGAAGGTGACGCCGAAGCCGGCCGCGCAGAACGTCTGGATGTCGTCGGCGTTGCCCGGCTCCTGCCCGCCGAACTGGTTGCACGGCACACCGATGACGGTGAAGCCCTTCTCCTCGTACTTGAACTGCAGACGGGCCAGGCCCGAGTACTGCGGGGTGAGACCGCACTGCGAGGCGGTGTTCACGAGAAGGATCGCCTTGCCCTTGTGCGCGGCGAGGCTGGTGGGCTCGTCGGACAGGGTGGTCAGCGGGATGTCGTACAGGCTCATCAAGCTCTCCTCGGCAGGCAAACGCACGTAATACCCCCCGAGCCTAGGCCCCCATGCCGAGGAGGTCTTCCGCCGGGTCGTTGACCGGCTGGGGCATGCCCGTGAGGTCCATGACGAAGAGGGGTATGCCGAGGTCGTCCGCGCGGGCGCGCGCGTCTTCCGTGTATCCGGCGAGCGAGAAGTAGACGCTGGTCGCGCAGGCCGTGAGCCCATTCAGCCAGACGCACTCCACCGCCCGCAGCCCGGCCGGAGCCGTCGTCGGGTCCACCTGGGCGACCAGGCCGGGGGCCCGCAGGTCCACCGCCGTCGACGGGATCGGCCGCCCGTCGGGCTGGCGCACGTCCTGGAAGCCGAGCCAGCGCAGGTACAGCGCGGCGGTGACCACCGCGTCCCGGGCGGTACGGATCGTCACGGGCCGGAAGGCGGGGCGGGGCACCGCGGGGTCCGGGGCTGCCGGGGAAGCACGAGGAGCCGAGGGGGCGGGGGGAGCGGGCGGCGTAGACGGAGTAGAGGGAGCAGAAGGAGTAGAAGGAGCCGGGAAAGCCGCCGGCGGCTCCGCCGCACGCGGGGGAGTCCGTACCTCCCCACCGGAGGGAACCCCGCCCGCAGGCTCCAGCGGATGGACCGGAACCAGCACCACCGTCCCGCAGGAGGTGCACCCCACCTCCGGATGCGGCCACTCGCTCTCCCGGCCGCAGGACTCGCACCGCACCGCGACCCAGCTCTGCGTCCAGGTGCGGTGGGTCAGCTCCCGGGGCGGTGACGCCAGGTCCAGGGGAGGGGTGACCGGGTTCCCGCAGGCGCAGGGGAAGACCGGGGCGGCGTAGCCGTTCTCGCGCAGGCACGCCGGGCAGCGCACCGGTACCGCATCCGCCATGAGTGCCGGACCCCCTTCGCCTTCGTCGCTCTTCGCCTTCGTCGCTGTGCGTAGGCCCATGGTCCACCACCTGCCACCGGAGGGGTGGGCAGACCCTCGATTTTCGGTCGGGCCCTGGATTTTCGTACAACTCACTGCCCCATCGGCGGCTTTTGGTGGGTTCCGGGGTGCCGTACCGCCTTGACGTTGTGGGGAGTCGCCGCTTAGCTTGTTCCGTATAGCAGAACAAAACTTCCGGATTACGGAAAAGCCTGACCGCCAGACCCGCAGGAGAACTCGATGCCTCGTATGACAGCCGCCGCCGCTGCAGTGGAGATCCTCAAGCTCGAGGGTGTCGAACAAGCGTTCGGCGTCCCCGGTGCTGCGATCAACCCGTTCTACCGCGAGCTCAAGAACGTGGGCGGAATCGCGCACACCCTGGCCCGCCACGTCGAGGGCGCCTCGCACATGGCCGAGGGTTACACCCGCGCCAAGGCCGGCAACATCGGCGTCTGCATCGGCACTTCGGGCCCGGCCGGCACCGACATGATCACCGGCCTGTACTCCGCGATCGCGGACTCCATCCCGATCCTGTGCATCACCGGTCAGGCTCCGGTCTCGAAGCTCCACAAGGAGGACTTCCAGGCCGTCGACATCGCCTCGATCGCCAAGCCGGTCACCAAGAAGGCGACGACCGTCCTGGAGGCCGCCCAGGTTCCGGGCGTGTTCCAGGAGGCCTTCCACCTGATGCGCTCCGGCCGTCCGGGCCCGGTCCTGATCGACCTCCCGATCGACGTCCAGCTGACCGAGATCGAGTTCGACCCCGAGACCTACTCGCCGCTGCCGGTCTACAAGCCGAGCGCCACCCGCGCCCAGGCCCGCAAGGCCCTGCAGTTCCTGCTCGACTCCGAGCGCCCGCTGATCGTCGCCGGTGGCGGCATCATCAACGCCGACGCCTCCGACCTGCTGGTCGAGTTCGCCGAGCTGACGAACGTCCCGGTCATCTCCACCCTCATGGGCTGGGGCGTCATCCCGGACGACCACGAGCTGGCCGCCGGCATGGTCGGTGTCCAGACCTCGCACCGCTACGGCAACGCGACGTTCCTCGAGTCGGACTTCGTCTTCGGCATCGGCAACCGCTGGGCCAACCGTCACACCGGTTACAACCTCGACGCCTACACCAAGGGCCGCAAGTTCGTCCACGTCGACATCGAGCCGACCCAGATCGGCAAGATCTTCGCCCCGGACTTCGGCATCGCCTCGGACGCCAAGGCGGCCCTGGAGCTCTTCGTCGAGATCGCCAAGGAGCTCAAGGCCGAGGGCAAGCTGCCCGACTTCAGCGCCTGGGCCGCTTCCGCCCAGGAGCGCAAGGCGACGCTGCTGCGCCGCACGCACTTCGACAACATCCCCATGAAGCCGCAGCGCGTCTACGAGGAGATGAACAAGGCGTTCGGCCCCGAGACCCGCTACGTCACCACCATCGGTCTGTCCCAGATCGCCGGTGCGCAGATGCTGCACGTCTACAAGCCGCGCAACTGGATCAACTGTGGCCAGGCCGGCCCCCTCGGCTGGACCATCCCGGCCGCGATCGGTGCCGCCACCGCGGACCCGGAGACCCCGATCGTCGCCCTGTCCGGCGACTACGACTTCCAGTTCATGATCGAGGAGCTGGCGGTCGCCGCCCAGCACAAGGTCCCCTACGTTCACGTCCTCGTGAACAACGCCTACCTGGGTCTGATCCGCCAGGCGCAGGGCGGCCTGGGCATCAACTTCGAGGTCAACCTCGAGTTCGAGAACATCAACACCCCCGAGCTGGGTGTCTACGGTGTCGACCACGTCAAGGTCGCCGAGGGCCTGGGCGTCAAGGCGATCCGCGTCACCGACCCGGACAAGCTGGGCGAGGCCTTCGAGACGGCCAAGAAGTGGGCCCAGGAGCACCAGGTTCCGGTCGTCGTCGAGGCCATCCTCGAGCGCATCACCAACATCTCGATGAGCAAGACGGTCGACATGAGCGACGTCACCGAGTTCGAAGAAGTCGCGACCGAGCTGGGCCACGCCCCGACCGCGCTCCGCAACACGCTGCCCGCCTAGTCCCATCAGGCTGGTCTAGCACCACCGAACGGCCCCCGTCCCTCCTCCAGGAGGAACGGGGGCCGTTCCGCGTTCCCTACGGGCCGCAGGTCCCGCCCACGTTCCACCAGGCGGCACGTGCACCGGCCCCGACGGCCCCCTAGGCACTGGCCGGGCCTCCCGGCATCCCGTACGGGGAACAGGGCGCGGGCCCGCACCAGGCGCCCCGTCCAGTAGCCCGCCGTGCAGGGTGACGGCCGGCCCCTGCCCCTTGCGTCCGGCCGGTGGCCCTGCCTGCGTGCCCAAGGAGCCCGCAAGGGCCGCGTACGGGCGTTCCCGGTGTCGGCCGACGGTCGTACAAGCTGCCGAACAGACTCCCTGTGCCCGTGGTGAGGCCCACAGGTCGGCGTCTTGGGCGTATGGGTGCGTGTGGACGCAGACGCCGGTCCACGTATAGAGGCCCACGTCCGGGTACAGCCACAGCCACAGGTACAGCCACAGGCGCAGGTGCGGGCGGAGGCACAGGGCCGGGTAAGGGTACGGGGACCCGCCTCACAGGCAGGTCCCCGTACCCCGGGCCGCTCCGCGTGTGCTCGGCCGGGCATGACAAAGAGCCGAGTCACGGGACCGTCCGTGACTCGGCTCTTTGGGTGTGTGTTGCTTGTTACCGCCCGACGGTACGAGGCTGGCGCGACAGGACGTTCGCACCGCCGGGCGGAGAGGGTGGGGGAGGTTCTCCATCCGTATACAGGGGGCTCTGTGCGTGGCCCCTGTATATAGAGGAGTGATTTTGGCTGGGACCGTGGCGAACGGCGACGAGAACTCCGGCTTCGTCTCCCTCAGGTCAAGAGACGGGCCTCGGAACCCATTACCACCGCACTGGCTCGCACGCTCGCCACGGTCCTCGTCCTGCCCTCACCGCGTACCACCCCTCATCCGGGTCCGCGGTGTGGGCTCAGCACCCGGATCCTGACCTCCCGTCAGGGTCCCGGCGCAGCTTGTGGGCTCAGGCGTCGCGCAGGGCGCGGACGGCCTCCTCGACGCGCTTGCCGTAGTCGGCGTCCGCGGCGTGGAAGTGAGCCAGGTTCTTCTCGATGACGTCCTCGAGGGTGACCTGAGACAGGCCGCCGGCGATGGTCGCCACCAGACGCTGCTTCTCGGCCTCCGACATCAGGCGGTAGAGCTCACCGGCCTGGAAGAAGTCGTCGTCCTTGGTGTGGGCCGGAGCCTCGTGGGTGCCCGTGTAGCCGGAGACGGCCTTCGGGGCGCCCAGCGCCAGACCGGTCTCGGCCGGACCCTGGTGCGAGTTGGGCTCGTAGTTCTTGTCGTAGCGCGAGCCGTTGCGCAGCGCCATGACACCGTCGCGGCCGTAGTTGTCGGCCTTCGTCGCCTTCGGAGCGTTGACCGGGATCAGGGTGTGGTTCACACCGAGGCGGTAGCGCTGGGCGTCGGCGTACGCGAAGAGGCGGCCCTGGAGCATCTTGTCCGGCGAGGCGGTGATGCCCGGGACGAAGTTGTTCGGGGAGAACGCGGCCTGCTCGACCTCGGCGAAGACGTTGTCCGGGTTGCGGTCGAGGACCAGACGGCCCACGCGCTGCAGCGGGTAGTCGCTGTGCGGCCACACCTTGGTGAGGTCGAACGGGTTGAAGCGGTAGTCCGCGGCCTCGGAGGCGGGCATGACCTGGACGTAGAGGGTCCAGCTCGGGTTAACACCGCGCTCGATGGCCTGCAGCAGGTCGGTCTGGTGCGAGTTGGCGTCGGAGCCGACGAGCTCGGCGGCCTGCTCGCCCGACAGGCAGCGGATGCCCTGGTTCGTCTTGAAGTGGTACTTGACGAAGAAGGCCTCGCCCTGGGCGTTGGTCCACTGGTACGTGTGGGAGCCGTAGCCGTTCATGTGACGGTACGACGCCGGGATACCGCGGTCACCCATCAGCCAGGTGATCTGGTGCGTCGCCTCGGGGGCGTGCGCCCAGAAGTCCCAGACGTTGTCCGCTTCCTGCTTGCCCGTGAAGGGGTCGCGCTTCTGGGAGTGGATGAAGTCGGGGAACTTGATCGGGTCCTTGATGAAGAACACCGGGGTGTTGTTGCCGACGAGGTCGTAGTTGCCCTCTTCGGTGTAGAACTTCAGCGCGAAGCCGCGCGGGTCGCGGACCGCGTCCGCGCCACCCAGCGAGTCGGCCACGGTGGAGAACCGCAGGAAGGTCTCGGTCTTCTTGCCGACCGTGTTCAGGAACGCGGCGCTGGTGTACGCGGTGACGTCGTCGGTCACCTCGAAGTGGCCGTACGCGGCCGAACCGCGGGCGTGCACCACGCGCTCCGGGATGCGCTCGCGGTTGAAGCGGGCGAGCTTCTCAAGGAGCTGCTGGTCCTGGACCAGGAGCGGGCCACCGACGCCGGCGGTAGCGGAGTTCTGGTTGTCGGCGACCGGGGCGCCAGACTCGGTCGTCAGCGTGCGCTTCGACATGGTGACCTTCCGTACGGGGAACTGCTGACGGAAATCGTCTTCCGTCATGCGGAACAGCCTAATTTCGGCATGAACTCGACGTCAACAGTTTGTTGAAAGAAAGAGTGGAGGAGAGGTAATCCGGACGGTGCCGGCACTTGGGCGCGACAGGACAGGTGTCAGCACCGGCACCATCCGGAAACTCAGGGCCCCGAGAGCGGGGCGGGTGGCGGCCCTGTGAGCGGGCCGCCTATCGGAGCGGAGCTCAGATCTGGGCGCCGGAGAGGCGCTCGACCGCGCGGAGCAGCGCGGAGTGGTCCAGGCCACCGTCACCCTGGGCGCGCAGCGAGGCGACCAGCTGGGCGACGACCGCGCCGACCGGGAGGGCCGCACCGACGTTGCGGGCGGCGTCGGTGACGATGCCCATGTCCTTGTGGTGCAGGTCGATCCGGAAACCGGGCTTGAAGTCGCGGTTCAGGAAGTTGGCCTTCTTGCGGGTCAGGACCGTGGAGCCGGCCAGACCGCCGTTGAGCACGTCCAGAGCGGCTTCGAGGTTCACGCCCGACTTCTCGAGGAAGACGACGGCCTCGGCGCACGCCTGGATGTTCACCGCGACGATGAGCTGGTTGGCAGCCTTCACCGTCTGGCCGGAGCCGTGCGGACCGCACAGGACGATGACCTTGCCGAGGGCCTCGAGGATCGGGAGCGCCTCGTCGAAGTCGGCCTGCTCGCCACCCACCATGATCGACAGGACGGCCTCGATGGCACCGGCCTCGCCACCGGACACCGGGGCGTCGATGACGCGGATGCCCTTGGCGGCGGCGTTCTTCGCCAGGTCGATCGAGGTCTGCGGGGTGATCGACGACATGTCGATGATCAGCGCGCCGGACTTCGCGTTCTCGAGGATGCCGTTCTCACCGTAGGAGATGGCCTCGACCTGCGGGGAGGCGGGCACCATCGTGATGATGACGTCGGCGTCCTTGACGGCCTCGGCGATCGAACCGGCGGCGCCGCCACCGGCCGTGGCCAGGCGGTCCAGCTTGTCCTGCTCCAGCGTGAAGCCGGTGACCGAGTAGCCGGCCTTCAGGAGGTTCTCGGCCATGGGGGAGCCCATGATGCCAAGGCCGACCCATGCGATCTTGGGGAGGTTGCTCATGATGAGGGTCCTTCTCTTAATTCTTCGTACGAAAAGTTCGTCTGGTGCCTGGCTGTTCGCCCGGACTTTTCCGCCTACTTCGCGGCGCGGGCCTCTGCGGGCAGCCACGCGAAGGAGGCGGCGGCGTCGGCGGCCTTGTACTCGAGACCGACAAAGCCCTGGTAGCCGGCCTTCTGGAGCTGGTCGAGCAGCTCTTCGAGGGGCAGCTCGCCGGTGCCGGGGGCACCTCGTCCCGGCTTGTCCGCAATCTGGACGTGTCCGGTCTTGGCGGCGTACTTTTCGATGACCTCGGAGAGGTCCTCATCGTTCATCGCCAGGTGGTACAGGTCGAGCAGGAACTTGGCGTTCCCGAGGCCGGTGGCCTCGTTCACCTTGTCCACTACCTCGATGCCGGCCGGGGCGCTCACCAGGGGGTAGAGCGGCGACTCGGGCTTGTTCAGGGTCTCGATCAGGAGGATCGCGCCGACGCGGTCCGCGGCCTGAGCCGCCACGACCAGGTTCTTCAGCGCGAGCTCGTCCTGAACGGCCGGGTCCACGCCTTCGACGCGGTTGCCGTACAGGGCGTTCAGCGCCTTGCAGCCGACCGAGGCGGCGAAGTCCGCAGCCACGTTGATGTTGGCGTTGAAGCGCTCCGACTCCTCACCGGGAACCGAGACCGCACCGCGGTCCGGACCCGGCAGCCGGCCGGCGTAGAAGTTCAGGCCCACCAGCTGGGTGCCGGCGTCCTCAAGAGCGGTCTTGAGGGCGTCGAGCTCCTCCTGAGCGGGGGTGGGGGTCTCGATCCAGGGCCACCACAGCTCGACCGCCGTGAAGCCCGCTGCGGCGGCAGCCGCGGGACGCTCCAGGAGCGGGAGTTCCGTGAAGAGGATCGAAAGATTTACATCGAAGCGCTGGTCCGTGTATCCCATGAGGGGTGTGCGCTCCTTCCGTATTGCGGAAGTTAGTTTCTGCCTGATGGAAGACTGCAAGCAGGGCGGCCCGGTTGTCAAGTACCGCCTCCCGAAAAGTCCGGCCCGTCCGTCGCCCGACCGCCACCCCTCAAGGGGGCGCTATCGCGCCACTCCTTCTGGTCCGGGTAGCTTGAGCGGCGTGCGATTGAGAGTGGAGTTCACGACCGAGCCCTTCGATCTCGAAGAGGCCCCTGCCCATGCCGTAGCCGCTCGCGAGGTCATCCAGACGGCCCAGCTGGACGCGGTGGACGTCGGCCCGTTCGGCAATACGGCCGAAGGGGAGTCCGAAGCGGTGCTGACCGCGGTCACCGCGCTGCTGCGCAACTCTCTGGAGGCCGGAGCCACGCGCGTCTCGCTCCAGGTCAACGTGATCGGGGAGGAGACGCCATGACCGAGCCCCGGGACCACCCCTTCGTCGCGGCGGTCAAGCCGCTGGTGGACGCGATGGGCGGCGAGCTGATGGATCCGTCCCTGGCCCAGCCCGACGACGTCGTGCTCGCCTGGGAGGGCCAGGACCTGCTCGCCGTACGGCTTCCGCAGCTCTCGGACTCGCTGGACCACATCCTGGCGGCGCTGGAGCGCCGGCACGGCGTACCGTTGTCCCAGCTCGACCGGAAGTCCAAGCAGGACGTCGTACGGATACTGGAGGCGCGCGGCGCCTTCTCGGTCCGGCACGGCGTGGAGACGGTCGCTGGGGCCCTGGGCGTAAGCCGCTTCACGGTCTACAACTACCTGAACAGGGACTCAAGCACCCCCAAGGGCTCCGGCGAGACCCCCAAAGGGGCCGCCGGGGCCAACCAAGAGTGAATCCTGATTGACCCACCGTGACGAGCCGCCGCCCAATTCACCCGGGCGGCGGCTTTTGTGTACGGGAAGTTTCAACAAAGTGTTGACGCCGTGTTGTCGAGGGCGTTAGCTATGCGCAGCCCGTCAAAGCAACAACAGGCCACGGAGGCCTACCGTGACTTCGAGTCCGACCCCGGGTCTCACCCGGTTCAACGCCTTGGACGACAGTGCGGCCACGGCCGAGCTGCACGAGGTGTGTGCCAGCTCGGCATGGGGCAGCAAGCTGCTCGCCCAGCGCCCCTTCACCAGCGTCGACACCCTGTTCTCCGCGAACGAGGCCGCCATGGCCGAGCTCACCGCGGAGGACCTGGGCGAGGCGATGGGCGGACACGCGCCGATCGGCCGGCCGAAGCCGGGAGACCCGACCTCCGCCCGCGAGCAGCGTGGCATGGCCGGTGCCTCGGAGGAGCTCAAGACCGAGCTCCTCGAACTGAACCTGGCTTACCAGGACAAGTTCGGCCACGTCTTCCTCATCTGCGCCACCGGTGCGACCGGTGAGTTCATGCGGGACGCGGTCAAGGTCCGGATCGAGAACTCGCCGGAACAGGAGCGGGAAATCGCTCGTGGCGAGCTCGTCAAGATCAACCGGATCCGCCTGACCCGTCTCGTGGAATCCGTAGAAGGAGAGTAAGACCGAGCATGAGCACTGAGACCACCGCGTCGGTGTCCACGCACATCCTGGACACCAGCATCGGAAAGCCCGCCGAAGGCGTCGCGATCTCCCTGTCGGCCCGTACGGGTCCGGGCGGCGAGTGGGCGGCCCTGGGCGGATCCGCCACCGATGTGGACGGGCGCTGCAAGGACCTGCCGGCGCTGCCGGAGGGCACCACCCACGTACGCCTCGACTTCGAGACCGAGACGTACTTCTCCAAGAAGCAAGCCGCCGAGGCACAGCAGGACGCCCCCCGCGTAAGGGACAGCGGTGCGTTCTTCCCCGAGGTCACCATCACCTTCGCGGTGAACCCGGGCGAGCACTATCACGTACCGCTGCTGCTCAACCCGTTCGGCTACTCCGTTTACCGAGGGAGCTAGCATGGCCACCATTCTGGGCCAGAACCAGTACGGCAAAGCAGAGAACCGCGTAGTCAAGATCACGCGGGACGGCGACACCCACCACATCAAGGACCTCAACGTCTCGGTCGCCCTCTCGGGCGACATGGACGACGTCCACTACTCCGGCTCGAACGCCAACGTCCTGCCGACGGACACCACCAAGAACACGGTGTACGCGTTCGCCAAGGAGTACGGCATCGAGTCCGCCGAGCAGTTCGGCATCCACCTGGCGCGTTGGTTCGTCAACAGCCAGGAGCCGATCCAGAAGGCCCGCATCCGGATCGAGGAGTACTCCTGGTCCCGGATCGCGACCTCTGACGCGAACTCCAAGTTCATCGGCTCCGACGAGGTGAACCACTCCTTCGTCCGCGAGGGCATGGAGACCCGCGTCACCCAGATCACGTACGACGGCAAGAACTGGGAGGTCATCTCCGGCCTCAAGGACCTGGTCGTCATGAACTCCACGAACTCCGAGTTCTGGGGTTACGTGAAGGACAAGTACACGACCCTGAAGGAGGCCTACGACCGCATCCTGGCGACCCAGGTTTCGGCTCGCTGGCGCTTCGCCTGGTCGGATGACGAGCAGCGGATGCCCAACTGGGAGAAGTCCTACGCCGAGACCCGGAAGCACATGCTCCAGGCCTTCGCGGAGACCTACTCCCTGTCGCTGCAGCAGACCCTGTACCAGATGGGTTCGCGCATCATCAACCACCGTTCGGAGATCGACGAGGTTCGCTTCTCGCTCCCGAACAAGCACCACTTCCTCGTCGACCTCGAGCCCTTCGGTCTCAAGAACGACAACGAGGTCTACTTCGCCGCGGACCGCCCGTACGGTCTGATCGAGGCGACGGTCCTCCGCGACGGCGTAGACGCCCGTATCCCCGTGGACATGACCAACCTCTGATGTGGCACGCGCGTCCCGGGGCTCCGCAGTGGCCCCGGGGCGGCGCGACACCCGTCAGCACTTTTCGACACGTTTGAACTTCCTGAATCGGCACCCGGACGCACCACACGGGGCGGCAGTACTGTCAGCTGTCAAGGCCCCCGGCTCCGGCACTCAAATCCCCTGGGTTTTGCCGTGCCCGCACCGCCACTGAAAGCACGAGGAAGTCCCATGGCAGCATCGGCAGCCAATGACAGCGCCGTAGAGCGCATCGTCATCGAAAACTGTGCGATTGCGACCGTCGACGCCAATGACACCGAGTACGCCTCGGGTCACGTGGTGCTCGCCGGTAACAAGATCGAGTTCGTCGGCGCGGGCAGGGCCCCCGAGAACCTCGAGAACGTCGCCCGCCGCATCGACGGCACCGGGCACCTCGTGACCCCCGGTCTGGTCAACACGCACCACCACTTCTACCAGTGGATCACGCGTGGTCTGGCCACCGACCACAACCTCTTCAACTGGCTGGTCGCGCTGTACCCGACGTGGGCGCGCATCGACGAGCAGATGACGTACACGGCCGCGCAGGGCTCCCTCGCCGCGATGGCCAAGGGTGGCGTCACCACCGCGATGGACCACCACTACGTCTTCCCCAAGGGTTCGGGCGACCTCTCCGGGTCGATCATCCGCGCCGCGTCCGAGATGGGCGTCCGCTTCACCCTCGCCCGCGGCTCGATGGACCGCAGCGAGAAGGACGGCGGCCTGCCGCCGGACCACGCGGTCGAGACCCTCGAAGGTGCCCTCGCGGACACCGAGGCGACCGTGAAGAAGTACCACGACTCCTCCTTCGACGCGATGACCCAGGTCGCCGTCGCCCCCTGCTCCCCCTTCTCGGTCTCCACCGAGCTGCTGAAGCAGGGCGCCGAGATGGCCCGCCGCCTGGGTGTGCGCATGCACACGCACGGCTCGGAGACCGTCGAGGAAGAGCAGTTCTGCAAGGAACTGTTCGGCATGGGCCCGACCGATTACTTCGAGTCGACCGGCTGGCTCGGCGAGGACGTGTGGATGGCGCACAGCGTCCACATGAACGACTCCGACATCGCCGCGTTCGCCCGTACCAAGACCGGTGTCGCGCACTGCCCGTCCTCCAACGCCCGTCTGGCCGCCGGCATCGCCCGCGTCCCGGACATGCTCGCCGCCGGTGTCCCGGTCGGCCTCGGCGTGGACGGCACCGCCTCGAACGAGTCCGGTGAGCTGCACACCGAGCTGCGCAACGCGCTGCTGATCAACCGTCTGAACCCGGTCCACCGCGAGCGTGCCCTGAACGCCCGTCAGGCCCTGCGCCTCGGTACGTTCGGTGGCGCCCAGGTCCTCGGCCGCGCCTCCAACATCGGTTCGCTGGAGGTCGGCAAGTGCGCCGACCTGGTGCTCTGGAACCTGAACACCCTCCTTCACTCCTCGATCGCCGACCCGGTCACCGCGCTGGTCTTCGGTGCGGCGGCCCCGGTCACCGCGTCGTTCGTCAACGGCAAGCAGATCGTCGAGAACAACCGTCTCCTCTTCGCCGACGAGGACGCCATCGCCGTGTCCACCCGGGAAGAGGCCCAGCGCCTCGCGCGGATCTCCGCGCAGGCCTGATCCCACGGAGTCCGGCCGGGGGGGACGGCCCCCGGCCGGCGGCCGTGGACCCGAGCGGGGTCCGCGGCAGCTGTTCCCGGGTAGCGCCCGAGGTTTTTTCCTGGGGCGCCCCGGGGGCGGTGACTCGTGCCAATCGCTCCGCGGCTCGTGACGCCTGCCCCGCAGCTCGTGCCACGTGTGCCCCGCAGCTCCCGCACCGCGCCGCTGCTACGGCACCTCCAGCTCACTTTCGACTTGCTTACGGCGGCTCCCGGGCCGCCCGTGCGTGGAACGACTCGGGCGAATCGTTTCTGCACCCCTTGGGGCAAGCATTCGCAGCACCCACAACTCCATACCGGCTCGACTCGTACAGCTTTCGCATCACCTCCCAGACACATCACGTCCCTGCCGGCGTGTTAAACAGTTCGGAGGAAGCCGTGGCCCAGGCGCCCAGGTTTCGCAAAGACGCAGACGCAGTCGCAGTACCGCAGGTCGCGGACGACCACGGGGGGAAACACCCGGTCGACGAGACCCTGCCCCCGCTGAAGATGTTCACCAGCGGTCTCCAGCACGTGGCCGCCATGTACGCGGGTGTAGTCGCCCCGCCCATGATCGTCGGCCCGGCCGTAGGCCTCTCCGCCACCGAGACCGCCTTCCTGATGGGCGCCTCGCTCTTCACCGCAGGGCTCGCCACCCTCCTCCAGACCCTCGGGTTCTGGAAGATCGGCGCCAAACTCCCCTTCGTCAACGGCGTTTCCTTCGCCGGCGTGACCCCGATGATCGCCATCGGGAAGGGCGAGGGCGACAACGCCATCCCGATCATCTTCGGCGCGATCATCGTCGCCGGAATCCTCGGCTTCTTCGCCGCCCCGTACTTCGGGAAACTGGTCCGGTTCTTCCCACCGGTCGTCACCGGTACGGTCATCACCCTGATCGGCGTCTCACTGCTCCCCGTGGCTTTCAACTGGTCGCAGGGCGGGAACAGCACCGCCACCGATTACGGCTCGGTGAAGAACATCGCCATGGCCGCGGCCACCCTCGCGATCGTCCTGCTGATGCGCAAGTTCCTGCGCGGCTTCCTCCAGCAGATCTCCATCCTCCTCGGCCTGGTCGCCGGCACGCTCATCGCGCTGCCGCTGGGCATGACGAACTTCGACGCCGTCCGGAACGCCGATCTCATCGGCTTCCCGACGCCGTTCCACTTCGGGTCGCCGCAGTTCCAGGTCGCCGCGATCATCTCCATGTGCATCGTGATGCTGGTGTGCATGACCGAGTCCACCGCCGACATCCTCGCCCTGGGCAAGATCGTCGGCCGTCCGGCGGACGCGAAGACCATCGAGGGCGGCCTGCGCGCCGACACCCTGGGCAGCGCGCTCAGCCCGCTGTTCAACGGGTTCATGTGCAGTGCCTTCGCGCAGAACATCGGGCTGGTCGCCATGACCAAGGTCCGCAGCCGGTTCGTCGTCGCGGCCGGCGGCGGCATCCTGATCCTGCTGGGCCTGTGCCCCATCGCCGCCTCCGTCATCGGAGTCGTACCGCTGCCTGTCCTCGGCGGCGCGGGCGTCGTCCTCTTCGGCTCGGTGGCCGCCAGCGGCATCCAGACCCTGGCCGGAGCGGCCATGGAGAAGGGCGAGAACGCCCTGATCGTCGCCGCCGCGCTCGGCATAGGCCTGATCCCGATCGCGGCCCCCGGCTTCTACCACGCCTTCCCCGAGGACCTGCTCGTCGTCCTCGACTCCGGCATCAGCACCGGCTGCGTCGTGGCCATCCTGCTGAACCTCGCCTTCAACCACCTCGGTGCCAAGAAGGGATCGGCCTCGGCGGCCCCGGATCCGGTACCGGTGCACTGACCGGGCTGGTCCCGGCCGGCTGCGCGGCGAGCAGGCTCTGCCCGGCTCGTGCGCGGGATACGGCGGTGCGTACGTCACCCACTGCGGGGTTGGCGTCCGCACCGCCGTACGCGTTGGCGGGACGGGGTGGTGCGGTGGCGTGCGGGCCGGCTCCGGCCGAGGTTTCCGGAGCTCCGCCCCGGACCCCGCGCCTCAAACGCCGGCGAGGCTGGATTCAACCGGGTCCGACCAGATGTCCGGGGTGACCGTACGCACCCGGTGGCCGCGGCGGTCCAGTTCCTGGGCTTCCGACTTGCGGACCTGCAGCGCCACCGCCGAATCCGTGATGCGCAGGCCCGGCAGCCTCCGGGTGAGCTCCGCCGTGTAGCGGGAGAGGTCCTCCACCGTGCGCAGCCGGGCGCTGATCATGAAGTTCCAGGGGCCGCTGACGGACATGCAGATACGGGTCTCGCGCAGCCCGGCGGCGACCGCCGCGCAGTCGGCGAGCTCGAACTCGGACGCCTCCGCCCACAGCGTCGCGGACACCGGCCAGCCCGACAGCCCGGAGGCCAGCGCGCAGCTGTAGCGCAGGCTCAGCCCGCCCTCCAGCCGCGCCAGCCGGCGCCGTACGGTCGACTCGCTCATCGTGAACTCCCGGGCCAGCGAGGCCACGCTGCGCCGCGCGTCCGAGGCCAGGGCCAGTACCAGCGGCCGGTCGTCCTCCTGGAGCGGCGCCACCGCCGGCCGGTCCGGGGCGGCGGCCACGGCCGGCCGCCGGGTCCGTCTGGTCAGCAGGCCGATCTGGGCCGGGGTCAGCTGGTCCAGGCGCCAGCGGTCGGGGGCGTAGTGCACCGCCGTCACCATCGAGGTGCGGGTGCCGATGACGCCGGGGATCCGCTGCACCCGGGAGGACAAGTAGGAGTACAGCGTGGGGAGGTCGGGCACGGCCACGAAGACGAGCAGGTCCCGGCCCCCGGTGGTGTGCTCGACCCCCAGGGCGTGCGGATCGGCCACGAGGGAGTTCCCCACCGAAGGCGAGCTGCCCGCGGTGCACATGACCTCCACCCACGCCATGCAGGGCTTCGTGACGCCCGTGCGCAACCCGAGTCCGCTCAGCCACGCCTCGCCGGACCCGGTCAGCCGCTCCCAGCGGCGCGCCAGGGTGTCCGGGCGCGCGCCGAGGACCGGACCCAGCAACTCCCAGCTCGCGCGGGGTGCGAGCTGGAGTGCGTGGACCAGCGCCCGGTCCGTGTCGTCGATGGCGGAAATGGCCGAGTTCATACCCTCCCCTTGGTGGTTCTCCCGGTCGGTGGCGGGACAACGGGATTATGAGCCGATCATCTCTCTTTGTGCGTTCAACTGTTGACCACATGACGGTGCGCACGTGTCGGACACAGCAGGAGGACGTGTGGGGGAGGCCGGCTCGGGCGTGCGGCAGGCGGTGCCCGCCGAACTGTCGAGCTTCATCGGGCGGGAGCGGGAGCTCACCGCCCTTGCCTCCCTGCTCGCGACGCAGCGCCTGGTCACACTCACCGGACCTGCGGGAATCGGCAAGACCCGGCTCGCGGTGCGCACCGTCCGCACCCTGGGCGACCGCGACGGACTGGACGCCGTCTGGGCGGAGCTCGGAGCCCTGCCGAAGCAGAGCTGGGACCGCCTCGGAGCGGAGCTCGCGGACCGCCTCGCGGGACGCGAGGCACTGCTCGTGCTCGACGGCTGCGAACAGCTGGGGGAGGCCGGAGCGGGGCTCGTGGCCGAACTGCTGCGGCGCCTGCCGGGGCTGCGCATTCTGGCCACGTCGCAGCGGAGGCTGCGGCTCTCCGGGGAAGCGGTGCTCGCCGTACCGCCGCTTTCGGTGCCGACCGCGCCCTCCGTGCAGCCGCTGCCCGCGGCGCCGTCGGTCCTGGCGGGGCAGGCCGTGCCCGACCCCACCCGGCGGTTCCCGGTGGCCGACGTCGCCGGTTACGCGGCCGTACGGCTCTTCGAGGAGCGGGCGCGCGGCGCCGACCCCTTCTTCGAGCTGACCGACCGCAACGCGGGCGCCGTCGCCGCGCTGTGCCGGGCGCTCGACGGGATCCCCGGCGCACTGGAGCTCGCGGCGGGGCGCTCGCACCAGTACGCGCCCGCGCAGGCGCTCCGCAGGCTCGGCTCCGACCCGCTGGGCTTCCTCGCCGGCGGCGCCGGCCGCAGCACCCGGGTCGACGCCGAACGCTCGCTGCGGCTGGCCTCGCCCGCCGAACGGCTGCTCTGGGAGCGGCTCTCCGTCTTCGCGGGCTCCTTCGACAAGGCGGCCGTCGCCGAGGTGTGCGGCTTCGGGGCGCTCACCCCGGACACCGCCGCCGAGGCACTGCTCCGGCTGGCCCCGGGCCTGCTCGCGGACGCCGGGCCCGGCCGCTACCGGCTGCCCCTGTCCGTACGGGCGTACGCGGCCCGGCGGCTCGCGCACGGACCCGCCGGGGACGGCGCGACGACGGCCCGGCGCCACCGCGAGCGCTGCCGGGTGCTGGCGGAGCGAGCCGCGCAGCTGTGGCGCGCCGGCGCGCAGCGGGAAGCGCGCGCCCTCGCCCTGCGGGAACTCCCCGAGCTGCGCGCGGCGATGAACCCGCTCGCCGCCGGAGGGCCGGGCGCCGCCCTGGAGATCGCGGTGTCCCTGTGGTTCCTGTGGTCCGCGTGCGGGATGGCGGCGGAGGGGCGCAGGCACGTGGAGCGCGCCCTGGCCGTGCACCCCGCGCCCCGGCCCGCCCGGGCGCTGTGGCTCGCGGCGTGGCTGGTCGCGGCCTTCGGGGAGTCCGCCGGCGCCGACCCCCTGCTGGTGGAGGCGTGGGCCGAGGCCGTGTACGAGGGTGAGGACGCCTGCCTGGCGTACCTGGCGCATCTGCGCGGCACGATCGCGCTGTGGGAGCACCGGTACGAGGACGCCGCGGCGGAGTACCGGGAGGGCCTGGAACTCCTGCCGGCCGATCCGGAGTTCGGCCCCGGCCGCGAAGCCCTGCGGGCCGCGCACACCCTGGCGGTCGCCCGCACGGACCCGGCCTCGGTCCCGGTCCCGGTCCCGGTCCCGGTCGGGGACGGTCCGCAGGACGGGCTGCCGGACGGGCCGCCGGACGGGCCGTCCGATCCGTGGGCCCGCTCCTGGGTGAGCTACGCCCACGCCCTGGTCCAGCGCCACGAGGGCCGCCCGGCCCTGGCCCGTACCGAACTGCTGAGCGCGCTGCGGACCCAGTTCGCGCTGGACGACACGCTCGGGCAGGCCTTCTCGGCGGAACTCCTCGCCGAACTGGAGGCGGACCAGGGCCGCTACGCCGAAGCCGCCCGCCTCCTCGGAGCCGTCTCCCGCACCCGCCCGCGCGCGGCCGCGGCCCCCCGCGTCCAGCACGCGGTCCGCACCCGCCTCACCCCGCAGGCCTTCCGCGCGGCCTACACCTCCGGCGCCCGGACGCCCCTGCGCGAACTGCTGCCGGAGCTGGCGGGCTGAGCGGGCTGACCGGGCTGAGCGGTCTCAACGGGCTGACCGGTCTGACCGGGCGGCTCCCACGCCATCAGGTTGCTCATCAGCTCGGCCTGCTCGACCGCGTCGTCCAGCGCGTGATGGGTGTGCGGCCGGCGGGAGAGCAGCTCGCTCGGCATCCGACGCTTGACGGCGGCGCGGAGGGGGACCCGGGCTTTGACCGCGTAGAGGGTCTTCATGTCCAGGCAACCGGAGTGCCCGAAGGGGCTGTCGCCGCCGAAGCTCATCAAGTACCAGTACAGGAAGGTCCAGTCGAAGGAGGCGGGGTAGGCACACATCACCGGCTGCGCCCCCGCCGATACCTCCCGCACCCAGGCGCGGAACTCCGCCATGGCGACGGCCGGTTCGGCCCCTTCGCGGAGCAGCCGGTCCCGGTCGAGCCCGCTGACCGCGAGCGCCTCCGGTACGTACGCCTCGCTGATCGGGCGCAACTCGCGGTAGAAGGTGTCCTGTTCCGGATCGGCGGCCGTATACGAGGCCCCGTCCTGCCGGCCTGCGACGGCGGCCCCGAAGCTGATCATCGAATACGGGCCGGGGATGGGCCCGTCGGCCTCGACGTCGACGGAGATGTAGAGACTGGGACGCGCGCTGCGGACTGTCATGGGCGCGAGCATGCCAGTGCGCGGGCGGGCGATCACCCGATTTCCCGGTCGACGACCGCCGGGCCCGGGGGGAACATGGGAGCAGGGGCGCGCGACGGATCGAGGGAGTGGTCATGTTTGCGGAGAGCAAGGCCTACAGCGGCTTCTCGGTCGACGACCTCGGGAAGGCGAAGGAGTTCTACGGCGGCACGCTCGGGCTCCGGGTCACCGAGGAAGAGGACATGCCGATCCTGCGACTGCACCTCGCGGGCGGCACGGAGGTACTGGTCTATCCGAAGGACAACCACGAGCCCGCGACCTTCACGATCCTCAATTTCACCGTGGACGACATCGACAAGGCGGTCGGCGAACTCACCGCGCGAGGCGTCCGCCTCGAGCGCTACGAAGGATTCGACGCCGACGACCGGGGCATCGTCCGCCCCACCGAGCGCGGAATGCCGTCCATCGCCTGGTTCAAGGACCCGGCGGGCAACATCCTGTCCGTCCTCAACGAGTCCGGATAGGACCGCACCCGCCGCGGCGAGGCCGCAAGGACCAGGCCGCGACGGATCAGTACTACGGAGCTACGGAGCTAACGGAGCTACGGAGCCGGGGTCAGGTACATCCCGCTCTGGTCGGCCCCGGCGGTGTTCTTGCAGCCGAACCCGCTGCCCGCCGGCTGCGCCGCGACCAGCGCCAGACAGCGCCCGGCCGCGAGCTGACCGAAGTGGTTCGGGTGCATGGACTCCTGGACCAGGCCCTGCGTCTCGCTGCTGTCGATCCAGCGGGCCCACTCGCTGGTCTTCGCCGAGGCCGGCGCCGCGGTGGTCACCTGCTTGCTCGCCTTCGCGCACACCTCGCGCCCCTGCATCATGTCCTTCAGGTCCAGGAACTGCGCGCCCTTGGCGGCGGCGACCGCCTTGAGCCGCCCGGCGATCTGCGGCACGAGCGAGTCCCGGGCCCAGTCGGAGTCCCGGTTCCAGAAGGGGCACCCGCCGGTGTTGAGCCGGCTCCAGTCGCTCTGGGTGTACCGGTTCTCCGCGCCGCGCGGGATCGGGGACGGGTAGGACTGCAGCACGATCCGGTACGAGGAGTCGGCGTACCCGGCGCCGCGCATGACGGCCCGCACCTCGTCCACGGACTTGCCGACGTCGGCCATGACGCCGTCGATCTTGTCGTTCACACCTTCCTGCTGGTCGTCGTAGCAGTAGGAGTTCCAGAGCACGAAGTCGTACGCGCACTCCTTGATGATGTCGGCGAAGCCGAGGTCGTTGCCGCCGATGGACAGCGCGATGACCTTCACGTTGTTGCTCGCGGCCACGGCGGCGAGCTGATCGGCCTGCGGGGCCTCGCCCTTGAAGGCGACGCCCCCGTTGGAGGCGCGGAACACGTTCTGCGAGACCGCCCCGGAGCAGGCCAGGTTGATCGCGACATCGGCGATGGCCCCGGCGCTCTTCACCTCGGCGGAGTCCGACCGGTGGCAGCCGCCGGCGGTGGCCCCGTAGACCTTGCCGGGGTCGTAGCTGCTGCCGCTCACCCAGGCCCGGTCGGTCCCGGTCCGGCTCCCGCTGTTGGTCAGGCTGTTGCCCTTCCAGCGTCCGGCCTCCCCGGAGATGTAGCTGTCGCCGAGGGACACCACGGCGGTGGGCCCGTTCCCCGGCCCGGCCACGGCCGTCCCGGCCCCTCCGGTGACGAGGGCCCCGGCGCCGAGCGCCGCCGCCGTCCCGATCCCGGCCAGTCGTCGCACGCGACGGGCCCGGTCCATGCTGTCGTTGCGGAATCCGATCACTGCGGAACTCCTGCGGTCGGCCATGCGGGAGCCAGGAACAACTCCGGCGCATGGCTGGGTAAGTGGGGGTTACCTCCGGCCGGTGGCAATCGGAAAGGTGCCACCTCGCGCGTTGTTACCGCTAGGTACAGGCAAGTTACGAACAAGTAACAACCGATCGGTCGTTCGGCGCCGACCGGTCGGACGCGCCGAATCGTGGACGCACGACGACGCCCCCGGAGCCGGAAGGCTTCGGGGGCGTCGTCGTTACTGCCGTGCTGACGGGGGGTTCGGCTGCTGTGCGATTCAGCCGAAGACGGGGTGTCAGCCGATGAGCTGGTCGTACGCGGGGAGGGTGAGGAAGTCCGCGTAGTCGGCGTCGAGGGAGACCTGGAGGAGCAGGTCGTGGGCCTGCTGCCACTTGCCGGAGGTGAAGGCCTCCTCGCCGACCTCGGCGCGGATCGCGGCGAGTTCGGCGGCCGCGACCTCGCGGGCCAGGTCGGCGGTGGCGAGCTTGCCGTTCTCGAAGACCACGCCGGCGTTGATCCACTGCCAGATCTGCGAGCGCGAGATCTCGGCGGTGGCGGCGTCCTCCATCAGGCCGAAGATGCCGACGGCGCCGAGGCCGCGCAGCCACGCCTCGATGTAGCGGATGCCGACCTGGACGGCGTTGCGCAGGCCGTCGTACGTGGGCTTCGCGTCGAGGGAATCGATCGCGATGAGCTCGCCCGGGGCCACGTGGACGTCCTCGCGGAGGCGGTCCTTCTGGTGGGGCTTCTCGCCCAGGACGGCGTCGAAGGAGGCCATCGCGATCGGGACCAGGTCGGGGTGGGCGACCCAGGAGCCGTCGAAGCCGTCGCCGGCCTCGCGGTCCTTGTCGGCCTTGACCTTCTCGAAGGCGACCTTGTTGACCTCGGCGTCCTTGCGGGACGGGATGAAGGCCGCCATGCCGCCGATGGCGTGCGCGCCGCGCTTGTGGCAGGTCTTGACGAGGAGTTCGGTGTACGCCCGCATGAAGGGGGCGGTCATCGTCACCGCGTTGCGGTCCGGCAGGACGAACTTCTCGCCGCCGTCACGGAAGTTCTTGACGATGGAGAAGAGGTAGTCCCAGCGGCCGGCGTTCAGGCCCGCCGCGTGGTCGCGCAGCTCGAAGAGGATCTCGTCCATCTCGTACGCGGCCGTGATCGTCTCGATCAGGACGGTCGCGCGGACGGTGCCCTGCGGGATGCCGACGTAGTCCTGGGCGAAGACGAAGATCTCGTTCCAGAGGCGCGCCTCCAGGTGGGACTCGGTCTTCGGCAGGTAGAAGTACGGGCCCTTGCCGAGCGCGATGAGGCGCTTGGCGTTGTGGAAGAAGTACAGGCCGAAGTCCACGAGCGAGCCGGAGGCCGGGCCGCCCTCGAACTGCAGGTGGCGCTCCTCCAGGTGCCAGCCGCGGGGGCGCATCACGACGGTGGCGAGCTCCTCGGCGGGCCCCAGGGCGTACGCCTTGCCGGTGCGGGCGTCGGTGAAGTCGATGCGGCGCTCGTAGGCGTCGATCAGGTTGAGCTGGCCGAGGACCACGTTCTCCCAGGTGGGAGCCGAGGCGTCCTCGAAGTCTGCGAGCCAGACCTTGGCGCCCGAGTTCAGGGCGTTGATGGTCATCTTGCGGTCCGTCGGACCGGTGATCTCCACACGGCGGTCGTTCAGCGCGGCCGGGGCCGGCGCCACCTTCCAGTCGCCCTCGCGGACCTGTGCGGTGTCCGGGAGGAAGTCGAGCGTGGAGGTACGGGCGATCTCGGCGCGGCGCACGGAGCGGCGGGCGAGGAGCTCGGCGCGGCGGGGGGCGAACCGCCGGTGGAGCTCGGCCACGAAGGCGAGAGCCGCTTCGGTGAGGACTTCGTCCTGCCGGGGCAGGGGCTCGGCGTCGACGATGGCCAGCGATGACGGCGCTGGTGCGGACATATCTGTCACTCCTTCAGCGGCGGTGCCTGGCGGCCGCGGGGGAATGCTCGCGCGAGACGGCACGCAGTGCCGTCGGGTGTGGAGAGTTCCGGGATACGGTCGCGGGCGCCGTCTGGGGGTTCAGGGCGCTTCTGACCAGTGGATAGTAATTTCCTCATGGTGGAAGTTCAATGGTTTGTTGATGTCGAGATTCTCTGAGTCGACAGATTCCGCTTCTCGGTGGCCCTCAGTGCCACCGCGATCACAGCCCGCTCAGGCGAGTCGTGCCAGGTCGGGCGGGGTGTCGATGTCGAAGGCCTCCGCCACGTCCCCGCACTCGACCAGGGTGAGCTCCGCCGCATGGTTCGTCAGGTGCACCCGCGCGCCCCTGTCCCCGGTGGCCGTCGCCACGATGTCCGGCCAGCGGTCCGACCCGAAGAGCACCGGGTGCCCGCGCTCGCCCTCGTAGGCCGCCGCCACCAGGCTCGCCGGGGACCGGTAGGCGGCCCGGACCCGGGCCACCGCCTCCGGGCCGATGCCCGGCTGGTCCACCAGGGAGACCAGGGCCGCGCGGGCGCCCGTACCGGCCAGCGAGGCAAGGCCGACCCGCAGGGAGGAGCCCATGCCCTCGGCCCAGTCCGGGTTGTCGGTCACCACGCAGCCGCTCAGGTCGGCGCGCTCGCGCACCTCGGCCGCGGAGGCGCCGAGCACCACGTGCAGCGGGCCGCAGCCCGCCTCGCGCAGGACCCGTACGGCGTTCTCCACCAGCGGGCGGCCCCGGTAGGTCAGCAGGGCCTTCGGCCGGCCACCCAGGCGCCGGCCGCCGCCGGCGGCGAGGAGCAGGCCGGCGATCACCGGGGGAGCGGAGCGGTCGGCTGCCGCCGCGGGCTGCCGGTGCTGCTGCTGGTGCCGGTGCTCGTCTGGTGTGCTGCTGCGGGGTGACATGTCACCGATTCTCGCTCGCGCCGCAGGAGGCGTCCTACGGCGGCCAGCGCCGCCCCCAGGCGCAGGGGCTCGGTGATCCGGTTCTCGGCGGCGGCCAGCAGGGCCCGTTCGTCACGGTCGGTCAGCCTCGTCAACATTGCGTTCTCCTTGCCAATCGGCGGCCAATGCAGCGAGTCTGTACCTGGATTGGCCTGGCAGGCAGAGCCAATCAGGGGAGGTTGGCATGGCAAACGGGCGAGTGGTCCAGACGGCGGACAGAATGATCGGCAGCCGCCAGCTCGCGGCCCTGCTTCCGGCGGAGGTACTGGCCCGCCCCGGCTACCGGGCCCTGGCCGACGCCGTCCGCACCCTGATCCTCGACGGCCGGATCGCCCTGCACGTGCGCCTGCCCGCCGAACGCGAACTCGCCGAGGCGGTCGGCGCCAGCCGGGCCACCGTCACCGGCGCCTACGACCTCCTGCGCGAGAGCGGCTACGTCCGCAGCCGCCGCGGTTCCGGGACCTGGACCGAGCTCCCCGAAGGCCACCGCCCGGTCGGCGCGCACGCCATCGTCGGCGCCGGCGGCTACAGCGCCGACGGAGACCCCGGCATCGACCTCGCCATCGCCGCCATGGGCGCGCCCCAGGACAGCCTCACCGACGCGGTGGCCTGGGCCGCGCCCAGACTCCCCGCCTTCGCCCGCAGCCCCGGCTACCACCCCTTCGGGCTGCCCGACCTGCGGACCGCCATAGCCGAGCGGTTCACCCGGCGGGGACTGGCGACCCGCCCGGAGCAGATCCTGGTCACGGCGGGCGCGCAGCAGGCGTTCGCGCTGGTGGTGAGCCTCCTGTGCCGGCCCGGGGACCGGGTGATGACCGAGAACCCGACCTACGCCAACGCCCTGGACGCCCTGCGCCACGCGCGGCTGCGCACCGGGTCGATCGCCGTCTCCGACGCCGGCTGGGACCTGGAGATCGCCGAGTCCGCGCTGCGCCAGACCGTGCCGAGGCTCGCGTACGTGATCCCCGACTTCCACAACCCGACGGGCGCGCTGATGCCGGAGGAGCAGCGGCTGCGGCTGCTGGCGGCGACCCGGCGGACCGGGACCTGGCTGGTGGTCGACGAGACCATCGCCGACATCGCGCTCGACGTGCCGGCGCCCGCCCCGCTGGCCTCGCTCGCGCCGAAGGGCGGGGCCGATCACGTGGTGACCATCGGCTCGCTGAGCAAAACGCACTGGGGCGGGCTGCGGGTGGGGTGGATCCGGGCCACCGCCAAGATGATCACGGAGCTGACGGCGGTACGGGTGGCGGCCGACATGACCGGCTCGGTCCTGGACCAGCTGGTGGCGCTGCCGCTGCTCGAGGGGCTCGAGCGGACGCTGCCCGCGCGGCTCGAGCGGCTACGAGGGCAGCGGGCGGCGCTGATCGCCTCGCTGGAGCGGCACACGCCGGAGTGGAGCTGGCAGGTGGCGCCGGGCGGGCTCTCGCTCTGGGTGGACCTGGGGGAGCCGGTCAGCTCCGCGCTGGCGGACCGGGCGGCGGCGGCCGGGGTCAACATCGGGCGGGGCGCGCGGTTCGGGGTGGATCCCGGAACCTTCGAGCACCGGCTGCGGATCCCGTACACCCTGACGGCGGATCGGCTGGACGAGGGCGTACGGAGGCTGGCGGAGGCGTTTCACGGGGGTGTGCCGCTGCCTTCGGCGGTGGAGCGGCCGTACTGGGTGGCTTAGCCGGGGGCCGGCCCCCGGGCCCCGGCCGCTGGGTCCCGACCGATGGGCCTCGGTCTGCCTGCCGCACGGGCCCCGGTGCGGGTGAGGGGGCCCTGCGGGGCGGAGTCCCCTACCGCCCTTCCACCGTTCCCCGGGGCTGCGCCCCGGACCCCCTGGGGCTCCGCCCCAGACCCCGGTCCTCAAACGCCGGACGGCTGGAAAGGCCCGGCTGGATGCGCCTACGGCGTGCGGATCAGGCGGCGGGTTGCCGCCGTGGCCACGGCCGAGGTGCGGGAGTCGACGCCCAGTTTCGCGTAGATGTGGACCAGGTGGGACTTGACCGTGGCCTGGCTCAGGAAGAGCTGCTTGGAGATCTGCTGGTTCGACAGGCCGTCCGCGACGAGCTGGAGGACCTCCAGTTCGCGCTTGGTCAGGGCCTCCGCCGGCGTCCGCATGCGGTCCATCAGGCGCAGCGCCACCGCCGGGGCCAGCGCGGACTGGCCGGCCGCCGCGGTGCGGACCGCCGCCGCGAGTTCCTCCGGCGGGGCGTCTTTCAGGAGGTAGCCCGAGGCGCCCGCCTCCACCGCCGCCAGGATGTCCGCGTCCGTGTCGTACGTGGTCAGTACCAGCACGCGGGGGGACGGGGACCGGGCCGTGATCAGGGCCGTGGCCGCCGAGCCGTGCATGCCGCCGCCGGGGCCGAACTGGAGGTCCATCAGGACCACGTCGACCCCGGTGGAGCCGGCCAGCTCGACCGCGCGTTCCGCCGTCGCCGCCTCCGCCACCACCTCGAAGTCCGGCTCCGTGTCCAGCACCGCGCGCAGCCCGGCCCGGACCACCGGGTGGTCGTCGGCGAGGAGCAGCCGGATCGTCATGACAGGGCCTCCGCGGGCAGGGGAAGGGTGACGGCCACGGCGGTGCCCTGGCCCGGGGCGGATTCGACCGTGAACAGGCCGCTGAGGGTTTCGGCCCGCGAGCGCATCGCCGGCAGGCCGAAGCCGCCGCCGTCCGAGGGGGCGGCGGCGGCCGAGGAAGGATCGAAGCCCTTGCCGTCGTCGACGATGTCGAGGGTCACGGAGGAGTCCATGAAGGTCAGGGTGATCTCGGCGCGTCCGGCCCCCGCGTGGCGCACCACATTGGCCAGCGCCGACTGCGCGATCCGCAGCAGCGCCACCTCGTAGGGGGTCGGGAGGGGGCGCGCGGTGCCGCTCAGGGAGAACCGGACCCGGGGGCCCGGCGCCGCCGAGCACAGCCGTTCCAGCGCGGCCGGCAGGGACCCGTGCTCCAGGTCCGGAGGCGTGAGGGCCCGTACGAAGCGCCGTGCCTCGGCGAGGTTCTCCTGGGCGGCCTCCCGGGCCCGGCCGATGTGCGCGAGGGCCGCCGAACCCTCCGGCAGGCTGCGCTCGGCGGCCCGCAGGAGGAGCTGGATGGAGGACAGGCCCTGCGCCAGGGTGTCGTGGATCTCCCGGGCGAGCCGCTCCCGCTCGGCCAGGATCCCCGCGCTCCGCTCGGCCGCGGCCAGCTCGGCCCGGGTGGTGATGAGCTCCTCGATCAGCTCGCGGCGCCGCTCGCTCTCCCGGTACAGCGCCTGGTAGCCCAGTACGGTCGCCACCGCCACGGCCCCGCCCAGCAGCGGACCGAGGAAGGCCCCCGGGGTCACCGCGCTGCTGTGCGCGACGAAGCCGCCGATCGCCGCGCAGGCGGTCACCGCGACGGCCGTCACGCCCCAGCGCAGCCGCAGCAGGTGCAGCTCCAGGAAGTACAGCGGGAAGGCGATCCACAGCCCGTCGGGGGAGACCACCAGCAGCGCGGCCCAGGCCGCGCCCAGGGCCGCCAGCCACACCGCCCCGGCGCGCGCCGAGGTGTGCACCGCGGGGATCCGTACGCCCGCGAGGTACACGGCGGCCAGTACCGCGCAGGCCGCGATCACCCAGCCCGCGCGCGGCGCGGAGTCGGCGACGGCCCGCCCGGCGGCGAGGGCGAGCAGGCCGAAGAACAGGGCGTGCAGGCACAGCCGCAGGACGCGGGAGACGGGGGTGAGGGTGCGGGCGCCACCGGGCGCGGGGGGCGAGGGGAGGGCGGCCGCGGGGGGCGGCAGGTGAGCAGTCATGGCCTGACCAGCGTAGGTCCGGGTCGGGGGGCCCCGGTCAACCAAAGGATTGATGTCTTCGTGCGCCCTTCGATACGAGGATCCCTACTGTGGCGCGATGCCTTGTGTCCACGCGGAAGACCAAGGTGGGGAACATGTTCGTCGCATGGAGAGATCTACGGTTCGCGAAGGGCCGCTTCGCCCTGATGGGCTCGGTGGTCCTGCTGATCACCCTGCTGGTCGGCCTGTTGTCCGGGCTCACCGCCGGCCTGGCCCGGGAGAACATCTCGGCCATCACCGGCCTGCCCGCCACCACCCGCCTCGCGTTCGCCGCGCCCGCCGGGGGCCAGAAGGTCTCCTTCACCAACTCCCAGGTGCCCGAGAAGGCCTGGCTGGCCTGGCGGGAGCAGCCGGGGGTGACCTCGGCGCAGCCGCTGGGCATCCGCACCACCAACGTCGTCTCGGGTGAGCGCACGGCGGGCGTGTCCGTCTTCGGAGTGGATCCGGCGGGCTCCCTCGCGCCCCGGGGGAGCGGGCTCACCCAGGGGCAGGTGGTCCTCACGGAGAAGGCCGCCAAGGAGCTCGGCGGGCTGACCGCCGGAGGCAAGCTCAGGATCGGCCAGGTCGAGATGACCGTGGCCTCGGTGTCCGGCACCGCCGCCTACAGCCACACCCCGGTCGTCTGGATGGACCTCAACGACTGGCAGCGCGTCGGGAACCCCGGCACCTCCATCGACACCCTCGCCACCGTCGTGGCCCTGGACGGCTCGGGCGTCGACTGGGCGGCCGGGGACAAGGCCACCGGCACCGAGGCGCAGACCGTCGACGGGGCGCTGAGCGCGATCGGGTCGTACACCTCCGAGAACGGCTCGCTCCAGCTGATGCGCGGGTTCCTCTTCGCCATCTCGGCCCTGGTCATAGGAGCCTTCTTCACGGTGTGGACCATCCAGCGCAGCGGGGACATCGCCGTGCTGAAGGCACTGGGTGCCTCCACCCCGTACCTGCTCAAGGACGCCCTCGGGCAGGCCGTGGTGATGCTGGCGCTCGGCACCGGTGCGGGCACCGCGCTCGCGGCCGGCTTCGGAGCGCTGATCAGCGGCGGGGACGTGCCCTTCGTGCTCGACGCCGCCACCGTGCTGGTCCCGGCCGCCGTCATGATCGCGCTCGGCGCGCTGGGCGCCGCCCTGTCCATCCGGCGGATCACCGCCGTAGACCCCCTGACCGCTCTCGGGAGCGCCCGATGACCCTGCTCGTGCACGACGTCACGCTCACCTACCCGGACGGCGACGGCCGCCTCACCGCGCTGGACGCGGTCGGCCTGGAGGTGCCGGCCGGCACCCTGACGGCGGTGGTCGGACCCTCCGGTTCCGGCAAGTCCAGCCTGCTGGCGGTCGCCGCCACCCTCGTCACGCCCGACGCGGGACGGGTGGTCGTGGCCGGGCAGGACACCTCGGAGCTCGGCGCGGGCGAGAAGTCGGCGCTGCGCCGGGAGAAGATCGGCATCGTCTTCCAGCAGCCGAACCTGCTGGCCTCGCTCACCGCCGCCGAACAGCTCCAGGTCATGGCCCACCTCTCCGGCCGTCCCGCGCGGGCCCTGCGCCGGCGGGCCCTGGAGCTGCTGGACGCGGTGGGACTGGCCGACAAGGCCGACAAGCGGCCGCACCAGCTCTCCGGGGGGCAGCGCCAGCGGATCAACATCGCCCGCGCCCTGATGAACGACCCCGCCGTGCTGCTGGTCGACGAGCCCACCAGCGCCCTCGACCACGAGCGCGGGGCCGCGATCCTGGACCTGCTGGTCACCCTCACCCGGGAGCGCTCCACCGCCACCGTGCTGGTCACCCACGACCACGCGCACCTGGGGCGGATGGACGCCACGGCGACGATGACCGACGGCCGTCTGGAGCAGGGCGCGGAGTCCGTCCCGGCCCCGTAGGGCCTACGGGAATGGCCCCGGCACCCCCTCGAAGGGGTGCCGGGGCCATTCCCGTAGGGGTGTCGCCTACGCGGGGTTCTGGCTCTGCAGGGCCACCGACAGCTCGGCCGCGACGCCCTGGAGGATCGGCACGAAGGACTCGGCGACGGCCTCGGTCACCCGGCCGGCCGGGCCGGAGATGGAGATCGCGGCGGCGGTCGGCGAGTTCGGCACGGAGACCGCCAGGCAGCGGACTCCTATTTCCTGCTCGTTGTCGTCGACCGCGTAACCCACCCGGCGGACGACCTCCAGGGCCTCCAGGAAGCCCTCGGGCGTGGTGATGGTCTTCTCGGTCGCGGCCGGCATCCCGGTGCGCGAGAGCAGGGCCCGTACCTCGTCCGCGGGGGTGTAGGCGAGCAGCGCCTTGCCCACGCCGGTGGAGTGCGGCAGCACCCGGCGGCCGACCTCGGTGAACATGCGCATGGAGTGCTTGGACGGCACCTGGGCGACGTAGACGATCTCGTCCCCGTCGAGCAGGGCCATGTTCGCGGTCTCGCCGGTCTCCTCCACCAGACGCGCCAGGTAGGGCCGGGCCCAGGTGCCCAGCAGCCGCGACGCGGACTCGCCGAGGCGGATCAGCCGGGGTCCGAGGGAGTACCGTCGGTTGGGCTGCTGCCGGACATAGCCGCACGCCACGAGGGTGCGCATGAGGCGATGGATGGTGGGCAGCGGCAGACCGCTGGCGGCGGAGAGCTCGCTGAGGCCGACTTCGCCCCCGGCATCGGCCATGCGTTCGAGCAGATCGAAGGCGCGCTCAAGGGACTGGACGCCACCGCTGGCGGCGGTGGGCTTGGTGGAGGCGTCGGTGGTGCTGGCGCTGGACGTCGGCACGGGCGCGGTCCTTTCGGTGCTGGCAGGCAAGCAAGCAGCCTACCGGTCGGTCTGCGTCGGCCCTAGAGCCGGGGCAATGCCGTCCCCGCCGGTCAGAGGCGGTTTGTCCTGGTGGCGGACGTCCTCGGGAAGTTGCCCGTCCGGTTCCCGGTGGTGGTAGCTACATTCTGCATAGCGAAATCTTAATTCCATCCTGTGGAAACCTCCAATTGCGATACGCCGCCGTCAGTGGTCCGTCCGGGCGCTCTTGACTGGTTCCGGATCGACGTGAAGACTCCGTCAACAGAACGTTGAATTTCGCTCTGTGGAAGTAGATGGGGAGGTTCCGGTGTCCGACCTGGCTGTGGAACTGGTACTGCGCTCGACGCGCGTCATCACCCCCGAGGGGACGCGTGCCGCTTCGGTGGCCGTCGCCGGCGGGAAGATCGCGGCCGTGCTGCCGTACGAGGCCGACGTACCGGCCGGTGCCCGGCTGGAGGACTTCGGCGACGACGTGCTCCTCCCCGGCCTGGTCGACACCCACGTCCACGTGAACGACCCCGGTCGTACCGAGTGGGAAGGCTTCTGGACGGCCACCCGAGCCGCCGCGGCCGGTGGCATCACCACCATCCTCGACATGCCGCTCAACTCCCTGCCGCCGACCACGACCACCGCCAACCTGGTGGTCAAGCAGGACGTGGCCCGGACCAAGGCGCACGTGGACGTCGGCTTCTGGGGCGGCGCGCTGCCGGACAACGTCAAGGACCTGCGCCCGCTGCACGACGCCGGCGTCTTCGGCTTCAAGTGCTTCCTGTCGCCCTCCGGCGTCGACGAGTTCCCCCTCCTCGACCAGGAGCAGCTCGCCGCCTCGCTCGCCGAGATCACCGGCTTCGGCGGCCTGCTGATCGTGCACGCCGAGGACCCGCACCACCTGGATTCCGCGCCGCAGAACCCGGGCCCCAAGTACGCCGACTTCCTGGCCTCCCGCCCCCAGGACGCCGAGAACACCGCGATCCAGAACCTGATCGACCAGGCGAAGCGACTGAACGCGCGCGTCCACGTCCTGCACCTGTCCTCCGCCTCCGCGCTGCCGCTGATCGCGGCCGCGAAGGCCGAGGGCGTACAGATCACGGTCGAGTCCTGCCCGCACTTCCTCACCCTGACGGCCGAGGAAGTACCGGACGGCGCCACCGAGTTCAAGTGCTGCCCGCCCATCCGCGAGTCCGCCAACCAGGACGTCCTGTGGGACGCGCTCGCCGACGGCACGATCGACTGCATCGTCTCCGACCACTCGCCCTCCACCGCGGACCTCAAGACCGGCGACTTCGCCACCGCGTGGGGCGGCATCTCCTCCCTCCAGCTGGGCCTGCCGGCCATCTGGACCGAGGCGAAGAAGCGCGGCCGCACCCTCGAGGACGTCGTCCGCTGGATGTCCGCCGCCCCGGCCGCCCTCGCCGGTCTGGCGAGCAAGGGCGCGATCGAGGCCGGCCGCGACGCCGACTTCGCCGTCCTGGCCCCCGAAGAGACCTTCACCGTGGACCCGGCCCACCTGCACCACCGCAACCAGGTCACGGCGTACGCGGGCAAGACCCTGCACGGCGTCGTGAAGTCCACCTGGCTGCGCGGCACGCGGATCGCCGACCACGGCACCCCGTCCGAGCCCACCGGCCGACTCCTTGAAAGGCAGAACTGACAGTGGCGATTGAATCCTTCACCGGCAACGCGAACCCGTACGGAGGCGGCGACCCGTACGCGGACTACCGCAGCGCGGACTTCCCGTTCACCCAGTACGCGAACCTCGCCGCCCGTGAGCTCGGCGCCGGTGTCATCGAGGCCAACGACGAGTTCTTCGCCCAGCGCGAGAACCTGCTGATCTCCGAGGCCGCGCACTTCGACCCCGAGGACTTCGGCCACAAGGGCAAGGTCATGGACGGCTGGGAGACCCGCCGCCGCCGCGGCATCTCCGCCACCCAGCCGTGGCCGACCCCCGAGGACCACGACTGGGCGCTCGTCCGCCTGGGCGCCCCCGGCGTCATCCGCGGCATCGTCGTCGACACCGCCCACTTCCGCGGCAACATGCCGCAGGCCGTCTCCGTCGAGGCCACCAACTGGGAAGGCGCCCTCGCGCCGACCCCGGCGGAGCTCCAGGGCGACGACATCAAGTGGACGACCATCGTCGCCCGCACCCCCGTCGGCGGCCACGCGGCCAACGGCTTCGAGATCGACGTCGAGCAGCGCTTCACGCACCTGCGCGTCAACCAGCACCCCGACGGCGGCATCGCCCGCCTGCGCGTCTACGGCGAGGTCGTTCCCGACCCCAAGTGGCTCGCGGCGCTCGGCTCCTTCGACGTGGTGGCGCTGGAGAACGGCGGCTCCGTCCAGGACGCCTCCAACCGCTTCTACTCCCCGCCGACCAACACCATCAACCCGGGCCGCTCCCGCAAGATGGACGACGGCTGGGAGACCGCCCGCCGCCGTGACAACGGCAACGACTGGATCCGCTACCAGCTCGTCGCCGAGTCCGAGATCCGCGCCGTCGAGATCGACACCGCGTACCTCAAGGGCAACTCGGCCGGCTGGGCCTCGCTGTCCGTCAAGACGGGCGAGGAGGGCGAGTGGACCGAGTTCCTGCCGCGCACCCGCCTGCAGCCCGACACCAACCACCGCTTCGTGCTCGACGCCCCGGCGGTGGGCACGCACGTGCGCATCGACATCTTCCCGGACGGCGGCTTCTCCCGCCTGCGCCTCTTCGGCGCGCTGACGGAGGCCGGCACCGCCGCGCACACCGCCCGTCACCAGGAGCTGGGCGGCTGACGCCACCCTCGTGACCGCCCCGGGGGCCGACACCCCCGGGGCATGCTCGAACACCCCGCAGGGGCGCACCGTTTCGACGGTGCGCCCCTGCGGTGTCCGCACCCCGGCCGGCCGCCCTGACGGCCTACGCCGCGTGGCCGCCGTCCACCGAGAACTCGGCCCCCGTGACGTAAGCGGAGTCCGGGCCCGCGAGGAAGGACACCATGGCGGCCACCTCCTGCGGGGTGGCGAAGCGGCCCAGGGCCGTCATGGCCGCCTGCGCGGCGGCGTAGGGGCCGTCCGCGGGGTTCATGTCGGTGTCCACCGGGCCCGGGTGGACCAGGTTCGCGGTGATCCCGCGCTCGCCGAGCTCCCGCGAGAGGGCCTTGGTCAGGCCGGTCAGCGCCGCCTTGCTCATCGCGTACAGGGTGCCGCCCGGGCCCGGCACCCGCTGGGTCATGCAGCTGCCGATGGTGATGATCCGCCCGCCCCGGCCCATCCGCCCGGCCGCGGCGCGGGAGGCCAGGAAGGCGCCCCGGACGTTGATCGCGAGGACGCGGTCCACGTCCGCGATGGTGAGCCCCTCCAGCGGGCCGAGCACGCCCACGCCGGCGTTGTTCACCAGGACGTCGAGCCGGCCGAGGCCCCGTACGGTCTCCTCCACCGCCCCGGCGGCCCGCTCCGCGCCCCCCGCGTCGGCGCGCAGGGCCAGGCCGCGCCGGCCCAGCGCCTCGATCTTGCCGACGACCGCCCGCGCCGCTTCCGCGTCGTCGACGTAGGTGAGGGCCACGTCGGTACCGTCCTGCGCGAGCCGCAGCGCGGTCGCGGCGCCGATCCCCCTGCTGCCGCCCGTCACCAGGGCCACTGCGTTGCCGTTCATGGTGTTCCTCCGCGTCTTGATTGGTTGCGAGTTCAATGAAATCGCCCGGGGGTGAACGGCGCTGGCAGGAAACGGACATCGCGTTCGCGCGCGCCGCGGCGATGAGTTCCGGGCGGCCCGGGAGTCTGAACCCGTGACAGCCGACGTACCGGAGCCAAGGAGCGCAGAGCCATGGGAAAGCTGACCCTCACCACCTTCCTGACCCTCGACGGTGTGATGCAGGCCCCCGGCGGCCCGGACGAGGACACCAGTGGCGGGTTCACGTACGGCGGCTGGCTCGTGCCCTTCGCCGACGAGGGCATGGGGGAGTTCGTCACCGAGGTCTTCGACCGGGCCGGGGCCTTCCTGTTCGGGCGCCGGACCTACGAGATCTTCGCCTCGTACTGGCCGCAGCACGACGACCCCGCCGACCCGGTCGCGAGCAGGCTCAACCAGCTGCCCAAGCACGTGGCCTCGACCACGCTCAAGGAGCCGGCCTGGGGCCCCGCCACCGTGATCGACGGGGAGCAGCTGCAGAGCGAGGTCGTACGGATCAAGGACGCGACCGAGGGGGAGCTCCAAGTGCACGGCAGCGGCGCGCTCGCGCAGTGGCTGCTGGCGCGGGACCTGGTGGACGAGCTGAACCTGCTGGTCTTCCCGGTCTTCCTGGGCGGCGGCCGGCGACTGTTCCCGACGGGCGGCCTGCCGACGGCCTTCGAGCTGACGGACTCCCGCACCACCTCGGCCGGCACGGCCATCCACACCTACCGGCCGAAGGGGCGCGCCGCGTTCGGCACCTTCGGCTGACGCGGGGCCCCGGCCCCCGGCCCCCGGCCTGCGCCCCGGGGTCCGGGGCCCGTGGGCAAATGGCTCGACCGGCCGATCATGCTCGGGTAGCTTGGGCTCTCCCCCCGTGCGAGCCGCCGAAGTCTCCACCTGCCTTCTGCCGTTGGAGAACCGGTGTCCACCATCGCCGCCCCCGCTCCCCTCGCCGCGCCCCGCAGGGCCTGGCTCGCCGACCTGCCGGTCCTGCTCGTCGCCGTCGTCTGGGGCGGCAGCTACCTCGCCGCCAAGGGCGTCACCACCACGCACACCGTGATCGCGGTGCTCGTCCTGCGCTTCGCGCTGGTCCTGCCCGTCCTCGCCGTCGCAGGTCGGCGACGGCTGCGCGCGCTCACCCCCGCCCAACTGCGCGGCGCCGGAGTGCTGGGACTGGTACTCGGCGGAATCTTCCTGCTGGAGACCTACGGGGTCGTCCACACCTCCGCCACCAACGCCGGGCTCATCATCAGCCTGACCATGATCTTCACCCCGCTCGCCGAGTCCGCCGTCCGCCGCGTAGCCCCCTCGCCCGCCTTCCTCGGCGCCGCGGCCGTCTCCGTCAGCGGAGTCGTCCTGCTCACCCAGGGGGCGGGTTTCACCACCCCGAGCACCGGCGACCTCCTCATCCTCGGCGCCGCGCTCGCGCGGACGGCGCACGTCCTGCTGATGGCCCGGATCAAGGCCGTGCAGGAAGCGGATTCGCTCTCCCTGACCACCGTCCAGCTCGGAACCGCGGTCGCCGTGTTCGCCGTACTGGCCCTGCTGCCCGGCACCGGCGCGAGCCCCTGGGCGGCCGCCGCCGACTTCGGCGCGGCCGAGTGGGCCGGGCTCGCCTTCCTCTCCGTCTTCTGCACCCTGTTCGCCTTCTTCGTGCAGATGTGGGCCGTCCGCCGCACCTCGCCCTCCCGCGTCAGCCTGCTGCTCGGCACCGAACCCCTGTGGGCCGCGGCGGCGGGCATCGCCATCGGCGGCGAGCGGCTCGGCGCGGCCGGCTTCGCGGGGGTCGCGCTGGTGCTCGCGGGCACCGCCTGGGGGCGGCGCGCGGCTGGCTGAGCGAATGGCCGAAACCAGCTCCGGAGTACATCAACTCCCGGTCTAGGGTGGCCACATGCCGGTCCTGGACCTCAGTGCGATCGCCGAAGACTTCAACGAGAACCCGTACCCCCACTACGCGCGCCTGCGTGCGGAGGGACCGGTTCACCGGGTGAAGGCGGCCGACGGCCAGGAGGTCTGGCTGATCGTCGGTCACCGGGAGGCCCGCCAGGTGCTCACCCACCCCGCGGTGTCCAAGAACTGGCTGACCTCCGGGCTCTACGCCGACCGGGAGCGGACCGAGGCCAGCGCCAACATGATGCGCGCCGACCCGCCGGACCACACCCGGCTGCGCCGGCTGGTCGCCGGCTCCTTCGTCCCCGGCCGGATCGAGACGCTGCGCCCGCGCGTCCAGGAGATCGTCGACGGGCTGCTCGACGGGATGGAGGCCCTCCCCGAGCGCCGCGCCGACCTGATCGAGGCCTTCGCCCAGCCGCTGCCCATGACCGTGATCTGCGAGCTCCTCGGGGTCGCGGAGGCCGACCGCGGCGCCTTCCGCGGCTGGATCACCGAGATGGTCTCGCCCACCGGGGTGGAGTCCGAGAACGCGGCCGTGCGCGCCATGACCGCCTACACGGCCGGGCTGGTCGACGCCAAGATCGCCGATCCGGGCGAGGACCTGCTCAGCGACTGGGTGACCAGCCGGGGGGACGGGGGAGACCGGCTCTCCCGCCGGGAGCTGGTCGCGATGGCCGCCCTGATGATGGTCGGCGGCCACGAGACCACCGTGCACCTGGTCTCCAACGGGATGCGGGCGCTCCTCGCCCACCCCGACCAGCTCGCCGCCCTGCGCGCCGACCCGGACGGACTGATCGGGGGAGCCGTCGAGGAGATCCTGCGCTACGACGGCCCGGTGGAGACCGCCACGTTCCGTTTCGCCGCCACGGACCTGGAGATCGGCGACACCTTCATCGAGGCCGGCTCCGGCATACTCGTCTGCCTCGCCGCGGCGGACCGGGACCCCTCCCGCTTCGACCGCCCCGACACCTTCGACATCCGCCGCACCGGCCGGGGCGGGCACATCGCCTTCGGACACGGCATCCACCACTGCGTCGCCGCCCCGCTCGGCCGGCTGGAGGGCCGGATCGCGATCCGGTCCCTGGTGGAGCGCTTCCCCGACCTCAGGGAAGAGCCGGCCGTCCTCGCATGGATGCCCGGGACCATGGTCCGCGGGACGACCCGGCACCCGGTGTGCTGGTAGCCGCCGTGGACTCGCGCTCCTCAGAGGTCCGGGAGCTCCGCCAGCGCGACCCGGCGCCGCTCCCGCCGCGAGAGCTCACAGGCCTCCGCCACCCGGAACGCGGCGAGCGCCTCGACGCCGTCGCACGGATTGGGGCCCTCGCTCCGTACCAGCCGGACGAAGGCCGCCAGCTCGGCCTCGTAGGCGGGAGCGAAGCGTTCCAGGAACCCGGGCCAGGGCTTGGTCGCCGGGGGCGGTCCCTGCGGTTCGGTCGAGGCGATCGGCGTACGGTCGTCCAGCCCGGTGGAGATCTGATCCAGCTCCCCGGCCAGCTCCATCCGTACGTCGTATCCGGCGCCGTTGCACCGCGTACCGGTACTGGAGACCAGCGTCCCGTCGTCGAGAGTGAGGACGGCGGCGGCCGTGTCCACGTCGCCCGCCTCGCGGAACAGCGGCGGCCCCGCGTCGGACCCCGTCGCGTACACCTCGCTCACCTCGTGCCCGGTCACCCAGCGGACCATGTCGAAGTCGTGCACCAGGCAGTCCCGGTACAGCCCGCCCGAGGTCCGCAGGTACTCGGCGGCGGGCGGCGAGGGATCCGCGGTCGTGGTCCGTACGGTGTGCAGCCGGCCCAGGGCTCCGGAGCGGACCAGCTCGCGCGCCGTCGTGTAGCCCGCGTCGAAGCGGCGCATGAAACCGAGCTGGAGCACCCCGCCGGCCGAGGCCACCTCGCGGAGCACCGCCAGGGTGCGGTCCAGGTCCGGGGCCACCGGCTTCTCGCAGAACACCGGCAGCCCGCCGCGCACGGCCCGTACGACGAGGTCCGCGTGCCCCTCGGTGGCGCAGGACACCACCAGCGCGTCCACGCCCCAGGTGAAGATCTGCTCGACGGTGGGCGCGGCGGTGGCCCCGAGCCGGTCGGCGAGGCGCGCCGCCCGCGCCGGGTCGGCGTCGGCGAGCAGCAGCGAGCCCGCGTCCGCCTGCCGGGCCAGTGCCGACGCGTGGAAGGAACCGATCCGGCCCGTTCCGATGAGCCCGATGCGCATGCACTCAACGTGACCCCGTCCGGGGGAGCTGTCAATCTGTCCCGCTGTGTCCGGCACGGTCCGCAATGGCCCCGATGACCTTGCATGGTGCACTGTGACGGATACTGGGCGGCTGCGGCTCGCAACACATGACCGTTCCGGCGAGCGGACACCGCGGCGGGACGGCGCCGCAGGGACGGCGCCGGCGGGACGGCGCGACAAACGAAAGGCACGGGCAGACGTGGCCAGGATTCGGACAGGGGTACGCCTCGTGGGCGCGGTGCTCGCGGCGGTACTGGGTGCCTCCCTCGTGGGCTGCAGCAGTACGGGCGGCAAGCGCGCCGAGGACCGCGCGAAGGCCGAGGCGGCGGGCCGGCCCGCCGTTTCCACCCCGCGCTGGACCTTCGCGATGGTCACCCACGCGGGAGACGGCGACACCTTCTGGGACATCGTGCAGAAGGGTGCCAAGGAGGCCGCGGCGAAGGACAACATCAACTTCGTCTACGCCCACGACGACCAGGCGCAGCAGCAGGCCCAGTTCGTCCAGAACGCCATCGACCAGAAGGTCGACGGGCTGATCGTCTCCCTCGCCAAGCCCGAGGCGCTCAAGGACGTCCTCGCCAAGGCCGTCAAGGCCGGCATCCCGGTGATCACGGTCAACTCCGGATCCGCCCAGTCCGCCGAGTACGGCGCGCTCACCCACATCGGCCAGGACGAGGAGATCGCCGGCGAGGCGGTCGGCACCGAGCTCGGCAAGCGCGGCCGCAAGAAGGCCGTCTGCGTCCTGCACGAGCAGGGCAACGTGGGCCACGAGCAGCGCTGCGCCGGAGCGAAGAAGACCCTCGGCGAGTCCGGCGGGACCATGGAGAACCTGTACGTGGAGGGCACCAACATGCCGTCCGTCCAGGCCGCCCTCCAGGCCAAGCTCCAGGCCGACCCCTCGGTGGACGCGATCGTCACCCTCGGCGCGCCCTTCGCCCCCACGGCCGTCAAGGCCAAGGACGCGGCGGGCAGCAAGGCCGAGGTCGACACCTTCGACCTGAACGCCTCCGTCGCCCGGGACCTGAAGTCCGGCGCCCTCGGATTCGCCGTCGACCAGCAGCCCTACCTCCAGGGCTACGAGGCCGTCGACCTGCTCTGGCTCTACCGCTACAACGCGGACGTGCTCGGCGGCGGCCGGCCGGTGCTCACCGGACCGCAGATCGTCACGGGGGCCGAGGCGGCCACCCTGGAGAAGTTCATCAACCGGGGCAGCCGATGACCACCGGCACCAGCACCCAGGCACCCGCCCCGGCTCCCGCCCCGCGCGACGAGCGGCTCGCGCACACTTCACTGCTGCGCCGGCTGCTCGGCCGGCCCGAGCTCGGCGCGGTGGTCGGCGCGGCCGCCGTCTTCGTCTTCTTCTCCTTCGCCGCCGACAGCTTCCTGCGGGCCTCCAGCCTGAGCACGATCCTGTACTCGGCCTCCACCATCGGCATCATGGCCGTCCCGGTGGCCCTGCTCATGATCGGCGGCGAGTTCGACCTGTCCGCCGGGGTCATGGTCACCTCGTCGGCGCTCCTCAGCTCGATGTTCAGCTACCAGATGACCGCCAACGTCTGGGTGGGCGTCCTCGTATCGCTGCTGGTCACCCTGGGGATCGGGTTCTTCAACGGGTTCATGCTGACCCGCACGAAACTGCCCAGCTTCATCATCACGCTCGGCACCTTCCTGATGCTGACCGGCCTGAACCTCGGCTTCACCAAGCTGATCAGCGGCTCGGTCTCCACCAAGACCATCGCCGACATGGAGGGCTTCTCCTCCGCCCGCGCGCTCTTCGCCTCGCAGTGGACCTTCGGCTCGGTCACCCTCAAGGTCACCATCCTGTGGTGGCTGCTCCTGGTCGCCGTGGCCACCTGGATCCTGCTGCGCACCCGCGCCGGGAACTGGATCTTCGCCGTCGGCGGCGGCGCGGACGCGGCCCGCGCGACCGGCGTGCCGGTGGTGAAGACCCGTATCGGCCTGTACATGGGCGTCGCGCTGTGCGCCTGGATCTCCGGGCAGCACATCCTCTTCTCGTTCGACGTGGTCCAGTCGGGCGAGGGCGTCGGCAACGAGTTCCTCTACATCATCGCGGCCGTCATCGGCGGCTGTCTGATGACCGGCGGCTACGGCTCGGCGATCGGCTCCGCCGTGGGCGCCTTCATCTTCGGCATGACCAGCAACGGCATCGTGTACGCCCAGTGGAACCCGGACTGGTTCAAGTTCTTCCTCGGCGCGATGCTGCTGCTGGCCACGCTGCTCAACGCATGGGTCCGCAAGCGGGCGGAGGCGAAGTGACGATGACCAAGACCGGATCATCCCCGGCCGGCGCGCCCGCCCTGGTGAAGCTGACCGGGGTCAGCAAGTACTACGGCAACATCCGCGCCCTCCAGGACGTCTCCCTGGAGGTCGCGGCCGGCGAGATCACCTGCGTCCTCGGCGACAACGGTGCCGGCAAGTCCACCCTCATCAAGATCATCGCGGGGCTGCACCGGCACGACGCCGGCACCTTCGAGATCGAGGGCGAGGAGACGGTGCTCGCCAACCCGCGCGCGGCCCTGGACCGCGGCATCGCCACCGTCTACCAGGACCTCGCCGTGGTCCCGCTGATGCCCGTCTGGCGCAACTTCTTCCTCGGCTCCGAGCCCACCAAGGGCCGCGGCCCCCTCCGCCGCCTCGACGTGGAGCTGATGCGCCGGACCACCCGCGCCGAGCTGCTGCGCATGGGCATCGACCTGCGGGACGTCGACCAGCCCATCGGCACCCTGTCCGGTGGCGAGCGGCAGTGCGTGGCCATCGCCCGCGCCGTCCACTTCGGCGCGAAGGTCCTCGTACTCGACGAGCCCACGGCCGCCCTCGGCGTCAAACAGTCCGGGGTGGTCCTCAAGTACGTGGCCGCGGCCCGTGACGCGGGCCTCGGCGTGGTCCTGATCACGCACAACCCCCACCACGCCCACCTGGTCGGGGACCGGTTCGTGCTGCTCAAACGCGGCACCATGGCGGGCAGCCACACCCGCGACTCGATCACCCTGGACGAGCTCACCCGGCAGATGGCCGGCGGATCCGAGCTCGACGAACTGAGCCACGAACTGGAGCGAGTGGCAGAATCAGGACCTGACAGCGCATCCGCGACCCCGTCCACCGCTCCGTCCGACCAGGCATCCAACCAGGCATCCGACCCGGCATCCGGCCCCACCCCGGGCCCCGCCGCACCATGAGGGGCGACACGACTCGATGAGCACGTACCGGGACTTCACGCTCGCCCACCGGGGGGCGGCGCGGGGCACCGTCCTGCGGACCATCGGGACCCGTGAGCGCCGCTCGCACCTGACCGCACCGCGCGTTCCGACCGTCGGCATCGACATCGGCGGCACCAAGGTCATGGCCGGGGTCGTCGACGCCGACGGGATCATCCTGGAGAAGATCCGGACCGAGACCCCGGACAAGTCCAAGAGCCCCAAGGTGGTCGAGGACACCATCGTCGAGCTGGTCCTCGACCTCTCCGACCGGCACGACGTGCACGCCGTGGGCATCGGCGCCGCCGGCTGGGTCGACGCCGACCGCTCCCGGGTCCTGTTCGCCCCGCACCTGGCCTGGCGCGACGAACCGCTGCGCGACGCGCTCCAGTCCCGGCTCGCGGTCCCGGTCATGGTGGACAACGATGCCAACACCGCCGCCTGGGCCGAGTGGCGCTTCGGCGCCGGCCGCGGCGAGGACCACCTCGTCATGATCACCCTGGGCACCGGGATCGGCGGGGCCATCCTCGAGGGCGGCCAGGTCAAGCGCGGCCGCTACGGGGTCGCCGGCGAGTTCGGCCACATGCAGGTGGTCCCCGGGGGCCACCGCTGCCCCTGCGGCAACCGCGGCTGCTGGGAGCAGTACAGCTCCGGCAACGCCCTGGTCCGCGAGGCCCGCGAGCTGGCCGCCGCCGACTCCCCGGTCGCGTACAACCTCATCGCCCGGGTCGGCGGCAACGTCCACGAGATCACCGGGCCGCTCATCACCGAGCTGGCCCGCGAGGGCGACGCCATGTGCGTCGAGCTGCTCCAGGACATCGGACAGTGGCTCGGCGTCGGCATCGCCAACCTCGCGGCCGCCCTCGACCCCTCCTGCTTCGTCATCGGGGGCGGCGTCAGCGCCGCCGACGACCTGCTGATCGGCCCCGCCCGCGACGCCTTCCGCCGCCACCTCACCGGCCGCGGCTACCGACCCGAGGCCCGCATCGCCAAGGCCCAGCTCGGCCCCGAGGCCGGCATGGTCGGCGCCGCCGACCTCTCCCGGCTCGTCGCCCGCCGCTTCCGCCGCGCCACGCGCCGGCGCGTCGAGCGGTACGAGCGCTACGCGCAGTTCGGCCGGCGCGACACCACCACCGGCCCCGAGGACCAGGAACAGCATTGAATCCTCCCCGCCCTAAGGGACGGGGATTCCTGGCTCACGTTGGCTGTGGACCTGCGGTCCGTCGGCTCTTACACGATCGGCACCAGCCGGGTTGAGACCAGCCCGGACCAGCATCACGTGGGCGGAGTTCTTGTCCCTGGGGGACACGGCTCCGCACGCGGTGCAGGTGTATGTGCGTTCTGAGAGAGGTAGTGCGTGCTTGGTTCTCGCTCCGCACTGCGCGCAGTCCATGGTGGTGTGCGCGGGGTGGACAAGGTGCACGATGCGCCCGTGTTTGCGGGCGCTTCCGTCGTGCCATCATCCGCTGATAGTGGGCGAGCCCGGCCGCAGCCTTCCTGCCGTGCTCGGCGTGCGGGAGGTCGTGGCCGTCGCTGGTGGTGGTCGCGGTCTCCTTCACGCCCCAGTCGATCCCGATCACCGCGCCTGTCTCCGGAAGATGCTGGGTTTCGGTGGGGACGACGAAGGACGCGTACCAGTGGCCGAGGCTGTCACGGTAGACCCGCACCGACGACGGGACCGCGGAAAGGTCGCGGGACCAGACCACGGTCAGGATGATGCCGCCCGCGAGATGCAGTCGGCCGTCCTTGATACGGAATCCGCGCCGCGTGTAGTTCAGGCTCGGGTCGGCCCTGGCCTTCTTCTTGAACCTGGGCATTCCCGCCCGCTGCCACATCGGCAACCGGGCCTTGACATCCTTCAAGGCTTTGGCGCGGGACTTCCCGAAGTCGCGTACCAACTGCTGCTGCGGAACGCTGCTGCCCTCACCCAACCAGGTGTTGTGGTTGCGTGCTTCGGTCAGCATCTTGTCCAGCCGGGCCGGACCGCACTTCTCCTTCTCGGCCTGGGCCCTTTTCGACCGAGCGGTGCATTCATTCCAGACCCACCGGCACCGCGCCCACTCATCCAACAGCTTGGCGAGCGCGGTCGACGACACACGAAGCCGGTAGGTGAACCGGGCATGCCCGGTCCCTTCCGTCTCCTGAGATGCCGCCATGCGATCAACCTAGAACAGCCCACTGACAACGCCAGAAACTGCAGGTCACGACAGATGCGAAGAGAACGCCGGCACTCCGCGCCTACGATGGAGGGACCCATTCCTCCCCGGGCCGAAGCCCCGAGCATCCTGGAAGAGATCCGGTGACCCCGCCCACCCTGCCCCGCCAGGCCCCGTCCCCCGACGAGCGGCCCGGCGCACCGACCCCCACCGAGGACCGCAAGCACGTGGTGCGGCGCCGCTGGATCACCGCGATCATCATCCTGCTGCTGGTCGGCGTCCCGGCGGGCTACCTCGCGGTCTCCGCCCAGCAGAGCCGCCAGAGCGGCCGCGACAAGGCCTCCAAGGTCGGCGCGGCCAAGGTGCGCCCCGGCTGGCCGTCCAAGGTGCAGCGCAGCATCTACGAGGTGCCGATCCCGCCGAACGCCTGGCGCGTCGGGTTCCTGGAGACCAACAACTGGCGCACCAGCCGGCTGTACACGCAGTTCGCGGTCGTCCCGGGCGACCTGGACGCCTTCCTGTCCTCCGTCGGCACCAGCCGCGACCGGCTGACCCCCGGGTCGTCGATCTCCGCGCACGACACCGAGGTCGCCGGCTGGAGCTGGACGCCCGAGATCAAGTGGCTCGGGACCACCCTCGAAGCGGACGACCCGCGGCCCACCCGGGACATCACCGTCGACCTCACGGACCCCCGCGTCTCCAAGGTGTACGTGGTCTCCACGACGGTCCCGTAGCCGGCACCGCGCGCCGCCTCCTCACGGATGCTGCCCCTCACGGATGCCGTCCCTCACGGATACGGTGGTGCCGGGGGCGGAGCCGTAGCGCAGAGGTCGTCGCGCGCGGTCTCCAACATCGCGAGGACGCCGGTTCGAATCCGGTCGGCTCCGCCTTCCCGCCCTGTCGGGCCCACCGCGGGGCTAGCCTTCGATCATGAAGCTCACCAAGCGGCTGCACTCCTGCGTCCAGCTGGAGAAGGACGGGCTCGTGCTCGTCATCGACCCGGGCGCCTTCAGCGAAGCGGACGCCGGCCTCGGCGCCGACGCCCTGCTCGTCACCCACGAGCACCCCGACCACTTCGAGGAGGGCCGGCTGCGCGCCGCCCTCGACGCCAACCCGGCGGCGGGGCTGTGGACCCTGCGCAGCGTCGCGGAGAAGCTCGCCCCCGCCTATCCGGGCCGCGTCCACACCGTGGGCCACGGGGACACCTTCACCGCGGCCGGCTTCGAGGTCCAGGTGCACGGCGAGCTGCACGCCGTGATCCATCCGGACATGCCGCGGGTCACCAACGTCGGCTACCTGGTCGACGGCTCGCTCTTCCACCCCGGGGACGCGCTGACCGTGCCGGACGCCCCCGTGGACACGCTGATGCTCCCCGTGCACGCCCCGTGGAACAAGATCGGCGAGGTCGTCGACTACGTCCGCGCGGTCAAGCCGCGCGTGGCCATCGACATCCACGACGCCTACCTGGCGGACATCGCCCGCCCGATCTACGACTTCACCCTGAACGCCCTCGGCGGCTCCCCGCACACCCGACTCACCGCCGGGGACACGGCCGACCTTTGACTGTCGGTGCCGGGCGGTAGGTTGGACGGCATGCGTATCGCCACGTTCAACGTCAACTCGATCACCGCCCGGCTGCCGCGCCTGCTGGCCTGGCTGGAGTCCTCCGGCACGGATGTCGTGTGCATCCAGGAGACCAAGTGCTCCGCGGAGCAGTTCCCGTACGAGGAGCTGCGCGCGCTGGGCTACGAGTCGGCCGTCAATGCCACAGGGCGGTGGAACGGCGTGGCCCTGCTTTCCAAGGTGGGCCTGGAGGACGTGGTCGTGGGGCTGCCCGGCGGGCCCGACTACGAGGGGGTCCAGGAGCCCCGCGCCATCTCCGCCACCTGCGGCGGGGTGCGCGTCTGGTCGGTGTACGTGCCCAACGGGCGCGAGGTCGAGCACGACCACTACGGCTACAAGCTGGACTGGTTCCGGTCCCTGTCCGCCGCCATCGCGGAAGACGCGGCGGGGGAGCGCCCGTTCGCGGTGCTCGGCGACTTCAATGTGGCCCCGACCGACGAGGACGTCTACGACCCGGCGGTCTTCGAGGGCCTCACGCACGTCACCCCGGCCGAGCGGGCCGCCCTGGAGCAGCTGCGGGCGGCCGGGCTCTCGGACGTCTTCCCGCGCGCGCTCAAGTACGACCGGCCGTACACCTTCTGGGACTACCGGATGCTGGCCTTCCCGAAGAACAGGGGCATGCGCATCGACCTGGTCTACGGGAACGAGGCCTTCGCCAAGGCCGTCACCGACTCCTACGTGGACCGCGAGGAGCGCAAGGGCAAGGGCGCCTCCGACCACGCGCCGGTCGTCGTCGACCTGGACCTTTAGCGGCCCCCGATCTGTCACAGTCCGCGCGCGTCCTGTCGCCCGTCGCGGATCCTGGTGTCAGGCTGGGCTCATGAACATCCCTTTCCTGGCCAACTGGATCAATCGACACGAAACGGAACCGGGTGCGGGACTCGCCGCGGCCCTCGCGGACGATCCCGAGGGCATCAACGAGATGTTCGCGGAATGCGAGATGCTGCGCGCCCACGCGCGCTCGGCCGGGCTCGAACTCGACGAGAGCCCGCGCTCGTTGGAGGAGATCGACCAGCTGATGCCGCGCTGGCGCCGGGATCCGGAGATCACCCCGTGGCTGGGCAACGACGCGGGCTTCTACCTCGGGACCGTGATCATCCGTTCCGTTCCGGGCGCCGCCTGGCAGGTGTGGCCCAACGGCCAGCCCATGATCCGGCTGGCCTCGGGCCGCGAGCTGAACGTGGTCGAGTCGGGGGTCTCCTGGGCGATGACGGGATCTCCCGAGCTCAGTCAGGCCTACGCCGAAGCCTCGGAAGGCTGAGATGGCCACGTAAGGCTGACCTCGCGTGCCTTTATGCGGCTTTTAGGCGTGTCGCGGTGAAGTGCCCTTCCGCGGCTGGATAGTTTGCGCTGACCTCGACACACCGACAAGTGGGCAGGGCAGCGTATGGCCGTCGATCCGTTGATCGAGCTGCGGGACGTCAACAAGCACTTCGGACAACTGCACGTCCTCCAGGACATCAACCTCACCGTCGGCCGCGGGGAGGTGGTGGTGGTCATCGGCCCCTCCGGCTCCGGGAAATCGACCCTGTGCCGGGCGATCAACAGACTGGAAACCATCGAGTCGGGCACGATCACGCTCGACGGCCAGCCGCTGCCGGCCGAGGGCAAGGAGCTCGCCGCGCTCCGCGCGGACGTGGGGATGGTGTTCCAGTCCTTCAACCTCTTCGCGCACAAGACGGTCCTCGCCAACGTCTCCCTCGCCCAGATCAAGGTCAGGAAGCGGAAGAAGGAAGAGGCGGACAAGCGCTCCCGCGAGCTGCTGGAGCGGGTGGGCCTCGCGAACCAGGCGGAGAAGTTCCCCGCCCAGCTCTCCGGCGGCCAGCAGCAGCGCGTGGCCATCGCCCGTGCGCTCGCCATGAACCCCAAGGCCCTCCTCTTCGACGAGCCGACCTCGGCCCTCGACCCGGAGATGATCAACGAGGTGCTGGAGGTCATGCAGCAGCTCGCCGCGGAGGGCATGACCATGGTCGTGGTCACCCACGAGATGGGCTTCGCCCGCTCCGCCGCCAACCGCGTCGTGTTCATGGCCGACGGGAAGATCGTCGAGGACCGGACCCCGGAGGCCTTCTTCACCGCCCCGGAGAGCGACCGGGCCAAGGACTTCCTCTCCAAGATCCTCAAGCACTGAGGGGCGGCCCGATGAGACAGCTTCCGACGAACGCCCCGCGTACGCGGCGGGAAGCCCCGCGCACCCGGGTGCGAGCCCCCCGGGCCCGGGTCCTGCCCGCCCTCGCCGCCGCCCTCGTCCTGCTGGGCGCCCTGGCCGGCTGCGGCAAGTCCGGCAGCCCGCCGGTCAAGGGACCGCAGCCCGAGGACCTGCCCGTCTACCAGGTCAGGGCCGGCTTCCAGCTGCCGGACTCCCCGACCTGGGAGAAGGCCAAGAAGCGCGGCCACCTCGTGGTCGGCGCCAAGGAGGACCAGCCGTACATGGGGGAGAAGGACCCCGCGAGCGGCCGCTACTCCGGCTTCGACATCGAGATCGCCAAGATGATGTCCGCCTCGCTCGGCTTCGACCCCAAGACCGTGGAGTTCAAGACCATCGCCTCCGCCAACCGCGAGACGGCCCTGCAGAACGGCCAGATCGACTACTACGTCGGCACCTACACGATCAACGACAACCGCAAGAAGCAGGTCGGCTTCGCCGGCCCCTACTTCATGGCCGGCCAGTCCCTGCTGGTGCGCAAGGGGGAGACCGAGATCAAGGGCCCCGAGGACCTCGACGGCAAGAAGGTCTGCTCGGCCGCCGGCTCCACCCCCTACCAGCGGCTCCAGAAGGAGTTCCCGCGGGCCGTCCTCGTCGCCTACGACACGTACTCGGTCTGCGTGGACAACCTGCTGACCTACCAGGTCGACGCCGTCTCCACCGACGACTCCATCCTCCTCGGCTACGCGGCCAAGGTCCCCGAGGAGCTCAAGGTGGTCGGCAAGCCCTTCTCCGAGGAGCCCTACGGCATCGGCGTCCCGCGCTCCGACAACGCGCTGCGCTTCGCGCTCGACGACGCCCTCGCCGCGAACGAGAAGAACGGCAACTGGAAGAAGGCCTACGAGGCCACGCTCGGACTCTCCGGCCAACCCGCCCCGACACCGCCCGCCATCGACCGCTACCCGGCGAGCTGAGGGGAGAGCGCAGCGCCATGGACGTACTCACCGAAAACTTCTCGCTCTACGGGAAGGGCTTCCTCGGCACCGTGGAACTCACGGTCTACGCCTCCCTCCTGGCCCTGGTCCTCGGCTTCCTGATGGCCTCCTTCCGCGTCGCCCCCGTCGGCTCCTTCCGGGTCTTCGGCACCGTCTGGGTGACCATCCTGCGCAACACCCCGCTCACCCTGCTCTTCTTCGCCGTCCTGCTCGGCCTGCCGCGCTTCGGCCTGGTCCTGCCCTTCGAGCTCTTCGCGGTGCTGGCCCTGGGCTGCTACACCTCGGCCTTCGTCTGCGAGGCCCTGCGCTCCGGCATCAACACCGTGCCCAAGGGCCAGGGCGAGGCGGCCCGCAGCCTCGGCATGTCCTTCGGGCAGACCCTGGGCACCGTCGTGCTGCCGCAGGCCTTCCGGTCCGTCATCCCGCCCATCGGCTCCACGCTGATCGCGCTCGCCAAGAACTCGGCGATCGCCGGGGCCTTCAGCGTCACCGAGCTGCTGGGCACGTACAAGACCCTCAACGAGCTGGGCTACAGCATCATCTGGACCTTCGTCTGGATCGCGGTGGGCTACCTGATCATCACCCTGTCCATCAGCGCGCTGTTCAACGTGCTCGAAAAGCGCTACGGAGTCGCCCGATGACCGCGCACGCGCTCCACGGTGACCTGGAGTCCACCGCCCTCTACGATCTGCCGGGCCCGCGCGCCCAGCGCCGCCACTTCTTCTACGGGATCGCCTCGACGGCCGTCATCCTCGCTCTGCTCGGCTGGCTGCTCTACCTGCTCTTCGACACGAACCAGTTCACCGCCGCCAAATGGAGCCCCTTCACCTACAAGGGCATCCAGGAGCTGCTGCTCAAGGGCCTGTGGAACACCCTCAAGGCCTTCGCCTACGCCTCGGTGCTCTCGCTCCTGCTCGGCGCGGTGCTCGCCACGGGCCGGCTCTCGGTGCACCGGCCGGTGCGCTGGTTGTCCACGCTGTGCGTGGAGTTCTTCCGGGCCATGCCGGTGCTGGTGATGATCTTCTTCATCTTCGTCGCGCTCAAGGTCCAGCCGCTGCCCGCGCTGGTCGCCGGACTGACCCTGTACAACGGCTCGGTGCTGGCCGAGGTCTTCCGGACGGGCATCAACTCGGTGGAGAAGGGCCAGCGCGAGGCCGCGTACGCCCTGGGCATGCGCAAGACCCAGGTGATGAGCTACATCCTGGCCCCGCAGGGGGTCCGGGCGATGCTGCCCACGATCATCAGCCAGCTCGTGGTCGCACTGAAGGACACCTCGCTCGGCTACCTGATCACCTACGAGGAGTTCCTGCACGCGGGCAAGCTGATCGCCTCCAACCTCGACTACGACCTGCCCTTCATCCCGGTCGTGATGATCATCTCGCCGATCTACATCGGGATGTGCATGCTCCTGTCCTGGTTCGCCACCTGGGTGGCCCGGCGCGAGCGCCGCAACCCCAAGACGAAGGCGGTCGACATCGACATCGACGTGGCCGACCCCGGAACGGCGCTGCCGGGCCGGATCTGACCCGCGGGGCGAAAGGCCCCCCCCAGAGCCACACCCGGCCCGGCAGCAGCCGCGGATCACTGCTCGCGCAGCGGCACCGAGACGTACGAGGGATCGGTGCGCGGCGAGGAGAAGGTCAGCTGCCCGCCGGTCGGGTTGTGCTCGATGTAGAGCGGGTCGACGGTGTCGACGACGACCGCGAGGCGGTGCCCGGCCGGGACGTCGTAGGCGGTGGAGAAGAGCTCCAGGTCCACGCCGAAGGACTGGCCGGCCGGCTTTCCGTGGAAGGTGTACGGGGCGTTGCTGATCAGCTTCCCGATGCCGAGCGGGCCCACGTCGTAGAGGTACGCGACGAAGGTGCCGTCGGACTTCGAGGGCGTGACGGTGGTGTGCAGCCTGACCGTGCCCCGGACGCGGCGCTCCTCCTGGTAGCGCGGCGACTGCCAGACGGCGGCGAAGGCACGGGGGAGCAGCGGGATGGAGGCGATGGGGGGCGCCTGGGCGATCTGGTCGAGCAGGCTGGAGAGCATGACGATCCCGCCGTTGGCGCCGGAGTCGATGCCGGTGAAGAGGTGCTCGCTGTCGGAGAGCATCAGCTTCTCGGAGCCGCCGTCACCGACCGACTTCCAGTCGGCGTAGCCCTCGTACCCGCCGTCGCTGCGGGGCTTGATCTGGACCGGCGCCTCGGCGTCGACGCCGTTGGCCGCGCCCTTGAGGTAGCGGTCGAACCAGCGGTGGGCGTTGGTCCAGGTGTCGTTGGGCAGTCCGAGGAGCCCTGTCAGTTCGGCGGTGGCGTGGTCGCCGGGGCGGAACTCCAGGCGCTTGGGGCCGGTCAGCTTCTCGAAGAACTTCGCGTACTGGTTGGGCGGGAAGATGGTGTCGCCCCACGCGTTGCCGAGCATGATCGCGGCGCCGTTGGCGTTGATCGCGTCCACCTTCTCGGCGGCGGAGCGCTTCTTGCCCCACTCGATCATCTGCGGTTCCTTGTCCAGCTTCGAGCCGAGGAAGTCGCCGAGGATCTGCTGGAGTTCGGGGCCGGGGCGCCCCGTGAGGAAGCCGGCGCCGCCGAGCAGCGCGGCGGCCTGGAGGTGCTGGGTGCGGCCGGAGTAGATGGACTCGATGAGATCGGCCCAGCCGCTGAGCGCGACCACGGCCTTGATGCGCGGGTCGCTCGCGGAGGCCAGCAGGCTGATGCCGGCGCCGTACGAGACCCCGCCCGTGCCGATGTGAGCGGCGTCGGCCGGGGTGTTGGCGAGGGCCCAGTCGATGACGGCGGAGACGTCGGCGATGTCCTTCGGTCCGGCGGTCTCGATCTCGCCGCCGGAGAGCCAGAAGCCGCGGGAGGTGTAACTGACCACCACGTAACCGGAGTCGGCGAGCTTCTTGGCCTGGGCGATGTATTCGATCTGCGGCATGCCCCAGCTGGTCGGCAGCACGATCAGCGGGTACTTCGCGCCGGCCCCGGCGCCCGCCGGGGTGAAGACGTTGCCCTTGAGGGTGATGCCGCCGGAGCCGGGGATGTCGTGGAAGGTGACGCCCGACCGGGCTTCCGGGGCTGCCGGGACGGCGGCGGTCGTGCGGGCGGGAGCCGCCTGGGCCTGATGGGGGGCCAGGCCCAGGGCGGCTGCTGCCAGTACGGCTGCCATGGCAGTCGCGGTGCTGGTGGTGCGGAGGGTACGGACCATCGATCGCTCCTCGCGTGTGCCGGGGTGTCAAAGTGACCCGACGGTAACGGGAGGGGCTTACCGGAAGTAACCCATGAGTAAGTTACGTGCCGGTAACGATTGAACGATGGTCAGCCGGCGCGGGTCAGCCGACCTGCGGGGCTCCGGCGGCGGCGCTCTTGGCCTGCCACTGCTCCCAGGTCAGGTTCCACTCGCCGTAGCCGTTGCCGATGTCCGGGTTGCCCTTGGATCCCTGGCCCACGACCTCGAAGGGGTCACCGACCTGGGCCGATCCGAAGAACGCCTTGGCGTTCTCGTCGCTCATGCCCACACAGCCGGAACTGGTGTTGGCGCGGCCGAAGTTGGCGGTGTTCCACGGGGCGGCGTGCACGTACATGCCCGACCAGGTCAGCCGGATCGAGTAGTCGACCATCTTGTCGTAGGAGTCGCCCAGGCCCACCGTCTGGGAGTCCATCCGGATGGTGCCCTCCTTGGCCATCATCACCATCTTGCCGTCCCAGGAGGCCTTCTTGCCGCCGGGGGTTCCGGCGGAGATCGGGACGGTGCCGGCCGCCTGGCCGTCCTCGGTGACCGACATCTTCCTCGTGTCGAGGTTCACCTTGATCAGGCGCTCCTTGCCGATCTTGAACTCGGTGTTGTAGTCCTTGACGAACATCCCGCCGCCGGGGCCGGAGTCGACGCCGTTCAGGTTCATCTGGACCTTCACGTCGGTGCCGGACTTCCAGTACTCCCGGGGGCGCCAGTCCACCCGGTCCTTGCCCGAGTAGTCCGTGATCCAGCCCCAGGAACCCTCGGTGTTGTTCGAGGTGGTGACCTTCAGCTGCTTCTCGACGGCGGCCTTGTCCTTCACCGGGTTGTCGAAGACGATCGAGACCGGCATGGCCACACCCACGGTGCTGCCCTTGGGTATGTTGATCGAGACCTTGTTCACCTTGTCGGGGGCCGAGGTCTTGAAGGTCGTGGTCGCGCTCTGGCTGTCCGTGTTCTGCGCATCGACCTTGTACTCGGCCGAGGGCAGGGCGTTGCCCTGGGAGGTCCAGGTCTTGCCGTCGGCGGATATCTGCCCGGCCAGCTCCCCGCCCTTGGCGTCCGTCACCTTCACGGTCGCGAGCTTGCCCTCGGCGATCGTGACGGTCACCGGCTGACCCGCCTTGACCTGGTCACCGGTGAGGTTCACCGAGACCGCCATGGCCGGCTTCTCCTTCATCTCCGCCTTGGCTCCGCCGCCCGCCGCGGCACCACCGCCGCCGCAGGCCGCCAGTGAGGCGGCCAGCAGTGCGGTGCCGGCCGCCACGGCGGTGCGGCTGCGTACAGAGAAGACCCGGCGTGTGCGGCTCAACGAAAACCCCTCCGAAGTAATGATCGTCCGCAAAAGGAGATGCGAACGGAACGACTCTAGGTTGCGGGAGGTCGGGAAAAGTTCAGGATTTCCCTTGTGACATAGACCGCAGCGATACGGTCATCGTCCGGTCACAATCGCCGCGCACCACGGTCATGGACACCTGTGAGAGTCCTGTGCATCCACCGATTCGGACGTACGGGAAGGCCGGTCAGCCATGTGCGCACTGCTCGTGACACCCACCCAGCAGTACCAGACCCGGAGTCGGGACCGGGAGCTCGCCGTGCGCTCCCTGTCCGAACCGGAATACCAGGCATTCCTTTCCAAGCATGGCCGGGCCAGCTTTCTCCAGTACCCGTCCTGGGGCGGCGTAAAGGACCTTTGGCGGTCCGAAAGGGTCGGATGGCACTACCCCGGGGGTGAAATGGAAGGCGCCGGACTCGTTCTCTACCGTCAATTCCCCGGCACCCGCAAATACTTCGCCTACCTCCCCGAGGGGCCCGTCGCGGACTGGGCGGACCCCGACATCGACCGCTGGCTGACCCCCCTCAAGAACCACCTGAAGGCCTCCGGCGCCTTCGCCGTGCGCATCGGGCCCACCCCCGCCTACCGCCGCTGGGACGCGGCCACCGCCAAGGCGGGCACCGGCCCGGGCCGGCAGATCTCCGACGTGCTCGCCACCGAGGTGGACCCGGTCGGAGCCGCGCTCGCCGACCGGCTGCGCACCCGCGGCTGGAAGCGCTGCGGAGGCGAGGACGACGGCGACGCCCAGCCCCGCCACGTCTTCCGCGTCCCACTCGCCGGGCGCACCCTCGACGAACTGTGGTCGGGCCTGAACCAGGAGTGGCGGCGCAATGTGCGCAAGGCCACCAAGGCGGGGGTCGAGACGGTCGTCGGCACGGCCGCCGAGCTGCCCGAGTTCTACCGGCTGTTGCGCATCACCGAGGAGCGCGACGGCTTCCGGCTCGGCCGCTCGCTGGCGTACTACCAGCAGCAGTACGAGGTCCTGAACGCCGAGGAACCCGGCCGCATGCGCCTCTACCTGGGCGTTCACCAGGGCGAGATCCTCGCCGCGCACACCATGATCGTGGCCGGCAGCCGGGTCTGGTACCAGACGGGCGCCTCCGCCGACCACCGTCGCGAGGTCCGCCCCAGCAACGCCCTGCAGTGGCGCATGATGTGTGACGCGCATGCACTCGGAGCGGACGAATACGACATGCGCGGGGTACCCTCCACCCTCGACCCCGACGAACGTTCTTTCGGGCTGCTGCGCTGGAAGCTCGGCACCGGCGGACAGGTCGTCGAAACCCTCGGCGAGTGGGAGACCTCCATGGACGGATACGCCAACACGGCCCTCTACAAGGCGTTCCAGGCGTACATGGCCCGCCGGTGACCCTCGCAGACCCCAGAGCGGCCGGCACCCCGGCCGCGGAGGACACCGCCGCCGAAGCGGCGACAGGAACCGTCGCCGCCGAGGCCGCGATCGAGAACGGCACCGGCCGCGCGGCACCGAAGAAGACCTCGGTGCTGCGCAGCGGCGCGCTCATGGCCGCCGGCTCGATCGTCTCCCGCGCCACCGGCTTCATCCGCTCCGCCGTGATCGGCGCCGCCCTCGGCACCACCCTGCTCGGCGACGGCTACGCGGTCGCCAACACCGTCCCGAACATCCTGTACATCCTGCTCATCGGCGGCGCCCTCAACGCCGTCTTCGTGCCCGAGCTGGTCCGCGCCGCCAAGGAGCACGCGGACGGTGGCGCCGCCTACACCGACCGGCTGCTCACCGTCTGCACGGCCGCGCTGGTGGTCCTCACCGCCGCCGCCGTACTGGCCGCCCCGCTGATCGTCTCGGCGTACACCGGCTACAGCGGCGGCCAGGAATCCACGACCGTGGCCCTGGCCCGGTACTGCCTCCCGCAGATCCTGTTCTACGGGCTGTTCACCCTGCTCGGGCAGGTGCTGAACGCCCGCGGCCGGTTCGGCGCCATGATGTGGACCCCGGTCCTCAACAACCTCGTCGTCATCGCGGTCTTCGCGCTGTTCCTCGCAGTCGCGCAGGGCAATCAAGGGGGCGCCGGGACCCTGAGCACCTCCGACACCCGGCTGCTGGGCATCGGCACCACCGCCGGCATCGTCGTCCAGGCCCTCGGGCTGATCCCCTCGCTGCGCGCCGCCCGCTTCCGCTGGCGCCCCCGCTTCGACTGGCGCGGCAGCGGACTGGCCCGCCCGCTGCGCAACGCGGGCTGGCTGGTCATGCTCGTCCTGACCAACCAGATCGCGTACTGGGTCGTGACCCGGCTCTCCACCGCCACCGGCGAGCACGCCGTCGCCGAGGGCCTCGCGGGCGGCGCCGGCTACCTCGCCTACAGCAACGCCTACCTGCTGTGGATGGTCCCGCAGGGCATCGTCACCGTCTCCCTCGTCACCGCCCTCATGCCCCGGATGAGCGCCGCCGCCGCCGACGGCGACCTCGGACGGGTGCGCGCCGACGTCTCCTACGCCCTGCGCTCCACCGCCGCTCTCGTCGTCCCGGCCTCCGCGCTCTTCGCGGCCCTCGCGCCCTGGGTGATCGGCGCCGTCTTCGAGCACGGCCGCACCGGCTCCGCCGACGTCGCCGTCATGGCCGGCATGCTCGCCGCCTTCGCACCGGGCCTGATCGCCTACTCCGCGCAGTACGTCCTCTCCCGCGGCTTCTACGCGCTGTCCGACACCCGGACCCCCTTCTTCCTCAACCTCGTCATCGCCGCCCTCAACGCCGGGCTCTCGGCCGCCGCGTACCTCCTGCTGCCGCCGCGCTGGGCGGTCACGGGCATGGCCGCGGCCTGCTCGATCGCCTTCGCCGCGGGCGCGGCCGTCACCGCGTACGTCCTGTCCCGGAGGCTCGGCCCGCGCACGGGCACCCGTACGGAACGCCGGAGCACCGCCGTACGGACCCACCTGCGGCTCCTCGCCGCCTGCGCCCCGGCGGCCGTCGCCGGGTACGCCGCCGCGCGCTCCGCCGACCACGTCGCGGACCTCCCCGGGATCCTCGGGAACATCACCGGGGCCGCGGCGGGAACCGCGGTGATCGTCCTCGTCGTCGTACTCCTCGCCCGCCCCCTGCGGATCACGGAGATCACCGACCTGCTGGCCTCCGTTCGGCGCAGAACCGGCCGCTAGACCCAGCCGGACCCCGCTCCCGGCCGCCCATATCGGCCGAAAGCGGGAGGGGACCGATCGACGACCCTGGAATACTGACCCGATGCCACGCGTACTGCTGATCGAGGACGACCCTTCCATCAGGGAGGGCGTGGGTCTCGGCCTGCGCCGCAGAGGCCACGACGTGAGCGCCGCCGAGACCGGCGAGGCCGGACTCGAACTCATGGCGAGCTTCCACCCCGAGCTCGTCCTGCTCGACCTCATGCTGCCCGGCATCAACGGCGTCCAGGTCTGCCGCCGGATCCGCGAGAACAGCCAGGTCCCGATCATCATGCTCACCGCACGCGGGGACGACTTCGACATAGTCGTCGGCCTGGAGGCCGGCGCCGACGACTACATCGTCAAACCCGCCCGCACCGAGGTCATCGAAGCCCGCATCAAGGCCGTGCTGCGCCGCCTCAGCGAGCCCGCGGGCGGCCGCCCCGACGTGGAGTTCCACGGCGAGCTGGCCGTGGACCGCGCCGGGCTCACCGTCGCCAGGAACGGCGAGCGCCTCCCCCTGGCCCCCAGCGAGATCAAGCTCCTGCTGCACCTGTCGGCCTCGCCCGAGCAGGTCTTCTCCCGCCAGCAGCTCCTCGAATACGTGTGGGACCACAGCTACCACGCCGACGCCCGGCTGGTGGACGCCTGCGTACGCCGCCTGCGCCACAAGATCGAGGACCCCGACGGCGTCCCCCGCTACATACAGACCGTGCGCGGCTTCGGCTACCGCTTCGGTCCGCTGTAAGCGGCGCCCATGAACCGTTTCGCACCGCTGGGCCTGCGCACCCGGCTGATCGCCGCCTTCCTGCTGGTCGCGGCGATCAGCGCAGTCAGCACGGCCGCCCTGACCTACCAGCAGGCCCGCAACGCGATCCTCAAGCAGAGCCAGGACACCGCCGTCAGCACCTTGCGGGACCTGATGGAAAACCAGTCCGTGCAGCTGCCGATGTACCAGCAGCAGTTGCAGCGGATCGTCCTCGACCTGGGCAAGCGGGGCCAGCCGCACCCCTGGATCATGTTCGGGGAGTACGGGAGCCTGCGCGCCTCCACCAACCCGGCCTCGGCCACCTCCACCGTCGTCACCGAAAAGCTCCGCCGTCAAGTGTCCGACCATCCGCACGGAGCTTTCCAGCGCACGGAGGACCGGGCCGGCAACCCGTACCTCGTCATCGGGATGCCGGCCGTCTTCAAGCACGGGGAGGCCGAGGTGCCCACCGGGGCCGTCCTCTACGCCGTGATGCCCCTGAGTAGCGAGGAGACCACCGTGGACGCCATGGTCGCCGCCGCGAGACAGGGCGCCGTCCCCGGCCTCGCCATCGCCGTCATCCCGGCCCTGCTCGCCGCCCGCAGCGTACTGAGACCCGTACGGGACATGCGCCGGGCCGCCCAGCGGCTCGGTCAGGGACACCTCGACACCCGGATCGAGGTCCGGGGCGCCGACGAGCTCGCCGGACTCGCCCGCACCTTCAACGAGACCGCCCGCGCCCTCGAACATTCCGTGAGCGAGCTCCGGGGGGCCGAGGTCCGGGCCCGCCGCTTCGCCTCCGACGTCTCCCACGAGCTCCGCACCCCGCTCGCCGGGATGCTCGCCGTCACCGAGGTCCTCGACGAGGATGCCGACGGGTTCGACCCCGACACCGCCAAGGCCCTGCGCCTGATCAGTGCGGAGACCGGCAAACTCGCCGTCCTCGTCGAGGACCTCATGGAGATCTCCCGGTTCGACGCGCGCGCCGCCGAACTCAACCCCGACGACGTGGACGTCGCCGAGTCCGTCACCAAATCCCTGGAGCGCCGCCACTGGAGCGACGAGCGGGTCGTCACCGACCTTCCGCCGGGCATCCGGGCCCGGCTCGACCCGCGCCGTTTCGACGTGGTCCTCGCCAACCTCGTCGGCAACGCCCTCAAACACGGCGAAGCGCCCGTCCGCGTCACGGTACGGACCGAGGGCCGGCCCGCCGGCGAGCGGTTGCTGATCGAGGTCGCCGACAGCGGCCCCGGCATCGCCCCCGAGGTCCTGCCGCGCATCTTCGACCGGTTCTTCAAGGCCGACGCGGCCCGCACCCGGTCCGCCGGAAGTGGTCTCGGCCTCGCCATCACCCTGGAGAACGTCCGGCTGCACGGCGGCACCCTGACCGCGGCCAACGGCCCCGCCGGCGGGGCCGTCTTCACCATAGACATGCCCCTGGAGGCGCAGGCATGAGCCCGGTCCGTCCGGTCGCGGCGGCGGCATCGATCGGCGCGCTGCTGCTGGCCACCGGCTGCGGCATCGCCACCACCGGGGTCATCGAGGCAGGGCCCCCCGGCACCGTGAAGGTGGCCGCCCCGGACACCGGCAGCCTGCTCTACTTCGTGGCGCCCGAGGGCCGCCTCGTGCCGGTGGTGTTCGTGGACAGGTCGGACAGGTCGGACTCCTACGATCCGCTGAGGGTGGGGCCTAACTCCCTGATCGACCTGCTGGCCGGCGGCCCGGACGAGGCCGCGCGGGCGGCCGGGCTGCGTACGGAGCTGCCCGCCCGGAGCGAGTGGCCCAAGGCCGAGGAGCCGCGGATGTTCTTCACCGACAGCCAGTCGGTGCGCGTCGAACTGCCGATCACCGTGAAGTCGCTGTCCGCGGTGGCCCGGCTCCAGCTCGTGTGCACCGCCGTCTCGGCGGTCCGGACGGGCCCGGAGACCGAGGTGGCCCTGGGCGGCCCCGACGGCAGGCTCGACCCGATGCGCTGCGTCGGTTCGGCCGACTGACGGACCGGCCGCCGCCCGGCCCCGCCCGCCGGGCGCGCCGCCTCGCGGAGCACACTTCTCGCGGGCCCCTTGCGCTGAGGTCCCTTGCGCCCCCTTGCGGCGCGGCCGTCGGGACCCCACCGTGTGCCCCATGGACCATGTCAGGGAACGGGCCTCGGACACCCCCGACGTCTTCGACCCGCGCCTCTACGCCGAAGGCGTCCCGTACGAGCGCTACCGGCTGCTGCGCGACCACCGCCCGGTGGCCTGGCAGAGCGAGCCGGAGGTGCTCGGCTGGCCCGCCGGCCCCGGCTTCTGGGCCGTCACCCGGCACGCCGACGTGGTCCGGGTGCTGCGCGACCACCGCACGTACTCCTCGCACCTGGGCGCCACCCAGATCCGCGACCCCGACCCGGCCGACCTGCCCTTCCTGCGGCGCACCATGCTCAACCAGGATCCCCCGGAGCACGGCACCCTGCGCCGGACCGTGGCCCGCGCCTTCACCCCGGCCCGCGTCGACGCCTTCGCCGCCCGGGTCCGCGGCCGGGCCCGTACGCTGCTGCGCGCCGCCCGCGACGGCGCCGAGGACGGGGCCGCCGACCTGGTGCGCACCGTCACCGACGAGTACGCGCTGCTGAACCTCACCGACCTGCTGGGCGTCCCGGCCGCGGACCGGGGGCTGCTCCTGGAGTGGACCGTACGGATCATCGGATATCAGGATCCCGAGGGTGCGGGGGATGCCCCGGCCCCGCTTCCCGGCCCGGACGGGAAGCCGCTGAACCCGCGCTCGCCGGCGCTGCTGGGGGAGATGTTCGCGTACGCCCGCGAACTGGCCGCCCACAAAAGGGCCCACCCCGGCGACGACGTGATGACCGCCCTCGCGCTCGCCGGACTGGAGGACGCGGAGCTGGAGATGTACTTCTTCCTGCTCACCGTCGCGGGCAACGACACCGTGCGCAGCGCCGCGCCCGGCGGCCTGCTCGCCCTGGCCCGCGACCCGGACGCCTACGCCGGACTCGCCGACGGCCGGGCCCCGTTGGACCGGGCCGTCGAGGAACTCCTGCGCGTCCACCCGCCGGTGCTGAGCTTTCGCCGCACCGCCGCCGCCGACACCGAGCTCGCCGGGCAGCCGATCCGGGCCGGCGACAAGGTGGTGGTCTTCCACGCATCCGCCAACCACGACGAGCGCGTCTTCACCGACCCCGGCCGCCTCGATCTGGGCCGCGCCCCCAACCCGCACGTCTCCTTCGGCGACGGCCCGCACGTGTGCCTCGGCGCGCACTTCGCCCGGCTCCAGCTCCGCGTCCTCTACGAGGAGTGGGCCGCCGCCATGCCGGTACCGGAACTGGCCGGCCCGCCGCGCCGGTTGGTGTCGAACTTCATCAACGGGATCACGCGGCTGCCGCTGCGGGTGTCCGGGCCGGCCGGGTGACATCGGCGATCAGCTCGGTCACGTCCGGGCCGTAGGCATTCGAGTTGATCACCTTCAGCAGGATGCAGAAGGAGTCCTGGCCGTAGGTGCGGGCCAGCGACTTGTGGTGTCGGGCGAGGTAACGGGCGGCGGCGTGATTGCTGTTGGCGGTCTGGCCCGCCATGAGGAACACCGGTCGCGTTCCCGCGCCGGCCGTCAGCCGGGCCAGCAGGACGTGTTCGACCATGCCCTCCTGCCAGCGGTACGTCTCCCCTCCGAGGCTGAGCGCACCCCGCTCCGGGCTGCGCTCACGGCTGTCGTCGAACCGCACTCCCGGCAGCATGGAGGTCAGGTGCGCCGCCGTGCGGGCATTGGAGACCGGCCCGCCGACACAGAACTCGGCTCGTTCGCCGAATCCCTGGCGCGCCCCGTCATGGGTGACGATCTGGAGGTTCGCCCCGCAGTCCTTGATCAGCCCGGCGATCTCCAGCAGGGCGAAGGCGTCCTTGCGGTGCACCGAAGCATCGGAGCCGCTCATATGCCGGTTGACCACGAACAGGCAGTCGGAGCCGGTCGGCAGGCCGAAGAAGGCCTGCTTGCGGCGCAGCGCGCGGCGCCACAGGTAGGTCCGGGTGGACCAGCCGAACCCGCCGCTGAAGGCAGTGGCTATCACCCCGAGCACGATGTTGCGGACGTCGTCATTCATGCGGCGGATCGTAGTCTCTCGCCGCCGCCATGACGCGGTGGGTGCGCGGAAGTTACGCTGCCGCTCGAAGGTCTGACAGGCAGTCGACTGGAGGAACCGAATGCGTGGTCCCGCCGCACGTCAGTTAGCGCTCATCGCGCTCGCCGGGGCGCTCGTCTCGACCGGGGCGGACGCCCCGCCGTCGCAGAGCGCCGCCCCGCCGAAGGTCCCGGTCGCCACCGGCTACGGCGGGGCCGTCGCCAGCGTCGACGCCGACGCCAGCGCCGTCGGCATCGCCGTCCTGCGCTCCGGAGGCAACGCCGTGGACGCCGCCGTGGCGACGGCCGCCGCACTGGGGGTCACCGAGCCGTACTCCGCCGGCATCGGCGGGGGCGGCTACTTCGTGTACTACGACGCCCGGTCGGGCCGGGTGCGCACCATCGACGGCCGCGAGACCGCCCCGGCGACGGCCACCGCCGCGCTGTTCCAGGAGAACGGCCTGCCCATCCCCTTCGCCGAGGGCCAGACCAGCGGCCGCGGCGTCGGAGTTCCCGGCACCCCGGCGACCTGGCAGAGCGCGCTGGAGTCCTGGGGCACCCGTTCGCTCGGCCACCTCCTCAAGCCCGCCGAGAAGCTGGCCCGCGAGGGCTTCGCCGTGGACTCCACCTTCCGGGCCCAGACCGCGCTCAACGAGGCCCGGTTCCGGGACTTCCCCGACACGAGGAAGCTCTTCCTGCCCGGCGGGGCCCTCCCGGTGGTCGGCTCCACCTTCAAGAACCCCGATCTGGCCGCCACTTACGCCGAGCTCGGCCGCAAGGGCGCCGGCGCGCTCTACCGGGGTCCGCTGGCCGAGGACATCGTCCGGGCGGTGCGCACGCCCCCGGTGGACCCGGATGCCACCCGCGTGGTCCGCTCCGGCGATCTGACCACCGGGGACCTGCGCGCGTACGCGACCAAGCGGCAGGACCCGACCCGGGTCGGCTACCGCGGCCTGGACGTCTACAGCATGGCCCCGTCCTCCTCCGGCGGCACCACCGTCGGCGAGGCGCTGAACATCCTGGAGCGCACCGACCTCGGCTCGCTCACCGAAGCCCAGTACCTGCACCGGTTCATCGAGTCCTCCCGGATCTCCTTCGCCGACCGGGGCCGGTGGGTCGGCGACCCGGCCGCCGAGGACGTGCCCACGAAGGAACTGCTCTCGCAGCAGTACGCGGACACGCGCGGCTGCCTCATCGACCCGGCCGAGGCGCTGACCAGCCCGCTGGCTCCGGGCGATCCCCGCAACCCGGTCGCCTGCGGCGGCGGCGGGCAGGCCGCCCCGACCACGTTCGAGGGGGAGAACACCACGCACCTGACCGTCGCCGACCGCTGGGGCAACGTGGTCTCCTACACGCTGACCATCGAGTCCACCGGCGGCAGCGCCATCACCGTCCCGGGGCGCGGCTTCCTGCTCAACAACGAGCTGACGGACTTCTCCTTCGCCCCGGCCGCATCCGGCGTCCCCGACCCCAACCTGCCGGGCCCGGGCAAGCGGCCGCGCTCGTCGATGTCCCCGACCATCGTGCTGGAGCACGGACGCCCGGTGCTGGCGCTGGGCTCCCCGGGAGGGGCGACCATCATCACCACGGTGCTCCAGACCCTGACGGGGCACCTGGACCGCGGGCTGCCGCTGGTCGAGGCCATCGCCGCGCCGCGGGCCAGCCAGCGCAACCAGACCACCACCGAGCTGGAGCCGGGCCTGTGGAACAGCCCGGTCCGCGCCGAGCTGGAGGCCCTCGGGCAGGGCTTCCGGCAGAACCCGGAGATCGGCGCGGCCACCGGGGTCCAGCGACTGCCCGACGGGCGGTGGCGGGCCGCGGCCGAGACGACCCGGCGGGGCGGCGGCTCGGCGATGGTGGTGCACCCGAGCGGGGGGCGGTAGACCGGGGCGGCACCTCGGTGAGGCCCGCGGCGGCACCACGGTGAGGCCTACAGGGCGGTGAGGATCCTCGGACCGGCGGCGGTGATCGCGACCGTGTGCTCGGAGTGCGCGGCGCGGGTGCCGTCGACGGTCCGCAGGGTCCAGCCGTCGGCGTCGCAGGCGTAGTCGTCCGTGCCGCCCGCGATCAGCATCGGCTCGATCGCGATCACCATGCCGGCGCGCAGCTTCGTACCCTGCCCGGCCGGGCCCTCGTTGGGCACGCCCGGCTCCTCGTGCATGGAGCGTCCGACGCCGTGGCCGCCGAAGCCGTCGGGGATGCCGTACCCGGCGGCGCGGCAGACGCTGCCGATGGCGTGGGCGATGTCGCCGACGCGGTTGCCGGGCCGGGCGGCGGCGATGCCCGCCGCGAGGGCCGCCTCGGAGGTTGCGATGAGCCGCAGGTCGGCGGGGCGGGCCCGGCCCACGGTGAAGCTGACGGCCGCGTCGCCGACCCAGCCGGCCAGTTTCGCGCCGCAGTCGATGCTGACCAGGTCGCCGTCGAGCAGCCGGTAGTCGTTCGGGATGCCGTGCACGATCGCGTCGTTGACGGAGGCGCAGATGACGGCGGGGAAGGGGACCGGCGCGAACCGCGGCCGGTAGCCGAGGAAGGGCGAGGCGGCACCCGCCTCGCGGAGCACTTCGCGTGCGACCAGGTCGAGCTCCAGCAGGGACACCCCCACGGCGGCCCGGTCCCGGACGGCGGCGAGGGCGTGCGCGACCACGCGGCCGGCGGCGCGCATCTGGTCGATCGATCGTTCTGTCTTCAGTTCCACCATGCCAATAACTATACCGGTATAACTGTAACGGGATACTTATTGGTTTCCGGGGTAGGATGACGTCATGGTCCGTACCCCCCTCACCCCCGAAGAGCGCGAGCGCGGCGAGCGGCTGGGCGCCCTGTTGCGCACGGCCCGCGGTGGCCGCAGCATGGTCGAGGTCGCGGCCAGCGCCGGGCTCTCCGCCGAGACCCTCCGCAAGATCGAGACCGGCCGGGCCCCGACCCCGGCCTTCTTCACCGTCGCCGCCCTCGCCGGGGCCCTGGGGCTGTCCCTGGACGAAGTGATGCGGAGTTGCGCCCTCGTGCCCGTGTGAGGTCCGGGGCAGCGGGCGGGCCGCGGCCGTTCGGCCGCCGGGCCCGCCCTCCGGCGTGCCGTTAGGGCGGGCCCGGCGGCCGAACGGCCCAATCGGCGGTGAGGGGACCGGGGCGCGGGGCAAGCGTGAAGGCGTGTCAGACATGAACGCATCCGCATCCAAGCGACTCGGCCTCGGACTCGTGGGCGCCCTCCTCGCGGGCGGCCTGCTGCTCGCGGCGTGCGCCGCCCCCGAAGGCCGAGCCCACGCCAAGGACCCGGGCGACGTGGTCTTCCGCCACCCGGGCGTCGTCGTCAGCCACACCCGGCTCCAGCACGCGCAGCAGATGGTCGCGGCCGGCAAGGAGCCGTGGAACTCGGCGTACCAGGCGCTCCTCAAGAGCCGCTACGCCTCCCTCGACTACGAGGCGCACCCCGCCGACGTGGTGCCCTGCCTCTTCGACTCGGGCCCGCAGTCCTGCCTCGACGAACGGCGGGACGCGATCGCCGCGTACACCCACGCCCTGCTGTGGTCGGTCAACGGCAAGGCCTCCCACGCCCGCAAGGCCGTGCAGATCATGGACGGCTGGTCGGCCGTGATGAAACGTCACGCCGAGGACAACGCGGGCCTCCAGGCCGCCTGGTCCGGCTCTACTTGGGCGCGCGCCGCCGAAATCGTCCACGCCGACTACCCGAGTTGGGGGGACGGACGGGTCGCCCGCTTCAAGGAGATGCTGCGCACCGCCTACCTCCCGGCCGTCCGCGCGCAGGTGCCGGCGTACAACGGCAACTGGGAACTGGCCATGACCGACGCCGCCCTGAGCATCTCCGTCTTCCTGGAAGACCGGGCCGTCTTCAAGGAGTCCCTGGAGCGGTTCCGGGAGCGCGTCCCGGCGTACTTCTACCTCAAGCGGGACGGCGCGCACCCGCTGGCCCCGCCGCGCACCGGCATCGACTCGCCGGACAAGGTCGCGTCGTACTGGTTCGGCCAGGGGACCTACGTCGACGGCATCGCCCAGGAGACCTGCCGCAACCTGATGCACGTCGGCTACGCGCTCGCGGCGTCCGCGCACATCGCGGAGACGGCCTGGCACCAGGGCGTCGACCTGTACGGGGAGCAGGGCGAGCGGCTCCGGGCGGCGCTGGAGTTCCACTCGAAGTACCAGCTGGGGGAAGAGGCCCCCGGGTGGCTCTGCGGCGGCAAGCTGGAGCGCACGATGGGCCCCGACCTGGAAGTGGCGCTCCAGCACTATGCGGTGCGGGCGGGCGCGAAACTTCCGTACACCCGCGAGCTGGTCGGGAAGACGCGGCCGGCCGGGACGGACGACCTGTTCGTGGCGTGGGAGACCCTCACCCACGGGGAGGCGGTGGCGCCGATGGCGGCCCCGGCTCCGGTCGGCTAGGACCCGGCGGGGCCGGCCGGGCGTTACGGGCGAGGCGTCCACGGGGTCGGGCGCCCACGGGGTCAGGCGTCCACGGGGTGCCAGGCCGGGCCGTCCCCGTCCTGCCTGACGTGCCCGAACACCACGTCGGCGAAGTGGACGCAGAAGCCGATGGTGTCCGGCTCCGCGAGTTCGGCGACCAGCCGGCGGCGGTGGACGGCGGTCCGGGCGAGGTCGTGGTCGAAGGCCGAGGACCAGTCGGGGTGGTCGATCTGGATCGGCGAGTGCACAGCGTCGCCGAAGGCGATCAGGCGCCGGCCGCCCCCGGTGATGACGTACTCGGCGTGCCCGACGGTGTGACCGGGGGTGATGCGCACGCGCACCCCGGGGAAGACCTCCTGCCCGTCCGCGAGGGTGCGCACGCGCGGCGCGAGGGCGGCGACCCGCTCGGTGGTGCCCTCGGCCGCCAGGAGGTCGAGCCGGTCCCACTCGGGCTCGGCGATCAGGTACTCGGCGCGGGGGAAGAGGGGCGGCTCGTCGTCGGGGGAAGGGTGGACGGCCCAGCCGATGTGGTCGGAGTGGAGGTGGGTGAAGGCCACCGCTTCGATGTCCCCGGGGGCGCGGCCGAGTGCGGCCAGGCTGTCGGGGAGCGCGCCTCCGTGGATCACGCCGACGGGTCCGTCCGGCGCCCGGAGCGTCTGCGGGCCGAAGCCGGCGTCGATCAGCAGTGCCCGGTCGCCGCGCTCCACCAGCAGTCCGCCGACGCTCGCCACGAGGTGGCCCGTGGCGTCCAGGTACTCCGGGTGGGCGGCCCACACCTCGTCGGTGGTGTCCGGGAGCAGTGACAGCGGGCGGAGCCGTACGTCGCCGTCCGGCACGTAGGAGACCTTCGTATCGCCCAGCCACAGCGAGCGGATCCCCGCGGGCCGGTGCAGTCGTTCGTCGCGCGCCGTCGTCAAGTCGGGCATGAGGGCTCCCTTGTGAATGGTCGTCAGATCGCCGCGGACCGGCCTGCCGGGGCGGCGAGGCCAACCATAAGCATCAAACTTGAATCATTCAAGTTGTAATTATTCTGGCTTGATGGACTTGCTAAACTGGCGCCATGACGATCCCTCCCCAGCACCAGGTCATCGCCGAGCGGCAGCTGTGCGGGCTGGTGGACGGGCTGGCCCACCGGATCGCCGAGCACGTACGGGAGCGCGCCGCCACCCTGGGCCTCACCGCGTCCCAGGCGACCGCGCTGCGCGAGATGAGCGGTCCGATGACCATGCGGGAGCTCGCCGAGCGCATGAGCTGTGAGCCCTCCAACGCCACCTTCGTCGTCGACAAGCTGGAGAAGCAGAGCCTGATCGAGCGGCACCCGCACCCCACCGACCGCCGCGCCAAGCAGCTCGTCCTCACGCCCGAGGGCGCCGCCCTGCGCACCCGGCTCCTCGATCTGCTCTCCGTGGACTCGCCGGTGTCCGGGCTCGCCCCGGAGGAGCAGAGCGTGCTGCGGAGCCTGCTGGAGCGGGCCGTCACCTCCCGCTGACGGCCCGCTCCTGTTGACGGGTCGTTTCCGCCGGCGGGCCGCGTAGGGTCGGGCGCATGACGATCGAGGAACTGGGCCGAGCGAGGTACGTCAGTCTCACCACCTTCCGCAAGGACGGCACGGCGGTGGCCACGCCGGTGTGGGCCGTGGCCGATGCCGGCGAGCTGTACGTGTGGACGCGCGACGACGCGTGGAAGGTGAAGCGGATCCGCAACGACGCGCGGGTCACCGTCGTGGCCTGTGACGTACGCGGACGGGTGGCCGACGGGGCCGCCGTGACCGAGGGTGAGGCGCGGCTGCTGGACGCGGCGGGGCTGAAGCGGGTCCGGAAGCTGATGACGCGCAAGTACACGTGGCAGTTCTGGATGCTGGACGTACCGGCCGCCGTGGTCCGGCGCGAGCGCCCGCACACCGCGATCGCGGTCACCTTTGCCCCGCCCGCCGTCAAGCTTTGAGACTCCTGTAGCCCGCCCGTAACACGGGTGGGGTCCAATGCGGGGATGGAGACCGCGACTTCGCAGGTGATCGGTCAACTCTCCGGATACATGCGGGGATTGACGCAGCGACTGGATCCCGGGACAGGCTGGTACGGGGAGTTCCTGCGGCGCGACCCGGAGGGGATGCGGGCCTGCCTGGACGGAGCCGCGATGCCTCCGTGGGACGTACTGGAATCACTGCTCGGAGACTTGGCGGCATCGGCGGCCCCCGGGGCGCTCGTACGGGAGGCGCAGTACGCGGCCGGACTGCGGGCCGCGGCCGTCGGCGTCTGGGACCGGCTGCCGGGCGGGGTCGAGGAACTGCGCACCCTGCTCGCCTCGGCCGCCGAGCAGCGGGCCCGGGCCCGGGCGGCCCTGCGCGCACTGTCGGCGCGGCTGGCGGAAACGACGGACCCGGCGGAGGCCGAGGCCCTGTCCCGGGAACTCTCCTGGACCCGGGACGACGACTTCCGTGCGACCGCCCGCCACGAGGACCTGACGGCCCGCCTGGAGGCGGTGGCCCCGGGCACCGGCCACCCGCCGGCCCACCGGCCCGAACACCCTTCGCCGGCGCGGCCGGAGCCCCTGAACGGGGTGCCCGCACAGCGCGCCGCGACATCGCCGGGCGCGGCGTGGCCGGGGCCGCGGGAAGGGAACCGGGAGGGGGCGCCGGCGGCGTCCCGGGATGCGGCGTGGGCCGGGGCGCCCGCGGATGCCCCGGGTCCGACCCCGGGCGTGATGCCGGGCGGGACCCCGGACGTGATGCCGGGCCCGGTGCCGGAAGCGGCGGGGGAGCCGGTCGGGCGGGCCGAGGGGCGGTGGCTGCGCGGTGCGCGGCGCAGCGGCGGGGCCCGGTACGCGGGTGCGGCGGCGCCCGAAGCCGAGGCCGTCACCATGCCCCCCGGGCAGCCGTCATCCGCCACTCCCCTGCGCGGCGCCCGCTTCGGGCGGCCCGCCCGCCCGGCGGGGGCTGCGTCGGCCGAGGCGGCCTGGAGCCCGGCTTCCGGCCGGCCGGGCGGTGAGTCCGGATCAACCGGCCGGGTCGGCGGCCCGCCCGGCAGCCCGGCCTGGAGCAGGGGACACGCGTCCGCGCCCGGCGGGCCCCCCGCCCCCGACCCGGGGTCCAGGCCCCACCCGCAGGGCGAGCCCACCCCGTGGCCGGACCGTACCCGCGCCGACGGCCGGCCCGCAGACGCCACCGAGTGGCCCGGCTCCGCCCCGGGCTCCACCCCCGGAGGGGCCCCGCACGGCGCGCCCGCGCAGTGGGCCGGGGCTCCCGGTGGCTTCGTGGAGGGGCTCGTGGCCCTGCGGGGGCAGGGGCGGAGCGGGGAGGCGCACGGGCTGCTCTGCGAGGCCGCCGCCGGGCCCGCCGAAGGGCTGGTCCGGCTGGGGGAGGGGCTGCGGCGGGCCGGCCTGGCCGCGGACTGGGCCACCCTGCTCTGGGAGGCGGCCTCGCTGCCGCCCGCCCGGTTCGCCGCTGCCGCCGCCGCGCTCGGGCCGGCCGACCGCGACGCGCTGCTGCGCCAGGGCGCGGCCCGCCCGGCCGCGGAGATCGCCGAGATCGCCCTCGTGCTCGGGACCGCGGGTCACGCCCGGGAGGCCGACGCGCTGCTCGCCGCCTTCGTCCGGGTCCGCACCGCCGAGGAATCGGCCCGGCTCGCCCGCCGGGACCCCCAGTGGTTCGCGCCCCGGCTGCTCCGCGCTGCCGAAGCCCTCTCGGGGGCCCACCACCGTGACCTGTTGCATGCCCTTCGAGTCGCGAATCTGCCCGTCGCCTGACCGGAAACGATCAGCAGGCGGCGTAACTCCTGCGTTTGCTGATCGACTACTCCAACCGCGCAAGGCGGTCTTGCCCCGGGCCTGGCCGAGGCCTACCTTCAACTCCCTACGCGCAGCCGTCGTACACCCTCTACGTGCGTAGAAGCCGGCGTACCCGTCGCGAGGAGCAGCTCATGGCCCAAGTCGTCCGCGCCGCACTCGTCCAGGCCACCTGGACCGGAGACACCGAGTCGATGATCGCCAAACACGAGGAGCACGCCCGCCGGGCCGCCGCCCAGGGTGCGCAGATCATCGGCTTCCAGGAAGTCTTCAACGCCCCCTACTTCTGCCAGGTCCAGGAGCCCGAGCACTACCGCTGGGCCGAGGCCGTCCCCGACGGCCCCACCGTCCGGCGGATGCAGGACCTCGCCCGCGAGACCGGCATGGTGATCGTCGTACCGGTCTTCGAGCTGGAGTCCGAGGGCTTCTACTACAACACCGCCGCGGTCATCGACGCCGACGGCAGCTACCTCGGCAAGTACCGCAAGCACCACATTCCCCAGGTCAGGGGTTTCTGGGAGAAGTACTACTTCCGCCCGGGAAACCTCGGATTCCCCGTCTTCGACACCGCCGTCGGCCGGATCGGCGTCTACATCTGCTACGACCGGCACTTCCCGGAGGGCTGGCGCGAACTGGGGCTGGCCGGAGCCCAGTTGGTATACAACCCCTCCGCCACCTCCCGCGGCCTGTCCGGGTACCTGTGGCAGCTGGAGCAGCCCGCCTCCGCCGTGGCCAACGAGTACTTCGTCGCCGCCATCAACCGCGTCGGCCAGGAGGAGTACGGCGACAACGACTTCTACGGCACCAGCTACTTCGTCGATCCGCGCGGGCAGTTCGTCGGGGAGGTCGCCAGCGACAAGGAAGAGGAACTCCTCGTCCGCGACCTCGACTTCGACCTCATCAAGGAGGTCCGCGACCAGTGGGCCTTCTACCGCGACCGCCGCCCCGACGCCTACGGAGGACTCGTACAGCCGTGACCAACCCGATCCCCCTGCACAGCCGGCACCGCTCCGCCCTGCCCGACTGGCTCGCGCTCTACTACGACCGCCCCATCGAACTCACCCACGGCGAGGGCCGCCACGTCTGGGACGCGGACGGCAACCGCTACCTGGACTTCTTCGGCGGCATCCTCACCACGATGACCGCCCACGCCCTGCCCGAGGTCACCAAGGCCGTCTCCGAACAGGCCGGGCGGATCATCCACTCCTCCACCCTCTACCTCAACCGCCCGATGATCGAACTGGCCGAGCGCGTCTCGGCGTTGTCCGGCATCCCCGACGCCCGGGTCTTCTTCACCACCTCCGGCACCGAGGCCAACGACACCGCCCTGCTGCTCGCGACGACGTACCGCCGCTCCAACCAGATCCTGGCGATGCGCAACAGCTACCACGGCCGGTCCTTCTCCACCGTCTCGATCACCGGCAACCGCGGCTGGTCCCCGACCAGCCTCTCGCCGCTCCAGACGTACTACGTCCACGGCGCGGTCCGCACCCGCGGCCCCTTCGCCCACCTCGACGACACCGCCTTCACCGCCGCGGCCGTCGCCGACCTGGAAGACGTACTCGGCCAGGCGCGCGGCGGGGTCGCCGCGCTCATCGCCGAACCGGTGCAGGGCGTGGGCGGGTTCACCTCACCGCCCGACGGGCTCTACGGGTCCTTCCGCGAGGTCCTCGACCGGCACGGCATCCTCTGGATCAGCGACGAGGTGCAGACCGGCTGGGGGCGTACCGGCGAGCACTTCTGGGGCTGGCAGGCCCACGCCCAGAACGGCCCGCCGGACATCATCACCTTCGCCAAGGGCATCGGCAACGGCATGTCCATCGGCGGAGTCGTGGCCCGCGCCGAGGTGATGAACTGCCTCGACTCCAACTCCATCTCCACCTTCGGCGGTTCACCGGTCACCATGGCCGCCGGCGTCGCCAACCTCGCCTACCTCCTCGAACACGACCTCCAGGGCAACGCCCGCCGCGTCGGCGGCCTGCTCCTGGAGCGGCTGCGGGCCATCGCCGCGACCGTGCCCGCCGTACGGGAAGTACGCGGCCGGGGCCTGATGGCCGGCCTGGAGCTGACGAAACCCGGCACCGACCAGGCCGACCCGGACGCGGCCGCCGCCGTACTGGAGGCAGCCCGGGCCGGCGGCCTGCTGCTCGGCAAGGGCGGCGGCCACAACACCAGCGTGCTGCGCATCGCGCCGCCGCTCTCCCTCACCGTCGCCGAGGCGGAAGAGGGCGCCGAGATCCTCGCCGAGGCCCTCAGAAGCATCGACTGACACCGGGGGAGACGTACATGAGCATCCGCACCCTCATCCGCGGCGGGCTCGTCATCACCGCATCCGACGAGCTCCACGCCGACGTGCTGATCGAGGACGGCCGGGTCGCCGCGCTCGCGGCACACGGCACGGCGGCCGCCGAAACCTGGACGGCCGACCGGACGATCGACGCGAGCGGGAAGTACGTCATCCCCGGCGGGGTCGACGCCCACACCCACATGGAGCTGCCCTTCGGCGGCACGGCGGCCTCCGACACCTTCGAGACCGGCACCCGGGCCGCCGCCTGGGGCGGCACCACCACCATCGTGGACTTCGCCGTCCAGACGCCGGGCCACGCCCTGCGCGAGGGCCTGGACACCTGGTACGACAAGGCCGACGGCAAATGCGCCGTCGACTACGCCTTCCACATGATCCTCTCGGACGTCAACGAGCGGACCCTGAAGGAGATGGACCACCTGGTGGGGGAGGGGGTCACCTCCTTCAAGCTGTTCATGGCGTACCCCGGGGTCTTCTACAGCGACGACGGGCAGATCCTGCGCGCGATGCAGCGGGCCTCGGGCAACGGCGGACTGATCATGATGCACGCCGAGAACGGCATCGCGATCGACGTCCTCGTCGAACAGGCCCTGGCCCGCGGGGAGACCGACCCCCGCCACCACGGCGAGGTCCGCAAGGTCCTCCTCGAAGCCGAGGCCACCCACCGCGCCATCCAGCTCGCCCGGGTCGCCGGCGCGCCCCTCTACGTCGTGCACGTCTCGGCGGAGGAGGCGGTCGCGGAGCTGGCGGCGGCCCGGGACAAGGGGCTGCCGGTCTTCGGCGAGACCTGTCCGCAGTACCTGTTCCTGTCCACCGACAACCTGGAGGAGCCGGACTTCCAGGGCGCCAAGTACGTCTGCTCCACCCCGCTGCGACCGCGCGAGCACCAGGCGGCACTGTGGCGGGGCCTGCGGACCAACGACCTCCAGGTGGTCTCCACCGACCACTGCCCGTTCTGCTTCCGCGGCCAGAAGGAGCTGGGCCGCGGCGACTTCTCGAAGATCCCCAACGGTCTCCCGGGGGTGGAGAACCGCATGGACCTCCTCCACCAGGCGGTCCTGGACGGGCACATCAGCCGCCGCCGCTGGATCGAGATCGCCTGCGCGACCCCGGCCCGGATGTTCGGCCTCTACCCGCAGAAGGGCACGATCGCGCCGGGCTCCGACGCCGACATCGTCCTCTACGATCCGCACGCCGAGCAGGTCATCTCCGCCGAGACGCACCACATGAACGTGGACTACTCGGCGTACGAGGGCAAGCGGATCACCGGACGCGTCGACACGGTCCTGTCCCGGGGCGAACTCGTCATCGACCGGCGCGAGTTCACGGGCCGCGCCGGCCACGGGGCCTTCATCCACCGCTCCACCTGTCAGTACCTGTAAGGAGAGTCCCCGCATGGACTTCGGCCTCGTCCTCCAGACCGACCCGCCCGCCTCCCAGGTCGTGAGCCTCATGAAGCGGGCCGAACGCAACGGCTTCCGCTACGGCTGGACCTTCGACTCGGCGGTCCTCTGGCAGGAGCCGTTCGTCATCTACAGCCAGATCCTCGCCAACACCCAGCGGATGCACGTCGGCCCGATGGTCACCAACCCGGGCACCCGCACCTGGGAGGTGACCGCCTCCACCTTCGCCACCCTCAACGACATGTACGGAAACCGCACCGTCTGCGGGATCGGCCGCGGCGACTCGGCCATGCGGGTGGCGGGCCGGGCGCCGAACACCCTGGCCCGGCTCGGGGCGGCCATCGACGTGATCCGTGACCTGGCGGAGGGGCGTGAGGCAGAGGTCGACGGCAACGCGCTGCGGATCCCGTGGATCAAGGACGGGAAGCTGCCGGTGTGGATGGCGGCGTACGGGCCGAAGGCGCTGGCCCTGGCCGGACAGAAGGCGGACGGGTTCATCCTCCAGCTCGCCGACCCCTTCCTCACCGAGTGGATGATCAAGGCGGTCCGGGACGCCGCCGTCGCCGCGGGCCGGGACCCGGACGCGATCACCATCTGCGTGGCGGCTCCGGCGTACGTCGGCGACGACCTGGCCCACGCCCGCGACCAGTGCCGCTGGTTCGGCGGGATGGTCGGCAACCACGTGGCCGACCTGGTCTCGCGCTACGGCGAACACTCCGGGATGGTCCCGGATGAGCTCACCGAGTACGTCAAATCCCGGCAGGGCTACGACTACAGCCACCACGGCCGCACCGGGAACCCGTCGGCGGACTTCGTCCCGGACGAGATCGTCGACCGCTTCTGCCTGCTGGGCCCGGCCGAGGCCCACATCGAGAAGCTGAGGGCCCTGCGCGACCTCGGCGTCGACCAGTTCGCCGTCTACGACATGCACGACGCGAGGGAAGCGACCATCGACGCGTACGGCTCGGACATCATCCCGGCGTTCGGCTGACTCCCGCACGGGCTGGTCGGCGGCTCACATGCGGACGTCACCGCTCGTACAGGCCCGCCGGCCTCTCCTCGAAGGGGGTGACGAGAGCCTCGCGTGACGCCCTGGACGCGGTCGCCCGGGTGATCAGCGTGTGAGGGGAGCCTTGGCGTCGCGGGTCGCGACGCGGGCGGCGTGCGTGGGCGCATCGGGGACTCCCGCGGGCCGGCCGATCGCGAACTCCTTGCGCAGGACCGGTACGACCTGTTCGCCGAGGATGTCGATCTGCTCCAGTACGGTCTTCAGCGGCAGCCCGGCGTGGTCCACGAGGAAGAGCTGGCGCTGGTAGTCACCCGCGTAGTCGCGGAAGGACAGCGTCCGCTCGATGGCCTGCTGGGGCGATCCGACGGTGAGCGGTGTTTCGCGCGAGAAGTCCTCCAGGGACGGGCCGTGGCCGTAGACCGGGGCCCGGTCGAAGTACGGGCGGAACTCGCGGACGGCGTCCTGGCTGTTGGTGCGCATGAACACGTGGCCGCCGAGGCCGACGATCGCCTGTTCCTCGGTGCCGTGGCCGTAGTGGGCGTAGCGGCGGCGGTAGAGCCGGACCATCTTCTCGGTGTGCTCCTTGGGCCAGAAGATGTTGTTGTGGAAGAACCCGTCTCCGTAGAACGCGGCCTGTTCGGCGATCTCCGGGGAACGGATCGAGCCGTGCCAGACGAAGGGCGGTACGCCGTCCAGCGGGCGCGGCGTCGAGGTGAACGACTGGAGCGGCGTGCGGAACTTGCCCTCCCAGTCCACCGACTCCCGGCGCCACAGCTGGTGCAGCAGCTCGTAGTTCTCCAGCGCCAGGTCGATGCCGTCGCGGATGTCCTTGCCGAACCACGGGTACACCGGCCCGGTGTTGCCGCGCCCCATCATCAGGTCCACGCGGCCGTCGGCCAGGTGCTGGAGCATCGCGTAGTCCTCGGCGATCTTCACCGGGTCGTTGGTGGTGATCAGGGTCGTGGACGTCGACAGCAGGAGCTTCTGGGTCCGGGCGGCGATCCACCCGAGCATCGTGGTCGGTGAGGAGGGGACGAACGGCGGGTTGTGGTGCTCACCGGTGGCGAACACGTCGAGACCGGCCTGCTCCGCGTGGAGGGCGATGGTGACCATGGCCTTGATGCGGTCGTGCTCGGTTTGCGTCGTGCCCGTCGTGGGGTCCTCGGTCAGGTCGCCCACGGTGAAGATGCCGAACTGCATCCCGCTCATTCTTCCCACTCCCAGATTGGTTGATAGTTTAACTATGTGTGCCAACCGGGGACCCCACGGCCAAATTCCCGTGGCCCCGCCCAGGTGCGTGGCCGACAAGGTGGTGGCCGGAGCTAGTCGGAGGTCTTGATCTTTTCTGCTCGGCGAAGGGGCTCGCGGTCCAGGATGCTCTGCTCCCTGGTGGTGAGTGCGGGACCGTCGAGCAGGGGCTTGCGCAGGCCGCGTGCCGCGGCGATCAGGACGTCGGGGGTGCCGAGGACGGAGGCGGGCTTCTGCATCGTCATGACGTCCGTGAGCGCCTTGACGACGAGGAAGTTGCCGATGGCGGTGTGGCTGAGGCGGTGGACGTAGCGTGCCGCGAGCTTGTCGGCCAGGTTGGGCGTCTTGCCGACGGCACCCGGATAGAAGCGGTCCTGGCCGACGGCGAGCAGCCACGCCGCGGCGGCGGGGCGGGCCATCGCCTTCTGGGCCCGAGCGGCGAACTTGGGTGAGGTCACGGGCGTCTTCGCCGCGGTGTCGCGCAGGGCGAGCGCGCCGAGGGCAGCGGAGGACATTCCGTGGCCGTAGACGGGGTTGAGGCTGGTGGCGGCGTCGCCGAGCACGACGAAGCCGGCGGGCATCGAGGCTTTGTCGAAGCGCCGCTGCCGGTTGGCGGTCCGGCCGTAGACGACGACGTCGCTGATCGGCTCCGCACGGGCGAGGAATTCGGCGGCCAGCGGGTGGCGCACTCCTCCGGCGAACTCCTCGAACAGGTTCTCGTCGGCGCTCGGCTCGGCGCCGCGGGTGCCGGAGAGGCTGACGTGCCACTGGCCGTCTTCGATGGGGATGATCGAGACCACCTGGCCGGGCTTGCCTTGCCTCGGGTCGGCCTGGATGTGGATGACGGGCCAGTCGGATTCGGCGCCCAGAGGGGCGCGGTACCGGCGGCTGGCGTACCGTACCCCGGCGTCCACCACGGTCTCACCCACCGTGGGGGCGCCGATCTGCCGGAGCCACTCCAGGACCTTGGAGCCACGACCGGTGGCGTCGATCACGAGGTCGGCGTCGACCGCGCTCTCCTCGCCGTCCTCGTTCCGCACGTGCACACCGCACACCTGCGCCGCACTGCCCACCAGTGATGTGACGGTCATGCCCGTACGCACGCCGACGTTGGGGATCGCCAAGGCCGCGGCGCGTATGCCCCAGTCGATGAGGTCACGGCTGGCGCCGATGAGGTAGTGGGTCTCGGTCCACCGCCGGAACCAGCCCGCGGGCGAGTAGGAGACCATGCCGTTGGGGATCGGTACGCGGTGGGCCCCGGCCGAAAGCCACCGGTCGGTCGTGCCGGGAAGCAGGGCCTCGATCGCGTCCGCGCCACCCGACCACAGCATGTGGGCGTGGGCGGCCTGGGGGAGCCTGGGCCGGGGCGCGGCGGTGTCGGGCAGCTTCTTGTCGCGTTCGAGGACGAGGATTTCCCCGAAGTGGGGTGCGAGTGCGGCGGCCGCGAGAGTACCGGCAAGGCTGCCGCCGAGAATGACGGCGCGGGTGGTGCCGGTAGCGCCGTTGGGCTGCTGGGTCATCGTGTGTTGCTCTCTAGGACTGCCGCTTCGCGGGTGGCTCGGACGACGGGGAGTATCGGCAGAGGCTGGGAAAGTATTACAAGGTCGACAGCATGGAAGGCGGGGCTGAGCGCGGCAAGGAGGGACGGGGGCCGTTCACAGGGAGCGCCTTCCCTGCGGGGCGGCCGCGGTGTGGCGGCGAAGGGCTCCGTACTGGCGAGAGATGCGGGCGATACCCCTGGTGCCGGCGCCGAGTACGGCGCTGAGCGCGGCAGTGCCTTGTTCCGGGCAGTCCTCGACGCTCCCCGTGCAGGATTCCTTGGCATCGATGGCGAACGCGATCATCATGGCCGCGGCCGCGGCACGTGCCTCGTGGGGGCAGACTCCGTCGTCGAGCGCCCTCTCGCGGTGTGCCGTCATGATCTCGAGGTCGCAGTACGGGGCCAAGGCCAGTAGGTCATCGTGGATATCCGTTTCGCGATCGAAGAGCCGGGATCCGAGCGGTGTCCACCAACTGGTGGACACCGGCAGGCCCATGAGGATGCGGAGCCTGCGCCACAGCGGCCCCATCCACCGGTAGGTCTGCCATGTTTCCCAGACCCTGGCCAGGCGACGGCCCTGGGGCAACAGGAAGCCGGAGGTGGTCAGTACGGCTCCGACACTGGCCAGGGGCGGGGCGACGTCCGTGCTCAGGAAGTCCCAGTCACCGCCCGTCCAGCGGGCGACGACGGCCGCGGCCTTGGCCAGGCCGAAACCGGTGCTGAAGACGAAGCCGGCCACCAGGGTCAACAAGCCCGCCCGGAGCCACCCGTCGACCACCCGCGACCACCGCCAGCACATCACCGGTACGACCGTGCCGACCACGATGTGCCAGGCGAGGTAGATGACGATCATTTCGCGGATCCAGGGCGTGGACGCGTAATGGGTGTCGAGGTCCCGGAGCCGTTCCACCGGGGCGTCGCCCAGGACGAAGCACAGGCTGAGCAGGGCGATCACCGCGCCGCATACCGCGAACCACCACCGCACGCGGCGCTGGACCTCGACGCCGAATCCCTCCCGCCAGTACGCGAGGAGCACGATGCAGCACGTGTTGAACACGCTGAGGATGGCGTAGACCAGCGGCGCGGAGACGTTCGGCAGCCCCACCCACCGGTTGACCACGGTGATCGTGGGGGGCGCGGCGAAGGCGAATCCGGCGCTGGACATGAAGAGCAGTCCCGCGACGGACCGGACCATGGGGTTGCTCCACTGCCGGATCAGTCCGGGGAGCTTGGAGAGGAACGCGATGCCGAGGGCGGCTGCCGGGATGTAGTAGTCCGAGCCGTCCATCAGCCGTTGCCGAGAGAGGCCTGGATGCGGGCGGCCGGACCTTCGAGGACCCGCTGGGTGGAGTCGACTTCGAGCAAGTGGCGAAAGCGCCGGCCGAGCATGCGGCCGTACTGCTCGGCCTCGGCCTCGTCACCTCCCGCGGCGTGTGTCCGCGCGGCGACGAGACGCACGGCTTCGTCCAGGTCCTCCGAGGTCAGGACGTCATCACCGATCAGGCGAGTGGCGACCTGCGCACCCAGGGCGTACGTACCGCAGTGGCCTTTGATCATGTGCCAGATCTCGTGCCCCAGGATGACCAGAGCATGGAAGGGGCTGGTGCTCTTCGCGACGACGATGATGTCCTCGGTCTCCCCGTCGAGCCAGAGTCCCGAGACGATTCCGAGGCCCTGCGGGAAGTCCCGGCGCACGATGCGCACGGGCCGTCCGGGATCGCCGCGGTAGGCGGTGAGTTGCACGGCTATTCGGTCGATCAGCTCGGCGATGTCGCGGGGTGCGGGCTCACCCAGGCCGGCGTACAGCTCATCGCACAGCCGCACCATCTCTTGCTCCAGCCGCCGGTTCCTCACGATTCTCATCCCTGACTCCTCACCCGCGCACCCCGTGCCGTCGGCGTCGATCCGTATTCCCCTGTGGGTCCAGCGTGGACGTGCGCTCACCTCGGACTCGGCCGCACGTCCAAGATTAGGCCGAGGAGGATCCGAATCGCGGCGGGGGTTTCGGAGAAACCCCGGAAGGCGATCGACCGAAGCGGGGGGCGCGGGGAGGCCGTGGCGCTCCCCTGGTTCGTCAGCCGGTGAGCGGCATGGTGGCCTCCGGCGCCGGGTTCTGGGAAAGCCACCGTCCGTAAGTCCGGGTCATTCCCCGGTTCCGCAGGGTGTCGCGGATGAGGGCGACGTACGCGGAGGTCCGGGCGCGAGGCGGCAGGCCGCGGGAGATGCGGCTCATGTGCGCCCGCACGAGGGCCAGTACGCCCGCGCTGGCGATGTCCTTGTCCCGCCAGTTGAGGCGCGGCGCGGCAACCTCGATGTCGTCGCCTTCCTGCCAGCGCGTGGGCAGGTCGGGGTGGAGAGCGAGGGCGGTGGCCAGCCCGACCATGGCGAATCCGCTGGTCAGGACCTTCTCCGCGGAGGAGCGCCGGCCTATGCCGCCGGTCAGCATGAGCGGCATGGGCGCGGATGCGACGAGCCGCTCGGCGATCGCCAGGAAGTAGGCCTCCCGGTCGAGCTTCCTGTCATCGGCCGTCCGGCCCATGGTCGCCGCGCTCTCCATGCTTCCGCCGGAGAGTTCCACCAGGTCCACGCCGAGGTCTCCGAGAGACACGAGTACCTGTTCCACCTCGTCGACGTCGAAGCCGCCGCGCTGGAAGTCGGCAGTGTTGATCTTGATGCTTACGGTGAAGCCCGGGGACACGGCCGCCCGAACGGCTCGCACCACCTCCACGAGCATCCGCGCCCTGTTCTCCAGGCTGCCGCCCCACTGGTCGGTGCGGCGGTTGACGAGGGGGGAGAGGAACTGGCTGAGGAGGTAACCGTGGGCCGCGTGGATCTGGACGCCGTGGAAGCCGGTCTCCTCCGCGAGCCGTGCTGTGGTGGCGAACCGGTCGATCGTGGCCTGGATGTCCGCCCCGGTCATCGCGGTCGGGCGGGCGAACGTGCTCGTGTGCTTCCCGAGGCTGACGCCGATGTCGGACGGCGCCCATGCGACCCCGGGCAGGTCCGACCTGACTTGCCGGCCGGGGTGGTTGATCTGCATCCACACCTGACCGCCCTGCGAACCGGCGGCCGCGGCCCAGCGGCGGAAGGGGGCCAGGTCGGTTTCGGCGTCGAGCACGATCGTTCCCGGAGACGTGAGGGCCCGTCGGTCGATCATCACGTTCCCGGTGATGATCAGTCCGCTTCCGCCGCGGGCCCAACTGCGGTAGAGCTCCTCGATCTCCGGCCCGGGCAGTTGGCCGGGCTGGCGGGCGAGGCTCTCCTCCATGGCGGCCTTGGCTATCCGGTTGGCAATGCGGGCGCCGCTCTGCAGTACGAGAGGTGTGGACAGATGCATAGAAGATTCCCCTCTGGATGTCGTGATGTGACGTCCGGCTGTGGCCCGCGTGTACGGTGCCGTTCTTGGTCCGTGCTCGGTCCCCGGTCCGGGCGGCGTGGTTTCCGGTTCAGCGGGTTCGCGGCTTCAGAACCCGGCCCGCTGCCGCCCGTACGCGTGAGAGGCGTGTGGAGAGGCCCGCGCCGGCGGGCCTGGGCCGGCCCCCGCCCATCAGGTCCGTCCGCGGATCGGCCCACAGGTGCGCGACCTCTTCGGCGATTGCCTGCTGGGCCCGGCGGGACGCCCTCGGGTGGCTGATGCCACGCCCGAGTGCCACGCGCAGGGCTCTGGCGGCGGCCTCGGCCGCCAGCGGTCCGCGCGCGTCCAGGGGGCTGAAGGTCGCCAGGGCGTCCCCCACGACGACGAGGCCGCGGGGCCCGCGGATGCGCTCGTACCGGTGCCAGCGCAGGGCCGCAGCAGGGGTTACGGCCACGTCGCCCGCGGGCTTCGCCCCGGCGATGAGCCGGCCGACGGCGGGGTCCGACAGGGCCAGCGCGGCCCGGGCGAAGGCGTCCGCGTCGGCGATCTGTTCACGATCCGGGGCGGTCTGGGTGACGGCCCACAATCCGGCCTCGATCGGAACGATCACGGCGCTGCGGGCACCGTCCGCGACAGCGGTGAGGGCGAGGTCCGCCTGCCCCTCCGGCGCCCGGTAGAGACGGCTGGCGGAGAACCCGGCCGCGCCGCGCCTGATGACCGGTACGGCGGCAACGCCGAGGTCCTCCAGCCAGTTCGCCGTACACGCCTCGGCGCCGCTCGCGTCGACGACGAGCTGCGCGGTGACCTCCTGCTCCGTCCCGTCACCGAACCGGACGCGCACGCCGAGCACCGCGGATTCGTCGCCGATCAGCCCGACGGCATGGGCGCCGTCCAGGATGGTGGTGTCCCGCTCGCGTGCGGGGTTGGCGACGACGACCTCGCGCAGCACGCCGGTCAGGAGTTCGCGGCTGCACGTCAGCAGTTCTCGGGTCCCCCAGGCTCGCGGGCGCGTCCGGGACAGGTGGTCCCCGGCGGGGAAGGGGAACGTCCGAGCACCGCGGCGCTGCAGCATCGCCCCCGAGCCGTACGCCAGATCGTTCACGTCCCACATCCCGCCGACGTGGAGCACCTCGCCGTGCTGAGCCGGTTCGAAACCCGCTTCCCGTGGGCGGGTGGTGGGTTGGCCGCCCGCGAGCACGAGTACGTCGTAGCCGGCCAGGGCGACCACGGATGCGGCCAGCAGGCCGGCGTACCCCCCGCCGATGATGAGGGCCTCGACGTGCTTCGGGTGTGTGGTGACCATGGTCATCTCTCTGTGAGGGCTCTCGGTGCGGCGGGCGGGCAGGGGCAGGGGCTTTTCGGACTGCTCGGCGCGGTCAGGCACTGTGTTCCGCCAGTGCGCTGGACTGCCGTGTCACTTCGACCCGCGGGGAGCGCAGCATGGCGGCGGACATGTCGACGAGGTCTTCGGAATCCTCGATGGAGCTGACCGTCCATCGACGCTCCGGAGCGAGGGCGGGCACGGCGTACCCCTTGCGGATCACCGCGCGGGCTATGACGCAGGCATCGGCTTCGCCGCGGGCACGCCGGGCCTCGGAGTACTCGGCCAGGGCGAGCGCGTAGATCTCCGCGCCGGTCGAATGGTCAAACCAGGGCGTCAGCCGCAGTACGGCGTCGAAAATGTCCGTCTCGCGCTGCATGAGCCGACGCTTCACGGGCTGCCACCACGGCATCGGCGGCGGACTCGTGGGAGGTATCTCCGGGCGGATCTCCAGCCAGAGGGGCTGCAGCCGGCGAAAGCGGCGAAGAGCCCGCCACCGGGAGCCCACGCCTTGGCCGATGGGCGGGAGCATGAAACCGGCGGAAAAGAGGAAGGCGCTGAAACCGGCCAGGGAGAAGGCGACGTCGGTGCTCAGCGCGTCCCAATCGTGGCCGAGCCAGCGGGCAAAGATCGCCGTGAACTTCAAAAGGTCGTAGCCGAACATGCACACCGCCCCGGCGGTGATCAGGAGCAGCCCGGCCTTCAGGGTGCCGGGGACCTTCCTCGACCAACGCAGGCACAGGAGCACCAGGGTGACGGCCGCGACGCTGTGCGCCGTCAGGTAGAGAAGGATCATCTCGCGGATCCAGGGCGTGCCGCAGTAGTACGTGTCCAGGTCCCGGAGTCGCTCGACCGGTGCGTCGCCCAGCGCGAACAGGGCACATATGGCAACCATCACCGTGGCGTAGGTGGTCAGGCACAGCCGTGTCCGCCGCAGGGTGACGCGCGCATCCTCGTTTCCCCGCCAGTGGATCAGCAACACGATGCTGATGCCGTCGAAGGCGGTCAGGATCGAGTACACGATGGGCGCGGCGATGTTCGGTACGCCGAACATCTCGTTGATGACCGCGAGATTCGGGGGAGCGGCCGTGACGAACAGGAACGCGGCAACGAAGAGGGTCGCGGTGACGGCCCTCAGGAGCGGGTCCCGGGGGTTCTTCCGCAGAGCCCAGAGTTTGATGGCGGTGGCGACGAGGAAGCCGGCGGCCACGGACAGGTACGCCGTTCCCGCGTTCACCGGCGACTCCCTCGAGGCGGGTGGGGGAGAGCAAGCATGATCAATTGCCCTCTGAGCGGGCCGCGCCGCCGACGGGCACGTCGGAGCGGCGGATCTTGGAGAACTGGATGCTCAGTCGGGCGAGACCATTCGTTCCCGACACGCGCGTGTCGATGGTGGCGCCCGTCTCGGCAGCGATGGCCGGCAGTCCGGACGACGGCCCCCCGGCGGCCTCCGCGGCCTCGGCGGCGGCCAAGGCCGCGTGGATCGTGGCCGCTTCGGCGAAGATGAGAGCCGCCTCCGGCTCGCAGCCCTGCGAGGAGGCGTACCGCTCGGCCGCCTCGCGGTGGCTGCTGTCCAGATGGGGCGACAGATTCAGCAGGCGATCGGAAATGTCGGTGGACCTGGCCATCGCCCGGATCTCCGGTGACGAAGTAAGCCGGATCCAGGTGGGCTTCCCGGGTCCGGCGAAGGGCTCGAGCGCACGCCAGAGGGGCTCCATCGCCCGGTAGGCCCGCCAGGACCCCCACATCGACCCCAGCCGTGGCCCGACGACCGGCACCAGGAAGCCGATCGTCGTCATGCCGGCGCCCAGTCCTGCCAGGGGAGGGGCGACTTCGGTGCTGAGCGCGTCCCATCCGTCCGTACCGGCCCACCGGGCGCCGACAGCCAGGAATTTGAGCAGGGCGAACGACAAGCCGATGCCGAAGGCGGCCACGAGTATGAGCAGGCCCCAGTGGGTCCACGCGGCCTGGAGATCTCGAAGCTCACGGGCCCACCGCCAGCATTTCGTCGCCACCACGAGACTCGTGGCGATGTGCGCGGTCAGATAGAGCACGATCATCTCCCGCACGTACGGGGTGTTCGCGTAGAAGGTGTCGAAGTCGCGCTGCTGCTCGATGGGCACGCTGCTGAGAGAGAAGAGGACACAGAACGTCGCGATCAGTGCGGCGGTCGCCGCGATCCATATCCTGGTGTGCTTCCGGAGGATCTCCTCGGGCCCCCCGCGCCAGTGGATGAGGAGCACGATCGAGCCGCACGACAGGCACGACAGGATGCAGTAGACGATGAGCGCCGAGACGTTCGGGACGCCGGTGAACCGGTTGACCCGCTCGATGGTCGGCGGGGCACCGAACACGAACCCTGCCGCCGAGGCCGCGAGGATCACGAAAATCGAATTCGACATCGGCGAGTGCCAGCTGCGCCAGAACGAGGGAGCCTTCACCACCAAAGCGATCGCCAGGACGCCGGCGGGAATGAAATAGTCCGATCCGGTCATGCTCAGTAGCCTCTACCCATGCTGGACTGTATCCGGCCTGCCAAACCGGTTGTCGGTACGGCGCCCGCCTCTTGCAGACACTCCCGCAGCCGGGCTCCCATCTGTAGCCCGAACTCCTCCGCGTCGCTTTCCTCTTGGGTGTCGACGTGGCTCCTCGCGGCCAGGGCGAGGAGGTCGTCGCCCACCAGTTCACCACCGAGTGACCTGGCGGCTGCCGCGGCAACGTCGCTGTGGGCCCCGTGCGACAGGCACTGTCCCATCAAGGCGTGCCACATCTCGTGTGCGAAGATCACGAACTGGTGCAGCGTGGTCGTCTGGCTTTCCACGACGATGACGATCCGGTCGTCGAATGTCGCCGTGAGGCCACTGGCCGTCTCCTCGGGGAACTCACGGAAATACAGGAGGACCGGACGGAACGGGAGCGCCGCGCGGTCCTCGTTCAAGCGCCGCTCGACGTCGGCCCTCAGTACCGCGAACAGGCTGTCCGGATCCGAGGGAATCGGCCTGTCGAGACCCGCGAGCACCGCGTCGCAGAACTTCGCGACCTTCCGCGCGGTGGATCGCCGTGCCAGGTGGGCTCTTGGCACGGTGAGCAGGCTCTCGTGGGATGGCGGCCTGCCGAGAGTCGCGAGCACCCCCTTGCGAAAGCCCGCCATCTTCCCCTCGTTCATCCGAATGCCCCCACTGTGAGTTCCCCTCCGATGGGCGGTGAAGCCGCGGCCCGCCCTGCTGCTGCCGGTGACTGAAGGTCAGGTCAGTCGCTGCGTCCGGACCGACCCTAGGGTCCGGAGCCTTCCCGTGTGATCGCGTCCATGAAGGCCATCAGAGCCATCTCCAGACTCGGGGACAGCTCCTTGTCGCCGAGACGGAGCTGGACCTGCATGGCGTGACGATTCCTCACAGCCTCGGAAGGATTCCTGAGGAACGCCGAGAGGTGCGGGATGACCTTGCTGTCCAGCACCCGTTTCACGGCCTCCGGTGGCGTCTGGGTGAAGTACTCCATGGGGACGTCGAAGAACTTGGCGAGGCCGGCGCCGTGCCAGATGTTGGGCGTGCTGTGGTTCAGCAACTTGCCGTGCCACTGCGGGGTCATCCCACTGCCGGCAGCGATCTCGGCGGTCGTGTACTGACGTCGGCAACCGGTGTGCTTGTCCACGGTCAGCCGGGTTTCCCTGAGGAACACGATGCGGCGGGCCAGCTCGGCCGCGGCGCTTCCCGGCGCCTCGAGGAGCTCGCCGTCGAGCAGTCGCCGGATGTCGGCCTCGGGAAGGGAGCTGTGGAAGGAGAGGTCTCGCAGGTTGAAAACCGACGCCCGGTCGAGTCCCGCCTCCGACCGGAGCGCCTCGACCTCTCTCACGGTCCTGGCGAGGTGCTCGTACCCCTCGCTCACGGACCCTCCTGGCAGGTTGGAAGGGGAACCTGTGGTGGAGATGAGCCCCCGGCCCCCGGCCGTCACTAGATCACGGAACGGTCAGATCCGCAATGAAATGATCGTTTCACGGGAAGGCCAACAGGCACAGCCGTGAGGATGCGGGGTGGGTCTTCCCCCTGAACATCTCGGCCACCCAGCGCACGAGTTCGGCGTTCCCGTCCTGGGCCAGGCTGACGGATTCGTTTCGCAGTCCGCCCCGGCGGCGGCGGGCAGCCTCGCGCAAGAGCTGCGGCAGCGCGCGCCGGGAATCTCCGTGCTCGCGATCGACGGCAACAGCGAGTTCCCCGTCTGGGTGAAGGAGCGCACGGTGTCCGTGCGCTACGTGGACACCGACTGGTCCTCCCCCTTGATGAAGGACCGGTACCGGCTGCTCAGCAGCGACCCGGCGAAGCCGGACACCCGCCGCGAAGTCGGCGACGCCCTCCTCTCCGACCCTGTCGACGTGGCCACTCTCACCCGCGCCTCCGCCTACGTCACCACCGCGACCGCACGTGCCCTCGGCGCGACGACCGTGGACTACTCGGTCATCACCTCTCCCTCCAAGGCCATGCCCGACCTGGAGGAACGTCTCGTCAAAGCCCTCGAACCGGTCGACCTCGTCATGGCGGACGTCCGCATCGAGACCGGTCCCGAACTCACGCCGCCCTCGCGGCAGTTCTCGGCGTCGCCGTCGGCTGGGGCCTGACCGCCGCACGAACCTGGCCCGCCGACCCTCGTCATGGACTGGACGGCCATCTCAGCCCTCCTCGCCCTGACGCTCATCCTGGGCGCGGCCCACGCCGCACTCGCCGCGCCACGGCGCCTCGGCAACACCCTCAACCGCACCGAGGCCTGACCGCGACGACCGGCCGGTTTCAGGACGAGGTCCGGACCGTGGCGTCCGCCGCCGGTTCGGGCGTATCCGTTACGGCCACGGCGGCGCTGAAGCCCGGGGGAACGGCCACGTTCCTCAGGGACCAGCCCGGCAGACCGCTCGCCGGGGTGTCGGCGGTGCCCACGTAGTCGAGGGCGAGGCCCCGGGAGAGTCCGATGCCCAGGCCCTTGAGGTACGCCTCCTTGCGCACCCAGACACGGGAGAAGGCCGCAGGGCGTTCCTCCGGGTCCAGGGCTTCCAGCTCCGCGGCCTCCCGCGGGTGCAGCTGCCCGGCGAGCTCGTGCACGGCCGTCGCCGGGGGCAGCGTCTCCACGTCGGCTCCCACCGGCACCGGGCCCAGCGCGATCAGCGCGAGCCGGTCGCTGTGCGACAGGGAGAAGTGGACGGGCCCGTCCTCGGTCACCGGCCGTCCGTGGGGGCCGCCGCAGGAGGAGCAGGGTGCGCGGGTGATCCGTACCCGGCCCGGGGCGAGGTCCAGCCGGGACCCGAGCAGCACCCGCAGCGCCACGTGGGCGGCGACGTAGCGGCGCCGGTCCTGCTCGCGGGCGAAGGCGGCCGCCCGCCGGTGCTCGGCCGGGTCCAGGACCTCCGGGGCCAGCCGGGCCGCCGCGCCGTGCTGCTCGTCGGTGTCGACCAGCCACACGGCCGTGGACATGGCCGTAGACACGTCCGGCGACGCGGCCGACGGCGGCCGTGCGGCGGGCGCGGGCGGGGTCTGCGAACCGATCGTGAGGACATGGGGCTTGAGCACGATCGATCGTTCTCCTCGGTCCGGCGCCGGCCGTCGGCAGGGCTGGACACCAGTGTGCCGCGCTTCTCACGAGCTTGGCGATCTTCGCCTCATCCCGGAGCTCCGGAGCTCCGGGATGAGGCGCGCGGCCGACGCGGCTTCCGCCTCGGCCGCCCGGTCGGCGCCCGTCATCATCCCCACGCGCCGGCGATCTGGCGGGTCGTGGCGTTGAGCCGGTTGAACATGTTGGTGACACCGATCATCAGGACGATCGCGGCCAGCTGCTTCTCGTCGAAGTAGGTGGCGGCCGTGTCCCAGACCTCGTCGCTCACCGCGTCGGGACGGTCGGCGAGCCGGGTCGCGGCCTCGGCGAGCAGCAGGGCGGCCCGCTGCTCCTCGGTGAAGTACGGGGTCTCGCGCCAGGCGGCGAGCGTGGCCAGCCGCTCCTCGCTCACGCCGGCCTTGCGGGCCGACTTGGCGCCGCCGTCCACACAGGAGCTGCAGCTGTTGATCTGGCTCACCCGCAGGTGCACCAGCTCCAGGATCTGCTGGTCCACGCCACCGGAGTGCACGGACTTGAAGATGTCCTGGATGGGCTGCATCGCGCCGGACAGGACGACGGCGGGGTTCTGCATGCGGGACTGCATCTCGGTGTGCTCCTCTTCTGGTTTCCGGGCTCCCGGTCTTCCGGGTTTCCGGTGCCCCCCTCGGGGTGTGACTCCATAACAGCCGCAGCGGCCCGCCGAGGCGATGCCGGTGGGACACCCTGGGACAGGCGGAACATCCTTGACCAGCCGATATGCGGCCCGGGATGATTCGGGCACGGCGGGACAGGGAGTACGGGGGAACCGTGGACACGGAACGGCGGACGGCGAAGGCCGACCCGCAGGACGAGCTGGCCGCTCGGCTGCGGCTGCTCCAGGAGCTGTCAGGGCTCGGGGTACGGGCCCTCGCGAGGGATGCGGGACTGAGCTCCTCCTCGCTCTCGCGCTACCTCAGCGGCCAGACCGTGCCGCCCTGGACCGCGGTGGTCGCCCTCTGCCGACTGGCCAAACGCGATCCGCGCCCGCTGCGGCCCCTCTGGGAACTCGGGTCCGCCAACCCGCTGCCGGCGCCGCCGAAGGCGGGCCGCCAGGTCCAGCCGAAGCCCCGTAACGACCTGCCGCGCGACGTACCCGACTTCACCGGACGCGAGGACGAACTCGCCTCCGTGCTCGCCGCGGTGGACAGTCACCGGGGTGTCGCCGTCGACGGCATGGCGGGCGTCGGCAAGACCTGCCTGGCGGTGCACGCCGCGCACCGGCTCGCCGCCGACTACCCGGACGCCCAGCTCTACGTGGACCTGCACGGATTCACCGAGGGCCGCGACCCCCTCGATCCCGACTCGGCGCTGCGGATGCTGCTCGGGGCGCTCGGCGTGCCGTCCGAGAGGGTCCCGCAGGAGGGCCTCGAACAGCTGGCGGCCTGCTGGCGCGCGGAACTGGCGGACCGGCGGGCCGTCGTGGTCGTCGACAACGCGGCCGACGCGGACCAGGTCCGGCCGCTGCTGCCCGGCGCCGGCGACTCGGTCGTCCTGATCACGAGCCGCAACCGGCTGCTGGGCCTGGACGAGGTGCCCCCGGTGTCGCTGGACGTGCTCAGCCCGCGGGAGAGCGCGGAACTGCTGACCCGGGCCAGCGGAGACTCCGGCGGCCCCGAAGACCGGCTGGCCCGTGAACCGGATGCCGCCGCCGAGGTGCTGCGGCTCTGCGGCCACCTGCCGCTGGCCCTGCGGCTGGCCGCGGCCCGGCTGCGACACCGGCCCGGCTGGACGGTGGGCATCCTCGTGGAGCGGCTGGCGGAGGGGGCGAGCGAGTTCGACACCGCGTTCGCCATGTCCGTACGGCAACTGGACCGGGCCCAGGCCCGGTTGTTCCGGATGCTGGGGCTGCTGCCCGGCGGCTCCTTCGACGCGTACGCGGCCGCGGCCCTGGCGGACGTACCGCTGCACGGCGCCCGGGAGATGCTGGAGGACCTGGTCGACGCGCACCTGGTCCAGCAGCCGACGGCGGGCCGCTACCGGCTGCACGACCTGGTGCACCAGCACGCGCGCGGCGCGTGCGCGCAGCAGGACTCCCAGGCCGACCGGGAGCGCGCGATGGGCCGCTTCCTCGACTACTTCGTGCACGCGGCGGCCGCCGCCGACGCCGCGATGCCGGTGCTCTCGCCGGGACGGCCGCCCACCGCGGGCCGCCCCCCGGCCGCCCTGCCGCGGTTCGCCGACAAGAACGCGGCCTGCTCCTGGCTCGTCTCGGAGTACGAGACGATGATCGCCGTCTTCGAGACGGCGGTAGCCGTCGGGGCGGACGCGCACGTGTGCGAGCTGCCGCGCTTCCTGCGCGCGTACTTCGCCCGGCGCTGCGGTACGACCCACCTCAATCACCTCTTCGAGCGCTCGCTGGCCGCCGCCGAACGCCTGGGCGATCCGCTGCGGCTGGCCGAGGCCTACAGCGACCTGGGCTTCGCGCGCTACAACGCGGGCCGGATGGCCGAGGCCGCAGCCGCGTACGAGGAGGCCGGGCTCCGGGTGGCGCAGACGGGGGACGCCCGCTCGGAAGCCGAACTGACCCTGCGGCGCGGCTACTTGATCTGGGACCGGGGGGACCGGGACGGCGCCGGGGAGCCGCTCGAGCTCTTCCGGCTGGCCGGGAAGCTGTACGGGGAAGCCGGCCTCCCGGCGGGGGCGGCCCACGCGGCGGCCTCGGAAGCCTGGGCGCTGCTCCAGCTGGGAGAGCGCGAGGAGGCGGCGCGGCGGGCCCGGGAGGTCCTGGACCTCTCCCACCCGGACCCCGCGTGGCCGCCCACCCTGACGGCCCGCATCACCCTGGGCGTGGCCATCGCGGAGGAGTCGCCCGAGGAGGCGTCGGAACATCTGCACCGGGCGCTGGCACTGGCCCGCGAGGACGGGCACGTGAACAACGAGGCGTGGTCCCTCAACTGCCTGGGCGTCGCGCTGCGCCGGATGGGCCGGTACGAGGAGGCCCTGGCCAGCCACCGGGAGGCGTTCGCGCTGCTGGACGAGCTGTTCGAGGAACACTGGAAGGTCCGGTTCCTGGGCGGCTACGCCGAGACCTGCCGGCTCGCGGGACTCCCCGAGGAGGCCCTGCGCCTGCACCGGCAGACGCTGGAGCTGGCACCCGGGCTCGGCTACCGGCACGAGGAGGCGCTGGCCCACGAGGGCATCGCGGCCCTGCTCGACGACACGGACCCGGCCGCGGCCGGCGGGCACCGCGCGGCGGGGCGCTCGCTCCGGGAGGAGCTCTCCGCCGGAGCGGGCTGAGCGGATCGTCCCGATGCTGTTGCAGGACTCCGGGCGGGCCTGACAGCCTGTTTCCGAGCCGGCCCGACCAGGGGCCGGCCGGACCCGGGGGGACCAGTATGAACACCAGAGCCGCCGCGATAACCGCCACCGCCGCCTTCGCCCTGGCCGTGCTCGGCGCGGGCCCGGCCTTCGCGGACAACCACATCAGCGTCGCACCGCAGGGCCAGGACGGCGCCTTCGAGCACCTGAACCCGCAGCACATGACGGACGGGGCGTACGAGCACCTCTCCCCGCAGACCCTCGTCGTCGGAGGCCTCGCCACCAACTAGCCCGGGCGGGGCCACGGGGCCTGCGGCCCCCAGCCGTTGAGGCAGGCGACCGCAGACCCCGCAGCCGGGCGGGTTCCGGTGCTCACCGACCGCTGCCGGCCGGTGCCTCGCCGTAACCCGCCGTGCCTCCCCGTGCCTCCCCGTGCCTCCCCGTGCCTCCCCGTGCCGCCGCCCGCCCGGCGGCGCGTTCACCCGCGGTCCATCCGGGGTCCGGCCGCCCGCCCGGTCCGGCGGTGGGGATTGTCAGCCGGGCGTGCTTTGCTGGAGGCATGATCGATGAATTCCTCGCCCGGAACCTGTCCGACGTCGACGAAGCCGTTCGCAAGGCGGCGGCGATCGAGATCATGCCGAGATTCCGCCAGCTCGCCGACCACGAGGTGGACCAGAAGAGCGGCCCGCACGACCTGGTGACCGACGCCGACCGCAAGGCCGAGGAATACCTCACGGCCGCCCTGACCCGGCTGCTGCCGGGCTCGGCGGTGGTGGGCGAGGAAGCGGTGCACGCCGACCCCGGGGTGTACGGGGCGCTGCGCGCCGACGCCCCGGTGTGGATCGTGGACCCCGTCGACGGGACCCGGCAGTTCGTGCACGGGGACGCGGCGTTCTGCACGCTGGTCGCGCTCGCGCACCGCGGGGAGCTCCTCGCCTCCTGGACCTTCGCCCCGGCGCTGGAGGAGATGGCCACCGCCGTGCGCGGACAGGGTGCGTACGTCAACGGCGAGCGGATCCTGAGCGGTTCGCCCGAGCCCGGCGCCGAGCTGCGGGTCGCGACCGCTCACCCGCTCTACACCACCGAGGAGGAGCGCCGGATCCTGGCGCGCCTCGACGTCCCCGGTGTGGCCTCCCGCGCGTGCGGGTCGGCGGGCCTGGAGTACCTGAAGGTGGCCCGGGGAGAGATGGACGGCCTGGCCTTCAACTGGCCCTCGGCCTGGGACCACGCGGCCGGGCTGCTCCTGGTCGCCGAGGCGGGCGGATCCCAGAGCACCGTCGACGGGGTCCCCTTCCGAGTGGACCGGGACAACGCGCTGCCGTTCGCGGTCGGCCGCGACGAGGCCACGGCCGTACGGATCCGGGAGCTGCTGCGGGGCGCGTGACCCGGCGGCGCAGCCGCGGCGAGCCGACGGCCGCCCCCGCCGCTGAGCCCAGGGCGAACGGAGTCGGCGCGGATCGCGGAGCCCGCTATGGACAGGCGCAATACCCTGGGGGCGGTGGCGCCGCCGGACGAAGGAGTCGCAAGTGCCGTCGATCCTCGATGCGGTCGTGGTGGGGGCCGGGCCCAACGGGCTGACGGCCGCCGTTGAACTGGCCCGGCGCGGCTACTCGGTGGCCGTTTTCGAAGCCGCGGACACCGTCGGCGGCGGGGCCCGGACCGAGGAGCTCACCCTCCCCGGCTTCCGGCACGACCCCTGCTCGGCGGTACACCCGCTCGGCGCCGGTTCCCCCGTCTTCTCCACCATGCCCCTGAAGCGGTACGGGCTGGAGTGGCTGCACGCCCCGCTGCCCATGGCGCACCCCTTCGACGACGGCACGGCGGCCGTGCTCTCCCGCTCCGTCGCGGAGACGGCCGCGTCCTTCGGGGCGCGCGACGCGGGCACGTACCGGCGGCTGGTCGAGCCGTTCCTCGGCAAGTGGGACACCCTCGCCCGGGACTTCATGTCGCTGCCGAACACCGCACTGCCCCGTGACCCGCTCACCCTCGCCCGCTTCGGACTGGCAGGGCTGCCGCCCTCCACCTGGCTGCTGAGCCGCTTCCGCGACGACCGCGCCCGCGCTCTGTTCGCGGGGCTCGTCGCGCACGTCATCGCCCCGCTCGGCGGGATCGGGACCAGCGCCGTCGGCCTGGTCTTCGCCCTCGCCGCGCACGCGAACGGCTGGCCCGTGCCGCGCGGCGGCTCGCAGTCGATCTCCGACGCCCTCGCCGGATACCTGCGCGACCTCGGCGGGGCCGTGCACACCGGTTTCGAGGTCAAGCGGCTCGACGACCTGCCGCCGGCCCGGGCGTACGTCTTCGACACCTCCCCGACCGCGCTGGCGCGCATCGCCCGCCTGGGCCGGGTCTACGACGGCTACCGCTACGGCGCCTCCGTGTTCAAGCTGGACTACGCCCTGGACGGCCCCGTCCCCTGGACGGCGGAGGAGCCGCGCCGGGCCGGCACCGTGCAGATCGGTCCGCGCACCCGCGACATCGACGCGGCCCTGCAACTGGCCTCCGGCGGGCGGGTCCCGCGCACCCCCTTCCTCATCGCCGCCCAGCCCAGCCTGGTCGACCCGGGCCGGGCCCCCGAGGGCAAGCACACCTTCTGGGTGTACGGGCACGTCCCGGCGGGCTGGGACGGCGACCTCACCGAAGCCGTCGAGCGCCAACTGGAGCGCTTCGCCCCCGGGTTCCGCGACCTGGTGCTCGCCCGCGCCACGGCGGGCCCGCCGCAGCTCGCCGCCCGCAACCCCAACTACGTCGGCGGCGACATCGCCTGCGGTGCCGCCTCCGGGCTCCAGCTCCTGCTGCGCCCCAAGCTCACGCTGTCCCCGTACAACACGCCCCACCCGGCCGTGTTCCTGTGCTCCTCGGCCACCCCGCCCGGCCCCGGCGTGCACGGCATGTCGGGCCACAACGCGGCCAAGGCCGTCTGGCGCCACCTGCGCGGGAAGGGCGCCTAGGGCGCGCTCCGCACCCGCCCCGGCGGCTACCCGAAGGCGCCCTGGTGGGGGCCGACCGAGGGGTCGAGTTCGTGGAGCATCTTCCGGGCGTCCTCCAGGATCCCGGCGGTGCACAGGACCCGCCAGTCCGCGTAGCCGGGGGACTGCGCCAGCGCGGTCCGCAGGAAGCAGGTCTCGGCCTCGCCGAGCAGCTCCGACAGCCGGGCCCGCACCCCGGGCGAGGGGGCTTCCTCCCGCACGTGTACGCCGGCCAGGTCGCCCAGCATCGCGGCGAGCGCGGCCAGTACGCCGTCCAGCCCGGCCGGGGCGTCCGCCTGCCGGGGCAGCAGGTGCTCGTCGTGCTGCGCCCAGTGCAGGGCCGGCGGGCGGCCTTCGCGGAAGGTCAGGTTGTACAGGCCGCGGGTGATGCCCCGGACCTGGTGGCCGACGTGGTCGAGGCACTGGGTGGCTTCGGCGAGCCGGTCCAGGCGGGGCCGTGCGAGCCGGCCGCGCGGCCGCCAGCGGATCGCGTCCTCCGCCTCGCGGACGGCCTGGCGTACCGTGTCGAGCTCCTTGGACAGGGAGCGGGCCCGCCGGACCCAGTCCCCGGTGCGCGCGGCCCAGTCGTCCTCGGCCAGGCCCCGGCCGATCTCGGCGAGCAGGGCGGCCATCTGCCGGTTCAGGCGGGCCAGTTCCTCGCCGGCGCGGCGGGTGAAGCCGGGGGCGGGCAGGGCGAGGCCGACGCACGTGCCCACGAGCACGCCGACGACGTTGTCCTCCAGCCGGGCGGCCCCGTACCCGAAGGTGGTGGCGGCGCCCATCACGAGCACGGCGGTGAGCGCGATCTGGTGCATCTGCGAGCCGAGGTTCATCACGCGTCCCGCGTACATGCCGACCAGGACCACGAGGACGACGCTCACCGTGTTCGTGCCCATCGACGCGGTGGCCGCCACGCCGAGCAGGAAGCCGAACAGGATGCCGGCCGCCCGCTGCAGGCTCTTGCGCGCCGTGGCGAAGGGCGTGGTCTGCGTGGCGAGGATGGCGCCGACGGGGGCGAGCGAGGCCGACTCGGAGTGCAGCAGCACGGAGGCGATCCACCAGGCGAGTCCCGACGAGACCGCGGCGCGCAGGACCATGCTTCCGTCGCCGAAGCCGGCGGTCATCCGGGACCGCAGGCCCGCTGCTGCCACCGTGGTGCCGGGTACCTTCATCTTCGGGACCTTTCGCGACCTTTTGGGGCCTTACGTCTTCGGGGCCTTGGGTCACATCATGCGTGGTCGGCTCAGGCGGTGGCCGTCTCCGGCGCGACGCTCCGCGCGGTGACGGCCGTACGGCGGGACCGGGCCCAGAAGGCGAGGGTCGCGCACAACAGCAGGGCCGCCGTGGCGTCCTGGCCCCAGGCGCCCTGCTCCGTGAGCAGGACGGCCAGGGCGGCGACGATCCCCGCGGCGGGCAGTGTGAGCACCCACGACACGAGCATGGCCCGCACGGTCGTGCGGCTCAGCACCCCGCCGGGGGTGGCCAGCCCCGCCCCGCCGACGCTGCCGGTGACGGCGTGCGTGGTGGACACCGCGAAGCCCAGGTGCGAGGTGGCCAGCAGCACGGCCGCCGCGCTCGTCTGGGCCACGCAGCCCTGCCGCGGGCCGAGCCGGGTCAGGCCCGTGCCGAGCGTGCGGATGATGCGCCAGCCGCCCGTGTAGGTGCCCAGGGCCATCGTGAGCCCCGCGGCCACGATGACCCACAGTGGGGGAGCGGACCCGGCGGGCAGGGAGCCCGCCGTGACCAGCGTCAGCGTGATCACGCCCATGGTCTTCTGCCCGTCGCCGGTGCCGTGCGCCACGGAGACGAGCGCGGCCGCGAGCACCTGCCCGGCGCGCGCCCCGCGCCCGGCCCCGCGCTCCGCCCCGTGCCCCGCCCCCCGCCCCGCCCCGCGCTCCGCCGCGTCCCCGCCGCCTTCCGGTCCGCGCAGCCGGCCCGCCGCCCGCGTGGCCGCGTACGCCACGAGTCCGCCGATCAGCGGAGACAGCGCGGCCGGGACGAGGATCTTGCCGACCACGGCCGACCCGTTGACACCCTGGAGGCCCACCGAGGCGACGGTGGCACCGATCAGCCCGCCCACGAGGGCGTGCGAGGAACTGCTGGGAATTCCGAGCAGCCAGGTCGCCAGATTCCACAGGACCGCCCCCGCCAGGGCCGCGAGGATGACCGGCGGGCGTATTCCGGCGTGTTCGTCGATGATGCCCCCGGAGATCGTCTTGGCGACCGCCACCGAAACGAACGCGCCGGCGAGATTGCACACCGCGGACATGGCCACGGCGACCTTGGGCCGCAATGCGCCGGTGGCGATGGCCGTGGCCACCGCGTTCGCCGTGTCGTGGAACCCGTTGGTGAAGTCGAAGAGCAGGGCCACGGCGATGGTGATCGCGATGACCGTCGTGGAGGAGTCCATCAGTGCCTATCTCTCCGGGTCTCTGCGAATGGAGTGGACGTCAGAACCATAGGCGCGCCGAACCGGTCACTTCGGCTTCCCCGGTGAACGGAAAGCGAATAAGGTGGCGCTAAGTATAGGGAGATGAAAGGGTCGGGAAAATCCGTAAAGAAATCCCCGCCGGATTCCCGGCAAGGCCCTGGCGGAAGCGGTGTTCCGGCCTTATGGCCTCCGCGGTCCGGGCCTTTCTCCCTTTTCTTCCCAAACTGATGGATCGGTGTCCGATGTAATCTGAAGATGTGTGGGGGATCCGGTGAGGCCGGTACGACCGGCACGAAGGGAGGAGCCCCCATGGCTTTCTCGTCCACCCCCGCCCTGCCCGCCCTGCTCGTACGGGAACGGGCCCGGCCCGCCTGGGTGCGCTCGCGCGCCGGCGCCTGGCGGCTGGCGGTGGGCACCGTGTGCTTCGGCGCCTTCATGGGGCAGCTCGACGCCAGCATCGTGACGATGACCTACCCCGGGGTCCGCGCCGAGTTCGGGGTTCCCCTCGCGGGCGTCGAATGGGTCTCGCTGGCCTATCTGCTCACCCTCGTCGCCCTGCTGGTGCCCGTGGGACGGCTCTCCGACGCCCACGGCCGCAAACTCTCCTACCTCTACGGCTTCGCGCTCTTCACCGGGGCATCGGCGGCCTGCGGCCTCGCCCCGACCCTCATCGCCCTCATCGGGTTCCGGGTGGTGCAGGCGGTGGGCGCGGCCATGCTCCAGGCCAACAGCGTGGCCCTGGTGAAGACCAGCACGCCCGCCGCACGGCTGCGGACCGCGCTCGGCGTCCAGGCCGCCGCCCAGGCCGTCGGGCTGGCACTCGGCCCCACCGTCGGGGCCGCGCTCGTGGCCGGGCTCGGCTGGCGCTGGACGTACTGGATCAACGTGCCCGTCGGGCTGATCGCCCTGGCAGCCGGGCACTACCTGCTCCCGCGCACCCGCGACCGCGCCCCCGTACGGCGCTTCGACCGGGCCGGGGTCCTGTGGCTCGCCACCGCCACCGCCGCCCTGCTGGTCGCGCTCAGCTCCCTGTCGGGGCTCCACGTGCCGGCCTGGACCGGACCGGCCGCCTGCGCGGTCGCCCTCGGGGCCACCGCCGCCCTCGTCCGGCGGGAGCGGCGCGCCCCGGCACCCCTGCTCGACCCGGCGCTGCTGAAGGCACCCGCGATCCGGGGCGGGCTCGCGGCGGCCCTGTGCGGATACCTCGTCCTGTTCGGCCCGCTCGTGCTGGTACCCGTACTCCTCCTCGGGTCCGGGTACGGCGTGCTCGTCGCCGGAGCGGTCCTCACCGCACTGCCCGCCGGATTCGCGCTCGGCGCGGTGGGCGGTGACCGGGCCCTGCCCGCCGCCGTCACCGACCGGGCGCGCTGCCTGTACGGATCGCTACTGACCGGCTGCGCCCTGGCCGCCCTGCTCTTCCTGGCGCCCGCGCCCGCGCCGCTCGCCTGCGCGCTCGGCGTACTCGGCCTCGGGCTCGGCCTGTTCGCCCCCGCCAACAACGCCCTCGTGATGCGGGCGGTGCCGACGGAGGCTCCCGGCACCGGCGGCGGCCTGATCAACATGGCACGCGGGCTCGGCACCGCGATCGGCGTCGCCCTCGTCACCCTGGCCCTGCACACGGGCGGCGACGGCGGACGCCTCGCGGTGCTGATCCTGCTGGCCGCGGCCGCCGTCATGGCCGTCACGGGGTCCGGGACGGGCGCGAGAGCCGCCCCGGCCGCGGCGGAGCGCGAGTAGCGTGGTGGGCATGGCACGCATGCCGGGCATGCCCGGTGCCCCGGACGCGCGGCCCGGCGCGGACTCACCCGAAGCCCGGGCGCTGACCGCCGCCGTCACCCGCCTGCGCCGGGCCTTGCGCGCCTCGATCCGGACGGAGTACCCCTGGGAGCAGCTCCCCATGGCCCAGGTGGAACTCCTCCAGGTCTGCGTCGAACACTCCCCGGTCCGCGTCAGCGAACTCGCCGCCCGCCAGCGCCTCGCCCAGTCCACGGTGAGCGGACTCGTCGCCACGATGGCCACGAACGGGCTGGTGAAGCGCGAGGTGGACAGCGAGGACCGGCGCGCCGCCGCCGTCAGCGCCACCGACACCGGCCGACTGCGGCTGGCCGCCTGGACGCGCGCCCACGAACGCCGCCTGGGGCACGCGCTGACGGCCCTGCCCGACGCCGACCGCGCGGCGCTCCGCGCGGCCCTGCCGGCCCTCACCCGCCTCGCCGCGCGCCTGGAGGAGGCGGACGGCGGGGGCGGGTAGGAGCGGTCAGGACGTGACGTGGTCAGTAAATGGCTACGGCTTCACGGTCGCCGTGGCGGTGAAGCCGCAGCACTCGAAGGTCTGTACCGGCGCGCCAGAGGTCTGCGTGATCTTCACGCCGTCGAGCACCGCGTCCGTGTTCACCGCCGACGCGATGACCGCGACACCGTGCACCCCGCCGGTGATCCGGTCCTTCCTGAGCGTGAACGAACCGTCCTGGAGGGCCATTCCGACGTACGAGTTCCGCCGGAGGTCATTGTTGCCGATGGTGAGACCCGTACCGGCGACGTAGATGCCCACCTGGTTGCCGACGATCCGGTTGTGCTCCACGACGGTTCCGGGCGCGTCGCCGACGATGCCCGCGTGTTGGAACTCGTTGAAGAAGTCGGGGCCGCAGCCCGCGTCGGGTTCCCGGCACTCGTTGTCGCTGACGGTGTTCTTGACGACACGGCCGACCGCGCCCTCCACGAACTCGATGCCGTCGGTCGACAGGGTCGGGTGCCCGGTGACGGTGCTGCGCTCGATGGTGGCGGTGGACCCCTCGTTGAGGACGACCACCCCCGCGCCCTGGTATCCCGTGATCTTGGTGTCGTGGATGGTCGCCGAACCCGTACCGGTCGGCAGGTCGCCGATGAGAACGGCGTTCGCGCTGTGGAAGCAGGGCGCGGCCGGGGTGTCGGTGATGTGGGTGACGGCGGCGTGGCCGAGGTCGAGGCTCGCACCGCCGAGCACGCGGATGCCGGCGCCGAGCGCGCCGTTGTCGCACGTGCCGGAGCCCGGCCCGCTGACGGCGAGCTTGGACAGCGAGACGGATGCGCCGTTGTGGATCTCGATGATCGAGTTGCCGCCGTCATCGCCGGGGGTCAGCGTCTGCGGAGCCTGGATCGTCGTCTTCCCGTCGCCCGACCCGGTGATCGACAGGTTCTTGCCGATCACCACCTGCTCGCGGTAGACACCCGGCCGGACGGTGATCCGGTCACCGGGGTCGGCGGCGTCGACCGCTGCCTGGATCGTCGGGTAGTCCCTGGGGACCACGAGGTCCGGTGACCCGTCGGCCGCTGCCGACGTCGGCACCAGCGGACAGACGGCGATGGCCGTGACGACGCAGAGCCCTAGGCGGGCGGCCGTCCTGATCAGGGGGATTGCCATGGAGAGTTCGCTCCCGTGGGGTAGGCGCACCGTGGATCCGGGGCCCCCGGACCCGTCGGCCGGATGCTCCGGCCGCGCCGCAAACCTAGGGACGGCTGTGATCACAGCCCGCTCGCAGCCGTCCGACAGGTCCGGTTTTCCCCCTGCCGGCCCATCGCCGGGAGCGCTCCGGCGGCCTCTGCGGCCAACAATGCGCAGGCGGCCCCGGAGATGCCCCGATAGCCTCACCACTTGCACCGGAAGGGACGCTCATGCCTCGTATCACCCTCGTCCAGGGCGACATCACCGCCGAGAAGGCCGACGCCGTGGTCAACGCCGCGAACTCCTCGCTGCTCGGCGGCGGCGGGGTCGACGGAGCGATCCACCGGCGCGGCGGCCCGGAGATCCTGGCCGCCTGCGAGGACCTGCGCCGCTCCCACTACGGCAAGGGCCTCCCGACGGGCCGCGCGGTCGCCACCACGGCCGGCCGGCTCCCGGCCGACCACGTGATCCACACCGTCGGGCCGGTCTGGTCGCGGGACGAGGACCGCTCCGAGCTGCTGGCCTCCTGCTACCGGGAGTCGCTGCGGGTCGCCGACGAGCTGGGTGCCCGTAGCGTCGCCTTCCCGGCGATCTCCACCGGCATCTACGGGTGGCCCATGGACGACGGGGCCCGGATCGCGGTGGAGACCGTACGGGCGGCCCGCACCGAGGTGGAGGAGGTGCGCTTCGTGCTGTTCGACGAGCGGGCGTACGAGGCCTTCGGGGCGGCCGTCACCGGATAGCGCGCCGGACCGGACCGGAGCCGAGGGGCGCCCTGCCGCACAGGAGGCGGTTGAAAGAATATGTAGATCGGTCTAGTCTCATGTCATGGGACAGAAGGGCGCCGAGACGCGGGACCGACTGCTGGACGCGACGCAGGAGTTGGTCGAGACCGGGGGATATTTCAGTGCCGGGCTGAACCAGGTGATCGCCGCCAGCGGCGCGCCCCGCGGCTCGCTCTACTTCCACTTCCCCGGCGGCAAGGACCAGTTGGTCGGCGAGTCCGTCCGGCGGGCCGGCGGGATGATCGGTGATGCCCTGGGCGGCCTGGCCGACTCCAGTCCGTCGGTGGCGGCGTTCGTCGACGCGGTGCTGCGGCACCTGGGCGACCGGCTGGAGGAGTCGGGCTGGCGCAAGGGGTGTCCGGTGGCCACCGTGGCGCTGGAGATGGCCGCCACCAGTGACCCGCTGCAGGAGGCGTGCTCGGAGGTCTACGCCTCGTGGCAGGCGGCCCTGCGCGCACAGCTGGCGGGCCGTCCCGACGCGGACGATCTCGCGCTCACCGTCCTGGCCCTGGTGGAGGGGGCGCTCCTGCTGGCCAGGGCGCACCGCAGCAGGGGACCGCTGGACGGCGTCTCCCGTCAGATCGGCGCACTGCTGAGCTGACGCGGCCCGCCGTGACCGGCGGGCTTCTTTTTCGGCCTAAAAATATGTAGACCGATCTATTCTAGGAATTCGAGGAGCTTTCATGGACGCGATCGTCTTCGGTGCGACCGGCTTCATCGGCCGCTCGCTCGTCGCCGAGCTGCTCACCCGGGGGCAGCGGGTGGCGGCGGCCGTACGCAACGACACCCTCACCCCCTGGCTGACCTCCCAGGGCGTTGACACCGGCGGGCTGGAGATCGTCACCGCCGACATCACGCGACCGCTCTCAGGGCTGCCCGAGGTGCGCGACGTCTACAACGCAGCCGGCCGCTTCGCCTTCGGCCTCGGCGTGCCGGAGGCGCGGGCGACCAACGTCACCGGGGCGCTCAACGTGCTCGAATGGGCCGCCGGACTGCCCCGACTGCGGCGGCTGGTGCACATCAGCGGGTACCGGGTGAGCGGGTCCGGGGGGCAACCCGACTACGCCGGGCTGGGAGCGTACGAGGCGTCGAAGGCCGAGGGTGATCTCGCGGTGCGCGCCCGGGCCGGTGAGCTGGAGGTCCCGCTGACCATCGCGAACCCCAGCACGGTCATCGGGCCGGGCCAGTACATCGGTCTGGCCGCCCTCGTCGAGGACCTGTGGAACGGCCGGCTTCCCGTCCTGCCCGGCGGCCCCGACACCTTCCTGCCGGTCACCACGATCGACTACTTCGTACGGTTCCTCGCGGAGGTCCCCGCATCGCCCGCGGGGGAGCACTACTGGGTGCTCGACGACAGCACTCCGCTCCTGCCCGAACTGATCGCCGCCCTCGCCGGCCACACCGGCGTACGGGCACCTCGGCGGACCGTTCCCGCCGGTCTGCTGCGGCGCCTGCCGCGCAAGCTGACCGGCGCCGATCCCGAGACGCTGGCGTTCCTGTCGCCCGACCGCTACCCGACCGCCTCCGCCCGCGCCTTCGCCGCGAGCGCCGGTCTGGAGATGCCCCCGGTCGCAGACGTCCTGCGCACGTGGGCCGACGACCTGGTGGCCTCCCGCTTCGGTGCCGCGGAGCCCTGGCTGAGCCCGTACGGCTTCTCCGACGTGGCGGGCAGTCGTACCTGGGTGAGCGGGGAGCGGCGCCGCCCCGACCACGTCCTGCTGCACGGACTCCCGATGAACGCCGACCTCTGGGCACCCCTCGCCGGCCATCTCCCCGGCCCCGTCCTGGCACCCGACCTGCCGGGCCTGGGCCGCTCGGCCGCCACGACCCGGCCGGTGGACGCGTGGCTGGCCGACCTGCTGAGCCCGGTACGGACCCGGCCCGTGCTGGTCGCGCACTCCCTGGCCTGCGGACCCGCGCTGCGTTTCGCCGTCGATCATCCGGACCGCATCAGCGGCCTCGTGCTCATCTCCCCGGCGTTCCTGCAGGCACCCGCCGCCCGGCTCGCCCGCTCGGGCCTGGCCGCGCCGATCATGCGCCGCATGCCCGCCGCGCGGCTGGCCCGGACGCTCGGCGTCCCCGAGGGGGCGGAGGTGCGGAGCGCCGCGGCGGACCTGCGCCGTCGCGGCGTGGCCCGCCGCGTGGTCGCCGCCGTGCGTACGGACGTCGCCGGACGCGGGCGGTCGCGGGCGCTGCTGGACCGGGTGAGCGTCCCGGTCCGGATCATCGTGGGTTCGGCCGATCCGCTGGTCGAGGCCGTCCGCCACCCGGTGGCCGAGATCGAGGGGGCCGGGCACTACCCCCAGCTCACCCACCCCTCACAGGTCGCCCTCCACCTCGCCGCCGTGGCCGGCTCAGGGGGACGGTGATCGCCTCGAGGCGCCCGGGGTGGGCCGCGGGTAGGTCCTGGACTGCTTGACGCTGCCGTACGCGAAGCTCGACTCGATCGAGGCGATGCCGGGAATGGCGTGGATCCGGTGGCGCACCAGGGCTTCGTAGGCTTCGAGGTCTTCGATGACGACGCGCAGCAGGTAGTCGCTGCTCCCCGCCATCAGGTAGCAGTCCTGGATGTGCTCGATGACCGCGACGTGCTCTTCGAACAGCCTCACCGCCTCCGCCGTGTGGCGTTCGAGGCGGATCCGGACGAACACGGTGACCGGGAGTCCGAAGGCGACCTGGTCGACCATGGCGGTGTAGCCGCGGATGAGGCCCGCTTCCTCCAGGCGCCGAACCCGGCGCAGACAGGGCGACGGGGAGAGCCGGACGCGGTCGGCTAGATCCTGGTTGGACAGGCGCCCGTCGGCCTGCAATTCCCTGATGATCTGCAGATCGACTGAGTCCATGGCCACTCCTTGGCAGATTCTGCCCCAAACGTATGTCTGAGAGGCAGAACTGGCAATCGACTGCCCCGCCCCAAGCCCTAGCGTTGCCCTGGAACGGGCCGGACCGGTCCGCTCTCAGAGGCTGGAGCAATTTCCTTGGTCGCGACGAACACCACCCCGGCGACCGCGCCTCCCGACGCGGCGGGCCCGAAGGCCGGACACCCCGGCAGGTTCGGGCTCTCCCCGCAAGCCGAGGGCATGCTGGCACTCCTGCTGACCGTGGCCATCTGGGCGGCCTTCGCGCTCAGTGCCCGCGCGCTGAGCGCCTCCTCCCTCCTGCCCGCCGACGCGGCCCTGCTGCGGTTCGGCGTCCCCCTCCTCGTCCTGCTCCCCGCCCTGTGGCGACGCCGTCGCCGCATCGCCGCGGTGCGGCCGGGCGTCGCACTCAAGATCATCTGCGGTGCGGGGGTGCCCTTCTTCCTGGCGGCCATGCACGGCGGCGCGCTCACGTCCGCGGCCTTCGTCGGCTCGATCGTCCCCGGGATGGTCCCGCTGTTCGTCTCCGCCGTCATGGTCCGCCGCGGACACGGGGTTCCCCGGGGAACCCAGGCGGCCGGGCTCGCGCTGATCGCGTCCGGTGTGGCCGCCCTCGTCTGGCGCTACGTCGTTCCGGTGGACACGGACGTCCTCGCGGGGACCGGCACGCTCCTGGTGGCCAGCGGGCTGTGGGCCCTCTACACGGTGGGACTGCGCGAGGTGGACCTCGATCCCGTCGGATCGATCGGACTGCTGTGCCTGCCCTCCTTCGCGGTGATCGGAATCCTGGTCCTGACCGGGGTGCTCCCGACCGGCATCGCGCACGCCGCGGGCAGCGACATCCTGCTGTTCCTCGTCGTGCAGGGACTCGGAGTCGGGCTGTGCGCGGGCCTGCTGTACGCCTTCGCCATCCGCAGGCTGGGCGCCGAACGCAGCTCCGTCGTCGGCAGCCTCAGCCCCGTCGCCGTCGTCCTGCTCGCCGTCCCCCTGCTCGGTGAGTCCCCGACCCCCGCCGTGCTCATCGGCGTCCCCCTCATCACCGCCGGCGTCGTCCTCGCCAACCGCCGCCCACGACCCGAGGTTCCCGCAGATGCTTGAGCTCCTCCCGCCGCCGCCCACCGACCCGCTGTGGGACCTGACCTACGAGTTCGGCTCCGACGACCGGCCCGAACGGCTGAACCTCGTCCTCGGCGTCTACCGGGACCAGACGGGAACCACGCCCGTCATGGCCGCCGTGCGCGAGGCCGAGATACGCCTGGCAGAGCGCTCGGAGTCCAAGGAGTACCGCGGGCTCTCCGGCAACGCCGCCTTCAACCGCTCCCTGCTCGACCTGGTCCTGGGCGCCGGCCCGGGCGGACCGGGCGACCGGGCCGCGGCCGTGCAGACCGTCGCGGGCTCCGGCGCACTGCGACTGCTGGCCGATCTGATCTGGCGCACCCGCCCGGGCACCACGGTGTGGGTCAGCGATCCGGCCTACGTCAACCACCGGCCCATCCTGGAGGCCGCCGGGCTGAAGGTCCGCCCGTACGGCTGGCGCGACGCCGAGGGCGGCTTCGACACGGCCGGTGTGCTGCGGGAACTGCGCGAGGCCCGCCGGGACGACGTCGTCCTGCTCCAGGGCTGCTGCCACAACCCCACGGGCGTGGACCCCCTCCTCGAGGACTGGGAGGCGCTGGCCGAGTCGGCCGTCCGCGGCGGCTGGGTGCCCTTCGTCGACCTCGCCTATCACGGGCTCGGCGACGGCCTGGAGGCCGACCTGCTGGCCACGCGGATGCTGGCGGCGCGCGTGCCGGAAATGCTGATCGCCGTCAGCTGCTCCAAGAACTTCGGCCTCTACAGCGACCGCGTCGGCTGCGCGATCGTGCTCGGCGCCACGGGCCGGGCCGTGCGGCACGCCGAGACGGCCTTGCAGAACGCGGCCCGGACCCTGTACTCGATGCCGCCCGAGCACGGCGCGGCCGTCGTGACCACGATCCTGGAGGACGAGGGCCTACGGGCCGCCTGGCGGGCGGAACTGGACGTCATGCGGGACCGCATCATGGCCAACCGGGCCGATCTGACAGCCCACTTGAGCGCGCTGGGCCGTACGGAACAGGCGCGGTCGCTCGCACGGCAGAAGGGGATGTTCTCCATGCTGCCGCTCACGCCGCACCAGATGCTCCGGCTGCGTCGACAGCACGCCATCTACGGCACCACCTCGGGGCGGATCAACATCGCGGGAATCCCGGCGCACCGGATCCCCTGCCTCGCCCGCGGCATCGCGGCGGTCCTCGACCCGGCGGACGCACGCCGGTCGGTCCTGCCGGCCTAGTGCGGTCACAGCACTAGGGGGTCGATCAGGCCGGGCCCGCGTCGTCCGGTGCTGCCGGTCACTCCTTCGGCGGGGCCAGGCGGGCCACCACGTCGGCCAGGTCCTCGCAGACCTCCTCGATCTTCAGGCGGACGTTGTCCTGCTCGGTGACGAGGGCCGCCAGCAGCAGCGCGGTCAGTGCGGCCGCTCCGTTGAGCGCCTGGAGGTTGACCATGACCTCGAAGAGGGTGTGACCGGCGAACGGTCCGGCGCGGTCGGTCGCCGCCGTGATCGCGATGACGGACACGAGCAGGGCGCACGGTGCGCTGCCGGGGAGCCGGAAGCGCACCGCGGCCCAGATGAGCAGGGGGAAGACGAGGAAGAGCAGGGACAGGGAGCTGCGCGTGGCCGTGAGGGTGACGGCGCCGACCGTGACCGCCAGAGCCGCCGCCTCGGCCGCCCGGTACGGGTCCCGGGGCAGCCGGGCCCGGTGCAGGACCAGCAGCAGCGGGGTCACCAGGAGGACGCCCATCGTGTCGCCGGCCCACCAGGCCGACCACACCGGCCAGAAGCTCGGCAGCGGGAGGTCACCGGTGAGCACCAGCGTCCAGGTCCCGGTGGTGGAGCTGATCAGCATCGGCACCAGGCCACCGAGGAAGACCAGCGCCAGCCCGTCCCGCAGCCGGTCCAGTTCGGGGCGGAAGCCCACCCGGCGCAGCAGCGCGTAGGCGCCCAGCGGAGCGAGGGTGTTGCCCGCGACGATGCCGAGATCGACGAGGTCGAACGTACTGATCCGCTCGATGGCGAGATAGGTCCCCAGCGCGAGCCCCGGCCAGATCCGGGGCCCGAACCACAGCAGACAGGCGAGGGCGATCCCGGTGGGCAGCCAGAGGGGTGTGACGACTGCCCCGCCGACGCTCACGTGCAGCAGCAGGCCGAGCCGACCGGTCGCGTAGTAGGCGACGGCGACCCCGAGGATCCGAAGGAGGGCTTCGGCCGGACGTCGCCATTCCACGGTGCGCACCTCTGCATCAGACAACGGCCCGGGCGCCTCGGCAGGGCGTGACACGCGTGGACGGGTGGCCGGTTGCCGGGGGAGGGTCAGCGTGGTCCGGACGCGTCGTGGCTGAGGACGAGCACCGCGGCGTCGTCGGCGTGGCCGGTGAAATCGGCCACCTTCATCACCTCGGCGGCCAGCTCGTCGGGATCGGCCCCCGCCGCCTCCCCCACGATCCGCGCCACCCGCTCCAGGCCCACGTCGATCGGGAACGACGGCCCCTCGACCACCCCGTCGGTGACCAGGACGATGGAGCCCGCCTCCGTCAGCCTCCGGCGGGTCACCGGGTACCGGGCCCCGGAGACCGTGCCCAGCGGCGGACCGCCGGCGTCCTCGGCGATGCCGTACCGGCCGTCGGCGGTGGCCCAGACGGTGGGGACGTGGCCGGCCCGGGCCGTCTGGAGCTCCCACGTACGCGGATCGAAGCGGAGCAGACTGCAGGTCGCGAACAGCTCGCTGTCCATCGAGAGCAGCACGTCATTGGCCTGGCTCAGCACCTCGCCGGGGTCGAGGACGACGGCGCCCACGGCGCGCAGGCACACCCGGACCTGCCCCATGAAGGCGGTGGCCGCCACATCGTGCCCCTGCACGTCGCCGATGGAGAAGGCGAGGGCCCCGCCCGCCACCCGGAAGCCGTCGTACCAGTCACCGCCGATGTCCAGGCCGCGCCGGGCGGGCGCGTACCGGGCCGCGGTCCTCAGCCCCGGCAGCACGGGCAGGGAGGCGGGCAGCAACTCGCGCTGCAGGGCCTCGGCCAGCTCCACCCGGGCCTGCTGCAGCTCCGCGCCCTCCCGCGCCTGGGCGGTGAGCCGGCCCAGCATGCTCAGCAGATCCGCGCTGGCGGGCCGGGGAGGCCGGCGCGGGGTCACGGACCGCTCCGGAGTACGTCCATGTGCCTCTGCTTCCGCTGAGCGAAAGACCCGGGCCCATCATATTTCGGCTCGGCGCCCGGCGCGCAGGTGGCCGGGGAGGCGCCGGAGGCCTTCAGGCCGTCGAGAACAGCCGGCCGTAGGCCGTGACGGGGGTGGTCGGGGTGGCCGCCGCGCGCAGGGCCGCCCAGAGGAGCGTCTGGTTCGCGGTGAGGACCGGGCGGCCCAGGGTGGCCTCCAGGGCCTCGATCGCCCCGACGGCGCGAAAGCCGTTGCCGCCGATCACGACCGCGTCCGCGGTGTCGGGGACGTGCGAGGCCACCCAGTCGTGCAGGGCCCGCGGCCCGATGAGGGTCTGCCCGCTGGGGAGGCCGCAGGGGGCGGCGTACGGGACCTCGAAGCCCGCGTCCTCGTAGTACCCGCGGCCCAGGTCGCTCAGCGTCTCGTCGAACCACGGCGGATCCACCAGGGCGAGCCGGCCTGCCCCCAGCGCCCGCAGCGCCTCGACGGTGGCGGCGCAGGTGGCGACCACGGGCAGCCCGTGGGTGCGCCCGCGCAGCCGGTCCAGCATGTACCCCTCCCCGCGCGGGCCGATGACGTAGGCGGAGCTGGTGAAGGCGTAGGCGATCACCGACACCGGGGCGGCGGCCAGCAGCTCGGCGGCCTCGTCCACGTGCGGGGACTCGGCGAAGGCCCGTACGGGGGCGAGCGGAATGGTGGGGTCCATCGCGCCGCCGCGCCCCATCGCGCGGAACGGCACCCGGGCGGCGTGCAGGCCCACGTCGGCCGGAGCCATGGCGCGCAGCTCGGACTCGGGGCCGACATCGGCGTGCGGGGTGAGGACGCCGAGGCGGACGCGCACGTCCCACCCGTCGGGCTGCCACATCGCGTGTTCCTCTCGGAGGCCTGGGAAACCGGAGATCTTCCACTGTGTCACCGGTCGGGCCGCCGAGGCGCCCGGCCGCGCCGCCGCGTGCCGGACCGTGAGGTCCCTCCCGGATATCCACAGGGTCGAGGGGATCCGGGCGGATGTGTCCGAGGAGGTCGCTAGGCTTCTGGGATGACCCCTTCGGAAGCAGCCGTCGAGATCCCCGACGCCCAGCAGGTGCTCCACCGCGTCTTCGGGTACGACTCGTTCCGCGGCGAGCAGCAGCAGATCATCGAGCACGTGGCCGGTGGCGGCGACGCGCTGGTGCTCATGCCCACCGGCGGTGGCAAATCGCTCTGCTACCAGATCCCGGCACTGGTCAGAGCGGGCACCGGAGTGGTGATCTCACCGCTGATCGCCCTCATGCAGGACCAGGTGGACGCCCTCAACGCGCTCGGGGTACGGGCCGGGTTCCTCAATTCGACGCAGCTCTCCGACGACCGCCGCGCCGTCGAGCAGGCCTTCCTCGCGGGCGAGCTCGACCTGCTCTACCTGGCGCCCGAGCGGCTGCGCACCGAGGGGACGCAGCGGCTCCTCGACCGGGGCACGGTCTCCCTCTTCGCCATCGACGAGGCGCACTGCGTCGCCCAGTGGGGCCACGACTTCCGCCCCGACTACCTCGCGCTGTCCATGCTGCACGAGCGCTGGCCCAAGGTGCCGCGGATCGCGCTGACCGCGACGGCCACCGAGGCCACGCACGCCGAGATCGCGGCGCGCCTCGGCCTGGAGGAGGCCCGCCACTTCGTGGCCGGCTTCGACCGGCCGAACATCCAGTACCGGATCGTGGCGAAGAACAACCCGGTCAAGCAGCTGCTGGAACTGATCCGCACCGAGCACCCCGGCGACGCCGGGGTCGTCTACTGCCTCTCGCGGGCCTCGGTGGAGAAGACGGCGGCCGCCCTGGTCGAGCAGGGCATCGACGCCGTGCCCTACCACGCGGGCATGGACTCCCGGACGCGCGCGGCGAACCAGTCGAAGTTCCTGCGGGAGGACGGGGTCGTGGTGGTGGCCACGATCGCGTTCGGCATGGGCATCGACAAGCCGGACGTGCGCTTCGTGGCCCACCTGGACCTGCCCAAATCGGTCGAGGGCTACTACCAGGAGACCGGCCGCGCCGGCCGCGACGGGGAGCCCGCCACGGCCTGGCTGGCGTACGGGCTCCAGGACGTGGTGCAGCAGCGCAAGATGATCGAGGGCTCCGAGGGCGACGAAGCGCACCGCCGTGCGCTGGCCGGACACCTGGAGGCGATGCTCGCGCTGTGCGAGACGGTCGGCTGCCGCCGGGTCCGGCTGCTGGCGTACTTCGGGCAGACCGGTGCGCCGGACTGCGGGAACTGCGACACCTGCCTGACGCCGGCCGAGTCCTGGGACGGGACGGTCGCGGCGCAGAAACTGCTGTCCACCGTGTGGCGGCTGGCCAAGGAACGGCGCCAGAAGTTCGGCGCCGGCCAGATCATCGACATCCTGCAGGGCAAGAAGACGGCCAAGGTCATCCAGTTCGACCACGACGGGCTCTCGGTGTTCGGCATCGGCGCGGACCTGGGCACGAACGAATGGCGCGGGGTCGTCCGGCAGTTGCTGGCACTGGGACTGCTGGCGGTGGAGGGCGACTACGGCACGCTGGTGCTGACCGAGGCCAGCGGCGAGGTGCTGGGCGGCCGCCGGAGCGTTCCGATGCGCAAGGAGAAGGCGCCGGCGGCCGGTTCGTCCCGCAAGGAGTCCGGCGGATCGCGCTCCGGGAAGGGCGGCCGGGTACCGGTCGACCTGCCGGCGGCCGCCGTGCCGGTGTTCGAGTCCCTCCGGGCGTGGCGCGCCGAGACCGCGCGGGAGCAGGGCGTGCCGGCGTACGTCGTCTTCCACGACGCCACGCTGCGGGAGATCGCGACGCAGCTGCCCGCCACGGTCGCGGAGCTCGGCACGATCAGCGGAGTCGGCGAGGCGAAGCTCGCCAAGTACGCCGAGGGCATCCTGAAGACCCTGGGCGGCGCGCAGCCCGAGCCGGGCGCGGGGGCCGCGGCGGCGGAGAGCGGAGCCGCCCCGGCGGCGGTCATCCCGGCGGCGGTCACCCGGGCCGCCGCGGCCGCTCCGGCCGCGGCCGCTCGGACGGTGCCCCCCGCAGCCCCGGCCGCCGTGCCCGCCCAGGCGAATCCGGCCCCGCGGGGGGAGGAGTCGCTCTTCGGTCCGGAGGACGAGGACATCGACCCGCCCTGGGACGACTGGGAGTAGCAGCCCGGCTGCGGGCCGCCCGGTCCGGGGCCAAGCTGGAGGTATGACCGGTACCCGGCCGGGGCCCCGCGGTACGGAACTGCGGCTGGCCCTCGCCATGCGGGGCGGGGTCAGCCTCGCCGTCTGGATGGGCGGCGCGTGCTGCGAGGTGGCGAAGCTACGGGAAGCCGCCCCCAACGCGCCCGGAACCCGGGCCCGGGGCCCGGACGTCTACCGGACCCTGCTCGACACCGGCGGCTACCGCACCGTCGACATCGACGTCCTCTCGGGCACCAGCGCGGGCGGCCTCAACGGGGTCCTGCTCGCCTGCCACCTCGTGTACGGCATGCCCTTCGACCACGGGGTCCGCGACGTCTGGCTGCGCCTCGGCGACCTCGAGGACCTGCTGCGCCGCCCGGCCCCCCGGCCGTCGGCCTGGCCGGGGGGCCGAGCGGCTCGTCCGGCTGCTGTCGGACCCGGCCGGAGTGACCGGCCCCGATCCGCTCCCGGTGCCCTGCGGACCCGGCCCGCTGGCGCAGCTGGACCGGTCCGGCGGCCGGGCCCCGGCGCTCTTCGCCCGGCTCCGCGAGGCGGCCCCGGACCTCGCGCCCACCCCGTACTCCTCACCGCTGGCCCTGGCCCGCGCGGTCCGGCTGCTCATGGACTGGGTGGTGGCCTACGAGGACGACGACACGCGGGACGAACACCGATCCGCCATCGCCGCGCGCCGGGAGCTCCTCTACGCGTACCGCTTCGCCGTCTCCACCCTGACCGCCGCCCGGGACCGGCTCCTGCTCACCGCCTACGCCGAGGCCCTCGAAGGCGGCCGGGTGCCCGGCGACCCGCCGGGTCCGCTCGGACCCCACGCCCTCGCCACGGCCCGGCTGCGCACCGCGATACCGGAGGTTCCGGCCGACGGGGAGCCGGCGGAGGTCTGGTACCGCTGGGCCCGGGACCTGGCCGCCCGGGTCACCGAGGAACCCCAGCCCGCGCCGGCCACCGGGACCGGAGCCGGGATGGGCGCGGACCCCGGCCCCTACCAGGAGCTCCTGGACCGGATCTCCCGCCTCGGCCGCACCATCGGGACGGCCCTGGTACCGGCCCCGGCCGGCTTCCAGGCCCTCGGGGAGGCCGCGCTCCTCGGCGCCGACGAGATGCGCGCCGCGCTCACCGACGCCGAGGTGATCCTCGGCCCGCTGCGCCCGGACCCGCAGTCCGAGGCCACCGACATCTCCTTCCACACGGTCTCCGCGGCCAACGACAGCTGGGCCGCCGACCGGGTCATGGGCCCGCTCCGCACCCCGCAGGACACGGTCCACGGCAAGCTCAGCGGCAACCATCTAGGGAACTTCGCCGCCTTCCTCAGCGTCCGCCGGCGCCTCTCCGACTGGATCTGGGGCCGCCTCGACACGGCCGCCTCGCTCGTCTCCGTCGCCGCCACCGACGAACGCCTCGAACACGCCTTCGGCGGCTTCACCGGCCTCCCCGACCTCAGGGAACGGGTCGCCCGGCTGGGCCCCTGCCCCCGCTTCGCCGTGCTGTGGGCCGACTCCCTGCGGCTCAGGCCGCGGATGTGCCCCTGGGGCCGGGTGCGCTACGTACTGACCGCCGTCCGCCAGCGCGAGATCCTCGACGAGGAACTGCCCCTGCTGACCGCCCTGCACCGGGAAGGCCCCACCTCCGGGAACCGCCCGCGCGACATCCCGCGGGCGCAGTCGTTCCTGGAGCCCGACCTCGACGCCCCCGGTGCCCTGAAGAAGGGGCTCGACGCGCTCGGGGAGGTCGCCGCCGGGTCGACCGGCTCCTGACGGCCCCCGACCCGTGCCGTGCGGTCGTGCGCACCGGGCTCATCGCCTGGCCCGCGCTCCAGCCCTCCGGACGGTTCGCGGCCCGGCTGCCGCGCGCCGTGCTGTCCGCGCTGAAGCCGCTGCTCTGCCTGCTGCCCGTGGTCGCCCTGTTCGCCCCCGTACCGGCCCTGGTGGCGGCCGCCCTGATGTGGACGGGCGTCGCCTTCGGCACCGGGCACTGGTCCTCGCTGCCCGGGCACGTCCCGCTCTGCCTCTTCGCGATGGCCGCCCTGGCGGCCCTGCTCCGCTCCAGGGTCCCGGGCAGGCCCCTGCGCGTGCTCCTGATGCTGGTCCTGCTGCCCGTCCCGCCGGTCGTCGGCCTGTGGCTGCCGCGCGCCCACCTGCCCGGCCCGCCCGGCGCCGACGGCTGGGAGCGCACCCTGCTGGTCGGCGCGCTGTTCGCACTGGCCGCCGCCGCGCTGCTCTTCACCGGCTCCGAGCGGTGGGGGCCGGCCCTCGGGTCCGCCCTGTTCGCGGGGGCCCTCGCCGGCCTGGTCCAGTTCCAGCGGGGCCCGCTGGGCGGCTGGTGGGGTGCCCTGATCCTGTACGCCGTCCTGCTGTGGGTCACCTTGATCCTGCCCTGGCTCCACCCGAAGCCGGAATCCGGCGCGACACAGCGCCGGTCAGCGAAGGCTCGGATAGTGTGAATCGGTAGGAATCAGGCCCCCTGGGGTGAGGTCGGCGCATTGGACACGTACCAGGAGACGAGCGAGGTACCGGACCAGCCGGTGGCTGCTGTCGGGTACGCGGGCGTACTGAGCGAGCTGCTGCCGATCGCCCTGTGGCGGGAGGACGCCGACGGGCTCGTCGTCGAGTGGTCGCTGGCCGCCCAGGACCTGCTCGGGCACCGCCCCGAGGACATCCTCGGCCGGCCGGGCTCCGACGTGCTCGTCCCCGACGCCAACCACGAGCTGGCCGACCAGCTGACCCGACGGGTCCAGGCCGGGGAGACCGTCGTCGGCACCCTGCCCGTGCGCCACCGCGACGGACACCAGGTCGCGATGGAGATGTGGATCCTGCCCTCCCCCGATCCGCGGGGGCGCACCGGTTCCATGCTCATCGCAGTGGAGACCACCGAGGTCCTGCGGATGCGCGATTCGCTCGCCGCCCTGCAGAGCCTGTTCACCCAGTCGCCCATCGGACTCGGCACCCTCGGCACCGACCTGCGCTTCCTGCGCGTCAACGACGCCCTCGCCCGGATGAACGGGGTGTCCGCCGCCGAGCACGTCGGCAAACGGCTCACCGAGGTCGTGCCCGGGGTGAACGCCGCCGCGCTCGAACGGCTCATGCGCAAGGTGCTGGAATGCGGCTCCGCCGTCGTGGACGTCCGCCGTACCGGCCGCACCCCCGCCGACCCCGACCACGACCGGACCTGGTCCTGCTCCTACGCCCCGCTGCTGGACGGATCCGGGCGGCGGCTCGGCCTGATCGCCTCCCTCATCGACATCACCGACGGACAGCGCGCCCAGGCGGAGGCGGATCGGGCGCGCAGCCGCTTCGCCCTGCTCGCCGAGGCCGGCACCCGCATCGGCACCACGTTGGACCTCGGCCAGACGGCCCAGGAGATCGTGGAGGTGCTGGTACCGCGGCTCGCGGACTCGGCCGACGTACAGCTCCTGGAGGCCGTACTGGACCCCGACGAGGCCGGGGCCTCCACGCGGGGCGTGCTGCGCCGCCTGGCCTCCCTCTTCCCGGACCCGGGAGCGCCCACCTCCAAACTGACCGCAGGGCAGACCTTCCAGATCCCGGCGGGCACCGCCTACGAGCAGGTCATCACCGAGGGCGTGGCGATGAACCTCTTCACCGCCGACATCCCGGCCCTGATCAAGGATCCGCGCGCGGGAGCGCTGCGCGCGTACCTGGCCACCCTCGGCTGCGCCCGCATGGTCCCGCTGGTGGCACGCGGCCGGGTGCTCGGGGTGGTCGTGGTGACCCGGGTGCGCGGGCGCGAGGTCTTCGACCACGAGGACTGCGTGCTGATCGACGAGGTGGTGGCCCGGGCGGCCCTGAACATCGACAACGCCCGGATGTACACCACCCAGCGCGCGGCGGCCCTGACCCTGCAGCGCAGCCTCACCAACAACGCGCTGCCCGAGGTCGCCGGCCTGGAGCTGACCGGCCGCTACCTGCCGGCCAGCGACCACGACGTCGGCGGCGACTGGTTCGACGTGATCGAGCTGCCGGACGGCCGGACCGGCCTGGTGATCGGCGACGTGATGGGCCACGGCATCCACGCGGCCGCGGTCATGGGTCAACTGCGCACCGCCGTACGGACCCTGGCGCGGCATCAGGTGACCCCGGAGGAGATGCTCCGCTCGCTGGACGCGGTGGTGGCCGACCTCGGCGAGGACGAGATGGCCACGTGCGTCTACGCCGTCCACGACCCGGCGACCGGCGCGTGCGTCATCGCCCGCGCCGGCCATCCGCCGCCGGCCGTGGTCACGGCCGCCGGGGCCGTGACCTTCCTGGACGGCCCGCCGGGAACCCCGCTCGGCACGGGCGGCCGGGAGTTCCGCACGGAGGAGGTCCGGCTCGAGCCGGGCAGCCTGCTCGTGCTCTACACGGACGGCCTCATCGAGTCCCGGGACCGGGACCTGGACGAGGGGATGGCAGGTCTGGCCGGCGCCCTGAGGGGCGCGGGGGAGCCGCTCGAGGCCCTGTGCGACACCATCCTGGCGCGCCTCCTCCCGGAGGCCCCGCAGGACGACGTGGCGGTACTGCTGGCCCGGACCCTGTGAACGCACTAGCGCAAAAATGCTTTGTATCTAGCGCAATGAGCGGTTAACGTCTCTGCCATGTCTTCCACGCCTTCCACGCCTTCCACGCCTTCCACGTCGGCCAAGTCGCCGTCCCCCACCACGCTCACCGGCCGCCACGTCCGCCTGGAGCCGCTCACCCGGAGCCACCTCCCCGACCTGTACGCGGCCGGGGGCGGAGACGAGGAGGTGTGGCGCTGGCAGGGCGGCCCCGCGCCGCGGACGCAGGAGGAGCTGGGCGCCAAGCTCGACGCCGTGCTGGAGGCGGCGGAGCGCGGCGAGTACGTCCCCTTCGCCGTCATCCACCTCGAAAGCGGCCGGGCCGTCGGCTGGACCACGTACCTGGACATCAGCGCGCCCGACGAACGCCTGGAGATCGGCTGGACCTGGTACGGGCGCGCCTACTGGCGCAGTGCCGTCAACACCGAGTCCAAGCTGCTCCTGCTCACCCACGCCTTCGAAGACCTCGGCATGGGCCGGGTCCAGCTCAAGACGGACCACCTCAACACCCGCTCCCAGGCCGCGATCGCCCGCCTCGGAGCCCAGCGCGAAGGCGTCCTGCGCCGCCACCGCCGGCGCCCGGACGGCACCTGGCGCGACAGCGTGTACTTCTCCCTGCTGGCCACCGAATGGCCGGAGGCCAAGGCCCGGCTGGCCGCCCGGCTCTGAGCCGGCGGCGGCCACGGCCCGGGCGCCGTCCGCTACCAGGCCAGGTCCTCCAGGGCCTCCAGGTCCACCACGGCCGGCGGCTCCGGCTCCGCGGCGCCCGTCAGGGGGAGCTCCGCCCAGATCACCTTGCCGCGGTCCGTGTAGCGGGTGCCCCAGCGCTCCGCGTACTGGGCGACGAGGAAGAGGCCGCGCCCGCCCTCGTCGGTCGTGGCCGCGTAGCGCAGGTGCGGTGAGGTGCTGCTGCCGTCGGAGATCTCGCAGATCAGGGTGCGGTCGCGGAGCAGCCGGACCCGGATCGGCGCGGTCCCGTAGCGGATGGCATTGGTGATCAGCTCGCTGAGGATGAGCTCGGCGGTGAAGGTGACGTCCCCCAGACCCCACGCGGAGAGCTGCGCGGAGCCCGCGCGGCGCACCCGGGACACGTCCGAGGGGTCCGGGAACACCTCCCACTCCGCGATCCGCTCGGCCGGGAGCCGCCGGGTGTCGGCGATCAACAGGGCGATGTCATCGCTCGGCGACGGGAACAGCAGCGCGGCCAGTACGTCGGAGCAGGCCTGATCGGGGCTGCGGTCAGGCCGGGACAGCGCCTGGGTCAGCATGTCGAGGCCGGTGTCGAAGTCCCGGTCGCGGTCCTCCAGCAGCCCGTCGGTGAACAGCACGAGCCGGCTCGCCTCGGGCAGCTGCAGCTCCACGGCCTCGAAGGGCATCCCGCCGACGCCCAGCGGCAGCCCGATCGGCAGCTCGGGGTACTCCACCTCCCCGTCGGGCCCGACGAGCGCCGGGCCGGGGTGGCCGGCGCTGGCCATGGCGCAGTGTCCGGACACCGGGTCGTACACCGCGTAGAGGCAGGTGGCGCCGGTGACGCCGGAGGACTCGCCCTCCCCGGACCCCTCGTCGGCCGAGGACTCGTCCTGGTCGATCCGGTCGATCAGCTCGTCGAGGTGGCCCAGCAGCTCGTCCGGCGGCATGTCGAGCGTGGAGAAATTGTGCACGGCGGTCCGCAGTCGGCCCATGGTGGCGGCGGCGTGCACCCCGTGCCCCACCACGTCGCCGACGACCAGCGCGACCCGGGCCCCGGCGAGCGGGATCACGTCGAACCAGTCCCCGCCCACCCCCGCCTTCGCGGGCAGGTACCGGAAGGCGACGTGCACGGCGCTCAGATCGGGCAGCACCCGCGGCAGCAGGCTGCGCTGGAGGGTCACCGCCACCGCGTGCTCGCGGGTGAAGCGACGGGCGTTGTCGATGGAGACCGCGGCCCGCGCAGCCAGCTCCTCGGCGAAGGACAGGTCCTCCTCGTCGAAGGGCTCGGGGGTGTCGGCCCGCCAGAAGTTGGCCATGCCGAGGACCACCCCGCGGGCCTGGAGCGGTACGGAGATCAGCGAGTGCAGCCCGTAGTCCAGGGCCACCCGGGTGCCGTCGTGGTCCTGGGCCCGCCAGCCGAAGGCCATGTGCAGATCGGCCGCGAGGACCGCCCGCCCGGCGTCCAGGGCCGCCGACATCGGGGCGGTCGCCACCACGAAGCGGATGACGTCGCCCACCGGCTGGAGCGGGGAGTCGGCGCGGATCCCGCTGATGGCGGCCCGGCGCATCTCGGTGTGCGCCCCGCCGCCGGGCTCCTCGCCGCGCAGCACCGGTTCCAGCAGCTCGACGGTGACGAAGTCCGCGAACCGCGGGACGGCGACCTCGGAGAGCTCCTCGGCGGTGCGCACCACGTCCAGGGTGGTCCCGATGCGCACGCCGGCGTCGTAGAGCAGCTGGAGGCGGTCGCGGGCGACAGCGGCCCGGCCGGAGAGCGCGGCGAGCTCGGTGGAGTCGCGCAGGGTGGTCACGGTGCCGGACGGGCGGCCCCCGCGGGGCTTGGTCGGGCGCACGTTCACGGCGAGGAGCCGGTCGCCCGCCCGGTGCACCTCGTCGGTGGCGGCCCGCCCCGAGGCGAGCAGGGCGGCCGTGGGCGGATCGAGACCGAGCTCGGCCACGTGCCGCTGCTCGGCGTCGGCGGGCAGGTCCAGGAGGCGGCGGGCCTCGTCGTTGGCGAGCAGCAGCCGGCCCTCGGCGTCGATGATCAGGACGCCCTCGCGGACGGCGTGCAGAACCGCTTCGTGGTGTTCGTTCATCCGGGTCATCTCGGCCTCGCCGAGGCCCCGGGTCTGGCGCCGCAGCCGGCGGCTGACGAGGGCCGCGCCGCCGGTGCCGAGGAGCAGGGCGCCGGTCGCCGCGCCGAGGAGCAGGGGCAGCTGGCCCTCGACCCCGTCGCCGACGTTCTCGACCTCGATGCCGGTGGCGACGAGGCCGACCACCGCGCCCGCGGAGTCCCGTACGGGGACCACGGCGCGGACCACGTCGCTCGGCTTCCCCTCGAACGTCTCGGTGAAGGCCTGACCGGCCGCGGCGCGCGAAAGGTCGCCGGTGGCGCGCTGTCCGATCAGCTCGGGGCGGGAGTCGGTGTACCGGATCCCGTCGGTGGTCATGACGGCGATGAAATCGACGCCCGAGGCCCGGCGGGCGCCCTCGGCCAGCGGCTGGAGCACGGCGGTGGGGTCGGGGGATTCCAGGGCCGCCGGGAGGCCGGGGGCGTGTGCGAAGGCCTCGGCGGCGGCGAGGGAGCGGTTACGGGCGTCGCGCTGGCTGTCGTACCGGGCCTGGAAGAACAGGGCCGTGGCGGCGGCCGTGATCAGCACCAGCACGAGGACGGCCTGGAGGGCGAAGACCTGGCCGGCGACGCTGCGGGCGCCGAGCGAGAGGTGCGCGAACAGCCGGGAGCGTCCGGTCCCGGTTCCGGGTGGGGACCCGTCCTCGGGCGGGGGCCTGTCCTCGGGCGCTCCCTCGGAGCCCCTGGCTAGCCCAAAACGTCCGGTCATGAGCCATTTCTAACACTGTCGACGGGGTTTGGGGGAGGCCCTGGGGGCCCTGGTGAGGTAGCGGCCGCACGGTACGCCCGGGGGCTCGTGCCGACGTACGAGACGAAGTGCTGGCGGAAGGTGACCTCGCTGGCGAATCCGGCCCGCCGGGCCACCTCGGTGACCGGATGATCGGTGCGCTCCAGCAGTTTTCGGGCTTCGTCCAGACGGTGGCCCAGGAGCCATTTGTGCGGGGTGGTGCCGGTGGCGGCGGCGAAGTGCCGGGCGAAGGAACGCGGCGACATCCCGGCCCACCGGGCCAGGGTGGCCACGTCCAGCGCCTCGTGCAGCCGCCCGAGCGCCCGCTCCCGTACGAGTGCCAGGGCCTCGGCGGTCCGGTCGGCGACCGGGGTCGGGCGGTCCAGGTACTGGGCGTGCTCGCCGGTGCGGAAGGGGCCGGTCACCATCGAGCGGGCGATGGCGGCGGCCGCCTCGGAGCCGTGGGCCTCGCGGACCAGGTGCAGGCAGAGGTCGATTCCGGAGGCGACCCCGGCGGAGGTCCACAGCCCGTCGTCCCCGACGTAGAGCGGGGCCTCCTCGACGCGCACGGCGGGGTACCGGCCGGCCAGCGCCGGGGCCAGGGACCAGTGGGTCACGGCCCGGCGGCCCGCCAGCAGCCCTGCCTCGGCGAGGATGAAGGCGCCGGCGCACAGGGCGGCCACCGGGATGCCCCGGGCGTGGACGTCCCGCAGGGCGGCCAGGACCGCCTCGGGCGTCCGGTCGCCGGGCCGCTCCAGCGCGGGGACCACGACGAGGTCGGCACGGGTGAGCCAGTCGAGCCCACGGTCGGGAGTCAGGGTCAGCCCGCCGGGAAGCGGGATCGGGCCCGCGTCGAGGGCGCACCGCCGCAGCTCGAAGCCCGGCACCCCGAGATGGCCGCGGTCGGGTCCCCAGACCTCGGTGATGACGGCCAGGTCGAAAGCGCGGATGCCGGGCTGGGCGACGATCGCGACGCGGTGCATGGCCGAGAGTCTGCCACGCAGGCCCGGCTGAAGGGGAGGGTCGAGCCCCCGGAAGATGCCGTCGAGACGCCCCCGACCTGGGGCGGAGCCCGAATTCTGACCTCGCGGGACCCGGACTGCCACGCTGGCAGGATCCCATCGGTTCGTGGGCCGGGTGGTACTGGTTCGAGGGGGAGGGAGCGCCCAGGATGAGGCCATGACGAACGAGAGCGCGACCACGACCGAGACCACCGCCACGACCGCGATGACGACCGAGACCACGACCGCGACCGGGATCGGCATCGAGATCGCCGCGAACAGTGCCCTGTTGGTCATCGATGTCCAACAGGGCTTCGACGACCCCGAGTTCTGGGGCCCGCGCAACAACCCGGCCGCCGAGGAGAACATCGCCGCGCTGATGGACGCCTGGCAGGAGACCGGCCGCCCGGTCGTGCTCGTGCAGCACGCTTCCCGCACCGCGGGCTCGGTCCTCTCGCCGGACCGGCCCGGGTACGCCTTCAAGGACTTCGTCGCCGAGCGGGCCGGCGGGGCGGCCCTGCACGTCACGAAATCCGTCAACTCCTCCTTCTACGGCACCCCGGACCTCGCCGACTGGCTCACGGCCCAGGGCGTCGGACAGCTCGTCGTCGCCGGCATCCAGACGAACATGTGCGTCGAGACCACGGCCCGGATGGCCGGGAACCTGGGCTACGAGGTCCTCGTGCCGCTCGACGCCACGCACACCTTCGACCTGGCCGCGGAACCCGGCCCGGACGCACCCCGGCTGACGGCCGACCAGCTCGCCACCGCCACCGCGGTCAACCTCCAGGGCGGCGGCTTCGCCCGGATCGTCACCACCGCCCAGCTCCTCACGGCGGCCCGCCGCAACCCCAGCCCGTCCGGCGTCTGAGGACCGGGGTCTGAGGACCGGGGTCTGGGCGGAGCCCCAGGGCGGGTCCGGGCAGCGCGCGGGGAACGGGCGAAGGGCGGGTAGGGGACATCCCCCCAGGCCCTGGCCCGGCAGTCCCCGGCAGCCCCCGGCAGTCCCCGGAGCCCTAGGCCGTCCCCGGCAGTCCCCGGCCGCCTCGGCCCGACCGCGTCGCGGGCCCCCGCACACGCCGACGGCCCGGACCCCCCGTCAGGGGATCCGGGCCGTCGGTGGTGAGGGCGGACGCCGTCAGAGGACGTCGGCCGCGATGCTCTCCGCCACCCGCTCCAGCAGCGGCCCCGCGTTCGGGATGCTCACCGCCGGGTCCGGCTCGAGGTCCGTGAGCGGGTAGGCCCGCTGGATGCCGGCGGCCTGGAGGGCCTCCTGCGTCAGCAGCAGGCGGCCGCAGACCGCGACGACGGGCTTGCCCGCCGCACGAGCCGCCGCCGCGACACCGGCCGGAGCCTTGCCGTGGAGGGTCTGCTCGTCCAGCGAACCCTCGCCGGTGATGACCAGCGTGGCCCGCTCCAGCGCCGGCGCGAAGCCGAGCACCTCGAGCATCAGCTCGATGCCGGGACGGAACGAGGCGCCGAGCAGCAGCGCCCCGTAGCCGATGCCGCCCGCTCCGCCCGCGCCGGGCGAAACCGCAGCCTCGGCGGCCAGGGAGCCGATCGACTTCTCCAGGACCACCGCGAAGTGCGCGAGCGCCGCGTCGAGCGTCGCCACGTCCTCGGGCGACGCCCCCTTCTGCGGGCCGTAGACCGCCGGAGCGCCCTTCGGACCCGTCAGAGGGTTGTCCACGTCGCTCGCCAGGACGAAGTCGATCTCCTTGACCCGGGGGTCGATGCCCGACAGGTCGGCCGAGGCCAGCCCTGCCAGTGCGCCGCCGCCCGGACCGACCGGTTCACCGTTCGCATCCAGGAACACCGCGCCCAGTGCGGCCAGCATGCCCGCACCGCCGTCGGTGGTGGCGCTGCCGCCCACACCGAAGACGATCGAGCGCGCTCCCGCGTCGAGTGCGGCCTTCAGCAGTTCGCCGGAGCCGTAGGTGGTCGCCGTCAGCGGGGCGAAGACACCCGCCGGCAGCAGCTGGAGCCCGGAGGCCTCCGCCATCTCGACCACCGCGGTGCCCTCGCGCAGCGCGAAAGCGGCCGTGACCTGGTCGCCGAGCGGTCCGGTGACCCGTACCTCCCGGCGTTCGAAACCGGCCGCCACGGCGGCCGCGACCGTACCGTCGCCGCCGTCCGCGACGGGGAGGGTCTCGATCTCCACGCCCGGTACGGCCTTGCGAAGGCCGGCCGTCACCCGCTCCGCGACCTGAACGGCCGTGAGCGAGCCCTTGAATTTGTCCGCGGCGATGAGCACGCGCGCGGTCTCAGTTACTGCTCCGTCCGTCACCTTGCTAATCCCTTGCTATCGAACAGTGCAGTCGCGCCACCCATGAGCCTATCCGGAGGATCCTCCTATGCCCATGCGTGGCCTGGGCCACACCCGGCGCGGCATACCCCTAAATAGGGATATACGCCTGCATAGTGTGGCCGCATGAGCACGGATTCACTGGAACAGCCACGTCCGGATTCCCCAGGCGGCGGGTCCGAAGGCCCCGCCGCCGGCGCCGACGGCACTCCCGACCGGACCGTCGTCGTCATCGGAGTGATCTCCGTCCTGGCCGTGGTCGCCTGGGCGGCCCTGGGGAAGAGCTCGTTCGACTCGGCGTCGAGCAGCGCGCTGGCCTGGGTGCTCAGTAACTTCGCGTGGCTCTTCGTGATCGCCGCCGATGTGTTCCTCGTCATGTGCGTCGTGCTCGCGATCAGCCGCTTCGGCCGGATCCGCCTCGGCAGGGACGACTCGGAGCCGGAGTTCACCAACCTCGCGTGGATCGCGATGATGTTCAGTGCGGGCATGGGTATCGGACTGATGTTCTACGGCGTGGGTGAGCCGCTCACCCACTACCTGAACCCGCCCCCGGCCTCCGGCGCGGCCCCCGGCACCGGCGACGCCGCCCGCGCCTCGCTCGACTACTCCTTCTTCCACTGGACCCTCACCCCCTGGGCGATCTACGGCATCGCCGGCCTCGCGCTCGCCTACGCGACCTTCCGCAAGGGCCGCGGCAACCGCCTCAGCTCCGCCTTCGTCCCCCTCATGGGCGAGGAGCGGGCCAACGGGTGGCCCGGCAAGGCCATCGACCTGCTCGCCGTCTTCGCCACCGTCTTCGGGACCGCCACCAGCCTCGGCCTCGGCGCCCTCCAGGTCTCCAAGGGGCTCAACATCACGACGGGGATCGAGGACTCGACCACGGTCGAGCTGATCATCATCGGATCCCTGTCCGCCGCCTTCGTGCTCTCCGCCTTCTCCGGCCTGCACAAGGGCGTCAAATGGCTCAGCACGATCAACATCGTGCTCGCCGCGGCCCTGATGCTCTTCGTCTTCGTGCTCGGCCCGACCGTCTACATCCTCGACGTGATCCCGGCGAGCGTCGGCAGCTACCTGCACGAACTGCTCCCGATGGCCACCCGCACCGGAGCCTTCACCGACAGCGAGTGGCTCGGTGCGTGGACGATCTTCTACTGGGCGTGGTGGCTCTCCTGGGCGCCCTTCGTCGGCACCTTCATCGCCCGCATCTCGCGCGGCCGCACCATCCGCGAGTTCCTCATCGGCGTCCTCCTGGTGCCCAGCGGTGCCACCGTCGTCTGGTTCTGCGTCATGGGCGGCACCGCGATCCGCCTCGACTCCACCGGCGTCGCCGACATGGCCGCCAAGGCCAAGGAGGGCACCGAGGCCTCGCTCTTCGCGATGCTCGACGCGCTCCCGCTCGGCACGCTCACCTCGTGGATCGCGATGCTCCTGGTGATGACGTACTTCGTCACCAGCGCCGACTCCGCCTCCCTCGTCATGGGCTCCCTCACCAGCCGCGGCTCCCTGAACCCGCCGACCTGGCTCGTGGTCACCTGGGGCGTGCTGATGGCCTCCGTGGCCGCCGTACTCCTCGTCGCGGGCGGCCTGAAGTCCCTCCAGACGGCCACCATCCTGGTGGCGCTGCCGTTCGTCGTGGTGATGCTGCTCCTGTGCTGGGCCCTGGTGAAGGAGCTGCGGGAGGACCCGGGCGCGGGCCCCGTCCGCCACCACGCCCTCCACGGACTGCGGGACGCGGTCAAGGCCATGGTCGGCGACGCCATCACCGAACAGGGCCCCGCCCGCCACCCCCGCCTGCGCCGCCTCGCGGAGTCCAGGAACCGCGACCGCGAGGACGGCTCCGGCGGCGCGGCCGGCGGCGCCGCCGGCGGAGGGTCCACCCCGGAAGCGTGATCACCGCGGGCCCGGGGCGGCTGGGTAGGGTGTCGGCGTGACCACCATCGATGACTTCGCCACCTACATCGCGAGCCTGCCCCGGGTGCTGGCCGGCGCGGCCGCGCTCTTCCGGGACGACCGGGGGCGCGTGCTCCTCGTCGAGCCCAACTACCGGGAGGGCTGGGCCCTGCCGGGCGGCACCATCGAGTCGGACACGGGGGAGTCCCCGCGTACGGCCGCCCGCCGGGAGAGCGCCGAGGAGATCGGCATCGACCTGCCGCTCGGCCGGCTGCTCGCCGTCGACTGGTCGACCGGCGAGGGCCGGCCCCCGCTCGTCGCCTACCTCTACGACGGCGGCGTGCTCGATGCCGGACAGCTCGCCTCCATCAAGCTCCAGGAGGAGGAGCTGATCTCGTGGAAGCTGGTGGAGCAGGCCGAGCTGACGGACCATCTGCTCGGATCCCTGGGCCTGCGCACCGTGGAGGCGTGCCGGGTCCTGGAGACCGGCGAGGGCGCCGTGGAGCTGGAGAACGGCCGCCGGCCGCAGGCCTCGTAGCCCCTTCCGCTCGTTATTCCGTGCCTACACCGAGCAGGACAGAATTCAGCAGATGATCACGATGTACGCCTGGCCCAGTACCGCCGACGGGCCCGACGCCCTGCCCATGGTCCACTTCACCACCGACCAGCAGGAGGGCGGCGAGGTCACTCCCGACGGGGTTCCGGTCTGGATGTTCGACTCCGCGATCCGTGACGGCGGCTGGGCCCAGTTCACCGACTTCGAGGCCTGGTCCGTGCCGGCCGAGGGCTGGCAGGCCTTCTACCGCCGCGAGGACGACGTCCTCGCCGTCACCGGCCCCGGCTCCTGCGAGGGCTGGTACCAGGGCGGCCTCGGCGCCGACGCCGACTGGGTGGGGGCGGCCGCGGCCCAGCAGAGCGTGGTCCTGCTCGCGGCCCCCGTCCATCACCCGTCCCTGTACGGCTACGCGGTCGAGGCCGGCGCCGCCTTCGCACTGCTGGTCCCGCTGGTGGTCATCTAGCCGTGAGTTCCCTCCCCGCCGACCCGACGGTGCTCCACCCGTTTCCCGACCAGCCGCGGGTGGTCCTGCTGAAGCCGCTGGTGACCTCGCCGCTGATCGAGGTGGGGGAGTACTCCTACTACGACGACCCGGACGATCCCACCGCGTTCGAGACCCGCAACGTGCTCTACCACTACGGGCCCGAGAAGCTGGTCGTCGGGAAGTTCTGCGCGCTGGGCACCGGGGTCCGCTTCCTCATGAACGGCGCCAACCACCGCATGGACGGCCCGTCCACCTTCCCCTTCCCCATCATGGGCGCGTCCTGGGCCGACCACTTCGACCTGCTCGCCGGCCTGCCCGGCCGGGGCGACACCGTCGTCGGCAACGACGTCTGGATCGGCTACGGCGCCATGGTCATGCCCGGGGTGCGCATCGGGCACGGTGCGATCGTCGCCGCGGGCGCCGTGGTCGTGGACGACGTCCCCGACTACGGGATCGTCGGCGGCAACCCCGCCACCCTCATCCGCACCCGCCACACCGACGGGGAGATCGCCCGCCTGCTCGCGCTCGCTTGGTGGAACTGGCCCGTGGAGCACCTCACCCGGCACATCCGTACCGTCATGTCCGGCACCGTCGCCGACCTCGAGGCGGTCGCACCGCAGGCCCGCTGAGCCCTGGTCGGCAAGAGGCCCTAGAGCTGCTCGGCCCCGGACTCGAAGGCCAGCAGGCGCACCTTGCGGTCGATGCCGCCGCCGTAGCCGGTCATGGAGCCGGACGCCCCGATCACGCGGTGGCACGGCACGATGATGCCGACCGGGTTCTTCCCGTTGGCCAGCCCGACCGCGCGCGAGGCGTTCGGCTTGCCGAGCTCGGCGGCCAGCTCCCCGTAGGACCAGGTCTGCCCGTAGGGGATCCGTACGAGCTGCTCCCACACGCTGCGCTGGAACTCGGTGCCCTCCAGCCGGACCGGCAGGTCGAAGGCGGTGAGCTCCCCGGCGAAGTACGCGGTCAGCTGCCGCACCACCTCCGGGAAGGGTTCCTCGCCGGCCGCGACGCGTTCCCCGAAGGACTCCTCGGTCGGGCGGTGGCGCTGCCCGGTCATGTAGAGGCCGCAGAGGACCCCGTCGGCGGCGACGAGGGTGAGCGGCCCGTAGGGGCTGTCCACGACGGTGTGCTGCTTGGTGCTGCTGCTCATGATGGCTCGTACTCCTCGGAAGTCGGTGGGGTCAGGCGGGCAGGACGTTGATCGCGTGGTCCTCGGTGGCCCACAGGTACTGCACGGCGTACGCGCGCCAGGGCCGCCACCGCGCCGCGCGGGCCGTCAGCGCCGCGGGCGTGGAGGGCAGCCCGAGCCCCTTCGCGGCCCGCCGGATGCCCAGGTCGGCCGGGACGAAGGCGTCCGGGTCGCCCAGGGCCCGCATCGCGATGATCTCGGTGGTCCACGGCCCGAAGCCGGGCAGCGCCCCCAGCCGTGCGCGGGCCGCCTCCCAGTCGCTGTCGATGCCGAGCGGGAGCGAGCCGTCGGCCAGGGCCGAGACGAGCGCGGTGAAAGTCGCGCGCCGGCTGCGCGGCATGGCCAGGGACTCCGGGTCCAGCCCGGCCAGGGCCTGCGGGGTCGGGAACAGGTGCGTCAGCCCGCCCTCGGGGTCGGTCACCGGCTCGCCGAGCGCGCGGACCAGCCGGGCCGCATGCGTACGGGCCGCCGCGGTGGACACCTGCTGCCCGAGGACGGCCCGTACGGCGAACTCCTCCGCGTCGACGGTGCGCGGCACCCGGCGCCCGGGAGCCTTGGCCACGAGCGGGGCGAGCAGCGGGTCGGAGCTCAGCTGCTCGTCGACGGCCTCGGGGTCCGCGTCGAGGTCCAGCAGCCGCCGGCAGCGGCTGATGGCGATGGTCAGGTCGCGCAGGTCCGTGAGGGCGAGCCGGCAGCCGATGTGGTCGGGCTGCGGGGTGAGCGCGACGACACCGGTGCCGTACGGGAGGCGGAGCGTGCGGCGGTAGGCGCCCGCCCGCCACTCCTCGACCCCGGGGACGGCGGTCGCGGCGAGGTGGCCGAAGAGGTTGTCGGGGGTCAGCGGGGCGCGGAAGGGAAGCCGCAGGCTGATGGTGCCGGGCACCTCGGCGGACCCGGCGCCCCGGACGGCCCCCCGGCCGGCCGCCTTGGCCCGGAGCTCGCTCGGGGCCAAGGCGAAGACCTCGCGGACGGTGTCGTTGAAGGTCCGGATCGAGGAGAAACCGGCGGCGAAGGCGATGTCGCCCATCGGGAGCCCGGAGGTCTCGATCAGCAGCCGGGCGGTCTGCGCCCGCTGTGCCCTGGCCAGGGCGAGCGGCCCGGCGCCGAGCTCGGCGTTCAGCTGGCGCTCCACCTGCCGGGAGGAGTAACCCAGCCGGGTGGCCAGCCCGGGGACGCCCTCGCGGTCGACCACGCCGTCCTGGATGAGGCGCACGGCCCGGGCGACGGCGTCGGCGCGGGCGTTCCACTCGGGGGAGCCGGGGGAGGTGTCGGGCCGGCACCGCTTGCAGGCCCGGTACCCGCTCTGCTGGCAGGCGGCGGCGCTGGGCAGGAAGGTCATGTTCTCGACCTTGGGCGGTACGGCGGGGCAGCTGGGGCGGCAGTAGATTCCGGTGGTCCTCACGGCCGTGAAGAACCAGCCGTCGAAGCGGGCGTCCTTCGACCGGACGGCCCGTACGCAACGCTCCGTGTCGGTGTGCATGGCTCCATCCTCCCGGCCGATGCCCTCCCGGGCTGGCGGTTTTCCGACACCAAGGCTACGGGGGACACCCCCGCCCGTGCGCCCACCCGCGGGTACACCGCTCCGCGGGCGAAGTCCCCTACCCGCCCTTCCTCCGTTCCCTGGGCCCCGCCCCAGACCCCGCGCCTCAAACGCCGGCGAGGCTGGATCGATCCAGCCCCTCCGGCGTTTGAGGCGCGGGGGTCCGGGGCCCGGCCCCCGGGGAACGGGCGAAGGGCGGGTAGGGGACCCCAGCCCCGCGCAGCGGCACGGACGGCACAGGCGGCCCCCCGCATGCGGAAGGGCCCCCGGGGGGCTGCCTGGTGGCGGCCGGGGGCCCTCTCGTACGCGTACAGCCGTGGCTACGGGGCCTGGGTGGCCCGGGCCTCGCGCCGGTTGTGGCGGAACGTGTTCGCGCGACGGGTCGTCGCGAACAGCGGAATGGTCGCCGCCAGAGCGATCTGCAGCGCGCAGCCGGTCTGGAGCAGCAGCCCGCCGCCCGGCGCGTCGAACGCCCACGCGGCCAGCAGACCCATCGCCGCGACGATCCAGCTGAGCATCGCCACCGCGAGGACACCCCGCGGCTTGGGGTACTCGACCCGGCTCACCATCAGCCAGGCCACGCCGACGATCGCCAGCAGGGTCGGGATGAACGGCAGCTCGAGCAGCACGATCGAGACGACCGTCAGCGCGCCGAAGGGGCTCGGCATGCCCTGGAACATGCCGTCCTTCATCGCCACGCAGCTGAATCTCGCGAGGCGAAGGACGACCGCCAGCAGGACCACGATCGCCGCCAGCGCCGACATCTTCTGCACGGCGTCATCGGCGACCATGCCGTAGACGAGCACGAAGTACGCCGGAGCCAGGCCGAAGCTGATCAGGTCGGACAGGTTGTCCAGCTCCGCGCCCATAGGCGAGCTGCGCAGCTTGCGGGCCACGATGCCGTCGAAGAGGTCGAAGACCGCGGCGAGCAGCATCAGTATCACGGCCGTGGCCGCGCTGCTGCGGGCCATGCCCGACTCGCCGCTGCCGGTGAGGTGCGGGATGAGGATCCCGGTGGTGGTGAAGTACACCGCCATGAATCCGCACGTCGCGTTGCCGAGGGTCAGGGTGTCCGCTATCGACAGCCGCAGTGACAGCGGCATGTCGTCCTCGGTGGAGTCCTCCTCGGACGCCTCGGGTACCCATCCCGATGCCGGCGTCGACAGGTTCGCCGGGGTTTCAGGTTCAGTCACGGTCAATTCGGGTCACCCCCGCGGTGGTGGCCTGTCCGACCTCGACCGCGACCTCGACGCCCTCGGGGAGGTAGATGTCGACGCGGGAGCCGAAGCGGATCAGACCGATGCGTTCGCCCTGCTCCACCTTGGTGCCGGCCGGCAGGTACGGGACGATGCGACGGGCGACGGCGCCGGCGATCTGCACCATCTCGATGTCGCCGAGCTCGGTGTCGAAGTGCCAGACGACGCGCTCGTTGTTCTCGCTCTCCTTGTTGAACGCCGGAACGAATCCGCCGGGGATGTGCTCCACGGACGTCACCGTGCCCGCGAGGGGCGCCCGGTTGACGTGGACGTTCAGGGGGCTCATGAAGATCGCGACGCGGGTCCGTCCGTCCTTCCACGGCATGATGCTCTGCACCACACCGTCGGCGGGGGAGATGACCCGGCCCTGCGTGATCTCACGCTCGGGGTCGCGGAAGAACCACAGCATGCCCGCCGCGAGCGCGGTGGTGGGCACGGCCACTGCCGCCCAGCGTCCGGACTTGCGGGCCCGGACGAGGCTGACGGCGGCGGTGGCGACGGTCGGCAGAAGCCACGGCGATGCTCCGCGCGCGAGGCGTCCACCGAGGAGGCCGACGCGAGGTGCAGAGGTTTGGCTGTGGGGCATGGATGACCTTCGTAGCGGGTGATGCCGCGCCGCAAACGGGGGGACGGGACGGCGGCTTTACTGGAATGCTATCGGTTGCACGCAACAACTGGGCAAGCCAGAAGCCGAGTCGATGGCCGTGAGCCAGTGACTGCTAGTGACTCTTTTGCGGAAAACCACTGGATGATTTACCGCAAAAGGGACTTTCAGCCCTGGAGCCGGTACTCCTCGAGCAGGCGTCGCCCGATGATCATTTTCTGGATCTCGGCGGTACCTTCACCGATGAGCAGCATGGGTGCCTCTCGGTAGAGGCGCTCGATCTCGTACTCCTTCGAGAAGCCGTAGCCACCGTGGATACGGAACGCGTCCTCCACCACCTCCTTGCAGTACTCGGAGGCGAGGTACTTCGCCATCCCTGCTTCGAGGTCGTTTCGTTCCCCGGAGTCCTTTTTGCGTGCTGCATTGACCATCATCGCATGGGCGGCTTCGACCTTGGTAGCCATCTCGGCCAGCTTGAACTGGATCGCCTGGTGCTCGGCGATGGCCTTGCCGAAAGTGTGACGTTGCTGGGCATACGAGACACCCAGCTCGAACGCACGCTGTGCGACGCCACAACCACGGGCCGCCACGTTGACGCGGCCGACCTCGACCCCGTCCATCATTTGGTAAAACCCTCGGCCGGTCTCCCCGCCCAGGACCCGATTGGCCGGAATGCGCAGTCCGTCCATGATGAGCTCGGTGGTGTCGACCCCCTTGTAGCCCATCTTGTCGATCTTGCCCGGGATGGTCAGGCCGGGACGCACCTCACCGAAGCCGGCCTCCTTCTCGATCAAGAAGGTCGTCATCGACTTGTGGGGGGCGGTGCCCTCCGGGTGTCCTTCGTCACTGCGGACCAGAACGGCCACCAGCGTGGACGTGCCGCCGTTCGTCAGCCACATCTTCTGGCCGTTCAGGACGTACTCGTCACCGTCCTTCACCGCCTTGGAGGTGATGGCCGACACATCGGAGCCGAGCCCCGGCTCGGACATCGAGAACGCGCCGCGCACCTCACCCAGAGCCATCCGGGGCAGGAAGTAATCCTTCTGCTCCTGGGTGCCGTGCTGCTTGAGCATGTACGCCACGATGAAGTGGGTGTTGATGATGCCCGAGACGGACATCCAGCCGCGCGCGATCTCCTCCACGCACAGCGCGTAGGTGAGGAGCGACTCACCCAGGCCGCCGTACTCCTCCGGGATCATCAGGCCGAAGAGGCCGAGTTCCTTGAGGCCGTCGACGATCGCTTGCGGGTACTCGTCCCGGTGCTCCAGCTCGGTCGCGACCGGGATGATCTCTTTGTCGACGAACTCCCGGACGGTCTTGAGGATGTCCCTCTGGTCGTCCGTCAGGCCGGCGGTCTGGGCAAGTCGGCTCATGGTTCTACTTCCCCTGTTCCTTCAGCGTGGGGCGGCCGGGCTGCTCGCCGCCGCGCTCCTTGATGTACGTCTCGGTCGGGACCATCACCTTGCGCCGGAAGACGCAGACGAGGGTGCCGTCCTGCTTGTAGCCCTTGGTCTCCACGTAGACGATGCCGCGGTCGTTCTTCGACTTCGACGGGGTCTTGTCGAGGACCGTGGTCTCGCCGTAGATCGTGTCCCCGTGGAAGGTCGGCGCCACGTGCCGCAGCGACTCGATCTCCAGGTTGGCGATGGCCTTGCCGGAGACGTCCGGCACCGACATGCCCAGCAGCAGGGAGTAGATGTAGTTGCCCACGACCACGTTCTTGCCGAAGTCGGTCGTGTTCTCCGCGTAGTTGCTGTCCATGTGGAGCGGGTGGTGGTTCATGGTCAGCAGGCAGAAGAGGTGGTCGTCGTACTCGGTGACCGTCTTTCCGGGCCAGTGCTTGTAGACCGCGCCGATCTCGAACTCTTCGTAGGTGCGTCCGAACTGCATGTGGCTCAGGCCTCCGGGATCTCGAACTTGGTGGTGCGCTGCATGCCCGCGGCGCGGCCCTTGCCCGAGATGACCAGCGCCATCTTGCGGCTGGCCTCGTCGATCATCTCGTCGCCGAGCATGGCGGAGCCCTTCTTGCCGCCCGCCTCGGAGGTGCACCAGTCGTAGGCGTCGAGGATCAGCTCGGCGTGGTCGTAGTCCTCCTGGGAGGGAGAGAAGACCTCGTTGGCCGCGTCGACCTGGCCGGGGTGCAGCACCCACTTGCCGTCGAAGCCCAGGGCCGCCGCGCGACCGGCGACCTCCCGGTAGCCGTCGACGTTCTTGATCTGGAGGAAGGGACCGTCGATCGCCTGGAGGTCGTGCATGCGGGCCGCCATCAGGATCCGCATCAGGATGTAGTGGTAGGCGTCCGCGCCGTAGCCGGGCGGCTGCATGCCCACGACCAGGGACTTCATGTTGATCGAGGCCATGAAGTCGGCAGGCCCGAAGATGATGGTCTCCAGCCGCGGCGAGGCGGCGGCGATCGCGTCGACGTTCACCAGGCCCTTGGCGTTCTCGATCTGCGCCTCGATGCCGATCTTGCCGACCTCGAAGCCCATCGTCTTCTCGATCTGCGTCAGGAGGAGGTCGAGCGCCACGACCTGCTGGGCGTCCTGGACCTTCGGCAGCATGATGCAGTCGAGGTTCTGGCCGGCGCCCTCGACGACCGTGATCACGTCGCGGTACGTCCAGTGCGTGGTCCAGTCGTTGACGCGCACCACGCGGGTCTTGCCGGTCCAGTCGCCCTGGTTCAGCGCCTCCACGATGGTGTGGCGGGCGCCCTCCTTGGCGAGCGGGGCGCAGGCGTCCTCCAGGTCCAGGAAGACCTGGTCGGCCGGCAGGCCCTGGGCCTTCTCCAGGAACCGGGGGTTGGAACCCGGCACCGCGAGGCAGGAGCGGCGCGGCCGCAGCCGGTTGACCGGGGAAGAGGGCGTGGTCATGCGGGGACCTCCGTGCTTGCGGTGATGTCTGTGATAGCGGTGTCGTCGGCGTCGCCGAGCGGGTGGAGCTTGTTGGCCCTGCGGATCTCGTCGACGATTTTGCCGATGATCTCAGTGATGCCGAAGTCCTTCGGGGTGAAGACCGCCGCCACCCCGGCCTCCTTGAGCGCCACGGCGTCGGCATTCGGAATGATGCCGCCGAGCACGACGGGGATGTCACCCGCCCCCGCCGCACGCAGCCGTTCCAGCACGTCCGGGACGAGCGCGCTGTGAGAGCCGGACAGGATGGACAGTCCCACGCAGTGCACGTCCTCGGCCAGGGCCGCCGAGGAGATCTCCTCGGGGGTCAGCCGGATGCCCTGGTAGACCACCTCGAAGCCGGCGTCGCGGGCCCGTACGGCGATCTGCTCGGCGCCGTTGGAGTGCCCGTCCAGGCCGGGCTTGCCGACCAGCAGGCGCAGCCGGCCGGAGCCCAGCTCGTCGGCGGTACGGGTGACCTTCGCGCGGACGAGGGCCATGGGGGTCCCCTCCTCGGCGGTCACGGCCACCGGCGCCGAGGAGACCCCGGTCGGAGCCCGGAACTCGCCGAACACCTCGCGCAGCGCACCCGCCCACTCGCCGGTGGTGACACCGGCGCGGGCGCACTCCAGGGTGGCCTCCATCAGGTTCTCGTCCCCGGCGGCGGCTTCCTTCAGCCGGTCCAGGGACTGCATGACCGTGGGGAAGACGAACGGGTCGCCGCCGCCCTGCCGGTCAGAGGATTCCTGGCGCTCGCCCTTCCAGCGGCCGATGCGCTCGACGGTCTGCGCCTCCAGGGCCCCGTCCACCGTCATGATGGCGCCGTCCAGGTCGGAGGTGAGCGGGTTCTCCTCGGTCTGCTGGAAGCAGTTGACGCCGACGATCTTGTCCTGGCCGTCCTCGATCCGGGCCCGCCGCGCGGCGTGCGAGGAGACCAGCTCGCCCTTGAGGTATCCGGACTCGACGGCCGCCATCGCGCCGCCCATCTCCTGGATCCGGTCGATCTCGGCCAGGCACTCGGCCACCAGGGACTCGACCTTGGCCTCGATCACGTGCGAGCCGGCGAAGATGTCCTCGTACTCCAGCAGGTCGCTCTCGTGGGCCAGGACCTGCTGGATGCGCAGCGACCACTGCTGGTCCCAGGGCCGGGGCAGGCCCAGCGCCTCGTTCCAGGCCGGCAGCTGCACGGCGCGGGCGCGCGCGTCCTTGGAGAGGGTCACCGCGAGCATCTCCAGCACGATGCGCTGGACGTTGTTCTCCGGCTGCGCCTCGGTCAGGCCCAGGGAGTTGACCTGGACCCCGTACCGGAAGCGGCGCTGCTTCTCGTTCTCGATGCCGTAGCGCTCGCGGGTGACCTTGTCCCAGATGCGGCCGAAGGCGCGCATCTTGCACATCTCCTCGATGAAGCGGACGCCCGCGTTCACGAAGAAGGAGATCCGGGCGACGACCTCGCCGAACCGCTCCGGCGGGACCTGGCCCGAGTCGCGCACCGAGTCCAGGACCGCGATGGCCGTGGACATCGCGTACGAGATCTCCTGGACGGGGGTGGCCCCGGCCTCCTGCAGGTGGTAGCTGCAGATGTTGATCGGGTTCCACTTCGGGATGTGGTTGACCGTGTACGCGATCATGTCCGTCGTCAGGCGGAGCGAGGGCCCGGGCGGGAAGACGTGCGTCCCGCGCGAGAGGTACTCCTTGACGATGTCGTTCTGGGTGGTGCCCTGGAGCTGGGCGATGTCCGCGCCCTGCTCCTCGGCGGCCACCTGGTAGAGCGCCAGCAGCCACATGGCGGTGGCGTTGATCGTCATCGAGGTGTTCATCTGCTCCAGGGGGATGTCCTGGAACAGCCGCCGCATGTCGCCCAGATGGGAGACCGGGACCCCGACCCGGCCGACCTCGCCGCGGGCGAGGATGTGGTCGGGGTCGTAGCCGGTCTGCGTCGGAAGGTCGAACGCGACCGACAGGCCGGTCTGGCCCTTGGCGAGGTTGCGGCGGTACAGCTCGTTGGACGCCTCGGCCGTGGAGTGGCCGGCGTACGTCCGCATGAGCCACGGACGGTCCTTCTGGCGCTCTGTCATCTCAGGCTGTCCCTTTGGCCTTTGAGGCTGTCTCAGACGTTGCGGAAGCGGTTGATGGCGTCGAGGTGCGTGGCGCGCAGCTCGTGGTCCCGGACGCCGAGGCCCTCCTCGGGGGCCAGGCAGAGCACGCCGACCTTGCCCTGGTGGAGGTTGCGGTGGACGTCGTAGGCCGCCTGGCCGGTCTCCTCGAGGGAGTAGACCCGCGACAGGGTGGGGTGGATCTTGCCCTTCGAGATCAGGCGGTTGGCCTCCCAGGCCTCGCGGTAGTTCGCGAAGTGCGAGCCGATGATCTTCTTCAGGGACATCCACAGGTAGCGGTTGTCGTACTCGTGCATGTAGCCCGAGGTCGAGGCGCAGGTGGTGATGGTGCCGCCCTTGCGGGTGACGTAGACGCTCGCGCCGAAGGTCTCGCGGCCCGGGTGCTCGAAGACGATGTCGATGTCCTCGCCACCGGTGAGCTCGCGGATGCGCTTGCCGAAGCGCTTCCACTCCTTCGGGTCCTGGGTGTGCTCGTCCTTCCAGAACTTGTAGCCCTCGGCGTTGCGGTCGATGACCGCCGTCGCGCCCATCGCCCGGCAGATGTCGGCCTTCTCCGGCGAGGAGACCACGCAGATCGGGTTGGCGCCGCCGGCGAGCGCGAACTGGGTGGCGTACGAGCCGAGCCCGCCGCTGGCGCCCCAGATCAGGACGTTGTCGCCCTGCTTCATGCCGGCGCCGTTGCGGGAGACCAGCTGGCGGTAGGCGGTGGAGTTGACCAGGCCGGGGGAGGCGGCCTCCTCCCAGCTGAGGTGGTCGGGCTTGGGCATCAGCTGGTTCGACTTGACCAGTGCGATCTCCGCCAGGCCGCCGAAGTTGGTCTCGAAGCCCCAGATGCGCTGCTCGGGGTCGAGCATCGTGTCGTTGTGGCCGTCGGAGGACTCCAGCTCGACCGACAGGCAGTGCGCGACGACCTCGTCGCCCGGCTTCCAGGCGTTCACGCCGGGGCCGGTGCGCAGGACGACGCCCGCGAGGTCCGAGCCGATGACGTGGTACGGCAGGTCGTGGCGCTTGGTGAGCTCCGAGAGGCGCCCGTAGCGCTCCAGGAAGCTGAAGGTGGACACCGGCTCGAAGATCGAGGTCCACACGGAGTTGTAGTTGACCGAGGAGGCCATCACGGCCACCAGGGCCTCGCCCGGGCCCAGCTCGGGGAGCGGGACCTCGTCGAGGTGCAGGGACTTGCGGGGGTCCTTCTCACGGGTGGTGAGCCCGGCGAACATCTCCGTCTCGTCCTTGTGCACGGTGATCGCGCGGTACGAGTCGGGGAGCGGCAGGGCAGCGAAGTCGGCGGCCGTCGCGGCCTGCGACTGGATCGCGTCCAGGATGTCCTTCACGGTGTTGCCTCCGGCCGTGCGCTGATGAGGGTGCGCTGAGGGAAACGGGGTGCGTTGAGCTGCTGTGCGGCGAAGCGGTGGGGGTGGAGCGATGAGCGTGGAGCGATGCGTTGGGGCGCCGTCGATTCGGCTGGGGTGGAGCTGCGCGTTGCCTGTGGTGGGGCGGTGCGGGGGGCCTGGTGACGCAGGCATCCGGGGCGCGTTCCGTGCCGAGTGGGCTGGGCCGCGGGGACATCCGGACGAGATTCAACGTATGGCACCCCGTGTCACTCAGCAAGGCACCGGGTGCCAAAACTTTCTCTCATTTGCCGATTGACCTGCACCGATGAGCGATGATCGATCAGAGTTACCCGCGAGTAGGGGCAACTCGGACAAACGAAAGCGGCCGCCCCCGGAACGGGAGCGGCCGCTGTGACGCGTGTCGCGCAAACGTGTCGCCTACTTGTTTCTGAGCGCCTCTTCGATGGTCCGCATGACCTCGTCCAGCGGGGCGTCCGTGCGGGCCACCGCGACCAGTACCTCGCCCTGCGTACGCACCGAAGCGGGCGGCGCGGTGGCGGGCGCCGGCGGCGCCGCGCTCAGCGTCCGCCCCGCGCCGATCCCCGAACCGAAGGTCTTGCGCACGATCGAGAAGGCGTGGTCGAGCTGCGCCTCCACGTCGCCCTGACCGCCCGCCCGCAGCCAGCGCCGCAGCACGTGGTTGTGGGCCGTGACCACCGCAGAGGCGGCGACCTCCGCCAGCAGCGGGTCGTCGTTGCCGTCGTGGTGGTCGGTCTCGTCGAAATGGGCCAGCAGGTAGCGGGTGAACAGCCGCTCGTAGCGGGCGACCGAGGCGATCTCCCGCTCCCGCAGCGCCGGCACCTCGCGGGTGAGCCGGTAGCGCTCCACCGACACCGCCGGCGAGGCGGCGTACATCTTCATGACTTCCTTGATCCCCCGGCACACCGTGTCGAGCGGGTGCTCGTGCGCCGGGGCCACGTCGAGGACGGCCTCGGCGCGGGTCAGGGTGTCGTCGTGGTCCGGGAAGATCGCCTCTTCCTTGGACCGGAAGTGCCGGAAGAAGGTCCGGCGCGCCACTCCGGCCACCGAGGCGATCTCGTCGACCGTCGTGGCCTCGTACCCCTTGTTCGCGAAGAGCTCCATGGCGGCCGCCGCGAGCTCACGGCGCATCTTGAGCCGCTGCGCGGCCGCCTTGGTACCGGCCGGGGTCTCCGGGGCGTCGGAGACCGCGGAGGCGCGGGGTGAGGTCTTGGCGGGCTGGGACATAGAGCGAAAGTACTTCATTCGCGCGGGAGAGCGCTCCCGAGGGGGGTGGGACGGGAATGGATGCGGGGGAGGGCCGGCACTGGGCACACAGTGCTCCTCGGGAGGGTTCGTCTGCCGTGAGGGTCCGGCAGACCCGAGCAGCCCTCCCCACGCATCCTGCTCTTGGGGCTCCTGCGCCTGCCGCGGATTACCGGCGGGGGGCGTACTCACGGAATCCGCGGCCGGTCTTCCGGCCCAGGCAGCCCGCCGCGACCAGGTGCTCCAGCAGCGGGGACGGGGCCAGGCCCGGGTCGCGGAACTCCTTGTGCAGGACCTGCTCGATGGCCAGCGACACGTCCAGGCCGACCACGTCGAGGAGCTCGAAGGGCCCCATCGGGTAGCCGCCGCCCAGCTTCATCGCCGCGTCGATGTCGTCGATGCCCGCGTAGTGCTGCTCGACCATCTTGATCGCGTTGTTGAGGTACGGGAACAGCAGCGCGTTCACGATGAAGCCGGCCCGGTCCCCGCAGTCCACCGCGTGCTTGCGCACCTGCCCGCAGATCCCGCGGACCGTGGCGTGCACGTCGTCGGCGGTCAGGACGGTCCGGACCACCTCGACCAGCTTCATCGCCGGGGCCGGGTTGAAGAAGTGCATGCCGATCACGTCCTCGGGCCGCGAGGTCGCGCGGGCGATCGCGATCACCGGGAGCGAGGAGGTCGTGGTGGCGAGCACCGCACCGGGCTTGCAGGCCTTGTCCAGCGCCCGGAACAGCTCCTGCTTCACCTCCAGCTCCTCGGCGACGGCCTCCACGGCCAGGTCCACGTCGGCGAAGGCGTCCAGCGAGCCCGCCGCCGTGATCCGGCCCACGGTGGCGGCGGCGGCCTCGGCCGTCAGCCGGCCCCGGTCCACCGCACGGGCCAGCGACTTGCCGATCGCTGCCTTCGCCGCGTCCGCCTTCTCCTGGCTGCGGGCCGCCAGCACCACGGGGAAGCCGGCCTGCGCGAAGACCTGCGCGATCCCGCTCGCCATCGTGCCCGAGCCGGCCACGCCGACCGAGTTCACCGGGCGGCTCGCCCGGACCAGCTCACCGTCCGGCGGGGTCTGCAGGTCACGGACGACGACCTGGCTGCCCGGAGCCTCGTACGTGTAGAACCCGCGCCCGGACTTCTGCCCGGTCAGGCCCGCCTCGGCGAGGTGGCCGAGGATCGGGGCCGGGGCGTGCAGCCGGTCGCCCGAGGAGGTGTACATGGCCTCCAGGACGGTGCGTGCGGTGTCCACGCCGATCAGGTCGAGCAGCGCGAGCGGGCCCATCGGCAGGCCGCAGCCCAGCTTCATCGCCGCGTCGATGTCCTCGCGGGAGGCGTACTTGGCCTCGTACATGGCGGCGGCCTGGTTGAGGTAGCCGAACAGCAGGCCGTCGGCCACGAAGCCCGGGCGGTCGCCGACCGCGACGGGCTCCTTGCCGAGCTCGCGGGCCAGCGTGGTGACCGCCTCGACGGCCGGCGGGGCCGTCAGCACGCTGGACACGACCTCGACCAGCTTCATCGCCGTGACCGGGTTGAAGAAGTGCAGGCCGACCACGCGCTCCGGGCGCTGGGACTCGGCGGCCATCCGCGTCACCGACAGGGCGTTCGTGCCGGTGGCCAGGATCGCGGTGGGCCGGACGATCGCGTCGAGCTCGCGGAAGATCCGCTGCTTGAGCTCGTAGGACTCGGGAACCACCTCGATGACGAGATCGGCATCGGCGGCGGCGCCCAGCTCGGAGAAGGTGCGGAAGCGGGCGAGCACCGCCTCGCGCTCCTGCTCGGTGAGCTGCTCCCGGACCACGGAGCGGGCGGTGGCCGCCGCGAGGGCCGCGGTGGCCCGGCGGGCGGCGGCCTCGCTGACGTCGATGCCGATGACCTCGCGGCTGGCCCGGGCGAGGACCTCGGCGATGCCGGAGCCCATCGTGCCGAGACCGACGACGGCGATGGTCTGCAGCGCCGGACGGACGGGCTGGGAGGAAGCGGAAGCGGAAGAGGACTGACTGGACGTGGACGGAAGGTCCATCGCGGGACTCCAGTGGAAGAGGGTGACGACTGAGGGGGCGCGCGGAGCACGGCGCGCGCGGAGGCCGTACGGGAATCCGTGCGGGGATCCGAGTGGAAGAGCGCACGCAGGAGCAAGAGCAAGAGCAGGCGCGGGAGCACGCGGAAAACCGTGCGGAAAGCGTGCGGGAAAGCCCGGGGCTCCCGGATGACCGGGGATCGCGGCGGAACCGGGGAACCCGGGAGAACCAGGGAACCCGGCAGCAAGGAGCCAGTGGGGCGGAAGCGGCGGAGCCCTGTCCCGGGGTCACGCCGTGAGGTGGTGCGGAAGCCGTGCAGAACCGACTGGCACGAGGTGGCTGCGTCACCAGGCCGCCCTCGTACGTGTTGTAGGGACAGTAACCCGTCCCCAACTGGTCCGCCAGAGCGCGCAGATGTGACCTGTACCGCCCAAATGTACCGATCATCGATCATCGATCAACGGGCTGCTCTAGGGTGGCCGCGTGAACGACGTGTTGGAACGTCTGCGGGCCGAAGCGGGGCGGGCCCCGGAGGGCGAGGCGCAGTACGAGGCCCTGCTCGCGCAGGACGCGGACGGCCTGGCGGCCTCCCTGACCTCCGCCGGGCTGCCCCTGTGGGCCCGCGAAACGGCCGCGTACCGGCTGGGACTGGCCGGAGACCGGCGCGCCTTCGAATCCCTGGTCCTGCTGCTCAACCACCGGGACCCGCCGCGCTGCGAGGCGGCCGCGCAGGCGCTGGCCGTCCTCGGCGACCCGCGCACCGCCCGCGCGGCGGCGGCGCTGGCCACGAACGAGCTGCGCACGGCCTACGCCCTGCATCCGGTCCGGCTGCTGGCGGCGCTGCGCGCCCCGGAGTCCGCCCCGGCGCTGATCAGCACGCTGTCGCGGCTCCTCGCGCCGCACGACCCGTACTGGCGGGTGGCGCTGGCCTGTGTGGAGGGGCTGGGCGCGCTGGCGGACCAGCGCGCCCGTGAGGTCCTGACCCGGGCCCAGTCGCACCCCCGGCTGGCGGTGGCGGCGACCGCGGCCCTGCGGGGGCTGGGCGAGGCCTAGTGCTGTGACCGGAAAGGTTCACCGGGTCGCGACGCCCGGTACGGCACCTCGCCGCGTTGTCGGACCACGCCGGTACGTCCAGTACGAGGCGCGGTCCTCCGCCTTGCGATGCACCGCACCGAACGCCGCGACCCGGCAAACCCTTCCGGCCACAGCACTAGAGCCTCAGCCGGCGAAGCCGGTCTTGAACCCGGTCCCGAAGCCGGCCCGGGAGCCGGTCCGGAAACCGGACTCGGACTCGTCGGTGGCGGGAGCGGTCCCGGTCCCGGTCCCGGTCCGCTCCGGCAGGACCGCGAAGGCCTCGATCTCCATCAGCAGTTCGGGCCGGAACAGCGCCGCCACCTGGACCGCCGAGGAGGCCGGGAGGCGGTCCGGGGCGATCACCTCGTCACGGGCCTCCCGTACCGCCGGGAGGTGGGCGACGTCCGTGACGAAGTACGTCAGCTTCACCACGTCCTCGAAGGTGGCCCCGGCCGCCGCCAGGCACCGCCGCAGGTTCTCGAACACCTGCCGGGCCTGGGCGGCGGCGTCGCCCTCACCGACCAGCTCGCCCTTCTCGTCGAAGGCGCACTGTCCGGACACGGCGACGAACCGCCCGGTGCCCCAGACGACATGGTTGTAGCCGGTGCCCGGGGCCACGCCCTGGGGCGCGGCGATGCGGGTGAGGTGGTTGTCCTGTGAAGTGGTCATGGCCAGGATCTTGCCCGCTCCCGAGTCAGCCCCGGAAGCCGAGCAGGCCGTGGAGCGCCGCGCCGCCCGCCGACGGCGGGACCGCGCGGGTCGCCGGAACCGGGGTGGGGGCCGGCTGGGCGGGGCAGACGGCGTCCGCGGCCCTGCCCGTCAGCAGGTACGAGGACAGCTTCTCGTCGAGGCACTTGTTGCCGCTGAGGGCGATGCCGTGGTTGCCGCCGCCCTCCTCGACCACCAGCGCCGAGCCCGCGAGCTTGCGCCGCATGCTCACCGCGCCCTCGTACGGGGTCGCCGCGTCCTCGGTCGCCTGGAAGAGGAGCGCCTGCGGGAGCGCCGTGTTGGTGACGTCCGGGGCCTGGAGCGGCTCGGTCGGCCAGAACGCGCACGGGGCGTTGTACCAGGCGTTGTTCCAGGTCATGAAGGGCGCCTTGGCGTGCGTGCGCCACATGTCGGCCCGCCACTGGTTCCAGTTCCTGGGCCACGCGGAGTCCCGGCACTGCACGGCCGTGTAGACGCTGTAGCTGTTGCCGGCCGAGGGCTCCACCGCGCCGAACTTCTCGTACGCGGAGACCAGCGGCTTCGGGTCGCCGTCCACGGAGTACGAGGCGAAGGCCGCCGCGAGGTGCGGCCAGTAGCCGTTGAAGTAGCCGCCCGGCATGAAGGTGTCCTCCAGCTCCGCCGGGCCAACCTTGGCGCCCGCCGGGGCGGTGCGCAGGGCGGTCCGCATCTCGTACCAGCGGGACTCGACCCGGGCCGGGTCGGTGCCGAGGTGGTACGTGGAGTCGTACCGGGCCACCCAGGCCAGGAAGGCCTTGTGGCGGGAGTCGAAGGCCTGGTCCTGCGCGAGGTTGTCCTCGTACCAGACCCCGGCCGGGTCGACGACGGAGTCCAGGACCAGGCGGTGCACCCGGTCCGGGTGGAGCTTGGCGTACACCGCGCCCAGGTAGGTGCCGTAGGAGTAGCCGAAGTAGCTCAGCTTGTCGGCGCGCAGGGCGGTGCGCAGCACTTCGAGGTCACGGGCCGCCGACACCGTGCCGATGTACGGGAGGACGTCGGCGTGCTTGGTCTGGCAGGACTCGGCGAAGGACTTCACCCGCTCCAGGTTGGCCCGCTCGGTCTCCTCGTCCAGCGGTACGGAGTCGGGCCGTACGGGGGTGAAGTGGCCCGCGCCGCAGTCCAGGGCGGGCTCGCTCTTGCCGACGCCCCGGGGGTCGAAGCCGATCACGTCGTACTGGCCCGCGACCTCCTTGGGCAGCGCGGAGGCGATGAACCCGGCCAGGGTGCGTCCGCTGCCGCCGGGCCCGCCGGGGTTGACCAGCAGCGGGCCCTGGGAGCGGGCGGCCGTGTGGGGGACCCGGGTCAGGGCGAGGGAGATCTGCCGGCCGGCCGGGTTGTCGTGGTCGAGGGGGACCTTGAGGGAGGCGCACTGGAGCGTCGGGTAGCGGGAGGTCGCGCAGTTGGACCACTTCAGGGCTTCGGCGGCCGGGGCTGCCGCTGCCGGGGCCGCGGCCGTGACCGGGCCCGCCAGGGCGGCGGTGAGGGTCGACACGGCCAGCAGGACGGCGGCGCGCCTCAGAGCGGGACCGCGCTTGTTCTTCATCGGGTGCAGCATGGGGCCTCCCAGCCGAGGGTTCTGGGCGGAATCGTCCCGGAACCTGCGCGCGGAAGGGGGGATTGGGGCCCCGATTGGCCCGATGTGATGACCCTTCAGTCGGTCGTACGGTCGTACGGGTGCTCAGAGCAGGCTGAGCTGGGTCGCCCCGGGCGCGGGCGCGGGCCCGCCCGGCCGCTCCGGTACGGCGATCCGCCGGTCCGGTCCGCGATCTCCGCGACCTCCGGGGCCGATGCCGAATTCGGCTGCCAGTTCGTGGACTTGGCGGGTGATCATCCGCTGGTACCAGGTGGGCGCGTACGAGCCGCCCGCGTACATCCGCTCGTACCGCTCGACCAGGTGGGGGTGGTGCTCGCCCAGCCAGGCCGTGAACCACTCCCGCGCCCCGGGGCGCAGATGGAGTACCAGGGGTGTCACGGAGCTCGCACCCGACTCGGCGACGGCCCGGACGTGCGCACGCGCTGCTGTGGCAACGCCGGGCATCAGCCGGTAGCTGCCTTCTTTCGTTGAACACCAGCAGTCCTCTCCTCTGTCGTGGGAGCCTGGCCGGATGAGCACTCCAGCGGAGAGTCCGGCCAGGCTGATCGACCTCGTGTGCCGGAAGTCGCAGGCCGTCAAGTCGAAGAGCGGCCAACGAGAGATCAGCGTGCGGGCCCAGGAGGCGCGAGGCCGCCGTACTGCCGAAGAACTGGGCCTGACGGTGCGGAACGTCTGGCGGGAAGTCGGTTCGGCCTCACGGTTCCGGAGGTCCGGCAAGGTGCCGCAGCAAGACCTTGCGCTCCAGGCGTTGGAGCGGGGTGAGACCGGCGCGCTGTGGGTTTTCCGGCTCGACCGCTGGACCCGGCGCGGCGCCGGGGCGATTCTGTCGATCGTCGAGCCCCGGGACGGCCGCCCCCGTCGTTTGCTTGTGGACAACGGTGACCCCGACAGCCCCGGCATCGCTCTGGACAGTGCGAATCCCCGGGATCGAGCCGAGCTCATTCGACGCGCTGAAGACGCACGCGAGGAATCCGAGGGGCTGAGCGAGCGAGTGAGGAACACCAAGACCTTCCAGCGCGACAACGGGGAGTGGCTGAACGGTGTGGCGCCCTACGGTCTTCGCCTCGTGATAGTGAGCGTCGAGGACGGCGACGGCGAAGTGGTCGAAGAACGGAAGCTTGGGTGCGACCTGGAGACCTCGGCCGGCATCCCGGGTGAACCGGACGTGACCAAATTCCATGTCGCGCGCGAGGTGGTCCATCGGCTGCCGGTCGCAGGCGTACCGAAGCGCGAGATTGCCCGAAGGCTGAACGCGCGGGGCGTCCCCTCGCCGACGGGGAAGACCTGGGCGTTCAGCACAGTCGCCAACATGATCGGAAATCCTGCGTATGCCGGGTGGCAGGTGACCGGTAGGGAGGACGGGAAGTCCCGGCGCCTGCTCTATCGAAACGCTGCAGGAGAGAAGGTCGGTGTGATGGCCGGCCCGGCAATGCTCAGCGAGGACGAGTGGAATGAGGCCCAAGCGGCATCACAGGGAACCGGTCCCCCCGCTGACAAGAACTCGTGGCGTGCGCGGCACGTCCTCACGGACCTCCTGGAATGTGCCGGGTGCGGATCGTCCATGACCTGGCGCGGCAAGGGGTACGCCTGTTGGCGTCCCGGGGCCGGTGGCGTGTGTCCGGCGCCCTCGTATGTGGCCAGACATGGCGCGGAGAATCACGTTTTCGAGTGTTGGTCCTTGCGAATCGCCGAAGCTCGACCGGGGGACGCACTGCTTGCTGTTGTGGCCGAACGCTGGACAGCTCGCCAGGACCCGCGGACGGCCGTGGCCGAGGCGGACGCCGAGGCGGCGCTGGCGAAGTCGGAGGGCGCGCTGTCCCGGCTTTGGCGGGACCGGCGAGGTGGGCTGTATGACGGACCCTCGGAACGCTTCTTCGCTCCTGCGCTACGAGAGGCAAACGACGCTGTCGTGTCCGCGCAGAGAGGTCTGGAGGCGGCTCGGGGCGAAACGGTCGCAGACATCGGCTTCCTCCTCGAAAGCGGTAGCCGGAGTGAAGTGTGGGAATCCGCCGACGACGCGCTGAGGCGGGATCTGCTCCGCCTCGCCATCCGACGCATCCGGGTCACGAAGGCGGACTACCGGGGGCAAGCGTTCGACGGCCACAAGCGCATGGAGTTCGCCTGGCATGACGACGAGTAGCCGAGCGGCTCCCCGACGGCCTGCCTCCGGAGCCCGGATTTGGGCGCCCGCCCCGGAGGTGGTTGGCTTCGCGGTGACGAGCGAACACAACTGCTGGAGGAACGCCATGGCGCAGGTCGAGGCCACCACGGAACGCATCATCGGGGCGGACGCGGAGACCGTGTTCGACGCGCTGGCCGACTACACCGGGACCCGGGGCAAGGTGCTGCCCGAGCACTTCAGCGAGTACGAGGTGCGCGAGGGCGGCGACGGCGAGGGCACCCTCGTCCACTGGAAGCTCCAGGCCACGAGCAAGCGGGTCCGCGACTGCCTGCTGGAGGTCACCGAGCCCACCGACGGCCAGCTCGTGGAGAAGGACCGCAACTCCTCCATGGTCACCACCTGGACCGTCACCCCGGCGGGCGAGGGCAAGTCCAAGGCCGTCGTCACCACCGTGTGGGACGGCGCCGGCGGCATCGGCGGCTTCTTCGAGCGCACCTTCGCGCCCAAGGGCCTGGCCCGCATCTACGACACCCTCCTCGCCAACCTGGCCGCCGAAGTCAAGGGCTGAGCAAGGCCGTTGCCGGTGAGGCCGGGGGTCGGGCCTCACCGGATCGGGTGAAATGGGCCTGCCCGCGACCCGGGCGCGGCCCGGGCGTGGCCACGAGGCCCGGCGGGGGCCGGAGAGCTAGGGTGGGGCCCTGAGCGCTACCGACCGCCCGGGGGCCCGATGAAGATCCTCATCTCCGCCGACATGGAAGGCGCCACCGGCGTCACCTGGCCCGCCGACGTGCTGCCGGGGACCCCGCAGTGGGAACGCTGCCGGACCATGTTCACCTCCGACGTGAACGCCGCCGTCCTCGGGTTCTACGACGCCGGCGCCGACCAGGTCCTCGTCAACGAGGCCCACTGGACCATGCGCAACCTGCTGCTGGAGCGGCTCGACGCGCGCGTCGAGATGCTGACCGGCCGTCACAAATCCCTCTCCATGGTCGAGGGCGTCCAGCACGGAGACGTCGACGGCATCGCCTTCGTCGGCTACCACACGGGCGCCGGCGCCGAGGGCGTGCTCGCCCACACCTACCTCGCCAACTCCATCACCGGGGTCTGGATCAACGGGACCCGCGCCAGCGAGGGCCTGCTCAACGCGCACGTGGTCGCCGAGTACGGGGTCCCGGTCGTCCTGGTCACCGGAGACGACCTGACCTGCGCCGACGCCGCCGCCTACGCCCCGGACGCGGTGACGGTCGCGGTCAAGGACCACGTCTCGCGCTACGCCGCCGTCTGCCGCACCCCGGCCCGTACGGCCGCCGACATCAGGGCCGCCGCCAAGGAGGCCGCCGCCCTCGCCGTCCGGTACGAACCGGTGCGGGGCGGGCCGTTCGCGGTGGAGGTCGAGTTCGACGCCGAGCACCTGGCGATGGCCGCCACGGTGGTGCCCGGAGTCGAGCGATCGGGTGAGCGTAGGGTCGGGTACACGAGCGAAACGATGTACGAGGGGATCCGGACCTTCAAGGCGGTCACCACGATCGTCTCGGCAGCGGTGGAGGAGCAATATGGCTGACATGTCCGGTCCGGATGGACCCGGGAGCGGCCCGGCCGCCCCTGCCGCCCCCGGCACACCCGGCACACCCGGCACTCCCGTCGATCAGACGGCGCTCGACGAGGCCGTCGAGTTCACCTCGGGCCTGATCCGCATCGACACCACCAACCGCGGCGGCGGCGACTGCCGGGAGCGCCCGGCCGCCGAGTACGTCGCCGAGCGGCTGGCGGACATCGGCCTCGAGCCCGCGCTGCTGGAGCGCACCCCGGGCCGCACCAACGTGGTGGCCCGGATCGCGGGCACCGACCCCACCGCCCCCGCCCTCCTGGTCCACGGCCACCTCGACGTGGTCCCGGCCGAGGCCGCCGACTGGAGCGTGGACCCCTTCTCGGGCGAGGTGCGGGACGGGGTGGTGTGGGGCCGCGGTGCCGTCGACATGAAGAACATGGACGCGATGGTGCTGGCCGTCGCACGGGCGTGGGCGCGGGCCGGAGTGAAGCCGCGGCGCGACATCGTGATCGCCTACACCGCCGACGAGGAGGACAGCGCGATCGACGGCTCCGGCTTCCTCGCCGACCACCACCCCGAGCTCTTCGAAGGCTGTACCGAGGGCATCAGCGAATCCGGGGCCTTCACCGTGCACGCCGCCCCCGGACAGGCCCTCTACCCGATCGCCGCCGGTGAACGCGGCACCGCCTGGCTGAAGCTCACCGCGACCGGCACCGCCGGACACGGCTCCAAGCCCAACCGGGCCAACGCGGTCAGCCGGCTCGCCGCCGCCGTCGCCCGCATCGGCGAACACGACTGGCCGGTCCGCCTCACCGACACCGTCACCGCCTGCATCACCGAACTCGCCGCCCTGCAGGGGATGTCGGTGGACCCTCGGGCTCCGGGCTTCCAGCTCGACCAGATCCTCAACAAGCTCGGACCGGCCGGCGCCCTCGTCGAGGCGACCGTCCGCAACAGCGCCAACCCGACCATGCTCAGCGCCGGTTACAAGCTCAACGTCATCCCTGGCACCGCCACCGCCTACGTGGACGGCCGGATGCTGCCCGGAGGCGAGGTCGAGTTCGCCGCCACCCTCGACGAGCTCACCGGACCGGACGTGCGCTGGGAGTTCCACCACCGGGAGGTGGCCCTCGAAGCCCCCGTGGACGGGCGGACGTACGGGATCCTGCGCGAGTCCGTCGAGGCCTTCGACCCCGAGGGCCACGTGGTGCCCTTCTGCATGGCGGGCGGCACCGACGCCAAGCAGTTCTCCCGACTCGGCATCACCGGCTACGGCTTCTCCCCGCTCAAGCTGCCGCCCGGCTTCGACTACTGGTCCCTCTTCCACGGAGTGGACGAGCGGGTGCCCGTCGACGCCCTGCACTTCGGGGTCCGCGTCCTCGACCGCGCCCTGCGCGCACTGTGAAAACCCCGCGCGGCGACGGCACCGCCCCCTACGGCAGTTGGCCCTCGCCCATCGGCGCCGCGCTGGCCGCCTCCCTCGACGGGAGGCCGGAGTACGTCGGCGCGATCGGCGCCGAGGTGTGGTGGACGGTGCCCCGGCCGGCCGAGGGCGGTCGCCGCGCCCTGATCCGCCGGCCCGCGGACGGCGGCCCCGCGGTGTGCGCGCTGCCCGCGCCGTGGAACGTGCGCAGCCGGGTCACCGAGTACGGCGGGCAGCCCTGGGCGGGCGCCGAACGACCCGAGGGCGGACCGCTGGTGGTCTTCGTCCACTTCGCCGACCAGCGGCTGTACGCGTACGAGCCCGACGCTCCCGGCAGCCCCGCGCCGCGGGCCCTGACGCCCGTCTCGACGGTCGGCGGCGGGCTGCGCTGGGCCGACCCGGTGCTGCGGGACGGCGAAGTCTGGTGCGTGATGGAGGAGTTCACCGGAGCCGGGCCGACCGATGTGCGCCGCGTGCCGGCCGCCGTACCGCTGGACGGGTCGGCCGCGGAAGACCGGTCCCTGGTGCGGGAGTTGACCGACGACCGATACCGGTTCAGCACCGGGCCCCGGCTCTCCCCGGACGGGCGGCAAGCGGCCTGGCTGGTGTGGGACCACCCCCGGATGCCGTGGGACGGCACCGAGCTCCGGCTCGCCGAGGTCACTGCGGACGGCCGGCTCGCGGAGCCCCGTACCGTGCTCGGCGGACCCGAGGAGGCCGTCGCGCAGGTCGAGTGGACCACCGGCGGAAGCCTCCTCGCGGTGAGCGACCGGGGCGGCTGGTGGAACCCGTACCGGCTGGACCGGGGGCCCGGCGGGGAAGCGGTGGCCGTCAACCTGTGCCCCCGCGAAGAGGAGTTCGGCGGGCCGCTGTGGAAGCCGGGCCTGCGCTGGATCGCCGCGCTCCCCGACGGACTGATCGCCGTCCTGCACGGCCGGGGCTCCTCGGTGCTCGGCGTGCTAGACCCGGAGAGCGGGGACCTGGTCGACGCGGCCGGGCCGTGGACGGCCTGGCAGCCCACGCTCGCCGTCAGCGGCAGCCGGGTCTACGGGGTCGCGGCCAGCCCGCGCAGCGCGTACGAGGTGGTGGAGCTGGACACGGCCACCGGGCACGCCCGGGCGGTGGGCGTTCGCGGCTCCCCTGGGGCGGACGGGACGGGCGGGAAGGACGGGAAGGGCGGGACGGCCGGGGCCGCCGGGCCGGGGCCGGCCGACCGGGCGGACCCCGCGTACTACCCGGAGCCGCAGAGCAGGACCTTCTTCGGCCGGGGCGGCCGGGAGATCCACGCCCACGTCTACCCGCCGCACCACCCCCTGCTGCGCGCCCGGGCCGACGAGCTGCCCCCGTACGTGGTGTGGGCGCACGGCGGCCCCACCGACCACGTGCCGCCCGTACTCGACCTGCACATCGCCTACTTCACCTCCCGCGGCATCGGCGTCGTCGAGGTCAACTACGGCGGCTCCACGGGCTACGGGCGCGCCTACCGGGAACGGCTGCGCGAACAGTGGGGCGTCGTCGACGTGGAGGACTGCGCCGCGGTGGCGCGGGCCCTGGCCGCCGAGGGCACCGCCGACCCGCACCGGCTCGCGATCCGGGGCGGCAGCGCGGGCGGCTGGACGGCCGCGGCCTCGCTGGCGTCCACCGACCTGTACGCGTGCGCGGCGATCATCTACCCGGTACTGGACCTGGCCGGCTTCGCCGCGGAGACCCACGACCTGGAGTCCCGCTACGTCGACGGCCTCGCCGGCCCCCCGCAGACCCTGGCGCTGCTCAGCCGCGAGCGCTCCCCGGTGGCCCGCGCCGACCGGATCACGGCGCCGTTCGTCCTGCTCCAGGGCCTGGACGACCCGGTGTGCCCGCCCGCGCAGGCGGAGCGGCTGCTGGCCGCGATGCGCGGGCGGTCGGTACCGCACGCGTACGTCGCCTTCGAGGGCGAGGGGCACGGCTTCCGGCGCGCGGACACGATGGTCCGGGCGCTGGAGGCGGAGCTGTCGCTGTACGCGCAGGTGTTCGGGTTCGAGCGGGCGGACGTCCCCCGTTTGGTCCTGTCCGACTGAGCTCCCGGGCTGCCGCGGCCGGACGATGGGACCATGAGCTCCCACACGTCCAAGAGCCGCGGCAAGGGTCGCGGGCAGGTCACCCCGGGCCGCGCGGGCATCGCCGCGCTCGCGGTGCTCACCCTGGTGTTCATCTTCGAGAACACCCGCCCCACCAAGATCCGGCTGCTGATCCCGCAGGTGACGATGCCGCTGTACGTCGCCCTGCTGATCGCGGCCGTGCTCGGCGGGCTGTGCGGGGCCTACTTCGCCCGGCGCCGCAAGTAGCGGGAGCCGGGCCGGGCCCGCCCGGTCAGCCCGAGTGGACCCAGACCCGGAGCGGGCCGATGGCCGTGAAGCCGTGGCGCAGCGCCGTGCCGAGGTCGTCCCCCGACTCGTAGCCGACGAGCGCGAGGCCGGGCCAGAGGGTGGCGGCCAGGGTCAGCGCGCCGGTCCAGGCCTCGTCGTCCGGGGTCCCCTCGGCGCTGAACACGTTGGAGATGCCGACCACCTCGCCGGTGCGGTTGGCGGCGGCCCCGGCGAGGATCCGGCCCTCGGTGTCCCGACCCGCGAGGAAGGCGATGTCCCCCGAGTCCCCGCCGTCCCTGCCCTCCACGGCCTCCTGTCCGGTCTCGTCACGGGTCCCCGTGAGCAGCCCCGGGTGGAACAGCCCGGCGCTCTCCTCCCCGTCCCAGGCCGTTTCCCACGCCTCCAGCTCCGCGGGGCCGGAGATCCGGCTCCACGCCAGCGCCGGGGCGGCGTCGGGAGCGCCCGCCGGGCGGTGGATCCACTCGGCGCCGAAGAGGACCTCGAAGCCGGCCGGGGCCAGGTCGAGCGCGGCGAAGCTGTCCTTGACCGAGGCGTGCGGCGCGGCGGTGTCGATCCCGGCGAGCAGGGCGGCCGTGTCGGTGTCCCGGGTGAGGGTCACGGCGTCCGGGTAGTAGAGCGGGGTCGGGCGCGGGCTGCTCCAGGCCTGGGCGGTGAAGCCGCCGTCGCGGCAGACCGCGGCGCACCACGCGGCGTTGTTGTACGCGGCCGCGAGGAGCAGTTCTTCGGTGTTCGGGGTGATGATCACATCGGGATCCTGCCACAGCGCCTAGCCTGGGGCGATGCCGTATTTTCCGTACGCCGTGGAGGGAGGCCGGATCGGGCTGCGGCCCTACCGGCCCACCGACGCGGCCGAGTTCACCGCCCGGGTGCGCGAGAGCCGGGCGCTCCACCACCCGTGGCTGTCGCCGCCCGCGACCGCGGAGGCCTACGAGGCGTACGCCGCCCCGCTGATCGCCGGCGCCACCGGGGGCCCGGCCGGGGCCGCCGCCGCGGGCAGGGCCGGATTCCTCGTGTGTGAGCGGGAGTCGGACGCGATCGCCGGCTTCGTGAACGTGAACAACATCGTCCTCGGCGCCTTCCGGTGCGGCGCGCTCGGCTACGGGGGCTTCGCGCACGCGGCGGGCCGCGGCCTCATGCGGGAGGCGCTCGGCCTCGCCGTCGGGCACGCCTTCGCCGCGGACGGGCTCGCACTGCACCGGCTGGAGGCCAATATCCAGCCGGGAAACACCGCCTCGATCGCCCTCGTCCGGGGGCTCGGCTTCCGGCTGGAGGGGCTGTCGCCGGACTTCCTCCAGGTCGACGGGGCCTGGCGGGACCACGAACGCTGGGCGCTCACGTCCGAAATGCCATGTCCCGGGGCGCCGCATCGCACAGGATGAGTACATGCGAACCCTCGTACTCCTCGACGCACCGTCCAACCTCGGGCTCCGCCCCCCGGCTCCGGGCGCCGTTCCCGGTGTGTACAAACTGGCCGGGGCCCTGCGCGAACAGGGCCTGCTGGCCCGCCTCGGCGCGCGCGAGGGAGGCGTGGTCGTCCCGCCCCGCTACGACCGGGGCGACTGGAAGGAGGGCGACGGGGTGTTCCACGCCGGGGCCCTCGCCGCGTACACCGTCGCCCTCGCCGACCGGATCGAGGACCACCTGCGCTCCGGGGAGTTCCCCGTCGTCCTCGGCGGCGACTGCTCCATCCAACTCGGCGCCTCCCTGGCCATGCGGCGCCTCGGGCGGTACGGCATCGCCGCGATCGACGGCTCCGCCGACTTCCGCCACCCCGGCAACGAGGCCGTCAACGGGCCCGTCGGAGCGGCCGGCGGCGAGGAGCTGGCGCTCGCCACCGGGCGCGGCCAAGCGGACCTCGCGGACCTGGAGGGGCTCGGACCCTACGTGCGCGACGAGGACGTACGGCTCTTCGGACTGCGCGACGGGGACCCGGACCTCCCGGAACTGCGCGCCGCCGGGATCTTCGCCGCCACGGTCGGGGCGATCCGCGACCGCGGCGCCGGGCCGGTGGCCCGTACCGCCCTGACGGGGTTGCAGCCTCCGGCCACGGCCGGGTTCTGGGTCCACCTGGACGCCGACGTACTGGACCCGTCCGTGATGCCGGCCGTCGACAGCCCGGACCCCGGCGGCCTCATCCCCGACGAACTCGCCGAACTGCTCGGCGTGTTGATCAGCTCTCCGCGCTGTGTCGGACTCAACGTCACCATCTACGACCCGGACCTGGACCCGGACGGGCGTGCGGGGGCGCTGCTCGCCGACCTGGTGGCGGGGGCGTTCGCCTAGGGCCTGTCGTCAAACTCCCGTCTGCCTCGCGACGCCTGGCACGCGCTCTCGCCGCACCGGGCGAAAGCCAAGTACGTCCAGTACGCAGGCCTCCGCCCGGCACACCGAGAGCACGCACCAGACGCCGCGAGGCCGCCCTTCGGGCGACGACAGGAGTTTGACGACAGGCCCTAGGAGGGTCGGGCCGAGCCGCTCGGCCTGCCGTCGGGCCGGCCCGCCGTACTCAGATCCCGATCGCGCCGTCGATGCGCTCGCGCAGCAGGTCCGCGTGGCCGTTGTGCCGTGCGTACTCCTCGATCATGTGGATCAGGACCCAGCGCAGCGAGACCTCGCCCCGCCACGCGTCCTTCCCGGACACCTCCAGGTCCGGCGCACGCTCCGTGAACGTCTCCGCGAACTCCACCTCCGCCCGCCACGCCTCCCAGGCTTCCCGGACCACCTCGGGCGTGGAGACCGCGCCGTCGAAGTCCCCGTCGGGGGCGGCCGCGGACCAGAACCGCAGCGCGACCTCCTGGCCGTCCAGCACCTGACGGAACCAGCGGCGCTCCACGTCCGAGAGGTGGCGGACCAGGCCCAGCAGCGACAGTGTGGACGGCTCCACCGACCGCTCTGCCAACTCGGCCCCCAGGTCGGCGCACTTGAGCCTGAGCGTCGTGCGCTGGGCCCCCAGCATGTCGACGAGCATCCGTCGTTCGTCGCCCGTCGTCGGTCCCGTGAACCGGCTCGCGGACTCCTCCCCGTCGAAGAACCGACCTCTTCTGATCACGTCACTCATGGCCTCCATGATCGGACACCGGCCCGCGCGGCGAAAGGTTTTGCGTAATCCTGACCGGTGGTGATCCGCCGAATCCCTGTGCACCGGCGGCCGTGGCGTGTTCCATTTCCCTCATGGCCACCACCGTCCGCCGCTCCGTACTGACCCTCCCCGCAGCCCCGTTGGGTCCCGAGAACCCACTGCCCGCCCTGCGCGAGTCCGGCGGGGTGCACACTCTCGACGAGCGCTCGCGCGAGGGCCTGCCGCGCGACATGGCGCGCCAGATCGGGTACGAGCCGCTGCGCTCGCTGCTGCCCGTCCGGATCCGGGACGGATACCAACGGCAGCGCACCGAGCGGGACGTCGAGACGATCGTCATCGAGAACGCGCACCTGCGCGCCACCGTCCTGCCCGGCCTCGGTGGCCGGATCCATTCGCTCGTCCACCTCCCCACCGGACGCGAACTGCTTTACCGCAACCCGGTGTTCCAGCCCGCGAACTTCGCGCTGAACGGCGCCTGGTTCTCCGGCGGCATCGAGTGGAACCTCGGCGCCACCGGCCACACCACCCTCTCCTGCGCCCCGTTGCACGCCGCACTCGTCCCGGCGCCCGACGGGGGAGTCATGGTCCGGCTCTGGGAGTGGGAGCGGCTGCGGGACCTGCCGTTCCAGGTGGACCTGTGGCTGCCCGAGGACTCGGAGTTCCTCTACGTCGGCGTCCGCGTGCGCAATCCGCACGAGCGGCCCGCGCCCGTCTACTGGTGGTCCAACATCGCCGTGCCCGAGGAAGCCGGCACCCGCGTCCTGGCCCCGGCCGACGAGGCCTGGCACTTCGGGTACGAGCGCTCCCTGCGGCGCGTCCCCGTACCCGGATGGGAGGGCGCGGACCGTACGTACCCGCTGCGCAGCACGTACCCCGCCGACTTCTTCTACGAGATCGAGGCCGGGACCCGGCCCTGGATCGCCTCCCTCGACTCCGACGGGCGCGGACTCGTCCAGACCTCCACCGCCCGGCTGCGCGGCCGCAAGCTCTTCGTCTGGGGTGCGGGCGAGGGCGGCCGGCGCTGGCAGGAGTGGCTGACCGAGCCCGGCACGGGCGGGTACGCGGAGATCCAGGCCGGGCTCGCCCGCACCCAGCTGGAACACGTACGGCTGGAGGCAGGCGCGGAGTTCAGCTGGCTGGAGGCCTACGGAGCCCTGTCCGCGGACCCGGTGGCCGTGCACGGGGACGACTGGGCGACGGCCCGTGCCGCGGCCGGGACGGCGCTGGAGTCCGCGCTGCCCGGGCCGGCCGTGGACGCGGCGTACGAGGCGTGGCGCGGGTGCGCCGACACCGAACCGGGGGAGCGGCTGGCGGCCGGCTCCGGATGGGGCGCGCTCGAGGTGCTGTGCGGGGGCCACAAACTGCCCGGCACCCCCTTCGGGGAGGACACCCTCGACGAGGACCAGGCCCCCTGGCTCGAGCTGTGGCGCACCGGGGTCTTCCCCGCCCCGCGCCGGGTGGCCCCGCCCGGCCCGAGCCTGGTCGCCCCGCACTGGCGGGACATGCTGGAGACGGCCCCGGCGGACCCGCTGACCGAATACCACCTCGGGGTCGCCCAATGGCACGCCGGGGACATCGCCCAGGCGGTACGGAGCTGGGAGCGCGGGCTGGCACTGGCCCCCTCGCGCTGGCCGCTGCTGAGGTGCCTGGCGGTCGCCGACGACCTGGCCGGCGACCCGGCCCGGGCGGCCCGCTGGTACGCCGAGGCCTTCGAGGACCTGACCCAGGAGAGCCGGGGCGGCACGGGCTGGCTGGCCGCCGAATCGGCACTGGGCCGGGAGGCCCTGTCGTCCCTGCTGGCGGCGGGGCTGCTGCCGGAGGCCCGCTCGGTGTGGGACCGGCTGCGCCCCGCCCTGCGCGAGGAGGGCCGCTTCCGGCTGTCGGCGGCCCGGCTACTCGCGGCGGAGGGCCATGTGGGCGCGGCCCGGCGGGTCTTCGAGGAGGGCTTCGAACTGCCCGACCTCCGCGAGGGCGAGGAGACCCTCTCGGAGGTCTGGGCCCCCCTCACGGACCGCCCGCTGCCGGCCGCGTACAACTTCCGGATGCGCCCGCCGGGGAAGTAGCCACCGATTCCGGGTGCAGCGGCCGTGCGGACGCCGCGTAGTACCGCGTAGTACCGCGTACTACCTGGGGAGTACGTCGGAAACGCTACGCCGGAGTGACGCGGGCCGGGCCGGGTACGGCCTAGCGTGGGCGGTATGGCAGAGCAGCGCGAGCGCCCGGGGGTTCCTCCGTGGCAGCGATGGATGGAGCGGACCGGGCGGGGCCCGGCCTGGCGCTCCGCGCTGCTCGTGGCCGTCTTCGCCCAGGTGGGCTCGGGGTGGGCCGCGCAGCAGCAGAGCGGGCGGGTGGCGCTGGACGGCTTCGGGCGGCTCCTGCTGCTCCTCGGGCCGCTGCTGCTCGTGTGGCGCCACCGGTACCCGGTGGCCGTGGCGTACGGGGTCAGTGCCGTCACCCTGGTGTACATCGGCGCCGGGTTCCCGTACGGCCCGGTGTTCATCAGCCTGGCCCTGGCCTGCTTCGCCGCGGTCGTCGCCGGACGCCGCCGAGCCGCCTGGGGGGCCGTCGGGCTGCTCTGGGCCGGGCACCTGGCCATCGGGCACCTGCTCTACCACCACCTGCCGCCCGCCGGGGACGGCCCGGCGCCCTGGGCGCAGGAAATGGTCGTCACCGCGTGGGTGCTCGCCATCCTCGCCGTCTCCGAGCTCGTCCGCATGCGCCGGGAGCAGTGGGCCCTCGCCCGGGCCGAGCGGTCGGCGGCCGAGAAGCGCCGGGCGAACGAGGAGCGGCTGCGCATCGCCCGCGAACTGCACGACGTCCTCGCCCACAGCATCTCGGTGATCAACGTCCAGGCGGGCGTGGGGCTGGCCCTGCTCGACTCCGATCCCGAGCAGGCCCGTTCGGCGCTGACCACCATCAAGGCGGCCAGCAAGGAAGCGCTGGGCGAGGTCCGGCAGGTCCTCGACACCCTGCGCGCTCCCGGCGACGGCGACGCACCGCGCGCGCCCGCGCCCGGTCTCGACCGGCTTCCCGAGCTGGTCGAGCAGGCCGCCGCGGCCGGGCTGACCGTCGACATCGCGACGGTCGGGGACGCGCGGGCGCCGGCGCCCGGGACGGACCTCGCCGCCTTCCGCATCGTGCAGGAGGCGCTGACCAACGTCGTGCGGCATTCCGGTTCGCGCACCGCCCGCGTCCGCCTCTCCTGGCGGCCCCGCGTCCTGGAACTGCGCGTGGACGACGACGGGCCGGCCACGGGCGGCCCGGCGGGCGGCAGCGGCAACGGCCTCGTGGGCATGCGCGAGCGGGCCGCGGCCCTCGGCGGCACCATCGAGGCCGGCCCACGCCCCGACGGCGGCTTCCGCGTGGTCGCCCGGCTCCCCTTGAAGGCCGAGGCGGCACCGCCGGAACCGGAGGCCGACCCCGACCCCGCCCCTGAGGCCGTCCCGAAGCCCGCCCCGCCCCAGGAGGATCCGTGATCCGTGTTCTGCTCGCCGACGACCAGCTCCTCGTCCGGGCGGGGTTCCGGGCCCTGCTCGACGCGCAGCCGGACATCGAGGTGGCGGGAGAGGCCGCCGACGGGGACGAGGCCGTCCGCCTGGTGCGCGAGCTGCGCCCGGACGTGGTCCTGATGGACATCCGGATGCCGGTGTGCGACGGGCTCGCCGCCACGCGGCGGATCACCGGGGACGCGGCGCTGGCCGGCGTCAGGGTGGTCATGCTCACCACCTTCGAACTCGACGAGTACGTCTTCGAGGCCCTGCGGTCCGGAGCCTCGGGCTTCCTGGTCAAGGACACCGAACCGGAGGAACTGCTGCGGGCGGTCCGGGCCGTGGTGGACGGCGACGCCCTGCTGTCCCCGGGCGTCACGCGCCGCCTGATCGAGGAGTTCGCGGCCCGCTCCAAGCAGCCCGCGGCCGACGGCGCGGCCCTGGGCCTGGACCGGCTCACCGAGCGGGAGCGCGAGGTGATGGCCCTCGTGGGCCTCGGCCTGTCCAACGAGGAGATCGCCCGCCGCCTGGTCGTCAGCCCGCTCACCGCGAAGACCCACGTCAGCCGGACGATGGTGAAGCTCGGCGCCCGCGACCGTGCCCAACTGGTCGTCCTGGCCTACGAGTCGGGGCTGGTCAGGCCCGGCTGGCTCGGCTGATTCCCTCCCGTCTCCCCGCCGGCCGGACCCCCGTACTCCCCTGGAAGTACGCGCGGTGCAGCCGGCCGTACGACGACCCGGACCCCCTCCCGGAGCGAGTCTCGGAATGTGACGCAGACGTCCGCACTTGCGAACTTCCGAGGAGCTGAACCGAGATGAACGACATCGCCACCCTCACCACCCTCGCGTACGACGGGCCCGGCCCGTGGATCCTGTTCTTCCCGCTGATCTGGGCGGCCGTGGTCATCGGCGCCGTCACCGTGCTGCGCCGCACCGTGTGGCGCGGCCGCCGGGCCCCGTGGCAGGCCGGCGGAGCCGCGTACGGCGAGCACTCGCCGATCGCCGTCCTCGGCCGGCGCTTCGCCTCCGGCGAGATCGACGAGGACGAGTACCGGCGGCGGCTGTCCGTCCTGGACGAGCAGTTCGGCCGCCTCTCCCAGGGCGGTGCGGCATGAGGACCGCCACCGCGCCGGGCGGCGGCGGAGGCGTCGCCGCCCGGGTCGTCGATGCCGTGAAGGTCTACGGCCGGGGCGACACCGAGGTACGGGCCCTGGACGGGGTGAGCGTCGACTTCCCGGCCGGACGCTTCACCGCGATCATGGGACCGTCCGGTTCCGGCAAGTCGACCCTGATGCACTGTGCCGCCGGTCTCGACACCCTCACCTCCGGATCCGCTTCCATCGGCGGTACGGATCTCAGCGCGCTCGACGACCGCCGGCTCACCCTGCTGCGCCGCGAGCGCGTCGGCTTCGTCTTCCAGGCCTTCAACCTGATTCCCACCCTCACCGTCGCCGAGAACATCACGCTCCCGCAGGACCTCGCGGGCAGCCGCCCGGACCGAGCCTGGCTCGACGGCCTCATCGACGTCGTCGGACTGCGCGACCGGCTCCACCACCGGCCCGCCGAGCTCTCCGGCGGCCAGCAGCAGCGCGTCGCCGTGGCCCGCGCCCTCGCCGGCAGCCCCGATGTCGTCTTCGCCGACGAGCCCACGGGCAACCTCGACTCCCGTTCGGGTGAGGAGGTGCTCGGCCTGCTGGGCAGGGCGGTGCGCGCGATGAACCGTACGGTCGTCATGGTCACCCATGACCCGGTGGCCGCCGCCCACGCCGACGAGGTCGTCTTCCTCGCCGACGGGCGGCTGGTCGACCGGATGGCGGGTCCCACCGCGGACCGCGTCCTGGACCGGCTCAAGTCCTTCGACACCCGCCCCCTGACGGCGGCTGCCCCGAGGGAGGAGTCATGAGTACGAGCGGCGCCCGCCCCGTGCTGCGGCTCGCCGCGGCCTCACTGCGCGCGCACAAGCGGCGGTTCGCCGGGACCTTCACGGCCGTGCTGCTCGGCGTCGCCTTCCTCACCGGGACGCTCCTCATGGGCGACACCCTCCGCGCGAGCTTCGACAGCATGTTCGCCGGCGCGGCGAGCGGTACCGACGCGGTGGTCCGCAATTCCCGTGTGGTGACCGTCCCGGGCGAGGCCCAGGGCACCCGGCAGCCCGTACCGACCGCTCTCGTGGAGGAGATCCGGCGCATCCCGGGCGTGGCCGCCGCCGCCCCCGCGGTCCAGGGCGCGGGGCAGCTCGTCGGCTCCGACGGCAAGCCGATCGGGGGCCAGGGGCCGCCCACGCTCGCCGGGAACTGGATCGAGGACCCGGACCTCAACCCGTACCGGCTCGCCGAGGGCCGGGCACCGGAGCGGACCGGAGAGGTCGTCGTCAACCGGGCCACCGCGGACAAGGGCGGACTGGAGCTCGGCGACACGACCGTGCTGCGCACGCCCGACCCGGTCCCGGTGACGGTCGTCGGCCTGGCCACCTTCGGCGGCGCGGACGGCATGGGGCAGGTCACGTACACGGGGATGACCCAGGCGGACGCGGAGAAGTACCTGACCCCGGCGCCCGGTCAGGCGGCGTCCATCCAGGTGCGCGCCGGCCCGGGAACCGGCCAGAGCGAGCTGGTGGAGGCGCTCACCGCGGCCCTGCCGCAGGGCGTGGAGGCGATCACCGGGCAGGAGTCGGCCCAGGAGAACACCGACATGATCTCCGGGCGGTTTCTGACCCTCTTCACCACCATGCTGCTCGTCTTCTCGGGCATCGCCCTGCTCGTCGCCACCTTCAGCATCCACAACACCTTCGCGATCGTCGTCGCCCAGCGCACCCGCGAGAACGCCCTGCTCCGCGCCCTGGGCGCCTCCCGGCGCCAGGTCGTGGCCGGCACGCTGGCCGAGGCCGCCGTCGTCGCGTTCGCCGCCTCGGCAGCCGGGCTGCTCGGCGGCGTCGGCATCGCCGCAGGGCTCCAGGCGCTCTTCCCGGCCATCGGATTCCCCTTCCCCGAAGGGGACTTGGTGGTCAGCGGCCCGTCGCTGCTGCTTCCCCTCGCCGTGGGCGTCCTCGTCTGCCTCGGCTCGGCCGTACTGCCGGCCCTGCGCGCCGGACGCACGGCGCCGCTGGCCGCGCTGCTCGACAGCGCGGTGGACCACTCGGGGGCCTCCCGGTCCCGTACGGTCACCGGCGCGGCGCTGGGCACGGCCGCCATCGGCCTGCTCCTGACCGGGGTGCTCGCCGTACCGTCGCTGTGGCTGTCCGGGGCGGGTGCGGCGCTGGCCACGGCCTCGTTCGTCGTACTGGGTCCGGTGGCGGCCTCGTCCGCCGTCCGGATGCTCGGCCGTCCGCTGGAACGGCTGCGCGGGGTCACCGGCGCCCTCGCGGCGCGCAACGCACGGCGCAGTCCGAAGCGGACGGCGTCCACGGCGACCGCGCTGATGATCGGGGTCGCCGTCGTCGCCCTGTTCACCGTCTTCGGCGCGTCACTGAAGGCGACGATGGACGCGACCGTGTCGCGTTCCTTCGCCGGTGACGTGGCCATCAGCGCCCCGTCCTTCGGCGCGGGCGGCAGCGGCCTGAGCCCGAAGCTGGCACCGGCCGTCGCGGCGCTGCCCGAGGTGGCGGGCGCGGTGGGCCTGGGCAAGGGGGTCGCGGAGGTCGACGGCTCGGGGCGGGCGCTGACCGTGACCGACCCCGCCGCCCTCGCGGCAGGCCTCGACCTGGGTGCGGTGTCGGGAGGGTTCGACGCGCTGGGGCCGGACGGGATCGCGGTGTCCGAGAAGGAAGCTTCGCGGCGCGGCTGGCGGCCCGGCAGCACGGTCGAACTGGCCTTCACCGACGGGCGGAAGCAGCCGTTCACGATCCGCGCGGTGTACGAGCATGCCGAGCTGGCCGGCGACTACGTCATCACCCGAGCGGCGTGGGCACCGCACCGGGCGCAGGACACGGACTCGCTGGTGAGCGTCACCTTCAAGGACGGGGTGTCGACCGCGGCCGGTACGGCGGCGGTCGAGAAGACGGCCGCGCTGTACGGCGGCCCCGAGGTGCAGACGCGCGAGGCGTACGCACGGTCGGCGGCGGGCGGCATCGACATGATGCTCACGCTCGTCTACGCGCTGCTCGCCCTCGCCGTCCTGATCGCCCTGCTGGGCATCGCCAACACGCTGACCCTCGCCGTCCACGAGCGCACCCGCGAACTGGGGCTGCTCCGGGCGGTCGGCCAGACCCGGGGACAGCTGCGGGCCATGGTCCGCTGGGAGTCGGTCCTGGTCGCCGCCTTCGGCACGGCCGGCGGTCTGGCGCTGGGCGGCGTCCTCGGATGGGTCCTGGTGAAGGCCTCCGACGGGGCGAGCGACAGCGCGTTCACGTTCGCCGTCCCACCGCTGCAGCTCACCCTGGTGGCACTGGTGGGCGTGGCGGCGGGTGTCCTCGCGGGCTGGCGCCCGGCGCGGCGCGCGGCGCGTCTGGACATCCTGCGCGCGGTCGCCACCGACTAGACGGCCGGCCTCTGCCGGCCTCTGCCGGCCCCTGCCGGCCCGGCGGGCCTCTGCCGGCCCCTACCGGGCGTACGTGCGGATGCGGTAGCGCAGGCCGGTCACCGAGGACTGCCAGCCTCCGTCCTCGGCCACGGTCCACGCCGGTTCCAGCTCCGGGGCGTGGGTGTCGCCGACGACCAACGTGTCGACCTCGGTCACCGAAAGCATCACGGCATGGGCCAGCGCGGCACGGTAGACCTCTCCGCCGCCGATCACCCAGCAGGCGGTGGCGGGGTCGGCGGGCCGGGGCTGCCCGGCCTGCCCGGCCGCGATCTCCAGGGCCTCGGGGATGGACCCGGCGCGCTCCGCGCCCTCGGCGGCCCACTTCGGATCCCGCGTCACCACGATGTTGCGCCGGCCGGCCAGCGGACGGAACCGCGCCGGCAGCGAATCCCAGGTCTTGCGGCCCATCACCACCGGATGGCCGAGGGTGGTGGCCTTGAAGTGGGCCATGTCCTCGGGCAGCCGCCAGGGAATGCCGTTGTCCGCGCCGATCACACCGTCGGAGCTCTGCGCCCAGATCAGCCCGACGTTCATGCCGGCGCTCGTGTCGGTGCCGGTGTCCGCGTTGGCGCCGGCGTTCGTGTCGAGGTTCATACCGCGACCGGAGCCTTGATGGCCGGGTGGTGCTGGTAGCCGGCCACCTTCACGTCGCCGTAGGCGTAGTCGAAGAGCGAGTCGGCCCGGTGCAGCTTCAGCTCGGGGAACTCGAAGGGGGTGCGCGAGATCTGCTCGGTCACCTGGTCGACGTGGTTGTCGTAGATGTGGCAGTCACCGCCGGTCCAGATGAAGTCGCCCGGCTCCAGGCCTGCCTGCTGCGCCACCATGTGGGTGAGCAGGGCGTAGCTGGCGATGTTGAACGGCACGCCGAGGAACAGGTCCGCGCTGCGCTGGTACAGCTGGCAGGAGAGCTTGCCGTCGGCCACGTAGAACTGGAAGAAGGCGTGGCACGGCGCCAGCGCCATCTTGGACAGCTCGGAGACGTTCCAGGCGGAGACGATCATCCGGCGGGAGTCCGGGTCACGGCGCAGCGTGTCCAGGACCTCGGTGATCTGGTCGATGTGCAGGCCGTCCGGGGTGGGCCAGGAGCGCCACTGGGCGCCGTAGACCGGGCCGAGGTCGCCGTTCTCGTCGGCCCACTCGTCCCAGATCGTGACGCCGTGCTCGCGCAGCCAGCCGACGTTCGACTCGCCGCGCAGGAACCACAGCAGCTCGTACACGATCGACTTGAGGTGCACCTTCTTGGTGGTGACCAGGGGAAACCCCTGCGACAGGTCGTAACGCAGTTGGTGCCCGAAGACACTCCGGGTGCCGGTGCCCGTCCGGTCGGCCTTCGCCGTCCCGGAGGTGAGCACCAGCTTCAACAGGTCTTCGTACTGGGTATCCGCCACGGGCACCGAGTCTACTGGCCTGCCGTCCGAGGTCCGGTCAGCCGGTCAGCCGGTCAGCCGGTCAGCCGGCCAGCCGGCCAGCCGGTCAGCCGGTCAGCCGGTCACCACGCCGTCGGTGAGCAGGCCGGCCAGGACCGCCTCGCCGACCGCCACGACCGCCGTCTGGGGGCGGATCATCACGGTGATCTCGTCGATCAGGCCCTCGGGCGTGAGGTGCAGCATGTCGATGCCGTGCACCTGCCGGTCGCCCACGCTGGTCCGGAACGGCAGCACGGTCGCAGGTCCCTCTGCTCCCTCCGCCCCGAACGGGACGCCGGCGGACTGGACGCTGCCGTCGAAGTGCCCGACGTAGTGGAAGCCCTCGAACGTGCGCAGGAGCACGCGGAAGAGGGCCAGCACCGCCGGCTTGCCCTCGAACGGCTTCGACTTCACCGGGCTGTTGAGCCGGACGTCGTCGGTGAACAGCGCGTCCAGTGCGGCGAGATCATGGCCTGCCACGGCGGCGCGGAAGCGGTCGGCCGTGCTGGTGTCGGTACTCAAGAGGGCTCCTCGATAGTCACCGATGTGATTAGTCAGTTTCTTGACTATCATGGCCCGGGCGTCCTGAGGAAGGGGGCGCCGTGAACGGACACGGACCCGAGGAGACCTCCCGATGGCTTTGCGCCACGCCGTACTGGCGGCGCTGCTCGACGAGGAGTTGAGCGGCTACCAGCTGGCCAAGGCCTTCGGCACGGGCGTGGCCAACTTCTGGCACGCCCTGCCCCAGCAGCTCTACGCCGAGCTGGCCAGGCTGGAGAGGGAAGGCTTCATCGCGGGCCGCGAGGTCGTCCAGGACACCCGGCCGAACAAGCGGCTGTTCCAGGTCACCGACGCCGGACTGGCCGAGCTGGAGCGCTTCACCGCCGCCGAGACCAAGCCCTGCGTCATCCGCGACGACCTGCTCGTGAAGGTGCAGGCGGCCGAATACGTCGACACGGGGGCGCTGATCGCGCAGCTCGCGGAGCGGACCGCCTTCGCGACGGCCAAGGCGGAGCTGTTCGAGAAGCTGCTCCGCTCGATGCGCGGGGAGCGTACGGAGGAGGAGTTCCTGCGCCACGGCGCACGGATCGGCCCCTACCTCACCTGCCTGCGCGGCTTGGAGTTCGAGCGGGCCAACCGCGCCTGGTACGAGCGCACCACGATCATTCTGAACGAGAGGCGGGCATCCCGTGGAGAGCAGTGAGCAGCGACGGCCCACCCGGTACGTGGCGCTCGGCGACAGCCAGAGCGAGGGCGTGGGCGACGGGGACGACCGCACCGGGCTGCGCGGGTGCGCCGACCGGCTCGCCGAGCTGATCGCGGTGCACGAGCCCGACGTGCTCTACGCCAACCTGGCCGTACGGGGCCGCCTCGCGGCGGGCGTCCGCGAGGGGCAGCTCGCGCCGGCCCTCGCGCTCCGCCCCGACCTGGCCACCGTGGTCGCCGGGGTCAACGACGTGCTGCGGCCCCGTTTCGACGCCGACGAGGTCGCCGGGCACCTGGAGGCGATGTTCGCCGCGCTCACCGCGCAGGGCGCCCGCGTCGCCACCGTGACCTTCCCCGACATCGCGAAGCTCGTCCCGCTCGCCAAGGGGGCGGCCCCGCGCGTCACCGCGCTCAACGAGCGGATACGGCGGGCGGCGGAGCGGCACGGGGTGGCCGTCGCCGACTTCGCCCGCCACGAGGCCTCCACCGACCCCCGGATGTGGAGCGCGGACCGGCTGCACGCCGCGCCGTCCGGCCACGCGATGATCGCCGCCGGTGTCGCGCAGGCCCTGGGACTGCCCGGCAGCGACGACGCCTGGACCCGCCCGCTGCCCGGCCCGCCGCCCGCCGCCCCGGCGGGGCTGCGGGGCGTCGCGGGGGAGCTGCGGTGGGCCGTCGGCTTCGCCGGGCCCTGGATCGGGCGACGGCTGCGCGGGCGCTCCTCCGGAGACGGCCGTACGGCCAAGCGCCCCGAACTGCTTCCCGTACGCCTGGCTGCCTGACCCGGGGCGCCGGACCGGGGGATCGGGCGTCGGCCGGCTCGGCAGCCGGGCGTGCGGATCGGGCGCGCGGGGTCGGGCGCGCGGGGTCAGGCGCGGCAGATGATCTCGCCGTTCAGCACCGAGAACCAGGCGTCCGGCTCCGCGCCCCAGGCGTGCCAGGCGTCCGCGACGGCCGCCAGCTGGGCCCGCGTCGCGTGTCCGCCGCCGGTCGCGATCCCGGCGTAGGCCGAGGCCGTCGTACGGTCCGCCCACAGCGCGGACCACCAGGCGGCCTCCTCCTCGGTCGCGTAACACCACGAGGTCGCCGTGCAGGTCACGTCCGTGAAGCCCGCCGCCCGCGCCCACGCGCGCAGGCGGCGTCCGGCGTCCGGCTCGCCGCCGTTGGCGCGCGCCACCCGCCGGTACAGGTCCAGCCATTCCTCCAGCCCCGGAGTCGCGGGGTACCAGGTCATCGCCGCGTAGTCCGCGTCCCGCGCCGCGACGATCCCGCCGGGCCGGCACACCCGGCGCATCTCGCGCAGTGCCTGCACCGGATCGCCCACGTGCTGCAGCACCTGGTGGGCGTGGACCACGTCGAAGGAGTCGTCGGGGAAGTCCAGCGCGTGGACGTCGGCGGTGGCGAACTCGATGCCGGTCAGGCCGCGTTCCTTCGCGTACGCGGCGGCCTGGTCGACCACGTCCCGCGCCGCGTCCACCGCCGTGACCCGGCCCTGCGGCCCCACCAGCTCCGCCAGGTCCGCCGTGATCGTCCCCGGCCCGCAGCCCACGTCCAGGACGGTCATCCCGGGGCGCAGCTCGCCGATCAGGTACGCGGCGGAGTTCTCGGCGGTGCGCCAGCGGTGCGAGCGCAGCACCGACTCGTGGTGCCCGTGGGTGTAGACCGCGGTCTCGTGCGCGGGCTCCGTGGCAGCTGCCGTGCGAGTGGCTTCCGTGGCGTTCATGGGACCTGGCTCCTTCGTCGTCGAAGTGCTGTCGAGGCGTTGGTTTCACCGTAAGGGATCAGTTCGTCATCTGAGATATACGTTTTGACATGTGGACACCACCCTTGCGCACCAAGGAGTTTGGGTGAACGGGTGGCAGGTCCTGGTGCGGGCGAGGACAGTGAATCCGGGAGAACGAAGGACGGTGAGACGCATGCCATCCACGCCGGACCCCCTGCTCGAACGGCACGCCGAGGCGCTGCGGCTCTTCGGTCGGTACGTCCACGCGGTCTCGGACGCGCAGTGGGACGCGCCGACGCCCTGTAGCGAATGGAGCGTGCGCGACCTGGTCAACCACGTCACCGCCGAACAGCTCTGGATACCGCCCCTGGTCACCGACGGCCGCACCGTCGAGGACATCGGGAGCACCTTCAACGGCGATGTCCTCGGTACGGATCCCGCCGCCGCCTGGGACGAGGCCTCGGCCGCCGCGCACACCGCCTTCGAGATCCCCGGGGCGCTGGAGCGCACCGTCCGGCTCTCGTACGGGCCCGCGCTCGGGTCGGCGTACTGCTCGGAGCTGACCGCCGACTGCGTCGTGCACACCTGGGACCTCGCGCGGGGCATCGGCGCCGACGACCGGCTTCCGGACGGCCTCGTCGAGTTCTCCATCAAGGAGGTCATGCCCTACGCCGACGGACTGGCCGCGAGCGGCATGTACGCGGCTGCGCTGGAGATCCCGGCCGGGGCGAACGCCCAGACCCGGCTGCTCGCGCTGCTGGGGAGGAGCGGCTGACGCACAACGGGCGATCGCGGACGAATAACCGTATAAAGGCATGGATCGGAAGCGCGGAACGGCAGGGAGAGGTGGCGCGCGGTGTCGGGGATCCAGCGCACGATGGCCGAGGGCCGGGGCCCGGTCCGCTACGGTCCGCCCCCGCCCCAGCCCGGCCTGCCCGTCCTGCCCGAGCTCACGGCCGTCCTCGCGGCGGCCGCCTGGCGGTCGGCCCCCGAGCCGGCCGGCGGGGGAGTGCCCGTACGGGCCGCCGCCGCCCGGCACTGGGGGCGGCGCGGACTGCCCACCGACCCCGACCACGTGGCCGCCGGACCCGGCGCGCCCGCCCTCCTGCTGGCGCTGCTGGGCGCGTACGGCGGCGACGTCATGCTGCCCCGGCCGTGTCCCGCCTGGTGGACGCCACAGGTCCGACTGCTGGGACGGCGGGCCTACCACGTCCCCACCCCGGCCGAGTGCGGCGGCGTACCCGACCCGTACGCCCTGCTGGAGACCGTGCGCCGGGTACGCGCCGAGGGCGGCGACCCGCGGGTGCTGCTGCTGTCCGTGGCCGACGACCCGACCGCGACCGTCCCGCCGCCCGAACTGCTCCGGGAAGCTTGCGAGGCCGCCGAGTCCGCCGGGCTGTTCGTCGTCAGCGACGAGACCTGGCGCGACACCGTCCACAGGCCGGCCCACGGACGCCCGGGCTCCCACGACAGGCTCGTCGTGCTCAGCCCCGCCGAGATGCTTCCGGACGACACCGCGGTGCTCCTGGACCTGTCCGGCGCACTGCTGCCCGCCGGCTGGCCCGCCGCCGTCATCCGCTTCCCCGGCACCCCGCACGGCACCTGGCTGCGGGCCCGGACCCTGGACGTGCTCACCGCCACCGGCGGGTTCGTCGCGGGCCCCGTCGCCGGGGCGGCCGCGCACGCCCTCGACGAGCCCGCCGCCGTCGCGGGACGCACCGCCGCGGCCGCCGCCCTGCACGGCGCCGTCGCCCGGGCCGCCCACCGGGAACTGCTGGCCGCCGGAGCGCTGACCCGGCCCCCGCAGGCCGGCCGCCACCTCTACGCCGATCTGACGCCCCTGCGCTCGGGGCTCGCCCGGCAGGGGGTCGGCGACGCGATGGAACTGGAGGACTGGCTGGCCGGACGGCTCGGCGCGCCGACGCCCGGCGGGCAGCGGTTCGCGGACGAACCCGTCGCCCCGCGGGTCCGACTGTCGACCGGACCGCTGCTCGGAGCCACCCCGGAGGAGCAGCTCGCGGCGCTCACCGCGGCCGACCCCCTCGCACTGCCCCACGTACGGGACTCCCTGGCCCGGCTGCGGTCCGTCCTGGCCGGGCTGTCCGACTGAGGCCCCCCCGCCCGGAAACCCCCGAATGCCGCCGGTGAACGGAGACTGCTCGATGAGGGATCAGACGGACGCCCCCTCGGCCTTCCGGGCCGGGGTCGGGGCCGGGGTCGAGGTCGGGGCCGGCGCGGACGTCCCCCCGGCAGCCACGCGGGCCGGCGCCGGTGCAGGCGCCGCCGCTCCCGCCGCCGCTCCCGCTCCTGCCACCGGCGTCCGGCACGCGCGGCCGCGGCCGCTGGGCGAACGCCGGCTGTGGCCGCGCTCGTTCGCGGACCGGCTGACCACCCCGCTGCCGGGGATGCGTGCCCTCGCCCGGCTCGCCCGCGAAGGCGCCTTCCGGCCCGGGCCCGAGGGGCTGCGCGGCATCCCGGACCTGCCGTACGCGCCCGCCCCGCTGCCCGCCGCGGCCGCCGGGACGGTGTCCGTCACCTGGGCCGGACACGCCAGCTGGATCCTGCGGATCGGCGGACTGACCGTCCTGACCGACCCCGTCTGGTCCCGGCGGATCCTCGGCACCCCGGCCCGGATGACCCCCGTCGGCGTGCGGTGGGAGGAACTGCCACCGGTCGACGCCGTGGTGATCAGCCACAACCACTACGACCACCTCGACGCACCCACCCTCAAACGCCTCCCGCGCGCGACGCCGCTCTTCGTCCCGGCCGGTCTCGCACGCTGGTGCCGGCGGCGGGGGTTCACCAGGGTCACCGAACTCGACTGGTGGGAGGCGGCCGAACTGGGCGGCGTACGGTTCGAGTTCGTGCCGGCGCACCACTGGTCGAAGCGGTCGCTGATCGATGCGTGCCGGACGTTGTGGGGCGGCTGGATGCTCAGTGCCGCCGGTGGCGGTGACGGGCGGGCCGGGGCGGTGAACAAGGTGTACTTCGCCGGTGACACCGGCTACGGGCACTGGTTCGGCGAGATCGGGCGGCGGCACCCCGGCATCGACCTCGCGCTGCTCCCGATCGGGGCGTACGCCCCGCGGTGGTGGCTGCGGGACGTCCACGCGGACCCGGAGGAGGCCGTGCAGGCCTGTCTGGACGTGGGGGCGCGGCGGATGGCTCCCATGCACTGGGGGACGTTCGTGCTGTCCTCGGAGCCGGTGATGGAGCCGCTGGAGCGGGTGCGGGCCGCGTGGGCCCGTACCGGGCTGCCCCGGGAGCACCTCTGGGACCTCCCGGTCGGGGCGTCCCGAGCCCTGTAGCCGCGGCTGCTGGCCGGGCGCCCCCGCGGGGCTGTCCCCTACCCGCCCTTCCACCGTTCTCCGGGGCCGGCCCCGGACCCCCTGGGGCTCCGCCCCAGACCCCGCTCCCCAAACGCCGGAGGGGCTGGATATGGCTGACGCCGGCGAAATCCAGCCGCTCCAGCGGTGCCGCACCCGGGGCGGGTTCCGGGGCCGGCCGGGTCAGCCGCGGATGCGGCGCCAGACGGCCGGGGTCGCGCTGATGAGCACGGTGAGGGCGACCGCCACGGCCACGCCCTTCCAGGGTTCCGCGAAGAGGGAGCCGCCCACGATGCCGATCAGGCCGTAGGTCGCCGCCCAGGCCAGGCAGGCGGGGCCGTCGCCGCGGGCGAACCGGCGCAGGGGGAGCTCCGCGAGGAGGCAGGCCAGCATCACCGGGATGCGGCCGCCCGGGAGGAGCCGCGAGACCACCAGGACGAGTACGCCGTTCTCGTCGAGCTTGCGCTGCGCCTGGGCGAGGCGTTCCGGGGTCGCCCGCCGGCGCAGTGCTTCCAGCCAGCGCGATCCGTTCCGCGAGTGCACCCCGCGCCGGCCCAGCCAGTACAGCGCCAGGTCCCCGGCGAAGGCGGCCAGCGAGGACACCCCGAACACCAGCAGCAGCCCGAAGGGCAGGGAGTCCTGGTGGAACGCGACCACCGCGGCCGTACTGACCAGCGCGCCCGTCGGAATCACCGGCACCAGCGCGCCCAGCGCCACCAGCACGAAGAGGGTCGGGTAGCCGATCGCCTGCTGGGTGGATTCCGGCGGTACCTGCGCGGCCGCCTCCGCGAGCAGGGACAGGGCCCTCACGGCAGCCGCACCCGTTCGCCGTGCGCGGGCACCCGGACCGTCACCTTCGGCGCCTCCCGCCGGGCGCACCGTACGAACTCCTCGCCCGGCGCGTGGAACTCGTGCGGCCGCACCATGTCCATCCCGATCGGCCAGTACGTACCCCAGTGCACCGGAACCGCCGCCGCCGGCGCCAGCAGGGCCAGCGCCCGCGCCGCACCCGCCGCGTCCAGGTGCCCGGGACCCAGGTAGGGCCCCCAGCCGCCCACGGGCAGCAGGGCCACGTCCAGCGGTCCGACCTCCTCGGCCATCGAGTCGAACAGACCGGTGTCCCCGGCGAAGTAGGTCCGCGAGGAGCCCTCGATCACGTACCCGAGCGCGGGAGCGACCTGCGGGCCGAACGGCAGCCGCCGCCCGTCGTGCCGTGCGCCGACCGCCCGGACCCGTACGCCGTCCCCCACGGTCACCTTGTCGCCGGGCACCAGCTCCGTGACCTCCAGCCCCCGCACCCCGGCTATCCGCGCCAGCCCCGGCACCGCGCCCGGAGCCCCGCGCGGCACCAGCAGCCGGGTCCCGCGCGCGAGGCGCGCCAGCGAGGGCAGGTGCAGATGGTCGGCGTGCAGGTGCGAGACGAGCACCGCGTCGGCGACCGCGGCCTCCGGCGGGGGCACCGCCCCGCGACGGCGCCGCAGGTGCGCCAGCCGGCGCGCGAACAGCGGGTCCGTGAGCAGCCGGACACCGGAGTCCTCGACCGTGCACGTCGCGTGGCCCCACCAAGTGATCTCCACCGGCCCCTGCTCCCCTCCCTGGTCCCGCTTGCCACCGGGTCCCGTCCGAGCCTAAAGGCTGCCCGCCCGAACCGCCCGGAACCGGAGAACCGGGCCTCCACGCCCCCTCCTCCCCGGCGGCGGATCGGAGTAGGGTCGGGCGGCATGGATGAGCTGCGCGTGGCCGCGATCGCCAGCCTGGCCCCGCTGGAGGATCTGGACACGGATCCCTTCGCCGTCGACACCCGGAGCCAGCACGCCATGTGCGTCCGCTGGGCGGCCGATCAGGGCTACGTGGTGACCCGCCAACTGTTCCTCTACGGGCTGCGCGCCGACCACTGCGGGCTGTGGAGCGACATCGACGCCGGGCGCGTCGACCTGTTCGTCACCGCCAACCACCGGGTGCTGACCCGTGCGCTGCGTTCCGTGGGAGAGTTCACGGCCGAATGCGTACGGCGCGGCGTACGGCTGGAAACCGCCGGTCTCGACGAGCCGCGCTACACCTCCGCGATGAAGGCCGAGGTGCACCGCCGGCTCTCGATGCCGACCGCCGGATACGACGGCACGTAGCCCCCCGGCAGCCCCCGGCAGCCCCCGGCACCACCGGCAGCCTCCGGCGACGCCTGCGCCGCGCCCCCCCGTACGCACATCCGCCGCCCGTGTCACCCGGCCGGGCGGGCGCCGCTGTGCGAGCCTGGACACCGTGGTGACGGGGGCCCGTCGGCGCGGTGCGGGCCACGGTGGTGAGGCGGGTTCGGCGTGTCGCGAGGCCGGTGGCGGAGTACGGGCGGCGCCCTGGTGCGGGTGGTCATCGTCTGGGCGGTGTCCACCCTCACCATGCTCGTCCTGGCCGGAATCCTCCCCGACTTCAGGCTCCAGGCGGGCGCGGGCGGCGACCGCGACAGCATCACGCAGATAGGCCTGACGGCCGCCCTCGGCGCCGGCGCCTTCGGTCTGCTCAGCGCGCTGGTGTGGCCGGTCCTCGTACGCGCCCTGCTGCTCGTGCCGGCCCTGGTCCTCGGCCTGCTCGTCTTCTTCCTCAACGGCTCGCTGCTGCTGATCGCACTCAGCCTGATCCCGGCCGGCCGCGGCGAGGCGGACCCCGAGACGGCGGTGGTGGTCGCCGCCGTGATGTCCGCCGTCGCCTCCGCGACCTCCACCGCGCTCGCCGTCCGGGACGACGAGGCCTACCGGCGCCGGCTCTACCGACTCGCCGACCGCCGCCGTCGCCGCCAGCACCGCGCGGGCATGCCCGGGGCCGACGAGCGCGCCCCCGCCGTGGTGTTCCTGCAGCTCGACGGGGTCGGGTACGAGGTGCTGCGCCGCGCGGCCGGCAGCGGCCTGATGCCGACGGTGGGCGAATGGCTCGACCGCAGCCACCGCGTCACCTCCTGGCGCACCGACTGGTCCAGCCAGACCGGCGCCAGCCAGCTCGGCATCCTGCACGGCTCCAACTTCGACGTCCCGGCCTTCCGCTGGTACGAGAAGGACACCGGCGAGGTGGTGGTCTGCAACCGGCCCACCAGCGCCGCCGAGCTCCAGCGGCGGGCCGTCGAACGCACCGGGGACGGGGGCCTGCTCACCCTCGACGGGGCCAGCCGCGGCAACCTCTTCAGCGGCGGCGCCGGCCAACTGGCGCTCGTCCTGTCCGTCTCCGCCCGGCGCAGCCCGCACAACCGCTCCCGCGCGGGCTACTTCGCGTACTTCTCCGACCCGGCCAACGCGGTCCGCACGGCGCTCTCCTTCGTCGCCGAGGTGGCCCGCGAGATCACCCAGTCGGTACGCGGCCGCCTGCGCGGGGACCGCCCACGGGTCGCGCGCGGCGGGCTGTACCCGCTGATCCGGGCCTTCGCGACCGTGGTGGAGCGCGACGTCGTGGTCGCCGCGGTGATCGGCGACATGCTGGCCGGGCGCGCCGCGGTCTACGCCGACCTGGTCGCCTACGACGAGGTCGCCCACCACTCGGGCCCGCGCTCCCGGGACACCGAGCAGGTGCTCGCCCGGCTCGACCGCAGCCTCGCGCTCATCGCCCGGGTCGCCGAGCACGCGCCCCGGGAGTACCGGATCGTCCTGCTCTCGGACCACGGGCAGAGCCCGGGGGAGACCTTCCTGGCCCGCTACGGGCTCACCCTGAAGGACCTGGTCCGCGCGGGCTGCGGGCTGCCCGTGTCCCGGAAGGCCGGCCGCACCCACAGCGGCGCCGAGGCACGGGCCGCCGTACGGGCCGCCCTGCACCGGCCGGTGGAGGAGACCGACGAGGAGGTGCACCCCGCGGCGGGTCCGGACCCGGTGGTACTGGCCTCGGGCAACCTCGGGCTGATCTCCTTCCCGGACCTGCCCGGCCGGGCGTCGAGGGAGCGGATCGAGCGGGCGCACCCGGCGCTGCTCGCCACCCTGGCCAACCACCCCGGGGTCGGGTTCCTGCTCGTCGACGGGACCGTCCTGGCGGCCGGCGGGGCCGAGGCACGGCTGGACGAGCCGGGCGCGGCGGAGGAACTGCTGGCGGCCTTCGGCCCGGGCGCGGCGCAGGCGGTCCGGCGGACCGACACCTTCCCGCACGTGGCCGACGTGATGGTGAACTCGGCCTACGACCCGCGGACGGGCGCGGTGCACGCCTTCGAGGAGCAGATCGGCTCGCACGGCGGCCTGGGCGGGGAGCAGGGCCACCCGTTCCTGATGTGGCCGGTGGAGCTCTCCGAGCCGGTGTTCCGCCCAGACGGGGAGCTGGTGGGCGCGGAGGCGGTCCACGAGGTCCTGCGCCGCTGGCTCACCGAGGCGGACGGACCCCAGGTCCCGCTCCCCCCGGAGGTCTCCGTCGCCCCGGGCCCGGACCCGGCGCCCGCCTCCTAGGGCCTCGCGCGGATCCGCGTCAGCACCCCGTGCGGATCCGCCTCCGCCCGGAGGCATCGCGCGCCCGCCGACCCCGGGCGTACTTTGGAAACAGAGTCCATCAGGGGGGCTCCAAGGGGTCGCCATGTCCGCGATCAGCAACAGCATCGACATAGACCGCAGTCCCGAGGACGTCTACTCGTACATCACGGACCCCACGCACCTGCCGGAGTGGCAGGACAGTGCGGTGTCGGCCGTGCCGATGGGCGATCTTCCCGTCCACGTCGGTTCGACGATCCTCGTCACGCGGCAGATAGGCCGCCGTGCGATCCCCACGACCATGGAGGTCGTGGAAATGGATCCGCCGAGGAGCTGGCACTTCCACGGCGTCGACGGACCGGTCCGCCCGGACGTGCGGGGCCGCATCGAACCCCTCGACGGAGGCACTCGCTCGCGGGTGACCATCGCCGTCGACTTCGAGGGCCACGGCCTGGGCAGGGCGCTCGTCCCGCTCGCGGTCAAGCCCATGGTCCGCAAGGAGATGCCCCGCAGCGAGGAGAAGCTCAAGCACCTGCTGGAGCACTCCGCGGCCTGAGCTCCGCGGGGACGCCCCGGGAAAAACCGGATGCTCCGGGACATGCGGTGCGCCCACACTGGGCGCACCGCATACCGGGACCCGGTCCCGTACCCCGTACCCCGTACCCCTTAAGGACATCCCCGCCCGTGCAGGCTGCCGTCACCGTCACCCCCGCCCAGCTCCCCGAACTGCTCCTCGGCCTCGCCACCGTGCGGCCCGTGTTCCTCTGGGGAGCACCCGGCATCGGCAAGTCCTCGCTCGTGCGGAAGTTCGCCGACTCGCTGGGGCTGGAGTGCGTGAGCCTGCTCGGCACCCAGCTCGCACCCGAGGACCTGATCGGCGTACCGCAGATCCGTGACGGGCGTTCCGTGTTCTGCCCGCCCGAGGCCATCGCCCGCGAGGAGCCGTACTGCCTGTTCCTCGACGAGCTCAACGCCGCGGGCCCCGACGTACAGAAGGCCTTCTACTCCCTCATCCTCGACCGTCGGATCGGCTCCTACGAGCTGCCCGCGGGCTCCATCGTCATCGGCGCGGGCAACCGGGCCACCGACAACGCCCTGGCCCGGCCCATCGCCTCCGCGCTGGTCAACCGGCTCACCCACGTCCACCTGAACGCCTCCGCCGGGGACTGGCTGGTCTGGGCCGGCGAGCACGGCATCCACCCGTGGGTCACCGACTACCTCACCGACCGGCCCGACCACCTGTGGTCGCAGCCGCCCAAGACGGAGGAGCCGTTCTCCACGCCGCGCTCCTGGCACATGCTCTCCGACGCCCTGCACTCCTTCGGCCCGGACCTGGACGAAACGACCCTGAAGGTGATCGCCCACGGCACCCTCACCCCGGCGCACGCCGTCTCCTTCTGCGGTTACGCGAAGATCGTCCGCCATTCCTTCGGCATCGAGGCGATCATGAAGGGCGACGCGAACTGGCCCACCCGCCTCGCCGACCGCGACCTGCTCTACTACCTGGCCGACGCCTTCCGGGGCCGGCTGGTCAAGGAGCTGCCCGCACGGCGCGAGCACGTCTCGCCCGCCGTCCGGCAGACCGCGTGCCGGGCCAAGTCCCTCCTCGTGCAGCTCGCCGAGATCTCCGTCGAGGTCGCCCAGACCGTCATCGCCGACGACGCCGACGGCCTGCCCGTGCTGCCCGCCTGGTTCCTCGTCGAAGCGGCCCGTGACATGCCGCGCCTGGTCGAGGCCCGCCGGTGACCCGCGGCATCCGCAAGAAGACCGGCAACCCCAAGCCCGACCCCGCCGACCAGGCCTTCGCCGAGGGCCTCGCCCTGGTCAAGCGGAACCCTGCCCTCGCCGCCGTCTCCGCCAGCGTCTGCCGCCAGGCGAAGTGCCCGGCCACCCCCGCCGGAGGGCTGGCGGCCGTCGACTCCAACGGCACCGTCCACGTCCACCCCACCCGGCGCGCCACAGCCGAGGAATGGGCCTGGACGCTCTCCCACACGCTGCTCCACCTCGGCTTCGGACACGTCCCCGCCGCCAAGGACGAGGACCGCCCCCAGCCCGACCGCTTCGACCTGGCCGCCCGCTGCGCCGTCGTCAACCGCTTCCTGGCGAGCTTCGCACCCGGCTGGACTCCGGACCGCCTGCCCGCCGAGCACCCCGGCGGCGACGAGGACCTGCTCGCCGCCCGCTGGCGCCGCGACGGCATCCCCGCGGCCCACGAGAACTGCGGCACCGCCGGAGACCACCCCGACCAGGTCCTCGTGACATGGCGGGCGTGGAACACCACCGTCCCCGACTGGGAGACCGCCTTCGCGCACGCCCTGACCCGCAGCGTCTCGGCCGCCATGGACGTGGCCGGCGGCCGCCGCGACCGGGTCACCGGCGAGCGATCCCGCCTCCACCCGTGGGACCGGGCCCTCAACTGGTTCGTCTCCTCGTACCCGCTGCTCGGGGGGCTCGCCGCCGGGCTGAAGATCGTCGCCGACGCCGAGCTGGCCCGAGCCCAGGGCATCGACATCGCCGCCGTCAGCGCGAGCGCCGGGGAGATCTACGTCAATCCGCTGCGCAGCTTCACCGACGGGGAATGGCGGTTCATCCTGGCCCACGAGATGCTGCACGCCGCCCTGCGCCACGGGGAGCGCCGCGGCGCCCGCGACCCGTACCTGCACAACGTGGCCGCCGACTACGTGGTCAACGGCTGGCTCGTGGAGATGGACGTCGGCGAGATGCCCGAGGGGCTGCTGTACGACGCGGAGCTGCGGGACCTCTCCGTCGAGGAGGTCTACGACCGGATCACCGCCGACCTGCGCCGCATGCGCCGCCTCGCCACCCTGCGCGGCAAGGGCCGCGGGGACATCCTGGGCGAGCCGCTGCCCCACCCGGGCAGCTGCCCGTACACCGACCTGGACGAGTTCTACCGGCGCGGCCTGGTCCAGGGCTTCGACCTGCACGGGTACGGAGAGCGCGGACTGCTCCCCGCCGGGCTGATCCAGGAGATCCGGGCGCTGGCCCACCCGCCGGTGCCGTGGGACGCGGCGCTCGCCCGCTGGTTCGACGCGTACGTGCCCCGGCCCGTGGCCGTACGGTCCTACGCCCGCCCGGCCCGCCGTCAGGCCTCCACCCCCGACATCCCGCGCGCGGGCCGGTACTTCCCGCTCGAGGAGACCGCCCGCTGCACGTTCGGGGTGGTCCTCGACACCTCGGGATCGATGAACGCCGCCCTGCTCGGCAAGGCGCTCGGCGCCATCGCCTCGTACGCGGAAGCCCGCGACGTACCGGCCGCCCGCGTCGTGTTCTGCGACGCGGCGCCGTACGACGCGGGCTATCTGCCACCGACCGAAATCGCCGGGCGGGTCCGGGTGCGCGGCCGGGGCGGCACGGTCCTGCAACCGGGCATCGACCTGCTGCACCGGGCGGAGGACTTCCCACCCGGTGCCCCGGTCCTCGTGATCACGGACGGCGAGTGCGACACCCTGCGGATCCGGCGCGAGCACGCCTATCTGATCCCGCAGGGTGCCTCCCTGCCGTTCACGCCCCGAGGGCCGGTCTTCCGACTGACCTGACGGTTTAGTCGAGGTAGTCGCGCAGCACCTGCGAGCGCGACGGGTGACGGAGCTTCGACATGGTCTTCGACTCGATCTGGCGGATGCGCTCACGGGTGACCCCGTACACGCGGCCGATCTCGTCGAGGGTCTTCGGCTGGCCGTCGTTGAGGCCGTAGCGCATGGAGACCACGCCCGCCTCGCGCTCCGAGAGCGTGCCCAGGATGGACTGGAGCTGCTCCTGGAGGAAGGTGAAGGACACCGCGTCGGCCGGTACGACCGCCTCGGAGTCCTCGATGAGGTCGCCGAACTCGCTGTCGCCCTCCTCACCCAGCGGGGTGTGCAGGGAGATCGGCTCGCGGCCGTACTTCTGGACCTCGATGACCTTCTCGGGGGTCATGTCGAGTTCCTTGCCCAGCTCCTCCGGAGTGGGCTCCCGGCCGAGGTCCTGGAGCATCTGGCGCTGGACACGGGCCAGCTTGTTGATGATCTCGACCATGTGGACGGGGATGCGGATGGTGCGCGACTGGTCGGCCATGGCACGCGTGATCGCCTGCCGGATCCACCAGGTGGCGTACGTGGAGAACTTGAAGCCCTTGGTGTAGTCGAACTTCTCCACGGCGCGGATCAGACCGACGTTGCCCTCCTGGATCAGGTCCAGGAAGAGCATGCCGCGGCCGGTGTAGCGCTTGGCGAGGGAGACCACGAGGCGGAGGTTGGCCTCCAGCAGGTGGTTCTTGGCCCGGCGGCCGTCCTCGACGAGGATCTCCAGCTCGCGCTTGAACGCGGGCTTGTGGTCCTCCTCCTCTTCGAGCTTGTACTCGGAGAAGAGACCGGCCTCGATGCGCTTGGCGAGCTCCACCTCCTGCTCGGCGTTGAGCAGTGGCACCTTGCCGATGAGCTTGAGGTAGTCCTTGACGGGGTCGGCGGTGGCGCCGGCGACCATGACGGTCTGGGCCGGGGCGTCGTCCTCGTCGTCGTCGGACAGGACGAAGCCGGCGCTGCCGCCCGTCTTGGGCGTCTCCTTCTCGTCGCCCTCGTCCAGGTCCTCGGCCGCCCAGTCCTCGCCCTCGGCCACGGGGGCGTCGCCCTCGTCGCCGTCCTTGGCGGTCTTCTTCGTGGCGGCCGTCTTCTTCACGGCGGTCTTCTTCACGGCGGTCTTCTTGACCGCGCGCTTCTTCGGCGCGGCGGCGGCATCTGCCGCCACCTCCTCCTCGGTCCCGGAGGCCGACGGGTCGGATATCGCCGCGGCGGGGGTCGTGGCGGCCGTCTTGCGCGCACCGATGAGGCGCGGCGGGGCGGCGGCCTTCTTGGCGACGGTGCGCGCCGGGGCGGCCGCCTTGCGCGCCTTCTTGGCGGGAGCCTTCGTGGCGGGGGCGGCGCTGACGTGCAGCGCGACGCCCTCCTCGTCCAGGACCTGGTTCAGGCTGCGCAGGACCCGCTTCCACTGGTCCACCGGGATGCGGCCGGCCTCGAAGGCCTGGCGCACGTCATCACCGTTGATGTGACCCTGCTCGCGGCCACGCTCGACAAGCGCGACCAGGGCCTCGGATTCGGCGATCTCCGTGGGGAACGTACGGGACGGGCTGAGCGACACAAGGAGCCTCTCGTTGCGAACAGATAAGGGGTGGCGGGACATCATCGCGCGAACTCGGGAAACAGACCCGAGGGGGGTCTGTATTCCGGGCCGCACGAGGACACCTGTCGGTTCATCGCATGCCCGAGTAGATTCGTTACGCGCTGAATTGAGTGACCTGCGCCACGCTGCGACCGGGGAGCCGGTCGCGGGTGGTCGCGTCCGCCCGTTTTGTCAGCCCGTTTTGCGGGCCTCGATGAGAAAACGGGCGGTGTGTGCGACGAACGGGCCTTCGCGCTCGATCTGTTCGTGCAGCTCGCGCAACCGGTCCCGATGCTGCCCGACCGTGAAGCCCGGCACCATCCAGATCACCTTCCGTAGAAAGTAGATCACGGCTCCGATGTCGTGGAACTCCGTCCGCAGCCGCTCGGAGCGCAGATCGACCACCTCCAGCCCCGCCTTCGCGGCCTCGGCGACCGCGTCGTCGGGGTGCCGGGCCCGCCGGACCTCCTCCGGCTGCGGTCCCAGGAAATACTCCACGAGCTCGAAAACGCTCGCCGGGCCGACCTGCTGGGAGAGGTACGTGCCACCGGGCTTCAGCACCCGCGTGATCTCCTCCCACCAGATCGTGACCGGATGCCTGCTGGCGACGAACTCGAAGGCCCCGTCGCCGAACGGCAGCGGCGGCTCGTCGGAGTCCGCCACCACGACCGCGCCGAGCGGGTGCAGCAGTCTTGTCGCCTTGTCGACGTTGGGCGGCCACGACTCGGTGGCCACCGTCAGCCGGGGCAGGGGCCCGGCTCCGGCGAGCACCTCCCCGCCTCCGGTCTGGATGTCCAGGGCGGAATCGACCTGCGCCAGGTGTCGTGCCAGGAGGCCCTGATAGCCCCAGGAGGGGCGCTGCTCGGTGGCGCGGCCGTCGAGCCAGGAGAAGTCCCAGCCGTCCACGGAGACGGACTCCGCTTCCGCGACGAGATGGTCGAAAGTGCGCGTCATGTCTCGATCGTCCCAGGTCCGGCGCCGGTCATCCACCGGATTGCCAATGGCGGGGGCACGCCGGACATCCCGGGGGGTCGCCTACACTGGGCGGCGGGCCGTGACTGGCGTTCGGGTGGATCACCACCGGGGAGCGGCCCGGCGTACTCCCGCATCCCGTACGCCGACTGCCGCGCGCCTGGGCGAACCGCGATCCCGCAGCGACGCTCAGGAGCCCCGATGACAACTCAGACGACTGCCCAGACCGTTCAGCAGGCACAGACCGCCCGGCTGATGGACGGCACCGCCCTCGCCCGCCGCATCTCGGAGCGGACCGCCGAGTACGCCGCGAAGATCACCGAGCGCACCGGCACCGCGCCCTGTCTGGCGACCGTGCTCGTCGGCGAGGACCCCGCGTCCGTCACCTACGTCCGCATGAAGCAGAACCGTTGCGCCAAGGCCGGGATCACCTCCCGCCACGTGGAGCTGCCGGCCGCGACGACCACCGAGGAGCTCGTCGCCACCCTGACCGCGCTCTCCGAGGACCCGGAGATCAGCGGCATCCTGCTCCAGCACCCCGTCCCGCACCACATCGACGAGCGCGCCGCCTTCGAGGCCATCGCCCCGGGCAAGGACGTCGACGGGGTCACCATGCACTCCTTCGCCGCCATGGGCTTCGGACTGCCGGGCTTCGTCTCCTGCACCCCCGGCGGCATCATGCGCCTGCTGGAGGCCTACGACGTGGACCTGACCGGCAAGCACGCCGTGGTCGTCGGCCGCAGCGCGATCCTGGGCAAGCCCGCCGGGATGCTGCTGCTGGAGCAGAACGCCACGGTCACCTACTGCCACTCGCGCACCGTGGACCTGCCGTCCATCGTCCGCCAGGCGGACGTGCTGGTCGCCGCCGTCGGCAAGGCCGAGTTCATCCGCGGCGAGGACATCAAGCCGGGCGCCGTGGTCCTGGACGCCGGCTACAACGAGGGCAACGTCGGCGACGTCCACTTCGAGTCGGCCGCCGCACGCGCCTCGCTGATCACCCCGGTACCGGGCGGCGTGGGCCCGATGACCATCGCGGTGCTGCTGGAGCAGACCGTCCAGGCCGCCGCCGCGCAGGCCGGCCTGGCCCTCGCGGACCTCTGACCCGGTCCGCACCCCCCGCCGCAGGCGAACGCCCCGGGCCCTTCGGTCCGGGGCGTTCCGTTTCCTCCGGTAACGGGCCGAAAGACCGATCCCGGTCCGGCGCGACAGGGCTCCAATGAATATGTGAAGCCTTCGATGGATATGCAGAAGCCCCCGGCGTCGGACGCAGCACCGGACGCGGCGGCGGTGGGCGGGAAGCGCCACCCGCGCGGGCTCGCCACCCTCGTCCTCGCGGAGCTGTGGGAGCGTTTCAGCCTCTACGGCATGGTCGCCATCCTCGTGCACTTCCTCGCCGCATCCCGCGGCCACGGGGGCATGGGACTCCACGAGGGCACCGCGGAGGCCGTGGAAGGCGTCTACATGGCCATGATCTCGCTGCTGGCGCTGCCCGGCGGCTGGATCGCCGACCGCTTCCTCGGCGCCCGGCGGGCGGTCCTGTGGGGCGGCGTGGTCATCATGGCGGGGCACGTCCTGATGGCGGTCCCGAACCCGGTCTTCGTCTGGCCCGGTTTGGCCCTCATCGTCATCGGCACCGGCCTGCTCAAGCCGAACATCTCCGCGCTGGTCGGCCGGCTGTACGCCGCCGACGACGACCAGCGGCGCGACGCCGGCTACTCGATCTTCTACATGGGCATCAACCTGGGCGCCGTCATCGCCCCGCTCGTCGTCGGCTACCTCGGCGAGGAGGTCAACTGGCACCTCGGCTTCGGCGCCGCCGCCGTCGGCATGGCCCTCGGCCTGGTCCAGTACGTCCTCGGCGGCCGCCGCCTGTCGGAGCAGCTGCGGGCGGAGCCCGTGGTCCGGCTCACCCCCGCCGAGCGGGCCAAGGTGCGCAAGTCCTCCTCGTACGGCCTGGTCTTCACCGCCGTACTGATCACCCTGCTGGCCGCCTCGCACGCGCTGAGCATCGACAACATCACCTTCGTGCTGACGATCGTCGCCGTGGTGGTCCCGGCGGGCGTGCTGCTCTCGATGTACCGCAGCCCGAAGATCGACCGGGTCGAGAAGACCCGGCTGCGGGCCTACGTCTGGCTCTTCCTGGCCGCCACGCTGTTCTGGCTGGTCTACGACCAGATGGGCAACGAGCTGAACCTGTTCGCCGCCCAGAAGACCGACCTGTCCCTGCTCGGCTGGCACATCCCGGCGAGCTGGACCCAGTCGCTGCCCTCGCTGTTCGTGATCATCCTGGCCCCCGTCTTCGCCGCCTTCTGGGTGCGCCGGGGCAAGCACATGAGCACCCCGTTCAAGTTCGGCCTGGCCCTGCTGCTGACCGGCGCCTCCTTCGTGGTCATGTCGGGCGCCGCGGCAATCGCCTCCAGCGGGGTCAAGGTCTCGCTGATGTGGCTGGTGGGCGTGTACGTGATCCAGGTGATGGGCGAGATGTGCCTGAGCCCGGTGGGCCTCTCGGTCACCACGAAGCTCGCTCCGCGGGCCTTCACCAATCAGATGATGGGCGTCTGGTTCCTCGCCGCCGCCACCGGAGACGCGATCGGCGCGCAGCTGCCCCGGCTCGACGCGGTCATCGGCCAGAGCTGGAACTTCCTGTGGCAGGGCGCCATGGTGATCGCGGCGGGCGCGGTGATGGTCTTCTTCACCAAGCGGCTCAAGGTGCTGACGGGCGAGGCGGCCGCCGCTCGGGAAACGGTGGCGGTGGCGGCCTGACCGGCCAGGTCTCAGGCGGGGGCCGTGGCCCGGCGGCGGGCCTCCGCCACGATGGGCGAGGTGTGGAACTCCCGGGCCAGCTCCGTCAGCGGCCGGCCGCCGAGGCGGCAGGGCTCGGCGGGACCGGATCCGGGGCCGGGTTCCGCCCGGCCGGAGGCGGCACGGCGCCGGCAGGCGGCCGCGAGTACGGCCGCGTCCGCCACCAGGGCGGCGCCCCGCTCGCACCGGCCCTGGGCCAGCGCGGCCTCGTAGGCCTCGCTCCGGACGGCGGGGTCGAACCAGGAGGCGAGCGCCAGCAGCCCGTCATCGATCACCGATTCGCGGTGGATCAGCCGGATCCCGACGGGGGACCACCAGGCGAGCGGCACCGTCATCACACTGGACGCGGCGAACCCGTGCAGGGCCTTCCACAGCGGACGCAGCCTGCGGTACTGGCTGAGCTCCTGCCAGGCCGCCGATCCGCCGACCAGGGGCACGATGAACCCGGTTCCGACCAGCAACGCCGCCGCGGAGGCGAGCGGCGGCGCCAGATCGGTGGACAGGCCGTCCCAGTCCCGGCCGGACCAGCGGGCGCCGACCGCCGCCCACTTCGCGACGAGATAGCCCACGTCCAGCACCATGCCGGACATGAGCAGCGCCAGCCCGGTGCGCAGCGCCCGCAGCGCCGGGTCCACACGCCGCAGCCACTTCCAGCACAGCAGGGTCAGCGCCGTGCTGCCGACGGCGTGCGCGGCCAGGTAGAGGGCGATCATCTCGCGCATCCACGGGGTGTTGGCGTAGTACGTGTCCAGGTCGCGCAGCCGCTCGACCGGCGCGTCCCCCCTAGCGAACAGGAAGACGATCGTCACGACGACGGCGCCGTACGCGACCACCGTGATCCGGGTGGCCCGGCGGACCCCCGGCGTCGGGCCGCCGCCCCAGTGCAGGACCAGCACGATGCACGACGCGGAGAACGCGGTGAGCGTGCTGTAGACCAGGGGGGCGGAGAAGTTGTCGATGCCGGTGAGCCGGTTGACCGCGGCGATCGTCGGGGGCGCGGACAGGAACATGGCGAGGGAACCGACGACGAGCAGCGTGCACACGGCACGCATCAGCGGCTGGTCCCGGCCACGGCGCAGGGTCGGAGCCTTGACGGCCAGAGCCAGGAGGATCACGAACCCCGGAACGTAGAGGATGAGCCCGTCCGTCATCGGGGGCCTAGTGCTGTGACGGGGTCGGCCTCTTGGTCGAGTCCCGCGACGGCCCGCTCGGCGGCGGTCAGCGGCGGGGCCCCCAGCGCATCGCGGTCCGAGGCGCGCAGGACCTGCCAGAGCACCGACGGCTTGACCCGGTGGGCGGGCGGGCCGCTCATGGTGACGACCTCCAGGTAGGCGGCGGTCAGCTCCTCCCGGGTGGTGGCCCCGGTCGCGAGCCGGGAGACGTAGGAGTGGAGCAGGCCGGCGCCGGCGCGCGGCTCCGTACCGGTGGCGCCCGGGTACAGGATGTCCTGCGAGGTGGCGAACTCCCAGGCGGCGTCCACCTGCGGGGCGAGGGCGCGCTGCGCCTCCATGCCGATGGCCGGGTGGGCCAGGCTCTTGGCGCGCAGCAGGGCGCGGACGGCCAGCAGCCCCTTGGCCGCGACCGTCAGGCCCTGGCCGTAGAGCGGGTTGAAGGCGGCGACGGAGTCGCCGACGGCGAAGAAACCGCCGGGGAGCCGGGCCTTCTCGAAGAAGACCCGGCGATTGGCGGTGTCCTGGGTGACGGCGACGTCGGTCAGCGGCTTCCTGCCCTCGAGGAGCTCGCCGACGATCGGGTCGCGGATGCCCTTGGCGAACGGGATGAACGCGTCGGGGTCGCCGGTGGGCCGGCCGCCCCGGGTCCCGGAGAGGGTGGCCTGCCACCGGCCGTTCTCGATGGGGACGATCGTCGCGGTTTGGCCGGGGACCGGGACCCGGGGGTCGGACTGGACGTTGACGATGGGGAAGCCCACCTCGTGGGCTCCGGCGGGGGCCTCGAAGATCCTGGTCGCGCAGACCAGGCCGGAGTCGACCTCCGCCTGCCGGACGCCGTCCACGCCGAGCGCCCGGAGCCAGGCACGGGCCCGGGAGCCGCGACCGCTCGCGTCGACCACGAAGTCGGCGGTGATCAGCCGGCCCTCCCCCTTCGGGGTGTCGACACGGACGCCGGTGATCCGCGCCGCGGTCCCCTCCAGGGAGCGGACCCGGCCGCGCTGGAGGGTGGTGACCCCGTGCAGGGCCATGACCCGGGCGCGGACCACGGAGTCGAGGAGGTCACGGCTGCAGGAGACGCCGAACTGCTTCTCCCCGTACCGCGGGATCCAGCCCCGGGCGGTCTTGGCGACCAGGTCGGTGGGCAGGCTGCGGCGGATCGCCCCCGCTGCCGTCCAGTCCTCCATGATGCCCGGCAGGATGTCCTCGACGGCCCGGGCGCCACCCGACCACAGGACGTGGACGTGGCGGGCCTGCGGCAGTCCGCGCCGGGGCTCCGGGAGCTCGGGCAGGATGTCGGCGTCGATGATGGTGACCGTCGCGTGCTCGGCGAGGACGGCGGCCGCCAGGAGGCCGGCCATGCTGCCCCCGATGACGACGGCGCGGCGGGGTGGGGAGGACTGGGTCATCGTGTGGTGCTCTCTGTCAGGGCCGTGCGCGTGCGCATCGGCGGAATGGGTGCGTCGGCGGGAAGGCGGTGGTCAGCCGCCGGGGGCTTGGGCCGGGGCCCGCTCAACGTCCACAGCCGAACGAGGTCTTGATGCGCTCGATCGCCTCGGGTACCTGCTCCTCCCGGGGCGGTGGCAAGAAGGCCTTGAGGATCTTTCCGAGGTACAGGCCGAAGGTCTCCGCCCGGACCTCCGCGGGATCGCTGCGGTCGGCCCGGGCGGCCGCCTGCCGCAGCACGGCGCCCAGCCCGTCCTCGGAGTGCAGCCCGTCCTCGGAGTGCAGCAGCTCCGTCAGGCGGCCGCCCCGGCCGGTCAGCCGGGCCGCCACCGCCATGCCCTGGCCGTGCCGGTCGCAGGTTCCCTCGTCCAGGTGCCACAGCTCGTGGCAGGCGATGACGAGCTGGTGCTCGGGCCGGGTGCGCTCCTCGATGACGAGGAGGTCGCGGTCCTCCATCTCCAGCCACAGCCCGCTGGCCGTGTCGGGCGGGAAGGTGGCGAACCGGAACAGCACCGGCCGGTCGCGGCCGCTCCCGTAGGCGGCGCACAGGCTCCCGATGATGCCGGGGGCGTCCGTGCCCGGAGTCAGGCGCGCCGCCGCCAGCAGATCGTCGCCGAGCCTCCGCATGGCCCGTGTGGTCCTCATGGCGCTTCCCCTTCGGCACTGCGGTCGATGCCATCGGCGCCGCCCGGCGGGCTGGGGGCCGGCGGGCGGCCCAACTGCCCTTCCCGCGCGAGCAGGTCGTCCAGGTAGTCCGCCAGCGACTTCCAGCCGCCCGGCGAGAGCCGGCCGGCCCGGGTGACGATGCTGCGCACGTCGTGCGCCCGCAGCACGGCGAGCATCGGGTTCTCGGCGTGCCGTTGCGAGGACCGCAGTTCGCGCTCGATCCCGGTGAGCGCCCCGGTCAGCGCCTCGGTGTCGTCGGCCAGCAGGAAGCCGCTCTCGACCCCGTAGAAGCGTTGGATCCCGGCGGCCGCCGCGAGGTTGGGGAGCCCCTCGCCCTGGGCGAGGCGGGTCAGCGACTGGCCCGAGGCGTCGAAGGAGCCGGCGATGGCGGAGAGGGAGTGCGCCTGTCCGTCCTCCCGGGGGCGGGTGCGGCGCAGGTGCTCGAAGCGGCGGCGCACCTGCTCCTTCAGCGGGAGCCGGGGCGGGTTGCCGTCGAGGGTGAGCCGGATGTCCTGCGGGGTGATGCCGGTGAGGTACGAGAGGCGTTCGAGGTCGTCCGCGGCGCCCTCCGCCCGACCCTCCGGTCCGGAGCCGGAGCCGGAGCCGGATCCGGGCCCGGGTCCGGACCCGGAGCCGGTGGTGGCCAGGGCGCGCTCCACCGCGCTCTTGCTGTCGGCGAGCAGGAAGCCGGCGTACACCCCGAAGAACCGCTGCACGCCGGCCGCGTGGCCGAGCCGGGGCAGTCCGGTGCCCGCGTTGAGCGGGCCGAGGGAGGCGCCGGGGGCGTCGAAGTCCTCGGCTATGGCCGCGAGCGACCACTCCCGGCCGTGCTTGTCGCGGCGGGTGGCGCGCAGCCGCAGGAAACGCCGGTGCACCCGCTCGCACAGCGGCAGTTCGGTGGCGGTGCCGTCCAGTATCCGGGGCACTCGAGCCGGTTCGACCCCGGACAGCAGGCTGAGCCGTTCCACGGCGAGCACGTGCGCCGGGTCCTGGCCGCACCGCTCCGCCAGTGCCGCGACACGGGCCCGGACCTCGTGGAGGCCGGGTCGGTCGGTGGCTCGCACCGAGTGTTTCTCCGTCAGTAGAGAGATGGCTTGAACTGGTTGCTCTGCGTGAAGCCTAACCCCCGGTTCCGTGGCGGAAAAGGGCCGTCCCCCACCTTTCTTTCCGCTCAGCTCAAAAAATGTGGGGACGGCGCCCAGCCGAGCCCCCGTGCGCCCGTACGCCATTACCCGGGAGGTAATCGACCCTGCCGGGGCTCCGGCGGCACAGTGGAAGCCATCGGGTTCCGGGGCCGCGCACTCGGCTCCGGGGCCCGGGCATCCGTACCCCATCAGCGCATTCGACCCTCGACGGAGGCTGATCCGCCATGTCCGCAACCCTGTTCACCGCCGTAGCCCGCACCACCGTCCCCCGGACCGCGCTGCGCCGGTTCCTCGCCCTCGACGCCGTCGTCAGCACCGGCAACGGGCTCGCCTACGTCGCCCTCTCCGCGCCCCTCGGCCGGCTGCTCGGCGTCGGGCAGGGGGTGCTGCTGGGATTCGGGGTGTTCATGCTGTTCTACGGGGCGGCCGTCGGCCTGCTGGCCTCGCGCCCGCAGCCCCCGGTCTTCCCCGTCAGGATCGTCATCGAAGGCAACTACGCCTGGGCCGCGCTCAGCCTCGTCGCCCTCGTGCTCTGGTTCGCGCCCACCACCGCCGGGGCGGTGTGGATCGTGGCGCAGGCGCTCGTCGTCGCCTCCTTCGCCCTCTTCCAGCAGCTCGCGCTGCGCGCGGACTCAGGGCGCCAGTGACCGCAGGTACTTCACCGTCGCCGGGTCGGCCGGGAGGAGGGTCTCGATGGCCAGCTCGGCGACCGTCACGTCCATGGGGGTGTTGAAGGTGGAGATGGAGGACACGAAGGAGAGCAGGTGCCCGTCGTGCTCGATCCGCAGGGGGAGCGCGAGGTACGCGACGGCCTCGACCGGCCCGTCCCCGTACGGCCAGTCCGCCCCGTCCGCCCCGTCCGTCCCCTCCGCCGTCGCGGGCAGCGGATAGGCGGCCACCTCCTCGTACAGCGCGCGCAGCGGCGCCGAGCGGGCCAGGGCGATCTGCCGCTCCATCTGGGCCAGCAGGTGCCCGCGCCACTCGCGCAGGTTGCGGATCCGCGGGGCGAGGCCCTCCGGGTGCAGGGTCAGTCGCATCGCGTTGAGGGGACCGGCCAGCAGGTGCTCCGGCAGACCCTCCATCAGCATCAGGATGCCCCGGTTGGCGGCCACCACCTCGTACGTGGCGTCCACCACCAGCGCCGGATACGGCTCGTAGCCGGTCAGCAGCCGCTCCAGCCCCTCGCGCAGCACCTCCATGGAGGGGTCGCCCAGCGGGGTGTGGGCGTACCGGGGCGCGTAACCCGCGGCCACCAGCAGGGCGTTGCGGTCCCGCACCGGGACTTCCAGGTGGTCCGCGAGCCGCAGCACCATCTCCTCGCTCGGCCGGGACCGGCCCGTCTCCACGAAGCTGATGTGGCGGGAGGAGGAGTCGGCGCGGCCCGCCAGCTCCAGCTGACTGAGCCCGCGCCGCTCCCGCCAGGTGCGCAGCAGGGCGCCTACCGTCAAGGGCGCAGCAGTCGTCATACGGCGACGTTAGCCCAGCCGGGAGACCGCGCGTTCACCCCACGTCGAAGACGTTCCGCAGACCGAGACGGTAGCGCCACAGGTCGTGCCGCTTGGCGGACTCCACCTCGGGGGCCCGGTAGAGCCCCCGCACCGTGCACCGCGCCGCCGTCGAACCATCCCGGTCCAGGAGGGAGTTGACGGCCGCACGGGCCGATGCGTTGGCCCCCTCCATCGTCGCCAGGTCGATGTCGACGGAGACGTAGTCCCCGCTGAGGAAGAAGTTCGGGATCCGGGTGCCCGCGCTCGGCCGGTTGTGGAAGGTCCCGGCCGGGTGGATCAGCAGCTCGTCCTGGTTGGTCGGATGGGGGGTGCCGATCCCGTCCACCCCCGGGTCCAGGAACCACGAGTGCAGCTTTCCGTCCGACAGCAGGGTCTTCCCGGTGTCGTTGAGGGAGGCCTTCAGCTGCGCCCACACCTCGCGGGCGACCTCCTCGCGGGTACACTCCTTGGCCGTCTTCCCGTAGAGGATCCCCGGCTTGTCCCACTCGGAGATGTCCACCGACAGGCAGTCCACGGCCGTTCCGTCCCCGTAGTCGGCGGGGAAGTTCCGCGCCGGCCAGTGCTCGGCCTGCTGGATCGCCGTCAACGACCAGGGCGAGTCGATGCAGTTGAGGTGGCCGTGTACGAGGGGTGCGCGCTCGGTGAGGTAGAACTGGATGCCGGTCATCCAGTCGGTCCGCAGCAGGTCGCACCGCCCGAGCATCGGGTCGGCCGCGCGCAGCGCCGGGCTCCAGGTGCGGCGGGCGTGTTCGACGGGCAGCGCGCTGACGTAGTGGTCGGCGGTGACGGTCCGCACGGCTCCGGCCGGGTCCTCGATGAGGACCCCGCTCACGCGGCCGTCCCCGTGCCGGACCTCGCGTACCGTCCACCCGATGTTGAACTCCACGCCCAGCGAGCGCAGATGGTCCTCCCACGGGTCGATCCACGCCTCGTTGGTGGGCAGGTTCAGGATCCGGTCCGGCGGACCGTCGGCGCCGCGGCCCAGCAGGTTGAAGACGAAGGCCTCGCCGAGCGTGCCGACCGTGCGGGTCGAGGCCTCCTCGGCCTTGGTGGCGACGATGTTGCGGGTGACGCCGATGGCGAGGATCCGCTGGTATTCGCTCGACATCCGCGCGGCCCGGGTGAACTCCCACCACGGGGTGCGCTCCCACTGCCCGTCGCGCCGCTCGTCGCAGCTGGTGAGGAAGACCAGGGCGCGGTCGACGAAGTACGCCGTCTCGTGGAGCGGGAGGCGGACCAGCGACTGGAGGATGCCGGTGAGGGCCCGGCGCAGCTCGTCGGGGGTCAGCTCGGCGGGGGAGTGCTCCGGCCAGGGGATGGGCGCGCGCAGGTCCTCGCGACCGGCCGCCCGGGCGAACATCATCTCGCGCGGGGCGACCAGGTTGTCCCAGACGCCGTTCGCGTTGCCGGGGAAGGGGATGCGCCGCATCGTGTCCGGCAGATTGTGGTAGATCCCCGGGATGAACCGGAAGCCGTGCTCCGCGGGCAGCGGCCGGCGGCCGCCGCGGGCGCTGCCGGGGACGTCCATGCTGCGGGCCTTGCCGCCGAGCGCCCGCCGCTCGTACACGGTGACGGCGTAGCCGCGTTCGGCCAGTTCGTGCGCGGCGGTGAGGCCGGCGACCCCGCCGCCGAGGACGGCGACCCGGCGCGCCTGCCCGGCCGCGGCGGGTGGGGTGGCCGCGGCGGATCCGGTGGCGGCGCCGGCCGGGGCCGCGAGGCCCCCGGCAGCCGATAACCCGCCCGCGGTGGCCGCGGCCCCCGCGATGAACGTGCGCCTGGAGTTTCCTGTGCGCGTCACGGTGATGCTCCCTCGATGTCGTCGGAACCCGGCGGTATTACCGGCGGTAACAGTCACGTCCGGCGCAGGAGCATAGGGGCGGCGCGGTGGCCACGGAAGGCACGGAAGTACCCGCACGCACTATGGCGCGAAACCTTCCCCGGAGCCTGAGCTGTGGGAACCTTGACTCCACGTCAGGTCAATCGGGCAGTCGTGTACACCGTGTACGGGGAAGGAGCCTGCGGATGTCGAGAGAGCCGCTTTCGCAGAAGGAGATCGAGGACCGGCTGAGGGAACTCCCCGGCTGGGCCTTCGAGGACGACCGGATCATCCGCACCTACCGGCTGGGCAGCCACTTCGCGGCGAGCGCGCTGGTCGGCCACATCGCCTCCGTGCAGGAGGAGTTGAACCACCACTCCGACCTCACGCTCGGCTACAACACCGTCCGCCTCTCCGCGAACACGCACGACGCCGGCGATCGCGTCACCGACGCCGACTTCACCCTCGCGGAGCGCGTCGAATCCCTGGCCCCGTCCCACGGCGCCGCCTGATGCCGGGAGCTCCGCCGATGCCCGTGCCCGCACCGAGACCGCTCCTCGACTACGACGCCGAAGCCCAGGCCTACGACGCCACCCGCGGCGGGGCCCCGCGCGCCGAGGCCGCAGCCGCGGCGGTCCTCGGCCTGCTCCCGCCGGACACCGCCACCCTGCTCGACCTCGGCTGCGGCACGGGCATCGTCACCACCCGCATCGCAGACGCCCGCCCGGAGCTGCGCGTCCTCGGCGCGGACGCCTCGTACGGGATGGCCGCCATGGCGCGCTCCCGCGAGGTCACGGTGGTCCTCGCCTCCGGGGCCCGGCTCCCGTTCCGTTCGGGTTCGCTCGACGCGGTCAGCGCGGTCTGGCTGCTGCACCTGCTGCGCTCACCGGGCCTGGTGGCCGCCGTGATCGCCGAGGCCGGGCGGGTGCTGCGGCCCGGCGGGGTCTTCGTCACCACCGTCGACAAGGACGCCGCCCACGACGTGGGCAGCGATATCGACGCGGTGCTCGCCGAGCACCTCACCGCCACCCCCGCCGACTCCGCCCAGGCCGTCACCGGCCACGCGGCCTCGGTGGGCCTGTACCCCGCCGGCGAAGCCCTCTTCACCGGCCACGGCCAGGGCCGCACCCCGCGCGGGGCGGCCGAAGCCCTGCTCGCCGGGCGGTACGCCTCCCGGGTCCACCCGCGCGGGATCACCCCGCGCGAGCTCGCGGACCGGCTGGAACTCCTGCCCGGGCCGGACACCCCGCGCGCGGAGCCGACGTACCGGCTGCACGGCTTCGTACGGGCCTTGAGGGGCGGGGGCTGAGGGGCGGGGGCCTGACGGGCGGGGGCAGGGGCGATGGGCCAACTGCCCCGCCACGGCGCCCGCCCCCGCCCCCCGCCTCCTGCCACTGCTCCGCCCCGCCTCAGGCGGGCTCCAGGCGCCACCACTGCGCCGGGGAATCGGTGTCCTCGCACTGCCGGGCCCGGCCCTCCGCGTCCGCCTCCAGCGGCAGACCGCTGATGGCCGCGATCAGCGAGACCACGCCGGGGTCGTCGAGGTGTTCCTCCACGACCCACTCCTGCGCCCCGAAGGCGTTCGCCTTCCACACCTGGACCCGGGTGCCGCTCTCGGTCGACGCGTTCGCGACATCGAGCCGCTTGCCGTTGTGGACGCTGACCAGGTGGAAGATCCCGCCGCCGCTGTGCACCGGGGTGATCTCCCACCGCCGGGCCGCGGCGGGCTCGCCGTCCGGCCCGACACAGACCCGGTTGCCGCTCTCGACCTGGAGCAGCAGCCCGCTCCCGGCATTGCGGATCAGGTACACGCCGTCGGGCGCCTTCGTCTGCGCGTTCGTCCGCGCCGTCCCTGTCACCGGCGGCTCAGTAGTCGAACTCGGCCGGGTCGGGACCGATCCGGCGCCCCGCCGAGCCCGCGCCGAGCGCGTCCAGCGCGGCGATGTCCCCGGCGTCCAGCTCGAAGCCGAAGACGTCGAGGTTCTCCCGGATCCGCGCCGGGGTCACGGACTTCGGGATCACGACGTTGCCCAGCTGGAGGTGCCAGCGCAGCACCACCTGCGCGGCCGAGCGGCCGTGCTTGTCGGCGATCGCGGTGACGGCGGGCAGGGTGAGCAGGTCCTTGCCCTGACCGAGCGGGGACCAGGCCTCGGTGGCGATGCCCAGGCGCGCGTGCAGGGCGCGCAGCTCGGTCTGGGGGAGCAGCGGGTGCAGCTCGATCTGGTTCACGGCCGGGACCAGGGCGCTCTCGCCGCCGAGCCGCTCCAGGTCGGCGGGGCGGAAGTTGGACACGCCGACGGCCTTGGCGCGGCCGCTCCGCGCGATCTCCTCGAAGGTCTTCCAGATGGCCAGGAAGTCGTCGCGCATCGGGCGCGGCCAGTGGATCAGGTACAGGTCGATCTCGTCGAGGCCCAGCTTGGCGAGCGAGGCGTCGAACTCGCGCAGCACGTTGTCCCGGCCCCAGGTCTCGGACTTCCCGTTCCACAGCTTGGTGGTGACGAAGAGCTCCTCGCGCGGCACCCCGGCGGAGGCGATGGCCTTGCCTGTGCCCTCCTCGTTGCCGTAGATGGCGGCCGTGTCGATGCTGCGGTAGCCCGCCTCCAGTGCCGTCCGGACGGCCTGCTCCGCCTCGGCGTCCGGAACCTGCCAGACGCCGTAGCCGAGCTGGGGCATGAGCGTGCCGTTGTTGAGCTTGATGCCGGGGACCTGGTTCACGTCGGTCGTTCCCTCTGGTCGTCGCTGGTGCGGGTGCTGACTGCCGTACGGACGCCGGTGAGCCTGCCCGTACGACCGGCGACAACCGGCCTCCGGCGTGGCCTATTCCCGCCGTACGGGTGAATCCGTACGGCGGGAAACGGGCACGTCACGCCCTACGCGCCCAGGTACGCCTCCCGGACCAGAGCGTTGGCCCGTACCTCGGCGGCCGTGCCCTCGGCGAGGACGGTCCCCAGGTCCAGGACGACCACCCGGGTGCAGAGGTCCATCACGAAGGCGACGTTGTGCTCGACCAGCAGCACCGCGCAGCCCTCCTCCTCGGCGAGCCGGCGCACGACCGCCGCGAGCTGCTCGCGTTCGGGCGCGGACATGCCCGACGCGGGCTCGTCCAGGAGTAGCACCCGGGGCGGATCGGCCACCGCGCGGGCGAGCTCCACCATCCGGGCCCGCCCCACCGGCAGACCACCGGCGTACGAGTCCCCGAGCGCGCCGATGCCGCAGTCGGCCAGCACCCGCGCGGCCCGCTCCCGCCGCTCCCGCTCCCGGCGGCGCCGGGTGGGCGAGGCGACCAGGTCGGCGGCGAGACCGCCGCCCCCGCCCCGCCACTCCTGCGCGACGAGGACGTTGTCGGCCACGCTGAGCTGCCCGAACAGCTGCTGGCGCTGGAAGGTCCGGCGCATCCCGTGCCGGGCCCGCCAGACGGGGGAGCGCCGGGTGACGTCCACCCCGTCGAGCAGCATCCGCCCCTGGTCGGGCCGCCGGATCCCGGACAGCACGTCGAACAGGGTGGTCTTCCCGGCCCCGTTCGGCCCGATCAGCCCGCACACCTCGCCGGCCCGGATCCCGAGGTCCACGCCCGTCAGCGCCCTGACCCCGCCGAACCGGACGCTGACGCCGCGGGCCTCCAGTACATAGGGGTCCTCTCTCATGTCGCCATCCCCAGGTAGGCCTCGGTCAGCCGGTCCGTCTCCACCTCGGAGCGCGGGCCGCACCAGGAGACCCGGCCCTGCGAGAGGTAGGCGACGGTGTCGGCGATCCCGAGGATCTCGGCCGCCTTCTCCTCCACCAGCAGCAGCGCGGTCCCGGCGGTGCGGAGCTCCATGAGCAGCCCGTACACCTCGTCCACCACGCGCGGGGCGAGCCCGAGCGAGGGCTCGTCCGCGATCAGCACCCCGGGCGGCCGCTGCAACAGCGGTGCGAGGGCCAGCATTTGCTGTTCCCCGCCGGACAACGACCCGGCGGAGAGCGTGCGCCGCTCGCGCAGCCGGGGGAACCGGTCGTAGACGGCGTCCCGTTCCTCCGCGTCCCTCAGGTAGAGGGAGAGGTTCTCCTCGATGCTGAGCGCGGGGAAGATCCCCCGCCCCTCGGGTGCGAGCAGCACCCCCGCCCGGGAGCGGCCCACGGCGCCGTCGCGAGTGGCGTCCCGCCCGCCCACGTGGACGGTCCCGCCGGCGACGGCCAGCGCTCCGGCCGCCACCCGGCAGGCGGTGCTCTTCCCGGCCCCGTTGGGCCCGAGCACGGCGAGGATCTCGCCGCGCCGCACGACGAGGTCCACCCCGTGCAACACGAGCCCCCCGTCGTACCCGGCGGTGACGCCGCGCAGCTCCAGAGCGGGCGACAGGTCCCCCACCCCGCCCCTTCCCGAAACCGGGGCGCCGCCCCGGCCCCCGGCGAGATCAGCCCCTCCGGAGTTTGAGGAGCGGGAGTCCGGGGGCGGAGCCCCCGAAGGGTTCGGGCGGAGCCCGGTTTCGGGAAGGGGCGGGGTGGGGGAAAGCCCCGCCGGGCCCACCCCGACTCCGCCACCGACCCGGGCCGCGGGAACGGCGCCGGCCCCGGCCTCGCCACCGTCCCGGACCGCGGGCACGGCCTCGGTCTCGGGACCGGCCCCGGTCTTGGGCACGGCCCCGGTCTTGGGCACGGCCCCGGCCGAGACGTGGGCTCCGGCCAGGGCAACGGCCCGCCGCCGCGCCAGCCGCACCGGCACCGCCGCGCAATACCCATCGGGATCGTTGGCCAGGGCCAACCCCGCCAGCCCGAACAGGATCACCGGCAGGTGCGCCGACTCCGTCACGTAGTCCGCCATCACCCGCGGAGCGACGGCGAAGACCAGCCCCGCCACCACCGCGTACTGCGGCCTGCGGACGCCCGCCGCGACGACCACCGCCAGCCACACCAGTCCGGTCATCGCCGTGAAGTCCGTAGCGGTGATGCGGGTGTTGTACGAGGCGTACATCACGCCCCCGAACCCGGCCAGCCCCGCCGACAGCGTGAACAGCAGCAGCTTCGTCCGCAGTACGGACACCCCGGAGGCCATCGCGGCCGCGGGGGCCGACCGCACGGCGAGCATCGCCCGGCCCGAAGGGGAGCCCCGCAGCGCGCTCAGCCCGGCGGCGACCGCCGCGACCAGGAGGAGCAGCGCCACCCCCAGCGCCCGGTCGTCGGTGAGGTCCACCGGCCCGATGACGGGACGCGGGATCGACCACCCGGAGTCCCCGTTGCGCAGCCACCGCATCTGGAAGAGCACCTGGTCCGCCAGGAAGGCCAGGGCCAGTGTCGCCAGTGCCAGGGAGCGCCCGCCGAGCCGTAGCGCGGGCAGTGCGACCAGCGCTCCCAGGACGGCGGCCGCGCACGTGCCGACCGCCAGCGCCGCGAAGAACGGCCACCCGCGGCTCATCAGCAGTCCGGCCACCAGCGCGGCCCCGGTCACGAAGGTCCCCTGGGCCAGCGACACCATCGCGCCGAGCCCGGTGACCACGGTGAAGGACATGAACACCAGGGCCAGCGCGAGCCCTTGCGCGAGGAGCCCGCTCCAGAAGGGGGTGGTCACGGTGTAGAAGGCCGTGCCCAGCAGTACCGCGCCCGCGGCCCACACGCCCCAGCGCCGCCCCCACGGGGCGCCGGCCAGATGGTCCGGGGAGGCCACGTCCACGGCGGCGGTCCCGGCGGCCCGGGCCCGCCGGGTGAGCACCAGCAGCCCCCCGAAGAGGATCAGGAAGGGCACGGCCGTCCTGAAGCCGGTGATGGAGTCGGCGAAGGACGCGTAGCCGACGACCAGGTTCTGCAGGACCCCGAGCCCCAGTCCGCCGGCGAAGGCGAGCGGGACGGAGGCGAAGCGCCCGATGACGGCCGCGGTGGCCGATACGAACAGGAACAGCGTGAAGTCGTGCGCCGACAGCCCGAGCAGCGGCGTCGCCAGTACCCCCGCGAGCCCGGCCAGCCCCGACGCGATCATCCACGCCACCGAGGACAGCCGGTCGGCGTCGATCCCGCGCAGCTCGGTCAGCGAGCGGTTGTCGACGGCGGCCCGCAGCCGCAGCCCCAGCCGGGTGTGCCGCATCAGCACCCACAGGGCGACCGCCACCAGGGCCGTGGCCACCCAGGTGATCAGCTGGTCGGAGTCGATTCCCACGTCGGCGGTGAGCTGCCAGGACGTGGCGGGGCTCGGCCCCACTCCCGGCAGTCCGAACTGGTTCTCCGCCGGCTTGAGGGGAGCTCCCGCGTCGGTCAGGAGCTCCACCGTCCACAGCCCGGCCGCCGGCAGGGCCACCAGGAGTCCGATGGTGGCCACGATCTGCGCCGTCTCGCCGACCTGGGCGAGCCGGCGGAACATCAGCCGGTCCAGCGCCCACCCGAGGCCGGGTGCCAGTACGAGGACCACCAGCAGCGCCGCCGGGACGGCCGGCCAGCCGAGCCCGGAGTGCAGTTCGTAGAAGGTGAGCGCGCACAGGTAGGCGGTGGCCCCGTGCGCGAAGTTGAACAGCCCGGACGCCGAGTACGACAGCACCAGCCCGGTGGCCAGCAGTGCGTACAGGGCGCCGGACACCAGACCGCTCAGTACGAAGGCGAGCAGATCTCCCATTCCGTTTCCCGCACCCCTACTTGAAGGGGATGGACTCGTAGCACTTGAACGGTACGGAGACCTCGTACGCGCCGTTCTTCAGCTGTACGAGCGCCCCGCAGCCGAAGCTGTCCTTCTGGCCCTTGGGTTCCGCGCGGTTGCCGACGAGGGTGTCGGTGTCGGAGAAGCCCTGCGCGGCGGCCTGGAAGGACTCGACGGTCAGGCCCTTGCCCGCCTTCTGCGCGATGGACACGAACAGGTCGGCCGACATGTACCCGGTCATCATGTGCATGTTGAGCGGCACGTCCAGCCCGCCCGACGCGGCCTTGATGTCGGCCTTGAACTGGGCCATCTTCGGGTTCGTCGACTCGAACGGCTCGAACTGCAGCAGGACGTGCACGCCGTCGAGGGCCTGCTTTGTGGCGTCCTTGGCGAGCAGACCCGGGTCGTAGTCGGTCGGGTCGGAGAGCAGTCCCTTGTATCCGCTGCGCTTGAGCGAGGTGAACAGCCCGATGTTGTTGGGGGTCTGCATGACGGAGACGACCGCGTCCGGGGCCTTGCCGTCGTTGCTCTCGAGGATCTCCTTGACGTACGCCGACCAGTCGCTCGGTACGGCGGTGCCGGGCACCGAGGCCTTGGCGTAGGAGACCTTGAACCCGGCGCTGGCGAAGCCCTGCTGGAAGGTGCGCACACCGAACTTCCCGGCGTCGCTGTCGTTGGCGATGATCGCGACCGACTTGCCCGCGGCGCCGCCGAGGATCTGGCCGATGCCCTCGGGCCAGGTCTGGTTGATGGTGCCGCCGGGGGTGGGGACGAGGCAGCCGTTGAACCCGTAGATGTACTTGGGCCCGCAGAAGGAGGGCAGGGTGCCCCAGCCGAAGGTGGGCACCTTCTCCTGCTCCAGGAAGTCGGCGCCGGTGAAGGTGACCGAGCTCATGGGGGAGATCGCGAAGACCTTGTCCTGCTGGACGAGTTTGCGGGCCGCGGCCAGGTTCTTGGCGGGGTCCTGCCCGTCGTCCTCGGCCCCGATGTAGTCGATCTTGAGGCCGTTGATCCCGCCCTCGGCGTTGGCTCTCATGTAGCGTGCCTTCGCCCCGAGGTCGGTTGCCTTCTTGCTGTAGCCACTGGCGCTGGTCATCGACACGATGCCGCCGACCTTGATCGAATCGGCGGTCACCCCGCGGGAGTTGCCGCCGGCTACTCCCGGCTTGTCGGTGGAGGCGCCGTTGGAGGCGGAGTTGCAGGCGGAGACGAGCGCGAGCGCTGCCGCCGCGGCGGCCAGGGTGCGGATCGGTCGCAACATGTGTGGATCCCCTCCGGTCGGAATCCCCGCATTCTGTGCGCGACCTGACGCATCGTCAATATCAACGACAAGTAAAGTGACGACCCGTCAGGTAACGGTTCGGACCGTCGGCGTGATCACGCCGTGCGCTCGTCAGGACTGGTAGAGGGCCGCCACCTCCTTGGCGTAGGCCTTCTCTATGGCCCGCCGCTTCAGCTTCAGCGAGGGCGTGAGCAGCCCCCGTTCCTCGGTGAACTGCTCGGCCAGGACGCGGAACGTGCGGATCGACTCGGCCTGGGAGACCAGGGTGTTGGCCGCCACCACCGACCGGCGCACCTCCGCCGTCAGATCGGGGTCGAGCACCAGCTCCGCCGCCGTCAGCCGGGGGCGGCCGCGCATCGCCAGCCAGTGCGCGACCCCCTCCATGTCCAGGGTGAGCAGGGCCGCGATGTACGGCCGGTCGTTGCCCACCAGGACGCACTGGGAGACCAGTGGGTGCGAGCGGACCCGCTCCTCCAGGGCGGCCGGGGCCACGCTCTTGCCGTTGGAGGTCACCAGGATCTCCTTCTTGCGCCCCGTGATCGTGAGGTACCCGTCCGCGTCGAGACGCCCCAGGTCCCCCGTCGCCAGCCAGCCGTCCCGCAGGACGGCCTCCGTGGCGTGCGGGTCGTTCAGGTACCCGGAGAAGACGTGGGCGCCGTACAGCCAGATCTCCCCGTCCTCGGCGATGTGCACCGTACCGCCGGGGATCGGCTGCCCGACGGTGCCGTACTTGACGGCCCCGGGCGGGTTCGCGGTGGCCGCCGCGCAGGACTCGGTGAGCCCGTAACCCTCGAAGACCGTCACCCCGGCGCCGTCGAAGAACAGCCCCAGCCGGCGCGACATCGCGGAGCCGCCCGACATGGCGTACCGCACCCGGCCGCCCAGCGCCTCGCGGACCTTCCCGTACACCAGCTTCTCGAAGAGCTGGTGCTCCATGCGCAGTTTCGCCGAGGGCCCGGGTCCCACGCCGAACGCCTTCTGCTCGCGGGCCTCCGCGTACCGTACGGCCGTTTCCACCGCCCGGTCGAAGGGCCCCGTCCGGCCCTCGGTCTCGGCCTTGCGGCGGGCGGCGGCGAAGACCTTCTCGAAGACGTACGGCACCCCGAGCACGAACGTCGGCCGGAACGCGGCGAGGTCCGGCAGCAGTTCGGCCGCCGCCAGCACCGGCTGGTGCCCGAGCTTCACCCGGGCGCGGACGGCCGCCACCTCCACCATCCGCCCGAAGACGTGGGCGAGCGGCAGGAACAGCAGGGTGGACGGCTGCTCGCCGGGCCCGGCCTGGAAGACGGACTCCCAGCGGGTCACCATCGTGTCGGCCTCGAACATGAAGGCGCCGTGGGTCAGCACGCAGCCCTTGGGGCGTCCGGTGGTCCCCGAGGTGTAGATGACGGTGGCCGTCGCGTCGGGCGTCACGGCGCTCCGGTGGCGGTGCACGACGTCCTCGGCGACCTGCAGTCCGTCCTGGACGAGCCCGTCCACGGCGCCCGCGTCCAGCTGCCACAGCCGGCGCAGCATCGGCAGCCGCTCGATCACCGACCCGACGGTCATGGCCTGGTCCTCGTCCTCCACCACACAGGCCGTGCACGCGGAGTCGTAGAGGATCCAGTGCACCTGCTCGGCGGAGGACGAGGGGTAGACGGGGACCGGCTGGGCGCCGATCGCCCACAGGGCGAAGTCGAAGAGCGTCCACTCGTACCGGGTACGGGACATGATCGCGACCCGGTCCCCGAAGCGGATGCCCTGCGCCAGCAGCCCCTTGGCGAGCCCGAGCACCTCGGAGGCCAGCTCGCCCGAGGTCACGTCCCCCCAGACCCCGCCCGACTTGCGGCCGAGCACGACCCGGCCGGGGTCCTCGCGTGCGTGCAGGAAGACGGCGTCGGCCAGGCCGCCGACGGGCGAGCCCGTGACGACCGGCGGGACGGTGATCTCGTGCAAGGCCCGCTCCTCTCCGTACGGCGCGGCGACGCTATCCCACGCCCAACCGCCGGTGATCACGGAAGGGAGACCTCCACAAGACCTCCCCAGCGGTGCGTTCAGGCGGTGCGATTCAGGACGTGCCCTGGGCCGTGACCACGGAGAGGTTGAAGTCCACCGGGCCGAGCACCCCGTAGAGGCGCAGCCAGAGCGCCATCAGAGCTTCGGTGGCCCGGGCGCTCGACAGGTCGCCGAGATCGGTGATCTGCCCGGGCGCCCAGCCGAAGGAGCGCAGGAGCGCCGTGGTCTCGGCCTTGGCACCGGCGTCGTCGCCGCTCACGAACACGGTGTGGTGGCCGGGCACCCGGCCGGGCTCGACCATGACGGCGTTGTTCATGGTGTTGAGCGTCTTGACGATCCGCGCCTCGGGGAAGGCCTTCTGGAGCTGCTCGGCGACGCTGCGGCCGTCCGGGGTGACCACCTTCGGCGGGAACCCCTCGGAGAAGTCCAGCGCGTTGGAGACGTCGACGACGGTCTTCCCCCGGAGGTTGCCGGCCCCGGCGGCCTCCAGTACGGCGAGCGAGACCAGTCCGCCGGTGGCGTTGACGACGAGCTCGGCGGAGGTGGCGGCCTCGGCGAAGGTTCCGTGGGCGCCACCCGTCCCGGCGGCCCACCGCACGGCATCGGCGTTGTCCGCCGTGCGGGACCCCATCGTGACCTGGTGTCCGACCGAGAGCAGCTTCCCCGCCAGCCGCTGCCCGACCTCACCGGTCCCCAGTACCGCGATCTTCATGCGCGTCCCCCTGCTCGTTCTGGTCGTGCCGTACGAATTCCCGCCGGAGCGCGACCGGTTGGCGTACGCAGACCATAAACGCACGGCGCCGCGAACGGCAGCGCATTCGGCCCGCCGGGGCGTCCTGATTCCCAGGTCAGGGGGCCGCGGGGCGGCGGGGCGGCGGGGCGGCCTCGGCCGCGATGTTCCCGATCGCCCCGAGCTGCTCGGCCACAGCGTGCGGGCGCCCCGCCCCGCCCCGGGCCGTCGACGACGCTCACCCCGGTGGGCGCGGCGCCGCGGAGGGACCGCCGAGGGCCGGCCCGCCACGGCCGAGGGGCTCCCGCGTGGGCGCGTACCCTGCGGGGCCGGTCCCCTACCCGCCCTTCCACCGTTCCCCGGGCTCCGCCCGGACCCGGTCCTCAATCGCCGGACGGCTGGAAATCCCCCGGCGACACCGCCCGGGGCCCCGGCCCTCGGCCCCGGCCTCCGGCCCCCGGCCTCCGGCCTCCGGCCTCCGGCCCCCGGCCTCCGGCCTCCGGCCCCCGGCCTCCGGCCCCCGGCCCCCGGCCCCCGGCCCCCGGCCCCCGGCCCCCGGCCCCCGGCCCCCGGCCCTCGGCCCCGGCCTCCGGCCTCGGCACCTTGCCCGGCCCCGGCTCGTGGCCCCGGATCTTGGCTGGGTGCCCCCGCCTCCGGCGGCGTGGTCCTGCCCCGCCTGTGCGGCTCCCCGCGTCTTGCGCGCGGCCCTGGCTGCGAAGCCATGCCCCCAGGCTGCGCGAGCCCCCTACGCGGTTCGGGTCAGGCGGTCCGCGCCCGACAGGATGGCTGCGGCCAGGGCTTCCGCGGCGGCCGAGCCGCGGGGGCCGCGCAGGAGTGCGAACTCCACCGTGCCGAGGTCCGGCAGGCCGTTGACCCGGACCAGGCCCGGCGGGATCAGCCCGCGCGTATGCGCCATCACGCCGAGCCCCGCACGCGCCGCCGCGATCAGGCCGCTCAGGCTGCCGCTCGTACAGGCGATCCGCCACGGCCGCCCGTCGGCCTGCAACACGTCCAGCGCCCGGGCCCGCGTGATCCCCGGCGGCGGGAAGACGATCAGCGGGACCGGCCGGTCCGGGTCCACCCGCAGCCCCTCCGCCCCGATCCACACCATCCGGTCCCGCCACACCAGCCGTCCCCGCTCGTCGCCGTCCCCGCGCCGCTTGGCGAGTACGAGGTCCAGCCGGCCAGCGTCCAGCCGCTCGTGCAGGGTTCCCGACAGCTCCACGGACAGCTCCAGCTCCACCTCCGGGTGCTCGTGCCGGAAGGCCTCCAGGATCTCCGGCAGCCGGGTCAGCACGAAGTCCTCCGAGGCGCCGAAGCGCAGCCGGCCCCGGATCCGCGTCCCCGCGAAGAAGGCCGCCGCGCGCTCGTTGGCCTCCAGGATCGAGCGGGCGAAACCGAGCAGCGCCTCGCCGTCCTCGGTGAGCTCCACGCTGTGCGTGTCGCGCAGGAAGAGGGGCCGGCCCGTGGCCTCCTCCAGCCGGCGCACGTGCTGGCTGACCGTGGACTGGCGCACGCCGAGCCGGGCGGCGGCCTGCGTGAAGCTCAGGGTCTGGGCGACGGTGAGGAAGGTGCGCAGCTGAACGGGGTCGTACACACCGCTCACCCTACTCCCGCTCATCGCGTTCCGTGATCACAGTGAGAGCGGTGTACGGGTTTCCCGATCACCAGTCGCCCCCGAGAATGAAAATGAAGGGGAACTCGTCGAGTGCCGTCGAGTCCCGTACCGCCCTTCCCTGCCCCGCCCCGTCCCGCCCTCCCGCCGACCCCAGCAAGTGAGCATCCGCATGCGCCGCCCGCACCTTCCCGCCCGGCTCCCCGTGGACCCGTTCATCATGGGTCTGCTCGCCACCGTCGGCCTCGCCGCCCTGCTGCCCGCCCGCGGCGCGGCCGCCTCCGTGGCCGAGGCCGCCTCCACCGCGGCGGTGGCCCTGCTCTTCTTCCTCTACGGCGCCCGGCTCTCCACCCGCGAGGCCCTCGACGGAATGCGCCACTGGCGGCTCCACCTCACCGTGCTCGCCTCCACCTTCCTCCTCTTCCCCCTCCTGGGCCTCGCCGCGCACGCCCTGGTCCCCGGCGTCCTCACGCCGCCGCTCTACAGCGGCCTGCTCTTCCTCTGCCTGGTGCCCTCCACCATCCAGTCCTCCATCGCCTTCACCTCGATCGCCCGCGGCAACGTCCCCGCCGCGATCTGCGCGGGCTCCTTCTCCAGCCTCATCGGCATCTTCCTGACCCCCCTCCTCGCCGCGGGCCTGCTCGGCAACAGCGCGGGCGGCTTCTCCCTCGACTCGCTGGTGAAGATCGTCCTCCAGCTGCTCCTGCCCTTCCTCCTCGGCCAGGCCCTGCGCTCCTGGGTGGGCGGCTTCCTCGTCCGCAACAAGAAGGTCCTCGGCTACGTCGACCGCGGCTCGATCCTGCTCGTCGTCTACACCGCCTTCAGCGCGGGCATGGTCGCCGGGATCTGGCGCCAGGTCAGCTTCCCGCGCCTCGGCGGGCTGATGGCGGTGGAGGCGGTCATCCTCGCCGTGATGCTGACGGTCACCTGGTACGGGGCCAAGCGCCTCGGCTTCACCCGCGAGGACCGGATCGCCATCCAGTTCGCGGGGTCGAAGAAGAGCCTGGCCGCCGGACTCCCCATGGCCAGCGTCCTGTTCGGCGCCCAGGCGAGCCTCGCCGTGCTCCCGCTCATGCTCTTCCACCAGATGCAGCTGATGGTCTGCGCGGTACTGGCCCGCCGCCGCGCGCGGGACCCGCAGGCTCCCCACGACCCGCAGACCCCTCACGACCCGCAGCCCCCCCAGGACCCGCAGGCCGCGGAAGCCCCGCAGGCCCCGGAACAGCACGAACGCGCCGCCGGGCATGTGGCGGAGGTCTCGCACACCCCCCAACACCCGGTCCTGCAGGCCCGGTAACGTGCGGCGGTGACCTGGATACGCCCGCTCTCCGCCCACGCCCCGCGCCCCTGCACCCTGGTGGTCTGCCGGGGCTGCTGCTGCGGCGACCCCCGCAAGAACCCCGGCACCGACCACGCGGGACAACTGGCCCGGCTGAACGAGGCCGCGGTGGCCTCCGGCGGGCGCCTGGCCGTCCGTACGAGCGACTGCCTCGGCCCATGCGCGCAGGCCAACGTGATCGTGGTCCAGCCCACCACGGAGGCCCGCCGCCGGGGCGCCCGCGCGGTCTGGTTCGGCTGGGCCCTGGACGACACCGCCACCGACGAGGTCATCGCCTGGGCCGAAGCGGGCGGCCCCGGAGTCACCCCGCTCCCGGCGACCCTCGACCTCCACCGCATCGATCCACCGGATCCGAAGCCGGCCGAGCCCGCCTCCCGCCGCGGCCGCCGCAAGCGCTGATCGGGGCGCCGTAAGGGCGGAGGGGGTCCGGGGGCGGAAAGCGTTAGGGCGAGGAAATGTCCGCTTCTTCTACGTTCTGGGTGTCAGCAAGAAACCCGCGAACCACCAGGGAGCCCCTCATGAAGCTCAGCAAGCGCATCGCCGCCGTCTCCGCCGCCGCCCTGCTCGGCACGCTGGCCCTCGGCGGGGCCGCCCACGCCGCGGACAACGGCGGTGGCGCTGCCAAGGGGGGCGGCGGATCCTCCTACAGCCACACGATCGAAGCCCCGGCGGGCACCCCGCACAAGGCCGCCCAGAAGGTCCGCCCCGCGTCGAAGGACAACCCGTACAGCCAGACCATCGAGGCCCCGGCGGGCACCGAGCACACCGGCGCGGGGGTCATGGCGGACAAGTGACCCGTGCGGGGGCGGGGGCGGTGGCGGAAGCAGCCGCGCCGCCCCCGCCGCTCACGCCGTCAGGTCGATCCGTTCCTCGCCCGCGTAGATGTTCATGTCCCCGTCCCGCAGGAACCCGACCAGCGTCAGCCCCGACTCCAGCGCCAGGTCCACCGCGAGCGAGGACGGAGCGGAAACGGCCGCCAGCACGGGGATGCCCGCCATCACCGCCTTCTGCGCCAGCTCGAAGGAAGCCCGCCCCGACACCAGCAGCACCGAACCCGCCAGCGGCAGCCGGCCGGCTTGCAGAGCCCGCCCGACGATCTTGTCCACCGCGTTGTGCCGGCCCACGTCCTCCCGTACGTCGATCAGCTCGCCCCCCGCCGAGAACAGCCCGGCGCCGTGCAGGGCGCCCGTGCGCTCGAAGACCTTCTGCTCCGCGCGCAGCCGGTCCGGCAGCTCCCCGAGGAGCCGCGCGCCCACCCGTACGGGATCGTCCGCGAGCCCCGGGAACCGGGTCGCGGTGCGCACCGCGTCCAGGCTGGCCTTCCCGCACAGGCCGCACGAGGAGGTGGTGTAGACGTTCCGCTCCAGCGTGATGTCCGGCACCGGAACTCCGGCGGCGAGCTGTACGTTCACCACGTTGTAGGTGTTCGTTCCGTCCTCGGCGGCGCCCTCGCAGTAGGTCACGGCCCGGACGTCCGAGGCCGAGGCGAGCACTCCCTCGCTGGCCAGGAAACCCACGGCCAGCGCGAAATCGTCACCCGGCGTGCGCATCGTGATGGCCAGCGGTTTGCCGTTCAGCCGTATCTCCAGCGGCTCTTCGGCCACCAGCGTGTCCGCCCGGGCCCCTGCCACGCCGCCCCGGATCCGGACGACGCGACGGCGTTCGGTGACCCGTCCCATGTGATCAGTCCACCCGTTCTGTCGTCGACCGGCTTTTCCCATGCCGGGAGCATCCATTCTCCAGGATCCGCGCCGGGCACCTTCCCCGGCTGGAGGACCCTCGGGAAGCTCCAAATTCCGGGCACTGAATCCTGTCGGGTCACGCGCCCTTGTACCCATCAGTAGCAGGCAAAGCTGGTAAATCCTGACTGCCTTACAAGGGGGGACCCCGCCCATGACCGGTTCACGCGTGGTGGCGCTAGGGCACTACCAACCCTCGAAGGTGATCACCAACGAGGACCTCGCCGCCATGGTGGACACCAACGACGAGTGGATCCGGTCCCGCGTCGGGATCAAGACCCGGCACATGGCCGGACCCGACGAGCCGGTCGACGAGCTGGCCTACCAGGCCGCAGGCAAGGCACTCGCGAGCGCCGGTCTGACCCCGGACGACATCGACCTCGTCCTCGTCGCCACCTCCACCGCGATCGACCGTTCCCCGAACATGGCCGCCCGCGTCGCGGCCAAGCTCGGCATGGGCTCCAGCCCCGCCGTGATGGACATCAACGTCGTCTGCTCGGGCTTCACCCACGCCCTGGCCACCGCCGACCACGCGATCCGGGCCGGCGCCGCCACCCGGGCACTGGTCATCGGAGCCGACAAGATGACCGAGATCACCGACTGGACCGACCGCACCACCTGCGTCCTGACCGGCGACGGCGCCGGCGCGGCCGTGGTCGAGGCCTGCGAGGAGCCCGGCATCGGCCCGGTCCTGTGGGGCTCCGTCCCCTCGATGGGCAACGCGGTCCGCATCGAGGGCTCGCCGCCGGTCTTCGCCCAGGAGGGCCAGTCCGTCTACCGCTGGACCACCAGCCAGCTCCCGCCGCTCGCCCGCAAGGTCTGCGAGAAGGCCGGTATCACCCCCGAGGACCTGGCCGCGGTCGTCCTCCACCAGGCGAACCTGCGGATCATCGAGCCGCTCGCCGCGAAGATCGGCGCCGTCAACGCCGTCGTCGCCCGCGATGTGGTCGACTCCGGCAACACCTCGGCCGCCTCCATCCCGATGGCCCTGTCCAAGCTGGTCGAGCGCGGCGAGATCCCCTCCGGGGCGCCCGTCCTCCTCTTCGGCTTCGGCGGAAACCTCTCCTACGCGGGCCAGGTCATCAGCTGCCCGTGACGCCCGGGCCGGAGCCCGCGGCGGTCCCCGTCGCAGGTTCGGCCCCGGGTTCGCCCGCGGGTTCGTCCGTGGGCCCGGCCCCGGTCGGGCCCGTGTCCGGGCCGGTGGCGCGGGATTCCGCCGCCAGCGCGCCCACGAGCACCAGGACCAGCGCGGTCAGCTGCCAGGCCGCGCCGATCCGCGTGCCCGCCGCGGCCGTGGCCAGTACGGGCACCACCGCGAGCGCGCGGAACCGTACCGGCCGGATCCCCAGCACCAGCCGGAAGGCGACGTCCCCGGCCAGATAGCAGGCGACCCCGCCCGCGAGCGCGAGGGCGGGCCCGGCCGGCAGCTGCTCGCCCAGGTGCCCGATGCTCTTCTTCACGCCCGCCGAGAAGGCCGCGATGCCCAGCAGCATCGGGATGAAGCAGTAGTAGTACGCGCGCAGCGCCAGCTTGAAACGCCGGTCCGGGGGACAGTCGGCGAAGACGTGCTCGGCGCGCCCCTCGTCGCGTACGAAGTACATCCACCACAGCGCGGCCCCGACGGCCAGTGTCAGGAACGCGCCGACGATGATCCCGAAGGTCAGCGGCAGCGAGCCCACGCCGATGCCGACCGCGATGACCGACTCACCGAACACGATGATCAGCAGCAGCCCGTGCCGTTCCACGAAGTGCGCGGCGCCGATCCCGCCGAGCTGGTCCTCCACCGTCGCCCCCGCGGCCGCGTCGGGCCCGGAGGCCGCTGCCCGCCGCGAGATGGCGGGCGTGACGAACTGGAACAGCAGCGCCAGCCCCCACAGCCCGAGGGCCGCCGCCCCGTCGAACAGCCCGGCGGCCGTCACCGACAGTGCGGACAGCGCGTTCGGCAGCGCGAACCACAACACCCCGCGCCCGTGGGCCTGGCTGTACAGCGAGCTGTGGGTGATCACGCCGACCAGGTAGCCGAGCACGAAGGCGACCCCGCCGCCCGTGTCCAGCCGGTATCAGCATCCGGGAGCCCCCCGGCGCCCTGCCGCGCGACCTGAGGGGTAGGCCGATCCCGCCCGGTGGGCTGATGGATCCGCGGCCGGAGCGCCGGAGGATGGAACGACGCAAACGGAGAACCACGGGAGAAAACGCAGCATGAGCCGCAAAAAGGTCGTCCTGATCACCGCCGGAGTCGTCGCCACCCTCGGGGTCGCCACCGCGATCGCCGTGCCGGCGGCGAACGGCTGGCTCGAGAACCGGCACCAGGAGACGAGCTCGTACGCGACCGGCGCCGAGGCGAAGTCGAAGCGTCCTTCCGTCCCGCGCTGGCTGCCGGACGACGCCCGGTCGGTCCGGTACTCGATGAAGACCACGGGCGGGGAGCGCCTGCTGAAGGCGACCCTCCCGGGCGCCAAGCCCCCGGCCCGATGCACCCCGGCCCCCGCGTCCGAGGCCAAGGAGATCCAGCTCCAGGCGGACTGGTTCCCGAAGGACGCCCGGGGCAAGGTGGGCCTGCACTGCGCCACGTACTTCGGCTCCATGGACGGGGACACCCTCTACGCCTGGCAGCACCGGGAAGACCTGGTGGCGGGAGAGCGCGAGAACCGGGAGTCCTAGGGCGGCGAGACATCGCGTCTCGCCCAACCGGCGGGCCCACTCCCCGGGCATGCCCGCAGGTCAGCGCGGCGCGTCGGACTCGGGCCGGGCGAAATATCTGGTCGGAACCCCGCCGAACCTTTGCTATTGTTGTCCATGTCGCCGCGGGAAACCGGGGCCGACCACCTAGTCCGGGTGGCGGAATGGCAGACGCGCTAGCTTGAGGTGCTAGTGCCCTTTATCGGGCGTGGGGGTTCAAGTCCCCCCTCGGACACAGAGGTCGATCGACCAGACAGAGCCGGTCAAAGTGACAACACGTCGCTTTGGCCGGCTCTTTCGTCGTACCCGGACCGCTCAGTCGGTGGCGGGGCCGGCGGGGTGGACCAGGAGCCTCAGGTACCCGGGAAGCTCCACTCCGGGGGTGATGTCCTCGGCGGGGACGGGCGTGCCGTAGGTGCGCAGCAGCGGGAGCTGACCCGACCAGTGGGGGAGGCCGTCGTCCCGGGGTTCGTCGTTGGGGCCGCCGACGCGGGACTTCGCGGAGACCTCGTTCAGGTCGAGGCGCAGGACGGCGACGTCGTCGAGTTCCTCCGCGCTCGGCGGGCGGGTGTCCGAGGACCGCCCGGGGACCACGTGCTCCACGATCGCCCTCAGCGCCCGGCCCTTCTCCTCGGGATCTCCGATCCGGTGCGCGACGCCGTGGGCCACGACGGAGCGGTGGTTCACGGAGTGCCGGAAGGCGGACCGGCCCAGGACCAGCCCGTCCAGGTGGGTGACGGTCACGCAGACGTCCAGGCCGGCGGCGTCTCCCTCCGGGCGGTCCGCGCCGGACGCGGCCGGCCGCATGGGCCGCGAGTCCACCGGGTGGCGACGGCCCCTGGGCTCGACCGCCCGGACCATTGCCCTGGTGCCGGGGGTAGGCGAAGATCGGCCGGGAATCTTCGCTCTTGGGAGGGTACGCGTGTCCGAAGTCAAGGCCGAGCTGGACCGGTTGATGAGCATCTTCCTCGGGGCGTTCACCAACGCCGGGGGCGGGCGGCCGGATCTGGGCGCCGTCCGTGAGGTGTTCATCCCGCAGGGGATGATCATCAAGAACGTCGGCGCCGAGCCCGTGATCTACGACCTCGACGGCTTCATCGAGCCGCGGGAGAAGATCCTCACCGACGGGACGCTGACGGAGTTCCGCGAATGGGAGGTCGCCGAGCGGACCGAGGTCTTCGGCTCGGTCGCGCACCGGTTCAGCGAGTACCGCAAGTCCGGGTACCTCGACGGAACGTGGTTCGAGGGCACGGGCCACAAGACCACCCAGTACGTCCGGACGCCCGAGGGCTGGCGGATGAGCGCGATGGCCTGGGACGACGTCGCCCCGTAGGCCAGTGGGGGGCAATAGGGCAGCAGGGCAGCAGGGCCGCGGCCCCGCAGACCGATCCGGTCCCCCGCGGGCAGCGGGGGACCGGACGGGTGGGCGAGCGGTTACGCGACCGGCTGCTGCTGGGTCACGCAGTGGATGCCGCCACCGCCCGCGCCGAGGCTGTCGATGTTGAGCTGCACGACGACCCGGCCGGGGAACAGCCGCTGGAGGGTGGCCTTGGCCGCGGTGTCGGCCCTGGTGTCGCCGAACTGCGCGGAGATGACCGCGCCGTTGCACACGTAGTAGTTGGCGTAGGAGCCCACGAAGTCGGGGTTCGTGGACCGGATCTTGTCGTAGTCGGGGCCCTGGAGCTTGGTGACCGCGATGGGGCGGCCCTGGGCGTCGGTGGCGGTGGACAGGATCTGGTACTGCTCGCGCGCGTCCTTCGCCCAGATGTCGTTGTCGCTCGCGAGCGGCATCTGCACCAGGGCCTTGCCGTCCTCGAGGAACCGGGACGTGGCGTCGACGTGGTCGTCGGTGATGTCCTGGCCGGAGATGCCCTTGAACCAGATGACCTTGGACGCGCCGTAGGCGGCGCACATGGCCGCTTCCAGCTGCGCCTGGCTCATGTTGGGGTTGCGGTTGGAGTTGATGAGGGAACTGCGCGTCGCCATGAGCGTGCCGGCGCCGTCCGTCTCCACCGAGCCGCCCTCGCCGACGAACCCGGTGGTGCTGAACGCGACCCCGGCATAGGCCGCGACGCGGCCGGCCACCAGGGTGTCCCTGGCGTGGGTCTGCTTGTTGCCCCAGCCGTTGAAGTTGGTGCCGATCGCGTCCAGGCCGCCCGCCCCGTTGGTACGGAACACCGGGCCGCTGTCACGGAACCAGCAGTCGTCGACGGGGATTGTGCTGATGACGGTCACCGCCGACCCGCAGGCGCTCTTGGCCTTCGAGACGCTCGCGGGGTTGGCGCACATCACGACCGGCTCGTACTTCGCGATGGTCTTCGCGATGAGCCCTATGTTCGCCTGGACACCCGAGAGCTTGTTGCCCCAGATGGCGGAGCTGTCCGGCCACGCCATCCAGGTCCGGGTGTGCCGGACGGTCTCACACGGTACGACGAAGCCCCCGGCGGCCGCGGCCGCCGGGCGGACGGCCGCGAAGGCCTGCCCGCCGACCGATGCCAGGGCGGCTCCGGCGGCGGTGAGGCCCGCCGCCGCCAGGAAACCCCGTCTGTCCAGCGGCCGTACGACGTGCTCGTTCATCTCTGATCTCCGATCAGTCATGCGCGAATGCGTGCAGTGGTGAACCGATGGGCCGTGGGCGCCGCCGCGCCCACGGCCCCCTCACAGGGCGCGACGCGCGGCGGCGATGCTCCTCGGGTCCCACCCCGGACGGGGTACGGATTCCAGGAGCAGGCGCGTGTAGGGGTGTTGGGGGTCGGCGAGTACCCGCGCCGTCGGGCCCGACTCGACGATCCGGCCGCTCCGCATGACGATCACGTCATCGGTCACGCAGCGCACGACTCCGAGGTCATGGGTGATGAAGAGGTAGCCGATGCCGGTCTGTTCGCGGATGTCGAAGAGCAGGTTCAGGATCTGCGCCTGCACCGAGACGTCCAGGGCGGCCACCGCCTCGTCGAGGACGAGGACGGCCGGCTCGACCGCCAGCGCGCGGGCGATCGCGACGCGCTGGCGCTGTCCTCCCGACAGCTGCCGGGGCAGCGCGTCCGCCTCGCGGGAGCCGAGGCCGACCTGGTCGAGCAGTTCGGTGATCCGGCGCGTGTGGTCGGTGCCGGGAAAGTGCAGGGCGAGGGTCTCCCGCAGGGCCGCGCCCACGGTGGTGCGCGGGTCCAGGGACAGGAAGGGGTCCTGGAAGACCATCTGGACCTCACGGGCCCGTGCGAGGCGGCGCGCCTTGCCGCGCGCGTGCTCGCCCCGGTCGCGGCCGTGGATCAGCACCCGGCCCTCGTCCGCGTATTCCAGGCCCACGACGATGCGGGCCGTGGTCGTCTTGCCCGAACCGGACTCGCCGACGATGCCCAGGGAGCCGCCCTCGGCCAGCCGGAACGACACGTCGTCCACGGCCCGGACGCTCCCGTAGGTCCGGTGCAGGCCCAGGGCCTCCAGGACGGTCTTCCTCGTGCCGGTCGTGCCGGTCGTGCCCGCTGCGGTGTCGGCGCTCGTGCCAGTGGGGTTTCTCATGGGTGGAGTTCCTTCCGTTCCGTCCCCGCCCGTTCCGGCTCCCGGTCCCGCTCCTGCTCCTGCTCGGCGATCAGCTCGCCGTGGTGGCAGGAGGCGAGCCGGTGCGGCTGCCCGGCGACCGGGAGCAAGGCCGGCGCCTCACGCGTGCACACGTCGGTCGCGAGCGCGCAGCGCGCGGCGAAGGGGCATCCGCTCAGTTCCTCCCGCAGGCTCGGCGGCCGGCCCTCGATCGCGGCGAGCCGCCCGCGGGGCGCGTCCAGGCGCGGGGTGGAGTTCAGCAGGGCCGCCGTGTACGGGTGGCGGGGCCGGTCGAACAGCTCGGCGGCCGGGCCCGTTTCCACGATCCGGCCCGCGTACATCACGTACACCCGGTCGCTGATCGCGGCGGCGAGGCCGAGGTCGTGCGTGACGAACAGCAGCCCCGTTCCGAAGCGTTCGCGCAGATCGCCGAGGAGACCGATCACCTCGGCCTGCGTGGTGACGTCCAGTGCCGTGGTGGGTTCGTCGGCGAGGATCAGGGCCGGATCGCCCATCAGCGCCGCGGCGATCACGACCCGTTGCAGCATGCCCCCGGACATCTGCCCGGGGTACTTGCGCAGGGCGCCCGCCGTGAGGCCGACGGCCTCCAGCATCGCCACGGCCCGGTCCTCGGCGACCGCCTTGGTCGCCCCGGCGTTCAGCCGCAGGCTCTCGGTGAGGAAGTCTCCGACGCGGCGCATCGGATTGACCGCCGCCCGGGGGTCCTGGAAGATCATGGCCGCCGTGCTGGTGCGCAGCACCTTCAACCGTCCCGGAGACATGGTGAGTACGTCGTCTCCGGCCACCCGGACCTCGCCCTCCGTCCGGGCCCCCTCGGGGAGCAGCCGCAGCACGCTGCGCGAGGTCAGGCTCTTGCCCGAACCGGACTCGCCGACCAGGGCCACGGTCTCCCGGGGGCCGACGGTGAGCCCGACGCCGTCGAGGACGGGCCGTACGGTGCCCGGCAGGTGCAGCCGCAGGCCCTCGATCTCAAGGGTGTTCAGCGCGGTCATCGGGCTCTCCTTGCGACCTTGTCGGCCCAGGCCTCGCCGACGACGTTGAAGGCGACCACAGTCAGCACGATGGCCGCACACGGCACGATCGACGCGAGCGGGTAGCCGGCCTGGATGGCGGCGTTGCCGTCGAAGACCATGCGGCCCCAGTCGGGGGTCAGGGCCGGTACGCCCAGCCCGAGGAAGGCGAGGCCGGCCAGGTCGATCAGGGCGTAGCCGAAGTTGATCGCGGACTGCGCGAGGACGACGGGCATGACGGCGGGGACCACGTGGCGCAGGCAGATCTGCGTCCCCGAGTGTCCTTGCACCCGGTACGCCTCCACGTAGGGGCGGGCGCGCTCGGCCAGGACGAGGGAACGGGTCAGCCGGCTGACGTAGGGCAGGTAGGCGATCGCCAGGGCGATGACGGGGGCGAGCAGGCCCTCGCCGTAGACCGACACGATCAGGATCGCCAGCAGCATGCCGGGGAAGGTGAAGACCAGCTCGGTGCTGCGGGAGAGCACCGAGTCCAGCCAGCCGCCCCGCCAGGCGGCGGCGGTGCCGATCGCCACGCCGGCCACGGTGGAGAAGGTGACCACGCCGAGCGGGCCGAGGAGCGAGGTGCGGGCGCCCAGGACCAGCCGGGAGAAAGTGTCGCGCCCGGAGGCGTCGACGCCCAGGAGGTGATCGGCCGAAGGGCCCGCGAGGGCGTTCCCCAGGTCGACGGCGTTGGGATCGTAGGGCGCGATCCAGGGGGCGAACACCGCGACGAGGACGACGAGGGCGACGAAGCCCGTACAGAACAGGGAGAGGGGGGCGCGGGAGGTCCGGAGCCGGGCGAGGCCCGGCCGGCGCACCAGGACGGAGCTCACGAGGCCTTCTTCGCGGGGCTGAGGGTGACCCGGGGATCGACCAGCGGATGCAGCAGGTCGACGACGAGGTTCACCGTCATGAACAGCGCGACCATGATGAGGGAGATGGCCTGCACGGTGGGGAAGTCCTTGGTGGTGGTGGACAGTTCGAGGAGCTGGCCGATGCCGCCCACACTGAACGCCGACTCCACCAGGATGGTGCAGACCAGCAGTGTGGAGACGATGAGCCCGCCGGTGGTGAGCACGGTGCCCAGTGCGTTGCGGAAGACGTGCCGCCGGATGACCTGGCTCGCGGACACGCCCCGGCTGCGGGCGACCGTGACGTGCTCCTGGCCGAGGACTTCGAGCATCGCGGCCCGGGTGACCCGGGCGAGCATGCCGATCAGGTAGAGCGCCAGGGCGATGGCGGGCAGGGTCAGGTGCCACAGCATCTGCCCGAACCCGTCGCCGGCCCCGCCGGTGGGGAACCAGCCCAGCTTGACCGCGAACAGGCCCTGTAGCAGGACCGCCGCGACGAACGAGGGGGTGCCGATGGCGACGGTGGTCGTCACCAGGATCGCGGAGTCGGCGGCCCCGCCGCGGACGGCGCCGATCCAGCCCAGGAGCAGCCCGAACACGAGGACCAGTACGAGCGCCATCGAGATCAGCATCAGGGTGTTGGGCAGCCGGTCCGCGAGGAGCCGCGACACGTCGGTGCGGTACGTGATCGAGCGGCCGAAGTCCCCTTGCAGCACCTGGCCGAGCCAGTTCAGGTAGCGCACCGCGAAGGGGTCGTCCAGGTGGTAGTGCTCGTTGATCGCCTGCAGTGCCTCCGGGGAGGCCGAGCGGCCGCCCAGGAGGAAGCTCGCCGGGTTGCCCGGAGCCAGGTACAGAGCGCCGAAGATCACGAAAGAGGCGCCGAGCAGGGTGGCGGCCATCTCGGCCAGCCGCCGTACGGCGAAGCGCAGGAAAGTCATCGCGCGGCCGCCCCGACGCCGGCGGCCCACGGGGAGTAGAGGTAGGAGATGGTGGTCGGGGCGCCGGTGATCCGCTTGTTCAGGAAGACCGCGGTCGGCCACTCGGCGACCGGGATCCACAGGACCTGGTCGGAGGCCTTCCTCTGGAGTTCGGCGGCCGCCGAGAAGCGCTTGGCCGGGTCGTACGCGGAGCGGGCCTTGTCGGTCAGCGCGTCGTAGGACTCGTCGCTGTAGCCGGCGTAGTTCTGGTAGGCCCCGGTCTGGAAGTTGCTCAGCAGGTCCATCGGGTCGGTGATGGAGTCGTAGTACGTCTCCGGGAACATGTCGATGCCCTCGCGCGCCGCGGGGTCGGTGAACAGCGCGGTGAACGCGTTCGGGGCGATGGTCTTCAGCTCGATCTTCAGGCCGATCCTGGTGCCGGCGTCCTGGACCGCGGTGGCCAGCACCGAGACGTCCTGGCCGATCGAGCTGGTGGCCATGGTCAGCGTCTTGCCGGTGGCGCCGGCCTCCTCGACCATCCGCTTGGCCGCCTCGATGTTCTGCTCGGGGGAGGGCAGGTTGTCGAAGGCGGACGCGCGGACCGCGGCGGGGGCGCCGGCCCAGACCGCCTTGGTCGTGAGCGAGCTGGTGACCGTGCCCGCGCCGCCCAGGCCCGCCTTGACGAAGCCGCGGCGGTCCAAGGCCAGGGACAGGGCCCGGCGGACGCGGACGTCGCCGAGCGCGCCCTTCATGCTCGTGACGTTGACGTTGACGGTGCTGAGGCCCTCGCCGAAGTAGAGCGTGCCGGCGCCGCTCGCGCGCAGCCGGTCGTAGCTCTCGGTGGGGATCAGGTAGCCGCCGTCGGCCTCGCCGCTCAGCAGGGCGTTCGTCCGGGCGTTGGGGTCGGTGAGGAAGGTGAAGACGGCCTTCGCGGACTTGGCCTTGGCGCCCCAGTAGCCGTCGAAGCGCTGGAGCTCGATCGACTGGCCCTTGTTCCAGGTGCCGAGCTTGAAGGGGCCGGTGCAGTCCAGGCTGCCGGTGGTGCCGTAGTCCTCGCCCGCCTTCTCCACCCCGGCCTTGGAGGACACGGCGCCGGCCGCGGTCGCCATGTACTGGGGGAACTGCGAGTCGGGCTGCTTCAGCTTGACCGTCACCTGGAGCGGGCCGGTCTTGGTGATCGCCTCGACGTTGGAGAAGTTGCTGTTCCAGGCGGCCCCGTTCTGCGGGTCCATCTGACGGCCCAGGCTGTGGACCACGTCGTCGGCGGTCATCGTGCCGCCGTCGTGGAAGCGCACGCCCGCGCGCAGGTCGTAGACCCAGGTCAGGTCATTGGGGTTGGTGGCCTTCTCGGCAAGCCCCGGAGCCGTCGTGAGCTGCGGGGTCCACCGCATCAGGCTTTCGCAGACGTTCGACAGGATCGTGTTCGCCGGGTAGTCGAAGGCCGAGATGTAGTCCAGCGTCGGCGGTTCCGCGTACACGGCCCAGGTGAACGAGTCGAGCTCACCCGCGGCGGCGGGGGTGCCGGCGGACAGCTTGAAGGACGCGCCCTTCTGGCTCCCGTCCCCCTTGGGCGGGCCGGAACAGGCGGCGACCAGGCCGATGGCGGCCAGTGCGGCGACGGGCAGTGCGTACCGGCGGGCGGCGGCGGGGCGGACGGCGGCGGGGCGGACGGCGGACGGGCGACCGGTGGAGCCGTCGCCGTCCGGGGCGTGACCGGAGGACCTGGCGGCTCTGGACCAGGGAAGGGATCTGGGCATCGGTGCTCTCTCTTCCATGCGGGGCGGGGAGGTACGGGCAGGCGGCGAGCGGGGCGAGGAGGGAGGCTCGGGGCTCGGGAACGGGCCGCCGGCCCGGGCACGGCGAAGGGGGCGAGCCGGTCAGGCGGTGCGGTCGGCCGCGGGGATCTGCTGGGTGATGCAGTGCACGCCGCCACCGCCGTACGCGATCACGCGCGAGCGGACTCCGACGACCTTGCGGCCGGGCAGGGCGGCCGCGATGACGGCGAGCGCGCCCTCGTCCTCGGAGGTGCCGGCGACCGGGACGACGACTCCGCCGTTGGCGATGTAGAAGTTCAGGTAGCCGACCTCGGTCTCCTTGCCGTCGACCTCGACGAGGTTGCTCTGCGGCAGGTCGATGATCGTGAAGGGGCGGCCGGCTGCGTCGGTGGACCCTTCCAGGACGGCGCGGTTGACGCGCATGCGCTCGTAGTCGGGGTGGGCCGGGTCGCTCGGGAGCTGGACGACGACGGTGGCGGGGGCGACGAAGGCGCAGACGCCGTCGACGTGCCCGTCGGTCTCGGTGTCCAGCAGGCCGCCGTACGGCAGCCAGATCACCTTGGTGACACCGAGGCGGGCGATCAGCTCGGCCTCGATCTCCTGCTTGGTCATGTCCGGGTTGCGGTTCGGGTGCAGCAGGCACTGCTCGGTGGTGATCAGCGTGCCTTCGCCGTCGACCGTGATCGCGCCGCCTTCGAGGATCATCGGGGAGTCGACGCGGTCCACGCCCAGGTGCGCCAGCAGGGCCGCGGCGATCTTGTCGTCGGTGTCGTAAGGGAAGTGCTTGCCGCCCCAGGCGTTGAAGCGGAAGTCCACGCCCGCCCGCCGGCCGTCCTCACCGAGCACGAAGATCGGCCCGGAATCCCGGAACCAGGAGTCGTCCAGCGGGAGCTCGATGACCTCGACCCCCTCACCGCACAGGGCACGGGCCTCGTCGCCGCTGCCGGGCAGGGTGACCATGGTGACCGGCTCGAAGGCGGCGATCGCGTTGGCAACGTGGGCGTACTCGACCTTCACCTCGTCGAAGACGTCGCCCCACAGCTCCTGCCGGGTCGGCCACGCCATCAGACAGCCCTCGTGGTCCGTCCACTCGGCCGGCATGCGGAAACTCGTCATGATCTACTCCTGTTTGAAAATTCAGTCAGTGTTCGTAAGGGGTGCCCGCATCCTCCACCGAACTGAAAATTCAGTCAATGGTTCTGGCCAAGCTGATGCGGAATCGGTCACACCGCGTATCGGACGGGGTGTGGAGAAGGTCTGAGGGGCGCCTGAATCGGCATGATCACGGAGTTAATGCCGGAAACGGGCGCCTGATGTTACGGTCAGGAAAAGCCCCAGGTGACGGACTCGACGGGTAGAGTGACCCCTCGTGTCAGACCGTCGAACGGAAATACTCAGAGCAGCCACGCGAGTGATCGCGCGGCGCGGCGTGCGCGGACTCCGCGTGGGGGAGCTGGCCGCCGAAGCAGGCGTGTCCACCTCGCTGATCTACTACCACTTCACCGACCGCGCCGGGATCCTGCGCCGCACGCTGGAGTTCATCAGTGACCGCGCCGATCGCTACACCGCCGAACGCGAGGACGGCTCGGACGATCCGGAGAGCCCCCCGGACGAGCTGAAGCGGACCCTGCTCCTCGAACTCCAGGAAACCCCCGAGGTGCGGGAGAACAGCACCGCCTGGGGCGAGCTGAGGGCCAGCGCCGTGTTCGATCCCGACCTGCGCGAGGACGTGGCCAAGGCCACGCACAGCTGGGTCCACGAGATCTCCTACCTCCTCGCCCAGGCCCGCCCCACCGGCACGGCCCCCGAGCACGCGGCCGCCGCCGAACGCCTGACGGCCCTCCTCGAAGGCCTCAGCGTCCGCTGGCTGAGCGGCTCGCTGCCCCTGGACCACGCACGCCGGCTCCTCGCCGACGCGATCGACGGGGAACTGTCCGCCTGAAGCCGCCGGTCGCGGGTCGGAGGCCGCAGGGGCTCCGGTCATGGGCAGGCGGCCCCAGGGGCTCCGGTCGTGGGACCAAGTGGGTGTGGAGGACGAATGTGCAGTGGCGACCAGTACGGATGTTCTGATATTCAGCCATAAACCGGCCGTAGTACGGTCGTTTTCATGCAGCTCAGGTACTCCTTCCGGATGTACCCGAACGGTCCGCAGCGCTCGGCGCTGGCCAGGGCGTTCGGGTGCTCGCGGGTGGTCTACAACGATGCACTTCGCGCTCGTGAGACCGCCCGCTCCGAGGGTGCACCGTTCCCGAAGGCCGGGGACCTGTCGAAGCTTCTGATCACCGAGGCGAAGAAGACCGAGGCGCGGGCCTGGCTCGGGGAGGTGTCCGCCGTCGTGCTCCAGCAATCCCTTCGGGACCTCGACACCGCATACCGCAACTTCTTCGACGGCCTCAAGGGCAAGCGCCCCAAGATGGGTGCGCCCCGGTTCAAGTCCCGCAAGGACAACCGACACGCCATGCGGTTCACCGCGAACGCCCGCTGGAAGATCACGACCGGCGGTGACCTGTCGTTGCCGAAGATCGGCGATGTCCGGGTGAAGTGGTCCCGCACGCTGCCGTCCAACCCGTCCACGGTGACGGTGATCAAGGATGCCGCCGGGCGGTACTTCTGCTCGTTCGTGGTCGAGACCGGCGCGGATGAGACTCTGCCCGAGTCGGCCGGACAGGTCGGAATCGACCTGGGGCTGACGCACTTCGCGACCCTTTCGGACGGCACGAAGATCGACAGCCCGCGCTTTCTGCGTCGGGCGGAGAAGAAGCTGAAGCGGGAACAGCGCCGTCTGTCCCGCAAGCTGAAGGGCTCCAACAACCGGACGAAGGCCCGTATCAAGGTCGCCCGCGTTCACGCGCAGGCCGCCGACGCGCGGCGCGAGTTCCACCACCAGCTCTCCACGAAGCTGATCCGCGAAAACCAAGCGGTCGCAGTGGAAGACCTGGCGGTCAAGGGAATCGCCCGCACGCGCATGGCCAAGTCCGTCCACGACGCCGGGTGGTCGGCGTTCGTGACGATGCTGGAGTACAAGGCCGCCCGGTACGGGCGTACCTTCGTACGCATCGGGCGCTTCGAGCCGACCTCGCAGGTGTGCTCGCAGTGCGGCGTCAAGGACGGCCCCAAGCCCCTCAACGTCCGCATCTGGCAGTGCCAAGCGTGCAGCGCGTGGCTGGACCGGGACATCAATGCGGCGGTCAACGTCGCCAAGGCCGCAGGACTTGCGGTATCAGCCTGTCGAGCGCGGGTAAGACCGGGACCTGTCCCGGCACAGCGCGAAGAAGCAGGAACCCACCGAGACGGTCAGCCGACCGTGGTAGGAATCCTCTCCCTTTAGGGAGGGGATCGGAAGTCAAGACAAGGTGTTCTGCATGCTCGACTTCCGCCCGGACGCCCCGGCGGACACGGCTCAGAGGAAGTACAGCCGGCCGAGCGAGATGGAGTCGGCCGGCTCCGAGACCAGCGGCTCCCCGTCGAGGGACACCAGGCCCGTGCCGGGATGCACGTCGACGCTGCCGGTACGGCTGTTGCGGAGCATGTGCTTCGGCCCGATGCCCCGGGTCCCGCGGACCGCCACCCGGCGGCGCCGGGTGGGCATCATGTCGCCGTTCTGGACGGCCGCTTCCGCGACGAACGCCACTGAGATATCGGCCGCGGTGGCCCCGTACGCGCCGAACTGCGGCCCGAGTACCAGGGGTTCGCAGCGGTCGGTCGACGCGTTGGGGTCGCCGGTGACCCCGTACGCGGGGAAGCCGCCCTTCAGGACCAGTTGGGGCTTGGCGCCGAAGTACTCCGGCCACCACATCACGAGGTCCGCGAGCTTGCCGACCTCGATGGAGCCGACCTCGTGCGCGAGGCCGTGGGCGATGGCCGGGTTGATGGTCAGCTTGGCCATGTAGCGCAGCACGCGCTCGTTGTCGTCGCCGCTCTCCGCCGTGCCGTAGGAGCCCTCGCCGTCCAGCGGGCCGAGCTCGGCCTTCATCTTCCCGGCCATGGCGAAGGTGCGGCGTACGGTCTCGCCCGCGCGGCCCATTCCCTGGGCGTCGGAGGAGGTGATCCCGATGACCCCGAGGTCGTGCAGGAGGTCCTCGGCCCCCATCGTCCCGGCGCGGATCCGGTCGCGGGCCATGGCGGCGTCGCCGGGCAGGTCGACCTTCAGGTCGTGAGCCGAGACGATCATGCCGAAGTGTTCGCCCAGCGCGTCCCGGCCGAAGGGCAGGGTCGGGTTCGTGGAGGAGCCGATGACGTTCTCCACGCCGGCCATCTTCAGGACGTTGGGGACGTGGCCGCCGCCGCAGCCCTCGATGTGGAAGGCGTGGATGGTCCGGCCGTCCAGCACCCGCAGGGTGTCCTCGACGGAGAGGCACTCGTTCAATCCGTCGGTGTGCAGGGCGACTTGTACGTCGTGCTCCTCCGCGACGCGCAGGGCGGTGTCCAGGGCGCGGGTGTGCGCGCCCATGTCCTCGTGGACCTTGAACCCGGAGGCCCCGCCTTCGGCCAGGGCCTCGATCAGCGGGGCCGGGTCCGAGGAGGAACCGCGGGCCAGGAAGCCGATGTTGACGGGCCAGGCGTCGAAGGCGTTGAAGGCGTGCTTCAGCGCCCAGGGCGAGTTGACCCCGACCGCCCACACCGGGCCGAACTCCTGGCCGATGATCGTGGTGACCCCGGACGCCAGGGACGCCTCCATGATCCGGGGGGAGAGCAGGTGGACGTGGGTGTCGACGGCGCCTGCCGTGACGATCATGCCCTCGCCGGAGACGATGGTCGTCCCCGTGCCGACCACGACCTCGACCCCGTCGAGGGTGTCGGGGTTGCCGGCCCTGCCTATGGCGTGGATGCGGCCTTCGCGGATGCCGATGCTGGTCTTGCGGATGCCGAGGACGGCGTCGATGACCAGGGCGTTGCTGATGACGATGTCGCAGGTGTCGCGGACGGCGGCGGCCTTCAGGTGCAGCCCGTCGCGGGCCGTCTTGCCGAAGCCGGCCAGGAACTCGTCCCCGGGCTTCTGCGAGTCGGACTCGACGCGGACGATGAGCCCGGAGTCGCCGAGCCGGATCCGGTCGCCCGCCCGGGGGCCGTGGACGGCCATGTAGTCGTGCGGGTCGGTGCTGTCCGCCGGGGCGGCGCCCGGGCGGCCGTGGCAGCCCGCGGAGTCGAAGACGCTGCCGCTCATGCCTGCTCCTGTCCTTGTGCCTGTTCTTTGTGCGAAGTCGCGCTGTCCTGGTACGAGGTGAGGTATCCCGTGGCCCGGGCCTTGGCCAGGGCGGCCTCGCGCGCGCCGGGCGCGTCCAGGGGGCCGTCGACGAGACCGGCGAAACCGATGGCGACGCGCGCCCCGCCGATGGGCAGCAGCTCCACCATGACGGTGGCTCCGACGTCGAAGCGGACCGAGGAGCCCGCCGGTACGGCGAGCCGGGTGCCGTAGGCGGCGGCGCGGTCGAAGGCGAGGCGCGGGTTCGACTCGAAGAAGTGGAAGTGCGAGGTGACGCTGATGGGCACGCTCGACGTGTTCCGCACGGCCAGCCGCACCGTCGGCGCGGCGGGCCCGTAACCCTCTCCGTCACCGGGCAGACCGGCGCCGGGGGCATCGGCCCCGAGCGAACCCTCCTGCCGGAAGGGGTCGTCGATGACGCAGAGCCTCGTACCGTCGTCGAAAACGGCCTCGACCTGGATCGAGGTGACCACGTCGGGGACCCCGGGCAGCACCTCTTCGGCACTGAGCACGTGGCGGCCCGCCGTGATCGCCTCGGCCAGCCTGCGGCCGTCCCGTGCCGCCTCGCACACCGTGTCGGTGATCAGCGCGGTGGCCTCGGGGACGTTGAGCTTCACGCCGCGCGCGCGGCGGGCGCGGGCCAGTTCCGCAGCCGTGAAGATCAGCAGCCGGTCCCGCTCGGTCGGTGTCAGTCGCATACGGCCTCATCTGTGAAGGGAAGGGTGGGCCGCCCCGGTGTACTGCGGGTGCCGGTCCTGCCGGTCCTGCCGGTCCTGCCGGGTCCCGGCACCGGCGGGGGCTGGGGCCGGTCGTCACACTTCCGTCGTCGCCCGAGGCAGACGGGAGTGTGACGACAGGCCTTAGGGGCGCGGTTCGGCCATCGTGGAGCAGTGGATGCCGCCGCCCCCGGCCATCAGCCGGTCGACGTCGAGCTGCACCACGGTCCGGCCGGGGAAGGCGGCCGCCAGGGCACGCTTCGCCGCCGCGTCCTTCGCGGAGTCCCCGAACTGGGCGGTGATGACAGCCCCGTTGACCACGTGGAAGTTCATGTACGAGTCGACGAACTCGGGGTTCTTCGAGCGCGTGGTGTCGGGCCCGTCGACCTTGATGACGGTCAGTCGCCGGCCCCGGGCGTCCGTGGCCGCGGAGAGGATCGAGAACTGCTCACGGGCATCGCGCGCCCAGATGTCGTCCCGGCTCGCCGGTGGCACCTGGACCATGACCACGCCGGGACGGATGAAGCGCGAGGTCACGTCGATGTGGTCGTCGGTGATGTCCTTGCCCTTGATGCCGGGCACCCAGATCATCTTGTCGGCCCCGTAGGCGTGGAGCACGGCGTCCTCGACCTCGGCCCGGCTCCAGCCCCGGTTGCGGTTCTTGTTGACGAGGCTGCTCTCCGTGGCCATCACGGTCCCGTCGCCGTCGGTCTCGATCGACCCGCCCTCGCCGACGAAATCCGTCTTGCCGAAGGGGAGATGGGCCTCATAGGCGACGCTCTCCGCGACGTGGGCGTCGTAGGAGTGGGCCTGCTTGTTGCCCCAGCCGTTGAAGTTCAGGCCGATCGCGTCGAGGCCACCGCGGCCGTCCCGGCGGAAGACCGGCGCGATGTCGCGCATCCAGAGGTCGTCGGTGCCGATGGCGGTGGTCACGGTCACGGCCGGGCCGCACCAGGAGCGGGCGGTGGCGGCCGTGTACGCGTCCGGGGCGCACATGACGACGGGCTCGTAGCGCGCGATCGTCTTCGCGATCAGCGCGATGTCCTCCTGGACTCCGGTCAGTGCGCGGCCGCCCCAGATGGATGAGCGCGAGGGCCAGGACATCCAGGTGCGGGCGTGCGGAACGTCATCGATGTCCACCCGCCAGCGCTGTACTCCCGCGCTCGGCGCCCGGACCGCCCCCGGGACCGCGGCAGCCGCGGTCCCGAGCGCGACTCCCGCCGCTCCGAGTCCGGCGGCCCCCAGGACGATCCGGCGGGAGGGGGCGGAGCCGAAGAACCGGCCGAGGAGGGAGCGGCTGTCGTCGGGGGAGTCGGGCATCGAGGGGCCTCCGGATCGAGTGGGGGTGCGGGCCGGGAGCGGCCACGGCCAGAACTCTGTCACTGACTGAAAATTCAGTCAAGACGCAGGGTGTGCGTGATCCCTACTGAGGGAGGAGACGTCCTACGAGGGCTGCGGCTCAGGTGGTGCGGCTGGGGCTGCGGCTGCGGCTGCGGCTCAGGCGGTGCGGGCGAGGCGGTCCAGCTCGGCGGCGATGGACGACACCATCAGCTCACGGGCGTGCGCCAGGGGCAGGCTGCCGCTGAGCCAGCGCGAGCTCAGCCCCTCCACCAGGGCGGTCAGCCGCTCGGCGGCACTGGTGAGGGCGGCGGCCGCGGCCATGGGGCGGACCTGCCCGAGCAGCTCGCTCACTTCCTGGATCCATACGCGGGTGGCGCCGGCGAGGTCTTCCCTCAGGTCGGGGTCGAACACCGCGCTGGCCCGCAGCTCTCCCCAGGCCGTGCTGTTCTCCCGTACCCCGGGGGCGTCCTGGAACTCCAGCAGGAGCGTCTGCTCCAGCTCGCCCAAAGCGTCGAGCGGCGGATCGGCGGGGTCGCGCTCCGCGGTGTAGCGGCCGGCGCGGTCGTTGATGAACTCCAGGGTGGCGCGGAGGATGCCCGCGCGGTCCTTGAAGTGGTAGTAGATCAAGGCCGTGGACACGCCCGCCTCGGCGGCGAGCTCCTCCACGCGCAGGCCGCGGACGCCGCGCCGGGCGATGACCCGCGCGGCGCCTTCCATGATTGCCGTTCGACGATCAGCCACGGTCCGCACCTTACCCGGAGGGTGGGTGCCGGGGTGGGTCGGGACTGACCGAAGGTCTGGTCAGCGCCCTTGGGAGACCGTGATGCGGGAGGGCAGTGAGGCGACCCCCTCGAGCATTCTGGCGGGCAGGTCGATCTCGAAAGCCTCCAGGGTGACGATGTCCGCCAGTGTGGAGACGTCGAGGCAGGGCGTGAGCGTCCCTGAGTACACCCCGGAGACGAGGCCGGGGAAGGCGTGCGGCAGCCGGTCGAGCACCAGCTGCGCCGCGGATACGCCGTCGTCATCGTGGAGGGTGAGGGCGGTGACCTGTGCCAGGACGACGTCAGGAGGAAGGGTCTCCAGCGAGACGGCCTCCAGCGCGAGGGTCCGGAGCGCAGGCAGCTCTGTCATCTCCTGCCAGTCCTCGGCGGAGATCCGGTCGGATAGGTGAGTGAGGGACGTCAGGGCGGCGAATCGGGAGAGTCCCTTCAGGTCCCGCTCCGACACGGCTCCCTCCACCCTGTTCAGGGCGTGCAGGGGCGCGCGCGGGGGAAGGGATTCCGGGGACCGGCACAGCGAAACGCCGTTGTAGAGCCATAGGTGGGTCAGCGTCGTCAGGCGGTTCAGCCGGCTCAGGTCCATGGTGGGCGAGCCCTCGATGGCCAGGCGCCTGATCGGAAGCTCGTCGAGAGGGGAAAGGTCCGTGAGCGCGGGGCAGTGGAGGGCTGAGAACGATGCGAGCCCCGATTGGGCCCGCAGGAATTCCAGATCCGTCAGCGGGTGACTCGTCAGCCGGAGCTTCGTGATCTTGTGTCGGGAAAGGTACGACGTGAGCGTCTCCACGGACACGGCGTTCCTGACGTCCAGCGAGTCCGCGCGGAGGTTCAGGCGCTCCAGATGGAGCAGTTGTGCGTCGGAGGTGACGCTGTAGTCGAGACCGTCAGGGTCGAGGTGTGCGATGACCTCATCGGCGTACCGGGCGCTGTCGAACCGCGACCAGGCCCACATGAGCTGGCTGCGCACCCTGAGGGAGGGGTGCCCGGAGTAGCCGGCCAGGAAGGGTATGGCCGCATCGGACGCGACCTTGGAAGCAGCGATGACGGTGTAGTAGCAGTCCGATTCGTCCAGGCCGTCGGGGCCGGGCAGGAGGTCCAGGATCAGTGGACCCAAAGTGCCCAAGGCGCGGGCGCTGAACTCGTCGCGCGGCGTGATCAGCCTGGTAGTGCGTTCCTCCACCGCCTCGCGGACGGACGGGTCCAGGGTCGTGGCGTGCTCCAGGCAGGCGGCGGCGAGGAGGTACACGCGGCGGTCTTCGGTGCGGTCGCCGAGGGTCAGCATGTCCTCGAAGAGGGTCACCCGCTCGCGGGGCCGGGCCAGGGCGACGGCCATGCGGATGACGTCCTCCCACTGGTCGTCCGCGGCGTGCGCGGCGAGCAGGCCGAAGTCGCCCTCCTCCACCGCCGCCCGCGCGCCCAGGAAGTCCTGGAAGGTGCGGTGGATGAAGTCCACCGTTCCCGGGGCCGGCTGGCGGAGCAGGCCGCTGCGCTGGAGGAAGTGGTCGAAGACGGCCGACGCCCCGCCCAGTGCCGCGGCCTCGGGGACGGCGGGCAGGGCCCGGCCGATGATGTCCTCGGCCTGGGAACGGTCCATCTCCGTACGGCCGTTCTTGATCAGCCAGTACGCGAGCCGCTGGAGGAGTTCGAGCTGCGGCTCCTCCCGGAGGTCGGGGACCTTCATGTCCCGTTCCCGGTCGCGGCGGCTGATCAGCATGGACAGCGCTGCCTCATACAAGTCCTTGCGTCCGTGGGGGAGATAGCCGCGCCGGTCGCGGTGGAGCGCGCAGATCAGGCCGCACAGCAGGGGGTTGGTGGCCAGCCTGCCGAGGTCGGCCTTCGTTGCGACGGCGGTGAGGAGCTGCTCCTCGTACACGTCGAGTTCGGCCGCGGACTCGGACCCGTCGCGGGCGGCCGCGTGCCAGCGCCTGATGAAGGTGGCGGTGTCGGCGCGCCCCATGGAGGACAGTGCCAGTTCGCCGAAGTCTTCCGCGGTGAGCCAGTCCTGGCCGACGGCCGACGGGCGTGAGGTGACCAGCCAGCGGTTGCCGTCGTCGTCGTACGTGTCGATGAGGTCCCGCAGCCAGCGGCGGGTCCGGTCCCGCTCCGGTTCCGGGATCTCGTCGATGCCGTCCACGAGGACCAGCCCCCGGCCGGCGGTCAGCACCCGGTGCTCCCATCCGGCGGGCTGGGAGCCGGCGAGCGGGCAGCCGATCGCGGCGAGGAAGTCCTTGGGGGCCGGCAACCGCTCGCCGTGGCGGGTGAGGGTGCGCAGGGGGAGCACGAAGGGGACCCGGTCGCGGAGGTACGCGGGCCGGTCCGGGCGGTCCTGCTGCGCGGCGGTGACCGCCAGCCACTGGACGAGCGTGGTCTTCCCCGAACCGGCCTCGCCCCGCAGGAGGACGCGGGGGGTGCGGGCCAGCGCTTGATCGGCGGGCTGGGTTTCCAGAGTCCGCTGCACCGCGAGGAAATCGTCCGCGGACTCGTAGGCGTCCCAGGAGATCTCCGTGCGCCCCAGCGGTGCAGCCTCCAGGCTCAGGTACGCCACGTCCAGCGGCCAGCGCGCGGGCGAATTGCTCAGGTCGATGCCGTAGATGGTGAGTTTGGAGTGCTTCTTCGCCACGTACGGCAGGTACGTGGCCTCGAACGCGGCGTCCGCCGCGTCGGGCAGCGGAGTGCGCCGGATCAACTCGTTCGTCTTCGAAGTCAGTTCGTCCACCGCTCGGGTCTGCCCGACCAGCGCATGCGCCGTGAAGGTCTTGCGCTGGGTGAAGAACTCCAGGATGTGCAGGGAGGCGACGCCGAGCAGGGCCTCGTAGAAGTGCGTGGCGTCGGCGGAGAGGTGGCGCTCCGGGCGGTCGGCCGCGCGGCGCAGTTCGCGGGCGAAGGCTTCCGGCCCGAGGCGGACCGCGTCGACGTCCGTGATCGTGAGGTCGCCGAGGGCGTGCAGGGTGGTGGCGAGGGCGTCGGTGACGGCTTCGCGCTCGTCCGCCGGGATCCGGCGTTCGCCCGTACTCAGGGCCTGCCGGACGAGGGTGTCGGACAGGGCCCGTACATCGGACTCGGTGAGGGTGCGCTTCTCGCCCTTGAACGAGACGTACCCCGAGATCCGGACCGGCTTGTCGACCAGTCCCGCCCCGGGGCCGTCGGTGACGAAGAACTTCCGGACGAGCGGGCCGATCACGGCCGTCGCCAACTTGAGCCCGATGGCTGTGGGTTCCACGTGTGCCCCCCATAGAGCTGTGCCGGTGCCGCCCGACGCGATTCTAGAGTGCGCCGTGCTCAGGCCGCCGGGGGAGCGGGCTACGGCATCATGGCTCCGGGATCGGGTGAGGGGGAGCGCGGTGGCACAGGACGAGGTGCGCGGCAGTGTCGTGGTGGCCGGGCGGTACCGCCTGGAAGACCGGCTGGGCCGGGGCGGAATGGGTACCGTCTGGCGGGCCACCGACGAGCTGCTCGGGCGTCCGGTCGCCGTCAAGGAACTGCACGCGGGTGAGGGCGACGGGGACGGTGTGGCCGCGGGGGCACTGCGGGAGGCGCGGGCCGTGGCGCACGTGCGGCACCCCCATGTCGTCGTGGTCCACGACGTCGTCGAACACCGCGGGCGGCCCTGCATCGTCATGGAACTGGTCGACGGTGCTTCGCTCGCCGACCTGATCTCCGCCGGGAAGACCCTCACCCCGGTCGAGACGGCCAGGACCGCACTCGCCCTGCTCGGCGCCCTGACCGCGGCGCACGGCCGGGGCGTGCTCCACCGGGACGTGAAGCCGGCCAACGTCCTCATGGAGTCGGGGACCGGCCGGGTGGTGCTCACCGACTTCGGCATCGCCCGGTTCTCCGGGGCCACCACCATCAGCCAGACGGGCGCCTTCGTCGGCTCGCCCGAGTACACCGCTCCCGAGCGGATCCAGGGAGCCGAGGCCGGACCGGCCGCCGACCTGTGGTCGCTCGGCACGCTCATGTGCACCGCGCTGACCGGGGAGTCCCCCTTCCGTCGCGATTCGCTGGGCGGCGTCCTGCACGCCGTCGTCTCCGCGGAGATCCGCCCGCCCGCCCAGGCCGGGCCGCTCCTGCCGGTCATCCGGGGCCTGCTGGAACGCGACCCGGAGCGAAGGATGGCGGCGGCCGAGGCGGACCGGCTGCTGTCGGGGTACCTGGCCGGGGGCAGCCTCCTGCCCGGCGGCGGCGACCGTGCACCCGCCGACCGTGTGCCTGCGCCCGCCGACGGGATGCCGACCTCCGCGGCCGCGGCCGCGCCCGCGGGCGTGCCCGCCTCCGACTCCGACTCCGCCTCCGAGGGGCTGACGGCCCCCGCCGCGGCTCCGCGCCCGACGGCCCGGCAGCGCGTCGCCATGCGGTCGGGCCTGCGCCTCGGGCTGATCGCGGCCGCCGCCGCCGTGTTGGTGGCGGCCGGGGTGGTGGTGGGCGTCGACCCGCTGCGTTCGCTGCTCGGCGGGGAGGGGTCGGGGCACGGATCACGGAGCGGGGTGGCGGCCCCCGCCGGCTCCGCGACCCCGACCCCGCTTTCGCCCCCGGGCGGGGCCGGCGCCGCACCGAGTGCGGTGGGCGTGACCCCGAGCGGGCCGCCCTCCGGCTATCGGACCTTCGCCGACCCGCAGGGCTTCGCCATCGCCGTGCCCGAGGGGTACCAGCGGGCCACCGACGACCAACGGGTCTTCTACGTCTCCCCGGACGGGGCCTTCCGCATCGGCATCCGGGTGAAGATGCCGGTGCTCGGAGGTCCGCTCGGCGTGATGCGGCAGGCCCACGCCATGGGCCCGGACATCGACCCGGGCTACCGCGCCGGCACGGTCGTCTCCACGACCCACCACGAACTTCCGGCGGCGCTGTGGGAGTTCACCTGGAACGGTTTCACCCCGGCCGAGGGCGCCCGGCACACCTACGACCTCTGCTGGGACCAGAACGGCCGGATGTACGACATCTGGGTCTCCGCCCCGGTGGGTGAACTCGCCGAAGCCAAACGTCACTTCGACACCGCCGTGGCCACCTTCGTGCCCGGCGCACCCGGCTCCGTCACCCCCTGAACCCGTTCTCCCTCCCGCCGGCTCCGGTCAGGTGCGCAGGACCACCAGCCCGTCGAGCCCGTCGGTCCTGCGCAGGCTGCCGGGCACCAGCGGGGCGAAGGTGCGCGGGAGCGCCAGGCCCGGGACTCCGTCGCCCTCGGGTGCGTCGAAGAGGTACGCGGCCTCCGAGGCGCTGTCGCTGACCAGGTGCGGGCCGTCCGCCCCGGCCGTGGCCCGGGTCAGCGGCGTCCGGAAGAGGCTGCGCAGCTGGCGCAGGGTTTCCGCCGTGACCGGTACCGGCATCGGCGGCGGCTCCGGCCGGGCAGGGCCCCGCGGGGACTGCGGATCGGCCGGCCCGTCGTTCGGGACGGCCCCGCCCCGGCCGTCGGCTGCGAACACGGCGTCCATGGCCTCCGTACCGTCGGCGTCGTTCGGACCCTGCGAACCGTCCGGGCCGTCCGGCGGGATGGCCCCCGCCAGCAGCAGCGCCAGCAGCACCGGAACCGCCTTGCGCCGGAGCGCCTCGGTGGCCCGGCCCAGCCGGTGCGCGTGCCCGCCGGGCAGCGAGAGCGCGAGGCTGCCCGCCGCGTCGCCGAGTGCCAGGGGCACCGCCGCGCACACCACGCCGGGGGCGTACTCGCGGAGGTCGAAGACCGGGGCCCCCGGGGCCACCGCGTCGAGCGCGCTGAACAGGGCCCGGCTGTCGGTGATGGTCCGCTCGGTGAGCCGGGCGGTCCGGTGCCGGGCCACGTGGTCGGCGCGGCCGTCGTGGTCGAGCTGGCTCAGCAGGCACTTGCCCACGGCGCTGGCGTGCGCCGCGTCCCGGAAGTCCACCCACTCCCGCACCGGCGGGGCTCCCGGCCCGTCCGCCATCTGGGTGATCCGGACCTCCCCCTCCGCGTACCGGCTCAGGTACACGGCCGCGCCCGCGCTGTCCCGCGCCAGGGCCAGCGTGCGCTGCAACTGGCCCGCCAGGCCCCGGCCGCCCGGGGCCGCGAGCCGGTCGAGGGCCGGCCCGGGGGCGTAGACCCCGACGCCGGGGCGGTACGCGTACCCCTCCTCGCAGAGCATCGACAGCAGCGGCCCGAGCTCCGCCTCGGCCAGGCCGGCCTCCCGCCCGAGCCGCCCGGACCGTACCCCGAGCGGCCGCCGCTGCAGGACCCGTACGACGGCCAGGGCGCGCCGCGCCGCCGCCAGGGCCTCGCCCCCGCCGGGCTGGACGACGGTCCCGCGGGCCGCCGCCGTCACAGCGGGGTGGCGCAGCGGGCCCGCCCCCAGCCGGGGTGCTCCCGGCCGGGGCGCACCGGACCGCGTCTGCCTCGGCGGAGCGGCCGGCGGCCGGAAGGCGTCCAGCGCCCGGGACACCCCGGGCCTGGGCAGCGGCACCGGGCCCAGGTCGGGGTCGTCGAGCTGGTCCACGTAGCGCAGGACGGCCGCCTGCGCGCACAGCCGTACCTCGCGGAGCTCCCGGCGACCGCCCGGCCGGAAACGGCGCCGGCCCAGCTCCCGAGCCCAGACCCGGGCGTCGTGGTGTTCGCCGCGCCGCGAGTGGTCGAGGAAGAGGCAGTACGCGGCGTGCGTGGTCCGGCTGCGCCCGGATCCGGCGGCGAACTGCCACCAGAACCGGGCCCCTTCGCGCAGTCCGGCCAGGTGCAGCAGACAGCCGAAGACCACGGCTCCGGGCAGGTCGGCGTGGCCGCCGCTCTCGAAGGCGTCGAGCCGCTCCCGGGCCCCCGTGGCGCACACGGAGGCCAGACAGGCGGCCTTGAGGTCGCGTCCGGCCCGCTCGGCGTCCAGCGGCAGATCGCGCAGGGGGTCGCTCCAGCCCGGCGTGCGGCGCCGGGCGTGGGCTGCGCCGCGCCTGGGAGCCGGTGCGGAGGCCGGTGCCGACGCCGGGGCCGCGGCGTCGGCACCCCGCAGCAACCGAGCCTCCGCCGCGCCCAGGTCGTAGTGCGGATAGCGGTCGCGCACGCTCGCCCGGGCCAGGAACTGCTCGAGGGAACGCGGGAGTCCGCCGTCCTCGCGACGGGTTCCGCGGCTCGTGTTGCGGTTCATGACTCGGCCGAGGTGTCGAGCAGCCGCGCGAGCCGCCGCTGGGCCTGGCCGAGCTGCGAGCGGACCGTGGCCTCGTCCACACCCATGATCGCGGCGGCCTCGCCGGGGGTGCACTTCAGCCCGTACCGCAGCAGCACGGCGTCTCGCTGCCGTTCGGCGAGCCGGGAGACGGCGGAGTAGAAGCGGATGGTGTCGGTGAGCACCTCGTACTGGTCGGCTTCCGCGTGGGCCTCCTTGAGCGCGGCCTCGAAGGCACTGGTGTCCATCGGCTCAGGAACGGGGCTGCGGCGGAACTGGCGGTCGATCAGCCGCTGTTTGAGGACGGTCCACGCGTAGGCGTCGAGCCGGTCCATGTGCAGCATCCGCAGCCATTCGCCCATGATCGAGTCGAAAGCGGCGTCGACCGCCTCCTCGGCCGCCGCGTCCGAGCCCAGCTGCAGGTACGCGAACCGCATGTAGGCCGGGCGCCGGTCGGCGTGGAAGGCCCAGTACGACAGGCGCGCCGTCGCGTTCCACTGGCTCATGGGCGCCGGCCGCCGTCGCCGGCTCGGCAGACCCACGGCCCCGCCACCGGACTCCTCAGGAAGACCGCTGCCATCGCTCACCGCTCCACCCCATCCCGTGTGCGGGGCAAGGAAATCAGCGCGGGCGCACTCAGAGGGCGCAGAGACGCAAGCTGGAAGAATTACGTTCGGTGATGATCACGCGATGATCGATGTCGATCGCACACCCGCTCAACCAGCGCAAACGCATATGCCGTTCTCCTGTGCGTCCGTTTCGTTCCTCGCCGGACGGTACGGCGTGTGACCATCCCAAGATTCACTCGTTTGTCGGAGGGTGGGTACAACACAGCGATTCGGCTCCACCGCCGTGGAGCAGGCCGAGGCCGTCCTCGTCGAGTACTACCCCCAACTGGTACGGCTCGCCTACGTGACGCTCCCGGTCACCCTGGGCCGCCATAGCCGGGTACTCCTCGCGCACAAGGCGGTCCAGCGAGCGCTCCCGCACGGCGGGCGCGGCAGTACCCAGGCTCCGGCCGGGCCCGGCGGGCCCGGCGGCCCCCTGACCCAGGTGCGCGTACGGGTCCTGCGCGCGAGCCTCGCCCCGTCCGGCCGGGCGCGCCTCGCCGCGGCCGGGCTCGGCTGGCCGCCGGTGCCGCCCTTCGTCTGGGGGCTGCGTCTGTGGCCCCCGGCGGGCGGGATCGACGAGCCCGCCCGGGCGCTGGGCGCTGCTCCGGGGCCGGTCCGGGCCGCGTTCGTCCTGCACGGCATGGACGGCCTGCCCGAGGAAGCGGTGGCCCGGCTCCTCGGGCAGGCCGGGGTGGCCGACCCCGCGGACGCCGTACGGGAGGCGCTGGCCGCTTGGCGGGAGTGGGCCCCGGGGCAGGGGCAGGGGCGGGGGCGGGGACCGGGAGCGGGGCCGGGCTCGCAGGCGCCGGGGGTGTGGCGCGGCACCGGTACCGCCCCACGCACTCCTGCCCGTGCCGGGGATCTGGCTGGGGAAACGCTCCTGCGGGGGCCGGGCGGCGTCGAGTTCGATGCCGCCGTGGTCAGTGCCCGCCCCACCGACCTGCTGCGCCGCCGCCGCCGGACCCGGGCCGGCTGGACCGCCGCGGCCGCGCTGGCCCTGGTCGCGGGGATCCTCGCGACCGACGGGTCGCCGCCCCGCCCCGAGGCCTCGCCGCTCGCCGGACCGGCCGTCGCCGGGGCGCTGGACCCCGCCCGGCTGGTCCGCGTTCCCGCCGAGGTCTGGGCGGACACCGCCCGCGTCGACTTCACCGCCTGGCCCGCCCGCGGCGCCCGCACCGCCGACCGGGGCCTGCTCGCCCGCGCCCTCGCCGCCTGGTCCGCCCGGCCCCGGGAGGTGGCGGTGACGGCCGCGCCGGGGACGGCCGGTGACGCGCCGCTGCGCGCGCCGCAGCTCCTGTACGCGGGCGACGTCGCCGGGCGGGCGGTCGTGCTGCTGCTCGACGGGGACCGGGTGGTGCGATACGGCGAACCCGCCGAAGGCCCTGGCGGCCCCGGTGGCACCGGCGGGCCGCGCGGCCGGGAGCTCGCGTTCGCCCGTACCGACGAGGCGAACGTGACCACCGCCGCCGCGCTGACCCTGAGCCGCACCCCGGGAAACGGGAGTACGGACGGGGGCCGGGCCAGGTACCTGCTCGCGCCCTGGATCGCCCGGGCCGGCACCCGCGACCTGCTCCGGACGGGGGAGGGGACCAAGCCGCTGGCCGTTTCCGCCGACGGGGTCACCGCGGAGACCGCGGTGCCGATCATGGACGGCGCCGGCCGCGCCGAGAGTGCCGGTGGCGCCGCCGGAGCCTGCGCGGCGTGGCCCGTGCTGGAGCTGACCTCCTCCGCCCGCATCGTGGAGAAGCACGCCTTCGTCCTCGCCGACCTGGGCGCGCTGACCCCCGTACACCTCACCTACACGCCGCTGCCCGCCGGTCCCGGGGCGGTGGCCGCACGCCAGCCGCGCGAGGCCACCGGTCCGGCCGCGCGGGCGGCGTGGGCGCCGGTCGCCTGCCGGCTGCGGGAGCACCGCGCCGGATCGGTACGGGCCGTCAACGTCTGGGACTTCGCCGGCTCCGAACTCCCGGACGGCGCGGGCCGGGCCGTCTGGACCTGCACCCGGGCCTCCGGCTGGGCCGGTCCGGGTGACGTCCTGGTCCAGCTGCGGCTGCCCGCCGGACCCCCGCAGGACGTGGCGCGGTCCCGCGACACCGCCGCGTGCGGACGGTTCGGGCAGCACCTGCTCGCGGGCACCCGGTGGAGGTCGCCGGCCGATCGCTGGTACCTGCTGGCGGCCGGCAGCAGGGAGGTCGTCGGCATCACGGCGGCCGGAGCCGTCCGCGCGGAGGCCGCCGGCCGGACCCTGGCCGTCCCCGTCGCCGGTCCGCAGGGCCCCGCGGCCGATCTGACGGGCAGACTCGCGAGCGGCGTCCGGATCACCGCCGTCGACGGGGGCCGGGGCGGCCGCGACTGACGGCCCACCGCCGGGGCGGCCCCGCGCCCGCGCCGCCCGCGGCCCCGGGCTCGCCGCCGCCGCTCGCCGGAGCACCCGTCCGCGGCCGCCGCGGACGGTGTCCCACCGGGGGTGGACGGCGGTTCGGGGGCTGCCCGGCCCGCTGTACCATGGCCGCAGCGCGAGGGCCGTGACGGAGTGGTCACAGTCCTCGCTTTTGTTTTGCACCCCCCGGTTTTGAGTTGTACCCCAGTCCACCCAGAAGAAATGCGGGGCGTGGCGTTTCGGCGGTTCGATACGATGAACCGCACGTCACGTCGTACCGGCATATATGAAATGGAGCATCCGAGGATGGCTCGACACCTGATCACCAGCGCGCTTCCCTACATCAACGGGATCAAGCACCTGGGCAACATGGTCGGGTCGATGCTTCCGGCGGATGTGTACTCCCGGTACCTCCGCCAGCGCGGCCACGACGTCCTCTACATCTGTGCCACCGACGAGCACGGCACCCCCGCCGAGCTCGCCGCGAAGGCGGCCGGTCTCTCGGTCGCCGAGTTCTGCGCGCAGGCCCACGACGCCCAGAAGGCGGTCTACGACGGCTTCGAGCTGTCCTTCGACTACTTCGGCCGCAGCTCCTCGGAGCAGAACCGCGAGATCACCCAGCACTTCGCGCGCCAGCTCGAGAAGAACGGCTTCATCGAGGAGCGCGCGATCCGGCAGGTCTACTCGCCGGTGGACGGCCGCTTCCTGCCGGACCGCTACGTAGAGGGCACTTGCCCGCACTGCGGCTACGACAAGGCCCGCGGCGACCAGTGCGAGAACTGCACCCGCGTCCTGGACCCCACGGACCTGATCGAGCCCCGCTCGGCCATCTCCGGCTCCACCGAGCTGGAGGTCCGCGAGACCAAGCACCTCTTCCTCCTCCAGTCCAAGCTCCAGGTCGAGGTCGAGGCCTGGGTCGCGGAGCACGAGGAGGAGTGGCCGCAGCTCGCGTCCTCGATCGCCCGCAAGTGGCTGACCGAAGGCCTGCACGACCGCGCCATCACGCGCGACCTCGACTGGGGCGTCCCGGTCCCTGCCGACACGTGGCCCGAGCTGGCCGCCGACGGCAAGGTGTTCTACGTCTGGTTCGACGCGCCGATCGAGTACATCGCCTCGACCAAGGAGTGGGCGGACGCCGACCCGGCGAACCGCGACTACAAGTCCTGGTGGTACGAGGCCGAGGACGTCCGCTACACGCAGTTCATGGCCAAGGACAACGTCCCGTTCCACACGGTGATGTTCCCCGCCACCGAGCTCGGCGTCCGCGAGCCGTGGAAGATGGTCGACTACGTCAAGGCCTTCAACTGGCTGACGTACTACGGCGGAAAGTTCTCCACCTCGCAGAAGCGCGGCGTCTTCACCGACCAGGCGCTGGAGATCCTCCCGGCCGACTTCTGGCGCTACTTCCTCATCGCCAACGCGCCCGAGTCCGACGACTCCTCCTTCACGTGGGAGCACTTCGCCGCCACGGTGAACAAGGACCTCGGCGGGACCCTCGGCAACTTCGTCAACCGCGTACTGACCTTCTCCCGCAAGAAGTTCGGCGACGAGGTCCCCGCCGGCAGCCCCGCGGGCGAGGTCGAGGCCAAGCTGGGCGCGCAGATCGCCGAACTGCTGGCCGAGTACGAGGGCCACATGGACGCGCTCCAGTACCGCAAGGCCGCGGCCGCGCTGCGCGCCCTGTGGTCCGCCGGAAACGCCTACCTCGACGAGAAGGCGCCCTGGACCGAGGTCAAGACCGACCTGGAGGGCGCCGCGCTCACCCTGCGCACCGCGATGAACCTCATCCACCTCTACTCGGTGGTCTCCGAGCCGTTCATCCCGGCCTCGGCGCGCGCCATGCGCTCCGCGTTCGACCTCGCCGACGACACGGGCACGTGGGTCACCCCGGAGCAGGCCGCGTCCCTCGACGCGGTGCCGGCGGGCACTGCGTTCACGGTTCCGCCGGTGCTCTTCCCGAGGGTCACCGAAGAGGACCTGGAGTCGTACCGCGAGCGCTTCGGCGGCAACCCGGAGGCCTAGCCGGACCGGCCTTCGAGCAGCACCTCACACAGGGGCGCGACCCATCTCCCAGCTACCGCTGGGAGGTACCCCAGGGTCGCGCCCCTGCGCGCGTTCCGCACGTGCGCACGCCGCCGGCGTCACATCGCGGCTCCCAGCGCCAGGAACCCGCAGATCATGACGAAGAGGATGGCGAGCAACGGCCAGACGAAGCGCAGGTACTTGTCGTAGCCGACCTTGGCCAGCGCCACACCGCCGATGGTGACCGCGGTGGTGGGGACCCAGAGGTTCATCCATCCGCTCGCCGACTGCCAGGCCGTCACCATCAGCGCGCGGGAGACGCCCGCGAAGTCGGCGAGCGGGGCCAGGATCGGCATGGTGAGCGTGGCGTGCCCGGAGGTGGAGGGGATCAGGAAGGCGAGCGGGAGGTTCACGAGGAAGACGATGATCGCGAAGACCCCGGACGAAGTCCCCTTCACCACGCCCTCGATGGAGTTCAGCACGGTGTCGGTGATCTTCGAGTTGTTCATGATGACCGTGACCCCGCGCGCCAGCATGATGACCAGGGCGGGCGAGATGAAGTCGGCGGCGCCCTGGATGATCGTGGAGCTGAGCTTGGCCTCGCCCATCCGGGCGACCAGGCCGATCAGCACGGCCGCGCAGATGAACAGCGCCGCCAACTGGGCGAAGGACCAGTCCAGTTCCCAGACGTACGGGGTCGCGTCCGCCTTGCCGGTGAGCGCGCTCGACCAGGGCACCACCGAGAAGATCATGAAGGCGAAGACGAGGACCAGCAGGACCAGCACGATCTTGTGCAGCCGGGTCAGCTCCGGTTCTTCGCCCTCGGGGTATTCGGCGCCGGTGGCCTTCTGCTCCCGGTCCCCGGGCAGGAATCCGCAGATCGACTTGGAGGGGTCCTTCTGGACCCGTCGCGCGTACCGGATCACGTAGAGGACGGTCACGGTGGTCAGGACGATCCACATGAGGAAGCGCAGCCCGATCCCGTCCCCGAGCGAGATGTCGGCCGCCGAGGAGGCCACGCCGGTCGCGAACGGGTTCACCGTGGAGCAGAGCACGCCGATGCCCGCGCCGAGGATGGCAGCGCCGACGGCGACGAGCCGGTCGTAGCCCAGGGCCAGCATCATCGGCACGAGCAGTCCGTAGAACCCGAGGGTCTCCTCGGCGAAGCCCTCCACGGTGCCCAGGATCGAGAAGACCACCATGACGGCGGCGATCAGCAGGGCCCCGCGGTCGCGCAGCCGGTGGGCGAGGCGGGCGATGCCGCGGTCGAGGGCCCCGGTGGCGAACACGACGGTGATGAAGGCGCCGATGGCGAGCACGAAGAGGAACACGCCCGCGCTGCCGTACAGATCACCGCTGAAGGTGGGGCCGACCTGGCCGGTCTTGGGGTCCTGGAGGCCGTAGAGCCCGTTGACGGGGGAGAGGAACAGGTCGTTCAGGCGATCGGTGAAGCTCTGGGTGCCGTCGACCCGGTGGTAGGTGCCGGCGACGGGGGAGCCGCTGTCGTCCCGGTCGTACTCGCCGGCCGGGACGAGGAAGGCCAGCAGCCAGATCGCGACGGTGACGATGGCCAGGATGGTCAGCGCGCTGGGGAAGGAGAACTTCCGCGCGGGCGCCGGACCCTCCGGTGGAGCCGGCGCGGCCGGCGCGGCCGGCGGGGGCGGCGGGGCTGCCGGCGGCGGGGTCGCTGTGGTCACCGGGCGTCTCCCGAGCGGTCCCGGACGGTGTCACGGGAACCGGCCGCGCCGAAGTCGGCCGCGTACTCCCGGACGAAGGCGGCCATCGCCACCACCGTGTTGCGCACCTCCGACAGCAGCACCCGCTCGTTCGGCGCGTGCAGGTTGCACATGCTGTCCTGCGCGCCGAACAGCAGGACCTCCGCGCCCGGAGCCGCCCGCGCGAGGCCGTTCACCAGCGGGATGGAGCCGCCCGTGGCCACGTAGGAGGCCTCGGTGCCCCAGGCCTCCTTCAGCGCGGTCAGCGCCGCCCGGTACGCCGGTCCGCCCGTCCGCGCCTCGAAGCCGGGGCCGGTGTCGCCCGGGGTGACGCTGAGCGGGATCCCGAAGGGGCGCTGCGCGCGCAGGTGCTTGACGAGCGCGGACCGGGCCTCCTTCGCGTCCTGGAGCGGATGGAAGCGCAGGTTCAGCTTGGCCCGCGCGTACGGGACCACGGCGGAGGCGGCGCCCGCCACGTCCGGGGCGTCCAGCCCGATGACGGTGACGGCGGGCCCGCTCCACAGCCGCTCGCCGAGCGAGCCGGTGCCGATCAGCGGCAGTCCGTCCCGGACGGAGGCCAGCTCGCGGAACTCCTCCTCGGTATAGGTCGTTCCCTCCCAGGGATCGCGGCGCAGCCCGGGCACCGCCACGTCTCCGTGCTCGTCGTGCAGGGTGGCCAGTGCCCGGAGCAGGACCAGCAGGGCGTCGGGGGCGGCTCCGCCGAACTCGCCGCTGTGCCGCGCCTCCGCGAGGGTGCGCACCTCCACCGTCACCTCGCAGGCCCCGCGCAGACCGGTGGTCAGGGTCGGGGTGCCGGGACGCAGGTTGCCGAGGTCGGCGATGACCATCGCGTCGCAGGCGAACCGGTCCGGATCGGTGGGCGGATAGTCGTCGAAGGGGCTGCCGTACTCCTCCTGTCCCTCGATCACCAGCTTGATCCCGACGGGCGGGCGGCCGCCGTAGACCCGGAGCATGCCCAGGTGCGCGATCACGTTCGACTTGTCGTCGGCGATCCCGCGCGCCCGCAGGGCGCCGGGGACGCCGGGGACGGGGGTCGGCTCGAAGGGAGGGGACAGCCACAGGGTCGGGTTGCCCGCGGGCTGGACGTCGTAGTGCCCGTAGAGCAGGACGGTCGGGGCGTCCGGGTGCGGGGGCGGGATCTCGCCGTAGATGACCGGGGCGGTGTCGGGCAGGTCGATCCGCTCGATGGCGGGGACGCCCGCCTCGCGCAGCAGGGAGACGATCAGGTCGTGCGCCTCCAGGACCGGCTCCGCCGGATATCCGGGGAAGGCGACCGAGGGGATCGCCGCGAGCCGTTCCAGATCGGCCCGGAGGCCGTCCATCAGGGCGTCGACCTGTGCTTCGAGGGTCTGCGAGCCGTTCGCGTCCACCTGCCACCGTCCCTGTGCTCCCCGGGGCGACCCCGCTGAGCTGCGGGATCGGGTTCTCCGATCATCGGCGGGGGGAGCGGGCCGCGCCGTGGCGGAGTGGGCCGGGCGGGTGAACGCCGGCCGCGGGTGTGCGGGGGCCGGGGCGCGCGGCGGCGCGGTGGGGTGGTGCCCGGGGGCGCGCCCGCCGGTACGGGTCCGGGCCGGGCGGGCACCCGGCCGGGACCCGGTGTGAGGCGAAGTGGACCGCCGAGGGCGGATCTTGACCTGTCCGACGCGTATCGAACCACCGCCGTGATCGTTTCTTCAGGAGTAGCCCTCATCCCTGCTGCGGAATCGGGAGAACGCGCGGTGACCGCTTGGCAGTACTTCGCCGGGGCCGGCCTGGTGGCGGCGCTCTGCCCGCTGCACGGTCACGTGGCGGTCGCCGGAGACGGCCACGGGCGCGGCGCCCGGGTCGACGTGTGCGTTCCGGCCGGGTCGCAGCCGCCCCTGCTACGGCCCCCGGCGTCGACGCCGGTTCCGGCTGCGCCCGTACGGCCGACCGCCCGGGTGCTGCTGCCCGGCCCGGCCGGGCCGACGGTGCGCCACCCCGGGCTGGGGCCCGCCCCGGCGCCGCCCGGCGCGGTGGCGGAGCCCGCCCCCGGGCCGACGGCGCAGGCAAGGCCCGCGCCGGCGCAGCCGCGGGCGGCCGCGGCGCGGGAGCCCGGGGGTGCGCGGCCGGCTCCGGGCGGAGCGGTGGCTCCGCGGCCGGTCGCAGCGGTGGCGGGGGCGGCGGGGCGCTTCCACGTGCGCCCGTACCACTCGGCGGCCCTGGCGCGACGCGGCCCGGACGGCATGTCCACCCTGATGCTCATGGTCGTCGTCACGACCCCGGCGGTGCTCGCGGCCGTCGCGCTGCGGCCCCGTTCCAGGAGCCGCGGCTAGCCGCGCCGCCACGTTCAGTCCGATCGTTTCGACCTACGGAGAATCCTCGTGTCCGAATGGCTGGTCCTGGCCATCGCCATGGCGCTCGTCTGCGCCCTCGTCCTCGCCTTCACCGCGATCCGGCACCGCCGGGTCGACGACGACGAGGACACCAGCGAAACCCCCGACGTCCTCGAGTACATGGTGATGATGGTCGGCGTGGTCTACGCGATCGTGCTGGGCCTGGCCATCGCGGGCGTCTGGGAGGCGCGCGGCGCCGCCGAGGACAGCGTGCGCCGCGAGGCCCAGTCCCTGTACGAGGTCACCCAGCGCGCCGACGTCTACCCCGCCGCGGTCCGCGACCGGATCCGCGGCGAGGTCGACGCGTACGTGTCCCACACCGTCAGCGTGGACTGGCCGCGGCTGACCTCCGGGGCGCCGGTGTCCCCGGAGAGCGGCGAACTCCTCGGCAAGCTGCGCAGCGACGTCACCCACCAGAGCCCGGGCAACGAGCTGCAGGCCCAGGCCTACCAGCCGCTGCTGGACCACATCGCGGCCGCCGACGACGCCCGCCACGAGCGGACGCAGAGCGACGAGTCCACGCTGCCGGGGGTGGTCTGGCTGGGGCTGGTCGCGGGCGGGCTGGTCACCGTCGGGCTGATCTTCACCCTGCAGATCCGGCGTTCGGGGCGGGAGCTGCTGCTCGCGGGGCTGTTCAGCGCGCTGATCGTGTTCCTGCTGTTCATGGTGTGGAGCTTCGACGCGCCCTTCGGGCGGGACGGGATCGACTCGGCGGCGCCGTTCCAGGACCTGTTCCCGTCCCTGTCCCTGGCCGCGGCCGGGCGCTGAGCGAACGGCGGCTGCGTGCCCCGGGCGGCCTACCCGGGGCGGCGTACCCGGGGTTGGGCCCTGCGGGCTCAGCGCCCCGACAGCGCCGCCTGCCGGCGGGATTCGGCCACCACCGGCGAGTTGCGCAGGGCGTGCGAGATCCGTACGAGGTCGCGCGGGCCGTCGGTGACCGGCGGCGCCCCTTCCTCGCTGGCCCCGATGACCCGCCCCTCGGGGTCGGCCGCGCGGGCGCGCACGGCGGCGGCGACCATGGCCGCGTCGGCGACGGCCCGTGCGGTGTCCTCGTCGGCCCCGGCCCCGAGGGCCCGCGCGAGGGCGTCGTCCCGCTGTGACGGGTCGAAGTACGGGCCGAGGTGCAGGAAGCCGTCGTGGATGTCCGACTCGCGCTGGATCATCCGCAGCTCCGCGGCGGACCACCAGGCCATCCGCACGCCGGGGACGCCCGTGGGGCCGGACGTGCGCACCTCGTGCCACAGGGTGCCCAGCCGCCGGTACCTGGACCAGTACTGCCACCGGTCGGACAGCCGCTGGAACACCAGCGGAAGCACGAAGCCGACGGCGCTGACATTGGCTCCGATGGAGGCGACGGGCGGCGCCACCGAGGTGCTCAGCCAGTCCAGGTCGTGGCCGGTCCAGCGGGCCACGACGGCGGTCATCTTGGTGGCGTCGTAGCAGAGGTTGAAGACGTACCCGATGACGATGATCACGAGGCCGACGCGGAGCCAGCCGCGCACTTGCAGGGACCAGCGCCAGCACATCGCGACCATCACGAAGGCGGCCACGTTGTGGGCCACCAGGTAGAGGGCGATCAGCTCCCGGATGAAGGGGGTGTTGGCGTAGTGGGTGTCGAAGTCCCGCAGCCGCTCGACCGGGGTGTCACCGAGGAAGAACAGCACCGTCAGCGCCACGATCACGGCGGAGTAGCCGAGGATCCAGGCCCGCGAGACGCGCCGGGTCTCCTCCGGTGGGCCGCCGCGCCAGTTGACGATCAGTACGAGGCAGGCGGCGCTGAAGGCGGTGATCAGGCAGTAGACGAGCGGGGCGGAGAAGTTGGGTATGCCGGTCCAGCGGTTGACCGCCGCGATCGTGGGCGGGGCGGCGAAGATGAAGATCGCGCCGGCCAGGGTGAGCAGGGCGCAGACCGACCGCAGGAGCGGATCGCGCCAGTTCTTCCGTAGCGTCGGCAGTTTGAAGGCGAGTGCGATCGCCATCGCGGCTGCCGGTGTGTAGTAGTCCTGGCCTTTCAATGGTCGTTCCTGTGCCCCCGGTATCCGAGCGCGGCCTCGATGCGGCCGGCCAGTTGGTCCCGCTGTGCCGGGGCCCGATGGCTGCCCGACCCGGCCAGCCAGGTCCGGCAGCGGCTGCCCAGCAGCAGACCGAAGGTTTCCGCTTCGGTCTCCTCATGGACGTCGGCGCGCGTGCGCGCGGCGACGCGGCGTACGGTCTCGCCGATGTCGGCCTCGTCCGACAGCAGCCGCGCGGCGACGGCGGCGCCGTCGACGTGGTGGCTGCAGTGTCCGGCCTTCATGTGCCACAACTCGTGCCCGAGGATCACCAGTTGGTGGTCGGGTGCGGTGCGTTCCTCGATGACCACCAGATCGCGGTCCGCCATGTCGAGCCACAGTCCGCTGGCCGTCCCCGGCGGGAACGAGGCCATCCGGAACTCCACCCGGCGGCCGCGGTGCTTGCTCATGCCCTCACAGAGGGCGGCGTAGAGGTCCAGGGGCTCCACGGGCGCGGTCAGGTTGATGCCTGCCACCAGCTCCCCGCACAACCGCCGCTGCGCTCTGCCTATGCTCACCGTTCTCCCCGTCGGCGCGGATCCGGATCAGGACTCAAGGATCAGACCCAGACTTTCGACTGGGTCAGGATTCGTTCGGTTTGACGCTTTCGAGAAGCATGTCCAGCCATTCGGTCACCTTGTCCCGGTGCTTGTCGCTGGGCAGTTGGGCGGCGCGCCAGGCGATGCCCCGTACGCCGTGGTTCTGGAGAAGTCTTGCCAGGGGATCGCCCGTCGAAGCGGCCGGGGCGGGTGCGGTTTCCCGTGCGCGGCCCGCGAAGTCCTGGAGCAGCTGTTGCTCGGTGCGCTGGAGGGCGTCCGTGAGCGCGTCTGCGTCGTGGGCGGTGAGGAATCCGGCATGCACCCCGAAGAAGCGCTGGATCGCGTCACAGTGTTCCATGGTCGGCCGTCTGTCGCCGTTGATCAGGGCCCCGGCCTGCTGGCGCGACATGGCGGCGCCGTCGGCGATCTCCTGCTGCGTGTAGCGGCGGCCGTTGGGCTTGACGCGCGTGCGCCGCAGGAGGTCGAGGCGCTGGAGGAACCGGGTTTGGAGATCGGGCTCACCGGCGGGCCGGCCGTCCAGCAGGCTCCGCACCACGTCGGCGGGTACGCCCGAGGCCTCGGAGAGGCGGCGCAGGTCGAAGACCTGGTTCGGGTCGCGGCCCAGCTTGCCCGCGAGTTCGGCGACCCGCGTGACGGTGGCCGCCAGGAGCGTGTTGGCCACCGCGACGGGAGCCGGGAAGCCGTCTGTCACCAGTGGTTCTCCTAGATCGCGCGAGGTCGGGGTACGGGCACGTGGTCGGCTCCAGGAATCTATCCGGTCTCTGTCCGTACGGCTAGAACGTGCCACATCTGTGGCGGGATCGAGCTGCCCAGAGGCTGGAATTGCCACAATAGTTGACACTCGAATGAAGTCGGTAGCAGGATCGCCACACGGAAATGAAGATCCAGACCGTAATAAAGATGGGGGGAGCCCTCGGTGCCACATCTCGCAGCGGTGGGCCCGTCCGAAGGGCTCGCCCACATCGGTGGGGAGCGCCTCGCGGGCGAGGAGTCCGCACGCGGCGCCGTGCGGTCGGAGCGACGCAAGGAGATTTTGCGCCAGCGCCGGGAGGAACTGGGGCTGAGCCAGGAAGACTTGGCGGCGCGTTTGCGCATCAGCGTTCGCGCGTACGGAAACTGGGAGCGCGGCCTGGTCAAGGAGTGGACGGACCGCAAGCTCCTCGCCCTGGCCGAGGCCCTGGAGATGAGCGAGCGGCAGTGCTTCTGGCTCTTCCGGATCATGGTCGACCGCGACCCGCCGCCCACCTGGCGCGCGGCCGAGGACAGCCGGCTGCCCGACGATCCGGCGCAGCGCGACTACCTGTGTGACTACGCGGCCCTCATGGAGGCCGTTCCCTACCCGAGTTTCCTCGTGGACCACCGCTGGGACGTGGCCCTGACCAACTCGGCGTTCGACCGGCTCTTCCAGTCGGTACGCCCGCATCCGACCGCCCTGCCGGACGACAACTTCCTGCGCTTCGTGCTGTTCCACCCGGACGCCGCGGCCGTGCTGGAGGACCACGAACCGGCCTGGTGCGTACCGCTGCTGGCACGCTTCGCGACCGCACTGGCCGCCGCCCCCGACGACGAGGGGCTGCGCAGCATCCGTCAGGAGGTGGCCCGTGACCCGTTCATGGAGGCCGCCTACCGGTACGGAGTGCCGCACTGGCTGACGACCCACGGGGCCGGGGCCGCCGAACAGGACGGCGCCGTGCGCACCGTGCGCCACCCGGACCCGGGCTGGGGTCTGGTGCGCTGCCGGATGGTGGCGGAATCCGGCCCGATGCTCGACGGCATGGGGCTGACCCGGATGACGCTGGTCCTCTCGACGCCGCAGGGCCGGCCGACGGGTCCGCTGCCGGGCGGTCCGGGCGCGCAGCCGCACCAGTTGCCGCGGCTGAGGGCCGTGCCGTCGCCGGTGGACTGATCCGGCGGGGGAGACTGGTGCCACGACACCCTGGCACTGGTGCACTGCGAAAGGCGGTAAGGGCGTGCGGCTGACGATCCTCGGCGGGGGCGGATTCCGGGTACCGCTCGTCTACGGAGCCCTGCTCGGCGATCACGCCGAGGGCAGGGTGTCACACGTGACCCTGTACGACGAGGATTCCGGCCGGCTCCGTGCCATGGCACGGGTGCTCGCGGACCAGGCCGCCGGGATCGCGGACGCCCCGGCCGTCACGGCCACCACCGATCTCGACGAGGCCCTGCGCGGCGCCGACTTCGTGTTTTCGGCCATTCGCGTCGGAGGACTGGAGGGGCGGGCCGCCGACGAGCGGATCGCCCTGGCCGAGGGAGTGCTGGGCCAGGAGACGGTGGGCGCGGGCGGGATCGCGTACGGCCTGCGGACGGTGCCGGTGGCCCGTGAGATCGCGCGCAGGGTGGCCCGTACCGCCCCCGGGGCATGGGTGATCAACTTCACCAACCCGGCCGGGGTGGTCACGGAAGCCATGGCCGAGGAGCTCGGGGACCGGGTCATCGGCATCTGCGATTCGCCGGTCGGGCTCGGGCGGCGGATCGCCCGGCTGCTCGGCGCCCGGCCCGAGGACGCCTGGATCGACTACGTCGGCCTCAACCACCTGGGCTGGGTGCGCGGGCTGCGGATCGGCGGGCGCGACGAACTGCCGCGGCTGCTGGCCGACGCGCAGGCGCTGGAATCCTTCGAAGAGGGCCGGCTGTTCGGGGCCGAGTGGCTGCGCTCGCTCGGCGCGATCCCGAATGAGTACCTGCACTACTACTACTTCAACCGCGACACCGTACGGGCCTACCAGGAGGTCAAGCAGACCCGCGGGGCGTTCCTGCGCGACCAGCAGCGGGGGTTCTACGCCGAGGCCGGGCGGCCGGATCCGGCACCCGGTGCGGCGCTGGCCGCCTGGGACCGCACCCGGGCCGAGCGCGAAGCGACGTACATGGCCGAGAACCGCGAGGTCGCGGGCGTCGGCGAGCGCGAGGAGAGCGATCTGGAGTCGGGCGGGTACGAGAAGGTGGCCCTCGCCCTGATGCGCGCCATCGCCCGGGACGAGCGCGCCACCCTGATCCTGAACGTCCGCAACCGCGGGACCCTGTCGGTGCTCGACGCCGAGGCCGTCATCGAGGTGCCCTGCCTGGTCGACGCCAACGGGGCCCACCCGGTCGCCGTCGATCCGCTGCCGCTGCACGCGGTGGGCCTGGTGACCTCGGTCAAGGCCGCCGAGCGGGAGGTCCTCGCGGCGGCGGCCAGCGGATCGCGGGCGGACGCCGTCAAGGCCTTCGCGCTGCATCCGCTGGTGGACTCGGTCGCGGTGGCCCGGCGGCTGGTGGCCGGGTACGCGGCGGAGCATCCGGGGCTGGGCTACCTGCGCTGACGGCCGGCGGCCGGGTCGCCTGCGCCGGCGGCCGTGTTCACCTGCGCTGACGGCCGGCGGCCGGGTTCACTTGCGCCGGCGGCTGCGGCCGGGCCACCCGTACTGACGGCCTGTTCACGTGCGTCGACGGCCCCCGCGTCCCGGCCGCCCGGACGGGCTAACGCCGCATGCGGCCGGACGGGGGCGCTGTGAGAGTGCGAGGTGTGACCACAGCCGAAGGTGCAGCCCCCGCCATATCCGCAGCGGCGCCACCCGTGCTCGACCGGCGATCGCGCAACATCGTGTTCGGCACGGTCATGCTCGGCGTGCTGCTGGCGGCCCTGGACCAGACGATCGTGGGCACGGCGCTGCCCACGATCGTGGCGGACCTCGGCGGCGGGGACCACATGTCCTGGGTCGTGACCGCGTACCTGCTCACCGAGACGGTCGCGACCGTGCTCGTCGGCAAGTTCGGTGACCTCTTCGGCCGGAAACTGGTCTTCCAGATCTCCGCGATCGTCTTCATCACCGGCTCGTTCCTGTGCGGCCTCGCGAGCAACATGACCCTGCTCATCGTGTGGCGGGGCATCCAGGGCATCGGCGCCGGCGGGCTGATGGTCACCGCGATGGCCCTCATCGCCGACGTGGTCCCGCTGCGCGAACGAGGGAAGTACCAGGGCGCGATCGGCGCCGTCTTCGGCGTCGCCACGGTGATCGGGCCGCTGCTCGGCGGACTCTTCACCGACCACCTGACCTGGCGCTGGGCGTTCTACGTCAACGTGCCGATCGCCATCCTGGTCGTGGTGGCCGCCGCGAAGACGATCCCCTCCGTGCGCGCCGCGGGCAAACCGGTCATCGACTACCTGGGCATCGCGATGGTCGCGATCGGCGCGAGCTCGCTGATCCTGGCCACGAGCCTGGGCGGGAACGAGTACGCCTGGAGCTCTCCCCTCATCGTCGGGCTCTTCGCCGCCGGCGCCGTGGCACTCGCACTGTTCTGCCTGGTGGAGATGCGCGCCGCACAGCCGATGCTGCCGATGCGGCTGTTCCGCAATCCCGTCTTCTCGGTCTGCTCCGTCCTCAGCTTCGTCGTCGGCTTCGCGATGCTCGGCGCGATGACCTTCCTGCCGACGTACCTGCAGTACGTGGACGGGGATTCGGCCACCGTCTCCGGAGTGCGCACGCTGCCGCTGGTCATCGGCCTGCTGATCGCATCGGTCTTCAGCGGCAACGTCACGAGCAAGACCGGGCACTACCGGATCTTCCCGATCGTCGGCTGCGCGGTGATGGGCCTCGGGCTCTACCTGCTGTCGCGGATGGGGCCGCAGTCCAACGCCTGGCTGGAATCGCTGTACATGTTCGTCCTCGGCACCGGCATCGGCCTGTGCATGCAGGTGCTGACCATCGCCGTGCAGAACACCGTGGACTACGCCGACCTCGGCACCGCGACCTCGGGCGTCACCTTCTTCCGTACCCTCGGCAGCGCCTTCGGGACCGCCGTCTTCGGCACGATCTACGCCAACACCCTGAAGCCCGCGCTGGCGAAGGGGGTCGAGGAGGCCGCGCGCGCCACCGGCCAGGACCCAGCACAGCTGGGCGCGGCGGCGCAGAGCCCACAGGGCGTGCACGGGCTCGATCCGGCGGCGGCCGGGCCGGTCATCGACGCGTACGCGGACACCCTGCACACGGTGTTCCTGTGGACCGTGCCGGTGGCGGTGGTCGGATTCGTCGTCGCGCTGTTCCTCAAGCAGGTCAAGCTGCGCGACAGCGCGCGGGCCGGTTCCACGGACATGGGCGACGGCTTCGGCTCGCCCGCCACGGCCTCCGGGGACTCGGCGAAGCTGCTGGAACTGGCGGTCGGCAAGCTGGTGCGGAGCATGGGACCGGAGACGGCCCGCGGGATCGTGAACTCCTCGGACACCCGGCTGGACATGGCGGGTGCGTGGGCGGTCATGCAGGTGGACCTGATGACCCGCACCGTCGGCTACGCGAGCCTGGGACTCATCGCGTCGCGCCGCCACCTGCCCCCGGAGGTGCTGCTGCCGGTCTTCGAACGGATGGTGGACGAGGGCTACATGACGCGGCAGAACGGCTTCTACACGCAGACCCCGGCGGGCGAGCGGGAAGCGGGCGTCATCTCGGACGCGTGGGCCACGTGGCTCGGCGACCAGCTGGAGAAGGACCGGGGCCGTCCGCGCAGCGCGGAGCTGCGGGCCGCCGCGGACGCGATCGCGAAGCGGCTGCTGGCGGAGGACCTGGGCGACGGGAACTTCGCCCCGCGTGCGATGGCGGGGCGGCCGTAGGGCGGAGCCGGGAACTTCCCGCCGGGTGTGGACGTCTGGCCAGGAGACAGGTTCTACGAGACGTACGAGTTCTACGTTTCCAAAGGTGTGGGGGTACGGGGATGGCGGGCATGGGGATCACACTGGCGGAGGAGATCACACTGCTGTCGCTGGACGACGAGTCCGGGTCGGTGAAGCAGCGGCAGTCGGTGGGCTGGGCCGTGGCGGGCGCCCTCCTGCTCGAACTGGTCCTCGCGGAGCGGGTACGGGTCTCGGGCAAGTACCTGGAACTGGTGGACACCTCGCCCACCGGGGAGGAACTGCTCGACGGCCGGACCGAGTCGATACGGGCCTGGATGGGCGGCCGGAGCAAGCGCCGGGTCACCGACTGGCTGACGAAGGACCAGGCCAAGGCCATCGGGGCGGCCGTGGAGCGGCTGAGCGGGCGCGGCGTGGTCGTGGAGGAGCGGCGCAAGGCGCTCGGAGTCTTCCCGGTGCGACGCTACCCGGAGGCCGACGGAACGGCCGAGCGCGAACTGCGCGAGCGGCTCGCCTCCGCGGTCATCGACGGCGCGGAGCCGGACGAGCGCACCGCGAGCCTCGTCGCGCTGATCCACGCGGCCGGCCTGCAGGCCCTGGCCTTCCCGGGAACCCCGCGCAAGGAGGTGGAGGCGCGCACGGCGGAGATGGCCGAGGGACAGTGGGCGGCCGAGAGCGTCCGCGCCGCGATCCGCGACATGCGGCTGGCGATGGCGGCCGTCACCGCGGCGACGGTGGTGACGGTGACCTAAGGGGCCTGCCGCCGCGCCGCGCCGGCCGGCAGTCTGATCGTCCGTACTCCGGCCGGCCGGAGTACGGACGGGATCAGCCCCGCAGAGCGTGGAAGGGTCACCGGCCACCGCGAAGGCGGTTGCACGAAGGCGGTAGCGCGAAGTCGGCGTGCGGCAGGCTGTCAGCGAAGGCCCGGGCCGCCCGCGGGGTCCGGGGTGACGGTGGTCGGATAGTCGTACGACGGTACATGCGGGAGATGCGGCGCCAGGTCGGGCCGCCAGGCGCGCAGGGCCGCCGCGGACGGGGCGTAGAGGGCCGCCGGGATCTCGGCCGGGGAGAACCAGGACCAGCAGGCGATCTTGTGGGGCTCGGTGATCGTGGCGGTGCCCTCGGCGGCCGAGGTGACGGCCGCGGCCGTCAGCTGGGTCAGGCCGGAATCGGCGTCGAGCAGGATGGAAACGATCCGGATCTCCTCGGGGGCCGCGCGCAGCGCGGTCTCCTCGGCCAGCTCGCGGGCGGCGGCCTGTTCGAAGCCCTCCCCCGGGTCGACCTTGCCGCCGGTTCTCTAGGCTACTCTCGGTTGTCGCTTCGTTACTCGTTCATCCCGGAGCTGCGCACGTGAACGTCCTGGAACACTGGACCGTTGACTTCTACGACTTCACCGTCCCACCGCCTGCCGCGAAAGATCCCGAGCTCCCCGATCTCGGCGATCTGCATGGCAGAGCCGCCCGCAACGGGGCCCGCCACGGCACGCCCATCCTCCTGCCGCCGAGTGGCCGCCCCGATTCCCGGATCAACCTCTTCTTCCGGGAAGGCCGGATGGCCACCTCGCAGCCGGGAACCTGGCGGCGCTACGCGTACACGCTCGTTGTGTGGTTGGACTTCCTGAACGCCGTCGATACGACATGGGACCGGGCCACGGTCCGTGACGTCGAGGCGTTCAAGGACTGGCGCATCACCGACACCCGGAACGCGGAGCGGGTGCGGGCCACCTCGTTCGACACCGACCGTGCCGGCCTCAACAGCTTCTACACGTGGGCTAGTTCCCGGTTCGGGATCGCGAACCCGGTCGCGACCGTGCGTGCCGATAACGAGGCAGCGACACGACAGGCGTACGGCCGGGGGCGCCGTGACCCGCTGCGTCCGGCGGGTTCGACGAGCCGTCAGGTGAAGTGGCTGCTGCGGGATGCCTTGGAGCAGTGGCGCGACATCGGGCTACGCGGATACGGCTTCGACGGGCTGCGGCGCGCGGGGCGGCAGGCCGGCAGGTTCAACGAGGACCGGGACGCGGCCTTCGCCGACGGCCTGTACGGGACCGGGCTTCGGCTGCGTGAGTGGGCGAGCATCCTCGACGTCGAACTCCCGGTCTCGGGCGGCGAGCGGATGGGCACGGCGTGGCTCGCGGCCAAGTGCGTCAAGGGTGGCCGCGCCGGCCGGGCGTACTGGATTCCCCGGCAGGTACTGCGGTCGGTCGAGGGCTACCTGGACCCACTGGAGGGATCCCGAGCCGAGGTGATCAGCCGGGCACAGCGGCACGGTCGGTACGAGCGGCTCAGCGGCGTGCGTATCGTGATCGGCCACGATCCCCGTACCCGGCAGGTGCATGTGGCCGCTGCGGGCGGCTCGCAATCAGTGGCCCTGGACGACCTGGCGCCGGACGACCGCCGGCTGTTGTTCCGCCGGACGACGCAGGGCCTGGAGCCGCTGTGTGTGTGGCTGTCGGTGAACGGCCTACCGAAGAAACCGCACAGCTGGGAAGACACCTTCGATGCCGCGAACCGACGGGTGGCCGAAGCATGGCTGGGCAGGACCGATCCGAACGGGCGGCTGAACGAGGGGCAGCGGGATCAGATGCGGCGCGAGTGTCCCCTGTGGGCGACGCCCCACATGTGCCGGCACTCCTTTGCCTTGAAGTGGTTCTCGATCCTGTCGCTCGTCGAGGAGCGCCGTTTGGAGGGCTTCTCGCCCGACGAGATCGAGGACTTCCGCGAACAGCTCGGCGACATCTGGCTGCAGTTGGCCGTGCTGCTTGGGCATCGACATCCCGACACTACGCGGGAGCACTACCTGGAGCCCTTCACCGGCCTGCAGGTCTCGTACCTGATGGCGCTCCTGGACGACGACGAGAGTTCAGGGGTGGACACGCTGGTGCGGATCTTCGCACGTCACGGTGGGTCGGTCATGGGGCCGGCCGTCGCGGCCGGGCGAACGCAGTGAGGGGCGGGCGCCGGGCGGCGCTTCCGCCGTCCGGTTGGTCCCCGCCCGAGCGACTGCCCGACGGAGTGTCGGGGGCGGTGGTGCTGTTCCACGAGGAGAGCACAGGGCGGAGCGTCCGATTCGACTGCTCCGACCTGCCGGTCGCCGAGCCGGTAAGGAATTGGCTGGTCCGGAGGCTGGCAGAGCGGGCGGGCGCCCGCAGCGGGGTGAAGCGCGCGACGTCATTCCGTACCGGTTACCAGGTCGTCCGTGACTTCGCCCACGCCCTCGCTCAGTGCGAACTGTCGCCGGGACGCCCGGCGGACATCACGGCCGAGCACATCAGGGCCTTCATGGCCCGGTATGAGGACCCTCAGACCCGTCGTACCTGCACGGGCCGTCTGCGGATCGTGCTGCGCGACTGCCCGGAGCTCCCCGAATCCGCCCGACGTGAGCTGTTCGAGACCCGGCTGCCCGTCAAGCAGGCGTCACAGCAGGTCACGGCGTACCCCGAGGGCGAGTGGCAGCAGATCATGACCGCGTTGCGGCGGGACATCCGCCTATGCCGGGACCGGATCCGGGCCGGGACCCGTTTGCTGGAGCGGTTTCGTGCGGGTGAGGTCGGCGATGGCCACGACGCCGAGTTGGCCCAGCTCCTGGATCTGTTCGTGCGGACCGGCGACCTGCCCCGCCGGAGTGACGGGGGTGGCGCTCCGGCCGTCCAGCGGTGCGGCGGTGTAGCCACGGTAATGCGCATGCTGACGTTGTCGCAGCAGGAGGCCACCGCCTTCGCCATTCTCCTGTCCGTGCTGACGGCGGAGAACCTCGGCACGGTCGCGGGGTGGCCCGCGCTGCATCAGCGATCGGACGGCATCGGTGACGAGGAAGTGGCGGTCGCGCTGGTGGAGCAGCGAAAGCCCCGGCGCGGCCCGGAGCGCGAGCACCGGGTGGCAGCGGTCGAGGATCTTCCCGTGTCCCTCCGGAGCATGCTGGAACGGACTCCGGGAGACGAAGTGCTGTTCCACTCTCCGCTACGGGTCTATGAACTCCTGGTGGAGCTGACCGCGCCCGCTCGGCTGATCAGTGGCATGCCCGGTGCCTTCGTCCACCGACGACTCGCCAATCCGGCCAAGCCGAACTCTCTGTGGTCGGAGGAGGTCCGCGTGGAGCGCTGGGCACGAACCCGCGGTTTCCCCACCACCAACCGGACCGAGGAGGGCGGGCCTCCCGGTATCGACATGCGTCGCGTCCGTCAGACCGCTCTGGAGTCACAGCGCCGTCCCGTGTCGCACACGGCACGGACCCTGCGCGATCATTACCTGCGCCGCAGCCAGACCGTCCGAGATCAGAGCCAGTACGTGGTCGCCGAAGCTTTGCAGGGTGAAGTCGACAAGGCCCGCGAGGCCGCCAAGGTCGTCGTGCTCCCGTCCCGTCTGCTCGCCCTGGCGGCCGAGGACCTGCCCACGGCGGCCGCGCAGGCCGGTGTCGCCCCAGAGACGTTGAGGAGCATGCTCGCTGCCGAGCGGGACACCGCGGTCGTCGCCTGCCGGGATCACCTGGACAGCCCACACGCTCCTGCCGGAGAAGCATGTCCGGCATCGTTCCTCCACGCCTGCCTGAACTGTCCGAACGCGCGAGCGCTGCCGCACCACCTTCCGGTTCAGATCGCACTGCACGACCAGCTGAAGGCGCTGCGGTCCAACATCGACCCGCGGCTGTGGGCGGCCCGCTACGCGACGCCGTTGGCCCGGCTACGGGACATCCTCAGCCACTACAGCGGGGCCGAGCACGCCCACGCACGCGCATCGATCACCGATCGGCACCACGCTCTCATCGTCTCGCTCTTGGACGGACGGACCGACCTGCGATGACCTACCCAGCCCACCTTCCTGTTCCGGTGCCGGCCATCCCGGTCCACGTTCCCTGGCCGGACGACGACGTTCCCGTACTGCGCAACCGGCCCGTCAGGCTCGGCACGGACACCGCCCGCCTGTCCCACTTCGGCGACGACGTCTGGAACATCCGCCCCGCCCACCGCGACGCCCACACGGATGTCGGCAACCTCAACCTGCATGTCTTCCCGGAAGCGCTCCGCCAGCAGTTCCGAGCCGTCCTCTTGGCCGCACTCGACCATCCCCAGCCCGTGGAGCCGGGCGGACGCCAGCGGTCCGCCGAGTACATCGGAATCGGCTCGATGCCCGTGCTCGTCCGCGACCTGCGGCTGTTCGCCCACTGGATGCACAGCCAGAACCTCGGGCAGATCGGCGAGGTCACCGACCATGACCTCGATGCCTACGTGCGCCACGTCATCGGGACGACCACGTCGCCCCGGCAGAAGGCGAACGCCCTGAGCGCGGTACGTACCCTCTGGCTGTTCCGTGACGTACTTCCCACCCCATGCCGCCTCACCACCGGATTTCCCTGGACGGGGACCACCGCCAACCAGCTCGTCGGCCTCCGGGCGGCGAGCGGCGAGAACAAGCGCCCCCGTATCCACGACGACACGATGGAGGCGCTGCTCGCCTGGTCACTGCTCATGGTGGAGCAGATCGGTCCGGACATCCGCGACGCCTGGCACGAGTACGTCCAACTCTGCCAGGGAGAGCACCCCTCCCAAGCCATCTACTCCGGAACCGCAGGACCCCGCCTTCGCACCTATGCGGACTTCTGCGGTCGGACCGGCACTCCTCTGCCTGGGGGCCCTGGCCCCAACGGTTCCCAGATCAACTACGGTCATGTGCTCCGCCTCGTCGGTCTGGACGACAAGGGCGCATTCAGCCTGGCCCAGAAGCGGTGGCTGGCTCAGCAGGGTTTGGACGTCGCCCCGCAGAGTACGGTTGGCGCCATCACAGGGCAGGTCCAGGGACGCCCCTGGCGTGATACTCCCCTCAGCGTCGGGGAGCTGCCCGGACTGTGGCGTCGCCTGACCGGGGCCCTGTTCACCGTCGTTTGCTATCTCTCCGGAATGCGCCCCGGCGAGGTACTGGCGCTGCGTCGCGGCTGCCGCGGCACGGACGAGGCGACTGGGCAGCTCGTCGTCCAGGGCCACCGAGGCAAGGGCTACGACCGCGCCCCGGACACCCCGGAATCAGCCGAACCCACACGCCCGTGGGTGGTCGTCGGTGTCGTGCACGAGGCCATCGCCCTGCTGGAGTCCCTGCACGACCAGCCCTACCTCTTCCCGGCGCAGCTCCGCGCGGGCTCCGTCCGTCCGTCCACAACGCACGCCCGTACCTGTCACTCGATCAACCGGGATATCGCCGACTTCGCTGCCTGGGTGAACCAGACCGTCCGCCGCGTAGACGGCAGCGCGCCCATCCCCAATGACCCCGCCGGGAACCTGAACGCCAGCCGCTTCCGCCGCACTCTGGCCCGGTTCATCGTCCGCCGCCCGCGAGGGCTGATCGCCGCCGCCCTCCAGTACGGTCACGTCGACACCAAGGTGACACTCAACTACGCGGGCGCACCGGACACCGAGTGGCTCCAGGACGTCGCCGTCGAGAAGCTCGAGCTCGTCCTGGAGCAGATCACCGATGACGCCCAGCGGCTCGCGGCAGACGAGCACGTCAGCGGACCGTCCGCCGACGAGTACCGCCGCAGAATCACTGGCACGGCCGACTTCCCGGGCCGTACGGTCATCAGCCCCCGCAGTGCTGCGCGCCTGCTGGCCGGTACGGACCCCCAGGTGCACCACGGCGAGGGCATGACCTGCGTTTGGCGCCCTGAGACAGCCGCTTGTCGCGCCTCTGGCCTCGCCCAAGGCCTTCCCGAACCGGTCGGCCCCGACGAGGGCGAATGCCGGTCCAGCTGCACCAACCTCGCTTACACCGACCGGGATATCGCCCGACGCAAGCAAGATCTCCGCTCCCTGGAAGCGACCGCGTCCGATCCACTGGTACCCAGGCCCCTGCGCGACCGGGCTGCGGCGCAGGCCGAGCGCGTCGCCTCTCTCGTCCACCGCCACGAGCAGCACCGCACCGAAGGAGCTCCGGCATGACCACACGCCGTCCCCGAGACCTCAGCGCCGAACGCTCCGCGCTCCTAGCAGCCGCCGACCGCCTCCTGGAAGGCACCCCGCTGCGATCGGAGTCCGGTCGTCTCACCGTGACCGAGCTGCTGCGCGAGTCTGGTCTGCGCCGGGACGTCGTCTACGGTGACCACAAGGACCTTGTCGAGGAGTTCCAGTACCGTGTTCGAGCCCAACAGCGCACACCTGCGATTGCTCAGTCACTGGCCGACGAGAACGCCCAGCTGAAGCAGAAGCTGGCGGATGCCACGACCGCACTGTCCAAGGAACGCGAGATCACCGCGGCCCTACGTCGCCTCGTCGCCGAACTCGACCTGGAACTGCACGCGGTGCATGAGGGCTCCGGACCCGCACGCATCACCACCCTGCCGGCACGGCGGCGTCCAGGCTCACGGGTCTGAATCCGCCGCACCAGGGCCACCCCGGCGAAACGCATCTCATCCGCTGCTCGACCGTTCAGCGGCAGGACGGGCTTCCAGCGACACCAGGCCGTACGGCGGGGAAGATCGTGCGGCAGCTGCTGGAGGCGGGGTGAGAGATCGATCCGGAAGATCTGGCCCACATCTCGCCGTACCTGACCGAGCACATCTACTGGTTTGGCGAGTACTCCACGCACGAGCTCGGTATCCAGCCGGAGGCGTAGGGGCCGAAGCTGGACGTCGACTTCACCCGATTCCTGGAAACCCTGAGTCGGGAGACGGTGCGAAGAGGTAGCGGTCCATCATGAGAGCGGCGTCGGCGAGGATCTCGGGGTCGCCTTCGGCGCTCTCGCGGAAGGCAAGGTCGAGCAGGTTGCCCCCGACCTCCACGGCGAGTCGAGCGCGTCGCCGGAACTGCTCGGTGTCCGGCATCGCATAGCCGCGGACGAGTGCCTTGTGCACACTCCCGGCGATTTGCAGGTCCGTCTGCCGGCCGTACGCACGCAACGCGTCGATACGCGGCCCGTAGTACCAGACACGGCGGTAGCCGCGCTCCGTGCGGAAGCGGTCCGCATAGGCGGCGAGCAGCTTCTCCAGCAGCTCCTGCGAGCGCGGCGGCAAGGGCTCCTCGGTGATCCGCTCGGTGATCCGCACGTCCATCTCAAGCCAGCGCCGGACCAGGGCGGCGACGATCGCTTCCTTGTCGGCGAAGTACCGGTAGAGCACGCCGACCGAGACTCCCGCTTCGGCAGCGATGAGCTTGGTGCCCAGCTCGTCGTAGGAAGTCGTCTCCAGCAGCCTGGCCGTCGCCTCAAGAATGAGGGCCACCTTCTCCCGGCTGCGCTGTTGTTGTGGTGTGTGGACTTGCTCAGCCATCTGACTCCTTGACACCTTCCAAAACCAGAACCAGAGTCTAGTTCATGTTATTCGGTAGGGGGATACCCCGCACACGACTCGGGCCGAGCTTCAATCGGGTTTGGGCCTCGATCACGGTATCCAGCCTCGGTGACGGCATGAGCTTCGTTGCTCTGCCGCTCCTCGCGGCGCAACTGACCGCCGATCCGCGGCAGATCGCGATGGTGTCCTTGGCGGAGCAGCTGCCCTGGCTGCTCCTCGGCCTGCTCTCCGGTGTTCTGGCGGACCGGTTCGACCGCCGCCGCATCCTGTGGCTCGTCGACGCGGCCCGGGCCTTGCTTGTCGGGGCGCTCGCCGCGGCGGTGGCAGCCGACATGGTGACGATTCCGCTCCTGAGTCTCGTCGCCTTCCTGCTCGGCTGTGGGCAGACGCTCTACAGCGGCGCCTGGGCGGGCATGGTCCCTGCACTGGTTGCACCCAGCGGGCTCACCCGGGCCAACGCGCGTCTGCAAGCAAGCTCCCTGATCACCGACACTCTGCTCGGAACGCCGCTGGGCGCGCTGCTGTTCGGCATCGCCACCGCACTACCCTTCGCCGTCGACGCGGTGTCCTTCGCCACCGCTGCCGCACTGGTATTCATCCTCCGCGGGAACTTCCAGCCCCGTTCCCAGCCGGCACCGAAGACGTGGACGGCCCTGCGCCGTGACACGACCGAGGGGGTCCGGTGGCTCTGGCGGCACCACTTGCTGCGCCGGCTCTGCCTGGCATCCGGGATCACCAACCTCGTCGGCGGAGGCTTGATCGCCATCCTGGTGCTCTACGCCCGGCAAACTCTTGGCCTGAGCGATCTAGGCTTCGCCCTGCTGGTCGCCTCCTTCGCGCTCGGCGGCGTGGTCGGGGCAATGTCGACCCCACGCCTCACCGCACGCTTCGGCACTCCACGGGTCCTCAGGTTGACCGCTGTGGGCACTGCCATCGCTGCCGCCGCCGCAGGCGCTGCGACCTCCGGGCCCATAGCCGGCATGGGGATCGCCGCATACGGAGCGGCGAGCCTGGCATGGAACGTCACTGCGGTGTCGCTGCGCCAGTCACTTGTGCCTGCCGAACTGCTGGGGCGCGTGGCCATGGCCTACCAGATGGTCATCGGTAGTGGCACCGCACTGGGTGCCGTGGCAGCCGGCTTCACCGCCCACGCCTTCGGACTGCGAACCCCTTTCTATACGGGGGCGGTCCTCCTGTTCGCCGCCAGCCTGATCAGTACAAGATCCGTCCAGAGGGCCGCACTGCCTTCCCGGGGTGCCGTGCCCGAGCGGCGAACCAGGTGACCTTCTCGATCCGTATCCATGCCACCGTGTCGATCAACACTGAATCCGCTTCCGCTCATCCGCATACGGGGCGGATGGGGACCTTATCGGGACGCACCACAGCATCGGCCGGAGCCCGACAACAAGCGTCCCGACAAGGGACTTGCCTAATGAACACCCGGCAGTTCCCAGCGCCCGTCGTGCGCCTGGCCGAGCAGCACCCGGCCGTCGGGGCCGACGACGACCACACCGACTCCGACGACGGCGTGGGGACGGGGGACGGCGCGTCCGGTGGGTGCGCCGGATGCTGTGCTCATGGGTGTCCTTCGGTGAATCGGTGAATCGGTGGAACGGTGTGCCGGGGCGGCGTGCGGTGCGGCCCGGCTGTGACCTTACGTCCGGGACGGCCGGGTGCGATGCGGTGGGAGCCCGGCCGCCGGCGGGTTTCAGGTCGCCTTCGTGCTCAGCACCTCGGCGAGGTCGTAGCCGACGACCTCCTCCAGCTGGGCGTACGTACAGCTCCGCGGCTCCCGGTCCGGCCGCATGCGGCGGAACTGCGCGGTGTGCCGGAACCGGTCGCCCTCCATGTGGTCGTACGCCACCTCGCAGACCCACTCGGGGCGCAGCGGCACCCAGGACAGGTCCTTCTTGCCGGTCCAGCGGCTCTGTGCCCCGGGCAGCCGGGCGCTCTCGTGGGCGGACTCCTCGGCCCAGGCGGCCCACGGATGCCCCTCGGGGTCGGGCATCCGGAGTGGTTCGAGCTCGTCGATCAGCTCGGCGCGGCGCTTCATCGGGAACGCGGCGCAGACACCCACGTGCTGGAGGGTGCCGTGGGCGTCGTACAGCCCCAGGAGCAGCGATCCGACAATCGGACCGCTCTTGTGGAAACGGAAACCCGCGATGACGGCGTCGGCCGTACGCTCGTGCTTGATCTTGAACATGAGGCGGGCGTCGGGCCGATAGGGGAGATCGAGGGGTTTGGCGACGATCCCGTCGAGCCCGGCGCCTTCGAATCGTTCGAACCACTCCTGTGCGAGTGCGGGGTCGGTGGTCGCGGGCGCGAGGTGTACGGGGGGCCGAGCGGTGGAGAGCATGCGGGTCAGGGCGGCACGACGGTCGGCGAGCGGCGTGTCGAGAAGGGCCTCGTCGCCCAGCGCGAGCAGATCGAAGGCCACGAACGAGGCCGGGGTCGTCTCGGCGAGCAGTTTCACCCGGGAGGCGGCGGGATGGATCCGCTCGCTGAGCCGGTCGAAATCGAGCCGCCCGCCCTGGATGACGACGATCTCGCCGTCGACCACGCAGCGATCGGGCAGATTGGCCTTCAACGCCTCCACCAGCTCGGGAAAGTACCGGGTCAGGCTCTTGCCGGTGCGGCTGCCCAGCTCGATCTCGTCCCCGTCCCGGTGGACGATCGCGCGGAAGCCGTCCCACTTGGCCTCGTACTGCATGCCCGGTGGGATCGTGGACACGGATTTGGCGAGCATCGGCTTCACGGGTGGCATGACCGGCAGATCCATGTCTCCGATTCTGGGGTGGTACGCCCGTGCACGCTCGGTGTGCGGGGCCGCGCGGGTCCGCCTACCGTGGCGCACATGGGTGCAGCGGGCAAAGCGATCGAGCTGGAGGCGGGCGGCCGTGCCGTCCGGCTGTCCAGTCCGGACAAGGTGTACTTCCCCGAGCGCGGCCTCACCAAGGGGGACGTGGCCGCCTACTACCTCGCGGTCGCGGACGGGATCACCCGCGCCCTTCGCAACCGGCCCACGACCCTGGAACGGTTCCCGGACGGGGTGGAGGGCGAGTCCTTCTTCCAGAAGCGGGCCCCGAAGAACCTGCCCGACTGGATCCCCACCGCCCACATCGCCTTCCCGAGCGGCCGCACCGCCGACGAGATCTGCCCGACCGAGCCGGCCGCCGTCCTGTGGGCCGCCAACCTCGGGTGCCTCACCTTCCATCCCTGGCCGGTCCGACGGGAGGACACCGACCATCCCGACGAGCTGCGCATCGATCTGGACCCGCAGCCGGGCACCGACTACCACCACGCGGTCGCGGTCGCCCACGAACTGCGCGTCCTGCTGGAGGAGCTGGGCATGCGCGGCTGGCCCAAGACCTCAGGTGGCCGGGGCCTGCACGTGTTCGTGCCGATCGCCCCGCGCTGGACCTTCACGGAGGTCCGCAGGTGCGCCATCGCGATCGGCCGGGACCTGGAGCGCCGGATGCCGGGGAAGGTCACCACCGCCTGGTGGAAGGAGGAGCGCGGCGAGCGGATCTTCGTCGACTACAACCAGACGGCGCGCGACCGCACCATCGCCTCGGCCTACTCCGTCCGTCCGCGCCCGCACGCCCCGGTCTCCGCACCCCTGCGCTGGGACGAGCTGGACGAGGCGGAGCCGCGCGACTTCGACATCGTGACGATGCCGGCCCGCTTCGCGGAACTGGGAGATCTGCACGCGGACATGGACGAGCACGCCTTCGCCCTGGACGCCGCGCTGGAACTGGCCGACCGCCACGAACACGACCACGGCCTCGGCGACATGCCGTACCCGCCGGACTACCCGAAGATGCCGGGCGAGCCCAAGCGGGTCCAGCCGAGCCGCGCGAAGCACGAGGAGTGAACGGGAGTTTGACGGCAGGCCCTAGGTGTATTGACCTGCAGGGTTGTTGACGCGGCTGATGGGTGGTTTGCCGTCGAGTGCGGTGTGGCAGCGGTGGTGGTTGTAGGTGTGGAGGAAGTCTGTCAGGGCTGCTGTCCGTTCGTCGTTTGAGGTGTAGGGCCGTAGGTAGGCCCATTCGTCCAGCAGGGTGCGGTTGAAGCGTTCGACTTTGCCGTTGGTCTGGGGCCGGTAGGGGCGGGTGAGTTTGCCGGTCGCGCCGAGGTCGGCCAGGACGTTCTTCCAGGCCAGGCCTTTGCGGTAGGCCCAGGCGTTGTCGGTCAGGACCCGTTCGATGCGGGTGATGCCCTGGGAGAGGAAGAACGCGGCCGCGCGGGTGAGGAAGGCCGCGCAGGTGGCGGCTTTCTCGTCTGGGTGGATCTCGCTGTAGGCGAGGCGGGAGTGGTCGTCGACGGCGGAGTGGACGTAGTCGAAGCCCATGGCGGAGCGGGTGGTGCGGCCGGCCTGGCGGCCCAGGACTTTGTGGCCGCCGCCGTCGGGGATCCGGCCGAGTTTCTTCACGTCGATGTGGACCAGCTCGCCCGGGCGGTCGCGTTCGTAGCGGCGGATCACGGTGCCGGTGGGGCGGTCGAACCAGGCGAGCCGGTTCAGGCCGTGGCGGGTCAGGATCCGGTGGACGGTCGAGGCGGGCAGGCCCGGGACCGGGCCGATCCTCGCGGGGCCCAGCTTGCGGGTCCGACGCAGGTCGCAGACCTTCGCCTCGATGGCGGCCGGGGTCCGGTGCGGCGTCCTGTGAGGCCGGCTGGACCGGTCGTGAAGACCCGCCTCGCCCTCGGCCCGCCACCGGCGCACCCACTTGTGGGCAGTGGCCCGCGATATGCCCGTCTCGGCTGCTACGTGGGCGACCGGACGTCCCGATGCGACCCGATCGACCAGCAGGCGCCTACCGAAGACAGTCAGCCGGGCATTACGGTGGGACACGAAGACCTCCGTTGTGCAATGGGTTCCTAGACAGCTCCCACCACACCGGAGGTCTTCGCCATGTTCAAGACCTGCCAGGTGTCAACAACGCTCGTGATCAATACACCTAGGTCCGGGGGAGGCGTCGTAGGGCGGTGGTGAAGGCGGAGTCGCGGTGTGCGTCGAACTCCTCCTGCGTGAAGACCGGGGTGCGGACGTCGACGGGGATGCCCGGACCGTCGAAGGTCTTCCCGGTACGGGTGAGGAACTGCTCGTTGGGCAGGCCGAGTTCCCAGCCGTTGGGGAGGGTCCGTCCGAGGACGTCGGAGAAGACCCCCTGTGTCGGCTCCCCGATGCGCACCGTCCGGCCGGGGCGCTCCAGGAGGGCCTGGGTGAAGGTCTCGCCCGCGCTCAGGGTGGAGCCGCCGGTGAGCACGGCGATCGGCCCGGGGTAGCGGGGGCCGCGCGCGGGCTGGACGTACAGGGGCTGCGGGCGGGTGAACCGGGTCGCGTCGGCGGGGTCGTTGCGCACGCGCTTGGCGTAGGCGAAGTACGGGCGGTCCGTGAGCCGGGCGGCCAGGCGTAGGCCGAGCTCGTCGGAGCCGCCGCCATTGATGCGCAGGTCGATGACCAGGCCGCGCAGGCGGGAGGTGCGCTCGGCGGTGAAGACGCTCTCCAGGGCACGGTCGAGCTCGGCGCTCTCGGAGGCGAAGTCACCGCTCTCGGTGTAGCCCCCGAAGCCGGAGAGGCGCAGGTAGCCGCGGCCGTCCGGGAGGTCGGCGTACGAGATGCGGCCCTGGGCGAACTCCTGGGGCGCGTGTCCGCCGAGGTCCACCTCCTGGATGTACGCCTTGACGCGGGTTTCGAGTTCGAGGGTCGGCATCACGGTGCCCGGGCGGACCTCGCCGAAGCGCCGGTCGCCGCCGGCGAGGCGGACGTGCGCGTCGTGCAGGGGGGTGAGCATCTCCTTGAAGACGGCGAAGAGTTCGTCCTCGGTGGTGCCGGCGTGCACGCGGGGGCGGTGGCTCTCGCGTACCGCGTTCCAGTCGACGCCTTTGGCGGCGAAGAAGGGGTAGTTCTCCGCGAAGGTCTGCCAGAACACGTCGAAGGTGGCGACCGGGTCCGCGGCGGGGCCGGGCTCCTGGGTCTCGCGGCACCGCTCGGGCAGGGCGCCGAGGCGGCGGGTCGCACGGTCGCCGACCGAGCCCTCGACGTGCACCGATCCGGGGCGCACGGTGAGGACCTCGTCGTCCTCGGTGGCGTAGCGGTAGGCGGCGGCGCTCCCGCTGTCCGGGACCCGCCGCGCGCTCGCGCCGGGCAGGCAGCTGATTCCGGTGACCTGGTACTCCTGGAGCCGTCCGGACTCCACGCGGAGCACGGTGCCGTAGCCGTCGAGCTGCCAGATCCCGACCGGCCCGGCGGGCGGGCGGCCCGCGGTGGCGGTGGCGGCCGCGGCGGGGCCGGCGGTGGTGACCGCGAGGGCGAGGAGCAGCGCCGTGGCGGCCGCGCGCCGGTGCGTGGCCTTGCCCGTGCCTGTGCCTCTGCGTGTGCCTGCGCGTGTGCCGCGTGTGTCGGTGCCTGTGTCGGTCATCGTGCTGTCCCCGTTCGCCGAAGTCCCTTGAGCCGTACCAGGATCCGGGGCGGCCGGGGGTCGGGGACATCCTGCGGCCCACCCGGCCCGGGGTGGGGCTACCCCCCCCGAATCCGGCCGGTAGGCCGACCGCGCGCGACCCATCCATAACAACACGAACGATCGTGCTAATATCTCTCCATCACCCTGACCCGCCAGCGCCGTCTGGCCACCCTGAGGAGATCCGGAGAACCGGGCATGCACCCCACGGCTTCACTCCTGAGCACGACCCTCAACATCACCGCCCGGGTCGCCCCGGGCCCGGTCGGGCGGGTGGCGTTCGCGCTGTTCGTGCGGCCGCTCGGCCGGCCGAAGGTGAAGCCGGGCGAAGCGGAGGTCATGGCCCGGGCCGTGACCGGCCGGCTCGTCGTGGACGGGATACCCGTGACCACGTACCGCTGGGGCGACGGCGACCGGCCGGTTCTCCTCGTACACGGATGGAGCTCGCGGGCCTCGCGCTTCGCCGGGTTCATCGAGGCCCTGCTGGCCGAGGGCCGGACCGTGGTGTCCTTCGACGCACCCGGTCACGGCGCGTCCGGCGGCCGGGCCACCACCATCCTGCGCCAGCGCGAGATCATCCGCCGACTGCACGCGCGGTACGGGGATTTCTCGGCCGTCCTGGCCCACTCCTTCGGGGTGGTGTCCACCTTCTTCGCGCTCCGGGACGGGATCCGGGCCGACCGGATCGCAGGTATCGGCGCCATCTCGGACTTCGACTTCCTCGCCGCGCGGTTCCGCTCGATGCTGGGCGTGAACCAGGCCGTCGAGGACGCCCTGCGGCGCCACATCCAGCGCCGGCTCTTCCCGTCGGAGCCCGACATCTGGCCCCGCTTCGACTCGTGCCACCACCCCGAGGAGATCCCCTCCGAGATCCTGCTCGTGCACGACGCGGACGATGACACGGCGGCCCCCGGCCAGTCCCGCGCCCTCGCGGCGGCGTACGGGGAGAGGGCCCGGCTGATCGAGACGAGCGGACTCGGCCACCGCCGCATCCTCCTCGACCCACACGTCATCGCGACCACCGTCGAGTTCCTGAGCGCGACCCGGTCGCAGCCCCGTACGGCCGGCCCGACCGGGGCCGCGGGAGCCACCCGATGACCGCCACCCGCCCCGAACCCACCGCACCCGAGGCGGTCAGCCCACCCGAGGCGGTCAGCCCACCCGAGTCGGTCTCCGCGCCCGATTCCGGATGGCAACGGGTCGAAGGCGGCCCCGGAGGCGGGCGGGTGCTTGCGCTGGCCAGTGCCGTCACCTTTCTCGCCTTCCTCGACGCCACCGTCGTCAACGTCGCCTTCCCCGACCTGCGCCGGGCCTTTCCCGAGGTGTCGCTGGCCCGCCTGACCTGGATCGTCAGCGCCTACGCCGTACTGTTCGCCGCCCTGCTCGCCGCGGCCGGCCGGCTCGCCGACACCCTGGGCCGCCGAACCCTGTTCCTCGGCTCGGTCCTCGCCTTCACCCTGACCTCGCTCGCCGCCAGCGCGGCCCCCACCGCCGAGCTGCTCATCCTGGCCCGCGCCCTCCAGGGAGCGGCCGCCGCCGGGATGATCCCCGCGGCGCTGGGCCTCGTACTCGCCCACACCCCGCCCGCCCGCCGGGCGGCCGCCCTCGGAGTCTGGTCGGCGGCGGGCGGACTGGCCGCCGCCATCGGCCCGAGCATCGGCGGACTGCTCGTCGAGTGGTGGGACTGGCGTGCGCTCTTCCTCATCAACGTCCCGCTCGGCCTGGCCGTCGGCTGGGCCGCCGCCCGCGTCATCCCCCGGGAGCCGCGCACGGGACGCCGGCTCCCCGACCCCGTCGGTACGACGGCGCTCGCCCTCGGCATCGGGGGAGTGGTGGCCGGGCTCTCCCAGGGCGCGGAGTGGGGCTGGACCGATGCGAGGGTGCTCGCCCTGGTCATCGGCGGCGCTCTGGCGGGCACCCTCGCGCTGCGCCGCTCGCACCGCCATCCCGCCCCGGCCGTCGACCGGGACCTGTGGCGCGACCCGCTGTTCGCCCGCGCCAACATCGGCGCCCTGCTCTTCGGCGCCGCCATGTACGCATGGCTGCTCACCGGCCCGTCCTACCTCATCGAGCGCTGGAACTACTCGGTCCTGCAAGCCGGCTTCGGCGTCACACCGGGAGCCGTGCTCGCCATGGGCGGTGCGCTCGTCGTCGGCCGCCGGGTCCCCGCCCGCTTCCAAGGGGCCGCCGTCACCGTCGGATCGCTGCTCTTCGCCGCCAACGCCCTGCTGCTGTGGGGCTGGGCCGGGGAGTCCACCTCGTACGCCCAGATCTTCCTGCCCGCCGGACTCCTCGGTGGCCTCGGCATCGGGGTCGTGGTGACCGCGCTGTCGACGACGGCCTCGGCCGGCCTCCCGGCGCAGCGCTTCGCGGCCGGTACCGGCCTGCTGATGACGGCCCGCCAGCTCGGCGGCGCGCTCGGCGTCGCCGGCACGGCGGCCCTGCTCACCGGGTCCGGCCCGGGAGACCACTGGCGCGGAGTCTTCCTGCTGATCGCGTTCACCGCGCTGGGTTCGGCGGCCGCGGGCGCCTCGATGCGGCTCAGCGGTCCGGCGAAGCCGGCTCGGCCGGGAGGCTGACGGCCGGGGCGTCGGCGGCGGAGAAGCCGGCGGCCGGGAACACGAGTACGGGCGGCCGCTCCGGGAGTTCCTCCGGGGCGGCCGTCGCCGCGCGCAGCCGGGAGAGGATGCCCCGCGCGGCCCGGTCGTAGGCCGTGGTGTCCTCGTGCAGCACGGAGTGCGCGTTGGCCAGCTCCATCATCGCCATGATCTCGAAGGCGAGCTGCTCGACGTCCACGTCCGCGTCGACGTTCACGTCCGCGTCCGCGTTGACGTTCACGTCCATCTCCGCGGCCGACGCGCGAAACCCGCCCGCCAGCCGGGCCTCGTCCAGCAGCCGCTCGATGTACCGCGTCCAGTCGCCGCGGATCTTGGCGATCTCGTCGTGGACGGGCCCGGGGCGCGAATCGAACTCGGCGGACGCGGAGTAGAAGAAGCAGCCGCCGGGGAAGACCCGGCGCCCGGAGTAGCCGAGCCAGCTCTCGCACAGCCGCCACACCTTGGCGAGCCCGGCGGGCTGGTCCCATACGGGCCGTACGACCTGCTCGACGAAGACGGCCCGGGCGGCCTGCACGGTGGCGAGCTGCAGCTCCTCCTTGGAACCGAAGAGGGCGAACACGCCGCTCTTGCTCAGCCCCAGATCCGTGGCGATCTTCCCCAGGGACAGTCCTTCCAGGCCGTCCATCGAGGCGATGCTCATCGTCCTTTCCAGGACCGTCCGCCGCGTCTGGTTCCCGCGCTCCACGCGTCCGTCTGCCATGCGGTCATGGTACCGAAGTCATCGCACGCACGGTCGTTCACTCTGTGGCTGTTGATCAGGCGTTGATCGGACGTCCATCGCCGCCGGACAGGCTCTGCGGCATGTCGATGAACACCACCGATACCGATACCGTCACCGCCGTCCCGTCCTGGTACGAGCTCGCCCTCTGTGCCCAGACGGGCCCTGGATTCTTCTTCCCGGAGCCCGGCTCCTCCCTGCGCGACGCGAAGCGGCTGTGCGGGGCCTGCGAGGGCCGCAAACCCTGCCTGGACTACGCCCTGGCCAACGACGAACGCTTCGGCGTCTGGGGCGGCCTGTCCGAAGCCGAACGCCAGGCCCTGCGCCGGCGCTCCTGACCGCCCTACGCTCCTGACCGCGCTACGCCCCTGACCGACCTGCGCCCCTGGCCGCCCGGCGGCCTTGCCGCGCGGCCCTCGGCACGGCGGCGGCGTCATTCCAGCAGTTCCAGGATCCGCGAGGTCCCGGCACCACCCGGCGGCCCGGTCGGCCGGGGGGCGGGATCGGCGAAGGCGATCGTGTGCGCGACCGCCTCCAGGATGGCGGTGTACGCGTCGGCGTGCTCGGTCGCCGCGCTGGTCAGGTCGAGCAGCAGCAGGTGGCGCCCGTCGGGATGCGCCGTGACGGCCCTGGCCTGGAACAGTCCCCGGTCGGTGCCGGCGACGGGCAGGACCCCGGAGACCAGCGCGCACGGGAGGCCCGAGGCCAGGTCCAGGTACCTGCGCGTCGAGCCGCTCCCGAGGGCGGACCGGGCCAGGGCCAGGGCCACCCGCGCCGCACCGGCCCCCGCGCCCGCGTCTGCGGCGGGCCGCACGGCGAGGGAGAACAGCGAGGTGGAGACGGTCTCCGGGCCCTCGGGGTGGAGGCCGACCGCGGTGTGGACCAGGTGCAGGCCGGGCTGAGCGGCGAGTTCGTCGAGGCGGTCCATCAGCCGGCCGAGCTGCGCCCCCGCACCGGCCCCGACACCCGCACCGGCCCCGGCGCCGATGTCCGCACCCGGACCGCCATCCGCCCCCGGACCGCCATCCGCACCGCGCCCGGAGTCGCCGCCCAGGGCCTCCAGGGCTTCGGCGACCTCCTCCAGGGCGTCCCGGTCCTCGGGGCCGAGGTCGTGGAAGCCGGGCGGCAGCCTGAACCAGATCGGCGGGACGGAGCGGTTGCTCACGGCTGCACCAGCGTCCAGAGACGGGCCGTCCTCGCGGCCGTGGTCGGACCGTCCTCCACGACGAGCCGGGTGCCGTCCACCGCCGTGGAGCCGCGATCCACGGATTCGTTGTCGCCCGTGTAGTCGGCGGTGGCCGTGGCCGCTCCGGTGGCGGCCACGGCCACCCCCACCCGCTCCCTGACCTCGGGTGTCGAGGACCGCAGGGCCCACGAGGTGAGCGGGCTCTCCACCTTCCGCAGTTCGTCCGCCGTGTTCCACGTGGTGCGGGCGAACGCACCCGCGCCCGGCGAGACCCCCGCCAGGGCGCCGGCTTCCGGGACCGCCATGGCCGCGCGGGCGGCGACCGTACCGGCCCTCGCGCCCGTGGCGACGGCGGCCACGCCCGGGACGGCGCCGAGGCCGTCGCCGAGCAGCGTGACGCTGTTCTTCCAGAACGCGGCGTCGAACTTGCCCCGGGTGAAACCCTCGGTCAGCGGCTTGCGGAAGCCGGGGTCAGCGAGGTGCGCGGTCAGGGCGGCCAGCGAGAGCCCGCCCGCGACCAGCATGATCGCCATCCCGGCCGGCGGGAAGAAGAGGGCGACGGCCGCACCGGCCGCTCCCAGAATGGCCGCCGCGTTCGAGAGGGCGTCCGCCGGATCATCGACGATCTTGTTCCAGACCGACTCCAGTACCCCGGGCTCCTTCGGCGCCAGCCGTCGGGCCGTGGCGGTCAGCGTGTCCGCCACCCGGCGGGCCGCCGCGGAGTGCTCCGAGGCCAGCTCGGCTGCCAGCCGGCGGGCGTCGGTGAGGGCCTCGTCGGTGGTGGCCGCGGCGGCCCGGGAGGCGTAGCGGGCGGCCAGGGTGCGGTGGGCGGCCAGGGTGTCGTGCCAGCCGGTCAGCCGGCGCGCGGCCTCCGCCAGGGAGGTGTGGGCCGCGTGGAGGTGGCGGGGGAGCTCGCGCGACAGCGAGGCGCGGAAGGCGGTGGCGGCTTCGCCCTGCCAGGCCGAGCTGTGGGAGACCAGGGCGTCGACGACGCGGGAGGTCTCCGCGAGGCGGTCCGCAGAGGAGCGGAGCTTCTTCGCCAGGGCCAGGACCGCGAACGGGCTCCCCGGGGCCGGGTCGAAGCCGAGCGCGGAGTAGTCGGAGGCCGGGGAGTCGGAGGCCGCGGAGTCGGCGGCCGGGGAGTCAGCCACGGGACCCGGCCGCCTGCCGGAAGGCCGCGCGGATGGCCTCTTCGAGCTCCGCGTACTCGGCGGCGCTACGGCGTACGCCCTCGCGTACGGCCTTGATCCGCCCGGCGAGCTCCTTGGTGCCGTGGCCCCAACTGTCCTGGAAGCCGTCGCACGCGGCGTCGAGGTCCGCCGTGCCCAGCTGGTCGGCCCGTACGTGTTCCAGCTCCCGCCGGGCCTCGCGCAGGGCGGTCAGCGAGGTGTCCAGGGCGTTGGTGAGGCGGGCCAGCTGGTCGATCTCGACCTGCAGCGGTGTCATGGCGGTCATGACGCGAAACCCTGGCAGAGCGGGGCTCTGCCAGGGCAATCGTCGTCACCCGCCCGAGCGAGCGGAAACCGGTCAGTCGCGGCGCGGGGGCCGGATCAGGCCTGGCGGGCCGCCTTGCGGGCCGCGCGGGCGGCCAGCCGCTCGTCGAACTTGCGGGCCTCGGAGTCCAGGCCGTTCATGAAGAGACCGAGCTCCTCCTGGGCCTTCTGTCCGTCCGGGCCGAGGCCGTCGATGTCCATGATCTTCAGGAAGCGGATCACGGGGCTCAGCACGTCGTCGTGGTGGATCCGCAGGTTGTAGACCCCGCCGATCGCCATCTGCGCGGCCATCCGCTCGAAGCCGGGCATCCCGTGTCCGGGCATCCGGAAGTCGACCACGACGTCCCGCACGGCCTGCATGGTGAGGTCGGGGGCGAGCTCGAAGGCCGCGCCCAGCAGGTTGCGGTAGAAGATCATGTGCAGGTTCTCGTCCTGCGCGATGCGGGCCAGCATGCGGTCGCAGACCGGGTCACCGGACTGGTGGCCGGTGTTGCGGTGCGAGATGCGGGTCGCGAGCTCCTGGAAGGCCACGTACGCCACGGAGTGCAGCATCGAGTGGCGGTTGTCGGACTCGAAACCCTCCGACATGTGCTGCATCCGGAATGCTTCGAGCTTGTCCGGGTCCACGGCGCGCGAGGCCAGCAGGTAGTCGCGCATCACGATGCCGTGGCGGCCCTCCTCGGCGGTCCAGCGGTGCACCCAGGTGCCCCAGGCGCCGTTGCGGCCGAAAAGGGAGGCGATCTCGTGGTGGTAGCTGGGGAGGTTGTCCTCCGTCAGCAGGTTCACGACGAGCGCGATCTTGCCGATCTCGGTGACCTTGGACTGCTCCGGGTCCCAGGCTTCGCCGTCCTCGAAGAAACCGGGGAAGTTCCGGCCGTCGCTCCACGGGACGTACTCGTGGGGCATCCAGTCCTTGGTGACCGTCAGATGGCGGTTGAGCTCCTTCTCGACCACCTCTTCCAGCGCGAACAGCAGCTTGGCGTCCGTCCACGCCTCCGAGCTGCCGAGGTGGGGAGAGGTGATCGTCACGGGTACTCCTGAGTGCAAAGCGAATTACCTACGGTTCCGTAGCCTACGGAGTCGTAGGTTAAGCGCGACATCAAGACCAGCCAAGCCCCAAGGGTGACTCTGTCCGGTTACGTCCCGTTATCTGCGCAGTTTGAGGGGGGCGTGGTGTGGTTTGAAAGGACCAAAGTCACGCGAGTAGGTGGTCCGCGGCTCCCGCCTTGACGGCCGAGATCAGCGCACGGAGCGCGTCGATCGAGTCGGTGACGTAGGCGGCGGACTCGGTGGTGCCGATGTACGCCTTCCCCTCGGCATCCCGCCCGAAGCGGAAACAGTTCGCCCCCTCACTGCAGAATGCCTCGTCCCAGGTGATGCCGGCCGTCGTCGACGGGGTCGCCGGGGTGGTCGCGGTCGTGGTCGTCGTGCCCATGTCGTTCTCTCGTCTCCTCGTCGGATCCGGCTCTGTGGTCAGTCGGCCGGCCGGCCGGTCGGTCCGGTCAGAGGGTCTGTGCGATGGCGCGGATGAAATCGCGGGAGTCGCGGGCCGGCAGCGCCAGGGAGCGCAGCCGCTCCAGCAGGCCCCGGTAGCGGAGCAGCTTCATCTGCGAATCCAGCAACATCGAGCCGTGCGAACTGTCCAGCTGTACGGTGTCGAGCTCGCTGATCGTGGCGGCCGCATAGGTGAAGGACTGGCCGGCGCCGGGGAACCCGCCGGCGGTGAACGGAATGACGCGCACGGTCGTACGCGCCCGCTCCGACTGCTCCAGTATGTGTTCGAGCTGCGCCCGCGCCACCTTCGGGCCGCCGAACTGCATGCGCAGTGCCGCCTCGTGCACGACCGCCTCGTACAGCGGCGGTGCCTCGCGCACGAACACCTGCTGGCGGTGCATCCGCAGGGCGAGCCGCGCCTGCAGGTCGGGTTCGGGCAGCGGCGGGTCGGCGGTGTCGAAAACGGCCCGCGCGTGCGCCTCGGTCTGCAGCAGTCCGGGTATGTGCGTGGTCACGGCGGTGTGCAACCCGACGGAGTGGTGCTCCAGTTCGCAGATGTCCAGGAGTGCGGGCGGCAGCATCCCCCGGTGCTGCTCCCACCACCCCTTGTCGCGCTCCTGGGCCATCGAGGCGAGCAGGTCGACCAGCCCCGTGTCGGGGCAGTCGTAGTTGAAGGCGAGGGTGCGGACACGCTCGGCGCTGATCGCGATCCGGCCGGACTCGATGTTGGGGATCCGGGTGCGATCCACCCCCATGAGCGCCGCCGCCTGTTGCACCGACATGCCCGACTGCTCGCGGAGTTTGCGCAGCTCGGAGCCCAGGCGCTGCTGGCGCGCGGTCGGCGTACTCCTCGGTGGCACGGGTCCCCTCTCCTCCGGCCGGGGCATGTGGGAGCGCCTCACGAGTCCGGAAATGCCATGAGAAATCATCAAGTCGTCGTACAAGTAGTAGCACTGTGCACCACGTTGCGCTACGGTCGGTAGCGCAAGTCTCACACGGGGCGACCTCCAGCTCTTGTATGACCACACGGCCATCCACGCATTCAGCACCTCAGCACCTTGGAGCAGCACGATGACGGGCACTCTTCGTGGCCTGCGGTCGGTCCACGAGTTCCGGCAGGCCCCGCCGGGGGCGGAGAAACTCAGCTATTCCATAGGTCTGCCGGGCGGCGCCCACTGTGCGGGCAGCGCCCGTGGCGCCCTGCGGTCCCTGCTCGACCGGCACGGACTGCCCGACCTGTGCGACGCCGCGTCCCTCGCCGCCTCCGAACTCGTGGCCTGTGCCTACCGGTTCACGCCCGACAAGGAGATGGTGCTCAAAGTCCGCTGGCAGTTCGACGCCCTGCGGATCGTCGTCTTCGACCAGCACCCGGCGCACTCCTCGCCCGAGGCGAGCGAGGAGTGCCGGCGCCGGCGCAGCCGCGGGATGTGGCTGCTCGCGGCGGTGGTCGAGTCCTGCGGCGGGGACTGGGGACTCACTCCGGTGCTCACCCCGATGGGGGGCACCAAGTCCTGGGCGTTACTGCCCATGCCGCGCTAACCCGTCAGTCGTGCCCGTCAGTCGTGCCACAGCGACCGGTGGACCTCCTCGGCCGTCGTCGGCCGCAGCCCGTCGTCGAGCAGCAGCCAGCGCGTGATGCCGATGGATTCCAGGAACGGCACGTCGTGGCTCGCCACCACGAGCGCCCCTTCGTAGGAATCCAGCGCACCGGTCAACTGCCGTACGCTCGCCAGGTCCAGGTTGTTGGTCGGCTCGTCCAGCATGAGCAGCTGCGGAGCCGGCTCCGCGAGGAGCAGCGCCGCCAGCGTCGCCCGGAACCGCTCGCCGCCCGACAGCGTGCCGGCCGGCCGGTCCGCCCGCGCACCCCGGAACAGGAAGTGCGCGAGCCGCGCCCGGATCAGGTTGTTCGTCGCGTGCGGGGCGAACCGCGCCACGTTCTCCACGACCGAGCGCTCGTCGTCCAGTACGTCGAGCCGCTGTGGCAGGAACCGGGCCGGGACGTGGGTCACCGACTCGCCCGACAGCGGGGCGAGTTCCCCCGCGATCGTGCGCAGCAGGGTGGTCTTGCCCGAGCCGTTGGCCCCCACCAGCGCGATCCGCTCCGGACCGCGCAGCTCCCACTCGCCCGCCACGGCCCCGCCGTGGACCGGGTGCAACCCGCTCAGGGTGAACACGCGGCGGCCCGGCGGGACCTGGGTGGCGGGCAGTGCGATCCGGATCTCGGCGTCGTCGCGCACCGCCAGCTCCGCCTGGTCGAGGCGTTCCTCGGCCTCGGCCAGCTTCTCGGTGTGCATGATGCGGTGCTTGCCAGCCGACTCCTGCGCCGCACGCTTGCGGGCACCCATGACGATCTTCGGTTCGCGCTTGGACTCGAACATCTTCTGGCCGTACCGCTTGCGCCGGGCCAGTTTCGTGTGCGCCTGCGCCAGTTCGCGCTTCTGTCGCTGTACGTCGCCCTCCGCGGCCCGGACCATCCGCTCGGCCGCCTCCTGCTCGGCCGCGAGCATCTCCTCGTAGTCCGTGAAGTTGCCGCCGTACCAGCGGATTTCGCCTTCGTGCAGGTCGGCGATCTGGTCGACCCGGTCCAGCAGCTCCCGGTCGTGGCTGACCAGGAGCATCACCCCGGACCAGGATTCGACGGCCGAGTAGAGCCGGCGCCGGGCCCGCAGGTCGAGGCTGTTGGTGGGCTCGTCCAGCAGCAGGACGTCCGGACGGCTCAGCAGCAGAGCGGCCAGCCGGAGCAGCACGCACTCTCCGCCCGACAGTTCGCCGGTGGTGCGGTCCAGGCCGATCCGGCCGAGACCGAGCTGGTCGAGCGTGGCGAGGGCCCGCTCCTCCACGTCCCAGTCGTCGCCGACCGCCGCGAAGTTCGCCTCGGTCGCCTCGCCCGCCTCGATGGCGTGCAGGGCGGCCCGGGCGGTGTGGACGCCGAGTGCCTCGTCGACCCGTAGGGCGGTGTCGAAGGTGACCGTCTGCGGAAGGTGGCCGACCGTGCCGGCAACGGCCAACTGGCCGGCGCTCGGGGCAAGTTCCCCCGCGATGAGCTTCAGCAGGGTGGACTTCCCGCAGCCGTTGCGCCCGATCAGGCCGGTACGGCCGGGGCCGACGGTCAACTGGAACCGCTCGAAGGCGGGCGTTCCGTCGGGCCAGTCGAAGGACAGGTCGGAGCAGGTGATGAAGGTGGGAGCAGGACTCATGGAGGCCTCCAGGTTGCGTGAGTGGTGAGTGCAACGCGGGGGAGACAGCGGACCGCGGGTGAGGGCGGTGGTCGGTGTCTCGGACCTCAGAGAAGCAATGTCCTGCTCCGTTTCGACGGCGATGGGGCGTCTACGAAGCTACGGGGCGGCCGGAGCCGCCGGCAAACGGATTAACGAACCAAGGAAGGAAGCGGGAGCGAGGCGACCGGGCCGCGGGAGGGGACCGGATCCGGCGCCGAAATTCAGCAGGAGCCTCGCATCAGATCCGCGAGGCTCTGGTCCATGTCGAGGTACAGGTGTTCCAGGCCCGGCGGCACGATCGTGGAGGCCCGCTCCAGGAAGCGGTGCAGCTCGGCCGTCAGCATCAGCACGATCGCGACCCCCTCGGGGGCGTGGAACTCCACGGTGGTCCGGTCGGCGTCGTACGGGCGCACGCGCACGTCCCCGTAGCCGGAGGGGCGGCCCAGCCCGGACTCCAGCAGCTCGCGGGAGAAGGTCCACGAGACCTCGATGCCCTCCAGGGTCGCGGGCGCGGGGAAGGCCATCCGGACGGCGAAGGGATCCGACCGGTCGTAGCAGAGCGTGACCGGGACGGTGTCGACCTTCGGTGCGGTGGCGACCAGTCGGGCCTGCACGGCCTGCTCGATGACAGTGATCAAGGCTCGCTCCCTTGCGGCGGATCTCGTGCCGGACCGCGGGGTGGGGGCCCGGCAACGGGATAGACGCGCGATTCGGCGAATCCGTGCACGCGAGCCGGAGTGAGCTGTGTCACCGAATGGCCTGAACGCGCCTGTGTGATCGCACAGGGTGACGGGTGGCACGGGCATCCGGGGCTCATCGGCAGGCCTCGGGGGCCTCCCAGTAAGGCTGGTTCCCGCTCACTCCACAGGCCCAAAGCACGCTCCGGACCACCCGCTCAGGGCCTCTGCGCGCCCCGCTACACCGCCGGGTTCTCCCGCACCGTCGCCAGGTCCGAGGACGTCTTCGTCGCGAGGAACTCGGTGATGCGGTAGGCGCAGACCCCCGCCACGGTGAAGGGGTCCTCGGCCGCGATCCTCTCGACCTCCGCGCGGGAGATCCCGCCGGCCAGGATCACGCCCCCGTCGCGCGGGACCTTGCGGCCCGAGGCGAGGAAGATGCCGGCGGCGTAGTAGCCGTCCAGCCAGGCGAGGTGCGCGTCCATCTCCTCTTCGACGGCTTCGACGGGCGCGGTGTAGGTGAGCTCCATGACGAACATGATCGCCAGGCTACTCTCGCACCACTATGACGAGTGCGAAGAACCCCGCCGACGAGGCCGAGGCCAAGGCGATACAGGACGAACTGCGCGACCTGGTCGTCCTGGCCGAAACCGGACCCCCGCCCGGCGAAGGGCTGATCGCCGGTGTGGACGTGGCCTACGACGACGAGCGTGACCTGGTGGCCGCCGCGGCCGTCGTCCTCGACGCCGCGACCCTCGAGGTCGTCGAGGAGGCCACCTCCGTAGGCCGCGTCAGTTTCCCCTACGTCCCCGGGCTGCTCGCCTTCCGTGAGCTGCCGACCGTGCTCGCCGCGCTGGAATCACTGACGGTCACGCCCGGTCTGGTCGTCTGCGACGGCTACGGACTGGCCCATCCGCGCCGCTTCGGGCTCGCCTGCCACCTCGGGGTGGTCACCGGGCTGCCCGCCATCGGCGTCGCGAAGAACCCGTTCACCTTCACCTACGAGGAACCGGGCGCCCGGCGCGGGGACCTCTCCCCGCTCCGCGCGCCCGACGGCGAGGTCGTCGGGCGGGCGCTGCGCACGCAGGACGGGATCAAGCCCGTGTACGTATCGGTGGGCCACCGGGTCTCCCTGGACAACGCCTGCGCGCACGCCCTGGCGCTGAGCCCCCGCTTCCGGATCCCGGAGAGCACCCGGCACGCCGACTCCCTGTGCCGGCGGGCCCTGCGCGAAGCCACGGCCTAGGGCCCGGCGCCTCAGTCGGAGGCCGCCACCCGGAAGCGGATGCCCGCCTTCCGGAGCCGGTCCAGCAGGGCGTCGCCCATCGCCACGGCGGTGGTCAGCTGGCCGGAGAGCTCGGGCAGGGCGTCGTAGGCGAGGCAGAGCGCGGACTCCGCGAACATCTTCGCGGTCTCCCCGTACCCCGGGTCGCCGCCCGATACTTCGGTGAAGACCCGGCGGCCGCCGCCCTCGCCCACGAACCGCACGCTGAACCAGCTGCGCGCCCGCCGCTCCGCGTCCGGGCCCTGGCCCGGCTCCCAGCGGTCCGCGAGCCACCGGCGCACCGGCGGGATCTGCGCCAGGGCGGCCACCCCGCCGACCGCCGCCGTACCGCCCACCGCGACGGGCAGGTGCCGTACGGAGGCGTAGTGCCGGTAGCGGAAGTCCGGGCCGTACCGCTCCAGCGCCGCCGCCGAACGGGCCACGACCTGGACGTCCAGGACGGGCAGCGGCAGGGCCCAGGTGCCGGTCTCCCGGCTGAAGCGCGGTGCGCCCACGGGCACCCGTACCCGCCGGCCCAGCAGCCGCGGCTCGTGCATCCGGCGCGCGCGGGCGGCGGCCAGGTTCTGCGGTCCGCGGCCCAGCGCGGTGAGCACCGTGGTGAAGGTGCCGCCCGAGAACAGGGCGTTGGAGCGCACGAAGGCGTCCACGGTCAGCGGGACCCCGGCCGGCAGTTGGCTGACCGTGAAGTACGCCCCGAGGTCGGCCGGGACGGAGTCGAAGCCGCAGGCGTGCACGATCCGGGCGCCGCTCTCGCGGGCCCGCGCGTCGTGCTCGACGTACATCCGGTCCACGAACTCCGGCTCGCCGGTCAGGTCCAGGTAGTCGGTGCCCGCCGCGGCGCAGGCGGCCACCAGCGGGGCCCCGTACAGGACGTACGGCCCCACGGTAGTGGCCAGCACCCGGGTGGAGGCGGCCAGTTCGCGCGTCGCCGCGGCGTCCTGGGCGTCGGCGCGCAGCAGCGGCAGGTCCGCGCAGCGCGGGTCGAGGGCGGTCAGCCGCTCGCGCAGCCGCTCCAGCTTCGCGAGGTCCCGCCCGGCGAGGGCCCAGCGGCAGTCCGCGGGGGCGTGCGCCGCGAGGTACTCGGCGGTCAGCGACCCCACGAACCCGGTCGCGCCGAAGAGTACGAGGTCGTACTCCCGTTCCGCGGTGCGCGGTTCGTGCCGGACAGCTGCGTTCATCGGGAGCCTCCCAGACGGTGTCGGTGGTGGCTGAGGCTAGCGGGTGGCGGCCGTACGGCGGAAAGCACCCCGGTACCGGCCCCGGTTCCGCCGTCGGCGCACCGTCCGTCGTGCGCCGTGTCGGGCGTCGATTCCTCCGCCCCGGCCGCGGACGGCCTAGCGTGGGGAGGGAGGGACGGTCCGCGCGAGCGGGTGCGGCCTGCGATGAGTGGAGGTTCGCGTGAAGGCTGGGGTGCGCAGGTGGGAGGCGGTCTGGGCGTTCGCCCTGGGGCTGCCGCAGGCGCGGGAGGAGTTTCCCTGGGGTCCTGAGGACTGTGTCGTGAAGGTCAACAAGAAGATCTTCGTCTTCCTCGGGAACACCGACGGCCCCTCGCCCGGGATCTCCGTGAAGCTCAAGGACGAGGCGCTGCACGGTCACGCCATGACCGCGCCCGGAGCGGAGCCGACCGGCTACGGGCTGGGCAAGGCCGGCTGGGTCTCCGTGCCGCTGGGGGAGAAGGGGGCGCCCTCCGCCGAGGTGCTGTGCGAATGGGTGGAGGAGAGCTACCGGACCGTCGCGCTCAAACGGGACCTCAAGGAGCTCGACGCGCGAAACGCCCCAACCGGCTAAGCGCTTGCTCTTGTGCTGAGTGGAACAGGTTCCTAGCATCACTGGTGTTACATCAGTTGTGTCACACAGTGGCGGCAGTGGTGCCACCGGATGCTGGGGGCTCGATGGCAGTGACAGGGAACGCGCCCGGGAGCGGCGGGGGCCCGCTCGCGGGCGTGCGCGTCGTGGAGCTGGCGGGCATCGGGCCCGGCCCGTTCGCCGCCATGCTCCTGGCCGACCTGGGGGCCGACGTGGTGCGCGTCGACCGGCCCGGCGGCGGCGGACTGGCAGTGAACCCGGCCTACGACATCACCAACCGGAACAAGCGCTCCGTCCTCGTCGACCTGAAGTCCGCCGACGGCCCGGCCCGCGTACTGGACCTGGTCGAGCGCGCCGACGTGCTCATCGAGGGCTTCCGCCCCGGGGTCGCCGAACGGCTCGGCGTGGGCCCGGCCGACTGCCACGCCCGCAACCCCCGGCTCGTCTACGGCCGGATGACCGGCTGGGGCCAGGACGGCCCGCTCGCCCACACCGCCGGGCACGACATCGCGTACATCGCCGTCACCGGCGCCCTCGGCATGATCGGCAACCCGGGCGAACCCCCGGCGGTCCCCGCCAACCTGGTCGGCGACTACGCCGGCGGCTCGCTCTACCTCGTCATCGGCGTACTCGCCGCCCTCCAGCACGCCCGCACGCCCGGCGGCACCGGCCAGGTCGTCGACGCGGCCATCGTCGACGGCACCGCCCACCTCACCGCCATGATCCACGGGATGATGGCGGCCGGCGGCTGGCAGGACCGGCGCGGGGCCAACCTCCTCGACGGCGGCTGCCCCTTCTACGGCAGCTACGAGACCTCCGACGGCGGTTACATGGCGGTCGGCGCGCTGGAGCAGCAGTTCTACGACACCTTCGTGGAACTCCTCGGCATCAAGGACCAGGCCCCCGCCCGCAAGGACCTGGCCCGCTGGGGCGAGCTCCGCGAGGCCGTCGCCGCGCGCTTCAAGTCCCGTACCCGAGAGGAGTGGACGGCCGTCTTCGCGGGCACCGACGCCTGCGTGGCGCCCGTGCTCTCCCTGCGCGAGGCCCCGCAGCACCCGCACCTGGCCGCCCGCGGCACCTTCGTCGAGGCCGCCGGGATCACCCAGCCCGCCCCCGCGCCCCGCTTCTCCGCGACCCCGGCCACCGCCGTGGGCGGCCCGGCGTTGCCGGGCGCGCACACGGAGTCGGTGGCGGCCGACTGGGGCGTACCGGGGCTGCTGGGCAAGGAGTCCGGCGCCTGATGGAACTCTCGATGATGCTCGACTACTCCGCGGACCCGCGCCGCGCCGCCGACGCGGCGGCAGAGCTGGAGACGGCCGGGCTCGACGCGGTGTGGGTGGCCGAGGCCTGGGGCTTCGACGCCCCGACGATCATGGGGTACCTGGCCGCCCGGACCGAGCGGATGAAGATCGGCTCGGCCATCCTCAACGTGTACTCGCGCACCCCCGCCCTCATCGCCCAGACGGCGGCCGGCCTGGACGCGATGTCCGGCGGCCGGGCCATGCTCGGCCTGGGGGCGTCGGGCCCGCAGGTGGTCGAGGGCTGGCACGGGAAGCCGTACGACAAGCCCATCGGCCGGACCCGCGAGACCGTCGAGCTGTGCCGCCGCATCTGGCGCCGCGAGACCATCGACCACCACGGCATCACCGACATGCCGCTGCCGCCCGAGAAGGGAGGCCGGCACGGCAAGCCGCTGAAGATGCTGACCCGGCCGGTCCGCGCCGACATCCCCGTCTACGTGGCCTCGCTGGGACCGGCCAACGTGCGGATGACGGCCGAGATCGCCGACGGCTGGCTGCCGACCCTCTTCGTGCCGGAGAAGGCCGGCGCCGTGTGGGGGAGCGCGCTCGCCGAGGGCGCCGCCCTGCGCGCGCCGGAACTCGGCCCGCTGCGGACGGTGGCCGGCGGACTGCTCGCCATCGGCGAGGACGCGGCGGCCCTGAGGGACCTCGCGCGGCCGCAGATCGCCCTGTACGTCGGCGGCATGGGCGCGGTCGGCAAGAACTTCTACAACGACCTGGCCGTCGCCTACGGGTACGAGGAGGAGGCCCGGAAGATCCAGGAGCTCTACCTCTCCGGGCACAAGCGCGATGCCGCGGCCGCCGTACCGGACGAGCTGTGCGAGCTCACCACGCTGTGCGGGCCCGAGGGTTACGTACGCGAGCGCGTCGAGGCCTTCCGGGCCGCCGGGGTGACCATGCTCAACGTCACGCCCGTGGGCCCCGAGCCGGCCCGGCTCGTCGAAACCGTCAAGAACTGGCTCTAGGGGGCCCCTGAAATGAAACGCCAGCTCTTCGACGCCGACCACGAGGCGTTCCGGGAGACCGTCCGCACCTTCCTCACCAAGGAGGTGCTGCCGCACTACGAGCAGTGGGAGAAGGACGGGATCGTCAGCCGCGAGGCCTGGCGGGCCGCCGGCCGGCAGGGCCTGCTGGGCCTGGCCGTCCCGGAGGAGTACGGGGGCGGCGGGAACACCGACTTCCGGTACGCGGCGGTGATCGCCGAGGAGTTCACCCGGGCGGGCGCCGCCGGACTCGCCATCGGCCTGCACAACGACATCATCGGGCCGTACCTGACCTCGCTGGCCACGGAGGAGCAGAAGCGCCGCTGGCTGCCCGGCTTCTGCTCCGGCGAGATCATCACCGCCATCGCGATGACCGAGCCGGGCGCGGGCTCCGACCTCCAGGGCATCCGGACCACCGCCGAGGACGCGGGCGACCACTGGGTGCTGAACGGCTCCAAGACCTTCATCTCCAACGGCATCCTCGCCGACCTGGTGATCGTCGTCGCGAAGACCACCCCCGAGGGCGGGGCGCACGGCATGTCCCTGCTGGTCGTGGAGCGCGGCACCGAGGGCTTCGAGCGCGGCCGCAACCTCGACAAGATCGGGCAGAAGGCGCAGGACACCGCCGAACTGTTCTTCAACGACGTGCGCGTCCCCAAGGAGAACCTGCTCGGCGAGCTGAACGGCGCCTTCGTCCACCTGATGACCAACCTCGCGCAGGAGCGGATGGGCATCGCGATGGCCGGCATCGCCGCCGCCGAGTACCTGCTGGAGATCACCACGCAGTACGTGAAGGAGCGCGAGGCCTTCGGGCGGCCGCTCTCCAAGCTCCAGCACATCCGCTTCGAGATCGCCGAGATGGCCACCGAGTGCGCGGTCACCCGTACCTTCCTCGACCGCTGCATCACCGACCACTCCCACGGGGAACTGGACCACGTCCACGCCTCGATGGCCAAGTGGTGGGCCACCGAACTCCAGAAGCGGGTCGCCGACCGCTGCCTGCAACTGCACGGCGGATACGGATACATGACCGAGTACCGGGTCGCGCGGGCCTTCACCGACGGCCGCATCCAGACCATCTACGGCGGCACGACCGAGATCATGAAGGAGATCATCGGCCGTTCCCTGCTGGGCTGACCTCCCCCTGCCTCCCTTGACCCTCCCCACGCCTCCGCACCCCCGAAAGGCTTGACCAGTGAGCACCGAAGCGTACGTATACGACGCGATCCGCACGCCGCGCGGACGGGGCAAGGCCAATGGCTCCCTGCACGGCACCAAGCCGATCGACCTGGTCGTCGGCCTCATCCACGCCCTGCGCGAGCGCAACCCCGGCCTGGACCCCGCCACCATCGACGACATCGTGCTGGGCGTCGTCAGCCCGGTCGGCGACCAGGGCTCCGACATCGCCCGGGTCGCGGCGATCGCCGCCGGGCTGCCGGACACCGTCGCGGGCGTCCAGGAGAACCGCTTCTGCGCTTCGGGCCTCGAAGCGGTCAACATGGCCGCCGCGAAGGTCCGCTCCGGCTGGGAGGACCTGGTCCTCGCGGGCGGCGTGGAGTCCATGTCCCGCGTCCCGATGGCCTCGGACGGCGGAGCCTGGTTCAACGACCCCATGACCGGCTGGGACACCGACTTCGTCCCGCAGGGCATCGGCGCCGACCTGATCGCCACGATCGAGGGATTCTCCCGGCGCGAGGTGGACGAGTACGCCGCCCTGTCCCAGGAGCGGGCCGCCGCCGCGATCAAGGACGGCCGCTTCGCCAAGTCGATCGTCCCGGTCACCGACCGCAACGGCCTGGTGGTCCTGGACCACGACGAGTTCGTCCGCCCCGGCACCACCGCCGACACCCTCGCCCGGCTGAAGCCCTCCTTCGCCGACATCGGCGAGCTCGGCGGCTTCGACGCCGTCGCGCTGCAGAAGTACCACTGGGTCGAGAAGATCGATCACGTCCACCACGCGGGCAACTCCTCCGGCATCGTCGACGGCGCCTCCCTCGTCGCGATCGGCTCCCGCGAGGCGGGCGAACGCAATGGGCTCACGCCCCGCGCCCGGATCGTCTCGGCCGCAGTCTCCGGCTCCGAGCCCACCATCATGCTCACCGGACCCGCCCCGGCCACCCGCAAGGCCCTCGCCAAGGCCGGCCTGACCATCGACGACATCGACCTGATCGAGATCAACGAGGCCTTCGCCGGCGTCGTGCTCCGCTTCGTCAAGGACATGGGCGTCTCCCTGGACAAGGTCAACGTCAACGGCGGCGCCATCGCGCTCGGCCACCCGCTCGGCGCGACCGGCGCGATGATCCTCGGCACCGTCGTCGACGAACTGGAGCGCCAGGACAAGCGCTACGGCCTCGTCACCCTCTGCGTCGGCGGTGGCATGGGCGTCGCCACCATCGTCGAACGCCTCTGAATCCCGTCCTGCATCCCTGCCCCCCGGACCTTCCGAAACGAAAGCAGTGACCATGAGCGAGTCCACCACGATCCGCTGGGAACAGGACGAGACCGGCGTCGTCACCCTGGTCCTCGACGACCCCAACCAGTCCGCCAACACGATGAACCAGGCCTTCAAGGACTCCATCGCCCGGGTCGCGGACCGCGCCGAGGCCGAGAAGGACTCCATCCGCGGCATCATCTTCGCCTCCGCCAAGAAGACCTTCTTCGCGGGCGGCGACCTGAAGGACATGATCCGGCTGCGCCCCGAGCACGCGCAGCTGGCCTTCGACATCGGCACCGAGATCAAGCGCTCGCTGCGCCGCATCGAGACCCTCGGTAAGCCGGTGGTAGCCGCCATCAACGGCACGGCCCTCGGCGGCGGTTACGAGATCTGCCTGGCCTCCCACCACCGCGTGGCCCTCGACGCACCCGGCTCCAAGATCGGCCTGCCCGAGGTCACCCTCGGCCTGCTCCCGGCCGGCGGCGGCGTCACCCGCACCGTGCGCCTCATGGGCATCGCCGACGCGCTGCTGAAGGTGCTGCTCCAGGGGACCCAGTACAGCCCCCAGCGCGCCCTGGACAACGGCCTGGTGCACGAACTGGCCGCCACGCCCGAGGAGATGCTCGCCAAGGCGCACGCCTTCATCGACGCGAACCCGGAGTCGAAGCAGCCGTGGGACGTCCCCGGCTACAAGATCCCGGGCGGCACTCCGTCCAACCCGCGGTTCGCCGCCAACCTCCCGGCCTTCCCGGCCAACTTGAAGAAGCAGCTGAACGGGGCCCCGTACCCGGCCCCGCGCAACATCCTGGCCTGCGCCGTCGAAGGCGCCCAGGTGGACTTCGAGACCGCACTGACCATCGAGGCCCGCTACTTCACCGAGCTGGTCACCGGGCAGACCGCCAAGAACATGATCCAGGCGTTCTTCTTCGACCTCCAGGCCGTCAACGCCGGCCGCAGCCGCCCGCAGGGCGTGCCACCCCGCAAGGTCACCAAGGTGGCCGTCCTCGGCGCCGGCATGATGGGCGCGGGCATCGCCTACTCCTGCGCCCGCGCGGGCATCGAGGTGGTACTGAAGGACGTCACCCCCGAGGCCGCCGCCAAGGGCAAGGCGTACTCCGAGAAGCTGCTCGACAAGGCCCTGTCCCGGGGCCGCACGACGGAGGCCAAGCGGGCCGAGCTGCTCGCCCGGATCACCCCGACCGCCGAGCCCGCCGACCTCGCGGGCTGCGACGCCGTCATCGAGGCCGTCTTCGAGGACACCACCCTCAAGCACAAGGTGTTCCAGGAGATCCAGGAGTTCCTGACTCCCGACGCGCTCCTCTGCTCGAACACCTCCACGCTGCCCATCACGGGCCTCGCGGAAGGGGTTTCGCGGCCCGCGGACTTCATCGGACTGCACTTCTTCTCGCCCGTGGACAAGATGCCGCTGGTCGAGATCATCAAGGGCGAGCGCACCGGCGACGAGGCCATCGCCCGCGCCTTCGACCTCGTACGGCAGATCAACAAGACGCCGATCGTGGTCAACGACTCGCGCGGGTTCTTCACTTCGCGGGTCATCGGCCAGTTCATCAACGAGGGCGTCGCCATGGTCGGCGAGGGCATCGAGCCCGCCTCCATCGAGCAGGCAGCCGCCCAGGCCGGGTACCCGGCCAAGGTGCTCTCCCTGATGGACGAGCTGACCCTCACGCTGCCCCGCAAGATCCGCAACGAGACCCGCAAGGCCTTCGAGGCCGAGGGCCGGGACTGGCCGGAGCACCCGGCCGACACCGTCATCGACCGGATGGTCGACGAGTTCGGCCGCCCCGGGCGCAGCGGCGGCGGCGGGTTCTACGCGTACGACGAGAACGGCAAGCGCGCCGGGATCTGGCCGGGGCTGCGGGAGCACTTCACCAAGGACGGGTACCGGATCCCCTTCGAAGACATGAAGGAGCGGATGCTCTTCTCCGAGGCGCTGGACACCGTCCGCTGTTTCGACGAGGGGGTCCTGACCTCGTACGCCGACGCCAACATCGGCTCCATCATGGGCATCGGCTTCCCGGCCTGGACCGGCGGCGTGATCCAGTACATCAACGGCTACGAGGGCGGCCTCGCCGGCTTCGCGGCCCGCGCCCGCGAGCTGGCCGAGCAGTACGGCGAGCGCTTCGCCCCGCCCGCCTCCCTGGTGGCGAAGGCCGAGCGGGGAGAGGCGTACGCGGACTGAGCGGTGACCGGCGCGAGGTCCCGGGGCTCCGGGACCTCACGTGCGGTGCGGGCGCGTTACGGGTCAGGCGGCGCCGCGCGCGGGGCCGCGCAGCGTCGCGAACGTGCCCCGGTGCGCGGAGCCGTCCGGGGTGGTCCAGCCGGCGGTGATCCGGCCGGTGACGCCGGCCGCGATGCAGGCGTCCTCCCGCGCGTCTTCGGGCCGCAGGACGCGCGTCACGCTCAGCACTGGCGGCGTCCCGGGGGTCCTGGGGGGCCCGGCCACCCGGGCGCCCGTCACGACGACGTCCGTGCCCCGCACGGTGTCCGAGGTCTCCAGACCCTCGCGGGAGAGCACGGTCGCGAGCTCCGGTCCGGCGAACAGCGCCGTGACGGAGGGGTCGGGCGCATCGCTGTCGCACTGGTCCTGCGCCACCGCACGGCCCTGGATCAGGGCGAGCAACTGGCCCACGAGCACCGGGTCGTGGGCGCCGTCGTAGATCCAGCGGGTGCCGAGCACCCCGTGCTCGGAGGTGCCCACCAGAGCGGCCGCGGCCCCGTCGAGCGGGGCTCCGCGGTAGGTCAGCGGCACGAGGTAGGAGGTTTCCCGGCCGCCCGAGTGGTCGGTGAGCACCATGAACTCGATGCCGACCTCACCCTCGGGGTCGTCGAGGCGGAACCCGCCCGAGCGGTCGAGCTCGGGGGCGTGCCCGGTGGACGCGTACCACGGCCGCGTCGGGAGCCAGGCAGTCAGAAGCTCCGTCTTACCGGGCTTCATGGTGGTCTTGTAGATCATCGCCATGGCCTGAATCTACCCGGACCCCGAGGGCGCCCCGGGTCAGGGCAGCGTCCAGAACACCTCTGTCACGAGGTAGAAGACGACGACCCAGAACACGGTCAGCGCGGCGACGATGCCGACGCCGACGAGGTTGGTCCTGGTGGCCGGCTGGTTCGGCGGGGGCCGCAGCCATCGCCTGAGCAGCCGGTTCACATAGTGCGGCATCGTGAAGAAGCTCATGATGAAGCTCGACAGCAGGTTGCCCACGAGCAGTCCGAACCAGAACGGCATGCCCAGCGGATGCAGGGCCAGGGACAGCAGCACGACGGTCGGGTAGAGCCCGACCCAGACCGCGATGGCCGTCTTGGTCTCCGAGGGCGGCGGCGCCTCCTTGCCGTTCTCCTCGAAGGCGAACCAACTGCCGAACGAGTTGTCGATCGTGCGCATCCTGAAGTCGTCGAACTTCTCCCCTTCGGCGAGCATCTCCCGCCGCTTCGCCGACGTCAGCCAGGCGTCCAGGTGTTCGGCGTTGTCGTAGCGGTACAGGGTGGTCCACTCGTCCTGAACGCCTTCGACGGGGCGGAATATCTCCGTGCCGCGGAACCCTTCGAACTTGCCCTCCTCCTGGCTCATGTGCTCCTGCCACGCGAGGAAGTCCTCGACGTTGTCCGGGCGGACGCGATGGCTCACCACCACGGTCACGAGCGGGTCCGTCGGCTGCGTGCCGCCGCTGATCACCTGCTGGGTGGCGGGACCGTCGAAGTAGTGCGCGCCGAGGTCCAGGAGCCTCTGCCTGGTCGCGCCGTTCATCCACGCCTGCAGATGGGCCACCGAGTCGAACCGGTAGACGATCACCCAGTCGGGCTGCAGGGCGGTCGGCTTGGTCACTTCCGCGCCGAGGTGACCGGCGTAGCGGGCGGCGGCGGTGTTGACCTCCTCCTGCCACTTCTCGTACGCCCGCTCCATGCCGGGGCGGACCTTCCGGCCGATGATGACCGTCGCCGCGGCGTCCGTCTGCCCTTTGGCCGTCATCGCCGCGTCCCCGTCCGCGCCGAATGGCTCTCGACGAGCCGGCCGTAGATCCGTTCCGGAGTGAGCGGCAGGTCGCGGTAGCGGATGCCCGTGGCGTCGCGGAGCGCGTTCGCCAGCGCGGGGGCCACCGGGTTGATGCAGCACTCCGCCATCCCCTTGGAGCGCATGGCCCCGACGGAGTCCGACGAGCCCACCAGGAGCACGTCCGTGCGGGGCACGTCGGCGTAGGTGGGGATGCGGTAGTTGCGGAGGTTCGGGTTGGCCATGACGCCGTCGGCGTCGACCTGGAAGTTCTCGGTCAGCGCGAACCCGATGCCCTGGGCGACACCGCCTTCCACCTGTCCCCGCACCTGTTCCGGGTTGATGAGCACACCGGCGTCGGTCGCCTGGACGCTGTACAGGACTCGGATCTCACCCGTCACCGGGTGTACGCCGACGCGGAAGCCCTGCGTATTGGAGGTGACGCTGCGGGGCGAGCCGTACGCCTTGCGGGCGGCCGTGAACCGGATGCCGCGCGCCCGGGCCGTGGCGACGAGGGTGGCCAGCGAGACGCGCTCGTCCCCGCAGACGACGCCGTCGTCGTCCATCGAGCACATCACGACGTGCACGCCCGTGTGCGAGGCGGCGAAGTCCAGGATGCGGTCGCGCACCGCGTTGGCCGCCCGGAGGACCGCGTTGCCGGCCACGAAGAGTCCGGCGCTCGCGAAGGCGCCGGTGTCGAATCCCGTGCGGTCGGTGTCGGACTGCACCAGGCGGATCCGCGACGGCGTCGTACCCAGTTGGTTGGCCGCGATCTGGACGTGCGCGGTCGACGTGCCCTCCCCGAACTCGACGGTGCCGACGGCCAGCTCGTACACGAGGTCGTCGCCGAGCGTGAGCCAGGCCTCGGAGACGTGCTCGGTCGGGGGCGCGGTCTCGTGCATGGAACTCGCGACGCCGACCCCGACGAGCCATCCGGGGCCGGGGGAGGGCTGGTCGGCCGTACGGGCCAGCTCGCCGGCCACGAGGTCGATGCACTTGCCGAGCCCGTCCTCGTGGAACACCACGTCGTCGGGCCCGTCGTGCAGGGCGACGAGCGGCTCGCCCGGTCGCACGATGTTGCGGCGCCGCAGTTCGAGCGGATCCATGTGCAGGGCGAGGGCCAGTTCGTCCATCGCCGATTCCACGGCGAAGGCCGGCTGGGTCATTCCGTAACCGCGCAGGGCGCCGCTCGGAACGGTGTTCGTGTAGACGGAGAAGGCGTCGTACTTCTTGTTGGGGCAGCGGTAGATCATGACGGCGGAGCCGCCCGCGTACAGGGTCTCGCCCCCGTGGTTGCCGTAGGCGCCGGTGTTGGACAGGTTGCGGACCTGGAAGGCGGTCAGGGTGCCGTCGGCCTTCGCGCCGAGCTTGACCGTCAGCTTCATCGGATGCCGGGGCGAAGCCGTGGTGAACTCCTCCTCGCGCGTGTACTCGAAACAGACGGGCCGCCCCGTGTCGAGCGCGGCGAGCGCGGCCAGGTCCTCCGAAATGACCTCCTGCTTGCCGCCGAAACCGCCGCCGACGCGCTTGCAGAACACGCGGAGCTGGTCCGGGCGCAGCGCGAACAGGTACGCCAGCTTCACCTTCGCGATCGACGGAGACTGCGAACTGGTGCGGACGTTCAGCCGCCCGTCCTCCATCCAGGCGATCGAGCCGTGCGTCTCCAGATGTGCGTGCTGTACGCGCGGTGAGAAGTACGTGCCCTCGTGGATCACGTCGGCGGCGGAGAAGCCGGCGTCGACATCGCCGATGTGCGAGTGGATCTCCAGCAGGAGGTTGTGGACGTAGTCGCGGGCGAACGGGTCCTCCGAGCCGTGCAGTTGCGGTGCCCCGTCGGCCATGGCTTCCTCGGGGTCGAAGACCGCCGGCAGCACCTCGTACTCCACGGCCACCTTCCGGCAGCCCTCCTCGGCCGCTCCGACCGTGTCGGCGAGCACCGCGACGACGCGCTGGCCGACGAAGCGGACCGTGTTGTCGAGGATGTAGGTGTCGTCCGGATCGACGAGGTGGTCGGTGTGGATCGCCGTGGTGAAGCGCTTGCGCGGCACGTCCTCCCAGCTGTAGACGCGGTGCACGCCGGGGACCGCGAGCGCGGCGGTCTTGTCGATGGAGAGGATGCGGGCGTGCGCGTGGGGCGAGTGCAGCACCTTGAGGTGCAGCATGCCCTCCATCCGGGTGTCCATCGTGAATTCGGCGCGACCGGTCACCACGTCGTCGGCGGCCGGCGCACCGACGCTCGTTCCCACGGCCCGTCCCGGTGCGGCGCGCTGCACACCGGCGACGCCCTTCACCGCGTCCTCGATCGCCCGGTAGCCGGTGCAACGGCAGAGATTGCCCTTCAGTGACCGTGGCAGGTCCGCCTTCTGCGCCTCGGTGAACGTCGCCGAGGTCATGATCATCCCTGCGGTGCAGAAACCGCACTGGAATCCCGGGGCGTCCCGGAACCGGCGCTGCGCGGGATGCAGGTCGCCCGGTTCTCCGAGACCCTCGATCGTGGTCACCTCATGGCCTTCCGCGCGGAAGGCGGGCGTGATGCAGCTGTGGATCGGAGTGCCGTCCAGCCATACGGTGCACGCGCCGCAGTCGCCGGAGTCGCAGCCCTTCTTGACGCCGAAGTGGCCGAGCGCGCGCAGGAACGTACGCAGACACTGACCGGGGTCCGGTTCCTCGGCGAAGCTCCTGCCGTTCACGGTGTAGGTCATGCCGGGCCCCCAGCCAGGAGTGCGTGCCGGATCTCGTCGGCGAAGTGCAGGGTGAGGTGGTGCCGGTGGTCCGGGGTTCCGTTGGGGTCGGCGAACCAGACGTCGGCAGGGATGGCGTTGATGCTCTGCTGCACCGTGCGGGCATCGGGCACGGTGTCGAAGGCGATGCGCACCGGGCGTGTGGTGCCGGCGGTGACGGTGAGCAGCAGGTCGCCCCTTCCCGGCGTGTGCGTACCGACGAGGAAGACCGTCGAACGGCCGAGGTGGGTCAGCGTGAAGAGGCGGTGTACGGCGCGCTTGCGCAGGGCGCGTGCCGGTATGAGGATGCGCCGCAGTATTTCCCCGGGAGCGAGGATGTTCCGGTTGTTTCCGGTCACGAAGTCGAGGGCATCCACGGTGCGCACCGAGCCGTCGGGGGCCCACAGCTCGTACTCGGCCTCGAGCGCGACCGTCAGGGTGATCATGGGGCCGGCCGGCAGGGACATGCAGATGTTTCCGCCGACGGTCGCCGAGTTCCAGACCTTGAACGAGGACAAGAACGCTTCGCAGCTCTGCGCGATGAGGGGGCCCGCGATCCAGTCGGCCGGCGGCGTGAAGGCGTACAGGTCCCGGATGGTGCACGTGGCGCCGATCTCGAGGCCCGCTTCGCCCGGCACGAGGGGATCCCAGCCCAGGGCCGTCAGGTCGATCAGGCGGCGCAGGTCCGGCTGTTCGGCGGAGAACAGCCACGTCCCGCCCGCGAGCCAGGCATCGCCCTCGCGCCACTCGGCCCCCGGCCGGCCGGACGGTCGCCGGACGACTTCGCCAATCGTGTTGAGGTCCATGAAGCACCTGCCCGTTACACGCAGGGTGGCCGCCACTTCGAGCGGCAGAATCCGCTGGGGCCGTAGGGGCCGACCCGCTCGAAGCAGGATTCGGCGGGCGCCAAGATTCCCTTTCAGCGTACTGAGAACGGGCCCGCCCCGCCAAAGCAGGGCTCTGGACTGCGGCTATGGCCCGCAGGGTGTCTCGCCGGACACGAAGGCGGCCCGCAATTCCTCCTTCAGCGAGCGCTGGAAAGCGGTCACCAGGGCCTGCACCACCATCGGCTGCATGTGCGCGGACAGCGCCTTCATCGACTCCACCCGCTCCGGATCGCTCTCGCCCTCCGTGAACGGCCCCCACACCTCGTCGCGGAACAACGCGGTCAGCTGGTGCGCCGCCGTCCGGGCGTGCCCGAGCAGCACCTCGCGCGCGGCCAGGATCGTCTCGTGGGCGATCGGGACGTCGAGCAGCGCGACCCCGAGCCGCAGCAGCCCCATGTCCACCCGGAAGCCATCCGGGGTCGGCGACAGCACGTTCATGGCCGTCAGCCGCCGGATGTCGGTCTCCGTCAGGGACCGCCCGGCCCGCTTCTCCAGCTCCGCGCGCGAGGAGTCCAGCGCGGCGTCCGGTGCCCAGGTCGCCACCAGCGCGCGGTGGATGGCCAGATCGTGCGCGCTCAGGTCGTCGGGCAGGGCGTCGAGGTAGCGCTCGATGGCGGAGAGGGTCATGCCCTGGTGCTGCAACTCCTCGATGAGCGCGAGGCGGGACAGGTGCTCCGGGCCGTAGCGGCCCACCCGACGGGGTCCGATCACGGGAGGGGGCAAAAGCCCGCGGGTGCTGTAGAACCGTACGGTGCGGACGGTCACACCCGCCCTGGCCGCCAGCTCGTCGACGGTCAGCGACGCCGGCTCCGGTGCCTGGGTGGTCATGGGCTCTCCGCCTTGCTCTCTGATCAGCGCGTCGACACGGTTCGTGTTCAACAGTATTGCTGTCGCACCAATGATGTGAAACGGCGAGGAGCTGCCCATGCCCACGGAACTGCGACTGCCCGCACCCCCCGACGAGCTCACCCTGCCCGCCCTGCTGGCGCGCAACGCCGCCGAGTACGGCGCACTGCCCGCCCTCTCGTGGCGCGAAGGCCCCGACGGCACGGCCTGGACCACCCTCAGCTGGTCGGACGTCCGCCGCAAGGTGGCCGTCCTCGCCGCCGGCTACGCCTCCCTGGGCGTCGAACGCGGCGAGCACGTCCTGCTGATGATGGGCAACCGGCCCGAGCACTGGCTCAGCGACCTCGCCCTGGTCCACCTCGGCGCCGTCCCCGTCACCGTGTACGGGACCTCCGCGCCCGAGCAGATCGCCCACATAGCCCGCCACAGCCGGGCCCGGCTCGCCGTGGTCGAGGGGGCCCGGGAGCTGGCCCGGTGGGAGCCGCTGCTGGCCGACCCCGCGACCCCGCTGGAACGGCTCGTCGTCGCCGAGGCCTCCGAAGCGGGCCCGCACTCGACGTACGCGTCGGTGTACGCCGGCGGAGTCCACCTGCACCGCTCCGAGGTCTTCGAGAAGGCCTGGCGGGAGTCCCGCTCCGAGGACCCGCTGACCGTCGTCTACACCTCGGGCACCACCGGCGATCCCAAGGGGGTGCGCCTGACCCACCGCAACATCGTGCTCCAGTCCGTCCGCCTCGACCGGCACGTCGAACTGCCCGAGCACGCCGAGCACCTCTGCTACCTGCCCTTCGCGCACATCGCCGAGCGGATCCTCGGCATCTACCTCCCGCTCCTGCGGGCCGCCCACGTCCGGCTGTGCGCGGACCCCGCGGCCGTGTCGGTCGCGGTGCGCGAGCTGCACCCGGTGCAGTTCTTCGGGGTGCCCCGGGTGTGGGAGAAGCTGGCCGCCTCCGTACGGGCGGTGCTCGGGCGGCTGCCCGAGGAGCAGCGCCGGGCCATCGAAGCCGCCAACGACCTGGCGCGGGAGCGGGCGGGGCACCGGGAACGCGGTGAGGAGGTCCCGGCCGGGCTCGAAGCCTCGTACGCCCGGGCCAAGGAGCGGGTGCTGGACCCGCTGCTGACACTGGCCGGGCTGGACCGCCTCGTCTGGACGGCCAGTGCCACGGCGCCGATGCCGATCGACGTGGTCCGCTTCTGGGCGGGCTGGGGGATCACGATCATGGACGCGTGGGGGCTGACCGAGACCTCCGGCGTGTGCACGGTCAACAGCCCCGACGCCTTCCGGCTGGGCTCGGTGGGCCGCCCGATCGCGGGGCTGGAGCTGCGGATCGCCGAGGACGGGGAGATCTTCACGCGCGGGGAGACGGTCTTCGGCGGGTACCTCCTCCCGGACGGATCGGTGGAGAGCGCCTCCGACGAGGCGGGCTGGTTCCCGACGGGGGACGTCGGGCGGCTCGACGAGGCGGGGTTCCTCTGGCTGACCGACCGCAAGAAGGAACTGATCATCACCTCGAACGGGAAGAACGTCTCGCCCGCCCTGGTGGAGAACACCGTCAAGGAACACCCGCTGATCGGGCAGGCGCTGGTGCACGGAGACGGCCACTCCTACCTCGTCGCCCTCCTCGTCCTGGACCCCGAACTCGCCCCGGCCTGGGCGCAGGCCCGCGGCATCGAGGCCGCGACGCCCGCGGAACTCGCCGCGCACCCGGCCGTACGGGAGGAGATCGCCCGGGCGGTCGAAGCCGCGAACGCCCGGCTCAACCGCACCGAGCAGATCAAGCGCTACCGGCTGCTGACCGAGGAGTGGGGTCCGGAGTCGGGGGAGCTGACCCCGTCCCTGAAACTGCGCCGCCGGGTGATCCGGGAGAAGTACGCGGAGCTGATCGACGGGCTGTACGCGGAGCCGCGTTCCGGGCCGCACTCCGGGCCGCGTTCCGGACCACGGCCCGGGCCGCGTTCCGCGCCGCCTTCCGAGCAGCCCGAAGCTTCGTAGGAAAGTCCGTCACACGAACGGCCCTGCCCGGTGAGCGGATGATCACTCACCGGGCAAGGGTGAGGGAATGTGCATATGCCCTGAATTCGCCACGCCGCCCGGCAAGGGCGGCTGATCGCCCATGGGTGTGCTGCAAGACCACCCCGAACTCGCCCTGTTCCTCTGCCTCGCGGCCGGCTACCTCCTCGGCAAGGTGCGCGTCGGCCCGATCACCCTCGGCGGCATCTGCGGCACGCTGATCGTGTCACTGCTGCTCGGCGCCTGGGCCAAGATCGAGATCGACGCCGATGTGAAGACGATCTTCTTCGCGCTCTTCATCTTCGCCCTCGGCTACATGGCCGGACCGCAGTTCTTCGCCAACCTCAACCGCAAGAGCCTGCGCTTCTTCGCGCTCTGCTTCATCGAGCTCGTCAGCGTGCTCGGCCTGGCCTACCTGTTGGCCAAGGCCTTCGACCTCGACGTCGGCACCGCCTCCGGCATCCTCGCCGGAGCCGCCACCGAATCGGCCGTGGTCGGCACCGCCACCGAGGCGATCGGCAAACTGCCCGACCTGACCGCGGAGCAGATCTCCACGTACCAGGGCCACGTGGCCACCGCGTACACGGTCTGCTACCTCTTCGGCCTGGTCACCATCGTCATCTACACCAGCCAGATCATGCCGATGCTCCTCCGGGTCAACCTGGCGGACGCCTCGCGAGAGCTGTGGGAGAAGATGCGCGGTGGCGGCTCCGGCGGCCTGGAGAGCGACGAGCGCGAATCCATGCCCGGCCTGGTCGGGCGTACGCACCTGGTCACCCTCGCCGACGGCCGCACCGTCGGGAACCTGGAAGCGGCCTTCGGCGGCGGGGTCACCGTGGAGGCCGTCCGGCGCGGCTCCAAGGACCTCACGCCCGCCCCGGACCTCGAACTCGTCCTCTCCGACCTCGTCCTCGTCGTCGGCCGGCGCTCCGAGGCCATCGCGGCGGGCCGGGCCATCGGCCCGGAGACCCCTGGCATCCCGGGGGTGGACACCCCGCTGGCCACCCGGCAGGTCGCCATGACCGACAAGTCGGTCGCCGGCAAATCGCTGGACGAGATCCGCGCCACCCACGCGGAGTTCGGGCGCAGCGGCGTGTACGTGACCGACGTGCTGCGCGGCGAGCAGCACCTGCCCGCCAACCCGGACACCGTCGTCGAGCGCGGTGACGTCGTCACCCTCGTGGGCGCCCGCTCGGGCCTGAACCGGATCGTCGAGAAGATCGGCACGGTGGCCAAGAACGACTCCACCGACTTCATCTACCTCGGTCTCGGCATCGCGCTCGGCTCGCTCATCGGCCAGCTCGTGGTCCGCCTCGGCGGGGTCCCGCTCTCGCTCGGCACCGGCGGCGGCTGCCTGATCTCGGGTCTGCTCTTCGGCTGGTTCCGCTCCCGCCGGCAGACCTTCGGCGCCTTCCCGCCGCAAGCCGCCACCACCATCAAGGACATGGGGCTCGCGGTCTTCATCGCCTGCACCGGGCTGACCTCGGGCCCGCAGGCCTGGCCGCTGCTCAAGGAGTACGGGGCCCTGCTGCCCTTCGCCGGGATCGCCATGGTCCTCGTACCGGCCACGATCTCGCTGGTCGTCGGACGCAAGCTCCTGAAGATCGAGAAGCCGTTGCTGATCGGCGCCATCGCCGGCCAGCAGTGCTCCACACCGGCCATCACCTCGGTCACGCAAGTGGCCCAGAGCTCGGTGCCGATGCTCGGCTACACGATCACCTACGCGCTGTCCAACTTCCTGCTCCCACTCACAGGGCCGATCCTCGTCGGCATCCTCGGCGCCTGACGACCCCTCCCCACGCACCCAACCCCACCCGGACGGCGCCCACATGATCGATTTCCTGAACAGGAACGTCTTCCAGCCACACCCCGAGCTCCTGGTCTTCGTCACCGTGGCGCTCGGCTTCCTGGTCGGCAAGCTGCGCTGGAAGGCCATCGGGCTGGGCGCCGTCACCGGCTGTCTCATCGTCGGACTCGTCTTCGGCGCCCAGTTCAAGATCACCATCGACGGGACCGTGAAGAACCTCTTCTTCACGATGTTCCTCTTCGCCCTCGGCTACAAGGTCGGGCCGCAGTTCTTCCGCGGCCTGAAGAAGGACGGCCTCCCGCAGGTCCTCAACGCGGTCATCGTCTGCGTCACGGGCCTGCTGGTGTCCTGGGGGTTCGCCGTCATGCTCGGCTACGGGCCGGGGCTCAGCGCCGGTCTGCTGGGCGGCGCGCTCACCCAGTCCGCCGTCATCGGCGTGGCCCAGGACGCGATCGGGAACCTGCCGGGCCTCTCGGCCGACCAGATCAAGGAGCAGGAGGACTTCGTCGCCGTCGGCTACGCGGTCACCTACCCGCTCGGCACCATCCTCTGCGCGATGCTCCTGGCCAACGTGCTGCCCCGGCTCTACCGGCGCAACCTCGCGGCCGAGAGCGCCCAGATCGCCAAGGAGATGGACGCTCCCAGCGACAACCCCGATCTGCACGAGGGCTACTACGAGATCGTCCTGCGGGCCTACACCATCCAGCGGCCCGATCTCGTCGGCCGAACCATCGACGACTTCGAGAACCAGCAGAAGGCGCTGGGCCACCGCATCTACCTCACCCGGGTCCGCCGGGACGGGAAGATCATCGACCACACCCAGCAGACCGCACTGCTCGCGGGTGATGTCGTCGCAGTCAGCGCCCTGCGCGGATCCCTGGTCGACTTCGACGCCCGCACCCACATCGGCCCCGAGACCGACGACGTCGAACTGCTCGGCTACCAGACCGAGACGCTGCACGTGGTCGCCTCGGAGAAGGCGCAGCTGGGCAAGACCATCGCCGAGCTGCGCGCCGAGCCCTTCATGGTCGGGGTCTACATCGACAAGCTCTTCCGCTCCGGTACGGAGTTCCCCTACCGGCTCGCCACCCAGCTGGAACGCGGCGACACCCTGATCCTGTCCGGCCCGAAGCGGCTGGTCGACCCGGCCGGCAAGGCCATCGGCAAGCCGGTGCCCACCAGCTTCGCCACCGACATGATCTGGGTGGGCCTCGGCATCTTCCTCGGCGGCTGCCTGGGCATCCCGGCGCTCACCGTGGGCGGGGTCCCGATCTCGCTGTCCACCTCGGGCGGCGCGCTGATCATGGGCCTGGTCTTCGGCTGGATCCGCGGCAAGTACCCGACGTACGGCAATGTCCCGCCCGGCGCCCAGTGGTTCATGGACACCCTCGGGCTCTGCCTGTTCGTCGCGGTCGTCGGCATCAACGCCGGGCCCAGCTTCACCAGCGGGCTGGCCACCGCCGGCTGGGGGCTGCTGCTCTTCGGCGCCATCGCCACGCTGATCCCGCTGCTGGTCGGCTTCTTCGTCGGCCACCACGTCCAGAAGATCCGCTTCCCGATCCTGATGGGCGTCCTCGCGGGCGGCCAGACCACCACGGCGGCGATCGGCGCGGTCAACGAACAGTCCAAATCGCAGGTGCCGACGCTCGGTTACACGATCCCCTACGCGATCAGCAACGTGCTGCTGACCATCTGGGGCGCCGTCATCGTCATCCTCAACCACTGAACGACCGCCAGAGCCCCTCGAGCCAAAGGAAGCCACCGTGCCGAAGACCACCTTCAGCCGCGAGGAGATCCAGTCCTTCGCGCAGCTCAGCCCGTTCGAGCTGAAGGACAAGTTCATCCAGCTCGCCACGGCCGCCCAGGCCGACAAGCCGGGCCAGAAGGACACCACCGCCCGCGCGATGCTCAACGCGGGCCGCGGCAACCCGAACTGGATCGCCACCGGGCCGCGCGAGGCCTTCTACGCACTGGGCTACTTCGCACTGGACGAGTCCCGCCGGGTGTGGACCGCCGACAACCTGGGCGGGATGCCGGAGAAGAAGGGCATCGGGGAGCGTTTCGAGTCCTGGGCCCGGCGCCACCCCGACCTGCCGGGCGTGGAGATGCTGTCCGCCTGCGTCCAGTACGCCCTGACGCGCTGGCCGTTCGACAAGGACGCCTTCGTGCACGAGCTGACCGACTCCATCACGGGCGACAACTACCCGGTCCCGGACCGGATGCTGACCCACGCGGAGCACATCGTGCGCGGCTACGTCGCCGACGAGATGTTCGGCAAGAAGCCGCCGGAGGGCAACAACCTGTCGCTGTTCGCGACCGAGGGCGGCACCGCCGCCATGTGCTACATCTTCGACTCCCTGATGAAGAACGGGATCCTGAAGAAGGGCGACAAGATCGCCCTGATGGCCCCGGTGTTCACCCCGTACATCGAGATCCCCGAGCTCGACACCTTCGAGTTCGAGGTGGTCAACGTCTCCGCGAGCCTGTTCGCCGAGACCGGCGTGCGCCAGTGGCGCTACCCGGAGGAGGAGGTCGCCAAGCTGGCCGACCCCTCCGTGAAGCTCGTCTGCCTGGTCAACCCGTCCAACCCGCCCTCGCTCGCGCTGAGCGACCGGGTGGCGAACCAGATCAAGGACATCGTCGCCACCACCAACCCGAACCTGCTGATCGTCACGGACGACGTGTACGGCACCTTCGTCCCCGGCTTCCGCTCGATCGCCGCCGACCTGCCCCGCAACACCCTGCTCGTGTACTCGTACTCCAAGCACTACGGCTGCACCGGCTGGCGACTCGGCGTCATCGGGCTGCACGACGACAACGTCATCGACGACATGGTCGCGGGCTTCCCCCAGGACCAGAAGGACCGCCTGGCCAAGCGGTACGGCACCCTCAGCCTGGAGCCGGAGAAGATCCGCTTCATCGACCGGCTCGTCGCGGACTCCCGTTCGGTGGCCCTCAACCACACGGCCGGCCTCTCGCTGCCGCAGCAGACGATGATGGTGCTCTTCTCGCTCTTCGACATGCTGGACGAGGGCCAGGCGTACAAGGAGCGCATCCGGCAGATCGTCCACCGCAGGCTCGACCTGCTGCTGGAGGGCGCCCAGATGAAGATCTCCGAGGACGACAAGCGGGCCGGGTACTACATCGAGCTCGATCTGCTGGCCGAGGCGGAACGGGTCCACGGCAAGGACTTCGCGGACTTCCTGGAGAAGAACTACGAACCGGTCGACCCGCTGTTCCGGCTCGCCGAGCAGACCTCGGTGGTCCTCCTCAACGGCGGCGGCTTCGACGGCCCCCAGTGGTCGGTGCGCGTCTCGCTGGCCAACCTCGACGACCTGGACTACCTGAAGATCGGCCACCACCTGCGGGCGATCTTCAACGACTACGCGAGCGAGTGGGAGCGGGCGAAGGCGAACGGCTGACGGCCGCGGCCCGCGGCCCGTCGAACGACGAAGGGGGGTGCCCGCCGGATCGCGGCGGGCACCCCCCTTCCGCAGGAGTGGATCAGCGGCCGATCAACGGGTAGTGGTCGGAGAGGTTGTCGTAGGTGTAGGAGGTACCCCAGCTGGAGACCGTCCAGGGCGCCGACTGCTCCAGGACCACGTTGTTCTCCCAGTTCGCCGGGCGGGCGTTGCCCTTGCGGTAGAGCACGTAGTCCAGGTCCTCGCGCGGGTCGGTCGGGTAGCGGTAGCTCGCTATCGAGTTCAGCGCGGTGTCGAAGGAGTACGTGTGCCCGGTGCGGGTGTCGGAGGCCGCCAGGTCGGCGTTGGCCAGCATGGTGGCGAGCTCCGGGGTGCGCGAGTCGACGTTCAAGTCGCCCGCCACGATGACCTGCTCGCTCGCCGGGATGTTCTTGCCGTCCAGGAACGCGTCGATGTTCCGGAACTGGCGGGCGCGCATCTCCGCCGCCTCGCCCGCGCCGCAGCCCGGGTCGGTGGACTGGGCGTGGGTGCCGACCACGTGGACCTTGGTGCCGTTCACGTTCAGCACGACGTAGGCGAAGCCCTTGTTGGACCACCAGTCGGCGCCGCAGGCGTCCTTGTAGACCACCTGCTCCTTGCGCACGATCGGCCACTTGCTGACGATCGTGACGCCGCCGTCCTCCGGGGTGGTGGAGGAGTAGGCGCCGCCCGTGGCGTCCCAGCCGCTCTTGCTGCGGCCCACGACGGGGGTCTGGTACGGGTACTGCGCGGCCGAGTTGGCCTTCAGCGCGTCGGAGGCGCCGTTGTCGAAGGCCTCCTGGAGCACGACCACGTCGTGGCCCTGGTACCAGGAGGCCTTGGGGATCTCGGCCGCCCGGTGGTCCTGGCCCCAGTTGGGGTACAGGCTCTTGCTCATCAGGAACGCGTTGTACGACAGGACGCTGAGCCGCGGTGCGGCGGCGCTCTCGGCCGCGGTGGCGGCCGGAGCCGTGGTCGCCACGAGCGATCCGACGGCGATCGCGGCGACGGCCGCGGCGGCGGCACGGGCCCTGCGGGGCTGGATCTGGGGCATGGAGGTTCCCTCGTTCCTGTGGGGGAAGATCGGCTCCGCCATCCAAGCAGCCAGGGTTACTTCGCGGTAACACCTGTGACACGGGTTTCTGGACGCAGTCGTACTTCTTAGGGGTTCCGGGCCCGCGCCCTCAGCCGGCCCGCCGGTCGTCGTCCTGCGCGGAGGTCCAGGTGAAGCCGCCGAGACCGCCTGCTCCGGCCCCGCCGGACGTGTCGCAGGCGCCGGAGGCGTTCTCCCGGTGCCGCCGGAACCGCAGGAGGAAGTACGGCACCGCGAACAGCGCGAAGAGCACCGCGAAGACCAGGGCCAGCGTCACGGCGGTGCCGGCGAGCATCCAGGGCGCCAGGGACTTCAGCACGGCCTCGGGGGACAGGTTCATGGCCGCAGGATGCACCGTCCACAGGGTCCGGCGGAAGCCGTCGGACCCCCTGCATACTGGGAGAACGGCAGTTTCGACACCCTGGGAGCACACGGATGGGCACGACGGAGCAAAGCGACCCCGAGCCCCCGCCGCCCGGGGGAGTGCTCTGGACCATCGCCGGAGACGTCCGCGCGCTGCTCATGCTGCCCGCCGCCTTCACCCTGCAGGTCGCCCACCCCGCCATCGGCGCCGGGGTCGACGAGCACTCCGTCTTCCGCACCGACCCCTGGGGCCGAGGCGAGCGCTCCCTGCGCTCCGTCCAGCTGTGGGTGTACGGCGGGGCGGACGCCGCGGCCGAGGGGCGCCGGGTGCGCCGCCTGCACAAGGAGATCCAGGGCACCGACACCCGGGGGCGCCGCTACCACTCCCTCGACCCGGCCTGCTACGCCTGGGTGCATGCCACCGGCTTCCCGGTCTACCTGTACGCCGGCCGCTACCTGCTGCGCCCCTTCACCCCCGCCCAGGAGCGCCGGCTCTACCAGGAGTGGCTCCAGGTCGGCCGCATCCTCGGTCTGCGCGACCGGGACATGCCGCAGAGCATCGAGGAGTACTGGCCGTACTACCACCGGATGCTGGCCGAGGAGATCGAGCCCACCAAGGTCGCCCGCGAACTCCTCGCCACCGACGCGCCCCTGCCCCGCCCCGCCGGCGGCCCGCTGCCGGTCCGTCTGCTGCTGCGCCTGACCTGGCCCGTCCTGCGGGCCGCCTTCCTGCACTTCCGGGCCTTCGTCACCGCCGGCTACATGCCGCCCGAGGCGCGCGCCGCCATCGGTCTGGAATGGACCCCGGCCCAGGAGCGCCGCCTGCGCCGCTTCAGCACGGCCGTACGCCTCCTCGTACCCCTCTTGCCGGAGCGCCTGCGCTACCTCCCGATCGCCCGCGCCGCCCGGGCGCGCGTACGCGCCGCCGCCCGCTGAGGGGCGACGGCGCGCGGCTTCGCGGGGCGGCGGGTCAGTGGTCGTGCACGGAGTCCGTCGCGGAGATCTTCTTCCAGGACTTCGGCTCGGCAGCCGGCTTGGCGGCCGGTGAGCGCAGGGTGCGGTTGCCCGGAGCCGCGGCCGGCAGCTTCTTCGTCGTGTTCAGCGCGGAGGCGTCCGGCTTGCCCGGGGTGTAGAGCCAGGTCTCGAAGAGCTGCGCGAGCGGCTGGTTCGAGACCTTCTCCGCGTAGCGGACGAAGTCGCCGACCTTGGCGTTGCCGTAGGCGCGCTCGGTCGGCCAGCCCTTCAGGATCCGGAAGAACTTCTCGTCGCCGATCTGGTTGCGCAGAGCCTGGAGGGCGATCGCCCCGCGGTCGTAGACGGCTCCGTGGAACTGGTTCTCCGGACCCGGGTCACCCGGCTTGACCTGCCAGAACGGGTCCTCGGCCGGCCGCAGGCCGTACGCCCAGTCCGCGAGCTCCTGAGCGGTTCCCTCGCCCTGCTTCTCCGACCACAGCCACTGGCTGTAGCGGGCGAAGCCCTCGTTGACCCAGATGTCCTTCCAGCCGTCGACCGACACGCTGTCCCCGTACCACTGGTGGGCCAGCTCGTGCACGACCACGGACACGTTCGCGCCGTTCGCGAACTGCCGGGGACTGTAGAACGGCCGGGTCTGCGTCTCCAGCGCGAACCCGGTGGGCACGTTCGGCACGTAACCGCCGAGCGCGTTGAACGGGTACGGACCGAACACCCCCTCCAGCCACTCCGCGACCTCACCGGTCCGCTCCACGCTGGCGCGCGCCGCGCCCGCGTTGTCGCCGAGGTCCTGGCTGTAGGCGTTCAGGATCGGCAGCCCGCTCGCCGTCTTGTCGGTGGTGATGTCGAACTTGCCGATGGCCAGGGTGGCGAGGTACGTGGCCTGCGGCTTGTTCGAGCGCCAGTTGTACCGGGTCCAGCCAAGCCGCGAACTCTGCGACTGCAGCACGCCGTTGCTGATGGCCTGGGTGCCGTCGGGCACGTTCACCGACACGTCGAAGGTGGCCTTGTCGAGCGGGTGGTCGTTGCTCGGGAACCACCAGATCGCCGAGTCGGGCTCCTGCGCGGCGACGCCGCCGTCCGGGGTGCGCTGCCAGGCGGTGAAGCCGTCGACCTTGAACTCGGAGGGCTTGCCCGCGTACTTGACGACCACGCTCGACTGCTTGCCGCGCTGGAGCGGGGTGGCCGGGGTGACCTCCAGCTCCTGGGTGCCGGACTTGGCGAACTTCGCCTTGACCCCGTTGACCCGGATCTCGCTGACGTCCAGACCGAAGTCCAGGTTGAAGCGGGACAGGTCCTGCTTCGCGGTGGTGAGCAGGGTGGCGGTGCCCTCCAGCAGGTCGGTCTTCGGCTGGTACTGGAGGCGCAGGTCGTAATGGGACACCTCGTACCCGCCGTTGCCGCTGGCCGGGTAGTAGGGATCGCCGATACCCGGTGCGCCCGGAACGGAGCTCGCCGCCGACGCCGGGATCACCAGCAGAAGGGAGGCGGCGAGCACGCTCGGGGCGATGACTTTGCGGTGCACCTTTGACTCCAAAGGGTTGGGGAGTGGCTTCCGTTCGACCGTATTCACGCCCGGGACCCCACGTCATGGCTACGGCGCCTCCTGTCACACGATCGCCACGCGTCTGAAAGACGCCCGTGCGGAACGCGCCCGATCCGGGACGCAGCGACACCCCGCGCACCGCTCCCGGCTGCGCGGACCGATGTCCTGATCTGCGGTTCAGCCGTCATTGCCCGCGCGTTCGCAGCGTCCTAGCGTTGAGGTCGTGGCCCCCGAGTCGGCCGCGAACCCCACCCTCGTGAGAACGGCACCCCCATGGCTACCACCACCCTGCGTCAGCTCAACGGCTTCGACGAGACCCCCGCGACCTTCGAGGACGCGGTCCTGGTCCTCGTCGACTACCAGAACACCTACACCGGCGGCGTCATGGAACTCGACGGCTGGGAGCCCGCGCTGGCCTCCGCCTCCCGGCTCCTCGCCCGGGCCCGCGAGGCCGGCGCCCCCGTCGTCCACATCCGGGACGGCGGATACGGCGTCGACACCGAGCCGGGCACCCTCCATGCCTCGGTCGCACCCCTGGCCGGCGAGGCCGTCGTCACCAAGTCCGTACCGAACGGCTTCCACCGCACCGATCTCCACGAGATCATCGAGGCCACCGGCCGCAAGAACCTGATCATCGCCGGGTTCATGACCAACATGTGCACCCTCTTCACCACCGAGGGCGCCTTCCTACACGGCTACGCCCCGACGGTCGTCGCCGATGCCTCGGCGACGCGGGCGCTGGAAAGCCCGGCCGGAGCCCTGACCGCGCGGCAGATCCACCAGGCGGCCCTCGCCACGGTCACCGAGCTCTACGGAGTGGTCGTCGCCACCGGAGCCGAAGTGAAGTAGCGCCGGACCGCCCCCGGTCCGGCGAGGCCCTGCCGGAGCGGGGGCCGGGCATGTCGAACGTCCCGGAAGCGGAGCCTCGCGTACCGCACTTCTCTCCCTACCAAGCAGTCGTTAGCCTGCCCGCATGACTCTTCCGGAGCACGCCGCCCGCAGCTGCTGGCACGGGGCGATCAACCCGCTGCACTCCACCGTCTACTTCTCGCCCGACCTCGGCAAGGAATTCGCCGCCCTCGGGATCACCGACCGCAACGCCGTCAACCTCGCCTCCCGCTCCGCCGCCATGGGCGCGGTCGGCGCGGGCACGGTGACGGCCACCTTCTACAACTACCGCCACGACCTCATCGCCCGGCACCTGCCCGCCGTCTGGGACACCGCCACCCCCGAGCAGGTCCTCGCCGCCCGGCTGCGGGCCGCGGACAGCACGCTGCGCCGGCTCCTCGGCGAGGAGACCATCGCCTCCCCCGAGATCGCCGAGGCCGCCGGGCTGGCGATGCGCGCGACCGAGGCCTGCACCCGGCACGCCCGTACGCTCTACTCGGCCCACGCGGACCTCCCCATACCCGAGGAGCCCCACCTCAAGCTGTGGCACGCCACCACCCTGCTGCGCGAGCACCGCGGCGACGGGCACCTCGTCGCCCTGCTCACCCTCGGCCTGGATCCGGTTGAGGCCCTGGTCAGCCACACGGCCAGCGGCCACGGCATGACCCCGAAGTACCTCAAGTACATCCGCGGCTGGGACCAGTCCGACCTCGACGCGGCCGCGGACCGGCTGCGCGAGCGCGGCCTGCTCGACGCCGGGGGCGAGCTCACGCCCGAGGGCGCGGAGCTGCGCGAAGCGCTGGAGACGGAAACCGACCGCCTCGACGAGGCTCCGTACGAGCACCTCGGCGCGGCCTCGGTCGCCCGGCTCGCGGAGATCGGCGGCGGTCTCACCGTCCAGGCCTTCGTCGCCGGAGCCTTCCCGGGGGACCTCATGGGCAAGGCCTGAGACCCGGACCGGGCCCGGCTCCCGACGTCCGCCGCCGCCACCTGCCACAATTGGCAGCCTTCCGACGCAGCACGCAGCACGCAGCAGGCTGCACGCAGTACGCAGCACGGACCAGCAGCACGAACACGTACGAAGGCAGGCGGGACCGCACAGTGACGATGTCCATCGAAGGCAGGATCGCCGAGGAGCTCGGCGTACGGGAGCGGCAGGTCAAGTCCGCCGTCGAGCTGCTCGACGGCGGCTCGACCGTGCCGTTCATCGCGCGCTACCGCAAGGAAGCGACCGAGATGCTCGACGACGCCCAGCTGCGCACCCTGGAGGAGCGCCTGCGCTACCTGCGCGAGCTGGAGGACCGGCGGGCGGCGATCCTCGACTCCGTCCGGGAGCAGGGCAAGCTCGACGCCGAGCTGGAGGCCCGCATCAACGCGGCCGACACCAAGGCACGGCTGGAGGACATCTACCTCCCCTTCAAGACCAAGCGCCGCACCAAGGCACAGATCGCCCGCGAGGCAGGCCTCGCGCCGCTCGCCGAGGGGCTGCTGGCCGATCCGTCGCAGGAACCGGCCGTGGCGGCCGCCGCGTTCGTCGACACGGACAAGGGCGTGGCCGACGCGGCCGCCGCCCTGGAGGGCGCCCGCTCCATCCTCACCGAGAAGTTCGGCGAGGACGCCGACCTCATCGGCGAACTGCGCGAGCGCATGTGGGGCCGCGGCCGGCTCGCCGCGAAGGTCCGCGAGGGCAAGGAGGAGGCGGGCGCCAAGTTCGCCGACTACTTCGACTTCACCGAGCCGTTCACCGCCCTCCCCTCGCACCGCGTGCTCGCCATGCTCCGCGGGGAGAAGGAGGACGTGCTCGACCTCACCCTGGAGCCCGAAGAGCCGAGCGACACGCCCGGGCCTTCCACGTACGAGGGCATGGTCGCCCGCCGCTTCGGCATCAACGATCGCGGCCGCCCCGGCGACAAGTGGCTCGCCGACACCGTCCGCTGGGCCTGGCGCACGAAGATCCAGGTGCACCTCGGCCTCGACCTGCGCTCCCGGCTGCGCGCGGCCGCCGAGGACGAGGCGGTACGGGTCTTCGCGTTCAACCTGCGCGACCTGCTGCTCGCCGCACCCGCCGGCACCCGCGCCACGCTCGGACTGGACCCGGGCTTCCGCACCGGCGTGAAGGTGGCCGTGGTGGACGCCACCGGCAAGGTGGTCGCCACCGAGGTGATCTATCCGCACGTGCCCGCGAACAAGTGGGACGACGCGCTGGCCAAGCTGGCCCGCCTCGCCAAGGAGCACGCGGTCGAGCTCGTGGCCATCGGCAACGGCACGGCCTCCCGGGAGACCGACAAGCTCGCCGCGGACCTCATCACCCGCCACCCCGAGCTGAAGCTCACCAAGGTGATGGTCTCGGAGGCCGGCGCCTCCGTGTACTCGGCGTCCGCCTTCGCCTCGCAGGAACTCCCGGACATGGACGTGTCCTTGCGCGGCGCGGTCTCCATCGCCCGGCGCCTGCAGGACCCGCTCGCCGAACTGGTGAAGATCGACCCGAAGTCGATCGGCGTCGGCCAGTACCAGCACGACCTGTCCGAGGTGAAGCTCTCGCGTTCGCTCGACGCCGTGGTCGAGGACTGTGTGAACGGCGTCGGCGTCGACGTCAACACCGCGTCCGCGCCGCTGCTTTCGCGCGTGTCGGGCATCAGCGGCGGACTCGCCGAGAACATCGTGGCGCACCGCGATGCCAACGGCCCCTTCCGCAACCGCAAGGGGCTCAAGGACGTGGCCCGGCTGGGCCCGAAGGCGTACGAACAGTGCGCGGGCTTCCTGCGGATCCGCGGCGGGGACGACCCGCTGGACTCCTCCAGCGTGCACCCCGAGGCCTACCCGGTGGTCCGTACGATGGGCAAGACGGCGGGCAGCGAGGTGGCGGCCCTGATCGGCAACACCGGTGTGCTGCGCTCGCTGCGACCGGAGCAGTTCGTCACGGAGGCCTTCGGCCTGCCGACGGTCACGGACATCCTGCGCGAGCTGGAGAAGCCGGGCCGGGACCCGCGGCCCGCGTTCAAGACGGCGACCTTCAAGGAGGGAGTCGAGAAGATCGGCGACCTGGCCCCCGGGATGATCCTGGAAGGCGTGGTCACCAATGTGGCCGCCTTCGGCGCCTTCATCGACATCGGCGTCCACCAGGACGGGCTGGCGCACGTCTCGGCCCTGTCGAAGAACTTCGTCAAGGACCCGCGGGACGTGGTGAAGCCGGGCGACATCGTCCGGGTCAAGGTCATGGACGTGGACATCCCGCGCAAGCGCATCTCGCTGACGCTGCGCCTGGAGGACGAGGCGGAGCGAGGCGGCGCCGACGGTGGCGCCCCGAGGCAGCGCGAGGAGCGGGGCGAGCGGCGGGGCGGCGGCCGGCCCCCGCAGCAGCGCGGCCCGGCGGGCGGCCAGGGAAGCCAGGGCGGTCAGGGCGGCGGCGAGCGCGGCCAGGGCGGCCAGGGCGGCTCCCGCGACGGCGGCAAGGGCCGCCGCCAGGGCGGTCAGGGCGGCGGCGGCCCGCGTCAGGGCGGTCAGGGCGGCGGCGCTCCGGCCCCCGCCAACAGCGCGATGGCCGACGCCCTGCGCCGGGCGGGGCTCAGCGGCCCCGACGAGCGGGGTGGCCGCAAGCGCTAGCCACTCGTGGCAGTGCGTGCCGGATTGGCTGAATAGGCACCCGACATGGGGACAAACCTTGCCAACTCATTCGGATGATCTGTAGGGATGACGGAACGCCCGTTCGTCTTTCGGCGAGCGGGCTTCCTTGTTTCCCCTCGGGACCGCACTCCCGGGGTCGCCTTGAAGGCTAAGGACGTCATGCCCCAGCCCACACATACTTATCACCGTTGCCCGAGAAAGGGTCCGAAGAGGGAACACATGCGCCACCCTCAACCCAGCCTGCGCAAACGGTGTGAGGCGATTCTCGGCCGTCTTGAACTGACACACCCCTTCTCGCTCGAAGGACTGTGCGAGCGGATAGCCGAGCAGCGGGGCCGTCCCATCCGGCTCCACCCGCTGCCCAAGGAGGCCGCGGAGTCCGGAGTGTGCGGACTGTGGGTCGGCACCGCCGCCGTGGACTACGTCTTCTACGAGGCGCAGACCACCCCGCTGCACCGGGAGCACATCGTGCTCCACGAGATCGGCCACATCCTGTTCGGTCACCATTCGCTGGAAGTCCCCGACGAGGGCTCCCCGGGCGCCGGCGGGTCGGACGGATCCGTTCCCACCGTGCTCGGGCGCACCAACTACACCACCCGCCAGGAGCGGGAGGCGGAGATGCTCGCCAGCATGATCCGCATCCGCACGGGGACCAGCGCCCCGCACCCCGGCCACGGGGCCGCGGGCCGGGACACCCTCGCACGGCTGGAGTCCGCGATGGGCTACGAGCGGCACGGACGGGGGCCGGTTCACCGTGGCCTCTGACCTGATCGCCTTCGGCGACGCGCTCGCCGTCCCCGGCGTCGTCTGCCTCTGGATCGCCGTCCTGCTCCGCGCGCCCGGCGCCCTGCGCGCCCCGCACCAGCGGGGCCTGTGGCTCGCCGTCGCCACCGCCGCGGCCGCGATGACCCTGAACCTCCCCGACGTCGTCGCCTACGCCATGGGCCGCGATCCGGGCTACGCGCACACCATCGGGCTGGCGCGCAACCTCATCGGCGTCCTCTCGGCCGGCGCCGTGCTCTACTTCGTGGCCGCCGCCACCCGTGGCCGCAGGCTCCAGATCGCCTCCGGGGCCGGCACGGTCCTGTGGCTGACCGTCCTCGTCGTACTGGACGCGGCCGCGCCCGACCACGGCACGCACACCATCCCGCCCGCCGGCGACCCGGTGCCCTCCCTCGCGTACTGGCTGGTGCTGATCTCCGCCCACCTGATCGCCAACACCGTCTGCGTACTGGTCTGCTGGCGCTACAGCCGCCGCGCCGAGAGCCGGGGCCTCGCCGCGGGCCTGCTGCTGTTCGCCCTGGGCACCGCGCTAGCCGGGGTGTTCTGGTTCGTGTACCTGCTCAAGGCGCTGTTCGGCTTCACCTGGGCGATGCCCGCGAACCCGCTGCTGATGAACGTGCACGGACTGCTCCGCGCCGCCGCGATCCTCGTCCCGACGCTGTTCACCTTCCGCCGCACGGCCGCCGACGTCGCCACCGCCTGGCGGCTGTGGCCGCTCTGGCGCGACCTGGTCCACGCCGTCCCGCACGTCGCCCTCAACAAGCCGCGCGCCGGCCGGGTGCTGGAGCTGCTGTGGCCGCCGGTCCCGCGCAACCTGCTCGTCTACCGCAAGGTCATCGAGACCCGCGACGCCATCCTGATCCTGGGGGAGTACGTCGCCCCGGGCGTGCCGGAGCTCGCGCGCAGCCACGTGGCCGGCAGCGGAGTACCCGAACAGCGGGCCAGTGCGGCCGCGCTGGCCTGCGTACTGAAGGAGGCGCGGCAGGCGAAGCTGGCCGGGATCCCGCAACAGCGTGCCGACGAGGACGCCTTGGAGCTGCCCGCGGCCCTCCAGACCTGTGCCGAGGGGGGAGACCTGGAAGGCGAGACCCGCTTCCTGGTGGACGTGGCCCAGGCCTACGCCTCACCGGCCACGGCGGGCTTCACCGCGTGAACCTGAACCCGTACAGGCAGACCCCGAACGTGCCCGACAGCCAGGAAGCGAACGTCTCTTGACCACCACCGTACTGATCACAGGGGCCAGCGCCGGACTCGGCGCGGCCTTCGCCCGCGGGTTCGCCGCCAAGGGCTGCGACCTCGTCCTCGTCGCCCGGGACAAGAGCCGCCTCGAAGCCGTCGCCGCGGACCTCGCCCGGGAATTCGGCTCCGTCTGCGAGGTGTTGCCCGCCGACCTGCTCGACGCGGGCGGACTCGCGGCCGTCGCCGAGCGGCTCGCCGACCGGGCCCGGCCCGTCGACATCCTGGTGAACAACGCCGGCTTCGGACTCCCCGCGCCCTTCCCGTACAGCCCGGTCGAGGACGAGGAGCGGATGCTCGACCTGCTGGTCAAGGTGCCGCTCCGGCTCACCCACGCGGTGCTCCCCGGCCTGCGCGAGCGCCGGCGCGGCGCGGTGCTCAACGTCTCCTCGGTGGCCGGACTGCTCCCGACCGGGACCTACGGCGCCGCGAAGGCCTGGATCACGGCCTTCAGCGAATCGCTGCGCGTGGACATGGAGCCGTACGGGGTCCGCGTGCTGGCGGTGGTGCCGGGATTCACCCGCACCGAGTTCCAGGAGCGTGCCGGGATGGACGTCACCGCCCTGCGCGACGCGGTGTGGCTGGAGCCGCACGACGTGGTGGCCCAGGCCCTGAAGGACCTGGCCCGGCGCCGGCCGGTGAGCATCACGGGCCGGCACTACCGGGCGTACGCCCTGGCGGTGCGCCACCTCCCGCGGGCCTTCGTGGCCCGCAAGATGGCCCGCACCCGGCGCCCTCCGGCGGACGCGGGATAAGCCCCGCCCGTCCGCCTCCCCGTGCCGGGCCCTCAAGGACCGCTGATCCGGTCCAGGGCTTCCCGCGCGTCCCGGAGCAGTTCCTCGTCCATGAGGAAGCTCGCGCCGTACCGGCGGGGCGGCCCGGCCACCACGGCCCGCAGCGCCGGCAGGGCGGCCGCCGCGGGCGGGCCGATCGCCCCCAGCGCGCGCACGGTCCGCAACGTCACCTCGGTGACGCGGTGTTCGGCCAGCGGCGCCAGCTCCGGCAGCAGCGCCGTAACCGCGGGGGCCGGGTCGCCGGTGATCCGCCACCAGGCTTCGGCCGCGCCCACCCTGGTCCACTCGCCCGGGCTGTCGAGCAGGGCCCGCACCGAGTCGGCGTACGGGGCTGCGAGCGGCCCGAGGTCGGCGAGGTAGCGCAGCACCGGGCGGCCGAATCCCGCCCGGGCCGCCGGTCCGCCCGCCCCCAGCGCCAGTTCGGGGTCGCCGGTCACCCGCCAGTACGCCCAGGCCGCGGTCTGCGCACCCTGCCACGGCTTCGGCGAGCGTTCCCCGCCGGGGCCGAAGCGCCACGGGACCACGTCGCCCCGGGCGAGCCCGGCGAGCGCCCCGGCGGCGGCCGAGGCGGCCGGTCCGATCCGGCCCAGGGCCTCGGCGGCCGGACGTGCGGCCCGGCCGTCCAGCAGATCGGACAGCTCCGGCACGGCCGGAGCCGCGGCCGGGCCCCACTGGGCGAGGATCCGCAGGACCCTGTCGGCGCCGGGGGCCCCGGGACCGTGCGCGAGCCGGTCCCGGAAGACGGGCAGCAGCTCCGGTGCCCAGTGCACGGGCAGCGCGCCGACCTTCAGGAAGGAGTCCCCGAGCATCTCGCGGTACGGGGGCACCGCCCGCCGGTCTCCGATGTGGACCAGGGCCCGTACCGCGGCGTGCGAGTCGGGCCAGACGCGACCGGCGGGCCGCTGGAGCGCGCGCACGATCCGGTCCGCGTACGGGGCCGCCGCCTTCCCGCAGTCGGCCAGCGCCATCAGTGCTTCGCCCGCGACCTCGGGCTCGTCCTCCAGTCCGCCGGCCACCGTCTCCCACAGGTGCGCCGCGGGGTGGCGCCAGGAGCGGAGCTGGAGGGCGGCCGCCCGGACGGCCTGGGTCCGCAGGGCCGGATCCCGGTGCCGGGCCAGGCCCTCGACCAGCGCTTCCCCCTCGCGCGGATGGGCCGCGACCTGAACCGCGAACCGGTCCATCGTCGCGTAGCCCTCGGGAAACCAGGGCACCACCGGCAGCAGGCCGGTACCGATCTCGGCGAAGACCCCGGCGACGCGGCGGCCCGTGCCCTCCGCGCCTCCGGGGGCGGCCCTCAGCAGCACCACCCGCGCGGCGGCCAGTCGTACGAGGGGGTGCCGGTGGTCCAGCCAGGCCCGGGCCCACTCCGCGGCGGCCGCCCGGTCGCCCGTTCCCGACAGCACTCCCACCGCGAGCAGGTGGGAGACCAGCGCCGTCGGGTCGCGTTCCACCGCGGCCTGCCGCCGCAGAGCGTCCAGCGTCGTGGGATCCTCGTGCCCGAGCTCGCGCAGCGCCCAGGACGCGCCGGTCCGGACCCGGGCCGACGGGTCCGACACCAGCGGGACGAGGTGGTGCGCACGGGCCGCGAAGGCGAGGAAGGTCGGGCGGTGCACGCCGACGCGGCGCTCGCCGATGCCCTGGGCGCGCCGGGCCAGCAGGCCGAGGGCCAGGGCCCGCCGGCGCCGGTCGAGGCGCGGAAGCAGCTCGATGAGCCGCCCGGTGACTTCCACGAACAGCGGCTCGTCGCTCTGCCAGCCGATCAGCTTCTCCAACCGGGCCCAGGAGGAGCGCCGCAGCCCCGGTATCCGCAGTCCGCGCAGCAGCCCGGGAACCTCCTCCCGCCCCGCCGCCACCCCTTCGAGCTCGTGCCAGGGCGTCCCGGCCCCCCGTTCGTCCATGTCCGGGAGCCTAATCGACGAGGGAGGCGAGGGGCGGGGGCCCTCAGAGCTCGGTGACCTTGCCGTCCGCGACGTGCAGCCGGCGGGTCACCTGGACCGCGTCGAGCATCCGGCGGTCGTGGGTGACCAGCAGCAGGGTGCCCTCGTAGGAGTCCAGCGCGGACTCCAGCTGCTCGATCGCCGGCAGGTCGAGGTGGTTCGTCGGCTCGTCCAGCACCAGGAGGTTCACCCCGCGCCCCTGGAGCAGCGCCAGGGCCGCCCGGGTGCGCTCGCCGGGGGAGAGGGTGGCCGCCGGGCGGGTCACGTGCGCGGCCTTGAGTCCGAACTTGGCCAACAGGGTGCGGACTTCGGCCGGTTCGGTGTCCGGAACGGCCGCGCAGAAGGCGTCGATGAGGGGTTCGTCACCGAGGAACAGGCCGCGGGCCTGGTCGACTTCGCCGACCCGTACGCCCGAGCCGAGGGTGGCGGAGCCGGAGTCCGGGGCGAGGCGGCCCAGGAGCACGGCCAACAGGGTCGACTTCCCGGCCCCGTTGGCGCCGGTGATGGCGACCCGGTCCGCCCAGTCGATCTGCAGGCTGGCCGGTCCGAAGCTGAAGTCCCCGCGCAGGACAGCCGCTTCGCGCAGGGTGGCGACCACCGAGCCGGAGCGCGGGGCCGCCGCGATCTCCATGCGCAGCTCCCACTCCTTGCGGGGTTCTTCGACCACCTCGAGCCGCTCGATCGCGCGCTGCGTCTGGCGGGCCTTCGAGGCCTGCTTCTCGCTCGCGTCGGCGCTGAACTTCCTGGCGGACTTGTCGTTGTCGGTGGCCTTGCGCTTGGCGTTCTTCACGCCCTTGTCCATCCAGCCGCGCTGCATCGTCGCCCGGTCCTCCAGGGCGGAGCGTTTGTCGGAGTACTCGTCGTACTCCTCGCGGGCATGGTTGCGGGCCCGCTCGCGCTCCTCCAGGTAGGCGTCGTAGCCGCCGCCGTAGAGATTGATCTGCTGCTGGGCCAGGTCGAGTTCGAGGACCTTGGTGACGGTGCGCGTGAGGAACTCGCGGTCGTGGCTGATCACGACCGTGCCGGCGCGCAGCCCCTTCACGAACTGCTCCAGGCGCTCCAGACCGTCGAGGTCGAGGTCGTTGGTGGGCTCGTCGAGCAGGAAGACGTCGTAGCGGGACAGCAGCAGCGAGGCGAGTCCGGCGCGGGCGGCCTGGCCGCCGGACAGCGCGGTCATCGGCAGGTCGAGGCCGACTGACAGCCCGAGGTCGTCGGCGACCTGCAGGGCACGCTCGTCGAGATCGGCCCCGCCGAGGTTCAGCCACCGGTCGAGGGCGTCCGCGTACGCGTCGTCCGAGCCCGGGGTGCCGTCCACCAGACCCTGCGTCGCCGCGTCGAGTTCGGCCTGCGCCGCGGCCACACCGGTACGGCGGGCCAGGAACTCGCGGATCGACTCGCCGGGGCGCCGCTCTGGCTCCTGCGGCAGGTGGCCCACGGCCGCGGTGGGCGGGGAGAGGCGCAGCTCACCGGTCTCGGGGGCGTCCAGCCCGGCGAGCATCCGCAGCAGGGTCGACTTCCCGGCGCCGTTGACGCCGACGAGGCCGATGACGTCGCCCGGGGCGACGACGAGGTCGAGATCGGCGAAGAGCGTGCGCTCACCGTGCGCGGCGGTGAGCTTCTTGGCGACGAGGGTTGCAGTCATGATCTGCCGATTCTATCCGCGCCCCCACCCCCGCCCTCGCCGCCCCGGTCGGCGGGCGGAGGCGGTCAGGGGCCCAGGAGGCGCGGGGCCGCCCACAGCGCCGCCACCGACGCGGCGAGCGCCGGGACGGTGGTCAGGAGCCCGAGCCGGGTGAAGTCCCGGAGCGTCACCAGATCCGCGCCGCCGCCGTCCCCGTGCAGGATCCGCCGCCGGAGCAGCGTGGCCGGCGAGCCCGCGTAGGTCGGGTTCGGCCCGATGTTCACCCCGATCAGCACGGCCGGCACCGGCCCCGCGCCGCCGGCCGAGGCCACCGGGAGCAGGGCGAGCACGGCGGGCAGGTTGTCGATCAGGTTGGCCAGGACCGCGGCCACCGCCGCCACCGCGAGCAGCGCGGGCAGCGAGTCCCCGGCCGGGGTCACCCGCTCCAGGCCGTCCCCGGGGCCGTGGTCCACGACGGCCCGCACCACCACCCCCAGCGCCAGTACGAACAGGCAGAAGGCCGGCGCCGCCGAGCCGAGGATCCGGCGCCACCGGGGTCAGCAGCACCACGGTGGCGTCCAGGCTGAGCGCGGCGGTGACCACGGAGGCCACGGCCTCCGGCAGCCCGCGCGGGCGCAGCACGGCGAAGGCCGGCACCCCGGGGCATGACCGGATAGGTGGGGTGCACGTCATTGCAGCCGCGGGAGGGGTGCCACACGATGAGGTCATGCCGATGCGAAACGTGCTCGTCGTCCTCTACGACGGCGTGCAGAGCCTGGACGTCACGGGGCCGATGGAGGTGTTCTCCGGCGCCGAGCGCCACCCCGGACCGGCGCGGTACGCGCTGCGCACCGTCTCGCCGGGCGGCGCCCCGGTCCGTACGAGCAGCGGACTGCGGCTCGTCCCGGACGGTGCCCTGGAGGACGAGAGCCCGGGAGCCGGGACCACGCTCCTGGTGCCGGGCGGGCGGTACACCGCGGACTTCGCGCCCGGACTCACCGACTGGCTCCGCGCGTACGGGGCGTCCGCGGAGCGGCTGGTGTCGGTGTGCACCGGGGGCCTGCTGCTGGCCGAGGCCGGGCTGCTGGACGGACGGCGCGCGACGACGCACTGGTACGTGTGCGAGCGGATGGCCCGGGACTACCCGGCCGTCACGGTGGAGCCCGACCCGATCTACGTCCGGGACGGGCCGGTGTCCACCTCGGCCGGGGTCACCGCGGGCATCGACCTCGCGCTGGCGCTGGTGGAGGAGGACCACGGACGGGAGCTGGCACTGTCCGTCGCGCGGCACTTGGTGGTCTTCCTGCGGCGGCCCGGCAACCAGGCGCAGTTCAGCGCGCAGCTCGCGGCGCAGACGGCGCTGCGGGAGCCGCTGCGGGACGTGCAGCACTGGATCACGGAGCACCCGGGGGAGGACCTGAGAGTGGAGGTCCTCGCCGCGCGGGCCGCGCTGTCGACCCGGCACTTCGCGCGGGCCTTCCAGGCGGAGACGGGGGTGACGCCGGGGCGGTACGTGGAGCGGGTACGGGTGGAGCACGCGCGGCGGCTGCTCGAGGAGGGCGGCGAGGGCGTCGCCCAGATATCCCGGGCCTGCGGCTACGGCAACCCGGAGGCCCTGCGCCGCGCTTTCGTGAAGACCCTGGGCCAGCCCCCGTCCGAGTACCGCCGCCGTTTCGGCACCCCCCACTGACCACCGGACCCGCACCCGGCGGGCCCGACAACCGCTCCGGAGGAGCCATGCAGATCGCCGTACTGCTCTACGACGGATTCACCGCCCTCGACGCCATCGGGCCCTTCGACACCCTCGGCCGCCTCCAGGGCGCCGAGACCGTGTTCGTGGCCGAGCGGCCGGGGCCCGTACGGACCGACCAGAAGTCGCTCGCACTCGTCGCCGACAAGGGGCTCGACGAGGTGACCCGGCCGGACATCGTCCTCGTGCCCGGCGGGGTGGTCACCGACCGGGAGATGAAGAACACGGTGGTCCTCGACTGGCTGCGGACCGTCGACGCCACCAGCACGTGGACCACCTCCGTCTGCTCCGGCTCGACGCTGCTCGCCGCCGCGGGCCTGCTCGACGGGCGCCGGGCCACCAGCCACTGGCTGTACCTGGACCGGCTGCCCCCCTACGGGGCGGAGCCCACCTCGGAGCGGGTGGTCTTCGACGGGAAGTACGTGACGGCCGCCGGGGTGTCCGCGGGGATCGACATGGGGCTCGCGCTGCTCGGCCGCATCGCGGGAGACGAGTACGCGCAGACCGTGCAGCTGATGACCGAGTACGACCCGCAGCCGCCCTACGACGCGGGCTCCCCCGAGAAGGCGCCCGCCGAGATCGTCGCGCTGCTCCGCTCGCTCACTCCCAAGGCCTCGCCCCATCCGTAGGCCTCGCTCACTCCGAAGGAGGAGTCCAGGTGAAGGCGGGCGGGCGCCGCTCCAGGAAGGCGGCCACACCCTCCGCGATGTCGCCGCTCGCGGCGGCCTGGGCGGCCCAGTGGGCGTCCCGGTCCGTGCGGCCGTCCGCGAACTCCTTCGCCGAACTCTGCGTGAGCTGGGAGCGGGTGGCCAGGATCCGGGCGAACTCCGTCACCCGCTTGGCCAGGTGCCCCGCAGGGAGCAGCTCGTCCAGCAGCCCGGTGCGCAGTGCCCGCTCGGCGTCGATCAACTCGGCTGAGAAGAGCAGGTACTTGGCGGCAGCCGGGCCCACCAGGGAGGTCAGGCGCCGGGTGGACGAGGCCGGGTACACGATGCCCAGCTTCGCCGGCGTCACCCCGAAAGAGGCACCCTCCTCCGCGAAGCGCAGATCGCAGGCGGCGGCCAGCTGACTTCCCCCGCCCACGCAGAACCCGCGGATCGCGGCGAGCGTGGGCTTGGGGAAGGCGGCGAGCGCCTCCTCCGCCGCCACGGCCAGGGCCTGCGGGTCCTCGCCCCCGGTCAGCGAGGAGATGTCGGCCCCCGCGCAGAAGGTCTCGCCGGCCCCCGTCAGGACCAGCACCCGTACGGCGGGATCCGCCGCGAGCCCGGCCAGCAGCTCCGGCAGGGCGCGCCACATCGCGGCCGTCATGGCGTTGCGCTTGGCGGGGTGCGAGATCACGACGGTGGCGACCCCGTCGGCGACGGAGGAGAGCAGGGCGGCGTCCATGCGCCGGATGCTATCCCGGACGGTCAAACCTATGATCAAGAGACCGGTACCCGGCAGCTCGGTTGACCGGCATGCAGTCGCGGGGTCCAGAAGGTCCGTCGGGGGCAGCTGAAAGGTGGCGTCCATGGGCGCAGACCGTGCCGAGCGTGCGGACCGTACGGGTCCACAGGACATCAAGGCCGACAAGAAGAAGGTCAGCCGCAGCTTCGCGTGGATGGCCCTGCTCGGGGCGCTCCTGGTGGTGGCCGGGCTGGTGGGCCTCGTCTACACCGGCGTCGCCACCCTGACCACGATGTTCCTCTTCGGCTGGCTGTTGCTGGCCGGCGGCGTCGTGGGCCTGCTCCAGGCGATCCAGTCACGCAAGAGCAACTACTTCTGGCTCGCCGTGATCGTCGCCGCGATCAACATCGCGGCCGGTTTCGTGATCCTGCGCCGCCCGGAGGCGAGCGCGGAGGCGCTCACCATGTTCGCCGCGCTGCTGTTCCTCACCGGCGGGGTGTTCCGGCTGGCCGGCGCCGTCGTGGTGCGCGGCGCGCACCTCGGGCTGACCCTGGTCCAGGGCGCCTTCGGCATCCTGCTGGGCCTCCTGATCCTCGCCAACTGGCCCGGCAGCAGCCTGTACGTGATCGGAGCGTTCTTCTCCCTCGCGCTGCTGTTCGACGGCCTGAGTCTGATCGCCGTGGGCATGGGAGCCCGCCGCATCCTGGGCTTGGTCAGGGACGACGAGGTTCCGGTGACGCCCGCAGGGGCGGGAGCGGCCGCGCCCGAGACGGGCCAGGCGCCCGAGACGGGCCAGGCGGCCGAGAAGCTTCCCCCGGAAGATCAGGAACGGTCGAACAACTGACTCTGTCATACGCCAGCGGTCAGAAAGTGTCCGATTGATGCTGACTTCTGGTCAGTGGTCGGGCTCGGAGCGGTCCGGTCCCCACTCTTGACGTGTGCAGACGATCGAGCGTGAAGACGGGGGCCGGGAGATGGATGTCAGCGGGAGCGTCCCGCCAGTCAAGGGGGAGGAGCCGGAGGTCGCGGCCGCCCCCCTCGCGTACGAGGGTGTGTGGCGATTCACGGCACCCGCGGTAGAAGAATCCGTTCCGCAGGCCCGCCGTGCGGTCCGTGACCTGCTCGGCCGCCAGGAGGTGCCGGCCGACCGGGACCTGGTCTACTCCCTGCTGCTGATCGTCTCCGAACTGGTGACGAACTCGGTCCGGCACGCGGCCCTGCTCTCGCCGGAGGTCGCGGTGGAGGTCGCCATCGGCCGGGAGTGGGTACGGGTGGCCGTCGAGGACAACCACCCGTACCGCCCCAAGGCGCTGGAGGCCGATTTCGGCCAGACCGGCGGCCGGGGCCTGCTCCTCGTCCGGGAGGTCACGCTGGAGGCCGGCGGGGTCTGCGACGTGGAGCACACCTCCACGGGCGGCAAGGTGATCTGGGCGGCCCTGCCGCTCACCACGGCCCTCGCGTCACCCGCCGCCACCCCGACCTCGGCGGTCTGAGCCCGCGCGGGGCAAGCGGCCGGCCGCCACGGGTGCCCGAGGTGCCACCGGGCGTCACCCGCACGACCCGGTCCACCGGCCGGGGCCGGCTGCTACCAGCCCGCCGCGTCGCCCGTCAGCTCGCGGATCGCGGGCCGGGCCGCGTCCAGCACGGTCGTGAACCACGCCGAGAACGGGACCTCCGCGTGCCGCTTCGCGAGTTCCTCCGCGGTCACGAAGGCGGTGTCCGCGATCTCTTCCGGATCCGGCCGCACCGACCGCTGCGCGAGTCCCACGAACAGGTGGTTGTACTCCTGCTCCACCAGCCCCGACGCCGGGTCCGGATGGTTGTAGCGCACCGTCCCCGCCTCCGCGAGCAGCGAGGGCGACAGCCCCAGCTCCTCGTGGGTCCGCCGGGCGGCCGCCGCGAACGGCGACTCCCCCGGGTAGGGGTGGCCGCAGCACGTGTTCGACCAGACACCGGGGGAGTGGTACTTCCCGAGGGCGCGCTGCTGGAGCAGCATCCGTCCCTGCTCGTCGAAGAGGAACACCGAGAACGCCCGGTGCAACTGACCGGGTGCCTGATGGGCGGAGAGCTTCTCCGCCGTACCGATGGTGTTGCCGGCCTCGTCGACCAGTTCGAGCATGATCGGTTCTTGAGCGCCGGTGCCGGTGGTCGCACTGTTCGCGGCGGTGGCTGGTGTGGTCGGCATACCCATCCTTCGCTTCGGACTTCGGCTTTCAGTCTGCCGTACAAATCGGGATTGCCCCCACTTCGGTGATCCGCGCATGTCCGCCCCCCGCCGCGTGATATGCGACGAGGGGCGGAGCGTGCCGGTCGGCCGGTTCATCCGGCAACGGGCCGGATCCCGCGTCAAACCCCGAAGGGGGAGGGGTACTTGATCGTGCCCGCGGGAACCGGCACCGAATCGTCGAGCACCAGCGCCATCATGGCCTCGTCGGGCACCTCGAAGGGTGCCCTGATGCCGAAGCGCGAAGCCGGCACGAACCCGAAGCGCGCGTAGTAATCGGGATGCCCGAGGACCAGCACGAGGCTCTCCCCGCGCTCCGCGGCCGCCGCGAGCAGCGCCCGTACGACCGCGCTGCCGGCGCCCGAGCGCTGGAGCGCGGGAGCGGCGGCCACCGGGGCGAGCGCGAGGGCCGCGGCCCCGTCCACCTCGCACCGGGTCAGCAGGGCGTGCGCCGCGATCGACCCGTCCGGGCCCTCGGCCACGTAGGAGAGGCCGGGCAGCCAGGAGCCGTCCGCGCGCAGGGCGTCCACCAGGTCGGCCTCGGCCGGGGTCCCGAAGGCGGCCGAGTTCAGCGCGTGCACGGCGGCCGCGTCCCCGTCCGCCTCGGGGCGGACGGACCAGGCGCCGCCGTCTCCGGCCGTCACCGGCCGCAGGACGTAGGCGGTGTACCCGTACTCGTGCCCGTACCGCTCCCGTACGTCGATCTCCTCCCGTACGAAGCCCAGCGCGGCCGCGGCCTCGGGCCCGGCGGGCTCCGGAGCCGCGGCCGCCCGCTCGCCGAGCGGACCGTAGTAGGCGGCCCAGTCGGAGTCGGGCTGCCGGTGGACGCCGAGCACCCGGTACCCGGCGGCCTGGACGGCGGCCAGGTTGCGGGCGGTGGAGCGCAGGGCGTAGTGCGGGTCCCAGAAGGCGCGGACTCCGGCGGAGGGCTCGTCGACGGTCCATTCGCATTCGCTCAGGACCAGGGTGCCGCCGGGAGCGAGCAGGGGCTTCCACCGCGCGAGCGCGGTGGCGAAGCCGATGTTGTAGGCGGAGCCCTCGGCCCAGACGAGGTCGAAGGAACCGTCCGGGTACGCCGAGAGGTCGCCGATGTCCGCCCTGACGGCGCGGACGCGGTCGGTGAGCCCGCGGGCCGCGGCGGCCGCACGGAGCTCGCCGAGGAAGCCGTCCTGGAGGTCGACGCCGATGACGTCGGCCCCGCGGCCGCCCGCCTCCGCGGCGAGCAGCAGGGCGCTGGGGCCGGGACCGCAGCCCAGGTCCAGGGCGCGCGGCCGCTCGGGCAGCGGTCCGCACAGGGACAGCAGGTGGCGGGTGGTCGCCTCGGAGCCGGGGGACTGCCGGGGCAGGCCGCGGTGCAGCTCCAGGAACGCCTCGAAGAAGAGGTCGCTCTGGGTGCTGAAATCGGCGGTGTGGGAGTTGTGGGAGTTGCTGGTGTTACCGGTGTTGTCGGTCAACGTGAACCCTTGAAAGGGGGCTCCGGCCGACGGGGGTGATCGGTGTGATCAGGCCCGGCCGGACGCCCGGAAGGAGAGGGGGATGAACCGGAGTGCGCTGCGCTGGGCGGCGACGCCTGCGACGGTCATCAACCCCACCTCTTTCTTTCTTTCGTCACATCCCGTGTGACATTCGGGCGATTGGGACGCTTCTACGGAACTCGTACGCGTCTGCGGCCAGCCTAACAGCAGCGGCCCCGACAGCGGTTTGTGATCGCTCCTCCCGATCGTCAATGATGATCGGCACAGGGTCGACAGGCCCGTGATTTTCGGCTTATCGATGCGTAAACAGGCAGTGAACCCCTGCTTCCGTTCATCCGATAGCCTCTGCCGACGTGCCGCCGGTCCACCCGGCGTCCGTTAACCCGTGTGCGTGCAAGGAGTGAGTTCGTCTGCCGACCGTCATCCTTACCGGCCTGCCGGTGCCCGGATCAGCGCTCGCCGACGAGCTGCGCTCCCTCGGCTTCGAGGTCCGACCCGCGGCCACCCCGTCGGACACGGCCGCCGCGCTGGCGCTCGTACCCGCCGACCAGCGGGTGGCCGTCGTGGACGGGGAGTTCGTCGGGCACGTGCACGCGCTGCGGCTCGCGCTCACCGACCCCCGGTTCGACGCCTGCGCCGTCACCGGGGCCCTCGCCGTGCAGCCCGGCGCCCGCGCGGCCCTGGACCGGGCCGCCGCGCTCGACGCGTCCGCCCCCGTGGGCGACGGCCCGTACCCCGACCGGCTCGCCGCCGCCGTCGAGGCCGCCGGCACCCCGGTGCACCGCCCCGAGCTGGGCACCCTCGTCGCCGCCGTGCCCGCCACGACCGCCGAGCGCCGGGCGGCCGCAGCCGCCGTCGCGGCCGTCGACGACGAGGCCGTCCGGCTGCGCACCGCCGTGAAGTCCCGCGACGGGTTCTTCACCACCTTCTTCGTCAGCCCGTACTCGCGCTACATCGCCCGCTGGTGCGCGCGCCGCGGACTGACCCCCAACCAGGTCACCACCGCCTCGCTGATCACCGCGCTGATCGCGGCCGGCTGCGCGGCGACCGGAGACCGCTGGGGCTACGTCGCCGCAGGCGTGCTGCTCCTCGTCTCCTTCGTCCTGGACTGCACGGACGGGCAGCTCGCCCGCTACTCGCTCCAGTACTCGACGATGGGCGCCTGGCTCGACGCCACCTTCGACCGCGCGAAGGAGTACTCCTTCTACGCGGGCCTCGCGCTCGGCGCGGCCCGCAACGGCGACGACGTGTGGGCCCTGGCCCTCGGCGCCATGATCCTGATGACCTGCCGGCACGTCGTGGACTTCGCCTTCAACGAGGCCAACCACGACGCCACGGCCAACACAAGCCCCACCGCGGCCCTCTCCGACAAGCTGGACAGCGTCGGCTGGACGGTCTGGGTCCGGCGCATGATCATCCTGCCGATCGGCGAGCGCTGGGCCATGATCGCCGTCCTCATCGCCTTCACCACCCCGCGGATCGTCTTCTACGCCCTGCTGGTCGGCTGCGCCTTCGGCGCGCTCTACACCACGGCCGGCCGGGTCCTGCGCTCGCTGACCCGCAAGGCCCGGCGCACCGACAGGGCCGCCCAGGCCCTGGCGGACCTCGCGGACTCCGGCCCGGTCGCCGAGCTCACGGGCCGCGCGGTGGGCCGGATGGCCCCCGGCGCCGGGATCGCCGCCGCCGTGATCGGATCGGTCGCGCTGCTGTGGGCGGCCTGGGCGTACGAGTTCGGCGCCCGCCAGGTGATCGTCGCCGCCGTCTTCTACGCCGTACTCGCCGGCGCGGCCGTCGCCCGCCCCCTCAAGGGCGCCCTCGACTGGCTCGTGCCGCCCGTCTTCCGGGCCGCCGAATACACCACCGTCCTGATCCTCGCCGCCAAGGCGGACGTCCCCGGGGCCCTTCCCGCGGCATTCGGACTGGTCGCGGCGGTCGCCTACCATCACTACGACACGGTCTACCGCATCCGCGGTGGCACCGGCGCGCCCCCGCACTGGCTGGTGCGGACGATCGGCGGGCACGAAGGCCGGATCTTGCTGATCACGGTCCTGGCCTCCGTCCTGGCGTCGCGCGCCGTGGACTTCCCCGTCGCGCTCACGGCCCTCGCCGTGTTCGTGGCACTCGTGGTGCTCGTGGAGAGCATCCGCTTCTGGGTGTCCTCAGGGGCACCCGCCGTACATGACGAAGGAGAACCAGCATGATCGGCCTCGTCCTCGCTGCCGGAGCCGGACGCCGCCTGCGTCCCTACACCGACACCCTGCCCAAGGCCCTCGTGCCCGTCGGTCCCGAAGGGGCCGAGGAGAGCATCACGGTGCTCGACCTGACGCTCGGCAACTTCGCCGAGGTCGGCCTGACCGAGGTCGCCATCGTCGTCGGCTACCGCAAGGAAGCCGTGTACGAGCGCCGGGAGGCCCTGGAGGCCAAGTACGGCGTCAAGATCACGCTGATCGACAACGACAAGGCCGAGGAGTGGAACAACGCCTACTCCCTGTGGTGTGCGCGTGACGTCCTGAAGCAGGGTGTGATCCTCGCCAACGGCGACACCGTCCACCCCGTCTCCGTCGAGAAGACCCTGCTCGCCGCCCGCGGCAAGGGTCAGAAGATCATCCTCGCCCTCGACACGGTCAAGAGCCTGGCCGACGAGGAGATGAAGGTCATCACCGACGGTGAGAAGGGCGTCCGCCGGATCACCAAGCTGATGGACCCGGCCACCGCGACCGGCGAGTACATCGGCGTCACCCTCATCGAGCCGGAGGCCGCCGAGGCGCTGGCCGAGGCGCTGAAGACCACCTTCGAGCGCGACCCCGACCTCTACTACGAGGACGGCTACCAGCAGCTCGTCAACGACGGTTTCACCATCGACGTGGCCCCCATCGGCGACGTCAAGTGGGTCGAGATCGACAACCACGACGACCTCGCCAAGGGCCGGACGATCGCATGCCAGTACTGACGAGGCTCATCCCCTCGCCCGTCGTCGTCGACATCAGCCGCGGCGCGATGGACGATCTGGCCGGCCTCCTGGCCGACCAGCGCGTCTCCGCGTCCGGCAAGCTCGCGATCGCCATCAGCGGCGGCTCCGGCGCCGTGCTGCGCGCGAAGCTGGAGCCGGTGCTGCCGCACGCCGACTGGTACTCCGTCATCGACGGGACCATCGACTCCGCGGTGAAGCTCGCCGACGACATAAAGGGAAACCGTTACGACGCCGTCGTGGGCCTCGGCGGCGGAAAGATCATCGACGTGGCGAAGTACGCCGCGGCGCGGGTCGGGCTGCCCATGGTGGCCGTCGCCACCAACCTCTCGCACGACGGCATCTGCTCGCCGGTGTCCATCCTGGACAACGACAACGGCCGCGGCTCCTACGGCGTGCCCATGCCGATCGCGATGGTCGTCGACCTCGACGTCATCCGTGAGGCCCCGGCGCGGTTCGTCCGCGCGGGCATCGGCGACGCGATCTCCAACATCTCGGCCATCGCCGACTGGGAGCTCTCGCACCGCCTCAACGGCGAGCCCGTCGACGGCCTGGCCGCCGCCATGGCCCGTACCGCGGGCGAGTCCGTACTGCGCCACCCCGGCGGGGTCGGCGACGACGAGTTCCTCACCGTGCTGTCCGAGGCGCTGGTCCTCTCCGGCATCGCCATGGCGATCAGCGGGGACACCCGCCCCTCGTCCGGCGCCTGCCACGAGATCAGCCACGCCTTCGACCTGCTCTACCCGGGACGCTCCGCGCTCCACGGGGAGCAGGTCGGCATCGGCGCGGCCTTCGCCATGCACCTGCGGGGGGACACGGACAAGTCCGAGCTCTTCGTCCGGGTGCTGCGCGGTCACGGGCTGCCGGTCCTGCCCGAAGAGATCGGGTTCAGCGTGGACGAGTTCGTCGCGGCCGTCGAGTACGCCCCTCAGACCCGTCCGGGACGCTTCACGATCCTGGAGCACCTCAACCTGTCCGCAGCCGAGATCAGGGACGCTTACGCCGACTATGCCAAGACCATCCGTAGCTGAACTCCGGCCCGTCGTTCACCCGGCGGGCGTCAAGGACCGAGTCAGCGGCGAGCACTGGGGCGGGCGCCTCTACATGCGCGAGATCTCCCTGCGCATCACCCGCCTCCTGGTCACCACCAAGGTCACGCCCAACCAGCTGACCTACGTGATGACCCTCGCCGGAGTCCTCGCCGCCCCGGCCCTGCTGGTGCCGGGCGTCTGGGGCGCCGTCCTCGGCGTGGTCGCGGTCCAGATGTACCTGCTGCTCGACTGCGTCGACGGCGAGGTCGCCCGCTGGAAGAAGCAGTTCTCGCTGTCCGGGGTCTACCTGGACCGGGTCGGCGCCTACCTGTGCGACGCGGCGGTGCTCGTCGGCTTCGGCCTGCGCGCCTCCGACCTGTGGGGCACCGGGCGCATCGACTGGCTGTGGGCCTTCCTGGGCACCCTCGCGGCACTCGGCGCGATCCTGATCAAGGCCGAGACCGACCTGGTCGGCGTGGCCCGCCACCAGGCGGGCAAGCCCGTGGTCCAGGACGCCGCGGCCACGCCGCGCTCGTCCGGCATGGCGCTCGCCCGCCGGGCCGCCGCCGCGCTGAAGTTCCACCGCCTGGTCCTCGGCATCGAGGCCTCGCTGCTCATCCTGGTGCTGGCCGTCCTGGACCAGATCCGCGGAGACCTGTACTTCTCCCGCCTCGGCGTCGCGGTGCTCGCGGGCATCGCCCTGCTGCAGACGGTGCTGCACCTGGTCTCGGTCTTGGCCTCCAGCAGGCTCAAGTGACGGCGCCGCTGCGGCTGGGCGCCGTCATCATCACCATGGGCAACCGCCCGGACGAGCTCAAGGCGCTCCTCGACTCGGTGGCCCGGCAGGACGGGGCCCCGGTCGAGGTGGTCGTCGTGGGCCAGGGCGTACGGCTCCCCGGCCTGGCGGACCCGGCGGCCGGCGTGCGCACCGTCGAGCTGCCCGAGAACCTGGGCATCCCGGGCGGCCGCAACGTCGGCATCGAGGCCTTCCGCACCGCGGGCGCCGACGGCTCGGACGACTTCGACGCGGACGTCCTGCTCTTCCTGGACGACGACGGACTGCTGGAGCGCACCGACACCGCCGAGCTGTGCCGGCAGGCCTTCACCGAGGACCCCGAGCTGGGCATCGTCAGTTTCCGGATCGCCGATCCGCAGACCGGAGAGACCCAGCGCCGGCACGTCCCCCGGCTGCGGGCGGCCGACCCGATGCGCTCCTCGCGCGTCACCACCTTCCTGGGCGGCGCCAACGCCGTCCGCACGAAGGTGTTCGAACAGGTCGGGGACCTTCCGGGGCAGTTCTTCTACGCGCACGAGGAGACCGATCTGGCCTGGCGGGCGCTCGACGCCGGGTGGCTGATCGACTACCGGGCCGACATGGTCCTCCTGCACCCCGCCACGGCCCCCTCCCGGCACGCGGTCTACCACCGTATGGTGGCCCGCAACCGGGTGTGGCTCGCCCGCCGCAACCTGCCCGCCCCGCTGGTCCCGGTCTACGTGGGCGTCTGGCTCCTGCTGACGCTCCTGCGCAAGCCCTCGGGGCCCGCGCTCAAGGCCTGGTTCGGCGGTTTCAAGGAGGGCTGGACCACCCCCTGTGGTCCGCGGCGCCCTATGAAATGGCGCACGGTCTGGCGGCTGACCCGGCTGGGCCGACCGCCTGTCATCTGACACGTCCGGGTCTGAGACCATGGCGCGATCACGATCCGATCGACTCAGGCCCGATGCCACCTTCTGCCGCATCATGAAGACGGAAAGTTTCATCTTGTGAGTGACACAACCCAGGACGGAACCCTTGCCACGAGCAAGCGGCCGTCCGATGACGCCGGGCTGAGCCCCGCGGAGCTCGCCAGGAAGTACGGCCTGTCCGTCAGCGGACGCCGGCCGGGTCTGACCGCCTACGTGCGCCAGCTGTGGGAGCGCCGCCACTTCATCATCGCGTTCTCCCGGGCCAAGCTGATGGCCCAGTACAGCCAGGCGAAGCTGGGCCAGATCTGGCAGGTGGCGACCCCACTGCTGAACGCGCTGGTCTACTACCTGATCTTCGGGCTGATCCTGAACGCCGGCCGGGGCATCGACAAGCACGACTACATCCCCTTCCTGGTGATCGGCGTCTTCGTCTTCACCTTCACGCAGACCTCGCTGATGGCGGGTGTCAGAGCGATCCCGGGCAACATCGGCCTGGTCCGCGCCCTGCACTTCCCGCGCGCCTCGCTGCCGATCTCCTTCTCGCTGCAGCAGCTCCAGCAGCTGATGTTCTCGATGATCGTCGTGTTCGTGGTCACGATCGGATTCGGCAACTACCCGTCCCTGTCGTGGCTGCTCGTGATCCCGGCGCTGATCCTCCAGTTCGGCTTCAACACCGGTCTCGCCCTGGTCTTCGCCCGGATGGGGTCCAAGACCCCCGACCTCGCGCAGCTCATGCCGTTCGTCACGCGTACGTGGATGTACGCCTCCGGCGTCATGTTCTCGATCAACACGATGCTCGAGGGCAAGCCCGCGTGGATCGCGGACGTCCTGCAGTGGAATCCGGCCGCGATCTACATGGACCTGATCCGCTTCGCGCTCATCGACGGGTACGGCGGGGAGAACCTGCCGCCGCACGTCTGGGCCTTCGCGGTCGGCTGGGCCGTCCTGCTCGGCGCCGGCGGATTCGTGTACTTCTGGAAGGCTGAGGAGCGTTACGGCCGTGGCTGAGAACAATCAGGGGCACGTCCCCACCGTCATCGCCGACGACGTGCACATCGTCTACCGGGTCAACACCGGCAGCTCCGGCAGGGGCAGCGCCACGGCGGCGCTCAGCAAGATACTCCGCCGGCGCGGCGACGCACCGGGAGTCCGCCGGGTCCACGCCGTGCGCGGGGTCTCCTTCACGGCGTACCGGGGCGAGGCCATCGGTGTCATCGGCTCCAACGGCTCCGGCAAGTCCACCCTGCTGCGTGCCATCGCGGGTCTGCTGCCCTGCGAGTCGGGCAAGGTCTACACCGACGGCCAGCCCTCGCTGCTGGGCGTCAACGCGGCGCTGATGAACGACCTCACCGGTGAGCGCAACGTGGTCCTCGGCGGTCTCGCGATGGGCATGACCCGCGCGCAGGTCCGGGAGCGCTACGAGGACATCGTCGACTTCTCGGGCATCAACGAGAAGGGGGACTTCATCTCCCTGCCGATGCGGACCTACTCCTCCGGCATGGCCGCGCGCCTGCGTTTCTCCATCGCCGCGGCGAAGGACCACGACGTCCTGATGATCGACGAGGCGCTGGCCACCGGTGACCGGAAGTTCCAGGTGCGTTCCGAGGCCCGCATCCGCGAACTGCGCAAGACGGCCGGAACCGTTTTCCTCGTGAGTCACAACAACAAGTCCATCCGCGACACCTGCGACCGGGTGCTGTGGCTGGAGCGGGGCGAACTCCTCATGGACGGTCCCACCGAGGAAGTCGTCGCGGCGTACGAGAAGGCGACCAGCTGACGGATTTCCACCGACGGCCCCCACCGCGTCCGGCGGCGGGGGCCGTCGCATGCCGTACGGGTGCCGGGCGCACAAGGCGGCCCCCTTTTCCCGCGCTGGCGTGCGGGCGACATTGTGTGGTGGACCGAATACCCGTCGAGGCCCGGCGGCGTTGTACAGCGTAAGCTGGGCCAAGCCTCAATCGCGGGCAAGAGGGGGCGATTCCCCCCTAGGTGAATAGCCCGGGACGCCCCGGGAAAAACCCGGCGGCGTGTCCGAAATGGGATGTATTGGGTTGGCAGTGTAGAACGGGAGATGTGACGGCAATGGCTACGGGAATTCTCCGGCCCCCAGGCACGACGGCCGTCCCCGCCCCGGGCGGCGGGCGGTGACCCCGGGGCACGGCACCAGCCCCCGGCCGCACGAGCAGCCCGACGCCCCCGGCTCCTTCCCCGTCCACCCGGGCGCCGCCACCCTCGGAAAGGCGCGCTCCGAGAACTTCCCCGTCGCCCCCGCCTTCCTGCCCCGCGCCTGGCGCGAGGGCCTGATGGCGGTCTACGGCTATGCCCGCCTGGTCGACGACATCGGCGACGGCGACCTCGCCCCGGGCGGCCAGGACGCCGTGCTGCTCGGTCTCGACCCCGCCGCCGCGGACGACCGGCCCGCGATGCTCGACGCCCTCGAAGCCGACCTCGGACGCGTCTTCGGCGGCACCGACGGGCCCCCGCGCCACCCGCTGATGCTGGCCCTGCAGCCCGTCGTGCGCGCCCACGGGCTCACTCCCGAATCGTTTCTCGGGCTCATCGAAGCCAACCGCCAGGACCAGCGGGTCGCGCGCTACGCGACGTACGGCGACCTCATCGGCTACTGCGAGCTGTCCGCCAACCCGGTGGGCCGGCTCGTCCTCGACCTCACCGGCACCAGTACCCCCGAGCGGATCCGCCGCTCCGACGCCGTCTGCTCCGCCCTGCAGATCGCCGAGCACCTCCAGGACGTCGCCGAGGACCTCACGCGGGACCGGATCTACCTCCCGGGCGAGGACATGCGCCGCTTCCACGTCACCGAGACCGACCTGAAGGCCCCGTCCGCGGGAGCGTCCGTACGCGCCCTCGTCGCCTTCGAAACCGAACGGGCGCGGGAACTCCTCGACGAAGGCACGCCGCTCGTGGGCAGCGTCCACGGAAGGCTCCGGCTGCTGCTCGCGGGCTTCGTGGGAGGAGGACGCGCCGCCCTGCGAGCCGTCACCGCCGCCGGCTTCGACGTCCTTCCCGGCCCGCCCAAGGCCACCAAGAGCGGCCTGCTCCGCGAAGTGGCCACCGTCCTGCGCACAGCGCCGAGAAAGGGGTGAGCCCGACCGTGGAGGGCCCCACACACGCGTCCGCTCCGGACGCGCCGACAGCGATGTCCGCACCGGCTGCGATGTCTTCACCGATTTCCGCCGCCTACAGCTACTGCGAGGCCGTGACCGGCTCGCAGGCGCGCAACTTCGCCTACGGCATCCGGCTGCTGCCCGCAGACAAGCGGCAGGCGATGTCCGCGCTGTACGCCTTCTCCCGGCGGGTCGACGACATCGGCGACGGCACGCTGCCGCGCGAGGTCAAGCTGACCCGGCTGGAGGAGACCCGCACCCTGCTCGGCCGGATCCGCGCCGAGGAGATCGACGAGGACGACACCGACCCGGTCGCGGTCGCCCTCGCGCACGCCTCGCGCCGGTTCCCGATCCCGCTCGAAGGGCTCGACGAACTCATCGACGGCGTCCTCATGGACGTCCGCGGCGAGACCTACGAGACCTGGGACGACCTCAAGGTCTACTGCCGCTGTGTGGCCGGGGCCATCGGCCGGCTCTCGCTCGGCGTGTTCGGCACCTCCGGCGGTACGGCCGGCTCCGGCGCGCACGACGCGGCACGGGCCGGCGAGTACGCCGACACCCTCGGTCTCGCCCTGCAACTCACCAACATCCTGCGGGACGTTCGCGAGGACGCGGGCAACGGCCGGACCTACCTGCCCGCCGAGGACCTCGCCAAGTTCGGCTGCTCGGAGGGCTTCGGCAGCGAGCGGATGCCCAGCGGCTCCGACTTCGCCGGACTCGTCCACCACGAAGTGCGGCGCGCCCGCGCCCTGTTCGTGGAGGGCTACCGGCTGCTGCCCCTGCTCGACCGGCGCAGCGGCGCCTGCGTCGCGGCCATGGCCGGCATCTACCGGCGCCTCCTCGACCGCATCGAGCGCGAGCCGGAGGCGGTGCTCCGCGGCCGGGTCTCGCTGCCGCCGCACGAGAAGGCGTACGTGGCCGTCCGCGGCCTCTCCGGGCTGGACGCGCGGACCATCGCGCGCCAGAGCACCAGGAGGCGGCTCTGATGACGGCGCGCCGGCGAGCCGTGCCGCAGGGGCGGGCAGGAGCAACCCCGCGGCGCCCGGCGGCGTCTGTGGGAGCGACAGAGGAGGACGCATGACCGCGCACCACGCCGTGGTCGTCGGCGGCGGGCTCGCCGGCGTCACCGCCGCGCTGGAACTCGCCGACGCGGGCCTGCGGGTGACCCTGCTGGAGGGCCGGCCCCGCCTCGGCGGCCTGGCGTTCTCCTTCAAGCGCGGCGAGCTGACCGTCGACAACGGCCAGCACGTCTACCTGCGCTGCTGCACCGCCTACCGGTGGTTCCTCGACCGAGTCGACGGCGCCGACCTGGCGCCCCTGCAGGACCGGCTCGACGTACCCGTGCTCGACGTCGCCCACCCCGGCGGCCCCCGGCTCGGCCGGCTGCGCCGCAGCGCCCTGCCCGTACCGCTGCACCTGGCCGGCTCGCTGGCCCGCTACCCGCACCTCTCGCTCGCCGAGCGGGCGTCCGTCGGGCGCGCCGCGCTCGCGCTGCGCCGCCTCGACCCCGCCGACCCGGCGCTCGACGGCGTGGACTTCGCGACCTGGCTCGGCCGCTACGGCCAGTCCCCGCGCACCATCGAGGCGCTGTGGGACCTCGTCGGCATCGCCACCCTCAACGCCACCGCCGGACAGTCCTCGCTGGGCCTGGCCGCCATGGTCTTCAAGACCGGCCTGCTCTCCGAGAACGGCGCGGCCGACATCGGCTGGGCCCGCGTACCCCTCGGCGACCTGCACGACACCCTGGCCCGCAAGGCCCTGGACGCCGCCGGGGTGCGCACCGAACTGCGCACCCGGGTCACGGACATCTCCCGTACCCCGCAGGACGGTTGGCGGGTGGCCACCGAGAGCGGGTCCTTCGACGCCGGCACCGTCGTGCTGGCCGTCCCGCAGCGCGAGGCGCACGGGCTGCTGCCCGCCGGAGCGCTCGCCGACCCCGACAAGCTGCTCGACATCGGCACCGCGCCGATCCTCAACGTGCACGTCGTGTACGACCGCAAGGTACTCAAGCAGCCCTTCTTCGCGGCCCTGGGCTCCCCGGTCCAGTGGGTCTTCGACCGCACGGACTCCTCCGGACTGCCCGACGGCGGCCAGTACCTGGCGCTGTCCCAGTCGGTCGCCCACGAGGACATCGACGAACCCGTCTCGGTCCTGCGCGCGAAGTACCTGCCCGAGCTGGAACGGCTGCTGCCCGCCGCGCGCGGAGCCAAGGTGCGCGACTTCTTCGTCACCCGGGAGCGCACCGCGACCTTCGCCCCCACCCCCGGCGTCGGCCGGCTGCGGCCCGGAACCCGGACCGACACGCCGGGGCTCTTCCTCGCCGGTGCGTGGACCGCGACGGGTTGGCCCGCGACCATGGAGAGCGCCGTCCGCAGCGGACTGAGCGCGGCCCATGCCGCGCTCGTCCCGCTGGGCCGCCACCGCGAACACCCCTTGCAGGAGGCGGTATGACCACCACCGGCACCGTCGGCGCCATCGGTACCGGCACCACCGGCACCGCAGCATCACGCACCGCAGTACGTACAGGAACCAGAGGAGAGCCAGTGAACCCGGGGAATCCGGCCGTCGAGAACACGGACGCCAGTGCGGGCCCGGCCGGCGGGGAGAAGGCGGACACGCTCGCCCTCCTCGAACGAGGCCGTACGCTCTCGACGCCCGTGCTCCGCGCCGCCGTGGACCGGCTCGCCGCGCCCATGGACACCGTCGCCGCCTACCACTTCGGCTGGATCGACGCCCACGGCAACCCGGCGGACGGCGACGGCGGCAAGGCCGTCCGCCCCGCCCTCGCCCTGCTCTCGGCGGAGGCCGCCGGCGCCGCCGCCGAGGTCGGCATCCCCGGCGCCGTCGCCGTCGAGCTCGTCCACAACTTCTCGCTGCTGCACGACGACCTGATGGACGGCGACGAGCAGCGCCGCCACCGCGACACGGTGTGGAAGGTCCACGGACCCGCCCTCGCGATCCTGGTCGGCGACGCGCTGTTCGCCCTGGCCAACGAGGTGCTCCTGGAGCTCGGCACGGTCGAGGCCGGCCGGGCGGCGCGCCGCCTGACCACGGCGAGCCGCAAGCTCATCGACGGCCAGGCCCAGGACATCTCCTACGAGCACCGCGAGAGCGTCACCGTCGAAGAGTGCCTGGAGATGGAGGGCAACAAGACCGGCGCCCTGCTCGCCTGCGCGGTCTCCATCGGCGCCGTGCTCGGCGGCGCGGACGACCGTACGGCCGACAAGCTGGAGGAGTACGGCTACCACCTCGGCCTCGCCTTCCAGGCCGTCGACGACCTCCTCGGCATCTGGGGCGACCCGGAGTCCACCGGCAAGCAGACCTGGAGCGACCTGCGCCAGCGCAAGAAGTCGCTGCCGGTCGTCGCCGCCCTCGCCGCCGGCGGACCGGCCAGTGAGGAACTCACCCAGTTGCTCTCCGCCGACGCCAAGAGCAACGACTTCGAGAACTTCTCCGAGGAGGAGTTCGCGGCCCGCGCCGCGCTCATCGAGGCCGCCGGCGGCCGCCGGTGGACCGCCGACGAGGCGCGCCGCCAGTACGAGATCGCCATCAAGGCCCTCGACGACGTGGACATGGACCAGCGCGTGCGCGACCAGCTCGTGGCGCTCGCCGACTTCGTCGTCGTGCGCAAGAGGTGATCGCCACCCGTACGCGCATATGAATCGCGAGTCGCCGGCCGGTACTGCCTGCCAGTAGTACCGGCCGACGGCGGCCCCCAGTACAGCGGATGACAGCAGAGGACACTGCACGCAAAGGGGAAGCCATGACTGCGACGACCGACGGCGGCGCCAGTGCCTGCGGCGCCGACCCGAACGAGCCCGGTCCCGGGCCCGCCGCCGGGCCGCCGGGTCCGGCCCCCGGAGCCGGCCCGGATCCCGGCCCCGCCGGGCTGCGCGGGGTCCGAGAGGCCACCGAGCGGGCGGTCCGGGACCTGCTCGACCGGCAGGACCCGGCCGGCTGGTGGAAGGGCGACCTGGAGACCAACGTCACCATGGACGCCGAGGACTTGCTGCTGCGCCAGTTCCTCGGCATCAGGGACGAGGCGACCACCCGGGCCGCGGCCCTGTTCATCCGCGGAGAGCAACAGGACGACGGCACCTGGGCCACCTTCCACGGCGGCCCCTGCGACCTTTCCGCCACCATCGAGGCCTACGTGGCCCTGCGCCTCGCCGGAGACGCGCCCGACGCCCCGCACATGGCCCGCGCCTCGGCGTGGATCCGGGCCCACGGGGGAGTCGCGGGAGCCCGCGTGTTCACCCGCATCTGGCTGGCGCTGTTCGGCTGGTGGAGCTGGGACCACCTGCCCGAACTCCCGCCCGAACTGCTGTTCCTGCCGCCCTGGGTACCGCTGAACATCTACGACTTCGGCTGCTGGGCCCGCCAGACGATCGTCCCGCTCACCGTGGTCTCCGCACTGCGCCCGGTCCGCCCGGCCCCCTTCGCCCTGGATGAACTGCACACCGACGCGCGGACGCCGTACCCCGTCAAGAAGCTGGCGCCATTGGCCAGTTGGGGCGGCGCCTTCCAGCGCATGGACAAGGCCCTGCACGTCTACCGCCGGTTCGCCCCGCGCCGGCTGCGCGCGGCGGCCATGGCGAGCGCCGGCCGCTGGATCGTGGAACGGCAGGAGAACGACGGCTGCTGGGGCGGCATCCAGCCGCCCGCCGTGTACTCCGTCATCGCCCTGCACCTGCTCGGCTACGACCTCCGGCACCCGGTGATGCGCGCCGGACTGGAGTCGCTGGACCGCTTCGCCGTCTGGCGCGCGGACGGCGCCCGCATGATCGAGGCCTGCCAGTCCCCGGTCTGGGACACCTGCCTGGCGGCCATCGCCCTGGCCGACGCGGGACTGCGTCCCGACCACCCCGCCCTGGTCAAAGCCGCCGACTGGATGCTCGGCGAGGAGATCGTGCGCAGCGGGGACTGGGCCGTGCGCCGGCCCCAACTGGCCCCGGGCGGCTGGGCGTTCGAGTTCCACAACGACAACTACCCCGATATCGACGACACTGCCGAGGTCGTCCTCGCTCTGCGCCGCGTCAAGCATCCCGACCCGGCGCGCATGGAAGGCGCCATCGCCCGGGGAGTGTCCTGGAACCTCGGCATGCAGTCGAAGAACGGCGCCTGGGGCGCCTTCGACGCCGACAACACCAGCCCCTTCCCCAACAAGCTGCCCTTCTGCGACTTCGGCGAGGTCATCGACCCGCCCTCGGCCGACGTCACCGCCCACGTGGTGGAGATGCTCGCCGTCGAGGGCCGGGCGGGCGACGCGCGGACCCGGCGCGGCATCGCCTGGCTCCTCGCCGAACAGGACCCGAACGGCGGCTGGTTCGGCCGCTGGGGCACCAACTACGTCTACGGCACCGGCTCCGTGGTCCCGGCCCTGACCGCCGCCGGCTTCTCCCCCTCGCACCCCGCGATCCGGCGGGCCGTGCACTGGCTGGAATCCGTACAGAACGAGGACGGGGGATGGGGCGAGGACCAGCGCTCCTACCAGGACCCGTCCTGGGCGGGGAAGGGCGCCTCGACCGCCTCGCAGACGGCGTGGGCGCTGATGGCCCTGCTGTCGGCCGGGGAGCGCGACGCGCCGTCCGTGGAACGGGGGATCGGCTACCTCGTCTCCACCCAGCGCTCCGACGGCACCTGGGACGAGCCGTACTTCACCGGTACCGGCTTCCCCTGGGACTTCTCCATCAACTACCACCTGTACCGCCAGGTCTTCCCGCTCACCGCGCTCGGCCGCTACCTGTACGGAGAACCGTTCGGCCCGGGCGGGCGGTACGCGGATCCCGCCGCCCTCCCGCACGCGGCCCCCTCCCCCAGGGAGGCCTGATGACCGGCCCCGCGGCCGCGGCCGTGGCCGCCCCGCCGCCGCTGCTGATCGCCTGCGCGCTGCGCATCGAACGGACCGCCCTGCGCAGCGCCCCGTACCGCGGCGGCCGGGAGCGGGGCGCGCCCGAGCGCCACGAGGTCCTGCGCACCGGCATGGGCCCGCGCGCGGCCGAGCGCGCCGTGGGCCGGAAGCTGGCCGAGCCGGAGCTGCACGGCGCCGCCGTGCTCGCCACCGGATTCTGTGCCGGGCTGCTGCCCGGCATGAGCCCCGGCGACCTGATCGTCGCCGAGGAGACCCGGGACCCGCGCGGCACGGTCGCCTGCGCCGGTACCGCCCTGCTCGCCGAGGCGCTGGCCCGGGCCGTACCCGGCCGGACCGTACACCTCGGTGCACTGACCGGATCCGACCACGTCGTCCGGGGCCAGGAGCGCGCACAGCTGCGCGCCGGCGGCGCCATCGGGGTCGACATGGAATCGGCCGCCACGCTGTGGACCGCGACCCGGGGCGGGAGTGCCCCGGGAGCCCGGGACCGTCCGGTTGCGGCCGTCCGGGTGATCGTGGACGCTCCGGAGCATGAGCTCGTCCGTATCGGCACCGTTCGCGGGGGAATATCGGCCTTTCGCGTACTGCGTGCCGTACTGCCCGCGTTTTATGAATGGCACCGTTCTTTGCTGCTCCCCAGGAGGTGAGCCAGATGGCCATGCCACTGCGACAGACCATCAGGGTCGGGACGTACCTGCTCGAACAGAAGCTCCGCAAGCGTGAGAAGTTCCCGCTGATCGTCGAGCTGGAACCGCTCTACGCCTGCAACCTGGCCTGCGAGGGGTGCGGGAAGATCCAGCACCCGGCCGGGGTGCTCAAGCAGCGCATGCCCGTGGCCCAGGCGGTGGGCGCCGTGCTGGAATCGGGCGCGCCGATGGTGTCCATCGCGGGCGGCGAGCCCTTGATGCACCCGCAGATCGACGAGATCGTGCGCCAGTTGGTGGCGAAGCGGAAGTACGTGTTCCTCTGCACCAACGCGATGCTGCTCCGCAAGAAGATCGAGAAGTTCACACCCTCCCCGTACTTCGCCTTCGCCGTGCACATCGACGGTCTGCGCGAGCGCCACGACGAGTCGGTGGCGAAGGAAGGCGTCTTCGACGAGGCGGTCGCGGCCATCAAGGAGGCGAAGAAGCGCGGATTCCGGGTGACGACCAACTCGACCTTCTTCAACACCGACACCCCGCAGACCATCATCGAGGTCCTGAACTACCTCAATGACGATCTCCAGGTGGACGAGATGATGATCTCGCCGGCCTACGCCTACGAAAAGGCCCCCGACCAGGAGCACTTCCTCGGCGTCGAACAGACCCGCGAACTCTTCAAGAAGGCCTTCGCGGGCGGTAACCGGCGGCGCTGGCGGCTCAACCACTCCCCGCTCTTCCTGGACTTCCTGGAAGGCAAAGCCGATTTCCCCTGCACCGCCTGGGCCATTCCGAATTACTCGCTCTTCGGATGGCAGCGCCCCTGCTATCTGATGAGCGACGGGTACGTGCCCACGTACCGGGAACTGATCGAGGACACCGACTGGAGCAAGTACGGCCGCGGGAAGGACCCGCGCTGCGCGAACTGCATGGCGCACTGCGGGTACGAGCCCACGGCCGTCCTGGCCACCATGGGGTCGCTGAAGGAGTCGCTGCGGGCGGTCCGCGAGACCGTGGGGGGCGGGAACCGGGACAAGTCGGCATGACCGGCTTCGATCTCGGTGCCCTGCTGGCCGAGCGGGGTGGCGAGCGGTACGAACTGCACGCCCGCCACCTCAACCACCAGCTGCCCCGGATGCTGCACACCATCGGCTTCGACAAGGTCTACGAGCGGGCCGAGGGGGCCCACTTCTGGGATGCCGAGGGCAACGACTACCTCGACATGCTGGCCGGCTTCGGAGTGATGGGCCTGGGCCGCCACCATCCGGTGGTCAGACAGGCCCTGCACGACGTGCTGGATGCCCAGCTCGCCGACCTGACCCGCTTCGACTGCCAGCCGCTGCCCGGGCTGCTGGCGGAGAAGCTGCTCTCCCACAGTCCGCACCTGGACCGGGTCTTCTTCGGCAACAGCGGCACCGAGGCGGTGGAGACCGCCCTGAAGTTCGCCCGGTACGCCACCGGGCGCCCCAGGGTCCTCTACTGCGACCACGCCTTCCACGGGCTCACCACGGGCTCGCTCTCGGTCAACGGCGAGGCCGGCTTCCGCGACGGGTTCGCGCCGCTGCTGCCGGACACCAAGGTCGCCCTCGGGGACCTGGCCGCGCTGGAGCGGGAGCTGAAGAAGGGCGACGTCGCGGCCTTCGTGGTGGAGCCGATCCAGGGCAAGGGGGTGCTCGCCGCCCCGCCCGGGTTCCTGCTCGCCGCGCAGGAGCTGCTGCACCGGCGGGGAGCACTGCTGATCGCGGACGAGGTGCAGACCGGCCTCGGACGGACCGGCGACTTCTACGCCTACCAGCACGAGGCCGGAGTCGAACCGGACCTGGTCTGTGTGGCCAAGGCGCTCTCCGGCGGCTACGTGCCCGTCGGCGCGACCCTGGGCAAGGACTGGATCTTCAAGAAGGTCTATTCCTCCATGGACCGGGTGCTCGTCCACTCCGCCAGCTTCGGCTCCAACGCGCAGGCGATGGCGGCCGGGCTCGCCGTCCTGTCCGTCATGGAGGACGAGCAGGTGGTGGCCAATGCCCGCGCCATGGGCGACCTGCTGCGCGGGCGGCTCGCCGCGCTCGTGGACGAGTACGAACTGCTCCACGAGGTACGGGGACGCGGGCTGATGATCGGCATCGAGTTCGGCCGGCCGTCCTCACTGGGGCTGCGGAGCCGCTGGAGCATGCTGCAGGCGGCGCGCAAGGGCCTGTTCGCGCAGATGGTGGTGGTACCGCTGCTGCAGAAGCACCGGATCCTCACGCAGGTCTCCGGCGACCACCTGGAGGTGATCAAGCTGATCCCGCCGCTGATCGTGAACGAGGCGGACGTCGACCGGTTCGTCGGCGCCTTCCGCGCGGTCATGGACGAGGCCCACGGCGGCGGCGCGCTGATGTGGGACTTCGGCCGGACCCTGGTGAGGCAGGCCGTCGCGAACCGCTGACGGCCCACCTCGTCGGACGTCAGTCCAGCAGCCGGTCGCGGAGCCGGCCGAGGGTCTCGGGCGTGAGCCCGAGGCCCTCGGCGAGGTAGCGCTCCACCCCGCCCCACTCCTCGTCGATGGTGTCGAAGGCCGTGGTCAGATACGGGGCGCGGGCGTCGAAGAGCGGGGCGAGCAGCTCCATCACCTCGGGGGCGCGGGCCTCGGGGGAGTCGCTGCCCCGGCGGACCCGGTATCGGTTGTGCGGGGCGTTCGACTCCAGGTAGTCCGCGAGGATCGCCTCCCGCTCGACGCCCAGCGCGAGCAGGGTGACGGCGATCGACAGACCGGCCCGGTCCTTCCCGGCGGCGCAGTGCATGAGCGCCGGGACGCTGTCCTCGGCGAGCGCGTGCACGACCCGGCTGTGCTCGGCGGTACGGGTCCGGATCATCGTCCGGTACGAACGGGACATCCGCGCGGCGGCCTTGCCCTCGCCCAGGATCTCGCGGAGCTGCGCCAGGTCCCCGTCGCGGACCATCTTCCAGAACTCGCTGCCGTCGGCCGGATCCGACAGCGGAATGTTGACTTTGAGCACCCCGGGCAGCTCCACGTCCGCACCCTCCAGCGCGTGGTCGGCGCCGTTGCGGAAGTCGAAGACGGTGTGCAGTCCGAGCGACCCCAGGAATTCCGCGTCGCTTTCGGTGGCATGCGCCAGATGTCCGCTTCGGAAGAGTCGTCCCGACTTGACCCTTCGGCCCTCCGTGGTCGGCAAGCCGCCCACGTCGCGGAAGTTGCGCACTCCGGTCAGTGCCGCTTCCGGCGCGGCCGGATCGGTGTGGGGGCTCTGGGGTATCTGCTGGGTCACAGGGGCTCCTCCGTGTTTTCCGTGCGGTCGTCGTCGCTCTTCGTCGCTCACCGTCGCTCGTGTCCGAATTACGCCACTTGTGGCCAACTTGCCATAGCGAGAGGCGAGATCGGACACGTCCCCGTGAGCCAGATCATACGGTGACCGTGAGTGCCTGATCGCGAATGGCGAATTCCCCTGTCCGGACGGCTGTTGGGGGAGGGGAATGGACGCAGGGTGACCGTAATTCCGTCGGTCCATCATCACTGGGAATCCGTCGGGGAATTCGGGACTTGTTCCGTGCGGCCGGGCTCGATTACCTTCGCGATCGATCCGGATGGACCGCCTAATCCTGCCGCCGTCCGGAAACCGCACCCGACTATTCACGCGCGCGGCAGGAGCGGGGGAACCAGGTAAGCCGCTGTTCCGGAGCTCCTTCGGGATCTTTACAACGGGACAGCTCGGGGTGAAGCCGTGCATGTGCTGTTCACCGGCACATACACCGCCGGACATCTCCAGTCCGAACCCGACAGCTCACCTCGCAGGCGTCGGAGAGGAATTCGCCATGTCCGGAACGGGTAAGCACCGCCGTCCCAAGTCCCGCTCGATATCCCGTGGGTTCGCCGTCGCGGGCACCGGTGGCGCGGCCCTCGCGCTTCCGCTGCTCGGCGCCACCGGCGCCCAGGCCGCGGGTGTCCCGGCCGCGGCGCCCGCCGCCGCTCCGGTCCAGGCTCCGCAGACCGTGGCCTTCCGGGCCGCGGCCGCGCCCGCCGCCGTGCAGGCCGCCCCCACCGTCTACACCGTGGTGCCGGGCGACCACCTCTCCAAGATCGCCGAGCGTCAGCACCTCGCCGGTGGCTGGGAGCAGCTCTACGCGGACAACCTCGAGGCCGTCGGCACCGACCCGTCGCTGATCCACCCGGGCCTCGAGCTCACGCTCGGCGCGAAGGGCTCGGCTCCGGCCGCGGCGGCCGAGTCCGCGCCGGCCGAAGCGCCGAAGCCGGCCAAGAAGTCCGCTTACTCCGGTTCTTCCAGTTCCCCCGATTCCTCTGATTCCTCCGCTTCTGTCGATTCGTCGGATTCCTCCGACGAGGCCGTGCCCGCCGCCAAGGCGCCCGCCAAGCAGCAGGGCGGCTCCGCGTCGACCGGCTTCGTCGCCCCGGTCAGCGGCGGCCCGTCCACCGCCTACAAGACCGCCGGCTCCATGTGGTCCAGCGGCTACCACACCGGTGTCGACTTCACCGCGAGCACCGGCACCACCGTCAAGGCGGTCGGCGCCGGCACCGTGGTCTCCGCCGGCTGGGGCGGCTCGTACGGCAACGAGGTCGTCATCCGGCACGACGACGGCAATTACAGCCAGTACGCGCACCTCTCCCAGCTCTCCGTCTCCACCGGTCAGAGCGTCACCGCCGGGCAGACCCTCGGCCTCTCCGGTGCCACGGGCAACGTGACCGGCCCGCACCTGCACTTCGAGATCCGCACCGGTCCCTCGTACGGCTCGGACATCGACCCGCTGGCCTACCTGCGGTCGAAGGGCGTCAGCATCTGAAATCCGAGGCGCTGTCGGAGGTGCCGGTTAGGCTGCCCGTTCGGACAGGGGACGGGACGGTCATGGCATGAAGGTCAGCGCGGGGGAGCTCAACCGCTCCACGCTCGCACGGCAGTTGCTGCTGGGGCGCGAGGCGATGGACGTGGGTGACGCGGTGCGCCGGGTGGTCGCCCTGCAGGCGCAGCACGCCGCCTCGCCGTACCTCGCGCTGTGGAACCGGCTCGCCGGCTTCGACCCGGCAGACCTCGACGCCGCCTTCACGGGGCGCGCGGTCGTCAAGTCGACGTTGATGCGGCTGACCCTGCACGCCGTGCACGCGGAGGACTACCCGGCCTTCCGGGAGGCCGTGCAGCCCTCCGTACGGGCCGCCCGGCTCGGGACCCGTTTCACGGACTCCGGGCTGACGGCCGCGGACGCCGACGTCCTCGTGCCGCAGCTGCTGGACTTCGCCGACCGGCCCCGTACGACGGCGGAGTGCGAGGACTGGCTCGGTCACCGGCTGGGAGCGGCGCCGCGGCCCGGAGCGTGGTGGGGGCTGCGGCAGTACGCACCGCTCCTGCACGCGCCCACCGCCGCGCCGTGGTCGTTCGGGGAGCGGCCGTCCTACGTCGCGCCCCCGCGCCGGCCGCGCACGGTACCGGCGGACCCGGAGGCGTCGGAGGAATCCCTGCGGACGCTGGTCCTGCGCTACCTGGAGGGGTTCGGGCCGGCGTCGGCGGCGGACGTGGCGCAGTTCTCCCTGGTCCAGCGGGCCAGGGTCCGCCAGGCGCTGCAGGTGCTGGAGCTCTCCGGGAGGCTCGACCGGCTGGAGGGGCCGGACGGCGAGGAGCTGTTCGACGTCCAGGGCGCACCGCGCCCGGCGCAGGACACGCCGGCGCCGCCCCGGCTGATGGCCATGTGGGACAGCGTGCTGCTCGCGTACTTCGACCGGAGCCGCATCGTCCCGCCGCAGTACCGCAAGCTCGTCGCGCGGATGAACGGCGACACCCTGGCGACCCTGCTGGTCGACGGGCACGTCGCCGGGGTGTGGCGCCCGGCCGGGCCCGGCGGCGGGATCGAGGCGACCGCCTTCCACCCCCTGCCGGAGGAGGTCTGGGAGGCGCTCGCGGGCGAGGCCCGCGCGCTGACGGCCCTCCTGGCCGACCGCGAACCGGAGGTCTACCGGCGGTACGGCCACTGGTGGAGCAAACTACCGAGCGCCGAAACCCGGTTGCTCGTCTGAGCCGTGGGGCCGGGACCGGAGGGGGGTCCCGGTCCCACCTTTCTTATTCCCCGCCCGGGGGGTGGTGAAGATCACGGTCCGTAAGGCCCTGGCTACGGTCGCGTAGGTCATGATCCACGGTGAAGTATGGGGTCCCGTGGCAGCGACGACGACATCCAAGACCAAGACCATTGGCTCGTACGCGGCGCTCGGGGACAGTTTCACCGAGGGCGTGGGGGACCCGGGACCGGGGGGCACCTACCTCGGCTGGGCGGACCGGCTGGCCGTCCTCCTGGCCGACCGGCGCGAGGAGCGAAACGAAGAATCAGGGGCGCCCGGCGGGGCGGGAGCTTCCGGCGCGTCGGGTGACTCCGGCGAGTACGCCGGTTCCGGCGGGTTCCGCTACGCGAACCTGGCCGTACGGGGTCGGCTGCTGGACCAGATCGTGGCCGAGCAGGTCCCCCGGGCCAAGGAGCTCGCACCCGACCTGGTGACCTTCTGCGCGGGCGGCAACGACATCATCCGGCCCGGCAGCGATCCGGACGACGTGGCCGAACGGTACGAGGCGGCCGTGCGCGACCTCGCCGGATCCGTCGGCCTGGTCGTGATCACCACCGGCTTCGACACCCGGGACGTGCCGGTCCTCAAGCACATGCGGGGCAAGATCGCGACGTTCAGCGCGCACGTCCGCTCGATCGCCGACCGGTACGAGTGCCCCGTACTGGACCTCTGGTCGCTGAAATCCGTACAGGACCGGCGGGCCTGGGACGACGACCGGCTGCACCTCTCGCCCGAGGGACACACCCGGGTGGCCCTGCGCGCCGCCCAGGTGCTGGGCCTCGACACGCCGGCCGACCCGGACCAGCCCTGGCCGCCGATGCGCCCGCGCGGATCGGTGGACACCACCCGCGACAACATCCACTGGGCGCGCGAGCACCTGGTGCCGTGGATCGGCCGACGGCTGCGCGGGGAGTCCTCCGGGGACCACATGGAGGCGAAGCGGCCGGACCTGCTGCCGCTGTAGCAGGGGTGCGGGGGCGGGCCGGGAGGGGGGCCGGGCGCGTTCGGAGCCGGGTAGCGGAATCCTTGGGGAGTGTCGCGCGTTGGGATGGTGGTAACCATGAGAACGCCCCGCCCGCACCCCCCACACTGGAGGCGCCTTGACCGGCTCCCGTCCCTTGCGTCCACGGCTGCGTGCACTGCGGCCCGAAGCCTTCGGCGCGGACCCGTCCGGTGCCCGGCTGGAGCGGATCCGGCGTTCGCCGAACTTCGCCGACGGAGTCTTCCAGAACCCGGCCGGGACCCGGACCAGACCGTCCGGGTCCATGGCGGAGTTCGCCAAGATCTACTTCCACAAGGAGCAGCGCCTCCGGCGTAGCCCCGGCGCCCCCATCCCGGTCTACCCGACGACCCTCGCGGAGCTGTCGAAGCCCGCGGTCAGCGGCCTGCGGCTGACCTGGATGGGCCACTCGAGCGTGCTCGCCGAAATCGACGGGCGCCGGGTCCTCTTCGACCCGGTCTGGGGCGAGCGGTGCTCCCCCTTCCCCTTCGCCGGGCCCAAGCGGCTGCACCCGGTACCCGTACCGCTGGCCTCGCTGGGCGAGGTGGACGTGGTGGTGATCTCGCACGACCACTACGACCACCTCGACCTGCCGACGATCAAGGCCCTGGCCGGCACGGACACGGTCTTCGCCGTCCCGCTGGGCGTCGGCGCGCACCTGGAGCGCTGGGGAGTCCCGGCCGACCGGCTGCGCGAGCTCGACTGGAACGAGACCACCAAGGTCGCCGGACTCTCGCTCACCGCCACCCCGGCCCAGCACTTCTGCGGGCGCGGTCTGCGCAACCAGCAGTTCACCCTGTGGGCGTCCTGGGTCGTCGCGGGCGACGAGCACCGGATCTACCACAGCGGGGACACCGGCTACTTTCCCGGCTTCAAGGAGATCGGCGCGGCGCACGGGCCGTTCGACGCCACGATGATCCAGATCGGTGCGTACTCGGAGTTCTGGACCGACATCCACATGACGCCCGAGGAGGGCGTACGTGCCCACCTCGACCTCCAGGGCGGTGTCCCGCGCGGGACGATGCTGCCGATCCACTGGGGCACCTTCAACCTGGCCCCGCACCCGTGGGACGAGCCCGGGGAGGGCACGGTGACCGCCGCGGCGGGGGCCGGGGCAGCGATCGCCCTGCCGGTGCCGGGGCAGCCCTTCGAGCCGGGCGCGGCCGACGCGCCGAGCGCACCCTGGTGGCGGCCCTTCGTCGCCGCGGGTTCGCCCCCGCCGGTCACGGCGGCCCGGCCCACCGTGGTCGCACGGCCGGAGGCCGTGACGCGCGAGGAGCCGGAGGCGGTGGGCTCCTAGGCCCGCAGGCCGTAGGACTGGAACGTGAGCGGAGCGGGACCTCCCGGGTGGGGAGGTCCCGCTCCGCTGTGCTTTCGGGGCCGCCCGCGGCGTCGCTGGGGAGGCTGCCGACGAGGTGGGGCCCCCGAGGTCGCCTTGCCGAACTCGGTCGTGGTGGGGCGGGAGAGGGGTGAGGTGCGGGCGGGACCCGCGGGAGGCGGCGCGTGCCCGCGGAGAGCCGGGGCGTGCGCGCTCCCGGCGCATTCGGGCTGTCGTGCGAGCGCTCCATCGGGAGCGGGAAGCACCCGGGCGAAGTTCCCCAACTGGCCGTCCTGGGGCCGAGCGTGCGGTCTAGCGTGGGTATCCGGTGATCAACACCGGATCCCGGGAAGCCCGGGGGCCGGGCCCCACATACCGAGGACGACGATGTCCGGACTCCGCGCCGCCCGCCACTCCCCGTCGAGACATGCCGTCACCGGTCCCGGTCGGCAGATACGGCCCCAGCTGATCCGCGCCGCCCTGCTGCCCACGCTCGCCGCCGGGCTCAGCGGCGCCGCCGCGGTGATCTTCGCGCTCCAGCTCGGCGGCGGCGCGGGTGCCCGCGACCCCCGGCTGTGGCCGGTCCTCAGCGGCTGCGCCCTGCTCTTCGCCGGCGCGCTCGCGGCCGCCCTGCTCGGGGCCCAGCGCGCGGCCAAGACCGTACGGGACCGCTGCGAGGCGCTGCGCCGCTCCAGCGTCCGGGGCCGGCAGGAGCTGCACATCACCGCCGACCGGCTGGAGCGCGGCGAGCTGCCCGCCCGCCCGGTGCGCGGCGGGCCGACCGCGCCGTCCTTCGGTGCCGAGACGGCGGGGATCGACGAGTTCTGGCTGCTCTCGCAGGAACTGCGCGGCGCCCGCGAACAGGCCCACGCGACCCTGGTCCGCCTCGGCGGCCCCGTCACGCCCTCCGACAGCGACCGCAAGGTCGAGGTCTTCGTCAACCTCGCGCGCCGCCTCCAGTCCCTCGTGCACCGGGAGATCTCCCTGCTGGACGACCTGGAGGACACGGTCGAGGACCCGGACCTGCTCAAGGAGCTCTTCCACGTCGACCACCTCGCCACCCGGATCCGGCGCCACGCGGAGAACCTCGCGGTGCTCGGCGGAGCCGCCTCGCGCCGTCAGTGGACGCGGCCCGTGGACCTGAGCGAGGTGCTGCGCTCCTCGGTCGCGGAGGTCGAGCAGTACACCCGGGTCAAGGTGGTGCCCCCCGCGGGCGGTTCCGTACGGGGCCACGCCGTCGCCGACGTCGTGCACCTGCTGGCCGAACTCGTCGAGAACGCCACCGTGTTCTCCGCCCCCGACACCGATGTCGTGGTGCGCGCGGAGCGGGTCACCGCCGGGATCGCGGTCGAGGTGGAGGACCGGGGCCTCGGCATGCCGCCCGAGGAAGCGCACCGGATGAACGCCCTGCTCGGCGATCCCGACCAGATCAGCGTCCGGCAACTGCTGGCCGACGGCCGGATCGGCCTGTTCGTCGTCTCGGCGCTCGCCCGCAGGCACGGGATCGCCGTCGAGCTCAAGTCCAACATCTACGGTGGCGTGCTCGCCGTACTGGTCCTGCCCCAGGAGCTGTTGGGGGCCGAGGCGCCGAGCGCCGCCGACGCCCTGGGCGGCTCCCGGGCCACCTCCTGGGGGACCGGCGAGGGGACGGGCGCGCCGCGGCTGGAGCCCGTACGGGTGCCCCTGCCCGCGCCGGAGCCCTCCGGAGCTCCGCCGGTGGTACCGGGCTGGGATGCCGGGGCACCGGGCAGGGTGCCTCGTACGGGGCCCTCGGGTGCGGAACCCGCGGTCGTGGAACATGCGGTCGCGGAACCGGTGATCACGAAACCGGTGGTCGCGGAGCCGGTGGTCGCGGAGCCGGTGGTCGCGGAGCCGGTGGTTGTGGAAGCCGCGGTGGTGGCGGTGGCCGCGGTGAGGGCGCCGCTCGCGCCACCGCTGTCCGTACCCGCCGCCCGGGACGGCGGAGAACGGCCGCCGCTGCCCCGCCGGCGGGCCCAGGAACACCTCGCGCCCCAGCTGCGCGAGGCTCCCGTACCCCGGCAGGCCGGCGCCGAGGGCGCCGAGCGGCCCGTCCACGACCCCGGCCTGATGGCCGCCTTCCAACGGGGCTTCGGCCTCGCCCAGTCGGAGCACCAGACGTGACCCCGGCCTCTCACCCGACAGCGAAGGAGCGCACCCCCATGGGCGGCGAAGTGGCGACCACGACCAGTCGGCTCTCGGACCTCGACTGGCTGCTCAGCGGCCTGGTCCAACGGGTGCCGTACACGCGCAGCGCGGTCCTGCTGACCGCCGACGGGCTCGTCACCTGCGTGCACGGGCTCGACGCCGACAGCGCCGACCACCTGGCGGCCCTCGCCTCCGGGCTGTACGCGCTGGGCCGCAGCGCCGGGTCCCGGTTCGCGGAGGGCGCCGAGGTCCGGCAGGTGGTGGTCGAGCTCGACACCGCCCTCGTGTTCGTCTCGGCGGCCGGATCCGGCACCTGCCTGGCCGTACTGGCCGACCGGGAGGCCGACGCGGGCGTGCTCGGCTACGAGATGGCCATGCTGGTCAAGAGCGTCCGCCCGTACCTGGCGGCCCCGCCGAGGCGGCCCGCCGCCGACGCGGAGCGATGAGGGCCGGTGCGAGGGGGGCGACGGCACCGGGAGGACCGCGTGATGCACCGTGGCTGGACGATTCGGCGGGCCGGGTCATCCGCCCGTACACCGCGAGCGGCGGGCGGACGCGGCCGTCGGTCGCCCTCGACCTGCTGTCGCTGGTGACGGCGACCGGAGTGCGCCCGCGTGCGCCGCTCGGCGCCGAGCACGCTCTTGCGCTCCGCCTGTGCGCGGGCTCGGCCGCGGTCACCGTCGCCGAGGTGGCGGGGCACCTGAGGCTGCCGGCGGTGGTGGTCAAGGTCGTCCTCGGAGACCTGATGGAACACGGGGCCGTGACGGTACGGGCACCTTGTTTCCCGACCGGCGGCTCCTTCGCCGACGACGACCAGTCCCTGCTCCGGGCGGTGCTCGATGGCCTGCGCAAACGGCTCTGACCCGGCCGCCCGCGGATCCTCCGCGACCTCAGCGACCTCAGCGACCTTGAAGATCCTGGTCGCGGGCGGGTTCGGGGCGGGCAAGACCACCTTCGTCGGCGCGGTGAGCGAGATCGAGCCGCTGAGCACGGAGGAACTGCTGAGCGGGATGAGCGAGTCCGCCGACCCGCTGGACGGGGTCGAGGCGAAGACCACCACGACCGTGGCGCTGGACTTCGGCCGGATCACCCTGGACGAGCGGCACGTGCTCTACCTCTTCGGCACCCCCGGCCAGCAGCGCTTCTGGTTCCTCTGGGAGGAGCTGTGCGCGGGCGCGCTGGGGGCGGTGGTGCTCGCCGACACGCGCCGCCTCGCCGACTGCTTCCCCGCCGTGGACTTCTTCGAGCGGCGGGGGATCGGCTTCCTCGTCGCCGTCAACGAGTTCGACGGCGGGCACGGCTACACCGCCGGCGAGGTGCGGGACGCCATGGGGCTCGGCCCGGACGTGCCCGTCGTGCGCTGCGACGCACGCCTGCCGAGCTCCGGAACGGGGGTGCTGGCAGCCCTGGTCCACCACTTGCTCGACACGAAGTACCCGAAGCGTGCGGCGCATCCGGAGCACGCGATGTCCATGAGGTCCGCGCGGCGCGCGGAGTGACGTGATGTGGGGGAGACACCATGACCTACTACGAATCGACCGGACACCTGCTGCTCACACCGGTGGACCGGGAGGCCCCCGCACGCGTGCTGAGACTGCGTGAACTGGGGCTGGGGGAGCGGGTGGACGGTGAACTGGACGCGTTCGCCCGGCGGGTCGCGGACGAGCTCGCCGCGCCGTACGCCGGTATCAACTTCATCAGCGAGGAACGCCAGTTCTTCGCCGGCCTGCACCACGCCGCCGACGCCCCGGCGAGCGGCTATCCGGCGCGGACGCTCCCCCGGGACCACGGGTACTGCCCGCACGTGGTGGTACGGCGGCGCGCGCTGGTGCTGGAGGACGTACGGGACTTCGCGCGCTTCGCGGGCAACGCCGTCGTGGACGAGAGCGGGGTGCGTTCCTACGCGGGCGCGCCGCTGACCGACCGGCGCGGGATCGTCCTCGGGACGGTGTGCGCGGTGGACGTGGTGCCGAGGCGGTGGGGGCTGGCGGGGCTCGCGGCGGTGAAGGCGCTGGCGGCGGAGCTGGTGGACCTGGTGCACCACCGGGAGGACCTCGCGGCCCGCGGGTGAATGTCAGTGCCCGGGGCTACGGTCGGAGACGAGGGATGGCACCGCAGCGGACCGGAGAGGAGTCGGGGGATGGCCACGACGGCGGAGGACGTCCGGAGGATCGCGCTGTCGCTCCCGGACAGCAGCGAAAAGCCGGCCTGGGGCATGCCCACCTTCAGGGTGGGCGGCGGGGCGAGCGGGAAGAGCGGGAAGATCTTCGCGGCGCTGGCCGACGACGACACGTCGATCGGGGTGAAGTGCCCCCAGGAGGACCGCGCCGAGCTGATCGAGGCGGAGCCGGAGAAGTTCTTCATACGGCCCGGTCACGACGACAACTACGCGTGGCTCCGGGTCCGGCTCGCGGCGGTGGAGGACGCGGCGGAGCTCCGTTCGATCCTGACCGACTCCTGGCGCCAGGCGGCTCCCAAGCGCCTGGTGGCGGCCCATCCGGACCTGGACCGCCCCGCGCCGAAGGGGCCGGTCACCTCGTCATGAAGGCGGAGATCCGCGCGCGCAGCGCGGCCGGGTCGAGTCCGTGGGCCGCCGTGTGCTCCTCGATCGTGCCGTAGCGGCGCAGCTCGCCGCGGCCGACCCCGAGGCCGAGCACCCGGTGCGGCACCGCTTCGAGTGCCTGGTTCGCGGCAGCCGTGGAGGTCCCGGCCAGGTACGGCTCGACCAGCACCACGTCGGCCGGGCCGGGCCCGACGGCTGCGCGCAGTGCCGCGTCGTCGAAGGGCCGTACGGTCGGCGCGTACAGCACGCTCACCTCCGTGCCCTCGGTCGCGGCGAGGACGTTGTCGAGCAGCGGCCCGACGGCCACGACGACGCCCGCACGGCCCTCCCGTACGGTCTGGAACCCCGGGCCCGTGATGGGGCGGGCCGCCGTGTTCGACTGCGCGGAGAGCCGTACGTAGACCTTGTCGTCCCCGGCGGCGTAGGCGTGGCGCAGTAGCGCCTCGGCCTCGTCCGGATGGCCCGGGACGTGCACGGTCCAGCCGTCCAGGGTGTCCAGCAGGGCCACGTCACCCGGAGCCATGTGGGTGAACCCGCCGGCCGGCCAGTCGTAGCTCGCGCTCGCGCTGACGAGCACCCCGCCCGTGCCCTGGTGCCCGAAGTCGAGCTTGACCTGCTCGAAGGGCCGCTCCACGAGGAAGCTGGCGAAGGTGTGCACCACCGGGCGCAGCCCGGTGAGGGCCAGGCCGCCGCCCACGCCGATCAGCAGCTGTTCGCGGATGCCGACGTTGATCACGCGGTCCGGGTGGCGGTCCCGGGCGGGCCGGAAGCCGTCCATGGTGATCTCGGCCAGCACGAGGGCCAGCCGGGGATCCTCGTCGAGCGCCCGCGACGTGACCGAAATGAACCGTTCGCGCATGGTGTCCATGTCTCCCCCTCTTCACTGCTTCTTCTCGACCCGGGCGACCACGGCGTGCGGCCGGCCCGGATGAGGTGTGGTGTACGCCGTGTGCAGCGCCGCGTGGTCCCGGCCGTCCACGGTGACCGCCGACCAGCCGGCCGCCTCGAAGCGGGAGGCGATGCCGCCCCGCCAGCCGTGGGTCGCGGAGTCGTTGTCGATCACGATCGTGTGCAAACGCTCCAGACCGGCCGAGCCGGCGTACGCGATCGCCTCGTGGTTGCTTCCCTCGTCCAGCTCGGCGTCCCCGATCAGCACCCACACGGCCGGGTCGGTGAGCCCTTGGGCCCGCAGTCCGAGCGCGCTCCCGACGGCGAGCGGCAGCCCGTGTCCGAGGGAGCCGCTGCCGATCTCCACGCCGGGGATCAAGGTGCGGTCGGGGTGGTGCCCGAGGGGCGAGTCGTACGCGCCGAACCCGCTGAGCCAGGCGACGGGGAAGAACCCCTTGGCCGCGAGCACGGCGTAGTAGGCCATCGGCCCGTGCCCCTTCGACAGCAGGAACCGGTCCCGTCCCGGATCCCCGGCGCTGGCGGGCCCGACCCGCAGGACCCGGTCGTAGAGCGCCCACAGGGCGTCGAGCGTGGAGGTGGCGGCGGGACCGTGCTTCTCGGCCCCGGTCATGAGGGCCATGAGGCCCCCCAGGTCTTCGTAGCGGAAGCGGGTGTCCGCGGGTGCTGTCGGTGTCATGGACCGATCGTGCAACCTCAAGCGCGCTTGAGGTCAACACTCCCCGGGGAAGAAAGGTGCGCGCGACCACTGCCGGAAGTGCGGTATCGTTCTCCTGCGCGTTCAACCAGGGGAAACCCCAGGTCAACGGGCATCGGGACGTGGCGCAGCTTGGTAGCGCACTTGACTGGGGGTCAAGGGGTCGCAGGTTCAAATCCTGTCGTCCCGACCATGCGGAAACGCAAGGTCGGAGGCCGTTCTCTCATCCACGAGAGAACGGCCTTTCGTGTGTCCGGGGCCTGTCGGCTACTGCGCGGCCTTCAGCGTCGGGTGTGCCTTGGTGAGGGTGCAGGCGCCGTCCTCGCACTGTCGCTCCAGGCGGCCGTGGGAGATGGTCTGCGCCAGGCCGACCATCCAGCACGTGGGGCAGCCGCGGAAGGCGACGAGGGCCAGCGGGGCCGCCAGCAGGGTCACCGGGCCGACGGCGGGCACCAGGGCGATCGAGCCGATGATCAGCCCGAAGCCGATGGCGCCGCGCGCCAGGTGGCGCGGGACGGACGTGCTGGCGAAGTTCATTTCGGGCGCCGCGGATGGTGCGGGCTTCACGGTGTTCACCGTCGTGGGTCTCCTTCGGCTGATGGGTCGATCGCTTCCAATGAGTGGCGCAGTGCCGCGCGCGCTCGGTGCAGCCGCGATTTCATCGCGGCGGTGCTCAGGCCGAGCGCATCGGCGACGGACTTGCCCGGCAGGCCCCGGACGTCGCGCAGGATCAGGACCTGCCGCTGGTCGCGGGGGAGGGCGCTGAGCGCGGCCGCGATCCGCTCGGCCTCCAGCCTGTGCAGCACGGCGTCCTCGGCGGACGGTTCCGCGGACGCCGGCCGGGTCGGCGGTTCCTCGCTCCGCGCGGAGAGCAGCCGTATCTGCCGGAGGCATTCGTTGCGCACGATCCGGAACATCCACGAGGCGAGGGCGCCGGTGGCCCGCAAGGTGCCGATCTTCCGGTAGAGGATGATCAGGGCCTCCTGCGCCGCGTCCTCCGCGTCCTGCGGCGAGGCGCAGAGCGACAGGGCGAACTTGCGCACATGGGGCTGCGATTCCATGACCACGGTGGTGAGTGACGTGACGTCGCCGTCCTGAGCGGCCCTGATCAGCCGCTCGTCCGGCCAGGGGAAGCGTTGGTTCATGGTGCTCATTCCCGGATGGTGTCCCAAGGTGTCCCGCGCCGGGATCTGGTCAGACCCGGCTCTTGTAGCGCCGCAGCAGGTGCCAGCTGCACGCGCCCACGAGCAGGGCTCCGATCACTACGAGGCTGGTGATCATCATGGGTGTTTCCTCCTGGTCCTGTCGGCCCGTTCGGCCGGTACACGGACAAGAGGCGGCGGGGCCCGAAAAGGATTCGCGGCCGGCCGAAGTCTTCCTCGGGTTGATAGGCAAGTGATTGCTTGCCTATCCTGTGGTGGTGGCCGACGAACTCTTCAGAGCCTTGGCCGACCCGACCCGCCGCACCATCCTCGACGAGCTCGCGGAGAAGTCCGGGCAGACACTGTTCGAGATCTGCTCGCGGCTGACGATGAAGCACCGGCTCGGCATCTCGCGCCAAGGCGTCTCCCAGCACCTCGCCGTGCTGGAGGCCGCAGGACTCGTCGAGACACGGCGGGAGGGCCGGTACAAGTTCCACGACCTGAACACGGCCCCGCTGCGGCAGATCGCCGAGCGGTGGCGCATCCCCGACCCGTCCGGACCGGAAGAGAGCACCCCATGAAGATCCACCTGACCAGCGTCTTCGTCGACGACCAGGCCAAGGCCCTGCGCTTCTACACCGAGATCCTCGGCTTCGTGAAGAAGCACGACGTCCCGCTGGGCGGGCCGGACCGGTGGCTGACCGTGGTCTCGCCCGACGAGCCCGGCGGCACCGAACTGCTCCTCGAGCCCGCCGGTCACCCGGCCGCCAGGACCTACCGCGACGCGCTCGTCGAGGACGGCATCCCGCTCGCCCAGTTCGCCGTCGACGACGTCAAGGCGGAGTACGAGCGCCTGCGCGGCCTCGGCGTCCGCTTCACGCAGGAGCCGCTGGAGATGGGTCCCGTCACGACGGCCGTCTTCGACGACACCTGCGGCAACCTGATCCAGCTCGCGACCGAGCCGAAGTAGCGGCGTCGCCGCGGTCCACTCGGATTTCGCTGTGCCCATGCGAACCGCGTGGCCTACTCTGCGGTGATCCACGCCCTGGACACCCGCAGAAGGACTCACCGTTCACATGTCTCACCGAAGAGCCGGTGCACGAGTGCCCCGCGCACTCACCGCCATCCTCACGCTCGTCCTCCCGCTCACGGCGGCAGACCTGCTCTCCGCACCGGGTGCGGCCGCGGCGACCCCGACCAAGCCCGAGGTCATCAGCGCCGGAGCCTTCGCAGGGAGCTGGGCGCCTTCCGCCGATGGCAACAAGCCCGTCCCTTGCAACGGCTTGACGGGTAACGGTGGCCTGGCACTGATCGCGAACCTGCGCGACGGCGACGGCGGCACCGTCACCCCTCGGTTCGTCGTCACCACCGCCGCGGGTGCGGCCGTACCGGTTTCCCACGTCACCACCGTGCCCAGCGGAGGCACGGCGACCGCAACGGTCCTCGCCCAGAACCTCCCCACCGGCACCTACAAGTGGAAGGTCCGCGCAAAGGACCAGGAAGGCGCCTACAGCGCCTACACCGGCGAGTGCGCCTTCCGCGTCGACGCGAACGCGCCCGCGGACCCCGTCACCGTCACCAAGGCGGACGGCACCGCCCTCACCACGCAGCAGGCGCGCACCAAGGTGCGCCTCACGTTCAAGAACCCGGCCACCGACCTCGCCGGGTTCTGCTGGTCCATGGACCGTCCCGTCTCCGTGTCCGGCACTCCTTGTGAGGGAGCCAACTGGATTCCTCTCGCCCATGGCGTCACGGAAGCCACGGTCGACGTCCGCCTCACGGTCTTTCCCCAGCACACTCTGTACGTCCACGCCCTCGACAAGGCCGGCAACCACTCGCCGACCGGGGGTGGCGTCGATGCCACGGTGCTGAAGACATCCCCGGCATCCTTCGTCTACCCGGCCGGGCAGACTCCGCTGAACGGGACGCGCGCGGACCTCCTCGGCGACCTCAATGGCGACGGCTTCGTCGACCTGCTCGGCCCCGAAGCGGACGGCGGTTTGCGCTTCTACGCCGGCAACGGAGCCGGCCGCGTGCAGATGCGCGTCGTCGCGGACTCGGGCTGGAAGGGTGCGCTGATCGCGCACGGCGGTGACTTCGTCGGCTTCGCCGGCCCCACGGCCGTCCCCGACGGCTATGAGGACGTCATCGCCCGCTTGAGCGACAAGAAGCTCTACGTCTACCCCGGCAACGGTTTCGGCGATTTCTCGCACGCCAACCGCCGGGAGCTGACCCCGCCCCCCGGCCTCGGCTCCATGGGCTGGGGGCGAATCCAGCAGATCATTGCCCCCGGCGATCTGGATCAGCGCACCGATGCCGACTTCAGGAAGGGCAACGACCTGGCCGTCGTCGAATGCGTGGACGACGCCTGCTCCGGTGCCCGCCTGCGCATCTATTCCGGACGGACCATAGGCGGTTCAGGCGCGGACCAGAGCAAGCCCTTCGACTTCCAGAACCCCGGTTTCACCGGCGGCAACACCTGGAAGAACTACACGATCCTCGGCATCGGGGACCAGAACGGCGACGGGGTCAAGGACGTCCTCGCCCGCAACAAGATCGACGGGAAGCTGTACCTCTATCCCGGCAAGATCGGCACGGACGGCACCTTCGGTCTCGCGTCCCGCGCCGTCTACGCCGCCGGGGGCTGGCAGACCGCCAACCGTCCGCTGATCGTCAGTCACGGCAATGCCCAGGGCACCGTCGTCAGCAAGACGATCACCGACGACGGCCAGGTCATCCCGTACAAGCAGTTCCAGCCCAAGGCGGGTGACGAGCAGGGCGACCTGTGGGCCACCACTCCGGCCGATCCCAAGCTCGTGGTGAACTACGTCACCAGCACGGGTGCGCCGGCCACCACGACCTGCCCCAGCGGATGCCTGCTCTTCCATCCGGGTGGTCCCACCGGACTCAAGGCGCCCCTGCTGGTCGGCGGGAGCGGCTGGGCCACCGGCGTCACTCAGCTCTTCTGAGCTGATCCACCCGCCGGCCGGCGTGCAGTTCGAGGGGGCCGACGGCCGCGGCGCGGGCGGTGAGGCAGGCTTCGATCTGGCGGCGGAGCGCCGGTTTGGTGAAGCGGCGCAGGTCGGCCGGGAGGACCGCGCGCCATTCGAGGAGCTCCGTCTCGGGCAGCCGGATCCGGGCCAGGGTGGCGGCGTCCAGGGTGCCGCCGTCGTAGAGGAAGCGGACCCGGGCCGGATAGCCGGACCGGTGGGACCAGTTGACGGCGAGCAGCGCGCCGGGTGCGAGGTCGAGGGCGAGCTCCTCGAGGACCTCCCGGCGGGCCGCGGCGCGCGGGATCTCGCCGAGGTCGCTGTCGATGCCGCCGCCGGGCAGGTTCCAGTGGTCGGGATCCCCGTACGCGGGCCGCACCAGCAGGACCCCGCCCGCGGCGTCGGTGAACAGCACGCTCGCCGCCGTGAGGGCCTTGGGGCGGGCGGCGCGGTGGCCGGCGGTGTCGAAGGCGCCCGCGTGTTCCAGCTCCGCCCGGCGGGCCGGGTCCAGGCCGGCGGGGGAGCCGGGCTGCGGTACCCCGTCGATCAGGTGGGCGAGGGAGCCGGAGTACAGGGCTGCCAGGGCGGCGCGCAGGCGGGACGCCTTCCGGCTGCCCAGGGCCTCGTAGGCCTCGTCCGGGGTGAGCCAGCGCGCCTCGGTGACCTCCCCGTCGGGGAAGGACATCGCCGAGATCTCTTCGGGCGCGAGTGGTCCGACGAGGTGGACGTGGACGACGAGAGAGCGGCCGAGGGGCCCCGGTGGGCGGGAGTCCACGGCGAGCAGCCGCCCGACCGGCACGCTCAGGTCCAGCTCTTCCTTCAGCTCGCGGGCCAGCCCCTCCTCCGGGGTTTCGGTGTCCTCCACGCCCCCGCCGGGGAGCTCCAACTCCGCCTTGTACGAGGTGGTGAGGACGAGGACCCGCCCGCGCGGGTCCAGCACGATCCCGGTGGCGGCCACGAGGGGGGAGGGCTGGGCGGCGTAGTAGGCGCGGACCGAGTCGCCGTACGGGGGCGAGGGTGGCGGGGACGAGGGCGGCGGGGACGCGGGCTGATCCGGCACGGGGGCTCCTGGAGGTGCGGGGCGGGGCAGGGTGATCCGTACCCACTCGGGGAGTGTCCATGGGGTGGACCTCCGGGGACGGTGGCGGAGCGGATGCGAGCCGAGCCGATGAGCCGCGTGGTGGTGGGCGCACGGGGTGGCGGGGTTCAGGCCCGGGCGAGGAGCAGGCCGCCCATCGTGACCATGGTCGCCGCGACGAGCCCGTCCAGTGCCCGCCAGGCCGAGGGCTTGCCGAGCGGGCCGCTGAGCAGCCGGGCGCCGTAGCCGAGCGCGCCGAACCAGGTGAGGCTCGCCAGGACGGCCCCGGCGCCGAAGGCCCAGCGCAGGTCGCCGCGGCCGGCGGCGATGGACCCGAGCAGCAGCACGGTGTCGAGGTACACGTGCGGGTTGAGCCAGGTCATGGCCAGGCAGGTCAGCACGGCGCGCCGGGTGGTGGCGGAGCCGGCGGCCCTGCCGGTGGAGTCCCCGGCGAGGGCGGCGCCCGGGTCGGGGCGCAGCACCCGGCGGGCGGCGAGGGCTCCGTAGCCGATCAGGAAGACGCCGCCGACGAGGCCGACGAGGGTGAGGGCGGGCGGCCAGGCGGTGACGAACGCGCCGACGCCGGCCACGCCGAGGGCGATGAGTGCCGCGTCCGAGAGCGCGCAGATGGCGACCACGGCGAGGACCGACTGGCGGCGTACGCCCTGGCGCAGGACGAAGGCGTTCTGGGCGCCGATGGCGACGATGAGGGAAAGTCCGGTGCCGAAGCCGGCGAGGGCCGCCGCGATGATGCCGTGTGTCATGCCTTCGACCGTAGGCAGCGGCGCGGTGAGGAGTACAGCTAAAGATTCTTACGTACCATTAGCCGGTGTGATGGATGAGCTGCCTGTCGACCAGGTACGGACCCTGCTCGCGGTGATCGACGAGGGCACCTTCGACGCGGCGGCCGCCGCCCTGCACGTGACCCCCTCCGCCGTCAGTCAACGCGTCAAAGCCCTGGAGCAGCGGACCGGGCGGGTGCTGCTGATGCGCACCAAGCCCGTACGGGCGACCGAGTCCGGGGAGGTCGTCGTGCGCTTCGGCCGACAGCTCGTCCGGCTGGAGCGCGACGCGCGGGCCGAGCTCGGCATGGCCGAGGGCCTGGGGCCGGTACGGCTGCCGATCGCGGTCAACGCGGACTCGCTGGCCACGTGGCTGCTGCCCGCGCTGGCGGGGGTGCCGCAGGATCCGCCGGTCTGCTTCGAACTGCACCGGGAGGACGAGGCGCACGCGACCGAACTGCTGCGGGACGGACGCGTGATGGCGGCGGTCACCTCACAGCCGGCGCCCGTGGCGGGGTGCACGGTGCGCAGGCTGGGGGTCGCGCGGTACCTGCCGGTGGCGAGCCCGGCCTTCGCGGCGCGGCACCTGCGGGAGGCGGTGGAGCGGGACCTCCGCGGGGCGCCGGTCGTCGTGTTCGACCGGCTGGACCTGTTCCAGGACGAGTTCGTGCGGCTGGTGACGGGGGACGCGGGCGCCAGGGCCTCGGAGGTCCGCCACTACGTGCCGACGTCGGAGGGGTTCTGCGATGCGGTGGTCGCCGGGCTGGGCTGGGCGATGCTGCCGCAGGCACAGGCCGGCCCACGGGTGGAGTCGGGGGAGCTGGTGGTGATCGCGCCGGGGCGGACCCTGGACGTACCGCTGTACTGGCAGCAGTGGAAGCTGGAATCGCCCGCCCTGTCGACGGTCGCGGAGGCGATCGCGCGGGCGGCCGCGGCGGCGCTCGACTAGCGGGCGGGAGTCGTACGGGGCCCTGCGGGAGCCGTGCCGGGGCCCATCTGGGGCCCATCTGGGGCCCGCCGGGGTCGAGTCCCGGCCCCCTGGCCTGCGAGGACCGGTCGGGGGAGGGCTTAGGCTGCGGGCATGGAGTCCTACACGATCGGCCAGGCGGCCCGGCTGCTCGGCGTCAGCGTAGACACGGCCCGGCGGTGGGCCGACGCGGAACGGTTCCCGACGCGTCGGGACGGTACCCGTCGGATGGTCGACGGGCCGGACCTGGCGGCGTTCTGCGTGGAGGTCGCGCAGGAGGGCGGCGAAGGCGAGGGGGCCCCGTACACCTCGGCACGCAACGCCTTCCCCGGCATCGTGACGGGCGTGAAACTGGGCACGGTCGACGCACAGGTGGAGATCCAGGCCGGACCGCACCGCGTCGTGTCGCTGCTGACCCGGGAGGCCGTGGAGGAACTCGGCCTGGAGGTCGGGGCGAGGGCGACGGCTCGGGTGAAGTCCACGAGCGTCTTCATCGACCGCGCCTGAGCGGCGGTTGCCCGCGCGAGGGCGCCCGCGCCCGCCGTGCCGGGAGCGGTATCCGGGAACGGACGTAAGCCTCGTCTCCGGTGCTGCCGAACCCTGCGGGGCGGACCGGCTGCGCGCGCCCTCACCCGGGCGACCCGGCCCGCCCGGCGTGCGGAGATCCGTAGCCGCGTGGACCCGGGAGCCCCGGAGCCCCGGAGCCCCGTAGGTCTGTGGTCCCGCGGTCCGCGTGCCGGTGGCACACTGGCCGGTGTTCCGCCGAAGGGGAGTACGTCCGTTGTCCATGTTCAGCAACCTGCGCCGGGTCGTGCGCCGCAGCTACCGGCGGGCCGTCGACCTCAGTCACCCGGTCCGCTCCCCGCTCGGCAGTGCCGTCGTCAACTGCATCGTGTACCGGGAGGGCGTGCGCCAGGACGGCCACGGCCACGCCGATGTCGGCGAGGCGCTGCGCCGGGTCCGCAAGACGGGCGAGGGTTTCGTCTGGGTCGGCCTGCACGAGCCCTCGCAGGAGGAGCTGGCCGGGCTCGCCGAGTTGCTGGGCCTGCACCCGCTCGCCGTCGGGGACGCGGTCCAGGCCCACCAGCGGCCCAAGATCGAGCGCTACGACGAGACCCTCTTCGCCGTGTTCAAGACGGTGCGGTACGTGGAGCACGAGGAGCTGACCGCGAACAGCGAGGTGGTGGAGACCGGCGAACTCATGGCCTTCGCCGGCAACGACTTCGTCATCACCATCCGGCACGGCGGCCGGGGCACCCTCGGGTCGGTCCGCGAGGAGTTGGAGGCCTTCCCCGAGCACCTGGCCAAGGGGCCGGTCGCCGTCCTGCACGCGCTGGCCGACCACGTGGTCGACGAGTACGTGGCGGTCACGGACGCGGTGCAGAACGACATAGACGCCGTCGAGACCATGGTCTTCAGCGAGCACGGGGGCCGCGGGGACGCCGGCCGGATCTACCAGCTCAAGCGCGAACTGCTGGAACTGCGCCGGGCGGTGGCCCCGCTGGGCCGGCCGCTCCAGCAGCTGAGCACCCTGCCCATTGCGGTCATCCCGCCGGAGATGCGCACCTACTTCCGGGACGTCGCCGACCATCTGACCCGCGCCACCGACCAGATCAGTGCGTACGACACCCTCCTCGACTCGATACTGCAGGCCCATCTCGCGCAGGTGACCGTCGCCCAGAACGAGGACATGCGCAAGATCACCGCGTGGGCGGCGATCATCGCCGTCCCGACGATGGTCTGCGGGGTCTACGGCATGAACTTCGAGCACATGCCCGAACTGCACTGGACCTACGGGTATCCCCTCGTGCTCGGGGTGATGGTCGTCGCGTGCTTCGTCATCCACCGGGGCTTCCGGCGCAACGGCTGGCTCTGACCGTGCCCTGCCGGGGCGGCGGAAAACCGGGTGAGGGCGCCCGGCCACGCCGATAGGGTCCGCGTGTTGGCGCGCAACCACGAGGAACGGGCAGGTCGGACATGCAGCAGGTGGACGCGGACGAGGCGGCGACGGCGGAGCTGACCGGGGAGCGGGTGCGGCTGGAGCCGCTGGAGATCCGCCACCACGACGGCCTGTGCGAGGCGGTCCGCGACGGCAGTCTGTGGGAGCTCGCGGTGACGATCGTCCCGCACCCGGACGATGTCCGGGGCTTCATCGAGGACGCGGTCGCGGCACGGGCGGCAGGCACGCAGATCCCGTACGCGACCGTGGACGCGGCGACGGGCCGGGTCATCGGGTCCACCCGGCTGATGGTGATCAACACGGCGAACCGGCGGCTGGAGATCGGCTGGACCTTCCTCGCCGCGTCCTGGCAGCGGAGCGGTGCGAACGCCGAGGCGAAGCTGCTGATGCTGACGCACGCCTTCGAGGCGATGGGGATGAACCGGGTCGAGCTGCTCACGGACGTGCGGAACGAGAAGTCGCGGGCGGCGATCACCCGGATCGGTGCGAAGCACGAGGGCGTACTGCGCCACCACATGGTCATGCGGGACGGCTGGATCCGCGATACGGCGGTCTACAGCATCACGCGCCCGGAGTGGCCGGACGTGAAGCGGGGCCTCCTGGACCGCCTGGCGGCTCGGACCGCCGGCCGCTCCGAAAGCTGAGCGGAGCCCCGCTCCAAGGCTGAGCGGAGCCCCTGCGGGGTCAGCGGGTGGCGCGGGTCAGGAAGTGGGTGGGGGCGTCCTCGTACGTGGCCACGTGCCAGCCCGCCGCTTCGAGGGCCGGTCGGAGGTTCGGTTCGGCGGTGAAGTCGCCGGGCTCGTCGGGGCTGACGGCGCGGCCGTGGCGGGCCGCGCGCTCGGCACGGCCGGAGGGGTGGAAGAGGAGCAACTCCCCGCCGGGGGCGGTGACCCGGGCCCACTCGCGCAGGGCGGCGCCGGGATGCGGCAGGTGGTCCAGGAGCCCGGCGGCGAAGATGCCGTGGACGGCGCCGGCCGGCAGCGGGAGCCGCCCGCAGTCGGCGAGCAGCAGCCGCGCCGGGCCGCCGTGGCCCGCGCGGGCGGCGGCCGTGAGCATGGCGTGCGTGAGGTCGACGCCGATGACCGTGCCGGCGGCTCCGACCAGGGCCCGCAGCGCGGGCAGGGCGCGGCCGCTGCCGCAGCCCAGGTCGAGGGCGCGCTGCCCGGGGCGCAGCCGCATCCGGGCGACGGCGGCCTCGTAGGCCGGGGTCTGGTACGCGAACCGCTCCTCCCAGGCGGCGGCCCGGGGCGTGAAGAAGGTTCGGGTGGCGGTGGTTTCGGCCCGCCCGGCGACCAGCTCCGCGAAGCGGCGCAGCAGTTCGCGGTCGGCCTCGCCGGGGACGGGCAGCCCCCAGGCGCTGGCGCCCACGCGGAAGCCGTGCGGCGCGGAGCCGCCGCCGAGCACCGGGTCGGTGCTGTCGCCCCCGGCGCCGCGCGTCGCACCCGCCGCCTCCGTGAGCAGCCGGGCCCCTTCGCCCAGCGCGAGGACGGGCACTTCGGCGGCCAGCGCGGGCCCGACGAGGGGGAGGGCGGCAGGGGTGGCGCCCGGGGAGAGGACCACGGCGTCGATCCCGGTGAGGGTGACCGGCAGGGGGTCGTCGGCGTCGTTCCGGCACGCGTGGATCCGTAGCCCGGCCGCCTCGATGGCGGCGGTGGGTGCGTCTCCGATGACGAGGACGGCCATCGGCGCCTCCCTTTCCCGCGTCGTGCTCGTGCCTGCTCTCGTGCGTGCGCCGACCTGCTCCGCGCTCGCACTGGCCTGCAGTGGGCTTTTCGTTGATGGTGCACATGAGGGTCTACTGGCCAGAATCAGCCGCATCTGCGTAAGCATGCCCTGTGCAGCCTCTCATATGCCAGGCATGGGCAGGCCGAAATCCGCCCGGCCGGAGCGGGCCGTGCCGGGGTCTTGAGGTCGCGGGACTTCTGGTAGTAAAGTTTCCTAACGAAGTCGCCCGAGCATCAACTCCCTCATGGAGGCACTGTGTTCACCCCCCACCGCAAGCGGCTGGCCGTAAGTACCCTGCTCGGCGCCGCCCTTCTCGCCGTGCCCGTCACCGCCCACGCGACCGCCTCCGCCACCACTGCGGCACCGGCCGCCGCGCAGGTGTCGGCCGCCGCCGTCGGACTCGACGACCCGGCGAAGAAGGACATCGCCATGCAGATCGTCTCCAGTGCGGAGAACTCCTCGCTGAACTGGAAGGCGCAGTACAAGTACATCGAGGACATAGACGACGGCCGCGGCTACACGGCCGGCATCATCGGCTTCTGTTCCGGCACCCACGACATGCTCGAACTCGTCGAGTACTACACGCAGATCAAGCCGGGCAACGTCCTCGCCAAGTACCTCCCCGCCCTGCGGAAGGTCGACGGCAGCGATTCGCACGCCGGCCTCGACCCCAACTTCACCAAGGACTGGGTGAAGGCGGCCTCCGACTCCGTTTTCAAGAAGGCCCAGGACCACGAGCGCGACCGGGTCTACTTCAACCCGGCAGTGAGCCGGGGCAAGTCCGACGGCGTCGGCGTGCTCGGCCAGTTCACCTACTACGACGCCATCGTCATGCACGGCGACGGCGACGACTCCACCAGCTTCCGCAACATCCGCAAGCGCGCCCTCACCAAGGCCAAGCCCCCGGCCCAGGGCGGCAACGAGACCACCTGGCTCAACGCCTTCCTCGACGCCCGGGTCTGGGCGATGAAGCAGGAGGAGGCGCACAGCGACACCAGCCGGGTCGACACGGCCCAGCGGGTATGGCTCAAGAAGGGCAACCTCAACCTCAACACCCCCCTGGACTGGAAGGTTTACGGGGACCCGTTCCACATCGGCTGACCGCTCCGCGGAGCGTGAGGCGGCGGCCCGGGGTGGACTCCTCTCCCTCCCCGGGCGGCCGCACGCCGCCGCAGCGCCCATCCCACGAGCACGGCCGCGCCCGCCAGCCCGTACGCCACCGGGATCGTCGCCCCGCCCAGCGCGCGCACCGAGACGTACGCCGCCGCCCCGGCGACCGCCACCCCCAGCCACTCGGCGCGGCCGTCCAGCGCCACCAGCGCGATCAGCAGCAGCGCGTACCAGGAGTACCCCGGAGTCATCAGCAGGAACGCCGTACCCGTCACCAGCAGCGCCGCGCTCCACGGCTGCCGCGGATCCCCGCGCCGCCAGACGTACGCCGTCACGCCCAGCATCCCGACCGCGACCGCGGGCACCGACCAGGAGTCGGGGAGCACGAGGCGCAGCAGCGCGTAGCGGCCGCCCGCGCCCGGGTCCTCGTACCCCTCCTCCTCGGCGTAGCCGCCCAGGTACCCGAAGACCGACGCGCGCGAGGCCAGCACGTACGGCAGGTACGCCAGGCCCACCACCGCGGCCGCGGGCAGCAGCAGCGCCGCCGCGTCCCGCCACCGCCGTACGCCGGCCAGCGCGCCCGGCAGCAGCACCGCGGGCAGCAGCTTCGCCGCGATCGCCAGCCCGAACAGGGCTCCGCCGAGCGGACGTCGGCGCACCACCACCCCCAGCGCCGCCACCGACAGCAGGACGGCGAGCCCGTCGACATGCGCGTTGTTCACCGCCTCCACCGCCACCGCGGGACACCAGGCCCAGTACGCGGCGGTACGCGGCCGCGCGCCCCGGCGGCGCTGGACCAGCAGCAGCGCCCCCGTGACGGCGAGCGCCAGCAGGGCCCCGCCGGTCTGCAGGGCCTTGTGGCGCACGCCCGCCGGGGACAGGGCGTGCACCAGCCCGAACCACCCCTCCGCGACGGGCGGGTAGACGGTGTGCACGGTGGGCCGGTTGACGCGGGTGCACACCCCCGGCTCGACGACCACCCGGTCGGGCCCCGCGCAGGCGGCCGCGCCGCGCGGGAACAGCCACTCGTCGCGCAGGGCGCGCAGCGCCGGATCGGCGGGGGCATGGTCGTACGGGGAGATCCCGGCGGCCTGCACCCGCCCGTCCCAGGCGTAGCGGAAGGAATCGGTGCTGGTCAGGGGCGGCCCGGAGAGTCCCGCGGCGCAGACGGCCAGCGCACCCGCCAGCACGAGCGGGACCACGTACCGCTCGGGCACCCGCCGCAGCGACCAGGCGGCCGCGCCGAACAGCGTCCAGGCGGCGGCGTACCACCAGATGAGCCGCGCGGGGTCGGCGAAGTCGCCCTCCTCGCCGACGGCGGGCACGAGCACGGCGGTCAGCGCGGCGAGCAGCAGCACGGTGAGGAGGGTCCGGGCACGGGGGTGGTCCATACGGGCCAGCCTGGCAGCGCGGGGCGCCGCCGGGCGGGCGACCCGGCCCGGCGTCCGCGTTTCGTAAGGTGTCGGGCCGCCCGCGCGGGGCCCGGCGGCGCTCTCATGGAGGGCATGACTCCGCCCGTGCCTCCGTCCGTACCTCCATCCGTGCCGCCGCCCCCGCCTCCTCTCCCGCCTCCGCCTCCGTCGCCGCCCCCCGCTCCGCCGGAACCCGCCTCCCGCTTCCCGTTCCGCCCGCCCTCCTTCGGCGGCCGGCTGCACGACGCCCGTACCGCCACCCGCCTCGGCCGCTGGCTCGGCGCGGCCTTCGCCGTCTGCTTCCTGACCGGCCTGATCAGCCACTACCTCCAGCACCCGCCCGGCTGGGCCGCGAACTCGCTGCCCAGCCGCCCGGTCTGGGGCTACCGGCTCAGCCAGGGCCTGCACATCGCCACGGGGCTCGCGGCGATCGTGCTGCTGCTGGCGAAACTGTGGACGGTGTACCCGAGGCTGTTCGTGTGGCCCCCGGTGCGCGGTCTGCGGCACGGGCTGGAACGGCTGTCGGTGGCGGTGCTCGTGGCCTCCGCCGTACTCCAGGTCTTCACCGGACTCCTCAACATCGCCGAGTGGTACCCGTGGCCCTTCGGCTTCATCCAGACACACTTCGCGCTCGCCTGGGTGGTGATCGGCTCGCTGCTCCTGCACATTGCCGTCAAGGCCCCCGACATCAAGGCCCATTGGAGCCGCCGGTCGCCCGGAACGCTCGAACTCCCCGCCCGGGACGGCCCGGACCGACGCTCCCTGATGCTCGGTGTCGGAGCAGCCGTCGGAGCCGTCACCCTCACCACCGTCGGACAGTCCTTCACCCCGCTGAAGCGGCTCGACCTCCTCGCACCACGGCACCCCGACCACGGACCGCAGGGCCTCCCGGTCAACCGCACGGCCGCGGCTGCCGGGATCACCGGGCGGGCGGTACGGGACTGGCGGCTGGAGGTGCGGGGCCCCGACCCCTACACCCTGACGCTCGATCAACTCCGTGCCCTGCCCAGGGCGCAGGCGCGGCTGCCGATCGCGTGCGTGGAGGGCTGGAGCGTGGAAGCGCGCTGGAGCGGCGTCCGGATCCGCGACCTGATGGCACGGGCCGGCGCCCCGGCCGGGGCCGGGCTCAGGGTCACCTCGCTGGAAGCGGGCGGCGCCTACCGGGTGATGGAGATGGGCCGGGACTACGCCGAGGACCCGCTGACCCTGCTCGCGCTGGAACTGAACGGGCAGGTCCTGACCGCCGACCACGGCTATCCGGCGCGCGTCATCGCGCCGAACCGGCCCGGAGTGCTGCAGACCAAATGGGTCACCCTGCTGGAGGTGCTTTGAATCCTCCCCGCCCTTGAACGGCGGGAATTCCTGGCTCACGTTGGCTGTGGACCGGCGGCCCATCAGCTCTTGCACGATCGGCACCGGCCGGGTTGAGACCAGCCCGGACCAGCATCACGCGGGCGGAGTTCTTGTCCCTGGGGGACACAGCTCCGCACGCGGTACACGAGTAGGTTCGTTCCGAGAGAGGTAGTGCGTGCTTGTAGTTGAGGCTCGGGTCGGCCTTGGCCTTCTTCTTGAACTTGGGCATCCCCGCCCGCTGCCGCAGCGGCAACCGGGCCTTGATGTCCTTCAAAGCTTTGGCCCGGGACTTCCCGAAGTCTCGCACCAGTTGCTGCTGCGGAACGCTGCAACCAGCGCCCAACCAACCGTTGCGGCTACGGGCCTCGGTCAGCATCCGGTCCAGCCGGGCCGGACCGCACTTCTCATCCTCGGTGCGGGCTCTCTTCGACCGAGCGGCGCATTCGTTCCAGACCCACCGACACCGGTCCCACTCGGCCAACAGCTTGGCGAGACCGGTCGACGGCACACGAAGCCGGTAGGTGAACCGGGCGTGCCCGGTGGCCTCCGTCTCCTGAGATGCCGTCATGCAATCAACCTAGACCAGCCCACTGACAACGACTGAAAGCGCAGGTAACGACAGATGCGCAGAGAACTCCGGCGCTGCACGCTGACGACGGCGGGACCCATTCCTCACCGGGCTGAAGCCCGAGTCATCTTGGGGGAGACCCTGTGAAGAGCGTGCGCCTGCTCCTGGGCGGCGCCGGGCTGCTGCTGATCGCCATCGGCGGCCGGCTGCTGGCCGATCTGCCCGACCCCCTCGACGTGCTGGTGTGGATGGGCGGGGCGCTCGTCCTGCACGACGGGATCATCGCGCCCCTCGTCCTGGCGGGCGGCCTCGCGGTCGCCGCCGTGCCCGCGCGGGGGCTCGTACGGGGGGCCCTGCTGACGGCGGGCGTGCTCGTACTGGTCACCCTGCCCCTGCTGCTGCGACCGGGGACGCCGCCGAACCCGTCGGCCCTGCCGCTGCCGTACGGGCGGAACCTGCTCCTGGTGCTCGCCGCGGTGGCGGTCGCGGCCGGGGCGACGGCGGCCGTGGGACGGTGGCGGCGCTCACGGCCCGGCTCCCGGGAAGCGTCCGCGCCGCGAAGCGGTACGTGACTCAGCCGGCGCCGGCGCCGCCCCGCTCGACGGGGATCCACAGCTGGGAGTCGGTCTCCGCGCCGATCTCCACCGGCTGCGTCAGGAGCAACTCCGGACCCGGCCGGCTCGCGTACGGGTTCGAGGGGAACCACTGGGTGAACACGTCCCGCCACAGCTCCTGGAGGGAGCTCGGGTAGGGCCCGCGGTTGTCGAAGACCGCCCAGGTCCCCGCCGACACGTCGAGGGCGTCGAGATCCTCGGCGGCCGTCCCGGGGCCGGTCGCCACGCCGACCCAGTAGTCCACCTCGGCGCCCTCCTCCCGGCTGTCGGTCAGGTGCACCACCGCCGAGAAGATCCCCTCCGGCTCCCGGCCGGCCAGCGCCTTCATCCGTACGATCGCCTGCTCGTCCAGGCTCTCCACGTGGGCCGTGGCGGCCGCGTTGGGCCCTTCGTGCACGAGGGGCACCCGGGCCTTCCTGCCGACGACCCGGAACGGCGCCTTCTCCACGATCCGGTACCGCATGGTCGTACTGCCCTCGACGACGACACGGAAGGACATGCGGGGCTGCGCGGTGAGCACCGCACCCGTGCGCCGTGCCTCGCCCGGCCCGATGCCGTGCACCGAGCGGAACGCGCGGGCGAAGGCCTCGCCCGAGCCGTACCCGTACCGCACCGCCACGTCCAGCAGGGTCAGCTCCCCGGCCAGCACCTCGGCCCCGGCGAGCGTCATGCGCCGGCGCCGTACGTAGACCGGGAGCGGCATCCCGGCGAGCGCGGAGAACAGCCGCCGGAAGTGGTACTCGGACACCGCGGCGATCCTGGTCACCTCGGCCATGTCGATCTCTTGGTCGAGGCGGGACTCCAGGTGCTCCAACGCCCGGTTCAGCCGCTCCAGCACGCTGTCCGTCCTTCCGCGCCCACCCGACACATCCCGTGCGGGAATTGTCGGGCGGCACGCCGCGGCGCTGCCCGAGGCTTACGCCCATGAACGACATTAAGGGATATTGCGAGCCGCGGTTCGGTGCGGTCCACGAGGCACTTGCAGGGTTGCTGGCCAAGGAGGACGTGGGCGCGTCGGCAGCCGTCTACCTCGACGGCGAGCCGGTGGTCGACCTCTGGGGCGGGTACGCCGACGCGGACCGTTCCGCCGGCTGGGAGCGTTCCACCCTCACCTGCGTGAACTCGACGACCAAGAACTTGACGGCCCTGTGCGCGCTGATCCTGGCCGACCGGGGGCTGCTCGACCTGTCCGCGCCGGTCGCCGCCTACTGGCCCGAGTTCGCCGCGGCGGGGAAGGAGGGCGTGCTGGTGCGGCACGTGCTGTCGCACACCGCGGGGCTGCCGGATCTGCCCGGGCTGCAAGCGGTCGAGGACCTCTACGACTGGGAGCGCGTGACGGCGGGGCTCGCCGCGCAGTCGCCCGCCTGGGAACCGGGAACGGCCGCCGGCTATCACGCGCTCACCTTCGGGTTCCTCGTGGGTGAGATCGTCCGCCGCATCACCGGCCGCGGTCTCGGCGAGTTCTTCGCGCGGGAGGTGTCCGGGCCGCTGGGCGCCGATTTCCACATCGGGCTCCCTGCGGAGCACGACCACCGCGTCGCACCGCTCATCGCGCCGCCGTCACTGACCGACGAGTACGCCGCCAGCGCGCCGCCCGGACCGGACGGCGCACGCCGGGAGGGCGCCGGCGTCGCCGTCCGGGTCAGGGACGTCAACTCCCCGGCCTGGCGGCGTGCGCGGATCCCCGCGGTCAACGGCTTCGGCAATGCCCGCTCCGTCGCCCTGGTCCAGTCGGTCCTGGCGAACCGGGGCACGGCCGGCGGTGTCCGCCTGCTGTCCCCCCGGGGGTGCGAGCCGGCGTGGCAGGAGGTGTTCAGCGGCGAGGACCGTGTCCTGGGTACGCCGATGTCCTGGACGGCGGGCTTCGGGAAGTTCGGCAACACCTTCGGCTGGGGCGGCTGGGGCGGCTCGCTGGTCGTGAGCGATCCCGACGCACGGATGACGGTGGCCTACGTCATGAACCAGATGATCGACCGGGACCGGCAGGAGGACGACCGCGGCATGGAGATCGTCCTGGCCGCGTACGCCGGACTGCACTGACGCCGGACCGCCCTGACCGCGGACCGGACTGACGCCGAACCGCACTGACCGCGGACCGGACCGACGCCGGACCGCACCGACCGCGGCCTACGGGGCTGCGGCCCCGCGCGTCAGTACGGTGAAGGCCCGGCCCGCCGCGGTCCAGTGGCCGGCCGGGGTCCAGTCCGCGGCCGCCGCGTGCCGGGCCAGGGCCGCCGGGCCGACGCGGGCCCAGGGGAACGGCGCCCCGAGGCCGCCGCGGCCGTCGGCCACCCGGACCTCGCAGCGTTCGTCCACGTCGGCCCCGGCTTCCGCCCGCGCGCACTCCACGATCAGCGAGCCGGTCACCGCGAGCACCTCGGCCGTCCGGCGCAGCAGTGCCTCCGGGTCGCCGCCGATGCCGATGTTCCCGTCGATGAGCAGCGCCGTGTCCCAGCGGCCTTCTCCCGGAAGGGTGTCGAATACCGACCGGTGCAGGGCGCTGCCGCCCGAGCGGGCGGTCCGGGCCACCGCCTCCGAGCTGACGTCGATGCCCAGGGCGAGGTGTCCGCGTGCGGCGAGCGCGGCCACCAGCCGGCCGGGGCCGCAGCCGATGTCGAGGACGGCTCCCCGGCAGCGGCCCAGCACCGTCCGGTCGGCGCCGTCCGGAGCCTCGCACCAGCGCTCCACGTCCAGCGGGAGCAGCCATCCGTCGCCCCGGCGCAGGTAGAGCGGCCCCCGGCCGCGCCGCAGGGCCACCGTGTACGGGTCTGCCGACCAGGCGGTGACCGGACCGCGGGCCCGGGCCCCGCCCGAGGTGAGCGTGGTCATCGCGGGACCGGCCGGGTGAGGCCGGCCAGTCGCGCGGCGAAGGCGCCCGCCGGGGCCTGCGCGGCGACCGGACCGGCGTCCTCGGCGGTGTCGACGTCGCGCAGCACGGGCAGCCGGCCGGTGCGCAGCCCGGCCGCGCGCAGCCGTTCGTACTGGACCGCGCCCGTCCCGGGGACCGACATCGGTACGCCGCGCAGCAGCGCGGGGTCCGGGACGGCCAGTCCGAGCGCCCAGAACCCGCCGTCGACGGCGGGCCCGAACCACGCCCCGTACCCCGACCAGTCGACGTCCAGCAGCTCCGGCGTGACCTGCGGGGTGTCCATGCCGATCAGCAGCGCCGGGCCGTCACAGGCGCCGAACGCGGCGGCGAGCCGCAGGTCCAGGCTCCCGGCGCACTGCGGGAGCACCTCGAAGCCGGGCGGCAGCCACGGGCCGGGCCGGCCCTCCAGGACCAGGACCCGGCGCCGTGCGGGGGCCGCGGCCACGGCGGCGAGGGTGTCGGCGAGCGCGGCCTCGGCCAGCGCGGCCGCCTCGACCGGGGTGAACGGCGGGGTGAGCCGGGTCTTGACCCGGCCCGGAACCGGCTCCTTCGCGATCACCAGCAGGGTGGTCGTGCTCATCGCGCACCACCGGAGGGCGCGCCGGCACCCGTCCGTCCGTCCGGCCGACCGTCGGCGGACTGGGCCAGGACGCGGCTCATGTCGCGCACCGCCTGCCAGGTGCCCCGCCAGGTGCCCGTCACCTTCGACTTCCCCGAGCGCGGCAGGTACGGCACGTCCACCTCCCGGACCCGCCAGCCCGCGTCCGCGGCCCGGACCACCATCTGCAGGGGGTAGCCGGAGCGCCGGTCCGACAGGTCCAGCCCGAGCAGGCCCTCCCGTCGCGCCGCCCGCATCGGGCCCAGATCGCGCAGCCGCAGCCCGGTCCTACGGCGCAGCAGCCGGGCCAGCGCCAGGTTCCCGGCGCGGGCGTGCACGGGCCAGGCGCCGCGGCCCTGAGGCCGGCGCCGGCCGAGCATCAGATCGGCCTCGTCCGCGGCGACGGCCGCCACGAGGCCGGTCAGCAGCCCGGGGTCCAGCGAGGCGTCGCAGTCGCAGAAGCAGACGACGTCCGCCTCCGCGGCGAGCAGCCCGGCGTGGCAGGCGGCGCCGAAACCGCGCCGGGACTCGGTGACCACGGTCGCGCCGAGGGCCCGCGCGAGCTCGGCGGAGCCGTCGGTGGAACCGTTGTCCACGACCAGGGCCCGCCAGCCGGCCGGGATGCGCGCGAGGACCCAGGGCAGGGCCTCGGCCTCGTTCAGACAGGGAAGTACGACGTCTACCGTCACGGTTTCGCTCACGGTCTCACCGTAGGAACCGGGGCCGCGCGAAAGGGCCGTGGACTCCTTACGAAACGCGGACGTCGCCCCCACGGCCGCGGTCCGGGGCCCTCGCCGGCGCCCGTGGGTGGGAGGCTGGACGGTATGAGCGGTGACGACGTGAGCAGCAGCGGTGGCGGCGAGGGCGGCGGTGGCGGTACGGAACCGGCGCCCGCGCGGATCCTGGTCGTCGACGACGACCCGACGGTGGCGGAGGTCGTCACCGGCTACCTGAGGCGCGCCGGCTACACGGTGGAGAGCGTCGCCGACGGCCCGGCGGCGCTCGCCCGCGCCGGGTTGATCCGGCCGGACCTGGTCGTACTGGACCTCATGCTGCCGGGTCTGGACGGGCTGGAGGTGTGCCGCAGGCTCCGCGCGACCGGCCCGGTCCCCGTGATCATGCTGACCGCGCGGGGCGACGAGGACGACCGGATCGCGGGACTGGAACTGGGCGCCGACGACTACGTCACGAAACCGTTCAGCCCGCGCGAGCTGGTCCTGCGGGTCACCTCCGTGCTGCGGCGCGCGGCGGCCGCCGGTGCCGCGGGGGCCGCGGGCGCGGGCGCGGCGGAGGCCCGCCTCACGGGCGCCGGGATCACGCTCGATCCGGCCACCCACAGGGCCGCGAAGGACGGACGCGAACTGGCGCTCACGGTGCGGGAGTTCGACCTGCTCGCGCACTTCCTGCGGCATCCGGGCCAGGCGCACGGCCGGGAGGAGCTGATGCGCGAGGTGTGGGGCTGGGACTTCGGGGACCTGTCGACGGTGACCGTGCACGTACGCCGCCTGCGCGCCAAGGTCGAGGAGGACCCCGGGCGGCCGAGGCTGATCCAGACGGTGTGGGGCGTCGGCTACCGCTTCGAACCGGGCGAGGTGGCCGCGGCATGAAGGACATCCTGCTCATCGCGCTGTTCGCGTTCGGCGGGGCCGTGTGCGCGGGGGCGTTCGGCGCGCTCGTGCTGAGGCTGGTGCGGCACCGGTCGGTGGCGGTGTCCCTGACCGTGATCGCCGCCGTGACGGTCACCGCGATGCTGGCCGGGACGCTCGCCGTGGCCCAGGCGATGTTCCTCTCCCGGCACGACCTCGGGGTGGTCACCCTGGTCGTGGCGATGGCCGCGGTGGTCTCGCTCGCCGTGGCGCTGCTGCTGGGGCGGTGGGTGGTGGCCCGCAGCCGGGAACTGTCCCGGGCCGCGCGGGACTTCGGTGACGGCGGCAGCTTCGCGGCGCCGCCGGGGCTGGCGACCGCGGAACTGGCCTCGCTGTCGCGGGAGTTGGCCGCGACGAGCGAGAAGCTGGCGGTGTCCCGGGAACGGGAGCGGGCGCTCGAGACCTCGCGGCGGGAGCTGGTGGCCTGGATCTCGCACGACCTGCGGACCCCGCTGGCAGGTCTGCGGGCGATGTCCGAGGCCCTGGAGGACGGCATGGCGGAGGATCCGGCGCGGTACCACCGGCAGATCCGCACCGAGGTGGACCGGCTGAACTCCATGGTCGGGGACCTCTTCGAACTGTCCCGCATCCACGCGGGGGCGCTGACGCTGAGCCCGAGCCGGATGTCCGTGTACGACCTGGTCGGCGACGCGCTGTCCGGGGTGCACCCGCTGGCGCGGGAGCGCGGGGTGCGGCTCGACGGCGGAGCGGTGGACCGGGTGCCGGTGGAGGTGGACGGCAAGGAGATGACGCGGGTCCTGGCCAACCTGCTGATCAACGCGATCCGGCACACGCCGGCGGACGGCACGGTGGCGATCGCGGCCTCCGTCCCGGCCGGCGGGGGAGCGGTGGTCGTCTCCGTGACGGACGGCTGCGGCGGCATCCCGCCGGAGGACCTGCCGCGGGTCTTCGACACGGGCTGGCGGGGCACCCCGGCGCGGACGCCTCCGGCGGGGGTGGCGTCGGTGCCGGCGCCTCCGGCGGGGGCGGGGCTGGGGCTCGCGATCGTGCGGGGCATCGTGGAGGCGCATGCGGGGCGGGCGGCGGTGCGGAACGTTCCCGGGGGGTGCCGGTTCGAGGTGACCCTGCCGGTGTCTCCCTGAGGCTGGGCCGGCCGGGGGGCCGGGGCCGGGGCCCCGGGGGCGCCGCCCCCGACCCCGCGCCTCAAGCGCCGGCGGGGCCGGATGGTGGTGCCCGCCGTGGGTGGGTGCCGCGCCGTTGCCGGGGACCGGCCCCCGGACCCCCGCTCCTCAAACGCCGGAGGGGCTGGATTTGGCCGGCGACCGCCTGGATCTGCGGGACTGTGGGCTCAAAGGGGCCAGGCGGGGCCGGATTCGACCGGTCGGCGTCAGGCGTGTGCGAAGTCCGTCATGCCCTTCGCGAAGTCGACTTCCGGGCGCCAGCCCAGGTCCGTGCGCAGGCGGTGGGAGTCGGCCGTGATGTGGCGGACGTCGCCCAGGCGGAACTCGCCGGTGACGACGGGGGCGGGGCCGCCGTGGGCCGTGGCCAGGGCCGTGGCCATCTCGCCGACCGTGTGCGGGGTTCCGCTGCCGGTGTTGTAGGCGGTGCACACGCCGAGCGGCGTCGATGCCTCCAGGGCCAGGGCGTTGGCCTCCGCGACGTCCGTCACGTGGACGAAGTCCCGCCGCTGGCCGCCGTCCTCGTAGACCTGCGGGGCCTCGCCCCGCGCCAGCGAGGAGCGGAAGAAGGAGGCCACGCCCGCGTACGGGGTGTCGCGCGGCATCCCCGGGCCGTAGACGTTGTGGTAGCGCAGCGACACCGCCCGGCCGTCCACGCACCGCGCCCAGGAGGCCGCCAGGTGCTCCTGGGTCAGCTTCGTGGTCGCGTACACGTTGCGCGGATCCGTCGGCGCGTCCTCGGCGACCAGGCCCGGCGCGAGCTCCGAGTCGCAGACGGGGCAGTGCGGTTCGAAGCGGCCGGCGGTCAGGTCGGCGGCGCGGCGCGGGCCCGGGCGGACCACCCCGTGGCGCGGGCACTCGTACCGCCCCTCCCCGTAGACCACCATCGAGCCGGCGAGGACGAGGTCCCGGACTCCGCCGTCCGCCATCGCGGCCAGTAGGACCGCCGTGCCGAGGTCGTTGTGGGAGACGTACGCCGGGGCGTCCGCGAAGTCCTTGCCGAGGCCGACCATCGCCGCCTGGTGGCAGACGGAGTCCACCCCGCGCAGGGCGGCGCGTACGGCCTCGGGGTCGCGGACGTCGGCCCGTACGAACGCGGCGTCGTCCGCCGGGGGGACGAGGTCCAGGACGAGGGGATCGTGGCCGCGAAGACGCAGAGTGGTAACGATGTGGGAGCCGATGAACCCGGATCCGCCGGTGACGAGTACGCGCATGCCGGCGACGCTACGGAATTCCGGGGGCCGACGGGGTGTCCCACGCCTTGCCGTAAGACTTCCGTCAGCTCATTTGGTCACGGGCGGTGAGTGGATGGGGGCAGGGTGTCCCAAGTTGCGTCCGATACCAGGGTGTTTGAGTGACCGAGCGGCGAAAAGTAACCCTTTTGGTGCCTTGCCAACTGGCTTGACCGCGACGTAAGCGGGGCATAAGTTCTGCCCCGGCTCGCTCCATCGGGGACCGGCCGGCACACCGTCTCTTGGGGGGACCCATGCACTACTACACCGACGTTCTGAAGAAGTACGCCGTCTTCTCCGGCCGCGCGCGCCGCCAGGAGTACTGGATGTTCGTCCTCTTCGACATCGCCGCGCTGATCATCGCCGCCGTCATCGACGGTGTTCTCGGCACCTCGCCGTGGATCTACCTGCTCTACGCGGTGGCCACCTTCCTTCCGGGTCTCGGCCTCTCGATCCGTCGCCTGCACGACCTCGGCAAGTCCGGCTGGTGGCTGCTCATCGCTCTGATCCCGCTCGTCGGCGGCATCTGGCTGCTGGTCCTGACGGCCACCGAGGGTCAGCCGAACCCGAACCAGTACGGCCCGAGCCCCAAGGCCGTCCACGCCTGAGCAGGTCGGCAGTCGTCGTGCCCGAAGCGCCGCCCCTGGCTGGAAACAGCCGGTGGCGGCGTTTCGCCGTTTGTGGGCGGGTCGGGGCCCTCCCGGCCACCGAGAGTGACGCGCGTCTCGCCCGGGCTTGCGTCGGGGGCTGTCCAGACCGGCCCGATCACGAGATATCTTGATGTCGAGCAATGTTGCAGACGAGAGACGCAGACTGTGGAGCGGAGCATCCGGTGACTGACTCGACCATCATCTACACGCACACTGACGAGGCCCCGGCCCTCGCGACGTATTCGTTCCTGCCTGTGATCCAGGCGTACGCGTCGACGGCCGGTGTGAATGTCGAGACCCGTGACATCTCCCTGGCAGGTCGGATCATCGCCAGCTTCCCCGAGTACCTGGAAGAGGGCCAGCGGATCGCGGACGCCCTCGCCGAGCTCGGCGAACTGGCGAAGACCCCGGGCGCCAACATCATCAAGCTGCCCAACGTCTCGGCGTCGATCCCGCAGCTCAAGGCCGCGGTCGCCGAGCTCCAGGGCCAGGGCTACGCGCTTCCGGACTACCCGGACGACCCGAAGAGCGACGAGGAGCGCGAGAACCGCGCCCGTTACGACAAGATCAAGGGCAGCGCCGTCAACCCGGTCCTGCGCGAGGGCAACTCCGACCGCCGCGCCCCCGCCTCGGTCAAGAACTACGCCAAGGCGCACCCGCACCGCATGGGCGCCTGGACCACCGAGTCGAAGACGAACGTCGCCACCATGGGCGAGAACGACTTCCGCTCCACCGAGAAGTCCGCCGTGATCGCCGAGGCCGGCACGCTGCGCATCGAGCACGTCGACGCCGACGGCGCCGTCACGGTGCTGCGCGACTCCGTACCGGTCCTCGCGGGCGAGGTCGTGGACGCGTCCGTCCTGCACGTCGACGCGCTGCGCACCTTCCTGAACGACCAGATCGAGCGCGCCAAGGCCGAGGACGTCCTGTTCTCCGTGCACCTCAAGGCCACGATGATGAAGGTCTCCGACCCGATCGTCTTCGGCCACGTGGTCCGCGCCTTCTTCCCGAAGACCTTCGCCCGCTACGGCGAGACCCTGGCGGCCGCCGGCCTGTCCCCGAACGACGGCCTCGGCACCATCCTGAACGGCCTGGGCGCGCTGCCCGACGCCGACGCGATCAAGGCCTCCTTCGACGCCGAGATCGCCGAGGGCCCGGCCCTCGCGATGGTGGACTCCGACAAGGGCATCACCAACCTGCACGTTCCGTCCGACGTCATCGTCGACGCCTCGATGCCGGCCATGATCCGCACCTCCGGCCACATGTGGGGCCCGGACGGCGCCGAGGCCGACACCCTCGCCGTCCTCCCGGACAGCAGCTACGCCGGTGTGTACCAGGTCGTCATCGACGACTGCCGCGCGCACGGCGCGTACAACCCGTCCACGATGGGCTCGGTGCCGAACGTCGGCCTCATGGCCCAGAAGGCCGAGGAGTACGGCAGCCACGACAAGACCTTCGAGCTGGCCGCCGCCGGCACCGTCCGCCTCGTCGACGCCTCGGGTGCCACGGTCCTGGAGCAGGAGGTCGCCGCCGGCGACATCTTCCGCGCCTGCCAGACCAAGGACGCGCCGATCCAGGACTGGGTCAAGCTCGCCGTCACCCGCGCCCGCGCCACCGGCGTCCCGGCCGTCTTCTGGCTCGACGAGGGCCGCGCGCACGACGCGCAGCTGATCGCCAAGGTCAAGACGTACCTCGCCGACCACGACACCGACGGTCTGACCATCAAGATCCTGTCGCCGGTCGAGGCCACCGCGTACTCCCTGGAGCGCATCCGCCGCGGCGAGGACACCATCTCGGTGACCGGCAACGTGCTGCGCGACTACCTGACCGACCTGTTCCCGATCCTGGAGCTGGGCACCAGCGCCAAGATGCTGTCGGTCGTCCCGCTGATGAACGGCGGCGGCCTCTTCGAGACCGGCGCCGGCGGCTCCGCTCCGAAGCACGTGCAGCAGCTCGTCAAGGAGAACTACCTGCGCTGGGACTCCCTCGGCGAGTTCCTCGCGCTGGCGGTCTCCTTCGAGCACCTCGCCACCACCACCGGCAACGCCCGCGCCCAGGTGCTGGCCGACACCCTGGACCGGGCGACCGGCACCTTCCTCAACGAGGACAAGTCGCCGAGCCGCAAGCTGGGCGGCATCGACAACCGCGGCAGCCACTTCTACCTCGCCCTGTACTGGGCGCAGGAGCTGTCGCGCCAGACCGAGGACCCGAAGCTGGCCGCCGCCTTCGACCCGCTGGCCAAGACGCTGGCCGAGTCCGAGGAGAAGATCGTCGGCGAGCTCATCGCCGTCCAGGGCGCCCCGGCGGAGATCGGCGGCTACTACCAGCCCGACGCCGCCAAGGCCTCCGCGATCATGCGGCCGTCCGCGACGCTGAACGAGGCGCTCGCGATCCTCGGCTGAGGTTCAGCGCTTCAACGCTTCAACGCTTTACGGGTCCGCCCCGGTCGGCAGTCGCCGACCGGGGCGGACCCGTTTCAGTGCCCGGTCACAGTGGATGCACCTGCTCCCGGGCCAAGGCCAGTGGGTCGCGCCCGGCGGCCAGGACCCGCACCCCGGGGGCCGCGGCGAGCAGTTCGCGCAGCCAGTCCAGGGCCTCGGACGCGAGGTGCTCGCAGCCGTCGAGGACGAGCAGCATGTCGCGCTCCGCCAGCCACGACGCGGCGTTCGGCGTCCCGTAGGGCAGGAACGGCATGCCCGGTACGCACCCCAGCGCGGCCGTCAGGTCGCGGACCCCGAACCGCCGGTCCATGGACACCACGGCCACGCCGTCGTAGAAATTGGACGAGAGCCGTTTTCCGATCTCTTGCACCAATTGACTCCGGGGCTCACGGAACCGACCGGTGACGGTCAGCACCTTGCCCCGCCGCACGGCGGTGAAAAGACGGGACAGCTCCGCCGAGGTCGCCGGGAACGTACCGGCGCCTCTGGAATCCCCCATCGACACGATGCCCCCTGCATGCGTGACCTGCGGCAAGAGGGTTGTTTCAAGCCGCATGGAGACGATTATGCGCCACTTTTCGCGAAAGGCCAGTGGAATTCCCTATTCCGGCGAAAAGCCCGTGCCGCCCGGTGATCGCAGCAGTTGTACAGGTCGCATGCCTTTGTCCAACCGCGTGCGAAGAGTGCCGCCCCGACGTCCGAACCGCGCAGGCCAAGGGGCCCGTCGGCTGAGGTGGCTGCCGCGGCCGGGGCTCAGGTGGCCCCGCAGTCCCGTCCCGTCTCACGCCCCGTCTCCCGGGGAACAGTTGTCCGGGGGGCGGGAATCCGCTGTACTGCTGCTGTGTGGCCCGTACGGGCATGGCGCGGGCATATTCGGGGGAGGGCCAGGATGAGTGCGGACCGGCGGCGGGCAGGGCGCGGCACGAGACCCGCGTCGCACCGGCGCCGTGCGGGCTTCCGGCGCCGAAGACCCCTGCTGAGCCTCCTGCTCTCCGCCTTCCTCCTCGTGGGGGTCTGCGCCGCGACGGGCATCGCCTGGGAGCCCCGTACCGTCTCGGACGCACGGGCACGCTCGGCACCCGGCCCGGCCGACTCCCTGTCCGGGGCGCCCGGCGACAGCTCCGCGCCCGCCACCGCAGGCCCCGCCACCACCGGCCCGGGCACCACCGCCCCGCAGAGCCCGGGCGGGCCGGCCCCGGACCCCAAACCCCAGGGATCCGGTACGGACGGCGGAGCGCGCCCCACCGGAGCCCTGCCCTTCGACCTGCCGCAGCCGGCCGCCCTGCGCTCCGGCGCCGCCGGCAAGAAGCTGGTCTTCGCCCACTACTTCACCCCGTACCCGCTCTCCCTGGACAACGCGAACGCCGACGCCGACTACTACACCCGCAACTACCTGAAGCCGGACGGCGAGAACGGCAAGCACCAGCGCTACGGCGGCCTGCTCCGCGACCGACCGCTGCCGGTCCCGCCCAAGGCCGGGGACTGGGAGCTCGCCAACCTCCGGCAGGAGGTCCGCACCGCGCGCGCCGCCGGCATCGACGGATTCACCCTCGACCTGCTCTCCCTCTCCGGGAAGAACCTCGAACGCTGCAACCTCCTGATGGAGGCGGCCCGTTCGGTGGACCCGGCCTTCAAGGTCATGCTGATGCCGGACATGACCTCCCTGGACACCGACGACCCGGCCGTGCTCGCCGACCTCCTCGCGGAACTGGGCAAGGCCCCGGCCGCCCACCGGCTCCCCGACGGACGGCTGGTCGTCTCGCCGTTCAAGGCGGAGGAGAAGAGCGCCGCTTGGTGGACCCGGGTCATGGACGTCCTGAAATCCCGGCACGGCATCCGTACCGCCTTCGTCCCGCTCTTCCTCGACTTCGGCGCGCACAGCGGCGAGTTCGAGTCCATCAGCTACGGATTCTCCGAGTGGGGCAGCCGCAGTTACGTCGGCCAGGAGAGCTCCACGCGCGACGTACGGCGCGCCCACGCGGCGGGCAAGATCTGGATGCAGCCCGTATCGGTCCAGGACGCCCGCCCCAACCAGGGCATCTACGACGAGGCGGGCAACACCGCGACCCTGCGCGCCACATGGAACCGGGCCATCGAGGACGGGGCCGACTGGGTCCAGCTCACCACCTGGAACGACTACAGCGAGGGAAGCCAGTTCGCGCCCTCCCTGCACAACGGCCACGCCTACCTGGACCTTTCCTCGTACTACCTCACCCGGTTCAAGACGGGCGGCTGGCCGAAGATCGTCCGGGACACGCTGTACCTGAGCTCGCGCACCCAGTTCGCCGCCGCCGACCCGAGCGGCGGCCAGTCCCTCGTGATGTCGCTGCGGGGCGGCAGCGCCGCGGCCCGGGACACGGTGGAGGTGCTGAGCTTCCTGACCGCGCCCGCGAGCATCCGTACGGCCGTGGGGGCGGCCGAGGACGCGCACGCGGCCCCGGCCGGGGTCCACTCCGAGCTGCTTCCCCTCCGTCCGGGCACCGGCTCGGCGGCCGTGGTGCGCGACGGCAGGGACGGGGCCCGGGTGGAGCTGGGGTACCGGGTGGACCGCACGGTGGAGGTGCAGGACCTTCAGTACCACGCCGCCAGCAGCGGCCGGAGCTGAGGCCGAAAGGCCCTAGGCCGCCGCTCTCCGCAGGGCTGAAGTCCCTTGGTTCGGGACCTTCGTCACCCCATATGTAGTGGTGGCACTCTGCTGTCGTATCCATATGTAGTGTTGGCCTTGCCGGTTCGGCGGGGCCTCTCCCCGACCGAGGCAACAGGGAACCCGGTGGGAATCCGGGACTGCCCCGCAACGGTGAGTCCGCCACGGCGGACGAGTCCGACACCTGCCGGCACGGGCTTTCGAAAGGGCCCGCCATTCTTCCGTGCCGAGCCTCGTGGGAGGGCTGCCGTGACTGTTGTCGTCGATGCCGTAGAGACCGTGACCGAATACCTGGACCGCCGGGACTGGCGGGTGAACGCCAACGCCAACCAGGGCTACTCGCTCGGCGGGCTCATCCTCAACGCCGCGGGCAAGGTCACCGCGAACTACTGGCTGGAGCAGGTCTATCCCGCCGCCGTGGCCCGCGCCCACCGCGAGGGCGACCTCCACATCCACGACCTGGACATGCTCTCCGGCTACTGCGCAGGCTGGTCCCTGCGCACCCTGCTGACCGAGGGCTTCAACGGAGTCCCCGGACAGATCGACTCCGCCCCGCCCAGGCACCTGTCCTCGGCCGTCGGCCAGATCGTGAACTTCCTCGGCACCCTGCAGAACGAATGGGCGGGCGCCCAGGCCTTCTCCTCCTTCGACACCTACCTCGCCCCCTACGTCCGCCTCGACGCGATGACGTACGACCAGGTCAGGCAATGCGTCCAGGAGCTCGTGCACAACCTCAACGTGCCCTCGCGCTGGGGCACCCAGACGCCCTTCACCAACCTCGCCTTCGACTGGACCTGCCCCGAGGACCTCCGCGAGCAGATCCCGGTGGTCGTGGGGGAGGAGGCCGGATTCACCTACGGCGAGCTCCAGGCCGAGATGGACATGATCAACCGGGCGTACATCGAGGTGATGACGGAAGGCGACGCCGCCGGGCGGGTGTTCACCTTCCCCATCCCTACCTACAACATCACCCGGGACTTCCTCTGGGAGAGCGAGAACGCCGAGCGGCTCTTCGCGATGACCGCCAAGTACGGGCTCCCGTACTTCCAGAACTTCATCAACTCCGAGCTCGAACCGAACATGATCCGCTCCATGTGCTGCCGGCTCCAGCTCGACCTGACCGAGCTGCTCAAACGCGGCAACGGCCTCTTCGGCAGCGCCGAGCAGACCGGCTCGCTCGGCGTGGTCACCCTCAACTGCGCCCGCCTCGGGCATCTTTACGCGGGCGACGAGGAGCGGCTGCTGGCCGAGGTGGACCGGCTCTGCGAGCTCGCCAAGGACAGCCTCGAGATCAAGCGGATCACCGTCCAGGACCTGATCGACGGCGGCCTCTTCCCGTACACCAAGCGGTACCTGGGCACCTTGCGCAACCACTTCTCCACCATCGGCGTCAACGGCGTCAACGAGATGGTCCGCAACTTCAGCGGGGGCGCCCACGACATCACCGCGCCCGAGGGCCACGCCCTCGCGGTCCGCCTCCTGGACCGGGTCCGGGCCCGGATGGTCGACTTCCAGGAGAGCACCGGCCACCTCTACAACCTGGAGGCCACCCCCGCCGAGGGCACGACGTACCGCTTCGCGAAGGAGGACCGGGCCCGCTTCCCCGGCATCCTCCAGGCCGGCACCGACGCCAATCCGTACTACACCAACTCCTCCCAGCTTCCCGCCGGATGGACCGACGACCCGTTCGGCAAGAAGGGCGAACACGCCGAGCGCGTCCCCTTCAAGGCGGCGGTGTGAGCCCCGCCGCGCAGCCGGACGAGGTCATCCGCATCGGAGGCTGGTCCCGGCTGTCCACCTGCGACTGGCCCGGCCGGCTGGTCACCACCGTCTTCTGCCAGGGCTGCCCCTGGCGCTGCGGCTACTGCCACAACCCCGGCCTGCTGCCCGCCCGGGCCCCCGCCGCCGTCTCCTGGGACGAGGTGCTCGGCCACCTCGCCCGCCGGACGGGGCTGCTCGACGGGATCGTCTTCTCGGGCGGCGAACCGCTGCTCCAGCGCGGCCTGCCGCGGGCCGTACGGGAAGCCCGTGCGCTGGGCCTGGAGGTCGGCCTGCACACCGGGGGAGCCTTCCCCCGGCGCCTCGCCCGACTGCTGGACGCCGGCCTGCTGGACTGGGTCGGCTTCGACGTCAAGGCCCCGCCCGGCCGCTACGAACGGGTCACCGGCATCGGCCACGCGGCCGCCTCGGCCGAGCGGAGCCTGCGCCTGCTGCTCGCCTCGGGGGTCCCCCGCCAGCTCCGCACCACGGTGGACCCGGACCTCCTGGACCCGCCCGCCATGGCCGACCTGGACGACTGGCTCGCGGAGCTGGGCGCGGGGGCCACACTCCGCCAGACCATGCGCCGGCCGGCGGCCTGAGGCCCGGGCGCGGGCCCCGGTTTCGACGGTGCCCCCGCGGCGGCGCCGGGCCCGCGCCCGCGATGGCCGGAGGAGGGGCTGTCGCTCCGCCGGGCGGCGGGGCATGATCGGGCCGACAGCCGCGCCGCACCCACGGAGGTCCCACGTGACCCAGCCCGCAGAGCCGACCGACCGCACCGACCGCGTCGGCCCCACCGACGCCGCCGGACGGGCCGGGGCCGCCTCACGCGGCGGGCCCCTGCGCCGTCCCCCCGAATTCCCGGGCGGGCGGGAGCTGTTCCGGCTCTCCGAGGAGGTCGGCCACCTGAACCACGGGTCGTTCGGAGCGGTCCCGATCCCCGTCCAGGAAACACAGGCCGCCCTCCGGGCGGAGGCGCACGCCGACCCCGACGCCTTCTTCATCGGCGCCCCCGACCGGCTCGTCGCGGCCCGGACCCGGATCGCCGCCCGGCTCGGCACCGATCCGGACGGGCTCGCCTTCGTCTCCAACGCCACCGAGGCCGCCAACGTGGCCCTCGACGCCGTGGAGTTCGCCGCCGGTGACGAGATCCTGGTCACCGACCACGGCTACGGCACGGTCGTCGCGGCCGCCGCCCGGCGCGCCCCGCTCACCACCGTGGCCCTGGGCACCGACCTCCCCGACGAGGACGCCGTACGGGAAACCGTGCTGGCCGGGGTCACCCCGCGGACGCGGGTCGCCGTACTCGACCACATCAGCTCGCCCACCGCCCGGCTCATCGCCTCGCCCCGGCTGCTCGCCGAACTCGCCGAGCGGGGCGTCACCACCATCGTGGACGGCGCCCACGCGCCCGGCATGATCCCCGACCCCCTGGGCGGGGGCGCCGACTTCTGGTTCGGCAACCTCCACAAATGGGCCTACGCCCCCTCCGGCACCGCGATCCTGTCCGTCGCCCCGCACCACCGCGACCGGGTCCGCCCGCCGGTGCCCTCCTGGGAGGATCACCACGGCTACCCGCGCTCCGTGGAGAACCGGGCCACCTTCGACTACACCGGCTGGCTCGCCGCCCCGGAAGGGCTCGACCTGCTGGAGGAACTCGACGCCGCGAAGGTGCGCGCCCACAACAGCGCACTGGCCGCCTACGGCGCGGCCCTGCTCGCCGAGATCCCCGGGGTGGCCCCGCTCCCGTACACCGAGGGCCTGGCCCTGCGCACGCTGCGGCTGCCGCCCGGGGTCGCCGAGACCCCGGCGGCGGCCGGCGCACTGCGGGAGCGGATCGCGGCCGAGCAGCGGATCCGGGTGCTGATCTGGCCCTGGCCGGGCGGCGGCGGGATCCGGGTGAGCGGGCAGATCTACAACCGGGCCGAGGAGTACGAACGGCTCGCCGAGGTACTCCCCGCCTACCTCCCCGGCCACCTCCCGGCCTAGCGGAAGGTCTCAGCCGCGCCGGAGCAGGTACGTGTCCATGATCCAGCCCTTGCGGGCACGGGCCTCGGTGCGCAGCTCCTCGATCCGGCCGGCGACCTCCGCCAGCTTCCCCGAGACCAGGATCTCGTCGGGGGTGCCGACGTACGCACCCCAGTAGATGTACAGGTCCTGGTCGAGGTGGGCCGTGAAGGCGTGCCGGGCGTCCAGCATCACCACCACGTCGTCCACACCCTCCGGCCAGCCCTCCGCGAGCCGGCGCCCGGTGGTGATCTGGACCGGACGGCCCACCCGGTTGAGGTTGGTGCGGTGGCGGGCCAGCAGCGAGGAGATGCTGCTGATGCCGGGCACCACCTCGTGCTCGAAGGCGACCCTGCCCTTCTCCAGCACCTCGTCGAGGATCGCGAGCGTGGAGTCGTAGAGCGAGGGGTCGCCCCACACCAGGAACGCGCCCGTCTCGCCCTCCGCCAGATCCTCGGCGATGAACCGCTCGAAGAGCTCCGCCCGCGCGCTGCGCCAGCCGTCCACGGTCGGGGTGTAGTCGGAGGGCGTCCGGTCGCGGTCGGGATCGCGGCCCTCCACCAGCCGGTGTCCGGGGCGTGCGTGCGCGTCGAGCATCGCGCGCCGCAGCCCGGTCAGATCCGCCTTCTCCTCGCCCTTCTCCAGGATGAGGAATGCGTCCGCCGCGCCGATCGCCCTGACCGCCTGGAGGGTCAGGTGGTCCGGGTCGCCCGCGCCTATGCCGATCACTGAGAACTTCTTCACCGGGCTATTCTGCCCGTCATGCGCGCCGCCCTGTTCGTCACCTGCGTCAACGACGCGCTCTACCCGCGCACGGGCATCGCCGTCGTCCGCCTCCTGGAGCGGCTCGGGGTCACCGTGGACTTCCCCGCCGCGCAGAGCTGCTGCGGGCAGCCGCAGTACAACACCGGCTACCGGCGCGAGGCCGAACCACTGGTCCGGCGTACCGCCGAGGCCTTCGCCGGGTACGCGTACGTGGTCACCCCGTCCGGTTCCTGCGCGGCCATGATCCGCTCCCACTACCCCCGGATCGGGCGCGCGGCCGAGGCGGAGGGCCGGGGCCCGGGACTGGCCGCTCTCGCCGAAGGCCTCGTACCGCGCGTGTACGAGCTCACCGAGTTCCTGGTCGACGTCCTCGGGGTGACCGACGTCGGCGCGTACTTCCCGCACACCGTCACCTACCACCCGTCCTGCCACGGCCTGCGGGGCCTCGGACTCGGGGACCGGCCCCGGCGGCTGCTGGCCGCCGTACGCGGACTGGAACTGCGCGAACTGCCCGGCGCCGAGGAGTGCTGCGGCTTCGGCGGGACCTTCGCCGTCAAGAACCCCGACGTATCGGCCGCGATGGGCACCGACAAGACCGCCCACGCGATGTCCACGGGCGCCGAGGTACTGTGCGGCGCCGACAACTCCTGCCTCGCCCACCTCGACGGCATCCTGCGCCGCCAGGGCGCCCCGCTGCGGGCCCTGCACCTCGCCGAGATCCTGGCCTCGACGGAGGAGGAACCCCTCACATGACGGGCACGTACCTGGGCATGCCGGCCTTCCCCGACGCAGCCCGCGAGGCCGTACGGGACGAGGTGCTGCGCGCCAACCTCCGCCACGCCACGCACACCATCCGCGACAAGCGGGCGCGGGCCGTCGCCGAACTGGAGGACTGGGACCGGCTGCGCGCCGCCGGCAAGGCGGTCAAGGACCACACGCTGGCGCACCTCGACCGCTACCTGCTCCAGCTGGAGGCCTCCGTCACCGCCGCGGGCGGCACCGTCCACTGGGCGGCCGACGCCGGCGAGGCCAACCGCATCGTGACCGAACTGGTCCGGGCCACCGGGGAGAAGGAAGTCGTCAAGGTCAAGTCCATGGCCACCCAGGAGATCGGCCTCAACGAGGCCCTGGAGGCGGCCGGGATCGCCGCGTACGAGACCGACCTCGCCGAGCTCATCGTCCAGCTCGGCCACGACCGGCCCTCCCACATCCTGGTCCCGGCCATCCACCGCAACCGGGGCGAGATCCGCGACATCTTCGCCGCGGAGATGGGCGGCTGGGGCCGTCCGGCCCCCGAGGGGCTGGGCGACGACCCGCGCGAGCTCGCCGAAGCGGCCCGGCTGCACTTGCGCGAGAAGTTCCTGCGGGCCAAAGTCGCCGTGTCCGGCGCCAACTTCATGGTGGCCGAGACCGGCACCCTGGTCGTCTTCGAATCCGAGGGCAACGGCCGGATGTGCCTGACCCTGCCCGAGACCCTGATCTCGGTGGTCGGCATCGAGAAGGTGGTCCCGACCTTCCGAGACCTGGAGATCTTCCTCCAGACCCTGCCCCGCTCCTCGACCGCCGAGCGGATGAACCCGTACACGACCATGTGGACCGGGCTGGGGCCCTCGAAGGGGGCCGACGGCGACGGCCCCTCCGCCTTCCACCTCGTCCTCCTCGACAACGGCCGCACCGACACCCTCGCCGACGAGGTGGGCCGCCAGGCCCTGCGCTGCATCCGCTGCTCGGCCTGCCTCAACGTCTGCCCGGTGTACGAGCGCGCCGGCGGCCACGCCTACGGCTCCGTCTACCCCGGCCCGATCGGCGCCATCCTCAGCCCCCAGCTCCGGGGCACCGCGAGCGAGATCGACGCCACCCTGCCCTACGCCTCCACCCTGTGCGGGGCCTGCTACGAGGTCTGCCCGGTCGCCATCGACATCCCCGAGGTACTGGTCCACCTGCGCGAACGTGTGGTCCAGGGCGGCCCGGTGACCCGCGAGGGCATCCGCGTCCGCATCCGCCCCGCCGACGGCCACACCGCCGAACGGGCCGCGATGCGGGCCGCCCGACTCCTCCTCGACCATCCGGGGGCACTGCGCGCGGGGGAGCGGCTGCTGGCCCGGGCCCGGCGGCTGCGACCCCGCCGGCTGCCGGGGCCGGGGCACGCCTGGACCGACAGCAGGGAGCTGCCCGAGCTCCCGGAGCGCTCGTTCCGCGACTGGTGGGCGGCGCGCGAGAAGGAGGCACGCCCATGAGCGCCAGGGAGCAGATCCTGGCCCGCATCCGCCGGGCCCTGCCGGAGCCGCGCCCGGACACCGCGGTCCCCCGGGACTACCTCGCGGTCCACGGCGCCCGCACCCCGGCCGAGACCGTCGACCTGCTCGCCGCGAACCTCACGGAGTACCGCGCCAAGGTCCACCGGGTCGGCGAGGACGGCATCGCCGCGCTGCTGGCCCGCCTCCTCGCCGAACGGGGCGCCTCCTCGGTCCTCGTACCGCCCGGGCTGCCGCCGCACTGGCTCGCGGCGGCCGCGCCGACCCGGATCCACGACCGCGCGGACTCCACCCCGTACCAACTGGACGCGGTGGACAGCGTGGTGACCGGCTGCGCCCTGGCGATCGCCGAGACCGGCACGATCGTCCTCGACGGCGGCCCCGAGCAGGGACGGCGCCGGATCACCCTCATCCCGGACCACCACATCTGCGTGGTCCGCGTCCCCGGCCAGGTGGTGGACTCCGTCCCCCGCGCGCTGCCGCTGCTGGACCCCACCCGCCCCCTGACCTGGATCTCCGGCCCCTCCGCCACCAGCGACATCGAGCTGGACCGGGTGGAGGGCGTGCACGGCCCCCGCACCCTGGAAGTGGTCCTCCTCGGCACACAATGAGGGCATGTCCTCCCACCTCGCCCTCACCGCCCTCGTGGTCCACGACTACGACGAGGCCATCGACTTCTACACCCGCGCGCTCGGCTTCGACCTCGCCGAGGACACCCCGCGCCCGGACGGCTCCCGCTGGGTCGTGGTCCGCCCGCCGGGCGCCAAGGAGTCCGCCCTCCTGCTGGCCCGCGCCAAGGACGATGCCCAGCGCTCCCGCGTCGGCGACCAGACGGGCGGCCGGGTCGGCTTCTTCCTCTACACCGACGACTTCGCCGCCGACCACGCCCGGATGACCGCCGAGGGCGTCCGCTTCCTCGAGGAGCCGCGCCACGAGACGTACGGCTCGGTCGCCGTCTTCCAGGACCTCTACGGCAACCGCTGGGACCTCCTCCAGCCGGCGTAGCCCGGCCCGCCCCGGCCGCCGCTGTCGCCCCTCGCTCAGGCCGGGCCGGGGCCGCCCGTGAGGTGCGGCGCCTCGGCGGCGGCGTCGACGGCCGCGCCGGCCTCCACCCGCCCCGCCAGCTCCCGGGCCCAGCGGGCCAGCCCGGGCAGGTCCATCCCGTACGCGGGCCCGCCCCCGGCTCCGTCCGGCCCGGCCAGGGCAGAGGCTCCGCGGCGCAGCAGCCGGGCCCCGCCGACCGCGTTCCCGCGTGCCGAATGCGTCAGCCCGACGGCCAGCTGCGCCAGCGCCCGCCACAGCGGTGCCTCGGCCCCGGGCCCGGACTTCCAGGCGTCCTCGAACACCTCGTGCGCGTGGAAGGGCATTCCGGCGTCGAGCAGCAGCTGCGCCTGCGCCACCGTCTCCCCGGGCGTGCGCACCACTCCCTCGGGCTGCCGCTCCACCCCTCGGGCCCCGTAGGGCAGCGGCCGCCCCAGCCCGTCCCTGGGCCGCGCGTTCCGCGCCCGCCCCTCACCGTCCCGATCCCGTGCGTTCACCCCTCCATCCTCTCTTCCTCCCCCTTCCCGCCGATAACCGGTGCATGGACACCCCTCGGTGTGGGGTAATGTTCTGCATGTGCCGCCGAGACGGGGGAAACCCCAGATCAGACGCACATCGGGACGTGGCGCAGCTTGGTAGCGCACTTGACTGGGGGTCAAGGGGTCGCAGGTTCAAATCCTGTCGTCCCGACTTTTCGAAGTCGCAGATCAGGGGCCGTTTCAGAGCAATCTGAAACGGCCCTTTGATCGTTTCTGGGGACCACTTGGGGACCAGCGCACTTGACCAGGGAAAACCGCACCTTGACCCGGTCAAGGTGCGCTTGTCTGCCCGGCTCGCATCGTAGAGGTCGGTGTCGTGGGGCCGCCCCCCTCAGCTCGTCGCGGCCGAAGGATGAGGTTGTGCCCTACTTTCAGCACAGTAAATTTGGGGACCAGTTGGGGACCAAATACGATGTGCGCGGGGTCAAGGGGTCGCAGGTTCAAATCCTGTCGTCCCGACCATGCTTCATGCAGGTCGGAGGCTGTTCTCTCAACCATGGGAGGACGGCCTTTTCCATGCCCGGAGTCCTGGTGGCCGCAGTGTGGTCGCACTCCCTGTTCGGGTCTGGTCCGCCAGGTGCTGAAAGCGGGCGGGGCGGGGGAGCGGAGCCGATCCTGAAGCAGTGCCCGAAGATCTGCAACCACCCGCTCGCCCCGGGCGCCGGTCGAGGGGAGTAGATAGTGCTGCGCTTCGTTCAGCCAGACCACCGTACGGGGCCGATTTTCTGGACGTCGGCCAATGCGGCTTCGGGCCGAGTGGGATCGATGGGATGCCACAGCCTCCAGCCCTCGGCCAGTAACTGTACGGCTTCTCAGCATGCCCGTGCCGCGTCCTCCAACCAGCGCGGACATACCGCTTCGCAGGTGCTCTCTGACTCCTGACCCTCTCCGTCGCGCAAAGGCCCCGTACACGCGCTGCAGGCGTGTACGGGGCCTTGGATCCGCCTCGAACTGGCTCATTGACTGGCTACGGACGGTCTCCGGGCCGGGATCGTCCACGGTGGCTCGACAGAGCCGACCACGTTCGAACAGCCGTGAGAACGGCTCGCCCGGCTCTCACCGGTAGACCTCGATCCTGTTGGCGTTGATGTCGGTCAGTACGCCGATGATGCTGCTGTAGCGCGGTGAGGTGCCGGGATTCACCGGGAGGAGCAGAGTGTCCTGCGCGTAGATCACCGCCTCGCGCACGTTGCTCAGCCCCAGTGACTGGGTCGTCCTAGACATGATCGCCGTGGCGGCGTTGATGCGCCTGGAGGCCAGGTTGAAGTAGGCGGCCAGGAGCTGCTTGCTTAGAACGCTCTTCGGCGCGTTGCTGTCGTTGAACCCTGCTGCGGCCTCGCTGACCGACAGAGCCCCGTTTCGGTCGGTGTCGTAGCGCTGGTCGGTTGCCTGGATCCGCGCCAAGAACTCGGCGGTCCACAGTTCCCGATGGTTCCTCCAGAACCCTTGGGACAGCGGGTTGCGGGTGGGCGGCAGGACGGTGATGGCGGTGCCGGCCGAGTCGGTGACCGGTGCGAAGGTGCACGCACCGCCGGCATTCTTGTAGCTCACGGACACGGTGTCGGTGTACGTCGTCCCCGCCAGGGCCAGGAGCGTGGGCCGAGCCGTGAAGACGATCCGTCGATCACCGGAGCCGGCCGGCAGGTCGCCCACGTTCCAGACCAGGGTGCGGGTGCCGTCGCCGTTCAGCGTCACCGAGCCGGGCCTGGGGCCGGTGCCGAGATCGAGCGCCTGGCTGTAGTAGACGCCGGCCGGCAGAGTGTCGGTGACTGTGACGCCGGAGGCGCCGCCGCTGCCCGTGTTCGCGTAGGTGATGGTGTACGTGATGGCCTCACCCGCGTTGACGGCGGCCGTGGCGGACTTGTCCACCGTCAGACGCGGGGCGTGCACCGTGGTGATGGCCTGCGCCGTGTTGTCGGACGTGTACGGGTCGGGGACGCCGTGGGTGTCGTTGCCCGTGACGGTGACGCGGTTGGCGAGCACCGCGCCGTCGGCGGTGTCGCAGGGCACCCGGTATGTGAAGCCCGGCATGACGGTGGTCACGGCGCCGTTCGCCAGGTCCGGCAGCGAACGCTGCTGCGTGCTGCCGTCGGGCAGGGTGTCGGTGACGTGGATGCTCGTGGCGGTACCGGGTCCGAGGTCGGAGACGGTGGTGGTGTAGTTCACGGTGTCACCGCCGGTGGCGTCGGCGTGGTCGGCGGTCTTGGAGATCGACAGGTCGGCCTTCTGCGTCATCGCGCGCACGTCGTCCTCCGTCAGCTCCGGCAGGAGGTCCGGACGCGCGCCGTCGGCGAAGAACTTGGTGTTCAGGCGGGGGTTGTACTGAATGTTGGCCCAGTCGTCGTAACCACGCAGGGACTCGCCTGGGGTGGCGGCGCTGCAAGCCTGCTTGGACTCGATGCGGTTGATGTCGGCGGCGACGCCCGACTCCGTGGTGCCGTTCCCGTTCCAGTCGATGGGGCCGCCCGTGGCCGGTACCACCTTGGGCTTGCCGTTGACTCCGTAGACCGTTTTCCGAGCCGGGTCGGGCGTCCGGTACAGGCCTCGGCGCTCGTCGAGGTCCTTTTCGTTGAGCTGGGTGAACTGGTTCATCCCGAGCGCGGTGCCCTTGGCGGTGCTGCTGTAGTCGAGGAGCCGTGACGGCTCGAGGATAGGCAACTGGAAGCTGTAGTTCATCACGCTGAGGTAGTTGGGCTTGCAGTTGACGTTGTCGTTGCCGCCGTGGAGCGAGCCGAGAGTATGCCCGAGCTCGTGCATGAACGTGGCGGACTCGGCCACCTTCCGTCCGCCGGAGCCGTTGATCCGGTCTGCGCTCCAGGAGCCGAGCGTCACCATGAAGTCGTTGCCCCCTCTGGGGGGCGGGGGCGACCCCTTCCAGTCCACCTCGGCAACGCCCGAGGAACCTGTGTCGCCGTCCTCATCGACGAAGCTGTCACCGAAGATCATGTAGCGGTAGACCTGGCGCTTCGCCTGCAGGATGTTCGCGCAGTTCGGATCGGCGCGGTCGGCCGGCGTGCCGAAGAACCCCTTGCACGGTTCGGCCGGGTGGCCGCTCTTGAGGTCGTTAAAGTCGTCCTGCGGGCCCGGGCCGTCCTTGTCGAACAGGATGGCAGGCACGTCCGGCAACGGCTCGCCCTCCGTGATGTGCAGGTTGATCCCGCGGTAACTCCTGCCGCCCGGGGTGTCGTAGCCGTCGACCGGCGCGTCGGCGAACGCCCTGACGACGTCCCCGAGGGCTCGGTCGCCCGGGAGCAGTCCGTCCTGAGGTTTGTCCTTCGCCATGTAGTCGGCCTCGACGAACAGGTCCTTGCGATAGGGAACGGCGCTGTACGGCGGGTCACCGAGCGGCAGCTCGACGAACCCGTCGTTGTCGAAGTCCATCCCCTTGCCGGGGACTTCCCAGGTGTTCATGATGCCGTCGCCGTCGCTGTCGGAGTCCTTCGCCAGGTTGACGCAGAAGGGGGTGGTGATCGTGAAGTACCCGCGGGCCGAGTCCTCGCCGCTGCCTTCGCTCTCACCTGCCAGCGTCGGCTCGTCTGCTCCCTGTTGGACGGTGAGTCCGCCGCCGGTGAACGTGCAGGTGTCCAGGTCGAACGAGAGGTTCAGGTCGGCGCTTCCGGAACTCGTCCAGCGGATGGGGCCGTCCTCGGTCAGGTCGTCCTGGTCCCACAACTGCATCTGGATGGCGACGGGGTTGTGGGTGGTGTCCACCGTGGCCGTGTAGACCCAGTCGGTTCGGAAATCGGGACCGTGGCCGCAGCAGTGGGCGTCCCTGCCGTCGAACAGTCCTTGGTGGTCGATCTCGAATTTCGGATAGTAGTCGTTGCTGCAGGCCTCACCGAGACCTTCGTCGCACGAAAGCTCGACGACTCGGTAGAGGCTGATGGTGATGTCCTGCGTCGCGGCCTGGGCCGGAGTGGTGCCGAAGCCGGCCACCCCCGCCAGCACCAGCAGGAGCACGGCAAGTAGACGGACGAACGAATTGACCCTTGGCATCCGGCGGTCTCCCTCAAGGGCGAGTGACGGTGGAGCGGATCGCTGGCCGGATGCTCGCACCGGCGGCCCGTGATGACGGGGCAACACGCTCCGTCACCGCCGGGTGTCCGGCTGGACTTCGCCGGGTCGGCGGTTTCCGAGGAAGGTCCGATTGTCGGCTCCGGACGGTTTGCCGGCGCCGGGCGGTGCAAGGCCGCTGATGGCGGCGTCAATCGGCGGCGAGGCAGGTCAGGATGCCGCCAGGGAGGACTCTCGCGGCCTGGTCGCCGAGAGCGGGTAGGACGCGAGCAGTGCGCTCGTCGCCGGGCTGGGCCTGACCCCGAGTTCCCTCTGGAACAGGTCGACGCAGGACTGGTAGGCCCGCCGGGCCTCGGCGAGGTTGCCCTCCGCGAGATGCACGCGCAGGACCGCGCGGTGCGCGCTCTCCCGCAACGCGTCGGCGCGCAGCACCGTAAGCGCGGCATCGATCGCGAGGCCGAACCGGCCCTGCTCGCAGAGCTGTGAGGAGATGTCCTCCAGGACGTGCAGCCGCAACTGGCGCAGGCGCTCGCGGTCGCCGATCAGCCATTCGTCGTACCAGTCCGGCAGCAGGTCCCCGGGTGGAATGCCGGCCGCCCACGACGCCGCGTTGACCGTGCCGCCACCGAGCAGTCCCATCGACCGCTCGATCTGCTCCCGGACGTCGACCGCGGTGTGCGCGCAGAGATCGATCTGGTCGCCCACGCTTTCGACGAGGCGCGGCACGGCCTGGTTGACGCGCCAGATCGCGGTGCGCAACCGGGCCAGCGCCCGTTGTTCGTCCGTCTCCGGCCAGAGCGTGCCTGCCAGCGCACTGCGGGCGGTGCGGCCCCGCAAGGCGAGTAGCGCCACGAGCCGTTGCGCGCCGCCGGGCAACTCGGTCTCCCGCCCCTCCACGGTCACCCGGAATCCGCCCGACAGGATGACGGTGACCCGCTGCCGGGCGCGCTCTCCGGGTCGCCGCCGGGCCGCCCCGTCAGATGTGCCCTGCTGTCGTGAGATGTCGGCCCTTCCGCACGCACCGGTCATCTTCTTTCCTTCCCACTGGGCCACGGCCTCGCCGCGTCCGGTCCCTTCCACTTGGGTCGAAGATGCCGACGCTCCACCCGATATTCCTCGACGACACCCTGATGGCGGGGGTGAAATGCGTGGTGGCGGGGGTGACGGGCCGAGATCCGTGACCGGAGGGTGACGCGGGCGTGACGCCCGGGGGCCAGCCTTTCGGGCCATGAGCACCTTTCCGGGAAGTCCGCGGACCCTCCGGGGCGCCATCGTGGCCGTCTCGCGGGCGAACCCGCTCGCCCGAATCGTGATCTTCCAGTACAACCCGGACTCCATGACCCGTTCCGTTCGCCCTCGCTCCGCCCCCAAGGAGACCCAGTCCGCGCCCGCGGACGCGCACCGCATCTGGGGTGCCCCGATCGAGACGGTCACCATGACGGTCGAGGTGGACGCTGTCGACCAGCTCGAGAAAGGTGATCCGGTGGCAGTGGCGACGGGGATCGCCCCTCAACTGGCGGCGCTCGAGATGCTGCTCTACCCCAGTAGCGCCCTCGTCCTCGCCAACTCTGTCCTGCTGCAGGCCGGGACGATCGGAGTGCTGCCGCCCGAAGGGCCGCTGATCCTGCTCGTATGGGGGCCCGCGAGGGTCGTGCCCATCAGGCTGGAGAGCCTGTCCATCACCGAGCAGGCATTCGACGCGGCGCTCAATCCGATCCGGGCCGCCGTCGAATTATCCGCCCAAGTCCTCTCGTACCACGACCTGCCGGTGACCGACCCCGGTTACGCACTGTTCCTCGCCCATCAGGTGCTCAAGGAATCCATGGCCACGACCGCGGCGGTCTCCGGCGCCGTCTCCACCCTCACGACGGCGGGCGGGAGCTGACATGCCGGGACCGAGCCGCTACGACGGCAATGACATCGCCACCGCCTCCGTCACCGACGGCGCCGGGGGCGTCCGCCAGGTGCGCCACCTGCGCCGGCGCCCCCTGCCCGACCCGCAACGGGCGCGCGTCCTCGCACTTCATCCGGTCGCCCGGGGGGACCGCATGGACCTGATCGCCGCGAGGCACCTCGGGGATCCCTCCGCCTTCTGGCTCATCGCCGACGCCAACGGCGCACTGGACCCCGACGAACTGGTCGGACCGCACGCCGAAGGCGCCCTCCTCGTCATCCCTGTTCCGGAGGTGTGAGCCGTGTCTTCGCTCGGACTCCGGCTGACGGTACTGGCCGGACCCCGCCTCCCCGTTCCGCTCCCCGGACCCCTCACGGCTCGCATCCGGTCCGTCGAGGTGACGGAGAACGACAGTGAGCGGTCGGTGTTCACCCTGACCCTGGACGCCGGACGATCCCAGTCCGCAGGCGCCGTCGACGTCCCCTGGCTGACCGGCCCGCCCTTGGCCGCGTTCTCGCGGGTGGTGGTCGTCGTCCAGCTCGGGGCCGTGCCGTTCGTCCTCTCCGACGGGATCGTCACCGAGGTGAAGCTGACCCCCGGCGACGGCCCCGGAGCGGCGACCCTGTCCGTCACCGGGGAGGACGTTTCATACTTGCTCGACCGTGAAGAACGTGACGTCGAGCACCCGGCGATGGACGCGTACGCACAGGTGCTGCGCGTGCTCGCTCCGTATGCCACCCACGGCATCGTGCCCCGGGCCGTACCCTCGCCCGTGGCAGATCCGCCGCTCCCCATCGACAGGATCCCCACGCAGCACGGCACCGACCTGGCCCATCTCGCGGCCCTGGCCCGCGATCACGGCCACGTCGCCTATGCCATGCCGGGACCCGCGCCGGGTACCAGCACCTTCTACTGGGGCCCCGCGGTGCGCGGCGGTCCACCACAGCCCGCGCTCTCGGTGGACCTCGGCCCGCAGACCAACGTGACCGAGATCCACTTCCGTACCGAAGCACTCGGGCCCATCGCCGTCGAAGGCAGGGTGATGGATCGTCAGACCGGGCTTGCGGTACCGGTGATGGTGCCCCTGGGGGTGCGGCCCCCGCTGGCCGCCGTACCGTTTGCCGCCGCCAACCTCGGGCAGACACGTGTCCGCCGCCTCCGCGGGGCGACCAGCAGTACCGTCGCCGCTTATGCGGAGGCCCGTGCGCAGGTCGATCGCTCCCTCGACGCGGTGATCGCCGAAGGGCGACTGGACGGCGTCCGCTACGGCGGCGTGCTCCGTCCGCGTGCGCTGGTCGGGGTACGCGGAGCCGGCTGGTCCCACGACGGATTGTGGTACGTCCGCGAGGTCCGGCACGAGCTGGCCGTCGGCGGCTACCAGGCGGCCTTCGTCCTGGCCAGGGAGGGCCACGGCGCGCTGACGCCGGTCCTTCCTGTGGGCGGCGTGATCTGATGGAGAACGAGACCCGTTTCTACGGAAAATACCGGGGGACCGTCGTCCAGAACCTCGACCCGCAGGGTCGCGGCCGTGTCCAGGTCTCCGTCCCCGCCGCCCTCGGCGACGGCAGGCTGGCCTGGGCCGAGGCGTGTGTTCCCTACGCCGGACCCGGCGTGGGCTTCTATGCCGTGCCCCCGCAAGGGGCCTGCGTCTGGGTGGAGTTCGAGCAGGGTAACCCCCAGTACCCAATCCTCGCCGGGGCGACCTGGGCCGCGCTGCAGCGCGCGCCCGGGCCGGCGCTCCCCGCCGTCAAGGTGTGGAAGACCGACTCCGTCACGATCACGCTCAGCGACCTGCCGGGCGCGGGCGGACTCACCGTCGAAGTCGGAGCCCCGGCCGCGGCCGTACCCATGAAGATCGCCTGCACGTCCGCAGGCATCGAGTTCTCGATCGGCACGTCCAGCGTGAAACTGACACCCGCCTCGGTCTCCGTCAACAACGGCGCCCTGGAGGTGATCTGATGCCCGGTGCAGGAGTGCAGCTGGGAGCCGTCGTGCTGTGCGCGCACGGCGGGCGGGCACAGCCCACGGAGACCAGCCCCCGAGTACGGTTCTCTGGCGGCGCAGCCGTCAACACGGGCGCGCCGTGGACGGTGCTCGGCTGCCCCTTCCCTCCCGTCTCCGGGGGGCCCTGCGCGTCGGCCTCCTGGTCCGCCGGGAGTGTCCGGGTGACCTCCATGGGCCGGCCCTTGGTCATCCAGGGAGGCTTCGCCACCTGCGTGCCGACCGCCGTCCCGCTGATCGTCGCCACCGCACAGCCCCGTGTGAGGCTCACATGAACACAGGCGGGCCGGTACACCTCGGGTTCCCCCTGCGACTGAACCGGCGCGGGCGCCTCCAGCACTCCGAGGAGGAGGCGTACCTGCGGGGGCTCGTGGAAGCGGTGTTGTTCACACGACCGGGGGAGAGGATCAACCGGCCGGAGTTCGGCACCGGCGTCCATGCCCTCGTCTTCGCGCCCGCCGGGGACGAACTCGCGGGTGTCACCCGTTCCCTCGTACAGGCAAGCCTCCAGCAATGGCTGGGCGAACTGATCCGGGTCGAGGGCATCCGTGTCGAGGCCGAGGAGTCCACCATCCAGGTCACCGTCGTCTACGCACCTCTCCGCGCAGGTGCCGTCGTCGGCCCGCCGCGGACGATGACCGTCAGCGGGTCAGCGGGGGGTGCGCCGTGAGCCAGACCCATGAGGCCATGGCAGGGGTCCTCGTCCACACCGCCGACCGTGAGGCGCGGCGCGCCCTCCTGCGTCACCAGGCATCCACTCTCAACGGCATCGACACCGTCGAGGTACTGACCAACACGCCCGGTACACCTGGGCATGTGCCCGGTGTACCCGGCAGGCAGACCCTGCTCGTACGTCTGCTGCGCCCTGTCGGCGCCGGGGCACTGCACGCCGGGACCGTACGCGTCCTCGGCGGAGTACGCCCCGCACCCCGGATCAATCCGGTCCGGGTCGACTGGGCGCACACCGCCGAGGCAGTCGTGAACGGCGGTCCGCTGCCGGGCGTCGACGCGGCGGACCGGCAGCTGATCGCGCATGCCACCAGCGAGGGCGACCGCGACCAGGTGCTGGTCGTCCGGACTGCCTCCAGCGGCGACTGGTCCACGTACGTGCTCGCACTGGCCGCCGCCGACGGGCCGGGCACACTTGTCGGTTTCGACCCGGTGCTGTCCCGCGCCGCGTTCACTTTCACCGTCGACTGTCCCTCCGAACTCGACTGCGCTCCCACCGCCTCCGCGTGCCCGCCCGCACTCGCCGCCTCCCCGGTCCAGGACTACCTCGCCCGGGACTACGGCGCCCTTCGTGGTCGGCTGCTCGACCGGCTCGGCACGCTGATCCCCGGATGGACCGACCACAGCCCTGCCGATCCGGCCGTCACCCTCGTCGAACTGTTCGCCGCGCTCGGGGACAGACTGGCCGCCTGGCAGGACGGCATCGGCGCCGAGGCATACCTGGGCACGGCACGACGCCGCACCTCCGTGCGGCGCCATGCCCGGCTGCTGGACTACCGGGTGCGAGAAAGCGTCAGCGCCCGAGTCTGGCTGGCGTTCGAGACCGACGGCACGGGCGCGGCGACCGTCAAGCTGCCCCAGGGCACGCCCGTCACTCAGATCACCGACGCCACCGCCGGAACAAGGACCGTCCAGGAGGCTCTGGACACCGGAGACCTGGTCTTCGAGACCTGCGCCGACACCGTCGTCACCAAGGTGCGCAACAGGATCGCTCTGTACTCCTGGGGAGCGCCCCGGCACTGTCTGCCCGAGGGTGCCACCTCGGCCTTCCTCATCCACCCGTTTTTCCTCGCCCCGGAGTTGCGGGCCGGAGACGTCCTGATCCTGGGACCCGCCGGGCGCCCCGGCCGAGCCACGCTCCCCGGCCGTCCGCACGCCGTCATGCTGGACCGAAATCCCGTCCCGCACGAAGATCCACTGCAGCCGGACATGGTGGTGCTGGAAATCCACTGGGCCGGAGAGGACGCTTTGTGCGCGCCGCTCCAGGTGACCGCGGGCGAACGGGGCCCCGGCGGACTACCGGTCCCCGTAGCCGAGGCCCGCGCCAACATCGTCCTCGCCGACCATGGCGGCACCCTTGCAGGCGAGCCGCTGACCCGCTTCCGTCCCGGCAGCCGGAACCGCCCACGGTTGCCGAAACCCGGACTGGCCTGGGCCGAACCCGTCCCGGCGCGGGTCAGCAGCGCCTCCTCCGCCCTGCGGCCCGACCCCCACCAGGCCCGGGCGCAGATCGAGGTCCACGACGGCCTGCGCGTGTGGCGCCCGGCAGGGGACCGCCCGCCCGGCGACCGCCTCGCCGCGACGTTCGCGGTCGAGACCGACAACGACGACACCGTCCGGCTCCGCTTCGGCGACGGTGCGTCCGGCCGCCGCCCTGCGTACGACAGTGCGCTGGACGCCACGTACCGGATCGGCGGCGGCACCGTTGGCAACACGGGACCCGACACCCTCGGTACCCTGCTCCCGCTGCCCGGCACGGGTACCGTCCCGGCCGGAGTCACCGTCACCAACCCGCTTCCGGCGGGCGGCGGCGGCGACCCGGAGAGCCTGGACGAGGTCCGCGCACTCGCCCCGCACGCCTTCCGCTCCCCGCTCCGGGCGGTCACTCCTGGCGACTACGCCGACGTGGCCATGCGCCACTCCGGCGTGCAGCGTGCCGTGGGCCGCCGGCGTTGGACGGGGTCCTGGCACGAGCAGGAGGTGATCTTGGATCCTCTGGCGGCGTTCTCGGACGACCGGTCCATGCCGGCCGAGATCACCGATCTGCTGGAGACGCACCGGATGGCCGGCGTCGACGTGGTGGTGACCCGTACGGCTTACGTACCGTTGGAGATCGTCGTGGACGTGTGCACCCTCCCCGGCCACCGGCGTGCGGACGTCGGGGCCTCCCTTGCCCGGGTCTTCTCGGCCGGCCGGCTGCCCGACGGTAGCCGCGGCTTCTTCCATCCTGACAACTTCACCTTCGGAACGTCCCTGTTCCTGTCCGACCTCGTCGCCACCGCGATGGCCGTACCAGGCGTAGCCCGAGTGGACGTCGGCGACGAAGACACGAACCCCCAAGGCCTGCGCTTCCGTCGGCTGGGCGTCGCGCCCGACGACGAGGTGCGGCGGGGCAGAATCGACGCCGCAGCGGGCGAGGTACTGCGGGTGGACAGCGATCCGAGCAACCCGGAGCACGGGCGGCTCGTCTGCCGGATCCGAGGTGCCTGGTGAACCGGCTCTGCGAATGCCCTGGGCGCTGCGCCTGCGACGCTTCCGAGCCCACGGCCCCCAAGATCCACAACCTGCCCCGCCGCCCCGCCCTCGAATGGCGCGTAGCACCCCACGCCGACTCCCTCGGGCGGATGAACGCCGCCCTCGCCGCGGGTGGTGCCCCGCTCCCGGTCGACGACGCGGCGGGAGCTCTGCTCGACAGCTGGGCGTACGTCGCAGACGTGGTCTCCTTCTACACGGAGCGCATCGCCAACGAGGCGTACCTGCGCACCGCCACCGAGCTGGAGTCGGTCAGGGAACTCGCCCGGACCCTCGGGCACGAGCTGCGGCCCGGCGTGTCCGCGACGGCCGACCTGGCCTTCACCGTCGAGGATCTGCCCGGAGCCCCGGGCTTCGCGGAAGTCCCTGCCGGCACTCCGGTCCAGTCAGTGCCCGCGGCCGGGCAACTGCCGCAGACCTTCGAGACGGAGTCGGACCTTCGGGCCCTCGGGTGCTGGAACTCCGTTCCCCTGGCTCCTGCCGTCGGCCAGGAACTGCCACCGGGCACCGCCGACATCTGGGTCCGCGGCGCAGCGACGGGCATCCGCCCCGGCTCCGGCCTGCTCGTCGTCGGCCGGGAACGTTTGAACGATCCTGCGAGCGCGCGCTGGTCCTTCCGACTGGTCGAGTCCGTCACCGACGCGGCCGACGGGTACGAGGGGTGGACGCGGCTGCACGTACGCCCCGGGCTCGGCAAGAACGGGTGGCCCTCCACTGTTCCCCAGGAGGAGGTAGAAGTCTTCGCGTTCGACGAACGCGCCTCCCTCTTCGGGTGGAACGCGCCCGATCCCGCCCTTCTGTGCGTTCCCGACCGACCGGGGCCGCCGGGTTCCGAGGGCTGCAACGAGTCCAACCCGCCCGAGGTGACCTGGGCCAACTCGTCCGCCCTCGCCCCCGATCAGCCGCCCGCCCCCGCACCAGGTGAGCCAGGGGTCCCGCTGGGGCGGATCGAGCTGGACGGCGACCACCCCCGCCTGGGCGCGGGCGTCGGAGTCGGCGACGCCGCCGGGGATGTCGCCGACGAGGTGGCGTCGGCCTCGTGGATGGTGCTGGAGAGCCACGGCAGCCGCGACCTGTACCGCGTCGTGAGAGTGGCACCGGGCGGCGAAGCCCGCTACGCGCTCAGCGGGCGTCTCACCCGCGTGCTGCTCGACAGGAGGACCCGGCTCGACGCGTACGACCGGCGCCGGACCCTCGTGCACTGCCTGTCCCGTCCGCTGCCGGCCCGCTTCGCCCCGCCCGTCGGCCCCGTCTCCGGCAGCGAGCTGCGCCTGGCCCTGACCGATCCCCTGCTGCCGGCGGGCCGGACCGTGCTCGTCACCGGGCATCCGAACGGCGAGGCCCCCACCGGACCGCCCGTAGGCACAGCCGACCTGGAACCGCCGCCGCAGTGCGAGCGCGCGGTCGTCGTCGCCTGCGTCCCGGAGGCTTCCGTGCCCACCGGCGCGGAACCCGCCATGCTCCTGAAACTGGACCGCGAACTGCCGCAGTTCGACCCGCGCTCCCTGCGCGTGCTGGCCAACGTCGTCACCGCCACGCACGGGGAGACCGTCACGGAGGTTCTCGGCAGCGGAGACGGCAGACTCCCCTTCCCGCGCTTCCGGCCCCGGCGCAGCCCGCTGACCCACGTGCGCGCCCGGAACGCCACCGGTGTGCGCGCCGCCCTGGAACTCCGGGTGGACGGGGTGGTCTGGGAGCAGACACTCGCCCTCGACACCGCCAAGGGAACGGACCGGGTCCATACCCTGCGCACGGAAGAGGGCGGCGGGAGCTCCCTGATGCTGGGGGACGGCATCCATGGAGCCCGCCCCGCCGGCGGGGTGGAGAACATCACCGCCACCTACCGCGTCGGCATCGGAGCCGAGGGCGCGGTCGACGCGGGACGGCTCAGCCTGCTCACCCGCCGCCCGCTCGGGATCAGGTCCGTGGCCAACCCCGCGCCGTCCCGCGACTGGGCGCCGGCGGAGGCTCCGGCCGATGCCCGCCGCAACGCCCCGCAGCGGGTCCGCACCCTCGACCGGGCCGTGTCGGTCGCCGACCACGAGGACTTCGCCGCAGGGTTCGCGGGCGTCGGCAAGTCCCGTGCCGACGCGGTGTGGGACGGGGAGGCGACCACTGTCGTGATCAGCGTCATCGGCGCCACGGGAGACACGCCGTCCGACGGTCTGCTCGCGGACCTGCGCAGCGCCCTGGACGCGGCCCGGGACCCGGCGACCCGGCTGGCGGTCCTGGCGGGCCAGGTCCTCTGCTTCGGCGTCGCCGTGGAACTGCGACACGATCCCGCGTTCGAACCGGCGGCGGTCCGGGCCGCCGTGAGCGTCGCGCTGAGGGAGGCGTACGCGCCCGCTGCCCGGGGGTTCACCGAACCCGTGACCCCCGCCGGAACACTCCTCACCATCCGCCGCACTCCCGGCGTGGTCGCCTGCACCATGCCCCGGCTGGAGCTCGTCGCCGGGTCGGGGACGGGGACGCCGGTCCTCACGGCCGCCCCCGCCCGATGGCTGCCGGGGGAGCCGGTGCCGCTCGCTGCCCAGATCCTGGCCGTCGACCGGGACCGGATCGTGATCGGAGAGATGCCGTGACCGCAGCCGAAGTGGACGCACGGGCACAAGCCCTGGACGTCTTGCGCAGCCGGCTCCCGGCCCACCTCCTCGCCCGTGACACCGAGTCGGACGGATTCGTCGGGCGGCTGCTCCACGCCGTGGCGGGCGAACTCGCCCTCCTCGAAGCGGATCTCGAAGACCTGTACGACGCCTGGTTCGTCGAGACGTGCGACGACTGGGTGCTGCCGTACCTGGCCGACCTCGTCGGCCTCGACGACCTGCCCAGCGGACTCGGCCTGCCGGCAGGCCCGCGCGCCCTGGTGGCGAACACGGTGGCTCACCGCAGACGCAAGGGAACGGTCGGCGTACTGGAGGAGGTCGCCCAGGACGTTACGGGGTGGTCCGCGCGGGCCGTCGAGTTCTACCAGCTCCTGGTCGCCACGGCGCACACCAACCACGTCCGCACGGACCGCCCCGCCACGGCCTGCGTCCGGGACGCCTCGCGCGCCGAACTGTGCGGCCTCGACCTGGTGGGCGCCCACTCGCTGACCCCCGGACTCGACCCGTTCGCGCACACGGCCGAGGTCCGGCGCATCACCTCCGGGCGGGGACGCTACGGGATTCCGGCCGTGGGCGTCTTCCTCCACCCGCTCCAGGTGGCGGAGATCGGCAGGCCGGACGGGAAGGCGGGCACGGGGACGGAAGGCGGATGGTCCCAGGCACGCCGAAGGGCAGACGAGGAGGGCGGCGGCTGGACCTTCGATCCCCTCGGCCGGCTGTCGCCGCTCTTCGCGCCCCGGACCAGCCGGGACCGCGACGACGGCCACGCAGCGCGCACCGGGGAGGCGGACCTGCCGGTCCCGCTGCGCCCGAGGCGGCTGCTCCGGCTGCTGGAGGCGGCGCGGACGGGAGGAGCGGACCCTGAGGTTCTACCCCTGGGTGTCCGGATCGGTACGACGGCGACGGCGCTGGGCCCGAAGGCCATCCGAGTCCGTGGACTCGAAGGGCTGGACCCGGCGGAACCCCGACAGGTCGTGGTCGACCCGGTCGACGGCACGCTCAGGTGCTACCGGGGCTGCCAGGCGGACGACACCGAGGACGTCTTCGTACGCTACGCATACGGAGCGCTCGCTGATGTGGGTGCCGGCGGCCATGACCGGAGCGGGGCGCACGAGGCCGCCCTTGCCGTGACCGACTGCCGCCCCGGGGGCGGCCTCGAGGACCGGATCGTGGGCGCGTCCTCCGTGGGGAGCGGAGCGGCGGGTCCGGGGCATCCGGCGGCGACGGTCGGGGAGGCTCTCACCCGGGCTCGGACCGTCCTGGAGGCACACGCCGACCGCCCGGGTGCCGGCTACGTGCTGTCGATCACCGACAGCGCCACCTACCCCGAACCGACGATGGACGTAGAACTCCTTTCCCGGACCCGACTCGTCGCCGTCGCGGCTCAGTGGCCGCAGCGAGGTTCGCTGGACGGATCGGAACTCCCGCCCGGGGACGGCTACGTAGCGGACGGAGTGCGACCGCATCTGCTGGGCACCCTGACCTTCACGGGCGGCGAAGGCTCCAGCGTGGTGCTCGACGGACTGGCGATCGAGGGGGACATCGTCGTCGCTCCCGGCGAGCTCGGCGCCCTGACCATCAGCCACTGCACCCTGACCGGTCGGCTGCGGGTCGAGGGCGGCGCCGGCGACAACGGCGAGCTGAGGATCAGCGTGCTGCGCAGCACGCTGGGCGGCATCGAACTCGGCGCTCCGGTGCCCCTGCTGTGCGCGAGCGACAGCGCGATCGACGGAGACGTGACCGGGGCGGAGACCCACGCGTCGTTCGAAGGGTGCACGGTGCGGGGTGACACGGCCGTGCGGACCGTGGACGCGAGCAGCTGTCTCCTGGACGGCCGCGTCACCGTCGCCGACCGGCAGACCGGGTGCGTGCGCTTCAGCTACACCGGCCCCGGCTCACACACGCCGAGGCGCCACCAGTGTGTGCCCGCCGAGGCGCACGGAGCGGCATCCGCGCCGGTGTACGCATCCGTCCAACCCGGCTCGCCGCTCTACCTCGCGCTGGCCCGCGGCTGTCACGAAGCGATCCGCGCGGGCGCGGAACACGGTGCCGAGATGGGGGTCCACCACCACCTCAGGCGTCCGCTCCGGCTCTCGGCCGTGGAACGGGGCCTTGCGCCCTATCTGCCCGTCCAACTCGACCTCGGAATCTGCGGGAGCTGACATGCAGGGCGACTTCAGTCGCTGGACCTTCGACGCGCGGGCGCGGTTCCGCTCCGTACTGCTCCAGCAGGGGCGCGTCCTGCTGGACGCGGACTGGAACGAACAGGCCCAGATCACCGCCCATCACGATGAGGCACGGGCGCGCGATGCCTTCGGCCACTCCGGGGTGCCGATGGAGGTCAGGGACTCCTTCAGAATCACGGACACGGCCGGCGATCCTCCGCTGGACACACCATGGGGAGAGCTGCGGATCACGGGCGGACGCATGTACGTCGACGGCGTGCTGGCCGAAGCAGCCGAGCCGGAAGGCGGCATCACGTTGGGTGACCAACCGGACCTTCCGGGCATCCGCATGGACGACCCGGAGTTGAAGGACCCGGGGTTGGACGAGCCCGGCGACGGGCGGTACGCGTTCTACCTGGACGTGAGCACCCATCACGTGACCATGGACGAGGCGCCGGAGCTACGGGAGACCGCGCTCGGTGGACCGGACACCACCACCAGGGCCCGGACCGTCTGGCAGGTGCGCCATGCGCCCGTGTTCAGCGAGACCACGACCTGTCGCGAGCTGAACAGGCCGGGATGGAACTGGAAGTCGCTCGAGCGGGGCACGATGACCGCCTCGCTGAAGGCCGGGACCGCGAACGGCGATCCGTGTGCTCTCACGGCCGAGGCTCGGTACACGCGGCTGGAGAACCAGCTGTACCGGGTGCAGATCCACAAGAAGGGCACCGACTTCCTCTGGTCGCGGGAGAACGGAAGCGTCACCGGCGCCCTCCGGGAGATCGGCACCGTGGGAGTGCCGACAGAAGCGGACGCCGTGCTGACCGTGGACCGGGAGGGCCGGGACGAGTCCCTGTCCATTCGGCACGGCGACATCGTCGAGGTCACCAGCACCGCCCTTCAACTGCGTCGCGAATCAGGGTATCTGGCGAAGGCAGTCCATCCGGAGGGTCGGCGCATCCCGGTCACTTGGCTCAACGGGCCCGGCATCGACCACGTCAAGCGCCTGGGGCGGGCGCCCATCGTCCGCCGCTGGGAGAGCGAACCCCATCCCGTCTCGGCCACCACGCCCACCGATCTGGAAGGGGGCATCTGCGTCCAGTTCGCTGACCTGACAAAGCTGCAGACGGGCGACTACTGGCTGATCACGGCTCGTTCGGCCCGGCTCGGCTACGGACTCGCCGCCGATCCGGGCACCCTGCTGCCGATGGGGCTGGAGAACCCCTCGACGGCCCTGGCGCCGCACGGGCCGCAGCGGCGCATCGCTCCCCTGGCCATCCTGGCGCGCAAGACCACGGACGGCGTCGCCACATGGACGATGGAGTCCGACTGCCGCCGCATCGCGCCCTCCCTGACCCGGCTGACGACGCTCGACCTCGTCGGGGGCGACGGCCAGGAGGCCCTGCCGGGGGAGGAACTCGAGGCTGCGATCCGGGTGGTGGTTCGCAACGGCGAGGAGCCGGTCGTGGGCGCGCCCGTGCATTTCAGGCCGATCGGGGGCACCATCCGCACCGAGGGCAGTGCCACCCCACATCCCCTGGACAAGCCGGTCTACACACGTGACGACGGCGTGGCCAAGGTGTGGTGGACGCTCGACACCAACGGCCCCAGTGCGCAGACGCTCGAAGCGCGACGTCTGGACAGCGCGGGCGACGGCACGGACGTCAAGGTCGTGGTGACCGGCCGGATGAGCAGGGCGCAGGACATCGCCTGGACGCCGAAGGCGGGATGCGAAGCGTTCAAGGACACGAAGACGGTCCAGAAGGCACTCGAGGGCCTTGTCTCGACACGCGAACTGCGCCTGCTCGGCGGTGACGGCCAGTACCTGCCCGCTGGGACGAAGGTGCTTCCGCGGCGGATCCGGGTCATCGCGGACTCAGCCTGTGGCCCTGTCGCCGGAGCGACGGTTTGGGCGACCACCACGGCGGGTGCGCAGGTTCAGTGGGCCAAGCCGGATGAGCCCGTCCGGCCCGACGCGCTGACCTCCGGGCTGAGTTCCGTCCCCGCGCTGACCGAGACGGATGGGTCGGCGTCGTTCTGGTGGCAACCGATGTTCTCCGGGGACACGGCGGCCGCGCTCACGGTGCAGCTGGAGAACGACACGGTCAGGGCGCCGATCGTGGTGACGGCGCAGCCAGAGGTCTCATTCGCGTATCGCGAGGGGATGCACATCACAGACCTCTACTTCACCGGGGCACCGGACAAGAAATTCATGAATGATCACGGTACGGATGTCGCGCTGCTGAAGGGCGGAATCACGGTGCAGCTGGACAAGGCGGTTAATCGGGGCTGTCTCAGGTATCCCCTCCACCTTACGGGCGAGGTTCTTTACAAACCTGTTGTGCGGGTTGTCCTGGAGGTTCCATTTCCGGAATTTATCGACAAGCGATATTCGACCGAAGTTTCCGATCGGTTCGGATCTCAGTCGGTGACACTCAGCGCCGTGCTGGACGCGGAGGGGGGGAAAATTACCTGGAAACCGGACGAGCGGGCCATCGCATGGCTCGATTCGTACGTCTACCAATACACGCTCAACAAGCGGTTGATCGGACGTTTCGAGATGGATGGATGGGCGATCCTGTCAAAGACTGGCAATCTTCCATTGAACACCCAGGTTAATTCCAGGCTCGTCACTGATGGGTGGGGGGTGCGCACGGACTATGGCATCAGCCCGAGCACACCCACGGGTGACGCGGTTGGCGCCGGCCGCTTCTCGCAGTGGTTCTGGGTGATTGACGGAAACTACTAGTAATCCAATGAGCCCTCATGCCCGTACCCGGGCAGACCAGCGCAGTAGGAAGCCCGAAAAGCCCGCGCACGGTGGGTCGAAGGGTGCAACCCAGTCGGTTGACGGCGCACGAGGGGCACATGACGTGGCGCAGCTGCCAGCCGGTACTCGACACACGATGCCCACCACGCACGCCTTGCGGCTCAGTGCGCCGGGCGATCCGTACGAGCGACATGCCAATGCCGTGGCCGTACAGGTGGCGGTCGGCGCGTCCCCGACTCCCTTCCCCGCCGCGCCATTGCTCCCTGCCAGTCTGCTCCGCATCCCGAACGTAGCCGCCTCCGCTCCTGCCGCAGGCGCTGTCCCGGCAGGGGTGCGGCGGGTCATCGATGGCGGCGGCCCCGGCCGCCCCCTCGCCCCCGCCCTGCGTGCCCGTATCGAGCCGCACCTCGGTACGGACCTCGGCGCCGTGCGTGTGCACACCGGACCGCAGGCCGCGGCGGCGGCCTCCGCGCTCGGGGCGCGTGCCTTCACCGCGGGGGCGTCGGTCTACCTCGGCAGGCACGAATCCCCGTACGACCTTCGGCTGATGGCCCACGAGGCCACCCACGTGGCTCAGCAGCAGGAGCACACCGCTGCCCGCGCCACCGTCATGCGCCAGACGGACCCCGGGGCGGCCCTCCCCGACTTCCTCGGCTCCCTGGCGGCCCCCGTCCGGGCCATGCCCGGCTACACCGTGCTCACCCTGATCTCCGGCAAGGACCTCCTGAGCGGGGCGCCGGTCAAGCTGGACCGCGACCAGCTCGTCGCCCAGCTGCTCGCCTTCGGTCCGTTCGGGCCGGTCGCCGGTGAGGTCGTCAAGGCGGCAGGCGTCATCAACGAGATCTTCTCCCTGCTGACCGAGGGGCTGGCGCAGCACAACCTGACGACTGCCCGTCTCTCGCGGGAGATCGCCGAGGCCTGGGAGGAGATCCACCTCGGGCAGAGCACCGAGGCCATGCTCGCCGTCGTCCGCAGGCACGTCGGGGCGGTGCTCGCCGACGTCAGGGCGTTCATCGGCGCCGTCGCCGCCCGCGTCATCGCGCTCATCCGGGCAGCGGCTGCGGCCATCGTCGAACCCCTCCTTGAAACACCGCAGTTCAAGCCGGTCTGGGAACTCGCGAAGAAGGTCCTGAGGTGCGACCCGCTGCGCGACCGGCCCGTCGAGGCCACGACCGTCGAGGTCCTGGAGGACTTCCTGCGTCTGATCGGCAAGGAGGCCGCGCTCGCCCAGATGAAGGAACGCGGGACTCTCCAGAAGACGGCGGACTGGCTCGACGCCCAGGCAGCGGCCTTCACGGGGATCCTCGGTGAGCTGAAGGCGCTGTTCCGGGACGCGTGGGCCGCGATCCAGCCGCAGAACCTGCCCGACCTGATGGGCAACCTCAAGTCACTGGCCGGGCGGGCCTTCGCCCTCGCCGGCCGGATCGGCGAGTTCGCGGGCACCGTCGTCGGCAAGGTCCTCGCCCTCATCAAGGACGCGCTGCTGGGCTGGCTCTCGCAGTACGTCCACAAGATCCCCGGCTTCCACCTGCTCACGGTGATCCTGGGCAAGAACCCCTTCACCGGTGAGCTGGTGGAGCGCAACGCCCAAAACCTGATCCAGGGTTTCATCACCCTGCTGCCGGACGGCGAGGCCACGTACGAGCAACTCGCCGCCTCGGGGGTCGTCGCGGAGGCGGCGGCCCGCATCGAGGGCGAGATGGGGCGGCTCGGCATCTCCACCGAGATGATCACGTCGACCTTCCGCGGCGTCTGGGACACACTCCAGCTCCAGGACCTCCTCGACCCGATCGGCGCCTTCGTCAGGGTGGTCGCCAAGTTCGGCGAACCGCTCAGCCGCATCGTCCAGTTCGTCGGCGTGGTGGTCGAGGTCGTCATCGGCCTGGTCCTCAAACTGATGAACTTCCCGACCGACCTCCTCGCCCGCATCCTCGCCAACGTCAGCCGCGCCATCCAGGACATCAAACGGGACCCGGTGGCCTTCCTGCTGCGCATGCTGGAGGCGCTGAAATCCGGATTCATGCGGTTCTTCGAACGGATCGGTGCCTACCTCGTCCAGGGCCTGGTGAAATGGCTGTTCCGAGGGCTGGGCAAACTCGGCATCACCATTCCGACCGAGATCACCCTCAAATCGGTCCTGGAACTGGTCTTCGAGGTCCTCGGGGTGAGCATCGACATGCTGTGGCAGAAGCTCGCCAAGCACATCGGGCCCGAGCGGGCGGCGGCACTCCGCAGCGCGGTGGGCGTCATGACCGGGGCATGGGCGTTCATCGGGGAGATCCAGGCGCGCGGCGCACCGGCGATTGCCGAGTTCGTCGCCGGACAACTGAGCAACCTGTGGGAGACCGTCTTGGGGATGGCCCGGGACTGGATCACGCGCGAGATCATCGAAGGGGTCGTCGCCAAACTCCTGTCCATGCTGGACCCGACGGGCGTGATGGCCGTGGTCAACAGCTTCATCGCGTTCTTCCGCGCGGTGCAGTCGGCCATCGAGTACCTGCGGGACATCCTGGAGATCGTCGACCAGTACGTGACCACCTTCGCGGAGGTCGCGGCCGGCCGGATCGACCCCGGTGCCCAGATGATCGAGAAGGGGCTGGCCAACGCGGTGCCGGTCGCGATCGGTTTCCTGGCCGCCCAGGTGGGGATCGGCAACGTGCCGGAGGCCATCGTCGGGATCATCGGCCAGGTGCGGCGGCTCGTCGACGAGGCGGTGGAGTGGCTCTTCGTACAGGCGATGAAGGTCGGCGCGTCCGCGCTGCAGGCGCTCGGCGCCACCGGCCCCGCGCCTCGAACCGGTGAGGCCGGGGAGAAGCCCGTGGGCAAGGCCGCACCGATCGACGTGCACTTCGATCTCATGGGCGAGGACCACGAGATCTTCACCGGCCCGGCGGGCCGGCTCATGGCCGCGTCGAAGAACCCGAAACCGGTGGGGGACCTGGAGGGGCTGGACGCCCTCCACAAGCAGTACCTCGCACTTCCCGAGACGGCGCCGACCGAGAAGCGGACGGAGATCATCAACAAGATGATCCAGCAGATCAAGTCCCTCGGTCTGCTGGTCGGGGGCAGAGGTGATCCCCCGAACCTCGGTGAGGTGGCGCCGCACCAAGCGCAGACGCAGCGCTTCCGGCCGGCTCCCAAGGAGGCCCGTTACGCCCAGCTCTGGGAGCTGGAATCGGAGCATGTCATCCCGCGGAGCTTCGTCGACTCGCTGCTGACCGTGCACTATCCGCCGGGCACTGACAAGGAGAAGCTCAGGGTCACGAAGGAGGAATACGGCTTCATGCACACGATCCTCATCTACCGGACCGCTGCGCACGGCAAGACGTACAGCAAGGAACACGGCCAGACGTCGTTCAAGACGGCCAAGCCCGTAGAGCTCGGTTCCGACCAGTCACTGCTCGGACAGTTCCGCACGCGTGCGAAGGAAGGCAAGGAAACCGGACGCGTCGGTGCGGGGGATTCCCCGGCGAAGGCGCGCAGAGCGTTCGACCTGTTGGCGAAGGGCGCTGTGCGGCGCACGGTCGAGGCAGTGGAGGCGGACCACAAGGCGCTCCGCGCCCAGCGCGGCAGCGACGCCGAGCCCCGGCCGACGAAGGCGAAGATCGAGGCGGCTGCCGCGAAACAGCGTCAGGACATCAATCGCATCCTGGCCAAGCGGGGCCTGGAACCCATCCCCGTCTGATTCCCGCCACCTCGCTCAGGTGGTCAGGGCCGCGCCGACGACCGGCCGGACTTGGCCAGTTCCCAGCGCGTCGCCGCTGCCACGTCCGCCTCCGATACCTCGCCGCGCTCTGCTCCCAGGAAGGCAGCGGTGAGTGCGGCGGCGGCGATCCCGCCGCCCGGGAGATCGACTGCCGCCAGCCTCCGGGGGTCCAGGCCCTCGGTCGGGGTCCCTGCGGGGAACGCGCGCGCCCACATCGCCGCGCGTGCCGAGGGATCCGGGTAAGGGAAGGTCACCACCACGCGCAGCCGCCGCAGGAACGCCTGGTCCAGGGCCCCCTTCGTGTTGGTGGTCAGCACGGCCAGCCCCCGGAACGACTCCATGCGCTGCAGCAGATAGCCGACCTCCAGGTTCGCGTACCTGTCGTGACTGTCCCGGACCTCGGTCCGCCGCCCGAAGAGTGCGTCCGCCTCGTCGAAGAGCAGCACGGCCGCACTGTCCTCCGCGGCCTCGAAGATCCGGGCGAGGTTCTTCTCGGTCTCGCCGATGTACTTGCTGACCACCCGGGAGAGGTCCACCACCACGAGGTCCAGCCCCAGTTCCTTCGCGATGACCTCAGCGGCCAGGGTCTTGCCCGTGCCGCTGGGACCGGCGAACAGTGCCGTCGTTCCCAGCCCGCGCGCCGACGCGGCGGCGAAGCCCCAGTCCTCCAGTACCCGGTTCCTGTGCCGGACCGCGCCCACCAGCGCACGCAACTGCTCCAGCTGCACCTCGGGCAGTACGAGCCGGGACCAGTCCGCATGGGACTCCACCACCTGGGCCACGCCGGAGAATCCGGCCCGTGCCCGCATTCGGCAGGCGGTCCACAGGTCCGCGCCCCGGGCGACTTCCTCCGCCGCCGCGTCCAGGTCCGGAACCGACAGGTCGAACAGGCCCGCCACGGCGGCCGCAGCCTGCCGCGCCGGGCCGTCCTCCGGTCCGCAGTGCTCCTCCAACGCGGCCTCCAGCGCCGCCGTGCGCTCCGCCACACCGAGGCGCGGTACAGCGATCCGCACGGCCTCGCGAGCGACCGGAGCCGGCAGGGCGCCCATGTCGTGGCCCAGCACCACCACGGGCACGTCCAGGCTCAGCGTCGCCCGCAGCAGTGCCGGTACCTCGTCCGGCCGTACGTCACCGAGATCCATCGCCCAGGCACAGCCCTCGAGCACCGACTCGCGCTCCATCAGCCGCAGGAACCGCTCCCGGTCCTCGGCGGCCCGCGGCAGGTCCTCGGCCGCGACCACATGGAGCCGGCGGCCACCGGCGGTCCGCGCGGCCTCCGTCGCGACGGCGGTGAGGTTGCCGGGCTGGGTCCCGCTCAGCACGACGATCCGTCCGTCGGCCCAGGCCTGCGCCGTGTGGGCCGCCGCCTCCCGGAGAGCGCCGGTCAGCGTGTAGCCGGCGGTGACCCGCCGCGTGGCCCGAGCCAGCTCCGCGTCGAGGTGCCCCGCCCCGACCAGGTGGTGCAGCAGCCGCTCGGGGACCACCAGCGGGCTGCGTGTCGGCGAGCTGCTGTCCGCCATGTGCAGAAGATGCCAGCGGCGGAGCGGACCGGCGGGCGTCAGGGCACTCCAGTGCGGCTCGGGAAGCCGCGACAGCGCCAGGCCGAAGGTCGGACGCGGATCGCCGCCGGCCGCGGCGATGTCGTCGGCGGTCGCGGCCACCAGCTCCGGACCGGCCGCCAACAACAGCACCGCCCGCTCGAACGCGGTGAGGCCGAAGCCGACCGTCACCTCGTCCAGCGGAGTCGGGCCGTCCACCCGTAGCGCGGCGGCGGCCGCAGCCTCCTCCGCGGCATCCGTGGCCTCTGAGCGCAGAAGCGCCCGGATCACGTTCAGCTCGGCCACCAGCGCCTCGCGATGGGCCATCTCTTGCTCCTCGGGCGTCATGGCGGCGGGGCCCCGACGACGAGCACCGGGTGTCCGAAGGTGCTGCCGACGAGTTCGGGCAGGCTGTCCACGCCGTCCACTCGTCCCCTCACCAGCCAGCTCCCCGCGGGCACCTTGCCGCGTTCCAGCGTCTGTTCGCTGGTCTCAGCCGTCACGCGCGGCAGATCGAGGGCCAGATCGGGAGGTGTCCCGGGATCGCCGCCCGACCGGAGCGACAGCAGCAGCGTCACCCGCTGCTCCTTACGGAGCGGCGGGGCAAAGGCGAAGACGAGGTCCGAGGCCGTCGGGGTACCCACGGTGACCGTAGGCCGCACGAGGAGGGGCAACACGTTCGACGAAGCGAGCAATTCGGCAGGCGGGTCCCCGTCCACTCCCGGTGCGGACCGGTGCGCCACTTGGACGGAGTGCACCCCTGCCGGAACTCCACTGAGCGGACCGACGCGCACCTCGGTGTCGGAGGAGCCTTCGGCAGGAGCGAACTCGGCGGTCCCAATGCTGACGCGCGTCCCGGGGCCCAGCAGCCGGTGGCCGCGCAGGACGACCGTCGCACCCGCCGCCGCGGAGGCCGGACCCGGTCCCTCGGCGCCCACCGATTCCAGCAGTGGTCCACCCGTCGGCCGCGGGCTCACGGTCCGGACAAGGACCGGCGGCGCGACACGGACGTGGTCGTCCGAGGTGATCACGGCCGCGGAGGCCAGCCAGGCCACGGACAGGACGTAGTCGTTGCCGAACATCCCCCACAGGCTGGACGTGTCCTCCAGCGACAGGGTGACCGGGGACAGCCGTGCCGGTTCGCCTCCCGTCGCCAGATCGGGAACCTTCAGGAACGGGTGCGCGTCGTCGGCAGAGCCGAAGTGCCGTGCGGCCTTGGCGACCAGGGCCGGCGTGAGCACCGGTGTGGCGGTGAGGGCGGCCAGCGCCGTGCCGAGCAGCCTCTGCGGCTCCAGCGTCTGGTCGTTGCCGTAGCAGCTGATGAGGTAGTGCAGATCGACCGAGGCGCTGGGACGAGCCATCACGGACCCGTCGGAGCGCCTGGTCGGCAGCGCGGCGACGTTGCCCGTGGCCTGGGGGTTGACCTGGTAGCAGTAGACGTTGATGCCGCATTGCGGGGAGAGCTCGGACCAGGCCAGCTTCGACGGGTGACGGGTGGTCGCCTCGGCGCCGGCGACGGCTCCCGGCAGCTCCGGGTCCAGCGCGCGCTCCAGGATGAACCGGATGGCGGTGGTGACGGCGGCGAGTGCCAGGGCACGGCTCATCTCCGCTCCCTGCGGCGGGCGAGGTAGGCCGAGTGTTCGGAGACGGCGCGGCCCCGGGGCGCGGCCGGCGCCGCCGGGGCAGGTGCCGCGGGCGCAGCCCGGGTGACGGTGATCCGGTCGATGTGGACGTGCACGTCCGCGGGCGTGGTGCCTTCCTGTGCCCGCGGGCTCGCGGGGGCTTCCGTGACGGGCCGGCGCAGGCTCATCACGCCCGGCTGCACGGTCACGGTACCGGGGGCCGGGGCACGCCGGACCGCAGGCGCCGCCGCGGTCGGTGTGGGCTCCAGCAAAACCGGGACCTCCCCCGGTTCCAGCACCCCCTTCCCGGCCAGCGCCGGGAGCACGTGCCGGCGCAACAGCTCGGCGAGGTCCACGGGAGGAACGGCTGCCCGCGCGGGCAGCCGGTTGCCGGAGGTGGACCGCTCGATCGGAGTGCCCGGCGTGGGAGGACAGTCGACCGGCTCGTCCACCTCGGGGCCGGACCGCACATGCCTCGGCGGCAACGGGTCGCGGGTCGCCGTTGCCGGAGGCGGGGTCCGATCCTCGACCGGATCGCCCAAGGTCGGCTCGGGCTCCGGCCACTCCGTTTCCGTACGGGTCTCGGACGGCGCATCAGGGCGGGTCGGCGGCCGGTCCGGTGCCCACACGGCCTCCGTGGCCACCGCGCCGGGCACCGGCTCCGGCCTGTCCGCCGAGACCGTCGTCGCCGTGCGGGCACTGCGGTCGACGGGACGATGTGCCGACGGCCGAGGGGCGGCCACCAGTGTGGGGAAGGAACCCGGCTCCAGCTCGGGCGGACGTGGCGGCCCCGGCACACCGGTCTCTGGCAGCGGCCCCACGATGCCCCCGGCGGTCGGCCCCGACCGCGGTTCGGTGACTGCCTCGTACGGTTGGGGGAGCCGCAGTTGCAACGCGCCTTCCACCCCCAGTGACCGCTCACCCATCCGTGCGAAGAACCCTGTCATGCGCCCCCCTGGCGAGCCAGCCGCAAGTACATCCGACGCCGTGTCGCGGACAGTTCCAGTACGTCCTTCTCACGCCAGCCGAACGCGGCGCCCAGGGCCGCCACCTCCGAGACCAGGGCCGAGGCCGAACGCGCGACCCGCTCCCACAGCAACGCCCCCATGTCGACCGGCACCAGCGTGTCGCCGCCGCAGTCCGGACAGCTGGTCCGCACCACGGCGGCGGCGGAGCCGGCCAGTTGCTCGGCGGCCTCCTCCACCCGAGCGATGACTTCGGGACCCAGCTCGCTCGTGTCGACCGGTTCGCCCGCGGCGTCCGTCACGCACCGCGCCAGGAGTTCGCCCGCCGGGTCCGCGCTCTGCCCCGCGGCGAGCAGATCGAGTGTGGTGAGGGCGCGTACGGACACCTCACGGCCGCTCGGCACCGGTACGCGGCGCCCGCGATCGGGCACCGCGGTCCGCAGTGCCGCCACCGAGAACCGTAGGTCCAGGTACGAGCCGCATGCCCGACACGACGCCAGGGCTTCGAGCGCGTCGCCGAACTCCTCTGAGTACACCCGTCCGGCGAGGGCGCAGACCTCACCCACCGGCAGGCCCAGAGCCGACTCGACGTCCTCGGTGAACCCGCCGTGGTAGACGAGCACGGCGGCCCGAGCCGGCGCCGGTGCGGAGGCGGCGTCCTCCCAGGCGTCCAGCAGACGAGCGGGATCGCTCAGAGCGGACACGCGTCACTCCGAGAACGACGGCTCGACGGGGACCGGGGTCGACAGGTCGCGTTCCCATCCCTCGTTCTCCAGCTTCAGCGTCTGGATCGCGACGGCGTTGGCGTTGGCGTCCAGTTCGGGCAAGGCCTGGAACTCCGAGACCCAGCAGCGGAAGATCTTGTATGAGATCGCCAACTGCCCCGCCTCGTTGTAGAGCTCCAGGATCACGTCCTTGCGGAAATCCCGTAGCGAGGTCTCCGCGCCGAGGGCCGTACCGAAGTTCCACACCTTGCTCGCCCACGCCTCGAAGTCCCGGTCGTGCGTGACACCCCTTTCGAGGGTGACGGCCTCGTACTCGGACCGTCCGGGTGACTTGCGGCTGCTGCTGGGATCCCCGCCGTTGCGGTGGGTGACCACTTCGGTGGTCCGCTTCAGCGCACTGACCTTGCTGATACCGGCGACGTAGCGGCCGTCCCACTGGAGTCGGAACTTGAAGTTCTTGTACGGGTCGAACCGGGTTGCGTTGATGGTGATCTCGGTCATGCCGTCCCTCCTGCCGGGAGCGGTCTCAGGCCGGTGAGCCGGCGGTCTTCTGCTGGATGTGGATGAGGACGAACTCGGCCGGTTTCAGGGGTGCGAAGCCGACGTGGATGTTGACGAGGCCGCGGTCGATGTCGTACGGGGTGTTCGTCTGGCCGTCGCACCTTACGAAGTACGCGTCCCGCGGATTTGCTCCCTGGAACGCCCCCTGTCGGAACAAGTCCTGCATGAACGCCCCGAGGGAGGTGCGGATCTGCGCCCACAGGGGCTCGTCATTCGGTTCGAAAACGACCCACTGCGAGCCGCGGAAGAGGCTCTCCTCGAGGAACAGGGCGAGCCGTCGCACCGGCACGTACTTGTAATCGTCGGCCAGCACGTCGGCGCCGCGGAGCGTCCGGGCACCCCAGACGACCGAGCCGGAGTCCCGGAAGGTGCGCAGACAGTTGATGCCTTTGAGGTTCAGGGGACCCTGCTCGGCGTCGGTGAGATCGACCGCGAGCCCCTGAGCCCCGGCCAGACCGGCATCGATCCCGGCGGGCGCTTTCCAGACGCCGCGCGCGACATCAGTGCGGGCCATCACGCCGGCGACGGCACCGCAGGGCGCGAACTCGTCGACCGTGCCGTCGCGCAGAGGGTCGGAGCGGCGGATGCGCGGAAAGTACAGGGCGCTGTTGCGGGCGGCGGGCACGTTGAGGCCGAGCTCGCCGAGCCAGGCGCGAAGGGCCGTGGCGCCCCTCGCACCCCCGGGTGGATCCACGATCAGGAAGGCGCGCTTCCGCTCGCAGTAGTCCAGTGCGTCCGCCCACAGCTCGTCGGGGATGTCGGAGGCGGGTGTCGGCGGAGGCAGGCACAGCAGCGTGAACAGGTCTGCCTTCTCCAGGGCGTAGATGCCCTTCTTACTCTCCCGCCCGCCGGCCCGGTAGTGCTGGAGCTGCAGGGGCGCACCGTGCGTGCCGTTGTCCGGGAAGGGATAGGTGGCGTCGGTCGGCGGCGTCACGGGCGGGACGTCCACCGCCCGGATCAGCTGTGAGGAGAGCAGGACCCGCTTCACGTGCCGTGGGCCCTCGGCACCGGTGACGTTGAGGAACTCCTCCTGGAAACCGGTCGCCGTGTCGGTGACGCGGAGGTGGTACAGGGACGCGGTGGTGACCCCGGAACCCTGCGCTTCCGCGACCTGAGCCGCTTCGTCCGGTTCCGGGTACTCCACCGTCACTTCGAGGTCGTTGCCCCAGGTTCCCGGGTTGGCGGCCTGCAGTCGCAGCCCGCCGATGTTGGCCTCCGCGGGATCGGCATCCGGGGCGAGGCGCACGACGAGGGCGGTCTGCCCGCCGTTGCGAAAGTAGTCCTGTACCGCATAGCCGAGTCCGCTCGTACGCCACAGACCGCCGAAGACCCGCTCGAACTCCCCGAAGGAGGACACCGCGACAGGCTCCTCCACGGGGCCCCGGAGCGCACGTCCCACGAACGCGGTGATGGCGGTGGCGACGCCGACGACGGCCCGGCTGCCGCCGGTGACTTCGTGAATGTAGACGCCTGGGTGACTGAATTGCACCGGCATGGTTGTTGGGCCCCTTCGACGACGGGCGATGCGGCTCGCCGATCGTGCCCGAGCCCTGTCACCGCAGCATCACGCGCCAGTCACGGCCGCGGTGGCCATCGGTGACGGAAGCGTGACTCCTGGTTGACGTTGCGATGGCACCGTCGCAGCGAATGCCAGGTCGAAGGAGGTCGCGGTGGTACAGGTATCGGTAGCGGCAGCGGTGAAGGTGGCGGGTGGTCCGCAACTTCCCCTGGACCTCACCCTGGACCCGGAGTCGTACACCCTCCACTTCAGTCGTCTCACCGAGGCCGGGGGTGAGACGGACAAGGACGAGCTCACGCTGCCGGATGGCACGATGGTGCTGCTGGCCGTGACGGCGGTGGACGCTGAGGAGAAGCCGGCGAAGGTCGAGCTGGAACTGTCCGCCGGCACGAAGACTGAGGTGACCGGCGCGTTCGTGGTGGCCAACGCGGATGCCATCGATCAGCTCGTGACCGCGGGAGAGGATCGCGTGGTGAAGATCGAGAACAAATCCGACAAGCCGGTGACGGTGCAGATCCTCACTTGCCGCGACCCCGACACCGCCGACGAGTGAGCATTGCTTCGGGCCGACGTCCTCCAGCTCCTTTCGGCGAGTCGTCGAGGCGGATGGTGAGCTTCAGTGAGAGGCGGCTCGGGGCAGCATCGGGCAGGATCTGGCCCCTGTTGTAGTGAATCTGGGGACCAGTTGGGGACCACACGGCGTACGCGCCAGTGATCGGCCTGGGTGCTCACGCACGGCTCACGCCCTGAATTGGTCTGTCATGACATGACAATCCCGCCGAACCGCACTCCTGGGGGTCAAGGGGTCGCAGGTTCAAATCCTGTCGTCCCGACTCGAAAGAGTCGCAGATCAAGGGGCCGTTTCAGAGCAATCTGAAACGGCCCCTTGATCGTTTTCTGGACCCGTCGGGACCCGTCGGGTGCCGGGGTGGTCGCTGCGGGGGCACCGGTGTGCCCGGTGCGGTGGTTGTCGGCCCGGCGGACCAGATCCCCGGGGTCGGTCAGGACGACCCCCACTTCCTCCTGGCCGGCCGGATCCGTCAACGCCCTTGGCCTCCAAGAGATCCTGGTAGTCGGCAATGCCGCGCTGGTGTGGCGCATCGGGTCGCCCAGGGTGACGTTCCGCGCCCAGGCGGGCGGGTTGTCAGGGAAATCCGACAGGGGATCGCTCATCGCCTGGCGGCTGCCCGACGGGCGACGCCGTGGAGGTGCGGGCGGAACGCACACGATCAACGCTACCGGGTGGCGGGAAGGCGCGCACGAGGGGCAGCGCCGCACCGGCCGCGGCTGCTCTGCGCGCGCGTGAGCGTGCCCGCGAGTAGCGTGAACGTCGTGAGTTCCGCCCAAAACGCTGCGGCCTGGCCCGGCAGGGCCGCCGCCGATGTCGGCAGAGGAACGGGATCACATGCCACAGCACAGCGTCCCCGCGGTGACTGCCGCAGCCGCTCTGGTCTGCCTGGCGGCATTCGGCCCCACACCCAGCAGCGCCGCGCCACCAGCGGACCGGCCCGCCGGGCAGCCCGGCCCGGTGACCTCCCGGTTCGTGCCCGGCGCCTGTCCTGAGCCGCCCGAGCCGATCGAAGCGCTGAGCGCCGCGAAGTGCGGCTACCTCGAGGTCCCCGAGAACCGCTCCCACCCCGGCAGTCGCACCATAAAGCTCGCCGTCGCGCGCATTGCGGCCACCTCCGCCAAGCCGGGCGCCGAACCGGTGGTGTTCATGGCGGGCGGCCCGGGTGCCGATACGTTCGACGACATCCCCTTCCTCGTCGACTCCGGTCTGAACAAGGACCGAGAGCTGATCGTCATGGCCCAGCGCGGCAACCTCTACGACCAGCCGAACCTCGCCTGCCCGGAGGTCGACCGGTTCAACGAGAAGGCCGTGGGGCTGGGCTACGACGCACCGCAGGCGGAACAGATCATGCTGAAGGCGGTGACGGACTGCCGGGCCCGCCTCGTGGCCGACGGGGTCGACCTGGGCGCCTACAACAGCACCGAGAACGCCGCCGACTTCGCCGACCTGCGGGCCGCGCTGGACATCCCCCGGTGGAACGTCTACGGGTACTCCTACGGCAGCAACCTGGCCCTGACGTACCTGCGCCTGCACCCCGAGGGGATCCGCGCGGTGGCGCTCGACTCGGTCGCACCTTCCCAGTTCGTGACCCTGCCGTGGACGTGGGGCAGTACCGCCGAGGGAATCCGCAACATCTTCGAGGCGTGCGCGGCGCAGCCGGCCTGCAAGGACCGGTATCCGGACCTCCCCGGCATGCTGACGGAGCAGGTGCGCAAGCTGGAGGCGCACCCCCTGACGCTGAACGTCACGCCGAAGGACGGTGGGAAGCCGGTCAAGACCGTTCTCGACGGGGGCGCGCTGCTGAACCTGCTCGTCGCCTTCACCCCGCGGCCCAAGGACATGCCCGCAGCGCTCGAGGAACTGAGCAAGGGGAACCCGGAGCGCTTCGCGCAGGCCCGCGCGGCCGGCTCGGTCCAGAAGGTCGGCGACTTCGCCCACGGCCTGACGAACTCGATCGCGTGCAGTGAATGGGCGCCGGGACATTCGGAGTCCGATGTGCTGAAGGCGGGGCAGAAGACCTACCCCGGGTGGCCGGACACGGTCCTGGCCCAGCCTCCGCAGCTGCCCTTCCAGTACCCGGTGTGCGGGGTCTGGAACGTTCCCGACCGCGCGTCCGTCCAGCGGGTGCCCACGGTCAGCTCGGTGCCGGCACTCGTCGTCTCCGGCACGTTCGACGTGAAGACCGGGGCGAGCTGGGCGAAGGGCGTGGCCGACAACCTGTCCCGCTCGACTGCCATACAGGTACCCGGAATCGGCCACTGGGTGGTCCCGCAGTCCCCTTGTGCGCAAAGCGTCCTGGCCTCGTTCTTCGCCAACCCGACGGATCCCGAGACGAGTTGCGTGGACGATCTCGAGCCCCAGCCCTTCACGATCATCCCGAAGTAACCGGGAGAGCAGATGACACGCCACCACCCGCCCCCTCGTCGGCGCACCGTACGACGACTCCTCGGCCCGTCGGCCGGCATCGCGGCCGGTCTCCTCGTCACCGGCCTGCTGGCGGCGCCCTCCCGGGCGCAGGCCCCCACCGACGCCAGTCCCGGCCCGGGAGCGCCGATCGGCACGACCGCCCGGACGGTGGGCGACGCCCGCTTCACGCCGGGCCCGTGCCCGAAGACCGTGGAACCGATCGAGGAGCTGAAGGAAGCCCGCTGCGGAACGCTCACCGTGCCGGAGAACCGCGCCGAGCCGAGCAGCCGAACGATCCGGCTCGGTGTCGCGATCGTGCCCGCGGTGGCCGACACACCGAGACCCGACCCCATCGTGTGGCTCGCGGGCGGACCGGGCGACGATGCGGTGGGGGAGGCGAAGATGGCCGTCGACGGCGGCCTGAACCGCGACCGTGACGTGATCCTCATGTCCCAGCGCGGCACGTACTCCGCCGACCCGGAGCTTCTCTGCCCCAACGTCGACCAGTTCAACGGGCAGGTGGTCGGCCTCGTCTACGACGCTCCCTCCACCGAGCGCCTGCACGTCGAGGCAACGAAGGCCTGCCGCGACAAGCTGGCGGCCCGCGGGGTCGACCTCAGTGCCTACAACGACACCCAGAGCGCCGCCGACTACGCCGACCTGCGCACGGCGCTGGGCGTCAAGCAGTGGAACCTGTACGGCATTTCCTACGGCACCCACCTGGCGCTGGTCTCCATGCGCCTGCACCCCGAGGGTCTGCGCTCGGTGGGCATCGACGGCATCCTGCCGCCGTCCAGGTCCGGGTCGGCCGCGACCTGGAGCAGCTTCCGGCAGGGCGTCGACGGGCTGTTCAAGGCCTGCGCGGACCAGCCGGCCTGCAACGAGCGCTATCCGAACCTGCGCGGCACCTTCGAGAAGCTCGTCGGCGACCTCGAAGCCAAACCGGTCACCACCACCGTCACCGTCCCCGGCAGCGACAAGCCGGTGAAGGTCGTGATCGACGGCGGGACCCTGGTGAACTGGCTGACCTCCGCCACCCACACGGCGGAGGCCGTACCCCGCTCCATCGACGAGCTGGCGAACGGCGACCCCCAGCGGATCGCACAGCAGTGGGCGGGCTGGAGGACCAACCCCAAGGGCATCGGCGTGGTGTCGCACGGTCTCGCCTACGGCGTCTTCTGCAGCGAGTGGACGCCGTACGAGAGCAAGGACGCGGCGCTCCAGGGCGGTCAGAAGGAGTTCCCGTCCTTCCCCGCCTCGGTGCAGGCCCAGGCTCCGCTCCTGACCTTCCTCCATCCTGACTGCGACGCCTGGAACATCCCCGCGGCCGAGCGCTCGATCCGGGACGTCACGACCAGCGACATCCCCACCCTCGCCCTGTCGGGTGCCTTCGACGCCCAGACCGGGGCGGACAACGGGCCGTACGTGGCCCGTACGCTGAGCAAGGCCGAGGTCGTCACGATCCCCTACGAACCGCACGTGGTGATCGCCACGTCGAAGTGCGCACAGGAGATCGTCGTCTCGTTCTTCGAGACCCCGGACGCGCCGAAGACCGAATGCCTGAAGGGCCTCGAGGCGCCCGCGTTCGAGATCGCTCCCTGAGCCCGCCTCCTGCCTCTCGCCTCCCGCCTCGTCGGAGTCACCATGGCGCCCACCTGGGACGCACGCAGCCCACACCGCTCCGGAGCCTCGCTCCTGCCGGTCCTGCTTCCCCTCGCGGTCCTGATCCTGATGGCGGTGGCCGTGGGGTCGTGGCTGCAGTTCACCGAGCGGCAGAGGCTCGACACGGTCCACACGGTCGGATCCCAGGCCGCCGACCGGGTGGACGTGGAGGCCGATGTCCAACGCGTCGACGCCACGGCCAGAGAGCTGGCGCTGCGGGTACGGGTCACACCGCGCGGGACCCTGGGGGAGGAGGGCGGGACCGCCCCGGTGGCCGATCTCAGCCTCCAGACCTCCGCGCAGACCCTCGGCGACCTGGAGTTCACCGCGCACGAGCGGCTCACGATCAGGGACGTGCAGGTCGCGCTCACGGATGGATCGATCAGCGACTACCCGTTCGACACCTACGAGACCGACGTCGAGTTCTGGGCGGAGCTGGACGGCAAGCCGGTGCCGGTGCGGCTGCTGTTCTCCAACGACGACGCACTCTTCTCGGTCTCCGCGACACCCGTCCTGCCCGGTCAAGAGGCCGCCGGCGTGGCGCTGGGGCTGTCCCGATCGGGCAGCCTGCTCGTCTTCACGGTCTTCATGATGGTCGTGATGTGGGCGCTGGCGGCGTCCGTGCTCATCGGGGCCTGGTACGTGACGACCCGCGGCGAGGGCCTGGTCTGGGCCGCCCTCGGCTGGATGGCCGCCACCCTGTTCGCCCTCTCGGCCTTCCGCAACAACGCCCCCGGCACGCCGCCGATCGGCTGCGTGCTGGACTGGTACGCCTTCCTGTGGGCAGAAACCGTCATCGCCCTCTGCCTCATCGCCGTGGTCGTCACGGGTGTCCGCACCTCCCTCCGGAACGACGACAGCCCGTAGGACGTACGGGCGGGTGGAAAGACCGCGCGGAGGCCTAGGCCGGCCGGTGCCGTAGGCGCGCGGCGAGTACGGCCACGTCGTCCTCGGCGTGTTGGGCGTCGAGTCCGGCGCAGACCGCGTCCACCACGTCGCCGAGGCTCCTGCGGGAGTCCAGCCGCAGGGCCGCGAGCCTGGCCAGCGAGGTGTCGATGTCCTCGCTGCGTCGTTCCACGAGGCCGTCCGTGTAGAGGAGCAGGGTCTGGTCCGCGGTGATCGGCCGGGCGAGGGCCTCGTAGCCGCCGGCGCCGGTGCCCAGGGGCGGGCCGACCGGTACGTCCAGGAGTTCTCCGGTGCCGTCGCGGGTGAAGAGGGCGGGCGGCAGGTGTCCCGCGCTGGCGTAGAGGGCCATGCCCCGGGCCGGGTCGATGCGGACGAGCAGGCAGGTGGCGGGCCTGCGGGTGTCGTCCGACGCGGACAGGGAGTCCAACTGGCGCAGTACCCGGTGCGGGGCGAGATCGGTGGAGGCGACCTCGCGCAGCACGGAGCGGTAGGCGTTCATGTCGACCGCGGCCTCCAGGCCGTGCCCCATCACGTCACCGACGGCGAGGAGGGTGCGCCCGAAGTGTAGGCGGATCGTCTCGAACCAGTCGCCGCCGACCAGGGCGCGGGCCCCGGCGGGCAGGTAGCGGCTGGCGATCTCCAGGTTGGGGTGGGGCCGGCCGGGCTCCGCCACCAGGGCGCGTTGCAGGTCGAGTGCGGTCTTCTCGGTTGCCGCGAGGCGCCGGGCGTGACCGAGGTGGATGGCGGCCAGGCGTGCCGCGAAGTGCAGGGTCGCCAGCTCGTGGTCCCCGTAATCCCCCCGCGTGCGGGCGGTGAGGAGCCTGCCGTACAGCTCGCCCCGGGCGGTCAGCGGTACCGAGGCGAGGTACGTGCGGGCGGCCCCGGCGCCCGCGGTCCACGTTTCCAGCGGATGGTCGCGGTCCCGCGCCCGGACCAGCGGCGCGCCGTCGGCGGCGGATCCGTCCAGGAGGGCCGTCGCGCCGGCCACCGCCACGCGTTCGGTACGGGCGCCGGGGCCGGTCAGGTCCACCGCCACGGCGTCGGACAGGGTGCGGAACAGGAATCCGGCCAGCTCCCGGCAGGTCTGCCGTTCGTCGGGGGAGGTCCCGATCTGGTCCAGGGCCTCCTCCATGGAGTGCAGCCGTGCCTCCAGCCCGCCCTGTTCCGACACGTGCCTCCTCCGCCCGCCACCAGCCGCCCTACTGCCGTGGAAGGCATTTCATCAGCCCGCCCGCCCTGCGGGCGCCAACCTGGCGGGTGTTGCCGGACGGGTACTCCGTCCGGCAACACCCCCGGCGGGGCGGGTGCCGTCAGGAGGACTGTTCCGTCAGGATCGCCGGGTCCGACAGGCCCGCCGCGCCGGTCTCCACCTTCCCGGCGAAGCGGCGCAAGAAGCCCGGGGCGCCGGACGCGGTGACCTTCACGTCGTACCAGCGGCGCGTGTTCTTCAGGGAGACGGTGTGCGTGACGGTGGCGCCCTTGGCGACCGTGAGGCGCTTCGGGCTGCCGCCGTAGGCGTTGGCGACCGTCAGGGTGGCGGTGGCGCCTCCCGCGTTGGTGAGGGTGAGGTCCAGGTTCCCCGTCGCGGCGTTGTGGCGGGCGGTGACCTCGGGGCCGGGGGCGGTGCCGGGGTTGCGGAAGCCGCGCAGGAAGCCGTTCGGGCCGTGCACGGTCAGGTCGGTGGACCCGGCCGAGTAGGCGGTGTTCCAGGTGTCCGCGATCGACTTGCCGGCCTCGGTGGTGTAGGTCCAGGGGGCGTCGGTGCGGTTGCCGGAGGTGACGTAGAACTGCGCGCCCAGCTCCGGGCCGCCGCTGAACGTCAGCCGGAACCTGCCGTCCGCGACGAGCGCGGCGCCGTCCACGTACGGGGCGTACTTGAGCGCGCGCGTGGGCCGCAGCCCCTTCTCCTGGCGGGGCATGGCCCCTTGGGCCGGCGGGGTGGCCCGGAAGTCGGGGTGACGCTCGCGGTCCGGCGGGAACCAGCCGTCGGTGTCGGGCAGCGGGGCCGGGGCGGTGTCCTTGCGGGCGAAGTCGAAGGCGGAGGTGAGGTCGCCGCAGACGGCACGGCGCCAGGGCGAGATGTTGGGCTCGTGGACGCCGAAGCGCTGCTCCATGAAGCGGATGACCGAGGTGTGGTCGAAGGTCTCGGAGCAGGCGAAACCGCCGGTGCTCCAGGGGGAGACCACGAGCATCGGGACGCGCGGACCCAGGCCGTAAGGTCCGGCCACGTAGCCGGCCTTGCCGGGGAACACGTCCAGGGCGGTGGGCGTCGTCGACAGGCCCTGCGCGGCACTGGCGGGCGCGTACGGCGGGACGACGTGGTCGAAGAAGCCGTCGTTCTCGTCGTAGGTGATGAACAGCGCGGTACGGGCCCACACGTCGGGGTTGGCGGTGAGCGCGTCCAGGACCTGCGAGATGTACCAGGCGCCGTAGTTGGACGGCCAGTTGGAGTGCTCGCTGAAGGCCTCGGGGGCGGCTATCCAGGAGATCTTCGGGAGGGTGCCGTTCACGACGTCCGCGCGCAGCTTGTCGAAGTAGCCTTCGCCGGCCTTGGCGTCGGTGCCCGTACGGGCCTTCTCGTACAGGGCGCTGCCGGGCTGGGCGCTCCGGTAGTTGTTGAAGTACAGCAGCGAGTTGTCGCCGTAGTTGCCGCGGTAGGCGTCGTTGATCCAGCCCCAGGAGCCGGCGGCGTCGAGGCCGTCGCCGATGTCCTGGTAGACCTTCCAGGAGACTCCGGCCGCCTCCAGGCGCTCCGGGTAGGTGGTCCAGCCGTAGCCGGCCTCGGCGTTGTCGAGGACGGGGCCGCCGCCCTGGCCGTCGTTGCCGGTGTGGCCCGACCAGAGGTAGTAGCGGTTGGGGTCGGTGGAGCCGATGAACGAGCAGTGGTAGGCGTCGCAGATGGTGAAGGCGTCCGCCAGGGCGTAGTGGAAGGGGATGTCCTGGCGGGTCAGGTGGGCCATGGTGGTGGCGGTCTTGGCGGGCACCCAGTTGTCGTACTTGCCCTTGTTGAAGGCGCTCTGGCCGCCCGCCCAGTCGTGGTTGAGGCCCTGGAGGAACTCCATGCCCAGGTCCTCGGACGGCGGCCGGAAGGGCAGCGTCTCCTTCGTTCCGTCGGACTGGTGCCAGACGGACTTGCCGCTGGGCAAGGTCACCGGGCGCGGGTCGCCGAAGCCGCGGATACCGCGCAGCGCGCCGAAGTAGTGATCGAAGGAACGGTTCTCCTGCATGAGCACCACGATGTGCTCGACGTCCGCGATGGAGCCGGTGGTCCCCTGGGCGGGGATCGCGGCGGCGCGGGCGATGCTCTCGCCCAGCATCGTCAGGGCTGTCGTGCCGCCTGCGAGCTGCAGGAAACGCCGACGATTGAGTTCTGCCATGGCGGGAACGACCTCCGCGGTTGAGGGGTGGCTGAACACCCCAGCACAGCGCGTCCGGGGTTCCGGTAAGGGAGCCTGACGTGACGCCGGCGCGTACACCAGGCGAACGGCGGTCGGATTTTCCGCCCCAGGCAGGCCGGTTCTGGACTAGCGGCCCCGCATCACGGGACGGTGCGCGGCACCCCTCCGCCCCGGGCCCAGACCCCGATCGTTCAGCTCGGCGGCGGGTCGCGGTCGGTGCGGGCCGCGCGGTTCGGGTGGCTGGTCTTAGCGGGATCATGGCGCTGGGACCGGCCCGCACGAAGCCTGGCCGGTTATGCTCGCACCATGACCCTGCCCATTACAGAAGGCGGAGTTGGCTCCCTCTTACGTGAGTGGCGCCGACGAAGGAAGATCAGTCAGCACGAGCTCGCCCTCCAGGTCGAGACCTCGGCACGTCATCTCAGTTTCGTCGAAACCGGGCGTTCCCGGCCCAGCCGGTCGCTGCTCCACAGACTGGCGGACGGTCTGGAGATCCCGCTCCGGCAGCGCAACACCCTTTTGGTTTCGGCTGGTTACTCGCCGCTCTACCAGGAGACCCCCCTCGAGGCCCCCAGGCTGAAGGTGGTGCGGGAAGCGGTCGACCGCTTGATCACCGCCCACGCCCCCTATCCGGCACTGGCCGTCGACGCCGACGAGGACATCGTCGCCATGAACCTGGGCGCCGAACTGCTGCTGGCGGAAGTCTCGCCCACCCTCCTCGTCCCTCCGGTCAACGTCATGCGGGTCTGCCTGCACCCCGAGGGGCTGGCCCGTCAGGTCGTCAACGTCGACGAGTGGCGCAGCCACCTGCTGGGGCGGCTCTACCGCCAGTCGGTGTACTCGGGGCGGGAGAGCCTGCGCGAGCTGTACGAGGAGGTGACGAGATACGGCCAGCGCACCGCGAAGGACTGTCAGGAACTTTCGGACACCATCGTCGCGTCGATCCGGATCCGCGCGCTCGGCACGGAGCTGAAGCTCTTCAGCACGATCACCACCTTCGGTGCGGCCACCGACATCACGGTGGCCGAGCTGTCACTGGAGACGATGCACCCGGCGGACGGCCACACGGCCGCCGCCTTCCGGGCGGCCGCGGAACGTCAGCCGGACAGGAAGGACAGGATGTCCTTGTTGAGCCGGTCGGCGTGAGTGGCGAACAGACCGTGGGCCGCACCCTCGTAGCGGATGAACGAGCTGTTCGCCATGAGGCCCGCCGTCCGCGCTCCGCACAGCTCGACCGGCGCCGCCAGGTCGGCCTCCCCGTGGATGACGAGGGTGGGGACGGTGACCTCGGCGGTCTCCGCGCGCTGGTCGGTGGTGAACAGGGTCCGGTAGATCTCCTGAGTGGCCCGCGGTGAGCTGTCCAGTGCCAGGTCCGCCATCCAGCGGGCCAGTTCGGGAGAGACGGGGAGGTCCTCGGGACCGGCGCCGGGGCCGCCGAAGAACGGCGCCGCCAGACCGGCCGCCCAGCGCGGCCGGTCGGCGTCGATCGTCGCCGCCATCGCGTCGAGCAACGCCACGTCGATGCCGTCCGGGTTGTCGTCCGTGCGCATCATGAACGGCGTGGTCGGGCTGATCAGTACGAGCCTGTCGATGCGGTCCGCACCGTACCGGGAGAGGTGGCGCACCGCCTCCCCGGCGCCCACGCCGCAGCCCACCAGGGCCACTTCGCGCAGGTCCAGACCGTCCAGCACCGCTGCCAGATCGCCGGCCAGGGTGTCGTAGTCGTACCCGGACCACGGCCAGTCGGAGCGGCCGCAGCCCCGCCGGTCGTAGCTGACGCAGCGCAGGCCCCGCTCCGTCAGGTACGACGCCTGGAACTCCCAGACCCGTGAGCTCATCACCCCGGTGCCCAGCAGGACGACCGGGCGGCCCGAACCCCAGTCGGTGCAGTACAGGTTCGTGCCGTCTTCCGTGGTGATGTACGGCATGGAGATCGGTCCCTTCGTTCGTGCCGGAGCGTGGGCGGGGTGGATGCGGCGGGTGCAGCGGGGTGCCCGGTGTCCTCAGTCCGCGTCGGCGGCGGCCGGAATCATGCGGATCATGAAGGCCGCGGCGCAGCAGAAGACGACGAGCGGGATCAGCGAAAGGGTGAAGGCGTGCGGGTAGTCGGCCGCCAGCGCGGCTCCGCCGAGTGCGGGAAAGAACACCGTGCCGGCGATGGCCACGCCGATCGCGGCGCCGCCCTCCTGCGCCGTGTTGACCGCTCCGGACGAGGAGGCCGCGTGCTCGGGGGCGGAACCGGACAGCACCAGCCCGGTGAGCGGTCCGGTGGTCATTCCCATGCCCATGCCGGCGATCAGCAGAGAGGGGACGAGCCAGAGGATGTTGCCGTCGGTGCCGTTCAGGGTGACCGCGAGACCCGTCAGTACGTATCCGGCGGCGAGGGTCAGCGGGCCCGAAACCACCAGGCTCCGCCCCAGTCGGCCGGCCAGTCGGCCGGACATCAGCGAGGAGCCGAAGTAGCCCGCGCCCAGGGCGAGGAAGAGCAGTCCGGACTCCAGCGGGGACAGTCCGCGGCCCTGCTGGAGATAGAGCGCGAGGAGGAAGAAGAAGGAGCCCATCGCGAGGAAGTAGGTGACGGTGGCGGCGAGCCCGATGGAGAAGACGCGGCTGCGGAAGAGTGTGAGCGAGATCAGCGGGCCGCGTCCCTCCCTTTCACGCTTGCGCAGGTGGGAGACCGCCGTGACGGACAGCACGACCGCCAGGAGCAGGGATACCCAGCTCCAGGTCGGCCAGCCCTGTTCGCGTCCCTCGACGAGGGCGGTCACCAGCAGGGCCAGGGCGGCGGTCACCAGGACCGCGCCGGGCAGGTCGAGACGGGTGCCGTCGGCGTTGCGCGACTCGGGGACCGTGCGGAAGACGAAGAGCAGCGCCACCAGGCTGACCGGCACGTTGATCAGGAAGATGCTCCGCCAGTCCAGGCCTCCGATGTCGACGGTGATCAGCACGCCGCCGATCACCTGTCCGAAGACGCCGGCGAGTCCGACGACCATTCCGTAGACGTTGAAGGCGGCGGCGCGGCTCGGGCCGGTGTAGACCGTGCCGATGATGCCGAGGACCTGGGGCACCATCAGCGAGGCCGCGGCGCCCTGTACCACCCGGGCCACGACGAGCAGTTCGGCGTTGGGCGCCAGGCCGCAGGCCGCGGAGGCCACCGCGAAGAGCAGGAGGCCCAGGGCGAACATCCGCCGGCGGCCGAAGAGGTCCCCGATCCGGCCGCCCGTGATCAGACCCGCCGTGAAGGCCACGCCGTATCCGACGATGACCAGCTGCGCCTGTGCGGCACTGGCCTGGAGATCACTCTGGATGGCGGGGATGGCCACATTGGCGATGAAGTAGTCGAGGACGGTCATGAAGGTGCCCACCATGACGATGACCAGTGCGCCCCAGGACGGTCCTTCGCCACCTGTTGTTTTGCCACCGCTCCTGGTGTCGGTGTGAGGAGTTGCTTCTGACGTCATCCCAGGACTCCAGTTCGGCTTGCTCATCCGGAATTTACAACCGGGCAAACAGCTTCTGCCTCTCCTGCAGTTCCGTCAATTACGTCGGAGGTAATGAAGAGATCAGGCCAAACACTGTCCCGCCCTTGGCCGTGTTCCCGGGGCGGGATTGCCGCCGACCTCTCGCTCTATGGTCACTCCATCGACGCGCAGGCCGAAGGGCGTACGTGTGTGCGCCCGATCCGCCGTAGAGATGGTGATAAATCGGTCGAAACTTATGCGGATTTGATCATTCCATTGGCGGATAAACATCGGCTGCCCATAAATACCCCGACTCGGCGCGGACGTTCCATGGCAATCTTGAAATCGAGCGCGAATCCCCCAACTGTATGGTGCAACCATCTGTGACACGGGCCACCCTCCCCACGGGTTGCTGGCCCGCCGAGGATATGCCAACGCAGAGCACGCGTAAGGAGAATCGAGCCAGTGATGTTCCGAATACTCGGCGCGGTCGGTTATCAGCTGGATGGTCAATTCCACAGCATTCCGGGAGCGAGACAGCGGACACTTCTCGCGGCCCTGTTGGTGAGCGGTGGCCGGCCGGTGCCGGCGGAGCAGCTCTACACGGAGCTGTGGGGGGAAAGTCCGCCGCCGACGGCGAACAACTCTCTGCAAGCCCACATCTACCGGTTGCGCGGGACCCTCCAGAAGGTGGCGGGAACGACCGCCCCACCCGCCCACCTGGTCACTCGGGCATCCGGGTACACCCTGGAGGTCGCGGCCGATCACCTCGACATGAACGTCTTCCGCGGGCGGATCGCGGAATCCCGGCGGGTCGTCGCCGACGACCCCCGGCGGGCCTACGCATTACTGGAAGAGGCGCTGGGGCTGTGGCGGGGCTCGCCCCTCCAGGACGTGCCCGCCGGGCCGATGTGCCAGAGCGTGGCCCTCCAGCTCGACGAGGAATACATGACGGCGCTGGAGGACAAGCTCTGGCTCGGAATCGGATGCGAGGATCCGTTCCACGTCATAGGGGAACTCAAGCGGATGAGTACCGTCCACCCTTGGCGGGAGCGGATCACCGAGATGCTGATGCTGGCCCTCTACCGCTGCGGACGGCAGGCCGAGGCCGTCGAGGCGTACAACAAGGCGCGCAGCCGGCTGGTGGAGGAGCTGGGCATGGAGCCGTCGGTCCAGCTCCGGCAGCGCTTCAGGGACATCCTCAACCAGGACCCGTCGCTGCGTCAGCCCTTCCCGGTCTGCTGACCGGCATCGCGAGCGGCGATGGACGGGTGCCGTCCACTGCCGCTCACGATGCCGTACCGCCGCCGGGCAGCACGCGGCGGAACCCGGCGTACGGCACGAGCGCGGCCGGGAGCTCCACCGAACCGTCCTCGCGCAACCCCTGCTCCAGCAGCGCCGCGACCGTACGGCCGATCGGCAGGGCCGAGCCGTTGAGGGTGGCGGCGGGCGACCTGACGCCGTCGCGCGTCCGCACGCGGATCCCGGCCCGGCGCGCCTGGAAGGTGCCGCAGTCGGAGACCGAGGAGATCTCCCGGTAGGCGTCCGAACCCGGCAGCCACACCTCCATGTCGTAGGTCATGCGCGCGGAGAACCCGAGGTCACCGGCGGGCAGCAGCACGACCCGGTAGGAGAGCTCCAGCCTCCGCAGGCACTCCTCGGCATGCCCGAGCAGGACCTCCAGCTCGGCACGGGAGTCCTCCGGGCGGCAGATCCTGACCAGCTCCACCTTCTCGAACTGGTGCAGCCTCAGGATCCCCCGGGTGTCACGGCCGTACGAGCCCGCCTCGGCGCGGAAGCAAGGGGTGCGGGCCGTGACGGCGAGCGGCAGCCCCGCCGCGTCGATCGTCTGCCGGGCGAAGAGGTTGGTCAGAGGCACCTCGCCGGTCGGAATGAGCATCAGCTCCCGGCCCCCGACCGAGGTGGCGAAGAGATCGTCCTCGAATTTCGGCAGTTGCCCCGTGCCCGTCATGGTCTCCCGGCTGACCAGGTAGGGCACCGAGTACTCCGTGTACCCCTGGCCTTCCGTGTGCAGGTCCAGGAAGAAGTCGGCCAGCGCCCGTTCCAGCCGGGCTCCGGCGCCGCGGGCGACGCTGAACCTGGCCCCCGACAGGCGGCCGGCCGCGGCGGCGTCCAGGATCCCCAGGGTCTCGCCGATCCTGGCGTGATGGCGTTCCGGACCGGCCGGCACGGGAGGCGGCCCGCCCCGGCGCACCTCCACCGTGTCGTCCCCGGTACGGCCGTCCGGCACGTCGTCGTCCGGCACGTTGGGGACGGTGAGCAGCCGGTCGCGCAGTTCCCGTTCGGCCGCCGAGACCGCCTCTTCGGCCTGCCGGACCGCGCCGCGCAGTTCCCGGGCCGCGTCGCGCTCGGCATCGGACGGTCCGCCGCCGGCGGAGCGGGCGGCCCGGGAGACCCGGTTCAGCTCGGCCCGCAGCCGGGTCACCCGGTCAGCGGCCTCGGTACGGCGCCGCTGGGCCTCCCGGAGCGGCGCGACCCGCAGCTCGTAGCCGCGGCGGGCGAGCGCGGCCGCCGTCCTCTGGTCCCGCTCGATCAGTTCTCGTACGTCGTGCACGGGACTCCCCTGTCCGTCGGGTCAGGCGGCGGCGATGGCCAGGACCGCGTTCTGACCACCGAATCCGAAGGAATTGCTCAGGGCCAGGTCGATGCGCGCGCCGGTGGCGGAGGTGGCCACCTCGAGGTCGAGCCGCGGATCGAGCTCTTGGAGCGAGGCCGTGGGCGGAATCACCGACCGCTCCACGGTGAGCACACCCAGCGCCGCCTCGACCGCTCCGGCGGCCCCCAGCAGATGGCCCGTCACCCCCTTCGTCGAGGTGACGAGCGGGTGACCTCCGAACACCCGGGCGAGCATCTGGCCCTCCATCAGGTCGTTCAACGGCGTCGACGTACCGTGCGCGTTGACGTGCGCGATGTCACCGGGCGAGGCACCCGCGTCGGCGAGCGCGGCCCGTACGGCGGCCTCGACGGCGCGGCCCCGCGGATCCGGGCTGGTCATGTGGTGGGCGTCCGCGCTGGCTCCATAGCCCGCGATGCGCGCCCGGATCCGGGCGCCGCGGGCACGGGCGTCGGCGACCCGCTCGAGGACCAGCACCCCCGCTCCCTCACCGGCGACGAAGCCGTCGCGCCCGGCGTCGAAGGGGCGCGACGCGGTCGCCGGGTCGTCTTCGCGCCGTGACAAGGCCCCCATGCTCGCGAAGCCGGCCATGACCAAGGGCGTGATCATGGCTTCGCTGCCGCCCGCCAGCACGATGTCGCACCGGTCCATGGCCAGCAGATCACGGGCCGTGCCGATCGCGGTGGCACCCGAGGCGCAGGCGGTGGCCACCACCAGGTTGGGGCCGCGGGCGCCGAACTCGATGGCGGCCTGCCCCGCCAGCATGTTCGGCAGCTGCATGGGCAGCAGCAGCGGGGACACCCGCCGCGGGCCCTCCTTCAGCAGCGTCCGGTGCTGCGTCTCGACGGTGCCCGGCCCGCCGTCCGCGCAGCCGAGGACGACGCCGACCCGGGCGCCGTCCCAGGTCGCCGGGTCCAGTCCGGCGTCGGCAACCGCCTCCTTGGCGGCCACCAGCGCGAACTGGACGAACCGGTCGAGGCGCAGCGCCCGCCGGCCACCGAGCAGTGCGTCCGGATCGAATCCGGGGACCCGGCACGAGAGCCGGACCGGGTGGCCGTCGAGCACGGGGTCGAGCGCCGCGGTGGCCCGCCCCGCAAGGACGGCCTCCCAGGTCGGCTCCGTACCGACGCCGCCGGGCGTGACCAGACCCAGGCCGGTGACCGCGGTGTCGGTGGCGGGCATCAGACCGTCGACATCCGCTGCTCCACGAGCAGCGCCATGTCGCCGATGGTGTCCAGGTCCAGCAGCTCGTCGTCGCTGACCTTCACGCCGAGCTCCTTCTCCAGCAGCAGCGAGAGTTCGACCACTGCCAGCGAGTCCAGCTCGACCTCCTCCCGGGTGGCTTCGGGCGTCACCTGCCCGGCATCCACCTTCAACTTGCTGACCAGGATTTCCTTGAGGGTCTCGAACGTGTTCGGCATTGCGGTCTCCTTGAGTCATCGATGGGCGCGTACGCGAGAAGGGCGGTGAGGCGGTGTCGGTCAGGCGGCCTTGACGTTCGGCCAGACCAGGGCGGCGGCGCCCCAGGCGAGACCTCCGCCGAAGGCGGTCATGAGGAGCCGGTGCCCTCCTACGAGGGAGCCGTCGGCCGCGGACTGGGCCAGCAGCAGGGGGATCGAGGCGGCACCGGTGTTGCCGACCCGCTCGATGTTGGACAGGGAGCGCTCCGCCGGCACACCGAGCTCCTCGGCCACCGCCGTGAGGATGCGGCCGTTGGCCTGGTGGGCGGCGAACCGGTCGACGTCGCCGATCTCCCAGCCCGCCGTCTCCAGGGCCGTGCGCGAGGCGGCGCTCATCCGCTCCACGGCGTGCCGGTACGTCTCGCGCCCCCGCATCCGGAAGTACTCCTCGCCCGGAGCGGGCGGGCGGCCGGAGGACCGCTGGCGTGAGCCGCCCGCCGGGACCTCGATCAGGTCGCTCAGCCGGCCGTCGCTGCCCAGGACCAGCGGCCCGACGGCCCCCGGTTCGGTAGCGTCACCGGAGCGCAGGACCACGGCTCCCGCGCCGTCGGCGAAGATGACCGCGGTCCCCCGGTCGGCCGGGTCGACGATGGTGGTGAAGGCGTCGGCGCCGATCAGTAGGACCCTGCGCACGGTCCCCGACACGATCAGCCCGGAGGCCGTGGCGAGGCCGTACAGGAATCCCGAGCACACGGCGGCGACGTCGAACGCGGCTGCGCCGTCGAGTCCCAGCCTGGCGGCCACTTCGGGTGCGGTGGCCGGGCAGGGCCGGTCCGGTGTGGTGGTGGCGAGCACCACCGCGTCCGGGGGCTCGCCACCCGCCGAGGCCAGGGCCAGCCCACCCGCCTCGACCGCGAGGTCGGAGGTGGCGGTGCCGGGCGAGATCACGTGCCGGGACGCGATGCCCGTCCGGCTGCGGATCCACTTGTCGGTGGTGTCCAGACGGCTCGTCAGGTCCTGGTTGGTGACCACGCCGGGCGGTACGTACCCGCCGATGCCGCAGATCACCGCTGCCGGTGCGCCCGCTGTCATGCCGGCCGCCCCGGACCGCCGGTCAGTACGTCGACGGGCAGTTCCATGTAGGCCATGCGCGCCTCGGCCATCTCGTCGGTCCAGCGCTCCGCCATGGCGTAGCGCTGCTCGGCGGTGGTGTCGAGCATCCGTACGCCGGGCCAGATCTCGTAGTCCCCGATGAGGTCGGCGTGTTCCTTCATGCCTTCCTGGAACAGTTCCTCGCGGTGGATGACGAACTCGCGGTCGGGGATCTCGTCCCACAGCCTGACGCCCCGCCCGATGACGTCCAGCACCCGCGGCCGCTCCTCGGGGTGTTCCCGCAACCGGTCGCGCAGGATGGTGCTGGCGACGGTCAGATGGCGGATCTCGTCGATGGCCGTCCCCCGGGAGATCTCCCCGGTCGCGGGCGACAGGGGGGTCCACTTGCGTTCGCTGAGTTCGGCCGCGGGGGCCAGGACCCCTTCGATGACGATGGCGAACACCGCGACACCGCCGAGGAAGTCCCCCTCGTCCCGGATGACTTCGAGCGTGAAGTCCTCGACCGGCCGCAGTACCCTGCGCCGGTAGTCGGCCGCCATCTCGTCGATGTCCCGCAGCAGGGTCGCGGCCGGCCTGCCGAGCTCCACCAGGTGGTTGCGGAACACCCGGGAGTGCCGGGCCTCGTCGATCATCTGGGTGGCGTAGAACTCCATCTCGGGGATGCCGGGCGCGAGGGCCACGTAGTGCCCGAGCAGCCGGGTGGCGATCTCCTCGGCGACGCTGCGGAAGCCGAACTCCAGGGTCAGCGCCTCGTTCAGCGGACCCGGCCGGGTCAGCAGCTCCGGCACCCCGGCGTCCTCGTGGTGTCCGGTCACCCCCCGGTCGCGCAGCGTGCCCTGGGCGACCGAGGTGATCCAGTACGCCAGGTCGCAGTCCTCGGGCCCGAGCGTGAGCTTCATGGCGCCGTCGAGCAGGCCCGGCGCGGTGTCCCAGTCGGCCTCGGGGGCCGTGACCCGGTTCGCGCCGGCCGTCCGGTCGCGCGTGGTGTCGGTCATCCGGCTTCCTCCTCGATGTGGGGTTGGGGTATGCCGCCCGGGCCGGTCTGCGGGTGCAGCGCGCCGGCGACGAGTCCGCCCCCGTAGCTCAGCAGCGGGTCGCCGGCGCCGCTGTCCACCCGGACGACCTGCCCGAGCAGCACCTCGTGGTCGCCGACGACGTAACTCGCCGAGAGCCGGCAGGCGTAGTGCGCGAGCGCACCGTCGAGCAGGGGCGCCGCGGTGTACGGATCGGGGTGCCAGTCGACGGCGGCGAACTGCTCGACGCCGTCCGGGCGGGCGCTGGAAGCGAACCAGCGGGCGATGGAACTCTGGGACGCACCCAGTACGTTGACGGCGAACCGCCCTTCGGCGGAGGCCAGCCGGGACAGCACCGAACCGGCCCGCAGCGCCGTACCGACGAGCAGCGGGCGGTGCGAGACCCGGGTCAGAGTGCTGACCGTGGTGCCGTGCGTACGCCCCTGGTGCCGCACGGTGAGCACCGCCACCGGTGCGGCCAACTGGTCGATCAGCAGCCGGGCCGGTGCCTTCGCCGAGGACCTCATCGGGCCGCTCCGGCCGACTGCGGGGCCACGTGGCCGACGGGGGTGGGCTCGGTGGCGTGCCCGACGGGCTTGGGGTGGGCGAGTCCGAGATCGTCCAGCAGTCGCAGGTAGCCCGTCTGCCGGACCGGTTCGAAGGGCAGCGCGAACGACTTCATGAAGTTGCCGAACAGTCCCCGGTCGCCGAAGAGATGGAACGGCAGCACGAGCAGGGCCCACTCGGGCTTCACCAGCCAGCACCACAGCGCGGCGACCGCGCCCTGGGTGATCATGCTGTGCATCACGTTGTAGAGCACGTAGTACGTCTTGGCGATGGGCCGGCCGCCGCTGCGCCGGAACGCGATGGCGCCGGGCAGGTAGCCGATCAGGTCGATGTAGAGGAACAGCGCGATGGCCGGCAGCCACCGGATCTCGCCGAAGTGAGCGATGATCAGCCCGGTCGACACGGCCAGCCCGACCAGATACTCGGCGCGGTGGAGGCTGAAGGTCCTGGGCGTTTCGAAGGGGTTGGCCTGGTCCATGAGTCGTCTCCTGCGGATCCTGCTGAGGGCCCCGCCGGGGTGGCGGGCGGGAATCAGACGGTGGCCGGGAGGCCGGGGGCGGAGTCGTCGAGACCGGTGTCGCCGACCAGGTCGGTCCGGGGGAACAGCCCGGTGACGGCCCAGGCGACCGTCTCTCTGATCACGCGCTCCGCGATGGGGTCGAGGATTCCTTCGAGGCTGGGGATGCCGAAGTCGAAGTCGGCCGAGAAGCGGACCGCGACGTCGTCACCCCGCTGCTCCAGGCGCCACGTGCCGGAGAAGGCGTCGAAGTCCCCTTCCGTCTGCTCGAAGTGGATCTCCAGCCGGTCGGGGAGGAACCGGTCCCGTTCGGTCCAGCGCAGCAGCCCACTGCGGAAGTGGAGTTCCCAGCTGGAGCCGGCCTCCGGATCGGGGTGGGTCGCGTGGACCGTGGTCGACTGCACGTGCGGTGCGAGCTCGGGATAGCGCTCCCAGCGCAGTACGTTGTCGTAGACGTGCCGGGCCTTTTCGGAGCGCACACAGGCCTCCAGTTCGACGTGCCGCACGATCTCTTACCGCCTTCCGGGCAGGGTGGCCGACCCGCTGATCAGGGCGCGGGTGGCTTTGTCGAAGGAGTCGAGGAGCACGTCGGCTTCCTGGTCGGTGAGGGTCGCGGGAGGCGTGAACCGCACCACCGAACTGCCGTTCATCGAGTGGTTCGCCACCACTCCGTGGTTGAACAGTTCGATGAGCAGCTCGCCCGCCAGGCCCGCCTCGGTCAGCTCGACACCGATGAGCAGCCCCTGACCGCGTACGTCGACGAGCAGGTCGGGAATGTTGCGGCGGGCGATCTCGGCGATGCGCGGCAGCAGTACCGCCCCGAGGTCGCCGGCGCGGGAGACCAGCCGGCCGTCCCGCATGGCCTGGATCGAGCCCTGGACGGCGGCCATCAGCAGCGGCTGTCCGGAGAACGTGGCGGTGTGGACGTAGGGGTCTTTGTCGAAGGGCCGGAACGCCTCCCGGGTCGCGACGGCGGCCGAGACCGGGACCACTCCGCCGCCGAGCGCCTTGCCCGCCAGCAGGACGTCGGGGACGACGCCCTCGATGTCGGCGCCCCACCATTCGCCGAGGCGGCCGAAGCCGGACTGCACCTCGTCGAGGATGAGGAATCCGTCGTACTCGCGCACGAGTTCCTCGACCCGCTTGAGGTATCCCTTGGGCGGGATGATCACGCCGCCCTCGCCCTGGACGGGCTCCAGGATCACGCACACCTCGCCGGGGTGTGCGGCGAGCTCCGCCTCCAGGGCGTCGGCGTCCCCGTACGGGATGTGCCGGACGTCGGGAAGGAGCGGGCGGAAGGGCCGCTGGTAGACCTCCTTCGCCGTGGCCGAGAGGGCCCCGAGGGTCTTGCCGTGGTAGCCGCCGTTCATCGAGACGGTGCGCTTGCGGCCGTTGGCCCGCGCCAGCTTGAGTCCCGTCTCCACGGCCTCGGCGCCCGACAGGGCGAAGTGCACCCTGTCCAGGCCCGGAGGCATCACCGAGACGAGGGCCTCGGCGGCCAGCGCGACGGTCGGCTCCAGCAGGATGCGGGTGGCGACGGGGTGCGTGCGCAGCTGCCGTTCGACCGCCTCCATGACGACGGGGTGCCGGGCTCCCATGATGAAGACCCCGTACCCGCCCGCGTTCAGGAAGCGCGCCCCGTCGCTGGTGGTGATCCACGCTCCCTCCGACGCCATCTCCATGTGAGTGCCGAAGAGCTCTGCGAGGGTGGCCCGGCCCTTGCTCAGATGGGCCCGGTACAGGTCGAGTATCTGCTGTTCGGTATGGGTCCCGGGGACCTGGTGGGTGGTGGTCATGACAGCTCCAGGGGGTTGCCCGCGAACCAGGCCACCAGGGGTTCGGCGGCCGCGCCGCGGCCGGGCGGATGGAAGGCGAGCGCGCGCACGGCGGTGGCCAGCCGGGCGTGGTCGCCGGAGCGGATGAAGTCGAGGCCTCCGAGCAGCTCCACGGCCTGGTCCACCGCCTGGGCGAGGAGGTCCTGCACGGTGTACCGGGCCACCAGCACCTGGGCGACGGCCTCTTCACCGCCGAGCCCGGCGAGGACCGCCCGCGCGGCGCCCTCCAGCAGGGCGAAGGCCGAGTCGATCCGGATGACGAGGGCGGCACGTTCCCCGGCGGTACCCCGCTCCCGGACCAGCACCTGCTCGGCCAGCGTGCTCGCCGCGCCGACGTAGGCGGCCGAGATCAGCAGCTCGAACCAGACGAAGGCGACCGTCTGCAGGTCGTCGAGCCGGCCGGGGTCCTCGGCGGTGGTCCGGACGACCAGTTCCTCGGGGACGAAGACGTCGGTCAGACGGACCTCGTCGCTCTCGGCGGCGGCGAGGACGTCGTTGCCCCAGAACGGGTGCACGGACAGCCCCCGCGTGGGCAGGTTCACCATGGCCAGGGCCAGTTCGGGGGCGCCGTCGGGACCGGGCACCGCGATGCTGGCGGTGAGCAGGTCCATGGAACGGGACAGGCTGCACGGCTTCTTCGTGCCGTTGAGCAGGTAGCCGCCCTCGGTGGGGGTCGCAGCCACCGCCGGAACGAGGATGTTCTGCTGGGTACGTCCCTCCGCCCAGCCGGACGCCATCAGCCGGCGCCCCGGCGCGATGCCGGAGAGCGTCTCCAGCTGGGCGGGGGTGAGCCTGCCGGGATCGGCGGCGAGGGCGTACAGCGTCGCGGCGGTGAAGTGGTGCATGGCCGCCACGGCGGCGGTGGAGGGCGAGAGCGAGCCGAGGGCGCGCTGGACCCGGATGGCGTCGAGCGCGTCCGCGCCGTGGCCTCCGTACTCCCGCGGGATCAGCAGTCCGGCCCCGTCGTGGTTGCGGAACAGGTCGATGACCGGGCTGCCGGGGGCCTCGCGCCGCTCGTACGGGATGTCTCCCAGGGCCTTGAGCAGGCCGGGGTGGTGGTGGTCGCAGAGATCTCGTGCGGTGGAGAGGGAACGCATGGCGGTCCTTGTGGGTGTGGGTACGGGGACGGTCATGAGCCGAAGACCGCTTCGTGCGGACTGATGCCGCGGGCGATGCTGACGCCCTGGAGGTGCGAGGTCTTGAGCATCGGGTAGTTCGCCTCGCCGAAGGCTCCGCCGGTGAGGCCGGTGCCACCGTGGCTCGGCAGATAGGGCAGGAACCCGATGTGCGAGTCGTTGACCTTCAGCAGTCCGCCGTTGGAGATCCGGCCGACGAAGGTGTCGATCACCCTCTCCGACCCGGCCCACAGCGAGTTGCGCAGGCCGTACCGGTTGCTGTTGACGAAGTCGATGAAGCGGTCGAGCAGTTCGCCGTCGCCGGCGGGTTCGGCGACCACGATCGGCAGCAGCGGGAAGAACGTCTCCTGGTCCACCACGTCGTACGCGCGCGCCCCGGCCAGCCCGTTCACCCGCACCACGGTCGGCTGGAGGAAGACGCCGGTCTGCGACGGCGTGCCGTCCAGCTCCGTGCGCAGGCCTCCGATCACCAGCTCGGCACCCAGGTCCGTGGCCTGCTTGAGCAGCCCGAAGAACCGCTCGCTGCGGCGTACGGGGGACAGCAGGACCTCGGGGTCCTGCGGGTACCCGGGGCGGATCGCGGCGACCTGGGCCCGGACCTCCTTGAACAGCCGTTCCGCGACCGCGGGGTGGACGACGACGCAATTCGGCACCATGCAGATCTGACCGGAGCCGTAGAACGCCTCGGCGATGGCCTCCGCCGCCTTCTCCACGTCGGCGTCGCGCCACACCACGATGGTGTCGTTGCCCGCCAGCTCCAGAATGGGCTTCTTGCCGGCCGCGACGCAGTCCCGTTCGAAGAGCAGGCCCTCCTTGCTGCCGCCGATGTAGAAGATGTCGTCGATCAGCGGATCGGCGAGCCAGCGGTCCAGGGTCTGCTTGGGATTGCCGCAGATGGCGTTGAGTACGCCGGGAGGCGCACCGAGTTCGTCGAGCAGCGGCCCCACCACGTCGCGCAACAGCCACATCGTGCTGAGCGCGATCGAGCGCGGCGCCCTGACCACGACGGCGTTGCCCGCCATCAGGGCCAGTACGGCCAGTGCGGCGCTCGGAGCCGGGGCGTTCTGAGGCGGATGGAAACCGACGACTCCGTCCGGGCGGCGGCGCACGATCAGCCGGCGGCCGCCGTGGCTGAACTCGGTGTGCATCTGTTCGCGGTACCAGCCCAGGCTCTCCTCGCTGTACACCTGGAAGAGGCAGCTGAGCTCCCACCGCGCAAGTTTGACGGGGTGCCCCTCGGCCACCAGCATGTCGACGAACTCGTCCTGGCGGGCCAGCAGTTCCTCACGGAAGCGGGTGCCGAGCCGCATCCGCCGCTCCAGCGGCACGGCGGCCCAGCCGGGTGCCGCGGCGGCCGCGGCCTCGGTCGCCAGGTCGATGGCGTCTGAAGAGGCGATGGCGCAGCGGCCGATGACGTAGGGGTGCTGCGCGGCCTCGGACGTCGGGTCGCGCTCCAGGTCCCGCTTCAGACCGACACTGGTGAACACGTCCTCGAGCAGGGACCGGGAGCTGACCGTGTACACCCAGCCGTCGCCCTCCACGTCCTTCCCGGCGATGTAGAGCTTGTAGCTGAGCAGTGGCTTGTCGCGCATCCTCACGCCTCCCCGAATTCACGCTCCGCACGGAACGGTTCGATGCTTACAGCCACACCTGACCGACCGCTGATGAGCGACTGACTCTCACCTTTCCCGCAACGAAAGAACGGCCGGCCGCCCTCCCGGGGCAACCGGCCGTACTCAATGCGTTCACCATGGGCGGAGAGGGCAGGATTCGAACCTGCGGAGGCCTGAGCCAGACCGGCGCGAGCGCCGGACCCCGATAAACCACTCCGGGCACCTCTCCTCGTTCCCGGCCCGGTTTCCCGCGCCGTTCACAACAACTACATTGCCAGGCCCACCTGATATCTCGCTTATGCGGCGCTGATACGGATCTGACGGCGCAACGGCCGCTGTCCCCTTGCCCTTTCGCCGGGCCATTGCAGCTGATGTACTTTCGGCAAGTTGCTTCGTACTGACAGGGAGCAGACCGTGACCATTTCCCCCGCTCTTGAAAATCCGGTGCTGAGTGCCGTCCAGCGGCACACCCGGTCCGAAAATCCCAGTTCCTTTCTGGCCCTCAACCAGGGCAACGAGGTGTTCACCGCGCCCGGTCTGGACGGCCTCGTCGTCTACCGGCGGACCGGGCGCCATCTGGTGCAGTTCGGCGGCCCGTTCGCCGCCCCGGAGGCGTACGACGCCCTGCTCGAACGCTTCACCGCCTTCGCCCGTGAGCAGGATCTGGGCCTGGTGGGAGTGCAGTTGCAGCGGCAGGATGCCGTGGCGTACCGGCGACAGGGCTTCACGGTCAACCAGATCGGCGCCTCGTGGGCCGTTCACCTGCCCGACTTCACCTTGCGCGGCACCCGCTTCATGCAGCTGCGCAACAAGATCTCCAGGGCCTTCCGCAACGGCCTGGAGGTGGAGGAGGTGGACTCCGGCCGGTGGGAGGAGGCACTGCACGACATCGACCGGGCGTGGCTGGGTTCCAAGGGAGAACACGCCCGTCCGCTGGAGTTCCTCGTCGGGGAGCTGGGCGGTCCGGCACAGGAGCACCGCCGCCTCTTCCTCGGCACGATCGACGGCGCTGCCGTGGGATACATCTCCTACTCGCCGGTCTACGGCAGCCGGTCCGGCTGGATGCACGACCTGAGCCGGCGCATCCCCGGCGGTTCGCCCGGACTGATGGAAGCGATCAACTCCCGGGCGATCGACACCTTCCGGGCGGAGGGGGTGGAGTGGCTGCACTTCGGCTTCACCCCGTTCACCGGACTGGACCCGTCGCACGAGGTGCCGGGGTACAGCCCGGCGTTCCAGTGGCTGATGCACTTCCTGTGGGACCACGGAGAGGCCTTGTACCCGGCCAGGACCCAGCTGTCCTACAAGGAGAAATGGGCTCCGGAGGAGCTGATCCCCGAGTACGTGGCCTTCGACGGGCCGGCCTCACCAGCCGGTTTCGCCCATGTCTTCCGCGCCTGCAAGGCGTTCTGAGCGCACGCCCGCCCATCTTCACGCCGTAGAGGAGTCGGTCATGTCCCAGCAGATACAGAAGTCGCAGACCCAGGCCCTGCAGGAGTCGCTCGTCGCGTTCCTGATGGAGGTCATCGGTGCCCCGGACGACGAGGAGATCGCCAGGAACGCCGCCCAAGTGGTGCGCGAGCTGGACGTCCGGATGGCCGCGGAGCAGTCCCGGGGCGTCTGAGGAAGCCCGAAGACACGTACGCGACGGGGGGCGGCCCGGGCTTCGGCGACATGGTCGGTCGAAGCCCGGGCCGCCCCCCGTGGCGTACGCCGGGTCAGCCGCCGAGTGCCGTCGCGGTCAGCTTGGCGAGCTCCGCGGGGGACAGTTCCTCCAGATGGGCGCACAGGTCGGCGGCCTCGTCCGGGCCTCCGGCCCTGCGGAACTTCTCCCGGACCAGCCCCCAGTGCCGTGCCCGGGTCTCCTCTCCCGCCGCGCCGATCGGGATGTCTCGCCGTGCGGTGGCCGTACGGCCGTCCGCCCAGCGCACGGTGAGCCGGGAGCCCGTGTGCTTGGTCGACTGCTCGAAGGTCTCCTCGGGGGCACCCAGTACGGCCCGCTCGGCGGCGTCCCGCCCCGCGAACGCGGCCAGCCAGTCGACGGCGGGCGCCCCCGCCTGCCGCACCGCCGCTCCGAACGGCGCGGCACTCGCCAGCAAGTCGTCCGTCATCCCGGGATCCTCCACCAGCCGTACCCGGGACGACAGTTCCCAGCGGCGTGCCTCGTGCGTGGCGGGCGCCGTGAAGTCGGCCACGGACAGATCGCCGGTGAGCAGCGCCACGGCGACGGCGTACGGCACCGAGAGCGGCAGGATGCTCGGCGGGGTGTCCGGCCCGTTGCCGTGCCGGTCGGTCAGGTGCGCGACGTACGTCGTGTAGCGCGACGTCTCCACGACGATCTCCTCGATCCCCTCGGCGAAGTCGGCCCCCGGTGACCGGCGGCGCAGTTCCAGGGCGCAGTCCACGGCGGTGTCGACACCCGGCCCGCCGGGACGGACCTTGAAGGAGAGGGTGTCGGTGTGCCAGCGCCGGCCGAGCCCCTCGTTCACGGCCTGGGGGAGCGGCACCACCGCGAACCTGGCCAGAAAGCCGTCGGGGTGTTCCACCACGTCCGGGGCCGCGGTCAGTCCGGCCTCGGCCGCGTCGCAGGCGTCCATCGCCGCGCGTACCGGTGTCAGGGCGGTGAGGACCCGGGCGTCGCCGCTGAGGAAACCGTGCAGCAAGGTCCACGGCGGCATGGTCATGGCCAGCCCGATCGCGTGGGTCCAGGTGTCGGCGCCGGCTCCGGTGCAGTGCAGCCTGCCGGTGACACCGCCGATCAGGCTGGTGTGCGCGGCGGTCTGGCCGCGAAAGGGGCCGAGCGTCGCCGCCGCGGTGACCCGGGCGGCGCACTCGTTGGCCGCCACGACGGCGGTCAGACAGGCGGCGCCGTCGAGCCCCTCGGAGCGGGCGTAGGCGAGTGGCGTCGCGACCGTCGAGTTCGACAAGTGCCCGGCGTACGCGGTGTCGTCCAGGTTGAGCCAGGACCCGAGGCCCGCCAAGACGGCGGCGGACCGGGCCGGCTCGGATTGCAGCGGCTCTCCGAAGGCGGACACCAGTCTGCGCCCGAGCGGGTGGGCGAGGCCGGTGCGTATGGCGGCGAGCTGCGACAGGACCTGGCTGCGCGCGAGCCCGACGACCCGGGAGGGGAGCTCCTCCAGGCGCAGTCCGGCGGCCCAGCCCGCCAGCTCGGCGGTTCGGGACGGCGGGGGTGCGGACTGCTGCGTCGGCCCCGGCCGGGGGCTGCGCCCGGTCACCGGGTCCGCTCCGGCCGGGCGGGCGCGGGTTCGCACAGCACGGGCAGCGCCCCGGGCAGGATGTCGATGGTCAGCCGCGAGCCCTCGTACGGCACCAGTTCGCCGTCGTGCTCGAAGCACAGCGGCAGGCCGTCCGTGCGCTCCACGACGATGCTGCGGCCGGTGCGGTAGACCACACCGGTCCGGTCGACGTGCTCCCCGGTCAGCAGCAGCGGGGGCACGTCGACGGGGTCGGTGCCGGCGCCCACCACACAGACGTCGAGGAGCCCGTCGTCCAGCACCGAATGCGGCAGCACCAGGTACTGCCAGGCACGGTGCCGCCCGCCGCCTATGTTGACCAGCACCGTTTCGCCCTTGTGTACGACGGCCCCGTCGATGGTCACCCGTCCGGGGTACGGGGTGAACACCGACGCCGCGCGTTCCAGTCCCGCCTGGAGCCGGGCCCGGCCCCGCAGCGGCACTTCCCGGGCGCTGCGCAGCACTTCGGCGGTGAGTCCGGCGCCGGCGCCGAGCACCACCAGCGCGTCGAGCTCCCGGACCCGCGCGAGGTCGAGCCGGCGCAGCGCCGCCGGAAGGGCGCCGAGCCCGGTGTCGACGGCTTCCTGCCAGGGGCGCGTGCCCCAGTGGGAGCGGTAACCGGAGTTGCCGGTGCCGCCCGGCACCACGAGCAACGCGGTGCGCTCGCCGGGCCCGGCGCCGGCCATCAGGCCGTTCACCACTTCGAGCACCGTCCCGTCGCCGCCGACGGCGACGACCACCCGGGTGCCGTCGCCGGTCCGGGTGCGGACGGCTTCCCGGGCCGCCCGCTCGGCGTCGCCGGGGCCGTCCGTGAGGGAGACGGTGACGCGGGTGTGGCGTGCGCACCGGTCGGCCACTTCCCGCACCAGTTCCCCGGTGACGGTGACGGTGCCGGCTGCCGGATTCGCGATGACCAGACAGTCCTCGGGATATGCCCCGGCGGTGTCCGCCATGGCTCCACTCCAATCGGTCGGATGACGAGGGGGTACGGCTCTGCGTCGGGATTCGCACGCGCGGGCCAGCATCTCCGGAGTGCCTGACCCGGGCCTGATGCGCGGCTGACACCGCCGTTCCCGGTATTCCGTACACCCGTGCATTACCCGGGAGGTAATCGACACACCACCCCGGCCGGTGAAACGCTCGACCCGTCGGGCATTGAGTACCGGGCACCGGGCACCCGTGACCGGCATCCCCTTTTCTCAGGAGGAATGACCATGAGCTTGACCGAAGGCCTTGTGGAGCGTTACCTCGCCGTCTGGAACGAATCCGATGCCGAGAGCCGCCGGAAAGCGGTGGCGGAGATCTGGTCCGAGGACGGCCTGTACGCCAATACCGGACAGGAATTCCGCGGCCACGAGGGGATCGAGGCGGCGGTGACCGAGGCGTACGTCGACTTCGTCGCCAATGGATTCACCTTCCGGCTGCACGCCCATTCCGTGAATCACGATGCCGCGCGCATCACTTGGGACATGGTGCCGAAGGACGGCGGGGACATCGCGGCCCGTGGTACCCAGTACCTGACCTTCGCGAAGGACGGACGGATCCGTACCGACCACCAGTTCCCCGAGGAGATCTGAGGCTGACGGCGGCACGGCCGGACAAAGGGGAAGGGCGCCCCGGCAGGCGCCCTTCCCCTTCGTGCTGCCCTGTCCCTTCGTGCTGCCCCGTCGTGGACGTCTACCAGGTGACGGGCAGGTGCCGGACGCCGTGGAACACGGTCCCGGTGCGGAAGACGCTGTCCGGGTCGTCGGCATCGAGCCGCAGGCCGGGGAAGCGCCGGAACAGCGTGCGCAGGGCGAGTTCCATCTCCAGCCGGGCCAGCGGGGCGCCCTGGCAGTAGTGCGGGCCGATGCCCCATTGCATGTGCTTGCCGGCGTCGCGCCGCAGGTCGATGCGGAGCGGATCCGGGAAGGCCGACGGATCGTGGTTTCCCGCCGGGATGGAGATGACCACCGCGTCACCCTTCTTCATGGACACCCCGCCCAGTTCGAAGTCCTCGACGGCGAGCCGCACGATGGCGTCCTGGGAGATCGACCAGTACCGCATGGCCTCCTCGACGTACTGCGGGATGAGCGCGCCGTCGTCGGCCAGCACCTCCGCCTTGAGCTTCTCGTCGAGGAGCAGGCTCAGTATGTTCAGGGCGATCTGATTGGTGGTCGTCTCGTGGCCGGCCACCAGCACCAGCCGGGCGATGCCGATGAGTTCGTCGAGGGTGATGTGCCCGGGGCCGAGGTGGTCGACGGCCAGCCTGCTCATCAAGTCGTCCCGCGGATCGTCGAGCTTGCGGGTGGCGAGGACGCCCAGGTACTGCGACATCTCGGTGTACGCGGCGTACGAGCGCGCCGGATCGCCCTGCCCGATGGTGAGCCGGGTCTTCTCCACGAAGTAGGGGGAGTCCTCGTCGGGCACCCCGAGCAGTCGCGCGATGACCAGCGTCGGCAGCTTCCTGGAGAAGATGTCCTGGAGGTCGGCCGGCTGTGGGTGGGCCTCCAGTTCGTCCAGCAGGTCGTCGATCAGCTGCTGGATCGCCGGGCGCAGCGCGCGGACCCGGCGGGCGGTGAACTCGGTGGCGATCAGCCCCCGCAGCCGGGCGTGCTCCGGGTCGTCCATGCGCAGGAAGGACCCGGGCTTCTGGGCCGGGTCCACCTGGATGCGTACCGGTGCGCCGGGCAGGGTCTCGTCCGCGCTCAGCCGGGGGTCCATCAGGGCCTGGCGGACATCAGGGTACTTGGTGATCAGCCAGGCGCGCCGGGACTCCGACGCCCCTGCCGGGATGCGGACGACGCTCGGCGGCTCCTCGCGCAGTTCCGCGAGGACGGCCGCCGGGCAACCGGACTTGGTACGCGGGAACGGCCAGTCCAGAACCGTCTCTGCTGATTCGAGCATCACTCGTCTCCTTCGGCGGAAGGCTCTTCTTCCGCCGACTATCCCCGTACGCCCTGACGGGTGACTGACGGAGACCTGACGTCGTCAGCGGGGCAGTCCGGCGAACTCTCCCATCGCCGCGGAGGCGTGGTCGAAGAAGGCCGCGGGGTCGGCCGCGACGCCGGCGATGTGGCCGTTGACCTCGAAGCCGACCATGCCGTGCAGCTGCGTCCACACGACGAGCATGCGGGCGACGACGGACAGCGGGAGCCCTTCCAGGAGACCGCCCGCGAGCGCTTCCGCGTTGCGTGACATGCCCTCGGACAGGGGCGGTTCGCCGGGGCGGTCACCGGTGAGCACGCCGTCCTTCTGCGCCTCGCGCAGCAGCCCGACGAGCGCCACCACGGTACGCGCGCCGGCGGCCATGGTCTCCGGGGGCGCGCTGTAGCCGGGCACCGGCCGGCCCCAGATCAGGACGTACTCCTCGGGGCTGGCCAGGGCCCAGCTCCGGACGCCCTGCCAGATCGCGGTCCAGCGGCCCAGCAGGCCGGCGCCGGCGGCCCCGGCCGCCGCCGCGGCGTTCTCCGCGCTCTCTCCCATGCCGTGGTAGGCGTCCAGGATCAGTGCGGTCAGGAGTGCCTCCTCATCCGGGAAGAGCCGCTGCGCCGCCGCCGGCTCGAGGCCGGCGGCACGGGCCACCGCCTGGGTGTCCAGATCGACGAACCGGCGGTCCGCCAGCCGGCGGACCGCCTCCGTCTTCATCCGTCGGACGGACGCCTCGCGGTCTTCGTTCTGGGTGTCGGACTGGTCATCGGGAACGAATGTCATGATCCCGACCTTCTCAGACCGTGCCCCGTCCGTCGATTACGTCCCAGGTAAGGACGGACCTGCCGGATGGGTCATCCGGCCTTCTCGGCAAGGCGGTTGAGGTGGCGGGAATAGTCGGACGTCACGGCCAGGGCGTGCTTGTCGATGAAGAAGTGCCCGCCCGAGTACTCGCTGTGCCCCAGGTACCGCGGGGCGCGCGGCACCCACGAGGAGAAGGCGTCGTCCTCCTCCATCAGCGGGTCCGACTTCCCTCCGTACGAGACGAGCGGGCACGGTACGAGGGCTCCCTCGTCGACGCGCTGGGCCGCCACCGACAGGTCGGCCCGCAGTGCGGGGATGACCATCTGCAGCATCTCCGGGTTGTCGTAGATCTCCGCGGGGAAGGAGCCCAGCTTCTTGATCCAGCCGACCAGTTCCTCCTGAGGCATGCCGATGTGCTCCTTCGTGGGATTGAAGAAGCCTTCGGGGGCCCAGCCGGACATGCCGATCAGGACCGGGCCGCGCACCCCGTCCCGTTCCATCCGTACGGAGAGGTGGTAGGCCAGCTGGGCTCCGAGGCAGTGGCCGAAGAAGCCGAACGGGCGGTCGTCGCACTCGGCGAGCACGGCCTCGTACAGCCCGTCGAGAAGCGGCTCCCAGGCCGTGTACGCGGTCTCCTCGCGGCGCTCCTGACGGCCGGGCAGGGTCACCGCCTGGGCGGCGATGTCGGGCGGCAGCAGATCCGCCCAGTCCCGGTAGATGATCGCCCCGCTGCCTGCGTGAGGAAACAGGAAGAGCCTGATCCGGGCCTCGGGCGACGTCTCGGCGGGGTGGAACCACTGGCCCGGTGCGGACACTTTGCTGACGATGGAATTGTTCACCGTTTTCCCCTCTGGGTAAGGCGTGGCGACGCACCGGGCAGACGGCCCGGGGCGGGATTCACTGGACTTCGGAGGCGGTCCTGGAGGTGGCGGGCGCCGCCTCCAGGAGGGCGCGCAGCGCGGGCAGCACCGTCGCGGCGATCTCCTCGAGGCGGGGCTGCGGGTCGAACGAGCCGATCCGGAGCACCAGGTGGCGGGCGCCGGCCCGGACGTAGCCGGCCAGCCAGGTGGCGCACTCCTCGGCGCTGCCCCAGCCGTAGGCCTGGAGCGGCGCCATCTGCTCCAGGGAGCGGCCGTAGTAGTGCCGGAGGTAGTGGTCCAGCTCCCGGCGGGCGCTCTCCCGGTCGGGATCGACCGTGAGGGTGGCGTACAGGGCCGGCGTCACCGCGCCGGCGGGCCGGCCGGCCTCCTCCAGCTCCGCACCGAGCTGCTGCCAGCCCTTCGCGTACTGCTCGGCGGAGGGTACGAAGGGCAGCCAGCCGTCGTAGTGGCGGGCCACCCGGCGCAGCACCTTCGGGGTGTCCCCGCCGGCCAGCCACAGCGGCGGGCCGCCCTGCCGGTGCGGGGGCGGCAGCCGGTGCAGCCCCCGCACCTGCCAGTACCGGCCCTCGAAGTCCTCGGGGGCGCCGTCGCGGGTGCTGTTCCAGGCGCGGCGCCACAGCGCGGCCGTCTCGTCGAGGCGCCCGGCCCGAGTGCTGAAGTCGGCGCCGACCGCGCCGAACTCCTCCTCCGTCTCGGGTACCGGAAAGCCTCCGCCCAGCCCCAGGATCAGCCGGGAGGCTCCTACGTGGTCGAGGCTCGCGACCATATGCGCGCCGATCAGCGGGTGGCGCAGGGCGGCCGTGAGGGCGGCCGTGCCCAGGGTGATCCGGCTGGTGACCGCACCGGCCGCGGCCAGGATGATCAGGGGGTCCAGACGGGGGCGGGCGGTGAGGGAGTCACCCGCCCACAGGGAGTCGAAGCCGAGCTCCTCCGCCCGGCGGGCGAAGTCCAGCAGGGGGGCGGCCGCGAAACCGCCGGTGATCGCCTGTTCCCTGGTGGGCAGGAGGATGCCGATGCTCAGGGCGGCCCGCGGGCCGGCGCTCAGGTCAGTCATGTCGGATGTCCGTCACTGGTCGGGCGGCGGCGGGCGCGGCCTGCGCGCCGCCGCCGAGGCGTTCGCGCACGGCCCGGCGCAGCACCTTGCCGGCCGGGTTGCGCTCGAGAGTGTCGGAGAAGTGGAACGCCGTGGGGATCTTGTAGTCGGCGAGCCGGTCCCGCAGGAACAGCAGCAGTTCCCGGGGGGTGGGGCGGGTGGCGCCGGCCCGGGGCACCACGCAGGCGTGCACCGCTTCGCCCCAGTCCGGATGGGGCAGGCCGACGACGGCCGCGTCGGCCACCGCCGGGTGTTCGCCGAGCGCCGTCTCCACCTCGGCCGGGTAGATGTTCTGCCCGGCCACGATGATGGTGTCGTTGATCCGGTCGCACAGGAAGAGGTAGCCCCGCTCGTCGACGTAGCCGGCGTCGCCCATCAGCAGCCAGCCGTCCACGAGCGTCTCGCGGGTCGCGTCGGGCAGGTTCCAGTAACCGAGCATGTTCGACGGGGCCTTGACGCAGACCTGGCCGATCTCGCCGGGCCCCAGGCTCCGCCCCTCGGTGTCGATGATCTTCAGTTCGTTTCCCGGGCAGACCCGGCCGGCGGAGCGCAGCAGCGCACTGCCCGGCCGGTGGTCCTCGGGCGGCAGGCACACCGCCACGCTGACCGTCTCCGTGCTGGCGTAGATCTGGGCGAACTCACAGCCGAAGACGTCGATGCAGCGCGACAGCAGGCTCTCCGTGATGGGCGCGCCGCCGTACGCGATCTTGCGGAACGACGCGAAGGCGGCCCGGTCGGCGCCGCGTTCGTCCAGCATCATCCCCAGCATCGCGGGCGCCGCGAAGGTGGTGGTCACGCGGTGCTCGCGGATCAGCCGGACCGCCTCCTGCGCCACGAACAGGCGCATCACCACATTCGTCAGCCCGGCGTTGAAGCCGTGCATGAACCAGCCGATGCCGGCGGTGCCCAGGCCCGGCAGCGAGATGAGGCTGACGTCCTCGGGGTGCCAGTCGATCCAGTCGACGCCGGCGGCGCGCTGGGCGGCCGGCAGGGTGAAGAAGCCCCTGTGCGGGACGACCGCGCCCTTGGGACGGCCGGTGGTGCCGCTGGTGTAGATCTGCACCACCGCGTCATCCGGTCCCGTGCCCGGGTCGAGGCCGGTGTACGGCGCTCGCGACCACCAGGCGCGCAGTCCCGCGCCCGGGTCGTCGTCGCCGGGCAGGCCGGTCCGTACGACGGTCCGCAGCCCCGGAAGTTCGGGCCGCAGCCGGTCGACGACGGCACTGAACTCCTCGTCCACGAAGAGCACCGCGGCGTCGGAGTCGCGCAGGATGTGGTCGATCTCGCCGCCCGTGAGCCGCCAGTTCACCGGTACCAGGACCGCGCCGGCCTTGGCGCAGCCGATCACGGTCATGTAGTAGTACTCGGACTCGCGGCCCAGGTAGGCGACGCGGGTTCCGCCCGCCGCTCCGGCATCGAGCAGGCCCTGCGCGATGCGGTCGGAATCGCGGTGCAGCTGTGCGTAGGTGACGACGCGGTCCTCGCACAGGATCGCCGGGTGCCCGCCGCGGTCGCGGGCGTGCGCCGCGGACGTCGCCGTCAGCGTCCAGTCGGCTCGTCGGGCGTCCGTCTCGATCGCGGTCATCGGCCACTCTCCGGGGCGAGGAGGGAGGTGAGCTGGGCTTCGAGGAAGTCGGTGAGCTCACCGGGTGAGGGGTGATCGAAGGTGAGCGTGGCGGGCAGCGGGACCCGGAAGACCGACTCCAGGCCCGTCTTGAGCTGCAGGGCCATCAGGGAGTCGAGTCCCAGCGCGACGAACGGGGTGGCCGGCTCGATCTGGTCGGCGTCGTCGGCCTGGAGCACCGCCGCGACGCGCTCGCGCACCACCCGGTCGACGGCTTCCCTGCGCTCGGCCTCCGGCTTGGCGAACAGGGCCGCCAGGTCGAAGCCGGAGCCGCCGCCGCGGCCCTCCTCGTCCACCAGCCGGGCATAGAGGGCGTTGTCGACCATGCTGGGCGCCACATACGCGTTCCAGTCGAACTCGCCGGCCACGTACGGTCCTTCGGGGTGAGCCAACATCCGCTCGAACAACCGCAGAGCACGTGCCGGGGAGAAGAACCGCACTCCGCTGCGCTCCAGTTCGCGCCCGAGGCTCTCGTCCAGCCGGGCGGACATGCCGACCCGGCTCCACGCCCCCCAGTTGACCGACAGCGCGGGGAGCCCCAGCGCGCGGCGCCAGGCGACCAGACCGTCGAGGAAGGCGAAGGACGCCGCGTAGTGCGCCTGCGTCGAGCCGCCCAGTACCGAGGCGATCGAGGAGTGGACGAAGAAGAACTCGAGTTCCGGGAACCCCCCGGACAGCTCGTGCAGCAGCCAGCCGCCGTACGCCTGAGCCTGGAGCTGCGCGTCGATCGCCTCCCAGGTCAGGTTGCCGATCAGCGACTTCCCGGCGGCGCCCGCCGCGTGGACGATCCCGCCCAGTGGCATCGGGCCGCTCCGCAGCAGCTGCCGGAGCCGGTCCATGTCGGCGGGTGCGGACACGTCGGCCCGCTCCACCCTGATCGCGGCCCGTCCGGAGAGCTCGGCGAGCACCTCGGCGGCCTCCGGGGTCGCGCTGCCACCGCGGCTGACCAGCAGCAGGTGCCGGGCTCCCAGGTCCACCAACTTGCGGGCGCTCTCCAGTCCGAGCCCGCCCAGGCCGCCCGTGACGAGGTAGGTGCGGTCACCCCGTACGCGCACGCCCCCGGCGGTGACCGTTTCCTCGGGCAGAGCCACGACCACCTGGCCGCGGACGCCCTCCTCGGCCGCCGCCACCGCCTCCGGCAATTCGTCGAGGCCGTACACCGTGACGGGCAGCCGCGGCAGTTCACCGCTCTCCAGCGCCCGCACGATCGCGGCCAGCTCCGTGTCGATCCGGCCGGGCCAGGCGGAGGCCGTCACCGTCCTGGCGCGGGCGGCGAGGCAGCCGCCGAGCGCCGCCGGTACCGGCTCGTCCGGGGCGCCGAGCCGGATGTCGATGCCGTGCCCCTCCGTGAGCAGCAGGATGTCGGCCTCGGGACCCGGATCGTGCACGTCGAGCACGTGGTGGGCGCCGAGCTCGCGCAGTTGCGCCTCCTCCCCGGGCTCGGAGGTGACGAAGACCTCGGCGCCGGCCCGGGCCGCCAGCGCCACTGCCGCACGCACCGTGGCCCGGTCCGCTCCGTGCACCAGGATCCGCTCACCGGCGGTCAGCGCGGCCCGGCCGTGCAGTGCGTGGTGGGCGGTGGCGTACGCGGTGCAGGACGCCACCGCCTCGGCCGGCCCGACACCCGCGGGGGCGGGGGTGGCCGAGGAGGACGGCACCGTCACGGTGCGGCCCAGGGTGCCGTGGTGTGCCACGACGACCTCGGTCCCGACCGGGACTCCGGCCAGCGGTCCGGCGGCGACGACGGTACCGACACAGCCGGAACCCAGCGCGGGCGAGGGCGCGCCGTCGGTGCGCCGCCCCAGGGCCGCGGCCCGCACCCGCACCTGGATGAGGTCTTCGGTGGGGGTGACGGCCTCGGCGGGCACGGGGCGCGGCTCGGCCGTGCTGCCGGGCTCGGCCGCGCGCACCTCGAAGTCGCCGTGCCAGGCGGGCGTCGCCCGGCCGGCGAGCAGCCGTCGCACGTGGCGCTCACCGCCACGGTGCGCGACCTGGTACTCACCGGCGTCCGGAGTCAGCAACTCGTCGATCAGCGGGGCGTGTCCGCTGTCCGCGGGCAGGTCGACGAGCGTGGCCCGGGAGCGCGGGTACTCGTTCAGCAGTACGTGCCCGAAACCCCACAGCGTGGCGGCCGCGGGCCGCACCCCGGCGCCCGGCAGGTCCCCGGGCAGCCACTGCGCACGGCTGGTGACCAGCCACAGGCGCACGGCCCGGGCCGGATCGCCACCGCTGACGGCGGCCACCACCTCCAGCAGCTCCCGGTAGTTGCGCTCGCACTCGGCGCGCAGCAGCGCGTGGCCGAACGGCGCACCGGGTTCGCCGACGGGCCGCCAGAACCAGCAGACGTCGGTCACCGAAGGATCCGCGAGCGCCGCGCCCAGCGCGGGGGCCCCGTCGAGCGCGGTGAGGCGCAGGCCCCGTTCATCGGCGTGCGCGGCGAGTGCCGCCAGGTGTTTGGTCTCCGGCCCGATCGCCAGCACGTGCCTGCCCGCCGGGTCCGTGGCCTTCGGGGCGGAGCGGCGGACCCAGACGAGGCGGTGGACGAGCGACGGCGTACGGCCGGGGTCCGGCAAGGGCCGGTACTCGACCCCGGTCAGTTCGGCGACCGGGGCGTGCTCGTCGTGCACCAGCAGATCGACCGTGCGGGCCCCGGTCCCCGTGCCCGTGACGCGGGCGAGGACCGTGAGCCGCTCGCCGCGCGGCTTCTTCAGCAGGCGCACGGATCCGAACCGTACGGGCGAGAAGAAGGGCCCCTCGTCGTCCAGGGCCACGGCGGCGTGCAGCGCGCACTCCAGCGCCTCGACGGGCAGGTGCTCGAGCGGGGTGGAGCGGCGCAGGGCCAAGGTGGCGCTGTACACGCCGTCCTCGTGCCGCCTGACCTCTGTGAGCAGCCGGAACGCCTCCCCGTAGGCCCGGCCGACGGACGCCAGGTCGGTGGTGACATCGGTTCCCGAGACCCGTTCGCGCACCGCGCCGGGCGGCGGGGCAAGGGCGATGACCTCCGGGTCGGCCGCGGGGTCCGTGTCCGGCGCCGGCTCGAACGCAGCGGTGGCGTGCAGGACCTCCTCGCCGGCGGGGCCGCTGACGACCTCCACGTCGGCGCCGCCGCCGGCCCGGGGCCGCATCCGGGTGCGGACCGTGCTCGGGGATTCCTCGGTCGGCCGCAGGGGTTCGTGCATCCGCAGGTCCCGGATGAGCGCACGGGTGTGTCCGTACGCGCTGTCCTGGAGGGCCAGCAGCAGTTCCACGTACGCGGCGGGGGGAACGACCGTCTCGCCGTCCGAGCCGGTGTGGTCGGCCAGCCAGGAGGGCGCGCCGGGGGCATAGCGGGCGGTGAACTCCAGGACGGACTCCTGGTGTCCGTCCCGGCTTCCCTCCTCCTGCCCGAGCAGCGGATGCGCGGTGGAGCCCCGCACGCTCTGTACGCGCCCGCCGGCGGGCAGCCAGTAGCGCTTGCGCTCGAACGCGTATCCGGGCAGCCCCACGAGGCCGGACCGGTCCTGTCCGGCGTGCACACCTGCCCAGTCGACCGGGGCGCCGGCGGTGTAGATCTCGGCGAGCGCCCGCAGGACGGCCAGCTCGCCGCTGCCGCGGCGGCGCTGGCTGGCGATCCAGTGGTGGCCGTCGCCGACCACGCACTGCCGGGCCAGGGCCGTCAGGGCGGCGGAGGGGCCGATCTCGACGAAGATGTGCCGGCCGCGCTTCTCGACGGCCTGGATGCCCTCCATGAACCGGACCGGTTCGCCGATGTGCCGCACCCAGTAGTCGGGGGTGGCGAGTTCGGCGAACTTGGCGACCCGGCCGGTGAGGTTGGAGATCAGCGGGATCGACGGCTCGTGGAACTCGATGTCCGCCATGGCCTCCCGGAAGCCGTCGAACATCTCGGCCATCAGCGGCGAGTGGAAGGCGTGCGAAACGGACAGCTGCTCGACCCGGGTCCCGGATGCCGTCAGTTCCTCGCTCAGGGCGCGCAGTTGCTCGACGTCCCCGGAGATCACGCACTGGCCCGGCGCGTTCACGGCCGCCACGGCCAGCCCGGGCCGCTCCGCGAGCAGGGGCTCGATCTCCCCGACGGGGCGGCTCACCGCGGCCATCCCGCCCCGGGCCCGGACGGACTGCATCAGGCGGGCGCGAGCGGCGACGAGCGCGACCGCTCCGGGCAGCGTGAACAGCCCGGCCACGGTCGCGGCGGTCACCTCGCCGATGCTGTGCCCGATGAGGACGTTCGGCTTCAGACCCCAGGACATCCACAGCCGGGCCAGCGCGTACTCCAGGGTGAAGAGTGCGGGCTGGGTGTACCGCGTACGGTGGATGAGGTCGCCGTCGGGCGCCTCGCCAGTCAGCAGGTCACGTACGGAGACGTCGATGTGCGCCGCGAACAGCGCGTCACAGGCGTCGACCCCGTCGCGGAAGACGGGGAAGCACCGGTACAGATCCGCGCCCATGCCCGCGTACTGCGCGCCCTGGCCGCTGAAGAGGAAGGCGGTCTTACGCGATTTCGCGCCGGTGGCGGCCTCGTCGCCCAGGCCCGACGCCAGCAGCTTCAGGAGCCCTTCGCGGTCCTGGACGACACCGGCGAGCCGGTGCCCGAAGTGCGCCCGGCCCGTGTTGGCCGTCCGGCACAGGCTCGCCACATCGTGGCTGCCGTCCCCGCCACCCGCCACGAACTCCTGGTACCGCTCGATCTGGCGGCGCAGCGACGCGGCGCTCTTGCCGGAGAGGGTGAACACGGAGGGCGCGGACGCGGTGCTCACGTCGTCGTCCGCGGCCGCCGCCGGATCGGGCCGGGGCTCGGGGCGGGGTTCGGGCGGCGCGACGGAAGGCGCCTGTTCGAGCACGGTGACGGCGATCGTCCCGGCGAAGCCGAAGCTGTTGACCACGGCCCGGCGGGTCTCGCCCGGCCACTCCCGGCACTCGGTGGGCACCGACACCGGATAGGTGTCCCAGGGGATGCGGGTGGAGGGCGTCCGCAGGTTCAGGTGGGGGTAGATCGTCCCGGCTCGCAGCTGGAGCACCGTCTTGATCACGCCGACCACACCGGACGCCGGTTCCATGTGCCCGAGGTTCGTCTTGGCGGAACCGACCAGGAGCGGCACCTGCTTGGAGTGCGAGTCGGAGAACACGTCGTTGATGGCGCCGAGTTCGATGGGGTCGCCGATCGGAGTGCCGGTGCCGTGCGCCTCCACGTATTGGATGTCGCGCGGCTCCAGCCGCGCCGCGGCCAGCGCGCGCCGGATGACCAGCTCCTGCGCGGGCCCGTTCGGAACGGTCAGCCCCGCGCTGTCGCCGTCCTGTCCGATGGCCGTGCCGCGCACCAGCGCGAGGATCCGGTCGCCGTCGCGCTGGGCGTCACCGAGCCGCTTGAGCACCAGTATTCCGCAGCCTTCGGCGCGGACGTACCCGTCGGCGTCCTCGTCGAAGGTCTTGCACTGCCCGTCCGGGGCCAGCATCTGACCGTGCGAGAACATGACCATGATGCGCGGATGGTGCAGCGCGTTCACGCCACCGGACAGGGCGATGTCGCACTCGCCGTTCCGCAGACCCTGGACCGCCATGTGCAGGGCGCTCAGCGAGGACGAACAGGCCGTGTCGACGCTGATGCTCGGACCGCGCCAGCCGAGGAAGTACGACAGCCTGCCGCTCAGCGGGAACATGGTGATGCCGGAGGCCAGATGGCCGTCCACCGCCTCGTAGGGGAGCGACTCGGTCTCCAGTGCGTAGTCGATCGAGCTGGCCCCTATGTAGACGCCGCCGTTGCCACGGCGAAGGGGCGTCGGATCGATGTTCGCGTGCTCCAGCGCGTGCCAGGCCGTCTCCAGCACCAGCCGCTGCTGCGGGTCGATGTACTGGGCTTCCTTGGGCGAGATGTTGAAGAACGGCGCGTCGAAGAGGTCGATGCGATCGAGGAAGCCGCCACCCTCGGTCTGGATCTTGCCCTTCTCGTCGGGCGTGGTGGGCTTGAACGCGGCGGCATCCCAGCGGTCCTCGGGGAGGGGCCGGATGCCGGACCTTCCGCCGCGCAGCAGGGCGTCGAAGTCGTCGGCTGACTCGCAGCCGCCGGGGAACCGCAGGCCGATACCGACGATGGCGATCGCCTCGGGGGCCTCGGAAGCCTGGGAATCACGTGACATCTCACGCCTTCCTGACGTGGTCGGAGAGCTTCGCGCCGAGATGGCCCACGAGCTCGTCGATCGTCGGTTTGTTGAAGAGCACGGTCGCGTCGATCTCGACGCCCAGGAGGGCTTCCAGCCCCTTGCGCAGCTCCGCGAGGCGCAGGGAGGTCAGCCCCAGGTCGAAGTAGCTGCTGTCGAGAGCGAGTTCCTCGTCGTCGTCCATCAGCAGCACCCGCTTGAACCGGGTGACGACGAGGGCTTCCAAGGCATCGTGCATTTCCGCCCTGGGCAGCTCACGCAGCCGCAGGTCGACACTCAAGGGTTCCGGCATGCCGGTCCACCCGCCTCTGGTGAGGGGCGAAACGTACCGCCCGGCGACATTCGGTATGCCTGGCGATACAAACAGGGCACCCTGACGCTGCACTGACCGAGGGCTGATGACAGAGCCCACGGCCCCGCCGACCGCCCGTCGAACGGGTGTGGCGGGGAGGACGCCCGTCGGGGTGGTCCGGGCGGGAGGTGGCCGGGACCGCGATGCCGCGGGTGGGGCTGGGGCCCGAGGTGCGGGAGGGGCTCTCGGCGGACGTGCCGCCGGATGTGTACCGGGACGTCGTGGAAGTCGTCGCGGACGCGCCGGGGTCGATGCAGGCGAAGCGGATCGTGCACCATGCCCCGGATCGGGCTGCCCGGCGGGGACCGCGAAGACCGAGGGGGCGCGGGGGTGGCTGAAGCGGCCGGTCGGGGCGGGACCGGCCGGTCGACGGCCGGCCCGGACCGCTCGCGCCGGCTCGCCGTGGCCCGTACGGGCAGCACCGGGAGGGCGGCTTCATCGACGACACCGCGGCGCGGGCCGGCCTGCGCTGACCGGGGGAGGGGCGGGTGCCGTCGTAGCAGCGGCGTCATGGTGCCGGGGCTGCGGGCGATCACGAGCCGGGGCGCCGTGACCCCCGGTCCGGTCGCGCCCGAGGTGCCCTTCACCGGCATCAGCCGGACCCAGTCCCTGGTCCGGCGGACCCGACGGGAGCACGCTCCCGGCCGGTGGATGTCGGACCTCGACGTACTGGACGCCGCCCGGCTGTTCGACGAGGGCTACCCCGCCCTGCACGAGGAGGTGCTGACCGGACTGCTGGAGGAGCTCGCCGGCGCCCGGGGCATGACGCTGGAAACGTACGCACGGGCCAAACTCGGGCTCGACGGCCGGTCGTCGCTGCCGGACTCCCTGACCCGATGGTTCACGGGGGAGGAACGGACCGGGCTGCCCGCCGCCGACCGGATCCGGCTGCTGATGGTGCGGGTGTGGCCGGTGTGGCAGTCGGTCGACTGGCGGCCGGCGGTCCTGGCGCGCCTGCGGGACTCCGGGCGCTGGGACGAGTGGTGCGCCCTCGTCGTCCGGGCCGACGAGGCCGCGGAGGAGACCCGGCCCCAGCTCGTGGTCCCGCCGCCGGCGATGTGCGCGAAGCTCTTCCTGCGCCACTGGCAGGGGCGCGGCACCTCGCCGGACGCCGAAATGGCCCGCCGCGGATTCACCGGCCTCGACGGGCTCGGCGGCGCCGTCCCGAGGTTCTTCGCCCTGGACGTCCTGAGGGGCCGCGAACGCCGCGGGCGGTGAGCGGGGAGCGGTGGGCGGTGAGCGGCCTAGGATGGGAACATGCGTACGAATGAAGGTGGCGTGCGGCCCGCTCCGAGCCCGGAGCTTAGCGGGGCGGAGCTGGCTCGCTGGTACTGGACCCTGGCCGAACTCTCCGCGCTGGCGCGCCGGATGGGCCTGCCCGCCGGAGGCGGGAAGGCGGCGGTCACGGCACGGATCGCCGCCGCGCTGGACGGGCTCCCGGCCCCTGCTCCGGTCCCGGCCGCGGGGCGGCCCGCCCGCGGTGCGGGCCGACAGCTCGCCGCCCCCGTGGACGGTGCCAGCGTGATCCCGCCGGGGCAGCGGTGCAGCCAGGTGCTGCGGGCGTACTTCGTCCGGGAGATCGGGCCCGGCTTCCACTTCGACGCCTTCATGCGGGATTACTTCGCCCAGGGCGCGGGACGCACCCTCGCCGAGGCGGTCGCCCACTGGCACGCCACCCGGGCGCGAGCGGCGCAACCCCGGGAGATCGGTGCGCAGTTCGAGCTGAACCGGTTCCTCAGGGACTGGCACGCCCGTCACCCCGAGGGCGCCCGCCCGCAAGCCCTGGCCGCCTGGCGGGACCACCGCTCCAGCCCCCGGAAGGTCCCCGTCACTCCCGGGCCGGAGTGAGCCCCGGCTCCGCGGCCGCGGGCTCCGCAGGCTCCGAGGGCTCCGGCAGGCGCCGGGCCAGGGCCCAGGCCAGCAGGGGGAGCACGGCCAGCGGGAGCAGGGCCGTGTGCAGCGAAGCCGCGTCGGCCGCCGAGCCGATGAGGGGACTCGCGAGGCCGCCCACGCTGACGGTCAGGCCCAGGGTGACCCCGCTCGCGGTGCCCATGCGGTTGGGCAGGTAGTCCTGGCCCAGGGTGACCTGGAGGGAGAAGGGCACGTACAGCGCGGCGGCGGCCAGCGCCGAGCAGACGTACACCAGCGGCAGCGGCAGGAAGAGGATGCCCGCGACGGCGGGCGCCACCGACGCGTAGGCGCGGTGGACGGTGGTGACCCGCCCCCAGCGGGCGGCCAGCCGGCCGCCCAGGAGGGTGCCGCCGGCGCTCCCCGCGAAGAGGGCGAACAGGGCCACGGCGCCGGCGGTCTCGCCGCCGCCACGCTCACGGACGTACAGCGCGATGAAGGTGCTCAGTCCGGTGAAGACCACCGAGCGCACGACGACCACCAGGGAGAGCCGCAGGAAGGCCCGCCGGTCGTCGCGGGGGCGCCGGAGCGGAGGCGGGGTCGCCGCCGGCCGCCGGGCAGCCGAACGCTTCGCGGACGGCGGCCGGTTGAGGAACACGCCCAGCGCCGCCGGGGCGGCCAGCAGCCACCAACCCGCCGGGCCCGGCAGCGCCAGCGCGCCCACGACCAGCAGCGGGGCGCACGCGAAGCCGATGTTGCCGCCGAGCGCGAACCAGCTCATCGCACCGTGCCCGGGGCCGCCCACCGTACGGACCAGCCGGGCCGCCGCCGGGTGGTAGGCGGCGACGCCCAGCCCGGACAGGGCGACGGCGGCGAGCGTGGCCGTGTACCCGGCGTCGAGTCCGACCAGCGCCACCCCCAGCCCCGCGGCTGCGGTGGCCAGCGGGATGAGCCAGGGCATCGGCCACCGGTCGGCGAGCGCTCCGAACAGCGGCTGGACCACGGAGGACAGCAGCGAGGCGGCCAGCACGATGCCGGAAGCGGCGGCGTACCCGTACGAGCGCTCGGAGACGAGGAACGGGACGAGCGCGGCGACGGCGCCCTGGTAGACGTCCACGCAGGAGTGGCCCGCGGCGAAGGCGGCCGTCCGGAGACGGGTCGGGCCGGGCTGGGACTGGGGTTGGGGCTGGGGTCGGGCCTGGGCCTGGGCCTGGGGCGGGGACGGGGACGGGGACTGGAAGGGTCTGATGGAGGTCACCGGTCGAGAATCGCTCTCGCCGGGGGCGGCCCGCTTCCGATAAATTGCCGGATGATGCAGAAAATCCGCCACACCCCGCGCGCGGCGACGAGCATGCGCGAGCTCGACACCCACCACGGCATCGATCCGCACCGACACGACGACCACCAGATCTGCTACGCCGGTTCCGGGGTGCTGTCCGTGACCACCGACGCCGGCACCTGGGTGGCCCCGACCACCCGCGCCCTGTGGATCCCGGCCGGGACCGTGCACGAGCACCGCGCCTTCGGCCGTGTCGACCTGCACAGCGTGGGCCTGCCCACTCGCCTCAACCCGCTCTCCCTCTCCGCCCCCGCCGTGCTCGCCGTAGGCCCCCTGCTGCGCGAGCTGATCCTCGCCTACACCCGGGCCCCGCAGGACGACAGCGCCGAGCGGCGCCGGATGCTGGCGGTGCTGCTCGACCAGCTGCGGGCCTCGCCGCTCCAGCCGCTGCACCTGCCTGCTCCCGCGGATCTCCGGCTGGCCGCGGTGTGCGCACTGCTGCACGCCGATCCGGCGGACCGGCGCGGGCTCGCGGAGCTCTCCGCGCAGGCCGGGGCCGGGGCCGGGGAGCGGACCCTCAGCCAGCTGTTCCGCGCCGAGCTGGGGATGACGTTCCCCCAGTGGCGGACCCAGCTGCGGCTGCACCACGCGCTGCGGCTGCTGGCGGTGGACACCCCCGTGACGGCGGTCGCGCACCGGTGCGGCTGGTCCTCGACGAGCGCGTTCATCGACGTGTTCCGGCGGGCCTTCGGACACACACCGGGGGTGCACGCCAAGGGGGGCTGACCTCCTCGTCTGGCCGCCCGCGCCCCGCCGGGTCAGCATGGAGGAGGGACCGGTTCGGGGCCGGGCGGTTGGGAGGAACCCATGGCGCACACCCCGACGACCGACGTACTGATCGCGGGCGCAGGTCCGGTCGGCCTCAGCACGGCCGCGGAACTGCGCCGGCACGGCGTGAGCTGCCGCCTCGTCGACCGGCTGCCGGCCCGCCTCCCGTACGCGAAGGCGGTCGGCATCCAGCCGCGCACGCTGGAGATCTGGGACCGGATGGGCCTGGCCCGCACGGTCGTGGAGAGCGCGGTGCCCCTGCGCGGTCAGCTGATCTACGCCAACGGCGTCGAACGCGCCCGGGTCGAGCTCATGCTGCCCCCCGAAGTGCCGTACCGGTTCGCCGCGCTGCCTCAGTACGAGACCGAGCGCATCCTCGAGGAGCACCTCGCGGCGCTGGGCACGGTCATCGAACGCGGCACCGAACTGCTGTCGTTCACCCAGGAGGCGGACGGGCCCGGAGGCGGCGTCACCAGCCTCCTGCGCACCGCTTCCGGCGGCGAGGAGGAGCTGCGCACCCGCTACCTCATCGGCTGCGACGGAGCGCACAGCACCGTGCGCAAGGGGCTGGGACTGTCGTACGAGGGCGGGGCCTTCGCCGAGGAGTACATGCTGGCCGACGTGGTGAGCGACTGGGACCTGCCCGAGGGGTACGGCCTGCGGTCCATGCACGTGGGAGCCGACGGGTCCACGGACGACCTGCTGGTGTGCATCCCGCTGCCGGGCCGGGGCCGCTACCGCATGTCGATGCTGGTCCCGCCCGAACTCTCCGCGCAGCCGGACGGGGGACCGGCAGGAGGATCGGCCGGGGGACCGGCCGGGGAGCCCGGAGCGGGCGACGGCGTGCTGCACGGGCTGGAAGGGGCCCGGGTCCCCGAGCTGTCCCACATCCAGGCCGTCGTCGACCGCCTCGCCCCCGCCCCGTCCACGGTCTCCGCGATGCGCTGGTCCTCGGTGTTCCGCATCAGCCACCGCATCGTCGACCGCTACGGCGACGGCCGCGTCTTCGTCGCGGGCGACGCCGCCCACATCCATCCGCCCACGGGCGCCCAGGGCATGAACACAGGGATCCAGGACGCCTGCAACCTGGCCTGGAAGCTCGCGCTAGTCCTCCGGGAGATCGCCGGGCCCACCCTGCTCGCGACCTACGACGCGGAGCGCCGCCCCGTCGGCGAAGAGGTCGTCGGCCGGACCGTGCGGCATGCGACCCAGGGCATGGAGAACGAACCGGACGACCTGCGGACCGTGCTGCTCCGCGAGGCCCAACTGCTCGTCGGCTACCGCGACGGACCGCTCGCCGGCAGTCCCTTCGGCCCGGCGGACGCACCCCAGCCCGGCGAACGGGCCCCGGACTGCTCCGGGTTGACCCTGCCCCTCGCCGCCTACCCCTCGCGGCTGCTCGACGTGCTGCGCGGCCGGGCCGGCCATGTGGTGCTCCTGTACGGGGACGACGGCGCGGCCCTGGCCGGGGCCGCCGAGCAGGCCCGGGCCGCGGGGGCGGCGCTGGCGGAGGGCGACACGGACGGGAGCGGCGCCCCCGGCCCGCCCATCCTGGCCGTCCTGGCCCGAGAGGCCGCACTCGACGCATCCGCCGGGCTGCCCGACGCCGTCCCCGGATACCGGGACGCCGCCGGGGAGTTCGCCCGGCTGTACGGCGCCGACGGCCCGACCGGTTTCCTCGTACGCCCCGACGGCCATCTCGGCGCCCGCTTCCCGCTCTCCGGCACGGCGGCCGCCCTGTCCGGCTACCTCGCTTCACTGTCCGCCCGGCAAGCCCCGGGGAAGACCCAGCACTAGGCGCGGGCGTACCGCAGCAGCACCACCCCGTTGCCGAAGGTGCGGGTCCCCTCCAGCCGGAGCGGGACCAGTCCGTCGGAGGGCGGGAAGAGGGGGTGGCCGCGGCCGATGCGGACGGGCTGTACGTAGATCCGGTACTCGTCCACCAGGCCGTGGCGCAGGAACGAGGCGGCGAGGTCCGCCCCGCTCAGCGTCAGGTCGCCGCCCGGGGCGGCCTTGAGGGCGGCGACCTCCGCCGGTACGACCTCCCGGAGCACGGTGGCGTTCGGGTCGGCCCGCTCGGTCTCCAGGGTGCGCGAGTACACGTACTTCCGCGCGGAGCGCCAGATGCCCGCGAAGTCCGTCACGGCCGCGGTCGCGGCGGGATCGGCGTCGGCGGTGGGCCAGTAGGCGTCCATCAGCTCGTAGGTGATCCGGCCCATCAGCATGCCGCCGACCGAGCGCAGTTCGTCGTTCATGTGCTGGTGCAGCTCTTCGTCGACGCGGTGCCAGTCGATCTGCCGCTCCGGACCCTCGTAGTAGCCGTCGAGGGAGACCTGCGACATCAGGATGATCTTTCGCATGACCGGTCAGGCTACGCGCCCTCCATACTGGACGGCGTGAACACCGCAGCCGAATCCGCCGACACCACCGGCGCCGCCGACACCGTCCTGTGCGCCGTCGAAGGCCGTACCGGGGTGATCACCCTCAACCGCCCCAGGGCCCTCAACGCCCTCACCCACCCCATGGTGCTCCGCATCACCGAGGCCCTGACCGGCTGGGAGCGGGATCCGGGCGTGGAGCAGGTGCTCATCCGGGGCGCGGGCGAGCGGGGGCTGTGCGCCGGCGGGGACATCCGGGCCATCCACGACGACGCCAAGGCAGGGACGAGGGCCTCGGCCGCCTTCTGGCGCGACGAGTACCGGCTCAACGCGTACATCGCCCGCTACCCCAAGCCCTACGTGGCCCTCATGGACGGCATCGTGATGGGCGGCGGAGTCGGCGTGTCCGCCCACGGCAGCGTCCGCGTGGTCACCGAGCGCTCCCGCGTCGCCATGCCCGAGACCGGCATCGGCTTCGTCCCGGACGTCGGCGGCACCCACCTGCTGGCCCGCGCCCCCGGCCTGCTCGGCACCCATCTCGCCCTCACCGGCTCCGCGGTGGGCGCCGCCGACGCACTGCTGTGCGGGCTCGCCGACCACTTCGTACCCGCCGACCGGCTGTCGGCGCTGACCGCCGAGCTCGCCGCGGCCCCGGCCCGGGAGCTGCTGGGGCGGTACGCCGCCGAGCCCGGGCCGGGCGTGCTGGCCGGGGCCCGGGGCTGGATCGACCACTGCTACGCCGCCGCCACCGTCGAGGAGATCGTGGACCGGCTGCTCGGATACGGGGACCCGGAGGCCAAGGAGGCCGCCGCGACGATCCTCGCCAAGTCCCCGACCGCCCTGAAGGTGACCTTGGAGGCGGTACGCCGGGCCGCCGGGCTCGGCGCCCTGGAGTCGGTGCTGGAACAGGAGTTCCGGGTCTCCTGCCATGCGCTGACCGCGCCCGACCTGGTGGAGGGCATCCGGGCGCAGGTCGTCGACAAGGACCGCGACCCGCACTGGTCCCCGGCCACCCTCGGCGAGGTCACCGAACAGGACGTGGCCCGCTTCTTCGCCCCGCTCGCCGGGGACGGCCCCGGAATCATCGCGGGCTGAACCCGTCCGCGGCGCGGGGGCGGCGTCTCAGAGCCCCCGCGCCCGGTACAGATCGCGGATCAGGGCGATCTCGGCCCCGTGGTGCAGCAGTTCCTGGTTGACCCACCAGGCGATGTCGACGAACGGCTCCTCCGCGTCGCTGCCGTGCGGGTAGGTGCAGTACCCCACGGTGTCCAGGGCGGCCTCGTCGACGCTCAGCAGCGCGGTGTGCCAGGCCGCCGCGGCGGATTCGAAGCCCGCGACCGCTCCCGCCGCCCCGCCCTCGACGCGGTGGTCGGCCCGGGTCAGCCCGCGGCTCCCGGCGGTGTGGTCGGCGCGCAGGGCGAGCATCTCGGTGAGGTGGCTCAGGCGCCAGGCGATGGTGGTGAACGGCGGCGGCCAGGGGTGCGGATAGGCCGCGGCATCCCGCCCCCAGTCGCCCGCACCGGCCAGTACGGTCGCCCGCGGACCGGGCCCGTCCGCGCGGCGCCGCACCGACCAGCAGTCCGGGACCGGCTCCCAGAAGTACTCCTCGTCCGTCATGGGGCCGACCTCGGTGTCCGTCCCGTCGCCGCTGTCCATGACGGGCCCGGCCATGCGGCCGGAGAGGCGGGTTCGGGCGAAGTCGAACTGGGCCAGCAGGGGGACCAGACGGGGCGGGGTCACGGGAGCGTGCTCCTGTCCTAGGCGGTGGTGGCGGTGCCGGCGACGGTGGGGTCGGTGACGGTGGCGTCGGCGGCCGGCTCGGGCGCGGTCTCCACCCAGTCAACCAGTTCGATGATCACACCGTTGGGGTCGGATACCAGGAACACCCGCTCGCCCCAGGGCTCCACCCGCGGCTCCATGACGATCGGGACGCCCTCGGCCCGCAGCCGCTCGTACTCGGCGGGCAGGTCGGCCACCGTGAACGCGAGCAGCACTCCGGCGGCACGCTGCTCGCGCAGCTCCTCGGGCAGCACCTCCAGGCCGCGTCGTACGAAGATCACGTTCGGGCCGTCGGGGTGGGAGAGGGAGGCGAAGCCGTCGGCGGCCATCGTCTCCTTGAATCCGAAATGCCTGGTCAGGAAGGCGGAAGAGGTGGTGGTGTCCTCGACGGTGAGGCAGATGGCGGTGTCGGTGATCCGCATGGGGTCCTCCGGGTGTCGTGGCTCGGAGTTTCATTGTACACAGTATTCTGTACGTCGTAGAAAGTTAACGCGGTGCTTGAATGAGCGGGCTGCCGGAAGGCGGCGGGAAGGGGGTCCGGAGTGACCACGGACCGGAGCGGCGCGGGCGACCCCGTCCGCACGCTGGAACTGCTGTGGCGCGAGCCGGGGCAGGGGGCGCCCAGCGGGCGGCGCGGACCCCGGCAGGGGCTGACCGTCGACGCCGTCGTCGACGGCGCGATCGCGCTCGCCGACGAGGCGGCGAACGAAGGGCGGTCGGGACTGGCCGCGCTGACGATGCGGGCACTGGCCCAGCGGCTGGGGGTCACCCCCATGACCCTCTACACCTACGTCCCCGGCAAGGCCGAGCTGCTCGACCTGATGCTCGACGCCGTCTACCTGGCCATGGAGCGCGGCGAACCGGCCCCGGACGGGGCCTGGTGCGAGAAGGTCGCCCGCATCGCCGAGGAGAACCGCGCGCTGTTCCTGCGGCACCCGTGGATCGGCGAGCTCTCCGTCACCCGCCCCCCGCTGGGCCCCGGAGTGATCGGCAAGTACGAGCACGAGCTGGCGGCCTTCGACGGCATCGGACTCACCGACGTGGAGATGGACGCGGCCCTGACCCACCTCCTCGGCTTCGTCCACGCGCAGGCCCTGGCCGCCGCCGACACCGCCGCGCACAACGCCCGCCAGAGCGACCAGGAGTGGTGGGAGCTCAGCGCCCCGCTGCTGGAGCGGGCCATGGACCCGGAGCGCTACCCCCTCGCCGGGCGGGTCGGCAGCGCGGTCGGCGGATACAGCCCCGGGACCGTGTGGGACTTCGGCCTGCGCTGCGTCCTCGACGGGGTCGCCCGGCTGCTGGAGCGGGGCTGATCCGGCCCGATCCGAAGGGCGCGCCCTACCGGTAGCCGGTGGGGTCCGCCGGGAGGTCCGGGTCCTGCACCTCGACCATGTACCGCCAGGCGTCCGGCCGGCTGCCGTCCACGTCCGTGAAGCCGTAGACCCGGGCGAGCTGCCCGCTGGAGAGCGACTGCCCGTTCCAGCGGGAGAGTTCCGGGTCGGCGGCCAGGGCCGCGACCGCGCGGCCGACGTAGAACGGGGTCTCCGAGATCCCGAAGTGCGGGACCGTTTTCAGCGCGTCCCGCCAATTCGCCTCGGTGACGCCGAAGTTGTCGAGCATCATCTCCGACCGGAGCCAGCCCGGGGTCAGGGCCACCGCCGTCGCTCCGCGCGGTCCCACCTCGTGGCCGAGTGCGAACGCCATGCGCAGCACGGCGGACTTGGCGATGTCGTAGAAGAAGGAGACCCGGTAGCGGCTCGCGTTGTACTCCGCCGTGCCGTCCGTCATCTCCACCACCAGCCCGCCCGGCTCGCGCAGCAGCAGCGGGAGCGCGTAGTGGCTGGTCACCGCATGGGTCTCCACGGCCAGTCGCAGCAGCCGCAACCCGTTGTCCAGGTCGTGTTCCCAGACCGTGCTCTCCCACTCGAAGAGCCGCTCGCCGCCCCAGATGTCGTTCACCAGCACGTCGAGCCGGCCCTGCTCGGCGTCGATCCGCCCGACCAGGGCCTCGACCTCTCCGGGCACCAGATGGTCCGCGACCACCGCGATCCCCCGGCCGCCCGCGGCCGTGACCAGCTCGGCCGTCTCCTCGATCGTCTCGGGCCGGTCGTATTCCGAGCGCCTGCCCCGCGTACTGCGCCCGCTCACGTACACGGTCGCGCCCCGCGCCCCCAACTCGACCGCGATGCCCCTGCCCGCGCCCCGGGTCGCCCCGGCCACCAGGGCGACCTTGCCTTCGAGAGTCCGCTCTGCCTCCGTCATGACCGCGACCCTACGACGCCCGCGTGCGGCGGGGGCGGCGCGGCGCGCCTGCGGATTCCCGGGACGGTACGGGTGCGGCCTTGAACAATCGGCCCCCGAGGCCGCACTGTTGGTCGAGATCCGTTCGTATTGTCAGGAGACAGGTTTGTCCACCGACCCCGCGCGGGCATCCGGGTCGACGCCCCCGTCCGCGACCGCGCTCCCGCACGTCATCGACCCCGCCGGCGGCTGCCCGCACGCCCTCAACGCCCGGCTGCGCGCCCGGGGCCCCGTGGCCGAGGTCGTCCTGCCCGGTGGCGTGCCCGGCACGGTCGTCCTCGGGCACGAGGCGCTGAAGGAGTTCCTCGCCCACCCCGATGTGGCCAAGGACGCCCGGCACTTCCCCGCCCTGCACGACGGCACCATCGCCCCGGACTGGCCGCTGCGCGTCTTCGCCAACGCCCAGGGCATGCACACCGCCGACGAAGCCGACCACCGCCGGCTGCGCTCCCTGGTGGGCAACGCCTTCACCGTCCGCCAGGTGGAGCGGCTGCGCCCCCGGATCGAGGAACTGACGGCCGGGCTGCTGGACGACCTGGACCGGGCGGCGGAGGCGTCCCCCGACGGGGTGGCGGACCTGCGCACGCACGTCGCGCTGCCGCTCCCGATGAGCGTGATCTGCGAGCTCCTCGGCGTGAACCCCGAACACCGGGGGCGGCTGCACGAGCTGTCCAACACCGTCATCATCGCCACCGACACCACCCCGGCCGAGGTCATGGCCGCCGCGCGCGAGCTCGTCGAGCTGATCGGCGCCATCGCCGCCACCCGCCGGGCCGATCCGGGCCAGGACCTGACGAGTGCGCTGATAGCGGCCCGCGACGGCGACGGCGACCGGCTCAGCGAGGCCGAACTCATCGGCACCATGCGGCTGATGCTCGTCGCGGGCCACGAGACCACGCTCAACCTGATCAGCAATGCCGTCCGCGCCCTGTGCACCCACCGCGACCAGCTCGCGCTGGTCCTGGAGGGCAAGTCCACCTGGTCGGACGTGGTCGACGAGACGCTGCGCTTCGACGCCCCGGTCAGCTGGTTCCCGTTCCGCTATCCGACCCGCGATCTGACCATCGGCGGGACCCTGATCCCGCAGGGCACCCCGGTCCTCGCCGGTTTCACGGCGGCCGGCCGCGACGAGGCCTTCCACGGCCCGGACGCCGACCGCTTCGACCTGACCCGCCCCACCGCGGCCCGTCACCTCTCCCTCGGACACGGCGCCCACTACTGCGTCGGAGCCCCGCTCGCCCGGCTGGAGGCCACCATCGCCCTGGAAGCCCTTTTCACCCGCTTCCCGGACCTGGACCTGGCCGTCCCCGAAGCCGAACTCCCGCACCAGCGGAGCTTCATCGGCAACAGCGTGGAGTCGCTTCCGGTCCGGCTACGGGGCCTGGCCCGGCGGTGAGATCTCCGTGCTCAGCCACCCCAGGGCATCGGGGTACATCGCGATCCAGGTCTGGAAGTTGTGCCCGCCCTGCGGGCGGACCAGGGTCTTGATCCGGACCCCGGAGTTCCGGGCCGCCTTGGTGAAGTCGGCCAGCTGCTGCGGCGGGCTGTCCTTGTCCTGCGCGGACGTGGCCAGGAACAGCCCGACGTCCGTATTCTTGTCGTGCTTCGCCTGCTGAACCAGCCACATCGGGCTGTTGCGCTCGCGCAGCACGGGATCGGACAGCACCTCCGGGTCGCCGGTCAGCGGATCCGGATCCAGGGCGGCGCCGGCCCGGAAGGCCTTCGGGTACTGCAGCGGCAGCTTGGCCGCGCAGAAGGCCCCGGTGGAGATGCCCATCAGCCCCCAGCCCCGGGGCTCGGGGAGCGTGCGGAAGTTCTTGGCGACCAGATCCGGCACGTCCTGGGCGAGCCAGCTCGCCACCTTGCGCTGAGGGGTGTCCGTGCAGTCGGTGTTCACCCCTCCGGGGTACAGGTCGGGGATCACCAGGATGAAGGGGTGCGCCGCGCCGAGCTGGACGAGCTGCTCCAGCGCGCCGGGCATGTCGCCGATGTCGATCCAGGAGCGGGGCGAGCCCGGATAGCCGTGCAGCAGCATCAGCACGGGGAACCGGGTCTTGTCCGCGCCCGGTGCGTCGTACTCCGGGGGAGTCCACACGATCACCTGTCCGGCGAGCTTGGAGTGGGAGCCGCGGAAGTACGTGGTGCGGATGCCGTCGCCGCCGAGGGTGAACTTGGCCCGCCCCAGCGGCGGCCCGGTCATCGCGGAGTCGTTCTGCCCGGTGTCGGTGCCCAGCAGGTCGTCCCAGGAGGAGTAGAGGCCGTAGCTCCCGTTGATCCAGGCGGCGATCACGCAGATGGCGGTGAGCTGGCAGAGGCCGATCATCAGCAGCCGGGCCGGCCAGCGCACCCAGCCGGGGCCGGGGACGCGGTTCCACAGGAGCAGCGCGGCGAGCATCGCGAGTGCCGTGACGACGATCAGCGTGACGAGGAACGACGTACTGGTCAGCTCCACTGCGCCGGCTCCTGACCTACGACGGAATGATGGAGAATTCCGGACAATACGCCAAATCTGCGATGCGCACCGCCCGGGGGAGGGGGCGGCGCGCATCGTGTCGGACCCGGGGAAGCGCCGCCGGGCGGCGAGGGGAGTGGGCGGGGAGGGGGTGGGGACGGGAGGGGTGGGGGCGGGAACGGGTGGGCGCCGGTCTCAGATCAGGAAGCGGTACCGGCGGACCAGTGCGGTCCGGCGCCAGGCCCGGCCGAGCCCGAAGTGGTTGCCCGCGGCGGTCGTGGCCACGACCGCGCCGGCCACCGCGAGGATCCAGTGGTCGTCGGTGAGGGGGTTGGTCGCGGGCAGCATCGTGACGAGCCACATGAAGCCCATCATCAGCGCGCAGGACGCGGCGGCGATCCGCGTGCCGATGCCGAGCAGGAACGCCAGGCCGATGCCGAGCAGGCCCGTCATGAAGATCAGGTCAAGCCAGCCGGCTCCGGCTACCGAGTCGAAGGTGTGCGCGAAGGGCCCTTGGTCCCGTGCAGCAGGAACCCTTCGGTCGGTGAGCCGCCGTTGATGACGGACTTGGCCGCCGGGGTGCTGAATCCGAGCCCGAACAGCTTGTCCAGGAAGGGCCAGATGAAGGTCCAGGCCACCAGGACGCGGAGGGCGGCGAGGGCGATGCGCGCCGGCAGGGCGAGTGTGGGACCGCTCTCACCCCCGGTCGGGCCGGCGGGCGCGCCGGCGGCGGTGATCTTGTGGGAAGGGGTGAGCAGAGTGGCCATGACGTGCACCTTTGTCCGTTGCGGGATCTTGTGAATGCATTCACAATCTACGATCCTTATCCCGCGTGAACGCGCGGCGAAGATCCCGAACCGATGGGTCGGGAGACCTCGCAGGTCAGGACCTTGGTCCTGGGGTAGATTCACCGCCTGTTCACCTGCACGGTTCCGGGGCTTTCGGGCGGGCTGGTGTCGTATGAGGCATGATCGACGGGGATATGCGGAAACTGCAGAAGACGCAGAAAGTGACGAGTCGCCGGATTCGTTCCGGAGTGCGGGCCGGGATCTCGCCGGTGGCGCCGTCGCGCGCGGGCTACCAGGTCAAACTGCTGGTCGACCCGGACCGGGTGCTCGACGCCGACGGCCGGCCCACGGCGGCCGCGGCCGCCGCGCTGTCGCTCGGCGCACCCGGCCGCTCGGAGGTCGCCCAGTACGTGGACGACGCCGGGCGAAGCCTGAACGGGCAGGGCTGGATCGTCCGCATCCGGCGCCATGACGACGAGAACCGGATCCGCCTCGCCTACAAGGCCCGCTTCGACATCGAGGGCGACGGTACGGACCCGGCCGCCGTGCGGCGCGTGATGGAGCGGGCCTCAGGGCACAACTTCTGCGCGGGCGACGGGAATTACACCGTCCAGGTCAACCTCAGCCACACCCGCGCCACCCTCGACTTCACCAACAAGAAGTGTCGGCCGGTCCCGGGGCTGGCGCCCGGCGAACTGCCCGGGCTCGACGCCTCCCGCGCCCTCGTCCTGGAACGCCTGCCCGGAAAGCTCGCCAAGTGGGGTGCAAAACCTGCTGGTTGGGCGGAGTCGGTCACCGCTTCATCCCGACTCCACGGTCCCGTAAAGCAGGCCAACTATCCTGGCCGGATGCTCGATCACGCGATGGAGACGCAAGTCAGCCGCCTGCGGACCGCCTCCGGCGAGCTGACCTGGTTCGCCGAGATCACCGCCAAGGGGCGCACCCTGCGCGACGCGGTCGAGCTGCGCGCCGACCTGATGGGCAAGCTCCGCGCCGAGGGCTGGCTGCTGGAGCGGGACGCCTTCAAGACCGACCTCATCCTCGGCTCGTGAACACCTCCGCGCCCGCGCCCATACGCGTGGCCCACCTGGCCGACCTGCACATAGGCTCCGCGCTGCGCGGCCTGGCCGACTATCCCGGGGCGCCCGCGATAGACCGGCGCGAAGCCCCGTACGAGGCCCTGGGAGCGGCCGTGCACCGCATCGTCGGGGGCGGCTACCACGCGGTGCTCATCGCCGGGGACGTCTTCGACCGCCGCCACGCCGACGCCCGGGCGCTGGCCGCCTGCCAGGACGCGCTCGGCGCCTTCCACGAGGCGGGCCTGCGCACCGTGGTGGTCTCGGGCAACCACGACGCCGAGACCCCGCTGCCGCACAAACTGAACCTCCCGCCCTCGGTGCGCTGGCTCGGCGCCGACGCCCCCGAGTCGGTGACCTGGCACGACCTCGGCATCACCGTCCACGGCCAGTCGGTGGCGGTGCCCGACGAGCGCCGCGACCTCGCGGCAGGCTTCCCCCGCGCGATGCCCGGCGCCGTCAACATAGGGCTGCTGCACACCAGCCTGCACGGCGCCTGGAGCGGCCGGGTCTGCGCACCGTCCGACCCGCGGACACTGGCCCGCGCCGGATACGACTACTGGGCCCTGGGCCACGTCCACCACCGGCTGGTCCCCGGCGCCGGCGCCTTCGCCGTCTACCCGGGCAACACGCACGCCCGCGGCCCCGGCGAGCCCGGCGGCCGAGGCTTCACCGAGCTGCTGATCGGAGGCCCCGCCGCGGATCCGGACCCGGACCCGGACCCCGGCCTCGTCCCCGCTCGTGACGGCGGCGGTGACCGCCGTCGGATCGGGATCCTCCCGGTGGACACGGCCCCGGTGCGCTACGAGACGCTCCACCTCCCGTACCCGGAAACCGCCGAGGCCGACCTGCGGGACCGCTTCGCGGCCGTCCCGGAGCCGTTGGGGGACGGCGGCGGCGCCATCGTATGGACCCTCAGTGCCGCCACCCCGCCCGGCCTCCTCCACGAGGCCCGCGCCCTGGCCGGCCCGGCCGCGATGGTCTGCCCGGCCGAGGCCCCGTCCGCCGGGGTCGCGGCCGTCGCTTGCTGATCCGGCTTGATCCGGCTTGATCCGGTTTGATGCGGGCGGGCCCGGCACGATCCGGCGTGGCCCGGCCCGGACCGATCCGCGGGACATGCCTCAGCCCCGCACCCGGACCGTCACCGCGTGCCATCCGGTGGCCCCGTCGGGGAGGGTTCCCGTGCGTTCCCCGGTCTGTACGGCGCCGGTGCGGTCCGTGGCGCGGACCTCCAGGGTGTGCCCGCCCGGAGCCGCCTCCCAGATCCACACCCACTGGCGCCAGGTGTCGTCCCCGTCCGCCGCCCCGAGCCGGGCCTCCCGCCACGGACCCGCGTCCACCCGTACCTCGACCCGGGCGATGCCCCGGTGCTGCGCCCACGCCACCCCGGCGACGGCCACCCGGCCCGCCGCGACCTCGGCGAAGGGGCGCGGGGTGTCGATGCGGGACTGGGTCTTGACCGGAGCCCGCCGCGCCCAGGAGCGGCGCACCCAGTAGGCGTCGTACGCGGCGAAGGTGGTCAGCCGCAGCTCGCGCAGCCATTTGCACGCGGAGACGTACCCGTACAGCCCCGGCACGATCATCCGGACGGGGAAGCCGTGCCGGAAGGGGAGCGGCTCGCCGTTCATCCCCACGGCCAGCAGCGCCTCACGGCCGTCCATCACGGTCTCGACGGGGGTGCCGAGGGTCATCCCGTCCACCGAGCGCGCCACGAGCTGGTCGGCGCGGCCGCCCTGCGACGGCGGACGCACCCCCGCCTCGCGGAGCAGATCGGCGAGGCGCACGCCCAGCCAGCGGGCATTGCCCGCGTACGGGCCGCCGACCTCGTTCGACACGCAGGTGAGGGTGGCGTCGTGCTCGACCAGGGGGCGGGCCAGCAGCTCCCGCAGGCTGAGGGTGAGGGGCCTGGAGACCCCGTCCCCGTGCACGCTCAGCCGCCAGGTGTCCGCGTCCACGCGCGGGACGACCAGTGCGGTGTCCACCCGGTAGAACGCCCGGTTGGGGGTGAAGAACGGGCCCGTCCCGGGGATCCGCAGGTCCGACCCGGCCGGGACGGGCGAGGCCGGCACCGCGGGCGGCGGAAGGACGAGCCTGGCCCGCGAGGCCGTGGCTCCCGCGTCCCCGAAGGCGCCGAGCCGCCTCCCGGCGTACCCGGCCCCGGCCGAGAGGACCAGGGTGGCGACGGCGAGGCGGCTGAAGCCGCGCCGGTCCAGGGCGCCGGCCGGACCGGCCCCGGAGGGCCGTGGGTGGGGCCGAGGGATGGCTCTGACCAGCAGGTACAGCACTCCGGCGGCCCCGAAGCCGCCCACCAGCGAGGGCAGCGCGTCCTGCCAGGCGGCCTCCGGCCGGCTGAGCGAGGCCGCCGCGCCGAGCACGCCGAAGGCGGCCGCGAGAGCCGTGCCAGCGGCAGGGCGGCGTACGGCGAGCAGCCCGGCCGCGATCGCCACGGCGGCCAGCACCGCGCCGATGCCCAGGGTCAGGACCAGCTTGTCGTCCGTACCGAACTGGCGGACCGCCCACTCCTTGACGGCGGTCGGGGTGTGGTCGACCACGACCCCGCCGACGGCGGTGACCGGGGCGGCCTCGGGGCGTACGGCCGCCGCCGCCAGCTGGGCCAGAGCCAGCCCGGCGAAGGCGGCGAGCAGCCCGCTGACGGCGCCGAGCGCGGCCCGGCCCGGCCGCCCGGGGCCGGCCCGCCCCGCTTTCGTACGGATCATGCGGAGTCACCGCCCGCCCCGCTCGTCGGGATGTCCCCCCCCAGCTACCAGGGTGCCTCCGGACCGGGGGTCCGCGCCTCGGGCGAGCGGACGGCCGGTGCACGCAGGAGCGGGCGGCCCGCCTCGGGCGAGCGGCTGTCCGGACCGCTCCACGGCCGCCGCTTGCGCAGTTCCACGATCCCGTCGGTGAGCCGCTCCCGCAGATCGGAGCGGCGGCGCAGCTGCTGCTCCCGGGCCGCGGGCGGTGGTAACCGGCCGGTGACGGGCAGGCCGGGGGGAGCGGCGGCGGGCGTGGCGGGTGGCGCGGCGGCCCCGCCGGTGAGGAACGTCAGCAGTTCCAGCGGCGCGGAGGTGCGGTGCGGGTCGGTCTCGGACATGGCGGGCGGCGTCCTTCCGGCGATGGCGGCGTCGGAAAGGGCGGTCGCCGGACGATGGTTCCGGTGACCGCCCCTGATCCGCTTCCGTCAGTTTTCTTCAGTGAAACCAATCCCGCGCCGGAGCGGCGGCCGGTCGGCCCGGTTGTCCCCCGGGCGAGTGGGGAGCTTCCCACCGGAGGGTGAGCGGTGCTTCACCGGGAGATCCCCACCTCCCCTGTGGTGTAGGTCAGTTGACCTCGGGAAGGGTGGCGGCGATGCCGGTCGCCAGGACGTACGGGTCACCGCTCGGCCGCGCCGGATGGCGGGTGGTGAGCCGGGCCCAGTCGTCCTCGAAGGCGTGCCAGTCGATCGCCCTCGGTGCGGCGCGCCGCACGAGAGCCTCCTCCAGTGAGGCGAAGTAGGAGGACCACCGCCTGGCGTACAACTCGCTGATCAGACCGCTCCATTCACGGTTCGCGTAGTCGTGCAGGTAGCCGCCCTCGCTGGTGCTCTGCCGCCCCCACACGCTGAGGATCGAGCGGGCGTCGTACTCGTACCGGTCCTGCTCGGCCGCGTCCGCGCCGTGCGAACGGGCCGCCGACAGCCAGGATCCGAGCAGGAAGTTCGGATCGGAGCCGACGAGTGCGTCCAACTGCTTCTCCCAATGGGCCCAGTCGGCGGTCAGCTGCCGGAACAGGGCCAGGTCCTTGGCCTCGTAGGCCGCCTTGATCTTGGGCAGCAGCACCCGCGAGTGGTTGGCGAGGGCCTGCCGGGTGGTGTCCACCAGGTCGAAGCGGTAGGCGCTGGAGCGGCGCAGCCGGGGGTCGACCTCGAGCAGGTGGTCCAGGGCCCGGCGTACCGAACCCGCCGGATACCGCATCGCCTTGGGGCTCCAGTAGGCCGATCCCACCGCCGTCAGGCTCGGCCGGGCGGTGAACAGGCTGTCCTGGGACTCCGACCACAGCCCCGAGGAGGTGCTGTACGGGCCCTTGCGCAGCTCCTCCCACGCCGCGGTGGCCGCGGCGTCCGGGGCTCCGTACCGGCGGCCGGCGAAGTCGGCGAACCACTTCCGCTGGTCGATGGGGCCGGGCTCCCACGCCAGGTCGGTGAAGAGGTCGAAGGCCGCCGGATTGGTTCCGGTGGCCTCGGGCAGGTAGGCGATGCCGGTGAGCGCGCTGTCCGGCTTCGCGCCCCAGGACTGGAACCGATCGATCCACACCGAGGTGTTGGCGCCGATCGTCGTGTGCCCGCCGAAGTTGTAGATCGAGCCGATGGCGTACGAGGTCCCGCCCCAACGGGTCTCGCGGTCCAGCCGGTTGTACCGGTCGGAGAGCCCGTCCAGGATCAGCAGCTTCGAGGTGTCCACCCCGGCCAGCAGCTCCTTGGTCGGATCGTCCTGCCAGCCCAGCACCGCCCACAGCGCGCCCGGATGCGCCGCCCACAGGGCCTGCTGCACCGCCCCGGCGGCCGCCTTCACGTCCACCGAACCGGTCTGCCCGCCCTCGTGCAGCGGGCTCATCCGGTACATCGTGCTGTCCCCGAACACCGCGCGCTGCTCCGCGTAGTACGCGGCGGCCAGTTGCGCGAAGGGCGGCGAGACCGGGTCCAGCCAGTCGGGCCGGTCGAAGCCGGCCCAGTCGCCCTGCGGAACGGTCACCGCGCCCGGATTGCGCCCGGCGAAGGCCGGCGGCACCGTCCCGAAGTAGCCCGGCAGGACCGGGGTCATGCCGAGGCCGCGCAGCTGTTCGGCGATCCTGCCGCCCAACTCGGCTCGCCCGCGCATCAGTTCCTCGGACACCGGACCGCCGAAGCCGCTCAGGTTCTGCAGCAGCCACCAGCTCTGGTGACCGGGACCCGGGATCCACTCCCGCATCTCCTCGGCGGCGTAGCCGAACCGCTGGAGCGCCCGGTAGTACGGGTACTCGGCGCCGACCTGTACGAACACCTCGTTGATGCCGTGCAGGGCGAGCAGGTCGATCTGTCGCTGGTGCTCCTCGAAGGTGCGGTACGGGCCGGAGTACCCGTCGTCGGTGTCGTTCAGCGCGTACCGATGCGCCACCCGCGCGCTGCGGGTGACCGGGGAGGGCACCGCCGGCAGCTCGGCGGGCAACAGGCCGATGCTGTCACCGGGCCAGCCGATGTCGGCTCCGGCGACGTGCTGCAGGTACCAGCCGACCCCGGTGAGCAGGGTGGCGCCGGTGGAACCCCGGACGGTGATCGCGCCGGCGGTGCCGGACACGGTGAAGGTGTCGGGCCCGGCCGCGGCGTCGGGGACCAGGGTGAACTGCCCGGCATGGCGCGGCAGCAGCCGCTGCAGGGAGGCCCGCGCGGGTGTGGCGTCGAAGGCTCGCGGCCGGGGAGAGGCCGGCGTCGCGGTGTGTCCCCGGCCGGACCGGGCGGGGGACTGGGATGGGGACTGGGATGGGGGCTGCGATACGGGCTGGGATGGGGACCGGGCGGGGGGCGCCGTGGCTCCGGCGGCGGGATCCGTCGCTCCGGGTGCGGCCCCGGCGACCGCCAGGGTCAGCAGGACCGCGGGCAGCGCGGCCAGGGTGACCCGGCGGCGCGCCCGCCGGGCCCGGCCGTGGCGTGGGATGGGGACCGGCATGCGCGTCGTCCTCGTCTCGGCCGGCTCCGGCGTTGCGGCCGGCTCGCTCGGCTCGGTGGGTGGGTGCTTCCTCGTCTGATGCCTCGTCTGCTTCCCCATGGGGCGGGCCGTCAGACCGGCAGGGCCCACGCCTGGTCGACCTGGTGGTCGCCGCAGGGCGTCAGCCGGAGCCGCTCGGCGGGGGTGCCCGGTTCGGCGGGGGCCGCCGCGGGCGCCGGCGCCGTCAGGCACAGCCCGCTCGCGTCCTCGACCAGGGCCCCGTCGCGGCGGGGGGTCCAGCTCTGGCCCGGCTCGCGGCGCCGCTGATCGCCCGAGCAGTCGGCCAGTTCCACGAGGCCCTCCTCGCCCGCCGACAGGCAGGCGCCGGCCAGGCGCAGGCTGCCGTACCGGCCCAGGGTCCAGCGCTGGTCGGGTGCGCCCGTACAGGCGGCCATCACGACGGCGCCGACGCCGGTGGTGTTCGCCCCGTCGGCGCAGGCGGCGCTCGTGCCGGCGCCCCGGCCGGCGATCTGTCCGGTGGGCACGGCCTCGGCGCAGCCGGTGCGCGGGGTGAGCCGCCAGACACCGGTGTCGTGCGCGGCCAGTGTCCCGGTCAGGGTGTCGGACACCTCGCGGATCTCACCGGTCCACAGGTTCTTCGCATCGACGGTGCAGGAACCCAGCCCCAGCCCGAGCTCGTCGAGCGGTACGCGGATGTCGCGGGCGGCGGCGGACCGGTTGAGCACGGCGACCGCACGGTCCCCGCCGGCCAGCGGTCGCACCAGGATGTCGAAGGTGGCGTTCGAGGAGACCACCGCGCCCTGGACGCCCATCGGGTCCTGGTCCAGCGCGATCAGATCGGTGTTGCCGAGGGCGGCGAGCCCTTCGGGGGTGAGCTCGGAGACCTGCGAGGACAGGATGAACGGCGCGGCCATCATGGCCCACAGGCCGACCTGGCTGCGGCTCTCCGCCGGGCTGAGTCCGGGGGCGCCCGCGATCAGGAAGTCGGGGTCGTTCCAGTTGCCGGGGCCCGCGTACCGGCCCAGCCAGCGGTTGTAGCCGTAGTTGCCCATGACCGAGCTCCAACGCGAGGTGCTCGGGGCGGTCGGCTTGTAGACCTTGATGTCCCGGCCCTCGCGCCATAGCTGGCCGGTCTCGCCGACCCAGTCGATCACCTTGTGCCAGTCGGATCCGCCCCACTCGCCCTGCTGGAAATAGGCGGGCGCCGAAGCGGACAGCACCATGTCCCGGCCGCTGTCGCGCAGCGCCTTGGCCACGGAGTTGTAGGCGTCCCGGTAGGCCTGTTCCTTGGTCTTGCCCTCGGGCACCCAGAGGTTGCAGCCGTCCATCTTGACGTAGTCCACCTCCCAGGAGGCGAACTGCCGGGCGTCGCGGGCGTAGTGGTCGGGGCCGCCACCCTCCGGGGAGCCGCTGCCGGGGTAGCGCTCGCAGGTGAGCGAGCCGGCGTCCTGGTAGATGCCGAACTTCAGCTTCCTGTCGTGCAGGTACGCGCCGAGCCAGGCCATGCCGTGCGGGAACTTCTGCGTGTCGACGACCAGATTGCCCTCGGCGTCACGGCTCTTGGTCATCCAGCAGTCGTCGATGGTGACGGTGTCGTAGCCCTTGGCGGCCAGGCCGGTGGCCACGAGCGCGTCCGCGTTCGCCACGACCTTGGCCTCGTCGATGTCGCACATGTAGTGCGCCCAGTTGTTCCAGCCCATGGGCGGGGTGAGCGCGAGCGGGGTGGCAGAAGTCGCGTTGGGCTCGTGGGGCTCGGCCGCCGCGGGGGCGGGGCAGAGCGCGAGGGCGAGCAGGGCGGCCGCGGTCAGACAGGGGAGCGACGCACGCAGGCGAGGCGGCACGGAGTCTCCTTGACGTGGGGGCTGTCGAGGGCTCAGTGCAGCGGTGTGACTACCCGCTGTCAACATAAGTCGGGGGTTATTGATCAATGACCAGCAATATGGGTGTAGTCGAGGGCGTGCGAAGGGGTTGATACGGCGTACGTGACGACGGCTGTGACAGTGGCTGATACGCTGTATCTCATGCCGAGAAGATCAGCGGCCCTGGACCGCGCCACACCCGAGGCGATCGCCTCCGCCGCCCTGCGGATCCTCGACGAGCAGGGGCCCGCCGCGCTCAGCTTCCGCGCGCTCGCCGAGCGGCTCGAGGTCTCGCACGCCACGGTCCAGCGCCGCTGCGCCGACCTCGCCGGCCTGCTCGACCTCTGCACCGAACACCTCGCCGCCCAGTTGCCGCAGATCCCCGCCGCGGCGGGCTGGGCCGAAGCCACCGAGCAGCGGTTCACCGCCCTCTACCGGCTCCTCGCGGCCCACCCCGGGCTGATGATCCTGCGCGGCGGCCGCCCCTGGCTCGGCCGGCAGCTGCTCGCCCGCCTCGTGGAACCGGCGCTCGCCGACAGTGTGGCCGCCGGGATGACCCCCGCCGAGGCGATGACCGCGTACCGGCGGATGTACCTGCTGACCCTGGGCAGCGCGGCCTTCGTCGACCACCGGGACCCGGCCGCCGCCACCGCGGCCTCGCGTGCGGCGCTGGCCGCCCTGGACCCCGCCGAGTTCCCCGTGCTCTCGGCCGGGCTGGCCGACGTACTGCCCGCCCTGACCGACCACGAGGTGTACTACGGCGCCCTGCGCCAGCTGATCGAGGCGAACCGGCCCGCCGGAGCCTGAGACGAGTGCGAACGACAGGAGTACGGATCCATGGAACAGCAGCTCGACGCACTGCCGCTGGACGCGGTGCCCCTCGACGCGGTGCCCCTCGACTACGTGGCCGTGCGCGCCGCCGCCGACCGGATCGCCGGGGCCGTGCGGCCCGTCACGGTGATACCGGCGGACGGAGGGGTCTCGTACGCCCTGGAGTACCTCCAGCACACCGGCTCCTTCAAGGCGCGCGGCGCCCGCAACTTCCTCGCCGCACACCGGGCCGCCGGCACCCTTCCCGACGCCGGGGTCACCATCGCCTCCGGCGGCAACGCCGGCCTCGCCTGCGCCTGGGCGGCCCGCGCCGAGTCCGTTCCCGCCACCGTGTTCCTGCCCGCAACGGCCCCGCGCGTGAAGGTGGAGCGACTGCGCGGCTACGGCGCCGACGTACGGCTCGTCGGCGACCGGTACGCCGAAGCGCTCGCCGCCTGCCGGGAGTTCGCCGCCGGGAGCGGGGCGCTGAGCAGCCACGCCTACGACCACCCGCTCATCGCCGCGGGCGCCGGGACCCTGCTCGACGAGATCCGCACCGCCCTGCCCGGCCTGGACACGGTCGTCGTCGCGGTCGGCGGAGGCGGGCTGTTCGCCGGCATCGCGACCGCCGCGCGGGAACACGGCGTACGGGTCGTCGCGGCCGAGCCGGAGAACTGCCGGGCCCTGAACGCCGCCCTGGAAGCAGGCCGGCTCGTGGACGTCCCGGTGGACTCGGTGGCTTCCGACTCGCTCGGAGCCACCCGGGTCTCCGCGGACGCGCTGGCGGCCGTGCGGGAGCCGAACGCCGTATCGGTCCTGGTCCCCGACGCGGCGATCACCGCCGCCCGGCGAGCACTCTGGGACGAGCACCGCATCGTGGTCGAAGCGGGCGCGGCCACCGCCCTGGCGGCCGTACGCACCGCGCCCGGGCCGCTCGGCGAGCGGGTCGCCGTGGTGCTGTGCGGGGCCAACACCGACCCGGCGGACCTGGGTGGCGCCGCTTCCTGAGCGGCGGAGCCGCCCCTCAGGCGGAGCCGTCCTCGCGGACCACCACGACCGTACTGGCCGCGTACTGGACCACCTGCTGGCTCACCGAGCCCAGCAGCGCACCCTTGATGCCGCCGTAGCCGCGGGTGCCGACCACCGTCAGGGCCGCCTCCTTCGAGGCCTCCACCAGCACCTGCGCGGGCGAGCCCTGCTCCACCCGGCGGAAGACCGGAACACCCGGCGAGGTGCCGACCGCCTCCGCCACGGTGTCCGCGAGCTTCTGCCGGGCCGCGTCCTCGGCGTGCACCAGCTCCGTCTGCTCGGCCGGGCTGACGCCGAAGGGGTTGGTGTTCCACTCCCAGCTCATCACGGCGTGCACGCGGCCGCCGATGCCCTTCGCCTGGGCCACGGCCCAGCGCAGGGCCTGCTTCGAGTGGTTCGAACCGTCCACGCCGACGACGATCAGAGGCTCGGTGTTCTGGCTCACGATGGTTCCTCACGTTTCGTCCGAATGATCGTTCTCATCCCTGTATACACGCCGCACCCGGTCCGACCTCGAACGACGATCGTTGCGCGGACCCGAGACTTTGGAGAACAGCAGGGGGCCGCCCCCGCTTGCGAGAGTCGGGAGTACGGGCGGGAGCCGTCCGGCGGATGGGCCGTGGACACGGCCCACGGCAGCGGAACGAGGAGTTCGACGTGGCGCGACGCAATGGATGTCTGATCGGCTGTGCGGTGGCCGGGGTGCTGGGGATCGGACTGCTCGTGGCGCTGCTGTTCGGGGTGGGCAAGGTCATGGACGTGGCCGACAAGACCCTCGTCGACCAGAAGGTGTACGAGGCCGTGAGCGTCGGCGACCCCGAGGCCGAGGTCCGCGCCAAACTGCCGTCCGGCGAAAGCTTCGTCACCTCGGCGCTCAAGGACGGCGGCCCCGCCGTGCCCGTCGGCAGCCAGTGCTCCTGGTACCTGTCCGACTCGGGGAACGGCGACACGGTGCTGCGCTTGTGCTACAAGGACGGCAAGCTCGCCGAGAAGGCCGACTACCGCGTGAAGTAGGGCCTTCGGTCCCTGCCCGCCGGGTCCGCCCCGCCGGAGGGTGGAGGCATGCAGACCCACTCGGCCGGTTCCACCCCCGCCAGCCCCGTCCTGGCCGCGGTGGACGGCTCGGAACACAGCCTGAGGACCCTGGACTGGGCCCTCGACACCGCCCGCACGCGCGGAGCCGGCCTCCACGTGGCACACGTACGGCCGGAGGCCCTGCGCGTCCACGCCCCCGGGGAGGCCCTCGTACCGCCGCTCGACCGGGACACCGATCCGGTGCTGGAGGTGGTACGGGGACGGCTGGCCGGGCGGGAGGACCTGCCGTCCGTCACCTACGTCTCCCGCGACGGGAACCCCGCCGCGACCCTCACCGAACTCGCGGCGGGAGCGCAGCTCCTGGTCATGGGCTCGCGCGGACTCGGCGGCTTCGCCAGCCTGCTGCTCGGCTCCAACAGCCGGGTGTGCGCGGCCCGGTCGCCCTGCCCGGTCGTGGTCGTCCCGCACACCGCGCGGCTCGTCACGCGGGAGCCCGGAACGCGGGCCCCGGGCAGCGAACGCAGGGTCGTGCTGGGCCTGGCACCCGACGAGACCTCCGAGGACGTCGTCGACTTCGCCTTCGCGGAGGCCCGCCGCCGGGGCGCGGTGCTCCAGGTCGTCTCCACACACCTGGTGCCGCTGTCCTCGCTCACCCTGGTCGGCTCCCTCGTCGCGGAGCGCGGCGGCGGCCACCCGCCCGGCACGGCCGGCGGCGAGGCCACCGAAACGGCCCGGGAACTCGCCGAGAACCAGCGCACGCGCCTCCAGCCGTACCTGACCAGGCACTACCCCGACGTCACCGTCGAAGCCGTCGTCGCCCCCGGCGACCCGGCCGGCCGCCTGGTCACCGCCTCCCAGCGGGCCGACCTCATCGTGGTGGGCCGCCACCGCCGCCGCCTGCGGGCCGACTCCCTGCTGATGGGCTCGGTGTCCAACGCGGTACTGCTGCACGCACTGTGCCCGGTGGCGGTGGTTCCCGCACGCGGGTAGCACCCGGTGGCTTGCGGATGGTCTCCTTGTCCACCGGCCGCCGATGGAGATCGAGCCGGAGGTGACCTGGCCTCTGTGCGGTATGCGGGTAAGCGATGTGCTGCGCGCTGGATAAAGCGCATTAGTGCAAGTTTTGGTTAACCGGCGATAAGAAGTCAACCTCCAGCGGATGATCGCGTTCGTTATTGAATCGATATCGCGCCAAGAGAAATAAGGACTAAAGCGCATCAGTGCAGGTCGCGGTGGTGGCAGTGGAGTGACTTTCGGACTGTCTATCCTCTCGCTGTCGTAATTCGGGACGCACGGGTACCTGCCGCTCGGGATTTTGGTCATATTGACGGAACCTTGATTTCGGGTGAGTTTGGGCCCAGTGATCCGGCGACGAGGCCGGAACTCCCCCTGAAGGCGGCGACGATGACCCGTAGGAACGTGACCCGTTGTGCCATCACCACGCTCGTGGCCGGCACTTTCCTCGCGACCTCCGCGTGTGGCATGAGCGGTGGCGCCGGAGACGTGAAGGAGGGGGAGAAGACGGGCAAGGTGGCCGGTCGGATCACGTTCCGCACCCTCCAGTTGAAGCCCATGTTCACGTCGTACGTCCAGGGGGTCATCGACGCGTTCGAGAAGAAGTACCCGGACGCGGAGGTCGCATGGGAGGACGTGCCGGGCGACGGCTACAACGAGAAGATCGTCGCCGACGCCCAGGCCGGCGCCCTCCCCGACGTGGTCAACCTCTCCACCGACTCCTTCCAGCTCCTCGGCGACCGCGGCATGCTGGCCGACGTGGCGAAGCTCGACCCCGAGGTGGCCAAGGAGTACGTCCCCGGGGCCTGGGAGCAGTTCAAGCTGCCCGGCAGGGGCGACAGCGTGTTCGCGTACCCCTGGTACGTGACCCCGGAGATCCTCACGTACAACAAGGACCTCTTCGAGAAGGCCGGTCTCGACCCGGCCAAGCCGCCGACCAGCGTCGAGCAGTTCTTCGACTACGCCGAGCAGATCGCCGCCAAGTCCGGGGGCAAGTACTCCGCCTTCATGGCCGACCCCAAGGGCCGGTTGCCCGGGGACTGGCAGAAGATGGGCATCCCGATCCTGAACGAGAAGCAGGACCTGTTCACCTTCGACACCAACAAGGCCGTCGAGTGGGTCGAGCGGATGAAGGACCTGTACGCCAAGGGCGCCATGCCCAAGGAGTCCCTGCTCAAGCAGGACGACATCAATCAGCTCTACGGCGGTGGGAAGATCGTCTTCGGCCCCGGCTCCCCGGGCTTCGTCAAGGACATCAAGCAGAACGCCCCGCAGATCTACGCGAACACGCAGGTCGCGAACGCGGTCACCGGGCAGCTCGGCCACATCGGCATCTACGCCCAGTCGCTCGGCATCAAGAAGGACACCCGGCACATGGATGCGGCGACCGAGTTCGCCAAGTGGCTCACCAACGGGCCCAACCAGGTGGAGTTCTCGAAGCAGGCCACCATCTACCCGTCCAACGCCATCGGCCTCGCCGACCCCTTCTTCGCCGACAGGGGCGACGGCAAGGACGCGGAGACGCTGGCCCGCGCCGTCGGCGCCGAGCAGCTGAAGACCTCCGCACTCGACGCCAACACGCCCGTCCAGTGGACCAACCAGGTCGGCGACGTGGTCGTGCGCGAGATGCAGAAGGCCATCAAGGGCGAGCAGGACGCCAGGACGGCGGTGAAGAAGGCGCAGGAGGAGGCGAACAAGCTGCTCGCCAAGACGGCCCGGCAGTGACGGCGGCAGCGGAGAAGGGAGAGGGAGACGCCATGAGTCCCTCCTCAGGCCCCGAACTGCGGGAGCCGGCCGGCCCGCCGCGGGACGCGCCCGACCCCGCCGCCACCCTCGAAAAGGTGCGGGCCCGGTCCGAGCGGGCCGGGAAGGCGAAGCAGGCCCGGAAGGCGAAGCAGTCCAAGCAGTCCAAGCAGGCGAAGCGGGCGAAGAAGGCCATGGAGGCCGAGACCGGGCTGCGCCACCGCACGTGGTGGACCCCGTACCTCTTCCTCGCACCGGGCCTGATCATGGTGACGATGTTCAGCCTCTGGCCGTTCGTCAACACCGTGATCCTCTCCTTCACCGACGCGCAGATCCTGCGCGGCGGCGGGTTCGTCGGCTTCGACAACTACACCCGCGCCTTCGCCGATCCCGACTTCTGGGTCGCCACCGGCAACAGCGTGCTGTACCTCGTGGTCGTCGTCCCGTGCCTGGTCTTCCTGCCGCTGGCCCTAGCCGTCCTCGTCCAGACGAAGGTCCCGGGCATCGGCTTCTTCCGCTCGGCGTTCTACACCCCGGTCATCGCCTCGGCCGTGGTCGTCGGCCTCATCTGGCAGTGGGTGCTGCGCAGCGACGGCCTGGTCAACACGCTGTTCCAGAAGCTGAGCATCATCTCCGAGCCGATCCCGTTCCTGACCGACAGCACCATGCTGCTGGTCTCCGCGATGATCGTGACGGTGTGGAAGGGCCTCGGCTACTACATGGTCTTCTACCTCGCGGCCCTCGGAAACGTCTCCACCTCGCTCTACGAGGCCGCCGCGCTCGACGGCGCGGGTCCGGTCCGCCGCTTCTTCAGCATCACCGTCCCCCAGGTGAAGCCGATGATGCTGCTGGTCGGCACCCTCTCCGCGATCTCCGCGCTCCGCGTCTTCACCGAGATCTACATCCTCGGCGGCGAGAGCGGCGGTCCCGGCGGAGGCGCCCGTACCCTGCCCTTCCTCATCCGGCAGGTCGGCCTCGGCTTCTCCGGCGAGACCGGTTACGCGGCCGCCATCTCCATCCTGTTGTTCCTCCTGACGCTGGTCTTCAGCCTGCTGGGCCGCCGTCTCTCGAAGGGAGACGAAAGTTGAGTGCCCTCGCTTCCCGCGGCAACGAGGCGGGCAAGCGCGTCGGAGCCGACGCGCGGCGGTACTGGATCGGCCTCGCCGGCCGGTACGCCACGCTCCTCCTGATGCTCGTCATCATGCTCGGGCCGATCGTCTGGCAGTTCCTGACCTCGATCCGCGGCCGCACCGAGAACGTGTACGACGGGGTGCTGCCCTCGCAGCCCACCCTCGACAACTACTTCCGGGTCGCCGAGTCGTTCCCGCTGTTCCAGTACGTCGGCAACACCCTGACGGTGGCGCTCCTCGCCATCACCTCGAACATGCTCTTCGCGGCCATGGGCGGCTACGCCCTCTCCCGGGCCGCCTGGAAGGGCCGCAAGAGCGTCTTCACCGTGCTGGTGGCGACGCTGATGTTCCCCTTCGAGTCCGTGATGATCTCGATGTTCCTCACGGTCCGCGAGATGGGCCTGGTCGACACCCTCATCGGTGTCTGGCTGCCCGGCGCGGTCTCCGTCCTCAACATCATGATCATGCGATCGGCCTTCCTCTCCGTCCCCAAGGAGGTCGAGGAGGCCGCGGTCCTGGACGGCGCGAACGAGTGGACCCGCTTCACCCGGGTCTTCCTCCCCGCCGCCAAGGGAGCCCTGGCCGTCGTCTGCATCACCAGCTTCATGGGCGCCTGGGACGACTTCCTCTGGCCCTTGCTGGTGCTGACCAACAGTGACAACTACACCCTCCAGCTCGGTCTGAAGTCCCTGGCCGGCGCCACCACCGTCAGCGACCAGCGGATCATCGCCGCCGGGGCGATGGCCGCGCTGATCCCGATGATGCTGCTCTTCTTCGCCCTCCAGCGCTTCTTCTTCAAGGGCGTCGGCGAGGGAGCCGTCAAGACCTGACCTGACCTGACCTGACCGGGCCAGACCCGACCCACCGACCGCAGGATCGCAGTCCATCCCACTCTGGAGCAGCCGTCATGCACGACGACCGCAGCATCACCGAACACCGCCTCCGCCGTGTCCTCAAGGAGCGCATCAAGCCCGCCGTCCACTCCCGCCCGGTCCCGCTGACCGTCGAGCGCTGGGAGGCCCCCGGCGAGCCCGTCCCCGTGGCCGAGGGCCTCGCGGCCTCCTACGAGCCCTGCGCCATCGGCGAGATGTGGGGCCCGGCCTGGGGCACCACCTGGTTCAAGGTCACCGGCACCGTCCCCGCCGACTGGGCCGGCCGCACCGTCGAAGCCGTGCTCGACCTCGGCTTCGACCGGATGATGCCCGGCTTCCAGTGCGAGGGCCTGGTCCACCGCGCCGACGGCGGGGAGGTCAAGGCGCTCAACCCGTACAACGACTGGGTGCGCGTCGCCGACCGCGCGGCCGGCGGCGAGCGCATCGAGTGGTACGTCGAAGGCGCCTCCAATCCGATCCTCGTCGACCACGCGGTCACCTACGAGGGCGACAAGCGGACCAGCGGCGACCAGCCCCTCTACCGGCTCGCCCGGATGGACCTCGCCGTCTTCGAGACCGAGGTCTGGGAACTCGTACAGGACCTCGAAGTCCTCTACGAGCTGATGACGCAGCTCGACGAGCGCGATGCCCGGCGCTACGAGATCCTGCGCGCCATCGACTCCGCCCTCGACGCGGTGGACCTCTACGACGTCCCCGGCACCGCGGCCGACGCCCGCGCGCGCCTCGCCGCGGTCCTGGCCGCCCCCGCCAACTCCTCCGCGCACCGCATCAGCGCGGTCGGTCACGCCCACATCGACTCCGCGTGGCTGTGGCCGCTGCGCGAGACCGTGCGCAAGGTCTCGCGGACCACGTCCAACATGCTGGGCCTGATGGAGGAGCACCCCGAGTTCGTCTTCGCCATGTCCCAGGCGCAGCAGCTCGACTGGATCAAGACCTACCGGCCCGAGCTCTTCGAACGGGTCAAGAAGAAGATCGCCGACGGGCAGTTCGTGCCGGTCGGCGGCATGTGGGTCGAGTCCGACACCAACATGGTCGGCGGCGAGGCCATGGCCCGCCAGTTCCTGTACGGCAAGAAGTTCTTCATGGACGAGTTCGGCATCGAGACGAACAACGTCTGGCTGCCCGACTCCTTCGGCTACACCGCCGCCATGCCGCAGATCGTCAAGCTCTCCGGTTCGAAGTGGTTCCTGACGCAGAAGATCTCCTGGTCCCAGGTCAACAAGTTCCCCCACCACACCTTCTGGTGGGAGGGCATCGACGGCACCCGCGTCTTCACGCACTTCCCGCCCGTCGACACCTACAACTCCGACCTCGGCGGAGCCCAGCTGGCGCACGCCGCCCGCAACTACCGGGAGAAGGGCCGGGGTTCGCGCTCGCTGGCCCCCTTCGGCTGGGGGGACGGCGGCGGTGGACCGACCCGAGAGCAGCTCGGCCGCGCCAGGCGGCAGCGGGACCTCGAAGGCTCCCCGCGCGTGGAGATCGAGCGCCCCGACGCGTTCTTCGAAAAGGCGCACGCCGAGTACGAGGACGCGCCCGTCTGGGCCGGGGAGCTCTACCTGGAGCTGCACCGCGGCACCTACACCTCCCAGGCCAAGACCAAGCAGGGCAACCGGCACAGCGAATCACTGCTGCGCGAGGCGGAGTTGTGGGCGTCCACGGCCGCCGTGAAGGTCCCCGGGTACGCGTACCCGTACGAGGACCTGGAGCGGATCTGGAAGACCGTGCTGCTGCACCAGTTCCACGACATCCTCCCCGGCTCCTCGATCGCCTGGGTGCACCGCGAGGCCCGCGAGACGTACGCCAAGGTGCGGGAGGAACTGACGGCGATCACCGTGGCCGCGCAGACCGCCCTCGCGGGGGAAGGCGAGGAGGAGCTCGTCTTCAACTGCGCCCCGCACGCCCGGCGCGGGATCCCGGCCGGCGGGGCGGGCCTGCCGGCGGCGGCCGAGCAGGCCGTCACGGTGGAGGAGCGGCACGGCGGCGGCCACGTCCTCGCCAACGGGCGGCTCCTCGTGGAGATCGACGGCCGCGGGCTCATCGTGTCGGCGTACGACCTGGAGGCCGGGCGGGAATCGGTCGCACCGGGGGCCGCCGCGAACCTGCTCCAGATCCACCCCGACTTCCCGAACATGTGGGACGCGTGGGACATCGACGAGTTCTACCGCAACAAGGTCACCGACCTGGTGGACGTGGACGCGCTGGAGGTCGCCGAAGCCGGTCCGTCATCGGGCACCGTACGGGTGACCCGCTCGTTCGGCCTGTCCCGCGTCGTCCAGACGGTCACCCTCCGGGCCGGGGCCAAGACGGTGGACATCGTCACGGACGCGGACTGGCACGAGACGGAGAAGTTCCTCAAGGCTGCCTTCCCGCTGGACGTCAAAGCCGAACGCTCCGCCTCCGAAACACAGTTCGGGCACGTCTACCGGGCCACCCACACCAACACCTCGTGGGAGGCCGCCAAGTTCGAGATCTGCGCCCACCGCTGGATCCACGCGGAGGAGCCGGGCTGGGGAGTCGCGGTCCTCAACGACTCCACGTACGGCCACGACGTGACCCGCGACATGCGCCCCGACGGCGGCCAGACCACCACCGTCCGCCTCTCCCTCCTGCGGGCCCCGCGCTACCCCGACCCGGAGACCGACCAGGGCGCGCACACCCTGCGCTTCTCGCTCGCTCCGGGCGCGGCCGTCGGTGACGCGGTCCGCGAGGGCCACGCGCTGAACCTGCCGGAGCGCGTGCTCCGCGGCGCGGGCCCGGTCGCCCCGCTCGTCGCTGTCGACACGGACGCGGTCGTCGTCGAGTCGGTGAAACTCGCCGAGGACCGCGGCGGCGACGTGATCGTCCGCCTCTACGAATCCCGGGGCGGCCGCGCGCACGCCACCCTGGCGGCGGGCTTCCCGCTGTCGGCGGCGATCGAGAGCGACCTCCTGGAACGCCCCCTGGAGGGCACGGCCGTCTCCGCCCCCGCCCCGGACGGCACGGTCCCCCTCACCCTGCGCCCGTTCCAGATCGTCACGGTCCGCCTCCACCGGGCCTGACCCCCGGTCCCGCCCCGCGGTGTGCCCCGAAGACCGGGGCGCCCCGCGGGGCGGGCCCACCCGTGCCGTATGTTCTGCCTGCCCGCCCCCGTCGGCGGGCTTCCGCATGTCAACGCACCCGTGGGGGGTCCCTCGTCATGTCCGCCGGTTCCGGTTCCGCAAGACTGTCGCCGCTCGGCGCGCCTCCGGCGCGCTCGCTGCTCCGCTCGCCGAAGGGACTGGCCACGGCCCTGACCGTGCTGCTCGGTCTGTGCGGCCTGACCCGGCTGCTCGCGGCGGCGGCCGGGGTCAACCGGTACCGGACGCTGGACAGCTTCGGGCCGAGCACGGGACTGGGGCATCCCGGGACGCTGCTCACGATCTCGATGAGCCTGGTCATGATGGCCATGCTCCCCACGGCGGTGGTCTTCATCGTCTGGTTCCACCGGGTCCGGGTGAACGCCGGCGTGTACGCGCGGGGAGCCTTCGGCGGTGGCGCCGGCTGGGCGATCGGAGTCTGGTTCATCCCGGTCGTGGGCTGGACCGTCCTGCCCTGCCTGATGGCGATGAAGGTGTGGTCGACCAGTGCGTCGAGGCTGCCGGGCAAGGCCGCGCTGACCTCACCCGCCCCCGTCTTCGTCTGGGCCGGAACGTTCGGAGCGGCGATGCTGGCGTCCGGCGGCGCGGGCTGGTTCGCCGGCGAAGCCACGGGCGATGACGCCGCTGGGGACGCGATCCTGCTCGCCGCGGGCTCGGACCTGGTCTACGCCGTGGCGGCGGTGTCGGCCGTCCTCTTCGTGCGCCGCCTGTCGGCCCTGCAGTCGGCCGCCTGAAAGGCGCGCCGGCCGGGGGCGCGGCCCGGGATCACGCCGAGAGGAACGCGGCGACGGCCGCCGTGAACTCCCCGGGCGCCGCCGCGTGGATCAGGTGGCCGTACGGGAGGGTGATCAGGCGGGCGTCCGGGATGCGGTCGACCACCTCGTCGAAGGAGGCGGGCGCCAGGTGGCTGGCGGGGCCGCCGTACACGACCAGGGTCGGGGCCGTGATCCGCGCCAGGTCCGCGAGCCAGGCCGGGTCGGGGTCGTCGAGCTGGGGGCGGACCGCGAGCACCATCGCCCAGTCGAAGGCGAGTTCGCCCTCGGGGCGTACCGGGACCATGGCCTCGCGGGGGAGGGGCGCGGGCGCGTCCTCCAGGACGAGTCGGCCGACGCGGTGCGGCTGCGCGGCGGCGGCCAGGTACGCGACGACACCGCCCATCGAGTGACCCACCAGGTCGACCCGGTCCAGCCCGAGGGCGTCCAGGAAGGACAGCACGTCGTCCCGCATGAGCGGGAGCGAGTACGAGGACGGCCGCGCGCTGGCTCCGTGGCCGCGCAGGTCGAGCGCGAACACCCGCCGCTCCCGCGCGAGTTCGTCCCGTACGGGCGCCCAGTCGGCGGCGGTCTTGCCCAGTGCGGGGAGGAGGAGCACCGGCGGTCCGGCCGGCGGGCCGGTGACCTCGTAGGCGAGGCGCAATCCGCCGTTCACCGTCACGGTGTGCTGCTCGGTCGTCCGGGTGGTCCTGGGCTTCCGCGTCATCCGGCAGAGGGTACCCGGCGGACCGGGTGCGCAGCCTCCGGGCGCCGGGCGCGGCTCCGCCGCTTGCCGCCCTTGGCGTCCTTGGTGATCACCTCGGCCGTGAACTGCGCCACAGGCGTCGGCGGAGAGGGCCCGTGGCCACCGGAATCCCCGGATTTCCGTGATGCGGGGCCCGGCGCTCGCTTATGCACCTAGTTGCACAATAAGCGCTTGCTCAGCTAGAACGGATCCATCACCCCCGCGCGAGGAGGCACACCCCGATGAGTCCGCAGAGTTCCCAGAGCCGGTACCCGCACCTGCTGAGCCCCCTGGACCTCGGCTTCACCACCCTGCCGAACCGCGTGATCATGGGCTCCATGCACACCGGCCTCGAAGAGCACGAGCGGGGCTTCGAGCGCCTCGCCGCCTTCTACGCCGAGCGCGCCCGCGGCGGCGCCGGCCTGATCGTCACCGGCGGCATAGCCCCGAACGACGCCGGCCGCCCCTTCGAGGGAGGCGCCCGCCTCACCACCGAGGAGGAGGCCGCCGAGCACCGGGTGATCACCGACGCGGTGCACGCCGAGGGCGGGAAGATCGCGATGCAGATCCTCCACTTCGGCCGCTACGCCTACCACAAGGACCTGGTCGCCCCCAGCGCCCTCCAGGCCCCCATCAGCCCCTTCGTTCCCAACGCGCTCACCGACGCCGAAGTCGAGCGCACCATCGAGGACTTCGTGCGCGCCGCGCGCCTCGCCAAGCTGGCCGGCTACGACGGCGTCGAGATCATGGGCTCCGAGGGCTACCTGGTCAACGAGTTCATCGCCGCCGCCACCAACAAGCGCACCGACCGCTGGGGCGGCGCCTACGAGAACCGCGTGCGCTTCCCGCTGGAGATCGTCCGCCGCACCCGCGCGGCCGTCGGCGAGGAATTCATCCTCGTCTACCGCCTCTCGATGCTCGACCTCATCCCCGGCGGCTCCACCCTCGACGAGGTCGTCCACCTCGCGAAGGAGGTCGAGGCGGCCGGCGCCACCATCATCAACACCGGCATCGGCTGGCACGAGGCCCGCATCCCCACCATCGCCACCTCGGTCCCGCGCGGCGCCTACACCTGGGTCACCAAGAGGCTGATGGGCACGGTCTCCGTCCCCCTCGTCACCAGCAACCGGATCAACACCCCGGAAATCGCCGAGGAGTTGCTCGCCGACGGCCGCGCCGACCTGGTCTCGCTCGCCCGCCCCTTCCTCGCCGACGCCGATTTCGTCGCCAAGGCCGCCGCAGGCCGCTCCGAGACCATCAACACCTGCATCGGCTGCAACCAGGCCTGCCTCGACCACACCTTCTCCGGCAAGCTCACCACCTGCCTGGTCAACCCGCGCGCCTGCAACGAGACGGAACTCATCCTGTCTCCCACCCAGTTGAAGAAGCGCGTCGCCGTCGTCGGAGCCGGCCCGGCCGGCCTGGCCTGCGCCGTCTCCGCCGCCGGACGCGGCCACGCCGTCACCCTGTACGAAGCCTCCGGCCACATCGGCGGCCAGCTCGACATCGCCCGCCGCATCCCCGGCAAGGAGGAGTTCGAGGAGACCATCCGCTACTACGGCACCCAACTCGCCGAGCACGCGGTCGAGGTCAAGCTGAACACCCGCGCCGACGTCGAGACCCTGCGCGGCTACGACGAGGTCGTCGTCGCCACCGGCGTCACCCCCCGCACCCCCGACATCGAGGGCGTCGACGGCCCCAACGTCGTCAGCTACCTCGACGTCCTGCGCGACGGCGCCCCCGTCGGGCAGCGCGTCGCCGTCCTCGGCGCCGGCGGAATCGGCTTCGACGTCGCCGAGTTCCTCACCGACAGTGGCGAAGGCGCTTCCCAGGACCCCGAGGTCTACTTCCGCCACTGGGGCGTGGACACCGCGTACACCGGCCCCGGCGGCCTCACGGCCCCCGAGCGGCCCGCCCCGCCGCGCCAGGTCCACCTGCTCCAGCGCAAGAGCACCAAGGTCGGCTCCGGGCTCGGCACCACCACCGGCTGGATCCACCGGGCGGAGCTCAAGCACCGCGGGGTCGTCTCCGTCGCGGGGGCCGCGTACGACCGGATCGACGGCGAGGGCCTGCACATCACGGTGGAGGGCGAGCAGCGCCTCGTACCCGCCGACACGGTCGTGCTCTGCACCGGCCAGGAACCGCGCCGCGACCTGTACGAGGCCCTGCGCGCGGCCGGCGTCGAGGCGCACCTGATCGGAGGCGCCGACGTGGCCGCCGAACTGGACGCCAAGCGGGCCATCCGTCAGGGCACCGAACTGGCCGCCACCCTCTGAGGACCGGCTGACGCAAAGGGAGTTGTGGCGGCCCCGGCCGGGCCGCCACAATCACCCGGTGACGACGCTGACACCGGCAGACGCGGACAAGATCCTCCACGACAACTTCGCCCCCTGGGTGCTCGCCCTCGGACTCACCGTCCAGGAGACCGGCGAACGGCACGCCGTACTGCGGCTGCCCTGGTCCGACGCCCTCGCCCGCGACGGCGGGGGCCTCAGCGGCCAGGCCCTGATGGCCGCCGCGGACACCGCCACCGTCATCGCGATCTCCGCCGCGCGCGGGGCCTACGGTCCGATGACCACCGTCCAGCAGTCCACCAGCTTCCAGCGGCCGGTGGTCGGCGCCGACGTGCTGATCGACGTACGCATCACCAAACTCGGCAAGCGGATGGCCTTCGCCGACATCACCATGACGCCCGAGGGCGCCGGCGAACCGGCCGCGAAGGCCTCCACCGTCTACGCCCTGCTGGGATGACGGGCAGGCGCACCGGACTGATCCACAACCGCCCCTTCACCGTCTTCTGGCTCGGCCAGGCCCTGTCGGTGCTCGGCGGCTCGGTATCGATGCTCGCCCTGCCGCTGCTCGTCCTCGAAGTCACCGGATCCCTGGTCGGGATGGGCCTGATCACCGCCCTCTCCGGCGTCTTCGCCATCGCCACGGGAACCTTCGCGGGCCACGTGGTGGACCGGGTCGACCGCCGCCGCCTGATGATCGGCTGCGACCTCGCGCGGGCGGTGCTGCTGGGCTCCGTACCGCTGATGTGGTCCTTCGGCGGCCCGCGGATCTGGCTGCTGTACGTGCTGACCGCGCTGGTCACCGTACTGAAAACGCTCTTCGACGTGGCCTACGTGAGCGCCGTGCCCTCCCTGGTCGAACCGGCCGACCTGGCCGCCGCCAACGGGCGGCTGATGGGCACCTTCGCCCTCGGCACCCTCCTCGGCCCCGTCGTGGCCGGCCTGCTCGTCTCGGGGGTCGGCGGGGCCTGGGCGCTGGCCCTGGACGGGGCGAGCTTCCTCGTCTCGGCGGTCAGCCTGCGCTGGGTCCGCTTCGGCGTACGGGGGGACCCGGCGGAGCCCCGCCCATCGGGGAGCACCTCCCTGCGCGAGGTCTTCGTGGTCGGCTTCCGCTTCCTGTGGGCACACGCCCTGCTGCGCCCGCTGACGATCCTGCTCACCCTCCTCACCTTCGTCACCGTGGGCGCCACCGACCTGCTGATCTTCCGCCTCCAGAACGACCTCGACCGCGACCCGGCGACCGTCGGCTACGTGATCGCCGTGAGCGGCATCGGCGTCGTGTGCGCCTCCTTCGCCGCCGGGCCGCTGCGCCGGGCCCTCGGCTTCGGCCCGTGCTGGCTCGGCTCCGTCGCGCTGATCGGCGTGTCGGTGGCGGCCATCGGGGTCGGCCGCAGCGTGCCCCTGATCGCGGCGATGGCCGCCCTCTTGATGTTCGGGCTGACGGTGGGCGGCATCTGCTCCATGACCCTGCGCCAGGAAGTCACCCCGGACCACCTGCTCGGGCGGGTCACCTCCGCGTTCTGGACGGTCCACAACGCCTCGGGCCCGGTCGGAGCCGCGGCGCTCACCGCCCTGGCCGCCCGGCACGGGGTCCCGTCGACGAGCCTGGCCGCGGGAGCCTTCTGCCTCCTGATCGCCGCCTCGGGCCTCCTGACCCCGCTCCGCTCCGCCCGCCCGACCCCGCCGCGCAAACCGCCGGCGGCCTCGACCGGGCGTCTGCCGGATCGTGCGGCCGCCGGCCCCCGGCGCCGCGATCGGCCGGGGGCGGCAGGCTGATCCGGGTTCAGCCCGCCTGGACGGTGATCGTGCGGCCCGGGGCGACCACGGGGGTCGCGTACGTGTACGTCACCCCGTCCACGACCTTGGTGCGGGCCGGCTGGGGCACTCCGTCGACCGTGAGGGTGGCGTGGACGCCGGGGAAGCGGGCCTCCCAGGTGTAGGGGGAGGTGCCCGAGGTGTGCGTGAGGGTGGACTTGGTCGCCCCGTCGTGGCGGAGGGCGAAGGCCGAGTCGCCGATCCGGAGGTCGTCGATCCGCAGCCAGTCCATGCCCGAGGGCAGCCGGGACGCGGTGCTCAGGGTGTGCGCGGGTGCGTCGGGGGTGACGCCCAGCAGACCTTCGACGGTCTGGCCGAGCAGGGTGAAGGAGACCTCGGGGTAGTCACCGTTGGTGCCCTGCTTGGTGTTCACGTGCTGGATGTCCTTGTGGTCGTAGACGTCCTTCATCCACTTCCAGCCGGTGTCGTTGCGGTTGTTCCGGAAGAACGTGTCGGGCAGGTACGTGAGGGCCTCGATGTTGGAGGGCCGGCCCGGGCCCGAGGCCTGCTGGTCGATGTAGTCCAGGTAGGCCTCGCGGCGCGGACCGGGGTCGATGATCTGCTTCATCGGCATGAACCAGCTGTTCTCCTTGCCCCAGCCGGTCAGGGCGCGTCCGTCCGTGGTGTAGCCGCGCACCATGGCCGAGCCCGAACCAGCGCCGGTCCAGGTGGAATTGAAGTACGCCTTGAGGTCCCGGGCCTTGGTCTCGAACCGGCCGGCGAGCGCGCCGTCCCCCTTGGAGCGGGCGAGCGAGGCCATCGCCAGGTACGCCTGGTACTGGGAACCGATCGCGTCTCCCGCCTCGGCGAGCGGCTCGCCGCTCTGCTCGTTGTAGCTGGCGGTGCCCTGGAAGATGCCCTGGCCCGTCCCCTCGGCCACCTCGATCGTGCCGTTGTCCTTGAGCCCGTCGTGCAGGGTGACGAACTCGTCGGTGGCGCGGCGGTAGAAGTTCCACAGGGCCGGATCGTCGAGATAGGCGCGGTCCCCGCTCCAGCGGTACGCCTCCTCGGACTTCTGCACCAGCTCGAAGGTGGCGGGCACCTCGCGGACGAAGTTCTTCGGGCTCTTGTAGTCGATCGACAGGTAGGTCGAGGTGTCGAAGTTGAAGGCCCACGCCGGGTAGTACTTGTGCTCCGGGGTTGCGGACGCGGCGAAGGAGCGGAGCATCGACTTGTTCTCGGCGTGCAGGGCGAGCACGCCCGCGCCGGACAGCTGGTGGGCCATGTCGCGCGAGTAGTAGCCGCTGCGGTTGGCGTAGCCGGCCCAGTAGGAGGCGGCGTAGGTGCCGTTGCCGCTGCCGGCGGTGCGGTTCTCGTCCACGTTCAGCGGGCCCCGGGTGCCCGGCAGGTGGACCCAGCTGTTGGCCTTGCGCTTGGACCAGTCGAACATCTCGACGATCTTCGGGTCGGAGGAGCTGACCCGCGGGTCGGCGGGTGAGGCGGGGGAGAACATCACGTCGTCGGCGTTGACCCAGGCGTCCCCGGACTCGAAGGCGATCTCCAGGGTGTCGCCGGGGGTGAGAGCGATCCGGCTGAGCGTGTAGCGCCGGTAGTTCGAAGCACTCGGCAGGGTGAGCGCGGCGGCGACCGCGCCGTTCACGCGGGCGGTGTAGCGGCCGTTCGGGCCGCCGGTCGCGATCCAGGCGGATATGTCGTACGTCCCAGGGCCCGTGGCCGTCACGGTCTGGGACACCTTCTTCCCCGCCCCGCCGTCGAGGTACGCGAGCCGCGCCGCGCCGTGCGGGTAGTTCGTGGCGACCCCGGTGCCGGAGGTGAACCGCCAGCCGGTGCGCCCCTGTTCGAAGCCGGGGTTGGTGACGGTCGGCAAGGCGGGGGCGGGGGCGGGTTCGGCGGCGGGTGCGGCGGCGGCCGCGCCGCCGAGGGTGAGCGGGGTGAGCGGGAGGAGCAGGGCCAGGGCGGACAGCAGTGGCACACGGGAACGCGTCATCGGGTTCTCCCAGGTGTGGGCTGGACGGAGTGGGACGGGGCAGGGCGGAGCGGGCGGCACGCTAGCAACCGGTTCTGAGAGTTTGCAATGGTCTTGTCAGAATCAACTGCGGGATCCAACTGAAAGATTTCATCGAACTCTTGCAAGTCGGAAGACGGCATGGCTACAGTCCTGGCCAGTCGGCTTCCGCAACGGTGCGAGCAGGGGTGGGTCAGGTATGGAACTGGAACGTCGGAGAGTGCTGCGGACGGTTGGAGCCATCGCCGCGGGGGCCGGATCGCTCGGCGGCCTGACCGCCTGTTCCGGCACGGGCGCCGAAGGCGCCGGCGGTCAGGGCGGGGCCGCGGGGGACAAGGAGAAGGGCCGGATCACGGTCTGGTCCTGGCAGGGTCCCGCCGCCGAAATGAAGGCCCTCGTACCGGAGTTCAACAAGAAGTACCCCGGGATCGAGGTGACGGTCGAGGACATCGGCAACCCGGCGATCTGGGACAAGATCACCACCGGGCTCGCGGCCGGCGGTCAGGGGCTCGCCGACGTCCTGCACATAGGCGTCGCCTACCTGCCCGGATACGTCGAGAAGTTCCCCGGTGGCCTCGCCGACCTCGGCCCGCTCGGCGCGAACGCCTACCGGGACGAGTTCGCCCAGGGCATGTGGCAGACCGTGTCCCCCGACGGCAAGCGCGTCAACGCCCTCCCCTGGGAGGCGAATTCGGCGGGCTTCTACTACCGGGCCGACCTCTTCGAGAAGGCAGGGGTCGACGCCGGCGCCCTCCAGACCTGGGAGGAGACCATCGAGGCCGGCAAGGAGATCAAGGGGAAGACCGGCGCCCACCTGCTGGGCATCGACAAGCCCGCCTCCCAGGCCGACGCCGCCAACTTCTTCCAGATGCTGCTCCAGCTCCAGGGCGCCTTCTACTTCGACCTCGCCGGGAACATCACGCTCGACTCCCCGGAGGCCGTGAAGGCCATGACGCTCATCAAGACGATGAACGACGCCGGCCTGGTCAGCGACCTCGCCGGCGGCTGGAACGCCCTGATGAGCTCGCTGAAGCAGGGGACCGCGGCCGTCCTGCCCATGCCCACCTGGTTCGGCGGCATCATCGAGGAGCAGGTGCCCCAGGAAGCGGGCCGGTGGAAGGTCAGGCTGCCCCCGGCCGTGCGCCGCGGCGGATCCACCGCCGCCACGGTCAACTCCACCCACCTCGCGGTGGCGGGCAGCAGCAAGCACCAGGCCGCCGCCTGGTCGTTCGTGGAGTTCGTCCTCACCCGACCCGCCTCCCAGGTGAAGATCTACCGGGGCAAGGGCATCGCCCCCGCCCTGCTGAAGGCCTACGAGGACGCGGTCTTCCACGAGCCGTCCGCCTTCTTCGGCGGACAGAAGAAGGGCGAGGTCTTCCTGGAGGCGCTCAAGGCCCCCTCGTCCGCCTTCAATTACACCGCCGACTACGCACGGGCCCTCAAGCTGGTCACCGACGCCCAGTCCAAGGTGCTGCTGAGCGGCGCCGACCCGGCGAAGGTCCTCAAGGAGGCCGCCGACCAGCTCGGGCGGCAGACCGGACGCAAGGTCTCCCGGTGACCGCCACGCTCACCGGCCGCGAGGCCCGGGCCGTCCCCGCGCGCGGGGCGGCCCGGCGCCCCCGGGCGCGCCGGCGCGTGGCCCCGTACCTCTTCGTCCTGCCCGCGCTGCTCCTCTTCGCCGCCTTCAAGCTCTACCCCATCGGCCGGTCCTTCGTGATCAGCCTCCACCAGACCGTCGGCGGGACCGAGCGGTTCGTGGGCGCGGACAACTACACGCGACTGCTGCACGATCCGCTGTTCTGGACCGCCCTGAAGAACACCGCGGTGATCCTCGCGGTCCAAGTACCGGTCATGCTGGCCCTCGCCACCGGGCTCGCCGTGGCCCTCGACTCCACCGCGCTGCGCGCCCGCGCCGTCTTCCGGCTCGGCTTCTTCCTGCCGATGGTCACCGGCCTGGTCGCCTACGGGATCGTCTTCTCCGTCCTGCTGAACAAGGACTACGGCCTGGCCAACTGGCTGACCGGGCTCGCCGGCCTGGACCCGACGCCCTGGCTGACCGACCCCCTGTGGGCGAAGGTCTCCCTCGGCCTGGCGCTGACCTGGCACTACACGGGCTACAACGCGGTGATCCTGCTCGCCCGCCTACAGACCGTGCCCGCCGAGCTCTACGACGCCGCGGCCGTGGACGGGGCCGGCGCCTGGAGCTCCTTCCGTCACGTCACCCTGCCGGGCCTGCGCCCCGCGCTCCTGCTCACCACGGTGCTGTCCACCATCGGCACCCTGCAGATCTTCGACGAGCCGTACGTGCTCACCGGCGGCGGCCCGGACAACGCCACCCTGACCATCGGCGTGTACCTCTACCAGAACGCCTTCAAGTACTTCGACTTCGGCTACGCCTCCGCCATCGCCTACGCCCTCGCCGTCCTCATCGGCATCCTCGGCGTGATCCAGTTCCGCTTCCTGGGGGAGAAGTCATGACCGCCGCCCGCCACCGCGGCAGGAGCATCCTGCTCACTTCCGGTCTCGCCATCGCGCTGGCCGCCGTCCTGGTCCCCTTCTACTGGCTCGTGGTCGCCGCCACGCACAGCTCGGGGGAGATCTTCGACAGCCCGCCGCCGCTGTTGCCCGGCAGCCACCTCGCGGAGAACGTACAAACCCTCCAGGACACCGCGCAGTTCGGCCGGGTGATCCTCAACTCCCTTCTCATCGCCGCGATCTACACCCTGTGCGCGGGCGCCGTCTGCACGCTGGCCGGCTACGGCTTCGCCAAGTACCGCTTCCGCGGCCGCGAACCGCTGTTCGGACTGCTCATGCTCGGGCTCGTGGTCCCCGCTCAGGTCACCCTCGTACCGCTCTTCCAGTTGATGGCCGAACTGCGCTGGCTGGGCACGTACCAGGCCGTGATCATGCCCAACCTGGCCCTGCCCTTCGGCATCTTCCTGATGCGCCAGTCGATGGCCGCGCTCCCCGACGAACTCCTCGATTCGGGGCGCATGGACGGCTGCGGCGAACTGCGGCTGTTCTGGAGGGTGGTGCTCCCGCCGATGAAACCGGCGCTGGCCGCCCTGGCGATCTTCCTCTTCCTGTACCAGTGGAACGACTTCGTCTGGCCCCTGATCGTCCTGCGCGACAGCGCCACGTTCACCGTCCCCGTGGCCCTCGCCTCCCTCCAGGGCCTCGACGAGACCGACTACGGAGCGATCCTCGCCGGAACCGCGGCCGCCGCGATCCCAATGGCCCTCGTATTCCTCGCGCTCCAGCGCCAGTTCGTGTCCGGCCTGCTCGCCGGCGCCGTGAAGGAGTGACCGTGACCAGCGCCGTGACCACCCCCGTGACCACCGTCGACCCCGTGACCACCGCCGATCCTGTGACCACCGTCGAACCCGTCACCACCGCGGGGCTCGCCCCCGCCCCCGAGGAACCGCTGCTCGACGGGGTCTCGCTCGCCGTCCTCGCCCACGCCCCCGGCGTCCACCCGGCCTGGACCCTGACCGAACTCCCCGACGGGCTGCGGATGCTGGAGGTGCGGGCCGACGGCGCCCCCGTCGAGATCCGCTTCTCCGTGCCCCTCGGCGACGCCGCCGGATACTGGCACCCGCAGGGCGGCTGGCGGCGCACCCTCCTCGCCGACTGGGAGGGCCGTTCCCGGGTCTCGCTGGTCGACGGACACGCCGCCGGCTGCCTCTACGACCACGGCGGCGCCACCCTGCTCACCTTCGCCGCCACCGACCCGGTACCCGAGGCCGCGCTCCGCTTCGGGGTCTCCGAGGAGAACGACACCCACGTCGTCCACCTCCGCCTGCCCGCCGCACGGCAGGCCCACCGGATCCTGCTCGTCCCCCGCTCACCCTCGGTGGCACGGGCCATGCGGGCCCTGCGGTCCTGGTTCGACGCCGAGTTCGCCCCGGCGCCGGTGCCCGACGGGGCCCGCACCCCCGTCTACTCCACCTGGTACGCCTTCAACCAGGACGTCAGCGCCCCCGCCGTCGAAACCCAGGCCGAACTGGCCGCCGGACTCGGCTGCGGAGCACTGATCCTCGACGACGGCTGGCAGGAGGGGGGCCACGGACGCGGTTACGCCGGCTGCGGGGACTGGGAGCCGGACCGGGCCAAGTTCCCCGACTTCGCCGGGCACGTGGCCCGGGTCCGGGCCCACGGGCTGAGCTACCTCGCCTGGGTCGCGCCCCTGCTGCTGGGCTCCGGAGCCGCCTGCCACGACCGCTGGGCCCCCTGCGCGCCCGTCCCCTCCACGGTGCCCGGCGCGCACGTGCTCGACCCCCGCCGCCCGGAGGTGCGCGCGCACGTCGTCGGGCTCTGCGTCCGGCTCGTCCGCGCCTACGGGCTCGACGGACTCAAGCTCGACTTCCTCGAGCAGGCCATGGCGTACGCGGGCGACGGCGCGGGAGACGTCGGAGTGGCCATGGTGACCCTGCTGACGGAACTGCGCGCGGCCCTGGAATCCGTACGCCCCGGCGTGCTGCTGGAACTGCGCCAGCCCTACACCGGCCCCGGCATGGCCCCCTTCGGCAACATGCTGCGCTCCTTCGACTGCCCCGCGGACGCCACCGCGAACCGGGTCCGCACCCTCGATACCGCACTGCTCGCCGTCGGCGGGGCCGTCCACTCCGACATGCTCCTGTGGTCGCCCGAGGCGCCCGTGGAGGTGGTGGCCCGGCAGCTGATCGGGGCCCTGCACGCGGTGCCGCAGATCTCCGTACGGCTGGACGGGCTGCCGGCGGCGCACCGGGAGGCGGTCCGGTTCTGGCTGGGGCGGTGGCGGCTCCACCGCGAGCTGCTGCTGGACGGGGAGGTGGAGCCGGGCCGGCCGGACGAGCTGTACCCGCTGGTGCGGGCCGGCGCCGGGGACCACTGCCTGATGAGCGTGCACGGGGACCGGGTCGTCCCGCTGGACTTCTCCGCGTACAGCCGCTTCGACCTGGTCAACGGCTCGGACCGGGACCGGGTGATGGTCGAGGTGCTGGGCGGTGGCGGCCGGATCCGGGGAGTGGTCCACGGACCCGACGGCCGTATCATGGACGGTCCGCCGTCGTACCTGCCGGAGGGGGCACGCTCGCTGGTGGTGCCGCGCGGCGGTCTGGTATCGCTCACGATCACGGAAGGACCGCGATGAAGGTCGGGATCACCGAGGTCGCCGCTCGCGCCCAGGTCAGCGAGGCGACCGTCAGCCGGGTGATCAACCGACGCCAGGGCGTGTCGAAGAAGACCCGGGACGCGGTCGAACAGGCCATGGCGGACGTCGGCTACGAACGGCAGACCCAGGGCCAACTGGTGGCAGTGATCACCGAGTTCGTGTCCAACCCGTTCTTCGCCGATGTCGCCGAGCGCATCGAGTCGGCGCTCGCCCCGCACGGACTCAAGACCATTCTGTGCCCGGCCTTCCCGGGCGGGGTCCAGGAGCGGGACTTCATCTCCGCGCTCGTCGACAAGGGCGTCGCGGCCGTCGTCTTCCTCTCCGCCTCCAACACCGTCGAAGGCGCCGACACCGAGACGTACGAACTGCTGCGCCAGCGCCGGGTCCCGTACGTCGGCATCAACGGGGAGTTCGCGGACGGGGTGGCGACCCCGGTCTTCTCCACCGATGACGCGCTCGCCGCGGAGCTGGCCGTCGACCACCTCCACCGACTGGGGCACCGCAGGATCGGGATGGCCTCGGGCCCCGCCGGCAACCAGCCCGCGGACCGCAGGGTGCGGGGCTTCCTGGAGGCCATGGCCAAGCGGGGCATCGAGGAGCCGGAGCGCTGGGTGATCCGCCAGTCCTACACGGTGGAGGGCGGCCAGGCCGCCGTCGGCCCGCTCCTCGCCCTGGGCGCCACCGCGATCGTGGCGGCCAGCGACTACATGGCCCTCGGAGCGATCCGGGGCATCCGCCGGCAGGGACGGGTGGTGCCCGGGGACGTATCGGTCGTGGGGTACGACGGCTCGTCCATCACCGAGTTCACCGACCCTCCCCTGACCACGGTGCGCCAGCCCGCCGACCGGCTGGCCCTGGAGGTCGGGCGCAGCGTACTGGCGCTGGTCAGCAACCGGGACGTGCCCACGGGGGAGCTGCTCTTCGACCCCGAGCTGGTCATCAGGGCGACCACCGGACCGGCACCCGCGGCCCCTGCGGAGCCCGGAGCCTGATCTGGGCCCGATCCGCACCCCGGGCCGTACCCGGACTCAGCGCCGCTCCTCCCCGGCGACGAGGAGTTCGCCCACCTCCTCCGCAAGGGCGGCGCGGGCCGCGGTGGGCAGGCCGGCGTCGGTGACGAACCAGTCGGCCTGGTGCAGTGCGGCGAAGCCGCTGAGCCCCACCACCCCCCACTTGCTGTGGTCCGCCACGACCGCGACCCGGCGCGCCGAGGCGACCAGGGCCCGGTTGGTCTGGGCCTCCATGAGGTTCGGGGTGGTGAGCCCGGCGCCCTGCGCCACTCCGTGTGCGCCGAGGAAGAGCAGGTCCACGTGGAGCGAGCCGATCGCCTGGTCGGCGAGCGGTCCGACCAGGGCGGCCGAGGGGGTGGGGGAGCCGCCGGTGAGCAGCAGCGTGGGGGCGTCGGCTCCGCGGCCGCGGCCGTCGGCCCACACCAGTTCCGCCACCGGAAGGGAGTTGGTGACGATCGTGAGCCGCGGGACCCCGAGGAGCCGGGCGGCGACGGCGTGCGCGGTGGTGCCGCCCGAGACCGCGACCACGCTGCCCGGTTCCACCAGGGCCGCGGCCCTGTCAGCGATGGCCGCCTTGGCGTCGCCCTCCAGGTCCGACTTGGCCTCGAAGCCGGGCTCGTGCCCGCTGGCCCCGGCCGGGGCGACGGCTCCGCCGTGGACCTTCTCCACGAGGCCTTGCCGGGCGAGGGCGTCCAGGTCCCGGCGGACGGTCATGTCCGAGACGCCGAACTGCCCGACCAGGTCCGCCACCCGCACCGCGCCCTCGCGGCGGACCGCGTCCAGGATGAGAGCGCGTCGCTGGTGGGCCAGTTGGGCAGCCTGCTCGGCCACGGGTCGCTCCCGGGAATCGGCGAATCGGGTCAGAAGGCAGCAAGATAGCACGGCACTGTTGTTGGAGTCTGGGGGAATCTCGGTGTGGGGGTGGTGGAAAATGTTGGAGACTGTTTATTCTCGCTACGTGAAGAAGACCCTCGCGAAACTCGCGGACGGCCGCGAACTGATCTACTTCGACACCGCCGAAGGTGTCGTGCGCGACGCGCCCGACCTGCGCCCGCTCGATCCGGTGGACAGCAGGCCGGAACTGCGGCGGGACGAGGCCACCGGTGACTGGATCACCATCGCCTCCCACCGCCAGAACCGGATCTACCACCCGCCCGCCGGCGAGTGCCCGCTCTGCCCCTCCCGGGACGGCCGGCTCAGCGAGATCCCCGCCGCCGACTACGAGGTGGCCGTCTTCGAGAACCGCTTCCCCTCCCTCGCGGGCGAGGCCGGACGCTGCGAAGTCGTCTGCTTCACCCCCGACCACGAAGCCGGTTTCGCCGACCTCGCCCCGGCCGCCGCCCGGCTGGTGCTGGACGCGTGGACCGACCGCACCGCGGAGCTCTCCGCCCTCCCCGGCGTCGAGCAGGTGTACTGCTTCGAGAACCGGGGAGCCGAGATCGGGGTGACCCTCGCCCACCCGCACGGCCAGATCTACGCCTTCCCCTTCGTCACGCCCCGCGCCGCCAAGATGACGGCCGCCGCGGAGGCGCACCGTGCCGCCACCGGCCGCAACCTCTTCGAGGACCTGCTGGCCGGAGCCCGCGCCGCCACCGAGCGGGTGGTGACGGCCGGGGAGCACTGGACCGCCTTCGTGCCCTACGCCGCCCGCTGGCCGTACGAGGTCCACCTCTACCCGCACCGCCGGGTCCCCGACCTGACCTGCCTCACCGAAGCCGAGCGGGCCGAGTTTCCCGGCATCTACCTCGACTTGCTGCGCCGCTTCGACCGGCTGTTCCCCGTACCGGAGCCGGAGCCGGGTCGGCCGCAGGGGCAGGCGCCCCGGCCGCAGGGTCCGGCGCCCACCCCGTACATCTCCGCTTGGCATCAGGCGCCCCGTACCCGCGGGGAGGAGCTGGCCCTGCACTTGGAGCTGTTCACGATCCGCAGGACCCCCGACAAGCTCAAGTTCCTCGCCGGGACGGAGTCCGGGGCGGAAGCCTTCATGAACGACATCGCCCCCGAGACGGCCGCGCGACGACTGCGGGAGGCCCTGGCGTGAACCGGCCCGAGCAGGCCGCGGGCACCTTCGCGAAGCTCTTCGGCGGCTCCCCCGACGGGATCTGGGCGGCGCCCGGCCGGGTCAACCTGATCGGTGAACACACCGACTACAACGACGGTTTCGCCCTCCCCGTCGCCCTCCCGCAGACCACCCTGCTGGCCGCCCGCGCCCGTACGGACGGCCGGCTGCTCCTGCACAGCGCGCAGGGCGACGGCCGGATCACCGAACTGGCCGTGGCCGCCCTGGCACCCGGGGGCGTACCCGGCTGGGCCGCGTACCCGGCTGGCGTGGTCTGGGCACTCGCCGAGGCGGGACACCCCGTCGGGGGCGCGGACCTCCACTTCGACAGCACGGTGCCCACCGGCGCGGGGCTCTCCTCCTCCGCCGCGCTGGAATGCGCGGTGGCCGTCGCGTACGACGAGCTGTACGGACTGCGGCTGCCCGGGCCCGAACTGGCCCGGATCGCCCAGCGGGCGGAGAACGCCTTCGCCGGCGTCCCCTGCGGGATCATGGATCAGATGGCCTCCGTGTGCTGCACCGCCGGGGCCGCCCTCCACCTCGACGCCCGCACCCCGGAGCTCCACCGGCAGGTGCCCCTCGACCTCCCGGGGCAGGGGCTCGGACTGCTCGTGATCGACACCGGGGTCTCCCACGACCTGGGCGACGGGGCGTACGCGGCCCTGCGCGCGGGCTGTGAACGGGCGGCCCGGCTGCTCGGCCTGCGCGCCCTGCGGGATCTGCCCGCCGGGGACCTCGCGGGGGCGCTGGGGGACCTCCCGCCGGAACTCGTCCCACTGGTCCGCCACGTGGTGACCGAGAACGGCCGGGTCGCCGAGGCCGTCGCCCGGCTCCGGGTGGACGACGCGGCCGCCCTCGGACCGATCCTGACGGCCGGTCACGCGTCGCTCCGCGACGACTACCGGGTCTCCTGCCCGGAGACCGACCTCGCCGTGACGGCCGCGCTGGGCGCCGGGGCCCTCGGTGCACGGATGACGGGAGGCGGCTTCGGCGGCTCCGTCATCGCACTGGTGGAGGCGGGGCGCGAGGACGCGGTGGGCGGCTCCGTCGCGGCGGCCTTCGGCGCGGCCGGCCACCGGCTCCCGCGGCTCCTCACCATCACCCCGGCGGAGGGCGCCCGACGGGTGGAGCCGTAGCCGCCGACTGGAGCCATGGCCATAGCCATAGCCATAGCCGCAGCCATAGCCGCAGCCATAGCCGCAGCCCGGGCCCCGGACGTAGTCCGTTGCCCGGGCTGCGGTGCTCCGGCAGTCCGCCAGTTCAGGGGGCGAAGGGCGTGCCGTCCAGGGTCCAGTGCGGGTCGAGGTCGATGCCCAGCGCGGCGTAGACGTGGGCGGCGACATCGGTGTGCCGGACCGTCGGCGGAGTGACTCCGGCGGCCAGTCCGGGGCCGCACGCGGCCACCCAGGCGGTGCGCTCCAGCTCGCTGCTGCCCCCGTGGCCCCCCTCGTCACGGTGGCCGTGGTCGGTCACCACGATGACCGTCCACTGCTCCCCGGGGTGGCCCGGGCGGTCGCGCACGGCCTTGACGAGGCGGCCCAGGCGCTGGTCGGCCCTCTCGATCGACCGCCGGTACTCCTCGCCGCAGCCGAGGAAGTGGGCGGTCTCGTCGACGGCGCCGAGGTAGACGAAGGAGGCGTGGAGTTCCTCCCCGGAGCCCAGTACGTGCGCCGCTTCGGCGGTCACGGCCTCGTCGGCCTCCTCCCAGGCCTCCGGCGTGTCCGCGCGGGGTGCGATGAAGCTCAGCCGGCTGGGGGCGGTGAAGAGCGGGCCGCCCTGCTGGGCGAGGAACAAGGGGGCCCAGCCGCCGGCCGCGAAGGTCCGCCGCCCGCATTCGAGTGCCAGGCGGGTGGTGAAGTCGGGGAAGACGTCGAGCCGGTTGCCGTCGAGCCGGTTGCCCCACACCCCGTGCTTGGCGACGGTGACCCCGGTGGCGATGGTGGACCAGCACGGCCCGGACATCGTGGGGGTGGTCTCGTCGATCTCGACGGGCGCGAGGAAACCCGCGTCGGCCAACTCGTCGAGGTGGGGCGTGTCCAGCCGCGGCAGCAGGTCGAACCGTACGCCGTCGATGCCGACGACCAGAACGTGTTGAGTGTGCATGGGTCGGTCCCAGGTGTCTGTGAGGGGGCGGTGGGTCAGCGGGTCGGGGGTCAGCGGGTCAGCGGGTCAGGGGGTGATGCGGCGCAGCCGGATCAGCCGGCTCGCGTAGTCCCCGGCGGGCAGCGAGAGCTCGATGCCGCGGTGGACCAGGACGGCGCCGCTGTGCACCTGGTCCCGGTCCGGGTCCAGGTAGTGGGCGCCGGTGTCGAGTGCGGGCAGCTTGACGGGGGCGGGCCGGTGACCGAACCGGGTCGTGGGCCGCCAGGCGAGCACGGCGTGCTCGCCGCCGTCCCCGGCGGCGTAGTGGACGGCCGTCACCCCGTCGCCGCCGTTGATGCGGTGCTGGATCCCGTACTGGACCAGCGGGCGGATCCGCTTGTACTGGGCCACGAGCGTGGCGGCTTCGTCGAGCTCCTCGGCGGACCAGCCCGTCAGGTCCCCGCCGAGGCCGAGCGCGCCGGACATGGCGACGTGGAAGCGGAAGCGCAGCGGAGTGCGGCGGCCGGTGGCCGTGTTGGGGCTGTCGGTGACCCACGCGGCCATGGTCCGGGCCGGAAAGAGCTGGCTGAAGCCGTGCTGGATCGCGATCCGGTCGACGGGGTCGGTGTTGTCGGAGGTCCACGCCTGGTCGGTGCGGGCCAGGATGCCGAGGTCGGCGCGCCCGCCACCGCCCGCGCACGCTTCGATGCGCAGGCCCGGGTGATCGGCGCGCAGCCGGTCCATGATGCGGTAGACGGCCCGGGTGTGGTCGATCCAGAGCCGGTCGGGATCGGGGTTCCCCTCCCAACCGGCCTCGGTGAAGGCGCGGTTGGCGTCCCATTTGAGCCAGCCCACCCGGTGGTCGCGTACGAGGCCGTCCAGGGTTCGGTGGGCCCAGGCCTCGACCTCGGGCCGGGCGAAGTTCAGTACCAGCTGATGGCGCAGTTCGGTCGCCTCCCGGGTGGGGGAGTGGAGGACCCAGTCCGGATGGGCGCGGTACAACTCGCTGTCCCGGTTGACCATTTCCGGTTCCACCCACAGACCGAAGGTCATCCCGAGGCGGTGGACCTCGTCGGCGAGCGGGCGCAGCCCCTCGGGAAAGGCTTCGGGGCGCGGGGTCCAGTCGCCCAGCCCGGCCCGGTCGTCGCGCCGTGCGCCGAACCAGCCGTCGTCCAGGACGAACAGTTCGGCACCGAGCCCGGCGGCCAGGTGGGCCAGTTCGATCTGGCCGGCCTGGTCGACGTCGAAGCCGGTGGCCTCCCAGGAGTTGTAGAGGACGGGCCGCTCCCGCGCGGGCTCCGGCAGTACGTGGTCCGCGACGTAGCCGTGCCAGGCCCGGCTGGCCGCACCGAACCCGTGCGGGGTGTAGAGCCCGGCGAACACGGGGGTGCGCAGGCTCCCGCCCGGCTCCAGGGTCCAGCGCAGCCCCTCGTGGCCGAACCCTCCCGTCCAGGTGGTGCGGCCCACCGCGTCGCGGTGCAGGGTGATGCGCCAACTGCCGCTCCAGGCGAGGGCGGTGCTCCACACCTCCCCCCTCTCCTCGGCCGCGGTGCCGTCGTCGAGGGCGAGCCAGGGGCTGGCGTGGTGGCCGGTGAGCCCGCGGCGGCTGGTGAGGACGGTCTCGGCGACGGGGAGCCGGTCGCGCTGCAGCTGGAACTCGCTGTTCCAGCCGCCCGTGAGGTGGCTGAGCCGGTAGTCGGCGAGTGCCGGGGCCGTCCAGGAGGCGGAGTCCAGCCGGTCGACGGTGACCGGACCGGCTTCGGCCCGGTTCCCGGCCTCGGCCTCGGCCTCGGCCTCGGCATCGACGGCATCCGCATCCGCATCCGCATCCGCTCCGGTCCCGACTCCGGTGTGCGTGAGCTCCACCCAGCGTTCGACGACGTCACTGCCCGGCCGGACGCGGTAGCAGAGCTCCGCGCGCAGGGGGTACCGGCGGTCGGTGAGGATGAGCCGCAGCTCGCCGCCGTCGACGCGGTGTCCGGCGAACTCCCACTGGGCGCCGCTGGTTCCGTCGGCGAACCGAACCTGGAGGCCGGCCGGACCGAACCGCGCTCCGGTCTGCGGAGCCAGCTCGTCCGCCGCGGCCCCGCCCTCGAAGCTGCTCGCGGCGGGGGAGGCGGCCTCCGGCAGCAGGGACAGCGCGGCGGTGTCGAGCGGCGCGCCCCAGTACAGGTGCCGCGGGCTGCCGTCGGGGCCGGTGCGCAGGGCGTACACGCTGTTCGGCGTGCGGAGCACGGCGAGGCCGGAGCCGGGGTCGAAGGTGGCGAGCGGGAGCGCGGCAGGCACGAAAGGGTCCCCTGAGGTCGAAGGCCCGTGTACGGGCAAGGAGTTGGCCAGAGGCTAGGGCGGACCGGGGTCGAAATCAATACTGGACGAAGTTATTTATTTGCTCTACGTTGCACCCGTGTTTCGAAACCAAGAGCTGCCACTGGTCACCGCCCCGGCCGAAACGGCGGTCCTCGCCCTGCTCCTGGCCGAGGGTCCGCTCAGCCGGGTGGAGCTCGCGCGCCGGACCGGGCTCTCCTCAACGGCCATCACCAAGGCGGCGAGGCCGCTCATCGACGACGGGTACCTGTACGAACTCCCGCCGGAGCGCACCGCTCCCGGGGCCGGCCGGCCGGTCAACCCGCTGGCGGTCGCCCCGGACCGGGAGTTCTTCGTCGGAGTGAAAATCAGCGACGACCGGCTGTTCGGCGTGGTCTGCGATCTGCGGGCCCGGGTCCGGGCCACGGCCGAACGAACTCTAGGCAGCCATGAACCCACCGATGTCGCAGGGTTGTTGACTGACCTGGTCGACGAACTGCTCGACACCGAGCCCGCGTTCCGCGATCGCACCCGGCATCTCGGCATCGCGGTCTCGGGAGACGTGGACCGTGGCAGCGGCCGGGTCCGCTTCTCCGGCCGCCTCGGCTGGCGCGACGTACCGCTCGCCGCGACCGTGGCCGGTACCACCGGTCTGACGGTCACCGTCGAGAACGACGTCAAAGCGCTGACCATCGCCGAGCACTGGTTCGGGGAGGGGGTCGGCACCGGCTATTTCGCGCTGGTCACGATCGGCGCGGGGATCGGCTCCGCGCTCGTCGTCAACGGACAGCTGGTGACCGGCGCCTACGGTGTGGCCGGGGAACTGGGGCACGTGTGCGTGGACCCGGCCGGCCCGCGCTGCCGCTGCGGCGCGATCGGCTGCGTCGAGGCCATCGCCTCGAGCGGTGCGATCCTCGAAGCGGTCCGCCGCGGGACCGGCGTGGCCGACCTCGCCTTCGACCGCGCAGTGGAGCTGGCCCGCGACGGTGACCCCGTGGCACGCGAGGCCTTCGCCCGGGCGGGCCGCGCCATCGGCGTCGGCATCGCCACCCTGGTCAACCTCGTGGGCCCGGAACGCGTCGTGGTCAGCGGTGAGGGAGCGGGCACGTACGACCTGTTCGGACAGCACATCAAGAACGCCTACGCGGCACACGCCTTCGGGGCCGCGGTCAAATGCCCCCTGTCCCTGCGCCCGCTCCCCTGGGAGGAGTGGGCCCGCGGAGCCGCCGCGGTGGCGGTCCAGGCACTGTTTCCGTCCAGCACGGCCGCCGCGGCACTCCCGTAGCGGCGCTCCGCTCGTACCGTACCCGGCTCACCCGGCCGGTGCCCCTCACTGCCGGCAAGCACTGATGGAGGGCACCGACCCGGGCCGGACACACCCACATCCCGCCTACCCTCACAGAAGGATGCGACATGAGCGCGCACAGAACCGAGCTTAGCCGACGACGTTTTCTCGGCGGATCACTGATGATCGTCGCCGGAGCGGTGGTGACCACCGCGTGCTCCACCGACCCGAACGCGGGTGCCTCCTCCGAGGCCAAGACCACCCTGAACGTCTGGTTCCACGCCTACGGCGAGGCCGGCACGCAGCAGGCCGCACTGCGCTACGCGACCGCCTTCACCAAGGCCCACCCGGACATCGCGGTCAAGGTCACCTGGGTCCCGGGCGACTACTCCGGCAAGCTCAACGCGACCCTGCTCACCGACGCGGCCCCGGACGTCTTCGAGATCGGCGACTTCAGTGAGAGCCTGGCCCGCCGGGGCCAGATCGCCGCCCTCGACGAGATCTACGGCAGCGACAAGGCGGACTTCAACGACAACGCCATCGGCGGTGTGGGCGTCGACGGCAAGCTCTACGGCGTCAAGATGATCGACGACGTGATGATGCTGTACTTCCGCAAGAGCGTGCTGTCCCAGGCCGGAATCACCCCGCCGACGACCTTCGACGAGCTGGCCGCGGCGGCCAAGGCCCTCACCACCAAGTCGGGCAAGGGCCTGTTCCTAGGCAACGACGGCCTGGGCGACAGCCCGATCCTCGCCGTCCGTTCGAACGGTGGCGACCTGGTGACCGACGGCAAGGTCGCCTTCGGCTCCCCGCAGGCACTGGAGGCCCTGACCGGCCTGAAGCGCCTGCACGAGGACAAGTCACTGCTCCTCGGATTCACCACCGACTGGTGGGACCCGTCCGCCCTCGCCCAGAATCTCGTCCCGATGCAGTGGTGCGGTCTGTGGGCGATGCCCGCCGTCAAGACCGCGCTCGGCGAGGACTTCGGCGTCCTGCCGTGGCCCGCATTCAAGGCCGGGGGCACTCCCGTCGTGCGCGTCGGGGGCTGGACCAGCTGCGTCAACGCCAAGAGCCGGAACGTGGACGCCGCGAAGAAGTTCGTCCAGTGGCTCTGGATCCGGCAGGCGGACCTGCAGAAGGACTGGGCCGAGAGCTACGGGTTCCACGTTCCGCCCCGCAAGTCCGTGGCGGCGGGCGCCGCGAAGCTCACCGACGGAGCCGCCAAGGAGGCCGTGGACCTGGCCGCCAAGTACGGCAAGTCCAACCCGGGCACCTGGGACACCGCGGTGAGCAGCGCCTTCAGCGCGGCCGCCGCCAAGATAGCCGCCGGGCAGGGCAACCCGGCGGAGGTCCTGGCGGACGCGGTGAGGCAGGCCCAGGGCGCCATCGACAAGCAGCGCGGCTGATGCTCTCCGCACCGGGAACCACACGGCGGTCCGGGCGGCCGGGACCGTCCGCCCGGCCTACGGCGGGGGCGGCCCGCGCCGGCCGCCCCCGCGCGGGCCGCTCCGGCCTGCTCGCCTTCGCGCTGCTCACCGCTCCGATGCTGATCGGCCTCGGCGTGTTCAAGTACGTCGCCATCGGCTGGAGCTTCCTGCTCAGCCTGAGCGACGCGCGCGGCACCATCGCTCCCAGCCGGTGGGTGGGGCTGGGCAACTACCGGGCCCTGCTCTCCGACGCGGCGTTCCGCGGCTCCCTGACGCAGATCCTGCTGTTCACCGCCTTCATCGTGCCGGTCACCTTCGCCGCCTCCCTCGGGCTCGCCCTGCTCGTGCACCGGATCCGGCGCGGGCGGGCGGTGCTGCGCACCGTCTTCCTCATCCCCGCGGCCGTGTCCTACGTCGCCGCCTCGCTCCTGTGGAAGATGTGCCTGTTCAACGGGCTTCCGGCCGGCATCGCCAACACCCTGGGCGGCTGGTTCGGCATGGAGCCCGTCCCCTGGCTGCAGACCACCTCACCACCGCTGTACTGGATCGTGCTGGTCACCCTCCGGCTCTGGCTCCAGGTCGGCTTCTACATGGTGCTCTTCCTGGCCGGACTCCAGGGCATCCCCAAGGAGCTCTACGAGGCCGCCGCCCTCGACGGCGCGACCGGCCCGCGGCTCCTGCGCACGATCACCCTGCCGATGCTGCGCAACACGTCCGTCGCCGTGCTGATGCTGCTCTTCATCGCCGCCTTCCAGGCCTTCGACGAGTTCTACAACCTCTTCAACAGCGGTCTCTCCGGGACCGGTTCCGCCCCCGTCCAGACGCCGCTGGGCTACCTGTACAACACCGCGATGGGCAGCCAGGACTACGGACTCGGATCGGCCGGGGCCTTCGTGCTCACCGCGCTCATCGTCGGGGTGACCCTGATCCAGGGGCGCTTCACCGGATTCGGCAGGAGCGAGGGGTGAGCCACCCGTGACGACCGCGGCGAAACTGTCCGGAGCGCTGCGCCTCTGCGCGCGCGGACTGCTGGTGGGCCTCCTGACGACGGCCTTCCTGACGCCCTTCTACCTGATGCTGCGGGGCTCCCTGATGGACGCCCGGGGCATCACGTCGCCGCACTGGACCTGGTGGCCGTCGACGATGCACTTCGAGAACTTCACCGCACTCTTCGACGACCCGACCCTGTCCATGGGCCGGGCACTGGGGAACTCCACCGTGATCGCCCTCATCACGGCCCCCGTCTCCACGCTCCTGGCCTCCGCCGCGGGCTACGCCTTCGCCCGGATCCCGGTGCCGGGGCGCGGCGTCCTTCTGGCCCTGGTGGTCGCCACGCTGATGATTCCCGGCTCCGTGACCTTCGTACCGACCTTCGTCGTGGTCGGCTCCCTGGGCGGAGTGAACACGCTGTGGGGCATCATCGCGCCCGGCCTGTTCAGCCCCTTCGCCGTCCTGCTGTTCCGCAACTTCTACCTCCAGTTCCCGGCCGAGATCGAAGAAGCCGGACGGCTGGACGGGCTCGGCTGGTTCGGCCTCTACCGCCGGATCGCCCTGCCCAACTCGGGCGCGATGCTGGCCTCGCTCGGCGCGCTGGCGTTCATCGACAGCTGGAACTCATTCCTGTGGCCCCTGGTCATCGGGCAGGACCCGTCGGCCTGGACGGCCCAGATCGCCCTGTCGACCTTCCTCACCTCGCAGACCATCAACCTGCCCGGCCTGTTCGCCGGAGCCGTCGTGACGATCGTCCCCCTGGTCGTCATGTTCCTGGTCGCTCAGCGCTACATCGTCGCGGGCATCGCCACCAGCGGTCTCAAGGGCTGAACGCGCAGAGCACACACCAGCACGTCACCGACCAGCACGGCAGGGCACAGCACAGCACAGCACGGCACGGCACGGCACATCCTCCCTCTCCGAAGGATCCAACGTGACAGGCACACCACTGCTCCGACGCGCGGTCTCGGCACTCGCCGTGCTGTCCGCGCTGCTCCTCGGCACCACCACGGCGGCCGGCGCGACGGCCGCCGCACCCGACGCGGCCGGCGCCCCGGTCGCGCCCACCGTCCTGACCGGGCCTCAACTGGCCTCCTCCTGGACCGCACCGCTCAGCACCCGGGGCCGCTGGATCGTCGACGCCGCCGGGAACCGCTTCAAGCTCAAGGCGGGCAACTGGGCGGGCGCCCAGGGGACATGGACCGGCAGCGGGGACATCAATGATCCGGCCAGCCACATGCACGGCATAGCGGCGAACAACATGCCGCTCGGCCTGGACCGGACGCCCATGACGGCCATCCTGGCCGACTTCCACCAACTGGGCCTCAACAGCATCCGGCTGCCGTTCTCCAACGCCCTCGTCCACGACACCACACCGGTCCCGGACGCCGCGGTCGCCGCCAACCCGCAGTTGAAGGGCAAGACCCCGCTGCAGGTACTCGACACCGTCATCGCGGCCCTCACGGCCGACGGGTTCGCGGTCATCCTCAACAACCACACCACCACCGCCCGCTTCTGCTGCGGCCTGGACGGAAACGAGCGCTGGAACAGCAGCCAGAGCACCCAGCAGTGGGTGGACGACTGGGTGTTCATGGTGAACCGCTACAAGGCGGACAAGCGGGTGGTGGGCGCCGACCTGCGCAACGAGGTGCGCCGCGACACCTGGGACGACCCCAACTGGGGCTGGTACGACAGCCACGACGCCTACGCCGCCTTCGAGGAGGCGGGGAACCGGATTCTGCGGGCCGCCCCCGACATGCTGGTCGTCATGGAGGGCATCAACTGGTACGGGATCCCGCTCGCCGGACTTCCGCACGGGCGGCCCCTGCTGACGCCGGTGGCCAACCTCTCCCACACGCTGATCGAGTCCGGCAAGCTCGTCTACGCCGCCCACTTCTACGCCTACACCGGCCCGGCCAACACCGGTGCCGGCAGCGGCCCCGGCTCCACGAACGATCCGCGCTACGAGGACTTCACCCCGGAGCAGCTCGCCCAAGTGGTGAACGATCAGGCGCTGTTCGTCACCCAGGAGGGGCAGCATTTCACCGCCCCGGTGTGGATCAGCGAATTCGGCGCCGGGGGCCGCGGGCCCGAGAACGCCAAGGAGAGGGCCTGGCTGCACCGCTTCACCGACATCCTGGTGGCCAACGACACCGACTTCGCGATCTGGCCGCTCGTCGGCTGGACCAATGCCGCGGGCGCCCCGATGGACTCCTGGGCGCTGCTGTCGTACGGGACCACCGGTGTCCGCCTGAGCGTCCAAGACGGCGGGGACTGGCGCGCCGCCGACTGGAACCGGCTGGTCTCCACCCCCGGCCGCACCGGTCCGGTGGCCCGGGTCGGCCGGTGGAACATGCTCGACCTCGACCACACCGACTACGTCGTCTCCGCCACCATGCTCGCCAAGGCCGACTGGTCCCCGGGCAACCGCAAGGGCAACTGCCCCGACTCCCAGCGGCTGACCGGCCTCGCCCGCAGCAGCAGCCGGGGACTGTGCACCGACGCGGGAGGCCCGCCGAAGGGCGCCGGATCCTGGACCGCGGTCACGGACGAGCGGTACGTCACCGGTGCCGACTGGGCCGGCGGATACAACAAGCTCCAGTGCCCCGCGCAGACCTTCGCCGTCGGCTACAGCGTCCGCAGCAACGCCATGTCCGCGCTGCTGTGTGCCCCCGCCGCCGCCTCCCTGCCCACCACCGGCCGCACGCTCTGGTTCGACCGCGGGGACAACCGCCCCGCCACCGGGGGATCGAACGCCAGCGACTGGGCGCCCGGCCACTACAAGGGGCAGTGCTCCGACACCGAGTACCTCGCGGGCGTCGCCTACACCTGGAAGTGGAACCACGGCGGTGTCCCCGATGCGCTGCTGTGCCGCCCGCTGAAGTGACCGGCCCACCGAACTGACGGGCCACCGAACTGACGGGCCCACCGACCGGGGCCCACCGACCCGACCCGCGCCCCTTCCCCCTCCCCGCCCCGAGGAGCTCACGGCATGCCCCGACTGGAGATCGCCGCAGACGGCTTCCGTCTCGACGACCGGCCGTTTCGCATCGTCTCCGGTGCACTGCACTACTTCCGCGTCCATCCGGAGCAATGGGCCGACCGGCTCCACAAGGCACGCCGACTGGGCCTCAATACGGTCGAGACCTACGTCCCGTGGAACCTCCACGCCCCGCGGCGCGGGGAGTTCCGGCTCGACGGGGGCCTCGACCTGCCCCGGTTCCTGGACCTCGCGGCTGCCGAAGGCCTGTACGTCCTGCTGCGCCCGGGCCCGTACATCTGCGCGGAATGGGAGGGGGGCGGCCTGCCCGCGTGGCTCCTCGCCGAGGAGGGCATCGCACTGCGCAGCAGCGACCCGCGCTTCCTGCGGGCCGTGGACGAGTACCTCGGCGCGCTGCTGCCGCCCCTGCTGTCCCGTCTGGGCAGTGGGGGCGGCCCGGTGCTCGCGGTCCAGCTCGAGAACGAGTACGGGGCCTACGGGCAGGACCCCGGCTACCTCGCCGATCTGGCCGGGCTGCTGCACCGGCACGGCGTGGACGTCCCCCTGTTCACCTGCGACCAGCCCGCGGACCTGGCGCGCGGCAGCACGGAAGGAGTGCTGAGCACCGTCAACTTCGGCAGCAAGGTCGAGGCCGGGCTCGCGGAGCTTCGGCGCCACCAGCCCGAAGGGCCCCTGATGTGCTCGGAGTTCTGGGTCGGCTGGTTCGATCGCTGGGGTGGTCCCCATGCGGTGCGCGACGCCGAGGACGCCGCGAGCGACCTCGACCGGCTGCTCGCCGCCGGTGCTTCCGTGAACATCTACATGTTCCACGGGGGAACGAACTTCGGCTTCACCAACGGCGCGAACGACAAGGGAACGTACCGCCCCACGATCACCTCGTACGACTACGACGCCCTCCTGGACGAGGCCGGCGATCCCACGGCCAAGTACACCGCCTTCCGCGAGGTCCTCGCGAAGTACGGCCCGGTCCCCGACGGTCCGGTGCCCGCCCCCGGCCCGAAGATCACCCGCGGACTCATCGAACTCACCCACTCGGCACCCCTGTTGGAGCACGCAGGCCTGCTCGGCCGGCCCGTGGAGGGCGACCGGCCGCTCACGATGGAGCAACTCGGCGAGGCTTTCGGCTTCGTCCTGTACGAGACCCTGCTGGCGGCCGGCGGTCCGGCCGTCCTGTACGTCGAGGACGTGCGCGACCGCGCGCAGGTCTTCGTGGACGGGCAGCCCGTCGGGGTACTCGCACGCGAGAGCCACGAGCGCGCCCTCGCCTTCACCGTCCCCCGCCCCGGAGCCCGGCTGTCCGTACTCGTGGAGAACCAGGGGCGGGTCAACTACGGGCCGGGCATCCACGACCGCAAGGGACTCCTCGGCCGCGTCCTCGTCAACGGCCGGGCCCCGGAGCGGTGGACCAGCCGGGCCCTGCCCCTGGACGATCCCGCCGGCCTCGCCGATGCGCCCTTCGGTGCCTTCGACCCGGCGGCGCCGCCGGTGGGCCCCGCATTCCACCGCGGGTACGCCCACGTGGAAGAGCCGGCCGACGGGTTCCTCGCCCTGCCCGGCTGGACCAAGGGCAGCGTCTGGATCAACGGCTTCGCCCTGGGCCGGTACTGGTCCCGGGGCGCCCAGGCCACCTTGTACGTCCCCGCTCCGGTGCTGCGGGCGGGCCGCAACGAGTTCACCGTCCTCGAACTGCACGCCTCGGCCACCCGCACGGTGGAGCTGCGCGACCGTCCCGACCTGGGCGGAATCGAGGACTGACCCGGCGGCCGTCCCGCCGCGGAGCCGGACCGGGGCCCGCCCGCAAGGTCCGGGCGGGCCCTCGGCCCACTGGGCCGGCTACCAGAGGACGGGGAGACGCTCCGGCAGCCGCTTCATGAACCGGGTGCGCCAGACGAGCTGGTCGACCGGCACGGCGAGCTGGAGACGGGGCATCTTCTCCAGGAGCACCTCGATGGCGATCTCGGTGTGCCGCTTGCCGAGCGCGGTGGCGGGGCAGTAGTGCTGTCCGCCGCCGAAGGAGAGGTGGGTGGCCGCGTTCTCCCGGTCGATGTCGACGACGTGGGGGTCGCTGAACACGGCCGGGTCGGTGTTGGCGGCCTCGACCAGGACGAGGAGGAGCTCCCCCTTCCTCACCTTGACGTCCCCGAGGGTGAGGTCTTCGAGGGCGAGCCGGGGCAGGCCGTCGCCGATCGAGAGGTTGACCCGCAGGAGTTCGTCCACCGCCCCGGGGATCTTCTCCGGCGACTTCCGCAACTGCTCCCACACATCCGGGTTCTGGAGGAGGGAGAAGACCGCCATCGTCAGGAAGCCCATGGTGGAGATGACGCCGGCGCCGAACAGGGTGACGCCGACCGTGGCGAGCATCTCGTCGGTGAGGTGGGCGTATTCGGGGTCCGGGCGCAGGGCCGCCAGCTCGGCGACGAGCCCGGTGGTGGCGGGGTCGTCGAGGCGCTCGACCATATAGGCGATGTCGCGGTCCCAGTTGAGCTTGGCACCGGTGACGGGACAGGCCGAGTTCATGAACGCGATGTCGAGACTGGACGCCAGGCGCGGGGCGTCGGCCTGCGGGATGCCGAGGATGCGGCAGTGCAGGTTCTCGGCGTACGGGTTGGTGAACTGGCCGCGCAGGTCGACCGGCGCCCCGTGGGCGAGGAGGCCGTCGACGAGGGTGGAGGCCTCGGCGCGCATCCAGTCGGTGAGGCCGTCGGTCTTGGGGTTGATCGCCTTGAGGACGGCCTTGCGCAGGCCGGCCCCGGTGATGTTGCCCATGTTGTTGACGACCTCGGGCGGGATCGTCAGCGCGTACTGGCGGGGCACTCCGGGCGCGGAGGTGTCCTTGAGGCTGAACCTTGGATCTTCGAGGACCTGCTTGCACAGCTCGTAGGAGGAGACGAGCCAGGCTTCGTCACCGGCGATCGTGCGGACCCGCTTGACCGGCTCGTCGCGCAGCTCCTCCACCTCGTGGGGGAGCTGGTCGCCGCGTGCGGAGAACGGGAAGTCGAGAAGGGTCTCAGTGGACATCGGGTGCTCCTTCGGCGGGGGTGATGACCGCGTGTCCCTGGTTGCGCGAGGCGCGCAGGCCGGAGCCGCGTGAGTAGAGCAGTTCCGCCATGGGCAGGAGCTGGTGGTAGCAATTGAGGGAGGACGGCACCCCGAGGATGGCGGGGGTGTCCAGGAAGAGCGGCGCCTCGGCGCAGACGTACTCCAGGCAGACCTCGCGCTGTTGGGTGGTGGCGGTCTTCCCGCCCAGCACCTTGGAGGAGAGGAACGCGTCGACCAGGGAATTGCAGGTGCTGCGGAATTCCGGGTCGGTGTCGAGCAGGTTGTACAGGTGGCTGTGGAGCCTGCGGTAGGCGGGGATGTCGGTGAGGGCCGACATGGGGCGTGCGCGTAGGCGGATGCCGGTGGGGTCGGCCTCGGCCGCGGCGTTGTTGACCTTGGCGCGGACGCCCCGCAGGTTCTTCACCGCCTTGCGCCGGGCTTCGTCGGCGTCGTAGCCGAGGGCCTCGTACATCTCGGCCACGTGCAGGTCGGTGTAGATCAGGTCGACCTGCGCGAAGTTGCGCATGCCCCACTGGGCGAGGTCGATGACGCGCTGGGCGGAGAAGTAGCTGTTTCCGGGCGAGATGCCGATCACGGCGTGATCGCCTTCGGTGTGAATCACCTGGCAGTGCGGGGTGAACGGCCGGACTGTGAAGACTTCGGTCAATGTCGTCAACAGGTGTCGGGTCCTTCGCGCCGCAAGTCCCGTGGGGCCCTGTGCCCCGGGTGTGGCGGCGACGTGACGGAAAGCTACCGGAATCATGTGTGCGGACCTAAGGATTCCGACGGGTAACTCACCTGGTGGACACCACCGTTGCCCGGGGCTACGAGCCTGGTCCCCGGCCGGAGGCTCGACGGGGTGCTCGCCGCCCCGGGCCCGCGCCACGTGCGGGGGGTCACCGGCCGCACGCCGGTGCCCCCCGGGGACCGGCGGTCAGCGCCCTGCGGGATGGTGCAGGCGACGCCAGTAGCCCGCGAGGTCACCGACTGCGGTGGTGACCGAGTCGAAGGCCATCGTCGTGCGGGTGTCCTGGTGGTAACGACCCCACTGCGGCATGGGGTCGTGCTGGGGGTCGCCGGTGCGGATGAAGGAGATCCAGGCCGTGTGCATCGTCGAGGCGAGACCGTCACGGACCCGGGGGTTCAGCCCCGCCAGGAACGGCGCCTGCGCCCACTTGTCGAAGTTGTCGAACACGAACGGCAGCTCCAGGCAGTGCGCGGCTGCGAGTTGACCGCCGTGCGCGGGCGTCGGCAGGTTGAACTGGTACGCCCAGACCGGGCGCCCACGGGCCGCCCGCCGTTCGGCCAAAGCCACGGCGGGCATGCGGAACAGCTCGTCGGTGATCAGGTCCATCAGCACGTCCACGGGGCGGGCGCCCGGCCGGGCCTGTGCGTACGCGGTGTACGCCTGCTCCGCCCGGTTCCCGAAGGTGTCCCGCGCCCTGGCGACCACCTGCTCCCTGGTCGCGGCGGCGTACGGCTCGCTCAGCGCGAAGGCGAAGTTGGCCTCCTCCCTGGTCCAGCCGATCATGACGTCGATGTCCGCCCCGGCGCCGCCGAGCAGCAGGTCGGAGGGGTCGCGGTCCAGCGTGACCCCGTCGAGCACCGGCAGGAACGGGGTCGACCAGTAACCCCACCGTCCGGTGCGCCCGAACATCTCGAAGGTGGCGGCGATCAGCCGCGGCCAGGGCACGGCCCGCAGCTCCGTCACGTTCCTTGCCCCCAGGATGTCCAGGAAAGCGGCGGTGCGCTCGAGGGATTCGGCACGTGTGGGGATCTTCAGCCCGAGCGGCGGGCTCTGCAGGATGGCGCGCCGGAACAGCGGGCGGCCCGGTCGCTGGCCGGCGCGGGAGCCGGCCAGTGCCGCGACCGACAGCGCGCCGCCGGACTGGCCGGCGAGGGTGATGTCGTCGGGGTCGCCGCCGAACGCGGCGATGTTGTCCCGCACCCAGCGCAGCGCGGCGAGTTGGTCGGTGAGCCAGAAGTTCCCCCCGGCGCCGTCCTCGCCGAAGTAGAGGTAACCCAGGGGTCCGAGGCGGTAGTTGATGGTCACGACGACGAGGTCACCGTCGCGCGAGAAGGTCTCGCCGGAGTAGTTCGGCATCGAGCCGGAGCCGGAGATGAAGCCGCCGCCGTGGATCCACACCATGACCGGCCGCTTGGCGTCGTCGGTTCCGGGCGTCCAGACGTTGAGGGTGAGGCAGTCCTCGTCGAAGGGGGGCGAGCCGTGGGTGCCGAGCACCTGGTCGCCTCCCTCCCGGTAGGGCTGCGGGGCGCTCGGGCCGAAGGCGGTCGCGTCGCGCGTGCCCTGCCAGCCGGGGTGGGGTCGGGCCGGCCGCCATCGGAGGGCGCCGACCGGCGGCGCCGCGTAGGGAACGCCCTTGAACACGGCGAGACCCCCTTCCGTGCTTCCGCGCAGTCGGCCCGAGGGCAGTTCCACGACGGGTGAGGACTCGGCCGTGCGCGGGGCGGCCTGCGCCGCGCCCCCGCCCGCCACCCCGGCGAACAGTGCGGTGCCTGCCAACACCCCGCTGTTCTTGAGGACTTTGCGCCGTGATGGATCGTCGGTCATGGTGCTTCACTCCCTGACTGATCATGGGCCCGTCGCCGGAAAGAGGTATAGCGAGAATTTGACGGGGGTCAGTATTGCTCCATGTCCGGGGTGCGGGTCAAGGGGGCGGGGTGGGCGAGGGCGCATATCTTGCGAAGTATTGACGGCCGTCGTAAAAGCGCGATAGACACGTGTCACTTCGGTCGGCGGTCAGGTCACCCCTGAGAGCCGGACCCATCGCGCCTGGGACTCCCCAAGGCGGTCCCCATCAGCAACATCAGGCCCTCCAGGGCCGGTTGACAACGTACGGAGTTCCCATGGCAGGTCGGTTTCGTCCCGTTGGTCTGGTCGCCGCATCGACGGCGCTCTTGCTGACCACGGCATGTGGTGGTGCGAGCCTCGGGACCGGTGAGGACGACCAGAGCGGCCCCCTGAAGATCGGGCTCCTCGTCCCGCAGTCGGGGACCTACAAGTCGCTGGGCGACGACATGAAGCAGGGCTTCGAGCTCTACGTCGCGCAGCACGGCGGCAAGCTCGGCGGCCGCGAGGTGGAGATCGTCGTCGCGGACGAGGGGGAGACGGCGGACTCGGGCAAGGCGGCGGCGGAGAAGCTGGTCAAGCAGGACCGGGTGCTCGCCGTGAGCGGGGTGGTGAGCTCGGCCACCATCAACGGGGTCAAGGACCTGTTCGAGACCGGCAAGGTCCCGCTCGTCGGCTCGAACGCCTCGCCCACGACACTGACCGGGACCAAGTACATCTGGCGCACCTCATACGTCAACGACGAACCGGGCAAGGCGCTCGGCAAGCACGTGGCCGAGCGGGCCGGCGGCCCCGTCTTCCTGATCGCCGCGGGATACCAGGCGGGCAAGGACGAGGTGGAGGGCTTCAAGTCCACCTTCCTCCCGGCGGGCGGCAAGCAGGCGGCGGAGGAGGTCTACACGCCGTTCCCGGGGACCAAGAACTTCCAGCCGTACCTCGCGCAGATCGAGAAGTCCGGAGCGAAGGCCGTCTTCTGTTTCTACGCCGGCGGTGCGGCCGTCGACTTCGTCAAGCAGTACCGGGACTTCGGACTGGCCGGCAAGATCCCGCTCTACGCGCCCGGCTTCCTCACCGAAGGCGGCGTGCTCAAGGGACAGGGAGACGCGGCCAACGGCATCCTCACGGCACTCAACTACAGCGCGGACCTGGACAATTCCGCCAACAAGCAGTTCGCGCCGGCGTACACGGCCGCCCACGGCACGGCCCCGACCACGTACGCGATGGCATCCTGGGACGCGGCGCAGGTCCTCGACAAGGCGATCAAGGCGGCCGGTTCCACAGGTTCCACGGTGAGCTCAGCATCGGTCAACGCGGCCATCGCCCAGGTGGGGGACATCGACAGCCCGCGCGGAACCTGGCGGTTCAACAGCGGCGGGACGCCCGTCCAGCCCTGGTACCTGCGTGAGGTCAAGCAGGGTGCCAACACCGTCAGTTCCGAGCTCGGAAGACTGGGCGGCTGACATGTCCGGATGGTTGGACGGCAACTTCGTCAGCGTCATCGACGGGGTCGCCTTCGGTCTGCTGCTGTTCACGATCGCGGTCGGACTCTCCCTGGTCTTCGGCATGATGGACGTGCTCAACCTCGCGCACGGCACGCTCTACCTGGCCGGGGCCTACGTCGCCTACGCCCTGTCCGACGGGACCCTGACGGGTCTCCTCCTCGCACTCCTGGCGGGCGCCCTGGTGGGCACCATGGGCGGGGCCGCGCTGACCTTCCTCACCCAGCCCCTGGCCCGCCGCGGGCACCTGGACCAAGCCGTCCTGACGCTCGGCATCACCTTCATCGTGGCCGACCTCCTCTCCGCGGCCTTCGGCGCGGACGTACTGCCCACGGACCCGCCCGAGGTCCTGCGCGGGACGGTCGGCCTCCTCGGCCACGCCTATCCGGTCTACCGGCTCGTGTTCATCGCCGTCGCGGCCGGCCTCGCGCTCCTCGTGTACCTCGTCTTCGAGCGCAGCTCGCTCGGAGCCCTCGTGCGGGCCACCGTCGCCGACCGGGACATGGTCCGCGCGCTCGGTGTCGACATCCGCAAGGTGCTCTACGGGGTCTTCGCGTCCGGCGCCGCCCTGGCGGCCGTCGGCGGAGTCCTCGGGGCGCCGATCCTCGGCCCCGGGCCGGGCGTCGACGAGACGGTCCTCGTCCTCTCCCTCGTCGTCGTGGTCGTGGGGGGACTCGGATCGGTGCGCGGCGCACTCGCCGGGGCGCTCCTGATCGGCCAGGTGCAGACCCTCGGGGTGGCGCTGCTCCCGGAGTACGCACCGTTCCTCCTCTTCGGCACCATGCTGCTCGTACTCGTGGTCCGCCCGCACGGCTTGGTCGCGTCGGCGGTGCGCGCATGAGCCCGTCCGCAACCGCGGGCACCGCGGGCACCACCACCCGGCGGAGGCTGTCCGCGACCGCCGTGGCCGGTGCTCTCGCCGTGGCCCCCTTCGTGCTCGGCCCGTACGCGATCGGCACGCTGTCGCGGATCCTGGTGTTCGCCCTCCTCGTGCTCAGCGTGAACCTGCTCACCGGCCTGACCGGGCTGCCCACCCTCGGCCAGTCCGCCTACTTCGGCGTCGGCGCCTATGCCGCGGCCATCACCGCGACACGGATCACCGACATCGGGGTGCTCCAACTCCTCGTCGCCGCAGGCGTCTCCGCGCTGGTGGCGGTACCCACGGGATGGCTGGCCGTGAGGGCCCGGGGCGTGGTCTTCCTGATGCTCACCCTGGCCATCGGCGAAATCGTCTACAGCGCCGCCGTCAACTGGAAGTCGCTGACGAACGGCACCGACGGGATGTCGGGCATCCCGCCCGTCGTACCCCTGCCCGGCATGCCCGCCCTGGAGCTCGACGGGCTGGTCTACTTCTACGTCCTGGCCGTGTTCCTGCTGCTCTTCGCGGCGGTCTCCCGCTTCGGCTCGACCTCCTTCGCCCTCGCCCTGCGCGGCATCCGCGACAACGAGCCCCGCATGCGGGCGATCGGCTACCCCACCCAGCGCTACGCCCTGACCGTCTACTGCGGCGCCGCCGCACTGGCCGGCGCCGCCGGGGCCCTGTGGGTATCGGTACAGCGGTTCGTCTCGCCCGGCGACGCCGGTTTCGAGATCGCCGCACTGGCCCTGCTGGCCGTCGTCATCGGAGGCTCCGGCTCGATGCCGGGAGCCTGCGCCGGAGCCGCGCTCGTCTGGCTCACCCGCGACTACCTCGGAAACCTCGAAGCCGTCGCCGGACGCGGGCCGCTGCTGCTCGGACTGCTCTTCGTCACCGCCGTCTACGCGCTGCCCCGGGGACTGGCCGGCGTACGGATCCCGCGCAGGCTCATCCGAAGGAGGACGGCGTGACAGACCAAGACCAAGACCAAGGCCACGGTCTACTGGAACTGCGCGGGGTATCCCGGCACTTCGGATCCTTCCGAGCCCTGGACGAGGTGGACCTGACGGTCCGGCCCGGCGCCCGGCACGCCGTCATCGGACCGAACGGCGCGGGCAAGTCCACCCTGTTCGGCCTGATCTCGGGCACCTTGCCGGCCACCGCCGGAACCATCCTCGTCGACGGACGGGACGTGACCCGGCTGCCCGTACACCGCCGGGTCGGGCTCGGCGTCGCGGCGACCTTCCAGCACTCCAGCCTCTTCATGCGCGAAACCGTGCTGGAGAACGTGCTGCTCGCCGTGGTGCGCCGCATCGGTAGCCGGCCCGGTTCCCGGGCCGGGAACCGGGCCGCGGCGATCGCGCAGGCACACGAACTCCTCGCCCGGGTGGGCCTGCCCACCCGGCACGACCTCCCGGCAGCCGAGCTCTCGCACGGCGAGCGGCGCCAGCTGGAGGTCGCGGTGGCGCTGGGGACCGAACCCCGGCTGCTCCTCCTGGACGAACCGGCCGCCGGCATGTCGCCGGCGGAGACGGCGCGGCTCACCGAACTGATCGCCGCCCTACCGAGGGAGGTGACCGTACTCCTCATCGAGCACGACCTCGACATGGTCTTCGAACTCGCCGACACGGTGACGGTCATGCACCTCGGCAGACACCTGAAGACCGGCTCCCCGGACGAGGTGCGCGCCTCCACCGAAGTCCAGACCGCCTACCTGGGCACCATGGAGGTCACCTCGTGAAACCGCTCCTGAGCATGCGCGGGCTCCGCTCCGGCTACGCCGGGGGCGTCGTCCTCGGCGGTGTGGACCTGGACCTCGACGCGGGCGGGACCGTCGCCCTCCTCGGGCGGAACGGCGTCGGGAAGACCACCCTCATATCGACGGTCATGGGACTCGTCCGCCCCTACGAAGGCAGCGTCGTCCTCGACGGCCGCGAGCTCGCCGGCGCCCGGGTCGACGTGATCGCCCGGGCAGGGGTCGGCGTCGTTCCCCAGGGGCGCAGGGTCTTCGCCCCGCTGACCGTGGACGAACACCTGACGATCGCCTCCCGGCGCCCGGCGCGCGGCCCCTGGACCAGGACCCGCGTCCTCGACCTGCTGCCTCGGCTGGGGGAGCGGCTCGGCCACCGCGGTGACCAGCTCTCCGGCGGAGAACAGCAGATGCTCGCGATCGCCAGGGCCCTGCTGGGCAATCCGCGCCTGCTGCTCCTCGACGAGCCGTCCGACGGCCTCGCTCCGGCGATCGTCGCCCAAGTGGGCGAGGTGATCCGCGAGGTGAGCGCGCAGGGCATGTCGGTCGTCCTCGTCGAGCAGAACCTGGGACTCGCCCTCTCCGTCGCCGGGAGCGTGGCGGTCATGCAGAAGGGAGTCATCGTCCACCAGGCGGCCGGCGCCGATTTCGCGTCCCGTCCCGAAGACCTACGGCGCCTGCTGGGCGTCGACTGAGCCCGCCACCGCGACCGCGGTGAAGGCCGGCCCGCCCCCGACACGTGTAGCCCGACGTTGTTGAGGCCGTCGTGAGCGACGCGCAGCGGGGTGAGGGCGGCGTCATCCCTGGTTTGCGGCCCGGGAAGGCCGCGATTCGCGTGGACACCCTCTACGGCGTTCTCGCGGGCCGCTCGAGGAGAAGCGGGCGGTGACCTTGCAGGAGGAAACGGTCAGGGCGTCAGGCGCCGCATGTCGACGGCAATCTCGTGAGCGAGTTGCGGGACGGGCACCGGGGGATTGCTGCATGCGGCTGAATATGGCTGCGCGCAGTTTAAGCGCCTCGCCTTCCGGTGGGTGTGAGCGTGATAGGAGTCGGACGCACACCCCGCCGGGATCTCCAGCGGGGGTATCGGAGGCGAGGCAATTTCATGGGTTCTCAAATCATCGAGGAATTCACCGAGGCGCACCTGAAGGAGCTGCTCCAGTCACATTTTCAGATCGATCCGATGAGATTGGACGGTTCCGTCAGGTTTTCTGAATTGGAGCTGGATTCGATTGCGGTCATGGAATTGGTTGTGGTGATCGAAGAGCAGACCGGGGTCGATGTGCAGGAACACCTCCTGGAACACATGACCTTGGACACCACAGTCGCCCAGGCGGTCGAAGCCGTGGCCCAGGCCTTGCGCAGCACCGGAGCCTCCCAGAAGAGCGGCGGATGAGCCGTCACGCGGTGGCCGTGACCGGTCTGGGAATGGTCACACCCGCAGGCGTCGGCGTCGGCGCCACCTGGGACCGCCTGTGCGGCGGTGCCCCCACGGGCACCCACGATCCTTTGCTGGACGGGCTGCCGGTGAGCATCTCCTGTCAGGTCGCTGATGCCGACCTGGCGGCTGCTCTGGATCCCGGCGTGGCATGGCGTACCGACCGGTTCATCCGGTTCGCTCACGCAGCGGCCAGGGAAGCCGTCGTCGACGCCGGGCTCGACCCCGCACTGTGGGACGGCAGCCGCGTAGCAGTGGTGATCGGTACGGGAGGCACGAGCCACGACACGACCTTGAAGGTCTGCCAGACCATGGAGAAGGGCCGGCTCCTGTCGCTGATGCCCACCACCCTGCCACGCAGCTTGCCGAACATGGCCGCCGGCGAGGTCGGGACCATGCTCGGGGCGCTGGGCCCCACCCTGGGCATCACCACCGCCTGTGCCTCCGGTGCCAGCGCCATCGGCATCGCGAGCATGCTGATCCGGTCGGGTGCGTGCGACATCGCCGTGGCCGGTGGGGCCGACTCCGGCCGCAACCGGTTGGCGTCGGCACTCTTCTGGAGAATGGGCGCGCTGTCCACCCGCGTCCACGACCCGGCCGGCGCGTCCCGTCCTTTCGACGCCGAACGGGACGGCTTCCTCCTGTCCGAGGGCGCCGGAATCCTCGTACTCGAACGGGCCGAGCACGCCCGAGCCCGACGGGCACGGGAGTATGCCCGACTCACCGGCTACGGCCTGTCGGGCGACGCCCACAACCCGACGAACCCCCATCCGCAGGGCGACGGCGCGGTGCGGGCCATCACTGACGCCCTGGCCGGCGCCGACCTCGCAGCGGACGACGTGGGACACGTCAACGCCCACGCCAGTGCCACACAGCTGAACGACCGTGCGGAAGCCACGGCGCTGCGCCGGGTCTTCGTCACCCCGCCACCTGTCACCGCGGCCAAGAGCGTCCTGGGGCATTTGCTCGGAGCCGCCGGGGCTGTGGAAGCCGTCTGCTCGGTGCTTTCCCTGCACCACCAGCTCATTCCGCCCACCGCCAACCTCGACCGGATGGATCCGGAGATCGACCTCGACGTCGTCACCAAAGTGCCACGCCCCGCCCGGCTGGATGCGGTCCTGTCCAACTCCTTCGGTTTCGGTGGCCAGAACGCGGCACTCGTCTTCCAGCGCCCCTGACATCGCCTGATCACCCGGGGCACGCCGAGCGGATCGAGCACCGGAATCCGGCACCGACCGCCCGCCTCCGGGTCGAAAGTCTGTGATGACCCTTCCCCTCGATCTCCTGACAGAGCTGGAACCGACCGTGGCCAGGCTCCTGGACCGCCACGTAGCGGCTGCACCGGTGTGGTTCCCCCACGCCTACATTCCCTGGAGTCGGGCCGCCGACTTCGACGGTCCGCTGAACGGCACACCCTGGCGGGCCGACCAGTCCGAACTCCCGCAGGCCGTGGCCGACGCGCTGATGGTCAACCTGCTGACCGAGGACAACCTGCCGAGCTATCACTTCGAGATCGCCACCCAGTTCGGCCGCCACGGCGCCTGGGGCGCCTGGGTGCACCGCTGGACGGCCGAGGAGGACCGCCACGCTCACGCGCTGCGCGGCTACCTCCACGCCCGCCGGGCCGTCGACCCGGTCGCCTTGGAGCGCCAGCGCATGCAACACGTCTCCATCGGCTACACCAGCGACCACGCTTCCCTGCTGCACGGCCTGGCGTACGTGACCGTCCAGGAACTGGCCACCCGAGAAGCGCACCGGAACACCGGGCTGGCCTGTGCCGATCCGGTGGCCCGCCAGCTGACCGCACGGATCGCCGCCGACGAGAACCTCCACATGATCTTCTACCGCGACCTGTACACCGCCGCGGTGGAACTGGACCCCGACAGCGCCCTCTCGGCCCTCGCCGACGTCATCTGCTCCTTCGACATGCCGGGCAGCACCATCCCGGGCTTCCAACAGCGCGCCCTGCGGATCGCCGCATCCGGCATCTACAACCTCGACGTCCACCGCCGCCATGTGCTGCAGCCGCTGCTGCGCTCCCTGGGCGTCATGACCCGCTCGGGCCTCGGCCCCGCGGGCGAGCAGGCCCGTGACCGCATCGGCCGTCAGCTCGACGAGCTGCGGACGAGAGCCGAACGCTCCCAGCGGCTGTTCGACCGCATGAGGGAAACCGCTCCCGCCGCATCCGTCCCCAGCCCCCACCCTCCCCTTTCGTATGAAGAGAGGCCCGGCCCGTGACCACCCGGACCGACCAGCGTCATCGCGCAGGCGCCACCGCCGCCGACATCCAGGCCCACTACGACGTCGGCAAGGACTTCTACGCCCTCTGGCTCGATCCGGACCTGACGTACTCCTGCGCCCTGTGGGAGGGAATCACCGGTCCGCCCGGAAACACGGACCTGCTGATGCGGGCACAGCACGCCAAGCTCCGCTACCACCTCGGCCAAGCCGGCCTCACGGCGGGAAGCCGGCTGCTGGACATCGGCTGCGGCTGGGGCAGCCTGCTGCGCACGGCCACCGAAGAAACCGGGGTCCGACAGGCGGTCGGCCTCACCCTCAGCGCCGACCAGCACGCACATGTGCGCTCACTCGGGCTGAACGGAGCGGACGTCAGAGTCGAGGACTGGCGAGACCACGAGGCGGACGGCCCGTACGACGGCATCGTCTCGATCGGCGCGTTCGAGCACTTCACCGACCAGAGCATGTCCCGCGACGAACGCATCGGGACCTACCGCGCCTTCTTCGGGCGGTGCGCCGGATGGCTGCCGCCCCTCGGCCGGCTCAGCCTCCAGACCATCGCGCTCACCGACGACACGAACCACGACGAGTCGGTACCCGACTTCTTCGCACGCGAGATCTTCCCCGGGTCCGCGCTGCCACGGCTCTCCGAGATCGCCGCCGCATGTGAGCCGTACTTCGCGATCACCCGACTGCGCGAGGACGGCGCCGACTACGCGCGCACGCTGCGAGGCTGGTCCACCCGGCTCTTTCAGGCCCGGGAACAGGCTCAACTGCTTGTCGGCCCCGACACCTACATGCGGTACCGCACCTACCTGCGGGCCAGCGAGATCGTCTTCATGCGCCAGGCTTCCACGCTGTACCGGATCACGCTACGTCGCTGGCCCGCACGTCGAGGTCCGGGCGGGACATCAGCGCGCCAGGTTCTCCCCGAGTGACAGGAGGAACTCGCGCCGGTGCCGATTGACGTTCTCGAGGGAGAGCAGAAGGTAGAGGCTGGCTTCGTCGTGCTGCGAGTCGTATGCGAACTCGCTGCACACCCATGCTCCGGCGAGCAGGTACCCGCGGAACTTGGGAGGAATTCCAAGGCCCGGGCTGCGCTCGATCGCCGCGGGATTCCAGGGGGTGTGGGGACGTACGTGGTAGCGGTCAGGAGCGAAATGCCCGCCGGCCAGCACGTGGTCCCAACACGCCGCGGCCTGGGCCCCTCCGTCGAAAAGGGGAAGGGTCAACCGTCCTGACACCCAGGCATGGCGACGGCGGGTCATGTATCGCATCACCCCTGCCCACAGCATGGTGATCACGGGACCGGCGCGGTGGTCGGGGTGCACGCACGCCCGGGTGAGTTCGACGAGCGCCGGCCGCAGCGCCTGATGCGGACCCAGGTCGAACACGGCCTCGGCGGTCAGTCCGCCGATCTGCCTCGCACCTTCCGGAGGCAAGAGGCGGTGCGTACCGACCAATTCGCCGGTGTCCGTGCGACGGACGACAACATGGTCGCAGTGCCGGTCGAATCCGTCCGCCTCACGACCCTCCTCGGCATCGTATCTGGACTTGAGTTCCTGATTGAAAATCAGGTAGCGCAGTTGCTGGGCTTCGTGAATCGTGTCCTCGTCACGCGCGACGGAGACCGTGTAGCGTCCTTCTTCGCGGTTCGAGCCGCCAAGTACGGCGGGAATACTCATATTTTCCTCGCGCAGGTTTTCGGCGTGCGGGCCTTTGTCGATATTCAGAGGCGCCCTGTTTACCACAGGCATCCGAGGGCGGGGTATAAAGTTGCGCCCATGGTCGCGGCAAAGTGGATTCCGAGGCGCCCGTGGCGGTTTCTCGCAGTCGTCACTGTTCTGGTATTGGCCTTGATTCCGGCGGCGATCGGTTGTTTCAGCCGGTTGACTCCATCGGGGTTCACCGCCACGGGGACCGAGTCCGAGCGGGCCGAGCGAGTGATCGACGAGCAGTTCGACGAGCCGTCCGCCGACCTGATTTTCCTGGTATCAGGCCGGACCTCGATGCAATACGGGGAGGCGGCTGTTCAAGGCCGGGCTCTTGCCCGTTCCACGGCCGATGAGCCGGGGGTGGCCCGGGTATGGAGCTATTGGGACACGGCGAGCCCCACTCTGCTGTCCGGTGACGGGCGGAGCGCATTGATCGGAGTCGAGCTGACCGGAACGGGGGCGGAGGCCGTCAAGACGGCCCAGCGGATCGTGCCGGGCCTGGCGGGAGATCACGGGATTGTCTCCGTGGCTGCGGCCGGACCCGCGTGGAGCAGTGCGGAGGCAGTCCGGCTGAGCCGAGAAGACCTGCGCACCGCCGAGCTGGCTGCGGCACCCTTGGTACTGGTCATCCTGATGGTGGCCCTGCGTTCGGCTGCTTCGGCGCTGCTGCCGATGGTGATCGGTGCCGTCTCCATCCTGGCAACGCTGGCCTTTCTGGGCGGGCTTGCACTGATCATGCCCGTCTCGGTGTTCGCCGTGAACGTCACGGTGGCCCTCGGGTTCGGCCTGTCGGTGGACTACGGACTTCTGATCACGATGCGCTGCCGGGAGGAGATGGCACGCGGGGCAGAGCTGGGAGAAGCCCTCGCCCGCGCGGTCCGCTCGGACGGGCGCGCCGTGCTGTTCTCCGCCGCAACGGTGATCGCCTGCCTGGCGGCGCTGCTGGTCTTCCCCGTGCCGTTCCTGCGCTCCTTGGCAGTGGGCGGTATCGCAGTGGTGGCCTTCGCCGCACTGACCGCGGTCCTTCTCTATCCGGTCCTGCTGCGCTTCTGCCTGCCCCCCGCGCTTCGGGTCGACCGCTGGCTGTTCGCCGGGGTGCGAAGAAGGCTGCCGCTCGCGCGACGGAAGCGCGTCGGTACGCCCGGGCACAGCAGGACGTGGGCATGGCTGGGAACCGTCGCCACGAAGCGTCCTGTGCTGCTCGGAGCCTTTGCGGCCGTACTTCTTCTGAGTTGCGCGGGTCCCTTGGGGAGGGCCGAGTTCGGTGTAGCCGACGAACGTGTCCTGCCGGCCTCCACGCTGGTGCGGCAGAACGGTGAACGGGTGCGCACGGACTTTCCGCAGGCTGCCGAGCCGAAAGTGCCCGTGTTGCTGGACGTCGCCGAGATCCGGGCCGCGGGTGTGGCCGCGGGCGTGGACCATTACGCCCGCCGCTTGTCCTCGATCACCGGTGTCGCCGGGGTGGACACGACCACCGGCTCCTACCGGAGCGGTGCCCGTATCGTCCCGCCTACCCGGGCGCCATCCCGCTTCGCGGCCGACGGTGTGGTGCTGGTGAACGTACGCCTGCCGGCGGGTGCGCACGCACCGGCGTCCGAGCGGCTCGTGGAGCGGATCCGAGCCCTGCCCGCCTTCGCGCCGCGGCTGGTCGGCGGGACTGCCGCGCGGACGGCGGATACGAAGACCGCCCTGTCCCGAGGGGCACCTCTGGCCGCGGCCCTGGCCGGTGGCAGCGCCCTGCTCGTGGTGCTGTGTTTCACCGGCGGTCTCTTCGTTTCCGTCAAAACGCTTGCCCTTGCCGTTCTCAGCCTGAGCGCCGGCATCGGCTGCCTGGTCCCCCTCTTCCAGGAGGGACGCCTGAATACGGGTGACTTCACCGTCACCGGGCAGCTCGAGATCAGCATGCTTTTGCTGATGGCCTGCCTCGCCCTCGGGCTGTCCGTGGACTACGAGGTCTTTCTGCTGGCGCGCATCAAGGAGCACTACAGGGAAACCGGAGACAGCCAGACTTCGATCGTCCACGGCATGGCCTGTACGGGGAGGCTCATCAGCGCCTCCACCCTGGTGGTGGCCACGACGATGAGCGCACTGGCCATGTCCCGCATCACATCGCTGAAACTCCTGGGCACCGGGCTGGCCCTCACCGTTCTGCTGGACGCCACATTGGTCCGAGCCCTGCTGGTGCCGGCGGCCATGCAACTTGCCGGCCGGGCGAACTGGTGGCTGCCTGGCTGGGTCCACCACATCTCCCACCGGCTCGGTCGCAAGCGCGTGGCCGGTCTCAAGGGGGTGACGGAGGAGTACGTCCGCTGACGTTCCGGCCCCGCGCTGTAGGTGGCCGAACCGGGCGTGCAGACGCGAGCGTGCGGGAACACCACGACACGTTGGCCCAGGCGGTGAGGTAGTCGGCGCCCGCATCCCGACCGGGTCCGGTGGCCGGCCCGGGCACCGGACCGCCATGGACGACGGCCCGTGCCAGCTCGTCCGTAGCGTCATGCTCGAGGCCGGCTCGTGCGGCCCGGTCGTGGAGCCCACTGTCCATACGCGCGGCCGGCACGGCGCCGAGCGCGGCCACGCCGACGACCCCGCCGACCTCGCGCAGGGTGTCGGTGACCGCTGCGGCCGTGCCCGCCTGGGAGGCGGGGCCCGGCTGACCAGCGTGATGGTGGCTGGTACGAACAGCAGCCCCGTTCCTGCCGAGTCCGGTGACGGCCAATGTCTGCCCGACGGGATCCCACCGTGCGGGTGCGGCGGGCGGGCAAGGCAGCAACCGCCAGGCGGCGGCCAGCGCCACCACACCGATGGGCAAGTTGATCCACATCACGCTGCGCCAGCCCGGGGCCTGGGTCAGCAGGCCGCCGAACGCCGGGCCCAGCGCCACCCCGAGCCCACCGATCGCGCCCCGCAAACCGAGGGCGCGGGCCCGCGCTGGCGAGGGTGGTCGCCAGGGAGCTGACGGCGGAACCCGCCATGAAGCCGAGCAACCCGGTGAGGAAGGCCCGCCGCTGCCCCAGCCGGTCACCGGCCGCCCCCCTGACAGCAGGGTCGCGGCGAGGACCAGGGGGTACGACGCCACAGCCCACTGAAGTCCGTTGGTGCCCAGGCCGAGGTCTTCGCCCATGGCGGGCAGCGCGTTGGTGACGGCCAGGTTGTCCAGCATGGCCATGAACGCGGCGGCGGAGACCGCAGCCAGGACCGAACCGGGATGCCCCCGGTGCCCACGAGCGGCAGCGCGGGCGCTGCTCACCAGACGGGTCCCCGGCATCCCCGTACTCATGCCGCTCCACCTGCGTCAGCCAACCGGGGGACGGCCTGGCAGATGGTCACGACCGAGCACGAACGCCGGCGCCGGTCTTCGGGGACCGGGTCTGCTCGTCCGCCGATGGCGGTGCGAAGGCGTCGACGTGCCCGTTCGGGTCAGTGGTGGTCATGGCCTCGAGCAGGAGCAGCAGCCGCTGCTGGTGGCCGGCCAGCTCGGCCCGGGCGTACTGCTCCCGGGCACCCTGTACGTCCAGCCGTAGTCCGGCACCGTCCCGCAGGTCCAAGGCGATGAGCTTCAGGCCGGCGGGTCGGCCGGCGGCCACGTGGACGCCGGACACGGTGCATGGGCTGCCGGCCATGTCGAGGGGACGACCGAACGGCATGATGTTGACGATCAGTGAGAATCGGGAGGCGATGCTGCCGGGCAGGCCGAGGCTCCGGGCCAGATCCTCACCGGGGTAGTCAGGAGTCCACGCTGCGGGCGACCGGTTACGGCCAACCCGATCACCACCTCCGGTGCCCCGGTCAGCTGCTGCGCATGAACGGCCGCGGCGGCACAAAGGAACCGCGACCGGTCGACCCCGGCGCGCCGGGCTGCCAGCTGAAGTGCCTCCGGGCGCGCGAGTGGACGGTTCCCGCTCGCGCACACAGCCCGCGCGGCCAGGTATCCGCTCTCCACGTCGTGTGGTCCGTCCTCCTCCTGAGCATGGGCCAGGGTCGCAGGGGCGGGCAGCGGGGCCGGGGCCGGCGGATCGCTGAACGTCCGTGCCCAGTAGGCCCCATCGGCGGCGTACTGCGGTGAGGACCGGTAGCCCAGGTCTGCCTTCACCAGGGCTGGAGTCTGCGCGGGCCGGAGGAGCACTCCTACTTCTGGCGCGGGCGGTCAAGAGGTGTCGTGCCCCTGAAAGCGTGCCGGGGCGCCGACGCCCATGGTGAGCGTGGCGGCCCTTTGCCGTTGATGGATCATCAGGTAAGTCGGCATCTGATCAGCAGCAGTCCCCAAACGTTCCAAAGTGACTGACCGATTGGACGCCTGGCCGGCGGCGTCACGGCAGCCTGGTTCGCATGGAAGTGCAGGTAAGGAGCCTTCTCGTCAGAGGGGGTCCATGTTCCTAATAATCTTCGATCTGACGCGTGCCGATGTACAGTGAAGAACGCCCTTGACCTGCGGAAAGCTGGCAGGGAGCCGTCTTCCAGGAGTTCAAAATGCTGCGCACCATGATCAAGTCCTACATCTGACATCCGGACGTTTCCGCAGGTCAGCGCGGTGCTGTCGGGGTTGCGGTCAGCAAGTAGTCAGCATCGGTCCCGGTCATGTCCCGCCGGTGCTGACTTCGGCGACCGCAGTGCGCGAATGTCGGCGGCCTCCCCTCTGCAGCGGAGGCTTGGCTCTTACCCTGCTGGTCACAGCAGGGTCTTCGCGTTCTGGTGGTAGGCCCGTACCTGGCCCGAGACCTTGGTCCGCCGGTTGCTCGTGGCTGCCCGATGAACCGAAGAGCCCGCAGCAGGTGGAGTTGCCCACGCCGTAAACCGCTCGTCTACACGTCGGCGGACCGCACCACATCGCGATCACCGTGGATCAGGCGGGTCAGCGCTGCGGGGTGAGCAGGCCCGGCCGCTACGGCAGCTCACGTCCGTCCCGTCAGCAACTTCGACAGGACGAGATTCTGATGACGCCTCAGTAACAGGCAGGTTGCGACGCGGGTACTTGACGGCCTCTCATGTGCCGTGGTTTTCTCCCTGCAACACACCGGATGTTCGACTTTCAAGTTGTTAGCGCTAACAATGCACCGGAGGCCCGGCATCCCCACCCCTCAGGGGTCACGTCTTGCCGCCGCCCCGGACGAACAGTCCGTTCGCGCAGCTCAGCGCACCGATCCAGATGGCCAGCCGCCCCGATGCGGGACACGGTCACCGGCCCGGATGACCGAAAGGCAGCGCAATGGCCGACACCACCAACTCCCGTGCAGGCGGCGGCCGCCCGCCCGGCATCCGAGAAGGCGAGGACGGTCTGACGGAGCGCCGGCGCTCGGCGGCTCCGTCCGCATCGCACGGTTCGCACTGACCACACCCCGAGCGCAGCAACGTCCCTCCTCCGCATCTGACCAGCTGCTCAGTCCCCGACGCGCAGCACCAGGAAGGACCACACCATGGCCAGTACCGCCGTCCACAGGCCAACGGCTCACCCGACCGCAGTGAGGTCACCCGCCGCCGGTACGAGCCTCGCCCGGGCAGCCTGGGTGCTGATGATCCTCATATTGGCGTTCGCCGTCCTTCCCGCCGCGGTGCAGCCCACAGCTGCCAGGGCCGACAACCCGATCGTGCAGCACGTCTACACCGCCGACCCTGCCCCGCTGGTGCACGACGGGCGGGTCTACCTCTACACCGGGCACGACGAGGACGGCTCCACCTCCTCCTTCGTGATGAATGACTGGCGCGTGTGGTCCTCCGCCGACATGGTCAACTGGACCGACCACGGCTCACCGCTCAGCCTGAACACCTTCAGCTGGGCGGGCGCCAACGCGTGGGCGGGCCAGGCCGTCGAACGGGACGGCAAGTTCTACTGGTACGTGCCGGTGTCGGTCCGGGCGACCGGCCAATTCGCCATCGGCGTGGCGGTGTCGGACAGCCCCACCGGCCCGTTCCGGGACGCCCTCGGCCACCCGCTGGTGGAGAACAGTGAGATCGACCCGACCGTCTTCATCGACGACGGCGGCCAGGCCTACCTGTACTGGGGCAACCCGAACCTTTGGTACGTCAAGCTGAACGCGGACATGACGTCCTACGCAGGCAGCCCCGTCAGAATTCCGCTCACCACCGAGGGCTTCGGGTCCCGCACCGACAACCCCGACCGTCCCACGCTGTACGAAGAAGCACCATGGGTCTACAAGCGGAACGGCCTGTACTACATGGTGTATGCCGCCAAGTGCTGCTCGGAGTTCATCGCCTACTCCACGGCACCCAGCCCGACCGGACCGTGGACCTACCGTGGAACAGTCATGCCCGCCCAGGGCAACAGCTTCACCAACCACGCGGGCATCGTGGACTTTCAGGGCAACTCGTATTTCTTCTATCACAACGGCGCCCTCCCGGGCGGCGGCGGCTTCACCCGCTCGGTCGCAGTGGAGAAGTTTTCCTACAACGCTGACGGAACGATCCCGACGATCAATATGACGACGGCCGGGGCGCCGCAGGCCGGCACGCTCGATCCTTATGTCCGCCAGGAAGCCGAGTCCATCGCGTGGGGCGGCGGCATCGAAACCGAACCCTCCAGCGAGGGCGGGATGAACATCAGCTGGATTGAAAACGGCGATTACATCAAGGTCAAGGGCGTAGCATTCGGCGCCGGTGCCGGCTCGTTCACCGCCAGGGTGGCCTCAAACACCAGCGGCGGCCGAGTTGAGCTGCACCTGGACAGTGCTACTGGGCCGACGGTCGGGACATGCACGGTGTCGGGCACCGGAGGCTGGCAGACCTGGAGCACGGTCTCGTGCCCTGTTACCGGTGCGACCGGGACCCACGATCTGTACCTGAGCTTCGCCGGTGGCAGCGGGTACTTGTTCAATATGAACTGGTGGCAGTTCACCACCGGCCAGTCCGCCTTCTCGTCAACCGCCGTCGCCCAGCACAGCGGGCACTGCCTGGACGACCCCAACCAGAGCACCACCGACGGCACTCAGTACCGGCAGTACACCTGCGGCGCCGGTGAGGAGCAGCGGTTCGACTTCCGTCCGGTGCAAGGGGTGGCGGACACCTACTCCCTGGTGAACCGCCACAGCGGCAAGTGCCTCGACATCCGCGGTGTCTCCACCGCCGACGGTGAGGCGGTCCATCAGTGGACCTGCCGCGGCGGCACGAACCAGCAGTTCACGCTGCGGCATGTCGCCGCCAACGACTACCAGCTCGTCGCGGTGCACAGCGGCAAGTGCGTGGACGTCGGCGGGATCTCCACCGCCGTCGGAGCATTGGTCCACCAATGGACCTGTGACTCCGCCGGCGCCCTGGCCACCAAGAAGAACCAGGTCTGGCGCCTGACCGGCAAGAGCTGAACCAAGTGCCTTGGTGCTCGCCCTTGGAAATGTTAGCGCTAATACTTCAGCTCTCGTCCCCCCACGCGTGAGGAAGCTGATCTCGTATGTCCTGGCTCCAACACCCCCACAGCCGCCGGAAAGTCATGGCGGCCTCCGTCGGCCTGGTCGCGGGCACCACGCTGCCGGCGATGGGCGCGAGCGCGGCGGCGGCCACGACGGCCCAGCAGGAGCGGTTCACCAACCCGGTGATCTGGCAGGACTTCGCCGACCTCGAGGTCATCCGCGTCGGCGACGCCTACTACTACACCGGCTCGACCATGCACTTCTCGCCGGGCGCGCCCGTCCTACGCTCCTACGACCTGGTCAACTGGGAGTTCATCGGCCACTCGGTGCCGGTCCTCGACTTCGGCGACGCGTACGACCTCAACGGCGGACGGGCGTACGTCCAGGGCATCTATGCGTCCTCGATGCGCCACCGCCCCAGCGACGGGACGTTCTACTGGCTGGGCCAGATCGGCGGGCAGCGGTCGTACGTATACAGAGCCACCAACGCGGCGGGCCCCTGGACCCGGCACGCCGAGATCGGCAGCAATTACTACGACGCGGGACTGCTCTTCGACGACGACGGCACCCCATACGTGGCGTACGGCGCCAACGAGATCCGCGTCGCGCAGCTCTCCCCGGACATGCGCACCGAGGTCAGGTCCGAGCACGTGCTCACCAAGCCCGACGAGATCCACTATATGGAGGGCTCCCGCTTCTACAAGATCAACGGGAACTACTACATCTTCGTCACCCGTCCGCCCAACGGCCAGTACATCTGGAAATCCACATCAGGCCCCTTCGGCCCGTACAGGATGAGGGAGGTGCTGTTGGACCTGCCGGGCCCGATCCCCGGCGGCGGCATACCGCACCAGGGCTCGCTGGTCGACACCTCGAACGGCGACTGGTACTACATGGGCTTCATCGACGCCTATCCCGGCGGCCGCGTCCCCGCCCTGGCCCCGGTCACCTGGAACGCCGAGGGCTGGCCCGAGCTCCAGACCGTCAACGGCACGTGGGGCGAGACATACCCCTACCCGGTCACCCCGCACCCGCTCCCGCCGATGACCGGCGCCGACACCTTCCAGGGAACGGCGCTGGCGCCCTACTGGGAGTGGAACCACAACCCCGACACCGCCGCGTTCACCGTCAACAACGGGCTCACCCTCAGGACCGCCACCGTCACCGACGACCTCTACAGCGCCCGTAACACCCTCACCCGCCGCATCCAGGGCCCCGCCTCCACCGCGACCGTCGTGCTCGACTGCTCCGGGATGGCGGACGGCGACCGGGCCGGGCTGGCGATGCTGCGGGACTCCTCCGCCTGGATCGGCGTCACGCGGCAGGGCGGCGTCAGCAGGCTGGTGGTGTTCGACGGCCTGACCATGGACGCCGGCTGGAACACCAGCAGCACCGGCACCGAGCAGGCCCGCGCCGACCTCCCCGCGTCCGGCAGCCGCGTCTGGCTGCGCGCCGCCGCCGACATCAGCCCGGGGCCGGGCCGTCAGGCGACGTTCTCCTACAGCACCGACGGCACCACCTTCACCCGGCTCGGCCCGGCCTTCACCATGAGCGAGAGGCCTCATTTCTTCATGGGCTACCGCTTCGCCGTCTTCAACCATGCCACCCGGGCCCTCGGCGGCGAAGTGCTGGTGGAACGCTTCGAGTTGCGCGCGCACGCGCCGGCGGCCCCTGTGGACACCAACGCCTGGTACGTCATGGTCAACCGCAACAGCGGCAAGGCACTGGACGTGGCGGGCGTGAGCTCCGCGGACGGCGCCGCCCTCACGCAGTGGGCCCGGTACGACGGGCCCAACCAGCAGTTCCAGTTCGTGGACTCCGGTGGCGGCTACTACCAGTTGAAGGCGAGGCACTCCGGCAAGCTGCTGGACGTCTCCGGCTGGTCGACGGCCGACAACGCCGCCATCCACAAGTGGAGCGACCACGGTGGCGTGAACCAGCAGTTCCGGTTGGTGGACTCACCGGACGGATACGTCCGGTTGATCAACCGCAACAGCGGGAAGGCCGTCGAGGTACCGGGCTTCTCCTCCGCCGACGGGACCGGCATCGTCCAGTATTCGGACTGGGGCGGCGTGAACCAGCAGTGGAAGCTCGTCCGCGTCTCGGCAAAAGATGTTTGAAACGGCAACCTTTCCGCTCCGGCCGGCCACTTAGGGGTGTACCGACGAGGGCGAGCCGTGATCAGCGGCCCTACACCCTCTGTGTCAACACCCGATCGGAGCCCCACATGTCACCAGGCAACCCGAGATCCCCCGAGCAGCCGATGCCTCGGGATCGCACGCCCCGCCGTAGCCGGATGCTCCGGCATGTGGTCGTGGGGGCGGTGGCGGTGCTCGCCGCCTCGGCCGGTGTCGGCGCCCTGGCGCCCAGCGCGGGCGCCGCGCCGACCGTCCGCATCCGTGTGGATGCCGGTACCTCCTTGGGCACGGTGCCCAGCAGCGGTGTCGGCCTCAACACGGGCGTCGGCGACGAGCACATGGGGGACCCCAAGGTGACATCGCTGATGAAGGCCGCGGGAGTTCGGCAGCTGCGCTTTCCCGGCGGCTCCGGCGCGGACGACTACCACTGGAAGACCCACACCATGGGCAACGGCGGCTGGATCGTACCCAACACCAATTTCGACCGCTTCATGGCCACCGCGAAGAAGGTCGGCGCCCAGCCGATCCTGACCGCGAACTACGGTTCCGGCACCCCCCAGGAGGCCGCCGACTGGGTCAAGTACGCCAACGTCGACAAAGGTTACGGCGTGAAGTACTGGGAGATCGGCAACGAGGTCTACGGCAACGGGCACTACGGCAACGGCAAGGGCTGGGAAACCGACACGCACGCCGACAAGAGCCCGAAGGAGTACGGAAAGAATCTGGTCGCCTACTCGAAGGCGATGAAGGCCGTGGACCCGAAGGTGAAGATCGGAGCGGTGCTCACCACCCCCGGCTTCTGGCCGGACGCGGAGAAGGCTCCCGGTGACAGCGCCGACTGGAACAACACGGTGCTCTCCATCGCGGGAGGCTCGATCGACTTCGTCATCGTCCACTGGTATCCGGGCGGCACCACCACGGCCGACCTGCTGAACACCCCCTCCCGGATCGCCGGTGTCACCTCCTCGCTGCGCTCGCTGATCGCCAAGTACGCAGGCTCGCGCGCCGCTTCGGTGGAGGTCGCGGTCACCGAGACCGACACCGTCTTCTCGCCCGTCTTGACCAGCCAGGCCGCAGCCCTGTTTGCGCCGGACACCTACATGACTTGGTTCGAGCAAGGCGCCACCCACGTGGACTGGTGGAACCTGCACAACGGCTCGGGCGACGCACCCACCACCGTCAACGGTGAGACCGACTACCAGGACGGGGGCATTCTTTCCGCTGGAACCTGCGCCGGGGGGAAGTGCGAACCGCCGCGCGACACGCCCTTCCCCACCTACTGGGGCATCCGCTCGCTGACCGCACTGGCGCAGCCTGGCGACACCATGGTCAGGTCGTCCTCGGGCAACTCGTCGGTCACTGTGCACGCGGTGCGGAGCAGCAACGGCGGGCTGAACGTCATGCTGACCAACAAGAGCCCGCAGAACGCGGCGCAGGTGTCGCTCTCGTACGCCGGGTTCACCCCGGCCACAGGGGCGGTCAAGACCGTTTCGTATGCCAAGGGAGGCACCGCCCTGACGACGGCGGAGCGGGGCACGGCGGTCGCACAGACGCTGGCGCCCTACTCGATCACGACTCTTCAGCTGAAGCCCGCGTCGGGGACCGCTGGCGCTGACAAGCCGTTGCCGGCCCCCAGGCCGACCGCCGTCACGCCGGTCGTCTCCGCCTCCGGCACGACCGGCACCCGTGCGCAGGGGGAGCGCGGCGTACCCGTCGGCCGGCCGACCCCGAGCAGCACGTCCGGCGACCTGGCTTCCACCGGGGTGAGCAACACCATCACCTACAGCGCCCTCGGTGGCCTGCTGGTCATCGCCGCCGGCAGCGTGCTGGTGCTTCGCGGACGTCGCCGCGGGGCTTTGCGCGGGAAGTGAGACCGCGTGAGTGACCGACGGCCCGGCAGCAACGCCACCCACCCGAGGCGCGCGCCGGGCCGTCGGCCTCCGTGCCGGCGTCGGCGGTCAGGTAACAAACAAGGCCGGGGTCGTTGACCTGGACCTGGCCTACCTCGGCACCGGTGCCGGCCCGTGGGGTGGCCCGCAGGCGGCTGCGTTCCGGGCCACTGTGGAACTGCCGCGTGAGGACTTCGCGATCTTCGGGGACCTGGCGGTGTTGCCCGCCTGGCGGGGGCAGGGCATCGAACGGCGACTCCACGACGCCGTTCTGACCTTCCGGGACGAGAACGGGTCGGTGCTGTTCGCAGACTCCACCGATGCCACCATGCGGGGCATCTACCGGAACTGGCGCTACGTCTGGCGCACCGCAGGAGGCAGCGCCGATCGCTGCGCCCCGCCCCGCTGCTGATCTCCGGCCTTGTGCAGACCGGTAGCGCCGCCCCGGACACGTCCGTGGGCGCCACCTGCCCCACCGCGTACGGTCGACGGGCCCGTCCGGGTCGATCTCGCCACGGACACCGCCTGGGTCCCTTCGGGGTCACCCCGAAGGGACCCAAGCCGGCGTTTCCCAACGGCCGTGAAGCCAAAGGCCCGAGCCGACCCCCGTCAGTAGCCGACGTGGAAGGTGGCGTCGGCCTTCTCCGTGGTGGTGGCGATCGGGTCGATGCGCAGGACGTAGCCGGTGTGCCGGATGTAATGCGTCGGGAAGTTGTGCGAACGGAAGGACGACCAGGAGGAGTCGGCCAGGCCGGCGGTCCTGTGGAACGTGGCGTCCGCGGCGAAGGTCGCGGTGCCGTCGTTCTCTTCCAGCCGCAGGTCGTAGTTGGAGTGCCGCAGGTAGCGGGTCGGGAAGTTGACCGACTGGAAGGACACGCCCGCGCTGTCGGCCAGGCCGCGTACGAGCTTCCACTGCGAGTCGGTGTACGGGTCGAACGGGTAGACATCGATCCGGCCGACGGAGTTGGCATGACGGACGTAACGGGCGGGGTAGTTGTAGGACTTCAGCCGGTTCCAGGCGGGGCTGCCCCACTTCGCCACGAGGTTGTCGTACTCGGTCGTGGTGATCGTCGCGATGGTGCAGTGCTTGGAGTTGAGGGGCTGGGTGTAGTCGCGCTGGTCCAGCGCGGTCCAGTTGCCGGCGGCGAGGTCGTTGCTCTGCCAGGCGTAGAAGACGCCGTTCGGCGTGTAGGTGTCGCCCCACAGGTACCAGGATCCGGAGGTCAAGGACTTCACCAGGGTCGGCGCCTCGGTGCCGCCGTGGGCGGCCGCCGTGCTGAAGGGCGTGAAGCTGCCCGGCTGCAGGGTGGTCGACCGCGCGCCCACGAGGGCCTGGTCCCTCCCCCTGTAGTAGAGGTAGTTGACGCCGTTCACACCCACGGCGAGGTTGCCGTCAATGATGTCGTAGCCGGGATCGAAGAAGACTTGCGGGGACGACACCGTCTGGAAGTCGGTTGTGTAGTTCACCATGATCACGCCGTGGCCGCTGGCATTGACCGACGAGTAGATGATCCCGTACTCGCCGCGGCCGGCGTCCCAGAACGCCTCGGGTGCCCAGCTGTGGGTCACCATGTCGTGCAGCTTCAGCCGGCGGTAGCCGGTGAGGGTGCGCAGGTCCGCGGAGTCCCAGATGTGGATGTACTGGCTGTTGTAGCCCCAGTCGGTGCCCTTGAGGTCGGTGGCGAGGACGACGAAGGTGCCGTCCTGCTTGCGCATGATGAACGGATCACGCAGACCGCCCGCACCCGCGGTCGGGGTCACCACGGGGTTGTTCTGGTTGAGCGGCATCCAGCGCAGGCCGTCGGTGCTGACCGCCAGGTGCAGGCCGTAGTCGGCCTCCAGCATGGTCGCGGACTCGGTGAAGTAGCCCATGACGTAGGCCGCGTCCGCGGCGTAGGCGGGTCGCGCGCCCAGGGCCAGCGTTCCGGAGAGGGCCAGCGGGACGGTGGCGGCCATACCGAGGAACAGGCGTCGCGACGGGTGGGGGCCGGGGCCGGTTGTTGCGGTCATTTGCGCTCCAGGGTGCGTGGGGGGCGGGCGGCCGTTCTCGGCAGGCACGGCATGCACCGTCGCAGTGCTGGGCGGGGGCGCCCGGACCACGGCATGCAACGGGTCCCGCGGGTGGTCGCGGACGTTGCGTCCCGGGGCGGGAGGTTGCTGCCCGTTGCGTGGAGCCCAGCCCGTCGGGAGTGCGGGGACGGTGGAAGCAGGATTGATTGTTAGCGCTAACAATCAATTCAGCCAGGACGCGCGGTAGATGAGAGCGGCTCGGTGGCCATCACTATGGGTCTGCCCGAGTAGCGCGTCAAGGTCACGCGCAAGGTCGTCCCGCTGCCCGGCCGGGAAGCGCGGCCCGACCCGATCCGTCGTCCCGGACGGGCGCGTCGGCCTCGACGAAGGCCAGCCGCCGGTTCATGCCGATGGCCGCAGCGTTGCCCGGGTGGTGGAAGGCCCGCATCCAGTGCACGCCGCGCGAAGCTGCTCGCCAGAAGCTTCATCGCCAGCGCGACGCCCCTCCCCAGGTGGCCGGCCGGCACTCCGTCTGCGCTATTGGGGGATGGCGAGCAGGATGCGGCCGTGGCCACCGCCGGCGTCGACGTGGTCGTGGGCCTTGGCGATGTCGTCCAGCGAGTAGCGGTCGCCGACGGCGATGGTGAGGGCGCCGACGGCGGCTGCGGAGGTGAGGTCGCGGGCGGCCTGGCCCTTGGCCTCGGCGGGGAAGTCGTCGCTGCCGAGCAGCCGCAGGGTGACGTTGTTGAACAGCAGCGGCCAGAAGGGGATCTCGGTGCGGTCCGTGCGGGTGGCGTAGGCGGCGATGACGGCGTTGTTGGCGGCGACGGCGTTGTCGAGATCGGCGTTGTCGGACAGCGCGACCTCGATGATCCGGTCGACGCCCCGTGGCGCGTACGAGCGGATGGCCGCGGCGGGGTCGCCGGTATCCAGGGCGACGGCGTGGGAGACGACGGCCGGGTCGACGTGGTCGAGGTCCGCGGTGCGGCGGACGGTCGCGATCACAGTCGCGCCGGCCCAGTGGGCGAGCTGGGCGGCCAGGGAGCCGACGCCGCCGAGGACTCCGTGGACCAGGACCAGTCGGCCGTCGACGGGGCCGTCGGCGAAGACGGTGCGGTGGGCGGTGATGCCGGGGATGCCGAGGCTCGCCCCCAGCTCATCAGTCAGATGGTCGGGCAGAAGTACGGCTTGGTGGTCGGGTACGACGGTGTACTGAGCAGCTGTACCGAAGGGGCGGTAGGACTGGGCGCCGTATACCCAGACCCGCTGTCCGACGCGGCGGGCGTCGACTTGGGCGCCCACGGCGTCGATGACTCCGGCGGCGTCGCTGTGCGGGATCACCCGTGGATAGGGCATGGACGAGCCGAGCCAGCCGCGCCGCTTCTTGGTGTCGCCGGGGTTGACGCCCGAGACGGTGACACGGACGCGGACCTCGCCGGGGCCGGGGACGGGATCAGGTAGTTCACCGACGTGCAGGACATCGGCGGCGGGTCCCTGGTCGTCGTACCAGGAAGCAAGCATGGGGGTACCTCCGTGGACAGTCAGCTCGCGGGAGCGGCGGGTGCGTGCGGATCGCTGTCGGCGCGTCCGGTGTCGAGTACGGGGGCTTCGTCCCCGAGGGTCTCGCGCAGCCAGGTCCGCTCCGCGCGACTGGTGGCGCGGGCGGTGAGCAGCATGCCCCGCCGGTAGGGGTCGGCGACCTCCTCGGCACGCAGGGGCCGGTCATTCTCGTAGAAGAAGCTCGCCGGTTCTTCCAGGAACTCCAGCCGTCTGCGCAGCACCGCGTGCCGTTCGGCCACGTCCGGCAGGTGGGAGAGGAATGCCAGGACGATGTAGAACCGGGTGAAGTCGGTGATCTCGTGGTCAGCGGGCTTGCGCAGCCGCTGAAGCATGTCGGCCCGCCCGGCCGCGGTCAGGCTGAGCGCGTACCGGGCCGCCCCCGCGGCCGGGTCGGCGCGCCGCTCGATCAAGCCCGCCTTGGTCAGGCGATTGATCGCCGGATACAGGCTGCCGTCACTGACCGGCCGCGTATAGCCGGTCAGCTGTGAGACGCGGCGGCGCAGCTCGTGTCCGGGCAGGGGTCCCTCGGCGAGGAAGCCGAGTATCGCGAGTTCCAGCATGAGTCCATCTTCGCACAGGTGCATCGAATCGATGTGAACATCGATTCGATGTTACGCTCGTAGGTACCCGCCCAAACGTTTCTGGAGAGGCACAGCAAGATGCAATCGCAGCCCACCGAGTCAGTGATGAACCGTTTCGTCGAGTTCATCAACACGGGCAATGAGGATCTCGCCCGCGAGGTCATTTCTCCGGACGCGGTGTTCCACGCGCCAAGTCACCCGGAACCACTGCGGGGGCCCGATGGATACATGGAAGTCCTCGGGATGATGCGCAGCGCCTTCCCCGACGTTCAGTGGACGCTGGAGGAGACGGTCACCGATGGCGACACGGTCGCCGCGCGGTTCACCATGCGGGGAACCCACGGCGGTGAATTCTTCGGGATCCCGGCGAGCGGCAACAAGATCTCGGTGCAGGCCATGAACTTCTACTACCTGGCCGACGGCCGGATCATCGGCGAACGGGGCCAGCCCGACCTCCTCGGGGTGATGCAGCAGATCGGCGCCGTACCGGCGCCGTGAGGCAGGCAGTCGCCTCCTCCTCCCGCGCAACCGTCCAGGTCCGCGCTGCCGCCCTCCCGCAAGGCACACCATGGAATCCCTCGCACCCGCACCGCCCGCTCAGGCGATAGCCGTCCTGCCCCGGTCCTCCATTCTGGTGGCGCCCTGTCCACCGTCGTGGAGTGGTACGACTTCACGCTGTACCTGTACATGACCACCGTGCTGTCCCGGGTGTTCTTCGGCACCGGCTCCACCTCGCTCCTGATCACCCTGGCGGTCTTCGCCGTCGCCTACCGGATGCGCCCGATCGGCGCGATGGCCTTCGGCCACATCGGGGACCGGCTCGGGCGCCGCAAGGTGCTGCTCGGCTCGATGGCGGTGATGACCTCCGCGATGCCGGCCACCGCCCTGCTCCCGACCCGCGACCAGATCGGCTCCGCCGCCGGGGTCACTGCCCTCACCGTCACCCTCGTCCCCGGTCCCGCCCTGGACGCGTGGGGGTGGCGCATCCCCTTCCTGGTCGGCACGCTGCTCGCCACCACGGTGCTGATCGCCCGCTCCACCATGCGCGAATCCCCCGCCTTCGAGCAGCAGCCCCCGCCCGACACCAAGGGCGCGGGCCCGCTGATGACCACTCTGCGCACCCAGCGCCCCGCGCTCTACCGGACGTTCGCGATCTCGGCGCTCGGCTCGGTGACGCACTACGTCGGCATCAGCTACGTCCCCACCTACCTCGGCGCGGTCAGCGGCTTCAGCGAGTCCGACGCCCTGTGGCTGTCGACCATCGCGGCCCTCGTCGTCATCGTCGTCACGCCGTTCGCGGGTGCCCTGTCCGACCGGGTCGGCCGCCGCCCCGCACTCACGCTCTTCGGTGCCCTGGCGGTGATCCTGCCGCCGGCCATGTTCGGCCTGATGACCCAGGGCGGCTTCGCCGCCGCACTGACCGGCGCGGTCGTCCTGGCCTGCGTGGCAGGCGGCATCAGCGCGGTCGCGGCCTCCGCGATCGCCGAACAGTTCCCCGTCGCCCAGCGCCTCAGCGGCCTCGCGCTCGGCGCCACCGCTGCTACCGCCCTCTTCGGCGGACTCACCCCGTACGCCTCCCAGGCCCTGGTCGACTCCACCGGCTGGGCACTGATCCCCGGCGCCCTGGTCGCCGCCACTGCCCTGGCCGTCCTGCCCGTCCTGCGCCGCCTCCCGGAAACCGCGACACCCATCCGTGCACCCCAGCCCGGCCCTCTCGCCCCGGAACCCGAACCCCAAGCCCGCTGAGCAGACTTCGCGCGCTGGAACAACCTCACCGACGCCGCCCGGCCCGCCGCACTCTTCGCCCCCGGCACAGTCCGTACGCGGACCTTCGACACCCCGGAGTTCCTCGGCATCACCTTCCACGAGGTCCACGCGAAGTCGATCGTCAGCCGGGTCCCGGACGGCTCCAAGCCTTCCAAGGTGCCGCTCGCATAAATGACGCATTGCTCGATGCCAACCAGCCGCCTCGCCGTGCGTCGGTTGCCGGCCCGGAGCGGGTTCCGCGCGCGCCGAGCAGTCGTCGCGGTGACGCGCTCGACGTCGGCGGGCCCCGGTCACCCGGAACCACAAGGCGAAGTCCTGTATATGGGACCCGCTGGAGGTGGCGGTCACCCTCTGAGCAGGCTCATGGATGCCACCCGGGGGGCACCGTTACCCCTGCTCGCCCGAGCAGTCATCCGAGTTCCGGCCGGACGCTTTGGCGGAGTTCTGCGTAGTGCCAGGTTTCGGTGAGAGACCGCTCCTGAGCCGTTCATGACATGGATGTCGCGCGTGGGTCCTGGCTACCGTCCGTATCACCCGCCGGACCCGCCCGGCAGTAGCCCTCCCCGGCGCCCACCTGGGAGGGCGTTGCCGCGTGCCGGGCGGCCGGGAGGGGCGATGATCGTACCGAGAGCGGAGCTGGCGAGCGAAGGGTGTGGCGGGTGGGCGAAGGTGCGGGGATCAGTTCGGCGCAGGAGGCGGCGAACGACGAGCTGGTGCTCGCGTTCGGGCGGCTGCAGGGGGCCGCGGGGCGGCTGGAGTACCTGCTCGGCGGTGCGATCGAGGAGGAGTTCGGGATCAGTCACCTGATGTACGAGGTGCTGCTGATCGTGGGCCGGGCGGGTGGCGCGGGCATGTCGATGCGGGCCGTCGCGCAGGAGCGGGTCCTGACCACGGGCGGGATGACCCGCCTGGTGGACCGGATGGAGGCGGCCGGCCTGGTGGTGCGCGCCGACGACCCCGCGGACCGCAGGGGCAAGCTGGTACGGCTCACCGGGCGGGGTGAGGACATCGTCGTGCGGGCCAGCCGGGTGCACGTGGAGAACATCCGCCGCCACTTCCTGGCGCCGCTGCCCGAGGAGGTGAGGGAGCAGTTCATGGAGTGCCTGCGGATCCTGTCCCACTCGGCGCGGGATGCCCTGCCCCGCCTGCGGTAGGGGGGCGGAAGTCCCGACGGTGGGGGCCTTTCACCCTGCGGGAATACCTGATGCAGCAGATACTGTTCAAGCAGGTACATCGCTTCGGTGCGGAGCGACTCCCTCGGTAAAGGCCTCCCCATGAAACTCGTCTACGTCTTCGACGCCTACTGCGGCTGGTCCTACGGTTTTGCCCCCACCCTGGCCGAGGTCACCCTGCGCCACCCCGAACTGCCCGTCGAGGTCGTGTCGGGCGGCTTGTTCACCGGGCGGCGGGCCGTGCCGATCCGCGAGTTCGGCTACGTCCAGGGCGCGAACGCCAAGATCAGCGAGCTGACCGGTGTCGGGTTCGGGGTCGGGTACGAGCGGCTGATCGCCGACGGCTCGTTCGTCATGGACTCCCAGGACGCCGCCCGGGGCATGGCGGCGCTGCGGCAGGCGGCCCCGGAGCGGGCGGTGGAGCTGGCCATGGCCGTGCAGGCCGCGTTCTACCAGGACGGCCTGAGCCTGTCCGACCCCGAGACCTTCACCCGGATCGCCGCGGCAGCCGGCCTTGACGCGCTGGAGGTCGGCTCCGCGCTCGCCGCACCGGCCGCCTCCCTCGCGGCCGAGGCCGACTTCCGGCGGGCAGCAGCTCTGGGCGCGAACGCCTACCCGACCCTCCTGGTCCAGGACGGCGACCGCACCGCGGTCCTCGCCGTCGGCCACGCCGGCCCCGACAAGATCGACACCCTCCTGGAGCAGTTCGGCGCCGCCCGCACCCGGTCGGCCGCATCCGGCCGCTGAATCCCGGCCGACACACCGGCACGATCGGTGCCGTCCAGGCACGGTGGGGCGAATCTGAACCCCCACACGACCAGCAGCCCCACCACCCTTTCCCACCCCTCACTCTGCTTCCGGCAAAGGACATGATGATGAGCACTCTCGACTTCAAGGTCATCGACCTGGACTTCCCCGTCGGCTCGAAGAACAAGACGGCCACCCTCATCACCGGTGAGCAGGGCGCGTTCCTCATCGACACCGGGTTCACCCGCGCCGACGGACACCGGCTGGCCGCCGAGATCCTCGACTCCGGCAAGAACCTCACCAAGGTCTTCATCAGCCACGCCGACCCCGACTACTACTGGGGCGCCGAGGTCATCGCCGACGCCTTCCCCGATGCCGAGATCCTGGCGACACCGCTGGTGATCGAGCACATCAAGGCCGCGTACGAGGGGAAGCTCAAGGCCTGGGAGCCGGTGGGCGCCAACCGCCCCACCCGCCTGGTCGAGATGGCCGAACTGACCGGCGACCTCACCTTCGAAGGCCACGTCTTCCAGCTCAAGGGCGGCCACCCGGGACTGCCCGACCGCCACTACCTGTGGCAGGCCGAACACCGGGCGATCGTCGCCGGCGTCCTGCTCTTCCAGAACGAGCACGTCTGGGTCGCCGACACCGGCAAGCCCCAGGACCGCGCCGTGTGGATCGAGCTGCTGGACGAGATGACCGCCCTTGCCCCCGCCTTCGCAGTCCCCGGCCACCGGCTGCCCACCGCCGCCGCCCTCGACGCGAGCCCGATCGCCTACACCCGCAACTACCTCACCGCCTTCGAGGACGAGCTGGACAAGGCCGACAGCGGCGAAGCCCTGACCAACGCGCTGGTCGCCCGCTACCCCGGATCCGGCATGCTCATCGCGGCCCAGCTCGGCGCGAAGGTGGCCAAGGGCGAAATGACCTGGGGCTGACCCACCCGACCACGGTCCGGCCGGGACGCAGGCCGGACCGTGCTCGCCGAGCCCAGCGAGAACCCATGAGCACCACCGCCCGCGACACCCAGGCCGCCGGCCCCGCGCCCGCCAGTTCGGCCCCGCGCTCCTGGGGACCTACGGCTACCTCGCCGCGTACCTGATCGCGCCGGCCGTCGGCGCGGGCATCCACCAGTTGCTTCAACGCTACGCAGGAGCCAGGCGCGTACCCACCTACCGCCTGTGCCCCACCAGCACCCCCGACCCCATCTGAGAAAGGCCGCAGCCCATGGAGACCACCGACTTCCACGCCTCCGCCGCCCCCGCCGACGTGGTGCGCCGCCAGTACGTGGCCTCCGCCAACGGCGACCTCGAAGCCCTGCGGGCCACCCTGGCCGACGACGTGGAGTGGACCGAGATGGCCGGCTTCCCCCTGGCCGGCACCTACCGCACCCCCACCGGCGTCACCTCCGCCGTCATGGAACAGCTCGGCGAGTCCTGGGACGACTGGGCCGCCCACGACGACACCTACGTCGTCGACGGCCAGAACGTCGTCGTCCTCGCCCGCTACACCGCCACCAACAAGGCCACCAACAAACCGCTCAACGTGCGCGTCGCCCACCACTTCGTCGTACGCGGCGGAAAGATCGTCCGCTTCGAGCAGTTCGTCGACACCGCCCTGGTCCGCGATGCCATGCACCCAGGCGCATAACCGCACCCGCCCAGTTCCCCGCCGGACGTCCTCGACCGGGGTCTTGAGCCCGTCGAGATCCAGCGCCGGCGGCGTCACCGATCGACCAACGACCGCCGCATTGCCGAACCGAGGAATCACCATGAACGAACCGGCCGACCGTGTCGGGGAGACCGGGCCCCGCACGATGCGCGCCATCGTCGTCTTTGGACCGGGTGGCATTGACGAACTCGTCGCCACGGACCTGCCCGTGCCCCCGGTACGCCCCGGATGGGTCCGCATCAAGGTCAAGGCGTCAAGTCCAGCCCTGAGGAGGCCGAGGCGCTGCGGGCGACGCACGCGGACATCACCCCCGGCTACCACATGAACAAGAAGCACTGGATCACCCTCGCCCCCGGTGCCTCGATCGACCCGCACCTGGTCGAGGGCCTGGTCGCCGACTCCTACCGGCTGGTCGTCGCCCGACTCCCCAAGGCCAAGCAGCCCGTGAACCCGAATACCTTCGGCATCCGTGCGGGGGCGCGGTGACCCTCACCGGTGCCCGGATCCAGCGGACCGCGCGCCGCACGGCCACCGGCCTCCCGGACGTCAGCCACGACCGCCCCTTCACCCCGAAGCTCGACGTCTACAAGACGGCGGGCAAAGTGTTCCTGATCGTCACCGATGCCCCCGACGAGCCTGCCGACCAGATCATCACCGTCAAGTGCGAGCCCGAGCAGGGCAGTTCGCTTCGCATGCGCTACGAGAGCATCGTGCCGGGCCGCTATCTCAGCAAGGCGCACTGGATCTCGGTCGGCGCGGGCCCCGACATCACCGCCGACCTGATCGAGTACCTGGTCAGCCACTCCTACGACCTCGTCCACGGCCCACCGCCCAAGGACGCCTCGCTGAGCCAGGGCATCCGATGACCCACACCGAACCCGCGCTGCCCTTGTTCGGCGGCGAGCCGCCGCGCCGGCCGGCCGATCGGCTGCGCCCGCGTACCCTCGACGACGTGGTCGGCCAAGACCATCAGGGTGGGAAGTCTGAGGCGGCCCCCGGGGGAGCGGTTCGTCCTGTGCCCCCATGCCCCTGATGGGCCATCAGGTGAGTCGGCATCTGATCAGCATGAGTCCTCAAGCGTTCCAGAGTGGCTGACCGATTGGACGCCTGGTCGGCGGCGTCACGACAGGCTGGTTCGCATGGAAGTGCAGGTAAGGAGCCTTCTCGCCAGAGGGGGTCGATGTTCCTAATAATCTTCGATCTGACGCGTGCCGATGTACAGTGAAGAACGCCCTTGACCTGCGGAAAGCTGGCAGGGAGCCGTCTTCTAGGAGCTCAAATTGCTGCGCGCCATGTTCAAGTCCCACATCTGACATCCAGACGTTTTCGCAGGTCAGCGCGGTGCTGTCGGGGTCCAGGTCAGCAAGTAGTCAGCATCGGTCCCGGTCATGTCCCGCCGTTGCTGACCTCGGCGACCGCGTGCGCGAATGTCGGCGGCCTCCCTTCCGCGGCGGAGGCTTGGCTCTTGCCCTGCTGGTCACAGCAGGGTCTTCGCGTTCTGGTGGTAGGCCCGTACCTGGCCCGAGACCTTGGTCCGCCGGTTGCTAGTGGCCGCCCGATGAACTGACGAGCCCGCAGGCCCGTGCGTGTCCATGCGTCGTGCTGTGTCACCCCACGATCCAACACTCAGCGGTGGCGCCATTACCCCAGCTCGAATCCACGGACGGGCAGGAGAAGGCAACGTATGCGTCGCCGGCGGAGCACGATGGATCGAGGTGGCATTCGCCCATCTGTTCCGGACCATGGCTTTGGGGCTGCTGGCACGCGATTCTCCGACCGGGGCGTGCGAGGAAGACACCGTCTGGCGGGGCACGCCAACCAACGGTGAATTCTCTGCCGACACCGAAGGAAGCCGCTGCTCTGGCTACCTGCTGAGGAGGACAGCTCGAGGCGTGACGACCAGCAGGGGAACTGGTCATCACGCCCTACAGCTGACGGGGCATGTGCCCAACCCTGGAAGCCGGGGTCCGACAGTCGGTCCATCAGAGTCTTCGCAGATGGGGTCGCCAGCGGCTCCCTTGTCGGCACCCGCCCCCTTGTTCCTCCGTCCACGGCGCGGGAGGGGGGCAGACCGAGACCTGCGACCCTGGGTGAAAGCGACCTGGGGCAGGCCGAATCCGACCGGTCCGAGAGGGACATCCGGACAATCGATTGGCATGCTCCTGACATTTCAAGGTCCTTGTGACACGTTCCGTGCGTGCCCCGATCCGGGCGCGCAGCCCTCCCCGGTCACCCCCCGCGGATTCCGCCCTCGCCGACCGGGCGCACGCCGGCGCGGCCCACCCAGGCCTCGCTTTACCCCACAAGGACGTGGCAACGAGGAGCAACATGATGAAGTTTTCGACATGCTCGGGTGTCACCGCCCTGGCCGCCGCGCTGGTCGTCGGCGGATCGACGGCGGCGTTTGCCCTGGGCCCCACGGCGGACCAGCGAGTGGACGGCGTCATCGTGGTCTCGGGCAACACCTGCAGCTGGACCAACGCCCGTACGAGCGCCAACCCGCCGAGCGCCCTGACCGTCGACCGCACCAGCATCAACCCGCCCGGGGGCAACTTGACCTGCAGCGGGGGCATCACCGCCACCCTCAACAACAACCCCGCCTTCACCTTCGACGACGCCAACGGCACCGCGAAGACGGACGCCATCGACATCTCCGGCAAGCAGAGCTTTGTGTCCTGTCGCTTCAAGGCCACGAACATTGCGTGGAAGCGCGACGGATCGAGCCGCAAGTACCTCAACCAGGCCTTTACGGCGACCAAGGTGTCGGGGAGCTTCCTGTGCCCCGGCTCCGTGACCACCGGCGCAGGCGAGGCCTCGATGCTGTTCCACTGATCCGCGCGCGCCGCAGCCCCGCACCGGGCTGCGGCGCACCCCGCACGCCGGCCCGGACCCGCCGGGGCACCGCCCGCCCGAATCGAAGAATCGATTATGCATACGTCGGGCCGAAAGGCGGTACACAGCGACAGGTGGCGGACGTATGTCCACCCGTTCGACTGACATCTGCCCACGTCCGGACGCACATCCACATGATCGGGCCGTCCCTCGGTGAAGCTCGTGGGCGTCTGGCAGCAGCCGCCGCCCCGAGACGAAAGGCCGGCAACTCCATGTTGATCGTCCAGCTCGCCCTCGTATCAGAGACCCAAGCCAATCAGATCAGCCCCTCGCAGCTCAACCGAGTGGCAGCCGCTCTCCAAAAACAAGCCACCCGCGACTTCGGCCCGATCTGGCAGGTCGATGCGACGGTGGACGCCTTCGACCGGCTCGAAGACGTCCCAGTCGGGTACTGGCCGCTCATCGTGGTCGACGACGTCCCCGACGCGGCGGGCTTCCACACGGACGACAACGGACAGCCTTTCTCCCTGATCGAGTTCGGCGACAGCTGGTCGCTGACGGCGAGCCACGAAATGCTGGAGATGTGCGCCGACCCGTTCGGGAACCGTGTGGTGTCCGGCAAGTCTCCTCACCCGGACCAGGGCATGGTCGAGTTCCTCGTCGAGGTCTCGGATCCCTCGGAGGCGGCCGAGTTCGGATACACCGTCAACGGCCTGCTCGTCTCGGACTTCTTCACCCCCAGGTTCTACGACCCGGTCGTCATCGAAGGTGCCCGCTACAGCTTCGGCGGTCACATCGCGAAGCCCCGGCAGGTGCTGCGCGGCGGCTACATCAGCTGGCGCGAGCCGGTCTCCAACGAGTGGTGGCAGCAGACCTGGTTCAAGGGAACGGAGCCGAAGTTCCGCAACCTGGGGCCCCTGACGGGCAGCGGCAGCCTCCGCGCGGCCATCGACGCCAAGACCAAGACGGTCAGCCGCCTCGCCGCCAGCGGCCCCACCTCCAAGCCGTACAGCGCCGCGCGGACCCTTACAGCCCTGGCCAAGGAGTCCACCAACGCGCGGGCCGAAGCGTGGCGTGCCGAGATCGGGCGCCTGAAGGTCGCCAACCCTGCGGCGAAGGCCTGGACGGGGAAGAAGAAGAGTTGACAGTGACCATCACCGGGTACGGCCTTCAGCCCGCCTGCCAGGGAGGCCGTCATGAAGGGCGATGACGCTCAGCAGCGCAAGGATCGCGCGGAGAAGATGCGCCGGAGGATCCACCGACCCGCGCCCGGTTCGTCGGGACCGACCCCGGCGGACGCTGAGCCGCCGGACGAGGAGAGCCTGAAGGACCGCATCGAACGCCGCATGCGCGAACTCGACGAAGCCGAGCGCAAGGACCACCCTCCGTCCCCGGATGACGACGACGCTCCCTGACCGAACGGTGCTTCTCCAGCAGGCGGTTCCGGCGGCCCTGGCGGACGGGCGAGCAGCTTCGCCGCGGCGCTGGTCAGCGTCACCGTCTCCGACGACTTCCCGCTGCGAGAGTAGCTTTCCCTGCTCCAGCCGGCGCAGCTGGTGGGCGTCCAGGGGCAGCCCGGTGAGCTGGGTCGGGTGCCCCGTCCGCGTGCCCGGCGGGGCCGTACAGCGGGATCCCTGCGCCAGCCAGGGCCTCGACGTTGCGGTAGGCCCAGCCACTGCTCGCAGGGGCGGCAACATCGACGAGATCACCTTCCCCGGCCTCGGCCGCCAGGGCGGGTCCGCTGGGAGCAGGAGTTCTCGCGGACGGCGGCCACACCTGGGTACTCACCTGGACGAATGGACCTCACCACAGCGTCGCGGCGGACACCGCCCCAAGGACGGGACTTACTTGATCAAACCGATCGCGGCGGTGAGGAGGTTCGCGATCGGGGCGCCGACGTCGCCGACGAAGTCGGCCGCCTTCTGGAGCGAATCGCCGAAGACCTGGAGCACGTTCCTGCGCGGTGTGCCGGACAGCGCTTCATCCTGGAAAGCGGTGAGGCCCCTGCTCACTTGCTCGGCCTCTTCGGCGGGCAGCCTCTCGCCGTCAGTGCGACGGCTTCCGTGAGCTGCTTAAGCAAGGCCTTGGCTTCGTCGGGCAGGATCGCGCCGTCTATCCGATTGAAACTGCTCGTCACGATATTTCCGCTGCCGATAACGCCGTGGCAGTCCTCGCCTGCGCGTGTGTGGAACTCGTTCACGGTCCCGCCTCTCCCTGCCACCACGATCCGGTCCGCGATGTAGGCCGGCTGCGAACCGCGGGCCCAGTTCGGGGCCAGGAGTACTGAGCCAGTACCGTCTGCGGCGAGCGAAGGACCGGCGAAACTGCGTCATGGGAGTACGGCAACTGGCCCGGACGTAGAGGGCGCAACCTTCCTTGCGGTGACCGGCTGCTTGATCACGGGTGGCAGTCTGAGGTGCCCCGGGAAGCGAGTCGGCCTGAGACCTTCCAACCTGCTTGACATATCGTCAGGCAAGTCGGCCTCTGGTCAGCATCGGCCCCTCCATATTCCGAAGTGGCTGTCCGATGCGACGCTCGTCGGCAGCGTCAAAACCGCCTAGTGCCCACGGAAATGCAGGCCGGGACCCCTCTCGTCAGAGGTCAGTCGATTTCCCTAAGGATCTCCGATCCGATACCTCCCGGTGTAGAGTGCAGAACGCCCTTGACCTGCAGAAAGCAGGCAGGGAGCCGTCTTCCAGGAGTCCAAAGTGCTGCGTACTCTGTTCAAGTCCAAGATCCACCGGGCCACCGTCACCCAGGCCGACCTGCACTACGTCGGGTCCGTGACCATCGACGCCGATCTCCTCGACGCGGCGGACCTGCTGCCCGGCGAGCTCGTGCACATCGTCGACATCACCAACGGGGCACGCCTGGAGACCTACGTCATCCAGGGCGAGCGCGGATCCGGGGTCATCGGGATCAACGGGGCCGCCGCGCACCTGGTGCACCCCGGTGACCTGGTCATCCTCATCAGCTACGCGCAGGTGGATGACGCCGAGGCCCGCGTGTTCGAGCCGCGGGTCGTCCACGTCGACGGCGACAATCGCATCATCGAGCTGGGTGTGGACCCGTCCGCCCCGGTTCCGGGAACGGATCAGGAGCGCAGCCCCCACGCGGTGGCTGTCTGAGGGGAGTCGGGACGATGGCGCAGACCGGATCGAGCGAAGCGATCAAGATCGTGGACGACCGCGCGGCCGGGCGGCTGCTGGCCGTCGAGGACGGGGCGGTGGTCGGGTACATCGCCTACTTCGTGCTCGCCGGGGCGCCCCACGCCCTCGTGGCGGTCCACACGATCGTCGAGCCGGGGCACGAGGGCCGCGGCATCGCCGGGAACCTGGTGAAGACCTTCTACGGGATCGCGGCCGACGAGGGCGTACCCGTCGTCCCGCTCTGCCCCTATGCCGCGAGCTGGGCCGCCAAACATCCCGAGCAGGCGCCCGAGGCGCCGGCCGGGGTGGTGGCCGCCGCCAAGGCGCAGCTCGACTCGGACGCCGACCTGTGGTGACGGCGCGCGTGCCGGACCTGACGCTGCTGCACACCTCGCCCGTGCACGTGCCGGTCTTCGACGCCCTGCGCGACCGGCACCACCCGGGCGCCGTCCTGCGCCACCTGGTGGTGCCGGAGCTGCTGGAGCGGGCCCGTGCGCTGGGGCCCGAGTCGCAGGCTCCGGCCGTGCGGGAGCTGCTGGCGGGCTCCGGCGGGCCCGTCCTGGTCACCTGCTCCTCGATCGGGGCCGTCGCCGAGTCGCTCGCCGGGGAGCTCGGCGTCCCGGTGCTCCGGGTCGACCGCCCGCTGGCGGCCGCCGCGGTCCGTACCGGGCCGCGGATCCTCGTACTGGCCACCGTGGAGTCGACGCGGACCCCGACGGCGGAGCTGCTGGAGGAAGAGGCCGGCAGGGCCGGCCTGCCGGTGTCGGTCCGTACCCGGCTGGTCGAAGGGGCCTGGGACCGGTTCGCGGCGGGCGACGCGGCCGGCTGCCTCGGGCTCGTTGCCGCCGCGGCGGACGCGGTCGCCGACGCGGACGTCATCGTGCTGGCCCAGGTGTCCACGGCGGGCGCGCAGGACCTGGTCACCACCGCCGTGCCGGTCCTGTCCAGCCCCGCCTCCGGCCTCGCGGCCGCTCTGGCCTAGTCCGGCGGGCGCCGGAACCGGGACCGGGGGAGGCTGGAGGTATGACACAGCCTCCCGTCCCCGACCCGGCTCCGGTGCCGAATCCCTTCCCGGATCCGGGGCCGCTGCCCCGGCCCGAGCCGCCGACACCGGGACCGGTGCCCGAACCCGACCCGGTTCCGCCGCCGCCCGGCCCCGCGCCGCAGCCCGCGCCGGAGCCGCTGAGCTGACGCGGAGCCGGTTCGGCCCGCCGCGTCAGTCCGTACGGACTTCGGAGCGGTCGCCGCTCCACAGCGTGTGGTACGAGCCCTCGCGGTCGGTGCGCCGGTAGGTGTGCGCCCCGAAGAAGTCGCGCTGGCCCTGGGTCAGGGCCGCCGGGAGCCGCTCCGAACGCAGGGCGTCGTAGTACGCCAGCGAGGCCGCGAAGGCCGGTACCGGAATTCCCTGGCGGACCGCCGCGACCAGCACCTCGCGCCAGTCGTGCTGCGCGGCGCCGATCTCGTCGGCGAAGCCGGCGTCCGCCAGCAGGCTCGGCAGCTCCGGCCGGGCGTCGTACGCGGCGCGGATCCGGTCGAGGAACGCGGCCCGGATGATGCAGCCGCCGCGCCACAGCGAGGCCACGGCGCCCGGGTCCACGCCCCAGCCGTACTCCTCGCTGCCGGCCTGGATCTGGTGGAAGCCCTGCGTGTACGAGACGATCTTCGAGGCGTACAGGGCCTGCTCCACCTGGGCGGCGAAGGCGTCCGCGGCCCCGGCGGAGAGCGGCTCGGCCTTCGGGCCGGACAGCCCGCGCGCGGCCGTACGCAGTTCTCCGTGGCCCGAAACCGCGCGGGCGAAGACCGCCTCGGCGATCCCGGACACCGGCACGCCCAGGTCGAGGGCGATCTGCACGGTCCAGCGGCCGGTGCCCTTCTGCTCGGCGGCGTCGGCGACCACGTCCACGAACGGCCGTCCGGTCGCGGCATCCGTGTGCGCGAGCACCTCGGCGGTGATCTCGATCAGGTACGAGTCCAGCCGGCCCTTGTTCCAGGAGCGGAAGGTCTCGGCGATCTTCGCGGGGGAGTAGCCGGCCACCTCGCGCAGCAGGTGGTAGGCCTCGGCGATCAGCTGCATGTCGGCGTACTCGATGCCGTTGTGCACCATCTTCACGAAGTGCCCGGCGCCGTCGGGGCCCACGTGCGAGGTGCAGGGCGTGCCGTCGGCGGCCTTGGCGGAGATCTTCTCCAGCAGCGGGCCGAGCGAGGCGTAGGACTCCTCCGATCCGCCGGGCATGATGCTCGGGCCGAGCAGCGCGCCCTCCTCGCCGCCCGAGATGCCGACGCCCACGAAGTGCAGGCCCTGCTCGCGCAGTTCCTTCTCGCGGCGGCGGGTGTCCTCGAAGTGGGCGTTCCCGCCGTCGATGATCACGTCGCCCGGCTCCAGCAGCGGGGCGAACTCGCGGATCACCGCGTCGGTCGGCTCACCGGCCTTCACCATGATGATCAGACGGCGCGGGCGCTCCAGCGCGTCCACGAACTCCTTCGCGGACCCGGCGGCCACGAAGGAGCCCTCGTGTCCGAACTCCTCCACGAGCGCCGTGGTCTTGGCGGTGGTGCGGTTGTGGACGGCGACGGTGAATCCGTTGCGGGCGAAGTTGCGGGCTAGGTTGCTGCCCATCACCGCGAGTCCGGTGACGCCGATCTGGGCCGTGCTGCTGGTCATGTGGGTGCGCTCCTGAGTGCGTCGACAGTGCATTCGATGTGCGGCGGAATGCAGGAACACCGACGCTACCCCGGTGGAGATCCTTACCGGTGTCCTACATTCGGCGAGAAATCAACTTCCGCTCGAATGCGTCTTGTTGTGCGCCTTGTCATGCTCCGGTCGTGGCGTTAGGTTGCGAGGTTCCTGATGTCTTCGATGGGGGCTCCCATGGGTGTACGGGGCCGGCACCGCCGGTATCAGCCGAGCAGCATCAACCGTGCTTCGCTCGTCGTCACCGCCGGCGGAGCCGGGATAGCGCTGCCCCTGATCGGAGCGGGCACGGCGCACGCCGCCTCGGTGGACACGTGGAGCAAGGTCGCCGCCTGCGAATCCACGAGCAACTGGCACATCAACACCGGCAACGGCTACTACGGCGGACTCCAGTTCAGCCAGAGCACCTGGCGTGCCTTCGGCGGAACCGCGTACGCCGCCCGCGCCGATCTGGCCACCAAGGAACAGCAGATCGCCGTGGCGGAGAAGGTGCTGAAGGGGCAGGGGCCGCAGGCCTGGCCGGTCTGCGGGAAGCAGGCCGGACGCAGCCGCAGCGGCCCGGCACCCGCGCTCGGCACGCAGGGCAAGGCGACGGGCCCGGGGAAGGCGACGGCTCCGAAGGTCGCGGCGCAGACCACCCCGAAGGCCGCTCCGAAGGCGGCTCCCAAGGCCGCTCCGCAGAGCACTACGCCCCGCCCGGCCGGGACTTCCGTCCTGCCCAACCCCTACGTCGTCGCCCCGGGGGACTCCCTGTCGGAGATCGCCACCGAGCAGCACGTCGAGGGCGGCTGGCAGTCCCTGTACGCGACCAACCGGGCCGTCGTGGGCGGCGATCCGGACCTGATCTTCCCCGGGCAGCGGCTCACCCTGCGCGTCACCGCCGCGCCGCCCGCGCCGCCCGCACCGAATCCGGAGAAGCCGCCGCGCACGGCCGAACCCGTGAAGCCCGTGGCGCCGGCGAAGCCCGCCGAGCAGGCCGGTAAGAAGCCCGCGGAAAAGCCCGCGGAAAAGCCGCAGACCCCCTCCGGGGCCTTCAGCGCCCCGGTCGACGCGGGCCTCGGCACCGCCTACCACGTCGCGGGCTCGGCCTGGTCCAGCGGCTACCACACCGGCATCGACTTCCCGGTGGCCACCGGCACCACCGTCAAGGCCGTCAGCAGCGGGCAGGTCGTCTCAGCGGGCTGGGCCGGTGCGTACGGGTACCAGGTCGTCATCCGGCACACCGACGGCAGGTACTCCCAGTACGCGCACCTCTCGGCGCTCTCGGTCAAGGCCGGCGCGGCGGTCTCCGGAGGCCAGCGGATCGGCCGTTCCGGCTCGACCGGCAACACGACCGGGCCGCACCTGCATTTCGAGATGCGTACGGGACCCGGCTACGGCACCGACATCGACCCGCTGAGGTACCTGAGGGCGCACGGGGTCTCCATCTGAGGCCGGGGCCGGGGTCGCGGCTCCGGCCGTAGCTGTTGCCGCGGCCCCAGGCGCAGCCGGCGCAGGCCCCGCTCCCGACGGTACGAGCACGCGCGCGTCCCGGGGCGCGACGGTGAGCAGGACGAGCCCGGTCGCCGCCGCCGCCGCGCTCACCACCGCCGCGGCGGCGCCGGCCGCCCCGTAGCGGAAGCCCTCCTCGAACAGTGCGATGCCGACCGCGGCCGCGACCACCGGGTTGGCCACCGTCACGGTGGCCAGCGGCGCGGTCAGCCCGGCGCCGCGGTAGGCCGCCTGCGACAGCAGCAGTCCGGTGGTGGCCAGCGCGGCGATCGCGGTCAGCTCCGGCCACAACGTGACCAGTGCGTCCGGGGCGAAACTCTCGGCCACCGACTTCGTGAACACCGAGGCCATCCCGAAGGCGGCCCCCGCCGCGGTGGCCAACAGCATGCTGTGCGCGGTGACCCGCCGCACCCGGCGCGCGGCCAGGAACAGTACGGACACCAAGGCGCCGGTCGCCGTCAGGAGCAGGCTCTGCTCCCCGCCCGAAAGGGACTGCTCGGCCCGTCCGCCCCCGCCCGTCAGGGCCAGCAGCCCGGCCAGCCCGGCCGTGGCCAGGAGGGCCCCGCGCCAAGCGGCGGCGCCCGCGCGACGGCGTACGAAAACGGCCGCCATGGGGAGCGCGAAGACGATGGTGAGGGCGCCGAGCGGCTGCACCAGGCTCAGCGGCCCGTAGGCCAGCGCCACCACGTGCAGCAGGGCGCCCAGGCCGTTCAGCGCGATCGCGGCGTACCAGGCGGGCCGGCGCACCGGCGCGTACGGCCGGCCCGGGGTACCGGACGCGACCCGCTCCTGGACGATCGCTCCGGCCGCATACGCCACGGCGGACACCAGGCACAGCAGGACCGAAAACGCTAGGGCACTCATAAAAGTCACAATGCCCGAGTCCGCAGAGCTATTCCTCCCCCTGGAGGCGGGCACGGGTACGCCGCTGGGCGTACTCCGAACGCAGTAGCCGGGAGCGGGGGAGTGCGTTTGTCTTCCCGCCCGGGGGATCCGTACACTAGCCCTTTTGGGGACTTCCGCATCCGGCGGACGCGGACGACTGATCAAGGAACTGCAGCGGGTATGACGGTGACCGAAGACAGCCAGGAGCAGGGCCACGCCTTCGGGCCCGGCATCGACCCCGACCGCCTGGCCCTCTGCCTCAGCGTGCTCGACGAGCTCGACAAGCTCGACGTCGACCACCCGGACGCGATCACCGTGCGCCGCGCCACCGCCGGGCTGTACCGGACGGTCAAGCAGCGCCGCCGCCAGGACCGCCGCGCCGCCAAGACCGCCAACGACAAGGCCGTCACCGAGGCGACCGCGACCGGCTCCGCCGAGCGCATCGACGACGAGACCGAGGGCCTGCTGCCCTCCTCTGTCACGGAGACCGGACGGATCGCCGGAATCCTCCAGCGCCCTCGCTCCTGCTACGTCTGCAAGACGCGCTACGTAGAGGTCGACTACTTCTACCACCAGCTCTGCCAGGACTGCGCCACCGTGAACCGGACCAAGCGGGAGGCCCGCGCCGACCTCACCGGCAAGCGCGCGCTGCTCACCGGCGGCCGCGCGAAGATCGGCATGTACATCGCGCTGCGGCTGCTGCGCGACGGTGCCCACACCACGATCACCACCCGCTTCCCCAAGGACGCCATCCGCCGCTTCAAGGCGATGGAGGACTCGGCGGACTGGATGCACCGCCTGGAGGTCGTGGGCATCGACCTGCGCGATCCGGCCCAGGCCGTGGCGCTCGCCGACCAGGTGGCCGGGGCCGGTCCGCTCGACATTCTGATCAACAACGCGACGCAGACCGTACGCCGCCTGCCGTCCGCCTACGCGGCGCTGGTCGAGGGGGAGGGCGCCCCGCTGCCGGCGGGTGAGCTTCCCGCACACCACGTCATCGGCGCCTTCAACTCCGGCGCGGTCGACGGCCTGGCGGCCCTGCCCATCGGCGTGAGCGGGCTCGAGGCGCAGAAGGTCGCCGACCTGGCCTTGGTCGCGGGCAACGCCAGCCTGGAGCGGCACCTCGCCGGAACCGCCATCGACGCGGGCGGCCTGCTGCCCGACGTCGTCGACAGCAACACCTGGGTGCAGACCATCGACCAGATCTCCCCGGTGGAGCTGCTCGAGACCCAGCTGTGCAATTACACCTCGCCGTTCATCCTGATCAGCGCGCTCCGGCCGGCCATGGCCGAGGCGGCCCGGACGTCGGACGGCGGGCGGGCGTACATCGTGAACGTCTCCGCGATGGAGGGTGTCTTCAGCCGCGGCTACAAGGGTGCGGGGCACCCGAACACCAACGCGGCCAAGGCCGCGATGAACATGGTGACGCGGACCAGCGGCCAGGAGATGTTCCAGGCCGACCGAATCCTGATGACCTCGGTCGACACGGGCTGGATCACCGACGAGCGCCCGCACTTCGACAAGCTCCGCCTCGCCGAGGAGGGCTTCCACGCCCCCCTCGACCTGGTCGACGGCGCGGCCCGGGTCTACGACCCGATCGTCCGCGGCGAGCTCGGCGAGGACCTGTACGGCGTCTTCCTCAAGGACTACGCACCCGCCAACTGGTAGGCCGCGCGCACGGGGCACCTGCCCCGCGCCACCCGCCCCGCGTCAAATGAGCGCCCCCGGTTCCCCTTCCCGTGAGGGGGACCGGGGGCGTTGCCCGTTCAGGCCGTGCGGCCGTAGGCCCCCGCGGCGACCAGTTCCAGCACCGGGCGCCAGTCGTCCAGTACCCCCGCGTCCAGGCCCGCGGACCGGCCCGCCTCGGCCGCGTGACCCAGGGACTCCGCGTCGGAGTCCGGCCCGGGTGCCGGTGCGCCGGGTCCCTGGAGCCGTACGAGCCGGGCCACCCGCTCGCCCAGCAGGGGGCGGATCGCCTCCGCGGGGTGGTCGATCAACAGCCCCGCGACCTGCAGTTCCTTGTCGAAGGGGTGGGAACGGCGCAGCAGCGCCGCCACCCGCAGCCCATGGCCGTCGCCGGGCCCGCACCGCAGCAGGTCCATCAGTTCCCCGACGCTTCCGACGACCACCGGCACTTCGGACTTCGCCACTGTCGTTCCTTCCGTCGCCCGACCGCGCATCACCCGTATGGCGCCGTCGAGCAGATCAGCCCTACACGACGCGCCGCCGTGCAAGGTGATGAACTCGTGGAGAAAACAAGCTGTCCGGAGCGGATTTTACCTTTCCATCGAGCGGGGGTGCGCTCATATGTGTACTCTGATCGCCATGAGAGCCCCACACGGGCACTCGCTCCACCAAGGCGCCACCGCGTCCGGAAACCCCCTCTTCCCGCACCGGCGCGCGGTTCGCCCGCCGGGTTACGCGACACAAAGGAGTGCGCGGTGACGCCAGAACTGACGACGACCGACCAGGCGCCCAGAGAACGGACGACCTCGCGGAGCGTGAAGCGCCCCGAGACCCTCGGCAACCTGGAAGTCTGGGCCCGGTCCGCTCCGATCCGCCTCGCAGGCTACGAGGACGACCTCGCGGAGCCGCACATCCTGCCCGGCATCGACTAGACACGCGCCAGACCCGTACGGTGCGGTCCGCCCGTCGTCCCCGGTGTGAAGACCCGGGACGGCGGGCGGCGCCGTGCGGTGGCTGAGCCCTGCGGTGGCTGCTCGCGGGCCCGTTCCATGCCGGAGGGCGCCCGGAAGTTCCCGGTACCGGTACGCCGTGGGCGTCATCGCTCTGGGCGATCAAGGGTTCCGCGCACCCCCGGCCCCGGGCAGGCTGACCCGCATGAAGCTGCTGATGCTGGGTGGAACCGAATTCGTCGGGCGCGCGATCACCGAAGACGCCCTGAGCCGCGGGTGGGAGGTGACCGTCTTCCACCGCGGGCACCACGCGCCCCCACCGGGGACCACGGCCCTGCACGGGGACCGCACCGCCCCCGGAGGCCTGGACGCCCTCGCCGAGGGGCAGTGGGACCTCGTCGTCGACACCTGGGGCGGCGCCCCCACGGCCGTGCGCGACAGCGCCCGGCTGCTCGCGGGCCGGGCCGGCCGGTACGTGTACATATCCAGCCGCTCGGTGTACGCCTATCCCGCCCCCGCCGGTCTGGACGAGGACGGCCCGGTGGTCGAGGGCTCGCCCGACGCGGAGGCCACCGCCTACGCCGAAGACAAGCGCGGCGGCGAACTCGCGGCCCTGGATGCCTTCGGCGACCGCGCCCTGCTGGTGCGCGCCGGGCTGATCATCGGCCCGTACGAGAACGTCGGCCGGCTGCCCTGGTGGCTGAACCGCGTCGCCCGCGGCGGGCCCCTCCTCGCGCCCGGGCACCCCGGACTGCAACTGCAGTACATCGACGTGCGCGACCTGGCGCGCTGGACCCTCGACGCGGGATCGGCCGGGCTCGGCGGCGCCTACAACCTGGTCTCCCCGGTCGGCCACGCCACCATGAACAGCCTCCTGGAGGCCTGCGCCGCCGCCACCGGCGCCGGGTTCGAACCGCGCTGGACCGACTCGGCGGTGATCGAGAAGGCGGGCATCGAGCCCTGGGTCGAGCTGCCCATCTACCTCCCCGAGGGCGAACTGCACGACTACATGTTCGGCGGGGACGTCACCAAGGCCTTGGCGGCGGGCCTCGTCTGCCGCCCCGTGGAGGAGACCGTCGCGGACACCTGGACCTGGCTCCGGTCGCTCGGCGGGGTCGCCCCGCACCGGCCCGACCGGCCCCAGAAGGGCATATCGGCGGAGCGGGAGGCAGCGCTACTCGGGCTCTGACCGGGGCGCCGCCCGGGGTCCCGGCCAGGGCTCTGACCAGGACGCCTCCGCGAGCCGGGTCGGCGGCAGGTACTCGCGCACCAGCGTGCGGTGCCACCACGCCCCGGTCTCGCGGAGCTCCCGCCAGGTCGTGAACCGGTAGCGGTACAGCCGCGCCCGGACGTAGAGCGGCGGTGCGTCCGGGAAGGGGTTGTGGCGGATCAGCTTCAGGGTGTCCCGGTCGCCCGCCAGCAGCCGCTCGACGAACGGCCCGAACCAGTCGCGGGCGTAGCCGGGGGAGAGCGCCGCGAACCACATGAGCCAGTCGAGGCGCAGGTGGTACGGGGCGAACTGGCGCGGGATCCGGCGCACGTCACCCGGCTTGCCCTTGAACCCGTACTCCCGCCACGCGCCGTCCTCCCGGGGCCGCCGGTCCGCGGTGCCCTCCACCACCACCTCCTCGCGGATCCGGCCCACCGTGCCGAACGCCCCGTAGGTGTTGACCAGGTGGAGGGGGTCGAAGGACCGGTTCATGACCTGGCCGCGCGAGATCATGTTGGCCACCGGATGCCGGCTCAGCACGAGCACCAGCGCGGTCATCGCGCACACCAGCACCACGTACCAGAGCGGACCCTCCCCGGAGGCCGCCGGCGGCGGGTCGCCCGCGAGCGCGCTGAAGTCGAAGGCCGGCAGGGCCGCCGTGATCGTGATCCAGTTCAGCCAGGCGAAGTTCCCCGACAGCACCAGCCACAGCTGGGTCGCCACGATGATCCCGGCGGCGTACGAGGCCACCGGCTGCGGGGTGAACAACAGGACGGGCACGACCAGTTGGGTCACGTGGTTGGCGGCGCACTCCACCCGGTGCAGCGGCTTCGGCAGATGGTGGAAGAACCAGCTCAGCGGACCGGGCATCGGCTGCGTCTCGTGATGGAAGTACAGGCAGGTGAGCCGGCGCCAGCAGGGATCGCCCCGCATCTTGATGAGCCCGGCGCCGAACTCCACCCGGAAGACCACCCAGCGCAGCAGCCACAACACCAGCACCGGCGGCCCGGCCCGCGCGTTGCCGAGGAAGACGGCCAGGAAGCCGACCTCCAGCAGCAGCGACTCCCAGCCGAAGGAGTACCAGGTCTGCCCCACGTTCACGATCGACAGGTACAGCAGCCACAACAGCGCCCACATCGCCATCGCCGCGCCCAGTGGCACAGCGTCCCCCGCCCCCGCGGCGAGCGCCGCGGCCAGGGCCGCCCCGGTCCAGGCGCAGACGGCGAAGAACCGGTCGGAGTAGTGCAGGTGGAACAGGCTCGGGGCGCGGCGGAAGGGCACGTACCGCAGGTGGCGCGGCACGGGCAGCATGCCGTGCGCCCCGATCAGTGCCCGGAACTGCAGGGCGGCCCCGGCGAAGGCGACGAGGTAGAGACCGGCCAGGGCCCGTTGGAAGATCAGCCGCCCCAGCCAGTATCCGGGCGCCGTGAACCAGTCCATCCCCTCCAGTATCGATCCGGCCGGACGCCGGTGGCCAGCTGCCGGACGTACCGGCCGAGGCGGCGCGCGTAAGCCCGCTGGAGGAAGGGCAGGGCCGGGCCGCCCAGCCGGGCGTACCGGCGTTCCGGACGGCTGAAGGCGTTGACCTCGAACCAGACCGAGCCGTCCGCCTCCATCTCCACCACGAAGGACTCCTCGCCGCGGGCGGGATGCCCGCTCAGCGTCCCGTAGGCGAAACCGGTCCGCCGAGGCTCGTACAGAGCCCAGATCACCTCGCACGGGGCGTCGATCCGCAGTGGGCCGACACCCATCCCGACCACCACCCGGTCACCCTGCCGGACGGGGTCCGGTCCGGCGGTGACGAGCATGCCCGAGGCGCGGTGCGCGCGGAAGGTGGTGACGGCGATGGCGGCGGCGTCGAGCACGGCCCGGCCGTGCCCGAGACGGGTGCGGTGGTGGGTGATGTTGTATCCGGTGGGCAGCGGCCGCACGGTGGTGGCGCCCCGCTCCGGGTAGTTGAAGGTCCTGCGGCCCTGGCTGATGAGGCGGGTCATGCCGGGATCTCCGTTCGGGCGGGTCGGGCGGGTCGGGCGGGCAGCCCGGCCGGTCGGGGCGGGCCGTCCGGGTCGGTCGGGTCGGTCGGGTCGGCCGAACGGGTGTTCAGGCGGCGCCAGGCCAGCAGCGAGCACAGGCCGAAGCCGAGGGCGTTGCCGAGACCGTGGGTCGCGGCCATCCAGGTCAGGGTGGGGTGCACGATCCCGGTGGCCTCGCCGAGCGCCCACCACAGGGCGAGCAGCATGGTGGCCACCAGGACGGCCGCCGAGATCGCGAGCAGCGCGCCGGTGATCCGGTCGCGCACCGCGGCCCCGGGCCGGACGTCCCGCCAGGTCAGCAGGGCCACCGCCCACATGCCGCCGGTCAGCGTCACCGCGCCCACCAGCTCGGCCCAGTCGTCGATGAAGTAGCCGAGCAGCACGAGCCCCGTCCCGGCGGGCACGCTGTACGCCGCCCAGCGCGCGAGGGCTCCGGCGGCGGAGGCCCGGCACACCAGCCCGGCGACCAGGGCCGCGGTGAAACCGGCGAAGTGGAAGTGCGGCACGGTCAGGGCCAGGATGTCGAGGTCGAAGCCGAAGAGTCGGTGTCCGGCGCGTTCGGCGACCAGGGCGGTCCCGGCGACCGAGGGCGCCACGAGTGCGGTGAGCACGGCCACCTCGGCGGGTCCGGGGCCCCGCCCGGGTGCGCCGGAACGGGTCGGGTTCCGCGCCGATGGGGCCGGGGCCCGTACCGCCGGGACCAGGGCCCGCACCGCCGGGACCAGGGCCCGCACCGCGAGGGCCGCCGTGGCCGCCGCGTAGAGCGCGGCGAGGGCCGTGGCCGGGGCTCCCCGGGGCAGCCACAGGCAGACCGCTCCGGGGGCCGCGAACAGCGGCCACAGCCGGGCCGTGCGGCCGAACCGGACCGGATCGATCAGGCGCAGGCCCGCCGGCACGACGTACAGCATGCCCAGGGTGACGATCAGATTCACCAGCACGGTCACCGAGGATCCCCCTCCCAGGAACGAACGCATTGAACGCGTTCAACTCACGATCGTGAGCCTAGACCCTCTCTTGAACATGTTCAAGAGAGGGGTTGGCGGCGTGATCTCCGGTTGCGGCCACTCCGGACATACGGCAGACAAGAGGGAGCAACCGGGGCGAAAAGGGAGATGCAACGTGTACGCACCGACACCTCGTCAGGCGCCGCGTCGTCACGCACCGGCCCGTGCGGCCCTCTTCACCGTCCTCGGACTCCTCGCCGCGGCCTGCGGGGCCTCCGGCGAAGACGGGCGGACCAAGGGCCCCGCCGCCGAGAGCCAGGACGTCCACCTCCAGCCCGTGGCCTCGGCCGGCCCGGACCCCTTCACCTCCTCCTCCGCCACCGCCGAATCGGCCCCCGTCCAGCCCCCGCTGCCCAATGCGACCGGCCAGGGCATCCGTACCGTCAACGCGGCCACCCCCGGCCTGTACGGCGGAACCCAGCGGCTCGGCAGCTGCGACGTGGAGGCGCAGGTCCAGTCCCTGACCGCCGACGACGCCAAGGCCCGTGCCTTCGCCGAGGCCTCCCGGGTGGAGCAGGAGCAGATCCCCGACTTCCTGCGCGGCCTCACCCCGGTCGTGCTGCGCGCCGACACCCGGGTGACCAACCACGGCTTCGTCGGCGGCAAGCCGGGCGCCTTCCAGTCCGTCCTCCAGGCCGGCACCGCCGTCCTCGTGGACGACCACGGCATGCCCCGCGTCCGCTGCGCCTGCGGAAACCCGCTGCTCGCGCCGCGCGCGGCCCCCGGCACGCCGGTGCTCAAGGGGGAGCCCTGGAGCGGCTACCAGCCCACTCAAGTCGTGGTCATCGAGCCGACCATTCAGGTGATCGACAACCTGGTCATCGTCAACATCGCCGACAACACCTGGATCGAGCGCACGGCTGGCGACGACGGAGCCCAGGACCGCACCCCGCGGACGCCGCCCCCGTACGACCCGGCCGACGGGATCCCCAGCGCGCCCGCGACCCCGCCCGGCACCGCGCCGGCCGACCCGTGCCGGACCCCGGAGAGCAACAGCCTCGCCCGCACCGAGCCGCCGCCCACCGGCCCGCCGAGCCCCGGCCGCAGCCCCGCCCCGAACGCGGCCGACTGCCCGCCGAGCTCCCCGCAGACGGCCCCGAACACCCCGGTGACCCCCGACCAGCCCTCGTCCGGCATCCCCTCGGCCCCGCCCACGGCCCCGCCGCCCGCCTCCGACCAGCCCTCCGACGTGCCCACCGACATCCCCTCCGACCTGCCCGGGCAGATCCCGAGCGACCCGGGGGTCCTGGTGGGCCCCGACGGGGTGTCGCCGGAGCCCAGCGACCCGTACGCGGACCCCTACGCGGACCCGTACGCCGACCCCTACTCCGTCCCCGAGCAGCAGCCCTCGGCCCCGTACGACGGCCAGTACCTGGAGAGCGCCTGACCGGCCCGTGTGTCATGGTGGACCGGTGCCGACCGCCGTATCGCTGCCGGAGGACTGGCCCGCACACCCGGACCGGTCGCTCTCGCTGAACCGCATGGGCAGTTTCGACTGGGACCTGGTCACCGGTCTCATGCACATGGACTCGGCCGCCCTCGACGTCTTCGACACCGCCCCCGAGGAGTACGACGGCCGGCCGGAGTCCCTCGCCCCGCGCGTCCCGCCCGCCGAGAGCGTCCGGCTCGACGCCCTGGTCTCCTCGGCCCTCAAGAGCGGGGTCGACAGCTACGGCGCCTACTTCCGCATCCGCTGCCACGACGCCCGACTGCGCTGGACGCACACCCAGGGACGGGTCATGCGCGGCCCGGACGGCCGTCCGTACCGGATCATCGGCATCGTCCGCGACGCCACCGAGGAGCTCAGTCATTCGGCGGAGCGCCTGGGGCTGGACGAGGAGCGGCGCCGCCAGACGTCCGTGGTCGAGAGCACCACCGCCGCGCTCGCGCACGCCCGTACCGTCCAGGACGTCATCGACGCGCTCGGCGACGCCCACGGCCTGGAACGGCTCGGGTCCATGGGCATGGTGATGGGACTGGTCGAAGCAGGCCGGATCCACCTCGTCGCCGAGGGCCCCGCGGGCAGCTTCGTCCCCGGCACCCGCTACACCCGCATCGACGAGCAGTACCCGATGAGCGAGGTGGTGCGCTCGCTCCAGCCGCGCTTCCTGGACTCCGCGGCGGAGTTCGCCGCCGGCTACCCCGGCCTGTGGGCGAAGATCTCGTCCATGCACATCTCGGCGGCCGCCTACCTGCCGCTGATCGCCCAGGCCCGCCCGATCGGTGCGATCGGCCTGCTCTACCGGGACAAGGACGGCTTCACCCAGGAGGAGCGGAACCTGCTCGTCGCGCTCGGCAGCAGCATCGCGCAGAGCCTCCAGCGGGCGATGCTGCTGGAGCAGGAACACGATCTGGCGGAGGGACTCCAGCAGGCGATGCTGCCGCGCCGGATCCCCTCGGTACCGGGCGCCGAGATCGCCGTACGGTACCGCTCGGCCCGGATGGGCCGGGACATCGGCGGCGACTGGTACGACGTCATCCCGCTGCCCGGCGGCCGGGTCGGCGCGGTCATCGGCGACGTCCAGGGCCACGACACCCACGCGGCGGCGGTCATGGGCCAGCTCCGGATCGTGCTGCGCGCCTACGCAGCCGAAGGGCACTCGCCCGCCACCGTCATGGCCCGGGCATCCGTCTTCCTGCACGAGCTGGACACCGACCGCTTCGCCACCTGCACGTACGTCGAGGCCGACCTCTCGACCGGGGTGCTGCAACTGGTCCGGGCCGGCCACATCGACCCCCTGATGCGCACCCTGGACGGCGGCTGCGAGCGCCTCGCGCTGGAGGGCGGGATGCCGCTGGGGCTGTCCGCGGAGTTCGGGCTGCTGGAGTACCCGGTGACCACGGTCGAGATGGGACCCGGGGAAACGCTTCTGCTGTGTACGGACGGCCTGGTGGAACAGCCCGGAGCCGACCTCGACGACGGCGTCCGGCTCCTCGCCTCCCTCGTCCGCACCGGACCGGCCGACCTGTCCCTGCTCGCGGACCGGCTGTGCGAGGTCGTGGACGACCGCGGCGGCGACGACGACATGGCCCTGCTCCTGCTCCGCCGCGACGCCGAGGAGGCCCAGCAGGCCGGCGGCCGGCTCCAGCAGCACGTGGCCCCCGGCGATCCGGAAGCCCTCGTATCGGCCCGCCACATGATCGGCGCGGTGGTGCGGGCGTGGGGCGCGCGGGACCGGGCGGACGAGATCGAGCTGATCGCCGACGAGCTCATCGTCAACGCCCTCATGCACACCGACGGCCCGGCGATCGTGACCCTCCGCGTCCTGTCCGGCCCCGAACGCAGACTCCGCGTGGAGGTCGAGGACCGCTCCAGCGCCCTGCCCCGGCGCAGGGAGGCGGGCGACTCCGGTGTCTCGGGGCGGGGGCTGATGCTGGTGGACCGGCTGGCGGACGTCTGGGGCGTGGAATCGCGGGGGAGCGGCAAGTGCGTATGGTGCGAGTTCACGATGCCGTGACCCCTCCGCGGGTACGAGGCTCACGGCCTCGTACTCTTCGCTCATGCATCCCGGAAGATCCATAGCCCTGCTGATCGGCGCATCGATCCTGGTCAGCGCCTGCTCCACCACGTCCGCGCCGAGCTCTGCGGAGAGCAGTGGCTCCCCGGCCGGCACGGTGACCGCGGCTCCCGCTGCGAGTTCTTCCGGCGCAGGAGCCAAGCTGAGCGCTGCCGATCTGCAGGGCAGCTGGTGGACCTGGGCGGCTTCGAGCGTCAGCGAATCGAACCCCGTCTCGGATCCGGACGGCCATCTGTGCGCCCAGGGCCAGGAGGACGGCATCTGGTTCCTGGCCGGCACCTTCGGCGGGACCGTGACGCGCTCCTGCACGGTGCCCGCATCGGTGCCGGTGGCCTTCCCCCTGGTGAACATGATCGGCGAAGAGGGCGACTGCACCGCCTTCATGGCCTCGGCGCAGGGGAAGGCCGTCCTCGACGGACGAGCTCTGGAACCCGAGCGATACGAGGCGACGGACGTCAGGTTCATTGCCGTCGACGGCAATCCGCTCACCAAGGACGGGGGGCGCTTCCTCACCCACGGCTGCGGCCTCTGGGTGCAACTGGAACCGATGGCACCCGGCAGCCACACGCTGAGCATCAGGGGAGCATCGGGCTCCTTCGCCGTCGGCGTGAACTACAAGCTTCAGGTCTCGGCCGGCTGAGGGGCGGCCCGCAGGACCGGGTCGGCTCCCCGTGCCCCGTCCCGGCTCGCGCTCGGCCCGGGGTCGCGGCAGGCTGGGGGCATGCCCGAGCTGCCCGAAGTCGAGGCCCTGAGGGAGTTCCTCGACGAGCACCTCGCCGGGCGGGTGGTCGAGCGCGTCCTCCCGCTCGCGGTGAGCGTGCTCAAGACCTACGACCCGCCCCTGACCGCGCTCGAGGGGCAGCGGGCCGGGGCCACGGCCCGGTACGGAAAGTTCCTCGCCCTGCGCATCGGCGAACTGCACCTCGTCACCCACCTGGCCCGGGCCGGCTGGCTGCGCTGGATCGACACCGTTCCCGACCGGCCTCCGCGTCCCGGCAAAGGGCCGCTCGCCCTGCGTCTCGTCCTGGAGGGCGGCGGCGGGTTCGACCTCACGGAGGCCGGGACCCAGAAGCGGCTCGCCGTGTACGTGGTCCGCGATCCGCAGGAGGTCCCCGGCATCGCCCGGCTGGGCCCGGACCCGCTCGCAGAGGGCTTCGGCCGCGAGGCCTTCGGCGCACTGCTCGCCGGGGAACGGCGGCAGATCAAGGGCGTGTTGCGCGACCAGAGCGTCATCGCGGGCATCGGCAACGCCTACAGCGACGAAATCCTCCACCACGCCAAGGTCTCGCCCTTCAAACTGGCCGCCTCCTTCGACGAGGCGCAGGTGGACCAGCTGTACGCGGCCGTCGAGGAGACCCTGCGCACGGCCGTCGAGCGGGCGCACGGGGTGGCCGCCGGACGGCTCAAGGCCGAGAAGAAGAGCGGGATGCGGGTCCACGGCCGCGCGGGCGAGCCCTGCCCGGTGTGCGGGGACACCGTCCGCTCGGTCTCCTTCGCCGACTCCTCGCTCCAGTACTGCGCCACGTGCCAGACCGCGGGGAAGCCGCTCGCCGACCGGCGGCTGTCGAAGCTGCTGAAGTAGCCTCCTGGCGGGAGGGTTCCGGGCGGCCCGGCTCCGGTTAGACTCCGGCCCATGGCCGAGGAGCAGGAGCCGCAGCCGCCCCGGCGGGAGGTCGTCACCGGGGTTCCGCGAGGCAGCCGCCGCAGGCCCCCCGCGCACACGCCGGCCCGCTCCGAGATCTCCGAGCAGACCACCCTCGGCGCCACCTACGTACGGGCCCTCATGCGCAGCCAGCTCCGCGCGGGCCTCGGCGCCCTGGCCGCGCTCGTCCTCCTGGTGGGCCTGCTGCCCCTGCTGTTCCTGCTCCCGCGGGTCGCGGCGGGCCCGCTGGTCTGGGTCGTGCTCGGGGTCCTGGTGTACCCGGTGCTGTGGTGCGTCGCCCGCGCGTACGTGATCCGGGCCGAGCGCAACGAGGCCGACTTCACCGGGCTGGTCACCGACCCGACGGAGCCGCCGGGGCCGCGCCGGCCGGAGTAGTGCCCGCCTTCAGAACAGGTGCATCGCCAAGTGCCCGAGAGGGAGACCGAGTTGCCAGGCCGGGGTCCAGACCCGGGCGTTCTCGTCCAGGCCCGGCGGGGTGTCGGCGTGGCCGTGGCGTCCCGGGTCGAGGTTCGTGGCGAACAGCTCCGTGTGGTCCAGCCAGAGCCAGGCCGCCCGGGCCAGCTCCAGGTCGGGGTCCTCGCCCCGGCCGCGCTCGCGGGCTTCCTCGCCCAGCGCGAGGAAGCGGGTATGGACCCAGTCGCGCCAGGGGTGCCCGTACGCCGTCAGCGACATCCACTCGTCGAGCTGCGAGACGACCCGGATCCCGGAGAGTTCGCCGGCGGCGTCCGAGAGGTAGATGGTCAGCGCGAGCGTGTCGCGTCCGGCGCGGAACTCCAGGGTGCTGACCGGGATCAACCGGCCCGTGCGCAGCAGTTCATCGGCGATGTACTCCGCGTAGAGCCATGCCATGGGCACCGCGAGCCCGCCGTCACTGGTGCCGTTCGTACCCTCGGGCTGCACCGTTCCACCTTCTCCCGCACGCGTCGAGTCTTCCCGCCGTCAGCGCCGAGCCTTCCCTGCGGGGCTCGCGGAGCGGGGGATGTTTACTCAACTTGAACGGTCCGATGCCGATTTCGATGCGGTTCATGTCCGATTCGGGGGTGTTCAAGCCATTCTTTGACGCGTTCGCCGCACGTCGGTCGGTACGTCGGTCCTCCGTCGGTCCGTGTGTCGGGCCGCGCGTGTCAGGTCAGGCCGTGGCGATCACGGCGTAGCGTTCGTCGGTCACCGTACGTCCCCACAAGGCCGCGTCGCCGCCGAGGGGTTCGACGCGCAGGGTGGTGACGAGCGGTCGTACGGCGGCGGCGAGGTCGTCGGCGCCGATGCCGCCGGCCCAGGGCAGGGTCTCGGCCCCGGGTACGTACGGCGCGGCGCTCGCTCCGGCTTCGCGCCAGCGGCCCTCGACGAGGACGAGGGTGCCGCCGGGGCGCAGACGGCCGGTCCAGTCGCCGAGTGCGGCCCGGGGATCGGGCAGGGTCCACAGCAGGTGGCGGGAGAGCAGGACGTCGAACCGCCGGCCGCCGGTGGGCGGGACGGAGGCGTCGCCGACCAGGAACCGGCCCGTCAGACCGGCGGCGGACAGTTTCGCCCGGGCGTGCCCGACCATCCTCGGGGAGAGGTCCACGCCGGTGACCCGGTGGCCGGCTTCGGCTGCCAGCAGGACAGCGATCCGGTGCCGCAGCCCACGTCGAGGACGTCGAGCGGTCCGGCAGGCAGCCAGGAGCCGAGGAGGTCGGCCCAGGCGTCGCGGGTTTCCGGGGCGCGCAGGCCGTGGTCCGGCTCTTCGTCGAAGCGGGCCGCGGCGGCGTCCCAGTAGGCGCTGATGGCAGCGGTGTTCGTCATCCCGCGAGTCTCGCAGCCGGCACTGACATCGTTCCCGGACACCGAACCTAGGCGCCGAGTCCGTACCCGTAGCCCTGGAGGCCCTTCCGCAGGGCGCGCAGGGCGTAGTACGTACGGGACTTGACCGTCCCCGCCGGAATCCCGAGCTCTGCCGCGGCCTCGGCCACCGAGCGGTCCTGGAAGTAGACCTGCACCAGGACGTCCCGGTGCTCCGGGCCCAGCGATCCCACGGCCCGCCGGACGTCGATGGCGGTCACCGAGCCCGCCACCGCGTCCCCCGGCGCCGGTGCTTGGTCCAGCCCCTCCGGGTCCACCTCCAGGGGCCTGGACAGGCGTGCCCGGCGGGCGTCGATGGCGAGCCGCCGGGCCACCGTGAACAGCCAGGGCCGCAGGGACTCGTAGCCGCTTCCCAGGACCTCCGGATGCTGCCAGAGGCGCAGGAGCGTCTCCTGGACGAGGTCCTCCGCGCGCTGGGCGTCACCGGCCGTGAGGCCCAGCAGGAAACCGAACAGGGCCCGTCCGTGTTCGTGCTGGAGTTCGGCCAGTGCCTCGGGATCGGTGCGTCGGAGGGTGGGGGCAAGGGGCACGGGAGGCTCCTTCCGGGGGTCGGTGCGGGGGTCGGTCGAGGTCGACGGATCCACCCTGACCTGCACCGGGCCCGCCCGGAACCGTCCCGCCCGGACGGTGCGCCCAAGCACCCGGGTCATCCGGTGGGCGGCCGCGCCGGGCGGTGAACGGTCGAACGGCGCGCCGAACGGCCATTGGGGTGAGTGCGCGGCCGGGCGGCGGAGCCGGTCCTTGACTTCCGGCGTCTCTTTCTATGGATTGACGGAAGATCAGGTAGTAGTACTAATCAAGGAGAGCTGGGACAGATGACCGCGCGCACCCGCCACGCCCTCGCACTCCTGACCGCCGTCGTGCTGTCGGCGGTAGCCGGCTGCTCCGCGGGCGGGGACCCCGCGCCGGCCCGCCTCGCCGGCTCCCGGCCCGCCGCGGCGCCCTCCGGTGCTCCCGGATCGACCACGGCCCCCGCCGCCGGCTCGATGAGGGGCTTCACCCTGGTCGCGAGCGGCGACGTGCTGCCCCACGAGTCGGTCATCCGGCGGGCGGCCTCCGACGCGGACGGTGACGGCCACGACTTCCGGCCGATGTTCTCCGCGGTCAAGCCGATCGTCTCGGCCGCCGACCTGGCCCTCTGCCACATGGAGACCATCTACGGGCCGGAAGGCGGCCCGTTCACCGGCTATCCCGCCTTCCAGTCCCCGCCCGAGGTCGCCGACGGCCTCAAGGACGCCGGGTACGACGGCTGTTCCACGGCCTCGAACCACACCCTCGACGGCGGCGCCGCCGGTCTGAAGCGCACCCTCGAGCGGTTCGACAAGGTCGGCCTGAAGCACGCGGGTTCGGCCCGTACGGCCGCCGAGGCGGGCACCGTGACGATGTACTCCGCGGGCTCCGCGAAGGTCGCGCACCTCGCGTACACCTACGACACCAACGGCTACCCGATGCCGGAGGGCCAGCCCTGGGCGGTCAACCTGATGGAGCAGGAGAAGATCGTCGCGGACTCCCGGGCGGCCCGTAAGGCGGGCGCCGACGTGGTGCTCGTCAGCCTCCACTGGGGCACGGAATGGCAGACCGAACCGGACGAGAAGCAGCTCGCGCTCGGCAAGGCGCTGACCGCCTCGCAGACCGGCGGCCGCCCCGACGTGGACATGATCCTCGGCACGCACGCCCACATCCCGCAGGCGTACGAGAAGGTCAACGGGACCTGGATCGTCTACGGCATGGGCGACCAGGTGGCCGGCGAGATGTTCAACTACAGCGGCGCCCGCGACATGCGCGGCAACTACGGATCCATCGGCCGCTTCACCTTCGCCCCGCCGGCCGCCCCCGGGCAGCGCTGGCAGGTGACCAAGGCCGAGTTCGTGCCGCAGATGATGGATCTCGGAGCGGGCCGGGTGATCGACCTCCCGGCAGCCCTCGCCCAGAACCCGGGCCGAGAGGACTACGAGGAGGCCCGCGACGAGATCACCGAAGCGGTCCTGGGGCGCGGCGCGGCCAAGGACGGGCTGACGACGGCGAAGTAGGACCGGGAGCACCTCGGCCCGCCAAGCCCCGGCCCGCCAAGCCCCGGCCCGCCAAGCCCCGGCCCGGGAACCTCAGACCGCGGCGTTCGGTCCCTGGGCGGCCTTGAGACCCTGCATGAGGGTCAGTCCGCGCACGAAGAGGACGGCCAGCACGGCGGCCACCACGGTGGTCAGGTCTCCGACGGCGCCGAGGAGGAAGGCGTCGCGGAGCCCCTCGTGCGCCGCCGTCTTCGCGTAATTCCACGCGGCGACCTTGCTGATCACCGAGCCGGCGATGAAGGTGAGCCACCAGGCCACCACCGGGGCGCCCGAGACGTGGCGGTAAGACCCGTCGGGGGCGTACTGGGCGCTGGCGTCCCAGGTCTCCCGCGCCGTCCGGTACGGGAGGAAGAGGTTCGCGATCGGGACGAACCACCCGCCGATCGCCCAGCCGGCGCTCTGACTGAAGCCGTCGGGGCGGAACACCTCCGCGTTGCAGCGCACCCGGTGGAACCAGATGATGAAGACCACGACCGTGGCCAGCATCGTGGACTGCTGGAGGAAGCCGACCAGAGCGTCGAGGCCGTCGATCGAGGCGAGATTGTCGTAGTCGAGGCCCGCGGGATCGGCGATCAGCTGCTTCTGAACCTGCCATTTGTGCAGGTTGAAGCCGGTCGAGAGGAGGTGGGCCACCGCTCCCACCATCAGCAGTACGGTCGCGGCCTTCGCCATCGAGTCGGGGGAGCGCAGGAGTTGGGCGGGTCGGGACGGCGGATACGGATACGGGGACGGTGACGGAGCGGGCGTGCTCGAGGACATGACGAAGTACCCCCCACGGGAACTGTGTGACGTGTGACAGGGAAACGGCTGACGGACGGACGGGCGGCCCGGAGCCGCCTGAACATACGTCACGCCCGGGCCCGCCGTCTACGGCGTTCGGTTGCGCGGGCAAATCACTGCCCAGGGAGGCGTGGGGGTCGTGACCTGGTGGACCCTGCTGCGCGCGGACGCTAGTGCTGCGACCGGAAAGGTTCACCGGGTCGCGACGCCCGGCACGGCACCTCGCCGCGTTGTCGGACCACGCCGGTACGTCCGGTACGAGGCGTGGTCCTCCGCCTTGCGATGCACCGCACCGAACGCCGCGACCCGGCAAACCTTTCCGGCCACAGCACTAGGGAACCACGGTCACCGGCCAGCGCCCCGCCTTCACCAGACGGATCGCCACCGAGCCCACGATCCGGTGTCCGGCCTGCTCCGAGGCCCCGACCACCACCGCGTCCGCCATCAGCTCCGCCGCCGCGCTCACCAGCCCGGCGTACGCGTCCCCGCGGAAGGTGTGGAACTGCCAGCGCACGTCGTAGACGCCCTTCAGCCGCTCCGCCGACTCCCGGATCTCGGCCACCAGCCCCTCCGCGATCTCCTCGGTGGCCTCCGACACCGGAGCCCCCAGCGAGGCCCCGGCCGGCATCACCGGCTGGACGTACACCAGTGCCAGCAGCGCGTTCTGCCGCCGGGCCAGCCCCGCCGCGTAGGCGGCCGCGCGCAGCGAGGACTGCGAACCGTCCACCCCGGCGAGGATCACCTTCGGACCGTCCGTACCGCGCTCGAATCCCGTACCCACGTGCTCTGTCACCCTTAAGAGGCTAAACCTCTCTCACCGCGCGAAGGGGCGCGGCCCTCCTTACAGTGCGAACCATGAGTGCCACCGTGGAGGAGACGCGCGGGACGCGCGGCAGCCGCAGCCGCTTCCTGAACCGGGTGCCCGATGCCTTCGGAGCGTTCTTCGGCACGCTCGGGCTGTTCTGCGCCCTCCTGGCGCTCTCCCCGGCGCTGCGCCGCCTGCTGCGGCCCGTCGTGCGCTTCCTCGACGCCATCGTCCTGCCGGTCAGCGCCAACCTCGCCTACGCCGTCTTCCTCTTCCTCCTCGCCGCCGCACTCGGCATGCGCAAGAAGGTCGCCTGGTGGATCGTCGTCACCTATTTGGCCCTGCTGGTCCTGGTCGACGTGCTGACCATCGCAGCCGAGGACTACTGGGTGGGCTTCTCCTCGATGGCCCTCGCGGTGGCCGCCCTGGTGATCCTGATCGCCGCGCGCAAGGAGTTCAACGCCGCCTCCCGGCCCGGGGCCCTGTGGCGGGCCCTGCTCGTGCTCGGCCTCGGTCTGCTCGCGGCGGTCTTCCTCGGCTGGGGCCTGGTGGCCCTGTTCCCGGGAACCCTGCCCAAGGGGCAGTGGCTGGACTGGTCGGCCAAGCAGGTCTTCGGCGGGCTGTTCTCGGCCCGGCAGTTCGACGGCCACCCGGCCCGGCCCCTGTACTTCCTGCTCGGCCTCTTCGGCGCCCTCGCCCTGCTGAACGCCGCCGCCACCCTCTTCCGTTCCCAGCGGCTGACCGCCGCCCTGCACGGGGACGAGGAGCCCCGCATCCGGGCCCTGCTGGGCGCCTACGGGCGGGGCGACTCCCTCGGCTACTTCGCCACCCGGCGCGACAAGGCCGTCGTGTTCGCCCCGAACGGCAAGGCCGCCGTCACCTACCGGGTCGAGGCCGGCGTCTGCCTCGGCAGCGGCGACCCCGTCGGCGACCCGGCCGCGTGGACCCCCGCCATCGACGCCTGGCTCGCCGTCGCCCGCCGCTACGGCTGGCAGCCCGCCGTCATGGGCGCCTCCGAGGACGGCGCGACCGCGTACGCCCGCTCCGGGCTCGGCGCCCTCCAACTCGGCGACGAGGCCATCCTGCACGTCGCCCACTTCGACCTCGACGGCCGCGACATGCGCGTCACCCGCCAGGCCGTCAACCGGGTCAAGCGCACCGGGGCCAGCACCGTCATCCGCCGCCATTCCGCCCTCTCCGAGGACGAGATGCAGATGATCGTGGACCGGGCCGACAAGTGGCGCGACACCGAGACCGAACGCGGCTTCTCCATGGCCCTGGACCGGCTCGGAGACTCCGCCGACGGTGATTGCCTGCTCGTGGAGGCCTTCGACGACAAGGGCGAGCTGATCGCCCTGCTCTCCTTCGTGCCCTGGGGCAAGGACGGCATCTCCCTCGACCTGATGCGCCGCGACCGGGCCGCCCCCAACGGGGTCATGGAGTTCATGGTCGCCGAGCTCTGCGCGGCCGCCCCGGGCCTGGGCGTGCGCCGCATCTCCCTCAACTTCGCAGTCTTCCGCTCCGCCTTCGAGGAGGGCGGCCGGATCGGCGCCGGTCCCGTCCTCAAGGTGTGGCGCAAGCTGCTGCTCTTCTTCTCCCGCTGGTGGCAGCTGGAGGCGCTGTACCGCTCGAACGTCAAGTACGGCCCCGAGTGGTACCCGCGGTTCCTCTGCTTCCAGGATGCCGGCTCGCTCGCCCGGGTCAGCCTCGCCTCCGGCATCGCCGAGGGGTTCGTCTCCGTGCCGAGCATGCGCACCCTGTGGGGCAACGGCCACCCGCGCGGGCTCACCGCCCCCGCCACCACCGCCGGCCTGCCGCCCATCGAATCCCTCGGGCTGGAATCCGTGGGGCAGGAGGACACGGAGGGCGCACGGGCCGAGCGGCTGCCCGAACAGGTCCGGGTCCGCCACGACAAGCTGGAGCGGATCCGGGCCGCCGGCACCGACCCGTACCCCGTCGGCATCCCGCAGCGCACCCACACGGTCGCCGAGCTGAAGGCCGCGCACCCCGGCCACCCGCCCGGCACCCGCACCGGCGCGCGGGTCACCGTCGCCGGACGGGTGATGGTCGTGCGCGACCTCGGCGGCGTGGTGTTCGCCGTCCTGCGGGACTGGTCGGGAGACATCCAGCTGATGTTCACCCGGGACGAGGCCGGCGCCGCCGTGCTCGGCACCTTCACCTCCCAGGTGGACTTCGGCGACCACGTCGTCGCGAGCGGCGAGGTCGGCGCCAGCAAGAGCGGCGAACCGTCCGTGGTCGTCGACTCCTGGCAGCTCACCGGCAAGTGCCTGCGCCCGCTGCCCGACAAGCGCAAGGGCCTCGCCGACCCGGAGGCCAAGGTCCGCCGGCGCTACCTCGACCTGGTGGCCAGCCCCGAGGCGCGCGACGTCGTACGGGCCCGGTCCAGCGCCGTCCAGGCCCTGCGGCAGGGGCTGCTGGACCGGGGCTACCTGGAGGTCGAGACCCCGATGCTCCAGCAGATCCACGGCGGGGCCAACGCCCGCCCGTTCCGCACCCACATCAACGCCTACGACCTCGACCTGTACCTGCGCATCGCGCCCGAGCTGTACCTGAAGCGGCTCTGCGTGGGCGGCATGGAGAAGGTCTTCGAGATGGGCCGCACCTTCCGCAACGAGGGCGTCTCCTACAAGCACAACCCCGAGTTCACGATGCTCGAGGCCTACCAGGCCTTCGCCGACTACGACGTGATGCTCGACCTGACCCGCGAGCTGATCCAGGGCGCCGCCACGGCCGCCTTCGGCTCGCCGATCGCGCACAAGGCCGGACCGGACGGAAAGCTCGTCGTGCACGACATCTCCGGACCCTGGCCGGTCAAGACGATGTACGGGGCGATCAGCGAGGCACTGGGCGAGGAGGTCGACGCCGACACCGAGGAACACGTCCTGCGGCGGCTGTGTGACCGCGCGGCCGTGCCGCACACGCCCGACAACACCCGTGGCGACGTGGTCCTGGAGATGTACGAGCGGCTGGTGGAGGAGCGGACCAAGCTGCCCACCTTCTACAAGGACTTCCCGACCGACGTCTCCCCGCTCACCCGGCAGCACCGCAAGGATCCCAGGCTCGCGGAGCGCTGGGACCTGGTGGCCTTCGGCACCGAACTGGGCACCGCCTACTCGGAGCTGACCGACCCCGTGGAGCAGCGGCGCCGGCTGACGGCCCAGTCGCTGCTGGCGGCGGGCGGGGACCCGGAGGCGATGGAGCTCGACAACGACTTCCTGGACGCACTGGAGTACGCGATGCCGCCGACGGGGGGCCTGGGCATCGGCGTCGACCGCCTCGTCATGTTCCTCACGGGTCTGACGATCCGGGAGACGCTGCCGTTCCCGCTGGTGAGGCGGGGCTGACCGGCAGGACTGCTCCGAGCGGGTGAGCGGCGGGAGCCGTGTCCGCGCCTCTCGACATCTGCGGCGATGTCGTTGATACGTAGTAGTAATGAAAAATGACGAGCCGACAGTAGGGCGACGCATGCTCCTGCGTTCCGCCGTCTTCCTCGGAGTCGCCGCCGCCGCAGGGCTGCTGACGGGCGGTGAGACCGACCTGCCGACACCGGGCGCGGGCGGCCCCGCGGCAGGTACCGGCCCCGGGGCGGTACCCGGTGGAGCCGCGGGGCCAGGCCCCCTCACCGGAGCCCCCGGCGGACTGCCGCAGTTCCCGCGCGGATCCCCGTACAGGCTCGAGCCGATGACCTCCGAAGGGGCCCCGGAGCACGTGCCCGCCGCGAAGCCCGCCGTACGGACCCGGCCGATCCTGGAACTGCCCGCCGACGCCCAACGAGAAAGTGGGTCGGCGAGCGCCATGACCCTCACCTTCGACGACGGCCCCGACCCCCGCTACACCCCGGCCATCCTGGACACCCTCGCGCGCCACGGCGTCCGGGCCATGTTCTTCGTCTGCGGGGAGATGGCGGTCGACAACAAGGACCTGCTGCGCAGGATGGTGGCCGAGGGACACGTCATCGGCAATCACACCTGGACCCATCCCCAGCTCACCAAGATCAGCCGGCCGGCGATGGCCTCCGAGATCGGCCGCACCAGCGAGGTCGTCCAACAGGCCGTCGGCACGGCTCCGCAGTGGTTCCGGGCGCCCTACGGGGCGTGGAACCGGGCCGCCTTCGAGATCGGCGCGGAACTCGGCATGGAACCGCTCGCCTGGACCGTGGACACCCTGGACTGGAAGGAGCCGGGCACCGTGTCGATCGTGTCGCGGGTCCTCAAGCAGGCCGCGCCCGGGGTGATCGTGCTGAACCACGACGCGGGCGGCGACCGCTCGCAGAGCGTGCAGGCGCTGGCGAGCTACCTGCCGCAACTGCTCGGACGGGGGTTCCGGATGACGCTGCCGGAGCTGCCGTCGCGCTGAGGGGCCCGCCCCGACCCCGCCCCCGCACGGCGGCGGCACGGTCCGCCGCCGCCGCGCGGGTGGGTGGGTCAGCGGGCCTCCACCATCCGCGCGAACACGACGACGTTGCCGTCGTAGCCGCGCCCCTTGGAGTAGCCGCCGCCGCAGGTGATCACCCGGAGCTCCGGGTGCCCGGTGTCCCCGTAGACCCGGGATCCGGGGAAGGTGTTCTTGGAGAAGACCTCCACGCCGTACACCTCGAACACCGCCGTGCGGCCGTCGTAGCGTGCCACCTCGATGCGGCTGCCCTTCTGGACCGAGCCCAGTCCGAAGAAGACCGCGGGGCCCTGCGCGTTGTCCACGTGGCCCACGATCACCGCCGAACCCCGCTGGCCCGGCGAGATGCCGTTGAGGTACCAGCCGGCCAGGTTCTTGTCCTGCGGGGGCGGCGCGTCGATCCAGCCCTGCGCGTCCAGCCCGACCGTCATCACCGGTGCGTCCACGCTGATCGACGGGATCCGGACGCGCTGTACCGACGAGTGGTCCAGCGCCTCCATGTCCGGCGGCGGCACGGGCGGCTCCGAGGGTGCCTGGTCGGCCCGTGGCCCGACCGCCGACCCGGCCGGTGCGCTGACCGCGGCGGCTGCGGCCGGCTGCGGGGGTCCGTCGCCGGCCTCGGCTCCGTTGCGCATCATGGCGAGGCCGGTGAGCATGACCAGCGCGATCGCACCCCAGGGGGAGCGCCTCCTCGGTGGCCTCTCACTCTCGTCCTCGAGCATGGTTCTCCCTTCCCGACGCGGGGGTCCCGACCCGCGTTCTTGTCCCACCCCTTCACGCCCTACTTCACGCACGCTAAGGCGGTGCGTGCGGGACGGCGATCGGGGAAGGGCGAACGGGTGGTGGGGCCGGAAGGGGTGCGGCCATCCAGGTAATCGTCACATAAATGCCTGACGGGTCGTGACCTGCGGATCCGTCAGCAAACGCGTCCGCGCTTCGGCGTGTCGCTCAACCTTGCGGCCCAAAGGTGGAAATGCGCTGGTTGCGGACCGAGTCGAGGGTTCGTGATGGGAGGCGTTCTCGTCGATCTGCCCGGGCCACCGCTCCGGGGCGCTTCCCGCTGGAGGTTCCACCATGCGTGTTCTCCGCGCTCTCACCGTGACCGCGGCGGCCACTTGCGCCGCCATCGCCCTCAGTGCCCCATTCGCCTCCGCGAACCCTGCGGGCGGTCCGCCCTCGGGAGGAAACGGCGGGCCGAGCAATGTCACGGTCAACCCGTACTCCGTGCACCAGGGCTCCACGATGCAGGTCAGCGCGGCCGGCTGCGGCCACGGCGGCATCGTCTTCTCGCACGGCAACTTTCCGCAGACGAACCTGTCGGCAGGCTCCATCGGCTTCGCGACCGTCCGGATCTTCAACCACGCGTCTCCCGGGCACCACACGCTGTCGGTCAAGTGCCACGACAACAGCCTGGTCGCCACGCACCGCTTCACGATCCTGGACGGCCGCGGCGCCCAGGGCGGCATCGGCGGCTCCCTCGGCCCGTCCACCGCCGAGACCGCCATCGGCGCGAGCCTCGTCGGTGCGGCGGCCCTCGGCGCCGGTGCCCACGTGATGCGCCGCCGGCGCCCGATCCGCGGCCGGGCCTGACCGGCCGACCTCCCCGGTCGGCCCGAAAACGCCGGTCGCCCCGTGTCCTGGCCAGGACACGGGGCGACCGGCGTTTTCGGGGAGTTCATGTGGGTGTGGGTGTGGGTGTGTGCGGCCGTAGGCGTGGGCCGGTGGTGCGGCGGGGTCAGTGGATGCGGCGGATGTCCCGGCGGCGCAGGGCGTATCCGAGACCGACCAGCCCGCCGAGGACGAGCCCCGCGCCGGCGCCGAGTTCCAGGGGATCGAGCGCGGCGATGCTGCCGCCGAGGCCTCCGCGGACGCCGAGGGCGGCGGGGCGCGAAGCGCCCGTACCGGTGCCGGCGCTGGTACCCGTACTCGTACCGGTGACCGCGCTCGCGGTCTTTCGGGCACCGACGGTGGAACTGGTCGTGGGCCTGCCGGTGCCGCCGGTGATCGTGAGGTCGGCCGAGCCGGTCTCGCCCGCGCAGGTGAAGGAGACGGAGTACTGGGCTCCGCGCCGCGCGTCCCGGTCCACGGTGACCCGTGCGGTCTTGCCCCGGTCGATGCTCACGGTGTCGAAGACGCCGGAGGAGACGGTGGCGAAGGCGGCGTTGCAGCCGGTGACGGACAGCACCACCTGGCCGCCGGGGGCGACCGTCGAGGGGGTGATGGCGAAACCGAAGGAGGTGATGGGCGCGGCCTCGGCCGCACGCGCGGCGGGCGCGGCCGCCGCGCCGAAGACGAGCAGGGCGCCCGCCGCGGCGGCGCCCAACAGGGCTGTGGGGGAGGTGCGTATCGCGCCCATGGTTGATTCTCCGGATCCCCGAGGAGCAGCCGCGGAACGGTTTCCGCACGTGGGGGGTCGTGCGCCTCGATGTCCGCCACGCTAGGTCCGGGCGCGGTGACCCGCGATCAGGAACGGGCGAATGGGGCATGGCGGTAGGCCGAACCGGGGACGGGAGGCCCGTCCCCGGTTTGCCGGGCCGCGGTGGGGGGCGGTCGGTCCCCGGTGCGGTGCGGTGCGGTGCGGTGCGGTGCGGTGCGGTGCGGTGCGGTGCGACCGCGGGGGGCGACGCGGTGTCAGCCGCTCAGGTCCAGATACGGGAACTGGGAGAGGAACGGCTCGGCAGTGGCGGCGATGCCCCGGCCGAAGGGTGCGTCGAAGTCCCAGATGAGGAACAGCAGGAACGCGATCAGCGCGCTGAACAGCCCTGCCAGCAGCAGTTCCCGGAACGAGCGCCTGATCTGCAAGGTGAAGATCAGCCCCACGGTCACCAGGGCACCGGCGATCAGGCCGAACCAGACCACGCCGGGCATGGTGGCCCCGGCGCTGAGGCCGCGTGCGTTGCGCGCGTCGTCGACCACGGCGACCTGGTCCACGAGCGGCTGGTACGCCTGGCCCTCGTGGTCGGTCTGTGGTTCGTAGTCGGTCACATCGCGGCGGATGCGGTCCAGCAGCTCCCCGCTGCGGTCCGTCAGCTCGCCGGTCTCGGCCATCTCCTTCCATTCGGTGTCGACGACGTAGGTCACGTAGGCGTCCACGTCGGACTTGATCTTCTTGCGGACCTCGGCCGGGTAGACCTCGGAGCGGACGCTGATCTCGTGCAGGGCCTGCGATTCCTGGCGTACGTACTCCTGGGCGGCCCCGCGGCCCTCCCAGACGCCGGCGATCGCCAGGCCCAGCACGATCGCGTAGATCACGCCGATCATCATCGTCATGTACTCGATGACGTCCGGGGTTTCGCTGGGATCGTCGTCCTCGCCGATCCGGCGCTGGTTGAAGAAGGCGATGGACAGCACCACGGCACACGCCGCGGCCATCGCGAGGGACAGGACGAGCCATTCCGACAAGATGACTCCCAATCGATTACGGGGTGGAATGCGGCGGCGCTAGCGGGGGCGCAGCGCGATGATCGCGAGCACCGCGGGGGTCGCGGTCATCAAGGTGAAGGTCACCGGTGAGATGTGGTGCTCGAGCGGCTTGCGGGCCGCCGCGTGGTACGAGGGGCGCGCGATCGGCTTCGCGGGCGCGGCCGCGGGGATCACCCGGGGCGGCGCAGGCGCGGGTGCCGGCGGCGCGGGTGGCTCCGGGACGGGTTTCGGGACCGGCTTGGGGGCCGGTTTCGGAGCCGGGGCCGGGGGAGCGGGTGCCGGGCGCTCGGGGGGCGGGGCCGGTACGGGGGGTTTCGGCACCGGCTTCGGAGCGGGCGGTGGCGGGGGTGGTGGAGGCGGCGGTTTCGGGGTGGGGATCGGCTTCGGGGGTGGCGGTGGAGGGGGCGGGGTGGGCTTGGGCGGGCACGGCGGGGGAGGCGGCGGTGGGCAGGGCGGGTGTCCGTGGTGGCCGCCGGGGCCGTGACCGTGTCCGCCGTGGCCGTGGCCGTGGCCGTGGCCGCCGTGGCCATGGCCGCGCCCGTGGTTGCCGTGGTTGCCCGGTCCGCCCTGGTTGCCGCGATCGCCCCGGCTGCCCTGGTTGCCGTGATCGCCCCGGTTGCCTTGGTCGCGTTGGTGGCCCTGTTCGCCGTGACGTCCGCCACCTCGGGTGCCCCCGGTCGCGCTGCCGAAGGCGGACACGGCGGCCCTGACGGCGCTCGCCCCGCCGTCGGCGTCGATCGTCGCGTATGCGCTGCTATCGGCCATGGCCGGTGTCGCGGACAGGGCCGCCCACAGGAGGACCGGGACTGCCAGCAGGCGCCTGGAAGAGGCTCTTTTCACCCGGGGATCATGGGGTCGCGCGCGCCCGCGCGCGGGAAGGTTGACCTGGGTTCGCCTGAACGGGTGAGGCTTTGGCTACGGAGGTTTGAGCCAGACTCGCTTCGTGTCCGATCGTTCACCGGCCTTTTCCCAAAAGGTATTTGTCGGTTTCGATCATTCCCCGGGCGTCGCCCGTCCGGCCTTTGACGTGTGACGAAGAACGGATCGCCAATTTCCGCTTTCGCTCGCTCCGTTGGGCAATGATCAGTACATTCGGCTCGGACAGGAGTCCGACCCGTCCGGACCGATGCAGGACCAAGGCTTGGAGACCCCGATGGAGCGCCCCGCCTGGGCCCCGCCAGGCATCGACATATCGGTGCCGAGCGTGTCCCGTATCTACGATTACTACCTGGGCGGCTCCCACAATTTCGAGGTCGACAGGCAGGCGGCCCGTCGGGCCATGGAATTCATGCCGGGCCTGCCCAAGATCATGCAGGCCAACCGGGCATTCATGCGCCGTGCGGTCCGGTACGCCGTGGCCGAGGGCGTGACGCAGTTCCTCGACATCGGCTCCGGCATCCCGACCTTCGGCAATGTCCACGAGATCGCCCAGGTCGCCAGCCCCGAGGCACGCGTGGTCTACGTCGACCACGACCCGGTGGCCGTCGCCCACAGCCAGGCCGTCCTGGCCGGCACCGAGCGGACCGGGGTCGTCGCCGCCGACCTGCGCAAGCCCCAGGACATCCTGTCCGCCCCCGAGGTCGCGCAGGGGCTCGACCTGAGCCGCCCGGTCGCCCTGATGCTCGTCGCCGTCCTGCACTTCCTGGAGGACTCGGACGAGCCCTACGACGCCGTCGCCCAACTGTGCGACGCGCTGGCACCCGGCAGCCTGCTGATCCTCACGCACGCCTCGTACGAGGGGATCCCGCTCTCGGAGGAGGTCGCGAGCGGAACCGTCGGCGTCTACCGCGAGATCCGCAACCCCCTCGTCATGCGGGACGGGGAGCAGATCCGGCGCTTCTTCACCGGCTTCGGCCTGATCGAGCCCGGACTGGTGTCGATGCCCGACTGGCGGCCCGACACGACCGGCGGGCCGGAGGGCGAGCCCGCGGACGAAGACCCCTACGCCTTCTCGGGCTTCGCAGGCGTGGGACGCAAGGCGTGAGACTGCCGACGCAGACGGCGGACGACCCGGCCGCGCCGCAGGGCGGTCTGGAGGACCGGATCGGGCGGTTCGCGACCATCTGGGGGCGGGCGATCTTCCCGGTCACCGCGACCTCGCTCACCCGCGGCGAGTTCGAACGCCACCTCGTACCCCTCACCCGCACCCTCGTCGAGGCCCTGCGCGCCCGCCCCTTCGACTCCTCCGTCGGCCAGCGGGTCGGGGAGGAACTCGTCGCGGTCCACTGCACCGACCCGGAGGCGCTGGCCGGCACGCTCGGCGTCGTCGAGTCCTACCTGGTGCTGTACTGCGGTCCGCAGGGCCCCGACGCCGAGAGCATCGAGGGAACCGAGGAGTACCGGTCCCGTTGTGCCCGGCTCCAGCACGGCATCGCGGCCGGGTTCGCCCGCGCCCTGCGCGAGCGCACGCTCAAGGAGCAGGAGGCGATCGCCCGCTCCGCCCTGACCGCCCGCATCGACGCCCAGCAGGCGCTGCACGCGAGCGAGGAGCGCTTCCGGGCGGTCTTCGAGGGCGCGGCCATCGGGATCGGCATCGCCGATCTGGAGGGCAACGTCCTGGAGATCAACGACGCGCTGCTGCAGATGTTCGGCGGCATGGACGGGCACGTCCGCGGCCGCAACGTCAGCGAATGGAGCCACCCCGACGACACCCCGCACGTCTGGCGGATGTACGGGGAGCTCGTGCGCGGCGAACGCGAGAGCTACCGCGTCGAGAAGCCGTACTACCGGCACGACGGCACCGTGCTGTGGACCAACCTGACGGTCTCGCTGTTGCGCGACGCCGAGGGCGTGCCGCAGTATCAGCTGGCCCTGATGGAGGACACCACCGAGCGCCGGCTGCTGAACCTGCGCCTGCGCTACGAGGCCACCCACGACGCCCTGACCGGCCTGCCGAACCGGACCCTTTTCTTCGAACGCCTGGAGAAGGCCCTGAGCGGCTCCGGCGGCTCCCGCTTCGGCTTGTGCTACCTCGATCTCGACGGCTTCAAAGCGGTCAACGACAGCCTCGGTCACTCGGCCGGCGACCGGCTGCTGGTGGAGGTCGCCGACCGGCTCCAGAGCTGCGCGACCGGACCGGGCGAGGTGGTCGCCCGGCTCGGCGGCGACGAGTTCGTGGCGCTGACCACCGGTCCCGACACCGAGGAGAAGGCCACCGAACTCGCCGTACGGATCCTCTCCGCCCTCTCCGTCCCGATCCGGCTGGAGGGCCGTGAGCTGACGGTCCGGGGCAGCATCGGCATCGTCGAGGGTCCGGCCCGTGAGCGCACCCCCGCGGAGGTGCTGCGCAGCGCCGACATCACCATGTACCGGGCCAAGGCGGCCGGCGGCAACCGGTTCGAGTTCGCCGACGCCGCCGCCGACGCGCGCGCCATCACCCGGCACGGCCTGACCAACGCCCTCCCGGCGGCGCTGGAACGCGGCGAGTTCTTCATCGAGTACCAGCCGCTGGTCCACATGCACGACGGCAGCGTGCACGGCGCCGAGGCACTGGTGCGCTGGTCGCACCCGCAGCACGGGGTGCTGGGCCCGGACCGGTTCATTCCCCTCGCCGAACGCACCGGCCTGATCGTGCCGCTCGGCCGCTGGGTCCTGGAGGAGTCGGTCCGCCAGGCCCGTGCCTGGCAGCACCAGAAGGGCGGCGCCACTCTGCGGATCAACGTCAACCTGTCACCGACCCAGCTGCACCACCCCGGCCTGGTCGCCGACACGATCCGGGTCCTGGAGTCCTCGGGCCTGTCTCCGGGCACGCTGTGCCTGGAGGTCACCGAGTCGGCCCTGATCGGCGCCGACGACGAACTCCTCGAACCCCTGCGCCGGCTCGCCGCCCTCGGCGTGGACATCGCCCTCGACGACTTCGGTACCGGCTACTCGAACCTGGCCAACCTGCGCCGCCTGCCCGTCAGCGTCCTGAAACTGGACCGCTCCTTCACCAAGGGCATGCAGCAGCACCCGGCCAACCCGGTCGACGTCAAGATCGTGGAGGGCATCGTCGCCCTGGCCCACAGCCTCGAACTCGCCGTCACCGTCGAGGGCGTGGAAACCGGCGCCCAGGCCGCCCAGCTCCGAGCCCTCGGCTGCGACACGGCCCAGGGCTGGTACTACGCCCGCCCGGGCGCCGCCGACCGCATCCACACCCTGTCCCTGTCGGACGCGGTCCCCATGTCCTGAACGCCACCCGCACGGCCCGCCCCCTGGACCGCATGGTCCGGGGGCGGCCGGGCTCACTCCAGGCCCGCCTCGGTGCCCCGGCCCGGCTCGCGGACGGCCGCCAGCACCCGCTCGTAGCGCCGTGCCGTGTCGGCCAGGAGCTCCGCGGCCACCGGCAGCCGCTCCGCCTGGTACGCGTCGAGGGCTTCCTCCCCGGCCGTCCCGGAGAGGACTGCGGCCAGCGTCCGGCCGAGGGCGGCGGCGTCCTGGATGCCGGTGTTCATGCCCAGTCCGCCGGCTATGGGGTGGACGTGCGCCGCGTCTCCGGCGAGGAAGGCCCGGCCCTCGCGTATCCGGGTGGCCATGCGGACGTTGACCCGCCAGGAGGAGAGCCAGGTGGGGTCGGCCAGCCGGATCCCCGGCATCCGGGCGTGCCGGTCGAAGAGCCGCTGGAAGCTCTCCAGCGAGGGCGGCAGCGCCTCGCCCCCTTCGCCCGTCTCGGGCGGGGCCTGCAGTTGGAACGTGTCCGTCCCCGGCATCGGGCAGAGCAGGATCCCGCCCCCGTCCGAGGTGAACCACTGGTGCCAGACCTCACGGCTGAGCCCCGGTGCCCGGACATCCCCGAGCACCATCGCCGGTTCCCTCTCCCCGTTCCCCTCGAAGGGGATGGCGAGAAGTTTGCGGGTGGTGCTGTGCCCGCCATCGCACCCCGCCAGATATCCGGCCCGGATCACGGCGCCGTCCTCCAGCTCGGCGCGGACGCCGTCCGCGTCCTGGCTGATTCCGGCGAGCCGGGACCCGTACTCGACACGCACGCCCAGTTCGCCCAGCCGGTCCCGCAGCGCCTCCTCCACCTGCCACTGCCCCACGAGCAGGCCGCCGCTGACCACGGTGTCCTTGACGGGCTCTCCGTCGAAGTACTTGCGCAGCACCACGTGCTCGCGCCCCTTGGCCCTCACCTCCCCGGCCACGCCGAGCTCCTCGAAGAAGTCGAGGCTGTCCGGCTGGAGGCCCTTGCCCCGGGACTCGTGGTGTGGTCCCGGGCGGCCTTCGATGATCCGCACCGCGATGCCGCGACGGGCCAGGTCGCAGGCGAGCGTGAGGCCGGTCGGGCCGGAGCCCACGATCAGCACGTCCGCTCCGTCCATTGCATCCGCCAGGCCTGCATCCGCCAGGCCTGCATCCGCCACTCCAGTCATGAGATGTCCCCTCGTCGTCGGTATCTCAAGGAAAGCGGCTCGTCACAGAAAATGCAACCGGGTTACAAAAGTAACTTGGTCACTCGTTCGTGTTAGGGTGGACCCATGGAGAACACGAAGGGTCTGCGCGAGAGCAAGAAGCTCCGCACGCGCCACCAGCTGGCGGCCACGGCGCTGGAGCTCTTCCTGGAGCGGGGCTTCGACGCCGTATCGGTGGCCGACGTCGCGGCGGCCGCAGAGGTCTCCAAGCCCACGCTGTTCCGCTACTTCCCCAGCAAGGAGGACCTGGTCCTCGACCGGTTCGCCGACCATCAGGACGAGGCGGCGCGCGTCGTGCGCGACCGGGCCGCCGGGCAGACCCCGGTGGCGGCGGTCCGCGCCCACTTCCTGGCGGCGCTCGCGGAACGGGACCCGATCACCGGGCTCTGCGACCACCCGAACGTGCTCGCCTTCCAGCGCCTGCTCTACGGCACCGCCAGCCTGGAGTCCCGGCTGGCCCACTACGCCGCCCGCGAGGTGGAGTTGCTCGCCGCCGTCCTGGAGGCCGAAACGGTCGACCCGCTCAGCGCCCGGCTGGCAGCCGGATACCTGGTGGCGGCCCGCCGGGAGCTCGGCCGGGAGAACTTCCTCCGCATCGAGGCCGGCCGGAGCGCCGACGAGGCCCACCCGGCCGCCGTCGTCGACGCGGAGCGCGCCTTCGCCCTCCTGTCCGACGGCCTCGACCGGGCGCTGCCCGGGGCCCGGCCCGGCCCGGTTGCCGGGGGCTGACGGGCCTCGGGTTGGCAGCATCGGCCCAGCAGCATCGGCCCAGCAGGGTCAGCCCAGCAGAATCAGCCCAGCAGGATGCGCTTCAGCTCCCGGGCCGCGCGTGGGGGTGCCACGTCCGTGCGGTGGGCCAGGGCGATCGTGCGGCGCAGGGGGGAGCCCGCCAGGGGGGTGGCGCGCAGGCCGGAGCCCGCGCGGTCGGCCACCATCGCCGGGACCACCGCGATGCCGAGCCCCGCGCGGACGAAGCCCAGTACGGCGTCCATCTCGCCGCCCTCCACCGTGAACACCGGCTCGAAGCCCTCCGCCCGGCAGGCCGCCACCGTGAGGTCCCGCAGGTCGTAGCCGTGCCGGAACATCACCATCGGCTCGTCGCGCAGCGCGGACACCGTGAGGGAGCCCCCGCCCGCCGGGGGCGGGAGGGCCGCCGAGGAAACCACCACCAGGTCCTCCGTCAGCAGCTCCACCGTCGTCAGCGCCGGCGCCGAGGGGGGTAGCGGCAGGGCGATCAGTGCGAGGTCCAGGGAGCCCCGCGCGAGCTCCCGTACGAGGTCCAGCGAACCGCTCTCCTCGATCAGCAGCTCGATCCCCGGATGGGCGGTGTGGAAGGCGCGGAGCACGCCCGGCAGCAGGCCCGTGCACAGGCTCGGGGTGGCCCCCAGCCGGATCCGGCCGCGCCGGAGCTGCGCCAGCTCCTGCACCTCCAGCCGCGCCGTGTCCGCGTCCGCGAGGATCCGCCGGGCCAGCGGCAGCAGGGTCTCGCCGGCGTCGGTGAGCGTGATGTTCCCGCGCGCCCGGCTGAAGAGTTCGGCGCCCAGCTCCCGTTCGAGCGCCTTGATCTGCTGCGAGAGGGAAGGCTGGGCGACGTGTTCGCGCTCGGCCGCGCGTGTGAAGTGACGGGTCTCGGCGACGGCGACGAAGTAGACCAGCTGCTGGAACTGCATGACCCCAGGCTAGCGCCTCCATAGGCTGAGACTATTGACTTGAGCTCTGCCATGTCTTGGACCTTTCGGGACCTTCGTCCTTACCGTCAATGTCATGGCTCTGGCAACGCGGACGGATCGACGGCCGTCCACCACGCGAACGCTCTGGGACTCCTCCGTCGGCAAGAAGTCCGTGATGGCCGTCTCCGGCTTGATCATGCTCGGCTACCTCGCCGTGCACATGCTCGGAAACCTCAAGATCTTCTTCGGGGCGGACGAGTTCAACGGCTACGCCCACTGGCTCCGCACCCTCGGCTCGCCCTTCCTGCACCACGAGTGGGCCCTGTGGATCGTCCGGGTGGCCCTGCTCGCGGCGGTCGTCGCGCACGGGGTCTGCGCGTACCAGCTCAGCCGCCGCGACATCAAGGCGCGCCCGGTGAAGTACGCCCACAAGCGCCGCCGCGCGAGCTATGCCACCCGCACCATGCGCTGGGGCGGCGTCATCCTCGCCCTCTTCATCGTCTGGCACCTGCTCGACCTCACCACGCTCACCGTGAACGAGCGGGCCTGGGCCGGACATCCGTACGAGAACGTCCTCGCCACCTTCTCCACCTGGTACGGCAACACCATCTACCTCGTGGCGATGGCGGCCCTCGGACTGCACGTCCGCCACGGCTTCTGGAGCGCCGCCCAGACCCTCGGCGCGGGCAACGCCCGACGGGACAGGACGCTGAAGTTCCTGGCCAACGGCCTCGCCCTCGTCCTCTTCGCGGGCTTCGTGTCCGTGCCCGTCGCCGTCATGACCGGAGTGGTGAGCTGACCATGAGCGAGAACACGAGCAGCAGCGAGACGGTGAACGAGACGGTGAACGAGAACATGCGCCACGCCGACTACGCCGACTACACCACCGGGGACCCGATCGCCGACGCCAAGGCGCCCGAAGGCCCCATCGCCGAGCGCTGGGACCGCCGCCGCTTCGAGGCCAAGCTGGTCAACCCGGCCAACCGGCGCGGTCACACCGTCATCGTCGTCGGCACCGGCCTGGCCGGCGGCGCCGCCGGCGCCACCCTCGCCGAACAGGGCTACCACGTGGTCCAGTTCTGCTTCTCCGACTCCCCGCGCCGCGCCCACTCCATCGCCGCCCAGGGCGGCATCAACGCGGCCAAGAACTACCGCAACGACGGCGACTCCGTACACCGGCTCTTCTACGACACCGTCAAGGGCGGCGACTTCCGCGCCCGCGAGTCCAACGTCCACCGCCTCGCCCAGATCTCCGTCGAGATCATCGACCAGTGCGTGGCCCAGGGCGTCCCCTTCGCCCGCGAGTACGGCGGCCTCCTCGACACCCGCTCCTTCGGCGGCGTCCAGGTCTCCCGGACCTTCTACGCCCGCGGCCAGACCGGACAGCAGCTCCTGCTCGGCGCCTACCAGGCGCTCTCGCGGCAGATCGCCGCCGGCAACGTCGAGATGCACGCCCGCACCGAGATGCTGGACCTGATCACCGTCGACGGCGTGGCCCGCGGCATCGTCGCCCGGGACCTGGTCACCGGCAAGATCGACAGCTACTACGCGGACGCCGTCGTCCTCGCGAGCGGTGGCTACGGCAACGTCTTCTACCTCTCCACCAACGCCATGAACTCCAACGCGACCGCCGTCTGGCGGGCCCACCGGCGCGGCGCCTACTTCGCGAATCCCTGCTTCACCCAGATCCACCCCACCTGCATCCCGCGCACCGGCGACCACCAGTCCAAGCTCACCCTGATGAGCGAGTCCCTGCGCAACGACGGCCGCATCTGGGTCCCCAAGGCCCAGGGCGACACCCGCCCCGCAGCCGACATCCCGGAAGCGGAGCGCGACTACTACCTGGAGCGGATCTACCCCTCCTTCGGCAACCTCGTGCCCCGCGACATCGCCTCCCGCGCGGCCAAGAACGTCTGCGACGAGGGCCGCGGCGTCGGCCCCGGCGGCCAGGGCGTCTACCTCGACTTCGCCGATGCCATCCGCCGGATGGGCAAGGAGAAGGTCGCCGAGAAATACGGCAACCTCTTCGACATGTACGAGCGGATCACCGCGGAGAACCCGTACGAGGTCCCCATGCGGATCTATCCCGCCGTGCACTACACGATGGGCGGGCTGTGGGTCGACTACGACCTCCAGACCACCGTCCCCGGCCTGTTCGCGATCGGCGAGGCGAACTTCTCCGACCACGGAGCCAACCGCCTCGGCGCCTCCGCCCTCATGCAGGGCCTCGGCGACGGCTACTTCGTGCTGCCCTCCACCATCAACGACTACCTGGCCCGCCATCCGCACCGGGACGCCGTCGACGACACCCACCCCGAGGCCGCGGCCGCCGTCCGCGAGACCCGCGACTGCCTCGCCAAGCTGCTCGCCGTCGACGGGGACCGCACGCCCGACTCCTTCCACCGGGAGATCGGCGAACTGATGTGGGAGTACTGCGGGATGGCCCGGACCGAAGAGGGCCTGCGCAAAGCCCTCAACCGGATCCCCGAGATCCGCGAGGAGTTCTGGCGGCGGATCAAGGTGCCGGGCAGCGGCGAGGAGTTCAACCAGTCGCTGGAGAAGGCCAACCGCATCGTCGACTACCTGGAGCTCGCCGAGCTGATGTGCCTCGACGCCCTCCACCGCGCCGAATCCTGCGGCGGCCACTTCCGCGAGGAGTCCCAGACCCCGGACGGCGAAGCGGCCCGCCGCGACGAGGAGTTCGGGTACGCGGCCGCCTGGCAGTACACCGGAACGGGCGCCGCGCCCGTCCTGCACAAGGAAGACCTCGTCTTCGAGTACGTCCACCCCACCCAGCGGAGCTACGCATGAAGCTCACCCTGCGCGTCTGGCGCCAGAAGAACGCCGACGCCCCCGGCGCGATGGCCTCGTACGAGGTCGACGGCATCTCGGAGGGCATGTCCTTCCTCGAAATGCTCGACACCCTCAACGAGGACCTCATCCTGAGCGGAGAGGACCCGGTCGCCTTCGACCACGACTGCCGCGAGGGCATCTGCGGCGCGTGCAGCCTCGTCATCAACGGCGACGCCCACGGGCCGGAGCGCACCACGACCTGCCAGCTCCACATGCGCTCCTTCGACGACGGCGACACCATCGACGTCGAACCCTGGCGGGCCTCGGCCTTCCCCGTCGTCAAGGACCTCGTCGTCGACCGAGGGGCGCTCGACCGGGTCATCCAGGCCGGCGGCTACATCACCGCCCCCACCGGCGCCGCCCCCGAGGCGCACGCCACGGCCGTCCCCAAGCCCGACGCCGACTACGCCTTCGAGCACGCCGAGTGCATCGGCTGCGGGGCGTGCGTGGCGGCCTGCCCCAACGGCTCCGCGATGCTCTTCACCTCCGCCAAGGTCAACCACCTGAACGTGCTCCCGCAGGGCTCGCCGGAGCGTGAGACCCGGGTCCTGGACATGGTGGCCACCATGGACGCCGAGGGCTTCGGAGGGTGCACCCTGACCGGCGAGTGCGCCACGGCCTGCCCGAAGGGCATCCCGCTGCCCTCGATCGCCGCCATGAACAAGGAGTGGCTGCGGGCCGTCCGCCGAGGCCCGCGCTGACCTGCGGGTTCCATGAAAATGGGGGAGCGTCCGCCGGGGGACCGAGAAGCTCCGGCGGCGCACGACCCGAACCGGCGGTGCGCGACCCGAACCGGCGGTGCGTGACCGTGACACCCCGGCTCGTGACCACGACGCGTCCGCCGATCGGATGATCGGAGCGGCCCCCGCCGTGCCGTGACCGGTCGGCCTCCCGGGCGTGGGTGACAGTGGGCGCATGTCTCAAGCCCCCGCCGGATCCGGCCCGCGCCGCCGCACCGTGCTGGCCGCCGCCCTCGCCCCGCTGGCGGCGGCCGGCTGCGCCGGGGAGGAGCGCCCCCCGAAGCCGCGCCCCGGCCCCGAGGCCGCCAAGGACGCGCTCGTCATGGTCATCCGGCACGCCGAGAAGCCGTACGCCGGGGACACCGGCGAGGACGACGAAGGCAACGAGGACCCCGGTTTCCTCGCCGTCCGGGGCCGGCGCCGAGCCCAGGAACTGCCCACCCTCTTCCCGCCGGCCCGGGGCGCCGCCTTGCCCCGGCCCGGGGCCGTCTTCGCGGCCGGCGGCAGGGCGGGGGCGCCCGCGCGGTGCCGCCAGACGGTCGAGCCGCTCGCCACCGCGCTGGGTACTCCCGTCCGGGCGGAATTCGCCGTCGGAGCCGAGCCCGCCCTGGTCCGGGCGGTGCTGGCGGCTCGGATGCCCGTCCTGGTCTGCTGGGAGCACCAGGGGATGCCCCGCCTGATCCGGGGCCTCGGAGCGCAGGACGTGCTGGGGTTGCCGGCCGCCTGGCCCGACCGCTACGACCTGGTGTGGATGTTCGCCCGCAAGCAGGGTGTCTGGACCTTCCGCGAGCTGCCGCAGCACCTGCTCCACGGGGACGCGTAGCACCGGCGCGCGGTCGCGCCGGGACCCCGCGAGCACGTCGGGAGCGCGCGAGCACGCCGCGAGCACGCCGCGATGACCGCGCGGTACGGGCGTACTCTGAGAAGTGGACTCGGGGCAGTCGTGCGCCGGGAGGTCGACGATCATGACGGGAATCGTCCGAAGGGGCTTCGATTCCGCTGACGAGACACGCCGGTTCGAGGACGGCAAGGGCAGGCTCGATCTGCTCAACACCGACAGCGGGCCGGTCGGCCGGGCCGTGTTCGAGCCCGGTTGGCAGTGGTCCCAGCACATCAAGCCCATTGCGGGAACCGACAGTTGCGAGGCCGCCCATGTGGGCTACATCGTCAGCGGCCGGATGAAGGTCGTCATGGACGACGGTGACAGCATCGAGGCGCAGCCCGGGGACTTCGTCCAGATCGACCCCGGCCACGACGCCTGGGTGCTCGGCGACGAGCCGTGCGTCGTCCTCGACTGGCAGGGCTACGGAGACTTCGCCAAGCCCCCGGACGCCTGACGACCCGCGCTGCCGCTCACCCGCCCGCCGCGAGGGCCCGCGCCAGATAGGCCGCCGTACGGCTGCCCGCGGCGCGGGCCACCTCGGCCGGGGTGCCCGCGGCCACCACCCGGCCGCCGTCCGCACCGCCGCCGGGCCCCAGGTCGATGACCCAGTCGGCGCCCGCCACCACCGCCATGTCGTGCTCCACGACCACCACCGAATGTCCTGCGTCCACCAGGCCGTGCAACTGCCGCAGCAGCACCGTGACATCGGCCGGATGGAGTCCCGTCGTCGGCTCGTCCAGCAGGTACAGCGTGTGGTCGCGGCGCACGCGCTGGAGCTCCGTCGCCAGCTTGATGCGCTGCGCCTCGCCGCCCGACAGCTCCGTGGCGGGCTGCCCGAGCCGCAGATACCCCAGGCCGATGTCCGTCAGCGCCCCGAGGCTACGGGCCGCCGCGGGCACCCCCGCGAAGAAGGAGGCCGCCGACTCCACGGTCAGGGCGAGCACCTCCGCGATGTTCAGCCCCGAGTAACAGACCTCCAGGGTCTCGGAGTTGTACCGGGCCCCCGCGCACTCCGGGCAAGGGGCGTACGTACTGGGCAGGAACAGCAGCTCCACCGAGACGAAGCCCTCGCCCTGGCAGGACTCGCACCGGCCGCCCGGCACGTTGAAGGAGAAGCGGCCCGCCTTCCAGCCCCGCGCCTTCGATTCCGGCGCCGCCGTGAAGAGCCGGCGGACCACGTCGAACAGCCCCGTGTACGTGGCCAGGTTGGAGCGCGGGGTCCGGCCGATCGGCTTCTGGTCCACCTCCACCAGCCGCCGCACCGGGAACTCCGGCTCCGCCAGCCGCCCGTGGACCTCCCGTGCGAGCACCTGGCCCACCAGCGTGGACTTCCCGGACCCCGACACGCCGGTCACCGCCGTGAACACCCCGAGCGGGAACTCCGCCGCCAGGTCCCGCAGGTTGTGCCGCTCCACACCGCTGAGCCGGACGGATCCGGTCGCCTTCCGCACGGCCCCCGAGCGTGCTTCCCGAGCCTGCCGGGTGCCGAACAGGTACCGGGCCGTCGCCGAGTCCGCCACCGCGGCCAGAGCCTCCGGGGGCCCGCTGTGCAGCACCCGTCCGCCGTGCTCCCCGGCCAGCGGGCCGACGTCCACCAGCCAGTCCGCGTGCCGCACCACGTCCAGATGGTGTTCCACCACGAACACCGTGTTCCCGGCCTCCTTGAGCCGGTCCAGTACGCCGAGCAGCGCCTCCGTGTCGGCCGGATGCAGTCCCGCCGACGGCTCGTCCAGCACGTACACCACCCCGAACAGCCCCGAACGCAACTGCGTGGCCAGGCGCAGCCGTTGCAGCTCGCCCGCCGACAGGGTCGGGGCTCCGCGGTCCAGGCTCAGGTAGCCCAGCCCCAGCTCGGTGACCGGGCCGATCCGGGAGCGCAAGTCCTCCGTGAGCACGCGGGCGGCCTCGCCGCCGCCGCGCTCGGTGGCCAGTACCCCATCCAGTTCCGTCAGCGCCAGCGCCGCCAGCTCCGCGATCGTGCGGCCCGCGAAGGTCACGGCCAGCGCCTCCGGGCGAAGCCGCCTGCCCTCGCACACCGGGCACGGCGAATCGGTCAGGAACTTCTCGGCGCGGGCCCGCAGGGTGAGGCTCTTGCTGTCGGCGAAGGTCCGCATCACGTACCGGTGGGCGCTCATGTACGTGCCCTGGTAGGGGCGTTGGATCCGGTCGGCCTCCCGTACCGGATGCACCGTCACCACCGGCTGCTCCTCGGTGAAAAGGATCCACTCGCGGTCCGCTGCCGGAAGCTCCCGCCAGGGCGCGTCCACGTCGTGGTCGAGGGCCTCCAGGATGTCGCGCAGGTTCTTGCCCTGCCACGCGCCCGGCCAGGCCGCGATGGCTCCTTGACGGATCGACAGGTCCTGGTCCGGGACGAGCAGTTCCTCACTGGTGCGGTGAACGCGGCCGAGACCGTGACAGGAAGGGCAGGCCCCGGCAGCGGTGTTGGGGGAGAAGGCGTCGGAGTCCAGGCGCTCGGCGCCCGCAGGGTAGGAGCCCGCCCGCGAGTACAGCATCCGCAGGGAGTTGGACAGCATGGTCACCGTCCCGACCGAGGACCGGGAGCCGGGGGAGGAGCGCCGCTGCTCCAGCGAGACGGCCGGCGGGAGCCCGGTGACGGAGTCGACCTTCGGCGCACCGATCTGGTGGATCAGGCGGCGGGCGTACGGGGCCACGGACTCGAAGTACCGGCGCTGGGCCTCGGCGAAGAGAGTGCCGAAGGCCAGCGAGCTCTTGCCGGAGCCGGAGACCCCGGTGAACACGGTCAGCGCGTCCCGTGGGATGTCCACGTCGACCCCGCGCAGATTGTGCTCCCGGGCGCCGCGGACGCGGACGTAGGGATCGTGGGCGTGCGGGGTGGTGGGCTGGTGCATTCGTCCTAGTTTAGTGTCCGGAGCGGCCGGGCTGCCCCGCGCCCTCCGTGAGCCCAGTGAGCCCAGTGAGGTCGGTGAGCCGGGCGAGCCGGCCGAAGGAGTCCAGTAGGGCCGTCCGGTCGTACGTGGACGTCGTGACCAGCAGCTCGTCCGCCCCGGTCAGCTCCGCGACCTCGGACAGCTCCGCCGCGACCTGCTCCTCGGTGCCGTGGATGTGCCCGGCCAGGGCGCCCTCGTACAGCTCCCGTTCCTTGGGGCTCATGGTGAGGGCCTCGACCTCCTCGGCCGGGCGGAGCGGCGGGAAGCTGCCCCGGGTGCGGGAATGCGCGACCGCCCAGGCCTCCGGCACCAGGATCCGTCGGGCCGCCTCGGCGGTGGCCGCCACCGCGACCGTCCCGGACGCCACGACGTACGGCCGCGCGCCCCAGGCGGAGGGCCGGAACGCATCGCGGTACGCCGTGACGATCTCCGCGACCCTCGCCCGGGCCCGCAGGTCCCCGACGACCAGGGGCAGCCCGGCGCGGGCGGCGATCCCCGCCCCCTCGCCGGTGGCCAGCACGTAGGCCGGGATCCGCATCCCCTCCGCCGGGCGGGCGTGCACCTCGGGGTGCGCCCGCTGGGAGCCGTCGAGCCAGCCCAGCAGCTCCGCCAGCTGCTCCTCGAACCGGTCGGCGTCGGCGGTGTCCCGCCCGAGGGCGCGGCGGATCCCGCCGGTGAAGCCGACCGAGCGGCCGAGCCCCATGTCGATCCGGCCGGGGAACAGCGACTCCAGGACCCCGAACTGTTCCGCGACGACCAGGGGCTGGTGGTTGGGCAGCATCACGCCGCCGGTGCCGACGCGGATCCGGGTGGTCGCCCCGGCCACGGCGGCGGCGAGCACGGTGGGCGCGGATCCGGCGACCCCGGGCACGCTGTGGTGCTCGGACACCCAGAACCTGCGGTATCCGAGCCGCTCGGCGGTGCGCGCGAGCTCCACGGTGTCGCGCAGGGCCTGGGCGGCGGGGTGCCCCTCGCGGGTGCGGGACCGGTCGAGTATCGAGAGTGTGCGGATCACACCGTGATCAACGCGTGGAGGGCGTCAGGATTCCCCCTGCGTCAGGATTCCCCGGCCGTCAGGATTCCCCGGGCGTCCGGTCGGGGGCCGTCCCGCCCCGAAGCCAGTGGGCCGCGGCTTCGAGTGTCCGGTCCTGGCCGCTGCCGAGGTCGCGGCTGTCGTCCGGGACCGCTTCGTCGGGCGGGAGGGGGCCGTCGTGGATCCGGCCCGTACGGTCGGCCTCCCGGGCCTGTGTCAGGAGGATGAGGGCGCCGTCGGTGAGGGCGTGGGAGTCGTTGCCCGTGGGGATGCCTCGGGTGGCCTGGCCGAAGCTGCGGGTGTCCGGGCGGCCGCGGAAGGCGATGGTGACGGCCTCGGCCGCGCTCGCGGTCCGGCTGCTCGTGAGCACCGCCACCGCCGGAGCGGCGGCATGGGCCAGCGGGGTGGCGGGGCCCCAGGTGGCGAGGTACTGGCGCGGCGTGCCGTTCCCGATCGTCCACGGGGTCCGCTTTCCGTCGGCCTCCACGAACGCTCCGACCTCCCCGTCGCCCAGGATGGGCCCCACCGCTGCGAGCGGTCCCCACATGTCCCCGCCCGTGTTGCTGCGCAGGTCCACGATCCACCCGCGGGCCCCCTGTCCGTCGACCTCCGCGACGGCCTGCCGGGCCTGGCTCACGTAGGCCGCGGCGGCGCGGTCGGACGACACCGCGGGAAGGGACAGGTATCCGATGGAACCGGCGAGCATCCTTGCCTCCGGCAGCGCGGAGCCATCCGGTGCCGGGCTCAGCGCCTGCTCGGCCTCTTGGGGCGTCATGAATTGGCTGTGCCGGTCGCCCAGCGCCCGCAGCGCCTCCCTGACCGCCCCGTACGTATCGGCGGGGACCCGCGCGCCTCCCGCTCGGGCGAAGGCCCCGCGGCGTACGGTCGGCCAGTCGATGTCCGCCGCGAAGAGCGAGTTGCCCTCCATGACGTCCAGTGCGGCGGTGAGGTATCCGCGCGCTCCCGACGACATGGCCGTTCCCTCCGTCCGGTGCGGACCGGCGCAGCCTGTCGCGGCAAGGAAGGCCGCCGCTGCCGCGGCGATCAGCCGGCGGCGGGCCACGGGCTCCGGGGTTCGGGTCTTCATGCGGATCAGCCGTCCTCTCGCCCGTGCGGGCCGGTGTACGGGATGCGGGAGGGCACGCCGAGGTCCTGGGGCGGCAGAGCGGCCGGCCGGTCATCGCGGCGTCCAATAGCCCACGGCGGCCGTCTGCTCCGCGAGGTCAGCCCAGGTCAGGCCCAAGATACCGAAGGGCCCGACGCGCCCACCGGCCCGCCTCCCGTCCGGCTGCGTCGCAGCGGCCGCGTCACATTGGCTGCGTCACATCAGCTACGTCACATCGGCTACGTCGCGGAGGTCAGGCCCGCCGTCCCCGCATCGCCACCAGCCGCTGGATGACCTCGAGATCCAATGCCGGGTTCGCCGCGGTCTCGTGGGCCAGTTCCTCGTCGTCGAGGAGTTCCGTCAGCCGGGGCCGCGGAAGGTTCGGGTGGCGTGCCAGCGCCCCGCGCACGGCCGGGTCCGGGTCCCGGGTGAGGCGCTCCACGGTTGCCGGCGCGGTGTGGGGGTCGCGGGCGGCCAAGGCGCGGACCTCGGGGTCCTCGTGGTCGGCGAAGGCTGCCAGGCCGGCCGTGGGAAAGTTCGGCCGGGTGGTGAGGTGCGCGCGCTCGTGGCCGGTGTATTCGAGGAAGCTGCGCAGCAGGAGCGAGGCCGGGGCGTCCGGATGGTTCTGGGCCAGCAGGACGCGTACGCCGAGATCCTCGTCGGCGGCCAGGCGTTCCATGAGGTCGGGCGGCAGGGTACGGTCCATGGCGGCCTTCCGGCGAAGCAGCGGGTGACCGGAGTTCGCGTCCCGGCGGACGTGCTGCGGGTCCCGGGGCACGGTCGGCCCGCGCCACGCTTGGAAGCAGCCGCCTGCGGGGATCTCGTAGTCGATCGCGGCCCGTTCCTCCTCGCTCAGCTCGGGGTGCACGGACAGGGCGAGCCGCACCCTCGGATCGGGGTCCACGGCGAGCGCGCGGCGATCGGCGGGTCCGAGGTCCGCGCGGTGCGCGATCCGCTCACGCACCGCGGGGTCCGGATCGCCCGCCAGGAGGGCCACCACGTCGGTGGGCAGGCTGGGGTTGCCGGCGATGGCCACCCGTTCCTCCTCGGCGATCGGGGCGGTCAGGACGTTGTCCACGACGGCTCGGCTGAGGGCTTGGTACATCAGCATGTCCCAGCGTGCGTGGCACGACCGGTCGGGCAGTTCGCGCTCCACCCACGCCGGATCCTGGGACTGCGCGTACCTCCGTGCGCTCCCGCGCGCGCTCTCCCGGACGTCCTTGTCGGGATCCGCCAGGAGCGCGGCCTGGATCCCGGCGGGCAGCTGGTCCCATCTGCCGACGCCCCAACGGCGGACCTTCGCGACCGGATGGGTGGGCATGGACCGCTCCAGCGCGGTGGAGATCTGCCGGTAGACGGTGCCCTGCAGGATGTCGTTGTCGTACGTGCTGATCATGTGGACCACGACCTCGTCAGGCAGTGGCCTGTACACGCCTCCGGCGGGCAGTCTGGGAGCCTCGGCGAGGTGGGCGCGGACGAACCACTCCGGATCGTCGACCAGTCGTGCACGCTGGGCCGGATCGACGTGGGGGTTGCGGGCGAAGAAGCTACGGGTACGGGTGTCGGGGTGCCTGAGCACGGCCTCGACGACGGCGTCGGGCAGGATCCGGTCCCGGCTCAGCACCATCCGTACGGCCGGCGGACCGTCGGCGAGCAGACGCAGCAGCACATCCTCGGGAGAGGACGGATTGAGGGCCACCCCGGCGAGCCGGCGTGCGGGCAGGTCGGCGGCCTCCCAGATGCCTTCAGGCGTAGGCATGTGTCGCAACCCCCGTGTGTCAGCCGGCCCCCCCCGGGACCATCGGCCCCCCCCCGGGACCACCGGGCCACGACCCTACCGGCCTCACCCGGCTGCGGACCGAGCCTGATCGCTGGTTGGTGCACCGCTGGTCGGTGCCGCGCCACGGAACCCGGCGGGGGAGGCGCACGACCCGGGGTGCCTGGATTGTCAGTGGCCCGTCGTACTCTCCGGCAGGTGAGTGGACATCCCCTAGAGGCGCGCGTCCTCGAAGCCGCGATGCGCGATGCGCGTCGCGCTCTGGCCGACTACGACGGCACCGTGGAGTGGCTGCTCCGCCCCGAGGCCGCCCTGCAAGGCCCGCTCGCCACCGAGGTGTGGGTGTTCGACCGCACTTTGACCCGCGTCTTGCTGGTGAGCCACCGCCGGCGAGGGTGGGTGCCGCCGGGCGGGAAGGTGGACCCCGGCGAGACGCCGCGAGAGGCGGCGCGCCGGGAGCTGTTCGAGGAAACCGGCGTACGGGCGGAACCGCAGGCGGTACCGGCGGCCGCCACGGTCCGCTCGTACCGCCCCGGCTGGTCGGCGACCGCGGGCATTTCCTACGTGGTGGTCGTCGATCAGCGGACGCGGCTGGTGCCTGAAAGCGGCCAGCCCGTTGCCTGGCACCGACTGGACGAGCCGTGGCAGGGATGGTTCTCCGGCGATCGGCTCCGCATGAGGCAGTGCGCCCTCCGGCTCGGAGGCGGCGCCGACTCGGCCGGACCGTGACGTCGCCGCCGAGAACCCCGCGCCGTCCGGGAGGCGTCCCTGCTTAGGCTGGCGGGGTGACCGAGACTCAGAACCGCAGGCCCCTGGCCGTCTTCGACATCGACAACACCCTGGCCGACACCGCCCACCGGCAGCACTTCCTGGAGAGCCGGCCGCGCGACTGGAGCGGGTTCTTCGGTGCGGCTCCGGCCGATCCGCCCCTCGCCCGCGGGATCGCGCTCGCGGTGGAGAGCGCGGCCGATTGCGAGGTCACGTACCTCACCGGACGCCCGGAGCGGTGCCGCGCGGACACCGAGGACTGGCTCGCCCGGAACGGGCTGCCCGAGGGGCGGCTGTGGATGCGCGGGAACCAGGACCGGCGGCCCGCCCGCACGACCAAGCTGGAGGTCCTGCGGCGGATCTCGAGGGGCCGCGAGGTGCGGATGCTGGTGGACGACGACGAGCTGGTGTGCCAGGCGGCGCGCGCGGCGGGCTTCCGGGTGGTCGTGGCGGACTGGGCGGCGGACGCGCCGGAGCTCAAGGACGCGCAGGAGGGGGAGGGGCGCACCTGAGCGCGTTCGCCTGCTCCAGGGTGCTCCCTGGGTGGGCCCGGCGCTCCGGACGGGCCTGCGAGAGCCGCCCCGGCACCCGCGGGCCCCCCCGGCGCTCCCGCGGGCCCCAGGGAGTCCCGTAGGCGCCGGGAAGGCGTGCCTCAGGCCTCGCCGTCGAGACGGAAGCCGACCTTGATCCCCACCTGGTAGTGCGCGATCTCGCCGTTCTCGATGTGGCCCCTGATTTGGACGACTTCAAGCCAATCCAGATTGTGCAGCGTCTCGCCCGCACGGGCGATGCCGTTGCGGATGGCCGCGTCGATGCCCTCGTGGGACGTGCCCACGATCTCGGTCACCCGGTACGTGTGATTGGACATGGGGGTCTCCCGACAGTGGGTGGCTGTTGCCTTGTTCTACGGTGCCCCAGTAAGTCCGTGTTCGCGAACTTTGCGTGAACAATCCATAGCGATACCCCCTTGACCCACCCATTGGTCTATGCCAATTTCAAGCCATCTGCGATCCATCCCCCAGAAGGTGACCTTCGTGAAGATGCGCTTCCTTGCCGTGTCCACCGCTCTCGCGGCCGTGACCGCCCTCACCGGCTGCAGCCTCGCCGGGTCGGGCGGAGGTACGGAGAAGGTGACGCTCTGGCTGATGAAGGGCAGCGCCTCCGACGATTTCATAGGTCAGTTCACCAACACCTTCGAGAAGGAACACCCGGGCGTGGACCTCGAAGTGAAGATCCAGGAGTGGAAGGGGATCGGCGACAAGGTCAACGCCGTCCTGTCCGGCAAGAGCGAGGAGAGCGCCGACGTCATCGAGGTCGGCAACACCCAGGTCGCCCAGTACGTCGAGGGCGGCGGGGTCTCCGAACTCACCCTGGAAGCCCTGCGCGAGTGGGACGGCAAGGACTGGCTGAAGGGTCTCTCCGAACCCGGCAAGGTCAACGGCGCCCAGTTCGGCGTCCCGTGGTACGCCGCCAACCGCGTCGTGATCTACAACAAGGACCTCTTCGCGAGCGCCGGGGTCAAGGCACCGATCAAGACCCGCCAGGAATGGATCCAGGCCACGCAGAAGCTCGACAAGGGCGCCCAGCAGGGCATTTACCTCGCCGGGCAGAACTGGTACGTCCTCGCCGGGTTCGTCTGGGACGAGGGCGGCGAGCTCGCGGTCGAGAGCAGCGGCCAGTGGCACGGCACCCTCGACGAGGAGAAGGCCCTGGCCGGAATGGAGTTCTACAAGCAGCTTCAGGCCCTCGGCGACGGCCCCAAGGACGCCGACGAGGAAACGCCCCCGCAGTCCGACGTCTTCGCCCGCGGCGGGATCGCCCAGATCATCGCCCCGCCCGGCCAGGCCGCCGCCATCGAGGCCGCGAACCCGGACCTCAAGGGCAAGCTCGGCTTCTTCCCGATCCCCGGCAAGACCGCCGACAAGGTGGGCTCGGTCCTCACCGGCGGCTCGGACCTGATCATCCCCGAGAAGACGAAGCAGCGTAGACACGCCGTCGACGTGATCACGGCCCTGGTCAGCGAGAAGTGGCAGACCGAGCTCGCCCGCACGATGAGCTACGTACCCAACAAGACCACCCTCGCGCACGTGGTCCAGGGCAACGACGGCGCCACGGCGATGGCCCCCGGCGCCGCCCAGGGCCGCGCCACCCCGCAGTCCCCCCGCTGGGCCGAGGTGGAGGCCGAGAACCCGATCAAGCCGTTCATGACGGCCGTCCTCACCGGCCAGGACCCGCAGAAGGCGGCCAAGGCGGCCTCCGACACCCTGAGCAAGGTCCTCAGCTCCGACCGCTGATCCGGGGCGGGAGGGGGCGGGAGGGGACGGTGGGGAGGCCGGGAGAGGGCGGGCGAGGGTGAGGGAAGCGCTCCGGAGGGGTCCGCCCACCAAGTTCAGCGTCCGCACATCCAAGGGCCGCGAAGCGGCCATGTCGAATCCAGCCGGTCACGGAAGAAGTAAAGAAGCCAGGCCACACACCTGCCGGCCTGGCTTCCCGTGCCGGATCAGGAGCCGTCATGACCATCGCCCCCCTGTCCCCGTCCATCGTTCCCCCCGCGGTCGCCCCCGTCTCCGCCTTCACCTCTTCCTCGGCGCCCACCCCGCACGCCGAGGAAACCCCCGCGCCCCACTACGCCGTCCGCCTCGCCCGCAACGAGGACGAGGTGCGCGCCGCCCAGCGGCTGCGCCACCAGGTCTTCGCCGGCGAGCTCGGCGCCCGTCTCGACGGACCGGAGCCGGGCCTGGACTCCGACGCCTTCGACGCCTACTGCGACCACCTCCTCGTCGTGGACGAGGAGACCGAGCAGGTCGTCGGCACCTACCGCCTACTGCCCCCCGAACGCGCCGCCGTCGCCGGACGCCTCTACTCCGAGGGCGAGTTCGACCTCTCCGCCCTCGCTCCCATCCGCCCCGACCTCGTCGAGGTCGGCCGCTCCTGCGTCCACCCCGACCACCGCAACGGCGCCGTCATCGCCCTCATCTGGGCGGGCCTCGCCCGCTACATGGACCGCTCCGGGCACAACTGGCTCGCCGGCTGCTGCTCCATACCGCTCTCCGACGGCGGGGTGCTGGCCGCCTCCACCCGGGAGAACGTCCTCACCCGCAGCCTCGCCCCCGTCGAGTACCGGGTCACCCCGCACCTCCCCTGGAACCCCGAAGGCATCGACTTCCCCGGCCGGATGGAACTGCCCCCGCTGTTGCGCGGCTACCTGCGCCTGGGCGCCTGGGTCTGCGGCGAGCCCGCCCTCGACGCCGAGTTCGGCTGCGCCGACCTGTACGTCTTGCTCTCCCTGCGGCGCACCAACCCCCGCTACCTCAAGCACTTCCTCTCGCTCGCCCCGGCCGCATGAGCGCCTGGCTCCCGACCTCGCCCTGCACTCCCGCGGTCTGCGCCGGCCACGAGGGGCGCACCGCGAGCGTGCCGCGCGCGGTACTGCGTCTCGCCGGCGCCATCGCCTTGGTGCTGCTCGGGATCCTCGGCGCCCCGCCGCTGAGGCTGCTGCCGGAGCGGCCCCGGCACGTGGTGGTACGGGCCTGGGCCGCCGCTCTGCTGGGCGCCTTCGGCCTGCGGATCACCGTGCACGGGACCCCCGGCCCCGGCGGAGGCCGGCTGATCGTCGCCAACCACATCTCCTGGCTGGACATCCCGCTCGTCGCCGCCGTCCTGCCCTCCCGGATGCTGGCCAAGAGCGACATCCGGAGCTGGCCCGTGCTCGGGCCGCTCTCCCGGCAGGCAGGCACCCTCTACATCGAACGCGACCGGCTGCGCACCCTGCCCGCCACCGTCGACGCCCTCGCCCGGGCCCTGCTCACCGGCGACCGCGTCACCGTCTACCCCGAGGGCTCCACCTGGTGCGGACGCGCCCAAGGCCCCTTCCGGCGGGCCGCGTTCCAGGCCGCGCTGGACGCGCGGGTGCCCGTACAGCCCGTACGGATCAGCTACCTGGTCGACGACGGTGGGCCAGCCGGGGCGCCCGCCTTCGTCGGGGACGATCCGCTGACCGCCTCCCTGTGGCGGATCGCGCGGGCCCGCGGAGTGCGCGCCGAGGTGTGGCTGCTGCCGCGGATCCCGCCGGGCCGGTACGCGCACCGGCGGGACCTCGCGGCGGCGGCTCAGGCCGCCGTGCTCGCCGAACCCGCCGAACCGGTACCCGCGTCTCGGCCGGCGACGCCGCCGCTGCTGCCCGGCGTCCCCTCCCAGCCATCGGCGCCGATACCGTCCGCCACCGACAGCGACAGGGCGAAGCGGCCCGCCGCATCCGTCCACCAATGGGTCAACTCCAGTCCCGCCGAGGCGAGTTCCCTGCGGACCCCCTCCTGACGGAACTTCGCCGAGATCTCCGTCAGGATCTCCTCACCCGCTTCGAAGGGCACCTCCAGATCCAGCGCCCGGACCTTCACCACCACCGGCCCGCGGGCCCGCAGCCGCATCTCGATCCACTCGTGCTCCCGGTTCCACACCGCCACGTGCTCGAAGTCGGCGGTGTGGAAATCCGCGCCCAACTCCCGGTTCACCACGGACAGCACGTTCCTGTTGAACTCGGCGGTCACCCCCTGCGCATCGTCGTACGCCGACACCAGGACGGCCGGGTCCTTCACCAGGTCCGTCCCCATCAGCAGGGCGTCCCCGGGTGACAGCATCGCCCGTACGTCGGCCAGGAACACGGCCCGCTCCGGCGGCAGCAGGTTCCCGATCGTGCCGCCCAGGAACACCACAAGCCGCGGCCCGGGGGACTCCGGCAGTCGCAGCGCCCGGGTGAAATCGGCGAGCAACGCGTGCACGCGCAGCCCCGGATGCTCCTCCAGCAGGACCTTCGCCGCCCCCGTCAGCGCGCTCTCGCTCACGTCCACCGGCACGTACGTGTCCAGCGCGGGCAGCGCCTCGATCAGGTGCCGGGTCTTCTCCGAGGAACCGGAACCCAGCTCCACCAAGGTGCGGGCCCCGCTGACCGAGGCGATCTCCCGGGCCCGTTCGAGCAGGATCTCCCGCTCGGCGCGCGTCGGGTAGTACTCGGGCAACCTGGTTATCTCCTCGAAGAGTTCACTGCCCCGGGCATCGTAGAACCACTTGGGCGGCAGCGACTTGGGGGACCGGGTCAGCCCGTCGCGCACATCCGTGCGCAGCGCCGCCTCGGCGGCGTGCTCGTCGAGCGTGCGGGTCAGCTGGAGCTGGAAGTCGTTCACGTGCCTTCGTCTCCTTGGTGCGGTGCGTGCGGTGCGTGCGGTGCGTGCGATGTGTTCGGCGCATGCGGTGCGCCGGCGGGGGTCTCCTTCAGGGAGACGAGGTCGACCCGGGTGCGGGTGGCGGTCAGCAGGGTCCGGTCGGGTACCTCGCGCCAGCGCGAGTCGTCGTCGTAGGGCTCGGAGGCCACCACCGTGCGCTGCGCCCGGGCGTCGGCCAGGTACCACAGGGAATCCCCCCAGGCCGTCGCCGCGATGGCCCGGCCGTCGGTCAGCAGCAGGTTCAGCCGGGATCCGGGCGCGGCCTCGGCCAGCTCGCGTACCGTCCCGGCCAGTGCCGCACCGAGGTCCGGGTCCGTCCGGAGCCGGTGCAGGACCAGTGCCCAGATCAGCGCCGAATCCGTACGGGCGGCCAGGGACAGCAGCTCCTGGGGCGGCAGCCCGGCCGCGACCGGGGCCGCGGAGTCCGGCCAGTCCCGCAGCGAGCCGTTGTGGCTGAACAGCCACAGCCCCTCCGCGAACGGGGCGGCCGCCGCCTCCCCGTCCGCCCCGGGGCGCGTGGCGTCCCGTACGGCGGCCAGCACGGCCCCGCTGCGGACCACCCGGGCGAGGTCGCTGAAGGTCAGGTCGCCCCAGATCGGACCGGCCCGGCGGTAGCGGGCGGGCACCGGATCCCCCTCCGCGTACCAGCCGACGCCGAAGCCGTCGGCGTTGACCGTGCCGGAACGCTGGCGGCGCGGCTCCCACGACTGCCGGACCAGCGAGTGCTCGGGCTCGCTCAGCACCCGTCCGAGGCTCACGGTCGCCCCGAGGTAAGCGAGGTGACGGCACATCAGGCCTGCCCGGCGGAGCCTGCGGGGACGGCGCCGCGCGCGGTCCGGAACCCGGAGAAGATCTGCCGGCGCACCGGCAGGTCCCAGTTGCGGAAGGTGCCCCGGCAGGCCACGGGGTCCACGGCGAAGGAACCGCCGCGCAGCACCTTGTGCTCGGGGCCGAAGAACACCTCCGAGTACTCGCGGTAGGGGAACGCCCGGAAACCGGGGTAGGGGAGGAAGTCCGAAGCCGTCCACTCCCACACGTCGCCGATGAGCTGGCGCACCCCGAGCGGGGAGGCCCCGTCCGGATAGGCGCCCGCCCGGGCCGGCCGCAGGTGGCGCTGGCCGAGATTGGCGTGCGCGGGCGTGGGGTCCGCGTCGCCCCACGGGTAGCGGGTGGAGCGCCCGGCCGCCGGATCGTGGCGCGCGGCCTTCTCCCACTCCGCCTCGGTGGGCAGCCGGCGCCCCGCCCAGCGGGCGTACGCGTCGGCCTCGTACCAGCTCACGTGCAGCACCGGCTCGTCCCCGGGCACCGGCTCGGTGACCCCGAAGCGGCGGCGCAGCCAGGTACCGCCTTCGCGGCGCCAGAACAGCGGGGCCCCGATCCCGTGCCGGCGGATCTCCGCCCAGCCGGCCGCCTCCCACCACCGCTCCTCGCGGTAGCCGCCGTCCGCCATGAACTCCTGGTAGGCGGCGTTGGTCACCGGAACGGTGTCGATCCAGAACTCCTCGACCTCGCGGACGTGCGCGGGCCGCTCGTTGTCGAGCGACCAGGGCTCGGCGGAGGTTCCCATCGTGAACGGCCCCGCCGGTACGAGCACTTCGGCCGCCGGCAGTGGTCCCTGCGGGGGATCCGGGTCGGGCGCCGCCAGCACGGGCGCGCCCTGTCGAAGCTGATGGGTGATCAGCATCGTCTCGTCGTGCTGCTGTTCGTGCTGGGCGATCATCCCGAAGGCGTAGCCGCCGTCCAGCAGGGCCGTGCCCTCCAGGGGCGTGCGGTCCAACAGGTCGAAGACCCGGCCGCGCACCTCGGCGGCGTACCGGCGGGCCTCGTCCGGGCTCAGCAGCGGCAACTTCGGGCGCTCCGCCCTGGGATGCTCGAACGCATCGTAGAGCGGGTCTATCTCGGGGTGCATCGACTCGCGGCCGGCCACGTTGCGCAGCAGCCAGAGCTCCTCCATGTTCCCGATGTGTGCGAGGTCCCAGACCAGCGGGGACATCAAGGGGGAATGCTGGGCGGTCAGTTCCGCTTCGGTGACGGCATCGGTGAGTCCGGCCGTCCGGACGCGCGCCGCGGTCAGGGCGGCGGCGGCCCGCTCGCGCAGGAGCTCGGGTTCGGCGGTCATGAGCGTGCCTCCTCGCCGGCCGGCCGGCGGTGCCGGGGCTGCTGAGCGTGAGCTTCGGCCTGCGGTCGCGTTCGGGTCCGCGTCTGCCGCGGCTCGGTGCGGTCGTCGGCCGGGCAGCGGCCGCGGGAGACGTAGCGCTCGGTGAACTCGCCGACGGTGTCGATGATGTGGCCGCCGGCTCCCAGCCGGGGCAGCGCCGAGGCCGCGGCCCGGAAGCAGGCGCGGGCGGCGGACCGCAGCTCCGGATCGGCCAGCGCGTTGCGGGCGGCGGAGCGCCACAGCGGATTGCGCGGCGCGGGCCGGGCGCCGTAGGAGTCGGCCAGTCCCTTCGCCACCCGGTACGCGGTCTCCGCGGCCTCCGGGTCGTCGAACAGCGCGTGCACGACGGCCACCGGGACCAGCCAGCCGTCCTCGCCGGGCTGGGCGTCGATCATCCGCAGCTCCAGATGGCCCCGGGGCCGTACCGGCGGGAAGAGGGTGGTCAGGTGGTAGTCCAGATCCGCGGCGGTCGGCGGGCGGAAGCCGCCTCCGGAGCGCATCCAGTCGCGGAAGGTCAGCCCGCGCGGTACCGCCCAGGGCGCGCCCCCCTCGTGCGCCCCGCCGTCCGCACCCGTCCGCACGCACATCACCTCGGTGTCCAGCGCCTGCCGGGTCCACGCCCCGCGCGGCTCCGCCTCCAGGGGCGGAGCGAGGGAGCGCCGGGTGTCGAGGTCGCTCCAGACCCCTTGGCGGGCGCACCGCCAGCCGGCGTACGGGCCTTCGTGCGCGGGGGAGTTGGCGAAGGCGGCGACCAGCACCGCACCGAGGAGGTGGGCGAGGCGCCAGCGCCTGCCGTGGCCCAGCGGGCCGGGCTCCTCGTGACCGGCGTCCACGCACACCTGGACGGAGGCCGAGGTGCACATCATGGCGCGCCCGGCCGGGCCGGTGCGGTCGAAGTAGGTCTCCATGGCCTCGTACCGCGGGCTGGCCAGCATCCGCCGCAGCGGTCGGCGCGTGTCCTGGCCGAGTCCGCGCAGGACCAGCCCCTGGTCGCGCAGGGCGTCCCGGACGGCGGTCAGATCGGCCTGGAGGCCGTCGACGCATCCGGTCAGGGAGGAGGCGGGGGCCGAGCTGAGCTCCAGCTGGCCGCCGGGCTCGACGGTGACGCCTGATCCGAGGGGGAGGGCGCGGGCCGCGTCGTGCGCGGCGGCCAGGCGCTCGTGGGAAACGGGCCGGCCGGGTCGTTCGGCGTCGAACACCAGCCATTCGAGCTCCGCACCGAGCAGGCGGGGCGGGCCGGTCTTGAAACAGATGCCGTGGAGCAGCTCCTCGGCGCCGGCTTCGGTCAGTCGGGTGAGCGAGTCCTGGGGCATGACGGGGCCCTCGTCTCCTGTCGTCGATTGTGACATCACCCGTGCCTACCCGTCCCTTGGGGCACAAATCCATTGCGGCGCCCTGCCGGAGCGCCGAAGATCGCCGCATGAGCGGCAGATTGCGCGAGATCGCGCGGGAGAATGCGGAGATCGTGGCGGCCGGGGGATACCGGACGCGGTCGGGACGGCAGGTGTCGCTTGCCGCCGCCGTGGCGGAGGCCAAGGCAGGAACCAGAATATATGGCCCAAACCGGGTCATTCCAGGCGAGCCGGCAGCGAAGGGCACCCACCGGACCGTCGTCGAGGTCACCGGCGAGAGCAGCACGGTCGCCGCCCGTCGGCTCGCCGAGGAGCACCCGGGGACGGTTCGGACCGTTCCGGTGGCCGTCCTGAACTTCGCTTCGGCCCGGAATCCCGGGGGCGGCTACGTCCGCGGGGCCAAGGCCCAGGAGGAGGCCCTCTGCCGCGCCTCGGCGCTGTACGAGACCCTCCTGGAGGCCCCGGAGTACTACGAGATCCACCGTGCCGAGGTCAGCACCTTCTACACCGACCGGGTGATTCACTCGCCGGGGGTCCCCGTCTTCCGCGACGACCGGGGCAACCTGCTGGACACGCCCTTCCGGGCCGGATTCCTCACCTCGCCGGCCCCGAACGCGGGCACGATCCGCCGCCAGGAACCGGACCGCGAGCCCGAGCTCCCCGCCGCGCTCGCGCGCCGCGCGGAGCTGGTGCTGGAGGTGGCCGCGCTGCACGGCTACCGGGGGCTGGTGCTGGGGGCCTGGGGGTGCGGGGTCTTCCGAAACGACCCCGCCCAGGTGGCGGAGGCCTTCCGGGGGCTGCTGGCGGGGCGGTTCACCGGCGTGTTCGAACGGGTGGTGTTCGGCGTCCTCGACCGGAAGCCGGAGACGCGGGAGACCTTCGAGCGGGTGCTCGCGGGGGCGTGGCAGACCGGGAGGTGACGACGGGCCCGGGACGGCCTGGGCCCGGGACGGCTAGGGCCCGGGACGGCTAGGCCGGGTCCGGGAGCAGGCGGGTCCGCAAGAGGTCGAGCACCTGGTCCAGTGCCGCGCGGGTGGCCTGCCCGGGCTGGTCGACGAGGTGCTCGGTGAGGACGGAGTGCGGCGGCAGGACGGCTTCGGGATTGGCGTCGTCGTCCTCCAGCTCGACGGCGACGAAGGCGTCACCGAGCTCGCGGCGCAGGAAGGCGAAACGGGCGTCGGGGCTGAGCCGGTCGCTCCCGAAGCGCAGCCCCAGCACCTGCAGGCCCTCGCGCTCGCAGCGTCCACGGACGGTGGCGAGGTCCCCGGGCGAGATGTCGATGCCGCCCCGCCGGCGGGCGGTGATGCCCAGCGGGAGGGACGGCTGCGACAGGACCGGCACGAGGAGGTGCTCGTCGACGGCCATGGCGAGGGCGAAGCCGCCGGTCAGGCACATGCCGACGGCGCCGACGCCCGGGCCGCCGCAGCGCTGGTGCTCGTACGCGGACAGCGCGCGCAGCCAGCTCACGACGGGCGAACTCCGGCCGGTGGCCAGGACGGTGAACTCCCGGCTCACGCACACGTTCCAGGCGGTGGAAGCGGTGTAGAGAGCACCCCGCAGCAGGCCGTGGGCCGTGGGGTGGGGGTCGCGTCCGGGCGTGCCGAACAGCACCGGGAGCACGGCGGTGCAGCCCAGCGCGGCCACCCGCTCGGCGAACTCCAGCACCTTGGGGGTGATCCCGGGAATCTCCGCGATCACGATCACCGCGGGCCCGCTGCCGCGGCGCAGGACGGGGCGCGTGCTGCCCCCGTGGGTGAACGCGCCGCGTTCGAAGCCCGACAGGTCATGGTCCGCCATGGACGACCGCCTCACTCATCGACCGTGGCGCACGCGAGGGACGACGCACGGCACCACCCTCCGCTGACGTTCCTCCGACGTTCCGCTGACGGGAGGGACCGTACAACACCCGGACGGAGCACGCCTACCCCGGAGTAACCAGCCGGGTGCCGGACCGCGAAGGACGTCTACGAACCTTCGGGTGCTCCGGGTTTCCAGCCCCAGGCCGTGAGCATGCCGGGCGACAGTCCGGCGTACTCGAGGGAGTCCAGCAGCCGCAGGGCCTCGGTGATCCGGTCCTCGTCGACGAGCCCCGTCGCCAGCATGTCCGCCCGGGCCCTGTCCCAGGTGTCCGCCCAGAACCGGCTGATCGCGCTGCCCGGCAGCAGCGGCGGCACGTGGATCTCGGCCGCCACCGATTCCAGCCCCGCCGCCTCCAGCAGCTCGGGGTGGTGGACCACCTGCGACACGTCGGTCCCGATGCTGTCGCGCAGCCCGCGCCACATGGCCCGCATCGCGCCGGTGTACGGGGTGAGGGGCGCGGAGTCCGTCGTCAGGTCCACGGCGTCGCTGATCACCAGGACCCCGCCGGGGGCGAGCAGCTCGACGAGCCGGGCGGCCAGCCGCGGCCGGTCCGGCAGGTGCATGAGGACGAAGCGGGCGTGGACCAGCCGGAAGAGGCCCGGGGAGAAGCCGTCCTCGGTGATGTCCGCCTGCAGCGGGGTCAGCCCGGGCACGGGGTGCGCGGCGAGGAAGCGTACGTCCCGGTCCACCGCGAGGACCTCCGCGACCCCGGCCTCCTCCAACAGGCGGCGCGCCACCGTCCCGGTTCCCGCTCCGACGTCCAGGCAGGTCCAGCCCGGGCCCACGCCCAGCTGCCGCAGCCGGGACATGGTCGTCCCGTCGTAGGTGAGGGAGCCGAGGTCGATCCGGTCGCCCTCGCCGACGGACTCGGGGCGGAAGACCCGCTCGCCGTACCGCCCGGGGTCCTGGGGCCCTGTGCCGGTCATGGACCGATTGTCGCAAGGGGGCGGGAAGGTGACATGTCGGAGCCGGAGCCGGAGCCGGGACCCCGGCCCCGGCCCCGCCTGGATCAGGTGCCGAGCGCGCCGCCCCGCCACTGCTGGTTGGCGTGCGTCGGCGTGCAGTCCCACAGCCCGACCCGGGCGCCGTTGCCGGTGGCCCAGCCCAGGGCGTCGAGGCACTTGCCCGAGTGGACGCTGCGCAGCAGACCGCCCGGAATCGCCTCCCACTTCTGGTTCAGGCCCTGGTGACAGGAGTTGAGCCCGATCAGCGAGCCGTTCTCGGTCTTGCCGAACTGGACGTCCATGCACCGGCCGAGCGAGCGGACCGTGCCGTCGCTCTCCAGTTTCCAGGCCTGCGCGTCCGAGCCGTTGCACTGGTAGATCTGGATCGGCGTGCCGTCCTTGGTCCCCGCGGCCTTGACGTCCAGGCACTTGCCGGAGTGCACGCCGACGATCTGGCCGGATCCGGCCGGCGGCGCCGGGTTGCAGTAGATCTCCACGAGGACCTGGTAGTACCCGCCGTCGCCGATCGGCATCGCCCGCGGACCGTTGCTCTTGGAGCAGCGGAACGTCTCGTAGCCCTCGCCCACGGCCTGGCCGTAGGCGCTGCTCCAGGCACCATCGACGGCGATGTTGTACGGGCCGTAGCCCATGCCGGTGAAGTACTTGGGGGCGGTCGGGGCCAAGGCCGCCGAGGCGGGGGCGGCGGCCGGCGTGGCGGGGGCGGCGGCCGACGTGGCGCCCGCCGGGGAGGCGAACAGCGCCGTGACGGTGAACAGGGCGGCGGCAGCGGCCGACAGACATCGAGCCAGCTTCACGCGTGGCTCCCTTCGGAAGAGGGGTTCGGTGGTCGAACGGAGAGGAAGGTGCCGCCGGGCCCGCGGTCGGCTCGACAGTAGCCGCGCGGCGCCGCCGGACAGTCTCACCGTGGTCTCAACTCCGTTCGGAAAACGGCTGATTGCCTGCTGACCAGGCAGGACGCCGGGTCGGTATCGTCCCGGGAGCGTGGAGAGAACCGAGGAGCTCGCGGCGCTGCGGGCCGCCCTGGAAGCCGGAACGCCCGTCCATCTCGGCGGGGGGCTCGGCAGCGGCAAGTCCCGGCTGGCCCGGCGGCTGCCCGTCGCGGACGCCGTCGACCTGTCCGGGCTACGGACCGGGGAGGCGGCCTCCCGGGTCCGCGCCGCGCTGGCGGCCGGGCCCGGCGGGGGACTGCTGCTGGTCGACAGCGTGGACGGGCCCGGGCAGGCCGAAGCCGTCGCCGCCGCCCTCGAAGAACCCCGTGCCGGGACGGGCGGACCCCGCAGGCCGGTGCTGCTGGCCGGCCGGCGCCCCCTGCGGGCCGTGGACGGCTGGGCGGACCGGCCCCTGACCACGCTGACCCTCGGACCCGCACCGGCGCGGGCCGTCGAGACCCAGATCCGCGCGAGCGGCCTCGAAGACCCCGAGGCGGTGGCGCTGGCGGTCCGGCTGGCCGGCGGGAACCCGCTGCTGGCGCAGCTGGCCGCCCGGACGCTGCTCGCGGGCACGCCGGCCGACGCCCCCGGGGCCGTCGCCGACGCGATGGCCGAGGAGGTGCTGCTCCGGCTCGACCGCGAACGCCCGGCGGCCGCCACCGGGAGTGGGCGCTGGCGGCACGCGCTGCGCCTGCTGGCGACCGTACGGGCGGGGGACGAGCGGCTGCTGAGCGGCGGCCCGGAACTGTTCTCGGCGCTGGCCGGGCTGAGCCTCGTCCGCAGGGAGCGGCTCGGGCTGGCGGTCCGTGAACCCTTCCGCACCCTGTTCGAACTCGCCTACCAGTGGCGGCGCCCGGAGCAGCACGAAGGGCTCCGCGCCCGCGCCGCCGACTACCGGCGGGCCCTGCTGACCGAACGCCGCGACCCGCAGGAGCGGGCCCGGCTGGTGGAACAGGGCCTGTTCCTGTCCGGCGACCCGACCCTGCGCGGCTCGCTGTTCCCGCCCGCCGAGGAATCCGCGGTGATCGGACCCGCCGGCGCCGGGGAGACCGAGGACATCGGCCGGCTGATGCGCGAGTGGGCGGTGCGCGGAGGGTTCGACGTACGGCGCTGCGAGCGGATCACCGGCCGGTGGCTGGACGCGGCTGGCCCCGCCGCCTTCCGGCTGGCCCGGGACCGGGACGGCCGGCCCGTGGGACTGGCGGCGCTGCTGCCCGTCGCGCAGGGCACGCAGGCCGGCATCGAACCCCTCCTCCAGCAGCATGCCGACGGCCTCCTGGACGGCTCCAGTGACCACCCCGGCGGGGGGCTGTTCCTCGGAGCCGCGTACGCGGCGGACCCGGTCGCCCACGCGCAGGTCCTGCGGCACATCCTGGGCCAGGCGGTGCTCGCCGGGCACTTGGTGGTGTCCACGGCCAGCCCCGACTACCAGACGCTGCTGCGCACGCTGAGCTTCCGCCCGCACGGCGGCATCCGCGACGACGTCTATCGCTGCGGGAGGCGGCCCGAGGTCTACAGCCACGACTTCGCTCCCGCCGGGCTCCCCGCCTGGATGCGTACCCTCGCCCCCGGCGGGCGCCCTGCGGGCCGGCCGGAAGCGGACGCCCCGGACGCCGTTGCCTGGGCGCTGGCCCGCATCCGCGACCCGCGCGCGCTGGCCCGCAGCCCGCTGCTGGCCCGCCCGGGCCTGTCCACCGCGCACGCACTGCGCGACTGGCTGGACAACGCCGTACTGGAACTGGCGCTGGCCGACGCCCCCGCCGACGCCGAGGCGGGGGCCATCCTGCGCGCCTACTACCTGAGCGGCCGGCCCCGTACCCACCCCCAGGCCGCCCGCGAGGTGCACCTCAGCCGTGCCACGTACTTCCGCCGCCTGCGGAGGGGGCTGACCCTGCTGGCGGAACGGCTGCCGCTGCCTGCCGTCACACCATGAGGGCGCGCCTTCGGCCGCCCCGGCGGGCTAGGGGGTAGAGGGCCAGAGGGCTAGCGCCAGCCGTACCGCTCGCGCAGCCGGTCCACGACGAGCTGGAACCGGCCCCGGTCCAGGGCGCAGGCCTCGCGTCGCATGCCGTCCTCGTGTACGCGCAGCACCCGGTCCACGTCCACCCAGGACTCCCGGCCCGCGCTGTCCCACGGCCCGGTCCCGATGGGGACCCACTCCCGGTCGTGGTCGTGCCGCTTGCTGGACAGCTGCACGGCCAGGAGCGTGCCGCTCTCCTCGCGGGCCACGACCAGCACCGGTCGGTCCTTGCCGCGCCCGTCGTTCTCCTCGAAGGGAACCCAGGTCCACACGATCTCGCCGGGATCGGGATCCCCGTCGCGATCGGGGGCGTACGAGGTCTGCACCGGCCCGATGGCATGCGGATCGGCCTCGGCGGTCGCGGTGTGCCCGTCGCGGCCGGGCTGCTCGGCGTGACCGTTGCTGTGGTGTGAAAGTGCCGTCATTCGGGCGAGGTTACCTTCTCGGCTCGGCGGCTACGGGCCGTCCTTGGGCGGGACGGGTGATGTCTGCCAGCCGAGTTCGACGGAGCGGCGGCAGCTGTCGGCAGCGTCGCCGGAGCTCGTGAACAGTGCGGTCAGCATGTGCACGCCCTGGGTGAGGACTGGGTGCGGCAGCGGGCCCGTCGCGACCAGGGACGCGAGTCCGTGGCCGATCACCCAGCTCTGCGTCGCCAGGGTCAGGGGGTCGATGTCGGCGTGGAAGCGGCCGGCCGTCTTGGCGCGTTCGACGGCGTTGACCAGGCAGTGCAGGGTCTCGTCCGCGGCCTTGGCGTCCTCGAGCTCGAAACCGGCGTCGAACATGATCCGGTAGAGGTCGGGGGCGGCCAGGGCGTTGCTCACGTAAGCGGCTCCGAGCGCGGCCAGGTCCCGTACCGGATCCGTGGACAGCGGCACGGCGTCGAGCCTGGCCGCCAGGCGCTTGAAGCCCTCCTGGCGCATGGCCGTCCACAGGCCGTCCATGCCTCCGAAGTAGGTGTAGACGGCCATCGTCGATACGCCGGTTCCGGTCACGAGCGACCGGAGGGTGACGGGCTCGCGGGTGCGCAGCATCATCGCGGCCCGCTCGATCAGGAGGGAGCGGATCGCCGGGTCTTTGGTTCGCGCCATGGTCCCAGAATACATAGCAGCGCTATGGTTTGGAGAGGTGCGCCGGAGTGTGCGCCCTGATGAGAAGGAGTTTCCATGGCCGTGACGCTGGTCAATCCCAACGGGTTGCCGAAACCCGACGTATATCGTCAGCTGTCGATCGCCACCGGGTCGAAGCTGGTGTTCCTCGCAGGTCAGGTCGCGCGCGATGCCGAGGGGCGGCGTGTCGGCGAGGGGGACTTCGCCGCTCAGGTCGAGCAGTGTTATCTCAACATCGCCACCGCCCTGGCCGAGATCGGCGGATCCTTCGACGACGTGGCGAAGCTGACCGTCTACGTCGTCGACTGGAGCCCCGAGAAGATGCCGCTGCTGGGGGAGGGCGTGAGCCGGGCGGCGGCCAAGCTGGGCATCGACCCCGTCAAGCCGATCACGCTGCTGGGCGTCGCGGCGCTGGGGGAGCCCGATCTTCTCGTCGAGGTGGAAGCCACGGCCGTTCTCGACTGACGCGGGGTGACGGTCGATTCGCGGGCGACGGTCGATTTCCGGGGCAGTGGTCGCTCCGCCGCGATCGACTGTCCCGCCCTCCCGGCTGAACGGGGAGTTCTGCCGGGAGGGCGGGGCGGTCCTCAGAGCCAGCCCTCCAGCGATGCCATGAAACCGTCGAAGTCGTCGCGGTGGATGGTGTGGCCGGCGCCGGTGACCGAGCGGACCTCGAAGCCGCGCTCCTTGAGGACCTCCGCGCGCTCCGGCGAGATCAGGAAGCTCGGGTCCGCCAACTGTACGAGGGACGGGACCACCGGCGCGGCCGGCAGCAGGTCCGTTCCCATCAGCGGGGTCAGGCTCAGGGCGGTGGCCTCGTCCCAGACGGCCAGGGTGGCCAGTTCGACGTCCACGTCGGCCTCCTCCCAGCGCGGGTTCATCGCCTGGATCTGTTCCTTGGGAGCGGACTTGAACTGGGCGAACATCTCGGGGCCGAAGCCCTCGCCGAGCTCCGCCAGGTGCCAGGCCGGGTCCGAGAACACGGCGCGCTTCGGCTTCAGGCGGTCGACGGCCTTGGAGAGGGTCAGGCCGCCGAGGGAGTGGCCGATGGCGAGCTCGGCGCCGGCCGGGAGCGTTTCGACCACGTCGTCGGCGAAGGCCTCCGGGCTGTACTCGCCCCGGCCGCTGGCGCCGTGGCCGCGCAGGTCCACGGCGATGGCGCGGTAGCCGCGCTCGGCGAGGGCGGGTCCGACCCGGCGCCAGGTCCGGTGGTCGGCCATGATCCCGTGGATCAGGAGGGCGATGCGGTCGCCTTCGCCCCAGGTGCGGGTGTGGAGCTGCACGGTGATGCCTTTCAGCGTCAGGGGATGGGGATGGGTGGTGGGTGGTGGGTGGTGGGTGCGGGAGTGTGCTCGGGTTGAGGGGGTTGAGGCGGGGCCGCCTGCCCCGTCTAGCGGACGCTGCGGATCGGCTTGACCGCCAGGGCGCCGGCCACCGCCAGGGCGGCGGCCGCGATGAACAGGGCCGTGTAGCCGCCGCTCAGGGACACGATCACCGAGGCGATGAAGGGGGCGACGATCTGCGGGCCGGCGTTGGCGATGTTGAGCACGCCCATGTCGCGGGCGGCGTCCTCCGCCTTGGGGAGCACCATCGTCACCAGCGCGGTGTCCACGGCCATGTAGCAGCCGAACGCGAGGCCGTTGATCACGGCGAAGGCCAGCATGGCCGTCCAGCTGGTCGACAGGGCCGGGATCACCAGCGCGACGGCGGACAGCAGGGCCGAGGCACCGACGAAGAGCTTGCGGCGGTCGTACTTGTCCGAGAGCCAGCCGCCCAGCACGGTGGAGACGACCATCGCCACGCTCGTCAGCGGCATCATGATGGCGACCGCCGCCTCCGGCTTCATGCCCTCGGGCAGCACGGTGTGGTCCTGGAGGATGTACAGCTGGTAGCCGCTCACCGCGAAGTAGCCGAGGACCAGCAGGGCCCGCCCGATGAACGCCCAGCGGAAGTCGTGGTCCTTGAGGGCGCTCGCGAAGGCGGCCAGCTGCGCCTTGACCGGCATGGAGGGCTTGGCGGGGCGCCGTTCCTCGCGGGTGCAGGTGGTGAACAGGACGGCGGCGCCGGCGACGATCGCGCCGAAGATCAGGTATCCGGTGCGGTAGTCGTCCGAGAAGGCCGCGCCGATCAGGGCGCCGATGGTGGAGCCCAGCGGCAGGCCGAGGCCGACGGCGGCGGAGGCCTTGCCGCGGGCGCTCATGGGCACCCGGTCGGGGACCACGGAGGTGATGGCGGCCTGGTAGACGTTCATCACGGCCTGGCCGAGGCACCAGGCGATGGTGATGAGCAGGATCGTGTCCGCGGCGCCGAGCAGGAACATCGCCGGTATCGCGGCGAGTCCACCGCCCAGGATCCAGGGGTTGCGCCGTCCGCTGCGGTCGGACAGGGCGCCCGCGACCGGGTTGAAGACCGTTGCGAAGATCGCCGAGACCCCTGCGATCAGGCCGAAGTTGGCGACCTTGTTCGCCGCGTCGATGTCCTCGACCTGGAGGGCGAGGAGTACGCCGGCGACGCCGATGTAGAGGGCGTACATGGCCCCGTTGCCGACGAGCAGCAAGGGGAGCAGGCCTCGCGGGGAGGCGGGGGCGTCGGTGGTGGTGGTGGCGGTGCCGGTGCCGGGGGAGGAAAGGGCCACGGTGCCCTCCTGGGCAGTTGGGTAAGGGGCGAGGGGTACGGAGGGGTACGGAGGGGTGCGCTGAGGGGTGTGGGGAGGAGTGCGCGCCGCCCTGTCACGACGGCGGGGGTGCGACGGAACGCGGCAGGGCGGCGGCACGGCTGGACACGGCACCGGCACGTGCGGAGACACCCTTGTGAAGCCGGGGTGACGTCCTGGTTACACGTGTCAGTGAATCGTGTAACCACTGTGTAGCATTGGTTTCCGGCCATCCGCTAGCCCCTGGGCACAAACGGTCTGGAAAGATGCCACGGCAATGTCTCAGTCATCGAAGCCGCCGAAGCCCCCCACGCCGCCGTCCCCGTCGCCGGCGCCCGTCCCGACCAGCGCGGACGTGGCCCGTCTCGCCGGAGTGTCGCGCGCGACGGTCTCGTACGTCCTGAACAACGCGGAGGCCGTACGCATCAGCGAGCCGACCCGCCGCAAGGTGCGCGAGGCCGCGGAGGAGCTCGGCTACGTCCCCCACGCGGCCGCCCGCAGTCTGCGCGCCGGGCACACGCGCATCGTGCTGCTGCCCACCTCGCACGTGCCGATCGGCCCGCTCTACAGCACCTTCCTCAACGAGTTGCAGTGGGCCCTGCGCAGCCTCGACTACACGGTGGTCCAGTACGGCAGCCTCGGCCTCACCGGTGACGAGGCCGCGCGGGCCTGGGCCGAACTGCGGCCGGTCGCGGTGCTCTCCCTCGGGGAGATCACCCTGTCCCCGCACAACGTGGCCACGCTCAAGCGGGCCGGGGCGCGCGCGGTCCTGACGATGGGGCCGGAGGCCGTACCCGGGGCGCACGCGCTGGTCATGGACCAGGCGGAGGTCGGCGCGCGAGCGGCGGAGCACCTGGTGGGGCGGGGCCGGCGCCGGATCGGCGTGGTCGTGCCGGAGGAGGAGGGGCTGGGGCTGTTCTCGACGCCCCGGCTGGAGGGCGCGCGGTCCGTGGCGGACGCGGAGATCGTGGCCCTGCGGATGGCCTACTCCGAGGAGTCGGCGGCGGAGCTGGCGGAGCGGTGGGCGTCGCTGGGGCTGGACGCGGCGTTCGCGTACAACGACGAGTACGCGATGCTGCTGATGCGGGCCTTCCAGGACGTGGGGCTGCGGGTGCCGGAGGACGTCGCCGTCATGGGCGCCGACGACCTGCTGATCGGGCGGCTGCTGCGGCCGAGGCTCAGCACGGTGCAGATGGAGATGCCGACGGGGGAGCGGCTGGCGGCGCTGGTCGACGAGGCGGTACGGGAGCCCTCGGCGGCGGTGCGCAGACACGACCTGATGGCTGCGGTGGCGGTGCCGCGGGACTCGACGTGAGCTGTCGCTCCGCTCCGGGCGGGCTTTGGATCGGACCCCGGCCGCCGGCTCGTCGCGGGTGACGGCCCGGGGTTGCGCCCAGGCCGCCCGCCGGGTCAGAAGTACGGCAGGCGCAGGTCGGGGCCCCGGTGAGGGCCGGGGGCCGTTGACAGCGGGGTCGGGGGGACGGAGACTTCGGGCGCGCCCCACCGGGCGCGGGCGGAGCGTGCGCCGGGCCGGACAGTGGTGTCGGTGTGCCGCGCCGTCTCCCGCTCGCCTCGGAGGGACTCCATGAGCATCCGTACCGTCCGCGACGTCTACGTCGTCGACGCCGTCCGCACCCCGATCGGGAAGTTCGGCGGTGCCCTCGCCGGTGTCCGCCCCGACGACCTGGCCGCCCACGTGGTGCGCGCGCTCGTGGACCGTACGCCCGCACTGGACCCGGCCCGCATCGACGACGTCGTCTTCGGAGACGCCAACGGCGCGGGCGAGGACAACCGCGATGTGGCCCGCATGGCGGTGCTGCTCGCCGGGCTCCCCGTGACCGTTCCGGGGGTCACCGTCAACCGCCTCTGTGGTTCCGGACTCGAAGCCGTCGTCCAGGCGGCCCGCGCCATCGCGCTCGGCGACGCCTCCGTCGCCATCGCCGGGGGCGTCGAGTCCATGAGCCGGGCCCCCTGGGTGGTGCAGAAGCCGGAGCGCTCCTTCCCCGCCGGGCACCAGCAGATGTGGTCCACCACGCTCGGCTGGCGGATGACCAACCCCCGCATGCCCGCGGAGTGGGCCGGTTCGCTCGGCGAGGGCGCCGAGCTCGTCGCCGACAAGCACGGCATCACCCGCGAGGCGCAGGACGCCTTCGCGCTGGAGAGCCACCGCAAGGCCGCGGCCGCCTGGGCCGCCGGACAGTACGACGCGGAGGTGGTCCCGTACGCGGGTGTGGATCTGCCGCGCGACGAGTGCATCCGTGAGGGTTCCGGCCCGGAGGCGCTCGCGCGCCTGAAGCCCGCCTTCCGGAGCGACGGCACCGGTACGGTCACGGCGGGCAACGCCTCGCCGCTCAACGACGGAGCCGCCGCGCTGCTGTTGACGGACGAGGAGGGCCTCGCCGCCACCGGGCGGGAGCCGCTGGCCCGGATCAGCGCGTCGGCCGTCACCGGGATCGAGCCCCAGCTCTTCGGCCTGGGGCCGGTGGAGGCAGTCGAGCGCGCGCTCGCCAAGGCGGGCCGCGGCTTCGCCGACCTGGCCGCCTTCGAACTCAACGAGGCTTTCGCCGCCCAGGCGTTGGGATGCCTCGCCGCCTGGCCCGAGCTGGATCCGGCCGTGGTCAACCCGCGTGGCGGGGCCATCGCGATCGGGCACCCGCTCGGCGCTTCGGGCGCCCGCCTGGCGGGTTCGGTGGCGCACCAGCTCGCGGCGGCCGGATCCGGAACCGGGATCGCGGCCCTCTGCATCGGTGTGGGGCAGGGCATCGCCCTCGTGCTGGAGCGCTGACCCGACACCGGCCGGTCGATCGTTTCCGGTCATAGTCGGGCGCCAACCGCTCTGCGACTGAAGAGAATTGATGCCTCCGGTGCGGTGGGGTGGCACGATGGCGCGTGCTGCCGCCACCCCCCGCCACGCTCCCCGCACCCGGAGGCCCTGCGCCATGCCGCTCCTCGATCCGACGCTCTGGCAGGACGGACCCACCCTCACCGGAGGTACCGCCGCGGTCGTCGAACCCGCCACCGGCCAGACCCTCGCGACCATCGACCTGGCCGCCCCGGCCGACGTCGCGGAGGTCGCCGTACGGGCCCACGCGGCCCAGCGGGACTGGGCGCGGGCCACCCACCTGGAGCGGGCCGCCGTGCTGCGCCGGGCCGGTGACCTGTTCTCCGCCCACGCGGAGGAACTGCGGGACTGGCTGGTCCGGGAGTCCGGATCCATCCCCGGCAAGGCCGACTTCGAGCTGCACGTCGCCGCGCAGGAGTGCTACGAGGCCGCGGCCCTGGCCTCGCGCCCGGCCGGGCAGGTGCTGCCGAGTGAGGCCCCGCGGCTGTCCTTCACCCGCCGCGAACCGGTCGGTGTCGTGGGGGTGGTGGCGCCCTTCAACGCTCCGCTGATCCTCTCGATCCGCTCGGTCGCGCCCGCGCTCGCCCTCGGCAACGCGGTGCTCCTCAAGCCGGACCGCCGTACCGCGGTCAGCGGCGGGCTCGCACTCGCCGCCGTCTTCGCGGCGGCCGGCCTGCCGGGTGGACTGCTGCACGTCCTGCCCGGCGGCGCCGAGACGGGCGCGGCGGTGGTCACCGATCCCCTGGTCAGGGTGGTCTCGTTCACCGGATCCACCGCCAGCGGCCGGATCGTCGGCGAACTGGCGGGCCGTCACCTCAAGCGCGCCCACCTGGAGTTGGGCGGGAACTCGGCGCTCGTCGTGCTCCGCGACGCCGATGTGGAGGCGGCCGTCGCGCAGGCCTCCTGGGGCTCCTTCTTCCACCAGGGGCAGATCTGCATGACGGCCGGCCGGCACCTCGTGCACGCCTCGCTCTACGACGAGTACGTGGAGCGGCTCGCCGCGCGCGCGGATCAGCTCGCGGTCGGGGACCCGTACCGCGAGCGGGTGCACCTGGGGCCGCTCATCGACCGGTCCCAGCTGGACCGGGTCCACGGCCTGGTGGAAGCCAGCGCCGCACAGGGCGCCAAACTCGTCACGGGCGGTGCCCACCAGGACCTCTTCTACCGGCCCACGGTGCTGGCGGGCGCGGGCGACGACAGCCCCGCCTACGCGGAGGAGGTCTTCGGTCCGGTGGCCCCCGTACGGTCCTTCGCGACGGAGGACGAGGCCGTGGAGCTGGCCTCCGCCGGACCCTACGGGCTCTCCCTCGGGATCGTGACCGGTGACGCGGCGCGCGGGCTGGACCTGGCGGGGCGGATCCCGGTCGGGATCGCGCACGTCAACGACCAGACGGTGAACGACGAGGCGGTGGCCCCCTTCGGCGGTGTCGGCGCGTCCGGCACCGGCGCCCGCTTCGGCGGGGAGGCAAACCTCGACGCCTTCACGGAGCTGCGCTGGACGACGCTCCGCGCCACCCCGGGCGGGCATCCGTTCTAGACGGCCGAGGGGTCTCCCCGAAGGCCGCGGCGTTCGCGTCGTCCGAGCTGTCGTCGTCCGAGCTGCGGTCGCCGGAGCTGCCGTCGTCGCACATGCCGAGGCGGCCGCGCCCGGGGAGCCGGACCGGAGCCGCCAGGGCCTGCTCGTAGGCCGCGCGCGGGAACGGTGTGGGTTACGGGCCCATTGTGCGCGGCAGAATCGGGTAGATGGTGCGGATCGGGACGAATTCGCCCGGCCGGACCTCCGTAAGGAGGCCGCGCACGGGTCGTCGCACCGAGTCGGCGGGATCGGCCTGGAATGCTTCGAGCCGGTCGTTCGTTCAGGGAAAACAAGCAGTACAGCACTCTGGAGGTCTGGAATACCGTGGCTACTGTCGAACTCACCAAGGAGAACTTCGACCGGACGGTGAGCGAGAACGCGTTCGTCCTGATCGACTTCTGGGCGGGCTGGTGCCGTCCCTGCCTGCAGTTCGCACCGGTCTACGAGAAGGCCTCCGAAGCCAATCCGGACCTGCTCTTCGCCAAGGTGGACACCGAGGCGCAGCAGGAGCTCGCGGCCGCCTTCCAGATCAGCTCGATCCCGACCCTCATGATCGTCCGGGACCAGGTCGCGATCTTCTCGCAGCCCGGCGCGCTGCCCGAGGCGGCGCTGACGGACCTCATCACCCAGGCCCGGGCCCTGGACATGGACGAGGTACGGACGAAGATCGCCGCAGAGCAGGGCGGAGCCGCGGGCGCCGCGGCCGAGGAGCCCGGCACGCCGGGCGCCTGATTACGTGACGGGCCCGCGTCGTGCGGTGAGACTGGCCCGATGAGCGAAGCGGTGGAGTACGACGTAGTGGTCCTCGGCGGGGGGCCGGCCGGCGAGAACGTCGTGGACCGGACCCGCGCCGCCGGGCTGAGCACGGCGCTGGTCGAGAGCGAGCTGGTCGGCGGCGAGTGCTCGTACTGGGCCTGCATCCCCAGCAAGGCGCTGCTGCGCCCGGTGCTGGCCCGGGCCGACGCCCGCCGGGTGCCCGGCCTCGCGGGGTCCGTGGCCGGTCCACTGGACGCGCAAGCGGTGTTCGCGCACCGGGACTACTGGACCGGCAGCTGGAAGGACGACGGCCAGATCGGCTGGCTGGAGTCGGTCGGCGCGCACGTGTACCGGGGCCACGGGCGGCTGTACGGAGTCCGCAAGGTCGCCGTCACCAGCCCGGAGGGGGAGCACCACGTGCTCTCCGCCCGGCACGCGGTCGTCGTCGCGACCGGCACCCGGGCCGTGATCCCGGACCTGCCGGGCATCGAGGGCGCCCGCCCGTGGACCAGCCGCGAGGCCACGTCGGCGCAGGTGGCGCCGGGCCGGCTGCTGATCGTCGGCGGGTCGGTGGTGGCCGCGGAGATGGCCACGGCCTGGCAGGCCCTCGGCTCCGAGGTGACCCTGCTCGTACGGGGCTCCGGGCTGCTGCCCCGCATGGAGCCCTTCGCCGGGGAACTGGTCGCCGACGCGCTCCGGGAGGCGGGCGCGGCGGTCCGTACGGGAGTGGCCGTCGAGTCCGTCGTACGGGACGGCTCGACCGGGCCCGTCACCGTGGTGCTCGCAGGCGGCGAGACGCTGGAGGGCGACGAACTGCTGGTGGCGACGGGACGCTCCCCGCGCACCGAGGACATCGGGCTGGACACCGTCGGGCTCACCCCGGGCGGGTGGATCGCGGTCGACGACAGCTGCCGGGTCCCGGGGATCGACTGGCTGTACGCGGTCGGTGACGTGAACCACCGGGCACTGCTCACCCATCAGGGGAAGTACCAGGCCCGTATCGCGGGCGCCGTCATCGCCGCCCGGGCGGCGGGCAACCAGTCGCTCGACACCGGCCGTTGGGGCGCACACGCGGCGACCGCCGATACCGAGGCCCTCCCGCAGGCCGTGTTCACCGACCCGGAGGCCGCATCGGTGGGCCTGACCCTCGCGGAGGCGGAGCGCGCCGGCCACCGGGTCCGGGCCGTGGACTACGACCTCGGCAAGGTCTCCGGAGCGGGCCTGTACGCCGACGGCTACCGGGGCCGGGCCCGCATGGTGGTGGACCTGGACCGCGAGATCCTGCTCGGCGTCACCTTCGTCGGCCCGAGCGCGGCCGAGCTCTTGCACGCGGCGACCATCGCGGTCGCGGGCGAGGTGCCGATCGAGCGGCTGTGGCACGCGGTACCGGCGTTCCCGACGATCAGCGAGATCTGGCTGCGGCTGCTGGAGGAGTACAGGGGGTAGTACCGCCGCTAAGTACAAATGGAGGTGCTGAGTGGGGCCTCGCGGGAACGCTGATCACTGCACCCACGCTGGTGCTCAAGGCCTGGATCAACTATCGCTCCTCGTCGTGTGGCGCCGGCCGGCCGTCCCTGCAACCGCGTGGCGAACTGCCACGTCCAGAGGGCATGAGGAACAACACTCCAGGGCGGACCGGTATGAAGCCGGAAGCCGAGCGCCAGGCCGGGTACTTCTTCGCCGGCCTCGGTGCGGTGACCGGGCTGGTCATCTGGGCACCACGCGCCGCGTTCAGCATCGACGGGGGATTCGAGGCCCACGCTCGCGATCTGAGCGTGGTCTTCGTCGACCTGCCGCTCATCCTGCTCGGCGGCGTGCTGCTGCCGTTCATCTCCTGGGTACTGGCCATCAGGCGGATGCCGCCCTGGGCTGCGGCAGCCGTGGCCCTGGCCGCGCTCGCGCTCGGGGGGTGGGGTCTCATCGAGTGGTGGACCCCCCGTCAGCATCCGGATCCCGGCTACGACATACCCGGGATGTGACCGCGTTCGTACGCGCAGGAGCGAAGGGGTGTGAGGAGTCCTGCTGGATCGTGGGGTGCTCGCAGCGCCACGGGCGGGCGCTCAGCCGTGCTCGAACAGCTTGCGCCAGAAATTGTCGCGCACGTCGTTCAGCCAGTGGTTCCTGTTGCAGTGGAGCTTGGGCATCAGCAGGAAGCTCTGCGGTACGGGGCGCCGGCACCACTGGCACGGCCTCGTGCGCCGTGCCGACGAGGCCTGCGGTTGCGCGCTGTTCGTATCGACCATGGGTCCATTGAACCGCCCAGGGTGCCCTAAGTGCCCGGGGTCTCGTACCCAGTTGCCCGATCGCTCGTACTCAGGCCGGGAGGCCGGCTCAGCCGACGAACTGATCCGGTCGGGGCGGACGGGCCTGCGGGGGCGTGTGCCGCCGGCGAAGGGCCGAGGTCGAGAGCCGGCACGAAGGCACCTCCCCGTACGAGCTCAGGGCGCTACTCCTCCCAGTGCCCGCAGCGCGAGCGCCCAGCCCAGCCGGGCCTCGCCGGATTCCGCCGACCAGCCGGTCAGTTCGGCGATGCGTCCGATGCGGCCTCGCACCGTATTGCGGTGGCAGTAGAGCCGCTCGGCGGTGCGGGAGGCCGAGCAGCCCTCGTCGAGCCAGACGCGCAGCGTCTCCAGCAGAACCGCCCGCTCGGAACCGCTGCGCAGCACACCCTCGAGATAGCGCCCCACGGTTCGTTGAGCGATCTCCGGGTCGGCGCAGAGCACGGCGTGCACCAGCCGGTCGTCGAGCGCCGCGACCTGTCCGGTGCCCGGCGGGAGGGTCGCGAGCGCACGCCCCGCCAGCCGCAGCCCCCGGTCGGCCGAGGCCAGCTCCTCGAACGGCGGCGAAATCCCCGCGGCGCAGCGCACCGCTCCCCGAAGGATCCGCGTCAACTCCTCGGGCGCGGTGGAGCCGAGCCGCACCAGACCGGCGAGGACCTCCGTACGCGGCCGCCAGAACGACCACAGCCCGGCGGCTTCCAGCGCGGGCCACGGCTCGGCCGGCGACGCCGGGTCCTGGGCGACGACGACCACGGCATACAGGTCACGCGACGGCACCCCGAGGGCCGTGGCCGCCGCGGCGGCCACGGCCGGGTCGCTGCCGCGCCCGTCGAGCAACGCCTCGAAGAGGGATCCGCGCCGGGAGTCCTCCCGGTGCTGCAGCTCCACGGTGGTGAGCCCGTACGCGTCGGCCATGGCGGACGAGAACCGGTCGATGGTCTCCCACAGGGCGCCGGCGATGTCGCCGAGCATCCGCTGCTGTGCCGGTGGCCGGTCGCGCATCCGGTCCGCCAGCGCCTGCCAGATGACCCGGCCGCCGCGCCGGAACGCCTGGAGCACGGTGGCCAGCGGGACCCCCTGCTCGGCGCGCAGCCGTCCGGTCTCGGTGGCGGCGGCCTCGATGTGGTTGCCGCTGGACGGCAGTTCGCCGAAATCGTTGAGCGCCAGTTCCACGTTGCGGCGGCAGGTCACCCGCAGGTCCGCATGGGAGACGGTCCGGCCGGACGCGTAGAAGGGGCTGTGCGCGCGGATGTCGGCGGTCAGGGCATCGGTGAGGCGGCCGATGTCCGCGAGCAGAGCTGTCGCAAGCTGCCGACGCAGCGTCCGCTCCTCGTCGTTCACGGCAGCAGGTTAGGCATATGCACCGTCCGCGCGGAAGCCCGGGTGCCTCCGCCCAGACGGACGGTACGAACGGTGTGCGGACGCACATGGCCGCGCAGTGGACCCGTCCCCGATTCTGACGGTGCCGTCACCACCCGCATGAAGGAGCCACCGTGCAGCTCAGCGTCTCCACCCTGCTCGCCGACTCGGCCCGCCGCCACCCCGACCGCATCGCCGTCGTCGAGGGGGAGCTGCGCCTCACCTACGCGCGACTGTGGGACGAGGTCCTGGGCTTCGCCGCCGTCCTGCGGGCCCGCGGGATCGGCCGCGGAGACCGGGTGGCGGTGCTGCTGGCGAACACCGCGGACTTCCCCCGTGCCTACTACGCGGTCCTCGCGACAGGCGCGACCGTGGTGCCGGTGCACGCACTGATGGTGGCCGACGAGGTGACGTACGTACTGCGGCACAGCGGCGCCAGAGCGCTCGTCAGCGGAGGGGCCCTGCGGCCGGTGGCGCAGTCGGCCGCCGTCGCGGCGGGCATCGAGGTGCTTGAGGTCGGTGTCGGAGAGGAGCGGCTGCCCTACGCGGCCGAGCGGGTGGCGACGGAGACCGCGGCCATCCTCTACACCAGTGGCACCACGGGCCGGCCCAAGGGGGCCCGGCTCACCCACCTCAACCTGGTCATGAACGCCACCGTCTGCGCGGGCGACCTGCTCGGACTCACGCCCGAGGACACGGTGCTGGGCTGCCTGCCGCTGTTCCACAGCTACGGACAGAGCTGCGCGATGAACGCCACGCTGCGCGCCGGCGCCACCCTCGTCCTGCTGCCCCGCTTCAGCGGCCCGGCCGCCCTGGACGCCATGGTCCAGGAGCGGGTCACCGTGTTCATGGGCGTCCCGACGATGTACCACGCTCTCACCGAGGCGGCTGCGGACGACGACGGCCGCCGCCCCGCGGCGCTGCGGGTGTGCGTCTCCGGCGGCGCGGCGCTCCCGGTCGCCCTGCTGGAGCGCTTCGAGGCGGCCTTCGGCAGCGAGATCCTGGAGGGCTACGGGCTGACCGAGACCTCCCCGGCCGCCACCTTCAACCAGCACACCACCGGCCGCCGTCCCGGGACCGTCGGCCACCCCGTGTGGGGCGTCGAGGCCGCGATCACCGACCCCGAGCGGGAGCAGCACATAGCGCTTCTGCCGGACGGTGAGGTCGGCGAGGTGGTCATCCGCGGGCACAACGTCTTCGCCGGCTACCTCGACGACCCCGAGGCGAGCGCCGCGGTCCTGATCGACGGCTGGTTCCGCACCGGCGACCTGGGCGTGCGTGACGAGGACGGCTTCCTCACCATCGTCGACCGCAAGAAGGACCTCATCATCCGGGGCGGCTACAACGTGTACCCCCGCGAGGTCGAGGAGGTGCTCGCCCGCCACCCCGCCGTCGCCGAGGTCGCCGTCATCGGACTGCCCGATCCGGCCCGGGGCGAGGAGATCTGCGCCGTGGTGGTGCTGCGCCACGAAGTCACCGAGGACGAGCTCGTGGCCTGGAGCCGGGAGCGCCTGGGCCGGCACAAGTACCCGCGGATCGTACGCTTCCTCCCCGAGCTGCCCCTGGGCCCCAGCGGCAAGGTGCTCAAGCGCGAGCTGCGAGAAGCCCGCGCATGAGTGCGGGCGCCGCCGCGTGGGCAAGGCCCCGGGCATGAGGGAGCAGCGATTGACGGCACGGCCGGGGTGGTGTGACGATGCGCCGATGTCGGACCTGCACACCCGGATGGCCGCACGCGTCGGTGACCTCACCGCCGTCGTGGTCGCGCGCTGCGCGGCGGAGGCGCCGTTCTACGGGGCGCTGCCCCGCGCCACCCTCCAGGGCGAGGTCGCGCGGTCCATCGCGGCGGTGCACGCGCTGCTGCTCAGGGCACTGCGTGACGGCGGCGGGGGTCCGATGAGTCCGGGCGACCTGACCCGGCTCATCGAGTGGTCGGCGCGCCGGGCCGAGGAGCGCGTCCCCCTCGACGCGGTGATCACCGCGTACCTGATCGGCGCCGAGGTGTGGTGGCAGACGCTGACCGAGGTCGCGGAGCCCGGCGAGCTGGCCGGAGCGGGCGGCAGGCTCCTCGCCTGCCTGCACGCCGCGCTGCCCGCGGTCGTCCTCGCCCACCAGAACGCCCAGGAGGACCTCCACAGCGAGGACAAGCGGGTACGCCGGGCCCTGCTCGGCGCCCTGCTGGCGGGACGGCCGTACGAGGAGCTGGCCGACGTGGCACGGGTGTCGGTGGCGGGCGAGCACGAGGTGGTCGCCTTCGCGTTCGAGTCCGACCCGCCGACGAGACTGGTGCAGTCCTCGCTCGACGCCTTCACCGGGATCCCCGTGCTGATGGACCACGTGTCCTGGATCGCCCTGCTGCCGGGCAGCGCCGACGTGCCCGGCCTGGTGGCCCGGCTGGAGAAGGACGTGGGGCAGAGCGTGCGTGCCGCCGCCGCTCGCTCCTCCGTCCCGGCCGCCGTCCCGGCGGCGGCGCAGGAGGCCGGCCGCGTACTGGACCTCGTACGGCGCCTGGGACGCCCGCCCGGGTGCTACCGCCTCGACGACGTGCTGCTGGAGCACCAGATCGCGCGCCCCGGGGACGGCCTCGTACGGCTGGCGGCCAAGCTCGACCCCTTGGAGGAGCATCCCTTCCTGCTAGAGACGCTGCGCGTGTTCGTGGAGCGCGGGCTCAACCGCCGCCGGACGGCGTCGGATCTGTGCGTGCACCGCAACACCCTTGACTACCGGCTGCAGCGAGTGAGCACGCTGACCGGCCTCGACCTCGCGGTTCCCGCACAGGCCCGGCTGATCCAGGCAGCGCTCGTCGCCAGGGACCTGGCCGGGCCCGCAGATCATCGTGGCATCGCCGGATGACACCCGTCAGCGGTCACAGCCAGGCGCGGAGTTCCTCGTGCCGGGGCGCGAGGACCGGGCCGGAGTCGGGGTGGTCGAAGACCATGACGGGCCGGTCCGCGTTCCAGCCCGGCCAGCCCGGGTGCCCCGTGGCGGCGAAGGCGACCCAGGCGCGGTGCATGGCGTCCGCCAATGGCTGGGGGGCCTCCGGCCCGGTCAGGTCCTCGGCGGCGCGCAGGTTGTCGAAGACGAAGCCGAGTTCCAGCGCGTGGCACGCGCCGAGCCCCATCACGTGCGAGCGCCAGGCGAATTCGTAGAGGAAGGTGCGGTCGGGCCGGGAGTCGGCCAGGCGGTTGAGGGGCCCCCGCAGCAGCAGATCGGTGGCCATCTCCCCGAGGAGCTCACCGGGTTTGGCGTGCGGTCGGGTGGCTCCGTACAGCCGCGCCACCCGCTGCGGGACACGGAAATTGAGCAGGGCGAGCCGCAGGGTGAGCCGGCTGACGCGGTCCACCGTGCCGCCGGGTACGAACCACAGCCGGTACTCCTCCCGGTTGCAGCCCAGCAGAAGGTCGGCCTGGGGAAGCGGCGGGTCGGCGGGCACGAGGTCACCGTCGGCCACGATGTGGAACCCGGGACCGCCGCCGATGGGGTCCGACCGGTCGACCACCGCGGCCTGCGCGTCCAGCAGCAGGTCCCGGTCCACGCCCGCGAACGCCTCGGCGGTGGCCGGGATCCGCAGTCTCCTCGCCATCGCCCGCACCGCCTTCGCGCCCTCGCGGCGCGACACCGTGTGCGGGGGGCCGCTCTGCAGGATCGCCCGGCGGAACAGCCCGGCCGCGACCGGGCTGGTCATGAGGGCCGCCACGCTGATCGCCCCGGCGGACTCCCCGCACACGGTGACGTTCGCCGGATCCCCGCCGAAGGAGGCGATGTTGTCCCGGACCCAGAGCAGGGCCGCGACCTGGTCGAGGAGACCCCGGTTGGCGGGGGCGTCGGGGAAGACCCCGAATCCCTCGACGCCGAGCCGGTAGTTGAGGGAGACGAGGACCACCCCGTCGCGCGCGAAGGCGCGCCCGTCGTAGAGCGGCAGGCTCGCCGAGCCGTTGCGCAGGGAACCGCCGTGGATCCAGACCATGACCGGCAGCCGGCCCTCGCCGACGGACGGCGTCCAGACGTTGAGGTTGAGACAGTCGTCCCCGGCGATGCAGGGGTCGGGTATCAGCCGGTCGAGGGGCGGACGGTAGGGGCGCTTGGGGGCGGTGGGCCCGTACTCCAGCGCGTCTCGCACCCCTTCCCAGGGCTCGACCGGGGCGGGAGCGCGGAAGCGGTGGGGGCCGAAGGGCGGAGCGGCGTACGGGATGCCGAGGAAGGTGGCGATCCCGCTGTGGAAACGGCCCCGGACCTTGCCCTGCCCGGTGGTCGCGATGAGGTCCATCACAGTCCTTTCGTGTGAGGAGGGCCGCCCGCCCCGGCCGTACGGCGTCGGGGACGGGCGGAGACGTGTGGATCGGGTCGGCCACCGGTCAGGGCGGAAGAAGTCTTCGGGGACGGATCACTGGGCGACGAGGCCGTTGCGACGGACGTCGGACCAGGTGCCGCTGTCGGTACAGATCCCGCAGCCGGTCCCGAAGAACTGGGCACGCGCGGCCTGATCTCCCATCAGGTGCGCCCTGAACCAGGCGGTGGTGGGCGCGGCGAACGGGCCGGGGTCGCCCACGACCGTGAAGTGGTCGGCGCCGCGCAGTTCCCCGTAGATGGCCGGGATGTGGTCTGCGGCGTCGTAGAAGGCCTTGACCAGGAAGGGGAAGACGATGCTGTCCTTCTGCCCCGCCAGGAGGAGCGCGGGCACGCGCACGTCGTCGATGTTGGCGAGCGGCCCGGGCTGGATGGGCAGGATGGTGTCGATGCGCGGGTCCGCGCCGACCACGATGGCGGCGGCTCCACCCTGCGAGTGACCGGACGCGCCGATGTGCTCCAGATCGACGTGGTCGTGGAAGGCGCTGCCGGGGTCGGTGTTCCGGCGGGCGAGCAGGTCGATGCCGGCGCGCATGGAAACGCCGAGGTTCGACTGGGGGGTGTTGGCGGCCGCGACGATGAAGCCCTGACTGGCCCAGTGCAGCAACAGGTCGCGGTAGACGACTGGAAAGGCGAAGGTGCCGTTTCCCCACACGATCACGGGGTGGCGGCGGCCGCTGGTCGCGATGTCGCGCGGGTAGTAGAGGGTGGTCACGACCCCGACATCCACCGCGGTGGCGTAGGGGCCGGAAGCGCCGTAGTCGGCCGCGACCGCTTCGGAAGTGGAACCGGTGGGCGCCGCCGCCGCACCCGCGCCGCCGGAAGCCGTCAGCACGAGCACGAGCGAGGTCAGAGGTACGAGCAGTTTTCTCCAGAGCACGGTCGACTCCCCATGTCGGCACGGTGAACCGGATGTCACATCCGGCTCACACCTTGTTTGATCGCACATCCTGAAGCACGGTTCGAAGCCCGTCTCTGCGCAATCGCGGCAAGCAGCGCGGCGATAGTTCGTGCAACCTGCCGAGAGGCGACGGTGTGCAGGGGGTGCCATGCTCGGTTCCGCCGCTGCGGCTACCGTTACGCGCCCGAAGACCCGAAGTCGTTCACCCTGGACCCCGCCGCCTCCCGCCGCACCTCCGTTCGGGACCTCGTCTTCGTCGTTCAGATCCTGGTCCTCGGCGTGGCGGCGACCGTCGCGGGCGCCGTCTTCCTCCAGTGCTGGATCGAGGCTGGGCCCGTTACCTGAGTGCTACCTGAGCAGCTCCCACAGTTGCTGGACGCACAGCACCACGAACAACAGGCCGGCGGCCCCCAGCATCGCGTTGCTCAGCAGGCCGTTGCGCCACTGGGCCGGTGTGCGTGAGGAGTTGAGCAGCCACAGCAGCGTCAAGGCGAGGAAGGGCATGAAGAGTGCGCCGATCACTCCGTACACGACGATGAGACCGAAGGGCTGGTCCAGGAAGAGCAGGCTGATGGGCGGGAAGGTGAGCCAGAGCAGATAGACCCGGAAGGGCAGGGACTTGGCCGGGTTCGTCCCGGCCGGGGCGAGGGAAGGCCGGAACTTCGTGGCGAAGTCGGCAAACATCAGGCTCACTCCGTGCCACACGCCGATCAGGGAGGTGAAGGACGTGGCGAAGAACCCGACCAGGAAGAGCTTGGCGGTCGCCCTTCCGTAGTGCTCCTCCAGGACGGCACTCAGATCGAGCAGCCCCTTGTCCCCCTTGGCCAGGGCCACGCCGGACGAGTGCAGCAGCTCGGCCCCGACGATGAGCATGGCCACCACGAAGATCCCGGTGGTGAGGTAGGCGATGCGGTTGTCGAGCCGCATCACCTTCATCCAACTCGTGTTCGTCCAGCCCTTCGCGTTCACCCAGTAGCCGTACGCGGCAAGGGTGATCGTGCCGCCCACGCCGCCGATCAGTCCGAGCGTGTAGACCAGGGAACCGTCCGGCAGTACGGGCGCGAGGCCGGCGAAGGCCGCGTCGAGCCGGGGCGTGACGCGGATCGCGAGATACACGGTGACCAGGAACATGACGCCGACCAGGACGGTCATGACCTTCTCGAAGACGGCGTACCGGTTGAACCAGACGAAGGCCAGCCCGGCCAGACCGCACAGCACGGCCCAGAGCTTCAGGTCCATGGTGCCCGGGAAGAGCGCGGCCAGCGGGAGCGCACTGGAGGACATCGCGGCGGCGCCGTAGACGAAGCCCCAGACGACGACGTACCCGGCGAAGTAGACGGTGGTCCAGGAGCCGAGGCTGTGCCAGCCGTCGAAGAGGGTACGGCCGGTGGCGAGGTGCCAGCGACCGGCCGCCTCGGCGAGCGAGATCTTGACGAGGCAGCCGATGACCGCGGCCCACAGCAGTGTGTAGCCGAACTTGCTGCCCGCGAGGAGCGTGGCAACGAGGTCGCCGGCCCCGACACCGGTCGCCGCCACGACGATTCCGGGGCCGATGGATCGCCAACTCGCTTTGCGCGGAGCGTGGGTTTCGCTCCCCACGGTGTTCGTCCGAGTGGTGTCTGCCATCTGTGCCTGCCTTCCCGTTCGCCCCCTGGGTGACGGGAGCCACCAAAACGGTTTGGTGGAGGTCGCGCAAGAGGCCCTCCGCCCCCGTGCCGTCCGAACGCGCCGCTGCTGACGGCGTCCACCGTGGCGCTTCTCCTACGGGAACACTGGGCCGAACGAGCATCGTCGCCGGTGTGGGGCGTGTGGTCCCGGGGCGAGCGAGAGCTGACAGGGCTCCGCCGCACGAATCGGTGGCCTTCTCGCCGGTCCACTCACCACGGCGACCCACCCGCCTCGCGGCAGCGGCGACATCGTTGCGCAGCCGTTCGGGCCGTCGACACCCGGTGAGTGGAATCGAACGTATGGGTCGAAGGTGATGGCCACTCGTTCGGCCGATCATGGCCCTTTCGCACTGTCAGACTCCGGGGAGGGAATGCGCTGGTGGGGCTTGGGCAGGGCGGAGTGGGCGTGAAAGAGCATGGTGTGGCTGGTCATGCCGCTCCGGACAGGGCAGGGCCGGGCGTGACGGACCGCGGAGTCCCGGGCGCACGTGCGGTGACGGAGGATCCGCCGTGCGGGCCACAGACCAGTAGCGGATCCGCTGGACAGCGCCGGGAGGAACGGGCTTTGCGTGCGGGGCCGCGGCATGTGGCCTGCGTGATGGACGGCAACGGGCGTTGGGCGCAAAGGCGTTCGCTTCCCCGTACGGCGGGCCACCGGGCGGCGGAGGCCGCAGTCATCGACGTCATCGAGGCGGCCCGGGCCGCCGGCGTGGAGTGGCTCAGCCTGTACGCGTTCTCCACGGAGAACTGGAACCGCCCCGGCAGCGAGGTCGAGTTCCTGATGCGTCTGGTGCGGCGGGTCGTTCGCAAGCATGCGCCGCTGTTGCTCGCGCGCGGTATCCGCTGCCGTTTCCTCGGGGTCAGCGACCCGAGGATCCCCCGTGAACTGGCCCAGGACTTCGAGGACGTGGCGGTACTGACCGCGGAGAACCGGGGGATGACGCTGACCGTCGCCTTCGACCACGGGGGGCGCCGGGACATCGTCGAGGCCGCGAGGTCGCTGATCCTCAGCGGGACGCCCGCCGACGAGGTGACCGAGCGGCTCTTCGCGGACCACCTGCCCTTCCCCGACACCCCCGATGTGGATCTGGTCGTCCGCACCTCCGGTGAGCAGCGCATCTCCAACTTCATGCTCTGGCAGGTCGCCTACGCCGAGTGGGTCTTCCCCGAGGTGCTGTGGCCGGACTTCCGAGCCCCCGACTTCCTGGCCTGCCTGCACACCTACCGGCACCGCGACCGCCGCTTCGGCGGCGTGCCGGCCCGGACGAACGGAGACCCATCATGACCACCGAAACCACGGGAACCGCCGACAAGGCAACCCTGTTCGGGCCGAATTCGCAGTTCAGCGCCTTCTTCGACGACCCGCGCTGGGCCTTAGCCATCATCCGCGCCACCGTCCTGGAGGCCGCTCACCCGCAGGTCGGTGCCGCCCTCGCCGACAACTCCACCTTCGTCACCCACCCCTGGCGCCGACTACGCAACACCTTCCTCAGCATGCGCCGCATGTTCGCCGCCGACCCGGCGGAACGCGAACGGGAGGCCGCCCGGCTCAACCGGCTGCACGCCCGCATGAGCGGATCCGACTCCCGTGGCCGCGCCTACGACGCGATGGACCGCGCGACCCGCGCCTGGGTGGTCGCCACCCTCTTCGAGAGCGCCGTCACCATGTGCCGGCTGAGCGGCCAGCCGCTCGACCAGGACACGATGGAGCGGATGTACGCCGAGTACCGTGCGTACCTCGCCGCGCTCGACGGCGACGCCGCGGAACTCCCCGAGGACCTGAACGACTTCTGGCGGTACTTCGACCGCGTCGTCGAGAACGAGCTGGAGAACACCGAGGCGGCCCGCGTCATCCTCTACCGGCTCTTCGACCACCTTCCCGCTCCCGCGCTGCTCGACGGCGCGCCGACGCTGTGGGCGGCCGGCCGCGCCGTGGTCGGTCCGCTCCTGGGCGCGATCACCGTCGCCTCGCTCCCCGAGTCCTACCGGCGCCGGGCCGCTCTGCCGGAGATGCCGGGCGCCGAGACCCTCATGCAGGGCGCCTACCTCGCCGCAGGGCTCACCCGATTCCTGCCCGCGGGCTGGGTCAACGCCGAGAGCATCATCGAAGCCCTCTCGCTCTCGCCCGACAGCGACGACCCCCGCGCCCGCACCGTAGCCGCCCTGCGCGCCCGCATGAAGCGGGCATCGGCCCTGCTCCGCCTCCTCACACCGCTCACCGGCGACGCCGACTTCGAACCGGCACCGTCGAGGGGAGCGGACGGGAACCGACGCCCGGCGGAGGAGTTCTTCCGCCGGGTGCTGGACCAGACGGGCGACGGCCACCTCGACTGGCCCGACCTCGCTGCCATGGCCCGCGAGCTCTCCACCCGACTCGACCTGGACGAACCCGAGGAGACCCGGCTCTACGATGCCTTCGCCGCCTGGTGGCGCGAACTCCAGGCCGCCCTCGACACGGACGGCGACGGCCGCGTCAGCGCCGAAGAGTACGCCACCGCCGTCCCCTCCCTCGCCGGACCCGCGCTCATCCGCGTTGCCGAGGTCCTCTTCGACGCCACCGACAAGGACGGCAATGGGAGCATCGACGCGGACGAGTACCGAACCCTCTTCCGCACCGCCTTCCACCTAGACCTCACCACTGCTGACGGCGCGTACGGCAAAAGCGCCTTCGTCGGCGACTTCCTCTCCTTCATGGCCGGCCGTCGCACGGGCACGCCGTACGACCCCCTCCTCACCGACGCCTGACGAGCACGGTTGCACACCGCCCATCGGCTACGTTTGTCCTTAACGGCGGCTCCTGGAGGAGTACAGGGGATAGGTACCGCCGCTAAGTACAAACGGCGGCGGATCCGCTCCGGCCCCCCGCACACCGACCGCAGCCGCTCGCACCGGTGTTCGCGTCCTCTAAACAGCCAGTGGGCCGATGACGCCAGGGCCGCGGCCGGCATCGCGCGCGGCTTACCTGCCTGCCCCGAGTCCGACCGGCTTTCCCGGCAGTCCGTACGTGGAGACTTGACCGATCACCAGGAGTGCTGGCGTGGGACCCGTAGAGACTCCGTCTGCGCCTGGCGGCCTTGGCCGGAACCGTGAGACGGCGGTGCTGGCGCTCCTGTCCTTCGCGATGCTGATCGTTTCACTCGACCAGTACATCGTGGTCGTGGCGCTTCCCGACATTGCACGCGACCTCGACTACTCCGCGCAAACGCTCCAGTCGGTCATCAGCGCGTACGCGGTGGCCTCGGCCGGCTTCCTCCTGTTCGGCGGGCGTGCCGCGGACCTGCTCGGACGCCGCCGTATCCTGGCCACCGGCCTCGCCCTCTATGCCGGAGCGGCGTTCGCGGGAGGATTCGCGACCGGCCCCGGAGTACTCCTCGCCTCCCGCGCGTTCCAAGGACTCGGCGGAGCACTGGTCTTCCCCACCACCCTGGCACTCATCAACACCACCTTTGCCGAAGGCCGTCCCCGCAACCGGGCCTTGGGGATCTGGGGAGGGTCGGGCGCGGCAGGGCTCGTCATCGGTGTGCTGCTCGGCGGCCTCCTGACGCAGGCGTTCGGCTGGGAAGCCGTCTTCTTCGTCAACGTCGCACTGGCCGGCCCCGCGCTGCTGCTCGCCTTCGTAGTGATCCCCCGGGACGGCGAGCGCGAGAAGGGCCGCACGTTCGACCTGCCCGGTGCGCTCAGCATCTCTCTCGGAGTCACACTCATCGTGTTCGCCCTCGTGCAGGGCCCCGGATGGGGCTGGTCTTCGCCGGTCATCCTGATGAGCGCAGCGGCGGGCCTCCTGCTGATCGGAGCCTTCGCCGTCATCGAGCGGCGCAGCTCCGACCCGCTCATGCCGCCCGTGCTGCTCTCCAACCCCAACCTGATCACCGGCGTCGTCATCGCTTTCATGTTCATGGCGACCTTTGGCTCCGTGCTCTACTTCCTGTCCGTCTACTTCCAGGAGGTTCTGGGCTACGACGCCTTGCAGACCGGCGTCGGCTTCCTCATCCCCACAGCGGTGGTGGTGGCCGGTTCGACAACCGCGGGCCAGCTCGTGACGCGGTTCGGTCTCAGGCGCACGTTGGCCGCCGCCCTCGCGGTCGGTGCGGTCGGTGCGGTCGCACTCGGCCTCGCGATCTCGCCGAACGGCAGATACATCGACCTCGTCCCCGGCCTGGTGGCGCTCGGCATCGGCGACGGAGTGGTCTTCACCGCCATGTTCATCGCCGCCGCCACCGGGATCTCCGACCGACAGCAAGGCATCGCCTCCGGCATTGCCTCCACCGGCTCGGGCGCGGGCGCAGCCGTCGGCCTCGCCATCCTCGTCCTGGTGGCGACCGCCGGACTCGATGGCCTCTCCGGTGAACAGCTTCGAACCGCTACCGCCGACGGGATCCGCACCGCTCTCTTCGTTGTGGCAGGCGGAATCGGGCTGACCTTCCTCGTCGCCTTGACCCGCTGCCCGACACGGCCCGAACCGGTACCCGTCCCCGTGCCGTACCAGACCCGTCGCTGCTGACGGCATGAAGACCCGGTTCCCGCTTGATCGGCGACAGAGCGGGCCGCTCAGATGCCGTGGGTGGCGGTGATGGAGCCGCCGGAGATGGCTGCGGTGAGCAGAGCGTGGTCCTGGACGGTCTGGTCCGCGTAGAGGAGTGCGAAGTCGGCGATGGCGCGGTCGAAGGTGTCGGCTTTGCCGAGGTACCCGGCGATGGCGATGCGGTCGCCGGAGCGGGCGTGGGCTCGGGCCAATGCGGTGCCGCACAGTTCCGCGTACTGGCGGAGCATGTCCGGGGTCATGGTCTCCACGACGGCCGATCCCTTCATGTCGCGCAGTTGGCGGGCGTAGAAGTCGCGCCCGGCCGGTCCGGTCGTCCAGCCGAGGAAGATGTCTCCGGCTGCCTGGAGCAGTTTCTGTCCCGCGACCACGCGGTGACCGTGGTGGCCATGACTGTCGGCAGGGAGATGGTCTTCCAGCACCGAGCGTCCGGCCTCCTTTATCTGGAGGAAGAGCGGGTCCTGCTCATCGCGGCCCATCAGCAGGACGATGAAGCAGCGGGTGCCGACGCTCCCGATGCCGACTGCCTTCCGTGCTGCTTCGACGAACCGGTAGCGGTCGAGCAGAAGGCGTCGCTCTTCGGGGAGTGTGCTGCGGTATTCGCTGAAGATCTCGCCGACGGCCTGGCTGTCGGGTGAGGTGAGCGGCTCGAGTAGGGCGGGTCGTGGACGATGTGCCGACGGCCTTCCCGGGTCTCGGTGAGTTTGGCGAGTGCGTGCAGGCTGGTGCGCCGTCGGGTACGCGCCAGACTCGCTTCGACCCGGCTTCGCAGCTTGGTCTCGCGGATCAGCGGGAGCACCTCGGCCGTGTCGAACCGCTGGTACCAGACGGCGAGTTCGCCAAGCTCGGCGAGCCGTCGCATGGACGACCGGTAGGCCCGAGCGGTGGCGAGGGCGGATTGCCACGCCCGGTCGTCGCCGTGGCCGCCTTCCCGGGCGGCCACGGCCGTGCTGGCGGCGAGGCGTTTGACGTCCCATTCGAAGGGTCCGGGCAGGGTTTCGTCGAAGTCGTTGAGGTCGAACAGCAGCGCCCGGTCGGGTGAGGCGAAGAGGCCGAAGTTCAGCAGGTGGGCGTCGCCGCAGAGCTGGACGGTCAGGCCGGTGTGGGGCTGGGCCGCCAGGTCCGCGGCCATCACAGCGGCCGCGCCGCGCAGGAAAGCGAACGGGGAGTCGGCCATCCGCCCGTAGCGGATCGGCAGCAGCTCGACGATTCGGTCGGCAGCCTGCCGCTCCAGCCCATCGAGCGGGTCTGGCCGGTCCTCCGCCGTGGTCCACTGCCCATGCGAGGCCCGGGTCACCTGCTTGCGGGCGGCCCGGCCCCGTAGGGCCTTCTCCGCTGGACTGGTCATGGCCATCTCCTTCATCCCATCTTCCAAGCCTGGGCGCGTCGGGGCCCCCGCGCACGTCCACCAGCTCCTCGGCTCGTGACCTGGAGCGACGGGCTGTGCGTCGCGGCCTCGGCCGGGGACCCCCACCCAGCCGTTCTCGCGCGGTCCGTGCTCGGCTGCCGCCAACCAGCTGATCCTTTCGGCGGGTCTATGTCCGGCGGGCTCGGGCCGCTGGGAGCGTGCTGTCATGGCACCCGAGGCAGGCACACCCGCGAAGGCGGCAGGGGCGGGGGTCGTGTTGCTGACCCTCGCTGCCGGCCAGTTCTTGATGGCGCTGGACAGCTCCGTCATGAACGTCTCGATCGCGACGGTGGCCGACGACGTGGGTACGACCGTGACCGGGATCCAGGGCGCGATCACGGCATACACCCTCGTGATGGCGATGTTCATGATCCCCGGCGGCAAGGTCGGCGCGCTCATCGGCCACAAGCGGGCGTTCCTGATCGGCTGCGTGATCTACGGCTGCGGATCCCTGATCACCGCTCTGGCCCCGAACCTGCCCGTGCTCCTGTTGGGATGGTCGTTCCTTGAGGGGATCGGAGCCGCACTCATCCTGCCGGCGATCGTCGCGCTGGTTGCCGGCAACTTCACGGCGGAGCGCCGACCGGGCGCGTACGGGCTGGTGGCCGCCTCCGGAGCCGTGGCGATCGCGGTCGGGCCGATCATCGGGGGTATCGCCACGACGCACTTCTCCTGGCGCTGGGTCTTCGCCGGTGAGGTCGCGATCGTGCTCGCCATCCTGGTGCTCGCCCGCCGCACCGCCGACGCACCGGTCGGCGAGCGGCGGCGCATCGACCTGGTCGGCGCCGTGTTGTCCGCCCTGGGGCTGGGGGTCTTCGTCTACGGGGTGCTCCGCTCGAGCGAGTGGGGCTGGTTCCTGCCGAAGCCCGGTACGCCCGCCTGGCTCGGGATCTCCCTGGTCGTGTGGCTGATGCTGGTGGGCCTGTTCCTGGTGTGGCTCTTCCTGCGCTGGGAGGCCCGCCTCGTGGAGCGGCACCGGGAGCCACTGGTGGACCCGGCCCTGCTGCGCAACCGGCAGCTCACCGGCGGCCTGACGATGTTCTTCTTCCAGTACCTCGTACAGATGGGCGTGTTCTTCGTCGTACCGCTCTACCTGTCGGTCGCGCTCGGTCTGTCCGCGCTCATGACCGGAGCACGCATCCTGCCGCTCTCCCTGACCCTGCTGGCCGCCGCCATCCTGATCCCGCGCTTCCTCCCGAACGTCTCACCGCGGCGGGTGGTGCGGCTGGGCGTCCTGGCGCTGCTCGCGGGCGCGGTCGCTCTGCTGGCCGCGCTCGACACCGACGCGGGCGCGGAGATCGTCACGATCCCGCTCCTGCTGATCGGACTCGGCATGGGAGCTCTGGCCTCCCAGCTGGGCGCCGTCACCGTCTCCGCGGTACCCGACAAGCAGAGTGCGGAAGTCGGCGGCATCCAAAACGCCGTGACCAACCTGGGCGCGTCGATCGGGACGGCACTCGCCGGGTCGATCCTGATCGCGGCGCTCAGCACTTCCTTCCTTGCCAACGTCGAGCAGAATCCGGCCATTGCGGCCGACGTCAAAAGTCAGGCGACCACCAGACTCGAAAGCGGTGTGCCCTTCCTGTCGGACGCCCAGCTCAAGACCGCTCTCGAAAGGGCGGGAACGAGCCCGGAGGCGGCCTCGGCCGCGATGGAGGCGAACGCTGCCGCGAGACTCGACGGATTGCGCGCCGCGCTCGCCATCCTTGCCCTCACTGCCCTCCTCGCCATGTTCTTCACCCAGCGGATCCCCACGACCCCCGCGAAGACGGCAGAACCCGACGGATGACACGCCCCGCCCCAGAAGCTCCGTAGCAGGCACCGGCGATCAATCGGATCATTCCACAGGCAGCCGACACGCCTGCGTGCATCAACGGCCGCTTCATGCCGGTACCGGCATGAAGGGATGCATCTCGTCCGCGCCGGGCTCCACGACGCCGTGGTTGCTCTCCGATACCTAGAAGAGCGACCGGGAATCGTGCGCGCTGGAGTAGCGGAAGGCCCAGACGCGTTCGCCGTCGGTGATGGCGAGCGTCATCTGGAGGGGAAACTCCACGCCGTGGTCGCGGCCGGCGCGCTCCGCCACTCCCGCCATTCTGGCGACGGCGGTCGGCGGTCGGCGGATCCTGGGCCAGGCCGAAGCTGAGGGTCAAGACGCGTTCCGGTAGCCCAGTGGTGAACGCGGTTTGCCGCTCCGAAGGGCACGGATGGGGCATGCAGCCGCGGCTTGACGGAGGGGCATCCGTCTGGCTTTGCCTCGCGGTGAGACGCCGGAACGTGTGCGGGGGAAGCTCAGCCGTGCTCTTCTTCTTCGGCCTCCATGCGCCGGATTCCTTCGTGGGTGAGGGTGACCATCGCGGGGGTGTTGCCCGGTTCCCAGTCGACGGTGATCAGGCCTTCGCCCGCCAGGTAGGTGCAGGCGGCGGCCAGGTCCTGTTCCGGTACGTGGAGGTCGCGCCGTAGCTGTGCTCCGGTGATGCCGAGGAGACGGTTGCCTTCGACGGCTTCGTACAGGACCCGGAGCACCTCATCGCGGTAGGTCCTGCGTTCGCGCAGTGTGGCCATGACCGCGTCCTTTCGTGTGTGGGGGTGGGCTCCGGGATTCGTGGGGTTCTCAGGTCTCGTCGGAGTGGGTGCCGGCGCCGACGGGGGTCCGGCTGGCGGCCGGCCAGGAGCGGGCGGGGCCGGCGGGTGTTGCCGTGTCCACGGTGAGGGAAGTCACCTCCAGCCGTTCCCGGGCAGTGGCATGGTGCGTCGGTCCATGGGGTTCCCGAAGGGGGACATGCAGGATCCGCCTTCGCTCTCCCAGCCGGCTTCCTGGCTCCGGGCGTCGCGGATGCCGCGTCCGATGGCGGCTTCGTTGGCCATCAGGACGCTCGCGGTGAGGTCGCTGCCGGGGATCGCGGCGGCGGCCATCAGGCGGGCCGCGGCGGCGGGCTCGGTCGCGGGCGGGATGACGAGGAGGTCCCAGCGGCCGACGGTGTAGGAGAGCAGGATCAGTTTGTCGGGGTCCTGTTCGGTGAACCAGGCCACGTGCAGCGTGCGCCCGTCCGCGGGCACCGTGTGCGGTACGGCGGGCCAGCGGCTGGGGTTCACGGTGACGCGGGTGATGCGCCCCCAGGGTTCCTCCAGGGCGGCGGCGAGCGGTGGGAGCTCGGCTTCGAGGTCGCGGGAGTGGGGCCACCAGGCTCCGTCCAGCTGCCCGGCGAGCATGGTCTTCGGGGTGAGGGACAAGCGGGCCGGGAGGGCCGGGAGATCTGCGGCGAGGTCGCGGGGCGCGGTCCGGTCGAGGGTCTTGGTCATGATGCGGACCTGCCCCCGGACTGCCCGTCGGCAGCCCGGATTTTAGGCAATCGCCAGGAATGGCACCCGCGTGAAAGCCGGTGCGCGAAATACTCCCAGTGCTTCCACTGTACGCCCGTTCGGTGGACTCGGACCGGCGTGACCAGGCATTTCCCGGCGGGCGGTGGAGCAAGCGGCGGGCGTGCCGTGAATCGTCGGCGGGCTCGTGCACGTCGCCGACCGGGCACCGGCATCGGCGTCGGCGGCGGCATCGGCATCGGCATCGGCATCGGAGGTGAACCTGTGATGACGTACGGCCCCCCGTAGACGGGCGGACCCACAAGGCCGACTTCGACAGCCTCCCCACGCCCCCACGCCCCCACGCGCGTCCGCCTCGACCGCGACCCGGTCGTGCAGAGGTGCGGGGTCGGCTGTGGGGGAGGGACGATGGGAGTCGCGGGAGGCAAAAGCGAGGACGTCGGCCCGGGACGCCTACGGCGCGGGCAGCGGGTGGAAGGAGTCCCGGGATGCGCGCAACCGAACCGTTCCCGGCCTACCCCGGCCAGCCGTCGGAGGGTGATTCCCCCGAGCCAGGGGGGCTACTGGATGTCCTGAAGGTCGCGGCCGTGGTGCTCGATGCGGACGGGCGGATCACCTTGTGGAGCCCGCAGGCCGAGGAACTCTTCGGATACACCTCCGCTGAGGCTCTCGGCCGGTTCGCAGGCCGGCTGCTGGTCCACGAGCAGCACCTGGAGCTGGTGGTCGACCTGTTCCGGCGGGTCATGGCGGGCGGAGGGAGCTGGGCGGGCGTGTTTCCCGTACGGCACAAGGACGGCGGCACGCGGCTGGTGGAGTTCCGGAACATGCGGTTGGAGGACGGCCGGAAAGGCGTCTATGCGCTGGGCCTGGCCACCGACCAGGCGACGTTGCGGCGGGTGGAGCGGGATCTGGCGCTGTCCACCCGGCTGATTTCGCAGTCCCCGATCGGGCTGGCGGTGATAGACACCGATCTGCGGTACGTGACCGTCAATCCCGCGCTGGAACGCATCAACGGCCTGCCGGCCGCTGATCATGTCGGCCGGAACGTCCGAGAGGCATTGCCTTTCTTGGACGTCGAGGCCATCGAGTCCGCGATGCGTGAGGTTCTGGCCGACGGGATCCCGATCCTCGACCGTGAGTCCACGGGGCGCACCCCGGCCGACCCGGACCGTGAGCACGTGTGGTCGGTGTCCTTCTACCGGCTGGAGGCTTCCAACGGGAAGGTGCTCGGCGTCGCGACGTCCGTAGTCGACGTCACTGAGCGGCATCGCGCCACGGCCGAGGCCGCTCGGGCCCGGCAGCGCCTCGGGCTCGTGGCCGACGCCTCCCTGCGCATCGGGACCACGCTCGACCTCGACCAGACCGCCCGCGAACTCGCCGAGGTCTCCGTGCCGGAACTGGCCGACGTGGCCGCGGTGGACGTGCTCGACAGCATCCTGCACAGCCGTGCGGCCGTTGCCGCAAACGAAGGGTCAGCGGTATTCAGGGCCTTGGCCGTGGCTGCCGCGTACCCCACGGACGCGGTGCGTGCGGCCGATCAGCCGGGTGAGGTGGCACGCTACGACGCCGACCGGCTGGTCACCCGGTGCGTGAACACGGGCCGCCCGGTCCGCGTGTCCCACGTGGACGCCGATGACCTGATCCGCATCGCCCGGAGTCCCGAGGCCGTCGGCATGCTGGCCGCCGCAGGACTCCACTCCTACCTGGCCGTGCCGCTCATCGCCCGCGGCGAAGTCCTCGGGGCCCTCGACCTCAAGCGCCTGCGCAATCCGGAACCGTTCACCGCCGACGACGAGGTCCTGGCCGGCGAGCTGGCCGCGCGCGCCGCCGTGTGCATCGACAACGCACGCTGGTACCAGCAGGCACGCAACACCGCCCTCACCCTCCAGCGCAGCCTCCTCCCTCAGGAGCCACCGGACCCGCCCGGCCTGGAGATCGCCTACCGCTATCAGCCCGCCCAAGCGGCGGACGAGGTCGGCGGCGACTGGTTCGACGTCATCCCTCTGGCGGGGGACAAGACCGCCCTCGTAGTCGGCGACGTCATGGGCAGCGGGATCAGCGCCGCCGCAACGATGGGCCAACTCCGCACAGCCACCCGCACACTGGCCGACCTCGACCTCGACCCCGCCCAGGTACTGCGTCACCTCGACCGCCTGACCGACCCCATGGGGCAGACCATCACGACCTGCGTCTACGCCGTCTACGACGCCCCCAACACCCGCTGCCTCATCTCCAACGCGGGGCACATGCCACCCGTGTTGATGCGTCGCGGACGGCCGCCCGAACTACTGGAACTGCCCACCGCAGTCCCCCTCGGCGTCGGCGACGTCCCCTTCCACACCACCACGTTCGATCTGCACCCGGGCGACCAACTGGTCCTCTACACCGATGGCCTGGTCGAAACCCGCGACCAGGCCATCGACGCACGCCTGAACGCTCTCCTCGCCCTCCTCGCAAAGCCGCCGCGATCCCTGGAAGAGACCTGCGACATGCTCCTCCACGCACTGCGCCAACCCGGCGACCACGACGACGTCGCCCTGCTCATCGCCCGGGTCCAGCCCTGACACTGCCGCGGCCGGGCTCTGGGCGTGTGGGCGAGTGGTGCTCCGGTCAGAGCGTCTCGTCGTGCAGGTCCTCCTCGCGCAGCAGGTCGTCCTCACGGCGGCGCGAGGTCTCCTTCGGGCCCTCCTCCCGGCCTTGCTTCTGTCCCTGCTTGCGGGAAGCCTTGCCCGGCTGGGGACGTGCGGGGTCCCCGGAGCGATGATGCTCCTGCGCCTCGCGGCCCTTGCCCGGCTCCTTGTGCGTGTCCTGTGCATCGCCCATGACGGCGACTCCTCTTGATCCGTGGGATGGGGATTCCTCGCGAATCACGCTGACACGTGTGGTGACGATCTGCATCATCTCGACTACAGGGTGTGGCTTACGGGTGACGCCCGTCCTCGATGTGCGACGTGGGGAGGGGCCGTCCCCTGAGTGCCGAGGCCGCTCGCGCAGGCTGGTCGGCGACGCCTATGGCTTCTCGGCGGCACTTCGATGACGGCCTCCTTCGGGAAGTCGTCACCGGGGTCGAGGCGGCTTCCCGCGGGGGTGACCTGTCCTGCGCGAGCAGGCGGGCCGGGGCGTTGAAGCCCTCGTGGCGGTTGGTGTCCCAGCCGTCTCCCAGTTCGTCCCGCCACCTCGTCAGCCCGGCGCCCTTCTCCTGGAAGGTGCTCGGCCAGATCGTGGCCGACCTCACGCAGCCCCCGGCTGTCGGGTGCGTGCACGATGACCTGCGGTCCGCTGGACGTCATGCCCTCAGGATCGACGTGGCCCGAGAGGGCCGCAGCCGGCACGGGCATCCGGGTGAGGCGTTCGGACGGAGTGGCCTGCCTCGTCCTCCGTGCACCGGCACCCCTCGTGCTCGCAGCGCGCCCGGATGCACCTTGACGGTGCGTCCGGGCGCGCTGCAGGTGTCAGGGGTTGATGGGGAGGAAGATGCCGCGCAGCTTGTGAGCACCGTCCATGGTGACGTTGAACTGAGGGCCGGCGTCGTACTGCACGCCGTCGTAGAGCCAGGCCGCGAGCCGGAATCCGGCCTCGGGGCGTGCCGCGACGCCGACGACGGTGCCCGGCTTGTAGGGCCCGTAGACGGCGGGGCGGATGGTGCCGCCCGCGGTGGAGGACACGAGGAGGGCGTGGCGGGTCTTGCTGTCGGTCAGGGTCCGGTAGCCCGCCACGATCGGAGTGGACAGGCGGGCGAGGGCGGCGTTGTTGTTGTTCGCGTCGCCCAGGGGCTGGCCGTTGAAAGTGTTCTCGGTGTTGGAGTACTGATTCACCAGGGTGCACAGCTGGGGGCGGCAGAAGTCGGGGTATGCCATGAGGGTGCGGTGCCGCTTGTTCGGCGTGACCCACCCGGTCCCGTAGGGCGCGTTGAGGTCGTTCAGCGCGGCGGCATCCAGGATGTAGCGGTCGTGGAACAGGCCGAGGTTGTGGCCGAGTTCGTGACCGAGGTTGTAGAAGCTGATCAGAGAGTTGAAGTCGATGGCGGAGAAGGCCAGTTTGGAATTGAAGATCCCCCGCACGGGCAGGCTGGCGTTGCCGGTGGACTCCGTCGCCCCGACCTGGTTGACGACGGTCACCAGGTCAGCCCCGAAGCGGCGGCGCAGTTCGTGCGCCCTGGATCCGAGATCCGGGTCCAGGGGGTTCTCCAGCTTCCCGCGCATCAACTCCGCGTTGTTGTCGCCCTGGTAGTTCGTGTTGTACGTGCCCAGGACGTCGACGCTGGCGGGGACGTTGCTGTCGGCGAGGGCCTCGTTCATCTTCCGCTCGGCCCAGTAGATCCTGTTGATGACCTGCTGCTGGCCGCCTGCCGCGGTGACGGCCTTCGGGGTGTAGCCGGCGATGACGTCGATGACCACCGGCTTGTCCGCCGTGGCCTCGATCCCTCCCTGGAGGGACCTTCGCATGGCCGACGCGGCGGCCGGGTCGATGCCCGGCTTGTCGGGCACCCTCAGCGGGCTGAGGAAGGGGTCCTCCTCGGTGACGTGCAGCTGGGTGGGCTGGCCCGTGACGGTTCGCGCGTGGTAGACGCGCTCGCCGAGGTCCGCGTGGACCTCCACGACGACGGTGGCCTCGGGCGTACGGTCGGTCTTGGTCTTGCACAGGCCGCGCAGGGCGACGACGACGCTGGTGTCGGGCCGGTCCTTGACGTGGCCGCTCCAGACGACCGTTCCGTGGTCGTCGTCGATCCCGTCCTCGACCGCGGTGACGCGCACGTCCTCGAAGAACTCGAAGGTGTGCTCGCGCGGCACGCCGATCGGAGCCGGGGTGCACAGCGTGCGGAACAGTTCCGCGTCGAGGGGGAAGGTGCGCTCGCGCACCACCACCCTGTCCTCGCCGGACGGGGAGGGGGCACGGGCGGCCAGGGGGGCGGCGGAGACACCGGCGGCCGCGGCCAACGGCAGGGCGGTGAGAGCGGCGACACACACCGCCAGCAGACGGGCACGCCGAGGACGGCGAAGTGAGGTCATACGGCACAGAAAACTAGAGCCCATGTCGTACAGGCGCGCGACATGCCTTGCTCTCCGATGGATCACCCGCCCGCCACAACACGGCCACCCCTATGTCTGACAAGCGAGATGGCCCCCAACCCCAGTCGTCGCAGCCAGGTGATCGTTTCCGTTCACGGCTCCAGGTCGGCGCGGACGGACCGGAATCATCGAGCTGCGTGCCCTGCGTGGGCTCACGTCGCGTCACGCGTCCAGTTGTGCGCGGATGAGTGTGTCGAGTCGTTGCCATGCCTGGGATGAGGCGTTGACCGTGCCCTGGATGAGGGCGGGGATCTCGGAGGTCGCGTCCTGCCCGGGCAGTTCGTGGGGGCCGTAGCGTTCTCGGGTCGCTTCGGCGATCCGGTGGGCGAGGTCGTCGATGAGAGGATCGTCGGCGGCGAGGTCGTACGCGTGGTCGTAGTCGAGGAAGAGCTGCCGTGTCGCCGGGTCGGCCAGGGTCTCGGCCTGGTCGTGGAACAGGGTGACCGCGAGGTCCGGGTGGGTGGCGAACACGAGGATCCACAGGTCGCGTTGCAGGTCCTCCATCGAGGGGTGAATCCCCAGTGGGCCAGGTGCTCCAGATGGGTGCCGACCTCGGCGGGCAGCGGTGACAGCTGCCCGGCCGCGAGCCGGCGCAGGCGTCCCCGTGTTGCCCGCAGTCCGCGGATGCGGGCGGTGAGCTCGTCCTCGATCTCGTGCAGCGCCTGCTGGAACTCCTCGACGGTCGCGGACCTCAGGTCGCGGATGCGGGCCAGGGGGACTCCGGCTTCGGCGAGCGTCCGGATCTTGATCAGGTCGATGGCGTCCTTCGCGCCGTATCGGCGGTAGCCGGACGCGTCGCGGTCGGGCTCGGGGAGCAGTCCCTTGTCGTGGTAGACGCGGATGGTCTTGATCGACACTCCGGCGTACCTGGCCAGCTGCCCGATGGTGATCACCCGGTGATCCTCCCATTTGACCTTTCCCCTGGGGCAGGGTTGCAGCATGGGGGCATGGCGAACATGAGTACTGATCGGGAGACGCTGCGCGCGCTGGCCGACGAGGGCAACGAGACCGCTTTGGAGCGGCTGGCCGACCTTGCCGACACGGCCGGCGACCTGGAGGAGCTGAGCGAGCTCCTGGACGAGGGATCCATGCATGCCGGGTTTCTGCTCACTCGGCGCGCGGCCGCGGCCGGCGACCTGCGTGAGTTGCAGCGGATCTCCGACGCCGGGTACGAGGAGGCCGGCACCGAACTGGACCGGCTCCTGAAGGCACCGACCGACGGGCATCGGCCCTGAGGACCGAACCGGCCGCGTCGAAGGGGGTCGGCCCGGCGCGGTAGGCGGTAGGCGGTAGGCGGTAGAGGGCGGAGGCGGTCGCGGCGGAGCACCATGGAGGGAGGGGCGTAGGCGTGACGACCGGGCAGGAGCCCGACCATGGCGCGTGGGCGACTGCGGATCTACCTTGGGGCGGCCCCCGGGGTCGGCAAGACGTACGCGATGCTCGAAGAAGGGCAGCGCCTGGCCCAGGCCGGCGCCGACGTGGCGGTCGGGTTCGTCGATGGCAGGACGTCGAGGAACTCCTCGACGCGGGCATCGACGTCGTCACCACCCTCAACGTCCAGCACCTGGAGTCCCTGGGCGACGTGGTCCGGCAGATCACCGGTGTCCCGCAGCGCGAGACCCTGCCGGACGAGGTGTCCCGCAGCGCGGACCAGATCGAGCTGGTGGACCTGCCGCCCGAGCTGCTGCGCGACCTCGGCCCTACGGCTGCCGCACCCGAGCCGTGCCACCGGCCCTCGCCGGTTCTGGATCGCGATGCTGCTCGCCGCGATCACGCTCCCGGGCCTGACCGCTCTCCTGGTCCTCCTGGGCGAGCACGTGGACCTCGCCCTCGCCCTGGTGCTCTACCTGCTGGCCGTCGTCGTGATCGCCCTGGTCGGAGGCCTCGTTCCCGCGCTGCTGGCCGCGCTCGCCGCGGGACTGCTCGCCGACCACTACTTCACCCCGCCGGTGCACTCGCTGCGCGTCGAGCGCCTCGCCGACATCCTCGCGTTGGTGGTGTACGTCGTCACGGCGGTCATCGTCGGCATGGCCGCGGGCACGGCCGCGCGCCGCACGTACCAGGCCGTACGAGCGAGCTCCGAGGCCCGGGCGCTGAGCCGGCTGGCCACCGCCATGATGCACGGGCAGGACCTTCCGACCCTGCTCGAACAGGTACGGGAGGACTTCGGCCTGGAGGCGGTGAGCCTGCTGGCACGCGATACGGGGCATGCCGCCGAGCCCCGCTGGTACGTCGTCGCCAGCACCGGCGAGCATCCGCCGGAGCGCCCGTACGACGTCGATGTGGAAAGCCCCGTCGGCGATGACCTCACGCTGGCGGCGACAGGGCGCCCGCCGAGCGGCGACGACCAGCGCGTACTGGGGGCGTGCGCGGCCCAGTTGGGCATGGCCTACTCCCATGGCCGGCTCGCCGCCCATGACGCCGAAGCGGGTCTGCGTGCCACGGCCGAGCACACCCGGGCCTCGCTCCTCCTCACGGCGAGCCGCGACCTGCGGGGGCCGCTGAGTACGGCCGACGAAGCGCTGAGCGGCCTCGGCAGCGGCACCGATCCGAAGGAGGCCCAGCGGCACAGCCCGCCGGACCGGCCCCCGCGGCTGACGGCCGAGATCCGGGCCGGTCAGGTGGAGATCCACGTGGAAGACGGCGCCAACGAGATGGTTCAGGTCGCGGAACGCGGGACGCATCCGAGCCGCAAGCCGGACAGTCTGACCCTGCGGATGTGTCGTGACCTCATGGAGACCATGGGGGGCACCCTGGGAACCACGGGCGCCGGCCCCGGCTTCGCCGTGACGCTCACGCTTCCGGCGGCTGCTCCCCGGCAGCCGATCATCGCAGGCCGGAGGTCCTGAAGACGGTGAGGGCCGTCTCGCGGTTGATGCGCTCCGTCAACTCGCACAGGGCGATCACCCCGTACCGCAGGGTGCCGTGCCGGACCGACGCGCGGGCGTCCGTGTCGAAGCGGTGCCACATCGCCGGGTTGCGGACCAGGACGGTCGGATCGATCTCGGCCCGGTTTCCCTCCGTGTCGCGGAGGATCATCCGCTGAGCCACCCCGTCGGTCCACCTGACCGAGACGAGGGAGTCCGTACGGACGGTGTGGTCCACCAGCAGTCCTCGGGCGCTCAGCAGACCGGGACCTACGGAGACTCTGGGAGGCAGCAGGATCACGAAGACGAGGGCGGCCAGCCCGGTCCAGAGGGCGCCGCGGGTCGCGTCGAGCCTGCCGCCACTCGCGTCCATGGCCAGGAGGGCCGCGTACAGGAGCGACGCGACAACGAGGGCCGCGCGCCTCTCGACGGCCCAGTGGATGTCGCGTGCGAGAGGTCCCGGAGGCTCCGCGGCGGAGTGCGCGCCGGTCGCGGACTGCGTGAAACGTCGTTCCATGAAGGTGACGTTAGGGCCGGTACGAGCCTGGGCGGCGGGCCCTGACGGACCGCTGATGTGCCGGCTACGGCATTTTGACGGGGGGGGGGGGGGGGGATCGCGGCGTCCCCTGCCGGTTCACTGGCCGGTGGGCCGGGGATGGCCGGGGGAGTTCCCGGGTGCGGGATCAAGGGGCAGGACGAGGCCGGCGCCTTTCGGGGCGGGGCTGGACACCGGTCATCAGGACGTCGAGGCCGCGTCGTGTGGTCACCAGTACGACGCGGTCGTCATGGCGCAGGATCCGTCCGTGGGGCGGGCGCCAGTTGAAGGAGGGCCGGTCCGTGCGGAATCCACCGAGGGTGTCGGTCGAGGAGGCCGAGTGCCGGCCGGTCGTGGGGCCGACGGCGAGTACGCGCCACTCGTGCTCCTTGAAGGCCGCGTGTATCGAGCGGCCTTCGAGTTCGGGATGGCCCGCCACGTCCACGACGGTGAACAGGAGGGAGCCGCGTTCCACCGGCATGACGCCCAGCACGTGGCGGCCCATCATCGCGGCGGCGAAGGAGGGCGCGGCCAGCGCCGAGACACTGCGGCTGCGAGTGAGTGCCTCCGGGTATCCGGCGCGCAGGGTGCGGGAGACGGTGGCGGCGAAGTCGTCGTCGTACAGGCGCATCACCGCACGCACGCGGGGGTTGCTCTCGCGGGCGGCCATCACGATGTCGAGGTTCCCGCCGTCGTCGTGGGTGAGACGAGCAATGATCTGCTGGTGCTTATGCGGGCGAGGTCGAGGACCCCGGGTACGGCGGCGTCTTCGAGCAGCAAGGCACGCCGAGTTCGCGTGCCAGCGCGACCCCTCGGGCCTGTGGGTCCCGCTCGATGACCACGACCGTGTGGTCGGTCGTGCACAGCTGTCCAAGGGCGCGCGTGCCGATCTTGCCGGGGCCGACCAGGGCGATGTGGTCGCGCAAGGCCGTGTCCGGTACGTGGTTGGCCGACGCGGTGCGGAAGGCCAGCGTGGCGTTCATCGCGGCGGCCACGACGAGGGGGAGCACGGCCAGGCCGACGAACCCCGCGACGAGCTGGAGGACCTGGCGGGCCGTGGACTCCTCGGTCGCCGGGTCGCCCATGGTGAGGATGTCGAGGAGGGGCAGGTACACCGACTTCCACAGAGGGCCGTCCTCCACGAGGGCCGTCACCGCGGCCAGGAGGACCACGGCCGCGCCGAGGACCCCGAAGACGGCGGTCACTTCGCGGGAGACGAAGACCCTCCAGGGCAGGTGCCCGAGCCGGTCCCGCAGCCAGCTGCGGTAGGCCCGCTGCCGCCGGGAGGAGGTCGGGTCTGGTCCGTGATGCTGGGTGACCTCTTCGAGCATGAGACGGCCGTGCGTGAACTGGCGGTGGTAGGCGGTCGCGGTATCCGGGAGCAGCTGGGTGCCGCTCGCACCGGGGGTCTCCGCGCTGTCCCCGCCCAGCGGGTCGTCCATGTGGGTGCCGGAGAGTACGGCCGGCGTGGCCAGGTCCGTCGCGTGGGGCGGGGTCCCGGCAGGACGTACGACACCGCGGAACACCTTGCCCTCGACCTGGAGGGTGGGCCCGTGTCCGACCGCCGCCGCGGCGACCAGCTCGGGGACGGCCGTGTCGGCGTCGGAAAGGATCGTCGTGGACGCCTCGATGAAGCCGTCGTCGTATTCGAGGTGGCGGCCGCGCTCCCGGTTGAACATGCGGATGACTGAGGCGTACGTGCGGGTTGATGCTGCGGGCGAGCAGGGCCGCGGTCGTGTTCACCTGGTCGTCGCCGTACGTCAGCGCGAGCGCGGCGGCACGTTCCACACCGGCCTGCCGGAGGGCCTGCTCATCGGGCCGGGCGGAAACGAGCAGCTCTACGGGGGAGCGCGGATCGCGGTGCAGAGCGGCGATCTCGCCGCCGTGTCCGTCGCGCCGCGAAGGCAGTACGACCGTGACGGCCTCGCCGCAGACGGCGTCGAGCTCCCGCGCGAGGCGGTGCGCGAGTCCGTCGTCACCGCAAATGATCATGTGCTCGGAGCGCTGCCCGGGTTCGGCGCGCAGATGGAGGGTCGAGGTCATGCGGTCAGGGCCGCCCCGCTGTCACCTGCGGGGCGACGGGCAGGGACAGGACCATGGTCAGTCCCCCTCCGGGGGTGTCCTCGGGCGTGAGCGTGCCGTCCATGGCCTCGGTGAGTCCCCGGGCCAGGCCGAGGCCGAGGCCGAGCCCGGCCGTGTTGTCGCGGTCGCCGAGGCGCTGGAACGGCTCGAAGGCGCGCTCGCGGTCGTCTGCGGCGATCCCGGGGCCGTGGTCGGCGATCCTGACTTCGACCCGCCCTGCCAGGGCGCTGGCCGTCACCAGCACCGGTCGGTCCGCGGGTGCGTGGCGGACGGCGTTGTCGACGAGGTTGGCCAGTACCCGTTCGAGCAGGGGCGGATCGGCCAGCAGCGCCGGTACCGCCTCCAGGTTCTGTACGTCGATGGCGGGCCCCTGCCCGGGGCTCAGGTCCAGCGAGTCCAGCGCGACGGGAAGGACCTCCTCCAGGGTGGTGGCCCGCAGATCGAGGGTGAGGGCTCCGGCTTGCAGACGGCTGAGATCGAGCAGGTTCTCCACCAGGCGGTTCAGCCGGTTCAGGGACACCTCGGCGGAGTCCAGCAGCTCGGACCGGTCCTCTGCGGAGAATTCCACGTCAGGGTTGCGCAGGGAGCTGACCGAGGCCAGTGCCCCTGCCAGGGGGGTCCGCAGATCGTGGCTGACGGCCCGGAGCAGGGCCGTGCGCAGGCGGTCGGCGGCCTTGATGGGCTCGACCTCGGCCGCGGCCTCGGTCAGGCGGGCCCGCTCGACGGCGGCGCCGACGTGCGCGGCGAAGGCGGCCAGGACGCGGCGCTCCGATGACGGCAGCGTACGGCCGCGCAGGACGAGGAAGGCCTCGGGGCCGGCTGCCACCACGAGGGCGGGGTCCGCTTCGCCGTGGGTGGGGCGTCCGCCTTCCGTTCCCGGTCCCGTGTCAGGGGCTTCGGCGGTCAGCTCGACGGTGTCCATGCCGAAGGTCTCCCGCGTACGTTCCAGCAGGGCCGGAATCGTCTGGCCGCCGCGGACGATGCTGCCGGCGAGGGAGGACATCGTCTCCGCCTCGGCCGTCGCGAGGGCGGAGCGGCGGGAGAGCCGCAGGGACCGGTCCGCCGCAGCGGCCACGGTGGCGGCGACGACGGCGAAGACCGCCAGCGCCAGCACGCTGTCCGGGTCGCTCATGGAGAACTCGCCGATCGGCGGCATGAACCAGTAGTTCAGCAGCAGCGCGGCGGTGAGCGCCGCGATCAGGGCCGAGACCACCCCGCCGATGCAGGCCACGCCGACGACGGCCACGAGGAACAGCAGCGCCTCGCTGGTGAGGTTCAGGGTGCCGCGCATGCGGTCGAGGACGAGAGTGAGCAGTACGGGGAGCAGCAGAGCGGCCACCGGTCCGGCGACGAGCCGTGACGTGGGGAGCGTACGGCGGCGGGAGGGCAGCGGCCGGCCGTGGCCCGCCCGCTCGTGCGTGACCATGTGGACGTCGATGTCCTCCGACAGCGCCACCACGGTCTCGCCGATGCCCCGGCCGGTGAGGAAACGTTCCAGCCGACGGCGACGGCTCGTACCGAGGACCAGTTGGGTGGCGTTCTCCAGGCCGCCGCGGTACTCGTGTCCGGCGCGGGGGATGCTCTCCAGTCCGTCGAGCTTCGCCTCGGTGTGCCGGCGCCGGTGGCACTCGACGAAGCCGGCCACCACGTCCGAACCGCGGGCCGCCCGGCGGTGGGCCTCGTCGAGCATCCGGTAGGTCTTGCCGACGCCGGGGGCGGCCCCGAGGAAGACCTTGAGTCTTCCGGGGCGGGCGACGGGCGGCCGTCCCGCCTCCGTGTCCGTACCCGTCTCCGTACCCGTCTCCGTACCCGTACCCGTCGCCGCTTCCGGGCCGGGGGCGTGCGTGGTCGCCATCGTCAGAACTTCTCCGGGAAGAACACGGCCAGGATCAGATAGCCGGACAGACTGACCGCGACGACGATGCCTACGATGGTTTCCGTGCTCACGCGTACCCGACTCCTCTGTGTGCCCTCAACCTGACCAGCGAACACCAGGGACAGCACGAACAGAACCTCCCTGACGCGCTCCTGACGGCCCTCGGCCGGGACTTTTACGGGGCGTTGACGGCCGATGCGCCGATAGGGTGAAGGCGGTGTGCCGGGAAGCCTGGTCGGCATCGCGGGCCGCGTGGCCCGCGTCCACTGGGTGGGGGCATCATGCGCAGCGTCGGTACGGTCTTGTCCCTCGTGGTACTGGCCACGGTCGTGGCCACAGGGGCGCGGCGCTGGCGAATTCCCGCGCCCTCACTGCTCGTTGTCGCCGGCCTCGTCGTCGCCCTGATACCGGGTACTCCGGAGATCCAGGTCAGTCCCGAACTGATCGGTCTCGTCGTTCTCCCGCCCCTGCTGTACGCGAGCGCCGAGGAACTGTCCTGGCGCGAACTGCGCCTGGTGTGGAAGCCGGTCAGCGTGCTCGCGGTCGGTCTGGTCCTGGCCTCGGCCGCCGCGGTCGGGGCGGTGGCATCACTGCTCACTCCGCTGACCTGGCAGATGGCGCTGGTCCTGGGGGCCATCCTCGCGAGTACGGACCCGGTGGCCGTCACCGCACTCGGCCGTCGGCTCGCCCTGCCGCCCCGCGTCCAGGTCCTCGTACAGGCCGAGAGCCTCTTCAACGACGCCACGTCGCTCGTGCTCTTCCGGGTCGCGGTCGTCGTCGCGGCGGCCTCCGCCGGGGTGTCCTGGCAGGCGGCGGGGACCGAGTTCGCACTGCTCGCCGGCGGCGGCGTCCTGATCGGGGGAGCGGTCGCGGGGGTGGTGGCGCTGATCCGGCGCAGGACCGAGGACCCCGTACTGGAGACCGTCATCGCCCTGGTGACGCCGTACGCCGCCTACGTGCTGGCCGAGGCGGTGCACGCGTCCGGTGTGACCTCCGTCGTGGTGGCGGGCGTGGTGCTCGGCGGCCGGGCCGACCGGTTCACCAATGCCCCCATCCGGATCCAGCTGCACGCGGTCAACGGCACCGTGGTCTTCCTGCTGGAGAGCGTCGTCTTCAGCCTGATCGGCCTCACCCTGCCCGGGCAGGTCGCCGCGCTCGGCGACGGCGACCGGCTCTGGCCCCTGTACGCCCTGGTGGTCGCCGTGACACTGATCGCCGTAGGCCTGCTGTGGGTCCTGCCGCTCTCGGCCGTCGTCCAGCGGAGCGCGGGCGCACGGCCCTCCTGGCGGATCCCGGCCGTACTGACCTGGGCGGGCACGCGGGGGGTCGTCCCCCTGGCCGCGGCCCTCTCCATTCCCGTCGTGGCGGACGACGGCAGTCTGCTCGGTCAGCGCCCGCTCGTGCTCGTACTGACCACGTCCGTGGTGGTGGTCACCCTGATCGCCCAGGGCTTCACCCTGGCCGACGTGGTCCGCCGCTCCGGAATCGCCCTCGAACCCGACCACACGGAGCGCGAGGAGGCCTCCGCCCGGTGCAGCCTCGCCGCCGCCGGCATCCGGCGGCTCGACGAGATGTCCGACCTCGAAGCCGTACCGGACGTCGTGGCCGACCGGCTCCGGCGCAGCCTGCAAGCCCGGCTGGAGCACGCCCGCGACCGCCTGGAGGAAGCCGACCTGGCCGAGTCCGCGGACCACGTCTACCGGCTGCTGCGCCGCGACCTGATCCGGGTGGAGGCCGTCGAACTGCAACGCCTCTACGACGAACACCGCATCAGCGACACCACCCGCCGCCGGCTCCAGCGCACCCTGGACCTGGAGGAGGCGCGACTGGACCTGGCGACCTGAGATGCGCGGGTGAGTACGGCGCTACGCCGGCACCGCAGCGGCGCGGGCCGCACGTACCCTGGCGCGTCCCGTGACGTGGTGCACGTACTCGCGGCTCAGCCGGAAACCGGCCGACCAGGCCAGGAGCCGGCTGGGCCGGTTGTCGCGCGAGCAGCACCAGCTCGCGGTGTGTCCACGGGTCTGGATGTCGGCGGTCAGGCCGGCGATACAGGCGAGTGCGAGGTGCTCGCGGCGGCGGTCGGGCACGGTGACGACCGCGATGTCCTCGTGGGTGCTGCCGAGGAAGTAGGTGCAGGCGACGGAGAGGACCCGGTCCTCTCTGAACGCGGCCCAGCCGTGGCCGGAGGCGGCGAGACCGGCGGGACCGCCCCAACTGGCGTGGATCCAGGCGTTCTCGGAGTGCAGCTCGGAGAGCGCCGGGGCGTCCTCGGGCGTCAGCCGCCGCACGGTGACGCCACGCATGGGCCGGGGGAGGAGCGACTTCGCCTGGTGGACGTACACCATCCGTTCCCAGGGGTCGGCACGCTCGAAGGCGGCGCCGAGGGCGGGCCAGAACCGCGCGGGCGTCTCGACGTACTGGTTGGCGAACCGGTTCAGGGCACCCGGGGCGAGCACGCTCGGGTCGCCGCGCAGCAGCACGTGGTCCGCACAGGTGACGGCGAGGACGCGGGGCCTGTCAGGGCGGTCGGCCCACCAGACGCCGGAACCCGTGGTCAGTACGTGCTCGGCGAGGGCCCCGGGGCCGGGCGATCCGGTCGGGAACCAGCGGCTCAGGGCGGGCAGTTGCTCCTGCGAGATTTCGATCATGAACTGTCTCCAGTGCTACGGGGGAACGCGGGCGCGGGGCGGCGTCCGACCACCGACGGGCCGGCCGGAACCGGAGCGCGTGAAAGGGGGCAGCCCCGTGCCCGCCAGGTATGGGAGCGGGCACGGGGCGCAAGCGGCCACCCGCCTTACGGGCGGAGGGAAGGGCGGCCGCGGACGGCGCGGTGCGTCAGCGCACCGGCGGGTGAGCGGCGTGCGAGGCCGGGCGCACCGTATGCGGTGGCCGGTCGTCGTGGCGCAGACCGCTGTTCACGTCGCCCATCCAACTGCCTTGCGAGGCCGTACTCAAGGAGGTCGGCCCGTCCTTGACACGACTCTGATGCGGGCGGGCCGGCAGGGTTCGGGACTGGCGGGCCACACATGCTTCGCTGGGCATCAGCGGTGCGTCGCGTCAGAAGGGTGTCAAGGTCACGGCCGCCGGCGTATGGACGTCGTCAACGCCTGCCGTGGCGCACGGAATCCGCTGTTTTCTGGTGGTCGCATGTCCATGGGGGACGTAACGACAGGAAGGTGGCACGCCGATGGCCCGGGTGCTGGTGGTGGACGACGAACCGCGGCTCGCGCGGATGCTGGTCATCAATCTGAAGGCCCGCACCTACGAGGTGGACTGCGCGCACGACGGGCGCGCGGCCCTGGACTCCGTGGCGGCCCGCCGTCCGGACGCGGTCCTGCTCGACCTCGGGCTGCCCGACATGGACGGGATCGAGGTGCTCAAGCATCTGCGCGGATGGTCCCAGGTGCCCGTCCTGGTGGTGTCCGCCCGCCACGACTCCGAGGAGAAGATCCAGGCCCTCGACGCGGGCGCCGACGACTACATCACCAAGCCCTTCAGTATGGACGAGCTGATGGCCAGGGTGGCAGCCGTCGTACGCCGCACGCCGGCACACGTCGCCGCCACCGCGAATGAAGCGGTCGTGGAGACCGAGGAGTTCACCGTCGATCTGCTCGCTAAGAAGGCCAGACGCGGCGGGGTGAACATCAGGCTCACGCCGACGGAATGGCACCTGCTGGAGGTCCTGATCCGAAATCGGGGCAAGCTCGTCAGCCAGCGACGGCTGCTCCAGGAGGTGTGGGGATCCTCGTACGGAACGCAGACCAACTACCTGCGGGTGTACATGGCCCACCTCCGGCGGAAGCTGGAAGCGGACCCGTCGCACCCGCGCCATCTGATCACCGCCCCCGGTATGGGGTACCGCTTCGAGGCATGAGGGCGGCATCGGCCGGCCGGGTTTCGGTGAGACGCGTGCGAGCCGGGTCGGAGGCCGCCACCGGTGCGCCGACGGCGTAGTGGGCGTACTCCTCCTCCGGGCGGAAATCGGCGGTCCAGGCGAGCAGGCGGCCGGGGCGGTTGCTCGCCGAGCAGGTCCAGCTGGGGGTGTGCCGCCGGGCCGCTATGTCCGAGCACAGGGCGTTGACGCAGTCCGGGCCAAGTACTGGAGGCGCGGGTCGGGCACGGTCACGCAGGCCACGTCCTCGTAGGCGGCGCCGAGGAAATAGGTGCAGGCCAGGGCCACGATGCGGTCATTCTGGAAGGCGGCCCACGCGTAGCCCGAGCGGGCGAGTGCTTCCGGCCCGCCGCAGGTGCGGTGGATCCAGCTCATCGCGTGCGGCAGGGTGGCGAGCACGCGTGCGTCCCGGGCGGTCAGCCTGCGGACGATCACGCCCCTGGGTGCCCGGGTGGCCGGTACGGGGGAGCGCCTGACGTACACCATGCGCTGCCACGGCACGACCCGGTCGAACGCGGCCCCGATGAGGGGAAGGAAGCGGCCCGGAGCCTCGATGGAGCGCTCCGCGAAGACCGCGAGATCCTTCACCGTCAGAGCCTGCGGGTCTCCGCGCAGGAGTACGTGGTTCCCGCACTCGGCGGCGATGACACGGGGCTGGATGACACGGTCCACCCACCAGCGGCCGGCCTCCGTGGTCAGGACGTGCTCGATCAGGGCGGCTGAGCCTGGGGCACCCATGGAGTACCAGCGTTCGAGGTCCGGGAGTCGGTGGGACGGCAGGTTGATCACGAGGTTCCTTGTCGGGACATGGCAGCGGGGCGGCTCTGTTCGCAGGGCCGCCCCGCGGAACGGGCTGGTGGCTAGCAGCAGGGCTTGCTGCCGTGGTTGGAGCCCTTCTTGCGGCGGGCCCTCTTCTTGCGTGCGCGCTTGGACATGGCTGTGGATCCCTTCAGGCGGTGTGGCCGACGAGGAGGTCGGCGAGCTTGTTGAGGCGCTTGATGGTGCGGTCCTCGGTGGCGGCGGCGGCCGGGGCGACGCGCTCGGAGCGGTCGTAGTAGGCGCCGTTGACGATCTCGGTGGCCGGGTCGCAGAGCCGCACGACGTGCTCGGCGCCCTCGGCGGCCGGTGCGCCCTCGTGTCCGTAGAGGGGCAGCAGGCCGGTGTCGCACACGCCGGGGTTCACGGAGACGGCGGTGACGCGCGGGTCGGCGGCGAAGACGGTCAGGGCCAGCTGAGACTGGGCGTACGCGGCGAGGCGGGAGTAACGCCGCACCCGCTGCGGGTCGTTCCACTGGATGGCGCCCGAACGGTGCAGCGCGGACGAGACGTTGACGACGCGCCCGCCGGGGTTGCTGGTGAGGGCGGGCTCCAGGAGGTTGGTGAGGAGGTAGTGGGCAAGGAAGTTGACCTGGAAGGAGATCTCGTTGCCGTCGGCCGTGAGCGTGTGGCGCTCCGGCGCCGCGATGGCCGCGTTGTTGACGAGTACGTCCAGGCGCGGGTACTCCCGTACGACGGCGTGCGCGAGGTTCTCGACCTCCTCCAGGCGGGCGAAGTCGGCCGCGAGCGGCCGCAGTAGAGCGTCGGAGATGCCCGCGGAGGCGATCAGCCGGTCGGTGGCGGCCCGGGCCTCCTCGGGGGTGCGGCCGTGGATGAGGACGGTGGCGCCGAGCTCGGCGAGCCGGTGGGCGGTCTCGTATCCGATGCCGGAGGTGGCTCCCGTGACGAGGACGGTACGTCCGGTCAGCGACGGGGAAGGGGGCAGGGATGAGTGCATGTCGATTCCTGGAAGCCGGCATGGCTGACACCCCGGCGCCCCGGCTTGAAGCAGGGGCGTGGGCTCAGGTCATGCGGTGAAGGTGAGGATGCGTACGTGGCCAAGACCGGCACCCCTTGGGGCGGTCGGCAGATACGCGGAGGACGCGCGGCCGATGTCAGACGGCCGAGCGGACAGCGGGCGCCGTCGGCCGCACCGGATTCGGTGGCCGATCGTCGTAGCGCGGACCGCTGTTCATGACTCCATCCCAGCGCACGGAGGATGCGGCGGCAAGATCCTGAACGTGACTTTGACGGCCTTCTGATGGCCGTCGGGCGAGGGGGTGAGTCCGGCCTTCGCGCAGGTCATCAGGGCCGCGTCAAAGACGCCGGGCGTGCGGAAAGAACCCGTCAAGGGGTGTTGTCGCGGCCCTCGGCCGGAAGCAGACTGGCGGAGCGACGGAGCCGGGTGACGGCCCGGCGGCGCGCGGCTGGAGGGTCGGTGACCTGAACACCGCCACAGACGCACATGATCCGAACCACGGGGGGCGGGGTCAATGCGACCGCGCGCAGGTCAACCGTCGCGAACACAAGAGCCGTCCGGCTTCCGGTGGGGGATACCGGAACCGGACGGCTCACGTGTTCCGGCCGTCGGCGCGTGCACCCATTCGTCGCGGCGCTCGCTGCCGTGGAGATCACCGGGAGGGACTGGCCACCTACCGGCGCCACCTCGCCGCGCTCACGGCGATCGCGGGCCCGCTGCACTGATGCGAGGGGCGATCGCCGGCCACACGAGGTGACCGGCGATCGTCGGGACCGACCCGGGCCGGCGGCTGCCGCGCTGTCAGGTGACCGCCGAGGTGGGGAGTTCCGCGGTGACCGGCGGGGCGCTGCCCGCTATGGGCAGAGTAATGACCATGGTGAGGCCGCCGCCGGGGGTGTCCTCGGCGGTGAGGGTGCCGCCGATGGCCTCGGTGAAGCCGCGGGCGACGGCGAGGCCCAGGCCGACTCCGGCGCCGCGCGGGGCGTCGCCGTGGCGCTGGAAGGGTTCGAAGATGCGGTCCTTGGCCTCGTCGGGGACTCCGGGACCCCGGTCGACGACGCGCAGTTCGACGCGGCTGGCGAGGGCGCTGGCGGAGACGTTGACCGGTTGGCCGGCGGGGCTGTACTTGACGGCGTTCTCGACGATGTTCGCGACGGCCCGTTCCAGCAGGCCGCGGTCGACGGCGATCATCGGCAGGGTTTCGGGGATGTCCAGGACGACGCTGTCCTCGGGTACGCCGCCCAGCGCCATGGGGACGACCTCGTCGAGGTCGGTCTCGCGGATCAGCGGGACGACGGTGCCCGTGTTGAGGCGGGACATGTCGAGGAGGTTCCCGATCAGTGCTGCGAGGCGGTCGGCGCCGTCCTCGATGCCCTCCAGGAGCTCGGCCTTGTCCTCCTCGGACCATTCCACGTCGTCGGAGCGCAGCGAGCTGACGGAGGCCTTGATGCCGGCGAGCGGGGTCCTCAGGTCGTGGCTGACGGCGGCGAGCAGGGCGGTGCGGATGCGGTTGGCTTCGCCCAGTGCGCGGGACCTCTCGGCCTCGTCGACGAGGCGCTGGCGGTCGAGTACGACGGCTGCCTGGGCGGCGAAGGCCCCGAGTACGCGGCGGTCCTCGGCCGGCAGGACCCGGCCGGTCAGGGCGAGGGCCATGTTGTCGCTTATGGGTAGGTCGACGTCCGCGTCCTCGGGCCGGCTGACGGCGCCGGTGCCGACGGACGCGGCGGTGGTCCAGGGGTCGACTTCGCTGGTGCGTTCCAGGAGGACGACCGACTGCATGGCGAAGGTTTCGCGCAGCCGTTCCAGGAGGGCGTCGAGGGAGTTCTCGCCGCGCAGGACGCTGCCCGCGAGGAAGGAGAGGATCTCGGACTCGGCCCGCAGCCGGGCGGCTTGGTGGGTACGGCGGGCGGCCAGGTCGACCACGGAGGCCACCGACACGGCCACACCGACGAAGATCGCGATGGCGACGATGTTCTTGGGGTCGGAGATGGTGAACTCGTGCAGCGGCGGGGTGAAGAAGTAGTTCAGCAGCAGGGAGCCGAAGGCCGCCGAGGCCAGTGCGGGGAGCAGGCCGCCGAGCAGGGCTGCCGCCACGGTGAAGGTGAGGAAGAGCAGCATGTCGTTGGCGAGCCCGAGGTCGGGGACGACCTGGTTCAGCAGCAGCGCGAGCAGCGCCGGGCCGGCCACGCCGGCGATCCAGCCCCAGATGATGCGCGAGCGCCCCAGACGACCTCCACGGGCGACCGGCAGGCTCCGGCCCTTGGCGGCTTCGTCGTGGGTGACGATGTGGACGTCGAGGTCGGGTCCGGATTCGCGGGCGACGGTGGCGCTGACCCCGGGGCGGAAGACGGACTGCCAGGAGCGGCGGCGGCTGACGCCGAGCACGATCTGGGTGGCGTTGCAGCCGCGGGCGAACTCCAGGAGCGCGTCGGGGACGTTGTCGCCGATGACGTGGTGGAAGGTGCCGCCGAGGTCCTCGACCAGGGTGCGCTGGACGGCTAGTTCCTTGGGGGATGCGGAGGTCAGGCCGTCGCTGGCGGCGACGTAGACGGCGAGGACCTCGCCGCCGGAGCCCTTCTCGGCGAGGCGGGCGGCGCGGCGGATGAGCGTACGGCCTTCCGGGCCGCCGGTGAGGCCGACGACGATGCGTTCGCGGGCCTGCCAGGTGGAGCGGATGTTGTGCTCGCCCCGGTACTCCCGGAGGTACTCGTCGACCCGGTCGGCCACCCACAGCAGCGCGAGCTCGCGCAGGGCGGTGAGGTTCCCGGGGCGGAAGTAGTTGGACAGGGCAGCGTCGACCTTGTCGGACTTGTAGACGTTGCCGTGGGCCATGCGCCGGCGCAGCGCCTGCGGGGACATGTCGACCAGCTCGATCTGGTCGGCCCGCCGGGCGACTTCATCGGGGACGGTCTCCCGCTGGCGGACCCCGGTGATGGTCTCGACCACGTCGCCCAGCGATTCGAGGTGCTGGATGTTGACGGTGGAGACCACGTCGATGCCGGCCTGGAGGAGTTCCTCCACGTCCTGCCACCGCTTGGCGTTGCGCGAGCCCGGCACATTGGTGTGCGCGAGCTCGTCCACCAGAGCGACGGCGGGGCGCCGCGCGAGGATCGCGTCCACGTCCATCTCGGTGAAGGTGGAGCCGCGGTACTCGAGCTCGCGGCGCTCGATGAGTTCGAGGCCGTGCAGCATGACCTCCGTGCGCGGGCGGTGGTGGTGCTCGACGAAGCCGACGACGCAGTCGGTGCCCCGCTCGATCCGGCGGTGCGCCTCGGAGAGCATCGCGTACGTCTTGCCGACGCCCGGCGCCGCGCCGAGGTAGATGCGGAGCTTGCCGCGTCCCATGTTCCGTCTCTTCTTCTGTGTGCTGAGGATGGAGGGCTGGTGATCAGGGTTCGAAGCGGTAACCCATCCCCGGTTCGGTGATCAGGTACCGCGGGTGCGAGGGGTCCGCTTCCAGTTTGCGCCGTAGCTGGGCCATGTATACCCGCAGGTAGTTGGTGTTCTCCCCGTACGTCGGGCCCCAGACCTCCAGCAGCAGCCGACTCTGGGTGATCAACCGGCCGGGGTGGGTGATGAGGATCTCCAGCAGGTGCCATTCGGTCGGGGTCAGCCGTACGGTGCGCTCGCCCCGGTGCACCTTCTTCGCGATCAGATCGATGCTGAACTCGTCGGTCGTGACGACGGAGACCTCGGCCGACTGGGAGACCCCGGGAGCCTCCTGTCTGCGAGTGGCTGCCCGCAGGCGTGCCAGAAGCTCGTCCATGCTGAACGGTTTCGTGACGTAGTCGTCCGCGCCGGCGTCCAGGGCGCGGATCTTGTCTTCGGAGGTGTGCCGTGCGGAGAGGACCAGGATGGGGACCTTGCTCCAGCCGCGGACGCTCTTGATGACTTCGATGCCGTCCATGTCGGGGAGTCCGAGGTCGAGCACTATGACGTCTGGTTTGTGGGCGGCGGCGAGCCGCAGGGCCGAGCCGCCGTCGGCGGCTTCCTCGACCTCGAACTTGCGCGCCTGGAAGTTGATCTTCAGTGCGCGGACGAGCTGCGGGTCGTCCTCCACCACCAGCACCCGGGTCATCGGTGTGCAGCCTTTCCTTCGTTGCGGGCACGGCAGAAGCCGGCGGGGCGCTGGGGCCCTCCCAGCGGTAGCTGGGGGAGCTTCCGCGCCCCGCCGGCTTTCCTTTACCGTGCGATGTGGAACATCAGCTCTTGGACAGCGCCTTCAGGGCGATGTTGAGTTCGAGGACGTTGACGCGGGGTTCGCCCATGAAGCCGAGGGTGCGGCCGGTGGTGTGGTCCGCGACGAGCTTCTCGACCTGCTGGACGTCGAGCTTGTTCTGCTCGGCGACGCGGTGGATCTGGAGCTTGGCGTACTCGGGGGAGATCTCCGGGTCCAGGCCGGAGCCGGACGAGGTCACGGCGTCGGCCGGCACGTCCTGCGGCTTGACCGTGTGGCCGGTGGTGGAGTTGTCGGCGATGACGGCGTCCTTGGCGGCGATGACCTGGGCGCAGAGGGTGCCCTCCTCCGCCTGGTCGGTGCACTTGCCGTTGACCGCGCCGTTGTCGGCGGAGCGGTTGGTGGCGCCGGAAAGGATCAGCGAGTACCGGGTGTTGACGCTGTTGGAGCCGAGGCCGTTGGAGGGGCGCGGCTGGAACCACTTGAGGTCCGGCTTCACGGCCTCCTCAGCGTCGTTCGGGTCCTTCTTCGGGAGGTTGTAGGTCTGCCCGATGAGGGAGGAGCCGACGACCTGTCCGTCCTTGTCTTTGATCTCGGAGCCGTTGGCCTTGTCGTTGAAGACGGCCTGGGCGATCCCCGTGACCGCGAGCGGGTAGATGACCCCGCAGATCACGGTGAGGACGAGCAGGGCACGCAGGCCGGCGCCGATCAGGCGGAAGGTGCTGGATACGGAACTGTTCATGGCGGGATCAGCACGTTCCTAATCAGGAGAGGCCGGGGATGAGGGAGATGAGGATGTCGATGAGCTTGATGCCGATGAACGGGGCGATGAGGCCGCCGAGTCCGTAGAGGCCGATGTTGCGGCGGAGCATCTTGTCGGCGCTGGTCGGCTTGTACTGGACGCCCTTGAGGGCGAGCGGGACGAGCGCGATGATGATCAGTGCGTTGAAGATGACGGCGGAGAGGATCGCCGACTCGGGGGAGTGCAGGCCCATGATGTTGAGCTTGTCCAGGCCCGGGTAGACCACGGCGAACATCGCGGGGATGATCGCGAAGTACTTGGCGACGTCGTTGGCGATGGAGAAGGTGGTCAGGGCGCCGCGGGTGATCAGCAACTGCTTGCCGATCTCGACGATTTCGATGAGCTTGGTGGGGTTGGAGTCCAGGTCCACCATGTTCCCGGCCTCTTTGGCGGCCGAGGTGCCCGTGTTCATCGCCACGCCCACGTCCGCCTGCGCCAGCGCCGGGGCGTCGTTCGTGCCGTCACCCGTCATCGCGACGAGCTTTCCGCCGGCCTGTTCGCGCTTGATGAGGGCCATCTTGTCCTCGGGCGTCGCTTCCGCGAGGAAGTCGTCGACGCCCGCCTCTTCGGCGATGGCCTTGGCGGTCAGCGGGTTGTCGCCGGTGATCATGATGGTCTTGATGCCCATGCGCCGCAGCTCGTCGAAGCGTTCGCGCATGCCCTCCTTGACCACGTCCTTGAGGTGGATGACACCCAGGACACGGGCGCCCTCGTCATCCTTGACGGCGACGAGCAGCGGGGTTCCACCCGCCTGGGAGATCCGGTCGGTGAGCGCTTGCGCGTCCTCGGCGACCTGGCCGCCCTGCTCCTTCACCCATGCGACGACCGAGCCGGTCGCGCCCTTACGGGTCTTCTTGCCGTCCACGTCGACACCGGACATGCGGGTCTGCGCGGTGAAGGGGATCCATTCGGCGTGGGCCAGTTCGCCCTGGTGGCGTTCGCGCAGACCGTACTTCTCTTTCGCCAGGACGACGATGGAGCGGCCCTCGGGGGTCTCGTCCGCGAGGGACGACAGCTGCGCGGCGTCCGCCAGCTCGGCGGCGATGGCGCCGGCGACGGGGACGAACTCGGAGGCCTGGCGGTTGCCGAGGGTGATGGTGCCGGTCTTGTCGAGCAGCAGCGTGGAGACGTCACCGGCGGCTTCCACCGCACGCCCGCTCATCGCGAGGACGTTGCGCTGCACGAGCCGGTCCATGCCGGCGATGCCGATGGCGGAGAGCAGGGCGCCGATGGTGGTCGGGATGAGGCAGACCAGCAGCGCGGTCAGCACGATCATCGACTGCTCGGCGCCCGCGTAGATCGCGAACGGCTGGAGGGTGACGACGGCCAGCAGGAAGACGATGGTCAGAGAGGCCAGCAGGATGTTGAGCGCGATCTCGTTCGGCGTCTTCTGCCGGGAGGCGCCCTCGACCAGGTTGATCATGCGGTCGATGAAGGTCTCGCCGGGCTTCGTCGTGATCTTGATGACGATCCGGTCGGAGAGCACCTTGGTGCCGCCCGTGACGGCGGAGCGGTCGCCGCCCGACTCGCGGATGACCGGGGCCGATTCGCCGGTGATGGCGGACTCGTCGACCGAGGCCACGCCTTCGACCACGTCGCCGTCGCCGGGGATGACGTCTCCGGCCTCGCAGACCACGAGGTCGCCGATGCGCAGGTCCGTGCCCGGGACCTGCTCTTCACCCTTGCCGTCCTTGGTCAGGCGGCGGGCGATGGAGTCGGTCTTGGCCTTGCGCAGGGTGTCGGCTTGGGCCTTGCCGCGGCCCTCCGCGACGGCCTCCGCGAGGTTCGCGAAGATCGTGGTGAGCCACAGCCAGACGGTGATGGCCCAGCCGAACGAGTCGGTCGGGTCCTTGATCGCGAGGACGGTCGTGACGACCGAGCCGACCAGGACGACGAACATGACCGGGGACTTGATCATGACGCGCGGGTCGAGCTTCCTCACCGCGTCGGGGAAGGACTTCAGCAGCTGCTTGGGGTCGAAGAGTCCGCCGCCCACGCGTCCGGAGTCCGGCTTGTGGCCGGTGGGCACGTCCTGGTGCGGAGCCCTGGTAGGTGTGGCGGTGCTCATGATGCGAGCCCTTCGGCGAGCGGACCCAGCGCCAGGGCCGGGAAGTAGGTCAGACCGGTGACGATGAGGATGGTTCCGACGAGCAGCCCGGTGTAGAGCGGCTTGTCGGTGCGCAGGGTGCCCGCGGTCTCGGGGACGGGCTTCTGCTCGGCCAGCGAACCGGCCAGCGCGAGGACGAACACCATGGGCAGGAAGCGGCCGAGCAGCATGGCGATGCCGATGGTGCTGTTGAACCACTGGGTGTCGGCGTTCAGGCCGGCGAAGGCGGAGCCGTTGTTGTTGGCTCCCGAGGTGTAGGCGTACAGGATCTCGGAGAAGCCGTGCGCCCCGGAGTTCGTCATCGAGTTGCCCGGGGTGGGCAGGGCCATGGCCGCCGCGGTGAAGCAGAGGACCAGGGCCGGGGTGATGAGGATGTAGAGCGCCGCGAACTTGATCTCGCGGGTGCCGATCTTCTTGCCGAGGTATTCCGGCGTGCGGCCGACCATCAGGCCGGCGATGAACACCGCGATGATCGCCATGACCAGCATGCCGTAGAGGCCGGAGCCGACGCCGCCCGGCGCGATCTCGCCGAGCTGCATACCCAGCAGCTGGATACCGCCGCCCAGTCCCGTGTAGGAGGAGTGGAAGGAGTTGACCGCGCCGGTCGAGGTCAGCGTGGTGGCGACCGAGAAGATCGCGGAGGCGGCGATGCCGTACCGGGTCTCCTTGCCCTCCATCGCGCCGCCGGCGACATCGAACGCCGGACCGTGGTGCGCGAACTCGGTCCACATCATCAGGCCGGTGAACCCGATCCAGATGGTCGCCATCGTCGCGAGGATCGCGTAGCCCTGGCGCAGGTTCCCGACCATGCGGCCGAAGGCGCGGGTCAGGGAGAAGGGGATGACCAGGATGAGGAAGACCTCGAAGAGGTTCGAGAACGGGTTGGGGTTCTCGAAGGGGTGGGCGGAGTTGGCGTTGAAGTAACCGCCACCGTTCGTCCCGAGCTCCTTGATGACTTCCTGAGAGGCTACGGCGCCGCCGTTCCACTGCTGGGTGCCGCCCGTGAACTGGCCGACTTCGTGGATGCCGGAGAAGTTCTGGATGGCGCCGCAGGCGACGAGGATGATCGCGCCGATGACGGAGATGGGGAGCAGGATGCGGACGGTGCCGCGGACCAGGTCGGACCAGAAGTTGCCGAGTTCACCGGTGCGGGAGCGGGCGAAGCCCCGTACGAGGGCGACCGCGACGGCCATGCCGACCGCCGCCGAGACGAAGTTCTGCACCGCGAGGCCGCCGGTCTGCACGACGTGGCCCATGGCCTGCTCACCGTAGTACGACTGCCAGTTGGTGTTCGCGACGAAGGACGCGGCCGTGTTGAAGGCCTGGTCCGGGTCGATCGCGGAGAAGCCGAGCGAGCCGGGCAGGATGCCCTGGGCCCGCTGGAGGCCGTAGAGGAAGAGGACGGAGACCGCCGAGAAGGCCAGGACACCGCGGAGGTAGGCGGGCCAGCGCATTTCCGCGGTGGGGTTGGCGCCGATGGCCTTGTAGATCCACTTCTCCGGCTTGTAGTGCTTTTCGGAGGAGTAGACCTTGGCCATGTAGTCGCCGAGGGGGCGGTGGGCCAGTGCGAGCGCGGCGATCAGTGCGAGGAGCTGGAGCACACCAGCGAGAACGGGACTCATCGGTGGCTAGAACCTCTCCGGGTACACGAGGGCGAGGATGAGGTATCCGAGCAGGGAGACGGCCACGAGGAGGCCGACGATGTTTTCGGCGTTCACAGCTTGGTCACCCCCCGGGCGATAAGGGCCACCAGCGCGAAGATCGCGACCGTGGTGACGACGAAGGCCAGATCGGCCACCGTGAGCTCCTGGATGAAGAGGGAAGAAAAGAATCGGCCAGACGGCCGATGACGAGATAACCGTGTCTTCATCCCGGCGTTAAGACGCCTTGACGGTGTCCATACGCCCGTCAGGGAACTCTTAACGCCGCACTTACGCCAAGGGCCGTGATCCGCGCGTCAGCCCTGGTGGGAGAGGCCGGCCGTATCCAGGGCGGCGCCCGCCTGCGCTGCCAGGGCGACCGCCACCAACCGTGTCTCCTCGGAGGGCAGAGGACGGTCCCGCAGCGGGTCGAGGAGGAAACGGCCGTAGTAGTGGCCGCCGCCGGTCACCCGAAGTTCCGTCTCTCCGTCCGGCCAGTCCGCGTACTGCGTGATCCGGCTCCCGCCGCGCAGCCAGAGGCCGCCGCCGTGCTCGAGCCGGGGCAGGTTCCCCATCAGGGTCCCGTACTCGAAGCGGCAGCCGCGCAAGCCCAGCAGGCCGACGAGCTCGCGGCGCACGTACTCGACCACCGCTTCCGGCGAGCCGCCGTCCTCGGCCAGACGGGCGGTCCCCTGGAGGCTCGACAGGTGCGCGGTGTCGGTGACCACGACAGCTTGGAGCCGGCGTGCGCGCACGGCCAGCTGCGAGACGATCAGCCCGACGACGAGCAGCAGGACAGCCGTCTGGATCTCGCCGCCGTCGGCGATGGTGAACCGCTGGTAGGGCCGGGTGAGGAAGAAGTCGAACCAGGCGGCCGCCGAGAGTGCGGCCAGGGCGCCGGCGGCCCGGGTACCGAGTGCGGCGACCGCGACCACGGCGACGACCATGATCAGGGCCTCGTTGGTCGCGGAGAGCTCCGTGCGGAAGGGCACGAGCGCGAGCGCCACGAGGAAGGGGGCCACGAGCGCCGCGAGCAGCACGGCGCGGTCGTGGAGTCGGTACCCGGACATGTGATGCCTCCTGACCGGAGACGCAGGTCCTGACCAGAACCGCTCGGGTCCGGTCAGGGCGGCCTGACACGGCTGCCCACATCAAGCGTGCCCCCGCCGAAGCGGGAGTCACTCTCGCCGGCGAGGTCTTGACGCACCTCATACGAATCTCCGGCCCCGGCGTAAGGAGTGCGTGAAGAGTGGGGCGGCGGCCGTATGGATCGCGCCAAGAGCACTGGTCATCCGGCCGCGCGGTCCGGACGCTGTCCTCACTTTGTCCAACGGAGGAACAAGCGAGATGTCCATACACATGGAAAAGTCGACGACGGCAGGAAAGACGCCGGGCACGGAGGAGCCTCCTGATCCCGGCGCGCGGACGCGAGGGGCCAAGGACCCGCACCGGCTGACCGCCCTCCAGGGCCTGGCCGCACTGTCGCTCGACGCGATGGCCTCCGTCGCCTACGGGCCCGAATCGATCGTGCTGGTCCTCGCCGCGGCCGGCGCGTACGGGATGGGCTTCACGCTCCCCGTCACGCTGGCCATCGCCGCGCTGCTGGCCGTGCTGGTGGCCTCGTACCGGCAGGTGATCGCCGCGTTCCCCGACGGCGGCGGCTCGTACGCCGTCGCCAAGCGGCACCTGGGACGGCGTACGAGCCTGGTGGCCGCGGCCTCGCTGATCCTCGACTACGTGCTGAACGTGGCCGTCTCCGTCACCGCCGGCGTGGCCGCGCTGACCTCGGCCTTCCCGGAGCTGTACCCGGAGCGGGTATGGATCTGCCTCGGGATCCTCGTCCTGGTCACGGCCGTGAACCTGCGGGGGGTCGTGGACTCGGCCAAGGCCTTCCTCGTCCCCACCGCCGTGTTCGTCGGATCGATCCTGGCGATGGTCGTGGTCGGCCTGTTCCGTGACGGTCCGGTCAGCACCGCCTCGGCCGCCGGGCACACCTCCGCGCTGGGCGAAGGAGCCACCACGGTCGGCGCGCTCCTGCTGCTGAAGGCCTTCGCGGCCGGCTGCTCGGCCCTGACCGGCGTCGAAGCCGTCGCCAACGCGGTGCCGTCCTTCCGCGCCCCGGCCGCCCGCCGTGCACAGCGCACCGAGGTGGCCCTCGGCGCCCTGCTCGGCGTGATGCTGATCGGGCTGTCGGTCCTGATCGGCCGCTTCCACCTCCAGCCGGTCGAGGGGGTCACGGTCCTCGCCCAGCTCGCGGACGCGTCCTTCGGTCACAACGCGGCCTTCTACGTCGCCCAGTTCGCCACCATGGTGCTCCTCGCGCTCGCCGCGAACACCTCCTTCGGCGGCCTGCCGGTGCTGATGAGCCTGCTGGCCCGCGACAACTTCCTTCCGCACTTCTTCGCCCTCAAGGCCGACCGCCAAGTGCACCGCCACGGTGTGATCTGGCTGGCGCTCGTGTCCGCCGTACTGCTCGTCTTCTCGGGCGGCGACACCAACACCCTCGTCCCGCTCTTCGCCATCGGCGTCTTCGTCGGTTTCACGATCTGTCAGGTCGGCATGGTCCGGCACTGGAACGGCGAACGCCCCCGGGGCTGGCGGGCCAAGGCGGCCCTCAACGGCTTCGGGGCGCTGCTCACCGGGGTCTCGGCGATCGTCGTGACCGCGACCAAGTTCACCGAGGGTGCCTGGCTGATCGTTCTCGCCCTGCCGCTCATCGTCCTCGCGTTCGAGGAGATCCACCGTGCCTACGCCCGGATCGGGGAACGCCTGGAGCTCGGCCGTATCCCGCAGGCTCCCCGGCGCTCCCGCTCCCTGGTCGTCGTGCCCGTTTCCGGGCTGTCCCAACTGACCTGCAGGGCCCTGACCGCCGCACGCTCGCTCGGCGACGAGGTCCTCGCCGTGACGGTGACCCACCCGGCTCCCGAGGACCGGCAGGCAGCCGAAGCTCTGCGCCGGGACTGGGAGTTGTGGAAGCCCGGTGTCGAGCTGATCGAGCTCTCCTCGGACACCCGCTCGCTCGGCCGGCCGGTATCGGCGTACATCCGAGAGCTGGCGCAGACACATCCGGGAACCCAGGTGACCGTGGTCATCCCGGAGACCGAACCCGCCCACCTGTGGCAGCGGATGCTGCAGAACCAGCGCGGTTCCGTCGTCGCCCACGCTGTCCGCCGCGACACCGACGCCGTCATCTGCCGACTGCGCTTCCGCATCACCGACGACGTGCGCTGACCTGCGTTGACGCATCCCTGACGGATGCTTGACGCAGCTCGTGCGCCGCCGTCAAGACGGCGCCAATTCCTCTGCGTACACGGGGGATAGCTCGACATCGGGCGGTAGTTTCCTGCTTGTTGCGCCGCCGGGGGCCTCGATCACTCACATGACGGCCGAGGGGGTCCATGGAGTGGTCCCCGGCGGCGACACCCTCTCTCACGCACCCCTGCCCGGCTTGTCGGGCAGGGGTGTCTTGCCGAAGCCGAACTCACCAGAAGGTCCTTTCATGGCTCCCGCCGCCTCCGCGCAGCACGTTCCTCCGGGTCTCGGAACCCCTCCCAGGGCTCCGCTCAACCGGCCGTCCCGGAAACGGGCCGGGCAGGCGAACATGCTGGAGCCCGAACTCCTCGCCGCCTCGGCCCGGGAGGCCTTCGCCAAGCTCCACCCGCGCGAACTGGTGAAGAAGCCGGTGCTGTTCGTCGTCGCGGTCGGATCGGTCCTGACCACGCTCTCGGCGCTCGTCCACCCGTCCGTGTTCACCTGGGTGATCAGCGTCTGGCTGTGGCTGACAGTCCTGTTCGCCAACCTCGCCGAGGCCGTCGCCGAAGGCCGCGGACGGGCTCAGGCCGAGTCGCTGCGCAAGGCGCGTACGGACACGGTCGCGCTGCGGCTGGACCACTGGACGTACGGGGCGAACCTGCGGCACGCCGAGACCGAGGCGGTCGCGCCGGCCGAGCTCCAGCCCTTCGACTTCGTCCTCGTCGAAGCGGGGGAGCTGGTGCCTGCCGACGGGGACGTCGTCGACGGGGCGGCGATGGTGGACGAGTCGGCCGTCACCGGCGAATCGGCTCCCGTACTAAGGGAGTCGGGCGGCGACCGGACCGGTGTCACGGGCGGTACGACCGTCCTGTCGGACGCGATCGTCGTACGGGTCACCTCGCGCCCCGGGAACAGCTTCATCGACCGCATGATCGCCCTGGTCGAGGGCGCCACCCGGCAGAAGACCCCGAACGAGATCGCCCTGAACATCCTGCTGGCCGCCCTGACCGTCATCTTCATCCTGATCGTGGTCACCATCCAGCCGATGGCCGCGTACGCGGGCGCCGCCCAGTCCACGACCGTCCTGGTCGCCCTCCTCGTCACCCTCATCCCCACCACCATCGGCGCCCTGCTCTCCGCGATCGGCATCGCGGGCATGGACCGGCTCGTCCAGCGCAACGTCATCGCGATGAGCGGCCGCGCGGTTGAGGCGGCCGGCGACATCAACACGCTCCTCCTCGACAAGACCGGCACCATCACCCTCGGCAACCGCGAGGCCGCGGCCTTCATACCGCTCCCCGGCGTGGACCACATCAAGGTCGCGGACGCCGCCCAGCTGTCCTCCCTCGCCGACGAGACCCCCGAGGGCAGGTCGGTCGTCATCCTCGCCCGGCAGTACGGGCTGGAGCCGGCGGCCGTGGAGGACCTGAGCAACCCCCGGTTCACCGAGTTCAGCGCCCGCACCCGGATGAGCGGCCTGAACCTGAGCTGGGCCAACGGCGCCGGCTGCGCCATCCGCAAGGGCGCCGTGACGCAGGTCTGCGAGTGGGTGGTGGCACGCGGCGGGACCGTACCCGCGGAAGCCGCCACGTGGTCGGCCGCCGTGTCCGAATCCGGCGGCACGCCCCTGCTGGTGGCGGTCCACGACTGGGACGGCCCCCGGGTGCTCGGGATCATCCACCTCAAGGACGTGGTCAAGGAGGGCATCCGGGAGCGGTTCGCGGAGCTGCGCGCCATGGGGATCCGTACGGTCATGGTGACGGGGGACAACGAGCTGACGGCCCGGGCCATCGCGGCCGAGGCAGGTGTCGACGAGTACCTCGCGGAGGCCACCCCCGAGGACAAGTTGGCGCTCATCAAGCGGGAGCAGGAGGGCGGCAAGCTCGTCGCGATGACGGGCGACGGCACCAACGACGCGCCGGCCCTCGCGCAGGCGGACGTGGGCGTGGCGATGAACACGGGCACCTCGGCCGCCAAGGAGGCCGGGAACATGGTGGACCTGGACTCCAACCCCACCAAGCTCGTCGAAATCGTGGAGATCGGCAAGCAACTCCTGATCACCCGAGGCGCTCTGACCACTTTCTCGATCACGAACGACGTCGCGAAGTACTTCGCGATCATCCCGGCCATGTTCGCCGCGGCCTACCCGGGTCTCGGCGCGCTCAACATCATGGGCTTGACCAGCCCCACCTCCGCGATCACCTCGGCGATCATCTTCAACGCCCTGATCATCGTCGCCCTCATCCCGCTCGCCTTGCGCGGAGTCCGCTACCGCCCCGCCTCCGCGCACGACCTGCTGCGCCGCAACCTCGGTGTGTACGGCCTCGGCGGTCTGATCCTGCCCTTCGTCGGCATCAAGCTCATCGACCTGCTGGTGTCCACGATTCCCGGCCTCGGCTGAAGCCCGCCAAGGGCTTCCTTCAGCACAGACCACAGACCACAGACCCGCTACGCCGCCGGTGGGTCTGTCCGTGTTAAGGACACGTCAGGATTGTCTCAGCTGCGTGCATAAGTGATCAGTCTGCGTACGCTGGCTCCGCTGTCGATGTCGATGGCTGATTCTTTGCCGTACGACAGGAGCCCACCACGATGGCCACCCCTGCCCGCACGTCGCGCCTGCGGGCGTGGATGCTGGAAGGCTTGACCGCCGAGAACAGTTCGCCCGCCGCCAAGGAGGCGGCGGCCCAGCCGCACGGCCGTCCCTGGTGGCGGGTCATGTGCCTGACGGGTCTCGACTACTTCTCCACCCTCGGCTACCAGCCCGGCATCGCGGCGCTGGCGGCCGGACTGCTGTCGCCGCTGGCGACCATCGTGCTCGTGCTCCTCACCCTCTTCGGCGCGCTGCCGGTCTACCGGCGGGTCGCGGAGGAGAGCCCGCACGGCGAGGGCTCGATCGCCATGCTGGAGCGGCTCCTGACGTTCTGGAAGGGGAAGCTGTTCGTCCTGACCCTGCTCGGGTTCGCGGCGACCGACTTCCTCATCACCATCACCCTCTCCGCCGCCGACGCCACCGCGCACCTGGTGGAGAATCCGCACCTCACCAGCACCCTCCACGGGCACGAGGTCCTGATCACCCTGATCATGATCGCGCTGCTCGGGGCCGTCTTCCTCAAGGGGTTCAGCGAGGCCATCGGCGTCGCCGTGGTCCTGGTGGCCGTCTACCTCGGTCTGAACGTCGTGGTCGTGGCCGTCGGGCTGTGGAACGTGATGACCGAACCGCACGTCATCACCGACTGGACGACCGCGCTGACCACCGAGCACGGCAACCCGTTCATGATGATCGCCATCGCCCTCATCGTGTTCCCGAAGCTCGCGCTCGGCCTCTCCGGCTTCGAGACCGGCGTTGCGGTCATGCCGCACGTCAAGGGCGACCCCGAGGACACCCAGGCCAACCCGGCCGGCCGGATCCGTGGTGCCAAGAAGCTGCTCACGACCGCGGCCATCATCATGAGCGTCTTCCTGATCTGCTCCAGCTTCATCACCACGCTCCTGATCCCCGCAGACCAGTTCAAGCCAGGCGGCGAGGCGAACGGCCGCGCCCTCGCCTACCTCGCCCACGAGTATCTGGGCTCCGCCTTCGGCACGGTCTACGACATCTCCACGATCATGATCCTGTGGTTCGCGGGCTCTTCGGCCATGGCGGGCCTGCTCAATCTGATGCCGCGCTACCTGCCCCGCTACGGCATGGCCCCGCACTGGGCCCGCGCCCTGCGCCCGATGGTCATCGTGTTCACGCTGATCGCGTTCCTGGTCACCTGGATCTTCAACGCCGACGTCGACGCGCAGGGCGGCGCGTACGCCACCGGCGTCCTCGTCCTGATCACCTCGGCCGCCGTCGCCGTGACCATTGCCGCCCGCCGGGCCGGCGAGCGCGGCTGGACCATCGGCTTCGGGATCATCTCGGCCGTCTTCATCTACACCACGGCCGTGAACGTCGTAGAGCGCCCGGACGGCGTGAAGATCGGCGCCTGCTTCATCGCCGGCATCATGGCCCTCTCCCTCCTCTCCCGGCTCGCGCGCGTCTTCGAACTGCGCGTTACGGACGTGGAGCTCGACGACATGGCGCAGCGCTTCATCCGCGACACGTCCAACCGCACGATCCGCTTCATCGCGAACGAGCCCGACAACCGTGACCTCGACGAGTACCGGCAGAAGAAGGAACAGATCCGCGCGGACAACGACATCCCGCCCGGCGACGACGTCATGTTCGTCGAAGTCACGGTCCTGGACGCGTCCGAGTTCGAATCCGGGATGAGGGTGCGGGGCGAGGTGCTCCACGGCCGCTACCGGGTTCTGACCCTGGAGAGCTCCAGCATCCCCAACGCCCTGGCGGCTTTCCTGCTCCACGTACGAGACGAGACCGGCCAGCGCCCCCACATCTACTTCGAGTGGACCGAGGGCAACCCGATGGCCAACTTCCTGCGGTTCTTCCTCTTCGGCCAGGGCGAAGTCGCCCCCGTCACCCGCGAGGTCATCCGCGAGGCCGAACCCGACCGCGCTCGCCGCCCCCACGTCCACGCCGGCTGACGTCAGGCGACGGGGCGTCAAGAAGCCGACAGGAATCCCGCCGGCTCCTCGACGAGAGGAGGATCCGGCGGGATTCTCACTGCTGTGACCATCGACTGGCGTCCCGACCGCGGCATCCACAGGACCGTACTCGCCCTCGGGGCCGGAGGCCTGGTGGTCGTCACCACCGGCGCTGCCCTCGACGTCATGTGGCTCCTGGGCATCGGCGTCTGGGGGCTCATCGCGGCGATGGTGATCGAGCTCGTCTACCGGCCCTAGAGGGCGTCAGCCGCCGATGTCCCGGCTGCGGAAGTCCTCCAGCGTCTCGCGGCGGACGAGGAGGCGGGCCGTCCCCTCGTGGACCGAGACGACCGCCGGGCGGCCGACGAGGTTGTAGCCGGAGGCCATGGACAGCTGGTAGGCGCCGGCCACCGGTACGGCGAGCAGATCGCCGGGGTGGATGTCGCCGGGCAGTTCCACGGCCTCCGCGAGGATGTCCCCGGCCTCGCAGTGCCGGCCGACGACCGTCGTCGTACGCGGGTGGGCCGTCGAGTGGCGGCCGATGAGGCGGGGCGCGTAGCGCACCCCGTACAGGGCGGGCCTCGGGTTGTCGCTCATGCCTCCGTCGACGGCGACGAAGACCTTCTCGCCGGTGTGCTTCACGGCGAGCACCCGGTACAGGGCGACCCCGGCCGGCCCGACGACGGCCCGCCCGGGCTCGATGAGCAGCCGGGGCACGGTCAGCCCGGCGGCGGCGCAGCCCGCGACGAGCTCCGCACGCAGCCGTCGGGCCAGCGCGGTGAGGTCGAGGGTGGCTTCGCCGGGCCGGTAGGCGATGCCGTGACCGCCGCCCATGTCCAGTTCCGGCAGTTCAGTGCCGTGCATGTCGCGGACGCGGGCCATCAGCCCCACCATCCGGCGCAGGGCCACCAGGTAGGGCTTCACCTCGGTGATCTGCGAGCCGATGTGGCAGTGCAGGCCGGTCAGTTCGAGTTGTGGCTGGCCCAAGATCCGCGTGATCGCGTGCTGCGCGCCCCCATCGGTGAGGGAGAGACCGAACTTCTGGCCGTCCGTGCCGGTGCGGATCTTGTCGTGGCCGCCGGCCGAGACGCCCGGTACCACTCGGACCATGACCTTCTGGCGGCCCTCGAGCCCCACGGCGGCCGCGATCCGGGCGATCTCGGAGGGGCTGTCGATGACGATCCGCCCCACCCCGAGCCGCATCGCGGCCTCGATGTCCCGGGGCGACTTGGCGTTGCCGTGCAGCACGATGCGCTCGGGAGGGAACCCGGCGGTGACGGCGAGCTCCAACTCGCCCGCCGAGCAGACGTCGAGCCCGAGCCCCTCCTCGTCGACCCAGCGCACCATGGCACGGGACAGGAACGCCTTGGCGGCGTACAGCACATGGGCGTCGGGGAAGGCGTCCCGGTAGGTCCGGCAGCGTCCACGGACCTCGGCCTCGTCCAGTACGTAGGCCGGGGTCTCGAAGCGCTCGGCGATCTCGGCGAGGGACACTCCGCCGACGGCCAGGCCGCCGTGCGGGAGCGGGGCCGTGGACGCGGGCCAGATGGACAGTTCGCCGGTGCCGGCCGGTATGCCGGGGAGAACGGTGATGGTCATGGAGCGCTCTCCTTCACGCGGTCCGGGCGGTGGTCTCGGGTGCCTGCGGAAGCGGTGCCCCGACCGGGCCGGCGGTGGCTTCCTCAGCCACCGGGGGTGCGGTGAGGGTCGGGTCGACGGTCAGCAGACGGACTCCGAGGGGCTCGGCCATCGCGCGGAGCGCGGTTTCGGAGAGGCGGATCCAGGAATGGGCCGTACCGAGCGTGGCGGCCAGCCGTTCAGGGCTGGTGAAGCCGACAGCCGTGCGCGTTCCCAGCGGGGTGCGGAACAGCCGCACCACCTGGTGTGCTCCTCCCGACCGGGCGGGCACGTACAGGGGCCCGGCCGGGATCCGTTCTTCAGGCTCGGCGTCGTCGGCGTACTGGAACAAACACATGGGGCCCTCCCTGAGGAACCACGAGTGGCAGGTGGCGCCCCGGCTGCGGGGAGGCGGTCCGGGACGCGTCATCGAACGTATCCCCGCACCTATCCGCCTGTGATCACCCCGTAACGGGTCCCATACGGCGCCCGGCCGACTCCTTACGGATCATTGACGGCGGAACCGGGCTCCGGGCATGCGACCGACGCGCTCGGCCGCGGCCGGACGCGCTGTCAGCAGCAGTCACAGCCGGGCGGGCACGCGCAGTGGTCCTCGGCCTTGCCGGACTCGATCGCGCCGCTGCTGACGGGCACGGGGGCGCAGCAGGACTCCCCGCGCCAGGCGTCACGGCCCTCCTTGACGGCCACGGCGGCGATCACCAGGGCGGCGATCGGGTCGGCCCAGCTCCACCCGAGGAGCATGTTGGCCAGCAGCCCGGCCAGCAGGACCGCCGACAGGTAGGTGCACAGGAGGGTCTGCTTGGAGTCCGCGACGGCGGAGGCGGAGCCCAGTTCGCGGCCGGCGCGGCGTTGGGCGGCCGACAGGAACGGCATGACGGCGAGGGACACGGCGGCCAGGACGATGCCGGTGGGGGAGTGCCCGGCCTCGCCCGTTCCGGTCAGAGCACGGACGGAGTCGACTCCGACGTAGACGGCGAGCGCGAAGAAGGAGAGGGCGATGCTCCGCAGTGCCGTCCTCTCCCTGGCCTCGCGTACCTCGTGCTCCCGGGCGGAGAACTGCCAGGCGACGGCGGCCGCGGAGGAGACCTCGATGACCGAGTCGAGGCCGAAACCGACCAGCGCGGTGGAGGAGACGATCGTGCCGGCAGTGATCGCGATGACGGCCTCGATCACGTTGTAGGTGATGGTGGCGGCAACCAGCAGCCTTATGCGTCGGGCCAGTTGATCGCGGCGGGCCGGGGCCGGCCCGAGGATGGGGAAGCCATCAGCAGCAGCCCTCCTCGGCGGCGTTGGTGCAGGTGCGGTCGGTGTGGACGGCGATGACTGCCGTCCGCAGATCATCCAGGGCGTGGCCGAGCCGTGCGTCGGCGAGCTCGTAGCGGGTGCGGCGCCCGTCGGGCAGGGCGACGACGAGACCGCAGTCCCGAAGGCAGGCGAGGTGGTTGGACAGCCGCGTCCGCGAGACGCCGATGCGGTCGGCCAGATCGGAGGGATACGCGGGTGCTTCGCGCAGGGCGAGCAGCAGCCGGCAGCGGATGGGATCGGCGAGCGCTCGGCCGAACCGGGCCAGCACCTCGATGTCGGGGGTGATCGTCAGCACCGCACCCACAGTACATAGAATCCTGAATTCAGGAAACCATGTACTGATGCCGTGTTCCGTGCGCCGTGGCTTCCCGCGGCTTGCCACAATGACCATGGCCCGCCAGGGCCGAGAAGAACGCCGATCAGCACAACGGGCAGGGAGTCGGACACGGTGTCGCAGGAACCTCGAAGTCCGGTCGAGCGGATGGAAGCCCACCAGATCGCGATCTACCTCGGCGCCATGGCTCTCGGCGGCCTTCTGGGCTGGGCGGCGCCCGCCGCCGGCCCCGGGCTGGAACACGCCATCAACCCGGTCCTCGGCGCCCTGCTGTTCGTCACCTTCCTCCAGGTTCCGGCGGCCGAGCTGCTCCGCTCCCTGCGCGATGGCCGCTTCCTGTCCGCCGCGATGGCCGTGAACTTCATCGTCGTCCCGCTCGTCGTGGCAGCCCTGTACGGGTTCCTGCCCGCCGATCAGGCGGTCCGGGTCGGCGTGCTGCTGGTGCTGCTGTGCCCGTGCGTGGACTACGTCATCGTCTTCAGCGGCCTGGCGGGCGGCGACAGCCGGCGCCTGCTGGCCGCCACCCCGCTCCTGCTCGTCGCGCAGATGGCGCTCCTGCCCGGTTTCCTCTACCTGTTCATGGGCTCGGGCCTCGGAGACATCGTCGACGCGGGGCCCTTCCTCGAAGCCTTCCTGCTGTTGATCGTCGTACCGCTCGTACTGGCCTGGACGCTCCAGACCTGGGCGGCCCGTGCGCACGCCGGCCAGAGGGTGTCCGACGCCGCGACCACCACGATGGTGCCGCTGATGGCGGCCACCCTGATCACGGTCGTCGCCTCCCAGGTCCCCAAGCTGGGCGGCAGCCTCGGCGACGTGGCAGCCGTCATCCCGTTCTACGCCGCCTTCCTGATCGTCATGGCCTTCGCCGGGCGCCTGGTGGCGCGCCTCTTCCGGCTCGACGTGCCCGCCTCCCGGGCCGTCGTCTTCACCGGCGCCACCCGCAATTCCCTCGTCGTCCTGCCCCTCGCTCTGGCCCTGCCCGACGAGCTCGCCGTCGCCGCGGTCGTCGTGGTCACCCAGACCCTCGTCGAGGTCATCGGGATGGTCGTCTTCGTACGCCTCGTCCCCCGCCTCGTCCCCCGCCTGGTCCCCGACCGGGAACCGTTCGCGGGTGGCTGAGTACGGCGACCGCGCTGCTCCCGTCCCTGCTCACCTCCACCCTCGGCGCCGCAGGGGCAGCCCTGGGGGGTGATCGAAGGCCTCTCCGACGCCCTGGCCGGCGCGGCGCGCTTCGGCGACCGGCTCGGCGCCCGGGGCCCGGGGCCCGGTCATCGTCCTGGCCGGCGGCGTCGCCGCGGTCGCCGCTCCTCCACGTACCTGGCTGGGTGGATGCTCCTGGACCTGACCGGGAGGAAGCCGAGGCCGCCCGCTGGGGCATGACGGGATCGCCGACGGTCCTGCTCGACGGCCTCGACCCGTTCGCGGTGGCCGGCGCCCCGGCGAGCGTGTCCTGCCGCCTCTACCGGGACGAGGACGGCCGCGCGGACGGGGCCCCGAGCGTGCAGGCCCTTCGCCAGGCGCTGGCCGGTGCGATTCCCGCCTCGGCGGCAGGGGGACGGAGTGCTGCGAGGGGGATCTGCTGGACCCGATCGGCCGGGCCGGCCGTGGCCGACGTGCCCCGACTGGGCGCGGTCTGCGCGCCGTTCACCAGGCGGTACTGCGGTCCTTCGCCACCGATGGCACGGCTCCCGAGGTCGCCGCACTGGAACCCGTAGCCGCTCTCGCGGGCAGGGCCGCGGCTGAGGTGCTCGCCGAACTGGACCGCGAGGACTTCCTGACCCTCGACGAAGCGGGGCGGATCCGGGCGGCGTACCCCTTCTCGGCGTTCGAGACCCCGCACCGGATCCGGCTGGCGAACGGGGTACGGGTGTGGTCGATGTGTGCCATCGACGCCCTGGGCGTCTCCGCCATGCTCGATGGCCAGGACGCACGGATCTCCTCCTGCGACCCGGTCAACGGCGAGCCGGTGACCGTCACTTTCGCCGACGGGGCCACGCTGTGGGAGCCGGAGGACGCGGTCGTGTTCATCGGCCGCCGCCAAGGCGGCCGCCCAGGGTGAAGTCCGTCAAAGGCCCGTCAGAAGGACATCAGGGCTCTTGAGCCGACGAACGAGGCCCAGTTGGATGGACGACGTGAACATCGGTCAGCGCCACGACGACCGGCCACCGCATCCGGTGCCGCCGGTGCAGCGTCCTGTTCACCTTCCGGTGCGCCACACCCGTTGATTCCCGGCTCACCCCCTTGGGCGGCGCCCGTCGCGATCACCCCGCACCGCGGGACGTGCCGACGCCCCCACGCGATACCCAACGACCCTTCACCGCAGGGCGGCTTCCCGCACAGGGCCGCCGCCGTGCCCTTCCACTGGCGGCGAGGCGGGCGTAACGGCGCAGCCGCTGCGGGTCGTTCCACATGATCGTGACGGTGCGGTGGAGCGAGGAGGAGACGTTGACGACGCGGCCGCCCTGGTCGGTGGTGAGCGCGGGCTCGAGCAGGTTCGTCAGCAGGTAGTGGGCGAGGAAGTTGACCTGGAAGGCGATCTCGTTGCCGTCGGCCGTAAGGGTGTGGCGCGCGGGCGCCGAGATGGCCGCGTTGTTGACGAGTACGTCGAGGCGCGGGTGCTCGCGTACGACCGCGTAGGCCAGGCTCTCGACCTCGTCGAGGTGGGCGAAATCGGCGGCGAACGGCCGCAGGGACGAGTCGTTGATGCCGGCAGTGGTGATCAGCCGGTCGGCCGCGGCCTGCGCCTCATCGGGGGTGCGGCCGTGCAGGAGGACGGTGGCGCCACGCTCGGCGAGCTTGCGGGCGGTCTCGTAGCCGATGCCGGAGGTGGCTCCGGTGACGAGAACGGTACGTCCGGACAGGGAAGAAGGCATGTCGGATTCCTGGAAACGGGGCATGGCCGACCTGCCTGTCGCCCCGACGGGACGCGGGGGTACGGGTTCAGCTCATGCGGAGATGGTGAGGATGCGTACGGTGCCCCGAACACGCCCTTCAGGCGGGCGGTGGCGGGAACGCGGACGACCCGCGGCCGGTCGGCGTAGCGCGGAACGCTGTTCATGAACCCATCCCAGCGCATCCGACCTGCGGGGACAGGATTCTGAACGCGCCCTTGACGCCTCTTTGGCCCGCGCCATCAGGGGTGCGTCAAGATCGATCGCTGCGCGGAAGGAAGGCGTCAAGGAGTGCTGCCCGGGCTGCGTCCACGGGTGAGACTGATGCGGCGACGGACCGGGATGACGGTTCGTGGCGCGCGGCTGGAGGCGCGACCTGAACTCCGTCGAAGGACGGCAAGGTCCGGGCCGTGGGGGGCCGGGCCGACGCACCGCGTGCTGCTCACCCGCCGCACAACACATGAGCCGTCCGGCCCCGGAGTGGGGATTCCGGGGCCGGCGGCTCATGTGGTCTGCGTGATCATCCAGGGACGCCACCGGCCGACAAACGTGCCCGTGGCGGAGCCCATGGACGCGGGGCGCGGTGAGTCCTCCGGGGTGGCGGCGGTCACCCGTGGCTGGGTGCTCCCCATGAACCGGCGCCACGTCCGAAGCCCCCGCCTCTACGGCCTGGGCCAGTTGGTGGCGGGCCTGGCGCTGTGCTGGCAGGTGTTCTTCGGGTTGGTGATCAGCGATGCCGGGACCCGACACTGGGGCCCCCTGACCGGCGGCGCGATGCTGGTCCTCGGCCTCATGGTGATGATGGTGGGCCAGCTGACGGGTGGTGGCAGGGAAGGCAGCGGCACACCGTAGGAACCGGCGCAACGGGGGCTGCCATTCCGTCGGCACCAGCCGCGCTCAAGGGTGCGGGTATGCCGTCGGCGGTGGTGGACTGCGCGCTCTACGAGGACGGGCGCCGGAGGTCCGGTTCGCGTGGATCGGTCTGTACGAGCCCACCGAGGAGCAGCTCCAGGAGGTCGCCGGGGCCTTCGGTCTGCACCCCCTCGCCGTGGAGGACCGAGGTCTTCTCCCCGGACCGCCCGGTGGACGCCGGGCGGATCTACCAGCTCAAGCGCGAGCTCCTCGAATTCAAGCGAGCCGTGATGCCCCTCGCCGGCCCCTGCACCGACTCGGCGAAGGCGCGGTTCCCGGGATTCCGGCGAAGGTCGCCACGTACTTCCGGGACGTGGCCGCGCGCTGCGCCGCAACAAATGGCTCTAGCGATCCGGCCGGCGCGGGGGTGGGCAGCCGCCACCATGACTTGTCCATGATCGAAGGGCCGGGAGCTCCCGAAAGTTGTGCCGACGCGCCGCCCGCCCCGTACACGATGGCCGGTCTGGCGGGCGATCTGGCAGGACTGATGGACCACTTGGGCATCCGCCGCGCGGCGGTGGTCGGCTATTCGCTCGGCAGCTTCACCGCGGAGCTTCGCGCGCGTACCCGTCCCGACCTGGTCGGTGCACTGGTGCTGATGGCGGGGGCCGGCCCCCTGACGGGCGTGGTCGACGCGGTCATCGACGCGGAGGCGGAGCTGGTCGGCCTGTTGGGGCACTTGCCACCCGCGTTCGCTGCGTTGCAGACGCTGCAGACGTTGCCGAGCACGCTGCCGCCGCTGGTGCTGCGCGACGACGCCGGGGAGGTCGCCGCGTGGCGGGAGCTGCTGGGTGGGCAGGAAGCGGTATGGGCGTCGCGGCCGGAGAAGCAGGGCAGGCCGCGGCTTCCCACGTCTGGCTCCGCGATGCGGACCGCATGGCTGTCCTCGCGGGGATCCGAGCCCGCACGCTGGCGGTGGCGTTCGAGCACGACCTGTACTTCCGCCCTGGACGGGCGCCGAAGCCGTCCGGCTGCTGCCGCGCGGGGAACCGGCGGTCGTCGAGGGCGCGGCGCAGGGCGGCGTGCTGACTCACGCGGGGGCGACCGCCGAGGTCCTCCTGCAGTTCCTGGAGAGGGCCTGATGTCGAGTGAGGCGCCGGCGGTTGCCTCCAGGAGGGAGCAGTTCCCCGACTGCTCCACAGTGCCGCCTCCGGTGACCTGTTCGCTGTACGTTCGGCGTCTCGTGAGGGAGACCCTTCGGGTGGAGGGGATGATCCTGGTCAGCGGGTGAAGGAGTCCGCCTCGCCCGGCTCGGTCTCCAGGGCCTGGCGGTCGAACCTCAGCATGCCGAGGAAGAACAGGCCGCCGAGCAGGAGGAGGCCCACCACGATCACCACGGAGACGAAGGCCTCCTTCGGGCTGACCAGAACGAACAACGCGATGAGCGTCCACAGCAGTGCGCAGATGGCGACCGGCAGTTCGAAGCGTCCCAGGTCGAAGGCGCCCTTCTTGCGGCTCAGGCGTCCGCGCACCGTCAGGTAGAGCACGATGGTCGAGCCGTAGGTGAGCGCGGGGAGGATGGTCGAGGCCGTGATCAGCTTCAGCAGCGCGGCTCCCGGCAGTGCGACCATCAGGACGACGCCCAGGGCGAAGACCAGCACGGTCGCCGGGATCGGCGTCCTCGTGCGGGGGTTCACCCGCCGCATGAGCCGGTGGGCGGGGAAGCGCGCGTCGCGCGACATCGCGAAGACGAGCCGCGAGCACGAGACCATCACCACGATCCCGGCGCCGAAGAACGCGATGGTGATCGCGACCAGCAGCGTCCTCTCCATCGTCGGACCGAACTGGTCGCGCATGATCGCCGCGACCGGTGAGCCCTCGGCGCTGACGCGGGGGATGTCGTCGATCGCGACGGTGAGCGTGATCAGGAACAGCATGCCCAGAACCCCGGCCGCCACGACCGACCCCACGATCGCGCGCGGAACGGTGCGGAACGGGTCCTTGGCCTCCTCGGCCAGGTTCGCCGCCGAGTCGAAGCCGACGAGGGTCGCGAGCCCCATGATCATCGCGAGCATCAGCCCGCCGCCGACCGCGAAATAGTCCGGGGTGTTTTCGACGACCCCGCGCGAGGTGAGGTTGCCGACCGCGCCGTCGCCCGTGATGGCCACGGCGATGACGAGCGCGATCGCCACCACCACGACGAGGGCCAGTTCGAGCCCCACCGCGACCGTGTTGATCAGACTGACGAGGCGCGTGGAGGCCACGGCCAGCACGGTCTGGACGAGCAGCACCACCAGCGTGATCAGGCGCGCGGCGCCCTCGTCCGGCGCGATGCCGGCGAGCGGCATGAATGCCTGGCTGGCGAGCGCGTTGTCGACCGCCACCACGCCGATGGCCAGGTAGCAGAAGGTCAGCCACCCGAACCACCAGCCGATCTTCGGGCTGGCCAGCCGCGAGGCCCATTGGTACGAGGAACCGCTGAGCGGGATACGGGCCGCGAACTGGGCGACCACCAACGCCACCAGGGTCTGTCCCACCGCGGCGACGATCCACAACCAGATCCCGACCGGCCCGGCGGTCAGCAGGACTTCGTCGAATGTCGCGAAGATGCCGACCGCCACCGAGATGAACGCGAACGAGATCGCGAACACCTGGAAGGAGCCGAGCGTCCGCTTCAGCTCCTGCCGGTAACCACCGGCCTCGACGGAGCCCGCATCACCCTGGGCATCGGACGAGGACTCCACCACCGCGGCCACCTCACCTTCCGGGGCTCCTCCAGGGCCCGAGGCACACCGCAGGCAGGGGCTGATCAGTGCACCATTTCACTACCTCCGACGTCTATGTCCCGTTCGACTCGCGAGTGCGGCGGTGCGGATGCCAAGCTCCGGGGGAAGCGGCCGGCGGTTTCCGACGTGCGAAGGGGGCTGCCGGCGGTCAGCCCGCTCGTGCGTTTCCGCAGGTCAGAAGCAGCTTCAAGTGTTCCGATTGCCACCCCTGTGGATCAGTGCCGTACTGGAAGTGACCAGGACACTCGCAGGAGAGGCGTCATGGGAATCCTCGACTGGCTTTTCGGCAAGCAGAACGTGGTGGGCAAGTCCAACTCCGACGCAACAGCCGGGGTCTACGGCGGGAACGATGCTGATGGCAATGGCGTAGTGGGTGAAACCAACGGCAAAGGCGCCGGAGTCTTCGGCCAGAGCGCGACAGGCAATGGCGTGACCGGAGGGGCGTGGACCTTTGGCCAGGTCGGGGTCTGGGGCTTCTACTCCGAAGCAGCGGACCCTCCGCAAAGGGGGGCGGCCTTCGCGCGGCCGGTCACCGCAGGTGTCTGGGGAACAACGGCCAATGAGGGAGAAGTTCCCAGGGACTCCGGCCGGGACCATCGGCTGAGAAGGGCATCGGGCGTCGTAGGAGAGGCTTCGCTGCCGGGAGCCGGTTTCGGCTACGGAGTCCTCGGGTTGGGGTACAAGGACGAGGGCGTCGTCGGCTGGAGCCAGCATGCGGCCGGCGGCAAGTTCGAAGGGCTCACTGGCGCAGAGTGCACGGGAAAGAAGGGGCCGGGCATCACCGCGAAGTCCAAGGAGAGCCCTGGCGGCCGGTTCGAATCCACTGAGCACGGCCAGATCTGCCTGGTACCGCGAGCAGTCGAATTCGGTACAGGAGATCAGGGTGTCTCCTACCCGAAGCTGCCGGCAACCGGGCAGTCCGGGGAGATGATCACGGTCGTCCACCAGAACGGAGAGTGCAGCCTCTGGCTGTGCGTCCAGTCCTTCCGCCTCACGCAGACCGGCGGTGGCATCCACATCCCGATCCCGGCGGCTTGGGCACAGGTGCGGCTGGGCTCTGCGATCAGTGGTGAGGGATAGCCGCCCCCTCGCAGAGGGCGCGAGTCATCGGTGCACCGGACAACGACGATTGACACCTCTCGCAAGTGCCGCCTGCACGGCTTTGGCCCCGGTGTGTCGAATCCGCGAGTTGGCCGTCCGCCGTCGCGCGTGCCGGCGGGGCTGGTGTGGCGGGCTGCCAGGGAGGCGCGCGGCGGTTCGACGTCCACCGTGCGCGGGTCGTCGGAGCCTAGCGATCCGGGCGCGGAGGCGCCGCGGACGGCGGGGTGGTGTCCGCTTCCGGTTCGCCTGACGGGCCGATGCGGATCTCGAAGTCGCCGCCGTACTCCTCGTGGCCGGCGGCCACGGCGACGGCCACGGCTTCCTCGCCCTGCTCGCCCTGGATGATGAGCGGGTCCTGGCGCAGGTCCCGTACGAGTGCCACGCACATCCCGATCATGACCAGGGTGAACGGCGCCGCCACGAGGATCGTCAGGTTCTGCAGTCCGGCGAGCGCGTCGCCCTTGCCGTTGCCGATGAGCAGCATGACGGCCGCGACGGCGCCGGTGACCACGCCCCAGAAGACGACCACCAGCCGGGCCGGTTCCAGGACGCCCTTTTGTGAGAGCGTGCCCATCACGATGGAGGCGGCGTCGGCGCCGGAGACGAAGAAGATGGCCACGAGGATCATGACCAGCAGGCTCATGGCGGTGGCGATGGGGAACTGCTGGAGCAGCCCGAAGAGCTGTCCCTCGGGGGTGCTCTCCTTGTCGAGGGCGCCGCTCTCCCGGAGCTTCATGGCCGTGCCGCCGAAGACGGAGAACCACAGCAGGCTGACCGTGCTCGGGACGAGGATGACGCCGCCGATGAACTGCCGGATGGTGCGTCCGCGGCTGATCCGGGCGATGAACATGCCGACGAACGGGGTCCAGGAGATCCACCAGGCCCAGTAGAAGACCGTCCAGCTCCCCAGCCATTCGGCCACCTCGCCGGCGCCGGTGGCCTCGGTGCGACCGATGAGCTGGGGGAGGTCGCCGAGGTAGGCGCCGAGGGAGGTGGGCAGGAGGTCGAGCACGATGATGGTGGGCCCGGCGATGAACACGAACACGACGAGCAGGAGGGCGAGCACCATGTTGATGTTCGACAGCCACTGAATGCCGCGTTCCACGCCCGAGACCGCCGAGGCGACGAAGGCGACGGTCAGGACGGCGATGACGGCGACGAGGAGCGCGGTGCTGACCGAATCCATCCAGCCCAGCTCACGGAAGCCGCTGCCGATCTGGAGGGCTCCGAGGCCCAGCGAGGCCGCGGAGCCGAAGAGGGTGGCGAAGATCGCCACGATGTCGATGACACGGCCGATGCCGCCGTGCGCGTGCCGGGCGCCGATCAGCGGCTCGAACACCGCACTGATCGTCTGGCGGCGTTCGCGACGGAACGTGCTGTAGGCGATGGCGAGACCGACGACCGCGTAGATCGCCCACGGGTGGAGCGTCCAGTGGAACAGAGTGGTGGCCATCGAGGTCTGCATCCGCTCGGCGGAGTCGACGGGGTGAGTGCCGGGCGGCGGGTTCTCGTAGTGCGCCAGGGGTTCGCTCACGCCGTAGAACATGAGCCCGATGCCCATGCCGGCGCTGAACATCATGGCGACCCAGGAGACCGTACGGAACTCCGGCGGCTCGTCCTCGCGGCCGAGGGGGATGCGCCCGTAGCGGCTGATCGCCAACCAGAGGGCAAAGACGACGAAGGCGCTGGCGGCGAGCATGAAGGCCCAGCCGCCGTTGTGGATGAGCCCTTCGAGCAGGCTGCTCGACACGCTCTCCAGCGAGTCCGTCGCCACTGCGCCCCACAGAACGAAGGCGAGCGTCAGGCCCGCGGTGACCCCGAAGACCACCCTGTCCGTGCGGGAACGTTGATCGGCCGGCAACGAAGCATCCCTTCACCAAAGGAACAGAACCGCATGTCGTGATGGAGCGTCATATAGATCCTATTTAAGCCCATATCGGACCGCGATGTCCGTAGGACGCCCACGGTGCCGCCGGCTGGAGCCCCTGACCGCTGCACCTCCCCCCGCGGGACGCATCCGGTTCATCGCCGCCGACCGCGCCGACACCACCGTCGAGGTCCTGCCCGCGGACGCCGCGAAGGGCCGCGACGTGCAGGCGGCGAAGGAGACCACGGTCGAGTCCGGCGACGCCACTCCGGCGGCGGGTTCGCCGCGGCCCACGCGATGCTGGACTTCCCCGAGACGTACAAGGCCCGTGTCGTCTCGGCCCTCGGCCGCTCACGGCGCCCCTGGCTACTTCGCGGCGCGCGACGACCTGGTCACCACCCTGATCGGCAATGTCTACACCTCACTCGCCGACACCGTGGACGCCGCCTGGGTAGACCTGACGGAGGAGACCTGGGCTATGCGCAGGGCCAGTTGGAGTTCGAGGGCCCGGTCGGGGCGTTGCCAGTCGCGGCCGAGGAGTTGTCCGATGCGGTCGAGGCGCTGCACCACGGTGTTGACGTGGACGTGGAGGGCCTCGCGGGTCCTGGTCTGGTTCATGCCGGCGGCGAAGTAGGTCTGGAGGGTGTGTCTGAGGTTGGTTCCGCGCTTTGCGTCGTACTCGAGGATGGGGCCCAGGGTGTGGCGTACGTATCCGTGCAGGTCCGTCTGGTCTCCGAGGAGCACGCCGACGAACCCCAGGTCGGCCAGTGCTGCCCCCGTCCCGTCGTGGCCGAGTGCGCGGAGGGCGGCCAGGCAGCGGCGGGCTTCCAGGTAGGCGTCCGCGAAGTGCTCCGGGCCGGTCGCGGGCCCTGCGGCCCCGACGGTGACGGGTGAGGCGACGGCGTGGCTCAGCTCGTCGGCGATTTCCGAGGCGCAGGAAGAGGGGGTGCCGGAGGGGCAGACCAGGACGACTTCCTCGTGGTGCAGTCCGGCCAGCCCCTGGCGTGTTTGTGCGCCGCGGGTGGCGGCGGCCAGCAGTCGTTGTCGGGTGGCGCTGCGGGCGTGGAGGACGAATACGGTGTGGGGGTCGTTCAGGTTCACCTTGAGGCGGCGGGCCCTGGCGGTGAGGGTGCCCAGGTCGGCGGCCCGGCTGAGGAGATCGCCCAGGAGTTCGCCGCGGATGCGGTCTTCGGTTTCCGCGACGGAGCGGCGAAGGAGGAGCAGGAGGGCTGTGACGACGCTGGCGCGTTCGAAGAGACGGCGGTCTGCTTCGCCGAGGTCGGGGCGGCCGGTGAGGGCGATGCTGCCGAGGAGTTCGTGTCCGGCGAGGACGGCGCAGACCCAGGTTCCGTCGACGGGTACGGCGCGGCCGCCTGTCCGGGAGGCTGTTACGGCCTGTGCGGGCGGGGGTTGGGCGTCGGCCCCCACGCGCGCGAGTTCGCCTCCGTCCGCGTCGTGGATGAGCGTGCGGCCGTTGAGAATGGTGCCTATGGCGGTGGCGACGTCGGTGATGTCACCACCGCGGAGCACGAGGTCGGTGAGTCTGTCGTGTGCTTCCTCGGCCCGGCGCATGGCGTCGCTGTGTGCCTCGATGGTCTGTGAGGCTTGGTTGAGGTCGACGAGTGCCGTGCGGGTCTCGTCCATGAGGCGGGCGCTGTCGATGGCGATCGCGGCGTGGTCGGCGAGGGACGACAGCAGTGCGACTTCGTCGGGGCTGAAGGTGCGGGCCGAGCGGTCGGCGGCGTAGAGGACGCCGATCACCCGGGTGCCCAGGCGCAGTGGGACACCGAGGATGGCGCACAGGCCCTCTTCGGTGACGGCGCTGTCGATCGTGTTGGTGTGCTTGAAGCGCGGGTCGTCGCGGTAGTCGCCGGTGGTGTAAGGGCGTGCGGATTCGGCGACCAGGCCGCCCAGGCCCTCTCCCATGCCCAGTCGTACCTGTTGGAAGGCGGCGGAGACACAGCCGTCGGTGACCCGCATGTAGGTGTCGCCGGCTTCTTCGTCGTTGAGGGAGAGGTAGGTGACGTCGGTGCCGAGGAGAAGCTTGGCCCGGCGGGTGATCGCTCGCAGGACGGCGTCGAGGTCTCTGAGCGCGGCGAGGTCTCCGGCGGTGTCGAAGAGGGCGGCGAGTTCGGCCTCACGGCGGCGGTGCTGGCTGAGTGTGTCCCGGATGCGCAGTGCCACCCGGGTGGCTTCCGTGATCGCCGCGAGTTCGGATTCGGGGGCGTTCGCCTTCTTCGCCGCCTCCGCGGGTTGCGTGAAGTGTTCGAGCGGTGCGCCCTCGGCCAGGAGATCCAGCAGCTGCCTTTGGGCGGCCCCGGGCTGCCCGATGCCGGGGTTCTTCACTGGGTCGGGCATGACGGTCTCCGTGGTTCTGCGCGCGGCTGTGGAAGTGCGCCGGAAGCCCCGCGGGTGGGGCCGGGGTCACTTGGCGTCCGCCGCGTCCCGCTGTGGTGTGCGGGCCGCGGCGGACGGTGGGGTCAGCTGTCGGCCTTGACCGCGTGCTCGGGCTTGCGGGGGGCGGGAACCGTGCCGGTGGCGGGGGTGTGGTTGTGGGTCAGGCTGCGCCCGCGGGTTTCCTTGGCCACCAGGACGGTCAGGGTCGTGATCAGCATGGCGGTGGCGAGGTACAGGGAAATCGGCAGGGACGAATCGTAGTCCTTGAGCAGTTCGACGGCGATGATCGGGGCGAGGGCGCCGCCGATGATGGAGGCCAGCTGGGAGCCCATGGAGGCGCCGGAGTAGCGGACCTTGGTGTCGAACATCTCGGAGATGAAGGCGGCCTGAGGTCCGTACATCGCTCCGTGGAAGAGGAGTCCGATGGTGACGGCCCCTGCGATCGCGGGGAAGGACTTGGTGTCGAGCATCGCGAAGAAGGCGAACGCCCAGCCGATCATGCCGAGCGAGCCGATCAGGGTGACCGGACGGCGGCCGATCCGGTCGGACAGAGCGCCCCAGGCCGGGATCGTCACGAAGTGGACCGCGGAGCCGATCAGGACGGCGTTGAGGCCGTTGCTCTTGGACAGGCCCAGGTGGGTGGTGACGTAGACGAGGAGGAACGCGGTGAGGATGTAGTAGGAGATGTTCTCGCCGAGGCGGGTGCCGATGGCGGTGAGGACTCCGCGCCAGTTGGTACGGAACACTTCGGCGACGGGGAGCTCTTCCTTGATGCCTGCGGCGGCCTGCTCGGCGGCCTTGGCCTGGGCTTCGAGGAAGACGGGGGACTCCGAGACGGACACCCGGATCCACAGGCCGATGACGACCAGCAGGCCGGAGAGCAGGAACGGGATCCGCCAGCCCCAGGCGAGGAAGGCTTCATCGGACTGGACGGCGGCCAGGAGGGCGAGCACGCCGGTGGCGAGGAGGTTGCCGCCGGGTGCGCCGGCTTGGGGCCAGGAGGCCCAGAAGCCGCGGTTCTTGTCGTCGCCGTGTTCGGAGACGAGCAGGACCGCGCCGCCCCATTCGCCGCCGAGGGCGAAGCCCTGGATCAGGCGGAGCACGGTGAGCAGGACGGGCGCTCCTACGCCGATGCTGGCGTGGGTGGGCAGCAGGCCCATGGCGAAGGTGGCGCCGCCCATCATCAGGAGGCTGAGGACCAGGAGCTTCTTGCGGCCGATCCTGTCGCCGTAGTGGCCGAAGACCATGCCGCCCAGCGGCCGGGCGGCGAATCCGATGGCGTAGGTGAGGAAGGCGAGGAGGGTGCCGACCAGCGGTTCGCTGCTGGGGAAGAACAGCTTGTTGAAGACGAGGGCGGCGGCGGAGCCGTAGAGGAAGAAGTCGTACCACTCGATGGTGGTGCCGACGAGGCTGGCGCTGATGATGCGGCCGATGCCGGCTCTGGACTGCTGGGTTGCCATGGGCGGGTACCACTTTTCGGCTGGGGACGGTCTGCGAGGGGCAGTGCGAAGGGTGGAACGCCGGTCAGGCGGCGCTCCAGCCCCCGTCGACGGGAAGGGAGGCGCCGGTGATGTATCCGGTGTGCGGGCCGCAGAGCCATACGGCGATGGCGGCGACCTCCTGAGGTTCGATCAGTCGCTTGATGGCGGAGCGATTGAGCATCACCTCGCCTATCACCTGGTCGGGGCCGATGCCGTGGGCGGCGGCCTGCGCGGCGATCTGCTGCTCGACCAACGGGGTGCGCACGTAGCCGGGGTTGACGCAGTTGCTGGTGATGCCGTGCGGGGCGCCTTCGAGAGCAGCGACCTTGCTCAGGCCCTCGAGGGCGTGTTTGGCGGTGACGTATCCGGCCTTGAAGGCGCTGGCGCGCAGGCCGTGCACGCTGGATATGTTGACGATGCGGCCCCAGCTCCGTGCGGACATGTGCGGCAGGACCCGGCGCAGGAGGAGGAACGGGGCGTGGACCATGACCTTCTGGAGGAGTTCGAACCGCTCCGGGGGAAACGCGGTCAAGGGGGCCACGTGCTGGAGGCCGGCGTTGTTGACGAGGATGTCGATGTCGGCCGGAAGGCCTTCGATGAGGTCGCTGCGGGACAGGTCCACGACGTGCGGGTGACCACCGATCTCCTCGGCCACGGACTTGGCCGCTTCGGCGTCGAGGTCGACCACGTGGACCTGTGCGCCCGCGGAGGCGAGTGCCTGAGCGCAGGCCCGTCCGATGCCGCTGCCCGCGCCGGTCACCATGGCGGTTCGGCCCGCCAGATCGATGCCCGCGGTTCCGTCGGACGGGGGTGTGATTCCGCTTGTCATGGCGGGAATCATGCGGGACATCGGGGTGCCACTCCCATGGGGCTGACCGCCATAGTCGTGACTGGCGATGTGGTGGGTACCACCATCACCAGGTCCTCAGCTGGTCAGGGGGCACTTCGTCAGCAGGTCTTCCGGCGTGGCGGCGGCCGGGCGGGGCACGGTGTGGCCGGGCGGCGGCTGTACTCCGCGGCCGATCCAGTTCTCCAGCGCCGTGAAGGCCGCACGGTGGCACGGGAGGAGCGGGCGGAGCTCGTTGGGGAACACGTCGAACAGTGAGTCGACGTGGGTGCCTCCTTCGACCCGGTAGTAGCGAAAGAGGCGGCCTCGGCCGGCGTCGGACACCATGCGGGCGTAGACGTCGGAGTCCCGGCTGATGGGAAGGAGCACGTCGAGGGTTCCGTGCACCGTGATCAGAGGTTTGCCGATCCGGCCGGTCAGGGCGATCTTCGACACCGCGTCGCGGACGCCCTGGGGCCGGCCGCCGTACTCGTAGTCGCTGTCGCACGAGGGCGTCCCCGGAGTACAGAACGGGGTTCCCGCTTCCTGCGGGCCGTCGTAGTCCGGGTCGAGCTCCTCGCGGTAGATGCGCTGGGTGAGGTCCCAGTAGTACTGGTGGTGGAACGGCCACAGGAATTCGGATCCGGCCGGGAAGCCGGCGGCCGTCATCTGCTGGTGGGCCTGCTCGGAGCCCTCGCCGCCCTTCGCGTAGATCGGGTACGCGGCGAGTGCCGGAGGCAGGAACGTGAGCAGGTTCGGACCCTCCTCACGCCAAAGGGTGCCTTCCCAGTCGACGCCGCCGTCGTAGAGCTCCGGATGGTTCTCCAGTTGCCAGCGCACGAGGTAGCCGCCGTTGGACATGCCGGTGGCCAGTGTGCGGGCCGGGGGGCGCAGGTAGCGTTGCACGATGACGGCGCGGGCGGCGCGGGTGAGTTGGGTGACGCGCGTGTTCCATTCGGCGATCGCGTCGCCCGGGGCGTGTCCGTCACGGTGGAAGCCCGCCCCGGTGTTGCCCTTGTCGGTCGCGGCGAAGGCGTAACCGCGGGCCAGCACCCAGTCTCCGATGGCCCGGTCGTTGGCGTACTGCTCGCGCACTCCCGGCGAGCCCGCGACGACCAGCCCGCCGTTCCAGCGGTCAGGCAGGCGGATGACGAACTGGGCGTCGTGATTCCAGCCGTGGTTGGTGTTGGTGGACGAGGTGTCGGGGAAGTATCCGTCGATCTGGATGCCCGGGACGCCGCTCGGCACGGCGAGGGCGGCCGGGGTCAGGCCTGCCCAGTCGGCCTTGTCGGTGTGGCCGGAGGCGACTGTCCCGGCGGTGGTGAGCTCGCCCAGGCAGACGTTTCGCTGGCGTTCGGCACCCGGCACCTTCAGCCTGGACATCGCCGCGCAGTGGCCGGTGATGCCTTCGCCGCTCTTTTCCCGGTCGTCGGCGGCTGCGGGGACCGCGGCCAGGGTCACGAGCGCCGCTGCCGCCGCGACCGCCCGTCGCAGGCTGACGACGCGTGAACGCGGACCGCGCGGCGGTGATGCTGATCTGAGCAGGGGAAACACGGGTACCTCCGGTGAGTGGCCTCTGCGGGCAAGCGGGACGCTATGGCGCATCACGGCGCCCGGGGCAGGGGCAGGGCCCCCACAGATCGGGCGGGAAGAGTGGGGATGTCCGCCACGCCTGCGGGAGGAGAGCCTCCGCTCCCGCCCCGCGGCCGGATCCTCGTCGAAGGGGTCAGGGGCAGTTTCCGTCGGCGATCACGTAGTAGCCGGCCGGGGCCTCCTTGAGGGTGTGGGTGGCGAAGGTGTTGTAGAGGCCCATGTTCTGGTTCGAGCCCTTGGCGTAGGCGTAGCTGCCGTCGGTGGTGGCGCGTCCGGCCTGAACCTGCTGGTAGTTGTTCGCGGTCCAGCACTTCGGTGCCGCGCCGGTGGTGGTGGCGCCGATGCCCGCCGAGCGCAGGCCCTCGACGCCTGCGCCGTCCAGGGCGGCCACGGCGTAGGTGTGGGTGCTGCCCGGGCTCAGGCCCGTGTCCGTGAAGGGGGATCCGGTCGGGGTGGCGATCCGGCTGCCGTCCCGGTACACGGCGTAGGAGGCGGCCCCGCTCACGCCGTTCCAGTTCAGGGTGATCGCGGTGTCGGTCGCGTTGCCCGCGGCCAGGCCTGCCGGGGCGGGCAGCCCGCCGGGCTGCGGGACGGAGCCGTCCAGGCCGAAGAAGCCGGTGATCCAGTAGCTGGAGCAGATCGAGCGGATGAAGTTGCCCGTCCCGGTGGCGCCGCACTGCTGGGCTCCGGTGCCCGGGTCCACGGGGGTCCCGTGGGCGAGGGAAGGCACCCGGTCCACCTCGACCGCGACACTTCCGTCACCGGCCAGGTACTGCTCCCTGCGCGTGTTGTCGGGCCCGATCGTGGAGGTGCGGTCCGCGCTCTGGTCCAGGCCGTGGACGGCCGTCCACTGGTCCCGCAGCTCATCCGCGTTCTTGGGCACGACCTTGGTGTCGCTGTCCCCGTGCCAGATGGCCACCCTCGGCCACGGGCCGCTGTAGCCGGGGTTGGCGTCACGGACGCTCTGTGCCCAGGCCGACGGAGTGCGGTCCACTCCGGGACTCATGCAGGAGTAGGCGGTGACCACCGAGTTCGCGCAGGCGTAGGGGATCCCGGCGATGACCGCACCCGCCCGGAACACCTCCGGGTAGGTGGACAGCATCACGGACGTCATCGCACCGCCCGCCGACAGTCCCGTGACGTGAACGCGCCCGGAGTCGGTGTGGTACGTGGAGGCGGCGTAGGCGACCATCTGGCGGATGGAGGCTGCTTCGCCCTGACCGCGCCGGTTGTCGCCCGGCTCGAAGAAGTTGAAGCACTGGTTGCCGTTGTTCGCGGAGGTCGTTTCCGCGAAGACCAGCAGGAAACCGTACTGGTCGGCGAATTTCGTCAGGCCGGAGTTGTCGGCGTAGATCTGGGCGCTCTGCGTGCAGCCGTGCAGAGCGACGACCACGGCCGGGGCGGCGGGTAGACCGGCAGGCCGGTAGACGTACATGTTCAGAGCGCCCGGGTTCGCGCCGAAGCCGCTGATCTTCTGCAGCGAGACCGCCGCCTCGGCGGCCGGTGCGGGGACGGGCTGGAGCAGCGCCGCCCCCACCACCAGGGCCACCACCGCGGTCATCCGCCCGAGGGCACGGCGCCATCGTCCCTTCCGCTCCCAAGGGCGGCGCGGACCAGCGGACGACAGCGGTGTGGGACGTGTTTCACGCGAGGGCATGGCGGCTCCCTGTCCGGGTGGCACGCGATCGACTCGATCACGCGACCCAGTCCGGCCGTCTCGTCCAGATGGCCGAATACTGAGGTGCCGGTAACCGTAAGGTTCGGGACGGCCGGGTCAGAACGGTTCCGCACCCCACAACCGGCTGAAAACCGTGTGGACTGCACCCCGTTGTCCGATCGGCGTCGCCCTGCTATCCCGTGCGGATCCAGGTCACCGGCCGACCACGAGGTCACCCGCGATGGCCAGTTCCGCTCCGGTGGCAGCGCGTACATCGTCCACGCTCACACCGGAGGCGACCTCGCGCAGCAGGAGACCCGCAGGGGAGACGTCCATCACCGCCAAGTCGGTGATGACCCTGTTCACCACACCCCAACCGGTCAGCGGCAGCGTGCACTCCTCGACCAGCTTGTGCGAGCCGTCCCGGGCCGTGTGCTCCATGAGCACGATCACCCTCCGGGCCCCGTGGACCAGATCCATGGCTCCCCCCATGCCTTTGACCACCTTCCCCGGGATCATCCAGTTCGCCAGGTCCCCGAAGGCGGAGACCTGCATGGCCCCCAGCACGGCGACATCGATGTGGCCGCCGCGGATCATCCCGAAGGAGAGCGCGGAATCGAAGCAGGAGGCGCCCACAGCGGCGCTCACCGTCTCCTTTCCCGCGTTGATCAGATCAGGGTGGACGTCCTCCTCGTACGGGTAGGGGCCGACACCGAGGATGCCGTTCTCCGAGTGGAGGACCACCTCGATGCCGTCGGGCAGGTGGTTGGGTATCAGCGTGGGCAGCCCGATGCCCAGGTTGACGTACGAGCCGTCCGTCAGTTCCCGGGCGGCTCTGGCCGCCATCTGCTCGCGTGTCAGGGCCATATCACGCACTCTCCTCGTGGCGCGGACGCGTCGTGCGCCGCTCGATGCGCTTGGCCGCCGCAGGATCGTCCGCCGCGACGCCGACCACCCGCTGGACGAAGATGCCGGGCAGATGGACCTGGTCCGGGGAGATCTCGCCCGGCTCGACCAGCTCCTCCACCTCGGCCACGGTGATACGGCCGGCCATGGCCACGAGCGGGTTGAAGTTGCGGGCGGAAGCGTGGAAGACGAGATTGCCGTGTCGGTCACCGACGGCTGCCCGGACCAGGGCGAAGTCGGTGGTGATGCCCTCTTCGAGCAGGTACTCGCGGTCCTTGAAGGTCTTCGTCTCCTTCGGCGGCGACGCCACGGCGACGGTCCCGTCCTGGCGGTAGCGCCACGGCAGACCGCCATCGGCGATCTGCGTGCCCACGCCGGCAGGGGTGTAGAAACCGGGTATGCCCGCCCCGCCGGCCCGCAGCCGTTCGGCCAGGGTCCCCTGCGGCACCAGTTCCACCTCCAGTTCACCGCTGAGGTACTGGCGGGCGAACTCCTTGTTCTCACCGACGTACGAGCTCGTCATGCGGGCAATCAGGCCTTCGCGCAACAGCAGCCCGAGCCCCCAGTCATCGACACCGCAGTTGTTCGACACCACCCGCAGGCCGCCCACACCACGTTCTCGCAACGCCTCGATGAGCACTCCGGGGATCCCGCACAGTCCGAAGCCGCCGACCGCGACGGACGCTCCCCGGCCCACATCGGCCACCGCTTCCAAGGAGTCTGCGACCACCTTGTCCAAACCCGTCCGCACACCCGTCCGCACACCCATCCGCAATCCCTTCGCCGGTGTACGCCTCACCTGCTCGGTCGGCAGTCGAGGCTCATCACCCGCCTGAGCCTAGGAACGCGTCGTGTGCCGCACGATGGTGACAGCACCCACAACCAGGCACGGCGCCATGGGGGAAAGTCCCGGCGTGCCCGCACTGAGCGTCACGTGCGGGCCCGTCGACTCCCATGGCGGATTGCCCCGTTGCCCGGCCGCCGGCGGCGTAAGGAGATGACCTGGTCGGCCCGTCGGGCCGTGACCAGGAGGTACTCCCAGTCCAGGGGCGGCGGCCGGACACCCGGCGGCGGCGGTGGGGCATCGGGGTGCATTCTCGTCGTTCATGTCCCCATGACTAGCGTCCGCACAGGTTCCGGCGAGGACGACGCCGCGGACGAGTACCCCGCACGGGCGCTCCGTCGGCGCACGACTGGACGGGCACACAATCAAAAAATATGCTTCGGGCAGATCCTTCAGAGCAGATGTCTGAGCGGCCCGGGGGAGGGACGTCGGGTCGCTCGACGACAGCAGCGCGGAGCGGCGGCGCCGTTCCGGCGGGAGGGGTCCCTGATGCTCACCGGTCGGTCGCGCAGACGCCTGTGGCGGAGGGTTCGCGCCCTCTCTGAAGGGCTGGAACTGCCGGACCCCTTCGACGCCGAGACCTTCCTGGCACTCCTGGCCGAACGGCGCGGCCGCCCGATCGAGGTCCTGCCGGTCGCGGTGGACGCGGCGATCCCGTGCGGTCTGCTGGTGACGACCGACCACGCCGACTACATCCTGTGCACCCCGGGGACCAGCGCACTGCACCGGCAGCACATCCTCGTACACGAGGCGGCCCACCTGCTCTGCGGGCACGATCGGTTACCCACCCCCGAGACGCCGGGCTTACGCGCGCTGCTGCCCGGGCTCTCTCCCGACCTGGTGCGCCGGGTCCTGGGCCGCACCGTGTACGCCGAGCCCGCCGAGCAGGAAGCAGAACTGCTCGCCTCTCTCATCCTGCACCGCGTACTGAGGGAAGGTCCCGTGCCGGGACGGGACCACGGACGGGCCGGAACCCTCGTCGGGTCCCCCTCCCGCCGCCCCGAGCGGCCACGTGTCTGACCTGCTCGCGTACCTCCCGGCCGTCGCCGCGCTGTGGCTGGGCTGCTACGAACTGCGTCTGCTGCGGGGCGGAAGCGACTCGCCCTTCGCCGTGCGCTACCTGTGCCGCTTCGGATTCTGCATGGCCGCGGCGATGGCCCTGCTGGCCGCACCGACGATGTACCTGGAGCGGCTGTGGCCGTGGCTCCCGCAGTTGACCCACCTCCTGGGCCGCGAGATGGAGATGGCCGGCCTCGCCTTCCTCCCGCTGACCGTCATCGAAATCGGCCTGCCCCGGCCCCGACTGCCGACCGTACGGCTGCACATCGGCGTCACCCTCTCGGCCGTCGTGCTGTGCGCGGTGATGTTCCTCTGCTCCGGCGTACGCACCCGGCACGGCTCGCTTCTCGTGGAGGGGACCGGAGCGGTGCTCCTCGCCTCCAGCGACACGGTCTTCACCGGCTACAGCCTGTGGTGCCTGGCCGTGTTCCTGGTCCCGGTGCACCGGTTCGCCCGTGGGCTGGGTCCGGGCGCGCTGCGCACGGGCCTGCGACTGATCACGGCCAGCGTCACGGTGGGCCTCGTCTGGGCCCTGTGGGGGGTGTCGTCGATCGTCACCGTGGCCGTGGACAACCGGCAGAGCGCCGGGCTCGACCCGGTGGGCCGTACGCTCGGTCTGTGCTGTCTGGTGCTGGGCGTCCTGGGGGGCACCGCCGGGGCCTGGATCTCCGTCACCACCGAGGTCCGGCGGTGGGTACGGACCTACCGGACCTACCGTGCCCTGGAGCCGCTGTGGTCGGCGTTACGGGCCGTCTCGCCCGGGACGGCCCTGGACCTGGGGTGGCCACCGGCGCGTCTGTTCTCCCTGCGCAGGTCCGAGTTCGCCCTCTATCGCCGGGTGATCGAAATCCGGGACGGCTACCTGGAACTGCGTGCTTTCGTTCCCCCCGACGCCCGCGCACTGTCGGAGGCGGCGCTGGCCCGGTTCCCCGTGCCCCCCGCGGGCCGCGCGGCGATGGCCGAGGCCGCGGTCATCGCCGCCGCACTGGAGCTCGCCGGGATCGACCCCGGCGCCTCCGGGGACCACGGTGTCGCGCTCGCCTACCCGGTCGATTGTTCGGTGGAGGAGGAGGCGGCGTGGCTGGTCCAGGTGGCCGAGGCGTTCACCGTGACCGGGCTCGTGGAGCACATGCGCCACCGGGTGGGGCGCTCGGCAGTCGACCGCACCGCTCCACGATCACCGACGGAGTACTAGGACGGGATGAGCGTCGGTCCGGACAGGGCGGGGGCGGACGGAGGAAAGGCCGTGCGGAGGAACAGGGGTGGTTGCGGTGACGGGCGCAGGCCGGAGTGGTGCATCCAGCTCGCTATCTCCACTCGGGAGGAACAGCCCAGCTTCTTCATCGTGTCCCGGATGTGGTTGACCACGGTCCACTCCGAGATCGCCAGCCGGTGGGCGATCTGCCGGTTGCTCAGACCGGCCGCCACCAGGCGCGAAACCTCGGTCTGGCGCGGCGTCAGTGGCTCGATCCGGGTTCGGGTGTCCGGGGGTAAGGGGCCCGTGGGCGCGGTGGCGGGAGGGGCGGGGGCCGGGACCAGGGAGGCCAGAAGGTCCGGGAGCGACACTTTGGAACCCTCGACCAGGGCACGGGAGAAGGCGGCCTCGCCCAGCAGCTCGCGCACCGGCTCCTCCAGCCGGGCCATGGCGAAGTCGGGCGTGCCCGCCTCCTCCGAGAAGGCGCCGCGCCAGGTGTGGAAGGCGCCCAAGCCGCGGGCGGTGCCGATGGCGCGTTCGACGACGTCGGGCAGGGCGGGACTGCCCAGCGTGGTGGCGATGGCGCCCAGGACGGCCGGCGGCCCCAGGGCGCGCAGGGCCGACAGGGCCCGCTCGCAGTAGTGCGCCGTGGCCTGCGCGCGTCCCTCCGCGGCCGCGAAGACGGCCAGGTGGAGCAGGGCGGTACCGGCGGCGAGCGTGTCGCGCCCCTGCTGGGCCGCGGCCAGCACCTCCAGCGCGGTGGCCGCCGCGGCCGCCGTGTCGCCGAGACGGAAACCCGCGAGTGCGGCCTCCAGCGACACGTAGCGGGCCTCGTGGCGGTCGCCGTCGGACCGGTGCCGGTCGGCCGCCTCGAGGAGCAGGGCGGCGCCGCGGTACGGGTCGGCGTCCAGGACGCACAGGGCCCGCAGCCGCGTCACCCGCGCGGACAGCCCTGCGGCTTGGGCGGCGTCCGCCGTGATCCGGTCCAACAGGTCCGTGGCGGCCTCGGGCTGGCCCGCCAGGATGCCCGCCTCGCCGAGCAGCAGGTCGACGCGGATCCGGTCGCGGTGGCCGATCGCGGTCCACGACGGGTCGGGGCGGGGGCGCCCTTCGGCCCAGGTGCTCCAGCCGCCCGTTGCCCGCCAGTGGACGCGGATGCCGTCGACGAGGTCGAGCGCCTCGCCGGTCAGGCCGTGCCGGAGCAGCGTCTCCAGTGCCGTGCGGAGGTTGCGTTCCTCGCTCCAGAAGGCGATCAGGCCCGAGCGCTGCTGCCCCGAGATGATCCGGTCGGCGGCGGCGCGGGCCAGGGCCGCGTAGTAGCGGGCGTGCGCCAGCCGGGCCGCGGAGTCCTCGGGCGGCGGGAGCCGGCGCGCGGGTCCGTCCGGGGGCAGCCGCAGCCGGAACCGGGCCGTGCCGTCCAGGCGGCCGGACGGCAGGGTGGAGGCGGTGAGCAGATGGCCGCGCAGCAGGGTCTCCAGCGCCGAGGAGAACTCCTCCGGCGCGACGCCCGTGATCTGGCGCAGCGCCTCGGGGCCGAAGCCGCCGCTGAACACCTGGCAGTGGGCCAGCAGGCGGATCGGCGTCCCGTCGGCGGCCCGGGGAGGGGCGCCGCGCGGATCGCCACCCGGCGCCGCGGCGGGGTCGCGGTCCTCGGCGTGGAACGGGGACGGGACGGTCCGGTCGCCGAGCGAGGCCCACGCCACCTCGGGGCTCTCCAGTGCGGCGACCCGCGCGGTGCGGCAGAGCGCGCCGGGGTTGCCGCCCACTTCGACGCAGGTCCGGGCGATGACCTGCTGATTGTGCAGTTGGAGGGAGAACGCGGGGTTGATCGTGCGCAGGCAGGCGAGGTACACCTGCACGGAGGGAACGCGCGCCAGTGCGCCGAGATCGAGCGCCGAGCAGTCGAGCGGCACGGGCAGCGGGTCCACCGGGAAGGGGACGAGGCCGTGGGCCGCGGGGGGCTGGCGGGCCGTGCCGAGAACCACGACGGACCCGACCGCGCAGGCCCGCAGCAGCCGGTGGTGGTCCGAGCGGTCGAGGTCGTCGACGAGCAGGAGCGGCCGGGGCCCTCCCGGGTCCCGGCCGGCGATGAGGCCGGCGAGAAGGTCGAGCGTGCTGTCCGTGCCGTCTGCGGAGGGCTCGGCCGTGGATGGCTCGGCCGCGGTCTCCACGCGCACGGTGGTGGCGCCGGTCGACGTGCGGTACGCGGCCGCCGCCTCGGCCGCGAGCCGCGTCTTGCCCGCGCCCGGGACACCGGTCAGCAGCACTCCGGGGGTCGACGGATCCGCCAGCAGCGCCGCCAGCGCGGCGATCTCGGCGTCGCGTCCGACCATGTCGGCGGGGAACGCGGCGGGTGGGCATGCGGCGGCCGGGCGGGCGTTCTTCACAGATGAGGGCGCGGGGATCGTCAAGGACGGCTCCGGGAGGTGGACCCAGGCGGACGGGGACAGCCAGGCGGTTTCATCTGAGATGAACAACCATTTCGCAGTTTTCATATCCGTATACCACTTCAGCATGGCTGCCGACTTCGGGGGTGTCAACTACAGTGAAAATCAACGTAGTTGCATTCGCCTGTGCGGGTAGGCGTACTGGAGGCCGCGGCAGAAGGGGGCAGGCAGTGGCCGAAACGGAGCCCACGCCTTCGTCACTGAGTCGGAAGATCGACGGACTTTTCCGGCTCGCCCGCAGGCCCGACGGCCTGCCGTTCAGCAATGAGGAGGTCGCCACCGCGTGCCGGGAGGCCACCGGGGTGTCCTTCTCGACCACGTACCTGTGGCAGTTGCGCACCGGGCGCAGGAACAACCCGACCAAGCGCCATCTGGAGGCCCTGGCCGACCACTTCGAGGTCCCGGTCGCCTACTTCTTCGACGACGAGCACGGTGCGAAGATCGCCGCGGAGATCGAACTCCTCGGCGCCCTGCGGGACGCCGGGGTGCGCAGTGTGGCACTGCGTGCGGTGGGGCTCTCCTCCGAGGCGCTCGGCACCGTCAGCGACCTCATCGACGTGATCGCCGTCCGTGAGGCGGCCCGCCGGCGGGCCCGGGGCGCGGGGGAGGCCCCGTCCGCGGGGGAACCCGGCGACGACCGGGCCTGAGGGCCAACCGCACTGTGGCGGAAGGCCCGTTCATGCGGTGGGCGGGTGCCGGGGCGGCCCCGGTCACTGCGGCCGATCGGCGGGTCGGCGCAGGAAGAAGCCCGCCACGGAGCCCCGTACCCGGTCCCCGGCGTGCGGCTCCACCTTCTTGATCATGTGCGGTACGCCCGACCGCAGGACGACCAGCCGGTTGGGGTGCGGGGCGAGGTAGTGACCGACCCGCGAGGTGAGGTGGGCGTTCTGGTCGGCGGACCGCGACCCGGGTGTTCCGCTGGAGACGAGCAGTTCGGCGCCCCAGGAGGCCTGCCACTCGGGGTGCACGTAGAGCACGAACGAGGCGGCCCGGTCGCCGGAGTCGTCGTGCCAGGCCAGTCCGGAGCCCTGCGGGTAGAGGAAGGGGCGGCAGGTGAAGGCGTGCCAGTCCGTTCCGAACCGCCCGGTCCACGGCTCGATGCGGGGTGCCTCCTCGGCCAGTTGCTTCACCACGGCGTCGGTCGCCCCGCCGGACGGGTGCGGAGCGTGGTCGGCGAAGAGTCCCGTGAAGTGGCCTTCCGGGTCGTTCAACGTGCCGGGCCCGCTGAGGGGACTGCCGTCCAGCAGCCCGTAGACCTTGTTCCACGCCCCGTCCCGGCGTCCGTGGACGAAGTGGTAGTCCTCGGTGCGCAGTTGCTCCCACAGCGCGGCTGCGACCTCTGGGGCGAGGAAGTCGTCGAAGACGGCGAAGTCATCCGTGCTCCAGGTCAGTTCCATGGGTGTGTCCTCCGTGGACGGGGAAGGGGCGGTACGGGAGGGGAGGGAAGGGGTGGGGAGGGGGCGGGCGGGGCGGGCGCGGTCAGGCTCCGGCGGTCTGGAGTCCCCCGGTGCCCACCGGGACGGGTGGCCGTGCGGCCGCCTCCCGGAGCAGTCGCTGCGTCATGCCCGCCGCCCGCGCGTCGGCCGAGCCCAGCACCAGCCGCAGCATCTCGGCCGCGGGCCCCGAACGGCCGTGCGCGAGGTGCACGGTGGCCACGTTGAGGGGGCGCAGCCAGTCAGGCTGCCGGGCCTCCTTCACCGGCCCCTCGTCGATGAAGGTCACTCCGGGGCAGTCGGACAGCCGGTCGGATAGGTGGGCCGCCAGCTCCCGGGGCGGCATCGGCTCGCAGTACACCAGCGGTGTCAGCAAGTCGGCCGCGGAGACGGTACGGGGACCGGCGCCACCGGTCGGGGAGAGCGGCCCGTTCGCCCGGTACAGGTGCCGTGGGTCGAGAGGGGTGCGGGCCAGCGGGGTGTGCGGGTAGACCCGGAGCCCGCAGGAATAGCCCACCGACACGCCCCGGTCGGCCAGTCGGCGGATGTGGCGGATCGCGTTGTCCAGGGTGGCGGCCGTCTCGCCGGGCTGGCCCAACAGCACCCCGATCTGAACGTCCATCCACTCCGGCCGACGCCGCAGCAACAGACCGAAGGTGTCCTCGACGTCGGACATCCGGTAGTTCTTGTGGTGCCCGCGCAGCATCCGGTCGTCGAAGGCGTCCACCGAGAAACTCGGACGCACGCAGCGGGACCGGATCAAGGCGTCCATCAGCCGCTCGGAGAACGGCCTCACGTTGAAGTAGCCGTGCCAGCTGATCACTTCGCCGTGGCGGCTTCCGGCCAGGGCCTCGCACACCTCGGTCAGCGCCCCCTCGTAGGGGAGGTTGACCTCGGGGGCGGCCAGATGGAAGTGGGTCAATCCGTACTGCTCGACGTAGTGTTCCGCCTCGGCGGCGACGGCGTGGGCGGGGCGTGCGTCCACCCTGCCGACGTTCAGCGGATCGACGCAGTACGAGCAGCGCAGCGGGCAGCCCGCGTGGCTGCGCAGCGCGGTGGGGATGCCCCGGGCCTTGGCGAAGAGCACGTACTCCGGTGCGATCCGCGGCAGCGCGGTGGTGGGCCGGGACACCACGTCGGGCCGCGGCCGCAGGCCGGGCCCCAGGGCTCCGTCGGCGGCGCGCACCAGCCCGCCGGGGAGCGTGGACAGCGTCTCGGCGACCACCTGCCGCACGCCCCGTGTACCGCCGTCGGCGACCACGCGCGCCAGCAGGGCGGTGAACGCGGTCTCACCGGGACCGGTGAGGCCGAAGTCCAGTCCGAGCCGGTCCATCACCTCCACCGGGCAGGAGGTGAAGGCCGCGCCGCCCGCCACCACCGGCAGGCCGGGGTCCCAGGCGCGCAGCGTGGCGGTCAGCTCGGAGATGGGCGCCAGATAGTCCACCACGTCGATCCAGCGCCCGTCCGCGCCGGCCGCCGTGTCGCAGGCGACCACGGCGTTGTCGATGTTGCGGATAGACAGTGCGACGAGGTCGGGCCGGGCCCGGTCGAGGACCTCGGTCAACAGGCCGGTGTGGTCGAGCGATTCGAGGAACGGGTTGCACACGGACACCTCGACCGGCAGTCCGCTTTCGGTGATCGCGGCCCGCAGGATCTCCAGTCCGTACGGGCCGACCGGCAGGACCTGGTGGGGGTTTGCGTAGAGCAGGAGGACGCGCACGGGCGGCTGCTTTCTCGGAGTTCCCCCGGAGGGGACGGGTCGTGCGGTGGGGCGGTGCGTACGGCTATGCCTGCGGGGCGCGCACGCCCAGGTCCTGTTTGGCTTCGATGGCCCGCTGGAGCGCGGTCAGCGCACGCCCGGCCACCGGGAGGCCGGTACGGCCGGCGAGGACGGCACTGAAGAGCAGCGGTGTGATCACCGCGCCGCTGCCGCGCACCTTGCCCAGATGGCGGACCACGGCGTCCAGGTGCGTCGCGGCCGGATCCGGGTCGCCGGCCCGCAACGCCCGTACGGCGCGGGCCTGCAGGGCGACGGTGTACTCCGCCCAGGCCTCGGGGGGCGGAACGGCCACCTCGTCGAGCCCGGGCCCGCCCCGCGCGCCGCCGGACCGTCCCTCACCGGACGCCTCCCGGGCCAGTTCGGCCTGGAGGCGGGACAGCGAGGCCTGGCGGACCATGCCGAGTGCGGCGCAGCGATCGCCCTGGGCGGTCCACCAGTCGGCCGCGGTGCCCCAGTCGCCGGACCGGGCCGCCAGGACGGCACGCCAGCCCGCGATGGTCGCGGCCCCGGTGCCCTGGCCCAGATCGCGCAGCACCTCCTCGGCCTCGTCCATCGTGGAGTCGGCCGCCGCCCGGTCGCCGGACATGTGGCGCACCAGCGCCAGCGCGACACCGGTGGCCGAGCTCAGCAGCCGGGAACCGGCGACCTCCTGATGCAGCCGCTCGCAGTCGGCGAGTGCGGCGGGGACCGGGGTGTCGCCGTTGACCAGGGCCATCGCCAGGTTGGCGTAGACCTCGGTCAGGCCCAGGCAGGTCCCGGCGCCGTCGGCCGACCGCAGCGCGGAGCGCAGCGCCCGCTCGGCGGCGGGGTGGTCGCCTGCCCGCAGGGACTGGAGCCCGGCGTACAGATGGGCCCCGACCCGGGCCTCGGGCTCCGGGGAGGCGACCGCGGCGAGGTAGTGCGGATCGTCCGGTACGGCGGGCGCGTCGCCGGTCAGATAGGTGCGGGAGTACAGCGAGTTGAGCCGGGCGTGGATCCGGGCGGCCGGGGCGGCCCGGCCCTGGGCCGACAGCACGCGCTCGACGCGTTCGAGGGCGGCCTGCGGCATTCCCTGGGTGCCGAGGGCGTACGCCTCCAGGACATCCAGGTCGTGGCCCTGTGCGCGGTCCGCCTCCGCCAGTGCGCGGGCGCGTCCGGTGAGCGTCAGCACCAGTTCGGGTCGCCCACGGGAGAGGGCGAAGCGGGCGGCGACGCCGAAGGCGGTCACGGCGGACTCGGCGGCCCGGGCCGTCCGGTCGGAGCCGGGCTCCACCCCGCGCAAGGCGGTGTGCGTCGCCTCCCAGTGCCGGGCCAGCAACTCGGCGACGGCGGGGCGCCGTTCGGCCACCGGTTCCAGGGACCGTGCGAGCCTGGCGTGCACGTCGGCGGTCTCGGAGAGCGTCAGCCGCCGCAGTGCTACCTCGGCCACGACCGGAAAGGCCGGGGCCAGGCGGCCCTTGTGGGCGTCGGCGGACTCCACCAGCCCGGCTTCGAGGAGGCGGGCCGCGGCCGCGGCGACCCTGTCGGGGTCCATCAGGGCGCCCAGGTCTTCCAGGGACAGGTCCCGGCCGGCGGCGGCGAGCAGCACCAGGAGTTCCCGTGAGTCGGTGTCCAGCTCGTCCAGCAGGGCACCGAGCGCGGCGTGCGCGCTGGGTGGCGCCCAGTCGTCGCCGGGCTGGGCGAAGCGGCTCAGGACGACCATCTGTTCGATGTACCGGGGGATGCCGCCGGCCCGGGAGGCGATCTCCTCCGCGGCGGAGCCGGGGGTGAGTGCGGCGGCGGGGGCCGGGTCGTGTCCAGGGGCCCCGGTGCCGGTGGACCGGGGGCGGTCGGCGGCGGCCGGGTCGTGCTGCGCGGTGAGCAGCCGGTGGGCGAGGCGCCGCGCGTCGGGCCGTCCGAGGGGCGGCACGGTGAGCCGGTGGGCCTCCCGGCCGGCGAGAGCCTCGGGGGCCGAGACTCCGACCAGCAGCACCACGACGGGCCGCCCCGGCGCGGCGGTCAGTTCGTCGAGCAGATCGGCCAGTGCCCCGGGGGTCCACTCGCTGTGCTCGACCACCAGAAGCAGGGGCCGCGCGCCCCGCAGGCGGTCCAATGCCGCGGTGAGCGCACGGCCCAGCTCGCCGCGGTCCTGGGCCAGGGCCTGCTCGGCGCGCGTGGAGGCGCCGGTCAACTGCACCGTCACGTCCACCCTGTCGTGGCCCTGACGTGCGGCGTTCTCGATCTCCTCCAGGAACAGACAGCAGGCCAGCAGGCCGAGTCCGGTCCCGGCGGGCGGGCAGCGCAGGACGGCTGTGGCCAGGCCGGTGCAGCGGTCGAGGGCCTCGGTGACCAGCCGGGACTTGCCCACCCCGGAGGGGCCCCCGACCAGGATCAGGGTCGGACCGGTGGCAGTGGCGGCCGCGCCGATACGGGCGGCCAGCTCGCCGACCAGGTCGGTCCGTCCGACGGTGCCCGTGCCGGGGGCCTGGGTGTCGGCCGGACCGACGATCCAGGCCGGGACGGACCGGGCGAAGCCCTTGGCCGCGACCGGTTCGATCGCCCGCAGCGGGAAGTGGTCCTGCAGTTGGAGCCGGGTGGCCAGGTCCACGATCACCCCGTCGTCGGGGGCGTGCTGCTGGAGCCGGGCGGCCCGGTTGAGCACCGAGCCGATGACGAAGCTCGACGTCCGGCCGCTGACCGCGACATGGCCGGAAGCGACCGCGGACCGCACCGGGAAGTCGCCCAGCAGCAGCTCGCCCAGGCCCCGTGCGTACTCGCCGGTGCGGTGCCCGATCGCGGTGGCGGCGGAGACGGCGGAGGCGGCGGCCGACTCGCCGTGCCCCTCGACGCCGAACACGGCGACGACCGCGTCGCCGATGAACTTCTCCACCTTGCCGCCGTAACCCTCCACCAGCGAGCCGACCAGGGAGAAGTAGCCGTCCAGGACGGCCGCCCACCGGTCGGGTTCGAGGGAGGTGGCCAGCCCGGTGGAGCCGACCACGTCGCAGAAGACGACGGAGACGAAGCGCAGACCGCTGGCGGGAGTGGCGGGTAGGCCGATCTCCATCCCGCAGGCCATGCAGAAGCGGGCCGCCGACGGGTTGTCCACACCACAGCCGGCGCACTGGCTCGCGGTGGATACGATGGGACCGGTGGGCTTGCTCATACTGTCCTCCCCGTTCGCTGAGCGACCACCGGGTGGTTCACGACGTTTGCCCCGTCGTGAACCACCCGGTCTGTGCTACGGCCCAGACGTCACCGGTCCGGGGCCGATCCCCTGACGAGGGTCGGCACTACCAGAGGTAGCCGCCGCTGGGGTCGGAGACCGAGTGCCCCTCGACGTCCGAACCCGCGGCCTCGACCCGGGACTTGACGCTCAGCAGGACGTCGATCTCGTCCTCGGTGAGGGACTTGAGCACCGCCTGCTGGGCGTCGTTGGCGTCGGTCATGGAGAAACCGGCTTCGGCCAGCTTGTCGATCTTGTCTGCCATGGTGATCTCCTCGGTTGACGAGCCCGCGCGTTTCACGGACGGGGCTCTGGTTTCCCGGTGCGGTGCACCGGAGTTCAGGGGGGCCGGGCGGGGCGTCGGCTCCGCGGCCCGGCCGGCACCGTCGTCCGCGCCGGACTTCGGAGCGCCGGACTTCGGAGCGGTGGGCGGCTGAGCGGTGGGCGGTACGCGGCCGAGCCGGACGGCGACCACGGCGGCGGTGAGCAGAAGGGCGGCACCCGCCAGCAGTAGCAGGCTTCCGAGCCCGATCCACACGACCAGGGCCGCCGCCAGCACGGGGGCCAGTACGTTCAGTACGGCCGGCACGGAATTCATGAGCGCCCAGACCCTGCCGGTCAGTTCGACCGGCGTCTCGGAATGTACGACGCTGGGAAAAGTGACGAGGATTCCGGCGCTTGCTATTCCCAGAAGGAAAATAACACACAGCCATATGGTGGAGTCAATGCGTATTTCATGGAAAATGGCGAATCCGATGAAGGTGACGATGCAGCCGATCACCAGGACCGACCCCGCCATGGTGAGGAAAGGCCGAAGGCGTGCCGCGAAACGGCCCATGAGCAGCGAACCGGCGACCCCGCCCAATCCGACGGCGGACACCATGTAGCCGATGTAGGACGTGCCCATTCCCAGAGCCGGCACGATCAGAGCGGCCATGGAGTCATAAAGGAAGACGACGAACATCAGGCTGCACATGACGAACAGGAGGGAACGCAGCAGACGTGATCCGAAAACGTGCTGGAATCCTTCCCCCAGTTCTTTGAAATAGTGCAGATCTTTACTCCGGGAAGGTGACGACGTGGTGCGCAGGGCGCGGGCGGTGATCACCCCGACGAGAAACGTGCACGCGTTGGCCGCGAACACCGCCCGGGGCGACATGAGGGCGACCAGCAGGCCACCGAGCGCGGGCCCGAGGATCTTGACCGATTGCATCGCCGTCTGGAGCAGCACGGTGGCGGCCTGGACACCCTCGGGCGGTACCGAGACCCGCAACTGGATCTGGCCCGCGAGCCCGCCGACCGAGCCCAGCGCCGAACGGACCAGCACCAGCCCGGCCGCCCAGTACACCCCGGGGGCGACCACCAGGCCCAGGGTGAGCCCTGCCTGTACGAGGTCGGTGAGGATCAGCACCCGCCGCGACGGCCGACGGTCCACCAGCACCGCCAGGAACGGAGTCGCCAGCAGCGGCAGCATGCTCGCGGCCACCACCAGCGCCAGATCGCCCGCGCCGCCGTGCCAGACCGTGGTGACCAGCACCAGCAGCGCCACCTGGTCCAGCCAGTCGCCCAGACCGGAGACCACCGTGCTGGTGTACAGCAGCCGGAAGTCGCGGCCCGCCAGCGGGCCCGGAACCCGCGCGCGACTCATCCGGCCAGGGCCACCGGGGAGCGCCGGTGGACCCGGCCGAGCACGTCCTCCATCACCTCGATCAGCCCCCTCATGGAGTGCAGCGCGCTCACACCGAGAAGTTCCTCCTGCGCCGGGTCGAGCGGCAGCCGGTCGATCAGCCGGTGCACGTCGTCGCGGTGCTGCACGTCCAGCTGGGCGTGCCGGGCGATGGTGCGGAACGCCGCCTCCGGCAGCCCGGTCCGGGCCGCCAGGTCACCGGCCAGCCCGGGACCGGGCGGGTTGCCCTCCAGCACCGCGATGTGCCCCACGAGCGCCACCGGATGCGCATGGCGCAGCCAGTAGTACTGCGAGCCGACCAGCGAGGCGATGGCCGCCCCCGGCAGCGCCGTGCGCAGCGTCTCGGGATCACCCCCGGCCACCACGTAGTCGTCGGCCACCCACTGGTCGTGCCCGTACTCCTCACGGATGTGCTTGGCCAGGTAGCGGCCCACCAGATCGGCCACCGGGTCGTCCTGACGGACAGTGCACTGTTCGACGGCCGCCAGCATCAGCGGCACCGTGGCCCGGATCGTCCCGTGCAGCGTCTTGAGCCACTCCAGATACACCTGGTCGCTCCGCGGATGGGTCCACATCTGCCGGGACGCGGCGTCCACCGCCGGCATCAGCAGCCCGATCTTGTGGCGCAGGGCTTGCGACCTCGTCTGCTCCTCCACCGTCAACCGCCTTCCCTCAGGGCCACGCCCAGCGCCGTCACGGAGTCCGCGGCCGGCCCCGGTCGGCCGGCGATGTCGTACGCCTTCCAGCAACCGCCGCAGACGTTCTCGAAGCGTTCCTCGCGCAAGGCCTCGAAGCCGGGCAGGTCGGCCGCCGCCCCCGGGCCGAGGCGCCCCACCACCTTGAGCAGCGGATCGTCCCGGAACCCGGTCAGCGCCTGCGCCACGCCCTCGGGCCGCCGGGTCCGGGCACGCAGCGCGGACGGGCCGTGACCGGTGATCAGCCCCTCGTTGCAGCAGGGGATCACCACCCCGTCGTAGCGAACAGTGGGCGAGCCGAGCAGGGTGCACGCCGAGAACGTCCCCACCTCGTGCCGGCTCTGGAGGGCGAAGACCCCCGCGCCCCGCCCGTACCGCAGGGGGGTGATCACGTTCGTCTCCGCCTCGTCGGCCCACCGCGGGCCGAGCGCCTCCGACAGCAGTTCCTCGGCCACCCGCGCGCCGTCGCCCGTGTCCAGTTCCTGGACGACGATGCGGCAGCCCGCCCGGTGGGCCGCGCGCAGCGCGCCGACGAACCGGTGGTTCGACACACCGCCCTGGTGGAAGCCGTCCGTGCTCAGGAAGAGCGTGGAGATCCGCGGCAGCAGCCGCCGTACCCAGCCGGGCGCGGAACCGTTCTCGCGCGCCCAGTACCCGCTGGTGAAGACGATGGTTTCCAGCCCGGCGTCGGCGAACGCCCCGATCGCGTACGGCAGCGCCCGCTGCTCGGCGAAGGGCTCGCCGCCGGATACCGCCACCGACCGCAGGCCGGGCAGTGCGACGATGCCGGCGACGACGTCGTGGAACACCTCCCAGTCGGCGACCCTGTCACTGTCCGCGCGGGCGTCCACCGAGCAGTGCGCGCAGCCGACCGGGCACTGGTCGGTGATGTACAGCAGGACCGACTCACCGCGACGGTGGCGCATCGCCTCGGTGTCCGCCAGCGTGGGGCGGTTGCGGACCGCCTCGCTGTCAGCTCGTGTAGGACGGCTGTTCACGGTCCGCCTCCTCCCATCCGAGGGACACCAGGCCGCCGTAGCGGCCGGAGCGACGGTCCGAGAAGGCGGTCCCGTCCACCTGCTCGACCATGCGGCGGGCGGCGGCCTCCACCTGCCGACCGGAGTCGCTGCGCAGGTACTCCGTCACCTTCCGCTCGGCCTCGGCGTCGCCGGACAGCGTGAGGCAGTTGCCGCACATGCCCTTGTCGCACGGTCCGTCCGAGAAGCGGGCGGCCACGAAGCTGGGTCCGAGCACGCGCAGCGCCCGGTACAACTCGCGGCGCAGGAACTTCTCGCGCAGCTCGGGCCACGACTGGTGGGACGCGTGGCCGAGGATCAGGTGCTCCGGCATGCGGCGCTCCACCAGGTCCTGGTTGCAACAGGCGTAGACGGTGCCGTCGTAGGTGACCAGCGGCCAGGTGATCCGGTCGCACGGGTCGACGGGCGCGACCGGGACGCCGGAGGAGGGCGTGGGAGTCAGCCCGCCGAGCTGGCGGCCACGGCCGATCGGACTCAAGGTGCCTACCAGGATGGGCACTTGGTCGTCGAACTCGCGGCGCACATCGTCGACCAGGCCCTGGAGGTAGGGATCGTCGTCCCCCCGCCCGGTGAGCTGGAAGCTCACCTGCGGCACCAGTTCGCGTATGCGGTGCATCGCCCGGAAGACGTCGGCCCGGCCCACCTCGCGTTCGTGGAACTCGTCGAGGCTGGCCGCGAAGTGGTCCACCTCGCGGATCGCCGCGGACACCGGGGCGGGCAGCCGCCGGCTCTCCCGGGCGAACCACATGCCCGACAGCACGTACGAACGGGAGCCCACGGACCGGGCGGTGCGCGCGAGGTCGGCGACGAGCGCGGCCCGCAGCAGCGCCTCACCGCCGGACATCAGCAGCAGGTCCGGTCGGGTCTCGTGGTCGAAGGACTCCACGAGCCGACGGAACGGCGTCTCGGGATGCTGTTCGCTGGTACTGGAGGAGTCGGTGGAGCAGTGGGCGCACGACAGCGGGCAGCGGCGGGTCAGGGCCAGATAGAGGCCGGCGGCCGGCTTGTTGCGGATGGCGCCGATTTCCAGCAGGTGCACGGGATCACCCCCTTCTCGATGACAGGGCGCTGGCGATCTCCTCGAGCGAGGCGAGCGTCCGCGCGGCATTCGGGTCGTCGGTCCTGGCCAGGTCGGCCACCAGGGTCGTCAGCCGTTCGGCGGCCGCCGCGTGCCGTCCGGCGGGGCCGGGCGGCGGACCCGCCAGCGCCAGGGCCGCCGCGCACTGGCGCGCCAGCTCCGAGACCAGCTCCAGGACTGAGGTCGCGCTGCGCGTGCCCAGCACCGGGTCGAGCACCTCCAGAACGCCGAAGACGGACCCGTCGGTGTCCAGCGGCGCGGCGATGATGGCCTTCGGTACCCGGCCGGTGGAGGCCGCGAAGTCCCGGTTGAACTGCGGGTGGTTGTCGAGGTTGTCGGCGATCACCGCCTCCCCGCTCTGGAAGACCCACCCGGCTATGCCGCTGTAGTCGGGGATGGTCCAGCCCACCAGGCTGTCCTCCCGGGGGTCGGAGATCGCCTCCAGAACGAGTGCCTCGCCCGCCGCGTCGTGCAGGAAGACCGACGAGGCGGGAGCGCCGAAGACGAGCCGGGCCAGCCGTACGGTCGAGCGCAACACCTCGTCGCGCCGGGACAGCGGAGGGCCGCTGAGAGGGGCGTCATGCGCGGGATTCGTCATGGCCTGCTCCTTCGGCGGATGGCGTGGATGCGGCGGATGCGGCGGACGAGACGGGAACGGCGGACGAGACGGGTACGGCGGAAGCGGTGGCATGGGCAGGGTTGGGGGTGCGGGGTGGGTCGGACGCGTCGGTGAAGTTGTCCGAGAGCGAGGCGAGAACGTGCTTGACCTCGCTCACCGGAAGTTGCGGATGTTTTCCGAGGATGCGGGCCACGAATCCGGTCACATGTGGGGTCGCGAAACTGTTCCCGGAGAGGAACGAGCGGCCGCCGCCCGTCCAGGGGACCTCGATTCCGACACCGGCCGCGAAGAATTCGACCGGGGGCTGCGGACTGACCTCGATGCGCTCCGCGTCGGCAACCTCGTGCGACCCGACGGAAATCACCGAGGGAAAGATCCAGGGATAGCTGCGGACCGGGCTGTTGTGCGCCGAGGCCACGATCGCCACGCGGTTGAAGTACGCCTCGTCCGCGATGTCGTGCAGCGAGGCCTTGAAGTCGCCCTTGCGCGAGGAGAGGCTGAGGTTGACGACTTGGAAGCGCTCCGCCACCGCCCAGCGCAGGGCGGCCAGCAGCATGTTGCCGTCGCCCGCGAGTCGCGGCCCCAGGACGCGCACGCTGGTCAGGCTCACGTCCGGTGCGATCCGCCGGATGATCGCCGCGCACGCGGTGCCGTGACCGGCGGCGTCGCCCTCGTGGTCCGGGACGATCCGGTAGGTCGGCCGGCCGTCGCCCGCGTCGTCCTGCTCGGTGCGTTCCACCGTGTACGACCCCTCCAGGGGCCCGATCTCGGGATGGTCCGGCGTGACTCCGCTGTCGATGACGCAGACCCGGATTCCCGCACCGCGCGACCCACCCCAGGCCCATTCCCGGTCCACCGCCCCGGAGGCCGCGACGGATGACCGGTCGACGAGTTCCCCGGCATTCATGTGGGCGAACCGGATGGTTGCCCGACGAAACGCTGTAGTGGTCAATGGAGCCTTCCGGTCACTCGTGGCTCTCCCGTACGGCGCGATACCGAACCGTCGAACGTGCCGGACCGTCCCGCTGTCGAACAGCCGAGCGGCGCCCGCGGACCGATTCTGTACGAGGCCCCAGGCCCTCGGACATCCCAGTTGTCTGGGGTGCTTTCCGGCCCGTCCTGCCCCTCGCGGCGCGGAAACTGACAGTTTTCTGCGTTGTCGGTCGGCTTGCGCAGGGGAGGGGGAGGGGGAGGGGGAGGGGAGGGGCGCCGTGGCCTCCCGTCGTTCCGGCGTGGCTACGGCCGGCCGTAGGCGTAGCTGTTCGATGTCAGTTGTCGATGGCCTGGTAGAGCGTGGTCCAGAAGTCGTGGATCAGGCGGGCGGAGTCCGGGGTGGACATTCCGACCTGGGTGAGCAGGATTCCGGTGAGCCGGTTGTCCGGGTCGGCGTAGGCGGTGGTGCCGGTACCGCCGTCCCAGCCGAACTGGCCGATGGGCGCGTAGTCGCCACGACGGGTGCGCACCGCCATCCCGAAGCCCCAGCCGCCCTGCTGCCCTTGGCCGACAGTGAGGTGCGCGATGTTCCCGTACATGGAGTCCCGGGCGGCTCGTTGCTCGGGCGCGAGGCGGTTGGTCGTCATCAATTCGACGGCGGGCCGGGACAGGATCCGTTCGCTGCCGTGCATGCCGTGGTTCAGCAGCATCCGGAAGTAGACGTGGTAGTCGTCGGCGGTGGAGACCAGGCCGCCGCCGGCGCCCTGGAACGCCGGAGGACGGCTGCTCCTTCCGCCTTCCGCCTCGTCCCATACGAGGAACTCTCCGGTCTGCGGGTCGGGTCCGTAGAGGGGCGGCAGCCGGTCGATCTTGTCGGCAGGTACGTGGAAGGCGGTGTCCTTCATCCCCAGGGGATCGAGGATGCGTTCGCGCAGGAACGTCTCCAGCGTCCGGCCCGTGACCCTGGAGACGAGCACGCCGAGTACTTCGTTGCCGAGGTCGTACTGCCACCGTTCACCGGGCTGGTACGACAGGGGCAGTTCGCCGAGGCGGCGCATCCACTCGTCCGGGTCGGGCGCCGGCCCGGAGGCCACGCTGTAGTCGAGGCGCTCGAAGGTCGCGGCCCTGATCGGGGAGGCCAATAGATCGAAGTCGAGCCCGAGCCCGAAGGTGGAGGTCAGCAGGTCCCGTACGGTGATCGGACGCCGGGCCGGCACGGTGTCCTCGAGCGGGCCGTCGGGCCGCTTCAGCACCTGACGGTCGGCGAGTTCGGGCAGCCACGGGTCCACCGGCTCGTCCAGCCGGAGCCTGCACTCGTCGAGCAGGACCATCACCGCCGCCGTGGTGACCGGCTTGGACACGGACGCCATCCGGAAGATCGTGTCCCGGCGCATCGCCCCGCCACCGTCATGACGCATCGTCCCGATCGTCTCGACGTGCGTCCGGTCTCCGCGGCTGACCAGGGCGACCAGCCCGGGAATCTTCTTGGACTCGACGTGCCGTGCCAACACCTCGTGCAGGCGGCGAAGCCCTGCCTCGGAGAAGTCGTTGTTGTTCTTGTCCATGATGGGCCTCCTCGTCCACCGGACCCCCTTCGGGCCGGTCATGCGAGGAGCGTGCACCCTGACCCAAGGTCAAGGTCAACTTCCATCGCGGCCACGGGTGTCGGCCCCGACGATCAGGGCGAGGGGCGGGATCAGGCGAGCGCTACCCTCGTCCGTGTGATCATCCGCAACTTGTCCCCGTCCCTGTCCCCGTTCCCGCCCCCGTCCCGGTCGCCGATGCGGATCGTGCACCGCGGCCGCCCACGATCCGAAGGTGCGTAGAGCCGATGACAGAAGGGCTGACGATTGGTCAGGCGGCGGCATTCGTCGGCGTCACGATCAAGACGGTGCGGCACTATCACCGGCTCGGCCTGGTCGCCGAGCCGGAACGAGACGGCTCCGGCTATCGGCGTTACGTGTCGGCCGATCTGCTGCGACTGGTCCAGGTCCGGACCCTGGCCGGAGCCGGCGTGCCACTGGCCGAGATCGGCGAGCTGCTCGACGCCGATCCCGAGCGGTTCGCCGCCGCCCTGGACGATGTCCATCGTCGGCTCACCGAACAGGTCGAGGACCTGCTCGCGCGACGCGACACGCTGCACCGGCTCGCCCACGGCGACCGGGCCCTGCTGCCCGACCGGGCCTGCGCGGTCCTGGACCGACTCGCTGCTCTCGGCTTCGATCCCGACTACGTGGCCACTCAACGGGAGGCCCTGGTGCTGGCCCGGGCATTGGTCCCGGAGGTCTTCGACGCCTTCCTCGCCAGGCTTGAACACGGGCTTGAGGACCCCGAGTTCGTCGCGCTGACACAGCGTGGCCTGGACGCGATGTCCTGGGATCCGGGCGACCCGCGGATCGAGGAGCTGGCGTCCGCGCTGGCCGCCAAACTGCTGGCCGACCGCTCGCTGTTGGAGATTCCGGCCGGGCCTCGGCGCCCTTCGGATTCGTCAGCCCGGTACGGAGTGGTCAACCACCACCGGGAAGACCAGGAGCCGTCCATCGCCCGGCTGAACACGCTGGTCGAGGCGCACCTGCGCGCGGCCGGCATCAGCATCCCGCGTCAGTGACGGCCACCCACCGGAGGATCTCCGGCCCTGTCCGGTGACCTCCCGGGACCGAACGCCATGATCAAAAGATCATGCACGTGGTGGTGGCGTGAGCGATCAGTTTGCCCTGGTCGTCGGTCACCTTGCCCTCGGCGGTGGCGGTGCGGCGTCCGGCGTGGATGACCTTGCCCTCGGCGGTGAGTACCTGACCGTCGGTGCGGGCGGCCCGGATGTAGTTGACCTTGAGTTCGAGGGTCGTGTAGCCCGTGCCGGCGGGGAGGGTGGTGTGGACGGCGCAGCCCATGGCGGAGTCGAGGAGAGTGGCGGCGATGCCTCCGTGGACGGTGCCGAGCGGGTTGGCGAAGTCGGGGCGGGTGTCGAGGGAGATGACGATGCGGCCGTGCTCGACCTCGTCGAAGCGCATGCCGAGCAGTCGGCCGATGGAGGGGATGTCGGCCGGGCGTTCGGTCTGGACCCAGCGCATCAGTTCCAGGCCGGACAGGGCGGTGAGGTCGGTGGTGGTCACGGTCGTTCTCCTTGGATGAGGTGCTTGTGCCGGGCCTGAGCAGGGTCAGGCCTCACGGCGCTCGCGCAGGGCGTACACGAGCAGGTCGTGGATCTCGGCGGCGGCCGCCTCGATCGGAGCGGCACTCCGTTCGGCCCGGCACATGATCACCGCACCTTCGACCGCGGCGATGACGAAGGACCCCAGCCTCCGGCTGCGTTCCTCGGTCAGGCCGTGCCGCACGAACAGGGCCGCGAAGGCCTCCTGCCAGCGGGCGAAGACGGCAGCGGCGGAGCGGGCAAGCTGAGGGGCCCCGTCGTTGGCCTCCACGGCCACCGCCACGATCGGGCAGCCGGCCCGGAAGCCGCTCTCCACGAGCCGGTCGCGCCACAGCACGAAGAACGCGTCGATGGCATCCACCGGATCACCGGTCTGCATCATGGTGTCGATCAGACCCGAGATGAAGTCCCCGGCCAGCGCCACCGCCTCGTCGATGAGCTGCGTCCGCCCGCCGGGGAAGTGGTGATACACCGAGCCGCGAGGGGCTCCGCTGTGGGCGAGGACTCGGTCGATGCTGGTCCCGCTCGCACCGTACTCGGGCAGAAGGGCAACCGTGCTGAGGACCATCCGGTCGCGGCTGTCACTCCTGCGCGGACTCACCCGCTCCACCACCTTCGCGACGACGATGCGGCCCACCGAATGGGCTACCTGTCGGTAACCTATGGGGTATGGCATAGAACATGCAAGAGGCGCCAGGAGGGTCCCTCACGGTGAGGTGAGGAGGCGCCGGCCACCGGGGCCGTGAGCGGAAGCGGGTGTGTCCAGGGCGGGCTGCCGGCCTACTTGGCGCCGAGACCGGCGTCGGAAACCTCGGGCTTGCCCGCCGCCTTGAGCACCTTGTTCAGAAGCCGCAGGTCGTAGATGCCGTTCAGATCGGGCTGCTCGATGAGCTTGGCCTTGACCGCGTGGTCGGCCTGCTTCTTCAGCGTCGCCGCCAGCGGGTCGTCGGTGACCGTGAAACTCGGCCACGCCGGGTGGATGACCTCCGGGTCGAGAGGCTTGCCGGTGTCCGCCGCGAGCCTGGCGTTCGCGGAGGCCCTTGCCGCGTCCTGGTGGGAGCGGATCCACCTGTTCGTCTTCACCGTGCCGCGCAGAACGGCCTCGACCACGTCCGGGTGCTCCCTCAGGAACTTCTGCGACACGACGATGTTCGTGATCACGAACTTGTTCTCCGGCCAGAGGAAGCCCTCGTCGAGAAGGACCTCGCCGCCCTCGGAGACGAGTTTGGAGGCGGTGGGCTCGGGCACCCAGGCGCCGTCGATGGAGCCCTGCTTGAAGGCGGCGGGGGTCAGCTTGTTGTCGGTGCGGACAACGGAGACGTCGCCCTTGCCGGACTCCGGATCGACCTTCCATCCCTTTTCGGAGATCCAGTTGAGGAACGCCACGTCTTGGGTGTTCCCCTTCTGAGGGGTGGCGATCCTCTTGCCCCTGAGGTCGTCCAGAGTCTTGATCTTCGCCGGGTTCACCACCAGCTTCACGCCGCCGGAGGCGGAACCGGAGATGATCCGCAGGTTGGACCCCTTGGACTTCACGTAGCCGTTGATCGAGGGGGAGGGACCGATGAACCCGATGTCGAGAGAGCCGCCGTTGAGGGCTTCGATCTCGGACGGGCCGGCGTTGAAAGACTGCGCCTTGATCGTGGTGCCGTTCAGTTCCTCGGCGATCAGGCCCTCCTGGAGACCGACCAGCGCGGTGGCGTGCGTCAGGTTCGGGAAGTAACCGATGCGGACCTCGGAGGCCGACAGCTTCTTGCCGGCACCGGCGGCGAGGTGCGTCTTGCCGTCCTCCTTCTTCGCCTCGGCAGGGTAGCCGCAGGCCGTGAGTAAAAGAGGAAGCGCCGCCGTTGCGGCGATGGCTCGCAGGGTGATGTGCGGTCTTGCGGCAGACACGAAGGTGTCCCTTCACGGGGGTGGGTGTTCGGGAGCGCCGGCGGGAGGAAGGCAGGGAGGCGGGCGGCGCGACGTCGTCGACACGCACGGCACCCGCACCCCCTTCCGGCCGCCGGCGGTGGAACGCCGTAGCAGGGCCGGGCGAGGGGCAGGTGTCGGGGATGCCGCGGAGCGGACGTCGAGTCGCCGTACATCGCACGCCGTACATCGCACGCCGCGCGCGAAGGCGGCGCGGGGCCGTGGGGTCCGCCGAAGGGCTGCCCGGCTCCAGGAGAGCGGGAAGGCGAAGCGCACGACGGCGCACCGCGCGCGGAGCTAGGCCCTACGGGGGACGTCAGGCAGGCTGACAGATGGCGCTGGACGTCCGGACCAGGTCGATGTACCGACGGGCAGTGAGGGAGGGCAGCAGAGGGCGCGCGTGGTGCGGTGTTTGCACGGCCACCTCACAACTCCCTGGTTTTCCGATCCGGTTGACAGGAATCTTGACAGGCGGGAGTCGACCGCCCAAGGGGTTGCCCACATGATGGACGGGCGCGTTTCACTACGTGAAACACGCAGGAGGCCCGGCAGGGATCGGGGCGACGGCGTGGCGGGCCGGTGAACCCGGCGCCGTGACCGCCGGGGCCGGCGTCCGTGATCCTTTTGGCGCAGTCCTGCGTGACCGGACGTCCCGGGGAGTCTTGACTGACGGGATGGACTCCACGCCGACATCGCGGCCCTCGTCCGCCGGGTACCGCAATCTGGTCCTGGCGACCCTCGGGTTCACGCTCACCTTCTGGGCGTGGGACCTGATCGCGCCACTGGCCGGCGACTACAAGGACCGGCTCCACCTCTCCTCGTTCCAGCAGTCGCTGCTCGTCGCGGTGCCGGTGCTGGTCGGGTCGCTGGGGCGGATCCCGGTGGGCGCGCTGACCGACCGCTACGGCGCGAGGCTGATGTTCCCGGTGGTGTCCGCGCTCACCATCGTGCCCGTCCTGCTGCTGATCCCGGCGCACGAGAGCTACGGTCTGACGCTCGGGGTCGGCTTCCTGCTGGGTCTGGGCGGCACGACGTTCGCCATCGGCATCCCCCTGGTCAACTCCTGGTTCCCGCCCGACCGGCGGGGCTTCGCGCTGGGGGTCTTCGGGATGGGCATGGGCGGTGTCGCACTGTCCGGGTACGTCACACCGCGCATCGCCAAGCACGACCCCGACCTGCCCTTCCTCGTGGTGGCCCTGGCGCTCGCCGCGTACGCCGTCCTGGCTGCCCTGCTGCTCCGGGACCGGCCCGGCCGTCCCGTGCCGACGGCCTCGCTCGCCTCGCGGCTGCGCGACGCCGGGCGCCTGCGGGTGACGTGGGAGCTGGCCGCGCTCTACGCGATCGGCTTCGGGGGGATCGTCGCGTTCGGGGTGTACCTGCCGACGTACCTGAAGACCTGGTACGGGCTGTCGGCGACCGACGCCGGTACCAAGGCGGCGGGCTTCGCCCTGGTCACGGTGGTCTTCCGGCCGATCGGCGGCTGGCTGTCGGACCGGATCCACCCGGCACAGGTCACGGCCGGGGCGCTGGGCCTGGTGGCTCTCCTCGCGATCGTGCAGGCCTTCGACCCGGCGATGAACCCGGTCGGCACGTGCGCCCTGCTCCTGATGGCGGCCGGACTCGGGACGGCCAGCGGCAGTGTCTTCGCCCTGGTCTCGCAGGTGACTCCGCAGCCGCAGGTGGGCAGCGTGACGGGCATCGTCGGAGCGATGGGCGGCCTCGGCGGCTTCGTGCCCCCGTTGGTGATGGGCGCGATCTACAGCGCGAAGGACTCCTACTCGATCGGCTTCATGCTGCTGTCGGACCTCGCGCTCGCGGGGTGCGTGTACGCCTACGGGCGGATGCGGACCGTGCGGCCCGCGTCCTGACCGACGGGACAACCGCCGGGCGGTCCGGCGTGGTGCTGTCCGTCTCGGGCGTGCGCGGAGTGGACCTCACCGTCCGGGCCGGGGAGGTCGTCGGCATCGCCGGCGTCGCGGGCAACGGGCAGAGCGAGCTGATCGAGGCGCTGGCCGGGCTGCGCCCCGTGACCGCCGGCCGTGTCGAGCTGGCCGGGCGCGACATCACCCACGCGTCACCGGCCGGGCGCCGGACGGCGGGCCTGGCCTACGTACCGGAGGACCGTGCGGTGGGCACCGCGCCCGCCGCCTCCGTCGCGGAGAACCTGGCGATGGGGCACCACCGGAAATCGCTCGCCACCAGGCACGGACTACTGCGTCCCGCGGCCCTGCGCGCGCATGCCCGGTCCCTGATCGAACGCTTCGGCATCAAGGCGCCCTCACCCGGGACCCCGGCGGGCGCCTTGTCCGGCGGCAACCTCCAGAAGCTCCTCGTGGGCCGTGAACTGGCCCATGAAGCTCCGCTGTTGCTGGTGGAACAACCCACGCGCGGCGTGGACATCGGTGCGATCCAGCAGATCCACGAACAGCTCGTCGCCTACCGGGACACGGGTCACGCCGTGCTGCTGGTCTCGGCCGAACTCACCGAGATCCGCGGCCTGTCGGACCGGATCCTGGTGATGTACGAGGGCCGGATCTCGGCCTCCTACACCCGGGACGACGCAGACGAACACACCCTGGGCCTGGCCCTGGCCGGAGCGGAGGTCTGACATGAGCACCCTGCCCACCGGCTCCACCGGCTCCACCGGCTCCACCGGCTCCACCGGCTCCACCGGCTCCACCGGCTCAGCAGCTTGCTCCTGTCCTATCCGGCGGTCTCCTTCGCCTCCTACATGGCGCGGTATCCGCTGAAGGAACCCGGCTCCGGCCTGCCGCAGACACGGCGGCTGCCCGAAGGCGTGGAACTGCCCGCGCTCGGGCCCCGGCCGGGACCGTCCTCGCGGCCCTCTTCTTCACGGTCCTGCAGGTCGGAGGCCTGAGTATGGAGCGGGCCACCGAGGTGCCGCGCGAGCTGACCCAGGTGCTCCAGGCCCTGGTCATCGTCCCGCTCGCCTCCGGGGCGCGAACGTGAAGGCCGCCTGACGTCCCTCGAAACCGACCTCTTCCTCTCGGTGCTGCGCGCGCTCACCCCGATCCTGCTCGCCGCGCTCGGCGGGGCGATCTGCGAGTGGGCCGGCGTCTTCAACATCGGCCTTGAGGGCATGATGCTGATCGGCGGGCAGTCACCGCTCGCCTACCTCTCCTGGGCCGCCGTCGCACTCACCGCCTTCGCGCTGTCCCGCCACGTGTGGGGGCTGAGGCTGCGCGGGGTCGGCGAAGCGCCCGAGGCCGCGGCGGCCCGCCGCCGTGCCACTGCCACCCGTACGAGAACCGGAGCTGTCGCATGACCCAGGACCTGCTGCCCCTCACCCGCGTCCCCCGCACCGGCCTGCCGGCCTCCGCGCTGGTCGTCGGCGACCGCGCGCGGGCCCAAGCCGTCGCGGGATGGCTCGAGGACGCGAAGGAGGTGTCCCACCACCGTGAGTACCGTGTGTTCAGCGGTGGTTGGCGAGGGCTCCCGGTGACGGTCGCGTCCCACGGGGTCGGCGGACCCGGCGCGATCCTGCTCTTCCAGGAGCTGGCCGACGCGGGCGTGCGCACCCTGATCAGATGCGGTACGGCGGGTGCGATCCGTCCCGGAATCGCCGACGGGGACCTGGTGATCGCCGAGGCGGCGGTACGTGATGACGGGGTGACCGGGCAGCTGCTGCCGCCGGAGTATCCCGCGGTGTCCGCTCCCGAGGCGGTACTGGCGCTGCAGCGGGCGGCTCGCGAGGCGGGAGTACGCCACCACCGGGGCATCGTCTGGACGCGCGCCGCCTTCCAGCCGGGGCTCGTCCCCCTCCCGGCGTACGAGAAGGCCGGTGTCGCCGCGATCGAGATGGAGCTCTCCGCGCTCCTGGTGACGGCTTCGCTGCGCGGGCTGACCGCGGGCGGAGTGCTGGTGATGGACGGGGCGAACGCCGACGGCCTCGTCGACGAGGAGGCGACCGGCGGATACGACCCGCACCGTGAGGTGGTCGCGGACGGGGTCGCGAGGGGCAGCGCCGTGGCCCTGGAGGCGCTGCGGCTGCTCGCCGAGGCCGAGAGGTGAGCACGGGTTCAGCCGCCAAGTGAGGTGGGGGCCAACGCCGATGCGACGGCGGTCCGGGAGGACCGCCATCGCATCGGCAGAGCGTGTGCTACTTGGCGCCGAGGCCGGCGTCGGAGACTTCGGGCTGGCCGGCGGCCTTGAGGACCTTGTTGAGGAGCTTGAGGTCGTAGATGCCGCCCAGGTCGGGCTGCTCGATGAGCTTGGCCTTGACCGCCCACTCGGACTGCGTCTTGAGCGTGGCGGCCAGCGGGTCGTTGGTGAGGAGGATGCTGGGCCATGCCGGGTCGATGACCTTGGCGTCGAGGGGCTTGCCGCCTTCGGCGGCGAGCTTGGCGTTCGCGGAGGCTTTGGCCTTGTCCGGGTTGGCGTTGATCCAGGCGTTGGTCTTGACGGTGCCGGTGAGTACGGCCTCGACGACGTCGGGGTGTTCGGTGAGGAACTTCTGGGACACGATGATGTTCGTGATGACGAACTTCTTGTCGGGCCACAGGGTGGTTTCGTCGAGGAGGACGGCGCCGCCGTCGGCGACGAGTTTGGAGGCGGTGGGCTCGGGGACCCAGGCGCCGTCGATGGAGCCCTGCTTGAAGGCGTCGGGGGTGACCTTGTTGTCGGTGCGGACGACGGAGACGTCGCCCTTGCCGGATTCGGGGTCGACCGTCCAGCCCTTTTCGGCGATCCAGTTGAGGAACGCGACGTCCTGGGTGTTGCCCTTTTGCGGGGTGGCGATCTTCTTGCCCTTGAGGTCGTCCAGGGTTTTGATCTTGGCGGGGTTCACGACGAGCTTGACGCCGCCGGAGGCGGAGCCGGAGATGATCCGCAGGTTGGAGCCCTTGGACTTGACGTAGGCGTTGATCGAAGGCGAGGGGCCGATGAACCCGATGTCGAGAGAGCCGCCGTTGAGGGCTTCGATCTCGGAGGGGCCGGCGTTGAAGGACTGCGGCTTGATCGTGGTGGCGCCGAGTTCCTTGGCGATCAGGCCTTCCTGGAGACCGACCAGCGCGGTGGCGTGGGTCAGGTTCGGGAAGTAGCCGATGCGGACCTCGGAGGCCGACAGCTTCTTCGCGTCGGCGGCGACGTTCGCCTTCGCGGGAGCGTCGTCCTTCTTCGCGTCGGAACCGTAGCCGCAGGCGGTGAGCAGCAGGGGGAGCGCAGCTGTCAGGGCGATGGCACGCAGGGTGGTGAGCGGTCTTGCGGCAGACACGGAGGTGTCCTTTCACGGGTGGCGGTCGGGGAGGTACGGAGGGAAGTACGGAGACGGGAAGTCCGGAGACGAAGCGGTACGGAGACGAAGCGGTACGGAGACGGCGACGCGGAGCCGTCGGCACGCGCGGCAGTCGCACCCGGCCGGGCGGCGGGATCGCTGTCGCTCGAACATGCGGGTGGTGATGTCGGCCGAGGGGCCGAGCCTGCCGACGGTGAGGGGCTGCTCGGTGCCTCGGCGGTGCTCCGCGCGGGGTGCCGGGCCCTGCGGCCGGTGTCAGGAAGGCTGACAGATGGCGCTGGAGGTACGGACCAGGTCGATGTGCCGGCGGGAGGTCAGGGGCAGGATCCGGCCGGCGCGCTGCAGTGTCCGCACGGCTGCCTCACCCCCTGATTCCTAGTTTTCCCACCTGGTTGGTAGGCATATTGGCAGACAGGAAGACGCGCCCCAAGAGCATGACCACATGCTGGACGGTTGCATCTCGAGTTGTGAGAAACCGCAGGTGGGGGAGGGGCGGAGGTTAGGAATTGGTCCAGGCGTCAGGGGCGCGGGACAGGGCGGACACGTCGGGAGGCAGGTCGGACGACGCGACGTCCGCGAGCGTCACGCCGTCGAGGATCTCGCGCACGTTGGCCCGAAGGGCGATCCACAGGGGGAGGAGAGCCTGGGCGGGGCCGGTATACGCCAGGTCGGGGGGCCGGACCCCGCGCACCGAGACGAGCGGTCCGTCCACGACGCGGATGACGTCCGCGATGCTGATGGACGCGGCGGGCTTGGCCAGCCAGTATCCGCCGTTGCCGCCGCGCTGGCTCAGCACGAGACCACCTCGGCGCATGTCGTTCAGAATGCCCTCGAGGAACTTGTGCGGGATGTCCTGGGCGTCGGCGATGGCCTCGGCTTTCAGTGGCCCGTCATCCTGCGACGCGGCAAGCTGCAGTGCGGCACGTACCGCGTAGTCCGCCCTGGCTGAGATCCGCATGGAGCCATTATCCCGCATGCCCGTGTCCGGCGTCCGCCGCGGGTGCGCAGCCGGCCGCGGGGGCGGGTGCGGGCACCCGCCCCGCGGCCGGGGATCCGCACCCCGCAGGGGTGCCTCGTGTCAGTGGAAGGCCGCCGCCACCGCGCGGTGGGAGCCGTTGAGGTAGTGCTCGCCGATGGAGCGCAGACGGTGCGCGGCGGGGTGGTGGGCCGTCAGGACGCGGGCGTTGCGCCAGAAGCGGTCCAGGCCGGGGGCATCGGCGAGTTCCAGCACCCGCGCCGTGACGTGCAGGGCGGCCTTCGACGTCACCGTCTCGGCCGTGGCGACCAGGGCGGCGATGCCCGCGGGTTCCTCGGCATCGAGCTGCCCACCCCGGTCCAGGGCCTGCGCCATCACCTCGGTCGCGCGGTCGACCACGGCGGTGGCCGTCTGGGCGGCCGAGGCGAGTTCCCCGTACGTCAGGAAGAGGTCCGGATCCGCACCGGGCAGTCGGTATGCGTGACCGCCCCTGCTGAGGTCGCGCGCTTCGGTGAGGGCGCCCTCGACGATGCCGAGGCCGACGTGGCACAGGGCCAGCCGGAGCGCCGGATCGGCGAGTGCGGTGAAGGGGGCGGTCGGCTCCTCGTCGTACGGGCGGCGGCCCAGTACCTGGCCGGGCGTGACGGTGACCCGGTCGAAGGCCACCTCGCCGGCGCCGACCACGCGCTGCCCGAGGCGGTCGTGGGCGGGTTCGATGGTCATGCGCGGAACGCCGGGCGGGATCCGTACGACCAGGACGTCACCGGTCACCGCGCAGACGGCGTCGACCACGATCTGGTCGGCGACGGACACCGCCGTATCCACGAAACGGCGCCCGCTGAGCACGTAGCCGGTGTTGCGGGGCTGCAGCGTGAGGTCCGGACGGCCGGTGTCGTCGTCGGGCGCCGCGGTGCGGATGGCGCCGGTCCACAGCCACTGCTCGCGAACCGACTGCTCTTCGAGGGCGGTCGCGTGGTCATGGCTCGCGTAGAAGCGTCCGCTCCACGCGTGCACGTAGTGGCGGGCGAGTACGTCTCCGACGGAGCTGTCCGCCGTGGACAGCTTCCGGATGACGGTGCATCCGGTGCGCCAGTCCGCTCCCCGGCCCGGCCCGGGCGGCGTGAGGCCGGCGGGGAGGCCGGCCTCCCGTAGCCGGGCCACCTCGTCGGTCGGCGGCCTGCCCGCCCGGTCGCGGAAGATGGCGTCCGCGGCGAGATCGTCCGCCAGGTCGTGGGCGGTGCGCAGGAATGACGCCCGGCGCTGCTCGTCGGCGGACCGGCGGCCGAGGGCGCTCGGTTTCGTCGGCACGGGAGTCACCGACACGCCCGGGCGTCGCCGCATGGCGCTGGGGCTGGGCGGACAGCGGTGCCATGGGGGGTGGCGGTGGTCATGTCGGCTACTCCGGAACGTCGTTGGGGGTGTCGGCCGGTTGCTCGCTGGGTGGCGCGGGAGACGCTCGGGCCGGGCTTCACCGGATCCCCACCTTTCCCATCGGATTGATAGGGATACTTGCCCCAAGCGGCCTTCCCGGCAAGTGCGTGACCGCATGGCGGACAGCCCCGTCTCTCCATGAGAGATGACGCAGGGTCGGAAGACTTCCCGGAGCCCGGAGGCATAATTCCCTATAGAATCAGTAGGGAAGTATTGACGCGGGCCCGTGGAGCACCCCACGATGTGACCATGTCCCCGTCGCAGCCGTTGCTCGTACGCCGCAGGCACGTTGACTTCCGTCTCGTCGCCAGCGCCGCCTGCCGACCCGTCTGAGGTTTCTTCGACAGGGCATTTCCACGTCGCGCGCAGGCGTTCCGGCCGCCGCTTCTCTCCGTGGGCCTTCCTCTCCAACGGGCGGCGGTTCTCCCGGCGCCTGCCCCTCCGGGTCTCCCTGCCGAGTCACCGGGGTCCGCCGCGTGTACGGCGTGCCCGCCCTCTCCGGCGGATCCGTCACGGATCCGCCACACCCTGTCGTGTCCGAACACCCGGCATCCGCAGTTCACTCCGAGCAGCCGAAGGGGCTCATCGTGACCACCGCACTTCCCGCACCCGCCACCCACCGTTCCCCCGCGCCCCGACTGCAGCTGGTCGGTGACCACCCTGCCCTCGTACCCGCCCACGGAACGGACGGCGGCCGCGTCGGATACCTCGTGTTCCTGCCGGCGAACGTGGACCCGGTGGCGCTGATGAGATCGCACGGTGTGCGCCCGGAGGTTCCTCCCCTCGAGCTCGGGGCGTCGCAGGCTCCCGATCCGAAACCGGCCCCCCACCCCGGGCCCGTCCACTCCGACGACGCCATCCGGGTCGATCGGGAGCGTCGGCTGGTCGAGGTCGACGGGCGTGAACTGGAGCTGACCTACCTGGAGTTCGACCTTCTCTCGCACTTCGTGGCCCACCCGCACACGGTTCACACGCGCGATGCGCTCATCTCGGGCATCTGGGGGTACGGGCACATCGGCGACGGCCGCACCGTGGACGTCCACGTGGCCCGGTTGCGCCGCAAGCTCGGCCCCGCCCACCGGGCCCGCATCTCCACGGTGCGGCGCGTGGGCTACAAGTACGTGCCCGACCATCAGTAGCCTCCGGTGCCGGTCCGTGAACCGAACCGGCGGACTCCGAGCGGCAAGGAAGCTGCGTCTAGCCGGCCTTGAGGGTGCCGCCGTCGATGACGTGGTCGGCGCCGTGGATGTTGGCGGCGCGTTCGGACAGGAGGAAGGTGACCAGGTCGGCGACCTCTTCGGGTGTGGTGACGCGTCCCGATGCGAGGCCGAACTGCCCGGGAATGTTCGCGAGGAGGTCGCTGTGGCTGACGCCGTAGGCGTCGGCGACCTTGCCGCCGAAACCGTTCGGGTCGGTCCACAGCGGGCTCGAGACGAAGCCGGGGGAGACCGTGTTGACGCGCACGCCGCGCGGTGCGAGTTCCTCGCTGAGCCGCTTGCTGAGCTGGTTCAGTGCCGCCTTGGCCTCGGCGTAGCCGACCGGTGAACCGGCGGGCACGCGGGCATTGATCGACGAGATGTTGACGATCGCCCCCCGGCGCTCCAGGATGCTCGGCAGCGCCGCCCGGGTCGTCCAGACCGCGCTGAACAGGTTGAGGTCGAAGACGGCCTGCCATTGATCGTCGTCCACGTCGAGGAAGCCGCCCAGGGACAGCGCGTCCGGATCGCCGGCGCCGACGTTGTTGACCAGGAAGTCGATCCCGCCGACCGCGTCGATCGCCTCCCCGACCACCCTCGTCGCTCCGTCGCGTGTGCTCAGGTCGACGGACACGGTGGCGGCGGCGGCCTTCTCCAGCTCGGGCGTGATGGTGCGTGCGGCGCCCACCACCCGTACGCCTTCCGCCGCCAGGGCCTGGGTGATGGCGAGACCGATGCCTCGGCCCGCGCCGGTGACGATGGCGGTCTTCCCGCTGATTCCGAGGTCCATGACTCCACTTTCTTGTGGCTATAGGTTTTTGAACCACAGGGTTTTTGAACTGCAGGTCAAAAACTAGGGCGTAAAAAAGGGCCCCGGTGGGGGCGTCGCGGATCAGAGGCCCGCCAGAGCCGTGTCGATGACCCCGTGCAGGGTCGGTCCGTCGAAGGTCTTGGCCATGACGCGCAGCCCCACGATGGTGTTCAGGAGAAACTGCGCCTGCGCCCTGGCGTCGACCTCGGGGGCGACATCGCCGTCGCGGCGGCCCTGCTCGATGCGGTCGGTGAGGAGCTGGATGGTGCGCTGACCCATGCGGTGGACCGCCTGCGTCGCTTCCTCGTCCCGCCCGCCGAGTTCCAGTGCGACGTTGGTGCCGAAGCAGCCGCGCCTGACCGGCCCTTCCAGGTCCGTGTCCACGAGGAGGATCAGGTAGTCGCGGATGCATTCCTTGGTCGTGCTCGGCCGGGCGAGGAACTCCTCGGTCATTTCGGAGCCGGCGCGACCGTAGAGCTCGAGGGCCTTGCCGAACAGCTCGCGCTTGGATCCGAAGGCGTGGTACAGGCTGCCCTTGGCCACCCCGGTGGCCTCGGCGAGGTCCGCGGGGGAGGTGCCGGCGTAGCCGTTGGTCCAGAACGCCTCCATCGCCTGTGCGATGACCGCGTCCGGTTCGAAGTTCTTCGGCCTGCCCATGACGCCACGCTATCGATTGTTGACCTCAAGGTCAACAATACTGCCCGGCCTGGTGGCCCCGGCATACAATCCGAGCTTCCGGACCGAAGGAGTCACCTCCCGTGATCGTGATAGCCCACCTCAGCGACGTCCACCTCGACGGCGGGGAGCGGGCCGCCGAGCGGACCCGTGTCGTCATGGAGTACCTGGAGGGGCTCCCGTACGCACTCGACGCGGTACTGGTGAGCGGGGACATCGCCGATCACGCGCGCCCGGAGGAGTACGAGGAGGCGCGCAAGGCCCTCGGCTCCCGCCATCCGCTCGTCGTCTGCCCCGGGAACCACGACGGCCGGGCCGCCTTCCGGCGCGGTCTGCTGGGGGAGGAACACCCGTCCGCGGCCCCGGTCGACCAGGTGCTGCGCGGCGACGGCTTCGTCCTCGCGGTGTGCGATTCGTCCGTACCCGGTGAACACCGCGGGTATCTGGAGGACTCGACGATCGCCTGGCTGGACGGGGTGCTCACCGACACCCCGCGCGAGGTGCCGGTACTGGTCGCCTTCCACCACCCGCCCGTCCCGCTGCACATCCCGTACGTGGACGGCATCCGGCAGTTCGGAGAGGAGCGGCTGGCGGCGCTGGCCGAGCGGCACCCGCACCTGACGGCGTTCCTGTGCGGGCACGCCCACACCGGCGCGGCGACCACCTTCGCGGGGCGGCCGCTGCTCGTGGCTCCCGGCGTGGTGTCCACGACCCGGCTCCCGTGGGAGGCTGCGTCCGGGGAGAGCGAGTACGTCCACACGGACGAGCCGCCGGCCGTGGCCTTCCACGTGGTCGGCGAGGACGGCCGGCTGACGACCCATTACAGGGTGGTCGTGGCCCGCCGGTAGCCGGAGCCGTCGCGGGTGCGGGTGAGGTGCCCGGCGATGACCAGGTAGCGCCGCAGCGCCGCGCAGTCCTCGTGAACGGTGAGCAGCAGGTCGTTCACCTCCGGCTCCGTGTACGCGCGGTCCGCCGCGAAGAGGGTCTCGGTGAGGTGGGCGAGCAACTGCTCGCGGCGGGCCGCCTTGCGCGGGATCGCCGTGAGACGACCGCCGGCGGAGAAGAGGTCGGTGACGCCGCGCCGGGTGCGCGTGCTGGTTTCTGTGGTGCTTTGGGACATGCCATGGAGCTTCACCCGGCCGGTCGCCCCGGGGCAACCACTTTTCCGCACGCGCGAAAAGTGACGGTCGTTCATCTTACTGAGTGGTAGCACCTGCCAGTACCCTCCCCCGTGACCGGTTCCTGCCCCCCACGGAGGAGCACGTATGCGACGCCCCACCACGCGCACGAGAGCTCGCACGAGAACTGCCGTCGCCACCGCACTGATCGCCCTCGGGGCGGCCCTGCTGACCCCGGCCGCCCCGGTCGCCTCGGCGGCCGCCGCACCGGCGCCGCTCCCGATCGCCGACTATGCCGACTATTGCGGCGGGCAGTGCGCGGACATCCTGCCGCCCGGCCAGAGCGGCAACGCCACCCTCGCGCAGATCCTCGCCCACAAGGCGTTCGGCACGCTGCCCGCCCACACCTCCGACCAACTGGCGCGCTACGACTCCCTGGTGGCCGGCTATCCCGGCCTCACCGACGCCAAGGTCAACGAGTTCTTCAACGACGCCTCCTTCGGCGTCCCGGCCGACCAGGTCGAGTCCACGAGCAGCCCGCGTTCCGACGTCACCATCACCCGGGACAAGAAGAGCGGCGTCCCCCACATCAAGGGCACCACCCGCTACGGGACTTCCTTCGGCGCCGGCTACGCGGCAGCCCAGGACCGGCTCTGGCAGATGGACCTCTTCCGGCACGTCGGCCGGGGCGACCTCACCCCCTTCGCCGGCGGAGCCCTCGCCAACCAGGGCCTGGAGCAGCAGTTCTGGCCGCAGGCCCCGTACACCGAGCCGGACCTCCAGGCCCAGGTGGACCGGATCCGGACCGCGGAAGGTGAGCGCGGGCGACTCGCGATGGAGGACGCCCAGGCCTACGTCGACGGAATCAACGCCTATCGCGTGCAGTCAAAGAACGGCCGCTACTTCCCCGGCGAGTACGTGCTGACCGGGCACATCAACTCGATCACCAACGCCGGTGAGATCCAGCCCTTCAAGATCACCGACTTGATCGCCCTGGCCTCCGTCGTGGGCGGCCTGTTCGGCGGCGGTGGAGGCGGCGAAGTGCAGGCCGCGCTCTCCCTGTTGTCCGCGCAGCAGAAGTACGGCCTGGAGGAGGGCACCCGGGTCTGGGAGTCCTTCCGTGAGCGCGAGGACCCGGAAGCCGTGCTCACCGTCCACGACGGGACGAGCTTCCCCTACGCGCAGAAGCCCGCCGACCCGCAGGGCGCGGCCCTGCCCGACGCCGGCTCGGTCACCGCCGAGCAGCTCGTGTACGACCGCACGGGCTCGGCCGCGACCGCCGCCGCGGCGAACCCGCCCAAGCCGGTGAAGCAGAGCATGTCCAACGCCCTGGTCGTCTCCGGCGCGAAGACCGCGAGCGGCCACCCGGTCGCCGTCTTCGGCCCGCAGACCGGCTACCTCGCGCCCCAACTCCTCATGCTCCAGGAGCTTCAGGGTCCGGGCATCAGCGCGCGCGGCGCCTCCTTCGCGGGCGTCAGCATGTACGTACAGCTCGGGCGCGGCCAGGACTACGCTTGGAGCGCCACCTCGGCCGGCCAGGACATCACCGACACCTTCGCCGTCGAACTGTGCGAGCCCGGCGGCGGCGCCCCCACCAAGGCGAGCACCTCGTACGTCTACCGCGGGGCCTGCACGCCCATGGAGAAGCTGGAACACACCAACGCCTGGAAGTCCTCCGTCGCGGACCCCACCCCCGACGGCTCCTACCGGATGCAGGTGTGGCGCACGCACTACGGCATCGTCACGCACCGCGCGACCGTCGCGGGCAAGCCCGTGGCCTACACCGCGCTGCGCTCCACGTACCGCCACGAAGCCGATTCGATCATCGGCTTCCAGATGTTCAACGACCCCTCCTACGTGAAGGACGCCCGCACCTTCCAGGAAGCGGCCCGGCACATCGGCTACGCCTTCAACTGGTTCTACGCCGACTCGCGCGAAGCGGCCTACTACAACAGCGGCTCGAACCCGGTGCGTCCGGCGGGAGTCGACGCGGCACTGCCCATCCAGGGCAAGCAGATCTACGAATGGCAGGACTTCGACCCGGCCGCCAACACCGCCGCCTACACTCCGCCGTCCGAGCACCCCCAGTCCATCGGCCAGGACTACTACGTCAGTTGGAACAACAAGCAGGCCAAGGGGTACGGCGCGGCCGGATTCGGGATGGGCTCCGTGCACCGCGGCGACCTCCTCGACCAGCGCGTCAAACCACTCGTCGCGGCGGGCGGCGTGACCCGGGCCAAACTCACCCAGGCCATGGCCGACGCGGCCGTCACCGACCTGCGCGCCGAGAACCTGCTGCCCGAGCTGCTGGCCGTATTGCGCAGCGCGCCCGTCACCGATCCGGCCGTCGCGGCCGCGATCGACAAGCTCACCGCGTGGCAGGCGGCGGGCGCCGAGCGCAAGGAGACCGCGCGCGGTTCGAAGACGTACGCGCACGCGGACGCCGTACGGATCATGGACGCCTGGTGGCCCCTGCTCGTCGAGGCCGAGTTCAAGCCCGGCCTCGGGGCGCCGCTCTATGACGCCCTGCGCGCCTCGCTCACCATCGACGAGGCACCCAACGCGGGTCACGGGCCCACTGGTTCGCACGCCGGCTCGGCCTTCCAGTACGGCTGGTGGAGCTACGTGGACAAGGACCTGCGTACGGTGCTCGGCCGCCCGGTGTCCGGACCACTGGCCCGCGCCTACTGCGGGGGCGGCTCGCTCTCCGGATGCCGGGACGCCATGACGGCGTCGCTCAAGCAGGCCGCGACCGCCACCCCCGCCGCCGTGTACCCGGCGGACGGGATCTGCGCCGCGGGCAACCAGTGGTGCGCGGACGCGATCGTGCAGCGTCCGGTGGGCGGCCTGGCCCACCCGCAGATCAACTGGCAGAACCGGCCCACCTATCAGCAGGTGGTGGAGTTCCCCGCCCACCGCTGAGGCCCCCTTGTGCGGGAAGTGCACGAAGGCCCGCCGGCCCGGAGTGATCCGGCACCGGCGGGCCTCCTCGCGCACGGGGGTCCCTTTTCGGCGGATCGGCGGAGTCCTGCTCGCCGGTCACGTCACGCGCCGCGGGGCTGCTCGCGTCGCTTGACCGCCCGCAGGACCACGAACTTCGGCTCGCTCGCGGCGACTTCGCTGTTGCCGAAGAGGCGGCGCAGGTGGGTGTGGTAGCCCATGTGGCGGTTGGCCACCACCCACAGCTCGCCGCCCGGCCGCAGCACCTTGCGCGACTGCGCGAACATCCGCAGCGCCGTCGCGTCGGTCGTCGCCTGGTGGGAGTGGAAGGGCGGATTGCAGAGCACCAGGTCCACCGAACCGGGCGGCAGCATCGAGACCCCGTCCCCGACGATGAACTCGGCGCGGTCCAGGCGTCCTTGGACATTGGCGCGGTACGTGGCCTCGGCCGAGGCCACCGCCTGGTACGACTCGTCCGTGAAGACGACCTCGGCCTCCGGGTCGGCGACCGCGACCGCCGTGCCGACGATGCCGTTGCCGCAGCCCAGGTCGACGACGCGGGCCCCGTCCGTGTTGGTCGGAATGCTCTGGAGGAAGAAGCGGGTGCCGACGTCGAGGCGGTCCGCGCAGAAGATCCCGGCGTGGTTGACCACGGTCAGACCGGAGCCCGACCCGGCGTCCTGGTCGACGGTGTACGTCACCGGCCACGGACCGTCGGTCCGGGGATGCGCGGCGCCGGGGTTCCCCGGCGTGCAGAAGATCAGCCGGGCCTTCTTCTCGGCCAGCGAGGTCTTCGTCGGGCCGAGGATCTTCTCGAAGAGCCGCAGCGTGGAGGTGTGGATCTCCTTCACCATGCCGGTGCCGACGACCACGGTGCCCGCGTGCACGTGCGGGGCCAGGCGGTAGAGCATGTCCTCCAGCAGCGCCAGGCTCTTGGGCACCCGCACCAGGAGCACGTCGATCCGCTCCGGCGGCGCGTCCTGCGTCGTCAGGAGGGTCACGGTGCTCTTGGCGGTGCCGATGCCGTTGCGGTCCAGGTTGGCCGCGGTGGCGGAGCGGGTCAGGCTGGAATCGGTGATCTGGGTGGGGTGGTGCGCGGCCAGCGCCGTCGTCAGCGCCCCCCAGCGGTCACCGATCACGGTGATCTGCCCGGCGCCGGCCAGATCCACCGGGCCGCGTTCACCCGTACCGGATTCGAGGTGGCGGAGCAGGTACTCGTCGGCGGCGTCCCATGCGAAGAGCCGGTCGCGCGGGTCCTCGGGGAAGCGGGCGAGCTCGTAGGAGCCGAAGGGCGTGGTCAGACGGTTCATATTGCCCCCAGGCTAACCGAGGGACCGCCCCGGTCCCGCACGGGCGGGGCCGGGAGAGTGGGTGGCGGGGCACACGGCCCCGCCGCAGGCCCACCCCGGACCCGGTCCCGGACCCCTCCGCGACCAGTCCTCCCCGGTAGCGGTACCGCTACCGGTACCGCTACTCCGGGAAGTCCCCGGCCATCGCGGCGGCGATCCGCAGGTACGGAGCCGCCTCGGCGGCCCGGCCCTGGCGCTCCAGGGTCCGCCCGAGCATCAGCTGCGCGTAGTCCTCCACGGGCCAGCGGTCCAGGACGCCGCGGAGCTCGTGCTCGGCCTTGGAGAGCTGCGCGGAGTGGTAGTAGGCGCGGGCCAGCAGCAGCCGCGGAGCCAGCAGCTCGGGGGACTCGGCCGCCACGCCGTGCAGGACGCGGGCGGCGTTCGCGTACTCCTTCGCCTCGAAGAAGAGCAGGCCGCGGTCCCAGCGCTCGGCGGCGGTCCCGTGCTCCAGGTAGCCCTGCTGCCCGTCGATCGCGCCCATGACGTCCATCGGATCCCTTCCGTCGTACAGGTGCCGTGCCCTGCTCCGTCCATCGAACCGTCCGGCTGCTCAACACGTGGATCCCTACGCACATTCCCATGACCTCGGGGGCGGCGCCGGGACTAAGTTGTGCGGTATGAGCAATCTCGATCGCCAGCCCGCTCTCTCCACCTGCGGCGGCCGCGGCTTCGTCGTCGCCGAGCCCGTACGCGAGCTCCTGAGCCCGCGCACCGTCAAACTCGGCGAGTCCACCGAGGTCCGCCGCCTCCTGCCGAACCTGGGCCGCCGCATGGTCGGCGCCTGGTGCTTCGTCGACCACTACGGCCCCGACGACATCGCCGACGAGCCCGGCATGGCGGTGGCACCGCACCCCCACTCGGGCCTCCAGACGGTCAGCTGGCTGCACGAGGGCGAGGTGCTGCACCGCGACAGCGTCGGCAGCCTGGCGACGATCCGCCCGCGCGAGCTCGGCCTGATGACCTCCGGCCGGGGCATCAGCCACTCCGAGGAGAGCCCGCGCCCGCACGCCCGCTTCCTGCACGGCGCACAGCTGTGGGTGGCCCTCCCGGACGCGCACCGCGACGTGGACCCACACTTCCAGCACCACGCGGACCTCCCGCAGGTCAGCGCCCCGGGCCTGACCGCGACGGTCATCCTGGGCACCCTGGACTCGGCGACCTCGCCCGGAACCGCGTACAGCCCGATCGTCGGCGCGGACCTGACCCTGGCGGCGGGCACGGAGACCAGGCTCCCGCTGAACCCGGACTTCGAGTACGCGGTCCTGTCGATGTCGGGCGAAGCCCACGTCGACGGCGTCCCGGTCCTCCCGGGCGCCATGCTCTACCTCGGCTGCGGCCGCACGGACCTCCCGCTGCGCGCGGTCTCGGACGCCGGCCTGATGCTGCTGGGCGGCGAGCCGTTCGAGGAGGAGATCGTGATGTTCTGGAACTGGATCGGCCGGTCCCAGGAGGATATCGCAGGCTTCCGCGAAGAGTGGATGACCGGCACCCGCTACGGCGAGGTCAAGGGCTACGACGGCGCTCCGATTCCTGCTCCGGAACTGCCCCCAACTCGCTTGAAGCCCAGGGGTAGAACGCGCTGAACAGTGCTGATGTCATCAAGGGTGCGGCCTGCACGGGGCGGCTCGCATCGTTCCGCTTCCAAGGGCCCGGCGGGAGTCGACACGATCTCGGCAGTGGCATTTTGATCTTGGCGTCGAGTCTCATGTGGGTCAGGGTGTGGTCAGTTCTAGTCGAACGAATGCTGACTCTACTGACAAGTAGTCAGGTATCTGGAGAGGAAGCTCGGGCGCGGCTCCCGGCAGGGGAGTCGTCATGCCGAGGCGTCTGGTCCTGGACTCTTCGGCTGCCGCGGACAGTTCCGGGTGAGCTCTCATCCGAGGTTGCAGCCCGCTGTTGGTCTGTCGCGGAGGCCGGCGCGCGATGTTGTGGATGGTCAACAAAGCGCAGTGTTGCAGCCGCCGCTGTCGCTCGGCAGGGCCCATGCCTCGGACCTGTCCGGGCGGCGTCCCAACATGGCCAGACTGGTGTCCTCGACTGTCATACCCGCGACCTCTACGCGGACTGGCCGAGCAAGGCCGGGGCGGTGGTGGGGAACCTGCGCCTGGTGGCGGCCCAGCATCCGCAGGACACCGCGTTGCACGCACTGCTGGGTGACCTGAGCGCCAAGAGCCCCATCTCCTCGATGTGGGCCGACCATCGGGTCGGCCGACCCGGCGCGGAGGGGGCCCTGGGCTGGCATTGCCTGACCTCGTGCAACGTCACCGGGCGCTCGGCCGGCAGCGGCGAGCCCCCGTCCCACATCCCGGATCAGCCGACGGCCGGCCAACGCCGGGCGGCGTCCAGGGGCCGAACGGCCCCCAAACTGGGGGCAACCGGACGTCACATGTGGACGACGGGGGCGGCGTTCTCGTCCTGGGCCGGGACTCCGCGGCGGTAGAGCAGGGCGCTGATGACGAGGCCGGCGAGGAAGAATCCGGCCGACCACCAGTAGGCCGTGGAGTAGCTCTCCAGCGCGGCCTGGGCGGCGATGACCGGGTCCTGGGGGTTCTTGCCGGCCAGGAAATCCGTCGCGGCGCCGGCCGAGAGCGTGGTGAGGAGTGCGGTGCCGATCGATCCGCCGACCTGCTGCATGGTGTTGACGGTGGCCGAGGCGACGCCCGCGTCCTCCGCGGCGACACCGGAGATGGCCAGGCTCATCGCGGGCGCCATCACCAGGCCGAGTCCGAGGCCGACGATGATCAGCGGGGGCATGAGGTGTGAGGCGTAGCCGCTGGTGAGGTCGAGGGTGGTCATCCAGGCCATACCGGCGGCGGTGAGGCCCATGCCCAGCGGGACGACGGGCTTGGGGCCGATGCGGGGGACGAGCACCGTGGTGGCGAGAGCGTTGGTGATCATGAGGCCGGCGACCATGGGCAGGAAGGCCAGGCCCGTCTTGACCGGCGTGTAGTCCAGGCTCTGCTGCATGTAGTACGTCAGGAACAGGAAGACGCCGAACAGCCCCGCGCCGCTGATCAGGACCGAGAGGTAAGAAGCACCGCGGTTGCGGTCGAGCAGGACCCGCAGGGGCAGCAGGGGGTGAGCGGCCTTGGTCTGCCACCGGGTGAAAGCGGCGAGCAGTACGGCGCCGACGGTGAGCAGGCCCCAGGTGGCGGGCGAGTCCCAGTCGTATGTCTCGGCGTTGGCGAACCCGTAGACCAGGCAGAAGAGGCCGGCGGAGACCAGGATCGTGCCGGGGATGTCCAGAGTGGCGCTCTTGTCGCGGGCCGTGCGTCGCAGCAGGGCCTTGCCACCGGCGAAGGCGATGACGGCGAAGAGCAGGTTGACGTACAGCGTCCAGCGCCAGTTGAGGTATTCGGTGAGGATCCCGCCCAGCAGCAGTCCGATGGCGCCGCCGGCGCCGGCGATGGCGCCGTAGACGGTGAAGGCCTTGGCGCGTTCCCGGGGGTCGGTGAAGGTGGTGGTGAGCAGGGCCAGCGCGGCAGGGGCGAGCAAGGCGCCGAACACGCCCTGTCCGGCTCGGGCGGTGACCAGCATCGCGAAGCTGGTGGCCGCCCCGCCCAAGGCGGAGGCGCCGGCGAAGCCGACGAGCCCGACCAGGAAGGTGGCCTTGCGGCCGAACAGGTCGGCGATACGTCCGCCGAGCAGCAGGAGGCTGCCGAAGGCGAGCGCATAGGCGGTGATGACCCACTGGCGGTTGCCGTCGCTGAAGCCCAGGTCCTGCTGGGCAGAGGGCAGGGCGATGTTCACTATGGTGCCGTCGAGGACGACCATCAGCTGGGCTATGCCGATGATGCCGAGGACCCACCAGCGGTGGCGTGATGCCTCGTCGGGCCGTTGGCGCGGTGCCTGTTCGGGCCGGGATGGCGGGGTGGCTACGTCTTTGACGAGGGTTGGTACGTGGGACATGGGGGGTGTTGCTCCAGGACGGACGGACGGACGGACGGAATGGTGTGGGGAGGGAATCAGGGGACAGCAGCGCGGGAGGGACGGCTTGCTTCGTAGGCGGGTGGTGCCATCCGATGCAGTGCCTTACTCAGTGCTTGCCGAAGTACATGAGTTCCCACAGGGCCGGTGCGCTCACGCTGTCGGCGTCCACGCCGTGCGTGAGGTGCTCGACGGTGACCTGGCCGGTGAAGCGCAGGTAGGCCCCGTTGAATCCGGCTAGCTTGGCAAGGACCCGCTTGGGGCCGTCGAGGGACTCGATCATGCGGTCCTGCACGATGGTGTTCTCGCGTCGGAAGGTGACGCGGAAGCGTTCGCCGCCCTCGGCGGTGGCGTCGTAGTCGTACACGACGGTGTTCGCGACGGGCTTCCCCGTGACCGGGTCCGGCTGCTCGTCGGACTTGGTGAAGCGCACCAGGTGCCCCTTGTCGGCGACGATCTTGCCGTTCTTGGCGAGCATGAAGATGGGGATCTCGGCGGAGTCGTACTTCTTGGCGGCGGTGATATACGAAGCGATCACGGTGTAGTCGCCCGCCTCGGCGCGTGCCCAGTACCAGTGGTGCATGAGGCGGGCCATCTCCGCGTCGCCCCAGTTGTGGTCGTGGTAGCCCGTGCCCGTGCGGGTCTCGGACTTGCCGTCGATGGTGAGGGTGGCCTCGACCGTGCCCTGCGGGACGGACGGCAGCCACGCGAAGTACTTCTGCTTCTCCTCACCGAACACGACGTGTCCGGTCTCCGGCCGCCAGGAGGGCACCTGCCCCGTGAGGGTGATGTCGGCGACCACACCATCGATCTCGGCGTGGATTCGGTAGGTGTGCAGGTCACCGGAGAAGTGGTTGCGGCCGATCCGGACGTCGCACCGGTCGGTGGCGAAGTCGAAGTCGTCCGGATGTGTCGGCGAGGTCCGTTCGATATGGCTGCCGTCGGGGCGGTCGAGCTCGATGGTGACCACGGGCGCCGGCGGCTGGTCGACTCCCTTGCCCACGCGGAAGTCCTTGGCCATGAAGTTGATGACCAGGGTGGAGCCGTCGTCGAGTACGGAGTCGAAGTACCACCACTCGAAGGTCCCGGGGCCCCCGGGCCGGGAGCGGAAGCCGTCCTCCCAGGGAGCGATCTCGCCCCTGGCGATTCCCAGACGCTGGTAGTCGGCCGGTCGCTCGGCCATGCGGCAGTCCTCGGTGCGGGACATCGTCCTCGCCTCACTCTCTCGAATGCATTGCGGTCAGCCCCCTGCCGTAAATAATAGACACCTGACAATTAAAAGCAAACGAAGAGGATCGTCGAGTGAGGAACCGAGTGACGAGACGAGCACTCCGCGTGTCGAGGCGGTCCCCCGGGACCGGGATTCCCGGCCCAGCCGCTCGCGCCCGTACGATGAAGGCATGGTCAACGCCGTGCGCACTCGGGGCCGCCCCCGCAAGGACGAGGCACCCGCCCCCGAGGACGAGGTACTCCAAGCCGCGCTGCGCGCGTTCGCCACGCACGGTTTCGGTGGAGTGTCGATACGCACCCTCAACCGCGAACTCGGAGTGAGCCACAACCTGCTCCACCAGCGGTTCGGCTCGAAGGAAGCCGTATGGCGCGCCTCCGTGGACTGGGGTTTCGGCCACCTAGTGGCCGAACTCCTCGGCTCCGACGACGAATCAGGCGAGCCAATGGCCCGGCTGCACTCCTTCGTGCGGACCTTCGTCCACTTCTCCGCCCAGCACCCGGAACTCCTGCGGGTGATGAACATCGAGGGTGTCCAGTCCAGCGACCGGCTCGACTACATCGCCGACACCTTCGTGGAGCCGATCATCGACCTCTTCCTGCCGCTGCGGGATGCCCTGGTCGAACGCGGTGAGATCAGGCCGGTACCGCCCGAGGTGATCTTCCACATGATCACGTCTGGTGGCGGGTCCATGTTCGCGAGCCGGGGGCTGACCACGCGGCTCTTCACGGATGCGCCACTCGCGCCGGAGCGCGCCGGCGAGTACGCCGACACCTTCGCCGACCTCATCATCAACGCCCTTCGCCCCTGAAATACGAACGCGACCCGTATCCGGAAGCCGGACGCTGCCTGGCCTCGCCTGCGAGCCAGGGGCCCGTGGACACTAATGGGCAGCGCGTGCCCGATGCTCGGCGAGGACGTCGAGTCCGAAGTCCGATACCGGATCCCGCCATACGGAGTGCGCGTGGTTGGCGGCCCGCTGGGTGTTGTCGTACTCGATGAGTACGTTGGGGCCTTGGACCCGGTAGTAGTGCGGCCGGCCGGCGTCCGTGCTGCCCGCCCAGCTGAAGTGCACCTCGTCGAGCACCGACTCGGTCAGGTAGTGCGCGGCGTACGCATCGGCGAGATCCTCCGGAGCCCGGCCGGTGTACAGGGCGAGCAGCCGTCGTAGATCCGTGCGCTGGTCGGCACCCATGTCCCGGGCGCTGAGGCCCTTTGGCGGGATGGAGATGGCCACAGCGGCGTGATCCCTCTCCGTGTACCCGCTGCCGTCCTCCGCGCGCCGATCGATGTCATCGACGACGCCTGCGAGCGTCGGGTCTGCGAACCGTCCGCGCCACAAGTCCTGCATGTGCATCATGGTGTCGCCGTGGGCGACCATCGGCCTGTTCCCGGACACGATGTCAGAGACTGCTCGTCCATGGAGCAGCGCTTGCCGCCACTGCCTTGCACCAAGGGACGAGGCCAACTGCCGGGCCGAATGCTCCAGTCCGTGGAGCGGTCGCAACGATGCACCCAGGAGTGTGGTCTCTGCGGGGTCGGCGCCCACGAAGCACGGCGTCGTCGACACGACTCTGCCCGCGACGATCACGTTGTTCAGGGAAATGTGGTGGCCGCCGAATCGCCATGCCCAGGTCGGATCTCCGGGTCGGCCGAACAGCCTGAGCCAGTACAGCCCCGGGTCCCGGCCCCGCTGCCGGCCCCAGTTGACCTGCCACCCTTCGACCTGGTCGAGAATGTTCTCGAGGCCCATCACCATCGCGACCGTGGCGTATCCCGCCTTGGACAGTCCAGACGCCACCAACTGCATCGCGAGGCGTTGCTGGTGCGGCGTCTGGTTCCGGATGGCCAGTCCGCCGTGGTCGGTCGGGGTGTAGAACCACTTCAGGCGCTCGGCCTCCGCCCCCGGCGTCAGCGGGGAGTCGAACAGCGCGACGGCCACCTGCTCCGGCGCCAGCGAGCGCAACCACGCTGCTGCCGCCCCGGCCATGGCGGTAGCAGCCGCCTCACGTGCCGGGACCATGGTGGTGGACGCCAGTGCCGGTTGGCTTTCAGCCCGCATGGGACTGCTCCGTGTCCTCGGACACGTCCAGCATCACCTTGATGGCGTTTCCCCTGCGCTCCGCGTACGTGTCAAAGGCTTCCGCGATGTCCTCGAGCCCGAAGTGGTGTGTCACCAGATCAGAGGTGCGGAGCCGTCCGCGGCCCGCCAGGGAAACGGCTCTGGCTACCGAGCCGGCCCCCTCGCCCCGGACCGTCTCGATGGTGATGCCGTTCATCACGGCGTGATTGAGGTCGGCCAGGACGGGCCGGTCGAAGAACCCCACGAGCACGACCTTGCCGGAGCGCTTGGCCATGTGCAGGGCATCGTCGACCGCGGTGGGGGCGCCCGAGCATTCCAGGACGATGTCGGCGCCCTGCCCCCCGGTCGCGCGTCGGACCGCCTCGACGGCATCACTTTCACGGGAGTTGACCGTCAGGTCGGCGCCGAAGTTTCTGCCGATGTCCAGGCGGTCATCCCGTGTGCCGATCAGGGCGACCATCTGGGCACCGAGCTCGCGGGCGACTTGCACGCCGATCAGTCCGATGGGGCCGGGGCCGATCACCACGACGCTTGCGCCGACGATCAGCGACCCGAGGACATGGAGGGCATGCATGACGGTGCCGGCCGTGGTGAGTACCACCGCCGAGTCGAAGTCGACCGAGTCCGGGAGCCGGTACAGGGTCGACACGTGGTTGAGCGCGTACTCCGCGAAGCCTCCGTCGACGGTCATCCCTTGCACCCGATGACCCTTGCGCCTGTCTCCGTAGTTGAGGCAGTCCGTATAGGCCCCAGCCAGGCAGTTGGCACACCGCATGCAGCCCCGGTGGGCTTCTGTGACCACTCGATCTCCGACCTGGAACTCGTCGACGCCACTCCCGACGGCGGCGACCACCCCCGCGTACTCGTGGCCGGGTACGAACGGATCGGTGGCGGGCCCGCCGCCGCCGAAGAACTGGTGGCTGCGAATCTTGAGGTCAGTTCCGCACAGCGACGCCCGGCGGACGTGCACGAGTACGTCCTCCGCTCCGACTTGGGGGACGGGCAGCCGTCTGGTTCCGATGACTCCCGGTTCGCCGAGCACCGCGGCCAGCATTGTCTTCGGCAAGGACATGATGTGACTCCCTTCGCGCCCCGGTGGGCATCACCGTGAGTCTTGGTGAGCAGGGCAAGTCTGTCCAAGAGGATTCGTTGCCGACTCGTATAGGGAGCGCCTATACGAGTCGCATAGGCGCTCCCTATGGCTGGTGTGGAAAATCCCTATTGGTCACACGCCGGTCGGTGTGCAAAAGTCGCCGAATCAGGCATTCACTGAGCGATCGGAGAGTGTGATCGCCATTTGAGGAGCGGCGCCATGGATCTCGGCATTTCCGGAAGGGCTGCGCTCGTGCTGGGCGGAGGAGGCGGAATCGGCGGTGCGATTGCCCAGATACTCGCCGAGGAGGGGGTCAAGGTAGCCGTCGCGGACATAAATCCCGAGGCGGCCGAGCAGCGAGTCGCGGCCATCGTCGAGGCAGGGGGACGGGCATTGGGCGTGGAATGGGATCTGAGCGAATTCGACGCAATTGAAGGAAACGTCAGAGTCGTTGAGGAATCCCTTGGTCCCATCGACATACTCGTGAACAACACAGGCGGGCCTCCACCGTCACCTGTTCTTGGTCAGGATCCCACTGCCTGGCTCAATTATTTCCAGTCCATGGTCCTCTCGGTCATTGCCATCACCGACAGTGTCGTACCCGGCATGAGGAGCCGGGGCTGGGGGCGCGTCATCACCAGCACCAGCTCCGGCGTCATCGCGCCCATCCCGAACCTGGGCCTGTCGAACGCCCTTCGCGCCAGTCTCCTCGGCTGGTCCAAGACGCTGGCCCGCGAGGTGGCGGCCGATGGCGTGACGTGCAACGTCGTCGTGCCGGGGAGGATCGGAACACAGCGGACCGAGTTTCTCGACCGAGCCAAGTCCGAGCGGGAAGGGAAGCCCGTCGAGCAGGTCTGGGCGGAGAGCCTCGCGGCCATTCCCGCCGGCCGCTACGGAAAACCCCGCGAGTATGCCGCCGCGGTCGCCTTCCTGGCCGGTGCGCCAGCCTCATATATAACCGGCTCGGTGGTACGTGTCGACGGCGGTCTCATTGCGAGCCTTTGATCCACAACATGCTGTAGTAGAGGAGTCCGGACCATGGTGATGCTGACCCGAGAGGCGAAGGGAGTCTTCGCCATCGTGCCGACTCCTTTCGGTATCGAAGGGAGCGTTGATTTCGAGTCGCTCGGTCGACTCGTGGATTTCTACGAATCGACCGGTGTCGCCGGCTTGACGTTGCTCGGCCAGATGGGGGAAGCGCCCAAGCTGACTCATGGCGAAGCAGTTCGGATAGTCACCTACGTTCTGAAGAGGACCAGACTTCCGGTCGTCGTCGGAATATCGGCACCCGGATATGCGGCCATGGGTACACTCACTTCCGATGTCATGGCGGCTGGTGCGTCGGGTGTCATGGTCGCCCCACCGAATACGCTTCGAACCGATGACCAGATCGTGTCCTACTACCAAGGGGTCACCGAGGAGATCGGCGAGGAAGTCCCCCTCGTCATCCAGGATTATCCGCTGTCCTTCTCCGTCATCATGAGCCCCTCGGTCATCGCACGCATTGCGCTCGATGCCCCTGGTTGCGTCATGCTCAAGCACGAGGACTGGCCGGGCCTGGAGAAGATCAGTGCGCTACGGCGCTTCGAGGCTGCGGGGGACATGCCGCGCCTGTCGATCCTGTGCGGTAACGGCGGGCTCTTCCTGGACTTCGAGACCGAGCGTGGCGCGGACGGCGCGATGACCGGTTACTGCTTCCCGGAGATGCTCGTGGAAGTGGTCCGGCATACGGCGGCAGGGGACCGTGATTCCGCGCACGACGTCTTCGACGCGCACTTGCCGCTGCTGCGCTACGAGCAGCAGCCGGGCATCGGTTTGGCGGTGCGCAAATACGTCATGAAACGGCGTGGACTGCTCGCGTCCGACAGTCAGCGCAACCCGGCAGCCGTCCTGACGGCCGCAGCGCGAACGGAGGTGGACTACTTGCTGTCACGGCTGGCGCGCCAGGGCAGGAGCATCTCCTGGGCCGGGTAGGGAGATCCGCCGGCCGTGAACCTGCTCAGGTGTCGTGTCAGGTAGCTTGAGCGGATGCAGCTGCGCCAGCTGGAGTACTTCCTCGCCATCTGGGAGAGCGGTTCGTTCAGCGGAGCCGCCTCCAGGCTCTACGTCGCCCAGCCGTCGGTGTCGCAGCAGATCCGCATTCTGGAGAGGGAGCTCGGCGCCGAGCTGCTCGAACGAGGCCGCCACGGTGTGACTCTGACTCCTGCGGGCAGGGCTTTCCTGCCCCAAGCGCAACGCGTCGTCCAGGCCGCCCAGGATGCCAAGGACTCCGTTCGCCGGGTGGTCGAAGGCCGCAAGGGCGACGTGCACGTGCTGACGGTGAGGTCTGTGGCCTCAGGCGTTCTGCCCCCGTCCGCTGCGCGGTGGCACTCCCTGTTCCCGACGACGGTCCTTCGCCTGCACGACTTCTCGCACCGTCGTGACCTGGAGGAAGCAGTTCGCGGCGGGCAGGGTGACATCGCAGTCGGGCCGCGGCCTTCGGACTGGGAGGGGCCGGTCGTCTCGCTCGGTTTCGAACAGATGGTGGTCGTTGGACCGGACGCGTACGAAATCGGCGCGGCTGCGGAGCCGTCGGAACTCGCATCGGCCGACTGGGTGCTCTACGAGCCCGAGCAGGGCATGAGCGAGGTCGTCGACCGGGTGGCCGCCGACCTCGCCTTCACTCCTCGGGCGGTCGCTCGGACCGACCAGGTTTCCGCGGCCCTGCAGTTCGCCGTCGAGGGCATCGGAATGGCGCTGGCTCCGGAGAACGCCGTCCCCGGCGTCTGGGCGAGGCATGCGCGGAGGATCGGGTCCGGCGTGTTCCGCGAACTCGTCGCCTTCAGCCGGAAGCAGCCGTCCCAGCTGGCCGAGGACTACCGAAACATGCTCACCTCGGCAGAGCTGCCGCTGACTGCCGGACGCGAGCTGCCGCCGGACGCGCTCTGCTGCTGAAGCACCCTGACGATGCGTCGGCTGGGGGCTGGGCGTAAGGCCAACATTGTGGGAGCGGCCAAACGTAGTGTGAGGAACCTCCATAGCCGACGAGAGCGCGGTGGGTCACGCTTCCCAGCATGCGTGATTCACTTTTGGGAACCCTCTTTCTGCCGCTCGCGGTCGGCGTGGTCATGTTCGGACTCGGACTGTCTCTGGTCGCGGACGACTTCGCTCGTGCCGTCCGGCGGCCCCGCGTGGTGCTGATAACGCTGGTGTGCCAGCTCGTCGTGGTGCCGCTGTTCGGACTCGGGCTGATCATGCTCTTCCGGCCCGAGCCCGCGGTCGCCGTCGGGGTCATGTTGCTGGTAGCCACCCCCGGTGGGACGCTCGCCAACTTCTACAGCCACCTGTGCGGAGCCGACGTCGCGCTGAACCTCACCCTCACTGCCGTCACCTCGGTGATCTCCGTGGTCTCCATACCGCTCATCATCAACGCGTCCATCACTCACTTCCTCGGGGACGGGCAGAGCCTGGGAATGCAGCCGGACAAGGTCGTGCAAGTGATCGCCATCGTGCTCGTGCCCGTGGGCCTGGGCATGCTCGCGCGGCGCGCTTGGCCTGGCTTCGCCGTACGGATGGAGCGTCCTGTGAAGGTGCTGTCCATGCTCACTCTGGCCACGGCGGTCGTCTCGGCGATGATGTCGGAGTGGAAGCACCTCGCGGAGGCGTTCGTGGACGTGGGCGTGGTCGTGACGCTGCTGCTGGCAGGGAGCCTGGCAGTCGGCTATCTCGCGCCCCGGATGTTTGCCGTTCCCGAGCGTCAGGCGGTCGCCGCCTCCCTGGAGATCGGGCTGCACAACACCCCCTTGGCGATTGCCATCGCGTTGAGCCCCCAGCTCCTGGACGATCCGCTGATGGCGGTCGCGCCCGCGACGTACTCGCTGATGGCCCTGCTCATCGCCGGCGCGTTCACGTATGTGATGAGCAGGCGTCTCGCGAAGACAGGGACGCCCGTATCGGTTTCTTCAGGATCTGCCTGACCAGGGTGGCGGCATGTGGGAAGGGACGGGTGTGCAGCATCTGCTGACCTTGGTCGGTGAGCACCTCGACGAGATGGTCGAGCGCTCGGTCACGCGCGTGCAGCGTGACACACCGCAGTTTGCCGGGCTGCCGCCGGAGGAGATGCGGCCCGCGATCCGGGCCGGATTCGTCTCCGCCCTGGCCGCGTTCCGCGAGGACAGACCGGCCAGCGCGGCCGAGCTCGCGGAACTCGCCGGGCTCGGCGCCCACCGGGCCGAGCAGGGCATCCCCCTCCAAGCCCTGGTCCAGGGATTCCGCCAGGCGGCCCGGGTCGTCATCGAGGCTGCTCACGACTACAACGACCGGTACGAGCTCAACGTGCATGAGGCCGACCTGCACGCGGTGACGCAACGAGTCTGGGAATGGGTGGTCGACGCGCTCGCCGTCGCCTCCGAGGCCCATCACAGCATGGAGCTCGAACTGGCCCGGCTGGACTCCGGGCCACGCGCGGACTTCATCAGGCGCCTGCTCCTAGGCTCCCTCGGCCGAGCGGACACGATGTCGCTCGCACCACGGCACGGCCTCGACCCAAGCCGGGTCTACCGCGCGTTCCGCGCGCCGTTGGACGGTCCTCGCGCACGCCAGAGACTCGAACGCATGCTCGGCAGCTCGGCGCTTCATGAGGTGATCGACGGCGACCTGGCGGGAGTGCTGCTCCAGCCTCCGAACCGCAGTCCCGACCTGATCGCGCTCGGTCTCGCCGTGCCGCTGACCTCGATCGCCGACTCCTTCGCGCAGGCGACCCTCGCACTCGAGACCGCCCGCCTGTACGGGCTCGAAGGCGACGTGGACATCGGCGATGTCGCCGCACGCGCCGGATCGATCACGGGTCGGGCGCTGGCCGAAATCGCCTACGGCCGATGCTTCGCCTCGCTCCCACAGCCGCGCGACCAACGATGGACCTTCGAGGCGACACTCACCGCGCACCTCGCGCACGACCTGCGTTTCGAGGACACCGCACGCGAACTGCACGTTCACCCGAACACACTGCGGTACCGCATCCGCAGATTCGAAGAGCTCAGCGGCCTGCGCGTGGACCACACCGAGGACACCGTCACCATCTGGTGGGCCCTCCAGCACCTCCGCGTGAACGACACACCCGAGAGCAGGAAGTGATCGCTCGCCTCCGGCCTCACTTCGCGGGCAGGGCGCGTTCCAGCCCGTCGAGGAGGAGACCGAGTCCGAACCGGAATTCCTCGTGCAGCGGGACGCCGGTGAGTTCCTCCGCGGCGGCCCTCGTGGCCGGGTATGCGGCCGGGTCGAGGGACCGGTAGTAGTCGTGCAGCTGGGGCTGGTCTTCAGGGCCGGCCGCTCCCGGGCCGTGCTGCTGGATGGCGAATCCGATCACGTAGTGGCCGATCGCGGTGAACCCACGGGCCGCGAGATCGACGGAGAAACCGAAGCTGAGGAGCAGACCGATGGCCCGCTCCCGGTTCACCAGGCCGTTCGGGCCGACAGGTACCTGCGACACCAGTAGGGGGAGCGCATGGGGATGCCGCCGCAGGGTGTCGTAGAGCGCTTCGGCCCCCACCGTGACGGCTTCTCGCCAGGACAGTCCCTTGACGGCCTCCGGTGTCAGCCGCACCTCACCGAGGATCCGGTCCACCACATGGGCCAGGAGCTCGTCCTTGCCGGCGAAGTGCCGGTACAGGGTGGCTGTGCCTGACCCGAGAGTGTCGGCCAGCATGCGCAGGGTCAGCGCCTGAACGCCCACCTCGTCGATGAGCCTCAGAGCCGTGTCGATGATCTTGCCCACGTCCACCGGCGGCCGCCCGCGCCGCTGGACGGGAGCCGGCGGGCGACTCGCCCACCAGGCCGGACTCCCCGGTACGGCAGAGCTCTCCGCGGCCATGAATCTTCTCCCGTCTGCACTCCCACGTTTCGGAGTCGCTGTAGCCATAAAATGCTTTTCGGTGCTAGCGTATCCGTTATGAGTTCCAGTACCGCACCCACGACCCCCCGTCACATGCAAGCCGCCCAGATCGCCCGCTTCGGCGCAGCTCAGGATGTCTTCGAGGTGGTCGGCAACGCGCCGACTCCCACGCCCGGCCAGGGCGAAGTCCTCGTCCGGCAGCGTGCCACTTCGGTGAACCCGATCGACTGCCGCAGGCGCGGCGGCTACGGCCAGAAGCTGATGAAGCTGCGCGGGCTGACCGGCTTCCCCCTCGTCCTGGGGAACGACGTCTCCGGAGACGTCGTGGCCGTCGGCCCGGGCGTTTCCGTCCTGAAAGTCGGAGACGCCGTTTTCGGTGCCCAGAGGCCCTCACCCCAGGGCACGTACGCCGAATACTGCGTCGTCAAGGCCGACGACCTCGTCGCCAAGCCCGAAGGGCTCTCCTACCGCGAGGCCGCCGCACTGCCCTATGCCTTCTTGTCGGCCTGGTCCGCGTTGAAGGACGCGGGATTCCGGCCGGAGACCGCGGCCGGGAAGCGCGTGTTCCTGCAGGGCGGCTCGGGCGGCACGGGTGTGGTCACGATCCAGGTCTGCAAGGCCCTGGGCGCGCACGTCGCCACTACGGCCGGGCCGGCAGGCATCGAACTGTGCGAGAGCCTCGGGGCCGACGAGGTGATCAACTACCGGACGCAGGACTTCTCACAGCGCCTGCGCGACTTCGACTTCGCCATCTGCCTGGCCGACGACGGCGAGGAGCAGAAGATGCTCTCCATCCTGCACCGCGGCCCGGGAGCCGGCTACGGCACACTCGTCCACCCTCTGATGCGCCTTGTCGACGAGAAGGGCCTGCTCATCGGCGGTGTTCAGGCTGCCGCGACCCTCATCGGCCGACGCCTCCGTGAGGCTCTGCGGCGCCGACGCTACGGCTGGAGCCTGTTCGGCCCCGACCGCCGCGCGCTGGAGCTGCTCGCCCGCCTTGCCGCCGAGGGCAAGGTGCGGGCCGTCATCGAGCAGACCTACCCGATGGCCGACATCGCCGCGGCTCACGAGCACGTCGAGCGCGGACGTTCAAAGGGGAAGGTCGTTGTCGACATCGCCTGAGCACATCCTGATCGCCGGAGCGGGCATCGGCGGCCTGACCGCCGCCGTGGCGCTCCAGCGACGCGGTATCGCCTGCACGATCATCGAGGCAACGCCCCGCCCGACGGCGATCAACGCGAGCATCCTGCTCCAGAACAACACCATGCGGGTGCTCAGCGAACTGGATATCGCCCGCTGCCTGGCACCCAAGGGCCGGCGAATAGCCCACACCTCGATCATGTCGGTCACCGGCAAGGTCCTCACCGAGGTGAAGGCCGAAGACGTGGAGGGCACCGTCGGCGCCCCCGCGCTCGGGATCCACCGCGCCGACCTGCACGAGGCCCTGCTCTCCCGGCTGCAGGACGGAACCCTGATCGCGGGCGATCCCGTGATCGGCTTCGAGACGACCGCCGGGGGCGTGGCGGTGTACCTACGCTCGGGCGAGCGCCTGCAGGGCCGCGGTCTGGTTGCCGCGGACGGCATCGACTCGCGGATACGGGCCCGCCTGCACGGGGACCGGCCGGCCGTCCGCTCGGGGACGACCTGCTTGCGCGGAGTCACCGAGACTCCGGCGGAGCGGCCTGACGAGGTGCTGGAATGGTGGGGCTACCGACTGCAGTTCGGGATCATTCCACTGCCTGACGGACGCAGCTCCTGGTTCGCCCTGATCCCCACGCCGACTCGCCCCGTGCAGGACCCGGGAGACCGTCTCGGGTTCTATCAGCGGCTCTACCGCGAATTTCCTGTTCAGGTACGGGATTTGATGGCCGCCACAGAGCCGAAGAACACCATCGAAGTCGAGTTGCGGCACCGGCCGTGGCGCGGCGGATCCGGCGCCGTGACCCTCCTGGGCGACGCCGCCCACCCGATGCTGCCCAACCTCGGGCAGGGAGCCGGCCAAGCCATCGAGGACGCCGCGGTACTGGCCCGCCGCCTGGACAAGGCCGCCTCCGTGGCTGACGCCTTCCGAGCCTACGAACAAGAACGTCGCGCGCGGGTCCGGTGGATCCAGCGCCAGGCGATCCGTATGAATCAGATCGCTTCCGTGCCCCCAGGACCGCTCAGCACCGCACGGGACGCCGTGCTGCGCGGCCTGCCCGCCCGAGTGGAGCGCACCTCAGTGATGCGCATGTTCGACGGAGCCCACACATGACCGCTGCCGATGCATACGTCGACGAGGAGTCCCGTTTCACCTGGGTCAACGGAGTGCGGGTGCACTTCAAGCGAGAAGGCAGCGGTCCTCCCCTTCTCCTGCTGCACGGCAGTGGCTCCTCGCTCCAGGCCTTCGACCCCATCGCCGACGACCTCAAAACCGTCTGCGAGGTCATCAGGCTGGACCTGCCGGCCTTCGGCCTGACCGGCCCCCGGCCCGACCGGGACTACCGCATCGAGGCCTACGTGTCCTTCGTCGTGGAATTCCTCGCCGGCCTGGGCCTCGACAAGCTCAACGTCGCCGGCAGTTCGCTGGGCGGAAACATCGCCTGGAACCTGGCGGTCGCCCACCCGCAGCGGGTGCAGAAGCTGGTCCTGATGAACGCCACGGGATATCCGGAGAAGTCCCTGCCGAAGGCAATGCGACTGGCCCGCAACCCCCTGCTGCGCCCGCTGCTCCGCCGGTGGGCACCGAGCGGGGCGGCCGAACAGAACCTGCGTTCCTCGGTCGGCCCGCGCATGCACGTCGACCAGGCCCTGGTCGACCGGGTCACCTCGATGATGAGCCGGCCGGGCAACCGGTCCGCCTTCATCGATTTCGCCAACACCGACCAGCCGGACCGCTCCGGCCGGATACCGGAGATCACCGCCCCGACCCTGGTCCTGCGCAGCGACCTCATCGACGGCCAGCACTTCCACCGGGACATCCCCGGCAGTCGCGAAGCGGTCCTCACGGGGATCGGGCACCTCATGCCCGAAGAAGCCCCCGCAGAAATCAGCGAAGCCATCCGGTCACATCTGAAGCTTCCCTCCTCCACCACCCAGGAATGAGCCCCGCAGCCTCCCAGGAATGAGTTCCGCCATGCCCACGTTCTACCGAGCCAGGGGCGAGAACCTCCCCCTGAACCCGGACACCCGCAGCCGCCTGCGGGGAAGCTTCATCCAGCTGTCCGACGGCATCACGCACTACGAACTCACCGGACCCCCCGACGGCGAACTGGTCTTCTTCCTCGGGGGCCTCACCGTCCCGCTGTTCTACTGGGACGGCGTCCTGGACCATCTGCACCGGCGAGGGCTGCGCACCTTGACCTACAGCGCGTACGGACGCGGCTATTCGGACCGCGTCGCGGGCCCGTACGACCGTGAACTGTTCGTGCGCCAGGCACACGACCTGATCAAGGCCCTCGACGTACCGCGGTCCTGGCACACGGCCGGCTCCTCCATGGGGGCGCTCACCGCCCTGGGCCTGCTGCAGCGCAGCCACGAGCAGACGAAGTCCCTGACCCTCATCGGCCCGGCGGGATTCACCGAGGGCGACGCCCCGCCCGTGCGGCTGGCCACTCGGCCGGGCATCGGCCCGTTCCTCGGCAAGCACCTCGGTCAACTCCTCCTGCGCACACACCTGTCCCACAACGTCCGCACCTCCGCGCAGGTTCGGACCCTCACCGACATGGTGTGCGACACCTACCGCTGCGAGGGTTCGATGTACGCCCTCTTCGCCACTCTGCGCGACTACGAACTCCACCACCAGCAGGACCTCTACCTGCAGGCGGGGCGGCTCGGCATACCCACCCTGCTGTTGTGGGGTGAGGAGGATCAGGTCGCCCCGATCGGGAAACTCCCCGAAGCCAAAGCCTTGTTGAGCCCGAAGCTCTGTCAGGTCATCACCGGGTGCGGACACATGGTGCCCTTCGAGTTCCCGGAGAAGACAGCGGTCGAAATGAGCGACTTCTTCAACGGGCTCCACCGCCCCCAGACCCCATGACGGAACGGAGGAACAGCATGGAGAACGCAACGCTTTGCGCGTTGATGCAGCAGACCATCTCCGAGCACGGAGACGCGGTGGCGCTGCGGGACGCCGACAGCCAGTCGGTGCTGACCTGGCGCGAGTACGGGAAACGCGTCGAGAGCGTGGCGCGCGGCCTCGCCTCCCATGGGGTCGAGCGTGGCGACACGGTGGCGCTGATGCTCACCAACCGGCCCGAGTTCCACATCGTCGACGCGGCCGTCATGCACCTGGGCGCCATCCCCTACTCGATCTACAACACCAGCAGCACGGAGCAGATCGCCTACCTGTTCTCCAACGCGGGCAACAGGCTCGTGGTGTGCGAGGAACAGTTCCTGACGGCGGTCCGGACAGCTGCCGAAGGCTCTTCCGTCGACACGATCGTGTGCGTCGACACGGCGGGCCGCGACCTCGACCCGGTCCTGTCGCTGGCCGACCTCGAGACCGCCGGCACCGCAGACTTCGACTTCCATGCCGCCTGGAAAAGTGTGTCCCCCAAGGACGTGCTCACCCTGATCTACACATCGGGAACCACTGGACCGCCCAAGGGGGTGGAGCTGACCCACGCCAACCTCACCTATGTGCTGACCCGGCTGCCCATGGTCCTCGGGGATTCCACCGGCGGCCGTGTGGTCTCCTATCTGCCGGATGCGCACATCGTCAACCGGTTCAGCGCCCACTACGCGCCCATGGTGTTCCACTCCACCACGGTCACCCTCAACGAGCCCAGGCGCCTGCCGGAGGTCCTGCGGCAGGTGCGCCCGACCGACTTCGTCGGCGTACCGATGCTGTGGTACCGCTTCATAGCGTCGATCCAAACCGGCCTGGACCAGCAGTCGGGGCTCAAGGGTGCGCTCGCCCGCTGGGCCATGCGTACGGGCAAGGCCAAGGCGCGGGCCACCTTGACGGGGCGCCGGCGCCCCACATGGTCCCGGCTTCCGGAGCTGGTCGCGGATCGCCTCGTGCTGGCCAGGATCCGGGGGCAGATCGGCCTGGACCAGGCCGGCAGCGTCGTCACCGGTTCCGCCCCGCTGGATCAGGACGCGATGGTCTTCCTGTTCGCGCTGGGCCTGCCGATCAGCGAGGCCTGGGGCCTGTCCGAAACCACCGGTGTCACCACCCTCAACACCGCGTCGAAGCCGCGACTCGGCACCGTCGGAACTCCCCTGCCCGGTACGGAAGTCCGGGTGGCCGAGGACGGCGAACTCCTCGTCCGTAGTGCAGCGCTCATGAAGGGGTACCGCGGCGACCCTGCCAAGACGGCCGACACCATCGACTGCGACGGCTGGATCCACACCGGGGACGTCGGCCGCATCGACGCCGACGGCTACGTGACCATCGTCGACCGCAAGAAGGAGCTGATCATCAACGCCTCGGGCAAGAACATGTCGCCCGCCAACATCGAGAACGCCCTGCAGACCGCCTGTCCCCTCGTCTCGACCGCCATCGCGATAGGCGACCGCCGCCCCCATGTCAGCGCGCTGTTCACCCTCGACGCGGAAGCCACCCAGGCCTTCGCCGCTCAGCGGGGCCTGGCCGATACGTCGATTGCAGCACTGGCGGTGTCCCCGATCGTCAAGGCCGCCGTACAGCAGGGCGTTGACGCTGCCAACGCCCGCCTCTCCCGAGTTGAGCACGTCCGCTCGTGGATCATCCTGCCCCAGACCTGGGAGCCGGGGGGCGACGAACTGACCCCCACCCTGAAGCTCAGACGCCGCTTCATCACCACCAAGTACGCCGACGAAATCGAGAAGCTCTACACGGCGGTTGGTTAGGGGTCGTTGCTCGGAGGACGTTGGCTGCGAGCCCGCGGGGCCCTTTCGGCATGCCGTTGCCGACCTCTGCTGGCCGAGCGTCAGGCGTACGGGTCGAAGGGGATTCCGGCCGGGCTCGTGTAGTCGAGAGCCCACTGGAAGTCGCCGTCGTCGATCTTGAAGGTGGCCGAGCCGAAGTCTGCGCTGCTGAGCTTGTCGCGGTAGCCGGCCGGGTAACCGTCCCAGCCGACGAGCCGCGGGTAGAACCAGTTGCCCGTGGCGTTCTCCGCCGGCTCATCGCTGCTGTTGGCGAAGCGGAAGCAGTGGCTGGAGGCGCCGTCCTTGTGGTAAACGATCTTCGGGTGAGTGCCGTCGAAGCGGATGTCCGACCGGGCGAGTGTCTGGTAGGTGTTGTGCTGGGACACCGACACGTACTGGACCTGGTTGTTGTTGATCCACACGATGACGTGTTCCCAGTCGTGGGTGTGCCCGAGGGCCGCCGGACCGAGCGTGATCTGGTCCTTCTCGAAGTAGCTGGCGTACATGACCGCGCACCAGCCGTTGTTGCACTTCTCGCGCGAGTAGGTGTTGGCGTTGTTCAGCTGGGCGGGGTCGTGGCATTTGCCGTTGACGTCGCCGCCGAGTTTCAGGCCGGGGTTGATGGTGCCTTCGGCGCCGATGGCGGCGGTGGCGTAGCAGCCGTCACGGTCGTAGTCGTAGGCGGGGGAGAAGGTCTGCTCCAGGCCGCCCGCGTTCTGCGGCAGCAGGGTCAGGACGTTCGCGTGGGCGGACCCGGGGATCGCGACGACGAGCGTCATCGCGCCGAGCCCGCCGAGAAGAACGTTCACGAGGGATCTCGACTTGCGCATGGGGGCTCCTTGTCGTGCGGCCGGCGTCAGCAGTACAGGTTGTTGCCCGGCGTGACGCCGAGGATCGAGGTGAAGCGGTTGTAGGCGTCCACGCGGCTCTGCACCTGCGCCGGGTTCTTGCCGTCGCACTCCAGGGAGCCGTTGATGGAGCGGATGGTCTGGCCGAAGCCGGCCTGGTTGACCATGGCGTTGTGCGGGGTCATGGTGCCGGGGCCGGTCTGGGTGTTCCAGTACCACAGGCCGGTCTTCCAGGCGACGGAGGCGTCGTTCTGCACCAGCCACGGGTTGCCCAGCAGGTCCAGGCCGAGCGCGTCGCCCGCGGCCTTGTAGTTGAAGTTCCAGGACAGCTGGATGGGGCCGCGTCCGTAGTAGGCGGCCTGGCCGGCCGGGCAGCCGTACCATTGGCTCCAGTCGCAGTAGTGCGGGTAGTTGGCGGTGTTCTGCTCGACGATGTGGACGAGACCGCCGGTCTCGTGGTTGGCGTTGGCGAGGAATGCGGCGGCTTCCTGCTTCTTCACCGTGTCGCTGCCGGTGCCGGCGAAGCCGGGATAGGCGCTGAGCGCGGCGGTGAGGCCGCTGTACGTGTAGAACGAATTCCGGGTCGGGAACATCTGGTTGAACTGGGCCTCGGTGACGACGAATCCGGACGGGGTGCCACCGCCGCCGCTCGCGGGCGCGCTCCACTTCTGGTTCGCGCCGCCGGAGCAGGTCCAGATCTGCAGCCGGGTGCCGTTGGAACTGTTGCCGTCCCGGACGTCCAAGCACTTGTTCGCCGCCGGGTTGACGATGTCGTTCGCGCCGCTGACGATCCACTGCTGATTGGTGCTGCCGGAGCAGTCCCACAGCTGGACCGCGGCGCCGTCCGCGGTGCCGCGGTCGACGACGTCCAGGCACTTGCCGAGCGCACGCAGGGTGCCGTCACCCTGGTTGGACCAGATCTGGGCTCCTGTCCCGTTGCAGACGTAGAGCTGTACGGCGGTGCCGTTGGCGCTGCCGGCGCCCGCGACGTCGACGCACTTGCCGGCGAGCCCGGTGATCGCGCCGTTGGCGGCCTGGGCGGGCGTCACGGTGAACAGGGCCGTGAGGACCGCGGAGAGGGCGGCGAAGACCGCGAACCGGCCGAGGAATGGGGGTCTGTTCATGGTTGAGGACGCTCCTTGGGTGTGGGGGTGGAGCGGCCGTCCCTTGGGCGCGGGGACGGCCGTCGGCGGTGTCGGCGTACTTAGGGGTAGCTGGTCAGATTGGCCATGTTGGTCGCGGAGTTGGACGGGCCGCCCGCACCGTTGACGACGTGCCGGATGGTGCCCACTCCGCCGAGGGAGACCGTCACCATGCTGGTGAACCGCACATTGGGGTTGTTCGGCGCCTCGATGGCCCGCTCGGCGGCCACACTCGGATTGACGTTGAAGTAGCAGTAGCTGCCGAGTCCGTAGGCCTGGTGGCTGGTGACGGAGTCGGCGACCTTGTAGGCGGCGTAGCCCTGCGTGGAACCGTTCATCCACGCCGCCTGGTTCGGCGGGTCGTAGGGCATCTCGTTCTGGTAGAAGTACGTCCGGCCGCCGTTGCCGTTCCAGATCGTCTGGTGCTTCTGGTAGTGCTCGACGAACAGGCCGTATGCGGTGACGTTGTCACCGTTGACGATCAGGCCGGTGTCCCCGGTGTTGGTGTTCCAGCCGACTCCGCTGCCGTGGTCGGCGCGCCAGATCCACGTGTGGTCGGCGATGACGTTGTCGCTGTTGATCACCAGGCTGGTGGTCGCCTTGCCCACAGCGGCGCCGCCCACGCGGAAGTACACGTCGTGCAGGGACGTCGGGTTCGCGGTGTGGGACGCGGACGAGGCCGTCGGGCCGACCTCCATCAGGGTGGGCGAGTTGGTGGTGCCCGCGTCGAAGAGGACGCCCGCGACCTTCACGACGTCGACGTCGGCCACCTTCATCGCGGTGATGCCGTTGTCCGGGATGAAGGTGGCGAGGCCCAGACCGAGGACGACGGTGTTCGCGCGGTTCACCTGGAGCGTCTGGTTGAGGTGGTAGACACCTGGGGTGACCAGGAGGTTCTTGCCCGCCGCCAGCGCTGCGTTGATGTCCGCCGCGGTCGCACCCGGCTTCACGACGTAGAAGCTGTCGAGAGACAGCGAGGTGCCGGACGGGGATCCGTTCGCCCAGCTGGTCCCGGTGGAGTTGGACCGCACGGACGGCACGAAGACTTGGTAGGCGCCGCTGCCGTCGACATAGAGGGACGGCTTCTCCCGGCTGACCGGGGTCTGCCCGACCGTGGTGTACGGCCGGCTGGGGAAGCTGGTGGCCGGGACGCCCTGGCTGCCGACGAAGACCATGTTCCAGTTGGAGCCGGTCCAGCTGCCGAGCTGGGAGTTGCGGGTCAGCCACTGCTGCTGGGTGCCTGAGTTGACCTGCCCGTCGATCTTGATGTCGGCGAGGAGGCCGCCGCTGGACCAGCCGTTGTCGTCAAGGGCGATGTTGCCGCGCACGTGCATGCGGCGGTACGAGGCGGCCTGCGAGACCGCCCAACGGTCGGTGCCACCGGTCGGGTTGACGGACAGGTTCTCGGCGCCACGCCAGAAGTTCTGCGTCGCGTTGCCCTGGAACCAGTCGGCCTCGGCGTGCACCGCGCCGTTGATGGTGACCGCGTCCGGGGTCATGCCGAGACCTGCGACCTGGGTGTAGAAGCCGACGTTGACGTCGGCGTTGTAGGAACCCGGCTTGAACAGGAGGGCGTAGCGCTGGGAGCCGAACTGGTTCGTCTCCTGCTGCTGGAAGACCGAGCTCAGCCTGCTCTGGATCGTCGAGGACGACATGGACGGGTCGAAGACGACGACGTTCGGGCCGAGGTCAGGATTCGTGCCGGACTGGGTCACGGGGACCACCTGGAAGCGCTGGGCGGCGCTGCCGTTGCAGGCGTACTGCACGAACTGGACGCTGTCGGCGGTCGAGGCGCCGGGGTCGTCCAGGCACTTGCCGCTGTTGCGATTGACGAAGTGGTAGGCGCCTCCGCCCTCGTCGACCGGCAGCCACTGCTGGTTGGCTCCGCCGCCGTAGATCCACAGGTGGACAGGAGCGTTGTCAGCCGTGGACACCTCGGCGACGTCCACGACCTGGCTGGTGTTGTTGCCATTGTTGATGCGGACGTAGCCGTCGCTGGTGGCGTTGAAGCTCCACTGCTGGGCCGCCGAACTGTTGCACGCGTACTGCTGCACGACGGTGCCGTTGGCGGTGGCAGCCGACCTGGCGTCGAGGCATCTGCCACTCGCGGCGTTCATGACGGTGGCGAAGCCGGCGGGCAGAGCCTCCGCCGCGCTGGCCGCCGCGTTCGCGGACGTGGGTGCGGAGGCGAGCACGGAGGCGACGGTTGCGGTGACCAGCGCGGCGGCTGTGGACCTGCGGCGGCGATTGAGCGCGGTGCGTAAGTAGATGAACACGGATTCTCCGGTCTGGGCATGCACGCAGAGGGCCCCTTCGTGGGGGGATGGCCAACGAGGCTGCGTTCACCTCATGAACAGTGGGTGCGCCTCACGGTGCGACGCTGAGCCGTGAACCTAAAGGTCTGGACCAGTTTCGTCAAGTAGTGAAGTAAGTAATGAAGAAAGCGAGTTACTGCTTTCGGCCAGGCCCCTCGCTGGGACGCCCGGCCTGGAGAGTGGTATCCCACTCTCCAGGCCGGGCGATTTCAGGTCAGGACGGCTGCGGCGGATTGATCTCGGTGTACCCGACGCCCGTCACGGGCGAGCCGCCGATCTCGCCGCTCACGCTGACGGAGCCCTCCCAGTAGGCGACGCCCACGGTGGACAGGAGGTCGAGTTCCTGGTCGACCAGGTTCGGCGTGATGGTCAAGCGACCGCCGGGCACGTTCACTTTCCAGCCGGAGCCGTATGTGATGCCTGTCGTCGGGCTGGTCCAGGAGCCCGTGGCCGTCTCACTCACCCTCGAGGGATTCAGGTTCGTGGTCCGGCCGCTCCGGTCGACCAGGGTTCCGAGGGTTTCGACGATCGCCCCGGACCTGTCGCGGACGAAGTACAGCATGTACTGCTTGCCGTTGGTCAGCTGAATGCTGAACCAGTCCCACCCGGCGCCGGTGGAGAAATCGAACGCGCCCCACTGGTGATCCGACCACGACAGTCCGGTGACCTTCACCGGAACTCCGTGGTCGATGATCGTCCCAGTGGCATTCAGGGACGTCCACGAGTAGTACTTGGACGTGCCCAGAGGCCCGTACGGGATGGTGCCGTGGTCACCGTGCAGTGCGGCCGGCTTCGTGGTCTGCAGCTGAAGATCCAGCTCGTATTCCGGCAGGGCGGCATGCAGCTTCGCCTTGCCGGATCCGCCGGCCATGGTCCAGTCGCCGGTGTGCAGCGCGAATTCGGCAGGCGTGTCAGGCACTGGATACGAGTCCGGCGTCGCCTCGTACTGGAAGGTTCCCCGGGTGAGGTCCGTGATGGCGAAGTGCCCGACGTAGACGGGCTCCGGTGCCTGGTCGAGGAATTGGAAGACCACCTGCTCGAATCCGTAGCAGTGTGGGTGCCCGTCCGCGTCGACACCGGAGAGATGTCCGACGTAGTACCACCATTCGTCCGGATCCTGGTGCGGAGCCTCGTCCCGGGGGATCCGCACGCCGCCCCACGGGCTCTGTGTGGCCGCGGACGACGCAGGCGAAGCGTCGGGGGCGGTGACATTGGTACAGGCGTCGACACTGCCGGCGCTTGACGCTTGGGCGGCGGCGACCTGAACCGGCCCGGCCCCGGCACCCAGCAAGACCAGCGCGGCGATCGTGGACACCCAAAGCCGTGGTCTGACGAGACGAGCGCGTAGCCCCATGATGGCCACTCTCCGTTTCGGTTACGTTGATCCCTTACTGGGAACACTGTTCCCGCCAAGGTATTGGCGTGCCCACTTCAAGGTCAAGCCTGCCGATTCCCCCTCGCCAAGAGGCTGTCCCCAGGGTGGCTACAGTGTTCCGGTGACAGGAACGCACGCGAACGAGACGGGCAATCAAGAGCAGGACTTGGCAGCCCCGGGCTCGCCGGCCTGGTGGGCGGCCCGCCAGGGCAGGGAGGAGCCGGCCCGACGCCCTCCCGTCACACTGGCCGGCATCGTCGCCGGCGCGCTTGAGCTGATCGACCGCGAGGGCCTGGCCGCGCTGAGCATGCGGAATCTGGCCGCCGAACTCCAGACGGGCACGACGACGCTCTACCGGTACGTTTCCGGTAAGGACGAGGTGCTGGTGCTGGTCGCTGACGTGGTGCTGGGTGAGGCCCGGTTCCGTCGCCCCGTGGAGGGTCTGGGGTGGCGCCCATTCCTGGAGGAGCTGGCACGTTCCATCCGGACCGTACTGAGCGCCCACCCGAACATCGCCGCGCTGCTCGCCACCGCGATCCCAGTGGGCCCGAATTCACTGCGGGCCAGGGAACTGGCCCTCGGCGTCCTGCGAGACCGCGGCTTCGATCGGACTCTGGCGGCCGATGTCTACACCGCGCTGGCCCACCAGGTGTTCGCCTCCGTCCTGCAGGAGACGACCAACGACTTCCGCACCGGAGGGCTGGGCGCTTCGAAGGGCCTGACATTGCGCGACTTCTACCGCTCACTGCCGGCCGAGGAGTTCCCGCAACTCGTGGAGCTGGCCGATGCACTGACGTCGCGCACCGGCACGGAGGAGTTCGAATTCGGCCTGGGATGCCTGCTCGATGGCGTGGAGCTGCGGCTACGGCGAGCCACCGAGCCGCAGAGCTGATTGCTGCCACGCGACGGACGAGCGGTTGGCGGGTGGGCACAGGAGGCCCGAGTCACCCACCCGCGCAACGGGGCTCAGGCGTACACGCGGCCCTGCGCGGCCCTTGCCACCAGTGAGGCGGGCGGGATGAAGCGGTCGCCGTACCGGTCCGTGAGTTGGTGTGCCCGGGTGACGAAGCCGGCCAGTCCGCCCTCGTACTGGTTGATGTATTGGATGACGCCGCCGGTCCAACCGGGGAAGCCGATGCCGAAGATCGACCCGATGTTGGCGTCGGGGACGGAGCGCAGCACGTTCTCGTCGAGGCAGCGGACCGTGTCGATTGCCTCGGCGAAGAGCATGCGCTCCTTCATGTCCTCGAAGGGGATCTCGTGGCCGGGCTTGGTGAAGTGCTCGATCAGGCCCGGCCACAGGCCGGTTCGCTTGCCGTCCTGGTACGAGTAGAATCCGCCGCCGGTCGATCGGCCCTTGCGGGCGAAGTCGTCGATCATCCGGTTGATGACCGCCTCGGATCCGTGCGTGGGCCAGTCACCGCCCTCGGCCTCGAAGGCGGCCGCGGTCTCCTGGCGGATCTTGCGCGGCAGGGTCAGCGTCAGTTCGTCCATCAGCTGTAGGGCCGGCGCCGGATAACCTGCCTGGAGCGCCGCCTGCTCGATGGAGGCGGGGTGGATGCCCTCACCGACCATGGCCACGGCCTCGTCCAGGAACTTGCCGATCACCCGGCTGGTGAAGAAGCCCCGGCTGTCGTTGACGACGATCGGTGTCTTGTCGATCTGTCGAGCGACGTCGAGGGCTCTGGCGAGCGCCGCATCAGAGGTTCGCTCGCCGACGACGATCTCGAGGAGGGGCATCTTGTCGACCGGGGAGAAGAAGTGCAGGCCGATGAAGTTCTCCTGATCCCGCACGCCGTCGGCGAGTCGGGAGATGGGGAGCGTGGAGGTGTTGGAGCCGAGCAGGGTGCCGGGCTCCAGGAAGTCCTCGATCTCCTGGAAGACCTTCCTCTTCAACTCGGGGCTCTCGAAGACCGCCTCGATGACCAGATCACAGCCGCGCAGGTCCTCGGCCTGCGCCGTCGGCCTGATCCGCCCGAGCACCTCGTCGGCGCGCTCGCGAGACGTCTTCCCGCGACTGACGGCCTTGTCGAGCAGGCCGGCCGAGTAGGCCTTCCCCCGTTCGGCGGCCTCGAGGGAGATGTCCTTGAGGACCACTTCCATGCCGCCCCGTGCGCAGACGTACACGATGCCGGCGCCCATCATTCCGGCGCCGAGCACGCCGACCTTCGTCGCCTGCCAGGTGTCGTGGCCCGCGGGGCGACTGCCGCCGTTGTTGATGTGCTGGAGGTCGAAGAAGAAGGCCTGAGTCATGTTCTTCGCGATCTGGCCGGTGACCAGCTGCACGAAGTAGCGGCTCTCGATGAGGAATGCGGTGTCCAGATCGACCTGTGCGCCCTCGACGGCCGCCGCCAAGATGTTGCGCGGCGCGGGGTAGTCGGCGCCACGCAGTTGCTTGCGCAGGTTGGCGGGGAAGGCGGGGAGGTTGGCGGCGAACTTCGGGGTCGCGGGGGTGCCGCCGGGGATCCGGTAGCCCTGGGCGTCCCAGGGCTGTACGGCGTCGGGGTGCTCGGCGATCCAGGCCTTGGCACGGCCGATGAGCTCCTCGGGGGTGTCGACGACTTCGTCCACCAGTCCCAGGTCCAGGGCTGCTCGCACCTTGTGCCGCTGCCCTTGGAGCAGCACGTTGAGCAGGGCGTCGGTGATGCCGAGCAGCCGTACTGTGCGTACGACGCCGCCCGCGCCGGGCAGCAGGCCCAGGCTGACCTCGGGCAGTCCGATCTGGGAACCCTTGGCATCCTGGGCGATGCGGTGGTGGCAGGACAGGGCGATCTCCAGACCGCCGCCCAGCGCCGCCCCGTTGATGGCCGCCACGACGGGCCTGCCGAGTGTTTCAAGTCTGCGCAGCAGGGCCTTGATCCGGGTGACGAAGGCGAGCGAATCGGCGGCGTCCTCGGGGCCCGCCGTGATGAGTTCGGTCAGGTCACCGCCGGCGAAGAAGGTCTTCTTCGCGGAGGTGATCACTACGCCGGCCAAGCCGTCCCGCTCGGCTTCGAGGCGGTCGACGACCACGGCGAAGTCGTCGATGAACGTCCGGTTCATCGTGTTGGCCGACTGCCCGGGGGCGTCCATCGTGAGGACGACGACACCGTCCGCGTCCTGCTCCCAGCGGAAGTGGTTCTGCTCGCTCATCGCTGATGCTCTCGTCTCGTCTGTCGCGGGTCGTGCCGCGGGAAAGGAGGTTGTGTTCGAATCGCTGGAGGTGAGGCGGTCATTCGTATCGCCGGCCCGAGGCACTCAAAGGCATTCGATGACGGTGGCGATGCCCATGCCGCCGCCGACGCAGAGCGTGCAGAGTCCAAAGCGCTGATCGCGCCGCTCCAGCTCGTCGATCACCGTGCCGACGAGCATCGCGCCGGTCGCGCCCAGCGGATGGCCGAGGGCGATCGACCCGCCGTTGACGTTGATCTTGTCCAGTGGGACGTTCATGTCCTTGGCGAAGCGCAGCGGCACCGCGGCGAAGGCTTCGTTGACCTCGAACAGGTCGATGTCGTCGACCGTCAGCCCTGCCTTGGCGAGCGCCTTGCGGCTGGCCGGCACGGGACCGGTGAGCATGATCGTCGGGTCGGAGCCGGAGAGCGCGGTCGCCACGATGCGTGCCCGCGGCCTCAGCCCGGCCGTACGGCCGGCCTGCTCGCTGCCGATGAGCAGCAGCGCGGCGCCGTCGACGATGCCGGAGGAGTTGCCCGCGTGGTGTACGTGGTTGATCTTCTCCACCTGGTGGTACTTCTGCAGCGCCACCGCGTCGAAGCCGCCCGCCTCGCCCATCACCGCGAACGAGGGGGTGAGCGCGGCGAGACCTTCCAGGGTGGTGTCGGGACGCAGGTACTCGTCGCGATCGAGTACCGCAAGGCCGCTGACATCGCGTACTGGCACGACCGAGTTCTTGAAGAACCCGTCCGCCTGTGCTGCCGCGGCTCGCTGCTGCGACCGCAGTGCATAGCGGTCCAGGTCCTCGCGGGAGAAGCCCTCGATGGTCGCGATCAGGTCGGCGCTGACGCCCTGGGGGATGAAGTAGGTGTCGTAGGAAGTCGCCGGGTCCAGTGGCCAGGCCCCGCCGTCCGAGCCAAGGGGCACCCGGGACATGGACTCGACACCGCCGGCGAGCACCAGGTCTTCGGAGCCCGAGCGCACCTTCTGCGCGGCGAGGTTCACGGCCTCAAGGCCGGAGGCACAGAACCGATTGACCTGCAGACCCGCGGTGGTGTCGGGCAGCCCCGCCGCGAGGGCGGCCGTCTTGGCGATGTCACAGCCCTGGTCGCCCACGGGGCTGACGACCCCGAGGACGACATCTTCGATCAGCTGCGGGTCCAGGGCGGGGTTGCGTCGGCGTATCTCGTCGATCAGGCCTACGACCAGGGAGACGGGTTTGATCCCGTGGAGTGAGCCGGTCTGCTTGCCCCGGCCCCTGGGCGTCCGGATTGCCTCGTATATGAAGGCTTCAGTGGTCAAGGAAGGCGGTCCTCTCTGTACGGACCGAGGCGGCAGATGGCCTTCGGCCCGCCCTTCTGTCGGGCCGGAACGACCCGATGGCTCTAACCTGCGGGATCAAATTGACAACCGTCAAGAGGTCTGGGGCGATTTATTGACGCACCGCCAATAAGCCTGTCGGTGACCCTGCCTAGAATGAGGCCGCAGCACGCACCACCCCGCCCTGTTGGCACATGAGCAGTGAGGACAAGACATTGAGCGCTGAGCCGCGGTCGAGACAGAGACTCGAGCCGGACGCGCGCAGGGCGCAGATCTTGGCGGTGGCCCGCCGGCTCTTCGGGGAGCAGTCCTACGACGCGGTCTCCACCACGGACATCGCACGGGAGGCCGACGTCGCGCGTGGGCTGATCAATCACTACTTCGAAAGCAAGCGGGGGCTGTACCTGGCCGTCGTCCGCCAGCTGGTGACCGCACCGTCCCCCGTTGCCGACAATCTGCCCAACTCCACGGTCGAACGTCGCGTCACGGTGCTCATCGACCGCTGGCTCGACGTGGTCGAACACAATGCTCCGATGTGGCTCACGGCCATCGGCAGTGAGGCCGTCGGACGTGACTCCGAGATCGGCCAGATCCTCTTCGAGGGCGATGAGATCGCCACGGACTGGGTGCTGCAGGCAGCCCGGCTCACCGAGGTGGAAGAGGGGCGAGAGGAGCTCAGGGCGATGGTGCGGTCCTTCGGCAGCATGGTCCGGGCGGCCTCCAGGGAGTGGCTCGTGCGAGGCGCACTGAGCCGTAGCGATCTGCACGTACTGCTGACCGACACCCTTTTGCACCTCCTTCACGTCACCTACCCGGCCTTGCGCGCCTCCCACGAAGGGCGCTGAGCGCCGACGCCCCGACGAGCCGGAACCCTGCGAGGGCCCGACGCTGCCCGCGCCAGTCCTTGATCAATGTCGGCCTGCTCTATTGACACCCTGCCAATAACTTCCCCATGCTGGCCCCCATAAGCCTGCGGAGGAGAGCAATGGAGTACACCCAGATCGGCTACGAGGTGCGCGAGCGCATCGCGACGGTGACGCTCAACCGACCCGAGGCGCGCAACGGCTACACGATCCGAATGGCCGACGAGGCCGCCCACGCGCTGGGGGTCGCGAGCGCCGACGACGACGTACGCGTCATCGTCCTCACCGGCGCCGGCGACGACTTCTGCGTCGGCGCGGACCTGAGCGGTGGTGGTCTCGGCGTCACGGCGACCGGCGACCCTTCGGCCGCATCGACGTGGACCGAGCCTGCCACCCGTGTCACCCGGCTGCTCTATCGCTGCGAGAAGCCGGTCATCGCCGCGATACGCGGTGCGGCGGTCGGAGTCGGCTCGACGATGATCTTGCCCGCCGACTACCGGATCGTCGCAGCGGACAGCAGGTTCGGCTTTGTCTTCTCACGCCGCGGCATCTATCCCGAAGGCGGATCCACCTGGTTCCTGCCCCGGCTCGTCGGTATGGGCCGCGCGTTGGACTGGATGATCAGCGGTCGCCTCATCCCTGCCGACGAAGCCCTCGCCGCAGGGCTCGTGACCGCGGTGCACCCGTCTGCGGACGTACTCGACAGGGCCTACGAACTGGCCCGCGACCTCATCGCGAAGACCGCGCCGGTGTCAACGGCGGTCATCAGGCAGGCCCTCTACCGGATGAGCGCCCTCGACTCGCCCGAGCCCGCCTTCGCGCTGGACTCTCGGCTGATCGCCAGTTGCGCGCACAGCGCCGACGCGGTGGAGGGTGTCGTGTCCTTCCTGGAGCGCCGCCCGCCCGCGTTCAGGGGCCACGTCACGAAAGACCAGCCGGAGTTCCTGCCCTGGCACTCCGACACCCGTACCGAATCCACGGAGGAAGCATGACGGCCGTACGTCCGCGTTGGAGCGACGACGAACTCGAAGCGGCGCGGGACCTGGCGCGCAGATACTTCGAGAAGGAGGTCGCACCCAACGAGGAGAAGCACGCGGCTCAGGGACACCCGGACAAGCTGCTGTACGGTCGGGCCGGGCAGCTCGGCCTCCTCGGTATGACCATCCCCGAGGAGTACGGAGGGGGTGGCGGCTCCTTCGCGCACCTGGCCATGCTGATCCAGGAACAGCTGCGCAGCGGCGGCGGAAGCATGGGCTTCGCCGTGAGCGAGGGCATTGTTGCGCACTATCTGCTCGCGTACGCGACTGAGGAACAGAAGCAGCGCTGGCTGCCGAAGCTGTGCAGCGGTGAGTGGGTCGGGTCCATCGCCATGACCGAACCCGGTACCGGATCCGACCTGCAGGCGATCGCCACCCGCGCGGAACGGGTGGGCGACGAGTACGTCGTCACCGGCGCCAAAACCTTCATCTCCAACGGACACCTGTGTGACCTGCTGATCGTCGCCGCCAAGACCGACCCCTCGCAAGGCGCCGCCGGCATCTCCCTGCTCGTCGCCGAAGTGGACGACAGCACCCCCGGCTTCACCCGCGGACAGCTCATCAAGAAGATCGGCCAGAAGGGCCAGGACACCACCGAGCTGTTCTTCGATGAACTGCGCATTCCCGCGACCCAGGTACTCGGCGGCCAAGAAGGCCTGGGTTTCTACCAGCTGATGGAGCAGCTGCCGCAGGAGCGTCTGATCACCGCGGTCATCGCGCAGGCGCTCACGGAGAACGCGGTGGCCGTCACGATCGACTACACCAAGGAACGCCAGGCCTTCGGGCGCTCTCTCTTCAGCCTGCAGAACACCCGCTTCGAGCTCGCCGAATGCGCCACCATCGCCCGCGTGAACGGTGTCTTCCTCGACGACTGCATCGAGCGGCACCTGCGCGGCGAACTCGACGCCACCACCGCCTCCATGGCCAAATACTGGATCACCGACCGCACCGGTGAGGTCGTGGACCGCTGCCAGCAGCTCTTCGGCGGCTACGGCTACTGCCTCGAGTACCCCATCGCCCGCATGTACACGGACAACCGGGTCCTGCGCATCCTGGCCGGTGCCAATGAGGTCATGAAGGAGCTCATAGCCAGGTCGCTGTGACGAGCGGAGCCTTAAACGGGCGAGGCTCAGGCCGCGGTCGGATCTCCGGCGATACCCACTTGAGCCCTCTCCGAACCGCGGGCGGCGGGGGTGGGCCGTCGGTCCGCGGGCGGGCCGGGTCAGGCTGCGGCGGTCGCGGTCGTACGCAGGGGCGCGAGTGCGGTGGTCCAGGCGATGACCTGGTCGAGCATCGTGTTCAAGGCGGGCAGGTTGTAGCCGCCGGGCTTGAAGACCTGGTAGTTCTCGAACTCGGTGATCAGCGACAGTGCGACCTGCTGGCGTACGTCGGCCATCTGGAGCTCGCCGGCGACCAGGCGCAGCTGCTCGACCGCGCGGACTCCGCCCACGCCGCCGTAGGACACGTAGCCGACGGCCTTGTTGTTCCACTCGGCGTAGAGGAAGTCGAGGGCGTTCTTCAGGACGCCGGGGATGCCGTGGTTGTACTCCGGTGTCACGATGACGAACCCGTCGAACGACGCGATCTTGGCCGCCCACTGCCGGGTGTGCTCGTTCTGGTACTGGCCGAGCGACGGCGGCATGGGCTCGTCGAGGTGGGGGAGCGGGTAGTCGCGGAGGTCGAGGAGTTCGAACTCGGCGTCAGTGCGGCGTGAGGCGATGTCGAGCACCCAGCGGGCGACCTGTTCACCGTTGCGGTTGGGACGGGTACTGCCGAGGATGATGCCGATCTTGAGCATGACGGGCCTGGCCTTCCTCGTTCACGGCACTTGTTGCGTGGCACCTGCGGGAGTGCGCTGCCAGGCAGATGGTCTGCGAGGCAGACGATCTACTCAACAACGGGTCGATTGGTATCATTCCTGTCATGGGCAGCGAGACGCCGACCGCACCGGTCGCCGGGTGCGGCGACCTCACCGGGGACTTCGGGTTCTCGCTGATGGCGGTGGCGCATGCCTACCGCTCCGCTGTCTCCTCGGCGCTCGAAAGCGTCCCGCAGGGTGCGCGCGGCTACCAGACGCTCGCTGCCGTGGTCGAGGGTGACGAGCCCAATCAACTGGCCCTGGCCGGATACCTGCGGATCGACCGCACCGTGATGACCTACCTGATCGACGAGCTCGTGGCGGCCGGACTGGTCGAGCGCCGACTCGACCCCGCCGATCGGCGCCGACGCAAGATCGTCGCGACCGGTCACGGCGTCGACACCGTCCGGGAGCTGCAAGGACGGGTGCAAGAGGCGGAGGGTGGGCTCCTCTCCGCGATCGACGAGGGTGACCGCGAGCTGTTCCGGGCCCTGCTGCAACGAGTCGCTCGCGGCCTCGGCGACCCCGAGCCGTGCGACGCCGACACCGACCGCTGCGACGATGCCGAGCCTGGTCGGCAGTCCTCGTGAGTCCGACCGGTGGCAGTGGGCGGCAACGGCCGTCCGCGCTCACGTGGAGCTTGCTGGTGAACCCGCCGAGCGAGCGGCCCAGGTCCTCGCCTCCCGAAGTCCATCGCACCTGCCACGTCGGCCCCGGCCTGGATGGGATGGGACGGCTGGTGGATCTCGGTGACGATCGTGTAGAGCCCGATGATGGCACCGTCTTTGATGCGAACGATGGCCATGCCGGTTCCGCGTGCAAGGTTGGTCAGCGGTGGAACTCTGGGTAGGCGTGACGAGGTGGCGGAGCCGCTCCGATCCAGTTCCGGGAGAAAAGAATCCCCCTGATCGCGCCAGTGACCGGGTCGCTCCGATGCTGACTTTGCTGACTTTGAGGGAGTTGTAACGCTCTGACCTGCGGAAATGTTGAAAGATCCAATGGTTCTGGAACTGGATCGGACGCTCCAACGAGGAGATCGTCCAGTTCCGCGAGGACTGGACGGACGGCACCCGCTACGGCGAGGTGAAGGGCTACGACGGCCCTCCGATTCCGGCTCCGGAGCTGCCCCCAACTCGGTTGAAGCCGAGGGGAAGGGTGCGCTGAACCGCGTACATGCCGTCCAAGGCGGCTGGGACGCGTGGCTGCCGGTCCGTTCCGCTGCCGGAGGGTTCGCCAGTCCTTCCGGCTGGGCTCGCTCGGCGCGGGGCGGTCTCGACGAGGTGTGTGAGGTGCACGTTCGCGTCAGGTGTCCATGTGTCCGGGGGATCAGCCCTGGCAGACGCCGCGGGTGTAGTCGTGCGTCGCGGTGGCCTGGGAGTAGCGCCACTGGGGGTCCAGCAGGTCGCTCTTCAGCTGTCCGGCGGCGGCCGGGCTCTCGACGATGTACCCGAAGTCCTGCAGCCAGGACGGATACAGGTTCTTCGAGCCGATGTAGAAGGCCGATCCGTCGACCGACACCAGTTTGTGGTGCTGGGCATACGGCTTGCCGTCCGCCCAGGTCGGCTGGTCCGAGGCGCGGAACGTGGCCAGCTGGAGGTTCTCGCACAGAGCCGTCCGGGCTCGGGCGCCGTCGCCGGTCAGGGCCGTCACCCGGCCGCGCAGGGCGTCGCTCACCTCGGAGAGCGACTTGATCTGCGAGTAGCCGCCGCTGCCGATCGTGCCGCGGTTCGCCGGGTCGCTCACGACGATGCGAACCTTCACGCCGGAGGCGAGCTTCGCGGCGAGGGCGTCGTAGAGGCGCACGTCGTAGCGGGGCAGCGGCGGGCAGGTGGCGTGCACGTCCTGCTGGGAGATCTCGATGTGAGAGGTCGCGCTGGAGATCAGGGCGCGCAGCGCGCTCTCCTCCGGGTTGACGGTGTCGTAGTCCCGATCGGCGTTCGTCCTGTCGTGCACCCCGATCCCGCACTTGGTGTCGCCGGCCGTGGGCAGGACCGGGCGGAAGACGGAGGCGGGGTCGTTCTGGCGGATGCCCACGCCGAGCCCGCCGACGGCCAGTGCGGGCACGTTCCCCTCGCCCTGCGGGGAGGCGGGCCGGGGCAGGGCGGGCATGCAGTCCGCGCCGGGCGAGGCGGCGAACCAGACCGCACTCCAGTTGTTCTTGTTGCGACAGGTCCAGTCCCACAGGGAGTCCAGGTAGCGGCCCGCGGAACCGGCCGCCGGTCCGGACAGGGCGAGGTCGACGTCGCTCACCGGGTGGGAGGTCTCGAGATAGTCGTCCTTCCAGCTGTTGATGCCACCGGTGATCACCGAACTGCCGTCCACCACGACCAGCTTGGAGTGATTCCAGGAGAAGGCGGTCTTCGAGGTGGTCATCGAGGCCACGTTCAAGGTGATGTTGCCCGCGGCGGCCGGGCCGAGCTTCGTGAGCAGCTCGTCCCGGTAGGACGACGGGATCACCGTGGAGTGGTAGAGGGGCGCGGCGCCGACCATGACGCGCACCTTCAGCCGGTTGCCCTTCTGTACGGATTCCCGAAGGCCCGCGACGATCGCCTCCTGGAAACCGCCGTTGGGGAAGGGCGCCAGGGTTGATATGTCGACCGTCTGCCGGGCGTCGGCGATGTCGCGCCGCATCTTGTCCAGGAGGCGGCGCGATCCGGGCCGGTCGGCGCACACGGCGTCGCCCCAGCATCCGGGAGTCTGGAGCAGCCAGTCGGCGCCCCCGGGCTCGGACGAGCCGAGCCGGTTGCCGGAGGTGCGCTCCCAGATCGAGCCCTCCAGGCCCGGCGAGACCTGACGCAGGGTCTGCTCGACCGCGTCCAGGTGCGGGGTGGGTGCCGGCGCCTCCGAGGCGGAGGCGGGGGTGATGGCGCCGAGGAGGGAGAAGCCGAGTGCGAGCGCCGCTGTGGAGACGAGTGCGGCCGTACGGACGGTGCGTGCCAATGTGGTTCCTTGACTGAGGGGGTGGCTCCGGGCCGGAGCGTGGTCCACCACGGCTCCGACCTTGATCAACTCGGGCAAGTTACCAGCGCGTAGCCCTCTGTTCACCCGCCTCGGGCGAGTTCCGGCCACCCTCCGAAGGGCCGACTCGCGCGGCGCCCCGGCTTCGTCAGCCGGCCGTCCGCGCCGTCCCGTACACCACGGGCAGCTCGACGAGGCCGCGGGCTCGCAGGGACGGCCGCCAGCGGGCTTCGTCTCCCGCTTCCGCCGGGTCCGGGTCCGGGGCCAGATCGGCGAACCGTTCGAGGAGCGTCGCCAGCGCGATCTCGGTCTCGATCCGCGCCAGGGGCGCGCCCACGCAGTAGTGGATGCCGTGGCCGAGTGCCAGATGGCCGGAGGTGTCACGGTCGAGGTCAAGGCGGTCGGGCTCATCGAAACGGGCGGGGTCGCGGTTGGCGGACGCCAGGGAAAGCAGGATCGTCTCGCCCGCGGGAACCGTGATGCCCCCGATCGTCACGTCCTCGGTCGGGAAGCGGCGGATGGCGAGAAGTGCCGGTCCTTCGTAGCGTGAGAGCTCCTCGACCGCGGTGGGAATGCGCGACGGATCCTGGCGCAGCCGCGCCAGTTGGGCCGGATGCCGCAGCAGTGCGTGGATCGCGTTGCCGATGAGCTGCACCGTGTTCTCGTAGCCCGCGACCAGGATGAGGAACGCCAGGGACGTCAGCTCGTCCTCGCTCAGGCGGTCCCCGTCGGCGTCGCGTACGGCGATCAGGTCGCAGAGCAGGTCGTCGGCGGGGTGACGGCGCTTGTGCGCGATGAGCTGGACGAAGAAGGCGACCATCGCCCCCACCGCCTCTTTGGCGGCCGTCGGCCGGCCGGGATCCGGGGCGACGAGCGCGTTGGTCCAGGAGCGGAAGTCCGTGCGCCGGTCCTCGGGGACGCCCAGCAGGTCGCAGATGACGGCGATCGGCAGCGGCGCGGCGTACGCGGCGATCAGGTCGGCGCGGCCGTGCGAGCCCAGACGGTCGAGGAGTTGATCCGCCGTGCGGCGGATCGGAGCCCGAAGCCCCTCCATGCGCCGCGAGGTGAAGGCGCCGCTCACGAGCTTGCGGATGCGGGTGTGGTCCGGGGGATCCATGTTCAGGAGGTTGGCGTCGAGGACCGGTGGCAGGGAAAGACCTCGGTAACTGCCTTCCGCGGCCATGCTCTTGTCCAGGGAGAGCCGTGGATTCACGAGGGCCGCGCGCACGTCCTCGTACCGTGTGACGAGCCACGCCGGCTCGCCGCCGGGCCCCGGTACCCGCTGCACCGGCGCGTTGTCACGAAGGTGCTGGTACGCCTCGTGCGGGTGGTTCATCAGCTCGGCCTGGAGATCCATGGCGCCACCCTAGCCAGGCTGTGGGGACGGGCCGCAGGCCCTGGCGCCGCGATGGCCGGGAACCCGACCGCGGCGGTGTGTCGCGACAGCCCCCGCCCATGGGAGCGCGGTGCGTGGCAGAGTGGTGCGCATGCCACCACTCTCGCTGCGGATCATGGGCCGTGATCTCCCGGGTCGTGAATGCGGCGCCTACCGGGACGTCCATGTCGCCGTGCAGCGAGGGCGCGAGCCGGAAGCCGCTGTCCCCGGGGATGCGGCGGAGGCGGTCTGGGAGTTCACCGTGGAAGCGGTCGCAGCGCCGGACGGCGCTTGGGACTTTCGCGGCCCTTACGTCCACGGGCGACGCGGGGCCCGGTTCCTGTATCTGACGTGGGGAGAGCTGCCGCCCGGCGGAGCGTTCACGATGTTCCGCCGCGCCAAGCTGATGCTCGACGACCTCCCGCCGCAGGCCGTCGAACGGGGCGCCGCCGAAGCGCGGCTCGGACTGACGGACGCGTGCGGGATGCCCGTGTGCGCTGCGGTGCGCCCACCCGGGCTCACCTGGAGCTGAGCGGAACCTGAGGGAACACCGTGCCGCCGACGTCGGCCAGTTGCCGCGTGGGGCGTACATGATGACCGCCATCCGGGCGAGGCAGACCAGTGCGTGCCGATGACGTCGTAGGGGTCGGGGCGGTACCCGTCGGCGCCCATGCCCCAGGCGATGGAACCGACGACGAGCACAGCGGAGTCTCTCTGGAGAAGGACGGGGGGAGGAGCGAGCGAGGTCAGGCGGCCGGCCCGACGGCCGGCCCGAACAGGTCGGCCAGCAGCGCGGCGCCGTCGGCGGGCGCGCGGACCTCCAGATGGACCTGGGTGCCGTCGAGGTGGAGGCGGAAGTCGAAGAACGGGCAGCACTGTTGCTCGGCAGCGGCCAGCGCGGTCAGGGCCACGGCCTGCTCCACGGGCAGGGTCAGGCGCAGCCCGTCGGAGATCCGGGTCCGGACGGCGCCGCCGACGGCCTCGGCCCATTGTGCGGCGCGTTCGCTCATGGCCTTCCCGGACAGCGAGCAGGCCACTGGCGCGGTGCGCCAGTGCTCCGTCTCCCGGTCGGCGGTCCGACGGCCGGTGAGCGCCACGTCTCCCGGACCGGCGGTCGCAGTCGGCGCGGGTCCCGGTACGAGGAAGCCGCACTCGGGGTCGCACCGTCCGGCCCGGTCGGGCAGCGCGTCCAGGTGTTCCAGCGCCGAGTGCAGGGAGGCGGCCAACGCGGCCGATTGCGCCGTGCGGGTTTCGGCTTCGCTCAGGCGGGTGGCGAGCCGTGGCCGCAGGTCGGCCTTGACGTCAATGCAGGCCCCGGCCTCCCACACCGTGAGCAGTTCGCCGATCTCCTCCAGCGGAAGCCCCAGATGCTTGGCCGCGCCGATGAAGGCCAACCGCTCGAGTGCTGCCTCGCCGTACACCCGGTAGCCGGCCGGCGTCCGCTCGGCGGGCAGGAGCCCGGAGCCCTCGTGGAAGCGCAGGGTGGTCGCCGGAACACCGGAACGCTCGGCCAGCTGGGAGATCCGCATCGTGCTCACACCATCGACGATAAACCTTCGACCCGGGTCGAAGGTCAAGCCGTCAAGCCCTACGGGCGCGCCACGAAGCGGATGGGGGCCTGGAAGCGGGCCTTGCGGGCGGCGCGGCGGAAGACCGTGAGGACGGCCGGGCCGGCGAGGCAGACGCAGACGAAGTTGGTGACGGCGCGGCCGGTGTCCCAGCCGAGGGAAGTGGCGAGGTCGAAGGCGAGGTAGCGGTGGAACTGCTCGGTGAAGGGGAGGCCGGGGAGGTAGGCGATGGAGCTGTTGGGGTCGAGGGAGAAGGGCCAGAAGGAGAGGTTGAGGAGGAAGCCGAAGAGGTAGCCGGAGACCGAACCGTAGACCGCGAGCATCGCGATTTCCCGGCGGCCGGTGGCCTTGGGGAGGAAGCCGGCGAGCATGCCGACGAAGGCGCAGCCGAACATCTGGTACGGCATCCAGGGCCCGACGCCGCCGGTGATGAGGGCGGAGGCGAAGAGGGACGTGCAGCCCAGGGTGAAGCCGAAGCCGGGGCCGTAGACGCGTCCGGCCAGGACGAGGATGAAGAAGACCGTTTCGATGCCGGCGGTACCCGCGCCGAGCGGGCGGATGGCGGCGTTGACGGCCGACAGGACGCCCAGCATGGCCAGGGCCTTGGAGTTGATGCCGCCCTCCGCGATCTCGGAGATCACGACGGAGAGGACGATGACCAGCAGAACGCCGAAGATCAGGGGTGGGGCGTAGTGGGAGCCGAACGTGCCGGGAACGACGAGGAAGGGCCAGAAGAACGCGACGAGCCCGAGGAAGGCCGCCATGGTGATGACGATTCCGGCCCGGGGGCGGATGCGGATGGCCGCGGTGTACGTGTTCACGCGTGCGGGTCCGTTCCGTCGGCGGCGGTGAGTACGGCGGCCAGTTGGTCGACGGTGAGGAAGGGCAGCGGGGCCAGGATCTTCGCGGTCTGAGGTGCGAAGACGGGGGAGGCGACGATGACCTCGGTGGTGGGGCCGTCGGCGACGATGTCGCCTTCGGCCATCACCACGACGCGGTCGGCGGCCCGTGCGACGAACTCGACGTCATGGGTGGAGATCACGACGGCCCGGCCCTCCGCGGCCAGGTCGTCGACGATGCGGACGAGTTCGTTCTTGGCGCGGTAGTCGAGGCCGCGGGTCGGCTCGTCCAGCAAGAGGACGCGGGGGGCGGCGGTCAGCTGGATCGCGAGGACGAGGGCGAGTTTCTGGCCCTCGGAGAGGTCGCGGGGGTGGGTGGTGTCGGGGATGCCGGGTGCGAGCCGGTCCAGGATGGCGCGGGCCCGGATCCCGTGCGCGGCGACTGCGGACTCGGTGTCGGCCTGGTCGAGTTCCTGCCGGACCGATTCGAGGTAGAGGAGGTCGGTCGGGGTTTGGGGGACGAGACCGACGAGTTGCCGGGCCTGCGCGGCGGACAGCTTCCGCGGGTCCTGAGGCTTCGTGCCGGCCTCGGCTGCGCTTACGGCCACGGTGCCGGCCTTGCGGGGGCCGGAACCCTGGAGCGCCCAGAGGAGCGAGGACTTGCCGGAGCCGTTGCGGCCCATGAGCGCGGTGACCTCACCGCCGTGGAGGCAGAGGTCGACCTCCCGTACGGCCGGGACGCCGTGGTAGGTCACGGTGACGCCGCGCGCGGTGAGGAGTTCCGGGTGGGTGGCCGTCGGGGTGGGGCGTACCGGTGGGGGAGTGCGGTCGGCCAGCCGGCTCCGCAAAGGAGCGGCTGCACGTCGGGCGTCACGGATGGAGAGCGGCAGCGGGGTCCAGCCGGCCGCGCGGCCGAGCTCCACGATGGGTGGTGCGATGGACGACGTACGGAAGATCTCGGCGGGTGTGCCCGACACGACGAGGCCGTCGCCGGGGAGGTGGATGACACGGTCGGCGTACTGGACCACGCGCTCAAGGCGGTGTTCGGCGAGCAGCACGGTGACGCCGAGGTCGTGGACGAGGCGGGTGACGGCGGCGAGGACCTCCTCGGCGGCCGTCGGGTCCAGCGCGGAGGTGGGCTCGTCGAGGACGAGGACCCGGGGGTGGGCGGTCAGGACGGAGCCGATCGCGACGCGCTGCTGTTGGCCGCCGGACAGCTCGTGCAGGGCGCGGTGGCGCAGGTCGGCGAGGCCGAGGAGATCGAGGGTTTCCTCGACGCGCTTGCGCATGGTGGCCGGTGGTACAGCCAACTGCTCCATCGCGTAGGCGAGTTCCTCCTCGACCGTGTCGGTGACGAAACCGTCCAGCGGGTCCTGCCCCACCACCCCGACCACGTCGGCGAGTTCGCGTGGGGGGTGCGCCGCGGTGTCCCGTCCGTCGACCACGACGCGGCCGAAGAGGGTGCCGCCGGTGAAGTGGGGAACGAGGCCGTTGACGGCGCCGAGGAGGGTGGACTTGCCGACGCCCGTGTGGCCGACGACCAGGCAGAGTTCGCCCTCCTCCACGGTGAGGTTCACGTCGCGCAGCACCGGTTCCTCCGCGTCGTCGTACTGGACGGTGACCTCGTCGAAGGTGATCACTTGGGTTCCTCGGTGCGCTGTGCGGGGACGACCACGCGGGCGGGCGGGGCCGGGGGCGGGGCCAGGAAGCCGGCGGTACCCGCGAGGAGGATCGCGGCGGCGGGTACGAGCGGCAGGGTGGGCCAACTGAGCGGATAGATCGAAGGGTTGAGTTCGGCGGCGTTGAAGCCGACGTTCGCGAAGAGGAGGACCGCGGAGAGGACCCCGCAGCCGGCGACGGACCACTCGGCTGCGCGCCAGGGGTCGGGCCGATAGGTGGTCCGGGTGATGCGGCGGCCGCCCAGGCGCAGTCCCGCGAAACACAGCAGGGCACCGGCGCCCATGGAAGGCAGGCCCAGCAGTGTCGGAGCGGTGGCGTCGAGCAGTCCGTACGCCCCGGCACACAGGCCGCACATGCCGAGCAGCATGAGGGCGCCGGTCAGCCGGCGGGAGCGGCGGGTGGCGGTGCCCGCGCGGCCGTAGCCGCGGGAGTCCATGGCGGCGGCGAGACGAAGGGACCGCTCCAGAGCGTCTTCGAGGACCGGTACGACGATGCCCCGCAGGGCGCGCAGTCCCTTGGACCGGCCGGCCCGCAGCCGCTTGGCCCGGTGCACCCGCTGCACGCTCTGGACGAGTTGGGGCGCGACACTGATGGACACGGTGACGGCGACGCCCAGTTCGTACAGGGCGCCGGGCAGGACGCGCAGGGCGCGCTTCGGGTTGGCCAGGGTGTTGGCGGCGCCGATGCAGCACAGCATGCAGGCGAGCCGCAGTCCGTCGGTGGCGGCGGACAGCAGGGCCTCCAGCGAGACGGGGCCACCGAGCTGGATCCCCGCGTACCAGTCGGGTGTGGGGATGTGCGGCAGGGAGAAGAGGAAGTGGTCGCGGGGGGTGATGCCGGTGGCGAAGACGGCGCGGAAGAGCACCCGGATCGCGACCACGGTGAGGGCCAGGTACAGGTAGTACTTGAACCCGCGCGCCCAGGGGGCCTCGGTGCGCCGCACGGTGATGACGTAGCCGAGGACGGCGAGGACCAGGAACAGCAGCAGCGGGTTGTTGGTGCGGCTGACGGCGGTGGCCAGGGCCAGTGCCCAGATCCACCAGGCGACCGGATGCAGGGTGCGGGGCAGCCGGCGACCGCCCGCGTCCGACGTGATGCCGGACGCGGGCGTCTTGGCCGCGGCCACGGTGGTGGTGGTGGTGCGGGACACGCGGCTACTCCGTACTACGACGGCGGCGCCTGGCCGCGTACACGGCGGCGCCACCGATCAGGAGCACCAGGGCTCCGGTGGCGACGGCGGGCAGGTACGAGCCCACGTCATGGGTGGCGTCGGCGGCGGGGGCCGCTTCGACGACCTGGGGGCCCGGGGCGGGCGCGGCTGCCGCCGGCGCGCTGGACGACGCCGAAGCGGAGGGCGTAGGGGAGACGCTCCCGGAGGGGCTCGGCGAAGCCGACGGGCTCGGCGAAGCAGGGGGGCTGGACGGCGGCGTCGGGTCGGGCGCGGTCGGGTTCTCCGGCGTGGGGCCCGTGTCGACGCTCGGCGGCGGAAGCGCCGCGGTGCGGGTGTCCTTGGGTGCGGGGCCGCCCGTCGGCGCGGTGTTCTTGGCACGAAGCTGGTCGGGGGTGACGGTGGGCTTGCCCTCGGTGCCCTCGATGTTGGTGCCGCCGAAGATCCACAGGTCTACGCTGCCCGGCTTGGGCTTGTACAGCATGGCGCCGAGCTGGCTGTACTCCCAGGCGTTCTGGCCGGGGTTGGCGTGCCAGTACGACCAATAGGCGGAGGCGGGGGGCGTGAGCACGCAGTCGTCCTGCTGCGGCGTGGGGAACTGCCTGCCGCCCTGGAAGCCGCTGTAGCCGATGCGGCAGATGAAGGCGGGACCGTCGTGGCCGGTGCCGGTGGTGGCCCAGCCGCCCTGGTTGAGGAGCTCGTAGCCGGTGGTGGGCGTGCTGCCGCAGGACCGGTACACCGGGCCGCCCCAGCGGCTGAAGTCCACGGCGAGGACGGCCCCGGAGGAGGTCGTGCACTGTCCCATGGGGAGCGGGGCGGCCCCGGCCGGGGCCGCGGTGGCGGCGAGGGCCGCCACCGTCAGGCCCAGCGCGGCGGCGGTACGGGCCAGGATCCGCAGTGCGCGGCTGCGGATCACGCCCCGCCCCCGGTGGTTTCGCGGCGGCGCTTGGCGGCGCGGGTGAGGCCCCAGCCGCCGAGGGTCAGGAGCAGGGCCGCTGCGGCGAGCCCCCCGACCTGGGCACCGGTGGCGGCGAGGCCGCCACCACCCCCGCCGGAGCCCGAGCCGCCCCCGCTTTCACCCGGGGTCACGATGACGGGCGAGGAGGGGGAGGGGGAGGGGGAGCCGGACGGCCGGACCGAGGTGCTGGGGACGGGCTGGGGGGTGGTGCCGCTCAGGTCGCGGGTCAGCAGGCCGAAGGAGATGCCGGTGGCGCCGCCTACGGCCTGCGCGGAGGCGCGGACGTCGGAACCGGGCTGGCCGCCCTTGGCGATGGTGAAGCCGCCGTCGCCGTTCTGCTGCGAGACGAGGAACCTGCGGGCCTTGGCGATGCGGTCCGCGTACCTCGTGGCGTCCAGGGACATGCCCTGTACGGCGAGAGCCGCGGAGTTGACGGAATTGCCGGATGCGCCAGGGAAGCCGCCGTCGTCCTTCTGCTGGGTGGCCAGCCAGGCGACGGCCTTGTCGACGGCCGCCTGCGATGCGGCGTCGGGGAGCAGGTCGAGTGCCATGGCGGCCATCGCCGTGGAGTCCACTTCGGCCTGGCTGGCCTCGCCGATCAGGCTGGGCCAGGCGCCCGAGGGGTCCTGGAGGCTCTTGAGGTAGGCGATCGGTTCGGCCGCGGCAGCCGTCTCGCCGGCCCGGACCTGGGCGATGACGCCGAGGGACTGGGAAAAGACGGAGGTGGCGAAGACGTAGTTGCCCTTCGCCGCGCACTGCTTGGGGGTGTCGTTCTTCGCGGTGCAGATGCCCTGGGCGAGCGCGGCGATGAGGTCCTGGCCGCCGAAGTCGCGGGGGTCGCGGCCCACGGTCTCGGCGAGGAGGGCCGCCTTGCCGAGGGAGCCGCCGCCGGCGTACTTGGTGCCGATCAGGGTCCAGTCGTTGATGGTGCGGCCCTTGCCGTCCTTGCCACCCTTGTCGAGGAAGTCGACGATGCCCCGCAGCGTGGTGTTGTCCTGTCCGGTGGCGGCGAGTGCGTAGGCACCGTCGATGGTCAGGCCGTAGTCGGCGAAGCCGGTGCCCGCGCCGCTCTCGTAGTAGCGGCCCTGGATCAGACGGCTGTGGTCGGCGAGGTAGGCCGAGCCCTTCTTCAGGTCCGGCCCGTCACCGGCCGGAGGGGTGACCGGGGGAGTAACGGGTGGGGTCACCGGGGGAGTGACCGGCGGGGTGGTCGGTGGGTCGGTCTTCTTCGTGGTCAGCGCGACCAGGTCGCTCTTGGCGCCCGCGATGGCGGCCGGGGTGGTCGCGAACAGTCGCGATTCGGTGTCGTCCTCCTCGAAGCCGAAACCGGCCCCCGGGAACTGGTGCCGGGAGAGCCAGGAGACCCCCGCGTCCGCGAAGGCCTCGTCGCCGAGTGCGCGCAGGGCCTGGGCGGCCCAGGCGGTCGAGGCCGGGCTGCCGGTCGTCATGTACGAGGCGGAGGGCCAAGCGCCGGTCGCCAGCTGGGACTTCTTGAGGTGGTCGCGGGCCTTCTGCACGGCGGCGTCGTGGCCGCCGGCCCGCTTGAGGGCCAGCGTGATGAGCCCGGTGGCGTTCGCGTCGCTGTCGCACCATTCGCCGGAGCGGATGAGGATGCCGGTGAAGCCGCCGTCCTCGCACTGGAGGCCGGTCAGCCGGTTCACGGCGTCGGCCGGGGGCGTCACGCCGCCGTTGAGCAGGGCGATGACGGCCATGGCCTGAGCGTCGGACTGGCCGGTGGTGCGGAAGTCGCCCTTGGTCAGGCAGCCTTCGATGTTCTCGCCGTCACCGATGTCGCGCGGGCAGACGTACTTCAGGAGGTCGCCGAGCAGGTCGTGACCGCCGAAGGCTCGGGGGTCCTTGCCGGTGGCCTCGGCGACGAGCGCGAGACGGGCGGCGGCGGTGGCGTCGGGGATCTTGTCCTTGCCGGCCGGGTAGGCGTACGCGTCGGTCTGCGCGGGCGTGGCGAGGAAGTCGGCGACCTTCTTGGCTGCCGGGCCCTTCGGGTCGGCGGCCGCCAGGGCGTAAGCGACCTCGGTGGTGAGGAAATGGTTCGGGGTGGTGGAGCCCTCGTCGACGACGCGCTCCCCGTCCGTCAGCCTCCCGGTGATCCAGCGGGTGGCCGCGGGGACGTCGACCGACCCCGCGGGCACGGTGGGCGGGGCCGTCGGGACGGTCGGATCGGGGGTGGAACCGCCCCCGGCGCGTACGTCGTCGGGTGAGAAGCCGGGCTTGCCCGAGGTGCCGCCGATGTCGGTGCCTCCGTAGACCCAGGCGTCCACGTCGCCGGCCTGCGGGGTGCGGGACATGGCGCCGAGCGAGCTGTAGGTCCAGTTCTTCTGACCGGGGGAGGCGGTCCAGTACGACCAGTACGCGGTGGCCTGCGGGGTGAGGACGCAGTCCTCCTTGTCCGGAGTGGGGTACTCCGTACCGGTGTTGAAGGAGCCTTTGCCTATCCGGCAGATGAACCCGTCACCGTCGTGGACGGTGCCCTCGGTGGTGAAGCCACCGGTGTGCAGCAGCTCGTAGCCGGTGGTGGGGGTCGTGTCGCAGCCGCGCTCGACCTTGCCGCCGAAGGGGCCGAAGTCCACGGCGACGATGGCGCCGGTGGTGGCCGTGCACTGGTCGATCGGGTCGGCGTTCGCGGAGGTGGGCACCGTGAGGAAGGCCACTCCCGCGCCGAGCGTCAGGAAGGACGCGGTCACGAGGGAGAAGAACCGCCGTCTCGTCCCCGAATGCCGTTTCGCCTGCTGGTCGGTCCCCACCGCGGCCCTCGTCTCTGCCGGGCGGCTGCGTACGTGGCGATGCGCCCCCGCACGGCTCATGCGCCATGGGGAGGCTGCGACGACCACACCGCAGTCCGCGACGGCGTTCTTCGTACTGTGACCCAGCCCCAGGCATTCCGGCTCACCCGGGACGCCCCGGGTCTACGGTTGCGGGTCAGCGCCGGAATTCGACCGGCTTCCCCTGGTACTGAGCAGTTATCAGCCGGAGTGCAACACGGATGTCGCTGACGCGTCAAGGTGGCTTGAGTCTCACCGGACGGCCCCGGTGGCAGCGGCTTCGGCCCGGCACGTGCACGCCGTCCGGGTGGCTGGCGGACCCTTGATCACTCCGGTAGCGTCCTGGGCTGCCACGTGGGGGAATCCGGTGAGAAGCCGGAGCTGACGCGCAGCGGTGTGGGACGGCGGGGGCCGTTCCGAGCCCGAATGCCCAAGCGGCGATGCAGTACAGGAAGCCGTACCACGCGTTCCGGACGGCGGCCCTCCGACCATGCCCCGGCCGCGCTCGTGTGCGGTGACCTGCGGGCGTGCGCGGGCAGCGGCCGGCGTTCGCCGATTCCAGGAGCAGGCCATGTCCCGTCCCCGTACCTCCCGCCGCCTCGCACTCGCGGTTCCCGCCGCGCTCGGCGCCTTCGCCCTCACCGCGCTGCCCGCCTTCGCGACCTCCAGCCCGGCGCAGATGGCCACGTCCAAGACGAACGGCGTCGCCTATCTCAAGTCACTCCAGGCTGCGGACGGTTCGTACGCCGGGTCCGGGCTGTCCAACGAATGGGCGTTCAGCACCTTCGCCGCCGCCGGTACGGCCGTCGTCGATGTCGCCCCAGGCGGCGACACCACGAAGAACGCCCGCACGGTCTACCGCAACCTGCTCTCCACGGCGGGCTGGCCGCAGGCTTCCCCCGTGGTCACCGACTACGAGCGCGGCACCCTGAACGCGTACGCCGCGGGCATCGACCCGGCGCGCGTCTCCGCCTCGCGCAACCTCGTCGCGAACATCTACTCCTACTGGCAGACGGCCGAGGCGGGCTACTTCGGCCCGTCCGGGAACTTCAACGGCACCGTCTTCGCGGCCCTTTCGCTGCGCGGGGCCAAGACCCAGGGCGGCGCGCACCGCATCCCGCAGGCGCTCACCGACTCGATGGTCACCCGCATCCGCGCCAACCAGCACGTGGACGGCGGCTGGACCTTTAACAAGGCCGAGGGCAACCCCACCGTCCTCAACTCCGCGAGCGACGTCGACATGACCGGCGCCGCGATGGCCGCCCTCTGCGTCTCCGGCGTGCCCGGCACCGACGCGGACGTCGTGCAGGCCAAGAACTTCCTCAAGGGCAAGCTGGTCGCGACCACCGGCGCCTTCAACTCCATGTACGGCGTCAACACCAGCTCCAACGGCTGGGGCGTGGCGGGCCTGAACGCCTGTGGCATCAACACGCAGACCGGTGACTTCCTCACCGCCAACGGCAAGACCCCGATCGACTTCCTGATCGCCAACCAGTACAACCCGGCGGGCGGCTTCAAGTACAAGCCCGCCGACACCTCGCCCTCCGCCTACGCCACCATCGACGCGCTGCGCGCCGTCGTCGGCGGCGGCTTCACCACCGCCCCGCCGGTCCCCGTCACCCCGGGTGCTCCGCAGTGGGTCGCCCAGTCGACCTTCACCGCAGGCACCGCCACCAAGCTGGCCCTGACCGTCGACGACGGCGCCGGCAACCTCAAGGTCTGCTCGGTGGCCTTCACGCCGACCGGTACGACCACGACCCTCGGCGGCGTCCTGAACGCCGCGACCACCGGCGCCACCCCGTCGGGCTGCGTCACGAGCGTCACCCCGTCCTCCGGCACCGGCACGATCACCGCCGTCAACGGCAAGGCCAACAGCGGCTCCAACACCTGGAAGGTCAGCGTCGACGGCTCGGCCTTCGCCGGCGCCGCCCGCAACAAGGCGATCAATGTGGGAGACACGATCGCCCTGCGCTGGGGCGCCTGATCCCCACGGGTGCGGGCTCCGGCTTACCGGGGCCCGCACCCGCTTCGGACCGCCCGATGGCTCAACCGTGGGTGAAGTGCGGCGGCCGTTTGTCCACGAAGGCGGACATGCCCTCCTTCTGGTCGGCCGTGGCGAACACCGCGTGGAACAGGCGGCGTTCGAACCGGACGCCCTCGGTGAGGGTGGTCTCGAAGGAGCGGTTCACGGCCTCCTTGGCCATCATCGCGACCGGCTTCGACATCCCGGCGACGGTTTCCGCCACGGAGAGGGCCTCGGCGAGCAGCTCGTCCGCCGGGACGATCCGTGAGACGAGCCCCGCGCGCTCGGCCTCCTCGGCGCCCATGGTGCGGCCCGTCAGGCAGAGTTCCATCGCCTTGGCCTTGCCGACGGCGCGGGTGAGCCGTTGGGATCCGCCGATCCCGGGGATGACGCCGAGTTTGATCTCGGGCTGTCCGAACTTCGCGGTGTCGGCGGCGAGGAGGATGTCGCAGAGCATCGCCAACTCGCAGCCACCGCCCAGCGCGTAGCCGGAGACCGCGGCGATGGTGGGCGTACGGACCTGGCCGAGCCGGTCCCAGGCACCGAACCAGTCGGAGAGGTACATGTCCATGTAGCTCCGCGGGCGCATCTCTTTGATGTCGGCGCCGGCGGCGAAGGCCTTCGCGGAGCCGGTGAGGACGATGCAGCCGACTTCGGCATCCCGGTCCAAGGCCTCGGCGGCGGCCACGACCTCGTTCATGACCTGGAGGTTGAGGGCATTGAGGGCCTGCGGCCGGTTGAGGGTGAGGACGGCCACCCGTCCCTTGCGTTCCAGCAGGATGGTCTCGTACGTGGTGCCGTCGCTCATGGGGTGGCTCCGTTCTGGGGTCGCAGGGTGCGGACGATCGCCGAGAAGTCCAGGCCGGCGCCCTCGCCCTCCGCGAACGCGGCGTACAGTTCGGCGGCCTTGAGGCCCAGTGGCGCGTCCACACCGCCGGCCCGCAGGGCGTTGGCGGCCAGGCCGAGGTCCTTGGCCATGAGCGGCGCGGCGAAGCCGGGCCGGTAGTCGCGGTTGGCGGGACTCGTCGGAACCGGCCCGGGGACGGGGCAGTTGACGGTGAGCGCCCAGCACTGGCCGGAAGCGGTGGAGGCGACGTCGTAGAGGGCCTGGTGGTCCAGGCCGAGGCTCTCGGCGAGGACGAAAGCCTCGCTGACGCCGATCATCGAGACGGCGAGGATCATGTTGTTGCAGATCTTCGCAGCCTGCCCCGCCCCCGCGGACCCGCAGTGGACGGCCTTCTTCCCCATGGCGTCCAGGAGCGGCTGCGCCGCGGCGAATTCCGCGGCGCCCCCGCCCGCCATGAAGGTGAGCGTGCCGGCCTCGGCGCCCACCACACCGCCGGACACCGGGGCATCGAGCGCCCGGTGACCGGCCGCTACGACGGCCTCGTGCGCGGCGCGGGCGTCGGCGACGTCGATGGTGGAGCAGTCGACGAAGAGGGTGCCGGGCCGGGCGGCGGCGAGCAGTCCCCCTTCCCGGTACAGGGCGAGGACGTGGCGGCCGGCCGGCAGCATGGTGATGACCACGTCGGCGCGAGTGGCGGCGTCGGCAGCCGATGCCGCGGGTTCGACACCGGCGGCGGCAGCCGCCGCCAGCTGGTCCGGTACGAGGTCGAAGCCGAGGACGCGGTGCCCGGCCTTGACCAGGTTGCCGGCCATCGGGCCGCCCATGTGGCCGAGTCCGATGAATGCGACGGTGCTGGTCACCAGGCGACCTCCTGTGACGACGGGGACGGGGCGAGGCGGAGTTCGCGGTCGCCGAGCGGGGCGAAGAACCGTTCGACCTCCGCCGGGCCGACGGCTTGGAGGGTGGCGGGGGACCAGCGCGGGTCACGGTCCTTGTCGATGACCTGGGCGCGGATGCCTTCGACGAGGTCGGGCGAGGACAGGGCGGCGACGGAGACGCGGTACTCCTGTTCCAGGACCCGTTCCAGGGGGCCGAGCCGGCGGGCTCGGCGGAGCGCGGCCAGGGTGACTTTGACCGCGGTGGGGGACTTCGCCGGCAGCGTGTCCGCCGAGGCCTTCGCGGCCGGGAGGTCCGCGGCGAGCAGCCGCGCGAGGATCTCCTCGGCGGTGTCCGCGGCATAGCAGTGGTCGATCCACTCCCGGTGGCCGTGGAGCACGCCGACGGGTACGGGCTCCACGAACCGCTCCAGCACCTCGTGTACGGAGCCGTGCGCGAGGTCCGAGGCCAGCGCCGGCAGCCGGTCGGCGGGTACGAAGTGGTCGGCGAGGCCGCACAGCAGGGCGTCCGCCGCGCCGACCGGCGTCCCCGTCAGGGCCAAGTGGGTGCCCAGCTCGCCGGGGGCCAGAGCGAGCAGGTACGTTCCGCCGACGTCGGGAACGAAGCCGATGCCGGTCTCGGGCATGGCGATGCGGGAGCGTTCGGTGACGATGCGGACGGTGCCGTGCGCGGAGATCCCGACGCCGCCGCCCATGACGATGCCGTCCATCAGGGCCACGTACGGCTTGGGGTAGCGGGCGATGCGGGCGTTGAGGCGGTACTCGTCGCGCCAGAAGTCCGCCGAGGCCGTGCCGCCGCTGCGGGCGTCCTCGTAGATCGCGCGGATGTCGCCACCCGCGCACAGGCCGCGTTCGCCGGCGCCCTCGATGACCACCGTCTCGACGGCCGGGTCGTGCTCCCAGACGGTGAGGGCCTGGTCGATGCGCAGGGCCATGGGATGCGTGAGGGCGTTGAGGGCCTTGGGACGGTTGAGCGTGATGTAGGCGGCGTGGCCCTCGGTGCGCAGGAGGACGTGGTCGGGTTCTTCGGGGGATGTGTGGTTCATCGCAGGGTCTCCGTCAGTCCGCGCGCGACGATGACGCGCATGACCTCGTTGGTGCCTTCCAGGATCTGGTGGACGCGCAGGTCGCGGACGATCTTCTCGATGCCGTATTCGCTGAGGTAGCCGTATCCGCCGTGGAGTTGGAGGGCGCGGTCGGCGACCGCGTAGCCGGTGTCGGTGGCGAACCGCTTGGCCATCGCGCACAGTCGCGGGGCCAGCGGATCGCCCGCGTCGAGGGCCTCCGCGGCCTGCCGGAGCAGGGCGCGGGCGGCGGCGAGTTCCGTGGCCATGTCGGCCAGCCGGAACTGGAGCGCCTGCGCGTCCAGGAGCCGGCCGCCGAAGGCCTCGCGGTCCGCGAGGTAGGACAGGCTGCGGTCCAGGGCGCTCTGCGCGCCGCCCAGCGAGCAGGCGGCGATGCCGAGGCGCCCGCCGTTGAGGCCGTTCATGGCGATGCGGAAGCCGTCCCCCTCGACGCCGAGGCGGCGATCGTCGGGGACCCGGACGGCGTCGAGGATGACCTGGCGGGTGGGCTGCGCGTTCCAGCCCATCTTGGCCTCGTTGGGGCCGAACGAGACTCCGGGGTCTTCGCGTTCGACGACGAAGGCCGAGATGCCGCCCGGGCCGGCCTCGCCCGTCCGCGCCATGACCACGTAGACGCCCGAGGCTCCGGCGCCGGAGACGAACTGCTTGACGCCCGTCAGGACGTAGTGGTCGCCCTCCCGCTCGGCGCGGGTGCGCAGGGCGGCGGCGTCGGAGCCGGCGCCCGGCTCGGTCAGGCAGTAGCTGCCCAGGGTGTCCGCCGAGCAGAGGCCGGGAAGCCAGCGCTCTCGCTGGCCCCGGTTCCCGTAGCGGTCGATCATCCAGGCGACCATGTTGTGGATGGACAGGTACCCGGCGATGGACGGGCAGCCGGTGGCGAGGGTCTCGAAGACGAGGACCCCGTCGCTCCGGCTGAGACCCGAACCGCCGTGCTCCTCGCGGACGTAGACCCCGCCGAGGCCCAGACCGGCGGCCCGGCGCAGGACCTCCACGGGGAAGTGCTTGGTCCGGTCCCACAGGACGGCGTGGGGAGCGAGATGCTCCTGGGCGAAGTCGAGGGTGACCTCGGCGAGGGCGAGCTGGTCCTCGGTCAGGGTGGCCACCGGGCTCATCCCGTCGTCGGAATGCTGAAGTTCGCGCCTTCCTTGGCCCCGGAGGGCCAGCGCGAGGTCACGGTCTTCGTGCGCGTGTAGAAGCGGATGGAGTCGGGACCGTGCTGGTTCAGGTCGCCGAAGCCGGACCGCTTCCAGCCGCCGAAGGTGTGGTAGGCGACGGGGATGGGGACGGCACGTTGACGCCGACCATGCCGGCGCCCACCCGGCGGGTGAAGTCGCGGGCGGTGTCCCCGTCCCGGGTGAAGATCGCGACGCCGTTGCCGTACGGGTGTTCCGTGGGCAGGCGCAGCGCCTCCTCGTAGTCGGCGGCCCGTACGACGCTCAAGACCGGGCCGAAGATCTCCTCGCGGTAGATCCGCATCCCCGGGGTGACGCGGTCGAAGAGGCTGGGCCCGGTGAAGTAGCCGTTCTCGTGCCCGGGCACGGTGAACCCGCGTCCATCGACGAGGAGTTCGGCCCCTCGGTTGCTCCGATGCCGACGTAGCGGTCCACCCGGTCCAGTGCGTCGCGGCTGACCAGGGGCCCGAAGTCGGCCTCGGGGTCGTCGGAGCGGCCGACGCGCAGCGTGGCCAGGCGCTCCTTCAACTTCGCGACCAGGGCATCCGCGGTCTCCTCGCCGACGGGCACGACGACGGAGACGGCCATGCAGCGTTCCCCGGCAGAGCCGTATCCGGCGCCGATCAGCGCGTCGACGGCCTGGTCCAGGTCGGCGTCGGGCATCACGACCATGTGGTTCTTGGCCCCGCCGAAGCACTGGGCGCGCTTGCCGTGCGCGGCGGCGGTGGCGTAGACGTACGCGGCGATCGGGGTCGATCCGACGAAGCCGAGGGCCTGGACGCGGGGGTCTTCGAGGAGGGTGTCGACGGCTTCCTTGCCGCCGTTGACGACATTGAGCACGCCGGCCGGCAGGCCTGCCTCCAGGAAGAGTTCGGCCAGCCGCAGCGGTACGGACGGGTCTCGTTCGGAGGGCTTCAGGACGAAGGAGTTTCCACAGGCCAGGGCGGGGGCGGCCTGCCAGAGGGGGATCATGGCGGGGAAGTTGAAGGGGGTGATCCCGGCGACGACGCCGAGCGGCGAGCGCAAGGAGTGCACGTCGATGCCCGTGCTCGCGTTGTCGGTGAATTCTCCCTTGAGCAGGTGCGGGATCCCGGCGGCGAACTCGACCACCTCCAGGCCGCGTTGCAGGTCACCGTGGGCGTCGGCGACGGTCTTGCCGTGCTCGGCGGACAGCAGCCGGGCGAGCGAGTCCCGTTCCCCTTCGATCAGTTGGAGGAAGCGCAGCAGGACGCGTGAGCGGCGCTGCGGGTTCCACCGGGCCCAGTCGGCCTGAGCCTCTTCGGCGTTGGCGATGGCGGCCTCGGTGTCGGCGCGCCCGGCCAGGGGGACCCGGGCCTGGACCGTCCCGGTGTTGGGGTCGTACACGTCGGCGAAGAGGCCGGAGGTTCCGACCGTGTGCTTGCCGCCGATGAAATGGGTGAGCTCGCGGACCATGGGTGCCTGCTCTCGTCAGGTGAGATCCGGGGAATGGCACGGCCTGCCGGCGGACGGCACCCGATGGGATGCGCCGCTGGGGAAGGTCGTGGGACTACGAGCGCGCGGAAGTGGTGTGCGCGCGCTCCGCCGGATCACCAGGGTCGTGGGTACAAACCGGTGCCATGCGTGTCTGCTCCATCCTCGTGGACAACACGGAACATCCGCGGCCGGTATCCTGACTCCCGGATCCCCGCGTGCCGCCCGCCTTCCCGACAGACCTCGTCAGTGGCGTGTGGATGGCAGCACACTCCCCGGTCACAGTGGCGGGACCGTGCCGGTTTTTCACCGGCTTCCCTGCACCGCGGACCTTATGGGCACGAACATATAGTTGGACGTCCTAGTAAGTCCAGACCCACCGCCCGCGCGCCTACAGTCGGTGCATGCGCATCGTCTCCCTGCTCCCGGCGGCCACCGACATCGTGGCGGAACTCGGCCTCGCCGCCGACCTGGTCGGACGCACCCACGAATGCGACTGGCCGCCCGCGGCGGTCGCCTCCGTACCCGTGGTCACCCGGGCCGAGTTCGCCGCCGAGGACCTCAGCAGCCGGGAGATCTCCGAGGCCGTGGGCGGGGCCGCCCACTCCGGGTCCTCGCTCTACACCCTGGACACGGAGGCGCTCGCCGCCCTCGCCCCGGAACTCGTCCTCACCCAGGACCTGTGCGACGTGTGCGCCGTGTCCTACGAAGGAGTCTCGCGAGCCGTGCGCGTGCTCGACGGCGGTGCCCGCGTACTGAGCCTGGAGCCGCGCACCCTCGATGACGTACTGGACTGCCTGGTCACCGTGGGGGAACTGCTCGGAGTGCGCGAGCGGGCGGAGCGCCGGCGGACGGCGCTGCGCGCCCGGCTCGAGGAGGTACGGCGGCTGACGGCAGGCCGTGCCAGGCCCCGGGTCGTGGCCATCGAGTGGCTCGACCCGCTGTGGCCCGCCGGGCACTGGGTGCCCGAGCAGATCACGTATGCGGGAGGCGAACCGTTGCTCGCCGCACAGGGCGAGCACACGAAGCCGATGACTTGGGAGGCGGTCCGCGCTGCCCGCCCGGACGTGGTGCTGCTCTTGCCCTGCGGTTTTCCGCCCGAACGCACGCTCCGCGAGCGCGACCTGCTGACGTCCCTCCCCGGTTGGAACGATCTCCCCGCGGTACGGGCAGGGGCCGTCTGGGTGCTGGACGGGCCCGCCTACTTCAACCGCCCCGGCCCGAGGGTCGTACGCGGAGCCGAGGTGCTCGCCCATGTCCTGCACGGCGTGCAGGCGGGTGATCCCGTCACCGCGGGCGAGGCCCGCCGCACGGACTGAGCGGCCGGGTTCCGGTCAGTCGCGGGCGGAGGCGGGAATGCCCGCAACCGGGTACGGGACGAAGGTGCTGCTGTTCTCGTCGACGGCCAGGGTCCGGCCGAGCGGCGGGACCGCGCGCTGGGGGCAGTCGAGCCGTTCGCACAGGCGGCAGCCCATGCCGATGGGGGTGGCGGCCGACCTGTTGTCGAGGTCCAGTCCGTCCGCGTACACGAGCCGGGACGCGTGCCGGGTCTCGCATCCGAGGCCGATGGCGAAGGTCTTGCCCGGCTCGCCCCAGCCGCCGCGGTGACGGGTGACGGCGCGCGCGGTCCACAAGTACCGCTGCCCGTCGGGCATGGCGGCGACCTGGACGTGGATGCGGCCGGGCGCGGCGAAGGACTCGTACACGTTCCACAGCGGGCAGGTGCCGCCCGCGCGGGAGAAGTGGAACCCGGTGGCGGACTGCCGCTTGGACATGTTCCCGGCGCGGTCGACCCGGACGAAGGAGAAGGGGACGCCGCGCAGCCTGGGGCGTTGCAGGGTGCTGAGGCGGTGGCAGACCGTCTCGTAGCCGAGCCCGAAGTGGTCGGTGAGCCGCTCGATGTCGTAGCGGAACTCCTCCGCCGAGGTGTGGAAGGCCGTGTAGGGGAGGATCAGGGCGGCCGCGAAGTAGTTCGCGATGCCGATCCGTGCCAGGGCGTGCGTGGGGGAACCGGGTGTGAAGTCCTCGGTGGCCAGCCGGTCGAGTTCGTCCCCGTACTCGATCAGGGCGAGTTGGGTGGCCATGCGGAAGGCCTGCTGGCCCGGGCGGAGCCGGTTCGACAGGTGGAGTACCCGGGCGGCGGCGTCGTAGTGGTGCAGCCGGTCGGAGTCCGCGGAGATGCGGATCCCGTGGCGGTCGGCGAGTCGGAGGTTCAGCGCGCGGATGACGTCCCCGGGGCGGATGCCGATCGCGCGGGCCAGCTCCTCGGCGGCGAAGTCGGCGTCATGGAGGTAGTTCTGCCGCCGGTAGAAGAACTCGCGGATCTCCTCGTGGGGCGAACGCGGAGACTCCGCCACCGCGTCGCGGCCGTCGGCGGCGTCGGCGAGCCGCTCCGCCAGCAGCTGGCTCCGGCGGCCGAGGTCCAGCAGCACCGAGGCCACGGCCGGCATCCGGGTGGCCAGGTCGGCCAGATCGGAAGGGGACACGCGGGCCTCGGCCACCTGCTGGGCGAGGGCCTCGCGCAGGTCGGCCACCATACGGCTGGTGTCACGCTCCGAGAAGAAGCCGGGATCCACCCCGAACGCCTCGGTCAGGCGCAGCAGTACGGGGACGGTGAGCGGGCGCGAGTCGTGCTCCATCTGGTTGAGGTAGCTGGGTGAAATGCCGAGGACCCTGGCCAGGTCGGCCTGGGTCATGCGGCGCTCCTCACGCAGCCTGCGCAGCCGCGCTCCCGCGTACGTCTTGCTCACCGGACTCCTCCAGGGTCGGACGGGCTCCGTCAGCATAGGGCGACTTCGCCTTTCCCGAGGCTTCGCAAACTTGGCAAATTCGGCCTCGAAGATTCACAAACCTTGGCAGTTGTACCCCCTTGATGGCATCCAGTGCCACTGCCAGAGTCGGTCCTGCGGCCAGCCGGTACCGGTAGCCGGAACGGACCCCGGGTCGCCGATCAATGCCCTGATTTCGGTGATCCGGCCATCCCGCTTCCGGTAGATCGGCAGCATTGCTCAGCTCCGCCCCCCGTAGGCGGTCCGGCGGCCGCATCTCGCACTCAGGCACAGAGTGCCACCACCTGGGCTTCGGTCCAGGGCATTGGCAAGACAAGCGACGGATGGAAACGGTGACGGTCATGGCAGAGGCGAACACGACGATGACGGCGGCGACGGCGGCGGCCGAGCAGCTGAAGCAGCGGTGGGCGGACGACCCGCGGTGGGCGGGCATCGAGCGGACGTACACCGCCGAGGACGTGGTCCGGCTGTCCGGGAGCGTCCGAGAGGAGCACACCCTGGCCCGGCGAGGAGCGGAGCGCCTGTGGCGGCAGCTCCACGAGCAGGACTACATCCACGCGCTGGGCGCGCTGACCGGCGGCCAGGCGGTCCAGCAGGTGCGGGCCGGCCTGCAGGCGATCTACCTGTCCGGCTGGCAGGTGGCCGCCGACGCCAACCAGGCCGGGCACACCTACCCGGACCAGAGCCTGTACCCGGTGAACTCCGTTCCCCAGGTGGTCCGCCGGATCAACAACGCGCTGCTGCGCGCCGACCAGATCGCCACGGCCGAAGGCGGCTCCGACACCACGGACTGGCTGGCCCCGATCGTCGCGGACGCCGAGGCCGGCTTCGGCGGACCGCTGAACGCCTTCGAGCTGACGAAGGCGATGATCGCGGCCGGCGCCGCGGGCATCCACTACGAGGACCAGCTCGCCTCGGAGAAGAAGTGCGGCCACCTCGGCGGCAAGGTCCTCGTCCCCACCTCGCAGCACATCCGCACCCTCAACGCGGCGCGCCTCGCCGCCGACATCGCCGGCACGCCGACCCTGATCATCGCCCGCACCGACGCCCTGGCAGCGAACCTGATCACCAGCGACGTCGACGAGCGCGACGCCCGGTTCGTGACGGGCGAGCGCACGGCGGAGGGCTTCTACCGCGTGCAGAACGGCACGGCCCCGGTGATCGCCCGTGGCCTTGCCTACGCCCCGTACGCCGACCTCATCTGGGTCGAGACCGGCACCCCGGACCTGGAGCAGGCCCGCGAGTTCGCCGAGGCGATCCACGCGCAGTACCCGGACCAGATGCTGGCCTACAACTGCTCGCCGTCCTTCAACTGGAAGGCAGCACTGGACGACGATCAGATCGCCAAGTTCCAGCGCGAGCTGGGCGCGATGGGCTACCGCTTCCAGTTCATCACCCTGGCAGGCTTCCACTCCCTCAACCACGGCATGTTCGACCTGGCCCGCGGCTACGCCGAGCACGGCATGACCGCGTACGTCGACCTCCAGGAGCGGGAGTTCGCCGCACAGGCGCAGGGCTTCACCGCGGTCAAGCACCAGCGCGAGGTCGGCACGGGCTACTTCGACCTCGTCTCCACCGCCGTCAACCCCGCCTCCTCCACCACCGCGCTGGCCGGCTCCACCGAGGAAGAGCAGTTCCACTAGCCCCCGCCCCCCGCCCCCCGCCGAGGAGAAGATCCGCATGTCACTCAAGCCCCTGATCAGCAGTGTCCAGGTCCTCGGTGTGCCGGGTGAGCGCCACGAGGAGATCCTGACGCCCCCGGCCCTGGAGTTCATCGGCCGGCTCGACGCGGCGTTCGCCGACCGCCGCCTCGACATCCTCAAGGAGCGGCGCCGCCGCTCCGCCCACCTGGCCGACGGGAAGCAGCTCGTCTTCCCGCTCGCCACGCGAGCCGTACGCGACGACTCCCACTGGCGGGTCGCACCTCAGGGCCCCGGGCTCACCGACCGCCGGGTGGAGATCACCGGGCCGCCCGAACGCCGCATGACGGTCAACGCCCTGAACTCCGGCGCCCGGGTGTGGATGGCGGACTTCGAGGACGCCACCGCGCCCACCTGGGACAACGTCATAGGAGGCCAGCTGAACCTGCTCGACGCCATCGAGCGGCGCATCGACTTCACCACGGCGGAGGGCAAGGAGTACCGCCTCGGCGAGAACCTCGCCACGATCATGGTCCGTCCGCGCGGCTGGCACCTCACCGAGGAGCACCTGGCGATCGACGGCCGGCCCGTCTCGGCGTCGCTCGTCGACTTCGGCCTGTACTTCTTCCACTGCGCACAGCGGCAGATCGACGCCGGGCACGGCCCGTACTTCTACCTCCCCAAGCTGGAGAACGCGTACGAAGCACGGCTGTGGAACGACGTCTTCGTCCTCGCCCAGGACCTGCTCGGCATTGCGCGCGGCACCGTCCGGGCCACCGTCCTGATCGAGACGATCACCGCCGCGTTCGAGATGGAGGAGATCCTCTACGAACTGCGCGAGCACAGCGCCGGACTGAACGCGGGCCGCTGGGACTACCTCTTCAGCCTCATCAAGACCTTCGGCCACCGCACCGACTTCCAGCTCCCCGACCGGGCCGCCGTCACCATGACGGCCCCCTTCATGCGCGCCTACACGGAGCTGCTCGTCCGCACCTGCCACCGGCGCGGGGCCCACGCCATCGGCGGCATGGCCGCCCACGTCCCCAGCAAGGACACCGCAGCCAACTCCGCCGCGCTCGCGAAGGTCCGCCTCGACAAGGAGCGGGAGGCGGAAGACGGCTTCGACGGCTCCTGGGTCGCCCATCCCGGGCTCGTACGCGTCTGCCGCGAGGTCTTCGACAACGTCCTGGGAGAACGCCCGAACCAGCTGGACCGGACCCGTGAGGACGTCGACATCGCGGCCGCCGACCTCCTGTCCGTCCGCCGGATCGCCGCCCCGCCGACCTCGGAAGGCGTCCGCTCCAACGTGGCAGTGGCGCTGCGCTACTTCGACGCCTGGCTGCGCGGCAGCGGGGCGGTTGCCCTGAACGGGCTGATGGAGGACGCCGCCACCGCCGAGATCGCCCGCGTCCAGATCTGGCAGTGGCTCCGCCACGACCGGGTGGACCGGCGGACGGTCATCGACCTCCTCGACGCCGAATGCGCCGCCCTGGAGGCCGAGGACCCGCAGGCACTCGCCCTCGAAGCCAGGGAGGTCTTCGTGGACACCGCCCTCTCGATGCAGCTCCCCGCCTTCTTCACCCCCGAGGCCTACACCCGCCACCTCGTCCGCCGTACCTCCCTCGCCGCGCAGGTGACCGCATGAACGCCCCCGTACGGCCGGACCGGATCCTGCGCGTCGGGGTGGTCGGCGGCGGCCGGATGGGAGCCGGAATCGCCGAGGTGTGCGCCCGCGCCGGACTGGACACCGTGGTCGCCGAGGCGGACGCGGCCGCCGCCCGGGCCGCCCGCGAGCGCGTCGCCGTCTCCCTGGAGCGCGCCGTTCAGCGGGGGAAGCTGGACCGGAGCTCCGCCGAGGACGCCCTGGCCCGGCTGGTGTTCACCGGGGACCTGGAGGACCTCGCCGACCGGCAGCTCGTCATCGAAGCGGTGACGGAGAACCCGGAGGCCAAGACGGCGGTCTTCACCGCCCTCGACAAGATCGTGGAGGACCCCGGGGGAATCCTCGCCACCAATACCTCCGCCATCCCGATCATGCGGCTGGGCATGGCCACGGGGCGCGCGGACCGGGTGGTGGGCCTGCACTTCTTCAACCCCGTGCCCGTTCTGCCGCTCGTCGAGGTCGTGTCCTCCCTCCACACCTCGCCGGACACCCTCGCTTCCGTGGAGGCATTCGCCCGAGACACGCTGGGCAAGACCACGGTCCGTTCCCAGGACCGGGCCGGCTTCGTGGTCAACGCCCTGCTGATCCCTTATCTCCTCTCGGCCGTCCGCATGGCCGAATCGGGCTTCGCCGGCGCGACGGACGTGGACGCGGCCATGGAAATGGGCTGCGCCCACCCGATGGGTCCGCTGAAGCTGGCGGACCTGATCGGCCTGGACACGGTCGCGGCGATCGCCGAATCGCTCTACGAGGAGTTCAAGGAACCGCTGTACGCCCCGCCCCCGTTGCTTCAGCGGATGGTGCAGGCGGGGATGCTGGGCCGCAAGAGCGGTCGCGGGTTCCACACGTACGGCCGGGTCTGAGGGGCCCGGCAGACCTCCGGCCATGAGGGTGCGCCGGAGGCGCCCAGAGGCGGTGGGGGTGTGGCGAGTGGTGTCGCCGCACCCCCACCGTGCGCCCGCGCGGTCCGCGCGAAGGCGGGCAGCGCGACCGCGGGGCTGTTGTACCCGCTAGAAGGAGGTCCAGGTGTAGGCGACCTGGTCACCGGCCTTCAGCTTGAACTGGCAGCCGCCGACCGGGGTCGGGGTGCCGTTGACGGAGATGCTCCAGTAGGCGGAGCCGCCACCGCTGACGTTCTTGATCGTGTCGACGGAGAAGTCGTCGAACGAGGCGTACCAGGTGCCGTCCCAGGTGAAGTGCCTCTTCTTCGCGGCGTCGTCCAGTGCGGCCGTCGGGGTGGGCACGGCGCTCGGGTTGGCGCCGCCGTTCGTGCCGTCGCAGGTGTGCGTCCCGCCGGTGAGGGTGGTCACGTCGTGCCCCTTGGTCTTTATCCTCCCCTTGAACAGAAGGCCGTTGGGGCCCTGCACCGTGAGGTTGACCTTGACCGGGGCGTTCGTGTTCGGTGCCGGCTTGGCGTGGGCGACGGCGGGTGCGGTGGCGAGCGCGAGTCCCAGGGCGGCCGTCGTGACGAGGGTGCGACGGGCGAGGTTCGGGCGCATGGGTTGCCTTTCGGGCAGAGCGGGCGCAGCCGGGCCCCTCCGCTGCGGCATCGCCCGGCAGGACCGATCCCCGATGCGGCGGGAGCGGGCTGTGGCGAGTCGGCGACTCAAGGCTCCGCGCTGCAGTCCGTGACAGTGGGAGGCGGTACGAGCCGTATGGCGGGCTATCCGACTCGGGGCGCGAAGGCGCCCCACACGGTTGCAGGTCAGCGCCGGATTCACACCGGCTTCCCCCTGGCCACACGGCGATGCAGTTGTCGCCCGGTCCGACCGGGCACACGAATCGTACGGTCGTAACAACGTGGTGGCTAGTGGCCACGTTCCGGTGTCACCGGCTCCTCTCGCCGTCCACGCGGAGCTCAGGCAACGGCCGGTGCCGCGCCGGCGCGAACGCCCGCAGCCGGTAAGGCAACTACACCCCGTCCGTGGGCGGGCCGGGCAGGAGGCGGCTGCGGTCGGGGCCGGCCGGGGCGTGCTGGACGGGGTCGCCGGGGTGCTGGAAGTGCACGGCGGCGGGCAGCCCGGCGCGGTAGGCGTCCAGGCCGGCCCGGCAGTACGCGACCATCGGCTCCGGCAGCCCGTCCAGGGGGTACCAGTTTCTCTGGGTTCGATCTGCCTGTTCGCTCGGCAGCCAGCTCTGTCTCCACAGGTCAGGACGCTGCATATTGCGATCTCCTTCTGCAACCGCGGCCGGCTCCGGTTCTGTCTCAGGGTCGACCGGAGCGGGGACCGCGAGCAAGAGGCGGCTGCCCATGTTCAGCCGGACCTCGCCGTACGGCTGGATGTGCATCCAGAAGAGCGGGGTCAGGGCGCGTTTGTCCTCGTCGGTGAGGACATCGGCCCATTCGGGGCGGCGAGCATGTTCTGGATCATGAGGGTGTTCACGAAGACGAGCGCCGTTTGCAGGAGATGGAGCGCGAGAAGTACCGCAAGGAGGGTTGGTGGGCCCTGCGCTCAGCGGGCCTCAGCCGCAAGGAAGTCGAGTCGATGTACTCGCACCACAAGGGGGAGATCCTCGACAGCACCGGCGAACAGCGGCGGGCCCATCAAGCGAGCTACGACGCCAAGGCCGCCGCGTGGGAGACCCTGAGGACCAGCCCATACGCCAGCGCGCTCGGCGTGACCGGCCATGCCCCGCAGGAGACTGGTGCGCTCGGCGAGAAGTTGGGCGAAATCCGCGAGCGCGTGGCCCAGGTCGCTCAACGGCTCGACGACTCCCACCAGCAGGACGCCGCCCGCCTGACCGGGAACGCGGTCAAGGCCGGGGAGAAGGCCGTCGAATGGAGCAGCCACCTGCGCCTCGCCCAGGCCGAGCAGGGACAGCGCGTCGAGATCGCCTCGAAGTTCCCCCGCCTCCACCAGCAGGAGACCGCCGCCCGCACCGTCGAGCAGCAGAAGGAGCAGGCGGCCGCGGCCACCGAGCGAGCCAGAAAGCGCAGTCAGGCCGCCAACTACGACAGCTACACCGACCACTACCTCAACGGACCAGACCTGTCCGGACCCAGCATGAGCCGGTGACCCTCCGACCCAGTTCTGCCCCGGCCGGACACCCGGTCCGGCCGGGCAGGACGATGATGTACGCGGACACGAAGACTCTGTGACATCACCCGGGACTGGAGGCTCAGCCCCGAGGCCGTACGGGATGTCGCCGCGGCGGTGGAGGCGTCCCAGTTCGACGTGGTGCCCTGGGACGCCGAGGTCGAGCTCAAGGTCAGCCGGAACGTGAAGATCCTGTCCGACTACGAGGACATCGCCGGAGGTCCCGCCCCCAGCCGCCGGCGCCCCACCCCGGGGAGCTCCTCCGGCATCGGCGCCGAGGGCGGACCTGCCGGAGAGGCCCACATGGATACGGAGCAGTGCTACGAGGCGCGCGTCGACGGGGAGGCGGTCTGGGTGGACGCCTCGGTCGGGCAATAGTGGCGGATGCCGGTCACCTGTCGTACGTGTGACGCCCGTACGGGGCTGACGCTGTACGCGCTCGGGAACGACGCGTGGATCGCGTGCTCGGACGGCTGCGGGTGACGCAGGTGCTGCCCGCCGTCGTAGACGTGTAGCCGGAACGTCTCCGGCCCAGGCCGGCCGGCCTGCGGTGTCGTAGGCACTCAGGACCGTCTCGATGGCAGTCCCACAGCTTGAGCGGGCCGCTCTGGCGCACCTCCCATCCGTGGCCGTGCCTCACTGGACTTGAAACTTCCGGGACCGGCCATGCCACGGCAAGCAGTGCTCAACCTGGGTCGGGTATGCACTCTCGGCCAAAGAACCAGGGATTGGTTACAGAGAGCGCTTGCCTGGGAAGCCCCGGTTGGGGGTGGGGTGGATGGTTATCGGAGGGCCGCCTGGGGTGCGTCCTTGGGTATTTCGTAGCAACTGGTTGGAGAAATTTAAGCCATGGCGAACAGAATGTGATCATCCGGTAAGGGTTTTTCGTTGACGTTGAAACCCCCTCCGTGGAACTCTCAAGCGTTCTTGCGGGGGGTAGGAACATCGGTTCCCATGAAATTCCCCTGCTCCACTAGCAGGAGGAAAACTGTGAAAAGCAAAACCGCTGCGCGCTTAGCGGCCGGGTTCGTCGCGGCCTTGGCTCTCACCGCTGCTTCACCCGCCTTCGCTCTCGAGGTCAAGTATGAGGGTGAGCTCGTCACGTGGACCGAAGCCTCGGACAGCATCCTGAACCTCCGGGACCTTGGCACCAGCTACCAGGTGAAGTCGGAGTACTACCGCAACGCCAACCCCGGCTCCATGCTGACCCTCTGGAACAAGAACGGGCCTAGCGGGCCGGCCGACAACGACGGAAACCCTGGCACCGTCGAGAGCGGCCAGTACTCCACGATCTTCAAGCTGCGAGGCGTTGTCGTGCGGAACAACGCGCCGGACAGGTACACCTCCTGGGTGACTGGGTGACCTTCTGACCCGTCTGGTCGCTTCTAGCCGGGCCGCCCGGACGGCAGGATGCCTGCCGTCCGGGCGGCCCCGTTCCGTGCCATGCTGCCCTGGAGTCACGCGTGCCCCATCCTGCCGCTTCGCCCGTCCTTCACCTCGACGATGTCACCTACTCCGTCGCCGACCGGACCTTGCTGTCCGGCGCCGGCCTGACCGTGCATTCCGGCCAGTCCGTCGCCGTGATGGGGGCTTCGGGTAGCGGGAAGTCCACCCTGCTGACCTGCATCCTGGGACTGATACGTCCCACCTCTGGCCATATCACCGTTGCCGGACAGGACATCACCACACTCTCGCCCAGAGCCTTGACCGCACACCGCCGCCAGCACATGGGCATGGTCTTCCAGTTCGGTGAGCTCTTGCCCGAGCTCACGCCTGTCGAGAACGTGACGCTGGCTGCGCTGCTGGCCGGCGAAGCAGCGGACAGCGCCAACTCCCGAGCCCAGAGCCTCCTGGCCGATCTCGGTGTCCCCACCGCCACAGCCACCCACGCCCTGTCCGGCGGGGAGCGACAGCGCGTGGCCGTGGCCCGCGCCCTGATCAACAAGCCCAGCCTGGTGTTGGCCGACGAACCCACCGGTGCACTGGACGAAGAACAACGCGAAGCGGTGGCCGACCTCCTGTATGCCACTCCACGCGCCCACGGCTGCGCCCTGATCGTCGTTACTCACGACGCTGGGGTTGCCGCCCGTGCCGATGTCCAGCTCCGCCTCACCGGCGGGCAGCTGGTGCAGAACCAGGGAACCCGATGAGCAACGTCATGCTGCGACGTCAGCTGCTCCGTATGGGGCGGGCCGCGGCCAAGGCTGCCGAAGCGGGTCGAATCCGCTTCTTCGCACTGGTGGCGGCCACGGCTGTCGCCACCCTGGCCGTGGCCGGATTCGTACTCGCTTCCGCCTCGTTCGACGGGCGCGCCGAGCGCAGCACGGCTCGCTGGGCGCACATCGTCGAGCCCGCGTCGGACAAGGAAGCGAAGCTCCTGTGGTTCCCCACGATCGCGTCAGCAGAAGACCGCCAGTACGACGTGGTGTACCTCGAGCCACTGGTCGAAGACGCGCCGCTTCCACCGGGCCTTGCGCAGTGGCCCGAGCCGGGTGAGGTGATCGTCTCCCCAGCGCTGAAGAACGCCGGTCACGGCGAGGCGGACAAGTTCGGAGATGTCGCGGGCACGATCTCGGCCGAAGGGCTTGAAGCGCCGGGCGAATACTTCGCCTATGTGCGGCCCTCTGCCGCCCTGCTGGACGCCAAAGCCATGATTAAAGTATCCGGCTTCGGAGTCGAGCTGCAGGAGATGCCACCGGTGGGTGAGCACCTGTACAACCTCAGTCCGGAGCAGTTCTTTTGGACTTATACGACGCTGGTGGGGCTGCCCGCCGCGCTCTTCGTGGTGATCGCCGCCAGGGTGGGAGCCGCCGCCCGGGACAGGCGTACTGCCGTGCTGGCTGCCCTGGGCGCCTCGCCGGGCGCACGCCGCTGGTTCACAGTGGGCGAAGCGGCCCTGCCGGTGGCGTTCGGCACTCTTGTGGCTGCGGTGGCGATCGCACCGGTGCTGGTGGTCGATGTCCCGATGCCGCTCGTGGATTTTGTCCTCTTCGCCCCTGACGTACGCGCGGCCGCAGTACAACTGGCAGCAGTCGTGACGGGTGTGCCGCTGGCGGTGCTGGCGGTCCTGCTGTTCTTGCAGCCCCCCTACAAGGCGGGCGGGTCGACCCGCCCGGTCTCCGGGAGACGGCGTCGGGAGTGGATGCTGTGGCTGTTCCCCGTGGCGCTCTTCGTCACTGTCCGCGGTAACGATCTGGCGCCGCTCGACCTGCGGCTGCCGGTCCTGGCGGCTGGATCGGTGGTCACTCTCGCGCTGCTGCCCGGCGTCGTCGGCGCCATCGTGGCTGCAGCCGGACCGGCCATGGCCAAGGTGGGAGCCGGCCGCGGAAGCGCTGGGCTGCTGGTTGCCGGACGCCGCTTGGCCGGCGGGAGCCGATCGGTGACACGGTTGGTTGCCGCTCTGGTCATCGCGATCGGTCTGGCCGCTCAAGGGCAGGTGGCCATCAGCATCTTCACCGAGATGAGCCAGAGGGCTGAAACGCTGGCGAATCAGCTGGGCACCAGTGTTCTTCAGGTTTCGCCGAGCGTACGGACGCCCCCGTCCGCCTCTCGTGTGGCAGCGTTCCAGCGACAGCTGGGCACCGACGTCAGCATGCTGACGATGTGGTCCCTGCCGGACCAAGGAAGGATCGATGTAGTCGCCGAGTGCCCGGTGTGGCAGCGGCTCAACGTCGCATGCACCTCGGCTCCTGCAGAGATCCAGACCGTGCGGCACAGCGGCCTCGCGCGGACGATGGCTCTGCAACGCACGTCGGGCACGCGAATCTTCGCCCGCGCAGGACAGGCGGAGAAAACCATGCAAGGAGCCAGCGGGCCGAGGTATCTCGTACTGGCAAGCGACGGAGGGCAGCTCTCAACGGCGCGGATACACCGAGCAGCCAACGCCGAATTGGGGATGTCCACGCAGGTGGAGATCTTTGGCATGAATGGTATGGGCGTCGCCGGAGAAGCACTCGTGGCAGAACGGTGGCTGGCACTGTTGTCGTTGATCGGTGTGTCGGTGGTCGCGATCGTGGCCTGCCTAGGGGTAATGGCGCAATTCGTGCGGTCCGGAAGAGAACTGGGCCCCGTCTCGGTGCTCGCCGGCAACCAGCGGGTGTACTACTCGATCGCCGCATGGTCATTGCTGGGACCAGCCGTCATCGCGGTGGTGGCCGCGGTCCTCGTGTCGTGGTTCATCACATCCCCACTTCCGGCCAGCGGCGCGAACAGACTGGCAGCCCTGGCAACGGTGGGAGCCGCAGGATTGGTGTGCACGGTGGTGATGGCGTGGTGGGGAGCACGGGCGGCGGCTTCGGCGGCAGCTGCCTGGAGGCCATCTGGCGAGTGACCTCGGGCATTAGCCCGTCCGTGACCCGGGGTTGACCTGCAGGGCTGTCCATACACCGGCCCTGGCACCGCCCCAGAGACGTAGCCGGAGCCGATACGGGACGTCGCCGCCCTCGTGACGGCATCCCTCTACGACGTGGTGCCCGAGGACGCCGAGGTCGAGCTCAAGGTCTGCCGCAACACCGAGATCCTGTCCGACTACGAGGACATCGCCTGAGGTCCCGCCCCCAGCCGCCGGCGGCCAGCCCCAGGGAGCTCCTCCGGCATCGGCGCCGAGGACGGGACCTCCTCGGCGGCCCGCTCCGCAGCCGTACGGCCACGGGGACCACGCACCGCCTGGTCGTCGTCGAGGCGGGCGGCGTCGCGTGGTGCTCACCGCCGAAGTGTCGCAGCAGGGGTGACGGGTCGTCCGACGCAGGGTGTGCATCAACCGATCCGTTCCTGAACGGCGCAGCACCGACGCTGATGTGTCGGCAAACGACTGTCTGTCGACACTCAGGCCTGTAGTCATAAACCCGCAGGTGAGCGCTGTCGACAACTTGCGTCGGAAATCAACGTCGGTGAACGGTCAGGCCGATAGATTCCGACACATGCTCATCGGCTACGCGCGGGTCTCGACCGCCGACCAGAACCCCGAGCATCAGATCGATGCCCTGCTGCGGGCTGGTGTCGACCGCGACCACATCCACGTCGACAAGGCCAGCGGCGCGAAGGCGTCCCGCCCGAAGCTCGACCTCGTCATTCAGCTGCTGCGCGAGGGCGACACGTTGAAGGTCACCCGGTTAGACCGGCTCTCGCGCTCCGTGCTGCACCTGGTGACCCTCGGCGCCGAACTGCGCGAGCGCGGGATCGGACTTCACGTCATCGAGCAGGGCATTGACACCTCCACGATGGAGGGCCGGGCGATGTTCGGGATGCTGTCGGTGCTTGCCGAGCTTCAGCGCGAGCTGATCGTGGCGAACACCAACGATGGACTCGCCTCCGCCCGCGCCCGCGCCCGCGGCCGGGTCGGCGGGCGTCGGCCGAAGCTGACCGAGGACCAGGCTGAGCTCGCCCAGCAGCTCTATGACGCCCGGGAGAAGACCGTTCAACAGATCGCCGACATGTTCAACGTGCCCCGTTCCACGGTGTACGGGCACCTCGACAAGGCCAAGACCGTTCCCCGCCAACCGAAGAGGACGACGCCCGGCAAGGGCTGATCGCATCCGGCGGGCATATGTTCCCATCGGCGGAGCCGGGGCCGTCCGGCTAGGATTGGCCTCCCAGCCGCTCCGTTGCGGCGGCTGCGGCCCAGTCGAACGGCCCGTGACCGTGCGGCGATAACGGCCCGAAGGTGCCCCGCATCAACAAGGCGACCCCCACCAACGCGCTTCCCTGAACAGGCGCGCAGGGTCACGGGACCGGTGCGTCGGAAGCTGGGACAGCCGTGGTGAAGCATCACGCTCGGAAGAACGAAGCCCGTCGGCGACGCGAGACGACCAGTGAGGGCCACCAGGCCGCCGTAAGAGCCCTCGCGAAGTCCGCCTCAGAACAGCAGCCGAAGATGTATGTCTTCGACATCCCCGCACCAGACCTGGGCGAGAGCGAGCCGTGCCCCGTGTGCGGCGGTCGCGGAAGCAAGCCGGGTGAGCAGGCGATGGTGCCCGCCGAACGGCTTGACCGTCCCGTCCTCCTGGACATCGTGTGCGGACTCTGCCGGGGCTGCGGTCGCGCAGAACACGACAACTGCACCGCCGGAGTCCACGCCGGCGAACCCTTCCTCGCGGGAGACCGCTGGGCACACTCCTGCCAGTCGTGCGGAGGCCGCCGCTTTCGATACGTCGACTCCTCCGACGAGGATGTCTTCGGCAACACCGTCGCGGTCTACCTGCGACAGCCATGCCGGTGTGCGAAGGAGTTGATGCGCGAGACGACGCTGAACGTCGCGCCCACCGCTCCGTCGAACTGACCGATTGCGATGAAGATCGCGTAGGCCGGGAACCCGGTGGCCCCGAGAAGATCTCGGGCCACCGGGTTCCCGCCGTTTGGAGCCGAACCTACTGGCGGGTTACTTGCTCCCTGGCGTCCGCGCTAGGACTACAGGGCCAGGAAGAGCATCGTCACGAAGTCCTGAAGCTACCAACGGGTTACTTGTCACCTGGTTCGCCGCTCGTTAACGGCACCCCAGGTCGGGCGGGATACGGGCCGACCCAGAGAACTGGCTCTTGAGTCGTACTCGAAAGTGAGTCGCATGTAACTGCGTTCGGCGAATACCCTCATCCAGTGACAACGAGCACCGACGAACAGCAATACCTTCGGGCGATCTTGACGCAGCTGGAGCAGACGAAGCCGTATGAGGCTCTGACCTCCACGGCCTCGTCTGCCTGGAACGTGCAGCCGGGCAGCGCCCTGGCCGGCGACGACGCCAAGAGCCTACGCTCAGGCAACTCTGTTGCGCGGGGCGTTCGAGAACAGCGCTCGCGCGGTCTGGCTTCTGGCGCCGGGCAAGCGATTGACGCGCATTCAGCGCCGACTGGCGGTGCAGGCAGACAACAACACGTACTCGGACCGCATGCACCAGCTGCTCGGAACACCCCCGACGCGCACCACGGTCGACCGCGCGAAGGAGATCACGGATCTGGCTGTCGCTGCCGGGATCCCGCAGAGCGACGTGAAGAGGGAATTGTCCTTCGGCTACAAAAAGATGGTCCGCACTGCTGGCGAGCATCTCCCTGGCGTGGGGGCGGACGAGGCCGAGGCCGTCTGGAGCGCATGCAGCGCGCTCGCGCATGGAGATGTCCATAGCATGGGTTTCCTTGAGCGTGAGATAGTCGCCCAGGTAGGAAACGTCGCACTCACCAAGCTCTCGACCGACTCCAAGATCATGGTCTGGGTCACGACACGCGCAGTGCAGATGGCCGCGTACGGCTTCCAGCTCTACAAGGAGCGCACGACCGCCCCCTGGTAGTGCTCCCGGCAGAGCTGGCTGTCCGCGTAACCTGTGATCAAGCGTTGTCTGACCAGGAAGCGGTCGGTGGCTCTGCGTAGAAACAGGTAGACCTCGACTATGTTGCGCTAACGGCTGGTCATGAGGTTCTCCCGGGTTCCTGGTTGATGGCCTTGGTCAGTTCGCGGTTCGCGGCCCGCGCCGCAGTCAACTCCTCTTCCTTTTCCCCTAGTTGCAGGCGCAGGTTGAGGTTCTGCTGCTCGAGCTCGGTGATACGGACCTGCAGCCTGTCGATGTCCGTGGGCGGTCCAATGCCGGTGCTGCGCCAGACCTGCTCGCCCAAGGCTTCGGACAGGCGCTGTTCGAGTCGCCGGACCTGTTCAGACAACCGGGTGCATCGCGCGTTTGCGGTCAGGAGGTCTGCGTGCAACGACGCTCGGCTGACCGTCGGGCCCTTGCCCGTGCCCGGAGGTGGTTCGGTGGCCAACACATGGACGTGGGCGAGCAGGTCGGGGTGCCGGTAGAGGAACGTCCGGTCGACTCTGGCGCTGCGCGCGACGGCGGAGACAGAGACGGTGCCGCCATTGCGTGAGAGCTCATCTAGGACGTTGAGGACTCGCTGGCGGCGTCGCGCGGAGTCGGCTCGGCGGCCTTCAATGAGGCGCTCGCCTGCGCTCGGGCCGGGCGTCACGATGGACGCTCCGGGCGGACGTCGGGCAAGGGTTGCCGGATCTTGGGCATACCGAGAAAGCCCTGCCGGGTCTTGCGGACCGCGGCGACGGCCTCATCGATCTCGCCTCGCTCCTGTTCGGTTAGTGAGCCCAGATCCTCGGTGACTCGGCGGATGAGGCGCCGACCCGGTCGATTTCCTCGTCCGAGGGCATTGCCTCGCGCTTGGCCCACTCGTCCGCGCTGATCATGGCGCTCAGCCGTTCGCGGCTCCGTAGCAAGTCGTCCAGGTGGCCGCGGAGTTCAGGAAGGTAGGAGACATCCGTGCTGAAGTGGTCACAGCCCAGGCAGCGGAACCTAAGTGGACACTGGCCGCCGCCGGCGGAGACGTTGGTCGGTTCGGAACAGCGACCGAAGGCCACCGCAACCTCGCCCACGGAGCGTCGATTGCGCTCGGTATCGAGGAGGGTTCTGGCCTGCTGCCAGGTGCGGTTTCCATGACGATCGAACTGCAGCCGGGTGACCTTGTCGACCGCCTGGCGCAGCCGCTTCTCCTTGACACGGTAGTAGCCCCGGGTGGCTTCCAACGTGTCATGATCAAGGAGCTTGGACAGGACGTCGACCGGAACTCCGGCGTCGGCGTGCCGCTGTGCGTAGGTGTGCCGGAAGGCGTAGGGGAAGATCTTCGCCTTGTCGAAGACGGTGTCGTTCTCCAGCGCTATATCGGGGAGCGCATCGACCCAGATCCGAGTGTTCTGGCTCAGCGTGCCCTCGTTGATCGCTTTGACACCGCGAGGATTGCGGATGGGCGACGGTAGCAGCTTCAGCTCGCGCGCGGGGGTGTTGGGGAACCGGGAGCGCACAGCCTGTTGCTGCGTACGGATGAGTTCGGCAGTGGACTCGTGCAGGGGGAGCTCACGTCGAGGACGGTTCTTCTTGCTGTTGTTGTAGATCAGTACGGGCTTGCCTTCGCCGTCCTGGTCAAGGCAGTCGAAGGGAAGCTCGCATACCTCGTCCGGTCGCCGACCGGTGTCGATAAGCAGCTCGATGCCGACTCTCACCTCCGGCTCGGATCGCTCCTCGATGCCGTGGAGTTTGGTGCAGAGCAGCCGCATGACCTCTGCGGGTAGATCCTGCCCGGCTTCGTCCGGTTCGGGTTTGGCGGGCAGGTCGCCTCGGAGCATTGAGAAGTGGTCAGGCAGCCCGTGCATCGGTTCGCCCGTCCGGGTCAGCCCCAGGCTGCGCATGCGCTTGATGATGGCGCCCGTCGCGTAGATGATGCCGCGGCGGTTGTACGCGCTGATCCGACCGGTGGCATGCAGGTGGGACATCCGGTTCAGGAAGTTCTCTATGTCCTGGCGGCCGAGCTCTTCGGGATCGTCACCGCGATCGGTGCGGGCACGCAGGCTTTGGGAGAGCATGCCGAGATCGTTCACCTTCTTGCGCAAGTGGGCTCCGGCCTGTTCCCCTCGGACCTGCGGCGCGGTGTGCCGGGCCCAGCGTTTGGCGGTTTCCCTGAGCCATTGCTGTGAGATGCCGCTGAAGTCAATGGTGCCGGTGTGTCCGAAAACGGTCAGGTCCCAGCAGTCCTTTGGGTACTCGGTCTCGGGCGTCAGCCGAGCCCGCCTGACCGATGTGATGATCGTCGTCAGCGGGCCGCGGGTGAGTCGGTCGATTCCGCTGGCCACGGCTTGGAGAGGGTTGATGCCCTCCAGGGAAGAGACCTGCTGGCGGCGCAGCCAGGCGGTGAGATTACGCAGCCGGTGATGCGTGGTCTGGGCGCCGTCGGCGCACCGTTGCTGGATGCCGTAGACCAGCTGGGCCACGACCAGCTCGGGGAGCCCGCGGAAGCTGACCTCGGCACCCTCGGGGATGGGTGTCTGGGTGGCCTTCCACAGGTCGATATCCAGATCCGGATTCGCACGTCGGTCGTCAACCAAGCGGCAGTTGTGCGCGTGGCACACCAAGGACTTCAAGACGCCGGATTGGCGGGTGCAGGACGCAACTGAGCACGGCCCGAGACTGGGCAGCGGCACCAGGTCCGTGCGAGCGAGGAATCCATCGAGAGAGCACTTGAGCACCATGCTCTGTTGGTAGTAATGCGACGAGCACAACGAGCGTGGCGCGTCGATCCACGGCCGCTCGCACCGGGCCACCAAGCAGTTCTGCACGAAGCGGCGACGCCGAGAGTCCGGCCGAGGCAGCATGGCGAAGTCGACGTCGCTAATGCCTGATTCGCTTTGGCGACGAGCGCAGGACGAGCAGTACATCCCACGTGACAAGACCACCACCTCGCAGCCCACAACCTTGCAGGATGACCAGCCCAGTAATGGATGCTCGGACGGAGGCCTGAGGATTCTCAGGTTCCGATCGAAGCCGATCTCCGCCGGGAAATCGGGCCTGACCAAGCTCCAGAACCACTCCGCAAGATCCTCAGCCGGCACGGCGGCCATCGCTGGTGCGACACGGGACGCGATGCTGCTGGTCACCGCGCGCCTCCCCAATCGCCAAGCGGCGAGGGAACTCGCTCTACAGCCTCGCGGATCCGGTGCTGAGCCGGATGCAGATACGGCTCACTGCTGGAGAGTTGGGAGTGGCCCAACAGCTTCGCGATCTCATCCACGGTGCCGCCGCTGTCGCCCACATTGCTGGCGAAGCCGTGCCGGAGCATGTGAGCGGTCACTGAGCGGTCGACCCTGCCACGTTGGCCCAACCGCTCGATCAGCTCGGTCACAGCGTCCGGGGGCATCGGGGCACCGAGCTGACCTCGCAGCAGGTTGATCAGGACGAAATCGCTGTGCTCCCCATGCGGAAACGAAAGTCGCTCCAGCACGTACTGGTCGTACGCCTGCACTACCAGCCAGTCGGCGGGAACCCACCGCCCGCGCACCGACTTCGCCCAGGCCCCGTTGGTGTTGGCCCTGCGGACAACATGGACGTGGGAGCCTCTCACCTTGCACCCGAGTGGCGAGGAATCTGGCATGAAATGCATGTCCTCGCGGCGCAGCCCTGCCGCCTCGCCGCGGCGTAGGCCAGCACGAGCGAGCAGCAACACGATGAACCGGTCGCGCGAGAGACGGCAAGCCTTCAGCAGAGCAAGGACCTCCTCATCGGCCGCACGGTCCCGACGCGCTCGGGGCACGCTCACGCGGTGCTGGGCTCGCAGGCGATAGGCCATCCGTTCGCGCTCGCTCTTGGCTTCCAAGGGCAGATCACGTTCATCTCCCAGCTCATAGAGCTGAGCAAGCACCGAGGAAGGTGCGCTGCCAGTGTTCACAGAGTGACGAAGGAAGGTCCGCACGCCGACCAGGACGTTCTCAATCCTGGCGCCACCGCGCTGCGGTTTCATGCCAGGCCCGGTCATCACCATCGCGGAGCCGATGGTTGGCGCCACGACGCCTGTCAGCTCCACAGGGGCATAGCGAAGCCAGGTCATGAACAGGGATAGGTCCGCAGCAGCAGTTGTCCATGCCCGTCCCGTACGCGCACACCACCGGAGATACAGAGCTACCGCGCCGGCGTACGTCTTCGTGGTCAGCTCAGCCTGTGCCCGCCCGAACCGGACGTGCCGCAGGAACGCATCCGCCTCCGGAACAACCGCCATCTGCTCGTTCAGCACCGTCCAGTACCGCTCGCCGGACGGCAACGTCACGGGGAACGCCTTCACTCGTGGTCCTCCGCTCACTTGTGTGCAACATGCCGCGACGACCGCATCAGCCCCTGAGATGCGGGTTCGGGCAGCACATCACCCGTAGGAGATGCCACAAGGTGCTACACCTAACGAGCCCTGGAGAAACCAGTCCATGCCGTCGCACCGGTCCGGCTCCATCACCCGGGGCCGCCCCGACCACCGCCGGACCTCGAAGAACACGCCGATCCGGGAATTGGATCCGACGGGAGGGCGGTGGTGCACGGTGACGGCCGCGGCGACGTCCTCCGGGTCGATGAGGACGCCGGTCTCCTCACGGGCTTCCCGGATCACCCCCTCGACCATGGTCTCGCCGGGGTCGAGGTGCCCGGACGGGAGGTGCCACAGCCCCGTCGCGTACACCGGTCCGGCGCGGCGGGACATCAGCGCCTCGGGGCCGTTCCCGGTGTCGCGGCGCAGGATGAGGTGGACGTCGACCGGCACCGTGTGCCGGGCGCCGCCGCTCACCGCGCCGCCCCGGGCCGGCGGCCCGGCAGATCGGTGACCACGTGGTCGCTGAACCGGTATCGGCCGCCGGCAGCGGCAAGCGGGTCGGACAGGGTCACGCGCGCTCCTCCGCCTTGGTGTCCGCGGCGGGGGCACGCTGGGCGGGCACGGATTCCGCGAAAGCGGCCGCCTGGATCAGGTAGGAGTCCCTGAAGTCCCCTGTGCCGGTGTCCTCGTGCATGAGCTCCGGGAACGTCCCGGACTCGGCGAGCCGGCCGTCCTTCATGACGTGGATGACGTCGGCGTGCCGCACCGAATGCAGTCGGTGGGTGATGAAGATGATCGTCTGGCCGGTCGCGGCCAGCGCGCGGATCTGATCGAAGACCCGCTGCTCGGCGACCGCGTCCAGAGCGCTGGTGGGCTCGTCGACCACCAGGATCCCCGCGCGTTTGTACCAGGCGCGACTGATGCCCGTCAGCTGCCATTCTCCGCCGGACGCCTCGCGCCCGCCCCTGTATCCCCGGCCCAGGAGGGTGCCGAAGCCCCGGGGCAGTGCGGCGATGAACTTGTCGGCGCCGGAGAAGGCCGCCGCGTCCCGCACCGCTTCGTCCTCGATGGGCACGGTGGGCCGGCCGATGCCGATGTTGACCCGCACCGTGAACGGCCACCGGAAGAAGGACTGCGACATGAGGGCGATGCGGGCGAAGATCTGTCCTCGGTCGGCCTTGGCGGCGTCCACGTCGTCCCACCAGATCGTGCCGCCGCCCTCGTCGGGAAGGTGCAGGCCGGCCAGGAGCTTGACGAGGGTGGACTTGCCCGAGCCGTTGGCCCCGACCAAGGCGATGACCTTGCCCATCGGGAAGGACAGGGACACCTCGCGCAGAGTCGGCTCCGGGGTCTCGCCGCCGGAGCCCGGGTAGGTGAACGTGACCTTCTCGAAGCGGACTTCCCGCACCTGCTCGGGCAGATCCTCCCCGCTCTCCGGGATCGCGCGCGCCTCGGCCTCCACGCACAGCCGCTCGTAGTCGGCGACGAAGAGCGACTCCTGGTGCAGGTCGGCCATCTGCAGGACCAGACCGTCGAGGCTGGAGGCGCCGGCGCGGATGGCGAGCACCGCGGTGCCCGCGACCGCCAGGTCCATCCGACCGCTCCACAGGAGCAGTCCCAGTGCCCCGTACGTGAGGAGGGTCGCGGCCCCGGAGGCGCCGTCCGCGATCAGCCCGATCTTGGCGGCGGTGCGGGCCAGGTGGGTCTGCTCGCGCTCGCTGGTCTCGGCCATCTGCCGGAAGTGACCGAGGAGGAAGGGCCCGACCTCGTGGACCCGGACCTCGGCGGCGGCCTCCCGCTGGGTCAGCAACTGCCCCAGCAGGTGCCCGGCCCGCGCGTGCTGCACGTAGGCGTGGAAGCTGATGTAGCGCTGCTTGGAGATCGTCAGCGAACTCCACGCGCTGGGCAGGGTCATCAGGACCAGAAGGGGCAGGAGCGCGACGTGGAGGACCGTGAGCACCCCGGCGGCCGCGATCAGGGAGATCCCGGAGTTCAGCGTGTTGGTGCAGTACCGGATCATCCGGCGGGCGGAGTCGGCCCCGTAGCGGGCCGCGTCCAGCAGCCGGTGGAACTCGTCGTCCTCGATCGCCGCGAGTTCCACCCGGTGCACCAGTCCCAGGTACCGCTCCGTGGCGACCCGCTGGACCTTGGGTTCGAGTTCCCCGGTGGCCGCTGTCGACGCGGAGCGCAGCAGCGAACCCAGCAACGCCGTGATCGCGACCAGTACGAGCGACGGAACGGCCTGGGCCAGGCGCTGGTTGGTCGTGCCGCCGGCCAGGACGTGGCCCAGTACGCCGTTGACCGCGACCAGCCCGACCGCCTGGGCGATGCCCCGCCCGACCTCGGCGCCGAGCACCACGCGCAGGGCGCGTGCGTCGGCGAGGTGCGCGAGCTTCAATCCGGTGCCGACCATGCGGGGCAAGGCCTTGGCCATGGTCACGAGGCCGAGCTTCAGCCAGACGCCTTCGTGCCGGTCCCAACCGACGTCGTACGCCAGCTCCCCACCGAACAGCAGCCGCTCCGACTCCGACACCGCGGAGGACTCTTCGTCGGTCTGTCCCCGGTCCGTCATACGGTCCGCCCCGCTTCCCGTCGTGTCGGGACGCCGTGGTGGGCCACTGGGGGCCCGGCGTAGCTCAGTTGGTCGCGGTCGAGTTGATCGGAACGAGCGGGCGTCATGCGATTACCTCTCGACGGTGGAGCGCGAGCGCGAGCGCGATTGCCTGTGAGCCGACCGCCGTGGCCGCGGACGGCACGGTGGTGGAGCGTGGCTGCCGAAGGACGTGCCGGTGATGCCGGGGGAGGTCAACTGCATTCGTTGCGAGGTGTGTTGCTGTCGTGTGATGGTGTCGGGCTCAACGACCAGGGGCACCGGATCGAACACGCGTGTTTGAGACGAAGCGGATCCCGTACAGGAGCGCGGAAGACTGCTCGTGCAGGGTGCATCCACCCTTGAGGCGTGCGGGTCCCGCCGGGGAGGGCGCTGGCCGAAACGCCGGTGTTGATACGCGTGTGACGGGTGGGGTTACGCGGCCCGGTACGTCATGCGCGCGGGGCTCGCTGAGTGATCGGCTGCCGCGCCCCGCTAGGACAGGGACCGCCAGGCCCCGACCAGGGCCTGGCGGAGCATGCCGATCTCCTCGGCGCTCAGGCCGGCCACCATGCGCTCCTCCAGGAGGCGGGCCGGCTCCGCGTACTCGGCGAGCAGTCGCCGCCCGGGGTCGGCGAGCAGGACGAGGCGTTCGCGGCGGTTGGCGGGGTTGGGCTCGCGGCGGATCAGTTCGCGGCTCTCCAGGGCCCGGATCATGTCGGCCATCGACTGCGCGGTGACGAACGAGTCGCGGGCGAGCTGTGCGGCGGAGATGCCGTCGTGCCGCTCCAGCACCGTCAGGGCGGTGTACTGCAACGCCGTGATCCCGGCGGGTCTGACCAGTTCCTCGAGGCGGGCGCGGACCGCCAGCTCCGTCCTCTTGAGCAGGTAGAGCAAAGAGGTGCCCACGTTCGTCCTCCGGTGGTGATGGTCCGCGCGGGTGCCCGTCGAGCCACCCGAGGTCGGTGCCACCAGGGTGGCGGCACCTCCCCAGATTAGGTCATTGACAGGAATCCTGTTGATTGCACAGACTGGCGTTCATCAGGTTTCCTGTCGATCCCGGCTCCGGTCGGTGCCTTCGGTGCTTCGGTGCTTCGACGTTCCCCTTCCCCCCTTCCCCCCCTTCCCCCCCTTCCCCCTTCACGTACGTACGAGAGGCCCCGCTCATGAAGCTCCACGGCAAGGTCGCCGTCGTCACCGGCAGCGGACGAGGTCTCGGTCTGGCATACGCCCGGGCCCTCGCCGCGGCCGGCGCCGCCGTCGTCGTCAACGACGTCGACCGGGCTGTCGTCGACGCCGCCGTCGCCTCCATCACCTCCGAGGGCGGTACGGCGACCGGCGTCGTCGCGGCGGTGGGCGACAGCGCGTCGGCGCAGCAGCTGGTGGACACGGCGGTCGAGGAATTCGGCCGTCTGGACGTGCTCGTCACCAACGCCGGCATCCTGCGCGACCGGGTGCTGTGGAAGATGACCGACGAAGACTTCGACGACGTCGTCCGCGTCCACCTGCGCGGCACCTTCACCTGTGCCCGTGCGGCCGCCGTCCGCATGCGCGAACAGGGCACCGGCGGCCGGCTCGTCCTCATCTCCTCGCCCGCCGGACAGCGCGGCAACTTCGGGCAGACCAACTACGCCGCCGCGAAGGCCGGTATCGTCGCCATGGCCCGCACCTGGGCCATGGAACTGGGCCGCGCCGGCATCACCGTCAACGCCGTCGTGCCCGTCGCCGCCACCGAGATGACCAAGTCCATACCGGCCTTCGCCCCACTGATCGAGGAGTCCGAGCGCACCGGCGAGCCGCTGCCGGACCGGCTGCGCAAGGACGAGGGCCTCGGCACCGTCGAGGACGTCGCCGCGCTGATCGCCTTCCTCGCCTCGGACGCCTCCGACGGAGTCACCGGACAGGCCATCGGCATCGGCGGCGACCGGCTCGCCCTGTGGGCGCACCCGCAGGAGAAGGCGGTCGCCTTCGCGGACGGCGGCTGGAGCGCCGACGCCATCGCCGCCGAGTGGCCGGGCGGCGTCGGAGCCGAGCCCGAGACCTACGGCATCCCCGCGCCCCAGACCCCGGGGGCCTGAGATGGGCGCCCTCGCGCTGGACCTCGAGCGGCTGACCGCCATCGACATGCACACGCACGCGGAGGTCTCCAAGGACGGCCACGGGGCCCTGAGCCCCGAGCTGTTCGGTGCCTCCGAGACGTACTTCAAGGCGCACGGCCACCGGCAGCCGACCATCGAGGAGATGGCCGGCCACTACCGCGAGCGCCGCATGGCGGCCGTGGTGTTCACCGTCGACGCCGAGCACGCCACCGGCCACCCGCGGATCTCCAACGAAGAGATAGCCGAGAGCTGCGCCGCCCACGCCGACGTGCTGATCCCCTTCGCCAGCATCGACCCCCACAAGGGCCGCGCGGGCGTGCGCGAGGCGCGGCGGCTGGTCGAGGAGCACGGCGTCCGCGGCTTCAAGTTCCACCCCAGCATCCAGGCGTTCTCCCCGAACGACCCGCTCGCCTACCCCTTGTACGAGGCCATCGAGGAACTCGGCGTGCCCGCCCTCTTCCACACCGGTCAGACCGGCATCGGCGCCGGCCTGCCGGGCGGCGGCGGCATCCGCCTCAAGTACTCGAACCCGATGCTGGTCGACGACGTGGCCGTGGACTTCCCCGAACTGCGGATCATCCTCGCGCACCCCTCCTTCCCGTGGCAGGACGAGGCACTGGCGGTGGCCACCCACAAGCCGCACGTCCACATCGACCTGTCCGGCTGGTCCCCGAAATACTTCCCGCCGCAGCTCGTGCGCTACGCCAACACCCTGCTCAAGGACAAGGTGCTCTTCGGCTCCGACTATCCCGTCATCACCCCCGATCGCTGGCTCGCCGACTTCGAGAAGCTCGACATCAAGCCCGAGGTCCGGCCGAAGATCCTCAAGGAGAACGCCGCCCGCCTGCTCGGCCTGCTCACCGACTGAAGGAACCGCTCGTGTTGAACCAAGGCATCGGCTCCTGGCCGGCCCGCAGGGCCCGCAAGACCCCCGACCGGATCGCCCTCGTCCACGAGGGCCGCACCTGGACCTACCGCGAGCTGCACGGGCGGGTCCTGCGCCTCGCCCACGCCCTGCGCGCGCTGGGAGTGGCCCCGGGGGACCGGATCGCCTACCTGGGTCCCAACCATCCGGCCTTCCTGGAGGCCCTGTTCGCCGCCGGGACGGTGGGCGCGGTCTTCGTCCCGCTCAACACCCGCCTGGCCGCGCCGGAGCTGGCGTACAACCTGGCCGACTCGGGCAGTACCGTCCTCATCCACGCGCCCGAACAGGCCGAGGTGGCCCGCGCCGCCGCGGCCGAGTCGGGCGTACGGCACCGGATCGCGGTCGCCGGCCCCGGTGAGGAGGGCGCCCCCGGCTACGAGGAACTGCTCGCCGGCGCCGCGAGCGGCCCGCTGGACGAGCCCGTGGCACCCGAGGACCCGTGCATGATCATGTACACCTCCGGGACCACGGGCCGGCCCAAGGGCGCCGTCCTCTCCCACGCCAACATCACCTGGAACAGCGTCAACGTCCTCGTCGACACCGACCTGGCCGGCGACGAGGTGACCCTCGTCGTGGCCCCGCTGTTCCACACCGCGGGCCTCAACATGACCTGCCTGCCCACCCTGCTCAAAGGCGGCCGGGTGGTCCTCCTCGGCGCCTTCGACGCCGATCGCGTCCTGGAACTCGTCGAGGAGCTGCGGGTGACGTACATGTTCGGCGTCCCCACGATGTACGACGCCATGGCCGCCCGGCCCCGCTGGGAGAGCGCCGACCTTTCCAGCCTGCGCACCGTCAACTGCGGCGGCGCCCCCGTGCCCGCCCGGACCATCGCCGCCTACCTCGCCCGCGGTCTGGCCTTCAGCCAGGGCTACGGCATGACCGAGGCGTCCCCCGGGGTCCTCTTCCTGGACCGGGAGCAGACCTCGGCCAGGGCGGGCTCCGCCGGGGTGCCGCACTTCTTCACCGACACCCGCCTCGTGCTGCCGGACGGCAGTGCGGCCGGGCCGGGACAGCGCGGCGAGATCCTGGTCGAGGGACCCCACGTCATGACCGGCTACTGGGGTCTGCCCGGGCACACCGGGGCCGCCTTCGCCGACGGCCGCTGGCTGCGCACCGGCGACGTCGCACGGACGGACGCCGACGGCTACACGTACATCGTCGACCGGGTCAAGGACATGTTCGTCTCGGGAGGGGAGAACGTCTACCCGGCCGAGGTGGAGGAGGTCCTCCTCACCCACCCCGCCGTCGCCGAGTGCGCCGTCATCGGCGTGCCCGACCCGGTCTGGGGGGAGGTCGGCCGCGCCGTCGTCGTCCTCACGCCGGACGCCCGTGCCGACGAGGACGCGATCCTGGGCCACCTGCGGGGCCGGCTCGCCAAGTACAAGATCCCCAGGTCCCTCGTCGTGACCGGAGCGCTGCCCCGCACGGCCTCCGGAAAGATCATCAAGCCCGCCGTGCGCGACGCCCACGCACCCGGTCCCGCCGCGCGCCCCCACCCGTAGCGGAAGCCGGCGCGCCCAGACCCTCAAGGGCCGTATCCATCAAGGCCCTTGCCATCGAAAGGAACTCCCGTGCCCACCCTCGCCCACGGCCTCGACGAACTCGAAGCCCTCAGCGGAGCCGACCTCGGCCGCACCGACTGGCTCGACATCACCCAGAACCGGGTGAACACCTTCGCCGACGCCACCGACGACCATCAGTGGATCCACACGGACCCGGAGAAGGCCAAGGACGGCCCCTTCGGAGGCCCGATCGCCCACGGCTACCTCACCCTCGCCCTGATCATCCCGCTCTTCGGCGAGCTCCTCACCATCACCGGCACCAAGATGAGCGTCAACTACGGTCTGGACAAGGTCCGTTTCCCCAGCCCCGTGCCGGTCGGCGCGAAGATACGCCTGCACGGCGCCGTCGGCACCGTGGAGGAGGTCAAGGGCAACGGCGTGCAGATGCCCCTGACGTTCACCATAGAGGTCGAGGGCAACGACAAGCCGGCCTGCGTCGCCCAGGCCGTCTACCGCCACTACGCCTGACGGCGCCGTGCCGTAGGACGAGGGAGCGGCGGCGACCCCGTGGGTCGCCGCCGCTCCCTTTCTCCGTTTCGGCCCGCCGATTCCCGGTTTCAGCCCGCCGAGCGGGTCACGGGCGGCAGGAGGCGTCGAGCTGCTGCTCCAGAGCGGCCAGCGTCCGGTAGCAGGACATCACCTGGGCGATGGAGGAGTTGGGCTCCCGGCCCTCGCGGATGGCGGCGACGAACTCGCGGTCCTGGAGCTCGATGCCGTCCATCGACACGTCGACGCCGCTGACGTCGATCGGCTCGTCCTTGCCGGTCACGAGGTCGTCGTAGCGGGCGAGGTAGGTGCCGGTGTCGCCGATGTAGCGGAAGGAAGTGCCGATCGGCCCGTCGTTGTTGAACGACAGCGACAGGGTGCAGAGGGCGCCGTTCTCCGCACGCAGCTGGATGGACATGTCCATCGCGATGCCGAGCTCGGGGTGGATCGGGCCCTGCACGGCATTGGCCTGCACGATCGGCGAACCGGTCTGGTGGGCGAAGAGGTCGACGGTGTGCGCGGCGTGGTGCCACAGCAGGTGGTCGGTCCAGGACCGCGGCTGCCCCAGGGCGTTGAGGTTGGTGCGGCGGAAGAAGTACGTCTGCACGTCCATCTGCTGGAGCGAGAACGCGCCGGCCCGGATCCGCCCCCGCACCCACTGGTGGCTGGGGTTGAAGCGCCGGGTGTGCCCGACCATCCCGACCAGCCCGCTGCTCAGCTGGGCCTTCAGACAGGCCTCGGCATCACCCAGGGAGGCTGCCAGCGGGATCTCGACCTGGACGTGCTTGCCCGCTTCCAGACAGGCCAGCGTCTGCTCGGCGTGCAGCGGAGTGGGCGTGGCGAGGACGACGGCGTCGATGTCGTCCATGGCCAGCACCTCGTCGAGGGTGGCGACGCCGCGGCCGACGCCCTGCTCCTCGGCGAACTTCCGCGCACTGCCGAGGGAGCCGCTCACCACGGCGGCCACCTCGACGCCCTCGATCCGCCGGAGCGCGGCGGCGTGCTTGGCCCCGAAGGCGCCGCCTCCGGCGAGGGCGACCCTCAGGATTCGGTCGTCAGTCATGTCACTCCTTCACGGCGGGCGTCTCGGCCCCCGGGTGGTTTTCCAGGATCAGGTGGCCGACGGCGGTGTTGGACGCCGGCACGTGGTAGAAGCGGTGCTTGACCTCGGCACGGCCGGAGCCGTCCACGTCGCTCATGGCGCCCCGGGCTATGAGCCACATGACCAGTTCGATGCCCTCCGAACCGGCCTCCTCGACGTATTCGAGGTGCTGGACCTGCGCCAGGCCGGCCGGGTCGGTGATCAGACGGTCCAGGAAGGCGTTGTCCCACGCGCGGTTGATGAGGCCGGCGCGGGGGCCCTGGAGCTGGTGGCTCATGCCTCCGGTGCCCCACACCTGGACCTTCAGCGGCCGGTCGTACGACTCGATCGCCCGGCGCAGCGCCCGGCCCAGCTCGAAGCAGCGGGCCCCGGAGGGGACGGGGTACTGCACCACGTTGACGTGGAAGGGGATCACCTTGCACGGCCACTTCTCGACGTCGCCGAACATCAGTGACAGCGGGACGGTGAGTCCGTGGTCGACGGGCATCTCGTTGGCGAGCGTGAGGTCGAAGTCGTTTGTGATGAGCGTGTGCGCGATGTGCGCGGCCAGGTCGGGTTCGCCCTCGACGCCGGGGACGGGGCGCGGCCCGTATCCCTCGTCGGCGGTCGGGAAGGAGGCGCCCGTCCCGAGCACGAAGGTCGGGATCAGGGACAGGTCGAAGGCGGAGGCGTGGTCGTTGTAGACCAGGAAGATCACGTCGGGGAGGTTCTCCCGCTCCCACCGACGGGAGAACTCGTATCCCTCGAAGACCGGTCGCCAGTACGGCTCGCCGGTCTTGCCGTGGTCCATCGCCGCGCCGATCGCCGGTACGTGGGAGGTGAAGACCGCGCCGGTGACCACCGCGTGCTCGTCCGGCGGCGCCGGGTCGGCGTGCGCCGCCTCCAGGACGGCGCGGTCGATGCGGTTGCCCTCCACGGAGCGGCCGCCGCCGGCCATCATGGCGCGGTACTCCTCCTCGGTCATGCCCGTCATCGAACCGGCCATCTGCTGGAACGAGAACCCCAGGGTCGCGCCCCACTTGGCGAGGAAGTAGATGTTGCCGCCCGCGCGCACGGCGGCGTTGAGGTCCCGGTCGAGCAGGGCCTGCTTCTGGTCCTCGCGCAGCGGCCAGGAGTCCAGGTAGGCGCGTTCGCCGGCGAGGTACAGGGCGCGGTTCTCCGCCGTCATGAGCGACATGCAGAACTGGTTGAGGTGGTAGCCCTTGGCGGACTGCTCGGCATCGAAGACCGTGGTCCCCGGCACCATTTTGTACGTCTTGTCCAGCGACATGGTGACCTCCGGTGGTGGGTGGATCAGTCGGCGTCCGGCCAGTACAGGCGCATGGGGTTGTCGACGAGGAGTCCCCTCCGCAGGGCCGGAGTGGGCGCGATGTGCGGGATGAAGTCGACGAGCAGGCCGTCGTCCGGCATGTGGCCGGTGAGGTTCGGGTGCGGCCAGTCGGTGCCCCACAGCACCCGGTCGGGGAACTCCTCGACCACGCGCCGGGCGAAGGGGACCACGTCCCGGTACGCGTGCCGCTCCCCGTCGAGGGCGGGCGGGCCGCCCACGGTGAGCCGCTCTGGGCAGGTCACCTTGCACCAGACGTCGGGCCGGGCCCGCAGGAAGCTGAGGAAGGCCTCGAACTCCGGGCCGTGCGGATCCTTCGTGACATCGGGGCGGCCCATGTGGTCGACGACCAGCGGTGCCGGGATCGACAGGAGGAACTCGCGCAGGCCGGCGAGGTCGGCCGCCTCGAAGTAGACGACGACGTGCCAGCCGTACGGGGCGATCCGCCGGGCGACGTCCATCAGGTCCTGACGGGGCGCCGCGTCGACGAGCCGCTTGACGAAGTTGAACCGCACGCCGCGGACGCCCGCCTCGTGCAGCCTCTGCAACTCGGCGTCCGCGATCCCCGGCCGTACGGTCGCGACGCCCCGGGCCAGGCCCCCCGACGCCTCGAGGGCGTCCAGCATGGCGCTGTTGTCGGCGCCGTGGCAGGTCGCCTGCACCACCACGTTGCGGGCGAAGCCCAACCGGTCGTGCAGTGCGCGCAGTTGGTCTTTGGACGCGTCGCACGGGGTGTACTTCCGCTCGGGGGAGTACGGGAACCGCGCCCCCGGGCCGAAGACGTGGCAGTGCGCGTCGACGGCGCCGTCGGGCACTCGGAACGCCGGCCGGCTCGGGTCGGCGTACCAGTCCAGCCAGCCGGGGGTCTTCTCGAAGGTCGTCATCTCGGTGCCATCGGTGCCATCGGTGATCTCGGTCATCGCAGTCCTGTCAGTCCCGGTACCGCAGACCGAGCTCGGCCAGCGGGCCGCGCATCGCGTACATGTCCAGGCCGAGCTCGCCCGCACGGAACCGGGCGCGCTTGTCCTCCTCGTTGGCCTCGCGCCGGGCCGACGCCCCGGCGACCTCGGCCGCCCGCTCGCGCGGCACGACCACGACACCGTCACGATCCGCCACGACGACGTCCCCGGGCCTGACCAGGGCGTTGGCGCAGACCACCGGCACGTTGACCGAGCCGAGCGTGGCCTTCACGGCGCCCTTGGCGTTGATCGCCCGGGAGAAGACCGGGAAGTCCATCTCCTCCAGGTCGGCCACGTCGCGCACGCCGCCGTCGATGACCAGGCCCGCGCAACCCCGGGAGCGGAACGAGGTGGCGAGCAGATCGCCGAAGAAGCCGTCCTCGCTCTCGGTCGTGCAGGCCGCGACGACGACGTCGCCTTCCCGTATCTGCTCGGCGGCGACGTGGAGCATCCAGTTGTCGCCGGGCTGCAGCAGCACGGTCACCGCGGGACCGCACAGCCGGGCGGCGGGGTAGACGGGGCGCAGGTAGGGGCGCATCAGTCCCACGCGGCCCATGGCCTCGTGGATCGTCGCGACACCGAACGCCGACAGTGCGGCGACGGCCTCGGGATCGGCGCGGGTGATCGATGTGTGGACGACACCGATCTCGGTGTGTTCCATGCGTTCGTCTCCTGGGAGTTCAGTGGCCGGCCGCGACGAGGCGGGCGGCGAGTCGGGGGTGGACGCGAAGGGCGTTGCCGCCGTAGACGGCGGCGCGTTCCTCGTCGGAGAGGTGCGGGGTGGCCTCGACGTACCGCTTCGTGTCGTCGAAGTGGTGGCCGGTGCGCGGGTCGACGTCGCGGACCGCGCCGATCATCTCGCTGGCGAACAGGAGGGAACGGCTGGGAATCACCCGGGTGAGCAGGTCGATGCCGGGCTGGTGGTAGACGCAGGTGTCGAAGAAGACGTTGTCCAGCAGCGCCTCGGGATCCGGCCTGCCCAGCGCCATCGCCAGACCGCGGAACCGGCCCCAGTGGTAGGGCACCGCACCCCCGCCGTGCGGGATCACGAACCGCAGGGTCGGGAAGTCGGCGAACAGGTCGCCCTGGAGCAGCTGCATGAACGCCGTGGTGTCGGCGTTGAGGTAGTGGGCGCCCGTGGTGTGGAAGGCCGGGTTGCACGACGTACTGACGTGGATCATGGCCGGGACGTCGTACTCGGTCATCGCCTCGTACAGCGGGTACCAGCTGCGGTCGGTCAGGGGCGGCGCGGTCCACTTGCCCCCCGACGGATCGGGGTTGAGGTTGACCGCCACCGCGCCGAGCTCCTCGACCGCGCGGCGCAGCTCGGGCAGGCAGGTCGCCGGATCGACCCCCGGCGACTGCGGCAGCATCGCGCCCATCGCGAAGCGGGTGGGGTAGAGCGTGCTGACGCGGTGGACCAGGTCGTTGCAGATCCGCGCCCACGTCGAGGAGACGGCGAAGTCGCCGATGTGGTGGGCCATGAAACTGGCCCGGGGGGAGAAGACCGTCAGGTCGCAGCCGCGTGCGTCCATGAGCCGCAGCTGGTTGTCCTCGATCGCGTGGCGCAGGTCGTCGTCGGTGATGACCAGGTCGTCGGGGTGGGGTGCGTCCCGGGGCGCTCCGACCGCCGCGACCTGGCGGTCCCGCCAGCGGGCGAGTTGCGGCGGTGCGGTGGTGAAGTGTCCGTGGCAGTCGATGATCATGTGCGTGCTCCAGGTGGTGTGGTCGGGGTCAGCCCGAGGAGCCGGCCGGCCAGCCCGTGTACTGCTCGGCGAGGTACGTGCGCCCGGCGCGGGTGCCCACCACGTTGTCGAGCTCGCCGAGCTGGCGCCGCAGGTCGAAGGGGGTTGCTCCGGGCTCCGTGTGCAGCAGCCGGGTCATCCAGGAGGAGAAGTTCTGCGCCCGCCAGATCCGCTGGAGGGCCCGCGGCTGGTAGTCGTCCAGAGCGGCCTCGCCCGCGCCGCCGAGCGCCTTCAGTAGCACGTCGGCGAGTACCTTCACGTCGTGCAGCGCGAGGTTGAGCCCGCGGGCACCGGTCGGCGGCACGGTGTGCGCGGCGTCGCCCGCCAGGGCCATGGACCCCCAGCGCATCGGCTCCTGGACGAACGAACGGAACCGCAGCACCGTCTTCTCCAGGACCGGCCCCTCATGGAGGCGGAAGCCGTCCCGGCCGGCCACGCGGGCCTGGAGCGTCTCCCAGATGCGGTCGTCCGGCCAGTCGTCGGCGGACGCCCGGGGGTCGCACTGGAAGTACATCCGCTGCACGCTCTCGGTGCGCTGGCTGATGAGCGCGAAACCGTGCTCGGAGTGGGCGTAGACCAGCTCGGGCGCGCTCGTCGGCGCCTCGGCCAGGATGCCGAACCACGCGAAGGGATACTCCTTGCCGTAGCGCACCCGCCGCTCCTCGGGCACCAGATCGCGGCACATGCCGCGCGAGCCGTCCGCGCCGACCACGTACCGGGCCCGGATCTCGTGGCGGGCGCCGTCCGGTGCGGTGAAGCGGACCCGGGGAGCGCTGGTGGTGACGTCGTGGACCTCGGTGTCCCTGATCCCGAAATGGACCGTGCCACCGTCGCGGGCCCGGGCATCGGCCAGATCGACGAACACGTCGGTCTGCGGGTAGAGCCACGCCGAGGCGCCCACGAGCTCCTTGAAGTGGATGCGGTGCGGCCGGCCGCCGAAGCGGAGCTCGATGCCCTCGTGTTCGTGGCCCTCGCGCAGGATCCGGTCGCCGACTCCGGTCTCGACCAGGTCGCGGGCCGCACCGGCCTCGAGGATGCCCGCCCGCTGCGTCGTCTCGATCTCGTGGCGGGAGCGGACGTCGACCACGATCGCCTCGACTCCCGCCCGCCCGAGCAGGTGCGCCAGCATCAGGCCGGCCGGACCGGCCCCGATGACGGCGACGGGTACCGAGGCAACGGTGTCGACGGGGGCTTCGGCCATGGCATCTCCTGAGCGGCTGCGAACGTTCCGGACACCCCGAACGTTGGCAGCCGGAGCCCGTGCCGGTCGCCGGTGTTTCCGCCAGGCGGAAGCCCCTCCGGCGTCAGTCCGCCGTGCGGGCCCGCCGGCCGAGCTCGTCGGAGATCGCGTACGCCGCCCTGAGCAGCGGTTCCCGAAGTCCCCGCGCATGGTTCGCACTACGCGCCGCCACGACGATCCCCAGGGCGGCGCTGACGGGCCCGGTCCGGCCGATCCGCACGGGCGCGGCCACCGCGACCGTGTCCTCGGAGAGCTGCCGGTCGCTGACGAAGACCTGCTCGCGGCGGATGACGTCCAGCTGGGCGCGCAGCGTCTTCGGATCCGTGACGGTGTGCGGGGTCCAGGACCGCAACGGCGCCTCCAGGACCTCCTCCTGGATCTCCCGCGGGGCGTGCGCCAACAGCACCCGGCCCATTCCGGTGGAACCGATGGGGAAGCGGCTCCCGACCATCGTCAGCAGCCGCACCGACCGGTGCCCGGCGATCCGTTCCACGAACACGAGCTCCAGGCCCTCGCGCACCGCGAGCTGGATGTTCTCGTGCGTCGCCTCGTAGAGGTCCTGCATGAACGGCAGGGCGGTGTCCCGGAGGATCTGGGTACGCGGGCAACCGGAGGCGATCTCCCAGAGCCTCAGCCCGACGTGCCACGACCCGTCCTCGACCCGTTCCAGAGCCCCCCACGCCGCGAGCTCCGCCACCACGCGGTGGGTGGTGCTGAGGGCCAGACCCGTCCGCTGGGCGATCTCCGACAGGGTCTGCGACGGGTGTTCGCGGTCGAAGGCCGACAGGACGAGAAGGACCTTTCCGGCCGCGGTGTTCCGGGTTGTGCTCACGCGGTCAGTCTCGCAGACCCGTCTCGAGCCCCCCCCGGTCCGCCGTACCATCTGCCGGACACCAAGGAGGAGACGTGGACCAAGAGATCTCCGGGCTGTCCTCGATGGCGACGCGGCCCGTACTCGCCGAGCTCACCGAACACATCCGGCGCGCCGAAGGGCTCGCGGTGCGCTTCGATTCCGCGGGTGGCGTCGAGATCGCGCGGCGGGTGCGCGCGGGCGCCGAGTCCGACGTGCTCGTGCTCGCGGAGGAGGCGCTGGCCGGGCTGGCCGACGAGGGGTACGTCCTCGGTGATTCGCTGCGCCCGCTGTGGGTCTCGCAGGTCGTCGCCGCGGTGCCGCAGGGGACACCGGTCCCGGCACTGCGCTCCGAATCCGACCTGCGGGCCGTGCTGCTGTCGGCGAAGCGGATCGCCTACTCCACGGGCCCCAGCGGTACGGCCCTCGTCGGACTGATCACCCGGCTGGACCTCGCCGGCGCACTGGGGGACCGGCTCGTCCAGGCGCCACCGGGGGTGCCCGCGGGCAGCCTGCTCTCGTCCGGCCGGGCGGATCTGGCCTTCCAGCAGCACAGCGAGCTGATGGACCTGCCGGGCGTCGTCGTGGCCGGCCCGCTGCCGGGCGAGCACGCGATCAGCTCGACGTTCTGCGGGGGAGTCCTGGCCGTCTCCTCCCGGCCGGACCGTGCCCGCGCAGTCCTCGACTTCCTCGGCTCCGGCCCGGCGTGGAAGACCGCCCGCGCCAAGGGCATGCGGGCCTTCGCGGACCAGTGATCAGTCCGCCGGCGAGCAGGGCGGGTGGGGTCGGACGTGGGCGATGACGAGCGCGACGTCATCGGTGGCGTCGGCGTGGCGCAGGGCGGACAGGAGCCGGTCGCAGGTTGCCTCGGGGGAGAGACCGGGATCGGCGAGGAGGCGCAGGAGCAGGTCGAGGCGGTCGCCCAGAGCGGCGTCGCGGGTTTCGACGAGGCCGTCGGTGTACAGGACCAGCCGGTCTCCGGGCGACAGGTCGAGGGCGGTGGTCTCGAAGTCGGCGTCGCCGAGGCCGCCCGTGCCGAGCGGCACCCCGACGGGAAGGTCCAGCAACTCGGGGGCCCGCCCCGACCGGATCACCACGGGTGGCGGGTGGCCGGCGAGCGCGACGCGGCAACGGGAACGGTGCGGGTCCCAGGTGGCGTAGACGCAGGTCGCCATGGTCCCGTCGAGTTCGGCGGTGATGTGGTCGAGGTGGCGCAGGACCCGGGCCGGGGCGAGGCCGAGGTCGGCCAGGGTGCGGGTGGCCGTGCGCAGTTGTCCCATGGTGGCGGCGGCGTGGACACCGTGCCCCATGACGTCGCCGACCACGAGAGCGGTCTTGTCCTTGGGCTGGGGGATCGCGTCGAACCAGTCGCCGCCGATGCCGCTGGCCGCTGCCGCCGGCTCGTAGCGGTAGGCGATCTGGAGGCCCGCGGACCGGGGCGGAGGGTGGGGGAGGAGATGGCGCTGGAGGGTCAGGGCGGTGTCGGCGGCGTGCTGGTACCAGCGGGCGTTGTCGATGGCGATGGCGGCGCGGGTGGCCAGCTCGCCGGCCAGGGTGACGTCGTCGTGGTCGAAGGGGAGCGGATTGCGGGTGCGCAGGAGTCCGAGGGCTCCGAGGACCTGTCCGCGGGCCGTCAGCGGTACGGCCAGGTAGGAGTGCGCGCCCTCCTGGGCGAGGAGCTCGGCGGAGGCGTCGTCGCGCGCGATGCGCCCCAGGTCCCGGGCGGTGGTGCGCGGCACCAGGACGGGGCGCCCGGTGCTCACGCAGTGGGTGACCAGGCGCTCCGCCGGATACGTGGTGCGCTCGCCCACCGGGTCGGCGGCACGGAGCGCGTCCGTCTCGTACGCCGCCGCGACGGCCAGGGCCATGAAGAGGGGTTTCGTACCGGGGCCGGGCGCCGTGGCCGCACTGCCTTCCAGGGCGGAGTCGAGTACGTCGACCGAGGCGAGGTCGGCCAGGTCGGTCACGACGAGGCCGGCGAGCTCGCGGGCCGTGCGTTCCAGGTCGAGGGTGGTGCCGACGGCCACCGACGCCCGGGCGATGAGGTCCAGGCGCCTGCGGGCCTCGGCGGCCTCTTCGGCCGCGCGGTAGCTGTCGGTGACGTCCACCACCACGAGGGCAACACCGATCACCCGCCCGCGGGGGTCCTCCAGCCTGTAGTACGAGCCCGACCAGGCGTGGTCCCGGCCCGGATCGGCGGGAGTACGGCCGACGCCGTACTGGTCCAGCAGCGGCGTGCCGGTGTCCAGGACCTGGCGCATGGAGGCCTCGATCACGTCGGTGTCCAGGAACGGCAATGCCTCCCGGGGCGTACGGCCCAGATGCTCCTCGGCCGGCAGGCCGTTGATCCGCACCAGCATCGGATTGATCAAGACGTAGCGCAGGTCGGTGTCCAGCACGGCCAGCCCGAGCGGTGACTGCGCCACCAGCGGCACCGAAAGCGCGAGGTCGCGCTCCACGCCCCGCAGGACGGTCTCGTCGCAGGCGATCCCCAGGGCGTAGACGCCGCCGTCCTCGTCCTGCAGCCGCATGTTGCGGAATTCCACCAGCCGCGTGGAGCCGTCCTTGTGCCGCACGGGGAAGACGCCCGCCCAGGTGCCGCCCCCGGCCATGACCTTGGCGAACAGTTCGAGGACCAGGCCGACGTACTCGTCGGCGACCAGCAGCTTCGCCGCGTGGCTGCCCAGCGCCTCCTCGGCCGACCAGCCGAACAGCTCCTGAGCCTGAGGGCTCCACAAGGTGATCCGGCCCCCGGTGTCCAGGACCACCGCGGCCACGCTCAGTATGTCCAGGAGACCTCCGGGCTCGGAGGGAACGACTCTCACCGGGCCGGGGCCGGCCCGGGACGCCTCGGTCGTGACCATGGCCGACCTCCTTCACCGGTGCGGCGGGCCCCGGAGCCGGAGATCCAGCCCCTCACAGGCCCGGAAGCGCTCCTCTCATCCTCCCCCCGCCCGATCCGGTCGGCAGTCCTGGCAAGCGGGACAGGCGTTCTCGTGGTGCGAGCGCGACTGTGCGTGTAGCGTCAGCTGCAGCTGTCATGGTTCCGAAGTACCGGTCGCCCGTGAGTGCACCTTTCACGGGCGATTTTGCTGTTCACAGTCTCTGAGGACCAGGGCGATCACCTCCGGCTCCCGCATGGTGCGGGACCGGTTTCTAGTCCTTTGGAGGACACATGGCCACCGGAACCGTGAAGTGGTTCAACTCGGAAAAGGGCTTCGGCTTCATCGAGCAGGAGGGTGGCGGCCCGGACGTCTTCGCCCACTACTCGAACATCGCCGCTCAGGGCTTCCGTGAGCTCCAGGAGGGCCAGAAGGTGAACTTCGACGTCACCCAGGGCCAGAAGGGCCCCCAGGCGGAGAACATCACCCCCGCCTGAGGCTCACCTCCTCATAGCGGGCGCGCCGCGGTAACAGCGGGCGCCGCTGTATGACAGCCCGGCCGGCACGGTGTGCCGGCCGGGCTTTCGTTTGGCCCGAAGTCCGACGGATGGACCTTGCGTCGCCACCCGCGCCCGAAAACCAGTGGACCCGTGCTCCCGTGGGCCGTTAGCGTGCTCCCGCCCGCAGTCGCCCCGGCAAGGACGTGCCGTTGTACACCAAGTGAGACACCCCGAGCGCTGAACCGTCGCGCGTCGCACCCGTGCGCCGCGCTCCTTTCCGCTGCGGTCTTCTCACTGGAACCGGTGTATCTCCATGTCCCGAACCCGGGTGGTCGTTCCCACCTGCCTGCCGATCGTTCTCCGCCGTTGCCACAGGTGCCCTTCCGGGCGCTTCCGGGTGCACGGCGACCTCCTTGTCAACGCGCACCACAAGCTCCTCGACGCCTGGCTCCGCGACCCGGCCGCCTCGGGCCGAAGCGACCGGCCGGCCTGGCAGTCGCCGTACGGTCCGCCGTCGCACCGGGCGCACCGCGGCCGGTGGGCCCCCGTGCCGGGGGTGGCCCATCCCCGGTCCTCCTTGCCGCGCGAGTACCTGTGCGGCCGGTGCGACTGATCGTCGAAGGTCCTGGCTGTACTTCTCGCCCGAGGCGGTGGCGCCGAAGACCTGCGGGGTCCACCGCCTCGGGCCGGTTCCGGTGCACCGTATGGGAATCCGAGTGGCCGGGAACACCGGTCGTCGTGCTCCTCGAACGATAGGTTGCCCGCCATGACTGATCTTGGACCCGTCACTTGGCCACCTGACCCGATACGGACCGAGCGGCTCGTGCTCCGCGTTTCCGAGGCCCGGGACCGTGCCGCGTTCATCGAGCTGTTCGCCTTGCCGGAGGTGCGCACCTACCTGGGCGGCCCTCGACCGCGTGATGAACTCGAACGCGCGGTGCCTGAGGTGCCCGGGCGGCGACCCGGCGTTTTCGTGATCGATCTCGACGGAGAGATGATCGGCACGGTATCGCTCGATCGGCGCGACGCAGACCGTCCGGGGCGCCTTCGCCCCGATGGCGGCGAGGCCGAACTCGGCTACATGCTGCTGCCCGGAGCATGGGGACGCGGGTACGCCGCCGAGGCGTGCGCGGCGGCACTCGACTGGCTCGCCGACGCGCTTCCCGGCGAGCGGGTGGTGCTCTGCACCCAAACGGCCAACGACCGCTCGATGCGTCTCGCGGCGAAGCTGGGGTTCACTGAGCTGGAGCGGTTCGAGGAGTACGGCGCCGAGCAGTGGTTCGGCGTGTGGTCCTCGGCCTTGCCGCCCGGTTGAGCTCGTGCTCGACGGCGCGGGTCCGCGAGACCACCGATCGCCGGCCGGGAGGCCGTGTGCGCCACGGCCTCGCCGGAGGAGGGCCGCCGCGGTCCCTCGTACGGCGCGAGTAACATGTACAACTCATGCCGATGTAGTGTCGGCCGGCCCCGGGTGACGCCCCCGGCGGCCGCCGGCGGGGCGGCCCGTCACCCGGTGTTCGCCGTGGATTTTCGCCCTCGCGGTTGCGGGCGGGGCGCCTCATCGTCGCCCCCCGCGAGTCCACCCTCGAGCTCGCCGACCACGTCGCGCTGATGGACGGCGGCCGGATCACCGACATCGGCACACCGGCCGAACTGCGCGCCCGCTCGGCCCTCTTCCGGTCCCCGCTGTCCACCTCGGACCGTCCGGAAGACACCGATGCCCACTCGCCCGCTTCTACGATCCGGCCTCCGGAACCGTCCGCGTCGACGGCCACGACCTGCGCGAACTCGACCTGACGGACTACCGGCGCCGACTGGGCATCGTCCCGCAGGAGCCGCACCTGTTCGGCGGCAGTGTCCGCGACGCCATCGCCTACGGACGCCCCGAGGCGAGCGACACGGAGGTGGAGGCGGCGGCCCGGGCCGTCGGAGCCCACGAGATGGTGGCCACGCCCGCGCACGGGTACCTCACGCAGATCGGGGAACGCGGACGCGGCCTCTCCTCGGGCCAGCGCCAGCTGCTCGCCCTCGCCCGGGCCGAACTCGTCGACCCCGACATCCTGTTGCTCGACGAGGCGACCGCAGCGCTCGACCTCGCCACCGAACGGCGATGGCGTACCGGTGACGGACGGAAGTCCACGTCACCTCGGGCAAGGAGAACCCGATCGGTCCCGCACGCGGCAGAAAGATCGTGAACGTTCACGTGATCGTCAAGAAGTGCCCGCCGGGGCCGGACCGGGACCACCGCACGGGTGGTCCCGGCCGGGCGGGCAGCGGCGGGAGGTCGGGCGCCGCGCCGGCTACCGCCAGACGACGGCGCGCCAGCGGACCGGCCAGCTCCTCGAACTGCCCACGTCAGCCGCGACGTTCCCGCTCGCGTTGATCGCGAGCGGCTGGGTCGTGTCGATGCCGGCGGGAAGGGGAAGGGCGGTGACCCGCCCCCGTGGGTCCCATGTCACGGCACGCTCGTCGGAGGTGCCGACGCCGGTCCCCGCGTCGTTGATCCCGTTGACGAAGACCCGGCCCGTGCCGGGCAGCACCTCGAGTTCGGTGGTGTCGTTTCCGTCCCACCTCACGGCATGGTCCTTGACGTTCCCGACGACGACGTCGGAGTTGTTGACGCTCACGGACCGCGCGCCGATCCCCTGCGACGGCAGGGCCTCGAACCTCTTCCCGCGCGGGGCGCGGACGGCCTTCCACTCCCCGGCCCCGTCGGTCGCCCGGCCGATCACCGTGCCGCGGTCGTTGATCGCGGCCGGCTCGCTGTACGAGCCCCCGAGCGAGCCGAGATCGTGGACACGGCCCGCTGTGTCCCAGCGCACGGCCCGGGTCTTCTCGCCCGGCACGAACACGTGGCCGGCGATCTCTCCCCGCTTGTTGATCCCGGTGGCCACGCCCCCCTCAGCCCTGGCGGGCAGGCGCAGTACGGTCGCCCGGCCGTCCGCGCCCCAGCGCACCGGGCGCGTGCGCCCGGCCGTCGACAGACGCCCCACGGCGACGTGGGCGTCGTTGATGTCCTGGGCTTCGCCGTCGACGTAGCCCGGCGGTTCCTGGAGCCGGGTGAGGGCGCCCGACGCGTCCCAACGGGCGGCATGGCGCACGCCGTCCGCCGTGGCGGTGAAGCCGGCCACGGTGCCGTCCTCGACGATCTTGACCGCCTGCCCGCCCGAACCTCCGGAGACGGCCTGCAGGCGGGTGAGGGAGCCGTCGGCGCCCCACCGTACGAGGTAACCCTCCTCGTTCTCGTCCAGCGAGAGCCCCACGACGTCCCCGGCGTCGTTCATCGCCTGGGCCGAACTACTGGAATGGCCTGCCAGGAGCGGCAGTTCGTACATCGAGACGGCGACGCCGGAGGGCGCGGAGAGCGCGGAGGGCGCCACCATCACGGATAACATCGCGGAAACCACCACGGGTATCAAGAAGATCTCCCCTGTCTTCTCGGACTGACACGGCGCCGGACGCACCCGCCCACCCCTGTTGATCCCCCGGGCGGCGGGAACGGCACGACGCCCGAGCCCTGCCCCGACCGCGACACGAAGAAACGTGCCCGGATTTTCAGGAGCACAGTACGTGCACCAGGCCCTCCAGAGCGGTGTTGTCGAGCGCGGTGCGGTGCGCGAGTTTGTTGCGGGACACCCGCAGGGTCCGCAGCCGGTTGGCCTCCGGCTGCGTGAGCCGTACGTGGCCCTGCAGGTGGGCGTGCCACATCACCCCGAGTTCCATTTCGGCCTGCTGGCCGTAGAGGGCGGCGAGTTCGGGCCGGGGGAGGCGCGAGCGGACGCCGATCACCTCGGTGAACTGCTCACGGGCCTCGTCGAGCAGGGGCAGCAAGGCGTGATTCTGGGCCAGCCAGATGCGGGTGCGCACGCTGTGCTCGTGCTCGGCCGCGCCGCCGGGGCGGTGGCGCAGCCGTCCGTCCCACCGGTCCAGCCTGCCCAGGTCCCATTCGGGGCGCAGCGAGGCGTTCGGATGGAGCAGGGCCGCGATGGGTTCCGACCTCCGCGGCTCGGGTACGGAGGTCGGCCCGGGTACGGAGCTCCGCTCGGGCCCGGCGGTCCGCTCGGGTACGCGGCCGCCTGTGAGCAGCCGCAATTGCGCGGGAAGACTATCCGGGAGTCCGTCCCACTCCACCGCCAGCCGCGCGGCGAGGTCGAGGAAGGGCCCGCACACCTCGACCACGGTGGCCTGCGCCACCGCTTCGAGGAGCTGGTGGCGGGCGGCCGGGCCGGACGGGAGGGGCCGGGCCATGGCGACCACGGTGGCGGTGTCCAGCCGGCCCAGGGCGCCCCACCACCAGTGCACGCCGATGTCCTCGCGCGCGATCTGCTCCGGCAGTTCCACGGGCAGCCCCGCCGACGTGGCCAGTACGAGCAGCCGGGGGCGCCGTTCGGGAGGCAGGCCGGCCGCCTTGACGGTGGCGGACAGCCGGCGCAGCAGTTCGGTCGCCGCCGTCGGAGCCGGTTCCTGCCAACCGCGCACCAGGATCACCCGGGTCGCACCGGGGCCGCCCGGGGCGGCGGTGAGGCGGTCGAGCAGTCCCTCGACCCCGGTGTGCCCCTGGTTCTGGTCCGAGGCCCTGTCGCCCAGCTCCTTGACGATCCTGTCGGCCAAGTCGTGGAAGGTGGCTCCCTCCGGCGGGCCGTCCGGTGCCGGGGCCCGCGCCCCCGGCACCGCCGCGCTCCTCGTCCGCACGGCCGAGAAGGCCGACAGGCCGTCGTCGTAGTCCAGGATCGGGTCCAGGCCGCCGCCCCACGGGCTCGAAGGCAGGGGAACCGGCGGGGCCGCGGCAAGGCTCCCGCGCGCCGCGTCGTCGCCGGGTGCGGGCACGAGGACGAAGTCGGCCAGTTCGTGGAGGAGCTCGTTCAGCACGTCCTCGACGGCGGCCGGTTCCCCGGTCAACTGGGTCTGCGGGAAAAGGCAGAGGCAGCTCCGCCCCGACCGCAGGTCGGCCAGCAGCCTTCGCATCCACAGCCGCACTCCGGGCAGTGCGGTCACGGAGGTTCCGGCGGTCACATCCGGTTCAGGGGCGGGAATCACGAAGGGTCCGCCAGGAGCTGGAGCGCCCGGAAGGTGATCCGGTCCAGTGAGCAGCCTTCCGGTCCGTCGTCCAGGACACCGTGGTCGAGCAGCCGCCCCACGAGGGCTCCGACCTCCTCGATCCGCATTCCGGTGACGGACGAGATGTCGGCGTACGTGCATCCCTCGCCGGGATTCACGTACTGGCTCCACTCGGTCAGCACTTCCGTCAGGCAGGTGTCGAGTCCGACCCGCTTCAGGTGCGCCCGGGCGAATTCGGTCTGCCCGATGAAGTCCCGGGCATCCTCCAGAGCTGCCTCGAGCGTGGAGCCCTCCCGCGTGATGCGGTGCACGGTCCGCTCCAGCATGTGGGGCCATCCACCGGTGAGTTCGATGACCCGGCGCCGCTTGTCCGGGGTGTCGAACGGACACTCCGGCCAGGCGCGGAGACTGTCCGCGGTCCACCGCTCGGGATGCACCACACTGGTGATGAGCTCCTCCACTTGGCCGTGCTCGTCCGGATCCACGAGAAGGACGGCCGTCCGATGGGGTGCCCCGCCCTCCGGCAAGGAGGTGTGGGCGTGCAGGGCCTTTGCCCAGTCCGCCACCTCGACGGACCCGCGACCCCGGACGTCGGCCAGGATCAGGATCGGGCGACCGTCCACATCCTTCGTCAGGGCCTTGGGCAGGGCCCCGGGGGCCGTCTCCCGGAATTCCAAGCCGCGCGCGGTGGAGTACGAGCGCACCGCAGCCTTCACCAGGGCGGGACCGTGGGCCTGGGTCAGACAGACCGCGGCCACCCCGGGCGCCGTCACCAGGTGCAACTGGTGCTCCGTCAGCGGACTGTAGCGGGCGATGCCCTCGGGGTCCGACCCGACGAAACGCCGCGAGAAGCGCGGGTTGTAGTCGTAGGGGAGATCGAACTCCGTCTGGCGCAGCTCGAGTTCGAGATCCTCTCGGGTTCCCAGCATGCTGACGACATTCGGGCTGCGGACGGCGTACAGGCGCGCGTCGGCCAGTTGGATGAGCAGGCCCAGGCCGACCATCTCGTCCAGATAGATCCGTACGTCGGTCGCGGTGAGCGAGCTGAACCCCTCCCGCCAGCGGTCCTTGGCCGCTCTCAGCAGCTCGTCGGCGTCGTAGCCGTACCGGTAGCGGTCCTCCTGGCTGCGCAACGCGATCACCAGGGCGAGGACCCGGTAGCGGTCCTCGAGGTTGATGGTGATCCGCAGCCGCTCGGCGATGTGCCGGTGGACCTGGGCGGATCCCGTCACGGACCGGACGTCCTCGTCCGTGACCGTGATCGGCCACTGCGCCGAGGCCAGCGGCTTCCCGCGGAGGGCCGCGACGAGCCGCTCGCAGAAGATCTGGACCAGGCACGCCTGGTAGTTGGTCGCGGCGAGCACGCGCCACACCAGCTCGGGCCGCTCGAAGCGGTACCCGAAGGCCGCCATCGGCTCGACGACGAGGCGCTGGGCCTCGGCCGGCTTCAGGGTGCTGATCAGTACATCCGGACCACCGTGCGTCAGGGGCACGTTGGAGAGGTGGCTGAAGCGCTGGACCTGGTGCAGACCCGCGAACACGATCTTGAATCGGCGGTCGGTGCGGTCCATCAGCCCCTTCAGCCGCAGCACGTTGGAGAAGGTGGCCTCCCCGCCCCGCCCGCGGACGGCCTTGGAGTCCGCGGTCAGGAAGGCGTCGGCCTCGTCGGCGAGGACCAGCACCCGCCGGTCGTGACTCTCCTCCAGCCACTTCTCCACCCTGGCGAGCAGCGCGTCCGGGGTGCGGCCGGAATCCGGGGCCTCGCCCAGCACGCCCACGCGCTTCAGCTCGTCCTCGAGCACCGCCCAGATGCGTTCGGCCGGCTCGGCCTCGCCGACCCCGCGCGCCTTGAGGTCGACGTAGATGGCCTTGCGACCGGGGGTGCCCGGGAAGGACGCCTGCACCTTGCGCAGCAGAGCGGACTTGCCCAACTGGCGCCCGCCGTAGAGGAACAGAGCGCCGAGCGGATCGGTGACGGCGGCGATTTCCTCCTGCCGGCCGTAGAAGACCTCCGGCGGTACGAGCCCGGCCACGAACGGCGTGTACGGGTTGTAGGCGGTCCAGGGCAGGGTCACCCGCTGAGTGGCCCGGAAGGATCGCGGGGAGCGTGCCGCCACCCAGCCGAACACGGCCGGGTCCACCACCAGCGCCTGCTGGGAGGAGGCGGTGCGTGCGCGGGCCGCCATCTCCCGGCGCCCGTTCAGACCGAGCGGGTACAGATAGAGGATCAGACACGCCCCGGAGTCACTGCTGTCCAGCAGTTCCAGCGGGCTGCGGCCGCGTTGCTCGTCGGAGACCACGAGGATCGTGTACGAGGACGCGGCCGACCCGAGAGCGGCCACGTAACCGGGAGCCGTCTCGCTCGCCCGCGCCCGGGCGCTGAGCCGCAGAACACCGCGCACCTCGTGCTGCTGGTCCCGGACGGGCGTTTGTGAGCATTCCAGCCCGAGTACGCGCAGGACCGACGGGATGTGCCGCTGCCACTCCGAACCCCGGGTGGCCGGGCGGCACAGGGAGTCCCACGACTCCAGCCCGCTCCGCGCGCCCTCGGTGAGGGGCTCCCCGTCCAGGTAGAAGTCGGCCCAGAAGCGGGCGGAGTAGCCCTGGGCGCCGGCGGCCTTGCGCACCCCGGAGAGCTCGATGCCGGCGGTGAAGCGGTCCAGCTCCGCCCCCGAGTCCGTACCGCTCCAGTCGGGGAGGGGCTTGCCCTCGCGCAGCAGCGCCAGGCACTCCTCGGCGGTGACCGTGTCCCCCGCGTCGAGCAGCGAGGTCAGGCGTTGCTGCTCCTCGGTCGTGGGCTTCAGCGCGGCCAGGCTCTCGTGGAGGTGTTCCACGTACTCCCGGACCTTCGCCCGCATCTCGCCCTCGAGGGCGGTGATGCCGGTGCAGGCGTGGCCGAACGCGCCTTCCGGTTCGGGCCGGCGCAGCTCCTCGAGGCGGCCGACGAGTTTGCGCTCCGTCTGCATGTCGAGCTGCTGGGTCCGCAGTTCGGCGAGGAGGGTGAACGCTTCGGCGTGAGCCTTGCGGTGAACGGCCGTCCAGCGCGCCCACTCGGGGTCGCGCAGCTGGCGCCAGTCGCGCGGCACGGCGTCGAGGCCCGCCGGGAGGGCGGGGACGCGGTCCTGTTCCAGCGCCGAGACCAGTGCGTCGGCGAGATGCAGGTCGCCCCGGTCGAAGTACCTCCGGAGCACCGCGCGGGCATCGACGGGCTCCAGCAGCGTGAGCACCGCCCCGCCGAAGCCCTCCTCCTCCGGCCGGGGCACGCCCTCGGCCGACCGCGGGAGCTCCGGCGCCGCGAGCAGGGCCTCCGTACCGGGCTGGTCCGTCACGCGCACGGCGTCCGGGTCGCGCGCCGGGACGGCGGTGCCGGGCGACCGGTCTCCCCCCAGCAGCCAGGTGCGCAGCCGCAGCAGCGCGGCCCCTTCGACGCCGGGCGGGGGCGATTCGTCGCGTACCTGGTCCAGGGCGTGCCGCAGGGCGGTGGTGGTGTCCGCTCGTTCGTCGACGGCGGGGGCGGCCAGGGCCCGGGCGCGGGACAACAGGTCGGACACCTGCTCGATGCTGCGCAGCAGAGCGCGTTTGGCGGCGGCCTCGATCGGTTCCTTCGCCTGCTTCGGCGTGCGGATCTCGGCGTCGGCCTCCTCGATCATGCGTTCCGCTGAGCCGCGCTTGCGGAAGAGCTCCCAGATCCGGTCGAGGTCGGCCGCCCCGGCGGTGCCGGACGCCCAGGCGCTGACTCCGTCCAGGGCCTTGCCCAGGGGCTGGTCCGAGCCGATCAGCCGGGTTCTGACGTGGGTCGCGCGGGTGTAGCCGATGCGCTGGCGGCGCAGTGCGTCCCGCAGTTCGGCGGCCTCGGAGGAGAGCTGGTCGGGGGTGAGTCCCGGGATGCCGTCGGTGGTCAGGCGGGTCGCACCGAGGTCGAGCCGGTGGTAGCGGCGCAGCGCGTCGACGGCCCGTTCCAGGAGCTTGCCCCAGTTCCCGGGCACGGCGGAGGAGAGGTCCGTCTGGATCAGGAGGTCGTTGGGCCAGCCGGCCAGCAGACCGGCCCGCAGGGAGGCCACGGCGGCGAGCACCAGGGCCGGCCGGTCCGCCTGGAGCAGCTGGATCTCCGGGTCGAAGCCGGTCATCACGGCGACGGCCTCCTCCTCGTCGCCGCAGGCGAAGGCCGCCTCGGCGAAGGCGAGGCAGGCGCCGCGGTGCGGGGGTTCCGCCGAGCCGGCCGTCGTCCAGTACGCCTCCTGGAAGCGGCCCTGGGCGATCAGCCGGGCCACCGGGGCCTCGCCGCCGCCGGTCGTCGTCGGCGGCTCCCAGGGCAGGAAGTACGGCTTCGCCGTCGCGGCCGCGACGAGGTCCGGGGCCGCCGTGTCCAGCACGGTGTCCGAGGCATCCGGGGCATCCGTGACGGGCTGGTCCGGCCGCGGGGCCGGCACCTCCGCCGCGCGTGGCCCGGCTCCGGCCTTCAGGACCGTCTCGGGGGCTGCCTCCGGCTCGGGCGCCGGGGCGGATTCCGCGGTCGGTGCTGCGGCAGGTCCGGGCTCGGCCTTCAGAGCCCGGGACTGCTCCGCATCGGGGGCGGCCTCGACGTCCGGATCGGGAAGCAGGTCGGGTGCGGGATTCCGCTCCGCCTCGAGAGCCGGCTTCGGCTCCTCAGCCGGGCCGGCTTCCGCGACCGGTTCGGCTTCCGCGACCGGTTCGGGGGCCCGATCCGGTGCGGACACGGGGGCGGGCGGGGCGACGTCCGGCGGCGCCGCGACGGGCCGGGACGCCTGCGCCCCCGCCGCCACGAGTTCGCCCATGCGCGTCTCCACCATGGTCAGTGACTGCTGCAGCGGAATGCGGTGCGGCGCGTCGGGTGCGGCCTTGGCCAGCAGGGCGCGGAGCCCCTCGAGGTCCTCTTCCAACCTGAGCAGTTCCTCGGCGTGCTCTGCCGCCGCGTCCCTCAGCTCCTGCACGATCTCGTCGAGTTCGGCGAACCCGGCATCCGCGGACCACTCCCGGCCGCTGACGGCGAGCCCGCCGGCGATCACGGACCGCGCCTGCTGCCATGCGTCCAACTGCTCGGCCAGCAGGTCCGGAACGGCCCTTCCCGCCCGGACCTGTCCGCCCGCCGCCTCCAGTGCCCGGCCCAGTTCCGCCGACCGCTCGCTCAGCACGCGTCGTGACGCGAGCAACTGTTCCTCGGTGATCCCCCCGGTCAACGGGTCGCCCCCTTCCCCTCGCACGGCATCCGTCTCGACTGCTTCCCCGTACACGTCGGATCCGGTATCGGATCCGGTATCGGATCCGGTATCGGTGCCGTCCGCCGGACGGCACGGCCCCTCGCCCCGCTCGCACCTGCACGGCGCCTTGGGAGCCGAGGCCGCGGCCCACAGGTCGTCCCAGCGGTCCCCGACCAGCCCGCCGTCGGCGACGGGCCTGTCGGAGAGGTCGTACAAGGTGATCTGCGCGAGCACCGGATCGATCTCACCCAGCATCTGCCGAAGGTCTTCCGCGGCGGGCGCCGAGAGCTGCTCTGCCGGATGCCCGTAACACCGGTCCCACCGGTGCCTCGTCCAGTCCGACGCGTAGTGCGCGATCGCCGCGAGGTTGCCCGGAGTCGTGCGGCTCAGCCACGTACGCGCCGCCAGGACCTCCCGGCGCCGCAGACGCGGCGTCGGACCCTTCACTGTGGCGCCGATCCCCGGTATGTGAGCCAACATGCCCGGAATCATGAGCAGTTCTCGGAGCGCGCGGTCGTCCAGCCCGGTCACCCAGGCGTGGAGTCCGTCCCCCTTGGTGTACATGGAGGGATCTTGCCAGAGGCACGGGCGGCCGCACGGGGTTTCCGGCGGATTCGGCAGCTTCGGTGCAAACCGAGGGGAGGCCGCCGTTCCTGTGGGGATCCCTCCCGTGGAGCGGCCTCCCTCATCGCGGCCGCTGTTGCGGTTCGGACAGGGTGAAGGAGCCGCCGACGTAGCGTGCGTCCACGTGGTCCGGAGGGAGGTCGCCGTGCGTGGCGAGCAGTGCCCGGGCGTGTACCTCCGCGTCGTCGCGGGGCTCGTAGCCCAGGGCGCGGGCCGCCGTGAGGTCCCACCAGGCGCGGGTGTTGGCGCTGATCCCGTTCACCACGGTGTGGCCGACCCCGGGCGCGGTCAGCGCGGCGTGGATCAGGCGGGCGCAGTCGGCGGGGCTGAGCCAGGTGGCCAGCATCCGCACCGTGCGGGGCTCGGCGAAGCAGGACCCGATCCGGATCGAGACGGTCTCCACCCCGTACTTGTCGGCGTACAGGGAGGCGAGGTTCTCCCCGAAGGCCTTCGACAGCCCGTAGTACGTGTCCGGCCGGGTGGGGATCGCGCTCCCTATCGGGGTCTCCCCGCCGAGCGGCACGTACCCGACGGCGTGGTTGCTGCTGGCGAACACGACCCGGCGCACGCCTTCCGCGCGCACCGCCTCGTAGAGGTGGTACGTCCCGCGGACATTGGCTTCGAGGACGGCCTCGAAGCGGTCCTCCAGGGAGATTCCGCCGAGGTGCACGACCGCGTCGACCCCCCGGACCGCGGCGCGCACCGCGTCCGCGTCGGCCAGGTCGAAGACCAGGGACCCGGCGCCGTCGGATCCCTCGACCGGCCTCAGGTCCGCGAGGCGCAGCGTGTAGCCGTAGCCGGGCAGGCTCGTGCGCAGGAAGGCGCCGATGCCACCCGCGGCGCCGGTGAGGAGGAGGGTGCGGGGCTGGTTCACGAGCGGAACTCCTTTGCCAGATCGGCCAGTAGCGGCAGCCGCCCCTCGGGCAGCAGGCCGAGGTGGTACAGGCTCAGCCGGCTCGCCCCGGCGGCGCGCAGCCGCCGTACGTGGCCGGGCAGCAGGGCGGGGTCGGCCGGCGGCTGGGCGGTGACGTACGCGTCCACCGGCAGCCCGTGCCCGGCGGCCCGGCGGACCAGTTCCGCGGTCGCGGGCCCGGTCGGCCAGCAGGGCACCAGCAGGGAGTCCACCTCCGCCGCGGCCCGGTCCGTGAGGCCCGGCGAGGGGCCGGTGGCCCACGGGTCGGGATGCGCGTGCAAGGTGACGGACGCCTCGGGGAGGGTCTCGCGCACGGCGGCCAGCACCGCCCCGCGCAGCGCGTCCGCCGCCGCGTGCCGGATCCGCAGCAGTACGTCCGCCACCTCCCGCGGGAGGCCGGGTCCATCGGTGTGCGCCGTCCGCCGCAGCAGGACGAGCACCTCGTCCGCGTCCAGGCCGGCCTGCCGCCATCCGTCCCGGCACGCGCCGCAGCAGCACACGGACAGGGCCCGCAGCACCGCCGCCGGGTAGGCGCCGTCGGTCTTCTCGTGGCACCCCGCGTGCACCGCCCCGAGCTGACCGGCGGACTCCAGCGACACCGCGTGCACGGCGCCCGGAGGCAGCCCGTGCAGCGCCTCGGCCGCGAGGGTCGCGCAGAACTCCCGTACCTCCCGGTTCCCCGGGCAGAGCGCGTAGGGGTAGGGCTCACCGAAGCAGTTGGTGACGGCGAGGGCGGGGTGCAGGATGCCGAGCCGGCTGTTGTGGGCGAGCACCAGCCACGCGCTGACCGGGATGCCCTCGGCGGCCAGGGCGGCCAGGGCGGCCCCGGCCGGATCGGGTCCGTCCACCCAGTCGGCGCCCGCCGGCACGAGCCGCCGTCCGCGCCACGGTCCGGGCCGGACCGGCCGGTAGAGGGCCGCGTGGCGGGCGTGCACGAAGCGGCGCTCGGGGTGGAGGGGGGTGGCGGCCCGGGTGGAGTGGTAGGTCACCGCCAGCGTGACGGAGTCGATCCCGGCGGCCCTCACCCGGTCCGCGAAGGCGGGGTCGCCCAGAACGTCCCAGGGGTAGGCGTGAGCCGAAACCGTCGGGTCGACGGTGTTCACCATCGGGGGCGCCTCTTCTCGTAGGAGGGGTCGAAGGTCCGCATGTACGCGGTGTCGTCGCGCTCCCGGACGCCGCAGCGCAGGTAGTTCTCGTGCAGCCGGGCCAGGGCGTCGGGATCCAGCCGCACCCCGAGGCCCGGCCGGTCGGGGACCGCCACCGAGCCGTCCGTGATCTCCAGCGGTTCGGTGAGCACGTCCACCCCGCACTGCCAGGGGGTGTGGGTGTCCGCCGCGTAGGCCAACTCCGGGAGCGAGGCGCCGAGGTGGGTCATCGCGGCCAGGCTGATGCCGAGGTGGCTGTTGGAGTGCATGGACACCCCTACGCCGAACATCCCGCAGACGGCGGCCAGTTCGGCCGACTTGCGGAGTCCGCCCCAGTAGTGGTGGTCGGCCAGCACCACGCCGGCCGCGCGCCGCCCGAAGCCCTCCGGGATGTCTCCCGGCCCCACCACGACCATGTTGGTGGCCAGCGGCATGGAAGCCGAGCGGGCCACCTCCGCCATGCCGGGGATCCCGGGCGTCGGATCCTCCAGGTACTCCAGAAGGCCGGCGGTCCGCGCGGCCACCTTCACGGAAGTCTCCACACTCCAGGCCTGGTTGGGATCCAGTCGCAGGGGGTGCTCCGGGAAGGCGTCCCGCAGGGCCCGGACCGCCTCGATCTCCTCGCCCGGCGGCCGGACCCCGCCCTTGAGTTTGATCGAGCGGAACCCGTACGTCTCCACCATGGCCCGGGCCTGCGCGACGAGGCCGTCGGGGTCGAGTGCCTCCCCGTACGGATCGGAGCCGGCCCACTTGTAGAAGAGGTACGCCGCGTACGGCACCCGGTCCCGCACCCGGCCGCCCAGCAGATCGACGACCGGCCGCCCGGCGAGCTGTCCCTGGAGGTCCAGGCAGGCCACCTCGAAGGGGCTGAGCACCCGCAGGGTGGTCTTCTGCGGGCTGGACCCACCGGTCAGCCCGTGCCGGTCCGGGGTGTCGGCATCGCCCAGGACGGCCCGGATCCGGCGCAACAGCCCGTGGGTGTCGTACGGGTCCAGCCCCACCAGGGCCGGGCCCGCCGCCCGGAGCAGGGCGAGGTGCGGCGCGTCCCCGTACGTCTCGCCGAGCCCGACCAAGCCGTCCCCGCAGCGCAGTTCCACGATCGTCCGCAGCGCCCACGGCTGGTGCACCCCGGCGGAGTTGAGCAGTGGCGGGTCGGGGAACGCCACCGGGGTGACCGTGACCTCAGTGATCTCGGCGATCGCGGCGATCTCGGCGGTCCGCATCACACCGCCAGCCCGGCGAGCGCGGCCCGGCCCCGGGCGATGATGCCGGCCAGCTCCCGCTCGTGTTCGGGGGAGGCGTCCACGAGTGGCGGCCGGACGGGGCCCATGGCCAGCCCGGCCAGCCGGGCACCCGCTTTGACCAGGGAGACGGCGTAGCCCGGGGCGGCGTCGCGCAGAGCGACGAAGGGCAGGTAGAACTCGGCGAGCAGCACCCGCACCGCCTCGGAGTCACCGGCGCGCACCGCGCGGTGGAAGGCGGTGGCGATGTCGGGGGCGAAGCAGAGGACGGCCGAGGAGTAGCACTCCACGCCGATGGCCGCGTACGCCTGGACGGACAGCTCCGCCGTGGGCAGGCCGTTGAGGAAGCCGAACTCGGCGGCGCGCGGGTGGCCGCTGGTGCGGATGGCGGTGACCAGCCGGAGCATGGCGTCCACATCGCCCCGGCCGTCCTTGATCCCGGTGACGGTGGGGATGTCGAGCAGCGCCAGGGCGGCGGCCTCGTCGAGGACGGCGTTGGCCCGCTGGTAGACGGTGATGGGCAGTTCGGTGCCGGAGGCGACGTAGCGGATGTGGCCGACGAGCCCGGCGGGCGTGGAGGCGATGAGGTACGGCGGCAGCAACAGCAGCCCGTCGGCCCCGCATTCGGCGGCGGTCACGGCGAACTCGCGGGCCATCCGCGGCCCGCCGCCGCAGCCGGCCACGACCGGCAGCCGGCCGGCGGCCACCCGTACGGCGGTGGCGACCACCTCGCGGTACTCGTCGGGCGACAGCGCGGTGAACTCACCGGTGCCGCAGGCCACGAAGAGGCCGGCGGGACCGGCGGCGATCTGCTGCTCCAGGTGTGCGGCGAAGACGGCCAGGTCGACCTTGTCGTCGTGGGCGTCGTGAGCGGCCTGAGCGGCGAGGCCGTCGTGGCCGCCTCGGTCGTCTTCGCCGGCGTGCTCGTGGTGCCGGTCGTGCTCGTCGGTGCCGGTGAACGGGGTCAGCGGAAAGGACAGCAGCCCGTGCAGGCGCATGAGTTCCCCTTGGGAGTGGGTGGGAGGGCGGGTCAGCCCTTGACGGCGCCGGAGGTCAGGCCGCGCATGAACTGCCGTTGCATGACGAGGAAGGCGATGACGCTGGGCAGCAGGGCGAGCAGTGCGGAGGCGAGCAGGACCCCCACGCCGACCTGTTCGTCGGCGCGCAGGGTGCGCAGTGCGAGCGGCAGGGTGAACTGCCCGGCGTCGGTGGCGACGAGCAGCGGGAGCATGTACTGGTCCCAGATCATGGTGAAGCCGAAGATGCCGATGACCCCGAGCGCCGGGCGGCACAGCGGCAGGATCACCGACCAGAAGATCCGGAGGTCGCCCGCCCCGTCGAGGCGGGCGGCTTCCTCCAGCTCGACCGGGATCTCCTTCATGAACTCCGCGGTGACCAGGATCGAGAAGGCCCAGGCCCCGACCGGGACGATCATTCCCCAGAGGCTTCCGGTCAGGGACAGGTCCGAGAGGACCAGGGACAGCGGGATGGCGAGGATCTCCTCGGGCAGCATCATCGTGGAGAGGATCAGCAGCAGGACCAGCCGTAGCCCGGGGAAGCGCTTGCGGGCCAGGGCGTACGCGGCCGAGATGCTGACCCCGATCTGGAGCAGCAGTCCGCCGCCCACCACGAGGAGGGAGTTGAGCAGGTACAGCAGTACGTCGCGTTCGAAGGCCGCCCGGAAGTTCTCCAGTGTCGGCCGGGTCGGCAGCAGGGTCAGCGAGGTGGGGTCGGTGGTGTGGTTGAAGGCGCTGGCCAGCAGGGCGAGCAGCGGACCGGCGAAGACCGTCACGAGCGACGCGTACAGCACCACCTTGCCGATGACCGCGGCCGGTCCGCGCCGCTCCTCCAGGCCGAGCGCGGTGTCGAGGCGGCTCACCGGGTCGCCCCCTTCCCGGTTCCGGTCCGGGCCAGCCGGACGGCGAGCGTCAGGGTGACCGAGGCCGCGAGCAGAACCATCGACCCGGCGGCGGCGACGCCCAGCTCGTTCCGCTCCAGGCCGAGCTTGTAGATCAGCGTCATGAGTACCTCGGTGGAGCCGTCGGGTCCGCCGTTGGTGAGCAGGAAGATCTCGGTGAAGACCCGCAGGGAGCGGATCGCCGCGAGGGTGAACAGGATGGTGAAGGCCGGGCGCAGGGCGGGCAGGGTGACGTGCCACAGCCTGCGCGGCACCCCGGCGCCGTCGGCGGCCGCGGCCTCGTAGAGGGTCCGGTCGACTCCGGCGAGCGCCGCGAGGAAGATCATCATGTCGTAGGGGGCTCCGCGCCACACGCCGACCGCCATGACCGACCACAGGGCGCTGTCCGGATCGTTGAGGAACTGTGAGGGCCCCACCCCCAGCCACCCGAGCAGGGTGTTGACCGCGCCGTCGGCTGCCGGGTGGTAGAGGATCCGCCACACCTCGGCGACCACCGCCATCGCGGTCACCGTCGGCAGGAACACGGCCGTCCGGATGATCCACAGCCGGCGGGCCGTGCCCTCCAGGAGCAGTGCGAGCACCAGCCCGAGCAGTACGGAGCCACCGGTCTGCCCGATCGCCAGCACGACCGTGTGCCCGATGGCGGCGAGGAAGGCCTCGTCCGTGACCACCTGCGTGTAGTTGGCCCCGCCCACCCACCGGTCGCCCAGGTAGGGGCGGACCTCGTGGAAGCTCATCTCGACCGCCCGCCACATCGGCAGGAACTTGAAGAGCGCGAACAGCAGCAGCGCCGGGGCGAGGAACAGCCAGGGAGTCGCCCGTCCCCGCCCCGGCAGCCGCATCAGGACCCCGCTCCCTGCTTCTCGAGCTCCGTGGAGAAGGCGCCGGCGAGCTTGCCGAGAACGGCCTCGGGGTGTGAACCGCAGTCGGCCACCATGCCGTTGAGGGCCTCGGCGGACGCCTGGCGGAAGGGCGTCCAGTCCTTCACGACGGGGGAGTAGCGGCCGGACTCGCGGTACACCTTGTCGAAGACCTGCCAGCGGGTGTCCTGGCGTACCGCGGACAGCTTGACGGAAGGATTGACGGGCAGCCGGACCACATTGCCCGCGGTGTCCCCGGCCATGCCGGCGGTCTGCCCCTCGGCGCCGATGAGGAACTCGGCGTACTTCACCTGCCCCTTGGGGTTCCCGGAGCCGGCCATCAGGTACGTGTTCTCGCCCTCGGCGAGTACGGAGCTCTTGCCGCCCGGTCCGGCCGGCAGCGGCAGGATCTCGTACGCGTCCTTGCCGAGCGCCTTGTCGAAGCGGGCCATGTTGTAGGGGCCGGTGAGGTAGATGCCGCCCTTGCCGGACTCGAACAGCGGGTGGGCCTGGGTGGTTTCGGTGGTCACCGCGCCCGGGACGACGCTCTTGGCGGCGCAGAACTGGTCCTTGAGCCGCCGGGCCGCCAGCAGGGCGCCCGGACCGTCGACGGCCGGCTTCAGGTCCTTGCCCGTGCCGGTGAAGTAGTCGCCGCCCGCCGACCACAGGAAGCTGGAGAAGTACCAGTCCAGGTAGCCGCGCTTGGTGGTGCCGGGGATGACGTAACCGTAGGTGTCGGCCTTGCCGTTGGCGTCCGGATCCCCGGTGGTGAAGGCGGCGGCCAGCGCGTCGAGCTGGTCCCAGTCGGCGGGGGGCGCGATGCCGAGCTTCTCCCGCCAGTCCTTGCGGACGAAGAGCGCGAAGGTCTGGGCGGAGAACGGCACGCCGTAGTACTTGCCGTCGGCGGCCTCGGCCGCCTCCCAGGAGCTGGGTATCAGCTGCTCGCCGCCCTGGATCTCCGACTTCCGCACCTCGCGGACCAGGCCCTGCTTGACCAGGGTGCCGAGCTGAGCGGTGTCGTTGACGATCAGATCCGGGAGCTTCTTCTGCGCGGCGGCCTGCTGGAGCTTGGTCTCGAAGTCGTCGAACAGGGCGGTGACCTTGGCCTCGATGCCGGTGGCCTTGGTGAAGGCCGCGGCCAGGTCCTTGTGGGTCTTCTCGGTCGGTGAGCCGGGCGGCTTGCGGACCCAGATCTCCAGCGGCGCCTTGTCGTCACCACCGCCGGAGGCGTCGGCGCCGGAGTCCCCGCCGCAGGCGGTGAGGGTGGTCAGGGCGAGGAGGGCGGCCAGAGAGGCGGCCAGGGTGGTGGATGCGGCTCTGCGATGCATCGGATGATGATTCCCGTCTAGATATGTGGACAGGATCTGAGGATCTGGTTGCTCTGCAAGGGGAAGTTAGCGTCCGCTACCATGCCGGTCAACAGCCGCGCAGAATTTGGAGGGTTCACATGCCCGGACCCGCGACGGATGTCGCCACCGTCAAATCCGCCGAGCGAACGGTGCGCATTCTGGAGGCACTTGCCTCCTCCGAGGACAAGCTCACGGTCACCGAGCTGCAGGAACGCCTGGGTTACCCGCGCAGCAGCCTGCACGCCCTCGTCCGCACCCTGCGCGAGCTCAAGTGGGTCGAGGCGGACGAGACCGGCTCCGCCTTCGGCGTCGGCCCGCACGCGCTGCTCTCCGGCACCGCCTACCTCGACCGCGACCCGGCCCTGCCGTACGCGCACGCCGTGATGGAGGACCTCCGCGAAGAGACCGGCTACACCGTGCACTTCGCCCGCCTCGACGACGCGTACGTGCTCTACCTCGCCAGTCGCGAGGCCCGCGGCAGCGCCCGCGCCGTCTCCCGCGTCGGACGCAGGCTGCCCGCCCACCTGACCGCGCTCGGGCAGGCGCTCCTCGCCGACCTCACCACCGAGGAGGTGGACGGCGTACTGCCCACGAGGCTGGAGGCGTTCACCCCGAACACGGTCACCGAGCGCGCCGCGCTGCACGAGGAGCTGGCGCGCGTACGGGACCGCGGCTGGGCGCTGGAGCGGGAGCAGGGCACCTCCGGGGTCGCCTGTCTGTCGGCGCCCGTGCACTACCGGATCCCGGCCTCGGACGCGATCAGCTGCTCGATGCCGGTGGACGCCGCCACCGAGGAGGAGACGGAGCGCGTGGCACGGGCCGTGGTGGCGCACGCCACCGCCCTCGCCGCGACGCTCCGGCGCCACGGCATCAGATAGCGCCCGCGCAAGCCCCACCCGGCCCGGCCCCCACGGGGGCCGGGCCGGGTGGGTCGGCGGGTCAAAGGGGTAGTGGGTAAGCGGGTCAGGGGGTGACGGGAACGTTCGTCAGGCCCGTGCCCGCGTGGGTGACGGTATTGCCGGAGTGCACGACGTTCGGGTCGGTGGTGCACTTCGAGACCGAGGTGATCTTGATGGCGTAGGCGCCTGCGCCTCCGAGGTCCGAGGTGTTGCCGCGCCAGACGTTGCCGCAGCCGTTGGCGAACGAAGGGGTCGTCGACGGGTTGTGCGTCTCGTAGCCGTTGGCGAAGGTGCCGGGCGGGGCGAAGGTCCCCGTGTTGTTCTCGATGAGGTACCCGACACCCTTGGCGTCGACCCAGGAGTCCGCCGAGTTCTGACCCGAGATCCCGGTCCCGTCGAACCTGTTGCCGCGGATCACCCCGCCCGTGGTGCCCTCCTTGATGTCGATGTGCTCCGCGGCCACGTTCGGGCCGATCCGGTTGTTCAGCACCTGGACCCGGTCCGAGCGGTCCACCCCGCCCTGGTTGCCGTGGCAGCCCCAGTTGGAGCCGGCCGAACCGATGTAGACGGCCTCCCCGTAGCCGGGCTGGACCAGACCGGTGTGCGTGATCGTGGAGTTCCGGATCACGCCGTCGGAGGACGAGCGCCGGAAGTGCACCGCCTCGTCCTCGACGTGGTGGACCGAGAGCCCGTCGAGGGTGACGTGGTGGGAGTTGTCGAGGACGACCCCCTTCTTGGAGTCCTTGACGGTGAAACCGGTCAGGTTCCAGTACGGGGCGTCGTACAGCCACAGTCCGTAGCCCGGGTCCCAGCCACCACCGGGCGCCGGACAGGCCGGCGCGGTGCCGGAGGGGCCGTCGTTCACCAGCACCGCGGCCGCCGGCCCGGTGAGCGTGACCGGCGCGGCGGCCGTACCCGCCCGGCGGGTCACGAAGGCACCCCGGTACTCCCCGGCCGCGAGCCGGATCGTCTGCCCGGGCTGCGCCGCCGCCAGGGCGCCCTGCAACTGGGCCGCGGTCGACACGTCCACGACCGGCCCGCCCGCACCGGCGGGGGCGCCGTAGACCTCGAACTCCCAGAGGGAGTAGCCGTAGGCGGTGCCGCGTGCGGTGCCGTGCATGCGGATGTGGCGTCCGGTTCCGGTGAGGGTGAGGTCGTCGGTGGCGCCGTTGCCGGTGCTGGTGGAGTGGATGTCGGTCCAGTTGGTCCCGTCGTTCGAGGTCTGGATCTTGTAGGTCTTGGCGTACGCGGCCTCCCAGTTGAGCTTCACGCGGCTGATGGTGTGGGTCGTTCCGAGGTCGATGCGGATCCACTGCGGGTCCACGCCTTCCGCACTGGCCCACCTGGTGCCGGTGTCTGCGTCCACCGCGAGCGAGGCCGGGAAGGCGCCCGTCTCCTGGGACGAGGCCGTCGTGGGCTTGCCGGTCGAGACCAGGCCGTCGGCGGCCCGCGCCTGGGGGAGGGTGATCAGGGAGGCGGACAGGAGGCCGGACAGGAGCAGCAGGACCGTTCCTCTTCTTCGCATGGCAACTCCTTCTCGGGTTACGGGACCCAGTGGTTGCCGGAGGCGGTGATCATGACCTGGAGCTGGATGCTCGCCGAGAAGTAGCTGCTGGTGTCGATCGGGGCGGCCAGCATCTTGTTCCACAGCGCGTCCAGCCAGGCCTGGCTGCCCGGGTCGGTCATGGCCGCCAGTGCGAACGGGGCGAAGTACGCCGCCTCGCTCCCGGAGGAGAGCTGCGTGCCGTCGAGCTTGTAGCCGATGGCGATCTTGTTCGGGTCGCCGCCCGTCTTGGTCTTGATCCAGCTGTTGAGCTTGCGGGCCGACGCGAGGGACTTGGCGTCTCCGCTGGTCACCGCGTCGTCCGCGATGCGCCACGGGGTCCGGCAGGCGTTCCACCAGTAGGCGCCGTCGTTCGGGTCCTCGAGGACCTGGCCGGGGGCGGGCTTGGGGGTGGTGTTGGTGTTGACGACGAAGTCGGGCAGTAGTCCGGTGTTCGGCGCGTAGGAGGCCTGCAGGTTGGTGATCTGGTTCTGGTGCGCGGTGCGGACGGTGTCCCAGGCCGCGTCGCCGGTCGCGCTCCGGAAGGCCCGGAAGTGGTCGACCATCCAGTCCGAGGTGCGGGAGATGTAGTAGTACTGGTCGCCGGAACTGCTCCAGTCGCCCAGCTTCAGCAGGTTGGTGGACGGGTTGAGCTCGTCCTTCTTGATCGCGTTGATGTGCTTGACCGCGAGCGCCTTGTAGTCGTACGTGCCCGAGCTGCCCCATTGCTTGTCGGCGAGCAGCAGTCCGTAGGCGACGTCCATGTCGCCGTCGGTGGCCCCGTCACCGCCGTTGACGCTCCGGCAGGCGGTGTCCTGCTCCGCGGCGAGCAGGTTCGGATTGACCGACGAAGGGTGGTCGATCATCCACTTGGTCAGACCGTCGAAGATCTTCTTCGCGTCCGGGTCGGCGCCGGCCATCGTCGCGGCGATCACCATGCCGTACCCCTGCGCCTCGGCCACGTACGGGTGGTCGGCGTCGGGGGAGATGACCTGGTACCAGCCGTTGCCGCAGTTCTGGCGGACGAAGGCGGACTTCCAGTTGGTGTAGTAGTCGACGGTCTTCTGGTCGAGGGTGCCCTGGGCGCCGGTCGGCTTCAGCGTGCCGGGGGCGTAGGGCCGGGCGTGGCTGCCGAACGGGACCGCGGGACCCGAGCCGCTCGCGGGCAGGGTGGTGACGCTGAGCGCGTTGCTCGCCGCGGAGGCGTTGCCCGCCGCGTCCCGTGCCCTGACGGTGTAGCCGTAGCTGGTGGAGGCCGTGAGACCGGTGTCCGTGTACGAGGTCCCGGTGGCCGATCCGACGCGCGCGGCGCCCCGGTAGACGTCGTACCCCGTCACGCCCACGTTGTCGGTGGCGGCGTTCCAGGCGAGCGAGACGCTGTTCGCGGTGGTGGCCGTCGAGCGCAGGCTGCCGGGGGTGCTGGGCGGGGTGGTGTCGGTGCCGCCGGAGGCGGGGGCGCCGTAGACCTCGAACTCCCAGAGGGAGTAGCCGTAGGCGGTGCCGCGTGCGGTGCCGTACATGCGGATGTGGCGTCCGGTTCCGGTGAGGGTGAGGTCGTCGGTGGCGCCGTTGCCGGTGCTGGTGGAGTGGATGTCGGTCCAGTTGGTCCCGTCGTTCGAGGTCTGGATCTTGTAGGTCTTGGCGTACGCGGCCTCCCAGTTGAGCTTCACGCGGCTGATGGTGTGGGTCGTTCCGAGGTCGATGCGGATCCACTGCGGGTCCACGCCTTCCGCACTGGCCCAGCGGGTCGCGGCGTTGGCGTCCACGGCCTTGCCGGCTTCGAAGCCGCTCGCTTCGGCCGAGGAGGCGGTCGCGGGCTTTCCGGTCGACACCAGCACCGGGGTGGCCTCGGCGGGGCCGGGGACCGTGCCCGCCGACTTCAGGAAGAGCGAGCCGGAGGTGTTGACACCGGCGGTGGCGCCGACGGCGGCCGGGGCCGCGGCCCCGGTTCCGGCGGCCGCGGCGGCCGGGGCGCTGAGCCCGGCGAGACCGAGGCCCGCTATGGCCGAGGCGGCGGCGACGAAGCCCGCCAGTGGGCGGTGCCAGTGGGGGCGGCGGCGGTCTCTGTGGGTGGAACGTTGCTGATGTGCTCGTGACATCGGGCGTCCTCGGGTGAGTGCTGCGCGAGTGGGGGGAGTGCTCGGTTCGAAGCATCGGCCAATGGTTAGGAACTATTCCTAACCATTGGCCGGGAGAGTAGAAACGGAACGGGGTATCGCGCAAGACCCTGGGCTCAATCCATCAGCGCGATGTGCATCCACATATGTGGCTGAAGGCCTTTGTGGGGGTGGGTGGTTCGAGGTGGGGCGTGCGCTACCCGGTCCCGATCGGCAGGACTCCGGGCCCGGGCCGTGGGGAATCCGCCCGCCCGGACCGCTGAGGTCCATCGCCGTTCCTGTGCCGAGTCTGCGGGCTTCCTTAAGGGACCTTGAAGAACGCCTCCGGGCGGCCGTTTTCGCTGGTCATCCGCCTACGCTCGGGGACTCGTCCTCCCTTCTCGCCGAGAGGTGCCACAGGCATGAGCCGCAGCCGAACCCCCGGAGCCCCGTCCCGCGTCGAGACGCGACGGAAGAAGACAGTGCGCACGCGCATCGTGCTGTCCCTCACCACGGCGGCCGCGGCGGTGGCGGTCGGGGTCGCGGTGGCCGACTCCGACGACGGCTCACGTGCCACCGAGCCCAACTCCGCGGCGGCGGGCTCCGGTCGTCAGGAGGCGACGGCAAGTCCCTCTCCGGCCGCCCCCACCCTCTCCGCCGACGCCGCGTCCGCGACGGGCGCGATGCCGTCCGCGTCGCCCACCGCCGGAGCCACGGGATCCGCCGCCCCCACGAAGCCGGCGGCCGCGAGCCGCCCGGCCCCCGCGGCATCGACCGGGGCCGCCAAGCCCAAGCCCCCGGCCCGTACGCCCGCCGCGACCACAGGAGGCGGCTCGGGCGGCTCGGGCGGTTCCGGTAGTTCGGGAGGCTCGGGCGGTTCAGGTGGTTCAGGTGGCTCCTCCGGATCCTCCGGTGCGTCCGGCACGGAGTCCGCGGTCCTGTCCCTGGTCAACAAGGAGCGCGCCGCGGCCGGGTGCGGAGCGCTGAAAGTGAACGCCAAGCTGAGCGCCGCGGCGCGGGCGTACAGCGACACCATGGCCCGCAGCGGGGTCATGTCGCACACCGGACCCGACGGTTCCACCATGACCACCCGCGTGGAAGCCGCCGGATACGGCTGGTCGCGCCTGGGCGAGAACATAGCCCGCGGCCAGGCGGACGCCGCCGCGGTCATGAAGGCGTGGATGAACAGCCCCGGCCACAAGGCCAACATCCTCAACTGCGGGTTCCGGGAGATCGGCATAGGTTTCCACAAGGGCGACGGCGGCCCCTGGTGGACGCAGAACTTCGGAACGCCGAGGTAGCAACTACCGCCCGCCCGCCACTCCCACACGCCACTCCCGTGCACCCGCACGCCATGCACCACGCGCCCCCCACCCACGGGGCTCGGCACACGTCCTCCGGCCCGCACGCGGGCCAGGAGGGCGTCGGCGTTTCCGGCGGATCGGGGTCCGGACCGGGCCCGGCCGGCCTTTCCATGGTCCTACGGGGGGAGCCGGTGACGGGCGGGCCGCAGGGTCGGCCACTATGGGGCCGTGCCCCGAATTCCGCGCTACCTGCTCATATGGCTGTCGTGCACGGCCGCCAGCGTGACCGCCGTGCTCGCCACGGTCCAGTTCGTGGTCGGTTCGACCAGGCATACGCCTCCGGTCGCGCGGTCCGCCCCCATGGTCGTCGACACGCCGCCGGCCTGGCAGGCGTCACAGGGGCAGTCGCCGAGCCCGCAGTCCCCGAGCGCCACCCCGTCCGGTTCCCCCTCCGCGACCGAGCGGCCTTCGCCCCCGGCCTCGACGCCCCCTTCCGCGAAGGCCCCGACGGGAACGCCCCGGACGAAAGCACCCACACCCCGCGTCGACTGCGAGGAGGGCGGGCCGGGCCTGCACACCGTCCCCTCGGAGGGCGGCAAAGTCACCGTGCGCTACGGCAGTCGCGGCGTGTGCCTGATCTCGGCCGTACCCAGCCGGGGGTACAAGGCCGGCACGTCGCAGACCGCGGACGACACCCTGACCGTCACGTTCACCAGCTCGGACCACCGCTCGGTCATCACGGCGACGATCAACCCGTCGGCGAGGGCCAGCGTGCGCGAGACCTCCTTCTGACCGGTCCGCGCCGCTCGGCCCCCTGATCCCTTTTACGGGTTTCACCCCTTCTGCGCGCTCATCGCCCGAGCCCTGGTGAAGCGGAAGGTGAGCGGTTCCTTAGGGGAACCTCAAGATCACGCCGATCCGGTTCCGGCGGCCCCCGGCGGTCCTATGCTCGCGTCAGCCGAGCGGCCTCCGGCGCCCGGGCACGACTGCCCCGGCGCCCCATCGATCCGTCGCGCCATCGGCTCCACCGATCCGGAAGGCGTCTCGCGCCTCCCGTAGTCCGAACCGTGCCTTGGGGTGTCTTCGTCATGACTTCTCGCATACTCCGACCCGTCCTGGTGACCGCGGCCGTGCTCGCCGCCGGGCTGACCGCCGCGTGCGGTCCGTCCACCCAGGCCACCGGTGCCGCGGTGCCGACGACGGCCGGACAGCCGTCGCAGGCCCTCCCGGCCGGGACGGAGCCCGCCTCCGCCGAGGCGTCCCCGTCCCCGTCCGCGTCCGCCACGCCGCCGCCGTCCAAGGCGGCGTCCGCGTCCGCCTCGGCCGGTACCCCGGCCGGCGCCTCGCCCACCCCCTCGCGCGCCCAGCCCGCCAAGCCCGCGCCCAAGCCGTCCCGCACCTCCGCCGCGCCCGCCCCCGCGGCCCGGATACCCGGCCCCGGCTACGACAGTTCGGCCGACGCGCGGAAGCTGATCGATGCGGCGCTGCGCACGGCCAAGGCCGACGGGCGGATGGTGCTGATCGACTTCGGCGCCAACTGGTGTGGCAACTGCAAGGCGGCCGACAAGGTGTTCGCGCAGCCGCAGACGGCATCGCTCCTCGGAGCCTCGTACCACCTGGTCAAGGTGGACATCGGTGGCAACAGCTCCGCCAACTCCGCCCTCCTGCGCAAGTACAGCCCCTCGGGCGGGACGTACAAGATGCCCGTCCTGGTCGTGGTCTCGCCGTCCGGCACCGTGCGCACCGACACTCACGTCACCGGCAATCCCGCCCTGACCCCGGACGGCATCGGCTCCTTCCTCCGCAAGTGGGCGTCATGAGACGGGCGGTCCCGCGCCCCGCCGCCCTGGCCGGTGCCGGCCTCGCGGTGGCGCTCGCAGGGTGCCTCTACGCCGCTGCGGGCGCCGCCTCCGACGGCGGTGACGGCGGGGGCGGCAGGGACGGCAGGGACGGCGGTCAAGCGCCCGGCCGGGGGAGCGCCGCAGTCAGCCCCATGTCCGCGGCCGCGGTCGTGGATGTCGACGTCCGGCCGCCCGCGCCCGCGCTGGCGGGCGCCGACCTGGACGGAAAGCCGGTCGGCCTGGCCGAGTTCCGCGGCCAGGTCGTGGTCCTCAACGTCTGGGGATCGTGGTGCGGGCCCTGCCGCGCGGAGGCCGACGACCTGGAGCGGCTCAGCGGGCAGACCCGGGCGCAGGGCGTCCGGTTCCTCGGGATCAACACCCGCGACCGGGACCGCGCGGCGGCGCGGTCCTTCGTACGCGCGCACGGCCTGGGATTCCCCAGCCTCCACGACCCCGCCGGCGAACTCCTGCTCCGCTTCCCGCCCGCGCTCCTCAACCCGCAGACCATCCCCTCGACGCTGGTGATCGACCGCCGCGGCCGCATCGCCGTCAGCATCGGGGGAGCGGTCACCGACGAGGAACTGGGGCCGCTGCTCACCCGGGTCGCGCAGGAGACGTCATGACGGTGCTGACCGGCATGACGGCCCTCGCCGACATGGCCGCGGTCGTCGACATGTCGGCGGTCACCGACATCGCGAGGGCCACCGACGTGGTGGCGCTCGCCCCCGCGGAGGCGGACCCCTCCCTCCTCCGCGGGACGCCGGCCGTCGCCGCCCCCGTGGCGTTCTTCGCGGGACTCGTCTCCTTCCTCTCGCCGTGCGTACTGCCGCTCGTGCCGGGTTACCTGAGCTACGTGACCAGCCTGTCGGTATCCGACCTGGCCGCTGCCCGCGGCGGGCAGCGCGGCCGCATGGCGGCAGGAGCGCTGCTGTTCGTCCTGGGCTTCACGGCCGTCCTGGTCTCCGGAGGCGCCCTGTTCGGGTACGCCGGCCGCACCCTGCTGGCCCACCAGGAGACGGTCACCCAGGTGCTCGGCGTCTTCACCGTGCTGATGGGGCTGTCCTTCATGGGGTTCCTGCCGGGTTTCACCCAGCGGGAGTTCCGCAGCCACCGGCGGCCCGTGCTCGGCCTGGCGGGCGCGCCGCTGCTGGGGGCGGTGTTCGCGGTCGGGTGGACCCCGTGCATCGGCCCGACGCTGGCCGCCGTGCAGGCGCTCGCCTGGAGCGAGGCGAGCGCGGCCCGCGGGGCCCTGCTGATGGCGGCCTACTGCCTCGGGCTGGGCCTTCCGTTCATCCTCGCCGCCCTGGCCTTCCGCCGGGCCCTGGGCGCCTTCGGCCTGGTCAAACGGCATTACCAGTGGGTCCTGCGGACCGGCGGCGGCATGCTCGTCCTCGTCGGCGTCCTGCTGGCCACGGGCGTGTGGAACGACCTGGTGTACCGGCTCCAGTTGTGGAGCGCGGCGTACACCACAGCCGTCTAGGCCGTCTCTTTCGGATCTTGCCCGGCCCTCCCTCCCCGCATCCCTCCCTCCCCTGACGAAAGCACAGCCGATGAACGTGTCCCCGTACGCTCACCACTCCCGCAAGGCCCGCCTCGCCGCCGCCCTGCTCTCCCTGGCCGCGCTCACGGCCTGCGGCGGGGAGCCCGCCGAGGCCGGCCCGGCGCCCACGACGAGCTTCACCGAGAACGGGGTCACCGTCACGCTCTCGGTCTCGGACTGGCATCCGCCGCGGGCCACCCTGACCGCGGTCTTCACCCCCGAGGAGAAGGGGTTCCACCTCTACAGCACCGAGCTGCCGGCCACCGGGATCGAGGGCGTGGGCCGGCCGACTTCGATGGCCGTCACCGGCGTCCTGCGCGCGGACGGGAAGCTGACGGCCGCAGCGGACGTACGGACGATCAGCGTGCCCGGCGTCGACGCCCCGGTCCCCGTCTACCCGGACGGGCCCGTCACCACCACCCTGCCCGTCCGCCTGGACGGCAGCGGGGAGGCGACCGTACTGCTCGGGTACGCGAGCTGCAGCACGGAGGAGGGCTGCACCATTCCGGTCTCCGACCGCCCCGTCCACCTGCGCGTCGGCGACGGGGGCCCGGCCTTCGGCGACCGATAGGAACGAGCGTTCACCTAAGGTGTGCCCATGCCGAGCGTCCTGGTCGTCGAAGACGACCCCAGCATCCGCCAGTCACTGATCGAAGTCCTGGCGGAGCACGGGTATGCCGTGCGCAGCGCGGGCGACGGGTTCGGCGCCCTGCGCGAGGTCACCCAGTCGCCCGTCGACGCGGTGGTCCTCGACCTGGGGCTGCCCGATCTGGACGGAGGAGACGCACTGCGCATGATCCGGGGCATCTCCTCCGTTCCCGTGCTGGTGGCCACCGCCCGCGACGACGAAGCGGAAATCATCCGGCTCCTCAACGCGGGCGCCGACGACTACCTGGTCAAACCCTTCTCCGGGGGACAGCTCGTCGCACGGCTCTCCGCCGTCCTGCGCCGCACCAGCCACCTGCCGCCCGCCCATCCCGCGCACGGCGCCCGGGGGCCGCGTCCCGCGGCGGCGGACGAGCCGCTGCGCCCCACCACCGTGGGCGAGCTGGCGGTGGACCCCGGGGCGCGCACCGCGTACCTGTCCGGCCGCGAGCTCCGGCTCACCCGCCGCGAGTTCGACCTCTTGGCCTTCCTCGCCCACCACACCGGCCAGGTCGTCTCCAAACGCCGGCTGCTGACCGAGGTCTGGCGCGAGCCCTACGTGGACGACCAGACCGTCGACGTGCACCTGTCCTCGCTGCGCCGCAAGCTCGGCGAACGCGCGGCCGCCCCGCGCTACCTGCTGACCGTCCGCGGCGTCGGCATCAAGCTGGTGGCGCCGCGGTGAGACGCTCCCTGGCCGGAGTGGCGCTCGCCGTCACGTCGATGGTGGCCCTCTCCTTCCTCATACCGCTGGCCGCCCTGGTGATGTCGCTCGTCAAGGAGCAGAGCGTCACCGCCGCCGAACAACGGGCCGCCGCCCTGGCCCCCGTACTGACACTGACCACGGATCCGTCCGCGCTGCGGGAATCCGCCGCCAGCCTGGACGCGGCCGAGTACGTGGTCGTCCACCTGCCCGAGGCCCCCGCCCTCGGTACCTCCCGGGCCCCCGCGGAGCTGCTCCAACGGGCCCAGCAGGGCCGCGAGTCCATATCCGAGCGGATTCCCGGCGGCTGGATCTGCCTGCAGCCGGTGGTACTGCCCGGCGACCAGGTCGCGGTCATCGAGAACTTCGTCCCCGAACAGGAGCTGACCCGCGGGGTCACGGCCTCCTGGGCGGTCATGCTCCTCCTCGCCGTCGGGCTGGTCGGCGGTTCCGTACTGGTCGCGGACCGCCTCGGCGCCAAGGTCGTCAGGTCCTCCAAGAGGCTCGCCCATGCCTCCCAGGACCTGGGCCAAGGCAATCTGGACGCCCGCGTGGACCCCATGGGCCCCAGGGAACTGCGCGAGGCCGGCATCGCCTTCAACACCATGGCCCACCGGATGACCGAGCTGCTCGCCGTCGAACGCGAACTGGTCGCCGACCTGTCCCACCGGCTGCGCACCCCGCTGACGGCCCTGCACCTGGCGACGGAACGCATGGCCGGCTCACCGGAGTCGGCCAGGGTCGAGGCCGCCGTCTGCGCACTGGAAACGGAACTCCGGGCCATCATCACCGCGGCCCGCACCCCGCTCGCCGTGGGCCCGATGGGGCAGGGCATGCTCGGCCCGGAAACCGGTACGGTGCCGGCACACCAGGCCGCCCGAGCGGTACCGGCCGGACCCCGCTGCGAGGCGGCGGACGTCGTACGCCGCCGGACCGCCTTCTGGGCCGTCCTGGCGGAGCAGCAGAACCGCCCCTGCTCCCTCGACCTCACCCAGGAGTCCGCGGCGGTGGGCCTCTCCGAAGACGACGTCGCCGCCGTGGTGGACGCCCTCATCGGCAACGTCTTCCGGCACACCCCGCCCGGTACCCCGTTCGCCGTACGCGTCGCCCGTACCGCCCAGGCCGTGGAACTGGTCGTGGAGGACGCCGGTCCGGGCATCCCCGAACCGGACCAGGCCCTCTCCCGCGGAAGCAGCACCGGCTCCTCGGGGCTCGGCCTCGACATCGCCCGCAGGGCCGGCTCCGTCACCGGCGGCTCGGTGCGCATCGCCCGGGGGCCCCGCGGCGGAGCCCGGATCACCGTGGTCTTCGGACTGGCAGCACCCCAGCCGTCCCGGCGCGGGCCGCGCGCGTCCCGGCGGCGTACGGGGTGGCCGCGCGGCCGGTGAAGCCCCCGGACGCCCCGTGGCGGCCCGCGGCCGCCCGGCGCGGCCCGCGCCGTCAGACGGCCGGGGCCACCGGAGCGACCTCGGGGAAGACGGGGGCGATTCCGAGGGCCGGCGCGATCGCCCGCCAGATCGTCGACTGCGCCGTGTCGAGGTCGATCCGGGGGTCCTCCAGCATCAGACGGTTGCCGAGGCCGTCGCACAGGGCCAGCACCAGCGTGCCGACCTCGGCGACGTCACAGTCGGTGAACTCTCCGGAGGCGATGCCCCGTTCCACGACTCCGGCGACCCATGCGTGCAGCTGGTCGTACAGGTCCACGGCGAGGTGCCGGGCCGTGCCGTCGCGCAGGGCGCGCACCCACAGCTCCTGCCAGAGCTTCCAGTCCTGGCGGAGCTCGGCGTCCGTGGGCAGCATGCTCCGTACGATCCGGGCCAGGACGGCGGCGGCCGGGAGCGAATCGTCCTCGCTGCCGGTGTCCGTGCCGGTCTTGGCGAAGGAGTGCGTCATCGCCTCGGCGAAGAGCTTCTCGCGGGTGTCGAAGTGGTAGTGGAGCAGGGCCTTCGAGACACCGGCGGCCTCGGCGACCTTGCGCATGCTGACGTGCTCGAAACCGATGTCGGCGATCACTTCGCACGCGGCCGTGAGGATCCGCTCACGCGTTTCGAGTGCCCGCTCGGCTTTGGTCACGTGGGCTGCTCCCCGTGTCGGCACCCGTCGGTCGGGGTGCGTGGGTGGGTGGAAGGGCCCCGGCGGCCCCGCCCGCCGGACCCCCATCCTCGCGCATGGCGCCTGCGGGCTCCGGCCGCCGGGGCACCGCGGTCAGGAATAGGTGTGGAAGCCCCGGCCGGTCTTGCGGCCGAGCAGGCCCGCGTCCACCATCCGGGCCAGCAAGGGAGGCGGTGCGTACAGAGGTTCCCGGTACTCCGCGTACATCGACCGGGCGATCGCCTGGACGGTGTCCAGCCCGATGAGGTCGGCGAGGGCCAGCGGCCCGAGGGGGTGCGCGCAGCCCAGGGTCATGCCCCGGTCGATGTCCTCGGCCGACGCGGTCCGCGATGCGGCCATCCGTACGGCGGCCAGCAGGTAGGGGACGAGGAGCGCGTTCACCACGAACCCGGCCCGGTCCTCGGCCTGGACGACCTGTTTGCCCAGCACGCCGGAGGCGAACTCCCGCGCGCGCCGGACGGTCTGCGCGGAGGTGAGCAGGGAGGGCACCAGCTCGACCAGGGGAAGTACCGGGACGGGATTGAAGAAGTGGAGGCCGACGACCTGTTCCGGCCGGGACGTGGCCGCCGCCAGCCGGATGACCGGGATGGAGGAGGTGTTCGTCGCGAGGACCGCGTCCCTGTGCCCGACGGCCCGGTCGAGCCGGGCGAAGACCTCCAGCTTCGCCCGCTCGTCCTCGGCCACCGCTTCGACGACGAGGTCCCGGTCGGCCATCCCGTCCATGTCCGTGGTCATCGTGATCCGGCCCGCGGCGGCGTCGCGTTCGGCGTCGGTGAGCTTTCCGGCGGCCGTGGCGCGGGCCAGGGAGCGCGCGATCCGCTCCAGGCCGGCGTCCGCGGCCCGCCGGCTCGTCTCCACCACCACGACGTCCCGCCCGGCGCGGGCGCAGACCTCGGCGATCCCGGAGCCCATCAGGCCGCACCCCACGATCCCGACGCGTTCGACATCGGTCATCGGCTCTCCCTCTTCGGACTCGGACGTTTCTCGTGCGGTTCCCGTACGGTTCGTTCCCGTACGGGTCCCTCCCGGACGGACGGACGGACGGACTGACGGACTGACGGGCGGATCCGGCGGCCGTCCGGGCCGCGGACCGCGGGTGCGGCCCGGACCGCCGCCCGGGGTCACACGGAGGACGGCATCCGCAGGACTCCGGTGCCGCGCTTGACGAGTTCGCCCGCGATGATCAGGCGCTGGATCTCGGAGGTGCCCTCCCAGATGCGGTCGACGCGCAGTTCGCGGTAGAGCCGCTCGACGGGGTACGAGCGGTCGTAGCCGCGGCCCCCGAAGATCTGCAGGCAGCGGTCGATGACCCGGCCGGACGCCTCGCTCGCCGACAGCTTGGCGATGGCGGCCTTCGCGTGCAGCGTCTTGCGGTCGAGGACGCCCTCGTCGACCTCCCAGGCGACCTGGTGGGTGTAGGCGCGGTTGACGGCGATGTCGACGGCGCAGTCGGCGAGCATGCCCTGGATCAGCTGGAAGTCGGCGATGGGGGAGCCGAACTGGCGGCGCTCGACCGCCCAGTCGCGGGCGAGTTCCAGGGCGCGCTCCGCCGCTCCGATCGTGCGCGCGGCGATCATCAGCCGTTCCTCGGTGAACCAGGAGCGGGTGATGTCGTAGCCGGTGCCCACCTCCCCGAGCACGGCGTCCGCGGGCAGGCGGACCTCGGAGAAGGTGAACTCGGGGTGCTCGTAGACGAAGGTGTGCATCCAGCGGGGCACCCGGGTCATCTCGATGCCCGGGGTGTCCTTGTCGACGAGGAACAGGGTCGGTGCCCGCTCCTCGCCGGCGGCCGCGAGGACGATCATGAAGTCCGCGTGGTCGCCGACGGTGACGAACCACTTCTCGCCGTTCAGTACCCAACCGCCGTCCCCGGTCCGCGTCGCCGTGGTCCGCAGGCTCTGCGGGTCGGAGCCGGCCTCGGGCTCGCTCACCGCGTAGCAGTCGCGGCGCTGTCCCCGGATCACCGGGACGAGGTACCGCTCGCGCTGGTCCGGCGTGCAGAAGGACAGTGCGTTGGCCGGACGCCACACCATGTCCCACAAGGCGCCGGTGAGCCGTCCGAGTTCGGCCTGGACGGTGACCTGCTCCAGGATGCTCAGCCCGGCCCCGCCCCACTCCGCGGGCATGTTGACGGCCTGGAGGCCGCTGTCGAGGACGGCGTCGCGGATCTCGGTGTGGGCGTGCGCGGGGAGGCCGTTGTTCTCCTCGCAGTCGAGTTCGTACTTCATGATGAACCCGGTGAGGGCGCGCGCCGAGTCGCGGAGCTCTTCCTGACGGGCGGTGAGGCGGAAGTCCATGTCGTGTTCGTCCTCGTCCTCGTGATGATGATGGTGATGGCGGTCGTGGTTGCGGGGTGGCAGGCGGTGGCGCAGGGGCCCGTCAGGAGCGGCCGGGCAGGGCGAGCGCCCGCGTACCCCGCTTGACGAGCTCGTTGGCGATGATCAGCCGCTGGATCTCGGAGGTGCCCTCCCAGATCCGGTCGACGCGCAGTTCGCGGTACATCCGCTCGACGGGGTACGAGCGGTCGTAGCCGCGTCCTCCGAAGATCTGCACGCACCGGTCGACGACCCGTCCCGCCGCCTCGCTCGCGGCGAGCTTCGCCGTCGACGCCTTGGCGTGCAGGGTCTTGGGGTCGGTGTGCGGCTGGTCGGCTTCCCAGGCGACCTGGTGGGTGTAGGCGCGGTTGACGGCGATGTCGACGGCGCAGTCGGCGAGCATGCCCTGGATCAGCTGGAAGTTGGCGATGGGGGAGCCGAACTGGCGGCGGCCGACCGCCCAGTCGCGGGCGAGTTCCAGGGCGCGCTCCGCCGCTCCGACGGTCCGGGCGGCGATCATCAGCCGCTCGTCCGTGAACCACTCCTTCGTCAGCTCGTAGCCGTTGCCGACCCCGCCGAGCACGTCCTCGTCGGCGACGAAGACATCGGTGAAGGTGAACTCGGGGTGCCCGTTCACGGCGGAGTGCATGAACCGGGGGACCCGCGTCATCTCGACGCCCGCCGCCCCCTTGTCCACGAAGAACAGGGTCGCGGCCCGCTCCGGGCCCGCATCGGCCTGCACCAGCAGGAAGTCGGCGATGTCACCGCAGGTCACGAACCACTTCTCGCCGTTGAGCAGCCAGCCGCCCCCGGTGCGGGTCGCCGTGCTCGTGCACGAGCCGGGGTCCGAGCCCGCACCGGGTTCGGTGACCGCGAACGCGTCGAACCGCTCGCCCCGGATGACGGGCAGGAGGTACTTCTCGCGCTGCGCCTCGGTGCCGTGGGCGAGGACGTTCGCGGGCCGCCAGGGGATGTCCCAGAGGCAGTTGGTGACCTTGCCGAACTCCTCCTCGACGATGACCTGGTCCAGCAGGGACAGGCCGGCTCCACCCCAGGCGGCGGGCATGTTGATCGCGTAGACCCCGGCGTCCATGGCGGCGCGGGTCAGCTCGCGGACCGTCTCGGCGGGCAACGGGCCGCCCGCCTCCTCGGACCGGTCCTCGTACCCCATCAGGAGTCGTGCGTAGCCGGCGGCGCGGGCCTTGAGGTCGGCCTGCTCGGGCGTGTAGCGGAAGTCCATGGCGTTCTCCAGGGCCTGGGAAGCAGATGAGGCAGGGGATGTGAGGTGCGGGAGGGGATGTGAGGTGCGGGAGGGCGGCGCGGGGTCAGCCCAGGACGGCCCGTGCGTCCAGCGCCAGGGCGCCGTCCGGGCGGACCAGCAGCGGGTTGACCTCCAGCTCGGCGATCTCCGGATGCGCGGCGGCCACCGTCGTGATGCGTTCGATCGCGGCGGCCGCAGCGGCCACGTCCACGGCGGGCCGGCCGCGGACACCCGCGAGCAGGGCGGCGCTCCGCAGCCCCCGCAGCAGCTCCTCGGCCCGCCGCGCCGGTACGGGCGCCAGCGCGAAGGCCACGTCGCGCAGGGTCTCGGTGAGGACCCCGCCGAGCCCGACCATGGCCACCGGTCCGAAGCGGGGGTCACGATTCACGCCCACGATCAGTTCGATGCCGTCCGAGAGGTCCGCCATGGCCTCGACCGAGTACGAGCCGGCGCCGAACCGGGCGCGCATGTCCCGGTAGGCGGCGAGGAGCGCGTCCCGGTCGGTCAGGCGCAGCGCCACCCCACCCGCGTCGGACTTGTGCAGCAGGTGCAGGGCCTTCAGCACGTACGGGCCCTCGAACTCCCCTGCCGCGTCCCGTACTCCGGCCTCGTCGGTGACCTCGCGGGCGGACGGGAACGGCACACCGGCGGCGCCGAGCAGTCCGCGCACCACGTGGTACCCCGGGTCCCGCAGCGGCGCGGCGGCGGGGGGCAGCGCGGGGAGCGCGGGCAGCTCCGGTGCGGAGGCCGCCGTCCGGCGTGTCATCGCCGACAGTGCGCGGGCCGCGTCCTCGGTGGCGGCGAACACCGGTATCCCGGCCCCGGCCAGCACCCGGCAGCTCGGCGACCGCGGATACATCGACTGCACCACCAGGGGCTTCGGCGACTCCGCGAGGTGGGTGACGATCTTCTCGGCGGCCCGCGTCTCACCCTCCGCGAGCACGGAGCCGCCCGCCTGGCCGCCGCCCAGGCCGCCCCCGGACGCGGCGTACCCGCCGAAGTAGCCCGTCATCAGGACCGCGTCGACCTCCTCGGCGGCGAGGAGTTCCGCGATCGTGTCGGCGTAGGAGAGGGGCTGTTGCTCGCCCATGCCCGCCAGGTCGACCGGATTGCCGACCGCGGACTGCCGCCACAGCACGGTCCGCAGCCGGTCCTGGGTCGCCGCGGCGAGCTCCGGCACCTGGAGGCCGGCGTCCTCGGCGGCGTCGGCCGCGATCGCCCCGTGGCCGCCGCCGTCGGTGAAGACCGCGGTCCGGCGCCCTCCCCCGCGAGGTCCGGGCCGGCTGCTCACCGCGGCCAGTACCACGGTCATCTCCCGTGGTGTGCGTACGAGTTCCACCCCCGCGTCGCGGCAGGCGGCGGCCACGACGTCGGCCGAGGTGGTGAGCGCCCCGGTGTGCGACCGGGCGCTGCGGGCGGACGCGGAGCCGCGCCCGGCGGTGAGCAGGACCACCGGTTTGCCCGCGGCGGCGGCGGCCCGGGCGAAGGCCCTGCCGTCGCCGAAGTCCTCGGCGTACACGGCGATCGCCGTGGTGGCCTCGTGCCGGGCGCAGTCCTCGACGAGGTCGACGAGGGTGACGTCGGCCTGGTTGCCGAGGGAGACGAACCGGGAGAAGCCCAGGCCGTGCGGAGCGCCCCGGAGCTGGAGTTCGAGGGCGAGGTTGCCGCTCTGGCTGAGCAGGGCGGTGCCGCCGGGCGTGAAACCGTCCGAGGCGAGGTACAGCTCGGTCGTGTTGTCGGCGATCCCCAGGCAGTTGGGTCCGACGAGCACGGCTCCGGCCTCCCGGACCCGGGCGACGACCGCGCGCTGGCGGGCCGCTCCCTCCGGGCCGGCTTCGGCGAAGCCGGCGGTGATGCCGACGATCGCCTTCGCCCCGCAGGCCAGGGCGTCTTCCACGGCGGCTTCGAAGCCGCTGCCGGGGACTGAGATCACCACCAGCTCGACGGGTTCGCCGATGGCGGCGAGGGACGGGGCAGCCCGTCTGCCGAGGACGGTGCCGCCGCGCCGGTTCACCAGGTGTACCGGGCGCCGGCCATCGGCGCGCAGGGCCTGGGAGGCCACCGCGTGGCCGTACTTCGCCGGATCGTCGCTGGCGCCGACCACGGCGACCGAGCGCGGGTCGAAGAGAGCGGTCAGATCGCGTCCCATGTCACTTCTCCACTCGGAGCGCGGAGTTGGGGCAGCTCGCGGCGCAGGCACGCGCCGCTTCCTCGGTGCCGGGCGGGACGGCGACGGCGATGACCTTCGCGTAGCCCCACTCGTCGAGTTCGACCAGGTGGGGTGCGTGTTCCTGGCACAGTCCGTAGCCCTGGCAGCGGGTGGAGTCCAGCAGGAGTTTCACGGTGTTCCTTTCAGCACGGGCATGCGGGGTACGGCCTTGTCGTCCAGGGCCGTGTCGTCCACGGCCGCTTCGGCGACCTCGGGTACGGCCACGGCGAGGCGGCCCCTGTGACCGCCCGTGGGCAGGGCGGCGGCGCAGCTTGGACAGGGCCCCCGCAGGTGGGACCGGACGGTTTCGGGGAAAGCGCGCGGCAGGCTGCCGGCGACGCTCGCGGCGGCGTCCAGCAGGCCGCACGCGCCCCGCCCGGGCAGCCCCAGCGACCACCGTTCCAACCGGGCGGGAGTATCGGGTGCGGCGGTGCCCGAGGCGAGGGCGTACACGGCGTCGCGGACCGCGGCGGTGCCCGAGACGCAGACCCCGCACTGCCGTGCGCTCTCCGCCGCGAGGTGGCCGACGGCGTCGGCGGCGGTGCTCACCGGGCAGGCTCCGGCGGCGAGGAACCGGATCGCTCCGCAGCCCAGTGCGGTGCCCGCCGAGGCGAGCGCGCCCGGTTCGAGGGGGAGATCCAGGGCGCGGGCGTCGACGAGCCCGCCGAACAGTCCGCCCATCAGGGCCCCGGCCGCGTCCGGGACGCCGAGCGCGGCGGCCAGCGTGCGCAGGGGGACTCCGTAGGGGACTTCGGTGAGGAGGGGGGTCGCGCTCCCACCGGACAGGGTCACCAGGGTGGAGCGGGCGATCGCCTGCCGCAGGCCGGGGCGGGCGGCGGTGAGGGCGATGCGGGCCAGCGTCTCGACGTTGGACACCAGGGTCGGCGCGCCGCCGACCCCGCGCTCGAAGGGGCGGGGCGGTTTGGCGGTGGGCAGGGCGGGCCCGCCGTCGATCCGGCGGACGACCGCGCTCTCCTCCCCGGCGACATAGGTGTGGGCGGTCTCGACGATCTCGACGGGCAGGCACGGCTCCCGTTCGGCGAGGGCCCGGCGGACGCGGTCGGCGGCCACCGGGTCCGAGAGGTAGACGTAGCCGCGTACGGCGCCGGTGACCGCGGCGGCGCGGGCGAGGCCGTCGAGGACCAGATGGGGCCTGGCCCGCAGCAGCCAGCGGTCCTTGACCGAACCGGGCTCGCCCTCCTCGCCGTTCGCCACCACCACCGGGACGCCGCCGCGCTCGCGGACGGCACGCAGCTTGACGGCGGCCGGGAAACCGGCCCCGCCGCGCCCGCGCAGACCGGATGCGGCGAGGTGGCGCAGCAGCTCGTCCGGTCCGGTGGCGTCGGCGTAGCCACCGGTGGCGAGGTACGCCTCGGCGTTCTCCACCGTGTCCGGCGCGGCTCCGAGCACGGAGCCCGGTGGCCGTCCCGCCGGGATTCGGATCGTGGTCATCGGCTTTTTCCTGTCGGGGAGTTGGCACGCAGGGCGCGTACGGCGCTCTCGAGTGCGGCGCGGTCCGCGGTGGTTCGGGCGTATCCCGTTCCCGGGAGGCCGATGAGCATGCGGTGGTGCTCGAGGACCACCTCGCCGGCGAGCAGGGCGGCCGGGTGGTCGCCGTGCCCGGCGCCGTCGGCGACGGCGGTCACCAGAGCGGCGACCTCGGCCAGGTAGCGCAGCCAGTCGCGCCGGCCGCCCCGCAGGATCAGCCGCTCCAGGCGACGCCGCTCGCAGGCCACCAGCTCCGCCGGGGGATGGTGCGAGGAGGCGCGCAGGGCGGCGACCGCAGCGGGCAGTTCCCGCTCCGGTTCGGGGGTGAGCCCGAGCCAGTCCAGACGCCGACGACCGCTCATGCGTGCCTCCGGTAGGGGTGGGGGTGCCGTGAGCGACCGGGCCGGTGACGGGGAGCCGGGGGCGGGGTGGGGATGCCCGGGGTTCACCGCGGGGGGCGCGGGTGGCGTGCGGCAGGGAGGGATGGAGGGGGTGCGGGCCCGGGCGGGTGCCAGGGCGGCGCGGCTGCGTCCGGCCCGACAAAAGGCCCAGAAGAGGAGGAACGTCGGTGCAGCGACGAGAATTACGCTAGCTGACCGATCGGTCAGCGTACAAGTCTTGACCCGGCGGAATTCAGCCAGCAATCTGACTGTCCAATCGGTCAGCAAGGCCTCGGCGTCCGCCCCGGCCCGCTGCCCGCCGCCGGGTCGTCTCGCTGCCCCATGCCGAGACCGATCACCGCACCGCCGGTACGGAGGAGTCACCCGATGCACTCCACAGCCCCTGAAAAGCCCCCGGCCGACCAGCCGGTCCAGGCCGGCCAATCGGTCGAGGCCGATCAGTCGGTCGAGGCCGACCGGCCGGTCCCGGACGTCCCCGGGCCCGCCCTGTCGGCCCGCTACTACACCGATCCCGACGTGGCCGCCGAGGAGGTCGGGCAGGTCTTCGCCAAGGCCTGGCAACTCGTCTGCCACGAGTCCGACCTGCCGAACCCGGGCGCCCGGCTCGCAGCCACCGTCGCGGGCCGCGAGGTGCTCGTCGTCCGCACCGAGGACGGCGCCCTCGCCGCCCACCTCAACGTGTGCCGCCACCGCGGAACCCGCCTGGTCGCCGCCCCCGAACCGGCCGGAAAAGCGATCCGCTGCCCCTACCACGGCTGGACCTACCGCCTCGACGGAACCCTGGTCGGAGCCCCGGAGGCACGGCAGATCCCCTGCCTAGACAAGCCCAAGCTCGGCCTGTTCCCGGCCCGCGTCGAATCCTTCCTCGGCTTCGTGTTCGTCAACCTCGACCTCGAGGCCGTACCCCTGGCGCAGCAGTGCGCCGGGCTCGCCGAGGCCGTCGGCCACTACGCCGGGGCCGGCCTCGTACCGGTCGGCCGCGCCCGGATCCACGACCTGGCCGGAGCCGAGGTGCAGGAGGCCAACTGGAAGGTGACGGTCGACAATTACCTGGAGGGCTACCACGTACCGGTGGCCCACCCCGGCCTGATGCGACTGCTCGACTACCAGAGCTACACCTGTGAGATCGAGGAGTCCTACGCGCTGTTCGCCTCGCCCCTGCGGGACAAGCCGTCCTCGAACTGGGCCGAACGCCTCTACCAGCGCATCGCCGCCCCCATGCCCGGCCTCGCCGAAGCCGACCGGCGGGTCTGGCGGTACGCGGTCATCTACCCGAACACCCTGATCGACTTCTACCCCGACCACGTCCTGGCCTGGACGGCGATCCCGACGGCGGTGGACCGGGTGGCCGTCCCCGGCGCCTTCTACACCCGGCGCGGTACGGGCCTGCGCACCCGCCTCGCCCGCCGCCTGAACGTCCACATCGGCTGGATCACCAACGACGAGGACGTCGAGCTGGTCGCCCGCGTGCAGCAGGGGCTCTCCACCCCCGGCTTCGAGCCCGGCCCGCTGTCCCGCCGAGAGTCGGCGGTCGGCTGGTTCGCCGGCCGCATCCGGGCGGACCTGGACGCCGGTGCCGAGCCCGGCACGGCCGACCCCGGCACGGCCGACCCCGGCACGGCCGACCCCGGCACGGCCGACCCCGGCACGGCCGACCCCGGGCGCTGAACCGCCCGCGGCCGACCCCGGCCGCCGAACCGCCCCCGAGGCACCCTTCGGTCGCCTTCCCCTTCGCCCTCCACAGCCACACCCCTACGGAGAGGACCCGCATGTCCCCCGAGGCACACCCCCTGTCCAGACGTTCCCTCCTGCGAGCCTCCGCCGCCGGCGCCCTGGGCCTCGCGGCAACCGGCTGCGGATTCGCGTCCGGTGACGACCCGGCCGGCCGAGCCGCCGGGCAGACGCCGATCGACGTCAAGGTCGACGGCGACCTCGTCTACTTCAACTGGGCCGACTTCGTCGACCCGGCCGTCTTCGAGGGCTTCGAGAAGGAGTACGGCGTCAAGGTCGTCCAGTCGAACTTCGACTCGATGGAAGGCATGGCCGCCAAGCTCAACTCCGGGAACCAGTACGACATCATCTTCCCCACGGCGAAATGGTCCCAGCGCCTCGCCGCCGGGGGCAGGCTGCGCACGATCGACCACACCCGGCTGAAGAACGCCGAGGCCGTGTTCGGCGGCTACGACTACTTCGCCGACCCCTGGTACGACCCCGGCTCCCGGCACACCGTGCCCTTCACCATGTACAAGACCGGCATCGGCTGGCGCCGCGACCGGCTCGGTGATCTGACCGGTTCCTGGGACGACCTGTGGAACGAGCAGGCCAAGGGCAAGGTCTTCGTACTGGACGACCGCGACGAGGTGCTCGGCCTGGGCGCGCTCAAGCTCGGCCTCGACCTCACCACCGACGACCAGGACGACCTCGCGCGCGTCACCGGCACCCTGCGCTCGCTCCGCCCCCGTCTGCGCGGTTTCTCCAGCGACAGCTACAACAACCTGCTCAACGGCAACGCCGACATGACCCAGGCGTGGAGCGGGGACATGGCCGCCATGCTCGCCCAGGCGGAGGACCCCGCCGTCTTCGGCTTCGAAGTCGCCCGCGAGGGCGCCCCCCTCAACTCCGACTGCTACGCGATCCCCGCCAACGCGCAGCACCCGGGCACCGCGATGCTCTTCATCGACTACATGCTCCGCCCTTCGAGCGTGAAGAAGAACATCGAGTACATCGGCTACCCGATGCCGGTCCGCGGCACCGAGGACACGTACACCGCGCTGGTGGAGCCCTTCCCCCAGTGCCAGGTGACGGCGGCCGACCTCAAGGACGACCTCTACTTCCGCAACGGCACGGCCAAGGGCGAGCAGCACCGCGACGCCGCCTGGACCGATGTGAAGGCCGGCTGACATGGCAGAACACGATCTCCGGAATCCCCGGCGCCGATCCGGCCCGGCGCGGCCGCCGCGCGGGGGGAGGGCCGAGCCGGAGGCGAGGCTGTGGACCTGGTTCATGCTCCCCGGCACCCTGTGGATGACCGGCTTCCTCCTCGCCTCCCTGCTGCTGGTGGCCACGCTGGCCTTCGGCACCACCGACCCGCTCGGAAACCCGCGCTTCGGGCTCAACTTCGAGAACTTCGCCGCGCTCGCCGATCCGGCCTACCGCACCGTCCTGCTGCGCTCGCTCGGGTACGCGCTGATCACCTGCCTCGTCTGCCTGGCCGTGGGCTACCCCGTCGCCTACGCCATAGCCCTGCGCGGCGGCCGCTTCAAGAACCTGCTGATCGCCGCGATCGTCGTGCCGTTCTTCGCCAACTACCTGGTCCGGATGTACGGCTGGTCCGTCGTGCTCTCCGACGACGGGCCGGTGCTGAAGGCCCTGCGCGCGATCGGCCTCGCCGACGGCGACAGCAAGATCCTCCAGACCGCCCCGGGGGTCATCGCAGGACTCGTCTACGGATTCGTCGTCTTCATGATCATCCCGCTGTACGCGGCCATGGAGCGCATGGACACCTCGCTCATCGAGGCCGGACGCGACCTCTACGGCGGCCCCCTGCGGACCTTCCTCTTCGTCACCGTGCCCGCCACCCGCCAGGGCGCGGCCGCCGGCTGCGTCCTCGTCTTCCTGCCCGCGATGGGCGACTTCGTCAGCGCACAGCTCATGGGAGGCCCCGACCAGATCATGATCGGCAACCTGATCCAGGACAAGTTCTTCCAGGGCCAGAACTGGCCGCTCGGCTCGGCCCTGACCATCCTGCTGATGGCGGTCCTGCTGCTCGGGATGCTCGGCTACCTGAGGCGCACCCGCAAGGACGAGGCGGAGGCGGCCCGATGATCCCGCGCCCCGTTCCCCGTACGGCACCTCGAAGGCGGCGCCGCGGCGCCGACCGCCGGCCCCGGTTCGCCATCGCCGTCACCGCCGTCTTCTTCGCGCTGCTCTACCTCCCCGTCGGCGTCGTCGTCCTGTTCTCCTTCAACGCGCAGAAGTCCCTCACCGTCTTCGACGGCGTGAGCCTGCGCTGGTACCGCGCGTTCCTCCGCGACGACGCACTCATCGGCTCGCTCGGCATGAGCCTGCGGGTGTCCCTGGTCGCGATGGCCGTCTCGCTCGTCCTCGGCGTGTTCCTCGCCCTCGGACTGGTCCGAGGCCGCGGCCGCCTCGGCTCCTTCGCCGGCCTGGTCATGCTCGTACCGCTGATCACCCCGGAGATCGTCACCGGTGTCGCATCGATGATGCTCTTCAAGGGCCTCGGCATCACCCTGTCCACCACCACCGTGATGCTCGCCGAGATCACCTTCTCCATCTCCTACGTCACGGTCATCCTGCGCTCCCGCATCGCGGCCCTCAACCCGGAGGTCGAGGAGGCGGCGATGGACCTCGGAGCCACCCGCCGCCAGGCCCTGCGCCTGGTGACCCTGCCCGCGCTGCTCCCCGGCATCCTCGCCTCCGGGGTACTGATCTTCGCCCTGGTCTTCGACGACTTCGTCCTCGCCTACTTCACCACCGGCGTCGAGCCGCAACCACTCTCCGTCCGCATCTACTCGGCGATCAGGTTCGGCGTCCAGCCCACCATCAACGCCGTCGGCACCCTGATGCTCGTCGGCTCCATCGCCCTCATCGCGTTCGCACTCGCCATCCCGCGCCTCTTCGGCCGCCGGGGCGGCCTCGATCTGCTCCCCGGGAAGTGACACCGATGCACCACCCGAACCCCCACCCCGCCGTCCGGCTCGACCGGGTCGCCAAGCGGTACCGCACCACGGACACCTACGCCGTCCACGACGTCACCCTCGACGTCGCCCCGGGCGAGTTCTTCTCCCTCCTCGGCCCCTCCGGCTGCGGGAAGACCACCCTCCTGCGCATGACCGGAGGCTTCACCGACCCAACGGAGGGCAGCGTCCTGCTCGGCGGCGAGGACGTCACGGGTCTGCCGCCCAACAAGCGCGACGTCAACACCGTCTTCCAGAGCTACGCCCTCTTCGACCACCTCTCGCTCGCCGACAACGTGGCCTTCGGGCTCAAGCGCAGCGGCGTGCCCCGCGCCGAAATCCGCCAACGGGTCGGCGACATGCTGGACCTCGTCCAGCTCGGCGAACTGGCCGGCCGCAAACCGCCCACCCTCTCCGGCGGCCAGCGCCAGCGCGTCGCCCTCGCCCGCGCCCTGGTCAACCGGCCCCAAGTGCTGCTCCTGGACGAGCCGCTGGCCGCCCTCGACCTGAAACTGCGCCGCCGGATGCAGGTCGAGCTCAAGCAGATCCAGCGGGAGGTCGGCATCACCTTCGTCTTCGTCACCCACGACCAGGACGAGGCCCTGACGATGTCGGACCGCCTCGCCGTCATGAACGAGGGCCGCATCGAGCAGTGCGGCACGCCGGAGGACGTGTACGAGCGCCCCACGAGCAGCTTCACGGCCACCTTCATGGGCACCTCCAACCTGGTCCCGGGGACCTACCGCTCCGGCCGCGTCGTCCTCGACCAGGGACCGGCCCTGCCCGTCGGTCCCCGGTCCGGCGTCCCCGACGGCAGCCGGGTCAGCCTCTCGATCCGCCCCGAGAAGATCTGGCTCTCGGGGTTCGAACCGGGCATGGCCCAGGTCAGCGGAGTCGTCCGGGAGACCGTCTACTCCGGCCCGACCACCACCTACCTCATCGAACTGGCCCCCGGCGTCACGGTGTCCGTACTGGAGCAGAACACCGTCCGCTCCCGCATGGAGGACCGCTGGAGCGGCGGCGAGCGGGTCGAGATCGGCTGGAACCCCGAACACTGCCTGGTCCTCGACTGACCGGCCCCCAGCGGTCCCCCTCACCCCTTTCCCTTTCCCCCAGCGCTCCCGCCCCGCTGCCATCCGGCACCGACCGAAGGAAGCACACCCCATGAACCACGACGTCATCGTGCTCGGCGCCGGACTGGCAGGTCTCGCCGCCGCGCGCGACCTGGCCGCGGGCGGGGCCGACGTCCTCGTCGTCGAGGCCCGCGACCGGGTCGGCGGCCGCGTCGAGCAGACCACCCTCCCCGACGGCCGGCTGGTCCAGCTCGGCGGGGAGGTGGTGGGCCGGGCCCACACCGCCTACACCACCCTCGCCGCGGAACTGGGCCTCACCCTGGTCCCCAGCTACGTCGCCGAGCCCGGCGCCCTCGCCCGCGCCACCCCCGAAGGAGTCTCCGCCGCGGACCCGCCCCACTGGTTCGGCCCCGGCGACGACGACTGCCGCGCCTTGGTCACCACCGCATTCACCGCGCTCGCCGCCACCGTCGACCCGGCCGACCCCTGGTCCCACCCGGAGGCCGCGCGCCTCGACCGGCTGTCCGTCGGCGACTGGCTCCGCGCCCAGGGCGCCACCCAGGCCGTCGTACGCCTCTGGGAGATCGGCCAACTCGCCCTCGCCGACGGCTCCTGCGAACGGACCTCGCTGCTCGCGGCCCTCCGCAAACACGCCGCCGTACCCGGCACCGGCCACTACGAGTACGAGGCGTGGGAAGGCCTGCGCGTCGCCGAGGGCTCGGCGACCGTGGCCCTGCGCATGGCCGAGGCCCTCGGCGGCCGGATCCGTACGGGCTCACCCGTCGAGCAGGTCGCGGTACGGCGGCCCGGCCGCAGCTCCGTACGCCTGGCCGGCGGCGAAACCCTCACCGCCGCAGCCGTGGTCAGCGCCCTCCCGGCCGGCCCGCTCCGCTCGGTCGCCGTCACCGGAGTCTCCGACGAGCGTCTCTCCTCCCTGCACCGCCAACGCCACGCCCTCGCAGCCAAGTTCACCGCCGCGTACGCCCGGCCCTTCTGGCGCGACCGGGGCCTCAGCGGCCTCTCCGAAAGCGAAGGGATCCTCGGCAGCACCTGGCCGCAGAGCGAAGGCATCCTCTCCGCCCTCGTCCCGCCCGAACGCTACGGCGTCCTCCTCGGTATGCCCGCCCCCCTGCGCACCGCCGAGCTGCTGGCCGACATCGCGCGCCTGTACGGCGACGAGGCCGAGCGGCCGCTCGCCACGTTCATCCGCATGTGGGGCACCGACCCGTGGACCCAGGGGTACGTCACCCAGTGGATCCCCGGTGACGTCATGGCCGTCGGCCCCCGGCACGGCACCCACGAACCCCCCTTCTACGTCTGCGGATCCGACCAGTGGGTGGCCGGCTACATGGAAGGCGCCGTACGCACCGGACGCGCCGCCGCCGAGGAGGCCCTGCGCCGTGGCTGACACCCCGCACGACCGCACCGGGCCCCCGCACCACCACATCGGGCCCCCGCACAACCACCACATCGGGCCCCTCCACAACCACATCGGGGGAGTGGACCGGCCCGCCGCCTCGGGTGCGACCATGGCCCTCACCGACCCCGCCACCGGCCGCGTGCACCGCCACGCCCCGCGCTCGGGTCCCGCCGACACGGACGCGGCCTGCCTCGCGGCGGCGGCCGCGTACGGGCACTGGTCCACCACCACCCCGGCGGAGCGGCAGCGCGCCCTCCTCGGCATCGCCGACGCCATCGAGGCGCACGCGGAGGCCTTCACCGCCGCCGAGACCGGGGACACCGGCAAGCCCGCCGAGCAGTTCAGGGACGATGAGCTCCCCGGGATCGCCGACAGCTTCCGCTACTTCGCCGGAGCCGCGCGGAACCTCCCGGGCGCCGCCGCGGCCGAGTACACCGAGGGCCGCACCTCCCTGCTGCGCCGCGAACCGGTCGGGGTCTGCGCCCAGATCACCCCCTGGAACTACCCGCTGATGATGGCCGCGTGGAAGATCGCTCCGGCCGTCGCCGCAGGCAACACCACCGTGCTCAAGCCCGCCGACACCACCCCCTCCTCGTCCGTGCTGCTGGCCCGGATCGCCGCGGAACACCTGCCGCCGGGCGTGCTCAACGTCGTCTGCGGTGACCGCGACACCGGACGCGCCCTCACCGCCCATCCGGCGGTCGCCCTGATCGCCGTCACCGGCAGCGTCCGGGCCGGACAGGAGATCGCGGCGGCTGCCGCGGCCGGCCTCAAGCGGGTCCACCTGGAACTCGGAGGCAACGCCCCCGTCATCGTGCACGAGGACGTGGACGTGAAGGCGACCGCCGCCGCCCTCGCCGCGGTGGCCTACTACAACGCAGGCCAGGACTGCACCGCGCCCACCCGGCTCCTGGTCCACCGCCGGATCCACGACGCGTTCCTCGCGGCCTTCGCCGCCGAGGCGGCCGGGCTCCGCGCCGGCGCCGACTTCGGCCCCCTCAACAACACCTCCCAACTCGCCTCCGTACAGGGACTGCTGGACCGCCTGCCGCCCCACGCCCGGATCGTCACCGGCGGCGGCCGGATCGCGCGCCCCGGCTTCTTCCACGAGCCGACCGTGGTCGCGGGCGTCCGCCAGGACGACGAGATCGTGCAGGAGGAGATCTTCGGACCCGTCGTGAGCGTCCAGCCCTTCGCGGACGAGGCCGAGGCCCTGCACCTCGCCAACGGCGTGCGCTTCGGCCTGGCCGCGAGCGTGTGGACCACCGACCACGATCGCGCGATGCGCGCCACCCGCGCCCTGCACACCGGCATCGTCTGGGTGAACACCCACGGCACCACGGTTTCCGAGATGCCCCACGGCGGAGTCAAACACTCCGGCTACGGCAGCGACCTCTCCCTGTCCGGGCTCCTGGACTACACCCAGGTCAAGCACGTCATGCTGTGAGCGGGGCCGCCAGGGACGGGTAGTCCAGGACCAGACCGTCGTCGTCGAAGCCGATGTCCGCACGGAAGCCGCCGGACTCGTAGCGGACGCGCGCGCCGTGGTCCCCGCGCGCGAGGGGCGTGTACGTCTGCCGGTTCGCGCTGACGGCGAGGTCCGGGACCGAAACCCAGGCCATGAGGAAGTGGTGCGGTCCGGTTCCGGGCCGCCGGTGCAGGCCGTGGCGGAGCACGGGCATGGTGTTGGTCAGCGGGCAGAGGCCCAGGTCGCAGTCGACGGCGCCGTCGAGATCGGGGCGGTGCGCGCCGTCCACGGTCCAGCGTCCGCGGTCGCCCCGAAGGTCCAGCTCCCGGGTCGACGCCGCCGTCTCGACCGTCACGTGGAGGCGCGAGGTCACGTAGCCGTCGGAGGTTTCGAGGGCGTACGTCAGCCAGTACGGCTCGGGGTCCAGCCCGACGGAGCGACCGCGCGCGGTCAAGGCGCCCTGGGTGAGGTCGACCCACGCGGTCGAGTAGCCCGAGCCGGGGAAGACCTCCCAGGTGCGCACGAGGCGCCGGGATCCGCTCATGCCGTCACCGTACCGGCTGCTCAGGCCCCGTCGGCGGAAGCCGGGTCGTCCAGGGCCAGCAGCGTCAGCGGTACGTTGCCGCGTACGGCCTGCGAGTAGGGGCAGACCGCGTCCGCCCGGTGCAGCAGCGGCTGGAGGTCCGCCGCCCGCCATCCGGGCAGGCTGACGGTGAGGGACACCGCGAGGCCGTAGCCCGCGGGCGTGTCCGTGGTGCCGAGCTGCACTTCGCACGCCACGCGCGCGGCGGAGGCGTCCGCTCCGAACTCGGCGGCGACCTCCGCGAGCGCGGAGGTGAAGCAGGCGGCGAAACCGGCAGCGAACAGCTGCTCGGGGTTGGTGGTGCCCGGGACCTTCTTGCGCGGCGGGGCGAGGCGGACGTCCAGGCGCCCGTCGTCGGTGCGGACGGTTCCGGTGCGGCCCCCGGAAGCGTGCGCGGTCGTCCGGTACAGGCTGCGGGTGAGTGGCACGGTCATGGCGTTCGGCCCATCTTGCTCGACGAGGAAGCTGCCCGGGTGCGGACAGCGGAAGGCGCCGCTCGTGCGGCACCTCGCGCGTCGTCGTGCGTAACCGGGTACGGCGCGTCTCGTCCGGGGCCATGGGTCGGCCGCCGGACAATCTAGCAACGGAGCCGGCCGGGCGGGGCGCCGCCGGCGGTGACCCTCCTCACCCGCGGCCGGCCCCGTCGCGCTCCGCGGACGCGGGCCGGTGCCGGCTCCTGTAGGCCCCCGGAGGCATGCCCTCCCACCGGTTGAAGGCGCGGACCAGGGCCGTCGCGCCGCTGAGGCCGACGAGGGGGGCGACCCGGTCCAGCGGCAGGTCCGTGGTCTCCAGCAGCCGCCCGGCCCGGCCGTGGCGGGCGCTGTCGAGGAGCGCGCGCCACGAGGTGCCCTCCGCGTGCAGGGCCCTGCGCAGCGTCCGGACGCTGAGGCTGAGCTCCTTGGCGGGGCCCTCGGGGCCCGCGTCCTCGAGCGCGGCGTCCTCCAGCCACTGCCGTACGCGCTCCGCGACGGTAACGGGCGCGGACAGCCGGTGCAGGAGCCGGTCGGCGTAGGCCCGGTGCAGGGCGTCGAGGGCCGGGTCGTAGAGGGGCCGGCGCCGGTCGAGGTCCTCGTCGGCGACCGTGATCGCGGTCTCCGGGGCGTCGAAGGAGACGGGGCAGCCGAGGACGCGGGCATAAGGCTCCGCGGAGCCCCTGCGGGGGTGGGTGAAGGACACGGCCAGGGGCGCCCAGCCGTCGCCGGCGATCCAGCGGCCCGCCCGCACCATGCTGCTGACGATCGCCTCCACCTGCTGGGGGTGCATGGCCGCGGGGTCGACGGTCGGCCGGTAGCGGACCCGGCCGACGCCGTCCCGGCGGTGCAGGGTCACCGTGCCCGACCGGCTCACCAGGCAGTGGTAGCGCTCGGCCGCCCGCGCCGCGTCCGCGAGGCTGGCGCAGGTGAGGACGAGGTGGCCCAGGATGTGCAGGCCCTCGGGCCTGATGCGGTCGCCCACGAGGAGCCCGGTGTGCGGGCCGGCGCCCACGGCGCCGAGCACTTCGTCCCACAGGGCGCGCATCTCGCCGACGGCGAGCCGGTCCGTGGGCGAGGTCCAGGGACCCGGCCTGCCGGTGCCCTCCGCCGTGGCGCTCAGGACGGCGAGGGCGTAGCACGCGCTGACGGAGGGCGGCTCGATGGCTGACACGTCGGTCAGTCAATGCGGGCGCGCGGCCCCCGTCAACACCGCCCGCGGGACGGCGCCGGGGGTCGGTCCGGAGAGTCAACGGGTTGGCCGCCGAAGTGAATGACGGCGCCGCGGGCTGCTCCTAGGGTCGGCCTCGGCCTTCGGCCTTGGTCCGCACCCAAGCCATGTCATGAACGCGTCATGAAAGGAAGGGATGGGGATGAACCGACGAAGAGCCCCCGGGCGAAGCCGGTACCTGCTGACCGGCCTGGTCCTCGCACTGATCACCCTGCTGCTCGGCCCCTCGACCGCCGGGGCGGCGGCCGGACCGCAGTGGTGGGAGCCCGTGGCGCGCCCGGCCCCGGACTCGCAGGTCAACGTCACGGGGGAGCCGTTCACCGGGACCGACGCCCAGGGCCGGGTCCGCGGATACGTCGACGGGCACGTGCACCTGATGTCCGACGAAGGGTTCGGAGGACGGCTGGTCTGCGGAAAGGTCTTCTCCAGGGCGGGGGCGGCGGACGCCCTCAAGGACTGCCCCGAGCACTACCCGAACGGCGTCCTCGCCCTCTTCGACATGATCACCAAGGGCGGTGACGGCCGGCACGACCCGACCGGCTGGCCGACGTTCCGCGACTGGCCGGCCCACGACTCCGCCACCCACCAGCAGACGTACTACGCCTGGGTGGAGCGGGCCTGGCGGGGCGGCCAGCGGATCCTGGTGAACGACATGGTCACCAACGGCGTGATCTGCTCGCTCTACTTCTTCAAGGACCGCGGCTGCGACGAGATGTCCGCGATCAGGCTCCAGATCCAGAAGACCTACGAGCTCCAGGACTTCGTCGACGCCATGTACGGCGGCGCGGGCAAGGGCTGGTTCCGGGTCGTCACCGAGCCCGGCCAGGCCCGCAAGGTCATCCAGGAGGGCAAGCTCGCCGTCGTCCTCGGTGTGGAGACCTCCGAACCGTTCGGCTGCAAGCAGGTGCTGGACGGCGCCCGCTGCACCATGGCCGACATCGACCGCGGCCTCGACGAACTGCACCGGCTGGGCGTGCGCAGCATGTTCCTGTGCCACAAGTTCGACAACGCCCTGTGCGGCGTCCGGTTCGACTCGGGCACCCAGGGGATGGCCATCAACGTCGGCCAGTTCCTGTCGACGGGCACCTTCTGGAGCACGGAGCCCTGCCCCGGCGCCGAGCACGACAACCCGATCGGCTTCGGGCTGGCCGCAGCGACGGCCGAGCACACCGGCGCCTCGGAGCCGGAGCCGGAGCGGGAGCCGGAGTCGGAGCCGGAGGCCGCGACGGAGGCCCGGATCCGGGGCGCCCTGCCGGAGGGTGTCGAACCGCCGGATTACGGCGCCGCCTTGCAGGCCGCCCAGTGCAACCGCCGGGGCCTGACCGCCCTGGGCGAGTACGCGGTGCTGGGCATGACCAGACGCAACATGATGCTGGAGATCGACCACATGAGCGTCAAGGCGGCCGACCAGGCGCTGCGCGTGCTCGAAGCCGAACGCTACTCCGGCGTGCTGTCCACCCACGGCTGGATGGACGACAACTGGACCGAGCGGGTCTACCGCCTGGGCGGCTTCATCACGGGCCACATGTACGAGGCGCCCGCGTTCACCGCAGAGGCGCGCAGGCACGCCGCCCTGCGCACCAAGTACGGGGCCGGCTACGGCATCGGCACCGACATGAACGGCTTCGCCTGGCTCCCCGGCCCCCGGGCCCCGGCCGGAAACCCCGTCCGCTACCCCTTCCGCAGCCCCGACGGCGGATCGGTCCTCGACCGGCAGGTCACCGGCTCGCGCGTCTGGGACGTCAACGCCGACGGCGGCGGCACCCACTACGGCCTCGTACCCGACTGGATCGAGGACATCCGGGTCACCGGCGGCCAGGACGTGGTGGACGAGCTCATGCGGGGAGCCGAGGGCTACCTGCGCACCTGGGAGGGAGCCGACGGCCACACCACCCCGTACGTTCCCCTGGTCCGAGGCCACCGGCCCCACGCCGGGCACCTGGCCTCCTCGCGCTCCCTGCCCGCCGGGTTCACCCACGAGGGGGTCTGGAAGGTGCTGCGGGACCCCGCGCCCGGCACGGTCCGGCTCTACGAGTGCAAGGCGGCGAACCACTCGCTGCTGACCGCCGACCCGGGGTGCGAGGGCCAACAGCCCCTCGGCGCGGTCGGGTACGTGTACACCAAGGCGGTGCCGGGCTCGGTTCCCCTGTACCGGTGCTACGCACCTTCCGTGTTCGACCACTTCGTCTCCAACAGGGCCGACTGCGAAGGGCCTTACGTGAGGGAGGGCCTGCTGGGCCACGTCATGCCGGTGGCCGCGTCTCCGTAGCGCCGGACGCAGGGGTGCCCCCGGCGTGCGACCCGGGGGCACCCCTGCGGCGGTCCGGGCCCGGCGCAACGGCCCGATGCTCCGCCGGGACCGGCCCGTCAGGCCGGGGGCAGGTTCTGCTCGGACCAGACGGTCTTGCCGCCCACGGTGTAGCGGCTGCCCCAGCGGTGCGAGAGCTGGGCGACGATGTACAGGCCGCGGCCGCCCTCCTCGTGGCTCCTCGCGCGCCGCATCCGCGGCTGCGTGTTGCTGGAGTCCGAGACTTCGCACGTCAGGGTGTCCGCCCGGATCAGCCGGAGCCGGACCTGGCCACCGGCGTGGCGAATGGAGTTGGTGACCAGCTCGCTGACGATGAGCTCCGTGCTGAAGGCGAGCTCGTCGAGGTCCCAGGCGGTCAGCTGGCCCAGGACGAGATGGCGCGCGTCGGCGACGACCGCCGGGTCGGCGTCGAGCAGCCATGTCGCGACGGAGCCGTCGTCCACCACCCGGGTACGGGCCAGCAGGAGGGTGACGTCGTCCCTCAGCCGGCCCGGCGGCAACCCTTCCACGATGTCGTGCCGGGCCTGGCGCAGGGGCCGGCCGAGTACGTCCGCGCGCAGCAGCCGGTCCGCCAGGTCGCGCATCCCCTCGTCGATGTCCCCCGCTCCGCGTTCGATGAGGCCGTCGGTGTACAGGGCGAGGACGCTCCCCGGAGGCAGATCGCGTTCGACCGGCTCGAAGGGCCAGCCGCCGACCCCCAGGGGCGGGCCGGGGCTCAGCTCGACGTACTCCACGGTTCCATCCGGGCCGACCACGGCCGGAGGCGGATGTCCGGCGCTTGCCATGACGCACCTTCGGGTGATCGGGTCGTAGACGGCGTACAGGCAGGTGGCACCGGCCGGTCCGCCGCGCAGCAGCGTGCCCGCGTCGCCGTCCTCCGCGTCGTCGCTCTCCGCCTCGGCGGCGACCTGCAGGACCATGTCATCGACGTGCGCCAGCAGTTCCTCGGGTTCCAGTTCCAGGTCCGCCATCGCGCGTACGGCGCTGCGCAGGCGTCCCATCATGGCCGTGGCGTGCAGCCCGTGACCGGCGACGTCCCCGACCACCAGGGCGACACGGGCGGACGACAGCGGGATGACGTCGAACCAGTCGCCGCCCACTCCGCTGTCCGCGTCGGCGGGCAGGTAGAGGCCGGCGGCTTCCAGCGCGGGGGTTTCCGAGGTGGCCGGCGGCAGGAGGCTGCGCTGCAAGCCCACGGCGGTGCGGCGTTCCTTGGTGTACCGCCGGGCGTTGTCCACGGCGACGGCCGCACGGGCGGCGATCTCCTCCAGAAGTGCCAGGTCGTCCTCGTCCAGCGGGGGAGCGTCCCCCGTGCGCCAGAGCGTGATCCTTCCGAAGCCGATGCCCCGCGCGGACAGCGGCGCCGTCATCGCCGAATGCGCACCCCGTACGGCCGTGGCCCACTCCGGGGCGGCGTCGCTCCCGGGCGCCGCGGACCGGGTTCCGAGGCCGGTGACCAGCTCGCCCCGGCACTCCCGCACCGCGGGTCCGGCCGGACCGGGCGTGCCCGCCGCGAGGGGCGCGGTGAAGCGGGTCGTCCCCGTACGCAGCACGTCCGCTTCCGCCCCCGCTCCGGCGATGGCCATCCGGATGAGGGGCGGCGTGGGATGGCCGTCGGCGGCGGGCTCACCGCCGGTCAGTACGGTCTCCGCGAGATCGATCGCGACACAATCGCCGAACGCGGGCGCCAGGATCTTGACCAGGTCCTCCACGGTGCGCAGGACGGACAGCGAACCGCCCAGCGCCCCCGTCGCGCGGTACAGCAGGTCCAGGCGCCCGCGCGACCGCTCGTGGTCGGTGACGTCCGTGAACACCGCCGCCACACCCATCGGACGTCCGTCGGGTTCCTGCAGACGGAACGCCTGGATGGTCACGACCCGGCCGCCCCTCGAGTCGTCCAAGGTGCGAGCGGTCGCGTTGAAACCGATCAGGGGGCTCCCGCTGCGCAGCACCTCCCGCAGCCGGTCGTCGATGATCCGCGCGTCCTCGGCCCACAGGAAGTCGGCGAGGCGCCGGCCGTTCAGGTCGACGGGCACCCCGGTGTACGGCAACAGGTGCGTGTTCGTCCGGAGCAGGCGCAGGTCCGCATCGAAGACGGCCAGGCCCACGCGGCCCTGCAGGAACAGTTCGTGGGTGAAGGCGTGGTCCTGCCGCCACCGGGCGACGAGATCCAGGGGTGCGCCGAGTACCAGACAGCGGGCCGGGTTCCCCCGCGCACCGTCGTTCAGCGGAACGACGCGGAAGCCGATCTCCAGCTCGCCTCCCGACCCGTGCCGCAGCACGGCCCGGCCTTCCCACCCCGCCCCTCCGCCCTGCCCGCCCTGAGCCAGAACCGCTGCCCAGCTGCTCGCGTCGGCCAGGAGCTCCCGCGCAGGCCGTCCGCACACGTCCTCGGACCGGCGCTCCAGCAGGGCTTCGGCGGCCGGTGTCCAGGCGACGACGGTCCCGGCACCGTCCAACAGCGCCGCGGCCGTGTTGGTGACAGCGAAGGGATAATCCTGGTTGCCCTCAGTGGCGCGCATGCGTGCCCATCTCGTCCGCCGGTCCCGCTGTGCCCATGCTGGTCGATGTCCGCAACGAGGGCCAGAGGCGCTACGCCATCCGGTACCGGCTCACGGGCGTCAGCGGGGGCTCAGGCGTCCGGGGTCTCCCCGGCTCCGACGCGGCTGGGCCGCTTCAGCCACTCGTGGACGCCGGTGCCGAGCACCCCGCAGGCCGAGGGGACGGCCAGCGCGTAGAACCACCAGAGCTCGAGGATGACCCCGAAGTACACGCACACACCGCCGAGCGCGGAGAGCATGGCCATGGAGAACAGACTGGAGTAGTAGGTGGCGGAGTGATCATTGGACATGGGGACCCCCGGGCATCGGCGAAGGCGGACAGCATAGACGCCCCTCCCGGCCGGGCCTGCTAAGAATTGATCATGAATGTTGACACCACTCCGGACCCCATGGAACGCCTGCTGGCCGAGCGGGCCTGTGAGCGACTGATCATCGAGTTCGTCCGCCGGCTCGACCTCGGGGACCCGAGCTCGGTGGCGGACCTGTTCACGCCGGACGGGACCTGGCGATGGCCCGCCGGGGATCGCCTCATAACGGGCCGCGAGGCTCTTCGCGACTACTTCGGCGCCCGGCCCGAGGACCGGCTGTCGCGCCGCATGTGCACCAACATCCTGGTCACCGTGACCACCCCGGACACGGCCACCGCCACCGCCTACTTCTCCACGTATCGCGTCGACGGCTACTCCGGGGGCCTGGTGCCACCCCGCCCCCCGACGCAAGTGGGGCACTACGAAGACGCGTTCCGCAAGGTGGACGGAAGCTGGCTGCTCGCCACCCGGACCCTGTTCCTGTCCTTCGCCGGTCCTACGGAACGCCTCGATCCCCCCGGCCCGGGTACCGTGAGCCGATGAGCGACGTGCGGCCGGACCTGGACGAGATCGAGGCGTGCTTCGCCGCCTTGGTCGAGGGGCGCATGAGCCGTGATGCGGCTGACCGATGGGCCGGGCGCTGGGTCGCCGGTGACACGGTCGAGTGCGACGAACTGTCCTGGTGGGCGCTGACGCTTCTGTACGGCATCGATCTGCGGCACGGGCCCGGGGAGCCCTACCTGCACGACGACGAGCAGGTACGGGATTGGCTCGAGGAGTTCCGGCGGCGCCGCGCCGGGTGAACCGCTGGTTCGGGCCGCCCGCGATCGCGGGAAGCGCCGGCACCTCGCCCTACACCTGTGGGGGCCCGCTGCGGGGCTGATGTTCGCCCCGCGACCCGGGGGCCAGGACGGTCTCGCCCCGGGACGCGGAGTGGATGGCGTCGACGAGCTGCTCCCGGGTAGCGGCGGGGCCGGCGACGATCTCGGCCGTGGCGCTCGCCCCGTCCAGCACGGGCATCCGCAGGTCGATCAGTGCGACGTCCGGCAACTCTGACAGGTAGTCGGTTCATGCTTGGATCATGCGCGGCGGGGTGTGGCGGGCATGACGTCTGGCCGACTGAACTTCTTGTCCACCGATCGGTGGACACCAGCCGTCAGTACAGGAGCCAGGGATGGAATCAGTACAGGTCAGGCCGGCACGAGAGGAAGACCTCCCGTCGGCGGAACGAGCCTCGGCGGCGCTGTTCTTCGAGGCGGACCAGAGCAGCAGAAGAGTCAGCGAACCGGAGATCCGTCCCCGTTCGGAAGCCGCGTCGAAGCAGTGGATCGAACGCATGCGGTTCTACCTGGAGGTCGATCCCGCCGGGTGCTGGGTCGCGGTCGACGCGGACGCTGCCGGCGTCGGCCCCGACGGGGGCGTCGGAGGCGTCGTCGGATTCGCCATGTCACAGAACCGCGGTCGCGTCTGGTACCTCGCCACCTACGGCGTACTGACCCGGTATCAGGGCCGGGGCATCGGCAGGCGGCTGATCGACGCCGCGCTGGCGCACGCCGACGGCCGCCCGGGGCTGTTCTCCTCCTCGGTGCACCCCGGAGCGACCCGCCGCTACCGGCAGGCGGGCTTCCTGCTCTACCCGCAGATGCGCATGGTCGGAACCGTCGACCGGTCCGCGCTTCCCGCGATCAGCGGCCTCCGGGAGGGCCGGCCGGAGGACCTCGCCTGGATGGACCGGCTGGACGAGCGGATCCGCGGGGCCGGCCACGGACCCGACCACGCCCACATGCTCGACCGCCTCAGGCTCGTCGTGTCGCAGGACCTGCGCCGCCCGGGCTACGCGTACATCGACGACGAGGAGAACCGGGCCGTCCTCCTCGCCGCGTCCGAGCCGCGGACCGCCCAGAACCTGCTGTGGGAAGCCCTGGCCGCCTCCCGGGGCGAGACGCTCGTCAACTGCATCACCACCGCCAACCACTGGGCGGTCGACGTCGGTCTGGCCGCGCGGCTCGACATCGGCCAGGAGGGCTATCTCGCGCTCAGGGGCATGGCCGAACCGGCCCCGTACCTGGCCAGCGGCCACTTCCTCTGACGTGCGCGGGCGCGCGTCGCCAACCCCGCCCGCCGGGTCCGGGCGAATGAGTACCCGTACTCATGGCGTGAGCACGGCAGCGGCACCACGATGGTCTCCTGGGTCGATCTTCATCTAGTGCTGTGGGCGGAAAGGTTTGCCGGGTCGCGGCGTTCGGTGTGGTGCATCGCAAGGCGGAGGACCGCGCCTCGTACTGGACGTACCGGCGTGGTCCGACAACGCGGCGAGGTGCCGTACCGGGCGTCGCGACCCGGCAAACCTTTCCGGTCACAGCACTAGTAGTGCTTGGTCAGGTTGGTGTGAGGGTGGGTATGTCGCGGTGACAGGTGGGGCAGGCGCCGGCCCAGGTGGCGAGGAGGGTCTGCAGTTCGCGGACGATTCGGTAGAGGCTCAGGCCGGCGCCGTTTCTTTTGGGGCTCTGGCCAGTCGCTGGAGGGTGCAGAAGGCGTGGGCTGCGGAGACGAGGGTGACGTGGTGGTGCCAGCCGTTCCAGGTGCGGCCCTCGAAGTGGGCAAGTCCCAGGGCCTGTTTCATCTCGCGGTAGTCGTGCTCGATGCGCCAGCGGAGCTTCGCCAGCCGCACGAGTGTGGTTAGCGGTGTCTCCGCGGGCAGGTTCGAGAACCAGAACTGGACCGGCTCTGCCTGATCGGCAGGCCATTCGGCCAGCAGCCAGCACGCGGGCAGTTCCGGCCCGTCGATGGCTTTGCGGACCTCGCGGCCGGCGGGCCGGACCCGAAGGGCAACGAATCGCGAGTACATCCGCTTGAAGCCGCTGCGGCCCGTGCCGGGACGAGATCCCTCGCGCCATTGCACTGGTCTGGCCGCCTGTTTCCCGGCCTCGATGACGAGGTTCTTCACGCTCCGGGCCGGTTCGGGATACCTTGCCACCGGCTTGCGTCCGGTGCCGCGGTAGGGCGGAGTGCAGGGCAGCGCGTCGCCGGGCTGGGCGGTCACGGTGGTGGAGATGCCCACCACGTAGTGCAGCCCGCGTTCCTCCAGGCCGAGACGGAAAGCGGCGGTGTCCCCGTATCCGCCGTCGGCGATCGCGAGGGGGACGTCCAGGCCCCACGACCGTGTCTCGTCGACCATGTCCAGGGCCAGCTGCCACTTCTCGACGTGGCCCAGGCCTTCGGGGATGCCGCACTTCGCCCGGCGGGCCGCCTTGACGGGATCGGCCTTCGGCGAGGCGGGGTCCCAGGTCTCCGGGAGGAACAGCCGCCAGTCGACCGCCGCCGAGGCATGGTCGCCGGCCAGGTGGAGCGAGACCCCTGCCTGGCAGTTGGTGACCTTGCCCGCGGTGCCGGTGTATTGCCGCGTCACACAAGCCGAGGCATCGCCGTCTTTGAGGAACCCGGTGTCGTCGATGATCAGTGCGGTCGGTTTGATCGCCGTCTGCATCATCCACGCGAGTCGGGCCCGCACGTGGGCCGGGTTCCATGGGCTGGAGGTGATGAAGTGTGCCAGGGCCTGCCGGTTCCCGTCCTCCCCGAGCCGGGCGGCCATGGGCTCGACGGACTTGCGTCCGCCATCTGTCAGCAGCCCGCGCAGGTAGACCGACCCCCACCGACGCTGATCCGCCCTCGCGAACGGTTCGAACACCTCCGCCGCGAAATCCTCCAGATCACACCGGACCGCAGCCAACTCCTCGGGCATCACACCCGATCAACGGAACAACCGATCATCCGGACACGCCACCAACGACTGAACCTGACCAAGCCCTACTAGGGGGCGGCGGGCATGGGCGTGACGGCGGAGGGCCATGGCGGCGGGACGGACGGGATCGACGGTCGCGCACTGCTCCGGCCGCTGATCCGGCCCGCCGGCGTGGGCGCGCTGCTGGGAGGCCTGTGGCTCCTGGTGGCCGTACTGCCCTGGGACCTCGGGGACTTCTGCGAGAGCGAGGGCTGGGGGTGCCTGGGGTTCGGGCTCCTGCTGATGGTGGCCATACCCGTCGTCGCGGCTCTGCTCGGGTGGGTGCTGCTGCGGTTGGCGGGGGTTCGCCCTGCCTGGCGGGTTGCCGGAGTGGGCGGGCTGTTGGGCGTGCTGGCCGACGTCCTCTCCTACCGGGCGGGCGGTTCGGGCCTGTGGGGTTCGCTCGCCGCTCCGCCCCTGCTGGCCGCGGTGTACGCGGCCGCGGCCGCCGTAGCGCTTCCCGGTATCGGCTCCCTGCGGCGCTGGGGGGCGCTCGCCGGAGTCCTCGTACTGCTGTGGCCGTTGACGGGTGTGCTCGGGGACCAGCAGTTGTCCGGGTACAGGGAGCGGCAACTTGCGTCTGTTCAGGTCCCGTTGCTGGCCCCCGAGCTCGACGGTTACCGGTTGTACTTCGCGCAGGCCAACCAGTTCAGCGGAACCTTCGACTACCTGATCCTCCCGTCGTCGGTCCCCACCAGTGCCGACGACCGGGAGCGCCTCGGCATCCGGGTGACCGTCGGACCGCAACTGCCGGGTTTTGCGCCGCCGGACGCGTGCGAGGCCATGAGCGGAGGCGCGGGGGACGGCGCGGGGCCCTGTGAACAAGTCGCCCCTGACACCTGGCGCTCGAACACCTACGACTCCGTCCGGTACGTCGCGCGACGCCAGGGCGCCATCGTGGTCCTCATCGGCGGCGGACCCACCGTGTCGGACGGTGACCTGCGGGCGATGGCCCAGTCCCTCGCGGTGCGCAAGACCGGATTCTTCCTCGACGAATGAGGCTCGGGGCGTGCGCGATGGGGCCGACGAACGCGCCATCGCCCAGCAGGTCATACTCCACTCCGCCGATATCTTCGTCCGGGCCTAGTCGACGTCGTCGCGCGTGGTGCCCATCTTCAGTCCGTCGACCCAGTTGACCGACTCGACGCCGGTGATGGTCGAGCCGTACGTGCCCCAGCGGGGCACGTTGCCCTTGAGGTCCCAGGTCCGCGCGTTGTGTCGGTCGACCACCAGTTGGCCGTTGACGTAGAGGGCGAAGGAACCGTTGGTGGACGACCGGGCGTTGATGCCCAGCTCGATCTTGTTCCAGGTGCCCGGGGTCCAGGGGACGCTTCCTGCGGCGATCCATTCCTCGCCCGGCGCGACGTACCAGATCTTCAGCCGGCTGTCCTCCACCTTCATCAGCACGGGGTAGTTCTGGTCCTGCTCCGCATCGGTGCCCCACGACTTCCACTGGAAGACGGTCTGAGCGTTCCCCGTCTTGGTCATGGACTCCCAGCCGAACCAGTACGTCCTGCCCTCGGTGAGGGTCCGGCCGGCGATGCCGAGGCCTTCGCAGCGTTCGGAGCCCGCCGGTTTGGTGAACGCGAAGATCTTGCCGCGGCCGTCGTTCCAGTCGGGCTGGTAGACGTACGAGGGGTCGTCGCACACGACCGTGGCGAAGACGGCGGTCCCTCCGTTGTCCGCGTCGCCGTCCCACTCGACCGCGGCGTGCGCGGGCGATGTCGTGGCGAAGGTGAGTGCGGCGGCCAGGGCGGTGGGGGCGAGGAGTCGGACGTTGCTTCGTTGCATGGTGTCCTCCTGGGAGTGGGGAAAGGGGAGTGGGGAGTCGGGAGTGGGGAAAGGGGCGAACGGGGGAGCGGAAGAGCCGGGTTGGCAACGTTGTCAACCCGTCGGCGAGGGGTCCGCCGCCACCGGCGGGCCCCTCGCCGGGCGGTTCAGCCGAGTCGGACCGTGATGGTCTGCGGCCCCCCGGCCCGGGCCGTGAGGTCGCCGAACGTGAGGGTCAGCGCATCGCCGGTGGTGGCCCCGGTGACGGTGGACGGCTTGGAGAGGACCTTGGAGACGCGGCGGTTCCACCGGACCTCCAGCGAGGTCGCCTGCCGGGCGGGGTCCGATACGACGACGGTCGCGGTTCCGTTCCGGTTCTCCCGGATCAGGACGGAGGCGGGGGCGCTTGCGGTGATCTTGTCCACGGTGCCCGGCATCCAGAAGTTGACGGCGGTGAAGCCGAGCCTGGCGACGCGCACGCCCTGCTGGGCGGCGGTGTTCGCCAGGACCTTCAGCCGGCCCCGGTCGCAGGAACGCTGCTGGGTGGACCGGGCACTGGCGCCCGGCAGGAGGACGTAGGCGTAGCCGGCGTCCACGGGATCGGTGCCGTGGTCGGTGAACAGGGTGAGGTAGCGGCGGGTGATCGGGTCGGCGGAGCCGCCGGTGTTGATGTCCTTCCAGGCGCCGGTGCGTTCCTCGCGTACGGCGCCGAGCCTGGTCCCGGCGGGGAAGACGTAGCCGGCCTGGCCCTCGATGTGCGCCCACTCGGCGCCCTCGAAGGTGGCCGTCCAGCCCTGCGTGACCGGCTGCCGCCTGCCGTCGACGGTCAGGGCGGGGGCGCCGGTGGTTCCGAGGTGGCGGTTGTCGATGGTGGTCTCGACGGGGAACCCGTCGGTGGAGCCGATGCCGGCGCCGAGGCAGACGATGGAGTCGTCCAGCCAGAACCAGGACTTCCTGGCGCTCATCGTGCCGCCCAGGCCCTTGAGGTGCTGGCCCGTGGCGCCGAACTCGCCGTCGGTGGTGCCGCCGACCCAGGCCGCGTCCGGTCGGGGGCCGCCCCAGTTGCCGCCCTGCCCGTCGGCGAGGGGCTTGCGGGAGGCGGTGATGCCGGGCAGCCGGTACGGGTCGACCGTGGGCCAGTACGCGTCGGAGTACTGCTCGAGACCGAAATCGCTGCCCCACCACGACAGCCAGCCGGCGCCCGTGTGGTATCCGCGGGCGTGCTCGCCGTTGCCGAACTCGTAGTGCGCGATGCGCTGGGACGCCATGCTCACCGAAGCCGCCCAGCCGCGGCGCCGGTGGGTGACCCGGTCCATGTTGTGGAACAGCCGGTGCCCGACGGGCTCGGGAGCCGCGGTCACCGAGGCGTCGTCCTGCAGAGCCTGCAGCAAGGAGGCCCGGATCAGGCTCAGGCCGGGGTTCTTGAGGGCGGGGTAGTGGTAGTCGCGCCGGAGCCAGCCCTTGACCATGGCGCGCCACCGCGCGTTCTCCTCCGGGGAAGCGCCCTGGCCGAGGAGGACGAGGGTGGCGAGGAGGCCGTGGGCGCGCACGTGGTCGCTGCCGCCCTGGCGGCTGATGCCCCGGGAGGAGACGTTGTCCATCATCAGGCCGTTGTAGATGAAGGGTGCGACGGCCGATTCCACGGTGTCGAGGAAGAGCTGGGTGTGGGGATCGTTCAGTTGCCAGGGGGATCCGCGCAGCAGTGCGAGGATCCGGCCCACGCCGTCGTGCAGCACCGAGCCGTAGCCGCCTATGTAGGGGACGGAGGTGTGCTGGATGAAGGAGCCGTCGGCGTAGAAGCCGTCGCCGGAGGTGACGTACGGGAAGACGGGGGTCAGGGCCCGGGCGGCCAGGGCGATCTTGTCGGGGTTCTCGCCGACCACCCCGCGCAGGATGATGCCGCGGCACAGGTCGACACGGTTCGCGCCGGTGCTGGTTCCGGTGTACGCGCCCACGGCCGAATCGGGCAGGAAGTGGTCCACGGCCGCGCAGAAGCGGGCCTTCTGGTCCTCCGTCAGGTGGTCGTGGATCAGCACGCAGGTGTCCATGAGGGCCTGCGGGGCGCCGATCTGCCAGTTCCACCAGTTGCCGTACGGGACGGTGGCCGGGTTGTACACCTGGTCATGGACGTGTTCGAGTCCGGTGATGACCGCTTCGAGCAGGGCGGTGTCACCGGTGAGCCCGGTTCCGGGCTGGCAGAAGGCCTGGGCCATGACGTTCAGCCTGGTGTAGCTGTCGTTCATGCGGGCCGAGAAGGCGTACGACTCCGCGTCGAGGTCGGGATCCGGGTCGGTCCAGATCACGCCGGGCCACAGGGAGCCGCCGGCGGGGGCCATCGTGGAGAGGTGACCGCGGGCCGTCGAGCCGAGGTTGGCGAGCAGTGTTCTGAAGGGTTCGGCCGTCGGGCTGAATCCGGTGCCAAGGATCAGGTTCCGCCATTGCGCGCGCAGGGCGGCGAACTCCTCCTCGCCGGCGGCCGCTTCGGCCGCCGTGGCCGGGAGAGAGGCCCAACCCGTGAGGCCCAACGCGAGGGCGCTGCCCCCCGCTGCGTGCAGGAAGGTACGACGGGGCCAGGGGGAAGCAGGCATGGAGGACCCAATCTGGTGCGGCGGAATCCGGTGCGGCGGTTGGTCTCGCTGGTTGGCCAGACTTCGATTCCGGTGACCGGAAGTCAATGCTCCGCTCTCATTCGGTCAAGAAGCGGTCACCGAGCCGCCGTTCGGGTCAACCGGCTGGGGGAGTTTGACGCCCCTGGGCGAGGGCGGGGGCGCCGCACGAGTTGCGCACCTTCAGCCGCGGCAGCAGCGCGACGTGCGAACTCTCGGCACCGGGGTGCTCCAGCCGGCGCAGCAGCAGGTTCAGGGCCGCTTCGCCGACCGCTCCCTTGACGGGTCCGACCGAGGTCAGGGGCACGTCCGCCAGCGTCGCCAGCTCGTCGTCGTAGCAGACGATCGAGAAGTCCTCCGGCACGCGCAGGCCCCGCGCGGTCAGCCGCTGGAGCAGGCAGATCGCGGCGGAGTCGGGATGTACGAGTGCGGCGCACACCTCGCCCGCGGCAGCGAGGCCGAGCAGCCGGTCGAGGCGCCGCTCGAAGCGATCGGCTTCACCCGGCTCCAGCGCTCCGGCCGGGGAGAGGTCGTCCTCGGGCAGGCCGAGGGACCCGACCGCGGCGCGGTACCCCTGCCGCAGGGCGGGTGAGGTGTGCGTGGCGCGGGAGAGCAGGGCCACGCGGCGATGTCCGAGGGCCGCCAGATGGCGGACGCCTGCGGCGGCGCCGTCCGCATGGGCCGAGCTGACACGGTCGATCTCCGCTCCGGGCGAGCCCGCCGGAACGTGCCGCTCCACCAGCACGGCGGGGACCGGCAGATCCGCGAGCTCCTGGAGGTCGCCGGGGTCCGGGCCGTCCACGCCCCAACTGGGGGTGAGCAGCAGGCCGGTGGCGCCCGCCCCGATGAGGGCGTCGATCCGCGTCTTGTCCTGCTCCCGGTCGTACTCGGTGGTCGCGACGAGCAGCCGGGCCCCGGCATCGGCGGCCGCGTCCCGGGCGCCGCGAATGACCGACGGATAGAAGTAGCCGGCCGCCGGGACCACCATCCCGAGCACGAGCCCGCGGGGTGCGACCGCAGGCACCTCGCGCGCCAGGCGTGCCTCGCGGGGGCTCAGCCGCGCCGTCGGCCACAGAGCCGAACCGTGCAGTCTCCGTACGAGCCCCGCGTCGGCGAGTGCCGCGACGTCACGTCTCGCGGTTTCCACGGAGATCCCGAGCTCGGTGGCGAGGTCGGAGACCCGCACGCTGCCGTGTTCCCGCACGAGGCGCAGCACCCTCTTGTGCCGCTCGTCGACCGTCTCCCGCATGCGATCTCCCTTGACCCCTCGGGCTGGTTCAGCCTAGCGTGATCCACGGCCTGTAGAAAGCGCTTTCTATGCGGGGCTTTCCTCCTGCCGGAGCCCTGTCGGCCCACGAGTCGAGCACCACCGGAAGTCACCGAAAGAGAGCGCACACGTGAAGCCACCCCACCCGCCCACTGCGGCGCCGACCGCGACGCCCGTCGCGACGTCGATCACGACGCTGGCCACGGACGAGACCGGCTTCCTGCGGAACGGCCGCCCGCACCGGATCGTTTCCGCGGCCATCCACTACTTCCGGGTGCATCCGGACCTCTGGGCCGACCGCCTGCTGCGCCTGCGCGCGATGGGCGTGAACACCATCGAGACCTATGTGGCCTGGAACGTCCACGAGCCCAGCCCCGGCGCCTTCACCTTCGGCGGGCCGAACGACGTGGCGGCCTTCATCCGGACCGCCGGTGACCTGGGCCTCGACGTCATCGTCCGGCCCGGCCCCTACATCTGCGCCGAATGGGACTTCGGCGGACTGCCCGGATGGCTGCTGGCCGACCGCACCATCCGGATCCGCCGCCGTGACCCCGCGTACCTGGCCGCCGTCGACGCGTGGTTCGACACCCTGGCCCCCGTACTGGTGCCCCTCCTCGGCAGCCGGGGCGGGCCGGTGGTGGCCGTGGGCGTCGAGAACGAGTACGGCAGCTTCGGCAACGACACCGGCTATCTGGAACACCTCCGCGACGGCCTGGTCCGACGGGGCCTGGACTGCCTGCTGTTCACCACCGACGGGGCCGACCACGGGTTCCAGCTCGGCGGGCGCATCCCCGGCGTCCTGACCACCGGGACCTTCGGTTCGCGCCCCGAGAGCTCGCTCGCGACCCTGCGCACGTACCAGCCGCAAGGGCCGCTGGTCTGCGTGGAGTACTGGCACGGCTGGTTCGACCACTGGGGCGAGCCGCACCACACGCGCGACGCGGAAGACGCCGCCGCCACCCTGGACAGCCTGCTCGCCGCGGGCGCCTCGGTGAACATCTACATGGGGCACGGCGGCACCAACTTCGGCTGGTGGAACGGCGCGAACCACGACGGCGCCTCCTACCAGCCCGACGTGACCAGCTACGACTACGACGCCCCCGTCGGCGAGGCCGGCGAACTCACCCGGAAGTTCCACCTCTTCCGCGAGGTCATCGCCCGGAACACCGGCCCCGTCACCCACGAACCCCCGCCTCTGCCCCCGCGCGTGGTTCCCCGGCTGCTCTCGGTGGACGGACACGTCTCGCTGGCCGACTCCCTGGACGCACTCGCCAAGCCCCTGCACCACGTCGAGCCGCTGACCATGGAGGAAGCGGGCCAGTCCCTGGGCCTGATCCACTACCGGACCCGCCTGCGGGGACCCCTGCCCGAGGCGGCGCTGCGCATCGACGGGCTGGCCGACCGGGCCCAAGTCTTCCTGGACGGAAGGGAGATCGGGCTCCTGGAGCGGGACGAGCCGCTCGCGGCCCTGCCCGTCGCCGTGCCCGACGGGGGTGCGGTGCTCGACATCCTGGTGGAGAACCAGGGGCGGATCAACTACGGGCCCCTGCTGGCCGATCGCAAGGGCATCCGCGACGGGGTCAGGCTGGACAACCAGTACCAGTTCGGCTGGGAGACCAGACCGCTGCCCCTCGACGACCTGTCCGGACTCGAGTTCGGCCACGGCGCGCTCCCGGACGGCCCCTCCTTCCACCGGGTCACCGTCGAACTGGACTCCGCCGCCGACGCGTTCATCGCCCTCCCCGGGTGGACCAAGGGCATGGTCTGGCTGAACGGCTTCGCCCTGGGCCGGTTCTGGGAGCGCGGTCCGCAGAAGACGCTGTACGCACCGGGTCCCCTGTGGCGCGCGGGCGAGAACACCCTGGTGATCCTCGAACTCCACCGGTCCGGGAACACCGTCGAACTCCGCGACGCACCGGACCTCGGCACGGAGGCGCCCGCGCCCATTCCCGTCTGGTAGGCAGGCGCCCGGGGCGCTCGCGGAGGCGGGGCGACGGGGAGGCGGCGCGCAGGCTGCCGCGGTCCCGACAGCAGGCGCCCTCCGCCGCCCCGCAGCCTGGCAGGCCCCGCAGCCCCGCCGCTGCGGGGCCCCGCGCGGGACCGTCAGGGCCGGATGGACCAAGGCCCGCCGGTGTGTGGCCGTGTCGCCGCCGGTGCCGGTGGGGCCCCTGTCATCGTGGGCCACCGCGTCCGTCTTCCCCGGGAGGTACCTCCGTGTCCCGACGCCCGCACGGCCACTCCGGCCGGATCCGCCCGTCGCTGCGCCTGGCCGCCGCCACCGCCGCGTGCGGCGCCCTGCTCGCCGTCTCCGTGCAGCCCGCACAGGCCGGAGCCGACCGCAATCCGCCGCCCGGAGCCGCCCTCCACCAAGAGCTGCGGGAGCTGGTGGAGCGGCCCGACGGGCCTCCCGGGGTCATCGCCGTCCTGCGCGACGGCGACCGCACGAAGGTCTACCGGGCGGGTGTCGCCGACGTGGAGAGCGGCCGGCCGCCGCGGGTCACGGACCACATGCGGATCGCCAGCGTCGCCAAGGCCTTCAGCGGAGCGGTGGCCCTCGGGCTCGTCGACCGCGGCCGGCTGCACCTCGACGACACGATCGGAGAGGTGCTGCCCGGACAGCCGGCCGCGTGGCACGAAGTGACGCTCCGTCAACTTCTGAATCACACCAGTGGGTTGCCCGACTACTCCAACTCCCAGGGGTTCATCGACATCGTCTCCGAGGACCCCCGTCACCACTTCGACTCCCGCCGCCTGCTGGAGTTCGTAGCCGACGAGGACCTCGCGTTCCGGCCGGGCAGCCGCTACGCGTACTCCAACTCCGACAACATCGCCGTCGCCCTCATGGCCGAGGCCGCCACCGGACGCCGGTACGAGACGCTGCTGCGCGAGCTCGTCTACGAACCCCTCGGCATGCGGGCCACCAGCCTGCCCCAGGGATACCGGCTGCCCGAGCCCTACCTCCACGGCTACCAGATCGATCCGCAGGAGGGGCCCGTCGACGTCAGCGAGGCCGTGGGCGCCTCGGGGGCCTGGGCGTCCGGAGGCATCGTCTCGACGCCGAAGGACCTGACCGCCTTCATCCGCGGCTACGCGGGCGGCACCCTGATCTCGGAGCGCACCCGGCGACAGCAGTTCACCTTCATCCCCGGAGCCCTGTCCCAGCCCCCCGGCCCCGGCCGCACCGAGGCGGGCCTGGCGATCTTCCGCTACACAACGCGCTGCGGAACGGTGTACGGGCACACCGGCAACACGCCCGGCTACACGCAGTTCGCGGCGGCCACGGCGGACGGCCGGCGCTCGCTGACCTTCTCCATCACCACGCAGACGTCCCTGAGCAACAACCCCGACCTGCTCGAGCAGGTCCGGGAGGTCCAGGAGGACTTCGTCTGCGCCCTGCTGCGCAAGTGACCCGGCGCCCGCACCCGCACGGTCCCCGCGGGTGCGGGCTGCACCCCCATGGGGGAAGCTGGGAATACCCCGGTGGTGCCGGCGGCGCACAGAGTGGCGAGGAAGGTCTTCCGTGAACGTTTCCGCAGGTGGCCGCCCCGGACACGCATCCCGGCGCAACGCGTCCCGGCGCAAGGCGCGGACCGCCACCCTGCTGTGCGCGGTGGCGGCGATGACGGCCGCCGTGCTCCCGGCCTCCGCGGCCCCCTCCTCGCACACCGGCGGCTCCGCCTCCGCGGCCCGGGCGCCGGTCGGTGAGGATCCGGTCGTGGTCGTCGACTGCTTCTCGCAGGCACAGATGCGCCCCCAGGAGTACCTCCTGGCCTGCGGCGACGGGAACAACCGGCTCGTCGGGCTCCGCTGGGACAGCTGGGGGCCGGGCAGCGCCACGGCCACCGGCACCGACATGGTGAACGACTGCCGCCCGTACTGCGCCGCCGGCCGCTTCCACGCCTACCCGGTCAGGGTGACCCTGAGCAACCCGCAGGCCTGGCCCGAGCACCCCGATCTCCGGCGCTTCACCACGATCCGGCTCCTCTACACCGACACCGCACCGGACCCGGTCCCCAAGGACGTCACCTACAAGCTGGTGTACTGACGCGGATTCGACGCCGATTCGACGCGGATCACGTGCTCCCGGGTTACGGTCGGCGGCATGGACCTTGATCGACAAGGGTGGCGCCGGTGTCTGCTGAGCGGGGCCGTCTTCGCCGTCTGCATGGCCGGTACCACGCTGCCGACCCCCCTCTACGGGCTCTACCAGGAGAAATTCGGCTTCTCCGCGCTGATGGTGACCGTGGTGTACGCCGTGTACGCCTTCGGGGTCATCGGCGTCCTGCTGCTCGCGGGCAACGCCTCGGACGCCGTGGGCCGGCGGCCGGTGCTGCTGGCGGGGCTCGGGTTCGCCGCGGTGAGCGCCGTCTGTTTCCTGTGCGCCGACGGGATGCCCTGGCTGTACGCGGGACGGCTGCTGTCGGGTCTGTCCGCCGGCCTGTTCACCGGGGCCGCCACGGCGTACGTGATGGAGCTGGCACCGCCCGGCGGAGCCTCGCGGGCCACGCTCGTGGCGACGGCCGCCAACATGGGCGGACTGGGCTGCGGTCCGCTGCTCGCCGGAGTCCTCTCGCAGTACGCCTCCTGGCCGCTGTACCTGCCGTTCGTGGTGCACCTCGTGCTCGTGGCCGGCGCGGCGGTGGTCCTGCTGCGGCTCCCGGAGACGGTCCGTGAGCGACGGCCGCTGAGCACGGTACGACCGCAGCGGCCCGCTCTGCCCCCGCAGGTGCGGGCGGTGTTCGGGCCGGCCGCGATCGCCGCGTTCGTGGGATTCGCCCTGCTCGGGGTGTTCACCTCCGTCAGCCCGGCGTTCCTCGCGCAGTCCCTGGACGTGCACAACCGCGCCCTGAGCGGGCTGGTGGTCGCACTGGCCTTCTTCGCCTCGACCGCCGGGCAGTCGGTGGTCGGCCGCGTCGGCGTGCAGCGCTCGCTGCCGCTCGGGTGCGCCGCGCTCCTCGCCGGGCTGGCGCTGCTCGCGGGCGCGCTGTGGTGGGACCTGCTGACGCTGGTGGTGCTGAGCGCCCTCGTCGGCGGACTCGGGCAGGGGCTGGCCTTCCGCGGGGCACTGTCCGCGGTGGCCGGGGCGTCCCCCGCGGACCAGCGGGCAGCGGTGATCTCCACGCTGTTCCTGGTGGCGTACACCGGCATCTCGCTGCCCGTGATCGGGGTGGGCGTCCTGGAAGGACCCCTCGGGCTGGAGGGTGCGGGACTGGTGTTCATCGGGTGCATGGCGGTGCTCGTCCTGACCGCGGCCGGTTACCTGCTCAGGCGCCCGGAGCGGGCCGCCGCGCACTGAGCGCCACCTCGGCCATCGTGTCCGGGACCGGGACCGAGTCCGGGGCGGGGACCGGGACCGGGGCGGGGACCGGGACCGGGACCGCCCAATGACGGTCCTGCTCGAAGGTGCGGAGCAGGTCCGCCGCGACGCTCACCGCGATCGTGGCCGGCTCCTTGCCCGTGATCTCGGTCAGCCCGATCGGGGTGGTGATCCGGTCGATGGTGCCGGCGTCGTGACCGCCCTCGGCCGCCAGGCGCTGCCGGAACCGCGCCCACTTCGCGGACGAGCCGATCAGACCGATCGAGCCGAGACCGTCGGTGCGCAGGGCGGCGTCGCACAGCGCGGCGTCCTCGGCGTGGTCGTGCGTCATGATCAGGACGTGGGTGCCGGGCGGCAGCTCCCCGAGCACCGTCTCCGGCAGCAGCGGGGTGTGGTGCACGTGGACCTGCGCCACCGCGTCGCCGAGCACACCGAGCCGTTCGCCGGTGAGCATGTCGGCGCGGCTGTCGACGAGGTGCAGGTCGAGGTCCTGGCGGGCCAGGATGCGCGCAAGTTCCAGCCCGACGTGCCCGACGCCGAAGACGGCCACCGCCTGGACCACCGGCAGCGGTTCGAGCAGCACGGTGACGGCTCCGCCGCAGCACTGCACGCCGTGCCGGCTGGTGACCTTGTCGTTCAGGGCGAACTCCATCAGCTCCGGCTCCGGATCGGCCGCGCCGCTCAGTTCGCGCGCCCGGTCGATGGCGACGGCCTCGATGTTGCCGCCGCCGATCGAACCCCAGGTCCCGGTCCGTCCCACGACCAGCTTGGCACCGGCCCGCCGGGGCGCGTGGCCGCGCACGGCCGCGACGGTCACGAGCACACCGGGTTCCCGGCGTGCCCGCAACCGCGCGACCGCGGCGACCCAGCTCATGTCAGACATTGCTCAAAGCGCTTGCGTCGGCGAGGACCCCGCTGCCGTCGGGCGTCCGCCCGTCGCGGAACGCACCGCCCCGGCGGGCTCCTTCGATCGCCCAGTACACCGCCTCGGGCGTGGCCGGCGAGGCCAGCTCCACGCTGATCCCGGCGGGCCCGAACTCCGCGGCCGCCTGCCGCAGGGCCTCCCGTACGGAGAAGGCCAGCATCAGCGGGGGCTCACCGACCGCCTTGGACCCGTAGACCGCACCTTCCTCGGTGGCGTTCTCCAGCAGCCTGACGTTGAACTCCTCGGGCATCTCCGAGAAGCTCGGCAGCTTGTACGTGCTCGCGGCCTGGGTCAGCAGGCGGCCGCGGTTCGGGCCGTCGCCGGAGTCCCAGCGCATGTCCTCCAGCGTCAGCCAGCCCGCGCCCTGGACGAAACCGCCCTCGACCTGGCCGATGTCGATCATCGGGGAGAGGCTGTCGCCGACATCGTGGACGATGTCCACCCGCCGGATCCGGTACGCGCCCGTGAAGCCGTCCACTTCCACCTCGGTCGCGGCCGCCCCGTAGGAGAAGTACTTGAACGGCGAGCCGTGGAACGCCTTCGCGTCCCAGTGCAGTCCCTCGGTCCGGTAGAAACCCGCCGCCGAGAGCTGGACCCGCTGGAAGTACGCGGTGCGCACCAGGTCGTCCCAGGCCAGCTCCTTGTCGACGCCCAGGGCGCGCACGACGCCCTCGACGATGCGCACGTCCGAGGCGTTCGTACCCAGCTGCGTGCCAGCCACCTGGAGCAGCCGCTCGCGGATCTGCTCGCAGGCGTTCTTCACCGCCGCGCCGTTCAGGTCGGCTCCCGCACTGGCGGCGGTCGCCGAAGTGTTGGGCACCTTGTCGGTACGCGTCGGCGCCAGCCGCACCTTGTGCAGCGGGATGCCCAGCGTGGTGGCGGCCACCTGCAGCATCTTGGTGTGCAGGCCCTGCCCCATCTCGGTGCCGCCGTGGTTGATCAGGACGGAGCCGTCCTTGTAGACCAGCACCAGCGCACCGGCCTGGTTGAAGGCGGTGAGGTTGAAGGAGATGCCGAACTTGATCCCGGTCATCGCGAGCGCCCGCTTGGTGTTCGGGTGCGCGGCGTTGAAGGCCGCGATCTCGCGCTTCCGCTCGGCCAGGGTGGCGTCCTCCTGGACCTGCTGCCAGATGACGGAGATCCGCTCGGGGTGGGGGACGGGCTGCCCGTACGGGGTCGACTGGCCCTGCCGGTAGAAGTTGCGCTCGCGCAGCTCCATCGGATCCAGGCCGAGCAGCGGCGCGCACCGGCCCATGATGTCCTCGATCACCAGCATGCCCTGGGGTCCGCCGAAACCGCGGAAGGCAGTGTTGGAGACCTTGTTGGTCTTGGCGATGCGGCCGGCGATGCGCGCGTTGGGAAGCCAGTAGGTGTTGTCGATGTGGCACAGCGCGCGGGCCACCACGGGCTCGGACAGGTCCAGGCTCCAGCCGCCGTCGGCGGTCAAGGTGGCGTCCAGGGCCTGGATGCGGCCCTCGGCGTCGAAGCCGATCTTCCACGTGGCGTGGAACCCGTGGCGCTTGCCGGACATGGTCAGGTCCTGGGTGCGGTTGAGCCGTACCCGGACCGGCCGGCCGGTGAGCTTGGCGCCGAGCGCGGCGACGGCCGCGAACCCGTGCGGCTGCATCTCCTTGCCGCCGAAGCCGCCACCCATCCGCAGGCACTGCACGGTCACCTCGTGGCTGTGCAGGCCGAGTACGTGGGCGACGATCTCCTGGGTCTCCGAGGGGTGTTGGGTGCTGCTCTGGACGAACATCTGCCCGTTCTCGTCGAGGAGAGCGAGCGCCGCGTGCGTTTCCAGATAGAAGTGCTCCTGGTCGGAGAACTGGAACTCGCCGGTGAACACGTGCGCGGAGTCCTCGAAGCCGGCGTCCACGTCGCCGGTCACCATCAGGGGCCGGGCGCCGTGGAAGCTCCCGGTCTCGATCGCCTCCCGCAGGGTGATCACGGAGGGTTCCTCGTCGAGCTCCACCTCGACGGCCGCCGCACCGAGCCGGGCCGCCTCCACGCTCTCGCCCAGGACCCAGGCGACCGCGTGGCCGTGGAACATGACCGTGTCGGGGAAGAGGGGTTCGTCGTGCTTCATTCCGGCGTCGTTGACGCCGGGCACGTCGGCCCCGGTCAGTACGCGGACCACACCGGGCACGGCGAGCGCCGGCTCGGTGCGCAGCGCCGTGATCCTGCCGTGGGCCTTCATGACCTGGACCGGGTAGGCGTGCAGGACGTCCTTGGTGCGGTGGACCAGGTCGTCGGTGTAGAGCGCCGCACCGGTGACGTGCAGGTTCGCGCTCTCGTGCGGCATCGAAACCCCGACGACGGGCTTTTCGGGACGCTGGGACAACTGGCTCATGACGACACCGCCTCGGTGGTTTGCGCGTACAGCTTGAGCAGGCTCTGACCGAGCATCGCGGAGCGGTAGAGGGCGCTCGCGCGATGATCGTCCATCGGGGTGCCCTCGGCCCGAAGGATCCGGGCGGCGGCCTCGACGGTCTCCGCCGTCCAGGCCCTGCCCTCCAGGGCCGCTTCGGTGGTGAGCGCGCGGATCGGGGTGGCGGCCACGCCGCCCAGGCCGATCCGCGCCTTGCGGACGGTCCCGTCCTCGATGTCGAGGGCGAAGGCGACCGCGACGCTGGAGATGTCGTCGAAGCGCCGCTTGGCGATCTTGTGGAAGGCCGTGACCGGCGACAGCGGCAGCGGGATGCGCACCGCGCGGATCAGCTCGCCGGGACGGCGCACGCTCTGCCGGTAGCCGGTGAAGTAGTCGGCCAGCGGTACCTCGCGCTCGCCGTCGGTGCCGGCCAGCAGCAGCGAGGCCTCCAGCGCGAGCAGCACCGGCGGGCTGTCACCGATGGGCGAGCCGGTACCCAGGTTGCCGCCGAGGGTCGCGCTGTTGCGGATGAGCCGGGACGCGAACTGCGGGAAGAGATCTGCCAGGAGCGGGACGCTGCCGTCGAGCCGGCGTTCGATCTCGGTGAGCGTCTGCGCCGCACCGATCTCGATGTGACCGGATTCGACGCGCAGCTCCCGCAGTTCGGGCAGCCGGTCGACCGCGACCACGCAATCGGCCCGGCGGGAGCGGATGTTCACCTCCACGCCCCAGTCGGTGCTGCCGGCGACCACGACCGCCCCGGGCCGCTCGCGCAGCAGCCGCACCGTCTCCGCGAGGGTGCCGGGCCGCAGGAACTCGGCGCCGTCCTGGGCGTATTCGGTGGCGGCCGGCTCCGGCGGGGACTGCTCGCGGCGCTGCGCCAGGACGTCGTCCTCGGTGGGCGAACCGACGGCGAACGCGGCATCGCGGATCGGGCGGTAGCCGGTGCAGCGGCACAGGTTTCCGCTCAGCGCGTGCAGGTCGAAACCGTTCGGGCCGTGCTCGGAGTCGGTGTCGTCGGCCGGGTCCGCGGCCGGGTCCGTGTGTGCGCAGCGGTCGGGCCGGTAGTACTCGGAGGCCATGCTGCAGATGAACCCCGGTGTGCAGTAACCGCATTGGGAGCCACCGCGGACGGCCATCTCCTCCTGCACGGGGTGCAGCGCGGTGGGTACGCCGGCCGCGTCGACGGTGGCGAGGCCTTCGGAGGTGACGACCTCCTGCCCGTCGAGGGCCAGGGCCGGGACCAGGCAGGCGTTGACCGCCACCCAGTCGGTGGGCTTGTTCACCCCCGGCCGGGCCACGAGCACCGAACAGGCGCCGCATTCGCCCTCGGCGCAGCCCTCTTTGGTGCCGGTGAGGCCGCGGTCGCGCAGGAAGTCCAACACCGTGGTGTGGGCTGCGGCCGGAGAGATCGGTGTTTCTTTCCCGTTGACCGTGATCCGCGCCGCTACCACGGCACGTCCCCGTTCCGGGGCGCGGTCGATCGGACAGTCCTTGTTGCCATGGCAGGAGCTTTCTCGTTCAGTGGCCGCGGCTCGACAACCCGGAGCGCGGCGAATCGGCACGCGAGGAGGCGCCGTAAGTGCTGACAGAGTGGTGGAAAACGTCCGGGGCCGCGAGCGGGCACGCCGGGAAAGAGGGCCGTTCAGCAGCCGTGTGCGACCCGACCCGGAGCCCAGGCGATCTGGTGTGCGAGGCGAAGCGGTACGGAGATGGTCGACATCCGGCTTCGCCTCCTTCCAGTGGCTCTCGAGTTGGTGCGGTCGAAGTTACGTGCCGGAGATTGATCGGTCAAGCACATCTCGGTCGATTCCACGAAGTCCGGCGACGGTACGGGGCGCGCATTCGTACGCGAAACCAGTCGCCGACCCGCAGGTTTTCCCGACGGACCGGGCCGCGTCGGTCACCGGGGGCCGCAGACACGGGGGCGGCCGGCGACGTCGAGGGTGAGGCCGTGCGGCTGGAGGATGGTGCGGGTGTCGAAGGTGGCCGTGGTGCCGGGGGACTGGCCGATCCGGTAGTCGCGGGCGAGGGTCGCGGCGGCGATGGTCATGGCGGTGGTGGCGAAGTGCGTACCGAGGCAGTTGCGCGGCCCGCCGCCGAAGGGCATGAACGCGTACTTGGGCAGGGGGCTGTCGGGGCGCTCGATCCAGCGGTCCGGGTCGAAGGCGGCGGGCCGGTCGTAGTGCTGCGGGTCGCGGTGTAGGACGAAGGGGCTGACGCCGACCCGCTGGCCGCGGCGGAGCGGGTAGCCGGCGAGCTCGGTGGGTTCCTCCACGGTCCGCTGGACCAGCCAGAGCGGGGGATAGAGCCTCAGGGTCTCCTTCACGACGGCCCCGGCGACGGCCAGCCGGGGCACATCGGCCGCGGTGGGGGGCCGCCCGGCGAGTTCCCGGTCGGCCTCGTCCCGCACCCGACGGCGCAGGTGCGGATGCCGGTCGAGGAGGAGAAGCAGCCAGGAGAGCGCGGCGGCGGTGGTCTCGTGGGCGGCGAACAGGTTGGCGACGATCACGCTCGTCGCGCCCTCGCGGGTGAGGGCGCCTTCCTCACACGCGGCGTCGAGGAGGTCGGCGACCGCGGGCGGGGAGTCGTCCCGCCGTGTGGTGCGGCGCCGCAGCATCAGCGAGGAGACCTCTTCGGCGAGGTCGCGGGAGGCGCGGAGCAGGCGGCGCCGGCGCGGCGCGTGCCAGCGCGCGGGCAGGGGCAGGGCGGGAGGCAGCAGCGCGTCCTGTAGACGGGCCAGGAGACCGGGGACCGCGCCCGTCTCGGGCCCGAGGCAGAATTCCGCGATGAGGTGGGCGGTGAGGTCCTCCAGTGCCGGGATCGCCTCGATCCTGCCGCGTGCGTGCCAGGTGTCCGCGTGCCGGGTGACGGTGGCCGCGAGGCTGTCACCGGCGGCCCGCGCGGCGGTCCGGTTCAGGCCGCGTCCGGCGAGGGAGCGGGCCCGCATCCACAGGGCCAGGTCCTCGGAGGCGCGGCTTCCGTCGATCGTTTCGCCCAGCAGGTCGCGGGCGATGGTGTAGGTGGTGTTGGTGTGCTTGAGCACCTGCTCCGCGAGGACGGGTGAGTTCACGAGGTACAGGTCGTCGTCGAAGCGGACCAGGTCGCCGTACTCCTGCTGGTCGAGCAGGAAGCCGAGGCGGTCCCGCTCGAACGCACGCCTGTTGCCGTGCCGCCCGGCCCCGGAAGGGCCGGGCGGCATGCGGGTCGACAGCACGGGCTAGCGTCCCTGTACGTAGTAGTAGCCGTACGCGGTGGATGTGTCCTGGCCACCGAGTGTGCTCTTCACCGGACTGCTGCGTTGCACCTTCGCTCCGGATGGGTCGTTGGCCAGGTGGGCGGAGCCCGATGCGGCGTAGGCGGATCCGGTGCCGAGGAGCGCGGCGACGGCGGAGACGGCGATCAGGAGCGACTTGCGCAGGGGAATCAGGGCAGCCATGGCTGTCCTCCTTGTTTCGGGGTGTCGGGCGGCGGGTCCGCCCTGTTCGTTGCCCTCATTGCGCCATCCCGCGGATCCCGGGGGCACGCCCCGGAATCACGTGACGTGACCGCCCGGCCGGTCTGTGGCACACTGCCCGGCTTTCGGGGCCGCGCGGACCCGGCTGAATATCGTCGGTCCGCCAAACAAACCTCGGGCGGGACAAGATCACCGGAACGAAGCAACGGCAACGATTTTTCACAGTGGGGCGGGGATCTCCGCCGTTACGGTTCCCCGGGATCTGGACGGACGCCCAGACGTTCGCCTTCCTTTCCCCGCTGATGAAGGAGAGCTCGACCGATGACCGTTGACACCAGCCCGGAAGCACAGCTGGATCCGCCCAAGCAGTCCAGCCTGGGCACGTCGGCCGCCCGCAACCTTGCCACCACGACCAAGTCCGCCCCGCAGATGCAGGAGATCACCTCCCGCTGGCTGCTGAGGATGCTCCCCTGGGTGGAGACCAAGGGCGGCGCCTACCGGGTGAACCGCCGGCTGAGCTACACCGTCGGCGACGGGAGCATCGAGTTCGTCCAGGACGGTGCCCGCGTCCAGGTGATCCCGCGCGAGCTCGGCGAGCTGGCCCTGCTGCGCGGCTTCGACGACGAGGAAGTGCTGGCGGCGATCGCCGGCCGCTGCGTCCAGCGCGATTTCCGCGCCGGTGAGGTGCTGGTCGAGCGGGGGGCTCCCGCCGAGCAGATCCACTTGATCGCCCACGGCCGGATCAGCCAGACCTCCGCGGGCAAGTACGGCGACGAGATCTCCGTAGCGGTGCTCGCCGACGGCGACCGGTTCGGCGAGAACGCCCTGCTGGACTCCGACGCCCGGTGGGACTACACCGCCACCGCGGAGACCCCCGGCACCCTGCTCACGCTCTCCCGCGCCGACTTCGCCGGCATCGTGGCCGGGGCGCCGCACCTCCAGGAGCACATCCAGCGGTTCAGCTCGCTGCCCCTGCAGCGGCAGAACAAGCACGGCGAGGCCGAGATCGCGATGTCGGCCGGCCACACCGGCGAGGCCGAACTGCCCGGCACCTTCGTCGACTACGAATCCAAGCCGCGCGAGTACGAACTCTCCATCGCCCAGACCGTCCTGCGGGTCCACACGAGGGTCGCCGACCTCTACAACGGGCCGATGAACCAGACCGAGGAGCAACTCAGGCTCACCATCGAGGCGTTGCGCGAGCGCCAGGAACACGAGCTGGTGAACAACCGGGAGTTCGGCCTGCTCCACAACGCCGCCTTCAAGCAGCGGATCCAGACCCACTCCGGCCCGCCCACCCCGGACGACATGGACGAGCTGCTCTGCCGTCGCCGCGGCACCAAGTTGTTCCTGGCCCACCCGCGCACGATCGCGGCGATCGGCCGCGAGATGAACGCCCGCGGGCTCTACCCGGACCACGTGGACGTGGGCGGGCAGCAGGTCCCGGCCTGGCGCGGGGTCCCGATTCTGCCCTGCAACAAGATCCCCATCAGCAAGGAAAACACCAGTTCGATCCTCGCCATGCGTACCGGCGAGGACAACCAGGGCGTCATCGGGCTGCGCCAGACCGGTCTGCCGGAGGAGTACGAGCCGGGCCTGTCGGTCCGCTTCATGGGCATCGACGAGAAGTCGATCATTTCCTACCTGGTCACCACCTACTACTCCGCCGCGATCCTGGTGCCCGACGCGCTCGGCGTCCTGGAGAACGTGCAGATCGCCCGCCGGAGCGACTGACCGGCCCGGCGGCCCCGTCCGGCGATGCCCGGACCTTCCCGGGCCGGCCGAGCACGCCCGGGATCCGGGACGGACCACCCACCTCACCAAGGAGTCACGGATGCCCGAGCCCGGGCCTTCCCCTCTGCAGTCGGGCCTGCCCGGCGCCGCGGCCCGATTCGGGGCCCACGTCCTCGGCAGCGCCCAGGCCCACGCGTCCGGCGGCCTGCCGGGCCTGCCCGCAGGGCCGGGCCTGCCCTTCCCGTCGCCATCGGCTGCCCCACCCACCCCGCAGACCCCACCCACCCTGCAGACCACACCCGCCCCGCCCACCCCGAGCCCCGCCCTGCGACGGCTCCTGAGCGGACCCAGCGGCCTGGGTACGGCGGGACTGCACCCGGCCCGCCGGGAAGCGCACCCCGCGCCCGCGGCGGCCTCGGAGCCCGGTGCTCCCGAGCCCGGTGCTCCCGAGCCCGGGGCTCCGGCGGCCGGAAATCCGATCCCGGGCCTCTACTACCACCCCGTGCCGGAGCCGGACCCGGTGCGGGTGGAGGAGGTCAGCCGGCGCATCAAGGCCTGGGCGGTGGACGAGGTCGACCTGTTCCCCGAGGACTGGGAGAAGCAGTTCGACGGCTTCCAGGTCGGGCGCTACATGGTGGCCTGCCACCCGGACGCCCCCACCATCGAGCACCTGATGGTCGCCACCCGGCTGATGGTCGCCGAGAACGCGGTCGACGACGTCTACTGCGAGGACCACGGCGGCTCGCCGATCGGCCTCGGCGGACGCCTCCTGCTGGCGCACACCGCCATCGACCCCCTCCACACGACGAAGGAGTACGAGCCGCAGTGGGTGCGGTCGCTCCAATCCGACGCGCCCCGGCGCGCCTACAGCTCCGCCATGGAGTACTTCCTCGCGCAGGCCGGCCCCTCGCAGGCGGACCGCTACCGGCACGACATGGCCCGGCTGCACCTGGGGTACCTCGCCGAGGCGGCCTGGAGCCAGACGGAGTACGTCCCCGAGGTGTGGGAGTACCTGGCCATGCGGCAGTTCAACAACTTCCGCCCCTGCCCCACCATCACCGACACCGTCGGCGGGTACGAACTCCCGGCCGACCTGCACGCCCAGGCGCCCATGCAACGGGTCATCGCACTCGCCGGGAACGCCACCACCATCGTCAACGACCTGTACTCCTACACCAAGGAGCTCGCCGCCCCGGGACGGCACATGAACCTTCCCGTGGTCATCGCCGACCGGGAGGGGACCTCCGACCAAGAGGGCTACCTGAAGGCGGTCGAGGTCCACAACGACCTCATGCACACCTTCGAGGAGGAGGCCGCCGCCCTGGCCGCGGCCTGCCCCGTCCCGAGCGTGCTGCGCTTCCTGCGGGGAGTCGCCGTCTGGGTCGACGGCAACCACTACTGGCACCAGACCAATACCTATCGCTACAGCCTGCCCGACTTCTGGTAAGGACGGACTTCATTCGTGACCAGCATCGATCTGACCACCGGCACCCACGGCACCACCCCCGCCTCCGTGATCATTCCCGGGCCGTCCACCCCCTACCAGGGGGACATCGCCCGCTACTGGAACAACGAGGCCAGGCCCGTGAACCTGCGCCTCGGCGATGTGGACGGCCTCTACCACCACCACTACGGCATCGGTGACGTCGACCACGCCGCCCTGGGCGACACCGGCGACAGCGCGTACGAGAAGAGGCTGGTCGCCGAGCTCCACCGACTGGAGTCGGCACAGGCCGAACTGCTCCTGGACCACCTCGGCCCCATCGGCCGCGAGGACACCCTCGTGGACGCCGGCTGTGGCCGCGGCGGCTCGATGGTGATGGCCCACCAGCGCTTCGGCTGCACGGTCGAGGGCGTCACGCTGTCCGCCAAGCAGGCCGACTTCGCCAACCAGCGCGCCCGCGAACTCGGCATCGACGACCACGTCAGGGCCCGCGTCTGCAACATGCTCGGCACGCCCTTCGAGACCGGTCAGGCCACGGCGTCCTGGAACAACGAGTCCAGCATGTACGTCGACCTGGAAGACCTCTTCGCCGAGCACTCCCGGGTCCTGAAGGTCGGCGGCCGGTACGTGACCATCACCGGCTGCTGGAACCCGCGGTACGGCCAGCCCTCGAAGTGGGTCTCCCAGATCAACGCGCACTTCGAGTGCAACATCCACTCCCGCCGGGAGTACCTGCGGGCCATGGCCGACAACCGCCTCGTGCCGCAGGCCGTCATCGACCTGACCCCGGCGACCCTGCCCTACTGGGAGCTGCGGGCCACGTCCTCGCTGGTCACCGGCATCGAGGAGGCGTTCATCGAGTCCTACAAGGACGGCTCCTTCCAGTACCTGCTGATCGCGGCCGACCGCGTCTGACGACCGCTCCGGTGCCGGGCCCCGCCAATCGGCGGGCCCGGCACCACCGGTTGGGCCTCAGGGCGGCAACCGGGCGGCGTGCGCGAGGAGTTCCGCCGTCACGGCGGCCCGCGCCAGCCCGTGTCCAGGGGCAGGGCGGTGACCGGACGGGTCCGGCAGGGGCGGCCCCGCCACAGCCGCGGGCCGGCCTCCGGTTCGAGCGCGCCGAGCCGGCCCCCCCGTTCGGGCCGGGTGCCGTGTGAGAGCTGGGCCACCACGGTGACGTCTTCCCGGGCGCCGCTCAGACGCCGGACTCGGTCGGGAGGCCGCCGCCCACCCAGTCCTCCTTGCCGCCCTCGTACGTGAAGACCTTCGAGTAGCCGAGCTCCGCGAGCCGCCGGGCCGCGATCCCCGAGTTGGAGCAGGTCGTACCGGTGCAGTAGACGATGACCTCGGCGTCCTTGTCGGGCAGCAGGCCGGGGGCCAGCTCGTCGACGTCGTCGACCGGGAGGAGCAGCGCCCCCGGCAGGTGCGCCTCCCTGTAGTACTGCTCCGGCAAAGCCTCGACGACCGCGGCCCGGCCGCCGTCGAGCTTCTGCCTGACCTCGTCGCGGGAGAGGTTCCGAACCGCCATGTAGCCAGCCTCCGAAGATCAAGGATTAATAAGTGCGTACGCACGCACCTTAACAAGTGTGTGCGGGCGCACACAATGGAGTAGGATCGCGGCGTGAACGGACAGGACGATCGACTCGAGGCGTGGCGGGCGCTGCTCCTCGCGCACAACACCGCCGTGCGCGCCATCGAGAGCGACGTGCAGCGCGACGGCCGGATCCCCTTGACGTGGTACGACGTACTGCTCGAACTCAAGGCGGCGGGCGAGGGCGGGCTACGGATGCAGGAAGTGGCCAACCGGGTGGTCCTCAGCCGCACCCGGGTCAGCCGCCTGATCGACGAGATGGTGCGCGCCGGGCTCGTGGCCAAGCTGCCCGACCCCCACGACAAACGCGCCTCGTGGGCCGTCATCACGCCGGAGGGGGCCGAGGCCCATCGGGCGACGGCCCCGGTCTACATGCGCAGCATCCAAAAGCACTTCTCCGCGCACCTCACCGACGAGGAGGCCGCGGTGATCGCCCGGGCGCTGTTCAGGGTGGCCCAGCCCGACACCGACGTCCAACTGGGCTGACGTCCGGCGGGCCGGCGTCCTGCCGGGCCGGCGTCCAGCCGGGCTGACGTCCTGCCGGACCGGCGTCCACCTCGCGTACCGTGCGCGCACACCCGTGCGGGCGTCTTTCGGGCCGGGCCCGCCGCGCCGTGCGGCGGGCCCGGCCCGTCTTCTCACGCGCAGGAGGAACAGAGTCCCCGATAGGTGACCTCGACCCCGGACACCGTGAAGCCGAACCGCTGCTCGGCCGGGAGGCCGGCCAGCGGGTCGCCGGTGGGGTGGACGTCGCGGATCGTTCCGCAGCCGGAACACACCAGGTGCTGGTGCGGGTGGTGTGCGTTGGGGTCGTACCGTTTGGCGCGGCCGTCGGTGGTGACCTCCAGGACCTCGCCGAGGGAGACCAGCTCACCCAGGGCGTTGTAGACGGTGGCCCGGGAGATCTCCGGCAACCGCTCCACCGCGCGGGCGTGCACCTCGTCGGCGGTGAGGTGCACGTGGTCGCCGTCGAGCACCTCCGCGACCACGCGCCGCTGGGAGGTCATCCGCCAGCCGCGCTCGCGCAGCCGCTCCAGCAGGTCACTCATACCGGCTCACCACTTTCAGGTTCGGCGGGGGCAGGTTCGGCGGGGTACCGGGAATCTACCCGCGGACGTCCGGGATCCGACAGGATGTGGGCTTGGTGTCGTTCTTGACTTGGATTGCGTCCATCGTAGGATCGGTTGTGTTGATAGCCAAGGGACAGGAACGGTCCGGCGCAGCGCGAGACCGAACTTGAGACCGTCCGCGACGGTGAGCGCCCCGGCGTCAGGACGACCGTGAAACCGGGGCCCGCTGCCAGGTCCCGTGCCCCAAAAATGTTCCATCGCATGCAGTTCCTGATCACCGTGACCGCCTGGTCCGGTCCGGAAGGATTCCCATGTCTGAGAACCACGATGCAATTGTCACGGATGCGAAGGCCGAGGGTGGCGGTGGCTGCCCCGTCGCGCACGAGCGGGCCCCGCACCCGACCCAGGGCGGCGGAAACCGCCAGTGGTGGCCGGATCGGCTCAACCTGAAGATCCTCGCCAAGAACCCCGCCGTGGCCAACCCCCTCGGCGAGGAGTTCGACTACGCCGCGGCGTTCAACACGCTCGACCTTCCGGCGGTCAAGCGGGACATCGCGGAGGTGCTGACCACCTCGAAGGACTGGTGGCCCGCCGACTTCGGCCACTACGGCCCGTTCATGATCCGCATGGCGTGGCACAGTGCCGGCACCTACCGCATCAGTGACGGCCGCGGCGGCGCCGGAGCGGGCCAGCAGCGCTTCGCCCCCCTCAACAGCTGGCCGGACAACGGCAACCTCGACAAGGCCCGCCGCCTGCTGTGGCCGGTCAAGAAGAAGTACGGCCAGAGCCTCTCCTGGGCCGACCTCATGATCCTCACGGGCAACGTGGCCCTGGAGTCGATGGGCTTCGAGACCTTCGGCTTCGGCGGCGGCCGCGCCGACGTCTGGGAGCCGGACGAGGACGTCTACTGGGGTCCCGAGACCACCTGGCTCGACGACGAGCGCTACACCGGCGACCGCGAGCTGGAGAACCCCCTCGGCGCCGTCCAGATGGGCCTCATCTACGTCAACCCGGAGGGCCCGAACGGCACCCCGGACCCGCTCGCCGCGGCGCGCGACATCCGCGAGACGTTCCGCCGCATGGCGATGAACGACGAGGAGACCGTCGCCCTGATCGCGGGCGGGCACACCTTCGGCAAGACCCACGGCGCGGGCCCGGCGGAGAGCGTCGGCGACGACCCCGAGGCCGCCCCGATCGAGGCGCAGGGCCTGGGCTGGGCCAACTCCTTCGGTACCGGCAAGGGCGGCGACGCCATCACCAGCGGTCTCGAGGGGATCTGGACGAACACCCCGATCGCCTGGGACAACACCTTCTTCGACATCCTCTTCGGCTACGAGTGGGAGCTGTTCAAGAGTCCCGCCGGTGCCCACCAGTGGCGGCCGAAGGCCGGCGCCGGGGCGGGCACCGTGCCCGACGCGCACGACCCGTCGAAGACCCACGCCCCGACGATGCTCACGACCGACCTTTCGCTGCGCATCGACCCGGCCTACGAGCAGATCTCGCGGCGCTTCCACGAGAACCCGGCCGAGTTCGCGGACGCCTTCGCGCGGGCCTGGTACAAGCTGACCCACCGCGACATGGGCCCGGTCGTGCGCTACCTCGGACCCGAGGTCCCCTCCGAGACGCTGCTGTGGCAGGACCCGCTCCCCGCGGTGACCCACTCCCTCGTCGACGACGCGGATGTCGCCGCCCTCAAGGCCGAGGTCCTCGCCTCGGACCTGACGGTGTCCCAGCTCGTCTCCACCGCCTGGGCCGCGGCCTCGTCCTTCCGCGGCAGCGACAAGCGCGGCGGCGCCAACGGCGCCCGCATCCGCCTCCAGCCGCAGAGCGGCTGGGAGGTGAACAACCCCGACGAGCTGGGAGGCGTACTGCGCACCCTGGAGGGAATCCGGGGGTCCTTCAACTCGGCGCAGACCGGGGGCAAGGAGGTCTCCCTGGCCGACCTGATCGTCCTCGCGGGCGGTGCGGGCGTAGAGCAGGCCGCCAAGGACGCCGGCGTCGAGATCCGGGTGCCGTTCGCGCCCGGACGCGTGGACGCCTCGCAGGAGCAGACCGACGTGGAGTCGTTCGCCGCGCTGGAGCCGGCCGCCGACGGGTTCCGCAACTACCTCGGCAAGGGCAACCGCCTGCCGGCCGAGTACCTGCTGCTCGACAAGGCGAACCTGCTGAACCTCAGCGCCCCCGAGACGACCGTCCTGGTGGGCGGCCTGCGGGTGCTCGGGGCGAACCACCAGCAGTCGCCGCTCGGTGTCCTCACCCACACCCCCGGGTCCCTCACCAACGACTTCTTCGTCAACCTGCTCGACCTGGGGACGACCTGGAAGCCGACCTCCGAGGACGCGAACGCCTTCGAGGCCCGCGACGACGCCACGGGCAAGGTCAAGTGGACCGGCAGCCGGGTCGACCTGGTCTTCGGGTCGAACTCCGAGCTGCGCGCGCTCGCGGAGGTCTACGCGAGCGACGACGCGAAGGAGAAGTTCGTCAAGGACTTCGTCGCCGCCTGGGACAAGGTGATGAACCTGGACCGGTTCGACCTCGTCTGATCCCGGCGCCCGGGCCGGCCCGCCGCGAACGGCGGCCGGCCCGGGCCCCCGGCGGGGCCCGTGGGCTCCGGGTCCCCGGCGCGTCGCCACGGGGCCGCGTTCACCCGGACGGCGGAGCAGCGGGGGCCGCGCGCGCCGTGCCGGGGCAGTCTGTGCGTAGGACCGCCATCACCGCACAGACGAGGACCGCGCCATGTCCCACAGCAGGCGTATCAGCATCATCGCGGGAACGGCAGCGCTGCTGCTGACGGCCACCGCCTGCTCGGGCCTGGGCCGGAGCACCGTCGGGATGCTCGAACTCCGCGGCCACGACTCGCCGCTCGAGGTGAGCTACATCAACACCTCGGTCAAGGGCTGTCAGAAGATCGGCCTGCCCAAGGGGGCGACCCACGTGGAGAACAACACCCTCGTGGACGTCGTCCTCTACCAGACGGAAGACTGCCGCAAGCTCGACCGCGGCGACGGCACCTACGTGGCCACGACCCTCTCGAACGTCACGGCTCCTCAGGCCCTGCCCTGGCGCAGCTTCAGCGTCATCCACTGACGCACGGGCGCCCGCCGCCGGACCGGACCGGCCGGCACGGCATGCTGGGACGGTGTCCCCTCCTTCCGCGCATCCTCACCAACAGACCGAATCCGCAGACCTGATGGTCGTCTGCGGGGACGACGGGCTCGCCCACCGGCTGGCAGCGGAGCTCCGCGACGTGTACGAGGAGCGGGTGACGCTGGTCGTGCCCGCCGTCCGCGAGGTACGGCCCGGAGCAGGTCCCGGACAGAGCCGGACCCGGGCCCGGGTCGGGGCCGGGCGCGCGCTGCTCGGGCGGTTCCCGGCCGCGCGGATCCGTACGGCCGCCGGGGACCGTACGGCCGCCGCGGGGGAGGCGCCCGTACCGGAACTGCGGGTGCTGGAGGCTCCCGCCCCCGACGAGGAGGCGCTGGCCGCCGCCGGAGTGACCGGGGCGGCCGCACTGGCACTCGTCTACGAGGACGACGAGACGAACGTACGGGCCGCCCTGGTGGCCCGTCGGCTGAACCCCAGGCTGCGGCTCGTCATCCGCCTCTACAACCGCAAACTCGGCCAGCACCTCGAGGAGTTGCTCGACCAGGCGGCGCTCGTCGCGGAACCCGGCATCGACCGGCGGGGGCTCGACACCGCCACGACGGTGCTCTCCGACGCCGATACGGCCGCCCCCGCCCTCGTCGCCTCAGCGGTCGCCGGCACCAGCAAGGTGATCCAGGCAGACGGGCTGCTCCTGCGCGCGGTGGAGCGCACACCTCCGGGCCCCGGCGAGGTCGCCGAACCGGGCCTGTGCACGCTGGCCCTGCTCTCCGCCACCGCCGTGGACCCGGCCGGCGCCGACGGATCGGAGCTCGGCGGCGACCGGGGTCCGCAACTCCTCCCGGACGACCGGTCGGTGGCGGCCGCGACCGGGCGCGGGATCGTCGCACTGGAAGCGGTCTCCCACGCCACGGCCGCACAGGAAGGGCGACGGCTGAACCAGGTCTCCCTGCCGGTGGGTTCACTGTTCTCCCGCAGGCTCCGCTGGTCGCTGGCCGGGATCACGGCCGCCGTCGGCGCCCTGGCCGTGGCCTCCTCCCTGGTCACGGGGGACACCCCGCTGCACGCCGTCTACCTGACCCTGCTCGACGTCTTCGCGATCAACGACCCCGCGCTCGACCAGCCCACCGAGCGGCAACTCCTGCAGATCCTGGCCGGCTTCGTCGGGCTGCTCCTGCTGCCCGTCCTGGTCGCGGCGGCGCTCGAGGCGCTGGGCGCCTTCCGTACCGCCACGGCCCTGCGCAGACCGCCGCGCGGACTCTCCGGCCACGTCGTGCTGCTCGGCCTCGGCAAGGTCGGCGCCCGGGTGCTCGCGCGGCTGCGGGAGCTGGGGATCCCCGTGGTGTGCGTGGAGTCCGATCCCGGGGCCCGCGGAATCGCCCTCGCACGCCGCCTGCACGTGCCCGTCGTGGTCGGAGACGTCACCGACGAAGGGGTCCTGGAGGCCGCCCGGATCCACCGCGCCGCCGCCCTGCTGGCGGTGACCAGCTCGGACACCACCAATCTGGAGGCCGCGCTCTACGCCCGCTCGGTGAAACCCGACGTACGGGTGGTGATGCGGCTGTACGACAACGAGTTCGCCACCGCCGTCTACCGCACCCTGCGCGAGGCGCACCCGGCGGCCCTCACCCGGAGCCGCAGCGTTTCCCACCTGGCCGCGCCCGCGTTCGCCGGGGCGATGATGGGCCGCCAGGTGCTCGGCGCGATCCCGGTGGAGCGCAGGGTGCTGGTGTTCGCGGTGCTGGAGGTGGCCGGCCATCCCCAGCTCGAGGGGCGCACCATCGCGGAATCGTTCCGGCCCGGTGCGTGGCGGGTCGTCGCCCTGGACACCGCCGCCCCGGCGAACCGCCGCCCCGGCCTCGCCACGGAACCGGGCTACGACGCGGCCAGGCGGCCCGCCCTGGTGTGGGACCTGCGCCCCGGCTACGTCCTGCGGCCGGAGGACCGCGTGGTCATGGCCGCCACCCGGCGCGGGCTGGCGGAACTGCTCGGCCGCGGGCAGGCCCGTACGGCCGGGGCCGGGGACACCGCGGCGGGTCAGTCCGGCCGACCGGTCTGATCCGCCTGCTCGGTGAGATCCGCCTGCTCGGTGACATCCGTCTGATCCGCCTGATCCGCCTGATCCGTCGCCGCCCGCGGTCCGGACGGGACCGGGTCGGTGCGCAGGAGGACGTGGTGCGTGCCGTGCCCGGCGGCGTCGACGTGCACGACGTGGCTGCCGACGCGCACGGTCTGGGAGCCCGCGGCGAACCAGCAGCCGGTGGGGCCCTGCGCGTACGGCAGCGGGGACCACACCTCCAGGAAGGTGCTGCCGTCGAGGTTGCTCCCCGTTTCGATCAGGCGGATGCCGTCGGGGCGCAGGACTCCCACGTCGTGGCCGGGGGCGCCGACGTGGTGGTGGAAGGTGATCTGCCGGCCGTCGTACGAGGTGGTTCCGGCGAACCCGCGGCTGTCCGCGTACAGGGTGTCGGTCTGGAGCCACACGACGTGCTCCGTTTCCCGGAGCGGGCCGCCGTTCCGGCTGATTCCGGTGCGAAGCCAGGCGCCGTGGCGTGGCGCGTCCACTGCGGGGGCCTCAGGCCCGGTCGCCGTGGACACCGGTGGACTTCACCCGTGCGGTGGTGGAGGTCTCCATGGCGACACAGTAACGGCGGAGCGGGAGGCACGGAGGGTCTCGGACAGGACTGCTCCGCCCCGGTTCGGGGGGCGGTCCGGGGGCTGTCGTAGCATCACGGACATGCAGCCCATCCGCGCCCGTCACCGCGCCTCGGCCCTCGCCGCGGGCGTCGTGGCGGTGCTGCTGCTCGTCTGTGGCGGGCTGTTCACGCATCCCGCGTCCGCGGGGGACGCGGCGGGCACGCGGATGGCCGGGGCGCCGCCGAACGGGTCGCCTGCCATGGCCGGTATGGCCGGTATGGCCGGGGCCGAGATGGCCGGTATGGCCGCGACGGCAGGGATGGGCGAGGCGCCGGTGACCGCCGGGACGCCCGCGATGGCCACGGCCCCGGAGAGCGGCGCTGGCGCGGGCACCGACGGAGACTGCTCGGCCTCCGGGCAGGACTGCCCGCTGGCGTCGGCGTACGCGCCCACCGTGCAGGCCGGTCCGGCCGGAGATCTCGCCGGCTGCGCCATATGGGGGACGCGGTCCGTGGCCGACGGCCACCCGCGGCCCGTGCCGCCCCCGGAACGCTCCCGCCCGAGAGCACCCGATCTCGACTCCCTCTGCGTCAGCCGGACCTGACCGGTCCCGCACCGGTACCCGCCCGCTCGCCGGACGGCCGGGGTGCTTCGCCGTGTCCTGATCCACCGCGACGTACAGGGTGTCCGTTCCCCACGGCTTCATCCACCGCGTTGTTCGTCACCGGTGTCTCCACCGGTCTGTTCGCCCACGGCCGTCACCATCCCGGCCGTGCTCGGCTTCCTGACCGTGCTGATCCCCTGCGGGGTGACCCTGAGCGTCGAGCTCCTCGCCGTCACCTCGGGCGGCCCCCTCGCGGGAGCGGCCGTCATGGCCGGCTTCGTCCTCGGGACCGGACCGCTCTTCGCCGCCCTCGGCTTCTTCCTGCGCTCCGCCGCCGGGCTGTGGCAGGGGCGGCTGACTCTGGCGACCGCCGTCGTGGTGCTGCTCGTCGCGGTGTGGACCCTCGGCAGCGGGCTGCGGCTCGGCGGCTGGTGGCCCACCGGAGACCCCGCGGCGGTCGCCGCCCCCGAGGCGGCCCGGACGGTGGTGCTCAACCCTGACGGCACGCAGACCGTGACCATCCGGGCCCGTACGAACGCGTACGCACCGGCCGCCGTCATCGCGAAGGCGGGCGTCCCCACCACCCTGGTCGTCGCCACGCAGGGGACGGGCGGCTGCGTCCGCGCCTTCGTCATCCCCGACCTCGGCGTCCAGGAGATCCTCCCCACGACCGGGACCACCGGCATCGACCTGGGTGCGCGGAAGCCGGGGACCCTCGAGTACAGCTGCGGCATGGGCATGTACGGCGGCCGGGATCACCTTCGAGAGCCAGGAGGGCACCTCGTGAGGGAGCGCATGGAGTTCACCGTGACCGGCATGCACTGCACCGGTTGCGGGCTGCTGATCGACGACGAGGTGGAGGAGTTGGCGGGGGTGGTCGCCAGCGCCACGGGCGTCCGCGCCGGCCGCACCGTCGTCGACGCCGACCGGGCCGTCGACCCGGCCGCCGTCATCGCGGCGATCGCCGCCGCCGGCTACACGGCGCACCACGCACCGTGATCCGTGATCCGTGATCCGTGATCCGTGATCCGTGATCCGTGCTCTACGATCTCGGTGCCCGGCGGGCCCGGGACGACCGGAGCTGAGAAAAGGACTGACATGCCAAACGGTTTCACGGGCGTCCCGCCCACCACCCTCGCCGACCTCCTCGGGCGCGAGCAGGTCATGGACATCGGCATCCGCCCGCTGTGGGACGCCCCGCGCGTCGCGGGACCCGCGTACACGGTGCGGTGCGAGCCCGGGGACAACCTGATGCTGCACGCGGCCATCTACCGCGCCGAGCCCGGCTCGGTCATCGTCGTGGAATCGGGCGACCTGGACCACGCGCTCGCCGGCGGCAACGTGTGCGCGGTCGCCCAGCGGCGCGGCATCGCCGCGTTCGTGCTGGACGGGCTGCTGCGCGACCTCGGGGAGGTGCGCGAAGCGGGCTTCCCGGTCTTCGCCCGCGGAGTCGTCCCCATCCCGGGCGCCAAGAAGAAGCTCGGCTCGCTCGGTGGCCCGGTCCGGGTCGGCGGCGTGAGCGTGCACCCCGGTGACATCGTGGTCGCCGACGAGGAGGGCATCGTGGTCACCCCGGCCGCCCGGCAGGAGGAGATCCTGAGCGCCGCCCTGGACAGGCTGGCCAAGGAGGCCGGGCAGTCCCTGGATGCCTGGGAGGAGCAGCACCGCGCCCGCGTCGAGAAGGCGTTGGGCGGCCTCGGCTTCACCGGCTGACCGCACGTGCGCCGGGCCCCCGCGTCAGGGACCCGTCAGGGCTTCCGCGTTCCACGTCAGGGCTCTGTCAGAAGTCCGCCGGGGGAGGGGCGAACGCCCCGTCGCCGTCGTTTCCTTGAGGCGACGGAGCGGCAGCGGACGGGGAGGACGGCCACGTTGCGGGGACGAGTGGTGGTGGGGGCGTACGGATCCCTCGGGAGCCTGACGGCATTGCACGCGGCGCACGCCGAGGCCCGGGCGCGGGAGGCGGAACTGCGGGTCGTACTGGCCTGGCAGCCGCCGCTCGGCGGCCTGGGCGCCCGGCGCGGCGGGGGAGGGACCGCGCTGCTCACCGCCTCGCGGGACGCGGCGGTCGAGCGGTTGCGGGAGGTCCTCGACACCGCCTTCGGGGGTGCCCCGCCGGGCGTGACCCTGGCCGGGCTGGTGGTCATGGGCACCCCGGGCGCTGCCCTGGTGGGCGAGGCCCGGGACCCCGGCGACCTGCTGGTGGTGGGTACGGGACCGCGCGGCCCCCTGCTGCGAGCCCTGCGGCCCTCGGTGTCCCGGTACTGCCTGGCGCACGCCCCCTGTCCGGTGCTGGCCGTGCCGCCCGGCCCGCTGCGGGCCGACCTGAACGCCGTACGCCGCCGCATCGTGTGGCGTCGGACCCTGGACGCGGGAGACCTGGTCAGACGGGCGGCGTGACCCGGCCACGTGATCCGGCCACGTGATCCGGTCGCGTGATCCGGCCCCGGCCGCGTCACGCGACGGGGGCCGGATCACCTGGTGCGGCCGTGGTCAGCCGTACTCAGCCGTGCTCAGCCGCGGTCGTCGCCGCCCGTCCGGTCGCCCCCGCTCTGCCGGTCGCCGCCGCTCTGCGCACTCGTCAGCAGGACCTCGCGCAGCCGGGCGACCAGGGCGGAGGCGCTCTCCGGCTCCTCCTCGGCCCCCTTGGCCCGGGAATCGTCGGTCGTCAGCTGCTCCAGGTTGTCGGAGAGGGCGTCGGCGTAGGCCTGCTCCTTCTCCACCATTCCGCCGGGCTGGCGCAGCCCGATGGTGACCTCGATGGCCTTGCCGATCAGTGCGGTCATCACGAAGGAGTACAGGCCGAGCACCACCGTGGCGGTGAGCTGCTTGCTCAGCAGGTCCCAGGAGCCGCCGTAGAAGAGGCCCTTGTGGCCCGTCAGGGTCCCGGTCGCGCAGAGGCCGGCCATGACCATGCCGACGATGCCGCCCCAGCCGTGGATGCCGACGACGTCCAGGGTGTCGTCCACGCCCAGCCGGTACTTCCAGCTGATCGCGAACGCGCAGCTCAGCCCGGCGAGGAAGCCGATGACGGTGGCCCATACCGGGCTCACCCCGCCGGCCAGCGGGGTCATGGCCACCAGGCCCGTGACGGCGCCCATGCACATGTCGAGCAGGCCGACCTGCCGGGTGCGCCACCAGCTGGTCACCGCCCAGCCGGCCATCGCCGCACCCGCCGCGAGCTGGCTGTTGAGGAAGGCCATCGCCGCGCCGCCCGGGGTCTCCAGGGAGGAACCGGTGTTGAAGCCGAACCAGCCGAACCACATGAGCGACAGCCCGATGACCACGAGCGGCAGGTTGTGCGGCCGGATGCCCTGGCGGTCGAAGTCCGCGCGCTTGCCCGCGACGATGGCCAGGGCGAGTCCGGCGGCCCCCGATCCGATCTCCACGACGGTGCCGCCGGAGAAGTCGACGGCGCCGAGCTGCTTGGCGACCCAGCCGGCCGGGTCGAACACCCAGTGGGCCATGGGGATGTAGACCAGCAGGGTCCAGGCGATGACGAAGGCGATCCAGCCGCCCATCTTCGCGCGGCCCGCGATGGAGCCGGCGATCAGGGCCACGGTGACGACCGCGAAGGACAGGTGGAAGACCACGAAGGTGACCGTGGGCACGGAGCCGGTCAGCGACCGGGCATCGATCCCGCGCAGGAAGGCGTGGTCGAGCGTGCCGATGACGCCGAGCCCGCCGGCATCGGGGCCGAAGGCCAGGGAGTAGCCGATCGCGAACCAGAGCACGGTGACGATCACCATGCAGAAGAAGATCATCTTCAGCATGGCGACGATCTGGCCGGTGCGGACCATACCGCCGTAGAAGAAGGCCACTCCGGGAGCCATCAGCAGCACCAGGGCCGTGGCCATCATCAGCCAGGACGCGTTGCCGGAGTCGGCGACGGCGGGTGCGGCGGCGGGTGCGGCGGAGACCGCCGCTACGGCGGCGGCAATCGTGTGCGCGGTCACTTGTCACGCTCTCGTCGGTCCAGCACGGATACGATTTCGGCGAGCAGCGCGGCGTCCTGCTGCTCCGCCCCGTCCTTGGAGGCGCCCACCGTGGCGGGCTCGCGGGCCGGGGCCGCGGCTCCGCCGATGCGGTCGCGGATCTCGTCCAGGGTCTCGTTGTCGTAGGCGACCTCCTCCTCCCGGCCGGGTACGTTCTCGTACTCCTCGGAGGCGCGGAAACCGACGGCCTTGTCGATCACCTTGGCGATGAGCCAGGTCATGGCGAAGGCGAAGGAGCCGACGGCCAGGACGGCGACGGCCTGACGCCAGAGCTGGTCGAGGCCGCCCCCGTAGAAGAGGCCCTTCTTGCCGCTCATCGCGGCCGTGGCGAAGAAGCCGATGGAGAGGACGCCAACGATGCCGCCCCAGCCGTGCACGCCGACCACGTCGAGCGTGTCGTCGACGCCGATCTTGAACTTCATGTTGATGGCGAAGCAGCAGACCACACCGGCGGTGAAGCCGATGATCAGCGCTCCGAGCGGGGAGACCTCGCCGCAGGCGGGGGTGATGGCCACCATGCCGGCGACCGCCGCCGAGGCCACGCCCAGCATCTCCACGTGGCCCAGACGCCACTTCTCGATGATCGGCCAGCCGATCATCGCGCCCGCGGCGGCGAGTTGGGTGTTGAAGAAGGTGGTCGGGGCGCTGCCCTCGACCTGGAGCGCGGAGCCCGCGTTGAAGCCGAACCAGCCGAACCACAGCAGCGCCAGACCGATGATGACCAGGGGCAGGTTGTGCGGGCGGATCGTCTCGCGCTCGAAGTCCTTGCGCTTGCGCAGCACGATGGCCACCGCGAGGCCCGAGGCCCCCGAGCTGAGCTCGACCGGCAGACCGCCGGCGTAGTCGAGAGCGCCCAGGGACTTGTTGATCCAGCCGTCGGGGGCGAACACCCAGTGCGCGGTGGGCACGTAGACCAGCATCGTCCAGGCGACGACGAAGACCAGCCACCCCTTCATGGTGGCGCGGCCCGCGATCGAGCCGCTGATCAGCGCCACCGTGATGATCGCGAAGGACATCTGGAAACAGGCGAAGATCACGGTCGGGATGGAGCCGTGCAGGGAGTCCATCCCGATGCCGCGGAAGAAGGCGTGGTCGAGATTGCCGATCATGCCGCCGCCGGAGTCCTTGCCGAAGGCGAGGGAGTAACCGACGGCGACCCACAGGATGGTCACCAGCGACAGGCAGGCGAAGCTCATCTTGAGCATCACCAGCACGTGCTTGGTCTTGACCATGCCCCCGTAGAAGAAGGCGAGGCCGGGGGTCATCAGCAGCACCATGGCGGTGCTCGCCATCATCCAGGCGGTATTACCCGTGTCGTAGCCACTGGGCATGTGTGGAGCTCTCTCTGGTCGTGAACAGGCGGGAGGGGTGGGGGAGTTCAGGTCTTGCGCAGGTCCGGGGAGGGTACGCCGATCAGCCTGCGCCGCACCGCGTCCCAGACGGCCCCGAGCGCCAGGGTCACGGCCTCGGTGTGCTCGCCGAGCACCCGCACCCAGGCCCCGCACTCCTGCGGCAGCACGCTGACCCCGTACGGGAGTCCGCGTCCGGCCAGGGTCTCGTGGAGCAGGTCGGCGAGCTCGCGGGCGGGGGCGAGCGGGCTGACCGCGAAGAAGCAGGCCATCACGGAATGACCGGCCAGCACGGCGGGCCCGTCGATGGAGCGGTCGTCGACGGAGCGGTCGTCGACGGAGCGGTCGTCGACGGAGCGGCCGTCGACGGAGCGGCCTCGGACCCCCTCGGCCCCGCCCGGTTCCAGCCGTACGGTGTCCAGTGCCACCAACTCGCCGCTCGGTCGGCGCAGTTCGAAATCGGAGGCGAAGACCTGATAGGCGTTGCGCTCCCCGTGCGCGAGCCGGCCGGACAGGACGGTCTCGCTCGCCAGCACGGTGGCCGTGGGGTCGGCGGTGACCACCGTGCGCTGGTAGAAGCGGGAGTCGACGTACGGGATGACCGGGTCCGGCAGGTACTCCACGTACGCGTCCGGGCCGGCGGTCAGGAAGGTCTGCAGGACGGCGTAGTCGTGCTCCATCCGGTAGACCTTGGTGGCCGCCTGGGTGGTCACGTGCCCCGAGGTGCCGGGGCCGAAGGACAGGTCGGTGCGCAGCCGGTCGGCCTGGACGACCCCGCCGCCCGTGGACATCAGGAAGGTGATGGGCAGGTCGGGGCGGTGCGGGTCGAAGTAGAGCGGCCGCATGATCTGGAGCGGGGACTTCTGGTAGTGCCGCACCAGCTCGGTCCGGTCGCCGACCCGCTCGAAGCCCAGCTCCAGCAGGCCGACCTTGCCGGGGCGCCCGACACCGAGGGTGTCGGGCACCGAGGAGTGCCGCAGGACCTCCAGGGGGACGCGCGGCGGTTCGTAGTGCGCGGCCTCCAGGCGTGCGGGCGGCAGGAGGGTGCGGGGCGGAGTGCGGGGCGGGTGCGCCACTGCGCTCACGCCGGCACCCGGCGGAAGGACTCGATGAAGTTGGCCACGTCCTCCAGGCCCTGCCCGGTCAGGCAGTTGGTCAGGACCACGGGGCGCCCCTCGCGCACGCGGTGCGCGTCGGACTCCATGACGTTGATGTCGCAGCGGACGTACTGGGCGATGTCGATCTTGTTGATCACGAGCATGTCGGACTCGGTGATGCCCGGGCCGCGCTTGCGGGGCATCTTCTCGCCCTCGGCGGTGTCCAGGACGAAGAGGAAGAGGTCGACCAGGACGGGGCTGAAGGTGAGGGTGAGGTTGTCGCCGCCCGACTCGTAGAGCAGGGTGTCGACATCGGGGAACCGCTCCAGCATTTCGGCGCCCGCGGCCAGGTTCATCGTCGGGTCGTCGCGCACGGCGGTGTGCGGGCAGGCGCCGGTCTCCACGCCCACGACGCGCTCGGGGTCGAGCACCCCGGCCAGGGTGCGGCGGACCTGGCGGGCGTCCTCCTGGGTGTAGATGTCGTTCGTGATCACGGCGGGCCGGTGGCCGCGCGCGATGAGCACCGGCACCAGGGCCTCGATCAGCGCCGTCTTGCCGGAGCCGACGGGGCCGCCGACGCCGACGCGCAGGACGTTGTCCTCGGTCATCAAAGTCACACACCTTGGGTAAAAGACGGCTTGGGGAAAGGAGCGGAGTTGGGGGACGCTAGGTCGCGAACAGCCGTGCCTCGGCCCGCTCATGACGGCCCGACATCACATCGGCCATCGGAACGCATCCGCCGAGATCGGCGAGTTCACGGCACAGGGCCGCCCCCGCCACCTCCTCGATGACGGGTGCGATCCCGCGCAGCACCACCTGCGCCTTGCGGTGGTCGGTGAGCCGCAGCCGCAGCGCGGCCCCGGTGAAGCTCGCCGAGTAGGCGAACAGGTCGCTCACGACGGCCTGTTCGGCCGGGACCCCGGCGGCCGCGTAGGCGACCCCGGCGGCCACGGCCTGCGAGCCCGGCGCCCGCTTGGCGGCCACGAGCTCCGCGTACCGCTCCAGCGGCTCGCCGCCGACGCACTCGCGGGCGAGGTCCAGCAGCTGGCGGCCGGTGCGGGTGGCGGCGCGGCGCAGCCCCTCGTTCAGCTTGGCCGCGTTCAACCGCCGGTCGGTCTCGGCCAGGGCCTCCCAGTCGCCGGCCACTGCGGCCCCGTGGGCCAGCGCCAGCGCGGTGGCGTCGGAAGGCCCCACCGAATGCCGCAGCAGATCGGCCAGCAGGACCGGCACGCCCTCGGGGGTCACGGCCTTGGCCTGGGCGTACCCCTCCAGGCCGTGGGAGAGGGTGTAGAAGCCGCTGGGGAAGGCCGAGTCGGTGAGCTGGAGGCTGACCAGCAGGGCCCGTACCGGCGTCACGGCCGCGGGGCTGGCCACGGCGGAGTTGGCGGCAGTGCTCATGCCAGGTAGAACAGGTGGTTCAGGGGCAGTTCGCGGGCCGGCTCGATGGTGGCGGGCACCCCGTCGAGGGTGACCTTGTAGGTCTCCGGGTCGACGGCGATGACCGGGAGGGCGTCGTTGCGGACCATGTGCTGCTTGCCGACGGTGCGGCAGTGCCTGACCGGCAGGACCTTGCTGTCGAGGCCCAGCTTCTGCGGTACGCCGAGATCGATCGCGGCCTGCGACATGAAGGACACCCGGGTGGCCTGCTTGGCCTTGCCGTACGCGCCGAACATCGGCCGGTAGTAGACCGGTTGCGGGGTCGGCAGCGAGGCGTTGGGGTCACCCATCAGCGCCCAGTTGATCAGCCCGCCCTTGATGACCATCTTCGGCTTGGCGGCGAACGAGCCGATCGGCCACAGCACGACGTCGGCGAGCTTGCCCGTCTCCAGGGAGCCGATGTGCTCGGCGGTGCCCGTGGCGATCGCCGGGTTGATCGTGATCTTGGCGAGGTAGCGCAGGGCGCGGAAGTTGTCGTTGCGCTCGGTGTCGCCGTCGAGCTTGCCGCGCTGGTCCTTGCAGTGGTGCGCGGTCTGGAAGGCGCGGGTCCAGGACTCGCCGATGCGGCCCATGGCCTGGGAGTCGGAGGAGAAGATCGAGATGACCCCCTCGTCGTGCAGCACCGTCTCGGCGGCGATCGTCTCGGCGCGCACGCGCGAGTCCGCGAAGGAGACGTCCTCCGGGATGTCGTGCGACAGGTGGTGACAGACCATCACCATGTCGAGCAGCTCGTCGACCGAGTTCACCGTGTACGGCAGCGTCGGGTTGGTGGAGGACGGCAGGACGTTGGGCTCGCCGGCCACCCGCATGATGTCGGGGGCGTGGCCGCCGCCCGCGCCCTCGGTGTGGAAGGTGTGGATGGTGCGCCCGTCGATGGCGGAGCGGGTGTCCTCGAAGAAGCCGGACTCGTTCAGGGTGTCGGTGTGCACCGCGACCTGCACGTCGTAGGTGTCGGCCACGTCCAGGGCGCGGCTCAGCGCGGCCGGGGTGGTGCCCCAGTCCTCGTGCACCTTCAGGCCGCAGACGCCCGCCTCGACCTGCTCAATGAGGGCCTCCGGCAGCGAGCCGTTGCCCTTGCCCAGCAGACCCACGTTGACCGGCAGGTCCTCGGACGCCTGGTACATGCGGCCGATGTTCCACGGACCCGGGGTGCACGTGGTGCCGTTGGTCCCGTCGGAGGGGCCGGTGCCGCCGCCGATGAGGGTGGTGATGCCGTTGGACAGGCCGTGCTCGGCCTGCTGCGGGGAGATGAAGTGGATGTGGCTGTCGATGCCGCCGGCCGTGGCGATCATGTGCTCGCCGGAGATGACCTCGGTGCCGGGCCCGATGACCAGCTTGGGGTGGACCCCGGACTGGGTGTGCGGGTTGCCGGCCTTGCCGAGACCCGCGATGAAACCGTCCTTGATGCCGAGGTCGCCCTTGACCACACCCAGGATCGCGTCCATGACCACCACGTTGGTGATGACCAGGTCCAGGGCCCCCTGCAGGCTCGTGGCCTGCGGGTCCTGCGCCATGCCGTCGCGGATGCCCTTGCCGCCGCCGTAGACGGCCTCGTCGCCGTAGTGGCCCTCGTTGTGGTCCTTCTCGACCTCGACGACCAGGTTGGTGTCCGCCAGGTGGAAGCGGTCGCCGACGGTCGGCCCGAACAGGTCGGTGTACTGCTTGCGGCTCAGGACAGCCATCGCTACTTGTCGCCCTTCTTGGAGGTCTTGGCCTTCTTGGCGGCCGCGGTCTTGGCGGGAGCCTTGGCGGCTGGCTTGGCCGCCGGCTTGGAGGCGGGCTTTGCGGCCTGCTTCGAGGCCCGCTTCGAGGGGGCCTCCACGGCCTGCGCGGCGGCCTGCGCGGCCGCGGCCTGCTGCGCCGACTCCGCCCGGGCTCCCAGGAATCCGAGCTCGACGGCCCGGTTCATGGCCCGGACGCGGGTGTCGGTGGAGCCGAGCCCGCCGTTCACGAGGGAGCTGAAACCGATCAGCCGGCCGTGGCCGCTGTACGCGGTGAGTTCCACCTCGCGGGTGTCGCCCGGCTCGAAGCGGACACCGGTGCCGGCGGGGAGGTCGAGGTGCATGCCGTAGGCGGCGTTGCGGTCGAAGTCGAGGGCTCGGTTGACCTCGAAGAAGTGGTAGTGCGAGCCGACCTGGACCGCACGGTCACCGGTGTTGGAGACGGTGACCTTGGCCTTGCGGCGGCCGGCGTTGATCTCTACGGTGCCTTCGCCGTAAAGGTATGTGGCGCCACCTGACATGGTGGTACTTCCCTTCCTTCGGATCAGTGGGGGGAATGGCCGTGCGGGTGGCCGTGACCCCGGCCGTCCGCGCGGCGGTGGCTCTCGCCGTGTGCGTGGCCGTGCGCGTGTGTGTGGTGGGTGTCCGCGTCCGTGTCCGAGTGGTCGTGGTCGCCGCCCGGGCCGTGGGAGTGCGCGTACCCGTGCCCGTGCTCGGCGTCCAGCCCCTCGGCCACGCCGTCCTGCCCGTGGGCCAGCCGGTGCAGCGCCTCCTGCGCGCGGGCCCGTACGACCTGGGCGATCGCCGCACCGGACAGCAGCGGACCGGTGTCCAGGACCCCGGCCGGAAGCTCGGCCGGCGGGGCGAACGCGGCCCGGACCAGGGCGATGTGGCCGGCGCCGAGGCGGCGGCAGCGCTCCGCACCCTCCGCGAGGTCCGGGTCACCCCCGTCGAAGGCGACCTCGACCCAGCGGTGCTGCCCGTACTGGCGCACCAGCCGGGCCACCCGGAACAGGTCCGCGTCCTCGAAGGGTCCCGCGGCGGGCGCGGTGACCAGGACGGCGGAGGTGTCGGGCGCCTCGCGCACCGCCTTGAGGGCGGCGGTACGGAGCCACGCGGTCAAGTGGTCCACCGTGGCGAAGGGCGGCGCCAGCACGAGCCGCCCGACCCCCTCCTCCCGGCCCAGCCAGCGCAGGGCGCGGGCGCAGTCGGCGATCAGCCCGGGGTCGCGCCCCAGCGTCATCGGGACCACGCACACCGGCTCGGGCGAGGCGGTGAGCGCCGCCCGCACGGCTTCGGCCAGCGGCCGGCCCGGGTGCACGGCGCCTGCCGCGGTGCCACCCTCGTGACCGCCGGCCAGGATGACCGTGGCCGCCGATTCCGGTGCCCGGCCGGGCCGTTCGGGCCGTTCGGGTGCGATGGCCGTCACCGCTCAGGCGCCGACGGGGTCGTGGCAGGAGACGAGCTTGGTGCCGTCCACGAAGGCGGCCTCGACCTGGAGCAGCGGAAGCATCTCCCGCACGCCCTTCATGACATCGGCGGCGGAGACGATCTGCTTGCCGAGCTCCATGCACTCGGCGACGGTCCTGCCGTCGCGGGCGCCTTCGAGGATGCCCTCGCTGATCAGGGCGCAGGCCTCGCTGTAGTTGAGCTTGACGCCCCGGTCCCGCCGCTTGCGGGCCAGGTCGGCCACGACGTAGATCCAGAGCTTGTCCATCTCACGGGGAGCGAGATTCATCGGTCACTCACTTTCGGCTCTCAAGGTGGTTCACGTGCTGCTGTTGCCAGAGCTGTTGCCAGAGCTGTCGCCGAAGCCGTTGTCACGGCTGTTGCCGCGGGGGCTTCGGCCGGGGTGGTGTCAGGTCCGTTGCAGCCGGGGGATCTGGGGTACCGCGGCGACGAAGACGACCGTGGTCAGGACGAACGGCCAGGTGAAGGTGTGGCCGCCGAACGGGTCGAAGAAGGCGGTCATCGCGGCCGTGAGCCCGGTCGCCGCCGCGGCTCCCAGGACGGCGAACGCGAAGCTCCAGCGGGACCGGACGATGAACACTCCGCACAGGGCCATCGCGACGAGCACGCTGCTGTAGCCCATGAGCCCCTGCGAGACGCCATCGGACGGTGAACCCATCGCCCAGGCAACGAAGATGGCCGTGACGCTGCCGACGCAGGCCATGACCCCGGCGACCCGGCTGGCCACGAAGATGCCGGCGAGGAAGATCAGGCCGACGAACCACTGCGGCATGAAGAAGATCTGGCCGACGTTGGCGAAGAAGGCACGCCACAGCTGTCCCCAGTCGAGGGCGGTGGTCCCGCCGGCGGCCGCGGGCAGCGCCGCCAGATCGGGGCCGGTGTGCCACACCCGGGAGAAGCTGGGCGCCGCGATGGTCATCACGCTCGCGATGATGCAGAACGGCGCGGTGAACGTGGGGATGTTCCAGGTGCCGAGGATCGTCGCCAGCGCCGAGGTGACGACCACCACGGTGATGCTGCCGCCGATCGCGAGCAGCAGCGTGGACAGGTGGTCCCACCCGAGGAAGACGGCGAAGCCGAGCGAGACGAGGGTGCCGTTGAAGCCGCGCAGCCCGGCCGAGACGATCTCTCGGTCGATGCCGAACGCGTAGGCGGTGGCGGTGCCGACGACCGCGCCGAGGAGGCCGTAGAGGGCGTACTGCCAGCCGGCGGCGGCCAGGGCGGCGAGGAAGAAGATCCCGGTGATCGCGCTCGGCATGAAATCGACCTGGGCGACGCCACGCAGGACTTCCTGAATGAAGCTCGCGGGTTGAGCGGGAGCCTGGCGTGCGGGCTCCGTTGCCAAGGCCTGCATTTCATTCTCCCATGTGCAAAAAGAGAGGGCCCTGAAGGGCCCGTGAATCGGCGGTGCGTTGACGACGACAGTACCGGTGAACCGGGGTAATTCCGCCTGGAGATGGGCGTGTCGGGGGAAGCGGGGGAATGCGGCCGGGTTGTCATAAATGTGTTCGTCGTTCCCGGTCCTGTGGGCAGAAATAGGATCGGAATATCGAATCTAGAATGAGGGGGGAAGAGGGTGTTCGCCGAGCCCGGAAGGGTCAATGGCCCCGCCCGATGGCGCGCCGCAGCGGCCGGAACCGCCGCGGTGGTGTCCCTTGGCGGGGTGCGATTCCTTGTGGGTGCCCGGTGGTGGGCCGAGCTGTCCCCGGCCGCCGGCGCCGCCGTCATGGCGGCCGGGATCATCTCGGCAGGCCTGCACCTGATCGGCCGCGACACGCTGTCGATCGCCGCGCTGGCCGTCTCCGCCGCGCTGTGGCTGCTGCTCGCCGCCGAGTTCGCCGCCCGGCTCCTGGGTGACCGGCGCCGGTTCCGCGCCGAGGCCGACACCCCGGCGGCCCTCACCGCCGTGGCCGCCGCGACCGTGCTGGGCACCCGGCTCTCCCTCCTCGGATGGCAGCCCGTGGCCCTCGGGCTACTGGCGCTGGCCGCCGCGCTCTGGCCGGGGCTGATGGTCGCCGTACTGCGGCACTGGGGCTACCGCATGCCCGGCGCGGCGTTCCTCGTCTGCGTGGCCACCCAGGGGCTCGCCGTCCTGGCGGGCGTCCTGGCCGCCCCCACCGGCCACGACTGGCTCGGCCGGGCCGCGCTGGCCGCCTTCTGCCTGGGCTTGCTGCTCTACGCCGAGGCCCTCGTACGCTTCGACTTCCGCCAGGTCGTCTCGGGCGCGGGCGACCACTGGGTGGCCGGCGGGGCGCTCTCCATCACCGCCCTCGCCGGATCCGGGCTCACGGCGTCACCGTTGTGGACGGGGTGGGTGCACGCGGGACTGCGTACCGTCACCCTGGCGACCCTCGGCCTCTCCCTGGCCTGGTACGCCGTGCTGCTCGCCGCCGAGGGGGTCCGGCCGCGCCCCCGCTACGACATCCGGCGCTGGTCGAGCGTCTTCCCGCTCGGCATGACGGCGACCGCCTGCCTCTCGGCGGCCGCCCCGACCGGGGTGGCGTGGCTGCGGCCCCTCGGCACCGTGCTGCTCTGGGTGGCGGTCGGGGCCTGGGTGTTCACCTTTGCGGCCCTCCTCGTGGAGCGCGGGCCCCGTCCGCGCAAATGAGCCGTGTTCCCGCCGGGGGAGGAATGCGGCGAACGGAAGACCGTAGCGGAAACACCTCCGCCGAAAGGGCGGAGTCGAATTTCCGCTGCCGAAAGGCCGCCCTCATGGCGCCCCCACCGGAATACCGTTGCGCGCGGCGGGGAAGGGCGTACGGCCATGGCGGCGGGCCCTGAATGCGAGCCGATGCGCACCGGAGGCGGACCCCGCTCCTGCGCCTACCGCCCGGTGCCGTCCCACCGCGGGGAGAGGGTGACGCAGGCCAGCAGAGCCACAGCCAAGACCAGGGCCCACAGCGCACCATGACGAAGCGTCAGGAAACCTCCGGCGAGGGCCCCGAGCAGCAGGGCCGCGACCGTCACGAGGCGGCGCAGCGGCCCCGGCCCCCAGGGATCGGCCGCCAGACCGGTCAGGGCCCTGGTGACGACGGTGGTGGTCAGATCGGGGACGGCGAGCCGGTGCACGACGGCGTTCTGCAGGCCCATGCCGAGGGCGAGCAGGGCGATGACGCCCGGCGGCCCGGCGCCGAGCACGGTCAGGGCGAGCGCCCCGCCCACCAAGACGGTCTGCACCGCCACCAGCGGAGCGAACATCTTGGCCGCCGCCGTGGTCCGCCGCAGCCGCCCGGCGGCGGCCGCCCCGGCCAGGAAGGCGCCGACGGCCAGCAGGGAGTCCGGGGCCGACAGGGAGCGGTCCCCGGCGATCGCGAAGCCGAGGAAGACCACGTTGCCCGTCATATTGGCCACGAAGACGTGACCGAGGCCCAGGTAGCTCACCGCGTCGACCACACCGCTGACGAAGGTGAGGACGATCAACAGGGGCGGCAGCACCCCGTGGGGAGATTCCGCGCCGGCCGGCTCCGGCGGGAACAGCCGCGCGGCCAGCGGGCGCAGGACCCCGCGCCGCCGCCGGGGTGGGGTGGAGGTCATGGGGTACCTCTGGTCATCGCGTGGGCCGGTCCGCGACGGGCGGGAGTGGGCCGTCGGGAGCGGAGCGGGCCGTTGGGAACGGAGCGGGCCGAGCCCCTGAAGAAGGCGGAGAGGAAGGGCGGTGGAGAGGAGGGGGTGGAGTGGAAGGGAGCTTCGTCCCCGGAATGCTAGCGATGCCGGGAGCGTGCGAGGAGGAGCGACCCGGCGGCGCTCCCCGCCGCGGATCCAGGGGGCGCCGCGGGTAGGGTCGCCGCATGGCCTACACGTTTCAGGTGACCGTGGACTCCGCGGCACCGCACGCCCTCGCCGACTGGTGGGCCGAGGCCCTCGGCTGGGAAGTCGAGCCCAGTGACGAGGAGTTCATCCGCGAGATGATCGCCGTCGGACGGGCGACGGAGGAGGACACCACCACCCACCGGGGTGTCCTCGTCTGGAAGGCGGGCCAGGGGATCCGCCACCCCGAGGGCCTGGAGCGGGCGCCCCGCATCCTCTTCCAGTTCATCGAGGAGCCCAAGACCGTCAAGAACCGGGTCCACCTCGACGTTCGCACCGGGCAGGACGACCCGCGCGCGCTGGTCGAGCGGCTCCTCGCCAAGGGCGCCCGCCACCTGCACGAGGGCAGCCAGGGCCCCTTCGCCTGGACCACCCTCGCCGACCCCGAGGGCAACGAGCTGTGCGTCTCCCACTGAGTCTCCCGCCGGCCGCTCCCACCCCGCTCCAGGGCCTGTCGTCACACTCCCGTCTGCCTCGCGACGCCTGGCACGCGCTCTCGCCGCACCGGGCGAAAGCCAAGTACGTCCAGTACGCGGGCTTCCGCCCGGCACGCCGAGAGCGCGCACCAGACGCCGCGACGCCGCCCTTCGGGCGACGACGGGAGTGTGACGACAGGCCCTAGGCTGGACCCGTGAACGTCATCCTCTTCGGTGCGACCGGCATGATCGGCCGGGGCGTGCTGCGCGAGTGCCTGCGCGACGATTCCGTCGAAAGCGTGCTCGCCGTCGGCCGCAGCCCCCTCGCCGTCACCCACCCCAAGCTGCGCGAGCTCGTCCGGGCGGATCCGACCGACCTGTCGGAGTCCGGCCTGGACCTGGCCTCGTACGACGCGTGCTTCTTCTGCCTGGGCATCTCCTCCTTCCGCATGAAGGAGGAGGAGTACCGGCGGATCACCTACGACCTGACGCTCGCCGCGGCCCGCCCCCTCGCCGCCGCCAACCCGCGGCTGACCTTCGCCTACGTCTCCGGCGAGGGCACCGACAGCACCGAGAGCGGCCGCTCCATGTGGGCCCGGGTCAAGGGGAAGACCGAGAACGACCTGCTCAAGCTCCCCTTCGAGGCCTACATGTTCCGCCCCGGGATCGTGCAGCCGGACCGCGGCATTCCCTCCAAGACTCCGCTCTACCGCGCCGGGTACACCGTCACCGCACCGCTCTTCCCGCTCCTGCGGCGCTTCGCACCCCACCTCGTGACCACCACCGGGGCGCTGGGCCGCGCCATGATCGCCGTCGCCGCGGCCGGGCCCGGCAACGAGGACACCCAGCGGATCCTGCGGCCGCGCGACATCAACAGGGTGGGCGGCCAGGGCCCGCGCGGAGCGTCGGACCTGGGGTAACGGGCGGATATTCGGTTTCGGCCGGGGCCCTCCGACCCCGAGAATGAGGCATCTCGAACCGGGAGGAACCCCATGAGCCAGGACCGCCTGACTCTGCACGACCTGATGCCCGCGCAGGCGCTGACCGAGGCCATCGACGCCGGATACGTGGCCCGCAAGGCACACCCCGAGCTGCCGCTGTCCCTCTACACCTACACCCGGACCGCCCAGTACGAGCAGGTCTGGAACCAGGTCACCACGGTCTGCCGCGGACTCGTCGCCGACGACGTCAGCGGCGAGGTCGTCGCGCTGCCGCTGCCCAAGTTCTTCAACGTCGGCGAGCACGAGGCCGGCCGGCCGTACGCGCCGGCCCTGCCCGACGAGCCGTTCGAGGTGTACGACAAGGTCGACGGCAGTCTCGGGGTGCTCTTCCACTACGCGGGCAAGTGGCGGGCCGCGTCCAAGGGTTCCTTCACCAGCACCCAGGCCGTCTGGGCGCAGCGCCGCCTCGACGGACGGGACACCTCCGGGCTGGTCCCCGGCACCACTTACCTCGCGGAGATCCTGTACCCGCAGAACCGCATCGTCGTGGACTACGGGGACCGCCGCGACCTGGTCCTGCTCGCCGCGTACGGAGCGGACGGCGCCGAGGTGCCGCTCGCGGAAGCCGCCGCGCACTGGGAGGGCATCGGCTCCGTGGTCACCGTGTGGCCCGCCATGCCGCTGGGCGAGCTGCTCGCGCTGACCGGGTCCAGCACCCTGCCGGGCGGCGCTCCCGCGACCGGCACCGACGCGGAGGGCTTCGTCCTGCGCTTCGCCTCGGGCGTCCGGGCCAAGGCCAAGATCGCCGAGTACGTACGCCTCCACAAGGTGCTCACCGGGGTGACCGAGCGGGACATCTGGCGCGGCCACGGCATCCAGCGGTTCGCCGGCCTGCCCCTCAAGCAGCTCGCCCAGGGCCTGCACTGCACCGTCGCCGATATCGAGGCCTCGGGCGGCAAGCCGCTCGACGCGCTGCTGGAGCAGGTGCCCGACGAGTTCGACCACTGGGTGCGCTCGGTGATCGAACGCCTGGAGGCCGAGGCCGCGCTCCGTGAGCGCGCCATCGACGAGGCCTACGCCTCGCTGGCCCACCTGGCCGGCGACCGGGGCGCGTTCGCGCGCGCCGCCAAGACGACGATCCGCGACAGCGGGGTCCGCGGCGCGCTGTTCCAGCGCCTCGAGGGCAGGACCACCGAGCTCGTCACCTGGCGGCAGGTGCGACCCGAGGCGTCCGACCCCTTCACGCACGACGAGGAGAACTGAACCCGTGTCCGAAGCACCCGAAACCGAGACCCCCGCATCGCCGGCCGCGCCCCCCGCGCTGCCGGTGGTCCACGTCATGACGGGTCTGCCGGCCTCCGGGAAGACCACCGCCGCGCGCGCCCTCCAGGCGGAGTCCGGCGGTCGGATGCGCCGCGTCAACCTCGACGACCTGCGGGCCATGCTCGACGTGCCCGACCCGGAGCGCGCGCGTTCGTACAAGCACGAGCAGACCGTGCTGGACATCCAGGACGCGGCCGTCAGCGCGGCCGTCGAGGGCGGCTTCGACGTGGTCGTCGACAACACCCACCTGACCTCGTACATCCCCAAGCGGCTCAAGGCGGCCGTCGCGGGACGGGCCACCTTCGTGGTGCACGATTACACGGACGTGCCGGTGGAGGAGTGCCTGCGGCGCGACGCCGCGCGCGAGCGGCAGGTCGGCGAGGAGATCATCCGGATACTCGCGGACAAGCACGCGAAGGCCAGGAAGGGCGGCTGGCGGCTCACCGCGGACTGGTTCAACGACCAGCCGGACGTGTCGCCGTACGTCCCCGACCCGGCACTGCCCACGGCGGTGATGTGCGATATCGACGGCACGCTCGCGATGACCGGCGACCGCAATCCGTACGACTTCTCGCGCTGCGGCCTGGACACGCTGAACGCGCCGGTGCGCGACGCGCTGGACTCCTTCCGCCGGGCCGACGGCGACACCATCGTGCTGCTGTCCGGGCGGGGCGAGGAGCACCGGGAGCCGACCGAGTCCTGGCTGCGGGAGCACGAAGTCCCGTACGACGAGCTGTGGATGCGGGGAGCGGGCGACACGCGCCGTGACGACATCGTCAAGGCGGAGCTGTTCAACGCGCACGTGCGGGGCCGGTACGCGGTCCGGGTCTCGCTGGACGACCGCGACCGCGTGGTGGCCATCTGGCGCCGCATGGGGCTGGCCACCTGGCAGGTCAACTACGGCGACTTCTAGGACGGCGGCCGCGGCGACTTCTCGTACGACGGCCACCGGCCCGCTCGCCATACTGGGGAGATGGACGAGCCGAACGTACTGATCGTGGACGGTGCCAACGTCGTCGGGTCGGTGCCGGACGGCTGGTGGCGGGACCGGCGCGGCGCCGCCGAGCGGCTGCGCGACCGGCTGGCGCTGCGCGACGAGGGCGAGGAGATCGTCCTCGTCGTCGAAGGCGCCGCGCGGGGCGTCGCATCGGTGCCCGGCGTACGGGTGGACGAGGCGCCGGGCAGTGGCGACGACCGGATCGTGGAGCTCGCGGCCGGGTACGCGGGGAGCGGCGGGCGCGTCGTGGTCGTGGTCACGGCCGACCGTGAACTCCGGACACGGCTACGGGCGTACGGTGCGCGGTGCGTGGGACCGCGGACCGTACGCCCGCAAGCGTAGGACCGGCCGCCGTATCACGGCGGCGGGGCGGCTACGAGCGGCAGTACTTGACCTCGCCGAAGTTCTTGACGTAGCGGGCGGCGACCCAGTTGTCGTCGCGGTCCTTGGCGGCCTTCGGGGTCATCGCGCCGTTGCGGTCCTCGTCCATGACGTCCTCCTGGTCACGGTCCTTGAGCAGGTACCAGATGTTGTTGCCGTCGACCCGCTCGCCGCGCGTCTTGCACTCGATGACGACCTTCTCGTGCGGGTGCAGCCGGCCCACCTTGTGGGAGTGGGTGGTCGGCTTGCTGCGGACGGTCAGCGGGCCGCGCGAGATGACGACGCCCCGGGCGTGCTTGCGCTTCCCGTACTCGTCGTCCCCGCCGAAGCCGTTCTCGTCGTGCTCGTCGTGCTCGTCGACGGGCGTCGTCAGGACCGGGCCACGGGGCTCCGATCGGTCGTCCGCGACGGCCGTGCCCGCTCCGACCAGGCCGAGTACCAGGCTTCCGGCGGTGAGGGCGAGGATGGTCCTGGTGGGCTTCAGCATGAGCCGGCTCCTCCGAAAATACGTCCGCCCGGCCGCGGCACGCGGCGCGGGCGGCAACCAGGCGGTTGCCAGGGACGACTATGGCGACGGAAGGCCGGGAGGTCCCGCTGACGCACCGTGACTTCGCCCGATATGCCCAATACGCCGAGTCCGCCCGGGTGTGCAACCCGGGTGCCCCGAAGCCCCGGCCCCCTGCTCCGGATGCGGGCACCGCGCGGGGCCGCCAGAGTGGATGCCATGGGTATCGAGGATTACGGCGGCGGCCCCGGCGCACAGCAGACCGGCGTCATGGTGGTGACGACGAACGACGTCCCCGGCTACCGGGTCGAGCAGGTCATCGGCGAGGTCTTCGGCCTCACCGTGCGCTCCCGCCATCTGGGCAGCCAGATCGGCGCGGGCCTGAAATCGATGATCGGCGGCGAGCTGAAGGGCCTCACCAAAACCCTGGTGGAGACCCGCAACCAGGCCATGGAACGCCTCATCGAACAGGCGAAGGCGCGCGGCGCGAACGCCGTGCTGATGATGCGCTTCGACGTGACCGACGCGGCCGACGTCGGCACCGAGGTGTGCGCGTACGGGACGGCCGTCATCCTGGTTCCGGCGAGCACCTAGAGGCCGTCCAAGCCGCCCTCCGGATCTTGCCCGGCCCGCCGGGAAGTTCCGCACGAGCACTCTTGGCGATCACCAGGAGGAGGCTCTAGCCTCCCGTGGTGATCCGCGAAGAATTCAAACGCATACCCGATGCCGGGACGGTCGCCGGGGCCGCGCCGTGACCGGCCCCCTCGACCCGCGCACCGCGGGACGCCGCTACGTGACCGCCTGCGTCCTGTACTGGTTCCCCGTGGGCCTGGCCGTCAGCCCGCTGATCCTGCTCTTCACCGAGCGCGGCATGTCCCTGGCCGCCGTCGCCGCGTTCTTCGTCGCGCACTCCGTCACCGCCGCCGTACTGGAACTGCCCACCGGCGGACTCTCCGACGTGCTCGGCCGCCGCGCCGTGCTGGCCGCCGCCGGCCTGCTCAACCTGACGGCCTTCGTCCTCCAGGGCCTCGGCACCGCGCCCTGGGTCCTCGCCCTCGGGATGGCCCTCATGGGTGCGGGGCGCGCGCTGTCCAGCGGGCCCGCCGAGGCCTGGTACGTGGACACGGTCCAAGCCCACTCCGGCCCCGACGCCGAACTGCGCACCGGACTGGCCCGCGGCGGCACCGCGGTCTCCGCCGCGCTCGCGGCGGGCACCCTGCTCGGGGGCGCGCTGCCCTGGCTGCTCGCCCGGGGCGACGGACTCGCCGCAGGGCTGAGCCGGGCGACCTCCGGGCTGGTGCTCCCGCTCTCCACGCCACCGCTGCTGGGCGCGGTGGTGGTGACGGCCTTCGTGCTGTACGTCCTCGCCGCGCTCCCCGAGCCGCCCCGCCCGCCGAGCACCCTGCGCTCCGTACTCCACGGCATCCCGGCCACCATCGCCGAGGGCGTACGGCTGGGCGGCCGCGACCCGCTGATCCGCCGGGTGCTGCTGAGCGCGGCGGCCGCGGGCGGCGCCCTCGCCGCGCTCGAACTGCTGACACCGGGCCGCGCCGCGTCGTTCACGGGGGCGCCCGAGTCGGGCGCGATGCTCTTCGCCGTCCTCGCCTGCGCCGGCTTCCTCTGCTCCGGGCTCGGCAACCACCTCGCGCCCCTGACCGCCCGGCTCGCGGGCAGCGGCGAACGCGCGGTCCTGGTGGGCCTGGGCGCCAGCGCGAGCGGACTGCTCCTGCTCGGCGCCACCGCGGTGGCCGCGGGCCCCTTCGCCCTGGCGCTCGCGATCCTCGGCTACGGCCTGGTGTACCTGGGCCTCGGCGCGGCGGGACCGAGCCAGAACGACCTCCTGCACCGCCGGGTGCCGAGCGCGGGACGGGCCACGGCGCTGTCGGTCCAGTCCCTCGCCCTGCAACTGACCGGGGCGCTCACCGGCCTTCTGGTCGCCCTGCTGCCGCGGGGCCCGCTGCCCTGGCTGACGGGGGGCGCGATGCTCCTGGCGGGCGCCCTGCTGTGGATCCGGAGCGGCGAGCCCGCGGCCTCGTACCCGACTCCCCGAGGGGCGGAGGGGGTCGAGCGGGTGTAGGGCGGGTGTAGGGGTGTCCTTCGGGCCGGGTGGGTGCGGCCTTCGGCCCGGGGCGGGCCGGGGCGGGCCGGGTGCGGTCGCGGCGCGTGCGCCCACCCGACCCACCCGTCACATAAGTCCAGGACGGGGTTCGGCTTTGTCCATGGGCCTGCCGGGCCGCGGTCCGCAGGCTGTCAGGTCAGTGAGCGGACCGCCGGCCTCCACGGTGTGCGGTCTTGTGCCCAGGAAGCGCCGACTCCCGGAGGTCCGATGCGAACCCCCCTCTGGCCGGCCGCAGCCGCGGTGGCCGGTCTCGTGGCCACCTTGGTCGTGGCCGTGCCCGCCACCCCCGCCGTGGCGGCCGGTCCCGTGACGATCACCTCGCCCGAGCTGTCCGTGAGCGTGGACAGCGCCTTCCCCCGCGTCATCAGCTACACCCGCACCGCCACCGGGGACGTGCTGAACGGCAACGAGGACACCATCGGCGCGATCGTCGTCAACGGAACCACCTACAACCCCACCGTCACCGCCACCCCCTCCGCCTCCGGCGTGGACTACGCGCTGGCCTTCTCCGGAGTGACCATCAGGTCCCGTCTCTCGGTGGCCGGGTCGGTGGTGGAGTTCAAGGTCACCGCGATCGAGGACACGACCGCCCTGCGCGTACGCAGCTTCGCCATCCCCCACCACAACCTGGTCAGCGTCCGCAGCAGCCAGGCGGGCGCCGCGCTCTCCACCGCGAAGATGCACACCGCCACCACCGGCACCGGGGACACCTTCACCCCGATCACGGCGAACACCCCGGTCGACGCCTCCGCCACGACCGTGATGTACGGCCTGGCCAACACCGGCAAGCTGGCCGCGGCCATCGACTCCAACTCGTACTACGACGCCCCCTCGGGCGCCACCGCCAACGAGAACGGCCGGATCAGCAAGCAGGTCACCGACAAGGGCACCTACCGCCGGGCCGGCTTGTGGAGCGGATCCTGGCTCTACCGGGCCTCGGGCGCCGCCGACACCGACACCGAGCCCCTGCCCTACGTCCGCGTCGCGATCACGGCCGACCGCAACGCCGACTCCACCGTGGACTGGCAGGACGCGGCGGTCGCCTACCGCGACATCTGGACCGCGCCCACGGGCTGGCAGCAGACCGCCGACCGGGTCGTGCAGCGCATCCCCTTCAACTTCGCCTCCGCGGCCACCCACCCGTTCGCCGAGACCCTCGACGAGACCAAGCGGGTCAACCTCGCCACCGACGGCCTCGGCCAGTTCGTCCTGCTCAAGGGGTACGCCTCCGAGGGCCACGACTCGGCCCACATGGACTACAAGAACATCGGCTCCAAGCTCGGCGGCGCCACCGACCTCAACACCCTCACCACCGTCGGCCACACCTACAACGCCGACTTCGGTGTCCACATCAACGCCACCGAGGAGTACCCGGTCTCGGCCACCTTCGACCCGGCGCACCAGACCGGCGGCCTCGGCTGGGACTGGCTCGACCAGTCGTACTACGTGGACACCCGCAAGGACGGCCAGTCCGGCGAGCGCCTCAAGAGGCTCCAGGACCTCAAGGTGGCCGCCCCCGGCCTGGACTTCCTCTACGTGGACGTCTGGTACGGCGACGGCTACCTCTCGCGCAAGCTCGAACGCGAGATCGGCGGCCTCGGCTACCAGCTCGCCACCGAGTTCCCCGCCTCCATGACCGGACAGTCCCTCTGGCACCACTGGGCCACCGACGTCAACTACGGCGGCACCGACCTCAAGGGCATCAACTCGAACATCGCCCGCTTCATCGCCAACCACACCAAGGACGACTGGATCGCCGCCAACCCGCTGCTCGGCGGCGCGGAGATCACCGCCTACGAGGGCTGGCAGGGCAAGCGGGACTTCACCTCCTTCCTCACCACCACCTTCGGGACGAACCTGCCGACCAAGTACCTCCAGGAATCCCCGATCGTGAAGTGGACCGCGGGCGCCGTCACCCTCGCCAACGGCACCACCGTCACCACCTCCGGGAACACCCGCAAGATCACCACGGCCGGGCGGACCGTCCTCGACGGCTCCGCCTACCTGCTCCCGCGCGACGGCAAGCTCTACCACTGGAACGACAAGGCCGCCTCCACCACCTGGACCCTGCCGGCCGGCTGGTCCTCGCCCAAGCTGTACAAACTGACCGACACCGGCCGTCAGCCGGTCGGCGACCTGGCCGTCACCGGCGGGCAGGTCACCATCAACGCCGCCGCCAGGACCGCCTACGTCGTCACCAACGGCGCCGCCCCCGCCCAGGCCGACCCGAACTGGGGCGAGGGCGCCCCCGTCAAGGACCCCTCCTTCTTCTCCGGCAACCTGAACGCCTGGTCCGTCACCGGGACCGGCGCCGCCGTCACCCGCAACGCCCAGGGACAGAACGAGCTCACGATGGCCGCGAGCACCGCGCCCGCCGTCTCCCAGCAGCTCACCGGGCTCACCCCCGGCACCCACGCCGCCTCCGTCTGGGTCTCCACCCCGGCCGGACGCGCCGCCACCCTCACCGTGACCCCCGCCGGAGGCACGGCCGTCTCCGTCTACGCCGACTCCTCGACGCTGACCAACAACCTCGGCGGCAGCGAGAAGAACGGCACCAAGATGCAGCGCATGAAGGTGCTCTTCGACGTGCCGTCCGGCCAGTCCACGGCCACCCTCAAGCTGTCCGCGGTCGCCGGATCCGGCATCGTCCACCTGGACGACGTACGGGTCGTCCGTTCCGCCCGCACCCCGCTGAACGGCCACTGGTTCACCGAGGACTTCGAGAACGTCGACGCGGGCTGGGGCCCCTTCGCCTTCGGCGGCGCCGGCGGCTCGGCCACCGACCCGCGCACGCACATCGCCCAGCGCAACGCCCCGTACACCCAGGCCGGATGGAGCGGAAAGCTGGTCGACGACGTGATCAGCGGGCAGAACTCGCTGAAATCGCACGAGGAGCGGCAGGGCCTGGTCTACCGCACCCTCCCGCAGACGCTGCGGCTGGCGCCCGGCCGCTCGTACAAGGTCACCTTCAGCTACGAGAACGGCTTCAGCGGGGACTACCAGTTCGTCACCGGCTCCGGCAGCACCGAGACGGCAACCGCGCTGAACCAGGCCCGGACGGCCACCACCTTCACCAAGACCTTCACCGCGGGGACCGACGCCTGGATCGGCGTACGGAAGGTCACCGGCGAAGGCTCCCACAACGAGGCCGACTTCATCCTCGACGACCTCGCCGTCGACGACCTGGGCACCGGGAGCGGCGGCGAACTCCTCGTCCCGCAGACGCAGATGAGCGTCAAGGCCGTCGACAGCCAGGAGACCGCCGGGGAGAACGGCGCCGCGGCCAACGTGCTCGACGGGGACAGCGCCACCATCTGGCACACCCAGTGGTACCAGGCGACCGCCCCGATGCCGCACGAGATCACCCTCGACCTCGGCGCCTCCTACAACGTCTCCGCCCTCCACTACCTGCCCCGGCAGACGCAGAGCAACGGGCGCATCGCCGACTACCAGGTCCTCACGTCCACGGACGGGGTCACCTGGGGGACGGCGGCCGCTTCGGGATCCTTCGCCAACACCACCGCGCAGCAGGACGTCGCCTTCACGGCGCGCACAGCGCGCTACGTCAAGCTCAAGGCCACGAGGGAGGTTTCGGGCAACCCGTGGACGGCGGTCGCGGAACTCAACATCGGCTACCTGCCGTGACGCCTTCGTGCGGTGTCGGGGCCGACGACGGCGGCGGCTCCGGCAGCTCCGGGGGCGAAGGCTCCTGGGGCAGCGGGTGCCACCGCGCCGACTGCTGCTGCACCGCCTGCTGTCGGCGGAACCGGACGGGCGCCACGCCCACCCGGCGGCTGAACAGCCTGCTGAAGTAGGCGGCGTCCTCGTAGCCGACCCGCCGGGCGACCCCGGCGACCGGCAGGTCGGTGCGGGCCAGCAGCTCCTTCGCCCGGCTCAGGCGGATACCGAGGAGGTACTCCTTGACCCCCTCCCCGGTACTGCCCCGCACGGCCCCGCGCAGTTCGGGGAGGGTCATCCCGAGCCGGGCGGCGTGCTCGGCCACCGATATCGGCAGCAGCGCGTCCCGGGCGAGGGTGTCCATCACGGTGTCCCCGTGCCGCGACACCCCGGCCCGGGCGTAGCGCAGCGCGACGAGCAGCCCGTGCACGGCCGCGGCGGCCTCCACCTCCAGCAGGGGGCCGCCCAGCCGGGCCGCCCGTACGATCCCGTCGACCACGTGCCGCACCCCGGCCGTGCCGCTGAGCGGTACCAGCGGGCGGTCGGGGGTGACGTAGCCGAGGTCGGTGTACGCCTCCACGCTGTGGCCGGCGAAATCCACGAAGCACTCGTCCCAGCCCGTCTGCGGATCGGGGCCGTAGTGGTGCTCCACCCCGGGCACGAGCCACAGCAGCGCCGGGGCCGTCACCGGCTGCGGGGCCCGCCCGCCGTGGCTGAACCAGCCCCGGCCGGCGCAGACCACCACCGCGACGTGGTGGTCGAGCACGCGCGGCCCGACCACCGGCAGCACGCCCTGCTGCACCCCCACCCCGAGACACACGAGCCCGAGCCGGCGGTGGTTGGCGGTCGGCGAGAAGTACCGCATCCAGCTGCTGTACGGAGGCGTTGCCATCTGCGGATTGTGATCCACAACGCGGGGCCTGCTCAAGGGGCGGCGGGCTCATGGGCGTTACGAGGCTTTCGCGCGGCCGGCGCGGCCGGGGTGGCTCGCGCGGCCGGCGCGGGCATTGTGGCCGTCGGCCCGCCCGGGGCCCGCTCCGCCCGGAGTCCGACCGCCAGCCCGGCGACCACCACGGCCAGGCCCAGCCACACCGCAGGCCCGGGCACTCCGCCGCCGGTGGCGGCGCCCGCGCCCGCCGCCGCGAGCGGGGCCACCCCGGTCAGCAGCCCGGCCCGGCCGGAACCCACCGCGGCCACCGTGCGGTACCAGAGCAGGAAGGCCACGGCTGTCACCATGACGGCGAGGTAGCCCGTGGCCGCCCACTGGCGCGGGCTCACGGTCACGAGCTCCGAAGGCCCCTCGACGCAGACGGTGAGCACCGCCAGCATCACCGCGCCCATCCACACCGCGTGCAGCGACACCCCCCACGCTCCGTGGCGCCGCAGCACCGGCACCGCGAGCAGCGTGAAGCCGGCCTCGCAGCCCAGCGCCAGCGCCGCCCATCCGACACCGGCCGCGTCCGTCCGGCCCGTTCCCTCCACCAGGACGGCGCCGGCGACCACCACCGGCGCGGCCAGCAGTACCCGGCGGCTGGGCGTGCGGCCCTCCATCAGCGGGCCGACCACCCCGAACAGGACGGGGACGCAGGCCACGGCGACGGCGATCACGGCCGGCTCGGCGTGCGCGACGCCCCGTACGACGGCCACGTTGAACAGCACCAGCCCGGTCGCGGCGACCCCGGCCAGCCACAGCCACTCCCGGCCGCGCGGCACGGTGATCCGCACCCGGGCGAGGCGGGCCAGGCCGAACAGGAGCAGCGCGGCCATCGTGTAGCGAACGGCCTGCACCCCGAAGAGCGGGGCGTCCACGAGGGAGCGGGAGACGGTGACGCTGCTGCCGACGAGTGCCATGCCGGCGACACCGGGGGCGAGGTCCCGCAGCTGCCGGGACGAAGGGGGTGAGGGGTGCGAAGGGTGCGAAGGGGGTGAGGTGTTCATATCGTCGAGCCTGGCGCCACAATGGACCGGTGGACAGGTCCAAAGAGAGCGATATCCAGGGGTCCGTAACGGCACGTGCCGAAGCGGCGCGGTCCGAAGCGACGGGGTCGGACTTCCTCCAGTTGGACATCGGCCGGGCCCCGGCCGGCGGCCGCACCGACTGGCTCGCCGACCGGCTCCGTACGGCCATCGCCGACGGCACGCTCGCCGTCGGCAGCCGCCTCCCGGCCAGCCGCGTCCTCGCCGCCGAACTGCGGGTCTCGCGGGGGCTGGTCACCGAGGCGTACCAGCGGCTGGCGGAGACCGGCCAGGTGGCCGGCCGCGGCCGCGCGGGGACGGTCGTGGTGGCCGCACCGGTGACCGGAGGGCAGCCCCCGTCCGGGCCCGCGCGCTCCGCGCTCCCGGACCCGGCCGGCCCGTTCGGCACGAGGGCGCGGGGCGCCCTCGTCGACGCGCTGCGCGCGGCCCCGGGCCGGATCGACCTCTCGCCCGGGGCGCCGGACCTGGCCGCGTTCCCGCGCACGGCCTGGCTCCAGGCGGAACGCCGGGTCCTCGCCGAGCTGACCCCTGCCGACTTCGGCTACGGGAACCCGCAGGGCACTCCCGCGCTGCGCGAGGCCATCGTCGGCTGGCTCGCCCTGAACCGCGGGATCCGGGCGGACCCCGGCGAGGTGGTCGTGGTGGCGGGCGTGGCGCAGGCGCTCGGACTGCTGGCACAGGTGCTGCGCGCGGAAGGCGTACGGCAGGTGGGGGTCGAGGACCCCGGCTCGCTCGGGACGCGCCGGCAACTGGAACACGGTGGCATGCGCATCCTGCCCGTACCGGTGGACGCGGGCGGCATCGACACCGCCGCCCTGGCGGCCGGCCCGGCCCAGGCGGTGGTGCTGACCCCGGCGCACCAGTTCCCGACCGGGGTCGTCCTCGACGGAGAACGGCGCCGCGAACTCCTCGGCTGGGCGGCCGCCGGGGGAGTCGTCATCGAGGACGACTACGACGCCGAACACCGCTACGACCGCGCCCCCGTCCCCGCCCTGCGGGCCCTGCTCCCGGAGGCCGTCTGCTACACCGGCAGCGTCTCCAAGCTCCTCGCCCCCGCCCTGCGACTGGGCTGGCTGCTGGTCCCGCCCCGCCGGCTGGACGCCGTGATCGAGGCCAAGCGCTACGCCGACCTCGGCAATCCCGTCCTCGCCCAGCTGGTGCTGGCCCGGCTGATGGCCTCGGGGGAACTGGAGCGTCACCTGCGCTTCGTACGCCGTCGCCACCGGGCCCGCCGGGACGCGATGCTCCGCGCGATCGCCGCCGAACTGCCCGGCGCGCGCGTGCACGGGGCCGCGGCCGGGCTGCACCTGATGGTCACCTTCGACGGCGATGCCGCCGGGGCACCAGCCTTCGACGACACGGCCCTCGCCGCCGCGGCCCTGGAGCTCGGGGTCAAGGCGCACCCGCTGTCCTGGCACCGGATGACCCCGGGCCCGGCGGGCCTGGTGCTCGGCTACGCGTCGGGCACGGTGGGGGAGATCGAGGAGGGGGTGGCCGTCATCGGTACGGCCCTGCGGCGGCTGCGGGAGGCACGGGGCCGGCGGGGGTCGCGCCGGGTCTGAGCGGGCGGCGCCAGGGGCCGCGAAAAGTTTTTCCGGAACGGCGGCAACCTCCCGGGCACTCGCGCGTCGTGCGGGGGTGAAGGGCGTGATCCCGCGCCCCCGCAGCCGACCGTGGAGAACCACCGTGAAGAACCTGAAGCGCGCCCCGCTGTCCGTCCGCAGGGCGGCGGGTCTCGCCGTCGCCGCCGCCGGGGTGGCCGTCGCGCTGGCCGGGCCGGCCTCCGCCGCGCAAGGGGCGTCCGCCTCGCCCACCGTGGCCGCGCCCGCGCCCGCACCGTCGACGGCCACGCCGAGCACCGCGCCGAGCGTGGTCCCCTCGGCCCCCGCGCCCTCGGCGAGCCTGCCTCCGGGCACGAAGCCGAGCGCGTCCCCCAGCCGGCCCCCGACCGCGACCCCCAGCGCCGCCCCGACCGCGGTCCCGAGCGCCGCCCCGAGCGCCGCCCCCGCCTCGCCCGGCGGTCCCGAGCTCGCGCATACTGGCTCCTCCGCCACCAACGCCGCGCTCGGCGCCGGGGCCGCCGTGCTGATCACCGCCGGGGCCGCGACCCTGTACGCCGTGCGGCGCCGCGCCAACGGCTGAGGACCCCCGTGCTCCACCTCGTACCGTCCATGGGCCCCACCGCGACCGGTTTCGACCGGCCGCGGCGGGGCTTGTGGTCGTTCCTGCTGCGCCGCGAGCGCTCCTCCGCGCCGGCCCCGCCCGCGCCGTCGGAGCCGTACCGGCACGGGTACACGTACGGCCATCCCTCCGAGGGAGGCGGCCCGCCTCCCACCGTGACCGAGCTCTACCACGCCCACCGGCTGAAGATGGTCCGGCTGGCGGTGCTGCTGGTGGACGATCTCGGCACCGCCGAAGACGTGGTGCAAGACGCCTTCACCGCCCTGTACCGGCGCCACGGCGAGCGGATCACCGAGGTGGACAACGCGCTGGGCTACCTGCGCACCGCCGTCGTCAACACGGCCCGGTCCGTGCTGCGCCGCCGCCGGACCGCCCGCGCGTGGACCCCGCAGGCGCCCGCCGACGTACCCTCCGCCGAAGCGTCCGTGGTCCTCGACGAGGCGCACCGCGAGGTCCTCGCCGCGTTGGGGCGGCTGACCCCGAGGCGGCGGCAGGTGCTGGTGCTGCGCTACTGGGCCGACCTCAGCGAGGCCGAGATAGCCGAGACGCTGGGGATCAGCCGGGGGGCGGTCAAGTCGAACGCGAGCCGTGGGCTGGCCGCGCTGGAACGGATTCTGGAGGGGCGGATATGACGCGTGGGCAGGAGCCGCCCGCGGGGCCGGGCAGGGAGCCGGCCGAGCGGCCGGTGGAGTACCGGCTGCGGCAGGCCCTGGACGCCCGCGCGGCCGGGATCACCGTGCGCGAACTGCGCCCGGCGCAGCCGCCGGGGCCCGGGGTGCGACGCCTGCCGTGGGCCCGGCCGCGCGGTTTCACGCTGCCGTTGGCGGGGCTGGCCGCGGCCGCCGCGGTGGTGGTGGGGTACGCCGTACTGGCGCCGGACGCTCCGGTCCGCCCGGGGCCGGTACCGGTGCCGCCGGCCGCGCCGCCGTCGCCCACGCCGACCGGCGCTGTTCCGGGACCGGTCCCGTCCGATCCGTCCCCGTCCGTTTCCCCGTCGCCGCTTTCGCCTTCGGCCGCGCCCACGAGCTCGTACACGTCCACCGTGCGCCCGTCGCGGGCGCCGGAGGCCGGTACGGGTGCGCCACGGCCCAGTTCTTCCGCCTCCGCTCCGTCGTCCCTGTCCCCGTCCCCGTCGCGGGCCTCGCCCTCGGCCTCGTCCCCGCCGCCCACGGCTTCACCGGGCCGCCGCTGACGGGGGCGGGGGCCGGAACGGGGCGCCACGCGGCCCCAACCGTGCGCTGTCGGAGCCGCGTTGGCCGCACCCTTGGATCCTCTCGAAGACTTCGGACAGGGGGCGCGGGATGTGGCACGTGGTGTCGTCGGGCGGGGTGCCGGCGGGGGAGAGGTTCGACTGGTACGCCGACATCATCTCGCGCGAGGTGATGCCGGCCGCCCTCAGCGGCGAGCGGCCGGCCGAATTCCAGGGCGAGGCGGCCGTGGCGGACCTGGGGCCCCTGCGCGCGTCCAAGTTCGCTCTGTCGCCCCTGCGTTCGCGACGGACCCCCGCGCTGATCCGGCGCGGTGATCCGGAGCAGTACCAACTGGCCCTGCTGCGCACGGGCGTCACGCCGAGCGTCCGGGCCCGGATCCGTCGGCGCCGCCTCTAACAGTGCCGCGCCGACCTGGGCCGGCCCGAACTCGCCGCCCACCGGGTGCAGTCCATCGCCGCCCGCTGGGGCTTCGGCGGACCCGTGGTCTTCAGCCGCTCCTTCCGCGAGGCGTACGGGCTCACGCCCTCGGAGTACCGCGCGCTGAGCGCCGGGGGCCCACACCGAGACAGCGCTTAGGCTCGTCCCATGAACGACAGCACCCACGGCATACGGATCCGGCCCGGCGGCCCGGCGGACGTACCGGCCGTTCTGGACATGCTCGACTCCGCGGTGGCCTGGATGAACGCCCGCGGGAACACCGAGCAGTGGGGGACGGTCCCGTACTCGCGCATTCCCGGCGGGGTGGAGCGGGTCCAGCGGTACACGACCGAGAACTCCCCGTACCTCGCGGAGCTGGACGGGGTGCCCGTCGGGGCCCTGGTGCTGGACTCCGGGCCCAGCCCGAAGATGCCGATGATCGAGCCGGCCGGGGAACCCGAGCGGTACGTCCGGCTGCTGGTCTCCGACCGGCGCCACGCGGGCCTGGGCATCGGCGCCGCGCTGCTGGCCCGTGCCGTGGAGGAGACCAGGCGGGCCGGCGTGGAGCTGCTGCGGGTCGACTGCTGGGCGGGCGGTACGGGCGAACTGGTCGCGTACTACGAACGCAACGGCTTCACCCGCACCGACCGCTTCCTCTCCGGCACTTGGCCGGGCCAGGTACTGGCCCAGCGGGTCTAGCTTCCTACCGGAGCCGGTGCCGGTGCCGGAGCCGGTGCCGGTGCCGGAGCCGGAAGGGCACCCGCTTCTCCTCGCCCTTCTCCGGGGTGAACCAGCCGGAGACGCTCGCCGAGAGCGGGTTCAGGACGCCGGGGTGTTCCGTACGGCGGCCACCAGCAGGGCGAGCTCCGGATTGCGTGCCGCCTCGTCCAAGGCCTCGCGCAGGGCGGTGTCGTTGGTGGGCCGGGCCGCGGCCAGGAGCTCCAGACCGGCGGCGCTGACTTCGGTGTAGATGCCCCGGCGGTCGGTGTCGCACAGGTAGCGGCTGAGCAGCCCGCGGTCCTCCAGCCGGCTGACCAGCCGCGTCGTCGCGCTCTGGCTGAGCACCACCGAGTCCGCGACCTGGTGCATGCGCAGGTGCCCGCCCGGGCCGCTGTGCTGGCGGCTGAGCACGTCGAGCAGGGAGTACTCGCGCACGCTCAGGTCGTGTCCCGCCTGGAGCGCGCGCTCGATGTGCGTCTCGATCCGCCCGTGCAGGAGGGAGAGGGCGCACCAGCCCTGGGAGAGGGCGGTGAGTGCGCTGTCCGTGGCCGTCATGGGCTCCTCCTCGAAGGCGTGTGAGTCCAGGATAGGGCACGTCTGCAATTGCCCACGCTTGCAAATATCCCGCGTCTGCAATTAATGTGGACGCAGGCAACCCGCCGTGGTCAATACCAGGCCGCCCGCCCCGCCCAGCCCCGCCCAGCCAGGGCCCTGTCGGCCCGGACCCCGCGGACACCGGCCGCGCAGCACACGCACCCTCCCCTTGAAGGGCACCCCCCTCATGCCTCTCGCACTCCTCGCACTCGCCATCGGCGCCTTCGGGATCGGCACCACCGAATTCGTGATCATGGGTCTGCTTCCCGAGGTCGCCGGCACCTACGGCGTCTCGATCCCCACCGCAGGCTTCCTCGTCACCGGCTACGCCCTCGGCGTGGTCCTCGGCGCCCCGCTGATGACCGTGCTCGGCACCCGCATCCCGCGCAAGCGCATGCTGATGCTGCTCATGGGCCTCTTCATCGTCGGCAACGTGATCTCCGCGCTGGCCCCCGCCTTCGGCGTCATGCTCGCCGGGCGGGTCGTGGCCTCCCTCGCCCACGGCGCCTTCTTCGGCATCGGGGCGGTCGTCGCGGCCGAGCTCGTCGCCCCCGAGAAGAAGGCCGGAGCCATCGCCATGATGTTCACCGGCCTCACCGTGGCCAACGTCGTCGGCGTCCCGCTCGGCACCCTCGTCGGCCAGCACCTCGGCTGGCGCGTCACCTTCCTGGTCGTCGCCTCGCTGGGCCTCCTCGGCCTGCTCGGCATCGCCCGGCTCGTTCCCGACCTGCCGCGCCCCGAGGGCGTACGGATCCGCCACGAGCTGGCCGCGTTCCGCAACGTCCAGGTGCTCCTGGCGATGGGGATGACCGTCCTCGGTTTCGGCGGGGTCTTCGCCGCCATCACCTACATCACCCCGATGATGACCAACGTCGCCGGATTCGCCGACACCTCCGTCACCTGGCTCCTCGTCCTCCTCGGCCTCGGCATGGTCGCGGGCAACCTCGTCGGCGGCCGCTTCGCCGACCGCGCGCTGATGCCGATGCTCTACACCTCCCTCGGCGCGCTCGCCGTGGTCCTGGCCGCCTTCACCCTCACCGCCCACACCCGGACCGGCGCCGCCGTCACCCTCTTCCTCATCGGGGCCCTCGGCTTCGCCACCGTGCCGCCGCTGCAAAAGCGCGTCCTCGACCAGGCCGCCGGCGCCCCCACCCTGGCCTCCGCCGTGAACATCGGCGCCTTCAACCTCGGCAACGCCCTCGCCGCCTGGCTCGGCGGGCTCGTCATCGCCGCCGGACTCGGCTGGACCGCCCCGAACTGGGTCGGCGCGGCCCTGGCCGCCTCCGCCCTGGCCCTCGCCCTGGCCTCCGGCGCGCTGGAACGGCGTACGGGGAACCGCGCGGGCGGCGAAGACGGCAGCCGGGTCGTCGCGGCCGGCCCCCCGGCGGCGACCGCCGCCGTCCCGGCCCACCACTGATCCACCACCCCACCCACCTCGTCCCGGCCTGCACCCCCCACATCCACACATCCCCAGATCACAGGAGACCCGCATGTCCACCCCCACCCCCACCCGCACCGCCGTCGCCCCTCTGACCACCGCGGACGCCGAGACGCTGGTCGCCGCCGCCACGGCCGCCGCCGAAGCGGCCGGGGTCGCCGTCAGCGTCACCGTGCTCGACGCGGGCGGCCACCCCCTCGCCTTCCGGCGCGACGACCGGGCCGTCCTGATCTCGGGCGAGACCAGTACCCGCAAGGCCTTCACGGCTCTGCAGCTGGACGCCCCGACCGCCGATCTCGTCGACGCCGTCCAGCCCGGCGGCCCCTTCCACACCCTGCCCACCGCCCTGGACCGGCCGCTGCTGTTCATCGCGGGCGGGCTGCCGGTCCACCGCGACGGCCGGCTCGTCGGAGCCATCGGCGTCGGCGGCGGAGCCCCGGCCCAGGACCACGGGTTCGCCGAGTCGGCCCTCGGCACGCTCGCCTGATCCTCCGCCCGGGTCGCGCACCGCAGTCCCCCGTGCCACGTTGGTACGGGGGAAAGGTGAATGATGCCGCAGACGAAGCAGTACGCGCGGAGCCACGTCATCGCGACGGCGACAGTCGCCGCGCTGGTCACCCTTGCCGCCGTCCCCGGCTGTGCGTCCGGCACGTCCGGCCCGGGGGAGGCACGCGCCCCGGCCGCCGCGAGCACCCCGGCGGGCGCGACGGCCCCCGACGCCACTCCAGCCGCCACGCCCTCCACCCCGCAGGCCCCGGCGCCCTCGCCGACGTCGGCCTTCCCGCTGTCCACCGCCCCGCGCACCGTCCCGGCCGTACGGGAACACGTGCCGGCCCGCGGCCCCGGGTGGCGGCCCGGACCCGAGGCGCGGGTCGTCGTACCGCCGGCCGACAGCGCGGCCCTGGCGGACGAGGGCAAGCTGCTGGCCGGGGAGCTGCGCATCGGATTCGCCGAGTCGGCCACCCCGCGCAAGGGCGACGTGGAACTGTCCCTCGGGTCGAAGGGCTCCGGCGCGCCCGAGTCGTACACCCTCACCGTGCGCGACGGGCAGGTCCGGATCACCGGACCCGACCAGGCCGGGGTGTTCTACGGCACCCGCACCCTCAAACAGGAGGTGAGCGGCGGCCGTTCGGCCCCCGAAGGCACCGTGCGCGACGCCCCGGCCAAACCACAGCGCGGGCTCAACCTCGACATCGCCCGCAAGCACTTCACCCCGGACTGGATCGAGGACCGGCTGCGCGAGATGGCCGACCTGAAGCTCAACCAGCTCGGCCTGCACTTCTCCGACGACCAGGCCTTCCGCATCGAGTCCGACACCCACCCCGAGATCGTCTCCACCCCGCACCTCACCAAGGCGCAGGTCCGCGGGATCACCGCGCTCGCCGCCCGGCTGCACATCACGGTCGTCCCCGAGATCGACTCGCCGGGCCACCTCGGCGCGGTCCTGCGCGCCTACCCCGGGCTGCAACTGCGTGACGTGCAGGGCAGGGCCGTCAAGGGAGCGGTCGACATCGCGAACCCGGCCTCGGCGAAACTCGTGGACGAACTCCTGCGGGAATACCTGCCGTTGTTCCCCGGCGCCCTGTGGAACCTGGGCGCCGACGAATACCAGGCGCTGGTCTACCGCGATCCGCAGACCTCCTTCCCGCAGCTCACGACCGCCGCCCGGCAGCGCTACGGGCCCACCGCCCGGGTCCAGGACCTGGCGACGGGCTGGCTGAACGACCGGGCGGACGTGGTCCGTTCGGCGGACCGGGCACCGGCGGCCTGGAACGACGGCTTCTTCACGGGCGGGCTCGCCCAGCCCGCCCGGGACATCCAGGTCGAGTACTGGACGGGCAAGGAGAACGGCGCCCGGCCGCCGCTGGAATACCTGCGGGAGGGCCGCAAGGTCGTCAACCTCAACGACGAATACCTCTACTACGTGCTGGGGCAGCCGAACCAGTTCACGTACCCCGACGGCCGGCGCATATACGAGCAGTGGACCCCGCTCGTGCTGCGCGGCACCGCGGCCGTGCCCGCGCGGTACGCCGGGCAGATCCTGGGCGCGCGGCTCGCCGTCTGGTGCGATCTGGCCGGAGCGCAGACCCAGGCCCAGGTCGCGGCCGGCATCCGGCTCCCGCTCGCCGCGCTGTCCCAGAAGGTCTGGGACTCCCGCACCCCGGCCCTGGACTGGCCGGCCTTCAAGGCCCTGGCAGACCGGCTGTAGCGTCCCGGCGTCCCGGCGTCTCGGCTGCCGAAACCCGCTGGCCGGGTCCCGGCCGCTTTGCTTGGATGCGGGCATGAACGACGACGACACCGACACCGACACCGCGCTGCCCTCGCCCGAGGGGCATGAGATTTCCACCGACCCCGACCGCCTCGACCGGGAGCTGATCCACCGGTGGCTGTCCGGGGACGCCTACTGGGCCCTCGGGCGGAGCCGGGAGAAGCAGGAAGCCGCCATCGAGGGCTCGCTCAACTACGGGGTCTACGACTCCGTGTCCGGCGTCCAGGTGGCCTACGCGCGCGTCATCACCGACCGTGCCACCTTCGCCTGGCTCTGCGACGTGTACGTGGACCGGGGCGTACGGGGCAAGGGGCTCGGCACCGCCCTGGCGGGGGCGGTACGGGACCACCTCGCCCCGTACGGGCTGCGCAGGATCCTGCTGGCGACCGCGGACGCCCACGAGGTGTACGGGACGGTCGGGTTCGAGCCGCTCGCGGCCCCGGAGAAGTGGATGGCCCTCGGCGAGCAGTAGGGCGCCGAGGGGCCCAGGTGTACGCCTACCAGATGGAGTTGACCCACTCCGGGTGGTCGATGAACGGGTTCCGGTTGTGCTGGTAGGTGTCGTAGATGACCTGGTTGCGGCGCTGCTCGAAGGCGTCCGGCGGGTCCTGCAGGTTCCACTGCTTCAGGACGCTGATCTTGCCGAAGAGGGGCGCGCTGCCGTTGTTGACCTTGTCGTTCATCTCCAGGTCGGCGAAACCGTCACCGCCGTCGTAGCGCACGGCCATGTAGAGCAGCATGCGGGCGACATCGCCCTTGACCGCGTTGCGCGGCTCGAAGGAGTCGGCGTCGGTGAGGCTGCCCGGGGCCTCGGAGACCGGGCCGCCGCCCAGGTCGAAGTCCTTGTTCCCGCGGGTGCTGTTGACGGTGACGTCCTCGGGCCTGAGGTGGTGCAGGTCGGTCCCGGGGCCGGTGGCGGTGCCGAAGTCGCCGTGGCTCTTGGCCCAGACGTGCTCGCGGTTCCAGTCGTTGACGCCACCGCCGTTGGTGGACTTGGACTGTGAGCGGCCCGAGTAGACCAGGATGACGTTGTTCGAGTTCGCGGGGTCCTGGTCGGTGACCTTCAGGGCGTTCCACACGCCGTCGTACGTCACCTTGGACTGGGTCTTGATGATGTTGTGCAGCGCCGTCTTGAGCGCGGCGCCGGTCTTGCCCTCGGCGGCGGCGTAGTAGGTGTCGACGGCGGAGGCCGAAGCCGCCGTGGGGGCGGCCTCGTTCTGCTGGCCCGCCGAGGCGGAGGCCGGGAGCAGTATGAGGGACACGGCCGCGAGGCCGGCTGCCCAGGGAGTAAGGCGCGAGATTCTCATCACGTGGGGGTACCTCTCCACACGCACCGCTCCCGCCCGGGGAATTGGCGGGGCATCAGGTGGCAGAGCGAGATTCACATTGTCATGTGCCCTACAGGTAAAAAGCACGTGTCGGGAGGCAGGATTTTCTACGCGCGTCATCCGGGTGATTGGCGCAAGAATCCCTATGCAGGGACGGTCGGCGCGGGCACGGTGACGGAGGCCACACCGTGAACAGCCCTACCAGGAGCAGCCCATGGCACCGAAGATCCTCATCGTGACCGGCGACGCGGCGGAATCTCTGGAAGTCCTCTACCCCTACCAGCGCCTGCTCGAGGAGGGGTACGAGGTCCACATCGCGGCGCCGGCGGTGAAGAAGCTGCGGTTCGTCGTACACGACTTCGAGGACGGCTTCGACACCTACACCGAGAAGCCCGGCTACACCTGGCCCGCGGACATCGCCTTCGCCGACGTGGACCCGGGGGAGTACGCGGCGCTGGTCGTACCCGGCGGACGCGCCCCGGAGTACCTGCGCAACGACCCCGAGGTGCGGCGGATCCTGGCGGCCTTCGCCGGTTCCGACAAGCCGATCGCGCAGATCTGCCACGGCCCCCTGATCACCGCCGCGGCCGGCGCGCTCGACGGCCGCCGGGTCACGGCCTATCCGGCCCTGGAACTGGACATGAAGGCGGCCGGCGCCGAGTTCGAGGACTCCGAAGCCGTGGTCGACGGCACGCTGGTCTCGGCCCGGGCCTGGCCCGACCACTCCGCCTGGATGCGGGAGTTCCTGACCGTCCTGCGCGTCAAGGCCCCGGTTTCCGAAGGGTGAGCTTCGTCGTCCCCTTGTGAATGATCCTGCCAGGGGGCTGCCGGGGAGCAATCGGTGTGGTGGGGTGTGTGCGAGTCAACCCACCTGTTGCACACGGTAGTTGAGAGGATCAGTCATGACGGGGAGAATAGGACGGCGCGGGTTCCTCGGTGCGGCCGCGGCGCTGGGAGGCGCCGCGCTCGTCGGTACGGGGGCACCGCTCGCCCAGGCACGGGAAGTCCCGGCGCGGCAAGCGGTCCGGCCGCAGCGGCCCGACACGGTGGCGATCCCGGCGGGCTTCCAGCCCGAGGGGATCGCCGTCTCCGCGCACGGCACGGCCTACACGGGCTCGCTGCTCGACGGCTCGGTCTACCGCTTCGACCTCGCCACCGGCGCCGGGCGGATCATCACCCGGGGCGAGGGTCCCATGTCGGTGGGGCTCAAGCTCGACCCCTACGGCAGGCTGCTGGTCGCGGGCGGTGCCAGCGGGCAGATCCGGGTGGTCGACGCCCGGGACGGTCGAGTTCTGGCCACCCACCAGGCCGCGACCGGCACGGCCTTCGTCAACGACGCCGTCGTCGGCTGCGGCGGTGCCTGGTTCACCGATTCCTTCGCGGACGTCCTGTACTTCCTGCCGCTGGGCCGGGACCTGACCGGCCCCGGCGCGGCGCCCCGGGCCCTGCGGCTCGGCGGCGAGTGGGACCCGGTCCCGCCCGGCGGCGCGTACTGGGGGGCCAACGGGATCGAGCGGACCCCCGACGGCCGGGCCCTGCTCGTGGTGCAGGACACCGCCGAGGCGCTGTTCCGGGTGGACCCGCGCACCGGCGCCGCCACCCGGACCGTGCTCGACGGCGGCTCCGTGGGCAACGGCGACGGACTCGTGGTGCACGGGCGGACCCTGTACGTCGTACGCAACTGGGCTTATGCCGTGGACGTGTTCACCCTGAGCGGGGACGGCCGCCGGGCCCGCTTCGCCAAGCGGATCACCGACCCGCGCTTCGACGAGCCGACGACGGCCGCGGTGTACGGCGGCCGGCTCTACGTGGTCAACGCCCGCTTCGACGCCGACTGGTCGGACCCGGCCACCGCCTCGACGGTCGTCAGCTGCCCGTTGTGATGGCCGGCGCGGCCTCGTACTTGTAGTCCGGGCCGAAGTTCTTCTTCACGGCCGCTTCCCAGGTGCCGTCCTCGACCATCTTGCGGATCGCGTTGTTGATCTTCACCTGGAGCTCGGTGTTGCCCTTCTTCATGCCGATTCCGTAGTTCTCGCTGCTCAGGCTCAGCCCGATCAGCCGGAACTTGCCCTCGTTCCCCTTGCGGGCGGTGTAACCGGCCAGGATGGAGTTGTCCGTGGTCATGGCATCGACCAGGCCCTCCTTGAGGGCGACGACGCATTCGGAGTAGCCACCGAGCTCCAGGAGGCTCGCCTTGGGGGCCAGGTTCTTCCTGACGTTCTCCGCCGAGGTCGAGCCGGTCACCGAACACAGACGCTTGTTGGCGTTGTTGAGGTCCTCGGCCTTGGTGATGGTCGGGTCGTCGGCGCGGACCATCAGATCCTGGTGCGCGAGGAAGTACGGCCCGGCGAAGTCGACCTTCTGCTTGCGCTTCTCGTTGATCGAGTAGCTGGCCGCCACGATCTCGACCTCGTTGTACTCGATCAGGAGCTCGCGGTCGTTGCTGAGGACCTGCTTGAAGGCGATCCGGTCCTTCGGGTAGCCGAGCTCCTTCGCGATGTACGTCGCCACGTCCACGTCGAAGCCGCTGAAGCTGCCGTCGGGCTCCCGCATCCCGACGCCCGGCTGGTCGAACTTGATGCCGACGGAGAAGGTCCCCTGGTCATCGTCACCGCCACACGCCGATGCGGTCAGGGCGAGACCGATCACTGCGGCGATGGCGCCGGCCTTGGGAACCTTCATGCTGCACTCTTTCCTGGGGTACGCGGATACGCGGGTCACGGGCGGGCGGAGCCGCGCGGGAGCGCGCGGAGCGCACCGGGACCGGGCCGGGGCGCGGGGAACCGCGGAGGCTGGTGGACGCGTATATGAGGAAGCTAGGAACTCGTCGGGCGCAGTGTCACGACATCTGAGCAAAGCTTGAGGGTAACGATCCGGAACGGCGGCAGATCCTGCGGCGAATCCGGCTTTGAACAGGAGAGGAGCCGGTCGAGGTGGCCAAGGGCGGGGTACGGGTCGAGGGGAACGCACTGCTGCTGGGCGAGGGGGCGCAGGTCCGGTTCATGCGGACGCTGCGGCTGCCGGAGACCGGGACGCACAATCTGCCCCCGGGGCTGGGGGAGTTTCCGCTGCGGCGGGTGGAGGACTATCCGGACACGGTTCCGGCGGACTGGCTCGCCAAGGGCGGGGTGATGCTCCCCGTGTACCTGCGCGAGGCGATGTGGCTCAGCTTCGGCGGTACCCGGGAGCCCACCGCCCTCCAGGTCGGGGTCGGCAAGGTGTGCGCCGTCTCCGGCGAGCGGTGGACGGGCGCGCTCGGGCGCCGCCCGCAGAACTACCTCGTGCTGCCGCGCCAGCCGTGGCTGGACGGGATCAACTCGGGCACGGGTACGGTCCGCCAGTTCGTCGCCGTCCCGCTGGGACTCGGCGCCACCGTGGAGGGCCAGGTCACCGGCGAGGAGACCGCGGGCGGCGTGCAGCTCCAGGCCTTCCCGCTCGGCGCGAAGGCGCTGGAGCGCTGGCGGGAGGAGGAGCGGGCGCGCACGGCCGGGACCGGCCGGACCCGCGGCGTTCCGTACGGGAGCCTGCCGCCGGGCGGCCTCGCGGGCGGCGGCTACGGAGCGCCCCCGGGGATGCCGATGGCGATGCCGGCGCCGATGGCGGCCCCGGCACCGGGCGGGCCTCCCGGGGCGCCGGCGGCCCCGGCCGCGGCCGGGGGTCCGCTGCGGCGGTCGGGCGGCGGGCCGGCCCCGCAGGCGGCGCCGGCGATGGGGCTCGGCGTCGGCGGCTCCATGCGCCAGGAGGTGTACCGCGACGACCGCAAGGCGAAGGACTGGGCGGCCGAGCCGGCCGCGCGGGTCTTCGTCCACCTGGTGACCCCGCCCGCGTGGCGCAGGATCACCGGGGAGGAGCCGCCGACCTCGCCGGTGGACCGGGCCGCCTACACGAAGGCCGGGCTGCCGTGGTTCGACTACTACGATGAGGACGCCGCCGACCTCGCCCCCTCCGACACCCTCGGCCAGGTACAACCGGTGGGCGAATGGCTCGGCGCCGACGAGGCTGCGTGGGCGCAGCCCGCCCCCGGCCAGGTGGCACCCCTGGGGAACGGGCCCCGGCCGGGCAAGCCGGTACAGGACGGCGACTGGTAGCCGCCTGGGACCCACCTGGGCCCCGCCTGAACCTCCGCCGATCTCGCTCCGCCCCGGGACTGGCCGGGAACGTACGGTCGTTCGAGCCCCGGGGCGGGACCCGTGACAGCATGGGAGGGCAACACACGGTGGTCGGAGGGGGAGTTCGGTGAGCGGAGTACGCAAGGGCCTGGCCAAGGTGGAGATCGCGCTGCGGTGGGATCCCAGCCCGGCGGGAGCGCCCGTCCATGACCTCGACCTGCTGGCCGCGGTGTACGCCACCGCGGACCCGTACGGGGAGCCCGTCCACCTGGTGCACTTCGGCAGCCGTTCACCGGACGGCACCATCACGCTGAACCGGGACAGCAGGACCGGGCTGGGGCTGGGCTTCGACGAGGTGATGACCCTCGAACTGAACCGGATCGCGGAGGAGTTGATCCGGGTCGTGGTGGGGGTGGTCATCCAGCGGCCGGGCGGCGGCCCGGCGCTGACCTTCACCGACGTCGCGGGAAAGGGACTGCGCATCCGGGAGGGCTACACCGATCTCGCCGTGGACGACCTCTCGGGCTTCGGCGCGGCGAGCGCGGTCACGGTGGCCGAGTTCACCCGGGACGCCGCGGGGGTCTGGTCGGTGGATCCGGCCCTGCGGGGCTTCGACGCCGACCCCGAGGAGTTCGCGCGGGCGATGGGCGCGGCCCGGAGCTGAGCCGGCCGCACGGGCCGGAGCCCGTCCGGCCGGGCGGTCCGCCCGGGCGCTCAGGCTGATCGCCGCACGGACCGGTCGGCGGCCACTCCGCGAGGGAGTGCCCGCCGTCCGGTCCGGGGGCTGCGCTGCCACCGTCCCCACGAGGCAGCGCGAGCGGGTCGCCGCCCGGTCATCGGGGACGGCGGCCCGCTGGTTCAGGGGGCCTGGCTGCGGGGGGCCCGTACCGCTTCCGGCGGGGCCGTGCCCAGCACCGGCAGCAGGCAGGCGTCGACGAACCGTACGAGGTACTCGGCGTCGGCGTAGCGCCCCTCCAGCACGGGCCGGATGCGCAGCACGCCCATCAGCTGCGCGGGCAGGAACTCCACGGCCGGGTGCCCGGGGGCGAGCTCGCCCCGCGCCACGGCCCGCGCCACGATCGAGTCGAACGCCGCCAGCTCCGGCTCCACCAGAGCCTCGCGCAGGGCCGCCTTCAGCTCCTCGTCGCTCAGCACCGCGTGCCCGAGGGCCTGCATCAGCCGGGTGTCGCGCCCCGAGGTGCAGGCGGCGAGCCGAGCCGCCTCGCGCAGGTCGCCCGCCAGGTTTCCGGTGTCCACCGCCGCCAGGGTTCCGCGCCGGTCCGCACGCAGGGCGGCGGCGACGAGCTGCGGTTTGGTCTTCCACTGCCGGTAGAGCGTGGACTTCCCACAGGTGGCCCGGGCGGCGATCTTCTCCATGGTCAGTGCCTCGTAGCCGTCCTCGCGCAGCTGGTCCAGGACGGCGTCGTAGAGCTGCTGCTCCCGCTCCGGTGTGATTTTGGAGCGGCGCGCGGGGGCCGGGGCGGCTTCCGGCGTCGGCGACGTCATGGGGCGGCTCTCCTCGCTTCTGCGTGGCACTGGGACCTGACGCACCGGCGATATTTCGTTCGCGCGGCGGCGGCCTCTAGTGAAAGTCTACGGGAACGCGAGCGTTTCGGTACACACTCGTATCGATACGAGAATGTATCGATACACTGGTGTGTCGATTGTGAGCCGTGTAGCTGTGTACAGGAAGCGAGACCGGGGGATGACCGCCCACACCACACCCGTCGGAGCCGGTACCGGGCCGGGCGCCCGCCGCCGCCTCATACGCGAGCTCCTGCTCGTCGTGGGTCTCTTCGCCGTGTACAAGTGCGGCCGTACGCTGGCCACCGGTCGCACGGACGAGGCCTTCCGCAACGCCGCCCGGGTCTGGGACGCCGAGCGCGCCCTGCACCTGCCCGGCGAAGGTCTGGTCCAGCGCGCGCTCCTGCACAGCGACGCCCTCGTGCACACCGCGAACACCTACTACGCGGCCGTGCACTTTCCCGCCACGGTGCTCTTTCTCGTCTGGCTCTACCTACGCCGCCCCGCGCACTACCTCTGGACCCGCCGGGTCCTGGCCGTCCTGACCGGCGCGGCCCTCGTCCTCCACCTGGCCTTCCCCCTCGCACCCCCGCGGCTGCTGGGCGCGGCCGACCTGATCGACACCGGCCAGGTCTACGGACCGACCGTCTACGGGGCCGCGCCCGCCGCCGACACCGTGGCCAATCAATTCGCCGCGATGCCCTCCCTGCACTTCGGCTGGGCGCTGATGCTGGCCCTGGGCATGATCGCCGCGACCTCCTCGCGATGGCGCGCCCTGTGGCTGCTGCACCCGCTGGTGACCCTGCTCGTGATCGTCGGCACGGCCAACCACTACTGGCTCGACTCCCTCGTCGCCGCGCTGCTCCTCGGGGCCGCCCTGCTGCTGGTCCCGCGCCCGGTCGGGCGTTCGCTGATCGCCCGGCGGAGCGTGCCGGGCCAGCGTGCGGTGCCGGTGCCGGTGCCGGTGCCGGTGCCGGCGGGCGCGGCGGCCGTGGAGCCAATGGAGCCCGTAGGAGCGGTCCGGTGAACTCCACGCTCCTCGCCGTCCTGCTCTGCCTCGCCGCGGCCGTCACCTACGCGGCCGCCGCCGTCGCCCAGGAACGCCTCGCCCGCCGAGCGGTCGCCCGCAGCACCGCGGCGCTGCTCGGCAGCGGCGCCTGGTGGTGGTCGGCGGGCCTGAACGCCGCGGCCGCGCTCCTGCACGCCGCCGCCCTGCGGTACGGGCCGCTCACCCTGGTCCAGCCGCTCGGCGCGCTCACCCTCGTCGCCGCCGTACCGCTGGGCGCGCGCGGCGCCGGTCGGCGGGTCGTGGCCAGCGAGTGGCGCGGCACCCTGGCCACCGTCGTCGGCCTCGGGCTGCTCCTGCTGCCCGCCTCCGGCCCGTCCCCCGACGAGACCCTGACCCTGGCCGAGGCGCTCGCCGTCTCAGGGGCCACGGCCGCGGTGATCATGCTGCTGACCGCGCGGAGCGACACCCGCTCGGGGCTGCGCCACGCGACGGCGTCCGGGCTGGCCTCCGCGGCCGCCTCCGCCCTGACCCAGACCGTCGCCGTGGCGGGCGGCCGCGGCGGGTCCCTGCTCAGCTTCCGGGTCGTCTCGGTGGCGCTGCTCGTGGTGGTCTTCGCGGTCGGCGGGATGCTCCTGTCCCAGCGGGCCTACCGGGGCGGCCTCGGCGCCCCGCTCGCGGTGGTCAACCTGACCAACCCGCTGGCCGCGGCCGCGATCGGGATGATCCTGCTCGGCGAACGCATCCAAGGAGGAGCGGTCGGCGTCCTGTTGGCCGTGGCGGGAGCGCTCGCGGCGGCCCGGGGCGTGCTGTTGCTCACACGCGCCCCGCAGCAGTCGGCGGCCGTTCCGGCTCAGGCTGCGCCCCCGTCCGCGCCTCAGTCCGCGCCTCAGTCCGCGCCTCAGTCCGCGCCTCAGTCAGCGCCGATGGCCGGTGTGGCAGCATGATCCGCATGGCTGCCGATGACGGTTCGTTCCTCTCGCTCCGCTCCAAGGGCTCGATCCTCTCCATCGGTTCGGTGGGGTCGATCCTCTCCATCGGATCGGTCGGGAGCGTGCTGTCGGTCGGTTCGATCGGCTCGGCCCTGTCGGCCGCCTCGGTGGGATCCGTGCTGAGCGCGGGCTCGTTCGCCTCCGCCCAGTCGGCGCTGTCGGTGCTGTCCTGGCGCTCCCGCGGTGGATTCCTGGCGGCGGGAGGGGTCGGAGTCGCGGGAGCCGCGGTGCTGGGCTTGGTGGCGGTGGCCGTCCTCGGACCCGCCCCCGGGTCCCGGCGGCGCGCCTGAGAACCGTTTCACCTGTTCACGCGTCTCTCCCTGTGAGACCTGAACGGACGTCGCGCGCACTACGGGGCGCGCACATCGAAGCGGAGTGAACGGGCATGGGCATCATCGGCTGGATCATCCTCGGACTGCTGGCGGGCGGGATCGCCAAGGTCCTGCTGCCCGGCCGTGACCCGGGCGGCCTGATCGGCACCACCCTCATCGGCATCGCCGGTGCCTTCACCGGCGGCTGGCTCTCGGCGAAGTTCCTGGACCGGTCGATCCAGAACGACTTCTTCGACCTCGCGACCTGGGGCTCCGCCATCGCGGGCTCCCTGGTCCTCCTCGTCGCCTACCGCCTCATCTTCGGCAACTCCCGCAACTGACCGGCGGGCCGGCGGGCCGGGTCAGACCTCCATGCGGGCCGACGTGCCGGTACGCCGGGCCACGTCGGTCTCCCGCACGCACCCGTGATGTCCACGCCCCGGTACGGGTACACCGGCGTCGGTGGCGGCGCCTACGATGACCGGCCATGGACAGCAGTGAGGCCGGCAGACGGTTGATCGACGGGCGCTTCGAACTCGCGCGGCCCCTCGGCAGTGGCGGAATGGGGACGGTGTGGCGCGCCCGCGACATCGCACTGGACCGGGAGGTCGCCCTCAAGGAGGTGCGGCCGCCGGACCCGGCGACCGCCGCCGCGCAGCCCGGGCTCGTCGTCCAACTGCGCGAACGCGCCGTCCGCGAGGCCCGGGCCCTCGCCCGGCTCGCCCACCCGAACGTGGTCACCATCCACCACATCGTGGAGCCCGAGCCCGGCTCCGACGGCCATCCGTGGATCGTGATGGAGCTGGTCCGGGGCGGCTCCCTCGCCGACCGGCTGGAGGGCGGGCCGATGCCGGTGGCGGACGTGCTGCGCCTCGGGATCGACCTGCTCTCCGCGCTGCGGGCCGCGCACGCGGAGGGGGTGCTGCACCGTGACGTGAAACCGGCCAACGTGCTCCTGCGGCCGAGCGGCTCCGCGGTGCTCACCGACTTCGGGATCGCCGCCCTGCACGGCGCGACCGGGCTGACCTCGACCGGAGCGCTGATCGGTTCGCCGGAGTACATAGCGCCCGAGCGGGCGCGCGGCGCGGAGGGGCTGGCCGCCTCCGACCTGTGGTCGCTGGGGATGCTGCTGTACGTGGCCGCGGAGGGGGTGCACCCGCTGCGCCGGGCCACCAGCCTGGCCACCGTGGTCGCGGTGCTCGACGAGCCGATCCCCGCGCCGGTCCGCTCCGGCCCGCTGGGCCCCGTACTGGAACGGCTGCTGGTACGGGACCTGGCCGTGCGGCCCGACGCAGAGGAACTGGAAGCGCTGCTCCGCGGTGCGAGCAGTGCTCTCGGCGGCGCCGCCCCGGTGGTACCGCCCGCCGCCCTCGGGAGCTTCGGGCCGGCGACCCCGGCCGCCGGTCTCGCCATGGGCCCCGGGCCGACCCCTGCGGCGGCGCACACCCAGCCGCCGGCGCCGTTCGTTCCGGGTGCGGGCAACCCGTACGCGTTCACCGTCCCCGTGGCCTTCCCGCCGCCGCCCGCGCCGCGCAGGCGCCGCCGGCCCGCCCTGCTCGCCGGACTCCTCGCGGTGGTCCTGGCCGCCGGGGTCGTAGGCCTCGTCAACTGGCTGCCCGACGGGAACACGGGCGGCGACGCGGGCAAGAGCGGCGACACCAAGTCCTCGGGCACCCCGTCCGCTTCCGGACCCGCCTCCACCGCCCGGGGCACCGCCGTGGCCCTGCCCCCCAGCCCCACTCCGAAGGCGAGCACGCCGAAGCCGGTCACCCCGCCCAAGGGCAGCCTGATCGACCCGGCCAACATCCGTACCGCCGTCGAGGCGTTCAAGCAGCAGGCGGGCACCACCACCTTCGTCGACATGAAGGTCTACGACGAGTACGTGCTCGCCGCCATCCCCACCGCGCCCGGAGCCAGGACGGTCGACTCCTGGCAGTACCGCGGCGGCGTCGCCAAACGCACCGGTCCGTCCGGCACGGTGAAGCCCGGCGAGCCGCTCATGGACATGGCGGCGCTCGACTGGGACGCCCTGCCTGCCCTGATGGCCGAATCGACGAAGGAGCTCGGCGTCGACAACCCGAGCTTCCGCTACCTCAACGTCTCGCCCTGGATGAACGCCCCCGCGATCCGCCCCTACATGAGCGACGAGTACCAGCAGGGCGGCTACGTCCTCGCCGGCACCGACTTCAAGATCAAGAAGGTCTACCGGAGCTGACGGCCGGAGGAGCGGGCGAGCACCGTCAGCCCGTTCAGCCCGTGCCGTCCGGGCCGCCCGTGCACAATTGGATAGCTGTGCTCTCCAAAGAAAGGTCCACGGGATGCGGCTGGCGGAGTTGAGCGAGCGCAGTGGCGTCTCCACGGCGACCATCAAGTACTACCTGCGCGAAGGACTGTTGGCGCCGGGGGAGCGGGTCAGCGCGACGACCGCCGACTACGACGACGGGCACGTGCGGCGGCTGCGGCTGGTCCGCGCGCTGATCCAGGTCGGCGGGATTCCGGTGGCCAAGGCCCGGGAAGTGCTCGCGCACGTGGACGACGAGTCCCTGGGCCGCACGATCCGGATCGGCGCGGCGCTCTGGGCGCTGCCGCAGGGGCCCGAGCCGGAAGGCGGGGATCCGGCGGTGGTCGCCGCTCGGCGCGAGGTGGACCGGCTGCTGGAGATGCTGGGCTGGTCGACGGCCCGGGAAGTGGGGGAACTGTCTCCCGTCCACCGCTCGCTCGTATCGGCGGTCTCCACCCTCATCGGGCTCGGCTATCCGTGGGATGCCGAACTGATGGCCCCGTACGCCGAATTGATGTACCAGGCGGCCGTGCACGACCTCGACTTCATGGAGTCGTACCCCTCCGAGGAGGAGAAGGTCGAGACGGCGGTGGCCGCGGTCGTCCTCGTCCAGCCGGTACTGAAGGCCCTGCACCGGCTGGCGCAGGAGGAGGAGTCGGCGCGGCGGTACGGACTGGAGTGAGCGGCTTGCCGCGGACGGGCTCAGTACGGGCCGTTGACGTTGTCGATCGAACCGTAGCGGGCCGCCGCGTAATTGCAGGCGGCCGTGATGTTGGCGACCGGGTCGTAGGAGTCCAGCGAAGTGCCGGGTACGTGATAGGCCTTGAAGGTCGGGTCGATGACCTGGAGGAGCCCCTTGGAGGGGATGCCGGCCGCCGCGTTGGAGTCCCAGTTGTTGATGGCCATCGGATTCCCCGAGGATTCGCGCATGACGTTGCGGTGAATTCCTTCGTAGCTTCCGGGAATTCCGTGCCGGGCCAGGACGTCGAGCGACTCCCGGATCCAGCCGTCGAGGTTGTTCGCGTAGCCGGTGGTGGCCTTGACGGCCTGGGCCGCGGCCGGCGCGGCGGCCGGCGCGCCGACCGTGGTGAGGTTCAGCTTCAGGCCCGGGCGGATGGCCGAGGGGTCGGCGCCGACGATGCCCTTGTTGGCCTCGTAGAGCTTCTGCCAGCCGCCGCCGATGGAGTGCTCGGCCGCGATCTTGCTCAGGGTGTCGCCGCTGACCACGGAGTACGTCGTGGGGGCGATGGTCGCCTCGGCCGCTCCGGCCGTGGTCGCGCTGATCAGCGGGAGGGCCAGCGCCGCACTGCCCGTACCGGCGAGGGCCAGCTTGCGGGTGAGTGCGTGGTGCTGCTTCGGCCGGCGGTGCTTTCCCTGTGCGGGCATGGCGGAATTCCTCACGTGGGGGGTACGGAAGAGCCCTGGCGGAGGCCGGATTCGGCAGCTGACCACCGGGAGTGAGGTGACCGTAGGCGAGTGCTGCGGGCCGGAACAAGACACGAATTCGACCGGGAGATCAACTTCCCGCATTCGGCCCCGTGGATGACCTTGAAAAGAGGTCGGGGAATTCCTGAATATCCAACCGGGAAAAGGGAATGGCCCCGCGCGGGGAAATGATGTTGACGCCGTCGGCGTGACTCACATCACGGATCGGCGGGCGGCAGCCCAATCCGGGCAAGTCGCCCGTCGGCGGGGCCGATTCGGGCGACCCGCCCGTTGGCGGCGAATCGCCCATCCGGGGATATTCAGCCCTCGTGCGTGATCGTGCCGTCCTCGTCCAACGCGGGGTGGATCCTGGTCGGCCCCTCCCCGTTCTCCTCCTCGTCGGACGGCCGCGGGCCCTCCGGCCCGTCCGGTCCGATCCGCACCAGCCGGCGCATCCGGACGACCAGCAGCTCCCGGCCGTCGTCGAGGCGCACCGCGTTCGCGTTCCCGGCGGCCCGGAACTCCGCCGCCGCCCGCTCGTACCCCGCCCGCCGGGCCTCCGGCAGCTCGGCCCCCCGCATCTCGTGGGTGGCGGGCCAGAGCCAGGTCAGGATGTGCACCAGCGCCCTGCGGGCCGCGTGCGGGCTCGGCAGTACCGCGGACGCGGGCTCCCAGCCCGCCGCGGTGCGCTCCAGTACCCGGTAGGCGGTCGGCAGCAGCACGGTCCCGGCGTGTGTCCGGAGCGCGCGCCGCGAGTCGGCCCGTACCTCGGCCGGGTAGCGCGGGCTGCGGTAGTGCAGGCCCATCAGCGCGAGCCGCTCGGAGGCCTCCATGACGCTCGCCGCCGCGATGTGGTCGATCACGAAGCCCGTGTCGACCTCCGGCTCCCGGGACCCCAGCTCCCAGTCGCGCACGGCCGGCTCCGGATCGGTGGGCCGGGGCGGCTCCGGCCCGTCCCCGTTCGTGTAGACGATCTCCTCGCACCGCACCACGCGGTAGCGGGTGCCGGCCGCGGTGACCTCGTCGACCGCCGCCGTCTCCAGCCGGGCCACGGCGGCCAGGAGCTCCCGGCGGACCGCCCGCTCGTCCGTGTCGTCCTTGGCCCGGAACCACAGGGTGGAGTTCAGCCGGTCCCGGGCGTCCTGCGGGAAACCGCACGCGACCGGGGTCGACACCTCCCACCGGTGCCCGCCCCCCACCTGCTGGGAGGCGATCCCGAAGAGCGGTCCCCGGATGATGTAGTGCCCGTACCGCTGTGCGGCGTCGGAGGCGTCGGCCTCCTGCGCGGCGGCCACCGGATGCTCCGCGTGCTCGACGTTCATGTAGAGGTGCTCGCGCCCGGGGGGAACCTCGCTGCTCATGGTGAGCATTCTGGGCGCAGCCCCGGATGGTTCGCCCGACCATCGGCAACTCGGCACCGAGCGAACGGGGTTGTGGTAGCCGACCGGATCCTCAGCTGCTCAGCTGCTCAGCCGGGAGGCGGGGCTGGGCAGTTGCGCCAGTTCCCGCAGCGCCGCCGTGACCGCTTCCGGGCTCGCGGGCAGCAGGGGGAGGCGTACGTCGGGGGTGGGGATACGGCCCTGCGCGTACAGCACACCCTTGATCACCGACGGGTTGGGCTCGGCGAAGAGGGTCGCGGAGAGCCGGGCCAGCGCGTGGCCCAGGGTGCGCGCCCGGTCCGTTTCGCCCGCCTGCCAGGCGGCCGCGAGTTCGGTGAACCGGGCCGTCGCGAGATGGGCCGAGGCGAGGACCCCGCCCGCCGCACCGAGCGCGAGGAGGGGCGACAGGAAGGTGTCGTCGCCCGCCAACACCGCGAAACCGTCCGGCAGATCACCGAGCAGTGCCACCGCCTCCCCGTCGAGCGAGCCGACCGCGTACTTCACCGCGGCCACCCCGGGAAGCGCCCCGACCTCCCGCAGCAGGGCGGCGTCCAGCGGCTTTCCGGTGCGGTACGGGACGTGATAGACGATCAGCGGTACGGGGCTCACCCGCGCCAGCCGCTCGAAGTGCGCCAGCACCCCGGCGGCGGAGGGCCGTACGAACGCGGGCACGGTCACCAGCGCGGCCCGCGCCTCGGGCCACCGCTTCAGCCGGGCGAGCGACTCCGCGGCGGCCCGGGTGCCGCTCGCCCCGGCGCCCACGGTCAGCGCCGCCCCGCGCTCCCGGCAGACCCGGGCGCAGACGTCGGTGACGAGGTCGCGCTCGGCCTCGTCGAGGGCGGCCGGCTCGCCGGTGGTGCCCAGCGCCACGATTCCGGTGGCTCCCGCGTCGAGCACCTCGTGCGCGAGCGCCTCCAGGGCCTCGGCGGCGACCTCGCCGGCGGCGGTGAAGGGCGTGATCAGCGGTACGTGGATGCCGTGCGGGGCGTACGGGCGGTGTGCGGCGGGGGAGGGCGCGGCTGCGCTCGCTGTCTGGGTCATGGGACGAGCCTGGCCCGCTCCGAGCATCGAATCCAGTTCGCGTTTCTTACCTGAACCGTAAGCTGATCCGATGCTTGACGTACGACGCCTGCGCCTCCTGCGCGAACTCGCCCGCCGGGGGACCATCGCCGCGGTGGCCGAGGCACTCTCCTTCAGCCCTTCGGCGGTGTCCCAACAGCTCTCGGTCCTCGAACGCGAGGCCGGTCTGCCCCTGCTGGAGCGCACCGGGCGCCGGGTCAGGCTCACGCCCGCCGGCCAGAACCTGGTCCGGCACGCCGACGCCGTACTGGAACTGCTGGAACGGGCCGACGCCGAGCTCGCGGAGGCGCGCGGCGGGCTGGCCGGCGCCCTGCGGATCGGCTCCTTCCCCACCGCGACCCGGGCCATCGTCCCCGCGGCCCTGGCCGAACTGGCCCGCCGCCACCCGGGACTGGAGCCGATGGTGTCCGAAACCGACCCGGCGGTGGTCGCCCACGCACTGCGGGCCGGGGACCTGGACGTGGCCCTGATCCACGCGTACGACTTCGTCCCCGCGCCGCAGGAGCCGGGGCTCGCCACGGATCCGCTCTACCGCGAGGCGATGTACCTGGCGACGCCGCCGGAGTGGGCCCCGACGGCGCCGGCACCCGGGGATCCGGGGGACGCGGCGGGTGGGTCCGGTGTACCCGGCCCGGGCGGAGCCGGGCAGCGCGCGTTGCTCCGTACGCATGCCGACGCGCCCTGGATCATCGCCACGCCCGGCACGCTCTGCCACGCCATGACCGTGCGGGCCTGCGAGGACGCCGGGTTCATGCCGAGGATCCGCCATCAGGTGGACGAGTTCGCCACCGTGCTCGCCCTGGTCGCGGCCGGCCAGGGGGTGGCCGTGGTGCCGCAGCTCGGGATCACCGGACACGCGGATCCGGCCGTCGCGCTCACCCGCCTCGCCATGGAGCGCCGTACCAACGTGGCCTTCCGCAGCGGCGCCGCCGCCCACCCCGCCGTGGCCGCCTTCGGCGCGGTCCTGCGGGCGGCGCTGCCGCCCGAACTCTCCCGACAGCAGCTCTAGGGGGCGTCACCGCACCGGGGCGCGGGGCAACTCCCGCACGCCGGGCAGCGCGTGTACGTTGGCGGGACCGGCGGAGCCCTCGCGGCGCCTCCGGTGCAGTCGACGGAACAGTGATCGAGATCGGGGTAGCACGTGACGCATCGCGTACGAGGGGTCATCGCCCGGAGCAAGGGCGCACCGGTGGAGACCACGACGATCCTCGTGCCCGACCCGGGCCCCGGCGAGGCGCTCGTACGGGTCCAGGCCTGCGGGGTCTGCCACACCGACCTGCACTACCGGGAGGGCGGGATCAACGACGAGTACCCCTTCCTGCTCGGCCACGAGGCGGCCGGGGTCGTCGAATCGGTCGGCCCGGACGTCACCTCCGTGGCGCCCGGCGACTTCGTCGTCCTCAACTGGCGCGCGGTGTGCGGGAGCTGCCGGGCCTGCAAGCGCGGCCGCCCCTGGTACTGCTTCGCCACGCACAACGCGACCCAGCCCATGACGCTGGAGGACGGCACCCCGCTCTCCCCGGCGCTCGGCATCGGAGCCTTCGCCGAGAAGACGCTGGTCGCCGCCGGCCAGTGCACCAAGGTGGACCCGGCCGCCTCGCCGGCCGCCGCCGGGCTGCTCGGCTGCGGGGTGATGGCCGGCCTGGGCGCCGCCCTGAACACGGGCAACGTCGGGCGCGGTGACTCCGTGGCCGTCATCGGCTGCGGGGGAGTGGGCAACGCCGCCGTCGCCGGGGCCAAGCTGGCCGGAGCCTCTCGCATCATCGCCGTGGACCTGGACGACCGGAAGCTGGAGTGGGCGCGGGGACTCGGCGCCACGCACACCGTCAACGGCGGCTCCGAGGACGTGGTCAAGGCGATCCAGGAGCTGACCGGCGGCAACGGCGCGGACGTGGTCATCGAGGCCGTCGGCCGCCCCGAGACGTACAAGCAGGCCTTCTACGCACGCGACCTGGCCGGCACGGTCGTACTGGTCGGGGTCCCGACGCCGGAGATGCGGCTCGAACTCCCGCTGCTGGACGTCTTCGGGCGCGGCGGTGCCCTGAAGTCCTCCTGGTACGGGGACTGCCTGCCGGAGCGGGACTTCCCGCTCCTCATCGACCTCTACCTGCAAGGCCGGCTCGACCTCGACGCGTTCGTCTCCGAGCGCATCGCCCTGGACGAGGTGGAGGCGGCCTTCGCGCGCATGGAGCGTGGCGAGGTCCTCCGCTCGGTGGTCGAGTTCTGACCGACGGCGGACCTTTGACCGCCGACAGACCTTTGACCGCCGACGGATCTCTGACTGCCGAAGGACCTATGGCCATCGACGGATCTCTGACCACCGAAGCACCCATGACCACCGACGGGCCTCTGACCGCCCGCGAACCGATGGCCGACCCGGGGCAGGCCCACGCCGCCGCTCGCGCCATCGCGGCGGCGGCCCTGGGACGCGATCCCGGCCCCATGGCCACCGCCGCGAGCGGTTCCCACCACGTGTACGTGGGCCCGGACGTGGTCGTGAAGCTCATCGATGCGTCCTCCCACACGCGGCTGAACAGGGAGATCGCGCTCGCACCCCACCTGCCCGCCGGCCTCACGGCCCCGCTGCTCGACAGCGGGATCCACCGGCTGGAGACGGGCGACGTCCGCTATGCCTGCTACACCCGCGTGCCGGGGAGGGCTCCCGGCATGGGCATGCCCGGCGTGGACGGGGCGACCGCGTGCGTGTTGGCCGAGGAGGCGGTCGAGCGGCTCGGCCGGCTCCACGCCTGGGCGCCCGAGGGCCGGGCCGACCGGACGCTGAGGGAAACCCTCGACCACGGAGGGTTCACCGGTCGGGCCGCGTTCTTCGCCGAGATCGAGGGCCTCGCCGATCGCGACCGGCACGGAACCGTACCGTCCCGCCTGCTCGACGGACTGCGGGCGATCGCGCGGGACGCGCCGCCGCACGCCCGTGCGGTCGTCCCGGTCCACGCGGACTGCCACTGGGACAACTGGCTCGCGCACGGCCGGAGCGTGACGGCCCTGCTGGACTTCGAATGGGCCCGCTTCGGGGATCCGGTCGACGACTGGTTCTTCCTGATCCGGTTCAGCGGCCCGCACATGGAGGCCGTCCTCGACGTCGTCGCCCGTGCGACGGGGACCTCTCCCGACACCCTCCGGGCAGGCTGCGAGGTCCGCGAAGCGACCCACCTCGCAGCCGATCTCCGCGTGGCACTGGAACGCCCCGATGTCCACGCGCGCATGGCCGCGGACAGGCTCCGCTCGCTGGAGGAGCTCATCGTCGGGCGCCACTGGTGGCGCCACGCCCGCTGAAGCCGGCCGTCACGGCGTGCGGGCGGTGGGCCGCGGGGGGCCCGGAGTCCGGTACGGGCGGGGCCTCGGGGCCCCGCCCCAGGCCGGGGCCCTCGCGTAAGCTCGGGCGGGCCCGTCGTCCCGGTTCGTCATCACCCACCGGCCCCGGGACGGCTGCCGCGCACACCACCGCACCGCGCCGACCCCTGGGACCTCCCGTGACCCCCGTGAACCCCGTTCCCTCCGAGATCGCGGCCGCCGCCGGCTACCGCCAGCCCGGTGTCGTCCTCACCGACCACCACTTCAGCGTCCCCCTCGACCACGCCCGCCCCGACGGCGAGCGGATCGACCTGTACGCGCGCGAACTGGTCGCCACCGGCAAGGATCCGCAGTCGCTGCCCTGGCTGCTCTACCTGGAGGGCGGACCCGGCTTCGGCGCCCGCCGGTTCATCGGCCGACAGGCCTGGCTCGAGCGGGCCCTCACCGAGTTCCGGGTGCTCCTGCTCGACCAGCGCGGAACCGGCCGCTCCACCCCCGTCAACCGGCAGACCCTGCCGCTGCGCGGCGGCCCCGCGCAGCAGGCCGAGTACCTGGCCCACTTCCGGGCCGACTCCATCGTGCGCGACGCCGAGACCATCCGCCCGCTCCTCACCGGCGGCGCGCCCTGGACGGTCCTCGGCCAGAGCTTCGGCGGCTTCTGCGTCACCCACTACCTGGGCGCCGCCCCCGAGGGGCTGTCCGCCGCCCTCATCACCGGCGGGCTGCCCTCCCTGGACGCCACCGCCGCCGAGGTGTACGAAGCCGCGTACCCCCGTGTCGAGCGCAAGAACCGGGCGCACTACGACCGCTACCCCATGGACGTGGAGCGGGCCCGCCGCATCGCCGCCCACCTCGTCGAGCGTCCGGCCGAACTCCCCGGCGGGTACCTGCTGACGGCCGAGGCCTTCCAGTCCCTCGGTCTGCTCCTCGGCGTCTCCGACGGCAGCCACCAACTGCACTACCTGCTGGAGGACGCCTTCGTCCCCACTCCGGACGGGCCCGCCCTCTCCGACGCCTTCGTGGAGGCCGTGCACGGCCAGCTCTCCTTCGCCGGGCACCCCCTCTACGCTCTGATCCACGAGGCGATCTACGCCCAGGACCCGGGCGCTCCCATCGGCTGGGCCGCCGAGCGGGTCCGCTCCGGCCACCCGCGGTTCGACGCCGCGAAGACCCTCGCGGGCGTGGAGCCGCTGTACTTCACCGGCGAGACCATCCACCCCTGGCACTTCGACTGCGACCCGGCGCTCGCCCCGCTGCGCGAGACCGCCGAGCTGTTGCTGGCCCGCACCGGCTGGACCCCGCTGTACGACCCGGCGCGACTCGCCGTCAACGAGGTGCCGGTGGCCGCGGCCGTCTACCACGACGACATGTACGTGGACACCGCGCACTCCCTGGCCACCGCCCGGGCGATCCGCGGCCTGAAGACCTGGGTGACGGACGAGTTCGAGCACGACGGGGTACGTGCCTCGGGCCCGCGCGTCCTGGACCGGCTGCTGGCGCTCGTACGCGACGAGGCCTGAGCTCCCCCCTGAAACCAGGGGAGTTACGGGACCGGGATGCCCGTGCGGAGGAAGAACAGGCCGATGAGGCGCCCGCCTTCGTTGACGGTGACGCGGAACTCTCCGGTCCCGTTCTCCATGTGCAGGGGCACGTTCACCACGGACCCGTGGACGGACGTGACCTGCCGGGGGTCCCCGTGCGACCGGTAGGGCCCGTACTGCTCCTGGTAGTCCTTCCAGGACTGTGCGAGCGCCTCGGGAGACGCTTGGTGGCGGAGCGTCTCGTCGAAGCGGGCCGAGACGGCGGCGAAGTCGCCCCGCACCACCTCGTCGAGGGCGTCGAGTGCGAGCCGCTCGTCATCGGCCTGCCCCGGAAGGGCCGTCACAGCCGGGGCAGTGACCTCCGCGGGGGCGCGGACCTGGGCCGCCGCGGGCAGGGCGCCGTTCGCCAGCAGCAGGACGCCGGAGGCCAGTACGGCCGCGGGCAGGAGCCGAACGAAGCGGACGAGCCGCCGCTTCGGGCCACGCGCGAGGTGCTTGTCTGACAGCGGGAGCATGGCTTCCTCCTCGGGAACGCCATCTTTCATGCTAGGGCGCCCCCCGAGCGGTCGCACCTCGGCCGCGGGCGGTGGTGAGGGTGCTCAACGACCCGGGCCGGGCGGCTCCACGAAGGCCCGGGTCAGGTGGGCGGTGGCCAGCAGCGCGCCGCGCCGGACGGCCAGGGACAGGAGCTCCTCCCGCGAGGCGCGGGCGGCGGCCCGGTCGCGTTCGTGAGAGTACGGGACCGCCGGATCGGCCAGCTGCACGGCGTGGACCAGTACGTCCCCGGTGACCAGCACGTCCCGGCCCCGGCCCCCGCCGCCGGGCCCGGCCGTTCCCTCCACCAGCACCGACTGGTGGCCGGGCGTGTGCCCGGGTGTCGGCAGCAGGGTGATGCCGGGAGCCGGCCGGTACTCCCCGGTCACCTCGTGCAGCCGTCCGGCGGCCCGCAGCGGGCCGACCGTCCATTCCCACACGGGATCCGCCCGGTCCAGGGCCGCCACTTCCGCGCTCTGTACGAGGTACCGCGCATCGGGGAAGAACGGCCGCCCGGCCTCGTCCTGAGTCCAGCCGGTGTGGTCCTCGTGCAGGTGCGTCAGGACCACCGACTCCACATCGGCCGGGGCGATCCCGGCCTCCGCGAGCGCGGCGGGCAGCCGGCCCGGGACCGGGGCCCAGCCGGCCGCCGGGCCCCGGGCCGGGCCGACCCCCGCGTCGATCAGCACCCAGCGGCCGCCCGGCCGGGACACGGCGAAGCACCGGAAGTCCAGCCGCCAGGAACCTCCGGGCCCGGCCGCGCCCGGATCCAGCAGCGCGGCGCCTTCCCAGGCCGCGGCGCCCGCCCCCGGGAACGCGGTGGCCGCGGGCTCGAAGAACGACCCGCTGGCGTCGAGCAGGGCCACCACCTGCCCCTGAGTGTCCATGCGCCTATTGTGCGACGTATGAACCAACGACTGGACGGGCCCCCGCCCTTGGAGCCCATGCCCACCGACTGGCAGCGTGCGCTGGCCGTCGTGGCGCACCCGGATGACCTGGAGTACGGCTGTGCCGCGGCCATCGCCGACTGGACGGACGGCGGCCGCGAGGTCGTCTACCTGCTCGCCACGCGCGGCGAGGCCGGCATCGACACCATCGACCCCGCCGCGTGCGCCCCGCTGCGCGAGGCGGAGCAGCGCGCGAGCGCGGCCGTCGTCGGGGTGCCCACGGTGGAGTTCCTCGACCACCGCGACGGCGTCCTCGAGTACGGCCTGGAGCTGCGCCGGGACATCGCGGCCGCCATCCGGCGCCACCGCCCCGAGCTGGTGATCACGATGAACCACCGCGACACCTGGGGCGGGGCCGAGGGCGGCGGCTACTGGAACACTCCCGACCACAAGGCGGTCGGCCGGGCCACCCTGGACGCGGCGGGCGACGCGGGCAACCGCTGGATCTTCCCCGAACTCCTCACGGAACAGGGCCTGGAGCCGTGGAACGGGGTGCGCTGGGTGGCGGTGTCAGGCACCACGACGCCCACGCACGCGGCCGACGCGGGCCCCGGGATGGAGCGTTCGGTGAAGTCCCTGATGGAACACAAGGCGTACATCGCGGCGCTGACGCAAGAGGACCCGGAGACGTACGTACGCTCCTTCCTGACGGGCTACGCCCAGCAGGCGGCGGCCCGGTTCGGGGGCCGTCCGGCGGTGCCGTTCGAGGTCTTCCCGCGCTGAGCGGACCGCCCTAAGGTGTCCGCGTGATCGACACCCTGAGCACGGAAATCGCGGAGGGTGAGGAACGCATCCGTCTGCACGTCGCGGACGGGATCGCCGAACTCACCCTCTGCCGGCCGGAGAAGCTCAACGGCTGGAGCTGGGAGTCCACGCGCCAGCTCGGCCTGCTGGCGGACCGGATCCGCTTCGACCCCGCCGTGCGCGTGGTCCTGCTGCGGGCCGAGGGCCGGGCCTTCTGCGCGGGCATCGACGTGACGGCCCCGGGCGGGGCGATCAACGGGGCCTCGGCGGCCGAACGCAACCGCAACTACTACGAGGGCATCCGCTGGGTGCACGAACGCTTCGCGGTCCTGGCCCGGCTGCCGCAGCCCGTCGTGGCCGCGGTGCAGGGCTACTGCCTGGGCTTCGGCTTCGAGCTGGCCCTGATGGCCGACATCCGGGTTGCGGCCGAGGACGCCCTCTTCGCCCTGCCCGAAGCCCAGTTGGGCGTGGCGGTGGACGCGGGCGGCGACCTGCGCATCGCCCGCGAGGCGGGCGCAGGCTGGGCCAAGTTCCTGGCGCTGACCGGCCGCCGCATCGACGCCCGGACGGCGGAGCGCCTGAACCTCGTCCAACAGGTCGTGCCGACCGGAGAGTTGGAGAAGGTCGCCCGCGCGCTCGCGGCGGAGATCGCGGCCAACGCCCCGCTCGCCGTCCAGGGCATCAAGCGCGCGATCGACTCCTACGCGGACGCCGCCCTGCCCGCGGCCCTCGACCGCGTGGCGATGACGGCGGCCCTCACCCTCACCTCGGAGGATTCCCGCGAGGGCTACACCGCCAAGGCGCAGCGCCGGCCCCCGCACTTCACCGGAGGCTGAGGGCGGGTCACCGGAGGCCGAGCACGGGCCGTACGGAGAACGCCTCCCACGCGGACTCGCCCTCCGGGCCGTACACGAACTCGGCCATCGCCGGGTTGCGGTTCGCCGTGGCCAGCGTCAGCCAGGCCCAGAGGTCCCCGTACCCACCGCACACGGACTCGCCGCCGTCCCCGCCGTGCACGGCGCCCGGGTCGCCGCTGATCTCGGCGGCGTAGGAGTCGTAGGCGATGCGCAGCCCGAAGGCGTTGGGCTCGCACCGCGGCCCGCCCGCGCCGCCGCCGTAGGACGGTTCGCCGATCGGGCAGGTGTCGCCCCACCGGAAGAGGGTGCGCGCCCCGGCCCCGCAGGCGTGCTCCCACTCGTCGGCGCCGGGCAACCGCAGCCCGCGCCCCGCGAGTACGGCGGGCATGTCGGCGGGGCGTTCGGTGAGCGGCTCGTTCGCCACGGCCATGAACACCGTCGCCAGGGTGACGGTCCGGGGCGGGCTCAGCAACTCGGCCAGGTGCGCCTTGAGATCGGGGCCGTACCCGAACTCCTCGGCCAGGCTCTCCTCGAAGTCGGCGGTCTGCTCCGGGGTCGGCTCCCAGGCGTCCAGGTCGAAGCCGAGGCGGACCGTCCCCCGGGGATCAGGGCGAACTCCCGCCCGTCCCGCTCGACGAACACGCGGTGGAGGGGCGCGCCGAGGTGCGGGACGGCATCCATCAGGCTCACCCGGCCGCCCACCAGTTCGGCGGCTTCCCGGGCGAACCGGCGGACGTCCGGCAGGGTGAACGAGCGCCACCGGTCAAGGGTCGGATCAGCGTGGGACATGCGGTCCATGGTGCCCCGGACCACTGACACCCGCCCCGTGGGCGGACCCGGTCAGGACACCGTCCTCCCGGACGAGTTCGACCACGGCTTTGATCCTGCCGATGGGGGTGGAGACGGACAGGTCCCAGACGCCTCTACGGACACGCTGCTGTTCTTCCTTGCGTACGTGTGCGGTGGTGAGGGTGAGGTTCGGGGGAGGGGCGGGGCGGGAGGCGTGGTCAGAAGCCGGCGGGCACCATCGCCGCCTTCAACAGGGTGGGCAGCCCGGGGATGAACTCGTCCTGCTGCCGTTCCCCGGCCCCGCGTCGAGGTCGGGGACCTCGCCGGGTTCGCCCACGCGGCCCGAGGCGCCCGGGAGCAGGCTCAGGCCCCCGCGCCGGGGATCGAGGGCGGCGGTGGCGCGCAGCCCCAGGCCCCCGGTGCCGCTGATGCACACCTTTGCCGTCCTCGCGCTGGACCGGGTGATCCCCTTCGATCTGGCCACCCCGATCGAGGTCTTCACCCGCACCCGCCTCCCGGACGGACGCCCCGGTTACCAGATCCGGGTCTGCGCCGAGCTGCCGGAGATCGATGCCGGGGCCTTCACCCTGCGCGCCCTGGGGACTGGAAGGACTCGAAGCCGCGGACACGATCATCGTTCCAGGTACCGCCGACCCCGCGGCCCCGCTCGCCCCCGCCGTCCGGGAGGCGCTGCGCGCGGCTGCCGCGAACGGCACGCGCATCGTCTCCGTCTGCTCGGGCACCTTCCCCCTGGCCGCCACCGGGCTCCTCGACGGTCTGCGGGCCACCGCCCACTGGATCGCGGCGGACCTGCCGGCCGCCACGCACCCGGACATCGAGTTCGACCCGGACGTCCTGTACGTCGACAACGGCCAGATCCTCACCTCGGCCGGCGCTGCCGCGGGCTTGGACCTGTGCCTGCACATGATTCGGCGCGACTACGGTTCGGCCGTCGCCGTTGCCGTTGCCGTTGCCGTTGCCGTTGCCGTCGCCGTCGCCGACGCCGCCCGCCTGTCCGTCATGCCCCCGGAACGCGAGGGCGGACAAGCACAGTTCATCGTCCGCGATGACGCGCCCACCCCCCAGGGGCGACCCTGGAGCCGCTGTTGGTCGGGCTGCAGGGCAACCTGGGCTCCGATCTCTCCCTCGCCGAGATCGCCGCCCGTGCCGGAACCAGCACCCGGACCCTGATGCGCCGCTTCCGGGACCAGACCGGCACCACCCCGCTCCAGTGGCTGGCTCCACCGGGCCCGCATCCGCCGGGCCCAGCACCTTCTGGAGACCACCCGGCACTCCGTCGAACGGATCGGCGCCCAAGTCGGCTTCGGCTCGCCCACCGCCTTCCGCGACCGGTTCAAGAAGACCACCGGCGTCAGCCCGCACACCTACCGCCGCAGCTTCAGCCGACGAGTCCCGACCCGCGCCCCTCCGCCGGCCACCGGACCCCGCTACTCCTCCAGGCGCAGCAGGGCGAGGGCGCGGGCCGAGACCGCGGGGAGCGGTTCCAGGCCGCCTTCGGCGGCCCAGTGCTCGAGGGCGACGGTGACCGCGTCGATGAGTACGGCCGCCAACAGGCGGGTCTCCAGGGCGGCTTCGGGTCGGCCCGTACGGACGGCGAGGACCGGCACCAGGCGGTCCTGCATCGCGCGGGCGGCCGCCAGCCAGCGCAGGCGGATCTCCGGGACGCGGCTCATCACCTGGATGAGACGGACCGTCTGCCCGGGCTCCTCGTAGCGCGCGCCCGCCGTCGCGATGGTGAAGGCGGCCTGCGCGGCCTCGGTGAGGGACTCCGCCGCGGGGCGCAGGGCGAGCTCCTCGACCAGGGTGGCGACCCCGGCTGTGAGGACCGGGGTCAGCGCGTCCTCCTTGGTCGGGCAGTACCGGTAGAAGGTGCGCAGCGAGATGCCGGCCGCCCGCGCGATGTCGTCGACCGTCGTGGCCTCGTACCCCCGCTCCGAGAACAGTGCGGCCGCGGCCTCCGCGATCTCGTACCGCGTGGTCTCCCTGCGCCGCTCCGTCAACGACGGGCGGCGCGTACTCGCCGTGCTCACCGCAACACCTCCAGGGGTAGCCGGGGCCAATGTGCCACACGGTCGCACTGTGTCGTGCCCTGCCATGAAGGCGTATCGTGCCATCCGCGTCCGGGAGGTCGGCGCGGGCGCGTCACGGAGTGAACGGTCCGCGCCCCAACTGGTCGCGCACCGGTACCACTTCGGGGTTGACGAGCGAGCGCCGCTGCCAGTTCGCCCCGTCCACCACCAGGGTGTGGCCGGTGATGAAGCGGGCGTATGGGGAGGCCAGGAAGGTGGCGGCCCAGCCCAGTTCGCGCGGCGCGCCGACCCGCAGGGCGGGCTGCCGGGAGTCCTTGTCGTCCGGGGCGGCCCGCTCCAGGCCGCCCCGGACGTCCTCGGTCATGTCCGCGTGCGGGAAGAGCCCCGGGACCAGGCCGTTGATCTGGATGCCGTACGGGCCCCACTCGACGGCGAGGGTCTCGACGAGGTTCTTCACCCCCGCCTTGGCGGCGGCGCTGTGCGCGTATCCCGGCCCGCCGGTCCAGGCGTACGAGGCGCCGATGTTCACGATGGACCCGGCGCTGCCCGCGGCGAGGTGGCGGCGGCCGAACTCCCGGGTCACGAACCAGGTGCCGGTCAGGGTGATGTCGACCACCGCCCGCCAGGCGTTGGGCGACAAGTCCTCCGCCGGGCAGGGGAAGTTGGCGGCCGCGTTGTTGACGAGCACGTCCGGGACCCCGCCGAAGGCCGCCCCGGCCGCGTCGAAGACCTCGGCGATCCGCTCGGGGTCGCGGATGTCGCAGACGGCGGCCGTCACCCGGCCCGCTCCGGGCACGGCCGCCAGTTCCTCCTGGGCCGCCTTCAACTGCTCGATCCGCCGGCCGGCGATCACCAGATCCGCGCCGAGCCGCACGAACTCGGTGGCGATGGCCTTGCCCAGCCCGGTCCCGCCGCCGGTCACGAGCACCGCCCGGCCGGTGAACGTGCCGGGCGGCAGGGCGGCGGAACCGAGCGGGGGCGGCGCGGGCAGGCCGCGCGTGGGGGTCTCCATGCGCCCATCGATAGCGTGGGGGCGCCGAGATCACCATGGCCGTGCCGGGGGCAGTTGCTTCCCGCTACTTCTTGGGGGCGTACGCCTGCTTGCTCGCGCAGGTCCAGATCATCGGGCTGTCCGCCAAGATGGTCAGATCGCGGAAGGAGCCGCCCACCCGGTCGTCGTCCGAGACGGCATGGGCCTCGGTGTTGACGTCGGCGCCCGCGCCCGCCGGGTTCGGGAGGACGAGCGGGGTGCCCGTGCCCGGCCAGTAGGCCGCCTGCACGTAGCGGGCGTAGCCCTCGACGAAGGTGGCGGCGGTGCCGACCGTCACGTTCGTGGTCGGGCTGATGGCTTCGAAGGTCAGGGTCTCGTAGCCGGTGACCAGTCCGGGGGCGGCGGGCGGCGCGTCGTACGGCTTCTTCCAGAGGGCCGGGGTCCGGCGCCGCAGGTCCCGGTAGCTCTCCGCCTCGAATCCGACGACCCGGCCCTTGTCGTCGATGCCGCTCGCCTGGGTGCCCGTCGTCCAGTCCGTCTCGTTCCAGACGGGCAGGCTGTAGGGCGGGTAGCCGCCACCGGCCGGCCAGACCACCGGGAAGGTCTTGCTGACGATCCGGTCGTTCTCCAGGTCCTCGTACTCCGTGTGGGCGGTTCCGAGCACGTCCCCGCGCTTGTTGATGCCGTCCACCGCCACGATCCGGGTGCTGGGGTGAGCGTCCTCGGGCACCGGCAGTTCGCGGACCACGGTGCCGTTCGCCCATTCCTTCGGGGTGCCGGCGTCCATGCCGACGACCCGGCCCGCGTCGTTGACGTCCGCCGCGTCGGTGCCGGTCGCGGCGCCGGTCAGCAACCGTACCGCCGTGTCCCCCGGACGGTAGGTGAAGGCGGCGCGGGCGCGGTCCGAGGAGCGCTCCACGGTGCCGACCATCAGGCCCTTGGCGTTGACGGCCGTGACCCTGCCGTTCTGGAAGCCGGCCGGCAGTGGGACGGCGTGGACCGCGTGGTCCGCGGTCCAGTACGCCGGGAGGCCGAGGCTCTCGCCGACGGCGAGGCCGTCCGCTCCGAGGCCGTTCACGACCCCGGAGGTCCAGGGGCCGGAGGGCAGGGCCGGCAGTCGGACGACGTCCGGCACGCACGTGGCGGCGGCGGAGGCGGCCGCCGGGGCGGTGGTCGAGTGCGCGGCCGGCGCGGCCGAGGCCGGAGCGGCAGCCGTGATGAGGCCCGCCAGGACGACGGCGGCTCCGGCCGCGGACATGCTTCTGCTCATGTGGTGCTTCCCCCAGGATGTGCGAAACGCCCCGCCCGGACGGCGGGGTCCCCGTGCCCGTCAGTCATGTCTGTTCGTGACGTGCGCGTGTCATATGTTGCCCGAAAGGGGGCGGGATGTGACCGGGTCGGCGCGTGTCGTTGCGGACCGACTCGTTCCCATGGACTCCCGCTGGTTCCCATGGGTGCAAGCGACCGCTTAGTATGCCCGCGAGGCGCGGTTCCCGTCGGCGGCTGGAGGCCCCGGATGCAGGCATGGCGAGTACACACCCCCGGCGAGCCCCGCGAGGCCATGCGCCTCGAAGAGGTTCCCGAACCGGTCCCCGGCGAGGGCGAGGTGAGGCTCAAGGTGCTCGCCGCCAACGTCAACTTCCCCGACGCGCTGCTCGTGCGCGGCCAGTACCAGATCCGCCCGCCGCTCCCCTTCACCCCCGGCGTCGAGATCTGCGGCGAGACCGAGGACGGCCGCCGCGTCATCGCCAACCCGAGCCTGCCGCACGGCGGTTTCGCCGAGTACGTCACCGCCCCCGCGCGCGCCCTGCTCCCCGCCCCGGACACCCTCGACGACGCCGAGGCGGCCGCCCTGCACATCGGTTACCAGACGGGCTGGTTCGGCCTGCACCGCCGGGCCCGGCTCCAGGCCGGCGAGACCCTCCTCGTGCACGCCGCCGCCGGCGGGGTCGGCAGCGCGGCCGTCCAGCTCGGCAAGGCCGCCGGAGCCACCGTCATCGGGGTCGTCGGCGGCAAGGCCAAGGCGCGCGTCGCCGAGGAGCTCGGCTGCGATCTCGTCATCGACCGCACCAGCGAGGAACTGGTGGCCCGCGTCAAAGAGTTCACCGGTGGACGCGGGGCCGACGTCGTCTACGACCCGGTCGGCGGCGAGGCCTACACCGCCTCGGCCAAGTGCGTGGCCTTCGAGGCCCGGATCATCGTGGTCGGCTTCGCGAGCGGCACCATCCCCGCGCCCGCGCTGAACCACGCCCTCGTCAAGAACTACGCGATCCTCGGCCTCCACTGGGGCCTGTACGCCGCCAAGGACCCGGCCGCGATCGCCGCCTGCCACGCCGAGCTCACCCGGCTCGCCGCCGGGGGCTCCATCAAACCGCTGGTCAGCGAACGGGTACCGCTCGCCGGAGCCGCTGACGCCGTGCAGCGCCTCGCCGACGGGACCACCACTGGCCGGCTGGTCGTCGTACCGGGCCTGGACGCCACGCTGCCCGGCTCCCCCGCAGGGGGCTCCCGATGACGGCCGCCGCGCTCACCGCCGACCAACTGCTCGCCCGCGTACGGGAACTGCTCGCCGCACACCCGCCGGGCGCCACCGCACGCGGAGCGTTCCTGCGGGCCCGGTTCGACGCCGGACTCGCCTGGGTGCACTATCCCGAAGGCCTCGGCGGACTCGGTGCGCCCCGTTCCCTGCAGGCCGTCGTGGACGCCGAGCTGGAGGCCGCCGGAGCCCCCGACAACGACCCGCGCCGGATCGGCATCGGCCTCGGCATGGCCGCGCCCACGATCCTCGCGTACGGCACCGAGGAGCAGAAGCGGCGCTTCCTGCGCCCGCTGTGGCTCGGCGAGGAAGTGTGGTGCCAGCTCTTCAGCGAGCCCGGCGCCGGCTCCGACCTGGCCGCTCTCGGCACCCGCGCGGTTCGCGCGGACGGGGACGGGGACGGGGACGGCGGAGACTGGGTGGTGGACGGCCAGAAGGTGTGGACCTCCAGCGCCCACACCGCCCGCTGGGCCATCCTGATCGCCCGCACCGACCCGGCGCTGCCCAAGCACCAGGGCATCACCTACTTCCTGTGCGATATGACCGCCCCCGGGGTCGAGGTGCGTCCGCTGCGCCAGATCACCGGGGAGGCCGAGTTCAACGAGGTCTTCCTCACCGGCGTCCGGATCCCCGACGCCCACCGCCTCGGCGAGGTGGGTCAGGGCTGGGCGGTGGCCCGCACCACCCTGATGAACGAACGCGTCTCCATCGGCGGCATGCGGATCCCGCGCGAGGGCGGCATGATCGCCCCGGTCGCCGCCGCCTGGCGCGAGCGCCCCGAGCTGCGCACGCACGACCTGCACGGGCGGCTGCTGGAACTGTGGGTCGAGGCCGAGGTGGCCCGGCTGACAGGGGAGCGGCTGCGCCAGCAGCTCGCCCAGGGCCAGCCCGGCCCCGAGGGCTCGGGCATGAAGCTGACCTTCGCCCGCCTCAACCAGGAGATCAGCGGGCTGGAGGTGGAACTCCTCGGCGAGGAAGGCCTGCTGTACGAGGACTGGACCCTGCGCCGCCCCGAGATCGTCGATTTCACCGGCCGCGACGCCGGCTACCGCTACCTGCGCGCCAAGGGCAACAGCATCGAGGGCGGCACCAGCGAAATCCTCCTCAACATCGTCGCCGAACGCGTCCTCGGCCTGCCCGCCGAGCCGCGCGACGACAAGGACCTCGCGTGGAAGGACCTGGCCCGATGAGCTCTCCCGCCGCAGCCCCGCTGGACCTGCTGTACTCCGAGGCGGAGGAGGAACTCCGTACGGCGGTACGGTCCTTGCTCGCCGCCCGCTGCGCCCCCGCGGCCGTCCTCGGCCGGATCGAGGGCGGCAGCCCCCACGACCCCGGTCTGTGGCGGGTGCTCGCCGCCGACATCGGCACGGCGGGGCTCCTGGTACCGGAGAAGCTGGGCGGACAGGGGGCGGGCCACCGGGAGGCGGCCGTGGTCCTGGAGGAGCTCGGGCGGGCCGCGGCGCCGGTCCCGTACCTCACGAGCGCGGTCCTCTCGACGGAGATCCTGCTCGGCTGTGAGAGCGCGGAGTCCGCGGACCTCCTACGGGAGCTCGCCGCGGGCCGCCGCATCTGCGTGCCCGCGCTGCCCCTGACCCTGGCCCCCGGCGCACCCTTGCCGGCGCCGGTCCGGGACTCCGGCGCGGGGTCGCTGAGCGGGAGCGTGACATCGGTCGCCGACGCCGTCTGCGCCGACGTGCTGCTGGTCCTCGCCGACACCGGGCTGTACGCCGTCCCGGCCGACGCGGCGGGGGTCTCGCGGACCCCGCTCGTGGCACTGGACCTGACCCGGCCCCTGGCCGGCGTCACCTTCGACGGAGCCACCGGAATCCGGCTCGCCGACCCGGCCACCGTCCGCGCCGCCATCGCCGGAGCACTGCTCTCGGGAGCCGGACTGCTGGCCTCGGAGCAGCTCGGTACCGCCGAGTGGTGCCTGACGGAGACGGTCGCGTACCTGCGCACCCGCCACCAGTTCAACCGCCCCCTCGGCTCCTTCCAGGCCCTCAAGCACCGCCTCGCCCGGCTGTGGCTCGACGTGGCCTCCGCCCGCGCGGCGGCCCGCGCCGCGGCCGACGCCCTCGCGACCGGCGCCGCCGACGCGCCGCTCACGGTGGCGGTGGCCCAGGCCTACTGTTCGGGCGTGGCGGTCAGGGCCGCCGAGGAGTGCGTGCAGCTCCACGGAGGCATCGGCATGACCTGGGAGCACCCCGCACACCTCCACCTCAAGCGGGCCAAGGCCGACTCCCTGGCCCTGGGCACGGCCGGCCACCACCGGGGCCTGGTCGCGGACTTCGCGGAGCTTCCGGCACCTTAGGCCGTCTCTTTCGGATCTCGCGGACCTGACCGACAAGATCCGAAGGAGACGACCCGGGCGCCGAGCGGGTCGTTACCCCAGGAACGCGTCGACGGCCGCGGCGAACCGTCCGGCATCGTCGACCCAGGGGTAATGGCCCGCTCCGGGCTGCACCGAGACGGTGGCCTGGGGGAACAGTCCCGCGAGCTCGGCCGTCGAGCGCGGGGGGCTGTTCAGGTCGAACTCCCCGGTGAGCAGCAGGACGGGCGCCGCGAAGGAGGCGAGCGCCGCCCGGGTGGTCTCCGGGGTGAAGGCCCCGTCGGCGCCGAACCGGGCGACGGCCTCCCGGTTGACCGGCAGGCCGGCGGCGTGGTGCTCGCGTGCCGCGTCGTCCCACCGGCCGCAGAAGAAGGGGGCGAGGGCCTCCCAGTCGCCGCCCGTGCCCGCGCAGACGGCCTCCAGGGCGGCGAACGCCGCCGGGAACCAGGGCTCGTCCTCGCGGAGCCGTGCGAGTGCGAGCCGCGTGTCGCCGGTGACCTCGATCCCGACGGCCCGGGTGCCGGGGCCGATCAGGGCGAGCTTGCCGACGCTGCGGGGGTACCGGGCCGCGTACCCCATCGCGATGTTCGCCCCGGCGGAGTGGCCGAGCAGGTCCGTCCGGGCGAGCCCGAGGTGTTCGCGCAGCGCCTCCACGTCCTCGACGAGCCGGTCGCAGCGGTAGGAGGCGGTGTCCTCGGGAACCGCCGACCGGCCGGTGCCGCGCAGGTCGAGGAGGATCAGCCGGCGTCGCAGGGACAGGCCGCCGAGGTCGCCGAGGTACCGGGAATCCGCAGGGCCTCCGGGGATGCAGACGAGCGGTTCGCCGCCGCCGTCGCCGATCGTGCGGTAGGCGAGCCGGGTGCCATCGGGTGCGCAAAAGGTGGGCATGGGTGCAGCCTGCCATCCATAACCGGGTTGTACAACCCGGTTATGGTTACCTGCCGCCGTAGCGCGGTTCCGGTGTATAACCGAGCTATGACAGGTGAAGAGGGTGTACGCCGGATCCCGGAGTCGCTGACGGAGGAGCAGGCCGGGCGGATGCTCGCGGAGATGAACGAGGTCATCCGCGCGGGTGAGGAGATGCGCAAGCTGCGCACCGAGATGATCAAGGTGTTCACGGGCTTCGGCTGGACGCAGGACAAGATCGCCCGGCTCACCGCGATGAGCCAGCCGGCCGTGTCCAAGCAGGTGGCGAAGTACAAGCAGCAGGAGCCGCTCCCGCCGGTCGGACTCTCCCTCGACCAGGGCGACGCGCCGTGGCTCGAAGGGCGCCTGTGGGGCCTGGCCGAGGAGATCGCCGAGGCGTACCCGGACACCGCGCGCTGCGCCCGCCACGTCGATGCGGTCGCCCGGGGGAAGAAGCGGTTCACACCCCGGGACGTGGACGAGCTGCGACGCCTCGTCGAGGAGGATCTGAGGCTGCACCGCGAGGAGCTGCCCGCCGCCTACCGGGAGGCCTACGACGCGATCAGCCGAGGCCTCGACGTCCCCTCGGGGGCCGCCACCACGGACACCCCGGCCTCCGTGCGCCGCACCCTCGCACACCGGATCCAGCGCGACCGGCTCGGAGACGGCGCCTGACGGGCCGGGCCGGGGGCGCGAGCCCGGGCGGGGCCCGGAGCCACATCCACAAGGCCGCCCTGGCCACAAGGCCGTCCTGACCGCACCGCCGTCCTGGCCGAACGGCCGATGCGGGCGCCCGGGCGGATCCGGCAGCCTCTACGGGTCCCCCCGCTCCGCCCCCTCGAAGGAGGCGCCATGCTGCACGCCCTCTACCTCCTCGGCATCGCCGCCTTCGCCGCCTCCGGCGTCCTCGCCGCGCACCGCGCCGACATGGACCCCTTCGGCGGGCTCGTCCTCGCCTTCGCGGCCAGCATCTCCGGCGGGACCCTGCGTGACCTCATCCTCGACCGGCACCCGCTCTACTGGACGCACGACTGGCTGCTGCTCGTCCTCATCGGGTCCGTCGCCGTCGCCACCATGCTCTACCTGCGCCGCTGGGAGCTCCCGCAGCGCGCGCTCATGGTCGTGGACGCCGTCGGCCTCGCCGTCGTCACCGTGATCGGCGCCCGCGCCGCGATCGACGCGCACGTCACCCCCGTCGCCGTACTCATCCTGGCCGTCCTGACGGGCGTCACCGGCGAGGTCGTCCGCGACGTGCTCTGCGGAGAGTTCCCGCCGCTGCTCCTGCGCGAAGAGGTGTACGCGACCGCCGCCCTCGCCGGGGCGCTGTCCTACCTCGGCCTGCACTGGGCCGGTGTCCCGGACACCGCCGACATCGTCGTGTCGGCCGGCCTCGTCTTCGCCCTGCGCATGACCGCGATCTTCCGCGATCTGCACCTGCCCCGGCTCCGGCGCACCACCGCCTGATCCCTATCCTCGGTCGGATGAACCCCTCCCTCACCCGGATCGACGATGCCGCCGCCCTGGCCGCACACCGCGAGGAGCTCGCCGCGCTGCTCCTCGCCGTCGTGCGCGGGGGCTCCTCCATCGGCTTCCTCGCCGACCTCGACCACCGGGAGGCCGCCGCCTGGTGGGACTCCCTGCGCCCCGCCGTCGAGGAGGGCTCCCTCGCCCTGTGGGTGTCCCGGGGGCCGGACGGCCGGATCGACGGCACCGTCAGCTGGAGCCGGGAGACGAAGCCCAACGGCCGTCACCGCGCCGAGGTCCGCAAGCTGATGGTCCACCCCGAAGCCCGCGGCCGCGGCACCGGCCGCGCACTCCTCGCCGAGGCAGAGGCCGCCGCGGCCCGCGCCGGGGTGGTGCTGCTGTTCCTCGACACCGAGAGCGGCAGCGCGGCCGAGCGGGTGTACCGGGCCGCCGGCTGGACCGAGGCCGGCTCCATCCCCGACTACGCCGCCGACCCGGCCGGCCGCCTGGTGGCGACCACCCTCTACTACAAACACACCGAACAGGAGTAGGTGTCCCCGGTGACCTCGCCCGCCGCGCCGCGTTAGACCCGTAGCCACCGGCCACCGAGCGAGGGAGACCGTATGTACGCAGCACCAGGCGCACCACTCACCCGCCGCGCGGTCCTCCGTACCGCCTTCACCGCGGCCGTGTTCGCCGGCACGGCCGCGGCGCTGGCCCCCGTACTGCGCGCCCGCCGTCCGCGGCAGACCCTCACACCGGCCCCGCTGATCCCGGCGGGCGAGGAGACGTACCGCGGCCGGCACATCGCCGTCGACCCGGCGGGGACCAGTGTCCGCATCGACGGCCGTGCCCTGCACGTCATGCGCCGCTCCGACGGCACGTACCTGAGCGGGATCAACCACTTCCAGTCCTACGCGACCCCGCTGGAGCTCGCCCGCGCGGCCGTCGACGAACTGGGCACCACCCAGCTGGCGTTCGCCGCCGCGCACCATGGGGGACAGGAGTAGCAGGGCGTGTACACCCGACAGAACCAGAAGAACCTGACCAGCGCGCAGAAGAAGCGCTTCACGGCGGCCGTGATCGAGCTCAAGCGCAACGGGACCTACGACGCGTTCGTCCGCACCCACGACAAGTACTTCGTCCCCGACCGCGACCGCAAACTGCGCGTCGGGCACATGTCGCCGTCCTTCTTCCCCTGGCACCGGCGCTACCTGCTGGAGTTCGAACGCCAGCTCCAGAGCGTCGACGCGGGCGTCACCATCCCGTACTGGGACTGGACCACCGATACCAGCCCGGCCTCCTCCCTGTGGGCGGAGGACTTCCTCGGCGGGACCGGCCGGGAGCGCGACCGCCAGGTGATGACCGGCCCGTTCGCCTACGGCAAGGGCAACTGGACGGTCACGGTCGGCATCACGGAGGCCGCCTTCCTCACCCGCAACCTGGGCCGGCCGCAGAACCCGATCAGCCTGCCGACCCCGGCCGAGCTCAAGTGGGCGATCGACGACCCGCTGTACGACAGCTCCCCCTGGGACTCGACGGCCGGGCGCGGCGGCTTCCGCAACAAACTGGAGGGCTGGGCCGCCCCGAAGAGCGAGAAGTGGCGCAACCACAACAAGGTGCACCAGTGGATCGGCGGCCACATGACCGGCGGCACGGCCCCCAACGACCCCGCGTTCTGGCTGCACCACGCCTTCGTGGACCTGCTCTGGGACCGCTGGCAGCAACGGCACCCGGCCTCCGGCTACCTGCCCGCCGCCCCGCTCGCGCTCGGCGACCTCCAGCGCGGCCGGGTGATCGCCCTCGACGAGCCGATGCCGCCGTGGGACGTCACCCCGCGCGAGATGCTCGGACACCAGGGCCTCTACCGCTACGAGTGAGCCCCGGCGGGCGGGGCCGGCCCGACGACACGAGGAAGGGCCCCCGCCGTACGGCGGGGGCCCTTCGGGTCACCAGGCGATTCAGCCGCCGTAGTTGCCCTCGGTGTGGTGGTCGCCGCCGCCCGAGGCGTTGATGCAGGTGTTGCCGAACGCCGGGTTCAGCAGGCCGATCACGTTGACGGTGTTGCCGCAGACGTTGACCGGGACGTGCACCGGAACCTGGAGCAGGTTGCCCGAGAGGACACCGGGGGAGCCGACCGCCGCACCGTGCGCTCCGGCATCGGCAGCCGCCAGACCCGCACCGGCGGCCAGGGCGCTACCGGCGGCAGCGGTGATGACGAATGCCTTCGCGATACGCGACATCAAGATCTCCTAGAGAGGAACGTGGGTGCCGCAGGAAACAGAAGTTGCGGCGTTTGACATGGCATACAACGCGGAGAGCGCCCAAGGGTCACGGTCGCTGAGCCGCCGGTGATCTCTGACCGCTCCGTGGTCCCCGACCACCTGCCGATTTCGAACCACGAGGGTTCCGGCCTACGAGCCGGCCGAGAAGCGGGCGGAGGAGAAGTACCGGGACACCGGCTTGACCGCTCCCGGCGCCAGCACCTCCACCGGGGTGCCCACGCAGCCCGGCTCCCGGTACAGGGCCACCGAGCGCCCGGTCTTGTTCGTCACCGCCCGCCCGCCGCCGCCCAGGGCTTCCACGCAGCCCCGGGGGGAGTCGATGCCGTGCGGGCGGTCGTCCGTGCCCAGGTACTGGAAGGCGGGCCCGATGGCCGTCGGGGTCCCGAGGGCGGCGGACGGGCCGTCGGCGGCGTACGCGCTGCCGCCGGCCGCCGCTCCGGCGGTGGCCGTGGCCGCCAGCAGCAGGACGGGGACCGATCCGGCCCGGACGAGGCTCCGAATGGTGTGGGGGAGAGACAGGGATCGCATGCCCGCCCAACCCGGCGCGCCCCCGGCGGGGTCACGCCTTGTCACCCCGCGCATGCCTGTGCGACCGTGCGACCGGCGCGGAGCCCCGACACCCAGGAGCCCCGACACTTGGAGGACGTGATGGCCGCAGCGGCGAGCGAGACCCCGGACCGCCCCCGTCCCCGGGTCCGGACCACCCACGGCGAGGTCGAGGGAAGGACCGGGCCGGGCGGCATCGCCGTCTTCCGGGGCATCCCCTACGCCGCCCCGCCCGTCGGAGCCCTCCGGTTCGCCGCGCCCGAGCCCCCCGAGGCCTGGGACGGCGTACGCGACGCGGGTGCGTACGGCCCCACCGCGCCCAAGGTGCCCTACCCCGAGGCCTTCGCCGCGCTGCTGCCGGACCCCGAGGTCCCCGGGGAGGACTGCCTGAACCTCAACGTGTGGACCCCCGCCCCCCTCGGCGAGGAGATGTCCGGGGCCCGGCTGCCGGTCATGGTGTGGATCCACGGAGGCGCCCTCACCCGGGGCTCCTCGGCCGTGCCCGTCTACGAGGGCTCCGCCTTCGCCCGCGACGGGGTGGTGCTCGTCTCCGTCAACTACCGCCTGGGCGTCCTCGGCTACGGCCTCTTCCCCGACGCCCCCGCCAACCGCGGGCTGCTCGACCAGATCGCCGCCCTGGCCTGGGTACGGGAGAACATCGCGGCCTTCGGCGGCGACCCCGCCCGTGTCACCGTCTTCGGGGAGTCCGCCGGAGCCATCAGCGTCGGCGCCCTGCTCGCCGCACCCCGCGCCGCCGGCCTCTTCCACCAGGCCGTCCTGCAGAGCGGCGCCCCCGAGGCGCTGCCGCGGGACAAGGTGCGCACCATGGTCCGGCGGATGGCCGCACTGCTCAAGGTGCCGGCGACCGCAGAGGCCTTCACCCGGGCCGCCCTGCCCGATCTGCTCGCCGCCCAGGCGGCCGTACTGCGCCGCTCCTCACCGCTGCTGGGCGGCCCCGCCTTCGGCCTGGTCGCCGACCCGGAGACGCTGCCGCTCGATCCGCTCGAAGCGGCGGCCGCGCGGGGCGACGTAGCGCTGCTGCTGGGCTGGACCGCCGAGGAGTACCGGCTGTGGCTGGCCCCGACCGGCGCGATGCGGCTGCTCGACCGCCTGGGGCCGCTGTCCGTGGCCCTGGGCCGGATCCGGTCCGGCAAGGACCGGGCCGCCGTACGGGCGCTGCGCGCGGAGCGGCCCGGCGCGGGACCGGCCGACCTCCTCGGCCACCTGCTCACCGACCGGCTGCTGCGCGATCCGCTGCGCGTGCTGGCGGGTGCGGCCGGGCGGAGCGCGCCGAGCTTCGTGTACGAGTTCGCGTGGCCGTCCGGGGTCGCCGGCCTCGGGTCCTGCCACGCCCTGGAACTGGGCTTCGTCTTCGACACCCTGGACGTACCCGAGGCGTCCTGGCTTGCCGGGCCGGACGCTCCGCAGGAACTGGCCGGGGAGATGCACGGGGCCTGGGTGCGCTTCGCCGTCGACGGGGACCCGGGCTGGGCGCCCTGGAACGGCGACGGCCCGCCGAGGACGTTCGGCGGGCCGGGGCGCGAGGAGCCGGCGGGGGCGGAGCCGGTGCGGGTCGGCGCGGCGACTACTCGACGGGTCCTTCCATGACCTTGCTGATGAACTGGATCGGTCCCTCGCCCATGTTGGGCACGTAGGTCTTGGCGTTGTGCCGGCCGCCCTGGATGATCCTCAGGTTGGTGTGGATCGGCCCCTTGCCGTAGTCGGCGATGAACTTCTGCACGTTCGGCAGGGTGTTCTTGTTGCTCTCGTTGGTGCCGACCTGGAAGGCCAGGTAGACGTCCGGGCTGCCCTTCTTGCCGATCAGCGCCTTGGCGAGCAGCTCGGGGTTGTTCTCCGCCTTCTCCTTGTCGTGGCCCTTCCACAGGGAGGAGTCGGGGACGATGTCGGGGCCGGAGCAGATCGCGGCCTTGAACTTCTCCGGGTGCTTCAGCACGGCCTTCAGGCTGGCGAAGCCGCCCGTGGAGGAGCCCATGTAGGCCCAGCCGTCACGGGACTTGATCGTGCGGAAGTTCGCCCGCATCAGGTCCGGGACGTCGTCGGTCAGCCAGGTGCCCATCTTGGGCTGGCCGGGGATGTCGGAGCCGTCCCAGTAGACGCCCTTGTCGTCCGGGCCCGGGTTCAGCACCGGCATGGCCAGGATGAAGGGCTTGCTCTTCCCCTGGGAGTACCACTTGCTGATGCTGCTCTGGAGGCCCAGGTCGGTGCCCATCCAGTAGTTGTTCGGGTAACCGGCGCCGCCGGGCAGCGCGATCATGACCGGGAAGCCGCTCTTGGCGAACTTCGGGTCGTTGTACTCCTTGGGCGCCCACACCCAGACCTTGCCCTTGAATCCGGACTTCTTGCCGGTCAGTGTGGTGACGGCGACGTGCGTGCCGTCGGACAGGGTCATCGAGTTCTTGAAGTCGGCCGCCGGGCCGGTGGGCATCGACATCTTCGAGTTCGGCGGCGGCGTGGCGACCGCCGCTCCACCGGTGTCGCCCCCGGCGGAGCCGGACGGCGGCAGCTGTCCGAAGGAGACGGACTCGCCCTTGTCGGTGAAGGGCGGTATCTCGTAGTGGTTCATCACGAGCGAGGCGACGGCCGCGAGGGCGAGGACGGAGGCACCCGCGATCACCCACCGCCGGACCCGGGACGGCCGGCGCGGCTCCCCGGGGGACGGCGGAAGCGGCTGTCCGTACGGTTGTCCGTACTGCTGGTCGTACGGCTGTCCGTACGGCTCGCCGTAGGGCTGCTGCTGGTAGGGCCCTTCCGAGCGGTACGGCTGCTGCTGTCCGTCGGGTGCGTGCGACATGTGCGGTTGCTCTCCGGCTGGTGCTGCCCCGTCGGGGCGGAGTGGGACTGCTTTCGATCGAAAGATGAGCGTACGTGCCCACGGGTTCCCGATTTTTACGTCTCTTGGGGTTCCGGAGGGGAGCGCGTTGCCCGGCGCGAGAAGGGTGTGCCGAGTTCCGGTCTGTTCGCCGACTATCCCTGGCCTCCGCACAGGCCGGTCGGTACGGTACCTCCGCGCCGCCCCAGTCCCCTGCCCGGAGGTAACGCCCGTGTCCGGAATGCCCCTCCAGCGCCGGATCCTGATCCTCGTCTCCGGCGTGGTCCTGCTCGCCGTCATCGGTGCGCTCGCCGTCCTGCGGGCCTCCTCGCACGCCGAGGAGAAGAACCGGGTCCAGGCCGGCGGGCCGTCGATCACCCCCGGCCCGGTGTCCCTCGCGGCCGGTGACGGCGGCCGGCGGATCGTGTTCCGGAACATGGCCTGGGGCCCCCACCGCGACGAGCTCGCCACCGCGGCGGCCGGAGCGCCCGAAGGTCCGCGTACCGCCTCCGGGGTCAGCTGCCTGCGCTTCCACGCCGCCGCCGGCACCGGGGTCTGCCTCCAGGCCGACAAGCGCGGGGTGCAGGACGGCTACGAGGCGGTGGTCCTCGACGCCAGGCTGAAGGAAGTCGACTCCCGCCCGCTGGCCGGCATCCCGACCCGGGCCCGGGTATCGCCCGGCGGCCACCTCGTCGCCTGGACGGTCTTCGTGGGCGGCGACTCGTACGCCGGTACGAATTTCTCGACCCGGACCTCGCTGCTGGACCTGCGCAGCGGGACGTACGACGCCTCGTTGGAGGAGTTCACCATCCACAAGGACGGCAAGACGTACCGCAACGCGGACGTCAATTTCTGGGGGGTCACCTTCGCCGCCGACGAGCGCACCTTCTACGCGACGCTCGCCACCGGCGGCCGGACCCACCTGGTCCGCGGCGACCTGGCGGCACGCACGGTGACCACACTGCGCGAGAACCTGGAATGCCCGTCCCTCTCGCCCGACGGGACCCGGCTGGTGTTCAAGAAGCGGGTGGCGGGCCTGTCACCGGACGCGCCGTGGCGCCTCCACGTCCTGGACCTCGCCACGATGGCCGAGGCCCCGCTGGCCGAGGAGCGCAGCGTGGACGACCAGGTGGTGTGGACCGACGACAGGACCGTCGTCTACTCGCTGCCGGGGGACTTCGGCGCCGACCTGTACTCCCTGCCCGCCGACGGCGGCGGGGCCCCGGCCCGGCTGATGACCTCGGCCCTCGCCCCCGCCTTCCTCGGCTGACACCGGGAAGACGGAGGCGGGGCAGGGGCAGGGCAGAGGCAGAGGCGGGGGAGAGGCCGGAGAGGGATCGGGAGCCGGGCGTACGGATCTTCGGAGAAGGACCGTTACGCCGGGATGAGCGTCTTGCGGCGCCGCTTGCGCTGCGCCGCGGCCGACAGCCGCAGCTCGATGACCGACCGCACGGTCGGCCACTCCTCGTCGAGGATCGAGTAGAAGGCCGTACTGCGCACGGCGCCGTCCAGGCCCCGCGAATGGGCCCGGCGGACCCCCTCGCTGGTGAACCCGAGCCGCTCCATCGCGGCGCGCGAGCGACCGTTGCGGGCGTCCGCGCGCAGCGAGATCCGCCGGACCCCCCAGGTCTCGAAGGCATGGCGGAGCATGAGCAGCTTCGCCTCGGTGTTGATGCCGGTGCCCTGGGCCGCCGGGGACAGCCAGGTATTGCCGATCTCGGCGGCATCGGGGATCGCCGTCGCCGGATCGCCGAACGGGACCCCCGGCACGGCGGGCCACACCAGGGGCCCCTGCCAGTAGTCGAGTTCCAGGAACCGGGTCGAACCGACCACCCGACCGTCGGTGGCTCTGACCACCGCGAACGGGAGCGATCGACCCGCTGCCTGATCAGCGAGGGCGCGGTCGATGTACTCGTGTGACGCCTGCAACCCGTGGGGTACGGGAGTGAAGGCGTAAGTCGTACGATCCTCGGCCCCGGCCAGGGCCAAGGCCTCGGTGTGGTGGGGGGCGAGGGGCTCAAGCCGCACGGAGCGGCCGGCGAGGAGTACGGGTACGGGCACGGAGCCTTCGGTCCTTCTAGGCGGTGGGGTGGTTGCACAGTCTGCGTCCCTGACGTCGCCCCCAGTGCAAAACACGGGTGAAAGGCAACGGGCTGTCAGGTGAACGCGAGTGGCTCAATGTAGCCCCTTAGGGTCCTCTCATGAACCCCCAAATTGGCAATGGCGTGACACTCTTTTTCGAGGACTTGGGTCCCCGCGAGGGAGCCCCCGTAATCCTGATCCACGGACATCCGTTCAACCACTCGATGTGGGCCCCCCAGACGGCGGCACTGACCACGGCCGGTTACCGGGTGATCACCCCTGACCTGCGGGGATACGGGCGCAGCCCGGTGCTGCCGGGCAAAACGCTGCTCGCGGACTTCGCCGACGATCTGGCCGCTCTGCTCGACCGTCTGGGCGTCGAACAGGCGGTCGTCGGCGGTGTGTCCATGGGCGGCCAGATCGCCATGGAGATGCGGCTCGGCCACCCGGGCCGGGTGCGGGCCCTCGTTCTCTCCGACACCTCCTCCGCGCCCGAAACGGAGGACGGCAAAACCTTCCGCCAAAACCTCGCGGAGCGGCTCCTCGCGGAAGGAATGAAGCTCTATGCCGACGAGGTCATCGACAAGATGCTCGCGCCGTACAACGTGACCGGGATGCCGGAGGCGGCGGCCGGGGTCGCCGGGATGATGTGCGCCACCGCCCCCGAGGGCGCCGCCGCCGCCCTGCGCGGGCGCGCCGAACGGCCCGACTACGCCCCGGTGCTCGCGGCGCTGCCGGCCGAGGTGCCCTGTCTGATCGTGGTCGGCCGCGACGACGTCTACACCCCGGTCTCCGAGGCCGAGTCCCTGCACGCGCTGGTCCCGCACTCGGTGCTCGCCGTGGTGGAGCGGGCCGGGCACCTGCCGGGCGTGGAACAGCCCGGGGCCTTCAACCGGGCGCTGCTGGAGTTCCTCGCCGGAATCTGACCGGTCCCGCCGGGCCGCGGACGGGCGGACGACCGCCCGGGCCGGGGCTTTCGGCTGTCCGGAGGGTGCCGAACGGGGCTACCGCCCGCCGAACGGCCGGTGTCAGTCTGTCTGCAGGGTGGTGCGCAGCCGGTAGCGGTCCCCGCTGTACTCCACCGTGGACAGCAGCAGCGGCCGCTGGTCCTTGGTGTACACCGTCTGGTCGAGTACGAGGACCGGCGCGCCCTCGGCGATGCCCAGGTGCCCGGCGAGCTCTCCGTCGGCGTTGCGCGCCTCGATGGTCGCCTCGGCGCGGTCGGGCTGGACGCCCCAGCGGCGCAGTTCCTCGAAGAGGGAGGTCTCGCGGAAGTCGGTACGGGCGAGGTCGGGCGCGAGCTCGGCGACGACCAGGGTCCGGTCGACGGCGATCCGCACGTCGTTGAGCAGCCGGACCCGCTCCAGCCGCAGGAGCGGGGTGCCGGCGGGCACGTCGAGGCGGTCGGCGTCGTCCAGGGACGCGGTGACGGTGTCGTGGCGCAGGACCACCGAGCTGGCGCGCATGTGCTTGCGCCGCGCGGTGGCGGTGAAGGACTCCAGGTCCTTGGGCCATTCGCGGGCGGGCGCGGGCGCCACCGGCACCGCGACGAACCAGCCGCGCCCGTGGGACGCGGTGACCAGGCCCTGTTCGACGAGGCGGGCGAGCGCGCGGCGCAGGGTGACGCGGGAGACGTCCAGCCGGGTGCACAGCTCGCGCTCGGGCGGCAGCTTGCTGCCCTCGGACAGGCCGCGGCGGGCGATCTCCTCGCGGATGCGGTCCGCGGCCTGGGCCCACAGGGGGTCCGCGGCGCGGGCATGCGCCGTGATCGGGGAGGAGGCGGCGGCGATGGCAGCGTCGTCGGTCATAGGTCGAACCATACCACTTGCTACCACTTCACTTCGGCTTCAGTCCCGGCTGAGACGGGACCTATGGCCCCATCCTGATATTTCCTTAAAGACCACAAGAGACCACTGTTGACCAATCCAAAACCACTGGCTACCTTCGAGTCGTCCCCACCACCCCGCTCGACGAGGAGCACCAGATGAGTACGGCCACCGTTCCGGCCAGCGCGCCGGCCGCCGGAAAGAAGCCGGGCCGGGTCATGCCGGTCCTGCAGCGCATCGGCCGCAGCCTGATGCTGCCCGTGGCCACGCTGCCCGCGGCTGCCCTGCTGACCCGCCTCGGTGGAGCCGACCTGCTGGGCCGCGAGAACTTCCCGCTGATCATCCAGAAGCTCGCGATGGTCCTGGCGGCGGCCGGTGACACCGTCTTCGCCAACCTCCCGCTGCTCTTCGCGGTCGGCGTGGCCATCGGCTTCGCCAAGAAGTCGGACGGCTCCACCGCACTGGCGGCCGTGGTCGGCTACCTGGTCTTCAAGGCCGTACTGGCCAGCCCCGCCTTCCCCAAGGGCGTGGACGGCGAGCCGCTCGACGCCAAGGTCCTCGGTGGCATCGTGATGGGCCTCGTCGCGGCCCTCCTCTACCAGCGCTTCAGCCGCGCCAAGCTGCCCGAGTGGCTCGGCTTCTTCGGCGGCCGCCGGCTCGTCCCCATCCTGAGCGCCTTCGCGGGCGTCGGCATGGGAGTGGTATTCGGAGTGGTCTGGCCCACCGTCGGCGGCTGGTTCTTCCACTTCGGCGAGTGGCTGGTCGGCACCGGCGCCTGGGGCGCGGGCCTCTTCGGTCTCGTCGTCCGGGCCCTCATCCCGATCGGGATGCACCACTTCTTCTCGGTCTTCCCCTGGTTCGAGGCCGGCTCCTTCGTCAACCCGGCCACCGGCACCGAGGTGCACGGGGACATCGCCCGCTTCCTCGCCGGCGACCCGACGGCCGGCCAGTTCATGACCGGCGGCTTCCCGATCTACATGTTCGCGCTCCCGGCCGCCGCCATGGCCATCGCGCACACCGCACGCCCCGAGAACCGGACCATGGTCAAGGGCATGATGATCTCCGTCGCCCTGACCTCCTTCGTCACCGGCGTGACCGAGCCCATCGAATTCGCCTTCATGTTCGTGGCTCCCCTCCTCTACGCGATCCACGCCTTCCTCTTCGGCGTCTCGATGGCCGTCTGCTACGCCCTCGGCATCCGCGACGGCTTCGGCTTCTCCTCCGGCGCCATCGACTACATCGTGAACTACGGCATCGCCACCAAGCCCTGGATGCTCATCCCGATCGGCCTGGCCTTCGCCGCCATCTACTACGTGCTCTTCCGCTGGGCGATCGTGAAGTTCGACCTCCCCACCCCGGGCCGCGAACGCGACGAGGAAGGCAAGCCGCTCACCAAGGCCGACGCCTCCTGAGCCCGAGCTGCCAGCGCTTCCCCCGACCGGCCCGGCTCCGCACGACCGCCCCGTACCACCGACCTGCCCGCCCGCACCGCCCGCCCGAACCGGCGGGGGCGGGCCACCCCCAGACTTCGCTAAGGACCCCCCACCATGTCCGGATCCCGCATCACGTTCCTCGAAGGCCAGGCCGACCAGGGCGCAGCCCTCGCCCGGATCGCCGACCGTGTCCGTACCCGGCTCGCCTCCCCGGAGCTCGCCCGGCTGCGCGCCGCCGAGCGCCCCCTGTTCACCGGCATCGGAGCCTCGTACGCCGCCCTCGCCGTCCCCGTACAGCAGCTCCGCGAGGCCGGGATCGTCACCCAGCGCGTGCTGTCCAGCGAGATCGAGACCGGCACCGCCGGCTTCGACACCGACTGCCTGATCGCCGTCTCCCAGGGCGGCCGCAGCTCCGAGACCATCGCCGCCTTCGAGTGCGCCGCCCCCGGCATCACGAAGACCGCGCTGCTCAACGTGGTCCCCTCGCCGCTCGGGGACCTCGCCGACCTCACCGTGGACCTCGGCAACGAGCCCGACTCGTACGCCTCGACCATCGGCTACACCGGCACCATCGTCGCCCTCGATCTGATCGCCGGGGCCGTCGCGGGCCGCGCGGGCGACCCCTGGGGCGAGATCGCCGAGCAGACCACCGCGATCCACTCGCAGGCCACCGCCGTCGTGGCGGGGCTGCGCGAGCGCGGCGCCCGCTGCATCGCCTCCGACGGCGTGGCCGCCGGGGCCTCCAGGGCCTCCGCCGAGGAAGGCGCGCTGCTGCTGCGCGAGGTGGTGCGGATGACCGCGGCCCACTCGGCCACCCGCAACTACCTGCACGGCGAGATGGAATCGGCGGGCAACACCCTGCACCTCGTCTACGGCGACGGCCGCGAGATCGAGCTCGCCCGCTCGCTGGCGGGTGCCGGCCACCTCACGCTGCTGATGACCACGGCCGAGGTGGAGCCGGCGGACAGCCTGTCGGTCGTCCGCCTGCCCGAGGTCGCGGACGCGGTCCGGGTGGTCCTGGAGACGGTGGTCCTGCAGGAGCTGGTGGCCCAGCTCAGCGCCGAGCGGGACGTCCCGATCGAGTCCTTCGTCTTCGCCAACGACGACACCAAGCAGGGCGGCCTCGACATGTCCGACTTCGAGGTCGCGGCCTTCACCCAGGCGTAGGCCGGTCGCGGGAGCCCCGCCGGTCCGGCGCGGTCCGGCGCGGTGAGATCATCGGCAGATGGACACGGAGCCCGGGATGGACGGCGTACTGCGGCAGTTGGGCTCCGTCGGCCCCTTCTTCACCGTGGCGTACGGGAAAGAGCCGCCCGGCCCCGGCTTCCGGCCGCTCGGCGAGCTGTACGGGGAACTGCTCGGGCCCTACGTCGAAGAGGTCGGCCGGCGCATCGGGAGCGGACCCGGGCGGGTGGCGGCTTCGACCGCGCAGTTCGGGATCGTCTCGCGGCTCTGGTCGCTCGGGCTCGGCTGCGCCGTGCTCTGCGGCCGGGTCCCGGACCTCGGACCCGGCCGCCTGTGGTGGCGGCTGCCCGACGCCGGCTCGCTGGAGCTGTGGCTGCCCGAGCCCGCCGAATTCCCCGGGGAAACCCCGGCGCGGGCCCTCGCGGACACCGTGCTCGGCCACCTCGCGGTGCTCGACACCGCGCTGCGCGAGCGGTTCGGAGTCTCGCCGCGGGTGCTGCGCGGCAACGCCGCCTCCGGGCTGGTCGGCGCCGTCCGGGTGCTCACGGACCGGGTGCCGGGGGAGGCGGCCGCTTCGCTCGCCGCCGGCCTGCTGGCCGAGGGCGGCCCGCTCGGCGGGACCGGCACCTATCTCCACGAACCCGGCCTCGGGGTGGCCTTCGTGCGCCGCAGCTGCTGCCTGTATTACAAGGTGCCCGGCGGCGGGCTCTGCGGGGACTGCGTACTGCGGACCAAGTAAGCGGCCAGGGGCCATCGGGGAGCGGCGTACCGCTCCCCGATGGCCCCCGTGGCGCCACTGATCGCAAGGCCTGAGGGCCCGGGGATCAGAAGGTCAAGTTCCAGGCGTCGATCTTGCCGGTGTCCTGGTTGGCGTTGTCGTTCACGCGCAGCGTCCAGACACCGTTGGCGACCTCGGTGGAGGCGTTGACGGTGAAGGTCTGGACGATGTTGTCCGTGCTGCCGCCGGCCCGGTTGCTCAGGACGTAGACGGAACCGTCCGGAGCCACGAGGTCGACCTTGAGGTCACCGATGTAGGTGTGCTTGATGTCCACGCCCACCTTGAGGGTGGTCGGCGCGTTGCCGGTCACTCCGCTGACGGTGATGGCACTGTTCACGGTCGCGTTGTCGGTGATCACGACGTCGGTGAGGTTTTCGAAGTACTTGCCGGGGGGCGGGGTCGAGCCGCCGACCGCCTTCAGCGCGTCGACCTGGCCCTCGCCGAAGAACCCGTTGTTGGCCGTGGTCCCCTTGCAGCGGCTGTCCGACGGGCAGGCGACGTCGTTGGCCTGGGTGGCCAGCGCGGTGCGGATCTGCGCCGGGGTGAAGGTCGGGTTGGCGCTGGCGACGAGCGCCGCTACGCCCGCGACGTGCGGGGAGGCCATCGACGTACCGCTCATGGAGCTGTAACCGCCGCCCGGAACGGTGGAGTAGACGTTGCTGCCCGGCGCCGCGACGTCGATGACGCCCTGGCCGAAGTTGGAGAACGAGGCCTTGGTGGTTCCGGTGCCGTTGGCCGCGACCGTGACCACGCCCGGGAGCTCGGTCGGGATGTCGAGGCAGGCGTTGGTGATGGTCCGGTTGGTCGGCGTCGAGTCGTTGGGGCTCGCCGAGTCCGTGGTCTTGTTGGCGAGGTCGTAGTTCTCGTTGCCCGCCGCGGCGACCTGGAGCGAGCCCTTGCTCTCCGCGTACTCCTGGGCGCGCTTGACGCCCTCGATGATCGCGGCCTGGTCGACGTTGTCCGGGCAGTTGAACTGCCACGGGTCCGTGTAATAGCTGTTGTTGGTGACCTTGAACCCGTGGTCGCCGGACCACACGAAGGCGCAGATGGTGTTCTCCGCGAAGAACAGCGAGGTGCCCGGCTCGGCCACGCGGACCGAGGAGATCTTCACGCCCGGGGCCACGCCGACGACGCCCTTGCCGTTCTTGGCGGCGGCGACGGAGCCCGCGACGTGCGTGCCGTGGGTGCCCACGTCGCGCCAGGCGCCGACCCTGGTGTCCGGCTTGCCGTAGGCGCAGGAGGCGGAGTCGGCGGCGTTGAAGTTCGGCGCCAGGTCCTGGTGCTGGTCGTCGACGCCGGTGTCCAGGATGCCGACCTTGACGGAGGCCGAGCCGGTGGTCACGGCCCAGGCCTGGTCGGCCTTGATCTGGGTCATGTCGACGCGCGCGGGCTCGCCCGCGGGGGTCGTCGACTGGGACGGGTTGGCGGGCAGCGCCGGGTTGTAGGCGTCGGCCGGTACGTCCGAGGTGCGCGTCGCGCCGACCTTCTGGACCCCGCCGACCCCGCGCATGGTGGCGGCGAAGGTCGAGGAGGTCGAGTGGGCGACGATCACGCCGATCTGGTCGTAGTACGAGAAGACCGTGCCGCCGTTCGCCGTGACGGCGGAACGGACCGCGGAGCTGTCACCGGCGGCGGTGATCACCACGTAGGCGCGGGTGCCGGCAGCCCAGGTCGCACTCTGGGAAGTCGGCGCCGGGGCCTGGGCCTTGGCGGGTGCGGAGGCTTCGGGAATGCCGGCCGGGGAGACGGGCGCCGTGCCGGCGAGGGCGGCCGGTGCTCCGAAGGCCAGGGCGCTCAGGGCGGCCGCCAGTACGAGGGTGCGTCGAGGTCGGCTGGATATGTGGGGTATCAATGCGTCCTCCGAAGACGGTCCTGCGGTGCGGGTGGCACCTACCGGTCCGTACGAAACGAGTGGTGGACGCAAGATGTCAGAAGCGTGCCCCGATATGGAAGTACCTTTTGCAGCTAGACGGTTCATCTGATCTTGGCTGGAAATCGACTACCGCTCGAGGTGTTGGGACCGGCCGGGCTGGGCACCGTGGGGGCGAGCCCTGCCCGGCCGGTCCGCGGGGCGTCCCCGTCAGGCGGGGACGCCGTCCTTGGCGCCCTCCGGCTGGGCCGGTACGGCCGGGGCCTGCCCGTGTCCGTCGTCGGTCAGCGTGCTCTCGTCGAACGGCAGCCGTCCCGCGAGGACTTCGGTGGCCCGGGCCCGGTCGAACTCCTTCGTCCAGGTACCGATCAGCACGGTCGCGATCGCGTTGCCCGCGAAGTTCGTCAGTGCCCTCGCCTCGCTCATGAACCGGTCGATGCCCACGATCAGGCCGACGCCGTCGACGAGTTCAGGCCGGTGCGACTGGAGTCCTCCGGCCAGCGTGGCGAGTCCCGCACCCGTGACCCCGGCCGCACCCTTCGAGGCCACGATCATGAACAGCAGCAGGGAGATCTGCTCGCCCAGCGCCAGGGGCTTGCCCATCGCCTCCGCGACGAAGAGCGAGGACATCGTCAGATAGATCGCGGTCCCGTCCAGGTTGAAGGAGTAGCCCGTCGGGACCGTGATGCCGACCACCGGCCGCGAGACGCCCACGTGTTCCATCTTCGCGATCAGCCGGGGCAGCGCCGACTCCGAGGAGGACGTGGACAGGATCAGCAGGAACTCCCGGCCCAGGTAACGCAGCAGGGCGAAGACGCTGATCCCCGTACACAGCCGCAGCAGCGTGCCCAGGACCACGAAGACGAAGAGCAGACAGGTCGTGTAGAAGCCGATCATGATCACCGCCAGGGACTTCAGCGCGTCCATTCCGGTCGCCCCGACCACCGCCGCGATCGCGCCGAAGGCACCCACCGGCGCCACCCACATGATCATCGCGAGCACCCGGAACACCAGCTTCTGCACGTGCCCGATCCCGCGCAGCACCGGTTCGCCCGCCGCGCCCATGGCCTGGAGCGCGAACCCGCACAGCAGCGCCACGAGCAGCGTCTGGAGCACCTCGCCCCCGGTGAAGGCCGACACCAGCGTGGTCGGGATGATCCCCAGCAGGAACTCCGGCGTGCTCTCGGCGCCGCCCGCCTTGGCCTGCGCCTCGCCCGCGCTGCGGGCCGCCTCGGTCAGGTGCAGCCCACTGCCGGGCTCCAGCAGGTTGCCCACGAGCAGCCCGATGGCCAGAGCGACCGTGGACATCACCATGAAGTAGCCGAGCGCCAGCCCGCCCACCGCGCCGACCTTGGCGGCCTTGCGCACCGAGCCGATGCCCAGCACGATCGTGCAGAAGATGACCGGCGAGATCATCATCTTGATGAGGTTGACGAATCCGGTGCCCAGCGGCTTGAGCTCCACGGCGGTGCCGGGCGCGGCGAACCCGACGGCGATGCCGAGCAGCACCGCACCGATCACAGCGATGTACAGATAATGCGTCTTGTCGCGCCTGGCGGCCACGATGCCTCCTGGTAGTGCCCTTCGCCTCCCCGATGGCGAAGGCGTCCCGGGAGGACCATCGCCCGCCGCTGTGACCCCGGTCACCCTTGCGTTCATTGAGTTCACGCCCGGGTGCACACTGAGCGCCATGTTCCGCTTTCCCCGGCCGCCGCGCAGCCTCGCCGGTCAGCTCTTCGCCATGCAGGTGGTGCTGGTCGCCGTGGTCGTCGCCGGTTGCGCCGTCTTCGCGTACGCGACCGCCCGCGACCAGGCCGAGGAGGCCGCCCGACGCCAGGCCGGGGCGGTGGCCCGCGCCGTCGCGGACTCCCCGTCGGTACGGGACGCGGCGCGCGAGGAAGCGCGGGAGGGCGCCCGGGAGCCGGACGCGCAGTCCGTCCCGGAGGCCCTACGGGGAGCCGGGCGCGGGGCCGAAGCCCCCAGCGGGCCCACCGCGGCCCTGCAGCCCTACGCGGAGCGGGTCCGCGTCGACGCGGGCGTGGACTTCGTGACGATCATGGCTCCGGACGGACGGCGCTGGACCCATCCCGACCCGATGCGCATCGGCGAACCCTTCCTCGGCAACACCGCCCCCGCCCTGCGGGGCGAGACCTTCAGCGAGACCTACACCGGCACCCTCGGCCCTTCCCTCCGCGTGGTCACCCCGATCACCGACGACGGCCGGGTCATCGGCATGGTCGCCGCCGGCATCACCGTCCGCGCGGTCAGTGCCCGCCTCGCCGAGCGGCTCTCCGCCCTCGCCTGGGTGGCCGGCGGGGCCCTCACCCTGGGCGGGGCGGGAACCTACGTCGTCAATGCCCGGCTGCGCCGCCACACCCACGGGATGAACGCGGCCGAGCTGAGCCGGATGTACGACTACCACCAGGCCGCCCTGCACGGGGTCCGCGAAGGCCTGCTGATGCTCGACGGCCGGCGCCGGATCACCCTCGTCAACGACGCGGGCCGCGAACTCCTCGGCCTGCGCGGGGAGATCAAGGGCACCGGCGTCGCCGACCTCGGCCTGCCCGCCCCGCTCACCGGGGCACTGCTCGCCGACCGGCCCCGGGTGGACGAGGTCCACCTGACCGCGGACCGGGTGCTCGTGCTCAACAGCGCGCCCGTCGCCGGCGGCGGCCGCCGGGGCACCGTGATCACCCTGCGCGACCACACCGAACTGCTCTCGCTGACCGGGGAATTGGACCAGGAACGCGGATTCACCCGGGCGCTGCGCGCGCAGGCCCACGAGGCGGCCAACCGGCTGCACACCGTGGTCTCCCTCATCGAACTCGGCCGCAGCCGGGAAGCGGTGGACTTCGCCACCGCCGAACTGTCCCTCGCCCAGGCGCTGACCGACGAGGTGATCGCCGCCGTCGGCGAGCCCGTGCTCGTCGCCCTGCTGCTCGGCAAGGCCGCGCAGGCCCACGAACGGGGGGTCGAGCTGGTCGTCACCCCGGACAGCGGAGCCATCGGCGCCGGGCCCGGCGGTCCGTCCGCCCGGGACCTCGTCACCGTGCTCGGGAACCTCGTGGACAACGCCGTCGACGCCCTCACCGGCGTGCCCGGCGGGCGGATCTCCGTCACCATCCGCCCCGACGGCCCGGCCGGACCCCACGGGCAGGGGGTGCTGATCGGCGTGGCCGACAACGGCCCCGGACTTCCCGAGGGCGCGGACGTGTTCCGGCGCGGCTGGTCGGGCAAGGGTGAGGGGCGGGGCCTGGGCCTCGCACTGGTGCGTCAGGTGGCCCACCGGCACGGCGGCAGCGCGGACGCCGACCAACTGCCGGGCGGCGGCGCACGGTTCACCGTACGGCTGCCGGTGCGCGGGGAGGCGGACGCATGAGCACGCCCGAGGTGCGGGTCCTCGTCGTCGAGGACGATCCGGTGGCCGCCGACGCGCACGCGCTGTACGTCGGGCGCGTGCCGGGCTTCACCGCCGTGGCGGTCGTCCACTCCCTCGCCGGGGCCACCCGCGTCCTGGAGCGGACCCGGATCGACCTGCTGCTGCTCGACCTGACCCTGCCCGACGGCCACGGGCTGCGGTTCGCCCGCGGCCTGCGGGCCGCCGGCCACCCCGCCGACGTGATCGTGGTGACCTCGGCCCGGGACCTGGGGGTCGTCCGCGAGAGCGTCTCGCTCGGGGTGGTGCAGTACGTACTGAAGCCCTTCGCCTTCCCCACCCTGCGCGAACGGCTCCTGCGCTACGCCGAGTTCCGCGCGACGGCGGCGGGCGAGGCGGCCGGCCAGGACGATGTGGACCGTGCCATGGCGGCCCTGCGCTCACCCCGGCCGGCCGAACTCCCCAAGGGGATCGGCGGCCCGACCCTGGACCGGGTCGCCGCGCTGCTGCGGGCCGCCCCCGAGGGGCTGACCGCGGGCGGGACGGCCGAGGCGGCGGGGATCTCCCGGATCACCGCCCGCCGGTACCTGGAGCACCTGGTGGACACGGGCCGAGCGGACCGCACCCCCCGGTACGGCCAGGTCGGCCGCCCCGAACTGCACTACCGCTGGCTGGCGGCTCCGGCCGGGGCCGCGGCCGGCTCGGTGTCGAAGGTGTAGAACTTCCGGTGGTCCAGCATGTCCGCCGGTGTCACGTCGTTCCACGGCCGCATGGTGTCATTGAGGTCCACGACGTTGGCGGTGCCGGCGGCGGGCAGGTACGCCGACTGCGGGTGCAGCGCCTGCCAGTCGGCCCACAGCTTGTCGATGAAGGCGTGGTGCATCCAGAACACCGGGTCGTTGGGGGAGACCCCGGTCGCCATCTGGCCGCCCACCCAGACGTGCACCCTGTTGTGCAGGTTGGCTCCGCGCCAGCCCTCCAGGTGGTTGCGGAAGCCGCCGGAGGAGCTGTTCCAGGGCGCCGCGTCGTAGACCGGCATCGCGAGGACGGAGTCCACCTCGGCCCTGGTGGGCAGCTGGGCCACGCCGGTGCCGAGCGCGCGCCGCAGGTAGGAGCGCCCGTCCACCCGTACGGCTATCTCCCACTTGCCCGCCGCGTACGCGAACGGTCCGTCGAGCACCTGCCCGTCCCGGGCCCGTCCGGTGCCGCCGAGGAAGTCGGCGGCCCAGAGCGAGGAGCGGGCGGTCCGGTCGGCCGTCCAGTCCCAGTACGGAAGGGCCACCGCCGGATCAACCGCCTGCAGCGCCGCCTCGAACTCCAGCAGAAACCGGCGGTGCCAGGGGAGGAAGGAGGGGGAGCGGTGGCCGACGCGGTCGCCCGAGTCGGTGTCGCTCATGATGAAGCCGTTGTGGGTGGTGACGAAGCGGTCGTAGCGGCCGGTGCGCTTCAGTTCGAGGAGCGCCGCGACGAAGGCGCGCTTCTCCTCGGAGGTCAGCGAGGCCTGGTTCTTGCGGATGGTCATCGCATGCCGCCCATCAGGACGAGGGAGGCGCCCTGGAGTTCGCGCACGGCGGCGCGGGCGAGCGGGAGCGGGCCGGAGAAGGTCTCGTAGTGGTTGACGACGCTGATCCAGCTGCCGTCGGCGTTCCGCATCACGTGCAGTTCGCGGCCGTCTATGAGGACGGTCGGCTGACCGGGGGACTGATGGCCGCCGTGGTGGCCGCCGTGGTCGCCTCCGCCGCCCGAGGCGGGGACTATTCGGATGCGGCGGCCCTGGTAGACCTCGTCGACGGTGCCCGCGGGGGTGGCGGGTGCGGCGGGGGTGGCCGGGGTGGCGGGACGGGACCGGGTGACGGCCGCGTGCGCGGTGGCGCCGGCGAGGCCGAGGACGCTGAGTGCGCCGGCAGTGGTGCCTAAGGCCTGACGGCGGGTGATCTTGTTCATGGCCCGAGAGGTATCAGGGCGCGGAGAACAGGGGACCGCTATCCGGACATGCGCGGATAAGTTGCCCGTCGAACCAGTTGGATGATCTTCCCGTCCGGACCGGCTCCAGCGGCCCGGACGGGAAGACCTGTGTGAAAAAGCTTAACTGACGGGAAATCCTGCGGTCATACGAAGGGCGTATGGAAGGGATCACACCGCAGAGTAGGCCGGAAGCCGCAGCTGGAACCGACCCCTCCTGCTCCCGCCCCGAAGCAACCTGAAGACCGGTTTGGGGCGATCCGTCAGGTTCTGTCCCGTTATAGTCCCGATATGGCTCTCCACGAGACGAAGGACCTGCGTGCCCGCGACGCCGAGACGGACGTGTTCGCGTCCGCCCTCAGCGGCGAGATCCTCCCCAAGTACCGGATGCCCGAAGACCACTCGCCCTCCGAGGTGGTTTACCAGCTCCTCCACAACGAGCTGCTCCTCGACGGCAACGCCGCCCAGAACCTGGCCACTTTCTGCACCACCTGGTCGGACGACGGGGTCCACCGGCTGATGAACGAGTGCCTCGACAAGAACATGATCGACAAGGACGAGTACCCGCAGACGGCCGAGATCGAGGCCCGCTGCGTCAACATCCTGGCCGATCTGTGGAACGCCCCCGCCGGCACCACCGGCACCGGCTGCTCCACCACCGGATCCAGCGAGGCGGCCATGCTCGGCGGCCTCGCCCTCAAGTGGCGCTGGCGCGAGCGCCGCCGTGCCGCCGGACTGCCCACCGACAGGCCCAACCTGGTGTGCGGGCCGGTGCAGGTCTGCTGGGAGAAGTTCGCCCGGTACTTCGACGTCGAGCTCCGCCAGGTCCCGCTGGAGCCCGGCGCCACCGGCCTGCGCCCCGGGCAGCTCGCCGCCCACGTCGACGAGAACACCATCGGCGTCGTCGCCATCCTCGGCGTCACCTACACCTGCGTCTACGAGCCCGTCGCCGAGATCGCCGCCGAACTCGACCGGATCCAGGCCGAGCACGGCTGGGACGTCCCGATCCACGTGGACGCCGCCAGCGGCGGCTTCGTGGCCCCCTTCCTCCACCCCGACGTGGTCTGGGACTTCCGGCTGCCGCGCGTGGCCTCCGTCAACACCTCCGGCCACAAATACGGCCTCGCCCCCCTCGGCGTCGGCTGGATCGTCTGGCGCACCGCCGATCTGCTCCCGGCCGACCTCGTCTTCTCCGTGGACTACCTCGGCGGGGACATGCCCACCTTCGCCCTCAACTTCTCCCGGCCGGGCGGCGAGATCATCGCCCAGTACTACCTGTTCCTGCGCCTGGGACGGGGCGGCTACCGCCGGGTCCAGCAGGCCTGCGCCGACACCGCCCAGTACCTGGCCCGCGAGATCGAGACCGTCGGCCCCTTCACCCTGCTCTACGACGGCCAGGGCGCGCTGCCCGCCGTCTCCTACCGGCTCACCGATCCGCAGGGCGCCGGCTTCACCCTCTACGACCTCTCCGACCGGCTGCGGATGCGCGGCTGGCAGGTGCCCTCGTACCCGCTGCCCGCCGAGCGCGACGACACGGTCATCCAACGGGTCCTGATCCGGCACGGGGTGACCCGGGACCAGATCGCGCTGCTCGTCTCCGACCTGCGGGGCGCCGTGGAACACCTGATCGCGCACCCGCAGCCCGTGCCCGCGGCCCCGCCCCGGTCCGGCTTCCACCACTGACCGCGCGTCCGGGCCCGCACCGCCGGGCCCAGCGCTCAGGACGCCGGCCAGCGCATCCCCAGTTCCGTCAGCGCGGCCGTCCGCTCCGGGGTCAGGGACGCGGCGCGGGAGCGCTGGTTGGCGATCCAGGAACCGAGGCGCAGGTCCCGGTCGCCGACCCGCTCCACGTGCGTACGGGGCACCCGCAGGTGCCGCTCGCGGTCGTGGAACCGCCGGGCGGCCTCCAAGTGCGACGCCCAGGCGTCCGCGTGGGCGACCCGGGGCCGCGGCCGGTCCGCACCCTCGGCCGGGGTCACCCCGAGGGTGTGCTCCAGCAGCCAGCGCTGGGCCCACGCGAGGCGCTCCCACGAGGCGCGCTGGCCGCGCAGCCACACACCGAGGTCCTCGCCCTGGACGACGGCCTCCCCGGGACGGGCCGGGAGCCGGCCGCCCGCGTCCAGGTGGACCCGGGTCAGGTGGAAGGCCCGCTGCCAGGAGATGTCCCAGGCCGGACACCAGGACGCGTCGACGGCCTCCAGGGCCTCCCGGCGCTCCTCGGACAGGGCTCCGGCACCTTCCCGGCGGGCCGCCGCCCGCTGGTTCTTGACCCAGACCCCGACCGGGGCGCCGCGCCAGGTGGCATCCACCGGAGGCAGCAGATGGCCGTGCTCGGCCGCCCAGCCGCTCGCCGCCGCGAGCCCCTCCTCGAAGGCCACGTCGAAGTGGCTCCACACCATGCCCAGTTCGTCGAGCTGCGCCACCCGCAGGCGGCCGAGCGCCCCGCGGCGGTACGTGCGCCGGGCATCCGCGATCCACTGGCCGAGCGGGAACCGGGCCAGCCCCGGCGGCCACGGGGCCCCGGAGCCGAGGGCCGCACCGGCCGCGCCCGCCCCGGAGGCGACACCGGCCGCGCCGGTTCCGCCGTTCCCGGGCACCTTGAACGCGAACGGCACCTTGAGGTCCCCGGCGATCCCGGCATAGATCCGGGCCGCCTCCACCCCGCGCCGCCAGTGCTCGTGCTCCGGGTGCAGGACGCGCAGCCGGACGAAGGCCGCCAGCAGCGCCGGGTCGCGGGGGGTGGAGAAGCTCAGCAGGGACTCCGCGCCGCCGCGCAGCCCGGAGCCGCCCACGGACTCCGCGCCGCCCGCGCCCCGCGCCCCGCTCCGGCTCGGGGCCTGCGGCTGCGCCAGGGACTCCACGAGCCGGGTGTCGTGGGCCCGTAGCGCCTCCAGCAGCCGCGCGAGGTCCCCGTACGCCCGTGAGGTCAGCATCGTCTCGGGGGACTCGCCGGGACCCAGCAGCACCGGCACCACGAGGGAGGCGACCTTGCCCTCCCCGGGTCGGATGCGCAGGGCCCGGCCGACGGCCTGCACCAGGTCGGGCATGGAACCCCGTACGTCGGCCCAGAAGACCGAGTCGCATTCCTTGGTGTCCACGCCCTCGCCCAGCACCCGCACACTGCCCAGGAAGGCCTTGTCCGCGACCCGGTCGTCCGCGAAGGCGCCCAGCACCCGCCGCCGGTGCGCGGCCGTGTGCTGACCGCACAGCCAGTCCGCCCAGACCGTACGGGGGTACACCGGCCGCGGGGCCCAGCTCGTGGCGCGCAGCCGGGCGGCCACCGCGGGCAGCCCGGCCGCGAAGGCCTCGGCCTCCTTGGTGAGGTGGTGGAAGACGAGGGTGCGCCGGAACCCCTGCCGCACGGCGGCCGTCACCAGCGCCGTCTGGAGCGCCGCGAGCCGTACCCCGCGCACGGCGTCGGAGCGGCCGTCCGGCCCGAGCAGGACGGCCGCCTGGAACTCCGGATCGCTGACGTCCACGCAGACCACCCGGTAGGGCGCGCAGATGCCCCGGTCGACGGCCTCCGAGAGGGTGAGGGTGTAGCAGCGCGCGCCGAACGGGCCGTCCGGATCGTCCTCCATGGAGGCCACCAGGTCGCCCCGGCCGCGCACCCCCTCCGGCCGGCCGGATCCCTCGGCGGATCCCTCGGCCGGTTCCTCGCCCTCGGTGGACGCGGAACCCTCGGCGGACTGCCAGACCCGGGGCGTGGCCGTCATGTACAAGCGGCGGACCGAGGGGATCCGCAGGTTGTCGTGCACCACCGCCCAGGGCTTGCCGATGCGCCCCGAGGTCCGGTGCGCCTCGTCGACCACGATCAGGTCCCAGCCGGGCAGCCCCTCGCGGTGCGCGCTCTCGATGGTGCCCAGGCCGAGCGAGGCGTACGTGGCGTACACCGTGACCCGGTCGACGGGCGGGCCCGCCCAGTCGGCCAGTTCGGCCGGGTCGGTGGTGGTGGGCATCCCCGCGTCCTCGCCGCGCAGCGAGCACACGGCGAAGGCGCGGCCGGTCCGGCCGCCGTCCCGCCAGGACGCCGCGGTCTGTACGAGGAGGTCCAGGGAGGGTACGAGCACCAGGACCCGGCCGGCCCGCAGTTCCTCGGCCGTGTGCACGGCGACCAGCGACTTGCCGGAGCCCGTTGCCATGATCACCTGCGTACGGAGCCCGGTGCGTGGGACCCTGCGCCCTGCGGGCAGTTCCAGGGCCCGCACGGCGGCGTCCACGGCCTCGCGCTGGTGCGGACGGAGTTTCTGCCTGCTGATGCGTCCCACCTCCACCGTGATCTGCCCGTTTGCTTCCAGCTCCTATCTTGCCCCCATTTTGAATCAATGCGGGGAGATCGCACCGACGGAGTGCGGCAAGAGCCGGCAGGGGGGATCAGGGGGCCGGGCCGCGGCAGGGAACCGGGCCGGGAGGGTCACATCCGGGCACCGAAGTTCTGTGTCCACCACGGGCCGCCGGAGCCCTGGTGGATGCCCACGCCGATGTCCTTGAAGGAGCAGTTGAGGATGTTCTCGCGGTGGCCCTGGCTCTTCATCCAGGAATCCATGACCTGAGCCGCGGTCCGCTGCCCCTTCGCGATGTTCTCCCCGTACGTGGACCAGCGGTACCCGGCGGCGGTGGTCCGCTTGCCCGGGTCCGCGCCGTCCGGGTTGGTGTGCGAGAAGAAGTCCCGCCGCGCCATGTCGTCGGAGTGGCCCTGGGCGGCCGTACGCAGTTGCGCGTTGTCCTTGAGCGGCCCGCAGCCGGCCTTCGCGCGCTCGGAGTTGACCAGGGATATCACCTGGGCGGCGGTGCTGCCGCCCGGCGGGGCGGGAGCGGGGCTCTTCGGCGGGGTGGACTTGGGGCTCGGCTTCGGGGTGGGCGTGGGGGGCGGAGTCGGGCTGGGGGTGGGGCTGGGACGTGGGCTCGGCGAGGCGCTCGCAGAGGCGGACACCGAGGGGCTCGGGGTGGGGGAGGCCGGCTCCGGGGCCGGCGCGGCCCCCGATTCCGGAGCCACGAGCGCGGCCGCGGGCGCCTCGGGGGAGGCGGTGCCGGGCCGCGTGCCCAGGTAGGTCAGCCCGCCACCCACGACACAGGCGGCGAGCACCGCGCCGCCGATCACCCGGCGCCGGCCGCGCGTGCGCCGCTGCTTGCGCAGCGAGGCACGCCCGTCCCCCGGCCCGGCCACCGCGGCGAATTGCTCCTCGCCGTCGGCGGTGGTGCCGGCCCCCGGGCCGGAGAGCCCGTCCGGGCCGTACGCCGAAGCGGTGGTGGCCGGGCCCGCGGACGTGAAGGCGGACGTGAAGCCGGGCGCGAAGCCGGGCGCGAAGCCGGAGGCCGCGGCCGCCCGTACACCCGCGAGCAGGGCCGCCGAGACCGGCACCAGCGCCAGCCCGGCCAGCAGTCCTTCGGCCGGGAGCAGGCCGTTCCACAGCCCGCCGCACCGCAGGCACGCGCGGGCGTGCCGGGCTATTCGCTTGCGCCACAGCGCCGAGGGCAGGCCGTCCCAGCTCGCGACCACCGCCCGCAGGTCCTCGCAGGGCGGCTGGGCATCCAGTGCCCGCTCCACCACCCGGGCCGCCTCCAGCTGCGCCTTCATCCGCTGCACCCGTACGGCCGTGTGCTGCGCGGACAGCTCCAGCGCCTGCGCCATCTCGGTGCGCGTCAGCTCCCCGGCGCACTCGAGCCACCACAGGGACAGCAGGGCCCGGTCGTCCGGCTCCAGCCAGCGCGTGGCACGGGCCGTCTCGCGGCGCTGGCCCTCCAGCTGGAGCCGTACGACGGTCAGGTCCGCGAAGTCGGCGCCGGGATCGGCGAGGTCCCAGGCGGCCTCCAGGCCGCTCTCGCCGGGGGCGCTCCGGCGGGCCTGCCAGTGGGCGCGTACCCGGTTCATGGCGATCGCCACCAGCCAGGACCGGAAGCTGTGGTCGTCGCGCAGGCCGCCCAGCCCGTCGAGTGCCCGCAGCATCGTGTCCTGGACCACGTCGTCCACGTCGACGGATCCGTTCAGGGCCCGCCCGACGATGTTGTAGACCAGCGGCAGATAGGCGCTGACCAGGTCGTCCTGTGCGCGGGGATCGCCCGCGCGGGCCGCGGCGACCAGCGCTGCCGTGTGCGATGTGCTCATAGAAAAGTCCCTGTCCGTACCGGCGCTCGATGATGCCCAATACATGGGAGACCGTCGAGGGGGACTTTGATAACGCTTATCCGCCGAACGGTTTCGCCGATGCTGAATCCGGAGCGCCATGCCCCGGTTCCGGGCTTGTTCCCGGCCTTGTTCCCGGCTTTGCTTCCGGCCCCGTTTCCCGGGCCGGGGCGAGCCGGGCGGCCAGGGCGTCGAGATCGGGCAGGAACCAGATGTGGCGGCCCTCGTTCGATTCCCGTACGAGATCGCGCAGGGCCGAACTCGCCCCCAGATGGTGCGAGAGGTCGCCCAGGACCACCAGGCGGACCCGGTAGTTCACGAACTTCTGCATGATCGCCCCGGCGAGTCCGCTGCGCAGGTCGAAGAAGCCGGCGTCCAGGCGTTCCACCGGGACGGCGACGATGTCGGTCCGGTAGAAGGCGCCGCCGATCAGCTGGTCGAGCGCGTCCTGCTCGGTGGCGACCGGCGGACCGTCGGCGGCGCAGACCAGGACCGGTACGCCGTGGTGTTCCACCAGGAGGTCAGCCACGGTGCACCGCCCCGGCTTCGTGGTCCAGGTCGTTCCCCATGCCGTTGCCCGGGCCGAGCACCCCGTCGACCAGCTGCAGTAGATCGGCGGTGGTGGCGGCGTCGCCGAGGATCACGATCTTCATGCGGGCCCGCTCCTTGTCGTAGACCGTCTGGACGCGCAGCGCGGCCGGGGTGGCCCGGGGGGACTGCGCGCTCGCCGTGACGAGGTTCGCGAGCCGGTTCGCCGCATCGGGGCCGATCGCGTCGATCTGCACGATGCTCGACACCTCCAGGTGCCGCCGCGGCCCCTCCTCCGCGGGGGAGGGATCCTCGGCGGCCGGGAGGGGGAGGCTGGTCAGCGCCTCGAAGTCCGCCCGGCTGATCCGGTACTGCTTGCCGATCCGGACGGCTTTCAGCCGGCCGTCGCGCACGTAGTTCCGGACGGTGCGCACGTGCAGCCCGAGCAGCTCGGCGACCTCGCCGACCGAATACAGCTCGCGTCCTTCATCACTCATACTTCCGCATCCTACCCTAGGAAGGTCGTATGCAGCCTGATGGGGAATGATAGGGAAGGGTAGGGTGGGAAAACCGCTTCGGTGGCGGCCGGGTCCGCTCCTAAGATCGCCGGATGACGGATCCTCGCTACCCCGCCAAGCCCCGCCCCGGAGACCGTGTCGCGGTGCTCTCCCCTTCGGCCGGTCTGCCCGCACTCTTCCCGCAGCCCTACGAGTTGGGGCTGCGCCGGCTCCGGGAGGAATTCGGGCTGGTACCGGTGGAGTATCCGACCACCCGGAAGATGGGCGCGACCCCGCAGGAGCGGGCCGCCGACCTCCACGCCGCCTTCGCCGACCCGGGGATCAAGGCGGTGATCGCCAGCATCGGCGGCGACGACCAGATCACGGTGCTCCCGCACCTCGACGCCGATCTCCTGCGCGCCCACCCCAAGCCCTTCTTCGGCTACAGCGACAACACCAACCTGCTCCTGCACCTGAGGGACCTGGGGCTGGTCGGCTATCACGGGAGCTCGGTGATGGTCGAGCTCGGACGGCCCGGCGCCCTGCACCCGCTGACCGCCGGGTCCCTGCGGGCGGCGCTGTTCACGTCCGGCGAGTACGAGTTGACGGCCGCCGACGCCAGCGGGGACGTGAACGGCCCCTGGGACGACCCCCGCACCTTCGACGCCGAACCGGAACTGGAGCCGGCCAAGGGCTGGACCTGGCACCACGCCGACCGGGTGGTCGAGGGCGACAGCTGGGGCGGCAACCTGGAGATCATCTCCTGGCTGCTGATGGCGGACCGCGCCGTGCGGCCCGCGGAGGAATACGCCGGCGGGGTGCTCTTCCTGGAGACCTCGGAGGACATGCCGAGCGCCCAGGACGTCTACTGGATCCTGCGCGGCATGGGGGAGCGCGGACTGCTGCGGCAGTTCCCCGCCCTCCTGATGGGCCGGGCGAAGAGCTGGTCCTTCGAGAAGCGCCTCGACGCCCAGGAGCGGGAGCGCTACCGCCACGAGCAGCGCGAGGCGGTCCTTCGGGCCCTCGGTGAGTACGCCCCCGACACGATGGCCGTCTTCGACGTGGACCTCGGACACACCGACCCGCAGATCGTGATCCCCGTCGGGGGCCGCATCCGGGTGGACGGGCCGGCCCGCCGCCTCTTCGTGACCTACTGACGGTCAACATCCCTTCCGTGTGCCTCCGTTGGGGTACCACCGGCCGGGTCCGGGGTGACAATGGGGCTCCCACGGGACGTGTTGGGGGCGGCATGTCGACGTTGCTCTTCAGGGGATCCGGCCGGGCAAGGGGCTGGGCCGGATACCTCGGTTCGGTAGGGCTCGGAGCAGGTGCGGTGGCGTTGGCGACGGTGTGGACCTCGGGGCCCTGGGCCGCCGGGATCGGCGCGGCCGTCACCACGCTGTCCGGACTGGCCGCCGAGCGGATGCGACCTCCCGGGGAGGCCGCCGACCCCCGGGCAGCCGGGGAGCTCCTGCGTACGGCGGCGGGCCGGATCCCGCTGCTGCGCCAGGTGGACCGCCCCGAACTCGCCGGAGCCCACCCGGCCGAGGCCCCCGCGGCCCCGCCCGCGTACATCCGGCGCGACGCCGAACCGGGACTGCGCGCCGCCCTGGAGCGAAACCGCTTCGTCCTCGTGGTGGGGGAGTCCACGGCGGGCAAGACCCGGCTCGCCTACGAGGTGGCCCGCGCCCGGTACCCCCGGCACGCCTTCGTCCGCCCGCTCTCCCGCTCCGCACTGCCCGAGGCGCTGCGCATCGCCGGGCGGCGGCGGCGCGCCGTGCTCTGGCTGGACGACCTGGAGGACTTCCTCGGCGCGGGCGGCCTCGGCGCCGCCCAACTGGCCTCCCTGGACAGGGCCGTGGTCATCGCGACGATGCGGGTCCAGGAATACCGGCGCTACGACGCCCGCGAGGAGAGCCGGCTCACCGGCTCGGACCGGGACGCCTGGCGGGCCCAGCGCGACCTGCTCCACCGGGCGGCCGTCATCAGGCTGCCCCGGCACTGGTCCAGGGCGGAGCGCGGCCGGGCCGCCGCCCACCAGGGTGATCCGCGCATCGGGGCCGCGCTGCGCGCGGGCGAGCGGTTCGGGGTGGCCGAGGTGTTGGCGGCCGGTCCGGAGCTCCTGGCGGCCTGGGAGAACGCCTGGGCCCCGGGGGCCAATCCGCGCGGCGCCGCCGTGGTCGCGGCGGCGGTGGACTGCCGCCGGGCCGGACTGCGCCGCCCGGTGAGCCGGGCGTGGCTGCGCGAGCTGCACGCCCCCTACCTGGCGGCCCGGGGCGGCGGCGACCTCCAGCCCGAACCGTTCGCGGAGGCGATGGACTGGGCCTGCGCCGCCGCCTACGCCACGAGCGGGCTGCTCATCGGCAACTTCGGGGCCGGATTCACCGCGTTCGACTACCTGTTGAACGCACCGGGCAACGGTCCGGTGCCCGATCACCTGTGGCGCGGACTGCTGCCCCTGGTGGAGCCCGCCGACGCCTACGACATGGGGCTCGTCGCCCATCAGGAAGGCCGTCTCGCGCGGGCCGTCGAAGCCCTCGCACTCGCCTCCCGCGGCGGGGTCCCCGGCGCCGAACTGCCGCTGGCCATCGCCATCGGGGACTCCGGGAAACCGCGCCGGGCCGCCGCCGATCTCGCCGGGATCGCCCACAGGCGCGCCGGGCGGCTCGGGCCCAGGCACCCCGACACCCTGGCGGCGCGGCATCAACTGGCCTTCTTCGTAGGGGAGTCAGGGAACCACCTGGCCGCCGCATCCCAGTTCGCGGAGCTGCTCGCGGACGTGGAGGAGGTGCTGGGGCCCGACCACCCGGACACCCTGGCGGCCCGGCACCAGCTGGCCTACTTCACCGGGGAGGGCGGTGATCCCCGCGCGGCGGCACGCCAGTTGGAAGTGCTGCTGACCGACCGCTTACGGGTCCACGGCGCCGGCCATCCGCAGGTGTTGGCGACCCGGCGCAGCCTGATCTGGTTCCGGCCGTCCGAACCCGCCTATGCCGAGGCCGAGTTGGGGAGACTGCTGGCCGAAGCGGAAGCTTCCGGGGGGATCGGGCCCGACGATCCGCACACACTCGCCATCCGGGGAAGCCTGGCCGCGCTCGCTGCCCGCGCCGGGCGCACCGCCGAGGCGGCCGAGGCCTGGGCGGAGCTCACCGCCGACCGGACCCGGGTGCTCGGCGAGGACCACCCGCACGTGTTCTACTCCCGCCTGGAATGGGCCCGCGCGCTGCTCGCCAGGGACCGGGCCCCCGAGGCGGCCGCGGTACTGACCGGCGCCCTGGCGCGGGCCGAGTCCGTCCTGGAACCGGGCCACCGCCACCTGCGGACGGCCCGGGAACTGCTGACCCGGACCGCCGGCGGGGACCCTGCTGCCGGCCGGGGCCCTGCCGCAGGCCGTGCTCCTGTCGCCGGCCGGGACCCTGCCGCAGGCCCGGGCCCGTCGGCCGGCCGGGCCGAGGGTTCGCGAGGCGCTTCCGGCCCCGGGTGACCGGCTCGCACCCCCTCCCGGCCGGCGGGCTACAGCAGCGGGGCCAGAGCCCGGGTGGCTTCGAGCAGGGCGGGCGCGTAGGCCTCGATCTCCGTGCGGGAGACCAGGAAGGTCACGGTGGTGATGCTGACGCCGCCGATCGGGCGCCCGTGGGCGTCGAGGATCGCGGCGCCGATGCAGCGGATCGTCGCCTCGTTCTCCTCGTCGTCCAGGGCGAACCCCCGTGCCCGCACGACCTCCAGCTCCGCCTCCAGAGCCTGCGGCGTCGTGAGCGTGTTCGGCGTGCGGCGCGGCAGGCCGGCCGCCGCGACCAGCTCGCGGGCCTCGCCCCCGGGCAGCCGGGCCAGGATGCTCTTGCCGATCGCGGTCGTGTGCAGCGGCATCCGCATGCCGACCCGCGAGGCGGTCCGGAAGGGCTGATCGCTCTCCAGCTTCCGGATGTAGGTGATCGTCTCCCCGCTGTGCAGGGCCAGGTGGACGGCCTGCCCGGTGGCCTCTTGCAGTTCTCGCAGGATCCGCTCGATGCTGGCCGGCTCCCCGCCGCTGACCAGGGCGGACAGTGCGCGCAGCCGGGGGCCGACGCCGTATCGGCTCTCGCCCTCGGAGCGTACGAAGCCCTGCTCGATCAGCGAGGCCAGGATGCGGAAGGTGCTCGACTTCGGCACGGCCGCCGCGGCCATGACATCGGTGAGCCGGTGCGGGCCTCCGGGCGCGGCCACGGCCTCCAGGATCCGCATCGACTTCTCGAGCGCCGTACCCGCGGCGGAGGTCCGGCCGCCGCGCGCACTGCTTTCGGCCTCCGCGTTCTCGGGTCGTCCGTCCATGGACAAGGGATCTCCAGAGGTGGGTATGGTCTGCACCAGAAGTTCCGTTACACGATACCAAGTTCCATTACGTGGAACAAATGGAGGGTCTCTTGTCCTGTCATCCGTACGCGGCCATCACCGCGCAGCGCCTGCTGCCGGTCCTGCGCAACGCCGACGCCGACGAGGCCGTCCGCCACACCACCGCCCTGCTCGCCGCCGGCTGCCGCGCCGTCGAACTGACCACCTCCACCCCCGGCTGGGCCGAGGCGGTGGCCCGCACCGTGCCCCTCACCGACGCGCTGGGGCGGCCCGCCCTCATCGGAGTCGGCACCGTCACCACCGGCCTGGCCGCGCGGACCGCACTCGACGCGGGCGCCGCCTTCCTCATCTCCCCGTACCCGGCCCCCCAGGTCCGCGAGGTCGCCCGGGAGCGCGGGGCCGCCTTCATCGAAGGCGGCTTCACCCCCGGCGAGATCGCCTCCGCAGTCCGGTCCGGCGGCGCGGCGAAGGTGTTCCCCGCCCACGTCGGCGGCCCGCAGTTCATCCGCTCGCTCAAGGCGGTCCTCCCCGACGCCCTGATCGTCCCGACCGGCGGGATCAAGCCCGGCGAGGTCGGCGACTGGCTCGCCGCCGGGGCCGCCGCGGTCGGGATAGGCGGCGGCCTGCCCGCGGACCCGGGCGAACTGGCCGCCGCCTTCGCCGACCTCGCCCGGCCCTGCTGCGGCGACTGCGCGGGCGCGGAGCGGCGACCGTGACCGGGGCCGGGAACACGACCGGGAGCGCCACCACGACGGCGACCGGGTCCGGGGGTGCGTCCAAGAGGTTCGGAGTCCCCCAGAGGTACGAAGTCCCCCAGGGGTGCGAAGTCCCCCACGGGTACGACGTCCTCGTCCTCGGCGAGGTCCTCGTCGAGATCCACGCCGAGACCGCCCTGCGGGACGCCGCCGACGGTACCCCCGCCCGCGTCTCCTTCTCCGGGGACGCCCTCAACGCCGCGGCCGCCGCCGTCGCCGCCGGAGCCCGCACCGCCCTCCTCGCCGTCGTCGGCGAGGACGAGCTGAGCGTCCCGCTGCTGGCCCGCGCCGCCGCACTCGGCGTGGACGTCTCCCACGTACGCCGCTCCCCGCGCCCGAACGGCGCCTACCTGCTCTGCGCCGACACCGAGGGCGACCGCGAGTTCGTGTACTGGCGCACCGGCAGCGCCGGTTCCACCCTCTCGGTGGAACACGTCGAGTCCTGGCGGGAGTTGCTGACCAACTCCACGGCCCTCATCACCAGCGGTATCGCCGGCGCCCTGTCGCCGAACAGCCGCGAAGCCGTACTGCTCGCCGCCCGGACCGTGCACGAAGCCGGCGGACACCTCTCCTACGATCCCAACTTCCGCTCCCGGCTCACCAGTCGAGGTGAGGCGCGGACGCTTCTGGCCCGCATCGCCCCGCTGACCGGGCTGCTGAAGACCTCCTGCCCGGCCGACGCGCTGGCCATGGTCGACACCGACGACCCGGCCGAGGCCGCCGCCCGCTACCGGGCCCTGGGCGCCCGTACCGTCGCGGTCACCGCGGGCGCCGACCGGCTGCTGCTGGACGACGGCACGGCAGCGGCGTACCTCCCCGTCCCGGTGAACCCCGACCCGGTCGACGCGACCGGCGCCGGAGACTGCTTCACCGGCACCGCCACCGCCCGGCTCGCACTCGGCGACACCCTCGCGGCCGCCATCACGTACGCGACGGCGGCCGCCTCCCTCTCCGTGTCCGGCCGCGGCGGCACCGGCCGCATCCCCGATTTCACCGAGACGGCCGCCCTGGCGGCCGCGCACCGCGAAGACACCCTCAGGAGGGAGCGGGCGACGACATGAGCATCGTGGACAGGGAGGACGCCGCCACCTCGGCGGGGCGCCCGGCGCTGCTACGCGGCCTCGAGCAGCGCCGTCTCCTCGGGCGGCAGCCGCAGTGCGCCGGCGGAGACGTTTTCCGTCAGGTGGTCGGGGTTGCCGGTGCCCGGGATGGCGAGTACGTGCGGGCCCCGGCTCAGGGTCCACGCGAGGCGGAGCTGGGCCGGGGACACCCCGTGGGCCCGCGCGAGATCGCGTACCGCCGGGCCCTCTTCGGTGACCCCTCCGGCCTCCTTGCCCGCGCCCGCGATCGCGAAGAAGGGGACGAAGGCGATGCCCTGTTCACCGCACGCGTCGAGGAAGGCGTGCTCCTCGGCCGGCGAACCGATCCCGTACGCGTTCTGCACACAGACCACGGGCGCGATGGCCCGCGCTTCGGCGAGGTGGTCCGGCCGTACGTTGGACACGCCCAGGTGCCGGATCAGCCCGGCGGTGCGCAGCTCGGCGAGGGCGCCGAAGTGCTCGGCGATCGAACCGGTTTCCGCCTGGCGCGGGACGCGCAGGTTGACCACGTCCAGGTGGTCGCGGCCGAGCTGGCGCAGATTCTCCTCGACCTGCCCGCGCAGTTGCCCGGGCGCGGCCCACCACCAGTCGCCGGCGGCGTCGCGGCCCGGGCCGACCTTGGTGGTGATGACCAGCTCGTCGGCGTACGGGGCGAGGGCCCGGTTGATGAGCTCGTTGGCGGAGCGGGTCGGGGAGAAGTAGAAGGCGGCCGTGTCGATGTGGTTGACCCCCAGCTCGACCGCCCGCCTCAGCACCCCGGTCACCCGGTCCCGGTCGCTGGGGGAGCCGTCGGCGAGGTGCGTGAGCCGCATCGCGCCGAAGCCGATGCGGCGGACCGGGAGGTCGCCGAGGAGCCAGGTGCCGGAATCGGCCGCGGTGATCTTGTCGGACGTCATCAGGCGAGGGTATCGGGGTCGGTGACCCAGCCCGCGAACAGCACGAGACCGGACTCCCGGTCGACGGCGAGGAAGCCGAAGGGCCGGTCCACCTCGAACTCGGCCTGCCGGACCCGGTGCGAGGGCACCCTCGCGGCCCCGCGGAACATGCCGACCGCGGTGACGGCCGCGGCCTCGAACCCCTCCGCGTGGAAGCGGGCCACGGCGGACTGGCGGGCCGAGCCGACGGCCAGCGGGACGGCGGAGATGCCGGGGAAATGGCCGGGGCGGGCGGCCGCGGAGGTGAGGCCGAACAGTTCGGAGTGGAGCAGCAGGTCGTGCTCGGCACGGATGTCGAAGGCCACCGTGGCGATCCGGGCCACCGGTTCGGGGCGGGTCGAATCCACCGTGCGCAGCGACAGCCCGGGGCCCGCGGAGCCGTCGGGGAGCTCACTCGCGGTCGAGGAGGCCAGCGCGCCCGTGACCTCGGCGATCCCGGTGGTCAGGACCTCCCCGGGCGCTGCCCCGGGCTCTCCGAGCAGCAGGTGCACGTCCGCGCCGTGCGCGCCGTGCGCGCCGGGCGCACCGGGTACGCAGAGCAGGGTGACCGGGCCGCCGGCACCCTGAGCCACCCGGATCCGCTCGGGGAAGGCGTGGGTGACGGTCAGTCCGCGCAGGCAGCGCCCGTTCCACGGGCCGCGGTGCGGCCGCACCTGCCGCTCGGAGAAGGGTTTCTCCCAGGTCAGGTGCAGCGCGAGCGCGGAGGCGAGGACCAGGTCGACGTGCGGGCCGACCTCCACCGGCATCTGCTCGATGAGGCCGTCGGTGCGTTCGGCGGCCCAGGCGTCCAGGGCCTTGCGGTCGGTGTCCTCGTCACCGGTCAGGGCCGACCGGGTCCCGGCCGGGAGCCGGTCCGACCACGCCGCCTCCAGCGGCAGGTCCCGCCGCGCCCACACGCCGGTGGCCGCGCGCAGGCCCCGTACGCCGTCCAGGGCGGTCAGCAGCCCCCGGGCGGCTTCGGCCGCCGCGTCGGCGGGTATGCCGAGGGCCTGCTCCAGTTCGGTACGGGCCGGGCCGTCGGCGCCGTCCGCGAGCAGGGCCAGCAGCGGCCAGAGCCCGGCCGCCGTGAACACCGTGCCTTCGGCCGTGTCCGCGGACCGTGCCGACCCTCGTGCCGCCCACCGTGCCGTCAGGCGGTTGACCGCCTCCACCGTCGAGTTGTCCATGGGACGGAGCGTACGGGCCAGGGCCGGGCGGAGCGGGAACGGCTCAGCCCCAGTCCTCGGCATCCAGCTTGGCCCAGGCCTCCGCTTCCTCCGCCGCATGGTCCACTTCCTCGTAGGGCAGGGGGTCCGCCACCCAGCCCGCGGCGAGCACCAGGCGGGAGGTCCGGTGGACGGCGAGGAAGCCGAAGGGACGGTGGAAGGCCACTTGGGCGTGTCGGACGCGGTACCTCAGCCGGGGCATCGCGCCGGCGCCGACAGCCCCGATCGCCGTCACGGCGGCGGCTTCGAATCCCTCGGAGTGGAAGCGCGCGACGGCCGACTGCCGGGCGGAGCCGACGGCCAGCGGCTCTCGGCTGATGCCCGGGAAGTGGCCGGTCCGGGTGTCGCGGGCGCTCTCCAGACCGAACAGCCCGGCCGGGTCGAGGAGATCGTGGTCCGCCTCCACTTCGAAGGCCACCGTGCTGATGCCGAGCCGGTGTTCGCGGCGTTCCGAGAGGGTGCTGGCGATGTGCAGGCCAGGCCCCGGGTTCCCCTCGGGCAGCAGGCTCGCGCCCGTCGACGGGATCGCCCGGGTGACGGCCGCGATCCCGGCCTGGAGGGTCAGGCCCGGCGGGGCCTGCGGCTCGCCCAGGACGAGGTGGACGTCGACTCCGCCGTCGCCCACCACCTCCAGCAGGGTGACCGGGCCGCTGGGCGCCCGGGCCACGCGGACCCGGTCGAGGAGGGTCGTACCGCGGCTCAGGCCCTGCACCGTCCGCCCTGCCCAGGGGCCTTCGCCGATCTCGGTGGTCCAGGCGTCGAAGGGCTGGATCCACCGCGTGCGCAGCGTGAGCGCGGAGGCGAGCACGAAGCGTGTCTCCTCGTGGACGGGTACCGGCATCCTCTCGATGAGGCCGTCGGTGTGTTCGGCGGCCCAGGCGTCCAGGGCCTTGCGGTCGGTGTCCTCGTCACCGGTGAGGGTGGACCGGATCCCGGCGGGAAGCCGGGCCGACCACGCCTCCTCCAGGAAGAGGTCCCTCGCGGCCCAGAAGCCGGAGACGCAGCGCAGGCCCCGTACGCCGTCCAGGGCGGTCAGCAGCTCCCGGGCGGCTTCGGCCGCCGCGTCGGCGGGTATGCCGAGGGCTTGTTCCAGTTCGGTGCGGGCGGGTCCGGCGGCGCCGTCGGCGAGCAGGGCCAGCAGCGGCCAGACCCCGGCGGCCGTGAACACCGTGCCCGTGCCGTCCGCCGCCGCGTGCCCGGCCCAGTGGGAGGCGAGCGCGTTGACCGCCCGTACCGTCTTCGTCTTCATGCGGGGGAGCGTAAGGGGTGGGGCGCCGCCGGGCCGCGTCGTTTTTCCACGGCCCGGCGGCGCTGTTCGGGGGCGGGGCCGTCAGTGGCCGCGCAGGCCCTGGTCGACCGCGGTCATCAGTTCACCGTCGGCCGTGTCCGCGTCCAGTGACCAGAACATCGCGCCGCCGAGGCCCTCTTCGCGGATGTACCGGGTCTTGGTGCGCAGCACCTGCGGGTCGTCGTACGTCCACAGGGTGGTGCCGTCGAAGAGCCAGGCGCTGCCGTTGCGGCGGTCCCGGTGGAGCTTGTAAGTACCGGACGCGGCAAGCTGCTTGAGCTCCTTGTAGTCCGCGTATCCGTTGGCCCAGGCGGCCGGCGCCGGGCCCGTCGCGGGCTGGCCCATGCCGTCCCCGCCGCCGCTGACCCCGGTCCAGCCCTGCCCGTAGAACGGCATGCCCATCACGAGCTTGTGCGCGGGCGCGCCGCGCCGCTCCCAGGCGTCCACGGTGCCGTCGACGCTGAAGTCGTTCCTCGCGTACAGCGCGGACTGCTGGGCGGTGGTCGCCTCGCCGGAGACGTGGAAGTCGTAGCCCTGGAGGGTCACGAAGTCGAGGTCGCGCATGATCCGGCGGACGTCGAAGCCCGCGTCGATCTTGGCGGGGGAGGTCGGGACGAAGGCGGACAGCTCGTACTTCGCCTTCCGCTTCTGGCTGCGGGCGTAGTCGTCGAGCTGGGTGCGGAACTCGCTCACCAGCGCCGTGAAGTTCTTCTTGTCCTCGGGGCGGTAGGTGGTGTCGGTGTCGCCCGAGGAGCCGGGCCACTCCCAGTCGAGGTCGATCCCGTCGAAGAGCCCCGCGGCCGAACCCGCGCCGCCGCGGCTGCCGTCCTGCGGGAGGTTGCCCTTGATGTAGAGGTCGATGCAGGAGGATACGAGGGCCTTGCGCGAGGCCGGGGTGAGCGCGGCGTCCGAGAAGTGCGTGGACCAGCTCCAACCGCCCAGGGAGATCAGGACCTTGAGGCCGGGGTGCTTGGCCTTGAGCTCGCGGAGCTGGTTGAAGTTGCCGGCGAGCGGCTGCACCCAGTCGTCGGCGACGCCGTCCACGGAGTTCTCGGCGTCCAGCGGGCGGACGTAGTCGGCCCACGCGTCGGCCTCACCGGGGATGTTGCCGGTGAAGCACTTGCCGTCCGCGCTGATGTTGCCGAAGGCGTAGTTGATGTGCGTGAGCTTGCTCGCGCTGCCGTTCTTCTCCAGGTCCTGGACCTGGAAGTCCCTTCCGTAGACGCCCCATTGGGTGAAGTAGCCGACCTTCTTGTACGAGCGGCCGTGCCCGGAGTCGCCGCGGCCGGCGTCGTCGTGGGCGGGGGCGAAGGCGGTCAGCAGGGAGAGGGAGCAGGCGGCAATGGCCAGCCTGCCGAGCATGCTGCGGCGCATGGGCTTCCTTTGCGGATGCGGTGAGTGGTGCCGGGGCGCGTGCGCTGTGCATGCGGAAACTATTGGTCTGGACCAGTGTGGGTCAAGGGGGCGGGGTGAAACGTGGTGGGCACACACGGGTGGGCCCCGCCGCCGGCGGAGCCCACCCGTGTTCGTCACGGTCACGTCACGTCAGGTCGGACGGACCGGTGCGGTCACCTCACGGCACGAGCCGGTAGGCGTTCGTGATCGTCTCGCGAACGGTGTTGCCGGCCTTGTCCCTCAAGTCCACCCGGAAGGAAACGGACTTGGCCGTCTCCGGGTGTCGCACGATCACCGAGCGGGCCCCCTTCGCGTCGGTCGTCACCGCGAGGAGCTTCCAGGTCTTCCCCTCGTCGAAGGAGACCCGGACGGTCAGCGCGGCGACCTGCCCGGCCCCCGCGGCCGGCCCGCCCAGGTGCAGCGGAACCTTCAGATCGGCGCCCACCCGGGCCGTCCCGCGCAGGCTCAGCGTCGGGGAGAGGCGCACCGTGGACAGCGGCAGTCGCACCGACTGGTCCGCGGGCGGCCGGGCCGAGGTGAACGTCCAGACCGCGGCCACCTTCGTACTGGTCGTGGTGTCCTTGGGGGAGCGGCTCGACTCCGCGCTCAGACGGTACGCCGCCGAGCCGGCCGGAACGTCCGCGCTCACCCAGCCGGTGTCCGACCCCTCGGCGATGACCTTGCCGCCGGACTCCAGGCGGGTGAAGCCCCCGGTGACGACCGAGCCGCCCACGTGGCCGCTGCCGTCGTTGAACAGCCGGAGGTTGGCGTAGATGTTGTCGCCGGTCCGGTGGCCGCCGACCTCTGTGTCCGCGTTCTCCATGCTGGGGCCGACCACGCCGAAGTTGAACTTTACGGCCTTGCTGCTGCCCGGCTTGTAGGTGATGAGGCCGGTGTCGTAGCCCAGGCGTGTGTCACCCTGCGCGTTGAGCTGGTACACATTCCAGGTCCAGCGGACCCCGATGGTGCTGACGTACTGGGTGCCGGACATGGGCAGCTCCTGTTCGATGGGGTCGCGCATACCGAAGGCGGACGAGCCGGTCACGTCGTAGGGCGTCATCCAGATCAGGCCCTTCGCCCCGGTGACGGAGGCCGCGAAGCCGAGTTTCAACTCGGCGACCTCGGCCCGGGTGACGGTCTTGGTGAGGCCGGTGAACAAGCTGCCCGTGCGGTTGAAGGCGAGCCGGTAGTCGACGTTCTTGCCGGCCGCACCGGGGTTCTTCCACAACCCGTTGAACTGCGCCCGCATACCGGTGCTCGCCGTGCCGAGCGCGGCGGTGCGGACCTGTGTCCGCCCGTCGAAGGTCCAGGATCCGGCCACCCGCGCGTTCGCGTCGACGTACCCGAGGGTGCCGCCGACCAGCCGTGCCGCTGGATCCGGGGCGGTGACGGCCAACGGCTTGGCCTTGCGGGCGTCGAGCGTGATCGTGGTCTTCACGGTCACCTTCACGACCGGCTGGACGAAGACGGCCATCCGGCCGCCCGCGCCGAAGACGACGCTCTCCAAGTGGTAGTCGCCCTTGGGTATCCGCTTCACGACGGTCCCGCTCGGCACGATCGGGAACTCGATGCGTCCCGGAACCTCCCTGCCGATCTTTGCGAGCGCGCTGGAGTAGCTCTGCGGAGCCGCACCGTCGACATCGGTGTGCCGCAGGACGACGTCGTACGACTCCACCTCGCGGACGGCCACCATGCCGGTGCGCACCGACTGGCCGCCGCCATCGGCCCGTACGCTGCCGCCGAACGTGCCGTCGACCGTGCCCTTGCGGGTGTCGACGGTGACGGTGGTGGTCGCGGTGCCACCGGCGGGGACGGTGAGCCGGGCGTCCTTGACGGTGAACATCCCCGCCGGGGCCGGGCCGCCCCCCGGGCCGGTGGCGGTGGTGCTCAGCTTGAGGGTGACGGGCTTGGTGCCGTGGTTGCGGTAGGTGAGGGATCTGCCGACCGGCTTGTCGTCGGTGTGCGGCCAGAGCCGCGTACCGAAGTTGAGCGAGCCGGATTCGGAGACGACGACGGCCGTGGCGGCCCGCGCCAGGTCGACCCGGCCGGAGCCCTGTTCGGAGGCGTTGAGCACCGGGTCGGGCCGGGCTGATCCGGTGAGCAGCGCCTTGAGCTGGGCTCCGCTCCAGGTGGGGTGCTGCTGGAGCGCCAGGGCGGCGGCGCCCGTGACGTGCGGGGCGGCCATCGAAGTGCCCGACATGGTGGTGTAGCTCTTGTCGTCGGGGTTCCAGCTGTGCGTGCTCAGGGCGGCGGTGATGTCGACGCCCGGAGCGGTGATGTCCGGCTTGGACACTCCGTCGGCCGTCGGGCCCCGGCTGGAGAAGTCCGCGATCCGGTCCTGCTTGTCGACCGCGCCGACCGTCAGCGCCGCGGGGGAGCTGCCGGGCGAGGCGATGGTTCCGGGCCGGTCGCCGTAGTTGCCCGCGCTGATGACGAAGAGGGCCTTGGCGGAGAGGCGGGCGACCGCAGCCTCCTTCGGGTCCACGCCCGGCTCGTCCTGGCCCCCGAGACTCATGTTGACGATCTTCGCGCCCTGGTCGACGGCCCACTGCATGCCGCTGATGATGCCCGACTCGGTTCCCCAGCCGTCGTCGTTGATGACCTTGCCGTCCAGGAGACGCACCCCGGGCGCCACGCCCTTGTACTGGCCGCCCGACCGCGCGCCGGTCCCGGCGACGGTGGAGGCCACGTGGGTGCCGTGCCCGTGCCGGTCGAGGGAGTCGGGCGAGTCGCTGAAGTTCTTCTCGGCGATCTCCACGCCCTTGAGGTCGGGGTGGTCCTGGTCGATGCCCGTGTCCAGGACCGCCACCTTGACGCCCTTGCCGGTGTAACCCGCCTTCCACATGACGGGGGCGCCGATCTGCGGCACGCTCGTGTCGAGGGAGGTGCGGACCTTGCCGTCCAGCCACAGGTGGGCGATGGGCGTGGTGGGAGCGGATCCCCGCGTACGGGCGTCCGCGCCGGCGGTGACCGCCGACCACAGGGCCGCGGTCTCGGCCTTGGGCACGTCAAAGGCCTCGCCGTCCACGGACGGCAGCGGACGGCGCTCGCGCGCGACCCGGGCGAGCGGGTCACCGGTCGCGAAGGCACCCACCGGGGCGCCCTCCTTCCGGTAGCCGACGATCAGGGGCAGTGCGCCGAGGTGTGCGTCGTCGTACCCGTCCCTGGCCAACTGGGCGACGTCGAACAGCCGCCGGTCCAGGACGCCGTCGCCGATCAGGCGCAGGGCGTCCATCGGAATGACGTATGTGTGCCCGTCCTCGCGCCGAACCGAGAAGGTGGTCTTCTCGCGGCCCGCACCACGCGTGATCCGGACGACGGCGCCGTCGCCGCCGCCGACGACCACGCGGTCACCGGTGATCAGCGTCACCGTCGCGTCCGCCGGCGGCTTCGCGCCGACCGGACTCCCCTTCGTGTCCTGCTGCGCGTTCTGCTGCGTGCCCTGTGCGGTGGAGTTCGCGGCCAGTGCCGGCTGGATGCCGGCCGCGGCCGTCCCCATGATCAGCGTCCCGGCCACGGCGGCTGTCAGCGCCGCCGTTCCCGCCCTTGTTCTGGATGTCACCCGTTTCCCCCAATTCGGTGTGCGCGCCAGCGTGTTCGCCGGTAGCACGCACCCGGGACGGGACCCGGTTCTCCGCGGGGGCAAGAAGGAGAGCGCGTTCCGGAGAAATACACCCCAGGGTGTAGCCGGACGCCTCCCCTGGTGGGAGGAACCGGTGCTTCCGGGGCCGGAGGAAGCCATCAGCGCCTTCTCGGGGTGCCGCGTAGGTCAACTGTCCACGGCGCAATACTTGTTGTCTCAAGGAGTGGACGCAGACCGGAGTGGGCCGCGGCGGCCTGCCCCCCTCGGTGTCGCCCTGACCAGCGAAGACGGCCCGTGCGTCGGCTGGCTCGGATCCGCCGGCGGCCGGACCCGTGACGAAATTCCTCGCGGTTGATCACCGAATTCAGTGGATCTTCGGCGTGCGACATGACATGGTTGGTCTCACCGAAGGGGTGTAGCTCAGTTGGTAGAGCACCGGTCTCCAAAACCGGTTGTCGTAGGTTCGAGCCCTGCCACCCCTGCCAAGTTTGACCAATTCCGTCATGGAAAAGGGACTCGAGGGGAACGCTCCTGGAGTCCCTTTTCTCTTGCCCCGGGGGCGTAGCCTTTCTCGGGTGACGAAGATCGTGACCCATGTCGAGATGACCGACCCGAGTCAGCTCGTTCCCGGTGCTCCGGTCCCGGGACTGGTGCTCGTCGCCGTCGGCGACGACCTGTCGCCGGTTCCCGACCTGATGGCCAGGATCGGCGCGCCGTACCAGTGGCGCAGCGCCCGTCGCGGGCCACGGGAGTGGCAGGCGTGGTTCGCCGAGCATCCGGACCGGACGTGCTGGCTGCTGACTTTGGAGGGCGAGCCCGCCGGCATGGTCTGTTACGACCTCCACCCGGGCGCCGACGTCGAGATCAGGACCTTCGGGCTCTTGCCGGAGTTCACCGGGAAGGGGCTCGGCGGGCATGCGCTGACGCTCGCGATCCGGCAGGGCTGGAAGCTGGTGCCGGGCGTGCGCCGGGTATGGCTGCACACGTCCTCGGCCGACAACGCGAACGCCCTGCCCAACTACCACCGCCGTGGGTTCCGGACCTTCAAGACCGAAGAAGACGCGTTGGATTCGGGCATGCCTTAATCAATGGCAGGCCGGCCCGGCGCGCGGACATGATCGCGCCATGACCTCACAGACGATCACAGCGGCGGCATCCGGCACGTGGACGCTCGGAGACCTCACGGTCAACCGGATGGGCTTCGGCACGATGCGCCTGACGCAGCACGGTGAGGCATTCGCGGCCGAGGCCGTTCCACGGGACCGCGACCAGGCGATCGCCGTACTGCGCCGCGCGGTCGAGCTCGGTGTGAACCACATCGACACCGCCGCGTTCTATTTCTCCTCGTTGCGCTCGGCCAACGAGCTGATCAACCGGGCGCTGGCCCCCTACTCGCACGAGCTCGTCATCACCACCAAGGTCGGACCGGGCCGCGATCCCTCCGGCCAGTGGCTGCCGCACGCCACCCCCGAGCAGTTGCGCGGCCAGGTCGAAGAGAACCTGCGCCAGCTCGGCCGCGACCACCTCGACGTGGTGAACCTGCGCATCGTCGGCAGCGACTCGATCGCCGAACGCTTCGGCGCACTGGCCGACCTGCGTGCGGCCGGGCTCATCCGGCACCTGGGCCTGTCCAACGTCCGCAGCCACCACCTCGCCGAGGCCCGGAGCATCGCGCCGGTGGTCTGCGTCCAGAACATGTACGGCATCGGCGCGGGCCCCGAACAGAAGGAGCTCCTGGACATCTGTGGTGAGCAGGGCATCGCGTTCGTGCCGTTCTACTCCATCGCCGGAACCGGTCGCACCGCCGGCGCCACCAACGGCCACAGCGCTGAAGTCGACTCCGTCGCCCGCTCCGTCGCCCGCTCTCACGGCGTGAGCGCGGCCCAGATCCGGCTGGCCTGGACCCTGCACCAGGGCTCCCACGTGCTGGCCATCCCCGGCACCGGCGACCTCGGTCACCTCGCCGAGAACGTCGCCGCGGGCTGCCTGAGCCTGTCCGAGGGTGAACTCGCCGGTCTGGCCGCGGCGAGCGAGGAGACGGCATGAGGCGGTGGCCGGGCTGCCGCGGTTTGGCCCCCGCCTTAGCCCCCGCCCCCGCCTCCGGCCCCCGCCTCCGGCCCCCGCCTGTGCCCTCGGAGGGACTCAGTAGGTCGGGCAGAGGTTGGCCTGGACGGCCGCGACGATCAGGGCGGACTTGACGGGGCCGAAGCCGTCGGGGTGGTTGGGGCCGATGAAGCGCTGGTTCGCCCCGGCCACTCGCTTGGCCGGGTCCTTCTCGCCCTTCATGGACTGGCACTGGTCCAGGCCGCGCGAGACGGCCTTGTCGTCCTTGCCGTTGACGATCTCGGGGTCGATCGTGTTCAGCGCGGCCAGGTAGGCGGCGCGCTGCGCGGGTGCGGGGCTCGGCGGGAGGCCGCTGTCGGGGCGGGCCGCGCTCGGATCGGCGCTGGGCCTGCCGCTCTGACCGGGGCTCGGCACGGTCGAGGCCGGGGCTGGGGTGGAGGTCTTGCCGGGGGCCGGTGCGTCGGAATCGCTGCCGCACCCGGTGAGGGCGAGCAGTCCGGCGCCGGTGAGGGCGATGATCACGTGGTGTCTGCGCATCGGGCCATGGTCGCCCCGGCCCGGCGCCCGCGGGGCCGCTGTGACCGGGCTGTGACACGGCACCCCGAACTGCCGGTCGGCGCGGGCCGGGCAGGATCCGAAAGAGACGGCCTGGCCTGGCCTAGTAGTGCTTTGTTACGTGCTGTCGTAGGGCTGCCATGGGGTGGGTTGCCGGCAGGTGGGGCAGGTGCCGGTCCAGGTGGCGATGAGGTGTTGGAGGAGGTCCAGGGCCTGGTAGAGGGTCAGGCCCTGGCAGGGACTTTTGGGGTCCTCCGCTGTTCGGTGAGGAAGAGGTGGGCGGCGGTCACGAGGGTGACGTGGCGGTGCCAGCCGGTGAACGAGCGGCCCTCGAAGTGGTCCAGGCCCAGGACGGTTTTCAGTTCGCGGTAGTCGTGCTCGATCCGCCAGCGGGTCTTCGCGAGACGGACCAGGTCCTTGGCTGGGATGTCGGCGGGCAGGTTCGAGATCCAGTACCTCACCGGCTCCGTCTCGCCTTCGGGCCACTGGGCGATCAGCCAGGCGAGGGGGATCGTCCCGTCGGCGGCGGGTTTGGGCCGGCGGCCCGCGAGGCGGACGCGCAGGAGCACGAAGTGCGAGCTCATCGCCGCTTTCGAGCCCTTGCGCCAGGTCAGCGTGCGTCCCGCCCGTCGGCCGGCGGCCAACACATGGTCGCGTAAGGAGACGGGCCGGGTGCGGTAACGGGGCAGGGGCCTGGGACCGAGCCCGCTGTATGGGGGCTGATACGGCACGGCGTCATGGCCGTGGGCGGTCATCTCGGCTTTCACCTGCAGGACATAGGCCAGGCCCCGGACTTCCAGGCCGTGGCGGAAGTCCGCGTTCGCGCCGTAGCCGGTGTCCGCAACCAGTGATGCAGGCCGCAGGCCGATCCCGTCGAGTTCATCGAGCATGTCCAGCGCAAGCTGCCACTTGGGGCGGTGGTGCACGGTATCGGGAATCTTGCAGGCTCGCCTGCGGGCCTCGGATTCCGGGCTGTCCCAGCTCGCAGGCAGGAACAGGCGCCAGGACAACGGGCAGGAGGCCGTGTCCGTGGCGGCATGGACACTGACGCCGATCTGACAGTTGCCGACCTTGCCCAGCGTGCCCGAGTACTGGCGGGCCACCCCCGGCGAGGCCGTGCCGTCCTTCGGGAAGCCGGTGTCGTCCACGACCCATACCTCGGGCCGCACCGCGGCCACGGCCCGCCATGCGAGCCGGGCCCGGACGTCCTCGACCGGCCAGGTCGAGGACGTCATGAACTGCTGCAACCGCTGATGATCGATGCCGAGGCGTTCGGCCATCGGCTGCATCGACTTCCGCCGGCCGTCCAGCAACAGCCCCCGCACATAGAGCAAGCCCTTCTCACGCTGGTCCCGCCGCACCAGCGGCGCGAACACCTCGGAGACGAACTCCTCCAACCGGACCCGAACCGCAGCAAGCTCCCCAACCCTCATACAACCAGCGAACTACCAGACACCCAACGTGACAAGACCAGCTAACAAAGCACTACTAGAGCCTGTCGTCAAACTCCCGTCTGCCTCGCGACGCCTGGCACGCGCTCTCGCCGCACCGGACGGAAGCCAAGTACGTCCAGTACGCAGGCTTCCGCCCGGCACGCCGAGAGCACGCACCAGACGCCGCGAGGCCGCCCTTCGGGCGACGACGGGAGTTTGACGACAGGCCCTAGCCTGGGGGAATGACCGCCACCGCCGGGCGCGAGCCCCAGTCCGACCTGCGGGACTTCCTGCGTTCCCGCCGAGCCCGGATCGGCCCCGAGGCGGTGGGCGCCGCCGCACATCCGGGAAGGCGGCGCGTGCCCGGGCTCCGGCGCGAGGAGGTCGCGCAGCTCGCGGGGGTCAGCGTGGACTACTACACCCGGCTGGAGCAGGGCCGCACCCAGCACGTGTCCGACGAGGTCCTCGACGCCGTGGCCCGTGCGCTGCGGCTCGACGCCACCGAGCGGTCCCACCTCTTCGGCCTGGCCCGGCCGCGGCGGACCCCCGGGCCCGGGCGCGCCCCCGGCGCGGCGGCCGGTCCCCCCGGCCCCGCGGAGACCGCCGGCCCGCAGCGGGTCCGGGCGGTCCTCTACCGGGTACTGGACGCCCTGGACGACGGCACCCCGGCGATGATCATGGGGCGCCGGCTCGAGGTCCTCGCCGCGAACCGGCTCGCGGAGGCTCTCTACGCCGGCTTCGGCGCGCCGGACCCGGACGCGGCGGAGCCGGACGCGGCGGAGTCGGGCACGCCGGACCGACGCGAGCGCAATCTGGCCCGGTTCCTCTTCCTCGACCCCGCCGCCCGCGGGCTGTTCGCCGACTGGGAGAGCGCCGCGCGCGGAGCCGTCGCCGCGCTGCGGTTCTACGCCGGCAGGCACCCGTACGATCCCGGGCTGAACCCCCTCGTGGATGAACTGGCGGCGCTGGACGCAGACTTCCGGCGCTGGTGGGCCGGGCACGACGTGCTCGAGCACACTCACGGCACCAAGCGGTTCCGGCATCCCGCCGTCGGTGAACTGGCCCTGGAGTACGAGTCGCTCACTTTCCCCGACGACCCCGACCAGACCCTCTACCTCTACACGGCCGAGCCGGGATCACGCTCCGAGGAGGCGCTGCGGATCCTCGCCTCCCGGGAGGCGAGGACGGTGCGGGCGGCCGACGGAGTGCGCCCGAAGCGCTGACGCCCCGGCCTTCTGGCACACTGGGCCGGGTTATCCAGGCGGTGCAGGACAGGAAACCGGTGCGAATCCGGTGCGGTCCCGCCACTGTGACCGGTACGCCCCCGCGCGGGGCCCCGGGAGTCAGACACTGACGCACCGCCTCTTTCGGTTCGACCAGGGGACGCGGATCCCCCGGAGAGGCTTCACCATGTCTTCGTACGCCCGTGCGCTGCTGCGCGCGCTCCTGCCCGTCCCCCTCCTGATACCGCTGGCCGCGTGTGGGGGAGTACCCGCGGCGCAGGACGCCAAGGCGGGAGCGGGCGCCGTCCCCGGCTTCCCGTACACGGTCACCAACTGCGGTGTCACCAGCACCTATCAGGCGCCGCCGCAGCGAGCGGTCGCCATGAACCAGCACGCCACCGAGATCCTCCTGGCCCTCGGGCTGGAGGGGAAGACGGTCGGGACGGCCTACCTGGACGACTCCGTACTGCCCGCCTACCGGCCCGCGTACGACAAGATCAAGGTGCTGGCGAAGGAATACCCCGCCAAGGAGATCCTCCTCGGCGCCAACCCCGATTTCGTGTACGGGGGTTACTCCAGCGCCTTCGACAAGGCGCAGGGCCGCGACCGCGAGGGGCTCGCGAAGTCCGGCATCAACTCCCGCCTCAGCGTGGAGTACTGCACCCAGGGCAAGGTCGGCCTCGACCAGCTCAGGACCGAAATCACCGAGGTGGCACGGACCTTCGGCGTGCCCGAGCGCGGCGAGCGGCTCATCGCGGAGGAACAACGCCGCGTCGGAGCCGTCAGCGCACGCGTGAAGGACAAGGCCAGGCCCGCGGTCTTCGTCTACGACTCGGGCGAGGCCTCCGCCTTCACCTCCGGCGGCAACGGCATCGGTAACGAGATCGTCTCGCTGGCGGGCGGGACGAACGTGTTCGCCGACCTCGACGACACCTTCGGCGACGTGTCGTGGGAGAAGGTCATCGAGCGGAAGCCCGAGGTCGTCCTCATCTACGACTACGGCGGCACCACCGTCGAAGCCAAGAAGCAGCGCCTGTTGAACGACCCGGCACTGGCGCAGGTCCCGGCGATCAAGAACCGGCGGTTCGTCGTGCTGCCGCTGTCCTCCGCCGTGCTCGGCGTACGCGTCGCCGACGCCGTCGAATCGCTGGGCGGCCAGCTCCACCCCGACGCCGCGTGAGGCTCCGGGCCGCCCGCGCGTTCACCCGTACGCCGGTCGTACTGGCCCTGCTCGCCGCCGCGCTGGCCGCGTCGGCCCTGGCGGGGCTGGCCCTGGGACCGGTACGGATCCCTGCGGACCGGGTGCTCGACATCGTGCTCGCCGGACCGGGACCCGGCGGGGGAGCGGGCGCCTTCGGAGCGATCGTCTGGGACGTCCGGATGCCGCGCGTCCTGCTCGGCGCCGTCGTCGGCGCGGGACTCGCCGTCGCGGGAACCGTGCTCCAGGCCCTCGTGCGCAATCCGCTCGCCGACCCGTTCCTGCTCGGAGCCTCCTCCGGGGCCTCGGCCGGAGCCGTGCTGGTGATCGTCTTCGGCGCCGGGTTCCTCGGCTTCGCGGGCGCCGCCGCCGTACCGCTCGCGGCGTTCGCCGGGTCGATGGGCGCGCTCGTCGCCGTCTACGCGATGGCCCGGCGCGGCGGAGCCATGACCACCGGCCGGCTGATCCTCGCCGGAGTCGCCGTGCAGTACGTCCTGTCCGCCCTGACCAGCCTGATCCTGGTGCTGGCCGCCCGTCCCGACCAGATCCGCAGCGTGCTGTTCTGGACCCTCGGCGGGCTCGGCGGGGCGCGCTGGGGCGAACTGGCCCTGCCCGCCGGGGCCCTGCTCCTGGGCACCGGGCTGCTCATCGCCCTGGCCCGGCCGCTCGACCTGCTGCTCGCGGGGGAGGAGGGCGCCCAGACGCTCGGGCTGGACACGAGCCGGTTCCGGGCCGCCGTGTTCGTCCTCACCTCGCTCGTCATCGGCGTGCTGGTGGCCTACAGCGGGGCGATCGGCTTCGTGGGGCTGATGGTGCCGCACGCCGCGCGGATGGTCGTCGGCGCCGGGCACCGGGCGCTGCTGCCCGTGGCCGCGCTGGGCGGGGCGGTGTTCCTGACCCTGGCCGATCTGATCGCCCGTACCGCCGCCGCGCCGGAGGAGATTCCGGTCGGCGTGGTCACGGCGCTCGTCGGCGGGCCGTTCTTCCTGTGGATGCTGCGCAGGTCCACCCGCACCGAAGGGGTCGTGGGATGACGGCGGGACGGCCGGCGGGGCCGGCGACAGGGTTGTTGGCAGGGACGAAGGCAGGGACGAAGGCGGGGCCGATGTCTGGGCGTGGGGCGGCGGAACTCGCCGTCGAGGCCGTGCGTTACGAGATCGACGGGCAGCCGCTGCTGCACGGGATCGACCTCACCGCCCGCCCCGGCGAGACGGTCGGAGTCGTCGGCCCCAACGGCAGCGGCAAGACGACACTGCTGCGCTGCGTCTACGGCACCCTGCGCCCGACCGGCGGGCGGCTGCTGCTGGACGGTGTGGACGCGGCCTCGCTGGGCGTCAAGGACCGCGCCCGGCGGGTGGCGGTGGTGCCCCAGGACGCGGCCGGAACCTTCGGGCTGACCGTGCGCGAGGTGGTGGCCATGGGGCGCAGCCCGCACAAACGGTTCTGGGAGCAGGACGGACCCGACGACGTACGCCGCGTCGCGCGGGCCCTGGACACCGTCGGAGCGGCCGCCCTCGCGGGCCGCCGCTTCGACGGGCTCTCGGGCGGTGAGCGCCAGCGCGCCCTGGTGGCCCGCGCCCTCGTCCAGGACCCCGGCCTGCTCGCCCTGGACGAACCGACGAACCACCTGGACATCCGCTACCAACTGGAGATCCTCGGGCTGGTCCGCGCCCTGTCCGCCACCGCCCTGCTGGTCCTGCACGACCTCAACCTGGCGGCGATGTACTGCGACCGCCTGTACGTCCTGGCGGACGGCCGCGTGGCCGCCTCGGGCACCCCGGCGGAGGTACTGACGGAGCCCCTGCTGGCCGAGGTCTACGGGGTCCGCACCCGCGTCGGAACCCACCCCACGACGGGCGCGGTCAACATCGTCTACCTTCCGGAGGACGGGGACCGAACGGGGTACTGAGACCGGCCCGGCGGCGGCGGGCGAGCCCCCGCCGCCGGGCCGGTCCTACTCCTTGAAGCCGCCGTACGGGACGGTGATCAGTTCCATGCCGTGGCCCGAGGGGTCCTGGAAGTAGACACCGCGGCCGCCGTCATTGTGGTTGATCTCGCCCGGGCGCTGCCCGTGCGGGTCGGCGAAGTAGGTGATCCTCGCCCGCTTGATCTTCTCGAAGGCCTCGTCGAACTCGGCCTCGGAGACGAGGAACGCGTAGTGCTGTGCGGTGATGGACTCGGCGGGGATGGTCGCGAAGTCCAGGGTGACGCCGTTGGCGGTCTCGACGGGAATGAAGGGGCCCCAGGGGGCTCCGACCTCCAGGCCGAGGAAGTACGCCAGGAATTCGGCCGACTCCCGGTGGTCACGGGAGTGGATGATCGTGTGGTTGAGTTGAACCGTCATGAGTGGATGCCTCCGAAAGGCACGTCCCGGCACCTCCATGCCTCACCCAGCCGGTGACCGACACGCGATGCCGCGACATGATCCTAAACACCCCTTACGGGTGGAGTCCAGTGCGTTTGAGGCGGGGTCTATCCCCCGTACACCGCCTTCACGTTGTCCTGCGCCGGATGCGTCCGTCCCGCCGGGCCGGCCGCGAAGGCGCGCAGCAGGTTCTCCGTCACCCGGGTGGTCAGGGCGCCCGAGCGTGCGTCCAGGCCGTGGTTGGCTCCGCTGCGGCCGTCGCCCTTCGCGTCGAGAGCCTCCACCCACCGCATCGTCCCCGTCGCGAACACGGCGGCGCCGCTCGGCGTCGTGTAGTACGCCGTGTCCTGGTGGCTGGGGCGGCCCTCGCAGACCACGGGGGAGTGCGCCAGGATCTCGATCGGGCGCGGGGTCGTGAAACCGGTGTTGACCTTGTCGTACTCCACGCCGACCAGGTGCGGGAAGCTGTCGCCGGCCTTCGCTCCGGTGCCCTCGAAGAGCCAGTGGCCCGGGTGCGTCACCACGTACGGGGCGTCCACCGGGTAGCCGTCGTAGATCACGCCGAGCAGTGTGCTCTCCGGGTCGGCGGCGGGCGGGGAACGGAAGTCGACGGTGGCCGGGTGCCCGCGCTCGAAGCCGGGATCCTGCTCGTAGGAGGACTTGTAGCAGACCACCGTACGGTCCGGTCCGAGCTCGGAGGCCTCCAGCCGGATCCGGCGGTAGCAGCAGTTCGCGCCCAGGATCGCGATGTTGGTCCCCGCGTCCCGGGCCGCCGTGACGTGCGCGCGCTGCTCGGGCGACCAGTACTCGTCGTGGCCGGGGGAGAGGACCGCCGAAGCGCCCTCCAGCAGCCGCTTCTCCCGGGCCACGTCGGTGGTCGTCGTGTACGCCAGGGGGATGCCGAGCCGCTCGGCGAGCGCGAGCAGCGGAGCCTCGTACACGAGGAAGAGGCCCGCGCCGTCGTCGTACGCGTAGGGCCGGTCGAAGGTCACGGCGAGCGAGCGCGAGGCGTATCCGCCGCTGGGGCCGTCGTAACTGCCGTAGCCGCCCCAGCGGTTGTACGCCTGCCAGGTCGCCACCGCGTTGACCACGACGGTACGCCCGGCCGTGGCGGCGGACCGCACGGTGACGGGGACGAACCGCTGGCCCTCGCCGCCTTGCGCGTCGAGGCGCAGCAGGTAGCAGCCCTCGGGCCAGTCCTTGGTCTCGACGGTGGTGCTGCGGGACCACCGGGTGCGGACCATACGGGTCGAGGTCTCCACCGTGTGGTCGGGCTGGCGCACCCCGGGCAGGGCCTCGGAGCGCCAGATCAGGCGGGCCCGGGAGCCGCCGTACCAGCCCATGCGGTAGGCGGAGACGGTGAACCGGGGCGCGGTGGTGGAGACGTGCAGGCCGAAGGACTCGCCGGGCAGCACGCTGACCCGGTCGGCGAAGCCCTCGATGGCGCGGGCCGGGCCGGCCTTGGTGACCTGCCAGTCGGCGTTCCCCGGGCGGGCGTTCTCCGCCCGGACGTCGAAGGCGCGCGGCCCTTCCCGCTTCTCCGGTGGGCCGGACGGATCCCGGCTCTCGCCGGGTCCCGCCCCGTCCGCTTCCCCGGCGTCCCTGTTCGCGCAGCCGGCCACGGCGCCCAGCCCGGCGGCGGTGGCCGCCGCCCCCGTCGCCAGGGCGAGGAATCGCCGCCTGCCCGCGCCTTCGCCGTCCCCGGATATGTGATCCTGATCCATGCGGGTCACGCTATGTCACCCTGTGGGCTTGGCTTTTATCGCCTCGCGGGCCGTCCGGAGATCGACGGGGGATGGACGGGGGCGACCGGGGATCGCCCGCGGGCCTTCCGGAGATCACCCCAGCTTCACCTTCACCACCTGGATCGCCCCCTCCAGGGCCGTGAGGCTGCCGAAGCCGAGCCGGAGCGTGCTCCCGGTGCTCGCCGAGACCAGGCTCGCCGGCTGGGACAGCACCTGGGTGACGGGCCGGTTCCACACGAGGGTCAGTCCCGACAGGGTGCGGGTCGGATCCGAGACGCAGATCACGGCCGTGCCGTCGCCGGGCTCCCGCACCGTGACCGAACACGGCGCGCTCACCTGCAGGGCGCCGATCGTCGCGGGCTGCCAGAAGTTGACCCCGGTGAAGCCGAGCGAGCCCACCGTCACCCCTTGGGCGGTCGGGCTGTTGGCGAGCACCGTGAGCCAACCGGTGGCGGCCGAGCGTGCCGAGGTCTGGGCGGCCGAGGCACCTGGCATCAGCTGGTAGACGTAGCTGCCGGCGGCCGGGTTCGTCCCGTGGTCGTACCAGAGGGTCAGGTAGCGCCGGGTGAGGACCGTGGTGGAGGCGCTCCGGTTGATATCGCTCCACCGGCCGGTGCGGGCCTCCCGCAGCGCCCGGAAGGTGCCCGAACCCGACATCACATAGCCGCCGAAGCCCGCCAGGTGCGCCCAGCCGGGCCCGGGGAAGGAGGCGGTCCAGCCCAGCGTGGCCGGCTGGACCGTGCCGCCGACGGTCAGGGCGTGGGCGCCGGTCGCGCCCAGGTTCCGGTTGTCGATGACCGTGTCGACAGCGGCGCCGTCGGTGGAGCTGATCCCGGCTCCCAGGCAGACCACCGTGTCGTCGAGGAAGAACCAGGCCTTGCGGGCCGTGAGGGTGCTGCCCAGTCCCTTCAGGTGCTGGCCCACCGAGGCGAACTCCCCGTCGGTCGAGCCGCCCACCCAGGTGACGTCCGGCCGGGAAGCGCCCCAGTCACCCCCGGCTCCGTCGGCCAGCGCCTTGCGGGAGGCGGTGATCCCGGGCAGCCGGTACGGATTGACCGTGGGCCAGAACGCGTCCGAGTACTGGCCGTTCCCGTAGGTGGAGCCCCACCAGGAGAGCATGCCGCTGCCCGTGTGCCAGCCGCGCAGGTTCTCGCCGTTGCCCGTCTCGTAGTGGGTGATCCGCTTCGAGGCCATGGACAGGGAGGCCGCCCAGGCCGGTCTGCGGTGCGTGGCCCGGTCCATCGAGGGGAACAGCCGGTGCGCCACCGGCTCGGGCGCGGCCGTGACCGCCGCGTCCGCCGAGACCTCGGAGAGGCGGGCCAGGGCCGACAAGCTCTGGGTGGCGTCCGCCGGCGGGGGGCTGTAGTAGTCCCGCGCCGTCCACCCCTTCACCAGGCCGCGCCAGCGCGTCCGTTCGGCGGTGCTCGCGCCCTCGGCGAGGAGCAGGATCGCGGCGAGGACGGAATGGCCGCGGGTGTGGTCGTCCAGTTGCGCCTGGAGGGGATCGGCGACCTGGACCCCCCGGCTGGGGGCCCGGCCCGATACGGCGTCCATCATCAGCCCGTTGTAGAGGAACGGTGCCCACGCGTGCTCCACCGCGTCGAAGACGATCTGCGATCCGGGGTCGGTGACCTCCCACGCCGTCCCCTTCAACAGGCCGAACAGCATGCCCAGTCCGCCGAGCATGACCGAACCGTACGAGCCGGTGTACGCGACATAGGTGTGCTGGATGAAGGAGCCGTCCCGGTAGAGCCCGTCACCGGAGGTGACGTACGGGAACACCGGCGTGAGCGCGTCCCGGGCCAGGGCGATCTTCGCGTCGTCACCGCCGACCACTCCGCGCAGCGCGAGCACCCGGCACAGGTCCACCCGGTTCGCCCCGGTGCTGGTCCCGGTGTACGAGCCGACCGAAGAATCCGGCACGAAGTGGTCCACGGCGGCGCAGTATCCGGCGAGCTGCGCCGCCGACAAGTGGCCGTACATCAGGACGACGGTGTCGAGCAGCGCCTGGGGGGCGCCGATCTGCCAGCACCACCAGTTTCCGTACCGCGTCCGGCCGGCGTTGTAGACCTGGGCGTGGAGATGATCCAGCCCGGTCAGCACGGCCGTGCGCAGCGCGGCGTCGCCGGTGAGCCCCGTCCCCGGCCTGAGGTAGGCCTCCGCCATGCTCCGCAGCCGGTAGTAGCTCTGCGCCATCCATTCGGGGTCGGTGGTGAAGACCTGGTCGGGCCAGAGCGAACCGGTCGCCGGGGCCATCGAGGAGCGCCACTGGCCGGCCTGTGCGCCCAGCGCGGTGAGCCGGGTGCGGAACGGCTCCGCGGTGGGGGAGGACACGGTCCCCAGGACGAGGCCCTGCCACACCGCGCGCATGGCGGCGTGCACGGCGGTCACCGTCCCGGCGGTGGCCGGGAATACGGGGGTACCGAGCAGCACCACGCTGCCACCGACCGCCGTGAGGAAGGCACGGCGGCTCCACACATCTGTCATCACAGTCTCCTTTGACTGAAACGCTGCTTCGCCTGAAACGCTGCGGCCCCCGTGTGTTCGGTTCGCGTCCCCCCTTCACCTCATGCGACGTGCTCGCGGTAGCGGTCGATCACCTCCCGCAGCACCTCTTCGCCATCGCGGGCCCACAGCCCGGGATGGAAGATCTCCACCTCGACCGGCCCCAGGTACCCCGCGGAGTCGGTCAGCTCCCGGAAGGCCCGCAGGTCGATCGACCCGTCGCCCAGCTGTCCCCGGCCCAGCAGCACGCCCTCCGGGAGCGGTGTCACCCAGTCGGCGACCTGGACGGACACGATCCGCCCGGCCTCACCGGCCCGCCGCACCTCGGAGGGCAGCCGCTCGTCCCACCACAGGTGGTAGGAGTCGACGACCACCCCCACCCGCGACGCCGGGAACTCCTCGGCGATGTCCAGGGCCTGACCGAGGGTGGAGACCACGCAGCGGTCCGCCGCGTACATCGGGTGCAGCGGCTCGATCCCCAGGCGCACCCCGTGCCCGGCGGCGTACGGGACCAGGTCGCCCAGGATGTCGACGATCCGCCGCCGGGCTCCCGCCAGGTCACGGTCTCCGTCCGGCAGGCCGCCCGAGACCAGGACCAGGGCGTCGGCGCCCAGTTCGGCGGCCTCCTCCACGGCGCGGCGGTTGTCCGCGAGGGCGCTCGCACGCCCCACCGGATCGGCGGCGGTGAAGAAGCCGCCCCGGCACAGGGAGCTGACCCGGAGTCCGGCATCGGCGACCAGCTTCGCGGTCTCCCGCACCCCGAACCGCTGTACGGGATCGCGCCACAGCCCGACCGCGCCGACCCCGGCGGCGGTGCATCCGGCCACCAGCTGGGGGAGCGACCACTGGCGGATCGTCTCCTGGTTCAGGCTGAACCGGGCCGGCGCCGGCGTCGTCTCCGGGCTCATGACGCCACCCCGTGCAGGGCGAGCAGCTGTCGCATCCGGGCCTCGGCGAGCTCCGGGTCCGGGAACAGGCCCAGGTTGTCGGCCAGTTCGTACGCGGTGGCCAGATGGGGGAGCGAGCGGGCCGAGTGCAGCCCGCCCACCATCGCGAAATGCTCCTGGTGTCCCGCCAGCCAGGCCAGCAGCACGACTCCCGTCTTGTAGTAGCGGGTGGGCGGCGCGAACAGGTGCCGGGACAGCGCCACCGTCGGATCCAGCAGCTCCCGGAATCCGGCCGTGTCGTCCTGGTCGAGGGCGAGCGCCGCCCGCGCCGCGAGCGGGGCGACCGGATCGAAGATGCCCAGAAGGGCGTCACTGGCCAGCTCGCCGTCACCGGCGATCAGCTCCGGATAGTGGTAGTCGTCGCCCGTGTAGCAGCGCACACCCGCCGGCAGCCGCCGCCGGATGTCCACCTCGCGCCCCGCGTCGAGCAGCGAGACCTTGATGCCGTCGACCTTCTCCGGATACTCGGAAATGATCTTCAGGAAGACGTCCGTGGCCTCGTCCAGGTCCGCGTGACCCCAGTACCCCTCCAGCGCCGGGTCGAACATCGGCCCCAGCCAGTGCAGGACCACCGGCCGGGAGCTCTGCCGCAGCAGTCTCCCGTACACCTCGGGATAGTCCTCCGGGCCGCGCGCCGCCGAGACCAGGGCCCGGGAGGCCATCAGCACGGCCGTCGCCCCGCACTCCTCGACCAGCGCCAGCTGCTCCTCGTACGCCGCGGTGACGGCGGCCACGGAGTGCGTGGTGTCCGGAGCCAGCTGGTCGGTGCCCGCCCCGCAGACGATCCGGCCGCCCACTGACCGGGCCTCGGCGGTCGAACGGCGGATCAGCTCCGCCGCGCGCGGCCAGTCCAGGCCCATCCCGCGCTGCGCCGTGTCCATGGCCTCGGCGACCCCGAGGCCCTGCGCCCACAGCGTGTGCCGGAAGGCCAGCGTGCTCCCCCAGTCGATCATCGGGCCGGATTCGGCCGAGGCGGCGAGGGGGTCGGCCACCAGGTGCGCGGCCGAGTAGAAGGTCCGGCTGCGGGCCGGGCCGCAGGCGAGGGGCGCCAGCGGAGCGGTGACCGGGGTGTGGAGGCGCAGCCCGCCGTCCGCCGAGGGGAGCCGGATGCTCACAGCGTCACCTCCGGGACCACGAGCCGCCGGCCTTCCGCCGAGGAGCGCAGCCCCAAGTCGGCGAGCTGTACCCCGCGGGCCCCGGCGAGCAGGTCCCACTGCCAGGGCTCGTCCCGGACGACATGGCGCAGGAACAGCTCCCACTGGGCCTTGAAGCCGTTGTCGGCGGGGTCGTTGTCCGGGACCTCCTGCCACTGGTCGCGGAACGTCTCGGTCAGGGGCAGGTCCGGGTTCCACACCGGCTTCGGCGTCGCCGCGCGGTGCTGGATCCGGCAGCCGCGCAGCCCGGCGACCGCCGAGCCGTGCGTCCCGTCCACCTGGAACTCGACGAGCTCGTCGCGGTTGACCCGTACCGCCCAGGAGGAGTTGATCTGCGCGACGGCGCCCCCCTCCAGCTCGAAGATCCCGTACGCCGCGTCGTCCGCGGTGGCCTCGTACGGCTTGCCGTCCTCGTCCCAGCGGCGGCCGATGTGGGTGCGCGTCAGGGCCTGCACCGTGCGGACCCGGCCGAACAGCTCGTGCAGGAGGTACTCCCAGTGCGGGAACATGTCGGCGACGATCCCGCCGCCGTCCTGGGAGCGGTAGTTCCACGACGGGCGCTGGGCGGACTGCCAGTCGCCTTCGAAGACCCAGTAGCCGAACTCCCCGCGGACGGAAAGGATCTCGCCGAAGAAGCCGCCGTCGATGAGCCGCTTGAGCTTCAGCAGCCCCGGCAGGAACAGCTTGTCCTGCACCACTCCGTGTTTGACCCCGGCCGCGTCGGCCAGGCGCGCGATCTCCAGAGAGGACTCGAAGGTGAGGGCGGTGGGCTTCTCGCAGTACACGTGCTTGCCGGCCGCCACGGCCTGCCGCACGGCCGCCTCGCGGGCGCCGGTGACCTGGGCGTCGAAGTAGATCTCCACCTCGGGATCGGCCAGCACCGCCGCCAGGTCCGTGCTCACGTGCTCCAGGCCGTGCCGCTCCGCGATGGCCCGCAGGGCCTCCTCGCGGCGCCCGACCAGCACCGGCTCCGGCCACAGCACCGTGCCGTCGCCGAGGTCGAGCCCGCCCTGCTCGCGCAGTGCGAGCAGGGAGCGGACCAGGTGCTGGCGATATCCCATCCGCCCGGTGACGCCGTTCATGGCGATCTTGATCGTCTTGCGCTGCACGGTGTCCCCCTCCTTCGTCTTGTTGCGTGTTCCTTGTGCCGAGCTATCGGGAAAGCTGCGTAGAAAGCGCTTTCTCTTCGATCAGGCTAGGGCCGCGAACGGTCGCGCTGCAAGACTCTTACGGGTGATAGAAAGCGCTTTCTTCATCGGCCAGTATGGAGATCCACACGCCGGGTGAGACGATGACCCGGGACGGATCGGAAGGAGGGGATGATGGCGGTCACACTCGCCGAAGTGGCGGCGCACGCGGGCGTATCGCCCGCCACGGTCTCGCGCGTGCTGAACGGCGGGTACCCGGTGGCGGGCGGCACCAGGACGCGCGTGGAGCGGGCGGTCGAGGACCTCGGTTACATCGCGAACGGCCCCGCGCGGGCGCTCGCCGCCGCGACCTCGGACCTGATCGGCGTCCTCGTGCACGATGTCGCGGACAGCTTCTTCGGGATCCTCGCTGGATCCCTGCAGGGCGCCCTGGCCCCCGGCGGACAGGGCGGCGCGCGCCGGCTCGCCGTCGTGTGCAACACCGAGGGCTCCCCGGCAGCCGAGCTGGACTACCTCGCCCTCCTGGAGGGCCAGCGGGCCGGCGGGGTCGTCCTGACCGGCGGCGCCGTGGAGGAGCCGGAGCACACCCGGGCGCTCGCCGCCCGCCTCGCCCGCATCGCGGCCACCGGCGCCCCGGTGGTGCTGTGCGGGCGCCCCCCGCTGCCGATGCCCGCCGGACTCCCCGTCGCCACCGTCATGTTCGACGACCGGGGCGGCGCCTTCCGGCTCACCGAGCACCTGCTGACGCTCGGCCACCGGCACATCGCCTACGTGGCCGGTCCACCCGGACTCAGCACCACCCGGGAGCGCCTCGCCGGACACCAGGACGCCCTGCGCGACCACGACCCCTCACTGCCCGCGCACTGCGCCGGCCTCACCGTGCACGCCGGGTTCGAGCGCTCCGCCGGATACGACGCCACCCGTGAACTGATCCGCCGCGGAGCGCCCTTCACCGCCGTGGCCGCCGCCAACGACACCGTCGCCACCGGGGTCGCCGCGGCCCTGCGCGAGGCCGGCCTGCGGATACCCGAGGACGTCTCCGTCGCCGGCTTCGACGACCTTCCCGTCTGCGTCGACACCGCCCCCGCCCTCACCACCGTCCGGGTGCCGCTGCGCGAGGCCGGGGTGCTCGCGGCCCAGCTCGTCACGGGCCGCCGAGCACTGCCCCCCGGCGGCATCACCACGCTGCCCGCCGAGCTGACGGTCCGCGCCTCCACCGCGCCGCCGCCCGCCGCCGGACCGTCCGCAGCCACGGATGGGGGCCGTCCGTGAGGTACGCCTTCTCCACCCTCGGCCTGCCCGGTACCCCGCTGGAGCGCAGCGCGGAGCTCGCCGCCACGCACGGCTACGCGGGCCTCGAGCTACGGGCCCACCCCGAGGAGCCCCTGCATCCCGACAGCCCCGCGGGCGACCGCGCGGCAGGCCTGCGCACCCTGACCTCCGCCGGCGTGACGGCCCTCGGAATCGCCGGCTACGCCCGGGTCGCCGCGCCCGGCCCCGACGAGCCGGTCCTCGCCGAGATCCAGGCCCTGGTCCGCCTCGCCGCCGACCTCGAAGCCCCCTACGTACGGGTTTTCCCCGGCGGCGGTGAACTGCCCCCGGCCGAAGCCGACGAACACTCGGTCCGCAGGCTCCGGGCCGCCGCTCCCTTCGCCGAGCGGCACGGGGTGCGGATCCTGCTGGAGACCCACGACTCGCACCGCACCGCGACCGCCACGGCCCGGGTCCTCGACCGGGTCGCGCATCCGGGCGCGGGCGCGCTGTGGGACGTACTGCACACCTGGCTCGGGGGCGAGTCGCCGGCCGAGTCGAGCCGGACCCTCGCCCGGCACCTGGGCTACACACAGGTCAAGGACGTGGCGTCCGCGCACGAGCTGACCCCGCTCGGGCTCGGCGGGGGAGCGCTGCCCCTCGCCGCGGCGGTGGCCCTCGTTCCACCGCGGGGCTGGCTCTGCTGGGAGTACGAGAAGCGCTGGTATCCCGGCGCCGGCGAGCTGGCCGAGCGGCTCGGGCCGGGCCGGGCGTACTTGGAGCGGCTGGTCCGCGAGGCGGAGCGTCAGGCCGAGTAGCCGAGCCGGTCCCGGTCGACGGCGTGGCGGAAGCCGAGACCCGAGGCGTAGCGCTCCAGTTCCTCGACGGCCGCGGCCGCCAGCCGGTCCAGCTCCCCGCCCAGGGAGCCGGCCACGTGCGGGGTGAGCAGCACGTTGGGCAGGTCGTACAGCGGGGAATCGGCGGGCAGCACCTCCGGCTCGGTGTGGTCGAGCACGGCGTGCAGCCGCCCCGAGACCAGCTCCTCGGTCAGGGCCGCGGTGTCGACGAGCGAGCCGCGCGCGGTGTTCACGAGGGTGGCCCCGTCCCGCATCAGGGCCAGCCGGGCCGCGTCCAGCAGCCGGCGGGTCTGCGGCAGCTCGGGAGCGTGCAGGCTCACCACGTCGCTGCGGGAGAGCAGTTCGTCCAGGGCGACGGCCTCGGCACCGAGGGCGGCGAGCTCGGCCGGATCGGCGTACGGATCGTGCACCAGCACCCGCAGGTCGAAGGGGCGCAGCAGCTCCAGTACGCGGCGGCCGATGAGCGAGGCGCCGACCAGGCCGACGGTACGGCGGTAGTTGCCGGCGGCGGGATAGCGCCGCAGGGGGTCGACGTGGCCGCGGGCGGCCCGGTAGGCGTGCGCGGAGTCCAGTACCCGCTTGTTGGCGAACAGGATGGCGGCGAGCGTGTACTCCGCTACCGGCAGGGCGTTCACGGCGGCGGAGCTGGAGACCAGTAGTCCCCGCTCCCAACAGGCCGGGGTCACATGGTGCTTGACGCTGCCGGCGGCGTGCACGACCGCCCGGAGCTCCGGCATCAGCTCCAGCGCCCGCGCGTCCAGCGGAGGGCAGCCCCACCCGGTGAACAGGACCTCGGCCGCGGCCAGCCGCTGCCGCACGGCGTCCTCGGAGCAGGCGGCGCCGAAGTCGGTGACGAGCAGCCCGGGGTCCACATCGGCCACCCGGACCAGCTCCGGAAGGATCCGGTCACCGAGGACGGCGACCCGGGTCCCGGAGCTCATGGCGAGCACGGTGACCGGCCTGCGGGGCGCGGCGAGAGAGGAGGGGGCGGAGTCGGAGGCGGGGTGGGTCACTTGACGGCTCCTGCGGTGAGATCCGGAGTCCCGATGGTCACAAACCCCGGCCGCGGCGCCGGGAACGACACGGGGCGGGAACAAGTGCGGGGGCGGCAGCGAGCCGGTCCCCGCGGGGCGGATGGGCCCGGGGCCGCCGCTCCCCAAAGAGGCGGCCCCGGAGCTGTTCGCACGCCTCATCCTTTTGCGCGGACGATCATGTCGTCAAGAGAGCCCTGGGCCATTACGACACCGCCACGGTGGTCGACATCGACCACTGAGCGAGTTCACCGAAAGGTGATGCAGGTCACGTCTGCCGCGTCGTTCCGCGGTCCGATAGCTTGGAAGTGGGACAAAAGCCCGCAGTCAAGGAGGAAAAGCGTGAATCCCCGTGTGCAGGACCTGTCGGATCAGCTGGTCGCCAAGTGGACCTCGCCGAAAGGCGTGAAGCTCATGGCCGCCGGGGCCGGCCTCGTCGGCGGACTGCTGACCCGGGGGCCGCTCTCCCCGGCCGCGGCGGGCGAACTGCTCGGCTGGCCGGCCGACGAGGTCCTCGAGCGGTTCCGCGCCATGGACTTCGACCTGGAGACCGGCGCGGGCGGGGACATCGTCGGCGCCGGGGTCTCGCTCGACCAGGAGCGCCCCTACGCCATGGAACTCCAGGGGCAGCGCGTCACGGGCTGGTGCGTCATGGACGTCCTCATGTTCCCGGTGGTCTTCAAGGAGGAGGCCAGCCGCGTCACCGGCCGCTGCGTCACGACCGGTACCCCGATCTCCCTCACCGTCACCCCCGACGGAGTCCGCGGCCTCACTCCCGCGACCGCCGCGCTCACCCTGGCCCCGGCCACCGGCGCTGACACCCGCGAAGTCTTTTGCGATCGTGTGAACTTCTACGCGACCCCCGAACTGGCCGAGGCGGCCGCGGCGGCCGATCCCGACCTCGCGGTCTGCTCCGTGGACGAGGGCTGGGCCATCGGAAAGCGGCTCGCCGACCTCTTCTGAGGGGGACGGCCCGGCACGTTCCGGAGGAGGTCCGGGCCGCCCCCCCGCCCCGTCCCGGGGAGCCGCGGGCGCTCTACACTGCCGTCCTGTCGATCATGTGCCGGACGAGTGCGGAGGAACGAAAACCATGCGCCATCTCCCCCTGGGCAGTTCAGGTCTCCAAGTCTCGGCGATCGGGCTCGGCTGCAACAACTTCGGCGGCCGCCTCGACGCCCGGGCCACCCGCACCGTCGTCGACGCCGCCCTCGACGCGGGCATCACCCTCCTCGACACCGCCGACATCTACGGGGGCGCCGGGGGCTCCGAAACCCACCTCGGCGAGGCCCTCAAGGGCCGCCGGGACCAGGTCGTCCTCGCCACCAAGTTCGGCTACGACGGCGTGGACATGGGCTACGGGCCCGCCGCCGGCTCCCGCGCCGGCCGCGCCTACATCCGCCGCGCCGTCGAAGCGTCCCTGACCCGCCTGCAGACCGACCACATCGACCTCTACCAACTCCACAGCCCCGACCCCGCCGTTCCCGTGGCAGAGACCCTCGCCGCGCTCACCGAACTCGTCACCGAGGGCAAGGTCCGCTACATCGGGCACTCCAACTTCAGCGGCTGGCAGCTCGCCGAAGCCGCCCACGTGGCCCGCGAGACCGGCGCGGCACCCTTCGTATCGGCCCAGAACGAATGGTCGCTGCTCCAGCGGTCGGCCGAGCGCGAGCTGGTCCCGGCCGCCCGCCACTACGGCGTCGGCGTCCTGCCGTACTTCCCGCTGGCCAACGGGCTGCTGACCGGAAAGATCCGCCGGGGCGCCCCCGTCCCCGCGGGCTCCCGCCTCGAAGGGCGCGACGCCTACCTCACCGACGAGCGCCTCGACGTCGTGGAAGCCCTGGCGGCGCTCGCCGACAAGCACGGGCGCACCGTCCTGGAACTCGCCGTCGGTTGGCTCTCCGCCCAGCCCGGCTGCGCCTCCGTCATCGCGGGCGCCACCTCCGCCGAGCAGGTACGGGCCAACGCGGCCGTCGCCGACCGGCCGCTCGACGCCGAACTCCTGGCGGAGGTCGACGCCGTCGCGGGGGCCATCGGCTGACCCGGGTCCCGCCCTCAGGAGGCGTCGGGCGACGGACCGGCGGGAGTGGACTCCGGCCGGGACGCGGAGGCCGAGGCGGACGCCGACCCCGACCCCGACGCGGACGCGGATGCGGATGCGGACGCCGACTCCGTCGGGCTCGGAGAGGCGCTCCCGGAGGCACTGGCCGACGCGCTGGCCGACGCGCTGGCCGACGGGCTGGCGGACGGGCTGGCGGAAGCGCTGCCCGTCGGCGCCCCCGTCAGCACCTCCACCTGACCGGTGTCCAGCGAGTAGTAGGCGCCGACCACGGCCAGCGAGCCCTTTGCCACCAGGGGCGCGAGATCCGCGTTGGCCCGCAGCTCCTCCACCGTCACCTTGATCTGATTGCGGATCATCGTGTCGACCGGGTCGGCTCCGGGGTCCTTGACCGTCAGCTCGTACGCCGGCACCAGCGCCTTCTCGATCGCCCGCAGGTTTCCGGGCAGCGGGTCGCCGTCCCGCAAGGCCTTGTACGAAGCGTCGATGGCCCCGCAACGCTGGTGCCCGAGGACCAGGATCAGCGGGGTGCCCCCCGTCATCGGCCCGTACTCCACCGACCCCGTCACCACCGGACCGACCGCCTGCCCGCCCGTGCGCAGCACGTACAGGTCGCCGAGCCCGGTGTCGAAGAGCAGCTCCGGCGGCACCCGGGAATCGATGCACGCCAGGATCACGCCGTACGGATCCTGCGCCTGCGCCACCAGCTCACGGCGGTCCGGATCGCGGTCGGGGTGGTTGAGACTGCCGCTCACCCAGCGCTTGTTGCCCTCCATCAGACGGCTGTACGCGCCCTCCGGGGTGCTGGGCCGGGGCTCCGGCGCGGCCGTCGTCCGCTTCGGGGCGCTCTTCGCCGAGCACCCCGAGATCAGGGCCGCGGCGGCCGTGAGGCCCCCGGTCAGCACCCACCTGCGAGGCGGAAGTCCTGCTCTGTCCATCGGTCGTACCCCTCGGTGCGTTCGGACGCGTCCGTACGTCCTGGCCGAGGCGATTCTTGGGGGGTACGTGCAGCCGGGGCGGCAGGCACAAGCGGATCCGCCCGGGTTGGCCCCCGACGGCCGAGCCTCAGGACACGATGTCCTTGCGCGCGAACCCGCGGAACGCGAGCGCGAACAGCACCACCGCGTACGACACCGAAACCACCGTCCCCTTGATCATCCCGCCCCACTCGAGCTGCGGTTGCAAGGCGTCGGCCCACGCGAACTGCCAGTGCGCCGGCAGGAACTCCCGCCAGGACCCCAGCGCCGTCACCGCGTCCAGTACATTGCCGACGATCGTCAGCCCGACCGCCCCGCCCACCGCGCCCAGCGGCGCGTCCGTCCGCGTCGACAGCCAGAACGCCAGACCGGCCGTGACCAGCTGCGATACGAAGACGAACGCCACGGCGATGGCGAGCCGCCCGAGCGTGTCCCCGGCCGGCAGCGAGCCGCCCGCGGGGAGTTCCAGCGGCCCCCACCCGTAGGCGGCCGTACCCGCCGCGAGCGCCACCAGCGGCAGCAGGACCATCGCTGCCAGGCTGAACCCGAGCGCCACCACCAGCTTGCTCCACAGCAGGCGGGCCCGGGGCACGGGCGAGGCCAGCAGGTAGCGCAGCGAGGACCAGCTGGCCTCCGAGGCCACCGTGTCCCCGCAGAACAGCGCCACCGGCACCACCAGCAGGAATCCGGCCGACACGAACAGGCAGGTGGCCGCGAAGTTCGCGCCCGAGGCCGTCGCCGTGTCGATGAGGGTGATCCGGCCGTCGTCGCCGCCGCGGCTGCCGGGTCCGCCGCCGACCGCGAAGGCGATCATCAGGATGAAGGGCAGCGCGGCCAGGATCCCGCCCATCACCAGCGTCCGCCGCCGGCGCCACTGCCGCAGCGCCTCCACGCGCAGCGGCAGCGTGCGGTTCGCCCTGTAGCCGTGGGCGACCTCGCGGCCGATGCCGTCCGGGGTCACGTCGCCGTTCGCGAGCGATTCCGCGTCCGCCTTCGCCTTCGCGTTCGCGTTCACATCCGTCACGGTGTTCATGCCGCGCCTCCGATCAGGGTGAGGAACGCGTCTTCCAGCCGCCGGTGCGGTCCCACTCCCGACACCGGCACCTCCAGCCGTACGAGTTCGGCGATCAGCTCGGCGGCGCTCGCACCGTCCAGCCGTACGAGCAGACCGTCCTCGGCGCTCGCCACGGACTCCACTCCCTCCAGCGCGGCGATCTTCCCGACCACCGTCTCGTCCACCGGCTGCGCCAGCGACACCAACAGGACGTCCCCGCCGCCGGTGATCTCGGCGACCTCGCCCGCCTGGACGAGCCGGCCGCGGTCCATGACCACCAGGTGCGTACAGGACTGTTCGACCTCCGACAGCAGGTGGCTGGAGACGATGACCGTCCGCCCGCCCGCCGCGTACCGGATCATCACGTCGCGCATCTCGCGGATCTGCGGCGGGTCCAGACCGTTGGTCGGCTCGTCGAGGATCAGCAGGTCCGGCATGCCGAGCATGGCCTGGGCGATCGCGAGGCGCTGGCGCATGCCCTGCGAGTACGTGCGCACCGCCCGCTCCAGCGCGTCGCCGAGCCCGGCGATCTCCAGGGCCTCCTCCATGCGGGAGTCCCCGGCGGGGCGGCCCGTGGCCTGCCAGTACAGCTCCAGGTTGGCGCGCCCCGTCAGGTGCGGCAGGAAGCCGGCCCCCTCCACGAAGGCCCCGACCCGCGAGAGCACGGGCGCGCCTGCCCGGACCCGGTGCCCGAAGACCCGGATCTCCCCGGCATCCGGAGTGATCAGGCCCATCAGCATCCGCAGGGTCGTGGTCTTGCCCGCGCCGTTGGGCCCGAGCAGGCCGAGCACCTGACCCTTCTCCACCCGGAAGGACAGGTCCCGCACGGCGTAGCGGTCCTGCGACTTGGCATAGCGCTTGGTCAGCCCCGTGATCTCCAGTGGTACGGCGGCCAGCGCCGGGTCGGGCTGCGCCGCGCCCGCCCGGCCCCCGCCCGGCCCCCGGCCGGTCCTGCGGAGCCCCACCAGCGCCGCGGCCAGCAGCGCGGCCCCGAGCGGCATCCACCAGGTCCAGGCGGGCAGCCCGGAGGACGCCGTGCGCACCCCGCCCGCGACGGGCACGGCCAGCGGACCCTGCGCCGAGACGGTGTAGGACACCGGCGCGGCCGGGGAGGCGTAGCCGAGATCGGTGGCGGCGACGACGAGCCGCAGCCGGTGCCCGGCCTCGACCGCGTGGTCGATCGCGGGCAGCCGCAGCTCGACGGTCTTGTCCTGCTGCGCGCCCTCCACCCGCACCGGGGCCACCAGCTGACTGGGCAGCACCTGCTGTCGCCCGTCGGGGCCGACGTCGTACACCTTGCCGAACAGGACGGCCGAACCGTCCTCAGCCGTAGACCTCACCTTTAGGGTGATGGTCGGGGTCCCGGTGATCCGGGTTTCCCCGGTCAGCGGCTCCGAGTCGAAGCGGGCGTTCTGCCCGGGGAAGTCCAGTGAGAGGCCGCCTCCGAGGGCGGCGAGCTGCCCGCCGATGCCCGGCAGCGCGGACAGGGCAGGCGGTGCTCCGCCCGCCGGGTTGGCGAAGGTCTGCTCCCGGCCGGTCAGGGCGAACTCGCGCGGCCCGGACAGCAGCCCGGGATAGGCGGAGCCGCTCGCTCCGCGCAGCGTGACCCGGCCGTCGGTGGAGTCGATGCCGCCGGAGCGCGAGACGCGGAAGGCGGGGCCGGTGTCCACGGCCGTGTCGTCCTTGAGGTAGCGGTCGAACCAGGTCTTCACCCGGTCCTCGACCCGGTCCGCCTCGCGCATGCCCCCGTCGTGACCCCCGGCCGCCCAGTCCACGGAGACGGGCGCGCCGTTGGCGGCGATCGCCCGGGCCATGGCATCGGCCTGGTCCAGCGGGAAGAGGGAGTCGTCCTGGCCCTGCGTGATCAGCGTCGGCACCTTGATCGCGCCGCCCACCGCCGAGGGACTGCGCCGCTCCAGCAGCGCGCGGGCTTCGGGGTCGGGCTTCCCGGCCACCGCGACCCGTTCGTACATGGCGCACAGCTCCGGCTGGAAGCGTCCGCAGCCGGGAGCGGCCGGGGCCGCCTGCGGGGCGGCGGCCTGGGCGGAGGCGCCCGGCTGCAGCCCGCCCGCGGAACCGGTGGTGAAGAAGAGGCCCGCCCACAGCTTCTTGAAGACGCCGCCGGGGAAGAGGGAGTCCGCGAGGTTCCAGTAGGTGATCGAGGGGGCGATGGCGTCCACGCGCGGGTCGTTGCCCGCCGCGAGCAGCGAGATCGCGCCGCCGTAGGAGCCGCCCGCGACTCCGATGCGCGGATCTCCCGCCGCGTCGAGGCGCACCCCGGGCCGGGCGGCGATCCAGTCGATCAGCCGGGAGACGTCCTTGACCTCGTACGCGGGGTCGTTCAGCCCGATCTTCCCGCCGGAGCGGCCGAAGCCGCGCGCCGACCAGGTCAGCACGGCGTAGCCGTCGCGGGCGAGGCGCTCGGCCTGCGGGCGCACGTCCTCCTTGCTGCCGCCGAAACCGTGGGCGAGGAGCACGGCGGGACGTTTCGCCCCGTTGTCCCCCGCGTCCCCACTGGTGAAGTACGAGATGTCGATCCCGGCGCCGGGCATGTCGAGGACCTTGTCCTCGCGGCGCACGGACGGGGCGTCGCCGGCCGCGGCGGTGGCCGTGAGGGTGCCCGCCCCCGCGACGGCGGCAAGCGCGGCAGCGCCCGCGAGCAGGCGGCTTCGGCGGCGCCGGGGCAGTCGGAGCTTCATACGGGAACCCTAAGCGCCAGGCCGCCGGTGACCGCGCTCCCGCAGGCTGAACTGCGGACGTCCTCAAGGACTACGCCGGTCGGTCGGTGTACCGCGCCTGCGGTATGCGGCGGGCCGGGAGCCGGGAGCCGGGAGCCGGGGGCCGGGGGCCGGAGAGCCCGGCGAGGTCGGGCCGGGACGATTTTCCCCCCACCCCGCCCCTCCCTCGAAACTGGCGCTCCGCCCCGGACCCCGCGCCTCAAGCGCCGGCGAGGCTGGAGGTGCCGGGCTGCGCGGGTGGGCGGCCGGCGGGAGGATGGCCGCATGCTGCTCGCCGAGGTCGCGCGCGTGTCCCGGGAGGTCGCCGAGACCTCCGCCCGGTCGGGGAAGACCGCCCTGCTCGCGGAGCTGTTCGCCGCCGCGCCCGCCGGGGAAGCGGCCCTGGTCGTCTCCTACCTGGCCGGACGGCTTCCGCAAGGCCGTCCCGGGATCGGCTGGCGCGCCCTTGCCGCGGAGACCGAACCGGCCGCCGAACCCACCCTGACCGTGACCGCCGTCGACGAGGCCGTGTCCCGGCTCGCCGCCGTGGCCGGAGTCGGCGCCCAGGCCGAACGCCGCCGGATCCTGGACGGTCTGCTCGGCGCCGCCACCGCGGCCGAGCAGCGGTTCCTGCGCAGCCTGCTCGGAGGGGAGGTGCGCCAGGGCGCGCTCGACGCCGTGGCCCTGGAGGGGGTGGCCGCCGCGGCCGGGGTCCCCGCGGCCGACCTGCGCCGGGCCGCCATGCTCGACGGGTCCCTGCCCCGGGTGGCGGCGGCCGTGCTCGCCGACGGGGCGGCGGCCCTGCGCGATGTCACCCTGCGGGTGGGGCAGCCCGTACAGCCGATGCTGGCGAACACCGCCAAGTCGGTGGCCGAGGCCCTGGCCGCGCTCGGGCCGTGTGCGGTGGAGGAGAAGCTCGACGGGATCCGGGTGCAGGTCCACCGCGAGGGGGACGACGTACGGGTGTACACGCGCTCCCTCGACGAGATCACCGACCGGCTGCCGGAGGTTGCCGAGCTGGCTCGGTCCTTTCCGGGGGACCGGTTCATCCTCGACGGGGAGGTCATCGGACGCTCCGCGGCGGACGGGCGGCCGGTGCCGTTCCAGGAGGTGGCGAGCCGGGTCGGCTCCCGCGCCGATGTCGAGGCCGCCCGGCGGACCCTTCCGGTCGTCCCCTACTTCTTCGACGTGCTGGCGGAGGGCGACCGGGTACTCCTCGACCTGCCGGTGCGCGAACGGTACGCGGCGCTCACCGCCCTGGTTCCCGAGGAGTCCCGGGTCGGCCGGCTCGTGGTCGAGGACCCGGCGGGGCAGTCGGCCGAGGCGGAGGAGTTCTGGACGCGGACCCTGCGCCGGGGGCACGAGGGCGTGATGCTCAAGGCCCTCGACTCCACCTACGCGGCCGGCCGGCGCGGCAAACACTGGCTCAAGGTGAAACCGGTGCACACCCTGGACCTGGTGGTGCTCGCCGTGGAGCGGGGCCACGGCCGGCGCACCGGCCTCCTGTCCAATCTGCACCTGGGCGCCCGGACCGCCGACGGCGGCTACGCGATGCTCGGAAAGACCTTCAAGGGGCTCACCGACGAGATGCTGCGCTGGCAGACCCAGAGGCTCGGCGAGCTCGCGGTCGAGGACGACGGCCACACGGTCCGGGTGCGCCCCGAACTGGTGGTGGAGATCGCCTACGACGGCCTGCAGCGCTCCCCGCGCTACCCGGCCGGGGTCGCCCTGCGCTTCGCGCGCGTGCTGCGACACCGTCCCGACAAGCGGGCGCAGGAAGCGGACACGGTGGAGACGGTGCTCGGCGGTCCGTCCGGACCCTGTGACGCCGCGTAGGAGCAGTTTTGCCTCAGAGGCAACGTGGATTGCCAGGGAGGTAAGGATCTGGCTCAATCGGGGCATGACAACCGGTCCTGCCCCCGGCGACACCGCCCCGGAAGCCGAGCTGCCCACCGTGGCCCCGCAGCTGCGCGATCTGCGCCGCCGGGCCGGGCTCACCCTGGAGGCCGCCGCCGCCCGGGCCCGGCTCTCGCCGGCGCACCTGTCGCGGCTGGAGACCGGCCGCCGCCAGCCCTCGCTGCCGCTGCTGCTCGGGCTCGCCCGCACGTACGGCACGACGGTCTCGGAGCTGCTCGGGGAGACCCCGGCCGTCGCCGATCCCATCGTACGGGCCGGCGGCCCCGGCGCCCGCGAGGCGGACGGCTGGACGTACTGGCAGGCCGGCGGCTCCGGCCGCGGGATGCAGGCGCTGCGCGTGCACGTTCCTCCCCCAGCTACCGCTGGGAGGGACCCCCGGGGCCGCGGCCAGGGCGAGCTGGTCCGCGTACATCCCGGGGAGGAGTGGCTGTACGTGCTGCAGGGGCGGCTGAGGCTGCACCTGGGGGAGACCGAGTACCTGCTGGAGCCGGGGGACAGCGCCCACTTCGACTCGCTCACCGCGCACCGGATCGGCGCGGCCTCGGCCGCCGGGGCGGAGCTGCTGTTCGTCCACACGCTGCTGCAGAGCAGCCTCGCCGGCCTGTGCCTCGGCGGCGGCACCGGCACGACCACACACCACCGATAGGCGAGGAGCCGTACGCCATGTCCGATGAGCAGAACACGCCCACGCACACGCCCACGCGCACGCCCACGCAGCAGGTACAGCAGTCGAAGTTCCCGCGCGGTCTCATCATCCGGCTCATCGCCTACTTGTTTGTAGGCCATTTGTTCGCGTTCTTCGTTTACTTGCTTTTTGTCCTGGGTGCGCAAAACCAGTGACAGGGGGCCGGAATTTCCGTACACGGCTCTAGGAACCTACAGGTCCTGAAGCTACCCTCCGCGCATGATTTCCACGGTTGTCTGGGGTACCGGCAACGTCGGCCGTTTGGCCATCCGTGCCGTAGAGGCCCATCCGGCGCTGAAGTTGGCCGCCGTCATCGTCCACAATCCAGAAAAGGTCGGCCGCGACGCCGGTGAACTCGGCGAACTCGACTACGAGACGGGCGTCCTGGCCACCGACGACATAGCGGCGGTCCTCGCCGCCCGTCCGCAGGCGGTGGTCTACGCGGCGTCCGGCGACATCCGCCCCGACGACGCGCTCGCCGACATCACCCGGGCGATCCGCTCCGGGGCCGTCGTCGTGAGCCCCGCCCTCTATCCGCTCTACGACTACCGCAGCGCACCACCGGAGTTCCTCGACCCGGTGACCGCCGCGGTCGCGGAGGGCGGCGGCTCGCTCTTCGCCTCCGGCGTCGACCCCGGCTGGGGCAACGACGTACTCCCGCTGCTGCTCAGCGGGCTCGGCACCCGGATCGACGTCATTCGCTGCCAGGAGATCTTCGACTACTCCACCTACGACCAGCCGGACTCCGTCCGCCACCTCATCGGCATGGGCCAGCCCATGGACTACGAGCCGATGATGCTCATGCCGTCCATCCCGACCATGGTGTGGGGCGGGCAGATCCGGATGATGGCCCGGGCGCTCGGCGTCGAACTCGACGACATCCGCGAGACCGTGGAGCGCCGCGCCCTCGACACCACCGTCACCACGCGCACGATGGGGGAGTTCGAGGGAGGCACCCAGGGCGCGATCCGGTTCGAGGTGCAGGGGATCGTCGAGGGCGAACCCCGCATCGTCATCGAGCACGTCACCCGCATCCACGCCTCCTGCGCCCCCGACTGGCCGACCCCGCCCGACGGCGGCGACGGCGCCCACCGGGTGATCATCGAGGGCCGCCCGCACATCGAGGTCACCATCGAGGCCACCGACGAGGGCGAGAACCGCTCCGCCGGAGGCAACGCCACCGCGGTCGGACGCCTCGTAGGAGCCATCGACTGGCTGGTGGAGGCCGAACCGGGGCTCTACGACGCCCTGGACGTCCCCCTGCGCCCCGCCGTCGGCAAACTCGGAAGGAAACTGTCATGAGGATCGACATACCCGAAGGTCAGCACCCCATCGAGTACGTGTGGGGCGATCTGGTGCCCGGCATCGGCATGGCCGCCGCCAACTTTTCGCTGTCGGTGTACGCCCACACCACCCTGGGGCTGCGGGAGTTCGAAGCGGCGCGGCTGCGCGTCGCGCAGATCAACGGCTGCGTCTTCTGCCTGGACTGGCGCACCGACCGGGACGGAGAGAAGGTCGAGGACGAGTTCCCCGAGGCCGTCACCGACTGGCGCACCACGGACCGCTTCGACGAGCGCACCCGGCTCGCGGCGGAGTACGCCGAGCGGTACTGCCTGGACCACCACGGCCTGGACGAGGAGTTCTGGGAGCGGATGACGGCCCGCTTCAGCCAGGTGGAGATCGTGGAGCTGACGATGAGCATCGGCTCCTGGCTGGCCTTCGGCCGGCTCAACCACGTGCTCGGACTCGACAGCGTCTGCGTGCTGCCGGGCCACTGAGCGCGCGGGGCGTGCGGTGCGCACACGGGTCCGGGGCCGTCGGAGAATCCGACGGCCCCGGCCTTCGTGCTGTCCGCCGCCCTTACAGGTCGGTGGCGATGATCTTCTCGATGTTGCGCTCGGCGAGCGCCGTGATGGTGACGAACGGGTTGACGCTGGTGTTGCCGGGGATCAGCGCGCCGTCGATGACGTACAGGCCGGTGTAGCCGTGCAGACGGCCGTAGTTGTCGGTGGCCTTGTCCAGGATCGCCCCGCCGAGCGGGTGGTAGGTGAGGTGGTCTCCCCAGATCTTGTTGGTGCCGAAGAGATCGGTCCGGTAGATCGTCCCCTCCTTCGAGTTGATCTTGTCGAAGATGGTCTTCGCCATGGCGATGGACGGCGCCTTCCACGTCGTCTGCCAGTTCAGCTCGACCCCGCCCGTCGAGGCGTTGTACGTGAACTCCGCGCGGTTCGGGTTCTTCGTGATCGACAGGTAGAACGAGGCGTACGTCTCGATGCCGGTCGGCAGCGGCGCCACCTCGGCGAACGCGCCGCCCGCGTCCCAGTTGTCGATGCCGCCGCAGGGGATGGAGGCCTGCACCTTGCCGGTCGCGTCCCACATGTGGTTGGCGCGGCCGCACATGACGTTGCCGTTGTCGCCCCAGCCCTTGCCGATCTCGTTGTTCAGGTTGGGCAGGGCGCCGGTGGCCTTGAGCCGGACGAGCAGTTTGCTGGTGCCGACGCTGCCGGCCGCGAAGAACACCTTGTCCGCGACGACGGTCTTCGTGCCGACGGTGTCGCCCGTGGTGTTGATCTGGTCGATGACGACCGTGTACCCGCCGCCGGAGGCGGGGGAGACCGAAGTCACCTTGTGCAGGGGCGAGATGGTGACCTTGCCTGTGGCCTTGGCCTGGGCGATGTAGGTCTGCTGGAGGGACTTCTTGCCGGCGTTGTTGCCGTACAGGATCTCGCCGGCGACGGCGGACTTGGGGACGGTTCCGGCCGCCTCCTTCTTCATGTACTCCCAGTCGTATACGTCGGGGACGAAGACGAAGGGGAAGCCGGCGCGCTGGGCGTGCTTGCGGCCGACGCGCGAGAACTGGTAGCAGTCGACGCTTTCGAACCAGGCCGGGTCGATCAGGCTGACCCCGAGGCCCGCGTTGGCGCGCGGGTAGTAGGTGTCGTACATCTCGTCCGCGTTCACGGTCGGCAGGACGGCGCCGAAGTTCGCGCGCTTCGGGGTGACCGCCATACCGCCGTTGACCAGCGAGCCGCCGCCGACGCCGCGGCCCTGGTAGACGATGATCCCGCCCATTTCCTCGGCGTCCAGGATGCCGGTGTAGCGCGGGACGGCCTTGTCGATGGGGAAGCCCAGGAAGTTGCTCAGCGGCGCTTTGGTCTTGGTGCGGAGCCAGTAGGCGCGGTAGTCCGGGGTGGTCGTGTTGCAGAAGATCTTGCCGTCCGAGCCGGGGGTGTCCCAGGCCATGCCCATTTCGATCATGTGGACGTCCACGCCGGCCTGGGCGAGCCGCAGGGCGGCGACGGAACCGCCGTACCCGGTACCGATCACGAGGGCCGGTACGTGCGCCCCGTTGCCGATGGGGCCGGCGGCGGCCGCGCCGGCCGTGGCGGCCTGGGCCTGGGACGGGGCGATCTGACCGGCAAGGGCCATTGCGCCCAGGATGGAACCCGTTCTACCGAGAAATCCTCGACGCGAGACGCCGTTCTGGTTCGTTTTGTGCAGGCCTTTGTCGCTCATGTGAGCTTCCTCACTCTAGGCGGAATGAGAACGAGTTCTACTGCCGAGTGCTTGCGAAGTCACTAGATACGTCAAGGCATCTTTCGGTGGCGGCGGTCGTGGGCGGGGCCGATTCGCGGCCCGCAGAAGGGGGCTGAAGGTCCCATCGGACGCTGGGAACGACGACCCGCTGTGGATGGCCGGTGCTCCCGGAGTGACGGAAGTGCTCCGGGGAGGGGGGTCGCCGGTGAGGTGCGTCCGGGCGAATCCGCCACGTCAGAAGTCGAACGCGTTACGGGAAGCCCCGTCGCCCCGTGGTGGCCGGGCTCTCGGCCCACCCCGCCACTCCGTCGTGGCTGCATCCGGTCGGCCCGGAGGCCGAAAAGCGACAAACCGCAAGGTGGGCCCGGGGTCGGCGCCCGAATCTTTTTACCTTCGCCGTGCGTTCCTGTTCGGCGCCCGGGCCGGTGTTACAGGCCCGGCGCACCCCGGGCGGCGTCCTCGCGTACAGAAGGGGAACGCGCACGGTCGCCGGTCCAGACCAGGATCAGCGTCGAGGCGGCCGCCGCGAAGGCGCACCAGGTCGAAGCGAACTCCAGCCTCCACAGCGCGGCGCAGACGAGGGCCCCGGCCGTCAGGAGCAGGCCGAGCAGGCGCAGTCGGTGATCCCCCGAGAGGAGCAGGGCGCCGAGCGTGGCGAACAGATAGCCCGCGAGGGCCAGGGGCATCCACGGAATGTCCACGCCGTATCCGAGGGTGTGGCCGCGGATCTCGGCGCTCACCGGGCGGGTCGCGAGGCAGTACGAGAGGTACGCGCCGGTGGCGAGTCCGGCGGCGGCCGGCAGGCGCAGCCGGGGCCTGAGCTCGGGCGCGGCGGCGAGCAGGACTCCGAGCGGCACCCATACGGGCAGCAGCGGGAGGGCGATCACCGCCCAGGCGGTGGTGGCCGGGCCGCAGCCGCCGCCGGAGTTCCAGACGGCGGCTTCGGTCAGCTGGTGCGCGCCCAGGATCAGCGGGAGTGCGGCGACGGGCAGGTCCCGGGCGCGCCGGGTCCGGACCAGGCAGACGATCCCGACGGCGGTGATGACCGTGCCCGCCGTCAGATCGGCCGTCGCGCTCCAGCACATGAGGGCCTCCCGCTCCCACGGTAGGCGGAGGCGTGAACGTCTGCCACACCACGGATCTCTGGAAGAATTCGACAAGAAGCAGAAGAATCCTGCATGACTCTTGCCGTGTTTGCGCGCGGGGTCCTACTGTCCCGGCCATGCCCCCAAGAAGAGCCGCAAGCCCCGCCGCGAGCCCCCCAGCCGGCCGAGCCGCAACCGGCGCCGCGAGCAGAAGAGCCGTACCCGCACGGGCCGCCGCCGTCCTGGCGGCGTTCACCGCGTCCGCCCTCGGCCTCGGCGCCCTGGGCGCGGGTCCGGCCGTGGCCCGCACCGCCGCCGCGGACCCCGCGCCGGCCACGGCCGTCACCCGGGCCGCCCTCGACCCCGCACTGGCCGAGGGCCGCGGCGCCCGGGTGGACTTCGCCGAGCAGGAGGCGGAGAACGCCGTCACCACCGGCACGCTCATCGGCCCCGACCGCACCGCCTACTCGCTGCCCGCCGAAGCCTCCGGCCGCAAGGCGGTACGGCTGGTCCCGGGCCAGTACGTGGAGTTCACCCTGCCCGCGGCGGCCGACGCGGTCACCGTCCGCTACAGCCTCCCCGACGCCCCGGCCGGCGGCGGCATCACCGCCCCGCTCGACGTCACCGTGAACGGCAAGCACCGCCGCTCCATGACGCTGACCTCTCAGTACTCCTGGCTCTACAACCAGTACCCCTTCAGCAACGATCCGCAGGCTGACCTCCTGCACCCCGACTGGTGGATCACCGAGTGCGGCTGCGTCCCGGCGGCCACCACCCCGGCACCGGTCATCGCCAAGCCGTTCCGCCCCACCCACATGTACGACGAGCAGCGCCTGCTCCTGGGCCGTACCCACCGGGCGGGCGACACGATCCGGCTCACGGTCCCGGCCGGGAGCCCCGCCGCATGGACGGTCATCGACCTGCTCGACTCGCAGCGCGTCGGCGCCCCGCACGTGGAGGCGGCCGCCGCCAACGCCCTCCTCTTCGGCGCCGACCCGACGGGCCGCCGGGACTCGGCCGACGCCATCGACCGGGCCATCGCCTTCGCCAAGCGCCACCGGCTCCCGGTGTACCTGCCGCCCGGCACCTACCAGGTCAACCGCCACATCATCGTGGACGGGGTCACCATCACCGGCGCCGGGAGCTGGTACACCACCGTCAAGGGCAAGGGCGTCGGCTTCTACGGCAAGGAGGCCGCGGACGGCGGCAGTCGAGGCGTCCACCTCTCCCGCTTCGCCATCGAGGGCGATGTCCGCGAACGCGTGGACCCCGACCAGGTCAACGGGGTCGGCGGCGCGATGAGCGACTCCACCATCGACTCCCTCTACATCCACCACACCAAGGTCGGCCTCTGGTTCGACGGCCCGATGAGCAACGTGAAGGTCACCCGCAACGTCATCACCGACCAGATCGCCGACGGCCTGAACTTCCACACCGGAGTCACCGACTCCCTCGTCCAGGACAACTTCGTCCGCAACACGGGCGACGACGGCCTCGCGATGTGGGCCGAGAAGACCACGAACGCCCGCAACACCTTCGACCACAACACCGTGCAGAGCCCCACCCTGGCCAACGGCATCGCGATCTACGGCGGCGCCGACACCACCGTCTCCGCCAACCTCGTGGCCGACCCGGTCCGCGAGGGCAGCGCCCTGCACGTCGGCTCCCGCTTCGGAGCGGAACCCTTCACCGGCAGCCTGCACGTCGACGGCAACACCACCGTCCGCGCCGGCACCTACGAACTGAACTGGAACATCGGGCTCGGCGCGATCTGGTTCTACGCCCTGGACCGCAGCATCGACCGGGCCGACATCCAGGTCACCCGCAACACCTTCCTGGACAGCACCTACAACGCGATCATGCTGGTCAGCGACTGGCCGGTGAAGGACAAGGTCCGCATCGAGAACGTCCACTTCAAGGACATCCGCGTCGACGGCACCGGCACCTCGGTGGTCAGCGCCCGGGTCGCCGGCTCGGCGAGCTTCGAGAACGTCGACGCACGGGGCGTCGGGGCCGTCGGCGTCAACAACTGCGGCTCCTTCAACTTCCCCGCCACCGGCTCGGAGTTCACCCTCGCCGACCGCGGCGGCAACGACGGCGGCGGCACGACCGGCCCGTGGTTCGCCGGCTGGGAACTGCCCAACACCATCACCTGTGACGACCGCCCGCCGGTCGTCGCCCCGCCGGCGCCGAGCCCTTGGTAAGTGCCCAGTGATCACCGCTCCGCCGCGCCCGGGGGTTCGAGCGGCGGAGCGGTCACCGCGCAGTTGGTACGGCACTGCGGGTGACAGGCCCCGGGCGCGGGGGAGCGTACGGTGGCCCAGGCCACGGCGGCTCCGGCCACCAGCACCCCCGCGCACCACAGCATCGCCCGCCCGAAGGACGCGTCGAAGGCCCCGGCCGAGAGGTACGCGTCCGGCCCCATCCCGGCCAGCAGCGGCAGCGCGGCCACCGCGAGGAGTCCGGCGGCGCGCGCGGCCGCGTTGTTGATGCCGCTGGCCAGGCCCGCCCGGCCGGGATCCACCGAGGACAGGACGGTCGCCGTCAGCGGAGCCACCAGGGCCGCCATGCCGCTGCCCATCACCAGCAGCGCCGGCAGCACGTCCCGTACGTACGAGGCCTGCGGGCCCACCCGCAGCATCAGCAGCATCCCCGCCGCGCACAGCAGCGGCCCGACGGTCAGCGGGATGCGCGGGCCGATCCGCTCCCCGAGCTGCGCCGACCGGGCCGACAGCAGCAGCATCAGCGCCGTGGTGGGCAGCAGCGCGGCCCCGGCGCCGAGGGCGGAGTAGCCGGACACCACCTGGAGCTGGAGCACCACCAGGAAGAAGAAGCCGCCGAAGGCCGCGTACACGCACAGGGTGACCAGGTTGACGGCGGTGAACTGGCGGGAGGAGAAGATGTCCGGCGGCACCATCGGATCGGCCCGCCGCCGCTCGACCGCCACGAACACTCCGGCCAGCAGCACGCCGCCGACGGCCGAAACCACCACGAGCGCGGCGCCGGAACGGGCCTCGATGAGCGCGTAGGTCAGCAGGGCGAGCGAGGCCGCGCCGAGGACCGCCCCGGCCACGTCGAACCGCCCGTGCGCCGCCGGATCCCGCGATTCCGGTACGTGCCGCAGCGCGATCGGGACGCAGAGCGCGGCCACCGGCACGTTGAGCAGGAACACCCAGCGCCAGCCCGGCCCGTCCACCAGCCAGCCGCCCAGGAACGGCCCCACGGCGGCCCCCACCCCGCCGAACCCCGACCACAGCCCCACCGCGCGGGCCCGGTCGCCGGGATGGATCGAGCCCTGGATCAGCGCGAGGGAACCGGGCGTCAGCAGTGCCCCGCCGATGCCCTGCAGGGCGCGTGCGGCGATGAGGATCCCGGCGTTCGGCGCGATCCCGCACAGCAGCGAGGCGACCGCGAACCACACCACCCCGAGCACGAAGATCCGGCGCCGCCCGAACCGGTCCCCGAGCGCCCCGCCGACCAGGATCAGGCCCGCGAGGGTCAGCAGGTAGGCGTTGACCGTCCACTGGAGCACCGCCAGATCGGCGCCGAGATCCCGCCCGATGCTGGGCAGGGCCACATTGACCACGGTCGAGTCGAGCAGCGCCATGGCGGAGCCGAGCACGGTGGTCAGCACGATCCACCGGCCCTGCGCGGTACCGAGCCGGACCCCGGGGGAGGGCGGCGGGGATGCGGGATCGGTCATCCCCCCAGGCTGGCCCTCCCGGCCGGGAACAGCCACCCGGCGGCCGCGGTCGGCTGATTAGGCACTCTTGTACGGAGCATGACATCACCCGCACCATGGCCCGCGCACGTCACGCACACCCTTTCCGCACGACCTGCACACGGCGTACGAGGAGACCACACGTGGCACGAAGCGACACCCGACGAGCCTCCCGCTCACCATTACGAGCCCTGCGCGCAGGGCTCGCAGCCCTCACCGCGGCCCTGCTGCTGCCCCTGGGCGCGGGCGTGGCCGCCGCCGCGCCCGACCCCGGACCCACCCCGGGCACGGCCGAGCGCAAGATCGAAGCCAGTCTCCGCGCCCAGCTCGACGGCTCCGCGAAGGCCGTCTTCTGGGTCTACCTCGACAGCGCCGCCGACCTCACCTCCGCAGGCGGGCAGCAGACCCGCACGGCGAAGGCGGAAACGGTTCTGCGTCTGAAGAAGGACCATGCCGCGCGCAGCCAGGCCGAGGTGATCAAGGCTCTGGACGGTGCGAAGGCCGAGTACACCTCGTACTGGATCGTCAACGCCGTCCGCGTCGTCGGCACCGAGAAGCTCGCCGGGGCCCTGGCCCAGCGCCCCGAGGTCTCCCGGATCGACGCCGACGACAAGGTCGACCTGCCGAAGCCGGCGGAAGGCAAGCGGGAGAAGGCCGCGGCCGACGCCGTCGAGTGGAACATCGACCGGATCAAGGCACCGCAGGTCTGGGAGCAGCTCGGCGTGCGCGGCGAGGGCATCGTCGTCGCCAACATCGACAGCGGCGTCGACCACACCCACCCGGCCGTGGCCAACCAGTACCGCGGCAAGAGCGCCGACGGCACCTACGACCACAACTACAACTGGTTCGACCCGGCCGGGGTCTGCCCCACCGCGGCCCCCTGCGACAACAACGACCACGGCACCCACACGATGGGCACCATGGTCGGCGACGACGGCGGCGCCAACAAGACCGGTGTCGCCCCGGGCGCGAAGTGGATCGCGGCCAAGGGCTGTGAGACCACCTCCTGCTCCGAGGCCTCCCTCCTCGCCGCCGGCCAGTGGATCGTCGCGCCGACCGACCTCAACGGCCAGAACCCGCGGCCCGACCTGGCCCCGCACATCGTCAACAACTCCTGGGGCGGCACGGGCGGCGACACCTGGTACCAGCAGATCGTCGACACCTGGCGCGCGGCCGGCATCTTCCCGGCCTTCTCCAACGGCAACTCCGGCCCCGGCTGCACCACCAGCGGCTCGCCCGGCGACTACCAGAGCTCCTACAGCTCCGGAGCCTTCGACATCAACGGCGCGATCGCCTCGTTCTCCTCGCGCGGCGCGGGCCCCGGCGGCATCGTCAAGCCGAACATCGCCGCCCCCGGCGTGAACGTGCGCTCCTCCGTCCCCGGCGGCTACGCGTCCTTCTCCGGCACCTCCATGGCCTCGCCGCACACGGCCGCGGCCGTGGCCCTGCTCTGGTCGGCCGCGCCCGCCCTCGAAGGCGACATCGCGCAGACCACTGCCCTGCTGGACGGCACCGCGCTGGACACCGACAGCAGCCAGTGCGGCGGCACCGCCGCCGACAACAACGTCTTCGGCGAAGGCAAGCTCGACGTCCTCGCCGCCGTCCTCGCCGCCCCGCGCGGCGCGATCGGCGCCCTCGGCGGCACCGTGCGCTCCGGCGGGCAGCCCGTCGCCGGCGTGAAGGTCGTCGCCGACGGCCCGATCGACCGTACGACGACCACCGAGGCCGACGGCACGTACCGCTTCACCGCCCTGTCCGTGGGCGACTACGCGCTGACCGCCTCGAAGTTCGGCTACGGGCAGCAGGGCGCGACCGTATCGGTGACCGAGAACGCCACCGCGACGGGCGACATCGACCTCGTCCAGGCGGACTCCGGGAAGCTCACGGGCACCGTCTCCTCGGCCGCGGGCCCCGTGGCCGGCGCCGCGGTGACCGTCGCGGACACCCCGGTGACCGCGACCACCGACGCGCAGGGCCGCTTCGAGGTCACCCTGCCGCACGGCACGTACGACGTGAACGCCACCCACTCCTCGCGCTGCCTCAGCGGCGGCACGGCCAAGGTCACCCTCGCCGGGGACACCACCGTCGCGGTGACCCTCCCCGAACGCACCGACACCTACGGCTACGCCTGCGCCACCTCGGGCACCGGCCCGTACCAGCCGGGCGACCGGCAGCTCGCACTGACCGGCGACAACACCACCGAGCGCGTCGACCTGCCCTTCCCGCTGCCGCTGTACGGCAAGACGTACGGGCAGGCCTGGATCGGCACGAACGGCACCGTCAGCTTCGGCGGAAACAACACCGGCGACATCAACGGGGACATCCCGAGCGCGGCCACGCCCAACGCGGCGCTGTACCCGTTCTGGGACGACCTGGTCGTCGGGGCCGCCGGCAGCGGGTCCGGGGTCTTCACGGCGGTCACCGGCACGGCGCCGCACCGGAGCTACGTGATCGAGTGGCGAGAGGTCTCGCACTGGTCGGCGCAGTCCGACAAGTTCTCCTTCTCGGCGGCGATCGGTGAGGACGGCAGCGTCCGGTACACCTACAAGGGGACCGGCGGCACCGGCATCAAGGGCGGTTCCACCGCCACCGTCGGCGTGGAGAACGCCACCGGCACCGACGCCTACCGGTACTCCTTCAACACGCCCGTCATCAGCGACGGCCTGTCCGTCTCCTTCCGCACCACCAAGAGCGGTGTGGTGGCGGGCCGGGTGCTCGACGCGAACGACGGCAACGGGGTCGCCGGAGCCACGGTGACCGTCGGCACGGGCACCACCGCCGTCTCCGCCACCACCGCGGCCGACGGCGGGTACGTGGTCCAGAGCCCGTCCGGCGCCCGCGAACTCACCCTGACCGCCGCCCAGTACGAGCCGGTGACGGCCACCGTCGACGTCAAGCCGGCCGATGTCACAGCGGCCACCCGCTCCCTGCGCACCGGCAAGGTGACCCCGGCGAAACCGGCCGTGGAGATCGTCCTGCCGCCCGGCCAGAAGCGGACCCGGACCCTCGACCTCACCAACCCGGGTCTGGGCACGGCCTTCTCCGCGGCCGAGGAGGCGGCCTGGCTCACGGTGACCCCGGGCTCGGGTGACCTCCCCACGGGCGGGAAGGCCCCGCTCACCCTGTCCGTGGACACCACGGGCCTGACACCGGGCACCGTCCTCACGGCCGACCTGAAGATCACCTCGGCCAGCGGCCGGACCCCGGTGCTCACCGTCCCGGTCAAGCTCGTCGTCCCGCGCTACCAGGTCGCCCTGGACGCCGGCGCCACGGGCGCGAGCACGGACGCGCTGGGCGACGGCTGGTCCCCGGACCGCAAGTACACGGCGGGCTCCTACGGGTACCAGGGCAACGGTTCGACCCAGTCCACCAGCCGCACGATCACGGGCACGGACGACCAGAAGCTCTTCCGCAACGCCCGCGAGGGCATGTACGAATACCGCTTCGACAACGTCCCCAACGGCACCTACACCGTGGAACTGGGCTTCGCGGAGCTCTCCTCCACCAAGCCGAACAGGCGCGTCTTCGACGTCCTGGCGGAGGGCACGCAGGTGCTCCCCTCCCTGGACATCTCCCTGGAGGCGGGCACGTACACAGCCCTGACCCGCAGCTACACGGTCACGGTCACGGACGGAGTCCTGAACGTCCGCTTCGTCACCCACGCCGGCTTCGGCAAACCCCTGCTGAACTCCCTGCGCGTGACGGACCGCCCTGACAAGAGCTGACCGGGGCGACAGCACAACGGGCGGGGCACCTCCGGGGGCCCCGCCCTTCGCCGTCACGCCGGAGGTGATCCGGAACCCCCGCGGGCCGGGCCGTCAGCTCCGGCGGTACTGGTCCACCAGGATCGTGGCGGAATCGTCGGCCGGGGCCTCGACCAGTCTCACGATCGCGATGTCGCTCCGGTCCGGGCTGCGCACGCAGAACGGCCGGGCCTTCGCGAGTGCGGCGAAGGGCAGCGCGGCGGCCGGGCGGGTCTCGATGCCGTGGAGGCAGGCGGCCACGGTCAGCTCCCCGGAGTCGGACACGAAGGAGTCCGACTCCTCGGAGGGGGCCAGGGCCCGGCCGTCGCGGGCCAGGTACCACTCGGCCGTCTCCGCGGGCACCACCTTCCCCTCCTTCAGGTCGAACTCATAGGCGGAGTCGGGGGCGGTGAGCCTGGCCTTCGTGTAGCCGGGCAGGTACGCGGCGGCCGGGTCGGGCGGGAGGGGACCGGGCGTGGCCCCAGCTGTGGCGGAGGCCGAGGCGGAGGCGGAGGCGGACATGGATGCGGATGCGGATGCCGTGGGGCCGGTGACGGGGCTGCCGCCTGTGCTCGGGGCCCCGCTCGTGGGGACGTCCAGGTAGTACACGGCTCCGGCGGCGGCCAGCAGGGTGCCGGTCACGACGAGGGTCGGGAGCAGCGGAAGCCGCCGCCCGCGGCCCGGCGTGCCGCGGCCCTGCCCGGGGAGGGACGGCGTTGCCGGGACGGGTGCCGGTGCAGGTCCGTCGGGCCAGGCTCCGGAACCTCCGGAACCCGTGTCCGGCCCGGGGAAGGCCGGCCCCGGGAAGCCCGGTCCGGCGTAGCCCGCTCCGGCGAAGCCCGCTCCGGGGGCGGCCGGGGCGGCGCCCGCCGGGCCCGATGGCGCGGTGGCGGTCCTGGTGGCCTGGAACGGCGCAGGGGCGGGCCAGGCGGTGTCGCCCCCGCCGCCGAGCTCTCCCGGACGGGCCGGGGCAACCAGCCGTCGGTGAACTCCGGCCGCCCGCACACCAGGGGGTGCGCCCGCACGGAGGCGATGACTTCGGCCGGCTGCGGACGGTCCTCGGGCTGCTTGGCGAGGCACCACGAGACGAGGCCGTAGAGCTCGTGCGGCACCCGGCTGAGGTCGGGATGCTCGTGGACGACCCGGTAGAGGGCGCTGGACTCCGGCCCGTTCCCGAAGGGCGCGATCCCGCACGCGACGTACGCGGCCAGCGTCCCGAGCGCGAAGACGTCCGTCGCCGGCGTCGCCGCATGGCCGAGCGCCTGCTCGGGCGCCATGAAGGCCGCCGTGCCGATCCGCAGCCCCGTACCGGTGAGCGCGGCGGCGTCCGCCGCGCGGGCGATGCCGAAGTCGATCACCCGGGGACCGTCCTGCGCGAGCAGCACGTTGGCGGGCTTCAGGTCGCGGTGGACGACGCCCGCCCCGTGGATCGCCTGGAGCGCCTCGGCTATGCCCGCGAGGAGCAGCAGGACCGTACGGGTCGGCAGTGGCCCGTGGCGCCGTACGACCTCGTGCAGCGAGGGGCCGGACACGTACGCGGTGGCGAGCCACGGCGTGGGGTCCTCGACCCCGGAGTCGATCACCTGGGCGGTGAACAGGCCGTGGATCCGGCGGGTGCTGGCCACCTCCTGGGCGAACCGCCGGCGGAACTCGGGATCGGAGGCGAGTTCCCTGCGGACGGCCTTGAGCGCGATGGGGCGGCCGCCGGGGGTGTGGGCCAGGTAGACCACGCCCATGCCGCCGGAGCCGAGCCGGGCGTGCAGGCGGTAGCCGCCGATCTCCCGGGGATCCTCTGCGGACAGTGCCGTACGGGCCGGCTGTGCGCCGGAGTGCTGCTCGGACATGCGGTGGCTCTTTCGACGATGCGGGGCGAGATGCCCTGCGATGCGGCAGGGGCCTGCGCGCATCGTGCCATGCATTGACTGAATTTTCAGTCAGTGTCAGAGTGGGCGCCACGTGGCCGCACCACCCGCCCCGCGTCACGGCCCTTCGCGGACGGAGGGCGCACCCTTGACCAAGGGGCCCGGGGCGGTCGGCCCGTGCCGTGCCTCCCGCGCCCGTCCTGGCCGGACGAAGCCGTCCCGCCAGCCCTCGATCGGAGCTCTCCCGTGTCCCACCTGCCCCCCACGCGCCGGACCGCCCTCCGTACCTTCGCCGGGCTCGGTGCCCTCGCCTTCGGGGCCGCCGCCTGTGGTCCCTCGCAGAGCGCCCCGCGCTCCAACGCCCCCGAGGGCTCCACCCAGCCGTCCCCCGCCGGCTCCGAGCGACGGCTCGGCGCCGAATGGGAGAGCCACACCCGCACCTTCATGGCCTGGCCCGCCCTGGACGCGGTCTGGATGGAAGACCTGCGCTACGTCCGCGAGGACATCGCGCGGATCGCCCGGGCCGTCGGCGGGTACGAGGAGGTCGTCATGATGGCCCGGCCCGAGCAGGCGGCCGCCGCGCAGCGGGCCTGCGGCTCCGAGGTCGAGGTGATCCCGCTGGCCGTGGACGACCTGTGGGCCCGCGACACCGTCCCCGTCTTCGTCGAGGAGGAGGGCAAGGTCATCGGTGTCGACTTCAACTTCAACGGCTGGGGCAACAAGCAGGAGCACAAGAATGACGGCCAGGTCGGGCGCCTTCTGCTGCAGAAGTACGGGATCCCGCGGGTCAAGGCTCCGCTGGTGGCCGAGGGCGGCTCCTTCGAGGCCGACGGCGAGGGCACCCTGCTGATCACCGAGAGCTCGATCGTCAACGACAACCGCAACCGCGGCAAGAGCCGGGACACCATCGAGGCCGAGCTCAAGCAGACCCTGGGCGTCGAGACGGTGGTCTGGCTGGCCGGCGTACGCGGCGAGGACATCACCGACGCCCACGTGGACAGTCTCGTCCGGTTCGCCGCGCCCGGTGTCGTCCTGCTGGACCGCGCCCACCCGAACACCCCGAAGGATTCCTGGTCCCGCTCCGCCGACCAGGCGAAGTCGGTCCTCTCGAAGGCGACGGACGCCCGCGGCCGGAAGTTCGAGATCATCGACCTGCCGCAGCCCGACCTGGACAAGATCACGGGCGAGGGCGACGACTTCGTGTCGACCTACGCCAACTTCTACATCGCCAACGACTCCGTCTTCATGCCGAAGTTCGGGGACCGCCAGGCCGACGACCGGGCCCGCGGCATCCTGCAGGAGCACTTCCCCAAGCGGGACATCGTCCCCGTCGCGATCGACACGATCGCCTCGGGCGGCGGCGGCATCCACTGCTCGACCCACGACCAGCCCGGCAAGCCCGCCGCGTGAGCGCAGTGCGGCGCCGCCCGTCCGGGCGGCGCATCCCCCTGCTGCCGGGGCTGCTCCTGCTCGCGATCGTGGCGGCGGTCGGCGTGGGGGCCTGGCTGCAGTTCGGCGAACGCCAGGCCCAGGACACCGTCCACACCGCGGGCCGGGCCGACGCCGACCGGGTGGACATCGAGGCGACCATCCAGCGCGTCGACGCCGCCGGGCGCGAGCTGGTGCTGCGGGTCCTGGTCACGCCCAGAGGAGCGCTTGCCGAGGCCGGCGGGATCGCACCCGCCGACGACCTCACCCTCCAGACCTCGACGGCCACCCGCGGCGACCTGACCTTCAAGGCCCACCAGCGGATCTCCAGCCTGGACGTGCCGGTGGCCCTGACGGGCGGCTCCATCACGGACTACCCGTTCGACGGCTACGGGGCGGACGTGGAGTTCGCGGCGGTACTGGGCCAGGAGAAGGTTCCGGTGCGGGTCCTGTTCTCCAACAACGACGTGCTCTTCTCGTCCACGGTGGAGGCCTCGACGGCGAACGACGGCGCGGCCGTCCTCGACATCGGGCTGGCCCGTTCCAACAGCGTGCTCGTGTTCGCGGTGTTCATGATGATCGCGATGTGGGCGCTCGCCGTGTCGGTCCTGATCGGCGGGTGGTTCCTCGTCACCCGCCGCAAGGGGCTCATCTGGCCCGCCCTCGGCTGGATGGCCGCCACCCTGTTCGCCCTGGCGGCCTTCCGCAACACCGCCCCGGGCACACCGCCGATCGGCTGCCTCCTCGACTACCTCGCCTTCCTCTGGGCGGAGATCCTCATCGCGTTCTGCCTGATCACCGTCGTCGTCATGGGGATCAGGGCCGAGTCCCGCGCGGAGCCTGCGGCGGACGGGGCCGTGGGGGCGGTCGGGGACTGAGGCGCGGTACGGGCGCCGACGGCCCGTGCGGGCCGCGGCCCCGTGCCACCCCCGCACCCCCGCCGGCGGTACCGGACGGGGTGCGGGGGCATTCGGGTGGCCCGCCGCGGCCCGACCGCGTGACGCGCGGGGCGGCTACGGAGGGCGCCGTACCGTGGCTGACCATGACGCTCCAGAGCGACCGGGCCGGACAGGCCGACGAGACCGGGCCTGCCGGGCGGCGCGGGCAGCGCGAGCCGGTCACGCAGCACGCCCCGGTCGGGGGCGTCGCCCGGATCGCGGCGCTCGTGCGGGACGCGGACCCGGGGGCCGGCTGGGCCGTCGGTGGCGCGGACGGTCCGGACGCGGTGGTGGAGGCCGTGGACCCGGCCACCGCCCCCGATGTCGGCGGGCTGGTGGGCGTGCTGGCCGTCTGGCCCGTGATCGGGGTGCTCGTGGACGCGGGGGAGCTGGCCCTGCACACCCCGCTCACCGCCTACGGGGCGGGCGACGGCCTCCCCGCCGGAACCACCGCGCACCATCTGCTCACCCACGGTTCCGGGGTGTCGCCCGCCCTCTTCGGGCTCGCCGAGCGGCTGTGCGGCAGGCCCCTCGCCGGGTTCGCCGCCGACCGGATCTGGGGGCCGCTCGGCATGACCCGGACCGGCTTCACCGCCGACGGGACCCTGTGTGCGCCCGCCGCCGACCTCGGCCGGTTCCTGAGCCACCTCCTCGCCCCGGCGGGCGGCCCCGTCAGCCCGGCCTGGACGGCGCAGTCGCTCCGCATCCGCACCGGCGAACTGCTCCCCGCCCGCGGCCTCCTCTGGCACCCCGCCGCGCACGGATCCTGGTCCCACGGCGAAGGCCCGGTGCTGTGGATCTCCCCGCGCGGACAGCGCTGGGCCGCCCTCCTCCCCACCATCCCGTCGGCCCCGCTCCGGACGGCCTTCCGCGAGGCGGCCTTCACCTGAACCCGGTTGCACCGCACCGTGGCCGTATCTTCGGAGTCCGAGGACGAAGACCCGGCAGAAGGACCGCGACGTGCCCGGTCCGCAGCGTCCCCGGGACGAGATCACCCCCGGCCTGTGAATGGGCGGCCACTACTGGACCGACCCGGCCGGAGAGCTGCGGCCGGTCGTCGTCGGAGCCGAGGTCGACCTCGTCATCAGCCTCTTCACCCGCCCGGGCCACGGCCCCGACCCGCGTGTGGAACACCTGGTCGGCGAGCTGCCCGATGCCCCGCTCACGGGCGCGCAGCTGCGTACCGCCCTCGGCCTCGCCGGAGCCGCCCGCACGGCTCTCGACTCCGGACGGCGGATCCTGGTGCGCTGCCATTGCGGGTACAACCGTTCCGGCCTGGTCGTCGCCCAGTGCCTCGTCGACGGAGGCCTCGCGCCGTCCGCCGCCATCGGCCTGGTCCGCCCGTGGCCCCCGTACCCCCCTCGTGGTCCTCGGGGCGCGGACCGGGGGCGGTCGACGTACGGTGAGCGCGAGATCACCGACCGTCGAGTCCAGGCTGCGCGGAGGTACACGGATGCGTACGGCCCACGAGACCGCCCGCGGTGCGCGCACGCCACCGGCCCCGGCCGCGGAGGCCCCCGTATGACGGCCCGGGCGGGGCGCGGCGAGAGCGCCCGGTTCGCCGGCGCGCATGCGCTGCCGGCCCTTGTACGGGGCTTCGTGGGTGTCCGGCCCCGTGCGGTGCCCGGGCACGCGGGGCCCGGCCGGCCGCGCTGGTCCGCCGCCACCCTGCGGGCCCTGCGCGAGCGGCACGGCGGGGCGCCCGTGCTCGTCCGGGGGCTGACCGGCACCGTCCTGCTCATCCTCGATCCGCAGGACATCCGGCAGTTCTACGCCGAACCCGTCGGCTCCCTCGTCCAGCCCGCCGGAGAGGCGGACGGCAATTGCGCCCACGCCGGGATCCGCGCCGGGCGGCGGGCGGTCGACGACTCCGTGCTCGCCGCGGGGCTGACCGTGCACCCCTCCTGCGGGGCGTTCCTCTCGGTCCTCACCGATGAGGCCCGGCGCCTGACGGCGGGGCGTTCCCTCGAACTCGCCCGCGTCCGGCACTCCGTGGCCCGCGCGGCCCGGCGCATCGTCCTCGGCGACGCGGCCGCCGAGGACACGGAACTCGGCCGCAGCCTCGGGCGTTCCCACGACAGGGCCGGAGCGCGGATCGCCGCGTACGCCGACCTCGCCGAGCCGCACACCCTCATCGGGCGGGCCCGCCGCCATGCGGACGCCCTCGCCCGGCCGGACCGCCACGGGGCGGACCAGGTGCAGGCGGACCCGGTCGGGCAGGTCCGCCAGTGGCTGGCCGCCTTCGACCTCGTCCCCGGCGTGCTGCTGCGCACCCTGCTGCTCCTCGGCGCGCACCCGGCCGAACAGGACGCCGTCGCCGCCGAGGCACGCGCCGCCGGATGGGTGCAGGGCGCCGACGCCCAGGGCGCGCTGCCCCGGCTGCGTGCCTGCGTCCGGGAATCGCTGCGGCTGTATCCGGCCGTCCCCGACCTGATAAGGATCACCCGCGCCGAAACCGAATGGCGGGGCGTGCGGCATCCCGCCGGGACCTGTGTGGTGCTGCCCGTGCTGTTCCACCAGCGCGACCCCGAACACGTGCCGGCCGCGCACGTCTTCGTACCGGGCCGGTGGGCTTCCCGCGAAGCGGACCAAGACGTCCGGATGGCCCCGTTCAGCCATGCCGACGGCCGCTGCCCCGGCGAACAACTGGGGCTGCTGGTCACCGCGGCGCTCTGCGCGGAGGTGCTGCGCGGACACCGGGTCCGGCCCGTCCGGCCCGTGCTCGACCCCCTGGGCCCGCTCCCCGCGGCCCTGGACCCGCAGGGCATCCGCCTGCGCCTGACCCGCCGCTGACCCCGGCACCGGTCTCGACCGCGCACCGGCGGCGCCACGTCATCCGGCCCGCCCGCCAGCCCCGACTGACTGACTGACTGCCTGCCGACCGATTCTGTTCGTCCCGCCCCGTCCTGCCCGATGCTCATCCGACCCGACGAGGAATCCATGTCCGACGCCGCGACCCCCGGGACCTCCGCGACCTCCGCGCCCACCGACCCGGATGCCGATCAACTGGGCGCCCTGTGCCGGGAACTGGCCGAGGCGGCCGACGCCGTCGGCGAAGCCTCCCGCTACGCCTCCCGGCTGGCCCTCGGCTCCCGGCTGCCGGTCACCGCACTGGGCCTCGGCAGCCGCCGCCGCGCGGCCTGGCGTACGCTGCTGCGCGCCCTCACCGACCCGCACGGACTCGGCTGGGCCGCCCGGGGCCGGGGCGTGGCGCGGGCCGGGTGGCTCGCCGGGGTCTTCACCGGCCGGGAGAGCCTCGCCGTCAGCCTCGCGGTGTGCGGCCTCAGGGGCCGGATCCGGGCCGAGAGCACCCGTAACCCGGCGAGGTCGGCGGACCCTGCCGCGGCCGAGGTGTTCCTCGCGGTGGATGAGGGCCGGCAGGCGGACGCCGTCCGGGCGTTCCGCGCACTCGTGCGCCGACGCGGCGAGGGTCCCGCCTTCGCCCCGCTGAACCCCTCCTTCGCCGACATCCTGGCCTGGAACGCGCTGACGGACGACAACCCGTTCAACGACCACGCCGGCTGGCAGGTCGCCACCGGCAGGGCCGTGGCCGCCGAGCCGCTCCTCGGGATCGGCGCCGCCCTGCGGGCCTTCTTCGACCGGGGACCCGCCTGCTCCGAACCGGGGACCCGCCTCCTCGCCGAGCTGGACACCAGCGGCACCCCGGCCGGGTACCGGGGCAATGCCGACCGGATCGGCGCCGCCGCGGGCGCGGTCCTGCTCCAGCAGGTCGCCGGCCCGGACGGGGTGGAGCGGTGCGTGCTCCACCTCGCGGGACCACCGACGCAGTCCGGCCGCGCCGAAGCCCCGTACGAGGACCCGGCCGCGCACGTCCGCGAAGTGGCCGCGACCGTACGCCGCCTGGTGCCTTCCGGGACCGAACTCGCCCTCCTCGGCCACGGTCCGGGCGCCCGGACGGCCGGACGGCTGGCCGCGAGCCGGGAGTTCACCACGGTCTACCGGGTCACCTGGGTGGGTTCCGGCCCCGAGCCGGGTCCGGCGGCGGCCCTCGCGTGCTTCGGGGGCCGCGTCACCGGAAGCCACCTCGTGCGGCTGCCGGGACATCCCGACGTCTACGTCCCGGGGCGGACCCAGTGACGGACGCCGCCGGGCCCGCGCCCCGGGCCGAGACCCTCGCGGCCCCGGCCGAGGGGCTGCGCGCCCACTCGGCCGCCCTGCGTTCGCACGCCGAACGGCTCCGCATCGCCGCCGGAGACCTGCGCTGGCAGGGCCCGGGGGGCGATGCCTTCCGCGCCGAGGTGGCCTCCCTGGCCGACCGCTGCGCCACCGCGGCGGGCGGCTTCGAGCTGGCGGCGGCCCAACTGACCTGCCCCGGGTCCCGGGAAGGGACGCGGGGCAGGCACCGGCGGACCGGCTGACCGGAAGGCGGCGGCCGACCGGAAGGCGGCGGCCGACCGGCATGCGGCGGCCGATCGGAAGGCGGCGGGGGAGCGGGCCGCGGGCGGTCAGAGGGCCAGTGACAGCAGCAGGACGAAGCCCAGGCCGACCACCGAGATGATGGTCTCCATCACCGACCAGGTCTTGAGGGTCTGGCCGACCGTCATGCCGAAGTACTCCTTCACGAGCCAGAACCCGGCATCGTTGACGTGGCTGAAGAACAGCGACCCCGCTCCGATGGCGAGGACCAGCAGAGCGGTCTCCGTGGACGACATGCCCGCCGCCAGCGGGGCCACCAGTCCGGCGGCGGAGATGGTGGCGACCGTCGCCGAGCCCGTCGCCAGGCGGATGGCCACGGCGATGAGCCAGGCCAGCAGCAGGGTCGGTATCGCCCAGTTCTCGGACAGGTCCATGATCATCTGGCCGACGCCCACGTCGATCAGCGTCGTCTTGAAGCCGCCGCCCGCACCCACGATCAGCAGGATGCCCGCGATCGGGGCCAGCGACTTCTCCACCGTCTCGGACAGCCGCGCCTTGGTGAAGCCGGCCGCCCGGCCGAGGGTGAACATGCCCACGAGCACCGCCGCGAGCAGCGCGATCAGGGGTGAGCCCGCCACGTCCGTGACCCGCTGGACCGCGTTGGCCGGGTCGTTGACCACGATGTCGACCAGGGCCTTCATCAGCATCAGGACCACCGGGAGCAGCACGGTGAAGACCGTGGCCCCGAAGCGCGGGCGGTGTTCCGGCTCCGCCGAGGGCCGCTGCGGGATCATCCGCTCGGGCGCGGGGATGTCCACCCACCGTGCCGCGTACCGGGAGAACACCGGGCCCGCGATGACGACGGTCGGGACGGCGACGAGCACGCCGAGCGCGAGGGTGAGCCCCAGGTTGGCGTCGAGCGCGTCGATGGCGACCAGCGGACCGGGGTGCGGCGGGATCAGTCCGTGCATCACGGACAGGCCGGCCAGCGCGGGGATGCCGATCCGCATGAGCGAGTAGTTGCCCCGCTTGGCCACGAGCAGGACCACCGGGATCAGCAGCACGATGCCGACTTCGAAGAAGAGCGGGAGGCCGATCACCGAGGCGATCAGCACCATCGCCCACGGCATGGCCCGGCCCTTGGCGCGCGCCAGGATGGTGTCCACGATCTCGTCCGCGCCGCCCGAGTCGGCGAGCAGCTTCCCGAGGATGGCGCCGAGCGCGATGAGGACGCCGACCCCCGCGACGGTCGAGCCGAGCCCGGCCGTGAAGCTGGAGATGGTCTTGGCCAGGGGGGCGCCGGCGAACACCCCGAGGGCGAGCGAGCCGAGCGTCAGTGCCAGGAAGGCGTGCAGCTTGAGGCGGGTGATGAGCAGGACGATGACGGCTATGCCCGCGAGGACGGCCACACCCAGCTGGGTGTTTCCGGCCGAGGTGATCGGCTCGGTGGCGGCCGCTGCGAGAGTCTCGACGCTGAGACTGGTCACGGTGACGGGTTCCTTCGTTCTTGTTCCGGGGCAGGGCAGAGGGGCTGCGGGCAGGGGGCTGCGGCAGTGGGCGGGGTGGGGCGGGGTGGGGGCGGGGCGGGCTCCGGGCCTGATCCGGGCGGTTACGCGGCCGGCGCCGGGAGGCGGCGCAGGGCGGACAGCGCCCGTGCGGCGATCTCCTCCGGGCCTCCGGACACGTCGACGAGAACGCCGAGTTCGTCCGGCTGGAGCGGCTCCAGCGTGGCGAACTGCGAATCCAGCAGCGTGGTGGGCATGAAATGCCCCTTGCGCGCGGCCATGCGCTCCTCGATCAGCGGCCGCTCGCCGGTGAGGTGGACGAAGACGGTGTCCGGTGCGACGGCCCGCAGCCGGTCGCGGTAGGCCCGCTTGAGGGAGGAGGCGGAGACGACCCCGCCGCCGATCCCGGCCCGGTTGCGCATCCACTCGCCGATCAAGTCCAGCCAGGGCCGGCGGTCCGCGTCGTCCAGGGGGATGCCGGCGGACATTTTGGCGACGTTGGCCGCCGGGTGGAAGGCGTCGCCCTCCGCGTAGGGGAGGGCGAGCGCGTCGGCGAGCAGCCGGCCCACGGTCGTCTTTCCCGTCCCGGCCACGCCCATCACCACAATGACGCGCGTCATCGCGCACCTCTTTTTCGTTGGTCCTTGTCCTCGTCGACATCGGCCCGGAGGACCTGGGCACCACTGAAGCCCATTACGTAGTACTTATTCAAGGGGTCCTCGGTAAAACATCACATCTTTTGTCCATCCGGGGGTCACCGTACGCTTACGCCATGACCACTGACGGGCCGGGCGGCCAGGGGCTCCACTCCCGCGTGCTGGACACGATCGGCCTGGCGATCACGGCGGGGGAGTACCTGCCCGGCAGCGTGCTGCGCACCGACGAGATCGCCGAACGCTTCGACGCCTCCCGGACCGTGGTCCGCGAAGTGGTCCGCGTGCTGGAGTCGATGCAACTGGTCGAGTCCCGCCGCCGGGTCGGCGTCACCGTCCGCCCCACCGAGGAGTGGAACGTCTACGACCCGCGCGTCATCCGCTGGCGCCTCGCCGGCGCGGACCGCCCGCGCCAGTTGCGCTCCCTCACCGTGCTGCGCTCGGCCATCGAACCGGTCGCGGCCGGACTCGCGGCGCTGCGGGCCACCCCGGAGCAGTGCGCCGAGCTCACCGAGGCGGCCCTCGGCATGGTCCGCACCTCGCGCGGCCACCAGCTCGACGGGTACCTCCACCACGACATCGCCTTCCACCGGATCGTGCTCAACGCCTCCGGCAACGAGATGTTCGCGCGGCTCGGCGATGTCGTCGCCGAGGTCCTGACCGGGCGCACCCAGCACGCGGTGATGTTCCACGACCCCGACCCGGCCGCCGTCACCCTGCACGTGCGGGTGGCCGAGGCCGTACGGGAGGGCGACGCGGCCGGCGCCGAGGCGCTGACGCGGCAGATCGCGGTGGGCGCGCTGGAGGAACTGGACGTGCTCGCGCCGTAGGCCCATCGCCGGCCCGCTCCTTCGGACCTTGTTGCAGAGAGGGCCTGCCTGGCGGGCGGACCGGCCGGCCGGTCAGTCGGGTAGCCGGACGGTCGCCGGGGGGCGTGCTTCGGCGCTGTCCGCGCTCAGGCCCGCGAGCAGCCGGAGTCCGTCCTCGGCGGGGCTGCCGGGGGCCGCGGACAGGATCAGCAGCTCCATGCCCGACTCGCCCGGCAGCGCGAAGTTCTCCTGGTGCAGTTCCAGCAGCCCGATCAGCGGATGGCGGTACGCCCTGCGGCCGTGGGTGCGGGCGCGCACGTCCGCGCGGGCCCACAGGCGGCGGAACCGCTCGCTGCCCATCGCCAGTTCGCCGATGAGCGAGGCCAGCTTGGGGTCCTCGGGGTACTGGCCGGTGGCCAGGCGCAGGTGCCCGACCACGTCGAGGGTGCAGTGCTCCCAGTCCGCGTAGAGGCCGCGCTCGGCCTCCTCGAGGAAGAGGTGCCGGGCGATGTTCAGGCCCGGCATCGGCCGGCCGAAGAGGAGCCCGGCGAGGCGGTTCCCGGCGAGCACGTCCAGCCGGTGGTTCATGATCATCGCGGGTGCTCCGGCGACGAGGTCGAGGACGCGCAGCACCTCCGGGCGGATCCGCCCGCCCGGTGCCTTCGTGCGGCGGTGGCGCTGCCGGGCGAGGCGGTAGAGGTGCTCCCGCTCGGTCTCGTCGAGGCGCAGGACGCGGGCAAGCGCGTCGAGGACCTGCTCGGAGGGCTGGGTCGCGCGGCCCTGCTCCAGGCGCACGTAGTAGTCGACGCTGACACCGGACAGGTGCGCGACCTCTTCGCGGCGCAGGCCTTCGACCCGGCGGCGGCTGTCGGTGGGTATGCCGACGGCCGCCGGGTCGACCCGTGCACGCCGGGTCCGCAGGAAGCCCGCAAGATCGTCCATGGGCCCAGTATGGCCGCGGCGACGCCGGCGAGGGTGGCCCTGCCGGTACCAGGAAGTCCGGTCCGACGGAAGCCGCGCCCCTGAACACCGGGCGCCGCGGGGCCCAGGATCAAGGCATCCGATCCCGAGGAGTTCCCGTGAAGACGCTGATCGTCTACGCCCACCCCGAGCCGAAGTCGCTCAACAGCTCGCTGAAGGACCTGGCGGTCTCCACGCTGGAGGGCGCCGGGCACGAGGTGCGGGTGAGCGATCTGTACGCCATGAACTGGAAGGCGGTCGTCGATGCCGCGGACTACGGCCCCCACGCGTCGAGTCCGCTGAAGGTCGCCCTGGACTCGGGCCGGGCCTTCGAGGCCGGGGCGCTCACCCCGGACGTGCTCGCCGAGCAGGAGAAGCTGCTGTGGGCCGACACGGTCATCTTCCAGTTCCCGCTGTGGTGGTACACGATGCCCGCGATCCTCAAGGGCTGGGTGGACCGGGTGTTCACCTACCGCTTCGCCTACGGCGTCGGCGAGCACAGCGACACGAAGTACGGGGAGCGCTTCGGCGAAGGGACCCTCGCGGGCCGCAGGGCCCTGCTGTCGGTGACCACCGGGGGCCCGGAGTCGCACTACGCCGCCCGCGGGATCAACGGCCCCATCGACGACCTGCTGTTCCCGATCCACCACGGGATCCTCTACTACCCCGGCATCGAGCCGCTTCCGCCGTTCGTGCTGTACGGCGCCGACCGGATGAGCGGCGAGGACCACGCGGACGTGGCCAAGGCGTGGGTGGAGCGCCTGCTCACTCTGGAGTCGACCGAGCCCATCGCCTTCCGGCGGCAGAACTTCGGCGACTACGAGATCCCCTCGCTGCACCTGAAGGAGGGTCTGGAGCCCACGGGCCGGACGGGGTTCGGGCTGCACGTGCGGTGACCGCCGGCCGCGGGGTGGACTGGCCAGGGCGGCCGGGCTGACCTGGCTGGTCGGACAAGTCGGCCTGGTTGGACACGTTGGTCTTGCCGTCGGGGCCGGTGCGGTGGCCTCCGGCGGTGGAGCGGTGTCGGCCGTCCGGGCCGGTGCGCCGGCTACGGGCGGTGGCGTGGTGCCGGAGTCCGGGAAGGGCACGGTGCTTGAGTCCGGCAGGGGAGTGGTGCCCGAGTCCGGGAGGGGCGCGGTGTACGAGGCCGGGAAGGGCACGGTGTTTGAGTCCGGCAGGGGCGTGGTGCCCGAGTCCGGGCGGGCGCGGCGGTTGGCTCTGGGCGGGGGGTGCCGGACTTCGGGGGGCGTGCGGGCGGAGACGTCGGTGTGGCGGCGGGGGAATCCGCCGGTGGGGCCGACTCCCGTGAACGGTCCGCCCTGCACCCGGCGTACGCGCCCCCGGGGTCCGGCGCGCCGACCGCTCCGCAGTCGCTACGGGCCGTCCGCGCGGCGGAGCCGGGCAGCGGCGGGCCCGCGGCCAACTGTGCGCGGCCGCGCGCCGAGGCGGTCCCGGAGAACGGTCACCAGTGCCCGGGTCCCGCCGGGGCCCAGGGCCCCAAGGGGCCGAAGGGGCCCGCCGGACCGCCCGGCGTGAAGGGCGTGAAGGGCGTGAAGGGCGAAAAGGGGGACAAGGGCGAGAAGGGCGGTTCCGGGCCCAAGGGTGACGCGGGCCCGCAGGGTCCCCGGGGTGAGGCGGGCGAGAAGGGGAACGCCGGCGCCAAGGGGGATGCCGGGCCGCCCGGGGCCAGGGGCGAGCAGGGGATCGCCGGGCGCAAGGGGGACCGGGGGGCCGTCGGGCGCAAGGGGGATCCGGGGCCCAAGGGGGACCTCGGGCGGACCGGAGACGTCGGGTCGGCCGGGCCGCAGGGCCAGCAGGGACCCGCGGGTCCGGCCGGGCCGGCGGGTTCGCAGGGGCTGCCCGGCCTTCCCGGCACCGCGGGTCCGCAGGGTTTCGCGGGTCCGCCCGGCCGGCAGGGCGCCCCGGGGCCGACGGGTGCCACCGGGGCGCTCGGTCCGCTGGGTCCGGTGGGGCCGCGGGGAGTTCCCGGCCCGATGGGCCCCTGCGCCTCGGTGGACAACCAGATGCCCGACAACTCCGAGGAGTTCGCACTCGTCCTCAAGGACGGCAAGACCTACCTCGGCCGCCGCACCCGCGATATGGCGGGCCAGTGGGGCGACTTCGACTGGACCGACCTCACCGTGGCCCCGGTCACCGGCTACCCCGCCGACGTCTGCACCGTCGCCCTGGCCATCAACGGCAACGACGTGAAGGTCAAGGCCATCACCAAGACGGGCACGCTCCACCACACCCACTGCGGGACCAACGGGCGCGCCGTCACCTGCGACGCACCCTGGGCGCCCGTTCATCCGCAGCCCGGAGCGGTGACGCCCGCCGTCGCCGGCACCCTGACCCGGGAGCCCGCCCGGGAGTGACCGCACGTGCGGCACCCGCCCCGTGCGCCACACTGGGCGGGTGCTGGGACATGGCGACGGGTACGAGGCCGCGGACCGCGCCTCCTTCGTGGGGCGGACCGGAGAACTGGCCCTGCTCGAACGGGCTTTGCGCGAGCACCGGCTGATCACCCTGACCGGGCCGGGCGGTGTCGGCAAGACCCGCCTGGCCCGCCGCGCGGGGGTGGATGCCGCCGCCCCGGCGGGCCCCTTCCCCGACGGGGTGCACTGGGCCGACCTCTCCCCGCTGCCCGACGAGCGACTGCTCGTGGCCACGGTGGCCGACGCCCTGGACCTCGCCGACCACACCGTCCGGACCCCGGCCGCAGCGGTGCGGCAATGGATCGGCGGGCGCCGGCTGCTCCTCGTACTGGACTGCTGCGAGCACCTGGTGACGGCCGTGCGGGGCCTCGTACGGGAGCTGCTCGACGCGGCCCCGCACCTCGTCCTGCTGCTCACCAGCAGGCAGCCGATCGGACTCGCGGACGAACACGTCCTGGACATCGGCCCGTTGCCGCACGCCGTGGACCCGTCCGGAGCCGAAGAGGCCCTCTCCCTGTTCACCCGGCGGGCCGCCGCTGCCGCCCCCGGGCAGGCGCCGCCCTGGACCGAGGCCCGGCTCGCGGCCGCCCGCTCCGTGTGCGCCCGCCTCGAAGGGGTACCCCTCGCGCTGGAACTGGCCGCCGCGCAGTTGACCGACCACACCATCGAGGAGCTGGCCGAGCGGCTCGCCCGCAGGATCGGCCCGCTGTCCGCACCCGCACCCGCGCCCGCCCCCGGCCGACCGCCGCGCCACCGCGCGCTGCGCACCGCCATCGGCTGGAGCCACGAGTGGTGCGCGCCGCGCGAACGGCTGCTGTGGCTGCGGCTGTCCGTCTTCGGCGGCTCCTTCGACCTGGCGGCCGCACGCGCCGTCTGCGCCGCCGCCCCGCTCACCGAGGCGGACGTCCCGCCACTGCTCGACGCGCTGGTCGCCAAATCCGTCGTACGCCGGGTCGCGGACGGCACGTACCGGATGCTGGACACGATCCGCGAGTACGGGGCCATGTGGCGCGACGAGGCCGGGGAGCGCGAGGCGCTCCGGGAGGCGCACGCCACGTACTTCACCGAGCTCGTGCGCACCGCCGAGCGGGACTGGCTCGGCCCCGCCCAGCGGATCGGGTACCGCAGGGTCGAGGCGGTGCACGGAGACCTGTGCGCGGCCCTCGAACACCACCTGGCCACCGCCCCCGAGCGGGCCCTGGACCTGGCCGCCCGGGCCGGCTTCTACTGGGCCTGCTGCGGCCACCTGCACGCCGCCCGCGGCTACCTGGAGCGGGCGCTGGCCGCCGCGCGGCCCGAGGAGGTGCCCCCGCGGATCAGGGTGCACGCCCTGTGGGCCCTCGGGGTGACCCTGCTGCTCCAGGGCGAACAGGAGCAGGCCCACCGGATCGCCGTCGGCTGCGAGGCCCTGGCCGCCGGGCTCGGCGAGGGCCCGGACGGGAACGGGAGCCCGGCGCTGGACGCCGCCTACCTGCTGGGCCTGAGCCACCTGCTGGCCGGGCGGCCGCTGGCCGCACGGATCGTCTCCGACAACGCGCTGGAGGCCTTCCCCGGCACGCCCTTCGACTCCCCTCCCCGGATCCGCTGCCACCTCGTACGGGTCTTCGCGCTCACCGGAACGGGCCTGTTCACCGACGCCCGGGAAGAGGCCGAACTGCTGCGCGCCGGCTGCGCCGAGCGGGGCGAACACTGGACCCGGGCCTACGCCGACTACCAACTGGCCCTGATCTGCCTCTTCGAGGGGCGCCCCGCCGAATCCGCCGTACACGCCCGCGCCATGTTGGAGGGCAAGCGGGAGCTGGGCGACAGCTTCGGCACGGCCCTGGGCCTCGACCTGCTCGCGGCGGCCCGCGCGGCGACCGGGGACGGGGCCGGCGCCGCCCGCGCGTACGGTACGGGCCACGCCTACTGGCAGGCCGTCGGCCACCCGCAGCGCGGGACACCCGAACTGGCTTCCGTACGGGCGGAGTTCGAGCGCACGGCGCGCGGAGCACTCGGCGACCAGGCGTACGAGGCGGCCTTCCGCGAGGGCCTGCGGCACGGCCACACCCTGCGCACCCGCCCCCACCCGTACGGGGGTTGAGCCCCGCCCACCGGGTCGGGGCCCTCTCTCAGGGCTGGTCGGGGAAGCCCGCGAAGTAGCCGGCGGCCATGTCCTCGTCGCCGTGGCCCAGGGCGTCGGCGCGGTGGAAACGGGCCCGCGCGGCGACGGCCAGGTCCACCGACACCCCGGCCGACTCCGCCGCCTCGGCGATCAGGCCGGTGTCCTTCTCCGCGCCGCGCACCGTGAAACTCGGCGTGAAGTCCCGGTCCAGCACGGCCCGCATCTTGGTCTGGAGGTAGGGGCTGTCCATCGGCCCGCCGGTCACGACCTGCGCGAACAGGTCCGGGTCCACCCCCAGCCCCTCGGCCAGCGCCAGGGCCTCGCCGACCGCGGCCGTCACGGTGATCGCGTACCCGACGGTGGCCAGCTTCAGCCGGGTCGCGGACCCGGGCTCCTCCCCGACCCGCAGCACGCTGCTCCCGACGGCGGCGAAGACCGGGTCCAGCCGCGGGTCGGCGGGGCCGCCGACCAGCACGACCAGGGTCCCGGCCTCGGCGGGCTGCCGGGTCCCCTGGACCGGGGCGTCCACGAAGACCAGCCCGTGTTCCCCCGCGAAGGCGGCCAGTTCCTCGAGGGAGGCCAGGCCGACCGTACCCATCTGCGCCCACACCTGACCGGCGCTCAGGCCGTCCACGGCGGCGGCCATGGCCCGGGCCACCGCCGCACCGTCGGCCAGCATGGTGATCACCACGTCCGCCCCGGCCACCGCCTCGGCCGGGCTGTCGGCGACCACCGCGCCGTCGGCGGCCAGCGCGGCAGCCTTCTCCCGGGTCCGGTTCCAGACCCGGACCTCCTGCCCGGACCGCAGCAGGTTCCGGGCCATCCCCGTTCCCATGATTCCGGTCCCCAGCAGCGCGACGGTGCTCATGGCGGTACTCCCATTCCGGTGATCCCTCAGGTACTCCCGGGAGACAGTCTCCACGGGCGCGGAGCCCGAACCCGCCACCGGAACCTCGAGCCACCCCGCTGCCCGCACGGGCTCCGCGTCAGCTCGGGCCCGCCGAGGCCTGGCGCGGCGTGGTCTGCTGGACCGCCCAGCCGTTGCCGTCGGGGTCGGAGAAGTAGACGAAGGAACCCCAGGGCATGTCCTCGATCTCCGTCACCTCGATGCCCCGGCCCTTGAGATCGGCGAAGGCCTCCTCGATGTCCGCGACCACGACCTGCATGTTGTCCAGCGAACCCGGTGTCATCCGGGTCAGGCCCTTGCCGATGGCGATCGAACAGGCCGAGCCCGGCGGGGTGAGCTGGACGAAGCGGATCTCCTCGCTGACCGTGATGTCGTGGTCGGCGTGGAAGCCGATGCGTTCGTAGAAGGCCTTGGCCCGGTCGATGTCGGTGACCGGTACGGCGACCAGTTCCAGTTTGATGTCCATCGGCTGCTCCTGACTCCGGTGTCCCAGTGCTTCCGGGGGGCCGGTTCCGGCCGCCCCGTTGGCCATCATCCGCCGGAGACCGCCGCCGCGCCGCCCGGAAGGGCCCGCGCCGCCGGCGTGTCCCCGTCCGGGCCGGCCGCCGCGAACTGGGTGCGGTACAGCTCCTCGTACCGTCCGCCCACCGCCAGCAGCTCGGTGTGGGTGCCGCGTTCCACGATCCGGCCCTCCTCCACCACCAGGATCAGGTCGGCGGCCTGCACCGTCGACAGTCGGTGCGCGATCACCACGGCGGTCCGGCCCGACAGGGCCTCGGCCAGGGCCTCCTGTACGGCCGCCTCCGAGGTGGAGTCCAGATGGGCCGTGGCCTCGTCCAGGATCACCACCCGCTGGCCCGCGAGCAGCAGCCGGGCGATGGTCAGCCGCTGGCGCTCTCCGCCCGAGAGCCGGTAGCCGCGCTCGCCGACGACCGTGTCCAGCCCGTCCGGGAGCGAGGCCACGAGCCCGTCCAGCCGGGAGCGGCGCAGGGCCTCCCAGATCTCGTCCTCCCCGGCCTCCGGGCGGGCGAGCAGCAAGTTGGCCCGTACCGATTCGTGGAAGAGGTGGCCGTCCTGCGTGACCATGCCCAGCGTCTCGCGGATCGAGTCCGCGGTGAGGTCCCGTACGTCGACCCCGCCGAGGCGGACCGCACCCGTGTCGGTGTCGTACAGCCGGGGCAGCAACTGCGCGATCGTCGACTTCCCGGCGCCCGAGGAACCGACCAGGGCGATCATCTGCCCGGGCTCGGCACGGAAGGACACCTCGTGCAGCACCTCGGTGCCGCCCCGCGCGTCGAGGGTCGCGACCTCCTCCAGGGAGGCGAGGGACACCTTGTCGGGGGAGGGGTAGCCGAAGGACACCTTGTCGAACTCCACCGCCACGGGCCCCTCCGGCACCCGGCGGGCATCCGGCTTCTGGGAGATCAGCGGCTTCAGGTCGAGGATCTCGAAGACCCGCTCGAAGCTGACCATCGCGCTCATCACCTCGACCCGCGCCCCGGCGAGCGCGGTCAGCGGCGCGTACAGCCGGGTCAGGAGCAGGGCGAGGGCGACCACCGAGCCCGCGTCCAGGGTGCCGGCGAGCGCGTAGTGCCCGCCGAGCCCGTACACGAGCGCCAGGGCGAGCGCGGAGACCAGGGTGAGGGCGGTGATGAAGGCCGACTGGGCCATCGCCGTCCGGATCCCGATGTCCCGCACCCGGGCGGCGCGCGCCGCGAACTCCGCCGACTCCTCGTCGGGCCGCCCGAACAGCTTGACGAGGGTGGCGCCCGGCGCGGAGAAGCGCTCGGTCATCTGCGTGCCCATCGAGGCGTTGAGCGCGGACGCCTCCCGCTGCAGCGCCGCCATCCGCACCCCCATCCGGCGGGCGGGCAGCACGAACACCGGCAGGAGCACGAGGGCCAGCAGCGTGATCTGCCAGGAGATGCCCAGCATCACGGTCAGGGTCAGCAGCAGCGTCACGGTATTGGACACCACCCCCGACAGGGTGTTGCTGAAGGCCCGCTGCGCGCCGATCACGTCGTTGTTGAGCCGGCTGACCAGCGCCCCGGTCCGGGTCCGGGTGAAGAACGCCACCGGCATCCGCTGCACGTGGTCGAAGACCGCCGTCCGCAGGTCCAGGATCAGTCCCTCGCCGAGCGTGGAGGACAGCCGGCGCAGGACCAGCCCCAGCCCCGCCTCCGCGACCGCGATCAGCGCGATCAGCAGGGCGAGGCGGGTGACCGTACCGCCCTCACGGCCCTCGACGATCGCGGTGACCACGCGGCTCGCGAGCACCGGGGTGGCCACCGCGAGCAGCGCCGTCACCACACTGAGCAGCAGGAAGAAGGTGAGCCCGCGCCGGTGCGGGCGGGCGAAGGCGGCGATCCGGCGCAGCCCGGCCCGCGAGAGCGGGCGCCGGTCCTGCTGGGCGTTGATCGCGCTGTGGAGCGAGGTCCAGGCGGTGACTTCCATGTCCATGAGCCGAACGGTAGGACCTCAACCGAACTTGAGGTCAAGGGGCGGATGGCCTTGGACGGCCAGGAACCCTGTTCGACAGGTCGATCGAGATCGATCGAGAGGTCAGTCGAGGCAGAAGATGTTCTCCTCGGGATCGGTCATCACGATGATGCCTTCGTTGACCTCATCGGATTCCAGGCGGTACAGCCGCTTCGCGCCCAGCGCCTCCAGCCTGGCGGCCTCCACCTCCAGCACGGCCATCCTCTCGTCCCCCTTCAGACCGGGTGCCGAGCGCACGTCCAGGTGCAGGCGGTTCTTCGCCGCGGTCTTGGCCTCCTGGACCTTCTGGAAGTAGAGCCGCGGCCCCTTGCCGTCCGGATCCGAGATGGCCGCCCAGTCGGCGGAGCCCCCCGGCTGGACGCGATAGCCCAGCGCCTGCGCCCAGAACTCGGCCTGCGCGCCCGGATCGGCGCAGTCGTACGTCACCTGGAATTCCTTGGCCATGTGGCCTCCGACCATTCGAAACCTGTCCACCGGTACCAGTCGGCACCAGCGCAGGACGATAGTGGATCAACCATCGCTCGTACGAGGGATTTTCGCAGCCCTCGTGGCTGTCGGTGCCCGGTGCCAGAATCGGTCCATGACGCAGGGATCAGAGCCCTTCACGCACTCCGGCCGCCGCGCCCGCGACACCGTTCTCTCCCGCTTCGAACGCTGGGCCCGCGACACCCCCGGAGCCCAGGCCCTCGCCGCGGGCGCCGAAAGCCTCACCTACGGACAACTCGACGCACGCGCCAACCAGTCGGCCCGCCACCTCCTCGACCGCGGACTGCCCGAACGGGCCGTCGTCGCCGTGTGCTCCGCCCCGCGGGCCGAGCTCCTCGTCCTCCTCCTCGGCATCCTCAAGGCCGGCGCCGCCTACACCGTCATCGACGTCGAGAACCCGCGCACGGGGCAGCGCCAGCTCGCCGCCGCCCGCCCCTTCGCCCTGCTCGCCGACGCCGCGGACCAGGCCCGCCTCGACGACGGCGGCGACCTGCGGGTGATCCGCACCGGCGGTGACCACGCGGTCGCCACCGCCGGACTGCCCACCGACCCGCCGGACCGGGCACCGCGAGGGGAGACGGCCGCCGTGCTGTTCACCGCGGGTGCGGACCGGCGGGCCGTCTCGCTCTCCCACGAACGGTTCCTCGCCGCCCACGAAGGCTGGGCCCGGGTCGCGGGGCCGGTACCCGAGGACCGGCACCTGATCACCGCCGCCCCGGACCTCACCGGCTTCGCCGCCGGATGGACGCGGGCCCTGTGCGAGGGCGGCGCCCTCGTCCTGCCCGAAGGCCCGCGCTGGACACCCGAGTCACTGCGCCGCGCCGTCGACGCCGAGCGGGTCACCGTCCTGCACACCGACCCGGGCACCGCCACCCAGCTCCTCGTCCGCGACCGGGAGGCCTCCCTGTCGCGGACCCTGCACCGTCCCGACGAGGGGCTGCGGTCGCTGCGCATGGTCACGGTCACCGGCGACCGCCTCTACCTCGACGAGCAGGCCGCGCTGCTCGCCCGGCTGCGGCCCGGAGCCCGGCTGCTCAACGTCTACGGGCCCACCGAAGCGGCGGGCGTCGGCGCCCGCTTCGAACTCCCGCAGCTCGCCGGCCCCTTGGACGGGTCCGAGGAGCTCTCGCTGATCGGAGCCGCCTTCCCCGGCTGCGAACTGGACGTGCGCGACGGGCAGATCCACCTCACCGTGCCCGGCGGCGGCGAACCGATCCCCACCGGCGACCTCGGAGCGCCGCGCGCCGACGGCCTGCTGGAGTTCCGGGGCCGGATCCGCGACCGGCTCACCGCCGACGGAACGTCCCTCGACCCCCATCCCGTCGAGTCCGCGATCCGCAGCCACGAAGCGGTCGGCGCCGCGCTCCTGGCCGAGGTCAAGGGGGCCGGTACGGGGGTGAACGCGCGGCCGAGGCTCGTCGCCTTCCTCGCCCCGGCCGCGGAGAACGACGCCTGGCCCCCGGGCTCCGACCTCCCCGACGGCGGGGAACTCCGCCGCCACCTGGCGGGCAGGCTTCCGGGGGTCATGATGCCGAGTGCCGTGGTCCGGCTGCCCAGGATCCCCCGGGACAGGGCCGGCCGCGAGCAGCGGGCCGCGCTCCCGATGCCGCCGGGGCGGGCCGGGGACGACCGCGGCGGCGACGGGGGTGGGGGCGGCAAGTACGGCGGTAGGTACGTGAGGAGCGACTCGGGGCCCAATATCGCCGGATGGGCCGGCGTCATCTTCTTCATCGCGGTCGGGCTGGTCCTGGTGGCCGGCTTCACCATGCTCCTGACCATGATCTTCTGGCCCGGTTCCACGGACCTCTCCGGCGTCCCGAACCCGTACGCGACGCTCTTCTTCCTCCTCTACATGTGCGAATGCTGGGCTTTCGCGGCCGGCGTGTGGTTCCTGTTCGCCGGCCGGTCCCGGATGCGCCGCCACGGGCGCCGCGGCCCCCGCATCACCGCGGCCGCCCATCTGGCGATCGTCTACCTGCTGGCCGCGTGGTGGCCGCAGGACAACTTCTACCGGCTGGCGGCCAAACAGGACTGGCCGCAACAGGCCGCGCTCGTCTACGCCTTCAACATCCCGCTGATGATCGCCGCCGGGGTCGTGGCGGTCTACGCCTCCCGTCCGCCGCTCAGTGCCTTCGACGTGGAGTCGGATCCGGTGTCGGCCTCGGCGTCGGGTCCGGCGTCGGGTCCGGCATCGGCGTCGGGTCCGACTTCGGTTCCGGCGCAGGCACCGGTCCGGGACGGGGTCCGGGCCGACGATCCGGCCGGCTGAGCGCCGGCCGGCCGCTCCCCGGCCGGCCCGTCCCCGGCCATCTGCTCGAACACCGCCCCGACGGACAGGGCTTCCGCCCGCACCAGCCGTTCGGCCGCGTCCAGCAGCTCCCTGCCGGTCGCGGCCACCAGGGCGCCCATCCAGGGTGCCGGTTCGAAGGCGCCGGTGGGGATGGCGGGGAGGAACACCGCGCCGATCCCGGCGCACCGGCGGGACAGCCGCTCGCACAGTTCGCCGAAGGCCGCCTCCGGCAGCCGGGCGCCGAGATCCACCCGGTCGGCGATCCGTACGAAGTGTCCCGCGCCCCGCAGTTCGTCGAGCCGGGCCGCCACCACGAAGGCGACGGACGGCCCGGTCAGGCGCAGGTTCGTCTCCGTCGGGGCGAGCCGTCCCGCGCCGTCGGCGACGAAGTCCACGTCGAACCAGCCCCGGTAGCCCGCTGCCGACAGCTCGCGTCCCACCGCGCGCCCGAAGGCGAGCAGCGGTTCCTCCGCCCACCCGGGCAGCACCCCCGGACCCACCGTCGCCCCGCGGTACCCGCCGTCCGCCACGTCCATCACCGCCCCGCCGACCTCGTGCACGCGGCCCCGCGCGTCCACGAACCCGTCGTACGTGAGATCGCGCGGCTCGGCCGGATCCGCCGGACCGCGTACGTACTCCTCCACCAGCAGAGGTCCGCGCGGCAGCGCCCGCACCACCGCCCGGGCGCCGCCCGCCGCCCGGACCCGCTCGGGGGTCATCACCGTGGTGCCCGAACCTCCGACGCCGTGCTCCGATTTCAGAACAGTGCTCTCGCCCGCCCTGGTGCGGGACGCCAGCAGCCGGACCGCCGCCCGCCGGCTGTCCGCCCGCCACTGTGCGGGCAGCGTGATCGCGGGGTGCCCGCCCTCCGCGAGGATCCGGCCGAACAGCCCGTGCGCCGCGGACTTCGACTCGTACCGCAGCTCGTCCGGCCGCCAGGGCCGCCGGGCCAGCCGGGCGAAGGGGGCGGTCAGGCCCCACGGCACGAGGGGCGCGGCTTCGGTCCCGGCCCCGGCCTCGGCTCCGGTACCGGCCTCGCCCCCGGCTCCGGCTCCGGCCCTGGTCAGCCGTGCGGCCAGCGCCGGCCGGGACCGTACGGCGTCCGACAGGTCCCGGTCCCGCTCCGCGAGCCCGTCGTACACCTCCACCCCGGCGGGCCAGTCCAGTTGGCGCCCGAGCAGGGAGATCCAGCCCGGCGGCACCGGTCGCGGCAGCACCAGCGCGGCCGGCCGCGGGCTGTAGAAGGCGGCCAGGCAGGCGTAGTGGTGGGCTGCCCGCTGTTCCCGGTCCAGGGAGGCGTCCGCGAACTGCGCGTTGTACTCGGCGACGTTGCCCACGTGCACGGCCGCCCCGCCGCCCGTCCAGGCCCGGGCCCAGTCGGCCAGGGGCGCGGGCGCCACCTCGAACCGCACCAGCCCGCCGGGAGCGCCCGGCCCTGCATCGGGCCCTGCATCGGGCCCCGCGTCCGGCCCCGGCTCCGGACCCGAGGCCATCGCGCCCATCGCCCGGTAGAACCCGGCCGCGTGCGGATCGGCGTCGATCAGCAGCCGGCGGAAGCCGAGCGCCGAGGCGCGCCGCAGCACGTCCCGGTACAGCAGGCGTCCCACGCCCCCGCCGATGGCGGCCGGTTCGACGAAGAGCAGCCCCAGCCGTCCGAACGGCGGCTCCCCGTCCAGGGAGGCGAGTCCGAGCACGGCGTCCGGGCCGTCGCCGGACCGGGCCCCGGCACCCGCACCCGCGCCCGCGGCCTTGGCCTCGGCGACCACGATCCGCCGCCGCACCTCGTCCCCGGCCCCGATCCGCAACTCGGGAGCGCACGCGGCGAGAAACTCGGCCCCGTAGCCCCAGTGGGCCTTGGAGCGCATGACCAGCCCCGTCAGTGCGCCGGCCTCATCGGGCCGCGCCGCCCTGAGCTCTGCCATTTCCTGACCTCCCCATGGTCGGGTGCGGTGCCGTGCGATAGATTCGGCCACCGCGACGACAGGCACGCGACGTACTTCCTACCCCACCCCGGAGACGGCTTCCCAATGAGCGACATCATCAATGGACTTGGCCGCACCACCGCATTCGGCGGTGTCGGCCTGGTGCTGCTCATCCTCGGCATCGTCCTGGTGGACGTGCTGACCCCCGGCAAGCTGCCGAAGCAGATCTGGGAAGAGCGCAACCGGAACGCCTCCGTGATGCTCTCCTCGGCGCTGCTCGGCATCGGCGGCATCGTCTTCACCTCGATCTGGACCACGTACGACAGCTTCGGCAAGGGCCTGCTCTCCACGGCGGCGTTCGGACTCCTCGGCCTGGTCCTGATGGCCGTGGCCTTCCTGGTGCTGGACCTGGTGACCCCGGGCAAGCTAGGCGCCATCGTGGTCGACCCCGAGCCGCACCCCGCCGTGTGGGTGACCGCCTCCTGCAACCTCGCGGTCGCCGCGATCGTGGCCGCCTCGATCGCCTGACGGCCCGCGCACGCGTACGCGTACGCACCAACCACACGAGAGCGCCGCTCCCCTCGGGGAGCGGCGCTCTCGTTTCGTACGGGTGCTCCGGCCGCCGCTCTACGCCAGCCCCAGTGCGAACACCGCGAACCCGGCCGCCAGCAGGCCCGCCACGGTGCGGCGCACCGCCGTGGACCGCGTCAGGCCTGCTGGAGGCCGCTCGAAGCGGCGGGCGTAGCGGGCGATGGCCACCAGCAGCGCCGCGAACACCGGCATCCATGCCAGCCGCGCCACGATCCACCCCACACTGTCCGGCGCCGTCGTCAGCCCGGCCAGGGCGCCCGCGAACGACCCCGGTACGGCGGCCGTCAGCATCGCCGTCTGGTGCCAGCACAGGATCGTCATCGCGCACAGGTTGATCACGACCACCGGGGCCCACAGCACCGGCCGGGCCAGCAGCCGGGCCAGCCGGTCCCGCAGCAGGATCGCGGCGCCCGACTGGACCGAGGCCAGGGCCAGTACCAGCAGCGACGGCGGATGCGAGTTGGTCCGGGCCTCACCCGGCACACCGACCATCGACGCCGGGTAGTGGAAGACCATCAGCAGGGCCGCGAACAGCGCGCCCCCGCCCGCCAGCAGCAGCAGGCCCCCGCGCCGCCCGATCCGGCCCTCGCCCCAGTCCACGCCGAGCTGGTACGCGAACAGCCAGCCCGGCAGGATGTTCACCAGCGCCACCCACCCGGGCACCGAGTCCGCGAAGGGCCCGTAGCGCAGGAAGTCCACGACGGCCACCGAGGCGAGCAGTGGGGCCGCCGCCCAGCCGCCGAAGCGGTGCGCGGCGCGCACGCAGTACGGGGTCAGCGCGGTGACCACCACGTACACCCCGACGAACCACAGCGGCTGGATCACCAGCTTCGCCCCGGTCCGCAGGGTGGCCTCGGGCACTCCGGCCGCGTACAGCACGGGCGCGGCCAGCGCCCACACCGCCGTGACCCCGAGCACCGGCCGCCCCAGCCGGGCGATCCGGCCCTTCAGCCAGGCCCCGGCCGATCCGGTGTGCCGCCGGAAGGAGAGCGCCGCGGCGTAGCCGCCGACGAGGAAGAAGACGCCGAGCATCTGCAGCACCCAACTGGCCGGGGCCAGGCCGCCGAAGGCGGAGAGGGGGCTGGCGTTGTGCAGGGCCCCGTCGGCGTCGAGGGTGAACCCGCCGAGCAGCCAGTGCCCGGTCGGAACGGCCAGCAGGGCCAGCGCCCGCAGCCCGTCGATCGCCCGGTCCCGGTGGGCGGGGGTCTTCGCATCGATCCGGCCGGCGGCCGCCCGGGCCCTGGTGAGGATGGACGGCGTGGTCGCCGTCGCGGTCATGGTCGCGCTCATCGGGCCGCTCCCGTCGCGATCGCGGCGAAGGCCTTCAGGGAGCGGGTGCCGGGAGTGAAGTAGCCGGTGTGGCCCGCCACGTCGGCGGCGTCGATCCGGCGGGCGCCGAAGGCGGCCGAGGTGGGATCGGCGCCGTGGCCGAGCCCGGCGAACTCCACGTTGGGCACGTCGGAGATCCAGTCGGAGGGCCCGCGCGCCGCCCATACGCGGGCGCCGGTGCGCAGGCCCTCGACGCTGCCGGACCGCATCCCCGGTGAGCCGAAGGCGACGATGTCGGTGGCGTCCGTGTGCCGGGCCGCCAGCCCGCAGACCACCGAGCCGTAGCTGTGGCAGAACAGCACCGGATCGGGTGCGCCGACCGCGTCGAGCCCCTCGGTGAACCGGGCGAGGCGGACCGCGCCCGCCTGCGCCAGCCGCCCGCGGGCCGTGTCCAGCCCCACCCCGACGGGGGTGGTGTAGCCGGTCCAGGCGATGACGGCGACGCCCTCCCCGGTCGCGGACCACAAGGCGCGGGCCATGCCCGCCGGGCCGGTGTGGGCGGCCCGCGGGCGGTCGTAGGTGGTGGCGTCGTTGTCCGAGCCCGGCACGATCACCGAGACGTGCGCGGCCCGCCCCAGGTCGCCGAAGACCTCGGCGACGGTGCCCCGACCGCGCGGGTCGAAGGCCAGGATCTGCCGGCCGGGCGCGGCCAGCGAAGCGAAGCGGGGCTCGCCGGTCGCCGTCACGGCCAGCCGGTTGGCCTCGTACCTGAGGGGGAGCGGAGCCCCGTCCAGATGGCCCACCACCAGCGGGTGGGCCCGTACGAGGTCCCGTGCCCGGGACCCGTCCAGCCCGGCGAAGAACCGCGCGACCTCCAAGGGCGTGGCCCGCGCCGGGTCCGGCAGCGGCTGCCCGGACATCGTGTCGGCCCGCCAGGCGGCGGCGCCCGGCGGCGGGCCGGTGACCGCGGACAGGGCGTCCGCGGAGGCCCATCCCGCGGTGCCGGCGACGACGGTCGCCGCCAGTGCGGCCGTGACCAGTGTCTTTGCGAAGCGGCGCATGCCCCTTCTCCTCTCCTCGTGACGAGGAGGAAGGTAAGAAGGAGGTGGCGAAGCGGGCGTCGCACCGTGGAGCCAAATCCGATGTCATACCCGGGTAGGGGGTGGAGGAGAAGATCCTCCCGGCGGGCCGGGATCCGGGATCCGGGGTCCGGGGCCGGGCGGGTCAGGCCGTCTCCTCGCTCAGGCCGTCGTGTCGCCCGGCCGAACCAGCCCGGCCTCGTAGGCGAAGATCACGGCCTGGGCCCGGTCGCGCAGGTCCAGTTTCCCCAGCACCCGCCCGATGTGCGTCTTGACCGTCTGCTCGGCGACCACCAGATGACCGGCGATCTCCTGGTTCGACAGCCCGCGCGCGATCAGTTCCAGGACCTCGGTCTCCCGCGGGGTCAGCCCGTTCAGCCGCAGCGCGGGATCGCGGCGCGGCACGGGCCGCCGCTCGACGAAGTCCGCGATCAGCCGCCGGGTCACCGACGGAGCCAGCAGCGCCTCGCCCGAGGCGACCACCCGTACCGCCGCGATCAGATCCGCCGGCGGGGCGTCCTTCAGCAGGAAGCCGGAGGCCCCCGCGCGCAGGGCCTCGTACACGTAGTCGTCGATGTCGAAGGTGGTCAGCATCAGCACCTTCGGCCGGTGCACCACCCCCGGCGGGGGATCGAGGAGCTCGCGGGCGGCGCTGAGCCCGTCCATCTCCGGCATCCGGACGTCCATCAGCACCACGTCGGGGTGGACGGTGCGGGAGACCTGGATCCCCTGGCGTCCGTCGGGCGCCTCACCCACCACGTCGATGTCGGCCTGCGCCGACAACAGCGCGGCGAAACCCGCCCGCACCATGGCCTGGTCGTCGACGATGATCACGCGGATGGTCAACTTGGTTCCTCGGGAGCGGTGTTGATGGGCATGCGGGCGGCGACCCGGAAACCGCCGTCGGGCAGCGGACCGGTGTCCAGCGTCCCGCCCGTCAACCGTACGCGCTCCCGCATCCCCACCAGACCGTGCCCGGTGCCCGAGGTCTCCACCGCCACCACCGCGTCCCGCGCCGGGCCGTTGACCACCAGCACGAGGAGCTCCTCCTCGTCGAAGGTCACCGAGACCCGCGTCGAAGCACCCGGCGCGTGCCGCACCACATTGGCCAGCGCCTCCTGGACGATCCGGTACGCCGACAGGTCCACGGCCGGCGGCGCCGCCCCGGCCGCGCCCGCGGCCAGCGCCAACTCCACCGGCTGCCCGGCCCGTACGGTCGCCTCCACCAGCTGCTGCAACCGGCCGAGCCCCGGCTGCGGGGTCCGGTCGGCGCCGTTCGCCTCGTCGCCGCGCAGCACCGTCAGCAGCCGCCGCATCTCGCCCAGCGATTCGCGCGCGCTCGACGCGATCGCCGCGAACTCCTCTCGGACCGGCTCCGCCATGCCGGGCAGCCGGTACGGCGCCGAATCCGCCTGGACCGTGATCACCGACATGTGGTGGGCCACCACGTCGTGCAACTCCCGTGCGATCCGGGCCCGTTCCTCCAGCAGGGTGCGCCGGGCCCGCTCGGCCTCGCTGATGCTCTCCTGCTCGGCGATCTTCTGGCGGGCATCGCCCAGCCCGCGCAGTGCTCCCGTCAGTGCGAGCACCACCCCGGACAGGACGAACAGCAGGGCGACGGTGTTGGTCACCCCGTCCGGCTGGAAGGCGCTCAGCAGCGCCCCGGTCACCCCGGTCGCCAGCCACACCCCGACCAGGGTCCGGATGGACTCGCGCAGGCCCAGGCAGGCCATCAGCACCAGGTAGCCGATGATCACCATCGGGGTCCAGGGCCAGGCGTGCCCCGCCACCCGGTCGGCCTGGGTCAGCACGGCGGCCCCGGCCGTGTCCGCGAGCAGCACCATCCCCCAGGCGGGCAGCGGCCGGGTCACGGCGAGCAGCAGCGGCAGGGTCTGGGCCACGCCCAGCGCCCCGGCCCAGCCGCCGCCCGCCTTGTAGTCGTTGGTCAGCACCGCGATCGTCACCGGCAGCAGCGACATCACGCACACGGCGGTCACGGCGTACGGCAGCATCCGCTGCCAGGCCTTGGGCGCCTGCGCGAGCAGCGGTTCGGCGGCCCGCGCGGGGGTACGCAGCGCCACCGCGAACTGCCCTGGCCGGGCGCGGGAGGCGTCCGGGTCCACCGGCCCGGACCGGGGCGGCGATCCGGGCCGGGACCCGGAGGGGGATCCGGACGGGGATCCGGACGGGGATCCCTGCGGCGGTCCGGACGGGGACCGGGATCCGGGCCGGGCTCGGAAGAGGGATCGGAATCGGGATCTGGCTCGCTCGCTCATGATCGGTCCAGCGTATGCGTCCGCGGCCCGCCGCAGCCGCTCGTCGTAGACTGCGGCCGTCGTGGACGATCACTGAAGGGTGATCACCGAACGGCGATCACCGAACGGCGGGGAGCGGGTACGCATGGGCGGGGCGGCCGCGCTCGAGAAGCTGATACCGGTGGCGCTGGCCTTCGGCGCGGGCGTGTTCCTCGCGCGCCGCAAGGTGGTCCCCGCGGAGGCCTCCAAGGCCTTCGCCGACTACGCCTTCCTCTTCGCGGTCCCGTGCTACCTGTTCGGCAACATCTACGCCGCGGACCTCGCCGCCCTCTTCGACTGGCGGGCCATCGGCGGCTACGCGGCGGCCGCCGCCCTCGCGGTCGCGGCCGTCGCCGCCGCCTCGGCGGCAGCCGGACTGCGCGACCCCCGGGCCGTGGCGCTGCGCGTGATGGCCGGGGTCCAGGTCAACACCGCCTACTTCGCCGTCCCCGTGTTCATCACCTTCTTCGGCACGGCGGCGCCGATCTTCCCGGTGCTGCTCTTCCAGGTCTGCGTGCTGTCGCTCGTCGTCATCGCCATCATGGAACTGGGCCGCACCGGCCCCGGCTCGGGCGGCGGCCCCGCCCGGCGCCTGGGCCGCGCCGTCAGTGCCTCGCTCGTCACCCCGCTGGTCCTGGCCTGCAACGCGGGGATCCTGCTCAACCTGCTCTCCGTGCACGTCCCGGAGGTGGTTCTCGACGGTGCCGCCTTCGTCGGCGACAGTGCCTCCCCGGTGGCCCTGTTCGCCCTCGGACTGCACCTCGGCGGCATCGGCCTCGACGTCCGTGGGACGACCCGCGAGGAGTTGGCGCTCATCGGCTTCAAGTGCGTGGCCTTCCCGCTGCTGGCCTGGGCGGTGTGCGGGGCGCTGTTCGGGGTCCGGGGCGAGTGGCTCACGTACCTCGTGCTGATCGCCGCGATGCCGACGCCCCAGAACCTGTTCATCTTCGCCCAGCGCTACGACGTGGGCGTGGACCTCTCCGCCGCCGTCGTGATCAAGAGTTCCCTGGTCGCCCTCCTGCTGCTGCCCCTCTGGCTGCAGACGCTCTCCCCGTGACCTGGGCGGTCTTCGTTCCCCGGGCGGGCTCCGCTCGTTGAGCGGGTATGGAGCTCCCGACGATCGCGGCGCCCGGCGTCGGTGAACAGGCCGACGCCGTGGCCGATGCCGCCTGCCACCTCTACGACACCCTCGCGCCCTGGGGGCGGACCGCACCCGGCGGGTGGAGCCGGGGCGCCGCCGAGGACGCCGCCGAGGCCATCGAGACGGCCGCGCACGCCCTCGCGTACGCCCATCCGCGGGCCGAGGTCATCCTCGGGCCCGTGCACACCGCCCTCGCGGACCTGCGCCGGCAGCTCGGCCTCGCGCCCGCCGAACCGCTGAGCGCGCAGGGCCTGCCGGCGACCCCCCGTACGGTGGGCAACCCGCGCCGCACCCGCTGGGTGCGGGTGCTCACGCCACCCGCGCCCCGGCGAGAGCCTTCTCGTACAACTTCCTGATGTCGGCGCCGAAGTAGGAGCTGTAGGAGGTGTCGGGGGTGTCCCCGCCCGTCTTCCAGCCGCCGATCACCCCGACCACGTCGCCGGTCTCGGTCCGCTCGTCGAAGCCGGTCAGGAACGGGCCGCCGCTGGTGCCGCCCGGGTAGCCGGTGCAGTCGATCCGCAGGAACGATCCGGGGATCCCCGGATCGGTGCTGGTGAACTTGGTGGTCCGGTTCACGCACAGCCGGGGCCGGGCGGCGGAAGCCGGATAGCCGATCAGCGAGACCTTCTTGTGCGCGTACGTGGCGCCGGTGACCAGGCGGTTGCCGCCCACCACGTCCTCCACGGGGAAGCCGTCGGCGTCCGGGCCGACCTGGGCGAAGGCCACGTCGAGGGCTGCGCCCTTGTCCGCGCCGAGCTGCCGGTAGCGCGGGTCGATCCAGACCTTGGAGCGGCCGGCCGCGTCGCGCAGGACCGGGAACATCCCGTACGGCTGGGGGTTCTGGGCCGTGTACTGCGGTACGAAGGCCACCTGCCGGGCGTCCGTCCCGAGCAGGCAGTGCGCCGCGCTGAGCACCAGGTCGCGGCCGGGGGAGGCGACCACGCTCGCGGTGCAGAAGTACGCCCCGCCGCCCTTCATGACGAACATCCGGCCGACGACCGGGATGCCGTCGAAGTCCCGGCCGGTCCCGTCCACCGCCGCCGGGGCGCCGCCCCGGCTGATGGGGACCGCGGACGCCATCCGGTCGGGGGTCCAGAACGACTCCGCCTCCCGGGCCGACCACCGGTCGGTGGCGGGGGCCTGCGCCGGGGCCTGCGCCGGGGCGGTGCCGGCCTCGGCCTCGGGCAGGGGCCCGCCGGGCAGCAGCAGGGCGGCCGTGGCCGCCGCCACCGTCAACGTACGTCGCATGTCCGTCTCCTTCTTCGGGGATGGGCAGGGAGGGTTATACGGCTTGGGGGAAGCGCAGCAGCCGGTCCGGGTCGTAGCGGCGGCGGACCTCTTCGAGGCGGGCCAGGTTCGGCCCGTAGTAGGCCTCGCGCCAGCCGGTCAGCTTCGGATCGGCGTAGTTCTGGTACGCGGCTCCGCCCGCCCAGGGCCGCAGGTCCTGCCAGAGCGCGTCCAGCCAGCCCTGGTGCCGGCCGATGACGGCGGCCGGAGCAGAACCGGGCCAGTAGACGAGGTACTGGGCGAGGAACCCCGCCGAACGGTGCGCGAAGGCGGTGGCCCGCGCCGGGATCCGGTTGAGGGCTCCGCCGCAGACCCCGTCGAACTGCACCACGCCGAACCCGCCGCGCGGCACGCTCCCGGCGTAGCGCCGCAGGGCGGCCAGTACCGCCGAGGCGGCCGGTCCGCTCAGCCCGTCCGGGTCCCAGAAATCGGACCGGGCGGCGTAGGAGTCGCGGCCGAGCCGCCCCAGGGGATCGCGTCCCGGCAGGGTGCCCGGCAGGCGGCACTCGGCGGGGTTCCGGTCCAGGCAGCCGGCCATCGCCCGGACGGTGTCCGCGTAACCGCGCACGACGGTCCACGCGTCCCGGGGCGGACCGCCCACCAGGTCGGACAGCCGGGTCAGTTGCCGCTCCAGCTCCGTCGGCCCGCCGTCCAGGCAGAGCACCCGCAGGGCCGGGGCGCCCAACGGGCCGCCGTCCACGGTGAACTCGACCTGGCTCCAGAACGGATCGGGCAGCGCCCGGAGCCAGCGCTGCCACCCGCGCAGGACGGCGGGGGAGTCGGCGGCGGACCAGCGCAGTTCCGCGAAGGCGCAGTCGGAGACCGGGTGGGTGCGGAAGCGGAACCCGGTGACCACCCCGAAGTTGCCGCCCCCGCCGCCGCGCAGGGCCCAGAACAGATCGGGCTCGCGGTCGGCGCCGACCTCGCGGACCGTCCCGTCGGGGGTCACGACGGTCACCCCGGTGAGCCGGTCGCAGGCGGCGCCCCAGGAGCGGGAGGAGAGGCCCAGCCCGCCGCCGAGGGTGAGACCGGCGATGCCGACGGAAGGGCACAGCCCCGTCGGGACGGCCACGCCCCGCGCGGCGAGGACGGAGTTCACCTCCCCGAGCCGGGCGCCCGCACCGATCCGGACCCCGGTCCCGGACTCCGCGGCCACCTCCGCCATGGCGCCCGTGTCGATGACGAGTCCGGCCTCACGGGTGGACCAGCCCGCGTAGCCGTGGCCGCCGCCGCGCGGCACCACGGGGACGGCCGAGCGCCGGGCGAAGTCCAGACAGGCGGTCACGTCCCCCGGGTGCGCGGGGTAGGCCACCGCGCCCGGCCGGACCGTGTCGTAGCGGGGCTGGAACAACTGCCGGGCCTCGTCGTAGTCCCGGTCGCCCGCCGTCACCACCCGGCCGTCGAGGGCCCGGGCCAACGCCCCGTAGTCCGGGTCCGCGCGGCGGGTCGTCGTACGGGTGGTCGTACGGGTCGTCGTGCGGGCCGCCGCAGGGGCAGTCGAGCCGATCGGGGCGAGGACGCCCGCGGCGGCTCCCGCGAGCACCTGGCGGCGGTGGAGGGTCATCCCTCCTTCCTGCCACCGCCCGGCCCGTTCGGGGCGAAGGCGGGCCCACGGGGGCGGGCTTGCCCCCCGAACGGCCCATGCCGGGGCGGCCCCGGAGGCTTCGAGCCGGGCCGCCGGCCGGGCCCTGACGGGAACGGCGCCGCTCCGTCGGCGGTCAGCCCGCCCGCGGTCAGCCCGCCCGGCGGGCCAGCAGGAAGCCCTGCGGGGACTTCTCCGTGGCGTCCGGTTCCCGGATCAGGCGGGCCGTCTCGGCCAGGCCCGCTCCGGCCAGCAGCTCGCTGACCTGCTCGGGCGGTGTCCAGTACACGTCGAGGTCGACCGGATGCCCGTACGCGTGGTCCAGCCGGAGCTGCCGGTCGCCCGCCTTGAACGCGATCAGCAGGTACCCGCCCGGCGCCAGCACCCGGGCGAACTCGGCGAACAGCACGGGGAGCCCGGAGGGCGGGGTGTGGACCGTGGAGTACCAGGCCAGCACCCCGCCGAGGACCCCGTCCGCGATGTCCAGCGCGGCCATCGAGCCGACCTCGAAGCGCAGCCCCGGATACGTCCGGCGGGCCACCGCCACCATCGCGGGGGACAGATCGACCCCGAAGGCCCGTACCCCCAGGCCGTCCAGGTGCGCGGTCACCCGGCCCGGGCCGCACCCCAGGTCCGCGACCGCCCGGCCGGCGCCGGGCCCGTCCCCGCGCACGCACTCGGCGAAGGCGGCCAGCATGGCCCGGTCCAGCGGTTTGCCCTCCAGCTCTCCGGTCAGCAGCGCGGCGTAGTCGGCGGCGACGGCGTCGTAGGACGACCGGACGGAGTTCAAGCGCGAAGTCGATGCCATGCCCCCGGACAGTAGCCCGCCCGAGCCCGAACTCAGGCCCCGGTCAGCGGATTGTCCAGCTCGGCCCACTGATCGCCCGGGACCCCCGGGCTCAGCCGCATCAGGGTCAGCGCCTTGGTCGGCAGCGGCCCGGTCAGCAGCGCCCGGGTGTCCGCGGTCGGGGGCAGGCCGGGCGCTGCCGCCGCCAGATCCACCGCGAGCGCGGCGGCCGAACCGGCCGTGGAGCCGAGCGCCCCCGCCACCAGCGACCCGAAGAGCTTGCGGCGCAGCAGGGTCACGTCGTCGGTGATCAGCCGGCCCGACAGCGGCGGCACCGACAGGCCGTGGCGGGCGAGGCGGGCCGGGCTGATCCGGATGTCGGCGAGGTCGCGGTACACGAGCCGCAGGGGGGCGCCGTCGGCGGACAGTACGACCAGCAGGTTCTGGCCGTGCGCCTCCAGGGCCACCCCGAGATCCAGGACCCGCAGGCACACCGACAGCGCGAGGCGGGCGAAACCGGCCCGCCAGACGTCGGAGCGCGCGTACGGGGTCAGCGCCAGGGCGGCCACGGGCAGGACGCGCTCGCCCGCGCCCCGGTCCGCGTACGCCTCGGGCGGCTCGCGGAGCACGGCGGCCAGGTCCGGGGTGCCAGCGGTGACGGCGCCCAGGGTGCGGGTGATGTGCAGGCGGCCGTCGAGCCGCTCGGACAGGCTCTGGGCGAAGGCGGAGACCGCGGCGGCCGTCTCGATGGAGTAGACGGAGATGTCCCGCACGGAGGAGGTGAGGCGGGTGCTGAGCGCGGTCTTCACGTGGGGTCCGCCGTCGGCGGGGGACAGGGTGCGCAGGGCCATCAACGGGTGCGCGGCGGGCCCGGGCCGCAGCTCGTGCCCGTACCCGTTGTGCTGCGCTTCCCCCTGTTTCACCACGTGCTCGGCCTGCCAGGGGTGGACCGGTACGAGGATCCGCCCGGCCTCCCGCCACCGGTCCGGCCAGGCACCGGTCACCCGGCACTCCGCCTCCCGTACGGCGGCCAGCCCGAGGGCGACCAGCGGCCGGTGCTCGGGTCCGTACGCGAGCTGCTCGGCCACGGTGAAACCGGGGCGGGAGCGGCAGTTGGGGTGGTACGGATGGCCGTCCACCACCCGCTGCTCCCATTCCCAGGCGGCGAGGTCCCAGGCGGTGAGGTCCCCGGCGTCCGGGCCGGCCGGCTGGCCGGCCCGGGACAGGGCGAGGGAGGCCGTGCTCTCGTCGAGCTCGGCGGCGAACTCCTCCCCGTACGGCAGCCCGAGCGCCGCCATCAGCGGGGCGGCCCGCCGGTAGGGGCGGCCGTCGAGCAGCAGCTCGGTCACGGGGGGCGCGGACGCGCGGGCCGCGCAGAAGGTCGTCGCGTACGGGTCGGGGAGGGGGCCCTCCAGCCGGGAGCCCGAGGCGAGCCGGAGCGCGAGCGACCCGGAACCCCGCTCCCGGTGGGTGATCCACGGCAGCGGCTCGTAGGCGAACGCCCGCCACAGCCGGGTCAGTACGGCGCCCCGCGCGCCGGGGAGCGCGGCCGCGTAGGCGGACCCGAGGCCGTCGGGGCGCGTGCCGGCGGGGCCGGTTTCGGACAGCCCGGCCAGTTCGGCGGCGACGGCCTCTTCGGCCGCGGTGGCGGGGAGGTGCATGCTGGGATCCAGGGCCCCGGTCCTCTCGGATGACGTGATGATCACTTCATCATCGCGGATACTGAAGATCACGGCCGGTGGTACGCCCCCGCGCACCTCCGGCGCTCTGGACGTACCGAATGGAATCCGTGGACCTCAACGCCACCGACAACGCCGCCGCCGACACCTACGCGGCCACCCCGCTCCTGAACTGTCTCCTGCGGGAGGCCGCCACACCGGCCCCGCTCGCCGGGTCAGGGGATTCCGAGGGGGACGGCTGGAGCGCGTACCGGCTGGCGGGCAGCGGACGGTCGCTGCGGGTGCGCGCGGGGCGCAGGCCCGAGCGGCCCGAGCTGGGGACCGGGGCCGGGTGGCATCCGCTCACCCATACCGAACTGGTCAAACTCGTCTCCGACGAACTGCGCCAGTACACCGGGGTGTCCAACGACGAGCTCCCGGTCGAGATCGCCGACAGCCGCGAGACCATCGCCGCGCTGCTGGCCGCCCGCGAGACCATGCCGCCGCCGGCGGACCCGTACGTCCGGTCCGAACAGTCCCTGGTCATGGGCCACCCCCACCACCCGGCGCCCAAGGCCCGGGGCGGCGGGCCGGCCAACGGCTGGCTGCCCTACGCCCCCGAGGCCTACGCCCGTTTCCCGCTGGCCTTCCTGGGAGTGCGCGAGGACCAGATGGCCGAGGAGGGCGGGCCGGCCGCGGCCGCCGCGGTCGATTCGCTCGCGGAGACGCTGGGCGGGCCGCGCGCGCCGGCCGGCTACCGGCTGCTGCCCGCCCACCCCTGGCAGATCGACCTGGTCGCGGGCAGGCCCGCCGTCCGCGAGGCGCTCGCGGACGGGAGGCTGCTGTCGCTGGGAACCGGGCGGGTGCCGGTCTGGCCGACCGCCTCGATCCGGACCCTGTACGTTCCCGGCGGCAGCGGCAGCGGCAGCGGCAGCGGCTCCGGCAGTGGCGGGGGCAGCGGTGGAGCAGGCGCGGACACAGGCGCCCGCGCCGCCGGCGACCTGTTCGTGAAGTTCAGCCTCGATGTGCGGATCACCAACGACGTGCGCCGGCTGTGGCGGCACGACCTGCTGAAACTGCGCCGCACGGACGCGGCGGTCGAGGCGGGCTTCGCGGAGCTGCGCCGGTCCGGGTCGGGTGCTGCCTGGCTGCCCGACCGGGGGTACCGGACGGCCGCCTTCGCCTTCGAGGAGCTCGCCGTACTGGTCCGCGACGGCCTGGCGGCGCACGCGGAGCCCGGGGTCACGCCCCTGCTGGCGGCCGCGCTGGCGGAGGGCTATCCGGGCAGCCCGCTGGCGGGGACGGCCGACCCGGCCGGGTGGTGGCGGGCGTACCTGCGCCAGGTGGTGCCGCCCGTGCTGCACCTCTTCGCCCGGCACGGAGTGGTCCTGGAAGCGCACCTCCAGAACACCCTGGTCGCCGTTGACGCCCAGGGCGTGCCCGCGCAGGCCCTCTTCCGGGACGCGGAGGGCGTGAAGCTCCTCCCGGACCTGGACCGGGAGGCCGCCTGGCAGCGCCTCGTCTACTGCCTGGTGGTCAACCACCTGACCGAGGTGGCGGGCGCGCTCGCGCAGAGCCACCCGGAGGCGGCCGGCGACCTGTGGCCCGCCGCGCGCGCGGAGTTCCGGCGCTTCGGCGCCGACCACGACCTCCCCGAGGTCGCCGCCCTGCTGGCCGCCCGGGTCCTCCCGGCCAAGACCAACCTGTTGCTGCGCTGGACCCGCGCCGACGGCGCCGACTCCCGCTACCTGCCGCTTCCCAACCCGCTGAGGCCCTGAGGGAGCGTGTGGTTCCGGCCAAACAGGGTCCGGATACCGGATCCCCCCTCACTCACAGGTATAGACCAATGCTACGTTGGTCGAGCAGACCGCGCAGTCCTTGACCTCCCGTCAGAGGAGAAGCCATGCCCTCCCCTTCGCGGGGCGGCGGCCCGGCCGCCATGCCCAAGTACCAGCGGATCGCCGCAGCGTTGCGGCGCGAGCTCGACCTCACCGCACTCACCCCCGGCGCCCGGCTGCCCTCCGAGCGCACCCTCGCCGCCCGCTACGAGGTCAACCGGCAGACCATCCGGGCCGCCCTCCAGCACCTGAGGGAGGACGGCCTAGTGGTCACCGGCCGGCGCGGCACCCGCCCGGCGTTCCCGGCCGGCCATTCGGCCCCGGGCTCCGCCCCGGCCGCGGCTCGCGCCTCCGTGCCGGCGGCCCCGGCCGCCCCCGTACCGGCGGCCGCACCCGTGCATTCCGGGGGCTCTGCCCAGGCCTGGCTCACCCTCGTCACCCTGGCTCCGGCGCTCGCCGAGCAGCTCGGCATGCGCGGCGGGGAGCAGACCCTGGTCCACCACCACCGCGAGAGCGGCCCGACGGGCCAGACCCGGCGGCACGCGGTGACGTACCTCTGTCCCCGCACCGTCGTCCGGACCCCCGAACTGGCCCGCTACCGGGACCGCCTGGTGGCGGGCGTCCGCGACGAGGACCTGGGCCCCCTGCACCACTGGCTGGAGGGGGCCGCGCAGGCCGGCCGGGTGGCGGAGACCATCACCATGACCCGGACCAACTCGCCGCAGGCCGCCACCGCGGCCGGCGGGCTCTCCGTGCGCCGCACCCTGCACGACGCCTCCGGCCGGCTGCTCGCCGTCACCGATCTCGCCTTCCCCAGCTGGGACCGGCTGACCTTCGACCGCTCCCCGGCCGCCATCGGCTTCCGGGTGACATAGGCATGGGCGCGGTGACGTAGTGCCGTGACCGGCCGGGGTCTTCGTCCGCACCCGGCGTCACGTGCTCGTGTGGACGTCCCCGGTGGTGGTGGAGGTGATGACCGCCCGGCGGCCGAGGTCGCCCGGCGGGATCCCCGGGTGGTGGCCGCCCGGCCGGCCGGCCGTCGGGGACACCCCGAGGGCCAGGCGCGAGACGATCCGGTAGCGGTCGCCCCGGTACACGGAGTGCACGTACTCCACGGGCCGGCCGGTGGAGTCGGTGGTGAGCCGCTCGATGAGCAGGGCGGGGGAGAGTAGTGGGACGTCCAGCAGCCCCGCCTCCCCCTCGTTGACCACCGTCGGCTCGATGGACTGCTGGGCCTCGTGCACGTACACGCCGTGGTGGTCGCGCAGGTGCTCGTAGAGGTCTCCGGCCTCCAGCTCCGCCGGGGTCAGGGCCGGTACCAGATCGGCCGGGATGTGCAGGTGCTCGATCGCCATCGGAGCCCCGTCCACCAGCCGCAGCCGGGCGATGTAGAGCAGGCTCGCACCGGGGGAGATGCGCAGGCGGCGACCGATCCGGGCGCCCGCCTGGACGGTGGAGTGTTCCAGGATCCGGCTGGACCAGTGCCCGGCCGCCTGCCGCATCGCGAAGGCCGCTTCGTCGGCGGCCAGTTCCTGGGTGATCTTGGCGGGGGCGACGAACATCCCGCGCCCGTGCTCGCGTACGAGCAGCCCCGTGGCCACGAGCTCGTCCACCGCCGCGCGCAGGGTGGGACGGGAGACCTCCAGGGCGGCGCACAGGGTGCGTTCGGAGGGGATCGCGTCGCCGGGCCGCCGGATGTCGATGAGCCCCAGCAGGTGCTCGCGGACCCGTTCCCGCTTGAGTACGGATCCTGACGAGTCGGTTGCGTCCTTCGTCATGGCCCCGCCCCCTTTTCTCTATGCACCTATCCAACTGGTCATGTGCATCTAACCACTCGGGGAGGCTGGGGCGCGAGGAGTCCGTCGAAATCATTCGGGCCGTACGGGGTTGACGCCGCACTCGGGCCGTGTCACCTTCTAGCCACTCAGCTAACCAATTGGTCAGTTGGTCAACTCCTTGCCCTGCCGGTTGAGTTGACGGAACAGCCAGGTGAGGAACTTCCGAGACCGTGACCGAAGCCGTGACCGAAACCGCGCCCGATGCCGCCGTCGCCTCCCTCCGCCCCGACCTCGCGCTCGTCCCGCGCCCCGACTCGGTCACCGCCCTGCCCGGCCGCTTCACCCTGGACCACCGCACCGGACTGCGCGCCGGACCCGGCGCCGAGGCGGCGGCCGGCCTGCTGCGCGAACTGCTCACCCCCGCCACCGGGTTGCCGCTGGCCCCGGACCCCGAGGGGCGGATCGCCTTCCTCCTGACGCCCGGGGACACGGCTCCCGGGGAGCCCGGGGAGGAGCCCCTCGGCCCCGAGGGGTACGTCCTCACCGTCCGCCCCGACTCCGTCCTGCTGCGCGCCGCCCACCCCGAGGGTCTGCTCCACGGGGTGCAGACCCTGCGCCAGCTGCTGCCGCCCGAGGCGCTGGCCGCCGGGGGCGCGCGGCGACGTACCCCCGCCGCCGGCTGGTGGATGCCCTGCGTGCGGATCACCGACCGGCCGCGGTTCGCCTGGCGCGGAGCCCTGCTGGACGTGGCCCGCCATTTCCAGCCCGTGGCCTACGTACGCCGCTTCGTGGACCTGCTCGCGCTGCACAAGCTCAACGTCCTACACCTCCACCTCACCGACGACCAGGGCTGGCGGATGCCCGTCGCGGCGTACCCCAGGCTCACCGAGATCGGCGGCCGGCGTGCCCAGACCGCGGGTGACGGGACCCCGCACGAGGGCGCCTACACCCGCGCGGAGCTGGCCGGGCTCGTCGCCTACGCGGCCCGGCGCGGGGTGAGCGTCGTGCCCGAGATCGAGATGCCCGGGCACGCCCGCGCCGCCCTCGCCGCCTACCCCGAACTCGGCAACCGGCCCGGGGCCCGGCTGGACACGTGGACCCGCTGGGGGGTCTGCGAGAACGTCTTCGGGGTCCACGACGCCGTGCTCGACTTCTGCCGGGGCGTGCTGGACGAGGTCGCGGACGTGTTCCCCGGGCCCTACGTCCACCTCGGTGGCGACGAATGCCCGCGCGTGGAATGGGAACGCTCCCCGGCCGCCCGCGCCCGGGTCGCCGCGGAAGGGCTGGCCGGCCCCGGCGCGCTCCACGGCTGGTTCCTCGGCGAGGTCGCGGAACACCTGGCCGGGCTCGGCCGCCGCCCGCTCGGCTGGACCGGAACCGGCACCGAACTGCCCGCCTCCTTCACGGCCCTGGCCTGGCTCGACGCGGAACACGGGCGTGCCGCCGCCCTGCGCGGCCACGACGTGATCATGACCCCCTACCGCTCCACCTACCTCGACTACCCGCAGTCCGCCGACCCCGGCGAACCCCGCGGCCAGGACGGCGGCGTGCTCGACCTGCGCGGCGTCTACGACAACGACCCCGCCCCCGCGCACTGGGAACCCGAGGCCGCCCGCCGCGTCCTCGGCACCCAGGCCCAGCTGTGGACCGAGTACGCGCGCACCCCGGCCGAGCTCGAATACCTGGCCTTCCCCCGGCTGAGCGCCCTCGCCGACACCGCCTGGTCGGCGCACCGCGACTGGCCGGACTTCCTGCGCCGCCAAGGCCACCACCAGACCCGGCTCGCCGCCCTCGGCGTGCGCGGCCGATCCCTTCCCTCCCCCCACCCCGAGAGGAACACAGCATGAGCACCCCGACCCGTGCACCGAGCCACACGCCCCTCCGCAAGCGCCGTACGGCCCTGGCCCTGGCCGTAGCCCTGACCGCCGGTCTCGGCTCGGCCGCCCTGACGGCCCTGCCCGCCAACGCCGCGGCCGACTCCGTCAAGGTCCAGTACCGCACCAGCGCGAGCGGGGCCACCGCCGACCAGGCGGAGCCCTGGTTCAAGGTGGTCAACAACGGCACCAGCGCCGTCTCCCTGAGCCAGGTCAGCTTCCGCTACTACTTCAAGGCGGACAGCCCCAGCACCCAGTACCGGTACGCCTGTTCCTGGGCGGTCAAGGGCTGCGCCAACATCACCGGCACCTTCGGCACCCTCGCCACCCCGACGGCCACCGCCGACCGCTACCTGGAGATCACCTTCACCGGCGGCGCCGGCAGCCTCGCCCCGGGCGCCGACACCGGCGACATGCAGCTGCGCTTCCACCGTGCCGACTGGCAGACGCTGCGCCAGTCCGACGACTACTCCTTCGACGGGTCCCGCACCGCGTACGGCGACTGGGACAAGGTGACCGCCAAGCTGGGCACCGGCACCGTCTGGGGCACCGCACCCGGGGGCAACACCCCCGACCCGACGCCGACCGATCCCACCCCCAGCCCCACGCCCACCCCGACCGACCCGGGGCCGGCCGGAGCCACCCTCTTCGACGATTTCACGTACACCTCCTCCACGGACCCCGCGATAGGGGCCCACGGCTGGAGCGTGCGCTCCAACGGGGGCGGCCCCGGCGTCCCGGGCGCCACCTGGGCGCCGGAGAACGTCACCTTCGCGGCCGAGGGCGGCAATACGATCATGAACCTGGAGAGCTCGACGGCCGGCACCGGCGAGAGCACCAAGCACACCGAGATCCTCACCAAGACGATGAAGTTCAAGAACGGGACGTACGCGGCGCGGGTGAAGTTCTCCGACGCCCCGAAGTACGGCCCGGACGGGGACCACCTCGTGCAGACCTTCTTCCCCATCAACGACCTCAAGGCCCCGCTGGCCGACGACTACTCGGAGTACGACTTCGAGTACCTCCCCAACGGCGGCTGGGGCGAGCCCTCGAACATCCTCTACACCACGTCCTGGGAGACGTACCAGGCCGACCCGTGGGTGGCCGTCAACCAGCACACCGAGTCCCGGATGAGCTATGCGGGCTGGCACGACCTGGTGCTCACCATCGACAACAACGTCATCACCTACTACGTCGACGGCCAGGTCTTCGGCACGCACGACGCCAAGTACCTGCCCGAGCGGGGCATGTCGATCAACTTCAACCAGTGGCTGATCGACCTCAACGGGCAGCCGGGCTCGACTCCCCGCGCCTACGACCAGAAGGTGGACTACGTCCTCCACGTCAAGGACCAGGTCCTCACCCCGGCCCAGGTCGCGGCCAAGGTCGGCGGCTACCGGACCGCGGGAACGGCGTTCGTGGACAACGTCCCCAACAGCTGATCGGGCCGACCGCCGCGAACGGCGGCGCGCTCCGGGGTCCTCAGCCCCGGAGCGCGCCGCCGTACTGCCGTTCGGAACCTGCCCTTCAGAACCGCAGCGCCCACCAGTCCAGGTACCCGGTGTTCCCGGAGAAGGCGTCGAACACCCGCAGTCGCCACACCCCGGCCGCCGTCTCCGAAGAGGCGTTGACCGTGTAGAGACCGACGAGGTCGCTCTCGCCCCAGTCGGTGTACTCGTCCTTGATCGGGTACACCGACCCGTCGGGTGCGATCAGATCGATCCGCAGGGTCCCGGAGTCCGGGTGCTTGACGGACACCTCCACGTCCAGCTTGGAGGGGGCGTTGCCCTCGACCCCGCTGACCGTGATCGGGGACCTGATGGTCTTGAGGTCCCCGACCGCGTAGTTCCTGGTGTTGGAGACCCGCTTGGTGACCACCCGGTTCGCCACGCTGCCCATGTAGAGGGTGCGGTCCGGGGAGCCGGGACCGCGGTCGAGCACGGCCCCGGTGGTGGCCTTGCCCTTCAGGTAGGTCGCCACCTGGGCCGGGGTGGCGGTGCGGTTGAGGGACAGGTAGACCGCCGCCGCGCCCGCGACGTGCGGGGAGGCCATCGAGGTCCCCGACATCTGGGTGCTCCACTCGTCGTCCCAGTACACCGCCGAGGTGATGGAGTCGCCGGGGGCGAACAGGTCCACCAGCGAACCGTAGTTGGAGTACGTGGAGCGGGCGTCGTGGGTGCTCAGCGCCCCGACCGTGATCGCCTGGGAGACCCGGGCCGGAGAATGCCCCGAGGCGTCCTTGTCCTGGTTGCCCGCGGCCACGGTGTAGGTGATGCCGGAGGCGATGGAGCCCCGCACGGCCGCGTCCAGGACGCTGTCGGGGTCACCGCCCAGGCTCATGTTCGCCACGGCCGGCTTCACCGCGTGCCGGGTCACCCAGTCGATGCCGGCGACCACCTGCTCGGTCGTGCCCTCCCCGTTCCAGTCGAGGACCCGGACGGCCACCACCTTGGCGCGCTTGGCCACCCCGAAGGTGGTGCCCGCGACGGTCCCGGCCACGTGCGTGCCGTGTCCGTGCAGGTCCTCGGCGACGGAGTCGTCGTCGATCGCGTCGTAGCCGTACCGGGCACGCCCGCCGAAGTCCTTGTGGCTGATGTTGATTCCGGTGTCGATGACGTACGCGGTCACCCCCACACCGGCCGAAGAGGCGTACGTGTAGGCGTTGTTCAGCGGCCGCCTGCGCTGGTCGATCCGGTCCAGGCCCCAGGACGGCGGGGTCGGCTGGGTGGTGTCGAGGCGCAGCTTCCGATTCTGTGCGACCGTCTCCACGGCCGGATCGGCGGCGAGCCGCCGGGCCTGGCGCTCGGTCATCCGCACGGAATAGCCGTTGACCGCCGCGTCGTACGTCCGGCCCACCGTGCCGCCGAACCGCTCGACCAGGGACCGTCCCCGGTCCGTACGGGAACCCGCGCGCGCCGGGTCCAGCAGGACGAGGTAGCTGTCGGCGACGGCTCCGGGCGCCCCGGCGTACAGGACCTCGCCCTCCGGCGGGGCTGCTGCCGAGGCCCCGGTGTCCACCCCGAGCGCGAGCGCCGAGGCGAGTGCGAACGCGGCTCCGTACCGCCGCAATAAGCGTGATCTCGTGATCATGAAAGAGGACCCCCCTGAGTCGTCCGCTCAGAGTGCTGCCTTCACAGGCTCCGCACAAGAGCTCCGGAAGAGCTCCGGAAGAGCTCCGGAAGAGCTTCGGAAGAGCTCCGGGCAGGGGCCCGCGCGGGAGGCATCAGGCCTTGTGGATTGGGGCCCTTCTCCTCTTAGCGCCACCGGTTTACAGAACGGAATCTTTATGTGCGAACCCCTCCGAATCAGGACGAAAGATCCACCATGAAGAAGACGAAGGCAGAGCTCTGGGAATTCCTCCAGGGCCTGGGCAAGACCTTCATGCTGCCCGTGGCCCTTCTGGCCTTCTGCGGCATCATGCTCGGCGTCGGCTCCTCGCTCTCCAGCCCGGCCGTCCTGCAGAACCTCTCCTTCCTGGACAACGAACCCCTCCAGCTGGCCTTCACCTGGATGTCCAACACCGGACTGGTGGCCTTCAAGTTCCTTCCCGTGCTCTTCGCGATGGCGATTCCGCTGGGCCTGGCGCGTGAGGACAAGGGCGTCGCCGCCTTCTCCGGTTTCGTCGGCTTCGCCTCGATGAACCTCGCCGTCAACTTCTTCCTCACCACGCGCGGCGTGGACTTCGAGGACAAGGGCGAGATCGCGCACTACGGCATCGCCGACGTGCTGGGCGTGAAGTCCATCGACACCGGACTGCTCGGCGCGGTCGCCGTCGGTGTGATCGTGGCCCTGCTGCACAAGCGCTACCGCACCCAGCAGATGCCCGACGCGCTCGCCTTCTTCGGCGGCCTGCGCTTCGTCCCGATCGTCTCCGCCCTCGCCATGAGCATCGTCGGACTCCTCGTCCCGCTCGTCTGGCCCACCCTGGGAAGCTGGATCGCCTCCGTCGGCACGGGCATCGCGCACGCCGGAGTCTTCGGCCCCTTCTTCTTCGGCATGGGCGAGGTGCTGCTCCGCCCCATCGGCCTGCACCACATCCTGGTCGCGCTGTTCCGCTTCACCGACGCCGGCGGCGCCGGGGTGGTCTGCGGGGAGAACGTCAGCGGCGCCCTGAACCTTTTCTACGCACAGCTGTCCTGCCCCACCCCCTCCGGCGCGGCGCACACCGCGACGCAGTTCCTGTCCCAGGGCAAGATGGCCGCGTACCTCGGCGGTCTGCCGGGCGCCGCGCTGGCCATGTACCACTGTGCGAAGCGCACGATGCGCCCGGAGATCAAGGCGCTGCTCATCTCCGGCGTCGTCGCCTGCGTGGTCGGCGGGGTCACCGAACCGCTGGAGTTCCTCTTCCTCTTCATCGCGCCGTGGCTGTACCTGATCCACGCGGTCCTGGTGGGCCTCGGCTTCCTGGTCTCCGCCGTCCTCGGCGTGTACATCGGCAACACCGACGGCAACATCATCGACCTGCTGGTCTTCGGAGTCCTCCAGGGCACGACCACCAAGTGGTACCTGGTCCCGGTGATCGCCGCGATCTGGTTCGCCGTCTACTACTTCCTCTTCCGCTGGGCGATCACCAGGTTCGACCTGAAGACCCCCGGACGCGAGGACGAGCCCACCGAACCCGGAGCCGCGGACACCGGGGCCGAGGCCGACGCGGACGCCCCCAAGGCCGAGCTGGTCGCCGGTAAGTACGACCCGGTCGCCATCCTCGAAGCCCTCGGCGGCCCGGCCAACATCCACGCGCTCGACAACTGCGTCACCCGCCTGCGGATGACCGTCGGCGACGCCGCCCTGCTGGACGACACCCGGCTGAAGAAGCTCGGAGCCATCGCCGTGGTCCGGCTCGATGACCACAACGTGCAGGTCGTCATCGGCCCCCAGGTCCAGTCCGTGAAGGACGCCCTCGCCAAGCTCACCCCGGTCGGCTGACCCGATGGGCACCTACGACTTCGACGCCCCGGTCGACCGGCACGGCACCTGGTGCACCCAGTGGGACTACGTCGAGGACCGCTTCGGCACCCCGGACCTGCTCCCCTTCACCATCTCCGACATGGACTTCGAGACCGCCCCCGAGGTCCTCGCCGCCCTGCGCGGCCGCATGGAGCACGGGGTCCTCGGCTACTCCCGCTGGCGCCACGAGGACTTCCTCTCCGCCGTCCGGCACTGGTACGCGACCCGCTATGACACCCCCGTCGAGCAGGACCGCATCGCCTACGCCCCCGCCGTCCTCTACCAGGTCGGCCGGATCCTGGACCTGTGGTCCTCGCCCGGCGACGGGGTCGTGGTCCACACCCCGGCCTACGACGCCTTCCCCCGCCTCCTCGCCGCCCGAGACCGGGACATGCGCGGGGTCCCGCTCCACGACCGGGACCGTCTGGAGCGGGAGTTGGCCCGCCCCGACACCGCCGTGCTGCTCCTGTGCTCCCCGCACAATCCCACCGGCCACGTGTGGAGCGGGGCAGAGCTGGAGCGGATGGCCGAGCTGTGCGAGCGCCACGGGGTCGCGGTGATCAGCGACGAGATCCACTCCGACCTCGCGCACGCCCCGCACCGCCCCTGGGCACTGCACGGCCGCCCCGGCAGCCGCTGGGCCATCGTGACCTCCGCCTCGAAGTCCTTCAACATCCCCGCACTGACCGGCAGTTACGGCATCTTCGGCGACACGGAGTCCTGCGAGCGCTATCTCACCCTCCTCAAGGACGCCGACGGACTGTCCTCCCCGGCGGTCCTCTCCGTCGCCGGACACATCACCGCCTACCGCGAGGGCGGGCCCTGGCTCGACGCACTCAACGCCTACGTGGCGGACAACCTGCGCATGGTCGGCGACCGTCTCGCCGATGCCTTCCCCGAGCTGGACTGGCATCCGCCCCGGGCCGGCTACCTCGCCTGGATCGATCTCCGGCCCCTCGGAGTTCCCGACGAGGTGCTCCAACGTGAGCTGATTCATACCGAGAAGGTGGCGATCATGCCCGGAACCGCCTACGGGCCCGAAGGCGCGGGCTTCGTACGCCTCAACGTGGGCTGCCCGCGCTCCAAGGCCGAGGCCGGCATCGAGGCCTTGATCCGGGCGCTGCGCACCACCTCGGGAGCCACCTCCGAAGCCGCCGTCGGCGCCGCTTCCCCCGACGCCACAGGGCCTACGGCCGCAGGGAATTGACCGGACGGCCGAGGGGACTGCGGCCGGACGGCCGATGTGCGACCGGAACGGAGCCCTGCCGCAAATGCGGCAGGTCTCCGGCTCGTTGATCTAGGAAGAAGGGGACTGGGGAACGGATCCGGAACCGGCTAGGGTGAACGCCCATCAAGGTCATGCGCCGCAAGCCGACCAGCCCAAGGAGCGACCCCGTGCCGATGCCCACCCCGTTCTCCCATACCGCCGGCCCCCTTCCCGGTCCTCGGACCGGATCCCTTCCCGGCTCCCTTCCCGGCCCCCGCACCGGTACCCGTCCCGGCCCCTGCGCCGGCCGGCCGGCCGGCTCCGTCCCGGGCCCCGCCTCCGGCAGAGCCCCGAGCTCCGCCCCCGGCAGAGAGCCCGCGGGCACCTTGCTCCCGCCCCGGATCGCGGAGCCCCGCGAGGTGGCCCCCGCGGACGCGCGCGAGCTGACGCGACTCTTCTTCCGCCGGCTCCACGAGCTCGACGAGGGCACCCCCGAGTACCGGTACGTCCGCGAGACCCTCATCGAGATGAACATCTCGCTCGTCCGGTTCGCGATGCGCCCTTTCCGCGGCCGCGGTGACGGAGGTGACCTGGAGGACCTCCTCCAGGTCGGCACCATAGGCCTGATCAAGGCCATCGACCGGTTCGACCCCGCCCGCGAGGTGGAGTTCGCCTCCCTCGCCATGCCGTACATCACCGGCGAGATCAAGCGGTACTTCCGCGACACCAGTTGGGCGGTCCGCGTACCGCGCCGGCTCCAGGAAATGCGCATCGACCTGGCCAAGGCGAAGGAGGAGCTGACGGCGCTCCTCGACCAGCCGCCGACGGTCGCCGACCTCGCCGCTCACCTCTCGCTCACCGAGGAAGAGGTCATCGAGGGGCTCGTCGCCGCCAACGGCCACACCAGCGGCTCCCTCGACGCCCCGGGCTCCGAGCACTCCGACGGCCGCACCGAGGGCCACAGCCTCGCCGAGACGATGGGGGCCGAGGAGCCGGCGCTGGAGCGCGTCGAGGACATCCAGACGCTGGCGCCGCTGCTGGAACGCCTCAGCGACCGCGAGCGCCGCATGCTGGCGATGCGCTTCGGCGAGGAGCTCACCCAGGCCCAGATCGGCGCCGCCCTCGGCATCTCACAGATGCAGGTCTCGCGCCTCCTGACCCGGGTGCTGGCGCATCTGCGGGCCTCGATGCTCGCCGACCCGGAGCGGTCCGGAGCCGGGTCCCCGCAGCAAGCGGAATCCGGTGGCACGGGCGCAGCCACGGGCGATGGCGGCGACGCAACGTAAGTGACATGACTCACTTCACCGTTTGCAGAGGTTAAGCGCGGGCAGTAGCGCTGCTGGAGCGGACCCGTCCGCCGGCCGACGACGGCCGGATCGCGGGTGACGGGCGGATCCCGTCGCGCTCCACGGCCCGCCGGCCGCACGCAACCGGTGGGCCGTCTCCTGTACGACCCTTGAGGTGTATGTGTCCACGCTCATAGCCGAGCATGTGTACAAGGTGTTCGGTAAAGGACCCGACAACGGCGCGGCCGTCGCGAAGGCGGTCCGCGCACTCGAAAGCGGCGCGACCGACCGCGACGAGCTGCGCGCCGAGGGAACGACGGCGGCGGTGATCGACGCCTCGTTCCGCGTCGAGCCCGGCCAGATCTTCGTCGTGATGGGTCTGTCGGGCTCGGGCAAGTCCACCTTGCTGCGCATGCTCAACGGCCTCCTGGAGCCCACCGCGGGGCGCATCCTCTTCGACGGCGAGGAGCTCACGGCCCTCTCGCCGGCCGGACTGCGCCGCGTACGCTCCACCAAGATCAGCATGGTCTTCCAGCACTTCGCCCTGTTCCCGCACCGCGACGTGCTGGAGAACGCCGGCTACGGCCTGGAGGTCCAGGGCGTCCCCCGGGCCGAGCGCGAACGGCGGGCCGCCGAAGCGCTGGCCCTCTGCGGGCTCGGCGGCTGGGAGAAGTCCTGGCCCGACGAGCTCTCCGGCGGCATGCAGCAGCGCGTCGGCCTGGCCCGCGCCCTGGCCACCGACGCCGACCTGCTGCTGATGGACGAGTCCTTCAGCGCACTCGACCCGCTGATCCGCCGCGACATGCAGGACCAGCTGCTCGAACTCCAGAAGAGCCTGGGCAAGACCATCGTGTTCATCACCCACGACCTCAACGAGGCCATGCGGCTCGGCGACTCCATCGCCGTCATGCGCGACGGCCGCATCGTCCAGCAGGGCACGGCCGAGGACATCCTCACCCGCCCCGCCGACGACTACGTCGCCTCCTTCATCCAGGACGTGGACCGCTCGCGGGTGCTGACGGCCGACGCCGTCATGACCGGGGACCCCGGAGGCCGGCCGGACTGCGGCTGCCCCACCGTCTCCGCCGGCACCCCGCTCGCCGACGTGTGCGCCGTCAGCGCCCGGGTCCCGCACGACGTCGCCGTCACCGCCGAGGACGGCACCGTCGTCGGCTCCGTCCCGCAGGGCCGCCTCATCGCCTTCATCGGCGACGAGCAACGCGCCCCGCTGGACTGCGCGGAGGTGGCTGCCTGATGCCCCGCCTGAACCTCGGTTCCTGGGTCGACAGCGGTGTCGACTTCCTCCAGAGCCACCTGTCCTGGCTGTTCGACGCCATCGCCGCGCTCGTCACCGGGCTCTACGACGGCATCGAAGCCGTCCTGTCCGCGCCGAACCCCCTGCTGCTGGCCGGCATCCTCGCCGTCGCCGCCTGGTGGCTGCGCGGTCTGCTCGCCGCCCTGCTCGCCTTCGCCGGCTTCGCCCTGGTCGACTCCGTCGCCCTGTGGCCCGAGGCCATGTCCACGCTCGCGCTGGTCCTCGTCGCCACTCTGGTCACGCTGGTCTTCGCGATCCCGCTGGGCATCTGGGCCTCGCGCTCCGACAAGGTCAGCGCCACCCTGAAGCCGGTCCTGGACTTCATGCAGACCATGCCGGCGATGGTCTACCTCATCCCCGGCATCATCTTCTTCGGGGTGGGCGTGGTGCCCGGCATCATCGCCACCATCATCTTCTCGCTGGCGCCCGGCGTCCGGATGACCGAGCTCGGCATCCGCCAGGTCGACGCCGAACTCGTCGAAGCGGCCGAAGCCTTCGGCACCACCCCGCGCGACACCCTCGTACGGGTCCAGCTCCCGCTGGCGCTGCCCACCATCATGGCGGGCATCAACCAGGTGATCATGCTCGGCCTGTCCATGGTGGTCATCGCCGGCATGGTCGGCGGCGGCGGCCTCGGCGGCGCCGTCTACCGGGCCATCGGCAGCGTGGACATCGGACTCGGCTTCGAGGCCGGCATCTCCATCGTCATCCTCGCCATGTACCTGGACCGGATGACCGGGGCCCTGGGCCGCCAGGTCTCCCCGCTCGGCCGCCGCGCCCTCGCCAAGGCCCGCTCCGCCGCCACCGGCACCGCCAAGGTGTGGAGCCACCGCCCGCAGCCCGTCTTCGCCGTGGCCTCGGCCGTGGTGCTGTCCCTGGTCGCGGGTGGCCTCGGAATCTTCGGTGACTCCGGGAAGTCGCAGGTCAACGCCGTCGGCGGGGCCGGGGTCGAGAATATCGGCAAGGGCCGCAAGCTCAGCATCGGCTACATCCCGTGGGACGAGGGCATCGCCTCCACCTTCCTCTGGAAGGAGCTCCTGGAGCGCCGCGGGTACCAGGTCGAGGCCAAGCAGCTGGAACTCGGCGCGCTCTTCACCGGGCTCGCCGGGGGTCAGGTCGACTTCCAGACCGATGCCTGGCTGCCGACCACGCAGTCCGAGTACTGGAAGAAGTACGGCAACAAGCTCGACGACCTCGGCACCTGGTACGGGCCGACCTCCATCGAGCTGGCCGTTCCCTCCTACATGAAGGACGTCAAGACCCTCGCCGACCTGAAGGGCAAGGCGGGCGAGTTCAAGGGCCGGATCATCGGCATCGAGCCCAGCGCCGGCGCGATGGGCCTCCTCAAGGACAAGGTGCTGCCCCAGTACGGGCTCGACGGGGAGTACAAGGTCGTCGACGGATCGACCCCGGGCATGCTCGCCGAACTCAAGCGGGCCTACGAGAAGAAGGAGCCCGTCGCGGTCGTGCTCTGGTCGCCGCACTGGGCGTACGCCTCCTACGAGCTGACGAAGCTCGAAGACCCCCAGGCCGCCTGGGGCAAGGGCGACGGCATCCACAACGTCGCCCGCAAGGACTTCGCGGCCGACGAGCCGAAGGTCGCCCAGTGGCTGAGCTCCTTCAAGCTGACGGAGGCCCAGCTCACCGGTCTGGAGGCCAGGATCCAGGAATCGGGCAAGGGCAAGGAACAGCAGGCCGTCCGCGCCTGGCTGGCCGAGCACCCCGAGGTCGCCAAGCTGGCCTGACCACGTGCGGGGCCGGTGCGCGAAGCCCGTTCCACGGAGCTTCGCGCACCGGCCCCCGCACGGCCGGATCAGCACGGCCGGATCGGATCAGCCGGTCATGACCCGCTCCGACTCCCGGTGCCTGCCGCCGCACGGCACCGGCTCCTCGGAACCCGGGCGTCGCCGCACCGGCCACTACAGGAACCGGCCCAGGATCGCGGCCAGGGCCGGCACCAGCGGCAGCGAGAAGTCCACGCCCGGCCGGCCCGCCCCGTGCTGGAACACCAGCGTCGAGGCACCCAGCGCCGCCGCGAAGCCCAGACCCACCGAGAGCATCACGTCCTCGTCCACGGCGGACGCGATGTCGGAGAAGACCGCCGCCGTACCGCCGACATGTGCCTCGGTACCGTCCGTCCGGTGAGCGGCCACCGCCTCCCGGACCGGTCCGGCGACCATGTCGCGGGCCTCCTGTCCGTGCGGATCGGCGGTCGGGAACAGGTCGATGCGGGCAGACGGCCGGAGTTCCGGCCGGACTCACACCGCGGGAGCGGAGGTCGCGGAGGGCGCGCGCTGAGCGCCAAGTCCGCGGCGAGGGGCGGGAGGAGCCCGGGGCGCACACCTCTGACCTGCCGGAACATCGCCGGAACACTGGAGGATTCACCCGTGCGCAAAGGGGCAGGTCCATGGCACAGTGCGATCAGTCCAACCGCACGACCAGGGAGTCTCCATGAGCGATCCGCACTCCACGCAGCTCGCGGCCGCCCCCGAGTACCGGGCCGAGCCCAGGCGGCCGAGCCCGTCGGGCCTGTTGAGCCCGGTGAGTCAGCTGAGCCCGGCGGGTCAGTCGAGCCCGGCGGGTCAGTCGAGCCCGGCGGGTCAGTCGAGCCCGGCGGGTCAGCCGGGTCCGCTGCCGTGCTGCCCGGTGTGCGACGAAGCACCCGAACGCATCTCGTGGCGTCAGCGTCCGGGGCAGCCGGTGCTTCTGGTCTTCGATCCCTGCGGACACCGGCACGGCTCGCCGGCGGCGCCGGTCCTGGCCGTGAGCCCGCTGCCCGTCACGGGTCGGCGACGGGCCCTCGCCTGAGCTTGCCGGCCAGCTGGACGAGCCCGCCGTCGTCCGTGCGGGGAACGCGGGTGCTGCCGTAGCCGATGGGCGGGGGAGCGCACCGCCGGCTCAGGCGTCGGCGGGGGCGGGCTGGAGGTGGGCCGGGTCCGCGGGGCGCTGGTGGTCGATCAGGGCCGAGGCCAGCAGGGCCGTCACCGCCGAGAGCACCAGCAGCGGCATCAGGGTGGGCGCCTCCTTGCCCAGTAGGGCGGCGGCCAGGACCACGCCGGTCACCGGGAGCCGGGTACCGGCCACTCCGGCCGCGCAGATGCCGGCGGCCAGGGCGGGGCCCATGCCGAATCCGGGAAGGCCGCCGAAGGCGACGCCGATCGCCGCCCCGATCATGATGGACGGGAAGATGGGACCACCCCGGAGGCTGCCCAGGGCGATGCTCCAGCCGATCAGCTTGAAGACCGAGAGGGCGATCAGCGCGCCCACCGCCCAGGACGAGGGCTCGGCGGCCAGCATGCCGACGGTGTTCTGGCCGGACAGGGCCACCTCCTCGGGGGAGCGTCCGGTGATCAGCGCGTAGCCGGTGACGCAGAGGCCGACGGCCACCGCGCACAGGACGATCCGCTGCGCGGAGGTGCCCGTCCAGGCGTGCACGCGCAGGCCCCCGGACTTGCCCAGGGCGACCACGACGCCGATCAGGGCGGCCATCGGAATCCCCCACAGGAAGTCGCCCGCGTCGGGCAGGCCGACGGCGGGTTCCTGGGGGAGGGTGAGCGCGCCGATGCCCAGGCCCGTCCAGTGCCCGAAGCCGGTGAAGACCAGGGCTCCCACTCCGCTGGCGACCAGGGCGGGCAGGATCAGTACGAGGATGCGGGCGCCCCCGGCCACGAGGGCGGCTCCTTCCAGCACCATCACCACCGGGATCAGCGGACTGCCGAAGATGGTGCTGATGGCGGCGGTGGATCCGGCCATGCCCAGCACCGTGGCCAGCTCGGGCTCGGCGGCGCGCTTGGCCGCGCGGATGCTGAGCAGGGCGAGGCCGCTGCCCATCGCCATCAGGGGTGCCTCGGGTCCCAGCATCACGCCCAGGGGCAGGCAGGCCAGCGCGGCCAGGACCACGCTCAGGGTCTCGCGGGGCATGGTCGGCGGGCCGCCGAAGCCGTAGGCGGGGACGTGTCCGCCGGCGCCGGCCATCCGCGTGATGATCGGCGCGGCGAGCAGTCCGGCGAGGGTGAGCGTCGGCAGGCCCCACCACCACGGGGGGCGGGAGTAACCCAGCAGGTCGGGTGCGGTGTGCCAGACCCAGTGCTGGAGTTCGTGTTCGAGGCTGACGAAACCGAAGGCGAACAGCGAGACCGGGATGCCGATGAGCGCTGAGAGCACGAGCAGTCGCAGGGTCCCGGGGGCGAGGAGGAGCTGACGGAGCGATGCGGGCTGTTGCGCCTGTGCCATGAGTGCGGGGCCCTCCAGGAACGTCCGTGGTTCGTCCCAGGGTCGGTGCGCGGGGCGCGTCGCGCAGGGCGGGTGGGCCATACGGGTGAGGGATCACCTTCGGATCACCTTCCGCCCACGTGCTCAAAGATGCTCGCTGACCAGCCATTCCGAGCATCTTCCTTCAAATGGGGCCTCCGGGCCGCTATGTTGCCCGGTGCATGCCAAAAGGTGTGTCGGCAGTCCGGACCGCACGAGGAGCCGCCCCATGAGACTCATCAGCATCCGCAGAAGCCCACGGCGGCGGCGCGCCCCGGCGGCCGCGCTGCTCGCCGCGGCCCTCGCCGTGGCCGGTCTGGCCACCGCCGGCCCCCTCTCCTCACCGGCCTCGGCGGGGGCCGCGGCGCCGGCCCCGGCCACCGCGGGCAACGCCACCGGCGTCACCCAGTCCGGGAGCACCTTCACGATCGCAACCTCCGGCGGGGCCAAGGCCCGGGTGGTCGTCGCCCGCGCCGACATCTTCCGGCTCTGGCTCTCACCCGACGGCACCTTCACCAGCGACCCGGCCGGCACCGACCTCGCCCCCACCACCGACTTCGGCCCCGTGAGCGCCGCCTGGACCGACGCGGGCACGTACTACAAGATCACCACCGGTTCCCTGTCCATCCGGGTCAACAAGACCCCGCTGCAGTTCTCCGTCTACCGGGCCGACAACTCCACCCTCGTCTGGCAGGAGACGCAGCCCACCTCCTGGACCGGCAGCCAGACCACCCAGTACCTCGCGCGCGGAACCGACGAGCAGTTCTACGGAACGGGCCTGCGCCTGGGCGAATGGGCGCTGCGCGGCAAGACCGTCCCGATCGCCGTCGACAACAAATGGCGCGAGAACAACAACGCCAGCCCCGCGCCCTTCTACGTGTCGACCAACAACTACGGCGTGATGCGCAACACCTGGGCCCCGGGCTCGTACGGTTTCAACGCCCCCACCACGCTGACCCATGACGAGAAGCGCTTCGACGCCTGGTACTTCACCGGCAATTCCCTCAAGACCGTCCTCGATGCCTACACCGACGTCAGCGGCAAACCCTTCATGGCCCCGGCGTGGGGCTTCGAACTCGGCAACGCCGACTGCTTCAACGCCTCCAACCCGGCCTACCAGGGCGATCACAACCGGCTCCGCCACCAGACCACCCCGGACGTCGTCGGCTACGCCACGGACGCCCGCGCCGCCGACATGCCCTCGGGCTGGTTCCTGCCCAACGACGGCTACGGCTGCGGCTACACCGCGCCCCTGAAGTCCACGGTCGACGCCCTGAAGGCCAAGGGCTTCCAGACCGGACTGTGGACCTCGACGGGCCTCGGCAACATCAACGAGGAAGTGGGAGTCTCCGGTTCCCGGGGCGTGAAGACCGACGTCGCCTGGATCGGCGGCGGTTACAAGACGGCCTTCGCCGGGGTCCAGCAGGCCGTCGACGGCATCGAGAAGAACTCCGACGCCCGGCGCTACGTCTGGACCGTCGACGGCTGGGCCGGCACCCAGCGCAACGCCGTCGTCTGGACCGGTGACACCAACGGCACCTGGGACGACATGCGCTGGCACGTCCCCGCCATCACCGGTGCCGGCCTCTCCGGCCTCAACTACGCCACCGGCGACGTCGACGGCATCTTCGCCGGCAGCCCCAAGACCTACGCCCGCGACCTCCAGTGGAAGGCCTTCACCCCGGCCTTCATGACCATGTCCGGCTGGGGCGCCACCGGTCCGACCGCCGGCTACCAGGACAAGCAGCCCTGGCGGTTCGCGGAGCCGTACCTCTCGATCAACCGCAAGTACCTCCAGCTGAAGATGCGGCTGATGCCGTACCTGTACACGATGAGCCGGACCGCGCACGAGACCGGCGTCCCGAGCACCCGCGCGATGGTCCTGGAGTACCCCGAGGACCCGGTGGCGCGCGGCAACCTGACCAGCGGCCAGTTCATGGCCGGTGACTCCTTCCTCGTCGCGCCCGTGGTCTCCGACACCTCCGTACGGGACGGCATCTACCTCCCGGCCGGCACGTGGACGGACTACTGGACGGGCAAGACCTACGCCGGACCGGGCTGGCTCAACGGCTACCAGGCGCCCCTCGACACCCTGCCCCTGTTCGTCAAGGGCGGCGCCATCGTCCCGATGTGGCCGCAGATGAACTACACGGGGGAGAAGCCCGTCTCCACCCTCACCTACGACATCCACCCGCGCGGCGCCACCTCCTTCAGCCTGTACGAGGACGACGGAATCACCCGCGCCCACCAGAGCGGAGCCTTCGCCCGCCAGCAGGTCGAGGTCACCGCCCCCGCCTCCGGCTCCGGCACGGTCAACGTGTCCGTCTCCGCCCCGGCCGGCAGCTACACCGGCAAACCGGCCTCGCGCGGCTACGAGTTCAGCCTCCACGTGGCCACCGCCCCCACTGCGCTCACCGTGGACGGCGCCGCCCTCACCCGGCTGACCGGCAAGGCCGCCTACGACGCGGCGGCGACGGGCTGGTTCTTCGACTCCGCCGACCGCGGCGGCATCCTGTGGATCAAGACGGGTACGAAGTCGGGCGCGTTCAGCGTCTCGGCAAGCGGCACCTCCGTCCCGGCCGCAGACCCCATCCCGGTCACCTCCAGCCCCGTCCCGCAGACCGCCTGGACCCTGGTCTCCGCCGACAGCCAGGAGACCGGCGGCGAGAACGGCGCCGCCCGCAATGCCTTCGACGGGAACACCGGGACCATCTGGCACACCGCCTGGTCCGGTTCCGCCCCCGCGCCGCTCCCGCACGAGATCCAGATCGACCTCGGCGCCCGCTACACCGCCGACGGTCTCGGCTACCTGCCCCGCCAGGACGGCGGGGTCAACGGCCGGATCGGCGGCTACGAGGTATACGTCTCGGACACCACCACCGACTGGGGCTCCCCGGTGGCCACCGGCACCTTCGCCGACACGGCGGCCGTCAAACAGGTCTCCCTCTCCGCGAAGGCGGGCCGCTACCTCCGGCTGAAGGCGCTGACCGAAGCGGGCGGCCGCGGCCCCTGGACCAGCGCCGCCGAGATCACCCTCACCGGCCGCCCGACCCCGCTGCCCGCGGCCGCCACCCTGGTCAACGGAGCCTCGACCACGTGCATCGACCTGCCGGGCAGCGCCACCACCCCCGGCACCCAGCCCACCCTCTACAGCTGCCACGGCGGCCCCAACCAGCGCTGGACCCTGCAGGGAGACGGCCGGCTGACCGGCCTCGGCGGAGTCTGCCTGGACGCCGCCACCGCCAACGCCGTCGCGATCCAGACCTGCAACGGCAGCTCGGGCCAGAGCTGGCAGACCGGCCCCGACGGCAGCCTGCGCAACTCCGGCCAGTGTCTGACCCCGGCCGGCTCCGCCACGGCCAACGGCACCAAACTCACCCGGGTCGCGTGCGCGACGACCGCGGCCCAGCGCTGGACCTTCACCCCGTGACCCCGCGGGCGCGCCCCCGTGACGTGCCCGGCATCCCGATGAGAGCCGCCTGACACCCCCCACCGAGCCCGGCCCGGCACCCAGCCGGGCCGGGCTCAGGCGTGCCGGGGCGCGGCCGTTACCGTGGGGGCCGCGATCCTCGTACCTCGTACCTCGTACCTTTCAGGAAGGTGCTCATGCCCGCCGGGAAAATGCACGCCGACGAACCCGACATCGACACCGCCCTCGTGCGCAGGCTGATCGCCGGGCAGTTCCCCCGGTGGGCGGAGCTTCCGGTCGAGCGGGTCGACTCCGCCGGAACGTCCAACGCCATGTACCGGCTGGGCGGGGACCTGGTCGTACGGCTGCCGCGCACGCCCGGCGCGGCCGGCGACGTGGGCATGGAGCACGTCTGGCTGCCGCGGCTCGCCCCGGACCTGCCGGCCGCCATCCCCGCCCCCATCGGCATGGGGCGGCCCGCCGAGGGCTATCCCTGGTCCTGGTCCGTCTTCGGCTGGGTCCCGGGCGAGAACCCCGTGCCCGGCCGGATCGCGGAGCCGGACCTCCTGGCCGAGGAGCTGGCGGAGTTCATCTCCGCACTGCACCGGGCCGATCCGGCGGACGCTCCCGCCTCCTACCGCGGCGAGACCCTGGCGGACCGGGACGCCGCGACCCGCGCCGCGATCGCGGAACTGGGCGCGAGCGCCGACGCCGACGTCCCGACCGGGGCGGTGACCGCCCTGTGGGAGGAGGCCCTGCGGGCCGGGCCCTGGTCCGGGCCGCCGGTCTGGATCCACGCCGACCTGCAACCGGGGAACCTGCTCCTCGCGGACGGAAAGCTCGCCGCCGTCATCGACTTCGGCTGCGCCGGCCTCGGCGAACCCGCCGTCGACCTGATCCCGGCCTGGTACGTCCTGCCGGCCGCGGCCCGACCCGCCTTCCGCGCCGCCCTGGACGCCGACGACGCGATGTGGACGCGTGCCCGCGGCTGGGCCCTGTCGATCGCCCTCATGGAACTGAACTACTACAAGGAGACGAATCCGGTCATGGCGGCCATCGCCCGCCACGTCATCGGCGAACTCCTCGCGGCGGTCCCGGGGCCCGAATGACCGGAACGCGCACGGGACCGGGCGGGAATGACGGGAACGCGCACGATCCGACCGGACGGTCGGCCGGGGTATGGCTCGTTGTCAGTGCCGGTTGCGAGCATGGGCGGCATGACGCCTTTCCTTCTGACCGACATCGACCGCGCCGTCCGCAGCAGTTGGAGCGCGATGACGTGCACGCCCGAGTACCGCGACCGATGGACCAGGGAGAACCCGGCCCGCGACCAGTGCGGTGTGACCGCCATGGTCCTCAATGACTTGCTGGGCGGCGAGCTGATCCGCGGCGAGGTCCTCGTCGACGGCGAGCGCGTGGACTACCACTGGTGGAACCGTCTGGGCCTCGGCATAGAGATCGACCTCACCCGCGAGCAGTTCGGCCCGGAGGAGAAGATCACCGAAGGCATCGTCATGCCCCGTCCCCCGGAGAGCGAATGGCGCCGGCTGCGGACGGAGTACGAGCTCCTGCGCGACGAGGTGATGGCCAAGCTCACCGGTGCCCCGAAAGAGACGGCCTAGCTCCAGCGGGTCGGCACCCGGTCCCACCCTCGCGATGGCGGGACCGGGTTGCCGCCCTGGGCCGTGAACTGATCGTCGGACAGCCGGACATCCAAGTCAATCCTCCGGATTTCTCGCAACCCCCAAGGGATAGCTTGGGGGTTGTGACCCTCGATGATCTCCGCGTCTTCGTCGCCGTCTGCCGGGCCGGCAGCCTCAGTGCCGTCGCCCGCGACCTCGGCCGCACGCAGTCCGCCGTCAGCCAGCACATCCGCCGGCTGGAGAAGGAAACCGGCACCGCGCTCCTGGAGCGCCACCCGCGCGGGGTCTCGCCCACCTGGGCCGGCCTGATCCTCCGGGCGGCCGCCGCCGACGTCATCGCCGGGCTCGACGGAGCCCTGCGCCGGCTCGACGACCTCGTACGGGGCGACGGCGGCTCGGTCCGAGTCACCACCGGGGCCACCACCGTGCGCCACTTCATGGCGGAGGCGATCGTCGCCTTCCGGCGCGGCCACCCCCGGGTCAGCCTGGAGTTCCAGACCGAGAACTCCAGCCGGAGCTGTTTCGAAGCCCTCTCCGCCGAGGACCTCGACCTCGCGTGGATCACCATCGGCGCCCCCGTGCGGGGCATCGAGCAGCGCCCCGTCATGCGGCTGCCCTGGGTCCTGGCGGTCGGCGCCGACGACCCCCTCGCCGCCCGCTCCCGCCTGGAGCCGGCCGACCTCGGCGCCATCCGTCACATCCGGCTGCCGGAGAACTCCGCCTCCCGCGCCCAGCTCGACGCCGCCCTCGCCGAAGCCGGCGTCCGGATCAGCTCCGACACCAGCGCCGCCGACTGGGACACCGCCCTCCTCCTCGCCGAACTGGGCCTCGGCCACGCCGTCGTACCGGCGCTGCCCGGCTGGCAGGTACCCGGATCAACCGGACCGCTGCGCCTGGTCCCGGTCCCCGCCCTGCCGCCGCTCGCCGTCGGCTGGGCCGTCCGGCGCTGGTCCGCCCTCTCCCCGCTCGCCCGCGCCTTCGCCGACGAGGTGGCCCGCAGCTGCACGGCCCGCGCGACCGCCCCCGGCCGGCCGGGACCCGGTCAGCCGTGACGACGGCAGTCGTGACGACGGCAGCCGTGACGCGGGCAGCAGTCCTACGGCGGCCAGTGCGGCCAGCGCCGCGACCGAAGCCCCGGTCCCCGCGGCCACCGCGATGCCGAGGGCGGGTCCGACGTTCATCGCCGTCTGCTTGAGCCCGCCCACCACCCCCGCGTGCCCGGCCGGGGCGTCCCCGACCACCGTCCCGGTGGCCGTCACCATCACCGCGGCGAAGCCCGCGCCGAGCACCCCGAACCCCCAGCCCGGCCCCAGTCCCGTGATCCCGAGCGCCACCAGCCCGGTCCCCGCCATCGCCGTCCCGCGGGCTCCGAACCGGCGCAGCAGGGCCCCCGCCACCGGTGCGCCGACGACCATGGCGGCCGTCATCGGCAGCACGCGCAGCCCGGTCGCGAGCGGATCGAGCCCCGCCGCGTCCTGGAGCGCGAAGCTGGCCCCGAACAGCGCCCCGAACAGTGCGGCGGAGATCACGGCCAGCAGTGCGACGGACGCCGTCACCGGTACGGAGCGGGCCACCGGGCGCGGCACCAGGGGCTGGGCGGAGCGGCGCTCGGACCGTACGAGCAGGGCCGCCAGCGCGGCCGCCGCGGCGAACCCGGCCAGGGTCCGGGGCCCCGACCAGCCGTGTTCCGGTACGCCGGCCAGCGCGTGGACCAGCACCGCGAGGGCCGCCGCGAGGAGGGCCGCACCGCCGGGCCGGATCCGGCCGGGCTCGGTGGGCGGGGGCGCGGGGACCCGTACGAACAGGGCCGCCGCCGCGATCGCGAGGGCGGCGGGGACGTTCGCCACGAACACCGCGCGCCAGCCGAAGCGTTCGACCAGCACACCCCCGAGCAGCGGCCCGGCCGCCGCGGCCAGCCCGATCGCCGTGGTCCGCACCGCGACCGGCCCGCCGATCCGCCCGGGCGGGTACGCGAGCCGCAGCAGGGCGAGCGTCGCCGGCTGGAGCAGTGCCCCGAACAGCCCCTGGGCCGCGCGCAGGGCGATCACCCAGCCGGCCCCGGGAGCGAGCGCGATGCCCGCCGAGGCCGCCGCGAAGCCGAGTACGCCGGTGAACAGCAGCCGGGTGTGCCCGTACCGGTCACCCAGCCGCCCGGCGAGGACCAGGAAGGCGGCCACGCTCAGCAGGTACGCGCCGCTCGTCCACTGCACCTCGGCCAGACTCGCGCCGAGGTCCCGCCGCAGGCTGGGCTGCGCCATGAGCAGGACCGTCCCGTCGAGGGCGACGAGCATCGCGCCGGCCGCGCTGACGCAGAGCGCGAGCCGGGGTCTCACCGGCGGTGCCCGGGCAGATGTGCGTCGAGGGCGGCGTCGACCACTCGGTCGACGGAGGCCGCCGGATCGCCGTCGAGCACCAGCGGCAGACTGCCCCAGGCCCACAGCTGCGCCACGCCGTGCAGATTGGCCCAGAGCGCGGCGGCGGTGATGCGGGGGGCTTCGGTCGCCGCGCACCGGGCGACCAGGGAGACGAGCAGCTCGAACAGCGGCAGCGTGGAGTCCCGGAGCCGGCCCCCCGGCGGCCCGTCCTGCCCGCTGCCGTCCAGCAGGTCGTGGCGGAACATCAGCTCGAACATGCCGCGGTGCTCCAGCGCGTAGCCGACGTACGCGCGCCCCAGCGCCCGCACCTGCCCGCGCGGATCGTCCGCACCCGGGCCCGCCATCGCGGCGGGGATGCGGGAGCCGAGCTCCTCGAAACCGCGCCGGGCGATCGCGGACAGCAGCGCGTGGTGGGTGGCGAAGTACCGGCGGGGCGCCCCGTGGGACACCCCGGCGCGGCGGGCGATCTCGCGCAGCCCGAGCGCGGCGGTCCCCTCGCTCGTCACGAGCTCCACGCCGACGTCGATCAGCCGCTCGCGCAGCCCGCTCTCCTGATCCATGGACAGTGTCTACCACCGAGCCGTAGACAGTGTCTATCTCCTTCTCTCGGTGATGATGGGATGAGCGCGGCCGGGCGAGGCGCCCGGCCCGGCCGAGGGAGAGGTGACCTGCCATGGCGGAGCGCGAGGCCCGTGAGGCCGGGCCGTCGGCGGGCGGACTCGAAGAGGGCCGCCTGATGAAGGAGCTCGAAGCCATCCACCGCACGCGTCACGAAACCCTGCTGCACGGATCGGACGACGCGCTGGTCACGCACACCCGGCGGATGGAGGAACTGGAGGGCGAGTACCTGCGCCGCCATCCGGAACGCGCCCAGACCACCGGCCGCACCCGCTCCGGCGCGCGCGCCCGCACGGGAGCGGACGAACAGGGGTAGCGGGGCTCGGGCCGTGAGCGGCGGGTTCGCAACCGACCACAAATGACCACAACTGAAAAGTGATCGTCCGGCCGACGTGGAGTCCCTAGCCTGGTTCGAGGAATTCGAGGAACCGGTCTGGGGAGAGGACGCGTGCATGGACCAGCAGGGCCGTGAGGCATTGATCGCCGGAGTTTCGGAGCTGGCCGTCCTGAGGGCGCTGCAACTCGCCGGGAACCGGATCGTGGGCAAACGCGGCCGCTCGGTCCGGGGGCCGATGAGGGCGATCGACCCGTGGTCGGTGCATGTGCACCTGCGGGTGGAAAACCATGAACTGGATGCCGTTCTGGAGGACGCCTGGCAGATTCCCGCAGCGGCCGGTCTGCCGGACGAACTGCTCTCCGCACTCGACGGGCATGCCCGCACTTTGCTGGCCGCCGGCATCGAGTTCAGCCGGGACGATCTCCTGCTGACGTTGTCCCAGCTCCCCAGCGAACTTGCTTTGCCCTGGGAGCCGCAGGGTCCCTCGGAGGATCGGCATGTCGCTCAGCAGTAGCCAGGAGAGCGAACTCGCCGCCGCCCGCATCGTTGAGCATGCGACCGGCCGGAAGGTCGAGCCTTACGACGAGTGCGTCGAATGCCGCGATTTCCATGACAGGAGTACGCCTGTCAACGGCCGGTACGACTTCCATCAGGGAGAGTGCGGCGCGCTGGAGGTCACGTTCGCGACCAGCGGGGTCGCGGAGCGGAACGAACGCGATTGGAACCCCTACCTCGCGGCGTGCCCGGCCCCGACGCTGCGCTCCGGCTGGCACGTCATGGTCGACAGCACCGTGAAGGTGAAGGCTCCCCGGGGAAAGAAGGGGGCGCGGGAATCGAGGGACTTCCTCGGAGTGGTCGTCCCTGCCCTGGAGGAGCTGGAACGGCGCGGCGTATCGGACCTGCTGATGGGGAGAGTCTGCGTCTCTGCCCCCCTTCATGATCCTGCCTGCCCGTACGGAGTGCTGAGCCGAGCGGGGGTCCTGTCCGCCTGGGCCGAACCCGGTGGCGATGGGGCGGGCGAGATCCGGACAGGGGTGCTTTTCGGGTTCGACGGCATGCCTGCCGTCGATGAGGAGGACGCGAAGAAGAAGGAGGCCAGGCAGCGTAAGAAGGAGCAGGCCAAGGGAGGCGTGCGGCCTGCGCCCGCGACCGCCGCGCCTACCGAGGCATCCATGGGGCCGGTGAAGTCGTTCGATCCGGGGTTCATCGCTCGTCTGGAGTCGCGACGAGCGGACGACGAGCTGAAGGCAGTCGAATACCTCCAGGCCCTGTTCCCTGGCGGGCTGTCGGAATCCGAGCTCGTCGAGCGTGCGCGCAGGCTGGTGGACGAAAGGATCGAGCTCGCGAAGGCCACGACCTGGCGGGAGGGCGTTGCGGCCCTTCCCGGGCCACGGAGCGCGGATGCGGGAACGGACCTGGTCGACCTCCTGGAGGGCGAATTCTCGCTTCACCCCGACCTGGCGGCGAAGCTGCTCCGAGCCGATCCTCGCCGGGTGAGGCGTGAGGTCTTCTTCTGGCTGACCTGGACGAGGGTGCCGGCCTGGAATCGCCTGGTGCGCGACGGGCTGCTTCCCGACCGTGCCCCGGAGCTGCCCGCCGGGGTGACCGGCATGTGGGCCGGTTGCCTGCCGGACCGCACGCAGGTCCTGCACTGGAGTGCCGAGGCTGGGTGGGTCCGCCACAGCACTGAGGGTCTCTCGCCGGTAGCCATCTGCCGGAGATAGCCGGCCGCCTACTTCTCGGCGTGCTCGCCCAGCATGAACAGCAGCCAGACGAACCCCGCCAAGAGGTGCGTGCCGGCGATGTAGAAGAAGGCGCGCAGCAGTACGCCGTTCTCCTTCCACTTCTCGTACTTCGCCGCCGCGGCGGCGGAGCGCGCCCGCTCGGAATGCTCGTCCTGGTCCGTCATCACCCGAACAGCCTACGGGCGCGTCCGTGCGTCCCCCGACGTCGTTCGTGAATCAGACTTGCTTCATGTGAGACAAATTTGTATCGTTTGATACGAAGGAGGATCGCATGATGAACCAAGAAGAGCTGCTGGACGGCGCCGCACGCGTGCTCGCCGGCGATCACAGTGCCTCCATGGCGCACATCGCCGCGGGCATCGGGACCAGCCGCGCCACGCTCAGCCGCCGCTACGCCACCCGCGAGGCGCTCCTCAAAGCCGTCGCCGTGCGGGCCATCGAGGTGGTCGACGGGTGCCTCGCCCCCGCCGACCTGCCCGGCGACGCCGACGGAGCGGAGTTCGACGCCGCGCTCGAGCGGCTCGTCACCGGGCTGCTGCCCGCCGCGCACCTGTACGGGTTCACCTCCCGCGACGCCACCGTGCTCGCCGACCCCGAGTTCCGGGCCGGGATCCAGCGCCAGGACCAGCGGGCCCTCGCCTTCCTCGCACTCGGCCAGCGCCTCGGCCGGCTCCGCGTCGACCTGCCCGCGTACTGGATCTGGTACTCGCTCTGGGGACTCCTCGACGCCGCCGCCGAGGGCGTCCGCGACGGCCACCTCGCCCGCCGCGACATCGGCCGGCTCGTCCTCGCCTCCTTCCTCAGCGGAACCCGGCCGTCCCCGGCGGCCTGAGCCCGCACCCCCGAACCCCTCCCGCGTACGACCGTGAAACAACCGTGAACGGAACCCCCATGCACACCCCCACGCAGGACCCGCGCCGCTGGATCGTGCTCGCGATCCTCTCCGGCAGTCTCCTGCTCATCTCGATGGACACCACGATCCTCAACGTGGCCTTCCCCTCGCTCGTCGGCGACCTCCAGCCGGGCGCCGTACAGCAGCTGTGGATCATCGACATCTACGCACTCGCCCTCTCCGGGCTGCTGGTCACCGCGGGCGCCCTCGGCGACCGCTGGGGCCGCAAGCGACTGCTCATGGCGGGCTTCGGCATCTTCGCCCTCGCCTCGCTCATCGCCGTCTTCTCCACCGAGGCCTGGCACGTCATCGCGGCCCGCGCCCTCCTCGGCGTCGGCGGCGCCGCGATCATGCCCTCCACCCTGTCGATCCTGCGCAGCGTCTTCACCGACGCCAAGGAACGCGCCTTCGCGCTCGCCGTCTGGGCCGCCGTGTTCGGCGGCGGCATGGCCTTCGGCCCCGTCGTCGGCGGCCTGCTCGTCCAGGACTACGGCTGGCACTCCGCCTTCCTCCTCAACCTCCCCGTCACCGCGGTCATCGTCGCGGCCGGCCTGCGCTACCTCCCCGAGTCCCGCTCCCCGCGCTCCACCGGAAAGTGGGACTGGACCGGCGTCGGCCAGTCGATCGTCGGCATGCTCGCCCTCGCGGGCGGCATCAAGCAGCTCGGCAAGAGCGGTGTCGCCGACCCGCTGCCCTGGGCCCTGCTGGTCCTCGCCGTCGTCGCGCTGACCCTGTTCGTCCGCCGCCAGCTCCGCGTGGACAACCCGCTGCTCCAGGTCCGGCTCTTCACCAAGCCCGCCTTCAGCGTGGCCGCCACCGCGATCTTCCTGCCCATGGTGGGCATGGGCGCGATCCTGTTCCTGGTCACCCAGTGGTTCCAGTACGGCCAGGGATACACCCCGCTGGAGGCGGGCCTGCGCCTGCTGCCCGCCCCGCTCGCGCTGATCTGCGCCTCGATGGTCGCCCCGACCCTCATGCAGCGCTTCGCGATCCGCCACGTGCTCGGCGGCGGCCTGGTGGTCCTCGCGGCGGGCATGGCCCTGCCCTGGACCCTCCAGCAGTTCACCGGCCTCGGCTACCCCGCCTTCGCCGTCGCGCTGACCATCATGGGCGTGGGCGCGGGCATCGCGACCACCGTCGCCTCGGTCACCCTCATCTCCACGGCGCCGGCCGACCAGGTCTCCAGCGCCGCCGCCATCGAGGAGACCTGCTACGAACTCGGCTCGGCCATGGGCGTCGCCATCCTCGGCTCCACCGCCGCCACGCTCTACCGGGGCAACCTCCCGGCCCTGGAGCTGGATTCCACCACCCTGGCCGCCGTACGGGACTCCGTGGGCGAGGCAGCCCACACCGCCGAGCTGCTCGGCGGCGGCGTCGGCCGGACCCTGCTCGAGGCCGCCTCGCAGGCCTACACCCTCGCGATCACCCCGGCGTTCCTGATGGCCGGCGTCCTCGCGATCGCAGCCGCGGCGACCACCTGGACGCTGATCCCGCGCGACCTGAGGCCGACCGAGAACCACTGAGCGGAGCAGGGGAGCAGAGGGGAGCGAGGGGCGGGCCGGCCGGCCTACGAGTCGGCCGCGTACGCCCACACCGCGCGCATCTCCGGCGACGGCGACGGGCCGGTCAGCCCCCGCTGGGTCAGCAGGATGGTGACGGCCCCCGTCGCGGGGACGATGTGGGCGGCGGTGCCGGTGCCGCCGATCCAGCCGTAGCGGCCCGGCACGTTCCACGGGTCGGTCGGCGTGACGTCGACCGACCCGCCGAACCCCCAGCCCTGGCCCTCCAGGAACAGTTCGGCCCCGGCCCGCTGGGCCGGAGTCAGCCAGTCGGTGGTCATCCGCCGCACCGAACCGGCCGAGAGCAGCGGGCCGCCCCCGTCGAGCAGCATCCGGGCGAAGCGGTGCAAGTCGTCCGCTGTGGAGACGAGCCCACCCGCACCGGACGGGAAGGCGGGGACGGCGCTCCACTGCCCGTCGGGGGCGTCCACGAGGTCGAGCCCGCCGTCCGTGCCGGCCCGGTACAGGTGCGTGAACCGGCCCGACTGCCCCGCGGGCACGGCGAACCCGGTGTCGGGCATGTCCAGCGGCTCGAAGATCCGCTCCGCCAGGAACTCCGGCAGCGAGCACCCCGCCACCCGGGCGATCAGCACCCCCAGCACGTCCGAGCAGGTGTTGTAGAGCCAGGCCTCGCCCGGCTGGCACAGCATCGGGATCCGGCCCAGCGCGGCCATCCACTCGTCCGGCCCCGCGACCTCCTGCGGCCGCGGCGGGCCCTGGCGCAGCTCGCCGAAGAGCGGTGCGACCGCTGGGAGCGAGAAGTCGGAGGGGAAGCCCCATCCCGCGCGGAAGGTCATCAGATCGGCCACCGTCACCGGCCGCTTCGCCGGGACCACGTCGTCGACCGGGCTCGCCGGTGTCCGTACGGCCACCGGTCCGGCGATCTCCGGCAGCCAGGGGGCGACCGCGTCGGTGAGCGCGAACCGGCCGTCCTCCACCAGCATCATGACCGCCGCCGCGGTGACCGGTTTGGTGAGCGAGGCGATCCGGAAGATCGAGTCGCGGACCATCGGGGCATCGCCCCCGGCGTCCGCACCGCCCACGGCGGCCACTTCGGGCTCCTTGCCGTCGCCGCGGTCCACCAGGGCCACCGCCCCCGGCAGGGTCTTGTCGTCCACGTACGGCCGGAGGATGTCGGTCAAACCGGTCACGAGCCCGCCCTTTCGAGATCGAGAGTCTGCCCTGCGGAGTCCCACAGCCGGCAGTGGTGCCGGGCCGCCGCGTCCACGGGGCGGATGCCGCCCGAGGGCACCGGCGCCAGGGACAGTACGGCGGGGGAGCGCGGCCACCACGGCCCCGTCCCGGGGGCGTTCGGATCGCCGGTCGCCGCGAACCGGGTCCAGTAGCCGCTCATGCGCTCCGCGAGCACCCGCTGAGCGGCGCCCATCGGGAGCCCGGTGTCGAAGAGGTACGGCAGCTCGGACCCGTGCGAGGCCCCGTACGGGAAGCCCGCCACGGGCGGCAGCCCGGTGAAGTCCGGTGCGCGCCGGTCGTCGAAAACGTAGTCGTACGTCGGCACGTGCCGCGCCAGCGCACGGCTGTCCCGCAGCTGCGGGCAGACGAAGGAGGCGTCCGTCAGCACGGCGGCGAAGGCCAGCGCGGGCGTCGGATGGGCCGTCACCGGATAGGCGGCCTCGACGAGTCCGGCCCGCGCCCCGAACGCGGCACGCAACCGGGACCGGTAGGCCTGCGGGTCGGCGACCGGGTGGGCGGGCAGGGTCTGCCCGAGGAAGATCCGCATCTCGTCGCGGGTCGAGCCCTGCACCACCGGGACCCGGTGGAACTCCCCGCGCTCCAGGGCCCGTCGGGGCTCGGTGGGGAGCAACGGGGTGCCGTAGGACACCGCGGAGAACAGCGTCATGAGTTCGGGTGTCGCCAGGGCCTCGGGGGCGAGCCGGCGCAGGCACCCCAGTACGTCCGCGGCCTCTCGCCGCCCGCAGCCGAGCCGGGCCGCCGCGGCGGCCCCCCGGGCCACGGTGCGGGGCTCCGGCACGAACGGCTCGTAGGCGGGCAGCGCGGGGAGCATCGAGTGTGCCGGGACGGTGAGCGAGCAGGAGCCGCTCTGCACGATCGCCCGGTGGAACAGGCCGGCCGACGCGGGGGAAGTGAGGTGCAGGCAGACGCTCAGGGCGCCGGCGGACTCGCCGAACACGGTGACGTTGCCGGGATCCCCGCCGAAGCGGGCCGCGTTCGCACGCACCCAGCGCAGGGCCGCCTGCTGGTCGGCGAGCGCGAAGTCGGGGGCGCCCTGGAGCGCGGGATGTCCGAAGAGCCCGAAGACGCCCAGCCGGTAGTTGACCGTGACGACCACGGCCCCGCCCGCCGACGCCAGCCGGCCCGGCCGGTACAGGTCCCCGGCACCGTTCATGAACCCGCCGCCGTGGAACCAGACCATGACGGGACGGCCGGAGGAGTCCGGGGCCGCCGGATGCGGAGCGGCCGGATGCGCGGTGGCCGGCTTCGGGGCCGTGACGTTGAGGAACAGGCAGTCCTCCGAGCCGCTCGGGCCACCCGGTCCCACCGCGGGCAGCTGCACGCAACGGGCCCCGGGCGCACCGGCATCCCGTACGCCCGACCAGCGCGCGGCGGGCTCCGGAAGCCGCCAGCGCAGCGGCCCCGTCGGCGGAGCGGCGTACGGGACCCCCTCGAAGGTGCGGTACCCCGCGGCCTCCCGCCCGCGCACCGCTCCCCGGTCGGTCTCGACGACGGGGCGTTCGGCGGTGCCGGTGCCGGTGCCGGTGCCGGTGCCGGGGGGCGGGGCGACCGGGGCCGCGGCATCCGGGGCGGCGGCCACGAGGAGGAGGGCCAGCAGCAGGGCTCCCGCGGACGCCATCAGCGGCCCCTCGTCAGCACGCCCCGGACGAAGGCCGCCTGCCCCGCGTGCTGGAGGTCGTCGCCGATCACGCTGACCAGCCGCACCCCCAGGGTCACCGGCGGGTCCCACCGCTCGTCGACCACCCGGTCCAGGTCGACGGCGGACAGCCCCCGCAGGAACCGCTCCGTCTGCGTGTGGACGGCGTCGAAGTAGCCCAGCAGCAGCTCACCCGAGTCGACCCGGACGGCGCCCACCTCGCGGGCGGTGTGCCCGTAGCCGGTCGAGCCGGGTGGCAGCGCCAGCCCGAACCGCTCCTCCCAGCCCTGCGCGTCCCAGACCTGATCCCAGCCGGCCGCGTCCGCCACGTGGTCGTCCTGGATCCGGGTCAGGTGCCAGACGAGCCAGGTGATCGAGTTCGCACCGGGATCGATCCGCGCATCGAGCTGTCCGGCCTCCAGCCCCTCGACGGCCTCGTGCACCACGCCCTGGATCCGGCCGAACGCGTCGGCCAGTACCTCCGTAGCCTTCATGCCCCCACCATGCCCACGGCGGGCGCCGACCGGGCCCGCGGCACCGCGGGGGACCCCCGTTTGCCCGCCCCGAATGGCGCAGCGCGGCCGGGTGCCGCTGAATGTAACAAAGCGTGCGCTTCCCATGACGCACGATGACCGGCGCGCGATGTGTAGACCCGCGCGTCGGCGAACGGAGCTTTCCATGAATGACCCGATCACGCTCGCCGCGACGGAGTACGAAGAACCGCGCCGGCTCCCCGACACCACCCACGTCCGGCCGCCGGCCCCCGGCACGGACGACCTCGACTTCCGCCCCGGGCCCGACTCCGCGCCCGGCTCCGGGCCCGAGTCCGGGACCGTACCTGAGGTCCAGGCCGGATCCGGATCGGGGGCAGGGGCCGCACCCGGCCCGGACCCCGGACCCCGGCCCGCAGGAGCGACCGCCCGCACCGTCCTGGAGACCGCCGCCACCGGCCGGCCGGTCCGGGAGGTCACCGACCTGGTGAACCTCCTCAAGGAATCCGGACAGGTCCCCAACCCCGGACACGCGGCGCTGCGCGCGGCCGCCGTGGCCCGACCCGTCCACGAGGTCCGCGAGATGGTGACCCTGCTGGGGGAGCCTCCGCACGAGCGGGTCGAAACCGACATCACGCTGCGGGCCGCCGCCCTCGGCCGGCCCATCGAGGACGTGGCCCTGCTCGTCAGCATCCTCGGCACGGGCGAACAGCCCCCGCAGCGCCGCCCCGAGCCGGTGGACCGGGTACGGACCCCCGTCCACACGCCAGCACCGCAGGCCCAGGCCCAGACCCAGGCCCCGGCCCCGGCCCGGGGCCCGTCCCCGACACCGGCCCGGGGAACGGCACGGCCGGGCAAGGGCGCGCTGCGCCACATACTGCGCTGGCCGGTGGCGCTCGCACTGCTCCTCTGCGGTGCGCTGCACGTCCCCGGTGATCTGGCGGCCTTGGCCTCCGGCAACCCGGGCGGGCTGCTCGCCCTGGCCGTCACCCTGCTCTGCCTGACCGCCGGCGCCCTGCTGGCGGTACGGGACACGGCCGGCGCGTGGCGGGCCGGCGCCGTGATCGCGCTCGGCGTGGCCGGGCTCCACGTGGTCGGCGGCGTCACCGGCTTCGACCCGCTCGGCGGTGCGGTCGGCGGCTCCCTGGAGTGGGCGGGCATCACGGCGGTGCTGAGCGCGGCGGCCGGCGCCGTACTCGCCGGCCTGGCCCTGCAGTACCGTCCGGCGGCCGACCCGGCCGACGGCGCCTGACCCGGGCGGAGAGGGGGCACGGGGCACGGACCCGGGCCCCCTCTCCGCCGGTCGTCGTCTCGCGGAGGAGGACACGCGATGGACCCGGTGGCCGCACTGGACCGGATCGCCTTCCTGCTGGAACGCGCCCAGGAACCGACCTACCGAGTCCAGGCCTTCCGTACGGCGGCCGCCGCCATCCGCAAGATGAGCGAGGGCGAGCCGGCCGAACGGGTCGCCGCGGGCACCCTCGAAGCGGTCAAGGGCATCGGCCCGAAAACCGCCCAGGTCGTCCGCGAAGCCCTCGGCGGAACGATCCCCGCGTACTTGCAGGGGCTGGAGGAGAAGGCCGCGGCCCACCCCGTGGGACCGCCGCCCGGCCCCGAGGCCCTCGCGCTGCGCGCCGCCCTGCGCGGCGACTGCCATCTGCACTCCGACTGGTCGGACGGCGGCAGCCCCATCGAGGCGATGGCCCGGGCCGCGGCCGCCCTCGGGCACGACTGGGCGGTGCTCACCGACCACTCGCCGCGCCTGACCGTGGCCCGGGGACTCTCCCCGGAACGGCTGCGGGAGCAATTGCGTACGGTCGCCGAGCTCAACGCGACCTGGGCCCCGTTCCGGCTGCTCACCGGCATCGAGTGCGACATCCTCGACGACGGCTCGCTGGACCAGGAGCCCGAACTCCTGGCCGAGGTGGACCTGGTGGTCGGCTCCGTCCACTCCAAGCTCCGGATGGACGCCCGCGCCATGACCCGGCGGATGGTCGCCGCCGTGCGCAACCCGCACCTCGACGTCCTCGGGCACTGCACCGGGCGGCTGGTGACGGGAAAGACCCGCCCGGAGTCGGAGTTCGACGCCGAGGCCGTCTTCGCGGCCTGCGCCGAGTCGGGCGCCGCCGTGGAGATCAACAGCCGGCCCGAGCGGCTGGACCCGCCGCGCCGGCTGCTGCGGCTCGCCGTGGCCGCGGGCACCCTCTTCGCGATCGACACCGACGCGCACGCCCCGGGACAGCTCGACTGGCAGACCCTCGGCTGCGAACGCGCCCTGGAATGCGGGGTGACGGCCGACCGCGTCGTCAACACCTGGTCCGAGGCCGAGCTCCTCGACTGGACCCGGACCCGCCGGACGCCGCGGCCCGGGTAGACCCGGCAGACCCGGTACGTACGTCAGTCCCCGTCAGCCCCCGTCAGCCCCCTCGGTCCCGTCGTCCGTCCGGGACGAGGTGAGGGTGAACAGCGCCCCGTCCGGATCGCGCAGCGACACCCACCGCTCGGTGGCGCTCGACCCGGGCTCGGACACCGGGCGGCCGCCCAGCGCGACCGCCGCCTCCACCGCCGGCTCCAGCGCGGGAACCCGGAAGTGCACGTGCCAGCGCGGCCGGGTGTACGGACTGTAGGAACCCGGCTCCACGGGACCGCTGTCGAGGCGCGCCACCGGCTCCCCGTCCTGGCGCAGCACGACGCGGTCCTCCTCGTACGCGACCTCGCAGCATCCCGCGCGGCCGGTGGCCCACTCCAGCACCTCCCCGTAGAAGATCGCCGACTCGAAGGCGTCCCGGGTGCGCAGCTCCAGCCATGCCGGGGCCTGTCCCGAACCGACCCGCCAGCCCGAGGAGACCTGGCCCTCCCAGATCCCGAACACGGCCCCGTCGCGGTCCGCCACCAGCGCGCCGCGGCCACCGGATTCGAAGGAGACCGGGCCGACCGCGATCGTGCCGCTGCGTTCCCGGATCCGGTCCACCGCCACGTCGGCGTCGTCGACCGCGAAGTACGGGGTCCAGGCCACGGCCACCGCGAGGTCCCCGGCCAGGGCCCCGATCCCGGCCACCGGCATCCCGTCCAGCTCGGCCACCGAGAAGGCCTCGCCGAGCCGCGCGGGCCGGAACCGCCAGCCCGCGACCTCTCCGTAGAACCGCTGCGCCGCGCCGAGATCCCGGGCCATCAGGCTCACCCAGCACGGCGCCCCGAAGACGTCCCTCGTCGAAATCTCCACCGTTTGCTCCGCCCTTCACCGGGGCGCGGTCAGCGCGCCGTCCCAGCACAAGCAGTAGCGCCCCGGCCCCGACCGCGGCCCGCAGGCGCGCCACCGGGACCACCGACCTTCTGCAACAACCTTTAGGGTTCCGCCCATGAGGATCATGAATTCCAAGGACGTCGACGCGGCCGTGTCGCTCACCACGAGGGCGTTGCGGGACGTGGCGCACCTGGACTGGGAGGTTCCGGCCACCGGCCTGGAGTGGAGCTGCCGCGACACCGCCGTCCACGTGGCCGAGGACTTCACTGCCTACGCCGCCCAGCTCACGGTCCGCGCGGCCGACGCGTACGTCCCCCTGGAGATACGGGCCGAGGAGGGGACCGGACCGGCCGGCCTCGTCGACATGATCGAGGCGTCCGGCGGGTTCCTGTCGGCCGCCGTGGCCCTCGCCGGACCCGGTGCCCGCGCGTGGCACCCGTACGGCGGGGCGGGCGCGGACGGCTTCGCGGCGATGGGCGTCGTCGAGACCTTGCTGCACACCCACGACATCCTCGGCGGACTCGGCGTCCACGACTGGGAACCGGACCCCGCGCTCGCCGAAGGGGTCCTGGACCGGCTCTTCCCGCACGTCCCGCGCGGCCGCGAGGCATGGCCGACCCTGCTCTGGGCGACGGGCCGGGGCGAACTCCCCGGCCTGGCCCGCCAGACGACCTGGCGCTGGTACACCGAACCCGTCGAGACCGAGCGCCTCCTGCTCTGCCCCATGTCCCCGGCGGTCGCGGCCGACCTGCAAGCCGGCGGCACCGGCGGCTTCGCCTGGGTCGAGGACGGACCCGCCGACGACACCCGGGAAGCCGGGGGGATCGTGACGAGGGCGCGCGAAGCGGGGACCTACCGCGCGGGCTGGGGACCGTACGTCATCGTCCGCACGAGCGACCGCAGGGCCATCGGCGGCATGGGCTTCCATGCGGCCCCGGACGCGGACGGGCGCTCCGAGATCGGCTACGACCTCGTCCCCTCGGCACGCGGCAACGGCTACGCCACCGAGACCCTGAAGGCACTGTCGGCCTGGGCCTTCGGGCAACCGGGCTTCACCCGGCTGGATGCCACGACGGACGAGGACAACGCACCCTCCCAGGCGGTGCTGCGGCGGGCCGGTTTCACCGAGGCCGGTGCGGGGGAGGGCCTGGTCCGGTACGTCCTACGGGGCTGAGCGTTCCCGCCGCGCCCCCCGGCTCGGAAAGCTGGTTCCGCATGGTGAGTTCCCAGGTCCCCGTGATCGATCTCGGCCCGTGGCGCTCCGGCGGGCCCGAGGTGCGCCGGCAGGTCGCCTCCCGCGTCGACGAGGCGCTCCAGGCGGCCGGGTTCCTGCTGGTGACCGGGCACGGAGTGGACCCGGAGCTGCCGGGCCGGATCCGGGAGGCGGCGCGGACCTTCTTCCGGCTCCCGGCCGCCGCCAAGGCCCCGTACGCCGTGCCGGTCGGCGGCCGCGGCTGGCTCGGCCCGGGCGCCGAGGCCAACAGCTACGCGGAGGGCGCGGCCTCCCCGCCCGACCTCAAGGAGTCCTGGTCCTTCGCGGCGGAGGAGCCGACCGGGAACGCCTCGGTGGACGCCGAATGGTTCCGGCCGAACGCGTGGCCGGCCGAAGTGCCCGCGCTGCACGGGCCGGTGACGCAGTACCTGTCCGCGATGCGGGCCCTCTCCGACGAGCTGCTGGAGCTGCTGGCGGCCGCGCTCGGCCTGGAGCCGGACCACTTCACCCGGCACACCCGCCACCCCACCTGGGGGTTCAACCTCAACTGGTACCCCGGCACCGAGATCCTCGGCCCGCCGCTGCCCGGCCAGTTCCGCATCGGCGCGCACACCGACTTCGGCACCGTCACCGTCCTCGACCGGCAGCAGGGCGCGGGCGGACTCCAGATCCATACCGACGCCGAGGGCTGGCAGGACGCCCCGTACGATCCGGCCGCGCTCACCGTGAACATCGGAGACCTGATGGCGCGCTGGACGGGCGACCGCTGGCGGGCGGGTCGCCACCGGGTCCTGCCGCCGCCCGCGGACGCGCCCGCCGAGGAGCTGATCTCGCTGGTCTACTTCTACGAGTGCGATCCGCACACCCGCGTGGAATCGCTCCCGGCGCCGCTGGGCCGGATCGCGCACGCGCCGGTCGACTCGCACGTCCACCTGAGGGCGCAGCTCGACGCGATCACCGTCCCGGAGGGGTAGGGGAGGGACGCGGCGGGGTGGCCGAGGGGCGGCGGCGGGGTGGCGGGAGAGCCCCGGGGGGACCCGATTACCCGATGTCCGGCGCGTTCGGCAGGATGGGACTCATGACCGAGATCCGTACCCCCCGCCTCCTCCTCCGCCGCTGGTCCGAGGACGACCTCGTCCCCCTGTCGGAGATCAATGCCGACCCCGAGGTGATGCGCTGGATCGGCGACGGCGAGACCCTCGACCTGGAGGAGACCGCCGAGACCATCGAGCGGTGGGAGGACGAGTGGGACGAGGAGGGCTTCGGGATCTTCGCCGTGGAGCTGCTGGCCTCCGGTGAGCTGATCGGAGCCGTGGGGCTCTCCATGCCGTGGTGGCTGCCCGAGGTACTGCCGGCGGCCGAGATCACCTGGAGGCTGGGCCGCTCCTACTGGGGCCAGGGCTACGGCTCCGAGGCCGCGCACGCCACGCTGGAGTTCGCCCTCCAGGAACGGGGCCTCGACCGGGTCGTCGCCATCAACCGGGCGGGCAACGACGAGTCCGAGAACGTGATCCGCAAGCTGGGGATGACCGCCGAGAAGGACATCAACCACCCGGAGACCCACGCACTCCTCAACCTCCACGGCATCGACCTGACGGAGTACGAGGGCTGAGCCCCCCGAGCCGGCCCGCCTGACCCGGCCCGTCCCCGCATCGACCGATCGGCCGACCCCGCTGTCGGCCGCCGGGCCGAGCGGCCGGGCGGCCCCGCGAGGTGAGGATGGGTACGGGGGAGCGGGCGCACCACCGGCCCCGCCCCCGGAACCGAGAGGGGCCCCGCCCATGCCGCAGCACGACCGCCCGCACCCGCGCCGCCGCGCACGAGGAACCCGTACCGCCCTCGCGGCCCTCGCCGGAGCCCTGCTGTTGGGGGCCTGCTCCAGCCCCGGCGCCCCGCCGGCCGCCGCCCCCGCGGCGTCCCCGCTCCCGACGGCCGCGACCACCCCGGGCGGCACCCTCCTGGTCGCCGACTTCGGGGCCGACACCGTCACCTTCGTGGACCCGGAGCACGGCGCGGTCGGCTCGGTGCCGGTCGGCAGGGCCCCGTACGGCCTGGTGGTCGGCGCGGACGGCCGGGCCTGGGTGGCCACGGCCGAGGGAGTCGCCGTCGTGGACACCCGGACGCGGACCCGGCAGGCCCTGATCCCGTACCGGACCACCGGGACCGGGCCCGTGACCGGCGGCGAGTACCGGGGCGGCGGCATGGGCATCGCGCTCTCGCCCGACGGCGCGCACGCGTACGCCGGGGTCAACGTGCCCGGGACCACCGGCGTCCTGGAGGTCATCGACACGGCGAAGAGGGAGGTCACGGCGGTGGTCCCGGTGGGCCGACGCCCCTTCGACGTGGACGTCTCGCGCGACGGCGCGGAGGTGTACGTCACCGGCCACGACTCCTTCGATGTCACGGTGGTCCCCGTCGGACCTGACGGAACCGGCGGAACCGGCGCAGGCGCCGCACCGGTGCGGCCGCGCCGCATCGAGGTCGCCCCGTACGGGACGCAGGGCGGCCTCGCCTCCTGGCTGAAGCCGCACTACGCCGTCGTACGGCCGGCGGACGGGATGCTGCTGCTCCCCTTCGAGGGCGAGCGGCTCGCGGTGGTGGATCCGAGGACGGGCCGCACCACGGTGGAGGAGATGACGGCCGACACCCACCAGCACGGGGCCACGGTCACGGCGGACGGCCGGCTCCTGGTGGTCGGGACCGGGGCGGTGGAACCGGGCAAGGGCAAGGGTCCCTCCCTCACGGTCCGGTCCCCGGACGGCTCGGAGCGGGTGTACCCGCTGGACGGGCCGCACGAGGACGTGGCCGTGTCCCGGGACGGGCGGACGGCCTACGTCACCGGGGGCTACACCCGCGACGGTTACTGGAACGGCATCACGGTCGTGGACCTCGACAGCGGGAACAGCCGCCGGCTCGCGGCGGGATCGCGGCCCCTGGGCATCGCGGTCCTGGGGTGAACGGTCCCGGAGTGAGCGGCGTCAGGCCGTGCAGGTGTCCAGCATGGTGGAGAGCATCTTCCTCTCGGGCTCGGTGACGGTCAGGCCGTACACGGACTTGACGGTGGTCCAGGCCCGCCCGTACTGGCACCAGGCCGTCTTCGACGGCGGCTGCCACAGGTCGGGACTCTGGTCGCCCTTCGACCGGTTCGACGAGGCCGTGACCGCAAGCAGTTGAGGGCGCGTCAGATCGTTCGCGAAGGCCTTGCGCTTCGCGGCGTCCCAGCCGGCCGCACCGGAGCGCCAGCCTTCGGCGAGGGGCACCATGTGGTCGATGTCGATCTTCGAGGCCTCGGTCACGACCACCTCGTCGTACAGGCTCTTCCAGGTCCCGGACACGGCCTTGCACTGGGAGTCCCGGGTGACGTTGGTGCCGTCCCGCTGGAGGATGACCTCACGGGTGTCGCACTTGTCGCCCTGCTCCGCCCAGTGCGTGAACTTGTCCCGGCTGTACCCGGACATGGTTCCCGGCGGCGCCACCTTCAGCGCGGCCAGCTGGGTACGGGCAACGGAGACGCCGACCATGCCGGGGAGCACGTCGCCTGAGGGGGGCTTCCCGTCGGCGGGAGTGGCGGAAGATCCGGGAGCGGTGGGACCGGCGGAGGCGGCCGACGTGGCGCCGCCCGGCTTCGGGTCGTCGCCGGGATCCGCCCCGGCCCCGCTCCCCGTCCCGGAACAGCCTGCGGCGGCCAGCAGCAGCACGGCCGCCAGTACCGCACCGGGCACACGTATCTGACGTCCCATGACCCCACCCCGAACCCCGCCGCACACTGTGTCCCGGGAAGACTACCCATGCCGGACGGGGCCCGAAGCCAGGCTCGTTGGCCCGGCGGGCGGCGAACGGTCCCCGGGCGCACGCCGGGTGACGTGCGGGGGGCGGCCGCCGGAGGGGCGGCGCGGGCCGCCCGCCCGCGGTGCCTTGGTTGCGCGGGGCCGCGCCTGCCGGGCTTTCAGGCGCCGTGGGCGCGCAGCCACGCCTCCAGGGCGGCGAAGTCGGCGTCCCCGAGTCCGATCCGGGGGTCGACCCGGTGGAGGAGGGCCGGGCCGGGGTGGTGGGCGGACACCCACCGGCGGTCCGCGTCGCCGATCTCGTCGTCGACCCACGCGAACGCCCGGCCCGCGGCCCACGCGACGAGGCCTGCGGTCTTCCAGTGGGTGCCGCTCCCGACGTCCTCGGCGGAGGGCTCGGGCCAGTCCGCCACCGGCAGGTCCGGCAGCCCGAGCCGAGGGGCGACGCAGGCATTGGCGTCGTCCATCCAGGTCGTGGCCCAGACGAGTTCGCACGGCAGTCCGGCGAGCCGCGGCCCCAGTGCGGGATCGAGCCGGGAGAGGAGGGGGTGCCGGCCGGCTCCGGCGGGCGCGCCGGGGGACTCGTAGACCGGGTGGCCCTGCGCGGATCCGAACGGGATGAGGGGTCCGTCCACGTCCAGGAAGAGGACGGGCCGCGCCACGAGGGAGGTCGGGGGAGTCGGGGGGTTCGTCATGCGGCACAGCGATACCACGCCCCGGGACCTGCGCGAGCGGCGGCCCGGGAGGGAACCGCGGCCCACGCGGAGCCCTCTACCCGGCCGGAAGGGGGAGACGACATGACAACGACTGCGGTATCCCGGACCGGGCGGACGGCCCTGGCCGGGCTGGTGCTGCTCCTGTGCGCCGGACTCGCGGCCTGCGGCACCGTACGGGCCGGGGAGGCGGCCGGTCCCGCCGCTCCCACGGCGGCGCCCGGTCCGGAACGCTGCGACCTGGACGGGGCGACGGGTACGGATGCCGGCGCGGGCGGGGCCACCACCGCGCCCGACATCCCGACGGAGGAGCAGACCGGCGGATACGCGGGCCCGCCGACGGACGAGGAGACGGGCGGATACGCCGGTCCACCGACCGACGAGGAGACGGGCGCCTACGCCGGCCCGCCCACGGACGGGGAGACCGGGGGTGATGCCGGTCCCCCGACCGACCAGGAGACGGGCGGCCCTGCCGGTCCGCCCACCGATCAGGACACCGGCGCGCCCGACCCGCCCACGGACGGCACCTCCGCACCCGGCGCCGCCACCAATGGCGCGGGTCCTTGCGGCGCGGCCGGGTGGTTCGACATGAGGCGGGACTTCGTCGCCTATTACGCGGAGCACCGCACCGACGAGGACACGTTCATCTCCGCGGACGGCATCGGTGACGTCCGCGTCCGCAAGGTGCGCGGGAGGGGCATCGCGGAGGTGACCTTCACCACCCGCGCGGTGGGCAAGGGCCGCGGCGACGACGCCCGCAGGGTGGTACGGGTCTTCGCGGCCTGGCGGCACGAGGTGTACGGGGGCACGGACGCGGGCAGCGTCACGGTTCGTACGCGCGAGGAGTTCCCCGTGACCGTCACCGAGGACTGGTGACCCCGGGCCGGCCCCGCTCGGAACGCCCGCCCACGAGAATCCCCACGATCCCCGGAACAGGAATCAGAGGCAGAACCGCCGTGACCGACGACGCCGCCAACGAACCGCACGTCCCCTCCGACGCGGAGCGCGCGGCCCGTGCCCGGGTGCGGGAGCGGGCCACCGGCCTGACCCACCACCAGACCGAGGAGGCGCTCGAGGCCGCCGAGGCCGCCGCCGTGGTGGCCGCGGGCGACCTGGAGAGCGCCGACGCCGTCACCCGCGCCGCCGTCGCGGAATGGCGGCGCATCACGGAGCTGCTCTTCGACCACGGTGGTCCGTACTCTCCCGATACGGACGCTTTCGTCCAGGGGCAGCTCACGGCCCGCGAGGCCCACGTCGACCCCAACCAGGGCTTGGGGGAGTCATAAGGTCTGGTTATAGGGGCATAACCAGGGGGCGGGTGCCGGGTTAGGCTGCCCTTAGCTTAGGGTTCCCTTGATCGAGTCTTTCGCCGTTCGAAGGGAACCCAGCCATGCCTCGCCACCTGCGGGTAGCAATCGTCGGTGCCGGCCCCGCCGGCATCTACGCCGCCGACGCCCTGCTGAAGTCCGAGGCGGCCGTCGACCCGGGCGTGTCCATCGACATCTTCGAGCGGATGCCGGCCCCCTTCGGTCTGATCCGCTACGGCGTGGCTCCCGACCACCCCCGTATCAAGGGCATCATCACCGCCCTGCACCAGGTGCTCGACAAGCCGCAGGTCCGCCTCTTCGGCAACGTCGACTACCCGAACGACATCAGCCTCGACGAGCTGCGCTCCTTCTACGACGCCGTGATCTTCTCCACCGGCGCCACCGCGGACCGCGCGCTCACCATCCCGGGCGTCGACCTCGACGGCTCCTACGGCGCCGCCGACTTCGTCTCCTGGTACGACGGCCACCCCGACGTGCCGCGCACCTGGCCGCTGGAGGCCGAGAAGGTCGCCGTCCTCGGCGTCGGCAACGTGGCCCTCGACGTGGCCCGGATCCTCGCCAAGACCGCCGACGAGCTGCTGCCGACCGAGATCCCGGCGAACGTGCACGACGGCCTCAAGGCCAACAAGGCCCTCGAAGTCCACGTCTTCGGCCGCCGCGGCCCCGCGCAGGCCAAGTTCAGCCCGATGGAGCTGCGCGAGCTGGACCACTCGCCGAACATCGAGGTCATCGTCAACCCCGAGGACATCGACTACGACGAGGGTTCGATCACCACCCGCCGCTCCAACAAGCAGGCGGACATGGTCGCCAAGACCCTGGAGAACTGGGCGATCCGCGACATAGGCGAGCGCCCGCACAAGCTCTTCCTGCACTTCTTCGAGTCGCCCACCGAGATCCTCGGCGAGGACGGCAAGGTCGTGGGCCTGCGCACCGAGCGCACCGAGCTCGACGGCACCGGCAACGTCAAGGGCACCGGCACGTTCACCGACTGGGACGTCCAGTCCGTCTACCGCGCCGTCGGCTACCTCTCCGACGAGCTGCCCAAGCTGCCGTGGGACGTCGACTCCGGCACGGTTCCGGACGAGGGCGGCCGCGTCATCGAAGCCGGCGCGCACCTGGCGTCCACGTACGTCACCGGCTGGATCCGCCGCGGTCCCATCGGCCTGATCGGCCACACCAAGGGCGACGCCAACGAGACGGTCGCGAACCTGCTCGCCGATCACGCGGACGGCCGCCTGCTGACCCCGTCCACTCCCGAGCCGGAGGCGGTCGAGACCTTCCTCACGGAGAAGGAGGTCCGCTTCACGACGTGGGAGGGCTGGTACAAGCTCGACGCCGCCGAGAAGGCGCTGGGTGAGCCGCAGGGCCGCGAGCGCGTGAAGCTCGTCGAGCGCGAGGACATGCTCAAGGCGAGCGGGGCGTAGTCCGGCCCGTCGCGACCCGGCCGGTCCCGCGGAGCGCGGGCCCGGCCGGACCGCTGTGCGGGCGTGCGGGCGTGCGGGCGCGTCTTACGGAAGTCTGACGGGCGGCCGCGAACCCTGGCCGCCGGGGCGGTGCAGGTGGTCGAATCGGCACGTGAGCAGAGCAGATCAGCAAGCCGGTCCCGGCCTCGGCCCCGACCCCGACCCCGCGTCCGACCCCGACGGCCGCGGTGCCCCCGTGGGCCGGCGGCTGGTCCTCGGCATGGTGGGGGTCGGCGCCCTCGGCCTGGTCCTCGCGCCGCGGCTCCAGTCGGGGTTCGACGCCGTCCTGGGCGCGGCCGCCGAAAAGGACCCCACCGGGCTCACCGGACTGCTACCGGGCGGCGGCGGGTTCCGGTACTACTCGGTCGCCTCCTCGGTCCCCGAACGCGGCCCGGCCGACTACCGGCTGACCGTCGGCGGCCTGGTCGAGCGCCCGGCCACGTACACGCTCGACGCGCTGCGGGCCCTGCCGCAGACCCGGATCGTCCGCGACGTCCAGTGCGTCACGGGCTGGCGGGTTCCCGAGACCCCCTTCGAGGGCGTCCCGCTCTTCCGGCTCCTGGACGCCGCCGGGGTCCATCCCGAGGCCCGCGCGATCCGCTTCACCTGTTTCGACGGCACCTACACCGAGAGCCTCACGCTGCCGCAGGCCCGCCGCGAGGACGTCATGGTCGCCCTGAACATGCAGGACAAGCCCCTCAGCCACGCCCACGGCGGTCCGGTCCGCCTCTACGCGGCTCCCATGTACTTCTACAAGTCGGCGAAATGGTTGTCGGGCATCACCCTCACCCGGGACGTGCAGCCCGGCTACTGGGAGGAACTCGGCTACGACGTCGACGCCTGGGTCGGCAAGTCGAACGGACGCGACGATGCCCCGACCGTCTGACATCCCGGCCGGTTCCCCGGCCTCCGACGCGGACCGGGTGGACGGCGCGTACGGCACGGACGGCGTGAACTGTGCGGACGGCGTGGCCGAACGCCCCGCCCGCCTGGGCCGGTTCAGCCCCGCCGAACGACTGGTCCACCTGGCCACCGCCGCCCTGACCGGGGTGTGTCTGGCGAGTGCCGCCTGCCTCTACCTGCCGCCCCTCGCCGAACTCGTGGGCCGCCGCCACCTCGTGGTCACCGTCCACGAGTGGTCCGGACTGCTGATCCCGGCCCCCACCCTGCTGGGGCTCGGCTCCCGGGCCTTCCGCGGGGACCTGCGCCGGCTCAACCGCTTCGGCCCGCACGACCGCACCTGGCTGCGCTCCGCCCTGCGCCGCGACCACCGGCCGGGCGCCCGCCCGGCGGGCAAGTTCAACGCCGGGCAGAAGCTCTACGCCGGCTGGAGCGCCGGGGCCGCCCTCGTGATGCTCGGCACCGGTCTGCTGATGTGGTTCACCGGGCTGGCCCCGCTGTCCTGGCGGACCGGGGCCACCTTCGTCCACGACTGGCTGGCCATCGCGCTGACCGTGGCCGTCGTGGGTCACGTCATGATGGCCCTCGGCGATCCGGAGGCCCGGCGCGGTATGCGGACGGGCTCGGTGGACGCCGACTGGGCGCGGCGCGAGCACCCCCTGTGGCGCCCGTACGGATCCTCCGCCGCGCGGTCGCAGCGCCCCCCTGTTCCGGCTACTCCGGCGGAACCGCGGCGTCCAGGGCGGCGGTGAGCCGCCGCAGGCGGTCCTGAAGCTCCCTGATCTCGCCGAGCTCGAAGCCGGTCGCGGCCGCGATGCGCCGGGGCACCTCGACGGCCCGGGCGCGCAGGGCAGTACCGGTCTCGGTCGGCCGGACGTGCACGGAGCGTTCGTCGGCGGCGCTGCGCTCGCGCACGAGCAGGCCGGCCGCTTCCAGCCGCTTGAGGAGGGGGGAGAGCGTGCCCGAGTCGAGCCGCAGGTGCTGCCCGAGCTGTTTGACCGGCATCTCGCCGTGCTCCCACAGCACCAGCATCACCAGGTACTGGGGATAGGTCAGCCCGAGGTCCTTCAGGACGACGCGGTAGAGCCCGCCGAAGGCGCGGTTCGCCGCGCCGAGCGCGAAACAGATCTGGCCGTCGAGGCGCAGGAAGTCCTGGTCGGGGAGGACGTCGGTCGGTTGCTCGGTCATGGGGGCAAGTGTACCCGGGGTCCCGTGTCGGCAACTGAATTGTGCACAACTTAATTGTGTGCCATATTGATGGAGCGAGGCCGTCGGTCGACGGCCCGCCTCCGCCCCGTGAGAGGAACCCCCGAGATGGACGCGATCTACACCGCTGTCGCCACCGCCAACGGCCGTGAAGGCCGCGCCGTCAGCTCCGACGGCCAGATCGACCTGGCGCTGGCCATGCCGCCGGCCCTCGGTGGCAGCGGCCTGGGCACCAACCCCGAGCAGCTCTTCGCCGCCGGGTACGCCGCCTGCTTCGCCAGTGCCCTCGGGCTGGTCGGCCGCCAGGCCAAGGTCGACACCAGTGAGATCTCGGTGACCTCGGAGGTCTCCATCGGCAAGGACGGTGCGGGCTTCGGGCTGGCCGTCGTCCTGCGCGTGGAACTCCCCGAGAACCTGATGGGCGAGACCGGCACCCTGCTGGTCAAGCAGGCGCACGAGGTCTGCCCCTACTCCCGGGCCACGCGCGGCAACATCCCCGTCGAGCTCGTCGTCGAGTAGTCCGGCGATCCAGGGCGGCGGTTCGGGGCGGGATGCCCGAGCCGCTGCCCTGTCGTGTCAGTGAGCCGTGCCGGCCGCATGCGCCGTCCCCGCCGTCCCCGCCGCCCCCGCCGCGCGGGCGGTGAGGGCGGCCGCTCCGGCGTCCGTGAGCCGGCCGTGCAGGCGCAGGCGGGCGAATCCGCCGTCGGGGTACACGTCGATCCGGGCGTGTGTGGCCAGGACCGGCGCGTCGAGCGGCAGCCGGTGCGGGCTGTCGGGCTCCAGCCGGGTGCGCGGCAGGACCCGCGTCCACGCGCCGTCCGCGCCGTCCTTGACGGACAGTGACACCCAGCCGGCTGCGTTCCCCTTCAGGTTCGCGGTGTCCACCTCCACCGCACGGATCTCGCACTGCCCGGCCAGCCGGTACGCGATCCAGTCGTTCCCCTTGTCGCGGCGCCGGCGCGTTTCCCAGCCGTCGTCCTGCTTCTGCGACAGACCCGGCATGATCGTGTTCCCGGGGGAGGAGTAGAAGCCGTCCGAGGCCTCCTCCACGACCCCGCCGTTGACCACGCAGGCCACGTCCACCGTGCCGAGCAGGGCCAGCCACTGCGGGTCGGGCAGCACCTCCCCGTGCACCCGCAGGCGCGCGATGCCGCCGTCGGGGTGCTGGTTGATCCGCAGGTGTGTCCAGCGGCGCCCGGACCCGACCGCGAACCCGTTCGCGGCGTGGCCGCGCACCGGGGTGCGGGGCACGATCTCCTCCCAGGCGTCCGCCCGTTCGAGGAGTTCGGCGGTCGAGGGCGTCCCCTCGAAGGCGGCCGCCCACACGCTGACCTGCTGCGGGTGGTTGCCGCGGAAGTGTGCGGTGTCGACGACGATCCCGCGGATGATGCCGGGGGAGCCGAGGCGGATCAGCGCCCAGTCGTGATCGCGGTCCGTCGGGAACGGCTCGTCCGCGCCCGCCCCGCGACGCCGCCGGGTCTCCCAGCCGTCCATCACCTTCCCCTTGTTGCCGTAGTCGTGCACGTCGAAGACGGCCGGAGTGCGCAGCAGGAGGTTCTCCCGCTCGGCGAAGAACTCGTCGTTGGCCGCGATGACCCCCGCGCCGAGCCGGCGGTCGGCGAGGTCAGTCAGGTGGGAGAACTCGAAGGTGGCGCCCCGGTAGTCGGCGTACGGGTCGCCCGACACGTAGGGCGCGGCGGCGAAGTCGGTGGTGGGGAGCTGCATGAGTGGAGGCCTGCTTTCCGTTGTGGAGAAAGGGAGTTGGGGCTCGGGGGGATGCCTCGACTCTCGCCCACCGGGATTGCTCAGGTCTATCGATTGTTTTCGATCATTCCTTTCAGGAGGGCTGAACGGTGCAGGCGGGCGAGCCGGTATCGGTAAACCCCTTATCTGCTAGGTGAGATAGGTGGTTCTCACTGTAGATGCGCGTGAAAGAGACTGTTACAGTCCGCATGCGCGACTCTGGATGAGGGAGAAAATTTCATGCCAAAGACAGTTCTGCGGCGCGCCGTCGCAGGAAAGTCACTGGTCATCGGCACCCTCCTGGCCCTTCTGGTGCCGGGATCGGCCTACGCCAACACCGTCGGTGCGACGGTGAAGACTCCGGGGGCCACCTCCGGACCCGCAGCGACCTTCGCCGAGATCTCCACCCACGCGGACTGCGCCGCGGGGCTCATATCCGGTGGCGGGATCAACCAGGCCATCGGCACCGGGACATCGTCCAACGGCAACAAGGTCAACGGCACTTCGCCCAGCCCCGACGGCGCCACCGAGTACACGGGCTCGACCGGCGTCGTCGCCGCCGACGTGACGCACTGGCTCGGCATCGGCGGCAGCGGCGGCGCGGTCAACGCCTCGTTCTCCAGCACCCCGTACGCCATGTGCTTCACCAGCAACCTGATCAACCACACCCAGGTGGTGATGAACAAGGTCGCCGGACCCGCGACGTCCTCCACGGTGGGCCTCGTCACCGCCACCTGCCCGGCCAACACCCGTCTGCTCGGCGGCGGCGCCCGGATCACCCCGGCCGACGTCGGCAGCCTCAAGCCGATCGCCTCCTTCCCCACCTTCAACGACGCCGGACACGCCTACGGCCAGAAGGCGGCGGCCGACGGCGAGACGAACCCCGACTCCTGGACCGCGGTCGGCTGGAACGGCGGTGGCGGCGGCACCGGCAACACGACCTACGCCTACGCGATCTGCAGCGGCAACAACATCAACATCAGCGGCGCCACGGTCAAGGTGCGCCACGGCGAGGTCAGCGGCCCGACCGCGGCCACGACGGGCCAGACCGCGACGGTCGGCTGCGGCGGCAACGACGGAAAGCTCATCAGCGGTGGCGCGGCCATCAGCGGTGGCAGCGTGACGACCACGGCCTTCACCGGACCCGGCTCCCCGGGCGACCACCTCAACGGAAGTTACCCCAGCAACTCCGGCGGCACCCCGGTCGGCGACGGGACCACCACGGCCGCCTACTGGACGGCCTACACCCACACCGGCGGCGGCAGCTCCCCCAACACCTACACCGACGCCTGGGCGCTGTGCGCCGACGACGGCGTCTGAGCGGCATGAGGGACCCCCGCCCCATCACCACCACACCGATCAGGACCATGACCCGAATCAGACCCCACTCCCTCCCCGCCTCCCGGACGGCGCTCGTCCTCGGCGCGGCCGGACTCCTCGCCGCCCTGGTGGCACCCCTCACCGCGGCCGCCGACCCGGCGGACGTGACCGGCCCCTGCGGCCCGGCGGGCGTCTTCACCAGCTCGCCGCCCACCTGTACGTACGCCACCGCGGGCACGGACGTCTTCACCGTGCCCGCCGGGGTGAGCGTCCTCACCGTCGACCTCTACGGAGCCGAAGGCGGCAGCGCGGCCGGCTACGTCACCCCGAACCCCCCGAACGAGGGCGCACCCGGCGGCCTCGGCGGCCGGACCCACGCGGTCCTGGCCGTGACCCCCGGCCAGGCCGTCCAGATCACCCGGGGAGGCGTCGGCAGCTCCGGCACCCCCCGGCACGGCGAGTACGCCCGGCCCGGCGGCTTCGGCCACGGCACCGGCGGCGGCGGCGCGCACGGCGGCGGCGGCTCCGGCGGCGGCGCCACCGACCTGCGCACCGGCGCCTTCGGACCGACCGACCGGATCCTGGTGGCCGGCGCCGGCGGAGGCGCCGGCAACGGCGGCCCCCTGCTGCGCGGCGGCAACGGAGGCGGGCCCGCCGGGGAGAACGGCGGCGAGGGCGGCGGTCCCGAAGGGTCCGGCGCCGGGGGCACCGGCGGAACCCTGACCCAGCACGGCACCGGCACCCGAACCAACCCGATCGGCGCAGGGGGAGGCAACGCGAGCGACATCGACCAGCACACCGGCCGACTCAACCCCGGCTCCGGTGGCACCGGGGGCAACGGCGGCCGCGGCGGCAACGGCGGCGGAGGCGGTGGCGGCGGCTGGCGCGGCGGTGGCGGCGGCTCCGGCGGCGGCAACCCCGGCAACCTCTACGGAGCGGGCGGCGGTGGCGGCAGCGGTTACGCGGCCCCGGCCGAGGCCGGTGTCTCCGAGGCCTTCCTGGAGTCGGGGGTCCAGCACGGCGACGGCAAGGCCGTCGTCTCCTTCCGCTACGGCACCTCGACCACCCTCACCACGAACACCGCCACACCGCTGTTCGGGCACGCCGTCGCCCTGACCGCGACCGTGACGGGCGCCGAACACCCGGCCGCCGCCCCGGGCGGCAGCGTCACCTTCTCCGAGGGGACCACCCCGCTCGCCACCGTCGCACTCGACGGGGGACAGGCCCGCTTCACCACGAGCGCCCTGCGCCCCGGCACCCACCGGATCAGCGCCACGTACGCCCCGGACACCGACCACACGGCGAGCTCCACCGGTGAACCGACCGACATCACCGTCGGATTCAGCCGGCCCTGCATCACGACCGACCACCGCGGGCCGCTGACCGTGGCGGCCGGGGAATCGCTCTGCATCGACTCCGGCGGAAGGCAGAGCGGCCCGCTCACCGTCCGGCCCGGCGGCGCACTGTCCGTATCGGACGGCCGCGTCACCGGTCCGCTCTCGGCCGACGGGGCGCTCGCCCTGTCCCTCTGCGGATCCACGCTGACCGGCCCGGTCGGCGTACGGAACACCAGCGGTTCCGTGGTGATCGGCTCCGCCGTGCACGCGGGGGCGGACCCGGTCTGCGCCGGCAACGCGTTCACCGGCCCGGTCACCCTGGAAGCCAACCTCGGAGGCGTCGAGCTCTCGGGCGGCCGGGTCACCGGACCGCTGCGGTGCGAGGCCAACGAACCGGCGCCGCGCGTCACCGGAACCACCGTCGTCGGACCCCGGTCCGGCCAGTGCCGGTGACCGCAGCTCCATAGCCCCGCAGTTCCGTAGCGCCACAGCCACGTGGCGCCACAGCCACGTAGCAGCGCGGGCCCGGCAGAACGCCGGGCCCGCGCTGCTCAGAACGTCCGGTCCAGCAGCGCGAACAGCGCGGACCAGTGCCGCTCGTCCGAGGCCGCGTCGTAGGAGCTGGTGTCGGCCAGGGTGTAGCCGTGCGCCGCTCCCTCGTACACCTCCGCCCGGTGGCGGACGCCCGCCGCCGACAGGGCCTTCCCCAGCCGGTCGATCTCCTCGGCCGGCAGCGTCGGGTCCTGGTCCGCGTGGCCGAAGTACAGCTCGGCGGTGACCCGTTGCGCCACCAGGTGCGGACTGTCCGCCGCGTCCGTGGCCAGGAACCCGCCGTGGAAACCGGCCGCGGCCGCCACCCGCTGCGGATACGTCCCCGCCGTGAGCAGGGCCAGCCGGGCGCCCAGGCAGTACCCCGAGATCGCCACCGGCCCGGCGGCGACTTCCGGGAGGCCCGCGAGCCGCTCCAGATAGGCCTCGGCGTCGCGCATCGCCAGCCCGGCGGTCAGCGATTCGAGGACCGGGCCGATCCGGTCGAAGAGCTCCGGCTGCCGGCCGAAGTCCACGAACTCCGGAAGCTCGAACACCGGTGCGCGTCCGTGGCGGTAGAAGAGGTTGGGCATCAGGACGACATAGCCGGCCGCCGCGATCCGGTCCGCCACCGACTTGATGTGCGGGCGGATCCCGAGGGCGTTCACGTACAGCAGCACGCCGGGGTACGTGCCCGCGCCGTCGGGCCGGGCCAGATAGGCATCGGCGGTGCCGTCCCGAGTGACCACGTCAACTGTCGTCCGGACTACCTCGCATGCGGTCGTCATGGCCGTCCCCCTCTTTCGTATGGCGAAGGCCGCAGACTACCGTGATCGGGCTCTTGCCCCGGAGTGTCCGGAAACCGCCCTCAACGGTCCCCAACCGGGGGCGTACCGTGGTCCGATGCCAGTAGTGGACATCAGTGCCAGCGCGGATGAGTTCGATGCCGACCCGTATGCGTTCTACGAGAGGATGCGTGCGGCGGGGCCCGTCCACCGGATCATCCTCACCCCGGACGACATCGAGCCGAGCTGGATGATCGTCGGGCACGAGGAGGCGCGCCGCGCCCTCAACCACCCGGCCCTGTCCAAGGACTGGCGCACGTCGGGCCGGTTCCCGGACGCCCAGGCCGGCGCGATGAGCTCCAACATGCTGGAATCCGACCCTCCGCACCACACCCGGCTGCGGCGCCTGGTCGCACGGGAGTTCACCGCACGGCGGATGGAGGGCATGCGGACGCGCGTCCAGCAGATCACCGACGAGCTGCTCGACGCGATGGCCGCCCGGCCGGAGCGCGGCGGCGACCTGATCGACGCGCTGGCGTTCCCGCTCCCGATGACCGTGATCTGCGAGCTGCTCGGCGTCCCCGACCTGGACCGGGCACGGTTCCGGTACTGGTCCAACGAGATCGTCACCCCCACCTCGGCAGCCTCGAACGCCGACGCGTACCGGGAGCTGGGGATCTACCTCGCCGCGCTCATCGAGGCCAAGGCCAAGGAGCCCGGCGAGGACCTGCTCAGCGCGCTGATCCGGACCAGTGACGAGGGCGGCGACTCCCTGTCCCGCGACGAGGTCATCGGGATGGCCTTCCTGCTGCTGGTCGCGGGCCACGAGACCACCGTCAACCTCATCTCCAACGGTGTACGGGCCCTGCTCGCCCATCCCGCCCAACTGGCCTCGCTGCGCGCGGACTTCGATGGACTGCTCGACGGGGCGGTCGAGGAGATGCTCCGCTACGACGGCCCCGTGCAGCACAGCACGTACCGCTACGCCCGCGAGTCCCTGGACCTGGGCGTCGCCACCATCCCGGCCGGGGCCACCGTGTTCGTCTCCCTGGCCGGCGCCGACCGCGACCCCGCCCGCTTCGCGGATCCCGGGGTGTTCGACATCGGCCGCGCCCCGCAGGGCCACCTGGCCTTCGGCCACGGGCTCCACTTCTGCATCGGCGCCCCGCTGGCGCGCATGGAGGGCCGCATCGCGATCCGCTCCCTGCTCGAACGCTTCCCCGGCCTGGCCGAGGACCCGGAGGCAGGCCCGCCGGCCTGGCTGACGGGCAGCCTCATGCACGGCGTGAGCCGCCTCGCGGTCCGCTGGTAGCCCCGGCGGGCCGGGAGGTCAGCCGCCGGCGCCCCGCGCCAGGAGGCGTACGGCCTGTTCCAGGCGGGCCCGTCGGGTCTCCGGGGTGAGGGCCTGGAGGAGGGGCAGGACGACGAGGTAGCGCCCGGTCCGGTCCAGGGCTTCGAAGGCCGCCCGGGCCACCGGGTCCGCCGCCAGGGCCGCCGTCACGTCGGGCGGCACCTCCGCCGTCCGCTGGGAGGCGTAGGCCCCCGCCCAGCGGCCGTCCTCCTGGGCCTTGCGCACTTCGGCGAGGCCCGGCTCGCGCATGCGGCCGAGGGCCGTCAGCTCGGTCACCTTGTCGACATTGACCTGCGACCACAGGCTCCGGGGCCTGCGGGGCACGTACTTCTGCAGGTAGTACCGCTCGTCCAGGGACCGGCGCTGCCCGGAGATCCAGCCGTAGCACAGCCCGATGTCGACCAGCTGGTCCGCGGAGACCGAAGCGATCCCGGACGCCTTCTTCGCCAGCTTGACCCACACGCCCTCGTGCCGGGTGTGGTGCCCGGCCAGCCAGTCCTCGAAGGTCCCGGCGTCGGCGAACGCGATGACCTCCGCGCCGTCCAGCTCGTCCAGCTCGTCCCGCTCGTCCATACGGGCCAGATTAGTGCCCGCCCCCCGGAGCGGAGCGGGCGTCCGGCTGCGGGATAATGATCGTCGGTGCGGGCCCGGTTCGCGCCGGACAGCGCAGCGACACGAGATGGAGCCCCCGATGGACGTACGCCACTTCGAGCGGATCACCGCCTTCATCGAGGCGCGGCTCACCCCGCTCTTCGCCGAGGAGACGGGCAGCGAGAACGGCTTCGGGATGGACGACACCTCCCGCGCCCTGCGCGCCCTGCGCAACGCCGCACTGGAGGCCTCGGTGGCCAAGGGGCTCATCGAGCAGCGGGAGACGGCCGAGCCGGCGGTCCGCCGGGTCATCGACCAGGCGGTGGAGCACCACTGGGACGTGCTGCGCGGCATCGCCCGCCAGTGGGAGGACCACGCCGACTTCGTCCGCGAGTTCAAGCGCCACGCGTGGGAGCTCGACGAGGCCCCCGCGGCGGCCGTGGCCCCGTAGGCCCGGGAGCCCCGCGGCCCCGCAGCCCGGCCGGACGCTGCCGGCCGGGTCTACCGCAGGTCCATCCCCGGGTCGTCGATGACGCGCTCCTGCTCGCTCTGTTCGCGCAGGCGGCGCGCCTTGTCCCGCAGCCGCAGGCTCTCGTCGGGGTCGGTCGAGCGGGTGGCGGCCTCGTCGAGTTCCTGCGCCTTGTCGCGCAGCTGCCGGGACCGGCCGTGGGATTCGCCTGCACTCATGATCACTCCTGGGCGCTGTGGGGGGACGCCGGGCGGACTTCAGCGAACCAGCAGTACACCCGGAGCGCATCTCGAGCCACGATCACGGTGACGCGCGGTCACCACCAGTAGGCGGGGTACCTCGGTGCCTTGCGGCGCACGCGGGAGGCGGCGTAGCCGGTCAGGACGATCAGCACGGTCGATCCGAACAGCAGCGGGACGAACCGGTCCGCCGCCGGGGTCTGGAGCACGACCACCACGGCGGTGGCGCAGGCGGGTGAATGCGGAGTGCGCGCGGCCATGACCAGCGCCAGCGTGACACCGGCGGCCACCGCGGCGGCCCAGGCGCTGCTTGCGGCCACGGCCAGCACGCCGTACCCGACGGCCGCCCCCACCATGTGGCCGATCACCACCCCGCGGGGCTGCGCCAGGGGCAGCGTGGGCGCGCTGTGCACGAGGGCGGCGCTGGCGGCCAGCGGCGGTATGAGGATCGGCTCGTGGATCATGGCTCCGATCGCCACGAGCCACAGCAGGACCGCCGTGGCGGCACTGATGCTGTGGATCGCGGCGGCGGCCGTGGGCCGGGCCGGGGCCCGGCCGCCGATCATCCGGCGGCGGGGCGCCCCGGGGGCTTCGGCTCCGGGGGAGCCTGCGGCGTCGGGGGGCGGAGCGGGGTGGAGCGCGGTACTCATGGCGGCAGATATTCCGGGCAGGGCGGCCGTCGGCCGGGCAGGGGCGGTACGGGGGCGGGCGGGGCGGCGCCCACGGCGGCACGGTGTGCGCGGCACGCCCACGCGGGGTGGCCGGGCCACGCGGCGCTGCCGGGTCACGCGGGGCGGGCATGCCGTGATCGACGGCCGACCGACCTCGCGCCTCCCCGGGTGACGGGGCGGCGCATTCCCGACATGACCCTATCCGGAGCCCCTCCGGAACCCGCCCCCGGGTCCGCCCGGCGGCGCTCGCCCGGGTCCGGCGGCCGTCAGGCGTTGGGGTCGAAGGGGATCCCGGCCGGTTTGGCCTTGGCCAGGTGGCCGTTGAACTGGCCGTCCTTGATCCCGAGCAGGGCACTGCCGAAGTCGGCCTGGCTCAGCTTGTCGCGCAGCCCGGCGGGGTAGCCGTTCCAGCCGACCAGCGTCGGGTACTGCCAGGTCCCCTTGTGGTTCTCCGGCGGCTCGTCGTTGGAGTTCGCGGCGCGGAAGCAGTGCGTGCTCCAGCCGTCCTTGTGGTACACGATCTTCGGGTGGGTGCCGTCGAACCGGATCTGCGAGGCGGCGTGCACCTTGAAGTTCCCGTGCTCCGAGGTGGAGACGTAGGCGACCTGGTTGTTCTGGATCCACACCACGACGTGCTCCCAGTCGTGCCGGTGCCCGGCGCTGCCGGGGCCGAGCGAGACCTGGTCCTTCTCGAAGTAGAGCGCGTACATGACGGCGCACCAGCCGTTGTTGCACTTCGCGCGGGAGTAGCCGTTGGTGTTGTTCAGGTCGGAGAGGTCGCGGCAGCTGCCGTTGACGTCGCCGCCCATCTTCAGGCCCCCGTTGAGGGTGCCGTCCGGACCGATGGCGGGGCTGGAGTAGCAGCCGTCGCGGTCGTAGTCGTAGGCGGGCTGGAAGGTCTGTTCCAGCCCGTCCGCGTTGGCGGGCAGGGCCGGGGGCGGAGCCGCGTACGCGACCCCCGGCACGGCGAGGACCAGCGCCGCGGCCCCCGCCGTGGCGGCGAGCATCCGGCGGGCCCTGGGGCCCGGCCCCCTGCGGGAACGCTTCACGGACGGTGCGTCGGGCATCGTGTCCTCCTCATCGGTCACACGGGCAACGCCCGTGCGGGAATGCGGAGTTCAGCTTTCCCGGCTCCCGCCCCCAGGCATAGGGGCGGGAGCCTCCCGGTGTCCGGGAATCGCCGTCAGCGGTTCTCCGGGAGGTCCGCCTCCGCGGCGGCCGGGGCGAAGGCGAAACCGCGCGCGGTGGCCGGGCCCGCGGCCGGAGCCTTACCGCAGAAAGCGGCCTCCAGCGTGCCGCCGAGGGCGGTGTTGGCCTGCCCCCGGTTGGAGGTGTTCGCCATGGCGGAGAGGGAGCGCTTGCCGTCGCGGGTGGTGAACGCGTAGGTGTAGAAGCCCTGCACCGTGCCCGTGTGCCCGTAGACCTGCGCACCGCACGAGAGGTCGTAGCGGCGCAGACCCAGCCCGTAGAACCGGGTGTTCGTGGCGTCGGTCGGGGTCACGGTGAGCATGGCGTCCAGGGTGCCCGGGCGCAGCAGCTTCCCGCCGAGCAGGGAGGACATGAAGGTGCTGAGGTCGGCCGCGCTGGAGATCATCGCGCCCGCGGACTGCGCCCAGGAGACGGTCTGTTCGGTGGAGTCGACCAGCGGGGCGCCGGCGTCGTCCGGGTGCAGGTAGCCGTTGGCGTGCAGACCCTTGATGGTGGTGCCGGGGTGGACGTAGGAGGTGTTCTTCAGCTTGAGGGGCTTGATGATGCGCCGCTCGTACTCCTTGGCCACCGGCTTTCCGGTGGCCTTCTCGATGAGCATCCCCACCACGACGAAGTTGGTGTTCGAGTACTTGTACGCCACCCCGGGCTCGGTGGTCCTCGGCTCGGCGAGCGAGAGGCCGACGAGCTCCTGGTAGGTGAACACCTTGTTCCGGACGGCCTCGAAGCCGGGCACCGTGTGCTCGAACATCGCGTTCGTGTAGTCCGCCAGGCCGCTCCGGTGGGTGAGCAGGTGGCGCACCGTGATCCGGTCGTCGGGCAGCAGGCCCGGCAGGTAGGTGTTGACCGGCCGGTCCAGCTCGATCCGTCCCTCGTCGACCAGTTGGAGCAGGACGACCGAGGAGAACGTCTTGGTGACGCTGCCGATGCGGAAGCGGGCCCGCGTGTCCATCGCCGCGCCCGTGCTCCGGTCCCGTACGCCCTCCACCCGGGACCGGACGCCGTCCGGACCGGTGAAGCGGGCCATCGCCCCGGGGGCCCCGGCCGCCGTCGTATTGCGCAACGCCTGGGTCAGCGCCTCCAGATCGGGTACGGCGGCCGGCTGGACGGGAGACTGGGCGGCCGAGCCGGGCGCGGTCGCCGCGTGGGCCGCGCCGGCGGGCAGCGTACCGCCGGCCACGACGGCGAGCAGGGCGGCGCCGACGGCCAGGCGCCGTGAGCGGGGGAGGGACGGCAGGCTGGACGGGGACGTGGACGTGCGCACGTTGCTCCTCGGATGGGCCGGGTGGGCCGGCTCGGGGGGTATGGATCGTTTCCGACCTTACGGATGATCAACGGCAGGTAGGCACGTTTTCCAGCCACGCCGCCCCGCGGACGTAAATGTTCGTCATCCAGGCCCGGTAATCCGGAAGGTACGACCAGACGTCATTGGTGTAGCCGTCGGAGGTCACCGACTCGGCGTGCTTCTGGCATTCGACGCGGATGGTCGTCGGCCCGGGGAAGGCGTAGACGCGCGCGGCCGCCGCGGAAGGCAGCTCCTTGGTCCAGACTCCGGCGCCCCAGGTCTGGAACACGTGTCCGGTGACCGGGCCGGTGTTCACGCGGACGGCCCCGTAATAGCCGTTCGACAGCCGGGCGTCGGTGACCTCACTGACCATCAGCTTGGTACCCGACTGCCGGGCCTCCGCCATCTTGCCCGCCCCGAGGTAGAGGGCGATGTGGTGCAGGTCCCGCGAGGTTCCCCACACGAGCAGGTCGCCGGGGAGCAGCGGCGCGAGCCCCTGGGAGGCGGTGAAGCGCGCGGCCGCGCGGTGCGTGTAGTACTGCGCACTGGCCACTCCGTCGAGCGGGTCCGAGCCAGTGGCCTGTGCGTAGGCGTGGCGGACGAATCCCGAACAGTCGAAGCCGAGCCGTTCGGGATCGTGCTCGCTCGCCGGATCGGTGGGGTCCACCTGCCCGTAGGTGGCACCGGGCCCCGGGCCGTGACCACCGCCCCACGTGTACCAGACCCCCTTGTCCACCTGTTCGCAGGCGGCGGCGACGGCGCGCTCGGCCGCCGCCGATGCCCCGGGGGCCAGGACCCGGCAACCGCTGTCGGCGGCCGCCGGGGCGGCGGGGGTGCAGAGGAGTACGGCCAGGAGCGCGAGGAGCGTTCCGATGAGACCTGTTCGGCGCAGCACGATGGGAGACCTCGTTTCACACGGCACGGTGGTGGTGAAGCACGGCCGTCCGTCCGGCACTTGGCCGCCGGCGCCGCACACGTGACCAGCCTGTCGGCCGCCGCCCTGTCCCGTCGAGGGCCGAACGTGTCACCACCCGAACGGGCAACGGGAAACCCCCGGGGGAAACCCGCGCCGTCCCGTCACCACCGCCTATCGCTCCCCGGAGGGCCGGCAGCCGCGCGCCGTGCGCACCGGCAGACCGGGCAACAGGGCCTGCCGCTCCCGCGGTCCCAGCCGTCCCACCGTCCGGCAGATGTCCGCCAGCCGGGCGCCTGGATCCGGGTTCCACAGCCGTACCGTGCCGTCGTTGCTGCTGCTCGCCAGGGTCGACCCGTCGGGGGAGAAGGCGACGCCCCACACCGCGTTGGTGTGCCCGGTCAGCACGGCCCGGAGCCGGGGTCCGGGCAGGTCCCACAGCCGCACCGTACGGTCGTTGCCGCTGCTCGCCAGGGTCCGCCCGTCGGGGGAGAAGGCGATGCCCCGCGCCGAGCCGGTGTGCCCGGTCAGCACCGCGGTGACGCGCCGCTGCTCCGCGTCCCACAGCCGTACGGTGCCGTCGTTGCCGCTGCTCGCCAGGGTCCGCCCGTCCGGGCCGAAGGCGACGGCCCGTACCGCTCCCGCGTGGCCGCTGAGCGCGGCGAGCGGGCGGCGCCCGGCCACGTCCCACAGCCGGACGGTCAGATCGTCCCCGGCGCTGGCCAGGGTCCGCCCGTCGGGGCTGAAGACGACGTCGTTGGCGAAGTCGGTGTGCCCGGTGAGGGTGGCGAGGGGAGCGCGCGCGGTGGTGTCCCAGAGGCGTACGGTGCCGTCGGCTCCGGCCGAGGCGAGGGTGCGGCCGTCGGGGGCGAAGGCCACCGAGAACACCGTCCCGGTGTGCCCGGTGAGGGTGGCGAGGAAAGCGCGCGCGGTGGTGTCCCAGAGGCGTACGGTGCCGTCGGCTCCGGCCGAGGCGAGGGTGCGGCCGTCGGGGGCGAAGGCCACCGAGAACACCGTCTCGGCGTGCCCCGTGAAAGTGGCCTGAACTCGCCGTCCGGCCACGTCCCACACCAGCACCGTGTGATCGGCGTCGGCCGTGGCGAGGAGCTTTCCGTCGGGGCTGTACGCGGCGTGCCACACCTCGGTGAACGGGCGCGCCGTCAGCACCGGCCCCCGCAGGTCCCAGAGCACGACGGACTGGTCGAACGCGGCGGTGGCGAGCACCGATCCCGCCGGGTCCACGGAGACGGCGAGCACGTAGTCGGTGTGGCCGGCGAGCGTCGCCGTGAGGCGGCCGCTCCGGACGTCCCACAGTCGGGTGGTGCCGTCGCCGCCCCCGCTGATGACGGTGGTGCCGTCCGGGGTGTAGGCCACGGAGTTGACGTCGTCGCTGTGCCCGGCCAGCGTCGCCGCCGCGCGCCGCCCGCCGACGTCCCACAGCCGCACCGTACGGTCGACCCCGCCGGTGGCGACCGTACGGCCGTCCGGGGCGAAGGCCGCGCCCAGCACTTCCCCGGTGTGCCCCTCCAGAACGCCGGCCGGCTCGGCCCGCCGCGTGTCCCACAGGCGTACGGTCCCGTCGGCGCCGGCCGATACGAGGCTCCGGCCGTCCGGGGCGTAGGCCAGGGTGTTGACCCGTGCGGTGTGCCCGGTCAGGACGGCGTGCTCGCGGTGTTCCCCGGACGGGTCCCGCAACTGGATGGTCCCGTCGGCGGCCGCGATGGCGAGGGTGTCCCCGTCGGGGGCGAAGGCCACCGCCCGGGCGCCCGCCGTACTCGGGGGCAGCACCGACACGGAGCCGCCGCCCGCGCCGACGGACCAGAGCCGGACCGGGCCGTCGGTGGAACCGGCCGCCAGGGTCCGCCCGTCGGGGCTGAAGGCGACCGTGCGCACCCGGCCGGGTGCGGTGAAGGCGGCGACCGTGCTCCGGTCGGCCACCCGCCGCAGCAGCACCTTCCCGTCGGAGCCGGCCGTCGCCAGCAGCCGGCCGTCCGGTGCGAAGGCCACCGCGTTGACCGGCCCGCCGTGCCCGCCGAGCCGCGCCAGGAAGGGCTGCGACTGGGTGCTGAGCAGGGCGCCGCGCGCCTCGGGCGTCGCTTCGGCCCGGTAGGCCTCCTCGGCGAGCAGCATGGAGGCCTCGGGCTGTCCGGCGGACAGGGACAGCGACCGGGCGGCCAGCGCCTGGGACCGGGCGGTCCGCTCCTGGCGGAGCGCCCCCGCGCGCTGCTGGTAGGCCACCCCGCCGGCGGTCAGCGCCAGCAGGAGCAGGACGACGAGCGTGGCCAGCATCCGCTGGTGCAGGCGGACCCGGAGCCGGTCCTGACGGCGGCGGGCCTCCTCCGCGGTCCGGCTCGCGTCGAGGAAGGCCGCCTCCCGGGGGCCCGGCCGGCTGCGGCCGTCCAGCTCGTCGGCCCAGGCGCGGGCGGTGGCGAGGCGGCTGCCGCGGTACAGCACCGACGGGTCACGGGCCTCGCGCACCCATTCGTCGGCGGCCTGGGCGAGTTGCTGGTGGACGAGCAGCCCGGCCCGGTCGGCGTGGATCCATCCGCGCAGCCGGGGCCAGGCGTGCAGCAGGGCCTCGTGGGTGATCTCCACGGTTTCGCTGTCCGCGCTGATCAGCCGGGCCCGGACGAAGGCGTCGAGGGCGGCGGCGGCCCGCACGGTGTCGGCCTGCCCCTCCAGCAGGGCGGTCCGGCTCATCCGGCGCCGGGTCGGCCCCGTACCGTCGGCGATGTGCACCAGCCGGACGAGGAGCCGCCGGACCATCCGCTGCTCGGCCGGGTACAGGCGGGCGAACACCTGCTCGGCGCTGCGTGCGACGGCGCCCTGGATGCCGCCGGCGTACTCGTACCCCGCGACGGTGAGCGTGGCCCCCTCGCGCCGCTGCCAGGTCGCCATCAGCGCGTGGGACATCAGGGGCAGGGCGCTGGAGGGGGCCTCGCCGGACAAGGTGTCCGGACCGCCGCCGTTGCGCGCCAGGACGCCCCCCGCAGCGGGGTCCCCTGCATCGGGGTCCCCCGCACCGGGGCCCCCTGCGCCGGGATCCCGTACGCCCGCGTCCCGCAACAGCAGCGGGACCAGCCCCGGCTCCAGTACGAGCCCGGCGAGCTCCGCCGGGCGCGTGATCGACTCCCGCAGCTCCGCCACCGACATCGGGGGCAGGACGAACAGCCCGTCGCTGAACACGGCTGCCAGCTCCGGCAGGTCCAGGCACTCCCCGGAGAAGTCGGCCCGCACACCGAGCACGACGACGGCGGGGTCGTATCCGCGGCCGGGCTGCGTGGCGGCCAGGGCGAGGAGCACCCGTACGAAGGCGTGGCGCTCCTCTTCGCCGGAGCAGAGGGTGAACAGCTCCTCGAACTGGTCGACCAGCAACACCGGCCGCACGGTGGGGAGCCCGCGCCGGTCCGGCTCGGGGAAGGGGCCGGCGCCGTGCGTCAGCCGGTGCACGGATTCGAGCAGGAGTTCCGGGTGGGCACCCAACTGCTCCGGGTTGACGCCGAGATCGCCCCCCACCGCCTTGACGGTGGAGTCGAGCAGTTCCCGCAGCGGGTGCGCGGTGGGGGTGAACCTGACGACCGGCCAGCCGTCGGCCCCCGCCACCGGGAAGCCGCCGCGCCGCAGGGCCGGTACCAGACCCGCGCTGAGCAGGGAGGACTTGCCCGCGCCCGATCGGGCGACGAGGAGCAGCGGGCCGTGCCCGAGCCGGTCGTGGACCCGCTCGACCAGGGCGGCCGTGGCGCGCTCGCGGCCGAAGAACCACTGGGCGTCCTGCGGGGTGAACGCCGACAGGCCGCGGTAGGGGCACGCGCCGTCCGACTGCGGAGCACGCGGCCGGGGCGGACCGGGAGCACCAGGGGTTCCGAGGAGACCGGAGGGATCGGTCCGGGATCCGGCCGGGGGCCGGGCCCGGGAGCCGGCCTGCGGTCCGGTCTGCGGTCCGGCCTGGGTTCCGGCCTGGGGTCCGGAATCCTCGCTCTCCGGTACCAGTCGCAGCAGTTCGCCCTCGGCCCCGAGGGCCCGGTCGCAGCTGCGGGCGACGTCGAGGGTGACCGGCTTCGCACCGGTCTCGATCTTGCTGAGATAGCCCTTGCTGTAGTGCGTCTGGCGGGCCAGGTCGCCCAGCGACAGGCCGCGCTGTACGCGCAGCCTTCGCAATTGGGCGGGAAAGGCCGCCGCGGTCCCGCTCTCGCGGTCCGGATCCCCCAAGACGTCCCCCATGGCAATGTGCGCCCAGGCTGTGAGAGGCAGGTGCCCAGGCTAGCGCGGGGGTCGGAGCACCGACCGGCCATTCGTGCGGTGCGGCGCGAAACGGCGACGTTCCGGAGCCCGGCCGCGGGCCGGACTCCGGAACGTTCTTGCGAGTGGCGTACGGGCGTACCGGCCCGTGGCGCGCTAGCGGTTGAGGGTGATCGAGTTGATCGGCCCGAGGTCGGCGTAGACCCCGGTGCCCTGGGCGATGGGGTTGCCGCAGTTGGCCCCGTTGGAGCCCTTGCACAGGCGTGCGGTCGCCCCGCCGTACTGGTTGTTGAGGACCCAGTGGTTGCCGTACTGGTTGGTCAGGTTGTGCGCCCCGTAGCTGTAGAACACGTGGCTCGGGCTGACGGCGGGGTTCTGGTTCTGCGGGTAGATGCAGACCGCCCCGTCCGGGCATCCGGCCCACGTGTCGGCCGGCTGGGCGCCGGAGGCTCCGGCGGCTCCGCTCAGTGCGACGACGGCGGCCGCGGCGGTGGCGAACGCGGCGGCGCCGCGGATCATCTTGCGCATGGTGTCCCCTCGGGTCTTGCTCCGTGCTGACACCTAGAGCCTGTCCCCGGTGGGCACCGGGGTCGACGGGTTTCCCGTCGCCCGTCGGCGGACCGGACCGGGAAACCCCCTGTGACCAGCGAACTCCCCGAAGGAGGGGCAACGCCCGTGCCTGCTCCTTCGGCCCAGCGCGGATGAGGCCTTCGGGCGAACGCGCTGCGCGGCGCACGGGGCGGCCGACGCCGGGGTGATAGCCCGAGGGGACCAACACACCCCGGAGGTGCGGCCGCACATGACCAGGCGACTCGTGACGCGGCCCGCCCGGCGGCTCCCGCCCGGCGGCCGCCCCCGCGGCGAGGGCCGGACCGGGCAGGACCGTCCCCCGGCGCGTGCGGGGTCCCCGGCCGCCGCACGGACGGCGACCCCGGTCGCCCCGGCCCTGCGGACAGCGGCCGGGTACGCCTGGCGGCTGCTGGTCGTCGGCGCGGCGGCGTACGCGGTCTTCGCCGTCCTGGGACGGTTCCACGAGATCGCCCTGGCCCTCTTCCTCGGCCTGGTCGCGGCGGCCATGCTGCGCCCGCCCGCCGGGCTGCTGGCCCGGGTGATGCCCCGCGGGCTCGCCGTGGCCTGCTCGCTGATCGGCAGTCTGATCCTGGTGCTCGGCGCCCTCGCCCTGGTCGGCGAGGCCGTCGCGGGGGAATGGCCGGCGCTGGTGAGCGAGTTCCGGGTAGGGCTGGAGCGCATCCAGAACTGGCTCCAGGGCCCGCCGCTGCGGCTCGACGCGCACGCCCTGAGCGATGCCCAGTCGAAGATCGGCGACTACCTCTCCAGCCACCGCTCCACCCTGCTGAGCACGGCGCTCAGTGGTGCGGGACGGGTCGTGGCGGTCTTCACCGTGCTCGCCCTGGCGCTGTTCTGCTCGGTCTTCTTCATCCACTCGGGCGACCGGCACTGGAGCTGGTTCTGCGGACAACTGCCGGTGGGCGTACGGGACCGGGTGGCCGTGGCCGGACGCGCCGCGTGGCGGACCTTCACGGGCTACACCCACGGCATCGTGCTCGTGGCCGCGACCAACGCCGTCCTCGTGGGCATCGCGCTCTACCTCCTGGGCGTCCCGCTGGCCGTCCCGCTCGCCCTGCTGGAGTTCGCCGCCGCCTTCGTCCCGCTCATCGGCTCCCCGGTGGCGCTCGGCGTGGCCGCCGTCGTCGCCCTTGCCACCAAGGGGCCGCTCGTGGCGGCCCTGGTGGTCGCGCTCATCGTGGTCATCGGCCAGATCGAAGGACACCTGCTGCATCCGCTGGTGATGAGCTGGGCGGTGCGCCTGCACCCGATGGTGGTGGCTCTGTCGGTGGTCGCGGGAGCCATCGCCGCCGGGATCGTGGGCGCCGTGGTGGCGGTTCCGCTGGTCTCGGTGGCCTGGGCCGTCCACCAGTCCCTGCGCGGCACCCGCACGAACTGACCGTCCGCGGGACCCGTGCCTGCGGCGGCCTCCGGTCAGCCCCGGGGGTCCACGACGGCCTCGACGTGGTCGGCGACGGCGACGAGCAGCACCCGCGTGCCCGCCTCCAGCGCCCGCCAGCGGTGCTCCACCCCGCCCGTGAGGTACAGCGTGTCTCCGCGGCCCAGGCGGTGGGTCCGCCCGTCCACCTCCACCTCGGCGGCCCCGTCGGCCACGTACATCAACTCGTCGTTGCGGTGCCGGAACGCGCGGTCGGCCTCGTGGTCCCCGGTGAACTCCAGCGCGTGCATCTGGTGCTGGCCGCGTACGAGCGGACGGACCCGGGCCGTCGGATCCGGCCCGGAACCGGGCCCGGCATTCATCCCGGAGCCGAGCCCGGAGCCGAGCCCGGAGCCGGTCCCGGATTCGAGCCCGGAATCCGCATCGGCCCGCACGATGTCCACCCGGCGCGGGGTCTCCCCGGCGGCCAGTAGCTGCACCGCCGTGGTGTCCAGGGCGTCGGCCACCCGCTGGAGCGAACGCATGCTGGGGCGGGCCCGGTCGTTCTCGATCTGGCTGAGGAAGGGCGAGGACAGCCCGCTGCGCGCCGCCACCTCGGCGAGGGTGAGGTCCAGAGCCCTGCGCCGCCTGCGGATGCCCGCACCGATCCTCCGCTCGGACGTCTCGTCTACCACCCGGCCGCACACCCCGCTTCTCTTTCCCCGCCTCTGACGATCATCTTCCCGCACCCGGCCGTGGGCTTCGCACGCCCTTCACAGTGCCGCAACAATGCACCGCTAACTTCAAAGGAGATTGCTCGCATCAAAGAAAGTTTCACGCTCCGCAGGAGGACAGCATGCCCCCGGTCGACCAGAACTCCCGCCGCCGCCGCGGCACCGGTCTCATCGCCCTCGACCCCACCGCCTCGGAAGGCGGGTACACCCTCTTCGCCCCGCTCACCGGCACCGGCGAGGTCTACCTGATCGACATCCACGGCGAGGTGGTCCACGAGTGGCGGCTGCCCTACCGCCCCGGCCGGCACGCCCGGATCCTCGACAACGGGAACCTGGCCTACAGCGGCGTGCTCCCCGGCGAGGAGACCCTCTTCCCGATGTGGCACAAGTACCGCGGCGGCGTGATGCTCGAAGCCGCCCCCGACGGCACCGTCCTGCACGAACACCGCGATCCGCTCCAGCACCACGACGCCCACCACCTCGGCGGCGGCCGCGTGCTCTACACCGCGCTCGAACCACTGCGGGGCGCCGACGCGGCGGGCGTGCTCGGCGGAGTGCCCGGCTCGGAGGCGGCCGACGGCACGGTATGGGCCGACACCATCACCGAGGTCGACGCCGACGGCTCCGTACGCTGGTCCTGGAGCGCGGCCGAACACCTCGACCGGGCCGCATACGCCCTGCACCCCGACTACGCGCGCGAGCACTGGCCGCTGGTCAACAGCGTCGTACCGCTCGCCGACGGGAACGTCCTCGCCAGCCTGCGCAGCGTCTCCGCCGTGGTCGTCATCAGCCGGGAGACCGGCGAGATCCTCTGGCGCACCGAGCCCGGCGTCGTCTCGCAGCAGCACGCCCCCACCGAACTCGCCGACGGCAGGGTGCTGGTCTTCGACAACGGCGTCTTCCGCCCCGGCTCGGACGTCCCCTACTCCCGCGTCATCGAGATCGAGCGCTCCTCCGGAAAGGTCGTCTGGGAGTACCACGACCCGGCCCGCGAAGCCTTCTTCGCCCCGTTCATGGGCAGCGCCCAGCGCCTCACCGGCGGCAACACCCTCGTCACCGACTCCCCGTCGGGCCGCCTCTTCGAGGTGACCCCGGAGGGCTACCTCTGCTGGGAGTACGTCGTCCCCCACTTCGGCGCCTACCAGGAGTCCGAGGTCCGCGGCCTGTTCCCGTCCGAACCCAACGCCGTCTTCCGCTCCTACCGGTACACCGCCGAAGAGCTCCCCTGGCTGGACAGAGAGGCCGCCCGGTGAGCGCCGCCCGCGCGTTGCCCGCACCGGTGAGCCCGGCCGGTCCGGTCGGTCCCGTGGACGAGCGGCTGCCGCTGCGCCGGCTGGCCCCGCTGTCCGCACAGCACGTACTGGCCATGGTGGCCGCGCCCGTCTCCACCACGTTCCTGACCGGCCAGGCCCTCGGCCTCACCGCTGCCGCCGCCGCCTCCCTGCTCAGCGCCACCCTCGTGCTCTGCGGCGCCGGCACCCTGCTCCAGTCCCTCGGGATCTGGCGGTTCGGGGCCCGGCTGCCGTTCGTCATGCTCCCCGGCGGGGCGGCCACCGCGCTCTTCCTCCAGATAGCGAAGGACCACGGCCCCGCGACCGCGACCGGCTCGGTACTCCTCGCCGCGGCGCTGCTCTTCGCCGTCCTGCCCTTCTACGCGAAGGTCGTACGGCTCTTCCCGCCCGTGGTCATGGGCATCACCGTGCTGCTCATCGGGATCGCCATGATCCGGGTCGCCGCCCAGCTGGTCACCGGCCGCCCCGGGACCCCCGGGTACGCCTCGCCCTCGGCCGTGGTGCTGGCCGGCGCGACCATCGCGGCCACCGTGCTGTTCCTCCTGGTCCTGCGCGGGATCTGGAGGCAGACCGCCGTGCTCCTCGGCATGGGCGCGGGCACCCTCATCGCGCTCACGACCGGCCTCGGCCACTTCACTCCGGCGGGCGGAGCCGGAGGGGGCCTGACCCTCCCGCACCTCCTCCCGTACGGCGCACCGCACTTCGACGTGCTCGCCGCACTGCCCCTCCTCGTCTTCAGCCTCACCACCCTCGCCGAGATCACCGGGCAGACCGTGCTGAACAGCGAGACCGTGGGGCGCGAGAGCGACCCAGGGCGCGATGTGCCCCGGGTGGCCAGGGCCGACGCCCTGATCTCGGTGTTCGGCGGGCTGTTCGGCACCTCGCTGATGGTCACGAGCGCCGAGAACATCGGCATCGGACGGCTCACCGGCGTCCGCAGCCGCTTCGTGACCGCCGGGGCGGGAGTGCTGCTCATCGCCGTCGGCCTGCTGGCACCCGTCTCCCGGCTGCTCGCCGCGATCCCGGCGCCCGTCGTCGGCGGATCCGCCCTGGTGATCTACGGGATCATCGCGGTGATGGGCGTCGACATGCTCGGGCGGACCGCGCCCGGCGCGGGCGGCGGTTCCACCGTCATCGCGCTGGCCCTCACCGCCGGACTGCTTCCGGTGGTGGCCCCCGACCTCTACCAGGGGTTCCCCACCTGGGCCCGGACGGTCCTCGGCAGCGGTGTGGTGGCGGGCACGCTCGCCGCCGTCCTGCTCCACGCCCTCTTCCGCGCCTTCGGGAGCGGCGAGCCGCCGGGCACGGCGTCCGCACCGAAGGCCCACCCCGCGGACTGACGGCGCCGCTCCGCCGGGCCTGCGGCTATCCTCGCGCGGCGAAGGCGGGTACAACTGCTGTGCGAAGAGGGGAAGCCGATGCTGCGCGATGTGCGCGAGTGGTTCGACGGCGCGGCCGACGGAGAGATACGGGCACTCGAAGAGGTGCCCGGCATCGATCCGGAACGGCTGCGGGAACTGTGGTGTGCCGAGCCGGAGCTGATGCTCCGCCTCGACCGTCTGCACACGGCCGCGCAGCGGGCCTTCGAACGGCGTACGAGGGCGGCGGTCACCGAGGAGCTGATCCGCGCCCTGCGCGCCGTGGCCCAGGGGGCGGACGTGGCCCGGCTGGAGACGGCGGTCGCGCTTGCCGGAACGCGGCTGCGGGCCGATGCGGCCACCGCGGGCGCGCGCGGCCTGAACACCGGCCTGACCTGCGGAATCGTAGTCAGCCCGGTGATCCTGGTCGTGGTCCTCGCGCTGGGGGCGTGGGTGCCCGGGATGTTCGGAGTGGAGCTCGGCTGCCAGGAGCGACTGGCCCTGGCGGGGGCCCTGGTGTGCTTCTCGGGCGGCGCGATGGGCGCCGTCTTCAGCGTGATCGTCCGGCTGCGGGATCCCCGGCAGCTCATCCGCGACCGTCCGGTCGTCGGTGACGGTCCGGGCGGGGCCGACCCGGACGCGGATCCGGTCCAGTTGTGCCGGGCGCTGCGCCAAGAGGGCTGGTACCGGGTGGTGGTGGGGTGGTTCCTGGCCACCGCGCTCTACCTGCTCGTCGCCGGCGGGATCCTCACGGTTCTCACCCCGCCGGCCGCCCCCGCAGACCTGTGCGGGCCCGGCCCGCTCTCCGCCGACGGGCACGGGGCCCTGGTCAAGACCTGGTTCTTCTGGGGAGCCATCGGCTTCCTCGCGGGCCTGAACGAACGGTGGGCCCGCGGTCTGCTGCGCCACCCCTCGGCGCCCGGGGGCGAGGCCGTCGGGCCGGAGGAGGGCACGCGGCGCTCCTAGGGCCTGTCGTGCCGGACGGCGTGATCCGCGGGATCCGGTTAGCGTCGGGGCATGAGTACCGAACCGCAGACCTTCGAGATCCTGCTGGTGCCCGAGCACGTGGTGGAGGGATCGCCCGACGACGCCGTCCGCTCGGCCGTCGTCACACCGACCGGCCAGAACGGCGCCTCCGGCTACCCCCGCTACTCGGGTGACGGGATGGTGGCCGACATCGATCCCCGCACCCGAACGGTGGAAGCACTCCTCGTGGACGGCTCCGAGCTCGACTACGGCCTCAAGCCCGTCCTGTACCGGCCCGCCTGACACGCCGTACGCCAGGCGGCCGTACCGTCCGGTCGGCAGCCGCACGCCCGGCGGGCGGCGAGCAGGCCCGCCCTGGCTCGCCGCCCGCACGCCGGCCGCCGCTACTCGAAGCGGGCGGTGTCCCCCGCGCCCCGCCGGACGATCTCGGCCTCGCCGCTGGAGAAGTCGATGACCGTCGTCGGCAGCGTCCCGCAGTCGCCCGAGTCGACCACCATGTCCACGACGTGGTCGAGCCGGTCCTTGATCTCCCAGCCCTGCGTCATCGGCTCCGCCTCGTCGGGCAGGAGCAGCGTGCTCGACAGCAGCGGCTCGCCGAGCTCGGCCAGCAGTGCCTGCACCACGACGTGGTCGGGGATGCGCACGCCCACCGTCTTCTTCTTCGGGTGCTGGAGCTGGCGCGGCACCTCCTTCGTGGCCGGGAGGATGAAGGTGTAGCTGCCGGGGGTGGACGCCTTGATCGCGCGGAAGACGTCGTTGTCGATGATGACGAACTGGCCGAGCTGCGCGAAGTTCTCGCACACCAGGGTGAAGTGGTGGCGGTCGTCGAGCTGCCGGATGGACCGGATCCGGTCCACACCGTCACGGTTGCCCAGCTGGGCGCCCAGCGCGTAGCAGGAGTCCGTCGGATAGGCGACGAGCCCTCCGGCGCGGATGCCGTCGGCGATGCTGCTGATGGCGCGGGGCTGGGGGTTTTCGGGGTGTACGTCGAAGTACTTTGCCATCCGCAGAGCCTACGGGATCCGGTGGTTCGTGCCGGTCCGCGCGGGCGTCCCGGCCGGTACGGGGTGGCGTGCCGCCCACGGGACTCGAGGCCCGGGCGGCCAGGGTGCGGGTTCCCTCACCGCCCGCGGGCCGCGCGGGCCGCGAGCGTGGCCGGCGTCGGGCCGTCCGGACGCACCGTGATGCTGTAGGCCGCCTTGTCCGGGACGGACCCGAAGACCGGCACGTGCGCCGGCAGCAGGTGTTCCAGCAGCACCGTCGACTCGCGCAGCGCGAACTGCAGCCCGAGGCAGGCGCGGGGGCCGATGCCGAAGGGCACGTACCCGCCCGGGACGGTCGGGCGGCCGCCCGGTGCGGTGAAGCGCAGCGGGTCGAAGCGCCCGGGATCGGGCCACAGCGCCGGGGCGCGGTGCGCGAGGTAGGGGCAGACGACCACGTCGGTGCCCGCCTCGACGGCGTAGCCCGCCAGGACGTCGTCCTCGACGGCGTGCCGGGGCAGGATCCAGGCGGACGGGTACAGCCGCAACGTCTCGCTGACCAGGGCCTGGATCGCCTCCCGGCGCTCAGCGGAGCCCTCGCCGCCCGCCGCGAGGGCCCACTCGCGAGCCTCGGGATGGCGGTCGAGGAGCAGGTACAGCCAGGTCAGCGTGGTGGCCGTGGTCTCGTGCCCGGCGACCAGCAGCGTGACCAGCTCGTCGCGGATCAGCCGGTCGGTGTACTCGGGCCGCGCCGCGGACGCCTCCACCAGCAGGTGGAGCAGCCCCGGCCCGTCGGGACCCGCGGAGCCCCCGCGGGCGGCGCCGATGGCATGGTGGGCCACGGCGTCGATCCTGGCCAGCTCGGCGGCGACCGCCTCCCCGGCGCCGGCGGAATCCGCGGGCAACGTCGGCAGCGCCGCCACCACGGCCGCGACGGAGCCCAGTTCGCGCTCGGTGCCCACGTCCAGCGGGTGGCCGGTGAGGGATCGCCAGATGGTGTCGAGGGCGAAGCGCCGCATCTCCTCCCCGACGTCGAAGACCTCCCCGGTGCGGGCGTACGCGGCCCAGCGTCCGGCCGTGACCCGTGCGGCCTCGGCGATCCGCTGCTCGTAGCGGCGCATCCCGGTCCCCGTGAACTGGGACTGCAGGAGCCGCCGTTGCCGCTTCCACGCCTCGCCGGTCGCGGAGAGCACGCCGTCACCGACCAGCAGCCGGGCGCGGTGCGAGCGTTTGACGTAACGCTGCGGATGCAGGGCCAGGACGTGCTGGATCGCCCCCGGATCGGTGACCAGCACGGTCGGCCGGCCCGTCGGCCCGCTGCCCGGCCCGCTGCCGGGGTTGTCGCCGGGGCCGTCGCCGAGCCGGAACGCGCCGACCCCGCCGAGCCGTCCGCACACCTCGGCCAGCAGCTCGACCAGCTGGCCTCCCCCCGCGCTCCAGCGCTCCACGACGGAGGGGTCCAGCTCGGGGACCGGGGGACTGGGGCGGTGGCCCACGGGACCGGCTTCGATGGCCATCGGTGCTCCCCTGTTCGTCCGTTCGCCGGCTGCGTTCCGCCGGTGTTCCGCCCGTGCCGGGGCGGAGGCAGCACGGACTGTACGGGACCGGGAACGGGCGGGGGTCGGCCTTCGGCCAGGCGGCACACCGTCCCGGACGGACGCGCGACGGACCGGTGACGAACCCGCGACGGACCCACCACAGGCTCTACGCCGGGCGGGTGTACCTCCGGCCCGCCTCCGGGCCGCGACGGGAGGCGGCCCGTTGGATGGGGGTCCGGGGGATCGTGGTCAGGGGCCGGGGCGCGCGATCGGCGGTGGATCGGTTCCTGAGGAGTGCAGATGGGTCCGTTCTCGGCGGACGGGGCACGGGACGCGCTCGACCGCACCCAGGCCGCGATGCTGCTGCCCGCGGTCCTCGTGGGCGCCGGGTCGGGACTCGGCGCGGTGGGCTTCCGCTGGCTGATCGAGATCTTCACCCGGGCGCTGTCCGGCCACGACGACTACTCCTCCGCCGGCCACGCCGACAACCCCTACGTGCCCTGGCTCGGACCGTACTTCGTGCTGCTCGCCCCCGTGGTCGCGGGCGCGCTCTACGGACCTCTCGTCTACCGCTACGCCAAGGAGGCGCGCGGCCACGGAGTCCCCGAGGTGATGTACGCGGTCGCCCGCAAGGGTGGCCGGATCCCGCCCCGGGTCGCGGTGGTGAAGTCCCTGGCCTCCGCGCTGTGCATCGGCGGCGGCGGTTCCGTGGGCCGCGAAGGGCCCATCGTGCAGATCGGGGCCGCCCTCGGCTCCACCGCCGGAGCCCTCCTGCGCGTGTCCGAGGAACGGATGCGGCTGCTGGTCGCCTGCGGCGCGGCCGGCGGCATCGCCGCCACCTTCAACGCACCCCTGGCCGGCGTCTTCTTCTCGATGGAGTTGATCCTGCGCGATTTCACGGCCCGCGCCTTCGGCCTGGTGGCCGTCTCCGCGGTCACCGCCAGCGTGATCGGCCGCGAAGTCCTCGGCGACGAACGGTTCCTGGACCTGGCGCCGGTGAACGCCGGCCACCTGGCCGCGTACGCCCTGTACGTACTGCTCGGTGCGCTGGCCGGGGTCGTCGGGGTGCTCTTCACCAAGGTGCTGTACGGGGTGGAGGACCTCTGCGACTCCGTCTGGCACGGCCCGGAATGGCTCCGCCCGGCGGCCGGCGGCATCGTGCTGGGCGCGATCCTGCTCGCACTGCCGGAGATGTACGGGGTCGGCTACCCGGTCCTCGGCAAGGCCGCGGTGGGCGGGTACGCGATCGGATTCCTGCTCGTCCTGCTCGTCGGGAAGATCGTCGCGTGCAGCGTCACCATCGGGATCGGCGGCTCGGGAGGGGTCTTCGCCCCCGGCCTCTTCGTCGGCGCCATGCTCGGCAGTGCCTTCGGACAGACGATGGACCACCTCGCCCCCGGAGTGACCGGCTCGGCCACGACCTACGCCGTCATCGGGATGGGTGCGGTCTTCGCCGGTTCGGCCCGCGCACCGATCACCGCCGTCGTCATCATCTACGAACTGACCGGCGAGTACGGGATCATCCTGCCGCTGATGGTCGCCGTCGCCGTCGCCACCGGGGTCAGCCACGCGCTCAGCCGGGACACCGTCTACACGGCCAAACTCCTGCGCCGCGGGGTCGACTTGGACCTGACCGGCGCGGCCGCGATCGAGGTCCGGACCGCCATGGGACCACCGCCGCCCGCGCTCGCACCCGGCACCGGCCTGCGCGAGGCGATCACGGCGATGATCGAGGCGGGCGCCGACCGCCTCCCGCTCGTCGACCGGCACGGCCACTACGCGGGCTCGGTCGGTGCGCACGCCCTCTCCCGGGCCCTGCACGGAGGACTCTCCGAGGACACGCCCGTCGAGGCGCTACGGGACCACCCGCCGGTCCTGCTCGCAGGCCAGTCCCTGCAGGAAGCACTGCCGCTCCTCGCCGCGAGCGAGGGCGACGGACTCCCGGTCCTCGACGAGGAGAGGCTCCGCCTCCTGGGATGGGTCTCCCACCGTTCGGCCCTGCTGGCCCTGCACCCGCAGGCCTGATGCGGTGACAGGCCCGGGGCACGGGCCACTGCGCGAGGGCGCCGGACAGGTCCGTGTGCCGGGGAGCCGGCGTCAGTACGCGCCGATGGACCAGAAGACCCCGACCTCGTCGTCGGACACGGCGATGAGGCCCAGTTCTTCGAACAGGTCGAGGCCCTTGATGTACTCGCTCGTGAGGAACCCGTGGACCTCCGTCCCTTCGAGGCCGGCCCGGACGAAGTCCCGGGCGGGGTCCGAGGCCGCGTCCCGGGCGTTCGTCCAGAACCGCGCGTCCGGGCCGTAGCGGTCCAGCAGGAACCGAGCGTCGGCCAGCAGGTGTTCGCGATCCGGTCGGTCCCGGACGGGCAGGCCGTGGCCCCACTCCTCCGCCATGACGGCGAGCGCGGTGACGGCCCCCGCCGGCTCCAGCTCGTGCAGGCGGTCGCGGAACCCCGCGGCGGGCGGCGGCGCGAAGGGGTACGCCGGCACGGCGTCGCGGGCATCGTTGGTGCGGTCGCCGTCGATCCGCAGCCAGTCGCGCGGGTCCGGGACCTCGCGGTGCATCAGGGCGAGCACGTCCTCGGCCCAGTCCCCGTGCCGGCGCGGACCGGTGGCGAGGAAGACGTACGGGTCCTCCAGCAGGCGCAGGGCCGCCGCGTTCCAGGGGAGGTCGAGGGCGATGCGGTCGTCGTCTGCCGTGCTCATGGGCCCACCCTAGGCCGCCTCTTCCGGACTTGCTCCCCCTACGGTCGCAGCCCCCGGACGGGCTCCAGTCGGAGCTGCCGCGGAGCCGACGTCAGTTGGAGCGAGAGGTCCGGCAGGCGCGGTGCCTGCCCCGCCGTGAACCAGAGCAGGACGTTCTCACCGGTCCGGACCGGCAGTGCGGGGAAGGTGTTCTCCGCGTGCTCGGTGAGGTGTACCGCCTGCGCGGGGGTTCCGGCGGCGGTCAGGGTGGGGCGCAGGTGCTGCTCGAAGTGGTCGGTGAAGGCCGTGAGGTCCTGGGGGTGGCAGATGGTTGCGACGACGGGCCCCGTGGTGGCCGGGGCGGCGAAGCCCGGTCCGCGCAGCAGGAGCACATCGTCCGAGTCGATCATGGTGGCGTTGGCCCTGTCGCGATGGGCCTGCCAGACGGGGCCGCCGTAGAAGGCCCGCAGCGCCCGCGCCCGCGCCGCCATGTCCGGGAAGCTGCGCAGCCAGACGAAGCGGTCCGGGTCGTCGAGGTCCCGGAACCGGCCGCCCACGGCGATGCCGGCCGCCTCCTGCCCAGTGACGAACTCCCGCTCGAAGAGGTCGACCAGGGTGTCCCGGGCGCCCGGGTGGAGGGTGTACTGCCGGAGTTCGACGATGGCGTTCATGGCCCGGACCCTAGAGCCGGTCCACTGACACCTCCTGTCAGTGGACCGCGACAACCCTCGCGTCCTTCCGACCGGCTCACTCTCCGCGGGGCAGGCGCTCGCGCACCCGGCGGATGATCTCGCCGCGCTGGCCGGACCGGAGGGCGCCGGGGCACGCGTGCCCGCCCCACGCGGCGCCGCCCATGGCGTGGACGCCCAGACCCGGCTGGTCCGGGTGCTCGCTGACGGCCGGCGGCCAGCCGTGCGAGCCGGCGCCCCAGGAGTAGATGCGGGCGACGGCATCGACCTGAGCCTCCGTGAGCGACCGGGTCGCGAAACCGGAGGTCTCGACCGAGGCCCACGACGCGTTGCCCTCCACCTGCGCCCAGGCCCGGTCCAGGACGGACACGTACTGCTCCGTCTCACCGTCCCGGGAAACCCAGAAGTGCGAGGAGGTCTTGATTCCGGGGGTGTTGAACCGCTCGTACAAAGAGCCCTCGCCCTCCTGGACATGGAGCACGAGCCCGCGCTGCGCGGCGCGGTCGCCGGCGACGAAGTTGCGATCCAGTGGGATCCTCGCCACCCCGGGCATCCATCCGGACGCGGCGGAGGCGGTGGGCGAGGCCTCGGGCGTTCCCGCCCCTCCGTCCCGGCCGCGGTCGTCGTCGCCGTGCCCGGAGCCGCCGGACCGGGCGACCGCCAGAGAGCCGGCGGTCGTGGTGAGGAACAGGGCGCCGCCGCCGGCGAGCAGACGTCGCCTCGACGGAGCCGTGGGGTCAGGGGTACTGGAGCTCATGAGCGGTGTCCGGTTCCTGGTGGTGCGGTGCCATGCGTGGGGGAGAGGGCGATTCTTCGGGGCGCTCATGATGGAGACGTGATCGTTTGATGATCGTTCGACGACGGATGCCGGCCCCGGCCCGGCCGGACGGATTGTGACCAACTGGTCATCCAGCGCGCATCACCTGCGCATATGAGGCACGGAGACTGGCTGCTGATCCAGAACGGCACGACAAGGCGGTGTACGGCATGACGGCGGTACCGGTGGAGGGCGAAACGCCCGACGCGACGAAGGACGAGCACCCGGCGAGGACGCCCGGGGCGCGCGACGCGCAGACACCGCCCCCCGCCCAACGGCCCACACCCGCACCCCGACCGGGTCAGGAGCCGCACACCGTGCCCGCTCCGAGGGCGGTTCCCGGGGCGGCGGCTGCGGCCGATGCCGCACCCGCGACGGCTTCGGAGGCAGAGCCCGGGCCTGGGCCGCAGCCTACGTCTGCGGCCGTGCCCGAGCCTGCTGCCGAAGCCGAAGCCGAAGCCGAAGCCGAAGCCGAAGCCGAAGCCGAAGCCGAAGCCATGCCTGGTGCCGTGGCGGAGCCCGCTGCCGGGGCTGGGGCCGAAGCTGAGGCTGCGTCCGTACCCGGGGCCGAGGCCGTTTCGCCGACCACGGCAGTGCCCACGGCGTCGTCCGCTTCCGTGCCCGCGTCCGGCGGGGAGGCTGAGGCCGCGTCCGTTCAGGAGCCTGGGACCGCGCCCACATCCGGGTCAGAGTCCGGGCCTGCGGGCGGGGCCGTGCCCGCGCACGAGTCCGTGTCGGGGGAAGAGCCTGAGACCGCGTCGGCTCCGGTGTCCGGTTCCGAGCCGGCGCCGGGTGCCGGGTCCGGGGCTGCGTCCGCTCCCGATCCGGTGCCCGGGGCCGAGGCCATGCCCGCGCATTCGGCCGGGGCCGGTCCTCGGAGTGCGTCCGAGTCCGCGGGTCTGCCCGCCTCGGGGCCCGTGTCGTGGCCGCGGCGGCGGTCCGGATCGGATCCGCGAGCCGTCCCCGAGGGGGCCTTCCGGGTCTCGCCCGCCCCTGGCCCGCCGCCGCGGCCGGACACCGAGTCGGGTCCGGGTGCTGACCCGGAGCCGGACACGGTGACGGCAGTCGGCACGGGTACCGGTACGAGTACCGGTGCCGGTACCCGTCCTGAGTCGGACTCCGAGAAGACGAGCACGTTCATCGCGCTCAAGCCGCTGGACGGGGCCCCCACGCGGGCAGTGCCCGCATGGGCATCCACGGCAGCGCGAGGGTCCGCGCCCGTACCCGTGCGACCCGCCCCGGCGGCGGCGACCCCCGCTGCCGATGTCCCGACTTCGGGAACCGCGCAGGCTCCGGGACCTGCGACCGGCCAGGCCTCGGGAGCCGTCCAGGCTGCTCCGGTATCCGCCCCGGCTCCGGGAGTTGCTCCCGCTCCGGCAACCGCGTCGGCTCCGGGGACGGCGGCTACCGCTCCAGGGGCCGCCCCCACCCCCGAGGGGACCACCGAGCAGCCGTTGCCCGCGCTCGATCTGCTCGCTCAGCTCACCAATACCCCGCCGCCGCCCGCGACCCCCGGTCGCACCGTGGCCCGGCGGGTCCGGATCTGGGTGCCGCCGCTGCTCCTGCTGGTCGCCGTACTGGCCGTCGTACAGGCGCTGCGGCCGTTGCCCGACGCCGTGCTCACCCGTGGGGGCGCCGCGAACTCCGTCACCCTCGACGGGCGTTTCGACGTGCCCTGGCCGGAGAAGGGCCAGGCCGCCGTACGGATCGGCGGCGCGGGCGACGTCGGCACCTTCGGGGAGCAGAAGCCCGTACCGACGGCCAGCGTCGCCAAGGTCATGACGGCCTATGTGATCCTCAAGAACCACCCGCTGAAGAAGGGCGAGGACGGCCCGCAGATCGAGGTCGACGCCAAGGCCGTCGCGGACGGCGCCTCTGCGAGCGAATCGCGCATCAGGGGTCTGACGGCCGGCACCCGCTTCTCCCAGCAGAACATGCTGAAGATGCTGATGATCCCCTCGGGCAACAACATCGCCCGCCTGCTGGCCCGTTGGGACACCGGAAGCGATTCCGAGGCCGCCTTCGCAGAGAAGATGAACGCCGAGGCCAAGGCGCTCGGCATGACCTCCACCACGTACACCGACCCGAGCGGGCTCGACGCCAAGACCGTGAGCACCGCCGCCGATCAGCTGAAACTGGCCGAGGAGGTCATGAAGTTCGACGCGTTCCGGGCGATCGTCCAACTCCCCAACGCCGACATCCCGGGGCTGCGGGAGAAGCTCATCAACAACAACGACGACCTGCTCATCGCCGGACTCAGCATCAAGGGCATCAAGACCGGCTCCAGTTCGGCGGCCGGTGGCGCGCTGATGTGGGCGGCGTACAAGACGGTGGGCGACAAGACCCCGCTGATCCTCGGCACGATGCTCGACCAGCACGTCACCGGCGCCGACCCCGACGGCGCCAACAGCCTGAAACTGGTCAAGCAGAACAGCAAGAAGGTCATCGAGGCCGTCCGCGAGGCCCTGACCTCGGCCGGCGTGGTCAAGAAGGGCCAGGTCGTCGGCTACGTGGACGACGGGCTCGGGACCCGGACCCCGGTGGTGGCCACCCGCGACACGGCCGTCGTCGCAGTGCCGGGCCAGCGGCTCGAACTGGGTCTGGCCGTCGGGGAGAAGGGGCTTCCCGCGCAGGCTCCGGCCGGCACCGAGATCGGGGTCCTGACCGTCGGCACCGGGCCGGGCGCCCCGACGGTCCCCGTGGCACTCGGGACCGACCTGTCCGAACCGTCCTTCGGCGCCAAACTCCTGCGCCTTCGCTAGTAGGGCTTGGTCAGGTTCAGTCGTTGGTGGCGTGTCCGGATGATCGGTTGTTCCGTTGATCGGGTGTGATGCCCGAGGAGTTGGCTGCGGTCCGGTGTGATCTGGAGGATTTCGCGGCGGAGGTGTTCGAACCGTTCGCGAGGGCGGATCAGCGTCGGTGGGGGTCGGTCTACCTGCGCGGGCTGCTGACAGATGGCGGACGCAAGTCCGTCGAGCCCATGGCCGCCCGGCTCGGGGAGGACGGGAACCGGCAGGCCCTGGCACACTTCATCACCTCCAGCCCATGGAACCCGGCCCACGTGCGGGCCCGACTCGCGTGGATGATGCAGACGGCGATCAAACCGACCGCACTGATCATCGACGACACCGGGTTCCTCAAAGACGGCGATGCCTCGGCTTGTGTGACGCGGCAATACACCGGCACCGCGGGCAAGGTCACCAACTGCCAGGCAGGGGTCTCGCTCCACCTGGCCGGCGACCATGCCTCGGCGGCGGTCGACTGGCGGCTGTTCCTCCCGGAGACCTGGGACCCCGCCTCGCCGAAGGCCGATCCCGTCAAGGCGGCCCGCCGGGCGAAGTGCGGCATCCCCGAAGGCCTGGGCCACGTCGAGAAGTGGCAGCTGGCCCTGGACATGGTCGACGAGACACGGTCGTGGGGCCTGGACGTCCCCCTCGCGATCGCCGACGGCGGATACGGGGACACCGCCGCTTTCCGTCTCGGCCTGGAGGAACGCGGGCTGCACTACGTGGTGGGCATCTCCACCACCGTGACCGCCCAGCCCGGCGACGCGCTGCCCTGCACTCCGCCCTACCGCGGCACCGGACGCAAGCCGGTGGCAAGGTATCCCGAACCGGCCCGGAGCGTGAAGAACCTCGTCATCGAGGCCGGGAAACAGGCGGCCAGACCAGTGCAATGGCGCGAGGGATCTCGTCCCGGCACGGGCCGCAGCGGCTTCAAGCGGATGTACTCGCGATTCGTTGCCCTTCGGGTCCGGCCCGCCGGCCGCGAGGTCCGCAAAGCCATCGACGGGCCGGAACTGCCCGCGTGCTGGCTGCTGGCCGAATGGCCTGCCGATCAGGCAGAGCCGGTCCAGTTCTGGTTCTCGAACCTGCCCGCGGAGACACCGCTAACCACACTCGTGCGGCTGGCGAAGCTCCGCTGGCGCATCGAGCACGACTACCGCGAGATGAAACAGGCCCTGGGACTTGCCCACTTCGAGGGCCGCACCTGGAACGGCTGGCACCACCACGTCACCCTCGTCTCCGCAGCCCACGCCTTCTGCACCCTCCAGCGACTGGCCAGAGCCCCAAAAGAAACGGCGCCGGCCTGAGCCTCTACCGAATCGTCCGCGAACTGCAGACCCTCCTCGCCACCTGGGCCGGCGCCTGCCCCACCTGTCACCGCGACATACCCACCCTCACACCAACCTGACCAAGCACTACTAGTGCTGTGACCGGAAAGGTTCACCGGGTCGCGACGCCCGGTACGGCACCTCGCCGCGTTGTCGGACCACGCCGGTACGTCCAGTACGAGGCGCGGTCCTCCGCCTTGCGATGCACCGCACCGAACGCCGCGACCCGGCAAACCCTTCCGGCCACAGCACTAGACGGCCTCGCGTACGGGCGTTGCCTACCGCGTGCCGGGCAGCCGGACCGTCACGAGGAGACCGCCGGCGGGGCGGGGGACGAGGTCGAGGGTCCCGGCGTGGGCGCGGACGATGCTGTGCACGATCGCCAGGCCGAGCCCGACGCCGGCGTGCTCGTCGGTGCGTACGCGGTCCGCCCCGCGCCGGAAGGGTTCGACGAGCGTCGGGACCAGCTCCGGTGGGAGCGGGGGGCCGGTGTTCTCGACCCGCAGCACGCTCGCGCCGCCCTGCTCCCCGGTGTGGACCGTCACGGTCCCGCCGGTGGGGAGGTTGTGCACGACGGCGTTCTGGACGAGGTTCGTCACCATCCGCATCAGGAGTTCCGCGGAGCCGTCGGCCCGGGCCGGTCCGCCGGTGACGTCGAGGGTGATCCGGCGCTGCTCGGCGAGGGGGAGCAGGGTTTCGGCGGCCTCCTCGGCGAGGAGCGAGAGGTCGACGCTCTCGCGCGTGAAGTCCGCGCGGTCGCCGTGGCTGAGCAGCAGGAGGGCTTCGGTGAGGTCGATCGCCCGCGCATTGACGGCGTACAGGCGTTCGATGAGCTCGTCCCGGTCCCGCGTCGGGTCCTTGCGGGCGACGTCGAGGAGCGCCCGCGAGATGGCCAGGGGGGTGCGCAACTCGTGGGAGGCGTTCGCGGCGAACCTCTGCTGCTCGGCCACGTGCGACTCCAGCTGCTCGAGCATCGAGTCGAACGCGTCGGAGAGTTCACGGAATTCGTCCTGGCGGCCCCGCATGTGGATCCGGTGGGACAGTGACCGGTTCCCGGCCGTCCGCGCCGCGTCCGTGATGCGGGTGAGCGGTGCGAGCATCCGGCCGGCGAGGATCCACCCTCCCACGAGGCCGAGCACCAGCAGGAACACCAGTACCGCGGCCGCCCTCGGAGCGAACACGCGCAGGAGGTTGGACCGGATGGGAAAGACGCCATGGGTGGGCGCGTCCGCGGAGACGATGAGCGCCCGATCGGGGACGTACCGCAGGAGGAACAGCCACACCGCCGCGAGCAGCAGGACGCCGGCGACCATGAGGAATCCGGCGTAGCTGAGGGTGAGTTTGGAGCGAACGCTCAACCCGGGCGCCCTATCCACGGTCCGCTCCCTCGTGCACGGTCTCCGGCTGGGTGTCGATGCGGTAGCCGACGCCGGGCACCGTGGCGATGATCCACGGTTCGCCGAGCCGTTTGCGCAGGGCGGAGACGGTGATGCGCACGGCGTTGGTGAGGGGGTCCGCGTTCTCGTCCCAGGCCCGCTCCAGCAGCTCCTCGGCGCTGACGACGCCGCCCTCGGCGGCGACGAGGACGTCCAGTACCGCGAACTGCTTGCGGGTGAGCGCGACGTAGCGGGCGTCGCGGAAGACCTCCCGGCGGAAGGGGTCGAGCCGCAGGCCCGCGATCTCGCGGACCGGGGGCCGGGCGTACGCGCGCCTGCGGTCGAGCGCGCGCAGCCGCAGGACGAGCTCGCGCAGCTCGAACGGCTTGGTGAGGTAGTCGTCGGCGCCGAGTCCGAAGCCGGAAGCCTTGTCGTCGATCCGGTCGGCGGCGGTGAGCATGAGGATCGGGATGCCGCTGCCGGAGGCGACGATGCGGCGGGCGACCTCGTCGCCGGAAGGGCCGGGGATGTCGCGGTCGAGGATCGCGAGGTCGTAGGAGTTCACGGCGAGCAGTTCCAGGGCGGAGTCGCCGTCGCCGGCGATGTCGGCGGCGATCGCCTCCAGCCGCAGGCCGTCGCGGACGGCCTCGGCCAGGTAGGGCTCGTCCTCGACGATCAGTACGCGCATGCCCGAAGCCTAAACACCAGGACATATCGCCGTCGTATGCACGGTGCGCATCGGGTACGCGCGTCAGCCGGCCGGAGTCAGGACCGGCTGAGGCCGCTCCGACGGCGCCGGCGTCGTGGTGCGCCACCATCGGCGCGACGCCAGCGCGGCCAGGACGGCTCCGGTGGCGTTGACCAGGACGTCGTCCACGGAGGAGACCCGGTCCAGCCGCAGGACGTACTGCGCGGTCTCGACCAGGACCGAGCAGCCGGCCCCGAGGGCCAGGATCCGCGGGGCGGAGGCCAGCGCGGCCCACCGCATCGGGGCGAAGAACCCCAGCGAGGCGAAGACCAGCAGGTTGCCGCCGATCCCGAGCGGCCCCATCGTGACCAGGTCCCGCAGGGGTACGAGGCTGAACCGGCCGGGGACGATCCCGGCCCCGGAGCCCGGCATCATCGTCATCCACACGAACGGCAGCGTCCCGAGCACCATGCCGACCTCGGCCAGCGAGATCCGCCACGCCGATGCGACGCCGGCGGCGCGCCGACGGCGCGCCAGGGCCCACACCAGCAGCAGGGCCGGCGGCACGGCGACGAGGGTCATGAGCACCACGCCGTTGAACGTGTCGAAGCACCCGTGCCATTGCCCGGCCATGCACCGCGGAGCGGCCATCAGGAGCGGTCCCCGCACGAGGTACATGACGCTCGCCACGCCGAGGGCCGCCACGCCGAGGAGTACGAGCCTGCGCGTGCGGCGGTGGGGCGGTGGCGACGGGGATGCGTTGTGGTTCATGGTCCCAGGGGAGCCGGTGGGCGGTTGCGACGGCGTATGCGATTTTCGATACGTCCGCGATACGTGCGATACAGGCGATGCGCGCGATCCCGGCATCAGCGCACCACGGCCGACTGCGGTACCTCGACGACGAAGAACAGGAAACAGGGCGTGCTCGAAAGGTCGTGGAAGCCCTCGGGGAACAGCTCACGGGCAGTCGGGTCCGGCTGCGGTTCGCTGATGGCGGTAAGCCGGAATCCGGCGGTGGTGAAGGCCTCGGTCATCGCGTGCAGGGGCTTGCGCCAGAACCGCATCGGAACGGACGCTCCGTCGAACGTCCAGTCGAAGGCGTAGCTGCTGGTCGTGAAGTAATCGGGCCGGGGGTCCTGGATCGTGTAGGCCACGAAGGGGTGGTCCACGGACGCGATCAGCCGGCCGCCGGGCCCGAGGACGCGCCGCAACTCGGCCAGCGTCGGCCCCCAGTCCTCCAGGTAGTGCAGCACCAACGACGCGACCACGCCGTCGAACGCACCGTCGGAGAACGGCAGGCGGTCACGCAAGTCGACCAAGTGGAGGGCCGCGTCGTCACCGAGCCGCCGTCTTGCCAGCGCCAGCATCGCGGCGCTGGAGTCGACTCCGGTGACGACCGCACCGCGATCCCGCAGGGCAGCGGTCAGGGGGCCGGAGCCGCACCCCGCGTCCAGGATCCGTCGGCCGGCCACGTCTCCGGCGAGGGCCAGCATCGCGGGCCGCTCGTAGAAGGCGTTCACGAGGCTGCCCTCGTTCTCCGCCGCGTACCCCTCGGCGAAGCTGTCGTAATGATTCGCCCGATCCCGATCCCGATCCCGGTTACGTTCCATCGCCGCAGCCTAGTAGTCACATGATCATTCAGGCAGTGCTCAGGGAGCCGTCGGCTCGGGCATCCACCCGCTCCACGCCGCAATGGCCTCGCGGGCCGCGAGCCAGTCGGCGGGAACGGCGCCGGTGCCGGTGCGGGCCGCGACGACCCCGCCAGCGATCGCGCACGTGGTGTCGCGGTCGCCCCAGCCGCCGACGGTCTGCCACAAGGCCTCAGGCAGGTCGTCCGGATGCCCCGCGGCGGACCACAGGGCGAACGGCACGGTGTCCGGCGCCGAGATCCGCCACCCCGAGCCCAGTACGGACGCGGCACGGTGCACCGGCGTACCCGCGGGGAGGCTCGCGGCCACGCGGAGTCCGGACCCGACATCGCTCCCCGGGACGTACCCGGCGACCTCCCAGAGGAACTCGGCGCGGAGCGGGGCGTCCCGGCCCGCGCCCGCCGCCGCCAGCGCGGCGGCCACCGCCACGGCGACGGCGCCTGCGGCCGCCTCGGGGTGGGCGTGCGTGGCCCGCGCGGACAGCCGGGCCTGCGCGGCGGCCTCCTTCGGATCGCCCCGGAACCAGGCGCCGAGCGGCGCGACCCGCATCGCGGCGCCGTTGCCGTAGGAACCCTGCCCGCCGAACTGCTCGGCGGTGACAGCCCGCCAGTGCTGGCCCGAGCCGATCCGCCCCAGCACCTCGTGCATGGACGCCCCGTACTTGCGCCCCGAGTCCCGCGCGTACTCGGCGGCGAACTCACGGGCCAGAACGCCCGGCAGGACCTCTCCGTGGGCCGCCAGGTGGGCGAAGAGCACGAACGCCATGGCGGAGTCGTCCGTCCACCGCCACGGAGTGGGCCTGAGCCTGCGCGCCGCCCACTGCTCCTCGACGTTCTCGCCGGAGAGCGTGAACCAGCTGTCGCCGAAGGCATCGCCCATCACCAGCCCGTCCAGGGAGGCGCAGGCGGATCGGGCGTGAGGCGGGCTGCTCATCGGGGGTCCTTCGGACGGCGGACTGGTCGAGCCATCCTCTCCGTACGCGGATGCCGCGCGCGAGACAATTTGGGCCCGTCCGTTGGGGGCCCGTCGACTCGGTGCCCGTCGACTCGGTGTCCGTCCGCTCAGGGCGCGTCCGCGACGACCCCCGTGTTCTGGCAGGCGGTCAGCAGCCAGCGGCCGTCGGGCTGCTTCGCGATCACGTACAGCGGAGCGCCCTCGCTCTCCTCGCCAGGGGACAGGTAGCGCTGGCGGACCTTGACGGCCGCCACGTCGGGGCGGATGAAGAGCACGTGGACCACCTCGTAGGTGACCTGGCCGTCCCAGCTCGCCGCGGGCAGGACCTTGCGGGTGAACTCCGAGATCGCGTCGAGACCGACGAGGACCTTGCCGTGGGCCGTCGTCCAGATCGCGTCCGGGTGGAAGAGGCCGAGGAACTCCTCGGGGTCCTTGGTCCGCTGGGAGTGCTCGACGGTGGCGACGAGCCGGCCGATCGCTTCGATGTCCGCCGCGCGGGACGGGGATGGTGTGGTCATGAGGATCATGGTCACACCTCAAGTGCGCTTGAGGTCAAGCCCGTTGCGGTACGAGCTGCCGGGGCCGGACGGCCGGACCGCCTACGGGACGGTGACCGGAGAGACCGCGACGCAGCCGCCGGCCGTGGCCGCTTCGCCCGTGGCCTCCTTGATGACCTTGCCCTTGTAGATGACCTTGCAGGTGAGGTCGGCGGTGTTGTCGGCCGAGCTGGGGGCGACGGCCGCGGGCATGATCCCGCGCAGGGTGACGGTCTTCGTCCACGTGGCGGCCGGCTGCTCGGCGGTGGCGAGGTTCGGCGCGGCGGCCGTGCCCCCTCCGTCGTGGAAGGAGATCGAGTCGACGGTCTTGCCGGTGACCTCGTAGGTGACCTCGTAGGTCTCGTTCACGGCCTTGTCGACGGCCTCGTCGACCGTCCCGCAGCCGGCGGTGGCCAGCGCCAAGGCGGCCAAGGCGAGGACGGAGCGGGTGGTGGATGATGATTTGCGCATGACGGGAGAGTAAATTTAAAGATTCCGTAAAGTCAACTTTGGGTAAGTGTGACCAAAGAGGATGGGGGATTTGGGGAGTGGTCGAGCGTTTGCGGACAGGAAAGCGGGGAGGGTGGAGCTACGCTGCCTCGCAGTCCTTCCCGTCGGTGTCCGATGCGGCGGACTTCGCGAGGGAGGCGTCCAGGCTGAGGCCCGCGCCGGTGGTCCGGGCTCCGGTGAGGCTGACGCCTTCGGGCAGGTCGCCGACATCCACGGTCCGGGGCGCGAGCCGCTCGGCCAGGCCGGCCGCGCCCGGCAGTCCGCTGACGGTGGCTATCGGCAGTTCGCGGCCCAGCACGGTGACCGTCGTCGGGGTGATCGTGAGGCCGGCCGCCGTGGCGCTGGTGCTCGCGTGCACGGTGACGGGGAGACCGAGGCCGCCCACGGTCCCGGTGAGGGTGAGCCCCTTCGCGTCGCCGCCGACCGTCAGGCCGTCGGCGCCCGCGGCGGCTTCCTCCGAGTCGGCCAGGCGCTTCTGCAGGGCTTCGTAGGGGATGGTGGCCGTTGCCTGCCCGCCGCTGATGCCGCCGTCGCGCGTGACGTCGTACAGGTCGGCCTTGATGTCCATGTCCATGTCCGTGTCGGCGCGGCGTACGCCCTCGGCCGCCAGGTGTACGGAATCCACCTGGCCGGTCAGCGCGCGGAGTCCGGCGAAGGCGCCGGAGAGTTCCGCGGTGACGGGCCCGCGGGCCTGGAGGCGGCAGCCGGCCGCCCGCGCGATGCGGTCCTGGGCGGAGTGTTCGACCGCGACGTCGGCCGCGAAGACGCCGACCAGCGCGATGGCCGTCCCGGCGGCGATGAGGACGGGGGTGCGTCGGAGCTTCATGGTGCGGCGGATCCGATCTGCTTCAGCATTCCGAAGGCCTCCAACAGGAGGACGGGGGGCGGGGTGTCGGTGAAGGTGCCGTTCGCGCGGCGCCGGCGCTGGGTGCGCAGGACGGCGCGGACGGCGGACAGGGCGGCGCCCGCGATCACCCCGGCACGCAGGTCGGCCTCGGGGGTGTCGGCGGGGAGCCGGTCCAGCACGATGAGTGTGAGCCGGTTCTCGAATTCGGCGAAGAGCTGGACGAGTTGGGCGGCCACCACGCGCTCGTCGCCCGCGATCGCCACGGAGTGGGTCAGGGCGGTGAGGCTGGACGCCGCGAACGGGGCGACCGCGGAGATCAGCGCGTTGCAGACCGCGTCGAGCGGGTCCTCGTGCGGCGGGCGCCGGGCCAGTTCGGCCTCGACGTACGCGAACAGGTCGACGCTGTCGGGCAGGAGCAGCGCTTCCTTGCTGTCGAAGTAGCGGAAGAAGGTCCGCTCGGAGACGTTCGCGCAGGCGGCGATGTCCGCGACCGTGGTGCCCGCGAAGCCGTGCTCGGCGAACAGGGCGGCGGCGCCCTCGCGCAGCAGCTTGCGGGTCCGCTCCTTCTTCCGCTCGCGCAGGCCGGACTCCGCATCCGCATCCGGCTCCGCGGCCTTCGCCGACGCCGACCGCGACCCCGACCGCGACCCCGACCCCGACCCCGGCCCCGACGCCGGTTCGGATTCGGGCATGGGCATGGGCGCGGAGGCCGAGGCGGGCGCGGCCGGATCTTGGGTCACCGTCGAAGCCTAGCAATGCCGTCACCCCTGTCAATTGTCATGAGTGACAATTGTCAGCCCTGACATTTTCTGCCAAGGTGCTTCGTGTCAGCCCTGACACTTCCTGGAGGCGTCGTGCATTCCCCCCTCGGCCGAACGAGCCGCCTCGGCCGCCTCGGCGGCTTCTGCGCCCGCCACCCCGTCTGGGTGATCGCGGCCTGGCTCCTGCTGCTGGCCGGCGCGATGTTCGGCAGCCGGCTCGCCGCCCCGGTCTACAGCGACCAGATCACCCTCCCCAGCACGCAGTCCCGTACCGGCGCCGATCTGCTGGCCGCGTCCGCCCCCGGGATCGGGGACCCCAACGGACGCGTGGTCTTCCACGTGGACTCCGGCTCCCTGGCCGGGCACCGCCAGGCCCTCGACGAGAGCGCGGCCCGCCTCGCGCGGATGCCCCACGTCACCGCCGCCTCCCCGGTCGTGACCAGCGCGGACGGCCGTACCGCCTACACCACGGTGTCCTTCGACCGGCAGGTCAAGACCCTCGGGCACGAGTACACCGGCACGCTCGACACGGCCACCGCCGCGGCCCGCGCCTCCGGCGTGGAGGTCGCGTACGGCGGAGACCTGAACCAGGTCGTCCGGCCGCCGGCCGACGACAGGGCCCGCGAGGCGGCGGGCGTCCTCGTGGCCCTGCTGATCCTCCTGCTCGCCTTCGGCAGCGTCGCCGCCGCCCTGCTGCCCCTGCTCACCGCGGTGGTCAGCGTCGGCGTGGGCCTCGGCGTCGTCGGCATCGTCGCGGGCGTCGTCAGCTTCGCGACCGCCGCCCCCACCCTGGCCACCATGATCGGCCTCGGCGTGGGCATCGACTACGCGCTCTTCCTCACCACCCGCTTCCGCCAGGACCTCCTCGACGGGCACGACACGGTCGACGCGGCCGGCCGTACCGCCGCCACCAGCGGGCGCGCCGTCGTCGTGGCCGCCGTCACCGTCGCGGTGGCCATGCTGAGCCTCTACACCTGCGGGCTGAACTTCATCGGTCGCATGGGGCTGGCCGCCACCATCGTCGTGGTCGTCACCGGGGCGGCCGCCCTCACCCTCGTGCCGGCCGCCCTGGGCCTGGTGGGGCGCCGGATCGACCGGCTCGCGCTGCGCCGCCCGGTCGCCGAGACCTCCGGCGACCACGACGGCTGGCACCGCTACGCCGCCCTGGTCGCACGGCATCCGTGGAAGTTCCTGACCGCGGGAACCCTGCTCCTCGCGCTGTGCGCCGTACCCCTGTTCTCGCTGCGCCTCGGCCACGTCGACGACGGCGCCGACCGGGCGGGTAGCACCACGCGCACGGCCTACGACTGGATCTCCGAGGGCGAGGGACCCGGATTCGGCCCCGGGGCCAACGGCCCCTTCGTCCTGGTGGTCGACCTCCACGAAGCCACCGTCCCGGCCGACCGGATCGGCGCCGAACTCACCGAGGCGCTGCGGGACACCGCCGGGACGGCCGGGTTCACCCCGCTCGCGCCGAGCCCCGACGGCCGGCTGCTCGTCTCCACCGTCACCCCGGCCACCGGACCGCAGAGCGCCGCCACGGGCAGCCTGTTCACGACACTGACCGCCGCCACCCTGCCCGACGCGCTGAACGGCACCGGCGCCGAGGGTTACCTCACCGGATCCACCGCAGGGCAGCTGGACTTCCGCGACACCGTCAAGGACCGGCTGCCGCTCATCATCGCCATCGTGCTGGCCGCCGCGCTCGTGCTGCTGACCTTCGTGTTCCGCAGCGTGGTCGTCCCGCTCAAGGCGGTCGCGCTGAACCTGTTCACCACCGCCGCGTCCTACGGGGTCCTCGTCGCGGTGTTCCAGTGGGGCTGGGGGAGCGGGCTGATCGGGGTGTCGGAGCCCGTTCCCATCGAGTCGTTCGTACCGATGATGATGTTCGCGATCGTCTTCGGCCTGTCGATGGACTACGAGATCTTCCTGCTCTCCGCCATCGCCGGCTCCTGGCACCGCACCGGCGACAACACCCTCGCCGTCGGTACGGGCCTGGCGGCCACCGGCCGGGTCATCTCCAGTGCGGCGCTCATCATGACCGCCGTCTTCCTGTCCTTCGCGGCTTCGCCCACGGTCGTGGTCAAGATGCTGGCGGTGGGCCTGGCGGTGAGCGTGGTCCTGGACGCGACGGTGGTGCGGCTGGTGCTGGTCCCGGCGGCGATGTTCCTGATGGGCCGGGCCAACTGGTGGCTGCCGCCCTTCCTGGACCGGATCCTGCCGCGGCCGCACACGGAGGAGCGGCCGGGGTGGTCGGCGGGGTCGTCGCCGGAGCCGGGCACGGCCAGGGCCACGGCCGCGGGGACAGCCGCGGGGACAGCCGCGGGGACAGCGGCGGGCACGGCCATGGGCACGGCCGCGGGCACGGGCAGCGGTCGGGGTGAGGCATGATCGGGGGATGTCTGATCGCATCATCGCCGCCTGCGACGGGGCGGCCAAGGGAAATCCCGGGCCGGCCGCATGGGCCTGGGTCATCGCCGACGCCCACGGGCACCCCGAGCGCTGGGAGGCCGGGCCGCTCGGCCGGGCCACCAACAACGTCGGTGAACTCACCGCTCTGCAGCGGCTGCTGGAGGCCGTGGCCCCCGGTACGGCCGTGCAGGTGCGGATGGACTCCCAGTACGCCATGAAGGCCGTGACCCAGTGGCTCCCCGCCTGGAAGCGCAACGGCTGGAAGACGGCCGCGGGCAAGCCGGTGGCCAACCGCGAGCTCGTCGAGAGCATCGACGCCCTGCTGACCGACCGGGACGTGGAGTTCCGCTACGTCCCCGCGCACCGCGAGGACGGCGACCACCTGAACGCGATCGCCGACCAGGCGGCCAGCGACGCCGCCGTCAGCCAGGAGCCGGCCGGCACCGCGCTGGGCCACGCCTCCCTGCCGGTCCCGGCGCCGGCCCGCAGCACCCCGGCCCGCAGCACCTCCGCCCGCCGTCCCGCCGGAGCCGCGTCGGCCAAGAGCGGGACCGCCGCCAAGAGCGCGACCACCGGCCGGGCCGGGGTGACCATCAAGGCCAAGTTCCCCGGCACCTGCCCCTGCGGGAAGCAGTACGCGGCGGGGGAGAAGATCAGCAAGCTCGGCTCGCGCTGGGGTCACCCCGACTGCGGCGGCGCCGACGCGGGGTAGCTTTCAGCCACGTTCCCCATGCAAAGCTTTCGTTCGAAAGAAAACGGAAGTTTCGGCTTTCCCGCGCTACGCTGACCTCGGCCAGGGACGCAGTCGAGGGGAGCTCCACCGTGCACGCAGAGGAACGACAGCAGGCGATCCTGCGCCGGGTCCGCGAAGCGGGATCCATGCGTGTCACGGACTTCGCGGCGGAGCTCGGCGTGTCCGTGGTGACGGTCCGCAAGGACGTCGAAGTCCTCGCCGAGCGCGGCCTGCTGGCCCGGGTGCACGGCGGCGCGATGCTGCCGGAGGACTGGGCGGAGACCGCGCCCGTGACCGCCGCCCCGCCGGTGGCCGGCGCGGCCTCGACCGCCCCGGGCAGCGCAGTCGCCGCCGGACCCGGAGCGGGCCCCGGTTCCGGCCGGCCTCTGGTCCTCGGGCTGATCGTGCCCTCCTCCGCCTACTACTACCCCGAGGTGATCAAGGGGGCCCGGGAGGCGGCGGACGCCCTCGGGGTACGGCTGACCCTCGCCGTGTCCACGTACGACGTGGACACGGAGAAGACGCAGGCCGCGCGGATGGTCGCGGACGGCGTCGACGGGCTGCTGATCGCGCCCTCCGCCGATGACGGGAAGCCGGGCGGCCAGTGGTACGAGGAGCTCGGCGTGCCCGTCGTGCTCATCGAGCGCCGCCCCGAACAGCAGGCCTCCGCCGCCGAGCACGTCGGCACGGACCACGGGTACGGAGCCAGGCTGGCGGTGGGCCACCTCCTGGACACGGGACGCCGCAGGATCGCCCTGGTGATGCGCGGCGGGACCCCCACCGCACCCTGGATCAAGAAGGGCTACTACGCGGCGATGGAAGAGGCCGGCCCCGAGGTCGCCGAGCACGCGCTCTTCCTCGACCTCGCGGAGCTCGGGGCGGGTGACGCCGCCTACGAAGCGGTGCTGGCCACCTTCGTGGAAGCCGTGCGGGAGGGCCGCGTGGACGCCGCCCTGGTCCATCCCGACCATGAGGCCATGGTGCTGATGCAGCGGCTGCGCGGTGCTTCGCTGGCGGTGCCGGGCGATGTCGCGCTGGTCTCGTACGACGACGAAGTGGCCTCCCTGGCGGACCTGCCGCTGAGTGCGGTGGCGCCCTCGAAGCACGAAGTCGGGGTCACGGGCGTGGAGTTGCTCGTACGGCGGCTGCGCGAGCCGGGCCGGCCCAGGCGGCGGATCGCCATCCTCCCCGAGTTGCGGGTGCGAGCCTCCAGCGAGGCCTAGGGCGTGTCGTCAAACTCCCGTCTGCCCTAACGCTGACTTGGCTTTTCTTTCTCAAACTTTCCTTTTCTATTGACTCTCTTCTCCTCTGGCCGAATGATGTGCATCACCTCGCCGCATCAACGGCTCGCATCTGAGGAGCAGAGCAGTGAAGCTCACTTCCCGTACCTCCCGCGCCGCCCTCGCCACGTTCTCGCTGGCCTTCTTCGCCACCGCCTGCGGTGGGAGCGAGGGGGGCGCCGAGCCGAAGGCCGACGCTCCCAAAGAACCGGTCAACCTGACCTATTGGGGCTGGACCGGCGGTGCCCAGCAGGTGGTGGACGCCTTCAACGCGTCCCACCCGAACATCAAGGTCACCTACTCGGCCATCACCGGCGGACCGGACGGGTACGCCAAGATCAGCAACGCGATCAAGGCCGGGAACGCTCCCGACGTCGCGGGCATCGAGTACCCGACCCTGCCGGAGTTCGTCAGTCAGGGATACCTGGCGGACATCACCGCAGCGGCCGGCGCCACCGTGAAGGCGAAGTTCCCCCAGGGCGTCCAGGACCGGGTGACCCTCGGCGGCAAGACCTGGGCCGTGCCGTACGACGCCACGCCCAACCTCCTCTACTACCGCAAGGACCTCTTCAAGAACGCGGGCGTCGAGGTCCCCAAGACCTGGGACGAGTACAAGACGGCCGCCGAGAAGATCAAGGCCGCCGACAAGAACGTGCGCATAGGCGGCTGGGGCAACGACGACGCCCCGCTGCTGGCGGCGCTCTCCTGGCAGGCCGGTGCCAAGTGGTACGGCACCGAGGGTGACGGCTGGAAGGTCAGCATCAACGACGCCTCCTCGCAGAAGGTGGCCTCCTACTGGCAGGGCCTGGTCAAGGACGACCTGGTGATGAACCTGAAGATCAACGGCCCGGAGTTCGCGAAGGCCAAGGCCGACGGAGTCATGGCCAGCTTCATCGGCGCCTCGTGGAGCGCGGGCGGCACGATGACGGCCCTGGCCAAGGACTCGGGCAAGTGGGGCGTCGCCCCGCTGCCGCACTGGGGCACCCCGGCCACCGGCATGTTCGGCGGCACCAGCTACGCCGTCACCAAGGGCAGCAAGCACGTCAAGGAAGCGGCCGAGTTCGCCGCCTGGGCGGCCACCAGCCCCGAAGGCGTCAAGGCCCGCCTCAGCAGCCTGAAGGCACCGAGCAGCAGCCTGCCCGCCAGCCCCGAACTGCGTCCGATCGCCGCCGCGGCCTTCGACGACAAGGGCTTCTTCGGCGGCGACAAGGTCTACGAGATCGCCGGCGCGCAGGTCGACACCATCGTCCCGGGCTGGGTCTGGGGCCCGGTGCAGACGGCCACCAACACCGCCATCCAGGACGCCGCGCTCAAGGGCACCCTGACCGACGGACTCGCGGCCGGACAGACCGCCGCCGAGGCGGCCATCAAGGGCCGAGGGCTCAACCTCGCGAAGTAGGCGCCGCGCGGGGCCCGAAGCCCACCCGGCACCCGGGCCCCGCCTCCGCCTAGCCCCTTCTCTTCTCGAAGGCCTTCCCGTCCGTTCCTCCGCAGCGCACCACCAAGGAGATCCGGTGGCAGCACCACTCACTCGTTCAGCGCGCGGCGCCGCGCCCGTGGGCCGGCCGGGCCAGGGCAGGGCGGTGCTCGTCTTCCTCGGCCCGTTCTTCCTGCTCTTCACCGCGGTCCTGATCCTGCCCGTCGCGTACGCGCTCTGGATGAGCTTCTTCACCGAGCGGTCCTCCGGCCTCGGATTCGGCGGCACCGAACGGGTCTTCAGCGGGCTCGGGAACTACACCAAGGCGCTCGGCGACCACGGCTTCACCTCCTCCTTCCTGCACGTGGCCGCGTACTGCGCCGTCTACATCCCGGTGATGATCGGCGCGGCCCTCGCCCTGGCCCTGCTCGTCGATTCGGTCGCGGCCAAGGCCAAGCGCCTCGTCCAGTTCGCCGTCTTCATGCCGCACGCGGTCCCCGGACTGATCGCGGCGATCATCTGGACCTACCTCTACACCCCCGGCCTGAGTCCGGTCCTGGACTGGATCGAAGCGGCCGGCGGCCACTGGGACTTCTTCGCCCCGGGCAGCGTCCTGCCCTCGCTGGTGAACGTCGCGGCCTGGCAGTGGGTCGGATACAACATGATCATCTTCTTCGCCGCGCTGCAGGCCGTGCCCCGCGAGGTCATCGAAGCGGGTGTCATGGACGGCGCCGGTGAACTGCGCATCGCCCTGCAGATCAAGCTGCCGATGATCCGCTCCGCCGTGTTCCTCACCCTCCTGTTCACCTGTGTCGGCGTGGTCCAGATCTTCGGCGAGCCCATGCTCCTCTCGAAGCGGGCCGGCTCGATGGGCTCGGACTGGTCTCCGATGATGTTCATCTACAAGGCGGCCTTCGAGCGGCACGACTACGGCCTCGCCTCCTCCGCCTCGCTCATCGTGGCCCTCGTCGCCGGCACCCTCTCCTACGTCGTCACCCGGATCGGAAAGCGAGGTGACTCGGCATGAGCACCCAGACGGCCCCCTCGGCCCCGCCCGAGGCCGCTCCCGGCAGTGAGCCGGCGCCCGCACCCGGAGCCACGTCCGCCCGGCGGGCGGACCGGAAGACGGCCGGGAGGCCGCGCCGGAGCGGTGCCATGGCCTCCAAGGCCGTGGTCAACGCCGTGCTCCTGGTGGCGGTCCTCTACACCCTGATGCCGCTGACCTGGCTCCTGATCGCCGCCACCAAGAACCACGCCGACCTCTTCGGGACGGCCGGCTTCGGCTTCGGCGAGTTCCACCTCTTCGACAACCTCCGGGCCGTCTTCAGCCACGACGGCGGCATCTTCGGCCGCTGGCTGCTCAACAGCCTCCTCTACTCCGTCGTCGGATCACTGGCGTCCTCGCTGATCAGCGTCGCCGCCGGATACTGCTTCGACAAGTACGAGTTCCGCGGCAAGGGCGCGCTCTTCGGGCTCGTCCTGACCGGCACCCTCGTCCCCACCGTAGTCATCACGCTCCCGCAGTACCTCCTCGCCTCCGAGGTCGGGATCGTCAACACCTACTGGTCGGTCCTCATCCCGGCACTCGTGAACCCCTTCGGCGTGTACCTCGCCCGGGTCTTCTCGGAGGGCTACGTACCCGGTGAGGTCCTCGAGGCCGCCCGCATCGACGGAGCGAGCGAGCTGCGCGTCTTCCGGTCGATCTCGCTGCCGATGCTCCTGCCCGGCTTCATGACCCTCTTCCTCTTCTCCTTCACCGCGAGCTGGAACAACTTCTTCGGCCCGCTGGTCATGCTCAACGACCAGCACCTGTACCCGGCGGTGCTCGGCATCTACAGCTGGAACCAAATCGTGCTCCAATACCCGGAGTTCTACTCCCTCGCGATCACCGGATCACTGGTGGCCGTCATCCCGCTCGCCCTCGCCTTCATCGGCCTGCAGCGGTTCTGGCGCTCCGGCCTCTCGGCGGGAGCGGTCAAGTGACGAACCCCGGCCTCCCCGACCCGACCCGCGAGCCCGGCGGGCCCCGAAAGCCCCGCACCCTCCTCGTCATGAGCCCGGAGACGAAGGCGGCCCTGCTCGACGAGCAGGCCCTCGCCAGGCTCGGCGCCACGGCGCTCCTGGACCCCGACCTCCTGGTCACCGACTTCGCCGCGGCCGACCCCTTGCGGCTGAGCGAAGCGGAGGTCCTGCTCACCGGCTGGGGCTGCCCGCCCCTCACCGAGCAGGCCCTCGACCTCCTCCCGTCCCTGCGCGCGGTGGTGCACACCGCCGGATCCGTGAAGGGGCTGATGACGGAAGCGGCCTGGCGGCGCGGACTGTCCGTCACGAGCGCGGCCGAGGCCAACGCCCAGCCCGTCGCCGAGTTCACGGTCGCCGCGATCGTCTTCGCCAACAAGCGCGTCCTCACCACCGCCCGGGCCTACCGGGAGGCCCGCACCCAGCTCAACCCGCTCACGCTGTACCCCGGAATCGGGAACTACGGCCGAACCGTCGGCATCGTCGGCGCCTCGCGCATCGGCCGCCGGGTCATCGAGCTGCTGCGCTCCTACGACGCGCACGTGCTGGTCCACGACCCGTACCTGGCCGGGGACGAAGCGAGAGCCCTGGGGGTGGAGCCCGTCCACCTGGACGAACTCATGGGCCGCAGTGACGTGGTGACCGTGCACGCACCGCAGACCTCCGAGACCCGCCACCTGATCGACGCCCGCAGGCTCGCCCTCATGCGCGACGGCGCGACCCTCGTCAACACCGCCCGCGGAACGCTGGTCGACACCGAGGCGCTCACCGCGGAACTGGTCTCGGGCCGGCTGCACGCCGTCCTCGACGTCACCCACCCCGACGTACTGCCGGCCGGATCGCCGCTCTACGACCTGCCGAACGTGCTGCTCACCCCGCACATCGCCGGCTCGCTCGGCAACGAACTCGGACGTCTCGCGGCCTGCGCGGCCGCGGAGTTGGAGCGGTACGCCCGGGGACTCCCCTTCGCCCACGCCGTCCACCCCGCGAGCCTGGCCCACTCGGCCTGAACGCCCGCCGACGAACCCCGAAAGCTCCCCATGACGCCCGGTCCCTCAGCCCCCCTCGTCGGTCCCGCAGGCCCCGCCGAGACTCCCCTCCTGCCCACGCCCGGACAACTCGCCTGGCAGGAAGCCGGATTCGGGATCTTCCTGCACTTCGGCATCAACACCTTCAACGGCGTCGAGTGGAGCGACGGGACCCTGGACCCGGACACCTTCCGGCCCGCGCACCTCGACGCGCGCCAGTGGGTACGTACCGCCGCCGAGGCCGGAGCGAAGTACGTCGTGCTGACCGCCAAGCACCACGACGGCTTCTGCCTCTGGCCGACCGAAACCACCGCCTACTCCGTGGCCTCCTCGCCCTGGAAGGACGGAGCGGGCGACGTGGTCGCCGAACTGGCCGAGGCCTGCGGGGAGGCAGGCCTCGGCCTCGGGCTGTACCTCTCTCCCTGGGACCGCAACGCCGACTGCTACGAGGAGCCCGCCGCCTACGACTCCTTCTACCTCCGTCAGCTCACCGAACTCTGCACCCGCTACGGCCCGTTGTGCGAGCTGTGGTTCGACGGCGCGGGCTCCGAGGGGCGCACGTACGACTGGGACGCGGTCATGGCCGTGATCGACCGGCACCAGCCCGGCGCCATGGTCTTCAACATGGGCCGCCCCACGATCCGCTGGGTCGGCAACGAGGAGGGGCTCGCCGCCGACCCCTGCCGCTACGTCACGCACTCCACGGGCATCAGCCTGTACGACGAGCGGCAGGCCGAGCTCGACTCGGCCGCCTACCTGCCGCCCGAATGCGATGTCCCGCTCCGCGCCGACTGGTTCTGGCAGCCCGGGAACCACCACACCCTCAAGAGCCGCGAGGACCTGCTGGAGATCTGGTACTCCTCGGTGGGCCTCGGCGCCGGCCTGCTGCTGGGTGTGCCGCCCGACCGGCGCGGACTGATCGACGACGCCGACCGGGCGCGGCTCCTCGAGTTCACCGGCGAGCTGGAGCGGCGCCTCGGCGATCCGCACTCCGCCGTCCTCTCGGCCGGCTTGCTCCCGGCCGACGTGCTCCCTTCCGAGGGGGAGGAGCTCCTCGCGGACTTCGGCCGGTCCGTCCGCGTCGACCACGTGGAACTGCGCGAGGACCTCACCGGGGGCCAGCGCGTGGACGGCCACGAGATCTGGGCGGACGGCCGGCTGATCGCCTCCGGCCACACGGTGGGGGTCCGGCGCGTCCACCGTGTGGAGCCCCTCACCGTGCGGGAACTGCGGATCCGGCTGACCGGAACCGGGGCCCGGCTCACCGCGGTGACGGCAGCCGGACCTCGGCCCGAGCTCAGCTGATCTGCCAGCGCTGGTAGACCGAACCGCCGGCGGCCTGCTGGCTCGCCAGGGCCCCGTCGGCGCCGGACGCCGTGGTCAGGAGCAGCCCGCTCTTCTTGTTGGCCACCGTGTAGTCCCCGGAGCCGAGCGGGGTGAGCAGCCAGCGCTGGCTGTCGCCGCTGCCGCAGGCGGTCTGGACCACGGCCGCGCCCGCAGCGGTGGAACCGCCCGCCACGTCCGCGCAGAGGCCGGACGAGCCGTTGGTCATGGTGTAGCTGCCGTCGCCGGTGAGGGCGAGGCGCCACTGCTGGTTGGGGCCGCCGTGCGGGGTCCAGGTGATCAGCCGGGTACCGGAGGCGGTGGAGCTCGCCGGGTCGTCGAGCGCCTTCCCGGCCGAGGTGAGGGTTCGGGTGCCGCTCAACTGGCCGCCGTACACCTCGAATTCGTACAGTGAATAGCCGTAGGTGGTGCCGCGCTGGACTCCGTACACCCGGATGTAGCGGCCGGAGCCGGACAGGCCGGTCAGATCCTGGACCCCGCCGGCGCCCGTGGTCGTGGAGTACGCGGTGCGCCAGGTGCTCTGGTCGTCGGAGAGCTGGATCTGGAAGCCCTTCCCGTACGCGGCCTCCCAGCGCAGGACCACCCGGTTCACGGCCTGGGAGGACCCGAGGTCCACCTGCAGCCACTGCGGATCGGCGTACGCACTGGACCACCGGGTGCCCGGATCGCCGTCGGTCGCCAGCGCGGCCGGGAAGTTGACGGTCTCGGTGCTGGACGCGGTGGTGGGGCGGTTGCGGGCGAGGTTGCCCGGTTGGGCGAGTCCGGGCCATGCGGGGTTGTGTCCGATCGCGGCCACGATCGGCGTGAACGCCGCGTAGGTGGCGACCGGCTTCGGTGAACCCCAGGTCTGCTGGGCGAGGCCGCGCAGCGGGTACATGATCCCGGCGGCGATCTGCGTCTCGGTCTCGGCGTTCGGGCTGTCGCACCACACGTGGACCAGCGAACCGCGGTTCTTCGAGGGGTCGGTGATGGTGTTGCCGCCCTCGAACCGGTCCGGGGTCCACGTCTCGTACATCCACTTCGTGTCCGGTTTCGCACCGCCGAGCACGTAATAGGTCGGCGTCCAGGACTCGTTGGCGATCGTGTGTCCGGCGTTGACCAGCTGCTGGGGGGTGAGTCCGTAGCTGTACCAGTACTCGACGAGGATGCGGGCGTCGGGCGTGACGGTCCCGTCGCCGGCCTTGATGCCGTCGTTCCACATGCGGGTGGTCTTGCCGGCCGAGCGGACCAGGGAGTCCGCCCAGTTCACGAACCCGTAGTAGGTGTCCTTGGCGGTGGCGTTCGCGCCGTAGTGGGCGCGGGCGTAGCTGAGCAGCTGCGGGTACCTGGCGTAGTCGGTGACGTATTCGTCGGCGCCGATGTGCCAGTACGCGGCCGGGAACAGCGGCAGGTATTCCTCGATCAGGTCCTTGATCAGGGTGTAAGAGCCGGGCAGGGACAGGTCGATGAACTCGGAACTGGCCGTGCCCGAACTGTCCTTGAGCTTGAGCTCCGGGTGGGCGGCCAGGATCTGGTTCATGTGCCCCGGGGTGTCGATCTCGGGGACGATCGTGACGTGGTACTTCTGCCCCAGTGCGATCAGGTCCGCGATGTCCTGCTTGGAGTAGTGGTCGGCGGAGACGATCTCCGGGTGCGTGGAACTCTCCAGTCGGAAGCCGAAGGTGTCCGACAGGTGGAAGTGGAAGTAGTTGAGCTTGAGGTAGGCCAGCTCCTTGATGTGCTGCTTGACCCAGTCGACGGTGAAGAACTTCCGCCCTTGGTCGATCATGAGCCCGCGCTCGGCCTTGGTGGGCCAGTCCACCGCCGTTCCACCCGGCACGGAGGCAGACTGGTGCAGCAACTGCAGCACGGAACGGGTGCCGTTGAAGGCTCCGGCGTCGGTCCCGGCCTGGATGGCGAGGGACTGGCCGACGGTCATCCGGTACCCCTCGGCGGGCAGCGAGCCTTCGCCCAGGCTCAGGCCGATGTCGCCGGGGGAGGGGCTGCCCGTGACGACGGCCACCGGACGCCCGGCCAGCGCGCCCAAGTCCTCGGCGAACGTGGCCGCTTCGTCCAAGAGCTGCGCGGTGTGGGCGGGATCGACGACGATCCGGCTGGTGCTCGTGAAGCCGTACGCCCCGCTGCCTGCCGTCCACTGCCGCAGGGCCGGCACCGTCTGCGGCGGCGCGGCGGCGACGGCCGCCCCCGCCCGCAGGGGCTCGGCGCGGGCGGCGGACGGCAGGGACAACGCGGCCAGGGCCAGGGCGGAGGCGGTCAGGAATCTGAGCAGACGCATGGCGAGTCCCCAGGTGTTCACGGCGGCATCTCCCTCCGGCCGTGACCGCCGGAGGGAGTGGCCACAGTGCAACGCAATGACAGGTCTATGTCAAGACATGCTCGAAGTGGCGGCCGAATGAGCATCATCGAGCACCGGGACCCGGATCGCCGCGCATCGGCCCTGCGCGCCGACCGGACGCCGGCCTCACCCGCTACGGCGTCTCGGCCGCACCCGCCACCGCGACCGGGGACGATCCGCCCGCGACGGACATCCGGGGTGCTCCGGTCCCGTCCGCGGGGACGCTCCAGACGTCGCTCGCGCGTCCGTCCGCGCCCGGCAGGGCGTAGGCGACCGTCCCGTCGTCCGTCCAGGCCGCCTGGTCGTCCACGCCGCGCGTCTCGGCGAGCGGGGTCTCGGCCATCGTCCGCAGGTCGAGGACGTACAGCCGCCAGGGTGCGGCCGGGTCGTCGGACACCTTCTTCTTGAAGGCGACCCGCGTGTTGTCGGGCGACAGGGAGGGGCATTCGACGTTCTCCCGCAGCGTCCTCGCCGACCAGTCGCCCATGTTCCCCTCGACGAGGTACGTACGCCCCTTCGTCGAGACGGTCGCGTAGAAGCGGCTGTCGTCTCGGGCGAAGCTCACGCCCCAGTAGTTGACGTCGGGGGAGTGGTGGCGGACACCGTCGATGGTGAGCGGTATCTCCTCCAGGGACTTCACCAGGTATCCCGTGCGCAGGTCCAGGACGGCCGTCCGGGTGGAGAATCCGGTCGTGGAGTACGAGTCCCCGGTGGCGAACACGGTCCAGGCGAGCATCTGCCCGGACGCGGACACCCGGGCCCGGGTCGGAACCCCCGGCACGGTCGTCCGGCTCACTTCGCGCAGCCGCCGGTCGAGGACGACGGCGTACGTCTTCGGCAGCACCCCGGGCTCGGCGCGCAGGCAGAGGGCGGTGCCCCCGGCGGCGTGGAAGCGGTCGCAGACGGGCCCGCCCGCGGTGCGGTCGGCGCCGCCCGCCGTCGCGGTCAGGGGCTGGTGCGCCACCCGTCCCGTGGCGGTGTCCCGGAAGTACAGGGCGGGACCGCCGAGGTCGAAGGACGCCTCGGCGCCGACCTGTCGGCCGTCCGGCCGGTGCCCCGCGTGCAGGGCGTACCCGGCGGCGGAGCCCGTGAGGAGGACGACCGCGGCGACGGTGACGGCGGTACGGGCCCGGGCGCCGAGCCGCCGCGCGGGCGCCGGGGTGGTGAGCGGCGTGGTCATGAGGTGCTCCTCTCACTGGTGGGGGATCGCGTCGGCACCACGGCGGTGGCGGGGGCGTCCGGGGCGTCCGGGGCTGCCGGATGGCGCGGAGAATCCGGATTGCGCGGATCACCCGGACCGCGGGCCTCATCCGGACCGCCCGGCACGCCCGGCACGCCCGGATCGCGCGGCAGCAGCGCCCAGCCGCCCGCCAGCGCGGCGAGCAGCACCGCCGTCGCCCCCCAGAGCGCGGGCCGCGGCCCCCACACCGTCCACGCGGCGCCGAAGCCCGCCGCGGCGAGCATCCGGGCCAGGGCCTGGCCGGTCTGGAGCACGGCCAGCCCGCCCGCTCGGCCCCCGGCGGGCAGGACCGGCCCGGCGAGGGCCATCAGCACCCCGTCGGTGGCCGCGTAGAACACCCCGAGCAGGGCGAGGACGGCCGCGAGGAGGAGCGGGGCCGGCCCGCCGGCCGGGGCGAGCAGGACGAGGTAGGCGCCGAGCAGGGCGAGGTGTCCGTAGAGGAACGGCAGCCGGCGCCCCACCCGGTCGGCGATCCGGCCCACCGGGACGGCCAGGAGCAGATAGCCCGCGGCCGCACCGAGCGGCAGCAGCGGGAACCAGCCGGGGTCCAGGCCCAGTCGGCGCTGGAGCAGGAGGTAGACGAAGGCGTCGCCGATGGTGGCGCCGCCGAGCAGGGCGGCGGCCCAGAGGATCCGCCGGAAGGCGGGGTCGCGCAGCGCGCCGAACGCCTTGCTCCGGGGCGGAGCCGGGCCGGGCGTCGTGGCCGGGCGGTGGTACCCGGGAACGTGGAGGACCAGGATCAGCACGCCGAGCAGGCCGCAGCAGAAGCTGGCGACGAACACCGCGTCGTACGCGCCCGCGGTCGCCCAGAGCAGGGCGAAGGCGGCGAGCGGACCGAGCAGGGCGCCGGTGGTGTCCATGGCCCGGTGCACGCCGAAGGACCGGCCGAGTTCCTCGGGAGGGCTGTTGAGGGTGATCAGGGCGTCGCGGGGCGCCGTACGGATGCCCTTGCCGACCCGGTCGGCGGCCAGGGCCGCCGCGATCCCGCCGGTGGCGCCGCCCGCGAGCAGCAGGCCGAGCCGGGAGCAGGCCGAGACGGCGTAGCCGATCCCCGCGACGTGCTTGTACCGGTGGCCGCGGTCGGCGAGGTGCCCGCCGAGCAGCCGTACGACCGCGCCGGCTCCTCCCATCAGCCCGTCGAGGAAGCCGAATTGGAGGGGTGAGAGGCCGAGCCCGAGGACGAGGTAGAGGGGCAGCACCGCGCTGACCATCTCGGAGGAGACGTCGGTGACGAGGCTGACCGTGCCGAGCGCCAGGACGGCGGCGGGGACGCGCCGGCCCGCCCCCGTGGTGGGGGGCGGGGCCGGAGCGGCCCGGCGGCCTGTGGTGGCCAGGTACATCAGTGGCAGGTGTACTTCGGGCTGGTGTCCTTCGTGGTCCCGTCGGTGGCGACGTAGCTCCAGCTGTAGCCGGAGTCGGTGAAGTCCAGCTTCAGGACCCCGTACGTACCGCTGATCCGCTTCTGGCTGTTGGGCTGGACGTCCTCGATGTCGTAGGGGTCGGCGCCGCCCATGCCGCCGACGATCTCGGTGATCCCGTCGGCGGTGGCCTTCCCGTTCGGGTCCTGCGGGGCGAACCGCTCGTAGTGGTGGTCGTGCCCGCCCAGCACGAGGTCGGCCTTGGCGCCGTACAGGATGTTCCAGACCGGCTTGCTCACCGGGTCGTTGCCGTGCCCGCCGGAGGAGTACAGCGGGTGGTGCCAGTAGGCGGCGATGCAGCCCTTGGAGTTCGCGGCGAGGTCGGCCTTGAGCCAGTCGATCTGGGCCTTCTGGTCGAAGGAGTTGGAGTCGAGGGCGATGAAGTGCCAGTTGCCCTCGTTGAAGCTGTAGTAGCTCTTGCCCTGGGGGTAGGCGACGGCTCCGAAGTAGGCCTTGTAGCCGGCGAGCGGGCCTGCCGGGTCGTAGGTCTCGTGGTTGCCGGGCACCGGGCGGGTCTTGTCCTTGAACGCGCCCCAGGAGGTGTCGTAGTAGTTCCGGTAGTCGGAGATCCGGGCGTCGTCGTACTGGTTGTCGCCCATCGTCAGATAGAACTTCGGGTTGATCTTCTGGGCCTGCGCGGCGGTCTTGGGGTGGGCGCAGGAGCTGTCCGAGGCGGTGCACTGGGCGGCGATGTCACCGGCGGCGACCACGGTGAAGGCGCCGGTCGGCGGGGGAGTCCCGTCGAGGGTGCCGTACACCTCGACCTCGTACAGGGAGTACCCGTAGGAGGTGCCGCGGGCTGTTCCGTACACGCGCAGGTAGCGGCCGCTGCCGGAGAGGGCGGTCCAGTCGTCGGTGCCGCCGTTCCCGGCCGTCTCGTTGGCGAGCCGGGTCCAGGTGGTGCCGTCGGCCGAGATCTCGACCCGGTACGTCTTGGCGTACGCGGCCTCCCAACGCAGCGCCACCCGCGTGACGTTGGCGTTCGCGCCGAGGTCGACGCGGATCCACTGCGGGTCCTTGCCCTCGACGCTGGCCCACCGGGTGGTGGTGCTGCCGTCGAAGGCGTTCTGCGGACCGAAGCCCGAACTCTCCACGGAGGACGCCGTGGCGGTCTTGCCGCGCGAGATGAGGGGGTCTGCGGCGGCGCCGGCCCGTTCGGGATAGGCGAGCAACAGGCCGCCCACGAGGAGCAGTACGGCGGTGATGACCACGCCGATCGTGCGGCGCGATGTGTAAACATGAGGTGTGCTTGGGGTGTTCAGGCGCATTCCTGACTCCCTGGCCTGGTGGGTGGCGAGAGCTGGCACCGGTACGAGACCACGCGCCCCCGACCGGGTGCGGGCAGGGGCGGGCGTGGTCACAGCGGCCGGGTCAGAGCTCTCGCTGAGCGCGTCATGCCCACGGATGCGGGCACCGCGCCGAGCCGCCGAAGCGGGATGCTAGCAAACAGGAAACTTTCCTACCAGTCATTCGCGGCAGGAGCTTCCGGAGCTTCTGGCTTCAGGAGCTTCAGGGGCTTCAGGGGCGGTCGGGAGCGGTCAGGAGAGGCCGGGAAGGTCGGGAGCGTTCAGGAGATCGCGTACCACTGGCTGGCCCAGCCGGTGTTGATCGTGCTGGTGGACTGCTCGGAGAGGTTCACGCCGGCCGGGAGCGAGGTCTGACCGGTCAGGACGGTGCTGTAGCGCAGGCTCGGCGGGTTCAGACCCGCGTTCACCGAGATCCCGGCGCCCGTGGCCTTGAGGGTGAGGGCGTTCGTGGCCCAGTTGCCGTTGAGGAGGAGGGCGACGAAGTACGTGCCGGGGGCGGCGGCGAACGGTTTGGCGAGGGGGAACGGCTTGGCGATCGCGTCGGTCATCAGCTGCGGGGAGATGTCCGCGGTGGACGCGACCAGGGTGCCCTTGGCGTCGTACACGCCGAGGTAGCAGTTGGACAGCTGGGCGTTCGGGTCGATGCCGGCCAGCCCCAGCCAGATGTTGGACCAGGTGAGCTGCTCGCGCAGCACCATCCGGACCAGGGTGACCCGTCCGCCGACCCCGGCGGCGGACTGGGCGGTGACGTGCCCCGCGTCGTTCGGATCCCCGGTCCAGGCCAGCAGGTTCTGGTCCTGCGGCCGCGGCCCCTCGTACCCGGCGCCACCCGGCACCGGCCCGGGGGAGGCCGCTGCCGACGGGGAAGCGCCGGCTGCCCCCTTCCCGGCCGTGCCCCCACCGGACGCCGAGCAGCCGGACAGGACGAGGGCCGCCGCGATCACGGCGGCGAGGCCGGCCGAGGCGGTGGTGGTTCGGGTGCGCATGGTCCCCCCATGAGGTGCTGATGTACGAAGGAAGCCATGGTCACACGGGCTGCGCCCGCGTCACTGGCCCACCCTCCCGTCGACGCATTCGCGCAACAGGTCGGCGTGCCCGCAGTGACGCGCGTACTCCTCGATCCGGTGCACCATCAACTCCCGCACCGCGATCCGGTCCTTCCCCAGCCGCTCGCCCAGATCCGGGTGCGCGGCCAGCGCGGCGTCGGTCGCGGCCTGCTCGCGCTCCAGATCGGCGTACGCACCGTCGACCGCGGCCTGCTCGGCGACGGCTCCGTCGAAGTCACCGTCGCGCTTGCCGTACAGCTTCGGCAGCGGATCGCCTTCGGTGATCCAGTTCTGCCAGTCCCGTTCCACCTCGGCGAGGTGGCGCACCAGACCGAGCAGCGACATCGTCGACGGCGGGACCGAGCGCCGGGACAGCTGCTCCGGATCCAGGCCCTCGCACTTCATCCGCAGGGTCAGGCGGTAGTCCGTGAGGAAGTCCTGCAAGGTGGCGAGCTCGCCTTCCGAACCGCTCTCTCCGCTGTTGCGGGGGTCCTCGTCCGGGTCCGCCCACATGTCGGGGTAGACGGTCGCCCGGGTCCATCGCTCGCCTTGATCACTCATGCGCCCCATGGTCGTCCGTGAGGGAGCGAGCCCGCCAGCGGATTTCCCCCGGGAACGCAGAAAGGCAAGGAGGTGTTTCCACTCCTTGCCACTCTCAACTTATAGCGCACGGGGGGGCTTGCGGCAAGGCCCCGGTGATGCCGCAAAATCACTGACCGAAGGCGGAACCCGTGGAAATGGTGATTGCGTGACGACCGAAGTGCCCGACGCGACCAACGCGACCGATACGGCCGACGCGACCGAGGTGAGGGGAATGACCGACGTGACCGACGCAAGCAACCCGACGGGCGTCAGCAACGTGACGGGCGTCAGCGACGTGACGGGCGTGAGCGACGTGACGGACGTGACCGTGGTCGGTGGTGGACCGACCGGTTTGATGCTGGCGGCAGAGTTGCGGCTGCACGGCGTCCGCGTGGTCGTGGTGGAGAAGCTGACCGAGCCGACCGGAGAGTCCCGCGGCCAGGGCCTGCACACGCGCAGCGTCGAGCTGATGGACCAGCGCGGGCTGCTGGACCGATTCCTCGCCGTCAGCGAGAAGTTCCAGGTCGGCGGCCTGTTCGGCGGCATCATGAAGCCGTGGCCGGACCAGCTGGACACGGCGCACCCGTACGGCCTCGCCATCCCGCAGCCGGTCACCGAGCGGCTGCTCGGCGAGCACGCGCGCGAAGTCGGCACCGAGATCCGGCACGGCTGCGAAGCGGTCGGCCTGAGCCAGGACGAGGACGGGGTGACCGTCGAGCTGGCGGACGGCACGCGCCTGCGCTCGCGCTACCTCGTCGGATGCGACGGCGGCCGCAGCGCGGTGCGCAAACTCCTCGGCGTCGGCTTCCCGGGCGAACCCGCCACGGTCGAGACCCTGTTGGGGCACATGGAGGTGGCCGCGGATCCGGAGACGATCGCCGCGGTCGTCGCGGAGGTCAACAAGACCCAGCTCCGCTTCGGCGTCCACGCGGGCGAGGACGGCTCGTGCCGCATCATCGTCCCCGCCGACGGCGTGTCCGAGGACCGCAGCGCGCCGACCCTGGAGGAGTTCAAGCAGCAGCTACGGGCCTTCGGGGGCACCGACTTCGGTGTGCACTCGCCGCGCTGGCTGTCCCGCTTCGGCGACGCCACCCGGCAGGCCGAGCAGTACCGGGTCGGCCGGGTCCTGCTGGCCGGCGACGCGGCGCACATCCACCCGCCGACCGGCGGCCAGGGACTCAACCTCGGCGTGCAGGACGCCTTCAACCTCGGCTGGAAGCTCGCCGCCGCCGTCAACGGCTGGGCCCCGCAAGACCTCCTCGACAGCTACCACGCCGAACGCCACCCGGTGGGCGCCGCCGTACTGGACAACACCCGAGCACAGATCACGCTGATGGGAAGCGACGCGGGACCCACCGCGCTGCGGAAGCTGTTCGCGAAGCTGATGGACTTCGAGGAGGTGAACCGGTACGTGACGGGGATGATCACCGCGGTCGAGGTCCGCTACGACTTCGGCGAGGGCCACGAACTGCTCGGCCGCAGGCTGCGGGACGTGGAGCTGAAGCGCGGGCGCCTGTACGAGCTGATGCACACCGGCCGCGGACTCCTGCTCGACCAGACCGGCCGGCTCTCGGTCTCCGGGTGGGCCGACCGGATCGATCACGTCGTCGACGTCAGTGAGGAACTGGACGCGCCCGCCGTACTGCTGCGCCCGGACGGCCACGTGGCATGGGTCGGCGAAGACCAGCACGACCTCGACGCCCACCTGCCGAAGTGGTTCGGCGCCGCCATGGCCTGAGCACGCGCGGCCGCCGCCCGGCTCCTACCGGTACTGGTTCCTGTACTCCTCGCCTGATGGGCCGAAGTCCATGAAAGGAGTGGCGAGGAACGCGATGAGCAGGAGCACGCCGACGATGCCGGAGGACAGGGGGAGGATCCCCGGTATCCACCGCCCCGCACCGTCGGCGCGAACGGCCTTGCCGGGGTCACGCGGGTCGTAGCTGACCTCGAGGCTGTGGCGGCCGCTCGAGTCGAGGAACCTCCACGCGTTCCCGTCCAGGTCCGAGTACAGGTAGAGCCACGGCTGAGCGGAGTCGTGGGCGTGGTCGGCCGTCACCGTGATGCCGTGCCGGGGCAGGCGCCAGGGCCTGAGGCCCTCCGGGGCCAACAGCCAGGCGGCGATCGTGAACGTGAAGCCGACGCCACCGGAGAGGACGGTGAAAACGACGTTGACGGGGTCCGCGAAGATCACGACGATCACGCTCATGGCGATGATGGCGAGGAAGGACCCCGCCACGAGCCACTTGAGCTTCCGGTACACCGCTTCCCTCGGGGTCCTGGTCTCCTGCTCACGCTCGGTGGTACGGGTGATGACGAGGGCGGAGCCGTCGACCACGACGGAGCCGTCGACCACGACGGAGCCGGAGCCGGAGTCGGCGGCGCCGGCCGGCGGAAGCGCGGCGTTCACCGCCCGGGCGAAGGCGGTGGCCGCGGCCTCGCTGACGTCCTCGACCCGGTAGACGGTCGGCGCGGTCGCGGCGGGCGCCGTGAGCCTGACCTCGACGGACCGCCCTTCCGCGTGGACGTGCGCGATCGCCGCGAAGGGTATGCGGTGCTCCTGGGGTGCCTGGCGCAGGACCAACTCCTGGTCGCCGACGCGGAGATCCGTCCCGTTCCTGCCGTGGAGAACGGGTGCGGAAGGTGTGATCGACATGGCCGGATTCTATGCACGAGCCGCGCTAACTCCGTACGGCGAGCAGCTGCCGCCAGCGTGGCTGCTCGGCGATCAGGCTGGCCGCGACCAGCACCGTCACGGCGACGGCGGCCCACGTCGGCCAAGCTGCCCAGGACGAGACGACGGCCACGCCCAGTTGGAGCAGGACCAAGCCGACGGTCACCGCGCCGGGGACGGGCACGAGGATCTTCTCCCTCACCATCCCGTTGTCGCCCGGGGTGGCGAAGAGGGCCAGTACGGCCAGCAGCAGGACGACCGACACCACGGCGAGCAGCACGGAGTACGGTGCGAGCGCCCAGGGAGTGGCAACCCAGGCGGCCAGCATGCTGAGGAAGCGGAGGGGGTCCGCCAGGCGTGTCACATGCCGACTTTCCCACACGATGCGGCGGTGCGGGGAGCTTCTGGCAGCGTGCAAATGCCCTGCAAGGCAAGGTAGTTGATCGCTTCCTGGCTCAAAACATCGGCCCGCGCTCCCTGTCCGGGGTCCGTTGCCTTCAGGTCGTCCAGCTCACGGCGTAGTACAGCAGTCGCGCGTCCTCGCCGGCGGGGAGCATGCCGGCGGCCGTCATGACGTGCTGCGAGGCCGTGTTCTCCCGGTCGGTGTCGCCCGACACCGAGGCCGCCCCGTGAGCGCGGGCGTGCTCCAGCAGGGCCCGCAGGGCCTCGGCGGCGTAGCCCCGGCCCCGCACGGCGGGCACCAGCCCGTAGCCGGCGATCACCCGGCCCTCCTCGTCGGCGGGGCCGTGGAACCCCGCGCCGCCGATCAGCAGCCCGTCGGAGCGGCGCTGGATCTCGAACGCCCCGTACGGTGCGGGGTCGCCCGTGTCGGCCAGCACCCGCAGATACCGTTCGGCCCCGGCCAGGTCGCCGGCGTCCGGGTACCCCTCGGCCCAGCGGTCCTCCGGGCCCGGTGTTCCGGCAGCGAGCCGCCGGGCCCGGTCCGCGTCCAGCGGGAGGAGGGTGAGGCGTCGGGTCTGCAGAGGGTCCATCCCCCAGGGGATAGCAGCCGCGCTCCGCGTACCGCATCCGGATTTCCGCTGCCCGGGCCTGCGCCGACACAGCAGCTGCTCCCAACTGTCCTTCCCGGGAGGCGGGGTGCTCGGTCATGGCGATCCGCGGGCACCTCCCGGCCCCGGACGCGTTCTGGCATGATCGCCTGATCCGCCGACCGGGACGAGAGGGTGCCAGCCGTGACCGACAAGCCGTCACTGCGTGACTACATCGACCGCTACGCGGCGGGCGAGATCCCCCGCGACGAGGCACTGGAGGCCATCGCGGCCTGGGACTTCGACGAAGAGTGGTTCGACCCGGCCCACACGGCGCCGACACACCAGGACAACACCCTGGCCGTGGTCAACCAGGCGCGGGGACTCGGAAAACTGACGGCAGAGGACATCGAGCGGATCAGGGCGCGCCTGGCGCACCGCGGGCTCTGATCGCGGGTCTGACCGCGGAACGTCGGCGTCGAGCAGGGAGGGAACGAGCGTGCTGTTGGCGGGGGAACACGAGCAGCCGGTCTACCGGGAGCTCCAGCAGCGGATGGGCCCGGGCGGAGACCTGTCGGTGGCAGGGGAGTTCGACACCAGGAACCGCCACGCGCCGGGGGGTCTGTGGACCCCCGAACGGGCGCTCCTGCACGACGCGGTCATCGAGCGCTTCAAGGACCGGTGCAAGGGGAAACCGCAGGACGGTCACGCCGTGCTCATGACGGGCGGAGCGCCCGGCTCCGGCAAGGGCAGGGCGCAGCGCGGTCTGTCGCAGTGGCAGGCGCAGGACACCGAACTCGGTGACGAGCTGCGCCGCGTGCACGGTGTGGACCTCGAGGACTACGTCCTTCTCGATCCGGACGAGTTCAAGGTGTCGCTCTTCGAGCAGGGCGGCGCACCGGAGCTTCCCGCGCACCTGGACCGGCTGTCCGACGGCCGGCCGCTGTCCCCGTCGGAGAAGGCTTCCCTGGTCCACCGGGAGTCGGGCCACGTCCAGGACGTGATCGAGCGGTGGGCCCGCGCCGAGGGCTACAACCTGCTCTACGACCAGTCCCTGCGGGCCCTCGGGTGGACTTCGAACCTCTTGGCGGACCTGCGGCGCGAGGGCTACGACCAGCGCGTCGTGCTGTCCGTGGAGGTCCCCGAGCAGCAATGCCTGGAGCAGAACGCCGCCCGGTGGCTGTCGGGCAGGCGGGAGTTCGATGCCGGCCGCGACTGGTACGGCGGCCGCATGGCGCCGGAGGGCTTCATCAAGGGCCTCTACGCGGACAGCGCCACGGGCCGCGGGTACTCCGTCGGCCGGGAGAACGCCGAGAAGCTGGCCGAGGAGGGTCTGGCCACCGGGCTGATCACCACCGACAGGGGCGACTTCGGTGCGCGGCCCGCACCGACGTCCACCGCCGCGGCCCCGGCCCGTACGGGTGACCGCACTCCCGCGCGTACTTTCCGGCAGGGTGACGCCGCGGTGCGGGTGACCAGGGGCGCCGGGTTCCTGCCCGGTGTGGAGATCCCCCGTACCCACGTACCGCCCCCGAGGGGTACGTCGGCCCCGGCCGTTCCCCCGCCGTCGGGGCCGGGGCCCGCGCGCGGTCCGGGCGCCGGTCTCTGAAGGCACCTGCTGCCCGTGCCGGAGGCGAGATTCCCGGCTCGGGTGTCACGCGCGCCCTGAGGCGGCAGGAAGCGGAACACGCGGGAACCGTCTGTGATGCCTGCTCCACCTGGGGTAATGCCTTGACGTGCGTGTCGAACAGACTATCGAATACGGTCTACGCTGGAGAGACCGGATGGGGAGCCGGGTGTCGACGATCGGGGGCTGATCAGGAGCTGGAGGTGGTGACGCGATGTTCGCGCACCTGCATGTCGCCTCCGGCTATTCGGTGCGCTACGGCGCGGCGCTGCCCGGACGACTGGCCGAGCGGGCGGCGGAGCAGGGCCTGCGGGAGCTGGCGCTGACCGACCGGGACACGGTGTCCGGGGCGGTGCGGTTCGCCCAGGCCTGCGCGAAGGCCGGGATCCGGCCACTGTTCGGTGCGGACCTCGCGGTCCCGCTCCTCGGCCCGGCCGGCCCGGCGCCGTCGAAGGGCCGCACCCCGGCCCGGGGCGGCGCCTTCGTCGCGGACTCCGCACCGCGGGTCACCCTGCTGGCCCGCGACGCCACCGGCTGGGCCAACCTGTGCGCGCTGATCACCGCCGCCTGGGCCGCCCGGCAGCAGGCCGGCGGCGGGCAGCCGATCGTCACCTGGCCCGCGGTCCAGCAGCACGCCGAAGGATTGACCGTACTGCTGGGCCCGGCCTCCGAGCCGGTACGGGCGCTCGCCGACGGTCGTCCGGACCGGGCGGCCGACCTCCTTGCACCGTGGCGGGAGGCGTTCGGGCAGCACCTCCGGCTGGAGGCCGTGCACCACCGCCGCACCGGCACGGGGCCCGGCTCGCTCCGGCTGGCCGCCCGCACGCTCGGACTGGCGGCCGACCTCGACCTGCTCGCCGTCCTGACCAACGCCGTCCGCTACGCGACCCCGGACCAAGCGCCGACCGCCGACGTACTGGACTCGGCCCGCCTGCTCACCCCCATCCGGCCCGACCGCACCTGCAACGGCGAGCGGTCGCTGAAGAGCGCCACCGAGATGGGCGAGCTCGCCGAGGAAGTCGCCCGGGCAGCCGGACAGGAGAACGGCGGGGCCGCACACCTGCTGGCCACCACCACCCGTACCGCCTCCGAGTGCCGCCTCGACCCGTACGCCGACCTCGGGATCGGCCGGGTCCACTTCCCCGAGGAACACGTCATCGGCCTGACCCCCGGCACGTCCGCCCGGACCCTGCGCCGGCGGTGCGAGGCGGCGATGATCCGCCACGGCTACGACCGCTCCGCCACCATGCGGACCCGCCTGGAGGAGGAGCTCCGGGTGCTGAACACGCTCGGCTGGCCCTCGTACGCCCTGACCGTGGCCCAAGTGGTCGACGACATCCGGGAGATGGGCATCCGGGTACAAGCCCGGGGGTCCGGCGCCGGCTCCCTGGTGGTGCACCTGCTCGGCATCTCCTTCGCCAACCCGCTGGAGCACGGACTGCTGATGGAACGGTTCGTCAACCTGCGCCGCCGCACGCTGCCGGACATCGACATCGACGTGGAGTCCGCCCGCCGCCTGGACGTCTACCGTCGGATCATGGACCGGTTCGGCACGGAGCGGGTCTGCACCCTCAGCATGCCGGAGACCTACCGGGTGCGGTGGGCGATCCGCGACGCCGGCCTGGCCCTCGGCCTGCCCCCGGACGAGGTCGGACGCCTGGCCAAGGCGTTCCCGCACATCGCCGCCCGCTCCGCCCGCACCGCGCTGCGCGAACTCCCGGAACTGCGGCAGGTCGCCGCCCACGCGGAGCGCTACGGGCGCCTGTGGGACCTCGTCGAAGGCCTCGACGCACTCCCGCGCGGCACCGCGATGCACCCCTGCGGCGTCATCCTCTCCGACGCCACCCTCCTCAAGCGCACTCCCGTCGTCCCGACCGCCACCGAAGGCTTCCCCGCCACCGTCTTCGACAAGGAAGACGTCGAAAAGGACGGCCTGGGCCTGCTGAAGCTCGACGTCCTGGGCGTACGGATGCAGAGCTCGATGGCGTACGCGGTCCGCGAGATCGAACGCACCACCGGCGAGCGCATCGACCTGGACGACCGCACTCAGGTGCCGCTGAGCGACCCGGCCGCCTACGAGCTGCTGCGCGAGGGCGAGTCGCTGGGCGTCTTCCAGCTGGAGTCCCCCGGCCAGAAGGACCTCCTCGGCCGGCTCCAGCCGGAGACCTTCGCCGATCTGGTGGCCGAGATCTCGTTGTTCCGCCCGGGCCCGGTCCAGGCGGACATGATCCGCCCCTTCCTCCTCGGCCGGCACGGCAAGAAGCCCGTCACCTATCCCCACCCCGACCTGGAGCGTTGGCTGCGCTCCACCTACGGGGTGGTCATCTACAACGAGCAGGTGGCGGGCCTGTTCGCCACCATGACCCGGAGCGACCTGGCCATGGGCGAGGAGGCGCGCCGTGCCCTGGCCCAGCCGGAGCGCCTGGCGAAGCTCCGGACCTGGTACCGGGAGAGCGCCACCGCGGCCGGCTACCGGCCGGAGGTGATCGACAGGGTGTGGCGGATGCTGGAGAACATGGGGGCCTACGGCTTCGCGAAGGCGCACGCGACCGCCTTCGCGCTGCCCACCCTGCAGTCGGCCTGGCTGAAGGCGCACTACGCGGCGCCGTTCTACGCCGGGCTGCTGGAGCACGACCCCGGCATGTACCCGAAGCGGCTGGTGCTGTCCGACGCCCGCCGCCGCGGCGTGCCGATCCTGCCGCTCGACGTCCAGTACTCCGCCACCGGTTACCGCACCGAGCGGCTCCCGGACGGCAGGCTGGGACTCCGGGTCTCGCTGGCCGACGTCCAGGGCATCACCGAGGAGCAGGCCGCCCGGATCGAAGGAGACCGTCCGTACACGGACCTCGCCGACTTCTGGGCCCGTGCCCGGCCCTCCCGCCCGGTGGCCGACCGCCTCGCGCGGATCGGCGCCTTCGCCACCCTCGCCCCCGGAGCCGGCCGCCGTGACCTGCTCCTGCAGATCGAGGAGCTCCACCGCCACCAGCGGACCTCCACCGGAGCCGGTCAGCTCACCCTGACCCCGGCCGGTGCGGGCCCGTACCCCGGGCCGAGCGGTCTGCCGGCGATGACGCCGAGCGAAGAACTGGACGCCGAGCTGGAGGTCATCGGCATGGACGCCTCCCGGCACCTGATGGAACCGCTGCACCCGCTGCTGGCCGAGCTCGGTGTCACCCCCTCCCACCGGCTGAAGGACCAGCCGTCCGGCGGGACCGTGCTGGTGGCCGGCGCGAAGGTCGCCATCCAGACCCCGCCCATGCGCTCCGGACGGCGCACCATCTTCGTCTCCCTGGACGACGGCAGCCCGGCCGGTCAGATCGACCTCACCTTCTTCGACGACACCCACGAGCAGGCCGCCTACCCGCTGTTCCACCACTTCCTGCTCCTGGCGCGCGGCACCGTCTCCCGCCGTGGCAAGTCCGTCTCCGTCATCGGCACCCACGCCTGGAACCTCCAGGACATCGCCGACGCCCACCGGGACGGCGGCCCCGCCGCCGTCCGCACGCTGCTCGCCGGCGAGCCCCCGCACTCCGACGGCGACGCCGTTTCGGCAGCCGGGCCGGCTCACGGCGGGCAGGGCGGTGGCGGCGCCGGGCGGCTGTGGCACGCGAGTCAGGGGAGCGCCGGATGACCAGTACCAGTACCAGTACCAGGGTGGCGATCGTTCACCTGCGCTTTCACCGCGTCGGCTTCGATATCTACCGCGAACTGTTCACGGTGCTCGGTGACGTCACCCCCGTCGTCCAGGCGCTCCCTCCGGACGGCGCGCTGCTGGATCTGGCCGGTGCCACGCGCTACTTCGGGCAGTCCCCGGTGGAGCTCGCGGACCGGCTCCAGACGCGGCTCGCGGCCCGGTACGGGCTGGTCAGCACGGGCGGGATCGGCCCGAACCGGATCCTGGCCACCCTGGCCGCCGACACCGCCCCGCCCGGCACCGTCCGGGTGCTGCCCGACGATCCGGCCGAACAGGAGCGGTTCCTGCACGGCTGCCGGGTGCGGGCACTGCCCGGGGTCGGGGCCGTCCTGGAACGCTCGCTGCTCCGGTACGGGATCGAGACGATCGGCGACCTGGCCGCGCTCCCGCTGTCCACGGTGCAGCGGATCGCCGGTGCTTCGACCGGTCGCCTCCTGCACGAACGGGCTCAAGGGGTAGACCTCCGCACCGTCATCCCGGCCGGACCTCCCGCCACCATCGCCAGCGCCCGGCGCTTCGACCGGGACGTCCTCGACCCGGCCGAGGTCCGCCGCGCCCTGCTCGGCGCGGCCACGGATCTCGGATCCCGGCTCCGGATCGCCGGCCAGGTCGCCCGGACGGTCGAGTTGCAGGTCACCTACGCCGACCGGTCGGCCACCACGCGTTCGCGCACGCTGCGCGAGCCCACCGCGCACACGCCCTGCCTCCAGCAGACGTTGTACGGACTGTTCTCCGCACTCGGGCTGCAACGGGCGCGCGTGCGGGCGGTGAGCGCCCGGGTCGGCGAGCTGACCGACTCGGCCGGCGCCGCCGAGCAACTGACCTTCGACCGGCACACCGAGAACGCCCGCGCGCTGGAGCCGGTCATCGACCGGGTCGGCCGCCGCTTCGGCGCCGGCGCCGTACACCCGGCCTCGCTCCTCACCCCGAGGCCGGCACCTCGGCGGTCCTTATCGGGCGAGCGCCCTGCGCAGAGCGCTCGCCCTGCGCGCGGACGCCCCCACCCCGAGGGGATCCGGGTACCGGCGGGTTTGGAGCAATGTGCCGGTCGGCCCCGTGGCCGGCAGGCGTTACCCACAACTGCGCCGTCCCGATCGAGCCGGGCTCCGGGAGGAACCCGCCATTTCCGTCCGGGGGCGGCCTCGGTGGGCCGGAGCGGGGTTAACGTCCCCGAATGTCCTCGAACACACAGGCGCCTTCCGCCAGTTCACCCAGCCGTCGCGGCCTCCTGCGTACCGCCCTGGCCGGCACGGCGGCCGCCGGGTCCGTCCTCGGGCTCGGCTCGGTCTTCCCCGTCTCCGCTTCAGAGGCCTCCGCCGGAGCCTTGGGCGGGGCCTTGGACGGGGCCCGGCCGCAGACCCCGGAGGAGGCGCTGCGGCGCCTGGCGGCCGGCAACAGGCGCTGGGCGGCGTACCGCCAGCAGCACCCGCACGAGTCGCGTTCCGTACGCCTCCAGGTGGCGCGGGAGCAGCACCCCTTCGCGATCGTGCTGGGCTGCGTCGACTCCCGGGTGCCGCCGGAGCTCGTCTTCGACCAGGGGCTCGGTGATCTGCTGACCGTACGAGCGGCGGGCGAGGTGCTGGACGAAGCGGTGCTCGGCAGCATCGCGTACGGGGTCCTGGAGCTCGAGGTCCCCCTGGTCCTGGTCCTCGCCCACCAGTCGTGCGGGGCCGTCGGCGCCGCGGTGCACGCCGACGAGACGGGTACCGAGCTGCCCGCCCACATCCAGTACCTGGCCGAGCAGATCCGGCCCTCCATCGACCACGGCCAGTACGGTGAGGCCCGGGTCGCCGCCACCATCGACGCGCACGCGCGCCGGACCCGCGGCCTGCTGGCGGCGGAGCCGGACCTGGCCCGGAGGATAGCCACCGGCCGGCTCGCCGTGGCGGTCGCACGCTACGACCTGGTCGACCAGAGGGTCCGCATGCTGCGCACCGAGTAATTACCGTTCGCATATCATCGCCGCCACGCAAAGGCACCGCCCCGCAAACACTCAAAGACGCCGCCACGCAAAAACACCCCGGACCGATTGACGGCCGGGGTGTTTGTCTGCGTATATTTGATGTTTCACATCGAAGCAGAGCTGAGACGTGAAAAAGCTTATGAGGACACCTTACCGCGTCAGGAGTGGAATTGTCAACCGAAGAATTCCGGAATGAGCAGCAATTCATCACGGCTCTCTACGCGCGCCTCGACGACCTGCGGGAGCAGGCCGAACGCGCCGTCCAGGGTGCGCTCGGCGAGGCCGGCGGCGGGTTCCAGGCGCGCCTGGAGCGGGATGTCGTGGTCGCTGAGCAGTCCGGTCTGCTTTCCGCTCTGAACTCGGGCGAAAGCGGCCTGTGTTTCGGCCGGCTGGAGTTCTCCGACGGCTCGGACCACCACATCGGCCGCATTGGAATCAGGCAGGACGACGGGGAGCGCACCCCTCTCGTACTCGATTGGCGGGCCGATGTCGCACGGCCGTTCTATCTGGCGACCGGATATTCCCCCATGGGGCTGCGCCGGCGCCGCCACATCACCACCCGGGGCCGCGAGGTCACGGCCCTGCACGACGAGATCCTCGACCTCGCCGACACCGAGCGCACCGGCCACGAGGGGGCCGACGCGGACGCCGTGCTGCTCTCCGCGCTCGACGCCGCCCGGACCGGCCGGATGCACGACATCGTCCAGACCATCCAGGCCGAGCAGGACCGCATCATCCGCTCCACCCACCGCGGCGTCCTGGTGGTGGAGGGCGGCCCGGGCACCGGCAAGACCGCCGTGGCCCTGCACCGTGCCGCTTACCTGCTCTACGCGCACCGCGAGCTGCTCGCCAAGCGAGGCGTGCTGATCGTCGGGCCGAACCCGGCCTTCCTCGGCTACATCGGCCAGGTCCTCCCGGCCCTCGGCGAGACCGGGGTCCTGCTCGCGACCCCGGGCGAGCTGTTCCCGGGAGTGCGCGCGAGCGCCGCCGACCGCCCCGGCGCCGCCGCCGTCAAGGGGCGCGCGGAGATGGCCGGCATCCTCGCCCGCGTCGTGAGCGACCGGCAGACGCTGCCGGAGACCGTGCCCGCGGGCAGCGGCGAGGACGCCGACGTGGTCCCCGAACCGGCCCTGGAGATCGACCACGACGACTACGGGACGCTGCTGCTCGACCGGACCATGGCCCACGAGGCCCGGGACCGGGCCCGCGCCACCGGACTGCCGCACAACCTGGCGCGCCCGTACTTCGCCTTCCGGATCATCGACGCGCTCACCGAACAGCTCGCCGACCGGCTCGGCGCCGACCCCTACGGCGGCCCCAACCTGCTCGGCCCCGACGACATCGCCCAGCTGGGCAAGGAGATCGCGACCAGCGCCGAGGTGCACGCCGCCATCGACACGCTGTGGCCCCCGCTCACCCCCCGGCAGCTGATCTCCGACTACCTCGCCGAGCCCACCCACCTCCCCGAGCGGGAGGCCGAGCTGATCCGGCGTACGACGACGGGCGGGGCGGACTGGACCCCGGCCGACGTCCCGCTGCTCGACGAGGCCGCCGAGCTGCTCGGGGTCGACGACACCGCGCGGCGCGCCGCCGAGGAGCGCGAGCGCCTCGAACGCGTCGCGTACGCGCAGGGCGTGCTGGACCTGTCGGCCGGATCGGACTCCTACGAGTTCGAGGACATGGAGAACGAGTTCCTCGCGGCCCACGACATCATCGACGCCGAGCGGATGGCGGAGCGCCAGGAGGAGGCCGACCACCGCAGCGCGGCCGAACGGGCCGCCGCCGACCGCACCTGGGCCTTCGGGCACGTCATCGTGGACGAGGCGCAGGAACTGTCCGCCATGGCCTGGCGCCTGCTCATGCGGCGCTGCCCGACCCGTTCCATGACGCTGGTGGGCGACCCGGCTCAGACCGGTGACGAAGCCGGCTGCGGTTCCTGGCAGCAGATCCTCGCGCCCTATGTGGAAGACCGCTGGGACCTGGTGCGCCTAGGCGTCAACTACCGTACGCCCGCCGAGATCATGGAGCTGGCGGCAGCCGTGCTCCGGGCCCGGCACCCGGGCTTCGAGCCGCCGAGCTCGGTCCGTGCCACGGGGCGCCGGCCCTGGGTGGCGCGGACCGACGACCTGGCCGCGGCGGTGGCCGACGCGGTACGGGAGGGCGCGCCGGCCGAGGGCCGCCTCGCGGTGATCGCCCCGCGCCCGCTGCACGAGGAACTGGCGGCCGTGCTGCCCGGCGTGCGGGCGGGGGAGGAGCCCGACCTCACCCGACCGGTGGTCCTGCTCGCGCCGCGGCAGGCCAAGGGCCTGGAGTTCGACACGGTGATCGTCGTGGAACCGGCCGACCACGAACCCAGCGACCTCTACGTGGCCCTGACGCGAGCGACCCAGACCCTGGGCGTGCTCCACACCGGCCGGCTGCCGCAGGGCCTGGACGAACAGCCGTAGACGGGCCGGCATCGACGGCCGGTGTCCGCAGGCCGGGATCTACGGGCCGCCCCTCGGCGGCCTGGCCTGGCCCTGCTCGTCGCACGGGAGCCGGTCCGCCGGGTAGTCGGCCAGGAAGTCCCGGACCGACTCCTTCTCGACCTCCGACATCTGCGTGGGTTCCACCACGATCACACCGCCGAAGGGGCGGTCCACGTCCCGGATGATGAGCAGGGTCGCGGTCAGCAGCACGGTGACGACGACCAAGGCGCTGAGCGGACCCTTGTTGGCCTTGCGCGGCAGGCACAGGCCGAGGCCGACGACGGTCACGGCGAGGTTGACCAGCATGAACCAGTAGATCAGGTTCGGGATGGTCGGAGTGGATTCGGCCATCCTGGCCTGCCGGCCCAGGGACCGCTGATCATCCGCGGTGACCAGCATGCCGAAGGTGGGGCTGCCCGTGCCCAGTTCCTTGAAGGTCGCGCGGAAGTCCCTGCTCCACACGCTGGGGGCCGGGGAACCCTTTCCCCCGGCCATGGCCGGCCATTCCTTGTACTCGACGGCACGCGCGTAGCAGACGGCGTCACCGCGCAGCCGTTGGCGCAAGGCCGGGGGAGCGTAGTCCGCCACCTCCGCGAGGTGGTCCAGTGCGTGCGCCTCCGCCCGCGCGGCGTCGTCGGCCCGCCCGTTGGAGCTGGAGGCGGTGACGAGCATGAACGCGAGGATCAGGATCGTCAGGGTCATCAGGGGCCCGATGAGGTCGCGCACGCCCATGCCCTCGGTGTCGTCACCGCCCATCAGCCGGGGGCGCAGGAACCGGTTCGCGGCAAGCCCGGCGGCCAGCGCGAGGAAGGCGACGAGAAGGGTGACCGTCACCGGCCGGCCTCCCCGGCCGCGGTACCGGGCGGCCCCGTCACGTATCCCACCAAGATCTCCTTCGTCGACTGCCGGTGCCCCCGGTCGGATCGCCCTTCCGTGATCCTCCTGTCCGTCCCGCACGGGCCGCGCCCGCAGCGCCTGAACGCCACCCGCACGCCACCCGCACGAGTGCGGCGGTAGTGCCGTTCGGCAGAGGCGCGGAGTCCCGTACCGGAGGAACTCACCCGGCCACCCGGGTGAGTTCAGGAGCGGATCCCTGCCGCCGCGGTCCGGATCCCGCTACAACCGGGGCGTGATCGAGAAGATGACGGCGCGCGGCCTGTCCGCACTCGCCGCGACCCTGACGGCCGTGCTCGCGGTGGCCCTGGCCCCCGACCCGGTGCGTGCGGCCGAAGGGGCGCCCCGTACCGGCTTCGAGGCCACGTACGGAGCGCACTGGACCAGTGAGTCCCAGGAACGTGAGCTGCTCCGTGCCGTCGGCCGGCACGGCGAGCGCGCCACCGTCCGGACCATCGGTACGACCGTGCGCGGTCGCCCGCTGCGGCTGGTGAGCCTGGGCCGGGGTCCCGTCACCGTGCTGCTGGTGTGCAGCCAGCACGGAGACGAGCCGGCGGGGCGCGAGGCCTGCCTGAGTACCGTCCGGGACCTCGCCCACGCCCGGGACGCGGAGGCCCGGCGCTTCCTGGAGACCGTCACCCTGCTCGTGGTCCCGACCGCCAACCCGGACGGGCGGGCGGCCGGTACCCGCCCCAACGCCGGGGGCACCGACATCAACCGCGATCACATGGCCTTGACCTCGCCCGAGGCGCGGGCGATGGCCGCCGTGCTGCGCGATCACCGGCCGCACCTCGTGTACGACCTGCACGAGTACCGGGCGACACCGGGGACGTACGACAAGGACCTCTTCGACCTCTGGCCGCGCAACCTCAACACCGACCCGGCGGTGTACGCGCAGTCCCGCGCCCTGTCCGCCGCGTACGTACGCGGTGCGGCCCACGCCGCCGGCCACTCCACCGGGACCTACGGCATCCGCACCGACCCCGTCACCGGCACCCCCGTCGGGCAGTCCGCGGGCGACGGCCAGGAGCGGATCCTGCGCAACACGGCGGGCGTCAAGCACGCGGTCGCGCTGCTGATCGAAAGCCGCATCGAAGCACTCGCGGGGCCGGTCGGGGACGCGGAGCGGGCCGATCCCTCCCTCAACCGCCGCCGCCGGGTCGACTCCCAACTGACAGCCCTGCGCGGCCTGTTCGCCTACGTCTCCACGCGTACGGGCCCCCTGGCGGCGGCCTCGGACGGAGCCCGCCGGGCGGCGGGGAACGTGGTGGGCCCGGTCCCGCTGGGCGGCGCGGACAACGCCCCCGCCGCCGGGGGCGAGATCCTCACCGACCCACCCTGCGGCTACCGGCTCAACCCGGACCAGTACGCCTCGGCCGGCAGCCGCCTCGCCCTCCACGGCGTGCGGGCCGTACCCGCCGCGGGCGGCGGCGCGTTCGTTCCGCTGAGCCAGCCCCTACGCGCCCTCGTGGTGCTCCTCCTCGACGGCCGGGCCCCGCACCGGATCGCAACGGGGCAGCCCGCGCCGATCTGCTGACGTTTCGTCACTTCGGGCGGAGGTGGTGGTTCCGGTGGGCACCGCGGGCGCCCAGGACGTCCCCCCGTTGCCGGCCGCAGGGGGAAGCGCGCTGGTCAGCCGGATGCCGTGAGCTATGTTGGGATCACGGAGTGGCACGAAAGGGAGGTCCGCCGGTGTCATCGGGGCAGCAGGCGCGCGCACAGGCGGCAGCGATCACACCGAGCGGGCAGGCGGTCGACCACGAGCGGGCCCCGGCCGACCGGGTCCGGGCGCTGTTCGACGGGCACCCGCTCTCGCCGGGCCAGCGCCGGATCGCCCAGTACCTCGTCGACCACCTCACCGAGGCGGCGTTCCTCTCGATCACCGAGCTCGCGGAACGGGCCGGCGTGAGCCAGCCCTCCGTGACCCGCTTCGCCGCGGCCCTCGGCTTCAGCGGCTATCCGGCCCTCCGCGACGTGCTCCAACCGATCGCGCTCAGCGCGGTGGCCGGCACCCCGGACAGCCCCGAACAGACCCGGCGCAACGAACTGCAGGCGGCCGTCGACGCCGAGATCGAGAACCTGCGCACCGTCCGGCAGCTGCTCGCCGACACCGACCAGGTGCTCGACATCGGGCGCGAGCTGGCCCGGTCGGTGCCGCTGACCGTCCTCGGGCTGCGGATCTCCGTCTCGCTGGCGGAGTACTTCGCGTACGCGGCCCGCCGGATCCACCCCGACGTGCGCCTGGTGACCGGCGGCGGCAGCGTGGCCTCCGACGCGCTGCTGCAGGCCCGGGCGGCGGGCGGGAGCTGGGTCCTGGCCTTCGCGATGCCCCGGCACGCCAAGGAGACCCTGGCGGCACTGCGGGTGGCCCGCGGCGCGGGGCTGCGGATCGCGCTGATCACCGACCGCACGCTGGGGCCGCTGGTGGACGAAGCCGATGTGGCGCTGACGGCCGGCACCGGTTCGCGGCTGGTCTTCGACTCGTACTCGGCGCCGGGCGTCCTGTCGGCGGCGCTGCTCCAGGCGATGGCGGACGCGGACCCCGAGCGGACGCAGGCCCGGCTCGAAAGCTATGAGCAGGCCGCGGACCAGCACGGCTTCTTCCTCTAGGGCGAACGGGTGTGAGCTGTCATATTCACACCCTCTCTAAACATGAATATTTTCATACCCTTGCCTACTCGGCGGTATATATGTTTACTGATGGCGGCGCGGTCATCCGTCAAGATGCCAAGGAAGGTGTCCCCACACCGTCCTAGAACCAGACACCGGGGCGTGACGTTTCTCCTCCTCACGTCACGCCAGGTGTCCCGTCCGGCTTTCGGATCCCGCAGCGCCTCTGCGGCCTCGGCCAACCCCTGGGCCGAGGCCGCCCAGCACCTTCTCCACCGGCGATCGGCGCATTCGTCCGATCGGCTTGCTCTCGGGCCCATCCATGCGTTCCGTCCGCTCCGCGGTCCCCGTTCGTCCGGCCCCGGCCGGACGGCCGGGGATCCGGCGCTTCAGCCGGTGGTCACGCCGACGAGCTGCTCCGCGATGGTGTCCGCGGAAGGGAACCTCATGCCCAGGGTTCCGACGTGCTTCCAGTGCAGGGTGCCGTCCGGCGCGATGACGAAGACGGCCCGCCGCAGACCGATCACGGGAGCGGCGATGCCGAAGGCGCGGGCCACCGTGCGATCGGTGTCGGCGAGCAGCGGAATCCGCAGGCCGCGGGCCCGGGCGAAGGCCTCGTGGCTGTCGACGCCCTGCGGACTGATGCCCCACACCTGGGCGCCGCACGCGGAGAGTGCCTCCAGCCCGTCGGAGTAGGAGCACAACTGCGTCGTGCAGACGGGGGTGTTGTCGCCGGGGTAGAAGGCGAGAACGACCGGGTTCCCGCGCTGCTCACCGAGCGCGTACTGCCCGCGGGTGAACACGTCCTCGCTGAGCAGACCGCCGGGGAGCGAGAAATCGCCCACCACATCGCCCACGTCCGGGATTCGGGTCACGATGGCCGCACCTCTCTGTCGTCGAGGGGCGTACGGTACCCGGTCGCGCCCGCCGTGTCGCAGCCCGGAGGCCGGGGCCGGGCGGCGGGGCGGTGAGACGGCGGGGCGATGAGACGGCGGGCGCGGCCGGCGCGACCAGGGCTCAGCGGCGGTGCATCGTGTGCAGGGCCTCGAGGAGCACCTTGGGATCGTGGCCGCCCTTGTGGACCGGCGGCGGCTGCCGGTCCAGGTGCAGCAGCCGGGCCACCGCGGTCCACGCGGTGCGCACCGAGTACTCGACGGTGAACACCACGTCGTCGGGGACCTCGGCGTACTGCCCGATGAAGGCCAGGTTGGTGGAGCCCTCCGGGACGACCTCGGGTCGGTCGCCGGCCTTGCGCACCAGGAACTGGCTGGTGATGTACGGCATCAGCGCCGGAACGACGACCGAGGACTCCAGGATCTGCTCGCTCTGCTCGAGGCGCAGGTGTCCGAGCACCTCGGTGAGGATCTCGCGGCCCGTGCACTCGGCCATCGTCTTGCCCACGTGGTCACCGGGCTTGTCCGGGAACAGGGCGTACCCCCACCAGACGTAGGTGCCCTCGGGCTGCTCGTGGAAGTGCGGCTGGTGGTTGAGGACGATGGTCAGCAGCCAGCCGGAGTCCTTGAAGGTGATCAGACCGCCCTTGCCGGCCTCGCTGCCGGAGAACTCCTCCATGGCCTTGAAGAAGGTCGGGTCCTGGGTGGTGACGGTGAAGGAGCCCCAGGTGGAGTCCGAGACGGAGGAGTCGAACACGGAGGGGTCGCCCAGGTGGGGGCGCTTGGCCGCCAGGGTCTGCCACAGGCGCCACGAAGCGTCCGGCGCGGAGGTGTCCAGTACGGCGGGGGTGTCCGTGGAACCCAGGGTCGAATTCGCGGTCATCGATCCGTTGGTGACGAACACCAGGTCCTCGGCGGCGACGGCGATCCGCAGGTCCGCGCCCTCCCGCGTACAGGCGAGGGCCGTGACGGTGGTGCCCTCGCCGTCGGCCAGCTCCACGTCGGTCACGGTGGTGTTCATCGAGAACGTGACGCCGTTGCTCCGCAGCCAGCTCTGGAGCGGGCGCACGATCGAGTCGTACTGGTTGAAGCGGGTGCGGTAGATGCCCGACATGGTGTCGAAGGTCTTGAAGAGGTGCACGAACCGGTTGAGGTAGCGCCGGAACTCGATCGCCGAGTGCCAGGGCTCGAAGGCGAAGGTCGTGCACCACATGTACCAGAAGTTGGTGGTGAAGAACGCGGGGGTGAAGCAGTCGGAGATCCGCTTGCCGTCGAGCCGGGACTCGGGGGAGGCCACGCAGGCGACCAGGTCCAGGCGGTCGCGCTCGGAGAACCCCATCGAGCGGGTGTCGACCCGCAGGCCGGAGGAGTCGACCAGGCGGGCCTTGTCGTTCCAGGCGAAGTCCTCGTGGAAGGCGAAGGTGTCCTCGGTGACCGAGGTGTCCGGGGCGTCCAGTGAGGGGATGGAGCGCAGCAGGTCGTACGTGCACTCGAAGTGCAGCTCGAACATCCGGCCGCCGCGCATGGTGTAGCCGTTCTCGGGGTCTCCCGCGGCGTCCAGGCTTCCGCCGGTGCGGCCCTGGGCCTCCAGGATCGTGATGTCCGAGCCCGCGAAACCGCTTTCCCTGATCAGCAGCGCCGCCGCCGACAGGGAAGCGATGCCGGCACCCACCAGATAGGCCTTGGCCACGATGTGTCTCCTCGCCCTGGCCGCACGCACCCCGGTCGGCCGTACGGTCACCCACCCAGGCGACCACCCCCTGTGCCCTGCCGCGACTCGGGTGCGCCGTTGGGCGGGTGCCGGGCGAGAACCCGCGCACCCGCTTGCAAGATATTTGCGTACGTGGGACTGGTTTTTGCGCACCCTGCTGGTAGCTTGACCGCGTGAGCACCCAGAGGCTAGCCCAAGTGGCCGAGATGGCCGGCGTCAGCGCGACTACGGTGAGTCGCGTACTCAACGGCAACAGGGACGTGGCACCCGCCACCCGCGAGGCGGTCCTGACGGCCGTCGACGTGTGCGGGTTCGAGCGCCCGGTGGAGTTCCGCAAGGAACGGGCCCAGCTGATCGGGCTGGTGGTGCCCGACCTCCAGAACCCCGTCTTCTCCGCGGCGGCGGAAGCCCTCGCCGGACTGCTCAACGGCCAGGGCCTGGTCCCCGTGCTGTGTACGCGCACGGCCGACGGGGTCTCGGAGTCCCACTACGTCGACATGCTGCTGGGCCAGAACGTCGGCGGCATCGTGTTCGTCGGCGCCAGCTACACGGACATAGGGGAGACTCAGGGCCGTGAGCTGCACCGCCGTGCGATCCCCGTCGTCCTGGTGAATCCGGCCGACGAGAACCCGGGCGTCGCGCAGGTCTCGGTGGACGACGCCGGGGCGGCCGAGCAGGCGCTGGCGCACCTGTCGGCGCTCGGACACGAGCGGATCGGGATGATCGTGGGGCCCTCCGGGCACGTCCCGTCGGTCCGCAAACTCACTGGTTACGCGGCTTTCAACGCCCGGCGCGGGGTCCCGGCGGGGGAGTGGCGACCGCTCGTCGCCCACGCGCTCTTCTCGATGGAGGGCGGTGCCACGGCGATCGCCCAGCTGCTCCCGCGCGGGGTGACGGCGGTGGTCTGCGCGAGCGACGCCCTCGCACTCGGCGCCATCCGGGGCGCGCGCCGCCGGGGCTTGAGCGTGCCGGCCGAGCTGTCCGTCGTGGGCTTCGACGACTCGCTCTTCATGGTCGCCACCGACCCGCCGCTGACGACGTCCCGCCAGCCCGTCGCGGCCATGGCCTCGGCCGCGGTGCAGTTCCTGACCGAGCGGATCCGTACGGGAGTGGGCCTGTCCGCGGAGATCCTCTTCGACACCGAACTCATCGTCCGGTCGTCCACCGCGCGCCCGTCACCGGGGCGCTGACGGGGGAGCGGGTGCGGAGTGGGAAGGGGAGGGCCCGGCGCCGGCCGGGCCCTCTCCGCGTATCGGGGGGAGCCCATCGAGCTGACGGCCGGGACGTCACGTTCTGTCACATCCCCGAATCTCGATGCTTAATGTCTTGCGTAACATTATTGACTTCTTGCGTTCACGGCTTCTACTGTCGCGCCATCGAAGCCCGACCCGCTCGGAAGGCCTGTTCGCATGGATGGCATCACCAGACGTCGCGCCCTGTTCCTCTCCACCGCCCTCGTGGCAAGCCTGGGAGCCGCCGCCTGCGGCGGCACGCCGGCCCCGGCCGGCGACAAGGCCGGCGGGGTGGTGACGATCACGGTCAACGGCATGCCGGCCACCACGCAGGCCGCCGACCGCAAGGACTTCGAGGAGCTCGTCAAGCAGTTCGAAGCGGCGCACCCGAAGATCAATATCGATGCCCGTGAAGGCCAGATGGATCCCAAGACCTTCGCGGCGAAGCTCGCCGGCGGCCAGCTCGAAGACGTCTACTACGTCTACTTCACCGACCCGGCAGGCCTCATACAGCGCAAGCAGGGCGCCGACATCACCCCCTACCTGGCCGGCGTCCCGTACCTCTCCGACATACGCCCCGAGCTCCGACAAGTCTTCCAGGACAAGCAGGGCAAGACGTACGGCCTGCCCACCGGGAACTACTCCATGGGTCTCGTCTACAACCGCGAGCTCTTCCGCAAGGCAGGCCTCGACCCGGACAAGCCGCCCACCACCTGGGAAGAGGTCCGCGCCGCCGCGAAGAAGATCAGCGCGCTCGGCGAGGACACCGTGGGCTACGCCGACTACAGCAAGAACAACCAGGGCGGCTGGCACCTGACGTCCTGGCTGTACTCCATGGGCGGCGAGGTCGCCACCGAGGAGAACGGCAGGTGGAAGGCCGCCTTCGACAGCGACGCCGGCCGCAAGGCGCTCCAGACCCTCCACGACCTGCGCTGGACCGACCGGAGCATGGGCACCCGCCAACTCCTGGAGATCGGTGACGTCCAGAAGATGATGGGCTCCGGCAAGCTCGGTATGTACATGGCCGGACCCGACAACATCCCCACCATCGTCAAGCAGTTCGAGCGCAAGTACGAGGAGTTCGGCCTGGCGGCCCTTCCCGGCACGGCCACCCTCGGCGGCGGCGACGGCTTCATGTTCAATCCCAAGGCCACGCCCGAGAAGATCAAGGCCGGTCTGCAGTGGGTCCAGTGGAAGTACCTCAACCCAGACCGGGAGGAGGAGAACGTCACCAAGTTCTCCGGCCTCGGTGTCCCGATCGGCCTTCCCCAGCCGAACCTGTTCGCGGGCGCCGCCCAGCAGAAGATCCAGGCCATCCACGCCGAGCACGCCAACGTGCCGCAGGAGAACTACAAGCCGTTCGTCGACCGCAGCCCCCAGGTCGAGGTCAAGGTCGAGCCGCCGAACGCGCAGCAGCTCTACACCGTCCTGGACGGTGTCATGCAGTCCGTCCTGACCAAGGAGGACGCGGACATCGACACCCTGCTGAAGGACGCCGCCGCCCGCGCCGACTCCATCCTCGCCACGGTGAAGTGACATGTCCGTACTCCCCAATCCCGCGGCCCCCGCCCGGCGCACCCGCCGCCTCCGGGACCTCCGGCGGACCGGGGCCGCGGGCGGAAACCGGGCCAGGGGCCGGGCCCGGGCCACGGGCCGCGGCCGCCGGCTGCGGGAGAACCTCGTCGCCTACCTCTTCCTCTCCGCCGGGCTGATCTGCTTCGCGCTGTTCGCCTGGTACCCGATCGTCCGCGGCGTCCTCCTCGGCTTCCAGCAGGTGACCTTCGCCCAGCCGGCCGAGTGGGTCGGCCTGGACAACTTCCGCCGCCTCTTCGCCGATCCGCTCTTCGCCACCGCCTGGCGCAACACCGGCTACTTCACGCTGCTGGCGCTCGTCTTCGGCTTCGCCGCCCCGTTCGTCACGGCCGTCGTCCTGAACGAGCTCCGGCGCGGCCGGTCGTACCTGCGGCTCACCGTCTACCTCCCGGTGATGCTCCCGCCCATCGTCACCATGCTGCTGTGGCGCTGGTTCTACGATCCGGGCCCGGGCCTCTTCAACAACGTGCTCGGCGTCCTGCACCTGCCCGCCCAGCAGTGGCTGGAGTCGGAACACCTCGCGATGATCTCTCTGGTCCTCGTCTCCACCTGGGCCAACATGGGCACCACGACACTCATCTACCTGGCGGCCCTCGGCGGCATCCCCGGTGAGCTCTACGAAGCGGCCGAACTCGACGGGGCCTCCATCCGCCGGCGCCTGTGGCACGTCACGATCCCGCAGATCAGGTTCATCCTCCTGATCATCCTGCTGCTCCAGGTCATCGGCACCATGCAGGTGTTCGTCGAACCCTTCGTACTCACCGGCGGAGGCCCCAACGAAGCCACCGTCACCATTCTGCTGCTGCTCTACCGCTACGCCTTCGTCTACAACGACTTCGGCCTGGCCAGCGCCATGAGCACCCTGCTCTTCGTCGTCCTGGGCCTCTTCGCCGTGCTCTACCTGCGCCTGACCCGGACCAAGGACTGAAAGGAGGGCCCCATGGCCGCCACCGAACCCCGCTCCCGCACACTCATCGCCCCCGCCGAACTGACCAGGCCCGTCGGCCGGTTCCTGCACCGCTTCGTCCTGGGCGCGACCCTGACCGGATTCACCCTGGCCTTCGTCTTCCCGCTCTACTGGATGACCACCGGCGCCCTCAAGTCCTCCGCGGAGCTGGCCCAACCCCACCCCACGTTGCTCCCGAGCAGCTGGCACCCCGAGAGCTACACGGAGGCCTGGACGAACACCGGCCTCGCCGGATACTTCTCCAACACCCTCCTGCTCGCCTTCGGAGCCCTGCTCTTCCAGCTCGTCATCGACGTCTCCGCCGCGTACGCGCTCTCCAAGCTCCGCCCGGTCCTGGGCAACGCCGTCCTCGCGATGATGCTGGCCACCCTGATGCTGCCGGTGTCCGCCCTGCTCGTACCCGCGTACCTCACCGTCGTGGACGTCCCCCTCGTCCATGTGAACCTGATCAACACGCCGTTCGCGATCTGGCTGCCCGCCGCGGCGAACGCCTTCAACGTCTTCATCCTCAAACGGTTCTTCGACCAGATCCCCGCGGAACTGCTCGACGCGGCCCGGATCGACGGCGCGGGCACCGTGCGGATCCTGATCTCGGTGATCCTCCCGCTGTCCCGTCCGGTGCTGGCCGTCGTGTCGATCTTCGCCGTGGTCGGAGTCTGGAAGGACTTCCTCTGGCCGATGCTCGTCCTGCCGGACGAGAGCAAGCAGCCGGTCACCGTCGCCCTGAACCGCCTCGCGGAATTCATGCCGGCCAACCAGCTCCTCGCCGGCATGGTCATGGCGAGCATCCCGCTGCTGGTCCTCTTCCTCGTCTTCCAGCGGCACATCATCTCCGGCCTCACCGCCGGAAGCCTCAAGGGCTGATCTCTCCCCGGCCTCCCCGGCCCTGCCTCCCACCCCGGGACACATCCCCGCCCGGGGCTCTCCTCCCCTCCTCCCCTCCTCGACACCGCCGCAGCGACGGACCGCCGCGGCGGCCCCCACCGCGCCCTCCGGCCCCGCGCACAGGGCGCGCCTTCAGAAAGGACACGCCGCCGTGTCTTCTTCCCGAGGAACCCGCACCAGAGCCGCACGCCTCATCTCCCCGTTCCTCCTCACCGCCCTGGCCACCACCGGCCTCACCGGAACCCTCGCCGCACCCTCGTACGCCGTCGCCGCCACCCTGGAAGCGGAGTCGGCCACCCTCTCGGGCGGTGCCCGAGCCGAGTCGGCACATTCCGGTTTCACCGGCGCCGGCTACGTCGGCGGCTTCACGGACGGCAACAAGGGGGCCGCCTCCGCCTCCTTCGCGGTGCAGTCCACCGCGGCCGGTACGGGCTCGGTCGCGATCCGGTACGCCAACGGCACGGGCGCGGCCCAGACCCTGAGCCTCTACGTCAACGGGGTCAAGGTCCGCCAGGTGTCGCTCCCGGCCACCGCGAACTGGGACACCTGGGCCACCCGCCAGGAACCGGTCCCGCTGGTGAACGGAGCCAATGCGGTGGCGCTGACCTTCACCACCGCCGACTCCGGCAACGTCAACCTCGACAGCCTCACCCCCACCAGCCCGCCGGGCACACCCACCGACCCACCGCCCGCCTCTCTCAGCCACCAGGCGGAGACCGCCTTCGCCTCGGGCGGCCCCGCCTCCGCCTCCGCCGTCCCCGGCTTCAGCGGCGCCGGCTACCTGACGGGCTTCACCGCCACCGGTGCCCGAGCCGTCTTCTCCGTCTCCGCGCCCACCGCCGCCACCCGGCAGGTGGCCGTCCGCTACCGCACCCCCGGGGCGAACGCCGCGACCATCACCCTGACCGCGAACGGTGTCCCCGTACGCCGCCTCACCCTGCCCGCCACTTCAGGAGCCTGGGCCGGCTTCACCACCGACGCGCCCCTGCGCGCCCAGCTCAACACCCTCACCCTGCGCACGGAGAGCGGGGACAACGGCGACCTCCAGCTCGACGGCATCGAGGTCACCGGCTCCGCACCGAACGCCGCCCGCGGCGCGACCCTCCCGTACACCGTCCACGAGGCCGAGGCCGGCGCGACCAACGCCTCCGTCACCGGGCCGGACCGTACCTACAAGACCCTCGCCTCCGAGGCGTCGGGCCGCCGGGCCGTCGTACTCGACCAGACGGGGGAGTACGTCCAGTTCACCCTGGCCAAGGCCGCCAACGCCGTGACCGTGCGCTACTCGATCCCGGACAACGCCGCCGGCACGGGGAACAGCGCCAGCCTCAGCCTCTACGCCAACGGCGTCCACTCCAAGGACCTCGCCCTCACCTCCAAGTACAGCTGGGTCTACGGCGCCTACCCCTACGGCAACGACCCCGCGCAGGGCGAGGCCCACCGCTTCTTCGACGAGGCACGCACCCTCACCGGTGAGTTCCCCGCCGGCACCGTGCTGAGGTTCCAGAAGGACGCGGGGGACACCGCCGCCTCCTACGCCATCGACCTCGTCGAAACCGAGACCGCCCCGGCGGCAGCCACCATGCCCGCCACCGGCTTCGTCTCCGCGGCCACCCTCGGCGTCACCGCGAACGACAGCGGCGACGACACCGCCGCCCTCAACGCCGCCCTGTCCACGGCCACCGGCCAGGGCAAGGGCCTGTGGCTACCGGCCGGCACCTACGACATCTCCGGATCCGTCAACCTCGCCGGAGCCGTCCTGCGCGGCTCGGGCGAATGGCACACCACCCTGCGCGGCAAGAACGGCAAGGGCGGCCTCTTCGGGCGCGGCGGCACCAGCACCGTGCAGGACCTGGCGATCACCGGAGAGGCCGACCACCGCGACGACGGCAACAGCGACGCCGCCGTGGAGGGGGACTTCGGCTCCGGATCCACCCTGCAGAACCTCTGGATCCAGCACAGCAAGGTCGGCCTGTGGATCGACGCACCGACCCGGGGCCTGCTCGCCACCGGCCTGCGCATCCGAGATACGTACGCGGACGGGGTCAACCTGCACAAGGGCACCACGGGCAGCGAGGTCTCCCAAAGCAGCATCCGCAACACCGGTGACGACGCCCTCGCGATGTGGTCGCAGGCCCAGGCCGTCACCGACTGCGTGCTCCGCTTCAACACGGTCCAGCTCCCGCTGCTCGCCAACGGAGCCGCGATCTACGGCGGCAGCGGCAACCGGATCGAGGACAACCTGGTCGCCGACACCGTGACCGGCGCCGCGGGAATCGCCGTCAGCACCCGCTTCGGCATCCCCTTCAGCGGACCGACGACCGTCCAGCGCAACACCATCGACCGGGCCGGGGGCTACGAGCCCAACTGGGCCAGCAAGCTCGGCGCCCTGTGGGTCTACGCCGACACCTCCGAGATCACCACCCCGGTGATCCTCCAGGACAACGACATCCTGGACAGCACCTACAGCGGCCTGCTCGTCTCCTGGCAGAAGAACGTCGGGAACCTGACCGTGAAGAACACCCGGATCGCCAAGGCCGGCGGCTACGGCATCGAGATCAACGCGGCCGGATCGGGCACCTTCAGCGGGGTCACGGTCACCGACGCCGCCACCGGCGGACTGAGCCTCGCCGGCGGATTCGCCGTCAGCCGCGGGCCCGGCAACTCGGGCTGGTAGCACCACCGTCCGGCCTTCCCCCCCCCGGAACCCGGGGCCCGGTCACCTGAGACACCCCGCCCGACCGGGCCCCGCATCCCGGCATCGCCCGCCACCCCTGCCGCCACCGGCCGTCCGGCCCCGCGCGCACCACCCCGCCGTACCTACCGCACCAGGAGACCCCGTGTCCCAGAGCAGCCCCCGCCCCGCCGCCACCCCCTGGTGGCGGCACGCGGCGATCTACCAGATCTACATACGCAGCTTCGCCGACGGGAACGGCGACGGCATCGGTGACATCGCCGGAGTGCGCGGGCGGCTGCCGTACCTGAGGCAACTGGGCGTCGACGCGCTCTGGTTCAACCCCTGGTACGTCTCTCCGATGGCCGACGCCGGCTACGACGTGGCCGACTACCGCGACATCGACCCCCTCTTCGGCACGCTCGCCGAAGCCGAGGAGCTCATCGCCGAGGCCCACGGTCACGACCTCCGGGTCATCGTCGACCTCGTCCCCAACCACTGCTCCGACCGACATCCCTGGTTCGTCCAGGCCCTCGCCGCCGGCCCCGGATCCCCCGAGCGCGAGCGCTTCTGGTTCCTCCCCGGGCGCGGCGCATACGGCGAACTGCCGCCCAACGACTGGAACTCGTACTTCGGCGGCCCCGCCTGGACCCGGATCACCGAGGCCGACGGCACCCAGGGCCCCTGGTACCTGCACATGTTCGCCCCCGAGCAGCCGGACCTGAACTGGGAACACCCCGACGTCGGGACCGAGTTCGAGGACGTCCTGCGGTTCTGGCTCGACCGGGGGGTGGACGGCTTCCGCATCGACGTCGCGCACGGACTCGCCAAGAAGCCCGGCCTCCCCGACGTCGGCGAGAACCCCGACCCCACCGACCTGCCCTACCAGGACGTCGACGCCGTCCACACGGTCTACCGCGACTGGCGCAAGATCCTCGACACCTACCCCGGAGAACGCGTGTTCATCGGCGAGGTCTGGCTCCCGGAGGCCGAGCAGTTCGCCCGCTACCTGCGCCACGACGAACTGCACTCCGCCTTCAATTTCGACTACCTGTGCTGCCCTTGGGACTCCGGCGCCCTGCGCAAGGTCGTCGACGCGACGCTCGCCTCGCACGAACCGGTCGGCGCCCCGCCCACCTGGGTGCTCTCCAACCACGACACCATCCGCCACGTCACCCGCTACGGACGCGCCGACACCTCCTTCGACATGGGCGACAAGCGGCTCCTCGACCCCAGCGACACCGCACTCGGCCGCCACCGGGGCCGCGCCGCCGCCCTCGTCTCCCTCGCCCTGCCCGGCGGCGTCTACGTCTACCAGGGCGACGAACTCGGCCTGCCCGAGGTCCAGGACCTGCCCGACGAGGTCCTTCAGGACCCGACCTTCGTCCGCTCCGGTGGCGCGGACCGCGGCCGCGACGGCTGCCGCGTCCCGCTGCCGTGGGAGACCGGCGGCCCCTCCCTCGGCTTCTCCGCCCCGGCCGCCGGTCATGTCCAGACCGCCGGTCACGTCCCGGCCACAGGCCATGTCCCCGTCGCCGGTACGGCCCCGGCCGCGCCCTGGCTGCCCCAGCCGGAGGGGTGGGCCGAGCTCGGCGCCGAGGCCCAGCACGAGGACCCGTACTCCGTCCTCACCCTCTACCGGCAGGCGCTCGCACTGCGCGGCGCCGAACTGGCGGGGCTGCCCGAGACGCTGGAATGGGCCGACGCGGGGCCGGACACCCTCTGCTTCGACCGAACCGGCGGCTTCCGCTGCCTCACCGCCTTCGCGAGCCCGCTCCCGCTCCCCGGCGGCGCCCGCGTCCTGCTGGCCAGCGGCCCGCTCGGCACCGGTACGGACGGCCGGCCCGTACTGCCCCGGGACACCACGGTGTGGCTGCGCATGGCCGGGTAGCACGGGCACGGGTGGGTGGCGCAAGGGCGGCCCCGCGACGCGGGCCATCCGCATCGTGAGATGTGGTGTCACATGGCGGCGGCGGCGTGCCAGACTCTTCCGCATGCGCCAGCAGAAGATTAGCGCCGGCGTGCCGGCCCGGAGCTGAACTGAGACCACCCCAGCAGCCCACCGCCCGCACGCAGACCTCTCGCATCCGCGAGGGGTCTTCTTGTTTTCCGGGACCACGCACTCCGCCCCAGGACAGGAGCCCACCCCTCATGACCCGCAGCGATGTTCTCCCCGCCGTCGACGACGCCGTGCGCACCGGCGACACCGCCTGCCACACGCTGACCATCACCGTCCGGGACGGCGGCCACGCCCTCACCCGCATCTCCGCGGTCCTCAACAACCTCGCCGTGCGGACGCTTTCCTTCCGGGCTGCCGACGGCGGCGGCCTCGCGGTGTGCGAGATCGTGGTTCCGGTCGCCGACTCGCCCCGCGCTCAGGCCAAGCTCCGACGCTGCGTCGAGGTGGTCGAGCTGAGCGCCCACCCGGCGGGGGAGACCCGGGCCATCTGAACGAGCCGCACGGATTACTTGACTGACCGTTCCAGTATCTCGTACAGTACGGGATGTGGCCAGGAGCAAGGAATTCGATCCGGACGCCGCGCTGCAGTCGGCTCTGGAGCTGTTCTGGCGGCGCGGCTACGAGGCGACGTCGATGGCGGACCTCGTCGAGCGGCTCGGCATCGGCCGGGCCAGCATGTACGCCACCTTCGGGAACAAGCGCGAGCTCTACCTGAAGGCGCTGGACCGCTACAACGAGCAGCGCGACCCCGGCCTGCTGCGCGAGCTGTCCCAGCCGGGCCCCGCGCTGCCGGCCGTACGGACGGTGGTACGCCGCTTCGCCGCGGAGTCGAGCATCGACGAACTGCGGCTGAACGGCTGCTTCGTGACCAATACGGCCACGGAGCTCGGTGCGCACGACCCGGCGGCGGCCCGCAGGGTCGAAGCGAGCTGGAACCACATCGAGACCCTGCTGCACTCGGCACTGACCAGGGCCCAGGCCCAGGGGGAGCTGCCCGCGGACCGCGATCCGCGGATGCTCGCCAGGATGCTGCTGGTCCTGATGCAGGGCATGCGCGTCGTGGGCAAGGCCTCGCAGGACCCGGGCCGGGCGCGGGACGCGGCGGAGCAGGCCCTGACCCTGCTCGACTGACGGTCGCTGACCGGCCGGCCGTACGACCGCATGACCGCATGACCGCATGACCGCACGGCTGTACGGCGCCTCCCTTCGGGGAGGTTCTTTCAAGACTTCATTCTGGAATGTACGATCCAGTTCAAGGGGGAGTAATGACCGTCACGCAGACCGCACACACCACGAAGACGCTCACCGCGTCCGGATCCGGGGCGGCCCGTCCGGCGTCCGGCCCGGCCTTCGCACTGCTCGGCACCGTGCAGATGACGCTGATCTTCGCGCTCACCTCGCTCATCGTGCCGCTGCCCGCGATCGGTCGCGAATTCACCCTGGGCCGCGATGACTTGATGCTCCTGAGCGCCGCCTACGGGCTGAGCTTCGCCGGCCTCCTGCTCTTCGGGGGCCGCCTCGCCGACCGGTTCGGCGGGCGCCGGGTACTCACCGCCGGACTGCTCCTCTTCGCCGTGGCCTCCCTCGCCGCACCGTTCGCCCAGGGCCCCGGGATCCTGCTCACCGCCCGCTTCGCCCAGGGGGTGGGCGCCGCACTCACCGCACCCGCCGCCATGGCGGTCCTGCGGGCGGTCTTCCCCGAACCCGCCGCGTTCGGACGGGCGATGGCCACCTGGGGCGGGCTTTCGGTGCTCGGCGCGACCGCCGGGAACCTCCTCTCCGGTGTCATCTCGGCCCTGACCACCTGGCGACTGTCCTTCGCGGTCCCGGTCGCCGTCGCCGTCGCCGCACTGCTCCTGGCTCCCCGGCTGCTGCCCGCCACCCCGGCGGGCGAGGGCCGCTCGCTGGACCTGCCGGGCGCCCTGCTGGCCACCGCCGGAATCAGCCTCGCCAGCTACGGCTTCGTCCTCACCGACGTCCAGTCCTGGGGATCGACGGGCGTCCTGGTCACCCTGCTCACCGCGGCAGCGCTCCTGCTGGCCTTCCCGCTGGTGGAACGCCGGGTCCGTGACCCCCTGCTCCCGCTCGGATTCCTCCGAGACCGGCGCCGGGTCCTCGCCCTCGCGGCCATCGGCCTCACCGCCGCCGGCACGGCCGTGACCTTCGTCCTCCTCTCCCTCCACCTGCAGCAGGAACTCGGCTGGTCGGCGCTGCGGACCTCCGCCGCGTTCCTCCCCTTCGCGGTGGCGCTGCTCGTGGCCGGCCGGGTGGCGGGTTCCCTCGTGGCCCGGTACGGAGCGCCCCGCGTCACCACCGCCGGCCTCGTGGTCGCCGCGGCGGGGCTCGCTCTCCTCGCGCTCACCGGCCTGGCCGCGGAGATCCCGTACGCCTACGGCCTGCTCCCCGGCCTGCTCTTGCTGCCCGCCGGTACGGCGGCCGCCTTCGCGGGGGCCGCGGTGCTCGCCACGGACGGGGTGGAGGCCCACCAGGCGGGACTCGCCGGCGGGGTCATGAACACCGCGATGGAGCTCGGCCCGACCGTGGTCTTCGCCGCCGTGCTCTCCCTGGGCTCCGACACGGTCTCACTCGCCGCCACGGCGGTCGCCTTCGCCGCGGCCGGCTTCCTCAACACCCGCATCAAGTAGATCCGGGCCGGAAACGAGTTCGGCCCCCTTGACGCCTGGGCGTCAAGGGGGCCGAACCTTTGGTAGCGGGGACAGGATTTGAACCTGCGACCTCTGGGTTATGAGCCCAGCGAGCTACCGAGCTGCTCCACCCCGCGTCGTTGTGAGCATCACTGTACGGGATCCAGGGGGCCGCTCCCGACCACCATCGAACCGGCGCCGAAAATCCCTGCTCACCGAGACGGAAAATATGCGCGGGCGAGGTGAGAATTTCCGGACCGGGGGATGGAGTGCGTTTTATTTTCCCGCCGATCCGACCCCGGCGTGCTACTGTGGTTTGAGTTGCAGTTGTGGTTCCCAAAATTTCGAGCACCTCTGCCCACTCCTCTTCGTAGGAGCAGGGCGAGTGTTCTTGTTTTTCCGGCGTTTTCCGGGCTGGGCAATCATCGGCGACTTGAGGTTCGCACAGTGCGGATCTCTGGGCTGTGCCCCGAAGGAGATAAAAACATGGCTAATGGCACCGTGAAGTGGTTCAACGCGGAAAAGGGCTTCGGCTTCATCGAGCAGGAGGGTGGCGGTCCTGACGTGTTCGCCCACTACTCGAACATCGCCTCGCAGGGCTTCCGTGAGCTTCAGGAAGGCCAGAAGGTCAGCTTTGACATCGCGCAGGGCCAGAAGGGCCCGACCGCCGAGAACATCGTCACCGCCTGACGTTCACGCGTAACCGCGTAGCTGGGGCCCGCACCTTGGGGTGCGGGCCCCAGCTCGTTGCGTTTCTGGATCTGCGGGCCGTCTGGGCCCGCGTGAGCGGCGCGACGGGGAAACCTGTCCCAGCGCCCCACCGTTCGGCCGATGGATGCACTCCTCGGCTCCCCACCCGCATGCGGCGCACATTTCGCCGACACATAGGGTGATAATCATTATCTGACCAGTCGATCGAAGTTCGATTCGACTGCGTCATATCTTTTTATGCTCCGGCTCATTCTTGTGAATCCTCGTGCGGCCAGTTTTCCGCTGCCGAGAACTCCTCGATGTGCGCCGTATCGAGGAAGGTTCTGCATGAACCGCACGACCCGCATGAATGACCGCTCTTCGTCCTCCCGTTCGGGGGGCTCCAACAGCTCCTACGGCTCCAACAGCTCCTACGGTGGCTCGTACGGGGGCTCCTCCGGCTCCTCCAGCCGTTCCGGCAGCCGCTTCGGCTCCTCAGCCCCCAGCCGCTCCGGTGGCGGCGGCCCCAAGCGCTCGGGTGGCGGCGGCTACGGGCGCCGTCCCGTCGCACCGCAGGGCGAGTTCGCCCTGCCGGTCACCGTGGTCCCCGCGCTGCCCGCCGTCGAGGCGTTCGCCGATCTGGCCATGCCGGCCCAGCTGCTCACCACGCTCACCCGTGAAGGCATGACCACCCCCTTCCCGATCCAGGCGGCCACGCTGCCCAACGGCCTCGCGGGCCGCGACGTCCTGGGACGCGGCCGTACCGGCTCCGGCAAGACCCTGGCCTTCGGCCTCGCGCTGCTGGCCCGCACCGCCGGACAGCAGGCCGAGCCGGGCCAGCCGCTCGCGCTGGTCCTCGTACCCACGCGTGAGCTCGCCCAGCAGGTCACCGCGGCCCTCACGCCCTACGCCCGCGCGGTGAAGCTGAGGATCGCCACCGTCGTCGGCGGCATGCCGATCCACCGGCAGGCCGGCGCGCTGCGCGCCGGAGCCGAAGTGGTCGTCGCCACCCCGGGCCGGCTGAAGGACCTCATCCAGCGGGGTGACTGCCGGCTGAACCAGGTCGGGATCACCGTCCTCGACGAGGCCGACCAGATGGCGGACATGGGCTTCATGCCCCAGGTCACCGCACTCCTCGACCAGGTGCGCCCCGAGGGCCAGCGGATGCTGTTCTCCGCCACCCTGGACCGCAACGTCGACCTGCTGGTGCGCCGCTACCTGACCGACCCCGTCGTGCACTCCGTCGACCCCTCGGCCGGCGCCGTCACCACGATGGAACACCACGTCCTGCACGTGCAGAACTTCGACAAGCAGGCCGCCACGACCGAGATCGCCGCCCGCGAGGGCCGCGTGATCATGTTCCTGGACACCAAGCACGGCGTGGACAGGCTGACCGAGCACCTGCTGAGCAGCGGGGTGCGCGCCGCGGCGCTGCACGGCGGAAAGTCGCAGCCCCAGCGCACCCGTACCCTCACGCAGTTCAAGTCCGGACACGTCAGCGTGCTCGTGGCCACGAACGTCGCGGCCCGCGGCATCCACGTCGACAACCTCGACCTCGTCGTCAACGTGGACCCGCCGACCGACCCCAAGGACTACCTGCACCGCGGCGGCCGTACGGCCCGCGCCGGCGAGTCCGGCAGCGTCGTCACCCTGGTCCTGCCCAACCAGCGCCGGGACATGGTCCGTCTCATGCAGGCCGCGGGCATCACCCCGCAGACCGCTCAGGTCCGCTCCGGCGAGGCCGAGCTGAGCCGGATCACCGGCGCCCAGGCGCCGTCCGGGGTCCCGGTCGTCATCACGGCCCCCGTCACCGAGCGGCCCAGGGGTGGCACCGGCGGCGCCTCCCGTGGCCGCCGCAGCCGGCCCGCGCAGGACCGGCGCAGCAGGACCGCCGCCACCGCCCGGGGGCCGCAGCGCCAGTCCCCGGCCACCACGGCGGCTTAGGTAGCCCCGCCCGGATCCTGCCGGACCGGGCACGGACGGTTCTCTTCTACCTGTGAGGCAGCATGCGCTTCGTCATCGCCCGCTTTCCGTTCGACCTGACCAAGGCCGGGGTCCTGGAATCGATGAAGGGCGTCAAGCCCGAACCGATCACCGGTGACTCGGTGGTCATAGGGCGCCGGTCCTACCCCGTGAAGCAGGTGGGCGCCGTCATCACCCGCCAGGACCGCCGCGACTTCACCGCCGCCGAGGTCGTCAGGGCCCTGACCGCCCTGGGCTTCACCTGCCGCCCGCAGGAAACGGTCCCGGCGCCCGCCGTCGGCCTGACCCCGCTCCAGAAGGCGTCCGCCATGCTGGGCGCCCCCTCGAACGTGTAGCGGGAACGGCGGGAACAGCGGGACAACGCGTACGGAGCCCAGGGCCCCGGTCGGCCACCACCGACCGGGGCCCTGGGCCGTTTCGTACGCCCCGGCTCATGCCCGGCTCATGCCCGGCTCATGCCCTGGTCCAGCGCGGGCCCGCCGCGGTGGGGGCCGGCAGGGGTTCGGCTCCGTCCAGGCGCAGGCTGCGCAGCGTCGCGTCCGTCTCGCGCTGGAAGTGCGCGTAGGTGATCAGCCTCTCCCACAGCGGGTCGGGACGGCCCGGAACGGTGGCCCCGCGCGCCTCCCACTCGCGGGCGAGCTGCTCGAAGACGATCGCCCCGCCCGAGGGGGCGGCGCTGCCCGACTGCTGCCGCGGGATGCCCCGTGCCATCGCGGCGGGGGCGCGCTCGGGTGCCCGGTGCCGGGCCGGGGACGGGGAGACGGCGTGTGGAGTGCCCATGCCCGCCCCAACGATTCTGCGGGCCCCCGGGCACGCCCCCCGGACCGGCGGGATGAAGCGCGCGGCCCGGGCGGGGGAGCGGACGAGCCCGGCCGACGGACCCGGCCGGTCAGCCCAGACGGGTGGGTGAAGAGGCCGCCGGAGCCAGGATGCGGGGGGATCCGGTGCCGTCCGCCGGGACCGTCCAGAGGTCCGTGGTGTCCACGGAGCCTTCGGCGGGCAGGGCGTAGGTCAGGGTCCGGTCGTCGAGCCAGAGCGCCTGGTCGTCCACGCTGCGCTTCTCCGCCAGCGGGTGCTCCCGCAACGTGCCGAGGTCCAGCACGTGTTCGCGCCACAGGGATGCGCCGCGCTGGACCCGCTTCTTGTACGCGATCCGGGTCTCGTCGGGGGACAGGGAGGGGCATTCGACGTTCGAGGCGAGGGTGGTGACACTGCGCCTCGCGATCGACCCCTTCACCAGGTACGTCTGGTTGTTCGTGCCCAGGGTGGCGTAGAAGGTGTCGTCGTCCTTGGAGAAGGTGACGCCCCAGAAATTGGCGTCGCTCGCGCTGTAGGGGCGGCCGTCCAGCTCGATGGCGAACTTCTCCAGGTCCGGTTCGAGCGCCCCCGTACGGGTGTCCGCGATCGAGGTCCGGGTGGAGAAGAACGCGGAACCGTAGGACTCCCCGGCGACGAAGACCGTCCAGGCGGCGAAGCGGCCGCTCGGCGAGACCCGGGCCCGGGACGGGGTGCCCGCGAGCGGGAATGCGCGCACCGTGCGCAGCTCGGAGTCGACGATCAGCGCCCGGTTGTCCTGGGCGAGCGCGCCCGGGGAGGAATTCAGGCACACGCCGGTGCCGGCCGAGGCGTGGAAGCGCAGGCAGGTGAGGCCCGATGCGGTCCGCTCGTCCTGGCGGGCGCGGTCCGGTACGGAGACCAGGGCTCCGCGGTGCGGGCCCTTCGCGCCGTTGAGGAAGGCCAGGCCGTCGCGCCGGTCGAGCGTGACCTTGCCCGGGGCGGCCGTCGGGTCGCCCGCGCGGGTCTGCTCGGACCGGGCGGCGGCGCGCACCACCAGCACGCCGGCCACGCCTCCGAGGAGCAGCACGGCCAGGGCGAGTACGAGCAGCCGGCGTGAGCGCGTCATCGATGTCCTCGGGGGCGTCGGGATTGCGGGGCCCCGGCGGCGGCGCCGTCCGGGGCCGTGGGGCGGAGTACGAAACCGGCGACGGCCGCGCAGCAGCACAGGCCGGCCGCCGCCGCGGCGAGCGCCGGGCCCGAGCCCAGGACCGTCCACGCGGCGCCGAAGGCCAGCGAGCAGCCGAAGCGGGACAGGGCCTGGCCGGTGCCGACGAGCGCGATGCCGGTGGCCCGCAGCTTGGCCGGGACGGTCGCGGCGACGGCGGCGGGCAGCACCCCGTCGGTGGCGGCGTAGAACATGCCGTGCAGGGCGAGGACCAGGTAGGGGAGCGCGGGCAGGTCCGGGGCCCACAGGAGCAGCCCGTAACCGGCCAGCAGGAGGGCGTGCCCGGTGAGGAACACGCTGCGGCGGCCGATGCGGTCCGCCAGGGCGCCGGCCGGCACGGCCAGCAGCAGGAACACGGCCGCGGTGCCCAGGGGGAGCAGCGGGAACCACCGCTCGCCGATGCCGGTGCGGTCCTGGAGCAGCAGGTAGAGGAAGGCGTCGCTGACGGTGGTGAGCCCGAGCAGGGCGGCGCAGCCCGCCAGGGCGCGCAGCCGGGGCAGGCGCAGCAGTCCCAGTGCGTCGCGCAGGTTGACCGCGTCCGGCCTCGGGGAGGCGGTCCCCGGAGGAGCGGGCTGCCGCTGGGCCGGTACCGGGGGAGCGGCGGGCTTCGGGCGGGCGGGTGCCGGCTCCGCGCCGGACGGGACGAACAGCAGGAGCACCACGACGCCCAGTGCGGCCACGCAGGCGCTGACCCCGAAGACGGCGTCGTACCCGTCGACCGTCACGCTCAGGATGAAGAAGGCGGCGAGGGGCCCGAGCAGGGCCCCGGTGGTGTCCATGGCGCGGTGCACACCGAAGGCCCGACCTTGTAATTCGGGCGGCGTGGAAAGGGAGATGAGAGCGTCGCGCGGGGCGGTGCGCAAGCCCTTGCCGGTGCGTTCCAGGGCGAGGATCAGTGCTACCGGGCCGAGGCTGTGGGCGAGCAGCAGCAGCGGTTTGCACGCCGCGGACAGTCCGTAGCCGATGCCGGCGATCAGCTTGTGGTTGCGGATCCGATCGGCGAGGTGGCCGCCGGTCAGCTGCACCAGCGCGCTGACCCCGTTGTACAGGCCGTCGAGCGCGCCGAAGCCGAGCGGGCTCAGGCCCAGTCCGGCGACGAGGTAGAGCGGCAGGACGGCGGTGACCATCTCCGAGGAGACGTCGGTGATCAGGCTGACCGAGCCCAGTGCGAGGACGGCCGAGGCGACCGCGGGTCCGCGGACGGGCGATCCGTCGGCGGTGGACTTCGCGTCCTCGGGCGCGGAGCGGTCCGCGAGGTACATGCTTTCGAACTCCCGGTCCGGCTTGCGTCTGTGCGGTGAGCCAGTCGTACGTGCGAATGGCACCTTAATGGTTGTACGGGCCAACTGGGCTGCTTACAGCGGGATTCGGTCGCTCCGGTCTGTGGCCGACTCCGTCCTGTCGGTCGCTGGGCCCTGCCGGTCACTCAGTCCTGCCGGCCGCTCGGCTCTGCCCGTCACTCAGTCCTGTCGGCTGCTCTCGTCGCGCAGCCAGGTGGAGAAGTCCCCGGTCCGGATGGCCTTGCGGGCTCGCCGGCGGGCCGCGAGGGCCGCCACGACGAACACCACCACCCCGGGCAGCAGCCGGGGCTGGGCCCGGAGCAGCGCCCGCAGGTCTCCGGAGCCGGTGCGCGCGGACGGTGGGGGCGCCGCAGGGTCGGAGGCCCGCGCCGCCTGGAACCGCTCGAGCTCGGCGGAGGAAGTCGCCGCCCGCACACGGCGTTTGATCAGGTCGCCCCAGGTGCGCGGCGGGAGCACCACGACCCTGGCCGACTCCACGACCCGCCGCTCTGCCGGTGCGAAAGCCAGGGACGCGGCCAGGTCGTCGGCCATCAGCGGCGGCAGGGCGGCGAGCCGGGCGTGCCCCGGCTCGGTCACCGCGATGACCCCGCGCCCGAACAGTCCCTCGCGGACGGCCGGCAGCAGCTGCCAGACCCGGTAGTAGGCCCGGACCGGCCAGGCGCAGCCGGTAAACGGAATGTCGCGGCCGGGGGCCGCGGCGAGCAGGGCCGGGTCGGTGGCGAGGGTTTCGGCGAGGGCCCGTACGTCGGCCGCGCCGACCACCACGTCCGCGTCCACGTAGAGACGGGGGAAGCCGCGCGCGTGCTCGTCGCCCACCCGAAGTGCCCGGTGTTTGGAGGGAGTCGGGATCTCGACCACCTGTACGCGGGGGCCTCGCGCGGCGGCCTCCGCGGCGGTGTCGTCCGTACAGCCGTTGCACACCACGACGATGTCGGGGCCCGTCTCCGGGGCCCCGTCCAGGAGTGCGTCGAGGAGCCGGCCGATGACCCGGCCCTCGTTGTGGGCCGGGATCACGATGCTGGTCACCCCGGAAGTATGCATGGTCGAACGCCCGTACCGACCGTTTCCTCCAACTCTCCCCGGGGGTACGCCCCGTGGTCTAGATTGAACGCAGCCGACCGGATTGGGCGTGCTTCGGCGATGCCGGGGTCCACGCTGCGATCCAGTCGGCGCAGGGTAGTTGGGGCAGGTTGCGGGCTCGGCGGCTTGGGGGAACAGGCCGCCTGTCCGTGGCCGGCCGGCGCGAGGGGTGCCGGACGGCCGGGGGGCGGAAGTACGTGCAACACGTACGGCATCGGTCGTGGGGGCCATCACCGTCGGGCGGGTCACGCACGGGTCGCGCAGGCGCCCGGCATGCCCTCGACGGCACCCCCTTCCTTCGCACGCGTTCCGGCCATGGGTCGTCGACACGCCCGCGGGCGTGCGCGGAAGGAAAGGGAACGCTGTGAAGGACACCGCGAAGGACGCCGGGCGGGACGCCACGGGCGCAGGTGCGGGACGGACCGAGCCGTTAGGGGTCGCCGTCGTCGGAGCGGGCTACTGGGGCCCCAATCTCGTCCGCAATTTCCAGTCGAGTCCGGAGTTCCGGCTCCGCTGGCTCTGTGATCTGAACGTGGACCGGGCACGGCAGGTGCTCGGCGGGTACTCCACGGTCCAGGCGACCGAGGATTACGCGGCGGTCCTGGCCGACCCCGCCGTCGACGCCGTCGCCGTGGCCACCCCGGCCGGCACCCACCTCGACGTCGCCCTGGCCGCCCTGCGCGCAGGCAAGCACGTCCTCGTGGAGAAGCCGCTCGCCGCCACCTACGAGGACGGACTGCGGCTGGTCAACGAGGCCGAGGAACGCGGTCTCACGCTGATGTGCGACCACACCTACTGCTACACCCCGGCGGTGGGCCGCATCCGCGACATGGTCCGCTCCGGCGAACTCGGCGACATCCAGTTCGTGGACTCGGTGAGGATCAACCTCGGGCTGGTCCAGAAGGACATCGACGTCCTGTGGGACCTGGCCCCCCACGACCTCTCGGTCCTCGACTTCATCCTCCCGGACAACGTCCACCCGGTCGCCGTCGCCGCCCACGGGGCCGACCCGATCGGGGCCGGCCAGTCCTGCGTGGCCTACCTGACGCTCCAGCTCAACACCGGCGCCATCGCGCACGTGCACGTCAACTGGCTGTCCCCGGTGAAGGTCCGCACCACGATGGTCGGCGGCTCCAAGCGCACCCTGGTGTGGGACGACCTCAACCCCACGCAGCGGGTCGCGGTGTTCGACCGGGGGGTCGACCTCACGGCACCGCAGGAGATCGGCGCGGACGAGCGCCGCGACATGCTCGTCTCCTACCGGACCGGCGACATGGTGGCACCCGCGATCGGCGAGAAGGAGGCCCTGCGCAGCATGGTCGAGGAGTTCGCCGCGGCGATCAGGACGCGGCGGCCGGCGCTCACCGACGGCCGGGCCGGACTCCAGGTCCTCGACATCCTCGAAGCGGCCTCCCGCAGCCTGGAGTTCAAGGGCGCCGTCGTCGGACTGCGCACCGGCCGTTGAGCGTTGAGAACGCCGCCCGGGACGCGTGCGGCGCGCCGGGCACAGCAGGGAACACCATGACCGACTCAGTAGGGGCAGGGCGTTGAGCAGCGTACGAGGCAAGAGGATTCTGGTCACCGGCGGAGCGGGCACGATCGGCTCGCACCTGGTGGACCTGCTGGTGGACAACGGGGCACGCGAGATCGTCGTGCTCGACAACTTCGTACGGGGACGCCGCGCCAACCTGGCCCGCGCCCTGCCCAGCGGAGTGGTGGACCTGGTCGAGGGCGATATCCGCGACATATCGGCCGTGCGCAAGGCGACCGAAGGTGCCGACCTGGTCTTCCACCTGGCGGCGATCCGGATCACCCAGTGCGCCGAAGAGCCGCGGCTGGCCAACGAGGTGATGGTCGACGGGACGTTCAACGTACTCGAGGCCGCCGCGGCCGCCGGCGTGGGCAAGGTCATCGCCTCGTCCTCGGCCTCGGTCTACGGGATGGCGGAGTCCTTCCCGACCACCGAGCGCCACCACGCCTACAACAACGACACCTTCTACGGGGCCGCGAAGGCCTTCAACGAGGGCGTGCTGCGCAGTTTCCACGCCATGTACGGGCTGGACTACGTCGCACTGCGCTACTTCAACGTGTACGGCCCCCGGATGGACATCCACGGGCTGTACACCGAGGTGCTGATCCGCTGGATGGAGCGGATCGCCGCGGGCGAACCGCCGCTGATCCTCGGCGACGGCACCCAGACCATGGACTTCGTCGACGTACGGGACATCGCCAGGGCCAACCTGCTGGCCGCCGAATCGGACCTGACCGACGAGGTGTTCAACATCGCGAGCGGCTCCGAGACCAGTCTCCTCGACCTGGCGAACGGCCTCCTGGAGGCCATGGACGCCGAGGGGCTGGCGCCGGAGCACGGCCCGGCCCGCGCCGTGAACGGGGTGACCCGCCGGCTCGCGGACATCTCGCAGGCCGCGGACCGCCTCGGCTTCACGGCCGAGATCGACCTGCGCAGCGGGCTGCGGGACCTGGTCGACTGGTGGCGGGCCGAGCGCGCGGAGGCCGCGAAGGCCGCAGGGACCGCGGAGACCGCGGGCGCGGCCGCCGCGGAGGCCGGCCGATGAGCGCCCGGGACGCCGGCGCCGCCGCCGATCCGGCTCCTGCTCAGGCTCCGGCTCCCGCGCGGATCCCCGTCATGATCCCGTGGCTCGGGGAGGACGAGGCGCGGGCCGCCGCCGACGCGGTGCTCTCCGGGTGGGTGGCCCAGGGTCCAAGGGTCGCGGAGTTCGAGCGGGCCTTCGCCGAGCGGGTGGGCGCGGAGCACGGCATCGCGGTGAGCTCGTGCACCACCGCCCTGCACCTCTCGCTCATCGCCCTGGACCTCGGTCCGGGCGACGAGGTCGTCGTCCCCTCGCTGTCCTTCATCGCCACGGCCAACGCGGTGCGCTACGTGGGCGCGCACCCGGTGTTCGCGGACGTCGAGGAGGCCACCGGGAACCTGACCCCGGCCACCGTGGACGCCGTCCGCACCCCGCGCACCAAAGCGGTGATCGCCGTCCACCAGGGCGGGGTCCCGGCCGACGTGCACGCCCTGCGCGCCGTCTGCGCCGACTGGGGCCTGGCCCTGGTGGAGGACGCCGCCTGCGGCATCGGCGCCACCGTCGGCGGCAAATCGGTCGGCCAGGGAGCACTGCTGGCCGCCTGGTCCTTCCACCCCCGCAAGGTGATCACCACCGGCGAGGGCGGCATGGTCACCACGGACGACGCCGCGTGGGCGGAGCGGCTGCGCCGTCTGCGCGAACACGGCATGAACGTGTCCGCGGCGCAGCGGCACGCGAGCAGCAAGCCGATCGCCGAGAGCTACCTGGAGGTCGGCTACAACTACCGGATGACCGACATCCAGGCCGCGGTAGGCCTGGTCCAACTGGGCAAACTGGACGAGATCGTGGCCCGCAGACGCTTCCTCGCCGCCCGGTACGCGCAGCTCCTCGCCGGCGTCCCGGGCCTGACCCCCGTGCGGGACCCCGGTCACGGCGAGGGCAACTTCCAGTCGTACTGGGTGCTCCTGGCCGAGGACTTCCCCGTCGGCCGCGACGAGCTGCTCGCCGTGCTGGCCGGGGCCGGGATCTCGGCCCGGCGCGGGATCATGGCCTCCCACCTGGAGCCGGCGTACGCCGACCACGGTGCGGCGGCGCTGCCCGTGACCGAGCGGATCACCCGCGACTCGCTGATCCTGCCGCTGTTCCACACGATGACCGAGGAGCAGCAGGACCGGGTGGTGGCGGTGCTGCGCGAACAGGCCGACGGCGGATGAGCGGGCCGCACGGTCCCCTGACCGGGACCGCGACGACGACAAGCCTGCTGATCGTCGGCGCGGGCGGGTTCGCCCGGGAGACGGCCCAGGCCATACGGGACGCGGCCGCCGCGGACCTGGCGGCGGACCGGGTCCCGCGCTGGCGGCTCGCCGGGCACCTCGACGACGATCCGGCCCTGCACGGGCGGGACGTCGACGGCGTGCCCGTGCTGGGCGGCAGCGCCCTGGTGCACGAACGCCCGGACGCCCGCGTGGTGGTCTGCGTCGGCAGTCCCCGCGACTACGGGGTACGCGCCCGCCTGGTGCGGCGCCTGGCGCTGCCCGGGAGCCGGTACGCCACCGTGGTCCACCCCACGGCGGCGCTCTCCGGTTCCTCGGTCCTCGGGCCGGGCACGGTGCTGCTCGCGCACTGCGTGCTGACGGCCGCGGTCCGGGTGGGGGCCCACGTGGCGGTCATGCCGCACGTGGTCCTCACCCACGACGACGAGGTCGGGGACTTCGCGACCCTGGCCTCCGGGGTCCGCCTCGGCGGTGGGGTCCGGCTGGGGCGCGGGGCCTACGTGGGCGCCGGCGCACTGGTCCGGGAGAACACGAAGGTCGGCGCCTGGTCGCTGACCGGGATGGGAAGCACGGTCCTGGCCGACGTGCCGGCCGGCGAGGTGTGGGCAGGAAGCCCGGCCCGCCGGCTGCGCGAGGCGGGGGGCCCGGCGCTCGACGAGCTGCGGGCCGATGAGTCGGAGACCGGCCGGAGGCCGGAGACACGGATGGGGAGCACCGCCGCATGAACCAGATACCGCTCGTCGACCTGAAGGCCGCGCACGCCGAGGTCGCGGACGCATTACGTGCGGGATTCGACCGCGTGCTGGCAGACACCGCCTTCATCGGCGGCGAGGAGGTCCGGGCCTTCGAGCGCGAGTACGCGGCCTTCGCCGGGGTCGGGCACTGCGTCGGCGTGGCCAACGGCACCGATGCCCTGGAACTGGCCCTGCGGGCCAGTGGGGTGGGCGTCGGCGACGAGGTCGTGCTGCCCGCGAACACGTTCATCGCCACCGCCGGCGCGGTCGCCCGGATCGGCGCCCGGCCGGTGCTGGCCGACTGCCTCCCCGACACCCTGCTGCTGGACCCCCGGGCCGCCCTCGACGCGGTCACCCGGGCCACCCGCGCGGTGGTCCCGGTCCATCTGTACGGACAGTGCGCCGACACGGCCTCCCTGGCCGCGGGCCTGCCCTCGTACGCCAAGCTCGTCGAGGACGCCGCGCAGAGCCAGGGTGCCTCCCGCGAGGGCCGCACCCCCGGCAGCGGCGGGATCGCCGCGACCAGCTTCTACCCGGGCAAGAACCTGGGCGCCTACGGCGATGCGGGCGCGGTGGTGACCGACGACGAGGAGGCCGCCGACCTGGTCCGGGCGCTGGCCAACCACGGCGGCGTGGCCAAGTACCGCCACGACGTGGCCGGTTTCAACAGCAGGCTCGACGGTCTGCAGGCCGTGGTGCTGCGGGCCAAGCTGGCCCGGCTCGCCGAGGGCAACGAGGCCCGCCGGGCAGCCGCCGCCCGCTACGACGGGCTGCTGGGAGACCTGGCGGCCAGCGGACGCCTCACCCTGCCGGTCACGGCGCCGGGCAACGTCCATGTCTGGCACCTGTACGTCATCCGGGTCAGCGGCGCCGACCGCGACGCGGTCGTCGGCAAGCTCAACGCGGAGGGCATCGGAGCCGGCGTGCACTACCCGGCCCCCGTCCACCTCACCCCGGCCTTCGCCCACCTCGGCCATGGACGCGGGGCCTTCCCGCACGCCGAGCTGGCCGCCGACCGGATGCTGTCCCTCCCGCTCTTCCCGCAGATCACCGCCGCCCAACAGCAGCGGGTCGTGGACGCGCTCTCAGCAGCGCTGCGCTGACGCTCCGGCGTCGAATCACCAAGCCCCTCCCAAATGAGGTTCGGATGAACAGACGGACAAGGCTGCTGCGGTACGGGCTCTTCACCGTGGTGGCAGCGCTGATGGCGGCGGCGCTGCCGCCATCGGTGGCGGTCGCGGCGGACCCGTGCGGCCCCGGCTCCAACGCGATCGTGTGCGAGAACTCCAAGGCGGGCACACCGATGTCCGACTGGTTCGCACCCAGTGCCTACGGCGACATCAAGGGCTTCCCGGCCCAGACCAGCGTGCAGGCGGGCGAGACCCTGCAGTTCAAGATCCAGTCGCCGACGGCCTACAAGGTGTCGGTGTACCGGCTCGGCCACTACGGGGGTGACGGGGCCCGCCTGATGTCGACCCCGGCCCAGGCCGCCCAGACCTACCCCGCCAACTTCCCCCAGGGCGGCAACCCGAAGAGCTGCACCACCAAGCCCTCCACCGGCCTGGTCGACTGCGGCAACTGGCCGGTCACCTCGACCTGGACGGTGCCCTCCGACGCCGTCTCCGGCCTCTACGTGGCCAACTTCGACCAGGCGGACGGCAACGGGGTCATGCCTTACCCGTTCGTGGTCCGCAACGACTCCAGCCACTCCGACATCGTCGTGCAGACCAGCGACCAGACCTGGCAGGCGTACAACAACTACGGCGGCCAGGACCTGTACGACGGTGGCGGGCCCGCGCCCGACGGCCGTGCCTACGAGGTGAGTTACAACCGGCCGATGGACATCGGCGGGGAGAACGGGATCTACGGATCCGAGTACCAGATGGTCGCCTGGCTGGAGCGCAACGGGTACGACGTCAGCTACATGTCGGGCATCGACATGTCGACCAAGGGCGCGACCCAGCTGCAGAACCACAAGGTGTTCATGTCCTCGGGGCACGACGAGTACTGGACCCAGGACCAGTTCACCAACGCTCTGAACGCCCGTCACGCGGGCGTCAACCAGACCTACTTCGCCGGCAACGAGGTCTTCTGGAAGACCCGCCTGGCCCCCAGCATCGACGGTGCCAACACGGCCAACCGGACCCTGGTCTGCTACAAGGAGACCAAGCTCTCCTTCCCGCAGCCCAACGGCATCCCCGACCCGAGCGGGATCTGGACGGGCACCTTCATGGACCCGGCCAGCGCCACGAACGGCCGGCCCTACCAGCCGCAGAACCAGGTCACCGGCTCGCTGTTCAGCGTGAACGGCTACCGCAGCGACGCGATCACCGTCCCCGGCGCGTACGCCAAGATGCGCCTGTGGCGGGGTACCACCGTCGCGAACCTGACCCCCTCCCAGACCGCCACCTTCCCCGTCGGCACGCTCGGCTACGAGTGGGACAGTGACGTGGAGGACGCGGCGCGCCCGCCCGGGCAGATCGCGATGTCCTCCACCACGGTGGACATCAACGACGGCAAGTACCGCCTGGACTACGGGAACACCTACGGCAACGGGACCGCGACGCACAGCCTGGTCGCCTTCCGGGACCAGGTCTCCAACGCCCTGGTCTTCGGCTCCGGCACCGTGCAGTGGTCCTGGGGCCTGACCAACATGCCGACCGGAAACCCGGACGACGCCGTGGTCACCGAGGACAAGCGGATGCAGCAGGCGACGGTGAACATCTTCGCCGACATGGGGGTCCAGCCCAAGTCCCTGCAGAGCAACCTGCTCGTGGCAACCGCCTCTACGGACACCACCGGACCGGTCATCACCGTGAGCAGCCCCGCGGCGAACTCCACGGTGCCCGCCCTGCGGCCCGTGACCATCACGGGCACCGCCTCCGACAGCGGCGGCGGAGTCGTCGCCCGGGTGGAGGTCTCCACCGACGGCGGAACCACCTGGAAGGCCACCACGGGCGTCGGGTCCTGGAGCTACAAGTGGACCCCGACCACCCCCGGTTCCGCACAGATCAAGGTCCGTGCGGTCGACGACAGCGTCAACATCGGCGCCACCACCACCGTGCCGCTGACCGTGGGCCCCCAGCAGTGCCCCTGCACCGTCTGGCCCGCCGCGGCCGTGCCGGGCACCGTCAACGCCGGTGACGGCAGCGCCGTGGAACTCGGCGTGAAGATCCGCTCCTCGGTGCCCGGTTCGATCACGGGCGTCCGCTTCTACAAGTCCCCGGCCAACACCGGCACCCACACGGGCAGCCTGTGGAGCAGCTCCGGCCAGCGCCTGGCCACGGGCACCTTCACCAACGAGACGGCCTCGGGCTGGCAGCAGCTCAACTTCTCCTCGCCGATCCCCGTCAAGGCCAACACCACCTACATAGCCTCCTACTTCGCCCCCAACGGCGGCTACTCCTTCGACACCACCTTCGCCTCCTCCGACGCCGGACTGGCCCCGTTCACCGCGCTGAAGAGCGGTACCGACGGCGGCAACGGCCTCTACCGCTACAGCGGCACCGGCGGGTTCCCGTCCACCGCCTCCTCCGGCAGCAACTACTGGGTGGACGCGGTCCTCGACACCGCCACCGCGAGCACGACGCCGCCGACCGTCACCTCGACCAGCCCGCAGTCGGCGGCGACCGGCACCGCGATCACCGCGACCGTCAAGGCCACCTTCAACTCGGCCGTGGACGCCGACACCCTGGTGTTCACCGTCAAGGATCCGGGCGGCGCCACCGTCCCGGGCAGCAAGGTCCTCGACGTGTCCAACAGCGCCACCTTCACCCCGTCCACCGAACTGGCGCTGGGCACCACCTACACGGCGTCGGTCCAGGTCGCCGACCTGTGGGGCAACGCCATGGCCGCGCCGGTCACCTGGACCTTCACCACCAGCACGAGCCCGCCCGCGGTGAACTGCCCCTGCACCCTGTGGGGTCCGGGCGCCACCCCGACCACGGCCAACGTCAACGACGACACCAACTCCGTGGAACTGGGCACCCGTTTCCAGTCCACGGTCGCCGGCTACGTCACCGGTGTCACCTTCTACAAGGGTCCCGGGAACACCGGCACGCACACCGGCAGCCTCTGGTCCGCCTCCGGCACGCTCCTGGCCACCGGAACCTTCGGCAGCGAGACCCTGTCCGGCTGGCAGCAGCTGCACTTCACCACCCCGGTGGCCATCACCGCGAACACCGAGTACGTGGCCTCGTACCACGCGCCGAACGGCAAGTACTCCGTGGACGGCGGCTACTTCACCGCCGCGCACCGCTCCTACCCGCTGGTGGCCCCGGCCGACGGCGGCGGCGCGAACACCGGAAACGGGCTCTACAAGTACGGGGCGGCCACGGTCTTCCCGAACAACACCTTCGGATCGGTGAACTACTGGGTCGGCCCGGTCTTCACCACCACGCCCCCCGCCGCACTCGGCGAGGGGCCCACGGAGGTGTCCGGCCAGTGAGCACCGTCAGCGTGGTGATCCCCTGCTACAAGTACGGCCATTTCCTGGCCGACTGCGTCAAGAGCGTCCTGGACGAGCAGGAAGGCGTCGACGTACGGGTACTGATCATCGACGACGCCTCCCCCGACGACTCCGCGGAGGTCGCCCGCGCCCTCGCGGCGGCCGACCCCCGGATCGAGGTCCGGGTCCACGAGAAGAACCAGGGGCACATCGCCACCTACAACGAGGGGCTGCTGGAGTGGGCGGACGGGGACTACGTCGCCCTGCTCTCAGCCGACGACCGGCTGGTCCCCGGCGCCCTGGTGCGCGCCGCGGCCCTGCTCGACGCCCACCCGCAGGCCGGTTTCGCCTACGGCAGGCCGCTGCGGTTCCAGCACGGCGGGCCGCTGCCCGAGGCCCGTACCCGGAGCACCGGCTCGGTGGTCTATCCGGGTCGGTGGTGGCTGGAGCGGCGCTTCCGGGAGGGCACCGGATGCATCACCTCACCCGAGGTGGTCGTGCGCACCAGCCTCCAGCGCAAGGTCGGGGGCTACGACCCGGAGCTTCCGCACGCCGGGGACATCGAAATGTGGATGCGGCTCGCGGCCCACGCCGACGTGGGCTACGTCCGGGGAGCCGACCAGGCCTTCTACCGGGTCCACGGCAACAACATGTCCACCACCGACTTCGGAGGGCAGCTCGACGACCTGCGCCAGCGCCTCGTCGCCTTCGACTCGGTGCTGGAGAAGTGCGGCGGCCTGCTCCCGGAGGCGGGCCGGCTGTCCACGGCGGCCCGCACCCGGCTCGCCCGGTACGCGCTGCGGCGTGCCTACCGGGCCTACGACCGCGGGCGCACCGGGGTGGTCCCGGTCGAGGAGCTGGAGGCCTTCGCCGCGGAATGCCTGCCGCAATACACCTCGCTCGCCGAGTACGGGGCACTGCGCCGGCGGCGGCGGATCGGGGCCCGCGTGATGCCGTACCTCCAGCCGCTGGTGCTGTCCGCCGTCGCCGACCGCGGGCGCGAATGGCTCTGGTGGCAGTCCTGGAAGCGCCGAGGGATCTGATGACACCGCACCACCGCCCCGAACCAGGGGCGTGGGCGGCCCGGCGGCCCGCTGTCTCAGCGGGCCGCCGCGGCCGCCGGCACGGGGCTCTCGCCCCGCTCCGGCCCGCTGCCCCCGGCGTCGGCGCGTTCGCGCCGACGCCGGGCGCGGCCCGCCGGCAACTGATCGGTCCACAGCGCGCAGGCCACCCCGGCGACCAAGGCCAGGATCGCCGTCCCGGCCAGTCCGCGGCTCTTGGTCCCGAGCTGAGCCACCGCGGACGGCGGTACGAGCAGGGTGACGCTCATCCGGCCCGCCGCCGGGATCCGCTGCTCGGCCTGCATGTCCGAAAGGTGCTTGCCGTAGACCTCGACGACCTTCAACACGGAACGGTCGGCCGTGGCCGGGTCCGTGTGCTCCGCCTGGATCTGGAGGGAGGGAATCAGATAGCGCGGGGTGACGCTCGTGCCGCTGTTGCGCGGGATCATCCGGTAGGTGCCCACCACCCCGGCGGCGCGCAGTTCGGCCTCCCCGTCGGAGGAGTCCAACTGCTGTACGGCGGCCAGGGAGACGGCGGCCAGCGGCGGCTGCAGGTTGGCGAGCTGGTTCGGCTGGTTGCTCGTCACCGGCGGCTTCAGGACGACGATCGCGGTGCTCACATAGGTCGTGGTGGGCCGGAGCACCTGGAGCGCCCCCGCCGCCGCGAGCACGGCCGCCAGGACCAGCACGTACCAGCGGCGGCGCAGCGTGCGGAACAGCTCACCAGGCGACACAGGATTCCTTCCGTCGTGTTTCGATCTTCCCAGGACGCCGGGCAACACGCCAACGGTTCCATGGTGGTTGGGAAGGTTCGTTCATGAACATCGGTGAGATAGGAGCGGTACTGCGGCGCCGCTGGTACGTCATGGCGCCCCTGACGCTGTGCGGGGTCCTCGCGGGCGCGCAGCTGTACCAGTCGGTCCCGGTGTCCTACCAGTCCCAGAGCTCGGTGGCCCTCCTCGACTCCACGGCGGTGGCCCAGTTGGCCCCCGCCTTCGGCAACCCCATCGCGAACGCGGGCGGTTCGCTCGTGGTGACCGCCGACGTGCTCATCAGGACCCTGTCGGGCGCCGACGCGGCGCGGGACCTGCACGGGCTCGGGGTGACCGACCCCTACACGGTCGGCTTCGCCGCGAACGCCTCGGGCCCGATGCTCACGCTGACCGTCACGGGCACCAACCGGGCGAAGGTGCTCAAGGAGACCAGTACGCTCACCGACTTCGCCGGGGAGCAGCTCAACGCGCTCCAGGCGGCGGCCAAGGTGCAGCCCGCGTACTTCGTGCAGACCGCCCCCGTGGTGCTGCCGCAGACCCCGAAACCACAGCTCAAGGCCCGCTACCAGCAGGTACTGGCCGTGGTCATCGCCGGCCTGGTCGCCGGTTTCATCGCCTCCTTCGTCATGGAGAGCCTGCTGGCGGGCCGCCGGCGGCGGCGCGAGGCCGCCGAGGCCGCGGCCGGTACGGCCGTACCGCGCGGGCGCCGCCGGACCCGCCACCGAGAGCTGGACGCCACCGCCCTGCTCAGCGGCTATCTGGGGCTGGCCTTCTTCATCCCCTCGAACCTGACCCTGCCCGGCCTCGGCGGCGTGGGCACCCCGGCCAACGTCTTCGCGCTCCTCGCCCTCTTCTGGTACCTCGCGACCTGGCTGACGGGCCGGATCAGAGCGGCCCCCGGCACCCGGCTGCCCCGGGTCGTCATGTGGCTGCTGGCGGTCTCGGTCCTGGCCTCGTACCTGGCGAACGCCTCCCGGGGAAGCTCGCACAAGGAGGTGCTGGGCGCCGACCGGGGGCTGATCGGACTGCTGGTCTGGGTATCGCTGGTGGTGCTGATCTCCGCCGGGATCCAGGACCGGGCACGCCTGGACGTATTGCTGCGACGGGCCGTCGTGATGGGGGCCGTGGTCGCCGCCATCGGCTACTACGACTTCTTCACCGCGACGAACATCGCCGAGAAGATCAGCATCCCGGGTCTCCAGTCGAGCGTCGCGCAGATCACCACCCTGGACCGCGGGGCGTTCACCAGGCCGCGCTCCACCACCGCGCAGCCGCTGGAGTTCGGCGGCATGCTCGCCCTGCTGCTGCCCTTCGCGATCCAGCAGGCCTTCGATCCGGTCCGGGCGCACCTGAGCCGCTGGCGCCGCTGGGCGCCGGTGGCGCTGATGGGCGGCGCCCTGCCGCTGACGGTGTCGCGGACCTCCATCATCGGGGCCCTCATCGTGGTGCTGGTGATGGTGCCGCGGTGGAAGCCGCAGCGCCGCTGGACCGCCTTCGGTCTGCTGCTCGGCTCGGTGGCCGTCTTCAAGGTCCTGGTCCCCGGACTGATCGGCACGATCACCACGCTCTTCGCGTCCTTCGTGTCGAACTCCGACAGCAGCACCCAGGCCCGCACCGTGAAGTACAGCGCGATCGTGCCCTACCTGGAGCAGCGCCCGCTGTTCGGCCGGGGCCTGGGCACCTTCACCCCGGACCTCTACTTCTTCACCGACAACCAGTACATGCTGACCCTGGCGGAAATGGGCCTGCTGGGCCTCCTCGCGCTCCTGGCGCTGTTCCTCACCGGAATCCACCAGGGCGGCGCCATCCGCCGTCTCGCCGCCGACGAGTCCGACCGGGAGCTCGGCCAGGCCTTCTTCGCCTCGGCCCTCGTCGCCCTGGTCAGCGCGGCCACCTTCGACGCCCTCAGCTTCCCGATGTTCGCCGGGATGTTCTTCCTGACGATCGCCGCGGGAGGCAGCTACCTCGGCTTCATCCGGCGCTCCCCGCCCCAGCCCCGAACCTTGGAGAACCCGTGCCCTCCGACACCACAGCTTCCGGCTCCACAGCTTCCGGCTCCGCAGCCGACCGGGGCCCGGACCGGCCGGATGCAGCCGGCCCCGTAGCCGTCCTCGTCGTCACCTGGAACAGCGCCAAGGTGATACCCGGGTTCCTCGCCTCCCTGCCGCAGGGCATGGCCGGGGTCGACTGGCGGCTGGTCGTCGCAGACAACGACTCCGCCGACGACACCGTCGAGGTGATCCGGTCGCTGGCGCCGGAGGCCACGATCGTCCAGACCGGCCGCAACGCCGGCTATGCCGCCGGGGTGAACGCGGCCCTGGAAGCCGCCGCCGGATGGGACGGCGGCTTCAGCGTCGGCCTGGTCTGCAACCCGGACCTGCGGATGCGGGAGGGCTGCGCGCGACACCTCGTCGCCGCGCTCGGCGCCCCCGTCGACGGCGGGACCGGCGGGCGCCGGGTGGGGATCAGCGTCCCCCTGCTGTACGAGGAGGACGGGACGCTCCACCACTCGCTGCGCCGGGAGTCCCGGGTGACCCGGGCCCTCGGCGAGGCCGTGATCGGCAACCGGCGCGCGGGACGCTTCCCGCGGTGGAGCGAGCTGGTCACCGATCCGTCGGCGTACCGGCGCAAGACGGTCGCCGACTGGGCGTCCGGCGCCATGATGGCGCTGTCCCGGGAGTGCCTCGACGCCTGCGGGGCCTGGGACGAATCGTTCTTCCTGTACTCGGAGGAGACCGAGTACTGCCTGCGGGCCGGGGACCACGGCTTCGTCACCCGGCTCGAACCGGCGGCCTCGGCCGTCCACCTCGGCGGGGAATCACAGGTCTCCCCGCGCCTGTGGACCCTGCTGACCCTCAACCGCGTACGCCTCTACGGCCGCCGGAACTCGGCGCCCGCCACCGCGGCCTTCCGCGCGGCCGTGCTGCTACGGGAGACCTCCCGGGCGGCGCTCGGCCGCCCGGCGAGCCGGGCCGCGGCCCGCGCCCTGGCCAGCCGGACCGCCCTGCGCGCCACCCCGGGGCCCTGACCGGGCCGGATTCAGGCGGCGGGGGCCGGACCGGTGGGCGCCGGCCCCTCCCAGGCGGTGTAGAAGCTCTCCGGGTTGACCAGGTAGCGGACGGTCGGCCGGGGCAGGTGGCGGACCTCGTGGCGCCGGCTGTAGCGGCGTACGAGCTCCCAGTCCTCGCGGGGCAGGACCTCGGGGGTCCGCCGCAGCCGGCTGAAGTACAGGGCCGGGGTGCGGCGCGCCACGAAGGCGTTGGTGTCGAGGAAGGCCTCGTGCGCGGAGCGGCGGCGGTCGAAGGGCACGGACAGCACGTCCCGCTGGGTTCCGTCGGGGAGCATCCTGCGCAGCGCCGTGTACACCGCGTCCGGCCCGCCCGGCGACTCCAGGACCGTCAGGGCCTGCTCCAGGTGGTCCGGCTCCCACAGGTTGTCGTCGTCCAGGAAGGCCACGTACCGAGAGCGGCTCAGCCGGATCCCGACATTGCGCACCACCCCGGCCGTGGCCGTGTTCCGGGCCAGCGACACGGCGAAGAGCCGGGGATCCGCAGGGAGTTCGGGCAGACCCGCGCCGTCGTCCACGACGAGGACCACCTGGTCGGCCACGGTCTGCGCCAGCGCCGAGGCCACCGCGGCGCGCAGGGCCTCGGGGCGCCGGTGGGTGGCGATCACGGTGGCGACCAGGGCCGACGGCGGCCGGCCCAGGAGCGAGCCGAGCCTGCCGGTCTCCGCGTTCTCGAAACGGCGCAGCCGCAGGGCGGAGGGGGCCAGCACGAGCTTGTTCCTGGCCTCGAAGAGCACCAGCCAGCCGAAGGCCCGCTTGAGCAGCTCCCAGGGGGCCCGGGCGATGCGGCGCATGTCATGTCCTCTCGGTGGTCAGGGGGCGGGTTCGGGTACGACGGGCCGCCCGTCCGACATGCGGTTGCCGCGCCACACGTTCCCCGCGCCGCCCGCGTTCCATGCGGCGACCGCCCCGTAGAGGCCGCTCTTGGGGTGGTACTGGGTGGAGAACACGTTGTCCGTGACCTGGATCCCGGTGGCTCCCGGGCCGCCCCCGTAGAGCGCGTACGCCCCGCCGGCCAGCCAGTTGCGGTCGACGATCACGTTGGAGACCACGCCGGTGTCGGCGAAGAGCCCGAGCGCGGCGCTGGCACCCTTGTCGATGGGCACGGAGTTCAGCAGGGTGTTGTGGCGGACCGTCAGCCGGCCCTTGTTGCCGCCGCCGCTGATCACGGCGTCGGTGTGCTGCCACTCCCCGCCGAGGTTCCGGAAGGCCACGATGTCGTGCACGTAGTTGTCGTGCAGGTCGCCCTGGCCCATGGACAGGGCGTTGCCGAATACCGAGACGTCGCACCAGCCGACCTCGACGGAGCTCTCGCCCATGTTGGACACCGCGTAGTTGACGCCCCCGTTGTCGGGGCCCTTGCCCGGCACGGCGGTGATCGTGGTGTGCAGCACCCGCAGGCCCTTGAAGCCCGGACGCAGGTTGACGCCCCACCAGTTGGTGGAGGTGATCCGGCTGTCGATGATCGTGACGTTGTCGGCGTACACGTCCAGCGAACCGTAGATGTCCCAGCCCTTGATGACCGTGCCGTCGGTCTTGATCGACATGTTCCCCGTGTCGTGCCGCTTCAGCGCGATCCGGGGGCCGGTCGAGCGGGCGTCGGGGAAGCCGCAGGCGCCGGGCGAGGTGCCGTTGCAGGCGGGGCCCGGTGCGGACGAGGGCGGTGCGCCGCTGTCCGGCGGGGGAGTGGGCGACGGGGAGGCCGGGGTCGCGGAGGGACTGGGGCCGGCCGTCGCAGACGGCGAGTCGGAGGGTACGGCGCTGGGCACGGGCAGGGGGAGGGGCTTCTCCTCGCCGGGGCATTCGAGGGCGCTCTCCGGGCAGGAACCGGCCGTCGGCTCGCTGCGGCCCGTCCGCTCGGCCTGGTAGAGGGTCAGGGCGGCGACCGTTAAGAACCCGGCCAGCAGCCAGGCCCACATGCGTCTGCGAAGGCGTGCCATGGATGTCAGTCCTTCGTTGTCGTTTTCGGAGCGGCTGCGGCGGCCGGTGCGGTGCCGCGGAGGAAGCCGAAGCTCGGCAGGACGCACACGGCGTAGCTCAGACAGGCCGCGGTCGCGGTCGCGAGCAGGGCGAGGACGCCGTCGCCGAGGAGCCGTTCCAGACCGAGGGCCACGCCCGTCATCACGGCCCCGGCCAGGAAGGGCCAGGCGCAGGCGCGTGCCACGGTGCCCAGCCCGACACCGCCCCGGTGCAGGGCGAAGAGGAACACCGGCACCACGACGGCCCCCGCGACCAGAACGTGGCCCTGGGCCACCCCCTCGATCCCGCCCGCGCCGGCGCCGGCCACCAGCACCGGGACCAGGACGGCGAGCCACAGCCCCTGGACCCCGATGAGGGAGCGGCGGTGTCCGATGGCCACCAGGCAGTCGTAGGCCAGTTCGCAGCCGATCCGGACCAGTCCGAGCCCCATCAGCCACGGCAGCGCGGCGGCGGCGGGCAGCCAGCGCTCCCCGTAGACCAGCTCGACGATCGGCCCGGCGAGGGCGGCCAGCAGCACGCAGAGCGGGACCGTGCCCGTCATCACCACGCCGAGGGCCCGGCCGAAGCCTGCGGCCAGTGCCCCCGGCCCCCCTCCGGCGCCGCTGTCGGCCAGTCGGGAGAAGCCGGCGAAGGAGACCCGGCGGGCCGCCTCGGAGATGATCCGTACGGGCCAGCCGGAGATGTTGAAGGCCAGCACGTAGAAGCCGAGGGCCAGTTGGTCGAGGGAGGAACCCACCACCATGGTGTCCACGTTGACGACCCCGAGCGCGAGCATGCTGGCCCCGGCGAGGGGGAGTCCGAAGCGCAGCAGGGCCCGGGCCTGCTCCCGGTCCCAGCCGAACTTCAGGGTGCCGGGCGCGGCCAGGCAGCAGCCGGCGAGCGCGGCCACGTTGCCCGCGACGGAGCCCCAGGCGAAGCTCATCGCACCCCAGCCCTGGACGGCCAGCAGCAGGGTCACCGCGGTACTGAGGACGAAGTTGACGGCGTCGATGGCCATCCGCCGGCCCTGCTGGAACTCCCGGGTGAGGAAACCGGCGGGCACCTGGGACAGCCCGTCGAGGACCACGCACACGCACATCACCCGCAGCACCCCGGAGGCCTCGGGGGAGCCGAGCACCCGGGCCACCAAGGGGGCCGCCGCGAACAGGCCCGCGTACAGCAGCAGGCTGGAAGCGGCGCTCAGGGTGAGGACCGTCGGGGCGAAGCGGCGCGGGTCGCCCTCCCAGCGCACGATGGCGAGGGAGACGCCGAGCTCGTTGGCGGAGAGCAGGACCAGCAGGACCGTCTGGGCGATCCCGTAGACGCCCCAGGCCTCGGGACCGAGGAAGAAGCGGGCGAGGATGATGCCGGTGACGAAATTGCCCAGGCGCATCACCATGGTGTTGACCAGGCTCCACCGGGCGGCGGATCCCACCTTGCGCGACAGGGACGCAGCCCCGGGCGGGACCTCCGGCGGCACCTCGGGCGGGTCCTGGGTGCCGGTGTCGGTGGTGGGCGCGGTCACGGCGATGCCTTGGAACGGAAGGCCGACGAGGGCAGGACCTTGAGCGCCATGGTCGCCGTGGGGTCGAGGGCGCCGATGTGCTGCTCGTCGGAACCGGAACCGGGGCCGGGGCCGGGGCCGGGGCCGGAATCGGAATCGGGGCCGGGACCGGGGCCGGAGTTCTCGGGCGGACCCTGGTCGGCTGCCGCCGCCTTGCGTCGGCCGGGCTTGTCGGCCTTGCGGCGCCGGGCCTCGACGAAGAAGGTGGCCACCAGGCTGAGGACGAAGCCCAGGGCCGCCGCCATGACCAGGTACTGGAGCCGGGTCTTCGTCTGCGCCTCCGGCTTCTGCGGGGGCACGATCGTCGCCATGCGGATCATCGCCTCGGGGGTCACCGACTGCTGGGCCTGGAACTCCAGGAGCCGCTTCTCGGCGTACGCGGTGAAGAGCTGGTCCGACTTCAGGACGGCGGCCGGGTCGGTGCCGGTGACGCTCAGCCACATGAAGGGCCCCTGCGCGTTGTCGGCGATCTTCGCCTCGTACAAGCCGGTGAGTCCCTGGGCCTTGAGGTCGGCCTTGGAATCGTCGGAGTTCAGGTTCCGGGCGAGTCCGTCGGCCATGCCGGTGAGCGAGGCCTGGGTGCTCAGGAAGGGGTTGCCGTCGAAGGCCACCGTGGCCTTCTTCGAGTTCAGGAGCGTCACGGTGCTCTGCGACCGGTACTCCACCGGGACCAGCAGGTACACGCCGGTGATGAGCGCGGCCGTGAGCAGCAGCCCGGGCAGCAGCACGTACCAGCGCCTGCGCATGACCCGCCAGATCTCCGCGAGGTCCATCAGCCTTCTTTCGGTACAGGTGGAACAGGGGTGGAAACGGTGCTGTGGCCGCAGGGGTCCGCCGCGACCCGGCGATCCCTTCCGGCCACAGCACTAGACGACGGGCGCGGTGCCCGGGACGAGGTCGGTGGGCCGCGGCCGGGTCGCCGCGCTCCCGCCCTCGAGGAGCACCTGCGCGATGCGCTCGCTCGCGCGGCCGTCCCACAGCTCGGGACAGCGGGGCGCGGGCGGATCGTCGAGCACCCGGTGCACCGTGGCCGTGATGCGGTCCGGATCGGTGCCCGCCAGGACGTTGGTGCCCTGCTCGACGGTGATCGGGCGCTCGGTGTTCTCCCGGAGCGTCACGCAGGGCACGCCGAGCGCGGTGGTCTCCTCCTGGATGCCCCCGGAGTCGGTGAGCACCACGCGCGCCGAGTCCTGCAGGGCGATGAAATCGAGGTATCCGGCGGCCGGCACCAGCCGGATGCCGCCCGGTACGCCGATCTCTGCCAGCCGCTCGGCCGCCCGGGGGTGCACCGGCAGCAGCAGCGGGCAGCGGCCCGCGATCTCGCCCAGCGCCTTCAACAGGCCGCGCAGGGCGTCCGGATCGTCCACGTTGGCCGGCCGGTGCAGGGTGACCAGGCCGTACCCGCCGCGGGTGAGCCCGTAGCGGTCGAGGACGTCGGAGCGCCGGGCCCGGTCCAGATTGGCGAGCAGCGTGTCGATCATGACGTTGCCGACGACGTGGATCTGGTCCTCCCGGTACCCCTCCGCCCGCAGGTTCGCGGCGGCGTCGGGGGAGGGGGCCAGCAGGTAGTCGCTGAGCCGGTCGGTGGCGACCCGGTTGACCTCCTCGGGCATGCTCCAGTCCCGGCTGCGCAGACCCGCCTCCACGTGGGCGAGCAGCGGCCCGGCCTTCGCGGTGACCAGGGCGCAGGCCAGCGTGGAGTTGATGTCCCCGACCACCACGACGGCGTCCGGGACCAGTTCGTCGAGCAGCGGCTCGAAGGCCTCCATCACCCGGCCGGTCTGCACGGCGTGGCTGCCGGACCCGGCTCCCAGATAGCGGTCGGGGGCGCGGATGCCTAGGTCGCGGAAGAAGACGTCGTTCATGGACTCGTCGTAGTGCTGGCCGGTGTGGACGAGGACGACCTCGGCGCCGCGGCGCTCCAGGGCGTCCATCACCGGCTTGATCTTCATGTAGTTGGGCCGGGCCCCGGCCACACAGATGATTCTGGGCATGGAGTCAGAGCACCTCCACCGTGGGTCCCGACAGCCGGTTGCGGCAGTCGAGGATCAGCGAGGCGTGCTCGGTGATCGACGGGTAGTCGAAGGAGTCGTGGTCCGTGAGCAGCACGACCACGTCGGCGGCGGCCAGCTCCTTGCGGGTCGGCTCGACCCGCGAGAGGCGGGCGTCGACCTTGATGCTCTCCACCACGTGGGGGTCTGCCGCGCGCACCTTCGCTCCCATGTCCAGGAGCAGCTGGGAGACGCGTACCGCCGGAGACTCACGGGCGTCGCCGGTGTTCTTCTTGTACGCCAGCCCCAGGAGCAGGATCCGGGAGCCGTTGACCGAGCGGCGCTTGGCGTTGAGCGCGTCCATGACGCGGCGTGCCACGTACTCGGGCATGTGGCTGTTGATGTCGTTGGCCAGTTCCACGAAACGGAAGTTCTGGCCGAGCTCGCGCTGCACGCGCCACGACAGGTACGAGGGGTCGATGGGCAGGCAGTGCCCGCCGACGCCGGGGCCCGGGGTGAACTTCATGAAGCCGAACGGCTTGCTGGAGGCGGCCTCGATGGTCTGCCACACGTCGATGTCGAGGTGGCGGGCGAACATGGCTATCTCGTTGACCAGGGCGATGTTCACGTGCCGGAAGGTGTTCTCCAGCAGCTTCGCCAGCTCGGCCTCCTTGGGGGAGCGCACCGGCACCGTGGTGTCGACGAGGCCCGCGTAGAAGGTATCCACGGCCTTGAGTGAGAGCGCGTTGACGCCGGAGACCACCTTCGGCGTCTGCTGGAAGCCCCAGACCTTGTTGCCGGGGTCGATCCGCTCGGGGCTGTAGCCGAGGTGGAAGTCCACGCCGGCGGTGAGGCCCGAACCGTCCTCCAGGATCGGGCCGAACAGCTCCTCGGTGGTGCCGGGGTAGGTGGTCGACTCCAGCACGACGGTGGCTCCCGGCCGCAGGAAGCGGGCCAGGGTGTGCGCGGACTCCTCGATGTAGCGCAGGTCGGGGGCGCCGTCCTGCAAGGGGGTCGGGACGGTGACGACCGCGACGTCGAAGCCGCCGCAGTCCCGGGCCTGGTCACTGGCCTGGTACGTGCCCAGTTCCAGGGCCTTGCTCAGCCGCGCGGAGGAGACGTCCTCCACGTACGACTCGCCGGCGGCGAGGCTCTTGACCCGCCGCGCGTCCACGTCGTAGCCGACCACCTGGTGTCCGACCTCGGCGGCCCTGATGGCCAGCGGAAGGCCGACGTATCCCTGTCCCACGACGACGACGCGCATCAGTGACTCCTGTTCGCGGAACCGGCAGACGGTGTGGACGGTGTGCGGCGGATGAGTTCCCGGACCGTCATGAGGAGGAAGGCGGCGTTGGTGGTGAGGTAGCGCCTGCCCAGGCGGCGCGGTTCCTGAAGGGTCCGGTAGAACCATTCGAGCCCCATCCGCTGCCAGACCAGGGGGGCGCGCTTGGTGATGCCGGCCAGGATGTCGAAGGAGCCGCCGACGCCGTGCACCACGTGGGCGCCGGTGCGCTTGCCGTAGCCGGCGGTGAAGATCTCCTTCTTGGGCGAGGTCATGCCGAGGAACAGCATCCGGGCCCCGCTCGCGGCCACCGCGTCGGCGATCTCGCCCTGCTCGGAGTCCTCGAAGTAGCCGTTGCGGCTGCCGGCCACGTGCAGGTTGGGGAACCGCTCGGCGATCCGGGCGAGCATGAGGTCCAGTACGTCCTGCCGTGCGCCGAGCAGGTGGACGGGGATCTCCGCGGTTTCCGCCGCCGCGAGCAGCCGCATGAACAGGTCGATTCCCGCCACCCGTTCGGGCAGCCGGACCCCGAGGACGCGGCCGGCCCACACCACGGCCTGGCCGTCGGCCAGGACGAGGTCGCAGCCGGCGACCGCCGCGGCGAGGCGGGGGTCACGGCGCATGTTGACCAGCTTGGCCGCGTTGACCATGCCGATCTCGATCTGTTCACCGCGGCGCACGGCGTCGAGGCACCGCTGGACCGTCTCGTCCATGGTCAGGGGGTCGAGCGCCACTCCGAAGAGCGACTGTCTGTGGTTCATCTCCCGAGCCCCCCGAGCCAGGCGTGGAGCAGCCAGCCGAACTCGTAGGGCCTGCACTCGCGGTCCACCGCCAGCGGGCGGAAAATCCGGTCGAGCGGGGCCAGCCGGGCCCGCGGGGCGACCCGGGTGGTGAGTCCGCGGGCGGCGCGGACGGCCTTGGCGGGATCGCCGCGGTAGACCTTGCGCCAGGTGACCCCGAACTCCTCGAGGATCATGGATTCGCGCGGGGCGCCGTCGGGCCCTGCGATCTCGGGCACCTCCGTCATCCAGCGCAGACCCCGGCGGATCTCCGCGCCGAAGTCCGTTCCGCCCGCCTCGGCCAGGTCGAAGAGGGCCGTCGGGGCCATGGCGTGCTGGTGCACGCTGTAGACGGGATAGCCCTCCACCACGCCGCCCGTGCGGGCGTCGTAGTGCCACCACCACTGTCCGCCGTCCCCCTGCAGGGCGCAGATCCGGGCGGCGCAGGCGTCGGCGGCCGCGAGGGCCTCCGGGTCCGGGCCGCTCGCGTGCAGCCGGGCCAGGGCCTGGAGCGGATAGGTCTGGTCGGCGAAGCAGGCCACGTGGGAGCGGTACCCGGGGACCAGCCCCGGCCCGGTGGCGTGCGGGAACAGCGGGCCGCTGTCGACCCGTGCCGCCAGCAGGCGGTCGCGGGCGGCCGCCAGCCGGTACTCGACGTCCACCGAGGTACGGGCCGCGGTGAGGGCGGAGAGCACCCAGGCGGCTTCCACCGTGTACTGCGGGCGTCCGGGGACGTCCAGTTCGGCCACCCTCGCCACTGCGTCCGCGAGCTTGGGATGGCCGGTCTCGGCGGCGGCCCAGGCGATGAGCGCGGCGTCGCCGAGGTTGGTCACGGCGGGCAGCCGTTCCACCAGGAGCGCCGTGAACTCCCCGGCGCTGCGGCCGTCGAAGAGGGCGCGCTGGCGCTCCTCGGGGAGGAACCGTGCGCCCAGCGCGGTGATGGCCGCGTACCGGGTGCTGGTTCCGCGCCGTTCCACGCGCCTCAGGCCTTCGGGGGAGACGGTCCCCGCCCGGGTGAAGACGAAGGTCTCCGCGCCCGGCAGGTACATCTCGGGCAGCCCCGCCTCGGCCAGTGCGAGCAGCCGCTCGGCGAGGGCGTGAAGCGACGGGTCCTCGTGGGCCAGTGCTTCTAATCGTCTGGCGGTCACCGGGTCCCCACCCCGGTCTCCCGCGTGTCCTGTTCGCCCTGTATGTCCGAGCTGTAGCCGTACGGCTCCAACACACCTACCCCCTCTGAAATCGTTCCTAGGACAGACCCGGCGGTCGTCGTTCGGCGGAGGGGACTGCGCATGACGGTGCGCGTGCCTACGGCGTGTTCTTCCGATGGCACGAGCGTCCGGGGTCGCTGGATCCCCCTCCAGCGAAGTCCCGGATCGGGGCGCGCGCAGACGGCGGCGGACGGGCGCATGGTCCTGCCCCGGCCGTCACCTTGTCTGCGATTGCCCTCGTCGTGTACAACCCCCCACTGAACACAGCCTGTTGCCTGCTCAGATCCCGTGTACAGGGACAAGGTATGCCCAAGGATGTTCATTGATTGTGGTTTTGAGGAAATGCCATTGACCCAAATTGCCGACGTTGCGTCAGGCGAGCTCGGTCAGCGTTCCGTCGGTCTCTTCGTGCAGGGCGCCGGTGCGCGGGCACTCCCAGACGCCGGGCTCGCCGTCGCGTTCCACCAGGCGGACCCCGGCCCGGCCCACCCAGCCGATGCGCCGGGCGGGCACCCCGGCCACGAGCGCGAAGTCCGGTACGTCCCGCGAGACGACCGCGCCGGCCGCGACGAGCGCCCAGCGCCCGATCCGGACCCCCGCGACGCACACCGACCGGGCCCCCAGGGAAGCCCCCTCGGCCACGATGACCCCGGCCGCCTCCCAGTCGCCGCCGCGCTTCTGCCGGCCGTCGGGTTCGACGGCCCGCGGGTAGAAGTCGTTGGTGAGCACGGCGGCCGGGCCGATGAAGACTCCGTCGCCGAGTTCGGCGGGCTCGTAGACCAGCGCGTAGTTCTGCAGTTTGACGTTGTCCCCGATTCGTACACCGGGGCCGACGTACGCTCCGCGTCCCACGATGCAGTCGCGTCCGAGCCTGGCCTCCTCCCGCACCTGAGCCAGATCCCAGATCGTGGTCCCCTCCCCGAGTTCGGCCGTCTCGTCGACCTGGGATGAGGGTTGAATTCGGACACTCACGGGGCGGTCCCCTTACGGCTCGCGAGGAGTTCGGACGTACGTCGCATGGATGTACGTCCCGCATGGATGTACGTCGTATTGAGGTACGTCGCATTGAGGTACGGAGGGAGCATATGCGGCATCGGACCCGCTCGTGCCGGAGATCAACCGACTGTTCACTCAGTGGACTTGGCGGCACCGGGCCGCGGGAGAGGCCCGGCCGCCTTAAGGTCGCCCGATCGCTTCCTTAAGCGGAACCTAAGGTTCGCGATCGCCATCCAGAATCGATCAAATGTCCGTTTCGGGGCGGCTAGCGTGCTGCCGCACCCCCGAAACCCCCGAACTCCCCCGGCAATATCAGAGGCAGGCACGCGATGGGCAGCACGACCGGTCACCGGCGCAGGACGAGCACGAAGGCGAAGGCTGTGGGCGGGACGGCGGTGGCAGCGCTGATCGCGGCCGCCGCCTTCGCCTTCACGGGTACGGCCCAGGCCGCCTCGGTCGGCGCGGTGTACACCAAGTCGAGTTCGTGGAGCGGCGGTTACACCGGCACGTACGTGATCACCAACAACAAGAGCCGCGCACAGACCGGTTGGACCCTGGAGTTCGACCTGCCCGCGGGCACGACGGTCGACTCCCTGTGGAACGGCTCGCACACGGTCAGCGGCCGCCGCGTCACCGTGAAGCCGGCGGCGTGGAACAAGGAGCTGGCCGCGGGAGCCTCCGTCACGATCGGCTTCGTCACGAGCGCGAGCGGCACCCCGGGCAACCCGACGGCCTGCCGGATCAACGGTGCGAAGTGCTCGGCCGACCAGGGCCCGACACCCCCGCCGGGCGGCCGCCCCACCACCGCCCCCACCGCTGCCCCTTCCGCCGTGCCGACGCCGGCGCCGACGGCCGGTACGAGCGCTCCCGCGACGCCCACCCCCACGGGGCAGCCGACCAAGCCCACCCCGCCCACCGCGACGGCCACCGCCACGACCCCGCCCCCGACCGGAAACCCGGCCGGCGGCGCGCGCTTCGCGCCGTACGTCGACACCTCCCTCCACCCCGCCTACGACCTGGTCGACACGGCGGCCAGGACCGGGGTCAAGGAGTTCCACCTCGCCTTCATCACCTCCGGCGGCGCCTGCGCCCCGCTCTGGGGCGGGGTCACCGAGCTCGGACACGACAAGGTCGCCGCGCAGATCGGCGCCCTGCGGGCCAAGGGCGGGGACGTACGCGTCTCCTTCGGCGGCGCCGCCGGGCACGAACTGGCCCTGAACTGCGGCTCCCCGAAGGAACTGGCCGCCGCCTACGGCAAGGTCGTCGACCAGTACCGGCTCACCAAGGTCGACTTCGACATCGAGGGCGCGGCCCTGCCCGACACCGCCGCCAACACCCGCCGCGCCCAGGCCATCGCCCTGCTCCAGGCCGCCCACCCGGGGCTGGACGTGGCCTTCACCCTGCCCGTGATGCCGGAAGGGCTCACACAGCCGGGCGTGGCCCTGTTGGCGGACGCGAAGAAGGCCGGCGTGCGGATCCACGGCGTCAACATCATGGCCATGGACTACGGCCCCGCCTACAGCGGTGACATGGGCCGGTACGCGATCCAGGCCGCCACGGCCACGCAGGCGCAGATCAAGGGAGTGCTGGGCCTCTCCGACGCGGCGGCCTGGAAGACCGTCGCCGTCACCCCGATGATCGGCGTCAACGATGTCACGAGCGAGATCTTCACCCTCGCCGACGCCACTCAGCTCGTGGACTTCGCGAGCGAGAAGGGAATCGGCAGGCTGGCGATGTGGTCCGCGACCCGCGACCGGCAGTGCCCGGCCGGAGTCGTGAACTACGCGGACGCGACGTGCAGCTCGATCCTCCAGCAGCCCCTGGCCTTCACGAAGGCCTTCGCGACCCTGCGCTAGTAGTGCTTGGTCAGGTTGGTGTGAGGGTGGGTATGTCGCGGTGACAGGTGGGGCAGGCGCCGGCCCAGGTGGCGAGGAGGGTCTGCAGTTCGCGGACGATTCGGTAGAGGCTCAGGCCGGCGCCGTTTCTTTTGGGGCTCTGGCCAGTCGCTGGAGGGTGCAGAAGGCGTGGGCTGCGGAGACGAGGGTGACGTGGTGGTGCCAGCCGTTCCAGGTGCGGCCCTCGAAGTGGGCAAGTCCCAGGGCCTGTTTCATCTCGCGGTAGTCGTGCTCGATGCGCCAGCGGAGCTTCGCCAGCCGCACGAGTGTGGTTAGCGGTGTCTCCGCGGGCAGGTTCGAGAACCAGAACTGGACCGGCTCTGCCTGATCGGCAGGCCATTCGGCCAGCAGCCAGCACGCGGGCAGTTCCGGCCCGTCGATGGCTTTGCGGACCTCGCGGCCGGCGGGCCGGACCCGAAGGGCAACGAATCGCGAGTACATCCGCTTGAAGCCGCTGCGGCCCGTGCCGGGACGAGATCCCTCGCGCCATTGCACTGGTCTGGCCGCCTGTTTCCCGGCCTCGATGACGAGGTTCTTCACGCTCCGGGCCGGTTCGGGATACCTTGCCACCGGCTTGCGTCCGGTGCCGCGGTAGGGCGGAGTGCAGGGCAGCGCGTCGCCGGGCTGGGCGGTCACGGTGGTGGAGATGCCCACCACGTAGTGCAGCCCGCGTTCCTCCAGGCCGAGACGGAAAGCGGCGGTGTCCCCGTATCCGCCGTCGGCGATCGCGAGGGGGACGTCCAGGCCCCACGACCGTGTCTCGTCGACCATGTCCAGGGCCAGCTGCCACTTCTCGACGTGGCCCAGGCCTTCGGGGATGCCGCACTTCGCCCGGCGGGCCGCCTTGACGGGATCGGCCTTCGGCGAGGCGGGGTCCCAGGTCTCCGGGAGGAACAGCCGCCAGTCGACCGCCGCCGAGGCATGGTCGCCGGCCAGGTGGAGCGAGACCCCTGCCTGGCAGTTGGTGACCTTGCCCGCGGTGCCGGTGTATTGCCGCGTCACACAAGCCGAGGCATCGCCGTCTTTGAGGAACCCGGTGTCGTCGATGATCAGTGCGGTCGGTTTGATCGCCGTCTGCATCATCCACGCGAGTCGGGCCCGCACGTGGGCCGGGTTCCATGGGCTGGAGGTGATGAAGTGTGCCAGGGCCTGCCGGTTCCCGTCCTCCCCGAGCCGGGCGGCCATGGGCTCGACGGACTTGCGTCCGCCATCTGTCAGCAGCCCGCGCAGGTAGACCGACCCCCACCGACGCTGATCCGCCCTCGCGAACGGTTCGAACACCTCCGCCGCGAAATCCTCCAGATCACACCGGACCGCAGCCAACTCCTCGGGCATCACACCCGATCAACGGAACAACCGATCATCCGGACACGCCACCAACGACTGAACCTGACCAAGCCCTACTAGTGCTGTGACCGGAAAGGTTCACCGGGTCAGGGGGTTGTGAGGATGACCAGGCGCTGGGTCGCGCGGGTCATGGCGACGTAGCGGTCGACGGCGCCTTCGATGCCCTCGCCGAAGGTGTCCGGGTCGAGGAGGACGACCAGGTCGAATTCGAGGCCCTTCGACAGGGCCGGCGTCAGTACGCGGATCCGGGAGCTCGCGGGGAACGCGCCGTCGTCGACGGCAGAGCCGGAGATGACGCAGGCGACCCCGTCGTCCTGGGAGTGGAGCCAGTCGCCGAGGATCGTGGCGAGGTCGGCGGCGCCGCCGTGCGTGACGGGGATGCCACTGCTGCGGACGGAGGTCGGCACGTTCGCGTCGGGGAGCGCGGCGCGGATGGCCGGCTCGGCCTCGGCCATGACCTCTTCCGGGGTGCGGTAGTTGACGCTCAGGGAGGCCATGGTGATCCGGTCGAGCCCTGCCCGTTCGAGCCGCTCCCGCCACGACTCGGTGAACCCGTGCCGGGCCTGCGCGCGGTCCCCGACGATCGTGAAGCTCCGCGACGGGCAGCGGGCCAGCAGCATCTGCCATTCGGCGTCGGTCAGTTCCTGTGCCTCGTCCACGATGATGTGGGCGAACGGGCCTGCGAGCAGGTCGGGTTCGGCGCCGGGCAGCGCGTCGCCGTCGATCAGGGCGTCCTGCAGGTCCCGCCCCCGCAGCATCCCCACCGCGCCCTGACTCTCGTCGATCTCGGTGTCCTGGAGCAACCGGTCGATGACCTCGGACCTGCGCGCACGCTCGGCGGCGACGGCGGCTTCGTGCCGGCGCTTGCGTACGGAGGCCTCGGGGTCGCCGAGCCGCTGCCGGGCCGCGTCCAGGAACGGCAGGTCCGCCGCCGTCCAGGCCTGGGCGTCGGCGCGCTGGAGGAGGGCCACGTCATCGGGCCCGAGCCACGGAGCGCACTTGCGCAGGTAGGCGGGCACCGACCAGAGGTCTCCGACGAGCTCGCCCGCGTCGAGCATCGGCCAGGCACGGTTGAGGGTGGTGATCAGGTCCCGGTCCTGGAGCAGCGAACGGCGGAGCAGGTGGGGCGGGACGTCGCTGTCGTCCTGGTCCATCAGGATCGTGAGCAGTTCTTCCAGGATCTGATCGCGCGCCTCGTTGTGCGGGGTGCCCGGCTCCACCGCCTCGAACGCGGCCGCCCAGTCGTCGGCGCCGAGCCAGAGGTCGGACCAGTGGCTGGAGACCGTCATCCCCTTGGTCGGCGGCTCCTCGTAGATGCGCACCGCCGCCTCGACCGCCTTCACCAGGTCGGCGGACGATTTGAGGAGGGCCACGCGCGGGTCGGCCTCCACCGCCGCGCCGGCACCTTCGTCGACGAGGTCGCGCAGGGTGCAGGTCTGCACGCCCTCCTCGCCGAGGCTGGGCAGCACGTCCGAGACGTAGGCCAGGTAGGGCCGGCTCGGACCGACGAACAGCACGCCGCCGCGACGGTGTCCCAGCCGGGGGTCGGAGTACAGCAGGTGGGCGGTGCGGTGCAGGGCGACGACGGTCTTGCCCGTACCCGGACCGCCGTCCACGACGAGGGCGCCCCGGGATCCGGCCCGGATGATGGCGTCCTGGTCGGTCTGGATGGTGGCGAGCACGTCGCGCATCCGCTCCGACCGGTTGCCGCCCAGGCTGGCGATGAACGCGGACTGGTCGTCGAGCGCGGCGCGCCCTTCGAGCCCGTCCGCGGAGAACACCTCGTCCCAGTAGTCGCTGATCCGCCCGCGGGTCCAGCGGTACCTGCGACGGCTCGCCAGGCCCATCGGGACGGCGTGCGTCGCCGCGAAGAAGGGCTCGGCCGCGGGGGAGCGCCAGTCCAGCAGCAGCCGGTTGCCCGCGCTGTCGGTGAGGCCGAGGCGTCCGATGTACACGGGCGCGGAGCCGTCGGCGGGGACGATGTGCCCCAGGCACAGGTCCAGCCCGAAGCGGCGCAACGTGCGCAGCCGGCTGGTCAGGCGGTGGATCTCCGTGTCGCGGTCCATCGCCTCGCGGCCGACGCCGCCGGGCGCCTTGCGCGTGGCCTCCAGCCGGTCGGACAGTTCGGCGATCGTCTGCTCCAGGCAGTGCGAGACGGCCGCGAAGTGCCGTTCGTCGCCGTCGATCAGCGCCGGGTCGGCCTTGGGGGAGAGGTGGTCGGGAAGTTCGAACGCACTGGTGGCGGTCGTCGCCGCCGACTCGACGGAACCGTGTGATCCAAGAGCTGACATATCAGCACGCACTGAGTGAATCTCCCATTTTTCGGCAAGTTCTGGCCTAGGTCCGCGATTTTGCCCCAGCCGGGGGGCCTTGCCGCAAGCCCCCCAGTGCGCTATATGTTGTAAGTGGCAAGGAGTGCGTACTCCTCCTCGCCTCCCGCTCGTCTTCTCTTCGCCCCTCCTCCACCGGCCCGCTGAGGCCTGGTGGGGACGGCTGGCTACAGTACGGCCATGACTTTCGAGGCCGTACCCCTTCACCTCACGAAGCCGGCACCGGCCCACGTGGTGGCCGTACTCGCCTTCGACGGAATGGCGCCCTTCGAACTGGGCGTGGTGGTCGAGGTGTTCGGCCTCGCCCGCCCCGAGCTGGGGGACCTGCCCTGGTACGAGCTGCGGGTCTGCTCGGCGGAACCCGGCCGGGACCTGCGCGTGGTGGGCGGGTTCACGCTCCGCGCCGAACACGGGCTCGACGTGCTCTCCGCCGCGGACACCGTGATCATCCCCGGAGTCTCCCCGGCGGGTGGCACCATCGCGCCGGCGCTCGTCGAGGCCCTCCTCAAGGCCCATGCGCGGGGGGCGCGCCTGGTGTCCATCTGCTCGGGCGCCTTCGCGCTCGCCGCGACCGGTCTCCTCGACGGCTGCCGGGCCACCACCCACTGGCGCTACGCCCGCACCCTCGCCGAGCGTCATCCCGCGGTCGAGGTCGACGCCGACGTCCTCTACGTCGACAACGGCGACGTACTGACCAGCGCGGGCAGCGCCGCCGGCATCGACCTCTGCCTCTACCTGGTCCGCGCCGACCACGGCGCCGCCGTCGCCAACACCGTGGCCCGGCGCTTCGTCGTCCCACCCCACCGCGAGGGCGGGCAGGCCCAGTTCATCGAGGCGGCCATCGGGGAGATAGGCCCCGACGGCGCCGACGACGGGATCTCCCGGAGCATGGCCTGGGCCCTTCAGCGGCTGTACGGCCCGCTCTCGGTCCCGGCCCTGGCCCGCGCGGCGAACATGTCGGAGCGTTCCTTCCTCCGCCACTTCACCCGTCGCAACGGTGTGAGCCCGATCCGCTGGGTGGTCTCCCAGCGGATCGCGGCGAGCCTGCCGCTGCTGGAGTCGGGCGAGGGGACGGTGGACGAGGTGGCCGCGGCGGTCGGCTTCGACTCCACCGCGACCTACCGCCACCACTTCACCCGGCAGATGCGGACGACGCCGACGGCCTACCGGAAGGCCTTCGTCAGGGTCACCGCAGTCGCCGCACCCCTGGCGGGATCTTGATGAGTGGAGGCGTTTACGCCACTCGTCGCGGGGGTGGCGGGAACAGAGGATGGAGTCATCGCCGCAAGGGAGTCCACCCGGCCGGCGAGCCCCCGCACTCTGCCCCGTACAAGGAGTTCCCCGATGTCCGCGACCCTCTCGTCCACCGTTTCCGCCACCCTCGCCACCGCTGAGCTCACCAGCGCGGTCCTCTCCGTCCCGGCCGCCGCTCCGGCCGTCGCGGCGGCCCACTACGCCGCCAGGCTCGCCTTCGAGGCGGACGTCTCGGACGTACGGGCCGACCTGCTCTCCGGTGTCCCGGGTCTGGTGGTGGTCGACTCCCGCAGCGAGGCAGCCTGGGACCAGGGCCACATTCCGGGGGCGCTGCACCTTCCCACGGCGCGGATCGCGGAGCTGGCGCCCTCGCTGATCGACCCGGCGCTGACGGTGGTCACCTACTGCTGGGGCCCCGGCTGCAACGGCGCCACGCGTGCGGCCCTCGCCTTCGCCCGGCTCGGCTACCAGGTGAAGGAAATGCTCGGCGGGTTCGAGTACTGGGTCCGCGAGGGCTTCGCCTTCGAGACGGCCCAGGGCACCGACCAGCGCGCGATCGACGATCTGACCGCCCCGCGCTCGGGCATCTCCTGCGCCTGCTGAACGCCGTAGGGTCGCGCGAGGGTCTCCTGCACTCAGAACGCCAGGGCGCTCGGACCGCCAGGGCGCTCGGACCGCCGGGACCCGAAGGCCGCCGGCCCCCTCAGACCGCCAGCGCCGTCGTGATCACCAGGGGAGGCCTGGCCCGCTCCGCCGACCAGGTGCGGCCGGCGGCGAGGTCCGCGTCGACGAGGCCGGGGAGGCCCAGGGCCTCCTCCACCGTCGGGCGGTGCTGGACGAGGAGGGTGAATCCGGCCCGCTCCAGCAGGGCCGGGTAGAAGTCCACGGGCCACGCGTGGTTGGGCATCACCTGCCAGCTGCCGTCCGTGCGCCGGAGCCGTACGGGCAGCTCGTCGCCCGGGGCGTACTGCCCACCCGGGTCACCGATGCTCAGCGAGGCGTACTCCGTCCCGCTGCACGCGGGATCGGTGGCCAGCAGGACGAACGGGCCGCCGGGCCGCATGATCCGGCGGATCTCCCGGAACACCGCGAGCACCGCTTCCTCGGTGGGCAGCGAAGCCAGGACGTGGTTGCACATCACGGCGTCGGCGCCGCCGTCCGCCAGGCAGGCCGCGCGCCCGTCCGTGACCAGGTGGAATTCGGCGACCGCCGTCCCGGCGCCGCGGGCCAGCGCGAGCATCTCGGGGGAGGTGTCCACGGCCAGCACCTTCGCTCCGAGCAGCCGGGCCGCGTGGTCGGCGACCTTGCCCGGCCCGCATCCGTAGTCCACCAGGACGGATCCGCTGCCGACCCACCGGGCCAGGGCCCGGAACACGAAGGGGTAGCCGAGCAGCCAGTCCGTGGCCGCCTCCACGGCGGCGAAGGCCTGCGCGCCCTCCGGCCCGGACCAGGCGACGGGATCCTGCCCGCCGCCGTGGTCCGTGCCGCCCGTTCCGGCTCGCGCGGCTCGTCCGGTTCCCTCTGGCCAGTCGCTCACGGTTCCCACTATCGGGCCGTGGGGGCCTGGCCCGCATCCCGTTCCGCCGCCTCGGCGATCCGTTTGACGGCCGCCAGCCGTCGGTCCCAGTCGGCCGCGAGGGTGGCCATCCACCTGGCCGTCGCGTCCAGGGCCGCGGGCCGCACGGTGTAGCGGACCTCGCGTCCGGCCCGGCTGCCGGAGACCAGCCCGGCGGCGTCCAGGACGGCGAGGTGCTTGACCACCGCCTGCCGGGAGACGGGCAGCCCCTCGGCCAGGGTGGTCGCGCTGACCTCGCCGTGAGCGGCGAGCAGGCCGAGCAGCTTGCGCCGGGTCGGGTCGGCCAGCGCGACGAGGACGTGGTCGACCGCCTCTTCGGCGCCGGGGAGGTCCCCGCTCACGCGACCGGTTGTTCGGCGCGCTTCCTGAAGGCGTCGAGCACCTGCGGCCAGCCGCCGGTGTTGTCCTTCAGCGCCTTGTCGCGCAGTTCCTCGGAGCCGGCCAGTGCCGCGAACCCGCTCTCCACGACGCGCAGCCGCGTCTTGCCCCCCTCGCGGCTCAGCGTGAACTCCACCAGGGTGCTGTTGTCCTCGCGCAGCTCCTGCCCGGGGAAGGCGCTGGCCCACCGGTACGCCAGGTAGGTGGGCGGCTCGACCTTCTCCACCCGTACCGGGAACTCGCCGTACTCGCTGTTCTTCGCCACGACCGACTCCCCTTCCCTGGCCACCATGCCGGCCAGGCTCCCCTCGTCGGCCACCCAGAAGCCCGGCTCGGCCACCAGGGACCAGACCCGCTCCAGGGGCGCCTCGATCAGGGTGTCGCGTTCGATCCGGTCCGCGTTCATCAGGGACTCCTTCGTCGCAAGCCATTGAGTGATTCAGTGCAACTCCAGAGTTGCACGTCGTTCGCCCTCGCGCAACCACAAGGTTGCACGAGGGCGAGTGGCGAGCGGCGCGGGTTCGCCTACGCTCAGGTCCATGGTGCAGAGCCGGGCGGAAGACGTGGACGCATACCTCGCCGAGGTCCCCGAGGAGCGCAGGGAGGCACTGACCCGGCTGCGCGAACTGTGCCGGACCGAGCTGCGCGGATTCACCGAGGTGATGGCGTACGGGATGCCCGCGTACGAGCGGGAGGGCGTCGGGGAGATCGCCTTCGCGAGCCAGAAGCAGTACGTCTCCTTCTACCTGATGCGCGACGACGTCCGCGAGGCCTTCGAGGAGCGGCTCGCGGGCCATGACATGGGCAAGGTCTGCCTGCGCTTCCGCAGGCCGGAGAAGATCGACTTCCCCCTCCTGAAGGACCTGCTGCGGGCCACGGCGGCCGGTCCCGGGAAGGTCTCCTGACCCTCGCGGCGAGAGGCCGTCGGGACAACCGAAAAGAATGTTGAGCGCAGGCTGTCACAACCGCCGACCGGCCGGTGTCTTGTGTCCGAACCCTCGAAACGAAGGAGACGGACACCATGGCTGAGAACACCCGCGTGATCGTGATCGGCGGCGGATACGCCGGAGTGATGGCCGCCAACCGCCTGAAGCAGCGCGAGGACGTCACGGTGACCCTGGTCAATCCGCGTGCGGTCTTCGTGGAGCGGATCCGCCTGCACCAGCTGGCGGGCGGAACCCACGAGGCCGTGGTCGCGTACGACAAGGTCCTGGCCGAGGGGGTGGCCCTGCTCGTCGACTCCGTCGAACGCATCGACACCGCCGAGCGCGGCGTGACGCTGGCCTCGGGTGGCCGGCTCGCCTACGACTACCTCGTCTACGCGGTCGGCAGCGGCAGCGCGGACCCGACCGTGCCGGGCGCGGCCGAGTTCGCCCACCCGATCGCCACCCTGGAGGACGCGCAGCGGCTGCGGCCGGTCCTCGACGCCGCGCCCCGGACGGCCGCGGTGACGGTGGTCGGCGCCGGTCCGACCGGCATCGAGACCGCCGCCGAACTGGCCGAGCAGGGCCGGGCCGTGACCCTGGTCTGCGGCGGGGTCCTCGGCCCGTACCTCCACGCCCGCGGGCGGCGCTCCGTGGCCCGGCGGCTGACGGCGCTCGGGGTGCGCGTGCTCGAGGGCCCGGACACCAAGGTGACGGCCGTGACGCGCGACGCCGTCCGGCTCGCGGACGGCCGCGAACCGGCGGGCGCGGTGACCATCTGGACCGCCGGTTTCGGCGTCCCGGACCTGGCCGCGCGCAGCGGGCTGCGCACCGACGCCCTGGGCCGCCTGCTCACGGACGAGACGTTGACCAGCGTGGACGACGGGCGCGTCTTCGCGGCCGGGGACTCGGCGGCGCCTTCGGGCCTGGCTCCGCGGATGAGCTGCCAGGCCGCGACGCCGATGGGCGCGCGGGTCGCCGACACGGTGCTGAGCCGGATCGAGGGCGAACAGCCGGAGACCCTCAACTCGGTGTTCGCCGGCCAGTGCATCAGCCTGGGCCGAGACGCCGGCATCTTCCAGTTCGCCCACAAGAACGACACCGCGCTGTGGTTCCACATCGGCGGCCGGACCGGCGCGAAGCTCAAGGAAGTCGTGTGCAAGGGCACCGTCAAGCACCTGGCCGCGGAGGCCGGCAAGCCGGGTTCGTACGGCTTGCACCGCGTGTCCGGCGGCGACGCCCGCGGCCGGCGCCTGGAGGCCGAGCAGGGCGGGGCCAGGGCCGCCGCCGATCAGACCGCTTGAGCCGGCCGGCCGATCAGATGATCATGAGCTGATTCGAACCGCCCGAAGGCCAACGGAAACCGACGGAAGAGAACCCACCATGGACACCCCAGTGCAGGGGCCTGATCAGGCGACCGAGACCTTCGTCGCGCACCGCAACCTGCTCTTCACCGTCGCCTACGAGATGCTCGGCTCGGCGGCCGACGCCGAGGACGTGCTGCAGGAGACCTGGCTGCGCTGGGCGGGCGTCGATCTCGGCACGGTCACCGATCAGCGCGCCTACCTGGTGCGCATCACCACCCGCCAGGCGCTGAACCGGCTGCGCACCATGAGCCGCCGCAAGGAGGCCTACGTCGGCCAGTGGCTGCCGGAGCCGCTGCTCACCGCGCCGGACGTGGCCGAGGACGTGGAACTGGCCGAGAGCATGTCCATGGCGATGATGCTGGTCCTGGAGACGCTCGGGCCGACCGAGCGGGCCGTCTTCGTGCTCCGCGAGGTGTTCGGCCTCGACTACGAGGAGATCGCGGCCGCCGTCGACAAGACGCCGGCGGCCGTCCGGCAGATCGCGCACCGGTCCCGCAAGCACGTCGACGCGCGCCGCCCCCGCCGGACGGTTTCCGCGAGAGAGACCCGGGCGGCCGTGGAATCGTTCCGGCGGGCGTTCGAAACCGGGGACCTGCAGGGTCTCCTCGACGTGCTCGCCCCCGAGGTCGTCTACATGGGCGACGGCGGCGGCATCAAGCACGCCGCACTGCGGCCGATCGTCGGCGCCGTCAGCGTGGCCCGCGTCTTCGCCGGCATGTCGGGCAAGGCCGCCAAGGGCGGCATCTCGTTCTCCTTCGCCCCCACCATGGTCAACGGCACCCCGGCCCTGGCCGTCCACATCGACGGGGAGTTCGACGGAGTCATCGCCTTCCACGTCCAGGACACCCGCATCACCGGCCTCTACTTCGTCCGCAACCCGGAGAAGCTGTCCCACGTCGTGACCGAGACCACGCCCACCCTGCGGTGAACGCCGGCCGTTACCCGCCCGGCGGGGGAGGGACTGGCAGCAGGTCGCCCATGCCCTCCCCTCCCTCCGCGGGTTCCGAGCCCGCACCCGCCGAATGCGGTGCACCGGGGGGACCCGAACGTGTGGCTGTGGGAGGGGATGCCGGGGTGAGGGGTCGGTATGCGGGTACCTCGCATCCGAAACCCCGTCGCAGGAGGAACCATGCTCGGTACCGACTACCGCACCGGCTCGCCCAACTGGATCGACCTCGGGAGCCCGGACATCCCCCGGGCCGCGGCCTTCTACCGGGCCGTCTTCGGCTGGGAGTTCCACCTGCTCGGGCCCGAGACCGGCGGGTACGGGTTCTTCCAGGCGGACGGGAAGACCGTCGCCGCGGTCGGGCAGCTCGACCCGGGTGCGACCTCCGCGTGGACCGTGTACTTCCGGACCGACGACGCGGAGGCCACCACCCGCGGCGTGCGCGGCGGCGGCGGCACCGTCCGCGTCGAGCCGATGGACGTCATGGGGGAGGGGTGGCTCGCGCAGTTCACCGACCAGCAGGGCGCCGAATTCGCCATCTGGAAGCCGGGCCGGACACCGGGACTGGAGCTGACCTCCGTCGACAACGCGCTGTGCTGGGTCGAACTGCACGTGCCGGACCCGATGGCGGCGCTGGCCTTCTACGGAGCCCTCTTCGGGACGCGCTCCCGGGAGATGGAGGCGCCCGGGATGACCTACCAGGTGCTCAGCACCGCCGCCGGGGACCAGGAGGACGGCTCCTTCGGCGGGGTGGCACCGCTGATGGAGGGGGAGACGGACGCCCGCTGGGTGCCGTACTTCGCGGTCGCGGACGTGGACGCCGTGGTGAGCACCGCACGGACCGCCGGCGGCACGGTGCTGATGCCGGGCGCGGACGTGCCCGACGTCGGGCGGATCGCCTGGCTGGCGGACCCGAGCGGGGCGGTCTTCGCCCTGCTCAAGGCCGCGCCGCGGGCGGAGTGACCGCGAACCGGACGGTCAGCCGGTGAAGGCTTCGACGAGCGTCCATACGGCCAGCACGGCCATGCACAGGGCGCCGAAGCGCTGGACGGTCTTGAGGGGGACCCGCTTGGCGATGAACCGGCCCACGATCAGGGCGAGGGCGGAGACCGACATGAGGGCCGCGGCGGAACCGATGGCGGTGGGCAGCCAGCCGTTGGTGGCGGCGAGGTTGGCGGTGGTGATCTGCGTCAGGTCACCCCATTCGCCGATGAAGACGGCCATGAACGCCGTGGTGAAGACGGGCCAGAAACCGGTGACGGCCTTGGCCGCCGAGTCCGCCTCGTCGTCGTCCGCGCCGGAGCGCATCATGACGACGGCGCCGAAGGCGAACAGGGCGGCGGAGGTGAGCTTGACGGCCATGTTCGGCAGCATGCCGATCAGGCTTCCGGCGCCGACCGCGATGGTCACGTGCACGAGGAACGCGGTGGAGGTGCCGAACCACACGTACAGGGGCCGCATCCGGGTGCCCATGGCCAGTGAGGCGAACATGGTCTTGTCGGGGAGCTCGGCGAGGAAGATCAGACCGAAGGCGGTGAAGATCGCCACGGGGTCGAGAGTCATTCCGGATGCTGCTTTCTGCTGGAGCCGGGCTCTGATGGCTCGGATCGGCACCCAGCAGGGGGGCGACGGGAAGAACCACTCGGCCCGGCACGACGAAGCGGCCCACACGGTGATGTGGGACGGGTCATGCCTTGGCCGAAGGTCTCGTCCGCCCCGCACGTGAAGCGCGGTGGCCCGGTGGCCGGGACCCGTCGAGGCGTCCAGTATGTCGACCAGCGGTTTTCGGGACTACTCCCCTTCGCTGCGGACAACTGTAACAGCGGCGGCGGGTGCCCCGTGAGGGCCGGAGGTCCCGGGGGCGGCTAGCCGAAACGGACGGGGAGGTACTTGACCCCGTTGATGAAGTCCGAGCGCAGGCGGCGTACCTCCCCCGTGAGGGACACCTCCGGATGGCGGCGCAGGAGCTCCCGGACCAGGGCCTTGATCTGGGTGCGGGCGAGGCCGGCTCCCAGGCAGAAATGGGGGCCGCCGCCCCCGAAGGTGAGGTGCTCGTTCGGGGTGCGGCGGATGTCGAAGGCGAAGGGGTCGGCGAAGACCTCCTCATCGCGGTTGGCGGAGGTGTAGTACGTGACCACCTTCTGCCCCTCGGCGACGGGCCGCCCGTGCAGGACGGTGTCACGGGTGGCGGTGCGCCGGAAGTTGTGGATCGAGCCGCCCCAGCGCAGGAACTCCTCCGTCGCGGTGGTCCACAGGGCCTCGTCCCCGGGGGCCGCGGCCAGTTCGGCACGCGCCGCGGGGTGGTCGATCAGGGCGATCAGGGCCCCGGAGAGCAGGTTGCGGGTGGTCTCGTTGCCCGCGACGCAGAGCAGGACGAAGAACATGTTGATCTCGTCCAAGGACAGCCGGTCCCCGTCGACCTCGGCGTGCACCAGCGTCGAGAGGATGTCCTCCCGGGGGCGGGCCCGCCGCTCGTCGGCCAGCGCGTCGCAGTAGGCGTAGATCTCGGCGGCCGCGAGATCACTGTCGTGCTTACCGGCCGAGAGCTCGGGGTCCTGGGAGCCCGCCATCCGGTTGCTCCACTCGAAGATCAGCCGCTCGTCCCCCTCGGGCACGCCGACCATCTCGCAGATCGTCTGGATCGGCAGCCACGCGGCGACCTCCGCGACGAAGTCCATGTCCCGGCCCGGGGTGACCGCGCGCTCCACCAGGGTGACCGCCCGCTCCTGGATCCGGGCCGCGAGCCTGCGTACGACGCGGGGCGTGAAGCCCGCGCTGACCAGCGAGCGGTACCGGGAGTGGCGCGGGGCGTCCATGCCCAGCAGGACCAGGCGCAGGGTCTCCAGGGACTCGGGGTTCTGGTCGCGGATCATGAACGAGCCGAGTTCGGTGGACCAGAGCTCGGGGTCGCGGCTGACGGCCTTGACGTCGGCGTGGCGGGTGACGGCGTAGAAGCCGGCGTGCCGGCCCGGCACCTCGTGCCAGTGGACCGGGTCCTCCCGGCGCAGCCGGGTGAACTGGGCGTGCGGGACCTCACGGGCCCAGGTGTCCTCAAGGAGGTCTATCTCGCCGGTGGGCAGCACGGGGCGGTTCCCTTCGTCGGACGGATCGGGAGGCACGGATCTCGGTGGCACGGATCGCGGTCGTACGGATCTGGTCGTACGGATCGGGGTGGCACGGATCGGGGTGGCCGGATCGGAGTCGTGCGGGTCAGCAGGCCCTGCCGAGCCCCAGGACGGCGCCGAGGGCCTCGACGACGAGCCCGTCGGGGACCGCTCCCGGCTCCAGACGGTGCTGCATGGCGAGTCCCAGGAGGATGCCGAGCACGAGGGCTCCGGTCTCCTCCGGCGTACGGGTCAACGGCGTGCCGGTGGCCTCGGCCCAGTCGGCCAGGCCCTCGCCGAGCCGGGCGCGGACCTCGGTGTACCGCTGGGCGAGCCGGTCTCCGACGAGGGGGCGGCCGCGTGCCGCGTGCAGCCACAGCTCCGTCTCCAGCAGCAGCCAGGAGTCGCCGCGCTCGGGGTGCGGGCGGGTCAGGCTGCCCCACATCGCGGAGAAGTGCACGGCCGGGTCGGCCGGGTCGCCGGCCGCGATCTCGGCCGCCAGCTCCTCGCTCGTACGCTCCTTCCAGACCTCCAGGAGCGCCAGCAGCAGGCCCTCCTTGCCGCCGAAATGGCTGTACAGCGCGCCCGTGGTGCGCCCGGCCGCCTCGGCGACGGCTTCGGCGGAGACGGCGTGGAACCCCTTGCGGGCGAAGAGGTCGGCCGCCGCGTCGATGAGGCGGGCGCGGCTCTCGGACTTGCGCTGCGCCTGCGGGGTGCGATGCCCCTGCGGGGTGCGGCGCCGGGTCTGTTCTCGCGTGCGGGACGGCTCCACCGGGCCTCCGGGGTGCTGGTCGTATGGGGATGCCGAGCTACAGCGGGTGCCGAGTTATATCGGGCTGCCGATGTAAGTTGCGCCCTCCCTGACGAAGTGTCAAGCGGTACCGCAGGACCGCACAGGTCCCCGGTGGCACGCTGAAAGGGTGCGCGCCGCCTTGATGGAGCTCCGTACGGGCACCGGCCCCCTGCCGGCGGCCGCGCGGCGGGCCGTCCGGGTCACCCTCGCCGCAGGCATCGGCTTCTACGGGTTCCTGTACGGGCTGGACCGGCCCGTCGAGGCCACCTACGCGCTCTTCGCGGCCGTCGCGCTGGCCGGGCTCTCCCGCATACCGGGCAGCGGACACCTGCGGGCCCGGGTCGTCGCCCGGGTGCTCCCGGCCGCCTGTGCGCTGGTGGTCCTGGGCACCTGGCTGTCGGTGCGGACCTGGGCCGCCGTGGCGGGCATGCTGGTCATCGGCTTCTGCGTGGCCTTCTCCTCGGCGGCCGGACCCCGCCCGGCGGGCGCCGCGCCCGGGCTTCAGCTGCTGTACATCCTGCCCAGCTTCCCGCCGTACGCCCCCGACACCCTCGGCCAGCGGCTGACCGGCACCGTCGCCGGGGTCCTGCTGCTGATCCTCGCCGAGGCCACCGTCCTGCCCGACCCGGTGGTCCCCGGCTACCGGGACCTGGCCGCCGGAGCCGCCGCCGAGGCGGCCCGGTGCGCCGCCGCGCTGGAGCGGCCGCCCCACACCCTCCCCGCGGCGGAGTCCGCCCGTGCCGCGGAGCGGGCGCAGGCCCTGCGGCCCTCCCGGGTCGCGGAGGCGCAGCGGCCCGCGGGGCCCGGCGTACGGGAACGCGCGCTGGCCCACACCGGGCTGGCGGCCCGCACCCTGCTGGCCCGGCTCCAGTCCCTGCCCCCGCCGGAGCCCGGCCGGCCGGACGGGGCCGGCGGGCCGGGGCCGGACGGGCTGGAGCTCGTACGGGCCGTGCGCGAGTCGGCCTCCGGGACGGCCGGGCTGCTCGGGGCGGGGAGCCCGCCCGCGGCCGACTCCACCCGGCTGCGCAAGCTACAGGTCTCCCTCGCCCGGACCCCGGTGACGGAACCCGGGCCCGGGTTCCGCAACGCCGCACTGGTGGAGCTGGCGGACGCCGCGCTCGTGCTGCGGGGCGCCGCCGGGATAGCCGTAGGGGGGCGTGCGGGGGCCGCGGAGGCGGCGGGGCCGGGGCCGGTGTCCGGGCCGGCCGACCGGTTCTGGTACGCCGGGGAGGGGCCGGTGCGGCTCTGGTGGCACCGGCTGGCCGGGAACAGCGGGCCCCGTTCCGTGCACTTCCAGAACGCCGTCCGGATCGGCGTGGCCCTCGCCGTCGCCCGCGCCGTCGCCGGACTGGACTCCCTGCCGCACGGCTTCTGGGCGATGCTCGCCGTCCTCAGCCTGACCGGCACCAATGCCGTGCAGACCCGGGCCACCGTCCGGCTGGCCCTGATCGGCACCTTGGTGGGCGCCATCGCCGCGGGCGGGGTCCTCGCGCTGGCCGGGGAGGCGAGCACGGTGTACGCGATCGTGCTGCCGCCGCTGATGCTGTTCGCGTTCTGCGTCGGGCCCGTGCGCGGCGTGGGCTGGGCGCAGGCCATGTTCACGCTGGTGGTGGCCATGGCCTTCGCGCAGCTCGCCCCGGTCACCTGGCAGCTGGCCGAGGTCAGGTTCCTGGACGTCCTGGTCGGCAGCGTGATCGGGATGGTGTGCGGGCTGCTGGCCTGGCCGCGCGGAGCCCACGACGAACTGGGGCGCGCCGTGGCCGAGCTGCTGCACGCCGCGGCCGACGACGTCCAGGCCGCCACGGCCGCCTTCGGGCGGGCCCGCGCGGTGGAGCCCGACCAGCGGGTGCGGCACGCGCTGGCCATGGCGGAGAGCGCGTACGCCCAGTACCAGACGGAGCGCCGGTATCCGGCCGCCGCCGCGGGCGAGGACTGGCAGGCGGCGATGATGACCGGCCACCACGTCCTGTGGGGCGGTCGCAGGCCCCCGGGCGCCCCGCCCGGCCCGCCCGAGGAAGCGGTGGTGCGGGAGTACGGGGCCTGGGTGGCGGCCGGACTGCGCCGCGCGGCAGCCGCCGCGGACCCCGTACACGCCACCGGGCCCGTGGACCCCGGTCCCGCCGGCCCGGCCCCCCGCCGGCCCGGTCCCAAGGACGCCCCGCCGGTGTTCTACAGCGCGATGGCCTGGCTGGATACGCTGACCGCGGACCTGACCCTGCTCGACCGCGGGGCCGGGGCGTCCGGGCCCGGTGCCGCGGCCCCCGGCCGGGCCTGAGCGCGCGGCGGTGCGCCGGCGGTGCGCACGGAGCGGGGCTCTGCGATCGTGGAAGGCGGGACTCCGGCAGGAGGCGGCGGGGCTGTGGTGAGGAGCGGTGATGTCCGGACTGTTCGAGGCGAGCGTCGAGATCGACCGGCCCGTCGCCGAGGTGTTCGCGTACCTCGCGGACGGGCGCAACGACCCCGAGTTCAGCCCGCGCGTCCAGCGGATCACCCGGACCCCGGACGGCCCGACCGCCGTCGGGACGGTCTTCCGCAGCACGGTGAAGGACGCGGGGATGAAGACCGCCCGGGAGTTCCAGATCACCGAACTCGAGGCACCGGGGCGGATCCGCTGGTCGGAGCTGAGCGAGAACCTGGTGACCGCCGAGGGCGGCTACGACCTGACGGAACTCCCCGGCGGCCGGACTCGGTTGCGGGTCTTCAACACCCTGACCGGACACGGGTTCGGCCGCCTCCTCGTCGGCTTCGCCCTGGGCGCCGCGCGCAAGGACGCCCCCGACTTCGGCCGCCGGATCAAGGCGGCGGCGGAGGCGTCCCCACGGCATCGGTGAGACCGGGCCGGGTCACCGGGAATGCGCGGATTCACCGGGTGTGCGCGGTTCGCCGATTCGCCGGTTCGCCGGTTCGCCGCGTCTCCGGGTCTCCGGGTCAGAACCGCCCGGGCTCGGACGGAATCGGCAGCGGCTTCGTGGGTGCCCCCTGCCGGTCCGCGCCCGGTGACGGCGCACGGCAGGTGATGTCCGCCGCCGGCAGCCGCCCGGTGACCAGATAGTCGGTGACCGGCGCGCTGGCGCAGGAGGAGGGGTCGGCCAGGTACACCCCGTGGCCCTCGGCGCCCAGTGCCAGCACCATCCGCGAACCCTTCAGCGCACGGTGCAGGCCCTGACCGCTGACCAGCGGGGTCTGCGAGTCCCACTCGTTCTGCACGGTCAGCACCCCGGCCCGCGTCTTCATCGGGGTCTGCGCCTCGAGCGGCCGCGGCCAGAAGGCGCACGGCTTGATGTTCGAGGCGAAGTCCCCGTAGAGCGGGTACGCGGCCTTGTCCCGGATGGCGTCACGCCGGTACCGCTCGGGATCGCGCGGCCAGGAGTCCGTGTCCCCGCACACCACGCTCCAGAGGACGGCGACGCCGTTGTCGGAGGCGGGTTCCGCCGGGGCTCCGGACCGGCCGGCGAGGGCCCGCTTCATGTCGAAGTCCGGCCCCGAGGCGCCGGGAGTGCGGGCCGGCTTCCCCTCGGCCGCCTCCTTCAGGGCCACCACCAGCGGGGTGACCTGCGCCGGGTAGAAGAACAGGCCGCGCGCCCCCCGGATGTCGTCACCGTCGATCTTCTGCCCCTCGAAGACGATCGGATCCCGGTCGGCGCGCGCCACCAGGTCCCAGAACGTCTTCGACACGGCCGCAGGGCTCTCGCCGAGGTGGTACTCGCCCGCGCGCTGCGCCGCCCACCGCGTCCACCGGGCGAAGGCCGGCTCGGCCTCCGTCGCCCAGGTCTGGAACATGCCCCGCCAGATCCGGTCCGGGTCCACGCCGCTGTCGAGCACGAAGCGGTCCGTGCGGCCGGGGAACATCTGCGTGTACACCGCGCCGAGGTACGTCCCGTAGGAGTAGCCCAGGTACGAGAGCTTCCGCTCGCCCAGCACGGCACGGATCGTGTCCATGTCGCGGGCGGTGTTGCGGGTCGTGATGTACGGGAGCACGGAGCCGGCCTTCTCCCGGCACTTCTCGGCGATGGTGCGCGCCCAGGCCACGTCGGAGGGGAAGGACCCCGGCCGGTACGGCCGGTCGATGCCCTGCTCGGCGTCTTCCAGCCCGCAGCTGATGGGGCTGCTGGCACCGACCCCGCGCGGATCGAAGCCGATGAGGTCGTACCGCTCGCTCACCTCCGGGGGCACCACCTCGCCCAGTGCCAGCGGCAGGTCGAGCCCGCTCCCGCCCGGCCCGCCCGGATTCATCAGGAGGACCCCGTGGCGCTTCGCGGGGTTCGTGCTCTTCACCCGGGATATCGCCAGGTCGAGGGTGCGTCCCCGGGGCCGCCGGTAGTCGAGCGGCACCTTGATCGAGGCGCACTCGTACGAGGCCGGCTGATCGGCGCTGCACCGGTGCCAGGCCGGCCTCTGCCGCAGGTACGCGGCGTCGGCCTGGAGGGTGTCCGTGGACCGGTCGGTGTCGGCGGACAGGACGGTGTCGGCGGGCAGGGCGGAAGCCTGGGCGGCCGCGAGCAGCGGCACGGAGCTCGCGAGGAGCCCGGCGGCGGCCAGGAGGGATGCCAGTCGTTTCTTGCGCACGAGGGACGTTCCTTTCGGGTGGGCGGTGGTCCGCCCCCACCCTGGGTCACCGCACGGTCCCGGCGAATCCACCTGAGGGCCGGGGCCCCCTACTCCTCGCGAATGACCGGAAATCCGGACAACTGGCCGACGCGCCGGGGTTCTTGTCCTCACGTCAGGCATCAGGAGCACGGGTCGTACGGCGGTCCGGCGCGGCACCGTAGCAGTCTTTCGGAGGGTCGCCCGGATGTTTGTCCAGTCCGGATGGGCCTTCGGTGGGGGAGCCCCGGCCGGCACTAGCGTCCCTTGGCACCCGGGGACCGGGGGAGCGGCGTGCTCCGCGCGCCTCCCGGGCCGTCCCGGGAGCCAAGGAGGCACAGTGCTGTCAATCCGTCGGACGAACGTCGGTGGCATGTCGGTCGCTTCGCGCCATGTGATGGGCACGGGCATCGTTCTCGGCGCCCTCGCCCTCACGCTGATCGCGCTGCTGATACCGGTGCAGAGCTTCGGCGGCAGAACCGCCACGGCCGCCCCGGCCGGGGCGAACGCCGCCACCGCCTCGCCCGCCCCCACCCCCGTCCCCGCCTCCGCCGATGACGACGGCGCCGGGGTGATGAACACGGCCTTCGGGCCGCTGACCCCACAGGACCGCGAGTTCGTGCGCAAGGTCCGCCTCGCCGGACTGTGGGAACTGCCCGCGGGCCGGCAGGCCCAGGAGCGGGGGACCCGCCGATCGGTGCGGACGGCCGGCGAGCACCTCGTGGAAGGGCACGCCGAACTGGACCGCAGGGTCCTGGAGGTGGGCCAGGCGCTCGGCGTCGAACTGCCGGACCGGCCGTCCGGCCAGCAGCAGGCCTGGCTCGACCAGTTGGACCGGGCCCAAGGGGCCACGTACGAGCGGCTGTTCGTGCAGCTCCTGCGGCGGGCGCACGGAAAGGTGTTCGCGCTCGTCGCCCAAGTGCGGGCGCAGACCCGCAACTCCGTGGTCCGTGAGCTCGCCACGGACGCCAACGCCACGGTCCTGGACCACATCGCGGTCCTCGAAGCCAGCGGACTGGTCGATTTCGAAGGCCTCGCGGACAGTCCTCCCGCGGCCACCCCTCCCACGGCCCCTCCCACCGACACCCGACCGAGGAAGTGAAGTGATCACATGCGCGACAAGGACTCCACGCAAGGCCCGGCGCGCCGGGACAGGACAGGACACAAACGCAGGACCCGTCCCCTCTACAAGGTGCTCGCCGCGGCGTCCGCACTGGTCCTGGGCGGCGGCGGGGTGGTGATCGCGGGCCAGGTGGCCTCCGCGGGCCAGGACCCGGCGCGCCGGGCACCGGTGACGGCCACCATCGACTGCCCCGACGTGGGCGAGCGGCTGCGCGAGGTCCCCGATCAAGTGCGCGGCGAAGTGGACCGGGAACTCGCCGCTCTGGACACCCAGATCGCCGAGGCCTACCAGCGGCTCGCCACCGGCCGGGCGCCGGCGGACGCACTGCTGGGGGAGCTGAAGGGACGGCGCGACGCGTCGATCGGCCGGGTCTCCGAGGCGATCGGCCGGACCGCCGCCCGCCCCGACGGACTCGCGGAGCTGAGCGCCTGCGCGATGCGGGAGGCGCCGGCCGCCGAAGAGGAGACCGCGCGGGGCGGCACGGAAGCAGTCCTGAAAGGAGGGCCGGCCCGCGCCGACTTCGTCCCCATCGGCTCGGTGAAGCCGAACGTGCGGCGTCCGGCCCCCAAGTCCGGTGCCTCCAAGGGCTCCTTCTCCGTGGAATGCGGGCGCAACGACGAGCGCCACCTCAACCCCGACAACGTGATCGTCGCCCCCGGGGTGAGCAACGGCGCCCACCACATGCACGACTACGTCGGCAACAGGACCACGGACGCCTTCTCCACCAACAACAGCCTCGCCGCCTCCGGGACCACCTGTACGAACGGCGACCTGTCCACCTACTACTGGCCGGTGCTGAGGCTGCGCGACGGCAAGGCCGAGCAGGACGCGGGAGCCCCCGGCGGCGGCCAGGACGCCAACGTGGGCACGATCCTGCGCCCGAAGCAGGTGACCATCCAGTTCAAGGGAAGCCCCGTCTCCCGGGTCGCCGCCATGCCCCGCTTCCTGAGGATCATCACGGGCGATGCCAAGGCCTTCACCAACGGCCCGGCCAACGCCAACGCCTCGTGGAGCTGCACCGGCTTCGAGAACCGGCAGCTGAAGGACAAGTACCCGATCTGCCCCAAGGGCACCGACGTGGTGCGGACGTTCGCCTTCCAGAGCTGCTGGGACGGAAAGAACACCGACAGTGCCAACCACCGCACCCACGTGGCCTTCGCCGGGCGGGACGGGTCCTGCCCGGCGGGCTTCAAGGCCGTCCCGCAACTGGTGCAGCGGATCGTCTACGCGACGCCCCCCGGCGCGCGCTTCGCGGTGGACAGCTTCCCCGAGCAACTGCACAAGCCGGTCACCGACCACGGCGACTTCATCAACGTCATGCCGGACGAGCTGATGGCCCGGGCGGTGCGCTGCGTCAACGGCGGACGTGCCTGCCGCTGACCCGGCGAGAGGCGGTGCCGGCCCCGGAGCACGCTCCGGGGCCGGCACCGCCTCGTTTGTCCGTCAGCCCGACCCGCTCAGGCTTCTGTTCTCTAAAGGCCGTTGACGCGGGCGATGCGACCGTCGCCCGGAGACGGGCGGAAGTCGGCGGCCACCACGCGCGCCCGGCGGCTGCCCCGGACCGGCCGCAGCCGGACCTGGGCCATCAACCGGCGGCTGCGCAGGGCCAGTTCCAGTTCGAATCGGGTGCGCGGGTCCCGCAGGCCGGGCCCGAAGAGCTTCTCCAGCTGGCGCATCCGGTAGCGGACCGTCTGCGGGTGCACGCTCAGCGCCTTGGCCGCCTCGGGAGCTCCTCCGCCCTCCAGCCAGGCGAGCAGGGTCACTTCGAGCCGCTCGCTCTGGCGCGGGGTGAGGTCGGCCAGCGGCCGCAGCCAGCGTGCGGCCAGTGCGTGGGCCAGCGGCTCGTCCTGGAGCAGGAGCAGCGTCGAGAGGTGGTCGTCCACGAAGACGGTCCGGGCGTCCGGGCCGGACCGGGCCTGCGCCGGGACCAGCGCGAGCAGGCGTACCGCCCAGCGCAGGGAGGAGGCGGTGTCTCCGGGGGCCACCGGGTGGCCGACCACGGCGAGCCGGCCGCGCAGCGCGCCCTCCAGGGCGGTACGGGCCTCCGGGTCGGCGGTGGGGACGAGCAGGCACGGCTGGCCCGCGACCATCCCGCCGAGGCAGTCGTCGAGGAGGGCCGCGAGCTGCTGGGTCTCGCCGGGCGAGGCCAGGGCGACCGCCCGTACGGCGACGGGGAGCGGCCAGCCGGCCGGTCCGGCCAGTTCGGCCAGTTCGGTACGGGCCGATTCGCGGTGCGGGGTGTCACCCGTGAGCAGGGTGAAGAGCTCGCGCCGGGCGTGCTCGCGCACCGAGCCGAACCGTTGTAAAGGGACGGCTTGGAGCGGTGGCAACTCCCCGCCGCGGAAGGCCGCGTGCGGGTGCGCCTGTGAGTGCGCCTGTGGGTGGGGCCGGGCGTGCTCGGCTTCGAAGGCCGCGGCCGCCGTGGTGATGGGTCCGGAGCCGGACCGGGTCTGCGCGTGGGGGTCCGGCGGCTCCTGCGCGGGGGCCGATTCGGCTCCGTCGACCGCGCCGGTGTCCGTGCATCCGGCGCCCCCGGCGCCTTCGCGGTAGCCGAGGGCGGTGAGCAGTGCCCCCTCCATCCTCCGTCTGACCACCTCGTCGCCGATGTCCTCGACGAGCGCCGAGAATCCGGGGACGGTTTCCCGCAGTTCCTCCACCATCCCCGCCGCCACCGTGGGCAGTTCCTTGCGCAGGACCCGGGTCCACTCGCCGCGCGGGCGGGACCAGATGCGGTTCAGAAGTTCGCACATTGTTACCTCGTTCAAGCCGGGGTATGGCCTGCCCCGTGGGACGGTGGCAAGCCCGCAGTCCCGCGGCATCGGCTCGATCGCCGTCGGGGAGGTGCGGCGGCGGATCAGGCGTCAACCCCGTCGCAACCGCACCACTGGAAGGGAATCTTCCGGGGATGTTCGATGCGATGGCTGTGCGAGGGCCAGAAATTATCACGTTTCGATAAATCCTGTGGAGGGCTTGCATACCTCCACGATGCTTCTGCACTCCGGCCCCCGCTCCCGGCCGGCCCGGTGGGCCAGGTGCCCATCTCCCGCCCGCCGAGGAGCGGTTGCGACGTCGACCCCCGGGCGCCGAGCGCGAGGTGGAAGTGCTCGGGTCCGGACGTATGGGAGACCACATGCCCTTGCTCCAGCCCCGCCCGCCCGGTCGTTCGCACCGGGCCCGCCGCACGAGAGGCCGTACCCGGCGCCACGCCGGAACGCCGTCCGGGCCGGTCTCGGGCCCGGTGACCGGCCCGATGTCAGGCCCGGAATCCGCAGCCGTCTCCCCGGCGGCGTCGACGCCGGCGGTGCCGGGCGCCTCCGGCCGGCGGGCGGTGCGGCGCCCGCCGCTGCTGTCCGCCTCCGGAGGGCCACACCCCGCGGCCCTGGGTGCGGCGGGCCTCGCGGCCCTGGCGGCCCTGCTCGTCGCGGCCCGCGCCGGCGCCCTGACCCGCCTGTGGGACTTCCTCGACTACGGGGCCGGCGTGCTCTCGCTGGTCTCCCTCACCGGCGCCGTCCTGTGGGGGCTGGCGGCCACCGACCGCAGGCTACTCGCCTCCGGGCACCGGCTCGTCGCCCAAGCCGCGCACCGGGGCCTGGCCGTCGCCGGCCTCGGCTTCCTCCTCCTGCACGTGTGGATCAAGGTCGGACGGTCCCGGACCGACGCCGCCGCCGTGGTCCTGCCCTTCGCGGACGGCCAGCGCCCGCTGCTCATCGGGCTCGGCAGCCTGGCCGGCTACGGGTTCGTCGCCGTGGCCGTCTCCGGCGCCGTCCGCGGCGCCTTCGCCACCCGGGGGCGCTCGCTGTGGTGGCGCGCCCTGCACATGGGTGCGTACCCCGCCTGGGGTGCCTCGCTGGTCCACGGGCTCAAGTCCGGTCGCGCCGCCAGCGGTTGGGTCACCGTCGGGTACGCCCTGTGCCTGATCGCCGTCGCCGGACTGCTGACGTTGCGGCTGCGCGCGAAGCTCCGTACGCTCGCCGCCGCGAGGCCGTCCGGCGCCCCGGCCGCGCCGGCGGCGCCACCGGCGCAGTCCCCGCCGCACGCGCCGTCCGTGCCGCCCCGGGTGCCCGGCCAGGCGCCGCCGCACCGGCCGGCGCCCTTCGTACGCAGGCCGGCGGAGTGGGCGGCCGAGCTGCTGACCGCACGCCTGACCCGTCAGCCGGGCGCCACGGTGTTCCCCGCCCGCCCGGAACGGGCCGCGGATCCGTCCGCGGGGCCGCACCTCTCGCCGTCCGGCTCGTCTTCCCCCGAGCCGCATGACGGCGTGCGGAGCGGGCGGTGAACGGCGGCTCCGGAACGCGTCCCGCCCTCGGCTGCGTGGGAGGGCCCCGGCTGCTGGCCGGACTCGACGCCGCCGAGCGGCTGGACCGGGCCGGCCATCTGGACGTGCACGGCGCGCTGCCGCGCTACCCCTCCGAAGAGCTCGTCGCACTCGCCGAGGGCATCGCCCTGGGCGGGCGCGGGGGAGCGGGCTTCCCCTTCGCCCGCAAGCTCCGGGCCGTCATCCGGTCCGCCAGAGGGCAGGAGGGCCGCAGCACCGTGGTCGTCAACGGGACCGAAGGCGAACCGAGTTGCCTGAAGGACGCCGCCCTGCTCCTGTACGTGCCGCACCTCGTGCTCGACGGCGCGCTGGTGGCCGCCGCCGCGCTCGGCGCCGAGGACGTGGTCGTCGGCGTCACCCGGCCCGACGTGGAGCGCTCGCTCACCGAAGCCGTCGCCGAACGGGGCCCGGCCGGGCGGCGCGTGCGCGTCGTCCGGCTCCCCGAACGCTTCGTCACCGGCGAGGGAAGCGCCCTCGTGAACGGCCTGGACGGCGGGCCCGCCGTACCCTCCGGGCACCGGACGCGGACCAGCGAACGGGGACTCGGCGGCCTGCCCACCCTGCTGTCCAACGCGGAGACGTACGCACAGCTCGCCATGGCCGCCCGCCTCGGTGCGCCCGCGTACGGCACGGCCGGGCTGCCCGACGAACCCGGCACGACCCTGCTGACCGTCGCCGGGACGACCGTCGTCGAGGTACCCCTGGGCACGTCCCTGGCCTACGTACTGGATCTGTGCGGCACCGTGCCCGGACAGGGGGTGCTGATCGGCGGCTTCCACGGTCGCTGGCTGGATCCGGGGGCGGCGCGCGAGGCGCTGATCTCCCGGAAGTCCCTGGCGGCCTACGACGCGGTACTGGGCGCCGGTGCGGTGCTGCCACTGCCCGAGGACACGTGCCCGGCGGGCGAGGTGGCCCGGGTCGCGCGCTGGCTGGCACGCGAGTCGGCGGGCCAGTGCGGTCCGTGCGTACGGGGCCTGCCCTCGCTCGCCGACGCCGTGGAACGGCTCGTGGCAGGCGGGGGCGGGGCGGCCCTCGACGCGGTACAGGCCCGGATGCGGGGGGTGCGCGGCCGGGGAGCCTGCTCCCACCCGGACGGCACGTCCTCGTTCGTGGCCTCCGCGCTGGCCGTCTTCCCCGACGAGTTCCGCGACCACGCACTCGGCAGCGGCTGCGGACGCCGCGTGCTGGGCGCCCTGCCGCTGCCCGAGGACGAGAGCCCCGAACGGCTCGTCGTGGACTGGACGTTGTGCAAGGGCCACGGCCTCTGCGTGGACCTGCTCCCCGATGTGGTGCGGCTCGACGAGGACGGTTATCCGGCACGCGGCGTCATGCCGGTCCCCGGTGCGCTGCGGCCGAAAGCACTGCGCGCGGTGCGCCGTTGCCCGGCACTCGCGCTCCGCATCCAGGAATGAGTTCACGCTTTGGCGTGATCTGACAAATTCCCGCGCCATCGAATGCAGCGGTCTCCGTAGAGCTTATGAATATCCCGACGGAAGCGCGCCGGATGGAAATCGAAGGAGAAAACCATGGGCAACAGGAACCGGGCGACCACGGCGGCCGCCGGATCGGTGCTGACGGTACTTCTGCTCGCGTCGGGATGCGGCAGCGACGAGGGAGCCGCCCGTACGGTGACCGTCCAGGCGGCGGGAGCGGAACGGGCGGTGGGCCACGGCGCGGGGGACGGCGAGGACGCGGAAGCGGGTTCGGATGCCGAGGCGGATGCCGAGGAGGGCTCGGACTCGGCCGGCAGGATGGAGGTCCGGGAGATCCCCGAGGTCGGCAGCGTGGTCACGGACGCGGCCGGAGCCACGCTCTACCGGTTCGACAAGGACACCGCCCGGCCGCCCCGGTCGAACTGCGAGGACGCCTGCGCCGACCTCTGGCCCGCGGTCCCGGCGGACGGAGCCCAGGCTCCGGCCGGCATCGACGCCGGGCTGCTCGGTTCGGTCGAGCGGTCCGACGGTACCCGCCAGCTCACGCTCGCGGGGTGGCCCGTGTACCGGTACGCGCAGGACACCCGGCCGGGCGACGCGAAGGGCGAGGGCGTCGGCGGCACCTGGCACGCGCTGGCGGCGGACGGTGGCAAGGCGGCGGACGGTGCCAAGGCGGCGAACGGCGGTGAGGCGGCGGACGCCGGTAAGGCGGCGGATGCCGGTAAGGCGGCGGATGCCGGAGAGGAATCCGTCCCGCTCTCCGCCGTGGACGACGCGAAACTCGGAAAGCTCATGGTGGACGCCGAGGGGCGCACCCTCTACCGGTTCGGAAAGGACAGCGCCTGGCCGATGAAATTCGGCTGCCTCGACGCCTGCTTGGACACGTGGAAACCCGCCGCACCCGTGGAAGCGGAAAAGGCCGTCGGAATTCCCGCCGGCCTGGTCGGATCCGTGGAACGTCCCGACGGAACCCGTCAATTGACGATCGACTGCTGGCCGGTCTACCTCTTCACCGGAGACACCGCACCGGGCCAGACCAACGGACACGGCGTGCAGGGCCTCTGGTTCGCGGTGGACGACGCGGGCAAGAAGATCGCGGCGGCGGGCTGACCGGCCGTGCGCGGCCGGAAAGACGGGGCGCCCCGCGCGCCCCGCGCCATCGCCCTGCTAGCCGCCCTCCTCTGCGCGGCCTGCGCGGCCTGCACAGCGGGCGCGGGCAGCACCGGCGGAGGACGGGGGGCGGCGTCCCCGCCCCCCGCCCCCGAGCCGCTGGACCGGATCGCGGCCGCCCTGGGGTGCGTCCCCGAGGTGACGGTCGACGCGCAGGAGGTGCGCGAGGGCGCCTGCTCGGTGGAGGGGCAGGCCTTCCGGGTGGCCACCTTCGGCACGGCCCAGGGCCGAGCCGCGTGGCTGTCGGAGTCCCGGCAGTACGGTGGCACGTACCTCGTCGGAGAACGCTGGATCATCACGGCGCCCTCGGCGGACGCCCTCACCCAGGCCCGGAACCGCCTCGGCGGAACCCTGGACTCGGCGCCCGGACACACCCACGGCGCCCACCCCTCGGCGATCCTGACGCGCACGGGGGCGCGACTCGCCGACGCCTGAGAGCACGGATGCCGCACCGAGGGTACGTACGGTCGGAGCAGCCGTCCCCGGCGGCGCGCCCTCGGCGCGGCCCCGGAGGCCTTCCGCGAGGACCGCGTCCTGAACCTCTGGGCCGGCGCCTGGCAGAGCGACGGGCACGCCCTGCCCGCCACCAGCCCCGTGGCCGGCAGCCCGATCGCGGGCCCGCCCCGGCTCGACGCGGACAGCGCGACCAAGGCGGTACGGGCCGCCCTCGACCAGCACCGCGCCTGGCGGCAGGTTCCACCGGCGGAGCGCCGGGCCCGCGTGAGCGCCGCCCTCGACGCCCTCACCGAACACCGCGACCTGCTCGCCCTGCTCCTGGTGTGGGAGATCGGCAAGCCCTGGCGGCTGGCGTGCGCGGACGTGGACCGGGCCGTCGAGGGCGTGCGCTGGTACGTGGACCACATCGACAGGATGCCGGCGGACCGGCCCCCCTCGACGGCCCGGTGTCCAACATCGCCAGCTGGAACTACCTCATGTCCGTCCTGGTCCAACGGGGCCCTGGTCGCCACCCTCTCCACCGACGACCCGGCCACCTTCGGCCGCCTCGCACCCCAGATCCGCGCCTTCAAGATCGGCCACGCACGCCCCGCTCGCGCGGGGACCGGGAGGAGCTCTTCGGCGGGTTCGGCGCATCCTGGCGGGGCGCCTTCGTCGGCGGCGAGCTCCTGGTCCGGGCCGTCACCCACGGACCCGCCGGTGAACGGCTCCCGGGCAACTTCCCGGAGTACCAGCTCATGCCCTGAGGAGGAGCCGAGGAGGCGCTGCGCCGGGGCCCGGGTGCGCTGATTACAGTGAGATCACCGCCGTGCCGCGCGGAACGCCAAGGGGGCGGACCGCCGCGGCCCGGCAAGAGCCTGGAATGGAGCCGTAGATGGAGAGTCCCAGCCGTACCGCGCTGATCGAGGACCTGATGGGGCGCTTCCCGCACGTGCCCCGGGAAGCCGTGATCAAGGAAGACCTCCTGCGGGGCGGCATGGCCTTCGACGAGTCCGCGCTCAGCGGAGGCGCCGACGGGGCTTCGGGCGACGTCAAGCCGAAGTCGTACTTCATCTTCTCCTTCGACCACCGCACCCTCCCGGAGCTCGGCGCCGCCGCCCTGAACCGGCCGCCCGAGGAGATCGTGCTCACGGGCGGCCCGTACGAACTGCGCCGCACCGTGGTCTCCGTACGGGTCAACCCGGACTCCCCGTACGTGGTGCGTGGCGGGGAGGACGGCGCGCTCGGCCTGTACCTGGACGGCGTACGGATCGCGGACGTCGGCCTGCCGCCGATGCCGGAGTACTACCGGCACAAGCTGTCGAACGGCAAGTCGGTGATGGAGGTCGCGCCGACCATCCAGTGGGGCTACCTCATCTACCTGACGGTCTTCCGGGTGTGCCAGTACTTCGGCGCCAAGGAGGAGTGCCAGTTCTGCGACATCAACCACAACTGGCGCCAGCACAAGGCGGCCGGCCGCCCCTACACCGGGGTGAAGCCGGTCGAGGAGGTGCTGGAGGCCCTGGAGATCATCGACCGGTACGACACGGCGGGCATCTCCCGGGCCTACACCCTCACGGGCGGCTCGATCACCTCCAAGGTCGGCGGCCGCGACGAGGCGGACTTCTACGGCCAGTACGCCAAGGCCATCGAGGAGCGCTTCCCCGGCCGCTGGACCGGCAAGGTCGTCGCGCAGGCGCTGCCCCGGGACGCCGTGCAGCGCTTCCACGATCACGGCGTCAAGATCTACCACCCCAACTTCGAGGTGTGGGACGAGTACCTGTTCAAGCTCCACTGCCCCGGCAAGGAGCGCTACGTCGGCCGCGACGAATGGCACCGCAGGATCCTGGACTCCACGGAGGTGTTCGGCCCGCGCAATGTGATCCCGAACTTCGTGGCGGGCATCGAGATGGCCGAGCCCTTCGGGTTCACCAAGGTGAGCGAGGCGATCGCGTCCACCCAGGAGGGCCTGCGGTTCTTCATGTCGCACGGAGTCGTCCCGCGCTTTACCACCTGGTGCCCGGAGCCGACGACCCCGCTGGGCAAGGCCAATCCGCTGGGCGCGCCCCTCGAGTACCACGTCCGCCTGCTGGAGACCTACCGGGCGACGCTGGAGGAGTTCGGCCTGAGCTCCCCGCCCGGCTACGGTCCGGCCGGCCCCGGGCGCGCGGTGTTCTCCGTCTCCTCCTTCATGGACAGCCTGGAGGGGCTGGAGGAGAAGGAGGAGACCGAGTAGCTCAGAGGTCGAGGACCAGGTCCGAGGTCGGCAGGGACTGGCAGGTCAGGACGTCGGTGTCGGGCAGGTCCTCCGAGGGCGTCACCAGGTGGGCCGCCGTGCCCTTGAGCACGGTGCAGGCACAGCTCTCGCACTGCCCGACCCGGCAGCCGCTCGGCATGGCGACCCCGGCCGCCTCGCCGAGGGCGAGGAGCGGGCCGTCGTCCTTGCGCCAGGTGGCGCTGCGCCCGGACCGGGCGAAGGTGACGGTGTACTCGGCGTCGTCGGGCACGGTCACCTCCCGCCGGGCCGGGCGGAACTTCTCGCTGAACACCTCGAAGCGGGGGACACCGCGCGCGATCAGCGCCCCGGTGAGGGCGTCGAGCATGGGCTGCGGCCCGCACAGGTAGAAGCGGGCGCGGCGGACGATGAGACCGGGGTCGATGTCCTCGACCGTGATGAACCCCGTGCGGTCGTAGTCGCGGCCGAGGACGTCCTGCGAAGCGGGAGCGGCGTAGTGGTTCACGACCGTCAGCGCCGGTATGCGGGCGGCCAGCTCGCGCAGCCGGTCCCGGAAGGGATGGTCGGCCGCGTTGTTGTTGCCGTGGTGCAGGACGACCTCGGCGACCGTGCCGCCGGTGGTCGCGAGGGTTTCGAGGTAGCTGAGGAACGGTGTGATGCCGATGCCGCCGGCCAGGAGCACGACCGGGTTGTCGGTGTGCGTCGGGATGGCGAACACGCCTCCCGGGCTCGCCAGGTGGAGCCGGTCCCCGACCCGGAGCTCCTCGTGGATCCGGGTGGAGAAGGCTCCGCCGGGGATGTGGCGTACGGCGAGCCCGTAGTCGGTGCGGCCTCCCGCGAGGGCGGGTCCGGTGAGGGAGTAGCTGCGTCCGTCGGACGGGTCCTGGACGGTGCCGTCCGGGTTCTCGCCGCGCACGGTCAGGTGCTGGCCGGGCCGGTAGTCGGGGAGGGCCCCGCCGTCCACGGGGGCGAGTCGCAGGCCGCGGATGCCGGGGCTCACCTCGTCGAGGGCCGTCACGGTGAAGGGGCGGGTACCGAGCCAGGAGCCGTCGCCGGGCACCGGGCCGATCCGGCAGGCGGCGGACCGCAGTGGCGCGGAGCCGCTGAGGGGATCGGTGTCGGCATGGTCGACGAGCCGGTTGAAATTGCTGCCCGACGGGGCGGTCGGGTCGGCGCCCGGGAGGGCGAGGTCGGTGGCGTCCTGCCACCAGCCGTACTCGCCGACGACGACGGAGGGGTGGAGGGAGTCGTCGAAGCGGGCGCGCAGCCGGATGGAGCCGCGGCGCGTGGCGAGCTCCACCCACTGGCCCTCGCCGATGCCGTACGCGGCGGCCGTCCGGGGGTGCAGGTCCACCGAGGGGTCGGCGGCCCGGCGGCGCAGCGAGGTCAGGGAACGCTGCTGGCTGTGGACGAAGTACCCGTGCTTGGCACAGGTCAGCACGAGGGGGTACGCGGCGTCCGTGGGAGCGGGGTCGTGGTGCTCGGGCACCGCCGGGTAGCCGTGCTCCAGCAGCCGCTCGGAGTACAGCTCGACGCGCCGGGTGGGCGTGGCGAAGCCGGTCACGGTGTCCCCGTCCCCGTCTCCGTCCCCGTCTGCGTCACCGTCGCCCGCTACGGGGGCGGCGTACTTGCGGTAGGACTCCTCGCGGGGCACCCGGACGCCGCCCGGGCTCCGGCGCAGCTCCTCGACGGTCAGGCCCAGGGGTTCGAGCTGCCAGTTCCAGGCGGCCTCGATGTCCCCGCCGAAGAACTCCGATCCCATGCCCAGGCGGCAGGCGAGATCGAAGACGAACTCGGTGTCGCTGCGGGACTCGCCCTGCGGCTCCACCATCCGGGGCCGGAACTGGACCTGCTCCTGGGCCCGGTGGCTGACCTCGAAGCCGAAGCGCAGGGCCTCGTGCTCGTAGGAGCTGTTGACCGGAAGGACGATGTCGGCGCTGCCGCTGGTCGGGTTGTGGAAGAGATCGAGGTGGACCTGGAAGTCGAGTGCGCGCAGCGCCCGCGCGGTGCGGTCGGAGTCGGGCTGCGCGACGACGAGGTTGGATCCGAAGCCGATGAGCGCGCGGACCGGGTAGGGGCGGCCGGTCTCGATGGCCGTGCACAGGTCGCCGGAGTTGACGTAACCGGAGGCGGGCGGGCCCAGCGGGTGCTTGTCGAGGCCGAGGGCCTTGGCACGCTGCTCCGGAGCGAACTGGGCGACTGACGTGGCCGGGTTGTAGGGCGGGGCGGGGGCGACGTGGTTGCCGCCGGGGGCGTCGTAGGAGCCGGTCAGCGCGTAGAGGGTGGCCAGAGCCCGCTCGGTCTGCGCGGCGTTGGCGCTCTGCCCCACTCCGGTCCACCCGTAGTAGGTGACCGAGGGTGCGGCGGCGATCTCCGCGGCGAGGGCACGGATCTCCCGCTCGGGGATCCAGGTGGTGGCCGCGACCCGGGCCGGCGGCCAGGCCGCGCAGGCGGTGGCGTACCGCTCGAAGGCGGGTGCGCAGTCGACGACCGAGCCGTCGCGGAGGGTGATCGGCCGGGTGCCGCGCAGCGCGAAGCGCTCCGGGCGGTGGGCGGCGCGAGCGGTGTCGTAGGCCTCGGCCCGGCCGGCCTCCGCGTCGAAAACGGTGAAGCCCGTGCACTCCTGCGAACTGCCGGGGAGCTCGTCCGCGCGCAGGAACCGTCCGGTGTCGGCGCGGACCAGGAGGGGAGCGTTGGTCCAGGCGCGGACGAAGGCCGCGTCGTAGCCCTCGTCGGCGATCAGCAGGTGGGCGAGTCCCAGGGCGAGCGCGGCGTCGGTGCCGGGCCGGACCCGCAGCCAGTGGTCGGCCCGCAGCGCGCTGGTGGAGCGGCGCGGGTCGACGACGGCGAGCTTGGTGCCGGTCGCCTGGGCGGCGGAGAGGGCGGCGGACTGGGCGAGCCAGGTCTTGGCCGGGTTGAACCCCCACAGCAGGGCGAGGTCCGCGTTCGCGTAGTCGGGCGGCGGGATCGGAGAGCCGAAGGTGAAGGCGTGCGCGACGTCCTTGTGCCAGTTGCAGATCTCCGCGCTGTACACCGTGTTCGGGCTGCCGAAGCGGCGTACGAAGCGCTCGATCCACTCGGTGGCGTCCGAGACCATGGTCCCCGACGGCGTGGCCACGGCGAAGGCCACGGATTCGGGGCCGGTCTCCGAGGCGATCGTCCCGATCTTCTCGGCTATCTCCGCCATGGCTTCGTCCCAGGATACGGGTACCCAGCCCGGGTCCGGGTCGGACTTGGGGTTGGTCCGGCGCAGCGGGGTGGTCAGCCGCCGGGTGCTGTGCGCGATCTCGGGGGCGGAGCGGCCCTTGGGGCACATGGCCGTGCCGGTCGGATGGTCGGGGTCCGGTCGCACGCCGGTCAGCCGGCCGTCCTCGATGGTGAAGATCGCGCCGCAGCGCGACTTGCAGAGGGTGCAGAACCCTCGCTTCTCCTCGGACACGACATCCTCCTGGCTCGCAGACCTCTCTCCAGTGGACAGTCCGGCGTACGGCACTGACCAGCGGCGATGGTCGCGAACGGAGCACCGGAGGGCCCGCCCGGCCGGGACCTTCGCCCCGGGCCGAACGGGTGGTTCACGCTGCTTACGGGAGGTTCAGGGGTGTCGCTTGCGCACCAGGCGGAAGGCGGCGTAGAGGACCGCTACGGCCAGGGCGAGCAGGATGGAGGTTTCGATGAGCTGGGTCGGCCAGTAGTGGGAGGCGGGGTGGAAGTGGGCGTACACGGAGGCGACGTCCATGTCGTCGCGGCAGACACCGGGGATCTGGGTCTCCTCGTAACACGAGTACCAGGGCTTGCGCTCCCCGGTGGTGGTGAAGAGCCCCGTGCTCATGACGAAGCCGGACGGCGGCACCAGGGAGTCCGGGTTCACGCCGTGGTGCGCGGTCTCGGTCACCACGGGCAGGAACGACCACCGCAGCGCGCGGAGGCCCAGCAGTACCGAACCCGTGAGGAGACCGGTGACGGCCATGGCGGGCAGGATCCGCCGGACCAGCTGGCCGACCAGGGTGCCGAGGGCCACGCCGAGCAGGACGTAGCCGACGAGCACGGGGCCGGCGCTCTCGTAGGGGCCGCGGTCGTACCAGTGGAGCTCGTAGGTGTCGGAGACCCGGGCCCATCCGAGGCGGTAGATCCCGATCAGGGCGAGGGAGCCGAGCACGGAGACCGCGGCCGCCACCAGGACCTTCGAGCCGAGCCAGGCCCTCGCCGTCGTCGACTGGGTGAGGGCGAGCCGCCATGTGCCGCTCTCCAGCTCGCGGGAGACCATCGGGCCGGCGACGAAGGCTCCCACCAGCAGCGGCAGGAACACCAGGCTCCTGCTAGCGGACTGCATGTACCCCCGGAGCAGGTCGTATCCGGGGGTCAGGACCGGCCGGTGCAGCTCGTCATAGGTCGGGTACGCGCTCCACACGCGCAGCGCGACCATCACGACGAGGCCCACGGCGATGAGGGCAGGCACCGTCCACAGCACGCGCCGGTGCTGGCGGACCGCGACCCAGTACGGCCCCTTCAGCGTCCGCGCGCTCATGCCGACACCCCCTCGGTGACATCGACCTCGACGGCGAACGCCGGGGCTTCGGGCGCGCGCAGGTGGGCGAGCAAGAGTTCCTCCAGGGACGGGTGGGTCGTCTGCCAGGTGCGGCTGTCGACGGGGCCCCGCGGCCGTACGAGCGCCGTGAGCTGGCGGCCCGTCTCGCGGGCCTCGACGACGGTGTGCGCGGAGAGTTCGTCGCGGGCGGCGGCCGGGCCGGTGAGCAGCAGGTGCGCCGCGCCGACCTCGTCGATGGGGCCGGAGAGGCGGATCCGGCCGCCGTCGACGAGCAGCAGGTGGTCGCAGGCGCCTTCCAGCTCGGTGAGGATGTGCGAGGACATCACCACGGAGGTGCCGTTCTCGGCGGCGTCGGCCATCAGCGTGCCCATGAGCCGGTGTCGGGCCAGCGGGTCGAGGTCGGCCATGGGCTCGTCGAGCAGGAGCAGGCTCGGGCGTTTGCCGAGGGCCAGGGCAAGGGCGACGCGGGTGCGCTGGCCGCCGGAGAGGGTACGGATCTTCGCGTGCGGGTCGAGGTCCCCCGCCTCCACGATCTGCTCCGCCCTGCTCGCGTCCCAGCGGCCGGGGTTGAGCTCGCTGCCCATGCGGAGCGTGTCTCCGACGGTGAGCTGCGGGTAGAGCGGCTTGTCCTGGGCCACGTAGGCCAGTTCTTCTCGAGGCACCGAGTGGAGGTGACCCTCCGTCGGGGAAACGAGCCCGGCGGCGATGGTCAACAGGGTCGATTTTCCCGCTCCGTTGGGTCCCACCAGTGCACAGACCCGGCCCTCGGGCAGCCGGAAGGAGCAGTCGCGCAGCGCCCACCTTCCCCGGCGTCCGTAGCGCAGGCCGAGGCCGTCCGCCTCGATCACGGTGTGCGTCATGCGTGTTCGTCCCCCTTGAAGTGCTCTTCCAGTACGGCCGAGAAGAGCGCGGCCGCGTCGTCCCGCTCCATCCCGGCCTCCCGGGCCCGCCGTGCCCAGTCGGCGAGTTCGGCGCGTAGCGGAGATTCCGCCGGGGCGCCGCCCAGGGACTTGCGGATGAAGGTGCCCACGCCCCGCTTCGCCTCGACGAGCCCCTCGCGTTCCAACTCGCGGTAGGCCTTGAGGACGGTGTTCGGGTTGATGGCGGTGGCCTCGACGACCTCGCGCGCGGTCGGCAGCTTGTCGCCCGGTTCCAACAGACCCAGGCGCAGGGCCTGTTTGGTCTGCTGGACGATCTGCAGGTATGTGGCGATGCCGCTGCGACGGTCGATGCGGTACTCGAGCACGACAACACCACCCTTTCACTAGGCAAGTAGTGAAAGGGTGGTGCAGGAGACTGCTTCTGTCAACTGCCCTTCGCCGTCTCAGTCGAAGACGGGGTCCGGAATCGAGCGGCGCAACTCTGGCGCGATCCGGGACTGGAACAGCGCGAGGGAGTCCCGGTGTTGGGCCTCGGTCAGCCCACCGGGCTCGGCCTGGAGGTGCAGGACGGTGTGGCCGAATTCCTCGTGGTAGCGGTGTACCTTCTCGATGACCTGCTCAGGGCTCCCGATCAGGGCCGAACTCCGCTCGACGAAGTCCTCCAGGGTCGGGAACACCGGATCCAGCCCTTGCGCGGCGTGGGCAGCCAGGTACCGGGCGAACGCCGGCCGGTACGCGGCCACCGCGCCCTGCGAGGTGGCCGCCGTGTGGAAGCCGGCCGTGCCCGCACCCACGACCGCATGCGCCGGATCGTGTCCGTAGTGCTCCCAGCGCTCGCGGTAGTGGCGGATCAACGCGGCGTAGGGGCCGATGGGATGGGTGACGTTCGCGGAGAAGAGCGGGTCTCCGTAGCGCGCCGCGAGATCCACGGACTCCCGGCTCGTGGCGCTTCCGTGCCAGACCCGCAGCGTCTTCTGGTACGGCCTGGGCAGCACCTCGGCGCCGGTCAGCGCGGGCCGGAAGCGCGGCCGCGCCGTCACTTTGTCCTCCCGCCAGATCTGCCGGAACAGCTCGTAGCCCTCGGAGTTGCGATCCCACTGGTCCTCGGAGCTCACGTCGAACAGCTCGCGCTGCGCGGTGCCGTTCCCCTTGCCGATCATCAGCTCGAGCCGGCCGTCGCTGAGGTGGTCGAGTGTCGCGTAGTCCTCGTACGCCCGCACCGGGTCCAGCAGGCTCAGCGTGGTCACGGCGGTGTACAGCCGGATCCGCCGGGTCAGGGCGGCGACGTGGGAGAGCACCACGGGCGGCGAGGACGACAGGAACGGCCGCTCGTGGCGCTCGCCCACCCCGAACCCGTCGAACCCGAGCTCCTCCGCCAGCAGCGCGGCGTCGACGACCTGCCGGAACCGCTCGCGGGTGGGGGTCGGGGCGCCCGTCGCCGGATCCGTGCCGTCCGTGATCAGGGTGATGGCCAGGAATTTCACGTCGGCGCTCCTCGAAAAGGGCGTGCCCGAAAATAAGGGCCGCGGAAATGGCGGGAGTATGAAAAGGAACCGGGCACTGTCACATGCGTGTGGCGGCCATGTGATCCGTGCCGCCCGGCGCCCGGAAGGCCAGGAAGAAAGGCCTGTGGCGCACGGTGAAACCGATCGACTCGTAGAGACGGATCGCACCGGTGTTCTCGGCGGCCGTGTGCAGGAACGGTACGTCTCCCCGGGCGCGGATGCCTGCCGCGACGGCGCGCACCAGGCGCGACGCCAGGCCCCGGCCGCGGAAGCCGGGATGGGTGCAGACCGCGCTGATCTCCGTCCAGCCGGGCGGGCGCAGCCGCTCCCCGGCCATGGCCACCAGCCGGCCCCGGTGGCGGATGCCCAGGTACGTGCCCAGCTCGATGGTGCGGGGCAGGAAGGGCCCCGGCTTCGTCAGCCCGATCAGCTCCAGCACCTCGGGTACGTCCGCGGGCCCGAGCCGCACCGCCTCGGGAGCGGGTTCGGCGCGCAGCGCGGTGTCGACCAGCTGGACCCCCGGGGTCGACCAGACGGTCTCCCAACCGGTGGGCGGGGCCAGTACCCCGGAGAGCGCGACGACCCCGTCGGGTCCGGCCAGGGAGCGCAGCGCGTCCCAGGACCGGGGGTCGGCCGGATCGGCGATCGCGGAGAACACGGCGACGTCCGCGGCGTAGCGGGCGGCGAGGCCGCCGGCCCGCACGGCGAACGCCGCGTGCGGGCCGGACAGCGAGGCCCAGGCCGGGTTGTCGAGGACGTGCGGGGTGCCCGGGGTGCCCGGGGTGCCCGGGGCGGCCGGGGCCGCCGCGGTCCCCGGGGTCACCGGACTGGTGGGGGTGGGCGTGGTGGTGGGCATGGGGGCGGAACCCTCCTTCCGTGGAATGCCCGGGCCGGGGACGGCCGCGGGATCAGGAATTGGTGGTGGGCAGCCCGGGCGGGTTGACCCGGGAGGTGGTCACGGCCTCGTCGGAGAGGTGCCAGGCGGTGAGGAGCTGCGCGTACCGGCCGCTCCCGGCGAGGTGGTTGACGGCCTGCGCCACGGGCTCGGCCAGTCCGCTGTTCTTCTTCACGGTCGCGGCGATCAGCCCCTGGAGGGTCTCGCCGGCGCCGGAGAACGAACCGGCCTTGCGGGTCGGGGCGTTGCCGCTCGCGGTCTGGGTGATGTGGTAGGCGATCGACGGGTTCGGGCCGAAGTTGAGGTCGATCTTCTTGCCGCTCAGGGCCAGGTAGACGCTGTTCGCGTCAGGGAAGTACTTGACCGTGATGTCCTTGCCCTCGGACTGGAGCTTCTTCTGCCACTCCAGGAGGATCTTCTCCTGGTTGGTGCCCTTGCTGACCGACACCGTCCTGCCCGCCAGGTTGCGGTAGTCGCCGCCGAACTCCCAGGTGTTCTCCTTCAGGGCCTCGAAGGCCAGGTTGTCCTGCCGGTAGGACGCGAAGTCGTACTTCTTCTTGCGCTCCTCGGTGACCGTGACGTTGGAGAAGGCCACGTCGACCCTGCCGCTGTCGATGCCGACGAAGAGGTTCTCCCAAGTGGAGTTCTTCACCACGGGCTTCAGACCCAGGGTCGCGGCGACGAGGCGGCCGAGGTCGGGCTCCGCTCCGGTGATGGTCTTCTGGTCGGTGCCGACGTAGGCGAGGGGCGGGAAGCCGGCCGGCAGGGCACCGACCCCGATGACCAGTTCACCGCTGTCGCGCACGGCCTTCGGGAGCTGTGCGCGCAGGGACTCGACGACGGGGACGGACAGCTCGGCCTGCTGCGCGGCCCCGTTGGAGACGGCGCCGATGGTCACCTTGTCGGAGCCCGGTGTGGTGCCGGTGGCCTTCGCGTCGCCGCCGCACGCGGTGAGTCCGGCGGCGAGGGCGAGGGCGGCGGTCGTGGCGCCGAGGCCGCGGACGAGTCTGTTGCGCAGGAGGGGCGGGTGTTGCATGGCGTTGCCTTTCGGGTGTTCGGCGATGCGGGGAAGGCCGATGCGGGGAGGGTGAGGCACGGAAAGCCATGGCAGGGAAAGCCGTGGCAGGGAAAGTCGTGGGAAGGGAAGCCGAGGAGGGGCCGAGGCAGGGGCGAGGTGGGGAGGTCAGAGCACCTTGCTGAGGAACTCCCGGGTCCGCGGGTGCGCGGGGTGGTCCAGCACCTGCGCGGGCGGGCCCTGCTCCACGATGCGGCCCTCGTGGAGGAAGACGATCTCGTCGGCGACCTCGCGGGCGAAGCCGATCTCGTGGGTCACGATCACGAGGGTGGTGCCCCCGGTGGCCAGGTCCTTGATCACGGAGAGCACCTCGCCGACCAGCTCGGGGTCGAGCGCCGAAGTGGGTTCGTCGAAGAGGATGACCCCCGGCCGCAGGGCCAGGGCCCGCGCGATGGCCACCCGCTGCTGCTGCCCGCCGGAGAGCTGTCGCGGGTAGGCGCCGCCACGGTCCCCGAGCCCCACGCGGCGCAGCAACTCCTGCGCCAGGGCCTGTGCCTGCGGCCGGGACAGCCGGCCGGTGGCCACCGGGGCCGCGGCCACGTTGTCCCGTACGGTCAGGTGCGGGAAGAGGTTGAAGTTCTGGAAGACGAAGCCGATCCGGCCGCGCTGGGCGAGGATCGCCCGTTCCCGCAGCTCCTTGAGCCGGCCCCCGTGCCGCTGGACGCCTATCAGCTCGCCGCCGACGCTGACGTGGCCGGCCTCGGGCTTCTCCAGATGGTTCAGGACCCGCAGCAGGGTCGACTTGCCGGATCCGGAGCGTCCCAGGATCACGGTGACGGTGCCGGGCGCGACGGTCAGGCTCACCCCGTCGAGGACCCGCCGGCCGCCGAACCACTTGTGCACGTCGTGCACCTCGATGGCGGCCGGCCGCGAGGTCGTGGCGGCGGCGGTACTCGCGGTCCCGGTCATCGGGCCGTCTCCTTCCGGTAGCGGATCCGCAGGTCGCGCAGGCCGGCCCGGGCCCGCTGGAGCGGAGTCGGCGCGGGGGTGCGCAGGGCTCCGCGGGCGTAGTGCCGTTCGACGTAGTACTGCACGACGGAGACCAGGCTGGTGAGGATCACGTACCAGACGGTCGCCACCAGCAGCAGCGGCACCACGTCGCCGGGATAGGTACTGCCCAGGCTCTGTACCGAGCCGAACAGGTCGAGCAGCGAGACGTAGAAGACCAGTGAGGTGGCCTTCAGTAGGCCGATCAGCTGGTTGACGTACGAGGGCACGATCGAGCGGAGCGCCTGCGGGAAGACGATCCTGGCGAACTGGTACCGCTTGGGCAGTCCGAGGGCCGCGGCCGCCTCGTGCTGCCCCTGGTCGACGGAGAGCACGCCGGCCCGGACGATCTCGGCGGCGTACGCGGCCTCGCTCAGGCTCAGTCCGACCACCGCGACCACCATGTCGGTGGCGGGCCGCGACTCGTCGAAGGTCAGGAAGGCGGGCCCGAAGGGCACACCGATGCTGAGGGTCGGGTACAGGGCGCTGAGGTTGTAGAGGAAGAGCAGGACGACGATCAGCGGCACGGAGCGCAGCAGCCAGATGTAGGTCCAGCTCACGGACCGCAGCACCGGGCTGCCCGAGAGCCGTCCGAGGGCCAGCAGGACGCCGCCGGCCAGACCGAGGACCGCGCTGTACGCGGCCACCTGGAGGGTGATGAGCAGCCCGTCCAGGATCACCGGGCGGGCGAACCAGTACGCGAAGCGGTCCCATTGGTAGAAGGGATTGGTGATCAGCCCGTGGGCGGCCTGCGACACCAGCACGAGGACGACGATGCCGGCGACCCACCGGCCGGGCCGGCGCAGCGGGAGGACCCGCTCGGCCGGACCGGGCGGCCCGGGCGGCCCGGAGGGGCCGGCGGGCGCGGAGAGGAGCAGTGATTCGGTCAAGGACACTCCACGGCTTCGAATAGGCGCAGAATCGAAAAGCAGCCGTCAAGCCGAACAGGAGAGGCCGCCGATATCTCTTTGTCTGCGGCGTAAGCTAGGCAGCCCGGAGAAGGGGTGTCAACGGCCCGGATATCAGGATGCTTGAAGTCGTGTTCCGATTTCATCCGCCGTACATACAACGCCTCTTGGTGAAATGAAACTCAGTGTTCGCCCGGTGCGGTCACCGAGTTCAGGCGGCCCCGCAGGCCGGCCACCCGGACGCGCAGCAGCCGCAGCGGCGTGGGCGGAAGGCCGCGCGAGCTGCCGCGCGCGTAGTGCCGCTCCACGTAGTACTGGCCCGCGCTGAGCACGGTGGTGACGGCGACGTACCAGAGGGTGGCCACCATCAGCAGCGGGATGACCTGGTAGTTCTGGTTGTAGACCAACTGCACCGAATACAGCAGGTCGTGCACGGCCAGCACGCTGACGATGCTGGTGCCCTTGAGGGTGCCGATCAGCATGTTCCCGGCGGTCGGCACGATCGAGCGCATCGCCTGGGGAACCACGATCCGGTAGAGCGTGCGGCGCCTGCTCAGCCCGAGCGCCTGCGCGGCCTCGGTCTGGCCGGGGTCCACGGAGAGGATGCCGCCGCGCACCACCTCGGCTGCGTACGCGGTCTCGTGCAGGGTCAGGCCGATGACGGCGGTGAGGGTCGGGCCGAGCAGGTTCACCGTGGTGACGCTGAAGAGCTGGGGGCCGTAGGGGATGCCCAGGCCGAGCGTCGGGTACAGGGCGCCGATGTTGAACCAGAACAGCAACTGTACGAGGAGCGGCGTGGACCGGAAGATCCATACGTAGCCCCAGCTCAGAGTGCGCAGGACGGGGTTGGCCGACAGCCGCATCACGGCGAGCACGGTGCCGAACAGAAACCCGAGCACCATCACCACGCCGGTCAGCCAGAGGGTCAGCAGCAGCCCGTCGAGCACGGCGGAGGTGGTGAAGTACCGGCCCACCAGGCTCCATTGGAAGGCGTCGTTGCGGACGACGGAGGCCAGCACCATCGCGAAGACCAGCAGCGCGGCGGCGGCGGACAATCGACGGCCGACGCGTCTGCGGGGCACGATCGGCGGCGGCTCGGTATCGGGGGCGGATACGGGGGACGCGTGGGGCCCGCGAGGCGCGTCGGAAACGGTGGTCATGGAAGTGCTCCGGAGGGTGGAGGGATGGCGGGCGCGGCAGGGGCTGCCGGACACGGGCACGGGTGCGGGTTTCGGGCACGGGTGCGGGCACGGGTACGGTCGTCGTCACGCTCGCCGTGTCCCTCAACACGGCCGGACCGGCCTGCGCGCGAGGCGGAGCCGGAACGCCGCCGATCGTATGCGTGCACCGCACGAACGTGTCAACAGTGCGCGGTTCAGCGGACGGTCGGGCCCGTCCGGCATCCGGTCCGTCGCTTGACGAAGAGCGCTTCGTACTGTTCAAGTAGTCGCATGAACGCCCATCAGCGCCTGGTCTCGCGCGACTACATCGACTTCGGTCGGGTGTGGTCCGCGGCCTGTTGCGCCTGACGCGGCAGCGGGCTGTCTGACCGGCCCTTCCCTCCCTCGGTGACCCCGTCGCGGGCCGAGAACTCCCTTCGCGCAACCGTCCTGCGGGCCGTCACGGCCGCCGGGTACGGGCTGTCGCGAACCCGGACGCGCGCTGCCGCCGCACCCACCTCCCCTGCCATGCGTCGTCACGCCCGCCCCGTCGCGCACCGCTGCCCGCCCCGCTGCCCGGCCGCCCCCGCCCCGCGTCGTCCGCACCGCCACTCCGTTCCGTCCGGAGTCTGCAGGGCTGACGGCTCATCACGCATCCCTGTCCCGCGGGTGGTTCACCCTGCCCGGCCGCGATCCGCCGCACCTTCCGAAAGGCCACACCCATGCCCGTGGAGTTCCTCGGCATAGCCGCCACCAACGACGGCTCCGAAACCACCGCACGATCCGGCGCCGCCTTCGACAAGGAGTACACGCTCAGGCTGGCCAGGGCGCACGAGGACCACGGCTGGGACCGGGTGCTGTTCGCCTACGGTTCCGGCTCCCCGGACCCGGCGCCGGCCGCCGCGTACATCGCGAGCAAGCTGGAACGGCTGCAGATCCTGCTGGCCCACCGGCCCAACGTCTCGTACCCCACCTTCGCCGCCAAGACCTTCGCGACCCTCGACCAGATCAGCGGCGGTCGCCTGGCCGTCCACTTCATCACCGGGGGCAACGACCACGAGCAGGGACGCGAAGGCGATGTCCTCGGAAAGGACGAGCGCTACGCCCGCACCCGCGAGTACATCCGCATCGTCAAGAAGATCTGGACCACCCACGAGCCCTTCGACCACGAAGGCGATCACTACCGCTTCCACGACTTCGTCAGCGACGTCTTCCCCGTCCAGCAGCCCCGACCGAAGGTCTCCTTCGGCGGTTCCTCACCCGCCGCCTACGCGGCCGGCGGAGCGGAGGCGGACTTCTACTGCCTGTGGGGTGAACCCCTGGAGCAGACGGCCCAGCAGATCGAGGCCGTACGGGCAGCGGCGCGGGCCGCGGGCCGTACCGAAGCGCCCCGCATCCAGGTCGCGTTCCGCCCGATCATCGCCCCGACCGAGGAGCTGGCCTGGGAGAAGGCCCACCGCACGGTGGGCGCCATCCGCGAGCGCAGGCGGGCGGGGACCGTGCAGCGCCACCGCAACGGAGTCTCCGAGGCCGCGGCCCCGCAGAACACCGGATCGCAGCGCCTGATCGCCATCGCCGAGGCGGGGGAGCGCTACGACCGGGCGCTGTGGACCCCGACCGCGGCCGCCACCGGGGGCGCGGGCAATTCCAACGCCCTGGTCGGCACCCCGGAGACGGTGGCCCAGGCGCTGCTGGACTACCACGACCTCGGCGTGGACATCCTGTCGGCCAGGGGCTACGACCTGCTGGGCGACGCAGTCGACTTCGGCCGGTACGTGATCCCGCTCGTCCGCGAGGAAGTGGCCAAGCGTGACGCCGCTCGGGACGCCGAACACGGCGCCCGCCCCGAGGCCGGCTTCCCCCACCAGACCCTGACGGCGGTGCGCGGATGAGACTCCTCGCGAACGGGCCCCGGTCCGGGACCGGGAAGGGTGCCGGGCGCCGCGGACGCCTGCGCACCGGGCTCGTACTCCTGCCCCTCCCCCTGCTGGCCTCCCTGACGGCCTGCGGCTCCGGTGACGGATCCGCGCCGTCGGCCGCCGCCCTCGTCTCTCCCGCGCCGGCCGACGATCCGGTCGCCGCCGTCCGCGCGGTCGAGCCGATCGCCGCCCTGCTCCCCGCAGAGGTACGCAAGGCGGGCAGCCTGCGGCTCGGCGGCTCCGTCGGATCCCCTCCGTCGGCGTACTACCCGAACGGACAGGACAAGCCGCCCGCGGGCCAGGACATCGACATCGCAGCCGCGGTGGCCAAGGTCCTCGGCGTGAAGCTGGAGCGGCAGGACGCCTCCTTCGAGACGATCCTCCCCGCCCTGGGCAGCGGCAAGTACGACGTCGGTACGGGCAACTTCGGGGTGACCACCGAACGCCTGAAGTCCGTGGACTTCGTCACGTACATCAACGACGGCCAGGGCTTCGCGGTCCGGACGGGAAACACCGCGCTGACCGGCCAGGTCTCCGACCTCACCCGGCTGTGCGGGCTGACCATCGGCACCGGCGCCGGTACGACGTTCGAGAAGACCCTGACCGCGCAGAAGGAGGTCTGCGCGGCCGCCGGGAAGAAGCCGTACGAGGTCAAGGTCTTCTCCGAGACCGGGGCCGTGACGACGGCCCTCCAGCAGGGCCGGATCGACGTCGTCATGTCGACGATCAACGGGCTGCGCCACCAGGCCGCGCAGCCCGCCGCGCACACCACCTTCCTCGGCGAGTACCACCGCCTCGACGTCGGCTTCGCCTTCAAGAAGGGCTCCGCGCTGACCCCCGCGTTCCAGGCCGCCGTCAACGAGCTGATCAAGGACGGCACCTACGCGCGGATCCTGAAGAAATGGGGCACCACCCCCTCCGCGATCGACACCTCGCAGATCAATCCGGCCGAGCACACGTGAGGAACCAAGAACGCGACCACGACCGTGACCACGAACGCGACCGTGACCACGAACGCGTCATGGTGGAGGTCCGGGGCGTCCACAAGAGCTTCGGCCCCCTGGAGGTGCTGCGCGGGGTCGACCTGAAGGTCCGGGCGGGGGAGGTCACCGTGATCCTCGGTCCTTCCGGTTCGGGGAAGTCCACCCTCCTGCGCACCATCAACCACCTGGAGAAGGTCGACCGCGGCTGGGTCAGCGTCGACGGCGAGCTCATCGGCTACCGCGGCCACCGCGGCAAGCTGCACGAACTCAAGGAGAAGGAGGTGCTGAAGCAGCGGACCCACATCGGGTTCGTCTTCCAGGACTTCAACCTCTTCACGCACCTCACCGTGCTGGAGAACCTCGTCGAGGCTCCCGTCTCCGCGCTGCGCCGGTCCCGGGAGGAGGCCGGGGCGACGGCCCGCCGGCTGCTGGAACGCGTGGGTCTGAGCGAGAAGGCGGACGCCTACCCACGGCAGCTGTCCGGCGGGCAGCAGCAGCGGGTCGCCATCGCCCGCGCGCTCGCGCTCGAGCCCAAGGTGCTGCTCTTCGACGAGCCGACCTCGGCGCTCGACCCGGAACTGGTCGGCGAGGTCCTGGACGTCATCAAGGACCTGGCGCGGACCGGAACCACCATGCTCGTCGTCACCCACGAGCTCGGCTTCGCCCGGGAGGTCGCCGACACCGTCGTCTTCATGGACGGCGGGGCCGTCGTGGAGCAGGGAGCGCCCGGGGCGCTCCTGGACGACCCGCAGCACCCCCGCACGCGCGCCTTCCTCGCCAAGATGTGGTGAGGTGCCGGGTGAGGGATCAGGCCGGTCCCAGCCGGGGGCGTCCAACGCCGCTTCCCGCGGGTTTCCGGTCCTCGAGGGTTACGCGGTCCCGTCCTTCCCCGTCCTTCAGCCAGTGCGGTGTACGGAAGGCCGCGCCGCCGTACATCGGGAGGGCTATGGACTCCCCGTACCGGGCCAGCTGGTCCCAGGGCCGGTTGATCCCGGTGGAACCGTAGCGGCGCACCCGGGTGACGGCGTCGAGGTCCAGGACGTCGACGAGCACCTCCTCGCCGGGGCCGGCCTGCTGGCGGACCGCGCCCTCGGGGTCGACGATCGCGCTGGCGCCGACCCCGGCCGGGTCGGCGGCGTTGACGTTGACCACGTACACCTGGTTGGTCCAGGCGTTGGCGCGGGCGCAGACCAGCTCCATCTCCCGGTCCCGGGTGGGTGTCAGCGTGGGCTGGATGACGATCTCCGCTCCCAGCCAGGCGAGTTGGCGGACCGTCTCCGGGAAGGAGCCGTCGTAGCAGATGGCCAGGCCCGCCCGCCCGATGCCGGGGAGCTCGAAGACCGTGAACTCGTGGCCGGGGCGGGCCTTTTCGTACGGCTGCCAGGGGAAGATCTTGCGGTAGCGGGCGACGATCTCGCCCTCGGGCGAGACCGCGATCGCCGTGTTGTAGATGTGGCCGTCCTCGGCGCGCTCGTAGAGGCTCCCCGGGACCAGCCACATCTCGGTCTCCCTGGCGAGGGAGCAGATCCGGTCGGTGAGCGGTCCGGGTATCGTGACGGCCGCCTGCTCCATCCAGTCGTCGGGCGCGGGCCGCAGCAGCGGGCCCTCGGCGGCGAGCAGGAGCTCGGGGGCGATGACGAGCTGCACGTGCGGGAAGAGCTCGTGCGTGGCGCGGACCTGGTCGCTGAAGCGCTGCCGGCTCGCTTCGAGGTCGTGGGCCACGGGGGTGGTCTGCAGGGCGGCGATGGCGAGAGTGCGCATGGGTGTGGTCAGTCCTCGGTGACGGTGAGCGCGGCGACCGACGTGCGGCCTTCGCGGAAGAAGCGGCGGAACCGGGTGCGGGCGATGAGCAGGGCCAGGGCGCCCAGGGCGATGGAGCCGGCGCCGAGGAGGAAGACCCCGCCGACGCCGTGGAAGGAAGTGCTCCCGTATGCGGGGTCGTACATGTCGTGGGCGCTGCGGGCGAAGGCCGCCAGCATCAGCACGCCGCCCAGCAGGGGCAGGACGCCGCGCAGCAGGAGGTTGCGCGGGGAATCGCGCAGGCTCCGCCGGAAGTACCAGACGCAGCTCAGGGCGGTGGTGCCGTAGTAGCAGGCGATGAGCAGCCCGACACACAGGACGGCGTCGCCGAGGAAGTCCGCGGAGACGAGCCGGAGCAGGATCAGCGTGCCGGCCGCTGCCGTTCCGCAGGCCAGGGTCCCGAAGGCGGGCGTGCGGTGCCGGGGGTGGATCCGGGTGAAGGCGCGTGGCAGGGCGCCGTGGGCGGCCATGGACAAGGTGCCTCGGGAATTGCCGACGAGGCAGGTGAGCAGGGCCGAGACCGCCGAGACGCAGACGGCGAGCTGCATCACCTTGGCGAGTGCCCCGCCGAGTACGGGGGGCGCGAGGGTCGTGAGGACGTCGGCGGCGTTCTCGGCGTTGCCGAGGCCCAGGCCGGTGGTTCCGGTGCCGGCGAAGCTGATCGCCGCGAACGCGGTGAACAGGTAGGTGCCCAGGAGCAGGAGCGTCGAGATGACGGCGGCCTGCCCGGCCACGCGCTCGCCGTCCCGGGTCTCCTCGTTCGCGGCGAGCAGCGAGTCCCACCCCCAGTAGATGAACAGACAGAGCAGGACGGCTTCGGCGAAGGGCCCGAATCCGTCGAAGGCGCTGGGGTCGAGCCACTCCAGTGAGGGGGTGACGGCCCCGTCGCGGGCGAAGGCGGCCGCGCCGAAACCGAGCAGGGCCGCCATTTGCAGGCCGAGGAGCACGTACTGGACGGAGGCGGCCAGGTGTAGTCCCCGGACGGAGACCGACGTGCACGCGGCCAGCAGGAGCAGGGCGGTCACCGTGACGACGGCATCGTTCTCGGCGAGGGAGCGCAGACCGAGCAGGCTCAACAGGTACACGGCACCGACCTGGGACAGGGCGGTCATCGCGATGAGGGTGGCGACGATCACGACCCAGCCGCCGGTGAACCAGCCGGCCACCGGCCCGAAGGCGCGGGTGGTCCACACGAAATTGGTGCCGCAGTCCGGCATCTCGCGGTTCAGCTCGCGGAACGCGAAGGCGGTGAGCAGGATCGGTACGAACCCCAGGAGCAGGGCGGCCGGAGCCAGGTCTCCCACGGCGAGCGTCACGAAGCCGAGGGTGACGGCGATGCTGTAGGCCGGTGCCACGGACGACAGCCCGAGCGTGACGGAGGCGAGCAGGCCCACGGAGCCGCCACGCAGCCCCTTGCCGACGGGGGTGGGCGCCGGCCCGGTTCTGGCCCCGGTGTCGGTCGGGTTGGTCATGATGCCTCCTGGAGGCCGCAGGTGTGGTGCGCAGAGCGTGAGACGCCGCGTTAAACGGAGATTTAAGACCTGGGGGTCCTGGACCGTCAATAGATCGAGCGATATCGTTAAACCAAGATTTAGATGATCAACTTGTGGAGGAGACGTGGCAGCCAGGAAGGGGAACGGCAAGGAGAACCGCCGGGCCGAGCTGGGCAAGGCGGTGGAGCGCGCCGTACTGGTTCGCGGACTGGAGGGCCTGCGGCTGCGCGATGTCGCCGACCAGGCCGGGGTCACCCCCGCCGCCGTGCTCTACTACGGCGATCTGGACGCCCTCGTCCACGCCACGTACCAGCAGGCCATCGAGCGCTACAGCCAGGACCGCGAGGAGGCCGCGGACCGCTTCGACGACGCCCGCGACAAACTGCGGGCCTGCATCGACCACGGAGTCGCCGGCGGCCCCGACGACGCGCTGACCCGGCTGCTCTTCGAGTACTGGCCGCGCTGCCTGCGAGACGCCCGGGCGGCGGCGCTCGACAGTGCGTTGACGGAGCGTCAGATCGCGGTGTATTCCGGCATTTTGGTGCTCGGGCAGGCTCAGGGGCACTTCCTGCTCCAGGATCCGCCCCGCCTGCTCGCCGCGAACTTCGTCGCCATGGAGGACGGCTACCAGATGGAGGTCCTCGCCGGCCGGCGCACGCGCACCGAGGTCATCGCCGCGCTGCGCTCCTACGCCCGCGCCGTCACGGGCCACGAGCTGACCGGCCGGGAGCCGGCCGAACCCTCCTGAGCCCGAACCCTCCTGAGCCCGAACCCTCCTGGGCCCGAACCCTCCTGGGCCCGAACCCTCCTGAGCCCGGCCCTTCCTGAGCCCGCCCGGACGCGCCGCCGGCCCGCCTCGTCACGAGGCGGGCCGGCGGCAATCGAGTGCGTACGTCGCCCCGTTGAGGGCTGACTACGGACGGCTGCGACGGGTCAGGGGCAGGTGGCCAGGAGGACGGAGACGACCGTGCAGCTGGCGGTCGCGCCGTCGTTGAGCGGGCCCGGGTCGGTCGGCGCGGACGCCGTACGGGTGGCGGAGACCGTGACGCGCCCCAGCGAGAGCAGCCCCAGCGGTACCCGGAACGTCTTGGTGGCGGCGGCCCCGTTGGCGATGGTCCCGTAGGCGCAGGTCACGGTGGACCCGGCGGCCGTGCAACCGGGGGACAGGGTGTTCGCGGAGGCGCCCGGCGGCAGGGTCGCGGTGAGTGTCGCCGAAGTGACCGTACCGGGACCGGTGTTGCGGGCGGTCAGGGTGTAGGTGAGGTAGGGGACCAGCAGGCTGAAGCCGGGCTGTGCGGTCAGGTCCACGTCGATGTCGGCGGGCGGGAGCTGATAGGTGTACCGGCCCGAGCCGGTCACGGCGCTGGTGCCGCCGGCCGTGGTGACCCGGACGTCCACGGGGCCCGCGGCGTGGGCGGGCGCGGTGGCGGTGCAGGCCGTGGGGGTGCAGGAGAGGCCGGTGGCCGGGTTGCCGGAGCCGAAGTCGATCGCGGTGGCGCGGTCCAGGCCGGTCCCGTTGACGGTGACGACCGTACCGCCGGCCGTCGTGCCGACGGCGGGGCTGAGCGAGGTCACCACGGGGACGGGAACGTAGGTGTACCGGCCGGCGGGGGACGGGCTGCTGGTGCCGCCGGCGGTGGTGGCCTGTAGGTCCACGGTGCCGGTCCCGGCCGGAGCGGTGGCGGTGCAGGAGGTGGGCGTGCACGTGACATCGGTGCCGGGGTTGCCCGCGCCGAAGGTCAGGACGGCGCCCGTCAGGTTGGTGCCGGTGACCGTCACGGCCGTACCGCCACCCGCGGGTCCGGCGGCCGGGCCGACGGCCGTGACCGTCGGCGGGAGGGTGAAGGCGAACACGATCCGGCCGTCACCGGCGTTGGCACCCTCGGTCAGGGTGACGTGGGAGCCGGGAACCGTTCCGGAGACCAGACTGGACCCGCCGCCACCGCCTCCTCCGCCCCCACCGGTGGCGCCGTATCTGCCGCCGCCCCCGCCCCGGCCTCCGCCGCCGTACCCCGCTCCGCCGCGGCCGCCGGCGCCCGTCGGGCTGAACACGCCCTGGCCGGCGGCGCCGCCGGAGCCGTTCGGGAAGGCGCCCGGGGAGCCGTTCGGGCCCTCGTTGTCCGCGCCGGGCCCTCCGGTCCCCGCGGCCCCGCCGGCCGTGTCGGTGCCCGCGCGGCCGCCCGTACCGCCCTGCGCGTCGGGGACCAGGCCGTTGCCGTCGGCCCCCGGTCTTCCGCTGTCACCGCCGGCCGCTCCCGGATAGGCGGGAGAGCCGATGCCCGCTCCACCCGCCCCGCCGCCCGAACCGGCCGTCAGCAGGGGCGCGTTGGCGGCGGTGGTCACCGCGACGAGGGCGCCGCCGAATCCCGGCACGCCGAACTGGGTACCGGCCGCCCCGTTGGCGCCGCGCCGGCCGATGGTCACGTTGAAGGTCTGCCCGGGAGTGGCGGGGACGGTCGCGACGAGGTGCGCGCCCTTGCCGCCGGCGGTGCCGTCGGCTGCGTTCCCGCCCCCGGCGCCGTCCAGGGTCACCACACCGCCGGAGACGCCCTCCGGCACCGTGACGCTTCCGGAACCCCCCGCCGAGCAGGTGATCGTGGTCGTGGCACCCACCAGGACCGGGGCGGCGCACACCCCCTCCGCCGACGCCGGGGGCGCCAGCACCGTCAGGCCGCCCGCGGCCAGCGCCGAGGACGCGGCCACCGCCAGCAGCCGGCGCCGCCACGGGGCGCGCGGTCCGTTTAACACAGCAGTCGAAGACATCGAAGTCTCCCCCTCTCGCCTCCGCCCGGCAGCGGCCGGAGGCGAATACTCCCGGGAAGCCGCGGCCGGACGCTCCCGTACGGCGAACCGGAGTGCAGCTTCCTCCGGCGGCGCCGCTCGTTCGCCGGTATTCCGGGTCGCTGGAAGGACGTCGGCCCGGTGATACCGGCGGAAGCATCGCAGCGGCCGGGGCGCGGCGGGCACCAAATGCCGGATCGTCCCGCCAAACCGTTGGAAACCCCGAAATCGACGCCCCCACTCGTACGAATTTCCGAGAAGATGAGAGGTTGCGGTGCTGCGGTGCGGCTGTGTTGATGTGGTGCCGTGTCGTCAGCCGGCGGGGTCGAGGAGGTGGGGGCCGTTGTTGCGGACGCTGTTGACGGCGGTCGAGACCGCGGTCACCGCGAGCCGGCCGCCGGCGGGGGTGTGGAGCAGGGCGCGGAGATCCGTCGTGTCCTCGTGGGAGGGATCGAGCCAGGCCTCGTAGTCTCCGGGGTCGAGGGCCAGCGGCATCCGGGGATGGATGCGGCCGGCCGCGTCGGTGGCCTCGGTGGTGATGATCGTGGCCGTGGTGAGCCAGGCGCCCGGGTCGTCCCGGTCGGCGACGGCCGGGTCGCGCCAGAACTCGTACAGCCCGGCCATGGCCATGACGGAGCCGGTCTCGGGCCGGATGAAATAGGGCTGCTTGTAGGCCTTGGCCGTATCGGTGGCCGGTACGGCGACCCACTCGAAGAAGCCGTCCGCGGGCAGCAGGCACCGGCGTTTGGCCAGGGCGCGCCGGTAGGCCGGCTTCTCGTGGACGGTCTCCACCCGCGCGTTGATCATCCGGGATCCCACGGCCGGGTCCTTGGCCCAGGACGGCACCAGGCCCCACCGCACCGGACGCAGCTGCCGCCCGATCTCCCCGGTGTCCCGGTCGGCGCGCTCCAGCACCGCCCACACCTCGTCGGTGGGCGCGACGTTCCACGAGGGCCCCAGTGCCCGGTCCGGATCGAGCCGGGCGTCGAAGAGGCCCGAGAGGTCTTCCGGGGCCCGGGAGGAGGCGTATCGACCACACATGCCTCCACTGTCCCACTCTTCCCGGGCGGGAGGGGCAGAGTCCGCCGGACGCCCGGTCACAGCACTAGGGTCTGTCGTCCCACTCTGGTCCGGGCGACGACGGGAGTTGGACGACAGGCCCTGGCCGGCGGCCGATGTCAGAACCGGGTGGGAGGATCGCACCCATGCCTCTGCCTCAGCCCGATGACCTGACTTTGCTGGTGCTGCGTACCCACTTCGGCGACGAGAAGGACTGGGACGCGCTGCGGGCCGCGCTCGACGGTGCAGACGAGTACTCCCATGCCACGTACGTCAGCGAGCCCCGCTTCGCGGACGTGGACGTCCGGGAACTGGTGGAGGAAGAGGCCGCCGCGGCGGAGGAGGGCCGGATCTACCACCTGTTCCTGGCGGACGCCACCACGATGGGGGATCCGGGCCGCCTCCTTCTGGCCGTGGACCTCGAGGTCGAGCCCGGGCGGACCTTCAGGGTTCCGGCCCGGTGGTTTCCCGGCGTGTCGGCCAACCTCAGCCTCTGGAACATGGATTTCGCGGAGTGCGCCGACGCGGCTGATGCGTCAGGGACTTTCCGCGGCTTCGGCGGGGACTGACACCTCGCCGTCGGTCGAGGGGAAGGGCACGCTCACGCGGTGCGGTCCCGGGTGGAGACGGTCACGTGGTCGACGCGCATCGGGTGGCCCGGCTCGGTGTCCGGACCCGGGGCCGCGCCGTCGGCCAGGGGCAGGCCGCCGCCGATGGCCACGTTGAGGATCAGGAACAGGCCGTGGTCCACCGCCCGCTTCCACGTGTCCGGGTCCATCCGGGAGGCGGCCACTCGGTGGTGCACCCGGCCGTCCAGGTACCAGCGCACCTCCTCGGCGCCCGGGGAGAGGTCGACCTCGACGGCGTACGCGTGGAAGCCCGTACGGCAGTCCCCGCACGGCAGCGGGCCCGAGCCCAGCCCCGCCGGTTCCCGGCACGGGCCGCCTTCGAGGGTCCCGCAGTGCATGGTCGCGAAGACGCTGTCCCGGCCGTTCACCGATTCCATGATGTCGAGCTCCCCGATGCCCGGCCAGCCCGTGTACCCGTCGCGCAGCGGCGCGCCGAGGGTCCAGAACGCCGGCCAGTAGCCCGCCGCCTTGGCGCCGGTCACCTCGGGCAGGGCGATCGAGGCCTCGATCCGCAGGGTTCCGCCGGGCGGGGCCGCGAAGTCGGAGCGCCGGGTCTCGATGCGGCCCGAGCTCCACGTGCCGTCCGTGCGGGTGGGGACGATCTCCAGCGCGCCCTTCCCGTCGAGGCGGACGTTGTCGGTGGAGTCGGTCATCGTCTCGATCTCACCCGTGCCCCACTGGGCCGCGGGACAGCCCGGGTAGCACGTGCCGATGTCGTGCAGCCAGTCGGCGGAGGACGGCGGGCTTCCCGCGGGACCGTCGAAGCCGTCGCGGAACACCTCGGTCCACCCCGCAGACCGCGTCTCCGCGGATGGTTTCCCGGTCGCGCCCACGGCGGGAAGCGCCCCGGAATCCGTGAGCAGCCGTTCGAGCCGCGGGGTCAGGACGACGACCGCCACGTTGGTCAGGTGGGCGTCGTCCCGATAGAGCAGGATGCGGTCCACCACGGCCGGGCACGTCGGCCCGTCGCCCGGGCACAGCACCGGATTCACGCTCAGGGCGCGTACGCCGGGCAGGGCGCCGGAGGCGATCAGCCGGGCCAGGGGATCGGGCTGCCGGGCATCCGCACGGCTGAACGCGCAGGCGGCGGGCTCCTCGGGGCTGCCGGAGACGCACGCGGGGACGTCCGCGCCCGGTACGGGGGTGTCCTCGATGTAGACGATCGGCGCACCGATCGCCCGCAGGGACGCGAGGGTCTTCTTCCAGCCCTCGGCGAGGAGTCCGGCATCGGCGGTGTAGCGGTTCAGGGAGGAGATCACGATGAGCCGCGGCTTCGGCTGCTGCCGCAGCCGCTCCAGGGTGTCGCCGCGCCAGGTGTCGCACTCCCGGTAGGCGCGGCCGAGCTGGGGACTGTCCACCGCCAGCTGTGGCAGCGGGCAGCCCTGCTTCACGAACTCCTGGAGTGCCCAGCCCCGTTGAGAGGCCATGGCCAGCATCGCCGAGAACCACTGGCCGGCGTGCGAATCGCCGAGCAGCACGATCCGGTCCGGACTGTCCACCGCGCCGAACAGGCAGTCCGGGCTGCGCGTCACGGCCGGCGCCACCTCGCAGTCCCCGTCCGGCGGGAAGTCCTTGCGCGCCTGCGCCGGGGCCGGCACGACCGGGCCGGCCTCCAGCGGCGCGGAGCCCGTACGGGAGAGCAGGTGCGGGCCGGACGTGGCGCCCGGAGGCAGCCCGCCCAGGTGGACGGGCGTCGCGGGACCCAGCAGGTTCAGCGTGGTGGTGCCCACCACGAGCGCGAGAACCACCGGCAGGACCACGGCCGTGATGCCCACCGACAGCCCGCGGCGCGGGAGTTCGGATACGGTGCGGCTGCGGCGCAGCGGCTGCTCGACCCAGCGCATGGTCGCGTAGGCGGGGAGGGCGGCGGCCAGGGTGAGCGCGGCCTTCACCGGCCAGTCCTGGGCGCCGAAGCGGGCCTCGGCGAGGACGAGCACCGGCCAGTGCCACAGGTACAGGTTGTAGGAGAGCCGGCCCACCGCCCGGGGACCCCGCCCCGCGAGCAGCCGGCCGATCCCGTAGATCCCCGGTGTGCTGCGCTCGCCCCGGCCCGGTATCGCGGCGAGGATCACGGCAGCCGCGCCCAGGGTCGGCACCAGGGCCGCGTGGCCGGGGTAGGGCGTGGCCGCGTCGTACGCGAGGACGCTCCAGACGATGGCCGCGCCCCCGGCCCAGCCGCACAGCAGCCGCAGCGGGCGCGGGCCGCGCATGAGGTGCCAGGGCAGCAGGGCCACCAGTGCGCCGACGCCGAACTGCCAGACCCGCGAGGGCGTGGCCAGGTAGGCGAGGGAGGGGGAGTGGTCCGTCCAGCGCAGCGACAGCGCGAACGACGCGAGCACGATCGGTACGGCGGCCAGGGCCACGGCGGAGCGCACGGCGCGGCCGCGGCGCACGGCCCGGGCCGCGCCGAGCACGATCAGGGCGAGCAGCGGAGCCCAGACGAGGTAGAACTGCTCCTCGACGGCGAGGGACCAGAAGTGCAGCAGCGGGCTCTGCTCGTGCCCGGCGGCGAGGTAGTCGGTGCGCTGGGCGACGAACCGCCAGTTGGCGGCGGAGAGCGCCGCCACCACCACGTCGTACTCCAGGTCGGCGCGGCGCAGCGGTACGGTCAGCCAGGCTCCGGCCAGGGCCACCGCGCCGAGGACGACGGCGGCGGACGGCAGGAGCCGGCGGGCCCGCCGGGAGAAGAAGTCCAGAAGCCGGATCCGGCCGGTGGTGATCGCCTCGCGGACGAGCAGGCCGGTGATGAGGTAGCCGGAGACGACGAAGAAGACGTCCACTCCGACGAAACCGCCCGCGAGCCCCGGCACCCCGGCGTGGAAGGCGAGGACCGCGAGGACGGCGACGGCGCGCAGCCCCTCGATGTCGGGCCGGAACGCCGAGCGGTGCGGACTGGGTCCGGACTCGCCGCCGGAACGCCCCGGGGCACCCGGGGGACCGGGCGGTGGGGCGGTGTCGTGCGGACGGTCGCGCCGCGGGTCGGGCGTCTGTGAGGACGGCGCGGGGGAGCGTACGGGGGAGTGCATGGTGGTGGAGCCTTTCAACTCAGCCAGGGAAGCATGGGGTTGACCAACCCGGATGCCACCAGGCCGGTGAGCAGGAGCACCGCCGAGGCGGCGAGGGTTTCGGGCCAGCGGCGCGGCAGCACGCCGGTGGGGGAGCGGTGGGCGAGGGCCCGTACGAGACTGCGCGCTCGGCCGCCGGCCGGAGCCGTGGCGACCCCGGCGGAAGCGGAAGCGGAAGCGGAGCCGGAGGCGGAAGCGAAGGTGGAAGCGAAGGGCTCCCCGGAGGTCGCCCCGCGCGCGGCGGGTGCCTCCGGACGCAGCTCGGTGATCAGGTCGCGGACCAGCGGGCCGTTGATCTGGCACTGCACCAGGAAGTAGAGGAGCAGACCCCAGTTGGGCTCCCAGCCGTTGCGGGCCACGGCCAGCGCCAGACCCGCCGCGGCCGCGCCGTTGGAGAGGACCAGCCAGAGCAGCGAGACGCCCACCACCCGGCGGGCCATGCCGCCGGAACGGGCGGGGCCCCGGGTGCCGGTGGGCACCCAGTCGGCGCTGCGGCCGCGCAGGGTGTGCAGGAAGGCGGTGGCGGCGGCGACGCTCGTCAGGACGTTCGCCCGGATCACCTCCACCCGCCAGCGGGTCCTGCTGATCCGCGGCAGCAGCACGTGCCAGAGCCACAGCGGGGCGAGCAGCGGCAGGACGTGCCAGGGCCGGATGTCGTCGGGGTACCAGAACATCATCACCAGGGGCGGCAGCGGCGCCGCGAAGGTGTTCACGGCGGCGGCCAGGTAGCCTACGACGCCCTCGTAGAAGCACAGCCGCATCCGCCAGGGCGCGCCCATTCCCCGCAGGACGGGCGAGGTGAGCAGGTGGAGGTTGCCCATCGCCCACCGGTACTGCTGGTTGACGAAGGAGGTCACCTCGTCGGGGGAGGTGCCCTTGGCGACCAGGACCGGCACGTACAGGGTGCGGAACCCCCGCGCGTGCAGGGCGAGGCCGGTGTAGAGGTCCTCGCTGTGGTCGAGGCGGGCGAAGCCGCCGGCCAGGTCGATGGCGGCGCGCCGGTAGACGGCGTTGCTGCCGCAGCAGATGGCGGCGTCGCTCGCGTCCCGGGACGGCTGGATCCAGCGGAAGAACCATTCCTGGGCGGAGCCCGCGGCCCGCTGGATCCAGCCCATGGTGCCGTCGGTGTCGAAGCACTGCGGGCTCTGCACGATCCCGACGGCCGGGTCGGCCAGATAGGGCACGAGATGGCGCAGGAAGTCCGGCCGGGGAGCGAAGTCGGCGTCGAGGATGGCGATGAACTCGGCGCTGCTCAGGGTCAGTGCGTGATTGAGGTTCCCGGCCTTCTTCAGGTGCCCCCGGTCGGGCCGTACGACGTACTCGTACCCGTACGAGGCCGCCAGCGCGGCGACTTCGGGCCGGTCGGCGTCGTCGAGGACCCATGTGGTCAGCGCGCCGGCCCAGTCGACGGCCGAGACCGCGCGGTAGGCGTTGTCCAGAACGGGGAGCGGCTCGCCGCAGGTCGGCAAGTACAGGTCCACACCCGGCAGTCGGGCGGGCTGCCAGGCGCGTACGAGCACCTCGTGCGAGGGTCGGGTCAGCCTGCGCTGGCGCAGGCTGTTCACGGAGGAGAGGGCGAGGGCGACCAGGTTGAGCCCCAGGACGGCGAGGAAGGCCCAGAGGGCCGGAGTGCGCAGTGCGAAGGTGAACATGGTCGCGGCGGTGAAGACGAAGGCGAGGCTCGTGCTGATGAGGACCCAGCGTCGTTGCGGGCCGAAGTACCAGTAGAGCTCTTCGTCGGACGGAGGTTGCGGAAGATGATGAAAGCTCATAAAGCCCCCCACGGCTTATTTATGCGCCCGTTTCAGGTGGCCACCATAGCGCCAGAGGTATAGACCATTTGTTTCCGCACGGCCAACACATGCAATCGGCCACGGGATTGGCGCATCTCAAGTGGTCCAGACCTTTGCTCCATTCATTCGACCGGCCGCACCGGCCCCGCCGGGAAGATGCAGGTCACGGGCGGGTGAACAGACACCGAAGACTTGCGTGGCCGGGCGGGACCTGCGGGGTCCTTCCGCTTCGGCCGTGCCGGGACGGTCCCAACCGGCTACGCTCTGGCCGTGCTTGAGGATCCGGACAGGGGAAGCGCCGGCGATCCGCCCGAGTGGCAGGCGCCGCCGCGCATGATCGGCGGACACGTCGCGGGACCGGCGGTGATCGGCCGGACGGACGGGCTCGTGGTGCTCGTCCGGCAGGTCCTGGCCTACCCGGCCGGGCTCGAGATCGAGGTGGAAGCCCACGCGCGCGGCGCGTCCCCACCGCCCGGCGGGCCGGGATCCGACCCCATCGGCTCCACCGGGCCCCCGCAGCCGGCCTTCCGCCTCCGGCTCGGCGACGGCACCATCGTGGTGCAGGACGAGGACGCCGGACTGCGGGACGGGCGCGGACCGGTGATGGTAGTCAGTGGGTACACGGAGTCCTGGGGCGGGCCGGACGGCGGCCATGACCTACGGCTGACGCTGTGGACGTGGCCGCTGCCGCTGCCGGGCCCGCTCGCGCTGTCGTGCGCGTGGCCGGAACGCGGACTGCGGGACGCCACCTTGATCCTGGACGGGGCCGCGGTGCGCGCCGCGGCCCTTCGGGCCCGGCCGTTCTGGACCGGAGGGGCGTGAGGACCCACCGGTGACGGCCGGGCCGGGGTTGCGGATCGCGGCCCCGCCGCGGCGGCGGCCGCGGATCGCCGGGGGCAGGACCCGCTGGACCCGGTGTCGGGCTCTCAGGCCCCGTCGCCGTCGCCACCGTCTGCGCAGGGTCCTCGTACACCGGGTCGAGGGCCAGCAGTGCGCCGCCGCGGGCCGGAGCGGTGAAGCCGAGGGTGGACAGCAGGAGGCGGCAGCCGCCCGTGTCCGGGGCCATCACGCGCTCGGCCATCAGTCGCTCCACCCGCGGGGCCAGCCGGTCGCCGAAGTAGGTGAAGTACCCGCCGAGCACCACCGCGCGCGGGTTCAGGACGTCCGCCAGCAGGGCAAGCCCGAGGCCGAGCCCGTCCGCGACCCGGTCCAGGGCCTCCAGCGTGCGGGCGTCCCCTGCGGCCGCCCGCGCCTGGAGGTCCGTGAGCCGTGCCTCCAGGTCGAGGGAGGGGTCGTGTACGGGATCCCCGGGGCCGGCGGCGTGCCGCAGCAGGGCGGTGAGCCCGACCATGGTCTCCCAGCAGCCGCGGCGCCCGCAGGCACAGAGCGCGCCGCCCGGGTCGAGCGGCATGTGGCCGATCTCCCCGGCGAACCCGGAAGCTCCGCGGTGGAGCCGGCCGCCGCTGATGATGCCGCCGCCCACGCCCGTCTCGCCGGTGACGTAGATCAGGTCGTGGATACCGGCCGCGGAAGCCTCCAAGTACTCGGCCACCGAGCCGAGTTTGGCGTCGTTCTCAAGGCGACGCAGCGCAGGCGCCCCGCGCCCCAGGCGGGCACGGATCCCGCTGACCGCTTCCACGTCGTGCCAGCCGATGTTCGCGGCGTAGACGACGGTGACCCCGGCCGTGGCGATCGCGGCGGCGTCGAGGGTGGAAAGGGCCTCGCCGACCAGCCCGGCGGCGCAGTCCAGGACGGCCTCGGGTCAGGCGCCGCGGACGCCCATGGCGACCCGCCTCTCGAAGGTGGTGTCCCCGCCCAGGGTGAGGGCGACGACGGCCAGGTAGGCCTTCGCGGAGGACTTCGAGAACGTCGACTCCGGCTGGTACCCCGTCGTCGTCGGCTCGGCGGGCGGCAGTACGGCCGACCCGCGCACGCACCTCGCTCAGCTCAACGCCCCGTACACGCAGGCCCCTCGACGACCTCACCGTCGACGACCTCGGGGCCACGGCCTCGCCCAACCTGGCCCTGAACAAGCCGACCACGGCCTCCTCGGTCCAGTCCGCGGACCACCCGGCGACGGCCGCCACCGACGGCAGTGCCACCAGCCGCTGGTCCTCCGCCTTCGCCGCCGACCCGCAGTGGATCCAGATCGACCTCGGATCCGTGAAGAACGTGAACCGGGTGGTCCTCGACTGGGAGGTCGCCTACGGCCGCGCCTACAAAGTCCAGTTGTCGGACGACGGCGTCAGCTGGCGGGACGTGTACTCCACCACCGCGAGCGACGGGGGGAGGGACGAGCTGACCGGGTTGAACGGCAGCGGACGCCACCTCCGGGTGACCGGCACCCAGCGGGCCACCGGCTACGGCTACTCGCTCTGGGAGGTCGAGGCCTACTCCTGACGGGCGGGCACGCGGAACCGGCCCCCACCCCTCCGGAGAGGGGTGGGGGCCGGTGTGCCGGACGGCGGGCTCAGAAGCGGCTGGAGACGGTGGCTCCGGCGAAGTCCTGGGCGGCGTGCAGGCTGACGTAGAGGTAGCCGGCCGGCGGGTTGTTGACGGTGAGGGTTTCGGTGTTGCCGGTCTGGGCCGAGCGGGCGGTGTAGTTGCTCGTGGTGGCCCAGGTGGTGGGGCTGTAGTAGAGGTCGGCGTTGCCGGTGCCGCCCGAGACGGTGATCTTGAGGGAGGCGGTGCCGGCGGGGACGTTCACGTAGAAGTAGCGGTAGTTCCCGGCGGTGGCCGCGACGTTGGAGCGGCCGCAGTCGGCGCCCAGCACCCGGATGTCGGCGTCCGCGCACTCCACCTGGGCCGTCCCGAACTGGGTCGAGACGGTGACGCCGGCGAAGCCCTGGACGGCGTGCAGGCTGATGTAGACGCGGCCGGCCGCGGGGTTGTTGATGGTCAGCGACTCGGTGTTGCCGCTCTGGGCCGAGCGGGCGGTGTAGTTGCTCGTGGTGGCCCAGCCGCTGGGGCTGTAGTAGAGGTCGGCGTTGCCGGTGCCGCCCGAGACGGCGATCTTGAGGGAACCGGTGCCGGCCGGGACGTCCAGGTAGAAGTACCCGTAGTTGCCGGTCGTGGCGGAGACGTTGGAGCGGCGGCAGTTGTCGCCCAGCACCCGGACGTCGGGGCTGGTGCACTCGCCGGTCCCGCCGGTTGCGACCGTGACCGCCTTGCTGGTGGTGGCGGTGGCACCCTTGTTGTCGGTGACCGTGAGCTTGACGGTGTAAGTACCCGCCGCCGCATAGGTCTTGGCCGGGTTGGCGGAGGTGGAGGTGGTGCCGTCACCGAAGTTCCAGGCGCGGGAGGCGATGGTGCCGTCCGCGTCCGTGGAGGTGTCGGTGAAGGTGACCGCCAGGGCGTTCACGGCGGTGGTGAACCCGGCCACCGGGGCCTGGTTGGCCGGCGGGTTGGTGCCGCCGCCGCAGTCGCCGGCCGCGCACTTGACCAGCCAGGCCGCGAAGTCGGCGTCGTAGCGGGTGCCGATGGTGGAGGTGAGCAGGGTGCGGGCGGCCGCCCAGTTGCCGGCGCGGTAGTGGCCGAGCAGCGCGGCCACGTCCTGCGGGTGCGACTGGATCAGGTAGCGGACGGCCAGGTAGCCCCAGCGGTAGACGCGGGTGGAGTCGGAGTTGTCGTAGGTGGTGTCGAACAGCGTGCTGAGCTTGTAGGTGTTCTTGCCCGCCTCGACGGCGGCCTGGTCGTAGGCGACGCCCCGGTAGGAGTAGGAGATGTACTCGGCCAGACCCTCGACCCACATCACGGTCGGGGTGGTCATCCCGGCGTCGAAGTCGCCGTACATGTTGTAACGGCCGTCGAGGTAGTGCGTGTACTCGTGGTTGAGGTTCCAGATCTGGAACTCCGGCCGGACCCACTCCGCCTCGTAGGCGATGAAGCGCGGCTGGTTCCCGGTGACCGAGGGGTCGCCCTCCAGGTACATGCCGCCGTTGTTGGTGCTGATCCCGAAGATGACGCCGGCGTAGGCCTGGTAGTCGGCGCTGGAGTCGAAGGCCACCACCTCGAGCGCGGTGTTCTTGTCGTTGGCGACGGGGCCGCTGTCCTTGACCACGTTGTGGAAGAAGGCGTTCTGGTTGGCCAGGCTGGTGCAGCTCGCGCCGAGTTCGGAGGCGGTCATCTGCTGCGCGACGATCCGCAGGCTCGGGCTGCAGGTGTGGTTGACCGTCAGGACGGCGGCACGCACCCGCGCCGGCAGGTCGCAGGTCCCGTAGTAGGAGCAGTTTGCCGCGTCGTACGAGGTGGTCATCTCGGCGAGCGGCACCCACAGCGAGGCGGTCCGGCCGGTGATCGAGGTGCGGTCCAGCAACTGCTTGACGAGCGGCCGTACGGTCGCCTGGAGCGCCGAGTGCTGGAGGAAGCGGCCCAGTTCCCGGCCGGCGTTGGCCGTCAGGTAGCTCTTGTCCGTGCCCAGGAGCGCGTCATGGGTGACGGCGAAGTCGCGCAGCACCGTGAGGATGCTCGGGTCGGCCTGGACGGCGGGCAGGAACTCGGCGGTCTGGTGGCCGCGGAACAGGACCGTGTAGGCGTTGTTGACCGCTGCGACCATCGAAGAGGAGCTGTTGTACGAGGAGTTGTAGCCGGTCAGCAGCCGCTTGGCGACGCCGAGGTAGCGCGCGTTCTCCTGGGCGCTGTCGATCAGGATGACCGACTCGCCCAGGGTCGGGCCGTTGGCGTCGGTCACGTCGGCCGCGCGCGGGGAGGCGAAGAAGGTGTCCAGGGCGCCCCGGATCGAGCTCTTCAGGGCCGGGCCGTAGGCGCCGACGGTGGACTCGTTGTACCACTGCACGTAGTACCCGGCGCGCAGGAAGAGTACGAGCTGCCCGGTCTTGGTGCTGTTGTCGCCCGGGTAGGTGGCGGCGGAGGTGCGCAGGGCGTCGGCCACCGAGACCATCTGCGCCTCGCGGAAGGCGGCCTTCGCGTCGTTGCCCTTGAGCAGGAACAGCGAGTTCACGCAGTCCATCTCGGAGGCCTTGATCTGCTGGACCAGCGCGGCCCCGGTCTTCGAGGTGAAGTCCGCGACGTTGCAGGCCGCGGCCAGGGCCTCGGCGGCGGCAGCGGCGCCGGGCGCCAGCTGCGCCTTGGAGGACTGCTGTTCGGTGCGCGCGGCCTCCTTGGTGGCCCGGAGCGGGGCGCGCTCGGACAGGTTCGCGTCGGGACGTGCGGCGTGCTCGGCCCTGAGCGCGGCCGCCGCGGCGGCCGGGGTCGAGGGCTGCGGGGCGGCGCCGGACTTCATGGCCGGAGCGGGCGCGGCGGGCTTGATCTCGCGCGCGAAGGCCTGGCCGGCGGGGGCGAGCATCGTCAGGCCCAGACAGCAGGCCAGGGCGGCTATCAGGGGCCGGGCACGGCCCTTCGTGGTGGGGGAACTGCGCATGAGGGGTGGGCCTCCGAGCCGGTCTGCGGCCGCGCTGGCAACGCGGCGAATGTGGAAAGCGGACCGTGACGTCGACGGGAGTTGGTGGGGATTTCAACTCTGTCGTGTACACGGCTATGCAGTGTGCGATGTAACATGGCACACATCACATGGCTCTGGAAGTCCCCGCGGGGCAGTTCTCGACATCTGAGTGGTCGTCAGGTGTGGTTTCGGGGGGCGATCTGTCCGGTTCACCTGAGGTCGTCCCGGTTCCCCCGTCACCGCATGCGCCGCGCGCGGGGCGCGCCCATACTGAGTCCGTGAGGCGTACTCGTACGGTCTTGCTGTGCATCGCCGGTCTGATGGGCGCGGCCCTTCCGGCGGGGACGGCCGCTGGCGTGGAGCCGGCCGCGGCTCCGGCTCCGGGGACATGCGTGAACTCACCCGACCCCGCCCAGGGCGACGCCCTCAAGGTGCTCACCATCGCGCAGCAGGCCCAACGGGAGTTCGGTCTGAACTCGGTGGTCCTGCGGGTGTCCTCCGATGGCCGTGAGGTGCTCACCAAGGCCCTCGGGGAATCGATGACGGGAGTCCCGGCCGAGCCGTCCATGAAATTCCGTACCGGGTCGGTGGCCATCGTCTACATGGGCGCCGTACTGCTCCAACTCGTCGACGAGGGCAAGGCCTCACTCGACGACCCCGTGTCCCGGTGGCTCCCGGACGTGCCGCACGGCTCGGAGATCACCCTGCGCATGCTGGGCAGTTCCACGTCCGGCCTGCACGACTACGTCACCGACCCCGCCTTCCTCGCCCAGTTGGAGGCCAAGCCGTTCCGCCAGTGGTCGGCGGCCGAGGTCATCGGCATCGCGACAGAGAAGCCGCTCCTCTACGAGCCGGGCACCAACTGGAGTTACTCGCACGCCAACTTCAATCTGCTCGGCGAGGCGTTGGAGAAGATCAGCGGCCTCCCGCTGGACCGGCTGCTGAAAGAGCGGGTGTACGAACCGCTCGAGCTGAGCGGGACCAGCAACCAGTACACCCCGCAGATCCCGGAACCGGTCCTGCACGCCTTCACCTCGGAGCGCGGCACCTACGAGGAGTCCACCTTCTGGAACCCCTCGTGGACCACCACTCCCGGTGCGGTCCTCGTCCAGAACATCTGCGACCTGGACCGGTCCGCGCGCGCCGTCGGGACCGGGGAACTGCTGTCGGCGAAGTCCTTCAAGACCCAGCTCGACCCGGGCACCATCGGCCTCGGCCACCCGACGGCCTCCTGCCCGGACACCGTCTGCCTCCTGACCAATACGCAAGCCCACCACTTCGGCCTGGGCGTGATCGTCGTCAACGGCTGGATCCTGACGAACCCGTCCTTCTCCGGCTACGCCGCCATCCAGGCCTACTTGCCGGCGGAGAAGCTCGCCATCTCCGTCACCGTGACCCAGGGACCCAAGAGCCCAGCGGGCAATTCGGCCCAGACCATAGCCGAGCGCATCTCCGCCGCCCTCGCCCCCGGCCACGTGCTCAAGATGCGCTGACCTGAGGAGACTTCCTCAGTACGAACCCGCCATGATCACCTCCACGCCAGAGCCGCTGATACGCGTCCTCTACGACGAGTCCCGCCCGGACCTGCGGGAGCCGGCCCGTCCGCGGCCGATCCGCATGTACGTGTGGGAGCCGATCCGCACGGAGTCGGACGCACCCGCCCCGCTCGTCGTCGTCTCGCACGGCACCGGAGGCTCGGGCAGCGAGATGGAGTGGCTGGTCCGCCCGCTCCACGCGGCGGGCTTCCGGGTGGTGGCCCTCGACCACCACGGCAACAACTTCGTCGACGGCTACGAGCCGGAGGGCTTCCTCCACGTCTGGGAACGACCCCGGGACATCTCCTTCGCCCTCGACGCGCTCGCCCGGGAACAGCCCCTCGGCCCGGTCGGCGTGGCCGGCTTCTCCATCGGCGGCTACACGGCCGCGGCGCTGGCCGGGGCCCGCGTCGATCCGGGGATCCTGTGGGCCGTGCTCACGGGCGAGGCACCGCTGCCGGAGATCCCCGAGTACCCCGGAGTGCTGGAGGCCCTGCGCGCGAAGTACCCGCAGGACGAGGCCGCACGGCGCACGCTGGAGGGTGCCGGGGGAAACCTGTCCGATCCGCGGGTACGCGCGGTCTTCCAGGTGGCCCCGGGAGTCGGCGGGCTGGTCACCCGGGAGAGCCTCGAGGCCGTACGGGTACCGGTGGCCATCCGCTGGGCCGGAGCGGACACGATCACCCCGTACGAAGCCGACACGCGGCCCTACCTGGAGTACATCCCCACCGCGAGCGGCCGCTCGGTCGGCCCGGCCGTCCGGCACGAGGACTTCTTCGCGCCGGAGCCCGCCGACCCGACCGCCCGGGTACGGGCCGGCGAGGACGCCGCGGCCTTCTTCCTGGAGCAGCTGGGCTGACCCGCACGAGGCCGGTGCCGGGTCAAAGGCTCGCGAGCAGGTCTTCGAGGGGCGCCGGTACGCGGTCCCCGTCGAGGGCCTCGACCAGGACGCGGCCGTAGCGGATCTTGCGCCCCTTCTTCGTGCCGAGGAAGCGCCGCACCTGCTGCTGCGCCGGGCGGCCCTGCTGCGCGGGCTGGCGCAGGAAGGTCCGCAGGGCTCGGTGGTCCCCCTCCTCCCGGACGAGTTCCTCCACCCTGGGCACGCCCAGCGCGCGGATGAGCTCGTCCTCCAGGTCCGCCGCGCAGACGAAGAACCCCTGCGGCTCGGCGCCGGCCCGCTCCCAGCCGCGCGCGTAGAAGTCGCGCTCCCTCTCGTCGCACAGGCCCGTGAGGCGCAGGCCCAGACCCCGCGGTCCGAGGAACCGGGCGAAGCGCGCGACGCTCATCGCACCGCCCATCGGCAGGACGCAGACCCCTTCGGAGGCCAGGTTCCGGCCCCGTCTCGTGGCCAGGGCGTCGACCGCTTCGGCGTCGCTCGCCCCTTCGAGCAGCACGACGGTCCGTACCGGCAGCCGCGCGGCGAGCTCGCGCGCGGCGTCCGCCGCCTTCCCGGCGTCCCCCACGTCACCGAGCCCACCGGCGTCACCGGCCGCCCACGCGGTCACCGCATCCCCGAACGCCACCATGTCAGCCATGGGACGAGTCTGATCCCCTTCCGGCCGCCGCGGTACGGAATTTCCGCCGGTGAGGGCGCCCGCCCGCCGGGAGCGCCTGCCGGGGCCGCTTGCCGGACCCCCGTCGGCGGCGCCTGCCGGGACCGCCCGCTCCGGATCGCGCCCATCCCGGCCGTCCGGCCCGCTCCGCCCGTCCGCGCGGACCCGGACGATCGAACCTACGATGGACGGGAACCGGGTGCGGGCGGCTCGCCGCGACGCCGCCAGTCCAGGCCGCCCGGGGCGGGAGAGCCATGACAGAGGTCGCCGACACGGCACGGACCGTGATCCTGACCGTGGACGACGATCCGGGAGTGTCCCGGGCCATCGCGCGCGACCTGCGGCGACGCTACGGCTCCGGCTACCGGATCGTGCGCGCCGAATCCGGCGAATCCGCGCTGGACGCCCTGCGCGAGCTGAAGCTCCGCGGCGACCTGGTGGCGGTGATCCTCGCCGACTACCGCATGCCGCAGATGAACGGCATCGAGTTCCTCGAAGAAGCCCTCACCGTGTACCCGGGCGCGCGCCGCGTCCTGCTGACCGCCTACGCCGACACCAACGCGGCGATCGACGCGATCAACGTCGTCGACCTCGACCACTACCTCCTCAAGCCGTGGGACCCGCCCGAGGAGAAGCTCTACCCGGTCCTGGACGACCTCCTCACCGCCTGGCGGACCGGCGACCACCGGCCCGTGCCCGCCACCAAGGTGGTCGGACACCGCTGGTCGGCCCCCTCGTCGAGCGTGCGGGAGTTCCTGGCCCGCAACCAGGTGCCGTACCGCTGGTACTCCTGCGAGGAGCCGGAGGGGCAACGACTGCTGCGGGCGGCCGGCGCCGACGGACAGCGGCTGCCCGTGGTGATCACCCCCGGGGGCACCGTGCTGATCGAACCGGCCGCGCCCGACCTGGCCGCCCACGTGGGGCTCGCGACCACGCCGACCGCCGACTTCTACGACCTCGTCGTGATCGGCGGAGGCCCGGCCGGGCTCGGCTCCGCGCTGTACGGGGCCTCCGAGGGGCTGCGTACCGTACTGGTCGAGCGGTCCGCGACCGGCGGACAGGCCGGGCAGAGCTCCCGCATCGAGAACTACCTCGGCTTCCCGGACGGAGTGTCCGGGGCCCAGCTCACCGAACGGGCCCGCCGCCAGGCCGGCCGCTTCGGCGCCGAGATCCTCACCGCACGCGAGGTCACCGGACTGGAGGTCAACGGCGCGGCCCGCCTCGTCCGCTTCTCCGACGGCTCGGCGATCGGCGCGCAGAGCATCATCCTGGCGACCGGGGTCTCCTACCGCCAGCTGGGGGCGCCGGGCTGCGACGACCTCACCGGCCGCGGGGTGTACTACGGCTCCTCGCTCACCGAGGCCTCCTCCTGCCTCGAACAGGACGTGTACGTCGTCGGCGGCGCCAACTCCGCCGGACAGGCGGCCATGTACCTGGCCCGCGGCGCGAAATCGGTGACGCTCCTGGTGCGCGGGAAATCCCTGGCCGCGTCCATGTCCTCCTACCTGATCCAGCAGATCGAGGCGATGCCCAACATCTCGGTGCGCACCCGCACCGCCGTCGAATCGGCGCACGGCGACGGCCACCTCGAGCAGCTCACCCTGCGCGACGTGGACACCGGCGCGACCGAACTCGTCGACACCCAGTGGATGTTCGTCTTCATCGGCGCGGCCCCGCTCACCGACTGGCTGGACGGTACGGTGCTGCGCGACGACCACGGCTTCATCCTGGCCGGGCCGGACCTCACCCCGGACGGCCGGCCGCCGGCCGCGTGGGAACTGGACCGGCCGCCCTACCACCTGGAGACCAGCGTGCCCGGCGTGTTCGTGGCGGGCGACGCGCGCGCCCGGTCGGCGAAACGGGTCGCGTCAGCCGTCGGAGAGGGAGCCATGGCCGTGATGCTCGTCCACCGGTACCTGGAGGAATCGTGAGCGGGCAGGCGATGCCGTGCTCCCCGCGGGAGATCGGCTCGCTCTTCCTGTTCGAGAAGCTCACCCCGGAGCAGCTCGGGCGGCTGTGCGCCGAGGGCCGCGTCGAACGCTTCGACACCGGCCCCGTGTACACCGAGGGCGACCCCGCCACCTGCTTCTACGTGATGATCGAGGGCACCGTCGTGCTGTCCCGCCGGGTCGGCGGCGACGAGGTGGAGGTCGGCCGGACCTCCCAGCGCGGGGTGTACGCGGGCGCCATGCAGGCCTACCTGGGCGACCGCGTCCAGCAGACGTACAACAACTCGATGCGGGTGACCGAGCCGACGCGGTTCTTCGTCCTGCCCGCGCAGTCCTTCTCGGACGTCATGCGGGAATGGTTCCCGATGGCCGCGCACCTGCTGGAGGGGCTCTTCTTCGGCGCCAGGAGCACCCAGCAGGTCATCGGCCAGCGCGAACGGCTCCTGGCCCTGGGCTCCTTGTCCGCAGGACTCACCCACGAGCTCAACAACCCGGCCGCGGCGGCCGTCCGGGCCACGGCCACCCTGCGCGAACGCGTGGGCAAGATGCGGCACAAGCTGGCCCACATCTCCCAGGGGAACTACCCCCGCGAGGCGATCGCCGAGCTCATCGAGATCCAGGAACGCACTGTCGAACGCGTGGCGAAAGCACCGGCGCTGAGCCCGCTCGAGGCCTCCGACCGGGAGGACGAACTCGCCGACTGGCTGGAGGACCACGGGGTCCCCGAGGGCTGGCGGATCGCACCGGTCTTCGTCCAGGCCGGCCTGGACACCGACTGGCTCGAGCAGGTCGCGGCGAGCGTGGCCGAGGACCTCCTGCCGGCGGCCATCGGCTGGCTCAACTACACGGTCGAGACCGAGCTGTTGATGGACGAGATCGACGACTCCACCACCCGCATCTCCCACCTCGTGGACGCCGCGAAGCAGTACTCGCAGCTCGACCGCGCCCCGCACCGGGTCGTCGACGTCCACGAACTCCTCGACAGCACCCTGCTGATGCTCTCCGGCAAGATCGGCCCCCGGATCCGGGTGGTCAAGGAGTACGACCGCTCCGCGCCGGACGTCCCGGCCTACCCCGCGGAACTCAACCAGGTGTGGACCAACCTCATCGACAATGCCGTCTTCGCCATCGGGAGCACGGACCGCGAGGGCACGCTGACGGTCCGCACGGCACGGGTGGGCGACCGGCTGCTCGTGGAGTTCCGCGACACCGGGCCCGGCATCCCGCCCGAGATCCGCAGCCGCATCTTCGACCCCTTCTTCACCACCAAACCCGTCGGTGAGGGCACCGGTCTCGGTCTGGACATCTCCTGGCGGATCGTCGTCAACAAGCACCACGGCAGCCTCCAGGTCGAATCGGCCCCGGGCGACACCCGCTTCCAGGTGCTGCTCCCGCTGACCGCCCCGGAACCCGATGCCGATGCCGTTCCCGAGAACGAGTCCGAGACCGAGACCGAGGAGCCCGTATGACCGCCACCGACGGAGTCGACCCGAGCGTCCCGCCCTCCGGCAGCGGCTGCGCCGATTGCGACGCGGTGGGGGGCTGGTGGTTCCACCTGCGGCGCTGCGCCCAGTGCGGCCACATCGGCTGCTGCGACTCCTCGCCCGCCCAGCACGCCACCGGGCACTGGAAGTCCACCGGGCACCCGGTGGTGCAGAGCTACGAACCGGGCGAGGACTGGTTCTGGGACTACGCGGCCGACGAGCTCTACGAGACCGGCCCCGAGCTGACCCCGCCGTCCGGCCACCCGTCCGACCAACCGGCCCCGGGCCCGTCCGGCCGGGTCCCCGAGGACTGGACCCGCCGGCTCCACCGCTGACCCGGGCGGGTCAGAACGGCCTCGTCGGCAGGTACTTGCCGTCCAGGGTGATGACCGCGCGCTCGCCGCCATCGGGGTCGGCGACCTTCTTCACATCGAGCTTGAAGTTGATCGCGGAGACGATCCCGTCGCCGAGCTGCTCGTGGACCAGGGCCTTCAGCGTGGTGCCGTAGACCTGGAGCATCTCGTAGAAGCGGTAGATCGTCGGGTCGGTGGGGACACCGCCGGGGACCGAGCCGCGGGTCGGGATGGTCTGCAGCAGCCGCGCGTCGTCGGCGTCCAGGCCGAGGAGAGCCGCCACGGCCTCGGCCGAGGCCCGGGGCAGCGGGTGCTGGCCGAGGACGGCCGCGGTGACGAAAGCGACCGACAGGCCCGCGGCGTCCGCGATCCGCTGCCAGGTCAGGTCCTCGCGGATCTTGGCGTCCACGGCCTTGACGGCCAGAGCCTGACGGGCGGTGTTGTCGAACTGCGCGTGCACCATGAGAGGGCTTCCTTTCGGTGAGCCGCTCACCGGACGTGGGGGCGAGCGGCGGATGGGATGACGGATGGATGGCGGATGGGACGGGGGAACGCGAGCCGGGGGAACGCGGACCAGGGATCGGGGGAGCGGCGGCGCTCAGGCAGCGGGGGAGAGCGGGTGCGGGGCGCCGAGCTCCTCGACGCCCCCCGCCCGGATGTCGTAGACCCAGCCGCGCAGGGTCACCGACCCCGCGGCCAGGGCGCGGGCCACCGACGGGTGGGTGGCCAGGTTCGCCAGCTGCGCGCGCACGTTCTCCCGTACCAGGGCATCGACCCTGCGCCCGCCTTCCTCGGCGGCGGTACGGGCGAGCGAGGCGTCCGCGTGGCGCAGCCAGCCGGCGACCGCCGGGGCGGCGCTGAGGTCGTGCCGCTCGGCCAGGGCCGTCATCGCACCGCAGGCGGAATGCCCACACACCACGATGTCGCTCACGCCCAGGACCGTGACCGCGTACTCGATGCTGGCCGCCACCCCGTCCGTACCGGGGGCATGGGCGGGCACGAGGTTGCCGGCGGTACGGATGACGAACAGCTCGCCCGGCTCGCTCTGGGTGATCAGCTCCGGCACCACCCGGGCATCGGAGCAGCTGATGAACAGGGTGCGCGGCCGGTGGGTCGTCGCCAGCAGGGCGAAGAGCTCCGCCTTGGCCGGGTAGACATCCCGCCGGAACTGGGCGACGCCCTCGATGAGGTCGTGCATGGTCACTCCCTTCGATGACTGCCGACCCGCGGGGCCGACGAGATCCACCATGCACGACCTGCACCTATAGCGTCCAAGACGCATTGACCATGTCTGCTATAGATGCCATCTATACTCGGTTCCATGGCCCTGGAACTCCGTCACCTGCGCTACCTGCTCGCCGTCGCCGAACACGCCGGCTTCACCCGAGCCGCCGAAGAACTGCGGATCTCCCAGCCGACCCTGTCCCAGCAGATCAAGCAGCTCGAAGGCATGGTCGGCGTCCAGCTCCTGGACCGTACGGGCCGCGGCGGCGTCCGCCTCACCGACGCCGGCGAAACCTACGTCCAGCACGCCCGCCGGGCCCTGCGCGACCTCGCCGCCGCCGAACGTGCCGTCCACGACGTCGCCGACCTCGCGCGCGGCCACCTCCGGCTGGCCGTGACGCCGACCTTCACGGCCTACCTCGTCGGGCCGCTGGCCGCGGAACTCCACGCCCGCCACCCCGGCATCACCCTGGACGTCAGGGACATGGCCCAGGACCGCATCGAGGCCGGCCTGCTCGCCGACGAACTCGACCTGGGGATCGCCTTCGACGGGCCGCACCTGCCCGGCATCACCGCGACCCCGCTGTACGCCGAGACCCTCAGCCTCGTCACCGCGGCCCGCCCGGCCGGTTCCGACCCGCAACCACCCCTGCCCGTAGCGGATGTGGGGGACCGTCAACTAGCGCTGCTCAGCGGAGATTTCGCCACCCGAGGCCATATCGACACCTACCTGGCCGGCCACCGGGTACGGCCGCGCATCGCGGTGGAGGCCAATTCGGTCCAGACCCTCACCGAGATCGTTCGGCGCACCGACCTCGCGACCGTCCTGCCCGACGCGGTCACGGAGGACCACCCCCATCTCGCCCCCGTCCCCCTCGAACCGGCCCTGCCCACCCGCACGGTCGCCCTCCTCGGACGCGAGCACGCCTACCGGAGCTTCGCCGCGGGCGCCTTCATCCGGCTCGCCCACCACCACGTCCGGGCCCGCGGCTACACCCCGGCCTGAGCATCCTCAAACGCGCCCGGCGCGGCGCAGGGCGCCGGGTGTGGTGCCGTACCAGCGCTTGACGGCCCGGCGCAGGGCGCGGGCGTCTGCGTAGCCGCTCCGGGCGGCGATCGAGTCGACGCTGAGGTCACTGTCGTGGAGCAGCCGGGCGATGTGGTCCCGGCGCACGGTCTCGACCTCCTCGCTCCACGTCGTGCCGTGTTCCTCGAGGCGCCGCTGGAGGGTCCGCGCGCTGACGGTCATGCGCTGCGCCACCGAGGACAGCGTCGGCGCACCCTCGTCGTAGGCGGAAGCCAGGGCGGTACGGAACAGATCCAGCCAGTCGTGCAGCGGGATCGCGCCGGCGAGAGTCTGCTCGGCGTGCCGGCGGAGCACGGCCGACAGCCCGGGCTGGGCGTGCGGCGTCGGGGCGCTCAGGTCGGCGGCGAGGAAGGTGATCGAACTGTCCGGGGCCTCGAACTCGATGTTCCGGGTTCCGTAGAGCTCGATCAGGACGTCGTGCCGCAGCGGCGCCCGGGCGGCGAGGGAGACGCGCAGGGGAACGAGGCACCGCCCCGCGGCCTCGCCGAGCCGGCGCCGGTACAGGCCGAGGGCGTAGCCGCGGATGCCGCAGGCCGCCTCGTGGGTGATGTCGGCCCGATTGACGTGGCTGATGGTGACGCGTTCGCCGTCCTCGGTGATCCGCATGCCGTCGGTGAGGGGGTCGGCGACGGTGGCGAAGTAGGCCGCGGCGTCCCGGATTCCTTCGAGCGGGGTGGGCGCGGACGTGATCAGGTAGTCCCAGACCCCGAGAGTGCCGATGCCCGACTCCCGCGCCAGCAGCACGGACATCTCGGTCCAGGGAGCGTGGACCGTCGTGAGCTCCGCGATCCGGATGGCCGTCGCCGAGGGAGTGCGGCACAGGTCGTCGTTGAGGTGCTGGGGCGCCATGCCCGGCAAGTGGGCGTATCCGCGCGGGTGTATGCCGACCAGCTGCGCGACGTTGGCGCTCAGACGGGCGAGGGCGGAGGAGGTTGTCCCCTGATGTGCGTGCGAGACCACAGCGGCAGAGCATAGTCCAGCGTGAATTACCAGGTCATCGTGGGGGTGAGGGGTCTACTGTCCCCAACATGGCGCACAGGGTCCCCCCGTGGCGCGGTCGGTCCCCTTGCCGGCGCGTGCGGCCATGGAGGAGGTGAACTGCCGGGCCCTAGTGTGGCGATCGTTCCCGCACGGTACGGACGGCACGGACGGAGCGAAGCCCTCCCACGGGGGTGGGGGGCTCGCGATCCGGCCGCCCGGGAGCGTGACCCCGGACCCCGGACTCCGCGCCCAGGGCGCCGGACAGACGACCGGCGGGGCCGCGGCGACAGCGGCGACCACCCCGCCTACGCGGTGCGGCGCGAGGCCGACGGGTCCCGCCCGCCGCTGCCCGCCGACGACCCTGCCCGCCGACGACCCTGCCCTACGACGGCCGGCTGATGGCCGACACCATGTCCGGCCCGCCTCCTTCCGCGGCCTGACCCTGGACGCGTGACGGCCGGGGAGGCCGTGTTCAGCAGCGGCGGCGGTCCTGGGTGACGGTGCCCTGGGCCGTGGCCACCGTGCGGTCGTAGCAGCCGCCCGGCACCCCGGTTCCGTACAGCCGGTAGCGGGCGGAGGTGGTGGCGACCGCGTGCCGTTGGTCGCGCGGGACGTTCGCGGTGTAGGTCGCGTCGCCCGTGTACCGGTCGTCGAGCCGGGACCGGCCGGTCTCCCGTCCGCCGCGCAGGACCACGGTGTCCGCGCGGTCGCCGAGCGAGATGACGGTGCGGAGCCGGTCGCCCGCACCGAGCGTGGTCTCACCGTCCATGGTGTACGTCCGGCTGGTCCGCGTGGTGACGGCCCCGCGCGTCACGCTCTCCTCGTCGGTCCAGGTCGCGGTGAGCGCGTCGCGGTCCTCTCCCTCGGTCCAGCGGTGGACGGAGCCGAGGTGCACCGCGCGGCTGACGGTGGTCGTGACCCGGCCGTGGGAGGTGTCCAGGTACCCGGCCACGGTCAGCCGGTGCCCGGCCTCGGTGTCCACCCGGTGCTCGGCGCCCGGCGCCGCGGGCGTCCAGCGCGAGGAGTTGGCCGGATCGCTCTGTTCCTCGCGGGTCAGGGCCCCGCCGACCACCTCGCGGCCCGCGTCCTGCCAGAGCAGCAGATTGGTGGGAGTGCTCCAGCCGCTCTGCCCGGCCGGAACTCCGGCGACGGAGACCTCGATGCGGTGCGGACGGCCGTCGTTGAGGAGGGCGGCGTACGGGGTGAGGTCGTAGCGCAGCGGCTGCACGTCGAAGGCGCGCGGGCCCGGGGTGACGTACCAGAGGAACGGGTTGGACCAACCGCCGGTCCAGACGGTCGGGAAGGGTGCGGCGATGCCGGCGAGCCTGCCGTCGACGGATATGCGGACCTCGCGGTGGGGGCCGCCGGCGGCCTCGCAGGAGTACGGGGCGGGGTCCGGGGCGCTCAGGTACCAGTACTCCTCACAGCCGCCGCCGGAGCCCGTGGCGTAGACCTCGGCGAGGAGGCGCTCCGTATTGCGCGGGAGCGTGACGGCCGGGGTGGTGAGCGGGACGACCCGGTCCGGTGGGACGACCCGGTCCGGCGTGCGGCCGGCTTCCGCGGCGTCCTCGGCCGCGTAGAAGGTCAGGGTGACCTTGACATCGATGACACCGGTGTAGGTGTCGTTCACGACATTGCCGATGAGCATCTCGACGGGCTGCGGCCGGCTCAGCGTGTCGCGGTACCGGGTGACGTCCTTTTCGACGGACCAGGCGATGCCGTCCGGCGAGGGCTGGGGCGTGGAGGTGCGCAAGAGCTCCACGCCGCCGAGGGAGAGGTGGCCGAGGCGGTCGTACTGGCGCCCCTTGACCTTGCCGTCGAGACGGAGCACCACCTTCGCCCAGTCCGCCGGACCGCAGGCGGTGGGAGGCGCGTAACCGCCCCGGTACGGGGTGAAGTCGCGGAACTGTGCCTCGGCGAGGGCCACTTCGCAGGACCGCGTCGCGGGCCGGGCCACGGGCGGGGCGGCGGTGAGCGGATCGTGCCAGTCCGTTCCGAACTCGGAGGGCGGTGGCGGCTGCGCGCCCGTCGGCGAAGGTGCGGGGGCCGAGGCCGGGGTGGGCGCGCCGCCGGGTCCGGCCGCCGCTGCCGGGCCCGCGGCCGTGAGGGTGGCGGCCGCGAGGGCGAGCGCGCCCAGCGCGCCCGTGAACCTGTGTCGTCTCATGGGCCCGCAGTGAAACCCGGCCCGGCGCGGGGGCGCCAGAGCCGTGCCCCGGCCCTGGCCGGATCCCGTCGCCGAGAGGTGGCGGGCAGCGGATCCCGCCGCTCCGGCGTCGCGCCGCGCCGCCCGCGTCAGAGCTTCCCGAAGACCACACCGCGCCAGGACCATCCCGCGCCGAGGACCGCTTCGCGGAGCGGGTCCTTCAGGTCCGAGCCGTCGAAGCGGAACACCTCGGCGGCCTCGAGCGCGCCGTCGGCCCCCCGCTCGACCTTCCGGCGCCAGGACACCGTGGTCACCTGCCCGCGAGCGGCCCCGGCCGACGGGGCCAGCCGGGGCGTGCCCCCCAGCCAGGTGACCTCGAACTGCCGGTCGATGCTGCGGACCTCGTGGGCGACCGGGTCCAGGCGCAGGTGGATCTGGAGCACGCGGCTCATCCGGGTACGGGCGAAGAAGATGTGCCACGCGGGCTCCCGGACGCGCCACTCCGCCACCAGGTCGGCGCCCTCGGGGGCTCCCCCGCGCACGACGTACGGCGCGTCCGCCCCGAAGAGCCCGAGCAGGACCGCCCGTACCTCCTCGGCGGAACGCGGCGCGACACCGCTGTCGGGGTGCTGGGTGCCGGTGAGTTTGTCGAAGAGACCCATCGGACCACCGTAGGGACATCCGGCCGTTCGACACAAGATCGAACGATCCGCCCGCCGCCTGCTCCATCGCCCACGTCCGGTCTTCTGGACCGAAGCGTGCCGATCTTGTCCCTGCTCCGTAACAGACGTCTGAGACGCTGTGGATGAGGGAAATCCGTTCATGCAGGCCGGCCTGGGTGCCGGTACGGAGCAAGGCGGAGGCCACGAAGGCCGGCTGCCGCGCAGGGCCGACAACGGGGGAACACCATGAACACTGCCGTCCGTACGAGCCGCAGAGGCTGGAAGTCCTACGTCATCGGGGCCGCGACGGTCACCGCGCTGCTCGCGTCCGCGGCATGCTCGCCGGAAGGGGGCGACGGGCCGGACGACCGCAAGCCCACGGCCCGGCCGAGCAGCCCGGGTACGCCGAGCACCTCGGCCACGCCCGGCGCGACCGGCACGCCGAAGCCCGGCGACACGCCCTCGGCGGAGCCGACCCCGGGAGCGACCGGCACCGGCGGCGGCGGCGGTGGCGACGGCGCCATCGCCCTCTGTGCCCCGGGCGAGGTCTCGATCACTTCCAGCACCGAGGACGAGAAGGGCCAGGGCGTCCGGCACATCCTCCTCACCCTCACCAACACCGGCAAGAAGACGTGCAAGGTCTACCGCTATCCCCTCATCCAGCTCGGGAACGCCCAGCGGCTGGTTCCCGAGATCAAGGAGAGCGCCCCCACCCCCGGAGAGCCCTTCTCCACCATCGCCCCGGGCAAGGAGACGTACGCCGCGCTGCTGCTCAACGGTCCCATGGACGAGGCGCCGGCGAAGACCATGACCGTCCAGCTCCAGGACCGCAAGCTCGGGAGCAAGCTGGGCGAGCCGGTCAAGGTCGCCTTCCCCGGTGTCGACACGGTGTACTACAACGACTTCGCGAAGGTCACCCACTGGATGACCGCCTCGGGTCTCGCCCTGCGCTTCATCATGTCGTCCTGACGATCCGGCACCCCGGGCCGTCCTCTAAAGTGACTCCACCGGTCGGTCCGTGCGCCCCGGAGCGTGCGGACAACGGCCTTGTGGACAGGGGGAGTCGGTGGAGTCACTGCGGCCCGGCGACCCGCCGGAGATCGGTGGGTACCGCCTGCTGGCACGGCTCGGCGAGGGCGGCATGGGCGAGGTCTTCCTGGCCCGCACGGCGTCCGGCCGGCCGCTGGCACTGAAGACCGTCCACCGGGAACTGAGCCGGGATCCCGACTTCGCCGACCGCTTCGCGCGGGAGATACGCGCCAACGACCGCGTACGTTCCCCGTGGACGGTCTCGGTCGTGGACTTCAGCGCTCCCGGGTCGTCCCCGCAATGGCTCGCCACGGAGTACGTCGCCGCACCCTCCCTGGGCGAGTGGGTGCACCGGCACGGACCGCTGACCGAGCCGGCCCTGCGGAGCCTGGCCCGGGAACTCCTCGCCGCGCTCATGGCCGTACGGGCGGCGGGCGTCGTCCACCGCGACATCAAGCCGGGGAACGTGCTCCTCGGCCGGGAGCGGCCCTTCCTCATCGACTTCGGCATCGCGCGCGCCGTGCACGACCCGCGCCACACCCGGACGGGAGCGGTCATCGGCACGCCCGGCTTCCTCGCGCCGGAACAGGCGACCGGAGCCGTGGCCGAGGCCCCGGCGGACGTGTTCTCGCTCGCGGCGGTCCTCGTCCACGCGGCCACCGGCCGCAGCCCCTTCCTCGCCGACGGCGAGGAGCCGGCGCTCCCCGCTCTCCTCTACCGGATCGTGCACGACGAGCCCGCCCTCGGCGGAGTTCCCGAGGGGCTCCGTTCCTTGCTGGGGGAGTGCCTGGCCAAGGAGCCGCAGGAGCGCCCGACCGCCGACGAGGTGCTGGCCGGGGTCGGCGGCGCGGCAGGAGGGGAATGGAGCGGAGTGCTACCGCCTGCGCTGATTGCGGAGGCGAGCCGCCGGGAGGCCGAGCTGGGCCGCATCCTCGCCGCGTCCGAGCCGCTCGCCATGCCGATGCCGATGCCGATGCCGATGCCGATGCCGATGCCCGTGGCCGTGCCCGTACCCGTGGCCGTGCCCGTGCCCGTGTCCGTTCCCATGCCTCCTCCGGCACCTCCCGCCGCGTTCGCGGCGACACCGCCACTGTCCTCCGTCCTTCCCGCCCGGCCGCGACGCGTGCCCTGGGTGCCGGGGGCGGCCGTTGGTGCGGCCGCCCTCGTCGTCGCGGCCACCCTCGTGATCAAGATGCCTTGGAGCGGGGGCGGCGGCGGGGGCCGGGACGGATCGGCGACCCCGTCCGCATCGCCGTCGGCGTCGGCGCTCTCGCCGTCGTGGGTCGGAACGTGGACCGGCACAGGCCCCGGGACACCCGACGCGGACGGAGTCTCGAGGGCCAGGACGGGCGAGTTCTCCGTCACGGTCACACTGAACGCGGGGTCCGTCGGAGACCTCGTGGGCCGGCAGGTCAGCGAGGTGAAGGAGACCGGCACCGGCCGGAACCTGGGGTGCACGGAGGCCTTGGAACTGCGGCAGACGAGCGGGGACAGGGCGGTCTTCGGGGCAGTGACCAGCCACCCGACCGACCCCGCGGCCACCTTCGACTGCCCCAGCGGCAACCTCTACGTACTGACCCTGGCGGAGCCCGACCGGCTGAAGCTGGAGGTCGAGGGTGCCCAGTCGGCGGGCGCCCCCGAGGCGCTGACCCGCAGCGGCTAACGCGACAGGCGGCCCGCCGCGGTGTGGGCGAGCCAGCCGACGGCCGCCCCGACCGCGTACCAGAAAAGGTCGGGCGCATTGAAGGTGGACCCGAGGACGAGCCGGGCGACCGCGCTGTGCCGGGAGAGCCCCGCGGGCACTCCGGTGAGCTGGAGGAACTCCACCGTCCAGCTCACCGCGAGAGCGCCCGTGGCAGCCCGCAGTGCCGTCACCCGCGGCAGGGCCAGCACGATGAGGGCGAAGATCAGTACGGTGTACAGCGCGTCTCCGCCGTACTTCGCCGGGTCCCCCGTCGCCACGGCCCGTAGGCCCAACCCCGCGCCGACGGTCACCACCACCGCGGCGGCTGCCGCGAGACGGGTCCGGGCCCGGAGAGGTCCGGCACGGTCACCGCTCGCAGGCATGGGGATGGTCACGGGGACCACCCTGCCAGACGGCCGCCACCCGTCATCCCAGGTCTCAGCTCCCGCGACCTCGGCGGAGCGGAGGGGGCCGGGTGGGCCTCGTACCCAGGCGGGTTGAGTAGGGCGACTCATGCCGGACCGGGCGGCGGCCGACACGCTGGGGGTACGAAGACCGCACACCCCCGGAGGTTCGATTCCATGATCAGCCACGTCGCCGCCGCCCTGGCCCCGGTGTTCGGGCGGATGACCGTCTCCGAGGACACATCGGGCCCCCTCGTCGGCGGGACCATCCTGGCCGCCAACCACACCAGCCTGGCCGACCCCGTCATCGTGGTCGCCGCCCTGCGCCGGCTCGGCGTAGACCCGGTGATCATGGCCACGGCCGGGCTGTGGCGGGTCCCGGTGCTCGGCGGCGCACTCGCCCGCGAAGGACACATCCCGGTCCACCGGGGTACGGCCCGCGCGGCGCGTTCCCTCGCCGATGCCGCCGAGGCACTGGCGGCGGGGCGCTGCGTGCTGATGTACGGGGAAGGCGGGATCCCCGCCCGCCGCGACTCCGGGGAAGCCGCGCCCCTGCCCTTCCGCACCGGCCTGGCCCGCCTCGCCCTGGCCACGGGAGCACCCGTCCGCCCCGTCGGTCAGGCAGGCGCCCGCCGTGTCAGCTCCGGGACGACGGCCAAGCAGCTCGCCGGAGTCCTCACGGCCCCGGTCCGCCGGCCACGCCTCCATGTCCACGTGGGCGCGCCCCTGTTCCTGCCGGACGGCCTTGCCGAGGCAACGGCCGCGGCCCACGGGGCGGTCACCTCGGCCTGGCGGACCGCACTGTCCGGGCTCGCCGGAGTCGGCGCGCCGTAGTCAGAGGCCGCCGAGTTGACCTCTGACCGTGGAAGCTCCTTCGCCCGACGGGTCAACCGACTTACACCGCACATGCGTTGGAGCTCACTCGGCCTTCCTCGGCCCATGCGTACGCCCCTCGGCAGGGGAGTCCGTGGCGAGTGCGCTGGAACTCGCCCGTCCGGGCGTACGGACGTTCTAGCGTGCCTGCCATGATCTCGCTCAGGTTCCGGCGGGCCCTGTTGCTCGCCCTCGCTTCCGTCCTGCTCTGCGTCTCCCAGACGGCCACGGCCGAGGCCTCTCCCGATCCTGCGGGCCCCGCGCCGGCGGCGACGCCCGACCGTCCCTCCTACGAGGTGTCGTTGCGCGGCGACACCGACGGCTCGCACTGGACCGGCCGCCAGACGGTGTCCTTCCGCAATTCCGCCCGCACTGCCCTGCGTTCGGTCGACGTCAGGCTGTGGGGCAACGGCGCCGACGGCTGCGGAACCCGGGAGGCGCCGTCCCCGGTCCGGGTGGGCCGGGTCACCGGAGGCATCCCGCGGCCCCTCACCGTCGACTGCACCGCCCTGCGGATCGACCTGCCCGCGCCGCTCCCGTACGGGGCGCGGACGAGCATCTCCTTCGACGTGGACATCACTGTCCCGGGCCGCGTCCACCGCTTCGGCAAGGACGGCGCGCACCGCTACCTCGGCAACGCGCTGCCCTTGCTGTCCGTACGCGACGCCCAGGGCCGGCACCTCGATCCGGACGTCGGCTTCGGCGAGAGCTTCCACACCCTGACCGGTGACTTCCGCGTGGTCCTCGACCACCCCAGCGCGCTCGTCGTCCCCGCGACGGGCACCACCACCCGCTGCGCGGGCGCACCCGGCCGCACGGTCAGCACCAGCGTCGCGCACGGGGTACGGGACTTCGCATGGGCGGCGGGCCCCTTCCTGTCGAAGACGGTGACCACGCCGGGCGGAGTACGGCTGAACGCGTACTGGACCGCCGCGACTTCCCCCGAGGGCGTCGCCACCGACCTGAAGGACGCCGTCGGCTCGGTCGACGAGTTCGGGAAGCGCTTCGGGCGCTACCCCTACGGCGAGCTCGACCTCGTCATGAGCGACAACCTCGACGAGTTCGGCAGCATGGAGTTCCCGGGCCTCGTCCTGCTCTGGACCGAGCCGGAGGGGTCGGCCGTCGTCCACGAGATCGCCCACCAGTGGTTCTACGGCATCGTCGGCAACGACCAGTTCGCGTCACCCTGGCTGGACGAATCCTTCGCCCAGTACGCGAACCAGTCGTACTACGGCGGGGACACCACCACCTGCTGGGAGGACCAGGGCGCCTGGCCCAGCGAGACGGCCGCCCTCACCCACTCCATGGCCTACTACGCGGACGGCCACCGATCGGAGTACGTCCGAGTCGTCTACCACCGCGGCTCCTGCGCCTTGCACGACCTGGAACGCTCCCTGGGCACCCCGGCGATGACGGCCATGCTGCGCGGCTACGTCCGCGACCACTGGCTGGGCGTCTCCACCACCACGGACTTCAAGCGAGCGGCCCAGGCGGCGACGCCCCAGGACCTCACCCCGTTCTGGACGGAACACCGGATCCACTGACCGCGTCCGGCGGTTCGAGAAATGCGGACGGCTTCCCGAGGTCCTGTATCTCGTTCCGGAACCCGCATCGCCACTGATCCGGCTCACGGAGGCGGTTGCCGATCGGTGGCCCGAGACTCCGCCCTACGGCGGCCGGTTCGCCGAGATCGTGCCGCACCTGACCATTGCCCAAGGCCAGGAAGACGCCGTCCTGGAGGAGATCGAGGCCGACCTCGGCGGCAGGCTCCCCTTCACCTCCCGCGTCTCGTCGGTCGAGCTCATGGTCCACGACGGCACGCGGTGGCAGCCGCGGGCGTCGTACGCGCTCGGAGACCGACCCCGACACCGCCCCTGAACCCTCTCGGGGGCGGTGTCGGGGTCGGTCCCGGGTCGGTCCCCGATGTCCGGCGCGAGCGCTGTCCGTAGCGTCGTTCGCATGTGGAGGAACGGGAAGAACGGGACCGGCGGCAAGCGCCGGATGTCGCCTTGGAAGCGGGCGCTGCTGATCGTCGGGTCGCTGGCCGCGAGCTTCGCCCTGGTCATGGGCGTGCTCTTCACCTGGCTCTACACCGGGGCCAAGGTGTCCACCGTCGGCGCGGTGGACTTCCGCAACGCCCTCGCGGTACCGCCCCTCGCCGCCTCCACCGTGGACGCGGACGGAACGCGCGTCTTCGACCTGCGGATGCAGACGGGGGAGACCGAGTTCACCCCCGGGACCAAGACCCCCACCTGGGGGTTCAACGGGAGCCACCTCGGCCCCACCCTCCGCGCCGCGAAGGGGGAGAAGGTCCGGGTGAAGGTGGCCAACGCCCTGCCGGAGGCCTCCACCGTCCACTGGCACGGCATGCACCTGCCCGCCGCGATGGAAGGCGGCCCGCACCAGATGGTCCCGGCGGGCGGCAGTTGGGCCCCGCAGTGGACGGTGTCGCAGCCGGCCTCGACGCTCTGGTACCACCCGCACCCCCACGGCGCGACCGAGTCGCACGTTCAGCGTGGCCTCGCGGGCCTGTTCCTCCTGGACGACGCGCAGTCGACGGCCCTGCCCCTGCCCAAGACGTACGGGGTCGACGACATCCCGGTCATCGTGCAGGACGTCTCCTTCGACGGCGCGAAGTTCGACCACGGTCACAAGCTCATGCGCAACGTCGGCTTCCTCGGCGACCGGACGATGGTCAACGGCACCCTGGACCCATACGTCACCGTCCAGGACGAACTGGTCCGGCTGCGCCTGCTGAACGCCTCCACCGCCCGCGTCTACACCTTCGGTTTCGACGACGGCCGTGCGTTCCGGCAGATCGCCTCGGACGGCGGTCTCCTCGAAGCACCGCACACCACCGACCGCCTGCGCCTGTCGCCGGGTGAGCGCGCGGAGGTCGTCGTACGCATACGGCCCGGCGAGCGGACGGTACTGCGCTCGTATCCCCTGGACGCCGGCCTGGACTTCTGGAACCAGCGCTTCGGGGGCGGCGACGACTCCTTCGACGTGATGCAGCTGCGCGGGGCGCCCACCCTTCGACCGTCGGCCGAGCTTCCGCGGGCGCTGGCGGCCTCAACGCTCCCCACCGGCGAGGACTCGGTGCGCAGCCGCTCCTTCGACCTCAAGATGTCCGGCATCAACGGCCGGAAGATGGACATGTCCCGGGTGGACGAGACGGTCACCCGCGGCACGGCCGAGACCTGGACCCTCCGCAACAACGACGGGATGCCGCACAACTTCCACGTCCACGACGTCCAGTTCCGCGTACTCGACATCAACGGCGCCGCCCCGCCACCGCCGTTGCGCGGGCCGAAGGACACCGTCTTCGTCCCGTCCGGTGCGACGGTCCGCATAGCCATGCGCTTCGAGGGCCCCGCTGACCCGGACACCCCGTACATGTACCACTGCCACCTCCTCTATCACGAGGACGAGGGCATGATGGGCCAGTTCACGGTGGTGGACCCGGGCGGACCGGCACCCACCCCGAAGCTCCCGCCCGCGCCCGGCGCACATCAGCACCAGGGCGCGTACTGATGTCCCGGCGGGGACTCATGGGACATGGCCCGACACCCGGCTCAGGTTCCGGGGAGGATGCGGCGCGTTTCGTAGGCCCACATCGCGATCTCGACCCGGTTGCGGGCGCCGAGTTTGGCCATCAGGCTGGCCAGATGCGTCTTCACCGTGCTGAGGCTGATGTGCAGTGCATCGGCGATCTCGGTGTTGGTCAGCCCGCGAGCGACGGCGAGGAGCACCTGCTCCTCGCGGGCGGTGACGGGGGAGACCGGCTGGGCCACGGGCCGGCCGGCGGGCAGGTCCGCGAATGCCTGGAGCAGACGGACGGTGACGCTGGGCGCGATGAGCGCCTCACCGCCGGACGCCGACCGTACGGCCTGCGCCAGAAGCTCCGGTCCCGTGTCCTTGAGGAGGAATCCGCGGGCGCCGGCACGCAGTGAGCCGTAGACGTACTCGTCGAGGTCGAACGTGGTGATGACGACCACGACCAGCGGGTCGGCGACGCCCGGGCCGGCGATCAGCCGGGTGGCCTCGAGCCCGTCGAGTACGGGCATGCGGATGTCGAACAGGCAGACGTCGGGGCGTAGTTCGCGGGCCAGGCGTACCGCTTCCCGCCCGTCGGCGGCCTCGCCGACCACCTCGATGCCGGGCTGGGCGTTCAGCATGATCCGCAACCCGGTGCGGATGATCGTCTGGTCGTCAGCGACGAGGACGCGAATGGACACCGCTCTCGCTCCTCGCTCTCGGCAGTTCGGCTTCGACATGCCAGCCCCGGTCGGTACCCGGCCCGGCTCGTAGTGTGCCGCCAAGCAGGGTCGCGCGCTCGCGTAGTCCGGTAAGTCCGTATCCGTCGCGACCCCGGCCGGTGCGCCGGCCGTTGTCGCGCACGCTCACCCGCACCGTGTGCCGTTCCGCGGCGACCCGAACGACGAGCTCGGTCGCGTCGACCGCATGGCGCAGCACGTTGGTCACCGACTCCTGCACGATCCGGTAGACGGCCGCGTCCACGGCCGGGGGCAGCGCGTCCAGTTCGCCGTCGAGCCCCAGGTCGACCCTGAGGCGACCACCCGGGGTGCGCATCAGGCGCTCCAGATCCGCGACTCCGGCAGGGGGCGCCAGCTCGGCGCCGACCCCGCGGTCGCGCAGCGCGGCGACCATGGCGCGCATTTCCTCCAGCGTGCGCGCCCCTTCCTCCTCGACCCCCTCCAGGGCTTCGACGGCGGCGGACGGGTCGGTGCCCGCGAGCACCCGGCCCGCCTGGGCGATGATCACCATGGCCGACACGTGGTGGGCCACCGTGTCGTGCAGTTCCCGGGCGAGCTGCTCGCGTTCGCGGGAGCGCACCTGCTCCAACTGCCGCTCGCGAGCGGTCACCCGGAACCGCACGGCGGCCCCGACCACGCCGGGCAGCAGGAGGACGACGAAGGCCGCGACCTTTTCGACGACCGAGGTCCCGTCCGTGACGACACACAGCGCGCCGACCGCGAGGATCACCGCGTCGCCCAGCACGATCTCGCGTCCCGATCCCCACCGGGGCAGCGCGTACACGAGCACGAGCACGACCGCGCCGGTGTACAGGCCGACGGGCTCGCGCGGTGCGGCGACGAGCGAGGCCACCGGAAGCAGGCTCACCGAGCCGAACGCCAGCGTCACCATCGCCAGCGGGCGGGTCCGGCGCCACAGGGGCAGCAGGCACAGCCATACGGTGAGCACCACCGCCACCGGCCGCCACACGACGTTCTCGCGCAGGATGGCCTCCAACGCCACACCGGCAAGGCCCGCGGCGAGCAGCGCCCAGTCCCGCCACACCCGGGCGGGCGCGTCGGGCGGCCGGGGTTCGGTCCACAGGGTTCGCAGGTCGTCTCGGAGCACGATTCTCAGCCTAGGGACCGCGGCGTGCCGCGCATCGGCCGAAAGGACGGGTCGTCACTCCACCCCGGGGACGACGGATCCGCGGCCCGCGGGCCGATGCCGCGGAGCGCCGTGGCGACGAGCCTCGGCATTGTCGGCCGTACAAGGACGGCCGACGAGGTGGTTGGAGGACCCGATGCTCTCGAAATCCCTGTTGCGCCTGGGCGCAAGCGCCGCCCGCCATCCCTGGCGGGTGATCGCGGCATGGCTGATCGCCGCCACGCTCGCCGTCCTCGCCGCCGTCGCCTTCGGCGGGCGGACCGCGGACTCGATGACCGCTCCGGGACTGGACTCCCAACGGGCCGCGGAACTGATCGAGCGGGCAGGTACCGGCCAGGAGGGGATGACCGCCCAAGTGGTCGTCACCCCCCTCGACGACGGTGCGACGTTCTTCGACCACGACAGCGCGCGCACCGCTCTCACGCGGCTGCAGACCGAGGTGAAGCGGCTGCCGCACGTGCTCGGCACGAGCGACCCGGCGGGGGCGCTCGACACGAGCGGGGACACCGCCGTGCGCGGCGGCCTCGTTTCGGCCGACGGGCGGATCGCGGTCGTCCGGGTGCAGTACCCCGACCAGAGCCGGCTGTCGGCCGAAGACCTCGACGCCCTCGTCGATCTCGGCGACCGGCTGCGCGCCGAGCTGCCGCTGCGCATCGAGATGGGCGGGAACCTCTTCTACGCCTTCTCCGACCCCGACGGCGGCGCGAGCGAGCTGATCGGCCTCCTCGCCGCTGCCGCGATCCTGTTCCTGGCGTTCGGTTCGCTCGTCGCCGCCGCGCTGCCGATCGGCATGGCGGTCTTCGGGCTGACCGTCGGGGTCGCCACGATGACGGTACTGGCGGGGGTGACGGAGGTCCCCACCTTCGCACCGGTCCTGGGCAGCATGGTCGGGCTCGGAGTGGGCATCGACTACGCGCTGTTCGTGCTCGCCAGGCACCGGGAGTACCTCGCGTGCGGGCTCGATCCACAGGCGGCGGCCGGACGAGCGGTGGCAACGGCGGGGCGGCCGGTGGTCTTCGCCGGCGGCACCGTCGTCGTGTCGATCCTCGGCCTGGCGGTCGCGAACGTGCCGTTCATGACGGTGGGCGGATTTGCCGTCTCGATCGTCGTCCTGACGATGGTGCTCGCGTCGGTGACGCTGCTGCCGGCCTTCCTCGGCGCGGCGGGCCCGCGCCTGGCCCGGGCCGGCCGGATCGGCCGGGCTCTGCAGACCAGGAAGCCGGGCCGACTCGCACGGCGGCGGGACCCGGCGGCAGGCGCCGCCCACGCCACCGGTTGGCGTCGCTGGATCGGGCACGTCAGCCGGCACCCGTTGCCGTACGCGGTCGGCGCGGCGGGGCTGTTGCTGACCGCGACGCTGCCCGTACTCGGCCTGCGCGTCGGCCTGCCCGACGACGGCTCACTGCCCCACAGCCGTCCCGAGCGCCGGGCCTACGACCTCGTCGCCGAGGGGTTCGGCCCGGGCGTCAACGGTCCCCTCGTCATCGCCGCGGACCCCACCGGTGATCCGGGAGTGCTGGACCGACTCGTCGAGGCGGTCGCGGCGGATCCGGGCATCGCATCCGTCGCGCCGACGCACATCGATCGGGCCACCGGCATCGCGACCCTCGTGGTGTTCCCGACCACCAGCCCTCAGGACAAGGCCACGGCCGACACCATCGCCCGGCTGCGCACCGACGTGTTGCCCACGGCGATCGGGCACGGCCCGGCCAGGGCCCACGTCGGCGGCGCCGCCGCGAGCCTGTCCGATGTGGGCCAACGCACCAGCCAACGCCTGCCGGTGGTCGTCGCCGTCGTGCTGGCGATGTCGTTCCTGCTGCTGATGCTGGTCTTCCGCTCGATACTCGTACCGCTCAAGGCGGTACTGCTGAATCTGCTGAGCATCGGCGCGGCCTACGGCATCATGGTCGCGGTCTTCCAGTGGGGCTGGGGAGGCGCACTCATCGGGCTGGAAGCGACGGTTCCGATCGTGTCGTTCATCCCGATGTTCCTCTTCGCCATCCTGTTCGGCCTGTCGATGGACTACGAGGTGTTCCTCCTCTCCCGCGTACGCGAGGAGTACCTGCGCACCGGCGACAACGGCACGGCGATCGTTGAGGGCATCTCGCGCACCGCCCGGATCATCACCTCGGCCGCCCTCATCATGGTGGCGGTCTTCCTGTCCTTCGCCGTCGCCGAGGACCCCTCCACCAAAATGTTCGGGCTGGGCCTGGCCACCGCGATCTTCATCGACGCCACGGTCGTACGCATGGTGCTGGTACCGGCGACCATGACACTCCTCGGCCGGACCAACTGGTGGCTGCCGAAGTGGCTGGACCGGATGCTTCCCCGCGGCCCGGTCGGCACGTACGACACCGACGCGGAATCCACGGATGAGGCCCCGCGTCCACGGCTGGGTGACCGTTGACTCAACTCCTGCCCGCCCTGGGCGTCCGGCACCTCAGCGCGTCACCCAGGGGCATATCGAGTCGTGATCATCGGGGATGAACTGCGGGCTGTCCGCTGCCTGGCCTGTGGTCAGGATGAACGCCGGCGGGCGGCACTTGCGGTCGGCGGCGAGGTGGACCCTGCTGGTCCGCCCGCCTCTGGAACGTCCGAGGAGGGCGGCCTTCAGCCGGAGTTTCCGCCGACGCCGGAAGCGTCGTCGTTCTTCCAGCGGGGGATCACTTTCGGTCTCTTGCCCCGGCCGCGTCGTGGTGGGCTCGGGCGGTGGCGGAGTCGATACTGACCAGCGAATCTCGTCAGGCGTCGAGTGGAAGTTCCAGCAGTTCCACCGGGGGCTGGAAACCGAGGCATCCAGCGCTCCGCCTCTTCCAGGGGCCGCGCCGGGGTCGGTGGTCGTCCTTCGTGCTCCTCTTGCTTGAACGTCCATCGGAGTTCGGCCAGGCGCCCGGCATCGGCGGGTCGGGCAGGGCGCACGGTGAAATCTGTGGTCATGGGGCGAGTTTCCGGTCGCACCACGGTGGGGCGATCGGATTTCCGTACGGGCAAACGGGTGAGAGTCGGCCCCGCCGGCCTTAGGGCGTGTATCGAAAGTAGTTTCTAGGGGATCGTCAGGCTGCCCGGCTACGGTGCGGGCATGGTGAATTTCGTGCTGGTTGCAGGTGCACGGCTCGGGGCGTGGGCGTGGGGCGAGGTGGTGCCGTATCTGCGCGCGGCTGGCCACGGCGTCTATCCGTTGACGCTGTCCGGTCTTGCTGACAAGCAGGGTGTACCGGCGGGGCAAGCGACTCACGTCCAGGACATCGTTGCCGAGGTGGAGCGCCAGGGTCTGCGTGACGTAGTCCTGGTGGGTCACAGCTACTCGGGCATCCCGGTAGGTCAGGCCGCGGAGCGGATCGGTGACCGACTGGCCCGCGTAGTATTCGTCGACTCAAGTGTTCCAACTGATGGCGAGTCGTTTGTCTCCGCCTGGCCGGACGGCGGGGCGGCAGTGGAGGCATCGATCGCCGAGAGCGGAGGGTTTTGGCCGCTCGCGCCAGCCGCTCATTACGACGGCGAGGGTCTCACCGATGAGCAGATCGCACGCCTCGTGCGTGGCTCGACGTCTCACCCGGGTGCCACGCTGACCGAGCCCGCTGTGCTGTCGGGGCCGCTCGGTGAACTTCCGGCGACATACATCCTGTGCGTGATGCCAGGGGCCGAGTCTGACGACGCAGAGCCCGACGAAGATGTGGCTGAGCTGCTGAACAGTAAGCGCTGGCGGCTGGTGAAGATGGACACCGGCCATTGGCCGATGTTCTCCCAGCCGCGCGAGCTGGCGCAGATTCTCCTCAATGCTGCCGTGGAGTGAGAGCACCTCCATGCCTGCGGGCTGGTTTTGGACGCGCTTGATGTGTGCTGGTCACAGCCATTCGCCGATGGCCGCTATGAGGACGGTCGCCTCGTAGTGGACCGCTGGCTTGTCGTATCGCGTGGCGACGGCGCGGAACCTCTTGGGGTGGTTTTCCCACACTCGACCGCGTGCCGCTCACGGTAGTCGACCGGGTCGAACTTCGGCGGCCGGCCGCCGCGAGAGCCGCGCTGTTTGCGGTGGCGCGCCTGGTCGACCTTGTCCGGGATGGTGCAGCGGATCCCTCGGCGACGCAGGTAAGCGCGGTTCTTGCGGGAGGCGTCCGCGCTATCGGCACGCACCCGATCGGGGCGGACGCGCGGGCGGTCCGGCCCGATGCGGGGCACGCGGACCTTCCTCGGCACGGGTTCGAACTGCGGCGAGTTGTCGCGCTGCCTGGCCGTTACCACGATCGACATGGGCTTCTGGCCCTGCTCGGCGGTCAGGTGCACGGGGCTCGTTGAAGACACCACCCGGCGGTTCCTTCTGAAGGTCACCCTGCTTCCGGGCTCCAGCCGCGTGCCGATGGGCGCGGCACATCGTGGCATCGACGCTCAGATCCCACACGATCGCGCCCTTCGCATCGGCCAGGGACTGGAGCCGGCTGAAGACCCGGTGCCAGGTGCCGTTTCGCTGCCATCGGCGGAACAAGTCGTAGATCCTGCCGCACGGGCCGTACTCGACGGGCACGTCCCGCCACGGAACGCCCGTTCGGACCCGGAAACCGGATGCCGTCGATCAACTGCCGCCGGGCCAGACAGGCGGCCGCCCCGCCTTCGTCCCCATCGGCAACAACGGCTCCAACACCGCCCACTGTTCATCAGCCACCGTCTGCGGGGTCATCAAGCGGCTCCGGCCGCTGCTGGCACTGGAGCCGGACCACACGGTCGCCGCCTCGTCCCGGAACTACCGGTTCTCGGCGAACGTGGAGGTCATCATCGACGCGGACAGCCGCCTGGTCATCGCGAGCGCACGCCCCGCTCCCGGCAACAAGGCCGACGCCCACGTCCGGCGCGAGTCGGATCTGCCAGCCCACGCCGCCGGGACGACAGTCATCGCGGACGGCGCCTCCTTTGGTACCGGGCTTATCGTCCCGCACCGCAGACGAGTTGGACGCCCCCTCCTTCGCGGGCAGGAGGAGGGCAACGCCGAACACCGACGCGTTCGCGCCCGCGTCGAGCACACCGTCGCCCGCATGAGGAACTGGAAGATCCTCCGCGACTGCCGCCAGAAAGACGATGGCCTCCACCACGCCGTCGCCACCCTGCACAACCTCGCCATGACACCCTTTAGGGGCGGCGTCCCACCGGTGGAGCAGGGATCCGTCCGGGCCGAATACGTCCATGCGGTAGCCCTTGGCCGTGGAGAGCTGCTCGAATTCCCTGAGGTACGAGACGACGGAATCCCGCTGCTTCTCGAAGAGCGAGTTCCCCGACTCGCTCCGCGTGGACCGGAGGATCAGCAGGGGAGCCCCCTCGGGATCCGCCTCCTGCTGGATGGCGTACACGGTCTTCTCCCCGCCCGCTCGCTGATACCGCTCGGCCAGCGCGATGGCGGTCGACGGCGCGGCCGTACTCGTCACGGTCGGGCCGGCCGACGAAACGGCGCCCTCGTCTTCCGTGCAGGCCGTCAGGAGAAGCGCGGAGCCGGCGATCAGGCAGGCCGTTCGTACCCGAGTCCGTATCCGCATGTCCCGCTCCTCAACTCACGCACCACAAAGCCATGTCGGCCTCATTCTCACCCGTCAGCGCAGTACTGCGGCCCGCAAGCCGGTGAAGTCGGTGTGCACCGGGTTCAGGGTGAGGAGGGAGGAGAGGCTCAGGGTGCGTTGGCCCGGCCTGTGGTCGTCGCGGGGCAGTATCGCGCCGAGTCCTTCAGGCATGGGCACATTGTCCGACCCCCCGCCCGCTCCGGCGGAGGCGGGTAGGAGGTGCTGCCCCCGGGTGTGACGGATGGTCAAGGGGGCCGCCCACCTCAGTCGAGCCGTCTACTGTGCGGACCAAGGCCGAGCCGCCCATCGTGGCGACCTGAGGAGGAATCCCGTGGCATCGCAGTACGACCCCGAGCACGCTCCCGCGGGTGACGTGGGCGCAGCACTGTTGATGATCGATTCCCGGCTCAAAGGCATTCACGACGGCAAGACCAGGATGGATCCCGAGCAGCAGGCGCTGGTCGATCAGTACGCCTCGTCGCTCGGTCCCAGGGAAGCCGACGACCTTCTGGACGGGGCGTGCACCCTCATCTACATGTTCATGATGTGGCTGCGCAGGGCACACGAGGACCACGGCAAGGACGTCATCGAGTACGTCGTGCCGAACCTCGTCGCCACGATGCGCATGATGCCCAGGAGCGTCCGGCCCGAGGCCATCCCGACCATGGCGGGCCTCGTCATCGCCGCGGGTACCGGGCTGAGCCCCAACTTGTGGCGCAAACAGTACGGAGACTGGACCGAGGCGGAGATGAACCCGCTGGAAGCCACCGCCTTCCTGCTCGCGGAGTACATCAACCGGATGACCGGCGACCCCGACTTCGCCACCCGCCTGATCACCGATGCCCTGGCCGACGCGGACGAGGACTGATGCAACCCCTGCCCCGCGAGAGCCGCTCTGGGGGCGATCACCGGGATTTCGTGATGTGGTGCTGGGAGCGCCGATGAGTTTTACGGCGACTGGCTGTCTACCTCTGTGAAGGACCGAAACCCCCGCAGCCGCCCCGAAAGGGTGAGGAACATGAAGTACATGATCCAGATGAACGTGCCCGCCGCCGAGTGGGACGCCATCATGTCCTCCTACTCCGAGGAGGACATGAAGGCCATGTTCGCCCACATGGGAGCCCTCAACGAGGACATCACCGCCGCCGGCGAATGGGTGGACGGGCAGGGCCTCGGTGGTCCCTCGCTGGCCAAGACGGTACGGGCCGGAAGCGACGGGCGGCCGCAGGTGACCGACGGGCCGGCCTACGAAGGGACCGTCCTGGCCGGGTACTGGCTGGTCGACGTCAAGAGCGAGGACCGGGCCCTGGAGATCGCCGCACGCGCGTCGGCCTGCCCCGGACCCGGAGGGAAGCCCGGCAACGACCCGGTCGAGGTGCACCCGATCCCCGGGGACCCGACCCAGGGCTGAGAGGGCCGCGCGAGTCGTTCCGGGGCGCTCGTCGCTACGGCGAGAACGAGGATGAGGACGAAGACGAAGACGAAGACGAAGACGAGGACGAGGCGGTCGGCCCGGACCCCGGCGCCGGGGTCCGGGCCGGGGTCGCGGCGCGGTCCGCCACGAGGCGGACGGCCGCGATCGTGAGGTCCGGGTCGTGGAGCTGGACGTAGTGATCGCTACCGGTCGCCATCAGGTGCGGGGTTTGCGGCCGCAGACCCACCAGAGCCTGCTGTGCCTTGGGCCAGGCCTTCTCCAGCTTCGCCACCAGATTCCTGGCCATCGTGGGTGGCACGGCGAAGGGCTCGGTCTTGCTGAGTACCGCGACGGGAACCGGGGGCAGCGGGCCGCCGCGGTCGATGGCCGTGACCCCGCCCTCGATGTCCACCTGCTCGAAGTCCGGATCGGCGTCGAACGGCGTACCGGGATGCCGCAGCGCCTCCACGTACGCCGCCCAGTCGGCCCCCATCGCCGGCTTCAGGGCCGGCCCCAGCGCGTCGACCAGGACCAGCCCGCGCGTCCGCTCCGGGTGCTCCTGCGCGTAGCGCAGTGCCAGCATCCCGCCGAAGGAGTGCCCCACCAGCAGGTACGGACCGGGCACGTGCGCGGCCGTCAGCACCCGGTCCAGGTCCTGGACCATGGCGGGCAGGGCCCGGGTGCCCCGTACGGGCGTGCTGCGGTCGGTGAGCTCGGGTGGCTCCGTGTAGCGGATGGTCCCGGGCCGGTCGTAGGTGCACACCCGGGTGAACGCGGCGACACCCGGAAGCACCGCCGGGGCCTTGGGCACGGGCGGGCTGGTGTCGGTCAGGGACCACGGGTCGGAGGCCTCGTGCAGCCCGGCGAGCAGCACCACGGTCGGACTCCCCGAGCCCGCGCAGCGCAGGTACAGGCTCCGCCCGCCGCCGATGTCCACGCGCTGCTCGGTGTCACCGCTGCTCGGCGTCGGCGCGGCGGCCACCAGCAGCACGGAGGCAATCGCAGCCACCGCCGCACCAGGCACACGCCATCGCATATCCCAAGCCTCCCTCGCCCCCTTGCACCCCGCCATCCGGCCCCGGCGTCCCGGCATGCGGGCCGGGCGCCGGGGGACGAGGTCACCTGTCACACCATGAGCAGCAGCCGGGTGTTCGGTACGAGCTTCCGGTTGACGCTGGTGCTCTGCACGAAGATCGTGAAATCGTCGTTGTGGTCGGGCTTGACCCGCGCCTCCACCGCCGGCAGGCCGAGCAGGGCCCGGGCCTCGGGCCCCGTGTACACCCGGTCCGTCTTCTTCTCCAGCACCGCGATCTGCTTCTTCGCCTGGATCTTCTCCGGCTTGCTCAGCTGATAGAACGCGCCACCGGTGCGGTACGTGTGCCCGGACTCGACGACCCACTCCCGGATCGCCGCGTCACGGGCCACCGGCAGCAGCTGGTACGCGGAGGGATCCACCGGAGCGAGACCGGCCGCCTTGATGGTGTCCTTGTTGACCGCGTCCCCACCGGTGGAGAACACCGCCCGCGATCCCCGGATGCCCTTGGCACGGCCCACCATGAACTTCTCGGTGGCCTCCTTGATGACCTGCCCGGCCTCCTCCAGACCCTGTGTGCTCGTGGCGTCCCAGATGGCGATGTTCTCCTTCGGGAAGCCGCACTGCATGGCCTCGCGCTTGCCCATCTGGTCCGGCACGAGGACGGCCAGAGTCCAGTTGTCCTCCTGCGTCTCGATCATCTCGGCCACGGCCTTCACCAGTTCACGCGGATCCCGGGCAGGGGCGTCCGGGGAGCGGTGGCTCGCGTTCTCCTGGCCGTCGGTCAGCACGAACGTCAGGAAGCTGTGGTCGCCGTACAGTTGGGCCGTCTGAGCCAGCTCGCGCTGCGACTTCAGCGAGGCCGCCAGCAGCGCCGTCATTCCACCGGTCCGGTAGAGCTGCTTCAGCGACGGCATCCGCAGCACGTCCTTGTCGTAGACGACGCACTCCACCTTGTCCGCGAAGACGTAGACCGTGACACGGGTCTCCTGGTCCAGTTCACCGGACCGGCGGGCCAAGTACGCGATCTGCTGGTCGGCGACTTCGACGACCTTGCGGCTCAGGTGCGACATGGACGAGCTGGCATCCAACACAAGAGCAACGTGGTTGATGTAGTTCTGGTTTCCGGACATGGAAGCTCCCCCTCGTTCCGACTGGATGCTCCTACCGTCTCACCCACCACTGACAATCGATCTTGGCTCCGGTGCCGGACCCGGGGTCCCCGTCCATGCGCGAACGCGGCTCCGCGAGGGTCTTGTGAGGTGTCGAAACGTTACGCCTGCGGCGTTCGAGTGAACGATCGTTCCTGTCGGCTCCGCCGGGCGTTGAATCGGCTGACGCACCCACCCAAGGGAGCGTCCCCAGATCCTTGAGTCCTTAGGGGAACCAATGCGTATTCGCTCTGCCGTCACCGCTTCCGTCCTCGCCGCCGGCATCCTGCTGGGCGGCGCCGGCGCGGCCCTGGCCAACGACGGTGTCGACATCGACTACTTCTCGGGCGGTCACAAGGCCTTCTCGTCCAACTGCTCGTCCGCGGCCGCCGTCCCGGCGTCCTTCGGCCCCGCCTACACCTCCTCCTGCGCGAAGGAAGGCGAGGCGGAGTGGGTCAAGGGTGCCCACCTCGGCGCCTAGCAGGAACGCCCGGCCTCGGCCGGCGCGCGGGGGGCGGTCGGACGGCGACGTCCGCCGCCCCCGCGCGGTGTCTCAGTGTTCAGCGGGCCCGGCCCCGCGCCGCGAGTCCACGCCGTACGGCCAGAACGAGCACGGCCGTGGCGAGGACGGCCACACCGCCCAGCCGCAGGATCGCGTCGTAGGCCTCCTCGGGCGACCGCTGCGGCGTCATCGCGGAGATCCCCGCGACCGTCGCGGCCAGCGCGATCGCACCCGCGGTGACCAGGAACGTCAGCAGTACCCCCGACGCCTCCCCGGCCCTGGCCGGAGGGACGAGCTGCTGGGTCGCCACGCTCGCGTAGGTCCAGCCCAGCCCGAGGCCCAGGCCGCACCACGCGAACACCGGTACGTACAGCCACCAGACGCTGACCTGGGTCAGCGCGTACATCCCCGTGCCCGCGCCGATTCCGGCCAGCGCCATCACCGTGGTCGGCCGCAGATGCCGGCCCAGGCGCGCTCCCAGCGGCCCGCTGAGCGCCACCAGCAGCGCCGGGGCCAGGAAGACCGTGCCGGCCAGGAGCGGTGACAGCCCCCGTACGCCCTGCAGGTAGAGGGTGGCGAGGAAGACGGTGACCCCGTAACCCATGTTCGTGAGCGTGCCCATCCCGGTGACCAGGACGTACGGGACGTCGCGGAACAGCCCCAGATCGATCAGCGGGTGCCGGGCCAGCCGCTCCCGCACCAGGAACAGCCCACCGCTCACCACCGTCACCGCGAAGCCGAGCATGACGCGCGCACTGGTCCACCCCCAGGCGTCCGCGCGCTCCACGGTCAGGGTGAGGGCGGCCAGCGCCCCGACGATCAGGGCGCATCCGAGCAGATCGAGCTCGCGCGGCGCCGACGTGTCACGCGAGTCGGGGACGTACGCGAGAGCGGCGAGCAGCGAGAACAGGCTCAGGGGTGCCATCAGCCAGAAGATCCAGCGCCAGCCCGGCCCCTCGGTGAACCCTCCGCCCACGAAGGGCCCGATCGCGGTCCCGATGTTGGCGACGCCGAACACGGCGCCCAGGGCCTTGGCGCGGGACTCCTCGGGAAAGGTGTTGGTGATCACGGACACGGCCACCGGGAAGACGAAGGCCGCGCCCACGCCCTGGGCGATCCGGGCCGCGACCAGGGGACCGAGGCCGGGTGCCAGCGTGCACCCCACGGTTCCGGCGGTGAACAGGGCGGTTCCGGCCAGCAGCGTGCCCCGCCTGCCGAAGACGTCCCCCACGCGGCCGCCGACGATGAAGAAGCAGCCGATGGCGAGCATGTACGCGGACAAGGTCCACTGTGCGGCGGACACCGTGACGCCGAGCTCCGCGGCGATCCCCGGGATGGCGAGGTTGAGCGCGAAGAAGTCGAGCTGGATGCAGAACAGGGCGACGGCGACCGCGAGGAAGGCCCCCTTCCGCGCCGCGGTGGAAGTCTCTGCGCGCATGAGGGGCGTTCCTCTCAGCGGTCAGCGGTCAGCGGTCAGCGGTCAGCGGTCAGCGGGGCGCTACGGCTCCGGAGTCCGGCGACTGCTGGAGCCCGGAGGCGTCGACGGCCTCGAAGTCCGAACCCTTGAAGCCCTTGAGCGCGTTGAGCTGCTCATTGTCCCAACCAGGGTTCTCCTCACCGGTGAGGTACCAGGCCGACCCGTTGTCGGCGACGATGGCCCCGTACTTCTTCAGCGCCTCGGCGACGGCCAGGGCCTGAGGGCCCAGAGCCGAGGTGTCCACCGAGCTCTTGAGCCGCAGCCGCAGTCCCATGGGAGGCAGCGATGCGTCCGCCGCGGAGCCCGCCTGATGCCGTGCCGGCCAGATGTAGCTCTGATCCGTACGGGGCACGGTCATCCGGATCGCGTGGTCGACCAGCCCGCCCGCCGCCTCGTCGTAGCGCACCAGCCCGGGCAGGATGGCGAGGCCGGCGGCATCCGCCGATGTCCAGCCGGCGGGCCTCAGCTCGTGGCTCCGCAGGTCGAAGACCGCGCCCGAGCCGGCCTGCCAGGCGTTGTCGCCCTGCTGCGTCGCGTTCCAGAGCTCGTAGGACTTGCACAGGGCGCGGTCCCAGACGACGACGTGGCGGTCCCCGGAGCTCGCCGGACCGTTCTCGATTCCGGCGTTCTGCGGGATGCGGTACCCGGACGCGTCGCTTTCCTCGGCGATGTCCAGCGAGACCTTCGATTCCGGCACCGTCGTGTCCGAGACGGTGATGGGAATGCCGAAGGGCTCACCGTCGATGAGCCCCGCCCCGAAGTCGGGGTGCAGGGGCTCCGTGGCACCGATCGAAGAGACGTACCGGCCGGAGCTCGGGTGCACGGGAAGCGTGTCCACGGGAGCGTGCCAGAAGCTGTCCGGCAGAGCGGTCCGGCAGGAACCGTCCTGCGGGCCGACGGCGACCCGGGCGGCCGCCGAGGGGGAAACTCCCTGGCCGGAACCCGTGTACCCGGACACCAGAAACGTGGCGGCGACGGCGGAGACAACGGCGACCACGGGGGTCCGACGCCTTCGGTGGAGTGCGGCTCCGTGTTTCGTCGTCATGGCTTCACCTCATGCGGAGGATCCGAGCCTGTGCCCGCTGCTCGCGGCGTTCGCGGCCCGGCGTGGCTGCTTTCCCGCGATCCCTTCCAGCGTAGGCACGTTCCGGCCCCGCTGCCCTGCCGCCCGCGGCAATCCCGGGTGCGGTGCTCCGGTGCGGTCGCCAGGGGGCTCCGGCGGCGTGTGTCGCGCTCCTGGCGCCCCGCGAGTGCTCCCGGTAGCCCGTTGTGGCCCGGGGAACGTCCTGGGTTCAATGAGAGGGGTCGACCGAGCGCATGCCGCGACCCCGTGAAGGCGGCCCGCATACGCCTCCCCGCCGCCGGCGTTCCGTACTCCGCTCATCTGCCGCTTCGGCATCGCCCTGCCGTCTCCCCGAACACGAGGTGATCACTGATGACAGGAACACGGACGCACGAAGCCGGCCACGTCGACGGCCGCGGCCCGGGCAGCGACCTGGTCCAGGGAGCGGACGACTACGACGCGCGCTCAGCGGAGTTCATGAGCCGCTTCGGCCTGGGCGGAGGGACGGCTCGCAGCACGCGGCTGACCGCGGGGCTGAACGGGATCGCGGTGAGGATCGCACCGTACGCCGACCCGTTCGCGGCCCAGTTGCTCAGCGACCTCGCCGTGTGGGTGTTCGCCTTCGACGACCTCTGCGACGAGGACCTTCCGCATCTCACCCCCACCGGGATGCTCACGATGGTCGCCCGGCTCCAGCGGACGATCGAGGCCCCCGAGGTTCCCCTCGACGGAGACCCCTTCGGCCTGGCCCTGCGCGACATCCGACTCCGTGTGGACGCGATCGCCACCCCCGTACAGGTCAGGAGGTGGGTCGACGCCATGCGCGGCTACTTCCTCGCCGAGGCCCGCATCGGCGCCGACACGACCGCGCCGCGAGGCCCGGAGGACGTGAGCGACTACCTGCTGACCCGCCTGCACTCCGGAGCCGCCCTGGCCGTACCCGTGCTGCTCGACGCGGTCGGTGCCGCCCTGCCCGCACCGTCGTGGGAGGACCGGAGGATCCGAGCGCTGACCGAGATGGCGGCGGGGATCGTCGTCGTGGACAGCGACATCCATTCCTTCGCGAAGGAGAGCGAACGCGGCAGCCGTAGCGGCAACCTGATAGCACTCCTGGAAGGCCCGCAGGGGCCCGGGTCCGGGTCCGGGTCCGGGTCCGGACCCGGATCCAGACCTGGCCAGGGCCTGCAAGCCGCCTCCGCGCTCCGGGACTCGATGATGAGCCGATTCCTCCACCTGGGTCGGCAGACCGCGATGGCCCCGGCGGACCCGCGAATCGCCCACTTCCTGGACGCACTCACCCAGTACGTCCACGGGGTGCGGGACTGGTGCGGGGCGACCTCCCGCTACCACCCCGAGCAACCGGACGACACCCGCAACCAGTCCCGCGGAGCCGGAACCGGCGTGCGCCCACCGGACGGCACATCCCTCGCACCCCCGCCGATCGCATCGATCGCATGGTGGTGGGCCGTCGACGGCGCCCCGCCGTCCTCTGCATGATCCGGATCCGGATCCGGATCCGGGCCCGAGGCGGGCCGGACCCCGTCGTCAGCCGCCGCTGCCGCGCCAGATGTTGTCGAAGGCCGCATTCTCGATGGCCCGGCGCTGCCGTACGGACGCCAGTTCCACCACTGCGTCGTTGACCGCGGCCAATACCGTCGCCACGCTGTCGTCGGCCACGTCCGGAGCGTCTCCGGCGAGGTTGTCTCCGCCTTCCAGTGCCTGCGCCAGGAGAACGAGGACAGGATCTTCCGACTTCCACCGCTCCCGGGCCCGACGGCGGGCGGGCGAATCGGCCGGTACCAGCTCACCCGGTCGGAGGGAGAACCCGCGGCGGCGTTGCCGTACGAGCTGCCCTTCCTCTTCGAGCACGGCCTGGTAGCTCGCGGACAGGCCGAGCCCTCTGCGCCACAGCCAGTCGACGACGGACTCGTAGGGCGCCTCCCGAACGAGCGACGCCGCTGCCGCGTCCAACAGGGGATCGCCCAGTTCCGCCTCCTCGCCCGGCACGATGTGATCACCGTCCAGCGCGATGGCCCGGGCGGCAAGGAGGTCGACCACCTCGGCCCCCGCGAGCGCGAGCGACAGTTCGCCCTGTTCGGCAGTCCGACCGGACTCCACGTCCATGGCGATGATCAACAAGTCCCGCGGTGTGGTCATCAAGGGCTCCTCTCAACCGTGCAGGCAGGGCGCCGGTCAATTATCGATCAGCTCGGCCACCTGTGGGGGCCCCCGCTCAGGCCGTTCGCAAGACGTCACATTCACCGCCGGGCATCCCGCCGGGAAGAGCAGCAGGTGTCCGGCCGGCCCTGCTTCCGGGAACGGGAGCCCGCGTTATCGTCGCGTTGTGGGAGAAGAGCAGAAGCCACTGCACCCACCCCACCGACGGGTGCCGCCGGCTCGGGCCTGCACGCCCATCCGCCGCACGCACGCACGCACCCACAGCCCGTACCTGGACTCGCACCCGTACCCGTACGACCAGTGAAGGAAGGCACCCGCATGTCCGAGATCACGCTCGACAGGAACACCGCCCTGGTCCTCATCGACCTCCAGAAGGGGATCCTGTCCCTGCCCGTGGTCACCCCCGCCGAGCAGATCCTCGCCAAGGGCATCCGGCTCGCCGACGCCTTCCGCGCGGCCGGCCTGCCCGTGGTCCTCGTGAGGGTCGCCTGGTCCCCGGACGGGGGCGACCTGCCCACCACCCACACCGACCGGCCCGGTCCGACCACCGCGCCCCCGGCCGAGTTCTCCGTGCTCCCGGCCGAGCTGACCACCGGGGCGAACGACATCGTCGTCACCAAGCGGCACTGGGGCGCCTTCACCGGCACCGAGCTCGACCTCCAGCTGCGCCGCCGCGGCATCAAGCGGATCGTCCTCGCCGGCATCTCCACCAGCATCGGCGTCGAGTCCACCGCCCGCTCCGCCTGGGAGCACAGCTACGACCTGGTTTTCGCCGAGGACGCCACCACCGACACGGACGCGGACGCGCACGCCCACACCTTCGGGAAGATCTTCCCCAGGATCGGTCGGGTCCGCTCCACCGACGAGATCCTGACCGCCCTCAAGAACCTCGACGACTGACCGTCCCTACGGGAGCAGCTCCAGGGTGATGTGCGGGGCCAGCGCGCGCAGGAAGTCGGGGGCGTCGAAGATCTCGCCCGCGGAGGCGACACCGACCGTACGGGTGCGGCCGCTCAGGACCCGGTCGAGGGCCTCCACGACGAGGGGGGCCGTGACGGCGTAGATGTCCTGCCCGTGAGCCACGGCGCGGCGTTCGGCGCCGCCCGACCGCACGACCGCATCGACGAGGAAGGTCTGGTCGGACCGTCCGCTGTCGTCGGCCGCCGCCGGCGCAGGCGTGCCGGGGGCCGCGATGTCCCGTACCGCCTCGACCGTCATGTACGTGGTCACGTCCGGGATCGACAGGTGGCTGGGCACGGTCACCACGTCGGCCATCGTGAACTCACCGATGACCTGCCGGGGCCCCATCGGCTCGGGGAACCGCCACTCGAGGGTCGGCGAGGCGTCGGTGCGGTACTCCCACTGCCCGCCCGCGTAGCGCATGCGCCGCTCACCGCGCCGCTCCCGCGAGACCGCGCCCGAGAGCCGCGTCCCGGCGGTGGGGTGCCAGCTGCTCAGGGCGTACGCGATGTGTGCCTCCTCGGCCTCGGTCCAGTCACCCATCGCCGCGGTGGCCAGCAGGTCGCCCAGACCGCCGAAGAAGGCCATCGCGGGGACGATCACCGCACCGGCGTCCCGCGCCCGGTCGGCGAAGTGCGCGAAGGTGTCGATGTTGGCCTCGAGCTCGGCGGCCACGTCCAGGTAGGGGATCCGGGCCCGCAGGGCCGCCTCGATCACGGGGCCGGTCGTCGAGGCGAAGGGCCCCGCGCAGTTGATCACGGCGGCCGTGCCCGCGAGCGCGCGGTCCAGCGCTTCGGGGTCGCCCACAGTCGCCGGCCGGGCCTCCAGGCCGGTCTCGTAGGCCAGCGCCTTCAGCTTCTCGCCGTCGCGGCCCGACAGCACCGGCACGAACCCGCGCTCCACCAGCTCCGCGACCACGAACCGCCCGGTGTGCCCGTAAGCGCCGAACACCGCCACCATCTGACCTGATCCCATGGTCCCGCTCCCCTGTCATCGCTCATCGCCGTACCCGCATGACCGCCGCAGGCCCTGCTTCCAAGGCCCGCCCCGCTCTGTCTTGAACATCGTGTCGCGGAACACCACGAACCCACCACTGTCCGGAACGACATGACCCATACACTTCCGGACATGACCACTGTCGCGCTGGCCGTCACCGACGGCATGCTGCACTTCGAGTTGTCCCTGGCCTGCGAGGTCTTCGGCTCCGACCTGACCCACCTCGTGAACCCCTGGTACGAGTTCTCGCTCTGCGGGCCGGGCGCCGTACGGATCGACCGCTTCAGCCTGGAGCCCGACCACGGACTCGACCACCTCGCGCGAGCGGACACCGTGATCGTCCCCGGCTGGGCCGACGTCGACCGGGACCCGCCGGCCGAGCTCATCGACGCGGTACGCGCGGCCCACCAGGCCGGCGCGCGCGTGGCCTCCCTGTGTACGGGAGCCTTCGTACTGGCCGCCGCCGGCCTGCTGGACGGCAAGCGCGCGACCACGCACTGGGCACACACCGAGGAACTGGCCAGACGCCACCCGCTCGTCACCGTGGACCCCGACGTCCTCTACGTGGACAACGGCAGCGTGCTGACCTCCGCCGGCAAGGCCGCCGCCATGGACCTGTGCCTGCACCTGGTGCGCCTCGACCACGGCTCCTCTGCGGCCAACAAGATCGCCCGCCGCCTGGTGGTCCCGCCCCACCGCGACGGCGGCCAGGCCCAGTTCGTCACGACCCCCGTGCCCGCCCCCGGCAACCACCCGCTCGCCGACCTCTTCCCCTGGGCGCTGCAACGCCTCGACGAGCCGCTCACCGTGGAGGACCTGGCCCGCCGGGCCCGGATGAGCTCACGTCACCTGGGCCGCCACTTCAAGTCGGTGACCGGCACCACCCCGTTGCAGTGGCTGCTCACCCAGCGCATCCGCCACGCCCAGGAGTTGCTCGAAACCACCGACGACACGGTCGACACCATCGCGACGGCCACCGGCATGGGTACCGCCACCACCCTGCGCCGTCACTTCGCGCGCACGGTGGGCGTCCCGCCGGACACCTACCGCCGCACCTTCCGCTCCCGGACCGCCCCGGCCGGCACGACGGCGTAAGCCCCTTCCGTCCCCTCGCGCGGCACCGGCCCCTGCGGATCTCCGTACCTTTCCCCCCACACCGATCGATTGCGATCATGAGATTCCGGTTGTCCGTTGACGCCGTCGAAGCGCCTGCCTAGATTCGCCGCATGGCGACCCCCGAGGACTTCACCGCGGCCGACGACCCCCGATCCGCGGCACCGTCCGCCTGGTGGCGCAGTGCCTCGATCTACCAGATCTATCCGCGCAGTTTCGCGGACGGCAACGGCGACGGGATCGGTGACCTGGCCGGGATCCGAGCACGGCTTCCGTACCTGCGCCGGCTGGGCGTGGACGCGGTGTGGATCAGCCCCTGGTATCCGTCCCCGATGGCCGACGGCGGGTACGACATCGCCGACTACCGGGACATCGATCCGGTGTTCGGCACCCTGGCAGAGGCCGAAGCGCTGCTGTCCGAAGCGCATGACCTGGGCATCCGGGTGATCGTCGACATCGTCCCCAACCACTGCTCGGACGAGCACCCTTGGTTCCGCGCGGCCCTCGCGGCCGGACCCGGCTCGCCCGAGCGGGCGCGCTTCTGGTTCCGTCCGGGCCGCGGCGAGCACGGCGAACTTCCGCCCAACAACTGGCAGTCGGCCTTCGGAGGCCCCGGCTGGCGGCAGGTGACAGAGGCCGACGGCACGCCCGGCGAGTGGTACCTGCACCGGTTCGCCCCCGAGCAGCCCGACTTCAACTGGGAGAACCCCGAGGTTCACGCGGAGTTCGAGTCGATCCTGCGGTTCTGGCTCGACCGGGGCGTGGACGGCTTCCGCATCGACGTCGCCGACAACCTCGTCAAGGACCCGGCGCTGCCCGACCACGAGAGCGGGCCCAGTCCCTGGGCCGACCAGGACGGCGTCCACGACATCTACCGGGCCTGGCACAAGGTCCTCGACGCCTACGCTCACGAACCGGTCTTCGTGGGCGAGGTGTGGACCTCCGACCCGGAGCGCTTCGCCCGCTACCTGCGCCCCGACGAACTGCACACGGCGTTCAACTTCCCCTTCCTCCAGAGCCCGTGGGACGCGACGGCCCTGCGCACGGTCATCGATTCCACCCTCGCCGAGCACGCCCCGGTCGGCGCCGCCGCCACCTGGGTCCTCTCCAACCACGACACCACCCGCCACGTCACCCGCTACGGACGCGCGGACACCTCCTACGCGCTCGACGGCCGCCGCGTGCACGGTGTCCCCGTCGACCTCGGCCTCGGGCGGCGCCGGGGCAGGGCCGCGGCCCTGCTGACGATGGCCCTCCCCGGTTGTGTCTACGTCTACCAGGGCGACGAGCTGGGCCTCGAGGAGGTCGAGGACATCGAGCCGGCTCTCCGCCAGGACCCGACGTTCTTCCAGACCGGAGGCGAGGACCTCGGACGGGACGGCTGCCGGGTACCCCTCCCGTGGGGAGACGAGGCGCCGGAGGCGAAGTCCTGGCTGCCCCGGCCGGCCGGATGGGCCGCACGGAGCGTGCGCGAGCAGAGCGCCGACCCCGACTCGATGCTCGGTTTCTACCGCCGGGCCCTGGCGCTGCGAGCCGCCCGACCGGCCCTGCTCGAAGGGCGGTTCACCTGGCTTCCCGCTCAGCCGGGCGTACTCGCCTTCGCCCGCACCGCGGCCGGGCCGGCGCCCTCAGTACGCTGCCTGGTGAACCTTTCGGACGGCCCGGTTCCGCTGCCGGAGCACGCCGAAGTCCTGCTCTCCAGCGGGCACCTGGACAACGGAGCCCTGCCCCGGGACACCGCGGTCTGGCTGCGCTGAAGGAGCCGGTGCACGCCGGGGCGTGCGCCCCTACGGTGACGGGGGGCCGGTTCCCCGGCCCGCGCTCCGGTGTCCGCCCGTACGGGCCCTGCGCGGCGGCAGGGCGATGGCCGCCAGCGGCAGGGTGACGGCCAGGACGCAGCTCGCGACGGCGAAGGCCGCGAAGGTGGCGTCGACGCCGATGACACCCGCCGCGTCGGCCGTGTTCTCGTTGGCTGCCAGTACGACGGCCCCGGCCACCGCCAGCCCGACCGCCCCGCCCAGTTGCCGGATGCTCTGGCGCAGGACGGAGGCGTCGGCCCGCTTGGCCGGGGGAACCGCGCGCATGAGCTCGGCGCTCAGGGCGGGGACCGGCAGGCCCATCCCGGCTCCCGCGAGGAGCATCCCGGGGACCTGCCAGAGGTACTCGCGAGACGGCAGGGCCGCCGTCCAGGCCGCCGCACCGACGGTGGCCGCCGTCAGACCGAGCAGGACGGGCACCCGGACCGAGCGGGAGCGGTCCAGCAGGTACCCGGAGAGGAAGGTGCCCGCCGCCGAGGCCGCGACCAGGGGAAGCAGGGAGATCCCGGTGGCCAGGAGCGAGAGGCCCATCGCCTGGCGCAGGTACACCGTGCCGTGGACCAGCACGATCAGCTGGGGTGCCTGCACGAGGAAGGTGAGCGCCACGGCCACGGCGTAGGGGCGGATGCCCAGCAGCCGCAGGTCGAGGAGGGGGCGCGGGGACCTCAGGATGAGGCGCACCGCCATACCCATCGCCACGAGGCCCGCGGCCAGCACGGTGAGGGTCTTGCCGTTGGCGAAGCCCCAGACGCCGCACTGGTAGAGCCCGAGGATGAGCGTGACCAGGGAGAAGATCACCAGGAGGGGCTGAAGCACGGACAAGGGGCCGCCCTCCGCCCGGTTGCTCAGTCGAGCCCTGGCGATCATCCACAGACACGCGGCGCCGACGGGCAGATTGACGAGGAAGACGGAGCGCCAGCCGAGGAGTTGGGTGAGGACCGCGCCCACGATCGGGCCGAGGACGAGGAAGAGCTGTGCCAGACCGGCGTAGACGGCCAGCGCCCTGCCCCGGGCGTGTTCCTCGTACACGTCAGTGATCACGGACGTGGCCACCGGCATCATCAGCGCGCCACCGATGCCCTGCACGGCCCGCACCGTGACGAGGTACGGCTCAGCGGCGTCACCCGTCGGGGCCAGCGCGCAGAGTCCCGACGCGATGGCGAAGACCGCGGTGCCGGCCCGGAAGGTGGTCAGCCGGCCGAACCTGCGGGCCAGCATGCCTCCGACCGGTACGAACGCGGCCAGCGCGAGGACGTAGACGAGGACCACGCCGTGCATCATGAAGGTGGTCAGCCCGAGGCCGCGCGCCATGGGATCGAGGGCCACCGCGACGACGGTCTGGTCCAGGCCGACCATCCCCGCGGCGCACCCGACGGCCGCGACGACGTAGCGCTTGCGCGGTGGAGGCGGGCCTTCAGGCGAAGGACGCGGTTGCGGAGTCGACTCCTGCTCCCGGCGGGTCGGGCACCCCCGGAACCTGGGGTGGGACGGGGGCGGGCCTGGTCCCGGGGCGGCGGGGCGGATCGCGCGGCCAGGTCCCCGCGCCCGCCCAGTATGGGGCGGTGACGGCCGATCCGGCGTGGACCGGGGGTCCGGCGTGGCGGCAGACCGAGGTGAGGCCGCAGCCGGCGGCGCTGCTCCGCGGCGCGCTTCGCCCCTCGCGGGGGACGCCTACGCCGAGGGCGCGGGCCAGATGACACCGAGCAGGAGCCGCAGTTGGCCGGCGAGCCGGGTGGCGTCGATCGCGTCGCCGGAGGTGAGCGCGAGGCGCGCGAAGTGCTCCGCGCAGGCGACCAGCGCGTGGGCGAGGACCTCGGGGTCCGGTGCGGCTCCTTCGGCGGCCGGCGCGGACTCGATCCACGAGGCGACCCGGCGCCGGAACCGCGCCCGGTCCGTTTCGATGCGGGCGTGGACGGCCGGGGGAGTGCTCGCCGGAGTCAGCAGGATCAGACGCCAGGTGTCCGGGTCCTCCCGCAGCATGGCGGCCATCCGGTGCACCGCCTCGCAGGCGAAGTCGACCGGGTCACGGGTGCGGCGAGTGTCGGGGACGCTCGCGAGCAGGCGGGTGAAGGCGAGCTCCTGCTGCCGGTCGAGGAGGGTGAGCAGCAGGTCGTCGAGATCGTCGAAGGCCCCGTAGACCACCGAGCGCGCGACCTGCGCCCGCTTGGCGATCGCGTCGATGGAGACCCGGGCGTAGCCGTCGCTCACGATCACGGCGAGGGCCGCGTCGAGGAGTTGCTCGCGGCGTTCGGCGATCGGGACGCGCGGAGCGTAGGGGCGCCGCCTGCGCGGCCTGTCGCTTGGAGACGTCGGTGTCGACACCTTGGCATCTTACGACAGTCGTGTCTTAATTTAAGACAGTCCTGTCTTATTGGGGGAGCGGTACGCACCCGCTGCCGGGAACACGAGGGAGCGGCCTGATGGCCCGACTGCACGGCAAAGAGGTCGAACCGCACGAGGACTACGGGTTCTTCGGTCCCGGATCGGTCGTCTGGAAGGTGTGGAGCTACCCGACGGCGCCCACGGTGGGATTCCAGCGCTCCGTGGTCGTGGAGGAGCTAGACCCGCCGCTGGTGGCCGCGGTCCACGGCACCCAGGGCATCTACGACCGCACGCGCACCCGCTACGACCGCACGCTGCGCTACTTCGCGATGGTGGCCTTCGCCGGCACGGATCAGGTGTGCAAGGCGGCGGACGTCCTGGTCAAGGTCCACTCGAAGGCCATCGGCCGACTCCCTTACGGCGAGGGCACCTACGACGCCAACGACCCCGCCTCGCAGCTGTGGATACAGCTCACCGGCTGGCACTCGATCCTCTACGCCTACGAGAAGTACGGGCCCGGCAAACTCACCGCCGAGGAGGAGAAGGAGTACTGGGAGTCCTGCGCCCTCGCCGCGGAGTTCCAGACCTGCTCGCCCGACGACGTCCCGCGCGACCGCGCGGGGATCCGGGCCTACTTCGAGCACATGCGCCCGCGGCTGGAGGCCAGCCCGATCGCCCGGCAGGCCATGAACCACCTCCTGAACACCGACCTCGTCCTCCCGCCGACCCCGTGGTGGATGAGGCCCGCGCGGATGGTCGTGGCCAGGACGCACCGGATCGCCACCATCGCCACCATGCCGCGCTGGATGCGGGAGATGGCGCAGATCCGGCAGTCACGCCTCCTGGACGTCCTCGTCGTACCGGTCATGCGGACGTCCTTCGCGCTCGCCCACCTCAGCCCCCGTGTCGAACTGTTCCTGCTGGGGATGCTCTCCCCCTCCACGGTCAAGGTGGTGGCGCCCGTCAAGCTCGGCGTGCCTCCCCGCACCAAGGAGGTCCTCACCCCCGAACAGGCCCGCACCCGCCACGGCTACGTGAAGCCGGCCGAGGCACACGCCGAGTTCCGGGCGCGCCAGGCGGTACGCGTCTTCGGCGACGGGAAGCCTCCGAGCGACCAGGGACTCATCGAATCCCAGGAGGTGCTGGGCCCGCTGGCCTGACACGGCGGGCCCGGCCGACAAGATCCGAAAGGGACGGTCTAGTGCGGGAACCGGCCGCAGAGCCAGTTGCCCGGTTCCGCCGGGTCGTCGCTCATCCAGAACTGCCGCCACAGCTGGGCGAATTCCTCGCGGCTGAGGTGCCCGTCGCCGTTCAGGTCGAGGAGTTCGAAGATGCCCGTCATGTCGACGGGCCGCCCGTTCCAGGTCTCGACGAGCCGGTGGTGCTCCTCCGGCGAGATGCGGCCGTCGCCGTTGGAGTCCACGGCCGCGAACACGGTGTCGGCGGTCGCGGTGACCTCCGCGACCATCGCGGGCAGCCTGTCGACGAGGGAGAGCAGCTCACCCATGTCGACCGCGCCGTCCCCGTTCGCGTCCCCCGCTTCGAGCAGCGCCGCCCACCAGCCCATCAGCAGCGCCTCCACGCGTACGCGCAGCTCCGTCCCGGGACCCACTCCCGGGAGCCGGCTCCAGCGGTCGACGAGGGCCGCGAAGTCCGCCTCGCGCAGATAGCCGTCACCGTCCGCGTCGAACGCGGCGAACATCCCCCTGAGCTTTTGCTCCTGAAACGCGCTGGCCATGACGGGCCTCCCTCGTGGCGGACAGCGCGCCACTCTAGGTGGGGGCGCGTCCCCGCCTCCACGGGCACATGTGGGCGAGGGGTCACCCCTCGGTGGCGCCCGGCCTGCTCGTCGAGGGGAGGGGGACGCCCAGCCCGTCGGCCAGGGCGGTCAGGGTCGTTCCCAGGGGGAGGGCGATCCGGGTGGCGGCGTCGCGGTCGCCGCGGGTCGGGTCCCGGTTGACGATCAGTACGGGCTTCCCGGCCCGGGCCGCCTGGCGGACGAACCGGAGCCCGGACATCACCGTCAGCGAGGACCCGAGGACCAGCAATGAGGTCGCCGCGTCGACCAGGTCGCGGCAGTGCCCGACGCGCTCCGGCGGGACGTTCTCGCCGAAGAACACCACATCCGGTTTGAGGACGCCGCCGCAGATCGCGCAAGGCACCGGGCGGAAGTCCGCGACCTGGTCGTCGGTGAGGTCGGCGTCACCGTCCGGGTTCAGCGCGGCGGGCGTCGGTGCGAAGCCCGCGTTCGCCTCCTCCAGCCGCCGGGCGAGTTCCCGGCGGGTGCTGAGGGCTCCGCAGGAGAGGCAGACCACCCGGCCCAGGCTTCCGTGGAGTTCCACCACCCCCTCGCTGCCGGCGGCCTGGTGCAGTCCGTCGACGTTCTGGGTGATCACACCCGAGAGCATCCCGTACCGCCCGAACGCCGCGACGGCACGGTGTCCGGCGTTGGGCGCGGCCTGCCCGAACGTGCGCCAGCCCAGGTGGCCGCGTGCCCAGTACCGGCGCCGGGCCCGAGCGCTGGAGGTGAACTCCTGGTACGTCATGGGCGTGTGCCGGCGCAGGCTGCCGCGCTCACCCCGGTAGTCGGGGATGCCCGACTCCGTGGACATCCCGGCGCCGCTGAGCACCAGCACCCCGCCGGCCCGCAGCGCGTCGGCGACCGGCCCCGGGTCCGTGGTGCCGGGCGGCAGGTCCGGGGTCGGGGTCCAGCTCAGAGTGGGACGCGTACGCATGCCGCCAGCGTACGGAAGCTCCGGGACATCGGCACGGGCCCCGTCCCGGCTCCGCCGGCGGACCCGGTCTCAGACGGCGGGGGCTCCGTGGTGGGCGGCGGCGGAGCGCCTTCCGCGCCGGTCGGCCAGGAGAAGGAGGGTGGTCCCGGTGGCGACCCAGGCGGTGAGGACGAGGGCGGGGACGCCGGTGCCCGCGCCGTGGAAGAAGGCAGGGGCGCGCAGGAGGCTGCCGGACGCGCCCGGGGGGAGGAGCTGGCCGAGGGTGCTCCAGCCGGCGGGGAGCCAATGGGGGCCGGTGGCGAGACCGGAGAGGGGGTTGCCCAGGAGCATCATCAGCGCGGTGCCGAGGGCGAAGCCGGCCATGCCGAGGAGGGCCTGGAGGTCGAGGAGGGTGGTCGACACGGCGGCCATGCTGAGAGCCACTCCGAGTGCGGTGATCCCGTAGGTGCCGTCGATCGAGTGCGTGGCGAACTGGAGGACCGCGGTGACCGCGGCCCCCGTCACGACGGAGAACAGCAGGGCACCCGCCAGGCGGGTCCGCAGACCGCGGTGACCGGGGAAGAGGCCGCCGAGAACAAGGGTGGGGAAGATTCCGCCGAAGATCATGGGCAGGAGCGCGGCGGTCAGCCCGGAACCCCGGGGGTCGTCCTCGGTGAACGGCACCGGATCGTGGACGGCCGCTTCTGTCAGGTGCTGTACGGCGATCCTGTCGCCCAGTGCGGTGATCGCGCCGGTGGCGGAGGGACCGCCGGCGGCTTCAGGCCCGGGCTGCCGCGGCGGCGGTGATCCAGTTCCTGAACTCGACGGCGTAGTGCCGCGGGTGGTGTTCCAGAACGACATTCGGGCACGCCGTGGGCACGTAGACCGTCAGGTGTGCGGTGAATCCGTCGGCGGTGTCGCCGAACTGCGTCAGCGCGCGCCCGACGATCGTTCCCCGAGCTCCTGCGCGCCCGCGGAGCCGGAGCCGGAGCCCTGGACCGCGGGGCGCGGACCATGGTCGCGATCCACCGCCTCCTCCTCGAAGCGGCGGCTCCCTACGTCCATCAGATCCGCCGGGCCGACCCGGAGGCGGCCCTGGATGTCGCCGCCCGCGCCGTCCTGGGTGCCTGCTTCCACAACTCCGTACGCCCCGACTCCGCCACCGGCGAAGCCGCGCAGCGCCAATACGCCGACGAACTCGGCGACATGGCCATCGCCTACCTGCTCACCCCGGGCCGGAGCCGCACCGCGGGCACCTGAGCCAGGGCCGCGCGAACGGGGGGATCGCGTGCCACTGGGGCCGGGCCGGCTCGCACCCCTCTGACGCGGAAATCTGCCTTCTCAGAGGTCACTTGACTCGAAGTCACCCACTCGGGGGCCTTGCCGTGAGGGCGATAACATTGTTGTTTCCTCAACACGCAGTTTCCACACGAGCGCAGCGGGGGGTTGCCATGGACGCCATGCAGATCACGATCCTGGACGACGGCAAGGAAACGGTCGTAGCCGCGCAAAGGGGCCCGGCAGGCCGGATCCTCCTGAACCCGGAGGCCGCAGAGCGGGCCCTCGGCTGGGTCCGCAAGCCGCACGGCTGGTGCCGGGGCGACCTGCGCGTCCCCTCGTCCGCCGCCGCCCGGGCCGAACACGAGGGCCTGCTCGACCCGGTGGCGTTCGCCGGGCTCCTCGACCGCCCGGTCGCGACCGACACCGGGGTCATCGCCCTCGGAGTCTCCACGGAGGAACGCTCGCACGCCCTCGCCGGGGCCACCGCCCCGGACTTCACCCTCCCCGACGTCGACGGCGTGCCGCACTCGCTGAGCGACCTGCGCGGCCGCAAGGTCGCCCTGGTCTTCTGGGGCTCCTGGTGCGGCTGCCGCTACGACCTCCCCGAATGGGAGCGCCGTCACACCGCTCTCGCCGAGCACGGCTTCAGCGTCCTCAGCGTCGCGGTGGACCGCCGCGCCGCCGACGCCGCGCCGTGGATCGCCGAGGCCGCGGTCACCCACCCCGCACTCATCGACACGGACGGAGCCGTGTCCGACCTCTACGACGTCCTGAACGTCCCGACCGTCCTGTGGATCGACGAAGAGGGGAAGGTGGCCCGCCCCCACGACACCCGGTTCGCGACCGACCTGTTCCGCGAACTGTCGGGTCTGGACTCCGGCGCGGCGCTGGCCGCACTGGACCGCTGGGTCCTCACCGGAGAGAGCGGACTGTCCGGCGAGGACGTCACCCGGCACACCCGCCGCGCCACGGCCACCCAGCAGTCGGCCCGTACCGAAGCGGCCCTGGCCCTGTGGCTCCACCGGGCCGGCCGCGCGGCAGAAGCCGAACGGCACTTCGCGCGGGCCGAACAGCTCGCACCGGAGGACCTCACCATCTGGCGCGGAACCATGCCCTTGCGCGGCGTGGACCCGATGGGCGACACGTACTTCGCCAAGCGCTCCGCACTCACCGAAGCCGGCATCCCGATCTACCGCCCCCTCGGCGACCGGCAGCAGGCATGAGCGGCGACCTCTACACCCGCACCCAGGCCCAAGGCCGGGAAGCGCTCCGCGCCGCCCTCCTCGACCTGGCCGCCCGGCTCCTCGCCGCGGAGGGCCCGTCCGCCCTGACCATGCGCCGCATCGCCACCGCGGCCGGCTGCTCCACCACCGTCCTCTACCGTCACTTCGGCGCGAAGGACGGGATCGCCGAGGCCCTGTACCGGGAAGGCTTCGCCCGCCTGCGCCGCAGCCTGGAGGCCGTCCCCCCGGCCGCCGACCCACCCACCCACCTGGCCGACCTGGGCCGCGCCTACCGCGCGAACGCGCTGACCGAACGCAACCTCTACCAGGTCATGTTCGCCGGCCTCATCCCCGGTTTCACCCCCACCCCCGAGGCCCGCGCGGTCGCCGCCGCAAGCCTGGAAGTCCTCCGCGAAGCCGTACGGGCCTGCGCGGCGGCCGGTGTCCTGCGCCCGGCCGTGGACGTCGACGAGGTCACGGACGTCATCTGGGCGGCCGCGCACGGCTCGATCACCCTCGAACTCGCGGGCCACTTCACGGCCCAGACGGCAGAGCGCCGCTACCAAACCCTCACCAGAGCCGCCGTAGCCGCATTCCTGAAGGCGCCCGGGCGGCCCTGAGCGAGCGTCATGCGCGGCTTCGCCGGGGATCCGCCCGTGCCCGCGTCCCGGGCTCCCCCGCACGCGTACCGTGGCGGTACGACCCACAGGGAGGAAGAGCCGATGAGCGCGCAGCCCGACCACGTCAGCGCCACACCGTACGTCCCCGCTCCGGGAGCCCCGGCCGAACTCCTCGATCGGCTCCGCGCCGACCACCGTGCCCCGCAGTGGGTGCCGGCCTTCGAGGAGGAGTGGAGCGCCGCGCTGGAGGAGTCCCGCCGCACGTTCTCGCTCGCCGCGCTGTACGAGACCGTCCAGGCCTGGCAGGCCCGTCTCGCCGCCGCGCCGGCGGTCGACGCGTTCGTCGCCTCCGGCTGCGACGACAGTGCCTTCGTGGACATGGCCGAGCTGCGGAGCAGCCGCCGGTGACCGGAGAGCCGTACGCGATCCGCTTCTCCACGCCCGCCGCCAAGGCTCTCGCCTCCCTGCCCGAGCACGCCGAAGACATGGTCTGGGACATCCTGGACGCCGCGGCGGCCGATCCCTGGGGGTTCCACCAGTGGAACCCCGGCGACCCCGACGGCCAGGACGTACGGCTGGCATGCGTCGGCCTGCTGTCGCTCACCTACTGGATCAACAGGCCCCTGCACCGCCTGTCCGTCCTGAACGTCCTCTGGCTCGGCTGACGGCCGGCGCGCAGGTGCTCCTCAGACCGCAGGAGGGTTGAGGCGGGCGAAGCCCTCCTGCCGGTGGTACGGGAAGTAGGGGTAGGGGGCCGTGCGGCTGCTGGCCGCGTCGAGCTTCGCCATCTGCTCCGGGGCGAGCGTCCAGCCCACCGCGCCGAGGTTCTGGCGCAGTTGCTCCTCGTTGCGGGCGCCGATGATGACGGAGGACACGGTCGGCCGCTGGAGCAGCCACCGAAGGGCGATCTGGGGGACGGCCCTGCCGGTCTCCCCGGCGATCTCGTCCAGGGCGTCGATCACGCGGTAGAGGTACTCGTCCTCGACCGGCGGGCCGTAGTCGGCGGTGTCGTGCAGCCGGCTGCCGGCGGGCAGCGGCTGACCCCGGCGGATCTTGCCGGTCAGCCGGCCCCAGCCGAGCGGACTCCAGACGATCGCGCCCAGCCCCTGGTCGAGTCCGAGGGGCAGGAGCTCCCATTCGTAGTCGCGGCCGACGAGGGAGTAGTGGACCTGATGGGCGACGTAGCACGGGCGGCCGTGCAGGTCGGCCGCGGCGAGGGACTTCATCGCCTGCCATCCGGAGAAGTTGGAGATCCCGGTGTAGCGGATCTTCCCCGCCCGGACCAGGGCGTCCAGCGCGGACAGCACCTCCTCGACGGGAGTGCCCGCGTCGAAGGCGTGCAGCTGGAAGAGGTCGATGTGGTCGGTGTCCAGGCGGCGCAGCGCGTCGTCCACGGAGGTGATCAGGCGGGACCGGGAGGTCCCCGCCCCGCCCGGGCCGTCGCCCATGGGCAGACCGGCCTTGGTGGAGATGAGGACTTGGTCCCGGCGCCCCTTGAGAGCGGCTCCCAGGACTTCCTCGGAGGCACCCGCGGAGTAGACGTCGGCGGTGTCGAACATCGTGACCCCGGCGTCGATGCAGATGTCCACCAGGCGGCGCGCCTGCTGCACGCCGGTGTCGCCCCAGGCGCCGAAGAGCGGTCCCTGCCCGCCGAAGGTGCCCGCTCCGAAGCTCAGTTCCGGGACCAGAAGCCCGGACGCACCCAGCCGCCTGTACTCCATGACGCATCCTCTCCTCAACCCCGGCTCCATCTAATGGGGCCGTGGTTCCGTTAAGATGGCCCGAGCGTAACAAGTCCCGAGAGTTAATGGAACTGGAGTCCCGTTATGGAGTTCGCCGAAGCCGGGCCGGACAGCGTGACCGAACCAGGGTCAGGGTCGGGGTCAGGGCCCGGGCCGGCGTCGGGGCCGGGGCCGGGGAGCGCGCGGCCCGGAGGGCGTACGGCGAGGGTGCGCGAGGCAGTGCTCCGGGCAGCCGAGGACGTCCTGGCCGAGCGGGGTTTCGCCCACCTGGACCTCGCCGACGTCGCGCGGCGCGCGGACGTCGGGAAGACGACCGTCTACCGCCGGTGGGGCACCGGCGCCGGCCTCATGGCCGACCTGCTGCTGGACATGGCGCAGCAGTCCCTTCCCCGGGCGCGGACGGGCTCGCTCCTCGGAGACCTGACGGCCAACGCCCGGCTGGTGTGCCGCACCCTGGCCGACCCCCGCCAGGGGGCCCTGTTCAAGGCGGTGATCGCGGCTGCCACCAGCGACCCCGAGGCGGCGCAAGCGCTGCACGGCTTCTACGCGGTGCGCGTCGAGGAGTGGGCGCCGTGCGTCCGGGAGGCCGTGGAGCGCGGCGACGTTCCCGAGGGCACCGACCCGCACGAGGTGATCCGCGCGGTGTCCGCCCCCCTCTACTACCGCCTCCTGACCACGGCCCTCCCGCTCGACGACGCCGCGGCCGACCGCTGCGCGACCGCGGCGGCGGCGGCCGCCCGCGCGGGGGCGTACGTACGGGAGCAGTAGTGGCTCAGGGGCGAGGGTGCTGGCGAAGGCGGGCGCCACGGCCCGGGGCGGGTTATGGGTAGATTGCCGGATGCCGGGAAAGTTCTCGACATCGGCGCACCGCCGCATAGAGTCGCAGCTCAGGAAGCCGGTTCCGCAGCTGTGGGGATGAACCGGGGCCGCCGGGTCCGGCCTCCTCGAAGGGCGCCCGGTCACAATGAAGTGCTGGGCGGTGCGGTGGCCGAGAACGGAGAGGGTCTGATGAGCGGGGCCGACGAGGGACGGCAGTGGCCGGACGAGGTCAGTGTCGACAACGCGAGGACGACGCTCCTCCAGCTCCTCGCACGAGCGGGGGTCCCTGCCGGTGACGCGCTCGAACTGACCGGTCTGCTGGAGGCGGGCACGCTCGCGCTCGCGCACGGGGAACTGAGCGGCCGGGACCGGAGCGCGCCGGGGGACAAGGGCGAGCCGTACGAGTCGGGATGGCTCGACGGCGCCGGGGACCTCCTGGCGGAGCTGGGCGCCGTCACCGAGCGGAGCCTGCTCCGGGTGGTGAGCCCGGAGGGGGAGCAGGAAGCGGCCGGACAGCGCCCGCGGGCCAGGCGCATGGAGGTCGAGCGGGCCCAAGTGGCGCTCACACCCCTGTACCTGTCGTTCGCCGAGGTCTCGGAGCTGGATCCGGAGGCGACCGAGGAGGTGCTCACCGCCGTCCTCGCCACGATGAGCACACGACAGCGGGCCCGGTACGCGGGGCGGCTGACGGAGTTCACCGAGACCCACCGGGCCCGGCTGGTGCGGCTGTTCGCGAGGTTCGGAGCGGGCAGCGCCATCACGGTGCACGGCCGCTTCTCGCTCGTCCACTCCGCCACGAGCATCGCCGTACTGGAGCGGCTCCTCGCCGAGCCGCAGGAACTGCGGGAGGAGTGGGACGCGGCGGAGCTGCCGCCCGCGTGGCTGGACGGGCTGACGACTGCCTGGGACGCCTCGGCCTGAACGCCCGCCCCCGCTCGATCGTTTCGCCCCGCTCCGACCCGCTCCCTCGACCTGCTCTCCTGACCCGCTCTCTCGACCTGCTCCCTTGACCCGCTGGGGCCATTCGATCAAGATCCCCGCATGACCCTTCCCGGACTGCCCCGCGAAGACCGCGTGTTGAGCCCGTACACCGGCTACACGCGCGCGCACTGGGAGGCGGTGGCCGACGGGCTGCTGCGCGCCGCCTGGCGGTGGGCCACACCGCAGGGGGCCCTGCTCGACCTGCCGGGACCGCCGTCCGCCTCGGGGGTGCGCTCCGACGGGCTCGAAGGGTACGCGCGCACCTTCCTCGCCGCGGCGTTCCGCGTGTCCGGGGCCGGGGGAGAGGACCCGTACGGCTGGCTGGATCGGTACGCGGACGGCCTGGCGGCGGGAACCCGGACGCCGGGCCGTGACGACGCGGAGTCCTGGCCGGTCATCCGCGACCTCCACGCGGGGGGCCAGCCGATGGTCGAGTCGGCCTCGGTGGCCCTCGGACTCCGGCTGACCCGGCCGTGGCTGTGGGACCGCCTCGACAGTGCCGTGCAGGACCGGACCGAGGACTGGTTGCGCGGCGCCCTGCGCCATGTGCCCGCCCCCAACAACTGGTACCTCTTCCCGTACACCGTGGCCGGGTTCCTGGAATCCGTGGGCCGCGGCGACGCCGAGACGGCCAGGGCCCGCAGCCGCGCCCTCGACCTCCTGGAGGGCTGGTACGCGGGCCAGGGCTGGTACGCCGACGGGGAAGGCCGCGCCTTCGACCACTACAACGGCTGGGCGCTGCACCTGTATCCGGTGCTCGACGGCCACCTGGACGCCTCGCCGGACCGGTCAGGCCGCGCGGACCGGCCGGCCCCGCACGGTGACCGCCTGCGGGCCCACCTGGACGGCTTCTCCCTCCTCTTCGGCGCGGACGGGGCGCCGATGCACTTCGGGCGTTCCCTCACCTACCGCTTCGCCGCCGCGTCCGCCGTCGGCCTCGGAGCCGTCACCGGCCACACCCCGCTCACCCCCGGCACCTCGCGCCGCCTGATCAGCGGATCACTGCGCTACTTCCTCGACCGGGGCGCCGTCGGCGCCGACGGCCTGCTGGGCCTCGGATGGCACGGCCCGCACGGGGCGACCCTGCAGAACTATTCCGGGCCGGCCTCGCCGTACTGGGCCTCCAAGGCCTTCGTCTGCCTGCTCGCCCCGGCGGCGCACCCGTTGTGGACGGCGACGGAGGAGCCCGCGCCCAGCGAGGGACCCGACCAGGTGCTCGCTCTGCCGGCGCCCGGACTGCTGATCCAGACCACCCGCGCCGACGGGATCGTACGGCTGCACAACCACGGAAGCGATCACGTCGGGCCGGACCAGCCGGAAGCGGCCCGCGACGAGGACCCGCTCTACTCCCGCCAGGCCTACTCCACCCGCAGCGGCCCCACCGCGGGCGCCAACACCCCGGACAACCACCTCGCCGTGGCCGTGGCAGGCGCCCGCAGTGTCCGGCGGCGCATCCACCCGCTGGGCACCGGACAGGGGAACGGCTGGGGCTGGGCCGCGTCCTGGCACCGGCCGGTCTTCCCGGGAGGCGCGCCCACGGTCCCCGGCCTGCGCGTGGAGAGCGTGACCTTCGTCCGCGGCCGGCACGAACTGCGCGTGCACCGGGTGCAGGGAGCCCCGTACGGAGCCCGCGTGGAACAGACCGGCTGGGCCACCGGGCCCGAGGAGCCGCTGCGCTCGGAGCTCCACCCGGTGCACGGCTGGGAGGTGCGGGAGGAGGCGAGGGCGCCGGCCGGTACCGCCTTCACCCGGTGGGCGAGCGTGCCCCGCCTGACGGCCGGGGCCGAGCACACGGGCCTGTACGCGGCGCTGGTCGAGCTCACCGGCACCGGCGAGCCGGATCCGCCGCCGATCGCCGGGGCGCTCACCCGGGTGACGGCGGACGAAGGATCCATCGAGGTGCGTTGGGCGGACGACGGATCCCTGACCCGCATCGCCTTCGAGCCCCTCCGTGTGGAACACCTGCCACCGGCCACCGGGTAGCCGCCGCCGACCGGCACCTTTCCTGCCGGCCGCGTCAATGGTCCTGAATGCGACGGAACGGCCGGTCGGCCTCCAGCTCGAACGCGATCTCCAGCAGTTTGCGCTCACCACCGGGACGGGCGGCGAACATGACGCCGACGGGCAGCCCGTCCGGGGTCGGGCTCGCGGCGGGCACCGAGATCGACGGAGTACCGACGACGTTGTCGACCGGCGTGAAGGCCACGTACGCGAGGATCCGCTCGATCAGCTTCGCGTAGGGAACCGTCGGGCTGAGGTGGCCGATCGGCGGCGTGGTGTGGGCGAGCACCGGCGACATCACGAGGTCGAGCCCGCGGAAGGACGCGGCGTAGGCCTCCCGCGTGCGCTTCAGCCGCCGCAGGACGCCGGGAGTGCGCCGCCAGTTCCGCAGGTACTCCTCGCGCAGGCCCTGGCTGAGCCCGTCCATGCGATGCCGGTCGAAGTCCGCTCCGAGGGTCCGGCCCGTCACGCCGAGGAGGAAGGACAGCATCCCCCAGTACGTGAGGAAGTCGTCGGTGAAACTCGGATCCATACCCAACTCCACCGGCTCCACGGTGTGTCCGAGCCGTCCGAGCCTCTCCACGGTCTCCGTGACCGCCGCCCGGGTGGAGGCGTCGGAGTGCACACCGTTCGGCGAGTCCAGCACGAACCCGATGCGCAGCCGGCGCGCGGAGGGGCCTTCGACCAGGCCGATGGGCGGCAGTCCGGGGCTCCGCCGGTGGGTTTCCGCAGCGGCGAGGAACGCGGCGGCGTCCCGCACGGACCGGCTCACGACTCCGTCGGAGATGATGTCGAGCGGCAGTTGGCGGCCGAGGGCACTGGGCACGACGCGGCCACGGGACGGCTTGAGGCCGACGAGTCCGCAGCAGGCCGCGGGTATGCGGATCGAGCCACCGCCGTCATTGGCGTGCGCGATCGGCACGGCGCCGGCGGCGACCAGCGCCGCGCTGCCGCCCGACGAACCGCCCGCCGAGTAGCCCGTGTGCCAGGGGTTGCGCACCGGCTCCGCGCCGTCGTACTCGGTGGTCGGGCTGAACCCGAATTCGGGCAGCCGGGTCTTGCCCAGCACCGTGACGCCGCTGCTCAGGAACTGCCGGGTGAACGGCGCGTGCCGCCGGGCGGCTCGCGGCCGGAAGGAGGCGCTGCCGTGGCCCGTGGGCAGTCCCTGGAAGTCGGTGTTGTCCTTGACGAAGGTCGGCACCCCGGCGAAGGCGCCGCCCGCCCCGGTGGCGTGCGCCGGGCCCTCGACGTGCACCTGGACCGCGCCGAGCCGTGCGTCGACCGCCCGCACCCGCTCCACGGCGTCCCGGGCGGCCTCCGCGGGGGAGACCTCGCCCCGCCGGATCGCCGCGGCGAGACCGACGGCGTCGTGCTCTCCCAACGCGTCGTCCCGGAACGCGTGCACGAGGGTCCGTTCGTCGAAAGTCGTCACCGCTGCCTCAGCCTCCGCCGTGTGGATGGTCGCCCGCCATCATTGCCTACCGGTAGGTAACACGCGAGGATTTCGGCGGTCATTCGTTGCCGCCCCTCCCTCGGTAGGGGCTCTGGACGGCTTGCTCAGAAGCCGGGCAGGAGACCATCCCGCCGGCCGCCGCCGCCGGACCGGCGTCGGACCGGCGTCGGACGGAGCGGCAGGAAGGTGCTCGTCGGCCGTTTCCTCGTACCCCGGGCTGAGCGGCCGGGGCTGGAGGAAGGAGCGGCCGCATTGGATCCGTGCGACGGTCACCGGAACCAGCTAGAGGGCCAGCAGACCGAGCCGGATGGCCAGTTCCGTGCCGGTCGGCGTGGGGATCGAGGCGGCGAAGACCCAGATGTGGATCCGGCCGAAGAAGGAGGGGATCGTCCGGTCCCGGCCCATCGCGAACAGGGTGCGCGTCGCCTGGAGGAGGAAGGTGCCGTCCGTCGAGGTGACGGCGTCCGGGCCGAGCAGCACGTTCGCGGCGACGGTCAGGGTCAGCCGTGTGGCGGCGTGTACGCGGGCCCGCAGCCCGCCACCGCCATGACCACCGAGTCGAACGTACTCAGGGACCCGGTCCGTAGTCCGCCCCCGGGGTTGCTCCGCCTGCTGTTCATCCCTGCGCCTCTCCTCGGCTGTGCCGGCCAACGGTTGTGCCGGACAACGGTTGTGATGTCGGGTGCCCGGCCCGGCACTGGCCGGCGGTGCCGGGCCGGGGCTCCCCTCCCGCGCGGGGCTAGACCAGCGGGGGCACGACGGGCTGCGACTGGGTGGCGCAGTGGATTCCGCCGCCACCGGAGGCGATGTTGTCGATGTCGAGCTGGACGATGTTCCGGCTGGGATAGGCGGACTGCAGGATGGTGTAGGCCAGGCCGTCGGCATAGCCGTCACCGAACTGCGGGGCGATGACGGCGCCGTTCACCGTGTAGTAGTTGGTGTAGCTCGACAGGAAGTCATTGCCTTGCCCGCGGATGGCGCTGCGATCCGGACCGGGGAGTTCGGTGATGGCCAGCGCCCGCCCCTGCGCGTCGGTGGCGCTGCGCAGGATCCGCGCGGTCTCCTCGTAGACGGCGATCCACTTGCCGTCGGCGCCGCGGCCGGGCTTGTCCAGGATGACCTTGCCGGGCGCCGTGAAGCGGGCGAGGCAGTCGATGTGGCAGTCGGTGATGTCCTGGCCGGCCAGTCCCGGGACCCAGATCACCTTGTCGATGCCGAGCGCCGCCCTCATCGCCTGCTCGACCTGGTCCTGGGACTGGCCCGGATTGCGGTTGCCGTTGACCAGCGAGCTCACCGTGGCCAGCAGGGTGCCCTGGCCGTCGGTCTCCAGCGAACCGCCCTCGCCCACGAACGACGCCTGGATCCGGTTGACACCGTACTGACCGAGGAGCGTCTCGGCGGCCGCGGCGTCATGGGTGAAGGGCTGGGCGTACGGTGCGGCGGTCTTCCCCCAGCCGTTGAAGTTGGTGTCCACCCCGGCGATCGCGCCGGGGCCCACGACGAAAGTGGGGCCGAAGTCCCTGATCCACAGGTCGTCGTTGGCTATCTCGATGACGTCGATGCCGTAGTAGGCACCGCTCCCGCACAGGTACCGGGCATCCGCGGCCTGACTGGGGCGGGCGAGCATGACAACCGGCTCGTAGCGCGAGATCGCGTACGCCACCTTGGCGATGTCCCTGCGCACCGCGCCGAGGCTGTTGCCCCACACGGAGGAAAGCGCCGGCCAGGCCATGAAGGTACGGACGTGCCGGTCCTCCTCCGCGGGCATCCGCAGTGCGGTGGAGCCGCCGACGGCCGTGGCCGCCCGGGCGACCGACGGCAGGGCGGAACCGAAGGCCGCGAGCGGCAGGGCCGCCGCGCCGAACTAGAGCAGCCTGCGTCGGGACGTGGCTGGGGTGTTGTTCATGGGACTCCCTGGTGAACAAGTGACAGGTGATGCGTCCCACATCCTGGACTTAACTGAAAATTCAGTCAATGGATGGGCTGCTCATACTTGGCGACTTCCTTGGCGAGCTTGGCGATGTCGGCCTGGATCTTGGACAGCGTGCCGCCCCGGATCGTGGAGCTCGAGGGCCAGGCAATCCAGGTCCGCTTGTGCGAGGTCTCCTCCCCGGGTACGCGCCAGGACGCGGCCATGGCGGGCTGGATGCCGTCGAGAGCCGGCCCCAGCGCCAGCGCGGCGCGGGTTGTTCAGTGGAGCGGTGCCAGCAGCCCCTCCTCTCGGACCATCCGGCGTTCGGCGTCCAGGTCGAGGCTTCGGGCGAAGAGCCGGTAGAGGGCGCCGGACACCGGCAGGCCGATGAAGATCGAGTAGTCGACGCCACCGAGGTTCTCCGCCACGGGCCCGACGTACAGGCCGGTGATGACCATGAACGGAGCCATGCAGGCCAGGCCGATGGCGTAGGAGAGGTTTCCTCGCCAGCCCCATCGGCCGTATATGCCGCGTGGGTTGAAGATCTCCTTGACGACGTACTGGCCGCGGCGGACGAAGAAGAAGTCGACCAGGTTGATGGCCGTCCACGGGATGAAGAGGTACGTCAGCACCACCACCACGTTGGCGAAGAACCAGTTGAACTGATCTATGCCGACGAGGACGGAGACCGTCCCGACTGCCACCATCATGATCCCGATCGTCGCGACCCGGATGGCCCGCGTCGGCTTGACCGGCCGGAACGAGTCCATGATCGAGATCATGGTGAGGCTGCCGCCGTACTGGTTGATCGCCATGATGGAGAGCAGCCCGACCAGCAGGACGACCACGGCGACCGTGCCGAACCCGCTGAACAACCGGTCCGCCGCCAGCTTCAGGGCGGTCACCGGGTCGGCGCCCTCGGGGGCACCGGCCGAGACCACGGCGCCGAGGACGAACACCCAGATCCCGGAGATCGCACTGGGCAGGTAGGTCCACCAGAAGGTGCTGCGCACGGGGACGTCGGGTCTGAGGTAGCGCGAGTAGTCCGAGACGTACGGTGCCCAGCCGAGCTGGAAACCCGCGACGAAGACGAACACGAGCATGAACGGGGCGAGGTCGAACGGGCCGGCGTCCCAGACGCCGTCCGGCAGCCCCCCGCCGAACAGGGCCGCCCCGGTGATCGCCGCGGTGATCACGACGAAGGGCCAGGTGAGCCATTTGTTCAGACGGTGGATCCATTCGTATCCGAACAGGGCGATCACGGCCGCCACCACGGCGGCCATCGCGTAGCCGAGCCCGTTGGGAATCCCGGTGAGCATGTTCAGGGCCTGGCCGGACAGCAGGGCGTCGGACGTGTTGAAGGCCACGTAGTTGACCAAGGCGAACACCCACACGGTGAACGCGGCACCCAGGTACCCGAACTGGGGCCGGGACTGCACCAGTTGGGGCAGACCCAACTGAGGCCCCTGGGCCGAGTGGAACGCCATGAAGAACGTGCCGAAGAGCGAGCCGAGGACGGTGGCGATCACCGTCCAGACGAGCGAAGCCCCCATGGAGAGCGTCACGACGCCGGTCGCCAGACCGGTGAGGTTGAGGCTGCCCACGAACCAGATGGCCCCGACGCTCGAAGGTTTGCCGTGCCGTTCGGATAGGGGCACCCAGTCGATCGAGTGCTGTTCGATGCCCGCAGGGGATGCGGAGGCGTGCATGGGTGAGTCAACTGGGGCCATGTGGGCTCCTGTACGCGGGGGCTTGCATGAATCCGTCGGCGGGCCTGACGTTCCGGGGGCGATCGGGTGCGCTCACAGTAGAGACTGACGGAAATTTCAGTCAATGCTTGGAGCAGGCTGATCTGGCGCCCACTTCGACGAGGGCCGGTGGGGCTGATGCCGGACGTCGAGGGCACTGCGGTGGCGCGACAGACGGCAGAGGTCCTGGCCCGCAGCGGTAAGGCAGCCGTGGCCCGCTGCCGCTGCCCGAGGGCGGGGCGGGGCGGGCGTCGGCGCCCCGGCAGGTGTGCCGCGCGACGTCATTTATGCTTCAAGGCGGCCGCGGGGTGGTGGCTCGTCGCTGTCCGCGGCACCCAGAGGGCGGTCGGTCCGGCCGTCGGGGAGGGATTCCTGTGTCCGGGGCCTCGGTCCGAACAGGGACCGCATGACGCTGATCATGAAGATCACGACGATCATGGGGAATCGAGCGACCGCCGACCCGCGTCTCAGTGGGGTGGGGCGCCCGGCCCACGCGCCCGCGAACAGAAGACCCCCAGGGAGAAGTGAGGTATGTCAGTGATCTGCGTCGGAGGCATGATCGGAATCGGCAAGACGAGCGTCGCCGAGCTGCTCGCCAAGGAGCTGGGCAGCGAAGTCTTCTACGAGAGCGTGGAAGACAATCCGATCCTCCCGCTCTTCTACACGGCGAGCCCCGAGGAGATCCAGGCGAAGCGCTACCCCTTCCTCCTGCAGCTCTACTTCCTCCAGACGCGGTTCGCCGCGATCAAGGAGGCCTACAAGCAGGGCGACAACGTCCTGGACCGGTCCATCTACGAGGACTGGTACTTCGCCAAGGTCAATCACGACCTCGGCCGGATCAGCTCCCTCGAGATGCGCGTGTACGAGGGACTGCTCGGCGAGATGATGCGCGAGATCGACGGCCTCCCGTACCGCAAGGCACCCGACCTCATGGTCTACCTCAAGGCGGACTTCGAGACGGTCCTGCACCGCATCGGCCTGCGCGGTCGCGATTTCGAGCAGGACGAGAGCCTCGTCGACTACTACCGGACGCTGTGGTCCGGCTATGACGACTGGGTGCACAAGCACTACTCGGCCAGCGAGGTCCTCGTCATCGACATGAACCACACGGACGTGGTGCACAGCCCCGAGGACGCGGCCCGCGTGGTGCGCGAGGTCAAGGAAGCCTTGGTGACGGGCCGGCTCCGAGCCTGACGGCGAGACGCCGGCGCGGGTGTGCGCACTCTTCCGGGTGCGCGGGGGCCGCAGGTTCTCCGCCCCCGGAAGGCCCGCCACGGAGCTCGCGCGCTCCGCGCGGCGGGCTTACGGTCGTCGTCATGGATACGACGGGCATACTCGACGAAGCGCTTCAGCGATTGCACGGTTCGGGCCCCGAGCGGCTCGGGCGGCTGACCAACCACGCGCCGATGGCCGTCGAGGCCCTTTCCGTTCGCGGGCAGGCAGGCACGGTGCACCGCTGGCTCGATCTGTACTCCCGCAAACTGGAGGAGTTCCCGTCGCGCGTCGAGCCGGTCACGGCCACCAACTGGCGTGCCGCACTCGGTGACCCGCGCCGCGCCGCCGACTGGATCGACCACTTCGAGCGCGAGATCACCGACCGGCCCTGGCGCGATGTGCTGGCGCAGTGGTGGCCCCGTCTTCTCCCCGGCATGTACGGCGGCTCGACGCACCCGCTGATCCGGGTGGGCCACGCCGTGCGCACGCTCCTGGCCGGCGAAGGCACGGCACCACGCCTGGCCGAACTCGCCCACGGCCTCGGCTACTGGGCCGCCCGCCACCACCCCATCGCAGACCTCGCCCCACTGCCCGGCGCCGGCGGCGGCGGTGCGGACGCCGCCCTCGACGCGGTACCACCCCTCACCGAACGGCACGGCACCTTCCCCGACCGCCTCGCCCGCGTTACGAGCCTGCCGGTGTGGGCGGCCGCGACCGGGATCGCGGACCCCGACGAGGCGCGCCTGCGCCTCGTCGAGCTGGTGCGGGCGGCGACCCACCGCTACGCCACCCACGGCCACGGCGAGGAAATCCTGCTGGTCCACGCCGCCACGGCCCCCAACGCCGTCCTGCGCGCCCTCCCCGCCCTCCCGCCCACGCTGTGGGCACCCAGCCTGCGAGCGGCCTGGACGGCCTCCGCGGCCGTCACCGCGATGTACGCCCCCGACACCCCGATCGCCTTCACCCCGCCGGGTACCTTCACCGCGGACGAGGTCTTCGAACGGGCCCGGGCGCACGGAGACGAACACGTCATCAAACTGACCGACACGGCACTCGACGTCGGCGACGAGGCGGCCCTCGCGGCAGCGCTGCGCTCCGTGGAGCTGAACGAACCGCTGCGCTAGAGCCTGTCGTCACACTCCCTAGCGGAACCGAGCGGAACCGTGCGGAACCGAGCTGGTGCGAGATGATCCGACGCGCGTCATCCTCGTGCGGGAGCAGCGACGGCGGAGCCCCGACCGGGGCGGATGTCCCCGGGCGCCGGGCAGACGCGGCGTACGGACCGCGTGAGCGCACGTACACTCGGCCTATGAGCCGCACACGACGCGTCACGGGGGAGTGCCTGCAGCAGGCCGCCCCCGGCGTGCGTGCGGCCTCCGCGGGCCGGACGGGCATCAGTCTCCGGACCGCCGCCGACGGCAAGGCCCCCACGGTCGGCCGCGGCGTCCTGCACGGCCACGGCTAGCGCCTTCCCACCGCGCCCGGGCCCTGTCCCTCACGCCGCACCATCCTCAGCGACGGGCCCTGCCCCGGCAGCCCGGCCCGACCAACGCGTCGGGCCCGGCCCCGTCGCCTCCAGGGCGACGCATCGCCCTCCCCGTCCCCATCACCGCAGTCCCGACGCTCCGTCGGCTCTGCCGCCAGGCTAGGGCCGTGCGCCGGGCCGTAGTCGCCTCCGAAGGGACCACCGTGAAGTTGAGCGGGTTGCTGACCGGCCACGAACACCACGTCATCCAGGGCGACACAGAGTCGACGGGGATCACGGCGGGCACCACCTTCGACGTCGACCGGGTGGTGCCGGGCTCACTCTTCATCGCGGTACCCGGCCACCGCGGCGGCGGCCCCGAATCCATCGGTGCGGCGCTCGCCCGCGGGGCGGTGGGCGTGCTCGTCGACGAGGCGGGAGCGGCCGCCGTGCCCCCCGGGCGAGAGCTGCTGCCGGCGGTGTGCCTCGTACGGGTCACCGACACCCGCAAAGCGGCCGCCGTGGTCTCCTCCCGCTACTTCGGTGAGCCGGGCCGGCACATGGACATGGTCGCGGTCACCGGGACCAACGGGAAGACCTCCATCTCCTACATGGTCGAGTCGCTCCTCAAGATCTCCGAGGGCGCCTCCGTGGGCGTGATCGGGACGGCGGGCAGCCGGATCGGCGACGAGGTGATCCCGATGCCTCCCTCGGTGCTGACCACACCGGAATCGCCCGACCTGCAGTACCTCCTGGGCCGCATGCGGGACCAGGGCACCGGCAGCGTGGTGCTGGAGGCCACCTCGATGGCCCTGCAGACGTACCGGATGGACCGGACGTTCGTCGACGTCGGCGTCTTCACCAACCTGACCCAGGACCACCTGGACGACCACGGCACGATGGCCCACTACACGGACGCCAAGATGCGGCTGTTCCAGGGACTGTGCCGGCACGCGGTGGTCAACGTGGACGATGCCGTGGGAGCAAGGGTCCGCGCGATGATGCCCGGCGCGGTGACGACGTACGGCCTCGACGCGGAGGCCGACTTCCGGGCCACGGACCTGATCGCGGACGCTTCGGGCACGCGGTTCACGCTGCACCACGCCGGCAGTGAGTACAAGGCCGCGATGCCGGTCCCGGGCCGGTTCTCCGTGTCCAACGCGCTGGCGGCCCTGGCCGCCTGCCGGGTACTGGGGCACGACCTGGACGGACTGGTCGCCGCGCTCGCCCAGATGCCGCCCGTACCGGGCCGGTTCGAGCGCTTCGTCACCCCCGCCGGCACCTCGGTGATCGTGGACTACGCGCACTCGCCCGACTCCCTCGACAAGGTCCTCACCGCCATCAGGGGCTTCGCCCGTGGCCGCGTCATCACGGTCTTCGGCTGCGGCGGTGACCGCGACACCACCAAGCGCGCCGAGATGGGCCGCATCGCCGGCACCCACTCCGACCTGTGCGTCCTGACCTCGGACAACCCCCGCACCGAGGACCCCGAAGCGATCCTGGACCAGATCGCCCCCGGCATCGAGAGCACCGGCACACCGTACGAGCGCTCCGCCGACCGGCGCCAAGCCATCGCCTTCGCGCTGTCCGCCGCCCGGCCCGAAGACATCGTCCTGATCGCGGGAAAGGGCAGCGAACCGCACCAGATCGTGGGCGAGACCCTGCTCCCCTTCAGCGACATGGCGACCGTGCGCGACCTCGCCTCCCGCCTGCTCCCCTGAAGCCGCTCCCGGAGGATCCGGCAGGGCCCTTCCCCTGCCCTTCCTAGTCAGGGATCCCCGGCATGCCCCATCGGGCGCTCCTGTCCTCGACACCGGCCCTCGGACATGCCTTCCGCCACGTGGCGAGCACCGGGGGGCGGCCAGGACGCCCGAAGAAGAGCCGCTTCCTTCGCAAGCGCAAGCGCCGACGTAGACGTAGACGCAGACGCAGTTTCGCCGAGCCGTCGACGTTGTCGTAGATGACGAGGACCCGGGCCACTTGGTCGGGGTCGTGTTCCGTGATCCGTCCTCCGGCGTGCAGGAGGCGGAGCCTCGCACGACCGTCGGCCCCGCCGGGGACGATCCGCGCCTCGACCACGCGTCGCCCGTCCCACGCCCAGTACGCGAACTCCACGAGCAGGTAAACCACAGCCGCGCCGGCCACCCACCTGACAGCGGGTTCTCCCCACAGCGCCAGGCCGGACAAGCCGAGACAGCCGGCCGACACGGCCATGCGCCGCAGCCGTGGAACAGTCCGTGTGCTCTTGTCCGACGCGTCCCAGAGCAGATCCTCGCCGGCCGTCATCTCGCCATCATGGGGCCCCGGTCATCCTCGTGAGAAGCCCCGACGTGAGAAGCCCCGACCGGGGTTTCCGGGCGAGGCCTCGGCGCGCGGGACGGCGGCGAACCGGCCTGACGGTCGGCGCGGGACGGTCGTACTCCCGCCGTGAGCAGGCAGGTTCGGCGGTGCGACGACACCCGCGGATCGCAGCCTCGCCGGATCTCTTCGCCGGACCAGACCACATCCCGCCTATTGGTCCAGACCTATTGACCGGCCGGGCCGTTCCTCCTACGATCCGGTCCGGCACAGCCCCACCTGTCCCCACCTCACCCACCAGCCGGGCGTCACGCCCCCACGCGTCGGTCATGCCCATGGCGCTCGGCGGGAATGGAGCGCACCATGTTCCGTCGGAGATCACGTACTCCGCGCCTGACGGCCGGCGCAGACCCTACTGTGAACCGGGCCGGCCGCGCCCAGCACGGACCGACCGTCCTGAACCGCTCCCTCGCCGGGGTGAGCGCCGCCGCCGTCATCGGTGCAGGCCTCGCCGTGGCCGGCACCGTCAGCGCCGGAGCCGTCGCGGCCGGGGCCGAGACGGTCACCAACCTGGTGGTCAACCCCGGCTTCGAGAATGGGCTCTCCTCGTGGACCTGTTCCGGAAGCTCCGGTGTGGCCGTCGGCAGTCCGGTCCGTGCCGGCGCCTCCGCACTCAAGGCCACGCCGAGCGGCCAGGACAACGCCCAGTGCGTCCAGACCGTCAGCGTGCAGCCCAACTCCCAGTACACGCTCAGTGCTTACGTCCAGGGCAGCTACGTCTACCTGGGCGCCACCGGCACCGGGATCACCGGTACCCCGTCCACCTGGACGCCGAACAGCCCCTCGTACGGTCAACTCAGCGTCGGCTTCACCACGGGGCCGAGCACCACCTCGGTCACCGTCTACCTGCACGGCTGGTACGGGCAGCCCGCCTACTACGCGGACGATGTGTCGCTCACCGGCCCCGGTGGCAGCAGCCCCACACCGACCACCGCGCCGCCGACGACCGCGCCCCCGACCACCACGCCCCCGCCGACCACCACGCCCCCGCCGACCACCGCACCCCCGACGACCGCCCCGCCCGGCGAGACCTGCCCCACCAAGCCCAAGCCGTCGGGCAAGGTCCTGCAGGGCTACTGGGAGAACTGGGACGGCGCCGCGAACGGCGTCCACCCCGGCATGGGCTGGGTACCCATCACGGACAGCCGGATCGCCGCGCACGGCTACAACGTCATCAACGCCGCCTTCCCGGTGATCCTCTCGGACGGCACCGTCCTGTGGCATGACGGCATGGACGCCGGCGTCAAGGTCGCGACCCCCGCCGAGATGTGCCAGGCCAAGGCGGCCGGAGCGACGATCCTGATGTCGATAGGCGGCGCCACCGCGGGCATCGACCTGAGCTCCAGCACCGTCGCCGACAAGTTCGTGGCGACCGTCGTCCCGATCCTGAAGAAGCACAACTTCGACGGGATCGACATCGACATCGAGACCGGCCTGACCGGTAGCGGCAACATCAACACGCTGTCCGCCTCCCAGGCCAACCTGATGCGCATCATCGACGGCGTACTGGCCCAGATGCCCGCGGGCTTCGGCCTGACGATGGCCCCCGAAACCGCGTACGTCACCGGAGGAAGCGTCACCTACGGGTCGATCTGGGGCTCCTACCTGCCGATCATCAAGAAGTACGCGGACAACGGCCGGCTGTGGTGGCTGAACATGCAGTACTACAACGGCAGCATGTACGGCTGCTCCGGGGACTCCTACCAGGCCGGCACCGTCCAGGGCTTCACCGCCCAGACCACCTGCCTGAACAACGGCCTGACCATCCAGGGCACCACCATCAAGGTGCCGTACGACAAGCAGGTGCCCGGCCTGCCGGCCCAGCCCGGCGCGGGCGGCGGCTACATGACGCCGAGCCTGGTCAGCCAGTCGTGGAACGCCTTCGGCGGTTCGCTGAAGGGTCTCATGACGTGGTCGGTCAACTGGGACGGCTCGAAGGGCTGGAGCTTCGGTGACAACGTCAAGTCCCTCCAAGGCCGTTGATCACACGCCCTGACCTTCACAGGGGGATGCGGGAATGACCGGGCAGGGCCCCGGGGGAGCGCTCGGCGCCCCCCGGGGCCCTGCTGTTCGGCAAGGGCCGAGCGGCATGCCGGCCGGAACGGACGCGGGAGCGGTGCCCGGGTTCAGGAGGCGGAGCGCAGGCGGGTGGCCGCGGACTCCGCTTCCCGTACGACGCGGTCGGTGTCGACGTCGACGAGGCGGCCGTCGAGTTTGAGGGGACGGCCGTCCACGAAGACCGCGCGGACGTTCTCCGGGCGGCCGTTGAAGACGATCTGGTTGATCCAGTCGAAGCGCGGCGCGAAGTTGAGGGCGGCGGGGTTGATCACGATGACGTCGGCGCGTTTGCCGGGGTTCAGGGATCCCACCGTGTCGGCCAAACCGATCGCCTCGGCGCCGCCGAGCGTGGCGAGGCGCAGGACGTCGTGGACCTGGGGGAACACCGAGGTCTCCAGCGAGCGGGCGCGCTGGAGACCGATGGCCGCCTTCATGAGGGCGAAGAAGTCCGAGGAGTCGTTGGTCCCGCCGTCCTGGCCGAGCCCGGCCTTGACGCCGCGTCGGCCGAGGTCCGGCAGCCGCATGATCCCCGAAGCGAGGCGCATGTTGCTGAGCGGACAGTGTGCGACCCGTACGTCGTGCGCGGCGACCGCGGCGATCTCTTCGTCGGTGAGGTGGATCGCGTGGTTCATGAGCAGCCGCGGACCCAGCGCGCCGATGTCCGTGAGGGTGCCGATCGGGTCGTCCGCGCGCTGCTCGGAGTGTTCGAGGACATGGCTGTTGAGCATGACCCCGAGATCGCCGGCGATCTCCCAGTGCAGCCGGTTGAGGCCCCTGATGGCCCGTGCCGCGTGGGTGGCGACCTGCGCCGAGGCGAGGGGGAGCGGGTCGATGAGCTCCTTCTTCGTCCGGGTGATCAGCGAGGCGTCCCGCTCGGCTTGGAACATCGCGTAGGTGAAGCGCACGCCCGTGCCGGCCAGGGCCCGCACGTACTGGACCGTCGTGTCGTACGGGAGCGCGTCCACCCAGTCCACGAGCGTGGTCACACCGGACTGCACGGAGTCGAGGGCGCCGAGCCGGACGAAGCGGTACATGTCCGCGGGCGTGATCCGGGAGAACGTCGCCCGGTTGCAGTCGGCCAGCCATCCGAAGAGGTCGCGGTCCGCGCAGCCGCCCCGCATCGAGGACTGCCACAGGTGGGTGTGCACGTCGACGAACCCCGGCATCACCAGCTGACCGGCGGTATCGATCACCTGCGTGCCGGGCGGTGTGGGCAACCGCTTCCCCACGGCCGCGATGACACCGTCCCGCATGAGGACGTCCGCGTCCTCGACGGTCCCCAGGGGCCCCTCGCCGAGAGCCGGGTCCATGGTGAGCACGAGTGCGGCGTTCCTGAGCACGACGGCCCGGCCCGGGGGTGTTCCCCCTTGCGGCCGGCTCCTCCCTGCGCCCAGGGCGAGCGGAGCGGTCGCGGCCAGGGCGAGGCCGCCGAGGAGTCGGCGCCGGCTGGGCGCCGCTGCCTGCGGCGAAGGCGCACGTACTTCCGGTAAGGAGGTTGAGGCGGGTTCGGGACACTCGCTGATCGGGTTCATGGCGTGTGGCCTCCCAACGAAACGAGGGCGGGATCGGCCTTGCCCGTACTGACGGATGGTCAGGTGAGCGGGGCAGGCTACCTGAATCGTCCATCGGGCCGACGTCTTTCCGATAGAGGCGCGTCAACATTCTGTAGAAGTCGCATCCGCGCCCTCACCCTCGCCCATGGGTGAGGGTCGTCGGCGACTTGTCGATTATCGATATGGTCCGCTAGTGTCCGGCATATCGAAAATCGATAGGGGGAACGCGGTGAACACGCGATTCACGAAGATCCTGGCCACACTCACCTTTGGGCTGGCGATGCTCTGGGGGCTCACCTTCATCGGCACGGCCGTCTCGCACCTGACCGACGACGGGGCGGTCTGCGTACAAACCGGCTTCTGGGCCAACGCCACACTGGAGGGCGGCCTGCCGGTCGGCGAGGGTGTGGACGCCTCCAGCAGCGCCGCGCGGCTCTGTCAGAACAGCCCCTCCGCGGCGCAGCGCGCCGCCGACCTCGGGAGCCGACTGCCCTGGACGCTGTTCGCCTCCATCGCTCTGCTGCTCTTCTCCCGACTGCTGGATGCCGTCGTGTCCCAAGGGCCGTTCACCGACAAGGTGGCGCGACGGCTCACCGTTCTCGGCTGGTTCGTCACGGTGGGCACACCGCTGGCAGGCCTCGTCGTAGGCTGGTCGGAGTCCTGGCTCGTCGACAGCATGGTGCCCATGGGGGGCTCCGGCCTGTCGGTCTCCGATCCGCAGGTGCTCATCCTCCCCGGCATCGCCGCCGTCATCTTGGGGAAGATCATGCGCGAGGGCGTGCGTATGCGAGAGGACCTCGAAGGGACCATCTGATGCCCGAAGAGGAAATCCACGCGATCCGGATCCACCTCGACCGGGTCCTCGCCGAGCGGGGCATGACGCTCACCGAACTGTCCGCGCTAGTGGGCATCACCGTCGTCAACCTGTCCGTGCTCAAGAACGGGCGCGCCAAGGCCATCCGCTTCTCCACCCTGTCCAGGATCTGCGACGTCCTCCAGTGCCAGCCGGGAGACCTGATCACCCACGACCCCGACGAGCAGGCCTAGCCTGGCTGCTTCCCGGGAGGTCCCGGGAAGCAGCCACGCCCGGCGTGGACCCGGCTGACGGAGGCGTTGATGGCGGAGAGTGCCTACCGTCTGCCGCCGGCCCGACGGTTCGGGGTCACGTCAGGTGCCGGCCGAAGAACCGGACCCCGTCCTCCACCTCGAACCACGGGGTGCCGACGTGCCCGCCCGGATTGGCGTGCAGCGTCTTCTCCTTGCTGCCGAAGGAGTCGAACAGGTCCAGGGCCCGCTGGCGGGGATTCCCCTCGTCGTCCCACTGCAGCAGCAACAGCAGCGGAGCGGTGACCTGCCGGGCCTCCTCGCGCCGGGCGCGAGGCACGAAACCCCCGGCGAAGAAACCGGCGGCCGCGATGCGCGGCTCGACCACCGCAAGTCGGATACCGACGGCGGTCCACCCCGAGTACCCGACCGGGCCGCCGATCTCGGGCAGCGCAAGGAGGGCGTCCAGAGTGGTTCGCGCTCGAGAACGCCATGGTCGAGACGCTGTTCGGAAGTGAAGTGCACGGTCGTGCCTTTCGGGAGTGCTCACAGTGGCGCTCCCGGACGACCTATCGCCCGACCGTGACCCCGGAGGGAAGCACCCATGTCGATACTGCGTTCACGGGTACCACCTCCTCGTTCTCTCGCACGGCCTCCGGGAGGCTGGCAGCGGTCGACCTGGCCCACCAACGCCTATTTGCAGCGGCATCGCGGCAGGTTCCCCGAGGCCGGACGAGCCCGGCCGGCGCCCCTTCCTTGTGAACGCCCCTACGGCAGCTTGTGGAGGAAGTGATGGTGCCGCCCGATGCCCGGGACGGTGTACTGGTCGCCCACGGGTGTGAAGCCGTGGTGTTCGTAGAAGCCGGCGGCGGCGAGCCGGCCGCTGCACCAGACGAGCCGGCCGCCGTGTGCGGCGCACGCGTCGAGGCCCGCGCGCAGTACGGCCTTGCCGAAGCCCTGCCCGCGTACGGACGGGTCGCTGGCGAGCTTGCGCAGCCTCCACACTCCCTCGGTCGCGAAGGGGGCCAGGGCAGGGGTGTCGGGCAGGGGCTCGCTGCTGAAGGTGGCGCAGGCTCCGAGCTCGCCGCTGTCGGCACGGGCCGCGAGATGGAAGGTGTCCGGGAGCAGGTCGACCTCGGTGAGCGCGCTCGCGCGGGGCTGCCCCGGCCGTAGGACCCGCCGGCGAAGGTCCAGGATCTCTTCGACCGGGACGAAGGTGACGAACACGCTGTTCCCTCTCGTGACATGGCTGCGGAGCTCCAGCCCACCGCCGGGCTGGGGCGATATCCCACGACCTTTGCCGGGAAGGCGGCCGGGAGACCGCCGACGCGCCGGACCCGGCGTGCGCGGACACTGAGCGGCCGCATCACCGCTTGCGCGCCCTCCATGAGAAGGGCCGGGGCGAGAGTCCGTGGCCTTGTGGGCGGTGTTTCCCGCGCGGGCGTTCTGGGCCATCCGCCGCATGACCTGTGAGAGTGCGCTGGAGGCATTGGCAACACGCGCCGCGACCTCTGCGAGCGGTGCCGGCCCTTCGAGGATGACGACTTCGCCGGCGCGGTGGACCTCGCGGGCCAGGGTGACGAAGCGGCCCGTCTTCTCGTCGAGGTCGGAAAGGTCGGGCTGGTCGGAACGCAGCGCGTCGAGGACGGCGTCCATGGCGAGGTCGCGGTCGTGGAGAGCGCCGAGGTAACCGGCGTACGCGTCGCGGCGATTCTGGCGCTTCCACTGGGCGTGCTGAGACCAAGCCTGAGCACGGCCGTTGACGATCGCGGCCCCGACGCCCCGCGCCGCCGGTGTCCGCGTTTCGGGCCCTGGTGTGAGCGGAGTGTCGCCCGGGCAGGTAGTTTGCTCGGGTGAGTCTCCTTGATGATGTGGCAGAGCGTGACGGCTGGCAGTGCTGGGTCTGTGACGAACCGGTCGACCCCGACGAGTCGGTGAACGACCCTCGGGGGCCCAGTGTCGACAGCCGGACCGCCGACCGGAAGGCCAAGGTCACCGAGCGGCTCGCGCACCGCGGGTGCAACACCCGCAAGGGCGCGGTCAAGGTGGTCATCGCCTGGCCGGAGCGCCTGTACGTGGTCGAGCCCGCGCCGCTGATCACCGTTGCGGAGCGGCTGGAGCGCAAGGGCGGCCGCGAGATGGTGGGCCGCTGCCCGACCAAGAAGGACGCCCAGGAGACGGCCGACTGGCTGGTGGACCGTTTCTCCCGGCTCGTGCCGGGCCTCCCGGTGACCGCCGACATCCAGGCCGGTGGCGGCCAGTTCCTCGTCATCCTGTCCACCGGCCGCCGCTGACCGGCGACCACCCGGCGCACACTGGCGTCGAGGTGGTCGCTTGGCGAAGAGGCCGGCGGCGGAGTCCAGAGCCCTGGTGGGACCGTGCTCCGCAACCGCGGGAGGGTCGACGGACGTCCCCTGGTGCGGGGGTGGTGCGGATGGAGGAGACAGGCCTGCGGGTGCCGCGCGTCGCGGTGGCCTTGCCCGCGTTCGCCGCGGTTCTCGTGTACGGCTGGGCGCATTGGGCGCTCACGGCACCCCATGGACCGTCCATGACGGTCACGGTGTCGGTCGGCGCGCTGCTCATCGCCGCCCTCGCGGGGGCCTACTTCCTGCTCGTCGACGGCAACGGCGCCTTCTTCGGAGCCATCGCCCTGGCTCTGGGGCTGTTGCTGACCTCGACCGCCGTTGATCAGGCGACGGCGCGCGCCGAGACGGCCACCTGCACCGTGGCCGAAGTGCGCACCAAGGTGCAGGATTCGTTCGGGGAAGGCGGTCCCGGGCCGAAGACCGTCTACCAGCACGTACTGCGCTGCCCCGGCGGCTACCCCTCGGAACTGAAGGACGACCGAGCCGCCGCCCCCGTCGGCGGTGAGGTCAAGGTCGCCTACGACCCCGAACGCCGGGTCTCCCCGGCGCTGGAGGGCGAGAGCTCGCTGTGGAGCGCCGTCCTGCTCGCCGTGTTCCTCCTCGCCGCCGCCACCTTGCTGGCCACGTCCGGTCCCGCCCGCGAGGAGCGGCGTACCTGAACCCCGCCGGGCAGGACAGGCCCTGCACTGACCGTGGCGACTTCGGAGGGCGTGGTCACGGGGGCTCCCACGAGGGGAGCCGGATGGCGGGGAAGAGGGGGAGGTGTGCGTAAGGTCGGCACGGCCGCCGGCGCGATGGCCGTGGTGGTGACCTGTTGGAGGAACACGTGGGAAATGCCGAGCCCCAGCGGCGGTCGCACTCTGGTGCCGGAGGTCCTGGCGCAGCGGGAGTGGACGGTCTGCGTGAGCGGGGGTTTGCCCGCTACGGTGCCGAGCAGCTCGGCATCGTCCCGGACGGCTCCGCGGCGAGGGACTTGGCCCGGCTCCGGGAGGGCTTCGCTGTTCTGCCGCCCGATCCGTACGCTCCGGGAACGAACCGGTTCCGCCGCTACTCCCACGCCGTGTACCTGCCGTGGAAGGACGAACTGTCCTGGATTCCCGGAACCCCCGACCCCGTCCACGGTACGGTCACCAATTTCTCCCAGGGCGAAGACGACCCTGAGCACCCGCGAAAGCTCCGCGTGCTCCCCGACATCCCCGAGGCGCTGCGCGACAACGCCCTGCTGCTGCGGCTCCTGCGCTGGGACATCGCGCAGGTCCTGTCCCTGCGGGACCTGAGGAGACGGCCGCTGTGGGCTGGGGTCCACCTGATCAGGCTCGGCGTCGACAGCCCAGGTCAGGAGGCCGTCTCTACCCCCGACTGCCTGCACCAGGACGGAGGTTCGGCCAGCACGTTCACGTTTGCCCACCTGATCAGCCGTACCAACGTCACAGGCGGGCAGAATGTCATCGCCACGCCGGGCAGTGCGGGCCTGCGGCCCGAGGACCCGTGGGCGGACGTCCACAGCAGTTTCACCCTCACCGATCCCCTGGACGGCTATGCCGTCCACGACCACAGGGTCAGCCACTACGTCGGCCCGGTTCGCGCGGGCTCCGAGCCGGGGCCGGGGGAGCGCTCCATCCTCATCGTCGGCCTCGCCCCGTACGTCCCCCAGCTGTGACACCGGGACAGAGGGCTGCCGAAGAACCGCGCCACCAACGCCCCGTAGGAGACCCCATTCGCCATCGTCAGCCGCGGGTCCAGCGGAAGTCGACCTCCGGGTAGCGCGGGGACGGGCTGTTGAGCAGGGGGGCCGGCCGGCCCTTCAGGAACTGGTCGAGGCACAGGCGGGTGTAGGTCCGGATCAGCTCCGTCGAGCGGGCAGGATCCAGGGTCCCGAGCAGTTCGGCGTAGAGGTCGGCCGGCCAGGACTCCGCCAGTCCGCCGGGAACGGCGAAGTGCGGCAGATCGGTGTAGGTGAGGTGCCCCGTGTCGCGCGCCCGCAGCTGGCGGCCCCATCCGCGCTGGTGCTCGCGCCAGCGCCCCCAGGTTTCGTGGTCCTCCAGCGCGGTGAGCAGCAGGTACGGTCGATCCAGCCCGAGGTCGGCCACCGGCGAGCCGAACAGGGCGCCGTCGAGATTCACCCCGACGGCGAAGCGGTCGTCCACCCGGAGGAGTTCGGCGGCGGCGGCTCCGCCCATGGAATGCCCGACGACGCCGATCCGGCCGGGGTCCGCGCAGGGAGACCGCCGCCGACGGGTCAAGGTCGTGGCGACGAACCGCAGGTCACCGACGCGCGTCTCTATCTCGAGGCGTTCCTGGCGGTCCCAGTCGTCCGACTCCTCGGGCAGCACGCTGTGGACGGCCCGACCGTCGGGAAACTCCACCACCGCCGCGTCGTAGGTGTGGTCGATGCCCGCGACCAGGTACCCGTACGATGCGAGCTCTTCGGCCAGCGCGGTGCAATTGCTGCGGCCGCCCTTGCGCCCGTGCCCGAGCAGCACCAGCGGCAGCGGGCCCGGCACGGCCGGCGCGCCGGTCCGGGCGTGCGGACGTACGGCCCCCAGGGTGCCTGCCTTGAGGGGCAGACCCGCCTCGAGGGCGGAGGCGACCCGGCTCGTGGTGTACGGGGCCCGGCGGCAGCCGGCGGTGGTGAGCGCGGGGTACCAGAGCTGCACCATGAGTTCGCGCGCCCTGCGGTCCGGCGCGAGGGGGTCGTCACGATCGTGGTCGACCAGGTGTAGGTCGATGGTGCCCACCGGCCGCCGGGAGGTGGGAGCGGGGAGATCGATGACCTGCCCGGCGGCCCGCGCGGGCACGGAGGGCAGGGTGACCGCCCCCGCGCTCAATCCGGCGAGAACCAGGAGGGACCGGCGCGAGACCATCAACCACTCCAAGACGACTACGTGCAGCGGGACGTGACGAGTGCTCACCCTAGAAGGTCTGGACCAATCTGCCTAGATGTGGGGGCGCCGGTTACGCGTGGTCGAGGTGGGTGCGCTGGGCCGGGGTCAGATCCAGCTCGACGGCGTCCATGGCCTCGTCGAGCTGGGCGACGGTCGAGGCGCCGACGACGGGCAGGACGGGGAGGTCGCCACCGAGCAGCCAGGCGAGGACGACCTGGTTGGCGGTCGCGCCGGTCTCGGCCGCCACGTCCCGCAGCGCGGCCAACTGGGCCGCTGCGCCCGGATGGTCGAAGGTGCTCGGGAGCGGCTTGGCGGGGTCCGTGTACGCGCCGGCCAGCAGCGAGGTGTAGGCGAGCAGCGTGACGCCGGGTTCGCTGCGCACGTAGTCGAGCAGTTCCGGCGTCGCGTGCTCGCAGGAACCGAAGGTCGCGCCGGGCCGGGGCCGGAGGTAGGTGTACTGCTGCTGTACGCAGCCGTATCCGGCCACCCCCTGCTCGCGGGCCAGCGCACGGGCCCGGTCGATGCGCCAGGTGACCTGGTTGCTGACGCCCAGGACATCGACGGTGCCGTCGGCGACGAGTCCGCCGAACGCCGTGACCGTCTCGGCCAGCGCCGGCCGGCGGTCCTCCATGTGCGCGTACAGGACGTCGAGCCGGTCGGTGCCGAGCCGCTTGAGGCTGCCTTGGACGCCGGCCTGGACGGCTGCCGCCGACAGGCCCTCCGCGGTGCCCGGCCACTCACCGGGGCCGGTCGGCCGGGCGCCGACCTTGCTGGCCAGTACGACCTCGTCCCGGTTGCCACGTGCGGCGAGCCAGCGTCCGATCACCAGCTCGCTCTCGTCGCCGTTCGCGCCGTCGAGCCAGAAGGAGTAGCAGTTGGCGGTGTCGATGAAGGTGCCGCCGCGTTCGGTGAACCGGTCCAGCAGGTCGATGGCGCGCTGCTCGTCGACGCGGGTGCCGAACGGCAGGGTGCCAAGGCAGAGCGCGCTCACCGTGGGGCCGGGGGTGCCGTCCGTGCGCAGGCCAAGGGTACGAAAACGCATGGGAGTTCCTCTGCGGAAGGGGGGGTGGGTGCCGGGCCGTCGGCGTGGGATGCCGGGAGCCGCTGAAGGAACGGTGCCACCTGGAGCGCGGTCCAGGTCAAACCGCTCGGCGGCTCGTTGCAGCCGATGGCATGATCCCCGCATGAGCGCACCCACGACCGAGTACCTGACCCCGGCCGAGACGGTGGAACGGTCAGGCTTCAGCCTGGACACCCTGCGGTATTACGAACGCATCGGCCTGCTGGGCACCGTCCACCGCTCGCACACCGGCCACCGCCGCTTCACCCAGCACGACCTTCAGTGGCTGGCCGTGCTGCGCAGCCTGCGTGACACCGGTATGCCGATCGCCGAGATGCGGCGGTTCGCCGCTCTCGTCCGCGACGGTGACGGGACCTTCGCCGAGCGCCTGGCCTTGCTGGAACAGCACGACGCGCAGGTGGAGGACCGCATCGTCCACCTGCGGGGGCAGCAGGCTCACGTCCGCGAGAAGATCGCCTTCTACCGCCGGGCATTGAACTGAATCATCCTCGTCAGGTCGCGTACTGCGGCGAAGGCGAGGGTGCAGAAGAACGGGATCAGGCCGACTGGTGTTCGGCGCAGTCCACGCGCAGTTCCGGGTCGCCGATCGGTGCGTCCAGCAGGGCGCAGTGGTGCGGGCGCCGCGCATCGTCGTGCTCGTCGCGCCCGAAGAAGCGGCAGGTCGTGCAGGTCCGGGCGACGGACAGGACCCCGGTGTCGGCGAGGTGGCCGACCAGGTCCAGGATCAGGCGCAGTGCGCGGCCCTTGTCCTCGGTCGGCAGGGTCGCCAGATGGGTGGTGACGGGGTCCGGCCAGTGGGCGAGAGCGTCGGCAGCGGCGAGGCCTGCCTCGGTCGGTGCCATCACATGGCCGCGCTTGTCGCCCGCGATGGGCTGCTTTTCGACGAAGCCCTTGCGGCGCAGGGCCGCCAACGCCTCGCTGATGGTGGCGGCGGACAGGTCGAACTCGGCCGCGAGCGTGCCGACCCGGCGCCGCTCGGGAGGCTCGACCCCCAGACGTAGCAGGAGTTGGACCTGGATGGGGCTGAGCCCGTGAGCGGTGGCCTGGGTCCAGATCAGCGTACGGAGGGCGTGGCCCGCGCGTTCGAGTGCCGAGGCGAGGCGCCGGTCCAGGCCGGACGGGTCTTCGGGGTCCCCCGGCAGCTCCTGCGCTGCCAGGTCGAGCGGCAGTCGCGGCGACGCCGGGGGGTGGGTGTCGGTGGGGTCGGCGGTCGGCACGGGATGGAGCCTCCTGACAGTTCCTTCGGACTCCTGACGATACCCCTTGTGCGGCGCGTGAGGGCAGGGCTATGTTTCAGGAGTTCGTAGGACTCCTAACGATCTGCGATCTCATCCGAACCGGAACTGGAGACACCCATGCCTTCTCGTCTGAGCACCGTCGACCCCGCCAACGCCGAGCCCGCGGCAAAAGACCTGCTGGCCAAGGTGGAGCGCGCTCTGGGCGCGACGCCGAACATGATGCGGGCGATGGCCACCTCGCCGGCCGTCCTGGACGGATACCTGTCCTTCAGCGGTTCGCTGTCCAAGGGGCTGCTGCCCGGCTCGCTCAGGGAGCAGATCGCACTCGTCTCGGCGGCCGAGAACTCGTGCGAGTACTGCTACGCGGCCCACCACGTGCTCGGCGCCCGCGCGGGCGTCTCCGCCGAGGACCTCGCTGCGGGCGGCCACGCCCAGGCGTCGGACCCCAAGGCCGCGGCCGCCCTGCTCTTCGCCCGAGCCGTCCTGCGCACCCGGGGCTTCGTCGCCGACGCCGACATCGAGGCCGTGCGTGCCGCGGGCTACGGCGACGGGGAAATAGGGGAGATCATCGGCGCCGTGGCTCTGAACATCTTCACGAACTACTTCAACTCCGTGGCCCGCACCGAAGTCGACTTCCCGGCCGTCGACCTGCCGGTCGCAGCCTGAGTCGCGCTTCCGGACCGGGCGGGCCCTGCCTGCCCGGTCCGGAAGCGCGCCGGGGTCTGCAGGGAGGGCTGTGGACGCGACTTTGGCGCGCGCCCGGATTTCGCTCGGATCTCGCTGTTCAGCTCTTGCGGGTCAACGGCTGCCCCACGAAGCTCACCCCTGCCAGGCCATGGGCCATGAGGTTGCGAATGTTGGCGTGATCAGCGTCGTCCGGCGTCGCCAGCACGCTGCGGTAGTGCTCACCGAAAGCCAGCAGCGCCTCTTGGTCGCTCAGCTCTTCCAGCAGGGCGAGTCCCAGCGTCTTGCAGGAACCCTCGTTCTCACCTGCGGCATTTTCCAGGTCCCCGTTGCGGAACGCCTGCGGCTGATAGGCGTAGTGCGCGGCGACGAAGGCCAAGGTGTCGGCGAACTCGTGCTCACCTGACGCAAGGCTTGCCCGCAGCGAGTTCAGATCAGTCATGGTGGTTCCCCTGGGTTGAACGGACGATCCGATTGCCGTCCGTGACCGGACGACATTACCCCCGGCTGCCCAGTCGGTGAGAATCGCGCCACGCGTCCGAGCGAGCGGCGTCCCAGCGGTCGCCCTCACGGAAACTGGGACAACCGGAAGACTTTCATCCGTGTGTCCGGGTTTGGCACCATGATCACGTCCTGAATTCGCAGGACGCCGATCCTGGGGGGATCCCGATGTCCCGCATGCACCTGCTCGCCGCGCCCGTACTGGCGGCCGGCCTGGCATTCGTCGCCGCGCCGAGCGCGAGCGCTGCCACCACCGCCACCATCAGCAAGGCCGAGTACGACCTGATCAAGATCGGCACCACCACGGCCAAGATGCACAGCATCGCCGACAGCGGCGCCTGCAAGCTCAAGAGCCGTGACGACTCCGGCGGCATTGCCTACCGGCACTACGAGTGCAAGGGCAACAAGCCCTACAGCAGCGCTACGTTCGACTTCGTGAACGGCAAGCTGGAGATCAAGGGCCAGGTCCTCCTCGACGGCCTGGAGTCCAACGGCAAGATGACCAAGACCAAGTACGGCAAGATCAAGGTCGGCAGCACGATCAGCCAGATGCACGAGATCGCCGGCAAGGGCACCTGCGTGCGCGTCGTCCAGTCCCAGTCCCGTACCGACAACATGGCGATCTACGACTGCGAGCAGGCCAGCACCTTCGGCGTCGCGAGCTTCTTCTTCGACAACGGCAAGGTCACCTCGCGTAACCAGGCGGGCCTTCGCTGAAGCAGTGATGTGAGATGACGTGAGGGGGTGGTGGCGCCACGGCGCGCCAGCACCCCCTCACGCGTGCCCGCCGCCCGGACCCGCGCAGCCACGAAGCCCAGGTCAGCCACAAACTGAAGTCTCTACGCAGCCCGGAACGGATCGCGCACCAGCGAGAGCACCTGCGAGGCGTGGTGGAAGTCCTCGCGGGTGTGGACCTGGGAGAGGAGAACGGTTCTGACGCCGAGGGACAGATACCGCCCGAGGTAGTCGGCGACCCTGCCGTAGCTGCCGACCAACAATGGGGCGGAGGCCTTTCCGCTGCGGTAGAGGCCGGTCCAGTAGACGTCGTCGTACAGATCGCCGTCCGTGGCCAGATGCGCCATGCGTCGGCTCCAGTCGGACTCCGACCCGCGCTTGAGGACCGTCTCGATGTGCGCCGCCCGGTCCACGGGATAGGCGGCACGCGCCGCCCGCCAGGCCTCGTCGTCGGTGGTGCGCGCCAACAGGCCGAGGCGCACGCCGAGTTCCAGCCCCTTGTCTCGCCACTGCAGGAACTCCGGGGCGAAGCTCGTGACCGGCTCCGGGTGCGTGACGGACACGTCGCCCACCCGCAGCGCCACCGCGCGCCCCGCCTCGGAGGAGCCGGCCACGAACACCCGCGGCAACCGCTCCTCGGCGAGCCGGGAGTGCAGGTGCAGTTGCCGATAGCGGTAGTGGGCGCCCTCGTGGTCCAGGGGTTCGTCCGTGCGCAGCAGCCGGGCGACGACGTCCATGTACTCCGCCGCACGTTCGTAGCGCGCGTCATGCGGGGTCGCGTCGCAGACCTGGGCCAGCTCGCCTCCGGACGAGCCGATGATCAGGTTGACGTCGAGCCGCCGCCCGTACAGCTCCGAGAGGCTGTGGATCGCCTTGGCCGCGCTGAACGGGGGCGCCGCATAAGGCTGCAGCGCGACCAGCGGGGCGAGCCGCTCGGTGTGCTGCAGCATCACCGCGGCCATGACCCACGGGTCGTAATTGCGGTGGTCGTAGAAGGTGAGCAGCCCGTCGAAGCCGCTCGCCTCGGCATGCCGGGACAGCGCCCCGAGCTCCGCGAGGGTGCTGCGGCCGCCGCTCGGATGCGGCTGGTACGCCGTTCCGTACACGCTGAAGTCGTACGTCATGGAGCGGCCTCCCGGCGCTGGAGTGTGCGGATCGCGGGGACGCAGAGCAGGGTCACGCAGCTCGCGGTGCAGATGAGGACGCCGATGAAGAGCGTCTCGCGGGCGCCGATCATCAGGGCCAGCGGACCTGCCAGGGCGCGCCCGACGGGATTGGTCATGATGGAGCCGGCGACGTCGTAGGCGTACACCCGGTTCAGGGCCTCGGGGCGCACCTGGGTCTGGACCGTGGTCGTCCACTGGACCCCCCAGAAGGTCCAGCAGGCGCCCGCCACGCCGAAGCAGCAACTGATCGCCCACACCGGCAAGTCGGCCACCAGAGCAAGCGGATGCAGCGCGAAGCCGAACATCGCCACGGAGCCTGCGGCGAGCGGGCGCAGTGGACGCAGCCGCATCGCGATCAGGCCGCCGACCACCGTGCCCGCGCCGAGCACGGCTTGGACGGTGCCGAAGCCTGACGATCCGTACTCGTCCACCAGGACCGTGGCGGTGAGCGGTCGGGCCGGTCCCCACACGAGGAGTCCGTTCACGGCCCACACGAGGATGACCGCCCAGAGCCAGCGTCTGGACCGGAACTCGTACCACCCCTCCTGCAGGTTCTGCCACATTCCGGCGGCCTTGGTGCTCACCGGCGGCGCACCGATCCGCAGCAGTTGAAGGAAGACCATGCTGACCGCGAACGTCGCCGCGTTCACACCGAAGACGACGGCCGCACCGAACGCCGCGACCAGAACGGCCCCGAGCGCCGGACCGAGCAGGGAGCCGACGGCCTCCGCGATGCGCAGCGCGCCGTTGCCGCGCTGTACGTCCCTGGCGACGAGCGGCACGATGCTGGACACGCCCGGCTGGAACATCGCCGTCGCCGAACCGCTGATCACGGCCAGGACCAGGATCGGCCCGAGCCCCGGGTCGCCCGCGGCGAACAGGGCGGCGAGCAGGAGATGGACCGCGAGCCGTACCGCGTCGGCGCCGATCATCATGCGGCGTGCGGTGAAGCGGTCCGCGAGCACCCCTCCGAAGATGACGAACAGGGCCTCGGGCGCGATGAAGGCCGCCATCACATAGCCGACGCCGGCCACGCCGTGTCCGAGCCCGAGCACCGCGACGGCGAGCGCCACCGGGAGCATCTCGTCGCCGAGCCGTGAGGTGGCGCGTGCGACGAAATACTTGATGAACTCGCGCGTCCACAAAGGCTGTTGGGCGACCCTGGTCGGCTCCTTGGCGAGGGCCTCCTCGGGTTCCGTGCTCACTGATGCGGGATGGTCGAGGACCCCACGACCTGCCCACGGCGGTCGGGGTCGAACAACCGGTCCAGGAACGCGGTGGTCCAGCGTCCGGCCTTGCCGTCGAGTTCCCCGTACTCGTCGAGGTATCCCAGGTCGTCCGGACGCAGGGACTCGGCGAGGGACTCGGGGACCGCGTCCGGGTACAGCCGACGTGCGAACGCGAGCGCGAAGTACACCTCGCGTTCGGCGCCCGACCGCGAGGCGAGCGCGGTGAATTCCTTCGCCGCCCCGCTGTCCATGAGCCGCACCGACTCCGCCACGTCGAGGAACCGCTGCAGCGTGATGTCCTTGCCGCGCTCGATGCTCAGGTGACTGGTCGCCTCCTTGTACAGATGCAGGCACACGTCCAGGAGGTGATCGGCCGGCGCGAGCGCGCGGGCGTCGGTGCCGCACATGCGCAAGGGCACGGAGCGGTCGAGGAGCGTACGGGTGTCGGCAGCGCCCCGGGACTTGCGCTGAAACAGGTTCAGGCACAGGTCGACTTCGAAGAAGTCGACGTCCGGGTCGGAGGTCGGCTTCTTGAAGGGCAGCTTGTTGTTCAGGTGCATCGACCAGAACGCGCGGGTGGAGCGGGCGTACGGGGTGATGACGGCGCCGTTGGCCGAATGCAGCCCCTGCGCGTAACCGAGTTCGGACAGGACCCCGCTCACCTCGGGGAAGGACTCCTCCTCGATCAGAAGGTCCAGGTCCGCCATGCGCCGCGTGCCCGCGTCGTCGTACACCGTGTGACACAGGACGGGGCCCTTGCGCACGGCGTGACGGATGCCCGCCCTGCCGAGGTCGTGGAAGATCCGTCGGAACTCGCCGAACAGGGCGCGGTTGCGACGGGAGTTGGCTTCGTACGCCGCGACGTAGATCCAGGGGTAGGGGATCAGTACACCGTCCTCCTGCGGCTGCCACACCCGCGAATACTGCAGGTTGCGGCCGATCAGCGGGACGACGTGGTGACGCAGGGCCTGGTCGAGGAAGTAGGACCAGTCCAATTCCCGTTGCCCGGTGAGGATGTGGCGTGCCAGGGCGTCCGCCTCGTCGGACCAGCGCGGGGTGGCCAGGGTGTGCAGGAGCCGGGCTTCCGGGCGCAGCGCTTCCAGCCCGGTGGGTGCTGTCGAGGTCATGTGGCCGCTCCGATGCCGAGGCGGGTGCGCAGAGAGGCGGGCCACTGGCCCGGCTTGGGGCCGTGGCGGTGGACCAGGGCCAGCGCGAGACGTTCGTATCCGAAGGCCGCGCAGGCGGTGTGCCGCGGTGTGCCGGCTGCGTCGGTGATGCGGAACAGGTCGCCGAAATGGTCCTTGTGGTAGTTGAACGAGGCCACGGCCTGGCGCTGTCCGGGAGCGACCTCCAAGGAAAGCTCCCATTTCAGCTCCTGCTGGCGCTGGGTGGCGCTCATCATCCGGTGGACGGTACCGAAGAACGGGTCGTTCGCGAGTTCCCGCTCGGGCGTCAGGCCGAGGCCGGTCAGCCAGTCGCCGGCTCGCTCCAGCCATCCGTCGCGCCACACCACGCAGTCCTCGGCGGCGCCGATTCGGACGAACTCGCGCATCCGGAAGGAGCGGAAGCGCCCTGGTTCATTGCTGCCCTCCTGCCGGAAACAGGTGGCCTCCACGCTGTGCTCGCAGGCGGAGGTCACCGCGGAGTCCTGGTAGAGCGGGTAGAGGCAGTAGCAGCCGGCCGGCAGGAGGACCAGGTCGGAGACCTCGAGCAGGCGGTGCCAGCTGCTGCCGGGCCCGGACGAGGTGACCCGGTCGGTCCACTCCTCGGAGGTTCCGTCGAAGCGGTGGACGGTACCGAGCAGGTTGGGGAACGTCTCCACGTATCCCGACTGCTCGATGACCGAGCGGGCGATGACCGGCGGGGTCCGCAGTGACCGGGCGTCGTCGAGTCCGCCGAGTGCGGTGAGCGAGGCCCGAAGGCCGTCGACGATCCGCTCGAAGTGGCCGGAGTAGAGCAGGACGCCGTCGGCTGCGGTGGTGGTGAGGAGGTCGGGTGGGGTCACGGTGCGGTCGGGTGAGGTCACAGCACCTCACCGCTTTCGCGTTGCAGGTCCAGGACGGTCCGGGTGAGGCTGTCGATGCTCGCGAAGACTTCCATGGTCAGCTTGCCGTCGGGGAACTCGACGGCGAAGGTCTCTTCGAGAGCCACCAACACCCTGACGCTGGCAAGAGAGTTCATGCCCGCGTGCCAGAGATTGTCGTGTGTGGCCAGCTCCTGGACCGTGTCGCCCAGACCTGAGGCGATCTTCAGGATTCCTCTGACTTGCTCGGCCAAGGCCTGCTCGGGCAGGGCTTGTTCTGCCGGCATTTGTTCTGCCGGGACTTGCTCTTCCAAAGCTGTCTCCCGTCGGGGATGAGCGCAGGACGAAGGGAGCGGATACGCGACCGGGCGTACCGCTGCCGTGAACAGGAACGAGATGAAAGGTGCAGGTGAATCGGTCCGCGGGCGCAGCACTGGGCCGACGGACCTGCCCCCTGGTCGCTACCGACTGCCGTGACGAGGCTTCGCACATCGGCCCGTGTGGTTGCACGTCCACACTGATCCGCCGACGGGTTGCGGACCGGGCCGGGCCTCGACGAGACAGGGTCGGGGACTGACGGGGCGTTACGGTTGCAGACCGGTGAGCACGGTGTCAACCACCTTGATCACAGTGACTCATTACGGCCGACGTGGCCACATACTCGTGGATCAAGGCCTGTTGACATGCAGGGATCACGCCTGGAAACGTTCGATCCACCTCGCCTCGCCTCGCCCCGCCGGCGCCGTGCAGACGTCTCCCCACCGATCCCGTCAGGGGGCCCGCCATGGCGCAGTTCTTCCCGCTGTCCGAGGAACAGACCAGCCTGCTCTTTCTCGACCGGCTCTTCGGACCCGGCATCTTCCACAACAACAACTACACGCTGCGGCTCGACGCCGAGACCTTCCCGAAGGTGTCGTACGACGACGTGCGCGCTGCGGTCACGGACCTCCTCGAGTCCCAGGAGGCCCTGCGCACCGGGCTGGTCGCCGGCTCCCCCTTCGTGCAGGAACTCGGGCCGCCCGAAGCACACTTGACATCGCGGACCGTCTACGACGAAGCACCGTCGGCGTACACGGATCGCCGCGCCGGAGAGCTGCACAACGCGGAGCTGCATCCGCGCGAGGTGCCCGCCCGGGCCCGTTTCGAGTACGCCGAGGACCCGGCGGGGCAGCACAAGGCCCTGCTGATCGCGACCGACCATCTGGTCTCCGACGGCATTTCCTCCGGTCTCGTGCGTTCCCGGCTGCACGCGTATCTGCAGGCCCGCCAGAACGGCGAGAAGCCGCCCGCGTCGGAGCCTGCGGGCTATGCGGCACTGTGCCGCGACCGGCATCCGGGCACCGAGGCGCAGGCACGGGAAGTAGCACACTGGAACCGGAAGTTGGGGAATGTCGAACCGCTGCGCGGCCTGGCCGCGACGCCCCGGGGTGATCTGCAGCGCACCCAGGTCGACCGCGGCACCGCCGGGCCCGCGCGGTACGACGAGGTGAACCTGCTGACCGGCCGGTACGAGGCGTCACCGTTCGCTGTTGTCGCCACCCTGGTCGGCTGCGCCCTGTGGCGCCGCACCGGGCGGCGCAGGTTCCTGCTGCACACGCCCATGTCGACGCGCCGGGACGAGAGCGCACAGGCGGCCGTCGGCTATTTCGTCAACGACCGGCCGGTGCTCTGCGAGGTCGACCCGGACCAGCCGCTCGCCGACGCCTTCCGGGCCATGATGGCGGCCGCCTGGAACGCAGGCCGGCACTCGACGCTCTCGGTGCCGCGGCTCGCAGCCGAAGTCCCCGCGTACGGCGCTTCGTTGCTGGAGCCCGGCATCGACTACGTACAGCTGCACGTGTGGATGTCGCAGGTGCCGTCCAACCGGTACCGGGGGCCCGTCGACTGGCGAGAGGAGATCGTGCACGGGCCGTTCAGGCCGGCGCGGGACCTGCGGGTGACGACCCTGCGCTACCGCTTCTGCCCGCAGGAGACCTTCGACCGGACGTTCTTCGCAGGGCCCGCAGACGGCATCCACGAGGCGACGGCGGTGAGCGACGACGTACTGACACTGTTGCGGGCCGCGGCCGGCACCGAGGTGAGCACCATCGGTGCGCTGGCGCAGACCTTGCGGAGCTGAAGGGGGAGATCGCAGGGGGCTGAGGCGTCCGCGGGCTTCGCGGCTCCCCTCGCCCTCGGCGGTGTGACGGGAGCCGCGCGTCCAACGGGTGAGACCTCACGCGGCGGGCGGCCCCGACATGGCAACATCCGGTGCGCGAACCGTTCCCCCCGACACCCGCACCGGAGCGCCCGCCGTGACGATCGTCGAAATCCCCGGGTCCAAGTCCCTCACCGCCAGAGCCCTGTTCCTGGCCGCGGCGGCCGAGGGCACCTCGACCCTGCTGCGACCGCTGCGCTCGGACGACACCGAGGGCTTCGCCGAAGGCCTTGCCGCCCTCGGCTACCGCGTCGAGCACACGCCGGGCCGCTGGCTCGTCGAGGGATGTCCGGCCGGCCCGCCGCGGGAGGAGGCCGACGTCTACTGCCGCGACGGCGCCACCACCGCCCGGTTCCTGCCCACACTGGTCGCGGCCGGGCACGGCAGCTACCGGTTCGACGCCTCCGCCCAGATGCGCCGCCGTCCCGTGGCCCCGTTGACCCGTGCGCTGCGCGCGCTGGGCGTCGACGTCCGGCATGCGCGGGCCGACGGGCACCATCCGCTGAGCATCGTCGCCGACGGCGTCAAGGGCGGTGAACTCGCCCTGGACGCGGGGGAGTCGTCGCAGTACCTGACCGCACTGCTGATGCTCGGACCGCTCACCCGCGAGGGGCTGCGCATCACCGTCACCCGCCTGGTCTCGGCTCCGTACATCGAGATCACGCTGGCCATGATGGCTGCCTTCGGGGCGACGGTGGAACGCAGGCCGGAGCCCGACGGAGAGGTCTTCGACGTGCGGCCCGGCGGCTACCGGGCCACCGAGTACGCGATCGAACCCGATGCCTCCACCGCGAGCTACTTCTTCGCCGCCGCGGCGCTCACGGGCCGGGAGGTCACGGTCCCCGGCCTGGGCCGAGGCGCGCTCCAGGGCGATCTGCGGTTCGTCGAGGTTCTCCGGCGGATGGGGGCGGAGGTACGCGTCGGGGATGCCGGCACGACGGTGGCAGGCACCGGGAAGCTGTGCGGGATCACGGTCAACATGCGGGACATCTCCGACACCATGCCCACGCTGGCGGCGCTCGCCCCCTTCGCCGGAGGGCCGGTCCGGATCGAGGACGTGGGCAACACCCGGGTCAAGGAGTGCGACCGGCTGGAGGCCTGCGCCGAGAACCTGCGGGCGATGGGTGTCGAGGTCGCGACCGGGCCCGACTGGATCGAGATCACCCCGGGCGCTGTGAGGCCGGTCGAGATCGCCACCCACCACGACCATCGCATCGCGATGTCCTTCGCCGTCGCCTCGCTGCGCGTGCCGGGCATCACCTTCGACGACCCCGGGTGCGTGCGGAAGACGTTCCCCGGCTTCCACGAGGCGTTCGCGGCCCTGCGCGCGCAGTGGCAGGCGACGGATGGCGACGTCGGCTGAGGATCACCGCGCCGGCTGAGGATCACCGCGTCGGCTGAGGATCAGGACGTCAACTCCCCTTCGTAACACCGGATCAAGGTCCGTACGGCATACGTCGCCATGCGCCGGGGCGGGTCTCCGAGCAGCTCGGACAGCGGCAGCCAGACCGCGGCCACGCCCTCGTCGTTGAGCGCGATCTCCGGCTCGGCCGGCAGGTCCAGCAGGTAGGTGTGCCAGCGATGGGCGTCCGCGCCGCGGCGGCAGGAGTCGCCGGGGATCGGGTCGTCGCCGAGGTGGCGAAGGGTCCCCCCGGTGATACCGGTTTCCTCCCGGAGCTCGCGCAGCGCGGCCCGGTGCGGGTCCTCGCCGGGGGCGACGTGGCCGGCCGGCACGGTCAGCGCGAAGGGGTAGGCGGTCCGGTCGAAGAGGAGGAACCGGGGGCCGGGGACCCGTACGAAGACGCCGGACGTCTCGTGCCAGTACTCCCCGTCGGGCTCGACCCACCAGTGTGCCTCGGGGTCGACGACCAGGGCGCGTTCGGCCCGGTGCCCGCAGGCGCGGCAGACACAGCTGCGGCGCCCCGCGTGCTCTTCCCAGTGGACCGCTTCCGCACGACAGGTCAGGCAGTACTCGTGCCGCAAACCGTCGTCCAGTGGCCGGAAGTTCAGTTTCATCACCGCTCCGATTGTTTTCCCGGCCCGGCTTCCCCCGGTGGCCGGGGCCAGTGGGGCGCCGGACAGTGTGCCATGGAATTCGCCCCGCACCCCGCCGCGTCCTGGGAATTGGTTTTCCCAATTTGCCCAAAACTCCCGCATGGGGTGACCCCCTCATGACCCCCCATAGTCCCGCACCTGGGCCGATCCGATTGCGGATCCAACGATTCCGATTCATCTCATTCTCCGAGACGCAAGAAAGCGGCTATTTACAAGCCACCTGGTACGGACCTAGAGTCCGATGAGGCGCCGGCGGGGCGTCCGAGTTCAGAATCACAGATTCCTCGTTGAGGAATCTGAACCTTGGTTCTCGCCTTCCCTCACGAGAGCCGCACAGCGAACCGGTCAGCTTTTTCAGAGACGGAACAGTTCACTAGGGCGGTGGAAGTGCGCGCACAGAAATACCCTGCGGGCGAAAGATCCAGAACCGGGCGGCTCGTGGCCGTGGTGGGTCTGGACGGGGCCGGCAAGTCGACCCAGGTGCGAATGCTCGGGGAATGGCTCCGCTCCGTGGGCGTTCCGGGCCAGGCTCATCAGAGCGTCACCATGGCGCCCGTACGCAAGGCCCTGACCTCCATGGCTCAACAGGAGGGACTCAAGGACCACTTGGAGCTCATCGGCGGCGACACCATGCGTCTCGTCTCCGCCTGTTCCAAATTGGCCCGGGTCGCCGCGCTCGAGGAGACCCTCATGACGTCCCCCGACGTCGTGGTCGTCGACCGCTACACCTACTGCCAGTACGCCCTGGCCAAGGCGCAGGGCACCGGCAGCGTCGACTTCCTGCGCCGGCTCTTCGAGGGAGCGCCCGAGCCGGACCTCACGATCTTCCTCGACGTCTCCCCGGCCGAGGCCGTGCGCCGCATCGACGTGCGCGGAATCGATGAGGAGAGCCCGGAGTTCCTCGAGGCCTTCAGGGCGGCTTATGTCGACCTTCCCGAGTTCGCCGGATTCGTCCCGGTCCCAGGTGATGGCGATTTCGAGGCAGTGCAGCTTGCAATGAGGCAGGCCATTGTCGTCGCATTCCCTGAGATTTTCGTCGCCGCTTCGACCGCCTGAGCGTGCGGCGTCGGCTTCTTCTGTCCTTTCTGCACGCGCTTTACGGTCCGTGTCCAGCTGCCCGCATATCCGTGCGGGCCGGCCGGCGCGCACGCGCCGTGCACTCATTCCCGTACCTCTTGAGCAGATTTCCCCTGCGCATTTCCCGGTGAGCAATCGGACATACGCGCAGCAGGGTGCGCTTTCCCGTGCACACTCCCCGTGTGCTCCTCCGGCACGCCTCCGTCCCGGAGCGGCCGCCTTCTCTCAGCCCAAGGAGAATCCACCATGCCCAGCTTCCGCAGCGCTTCCATCGAGGACGGGATGTTCAGCCGGACCGACACCTGCCACATGCACGTCGACGCGGGCGGCTTCGCCGCGGCGGCGGCGCTGGCCGAGATGATGGACGTCAAGCACGGGCTCGCCTGCAAGGCGGTACCCGTCGTCGCCCTCACGAGCGGCCCGCAGCGGGACGACTCCCCGGACGCCTACGCCGAGCACCACCCCGCCCACGACGAGGACCCCGACGCCGACTCCTTCGCGTCCGCCTATCTGGGCGACACCTCCACCCTCGGCAAGGCGCGCTCGGTCCTGGAGTCGATCTACGCGACGCACCCGACGGCGGTCGTCGAACTCGAGCAAGTCGTCTTCGACGTGAACTGGGCGGGCGAGGTCAGCGCGGTCGAGGAGGAGGCGCCCGCGGCGCGGATCGAGCTCGCCGGCGCACGGCAGATCACCCCGCACGTGCCCTACGAGTACCACCACGGATTCAACCTCGACCGCAGCGGTCCCCTGCCGGACCTGGCCGAGCTGACCCGCCAACTGGCTGACAGCGGCGTGCCGTTCGGAAGCATCTACGTCTTCGATCGCGGTGACCAGGTCGCCTACCGCACCAACTGCTTCCTGGCCACCGCCGACCACGACCAGTTGCTGAAGGAACGCCAGACCACCATCGACGTCGTGTCCCACCTCATCGGCCAGGACGTGCTCGTGAAGACGGTCCTCGAGCGGGTCGTCGGAATCTGGCAGCCGAAGAAGTAGCCGCAGCGGTGGTGGCGGCGCACGTCGAGCCGCCACCACCGGAACACTCTCCATGAAGCCAAAGGAGTTGAGGACTCAGATGCGGGAACCGGTCCAGGACTGGTCCGACGCGTACTTCGCGCATCCGCAGGACATCCATGGCCGGACCGTCCGGGTCGAGGTCGACGCACCGCTGTACGAGATCGCCCACCTGTGGCGGCACGGCGCAAGCGCCCTGGAGTTCCGGGGATCCGTGGCCGCCGCCCACGCCCGGACCCTGTGGGAGGAGATCGGGCCCTGGGGCGCCGACGGGGCCGCCTCCCCGGGCATCGCGACCGCTGACGGGCGGCCCGTGCTGGTGAACGCCTGCACGGAGGCGGGGTTTCGTCGCGCCGCCGCGGCCGGGGCGGCGGGCGTCGGGCTGGTGCGCGGCGAGTTCCTCTTCGCGCTGGCGGTCGCCACGCTGTTCGAGGAGAAGTTCGACGACGGCAGCACGGTCCTCGAATCCCTGAGCTCGGAAGGCGATTTCGCCACGCTCACCAGACTGCTGCACACCCCCGAACTGTGCACCCTGCTCGGCCGGCCCATCGCCGCGGCGCTCGACGCCGCGGGCTCGGCGTTCCCGGCCGGTGCCCCCGTCTTCGTACGGCTCTTCGACTTCGGTGATGCCTACACCTCGCAGGGCGGCCCGCGCGGCACCGCGCTCCTGCTCGAAAAGCTCCCCGAAGCACTCGATTTCCTCGCCCGGATCCTGTGGGAGGTGCAGAGCAGGCACACCGTCCGCTTCGTTCTCGCACCGCCGATGGTCTCGTCCTACGCCGAACTGACCTCAGTGCTAAGCCGACTGGCACGCATCGGCCTGTCACCCGCATCGGGCGACTCCGCGGCCACCGGTCAGCCGGGCTTCGGCTGGGAGGTCGAGACACCGGCCGCCGCGCTGTGCACCGGACTGTGGGCGGACCATCTCCTGCGCGAACACCGTCTCACCCCGGCGGTCTGCGGCATCGGCACCAACGACCTCACCCAGTTCACGCTCGCCCGCGGGCGCCGGACCACGCCGTCAGCGCCCGGCCGGCCCGAGGCCCACCCGGCGGTCCTCGCCCTGCTCGCCAGGCTGGCCGCCGACTGCCAGGACCGTGGCATCACCGCGGTCCTGTCGGGTGCGGCCGCCGAGGACAGCGGCTATCGGAACTTCGGGGACTCCCTCGGCCTGCTCGCCTCCTGCACCCCGTACGCACTCTTCGAGGACGCCGGGGCCGAGTCGGCCGCCATCCTCGAACAGGCCGTCTCCGTCGACGCCCTGCCCGGCGTGGGCGGACTGCCCGAGGTCATCGTGTGGCGCCGCGTGACGGCACACACCTGCACGGGGGACCGGCATGGGTGACGGGCCCGGCTTCCTTACCCTCGCGCCCGGCGTCCTCGCCGTCCGCTGCCCGAAACCGCACAGCCACACGGGAATGGTCAGCATGGTGGTGGCGGACGGCGGCCGGCTCGCCGTCATCGACACCGGCATGCGCGAACACGCCCTGGCCGCACTGCTCCCGGCGCTCGGAGCCCTCGGCGCCCGCCCGCAGGACATCGCGATCCTGTGCGCGACGCACGGCCACGCGGACCACGTCGGAGGGTGCGGCCCGCTGCGCGAACTGACCTCTGCCGCCGCCTGCTTCTCCCCTCTGGACGCCGAACTCGCGGGCGCCGTACCGGACCTGCCGGCCCGGGCCGGCCAGGTGATCGACCTCGGCAGCCTCCGCTTCGAGGTCCTGCCCACACCCGGCCACACCCCCGGCAGCAGCTGCTTCTACGAACGCTCGCTGCGTCTGCTGATCGCCGGGGACGCCGTGCAGAGCAGGGGTTCGGCCGGCCGGCTGCCGGTCTACTACGACTCGGGCCGCGACTACCGTGCGAGTCTGCGCGAACTGCTGCGCATCCCGGTCGAGACCCTGCTCACCGGACACCCCCTGCGCGGGCCCGGACTCGAAGGATGCATCCACCGCGGAACCGACACATGCCGGGAGTTGCTGACCATGAGCCTCGGGTACGCGCAGTCCGTGGAGCGCGCGGTCGCCACGGGAGTACGCGTCCTCACGGACGACCCCGCCGAACCCCTGCACTTCCCCACGCTGCGTAGGTTCGTACTCGACGAACTGTCTCGCGAACCCCTTTACGCGGAAGCGGAGTTGACGTCCGCCGAACTGGAGGAGGACGAAGACGTCACAGCCACGCTGCTCAGCGAGACGAGAGACCTCGGGATCCTGCTGGAGGCCGCCCCTTCCGTACGGCGGTAGGCCACGTGCCGGCTCCGATGGTGCGCTCCAGATCCGAATCCGCGTACGGACGCGGTGGGCAGGCCGGTCTTCATGGTGGTACCCGTGCGGAGCTCAGCGGCCGAAGGTGTCGATCCCCTCCACGAGCCAGTGTCCGTCGCGGTCCACCAGGTCGAGGGCGAGCATCGCGCCCGCGTACACGCCTTGGTTCTGGGGGCTCTGCTTCTCGGTCCCGGCCGTGCTCACGCTGCTCTGGTCGGCGTAGACGAGGACCCGCGCCCGGTCGCCGTCGATCCGCTCGACCGCGCTGTCCGTGACGGCAGTGGTGATCACCGTCTTCTGCTTCTCGGCCTGGGCGAGGATGTCGCCGAAGAGCGCCCGGTGCTGGGTGACGGCCTTGCCCGTGAGCAGGGTCTTCGTCGCGCTCTCGAAGGCGGCGGGCTTCGCGTGGTCGTAGGAGAAGAAGGAGGCGACGGCCTTGGCGGTCTGTCCCTTGATCTCGCTGGTACGGGCGAGGTCGGTGAGCGCGGTGTTTGCGCGCACGGGATCGCTCCGCAGTGCGGAGGCCCGGCTGTGGGCGAATCCGGCGAAGGCACCGAGCAGGACGGTGAGCGTACAGAGGATCAGGAGGGGGGTGAGGTACTTCTTTCCGCCCCCGTCCGTGCCGTCCACCCCGGCCCCCCCGGCCGACTCCGGAGCCTCCTGCCGCTGCGCGTCGTCGGTCGCGCGCGCCGCGGGGACCGGCTGGTTGCCGACGGCCTGGCGGCGGCGCTGGCGGTTGATGAGGTGGCGGGTCGTCGACATCGTGCGTGTCCTCTCGGGTCCGGGCGGCTTGCGCGGTACGGCGGGCCGGTCAGCCGGACGCCGTACCGCCCACGGGGGCCTGGCCCAGCGCGCTGAGCTTCCAGTGGCCCCCGGTGCGGGTCAGTTCACCGAGCATGCGGCTGTCCTTGTCGCTGCTCTTGTCGTCGGCCGCCTTGACCGTGATGCGCAGGGCGACCAGCACCCGGGCCCGCCCTGCCCGCTCGTCCAGCTCGGTCACGGCGCCCGACAGCACCCGGGCCGTCGTCACGGTCTTCGCCGCCTTGACCTGACGCGTGAACTCCGCTCGTCCCTGCACGAGCTGGTCGTGCAGGTCGCCGGTCGTGGACGACTCCCACAGGTCGAGGCCCTGGTCCACCTTGGCGTGGTCCAGGGTGTTGAGGTTCTGCACGGCCTGTTCCGCCGCCGTGAGCACCTGGTCGCGCTGGGCGGCGTACGCGGCGGACTCGTCATGGCTTGCCCCGTACCAGTCCTGGGCCGCCCACGCGGCGAAGCCGCCCGTGAGGAGGGTGAGCCCGAGGGCGGCGGCCAGGATCGGCCGGGTGCCCGTGCGGGCTCGGACCGTGCGTGTCATGAGGCGCTCTTCTCTCCCGCTCATCTCTCAGCGGGCCTTGATGTCGACGATCTGCCACCGGTCGCCGTGGAACTGCGCGGTGACGGTGAGCTGGGCCGCGGCCGAGGTGGTGGCCCCCTCGTCCCGCCGTGAGGTCTGGTCGAGGAGGACCAGGAGCCGAGCGGTGTTCCCGTCCAGCTCGATCACCCCGGTGCGGACGGCCTGCGTGCTGAGGGTGATCTTCTGCGTCTCCAGGTTCGCGCGGAGCTGGGCGAACAGGTCGCCGTACTGCCTGGCCGCCCGCCCCGCGAGGACCGAACGAGCCGACCGCTCGGTGGCGTCGGCGCCGGCGGGGGTGTAGGAGAAGATCCTGGCCAGGCCGTCACCGACTTCGCCGCTCACCCGCTCGGTGGCCGCGGTGTCGGTGAGGGCACGGTTCTGGGCGGAGGAGGTGGAGCGCAGGTGATGCGCGCCGTAGAAGAAGGCACTTCCGCCCAGGAGCAGGACGGCGACGGCCGCCGCGAAGGCCGCCGTCTGCCACCGGCCGCCGAAGCGGGAGCGCAAGGGGGAGTCGGAGTCGGAGCCGGGGCCGGAGCCGCGGAGATCTGCGTCGATGCGGTCGTCGGAGCCACCGCCGTCCTCGCCCGGGGCCTGCGCGCGTCTGTCCGTCGTCTTCCGCAGCAGTCGTGTCACTTCGCCTCGCTCCCCCCGGTATCGGTAGCGGTACCGGCGGCGTCCGCGCTCGCCACCGGAACGGCGCTCAGCGCTTTGACCTTCCACGTGGCGTCGCCCGTACGCTCCAGGACGGCTTCGAGCCGCTTGCGGTCACTCGTCGTCTTCGAGGTGCCCTGGGGCGTGACGTCGACGCGCACGGTCGCGATGAGCTTCGCCGTACCCGCCCGGGGGTCCAGCGCGGTGACGGCGGCCTCGGTGACGGCGGCGCGAGCCGAGGCGCCCACCGCCGGCCGGGTGGCGCCCAGTTCGGTGTGCAACGGCCCGGTGGAAGCGTTCTGCCACGCCTTGATCCCGGCCTCCGCGTGTTCACGCGTGGACGCGTCCAGAGTGTTGAGCACCGCGATGCGATCGCGGCCCTGGGCGAGGACGGCGTCCCGCTCCCGGCTGAAGGCGAGACCGTCGTCGGTACGGGCCTGCGCGTACGTCCAGGCGCCCGTCCCGCAGAAGGCGAGCGCCACGGCCAGTCCGGCGCCGGCGAGGACGCGTGCGCGCCTCACCGGACGCTCCCGGCACCGAGGCCGAGCAGCCCGGCCATGTCGGTGGGCCCGCCGTCCTGGCCCGGCAGTGCCAGCGCGCCGGGCAGTGCGAGCGTGCCGGGCAGGGCCGGCGCGCCGGGCGCGGTGGCGGAGCCGGCGCTGCCCGAGGGGAGCGAACCGGGTTGGGCCGGGGTGGGGACGGGGCCGCCCTTCGGGGCGTTCGCGGAGCCGCGCACGTTCGTCCCGGACGAGGCCGGACTGGTGCAGGAGGCCCCGGTGTTGAGGGCGGGTGCGGTGCCGAGGTCGAGGCCGTTGCGGTAGCGCGTGCCGCCGTAGCCGGAGGTGCAGGGCAGGGGCTTGAAGAAGGTGACGGCCATGCCGAGGTTCATCCGTCCTCCGTCGACGGTGGTGGCGCCCGCGGAGACGGCCGCGGGGAACTTCACGAGGAGCTCCTCCATGCCGCGCTGCCGGGTGACGGCGATTTCCGAGGTGGTGAGCAGGTTGGCGAGGACCACGCCGAGGCTGGGGTCGAGGTCGCGCAGGAGGCCGCTGATCTGGGTGGCCGCGCCCGGGGTGACGGCGAGCAGGCGGCGTACGTCGCCGTCGGATCCCTTGAGGGTGATGGCGAGTTCGCGCGCGCCGGTGGCGAAGTCGCGGATGGCCCGGCCCTCCTCGGCCTGGGTGCGCAGGACGACCTCTCCGTCGGATATGAGGCGGGTGGTCGCGGGCAAGTTGCGGTCGGCGGCCTGCACGAACGCGCTGCCGCCGTCGATCAGGGCCTGGAGATCGTCGCCGTGCCCCTCGAACGCCTTGCCCAGTTCGTCGACGACCGTGCGCAGCGAGTCGAGCGGAACGGACCGGGTGAGGTCGTTCATGCTGGACAGGAGGTCGGTGACGGGTGCGGGCACCTCGGTGTCGGCCTGGTCGATGCGGGCTCCCTCCGCGAGGTAGGGGCCCTGGTCGCCGTCGGGCCGCAGATCGATGTACTGCTCGCCGACGGCGGAGAGCCCGGCGACGACGGCCTTCGCGTCGGCGGGGACGCGGGCGGCCGACTTCTTGATGCGCAGCCGGGCCACGACTCCGTCGGCGGTGAGGTCGATGGCGCCGACGCGTCCGACGGAGACGCCCCGGTAGGTGACGTCCGAGTGGGGGAACAGGCCACCGGTGCGGGCGAGGTGGACGTTGACGGTGTAGTAGTCGGCGACGCCGACGTAGCGGCCGAGGTCGGCGTAGTGGATGCCGAGGTAGCCGAGGACGAGGGCGGCGATGACGAGGAACGCGAGGTTCTTCAGCCGTACGGCGAGGGTGATCACCGGGTCTTCCCTCCGTCCTTCGCTCCGGCGGCGGTGCCCGGTGCGCTCGGGGAGGATGCCGGTCCGGCCGGGCCGACGCTCTGGACGGGCGGCAGCGGCAGCGGGGACGGAGGTTTCGTGGCCCTGCTGCCGGACGCGCCCTCGCTGCCGGACGCACCCCCGCCGGCGGTGGCGCCGGGCTCGGTCGCGGGGGTGGGCGTCGGGCCGGGCGTGGTCTGGGGGACGAGCGGCGGGATGACCTGGGTGCCGGGTTCGGCGGCGATGTAGAGGTAGGTGTTGAGGTAGTCGCCCTTGATGCCCCGCATCACCTCGTCGGTGAAGGGGTACGTCAGCAGCGCCTGGAGCGAGTCGGGCAGGTCGGCGCCGGCGTCGGCGAGTGCCTTCAGGGTCGGCGCGAGGGCCTTGAGGTCGGCGACCATGTCGTCCTTGCCGGCATTGATGGTGGAGACGGCGACACCGGACAGGGTGTCGAGGGCTCGCAGCATGGTCAGGAGCGAACCCCGTTGGTTCTCCAGGGTCTTGAGGCCGGGGGAGAGGTTGGTGATGACGGTGCCCACGTCCTTCTTCCGCTCGGCGAGCGTGATGGAGAGCCGGTTGACCCCGTCGAGCGCCTGCGTGATGTCGCCCCGGTGCGCGTCGAGGTTGGTCACGAGGGTGTTGACCCGCTCCAGCATGGAGCGGACCTCGGGCTCGCGTCCGCCGAGCGCGGAGTTCAGCTCCTTGGTGATGGTCTTCAGCTGGTTGACCCCGCCGCCGTTGAGCAGCAGGGACAGGGCGCCGAAGACCTCCTCGACCTCGGTGTTGCGGCTGGTGCGGGCGAGCGGGATCGTGCTGCCGTCGGTGAGGCGCGCGCCGCCCGCGTCCTTGGCGGGTGCGGTGAGTTCGATGAACTTCTCGCCGAGCAGGCTCGACTGCTGCAGGCGGGCGCTCGCATCGGAAGGCAGCCTGATGTCGCCGTTGATCTTCATGGTGACGCGCGCCGTCCAGTCTCCGGTTCCGAGGCGGATCTCGGTGACGCGGCCGACGGCGACGTCGTTGACCTTGACCGCGGACTGCGGGACGAGGCTGAGGACGTCCGCGAGTTCGGCGGTGATCGTGTACGGGTGGGAGCCGAGGTCGGCGCCGCCGGGCAGCGGCAGGTCCTCGATGCCGTCGAAGCGGGGCAGGTCCTTGGGGAGCATGGTCACGGAGAGGACCACGGCCACCCCGAGGGCGACGGCCCCGCCGATCCCGGCCCCGGCGGCCTTGCGGGTGAAGGGTACGCGGCGCTTCACCGGTCCCCCTTCCCACGGGTGGCCGACGAGCCGCCGGCCACGGGCAGCGGGAGCAGCGGTCCGCCCATGCTGATCTCGTTGAGGTTGGCCCGGCCGTCGAGGGTGCGGGTGTTCTCGTTGTACGCACCCACCACGTTGCCCGCCGCGAGCGGGGCCGCGTCGAGAGCCTCGGCGAGGGAGGCCCGCTGATCGACGAGGGCCTGGGTGAGGGGGACGAGCCGGTCGACGTTCTGCTTCAGTTCGCCCCGGTTGTCCTGGATGAAGGTCTTCACCTGGGCGAGGGCCTTGCCGAGTTCGGTGAGGGCGCCCGCGAGGTCGTCCTTGTTGTCGGCGAAGAAGGTCACCACGTCGTCGAGGCGCTCCTGGGCGGTGCGGACGTCGCCGTCCTTGTCCTTGAGCATGGTGGTGAACGTCTGGAGCTGGCTGAGGGTGGTGAACAGGTCGTCGCTGCTGCCGTCGAGGGTCTTGGCCGCCTTGCCGAACTCCTGGATGGACGTCCCGATCGCGTCGCCGTTGTCCTTGAGGTTCTTGGCGCCGGTTTCGAGCAGGCCGGACAGGGCGCCGGTCTTGTTGGCCCCGTCGGGGCCGAGGGCCTTGCCGAGTTCGGTGATCGAGGCGTACAGCTGGTCGATCTCGACGGGGGTGCGGTTGCGGGACGCCGCGAGTTGGGCACCGTTGGCGAGGGCGGGGCCCGAACTGTACGCCGGGGTGAGCTGGACGTACCGGTCCGCGACGATGCTGGGGGCGACGATGACGGCCCGTGCGTCGGCCGCGACGCGTACGCCCTCGTCGACGTGGAGACGGACGCGTACCCGGGTGCCTTCGGGCTGCACGGACTCGACTTCGCCGACGCGCACCCCGAGGATCCTCAGGTCGGATCCGGCGTAGACGCCGACGGCGCGGTCGAAGTAGGCGGTGACACGGGTGCCGTCGGACTCGAGGAAGCGTACGGCGACGAGGCCGCAGGCCGTGAGCACTACGATGGCGAGCCCGATGACGAGGGGCCTTCTGGGTGTGGTCATCATGCACCGCTCCCCTTCGCCGGCGCCTTCTGCTGCGGCGGCCGGCATCCGGTCTTGGGCTGTGACGCCTCCGGCAGGTAGTTCCGGGGTACGACTCCGCACAGGTAGCTGTCGAACCAGTGACCGCTGCCCAGGGTGTTGCCGACGAGCCGGTAGTACGGGCCGACGAGGGCGAGGGTCTTGTCGAGCTGGCCGCTGTTCTTCTCCAGGACCTTGGTGACCCGGCTGAGGGCCTTGAGAGTCGGGCCGAGCCGGCGGTCGTTGTCGTCGACGATGCCGCTGAGCTGGGTTCCGAGGTCCCGGCTGCCCGTGAGCAGCGCGTGGATGGCGTCGCGCCGGTCCTTCAGCTCGCCGAGCAGTGAGCCGCCGTCCTCGATGAGGGTCTCGAAACTGGATTTCTTGCCCTCCAGCGTCTTGGTGAACGTCCGGCTCCCCTGGAGGAGCTGGGACAGCTGGGCGTCACGGCTGGAGACGGACTTGGACAGTTCCGACAGGCCGGTGGCGGCGCTGCGCACGTTCGGCGGCGAGTCCTTGAAGGTGTCGGAGATCGTTTCGAAGCTTTCGGCGAGCTTCTTGGTGTCGATGGCGTCGACCGTGCCGCTCAGGTCCTGGAACGCCTGTGTCACGTCGTACGGGGACGTGGTGCGCGCCAGCGGGATGCGGCTGCCGGGGTCCTGCCGGCCGGCGCCCAGCGGGTCGAGAGCCAGGTACTTGTCGCCGAGCAGGGTCTTGATGGCGATGGCGGCGGTGGAACGGTCGCCGACCCAGGCGTCACCGACCTCGAACGTCACCTTCACCTTGGGCCCGTCGAGGGCGACCCCCGTGACCGAGCCGACCTTGACCCCGGCGATGCGCACCTCGTCGCCGGTGCCGAGGCCTGCGGCTTCGGTGAAGTCGGCGCTGTAGGCGGTGCCCCCGCCGGCGAACGGCAGGCGGTCCACGTTGTAGGCGAGGACGGCGATCAGGGCGAGCGCGACGAGTCCGACGACGGCCACGGCGACGGGGTTGCGGGCCTTGACGGGGGTCCACCTTGGCGGGCGGCTCATCCTCGGCACCTCGATTCGGTGACGACGATGCCGGTCGGCGGCGTGGAGCCGTCGGAAGTGCTCACACCGCTCACGCGGGCCTCACAGAGGTAGAGGTTGAACCACGATCCGTACGAGGACAGCCGTGCCAGGGCGGTCATCTTGGCCGGAGTCCTGTTGAGGAAGTCCTCGATCTGCGGAGCGTGGTCGCCGAGGGTGTTCGAGAGGCGGCCCAGTTCGCCGATGCTCTGCTTCAGGGGGGCGCGCCCGTCCTCGAGGAGTCCCGCGGTCACGGTGGTCAGGTCGCCCATCGCCTGGACGGCCTTGCCCAGGGGTTTGCGGTCGTCGTTGAAGCCCGTGACGAGTTTCTGGAGGGTGACGACTAGGTCGCCGAAGGCGGCCTCGCGGGTGTTGAGCGTGTCCAGGACGACGTTCAGGTTGGTGACGACCTGACCGATCACCTGGTCCTTGGCGGCGACGGTCTGCGTGAGCGAACCGACGTGCCGGATCAGGCTGTCGACCGTGCCGCCCTCGCCTTGGAGGACCTGGACGAGCGATCCGGCGAGGTCGTTGACGTCGCTCGGCGACAGGCCCTCGAAGAGCGGTTTGAACCCGTTGAAGAGCAGCGTCATGTCGAGCGCGGGTTTCGTGCGGTCCAGCGGGATGGTGGAGCCGGGCCGCAGGATGCCGTCCACGTCACCACTGCCCCGGTCCAGGGCCACGTAGCGCTGCCCGACCATGTTGAGATACTTCACCGAGGCGGTCACCGAGCCGGGGAGCGTGCGGTCGTCGCGGATGCTGAAGCTGACCTGGGCGGTGCGCCGGTCGACGACCCGGACGTCGGTCACCTCCCCGACCTTCACGCCCGATATCCGCACGCTGTCCCCGTCGATGAGCCCGGTGACGTCGGTGAACAGCGCCTTGTACGAGCGCGTGCCGGAGCCCACGCCGGTGTTGGCGATGCTGAGCGCGAGCACGGTCGTGGCGAGGGCGGTGACCAGGACGAAGATCAAGGACTTGACCAGCGGGCCGGTCAGGGGGCGCCGTCGGGTGTGCGCGAGGTCGTTCGTCATTTGAGGATCACCTCCGTGCCGCGGTATGCGGGTCCGGCCAGCAGGCTGCTCCAGTCGGGCAGGTCGCCGGGCTGCTTCTCGGCCGCGGGCGCGAGGAGCTCGTTCAGGAACTCGTTCTCCTGCGGGGAGTTGGCGGGCCCGAGGTTCTGCTCGGCCGCCGCCGAGGCCCGCGCGGCGGGTGCCACCGGGACACCGAGGTAGGGCACGGGGTAACAGTGCGGACCGCCGCCCGAGGTGTACGAGGGGGTGTCGCGGCCGGGTACGTACGCGCCGCGTGAGGGCACGGTGACGACGTTGACGTGCAGGCCGGGCCGGTCGGTCCCCTTGCCGAGCGCCTTGTCCATGGCGGGCACGAACTCGGCGAGGGTGCGCAAGGTGCAGGGGAAGGACGAGGAGTACTCGGCGAGCAGCTCCAGGGTCGGCCTGCCGGTGGCGCTGAGCCGGATGATGTTGTTCTTGTTCTGGCGCAGGAAGGCCGTCACGTCCTGGGCGGTGCGGGTGGTGGCCCCGAGGGTGCCGGCCAGGTCGTTCTCCTTCTCGGCGAGCGTGCCGCTGGTGGTGGTGAAGTCGGTGAGCGCGGTGACGATGTCCGGGGCCACGTCCGCGTACAGGTTGCTCACCTTCACGAGTTCCCGGAGGTCCCGGTTGAGCGTGGGCAGTTCGGGGTTGAACTTCTGGAGGTGGGAGTCCAGCTGGGCGAGCGTGGCGCCGAGCTTGTCGCCGCGTCCTTCGAGGGCCCGGGAGACGGCGGACAGGGTGGCGGAGAGCTTCTGCGGCTGGACGGCGGTGAGCATCGGCAGGACGTTGTCCAGGACCTGCTGGAGTTCCACGGCGTTGCTGGACCGGTCCTCGGGGATGACGGCCCCGGCGCCGATGGGCTTCGGCGAGGGCGTCTGCGGCGGGACGAGCGCCACGAACCGTTCGCCGAACAGGGTCGTCGGCAGCATCTGGGCGCGCACGTCGGAGGGGACGTCGGCGAGGGTGGCCGGATTCATCGCGAGGGTGAGGCGCGCTCCCGAGTCGGTGGCGGCGATGGAGCGGACCTCGCCGATGACGACACCGCGCAGTTTGACCTCGGCGCCCGGGTGCATCTCGTTGCCGACGCTGCCCGTCTCGACGGTGATCGGGGTGCTGGCGGTGAACTGTTTGTCGTAGACGGCGATCGCCAGCCAGATCAGGAGCGCGGGTACCAGCAGGAAGACGACTCCGGCGAGCCGGCGACGCAGGGTCTCACCACGTGGGCTGCTCATCTCACCCCGCCACCTTCACGGTCGTGGTCGCGCCCCACAGGGCCAGCGACAGGAAGAAGTCGGTGACGCTGATGATCACGATGGCATTGCGCACGGACCGGCCCACCGCGACGCCGACTCCGGCCGGGCCGCCGGAGGCACGGAAGCCGTAGTAGCAGTGCGCGAGGATCACCATGACGCTGAAGATCAGCACCTTGAGGACCGACAGCAGGACGTCGGTGGGGGAGAGGAACAGGTTGAAGTAGTGGTCGTACGTCCCCTCGGACTGACCGTTGAACAGGACGGTCACGTAGCGGGAGGCGACGTAGGAGGAGAGGAGGCCGATCGCGTAGAGCGGGATGATCGCGACGACGCCCGCGATGATGCGGGTGGTGACCAGGTACGGGATCGAGCGGATGCCCATGCCTTCGAGGGCGTCGACCTCCTCGTTGATCCGCATCGCGCCGAGCTGGGCGGTGAAGCCGGCGCCGACGGTCGCGGAGAGGGCGAGCCCGGCGACCAGGGGCGCGATCTCGCGGGTGTTGAAGTACGCGGAGACGAACCCGGTGAACGCGGCGGTGCCGATCTGGTCGAGGGCCGCGTACCCCTGGAGGCCGACGACGGTGCCGGTGAACAGGGTCATCGCGATCATCACACCGATGGTGCCGCCGATCACACCGAGGCCGCCGGAACCGAAGGCAACCTCGGCGAGCAGCCGTTGGACCTCCTTGAGGTAGCGGCGCAGCGTGCGCGGGATCCAGGCCAGCGCCTTGACGTAGAACAGGAACTGGTCGCCGGACCGGTCGAGCCAGACGAACGGGGAGGCCATCGGCCTCAGCCTCCCTTCGGCGGGACGATGTGGAGGTAGATGGCCGTCAGCACCATGTTCACGAAGAACAGCAGCATGAACGTGATGACGACGGACTGGTTGACGGCGTCGCCGACCCCCTTGGGGCCGCCGCGCGGGTTGAGGCCGCGGTAGGCGGCGACGATGCCCGCGATGAACCCGAAGATCAGGGCCTTGAACTCGCTGATGTAGAGGTCGGGCAGCTGGGCGAGCGCGGAGAAGCTGGACAGGTAGGCGCCCGGGGTGCCGCCCTGGAGGATGACGTTGAAGAAGTAGCCGCCGAGCGTGCCCACGACGGACACCAGGCCGTTGAGGAGCACGGCCACGCCCATCGTCGCCAGCACCCGCGGCACGACCAGGCGCTGGACGGGGGAGACGCCCATGACCTCCATCGCGTCGAGCTCCTCGCGGATCTTGCGGGAGCCGAGGTCGGCGCAGATGGCGGAGCCGCCGGCGCCGGCGATGAGCAGGGCCACGATGAGCGGGCTCGCCTGTTGGATGACGGCGAGGACGCTGGCGCCTCCGGTGAACGACTGCGCGCCCAGCTGCTGGGTGAGCGAACCGACCTGGAGGGCGATCACCGCGCCGAACGGGATGGAGACGAGTGCGGCGGGCAGGATCGTGATGCTGGCGATGAACCAGAACTGCTCGACGAACTCCCGGAACTGGAAGGGGCGTCGGAAGATGGACCGGCCCACCTCTGCCGCGAGGGCGAAGAGCCGGCCGGTCTGCCGCAGCGCGCCCGTGATCACGAGCCGCTCCCGGTGCCCGGAAGGCGCAGGGTCGGCGCCTGAGCCCCGGGCGCGTACGTGTCCTCGATGGCGGCGCGGGCGGCGGGCGGCAGTGTGTCGAGCAGGGCGAGTACGCGCTCGCGGCGCCTGAGGACCGCCTGGCGCCGCGGCAGTCCGGGCGAGGGCTCCAATTGCGGGACGATGACCCGGGGCGTGGTGGGTGCGAGGCCGGGCACGGCGGCCTCGGCGGCGAGCGTGGCCTCGTCCTTCTCCTCGGACATCCCGATGGGGCCTTCGCGCCGTCCCGCGAGGAACTGCGCCACGACGGGCTCGTCGCTGGTGAGCAGCACTTCGCGCGGGCCGAAGGTGACGAGCTTGCGCCGGAAGAGCATGCCCATGTTGTCGGGGACGGTCGCGGCGATGTCGAGGTTGTGGGTGACGATGAGCATCGTCGCGTCGATCTGTGCGTTCAGGTCGATCAGCAACTGCGAGAGGTTGGCGGTGCGGACGGGGTCGAGGCCGGAGTCCGGCTCGTCGCACAGCACGATCTGCGGGTCGAGCACGAGCGCGCGGGCCAGTCCCGCCCGCTTGCGCATACCGCCGCTGATCTCGCCGGGGAGCTTGCCCTCGGACCCGAGGAGTCCGACGACGTCGATGCGCTCCATGACGATCCGGCGGATCTCCGACTCCTTCTTCCGCGTGTGCTCGCGCAGCGGGAAGGCGATGTTGTCGAAGAGGGACATGGACCCGAAGAGAGCGCCGTCCTGGAACATGAGACCGAAGAGTTTGCGGGCCTCGTAAATGTCGCGCTCGGGGCTGTTCACCATGTCGACTCCGGCCACGAGGACGTGTCCCCGCTCCGGCTTCAACAGACCGATGAGCGACTTGAGGAACACTGTCTTCCCGGTGCCGGAAGGACCGAGCATGACGCTCACTTCCCCCGCGGGCAACGTCAGGGTCACGTCCTGCCAGATGTTCTGCTTACCGAAGGACATGGTCAGACCCTCAACAGCTATTTCGATTCCCATACCACCTCCAGCAGGAGTGTGCCGCGAGTGCGTCTCGGGCCGCACGTTAAGTCGTTCACGATCACCGGGACAATAGGTGTGACACCGATTCGGCCCGGCGCCCCGGAATTTGTCACCGCGTGGACAAATCCGGGTGCGTCATTTGTGTCCGGAGAGACACAACGGGGCCCCGTGGGTCCGTAAGCCGGACTCGCGGGGCCCCACCGAGAAGGGGCCGGCCCCGCCGGGGGGCGGCGCCGGACCCGTCCGTCAGGACTCCTGCTTCGGTGGCCGCCAACCTGGGGGTGAGCGTCGCACCCGGAACGCTACGGCCGGGTAACATCCGACGGCAATACGCAGGTTCCGGGTTTTTCTCGAGATCGCCCGCGCCCGCGTACCCCTTGTCACGCGGATCACATATGCACGCGCTTACTTGTCATGCGCGAGAGTATTTCTTCCACATATCGCGATGCGGACCCTCCGTCGGGCGGAAAGATGTGGCAGCGGGGTGTGTGATCGACCGGAATTATCGACATTGCGCACCCGCGGGCTAATGCTGCGCCGACGACCGCTCACCCGCTGAACAGTTAATACGGGCTCTTCAAAGAATCTTGAACTACTCCATTGTTCAGCCAAGTTTCCCGCAAGTAACGTCAGCGTCGCGGCCGAGGAACACCGAGCCGCGGGTCGTCTGTGTCTCCCCCTATTGCACAGCTGCGGCCCACCTCTGCCGGTCAATCCCCAAGGAGAGTCCCAGAGTCATGAAGAAGACCATCAGAAACTTCGCCGTCGTCACCGGTGCCGCCACCGCAGCGTTCCTCCTGGCGGCCGGCCCGGCATCGGCCGTGCCGTCCACCGTGTGGACCGTCAACCCGTCCCCCTCGACCTTCACGGCGACGAACAGCGGGAACATCGTCCTCAGCGTCAACGGCATCGCCATGACGTGTACGAAGTCGGGCGCCTCCGGCTCGATGGCCAGCGCCACCGGCAACCCCGCCACCGTCGGCTCGATCAGCGCCATCAACTTCGGTGCCACCGGCTTCCCCTGCACCAGTGTCCTGGGCAACGTGACCACCGTCGCGACGACCCCGTGGACCGTGGTGGCCCAGGACTACACCGCCGCGACCGGCGTCACCAAGGGGTACATCGGCAACGTCGACGCCAAGGTCACCGTCGGTGCCTGCGTCTTCCGCGTGACGGGCAAGGCGTCGGGCACCTACACCAACTCGACGGGCAAGCTCGCGGTCTCCAGCGTCAGCGGGGAGCTCAAGGTCGTCTCGTCGACCAACTGCGGCAGCGCCGTACCGGTCGGCGCCAAGCCGATCTTCACCGGCGCCTACCTGGTCAAGAAGACCGGCACCACGGTCATCCCGACCATCGTCGGCTCCAACCCGTAAGGCGTGCGGGAGTGTCGCCGACACTCCCCGGGTCCGTGCGCCCGACCGGTGAGACCGGCCGGGCGTTCGCCGACCCCGGCGCAGACCCCCGGCGCGGACCAGGCACGCGGACCAGGCACGCAGACCAGGCACGCAGACCAGGCACGCAGACCAGACATGCAGACCGGCCAAGGCCGTCGGCCATGCCGGTCGTCGGTGTCCCGGACGATCCCTGAGCGGAGCAAGCGATGAGAGGCCACCGTCCCGCCCTGCGGACACCCCGAGTCCGCACGCGTGGTGCGGCGATCGCCGCATTCGTGGCGCTCGCCCCCTTGATCCCATCAGCGGCTGCCGCGGTGGGGGCGCAGGAGATCACCGTAAAACTGCCCTACGACTGCGCCCTGCCCCCGGGACCGCAACGCGTCGCGGTGCGGGTCGCGGCCACCTTCCCCGACCGGGTTGCGGCCGGCGAGGCGATCCGCCCCACCGGGGTCACCACGACGGTCGAGCTCCCGGCCGGGGCCGTCTCCGACCTGACGGCTCTCAAGGCCACCACGGTGGTGCCCGAGACCGGGCTGGCCCTCGATGTCGCCCAGCGCGGGGCGAAGGCCCAGGCCCTCTGGCGCGGCACCGGCCCGGCCCGGCCCGTCGCCGTTCCCGCCGAAGGCTCACTGACGCTCCGTACCACCGGTGACGCCCCGGCCGTGACGGCGGTCGTCAACGGCGACCTCACCCTCACGGCCACGGACCTGGGCGTCGACCTCGCCCTCGGTACGGCCGACGGCGCGCCCGCCACTCCCGCGTCCCTCTCCCTCACCTGCACCCTCGCGAAGGACGCCGACGGCCACGGCCTGCTCGCCACGGTGCCGGTCGGTCCGTCCGCGACCCCGGCCCCGAGCGGGTCGCCCTCCCCGTCCGACTCCGCGGCCCCGGGGTCCGGACGGCCGACGGCCCCCGCGTCCCCGACGGCCCCCGGTACCCCGAAGGGCCCGACGACACCCGCAACTCCCACGGAACGGGCGAAGGGGCGAACGGGCCACGCGCCGAAGGTCGGGGACGCCCGCGCCGGCTCGTCGGCCGACAGGCCGCCGGCGCCGCCCTGCGTCAAGAAGAACCCGACCGACAAGTCGCTCAACGCGTACATCACGGGCTACGCCAACGTCCGCAAACTGAGTGGCGCCTCCCTGATCCCGGTCTCGTGCGTGCAGATCGAGCAGGGTGACCCGGAGATCGCCTTCCCGCCGGACGGGAGCATCCACCTGCTCCAGAAGTCGGACGCCTACCTCGACTACCAGGGCCGCAAACAGACCCCGCCCTTCAAGTCCACCTTCCTGACCTTCGGTTTCGCCCCGACGACGGCGACCATGGTCCTTGAGCAGGCGGGGCCCATGACCGTCGCCTCGGACGTCCTGCTCGTCTTCCCGGACAACATCGCCGAGACGTACGTACGGGCCCCGCTGGTCCTGCGCGTACTGGACGTCGAGGTCAACGGCACGCGCTTGGACGTCGGCCCGTCGTGCCGCACGCAGACCCCGCTCAGCTCCCCGGAACCCGATCCGGCCACGTACCCGGGCCCGCACTTGGTGATGCTCGGAAAGGGGCAGCTCATCAACGGCACGGACGCCACCGGCTACGTCCTGACGTCCGGCGGGCCGCTGACCGGCGAGGTGACCATTCCCGCCTTCACGGGCTGCGGCGCGGGTGGCGAGGACCTGGACCGGCTGCTGACCGCGTCGATCTCGGGTCCTGGCAACTACGTCAAGCAGATCCAGGGCCAGACCTGTGCGGTGGGAGTCGAGGTACCGACCGAGGGCCAGTGCACCGAGGACCGCCAGCCGTACGTGGTCCCCAAGCCGGAGCGCTGACCCCCACCACCACCGCCGCCGGGAGGCTCTGCGCACCGCGGGCACCCCGGGCACCCGGCACCCAGCCACACAGGCCCCCCCGCACCCCGCACCCCCGCACCACAGACCTGAGCGCGTCCCCGTCATCGAAAGGCACCGACATGCCACTCGTCTCCGCACGCACCCGGCTCGTCACCGTTTCGGCGCTGACCGCCTTCGGCGCGTTCGCCTCCCTCGGCACGGCGACCGCCGCCACGCCGGCCCTCAACGGCGCGTGGGGTCCCTTCACCCGCTGCCCCGTCGACTCGCCGGCGATGCTCGGGGCGGACGGTCTGGAGAAGACGCCGCAGTGCGTCGTCTCCTACTCCACCAGCGGATCCATCAAACTCGGCAACACGACGGTCGTCACCGCCAACAGCAACCTCCAGATGGGCGTCGTCCAGAACTCCGACGGAACCAGCAGTGTCGTCGCGCCGGCCTCCGGGGCGATCATCGCCGACTCCGCGACAGTGCCCGGCGGTCTCCTCGGGCTGATGTGTCCGAGCAACATCCCGGGCATCACCGCCATCTGCAAGCAGCTCACGGACGGCAAGCTCAACAAGATCACCGCAACCCTGGAGTCGGTGGGCGCCCCCTCGAACTTCGACCAGATAGCGGGCGTCGTCACCGACCAGACGATCGTGAACATCCCCGTCCGCATCCACCTGGAGAACCCGTTCCTCGGCGGCAACTGCTACATCGGCACCAAGGACAACCCGATCGTCCTGAAGCCGAAGAACCTCACCTACCCGGAGTTCGGAGTGGAACGGTTCAACGGTGACGGCAGCGCGAACGAGGAGGGCGACATGAGCCGCCTCAACCTCCTCGGCTCCACCCAGTACGACACGACCTTCGCCGTCCCCGGCGCCAGCGGCTGCGGCCTGGGTCTGTTCGGGCTGATCGACGCGGCGGTCAACCTCAAGACCGGTCTGCCGTCGGCGGCGGGCAAGAACAGCCTGACCCTGAACAACACCCAGACCTTCCTGGGCGGGCTCTATGCCCCGGGGACGGTGGCCCCAGACGCGGGTGCGCAGCTCGCCCGGAACTGGCACTCCGCCGTCAAGTAACAGTCACCGACCGCCGATTCCCGGCCTATCTCATCCACCCCGGCCCTCCCTCCTGCGTAGCTCGTGCTCAAGTGATGTACAGCACAGGCAATTTGACTTAGCGTCAGCACCGCACAAAGGTACGCACCTTACGGACGCGCCCGAGCCCTCCAGTCAGACGGGGCACTGCTACGCCACGCCCCGCCGGGCGCGCAGGAGAGCAAGGGATCGGTCATGCCCTCAATCGCATCATCACCGGACCTCGGTGAACCGCTCGATCCGCTCCCCAGGGAGTTCGCCGCCTTGATGAGGCCCGAGGTTCCGGGCCTCATCAAGGAGATCCGCGTCGAGGTGGAGCGCGCCTATCCGGTGTATGCCCGTCTCCTCAACGGCCCCAATGCGGATGCCATCCGCCAGGGCGTGGAGCAGGCGCTGGCCACGTTCGTGGACCGTGTCGCGGACCCCGGCGCGAGTTCGGTCCTGCGCGACGAGCTGCTGCGCAAGTTCGGCCGGGTGGAGGCGTACGAGGGCCGTGACCTCGACACCCTCCAGGGTGCCTACCGGCTCGGCGCCCGCATCGCGCTACGCCGGGCCAAGACCCTCGGTCGCCGGTACAACCTGTCGCCTTCCCTGATCCTCGCCTTCGCGGACGCGCTCTTCGCGTACGTCGACGAGCTGGAGGCCATCGCGCGCGAGGGGTACGCGGAGGTCCAGGCCCGTGCGGCCTCCGAGGTGTCGGCGTTACGGAGACAACTGCTCCATCTCATCCTCGTCGGGTCGCCCCTGCCACAGGCGACCATCGCCGAGCTGTGCGAGCAGGCGTCGTGGGAACTCCCCGCCCAGTGCACGCTGGTGGCCTTACGTGCCCCGGCGCCCGACCACATGCGGACATGTCTCGACCGGGACGTCCTCGCGGACCTCGGCATGCCCCAGCCCCACCTGCTGATCCCCGGACCGCTCACCCCCGAGCGACTGGCGATGCTCGAGTCCGCCCTGTCGGGAGCCCCGGCCGTCATAGGCCTGACCGTGCCACCGCCGCAGGCCGCCGACTCCATCCGGTGGGCCAGGAGGATACTGCAGCTCATCGACGACGGGATCGTGCCCGACCAGCCGGTCGTGCACTGCGAAGACCACCTGACCACCCTGTGGCTCCTGTCCGACCCCGTGCTCGTCACCCACATCGCTGCCCGCGAACTGGCCCCGCTGAGCGGCCTCACCGGCTCCAGGCGCGGACGCCTGGTCGAGACGCTGCGCGTCCACATCTCCACGCGGGGCCCCGCCGATCAGGTCGCGGAGTTACTAGGAGTCCACGCGCAGACGGTCCGCTACCGCCTGCGCAACCTGGACGCACACCTGGGCGACCGCATCACCGACCCGGAACACCGCTTCACCCTGGAGGCGGCCCTGCGCTCCCTCCACCTCCAGGGCAACGACTACGCGGAATAGGCCGAACACCCCTCCTCGGTCAGACGCCGGGCGGTGTCAGATCGAACCGCGCGATGACATCGGGCAGCCAGGCCGGCTGTCCGAATTCGAGCCCGTACTTGGCGGCGAGCACGGGTACTGCGTCCTCCGTCGACGGCGGCCCGTCGGCGAGCATCTCGGCCAGCTCGCGGAAGAAGTGCTCGAACCCGGCCGGACTGATGATCTCGATCATGCGGGCCGGTACGGGGCCGGCGTTCCACATCGCGTGAAGCTCCCCACGCGGCTTGGTGATGTAGCCGCCGGGGCCCAGAACGGTCTCTCGGTCGCCGGAGCGGAAACCGATCTCACCCCCGGTCACGATCGAGTACTCGTCCTCCCTGGTGTGCAGGTGCGGCGGGACCAGTGCCCCGACCGGGAAGGGGTGCTCGACGACGGAGACTGCACCGCCGGTGTCGGCACCCCACAACTTGAAGGCGACCCCGATCGAGCCGAGGAAGACATCGGACCCCTCGCCGGGGCGGACGATGGTGAGCGGTGGGGCCGGCGTCTCTGTCATGGCGATCACTCCTCGACAGAATTTGGAGATACGCTGGTGTTCCATTAAAAGGCTTCACCGTGGACCCCGGGATGTCAAGAGTTGAGTGAACAGGACCGTTCACCGAAACCGCGTGGTTACGAGATGCGCAAGCGCGCCGAAGACGTGGGCCGGACGCGGCAGCGCATCATCGAGGCCGCCGTGCATCTCCACGGCACCGCGGGCCCGGCGTGGACGACCATCGCGGCGATCGCCGAGCGCTCCGGGGTCACTCGGCTGACCGTCTATCGGCATTTCCCGGATGAGATGGCGTTGTTCGAAGCGTGCTCGGGACACTGGCTGTCGCGGCAGAAGCTGCCCCGACCCCAAGAATGGGCCGCGATCGAGAACCCCGTCGAGCGAGTGACGGCCGGGCTTGCCGACCTCTACCGCTTCTACCGTGCGGGCGAGCAGATGCTGTCGCTGGTCATCCGCGACGAGCAGGCCGTCCCCGAGCCGATCCGGGAGGCCCGGCAGGAGATGACCCGGCAGTACGTCGAGGTGCTGGCCGGCGCCTGGCCGGAGGCCGACGACCCGGTCCGGCGGGCGCTGATCGGCCATGCCGTGGCGTTCTCCTCGTGGCGTTCTCTGTGCCGGGAGCAAGGACTCACGGACCGCAAGGCGGTCAACGCCATGGTCACGCTGGTCGAAGCGGCCGGCACCGGGTCCTGAGAGGGCGACCGCCCCCACGGAGACCCGATCACGACCCGTGGACGTGGCTACGCCGATGGCCGGTGGGCCTGGTCCCAGTCGATGTGGTGGCCGTAGGTCTGCCGGCTCTGCTCGCCGTTGGCCAGCCGAGGCAGGACCAGCGGCATCAGCAGGTCGCGGATGATCCGTCCGGCAGGGCCCGCGGCCTTGTTGTTGTTGATCCGGGCGGCCTGCTTGACGATCCGTTCGACGCGCGGGCGGCGCACTGCCTCGTACGCGGCGAAGGCCCCCTCGACCGTGGGCTGATCGCGCAGCGCCTTGGCCAGCTCGACGGCGTCCTCGACGGACAGCGAGGCGCCCTGACCCGATGTCGGTGAGGGGGCGTGAGCGGCATCGCCGATGGCGATCAACCGGCCGCGGTGCCAGGCGGGGAGGGCCGGCATGGCGTGCATCGGGCCGGCCGGGGTGATCACTTGGCTGGCGCGGATCAATGCGGCGGCGGGACCCGTGTCCTCGGCGAAGAGGTCGACGAGCTCGCTGCGCCACTGCTCGGAGCCGATGTTCTCCAGCTCGCCGGGGGCGGGCTCGGCGGGGCGGGGCAGGTTGGCGAACCACCAGACCTCCCCGTCGGGGGCGGGCACGTAGCCGAAGAAGGCGCGCTTGCCGAACATCATCCGGTAGCTGCCCGTCCGCGAGTCCACGGGCACTCCGCGGGTGTAGCCGCCGAGCCCGATGAGCCCGGAGTACGAAGGTGCGGGGGCCGCGGGGTCGATGATGCCCCGGACCGTGGAGTGGATTCCGTCGCAGCCGATGAGCAGGTCGCCGTACTCCTCGGTGCCGTCGGCGAAGCGGGCTCGGACGCCGTCCCCGGAATCCTGCGCGTCGACCAGGCGCTTGCCGTGCTCGAAGCGGATGCCGCGGCGCAGTGCCTCGTCGTGGATCGCGCGGTAGAGGTCGGCGCGCTTGAGGGTCCGGCTGGTGATGTCTCCGTCCGGGCGGCTGGTCCGGACCTGACCGAGTGCCTTGCCGGTGGTGGAGACCATGTCGATGGCCGGGGTGGCGAAGCCGGCGGCGATGGCAGGGGCGTCGGCGCCGATGGTGCGCAGGGCGTCGATGCCGTTCGAGCCCAGGGTCAGGAAGACGCCGACGTTGTCGGCGCCGCCGGGGTGGGCCTCGTAGACGACCGAGTCGATACCGGCCTTCCGCAGTGCCATGGCGGTGGTGGGTCCGGCTATTCCGCTGCCGATGATCAGTGCCTTCATGGTGGGTCTCCCTCTCGTCGGATGTGTGTCGGGGATGCGGGAACGGCCGCGGGGTGCCGTTCAGGCGGCGTCGTGGTGGGTGGCGCGCCTGGACATCAGGAAGGTGGCGGCCAGTGCGGCAGCGAAGGCGGCGATGGGCCGCCACAGGGTGTGCTGGAACGCGGGGTCGTAGGTGGCGGGGCCTGGGGTGCGGTGGCCGGTACGGCTGAAGAAGACGGCGCCGAGTCCGGCTATGCCGATGGCGCTGCAGACCTGTTGGACGGTGTTGTGGAGACGGGAGGCGGAGCCGGCGTCTGCCACGGGTACGTCGGCGAGGGTGAAGTCGAGGAGCGGGGCGACCACCAGGCCCATGCCGATGCCGCCGATGAGCAGGGCCGGAATGAGCTCGAAGGTGCTGACGTCTCCGGTGCTGAGCGTCCACATCAGGGTGAGCATCGCGATGATGTCGAGGGCCAGGCCGGTCGAGGCGGGTTCCGCGCGGAGCCTTGGACTCGGGCAGGTGCTTGACGGCGAGCACGGGGGCGAGGGTGCCGACGGGCACGTTGACCAGGAAGATGGAGCGCCGGCCCAGGCCCGCGATGTCGCCGCTGGTGAGCACGGCACCGAGGATGGGGCCGCCGACGGTTGCCACGCCGCCGAGTGCGCCGAACACGCCGATCGCTTTGCCGCGGTCCTTGGACAACATCGCCAGCAGGACGACGAACAGGGCTATCGAGCGGCGGCGGCCGGTGGCGGCCGGTACGAACCCGGTCTCGTCATCGGGCGGGGCGGCGGGGCGGCGTGTGCGGCGTGTGCCGTGAGGCGGGGTCCGGGGATGTGGTCACGCCGGGCGCGGGCCGGGCGGAGGGCGGACCCGATGGTCGGCCGCGCCCGGCGGTTCCTGCGTCGAGTGCGAGCTCGGTTCGGTCCCGCACAAGGGGGTCTGGGTGTCAGACGGCCGAGTCGAGGGTCGCGGTGATCTTGCGGATCATGGACGCTTCGGCGGAACCGGCCTCGCCCCGATGGGCGCGAGAGGCGGCGCCCATCACGACGGCGATCGTGTCGCGGAAGTTGTCGACCTCCTGCGGGGCCTTGGCTTTGAGCAGCGCCATCGATGCGGTCAGGGCGGCGAAAACCTGGTCGGCGACGTCGGCGGTGGACCTGCCGCCCAGCTCCATGCCCTTCGGGCTCTCCGCCAGGACCCGGCCGACGGCCCCGGTCGCGGAGGACAGGGCCTTGCCGCCGGCCATGCCGGAACGGGTGGAGGAGATGACGCCGGGGTCCGCGGCGGCCATCAGGCCGACGACGCCGTGGGCGGCGGTCTGCAGGACGAGCTGCTCGTCGGCGGTGAAGGTGATCTCAGGCATGGCGGTGCTCTTCTCTGTCGGATGAGGTGGTGGGAGCGGGCCGAACGGAGTCGCCCGGGACGTCGTACAGCTCCCTTGCTAGCTCGAATCTCAGGTATCTTGGATGTCGAGCAACTGGTATCCACCATGAACGGAGATAGTTTGAATGTCAAGCGAAGAAGAGGGGATCGGCGCAAGGCTGGGTAAAGCCGTCCAGGACTACCAGTCGGCCGTTGATGACTACGACCGTGAGACAGCTCGTCTCCTGGGTGTCAACGAGACGGATCTGCGGTGTCTGGAGATCCTCATGTCCACCGAGGAGACCGCTCCCAGTGCGCTCAGCGCGCAGCTCGGGCTGACCACCGGCAGCGTCACCACGATGCTCGACAGGCTGGAGAAGGCGGGCTACCTCACCCGCAGCCCCCACCCCACCGACCGGCGCCGCACCCTGGTACGCGTCACCCCCGAAGCCTCGCAGCGGTCGTACGCACTGATCGCCCCGTTCATCGAGGACTCCGCGCGGCAGGTCATGGAGCGCTACACCGCCGAACAGCTCGAACTCGTCGCGGACTTCCTCACCTTCAACCAGGGAATCCAGCAGCAGCACGTCCAGCGTCTGCGCGCGATGCCGGCCCCCGGCCCCGCCCGCAGCGGCGGCCGCCAGGCCCCCGGCCCCCGCCGCACCGGAGCCACCGGAAGTCGGTGACCCGGGCCCACGCGTGCCCCGGCCGGCGGGTGGGGGCCGGTCGGGCTCGGGAGAGTCCGATGTCGGGTTTGACCTTGCCGCGACGTCAAGGTCTCTACTGAGTGGCATCCGGCCCGAGGCGAAATCGAGCTCGCGGGACGGTCACCCGAGAGGATTCCCAGATGACCACGACCACCGCTGTCGAGAAGAACATGACCCTGCTCCGCACCGCGTACCGGCTGGTGGAGAGCGGGGACATCGACGCGGCCGAGCAGCTGCTGAGCGAAGACTTCATCGCCAACGTCCCCGGATGCCCCGACCCGCTGCACGGCCGGGAGACCTGGCGGATGGGTACGCGGATGATGAAGGACGCGTTCCCCGACCTGAAGATCGACGTGCAGGACATGTTCGGCGTCGGCGACAAGGTGACGGTGCTGGTCGACTTCCAGGCCACGCACCAGGGTGCGTTCCAGCAGTTCGAGGCGACCGGCCGCCGGGTCGGCTACCGCAGCGTCGAGGTCTACCGCTTCGAGGGCGACCGGATCGCCGAGGAGTGGGTCGCTCCGGACCTGCTCAGCCTCATGCACCAGATCGCCCCCGCCCCCGCCCCCGCCCCCGCCCCCGCCCACTGAGACCTCCCCCTCTTGGGCAACGGATCCGCCGAGGGCCGCTTGCGGGCGCGCTCGCCGAGCGCCGTGGATCACCCGCGTGACCCGAACCCCGTACGCCATCTCGTGCGCCGCACCACCCGCCCGCCACGTCACCACCGGCATCAAAGCGGCCCAGGCCCGAGACCTTCCGTTCCGATGCCGGCGGACAGTACGGCGGCTGCGGTTGCCGCAGCCGAGGAGGAGATGAGGGCTGCCGGGGGAGTGGCGGGAGGAGGCGCGGGCCGGTAGCGAACGCGGACGCGGCCACCGGCTTGCGGGAGGCCGCGCAGGCGGCGGCGAAGGCGAAGCTACGGTCGGAGACGGCGGAGCGGAAGGTCGCGAAACTCGCCGGTTCCGAGGGGGGAACCGCCCCGTGTGCGGTGGTGTGTGAAGACGGGCTCGGCCGGAGTGCGATGCGGAACAACGGATGCGCCGCGGTGCGCGCCAACCATTAGGTCGAGGGGATGAACGGGGAGGCCTGGACCCGAACGCGCCCCGCGACCACGGCGGGGACGCAGCCCAGCAGGCTCAGGTAAGCCCACCACTGCCAGGCCGAGCCGTCGAAGGTGTAGGCGATGGCAGCCGGGGCGAGCGGCAGGATGGGGACGGGTGCCAGGTGCCACAGAATTCGGCCGCCGGGCAGCCGCCGGGCCAAGGCCTCGCCGATCAAGGCGGTGGGAGTGGCGAACAGTACGGCCTGAACCAGCCCCAAGGCGAGGCTGAGGAAGCCGAGCCACACCAGCGAGTACAGCCAGTCGCTGGGCTCGATGGGCAGCCCCTCGGTCAGCAGGGACAGCGCGATCAGGACGATGCCGATGGCCGCATACTGGACTGTTGTCGTGTACCCCGCGATGGACAGGGCCCGCCTGCCCGTCATCTTCCGCGCCACTGCGCATTCCCCCGTTCGCTCCCGGTTGCCGGACGATTTTGAAATTGAACACGTTCGAGTCGTTGGCACAGTACACCCCCTCCGGACTCGGCGGCCGCGGGGAGAGGTGGGCGTATACCCGGAGTGATGGGCGGATGGACTCGGCGGAGACGCTCCCGGCCCGGATGACCCAGGGGCAGTTCGACCTCGCCGGTCGTGACCGGGCCAGGCAGTACCCCCCCCCCCCCCCCCCCCCCCCCCGCGGCGCGACTGGGGTCGCCGGCAGCCGGCAGCGCAGCATCGAGCTGCACGTGTCCCGACCTCACGAATAGACCCGGAGGGGGCTGCTTTCGGGCGGCCTGTGGCCCGGCGAACTGTCGGGCTCTCTCTGCCCTGCCCCTGGCGGTCATAGACAGGTCCCCGCTCCCGGAGTGCTTCCTGAAGTGCCGCCACCCCTGTGGGGTTTCAGTCGATGGCCGCTGCCGCTGCCGGTGTGAACTCCACGCGCAGGGACTTCGGCCCGCGGGTGAAGACGCCCTCGGCGGCCGGGTCGTACCCCGGGGCCGGCCGGACATCGGGCATCGCGTCGAGGAGCTGGTTGGCGGCGATCTCGACCTCTGCCTTGGCCAGCAGCGCACCCACGCAGAAGTGCCGTCCGAGCGCGAACGCCAGGTGGTCCGCTGCCGCGGAGAAGGCCGTGGTCGCCGCCAGGTCCTCGCGGAAAAGGTCGAAGCGGTCCGGGTCCCGATAGCGCCCGGGGTCGCGGTTGGCCGCGCCGATCAGGCAGGTGACGGTGGCGCCGGCCGGGATGGTGCCGCCGCTCACGGTCACGTCCACGGAGGTCTGCCGCATGATCATCTGGACCGGCGGGGTGTAGCGCAGGGTCTCCGCGAAGGCACGGTCGAGGAGTCCGCGGTCGCGCCGTACTGAGGCGAGCTGGTCGGGGTTGGCCAGGAGGTTCGCGAAGAGGCCGGCGATCGCCTTGTCCGTGGTCTCGGCGCCCGCCGTGAGCAGGAGGCTACAGAACGCCTTGATGTCCTCGTCGCTCATGCTCACGCCGTCGACCTCGGCGGTGCAGAGCGTCGACAGCAGGTCGTCTCCGAGGTGCTCCCGCCGGTTCCTGATGACCGGCAGCATGTACGCGGCGAACTCGGCCTGGGCCCGCGCACCCTCGGCCGCCTGCTCGGGGTCTGCGGACAGGTTGGCGATGAACGCCACGAAGGCCCGGTACCAGTTGCCGAGGGCGGCCTGGCCGGACCGGTCCAGTCCGAACATGTCGGCGATGACAGAGATGGGGAAGTGCGAGGCGAATCCGCTCACCAAGTCGACGGATCCGGAGTCGCGGAACGCGTCGATCAGTTCACGGGCGTTGCGCTCGATGACCGGAACGACCTTGTCCCGGAGCTCGTTGCCGCGGAAGGCCGGGGCCACCAGGGCGCGTCGCGTGGCGTGTTCGCGGCCGCTCATCTGGAGCAGGGTCTTGCCGTGCACGGGTTCGGCCTGCCACGCGTAGTTGTCCGTGGTGAAGAGCGCTTCCTTGTCCTTGAAGGCCCTCTCGACGTCCTCGTAGCGCGATATGACCCAACTCTGCGTTCCTTCGTGCCAGAAGAGCGGCGCCTTCTCCCGCATGGCCCGATAGGCCGGGTACGGGTTCTCGGCGAACTCCCGCGAAAGGATGTCCGGGGCTTCGTGCGCGGCGGTCATGGAGTTCCCCCATCGGCTCGGCCTGGCGGCTGTCCTGAGGTGCCACGGTCACCGGCGGTACGGGACCGGTCGTGCTGCCACAACCTCTGTGCGTACGCCTTCCAGGAAAGCGCACGCCGTCCACCGACGCCAGACCCCGATGTCACCGCCCGAGCACGACCGGTCAGAGCCGGACTGTCGCCGGCCGGATGGTCACGGCCGAGCCCGCAGGACCTTCAGCTCCTGCCCGACCGGCCTGTCCAGTGCGGTGGCTGCAGAGGCGCGGCCGGTGTGCCGTGCTCGGCGTCGTAGGCCCGCGCGGCCGCCAGGCTTTCCGAGAAGGCATCGGCGGCGTCCCATACGATCTCCCACCCCTCCAGCCCTGCGGCCCGTTCCCCGCGCCCCGCTCAAGGTCCCGGAGGGTGGCTTCGATGCCGCAACGACAGTCCTGGCTTCCGGTGTTGCAGAGCTGATGGCTGGTCCACTTCATGATCAGTCGCGAGGCCGGCCATACTCCCGCGGGAGTAATCCGCTCTCCCGGGCCACCCCTGGCAGTACCCGGGAACTCGATCTCAGGCGCGACGATCCGGCCTTCGCCTGCCGGGAGTCTTGGAAGCACATCAAGACATCCGAACCGGAGGGGGGCCCGAACATGGGGGCCGGACTTACACAGAGACGGCGACGAGCATTGCCCTGGCTGGTGCTCGCGCTGTGGGTCGCCGTGCTCGCGGTCGCCGCGCCGTTCGCCGGGAAACTCGCCGACGTCACACGCGACCGCGTCACCGACTATCTGCCCGCGAACGCCGACTCCACCCAAGTCGCCAAGCTCCAGGAGCGGCTGCCCGGCGGCGAGAGCACCCAGCTCGTCCTCGTCTACCAGCGCGACGGTGCCCTCACCGCCGCCGACCGCGCGACCGCCGAGCGGCAGATCGGACAGATCGCCGACGAGCACCAGCTGACCGACACCCCGCAGGGCGTGCCCTCCCAGGACGGCACGACGCTCATGTACCCGGTCAGCAGCAACGAACCCGGTGCCGACGACGAACTGCGAAACGCGTTCGTCGACGACATCAGGGAGACCGCCCGCTCCGCCGACGGCCTCACCGTCGAGGTCGGCGGCCCCGGCGCGGTCACCCGCGACTCCAAGAAGGTGTACGACTCCCTCGACGGCCCGCTGCTCTACACCACGGTTGCCGTCGTCGCCCTCCTGCTGATCCTCATCTACCGCAGCCCCGTGCTGTGGCTGATCCCGCTGATCGCCGCCGGCATCGCCGACTACCTGTCCATGGGCGTCGCGTACGGCCTCAACCAGGCCTTCGGCACCTCCATCTCGGGCGCGGGCACCGCCATCATGACCATCCTGGTCTTCGGCGCCGGCACCGACTACGCCCTGCTCATCGTCTCCCGCTACCGCGAGGAACTGCGCCGCATCGAGCGCCCGTACGAGGCAATGGAGGCCGCCCTGCGCGGCTGCGGGCCCGCCGTGATCGCCTCCTCCGGCACCGTCGCCGTCGGCCTGTTGTGCCTGCTCGCCGCAGACCTCAACTCCAACCGCGGCATGGGCCCCCTCGGCACCGTCGGCGTGCTGTGCGCGCTGATCGCCATGCTCAGCCTGCTGCCCGCCGTCCTGGTCCTGGCCGGCCGCCGCGTGTTCTGGCCGCTCATCCCGGCCTTCGGCAGCACTCCCAAGGAGCGTCGCTCGCTGCTCTCGGCGATGGGCAGCTCCGCCGGACGCCGCCCGGTGACCGTCCTGGTCGCCGGCGCCCTCGCGCTGGGGGCGCTCGCCCTCGGCGCCCTGAACCTGCCCGGCGACCTCAAGCAGGAGGACGCCTTCGTCGACCGGCCGGAATCCGTCTCCGCCATGCTGACCCTGGCCGACGCCTACCCGGACAGCTCCAGCCAGCCCATCACCGTCATGACTCCGACCGACCGCCGCCAAGCCACCCTCGAGGCGGCCACCTCCACCGAGGGCGTCACGTCCGCCCGTATCGGCCGGACGGGAGACGGCTGGACCGAGGTGTCCGTGATCGCCTCCGCACTTCCGCAGACGGACGCCGAGACCCGCACGATCAAGAGCCTGCGAGACAAGCTGGACGGCTCACTCGTCGGCGGACCCAGCGCCCAGCAGATCGACCTGGAGAAGACCAACGCCCGTGACCAGAAGGTCGTCGTACCGATCGTCCTCCTCTCCGTCCTGCTCATCCTGATCGTCCTCCTGCGCTCCCTGGTCGCCCCGCTGATACTGGTCGCCGCGGTGGTCGCGGTCTGGGGCGCCTCCCTCGGCATCGGCGGCCTGGTGTTCGAGCCGCTGTTCGGCTTCCAAGGCACCGACCCCGCCCTCGGCCTGCTGTCCTTCGTGTTCCTGGTAGCGCTCGGCGTCGACTACGGCATCTTCCTGATGCACCGCATGCGGGAGGAATCCCTGGGCGGCGCCGAACCCGCCGCGGCCGCGCTCACCGCCCTGCGCACCACCGGAGGTGTCATCGCCTCCGCGGGCATCATCCTCGCCGCCACCTTCGCGGTGCTGATGAACATGGGCCTCGTCTCGCTGGTCCAACTCGGGTTCGTCATCGCGGTCGGTGTGCTCCTCGACACCTTCCTCGTCCGCACCTACCTCGTCACCAGCGCCGGCATCGCCCTCGGCCGGAAGGTGTGGTGGCCGGGCCCCCTGTCGAAGGCGCCGTCGCCCGAAACCCTGCTCCGGGAGCCGGAGCGCGTCTGACACCTTCCCGACCCCGTGCGAATCCCATGGGCGTCCCTCCCTTGCGGGAGGGGCGCCCATGTGACGGAGGATGAGCCTGTGCCCGAAGCAGAACGCAAACCCCATCTCGGCGAGCGGATCATGGCGGTGATCAACCGCGACCCGCGGACCACCCAACACGCCACCCGCGAGGACGTCCTGCTCGCCCTCGCCGTCACCGCACAAGCCGTGGTCCTCGCCCTGGTCACCGACCCGACCCGGCGGCCGGACGCGCTGGGCTGGGTCCTGTTGCTCGCGGCACAGCTGCCGATCGTGTGGCGGCGGCGCCACCCGCTGCCGGCGCTGGCCGCGGAGGCAGTCCTGCTCCTGCCGTACCACGCCCTCGACAACAACCACACCGCCCCGCTACCGGTCTCGGTCGTCGTGTTGTACAGCCTCGCCGTCACCTGCCGGCCCCTGTACACCCTGCTCGCCACCAGCACGGCCATGACCGTGGCGCTGACCGTCATGATGGTCGTCAACAAGAAGCAGGCGACCGAGGCGCTGCGGATCTCCGGCTGGGTGATCGCCGTGGTCTTCATCGGCATCGCCCTGCGCCTCTACCGGCAGTACGTCGCCGCCGTCGTCGAGCGCGCCGAACGCGCCGAACGCACACGTGAGCAGGAGGTCCGCCGCCGGGTCGCCGAGGAACGGCTGCGCATAGCCCGAGACCTGCACGACCTGCTCGCGCACAGCATCACCCTGATCGGCGTGCAGACCTCCGTCGCCGCGCACATCCTGAACGCAGACCCCGAGCGCCTGGACCGCCAGGCAGTCGCCAAGTCCCTCGACGACATAGCCGAGACCTGCCGCACCGCCCGCGGTGAACTGCGCACCACCCTGGAGGTGTTGCGCGAGCACGACACCCGCGACGCTCGCGACCCCCTGCCCGACCTGCACGGACTGGCAGGTCTCGTGGCGGCCGCCCGGGTCTCCGGGGCCGAGGTGGACCTGACGGTCACCGACGAAGTGCCCCCCGCCGCCGTCGGCGCGGCCGCCTACCGGATCGTGCAGGAGGCCCTCACCAACGCCGTACGCCACAGCGGCAGGCAGGGCCTCAGCATCCGGGTCGGCGTGCGCGCCGGGGAAGGCTCCCTGTGGGTCACCGTCACCGACGACGGGACCGGCACGGGCGGGGGCACGCCCGGGTTCGGGCTCATCGGCATGCGCGAGCGGGCGCGCAGTGTGGGCGGAACGCTGGACGCCCGGCCACTTCCCGGTAAGGGTTTCGAAGTCAGTGCCGTACTGCCGCTGGGAGGCAACCCGTGACCATCCGCGTTCTGCTCGCCGACGACCAGGCGCTCGTACGGGCCGCGTTCGCGATGCTCCTCGAGTCGTCTCAGGACATGACGGTCGTCGGAGAGGCCGGCACCGGCCGGGAGGCCGTCGAACTCGCCCGCAAGGAACGCGCCGACCTGGTGGTGATGGACATCCGCATGCCCGACCTCGACGGCATCGAGGCCACCCGGCTGATCGCCGCGGACGAGGATCTGGCCGGGGTAAAGGTGCTCGTGCTCACCACCTATGACACGGACGAGAACATCGTCGAGGCCTTGCGCGCCGGGGCCTCCGGCTTCCTGGTCAAGGACACGCGTCCGGCCGAACTCCTGGAGGCGATCCGCACGGTGGCCGGCGGGGAGGCCCTCCTCTCGCCCGGACCGACCTCCCGGCTCATCGCCCGCTTCCTGCGCAGCCCCACGGCAGCGCCGCCCGAGACCGGCCCCGAATGCCTCACCGACCGCGAGCGCGAGGTCCTCACCCTTGTCGCCTGCGGCCTCAACAACACCGAGATCGGCGAGGCCCTCGGTCTCAGCCCACTGACCGCCAAGACCCACGTAAGCCGCATCATGGGCAAGCTGGGGGCACGAGACAGGGCGCAACTGGTCATCGTGGCGTACGAGTCGGGGTTGGTAAGCCCGGGGGCGTGAAGGGGTGCATGGGTAACACCGGTTGGCTGTCAGCCAGGTGAGGTGGGTGTCCCTGTTCGAGCCCTGAAAGGAGCGGCGACTGCACTAGGAGCGATGGGAGTGGGGCGGCCGGCGCGGGCTGCCTGCAGGCTGGGACCGGGCCTACTGCTCCCAGGGTGGCTTCCCCTCGAATGCCAGGTGGTGTACGTCGAAGAGGACCGCCGCCTCGACACCGAGCGCGGGGCCGCCCATCCGCGCCGCCCAGGTCAGGAACGGCCGGGGTTCGAAGCTCTGCTCTCCCAGCCCGCTGGTGTATTCGGCGTGGGCGGACAGCGAGGCGATGCCGCGTTCCAGGGGTTCCCCGGTGACGTCCACGGCATGGGTGGGGCGTTCGGGGCCGGCCATGCACACCAGGCGGACGCCGCCCCAGGGCTCGAGGCCTTCGTCGGCCAGTTCCGGGAAGATCCAGCGGTTGCCCGCGTCCCTCGCGGCGTCCAGGGTCGCGAGTCCGACCGCGCGGTGATCGGCCTGGTTGGTGACACCGGCGATCATCCGTACGGTGAACGCGCCTGTGACCACCACCTCGGGCCGGTGCCGGCGGATCGCGCGCACGATGTCGCGGCGCAGGTCGGGGCCGTACTCCACCACGCCGTCGCGATGGTCGAGGAACTCCACCGTGTCCACGCCGACCTCGCGGGCTCCGGCCCGCTCCTCGGCCTCGCGCAGCGGTCCGGCCTCGGTGGGGTGCAGACGGTCGATGCCCGCTTCCCCACGGGTGGCGAGCAGGTACGTCACCCGCTTGCCCTGAGCGGTCCAGCGGGCGACGGCCGAGGCCGCGCCGTACTCGATGTCGTCCGGATGCGCCGCCACGGCCAGACATCGCTCCCAGTCCTCCGGAAGCGGCGGCAGCTGGCTCTGCGGGCCGAACGCGCCCGTTTCATCTCGCGTCGTCATGCACCGATAGTGGCGGCCCGTCTCCCCCGATCCGCAGAGGCGCGCGCTGTGCCGATCCTCCCGCGCCCACGGGTCGGCGGTCCGCACGACGAGGCTGCCGCCTACTGCAGAAGGGGCGCCGGAGTCCAGTAGCCCCCTCGCACAGCCAGGAGCAGTCACTCCGGATGAATATGAGGTGGTGCTCTGCACATCAATGGGCGGCACCGACACCTTTACCGACCTGTGACCCACCTCACATCCAGTTCCTGTCAGGAATCGGGCCGCTGTCCCGCTCAAGTCACCGAGAGCCCAGCGGAGCGAACCGACAGGAGCACCACATGAAGCACCGCATCGTCGTCCTCGGCGCCGGCTATGCCGGAACCTACGTGGCTGGGAACCTGGCCCGCCGGCTGTCTCCGGCGGACACCGAGATCACCGTGGTCAACGCCGTGCCGGACTTCGTCGAGCGGCTACGGCTGCACCAGGTCGCGGCCGGCGGTCAGATGGAAACCCAGAGCCTCGCCGACATCTTCGCGGGTACGGGGGTACGGCTGCACCTGGCGCGTGTCACCGCTGTCGACCCCGAGCGCCAGGTCGTCATCACTGTGGCCGGCGCCGACGGGGGTGGGGAACTCGGCTACGACACGCTTCTCTACGCGCTCGGCAGCCACGGTGACGACCGGAGCGTCCCCGGGGTGGCCGAGCATGCCTTCGACGTCGCCGCCCGGCCTTCGGCGTTGCGCCTGCGCGAGCGTTTGGACGGCCTGCGGGGAAGCGGGAAGGTGGTCGTAGTCGGCGACGGGCTGACCGGCATCGAGACCGCCACCGAAATCGCCGAATCCCGGCCCGGCCTGTCGGTGGTGCTGGTCGCCCGCGGAGAGCTGGGCGCCCAGCTCTCCGCCGGAGCCCGAAGCCACCTGCGTCGGGCCTGCGACCGGCTGGGCATCACCGTTCTGGAGCACACCAGCGTCGAAGCCGTCGAAGCGGCACGGGTCCTGTGCGCCGACGGCGCCGCCGTAGCGTCCGACGCCACGGTGTGGACGGCAGGGTTCGCGGTCAACCCGATAGCTGCCGCTGCCGGTCTGGAGGTCACCGGGAACGGCCGGATCGTCGTCGACCGCACCATGCGCTCGCTCTCCCACCCGAACGTCTACGCGGCCGGCGACAGCGTCCATGCCATCGGCGACAACGGCAGGCCGCTGCCGATGTCCTGCGCCACGGCCGGCTACACCGGAATGCAGGCCATCAAGGCCATCGTGGGACGCCTGACCGCCAGCAAGATCGGACACGTCAAGCTGGGCTACCCGGGCAACCACATCAGCCTCGGTCGGCAGGACGGGATCCTGCACATGGTCGACCACGAAGGAGGGGCGAAGCCGAGGTACATGGGCGGCCGGAAGGCCGCACGGATCAAGGCGGGCATCCTCAGGATGTCGCTGTGGGCCAACTCGCACCCGACCTTCTGCATGCCCAAGCGCAAGCGTCACCTGGCCGGCGCGCCGGATCTGTTCGCCGCGAGGGCGCTCCCGTACGCGCCGGACGCCCCAGCCGACAAGGCGGTCGCGTAGCCGCTTAGGGTGATCCACATGGACAGCACCGCCAGTGATCGCTTCGACACCGGTCGGTTCGAGGCCAGTCGAAACCGACTGGCCTCGCTCGCGTACCGTCTGCTCGGCTCGGCCTCCGACGCCGAAGACGCCGTTCAGGACGCGTTCCTGCGCTGGCAAGCAGCGGACAGGGAAAGGATCGAGACGCCGGAAGCGTGGCTGACCAAGGTCGTCACCAACCTGTGCCTCGACCGGCTCCGCTCGGCGCAGGTGCGCCACGAGCGAGCGGTCGGCGCTTGGCTGCCCGAACCGCTCCTCGACGGCGATCCGATGCTCGGCCCGGCCGACACCTTCGAGCAGCGCGAATCGGTGTCCTTGGCCGTGCTGACCCTGATGGAGCGCCTCTCACCGGTCGAGCGGGCCGTCTACGTCCTGCGCGAGGCCTTCTCGTACGGCCACGCCGAGATGGCCCAGATCCTCGACATCACCGAGTCGGCGAGCCAGCAGCATGTCCACCGGGCCCGGATCCGGATTGCCGCCGAGCGCCGCCGGGGCGGTGAGGCCGACCCGGCCTCCGCGCGTCGGGTCGTCGAGGAGTTCCTCGCCGCCGCCGCGTCGGGGCGGACCGAGCGGCTGGTGGCGTTGCTCACCGACGACGTGATGGCACTCTCGGACGGCGCAGGGTTGGCCAAGCGGCTGTTGCAGTACAGGACGCCAGAGCAGGTTGCCTCCCACGTGCGGGCCGGCTTCAAGCCGACGCCGGCGAAACGGCGGCTGGCAGGCGGCTCACCCACGTTCCATTTCGCGCTGGTCAACGGCTCCCCGGCCGTCCTCGCCGTGATCGACCACCGGGTCGTGGGCGCCGTGGTGTTCGAAGTCCGTGACGGAAAGGTCGCGTCCCTGCGCGGCATCGCCGCAGCCGGCCGGCTTGGGCGCCTCAACGAGGCGTGGCAGCAGCACGAACCCGACGCGCCGGCCCTCGCCGCATGGTGACCGACTCGGCCGACCAGGTCTCCGGTCGTACCTACCCCGCTGCTACGTCCGCAGAGCCTGACAGCGCCGGTCAGCCGGTCAGCCGGTGCGGCGGGAGCGGGAAAGGGCCCGCCAGCCGAGCCCTGTGCCGATCAGTCCCAGAAGCAGGGCCACGTAGGCCCCGCCGAGTCCGTCTCCGGTGCCGAGTCCACCGTCGGCGGTGGCCGCGACCATCCCGCCGAGGGTTGTGGCGATCAGCGCCGCGACCACGGCCGCCTTGGCCCCGACCGCCCCGACCGCCCCGACCGCCCCGCTGGCGACGCCGAGGCGGCCGGCGGGCCGGGTCAGCGCGAGCACGGCGATGACCACGGCGACCAGCCCCAGCAGCCCGCCGATGGTGGCGCCGAGCCTGCCGACGCTGAACTCGGTGACTCCGACCGCGACGTGCCGGACCGAGGCGTGCGCCGCCGCCGGCGCGGCAAGACCGAGCCCGGTGAGCAGGGCGGTCGCGGAGACGGCGAACAGGCGACGAGCGGACATCAGAGTGCTCCTTCTCTTCCCACGACTGGATGTGGTCCGAGCATGTCGGCCGGGCCCCTGGCAGGTCGTCCAGCAGACGCAGACACTTCGCGCCACCACGGACGCGGCAGGTGCTGCCGAGCTACTGCGCGCGTGGTAGCGGCCCGCTCGTCCTCGAGCGGGATTCGCCCGCGCCGGCCTCGGGCTACGGTGCGCGCATGAACATAGGACGGTTCCGCGTACGGGCCGGGGTCAGGGACCGGCTGATCGCCGTAGGCGTGGCGGCGGCGCTGCTGGTCACCGGTCTGTCCGGCCGGCATTCCGGCACCGGCCTGGACCTCTTCGGCTACGTGTTGCTCGTGGTCGGCGGCCTGGCCCTGGCCGCGGGCCGCCGGGCTCCGGTCGCCGTCCTCGCCGTCACCGGGCTCTGTGCGGTGGGCTACCAGGCGGCGGGCTTCGACGTGGCCGCCGTCGCATTCCTCTTCGCGGTGTACGCGGCCATGCGGGCGGGACACCGCCTCGTCACAGTGACGGTGAGCGTGGCCGTGCTGTCAGCGCTCCCCGTCGCGGCCCTGGCCTCGGGCCTGCACGACACGGGCGAGGCCTTCGCGCAGGCCCGCGGCGCCCTCCAGATCGCTTGGCTCATCGCCGCCGGCGCCGCCGGTGAAGCCCTCCGGCAGGCCGAGCAGCGGGCCGACGAAGCCGAGCGCACCCGGGAGGAGACGGCGCGGCGCCGCGCCGGCGAGGAGCGGCTGCACATCGCGCGGGAGCTGCACGATTCGCTCACCCACCAGATATCGGTGATCAAGGTGCAGTCCGAAGCCGCCGCCCACGTGGCCCGCAAACGTGGAGAGGAGGTACCGCAGGCCCTCCTGGCGATCCGGGAGGCCGGCCGGGAGGCGTCCCGCGAACTCCGTGCCACCCTGGAGGCACTGCGCGACGACGACACCACCCCGCCGCCCGGACTCGACCACGTCACCGAACTCGTCGAGCGGGCCGGCGGGACGGGTCTGGAGACGAAGCTGACGATCGAGGGGGAGCGGCATGACGTCCCGGCCGCAGTGGGCCGCACCGTCTACCGGATCGTCCAGGAGTCCCTCACCAACATCGCCCGTCACGCGGACGCGACCACGGCAGCGGTCCGCATCGACTACCGCCCGGACGCCGTCGCCCTCCAGGTCGACGACAACGGCAAGGCCACACCGGACACCGCCCCCGTGCCCGGCATGGGACTGCTCGGGATGCGAGAACGCGTCACCGCCCTCGGAGGACATCTCCGGGCAGCACCGCGAGGCGAAGGCGGCTTCACCGTCCAGGCCGAACTCCCTGTGGAACGAGCATCATGATCCGTGTCCTGCTGGTCGACGACCAGCCGCTCATTCGCAGCGGATTCCGCGCGTTCCTCGACCTCGAGGACGACATCGAGGTGGTGGCCGAAGCCGCCAACGGTCAGGAGGGCCTGGCGCTGGCCGGAGAGCACCTGCCCGATATCGCGCTCATCGACATCCAGATGCCGGTCATGGACGGCATCGAGGCGACCCGGCGCATCGCAGCCGACCTGCCCTCGAAGGAATCCACGTCGTCATCCTGACCAACTACGGCCTGGACGAACACGTTTTCAACGCCCTGCGTGCCGGAGCCGCCGGATTCCTCGTCAAGGACATCTACCCGGAGGACTTCCTCCACGCCGTACGGGTCGCCGCCCGCGGCGACGCTCTCCTCGCACCCTCGATCACCCGCAAGCTGATCAACCGGTACGTCACCCAGCCGCTCCCCACCGACAATGTCACGGCCTTGGAAGACCTGACCGGCCGCGAACGCGAGGCCGTTGTCCTGGTCGCCCAGGGCCTGTCCAACGACGAGATCGTGGCTCGCATGGCGATCAGCCCCCTGACCGCGAAAACCCACGTCAACCGGGCCATGACCAGACTCCACGCCCGCGACCGCGCCCAGCTCGTGGTCCTCGCCTACGAATCCGGCCTGGTCACGCCCCACAACTCCGGTGTTGGTGATTGAGCCGGCGGCGCGGGCAGGAGGCGAACCTCCCGCGCCGGGTCGGCCTTGGGGGCAGGCTGGTCAACGTGGACGGGGCCCGGAGTCCTAACGCCAGATGACCGCGTGCTCGGGGACGTCCCAGTAGGAGACGCGGCCGAGGATCTGACCGGCGTTGTTGATCGTCAGCGCCAGGGAGTTCTTCAACACCCGGCCCGGCGTCTCGTCGGGCAGGAGGGTGGCGTTCCCGGTGGTGTCCCAGACGGCGGCGCGCTGGTCGGAGCTTCCGACGGCCAGGCCCGGGTCGTTGAGTGCGTGCACACTGCGCCAGGAAGTGCCGGGGACGGGCTTCATCACGACCATGCCGCCGCTGTTGTCCCACCGCACGGTCTCGATGCGGTCGCCGATCTTGGTGGAGCCGAGGACCACGTCGCGGTTGTTCACCTCGTAGGCACCGCTGCCGTCGGACGCTCCCGCCATGACGCGGAAGACGCAGCAGCGCAACGCCCGGGCCGCCCGGTAGCCGCCCGCGACCGGGTCGTAGGTGTCGCCGGCGACCGTTCCGCGGTTGTTGATGTCCCTCGCGGTTGCCGGAGAGGGGAACGGGCCGGCGCCCAAGTACATGACCTTGCCGTTCGCGTCCCAGCGCACCGCGGACGTGTTGCTCGTGCCGGCGAAGCGGGCGGAACCGATGATCTCCCCGTTGTCGTTGACCCGGGTCGCGAGGCTGCCGACGGAGTGGAGCGGCTGCTCCTGGAAGGTGGGCTTGCCGTCGCGGTCCCAGCGGACGGCCCAGGTGGTGCTGTAGAGGGACGCCGTGCCGATCGCCACGTGCTGGTTGTTGATGTCCTCGACGATGCTCTGCAGGTAGCCCTCGGGTTCCTGGAGACGCTTCGGTGTGCCGGAGGCGTCCCATGTCACGGCATGCTGCTTGCCGTCGGGCGTATAGGCGCTACCGCCGATGATCCCGTCGTCGTTGACGGCCCTCGGCGACAGCCAGTCACCGCCGAGGCCGCTGAGGGGGGTAACGGTTCCGTCGGGCGCCCACCGGACCTGGACGAACTTCTCGCCCCGGGCGTCGCGGGCCGAACCGACGACGTGGCCGGCGTCGCTCAACAACTCGGCCGCCGTCGACGCGTAACCTTCCGGCGGCTGCAGTTCGTACATCACCCGGCCGGCTGCGCCCGCGCCCTGCGCGGGCCCCATCGGCAGCATGGCCGCCACCGTCAGAGCCACCGTTGCCACGGTACGTAACATCAACTCCCCCTCCACACAAGCGAACGGGGCGCAACGCGGTACCCGCCCCGGACACATTCTGGGCCAGCGGCATGTCCCCGCAAAGGACACCACTCCCACCATCGCCGGGCCGGCATGACGACCAGGACGTCCCCGCTCTTGCCTTCTACCCGGCCGCGGCCGGGCCACGGCGGACAGCAACGGTCGCCGTCCTCGCCACCGCTCCGGGGAGCGTCGATCGTCGCCTCCGTTGCCCGAGCCCACGGCACCCACGCTGAGGCAGAGGCCAACCCGAACGGCGGCCTAGCCATGAGAATGCCGCCCCCGTTGCGAACCGGGAACAGCGATGGCGCGGCACCCGGCCCAGGCTCTCTGATCCTTGCTCGTCCCGACCGTGGGAGACCTCGACCAGCGGCGCTGCGACGTACGGCCGGTCGCGATTCACGCTTGGGAATCGAACACCTCGGTCACTGGCTCCCGAGGGCATCGTGGACGGCGACGCGGTCACCTTCGCCTTCGTTCCCGAGGAGGCCGGGAACCGTGCCAACTTCGGGCTTGTCGTACGGGCCTTGCGCTTGCGACTATCGCAACTGCGGTCCCGCCGACCGGGTGGGCCGCAACCACATGGGGGAACGTATGCGCGTCTCACGCCTGCTCGCCGCTGCTGTACTCACCGCGCTCGCCGCCGGCATCGCCGTTCAGCTGGGCGAGTCCGCCGGCCAGGCCGACTCTCCGGCGCAGCTCGGCTACATCAACATCAACACCCAGGTGATCCCCTCGCAGCAGCCGGCCTGAGCTGTTCGTAGCCCCAGGCGGCTGCCACCGCCCGGTGTCGCCGCCCGCGATTGATCGGCCAGTCGAGCCCGAGTACGACAGGAACACCTCGAGCTTGACCGCGCTCCCGCCCCTCAGCGCCTCCCCCCGGGCCCGGCCCCGGCCGCCCGCTCCGGCCGAGGAACCGACAAGCCCGCCACCCGCTACGACGTCGGACGAGCCCTGGCCACCGGCGAGCCCTACACCCGACGCGCACACCACAAGGTCGGCACCAAACCCGACGCAGCTCAGAACCGAGTGCGGCAGCGTGAACCTCCGGGCCGACAGCATGGAATCGTGCGACGCTTCATCGGCCAACAGAGCGACGAGCGGGAACGAAGGACGATGGAATACATCAATCTGGATGCACAGGTCGGCAACCTGTCAGGCGTCCTGTCCCCGGCTCGATACCTGGAGTACCTACCGTCGATGGCTGACCAGCTGCCGGCCGGGGCCCGGAGATTCGCGACCGCGCCAGAGCACTACGACTTCTCCAGCAAGCGGTGTGTGAAAGACCTGGAGGTCCAGCACATCCGCGGCGTCGGAGCCGATGACCAGCGGATGGAGATCCAGTTCCGGCACAACTGCTGGAAGCACGACGAAGACCTGGTCATCCGCTACGTCGGTGTCACCAGCTTCGATGGCGGAAGTATCGAGGACAACGACTGGGCGACCGCAGGGACGGCAGTCCTCGACGAGATCCTGCCGCACCGGAACGGCTGCAGTCACGAGATCGCGTTCTGGAACGGCTCACTCACCGTCGTCTGCCATGACCTCGTCGCGACCTGGACCCCGGCTGGCTGCCCCGACAACTCGTAGACCAGCAGGCCCCCCGCTTGCCCCGGCCCCCCGCTTGCCCAGGTCAAACGGCACGCTGAGGAAGCCACACAGGCCGCTGAGATGCCAGTCGTCCCGGTACTGCGCGAGGGCCTACCCGCCCGCCTGGAAGGCGGCTGCCCCCCGTCCGGAGGTGTGGTTGGTCGCGGGCGTCTTCGCTGCCTGCGGCGGGGCCCGTACGGCCTTGACGCCGAGTTCGCCGAGCCGCTCGCGCTGTTCGTCGCCGAGCCTGACCCCCAGTCTCGGCGTTGCGAGTCGAGCCAGCGTCCGATGTCGTCGCCGTGTCGGGTCGCCCCGGGGGACGATCACGGTCAGGCGGGCGCCGTCGGCGCGGGGCTGGGCGAGTAGGCGTAGTGCCGTTTCCAGTCCACCGGCCAGCCGCTCTCGCCCGGGTTCCGGTCCGGATCGACCAAGGCGAGTGGATCGGCTCGCAGGCGGGAGCGGACCGGGTCCTTGCCCGGCCCCGCCGGGCCTGCGCACGTTCGTGAGCCGATGCCCGACCGGGCGGCCGGGGGCGCCGGCGTGCAGGGGCGCGGCCAAGGTCCCGTGGAGCTTGTAGTAGACCAGCGCTGCAGTGTTCGGAGAAGCGTCAGAAATACAGGACTTCAGCGCCCGCGGCGCAGGTGCCACGTAGCTGTCGCCGACGAGAGGGTCGCCGCCCCTGCTCGCGCCGCCACCCCTTGGTGCCGTCCGTACGAGGCCAAGCCTGGGGGAGCGGGTGAGGTTCCTGATCACCGACCGGGTGCGATCCGGCCAACGTCCGAGGCGCCGGCCGGGGTCGGCCGGCGTCGGCGGGGCGGCCGCTCACGTGGTGCGGCCGGGTCGGGGGAGCGTGGAGAGCCGGCCATCAGGCCCGGGGAGGTGTGCCGATCGCGGCGGAAACCGGTGCCTGATGCCTGCTGAATGTCAGCCCCGGGTGGTAGGTGCCTCGTCGGTAGCCGCCCGCACGGCAGCCCGGCAATTGTCATGCCCGGCCCGTAAGTTCGTACGGCCATGCGTACAACCAGGGCGCCCGCTGAGGTGTCACACCAGATGATTGCCGTTGATCGCCTGGGAGAGGTCTTGAAGAGGTTCACGTCAGCGACACTCGTCGCCGCCACCGCCGTTCTCGGCACCCTGCTCGCACCGGGAACCGCGCAGGCCGCGGATCCCGTCGACATCATGAACGTTCATGCGCGTCCTGAAGGCATCGAGGTCATGTCCCTGGGCGCCATGCCCGACTTCGTCGCCCACCTTCGCAAGAAGGGCAGCGAGACCCGGGTCAAGACCGTGGAGGAATTCACACACAGCAGCAACTGCGACACGTCCTGCGCGGAGGACTTCTACCGGTCCGGTCCGTTGGTTCTTGCCGACCTCGGCTACTACACCGTGGACGTCGAGTACAAGGGCACCGAGGGCGAGCCGATCCTCCACAAGGACGTGGCGGAACTCGACTACCGCGCGCTCGCCAGGTTCGAGAACGCCGCCGTGCCCAAGGCGGTCTCCCTCGACAGCCTGAGCACCACCGTCTCCGCCGACCTGGTCGCTCGCGATCCCCGCGACGGGAAGGGCATTCCGCTCGCGGGCAAGCAGGTGACCGTTGCCTTCGGGGACCGGTCCAAGACGGTTTCCACCGACGCCGCCGGACATCTCTCGGCGCCGGTGGACTTCACGGGTACGGAGAGCTCGGCCGGGATCAGCCTCCAGCACGTCTCCGCCGACAACGGCGAGGGCCGGGCGACCGTCGCCCCCACGGTCGAGCGCCAGCAGGTGAAGATAGCCCTGGACGAAGGCTCCCGCTCGGTGACGGCCCCGTACGGCGATGACGTCACCATCGGCGGAACCATCACGCGAACCGCCAAGGACGGGACGCAGAAGCCGGTCGCCACGCCGATGAGGCTGACGATCCCCAACACCACGGTGTCCGGGTTCACGAGCGATCCCGCGGGTCGGTTCACCAAGCCCCAGAGGGTCCTGAAGTCCTCGACCTGGAAGGTCGCCGCCGCCTACCAGCAGCCGTGGCTCAACACCTCCACGACCGCCGACATCACTGCCAAGGTGACGGCGGGAACCGCCTTCACGAACGTCGCCATGAGCATGGACAAGTACCGCAACGTGTACGCGGGCGGAATCCTCGTCCAGCGCGCCACCTCGGCCGCGCCGGGCCCCGCCAAGGTCGAAGTCCAGTACTCGGCCGACGGCCGCACCGGCTGGTCCACCCGTATGACCGTGGACACCGTCATCGACCGGTACTTCACCATTCCCGCGCTGGAGAACGCGCCGGCGGACGGCTACTGGCGACTGCGGTACGCGGGCACACCCGACCTCGCCGGGTCGAACTCGGCGCGCTTCCGGCTGACCAAGACCGTGACCACCGTCGCGGAGTTCAACGCGAACCCCGAGCCGGTCCGCCAGGGCCAGTACCTCACGCTCACCGGCACGCTCAAGCAGCGGGCCGCGTCCGCCACGACCTGGCGGCCGTACGCGGCCCAGACCGTGCGCTTCTACTTCAAGCCCGCCGGGACCGGCACTTCCTACGCCTACATGGGATCGACCACGACCGCCGCCGACGGCACCTTCAGCCGGAGGTTCACCGCCACGAAGGACGGCACCTGGCAGGCCCAGTTCTACGACAACGGCACCACTCACTTCGCGAGCCGGAGCCGCGAGGACTACGTCGACGTCACCGGCTGACGGGGCTGGCCCGGCTGCTGCGCGGCAGCCGGGCCTTACCGTGCGGGTGCTCGTGCTCGTGCTCGTGAGGAGCGCCGGGCGTCGCACTTCGGACAGGCGTGCAATCAGGTGTGGAGCCAGGCGTGCAGTTCGACGTCGAGAAGAGCGGTCAGCTCGATGTGTGCGGGAGTTCCCGGTGCGGCGCGGCTACGGGTGCGGCCACGGGCGCGGGCGAGGGAGCGGAGTTGCTCGGGCGTGCGCTCAAGGGGCGCCGGGACAAGGTGGTGCTGGCCACCAAGTTCGGCCTGGTCTCGCACGGCGCAGACGGCGCCTGGAACCTGGACTCCGGCCCGGCGAACATCCGCACCGCGGTCGAGGGCTCGCTGAAGCGGCTGGGCACCGCGGTCCAGTCCGAGTACTCCCTGTTCACCCGCGGCATCGAGGAGCGCGTCCTGCCCGTCCTGCGGGAGCCGAACATCGGCCTGGTGCCGTTCTCCCCGTTGGGCCGCGGCGTCCTGACCGGCACCGTGCGTTCCACCGACCAGTTCGACGAGAACGCCGCCCGCCGCCGGCGCCACCCACACCGAGTCCCAGGCCCGGATGCTCGAACGCTGACACCGCCCCCGCGAGAGCCGGCCCGGCCCTGTTTGGAGTAACACCCCTCATGCGTGCAGCAGTGATGTAGGGAAGGATTTCCCTCATGCAGACCGTCACCCTCAGCAACGGCGTCGAGATGCCGCTCCTCGGCTTCGGCGTCTACCAGATCCCCGCCGGGGACACCGAGCGCGCCGTCTCCGAGGCCTTGGCCGCCGGCTACCGCCTGCTGGACACCGCCGCGGCCTACGGCAACGAGGAAGCCGTCGGCCGCGCCATCAAGTCCAGCGGCATCCCGCGCGAGGAGCTGTTCGTCACCACCAAGCTGTGGGTGCAGGACGCCCCCGCCCAGGACAACACCCGCCGCGCGTTCGAGACCTCCCTGAACAAGCTGGGCCTGGACCACCTCGACCTGTACCTGATGCACCAGCCCTTCGGCGACGTCTACGGCCAGTGGCGCGCCATGGAGGAGGTCAACCGCGAAGGCGTGGCCAAGGCCATCGGCGTCGCCAACTTCTACCCCGACCGGCTCATCGACCTGATTGTCAACAACGAGACAGCCCCGCAGGTCAACCAGATCGAGACCCACCCCTTCTTCCAGCGCGCCGACTACCAGGACCTCATGCGCGAGCACGGCGTGCAGATCCAGTCCTGGGGCGGCTTCGCCGAAGGCAAGAACGACCTGTTCACCCACCCGCTGCTCGCCGAGATCGGCAAGGAGTACGGCAAGTCCGTCGCCCAGGTCGTGCTGCGCTGGCTCACCCAGCGCGGCGTCGTCGCCATCCCCAAGTCCGTACGCGCCGAGCGGATGGCGGAGAACTTCGACGTCTTCGACTTCGAGCTCACCGACGAGCAGATGGCCCGGATCGCCACCCTCGACACCGGCAGCTCCCTGTTCTTCGACCACCACGACCCCGAGATGGTCACCTGGCTCGCGGGACGCCGCCTGGACGGCTGAAGGCACCGCCCTGGAGACGCGATCGCCTTCAGTGCTGTCGCAGAACGCTCACAGATGGTCAATCGTGAGAGCTGAGCGGGAGCGGATTCTCCCCGAGCCAGCGGCGCACTGCCTCCGCGTCCTTCGGGCGGCCGAGCTCGACGAGCACGGAGGCTTGCAGCTGCAGCAAAGGATGAAGTCGCGCAAGCAGGGTGGGGGTCGTGGCGATATGACGCCGGTACAGCTCCACAGCCTCCCCTGTCAGTCGTAGGACTCTGGAAAGGTCCCCCTCCATCTCGATGAGCAGCAGCCCCAGGGTGGACAGCGAGAGGGCGAGGTCGGGTTCGTAGGAGGCGGGGGTGTCGGCGGCCAGCCTGCGCCGGATCTCCACCGCCTCCTCGGCGGCGTCCAGTGCTTCCGCATGGTGTCCGGCCTCGGACAGATCGAGGCCGAGGGTGGTCAGCGCGGCGGCGAGGTCGGGTTCGTAGGAGGCGGGGTTGTCGGCGGCCAGCCTGCGCCGGATCTTGAGGGCCTGCTGGTTGGCGTCCTGGGCTTCCGCGTAGCGTCCCACCCCCGTCAGGCGGCTGCCGAGGTTGGACAGGGAGTGGGCGAGGTCGGGTTCGTAAGCGGCGGGGTTGCCGCCGGCCAGCCTGCGAACGATCTTCACGGCCTGCTGCTCGGCGTCCAGGGCTTCCGCGTGGCGTCCCACCCGACTCAGGTGGCTGCCGAGGTTGGTCAGCGAGTGAGCGAGGTCGGGTTCGTAAGTGATGGGGTTGTCGGTGGCCAGCCTGCGCCGGATCTTCACCGCCTCCTCGGCGGTGGCCAGGGCTTCAACGTCGCGTCTCGCCTCCGACAGCCGGATGCCGAGGTTGGCCAGCGAGGAGGCGAGGTCGGGTTCGTGAGCGGCGGGGTCGTCGCCGGCCAGCCTGCGAAGGATCCTCACCGCCTCCTCGCTGGCAGCCAGGGCTTCAGCGTGGCGTCCCGCCTGCGACAGTCGGCCTCCGAGGTTGGCCAGCGAGCGGGCGAGGCCGGGTTCGTAGGCGGCCGAGTTGTCGGCGGCCAGCCTGTGGAAGATCTCCACCGCTTCCTCGTTGGTGGTCAGGGCTTCCGCGTGGCGTCCCGCCTCCGACAGCCAGAGGCCGAGGGTGGTCAGTGTGTAGGCGAGGTCGGGTTCGTAGACGGCGGAGTCGTGGTCGGCGAGTTGCCGGTCGGCCTGGGCGAGTGCGGTGGAGAGCTTCAGGGCAAGGGGTGCCGTGACGCGGGAGGGGTACGGGAGCGCGACGGCCGCGTCCTGGACGGCCCGGTAGGCGAGAGGGGTGGTGTCCAGGGCCGTGTCGAGGGTGTGGAGGACGCGCTCGCTGTCGGTGGTGCGGCCGGTGTTGTAGTGGGCGATGGCGGCGCGGGCCAGGACGGTGAGGGTCTGGGCCTGCTGCGTGGGGGAGGCCGCTTCGAGGAGGGCGGGCAGCGGGAGGGCACCCGTTTCGAGGGCGCGGGAGGCGTGGTACTCGGCGACGCGGTCGGGCTGGAGGGAGCCCCAGTAGCGATTGCCGTCGGCGGGGTACAGCGCGGCCAGCCAGTCCGTGGCGGATGCCGCCCGGTGGCCGGGAAGGCCGGGAAGGACGGTGATCACCCGGACTGCTTCGTCCCGGGTGGCGGCCCCGCACAGCGCGGCGACCGCGACGGCCGCACCCAGGGTGGAGGCGTCCAGGTCGAGCTTGTAGGCGGACGCTTTCGCGCTGGCCTCCCAGAAACGGTCCTCGTGTTGGAGGAGGGTGCGCTCCGGCGGGGTGCCGGGGACCGTGTCGGTTACGGGCCGCGGTCCGTGCTGCAGGAGGCTGACCAGGGCGGTCATCTGCAGGGTGAGGGCATTGCCGTAGCGGTGCTCGTGCAGGTCGGCGGGGGGCCTGAGTTCGGGGGCGAGAGACAGCCAGTCGTGCGCGGGCAGAGTGGGGACCAGCGGCAGGAAGCGGGCGAGGTCGCCGACGGCGCGGTGAAAGGCGTCCTTCCGGTCCTTGGCGGGCCGGCCGGCGGGGATGAGCGGTGTGAGGGGGACGACGAGGGCCTCTTCGAGCAGCTCCCGTACGGCGGGAACCGCTTGGAGGGATCCGGTGCGCCAGTCTCCGTCGGAGCGGGCGAGCAGCAGGAGCCTCACCCGGTGGCGGAAGCGGTGCAGGTACGCGATCAGGCGGCGCAGGAGCCGGGGGCGGGTCTCGGCGTAGTCGACGACCAAGAGCAGGGGCAGGGCGGTGTTCAGGGTGGTGAAGTCGGGCACCACGCCGTCCATATCGTCGTTCAGGTCGGAGCGTAGGTGCCCGGTGACCCAGCCTTGCCGGCCGAAGGCGTCGGTCAGGCGGCGGGCGAGGCGGGTCTTGCCCTGTCCGCCGGGCCCGGTCATGACGTGTATCGAGAGGGAGGGCGGGCCGCCCTCGCACCACGCTTGAAGGTTGGCGAGTTCGGCGTCTCGGCCGTGGAAGGCGACGGCCTCGGTATCGGCGCGGAGCAGCGCGGCCGGGGAGCGGAAGTTGCGCTCGATCGTGGCGGGGGTGAGCAGGGCCGCCGGCTCGATGGGCTCGAGGACGGGTTCCCAGCCGGTGTGCCGGGTGACGAGAGCGCGGAAGCCGTCGTCGGCGAGTAGGGCGGCGGCCGTCGTGGCGGTCAGGCGGGTGCCGCCTCCGGCGAGGCGGTCGCGGCGTACGACGCCGCACAGGAGGTCGCCGCCGAAGCCGTCGTCTGCGAGGACGCCGGCTCCCGACATGCCCGACCACCGGCTCTCGCCAGTGGCTCCGGTGCCAGGGGTGGGGTCGGTGCCGGAAATCTCGTAGCGGCCGGCCAGGGCGCCGGTGCCGGGGACGATGCGGCCGGTCAGCTGCTCGTCCAGGCGCCGGCCGCTCTCGGCGTCCTTCTGCAGGCGGGGAAATCCGATCGCGGTGACCGGGAGGGGGCGTGTGCCGACGATGAGGCCGTACCGCTGGGGAGGCCGGGTGAGCAGGTCACCCAGGGACTGCGGCACCTGCCAGCCCTGTCCGTCCCGGATTTCGATCAGCGCCGCGTCGACGGTGTCTCCCTTGCGCTGCCAGCACACGACCGCCGGGAACTCCTGCTCGCCGGCGTCGGGCAGACTCACCGTCACCGGCTGCCCGGCGGCCGGGTCCAGGTCGTCCAGGACGTGGGCGGCCGTAAGAACCAGACGCGGGGCGAGTAGGTACCCCGACCCGAACCCCCTCGTCCTCTTCCCGTCCTTCAGCCGGGCCACCCGGATCTGCACCCGACGGTCGAACTCCACCAAACCTCCCCGCGGCTCGCCGAGCCCCCGCGCTCCCCTCGCCCCTGCCTTCCGTACGGACCCGGAGGGGCTACTCCTCGTCGCTGATGTCCACGTCCCCGCCGCCCGGCAGGTGCGGAGTCAGCTTCACCGTCAGCCTGTGCGTGTCCTTCGTGCCGCTCTCCTTCTTCCCGCCGAGGCTGATCACGCTCCACCTCAGCCCGCCGTTGACGCCCTTGGTCCCGGTCAGCTCCAGCCCGAGCTCCACCGTGATCTCTCCCAGCGTGAACAGCACCCCCTTGTCGCCGCCCTCCGCGGGGTCCACCAGCCGGCCCTGGGCCTCGGCGATCTGCTCCCTCAGCAGCGTGACCGCATCCGCCAAGTCCATCCACTGCCCATCCGCACCGTTCGTATCGGACATCGTGCTCCCCCTCCTCGGTGCCCGGGCACTTCCCGTGCCCGGATCCACCGCGACGCGCCATCCTGTCCATACAACCCCAGTGCCCCTCAACGCACAGCCCGTTGGGAGAAGACGGCAAGCCGGGCAGGCCACCGGCGAACGCCCCACGCAGAGCCCGGCGGCCTGGCTCGCCGCCCACCGGGACGAGGGGGCCGGGGTGGAACCCACGGTGGTCGACGTTGGCCCACTCGTGCCGCCACACCGGCGCCCTCGCGCACGCTGGGCGCGTGGACACCGCCCCCTCCGGCGAACGCCGCGGCGAACAGTTCGCCGGCCCCGTTGACGACCGCGGGCGGGGAGGTGAACGACGGGTCGTCGTTCACGTAGTCGACGACCTTGACGACCTGCTTGACGGCCGAGAGGCCCCGACGACGGACTTCAGGGCGGCCAGGGCGCACTGTCGCGCGCGGCGTACGCGCGGCCTGTTCGGGGGTGACCTCGGCGCCGACCTTGCCGACGTGCATCAGCTGGTCGTCGACCGTGGGCAGCTGGGGTGCTCCGTGCGGGCGCGGTTGGTTGAGGCATCGTCGCTTCTGGCGTGGTCAGTTCTGGCGGAAGCGGTGGATGGACGGGTCGTAGGAGGGGGCGGGGAAGCGGTCGCCGGTGATCGCGTCGGGGACGGGGGTGCCGGGGGTGGTGGTCAGCGGAATCCAGCCCGCCCAGGATTCAACCTGGTCGTCCTTGGGTTCGTCACGGGCGAAACCCTCGCGGACCTTCATCGAGAACTCCGTGATCGGCATGGTCAGGCAGGCGGTGTACCGGGCTTCCTCGGCGTTGGGGCGGCGGGCGGCATACGGGCCGGACAGCCGGCCGGGGATGACGCTCTCCACGACGTCGGCGAGGGCGTCGGCGCGCTCCTGCTCGTCCTCGATCGGTGTGGCGGTGCCGAAGATCATGGCGGAGCGGTAGGCGGCCGAGTGGTGGGAGGAAGCCCGGCCCAGAATCACGCCGTCGATCAGCGTCGCGGTCACGCACAGCGGTGCGCCCGATGCGGCGGTGGTGATGAAGCGGCCGAACGCGGAGCCGTGCAGGAGCAGCTGGTCACCCACCCGCATGTGAAGGGTGGGGATGACCACCGGGCCGAGATCGGTGTTGAAGCCGACATGGACGGCGAGGGCCTCGTCGAGGATCGCGTAGACAGCGTCCCGTTCGTAGGTGACCCGCTCGGGATACCGATTCGCAGTGGTGCGCGCAGTGGCCGACATTTCAGCGAATCTACGTGTTTGGCGGTGATGGTTCCGGCTGAGACGCCGCTGAATTCCCTCAAAGGACCCAACCCAACGGCGCCGACGCCAAGGACACACGCGGAGCGGGTGGTGCCCGAACGAAGCCTCATCCGGGCTCACGCCGACCCGGAATGTCGAAGCCCGGCGGCGGTTCCTGCGCGAATATCCCGGCCACGCGCTGGGCGACTGGCCGCTGCCGGCCCATTGATTTCTTACGAGAGCGACAGCTCACGGCACGCTAATTTGGGGCATCCCAAAGCAGAGGAGAGCCCCGTGGGCAGGGTGGTCATGTACAGCTCGGTGTCGGTGGACGGCTTCGTCGCGGACGAGAATGACCAGCCCGGACCACTGTTCGACTGGTTGTCCAGCGGTGACGTCCCGTTGGGCGAGAGCGGCGAGCTGAAGGTGTCGCAGACGTCCTACGACTACACCCGGCCGTACTGGGACCAGATCGGAGTCACGATCGTCGGCCGCCACGTCTTCGACCTGACGGACGGCTGGGACGGGAAGCCTCCGGGCGGGATGGACCACATGGTCGTCGTGACGCACCGGCCGGAGCCCGAGGGCTGGGACCCCGGGGCGCCGTTTCACTTCGTCGACGGCGTCGAGGCAGCCATGGCCAAGGCGCAGGAACTTGCGGGTGACCGCGTGGTGGAGGTCGCCGCCGGCGACGTCGGTGGCCAGGTGCTTGCCGCGGGCCTGATCGACGAGGTGCGCATGGACGTCGTACCCGTCGTGTTCGGGTCCGGCAAGCGCTTCTTCGGGTCGGTCCACGCGCAGCACCTGTTGGAGGATCCTGACGTGGTGATTCAGGGCAACAGGGTGCTTCACCTGCGCTATCGGGTGCGCCGTTGACCGACCCGAGTGGGTGAGGGAAGCAGTCCGCCCACTGCGAACGGTGACACAAGATCGTATCTTGGCCGACCTCCCGGAAGGGATGAGGGGCCCGCAACCGACAGCACGGTGTTCTACTCGGGCCCAGGGCCCTCGGAGCGAGCGGCCACCGAGGCTGCGACCCCTGATACCGATGGTGAAGGACGTGTCCTCTCGGGTGTGCACCCACCGAGAGGACACCCTTTCCTCCGTCGCCTACGTGATGACGGGCAGGAGGATGCCGGCCAAGGCGAGGCCGGCGGTCAGCGCGCAGAAGAAGACGAGCGCGCCCCGGTTGATGGCGGTGGTCACCGGTGCGCCGCCCAACCGGGCGGTGCCGTAGCCGAGGACGCCGATGACCGCGCACAGCACGAGGAGCACCGTGAGGGCGAGGAACAGCAGCAGGAGGGCGTGCGCGCTCACGCGGCACCTCCCTGAGGGCGGCTGTGGTGGGCCGGGTCGTTGGTGTGGGGCTCCTGCCCGTTGCCGGCGGGCGGCTTACGGTCGAGCATGGTTTCCCTCCCTTGTGAGGACCGGGGCCCGCCGGGGGACAGGTGTGGAAGCCTGCCCGGCGGGCCTTGTGGGTGCCTCCAGTTCTACGGCGCAGGGAAAATATTCACCAAGCCGGTCAATGCTTTGACCTGCACTTTCGTGACTTTGCCGAATGTCATCACGCGAACGGTCAGCACGCGCGAGGATTGTCCGGAGCCACAGAGGCGCGCGCGAGCAGGAGGACATTCGATGACTTTGACTCCGAAGCGCCGGCCCGGGCGGAAGCTGGTCGAGGACCCGGCCCGGATGGCGTACGGGCCACCGGAGGCCAACGAGCTCATCGCGCGGATCCACCAGATCGTCAACGAGTCCGGGGGCGCCCTGGCCGAGGCGGCCCAGAGGCGGGGCATGCCGAGGCAGTCCCTGGACCGTCTGCTGCACAAAGCACAACCCGACTGGCATGTGGTGGAGCTGGTCGTGAGGTACTGCATCGAGGAGACGGGCGGTCAGGACCGGCACGGCTGGCTCAAGGAGGTCAACGGGCTCTGGGAGAAAGCACGGACCACCGCGCCCGGCACGAGCACGGCCACGGCGCCGCCGGCCCCCGAGGGGCCCTTGGCCGGACCCGGGCTCCTGGTTCCGCTGCTGGGGCTCGTCCTGGAAGGGCGGTACGAGCTGGTGGCGGAGCACCTGGCCGATTCCGGCCTGGTCGACGCATCAGGTGTGGGTGAAGTGCTGAAGGAGCTCGGGAGCCGCAGTCCGAGCGCGGTGGCCGCCGTGATCCAGGCGGCAGCCGCACAGGGGCGCCGGGACACGGCCCGATACCTGGATGCATGCCCTGGAAGACTGTGCGGAGGACGTCGCCGCCGCGGTACGACGCCATCTGCCGCCCGACCCTCCGATCGACGTGCCGGACGATGTGGACGCGCCCGAGCCGGCCGTACCCGCGGTGAGCATCGAGGCCCTCGACCCGACTGCCTTCGAGGGCAAGCGCCTGGCGCTGCTGGTCCGCCGCGGTGACGTGGCCCAAGCCGCCACGGACATCCTCGTCCGGGCCACGCCCGATCCCGACAGTGACGGTGCACGGACCAACATCTTCAGCAAGATGAGCCTCGGGCATGAGGGCGTCCACCTTTCCAACGCCGCCGACGGGGTCCTGGCCCTGCGTCAGAGCGACGCGGAGGACCTGCGCACGCTGGCGGCCGTCCTCGGGGCTCTCGCCCTGCGGGGCCACCCGGACCTCGCCGCCGTCGTCCTTCGGCGGCTCGCCGACGACGACACGGCCTTGGCCACCGACGTCCTGCAGGCCGTGCCCCGTTCCCAGGCACTCGCCGTCGTCCGTGCCTCCACCACCGTGAGCTTCACGACCATCGGATTCGGGGCCACCGAGGCGCTGCTGGCGCGGGCGCCGGCGCCGGTCGCCGCCGAGTTCCTGCTCGCTGCCGCGCGTGACAGCCAGGGTGCGAAAGAGCCGACCGACCTGCTGATGGGGCTGCCGCACCGTACCGAGGTCCTGCACCGCATGGCGGCGGGCGACCACCAACAAACCGCCCGCGTCCTCAACGCCGTGGCCGTGGACTGGAGCCTGACCGACCACAACACCCCGGAACACCGGATCACGGCGTCGTTCCTGCACGTTGCCCGCGCCGACAGCGCCGTCGCCGCCCGGGTCCTCCTCCAATTCCTGCGCTTCAACACCGGTAGCGCAGCCGACCTGCTGTACCTGATGGAGACCGCATCCGCCCAGGGTGATGCCACACGGGTGACGGCCCGGGCCCTTGCGGGCACACTCGACCTCGCCCCTTCGGTGGCCGCCACTGAGATCGCCCGCATGGCCAGGCGGGAGGACTTTCCCATCCGCCTCCTGGAGCAAGTCACCGTGGACAACTCGCCCCACGGAACCCTGCTCGCCACCCACATGATGGCCCAGGACCTCGCGTACTTCCGTTCCCAGATCCCCTCCATGATCCGCCAGCGGGCCACCACCCTCGCCGCGGAACTCCTGCGGCAACTCGCAGGCCAGGAACCCGAGGCCCCCTGGACCCTGATACGCCAGGCCCTCACGGCAGGAGCCATCGAAGCGGCCCTCGCCAATGCCGACGCCTACATCGCGACCCGGTGAACACGGCTACGGAGCCGCTCCGATTCCAACTCGGCATTCGGGGAGGATCGGAACGGTCAGTGGCGACAGGGGGCCGGTCCTGATTCCGGTTCGGTGACTCGGCCTCTTTTCGCCGGTCAGCGGTCCTACGTTCCGCCTCGACGCTCGGGCGTTGGGGCCGGCCCGGACGGGTGCCGTGCGTTCCGGTGGTGGGGTGGCCGTGGAGCCCGGCGACACGCCGCGTACCTTCGGCGTATGCACGATGAGCAAGAACAGGATCCGGGCCATGGCAAACCCGCGCCGGGGCAGGCCGCCGCGCCTGCTGACACCACCGGTGGGGCTGTGGCGTCCGATGCGGTGTTCTTCGTGTGCGCGACGTGTGGGGTCCCCTTGACGGAACCGCTTACTCGGCTGCCCGCAGTTCCCGAGCCTCCGTTCTTCGCGTGGTGGGACGCGGACGAGCCGGGCCCGTCGCCGGCCACCGTGCCGTCAGGCCGCTTTGCCATCGAGACGGAGCCCTACGGCGCGCCCGTGGTCGCCACCGACGTCCCCGGGCCGGCGATGCCGCGCCGCGGGGCGAAGGCTGACGTGCACGGGCAATGGCTGGTGTCGCAAGGGCCGCGAGGCAACATCGTCATCAACCCGGACGACGCGCGCGGCCTGACGCTGCAGCACGCCTCCTCCGCCTGCTGCGGAGCGACCCCGGACGGTGGAATGAACCAGCTGTGCGCCTGCGGAACCCTCGTCGCGACCCTCTGCTCCGACTGCTGCCTGCCGTACGAACTCCACCTCTCAGCCGACCACGTCCGCGCCGTCCACCCCTAAAGCAGGTCTGGCTACCACCAGGTCGTCGCCAGACTGCCCGGCAACACCGTAGCCAATGTCAAGGGCGGCAACGGTCGCTGCACACGGGATACCTGATCCGGCTGAAGCCCTGCGACCCCGGAGCGATCCCGGCCCCGTGGGCCCGTACGGACTCCCGCTCGGCCGTGTGGCACGGCTTGTGCGCGGTGGCGGGGCTACCGTCGATGTCATGACTGCTGATTCCCTGCGCTCCGTGACCGTGGAGCGAACCGGTCCGGGCATGTTCACCGCGACCAACTCCCGCGGTGACACGATCACCTTCGCCACCGGATCAGGTGGAGGCTTCACTCCCGTCGAGCTCTTCCTCGCCGCGATCGGTGGCTGCTCGGCGGCCGACGTGGACGTCGCCACCACCCGGCACGCCGAACCCACCCATTTCTCCGTCGCCGTCGAGGGACACAAGGCCGAGAATGCGGGCGGAAACCACATGGCCGACCTCGAGGCGGCCTTCACCGTCCGCTTTCCCAGCGGCGAGGCCGGCGACCGGGCCCGAGCCATCCTGCCGCGCGCCGTAAAAACCTCCCACGACAAACTCTGCACCGTCAGCCGCACCGTGGAAGCCGGGACTCCTGTCACCGTAAAAGTCATCGACACGGACTGACCGACCGGGCCGCCCACGTGTACGCGACGACGGGTACGGCAAGGGATCCGAAGCCACGAACGCCAGCGCCAGAGCAAACTCTCGCGCCATGCCAAAACGTGGCTTGGAGTACTGGCAGGCGTCGCCGGCATCGTGGGTACGGCGATCGTTTTGATCGATCGACCGTCTCCCCCCAAGCCCTTCACCTCGGCGGACTGGGCGAACGAAGCCGACAACGTGTGCGACGAGAGCTGGAGCGACGTCCTCGAGGCGATCAACAAGTCGAACGCTGCGACACTCGCAGCCCTCACTGCCCGGGCCGCAATCGCGACAGCTGACGCGCTCCCTGCTGAGCAGTTGCGACGGGTCTTCCTTACGGCGGCAACACCGAGACCCTCAACAAGTTGTCGACTTCTCTGCACCGACAGCGAGATCGGCGCCGTCATCGAAGCGCCGGCCGAAGACCTTCACGTTTCGACAAGTCCTCACCCAGGTGCTCGGCTACGGACGTGCGGACGCCGTACCCGAGCGTGTAGGCATCTGATCGGCCTCTCCTTGAGGCTCGGAAACGCCCTGCCCAACGAGCCAGAGATGATGCAGTTGACATCCCAGCATCCCGCGGCTGGCCGGCCGCGCAGCCACACACTTGACCTTCACCACCCGCCTGCGCTTTCTATTTGTATCGCCAGCCACACGAGCGGTGCCGCTGCCAGAACGATCAGCACCAGACAGCACGGTAGCTGGGAGTCCTTGAGGGGTGGCTGGGCTGCTACCTGCGGGGCCACTCGGCGCACGTCGCCGGCGTGATACCACTCCTTACCGGCGGACCCGTTAGTGGTCATCCAGCTCTCCGTATGGACCCGCACTCCATGGGCCAGCGCATTTACATACACCGAGCCAGCACCGACGCCCGGCCACAACGCGCTCACCTGGCGCGCCGTCAGCCACTCGCTCTCCAACTCGTCAGCCACATCATGCCTTTCTCCCAGCACCAGGGACACGGCATCATGAACTGTCGCATAGTCAGGCGTAGTTAGCCCCCCTCCCAGCGCTTCTCGGCGTTCCGACGCGCCGATCCGCTTCCCGGGGTCTGACTGCCGCCCGACCCCAAATCACGGCGACGGGGTGTGAGCGCCGTTAGTGCAGTCAACAGGCCAGAGGTAGACCAGCTATGGAGCAACCTGGGTGCCAGTCAATGTCTGTGAGCCGAGCGCAGGCGGCAGCCCGCACCGCGGTATCCAAGGAGGGCGGGCGGTCTGCGGTTGCGCCGGGTGGGTGCGGGTGACGGGGCGCGTTGGCGCAGGCCGGCAGCGGCGGGGCCCGAAGGCCCCGGCCGCATGCCCGCCGGGGCGGTGTGTCAGGCCACGGCCACGGCGAGCCGGCTCACGAGCAGTTCAACCCTCGGCGCGGCGTCTTCGGGCGGCAGCCGTCCCGCCCGGGTGAGGGTGGCCAGGCCGTGCAGGGAGGCCCAGAACGTCTCGGTGAAGAGTCCGGGGTGGACGCCGTCCCCGGCGACCTCGCCCAGGCTCTCCAGGAGCGCGGCGAAGGCGTCCTTCAAGGGCTCCGGGGTGTCCTCGTGTGCGAACGCGAGACCGCCGTCGAGCTGGAAGATGGCGTCGTAGACCGCCGGGTTGTGTGCGGCGAAGTCCAGGTAGGCGTGCGCGAGGGCGGCGACCCGCTCGCGCGGGCCGTCCGCGGCGGCGGTCGCGGCCCGCACCGCCGCGGCCAGCTCGGCGGCGCCCTCGAGGGCGACGGCGCCGATGATCTCCCGTTTGCCGCGGAAGTGGCTGTAGAGGACGGGCTGGCTGTATTCGATGCGCTCGGCGAGCCGGCGGGTGGTGACCGCGTCCCAGCCCTGCTGCTCGGCGAGTTCACGGGCCGTCGCCACGATGAGGCGCTCGCGCTCCGCCCGTTCGCGCTGCTTGCGTTCCTGTACCGACATGATTCGATCCTAGCATCGCTAGACAAGAGAGCGGCAGTAGTACTAGCGTTGCACCATCACCTAGCAACGCTAGATCCCAGGAGGTCGTCATGTTCAACGCACTCGCGGTCGTCACCACCGTGCTTGTCGGCGTGATGGTGGGGGTGGAGTTCGCCGTCGCCTTCGTCATGAGCCGGATCCTCAACGCACTCCCCGACGACAGCCGCCAACTCGGCCATGCCCACGGGGGCCGGATGCTCGGTGCCCTGATGCCGGTCTGGTACATCGGCTCGCTCGTCCTCGTCGTGGTCTGGGCCATCGCCGGATGGCACCAGCACGGCACCGGCCTCGTCGTCACCGCCGGCGCGCTGCTGATGCTCAGCGTGGTCATGTCGATCCTGCTGCTCGTCCCGATCAACAACCTGAACAAGACATGGACCCCCGAGAACCGGCCCGCTGACTGGAAGGAGCAGCTGCACCGCTGGGAACGTTTCCACTACGTCCGCGTCGCCGTCATCATCGGCGCCTTCACCCTGCTCGTCTCCGCCCTCGTCTGAGCCCGCGGGCCGGCCCCGCACTCGCTCACCCAACTGACGAAGACTCACAAGACGAAGACTCACAAGGGGAAGAATCATGTCGCTGAAGAAGATCAACACCGTCCTGGCCGCCGTCTTCATCCTCTTCATCCTCTGGTTCGGGACGGGGTACATCCTGAGCCCGGAGACGACGGCGGCGGGCTTCGGCCTGCCGAACCCGCCCTCCGGCGACGGTGGCGGCTTCCTCGTGGTCAAGGGAATCCGCGACGTCGTCCTGGCCCTGGTCCTGGGCATCCTGCTGGTGACGGGTCACCGCCGGGCGCTCGGCTGGGCGCTGCTGGTGGAAGCGCTCGCCGCGTACGGTGACATGACCACCGTGCTGGCCCACGGGGGCCCCGTGGCCACCGCGCTCGGTGTCCACTGCCTGACCGCGACACTGATGGTGGTCAACGGCCTGCTGATCATGCGCGAGACCCGCAACGCCCCGGACGCGGCCGCTCTGGCAATGTCCGCCCCGCAGCCCGCGCCTCAGCCCGCCTGACGCCCGGACTCCACGTCAGCGGGCGGCGATGGCGCACACGCAGGTCACGACGAGGGCCACGGCCATCCCGGCCGCCGTCAGCGGGGCGGTCAGTGCGGGGTGGCGGTGGACGGCGTACCCGACGGCGCCCGCCAGGAGCAGCGTCACCAGGGTCAGGAGCAGGAGTACGGCCAGGGCGATCGAGGACATGGGGTCTTCCTTTCGTCGGGTCATGCCGTGGCCGGCACGCGGTGGGCAGGTGTGCGGTGGTCAGATGTGCTGTGGTCAGGTGTGCGGTGGGTTGGGGAAGTTGGCCGGTATCGGCTCTCTGTGATCGACCTTCGCGCCTAGGCTCGGTGTCCCCTCCTGGGAGCAGGTGGTTTCCCGGTGGGGAAGATTTCCGTGGGCCTCGGGGGGAGCAGGAGCAGTCATGTCTGAGGGCGATCGCCGCAGTGGGGCAGGTTCCGGCGTGGAGGGGGCCGGGGAGCCCGGCTCCGTGGCGGCGGCGCGGGCGCTGGGGGAGCAGCTGCGGCTGCTGCGGGAGAACGCGGGCCTGTCCCAGCGGGCGATGGTCGCCCTGCACGGGGGGAGCATCACCTCGGTGTCGCGGTACGAGAACGGGGACCGCCTACCGCGCAGTGCCTACGTGGAGGCGCTGCTGGAGGAGGCGGACCGGCGCGGGCGAGCCCCGCTCACCACCGCCGTACGTGAGCTGGTGACGGCCCTGTACGAGCGAGCCCTGGGCCCGGTGGGCGGGCGCAACAGCGAGCGGGCCGCGCTCTACGAGCAGGAGCGGGCACTGCGGGAGGTCCAGGACCGGGAGGCCGAGACCGCCCGGCTGCTGGCCGAGCTGGCCGAGCCGGCCGACCAGGGGCAGGACCCGCAGGCCGGCACGGAAGCCTCGGACGGGGTGGGCGCGCGGGCGGCGCAGCTGGAGCGGCTCAGTGGCCACCTGGCCGTACAGCGGCAGCGGATCCTGGGCGAGATCGACCGCCTCGTGGCCCGGCTTCCCGGCGAGGGCTCCGCCGAACTCGTGCCCCACCAGGGGATGGGGCCGTTCCCCGAACCCGTTTCCGGCACTGGTCACGAGGCTGTTCCCCCCTGGAAACACCGCCTCCCGCTGGCCGGCCTGGCCGCCGTTCTGATCGCGGTGGCCGCGATCATCTGGGGAGCGGTACTGCTTCAGCGGGGCAATCCGGCCCCGGGACAAAGCCCGATAGCCGACGCCGGACCCGGGCGCGAGAGCACCACACCGACACCGAACCCGACCCCTTCACCGAGCCCCACGCCCTCACCGACGCCCACGCCGACGTCTTCCCCCACGCCGCCCACCCCGGCCTCCACCCCTCCCTCATCCGGCCCCGCGCCCGTCCCGCCGCCGAGCTCCACCCCGCCCCCGGCGAGCGAACCCCCCGCCCCGACCGTGCCCGAGACCGTACGCGTGCGCTGGCGCGGCACACTGACCCTGGACGACGGCAGCAAAACCGGGATCCCGACGACGGGCTGGTTCCTGGATCCCGTCCCGCCCCAACGGGCACCGCTGGGGGATCTCGGACTGTCCTGCCAACTCAGCTGCGATCCAGGACGCTACGTCGGCAAAACGATCGTCGCCTTCAAGGGTCCCGGGACACCCGACCGCCAAAAATGCGTCGACCTCCTGAACACCAACCTCGGGCAACGCACCGCCGACGTCCCCGCAGGCCGCCCCGCCTGCTTCGGCACCGAAGCCGGCCGGGTCGGATACTTCACACCCGGCACAGGAAACGGCGGCCAGGTCAAACTTCAAACGACCGTGTGGGAACTACCCGACTGAACGATCGACTCCGAGTCGTCGACCGGTGCTCAGGCCGCCTGAACCGGCCGTCACTCACCACGCGGCCGGTGGGCAACTCGCCGGGCATGCCTCCGCAGGCCACGGCCCGTACTTGCCGGAAAGACCCCGTGCCGCGCCACCGACACTGTCCGGGGCGCGGCGAAGCGAAGCCCACTGCCGGGGTGGGCGGATTCCACACTTCAGGCCGACTTGGATCCCTGCTCCCTGCTCCCCGCCCCTGGCTTCGGTCTCTGTACGCCACCGGGCAAGGCTCTCTCTGGCCCGTACGGTCTCGGGATGGTCTTCTCCGAGAACCCGCGCCCGGTCGGCCGCGAACTCGGCCACGGCCCTTGGTACGTCCCCCGCCCACCCCCGCCACCAGGCGAGGCCGTGGCGGGTCGTGAGGGTGTCGGTGTGGTCGGCGCCCAGCACGCGCAGTCCTGCGACATACCGGCCCCCTGTCATGACATGCCCTGCTGGCTGATGGTCCGCCACTTCATCCCGCACCGCGAGAGATTCGTCAGAGGAACGCGCCCCTACCGGCACCCGGCCGCACCCTCCTGGCCGGGGGGCCCACCTGCTGCCCCGCGTACTGCTGATCGACGAGCTCGACAAGGATGACCTCGACCTGCCCAACGACTTGCCCGACGACCTGCCGGACGTCTTCGAGACGGGAACGGTCTCCTGGGGGCGCCTCGTGGCGCCTGGTGGCGGGTGGCCTAGGTCTGTAGCCGGCGCATTTGCCTGGTCTCCCGGGCCGCGTACAGGCCCCGCCGGGCCACCACCGAGCTACTTGCCCGTTCTCGTACCGCGCCCCTCGCCGTCCATGCGCCCGACGCCTCCCTGCCATGGGACGAACCCGAGGGACGTGGCAGTAGGAATCGAGAGGGGTGGCTGCGATGGACCCGATGGTCGTTGGTTCACTGATCGTTCTGGGTGTGGTGGTGGCGTGCGCGACTGCGGCTGTGGTGGTGGTGTGGCTGGCCATGCGCGGTACCGACTCCCGCCACCGGGCAGCCGTCCTCAGGTCCGCCGCCGAGATCGTGCTGGCCATCCGCGGCCGCCGACGCCCATAGGACGAGCAGCGCGTCCGACAGTTCCGAAGCCCTGGCCGAGCTGCCCTTGCGCAGCACTCCGCCCCGCTGGATGACGTCCGGCAGGGCGGAGTCGGCCCACAGCGTCCCGTCGGATGGCGGACCGCAGGGCAGGGGGAGCAGCGGAACGGTGGTACGGCGGTGAACGAGCTGAGCGGCTACTCGGCAGTCGGCTCGACGTAGGTGTTGTCGAACCAATCGAGGAACTCGCGGACGGTGCCGATCTTGGCGACTCGGGCGTGCAGGGCCTTCTGGTCGTGTCCGGCCAGGAACCAGCCGCCGGCGACCGGTTCACCGCAGCCGCAGCCGCACAGGCGCCCGTCATGGGGGGAGTCGAAGTAGGTGATCGGGTTGCGCGTCGACTCCACGGGAGGCTTCCCGCCGACGTAGGCGTCGTAGACCGCGTCGCCCGGCGCGAGGAACCTGCCCTCCATCGCCTTGCGTCCTCCGGCCACGGGAACCAGGCTGTCGATCCGGATGGCCATCCGCACCTCACCTTCGCAGGACAGCAGGGCGTACTGTTCCTTCTCCGCCCGCTCGCCCAGGACCCAGCAGCCTCGGTTGGCGCGGAACAGAGCTTCGTCGCCCATGTTCGGGTCCCAGCCGACGTGCTCCCGGCCCAGCTGGTCCTCCTGCGGGTTGACGTAGCGCATCCGTCCGAGCGTGATGTGGATCATGGTTCGCCCCCAATAGGTGCATACCCAGGGCCACTTGCCCTATCGACTATGGGCATCCTGGCGGAGCCTGGCGATACCTTCAAGCCCCGGGATGCTAGGTCTTCGACTATGTGAAACGCCGGCAGCAGGTCGTGCAAACCCGCCGGACCGCGTCGCCCGTGGCTGCCGGAGGCCTGGCGCCGCCCATAGGCTGGTGGCGTGCAGGAACTCACTCACTCGGACAGTGCTTTCATCAACTTCCGCGACCATGTCTTCAATGAGTCCGGAGGGCACGGCTACCGCTGGATCGATATCAAGAGGTTCCGGCTCCCCGCGGACGCGCCCGGCGATCCCGCCGTGATCGCTGCCCTGATCGCCCATGCTCAGTTCCGCGACGACTACGCGGGAGGCGGCGTCGAGCCGGACGGCACCCGGCACGGCCCGTACTGGACGCAGAACGTCACCGTCGACGCCTACCGGGCCATCAGCCGGAACGGCGCGGCCGGCACGCTCCAGAGCTGGGCAAGCCAACATGGTCCGCTGCCCAGCTCCCTGGAGGACGTTCTGGCACGTGAGGTGTACCCCGCCGTCCGGCCGGCCACCAGCTGCTATGAGCTCTCGAATCTCGGCCCCGAGGCGTTCCACGACTGGGGAGGGGTGCACATCGACTTCCACGAGTTCGTTGTCATCGATCGCCGGGACTCGTCCCTGACCCTGATCGTCGCCGCCGACGACTGACATCGCGGACGCCCCCGAAGCGTCACCGACGGCAGCTGATCAAGGCCTACGAAACCTGCCGCACCGGCATTCGGGCCGAACCGCCAACGTGGCCCGATGGATCACGACGTCGCCGCAGGGCTGGTCGAGGCATGGCCGGCGGCCCGAACTCCGAGGCCAGCGGCCACCTCGGCTACCAGGCCGTCGAGCACCACCGGCCGGCCGTCCTGCACTGGCTCACCGTCGGCTGTGGCACGGCCGGCGCGGGCGGACCGGGCCTCGTACCGGCCGGCACCGCCAAGTCCCTCCAGTTCGAGCCTCAACCACTACCTCTGGGGGCGGAGCTCGGAGGCCGACGTCCTGCGGCCCGGCCAAATCGCCGCGATGCGCCTGAGCGGCCGCCCCCTGGAGCCCCAGTCCGTGCTCCGGATCCTGCGCACCGTCGCCGCCACCCACTCGCCGGCGGACCCCGCCCGGCCGGTGCCCGGTCCGGCCGGCGTCGGCTCGAGCGCCGGAGGCACGCGGCGATGAAGACCCGGGCCGTGAGGTTCTCCTGTGATCCGGCCGCGGCGCGACCCGGACTTCGGTGTTCCGCCTGGTCAACAGGGGGGTGGCCGTGCCAGGCGGGTTCGAGGCTGACCGTAGAGTGTGCCAGCCATGTGACATCCACATGGCCGAAATCGCTCCGGGGGGAACGAAATGCTCAACTCCGCGCGTCCGCGCGCACGGTTCAGATCCGCGAGGACCCTGCTGGTCCCCGCTCTGCTGGCGGCGCTGCTGATGCCCGCCATCCCGGCCGCGAACGCGTTCGCCGCGCCGCCGGCGGCCGCTGCGTCCACGAGCGTGGCGCCCGCGCCCGCGCCGGCGCCCGCGTCGAAGGCTGAACCGGTGCACCGCCCGGCGAGCTCGGCGAGCCCGGTCCGCGAGAACAAGGCCGCGGAGTCGGCGCCGACCCCGGCAGGCTCGGCCGACGAACCCTGCGCGCCGCTCGCGCTCGCGCCCCTCGGCGATCCGGGCAGCGCGGTCGGCAGCGCCACCATCGAGCCCCAGGGCACTGCCTGCTTCGAGGTCGTCGTGACGAAGCCGGGCATGCACCGGCTCCTCGTCTCCGACCAGTACGCCTACGCTTCGCTGACCTCCGGGACCTCCGGTGGGAGCCAGGTCGCGTGCGGGGATCCGAACGGCTCCTGGTGCGAGCTCGCGGCCGGTACGTACACGGTTTCCGTCTACAACAGCCACTGGGAGCCCATCACCAACCGGGTCGCCCTCGTCCCGCTGATGGACGCCCCCGGATGTCCGGCCGTCGCCGGCACCCGCTACGACTCGGCCCCGACCTCGGGGCTCTCCGCGGACCGCCTCGGCATCGTCTGCCACGCGTTCACCGCCGCTCCCGGCGAGCGGATCACCGCCGACTTCCAGCTGGCCGAGTACGGAGACTTTACGTACTGGATCACGGACGGCACCGGCAAGCGCCTCTGCGAGAGTGCCAACTGCGTCCTGCCCGCAGGGGTGGGCGGCTACCGCGTCCTCGCCGAGATCCGGTGGCTGAGCGGAGGCTTCCCCGCCGCGTACACCCTGAAGGTCCGGCGTCTGTCGAACCCCGAGGGCTGCGTGCCCGTGGCGATGACCTCGTACGGCTCCGCGCCCGCGCAGTCCGCCCCGCAGACCGGGTGCAGGACGTTCACCCCGACCGCGACCGGCCGCTACGACGCCGACGGAGTCGACGCGGAGGGCAGGGTCTCCGGCATCGCGGTGTACGCGGTGGACGGCTCCGCCGTCTGCACGGACGGGCGGGACTGCTCGCTCGCCGCCGGCGTCGCGTACACCCTGCGCACGGACATCGCCGTGCGGATCCTGTCCCGCACCGCAACGGCGGGCTGCGAGAACGTGGTCACGCTCGCGCGCGACCACAAGGGCACGTTCGCCGTCCCCGGCGAGGTCGACTGCCTGAACCTGCCGGTACCCCAAGGCGCCCACGTCGCCGTCCTGTCCGACGGTGCCGCGTCCATCAGCGTCGTCGACGCCAAGGGAGCCGCCTTCTGTGAGAACGGACTGACGGACGGCACCTGCGTCCTGGGCGGCACCGCTCCGTACCGCGCCCTCGTCTCCAAGCTCGACCCGGCGGGGGAGAGCCACGTCTACCGTCTCGTCGTCCACCGCACGGACGCGCCGAGCGCCTGCCGCACCTTCCTGCCCGGCGACTTCACGGGGAAGCCGGCCCGGATGAGCGTGAAGACCAGCACGGAGGTCTTCGCCGACTGCCTGTCCATCGGGGCGAACGAGCACTCCGCGCGCGAGATCTTCCAGATCCAGCGGGTCTCCGGCGACTTGAACGCCGTCGCCAGCGTCCTCGACGAGAAGGGCAAGGTCGTCTGTTCCATCAGCACGTCCTACGGCTCCTTCTCCACCTGCTCCCTGACGGCCAACGCAGCGCACACCGTCCTCGTCCGGGGCCCGAACGCGCCCGCCGAGTTCGCCCTGACCCGCCTCGACGTCACCGCCACCGCGCGCGGCTGCGTCCCGACCGCGGCCGCAGCGGTGGGCGGCCCGTCCACCGGCGGCGTACCGGCCAAGCCCGGCACGTTCCTGTGCCACCAGGTGACCACGGCCGACGCCGCGGACACCCTGCACCTGAACGCCCGGGACGCGCAGGCCTCCGCCCGGCTCCTGGCGTACAAGGCGAACGGCGAAGTCGTCTGCGATTACTTCGCCGCGGGCTGCGCCGCCACCGGCTCCACCCGCTACCAGGTCCTCATCCAGGTTCCGGAGGGCAAGACCGCGGCGCCCGCCTACCGTCTGGACGCACTGCGCATCGGTACGGCGGCCGGGCCCGCCCCCGAGTGCGTCAAGGTCCCGAACGTCAGCTACGGGTTCGGGCCGCTGACCGCCACCCTCAGCGAGCAGAAGACGGCGATCTGCGCCGTGCTCCCGACGGCGACCGGCGACAGGTTCGACCTGAAGTTCACGCCCGCCGGGACCTTCGACCAGTCGCCGACCCCCTGGCTGTACGACCGGTCGGATCTGAAGAACGGTTGCTGGGGGTACGCCTGTTCCCTCCCGACCGCCGCCCCGCCGAAGGCCTCCCGGCCGAGCACGCTCGTGATCGGTCTGCCGGAGAAGCCCGCACAGGCCTCCACCGCGGTACGGGTCGACGCGACGTGCACCACGATGGTCTGCGGTCTCGACGAGCGGACCATCGGCACGGTGGGCCCGTCCACGGTCGGCCGGGGCAAGGTCACCATGACCGTCACGGGCACCGCACTGCGCGAGGACACCGTGGTCGAGTTGACCAACGGCAGCTTCCGCGCCCGCTCGACGACCGTCTCCGTCGCTCCCGACCGGCGCCGCATGACGGTCGCCCTGGACCTCACGAAGGCCCCGCTCGGCCCGCTGTCCGTGAGCGTGTTCGCGCACGGCATGGAGTACGGCAAGGGCTCGGTCACCGCCGTCGCTCCGATCCGCTCCACCGCCGCCCCCACCGTCACCGGCACCGCGGTCGTCGGTGGCACGGTGAAGGCGACGACCGGCTCCTGGTCGCCGGTCGCCGACTCCCACACCTACAGGTGGTACGCCGACGGGAAGTCGATCTCGGGTGCCACGGCCGCGTCGTACGTTCTGCCGTCGACGCTCCAGGGCAAGCAGCTCACCGTGGTGGTGACCGCCCGCAAGGCCGGACACCCGGAGGCCAAGGCCACCAGCGCCGCCGTACTCGTGAAGGGAGCCGCACCCAAGGCGACGAAGGCCCCGGCCATCACGGGCACGGCCAAGGTCGGCAGGGTGCTGACCGCGAGCCGCGGTACGTGGACTCCGGCACCGACCTCGTACACCTACAAGTGGTACGCGGACGGGAAGCTGATCACCGGTGCGACCCGGTCCACGTTCACCCCGACCAGTGCGCAGCGCGGTAAGCGGATCACCGTAAAGGTGACGGCCAACCGGACCGGTCACATGTCCGGCACCGCGACCAGCGGCGCGACGGGGGCGGTCACCGGCTGACCAGCCCGCTCGACGAAAAGCCCCTGGGGCGGCCATCGGGCCGCCCCAGGGGCTTTTCGTCGAGACATCGCCGGCCCGCTGGGCCTACCGAGTCGGGACCTCGGCCAAGTGAGGCAGGCTCAGCTTGGCTCTACGGAACTTCGTCATGAGCGGTTCCATCCACCCGAATCACCCGGCGCCGGCCCGGAAGGTGCAGGACCGCCTGCGGTGGCGCAACGCACATGCCCGACACCCCGGCGAACGTTCGTTGACAACGCGCTACGGGGTCGCGAAGTCGGGGCCGTACTGCTTCCGCGCCGCTGCCTTGATCGCCGCGATGTCCGCGTTGAACGTCGCCCGGGTAGGGCCGAGAACGTGCTTGTAGTCGTAGGTGGCGCCGAACCTGAACTGCTCGACGACGAACGAGGGCGTGAGTTTGTCGCTCTTGTGGCCGGTCTGCCAGGGCACGGAGAGGAAGTTGCGGCGCTTGAGGAAGCAGGTGTTGTTGATGCTCAGTGACACGTCCACCCACCTCTTCTGAATCATCGCGAAGGCCGCTTGGGTCTCCGCTGCCGATTGCGCGTCAAGTGAGGCCAGAAGCGCGGCTGCCTGACGCTCGGCCTCGGGGACGAACGGCCCGCCGGCGAGGATCGCCCGTTCGGCCACGACCGTGCCGAGGTAGTTGGAGCACAGGTCCTCGGGAGAGAACGACGAGATGTGCTGGTTGAAGAGCTGGAAGTTGCAGGCGCCGGCGCCGTCGGGGTACGTCGCGATCTCGTGCGCCAGCGCGTCGTCGTAGGCGATCGACCGGGCCACCTCCATCCATTCCCTGGGCGGGACCGTGCTCGTCAGCGTGGCCTCGCCCTCCCCGGTATTGATCTTCGCACCCTTGGCGCCGCCCGCTCGGTGGATCTCCTGGTAGGCGAACGCGGTCACATCGCAGGTGTCCCAGAGGTGGCCGAAATCCACGAACCCGGCCCTGCCCGTGTAGACGATGTTCGGCGCGGCGTCACTGTGCTTGCCGACGCCGCCGGAGCCGATGAGGAAGAGGGGCGTGAGTGCGCAGCACGGCCGGCGCACCGGTTTCGCCGCAGCCAGCTTGGGGCTCGGCGGGGTGGGGGGTACGAACGGCGGGGGAGGAGGCGGGGGCGGTGGTGGTGGAGGCGGCGGTGGCGGTGGAGCGAGGCCCGCGTCGAGTGCGGCCCACGTCTTCGGGCCGATCCTGCCGTCGTGTTCCGCCGGCCGGCCCGGGAAGGCCAGCTTCTGGAAGGCCACCACGACGGCGAAGGTCTTCGCGCCGAAGACGCAGTCGTCGACCAGCGGTGTTCCGGTGATGCCCGGACGTCCGGCCGCCAGCTCGTCGGCGTGGATGACGTTCAGCCGGCGCTGCGCCGAACGCACCGCAGGGTGACGGGAGTGGAGGGCGAGCAGGGCAGGGCGGGCGGACGGCGGTACCGGGACGTCGGGGCAGGGTCCGATCGCTTCGCCGTACCCGGGGCCGGAGTCCTCGTAGTACACATCGGGGGCGTCATCGTCCCACCGGTCCCGCAAGCCTCCGAGTCGCATCGTGCCCGCCTCGCTCTCCGCCGCTTCCGTACCGATCCACGGAGCCAGCTCGGCCACTGCCAAGTGCGTGGTGTGCGGCCGGCCGCACATCATGCGCCAGGCGGCGGTCACACGGTGGGAGGCCAGTGCGCCGGACTGCAGCGCCCCTTCCATGTAGCCGAAGAATCCCGGCGAGGCCTGCTCGCCGGCGAAGAACAACCGCTTTTGGTAGGGGGCGCTCAGGTTCTTGGCGACGGTGGTGACCTGCCCCACGCCCGGCACCGCGTAGCCGGTGCAGATGAAGGGCTCGTGCGGCCAGTCGACCAGGGTCGACTTCTTCACGTTGGTCGTGTAGCTCGGGTAGATCTTGGGCAGCTCCGCCGCGTAAGTCTTCGCGTCCCGGACGAACTGCCCGCCCGAATAGACGGTCAGGGCGAATCCCGGTGGCTTCGGCTGCCGGTCGGTGCCCTCCCACACGCTGCCGATCCGGTCCCAGAGCGCGCTCGGCGCCAGCTTGTCCGCGCTCCAGGAGTCCCGGTCGAAGGCGCTGAGGAACTTGACCGCCGGGCCGTGCTGGATGGCGTAGTCGGCCGGCTTGAAGGGTGTGCTGCCGTTGATCGACGGCCATACGGTCGGCGGAGCGGCCAGGACGGCGAAGTCGAAGTCCGCCGTGCGGCTTCCCCCGGACGAACGGACCGTCACCCTCACGCCGTCGTCCCGTACGTCGATTCCGGTCACCTCGGTGCCGAGCCGGACGTCCTTCAAGGAGGCCGCGAGCGCCGTGGTGAGCTGGTCGTTGCCGCCTTCGCAGCGGTGGGTCTCGGTGAGGTCCCAGTAGGCCAGCATGTTGCCGCCCACCGAGTGCGCCTTCACCGCGGTCAGGAAGCCGAGATAGCTCTGTTTGTCCAGACCGATGCACTGGTCGTTCTCGGTGATGAACTCGAACAGGTGCCGTGCGGGGGAGGAAGCCGGGCCGAACATGTCCCGGTCGTCGAGCCGGGTGGCGAGTGAGATGGTGTCCAGCTTGGCGGCGTCCTTGCTGGTCCACGGCCGTAGCGCATCGATCGCACGCGCCTCCGCACCGATCTTGCGTTGCACCTGCTTGACCTTCGCCTCGAGGCGAACCCGCTCGGGTTCGGACACGTCGGTGTTGCCGAACCTCAGCCGGACCTTGAGGCCCTTGGCGCGGTACTTCTCCTTCGGGGTGAGCTCTGTCAGCTTCAGCTTGAACCTACGGGCCAGAGCGATCCACGTCGGGTGGTTCTCCCCGATCAGCTCGGCCCCCGCCTCCACCACTTTCCCCGGTACGAGGGACCGGTCCGTGCGCACTCGGCCACCGAGCCGGTCGGCCGCCTCGAACACCGTCACCTGGGCTCCGTCGCTGCTGAGCCGCCAGGCAGCCATCAGACCGGCGAAGCCGCTGCCGATCACCGCCACCCGCAGATTCGTCAGCAGGCACGGGTCCTTGTCCGGCCGCGGCGGCGGGGGCGGCGGTGGTGGAGGTGGAGGTGGAGGTGGAGGGCTGACCCGGGCCTCGAGCGCCGCCCACGTCCTGGGGCCGATCCGGCCGTCGTGCTCGTCCGGCTTGCCGGGGAAAGCACGCTGCTGGAACGCGACGACGGCGGCGCGGGTCCTGGTGCCGAAGACACAGTCCACGGAGAGCGGTGCGTTGGGCAGCCCGGGGCGGCCCCCGACGAGGGCTTCGGCGTGTACGAGGTTGAGGCGGCGCTGCGCGTCGCCCACGGCCAGGTGGCGCGAGCCGGCCTTGAGAACCGCCGGCCGGTCGGCCGCCCGAACCGGGGTGCCGCAGCCGGCCGGCGCGGGCACGTCCTCGGTCACCGGCTCGGACCACTGCTCGGGAACGTGACCGGGCGTCGGTTCCCCGGACCGGACCGTGGCGACAGCGCACTCGGCGTTCAGATAGCCACTGCCGAGCCGGCGCGGATCCGTACCCGGCATCGGCGGATCGCAGCTGGCCAGCAGTGCTCTGTGCGTCTCCTCGATCGCAAGGGGCCGGCCGGCGGCCTCGAACATCAGCGCCACCGTCCCGGTCACCGCCGGGGCAGCCATGCTCGTACCGGACATCCGCACGTACCCGGGGCCGTCCTCGTCCCCGCCGGGGTGGGAGCGTGCTCCGAGCACCATCACGCCGGGAGCCACCAGGTCGGGCTTCTGCCGGCCGTCGCGGGTCGGGCCGCAGGAGGAGAACCGGCCCGGCGGACGGTCCGGGTCGTGCGCGTCGTACGCTCCGACCGCGAGGGTGCGGAACCCGTTGGCGATCGTGCCGAGTGTGGTGGCGGTGTCGACGTCCGACGCGTCGAAGCGTGCCTGGCAGCGCCGGCACCGGGAATCCCGCTCGATCCAGGCGTGTACCCGTCCGTCCACCACGTCGTCCGCGTCCAGTGTGACGTCCCAGCCTTCCACCGCGCGGTCCGCTTCGAGGAAGAGGGAGAGCTGGTTGTCGCCGTTGTTGGGGTCGCAGGCCCGGTGGTAAACACGGCCCACGTCCCGGCCGTCGATCGTGATGGTGCCCTGTTCGCCGAGCGGTACGACGGTCCGGTGAGCGCCGTCGGACGTGGCCACCGTGACCGTCAGCCGGTCGCGGCCGGGGTACCAGAGGTCGACCTCGTTGAGGGTGACGTCGTCCGGTTCCACCGCGACGCGGAAGGTACGGGCCTCTCCCGGGCGCAGCCGCCAAGAGGCATGGGTCCGCCGCTGGAAGTAGTTGCCGCAGCTCTGTACGACGGCGCGGCCGGGTGCCGCGCCGACCAGGTGGTCGAGGGCCTGTTCGAGGAGCTGCCGGCCGGTGTGTTCGCCCGCGTGCCGGCCCAGGCTGAGGTTGATCACACAGGGTCGGTCCCCGGCCACCTTGAAGATCATCGCGCAGGCGTCCAGCAGCTCCCCCGAGCTGCCCAGCGGCACCATTGCTCCACCGGGCTGTTGGGGCAGGCTGACCGCGATGATGTCGGCCGCGGGCGCCATGCCGGGCCGACCGCCGCCCAGGCCGTTCCCGGCGGCGATGCTCAGGGTGTGGGTGCCGTGCGCGCCCAGCCCCGCGTCGAAGTCGGTCGGGTGGTACCCGAGGGCACCGTAGGGGTCGGGCTGCTCGAGGGCGGCGTCGATGTGGGTGGCGGTGAACAGCCGGCCCGGCCCGGACGGCCCCGCCGGACGCTGGTCCCACAGAGCCAGCAGCCGGGTCCGCCCGTCCGGGTGCCGGAAGTCCGGGTGCGCGAAGTCGAAACCCCAGTCGACGATCCCGATCACGACGCCCCGGCCGGTCTCCCGGAGGTCCGGGCGGATGCGGTCGTTCGGCGCCGTGGGCCCGGACCCGTCGGCCGCCGGGGGCGGCTCGACGTCCGGTGTGTAGAGCCGCGGGGCCTTGACGCTCAGCGTTGCGGGGTCGGCCCACAGGCCGGCGATGTCCCGGCGCCGGACCCGCACGGTGGCGATGTCGCCGAAGGCGTTGACGACCCGCACCGAAGCCGGCGGCCGGTGCGGGTCCCGCAGCCGCAGGATGACGCTGACCTCGTCGCCGGGATCACCGTGGCGGGCCAACTCGTACAGCGCCGGATCCATCCTGGACTGCTCCGATCACTCCGCCGTGCCTTATCGCTTGTCTGTGTCGCCGCGATGTCCCACCGCGCGGTGGATCTCGTCGAGTTTGCCGAGGACGGCGACGTGCCGCGCCTTCGCACTGCGCTCGGTCTCCAGGAGGGCCACCATTTTGATCAGGTGGTCCAGCTTCCTGTCGAGGTAGACCGGACTGGGCAACGTCGTCACCACGTACAGGGTCACGACCGAGCCCGCCGACTGGATGGTTCCGGCGGGGGGCGCGAGACTGAAGACGGTGTCGGGCGTTCCGTCGGTGATGACCTCGCACACCTGCGGGACCAGCCCGAGGGACCTGAGCCTCTTCTCGGCCTTCGTCCGGGACCGGCCCACCAGATCGATGGGGATGCCCACCCGCGTCCCGGCCGGGGCGCAGCCATTGGAGGTGGCGGTGCTGCTGGGAATGGCGGTGCCGGTGACCGCACCGGAGCCGAATGTCAGCGTACCCATCTGCGCCTCACTTCTTGGTCAGCATCGACAGCAGGACAAGGTTCATGATCATGTCGCCGCCGCCCAGTCCGCCCTTGCCCGGTTCGCCGCCGCTCATGCCCGGCATGAGCAGCATGAACGGCAGGATTCCGGCCATCGGGCTCTGTGACGGGGCGAGCACCTTGACCGGCCTGCCGTCGAGGTCTGCCTCCACCGTCTCCTGGCTGAGCATCGGCATCAGCAGGCCGAGCATCTTTGTCTGCTGGAGATCGGCCCGGATCGCTTCGGCGCTCTTCCTGCGCTCCTCGGCTTCCTTGCGGACGGACGCGGCCAGCCTGTTCTGCCCGGTGGTGAGCGAGGTCGTCCGCGACTCCAGGGACTTGACCGCGGTGCCCAGAGTCTCGATCTTGCCGTCCAGGTTGCGGACCGAGGTCTGCAACTGGACCTGTGAGGCCGGTGTCGGGGTGTTCCTCGGGATGAAGCTGCTGCGTCGAGTGGGCGTGCGCACCAGTTGGCGCGGCGGTGTGGCCTCTTCGTATTCGTCGTACTCGATGCTGTCGAGCAGCCCATCGAGCTCGTCGTACCCGCTCATTGCTGTGTCCTTTCGCGCTGGGACGGTGGTCCGGTGGTGACGGTGGGGGCAACCCGCCGGTGCAGGCGGGCGAACAGGACAACGGCCGGGCGGACCAGCCGGTTGAAGAGACTGGGCTCGGGCGCGGTGAAGCCCGGCGCGCCGCGGCCCCGGCACCACCGGCAGGCGTCGTCGCCGCCGAAACACGCGGGGCACGCGCCGAGCGCGGCGGCCAGGTCGTCGAGCAGGCCGTACGCGGCGTCCAGCTGGTCGGTCAGTTCGTCCACCCGGCGGCGCAGGCTCTCCTCGCGCTCATGACGTTCGGCGAGCCGGAGCTCCGCCTGGGCCTCCAGCCGCTCGGCTTCCTCGGCCGCCGCCAGGTCTCGCTGCAGCTGCGCCTCACGCTGGCTGAGCAACTGCGCGATCTGGGGGGCGGAGCCGGTGAGGCCGGCCAGGCCGCCGGGCGGCTCGTCCGCCGCCGCGGCATCACCGGCAAGCTGCTGCCGGAGCAGTTCGAGCATCTGCAGACTGGTCACCGGGCATGCACCAGATCGTGGAAGCGGGCGGCGAATTCCTCGTGGTCGGCCAGGTCGTCGAAGTCCGGTTCGGCGAACTCACCGAACCCGTAGGTTTCGTCGCCCTCTTCGAACTCGGCGAACTCGGCGAATCCGACCGCCTCTTCGTACTCCCCGGCGGTTCCGTGGGCGCATCCGCAGGCGCCGGGCTTCTCGGATCCGTGGCCCTCGGCTTCTTCCTGCTCCGCGCCGACCAGGAGGCCCAGTAGTCGACCTGCCTGTTGGTCGTCCGTCGATTCGTCGGACTCCGTGTCGGTCGCCCACTCCGCCTCGGCCTCCTTCGCGAGGGTGCCGAGCAGCCCTGCGAAGGTGTGGGCGGATACCGGGACCTGCCCACGGCCGACGGGGATCGAGGGATTCCGGCCGCCGCGCAGGGCGGCCAGGGCCTGGGCCATCTCCGGTCGGCCCAGCAGAGCCGTGAGGGTGCTCGATGCGGGGCCGCCCCGGCCGCCGGCCAGGCTCAGTAGGCCCGAGGTCAGCGCGCCCCGCCCGGTCAGTGCGCCGGCCGTGTTGAGCGCGCCGCCGAGGAGACCGCCGATTTCGCGGCCGCCCCGGCCGCCATACCGCTTGAGCGCCGACCCGGTGGCGCCGAGCAGTGCCCCGCCCAGAGCGCCGAACGGGCCCAGGGCGCTGCCGGCGGCGGCTCCTTGGAGGAGCCCGGGGCCCACGGCCGAGGCGATCTTGCCGACACTCTTGGCAGCCTTCGCCAGCGTTCTGCCGAAGCCTTTGAAGAATTCCTCATACTCCGCGAGGGTGACGCTCTCGCCGAATGCCTCCGAGAACGCCTCCTCGAGTTCGCCGTCGGAGAGCCCCGCGTACCGGGGATCGAGCACCTCGCGTAGATGCGGGTAGTACGTACCCGCAAATGATTCCGTCATCCGGTCCTCCGTTCGCATCGGCCCAGAGGGCAGGCAGCGGGTGGAGGGGATCACGATAGGAGAGGGGGGATTGTCCGACACGCCGTATATGTTACTTATCTCAGGCGGGTGCCGGACAAGGATCGACCGTCTGGGGGAGAAGTCGCAGGCGACGGGGTGTCCGCCTGTAGGGGGCCGAACTGGGCCTCGCTCGGGTTGGCCCGCGACGCGCTGGTCGGTGTCAGGCATGACTCGGTTGACTCCTTCCAGGTGTGAGTGCGCTGGAAGGAGAGAGGAACAGATTCCCGAGGCCGGAGGTGTGACCTACGCGACGCCATTTGTTCTACATGTCAGGATTCTCCGTGAATAATCCTAGGATGTGGCCCTACAGGTCAGGGGCCTCCACCCGGTCGTGCTGTCCGCACCAGTCCGGACTGTAGGGAAGGCGCGCATGACGGGCACGGATGATGCCGCCGACCGGGCAATCGCCGGGCGCTATCGGCTGCAGCGCAGGCTCGGTGCCGGCGGCATGGGACGGGTCTGGCTTGCCTACGACGAGGAACTGGCGTGCGACGTAGCCCTCAAGGAGATCGCCGTCCCACCCAACACCCCCAAGCAGGACTTGGAAGCCCGCATCGCCAGAGCCCGCGGCGAAGCACGACACACGGCCCGGCTGCGCGGCAACCCTCACGTGGCGACGGTATATGACATCGTCGAAGACGAGGGCCTCCCCTGGATCGTCATGGAATACGTACTCGGCGCTAGTAGGGCTCCGTTAGGTCATTCTTGATCTTTGGGTGGCCTGTGGTCTGTTGGGGAGGGGTTGGTGGCAGGTGGTGCAGATGCCGGTCCAGCACCTCAGGATGTTTTGGAGGGCGTCGAGGGTCTGGTAGAAGGTGAGGCCGGTCCTGGGACTTTTGGGGTCAGTCGCTGTTCGGTGAGGAATGCCTGGGCCGCGGTGACGAGGGTGACGTGGTGGTGCCAGCCGGGCCAGGACCGTCCCTCGAAGTGGTCCAGGCCCAGGCCGTGCTTGAGTTCGCGGTAGTCGTGGTCGATGCGCCAGCGGACCTTGCCTAAAAGCACCAGCTCGGTGATTGGGGTGTCGGCAGGGAGGCTGGAGAGCCAGTAGTCGGTGGGGGCTTCAGCGCCGTCCGGCCACTCGACCAGTAGCCAGCAGTCAGGCAGGACCCCGTCCCACCAGCCTTGACCGGAGGAAGCAGCGGCTTTGATCGGACGCTCCACGGCCTTGCCGGCGGGCCGGACGCGCACGGCGGCGAAGCGGGACTTCAGCCGGCCTCGGGTGCCCTGCCGCCAAGTGACGGTGGTGAACGCCTTCGGCCCGAGACCTGCGGACAGGGTTGCCATCGACGGTGCGGGGTGTCGGTAGCGAGGCTGGGGCCAGCAGCCGACCGGCCCGTTGCGGGGTGGTGCTTCGGGCTCAGCGTCGAGCGGATGGGCACTTACGTCCGCCCGGACGGCCAAGACGTAGTGGATTCCGCGGTCGGTGAGTGCGGCCCGGAAGTATGCGTTGGTGCCGTATGCGGCGTCTGCCACCACGACCGGAGGGCTCATGTCCCACTCGGCCAGCGTGTCGAGCATGTCCAGGGCCAACCGCCATTTCTCCCGGTGCGTGACCTCGGACGGGACGCGGGTGGAAGTCCTGCGATCGTCGTCCGCTTCCCATGATCGAGGCATGAACAGCCTCCACTGCAGCGGGCAGGAGGCGGTGTCCGTTGCGGCGTGGACGCTGACAGCGACCTGGCAGTTGGCGCGTTTGCCCAGAGCTCCGCAGTACTGCGGAGCCACCCCGACCGACATTCTTCCGTCTTTGGGCAGCGACACATCGTCGATCACCCAGGCCGTCGGAGCGATGGGCGGCAGCATGCGTTCACAGATCCGGCGCTGCACCGGCACCGGATCCCAGGTGGACTGGTTCACGAACTGCTGCAGGTTCTGCTCGTTGCCGTCCGGCAGCCGAGCGGCCATGGCCTGGATCGACTTCCGGCGGCCGTCCAGCATCAGGCCACGCAGGTAACAGTCGCCCTTGGCCCGCTGGTCCTTGCGCCTCAGAGAGGCGAACACGTCAGTCACATACGACGCCAACTCAGCCCGTACACGGTCCACTTCGCGTGTATCCACACATCCGACATGCCCGCCCACGAGCAGCCCGAACCGGAAGACCTAACGGAGTCCTACTAGGGCAGATGCCTCGCCCCCTGGTCGACCAGCACACGATCCTCCACCCGGGGGAGGCCGTCCCCACGGAGGCGGACGCGCCCACGTACACCCGTACGGACCTCGAGGTGTCCGAGGGCACGGCACAACACCTGCGTGACAAGTCTGCGCCCGCCAACACCAGCCGCAACTACGCCAGTCAGCGCGGGAAGTTCGCCGAGTGGTGCGAGGAGATGGGCCGGGTCGCTCGGCCCCGCACGACGGCCACGTACGTGGAACGGGTCGCCGGCCTCATCGCCCGCGAGATGACACAGAACACCATCCGCACCTACATGTTGGGGGTCCGCACATGGATGCCTGAGGACCGCCGCCCCGGCACGACCGAGGAACGCGGCATTTGCGCGGATTACCGCAAGGAGTGGGGCAAACGCAACCGCGTCCGTAAAGCTCCGGCCATCACCGAGCCGATGCTGCACGCCATGGTCGACACCTGCGACCTCCACTTACCGGCCGGCCTCCGGGACCGCTGCACGCTCCTGGTCGGCCGGGGCGCCCTGAACCGCCGCATCGAACTGGCCGACCTGAACATCGCCGACATCGAGGTCGAGGACGGCGGGGTCGACCTGTGGATCGCGGACGCCGGCGCCGACCCGACGCACCAGGGCCGCTGGAAACCGGGCTCGGCCACGGTAAAGCGCGAGTACCTCGACCGCGCCCAATCTCGCGCCCAAAACCCCCGGCGTCAGGTCCGGGCCAACCGCCGCAGTGCCGAACCGCACGCGCAGTGAGCGGTGTCCGGTTCGCCTGGGGCCGGCCCAAACGCAACGTTGGCCTGCATGACCGATCAAGGTCACACAGGCCAACGTTGGGGGGTAGCTATCCGCCACTAACTGATGTGGAGGATTGCAGAATTGTGCATTCTGAATCCCACCACGGTAGCCCATGCCGAACCTGATCGAGATCATGGTCCGGGTAGCTCGGTTGCGCCGCAGGGGTGCCGTTGGTATTTAGAAGGTAGAAATCTGCCCGCTCTCCTCCTACAGAAAGACTGCTGGCCGGAAAGAAGTCCAGATCCATCCGCCATCCGCGATCCACCTCGGTGGGCTGACCGGACATGACCGTGAACGCCATCAATTTCAGCGCCTGCGCGGCACCACTCCACTGAAACGATTGCAGGCCGCGAATGACGAGCAGGGCAGAATTCCCCGTGCGATAGTGCAGTGCAGTGCGCATGTCGATCAGTAGCGCAGCCCGATTCGCAGTCGGGCACACCCTGCAATCGAGGAGCTGCGCATCCAGCAGGGCGTCGGGCTCCTTCAGTGGATCCCAGTCAATGCGCTCTGGAGCCTGCTGGTAATCCTGCGACGTGAAGAGATTTTCGATGAGAGTCATTTGATCTCGATATGCCAGTAGTCGTGGGCCTTGTCCGTAATCATTGTTCCGTCTATGGGGTTGATGACCTGACCGCTCTCATTCCAGTAACTCACATACCCCTTGGGGTACTGATGCGGCCCGGAAAGCACCGGATCCCCTACGCGCACATACTTCACCTTTTTGTTTAGTCCGTTAGCCGCGGTCTCTGCCGGCTTTATCTCGTACACCCAGCCCTTCTTGTTGTTGGTTGTGGAAACCGCCTTGCGGCCTTGCGGGAGCCAAAATGATTTCCCATCTGCGGCTGTGACGGAACCGATGAGACACGTGCTGTTGTGGACGAGGACGGGCGTCGCGTCGGCGACTACATAGTACGTGTGCAGATCGTTGACCGTCAGGTTGTACGTACGTGCATGCGTGGTGAACTGGTGGTTGGCCTGAACCGTCACCGTGGTCTCGTCCGCAGCTCTGAGTGTCATTCCAGAGCGAAGATCATCTGCTTCGACCCATTGCTTCTGGGAGGGCGACCAGAAGGGGTGCTCGTATGTGGCCGTCAGGTCTTCCGTACCCTTCGCCGTGACGAGGGTGAGTTCGTTGAATAGCTTGTCGTTCTCTGTGACGATCAGATTGGTGACCGCTCGTGCACCCGACTTCCCGGTGGCGGGGTCAGTTGCCATTACCTGATCGTCGATCTGGACAGACTCGATGTTCTTGGTCGAGTTGTCCGCCATGAGCACCTTGGTGCCGGCGGGGAAGCACTGGACGCAGTCCTGGATTAGCTTCGCGGTCCGCGAGGCATCTCGTGCAGCCTCGACTCCTTCGGCACCCAGCTTGAGGAGCTTGACTCCCTTGCCGACAGGGATGACCCCTGCTGCCGCCCAGAGGCAGTCGCTGAGGGTGGGTTCTGTGACGCATCGCTTGATGTCGCCGACAGCGAACTCCACGATGATTTCCGCCATGACCGGGTCGGCCTTGGGGAAGACGAGCTCTACATCACCGTAGGCGCAGATGGGGAGGCTGTCCCGGTTCATCGGAACATTGCATTTGGGCTTGCTTTCCCGCTGCTTCTTGCGCTTCTCCGCGGCCTTGCGCTCTTCCTCGGCCTGCTCGGCCTCGCGCTTCGTGAGCACGTCCTTCCAGGCTGCCTTGGCGTCTACATCAGCGGCGGCAGCGCTCTTGCCGGCTGCCAGCGCATCGCCCTTTGCCCGGTCGGCCGCTTCCTTTGCTTCGTACGCCGAGCCGCGCGCGTACTCGGCAGAGAACTCCGCCTGTGCGGCGGACTCTTCGGCGTTGGCAGCGTCTTGGTTGGCCCGGTTGGCCGCACTGCGTGCTGTGGCGGCGGACTTGGCTGCTTGGGTTGCGCTCACCTCGGCGCGGTCGGCCGCCTTGCCCGCGTCGGCGGCATATCCCTTGGCCAGGTCGGCGCTCTTGCCCGCCTCAATTTTTGCTGCGTTGGCCGCATCTGAGGCGTTGTTGGCTTCGTGTGCCGCCTTGGCTGCGATCCAGCGATTCTCCTGCGCCTTGGCCGCGATGCCTTCGCCTTCGGCAATGAGGCGTTCGACCTGGGCGATGTGGGTGTACGCGAGCTGGTCCTTACGGGCGGCCATGTACTGGCCGGCATCAACGAAGGAGTGGAGGTCGTTGACGGGTGCGTTCAGTGCGATCTTGGCGGCAGCCTTGACCTCAGGCCCTCCGTCGTTGAACAGCTTGGTAGAGGTGGCACGCTCGTCGATATTGCGCGCGCCGTACTGGCCGTTCTTGAGGAAGGCGATCAGGGCCTTGGTGCTGCCGTCCTCGAGCGCCGTCTTGGCCGCTTCCTTCACACTGGTACTGCCCTCGTTGGAGAGCTTGGTTATTTCAACTCGGAGGTCGGTCTTGGCTGCCTCGTGCTGACCGGTGGTGTAGAAGTCACGGATCTGCTGATCGGTGCCCTTGAGTGCTTCGGTTGCCGCAGTACGGACTGCCGCATAGAGGCCGGCAGTGGAAAGGTTGACGACCTGCTGGCGGATCTCGTCCGAGACGGCCTTCCCCCACCCGGTGCGGACATATTCCAGGACCTCAGCGTCAGTGCCGGACAGAGCCTGGGCTGCGGCGTCCTGGCGCCAGGAGCCGAAGTACTCCAGTGCCCGCAGGGCAACCGCTCGGCCCTTCTTGGCAATGGCTGCCTGGTCGGCGCCGGGCTTGGCGAGCTCAGCCGCCAGGGCCTTCGCGTCGGCCTCTATCGCTTGGCCCTCCACCACGGACTTGGCGGCGTCAACGGTGAATTCGTTGGCGAAGGTCTTCTGCGTCTTGGCGCGCTCGATGGCCGCATTGGTCCGGGTGGCGAGGTCTTCGGCCTCGGTCTCCCGTGCGATGCCGAACGTCTTCTTGGCCGTGGCCACCGCCTTGGTGGCCGTCACTGCCGCTACTTCGGCGGCCTTGGCCTGCTTGGTGGCCTCGGCTGCCTGGTTGGCGGCTTCGCCGGCGTGCTCGGCTGCCGCCTCGGCGGCCGTGGCAGCGTTCTCGGCGTGCGTGGCCGCCGAGTTGGCTGCATCACGTGCCTCGTTGGCCGCGGCGGCCGACCTGCGGGCCAGGGCCTCGGCAGCGTTGGCGGCGCGGTTTGCCTCGTTGGCGTGCCGACGGGTCTCTGCCGCAGCGGCGCGGGCCTCGGACGCCGATCCACCGGCTGCTTCCGCGTACCCTGCCGCCTCGTCCGCGGCATCGGCGGCGGTATTGGCATTGCCGGTCGCGGCGCGGGAGGCGGCGGCGGCATCGGCTGCAGCCAAGGATGCCTTGCCGGCTTCCTCCGCGGCCTTGGCCGAACGCTTGGCCAGCTCGCCGGCCTTACGCGCCTCGGCCGCACGGTCCCGGGCTTCCTGCGCCTTGTCCTTGTCCTTGCCCGCAGCGATCGCGGCGTTTGAGGCACGCGTGGCGGCATCAGCCGCAGACGCGGCCGCGTTCGCGGTCTGTGCGGCCGCCAATGCGGCCCTGCGCGCGGACCGGTTGGCGGCATTGGCCGCGCCGATCGCGGTCTGCGCAGCCTCAGCAGCGCCGCGGGCCGCGTCAGCAGCCTGCTTTGCCTTCTCGGATGCCCTTCGTGCGTCGCCCTGGGCAGCCTTGGCCTCGCTAGCCGACAGCTTGGCGGCCTCCTGCGCCAGGAAGGCGGCGTAGACGGCCTTTCCCGAGGCGTCCTCTGCGGCCTTCCTGGCGTCCTCAGCCTGCTTGCCGGCCTTCTCCGCCTGCTCGGTGAGCTGCGCGATCGTTGCGTGTTCCTGGTCACGGTTGCGGGCGACGAACTGCCCGACCTCGAGGAACTCGACGATGTCGTTCGCGGTGCCCCTCAGCGCCAGCTTGGCTGCCGCCTTCACATTGGTGCCGCCGGAGTTGTAGAGCTTGGTTGTCTCGACCCGGTCGTCGGTCTCCCGCTTCTTGTACTGATCGACCTCAAGGAAATTCTTGACGTCTGCCGGGGTGCCCTTCAGTGCGGCCTTGCCGGCCTCCTGCACTCCGAGGCCGCCGAGGTTGACCACCCGGGTCGCCTCTACGCGCATGTCCTGCTCGCTCGGAGCTTTCCAGCCCGTTTCCAGGAACGCCTCTACGTCCTGGGGGGTGCCGGCGGCCGCCTTCTTGGCCGCCTCCCGAACCGCCAGACCGCCCGCGTTCACCACCCGACCAAGATCCACCCGGTCATCGATGCGCTGGATGGACGGTACGTCGGTGAGGAACTTGCGGATGTCCTCATCCGAACCGAGAAGCGCCTGCTTCGCAGCCTCCTTGACGCCCGTGCCACCATCCAGCCACATCCCCACGGCGAGGCCGCGATTCGCCGTCGGTACGGCCTCTTCCGCGGTCGCCGCCGAGGATGACAGCAGGCCGGCCGTGAGCGTGGCGGACAACACAGTTGCACACGCGGCACGCAGGCCGAGCCCGCCCGGCGGGCGGGTTCGTCGAGCTCCGGATATTCGCCCAAATCGTATCAAGCGCGATGTTTGTTTCACCTGACGGTCCTTCTTGAATCAAGGGCCAATTCCCAGAGAGCAACCGCTGGGAACATTGACGCACATGTCCGTTTTTTGGGGTTTTGAGGGAAAGTGGAGGGTGGCGAACTTCTAGAGCAGTGCGCCAGCCTGACGCCCCCTGAGGTCGCCTGAGCCCGGGTCGACTGCGGCCAGGGATGACGTTCCGGATGGATCTTACATGTGATTTACTTCAGCGAATCGGAGCGGCTAGTTCCGTTATGGCTGCCGCTTCACACACCCCCCTGAGAGGAATCATGGCGATGCTCCCTGCCCGAAAGATGCTGATTGGTGGCCTTACGGCCGCGATCGTGGCGGGCCTCGGCGCCACCGCGCTGGCTGCCCAAGCCACCCCGGCTGCTCCGCTTGCCGATGAGATGCCCGTTGCGATCGAAGATTTGAACTACCCCGGCGCGGCCCAGATCCTGCAGGACCGCGGGATCACCCTGAAGCGTGGCGACGGGCACGTCTTCCTCACCCAGATCACTGACCAGAGTGAGTGCTCGGCCAACTCGGCGAACATTTTCGTCGAATCCAGGAAGGGCAACTTCTGCTTCGCGACCAACGCCAAGACCGGCTACCTGACCCTTGAGCTGCCTGACACCTTCAGCCTCTGGACCGGGGCCCAGCCGGTGAAGGCCACGCTCACCGCCGAAGGGAAGAAGACCGTGGTCAACGCACCCGCCAATGACCTCACGCCCGTCGGGGAAACCGGCGACACGGGCCTGCGTTCCGTTCTGGTCGAACTCCGCGTCACTGGCTGACGCACTGAGCTGTTCTGACGGAACGCCAGGCGCAACGCCCCATTCCGTGAACGGCTCAGGGCCCAATGGGCCCACGCTATGCCGCGCGCCGGTCGATGGGTATCCGTCCCGTGTGCGCAACACCGTTTCGTGGGCCGCGGCGCGGTGCCCACGGCGTCCTCCTCGGGCACCGTCAACACCCGCTCCGGGCTGAAGGTCCGTTGCTTCGGCGTCAGGGCCAAAGCCGGATAGGCCGCTCGCATCCACTCGTAAAGAGATGTTAGGAAGACCATGTCCCACATACGTCCGCGCACCAGGTGGATGGCCGCGGCTCTGAGCATCGCCGGCGCCGCCGCGCTCGTGCCCGCCGGCGCGGCCCTGGCTGCTGTCGGAACCCCGGCCGCGGCTGGGCAGTACACCTCCACCGTGCAGCTCAACATCGGTGACGAGGCCAACGGCCGTGCCTGCTCCGCCGTCCTCGTGGACGCGAGCTGGGTCCTGACCGCGACGAGCTGTTTCGCGAAGACCCCCGGCGCGACGGTCGTGGCGGGAAAGCCGGCGCTGAAGACCACGGCCAGGATCGGCACGACCACGCTCGATGTGGTCAGCATCGTGCCGCGCGGTGACCGCGATGTGGTCCTCGCAAAGCTGTCCAAGCCGGTCACCGGCACCGTCCCCGTCAAGCTCGCTGCCGCGCAGCCGGCTGCGAACGCGGCGGTGACGGCGGCGGGGTTCGGCCGTACGAAGACCGCCTGGGTGCAGAGCAAGGTCCACACCGCCGCGTTCGGCGTCACCTCTTCTGACGCCACGACCCTGGCTCTCACCGGCAAGGGCACCGACTCCATCTGCCAGGGCGACGCCGGCGGCCCCCTGGTCAACAGCAAGGGCGAACTGACCGGGATCAACAACCGTTCCTGGCAGGGCGGCTGCCTGGGCACCCCGGCCACGGAAACCCGTACCGGCGCCATCGCGGCACGCACGGACGGCCTCCAGAACTGGATGCAGCAGGAGATCCTGGCCCAGACTCCTGGCTGGAAGACCGGAGCCGTCGTCCAGACCGGTGTCAGCGTCTACCAGGGCATCCGCCTGTCCGACGGGTCTTGGACCACCTTCACCGACATCCAGTCCACCACGGCCGGCAGCATCGGGGGGATCAAGAACTGGGCCGTGACCGCTTCCGGAGTCGGCAGCGACACGCACGTGATCGCGGTCGGTGGCGACGGCCACCTGCAGCACACCGTCCGCTCCATCGACGGCACTTGGACGAAGTTCGGTGACATCAACGAGGTCGCCGGAACGCTGGCCAACGTCACCAAGGTGTCCACCGTCTCCATCGGCAACGACCTCCACGTCCTCGCCGTCTCAGACGGGAAGGTCTTCCACACCATCCGCAACGCCACCGGTAACTGGACGAAGTTCGGTGACATCTCCGCGGTCGCCGGCGCGATCGGCACTGTGTCCGACATCGCCACGGCCAGCGTTGCAGGCCAGCTTCAGGTCATGGCCGTGAGCTCCGGCAAGGCCAAGCACACCATCCGTGACGCCGCCGGGCAGTGGACCGTCTGGGGAGACGTCGCACAGGCCGCCGGAGCAACCGGCCCCATCAGCTCCGTCAGCATGGCGGGCGTCGGCAACGACACCCACATCGTGATCGCCACCGACAGTGGTGCCAAGCAGCACCACACGATGCGGAAGAGCACCGGCTCCTGGGACCCCTTCACCGAGCTGGTCGGCGTACTCGGCCAGATCACCACGAGGTCCGTCAGCGTGACCCACGTCGACGGTGAGCTGCAGGTTGCCGTCGTCACCACTGGCAACCAGATCCTGCACACCATCCGCCACGCCGACCGCACCTGGGCCCCCACCACGCCGGTAACCCACACCGGCATCAAGGGCAATCCCGGCAACATCACCATCACCGGCACCCTCTGAGATCACGCCGCGACGGCCTCCCCGAACAGCTTTGCCGACGGGGAGGCCCCCGGCGTGAGGGTTCCGCGGGCCCGCCGAGCTCCACGCGCGGCAGGACTTGCGGGCCCGGCCGGGCCCGCCGTCGGCGCGCACGAACCCCGATGTCGCGCACACCGGACCAGGACGCTCACCGTGACGGCACCGCTGGCCCAGATCTCCGCCCCTCCTACCGCGGCTCGCACTCCGACCACAGGGCATGGCTCTTTCAGCTCCTGCGGCCCGCACCCTCTCGAAGAAAGACGTTAGGAAGACCATGTCCCACACACGTTCGCGCACCAGGTGGACGGCCGCGGCTCTGACCATCGCCGGCACCGCCGCGCTCATGCCCGCCGGCGCGGCCCTGGCAGCCGTCGGAACCCCGGCCGCCGCAGGGCAGTACACCTACACCGCCAAGCTCTACATCGGCGACGAGCCCAACAGCCGTGCCTGCTCCGCGGTCCTCGTCCACGCGAACTGGGTCCTGACCGCGACGAGCTGTTTCGCGAAGACCCCCGGCGCGGCGGTCGTGGCGGGAAAGCCGGCGCTGAAGACCACGGCCAGGATCGGCACGACCACGCTCGATGTGGTCAATCTCGAGCCGCGCAGTGACCGTGATGTAGTGCTCGCCAGGGTGTCCAAGCCGGTCACCGGCATCACTCCCATCAAGCTCGCTGCGGCGCAGCCAGCCGTGAACGCGGCGGTGACGGCGGCCGGATTCGGGCGTACAAAGACCGCCTGGGTGCATACCAAGATCCAGACCGCCGCGTTCGGTGTCGCTTCCGCGGATGCCACGACGCTGGCTCTCACGGCCAAGGGCACCGACGCCCTTTGCCAGGGCGACTCCGGCGGCCCGCTGGTGAACAGCAAGGGCGAGCTGGTCGGCATCAACACCCGGTCATGGCAGGGCGGCTGCCTGGGCACCCCCGCCACGGAGACCCGTACCGGCGCCATCGCCTCACGCGCGGACGGCCTCCAGGCCTGGATCAGCAAGACCTCTTTCCACGCGCCGGGCGACATGACCAATGACGGCATCGGTGACCTTGCGGCGGTCTGGGGCGACGGCAGTCTGTACATCTACCCCGGCGACAAGGCCAAGGGTCTGGCCGGCACCAGCATCGCGCAGCTCGGTGGCACCACCTGGGGCTCCAAGCAGCTCACGGCCGGCGACTTCAACGGTGACGGCATCGCCGACCTCATGTCCGTCTGGACCGACGGCACCCTGCACCTGTACAAGGGTGACGGGAAGGGCAAGATCACCGACGGAGTCACCGTCGCCGAGGGCGGCAACACCTGGGCTCCGGTCAAGCAGTTCACGTCGGGCGACTTCACGGGCGACGGGATCGCCGACGTCATGGCCGTCTGGAACGACGGCACCCTGCACCTGTACAAGGGCAAGGGCGACGGCCAGCTCGAGTCCGAGGCCAAGGTGAACACCGGCGGCAGCACCTGGGGCACCGTCAAGCTGCTGCCCGGCGGCGACTTCAACGGCGACGGCATCGCCGACCTCATGGCCGTCTGGAACGACGGCACCCTCCACTACTACCCCGGTGACGGCACCGGCCAGATCGGCGACCAGGTCCCGGTCCCGCTCGGCGGCACCACCTGGGGCACGGTCAGGCACATGACCGCCGGCGACTTCAACGCCGACGGCATCGCCGACCTGATGGCCGTGTGGACCGACGGCAGCCTCCACCTCTACAAGGGCGACGGCAAGGGCAGCATCACGGACGCCGTCACCATGTTCGGCGGAACCACCTGGAAGACCATGATCCACCTCACCTGACCCACATCGCAGTAGAGGCATTCCGCTGCCGGGCCCGGGACAGTGCCCGGGCCCGGCAGCGCCACTGGCCCCCCCTCCGGATCTCGCTCAACCGACCCCCAGGGGGGCTCCCGTGTTCGTGCCCCCGGCATGACGCCTCAGCTCCTGCCGCCCGCATCCTCCCGAAGAATTCAGGAAGACCATGTCCCACATACGTCCGCGCACCAGGTGGATGGCCGCGACCCTGACCATCGCCGGCGCCGCCGCGCTCATGCCCGCCGGTGCCGCCCTGGCCGCTGTCGGAACCCCCGCCGCGGCTGGGCAGTACACCTACACCGTGCAGCTCAACATCGGTGACGAGACCAACAGCCGCGCCTGCTCCGGTGTTCTCGTCGACGCGAGCTGGGTCCTGACCGCGACGAGCTGTTTCGCGAAGACCCCCGGCGCGGCGGTCGTGGCGGGTAGGCCTGCGCTGAAGACCACGGCGAAGATCGGCGCGGGGACGACCACGTTCGACGTGATCAACGTCGTGCCGCACGCTGACCGTGGCGTCGCGCTCGCCAAGCTGTCCAAGCCGGTCACGAGCAGCATCACGCCTATCAAGCTCGCCGCTGCGCAGCCTTCCGCGGGAGCTGATGTGACGGCGGCCGGGTTCGGGCGGACCAAGACCGACTGGGTGCCGACGAAGGTCCACACCGCGGCGTTCGATGTCGTTTCCGCGGACGCCACGACGCTGGCTCTCACGGGCAAGGGCACCGACGCCATCTGTCAGGGCGACGCCGGCGGTCCGCTGGTCAACAGCAAGGGCGAGCTGGCCGGCGTCAACAGCCGGTCCTGGCAGGGCGGCTGCCTGGGCACCCCCGCGGCGGAGACCCGTACCGGCGCCATCGCGGAACGAGCGGACGGCCTCAAGGACTGGATCACCGAGACGGACCGGCGTTTCGCCGTCCAGCGTGACGTGAACGGTGACGGCCGCTCCGACTCGATCATGGTGTATTACAACGCCGACACCTCGATCACTTTCTACAGCTCCGTCACCAAGACCGACGGCGGGTTCAACGACTACAAGCCCGGCTACACCGTCCCCGCCAAGAGCTGGGACCCCAAGGCCATGAAGCTGATCACCGGCGACTACAACGGTGACGGCCGTACCGACGTGGGCATGATGTACCGCAACGGCGACAGCAGCATCACCATGTACACGGGCCTGGCCGACACCGCCGGACTCATCCAGCCCTTCACCAGCAGCTACACCATCCCGGCCAACAGCCTGGACTGGAACGCCATCGAGCTGCACTCCGGTGACGTCAACGGGGACGGCCGCGCCGACGCGGTCATGGTCTACTACCACGCGAACACCTCGATCGCCTTCTACAGCTCCCTCGCCAAGACCGACGGCGGGTTCAACGAATACAAGCCCGGCTACACCGTCCCCACGGGCAGTTGGAGCCGCAGCTCCATGAAGCTGATCACCGGCGACTTCAACGGCGACACCCGCAGCGACATGGCCATGCTGTACAAGATGGGCGACGGCTCCATGAAGATGTACACCGGCCTCGCCGACACCACCGGACTCATCCAGCCCTTCACCAGCAGCCACACCGTCCCCGCCAACACCTGGGACTGGAACACCGTCGAGATCCGGTCCGGTGACCTGAACGGTGACGGCCGCGCCGACGCCCTCGTCACCACCTACAACGCCGACACCTCGATCACCTTCCGCAGCTCCCTGGCCAAGGCCGACGGCGGGTTCGGCGGATTCACCGGCGGCTACAGCGTCCCCGCCAAGAGCTGGGACCCCAAGGCCATGAAGCTCACCGCAGGCGACTACAACGGTGACGGCCGCACCGACATGGGCATGATGTACCGCAACGCCGACACCAGCATCACCATGTACACCGGCCTGGCCGACACCGCCGGACTCGTACAGCCCTTCACCCCCAGCTACAAGGTCCCCGTCAAGAGCTGGGACTGGAACGCCGTACAGCTCCCGTAGGTCATTTCCTTCGGATGATCTGACCGCTGGTCGATGTGTGTCATCGGCCTCAGGGCGTCGCAGTCGACTCCACCATCGTCCGCGCCCATCAGCACGCTGCCCGGGGCCCGTCAAAACGGGCCACGGGCAGCTCCGACGGCTCAGACCGGCCCATGTCGACCGCGTCTGCCTAGACAGAGGGGGAAGCGCGGACGGGGAACGTCTCCGTGCCGCGGCCGTCGTTGTTCCAGTTCAGGTGGAGGGCTGCCTGGCCGACCGCACGGCCCGCGCCGGCCTGGTAGCTGATCCTGCCGGTGGTGTAGGTGCCACTGCCCTTCTCCAGCTGGTCGTGCACGTCGTACGCGCGGCTGATGAGCCGCGGGCCCTTCGCGGTGCGGGCGATCCCCGCGTCGATGCTCGCGCTGTCGAAGATGTACACCTGACGTGCGAGGACGCGCGGCGCCGTCCACTTCAGAGTGGCGTACGCGGTCACGATCGACCCGCTCCTCTGAGCGCACACCGTCGTACGGAACGTCCAATTGTCGGGCCAGGGTGTCGACTCCTGCGGCATGTCCAGCTCACGCGAGGTGGTGACGCACTCGGTACGCCCGTCAGCAGGGGCCGACGGCGCCGTCACTCCCACAACGAGACAAGCGAGTGCAAGCGGCACGGCCGCGACGGGAAGGATCCTGGGCATCGCTCGGAACTCCGGGGGAGCGGGGGGTGTGTGGACGCCTGTCCAACGACGCGGCCCAGCCTCGGGATACTCCGCCCCTGGGCAAGCCCTCGGGGTGGGGAGCGAAGAGGACGTTTCCCCTTGCCCGGTCCCGCCCCAGCCCGGGATCTCCACGGGGTGGGGCGTCCAGGGGTTTGCCCACCTTCGACCCCCAGGAGGGGCGCCTGATCTCCTGATTGGCCGCTTGATCTTGTTATGGTCCCACACGGTCGAACTCGACGACGTATCGCGTGACATGCACTGCTACCGCGTGTCCGAGTCGGCGGCCCGCATTCACATCATTGTCGATCCCGACCCCTACGGCTCGGGTGATCCCGATCCGGACGGCCATCAGGTCGGCGACGTATGGTCCATCGAAGTGTGGTGGCCGGGCCCGGCAGGGCTCCGGGCCGGCTTTACCGTCGCCCGTGGGGTGCGCGTCGCTACAGGGGGCGGGGGAGCCGCTACCCGCGATGCCGGCGCGGGCGCCTTCTGCACCCGGGTTTGCCCTGCCGGGTGCCAGGACGCCCCTCGACCGGGCTCCCGGGAGCACCCACTGCTCTCGCCGCCGAGCTCCGCCAGGACCAGCTGCTGTTCGGCACACAGCGGACGCCCAAGCAACTGCCGGGTACGGGCAGCCCGGCCGCCGACACCGTCGCAGACGCCGGGGGAGTGGGAGCCCTCGCCGCGACCGCGTACCGGCTCTCGCCCACCGGCTGGCAGATGGCGGGGCGCCGCCCCCTGGGTGGCCCAGCCCTTCCCCCGTCCACCTGCGGCAGGTCGAGTCGCTGACCGGGGCCTACGCGGCGCTGATGGGCGCGGAGCGGAAGAGCGCCGCCGCGCTCCTGTCCGCCGGGCAAAGCGAGGGCACGCCCGTACCGCGGGCGATGCTGGACGCCGCCGCCCACCGGTCGATCGCCGAGGAACAGAAGTGGGCCCCCACGCGGCCGGTGCAGGCCCGGCAACGGGAACTGCCCGGGCGTACGTTCCCACCGACCCGACGAGCGGGAGATTGGGCGCCGTCCGGGACTGCGACAGTAAGCCCACCGCTCGCGCATGTGGGCAGTTTGGTGTCCGGAGACCCGCGAGAATCATCCCGTGAGTACACCTACGCAGCCCCAACGGATCGTCGGACGTGGCGTCAGCACCCTTATCCCACAGAGCGCTACCGACCAGGCCATGGCCGCGCTCACCGGGCTGGAGACCGTGCCCGTCCACATCGGACTCCTCCAGGCGGCCGCCCTCCTGCTCGAGGACGCCGCACGAACTGCCACCGACGAGGCGGCCAAGGCCGCGATGGCCAAGACGGCGGGAATGCTGCGCTCCGCCATGTAGTCGGCGGGAGGGGCCATCCCCGCCCGCGCGGGGCAGCAGCACCTGGCGTCGCCACCCGCGGCGGCTCGGTCAGCCCCTTCTGCGAGCATGTCGCCCATGGCAATCGGATCACCTGATCAGTGCCCTGATGAGGCCGTCCTGGAGCTCCTGCGCTCGGCGTTCGAGCCGGAGTGGCGGGAGCCGGCTCTCGGACACGAGGCGGTCTCGGCGTGGGAAGCCGAGCACGGGGCTGTGCTTCCGGAGCCGTGCCGGACCTTCGTCGCGGAGATCGCCAACGGATCCTCGATCGGACCGCCGGAGGACGGTGGCCTGCTGCCCCTGGGCCGGCTCACGCCAGGCTGGCCAGGGCCGGAAGCCTTCGGCTTCCTGGCGTGGGTGCAGCGCTGGCAAACAGGCGACGGCTGGTGGGACTGACCGCCTCTGCACCTCGCTCGCCCCACCCCGGGACAGCCCGGAAACCTCACCCGATCAAGGGGTGGGGGTAGGGCAGTCCTCTGCCCTACCCGGAACGGCCTCAGTCGATGATCTCCGCATCGATGACATCGTCATCAGCACCTCCGATGGCGGCAAGGGGCGGTGGCGGCTGCCGCAGCTGGCCGAACTTTTCGGCTACCAGGAATCTGAAGAGGTCCGTGGTCCTGTCATGCCGCTCACTGGTCTCGCCGGGTTTCAGGGCGGCGAGCAGAAGCAAGGCAAACACCCGGTCGCTGTCCTCCGGCTGGCCGTCCAACTGCTGCCTGACCAGCGAGATCAGGTCAAAAGGCACGTCGCCCGCCGCGCCCAGCGGCAAAGGCAGGTTGAGGAGGGATTCCTCCGTCACGTCAGTCAGTGCGGCCCTCTGCCACAGCGTGTCGAACCGCAGAAGCTGGTCTTCCGGCGTCGTGCTGCGTGCTCGAGTTCCGAGTATCTCGACCAGGGCGTCGATCGTGTCCCGCCTGGGCAAGGCAGGGCCGGCCAAAGCGGCGTGCAAGGTGCTGCGGGAAATCTTCTTCTTCGCCTCATCGCTGAGGGCTGTGTACATCTCGCTCAGAGACGGCCGCCCCGCCCACAGGTGGAGCGTGTGGAGGGCATCGTTCAGGTCCTTCAACGGCCCGTCTTCCAGCTGCGGCCTCTTGAATACCCCCGGCTTGCCCACCAGAACTCCCCCGACCGTTCGGAACTGTTCAGAACCGTCCAGCAGCATGCCATCCCGTTCGGATGCGGGAGGAGTGCATCCGGAAACGTCCTGGACCGCCCGCAGATCGTCCGACCCGGCTGAGGCCGACTGCACCTTTGTGACTCCAACGCTCGAACATCCGTCACTCAAGGAGCGCCAGGCATGGACCAGATACTCGGCCTCGTCATCGAGGGCCTACTGACGAACCTGCCGTCCGAGCTCATCGGTGGTGCTGCCGTGGCCGCGGCCGGCTATGCGTGGATGCGCTGGTGCCAGCGACGGGGATCGAGCAACGAGGACAGCAATCGGCAAAGCTGACGGGCACCGGGTTCGGCAGCCGGGCGCCACCGAGAGTACAGCGAGAGGTCCGCTTGGTCCGGGGCAAAGGCTGCCCAGCCCCTTCACCATCGATCGGTGGCCCCAGGGCTCCTCTGCGCCGGCGCGCGGTCGGTCGCGGTGAACCACCCGTGCGTTCCCATGGTGCGACCCGTTTCGATGTCCGGCTGGTAGTGGTTGAAGTAGAGGAGCTGGAGAAGCCTCCCGCGGCTGTTCGTCCCGGTCTTGTCGAATATCTTCTTGAGGTGGTCCCTGACGGTGTGCGGGGATATCCCGAGCCGTTTGGTTATGTCGGTGTCGGACATTCCGTAGGTGACCAGCTGGGCGATCTGCCGTTCTCGCAGGGTGAGGCCGTACACATCCATCATGATTCCGACGATGTGCTCGGGGCTGCTGGGCTGGATCATGACGGCGACACCGCCGTCCGCGTCCATTCGTACGGCGGTGACGGACAGCCACCGGCCGCTCCGGCTGCGCATGCGCAGGGAGGCCTCGCCCGTCGTGCGGGCCCTGCCGTGCGCGTGGAGGACGGGCTGCGGAAGCGACGAGGTCGACTCGGCAGGGGCTCTGACCAACTGCTCCAGCCATGCGTGCCCCGCCGGGGTGACCCTGTCGAGCTCGCCGCCGGGGTGAAACATCAACAGGCCCGGCGCGGCCGGGAGCTCGGAGTCCGCGGCGACGGCGTCGTGGCGCAGGTACGCGCCGCGCAGTGCCTCGGTGATGGACGGTGCGAGCATCGACACCGTGGCGATCTCGCCGTCGCTGAACGGCGCCCGGTCGCCGCCGCGGTGCAGAACCAGCGCACCCCACACCGTACGGCTGCCGCTGCGCAGAAGCACACGCATCTCATCACCCATCCCGGCCGGCGGTAGACGTCGCGGTAGCGGGAGCTGTTGTGCGGTCGCTGCCGGGTGGCCTGCCACAGGCCGGCCGCGGTCCTGCCCGATTTCACCAGCCCGGGGAACTGGTTGACGTCCTCTTCGCCGTACTCGATCTCCAGCAGTCGAGGCAGGTGGGAATGCGGTACGCCCCTGTGGTGAAACCCGCCGGTGTGCAGAAGCGTGGCCGGGTCGAGTGTCAGCCCACACACACAGTCCGCTCCGACCACCGCGGGAATGATGTCGCTCACTCGGGCAAAGAGCGTCATCGGGTCCGGTAACTCGCGGCAGAGCCTTGCGATCCTCGCCTGGGCCCGGCGCAGCTCGATGCCGTTCGGTGGGGCTGGGTCGATGGGGTCACCCGCGTCTGTTACCGCATCACATCGACCGGCGAAACCCCCACTTCCAGGGATCGCATGCCTCCGGGCAGCGGAGTTAGCGTCGTTGGGCCACGACAGGTTGCGCACCAACTGGCCTGGAAGAAGGAAAGATTGACGCACTGTCATTGCGTACCCGTGCACCGAGGAGACTTGGTGCACGTGTACGTACGCAAGTGTCAGGCCAGATGGTCGCGGCGACAACGCTCCTGGCAAGCGGAGTGACCGGTACTGCCGCCGTCACCCAGGGGGCCGGGAATCCGTGCACTTTCGCGCTACCGCGAACGACCGTACGGAAATCCGTCGTACCGCTCGCGGCCCCGCATCCACTCATCAGGAGGAACGCCACCATGTCCGCACGCATCCGATTACTGAGGTTTTCGGGTTGTCGTCGGGTGGTGACGGGTCATGATCCCTGCGGTATGCCGGTGGTATGCGTTATCCGGAGGGTGGGGGCCTGACTGCTGAGCGTCGGGCGTTTCGTGAGGGGATCCGGCTCGATGCCGGTGTGCGGTTCGTGGTGGGTGAGAAGACCGTGGTGATCGCGAAGGATCTGCGGGTGAGTGGCGCCGTGCCTGGCGCGAGGGCGGTATCGAGGCCCTTCGCTCGAGTGGGCCGGCGAACTGCCCGACCGTGACCGACGCCCAGTTCGCCGTTCTCGAGGACGAGTTCGGCAAGGGCCCGTAAGCACACGGTTTCAAGGATGAGCGGTGGACCCTGGTCCGCGTCCAGGCGGTGATCCGCCGCCGTTTGTGTTTGACGCTGTCGGTGGCGACGGTCTGGCGGCTGCTGAAACGGCACGGCTGGTCCTGGCAGGCGCCCGCCCGCAGAGCACTCGAACGCGACGAGGACTTCGTCGAGCTGTGGAAGAAGGAGGTGTGGCCGCGGGTAAAGCGTCGCGGCGGCCCACGGGGGCTGGATCGTCTTCGAGGACGAGGCCGGATTCTCCATGACGCCGCCCCGCGCCCGCACCTGGGGCCGGCGCGGACACACCCCCGTCACCCGCGTCCGCGGCCGCTCCCGCCGCAGGACCTCGGTCGCCGCACTGTGCTGCTACAAACCCGGCGAACCGGCCCGTCTCATCTACCGGCCCCGCGCCCATCTCCTCTTCAAGGGCGCACGCAAAAGCTTCTCCTGGAAGGACTACCGCGACCTCCTGGTGCGGGCGCACATCCAGCTCGGAGGACCGATCGTGGTGGTCTGGGACAACCTCAACACCCACCTCGCAGCCGGGCTGAAACGCTATGAGGCCGAGCATGACTGGCTCACCACCGTCCGCCTCCCGCCCTACGCCCCTGACCTGAACCCCGTCGAGACCTTCTGGTCACTGGTACGCCGAGCGATGGCCAACACCGCCTTCGACGCACCCGACGACCTCGACCGAGTACTGCGACGCGAGTTACGCAAGATTCGGCTTCGGCCTCGCCTGATCGACGGCTGCCTCACCTCCACCGGCCTGGCCATCAACCCGCTGACCCCACCCTGAGAACCTCAGTAGTAAGGCCCCGTGGGCCATTGAGAGCGCCTTGCCTCTTCCCGCGAAACCCTTCCTTCCAAGGACAGCAGAAATCCGTGGACGGACCCGCGGAAGATCACGTACCGTGTGGCTCCACGCCCTGAGATGAACGGAAGGAGGCGAGTGCCGTGTGGTTCACACCTTTCCAGCGCTCCCTCTTCCAGCATCCCGGCGTGGTTTCTCAGTTCTGACCGGGGGCGCTCCAAGCAGCCTGTATCCCGGAGGAATCCATGACCGATCTGGTCATCCGTGCGCTCTCCGCGAGCGACGCACATCTCTTTGACGCACTTCCCGACCCCCTGGGCGCCCGTGAGGGTCATCGGCGTACTCGGTTCCGCCCCCACTGGAAGCGCGTCGCCCTGCGCGATGGCGAAGTCGTTGCACGCGGCGCGTGGTGGGGCGGCCCCGACGACTCGGAGCCCGTCAACATCAACTGGTTCGACGTGGCCGAGGGGGAGGAGGAGGCCGGAGCCGAACTCCTGCGCTCCGCTCCCTGGCAGGTCGAACTCGAGATCAACGTGCCCAGCGGCTGGCGGGACGACCCCGAACTGCGGGCCGGCGCCGAGACGCGCTTCGCCGCCGCACGAGCCGCTGGGTACGAACTCCTGGTGGAACGCTTCCTGTACCGCTGGACCCCGGAGCAAGGTCTGCCCGAGCGGCCCGGACGCCTGCGCTTCAGCGCCGAACCCGACGACGCCGTGTTCTTCGACGCGTTTCGCCGCATCCATTCCGTCACCCTGGACGCCCACGCGCTCAGGGCCATCGACGAGGGCGGTCTCGACCAGGCCGCCCAGGAGGAACTCGACTTCCTCCACTGGTGCCCCTCCCCACGGGAGTGGTGGCAGATCGCGCACACGCCCGAGGGCGACCTGGCCGGCATCCACATACCGGCCCACAACCCCTCCGGCCCGACCATCGGCTTCATCGGAGTCCTGCCGGAGCAGCGCGGTCACGGCTACGCCTACGACCTCCTCGCGGAGTGCACCCACCTCCTCGTGGAGCAGGGCGCGGAGGTCGTCACCGGATCGACCGACCAGGGTAACTTCCCCATGGCCGCGAACTTCACCAAGGCCGGCTTCCCCGTCATCAAGGAACGCATCAACTTCCACTCAGCGGGCCAGGAGGCCTAGCGAGGAGTAGCACCCGGTGCGAGCGGTCCGGTCCGAGGGCAGGTCCGGACCGCTTGCCAGTGCCCGGTGACAGGCTGGCCGGCAGGGGATCGACAGCGGGCTCGATTACCGCGGTCTTCTCACCCGCCGCGAACCTCTTGACGGACTGAAGCCGGATCCCCTCACGAAATGCCCGAATCTCAGAGGTCAGCCCCCAACCCTCCGGATATCTCACCCCACCGTCATACCGAAGGGACCATGAACCGTCACTGCCCGACGCCGAGCAGAAAACCTCAGTAGTCACCGCTGCCGCTGCCGCTGCCTCTTTCTCGGATCGGCAGGCGCGCTGTTGCCCACCGCGGCTCAGGCGGCCCCTGCCGGGGGTTGTTGGAACAACGGCTGCAGCGGGCTTGACCCCGCCGCGTACTGCCAGGGGGATGCCGTTACCGTTACCGTTGCCTCGGCCGCGATCGGGCCGGCGGTCCTGGAACTCCGTTACAGCGTCTCGTGCGAGGCCATCTGGGCACGGATTTCGCAGGCGAAGTACGAGTACCCGGGTGACAACTCGCCGGGGCACGCAAAGGTGATCCGCAACAGCGACGGTGGGTCCTACACCTGCACCGTGCCCTTGGGCAGCACGTCCTGCTACACGCGGATGCTCGGCGATCACAACGTCACGAGCTACGCGTGGGGTGACTTCGACCGGTCTCCGTACTACTGGTCGGGTCGCACGGGAACCTACTGACCTCTGGCCGTCGGAGCGGCTGCCACGCCCCGTGCCTTCGGCGAGGAAGCCTCCGCCGCGGGCACGGGGCGTTGTTCGGCCGGGTTGACGATGACGAGGACCGCGACTCGGGTTCATCGGCGGGTCCGATGACGGCAGACCGCTGATCCGGCAGATCGGGTCAAACGGCTACACGGGCGGGTCTGGCATCGGCACGTCCATAGGCGAGGACCTGGGCGAGGACTTCGCGGAAGAGTGCGATGTCCTCGGCCGGCGCCTCTATGACGGCTTCGACCTCGCTGTCGCTCAACCGTAGATCTGCCAGTGCTTCAGGGTTGAGGGAGACGCGGAGGACATGGCCCGTCAGAACGGCTTCGCGCACACATCCATACGCGGTTCCCTGTCCGGCTGTGACCAGGCAGTGCGTGTCCATCCCCAGAGCGACCTCTTGGTCGTCAGGGTCTTCCTCTCCCGCCATGAACATCAGGATGAAACCGCTTCCGTCCTCGCCCTCGGAGAGGGCGGCTTCGGTGAAGTAGCCGTCAGGGTCTATCTCTGTTCTGGCGGCCCGGGCGGTGAATCGGTAGGTCATGGCAGGGTTCTATCAGCGAGTCCAGCTGAGACATGAGGCAGGCCGGACAAGCTGTCGAGGGTGCCGGCGAATGCCGACGCCGACGCCGACGTCTAAGACAGCACTCTCGCTCCGGCCGCCGGACGGTCCTGGTGGTGGATCCACCCCGTGGGCGCAGGGGCATTCACACTGGGGTCGGCTGGCGCTGATCCTTCTGGTCTCCGCAATCAAGCTCGCCCGTCACGACTGACTGTCAGCGCACATCTGGCCTGACCGATGGAACGGGAACCGGGCCGGGCGGAAGCTGCACGAGGCTCAGCCGCAGGTGGAAGGCGACATTCTCGACCCCGGTCATTTCATTCCCGGTCCCAGGTACTCCCTTGTCCGTCGGGCCCCGATCCGTTGTGTATCGAATGTGCGGACAGAGGCCGGTGAGGTGAGGGAAGCAGCGGTCAAGGTGGGGGCTGGTGAACGGGTTGTTGCAGACGGGGTCTTCTGCGGCACACACCCCATTGCTCTTGGCCTTGAGGTCCTCAGGCAGGCTCGGGTGGTAGATCGCGTTGTACGGGTCTGCCAGGAGTCCGATGCCTTTGATGTTGGCGCTGACTGCAGGCCAATCCACGCCTGGGCTGTGCTTGAGTTCGTCAAGGGTGACACGGATGACCCAAGCTCCTTGTGAGTAGCCGGCCAGGAGAATCTTCCCGTGGGGGCAGTGGCTGACCCGGTCGAGGATCTCCTTCTTCAGATTCGTGGCACCTTCTCTCACACTGGCGGGGGTAGGCAAACCGTCCTTCACGAGTTTCGCTACGAACTCGGCTTGACCTGCCTTTGACAGCGGCGCCGCCTTTTTCACGATGTCTCTGGTGAGTTGCAGGGCGATGTCACCTTGAAGCTCGGGTACCGGTGCTGCCGTGTAGGGGATCCCGGACACCTGGACACCGTCGGGCTTCAAGTTGTCGTAGACGGCGCCTATTTCCGGGCCGAGGTTCTGGTGCTCGATGGTGGTCTCGGCGGGTCCCGCGGTCGGGGTGGCGCTTTCGCCGGAACCGCGCAGGCCCATCAGGAGAGGTGCCGAACATGACTGGCTGTTCGGTTGCTTCGGCGTGTCGGCCGCTGGTGGGGAGGGACCCACAGAGGGAGGCGGATCGTCCTGGTCCACCGGCGGTGGTGGCGGAGTAATCGGTGGTGGGGGCGGGTTGGTCGGAGGCCGCGGCGGCGGGTTTTCCGGCACTGGTGGATCGTGCTCGTCCACTGGTGGCGGCGGCTTCACTGGGGGTGGTGGGTCGTGCTGGTCCACCGGTGGTGGTGGCGGGTTTGTCGGAGGCCGCGGGGGCGGGTTTGCGGGCACTGGTGGATCGTGCTCGTCCACTGGTGGTGGGGGCGGGGCCACTGGGCGTGGTGGATCGTGCTGGTCCGCTGGTGGTGGCGGCGGGTCGAGCGGTGGCGGTGGCGGGTCCACCGGTGGTGGATCGTGCTGGTCCGTTGGCGGTGGGTCGACCGTGGCCGGAGGTGGGGGTGGATTTGTCGGCGGTGGCGGGTCTATCGGGGGAGGTGGATCATCCTGGTCCACGGGGGGAGGTGGATCGTCCTCTTCCACGGGGGGAGGCGGATCGTCCTCGTCCATCGGGGGCGGCGGATCGTCCTGGATGGATGCTGCAGCACCTGAAAGGGCTTGGGGCTCCGCCAAAGCGCCGGTCACGCCCGTCGACACTGCGAGGGCCGCAGCCATACAGGACGCGCCAATGAAGTGGGAAACCTGTCGCCGCGTGGTCATGGCCATGACGAATCCGCTGGTGGATATACCTATATACGTCTTGCGTCCGTGCTCAGATCGATCTGCAATGGACGCGACGTTCGATATCGCCAGACGCCTAGGCTGAAGCCGTAGTTGCCGGGCCCTACCTAAATCTTACTCTTCACCGACACCGCGATCACGCTGCCGGCAATGGCGCACGCGGCTGGGACGGGTCCCTCCCCGGAGGTGTGGGACGTGGCCTTGGGCGGCTCATGTCCAAGTTGCCGCCGCTCCGCTGGTCGCTGCTCAGACCCCGGGCAGTAAGGTAGTGATCTGCCCCGGGGACATGCCTGACGAGCCACTTCCTCAGCTGCCGGCCTCCTCAATGCTCTGGGTCGCGAAGCACTACATCGCGTCCCTGGAGACGGGTCCGAGCCGGCCAAGGGCTGGGTGGACAACAGAGACGCGACTGAATGGCGCCAAGAGGTGCAGTTGATTCTTCATGCACTCGGCTAGCGATTACTCACAGTGCACTGGTCACACAAGCTGAGCCAGAACCTGAGTAGCGACGTCGTTTTGACGCGAGATTGGGACTCGCATGCTCGCACGCATAGGTGACGTTCATGCGAACGGGCGTCAGCTGCCGCAGGCCTTCCCGCCGGGTGTACCGGGTGTGATCGTCAGTCACCGCTCCGGTCGGTGAGGGGCTGTTGGGAGCCCGTCGGTGGTGTGAAGAGTGCCCGGACGGTTTCGGTGGCGAGGTCTCGCAGCCAGGTGTGGGCGCGGTCGTTGTCGTAGCGCTGGTGCCACAGCAGGTGCAGGGGTACGTCGGGCAGTGGCAGCGGCGGCGGCAGTGTGGTCAGGCCGAGTTGCTCCCGGGCCGTGCGGGTGACCGCGTCGGGGAGGGTGACGACCAGGTCGGTGTCGAGGGCGAGTTGCAGTGCGAGGGCGGCGGTGGGCCCGGCGGCGACGACGCGTCGGTCGAGGCCGCGTGCGGTCAGGGCGTCGTCGATCGGGTCGCGCAGGCTTCCGCGCCGCGAAACGGTGAGGTGTTCGGCGGCCGCGTAACGCTCCAGGCTCAGCGGGCCTTCGGTGAGCGGGTGGCCCGGACGGACGGCGACGACCAGCCGGTCCCTGCCGACGAGGCGGTGGCGGATGTCGGGGAGCGTCGGAGCGCTGGAGCTCGATTCGAGGTCGACCTCGCCACGGCGCAGCTCGGCGTCGTCAGTCCCGGGTTCGGCGGACAGGCGCAGCCGGACGCCGGGGGCCTGATGGTGGACGGCCTTGGTCAATGCGGTGCCGCATGCGGCGGTCAGGGCGTCGTGCCAGCGCACGGTGAAGACCCGGTCCAGAGCCGCCAGGTCGAGTTCCTGCTGCTCCGACAGGAGCCGGTGGGCCTGCTGCACCAGGGCGTGGACCTCGGCGCGCATGGCCAGCGCGCGGGTGGTGGGGACCATGCTGCGGCCGGTACGGACCAGAATCTCGTCGCCGGTGGCTTTGCGGATACGGCCCAGGGAGCGGCTCATCGCCGGTGACGTGACGTGGAGGCGTGCCGCCGCGCCGGCGACGCTTCCCTCTTCCAGCAGGGCGTCGAGGGCCGTGAGGAGGTTCAAATCCAGTTGCATGGCAGTAACTCTACAAGTGCAAAGCATGCACTTGTTGTTAATGATCGGGCGGCCTACCTTCGAAGTGCGGGGGCGAGACAACCGCCCCGCTCAGACCGATTCCAGGGAGCCCACCATGAGCACAGCCATGCCCTTCGCCGCCGGTACGACGCTCCTGTCCGACGTGACCGCCGCGGTGAGGACCGCCGGCGTCACACTGCGCGACCGCTACACCTCGCACCCCCGGGGCGTGAGTCTGGACGAGGTCGTCGGCGAGATCCACGCCAACGACGACGCGGTGCTGGACGTGCTGCGGGAACCCCTGCTGCGGGCCCGGCCGGGGTCGCAGTGGGCCGAGGACGAGCTGGCCGGCGGTGCGCTCCCGCCCGGCGAATGGTGGGTTGTCGACCCCGCCGAGGGCAACATCAACCACGTCCACGGCCTGGACGACTGGGCCGTCACCGCCACCCTCGTCCGAGACAACCAGCCGGTACTCACCGTCGTCCACCTGCCGCTGACCGGCGACACCTACACCGCGGTCGCCGGCGGCGGTGCTCGCCTGAACGACAGGCCCCTGAAGGTATCCGCCAAGACCGACCTCGGCGCCGCACTCATCGGCACCGGCCAGGCCAAGCCCGGCGAAGACGAGCGCACCTTCCGGCGGATCGGCGACTCCGTCACCGCCATGCTCATCAACGGCCTGGTCGTACGCGTGTCCGTACCCGCCACCCTGCAGCTCATCCACGTCGCCGCCGGACGCATGGACGCGTTCTGGCAGTTCTCCGACGTCCGCTCAGGCCTGGTCGCCGGCGCCCTGCTGGTCTCCGAAGCCGGAGGCACCGTCACCGACCTGGCGGGCGAACCCTGGAACACCGCCAGCCGCGACTTCCTGGCCGCCGCCCCCGGCCTTCACACCGCCGCCCTCAAGGTCCTTGCGCCGATCGCCTGACCGGCAGTCCCCGCTCTCCCGCTCCCCCCCCGCTCTCCACACCCGATACCGCAAGGAGCATCACCGCATGACCAGCATCGGCATCCTGGGCGCCGGCCGCGTCGGCACCAACCTCGCCGGCAAGCTCTCCGCAGCCGGACACCACGTCACCCTCGGCAGCCAGAACCCCGAAGAAGCCGCCACCCGCACCATCGGGCTCGCCCCGCACGTCGCCTTCGTCGACCAGCGCACCACCGCCCGCACCGCGAACATCGTGATCAACGCGACGCCCGGCGACAGCTCCCTGGACCGCCTCACCGACCTGCGCACCGAACTCGCCGGCAAGATCCTCATCGACGTCTCCAACGCCACCCGCGACACCGCTGACGGCCTGCCCGGCGACCTGTGTTACCCCGGCAGCAGCCTCGCCGAGAAACTCCAGGCCGCGCTCCCCGACACCCACGTGGTCAAGACCCTCAACACCATGCTGTTCATGGTCATGACCGCCCCCGAAACCCTGACCACCCCACCGACCGCCTATCTCTCGGGCGACGACGAACAGGCGAAGAAGACCGTCACGGGCCTGCTCGGCGACCTGGGCTGGCAGCCCGAACGGATCGAGGACCTCGGCGACATCACCACGGCCCGCGCCACTGAGGCCATGATCCTGGTCGTGCCCCACATCCTGCGCCGACACGGCTTCAAGCCCTTCGCCGTCTCCCTCGCCCGCTGACCCACCGAGACGTGCACCACGCGCCTAGCCGATCTTGCAGGACCGTCACGGAGTGGCGTTGCCGCCTCGGTCGAGATCCTCGAGGAACTGTCGTTGGCCCTCCAGGAATCCGTCCGCGAAGAGCGAGCGGGGCGAGAAGATCGCAGTGAGCGTGATCTTGAGGTCCGACTGCTCGATGGACTGCTTGAGCAGTGAATGGGTCGCGTCCGGGTACTGCTCGGCCGTCAATGCACCGCCTGCGTCCAGCACCTCGCGGTAGATGCGCTCCGTGTCGGCGGTGTCCACGTTGATGTCATGACCTGCGAGGGCCAGCAGCACCGGTACGCCGCGCAGGGCGCGAAGGTCCTGCGTGGCGTCCGAGGTGTGGTTCTTGGAGATGAAGCCCCAGCGGTCGGCGGTCATGCCGTCCGCGTCGCCACCCATGGCCTTGACGTACTCCTCGAAGGTCGCACGGCGCTCCAGCAGCCGTCGGGTCGTGTCGCTCCTGGCGATCGCCTCGTTGGTACGGGCCGCTGACGCGCCGTCGGCGCGCAGCTCGGCGAGGAGGTTGTAGCGGCCCTGCTGGAGCCAGTTGATCGCGGGCGAGACGGCGATGACGAAGCTCACGGGCGTCTTGGCGGCGACCTTCGGCAGGACCCAGCCCGCCTGGCTGACGCCCCAGAGTCCGATCCGGTCGCCGTCGATGTCCGGGCGGGCGCGCGCCCAGGCGATGGCGGCGGCCGTCTCGTCGGCCCGGTCGTCCATGGACTGGCCGAGCCAGTTCCCCGGCGCGCCCGCGACGCCGGGCTTGTCCCAGGACAGGGAGGCGTACCCGGCCTTGGCGTTCGCTTCCCACAGGGGCTTGTACCCGTCGTCATGGGTGGCGTCCACGGGGCCGTCGCCGTGGACGTACACGACCAGGCCGTGGCGTTTGCGGCCCTCCTTGGGAGTGGCCAGTACGCCGTTGAGGGTGTGGCCGCCCTGGCGGATCGATACCCGCTGCTCGTCCATCGCGTAGGAGTGCTGCCACAACACCACGCCGACGAGGCCGGCGGCCACGACCAGGGCCGTGACGAGTGACCACATGACTATGCGGAGCCCGCGCCGTCGGGGTGGCTGGATCTTCGGATGCATGGGATCTGACCGCCTCTGTTCGGGTGAGTCCACCTAAAACTATCACTACGGGCACGACCGTCGGAAGAATGATAGTTTTGTGTTCCGGGTTGCAGCGGGGGAGAAGAGGGCACGGCATGGGACCGGGAATGGACACGACGGACAGCGGTACTGGACCGGTGGTGACGGTCCGGCGGGGTCTTCCGGCCGGCGCCGAGCGGCGGGCGGCCGAGATGTACTGGGACGCCTTCGGCCGCAAGCTCGGCCCCGCGCTGAACCCGCCGGACAAGGCGGTGCCCTTCATCGCCGCCCACCTGAACGCCGATCGCGCGGTGTGCGCGCTCCTCGACGGGCAGCTCGTAGGCCTCGCCGGCTACCAGCTCGGCGGCCGTGCCCTCACCGGGGGATCGGCCTCCGCCGTACTGCGCGCGTACGGACACCTGCGGGGGCTGCCCAGACTCTTGCTCCTCGCCCTGTTCGAACGCCACCCGGCCCCCGGACAGCTCGTCATGGACGGCATCGCCGTGGCCCCGGGCATGCGAGGGCGCGGTGTCGGGAGCCTGCTCATCGAGGAAGTGGCCGCCCTCGCGGCGGAGCAGCACTGCCGGGAGATCAGACTGGATGTGATCGACACCAATCCGCGCGCCAGGGCTCTGTACGAGCGGCGCGGCTTCACGGCCGTGCGGACCGAGCACACGCCCTACCTGCGCGGGCTACTGGGATTCGCCGCGGTGACCACCATGCGTCGCGCCGTTGGCACGCGAGAGGCGGAAGAACTGTGAGCTCCGAAGCGGACCACACGGACCACACGGACCACGTCGAGGTCCCCACCCGCATGCTCGTCCACGCGCTGATCCGCGAGGACGGCACCGTCGGCGCGGACGAGCTCTACACCGTCGCCAACACCCTGGGCATGAGCGACCAGCAGGTACGGCTGTGCGTCAAACGCCTCGTGACCGAAGGTCGGTTCACCCACGAGGGCCGTGGCCGCAAGGCACAGCTGCACGCGACCGCGGACACCACGCGCGCCCTGGCTCCCAACGCCGACTTCCTACGGCACGCGTTCCAGCAGGACGCCGGGCTCGCTCCCTGGGACGGCGTCTGGCACCTGGCCGCCTTCGCGGTGCCCGAATCGGCGCGCACGTCCCGGGACGCCCTGCGCGAGACGCTCGTCCACCTGGGCGGCGCCCCGCTCCAGGGCGGACTGTACGTCTGCGCCAACGCCTGGGAACCGTACGTCGAAGAAGCGGCCCACCGCCTCGGCGCCCATGGTGCGCTCACCCTTCTCACCACGACCGACCTGCGCAAGGGCGACACTCGAGACCCGGTCGAACTCACCCGCCGCCTGTGGCCCCTGCAGGAGATCGCCGACCGCTACCACCGCCTCACCCGTATCACCCAACCCCGCCTCGCCCGCCTCACCGGCCCTGCCGGACTCTCCCCATCCGCACTGCTCACCATCGCGGTCGAGCTCGCCGCCGAACTCACCCGCGCCATGGAGCCCGACCCGCTGCTGCCGCCCCAGCTCCTGCCCCAGCCGTGGCCCGGCACCCAGGCACGGGAGCTCGTCGCCCGGTGCTGGGCGGCCCTGCACGAACGGGAAGGCGGCGCAGCCCACCCGGTCCTCTTCCGCCTCTACGCCGACACCAGAGTGGATCGGCGCTGATCAGCTGCACTGCCAGGTGAACACCGCCCGGTCGAAGCGGTACTCAGCCAGGTCCTGGGGGCGGATGAGCCAGTACAGAACGCCGCCATCGCCCCACACCATGTCGGCAGCGTCATCGCTGTCGAACTGGGCGAGCAGCACCCAACTGCCGATCTCCTTGTCGAGGGCCGGGTCGCCCCACGACACATCCCCGTCCGTGACCGCTTCCGCGATCTCGATCTCCACCGGGTTCTGTATCGAGTGGGCATGACCGCCGATCTGGTGGCCCACCTCTTCGTCATGCCGGTAGGCGGGCTCACGACGTCAGTACATCTTCCCGACCTTCAATGCTCGCGCCCGCTCTCCGCGGCTCTCGGGGTGGATTCGCTCGGCCAGGCAGTGCCGGTGGGAGATGACGGTGTGGCCTCCCGGACCGTCGATGCTGCGCGAGTCCAGGACGAGGGCGTCTCCGCCTGGGCTCAACGTGACCGGTTCACCACAGAAGTCGCAGCTCCAGGTCAGCGACTCCAAGTCTGCAGGTCGGATGGAGAGCCGCACTGATACCGGCGGATCCCAGCGCCGGATTTGCTCGATCACTGCATCGATGTGTGAACCGATCGGCGGAAAGAGCGCGAGTAGCTCGTCATGGCTGCTCGTGGTCCGGGAGAACTGCTCGATCATGTCGATGGAGGCCGACAGATTGGCGTTCTCGTAACCAGCGATCTCAACGAGCACACCCCATGGGTGATGGCTGAGGACCCGGGCCCGCACTTTCTGGCCAGGCATGAGCGCCATGCTCTCTGCCTCGAACCTTTCCATGAACTGCTTCCCCGTCCTTAGCCCGGCAGGCCGTGCTTGGCAGCGCTCAAACGCGCGCGTCGTCGACGCCGGAGCCGATCACCTCGCTCAGGGCCCGCAAGGCGTCATCGTATGGGTGACGGTCGAACTGGAACGGACCGAATGCCGCATAGTCGCGGGTAGCGCGGTGCGGTTGCTCGAAGGCGTCCCAGGTCACGAGGTCGGTCGTCACGGTGATGCGCGCCATGAGCGGCCAGCATCCCCACTCCCCGCATTCACAACCGAGAACGGGTGTCTTCGGCCCCATCGCGTTGGTGGACCGTCCGATGAAGTGGTCCTGCATCGGGCCGAACCGGAAGAACTCCGGGATCAGACCGCCGTAGGCATCGCCGGCGGGCTGCATCCCGGCCGCGATCTCGAACCCGTCGATCAGCTCGGTGAGTAGTGCTCCGTCGATGCGGGGGACGATCACGAGCGGGCCGCCGTCGCTACGGTGCCGGCAGTCGAACCGGATGTCGTTGCTGGTCATTTTGTGATTGTCGCAGCGAAGTCCTTCCCCCCTTCTGGGTGGGTTGACCTGGGGCCATGCGTGGCATGCCGATGTTGATCGCGGTGCCGCCGTGCTCGCTCACATCTCCGGGGAGCGGCCGGCGGCGAGCGGCGTCCTGGACTGGTCGAAGCACCAGCACGCCTCCCGGCGAAGCCCCCGCCGCTCCGGGGCAGGAGCTGATGTGTCACCCCAGCGGTTCACGTAGTGCCTCGCCTCTTCACCGTCCGTCATGGCACCAAGATACGGAGGCTGCCGTGAGCCACTCCAGTGACCAGGGCCGCGCGAGCTTCGGGGTCGAACACCTGCCTGGCGAAGCTGGTGCTGCTCACGGCCGACCGGGTAAAGACCCGGCCGTGGTGGCCTGCCGGTCGGTCGAGAGGATCGGCGCCCTGGAGAAGGCCCGGCCCGGGCTGAGGGCTGGGGGCGGCGATGGCTAGGTGGGGAGGAGGTCGGTGACGAGGGCGGCGAATTCCTCGGGGTCGAGGATGCGGATGCCGAGTTCTTCCGCCTTGGTGCGCTTGGAGCCGGCCTTCTCGCCCGCCACCAGGAGCGTGGTTCGCTTGGACACCGACGACGATGCCTTTCCGCCGGCCCGCTCGATCAGTTCGTTCATCTCGTTCCGGGACAGCACCGCAAGGGGGCCGGTCATGGAGCCGGTTACCACGACGGCCTGGCCTGCCAGGGGGCCGCCCGCCGAGTCCTGGGCGTCGTCCGTGCCGTCGTCCGCGCCGGTTGCGGGCTGCTGCGGCTCGGTGACCTGCGTGCCGACCTGCTGAGCCTGGAGCTTGTCGAGGAGCGGGGCGAGTTCGACGAGTTCGGCCGCGATGACGCGGGCCTTCTCGGTGCCGATGCCGGCGACCCCGGCCAGCACGTCCGCGTCGGCAGCCCGGATCGCGGCCATCGACCCGAAGTGCGCGGCGATCCGGCGGGACATCGTACGCCCGGTGCCGCGGACACCGAGGGCGCAGAACACGCGGCTCAACACGGCCCCGCGGGCGGTCTCGATCGCGGCCAGGAGGTTGGCGGCGCTGGTCTCGCCCATCCGCTCCAGACCGAGGAGCTGCTCGCGGGTCAGCGTGAACAGATCGGCGACGTCCTTGACCAGACCGGCCTCCACCAGCTGGATCGCGCGCGTGCCGCCGAGACCCTCGATGTCGAGCTGGTCGCGGCCGGCCGCGTAGATCACCGAGGCCACGGCCTGACAGCTGCGGCCGCGCACGCACCGCCACCGCTGCTCGGAGGTGTCGATCGCGTCGCCACAGCGGGGGCATACCTCGGGGAAGACGATCGGGCTCTCTGCGCCGGTGCGCTGGTCGACCAGCGGTGCCTCGACCCGGGGGATCACGTCGCCGGCCCGGTAGACGAACACCTGGTCACCGATCATGAGCCCGCGACGGGTGATGTCGGACGGATTGTGGAGCGTGGCGTAGGTGACCGTCACCCCGTCGATCACCACGGGCTCCAGGACGGCGCGCGGGGCGATGATCCCGGTCCGGCCGACGTTCCACTCCACCGCCAGCAGGCGCGTCACCTTGTGTTCGGCCGCCAGTTTCCGGGCCACCGCCCACCTCGGGGCGCGCGAGCCGTTGCCCGCTTGACGCTGGTCCTCGGCCGTGTCGGCCTTGACGACGACGCCGTCGATCCCGAACGGCAGGTCCGCGCGCAGGCCGGCGATCACGTCGATGCGTTCCTGGACCTGCTCCACGGTTTCGCAGCGCATCGGGGCGGCGGCCGTGCCGGCGGCCGTGTTCGCGCCGAGCGCGGCCAGGTTTTCCAGCAGGGCGAGGTGGCCGAGGTCGTCCAGGCCGATCGCGCTGTAGGCGAAGAAGGTCAACTCGATCCGGTAGGGGCGGTCCTTGGCCCGCAGGGTGCCGGCCGCTCCGCTGCGCGGGTGCGCGAAGGGCGTGGCCTCGTGGGCGAGCCGGATCCGGTTGGCCTCCTCGAACTGCGCGGTCGTCAGCAGCACCTCGCCGCGCAGCTCGACGTCGATCGGCCGGGTGAGGAGCGGCGGCAGACCGAGGACGGCTTCGGCGGCGTGGGTGATGTCCTCGCCGGCCAGGCCGTCGCCGCGGGTGAGGACCTGAACGAGCTTGCCACCCCGGTACCGGGCGGCGATCGCGAGGCCGTCGAGCTTCGGCTCCACACACCATCCGGCCACAGGGTGCCCGAGACGCCGTTCCAGCCCTGCGGCCCACTCGGTGAGCTCGTCGGCGTCGAAGACGTTGTCGAGGGAGAGCATCGGCACCGAGTGCGGCACGTCACCCTGCACCGCCCCGCCCGCCACCTTCCCGGTCGGCGACTGGGCGAGCACCTCGTCCGGGTGGGCGTCCTCGTAGGCAGCGATGGCGCGCAGCAGCCCGTCGTACTCGTCGTCACCGAGCGGGGTGGTCCCGTCTCCGTAGTACGCGGCCGACGCCGCCACGGCGGCGGCCACGGCCTCCGTGTAGGCGGAAGGGGAAAGCAGGGCGTTGTTTTCGGTCATGTAGGCGATCATCCTGCCCGGCACTGACAATGCCGCCGAAGCTCGCCTTGCCACAGCACGCAGCACACAGCACGCAGCACACAGCACGCAGCACACAGCACGCAGCACACAACCACCCCGCTCTGCGGCACAGCGGGGGAGGGCAAGGGCGGTGAGCTAATCTGCCCGCATGCGCGGACAGTTCACAGGATGGCCTGAGCAGGCCATGGACGTGTTGTGCCAGCTCCAGGGCGAACCGACCCACGAGACCCGCGAGCGCTGTCGCGCTGACCGCGAACAACTGGTCCGGCAGCCGATGATCGACCTGCTCAACGAGGTCGCGGACGCCGACTCCCGATACGAGGACTTCTCGGTCTGGCACTACCGCACCGACTCCTGGTGGTGGCAGAACCAGAGCGCGGTGATCCGGCTCGACCGCAAGATCGAGATCGGTCTCCGGTTCTCCCTGGACGGCCTGCGGATCCAGGGCGCCTGGTGGTACCCCGACCCCGGCCAGGTGGACAGGTTCCGCAAGGCCGTGGCCTCCGAGGGGAGCGGCCGCGAACTGTCCGCCATCGTGGAGGACGTGCGGAAGAAGGGCTACGACATCTCCGGGGACGTGATGAAACGTCCCCCGCGCGGCTACCCGACGGACCACTCCCGTACGAACCTGCTGCGCCACCGTTCCCTGATCGCCGCCCGCCCCCTCGGCTGCGAGGAGTGGCTGCACACCTCCGAGGCGGCCGACAGGGTCCTCTCGGCCGCCGCCGACCTGGACCCCCTGCTGATGTGGCTGGTCCGCCACCTGAAGCACACCTCCTGACATCACGAGGGCGCCGCGCCGGACGGGAGGAAGGACACCCGGAGAGCAGCGGGGCGGCTACGCCGCGGCGATGCGAGGCGAGACGACATGGGGAAAAGGGCCCTGCCGATCGGCAGGGCCCTTGGTGGTGCTGGTGGCCGGTCAGAGGCCCGACAGGTCAGGTGGTGGGGAGAGCGGACAGGAAGCCGGCGGGGACGCGCACGATGTCGGCGTCCTGGTAGCCGCCCGCGTTCCACTCCGCGCCGGTGAGGCCGTGCTTGCGGCCACCGGTCATCCGCCAGACGGTGGCGTCACCCGGGGCGAGCAGCAGGGTCCCGTCAGCGGGGGTGGTGCCGATGGCGGCGAAGGCGTGGGACGGGATGGTGCGGGTCTGGTTCAGGTCGTAGCCGATGGCGTTGACGTCGTTCAATGTCAGCGCGGCCCCTGCGCCTCCGGCGGCCACCTTGACGGTGGAGTTGCCCGGCTCCTTGAACAGGGTCCCGTTGGCCAGGGTGCTCGGCAGCGAGGTGAAGTAGGAGGGCGGTACCTCCACCGTGCGGCCGAGGTCGAGGCCCATCGCGTTGACATCGTCCATGGTCAGGGCGAAGCCCGCCGCGCCGACGAGGAGCTTCACCGTGGCGTCGCCCGGGGCCTTCACCAGGCTCTGGTCCGGCAGCCGGCGGCCGGTGGTGGCCGCGATGTACGACGTGGGTACGCCCATCAGGGGGCGGGTGTCGTAGCCGTACGCGCTGAACTCCGCACCGTTCAGGGGCAGGGACACCCCGCTCGTGCTGGCGTAGACGGTGCGGTCGGTGCCGGACTGGTCGATGAGCACGGAGCCGTTCGGCAGGACGCCGGGCAGCGCGTTGAAGGCGGCGTCGGTCACCGGGACGATGGTGGACAGGTCGTACCCGTCGCGGGTCACGTCGTCCCCGGTGATGCTCAGGCCGGCCCCCGAGACGACCACCTTGACGGTCGCACTGCCCGGACCCTTGATCAGGGTGCCCGCCGGGAGGGAAGCCGGATTGGTGTTCGCGGGCGGGGCGGTCCAGGCAGCGCCGACGAAGGCACGTATCGCGCCGGCGTTCAGCGGGTTGCCGTTCGTCCGCCAGTTGAAGGTGGCTCTCTTCACACTGTTGCTCTCGTTGCCGCCGATCGTGGTGATCGTGTCGCCGTTGACCGCGACGACGACGTTGACGTGGTTGGCCCAGCCCGAGGACCAGTTGGCGGCGGTGGCGTAGACGACGGCGTCACCGACCTGCGGGGTGCTGTGAATCGTGCCGCGTTGCCTGCCGTAGGTGACGAAGGAGTACGCCGCCCCGCCCAGGCCGCTCGTCTGCGCCCCGCCCTGCCCCCACACCCAGCGGGCGAAGTCCGCGCACCAGGCGCCGGGGTGGGGGCAGCCGTAGTACGTGGTGCACCCGTTGCCGACCTGAGCGTTAGCCGTCGTGGCGACCTGACCGCCGTCGGCGCTTGCCGGGGCCGCGCCGGTCAGGCCGAGGAGCGGGGCCGTGAGGACCAGGGCGAGGGCGGCGAGCGGACGGCGCAGCGAGCGGGAACGGGAACGGGCGGTGGCGGTGGCGGTGGCGGTGGAAGAGGAGAAAGCAGGCATGACCGGACTCCAAGGCTCGTGATGCGGGGTGGGGATGTGGGTGGGGCACTGCAGGGCACGGCAGGGCAGGGCAGCCGGTCAGGACCAGGTGCCGCCGTTGCCGTAGATGAAGGAGGTGTCGGAGCCGCCCGCGTAGCTGTTGCTCAGCGAGAAGGTGGCGTTGTCCGGCCGGTAGATGCCGTAGCTGCTGCGGCCCGCTCCGCTCCAGTCGCCGATGACGGGCAGATCACCCGGAATCCCGTACTGCGCGTGCGTCACGGCACCGTCGGCGTGCAGGACGGCGATGGTGTTCGCGCCGCCGGAAGGGCTGCGCCGGAAGATGCCCGGGAGATCTCGGGCGCCTCCGTCCCAGTGGCCGATGACCGGCTGGTCCCCGCGGTCGCCCAGCAGGATGGTGCTCAAGGATCCGTTGGCATGGCGCATGATGAACTCGTTCGCGCCGCCGGTATTGCGGAACACGCCCACCTGGGCGCGGCCGGTGCCCTCCCAGTCCCCGATGATCGGCTGGTCACCGGCGTCTCCGAGCGCGATGACCGAGATCGAGCCGTCGTCGTGGCGCAGGATGAACTGGTTCCCACTGCCGGACCTGCGGAACACACCCACCTGGGTGTGACCCGTACCGTCCCAGTCCCCGACGATCGGCTGATCACCCGGATCTCCGAGCGCGATCGCCGAGATCGAACCGTCGTCGTGGCGCAGGACGAACTGGTTCGCACCGCCGGAGCTGCGGAACACACCCACCTGAGTGTGACCGCGGCCGTCCCAGTCCCCCGAGATCGGTATGTCACCCCGGTACGTCGACTGCGTGGGTGCGGGGGTGGGCGGGGCGCCGAGTCCCTTGGGTCCGACGAAGGCGAGGGCGCGGCCGGCGCCGACGGGGCTGGAGTTGGTCTGCCAGTTGAACCAGCCCCGGGCCTGTACGGAGTTGCTCTCGTTCCCGCCGACCGTCTTGATCTGGGTTCCGTCCGCGGAGACCTCGACGACCAGGTTGACGTGATCGGCCTCGCCGTCGGTGAGGGAGCCGTCCGCGTCGTAGACGACGGCGTCACCGACCTGGGGGGTCGAGTGGAGTGTGCCGTTGCTCTTGCCGAACTGGTAGAAGCTGACCGCCCGGCCGTCGATGCCGGTCATCGGCGTGGCCCCGGCCTGACTCCAGACCCAGCGGGCGAAGTCGGCGCACCACTGGCCGGGGTGCGGGCAGCCGTAGAAGGAGGAGCAGCCCTTGCCCATCTGGGCCTTGGCTATGGAGGCGACGGCGGTGGAGTCCGCGTGCGCCGTGCCGGCGGTGGCCAGCCCGAGCAGCGGCGTGAGCGTCAGGGCGGCGAGAGCGGTGACGGCGGCGCGGCGGCGGCGGGGGGTGGAGGGCGAAGAAGGCATGGAAGAAGGCATGGCTGTGCTCCTTGACGGGGCTCATGGCGGGAGGGGGGTGCGCGGCTCGGCGGGCCGGGCGAGGCGATGCCGGGTGAGGCCGGCGGACGGCGGCGGGCCTACGGCCGAGGGCGCGGGGACGTGCACGGTGCCGACGGCCTGTGGCAGGACGCGTACGGCACCCAGCTCGGCCAGGCAGGTCAGGTCAGCGGGTCAGGCAGGTCAGCCAAGTCAGGCGACGGTGGCCGTCGGGGCGGTGTCCCAGCCGATCCCCGAGTCACCTGCGGTGGCTGCCGGAGCGACGTCCCAGCCGATTCCGGTGTCACCGGCCGAGGCCGTCGGGGCCGTGTCCCAGCCGATGCCGGTGGTGCCGTCCGCCGCTGCCGCCGTAGTGGTGGCGAGGCCGGTCAGCAGCAGGGAGAGCACGGCGGTGGCGAGCAGGGACTTGGTCCGGGACATGGCGGTTCCCCCAGCGAGAGTCAGTGGTTTCGTGGACCGGGCCGCCGCGTTTCCGCCGCCCTCCCGGTGAACCAAATCCTGCTCACTCGCCCCGCTCCGGAGAAGGGATCCGGTGTGTCACCAAGCGTCCTGACCTATTGGTGACGCCCGGGCGGTGGCGTCAGAGCCAGCCTCGCTGGGCCGCCTTCAGCCCCGCTTCGAAGCGGCTGCTGGCGTCCAGTCGCTCCATGAGGGCCGCCATCTGCCGCCGTACCGTCCGCATCGAAACGCCCAGGCGCCGGCCCGCCATGTCGTCCGTCATGCCCGAGGCCAGCAGTTTCAGGAGCTCCCGCTCCGCCGGGGTGAGCCCGGTCGCGGACTCCTGAGGCCGGTCCGCGCCGAGCGGTACGGCGGCGCTCCAGGTCTGGTCGAACAGCGCCGCCAGTGAGGCCACGATGCCGGGCTCGTGCGTACACAGTGCGCCCAGGCGGGTGTTGGCCGGGTCGATGGGGACGATGGCGGTCTCACGGTCGAAGAGGAGGAGCCGCGGGGGCAGTACCGGGCAGGTGCGGACCATCCCGCCCTCCCGGGTCATCCACTGGGCGTACGCGTGGGTGGCCGGGTCGTTTCGGGCGCTGTCCTGGTAGAGCGTCAGCATGGAGATGCCGCGCCGCAGCGCCTGTTCGTCCAGCGGGCGCGAAGCGTCCAGGCTCGCCTGCGACTGCGCCCCGCCGGGCATCACCGCCAGACACTCCCGGCCGACCTCCTCGGCCAGTACCTCCAGCTTCGCCTGGATCGCGTCCAGCCCCACCAGCCGCTCGGTCCCGTCACCGTCGGACGTCCCCGGGCGCAGGTCGGCGTACTCGGCGACCGCGCGGGCCGCCGCGGCCTTGCTCGACTCCAATTCCTGCTGTCTGCGCAGGAGATCTTCTTCCTGGCGGCGCAGCAGCAGTTCCAGCCCGCGCTCGGGGCTCACGGCCCGCAGGGCGCCCGGTTCGTCGCGGGAGGGGCGGACGAGGGCCAGGTCCGCGAGCTGGTCCAGGCAGGCCCGTACGGTCGCCTCGGGCAGTGCGAGGCGCAGCCCGATCTCGGCCACACCGCCCGTGGGATCGGCGAGGAGTTCCCGGTAGACGTTCTCGGTGTGCGGCTCCAGCCCCAGCATCTCCAGCACGTGCCCAACCCCCCAGATGGACGCTTGCGCAGCCGCTCCCGCGTGCTCGCTGCGCGCGATGCTCCCAGCAGGTCGCGACGGCGACAAGGAACGTCCGCACCGTCGGCCGGTAATCGTCCGGAAGTGGCCGGGGTTGGTACGGGCCTTCCGGAAGGTGCCGGACCGCTTGCGGACCGCTTGAGGCAAGGCCACCTCATGCAAGGCCACCTGAGGCAAGGCCGTTTGGTGCCAGTCAGCTTGGCGCCAGTCAGCTTGGTGCCAGGCGTGCGCACTTCCGAGCACCCTCGCGGCCGCGCACGCTGGAACCACCGTGTCCGATCGGTCGGCTCCTCGGAAGGGACCCCTCATGCGCATGGTCCAGGCGTCCTTGCTCCGCATGAACGGCGGCCCCGGTACGGCCAACGAGGCTCACATCCTCGACGAACTGCTGTGGGCCCACGCCTCGGCGGCCCATCACCTGGAACACCTCCGCGTGCGGCCGGCCCCGTACGGCCTGGGGCTCATGGTCTTCGTACGCGCCGACACGGAAGCCCGGGCCCTGGCCCGGGCGCACGCGCTCCTCGATGCCGTCCGCCAGCCGCTGCGTGCCCTCGGCTACACCGTGGGCACGACGCCCTCCCCGAACCCCCACCGTTAGCCGAACCCCACCTCCTCCACCTCGCAGGTCTCGGCAGTGCACGGCTTCTCGCTCTCCGAAGTCGCCTCCGTGCGGACCGTGTTGGAGTCGTGCGGGAACTATGGGCAAGGTCAGGTGGGTCCCGTAGCGTCGGCGGTGCACAGGCCGATCACCGTGATTGCGGGGCAGAGCATGAGGGGGACCGCGCACGCGATCGTCGCCCTCGCGCTCGCGGCGCCCCTGGGGGTGACCGGGCTCGGCGGCCCGGCCTCCGCGGATGCCGGGAACGGCACCGAGGAGCGCGCCACTCCCTCCCGGCCCGCGTACCGCGTCACCTTGTACGTAGACGGCACCGGTACCGGCAGCAGCACCAGCTGGACCGTCTTCCAACGCGGGGAGGAAGCATGAAGGCAGAGATGGTCGCGGTGCTCGTGGCCGTCGTGGGTGTGGCCGGCACGCTCCTGGCCCCGATCACGACCGCATGGGTCAGTGCACGGACCCGGCTGCAGGAGTTCACCCTGCAGCAGCGGGCCGCCGAGATCACGCGCCAGGACGAGGAGCGCAGGACGGAGATCGAGCGGAGGCGGACCACCTACATCGCTCTGAACTCCAGCACGCGGCTTTGGCGCATACGACTCATGGAAGACCTTCGGGCCCTCCGAGCCGGCGGAATCGCAGGCGGACATGCCGAGGAAGCGCGCATCGCCTTCCAGAACGACTACGCGCAGGCCCAGATGCTGGTTCCGGATCCGGTACTGGACGCCTGCAACCACGTGCGTGAGACTCTGGCCGACGCCCGAAAGCGGATGCTGGGTCTCGCGGCGGGCGACACGGAGTACGGGGACACCTGGGAGGTCCTCTACGAGTACGTACTGGGCACCTGGGACCTGATCACCGAAATGCAGACGGCGATGCGCCGTGACCTCGGTATCACCGCGCCGGAGCTGCCGGCCTCGGAAGGACGCCCGACGCTGCCGGAACCCGGCGACACGCAGTGACCCGACGGCGCCCCTGAGGCGAGCACGCGGCGGCCGAGCTCCGCCAAACCCGGGAGTCGCTCCGGTCCTTCCGGTCGCTACGGCTTGCTGACGCAGAACACCGGAACCCAACACCGGAACCCCTATGGCGACCTCCTCTGACGGCCTCCTCGCTCAGCACTGCCAAAGGAAAACCGCGTGAGTGCAGGGCTCGCAGGCGAAGGCGTACGCGCTGCCGCCGCCGCCGAAGTTCATCGACGTGCTGTGAGGGGGGCCTTCCTCAAGCTGAACGATCAAGGGCAGCCGGCGATCGCAGGAGGGACATGACGGAGTCTCGTCGCCCTGGAGCCAAGCGGGCACCCCGCCGAGCTGCCCGAGTACGTCGGCCTTCGGCCTGCCCGACATCTCGGCCCACGCGTCGCGGGCTCGGCCGTAGTCCGCCTCCTTCTCCGGTTCCCGGGTGATCGAGCGGACCGTGCTGAGGGTCACCACGCCCTCGTCGACGTCCTCGCCGAGTTGGGGAGGCGGCAGCGGTTGAAGCCCCTCGGGCGGAAGAGCGATGCCGCCGACGCCGTCCAGGCGACCCCTACGACACCGCCACCGTCAGACGTCCGATGCCGTGCCCGACCACGGTGCGCGCGGTCCTGGACGCCGTCACCGGGATGGGCTGGTCGGTGGAGGTCCCGGTCGGAAGCATCACCTACACGATCAACGACGCGGATGACATGTACGAGTGGTACGGCAGTTCCCCCGGTGAAATCGGCGAGGTGCCGGCACGGCTGGACGACCCCGGGAACCTGCCGTACACCGTGGTCGTCAACCTTTACCACCCGGAGGCCGGGAACGGATTCACCACCTCGGGAGGCACCCACCACGGTCCGACGCCGTTCGGTTCCTGGGGCAGTTCGGAGAGACCAGGTTCGGGCGCCTTCTGACGGTGGGCTAGAAGATGTCCAGGCGCCTGCGCTCCGACAGATCCTCGACGATCTCGCGTATCCACGAACTACGGACCTCCGGCAACCGGACCACGGTGTGCAGGAACGTTTTCCTGTCAGCGCGGAAGAGGTGTCCAGGGCGCGGCGGAAGCGGTTCGTCGCGCAGGACGTCCTCCGGTACGCGGCCCGCCATGGGGGCAGGGAGGTGAGGTGTGGGGAAGGCCAGCCAGAGCCATACCCCGAACTCCAGCGGGACCGGGTATGCCGATGTGGCCGGACCAGCGGGGGGCCAGGTCTGACCCGTCTGCGGATGGACCGGCACGAGGAGGATGTCGGCACCCGGGTCGGGGGCCGGCAGCCCGGGCCCGGCGAGGACGGCGTGCCGCTCCTGCACCCCCGCGGGAAGCAGGGCGTCGAGGGCTCGTTGGAACACTTCCTCGGTCAGGCCGTTCGGGACCGTCACGGGATGTCCCTCGGAAGCCGCCAAGAGGTGGGCGAGCGCCCGGCCGGCAGCAGCCTCCCATCTCGGGCTCCACGACCAGTAGTGGCTCGACCCGCTCCACGGCCCTGCCCACGTGGCGATCGGCTCGAGCGGGGCCATGCCTTCCGTCTGCTCCGTCAGTTCCTTCCAGGAGAGCGGTTCGGTGGTGGCGGTGCCCTCGACGGGGAGGCGATGCACGGCGTTGGGGGCCAGCCACACCGCCTGCCAGAGCGAACAGTCGTCGATCCTGGTCGCCACGAGCAGGCCGCATACCTCACAGGCCATGTTGGGGCCGTCGGCCCCGTCGATGCCGCAGCAGGCACCCCCGCGCTCCTCGGGAATCAGCAGGGTGCCGCGGACGTCTCCGGGTGCGATGACGATCGCTCCCGGCGCCCCGTCGGACAGGGCGTGGAGGGGGGCGTAGACACCACGCGCGGCTGCTTCGTCCGGATCGACTTCTTCCCACTTGCGCCACGGCGGCCCCCAGGGCTCCGGCTCGACGGCGTAGGTCCCGGACTGCATGAGCACCGGGAGCTGAGCCCCGTTTCCGTACCTCTGATGGGCATGAGCCGGAAGATGGACCCGGGACAGCGGGGCGGTCAACTCGGCACCGCACCCCGCACACACGAAAACGAACAACGACCCTCCACCTCGGAACAGCGGCATCGTCGCAGGTCGGCTACTGGTCGGCCAACGTGTTTTCGTCGTCGCTGTCGCCGGCTGTTGGTCGGCCTAGACGTATTGCCCCGGAGGGCCCATCAACCTGCCGGGTGCGGTGGTACGGGTACGGGTACGGGCCACAGGGAGTCACCGGACCAGCGGACGGGTCCGTCCGTGAGCCAGGAACCATCCCCCAGGGGCACCAGGTCGTAGGCGTGGGCCGCTTCAACGGGCATCTCGCCGCTGATCGCGCCCGTCCGCACGTCGATCAGGTGGTGGCGGAACCACTCTTCCCCGTCCTCGGTCTCACTGCCGAGGACGACCACAGCCGAGTCCCGGGTCAGGTAGCCGCCGCCCCATTCCACGAAGGTGTCGTCAGGGTCGTACCCGAAGGCCTCGACAGGGAGGGTGAAGAGAACGTCGCCGCTGGGGTGGCTGTGGAAGGCGACGTCCGCCTGCCCGTGGTCGACGGTCATGAACTGCTCCCCGCCCGGCGCCAGGTCGATCAGACAGCGGTCCGACCACGGGTACGGAACGAAGTCGACCTCACCGTCGGCCCGGGCCGTGCCGCGAAGCACGACGGAGCCGTCCTGGCCCTCACCGATGTCGAGGTAAACGCTGCCGTCCACGGGGTGCACGAGGTGGCCGGCGCAGTGCCCGACCGTCTCCAGCTCCCGGCGGGCGAGGACCGCCCCGCTGGCGGCGTCGTAGACGACCCACTGGTCTGCGCCCCCGCGTCCCGCCATCGCGTCAGGCCGGTATGCCCACACCGTCCGGCTGTCCAGGGACAGCGCACAGCCGGGCCGGTGGCCATGGCGTACGTCGGAGTGCGGCTCGAAGTCCGACGCTCACACCAGGTCACCGGTGCGCGTGAGGCAGACGATCCCGTTCAAAGTCGTGTACACGACTCGCTCCAGATCGGGCCGGACCACCGACTCCACGACCTCGTCGCCGGCCCTCGGCTGGAACACGGCCGCGGGCTCCAGCCTCCCGAACCTGCCGGAGTCGATCACGTGGGCAAGGATCAGCCCGTCACGGTGCCGGGTGATGACCTTGCGAGGCGGAGCAGGAATCATCTGCCGAGGCTAACGCCGCCCAACTCGATGACCTGACCGGAGGGGCCTGAGCCTCACTGACATCGGCTCTGCGCTCGAGTGGTCGTCGCCGTATCGCTTCGGACGTCTCGTGGCCTTCAGGCATCCGGTGACCTGCAGGCATCGGGTGACGGCCGCGGCCGGCCCTGGCCGTGCCGGACATGCCCCACCCATGAATCCGGGGCCAAGGAGGACCAGGCAACGTCGATCTCAACACCGTGAAGTGTGCGGGTGAGATCCGCCAGCTGCCTGAAGACCATGGCCTGAGCGTCCTCAACGGTCGCATCGGAGTGCACGGGCACTTTGCCGCATCCGCCGAGGCCGCCCGCTTTGTCGGCCATGAACGTGTACCGCCAAACGCCCTCCCCGACGGTCAGCAGGACGATCTCCTTCGGTATGCCCAAGGTAGGGCTCTTCTTCTTCGTCTTGGGTCGTCTCGCCACGGTGCCATCTAACCCGACGGGTGGTGCGCGGCCAGGGACCTGCCCCGGACGACAGTGCGATGTTCGTGGCAGACGCCACGGGATGACCGACTCCGTCGGGACGTACGGGAACATCACGCCGCGCCGGGTGCCCACGCACCGCACATTCGTAGTCCGAGGTGAAGCCGAGCATCGCCGTGCAGCGGTGAGTAGGGCCGTTTCGGAGTTCGGTCCGGCTGCAGCTCCGGCGGCCAGCCCAGCCGTAGCATTCATGGGCGTCTCGATGAGCAGTGCCCGAAGCCGCGTCGTCGACCTGGTCCAAGCACCCGTGACAGGGTGAGCAAATGCCGACGACCCGCAAGCACGTGTCCCACCTCCCCACCGCCCTCACACCGTGGTTGGAAACCACCCAGGCGCACAGCGATCTCGTTGCGGCGAAGGCACTTGTCTACGACCCCTGCGGGTTCACCTGCTCGCAGCCGGTCCCTGAGCGCGAGAGTGCCGAGTACGCCGCCCACGAATTCACCCTGGACGGCCTCGCCGTCCGGTTCCGTGCCGCCAAGACGACCCCCACCAAGGTCGGCCAGTTCGTCACCGTCTGGAGGAGGTCCCCGGCCGGGCCCATCCAGCCCTTCGCCGCCACGGATCCCATCGACCTGTTCGTCATCAGCAGTCGCGACGATCACGACTTCGGCCAGTTCGTCTTTCCCATGGACACACTCCGCCGACACAGTGTCGTGTCGGAGAACGGCTCCGGCGGGAAAAGGGCCTTCCGCGTCTACCCACCCTGGGTGACCGTCACCAACCGCCAGGCTGGCAATGCACAGGCGTGGCAACTGGACTACTTCCTGTCCTTTCACCAGGACGAGCCCATCGACTCCGCCCGCGCCGAGGAGCTCTACCACCCGTAGCTCGGCACTGCTGCGTCCCCAAGGCCAGGCCGGCCGCTACGCGATCGCCAGTCACCGATCATGTCGGAATCACTCGTCCAGAACCGCTGCGGGCCCCACCACCGAAACGGCACGGTGGTCTCAGCAGTGAGCCGGCGCGTAGCCACCACCACACCGAGTGAAGGCGTTCCCGTGCGCCATTGCGCGTCAGTGGCGGGTGGCGCGGCGCCTTGTGGTCAGGTCCAGCCATCGTTCGCGTACGGCATCGGCGCCACCGATCCAGTCGGCGAGGGGCAAGCCGTCGTCGGGGGCCGCATCCCCCAGCCAGAAGTCGACGATTTCGCAGAGGTCGGCAAACTCCGTGCCGGTGACGTGCTGGCGTATCCCCTTGCGGGAAGCCAGCAGTCCCGCCATGTCATCGACGATCGCATAGCGGAAGGCTCGCGCGAACTCGGCATGAGCAGCAGATGAGTTGACCCCGTGTACCTCGCAGTCGGCCAGGACTTCCTCGGTGCGGCGATGGACCTCGGAGCTGTCTCCGGCCGCGTTCAGGATTTCTACACAGGCAAGGAACCGGCGAGCCCAGCTCACGTTGGTCGCCTCGAGGACCCCACGGGCGCCCGTGGCGCTCGCCGGCATGGCAGGGCCTGCCCGGAAGGCGTCCACGAAGTGCCGTGAAGAAGCCGAGATCGCGATCTCTCCTGGCAGTCTCTGCTCGAGTGACCACGTCAACGACAGGTCGAAGTCGCGCACGGCATCGTCGAACCGGGCATGGAGCGCCCAGCAGCCGTAGGAGGGCCGTCCTGCTCAAACCGCCGACCTCGACTGCGGACAGCAGGGAGCGCGCGGAGGACCGGTGCATGCAGAGGAGGCCGGGAGTCCTGCGGGCTGCCGTCGCGAACCGGTCTCCGCTGGCGCTCTGCAACGCCTGGCGGAGATAGGCGTCGTGGGGCCGCACCCGGCAGGACCGTTCGGCGCCTTCGGCTTCGGAAAGGCGCCCGCCGCCCGCCGCCCGGCGGATCAGGCATACCGCGTACGCCGCGTACGCCGCGTGGTGAGGGCGAGACCGAGAGCCGTGACGGCGAGCGTCAGTAGCGTCACCGCGGCGAGGGCGATCAGCGTCTGGCGGTCCGGGTGCGCCACGGACTGGCCGCGCCGTGCCTGCCAGGTGAGTACGGCGAACAACCCCGTGTACCAGCACGCGAACGCGCCGACGATCAGGGTCCTGACCCCGTCGTCGAGCCGTCGGCGGAAGAGGGTCCCGTACAGGTGCATCACGGCGATGAGCAGCAGTAGGGCGTGGATGGCGTGCATGCTGACCATGTGGGGTACGCGGAGGTCTCCGCCGGTCAGGCTCCAGCCGGTGAGCGGCATCCCCCGCCCGTCGGGATCGCCGATCCCGTGAGCGCCGCTCAGCACGACCGGGTTCCCGGCCGCGTCCTGGACCGTACGGGGCTCACTGGAGAGGGTGCTGAGCCAGACCGCCACGGCCATGCCGGCAGCAGCGAGCGTGAGCCCCGCGCCCAGCGCGATGGTGAGTGCCCGGTCGGTGCCGGACTGGAACAGCACCAGCGTCCCGATGACCAGGGTGGCCACGAGGAGCGGCATGACGCCGATCGAGAAGGCCGCCGCGACGTTCCGGGCGACGGCGTCGGTGTTCTCGTTGAAGTGGCTGTAGGTGCCGTGGGCGGCGGCGTAGACGACGGCGCAGACGTCGATCACCCCGGCCACCGCGATGACGCTGCCGGTCCACCAGCCGAGCCGCCTCGCCTTGTTGAGCCTGCTCAGGAGCCAGGCGAGCGTGACTCCATAGATGCCGAAGGCCATGCCGAACTTCATCGGTTTGAACCAGAGCGATTCACCAAGGAGTTGACGGTCGTCGACCAGCACGGCGACGGCGCAGAGTAGCGAAATGGCAAACATCAGCGCGGAGTTCAGCATGAGTGGGCGATGCCATTGCGACACTGCCGGTGAGCGGTTCACGGGTCCTCCAGGAGCGGGTGCGGTTCGTGCTCGCCACGCTAGGAAGGGAGCCGCTTCGGCCGCGTCCCCTGCCGGGGGCACCCGGTGGACCCCGGGAGGGGTGGCTGTCCGGGGCGGCGTACCCCACAGGGACGATGCGCACCCCGCGGTCCGCGGCTAACGTGCGGGCAACAGGGCAAACGGGGACAGTCGGCTTCCGGAGCCCACCCCGCGGCTGGAAGGACCTGGCAGCGATGCGCCGACCCGCGAACCACCTGAGCACGTGGTGGCAGCCCCGTACGTGGCGGATGCCGACGGGCCGGCCGCTGCTCGCCCGCCCCGTCGCCGCGGACGCCGTACTCGCCGCGGCCTTCTTCGCCGTCATGCTCGTCGAACAATTGGGGCCGGCCGCAGGGGCGGACACGGGCACGACGCGCGCCGTCATGTTCGCCGCGGCGGTCGCCGGACCGCTGGCCTGTCGCCGGACCGCGCCGCTGGCCTCGTACCTGGTGGGTACCGCGGCCCTGTCCGGCGAAGCGCTGTGGGGTCTGGAGAATCCGCTCTCCCCGTACGCGAACCTGATCGGCCTGTACTCCCTGGGCCTACACGCGAGCCGCACCCGGGCCTGGACCGGGCCGTTCGCCGCGTTCCTCGGGATGATCGCCTACTTCACCGGACAGCAGGAACACGACGTCTGGTCCGTGGTGCCGGCCGGGGTTCTCTTCCTGTGGCTCCTCGTCTGGGCCATCGGCTTCGGCGCCGCGCGGCGCCTGGAGGACCGCGACGCGACCCAGCTCCGGTTTCGCGAGGAGGTGATCGCGGGGGAGCGCGCCCGGATGGCGCGTGAGCTGCACGACCTCGTCGGCCACACCGTCAATGTGATGCTGATTCAGGCGGGCGCCACCCGGCGTCTGCTCGACCGTGACCCGGAGCGCGCCCGCGAGGTGCTCGGGCAACTGGAAGACTCCGGCCGCGATGCACTGGAGGAACTCGACCGGGTCTTGGGCCTGTTGCGCCGCACCGAGCCGGCCGGATCCCGGCCGAGGCTCGGCGACCTGAGCCGTCTCACGGAGCGGATGGCGCAGGCAGGGATCAGCGTGGCGGCGCAGGTGGATCCGGGCCGGGACGAACTCCCCAGCAGTATCGACATGTCGGCGTACCGGATCGTGCAGGAGGCGCTCACCAACACGGTCAAGCACGCCCGCGCCGGATCCGCCGACGTGACCGTCCGCCGGGTGGGGGACCGCCTCGACATCGAGGTCAGCGACGACGGCCAGGGCGCAGGCAACGGCTACGAGCCCGGACGAGGTCTGCTCGGCATCGCCGAGCGCGTGTCGATCCTGGGCGGCAGGCTCGAACACGGGCAGGGCGAGCAGGGCGGGTTCCGCCTGCACGTCTCGCTCCCGGTTCGATGACCTGGCAGGCCGCAGGAGCGGCCGACGACGAGCGCCGGATCAAGATCGTGGTGGCCGACGACGACGCCCTGCTCCAGGCCGGCCTCGAATTGATCCTCGGGACCGAGGACGGCCTGGAGGTGGCCGGGCGGGCAGCGGACGGCATCCAGGCCGTCCGCCTGTGCCACGAACTCGTCCCCGACGTCATCCTGATGGACGTACGGATGCCCGGCATCGACGGAGTCGAGGCAACCCGGCGGATCGTGGCCGCCGGTCTGCCGACCCGGGTGCTGGTTCTGACGACGTTCCACCACGATGAATACGTGTGGAGTGCGATCCGGGCCGGCGCGAGCGGCTTCCTCCTCAAACGTGCCTCCCCCGAACGCCTCATCGACGCCGTACGGAATGTCGCGGCCGGTCAGGCCGTGCTGGATCCGGCCGTCACCCGCGACATCCTGACCCGGCTCGCAGCCCAGCCCGCACCCACGCGCTCAGGGGACCTGCGGGCACCGGCCGCCGACATCCGCCTGGAGCGACTCACCACCCGTGAACGCGAAGTGCTGCGGCAGGTCGCCCATGGCCTGTCCAACACGGAAATCGCCGAGCTGCTTTCCCTCGCAGAATCCACCGTAAAGACCCACGTGAAGCGGATCCTGGCCAAACTCGACGCCCGCGACCGAGCCCAAGCGGTGGCGATCTCGTACCAGAGCGGCCTGATGCCGACCTGAGGGCTCACGCGGCGCACACTCCCGTCCGCGATCTCCCGGGTCCGGGACAGTACCGACGCTCAGCGCCTGACGATCCGGTCGAGAACGGCGGCGATACCGGACTTGACCGCGTCGCGGTGGTGCAGCGGCTCCGCGGGTAGTTCGCTTACGGGCCGCACGCCCCGGTCGGCGAGGATGTAGAGCAGGCGCAGGGTACGCAGGCAGTTGCTGAGGTGGGCGGGCACAGGGGTGCTGATCCGGTCGGCCCCGAAGCGGTCGGCTACCGGCTCCAGCCAGCCGACGGAGTCGCGTTCGCTCAGGTCGGTGCGGGTGAGGACCCGGGCGACGGCCCGGGCGAGGCGGTCATCCTCCAACTGCTCGTAGACGTGGTCGGTGGGCGCCGTGAGGCGGGCGGCGGCGAGGTCAAGCATCCGCACCGGCGCCACTTCGGGGTGCCGGCCGAAGCCGGCCAGCAGATCCGCGCCGTGCGCCACCGCATGAAGCCAGCCGAGCCTCTCGTCGTGGCCGCGCAGATCCACCTCCGCCGGGTACCAGTCCTCGAAGGCCTCCACCCAGTCGGCCTTGAAGTCTCCCGCCGCAACAAGCATCTCGAGCACGAGGGGAGCGAAGGCACGGGCCTGGATGTGCCGGTCGGTGAACCGGGCGGCCATCTCGTCCCCCAACTCGAGCCGCCTGGACCTCCCGATCACCCCCCGGGCGATCCAGGTCGCTAGGACGGCGTAGGGCGCGCCGTCCCGGACCAGCGGATCGGGATCTGCCAGGGCACGGGACAGCTCGCGCACGAGGTCGTCCATGGACCCGCCGGCAGGCACGGCACAATCGGCGGCCTCGACGCTCTTCCAGTCGATCATGACGGGCACCATAAGTCCTTCCCATTGCCGCACGCCTGCGAATTACGCCCAGGGATCCACTTGGCCCGATCAACTAGTTGACCAAGCACTGCAGTTCCGGCATCCGCATCAGCCCGCCTTCGGAAGCCGGACAGGGCGAGACGCCGTGGCTCCGTCCAGCGCAGGAGGAGCAGAGGCGTAACGGAACTCCATGTCGGGATCCGCATACGACCTGGTTCAGGCCCCGCCACGCCGTGCTCTACCGTGTCAAGATCAAGGCTGAGTCGGAGTAGCCGAGCTCCACAGGCAATCGACCCCAGCCCGTCCCGGCGTTCACCGCGGGCCAGTGGATGCCGAGTGAGGTGAGCGCGGTGGTGCCCCCGCGGTGCATCCGTGCGCGCTCAGTGTCCCGGCGATTCGGTCGCCGTCCGTGATCGTGACCTCGAGCGTGTTCTTTGCTCCGGCTTCGTTCGGGTTGTGGGTTGATGGCGCGCATAGCCGTCGACGATGTTCGTGAGTGCGGTACGGAAGCCCTGTGCGTGTGTGCCGCCCAGATGGATGCGGGTGTCGTTCGTTCGAAGGAGCGGCCCCCCTGAACCGGTGTTCCACTGCACGGCGACCTGCACGAAGATGCTTCGGATCGAAAGACAGCTCCGTCAGTTCGCGTTCGACGGCCGGCCTACCGGTGGACTCCGCCGCCTTGACCGGCAGGCCCCGCCTGTCGTCCGTGACGCGCATGCTGCCGTCGGCTGGTTCGGCACGAAGGCGGTCCTGCCCGGGGGCCGCAGCTGTGGTGTCAGTGGGCCGGGCTATTCTTCCGGGCACCCCCACCGACTGTGAGGACCACCAGAAGTGACCGGCCTGTCCGCCTTTCCCCTGCCTTTTCAGACCTCCCGTTCCGCGGCGTTCGCGGCGCCCCGGACGCTGCGGGAGTTGCAGATGATGCAGTGCAGCTCGCACTTGCGCTCCAAGCCCGCGTGGTTCGACAAGATGAACGACGCCGACGTCGCCGCCAGGTGGACACAGGAAGCGGTGGCGCAGGGCCTGACCGAAGCGCAGGTGCGCTACGTTCTCGCCGAATTGGGGTACTACGCCGCGTTGCGGGATGCGCGTACCGGCATCGAGGTGTCCGCGGTCGACGGCGTCTGGCAGTCGGACGACCTTGTCGATGAGCAGCTCAGATCCCGGCTGGGTGAGGCGGTCAGGGTCCTCGAAGAGGTCCCCGAAGAAGAGCTGGACTGGCATCCCGGATCCGACGGCCAGGTGTTGGATCTCGTGCACCCCTCACTGTTCTGCCTGGTGAGGGAGGTGAGCGGAGGTCCTGAGCGGGCCTGGCAGAACCCGACGAATCACTACTCGAAGTACGAGTTCTCGGAGAGGTTCCAGTGGCTGCCCACGGACGTCGACGTCAGTGACGACGGCGCCGTCGCTTTCCGCTCGTACGTCAATAACGTCCACCCCGAGGCGCATCGCGCGCTGGCTTCCGTCCTGCCGGACATGTTCGCGCGCCTGCGCCCGCTGTTCGAGAACGTGCTCACCGATCTGCGGCACCCGCGGCCCCTGCGGATCGAGGCCGATCCTTACGGCTGGTACGACTCGGAACCGGAGCATCCGCGTCAGTCGTCCTACAGTGACAACGCGACCTACATGGACGCCCGCGATGCCTGGGAAGTGGCCTATGAGGCCTGGCGGGAGGACCGCAGCCCGATCGTCCCGGATGCTCCGGACTTCAGCCAGCCCGCACTGCCCGACGCCTCCGCCCGGGTCGACCTGCGCGGCCGCCGGCTCCAGGTCATCGTCAAGCTCGCCACCGTCCACCTCACCCCGGACCAGCCCGAGTACCCCGGAGGTTCCTGGCACGTCGAGGGAATGCTGAACGAGCGGATCGTCTCGACCGGCATCTACTACTGGGACAGCGAGAACATCACCGACAGTCGGCTGGGATTCCGGGCCGCACTCCATGACCCGGACTATGAACAGAACGACGACGCCGGGGTGCGCGAGGTCTATGGCCTTCAGGACGAAGACGCGCTGAATCAGGCGCTGGGCTCGGTACCGACCCCGGCGGGCCGCTGCCTGGCCTTCCCCAACGTCCTGCAGCACCGCGTGGACGCGTTCCGCCTCGCGGACCCCACCCGCCCGGGACACCGCAAGATCCTCGCGTTCTTCCTGGTCGACCCGGCGGAGCGGATCGTTTCGACCTCCGACGTGCCGCCGCAGCAGCCCTGGTCCGACACATCGACCATGACGCTCGAGCAGGCCAAGACGTACCGCGAGGAACTCATGAAGGAAAGGAAGTTCTTCGTCGACGAACACAACGAGCAGCTCTACGAACGGGAGTTCTCCCTCTGCGAGCACTGAACCGCGGGTTGATGGGCGCGCCATGCATCCTTGATGGGGCATCAGGCGTGACGTGCCTGCAGGGGCATGCTTCCCTGCAGGTCGCTCTCTGCCCCTGGCCTGTCGGGCCCAGTCGATACCGAATCCCGTTGATCACACCCGCCACCCCGTCCATCCGTTGATCCGTCGCACCGTTTATGGACCAGGCGCTGGCTTCCGGGCGGTGGGGCCGGCCGGCTGAGGAAGGCCCCGGACGCCGTATGCGGCTTCACCGGCCTTGAACCGCTACCCGGGGCGGCACCACCACGCGTGGAGGAGGCGGCCCGGCCGGCTGGCCCGGCGTCAAAGCGAGCCCCGGCTCCGGATGCGGGTGGGAGAGCGGATCAGGCACTGCGTGAAGGTGTGGATGCGGCCCGGGCGGAGTTGGCCGAAGCCCGGACCGAGGCGGACCGCCTGCACGCCGCTGAGGCTGATGCTCAGGAGCTGGCGTGCGTTGTCTCTCGGCGCGGAAGGCTGAAGCGATCGCACATGTCGGTGTCGTGGGTGCTCTGTCGGCATGCGGGTAGCGGGTATGTACTGGGGACTTGCCGCATCGAGGGAGATACATGCCGCGAACGCCGGATCCGGGAACACCCGAGTCAGCGGACGAAGAGGAGCCCTGGCTGGACAGTCGAGAGGTCGTCGAGCGATGGCCGGTGCGTGAGTACTGGCTACCGAGCGCCGCTGCTCGTGGGGATGTCCGCGTCCGCCGGTTCGGTGGGGAGAGCCGGGGCACGTACGGGGCGGCGCCGACCTACTACTCCTATCACCCCGGGGATGTCCGGCGGGCCGCGGCGGCCATCGCCGAGGGCCGCGTCGACATCCCGTCGGTCTGGCGCACTGACACTCCCAACGGTCGACGAGCGGAGTACTGGAGCAGATTCGCGTTCCGTCTCACCTGCTCGCTCACCCTGGCCCTTCTCCTCCTCGGTCTGGGTTTGCTGGTCTATGAACTGGCGTCCTGAACTCTTGGACTCCATTTCACTTGGTGTGATCTTGCGGCGGTCTGGGGTGGACGGTCTGTGACGCGCCCCAGCGCGCTGACCTGGCAAGATGCTCACATGGAAACTGGGTTCCCCTGGGGGTCTACACCAACCGTCGATCTCCGCCTGTGGCGTGCTGACGCGATCGTGCTGTTCGACTGGCTGATGAGCACCGACCTGAACACCGTGCCGATGACGCACCCGGCTCAGAAGCAGGCGCTCGCAGACCTGCTGGCACGCCTGGAGGAGGTGGACATCATCGAGTCCACTGATGAAGAGATCGCCGCAGCCCAGGCCGAGGTGGCCAAGAACATGGGTTGGTAGGGGCTCGCTCGAGGTTCGGGGTCGCGGGTCCTCTCGAAGGGCGCCTCGAACTGGGGGGAGCCGAACTTGGGGGATATTTCGTGCTCGAGCAGGCGTACGTTCAAGCCGGCGACAAGACCACACCGGCGGTCAAGGACGTCAGGGCGCGGATCTCGACGGCGGTGGATGCGACGACGGGCACCGCCCTCGAACGCTTCAAGTGCTGGTTGCAGATGCCGGCCGATTCCACGTTCGCGAACACGGCTGTGAAGGCCGAGCGTGCCGTGTACGTCAACGGTTCGACCGGACACGTGGGCGGGGACCAAAGTAAGTTCAACAACGAGCGCAACATCGGATTCCATGTGATCGTCCTCCTGGCTGTCGGGCAGGAGACCGGCGGACGCGGCTACTTCCTGGGCTTCGACCCAGACGTCAGCGCCACGACGGAGTCTCGTGCGGCGTGGAAGGCGTTGGTCGCCGGCGACACCGAGACGAAGCCGCAGGGCTTCACTGCTGCGAAGAATCTGGAGGTCATCAAGTCGATGATCCTAGGCAGCGCGGAGGGCAGCTTCGGACCGCTGGTCCGCAAGTACTACGTCGACACCACCAAGGCCTTCCCCAAGATCATTCGCGCCTGAGCACACCGGTGGTGATCGTGTTGGTTCCGTGAGGGTCGTGCAACCACAGCTTGCTGCCTCTGTATCAGGTCGTCGTCCAGTCACCGTTCTTGCCGGCGAGGACGAACTGCTACCCGGCCTGGGCGGCGGCGCGCTGGCCGCTGATCCGGTGGGTTCTTAGGTTGTCCGGGTGAATCGTCCGCTCCGGATGCCACGGGGAGTGAGCCATCGCCGAAGGCGGCGGAGATGCCGACCGGCAGGAGCATGCCCTGGCGGTCCGCGGTGAGGTGGATTTTCGAACCCTTCTTGCCACGGTCGGTCGGATTCGGTCCCGTCAGCTGCCCTCTCTGAGGGCCCGGACGCTGACGGTGACCCCAGACGGCCGCAAGATCACACCAAGTGAAATGGCGTCTTGATCCGCAAGCAGCAGACCCCGTGATCACCGCGTATGCGGTGGTGGACAGGAGGGCGCTCAGCGCTGGGTGTCCGCCAGGACTTCGCGGGCGGCCCTGGCCCCGGAGGCCAGGGCGCCCTGGAGTGAGCCGGTTGCCCGGTGGTCACCGCAGACGTACCGGCCGGGGCTGAACCTGCTCGTCCGGCTCAGCGGTAGCGGAGGCGGCATCGCGGGCAGCGCGTCGTGGACGGTGTACCGGTGTACCAGTTGCCAGGAGTCGGTGTCGGCGCCGTACGCCTCGGCGAGTGCGGCCCGGACCACCGCTTCCTCCGTCGGGTCGGGCGCGCCGAGGACCGAGGTGGAGATCAGTGCCCGGCCGTCTGGGGCGTAGTGGGGGTGTACCTCGGTCAGCACGCAGGTGTTGAGGAACCGGCGCGCGGTGTCGATGAGGAGCGTGGGCTCGCGCAGCGGGGAACGATCGGCCGCATGGTAGAGGGTGGTGACGGTGCGGCCCGGGGGCACCTTCAGCGTGGGCAGCAGCCGGACCGCCGCCGTCGGGTGGGTGGCGACGACGACCGTGGGCGCGTGGTGTTCGGTACCGTCCGACAGGACCACCCCGTCGCCGGTGAGACGGGCGACAGGGGTGCCGGTGCGCAGGACGGCGTGTGGCAGGGCTCCGGCGAGTTGGGCGGGGACGGCGCCGATTCCGTCGGCAGGCAGACACAGGGTGCCGCGAACCATGCTGCGCCAGACGAAGTGGAAGTACCGCGAAGAGGTTTCCAGACCGTCTTCCAGGAACACGCCGGAGAGGAACGGCCTGAAGAACGTCTCGATCAGCTTGGTGGAGAGTCCGGCGTCCGTCAGCGCGGTGAGGGTCGTGCGGTCGGATCGCGCGCGCAGACGCCCGGCAGGCAGTACCGCGTCCTGTGCGGTCAGGAGTCCGAGCGCGGCGAGGTCGCGGGCCGAGGCCAGTCGACCGGGCACCAGGTCGCGGCTCTCGCGCGGCCGGCGGGTGGGATCCGTGAACTGCAGGAGCCGCCCCCCTCCGGTGTGTACGAGAACCCCAGGGGTGAACGGCCGCAGGCGCAGGGGACGCAGCGCGAGGCGACGCTTCACTTGCGGATACGCGGTGTTGAAGACCTGGAAGCCGCGGTCGGTGACGAAGCCGGAGACGCGGTCGGTGCGGATGCGCCCGCCGACGGCGTCCGAAGCCTCCAGCAGGCTGACACGGAGGCCTGCGGCGACCAGGTCCGCGGCGCAGGCAAGCCCGGCCGCGCCCGCACCGATCACGATCACGTCCCGGCCGCCGCCCTGTTCCGACCTCATGTACGGCCACCTTCGCTTCCGATGCCGGGGATCTCCAGCTCACGCTATGCCGCCTGAGAAGACCGCTGTGCCGGGGCACGCCGGGGCCGGGCGGTTCGTGGTTCAGCAAGGCTGTGGCACGGGCGCTGCCCTGGGCGTGCCTGTTCACACAGGGCCGGGCCGTATAAGGGCGCTCTTCGTGGAGCACCGAGAGCGGATTTCTTACTGGTACCTGTGCTCAACCCATCAGATCCGGCCAGGGCGAGGTTTTACGGCTGTGGTGCGAGGTTCTCAGTAGGTGTGTCCTGTGTGTGCGAGCGCCTGCTTCAGCAGCACGCCATGGCCGCCGGGCATCTCGTCGTGCACGGCCAGGCCGGCGGCTTCCTGGGGACTGAACCAGACCAGGTTCAGTGCGTCCTGCCGGGGTCGGCAGTCGCCGGCCACCGGGACGACGTAGGCCAGCGACACCGCGTGCTGGCGGGGGTCGTGATAGGCGGTGATGCCGGCGGTGGGGAAGTACTCGGCGACAGTGAAGGGCTGGAGGGATGCGGGGATACGGGGCAGGGCCACCGGGCCGAGGTCCTTCTCCAAATGGCGCAACAGCGCGTCACGGACTCGTTCGTGGTGCAGTACGCGTCCGGACACGAGGGTCCGGCTGACCGTTCCGTCCGGACCGATGCGCAGCAGCAGTCCGATGCCGGTGACTTCGCCGCTCTCGTCTACGCGTACGGGAACCGCTGTCACGTACAGGATCGGCATCTGGGCCCTGGCCACTTCAAGATCATCCGTGGTCAGCCAGCCGGGCGTGGTTTCGGTCATGTCAGACATTGCTTGATCGTACTTTCCGGGTGCCGTATCCGCAGTACCCACATGCCGGTTCACATGCCGGTTCACACGCGCAGGTCCCCATGGCCTGCCCGGCGAGGGGACGCCTCCACCTCTCGGCGCGGCGGACTTACGGTTTGCGGGATACCCAGAGCAGTTCCGCCGGCCAGCGGTGTGCCCAGTCGGCTGGGTCGGTTTCGTTGTAGCCGTTGGGTGTTCCGAGTTCGGGCCGCGGCTCGATGAGGTCGTCGATGATGAGACCCGCGCCGCGCAGGACCCTGACCCAGTCGCCGTAGGTGAGCTGATAGCTGGTCGCGCCGTCGCCTTCGGCGATGGTGCTCAGCCCGAAGTAGTCCTGCTGCAGCGTCGTGGTCACGCGGCTGGCGGCTTCGTCGTAGCAAGCTTCGAACCATGGGCTGGCGACGTTGAACACCAGGCGTCCGCCTCGGCGCAAGACGCGTGCGGCCTGCGGGACGGCCAGGTGCGGGGGCGCCCAGCTGAGGCCACCGAAGTCGCAGAAAACCAGGTCGAAGCTGTCTGCGGCGAAGGGGAGCTGTTCGGCGGCGCCTTGCACCAGCGGGTAGCGGGCTGCCCCCATCGCGCGTTCCGCTGCGGCGAGTTGGGCCTCGGACAGGTCGAGCCCGACCACGGTGGCGCCCTCGGCGGCGAGCGCCCTGGACCACTGGCCGGCGCCGCAGCCGAGTTCGAGGACGCGCTTACCGGTGACGTCGCCCAGGGCGTGCAGGTGCGCGTCGGGGATGGAGTACATGCCCCAAAGCCGGGGTGCGGCGCCGATTTGCGGGTCGTGCTCGTGCTGGTAGGCGCTGCTGATCTGGTTCCAGAGCCGCCGGTTGGCGGGGATGCTGTTCACGTGCCGACTCCAGCACTGCCTGCCGGGGGCGGTCAACACGATTAGGGCACTGGCCGGCCCTCGCCTCGGTCCGCGCCTCTGGCTCGGTCCATGAGCCGCCGGTCCCTCGGCCGGGGGTGCCGCCGGGGCGGGGTTTGGCGGGGAGCGGTGTCCAGAGGGCGGCTCGCAGCCGGCCGCGACCTGAGGTGCCGTCACAGCTTCTGCCAAAATGACCTCGCGCCTCGTGTCGCAGCGGTTGGTGCCGTTGAGGCCCTTGTTCCCGTGCTCGTAGAGGTCCCGCTTGTAGCCCTCGCGGTGCTCGGCGGCGACCGGAAGCCGGTCGATGGCCTCGAACAACGGCAGCGACGCCCGCACCCCGGCTGCAGCAGGCGCCCCGGGAGCGCTGACGGCACCGTGCTCGGTGGAGGAGATTGCCTTCACTGAGGAGGTGTTGGCGGCAGCGGGGGAGTGGTGGCCAGGAGGGCGAGGGCGAGCCCGGCCAGGCCGCGGCGCAGCAGATTGTTGATCACGCTCCGGGTTGTAGCCGGCCCGCGGCCTGCCTGGAATTGGGTATCGGGCCCCGTCACCCGGCTGGGTAGCCGGATTCACCGGAGACACCTCGACACCTCACGACGTCAGGCGTCAGGCGTCAAGTTGACAGGCCCAATAACGATCTACGCGGTCGTTCGGACCCTCAGCGCTCCGCCTTCTGACGCGCAGGGTCGTTCAGTCCCACCAGAATGTCCAGTGAGCGTTACCCACCAGAGTTTTCTCCGCGTAAAGACGGGTTTCGCCCGTGGGGTCGTTCAGCAGCACCGTCAGCGGCTTGGAATGTGTCGTCATGGGGGCGAAAGTACCGGCCCCCGCTGACAGGCCAGCAGTGCCCCGTACGTCCACCCGAGGCTCGGCGCCGAGGTCCACCCGTACGAAGACAACACCGGGAGCGCACTGCCCCTCGCCAGCGGGATCCCCGGCCGTCTGGGAGCGATCCCCTGTTGCGGTTGAGGAGGCTTTCCGGCACAGACGAACCAGGACAACCAGAGCCCCACCACCCGCGGAACCGGTGATCGAGCGTTCACCCGGCGTCGGCTCCCCCCGTAGTCGCCCGGGCCGAACCCCCGCAGGCCCGCTCTCGCCGATCGGGTGATGCGCAGGCGCGCTAGCCACGCCCGTCACGCCGGTCACCTCGGGGATGGCTAGCGTGGACGAGCGCCTCCCCTTCCCGTCCCCGAGCCACCGCGGAGCAGGTCCATGACCACCACCCCCCTCACCTCACTGACCGGGAACTACGCCCTCGACCCGGCCCACACCCAGATCGGGTTCGTGGCCCGTCACGCCATGGTCACCAAGGTCCGCGGCGCGTTCAACGAGTTCGAAGGCACCGGACACTTCGACGGCGAGGACCCCACCGAGTCCACCGTGTCCGTCACCATCAAGGCCGCCAGCATCGACACCCGTAACGAGCAGCGCGACGGCCACCTGCGCACCAACGACTTCCTCGACGCGCCGAACTTCCCCGACATCACCTTCGTCTCCACCGGGGTGCAGCAGCTCGACAGCAGCAACTTCCGACTGACCGGCGACCTCACCATCAAGGACGTCACCCGGCCACTCAGCATCGACTTCGAATTCCAGGGTAGCGCCACGGACCCCTACGGCAACCTGCGCGTCGGATTCGAAGGCTCGGCGCCGATCAGCCGCAAGGACTACGGCATCACCTGGAACGCCGCACTGGAAGGCGGAGGCGTCCTCGTCGGCGACAAGGTGGTGCTGGAGTTCGAGGTCTCCGCGATCCGCCAGCCCTGACCTTGGGCCTGCGCTGCGCGCTCGTGGCGCAGCGCAGGCCGCTTTCAGCAGGACAAGCTTTGCCTCCGTCCCGGCGTCGCTCGGAGCGACCGTGCTCCTGACAGGCTGCGATGTGTCAAGGGGGGTGGCTGCCCGCTGGTTCGGGGGCTGGGCGCAATGATCTTGGGTCGGTGTCCTGGCAATGTCGTCGTCAAGCGACTGACCGGCTCACACGGGTCGGGCCACGACCAGGGGGAAATCTCATGTACCGCAAGCGCATCGCCGCCGCAGTCCTGCTCGCCACGACGACCATCGGGGCGTTCGTTCCCGTGGCGGCGGCCCGGCCGCTGGACCCGGTCCAGCGGCAGCTGGACCTCCTCGTGGACGGTGACAAGGTCCCGGGCGCCCTGGCGTACGACGGCAGGACGACGCGCACCGCCGGTGTCGCGGACCTGGAGTCGGGCCGGCCCATGGTCGATGAGCAAGGGCGGATCCGGTTGGCCAGCAACACCAAGGCGTTCACCGCGGCAGCGGTGATGCGCCTGGTGGCGGACGGTCGGGTACGACTGGACGACCGCGCCGGCCGCTACGTCCCGCAACTCGCGGCACACACCATCACCGTCCGACAGTTGCTCAAGCAGACCAGCGGGCTGCCGGAGTACGCCACGCTGGTCGACTGGACCCGCCCGGGCACTCCCGAGGGCTACCTGGCCCTCGCACTGGGGGAGAAGCCGGCCTTCGCACCCGGTACCGGTTGGGGCTACTCCAACACCAACTACCTCGCGCTCGGCATGGTCATCGACAAGGCGTCGGGTGTCGGGTTCCGCACGTACATCGAGCGCACGATCCTGCGCCCCCTCCACTTGGACGACACCTACTGGCCCGCACCCGGCGAGCTGGCCCTGCGCGGACCGCACGCCCGCAACTACGGCATCCACCCCGCTGCCCCGGAGGCGGGCCGGATGGATCTGACCGAGCTCCCCGGGTACGAGTTCGGGGCGTCCGGCGGACTCGTCTCCACGCCCAAGGACCTCAACACCTTCTGGGACGCACTGTTCGGCGGCCGCCTCCTGCCCGGCTGGGCCTTGCGCCAGATGACCCAGGACACCACCGCAGTCGGTGGTCGCGACGTCTATCCGGCGGGTAGCCGCTACGGCTACGGCATCGCCTCGATCCCCCTCAGCTGCGGCGGCGTCTACTGGGGCCACGGCGGCGACCTCCCCGGCAACTCGGTGGGCGGAGGCCGCGCCACGGCAGGCCGCGGCACCGTGACCGTCTACACCACGACCTGGGCGGCCGAGGGTGGAAGTCTGCGACACCTCCAAGGGGCAGTGGACGCGGCCCTGTGCGCCAAACGCCCCTGACCGCCGGCCGACACCGAGGAAGGCGCGTGGATGACGACGTGGAGGTCCGCCGCTACCTCGACACATCCCTTCCAACCATCGTTTGGCGGGGGCTGCTTGGCTGAACTATGCCTTGGGTAGCCGACGTTCCGGCCCTAGCTTCATTGCTGACGCAGCCGGTCCGGCTGCGCACACGTCAATGGGGGGAATCCGTGACGGCACTTCGTAAGGCTCTGACGGTACTGGCCATGGCCGTACTCGTCTCGCTCGGCTCGGTCGGCGTCAGCCACGCCGAAGGCTGCGAGTGGCCCGGGCCGGCAGGCGAGTTCTACTGCGACCCGGCTTAACCACTGATGGGCGGTGCACACGCCACGCCCGCAGTGGGTGACGTACGCACCGCCGCGCGCCGCGTTCCGGAGCCGTTCTCAGTAGAACGGAGGTCGGCTCCGGAGCGGGTGGCCACCGCCTCGCCGACCGGGCGAAGCCCTGGAGCAGCTCGGCGTCAACCGGCTCGCGCACGCCGCGATCGGCGGCGTAGTCAAGGACGTCCTGCCCGAGACGCAGGCGGGCTCCTGGTCGGATCCCGCCAGTGGCCCCTGCTGGCCCACCGCATGGAGGAGATCCGCGAGCACGGCGGCCCTGGACTCCTCACCGCGCACCTGGCCCGCCTCGGCGAGAACACCACCTGGAAGGAAGGTTCCTGGACGCGGCCCCGCACTCTACAGGGACCATATCTCTGACTGCTCGTCAGCCCTTGTGTCCGAGCTGTACGTCCCGCTCGGTCCGCCCGCCGCCCGCGACCTGCAGGACCGTCGCCACCGGCGGATAGCCGGCCGCGATGACCGTGTACTCGCCCGACGGCAGGTCGATGAACCGGAAGGTCCCGTCCGAACCGGTGGTCAGCGTGTCCACCACGTTCCCGGCCGCGTCGAGCAGGGTGACCCTGGCATCCTCGACCGGCCTTCCCGCGTTGCCGCGCACCGTGCCGCGCAGGACCGAGCCGCCTGCGAGCTCCACGTCCTGGCGGGTCTCGCGGGAGGCCTGCACGCTCACCGGTAGTGCGGTCGGCCTGAACGCAGGGGCGCTCGCGGCCAGGGTGTACTCTCCCGCCACCAGCTCCGAGATGACGTACACGCCCTCCCGGCCGGTCCGGGTGGAGGAGACCACCTCGCCCCGGACGTCGGTGAGGGTGACGGCCGCGTCGCGAACCGGGGCGCCGTCGGCTGTGACGACCGTGCCGGCCAGCCGTCCGGCGCCGCCGAGCACCACGTCCAGCTCGACCGGCCGCTCGCCCACGGTCACGCTGACGGCCTGCGGCTGATGGCCGCCGGCCGCCGCGATCAGGACGTACGAACCGGGGCCGCGCACGCTCAGGGCATAGCGTCCGTCGGCTCCGCTGGCGCCCCGGCCGACTTGGCGACCGCTCACGTCGATCAGGGTCAGGGCGGCGCTGGGGAGGGTGCTCCCGTCGGAGTGCTGGACGGTTCCGCAGACCGGCAGCCCGCCCGGCTGGGAGGCGTCGGTCGAGGTCCGCGCGGCGGGGACCTCGCCGGGCAGCGGCTGCGGGAGGGCCTCGGAGAGCAGCGAATCGGCTGCAGGGGCGTTGTGGGACACCAGCGGTTTCTCCTTGAGGAAGCAGGCGATGAGCAAGCCGAGGATGAGCACCGGCACGAGGTAGAGGAAGATCCGCGGCATCGCCTCGGCGTAGGCCGCGACGTACGCGTCCCTGACGGTCGGCGGCAGGGAGTGCACCAGCTGCGGGGTGATGGCGGAGGAGTCCGGGATCCCGGCGCCGGCGGGCAGCCGCTCGGCGAGGGCGTCGGTCAGCCGGCCTGCGAAGACCGTGCCGAAGACGGCGGCGCCGATGCTGCCGCCCATCTGTCGGAAGTAGTTGTTTGCACTGGTGGCGCTGCCGAGGTCGGTGGGCCGCACCGAGTTCTGCACGGCGAGGACCAGCACCGGCAGCACCAGCCCGATGCCGACGCCGAGGACCGCCATCCACAGGCTGTACGCGAGCTGGGTCGTGCCGGTCTCCAGCCGGGACAGCAGCCACATGCCGAGGGTGGACAGCGCCCCGCCGAGGACCGGGTACACCTTGTAACGGCCGGTCCTGCTGATCAACTGGCCGGAGACGATGGAGGCGACGACGACCCCGCCCATCATCGGCAGCATCAGCAGCCCGGACTCCGTGGCGGTGGCGCCCTCGACCATCTGGAGGTAGGTCGGCAGATAACTGGCGGCGCCGAACAGCGCGATGCCGACGACAGCCCCGACCAGAGCGGTGACCGTGAAGACCGGGTCGCGGAAAAGCCGCAGCGGGATGATCGGTTCGGCCGCGTGGTGCTCGGCGACCACGAAGAGCAGGGACGTTCCGGCAGCGCCGACGGCGAGCCCCAGGATCATCCGCGAGTCCCACGCGTACTCGGTGCCGCCCCAGCTGGTCAGCAGTACCAGGCAGGTCGAGGCCGCGGCCAGGAGTACGGCGCCGATCACGTCGAGCCGGGGCCGGACCGTGGGCTTGGGGAGCTTCAGCACGACGGCGATGACGGCCATGGTGATCAGCCCGAACGGGACGTTGATGTAGAAGCACCAGCGCCACGATGCGTGGTCGGTGAAGAACCCGCCGAGCAGGGGTCCCGCGACGGAAGCGAGGCCGAAGGCTGCGCCGATCAGCCCCATGAAGCGGCCGCGCTGCCGGGGCGGCACGATGTCCGCGATGATCGCCTGTACGCCGATCATGAGCCCGCCGGCGCCGATGCCCTGAACCGCGCGGAAGGCGATGAGCTCGTTCATGGTGCGCGACCAGCCGGCCAGCGCGGAACCGATGATGAAGACCACGATGGCGAACTGGAAGACGCTCTTGCGGCCGAAGAGGTCGCCGAGTTTGCCGTAGAGCGGCAGGCCGATGGTGGAGGTGAGCAGGTAGGCCGTGATGGCCCACGACATCCGGTCCAGGCCCTGGAGTTCCCCGACGATCTTCGGCAGGGCCGTGGCGACGATCATCTGTTCCAGCGCGGCGAGCAGCAGCGCCAGCATCAGGCCGAAGAACACGAGCCGGACCCGGCGTGGGCTGAACTCCACGGGCGCCGGACCTACTCCGGCGGAGGGTGGTGGCCCGCTCGCGGCGTCTCGGCCGGCCGGCTCGGGACGGCTCCTTTTCTCGAAGCGGACCGGAGCCGGCCGCGGGGCGGCCTGCTCGTCCGTCACCAGAGTGATACCGCCCACGTACAGCTCCCCTCGTTGCCCCAGGCAATCGTGCCTGCGCCGCCCTTTTCTCGCATTCGGCAACAACGGGAGCAAACGCGCGGATTGACGTCCCGGACCTGTCCGACGGGCATACGAGCCGGTGAGAGGGGTCGTGGTGAACAGTCGGCCGGTGCGGAGAACCACTCGAACCGGTGAGGGTCCGGACCGGCCCGTGACCGGGCCCTCGCGGCCCGATCCCGCCCGACCGACTAGGCACCCGACACTCGCGCCACGCCGCCGGCGACGCACCGCGGGCCTCACCCCGACCCGGGTCACCAAGATCAACGGGACGATCACGGTCAACGGAGCCCCCTCGTCGTTCGTCGTCACCCGCGCCTGGCCCAGGAGGCGGCGACTGCGAGGGCCGTGACGTGGACGACGGTGGTCCACGGCGCCGGCTCGCCGTTCGCGCGGTCTCCCGGCGTCGCCCGTGTGCGCCGGCTTCTCCGAGCCGTCGCGGCCGATGTCGTCCGCGTACGAGTGCAGCGGGGCCGGCGCCGACCGCTGCGGTCTCGGGCCGTCGCCACATCGTCGACAGATGCGCTGTCGGGCCGCGGGGGGAGGGGACCCTGCCGGTCGGCAGGGGTGATGGGGGACGGTCGGCGGGTACAGGAACGAACCGTGCTCACCCAAGCTCATGTCAACCCGGCGGTGCTGTTCCGTTCGGGTGTGACCTGAGGGATGAAGTGAAGAAGATCAGAGTTGTGTCCGCGCTGGTGCTCGCAGCCGTCGCGTTTGGTGCCGCTCCCGCCCACGCGGTCGATCCGCGGCAGGAGTACAACATCTCCAAGTGCTATTTCGACAAGCATGAGACGAACAAGGCAAAGTACTGCAAGGCCCTGGAGGGCCGCCCGATGACAAAGGCGGCGAAGGACTGCCTGATCCGGGCCGGTATCGGCAGTGCTGCGGCGCTGATCGTGGGCCGGGTCAACAAGAAGTTGGCCAGGGAGATCGCCGTGAACACCGTCGCGGCCGGCGCTACCGGCTGTATTACCTCGCTCCTCGGCTGAACAGGATATTCCGCACATGTTGTCCAGAATTGTCATCGTTGCCGTGGCGTTCGCCGTGCTGGCGCTCGTCAACCACTTCCTGATCGGCCCGTACTGGGGTGAGCTCGTCGCGACCGCCGTCGTCGCCGGGGTCATGACGTACGCGCTCGGCAAGGTCGAGGGCCGCAAGTCTTCGGACCCCGCCGCCCGCTGACCCATCGGTCGGGGACCGGGTGTCGGGCTGTGGCATGCCGCTCCGGTGCGCGCGACTTCCTCCTTTCAGGGGCAGGAGGCCGCGCGGTCCGGCTCGCGACGCACGCGTCTGCGGAGCGCACACAACCGGTTCCCGGCTGCCCCTCGGCAAGGGCGTTGTGATGGCTCGAGCCGCCCCTTCCCGTGCTCCTTCGGATGCCGTACCGGTCGCAGACCTGGGCGAGCACGGCGGAGGTGCATGGTGAGCCGCAGTCCGCGTGGAAGATCACTTTGGCGCCGTTGCCGCCGCGGGTTGCGGCCGTGGCGTGGAGCGCGTCGGTGACATGTGTGTCTATCGTCCGCGAGCGGCAGGTCCGGGCGGGGGCCCGGGAGTGGCGTCAGCGTGTCGGGGCAGCGTCTCCAAGACCTCTCGTACCCGAGGCTCATCGCGGTAGGGAGCGAAGAGCCGACGGAAATCCTCGGCAAGGGCCACCGGCAGACGGCCGGCCAGGGCTGTGGCCCGGCGCGTGCTCTCGACGGCGCCGTCGAGCTCTCCGGCCGCCAACTGAGCATCCGCGACGTAGCGCAGGACACCCGGTGCGAAGGGCGACGGGGCATCCTCGTACGGGCCGCCGCCGGTGAGGTCGGCGAAGTCCGCCAGGGCGCGGCCGGCCTTGCCCTGCTCCAGCCAGGCGAGACCGGAGCACAGAGTGATCCGCATCGCGTCCAGATCGGGACGGAGCGGAGCCTCGTGGTCCGGTCCGCGCTCGAGGTCCGATACTGGTTCCTCTTCCATCGGTGCCGGGCCGTCCACGGCGTGCTCGGCGCGGCGCAGCGACCGGAATCCTGCCGGTGCGTCAGCGAGGCGCGTCCGGGCGAGCGCCTCCCAGCAGTCCAGGACGTGCACGGAAGCCGCGGCCGCGCGTGGCACCCGTCGCGCTGCGTCGATGCTCAGCAGCGCGTCGTGGGGATTGCCCAGCACGGCATGGATGCCGGAGAGGGTGGCCAGTCCCGCGACGACCTGTCGTCCCGACCCGGCGGCGGCGCCGCTGCGCACGGAGCTCAGGGCATAGCGCTCCGCCTCCGCCGTCTCCGACAGGCAGGTGCTGAGGCATGCGCACAGCCTCGCCGCGCGCGCCCCGAGGTAGAAAAGGCGGGCCGCCGTTGCCGGTCCGTAGGTACTGGTGGCCAGCAACTCGGTGATCAGCTGATGCTCCGCCCGCGCCGCGTACGTCAGGACCGGGGCGGTGACGGGGGAAGTGGCCTCTTGGACCTCCAGCGTCCGCAGCCGCCTCTCCGTCCAGGCGAGCGCCTGTTCCGGCAGGGGGGATCCGTCCTGTCCCGACAGTGCGGGGGGATGCTCCAGGACGTTCAGGGCGGACTGAAGCTGGCCGCGCAGAGCCGCCCCCGTGACCGCGAGGGTCTGCCTTCGCGCTCGGGACGGGTGCGCGAGCACCGCCGCCGTGTGGGCGGCACGCACGGCGGCCCCGGGACTCCAGCACCCTTCCAGCAGCGCCGCGTCGTCGGTGGCCAGGTGGAGCCAGTGCGGCCATCCCAGGCGTGTCATGTCGTGCTGGTCCACACCGTGGATGCTGGCCATGGCCAGCTGTGCGGTGGGCGAGGGGACAGCATGCCCGGACTCCCAGCGCGAGACCTTCTCCCGCCGGGCCAGGATCGGCCCGTACCCCAGGGAGGCGTGGGTATCGGCGACGACCCGGGCGTAGCCGCCGTGCGAGAGTCCCAGCGCTGCCCGCAGGCGCGCCAGGGGATGCTGCGGGGGGTCGGTCGGTGAGGTCACTGCACGCCCGTCCCGAAGGCTGTTGGACGCGGCCTTCGTCAGTTCGCTGCGGCATGCGTCATGCGTCACGGGGCCCAGTCACGCCCTGGGGCGCGTTTCGCGAGCACACGCAAATTGCCGCGCGGGTCTGCCAGTCAGCAGGGCCCTCTCCTCCAGCATGCACCCGTTGTGGTCCGGGGGCCCTCCGCGGGTGCGCGGCCCGGATCCTCTGTCTCGGGCCGACCCGGCAGTTCGTCGCAGACCTTGCCCCCCTCGCCGGTATCCGCGCTGTGCTCGGTGATCCCCGCGACGCGCTGCTGAGCGTAGACGCGTCGCGACGGGTGCCGCGCGCCTCAGCCGAATCCGGGCACGTCCTGGACTGCCCGGAACCGATGGAAGCAGAACTCGAGACGGGCCTGTGCGTGGACGATATCCCCAGGTCAGGGCGATGAACGGCAGCGGGCGTGCGTCTGCCCCACCACTGTCAAGCGGGCGAAGGCACACCTGGAGCACACGCCCCTTGAGCTCCGGACGCGATCGGCTGTTTCCTTGCAGGGCGGACGCACGGCACGGCACCGCGGCATTCCCCCACGACCCTCCATCCCGGCATCCGGGCACCTGGCAAAGAAGGCAGACACCGTGGCAGTACTGGCATGTCCGGCGTTGAGGGTGTTGATCGTCGACGACGAGGAACTGCTGCGCTTGGGGCTGTCACACATCCTCGACTCCGCTCCGGACCTCCGGGTCGTCGGCGCCTGCCACGGCCGCCAGGCGGTGGAGCGGGTCGGCGAACTGCGCCCCGACGTCGTGCTGCTCGATGTACGGATGCCCGACGTGGACGGACTGACCGTCCTGAGGGCTCTGCGCGCCCTGCCCGAACCGCCCGAAGTCGCCATGCTCACCACCTTCGACCTGAACGAGTACCTCTCTCAGGCGATGAGCGACGGAGCGGCCGGCTTTCTCCTCAAGGACACCGAGCCAAAGGCCCTGATCTCGGCGGTGCGAGCACTGGGCACCGGCAGCGGATGCCTGTCCGCGCCACTCGTACGGCGCTTGAGCCGCAGGCCCGACAACGCGGATACGACCGCGGCTCGTGCCCTGGCCGCGCTGTCGGATCGTGAGCGCGAGGTGCTGGCGCTGCTCCGGGAGGGCCTGTCCAACGCGGAGATCGCGCAGCGGCTCCACCTCGCCACCGGGACCGTGAAGGAATACGTCAGCTCCTTGCTCACCAAGCTGGGCGTCGAGAACCGGCTGCAGGCGGCCGTTCTGGCCACCCGGTCCCATCTCGCCACTGCGGACAGGCCAGGCGCGTGAGACACCAGATACCGGTGGGGGAGTGGCTGGACCACTGGATCCTGGCACCGTGCACGGCCAGGGCGCGCTGGAGCGGTGATCTGCTGCTCACCGCCGTCATCCTGGCGTACACCTGGCCGCGCCTGGCCGTGTGCGGCGGGCAGCCGCACACCTCGAGCCGTCACGGCTACCTCGCACTGCTGGTGCTCATCGCGTCCGTGTCAGCCGTGCGGATCCGCCACCGGCGACCGGCGGGCGCATTCCTCCTCACCCTCCCGGCCACCTGCAGCGGTCAGGCACTGGCCGCGAGCTGGATCGCTTTGTGCGCCTTGGCCCGCCAAGGTCCCCACCGGCAGGCCTGGGCGGCGGCCGCGGTGCTCACCCTGGCCAGCCTGACCCGCTGGCATTCGACCTGGGACAGCCTGCTGACGGCAGAGGAACCCTTGCGGCACGTGCTGGACGCCCTGCTCATCGGCGGGGCCCCGACGGCGATCGGTCTCCTGCACCGCACTCGCCGGAACCTCATCGACCAGGTCACCGAACTCGACACGCTGCACCGGCAGGAAAGACGGAGCCTCCAGGCCGACGCGGTCCACCGCGAACGCACCCGCATCAGCCGTGAGATGCACGACATCGTCTCGCACAAGGCCGGGCTGATCGCCGTCCAAGCCGGCGCCCTGGAAGTCACCACCTCAGACCCGGACGTTCGGACGGCGGCCCGTACGCTGCGCACCCTCGCCGTTTCCTGCCTGGAGGAACTCCGCTCGATCGTCCTTGTCCTGCGGGCCGGTGACCCGCACGCGCAGGCGCCGCTCGCACCCCAGCCCGGACTCGCGGACGTACCCCGCCTGGTCGCGGACAGCGGGGTCGTCGCCACCCTTCACATCGGCCGGAATGTCGCCGCCATGCCGGACGCGGTGCAGTGCGCCCTGTACCGCTCGGTCCAGGAAGCCCTCACCAATGCCCGTAAACACGCACCGGGGGCCGCTGCGGCCGTACGGATCGACGTCGCTGCGTCCGGCCTGATCCTGACCGTCAAGAACCACCGCCCACCGGACTCCCGCGATGTCCCGCTGCCTGGCGCCGGCTACGGACTGATTGGGCTGCGCGAACGAGCCGATCTCCTCGGCGGGCACCTCACCGCGGAGCCGACGCCCGACGGCGGATTCCACGTGACCCTCACCCTTCCCCGGCACCTCCTGCCCCCTGAAGCGCCGGGGGGCCGGGACTAGACCGGCCCCTCGATCCGTTGCTCACCCAGCTCTTCGACCCCGCAGCCCCCGGGGGCCGGCTGCTGCTTGCGAGCAGGCGCGGCTTCCTGGCCCAGGACCGGTTCCCCGATCTGGTTGCGGCCGCCGCCCAGCTGCCCGACACCCGCGACGGCGAGGTCGTCGTCTGGGATACCGAGGCCAGCCACCTGTCCTTCGGAGCTCTCCAGCGCCGGGCAGCCGCCCGAGGGCGCGCCACGACCGCGCTCGCCGTGAAGACCGTTCCCCCAGGGTGCGGTGGCGACACGTCGTGCATGGACTGAGGCGATCCCCTGTCGGCAGATCCTGGGTCCTCCGCGCGATGGCGGCTCCCTCATGGGCGATCTGCCGGACGGTTGGTTCGCGGCCCAGGGTGGCGGCGCGCTGGTAGTACTCGTAGAGCCCGTCGAAGACGGGGTTGGCGAGGGCCATGGTGTGGGTGTCGTCGCCGGTCGTGGACAGGCCCTCAGGACGACGTCGAGGCCGGGGGCTTCGGGGACGTGGAAGCGTTCGTCGTTGAAGTTGATGCCCTGCTGGTGCCGGGGCGGGCGTGGAGGCCTTTCGCCCACCCCGAGCTGGCGGGCCCAATTCCGGGGAAAGTACGGCTTGGTGGCGACTATCGCGCTACGTTCTCCGTACTGGTCCGCGCAGTTATGGATGGGTATGGGGATGCTGACAGAAGCACTTGTGGCGATAGCCGCAGCGAGCGGTTCGGCTGTGGTCCAGGCGGCGAGCACGGATGCGTGGACGTCGTTCCGGCAGAGGATCGCCCGAATCCTCGGCCGCGGTGATACCCAGCGGGAACGCGCTGAACTGGAGCGTCTGGACCGCACCGCAGCGGCGCTTGGTGAGGCGCCGGAGGGGGAAGCGGCACGTATCCGGGACCGGCAGGAAGGAACCTGGCAGGCTCGCTTCGAGACGTTGCTGGAGGGCCTGGACGAGCCTGAGCAGCAGGAAGCCGTGGACCAACTGCAGGCCCTGCTCGCCGAGTACTCCACGCCGGCGAGTTCCGCGTCGGCCGCGACCGGTGGCTTGGCCGCAGGCAGGGACGTGCGGATCAGCGGAGGCCAAGGCGGTATCGCTGCGGGAATCATCAACGGTGGTGCGCATATAGGCACCCCTCACAAGCCGGATTCGTCCCAGGGCTGACCGGACCGGCTGATACGAGCCCACGCTCACAGTTCCCCGAGGGCAGGCCCAGGGACACAGGGGCGCGCGACATCATCATCGAAGCGGGCGACTACGGAATCGCCGCAGGCTGGATCAACAGCGTCAACTATCACGCGCCGCCCAGGAGACCTGTGTCCTGGCCGCACCAGGTTGGGGTCCTGCCCCGGCAGGCCGACTGCTTCCAGCGCCGGAGCTCCGCCGAGGTGCTGTTTGGTCCTGTGGCGGGGTCCGAGCCCGGAACCTCGTGTCAAGTCCTGTCCGGCATGGGGGGCGTGGGCAAGACACAGCTCGCGGCCCATCACGCCCGCCGCGCCTGGGACAGTGGGGAACTCGACCTCCTCGTCTGGATCACTGCCGACAGTCCTGCGGCGGTGGCCTCCAGCTATGCGCAAGCGGGGACGGAGATCCTCGGAGCCGACCCGGGCGAGCCGGGGCAGGCTGCTGCGGTCTTCCAGAACTGGCTCAGCGCGGATCACGGCAAACGATGGCTCATTGTCCTGGACGATGTGCCCCGGCCCTCGGACGTGGCCGGACTCTGGCCCCCGGCCCATCCTCTCGGGCGAACACTGGTCACCACGCGGAACCGTGACGCCGCCTTCATCGACAGTGGCCGAAGCCGCGTCGACATCGGTCTCTTTACCCCCGAGGAATCCCTCTCGTACCTCACCGCCCGCTTGGCCACGTACGGAAGGGACGAGAGCGTCGGTCAACTCGTCGGCCTCGCGACCGACTTCGGAAACCTTCCCCTTGCACTGGCTCAGGCCGTCCCCTACATGATCAACCGGAATCTGGACTGTGCCGCCTACCGGCGCCGGGTAGCCGACCACCGGCGGACCCTGACCACGCTCCTGCCTGACATCAGCGGCCTTCCCGACAACCAGCGGATGACGGTCGCCGCCGCGTGGTCCCTGTCCATCGCTCTCGCCGACGAACTCGAACCCGCAGGTCTTGCCCGTCCCATGCTGGAACTTGCCGCCATGCTGGACCCGAACGGCATCCCGCGTACGGTCTTGACCAGCCCGCCCGTGGTGACGAACGCCCATGGCTCCAGCCTCCACGGCGACAGCAAGGTGTCCGCGGCCGATCAGGACGTGAACCGGCTCGGCACTCAGATTGACGACGTCATCGACGCGCTGTGGAACCTGCACCAACTCAACCTTCTGGACCACACCCCTGACACGCCTCACCAGGCCGTCCGCATTCATCAGCTCGTGCAGCGAGCCGTCCGTGATCCGCTGGACGCCTCCATGAAGGGCAGGCTCGCCGGCATAGCTGCCGACGGGCTGATGTCCGCCTGGCCCGACGTGGAACGCGACACCGTGTTGGCACGCGCGTTGCAGACGAATACGGAGGCGCTGAGACGCCACAGTGAAGCGTCCCTCTACGCCCCTGATGTGCACTCGGTCCTGTTTCGTGCCGGGCAGAGCCTGGGAGAATCGGCTCGCTTCGACGCGGCTCGCGATCATTTCGGGCTCCTTGCCGACCGGGCGGCGACCGTGCTCGGCGCCGACCATCTGGACACGCTGTCCGCCCGAGACCGAGTGGCCCACTGGCAGGGAAGGGCGCGGGACGAGGCTGGGGCCGCCCACGCGTACGCGGACCTCCTCGCGGACCATCTGCGTATCGAAATCCTCGGCCCCGACCACCCCCAGACCTTGAAGACCCGTGCCAGCCTGGCCCACTGGCAGGGGATGACGGGGAACGTGGCAGGAGCCGCGGACGCGTACGCCGAGGTCCTCGCCGACCGGTCGCGGGTGCTCGGTCCCGATCATGCCGACACGTTGTCCGCCCGGGCGCGGCTCGCCCACTGGCGAGGTACGGCCGGTGACGAGGCCGGGGCTGTGGCGGCCTTCGGTGAACTGCTCGCCGACCAGCTCCGTGTGCACGGCCCCGATCACCCCGAGGCATTGTCCGCCCGAAACGCCCTCGCTCAGTGGAGGGGCAAGGCGGGAGACGCCGCCGGAGCCGCGGAAGCGTACTCGCAACTCCACAGCGATCAGTTGCGTTTGCTGGACCCCGATCACCCCCATGTCCTGTCGACGCGCGCAAGGCTGGCGGACTGGCTGGGAAAGGCGGGGGGCGAGGCCGAGGCCGTAGAGGGCTTCAGCACGCTCCTCGCCGACCGGTCGCGGGTGCTCGGTCTCGATCATGCTGACACCTTGTCCACCCGGGCACGGCTCGCCCACTGGCGAGGTACGGCCGGTGACGAGGCCGGGGCTGTGGCGGCCTTCGGCGCACTGCTCGCCGACCAGCTCCGCGTGCACGGCCCCGATCACCCAGACACCCTCTCGGCCCGGGTCGGTCTGGCTCAGTGGAGGGGCAAGGCGGGGGACGCCGCCGGAGCGATGGAAGCGTACGCTCAGCTCCTGACCGACCAGCTCCGCGTCCTCGGCTCCGACCATCCGCACACCCTGTGGACCCGGGTCGCCCTCGCTCAGTGGAGGGGGAAGGCGGGAGACGCCGCCGGAGCCGCAGAAGCGTACTCCCAGCTCGTCACGGATCAGCTGCGCGTCCTCGGCCCCGACCATCTGCACACCCTCGCCACTCGCAGCAATCAGGCGTACTGGCTGGGCAAGATGGGCAACACCGCGGGAGCCGCCGAGGCGTACTCCCAGCTCTTGGTCGACCGTCTCCGCGTACTCGGCGCAGAGCATCCACAGATCCCGAGCACACGCAAGAGCCTCGCCTACTGGCTGGGCAAAGCGGGAGACGCGCTCGGCGCCGCAAAGGTGTACGCGGAACTCCTTGCCGACAGGTCGCGCTCGCTGGGTCCTGACCATCCGGACACCCTGAGGGCAAGGGAGGATCTCGCGCAGTGGTCGGGCAAGTCAGGGAACGCTGGTGGTGCGGCCGAAGCGTTCGCCTCGCTTCTGACCGACCGTCTCCGCGTGCTCGGCGCAGAGCATCCGCAGATCCAGAGCACACGCAAGAGCCTCGCCTACTGGCTGGGCAAGGCCAGGAACGCGGCCGGGGCCGCGGAGGTGTACGCGGATCTTCTCGCCGACCAATTGCGAACTCTCGGCCCCGACCACGCCGGCACCCTCTCGGCCCGGGGCGACCTCGCCCAGTGGCGAGGACAGGCGGGTGACGCGGCTGGAGCCGCGGAGGCGTACGAGGTTCTTCTCGCTGACCAGATGCGACTCCTCGGCGCCAACCACTTACAAACCATCGGCACCCGGAACAATCTTGCTCACTGGCTGGGCAAGGCGGGCGAGGCCGTCAGGGCCGCCGAGGCCTACGCCGAGCTGCTCGCTGCCCGGCTGCGTGTGCTGGGCCCCGACCATCCACAGGTCATCAGCACACGCAAGAGCCTCGCCTACTGGAGACACAGGGCAAGGACACCAGGTCGCTGACGGTTCTCGTGCCGGTGCCTGATGAGGTGGCGCCATCCCAACTCACTCGGCCGGGTGGCCGGATTCACCGGAGACACCTCACGAAGTCAGGCGTCAAGTTGACCAGGCCGTTTCGTTCAGATCGCGTGGCAGTGTCCGGGACGCGATGTTGCTCGTCGACATCATGACGCCTGCGGTCGCTGGAGTCCCTGGAGGAGGAGGGCGATCAGCCGTCGGGGGTCGTAGCGGGGGTCGTTGTCGCGCCCGATGCAGAGGTTGCCGATGCCGCGCATCAGCTCGTAGGGCTGTGTGCCGGGCCTGATGTCGCCGGCCTCGACCGCGGCGTCGAGCAGTTGGGCGCAGACGGGCAGCAGGCGGTCGAGGAAGTAGGCGTGCAGCGCGGCGAAGCGGTCGCTGTCGGACTGCAGGGCGTCGGCGAGGCCGTGCTTGGTGACGAGGAAGTCGACGAAGAGGTCGATCCATTGGCGCAGTGCGTCGAGCGGGGAGTCGGCGCTGGCCAGCAGGTTCGGGCCGGCTTCGGCGCATGCCTCGATCTGGTGCTGGTACACGGCGGTGACGAGGTCCGCCCGGGTCGGGAAGTGGCGGTAGATCGTGGCCATCCCGACGCCCGCCTGGGCCGCGATTCGGCGGATCGGCGCGTCGACGCCGGAGGTGACGAACACCTCGGCTGCGGCAGTGAGCACCGTCTCCCGGTTGCGCTGAGCGTCGGCGCGCTTGCTTCGGGACGGCGCATCTCCTGCAGGACCCTCGGCGGCCATCACGTTCTCCTCCTTCGATACTGATTGACAAAACGGAGCGGCGCTCCGAATACTAAATGGAGCAGCGTTCCGTTTCAGCTTAGCCGAAACGGGAACCCCCTGACCGCCTTGTCCGCCCGCTGGCTGCAGGAGACCGGCGGGCGGCAGGCGCCACCGAAAGGGAACCCACACCGTGAGCACATCCAGCACCGCCGACGCCTTGGGCGCGCCCGCCCCGGTCCTGTCCTTCAGCCCCGTAGTCCTGTCCGTGGCCGGACGTCCCGTGGATCTCCAGGTGCGCGTGTCCGCACCCGCGACCGGAACCAGCCTCCCCGTCATCCTCCTCTCCCACGGCCACGGCCCCTCGAACAACCTCTCCTCACTCAACGGCTACGCGCCGCTCGCCAACTTCTGGGCGGCACACGGATTCGTCGTCGTCCAGCCCACCCACCTCACCTCCAGCACACTGACCCACCTGGTCGCCGATGCCCCCGGAGCACCCGACTTCTGGCGCTCCCGCGCCGAGGACATGACCCACATCCTCGACCGGCTCGACGTGATCGAGAACGCCGTGCCGCACCTCGCCGGACGGATCGACCACACCAAGGTCGCCCTCGCCGGACACTCGCTCGGAGGTTTCACCGCCGCCCTCCTGCTGGGCGCGGGACTCACCGACCCCGACACCGGGAACGTGGTGCACCTCGCCGAGCCCCGGATCAAGGCGGGCGTACTGCTTGCCGCGCCCGGCAGGGGCGGCGACGTCCTCAATGGACCCATGGCCAAGCTGTGGCCGATCATCGGGGCTGTCGACTTCTCCACCATGACCGCACCCGCCCTGGTCGTGGCCGGCGACAAGGACGACTCCCGGCACTTCACCGACATGGGGCCAAACTGGCACGCCGACCCCTACACCCTCGCCCCCGGCCCCAAAATCCTGCTCACCCTGTTCGACGCAGAACACGGACTCGGCGGGATCGCCGGATACGACGCCGCCGAGACAACCGACGAAAACCCCGAGCGAGTCGCCGCCCTCGCCCGGCTCACCGCGGCCTACCTCCACACCCAGCTCCACCCCGGCGCACCCACGTGGCAGACCGCCTCCGAGGCACTGACGACCGGACGCGACCCGGCAGGACGAGTCGAATCCAAGTAAGCCCCCCGCCGCGCCAGCCTGAGGGGGCGATGGGGTCACTCAGCGGGCTGGTACTCGACGACGGTGTCAGGGCAGTCGGCTGCCACAGCGTGAAGTCCCTCGGCACCCAGGGTCATCGGCCGCAATCGTCCAGCAGGGCGGCGGGATCTGCCGGACCTGCGCGGGGAACGACCCGAAGGCAGCCGAGGCCGCGTTTCGCGCCCGCTCTGAGCCGATGAAGAGCAAGGGGTCAGCGGCGGGGCGGGGGCCATCCCCCTGAAGTGGTGAACAAATTTCGGCGCATACCCGCCAGTAAGCGGGCGGACCGCTTGCGGGTTTGATAGTTCTGGCCTGAGCTGGCGGACCGGTTGTGCCGTCGGGATAGGGGTGAGGGCCGTGCACGAGGCTGCCCGTCCGCGGGTTGTTGTCTGCCCGTACTGCAAGGCCACGGACCGGGACGGCGAGGCGAGGACGCTGTTCGCTGCCGGTGGTGTGCTGTCGGTGACCTGGCACGTCCGCGGATGTCCGCACTTGGCTGCCGACCGGATCCTCGCCTCGGCGTCCGGCCGGTGACCGGCGTGACGAAGCGGCTGCGCCTTCGGCCGGATCACGCCGCCGGCTCCCAGCCGTACCCGCGGGCCCGGCGCATCAGCCGCTTGGCCGCGGGCTGGGCCGACTTGGGTAACGCGCCCAAGGCCGATCCGGCTGCGTTTCCGCATGGATCTTCTTCCGGTGAGCAGAAGCGGTGGAACGACCCACGTACCCCCTTGGAGGGCAAAGACGATGGCCGACGACACGCAGACGGGGAATGTCTCCTCGGACGGCATTTCCGCGGGTGAGCAGATCATCGCCGCGCTGGACAGGCTTCCCGCACCCATGGTGGTGGCCCTGAAGCAGTTGATGCTCTCGTTCGGTTTCCCGGCGTCGGGCACCGTCAACGAGATGCCGCCCGGTGTCGCCCCCGCGCTGACCGCGGTCGCGGACGCGTTCTGCGGAAGCACCACGGGCGGGCAAGGGGCGGGCTCGCCCGGTGGGGGAACACCGGCCTTCCCGACTACGCCACCGCTTCCTCCGCCCCCGCCCGGTGTCATCACAGGCTAGAACCCCAACGGACCCGCTCACCCAATCCCCGGCGCGAGCGGCGCGCACCCGCCGCTGGTGACTCGGCCTGGCTGCCCGCCAGCCACCCAGCTGCAGCCCGCCGCGCGCCCGCGGGTCCGTTCGTGCCAGGACAGCGCCCTCCACGACGACATGAAAGCTGCCCCGGGCTGCATGAGCCAGCTGATGGCGAGAACGAGGCGCGAATCCTGGACCGCTCGTGGACGCGGTCGTGGACGCCGTCGTGGACGGTCGAAGTACGCGTCAGCTGACCCGAAGACCGACCGCCAGCGTCAGTTCAAGGACCCGGTGTGGCGATGCGAGATCCGGAAACAACTCCCGCAGCTGCGACATCCGGTACCGGACTGTCTGGGGATGGACGAACAACGCCGCCGCCACCTCGTCCCGCCTGCCCTGGTGCAGCAGCCACGCCCGCAACGTCTCCTCCAGCCGCCGTGCGGTCGCGACAGGCAAGGTCCGCAACGGTGCGAGGGCTCGGGCACGCAGGTCTGCGAACGCCTCCACGTCGGCGCTCAGCACCAGCTCGGGCAGGTGGTCCTCGGTGTCGCGAATATCAGAGGAGAGGGAGCGCGCGCGTACCGCTCGTGCGTACGAGGCGGACGCACGAGTCCATGGCCGGGCCGGGCCGACCACGGCGGTGCGGTCGGTCAGCTGCCGCAAGAGATGTGAGCGGTCGGCATCGGGGACGAGCAGCACACCGGTGGCATCCGGCAGATCGTCGAGGACGAGAGTGCTCGGGTCGAGCGCGCGGTAGGCAGGCCAGGCCTGGGCGGCGGGCAGCAGGATCGCGGTCAGCGAAACCGGCGGCTGCCACCCGGCCCGTTGAACAGAGGCCAGCAGCACGTCCGTGCTCGCGCCGGCGAGGAGGTCGCGGGCCAGGTGTTCCAGGTGGCGCTCGTGGGCCCTGCCCCGGGCGGCCAGTTCATCGGCGTGGCCCGCGGCGCTCGCGGCCGAGAGCTCGTCGATGTAGGCGAAGGTCAGCTCGGCGAACTTGGCGACCTCGGCGGCGGGCAGACCGGCGGGTACGGCACCCGCTGCCAGGCATCGCCAGGCCACACGGGCGCCGACGCGGTAGGCGCTGAGCAGGGCGTCCATCGAACGGCCGTCGCGCACTTCGCCGCGGCCCAGCTCGTAAGCCGCGTCGTCGCCGTCGCCGCCCGTGGCGTTTCCGCTCGCGAGGTCCAGGTAGTGCCCCAGAGCGGTGCGGACGGCTCGGCGGATGGTGCCGCCCATGCGGCCCGAAAGGGCGTTGGCGTAGGACGGGACCTCGTCGATGATCGCCTGGACGACCTCGTCGGCGGTGGTCTTCAGTGCGGCCCGAAGTGCTGTGACCGTCGTCTCATCCAGGGCCAGCTCGGTGGCCCTCCGGATTGCATGGCTCATATTTTTGTTCCTTGCGAACAATTCAGCCGACCAGATTTACGTCCTGCGGACAGGACTTTACGTCCTGAGGCGCATCAAGCTGGAGTCATGACGAGTGCAGCCCTCCGCAGTAGGGCGTGGAAACTGCTGGAGATGGTCACGACGCCGCTGCTGCCGTCGGACTACCTCGACCTGATCAGCCCGCTCCGTGCGGGCGCCGACCTGCGTGGACGCATCGAGGCCGTGCACCCCGAGACGGGTGACGCCGCGACCATCGTGATCAGGCCGGGACGGGGCTGGCGCGGCCACACGGCCGGTCAGTACGTGCGGATCGGGGTCGACGTCGACGGGGTGCGCCTGTGGCGTGCCTACTCGGTCACCTCGCCGACAAACCGCCAGGACGGCCGCGTCACGATCACCGTGAAGGCGATCCCGGACGGCAAGGTCAGCAACCACCTGGTCCGCAAGGCGAAACCGGGCACGCTGATCCAGCTCGACCAGCCGACCGGTGACTTCGTGCTGCCGCAGGCCAACCCCGCCAAAGTGCTCTACCTGACGGCGGGCAGCGGCATCACGCCTGTGATGGGCATGCTGCGCGACGTCGAGTTCGACGACGTCGTCATGGTCCACTCCGCGCCACAGCCGCAAGACGTGATCTTCCGCAACGAGCTGCACGACCTGGTCGCGGACAAGAAGCTGCGTCTCACCGAGCTGCACACCGACACAGACGGCATGCTCGACATCGCCCATCTCGCCGAACTCGTGCCCGACTGGGCCGAGCGCGAGACCTGGGCTTGCGGACCCGCGGGCCTGCTCGACGCCGCCGAAGAGCACTGGACCGAGCACGGCGTCCAAGAGCGCCTGCACACCGAACGCTTCCGACCCGGCATCGTCGTCACCGGCGACGGCGGCGAGGTCACGTTCAGCGCCACCGGCAAGACCGTCCACGCGGACGGCGCCACGCCGTTGCTGGACATCGGCGAAGAGGCCGGCGTGCTCATGCCCTCCGGGTGCCGCATGGGCATCTGCTTCGGCTGCGTCACACCGCTCAAGTCGGGTGCTGTCCGCGACCTGCGCACCGGCGAGATCACCGAGGCCGAGCCGGGCGTCCTCATCCAGACCTGCGTGTCCGCCGCGGCGGGCCCCTGCGACATCGAACGGTAGGAGCACCTTGACCGCCATCGACCCCACCGCCCACCTGACCGCGGAGCAGATCGAGGAGCTGGGCCGCGAGCTGGACGCGATCCGCGACGAGGTGATCGCCGGCCGCGGCGAGAAGGACGCCGCCTACATCCGCAAGGTCATCTCGGCGCAGCGCAAGCTCGAGCTGGTCAGCAGGGGCGTGCTGCTGTTCTCGATCTTCCCGCCGGCGTGGCTGCTCGGCACCGCCGGGCTCTCCGTGGCGAAGATCATGGACAACATGGAGATCGGCCACAACATCCTGCACGGCCAGTGGGACTGGATGCGGGACCCGAAGATCCACTCCACCACCTGGGAGTGGGATCACGTCTCGCCGTCCGAGCAGTGGAAGCACTCGCACAACGAACTGCACCACACGTACACCAACGTGATCGGCAAGGACAACGACCTCGGCTACGGCATCATGCGCGTCGACGAGGACCAGAAATGGCACCCCTTCCACCTCGGCCAGCCGCTGTGGAACTTCCTCAACGCCTGTTTCTTCGAGTACGGCATCGCCGCGTACGACCTGGAGCTCGGCAAGAACCTGCACAAGCGCCGCCGCAAGAGCCCGGAGTTCCGCGCGCGGGCCAAGGCCGTGGGCCGCAAGATCCGCAAGCAGGTGCTCAAGGACTACGTGATCCACCCGCTGCTGTCGGGCCCGTCCTTCCTCCCCACGCTCGCCGCTACGTTCACCGCGAACCTGGTCCGCAACATCTGGACCCACTCGGTGATCATGTGCGGGCACTTCCCCGAGGGTGTGCAGGTCTTCGAGCGCCGGTCGATCAAGGGCGAGACGCGCGGCCAGTGGTACCTGCGCCAGATGATGGGCTCGGCGAACATCAGCGGCAGCAAGGCCATGCACTTCATGACCGGCAACCTGTCGCACCAGATCGAGCACCACCTGTTCCCGGACCTGCCGAGCAACCGGTACGCCGAGGTCGCGGTGAAGGTGCGCGCGCTGTTCGAAAAGTACGAGCTGGAGTACGTCACCGGCCCGCTGCCCAAGCAGGTGTTCTCCGCCTGGCACAAGGTCTTCCGGCTCTCGCTGCCGAACAAGGAGCCCAAGGTCAAAACGCCGGACCGCGGGCAGGAGGTCGTCGCCGCCTGATTCTCGGTATTGGTTCAGATCTCTCGGGCCTACCGGCGGCACCGCCGGGGCAGGGTAGGGCTTGAGCGCTCAGCGCAGTACGGCCGCCAGCAGGTCGGAGCCCAGGGCCGTCAGGTCGGGCAGGTTGAGGGTGTAACGGACGTAACGGCCCTGTCGGCGGGCCGTGAGCAGGCCCGCGCGGCGCAGGACGGCGAGGTGGCGGGAGACCTCCGGGGGTGAGAGTTCCCAGGCGTGGGCCAGTTCACCGTTGGTGTGCGGGCCGCGGGCCAGGGTGCGCAGCAGCCGCAGCCGTACCGGATGGGCGAGTGCGTCCAGTCGCAGCGTGACCGTTGCCAGAGATACGGGCTCTGATGGACCCGGCTCCGCCACCGGGTACTGCACCACCGGCTGCCATCCGGGCGCGTGGACCGCCACCAGGTGCGGGCGGCCGAAGACACTGGGGATGAAGGTGAGCCCGGTGCCGTGGGCGGCGGTCGCGTTGTCCTGCAGCTTGTCCACGATGACGCAGTCGCCGTCGGGTGCCAGGGTGACCGCGCCGGAGACCGATGCGAGTGCCGCCCCGATGCCCTGGCGCTTGAGCAGGTCGTTCTTCAGGCGCAGGTCGGTTGCGAGTCGCACGGCGACGCCCGTCCAGGCTGCGTCGAAGAAGGCCTCGGCGCACTGTTCGAGGGTGTCCCGCACCCGTGCCCGTACGGCGGCCGGGTCCGCGAGCAGCCGTTCCGCGAAGGCCTCTTGGAGCGCGCCGCGGGCCTGGGCCAGGTCCAGTACCCGCTCGCGCGCCGTCGCGTCGGCGAGCGGCGACGGCGCGGCGAAGTGGACCCGGTTGCTGCCGCACGTGGTGACGAGCGCAGCGGTCACGTACGTTTCGTCGTCGATGCGGTCCACGCCGTCCAGCTCCTCGGCGAGGGTTGCCCGGGGCCGGGCGGGGACCAGGAAGTCGGCCCGTGAGGACCGCCAGAGGAACTCCGCCTCCCGCAACCGCTCGGCCAGCTCCGGCCGCAGACCGGACCAGACGTCCCCAGCCCAGCCGGCGAGCTGCGGGTGATGCCCGGGTTCGGCCAGCACGTGCAGCATCGCGGTCAGCTCGGCCAGCGGGGAGGCGGCGAACCGCAGCCGCTCGGACGGCAGTCCGCTGATGTCGATCCTCAATGTCACCTCCTCATCATCACCGACCAGTTGGCGGACGACAGCGACGGTTGACGGTGTGCGTCAACCGTCGCACCCCGCCCGGCGCCCGGACGCACCGTTGACGCCATGGCAACCACCACCACCAAGATTCGGCCCCGCGCCCTCGTCCGTGCCTCCGGAGGTCCCCGCTATGCCGTCGCCCTGGCCGTGGACGCGCTCGGCACCGGCCTGCTGCGTCCCTTCCTGCTGCTCTACGGGGTGACCGTGCTGGAGCTGTCCGCGCCGGCCACCGGTATCGCCATGACGGCCGGCGTCGTCCTGGGTCTGGTGTGCATGCCCGGGGTGGGCCGATGGCTGGACCGGGGCGCACGCAGCACGGTCGTCGCGGCGTCGATGCTGGTACGGGTGCTGGGCGTGGCGCTGTTGCTGGCCACCCCGGCGGGTCACGTCTGGCTGTTCGCGACGGCGGCGCTCTTCCTCGGCATCGGCAACCAGGCGTGGCCGGCCGCCCACGCGGCCCTCGTGGCCACGATCGCCCACGGCCGGGAACGCGACGTCGCCCTCGCGGCAGGGCGTGCTCTGCGCAACGCCGGCCTGGGCGTGGGCGCGCTCCTCGCCACCGCGTGCCTGGCGGGCGGCACCACCGCCTTGCAGGCGCTGGCGGCGGTCACCGGGGTCGCCTACCTCACGGCGGCGGTGTTGGCATGGTCGGTCCACCTGCACGCGCGCCCGGCCGATGCCCCGGCCAAGGACGGGGTCGGGGACGGGGCCGGGGTCGGGAACGACGGGCCCGCACCACGGATGCGCGGGCTGCTTGCCGCCAACGTGGTCTACGTCTTCTGCCTCAACGTCCCCGAAATCGCGCTCCCTCTGGTCCTGTTGACTCAGTTGCACGCGTCCCCCGTGTGGTCGGCGGCCATCTTCGTGGCCAACACGGTGCTGGTGGTCGCCCTGCAGGTGCCGGTCACCGTCCTGATGTCCCGGTTCTCCCGGCGGACCTCGCTGGCTCTCGCGGGCGTGGTACTCGCCGCGTCCTACCTCGGTTTCCTCGCGGCCACCTCACTGGGACACGGCTGGGGTGCCGCGGCTGTCGCCGCGGTGTCCGTGGTCTGCACCATCGGCGAGATCCTCTACGCCGGCAGCGCCACCGCCCTCGTCACCGCCCTCGCCCCCGCCCCTGTCCTGGGCCGCTCCCTCGCTCGCTTCCAGCTCTCCACGGGGTTCGGCCTGGCCGTCTCGCCCGCGGTCATCACCTCTCTCGCATCCCGCGGCCCGTCCGCCCTCTGGGGCAGCCTCGCCGCTGCGACGCTCCTCGCCGCCTCGGCCGTCGCCACCGAGAAGGGCCAAGGACCACGGCTCGGCGGTTGCCCGGCCCCCGAAGGGCGGTGCTCGTCAGAGGCCGGGAAGGCGCCCACCGTTCAACTGCCGTAGCGCGGCCGAGTGCGAGAGCAGCGCGATCGCGGCGACCAACAGGCGCAGGAACATCGCCACGACGCTGCGCAGCCTCAAGAAGGCCCTGGAAACCGGCTGAAAGGCCGGCACCGCCGGCACCGCACTCTGTCCGCGGGCGCCGGGCCTTCGCGCGAGGACCTCGTGTTCGCGGCGCGTGAGGTCCTCGGGCAGGGCGGATCCCGACACGGGGGCATGCGCGGTCGTGGTCGTGGCCGTGTTCCTGACGGTGGCGAGCAGCCGGTCCTGTACTTCGCGGTCGAGTACGGACTGACCGGCGGCGGCCGCCCGGATGGCGCGGGTGATGTCCTCGCGTCCCGCTTTCTTCGTCAGGTACCCGCGGGATCCCGCGCCCAGTGCGCCCAGGATCGAGTCGTCGTCGGCGAAGGTGGTGAGCACGACCACCGCCACCCGGGGGTACTGCTCGCACAGCCGGCGGGTCGTCTCGATCAGCGCGTGTACGGTCCACTGCGCCTGCTTCAGGCTCTCTTTGACCAGGGCGTGGGCTTTGGCATTGGCTTCCCGGACCTTCTCCAGGTCACCGGTGTCGATCAACGCGTCGGTCAGTTCCAGCTGCATGTTGATCCCGGCCAGTGAGTGCGCCAGTACGTCGTGCACGTCCCGGGCGATCCGGCCGCGTTCGCTCAGCACGGCCGTCCGCGCCTCGGCTCGGTCGGCTCGGTCGGTGGTGGTCCTGTTCATCGCGCCGGCCTGCAGGGCGAAGTCCGCAGGGTCGGCCTTGCCGCCGGGACTGGTCCGTGCCCGGGTCCCAACGGGCGCTGCATCGGGCACCGTTGTCCGGCGGTCCTGGTGCCACGATTCGGGCGGCGGAGGAGGAGTTCTCCTCCGCGTGGACCGGGGCCGAGAGGCCGGTCAGGGTCAGCGCGACCGCGGTGGTGGCCGTCAGCCACGCCCGGCGTATTCGGGTGGGGGACCTGCGCCGGGTCAGGCGGGTCGTGTCGCAAAGCAGAAGAAGTGCTCCTCGGGCCCCGCGAGGGGATCCGCGGGTACGAAGGACGACGTGTGGTGGTGGAGCACTTCGAGGCCGGCTGCCCTCAGCTGCCGCAGGTGCTGGTCCGCGGACAGGCTGCTGACGGTCACCGGATGGCCCATCCACTCGATGTCCAGCCCCCGGATGTCTCCCGGGACCGTGGCCAGCACGAGGTAACCGCCCGGCGCGATCCAGGACGCCATCCGGTCCAGGGCGGCAGCGATGTCGGACTGGTCCATGACCAGAAGGGGGAAGAAGGAGCACACGGCGTCGAAGCCGGCCGCCCGGGGCACGTACGTGCGTACGTCGGCCTGCTCGAAACGCGCCCCTGGGAGCCGGGCACGGGCCGTCTCGACCATGGCCGCCGACACGTCGATCCCGGTCACGGTGTGCCCGGCACGGACGAGCACCTCCGCCGTGGGCCTGCCGGTGCCGCTGCCCACGTCCAGCACCTGAGCTCCGGATGGCAGCCGCTCCACGAGCCATTGCAGGGCCTCCAACTGCGCGGGCACGGACCCGAACAGGTCCTCGTACCGCTCCCCAAGCGCGTCGAACACCTCGGCCGCGCTCTTGCGTCGGGTCATGTCCCCTCCTCGTGTCGGCTGTTGCCACGCTACCGGCCGCCTCGACCCGGCACCCCAGCTCTCCCCTTTTGGGCCTGCCGGCCGGTCAGCCGGACCCGGCTCCGCCTTCCCCCGGGTGCGGACCGTCCGGTGATCAGGCGCCGTACACCCGGAACTCGGCGACTTGACCGGCGGGCCAGCCCGTATTGGAGGTGAAGACGAGCCGCAGGTGACGGGCCGTGGTGGCGGCGGGCAGGGCCAGGGTGGTGGTGTTCCCGGTGGACGGGTCGAAAGTGTGGGCCGAGGCGCCGAGCAGGTGACTGAAAGTAGTGCCGTCGGCGCTGCCCTGGACGGCGACGGTCTGCGTACGGGTGGCCCACGCGGTGGCCGGAGGGAGGGTGAGGACGATGCGGCGGACTCCCACGGAGTTGCCCAGGTCTACCTGGAGCCATTGGGGGAAAGCGTTGTTGGCGCTCTCCCAGTACGTGTTCGCCTGACCGTCCACGGCGTAGCCCGATCCGTACACCTGGGTGTGGCTGCTCTCGGCGGTCGGCCGGTTCAGGGCCAGGTCGACGGAGGGGGAGCCGCTGGCGGCGGTGGTCGGGGTCACCTGCCCGGACGGCTGGGAGATGGAGCCTGCCGCATCGAGAGCCTGCACGTCGAAGGCGTAGGACGTCGAGGCGGTGAGCCCGGTCACCGTGAACGTGGTGGAGCTCCCCGGGGCCGTTCCGATCGGGGTGGCGCCGGCGCCGGTGATCCGGCGGATCCGGTAGCCCGTCACGCCGATGTCGTCGGTGGAGGCCGTCCAGGCCAGCGTGACGGTGGTGTCGGTCACGGCCGTCGCGTGCAGGTTGCCGGGGGGCGTCGGGGCAGCCGTGTCCCCGCCGACGACCGGCGGGGTCGGGCGGACGGGGGTGAGGGGGATCTGCCCCTTCAGCATCCGGGCGCCGTCGCCCGTCAGCCGCAGGTAGTAGTCGGACGAGCAGGCGGTCCCGTCCTCGTCGAGGGCCGCGAGGCCCGATCCGGTCGGCACCCACAGCTGGGACTCGGCGGTCTTGGCGATCTGGTTGCCCTCGTTGTACTCGTCGAACATGGAGATGTACGCACTCGGGACCCCGGCCCGGCCCATGTTGTAGAACTGCCGCCACATGAAGTCGCCGTGGGCGCGCTGCCGCTCGGTCACCCCTCCGGGCAGGACGCACGGCTGGTAGTCGATTCCGTGTGCGGTGCATTCGGCGAGGTCGGGCACGGTCGCGACGTTGTAGAAGTTGTCGGCGTCCCCGGCGTTGCCGATCCGGCCGACCATCCACGGCGAGAGCATGTCGAAGGCGTGGTAGACCCCGGAGAAGCCGGGACGCGAGTCCCGGTCTCCCGTCCGCCACCAGGTCGGTACTCCGCCGATCACGTAACAACCCTGCTGCTTGAACCAATTGAGGACATCCAGGCAGGCGTCCGGGGCGAAGGGGCGCTGGTTGTCGTTGAAGCCGAAGCCCCAGAGACACACGGCGGGCTTGCCGTTCTGCCGGGCGTACGCGGGCGAGCCGGTGTGGGCCCGCATCTTGTTCACCCAGTCGGCCTTGATGTCCGTCTGCATGGACGTCCAGTCGGAAACGTCGTACATCACGTAGAACTTGACGCCCTGGGACTCGGCCGCGCTGCGCACCTTCCCCGCCATCGCGTCGCGGGTCGGCCCCTCGCCGCCGGTGGGGTTGAAGCGCTGGAGTGCGGCCGTGTCGATGCCGTACTCCTTCATCCAGCGGAAGTGCACGTCGACGGTCGACTGATCGTAGGAGGAGAACAGCGAAGCGGGCTGTCCGTTGCCCAGGTTCCCGAAACCGGTGCGGTACGTGGTCGGATAGTCGCGGACATCGGGCCACGCCACGATGGCCCTGTTCGACGTGGACGGTGTCTGGCTCCAGTTCTGGGCCCAGTGCCACCAGCCGTTGATCGGGGCGCCGTCGCCGGCGCACGCGAACCAGCCCTGGTACCCCACGGTGACCTTGCCGACGACATCGCCGGGCGCACTCGCCGCGCGTGCGCCGTCGGCGAGCGCGGTCCGGGAGGCTCCGACTACTCCGGCGAGTCCGACAACTCCGGTGGCTCCGGCGGCTGTAGCGGCCTGCAGAACCGTACGACGCGTGACACCCATCTGGATCTCCTCCGACTGTTCGTCGCATCCGCTGCCGCGGGGTGGTTCGGCGCGCGGGGGCGTCGGCAGCGCTGACGCGGGAGAGCGTATGGAGCCGAGTGCAGGGATGCAATAGAGAGCCATTTATTCGCAAAAACCAAAACGAGTAACGCAAAGCAGCGACGCCGGGGCGTACCTCGCCGGCCTGTTCGCCTGCGTCGAGGAGGCGCTGGACGGCGGCGGTGACGGGGGCCAGGAGGCGCTGATAACTTCCTGGGCGGCCGCGGAGTGCAGCGCTTCGCCGAGGCCGTGCTTGATGCGCGCGTACCCCGTCAGGGTGGTGAACCAACTTCGCAGTGCCGGACCGTGGCCACCCGGTCTGGTCCTACGGGTCGAGCGAGGAGATCCTCGGCCGGGCCCTGAAGGACTACGCGAATCGCGACGACGTTGTCATCACCACCAAGGTCCGCCACGACATGCGCCCGGGCAGCCCCAACGGGGGTGGCCTGTCCCGTAAGGCGATCACGACCGAGATCGACCACAGCCTGCGCCGGCGACCGCGCGGCCACCGACGGCGGCTACGCCGACCTCCTCTACAAGGCCAGTGCCGACAGCGACCGCCTGATCATCGACGAAGTCGGGGCCATCGCGCAGACCCGCGGGATCTCCCGCGCCCAGGTCTCCCTGGCCTGGCTGCGCCGCAACCCCATCGTGGCCGCGCCCCTGGTCGGCGGACGGACCATCGAGCAGATCAACGAGGCCGTGGCCTCACTCGACCTGGACCTGACCGACGGGGAAGCCCACCGCCTCGAAGCCCCGTGCACCCCCCCCCGCTACGACTTCCAAGGCGTATCCGACTCCGCCGAACTGGAACGCATCAAGGCAGGCATCCCATCCCCGGCTACGCCAACGTCTGACACCGGCGCTCCGCAGGCCCACGGATCCGCAGTCATGCTGTTCCTGGCGGTGCGGGAGTAGCGTTCTCGGCATGGACCTTCGCACCACAGTCGAGCGTGCTCGACGCCTCAAGCACCTGCACGCCGAGTACACGCCGCTCGTGCTGCCGACCGTCTGGGACGTCTGGTCCGCGAGGACGGCAGCCGACGCCGGATTCCCCGCGCTGACGGTCGGCAGTCATCCGCTCGCCGGCTCCCGAGGAGCGGAGGACCATGAGGGGCAGACCTTCGAGGAGGTGCTCACCGCCGTCCGGCCCATCATCGCGGCCGTCGACGTCCCCGTGTCAGTGGACCTGGAGGCAGGGTACGGGCAGGAGCCCGCGGATCTCATCGCCGGACTCATCGAGGTCGGCGGCGTCGGCCTCAACATCGAGGACACCGTCCATTCGGACGGCGGACGTCTACGCAGCACACAGGAGCACGCCCGCTACGTCGCAGGCCTGCGGACGGCTGCTGACGACGCCGGGATCCCGGTCTGGGTCAACGGGCGCACCGACGTCTTCGCGCATGCGCAGGACGCCGGAGCCGTCCTCCACGAGGCGATCGAGCGGCTGCGGGCGCTGGAGCACGCCGGTGCCGACAGTGTCTACCCGGTACGCATTCAGGACGACGACGAGCTGCTCGAGGCGGTGACCGGTGCCGTCGCCATTCCCGTGAACTCCACGGCCCACCCCGTCCAGCACGACCTTGAGCGCTTTCGCCGCCTGGGTGTCAGGCGGATCACTTATGGTCCGCTGCTGCAAATCGCGATGACGGATGCGATGAAGGACATGCTCGGGCCGTGGACACCCTGAACTGAACTGAACTGAACGAGCTCCGGTGATCCGGCCCGTACGGTCCGGATCACCGGAGCGGGAGGGCGGCTGAGGGCCGGCCGAAGGTCAGTCGGAGATCCCCTACAGCGAGACCGGTCCGGCCGGGATGCGGTGCGTGGTGCCGTTCTCCGAGGACGGGGCGACGAACGACGGGGCCACACCAACGGCATCGGCAGCGACGTGACCCCCCGCGGGGCAGCAGCGCTCGCCCGGTCGTCAGTGGCCGGTCGCAGTCCGGTGCAGCAGTAGGACGTTGCCGAGTGACCTGGGACCCGTTGCGTCCGAGGGGCGGTTGACGATGCCCGACCCGGCGGTGACCATCACGCTCGATCCACCGCCGTCGAGGTTCAACGCCTCCCGGGCGCCCAGGGACTTCATCAATTTCGCGGCAGCGGCCACGCCCAGGCCCTCGCTCCACCCGGCCCGGCGCCCGTCCACGACGACCAGCAGCAGCCGGCCCTGACCGTCGACGCCGATCATGGAGCGCGGGTTGCCGCGGACCACCCAGTTGTAGGTGAAGGTCTGGTCGTCCCCCTCGCGGATGATGCCGTCGGCGAGGGCATTCACCGCGATCCGCCCGTCCCGGACCAGCGTCGGGCCGATCTGGAGGATCGTGGTGTCCGGAGTGAGCGGGACGTCGTGTCCGGCGCCGTCCAGGACGCGCTGGGTGATTCCCAGCCGGGCTCCCGGGCGCGCGTGTGAGACCAGCCATTCGGCGCTCTCGCCGATCGCCTGGAGGGTTGAGCCACCCGCCGGCGGCTTGGCCCCGCGCGTGTGGTGCACCGCCGTCACCCGGTCATCGCGGTCCAGGACCACCTCGGCGCCCGCTCCGGTCGGCGGGGTGCTCCACTCGGGGGTGAAGCGGACGAGCTCGCTCTCGTCGGTGCACTTGAAGTCGTGCTGCGGGCGCTGGGTGGGCTGGTCTCCGCCGACGCCTCCGCAGTTCCAGATCTCGCCGGGGATCCGGTTGACGCCGTCGATCTCCCTCGTGGAGCCGCCCGCCCTGACCGTGATCCGCGTGGTGTACGTGTCGACGTCCAGTTGCCGCCCGCCGTTCGTGATCCTGAAGCCCCCGCGGCCCTGAGTTGCCGCGCCCAGCAGCCGGCCGTCCTTGACGTACAGGCCGAGCGGCGCGCCGGCCCCGAACCACTGGGCATTTATGCCCGCGAGCGCCCCGGCGGCGGCCGCCAGGTCGGGCAGCTTCTCGGGGACGTCGATGCTCGGCCCGAAGTCACTGGCCAGGCGGCCGGTGAACCGCTTGAAGTCCACCTGCAGGACGAACACCCGCTGGAGGGCGCCGGCGTCCGTACCGTCCTGCGCCGTGTACCGGGTGTCCCCGGCGAACCCGGCCGCCCGGACCTGGGCGAGCGCCGCCGTCGCCGCGCGCTGGTCGGCGTACCGGCCGATCCGCACGGTCCACCCCAGGGTGCCGGCCGGGCGGTCGGCGAAGGCGGGGATGAGGACCCGCTCCACCCGGGGTTGGAGCCCCTTGGCCCGCAGGGCCGCGGCCACCCGGTCGGCGCGCTCCTTGGGGCCGAGGGCCGCGGTGGCCTGGCTGTAGGGGAGGTCGGCGGTCAAGGGCTGGTTCACGTGGACGGTCCAGACGTCGTCGGCGTCCGTCCGGCCGAGGACGATCGAGGTCTGGGTCACCCCGGGGGCGATCACGGTGGACTGCTTCGACTCGGGGAGCGGGAGCGTGCTGGGTTCGGGAGCGACCCCTTCCACCGGGCGCGGGGCCGCGGTCGGCCGTCCGACCGCTCCGGTTTCCGGTGCCGCACCGAGAGCGGCGAGCGCGCAGAGGGCGAGGAAGGCAACGGACGACACGGCGAGGTGCGATGGCTGACGCATACGGCTCTCCCTGAAGGTGAGGTGGTGCGTCCGTCCAGTGCAGGAGCGACATGTGGCGGGTGGCGCAACACAGCTTGGTGCGCGCGTGAATTCCCCGCGAACGAGGCAGGGGCCTTCTCGGGTATCTCGGAAACGGCCCCTGACCTGCGACTTCGACACGGTGGCCCCGCTGCTGGCGAGAACAGTGCCTGGCCATCCGTGTTGGTGTCGAGTACCGCGGTGATGTCTTCGCCGGTGCACTCTCCGGGGGACTTGCCGGCCCCGGGGATGCCGGCGTTGTTGATCAGGACGTCGAGTGGGCCGTGCTCGCGGGAGATGGGGGCGGCGGCTGCCTGAATCGAGGTGTTGTCACACATGTCGAGAACGATCGGGTGCGCCCCGAGCTCCTTGTCGGCGCGCTCAGTCATCCGGACCAGGTACGGGACCACGAAGATCGGAGCAGCCAAGGCTGACCAGCCCCGCCCCACCCTGACGCTCGGGCCCTAGGGGAGGAGCGCGGTCAGGCGGTACACCTTGCCGGGTTCGGCGTGGGCGGGCGAGAGGAGTTGGGAGACGGTCACGAAGGTGTACCCGCAGTCGCGGAGTTCGCTGACGCTCCACAGGATCTGGACCAGGCCGAGGTGGGTGCACGGCCCGTCGCCTTCTCTATGTCCTGCTGGACCGGCTCGATTTCGGCGCGTATTTCGTCAGGGGTGAGTTCTGTGAGGACACCCGCACGGAGAAACGGTGCATGTGATCTCTTGCGGTGGGAATGTCGGCATCCCGAACAGGTCTGGCGGCCGAAGCGGCATGCACAGAGCAGCCTTGACGAACTCCCCGGGCCGCTGCCGGATGTGTGGCCACGCGGCCGGACCCGACGGGTGCGAAGAAGACTGCTATTTCAGGTATGTGTCGAAGAACGCGGTCGCGTAGCGGATCGCGGTCTCGCGTTGCTCGGCGGGCCCAGCTGCAGGGGTGTGCCCGTCCCGTTCGTGCTCTCGCACCGGCCACCCGCGTCCTGCGTGGACACCTGGGCCGAGCCGACGACCTCGGGCTGAGGGCTGCCGCAGGCGGCCCCCAGGGTGACCGCGGCGACGGCTGTCATGCGGAGGACGCTGCGGCGCAGGGAGCGGGGGAGCATGCGGATCGACAAGGAGGCCCTTCGGGGCACGGATCTCAGGCTGGGACGGCCGCTCGGATCCGTGGGTACCGCGGCGACCCCTCGAAGGTATGCACCGTGATCGGCAGGTATGTATCAGGCGATGCGCATATGTGTATCAATGGCATCAGTGGGAACGAGACCGGCCCGGCAGACCGGATTCCGTCCCGGGCCGGGCCTCCTCGCCCGGCCTCGCTCCGCGTGGGGCGGCTTCGCCTGCAGGCGCGCGCCGGCGGCGAGCGCCGGCCGGGCCATCGGGGCCCGGCTGATCATGAGGCCGGGGGTCCGCGCGACGTCCCGTGCCAGAGCGCCGCGCCACGATCGTCAGCCGGCGCCGGCGCCGATGATGAGGTCGGCGCGGTGGCGGCCGCGTGCGACGAGGAGGGCGTTGGGTTCGTCCGAGCCGGCGACCCAAGCGCGGGCCGACTCCGGGTCCTTGCCGTGGCGGACGTGCCGGTCGATGAGGCGCCGCACGCGCAGGCTCTCGTCCGGTGCCAAGTACCAGGCCTGGTCCAGGAGCGACCGTACGGGTGCCCATTCCGGCGCGTCGTCGAGGAGGTAGTTCCCCTCGGTGATCACCAGGGGCACGCCCGGGGCGACGGGGATGCTGCCCGCGATCGGTTCCTCGAGGGAGCGGTCGAAGGCCGGTGCGTAGACGGTGCGTTCGCCCGGTGCCCGCAGCCTGCGGAGCAGGCACAGGTATCCGGCACTGTCGAACGTGTCCGGGGCGCCCTTGCGCTCTGCCCGCCCGAGCCTGTCCAGCTCGCCCTGCGCGAGGTGGAACCCGTCCATGGGCACCACCACGGCACGCTCCGGCCCGAGAGCGTCCGCGATCAGCGCCGCCACGGTCGACTTCCCCGCACCGGGAGGCCCGGCGATGCCCAGGATCCGGCGGGCGCCCTGGTCGGCCAGTCCGGCCGCCCGCGCGATCAGCTCCGATGTCTGCACCCGGACATCCTGCCCGAGTGCTGGCCAAGGGAGCCGTCGGGCCTGCCGGACGACGCGGGGTGACGGTGGCCGAGCTGACTCGGACGCCAGACAGGCCGCCGCGCACCTCGGGCTAACTGAGGACGCGGCACACAAGCTGTCGGCCCGCTTCGGCCGTTGGAGCCCCTACCGCTGACCCGCGCCACCGCGCGTGGTGGCGGCCCGCCCGGGCCGAGGGGCGACGGAGGACCCGGGCGAGCTCCACCGGCCGGCCTGCCAGGACTGCGTTCGCGGACACCGTGGGCACGCTGTTCCTGGGGTCCACCGGCCGGATCCCGCCTTGATCGGCTCAGTGCCGGGGGTCGCGCTCGCTGTGCCCACGGGGAGGCAGGAGCTTCGTGGAGGCCGGTTCAGTGCCTCGACGGTTGGGGAGGGTCGAGTGCCTCCAGCGCGCCAGTGAGGCCCCCGCCCGAGCGGCCGCCGGAGGTGTAGACACAGTTGCCGGCCACGCCCACGGGACACGGCATGGCGGCTGCCGCGGGGCCATAGCGGGGGGTCGGCAACGGGGGCAGGTCCGTCCAGAGGTTCGAGGCGGGGTTGTACGACTGGACGGTGCCAAGCTCGCCGTTTTGGTTGAAGCCGCCCACGGTGTAGAGGCAGATGCCGTTCTGCCCGGGTGGGCAGGTGGTGGCCGCCGTGCCGATGTCGGCCCGGGCTCCGGGCAGCGACGCCACCGGGCTCCAGGCATTCGTGGCCGGGTTGTACGACTCCACCGTGCTGCTGTAGTTGGCGCTGCCGAGGCCGCCGACGGCGTACACGCAGGTTCCCGACTGCCCCGGCGGATATGCCGCTGCGGCGGCGCCCAGGGAATCTCTGGGTGTGGGCATGGCCGCCGCCGTGCTCCAGGAGTTGTTTGCGGGGTTGTAGACCTCCGCCGAGTTCAGGAAGCCGCTGTTGTCGTAGCCGCCCACCAGGCGTTGGTGAGCCGGTTGTACGACTCCGCTGTGGCCAGGTCACTGCCGTTGGAGCTGCCCATGCTGTAGACGCAGGTGCCGCTCTGGCCGGGCGGACAGGGTGCCACGGCTGATCCGAGGCCACTTCGTGCGGTGGGCATGCTCGGCAGCGTGGTCCAGATCGTGCCGTTGCTGGCGGCTGCGGGGAGCATCCCGGCGAGGACCGCGACTGCGGCCAGCGCGGTGGCCAGGGCGAGCCGCCCCCGCCACTTGTTCCGGGAGCGGGCGGGGGGGTGGCGTGCGCATGAGCGGCACTCTTTTCCTCGTGCGGGAGCGGGTTCTCAGGGGGTGTCCCACGGCGCGCCGCAGGACCCCGCTGCCTACCGGTGAGTCACCCACCGTTGTCCCTGGCCGGACACCGCACATGGAGCAAGATGCGGCATGTCGGCGGAGTGTCGGTATCCCGGCCGTGGCGGTCGGCGGTCCATAGGCGATGTGTCGGTTCTCGCTGGAACCGTGGATGACAAGCCGCTCCCCTTGGAGCGGCCACGATCGTCTCGTCCTGCCGGATCAAGGGAGCCTCCCGTCATGTCGCCAACGTCCTACACCCCGCCCTGGAATGTTCACCGGCTGCCGCGTGCCGACGGCAGCGTCTTCCTGGTCACCGGCGCCAACGCGGGCATTGGGTACTTCATCGCAGAGCAGCTTTCCGCGACCGGAGCCACCGTCGTGCTGGGCAGCCGGAACCCGGAGAGAGCCCAAGCCGCCTTGACCTCCATCCGCTCGCGTGTGCCCGGCGCGGAGGTACGCGCCATACCGCTGGACCTCGCAGACCTGTCGTCTCTCAGCACAGTGGTGGAATCCCTGGAGGTGAATGCCCTCGATGCGGTGGTCCACAACGCAGGCGTCGCGTGCGACGACCCGCCGCGTCGCGAGACAGGAGACGGTCATGAACTCATGTTCGGTACGAACCACCTCGGACACTTCGCCCTGACCGGCCGACTGATGCCGCTGCTTTCGGCCGCGCCTGCGGCACGTGTCGTGACCGTCGGCAGTTTCGCAGCGAAATCCGAACGGCTGAACCTGGAAGACCTCCAGTCCCGGCGGGAGTACCGGGCCAAACGCGCCTACGGACGATCCAAGCTGGCACAGATGTACTTCGGGCTCGAACTTGGCCGCCGCCTGCGCACCCTCGGCAGCTCGGCGGAGAGCGTGGTAGTCCACCCCGGCGGCGCGCTGGACTCCCTCACCCCGTCACGACCACCGGTCCATGTGCGAAGCGTCGGCGCACGGCTGCGCACGGCACCCGCCGCTCTACTCGTCCAAGGCAAGGACGCCGGCGCATGGCCGGCGGTCCGAGCGGTGCTCGACCCGGCCACGCGCGGAGGACAGCTGTGGGGACCACGCCTCTTCGGTCTGCGCGGCACACCTAGACAAGAAGCGGTATGGAGTCATCTCGCCGACACCGCTGTCGCGGCGCGGCTGTGGGACGCCAGCCGCAACCTGGTCAACGTCGACCCCGCCAACCTGCGCGGATAGGCCAGGCGAGCAGCCCGTGGACAACTGGCGTGCCCAGAGCGGGCTGTTCACGAGTACCGCTGACCTGAGTCAGGCCGCGGGCTCGAAGATCGCTCCCCAGCTATCGGGTGATCGCTTCCCGACGGGCCAGGATCAGTCCCACCAGAATTCCCAGCAGTGCGTGTCGATGAGTCGTTCGGCATACGCGTCAAGGGTCTGGGGGCGGGGGCCCTGCCAGATGTTGTCGGGACAGAAGGCGAAGTGTTCGGCCGCGACGAGCAGGGCGTCTTCCCTGCTCGCCGGGGGCGTGGCGATGCTCAGGTGGAGTGTGTCGGATCCAACGGCGACGACGCATGCACCGAAGCGTTGTTCCCAGTCGCCCATCACCGCGGAGAACGTGGCGGTGTCGTTGTCCCAGTTGGCAGGTCCGTCCCAGCCGACGAGGGCGAGGGCGTCGGCGCCGGAAGGCGCGGCGACCAGGCCCAGACGTGACCGTGGCCGACCCAGGACGAAGTGTTCTGCGTACTCCGCGGCCAGCCGGCCGGAGTCCGTCGCGTCTTCACGGTGGGGTGCGAGGCCGGGCCAGGTCTGCCCGAAGGGGGCCGTGACGGCCAGCCGCTTGTCGGGCGACAGCATGTCGTCGTCATCATCGATCGCGGTGTACGTCGCCCACCACTTTGCGAGCAGCTCGGCCGGGTCGTGGTCGTCGGGTGATGACATCTGCTCGGGAAAGAGCTCGCCGGTGCCCCAGGGACGGAAGTCGCTGTCTTCGGGGTCCCCCGAGTCGAGAAGCAGGGGCCAGACGCCTGAGCGGGGATGCTCGTCGCGGATCCGCGTCCACAACTCTGCGGATACGGAGCCGTCGCTCAGCCACAGGGCCTGAGCGCCTCCGTCACCTTCATCGGACGTGATCAACCGTCCGGGCGGGAGGGGGACAGCGATGGTCGATAGCAGCTCAGGGTTCACGGGCGGATGCTAACCGTGAGCTCTGACATGCTCGCGCTCGCCCGCTTAACCTCGGCGGTTGGAGTCCAGCCATTCATCGCTGTTCCACACGACGGGCATGGCGCCGACCGGCTCGAATCGAATGTCGGGGTCGTTGCTGTGCACCAGGCAGATCAGCCGGCGCTGAAGTACGGCCGCACGATGGGCCCGGTCGGCGATGATGTCGAGTACGACTTGCGCGGCCCGGGGGCAGGCAGTTGCGAATCGGTCGTAGTCGGTGAAGGCGAGGACCAGTCCCGCGCCCTCCGCTGAGTCGCCGTAGCCGCCGTAGCAGGCAACATCGCCGAGGCAGTCGTTGAGCGCGTCAAGGTTGTGGCCGTAGTAATCGGGGAACTGCAGGGCGGCTGCGACCGCACCGTGCATGTCCTGTTCCGTGCTCCATTGGCCCGCTGCCAGCCGGACGACGCGGAAGTCCCGGTCTTCGAGGCGCTGCACAGCCTGGTTGAGGAGCCGCTGGCGCCAGAAGAGGGTGACGAACGTGTTGCCCATGTACTCGATGCCGGGGAATCCGGTCTTCGAGGTGCTCGGCGTCGTCGTCGAGTCGGCATGGTGCCGGTACTCGTCCAGCAGCCGGAAGAACTCCTCGATCGGAGTGGAGTCCGGAGGTGTGGTGCGTTCGATCTCGGCGGCCCAGCCGAGGGAGCTGGACGTTCCGCCACGCTCGTGAAGCCATTGCGTGAATCGCTCTTCGGGCCAGAAATCGAAGGGTTCGTCGATCGCGTGCACGCCTAGCGCGACGCGGTAGCCGGTGAGGACAGCCTCCAGATGACGTAGTGAACCCCCCGGCAGCCACATGCCGGGCCTCAGCCGGATCTGCTCCAGGAAGTCGTACACGTCCGTGCAGTCCTGCCAGTGTTTGGCGGTGTTCTGCGGGCTGTCCTTGGCCGCATGGGGTGAGCCTACGGGGCGGGCAGGAGTGGTCTTTCAGCGGAAGAGTGCAGACGCGAGGGGAGCGGGCTTGCTCGTTTGGGAGCGTCTGCGGTCGCCGTCTGCGATCTCGTTGCGGATCGGCCTACGGCAACGGAGATGTATCACGCGATTCCGCATCCGGGGCGCAAGCAGGCCGCGCCCGCATGGAAGTCGGGCTGCGGCAGGTGGCAGTTCCCGGGTCCGGGAGGGGGGCCACCTGGGTGATGGTTGGGACTCGCGTTGACGAGGGGTGGCGGGGCCGCAAGACCTGGCCGCGACCAGAAGAGTGCCTCAGGTCCCTCAAGCGTGAGAAAGGCCTGTGCGGGGGGCAGGCCTGGGGTGGCTCGCGTCATCCCGCGGGAGCCTCACCCGGTCGAAAGGACTCAGGATGCGAACGAGCATCACCATCTCCCGTACCCTGATCGCCGCGCTCATCCTCTCCGGCTGCGCCCTGACCGCCCCCGACGCCTACGCCGCCCCCACTCTCAAAGTGGCCGCCGCTTCCCAGCGAGCCGATGCCGAACAAGTCGCCCTGCTCAAAAGGAGCCTGTCGGAATGGAACCAGTGGCGTACGGACAACCCTGGCATCAAGCCCGACCTCACCGGTGCTGACCTCGCCGAAGCGAACCTCCTTGAGGCCAACCTCGCCGGCGCCGACCTCACTGATGCCACCCTCACCGGCGCGAACCTCACTGACGCGAACCTGACCGAAGCCAACCTCACCGGCGCAAAACTAGGGGGTGCCATCCTCATTGGTGCCAACCTCAGCAACGCCAACGCCCTGAGTGCCGACCTCACCGGCGCCAACCTCAGCAACGCCGGCCTCCGTCACGCTGTCCTCGCGAGCGCCAACCTCATGCGCGCCAATCTCCATGACGCCGACCTCACCGAGGCGAACCTCGACGGCGCCAACCTCGCCGACGCCGACCTCAGCTGCCGCAACCACCCCGTCTGCACCTCCCCGGCCGGATGACCGTAGAACGACTGGGGCACCGCGGGTAACGGGCTGCCCGGTTCAGTGCTCGCGCGCGGTGCCCCGGGGAAGACGCCATATCGCTGCTGAGTTCAGGAGCCTTCGAGCGGTCCGGCCTGATCCCATCCAGGCGCGCGCACGTCGATCGTGAGACTTCCCGGTCCGACCTCCTCACCGCAGGTCCGGCATGTCGACGTCAGATCGAGGTCGTGCTCGGCGTCATGTTCGGAGCCGGGCCCGCCGCGATGGAGGAAGGCGACTGGCGGAGTGTCCACCGCCCAGCGGTCGCCCCAGGCCAGCAGTGCGCGCATCACCGGTGCGAGATCGCGGCCGGCCTGCGTGAGGTGGTATTCGAAGCGCAAGGGGCGCTCGCTGTAGGCGCGGCGCTCGACCACGCCCGCCTCTTCCAGTGCGCGCAGTCTGGCGGCGAGGCGGTCGCGGGGGGCGCCGGTGTTGCGGACGATCTGGTCGAAGCGCTGGTTGCCGTAGAAGATCTCGCGGATCGCCAGGAGGGCCCAGCGTTCGCCGACGAGTTGCAGCGCGGCGGCCACGGAGCACGGCCGACCGGGCACTTCGGGGTGCGGAACCGCGTTCTCGCCCTGCTTTGCGTTCGAGGTCACGTCCCCATCCTCTCCCGAGTCCGTTGTGTTTTCAAACTTGCACGGCTAGCCTCCGGCCCATGATAGTTGGAATTTCAAACTCACCAAGAGCGTCCCGAGCCGTGTTCGCGACGGTCGTGGCCGCGGTCTTCATGTCGAACCTCGACCTCTTCATCGTCAACGTGGCCCTTCCGGCGGTCGGCAGTTCGTTCGGAGGCAGCGGCCTCGGCTCGCTCTCCTGGGTCCTCAACGGCTACGCGATCGTCTTCGCGGCGCTCCTCGTGGTCGCCGGCCGCGTCGCCGACCGCTCCGGCCACAAGCCGGTCTTCCTGACCGGATTGGCGGTGTTCACCCTCGCGTCGGTCGGCTGCGCGCTCGCTCCCAACATCGGGACGCTGGTCGTGGCACGGCTCGTGCAGGCCGCCGGCGCCGCGCTGCTGATGCCGACGTCGCTCGCGCTGCTGCTCGACACGACGCCCCCTGAGAAGCGCGCCGGGGCGGTGCGGGCCTGGGCGTCCATCGGCGGGATCGCCGCCGGACTCGGGCCGGTGGCCGGCGGGCTGCTGGTCGAAGCCGGGTGGCGCTGGGTGTTCATCGTCAACGTGCCCGTGGGGATCGCGGCGTTCGCGCTCGGTGTCAAGGTGCTGCCGTCACCCGGACGCGCCGGGGCGCAGAAAAGTCCGCTGCCCGACCTGTTCGGCGCCGCCCTGCTCACCGGATCGATCGCAACGCTCGCACTCGGCCTGGTCAAGGCTCCCGACTGGGGCTGGACGAGCGCCGGCACCCTCGGCGGCCTGGCCGCCGCGGTGCTGCTCGGCGTCTGGTTCGTCCTACGATCTGCCCGCCACCCCGCGCCGATCGTCGAGCTGCCACTGCTCCGGGTTCCGGCATTCGCATCCGCCGCGGCTTCCCTGACGCTGTTCACCATCGCGTTCGCCGGAATGCTCCTCGGCGCGGTGCTGTGGTGCCAGGGCGTGTGGGGCTACTCGGCTCTGCGCACCGGTTTGGCCATCGCGCCGGGCCCCTTGCTGGTGCCGCCGGTCGCGTTGCTGATCGGGCCCGCCGTCGCCAGATTCGGTGCGGGCCGCATCGCGCTGGCGGGAACGGTCCTGTTCGCGGCCGGCATCCTGTGGTGGGCCGCGACGCTCGACACCGGTTCGGCCTACGCGGCTTCGCTCCTGCCCGGCATGATGCTGACCGGCCTCGGTGTCGGCATGACGCTCCCGGTCCTGACCGGGGTGTCGGCGGCCGCCCTGCCGCCAGAGCGCTTCGCCACCGGCTCGGCCATCACCTCGATGGGCCGCCAGGTCGGCGCGGTCCTCGGCGTCGCGATCCTGGTCGGTGTCCTCGGCACCCCGCCCCCCGGACAAGCTGTGGTCGCGTTCCAGCACGGCTGGTACGCGATCGCCGCGGCGTCGCTGCTCGCCGCGTGCGCGACGGTCCCGCTCGTCCGCAAGCCGCGACGGGCCGACCCCAAGGTGGCCGACGTCGCAGAGGCCGCGAAGGCCGGCACCACCTGAGAACCGGGTCCCGTCCTCGATGGACGGTTCCGTTCGGGATCGGGCTGCCGGCGGATGCGCTGTGAGGGAGTCGACGGCTGTCTCACCACGGCGTTCAGCGCGAGGCAGCCGGCCAGTAGCAAGGTCCGCGCTGTCCCGTGCGCGCTGGGCCCGTTCCGCGATGAGTCGGCGAAAGCCGGCCGGCGCGTAGCGCTCCCCGGCGGCCGAGCCGGGTCCTACTCCGGCTGTCGTGCGTTCGGTGCCTGCGCGCTTCGATCCTGGCCTCGCGCGCTCTCGGTCCGGCGTGACGCCCGGCCCTCGGCCAGGTCTGGTTCGGTGCCGGTCATGACGCAGATGATGGTGCTGTCCGATTCGGACGGCGCATGAGTCCGGGGAAAAGCCGCCGCGAATGTCATGGCGGCTGGTCGGGTGAAGAAGGTAACCGGCCGGGCTCCGTACCCGTCACCAGGCGGCGTGCGCTGTCGGCCCCGGCCGTCGGGCATGATCTGGGGGAGGGGTGGGACGGGGGAGCGCCGTTCCGAACAACCGGCTGGGGGCACGGTATGGAGTGGGGGACGTTGGTCGCCACACTGGGCGGCGGTCTGATTGCGATGGCGGGGACGGTGCTGGCCGACCGCTTGCGCACCCGCCAGGAACACCGCCGCGGTCTTCAGGCGCGCCGCCGGGACGTGTACACGGAGTTCATTGCGGCAGCGGGCGCGGCCCATACCGAACTGCGCCGCCTCGCCCAGCACGGAGCCGAGGCGACTGGCCTGGAGGAAGCAAGCCGGCTGGCGCTGACGGACGCCCGCATCTACGAGGTGCGCGAGCGCCTTTTCCTCGATGCCAGCGCCCGGATCGCGGCTGCGGGCCAGAGGATGTTCGAATGTCTGCGTGCCCTGCGGCGGACGGTCGCCGCGGGCGCCAGCATCTCGACCCCTGCCTTCCACGACATCTACCACCCCTACCTGGAAGCCGTCTGGGCCTACCGTCAGGCCGTCCGCAACGAGCTCGAGGGCCATGCCCTCGCCCCGGCCGACTTCGGCTGGTCCGTGTGGGATGGCCGCGAGCGCTGCGCGCAGTGCGGGGGACGCCCGGCGGTCACGGCGTCCGGGTCGGGGGCGGGAACCGTTCGGCATGATCGTGCGTGAGTTCTTGATGGGCAGTCGGCTGGTGGAGGGGAATCTGATGACGTCGCGGGCGATGGTGAGCGTGGCAGCGGTATCGGCATGCGTGGCGCTGCTGACGTGCGGGTGTGGTCCGGACGAAGCAAAGGAGGACGCCGGCGCGAAGCCGTCGCTGCCGTCCGCGTCCACACCTGCGAACGTACCCTCGGGCACGCCGTCGGCCTCCGCCGCAACCGGGCAGCCTTCGGCCGTTGTGACCGCTGACCTGCCCGCACCCAGAACGAAGGAGCGCGCGATCCAGCGGTACGAGCAGTACCTTCACGGCCTCGGTCGTGAGGACATCGGGACGGTCTGCGAGGTGGCAGGGCCAGGAGCGAAGAAGGCAGAGGATCAGGGGTTCGGTCCGTGTACGACGACGTACGCGATCGTGTTCCAGATGATTTCACCCGAGCAGAAGAAGGCCCTGCAAACCGCGACGGTCGATCCGCAGCGTGTTCAGGTGCGCACGCTCGACTCGATCGAAATGCCGCTCGAAGCGGTCAGGTCCTCCGCCACCTTCTCCGAGGAAGACCTCGGCAGCTACGTGCTCGAATATCTCAAGGACGACTACTACATCACCGACGGGAAGTAACTCTCCAGCGGCGGAGACCCGCTGGAGATTCCAGGCTGCCGAGGCCGAATGGCCGGCGCCCGGTCCGGCCGGTGATCACGCCGGCAGGGCCCACGGGGTGCTGGAACAGGCCGGGGAAGGCTGGCTGCGCGCCGTCGTGATGCGCGGAGCCGGCCGGGCTGGTTCTCCTACCCACGGCTGGGACGTCAGGAGCCGGAAAGTGCGCGGCAGTCGGTACCACGCGCGTTCGTACGCTCGTTCTTTGACCTCATGTCGCTGCGGAGTGCTTGCCGGTGGGGAAAATGCGGTGCGTGCTGGAACCAAGCTGGTCAGACTCGCTGACATGACCGAGAAGATCACCCGCATCAACCCCGAGCAGCTGCATGAGACGCCCGGCTACCACCACATCACCGTGGTGGAGGCAGGCCGTACCGCCTATCTGGCGGGTCAGTGCCCGCTTGATCCGAATGGTGACCTCGTCGGTTCCGGTTCCCTCGAGACGCAGGTCGACCAGGTCGTCGCGAACGCGATCACTGCCCTGGCAGCGGTGAGTGCCCAGCCTGAACATGTGGTGAGGTCAGTGATCTACGTGCGAAGCAATGAGAGGGACATTCTCGGAGCCGCATGGCGTGGGCTCACCGAGTCTGCCCTGGGTCCGGCATTCACCACCGCCAGCACGCTCTTGGGCGTCACCCAGCTGGGCTTTGCGGGACAGCTCGTCGAGGTGGACCTCACCGTAGCGCTGCCTGACTGACTTCGAACGGTGTGTCGAACTAGGGCGTGTTGTGAAAGTGGATCAAGGAAGTGGGCAATCACGTGTCGCGGAGCCGGGTCGACTGACATACTCCGCGCCGTGACGATTCACCACAGCTCCGGCCCGACACTGACCATTGACGAGCGCGACATCGAGCTCGACGACCGACTGACCGAGGAACTCATCGCCTTCAACACGGCCGCCACCGGCGTGTCTGACCGCGGTACGTTCTCGGCCAAGGTCACCGATGAAGCGGGTGAACTGGTCGCCGGGCTAACCGCATGGACCTGGGGCACTCTGTGCGGCATCGAGCTGCTGTGGGTTCGCGACGACAGCCGCAAGGACGGCTGGGGCAGCACGATCCTGCGGGCAGCAGAGACGGAGGCACAGCGACGCGGTTGCGATCGCGTCGCCGTCTCCACTTTCACGTTCCAGGCCCCCGGTTTCTACCAGCGCCACGGCTATGTCGAGACCGGTCGGATCCCGGGCATCCCTGGAGGCCACGCGGACGTGCACCTGCTCAAGTCGCTGACCGGCTCGGCACCCTCGCGCCAGTTCTAGACGTACTGGGCACAGCCATTCGGCTTAGGAGTACGGGCAGTCCGGTAGGAATCTGGTCGCGTCCCGGCTGCGCTGACGGTCGAGTACCGCCAGTGCTGTGACCGGGAAGGTTCGTCGGGTTACTTGTGGTGCCGTTTGGAAATGCTTTCCCGGACCAGTGGGGAGGCGGGATGGCGCAACCGGTCCGGCTTCGCCGGCTCACCGGGCAGGAGGGCCGGAAACTCCCGCACATCGTCCGGCGGGGCAGCACGAGTTCGGTTCGGTCCCGGCGGGCGATGATGACCTACGCGTCCTGGGCGGCGTCCTGACCCTTCACGGAAGCTCGGCACCGTTGTTCTGAACCCGTAGACGTGCCACCGGTGGATCCTGTGCTGTCACTGTTCCTCCATCACCCAAGACCCTCCTGTCCCAGCAGAGTACGCAAGTGCCCCCTCAGCGGAACCGGCGAACCTTTCCGGTCACAGCACTGGCGGACACGGGAAACGGCCCCGTCCGGCACCGCCCCTGTGCGGTGTCGGACCGGGCCGTCCGGTCGTGCGTCGGTCCGTCGTCAGCGCTTGGGGCAGGCGGCCTGGGTGACCTTGCCTGCCTTGGCCGTCGACGTGCCGGGGTCCAGGGTCAGGCACTTGCCGGTCCACTGGTTGATGAAGTAGTAGCCGTGTGACTGGCCGTTGCTGTCGGTGTTGGTCGGCATGACGTTCCACAGCTGGCTGCCGGAGAACCACTTGGTCTCGCAGGGCCACCAGAAGAGCTGCGTGCCGTCGCCGGGCGGGGTCCCGTTGTTGTACGGAACGGTCAGGCAGGAGCCGTTGCCCGCCTTGATCCAGTAGTGGCCCTTGCCGTCGTAGTTCGGCTTGGTGGCCGTCCACTGGTGGCTGCTCGGCGCCGGGTTCGCGCAGGCCCGCTGCGTGACCAGGCCGCCGGAGCCGTCGGGGAACTCTTCGCCGCGCACCATGCAGCGGTTGGTGCCGTAGGTGCTGACGTACTGCTTGGCGTCGTTGACGGTCCACACCGCCGGGTCGGGCTCGAAGACGTAGTTGTCGCGGTTGAGCCCGTCGACCACCGACACGGGGGTGAGGCCCGAGTTGTCGGAGAGCTGGTAGTGGTCCACCGCGACGAAGTTCGGGTTGCGGCCGCCCGCGGCGGGCCGGCACGACTTCTCGATCCGGCTCTTGAGCTGGGCGCCGTTGTCGATCTTGGCGTAGGCCTTCGGGTCGAGGTTGTCCGAGCTGAACTGGTTCATGGTGAACAGCGGGGTGAGGCCTGTCGTCCCCGGCATCGGGTTCGTGCTGAGCGGATTGTCGTTCCGCGACTCGCAGCCGAACGGCTGCCCCTTGCCGTAGCTGTACCGGTTCTCCACGGTGTGCGACCAGGTGTTCATCAGGGTGCCGGAGCCGGCGGCCACGTCGCCCCAGCTGTCCTGGAAGATCACCAGGCGCTGGTTGGCGGAGACCATGTCCTTCAGCCGCGGCCAGTTGCTGCTGAAGATGCCCCAGTCGTTCTGGTCGAAGAGCATCTTGCCGGCGCCCTTGGCGTCCAGCAGGTCCGTGATGGTCTTGCTCAGCGTCTCGCGGCTCGCGTAGTTCTCCAGGAAGATCGTCACCACCTCCTGCGGGTTCTTCTGCAGGAAGTTCACGACGGTCAGCAGCGCGGAGTTGAACTGCTCGTAGCACAGGGCCGTTCCGCCGTGGCACAGCTCGACGGGACCGGTGCCCTTGGGGTCGTACGTGTCGAGCATCAGTCCGCGCACCCCGCCCTCGAGCTGCTCCTTGATGCTCTGCGACTGGTTCGGCGGAACCGGCCAGTGCATGTCGGTGTTGGCGTAGGCGTTGTGCGAGGTCACGAACGACCACTGGTGGTAGCGCGCGTTCCCGTACTTGCTGCTCGCCGCCACCGCCCCCGTGGGGGCCGTCAGCACCGAGGCCAGGACGAGGAGCGCGAGCACCGGCAGGGCGAGCAGGCGCAGCAGGCGAGCACGGCGGTCGGCGCCCGGACGGGGCGCGGTACCACTGGTTCTCATTGTGAATTTCCCCTGGTAGAAGCGGCCGCAGGCGTCCGCGGGCACGGTACGGCGGCGACCGGGCGTACGGAAGTCCCCCGCGTCCGGCGTGCAGCCGCACGCGCGAGCGCGGGCGGAGCGGCGACGGACCGGCCCCGGGCGGGGGCTGGTCGGGCTCCTTCCCGGGTCGCCCCAGCCAACCGCGGCCGACCGATCCGGACCAGGCAGTTCCACCGGCAGAAGTACGGTCCGGCATACTTTTGCCGGACGAAAGGACCGGCGGACCGGCCGGTCCGCGCAGCACCGGGGGACAAGCGGGCATGGGGACGGACACACCGGCCACCGGCGGGTTCGGCGAGCACCTGCTCCGCCTGCGCATGGACGCCGATCAGAGCCAGGAGGAGCTGGCGCACGCCGCGGGGGTGAGCGTGCGGGCCCTGTCGAACATGGAGCGCGGCCGGTCCCGGGGGCCGCAGCGGCGCACCGTGGCGGCCCTGGCCGCGGCGCTGGGGCTGGACGCGACCGGCACCGAGGAACTGGAACGGGCCGCCCGCCGGGGACGGCCCCGCGCGCGTCGGGCCGGGGGTGAGCCGGCAGCCGGCTCGTACGCGGACACCGGCCCGGCGGGGGAGGCCGATGGGAAGCCGGCTGTCGGGCCTTCCGAAGGCGCGGGCCCGGCGGGCGCCACCGCCCCGGACCCCGCCCCGGACCCCTCCTTCCGCCACACCCTCGCGCTCCCGCGCGACCTGCGCGACTTCACCGCACGCGGGCCCGCCCTGGCGCGGCTGGCGGCCCTGGCCGAGGAGTGCGACCCCGACCGTCCGCCGGTGGCGGTGGTCTGCGGGCAGCCCGGCCTGGGCAAGACCGCCTTCGCCGTGCACGCCGCCCACACCCTGGCACCCCACTTTCCCGACGGGCAGTTCCACCTCGACCTACACGGCATGGACCTGCAACCCACCCCGGTCGCCTCGACACCCTGAAGGCCGGGTCACTCGAGGTCCGGGCCGCCTTCGCCCTCTCCTACCGGCAACTGAGCCCGCAGGCACGGACCGTCTTTCGGCGCTCCTGCCTGGCCGACGGCCCTGACTTCAGCCCCCAGACCGCCGCCCTGCTGACCGACCTGCCCACCCGCAGGGCCGCCCGGCATGCCGAGGACCTGGTCGACGCCGGCCTCCTGCAGTCCCACCCCACCGCTGACCGCTACCGCTACCACGACCTCCTGCGCCTGTTCGCCGCCGAGCAGTTGGCCGAGGAAGACGGGCCCGAAGAGATCGCAGCCGCCGAGGACCGGGCTGCCCGCTGGACGCTGCGCCGGGCCACCGCCGCCGCCCTGCACTTCGAGGCCGAGTACGGGTCGGCCGCCGACCAGGGTGACGCGGAAGGCGACCCCGACCCGGCCACCGCGCCGGTCGGCCGCGACCGGGCCCGGGCCTGGCTGGAGGAGGAACGGGCCCAGTGGCTCGGGGCCCTGCGCCACGCCCAGTCGACCGGCCGTCACCGGCAGGTCGTCGACGCGGCGGAGGCGATGCACTGGTTCTCCGACGCCACCATGGACTGGGAGCTGTGGGCCGAGGTGTTCCGGCGGGCCGCCGACTCCGCCCGGGCGCTGGGCAGCACCCGTGAGGTGGCCGTGCAGCTGAACTACCTCGCCTGGGCCCGCAACATGTGCGTCTTCGACTACGTCGGAGCGCTGGCTGCCGCGGACACCGCTCTGGAGGCGGCCCGGGAGGCGGGCGACGAGCTCCAGGTGGGCTGGGCTCTGGGGTACGGCGCGGGGGCGCTCCAACGGCTCGGCCGGATCGGGGAGGCCGTCACCCGTCTGAGGTTGTCGGTCGCCCAGTTCGCCGGGCTGTCCTGTGGCGAGAGCAGGCTGGCCGAACTCACCGCCCTCAACGCGCTGGGCCAGGTCCTGCGCCTGGACGGCCGGCCCGAGGAAGCACTGGCCATCCACCGCCGCAGCGAGACGCTCTGCCGGGCGGGCATCCCGGGGCGGCCGACCGCAGTGAGCAATTCCTACCTGGCCCTGGTCAGCCAGAACGTCGGCAACGACCTGGCCGCGCTCGGCCGGTGGAGCGAGGCGGAAGCCCCGCTGCGTGAGGTGCTGACCCTTCGTGCGGCGAACCCGATGTCCTTCTGGAGCGAGACCGCCCGGCTCGAGCTGGGCGTCGTCCTGCGTCACCTCGGCCGGCACGAGGAGGCCCGGGAAACCCTGAAGGCCGCCCACGAAGCTCTGGTCCGGCTGAACCACCCCCGGCAGCTCGAAGCCGCCGCCGAGCTCAGCACCCTGGAATCCGCCGCCAGCACCGCTTGAAGAGTGTTTTGTTCCATGGGGGTATGGAGCGGGTATGGAGAACGCCTTGTGGACAGACTCTCGGTCGACTTCCGTGCAACCATTTGGCCGCTCGTGGGTCTCAGCCGGTGAGGTGCATGGTGCGCCTGATGTTTCCGGGAGGAATGTCCGTGCCTCTGGCCCGTTCGAAGCGAGGGTGGCTCGCCGCCGCCGTCACCACTGTTCTTGCCGTCACGCTCGGTGCGACCACGCTGACCGCCCCCGCGTACGCCGCTCCGTTCGCGGGCGGGGCACGCGCGGCGGACGCGACGACGACCGCGGACCCGATCGCGTACCCCAAGAGCAGCGAGCTCGTCGGGGCCGGTGTGACCGGCTTTCTGACGACTTCCCCGACCGGCGTCACGGCCTTCCGGCGCTATACGGGCGGCATCGCTCAGGGGTACGGCGGCACCGTGTACCTGCGGTCGACGCCGACGACCGACTTCCAGGTCTTCAAGGGCGGGTACATGATCACGCAGCGGAACCTGGCGACGAACCGTGACTTTGTCGTCGCCGTCGGTTCCCTGCCGGGTGACGCGAGTTGGGCTGGGGCGGCGGGTGACGCCGTCTTCACGACCGTGGTGACCGAGGCGGGCACTGTGCTGCGCAAGCACGTCCGCGAGGCCCCCACCGTGACGGTCACCGGGCTTCCCGCCGACGCGGCCTCCGTCATGGTCACGCCCGCTACGCACGCTCACGCCAAGGTCACCTTCACGCAGAACTCGCTGGCCAAGTGGGGTCTGCTCGACCTGGCCACCGGCGTCTTCACCCCCGGTGCCCACGTGCCCGGCGTGCAGGCGGTCTCCGCGACCCACACCGCCTGGTCCACCGCCGCACCGACGGATCAGGGCCCCCGGGTCTTCGTTGCGGACCGCACCACCGGAGCCGTGCAGGAGGCCCCGGTGCCCCCGGCGCCGTCGTCCGGTCTTCTCCAGGTCGGCTTGGTCGGCGACTGGGTCGTGTACGGGCAGAAGGGCGGCATGGGCCTTGCCCAGCCCAGCGTCCACCACGCCATTACGGCCTACAACCTCACGACCAAGGCGATGGTCAAGGTGCTCGACCACGCCTACGAGCTCACGTCGGCCCCCGACGGCAGCCTGTACGCGCGCGGCGGCCTTGTCGGCCGGGGCGAGGGCATGTACCGGATCGCGTCCGGCGGCGACACCCTGAAGGCCGAGCTGGTTGCGGCGACCGGCGAGCCCACCGAGGTCGCCGCCACGGCCTCCGCCGTGCCCCCGGCGGTCCTTGACCTCGACCAGGTCAACGGGTTCACCTTCGAGTGGACGCTGTCCCGTGAGGTGAGCAACCCGAAGATGACCGTCCGCCATGTGCGAACCGGGAAGACCCACACGCTGACCGTGCGACCCGGCACCACCACGACCACTACGCCCGTGTTTGCCTGGGTCGACAACAACTGGGACGAGGACGTCCCCAACGGCGAGTTCACGTGGGAGATGACCGGCGAGCCGGCCAACGGCATCGGCCCGGCCATCACGGCCCACGGCACGTTCAAGGTCGTCCGCAAGGTCCAGCCGCACGATTTCAACGACAACGGCAGCCCCGACCTGCTCAGCCGCGACTCCGCCGGCCGCCTGTGGCGCACCGATCTCTTCTACCGCCCGATCGACATGCAGCGCGGCATCCACGAGGCCGGGGCCAGGACCCTCGTGGGTTCGGGCTGGGGCATCTACGACCGGATCGAGGCCGCCGGCAACCTGGGCGGCACGCCGGTCGGCGACCTCCTGGCCCGCGACAAGTCCGGCGTGCTCTGGCTGTACCAGGGCAAGGGCACCGGCGACTTCGCCACCCGGGTCCAGGTCGGCGGCGGCTGGCAGATCTACGACAAGATCACGTCTGGCAGCGACCTGACCAACGACGGCCGCGCGGACGCGCTCGCCGTCGACAAGTCCGGCGGGCTCTGGCTCTACACCGGCACCGGCAGCGCCACGAAGCCGTTCCTTCCCCGCAAGAAGATCGGTACCAGCTGGGGGATCTACAACGACGTCACGGCCGTCGGCAACACGGCGGGCGGCACCGCGGGTGATCTCGTTGCCCGCGACAAGGATGGTGTCCTCTGGCTCTACCTGGGCAAGGGTGACGGCACGTTGGCGCCCCGCACGAAGATCGGCGGCGGCTGGAACGCGTTCCGTCCGCTGATCGCCGCTGGTGACGCGGACGGCGACGGGCGCCCGGACCTCATGGGTCTCGGCGTGACGTCCCAGACGCCGAAGTTGTACAAGAGCACCGGCTCCTGGAAGGCCCCGTTCCGGACCGGCGAGACCATGTTCCTGAAGCAGGTCGACGAGAACACATCCGACCTCGTGTTCTGACCCTCCCTGCACGCGCGAAGGGGAGGCCGCCGAGACAACCGGCCCTCCCCTTCCAGGAGTAGTCGGTGCTGTACGGGTGGCCGCCTTCGGGTTCACCGGCGTACACGCTCGGGCTGTAGGGGACGTAACGGCCCAGCCAGTCGGCGAGGTCGAGGAGGGCAGCGGTCCATCGCCGTCGTACGGGGCGGGGCTCACGGACACCAGGACCTGCCGCTCTGGCTCGCCCGTGCCTCCACCGTGTAGCCCTGCTCCCCCTCGAATGCCCAGGAGACGGCGAGATGGGAGGCTGCGCCGTCGATCTGCTTGGTGAAGCAGAGTCCGATCCGTTCGCGGTCCGGGTCGTCGCGCGAGGCGGGCTGGTTCGGCTCGGGCGGTGCTGGCTGCCATCCGTTGCGGGTGGCGGCCGCCTGGTAGTAGGCGACGACGTCTGCTCGGCGGGCGGGCTCGGCGTACTCCCGGCCGACGTACGCGAAGCGGTCGTCGTCGTCACAGCCTGAGTAAGACTCATCGCCGGCCTGTGCTCCTTGCGGGGTACCGAGCGTCCGGACCTGGTCAGCCATCGGGTCCTGCAGTGCCGCGTCCGCGGCGGTGCAGCCGTAGATCCCGCCAGTGAGGGCCCACCATCCACCCATGACTGTGAGTGCGCCGATGACCAGTCCGCCCGCAACTACGGACGCTCCCACCCGAAGATCGTTCACGGGCGCGAGCGTACTGGCCGGCAGCGGCGGGGAGTACCCGGGCACCCGCACATTGAGCGATGGTAGTTGGGGGAGTGGTGGCGGGGTTCGGGCGTCTGGCCTTGCAGGCGAGCTTGTCGTCTACAGAGCCACCAAGTGTTCGGCTACGGCCGGGAAGCGGGGGTGCATCTGGCGGTCTCCGACCGTGACGAGCGCGGACAGGAGAGGGTTCACCTCTGCGGCCGTCTTCGTCGACCAGCCACAGGAGGACGCACGGGCCGTCGGCGTGAAGGCGGGGAAGGGCCGGCAGACGCTTGTGGATCTGAGGCTAGGTTGTGGTGGAGGCGGCCCGGGCGGTCTGCTCCAGCAGCGGCCGCAACTCGGTCGCGATCTCCCACAACTTTCCAGAATCCAGGAGCGCCAGCTCTTCCCGGCGCAGCGGGCGGGCCCTCACGACCGACGCCGCGACCGGCGACAGGTCCGGGGCCGGAATCGGTGTCGGCGCCGATGCCGGGACGGGGGCCTTGGATGGGGCGGAGGAACGCCGGGGTGCCGTAGACGGAGAGGTCTTCCTGCGCGAAGACCGGATGACGCGCTCGGAGGCCCGGGGGACGTCCGGCCGCACCCGGGGCGCGGCGGCGACTGTCCGGGGCTGTGACGTCACGGACTTCAGGGGAACTGCGGGGGCCGGGCGGCGCTCTTCCTCCTGCCACCGGCGGGAGCCCAGGATCTCCTTGAGGTCTTTCAGCTGGGCCCGCTGCTCGCGGGTCTCGCTCGGCGGAGCTCCGGCCGGCTGCTGCCACGCCACGGCGTACAGGTCGGCGGCGAACGCAACTGCGTACCGGCCGTTCGACGGACCGGGGCACGGCCCCTCTCGCGGCCTCTGCTTGGCCAGGACCGCACTGCGTGCCACCGACCGTACGCGTCCGTCACCCCGGTCAGGCTCCGGAGCCTGCATCGGGGCGGTTAGCCTCCCAGGGGGCCGGCAGCGAGCCGGCCTTGGGAGGGGTGGGTCGTGGCTGACGGGCAGGACTGGGAGCAGCGCAACCGGTCCGCGTACGGGATGAGCGCTTGGCGGCAGGCTGTGGCGACCTGCGGGGCGCTGGTGGCGTGGCACGCCGGCTACGACAACCGGGCTGAACCCGGCCCGAGTGGCCCGCGTCCGGGCCGGCCGGACGCGCCCGACGGCGCGCAGTTCACCTCGCAGTGGATGCCCGTCGTCGCGCTGCTGGCCCTCGGGGCGTGCCGTGCGGCCCGTGAGGCGGATGTCCTGGTCGACGACGTCGAGCTGCCGGGCTTGGTCGGCTGGGTCGACGGCGCGGACAGCGGACGCCTGCACCATGGACCGCTGGAGACCGGCGAAGGGCGGGAGCGCACAGAGGCGGGCTGGCTGGAGCTGGTGGGGGACGCGAAGCGCCGGCGCCGGGCCCGCCAAGTTCTCAACGACCACGTCATGGCGCAGATATACGAAGAGGGGGAGCTGGAGGACACCGGTGACGGGACGGAGCCGGCTCTGTTCACGATCGGGGACCGGGCCCGCGCGGTGCGGGCCGCGGGGATCGCGGATCTTGAGCCGGAATGGGCGGGCGCTGTGGACTACGCCCGCGCCCGGATCGACCGGCTCGAGACAGTTCTGCGCGAAGGGATCTGGAGGCCCACCCGCCGGCACAGGGCGTTCGCCGGGATCCTGCACCGTACGCTGGTCGCCACCCCCGACTATCCGAATCTGCCCGACGAGGTGCCCGGTCCCGTGTGGGTGCAGCGGGTGCTGAGGATGCCCCACATCACCTCCACCGTCCGCACCCTCACCGAGCTCCCCGAGTTCGCGATGCTCGGCCCGGAGGGAGAGGCCGCGGACCCGCTGGGCAAGGCGGTCAGCGCCGTCGCGCACAAGGCGGTGCACTCACTGGTGAAGTCGGCAGTCGACCTCGAAAGGCTGTGGGCGGCTCGACCAGCAGAGCAGTCGGTGGCGGTGTGGGAGCGTGCGCACCTTCCCATACCGGTCCGTAAGCAGGTCCTGGCTGTGGAGAAGGTGACGCACGAGCTCGCCATGGTCCTCTTCGACGTCGCCAACCCCGACACCGAGCGGTAGCCGGCCGACGGGCGCACCCGTTCCCACGCAGAGATGAGGCCCTCGGGTGCCGGGTGCCGATGTCTGCAGATCCTGCGGCAGGGAGACTCTGTGGACGAACGCGGGGTACTCCGGATTGCGCTGCTGCAACAGATCCAGCAGCGCGGCACAGAGGGCTGGCTCATCGACATCTCCCAGGCGAAGACGGACGCAGTCGCGGTACTGGCCGACCCGGCGGCTGCCGGGGCCGTCGAAGGCCTCGCCCGACAGCTGTACGCGGAGGGCGAGCTCGATGCCGGGCAGATCACGGCGACAATCAACCACCACGGCCTGACCCGGTCCGTGTTGCAGGCGGTGCGGACGCCAGAGCGATGACGACCGGGCGTCGCCTGGAGCCGGCGGTCGAAGTCCCCTTCCGCCCTTCGGGCATCAGGGGATTGCCGGCCAGGCTAGGGTCGTGATCAGTCCGCGCCGACTTGGGTACGCGGGTCAGGACCGGTGCCCAGAGCGCCCTGGGGCAGCACGACCAGGCCGACCCTCGGGCCCGGCACCCCGATGATGGAATGGGTCCGCGCTCTCGCGTACGGGCGGAGTGTCGCTGTGCCCGTACGCGAGAGCGCGAGCTTGCCGAACACCTCACTCCAGGGCGCCCTGGCTATCCAAGGGCCGGTGCGAAGTTCTCCTCGGCCTGGGGCACACGCGACGTCCTCGACACCACCCTCGTCCAGCCGGACCTGGTCGCGGAGATCATGTTGGATAGGTCGCGAGTTGGTTCTGGCCGGTGGCTTGCCAGCCCTCCGACCGCCCCCCTGATCAGGGGTTCGTCAAGGTCGGGACTCGCGACACCCACATTGACGAAACCTCGAGATTCTTCAAGAAGCCTCGCCTTCCGCGCCGTAGTCGCCCGTGAGGCGCCCACGGGCAAGCTCTGGCTGTACCCCGGGCACCGGAACCGGCGGTCTCGGTACGCGCAAGCTCATCGGCAGCGCAGGCTGGCAAGGAATCGATGATCAGGTTGTCGTTCCGAGTGTGGCCGGTCAGTGTGGAGAGTGAAGTGGATAGAAGGACGAGGACGCTCCTGACCAGTTTCGGGGTGCTTGGGCTTGCGGCCGTTGGGGCCTTCGCTCTGACCGGCGCACGATCCGTAGAGCCGGGGCCCTTCGCTGGTGGTCCGCATTGCACCCAAGTGCTGGCACAGCTCCCTGATGAGCTGCTGGGGGAGGAGCGCGACTCGGTGAAGGGGGCAGGTGCTGCGAGCTGGGGTGGTGGCACCATTGTGCTGCGCTGCGGCGTCGAACCTCTCGCACCCACAATCAACACCTGCATGAACGTCAATGGCGCGGATTGGGTCCTTGACGAAGAGCGAGCCAAGAGCGGAGGGCCTCGGGTGCTCACTACCTACGGGCGTATCCCCTCAGTGGAGATGGCCTTCAGCGAGGATGATCTGCCCGCCGGGGACGCCTTGGTTGTCATCGACAAGGCCGTGCGGGACATCCCTCAGCAGTCCAAGTGCATCGGCCTGAACGAGACCTGACCTACGCACCGGTGTGTGCCGACGTATCCAAACAGCACAGACTTCGCTCCTTTCCCCGCGCGTAATCATCAGCGAGTTCACCGGCGGCCGGTGCGTCGTGAAGACGATCGCCCTCCCCGGGCCGAAGCCTGCGTCGAGGCCCGGTCCCTCGCCGAGACCGACTGGCCGGGCGCACCGGGCATCAACGGCGTAGTTGGGGCAATGCCCGTTCGGGTCCAGAACGAAGTCCGAGGAGCGATCACGCCGCAGGAAGGGTTGTCTAACGGAAGCCTCGGTATTGAGGCGTCCAGTGAGAGCGCCACAGCCACCGCCGGTACCAAGGGGGCCAAGGGTCATACCGATCGCCATTCAGTCCGCCCAGGTTGTGCAGATGCCGGAACTCGTAGTCACGGCCGTCTCGAGCATCCTCCAGGGCCTCCGTCCACAGTCGCTCGTATGGCCGCCGGTGCAGCTGAGAACGGATTGATCCCCGCCACTCCTGCCAGGTCGCATTGGACACCCAGCCCTGCTCCCGGAGGTCGGCCTCGTCTTCGCTGAGCCGGAAGTACAGCCGGACGGTGTGTCGGTCGCTGTCGCTGATCCGTCGGCCGGATGCCAGTCCGCGAAGGGTCGGCAACGACAGGCGGTCCAGCAGCTCCCAGTAGCGCTTGACACAGACGTCTTCAAACTCGCGTTGTCGCTGCCGACGCGTGCGGTGCAGCGCGGTCAGCGCGCCAAGGAGAGCCACTAGGGCAGTGACGGACGCCGCGAAGGCTGAAATCGCAGGCCAGCTCATAGGTACCAGGCTGCGGCTGCCTTGTGCCGTCCGCATCCTGGAGCGATGCCGGGTCGGGAAGCGAGCTGCCTTGCTCTGGAGAGCCTCGTACCAGACCAGGGCGGTGTCCCGGTCGTTTGTCGCCGGCACCGGCTGGATCGGCGGGCCGGCGTCTTCCAGCACCTCCCACCTCGTGGCGCACGGCACGGGCGGTGGGGTCTGCGGTGTCGACAGCCGGTCGTAGGGCAAGGCGTTCACGTCACCAGGTGCAGCGATGTTTCAGCGATGCCCAACCGTACGCTCTGGCCCCAGGTCAGCTCCAGCGCATCGCTCTCCATCCCGTCGCCGAATACCACGATCCGGTCCGACTCCACGGTCAACTGCAACCCCTGACCCCGCCCCAGCTCCCCGGCAACCCTCGTCGTACCGGTCGCGGGGGAGGGCCAGGCCTCCCGCACGAACCACAGGAGCCGCCGCTCGCAGGGTGCGGGCAGACCTGCGGAGCTGCCGCGCTCCAGCCACAGGGAACGCAGCCAGCCGGTGGCGCCCGTGCCTGTCCCCACCAGCACCCCGGAGGATGCCTGGGCCTCACCCGGGCCGTTGTCACCGTCGGAACCCAGGCGGTAGCGGGCCGTCTGGTGACCGTGCGAGCCAAGGTAGATCTCGTTCAGCGCGAGAAGGCGCTGGGTGTCGTCGGCGACGGCCTCGACCATGGTCAGCTCCTCTGCCCGGCCTCCGGCAGCGATTGCCGCACGCAGCAGCGCAGTCGCGTCGGTGCAGCGGTGACGGACCAGGACTCCCGGGTTTCGCCCCGGGTCGGTGTCGATGCCCACTACCGGCTGTCCGCGCAGATACTTCGCGGTATTGGCGACCAGGCCGTCCTGGCCGACCACGACCACCACGTCCTCCGGGGCGAACAGGAAGCGGTCCAGGTCCGCCCGCTCCACCCGGGAGCTGCGCCAGGTGAGAGGCACCGCCGCCGCCACCTCCCGCAGCGCCTGCCGCGTGCGTTCGTGGCGGCGGACCACCTCGTCGATCGACCGGCCCCGGCTGGAAAGGAAGAACGCGGCCTGCCCGTGCGTCCCGTGCCGGGCGAGCAGTTCCTCGTACTCGGTTCTGCGGTGCACGAGCACCGCCCTTGGGGCCAGGCTCACGCGCCCGCGCCGCCTTCCGGGCGTCCGAGCCTGGCGAGGAGCCCGGTGAGGACGTCCGGAGAGAGGGTGATGCTCTCGATCCGCGGCAGGTTCTCCGCCAGCCGGGTCGCCGCCAGGGCGTGCAGCGTGCCCGGGTCTGCTTCGTCGTGCACGCGCAGCCAGGCTGCTTGAACCTCGGCGCGCGCCGCGCCCGTCTCGCGCGCCGCCTCGGCGTCCGCGCGGGCCAGGCAGACCTTGCGGGACGCCTCGGTCTCGGTCCGGATGCCGTCCGCCGCCGCCTTCTCCTCGGCCTCGCGGCGGGCGTTGGTGCCGCGCTGGTCGATCAGCTGCTCTTCGCGCCTGGCCAGTTCGATCTGACTTGCCAGCTCGTTCTCGGCGATGGCACGCTCACGCTCGACGGCGACAGCCCGCCGTTCATAGGTGGCCCGGTCCGCCTCCTGCTGGATCTGCTCGCGGGCCGGGGTGCGCAGGGCACGCTCCACCTCGGCCTCGGGGCGGATCGCCACGACCCGTACGGCCACCACGTCGATGCCGGTGGCCGGGAGTCTGGGCTCGGCGGCGAGACCGGCGGTGACGCTTCCCCGCACGGAGGCGACGCCGTCCACCAGAGCGACGGCCAGCGGAGTGCGGGCCAGTACGTCCAGGGTGTGCTGCTGCGCGGTTTCGGTGAGGAGAGTGGCGATCTGCTCCAAGGGGGCTCCGCGCCAGCTCCCGGTGTCCGGGTCGACGGAGAAGTCGAGCCGGGCCGCGGCTTCGGCCGGGTCGCTGATCCGGTAGGTGACGGTGGCCTGCACGGCGACGTCCTGAAAGTCGGACGTACGGGCGTGGAACGCCATGGCCAGCTCCCGGTCGTCGACCGGGACTTCGGACAGCGCCGCTGAGAGTGACCGGTACCAGAAACTGAGCCCCAGCCCGTCGTGGACGAGTTGGCCGCGCTTGTGGTGGCGGATGTGGGTGGTGGGCGCGGAGCGCAGATGACGCCAGCCGAAGCGCCGGGTGATGTCGGCCATGGCGAACCCCCTTCATTTCGTCAATGCGACGATAACGAGATCTTTCCATATCGTCAAGGGGACGAAAAGGGGGTGCTGTGGCGCTACCCCGGCAGCAACGCAAGCCGCTCGAACGGACCCTCGGCCTGCCGGACGGGCTGCCCCGAGCGGCGTCATGGTCCGTGCGTCCGCGCCGGCCCTGCTCGCAGAGGGAAGCACGCCGCCGTCCGCTGGTCGGCGGCCCACGGCCACCGGGATGCAGAAAGCCCCCTCGCTGTAGGCCGCTAGGCACATCAGCCATGGACGGCCCCCTGCTCCAGACGAGCCGGGCGGCCTCGGCCACGCCGTTCGCCACGTCCGCCCACTTCGGTGCCCAAGCGCCGCCGCGACCCTCACCACGCCCAGGGCCGCAGGCACGTACAACGTCGCCGCGCCACAGAACAGGCGGCGCGCGGCAGCCCCACGCCGAGGCCGCATCGGCGCCGGCTCCCCACCCTCGGCGGACCGCTCCCCGGCCGGTTCACCCTCGGCCGGGACTCCACCCGTTTCAGGCACCCCGCTGCCGGCGCAGCGGCAGAGATGTCGGAGGGGTTCGGGGTGCATCTGTTGCCATGTGAGACAGGAGCGTTCGGGGCTGCGTTCGGCTACGGCAGGCTCCGGACGCCGATCGCGTGCCCGCGCTGCGGCTGCCAGGCCCCTTGACCGCATGCGGCAGACCGTGAGCTCAGGGGTGCGGGAGCGGCACCCGTCGGCGGTACGGACAGGATCGCGCTCGTCACCACCCCCGGCACGAAGTCCAGCACATCGCGCACAGATGCCGCAGTGCGGTGGGCGATGAACGCGGTCGGTGTGCAACCCGTCATCGACTTGAACACCCGGTCGAAGTGGGGCTGGTCGTGGTACCCGGCGTGCATCGCGGCACCGGCCCAGTCTGCGCCGGAACCTTTCAGCCGCAGCGCCTCCTGCAGCCTCATCACCTGCGCCACAGCCTTCGGGCTCACCCCGATCTCGCAGCGGAAGCGGCGCTCCAGGTGGCGTCTGCTCCAGCCGGTCCGGGCTGCGAGCACCTCGATGCGGATCCGGCCGGCCGTGCCCTTTATACGCTGCCAGGCCCAGGCCACCTCCGGGCTGGCGGCCGGGCCGGAGGCGAGTGCATCACGCAGAACGCGGTCCAGGAGGGCGCAGCGCCCGTCCACATCCGGAACCTCGGCGAGGCGGTCCGGCAGGCCGGTCCAGGGCTCGCGGTTCAGGTCCTCGGGCGCCACCGGCCAATCGGACCACTCGGACATGGGCACACCGAACAGCCGGTAGGCGCCGAGCGGGGTGAGCAGGACGCTCACGCCTTCGGCGGGGCCGGTGCGTTCACCGATCACGGACGTGGTCCGCACCCCTGCCGCCAGCGAGAGCCCGGTCAGGGAACGGCCCGGGGCGCAAGCGTCTCGTACGGACACAGGAGCGCCGGTGCCCAGCGTCACCTTCACGACGCCGTCGGGAACGATGAGATGCCGGTTCCGCGCCACTGCCCCCGCCTCGCGGGGCGGCCCCGCCTGCGCCCGTTCATCGAAGCGGAACGGGCGGTAGCCGAGGACTCGGTCGCACAGATCGGGTGCGGCCGGACGCGCGCGTAAGTCATCCATCTTTCCTCTTCCAGGGAATCCCGGACTTTAGGCCGGGAGGGAATGGATCCTTGGCCCGGAGGCGCGAAGCGCCGTAGCTCTGCCCCGGGGGTGACGGTCAGGTCGGTCGCTTCTGGTTCTCGATGTATTCCTTCACGATCGCCAGTGGCGCCCCGCCGCAGGAGCCGGCGAAGTAGGACGGCGCCCAGAAAACGGAGCCCATCTCAATCAAGTTGATGGGGCCCGTGTACTCGGCCCGCAGGTACCGGGAACTGACGCCTTTCAAGCTGTTGACCAGCTTCGAGATCGAGACCTTGGGCGGATAGTGGACCAGGAGGTGGACGTGGTCGCCTTCGCCGTTGAACTCCTTCAGCTCCGCCTCGAAGCTCACGCAGACGTCCCGCATGATCTCCTCGCAGCGCTTCAACATGGCGTCGTCGAAGATGCCCCGCCGATACTTGGTGACGAAGACCAAGTGAACGTGGAGGTTGCGGATGACGTGGTTTCCCCTGCGGATGCCGGGGTCTGGTACCCAGCGTGGTGACATGCACCGAGTGTCGTACGATCACGAAAACCGACCTGAGGGGGTGGGTCGCACGACCACGCAGATCCGCGCGTACAAGTTCCTCATGCGCTCCACCTCTCGACAGCAGGCCGCACTGAGCGAGATGGTCCGTGACCACCGAGGCCTTTACAACGGGGCCCTGCAGGAACGGCGCGACGCCTACCGGCATGTCCCCAAGACCTCGGTCAAGTACGGCACGCAGTCCGCGCAGCTCAAGGACATCCGGGCGTTCGATCCGGAACGTGAGGGCCGCTGGTCGTTCAGCTCGCAGCAGGCCACGCTTCGTCGACTCGACAAGGCGTTCGCCGCGTTCTTCCGCCGGATCAAGTCCGGCGACACCGCGGGTTACCCGCGCTTTCGTGGGGTGAACTGGTTCGACACCGTGGACTTCCCCAAGGACGGCGACGGCTGCCGCTGGAATTCCCTCCCCGGTCATGCGACCCGAGTCCGCTTCCAGGGCATTGGCCACGTCAAGGTCCACGCCCACCGCGAGGTCATCGGCAAGATCAAGACCGTCTCGGTCAAGCGAGAAGGCAAGCGCTGGTACGTGGTGCTCACGGCTGAGCAGCACAGGCAGGAACTCCTCCCGAAGACGGGCAGCGTCGTCGGCATAGACGTCGGGATCGCCAACTTCCTCGCCGACTCCAACGGTGAGTTCGTCCCGTACCCCCGCCACGGCGCCCGCAACGAGGAGGCTCTGGCCAAGGCCCAGCGGACGGTGGCCGCCTTTCCCCGCGTCCGTCGGGACAAGCGGACGAAGGAGCATCACGCCGCCGTGGCGAAGGTCGCTGTCCTGCACGGCAAGGTGCGGTGCGGCGCCAGCGTCTCGACCACGCGCACAAGGCTGCACTCCAGCTCGTCGCCGTCCACGACGCGATAGCCCACGAGAAGCTCTCGATCCGCAACATTGGGGCGGGCACCGAAGCCGAAGCCCGACCCCGAAATCCCGGGCGGCTTCCTGCCCAACGGCGCCGCCGCCAAGGCCGGGCTGAACAGGTCGATCCACGATGCGGGCTGGGGGGTGTTCCTCGCGATCCTGACCAGCAAGGCTGAAAGCGCCGGCCGGAGGATTGTCGCCGTGGACCCCCGCAACACCTCCCGCACATGCCCCGCCTGCGGGCACGTCTCGGCGAAGAACCGCACCACCCAGGACAAGTTCCACTGCATCTCCTGCGGCCACACCGCGCACGCGGACACGGTCGGGGCGATCAACGTTTTGAACCGGGCCGGGCTGGTCCGCTGCTACGCCAACCCGGCGTAGCAGGGAGCCTTGTCATTTATGGCGGGAGGAGTAAACGTTCCCCCGTCGGTCGCCGCGGACAACGGCAGCGACCCTAGACCACAGAAATCGCCTTCTCCCGTCCGTGGCCTGGAATTTGGCCGGGAATGCACATCTGGGGTGGCAGGTCGCATTCGTACAAGCCGGGCCGCCCGTTGCCCGCAACTCTTGGTCCGACGCGACCGGCATCTGAGGCGTCGCGTCGGACCCTGCCCACCGATCGGGAAAGAGGGAACGATGAACCGTGCTCTAGCGAGGGCTCTCGTCAGCTCAGCGGCAGTGATCGGCCTGGCCGGCGGAAGCCTGGCGGGTGCGAGTGCCGGCTTCGCCGCCGCACGCCCCGCCGCTGAGCGTACGGCGACCGCACAGGACGTCTCCGTCCTGGCGGTGAACAACCTCGGCCTCAACACGGCCCGGGCGAAGAACTGGCAGTGCTGGCTGCGCGACCGCGGCTTCAGCCCCGGCGCCATCGACGGCGAGCTCGGCACCGGCAGCTGGAAGGCGGCGCAGCGCTTCCTCAACTCCAGGGGCCACGACGCCGGAACCGCCGACGGCAACGTCGGCTCGCGGACCATCAAGGCGCTGCAGCGCTACCTGAACAACTTCGGCTACGGCCTCGCGGTCGACGGTGAGGCCGGTCCGGCCACCAGGGCGGCTTTCTGGAGCTTCAACAGCACCGGTTGCTGAACCGGCAGCCGCACTGTCTTCGGCCGGGCGGTCCACTGCCCGGCCGAAGACGCATGCCACCCGCTCGAGTGCAGTACGTCAGCTGATTCCACCCGCACGGGAGGGCGCCGCGTCCGCTGTGAGGCGAGACCCTCACACGAGGCCACCCGGATGGGTGGTGGGATTCACCGGCCCAGCCTCACACGCACTCGACCCGCAGCACGGCCGCAAGCGGGCGCTGCGGCCAGGTGCCGCCGTCGTGGACACTCCAGTGCGCGACCTCGCACCCCGGGCCGGAGACACCGTCGGAGTACACCGGCTTCGGTGTACTCCCGCCGCTCAGGAGGACACCCACCCGGCCCTGATGCGACGCCCCGAACTCGTCCGACGCCCACGTCTCGCCGTCCATCCCACGTCCCCGCCACGCCTGCGGTCCCGTCGGGATCCCCTTCCTGAGGTCGACGACCCCGCACTTGTCACGGATGCGGTGAAACCCGCCACCCGGCCGAGTGAGCGGCCCCGAATCCCCCTTCCACACCGGCCGCTTACCCGGCTGCAACCCGAGCTGCCATGGGCGTGCCTGTTCACAGCCTCGCCAGGCGGCTCCGCGGATCCTCTGATAGCGGCCAGTAGATACTCCCCGTAGGCGGCCATTTATCGGCCCACTCATGGCCACGATCTTCCCCACGTATGGCCAGATACCTCCCCGGACCTGGACGGATAACCGGTCGGCGAGGCTGGCTGGTGTGAAGAACAGCAGGGAGATCATGGAAATCCTTGAGGCATACGACCTCACGGGGAGTTACCGCGCTGCGGCCGAGCTGGCCGGGTGCGACCACCACACGGTGGCCCGGTATGTACGGATGCGTGAGGCAGGTGAAGGCCCGGTGGCCCGGCAACACCGGGCCCGGCCGATCGACGAGTACCTGGCGAAAATCGAGGAACTGGTGGTGCAGTCCCGCGGCAAGATACGCGCGGACATCGTCCACCGTCGGATCGCCGCGATGGGCTTCACCGGCGGGGAACGCACCACTCGCCGCGCGGTCTCCGAGGTCAAAGCCGCTTTGCGGGCCGGGCAGCGCCGGGTCTACCGGCCCTGGATCGCCGAGCCTGGACTGTGGATGCAATGGGACTGGGGCGAGGGCCCCAGAATCGGCGGACGTCGTACTTCGCTGTGGTGCGCGTGGGTGGCCTGGTCCCGCTTCCGCGTCGTGATCCCGGTGTTCGACAAGACGCTGCCGACGATCGTGGCCTGCATGGATACGACGCTGCGGCGGATCGGCGGGGTCCCGACGTATGCGCTGACCGACAACGAGAAGACGGTCACCACGACGCACGTCGCGAACATCGCGGTCCGCAACCCGGAGATCGTCGAGGTTGGGCGGCACTACGGCATGACGATCCGCACCTGTCTGCCGGCCGATCCTGAGTCGAAGGGCGGATCAGAGGCCACGGTCCGGATCGCGAAGGCCGACCTGGTGCCCACCGACGCCAATCTCCTCGAGCAGTACCAGACCTTCGGCCAGCTCGAGGCGGCCTGCCGGCTCTTCAGTGACGAGGTCAACAACCGGGTCCACCGCGAGACCCGTCGCAAGCCGGCCGACATGCTCGCTGAGGAACAGGCCCGGCTGCATCCACTGCCGAAGGAGCCGTTCACCGTCGCGTTCGGCACCACCCGCCGGGTCTGCTGGGATGCCACGATCTCCGTCGAAGGGGTCCGTTACTCGGTCCCGCACGAGTTGATCGACACGCGGGTCTGGGCCCGTTTCCACGGCGACGAGCTGATCGTCACCGCCGTCGGCGAGGCCGGCCCGGCCGAGGTCGCCCGGCATCCGCGGTCCACCCCGGGCAACCCCGTGATCGTCGCGGAACACTACCCGCCGCGGGAAAACAAGGAGGCCGACCGCACTCCGCGGGCGAATTCCGCTGAGGAAGCGGCCTTCCTCGCGATCGGTCCCGGGGCCGCATCGTGGCTGGTCGAGGCCGGTGCCGCTGGCGCCAGGCGGGTCAAGCCGAAGATGGCCGAAGCCGTCGCCCTGGCCAAACTGCACTCGGCCGCCGAGGTCGACCGGGCGCTCGGGTCAGCGGCGGTCGCCGGGCGGTTCGCGGAGAACGACCTGATCCGCATCCTCACCTACCAAGCCGGCCTGGAGACCATCGAGCCCACGAGGGCCTCGGAGGAGCACAGCCTGCAGCCGGGTACTTCCGCCTGGTCCAAGTTCGGCATCGCCGACGAAGGAGACGACCTCTGATGGCCACCCCGATCCGCGTGACCGGCACCCACGGCAACCCGCTGGCCGAGGCCATCGAACTCACCAAACGCCTCAAACTCCCGCACATGCGGCGGGCGTTGACCGACCTGATCCCCACCGCCAAGGCCCAACGCTGGGACCCCGCCGAGGTCGTCCGCGTCCTGCTGGCCGAAGAAGCCGCAGGCCGGGACGCCGCCAACCTGAGGACCCGGCGGAAACGGGCCGGGTTCCCGGCGGGGAAGACCTTCGGCGACTGGGACGAGACCGCGTCCTCGATCCCGCGGCCGACCCAGGACTCGCTGAAGATGCTCGAGTGGGTGACCCGCAAGGAGAACCTCTGCATCTGCGGGCCCTCGGGCACCGGAAAGTCGCACTTCACCGAGGCCCTCGGCCAGGCCGCGATCGAGGCCGGCATGACAGTCGCCTGGTTCACCATCGAAGACCTCGGAGCCCTCGTCCGACGCCACCGCGCGGACGATTCCCTGGCCAGAGCCATGGCCCGACTCATCCGCACTGACCTGATCATCGTCGACGACATCGGCCTGCTACCCGTCAGCCCAGACGCCGCCGAGGGTTTCTACCGCCTGGTCGACGCCGCCTACGAACGACGAGCACTGGCCGTCTCGAGCAACCTCCACCCGTCCGGCTTCGACGAGATCATGACCAAGACCCTCGCCACCGCGACCGTCGACCGGCTCCTGCACCACGCCCACGTCGTGGTCACCCAGGGTGATTCCTTCCGCCTCAACCAAGCAACCTCTGGCCAGGGGGTGATCCCCTTGCGCTGACCCACCCACCAACAGCGGGGAGATATCTGGCCGCCGTTGGGGAGGGCTTATCGGCCGCCAGCGCGTTGACTATCTGGCCGCCAGCGGGGAGCACTCAAAGGCCATTGACAATCCTCACCACCGGCCGGTCGGCGCGGGTCGGTCACTCCACCCAGGGCCTCCACACGTTCTCGTTGCGCTCCACCCACTTCTTCGCCGCCTGCTGCGGTGACAGCTTCTCCTCGGCGATCATCAGGGACACCTCGTTCTGCTGCGCCTTGGTCCAATGGAACTGCTTCAGGAAGTCGGCCGCCTTTCCGCCCGACTCCGCGAAGCGCGTGTTCAGGTACTTCTGCAGCGGTGTGTTCGGGTAGGCGCAGGCCACCTTCTGCGGATCGTCCGCGCAGCCCTCGGTGTACTCGGGGAGCTTCACCTCGGTCATCGGGACACGCTCGAAGAGCCACTGCGGCTCGTACCAGTACGTCAGGAAGGGCTTGTGCTCCTTGGCGAACTGCTTGATCTGGGTGATCTGGGCCGCCTCGGAGCCGGCGAAGACCACTTCGAAGTCCAGGCCCAGGTTCTTCACCAGTGCCTTGTCGTTCGTGATGTAGGACGGGGAGCCGTCCATCAGCTGGCCTTTCCCGCGGCTCTCGGGGGTGCGCAGCTGGTCGGCGTACTTGTCGAGGTTCTTCCAGTCGGTGACGTCGGGATGGGCCTCGGCGAAATAAGTGGGGACGAACCAGCCGATGTGGCCCGTCACTCCCAGATCCCCGCCGGGGGTGATGGTCTTCTTGCCCTCGACGTACCGCTTCTCCTGCTCGGGATGGCCCCAGTCCTCCAGGATCGCGTCGACGCGGCCCTGGCTGAGGGCGTCCCAGGCGGGGACCTCGTCGACCTGGACGGTGTCCACCCGGTAGCCCAGCTCGTGTTCGAGGAGGTAGGAGGCGACGGCGGTGTTCGCCTGGGCGCCGACCCACGACTGGACGGAGAGGGTGACGGTCTTCGTTCCCTGTGCGGCGGCGTACGGGGAGGACTGGCGGGTCATGTCGGCGGCCCCGCAGCCGGTGAGGACGGCGAGTCCGGTCGCGGCGGCGAGTACGGCCGCGGCGCGCCGGCGGTCGAGGCCGAGGCCCCGGTGGTGTGCGTCGCGCATGTCAGGCCTCCTTGACGGGCTGGGTGAGGCGGTCGAGGAGCAGGCCGAGGCAGACGATCGCGGCGCCGGCCACCAGGCCGGTGGCCAGGTCGCCCTGCGCGAGGCCGAGGACGACGTCGTAGCCGAGCGCGCCGCCGCCGACCAGGCCGCCGATGATGACGACGGCGAGGACCAGTACCACGGCCTGATTGACGGCCAGAAGCAACGCGGGCCGGGCCAGGGGCAGTTGGACCTGCCGCAGTAGCTGTGAGCGGGTGGCTCCGAGCGAGTGGGCGGATTCCACGACGGTCGCGTCCACCTCGCGCAGGCCCTGGACGGTGATCCGAACGACGGCCGGGAGCGCGTAGACCACGGCGGCCGCGGCGGCCGGTGCGCGACCGACGCCGAACAGCGCGACCACGGGGATGAGGTAGACGAACTGCGGCAGGGTCTGGCACACGTCGAGGACGGGCCGCAGCAGTCGTTCGGCGCGGGCGCTGCGGGCGGCTCCCACGGCGATCGCGAAGCCCAGTACGAGCGTGACCGCCACGGCGGCCAGGACCTGGGCGAGCGTGTCCAGGGAGGCTTCCCACACGCCGAGCACGCCGACGGCGCCCAGGGCGAGTACCGCCGTGAGCGCGGTGCGCCACGTGCCCGCGAGCAGGGCGAGCGCGCAGGCCGCCAGCAGGAGCAGCCACCAGGGAGCGGCCTGGAGCCCGCTGCGCAGGGGGTCGAGGATCCAGCCTGTGAAGCGCGCGGCCCAGTCGGCGGTGCCGCCGACCACGGGTACGCCGGAGTAGAGGTGGTCGGTCATCCAGGCAACGGCCGAGTTCACCGGATCGGCCAGGGACACGGTCCAGGACTCAGGCCACAGGGAGCTGCCGGCGATGCGGCCGGCGACGGCGGCGGCAACCGCCGCGAGGAGGGTGAGCAGGCGGCCGTACCAGCCGGAGAACACCCGGCGGACCAGGTGCTGTTCGTGGGCGCGCACGGGAGCGGCGCCGATCCGGCGGCCCGCGGCGTCGGCGGTGCGGTCCAGCACCACGGCGAGCAGCACGATCGGGATGCCGGCGGCCAGGGCGGCGCCGACGTCCACGGAGGCGAGGGCCTGGTAGACGCGGTCGCCGAGGCCGCCCGCGCCGATCACGGAGGCGATGACGGCCATGGACAGGCCCGTCATGATGGCCTGGTTGACGCCGAGCAGGAGCTGCAGGCGCGCGAGCGGGAGCCGGGCGGTCAGCAGGCGTTGGCGCCCGGTGGCGCCGAGCGAGGCCGCGGCTTCCAGGACGCCCGGGTCGGCGTCGCGCAGGCCGAGGGCGGTGAGCCGGGCCATGGGCGGGGCGGCGTAGACCACGGTGGCGAGGACGGCGGCGGGCACGCCGATGCCGAAGACCAGCACCATCGGCAGCAGGTACGCGAAGGCGGGCAGGATCTGCATGGTGTCGAGTACGGGGCGCAGGACGCGGTCGGCGCGCGGGGAGAGCCCCGCGGCGAGGCCCAGCAGGGCGCCGAGTACGACGGAGGCGGCGACGGCGACGACCATCAGCGCGAGGGTCTGCATGGTCGGCACCCACATGCCGAGCAGTCCGCAGGCGGCGAAAGCGCCGGCGCAGGTCAGGGCGAGCCGGATGCCGGCGAGGCGCCAAGCGACCAGGGCGGCCAGGGAGGTGACCCCGGTCCAGCCGGCGGCGAGCAGGAGCACGTACACGGCGCGGACGGACACCACGACGGCGTTGCTGACGTGGCCGAAGAAATAGAGGAACAGCGGGTGGCTGTCGCGGTGGTCGATGATCCAGTCACCGGTGCGGCCGAGCGGGCCGGACAGGTCGACCGCCAGGGCCGCGGGCCAGCTGCCGGCGCCCGGGAAGGCCACGGCGAGCGGGATCAGCAGGGCGACGGCGAGGCCCATCGGGAGGAGGACCCCGCGGCGCGCGGCGAGGGCGGCCAGGGGTCCGTGGGGGTGGTCCTGCGGAGCGGACTCGGCGGCGGAGGGACGCGGGCCGGCGGGCCGTTCGGAGGACTGCGGGGCTTCCGAAGGGGCGGCGGTGCGGGTGTCGGGCGGGGTGTGGGTCGGGGTCGCGGTCATGCGCACCACCTCCGGGCATCGGGGACGGGGGCCGTGGGACGGGCCGGGCAGGTCATGCCGCCACTCCCCGTCCGGTGGCGGCCGGGAGCCCGGCCACGACGGCGAGCAGCCCGGCGTCGTCCACGACGCCCAGGCAGCGGCCGCGGTCGACGACGCGGGCCGGGCCACCGCTGCGGGCTACGGCCTGGATGGCCTCGACCACGGTGGTCGCGGGGTGGAGCGCGGGTCCCTGTTCGGCCTCGTCGGCAGTGGCGGGGCGCATCGCGGTGCGGACGGTGAGCACCTGTTCGCGGGGGACGTCGCGGACGAAGTCCCGTACGTACTCGTCGGCGGGCGAGCCGACGATCTCCTCGGGCGTGCCGAGCTGCACGATGCGGCCGTCGCGCATCAGCGCGATCCGGTCGCCCAGGCGCAGGGCCTCGGCGAGGTCGTGGGTGATGAAGACCATGGTGCGGCCCTCTTCGTGGTGGAGCCGGGCGACCTCCTCCTGCATCTCGCGGCGGATGAGGGGGTCGAGTGCGCTGAACGGCTCGTCGAACAGGAGCACTTCGGGGTCGGCGGCGAGGGCGCGGGCGAGACCGACACGCTGCTGCTGGCCGCCCGAGAGCTGGCCGGGGCGCCGGTCCTCCAGTCCTTCGAGGCCGACCTTGGCGACGAGTTCGCCGGCCTTGTGCCGGCGGTCACCGCGTCCGACGCCCTGGATCTCCAGTCCGTACGCCACGTTGTCGAGGACGGTGCGGTGCGGGAGCAGGCCGAAGTGCTGGAAGACCATGGCCGTGCGGTGGCGGCGCAGGGCGCGCAGCTGGGTGGTGTCCATGGCGAGGACGTCCTCGCCGTCGATGGACAGACTTCCGGCGGTGGGCTCGATGAGCCGGGTGAGGCAGCGTACGAGGGTGGACTTGCCGGAGCCGGACAGGCCCATCACGACGAAGACCTCGCCCTTGCGGACGTCGAAGGTGACGTCGCGGACGGCCGCGGTGCAGCCGGTGCGCTCGCGCAGTTCGGTGGCGGACAGGTCGGCGTCGGCGGAGCCGGGGACCTTCGCGGCGGCCTTGTCGGGCCCGAAGACCTTCCAGAGGCCGTCCACGGAGAAGACGGGGGACTCGGCGGGGCCGGTGACGGGCGCGGCGGGGGTGGTGGTGCTCATCGGGTACCACCTTCCCGGGACAGCAGTTCGGCTGCCTTTTCGCCGACCATGAGCACTCCGATCATCGGGTTGACCGCGGGCATCGTCGGGAAGACGGAGGCGTCCGCGATGCGGATGCCTTCGAGCCCGCGGATCTTCAGGTCCGGGCCCACGACGGCCCCGGGGTCGTCGACGGCGCCCATCCGGCAGGTGCCGGCCGGGTGGTAGACGGTGTGCGCGACGGAGCGGGCGTAGGCGCTCAGCTCCTCGTCGCCGGTGATCTCCGGGCCGGGGCACACCTCTCGCTTGAGCCAGCCGGCCAGGGGCTGGGTCGCGGCGATCTGCCGCGCGAGCTTGATGCCGTCCACCAGGGTCCGGCCGTCGTAGTCGTCCTCGTCCGTGAAGTAGCGGAAGTCCAGGGCTGGTTTCACCTCGGGGTCCGCACTTGTCAGGTAGAGGCGGCCGCGGCTGCGCGGCTTGGGGATGTTGGGGGTCATCGACACGCCGTGGGCGGGGCGTTCGTAGCCGATGCGCTCAGGGTTGTCGGTGAAGGGGACCTGATAGAAGTGGAACATCAGGTCGGGCCCCACGGAGTCGGGATCGCGCCGGACGAACAGCCCCGCGTCGCTGTCCATCGCGGAGTTCTCCGGTATCGGGCCGTCGGTTTCCCAGACGATCACCGACTCGGGGTGGTCGAGCAGGTTCTCCCCGACCCCGGGCAGGTCGTGCACCGGCGGGATGCCGAGGGCTTCCAGGTCCGCGCGCGGGCCGATGCCCGAGTGCAGCAGCAGCCGCGGGGTGTCCACGGCGCCGGCGCACACCAGCACCTCGCGGCGGGCGGTGACCAGGGATTCCGTGCCGTCCGAGGCGCGTACGTGGACTCCGCGCGCACGGGTGCCGTCGAGTTCCAGGCGGTGGGCCCAGGTCTCCAGGAGGATCCGGAGGTTGGGGCGTTCGTCCATGACGGGGTGGAGGTAGGCCACCGACGCGGAGGAGCGCTTGTTGTCCTCGGGGTGGTAGGCAAGGTCGAAGAAGCCGGCGCCCTCGTGGAAGGGCTTTCGGTTGAAGCCCTCGACGCGCGGGACGCCCAGGGCGGTCTGCGCGGAGTCGACGAAGTCGCGCGCGATGGCGTTGCGGTCCTCGTCGGCCACCGGGACGATGTTGTTGAGGAGCCTGTCGAAGTACGGGTCCATGGCGGCCGCGTGCCAGCCTTCGGCTCCCGACTGCGCCCACTCGTCCCAGTCCGACGGGAGCGGCTTGAAGGCGATCAGGGTGTTGTGCGAGGAGCAGCCGCCGAGGACGCGGGCGCGGCTGTGGCGGATGTGCGAGTTGCCGCGGGGCTGCTCGGTGGTGGGGTAGTCGTAGTCGAGCTCGCCGCCGAGCAGGCCCATCCAGCGGCGCAGGGTGAGCACCTCGGGGCGGTCGACGTCACTGGGGCCGCCCTCGATGACGGCGACGGTGACATCCGGGTCCTCGGTCAGGCGGGAGGCGATCACCGAGCCGGCGGTGCCGCCGCCGACGACGACGTAGTCGTACTCCTGCTCCGTGGGGATGTGGGTGGGGCTGTGCGTGGGGGTGGTCATGCTCTGCTCCTCCTTCAGCCGGCGAACCAGCGCACGGGGCGCGGGGCGAGGTTCTGGTACACGTGCTTGGTCTCGCGGTACTCGGCCAGGCCCGACGGGCCCAGTTCGCGCCCGATGCCGGACTTGCCGAAGCCGCCCCACTCCGCCTGCGGGAGGTAGGGGTGGAAGTCGTTGATCCAGACGGTGCCGTGGCGCAGCCGGCCGGCCACGCGGCGGCCGCGGCCCGGGTCGGAGGTCCACACCGCGCCGGCGAGGCCGTATTCGGTGTCGTTGGCGAGCGCGACGGCTTCGGTCTCGGTACGGAAGGTCTCGACGGTCAGGACCGGCCCGAAGACCTCCTCCCGTACGACGCGCATCCCGCGGTGGCAGCGGTCGAGCACGGTGGGCCGGTAGAAGTAGCCGGGCCCGTCGGGGCGTTCGCCGCCGGAGCGGAGGACGGCTCCCTCGGCGAGGGCGGAGGCCACGTACTCCTCGGTGCGTTCGCGCTGGGCGGCGGACACCAGCGGTCCGCACTCCACGGCCGGGTCGGTGCCGCGGCCGAGGCGGATCCGGTCGGCCCGGCGGGCGAGTTCGGCGACGAAGCGCTCGGCGACGCTCTCCTCGACGATGAGCCGGGAGCCGGCGGAGCAGACCTGGCCGCTGTGCATGAAGGCGGCGTTGAGGGCCTGGTCGACGGCGGTGTCGAAGCCTTCCTCGCTGGCGCAGGCGTCGGCGAAGACGACGTTGGGGTTCTTGCCGCCGAGTTCGAGGGCGACCTTCTTGACGGAGTCGGCGGCCGCGCGCATCACCTTCGTACCGCTCGTGAGACCGCCGGTGAAGGAGACGAGGTCGACGTCGGGGTGGGCGGCGAGGCGCGCGCCGACGGGGTCGCCGGGTCCGGTGACCAGGTTCGCGACGCCGGCCGGCAGTCCGGCCTCCGCCAGCAGGCCGATGAGGGCCACCGTGGACAGCGGGGTGATCTCGCTGGGCTTGAGCACGAAGGTGTTGCCCGCGGCGAGGGCAGGGGCGATCTTCCAGGAAGCCTGGAGGAGCGGGTAGTTCCACGGGGTGATCAGGGCGCAGACCCCGACGGGCTCGTGGACGACGACGCTGTGGACGTCGGGGTTGCCGGCGTCGACCACGCGGCCCGCGCTCTCGCCGGCGACGAGGTCGGCGAAGTAGCGGAAAGCGTCTGCGACGCAGTCCACGTCCACGCGGCCCTCTTCCAGGGTCTTGCCCGCGTCGCGGCACTCCAGCAGCCCGAGGCGTTCGCGGTCGCGGTGGAGCAGGTCGGCGGTGCGGCGCAGCAGTGCGGCCCGCTCCAGGACGGGGGTCTGGGGCCACTCCCCGCCGTCGAAGGCCGCCCGGGCGGCACTGACGGCCGCGTCGGTGTCCGCGATGCCGCCCTCGGCGACGACGGCGAGGACCGTGGCGTCCGCCGGGTCGAGGACCTCTCGGGTGGCTCCTGATACCGCGGAACGCCAGGTCCCTGCGATGTGGATGGTCGTCTGCTCGGACACGACTCGGTGTACCTCCGATTTCGGCACCGCGGCTTACCCGCAGTGGTGTTGCTTGTTCCCGCTTGCCCCGGTCCCTGGAAGCTATGTCCTATCCGTCACTGGAAGTGACGGGAGTCACCCCCCGTCACTCCGAGGAGGTATCGGATAGATAGGGGCATATCGAATGCCCTCGGAGGGTGGGCGGCGCGTTCGGCCGCGACCGGGGAACGCGGGTTGCGCCGACGGCGCCGTGGTCAAGACGCGGTGGGCCGCGTCAACGAGGCGGCCCGCCAGCGCAGGGGCCGGGACCGTTTTCCAGGAGGCGTCGGTGCCGAGGAAGACTCGGTGCGCGACGGGGTTCGGTGCCGGAGCGGCCGTTTTGGGTGGGATCGACGGAAGACGCCCGGCTGGGAAGCCCCGGCCGAGCGTTTTCGCGCGCGTGCTGCCGCTGGTGGCTCAGGGCCAGTGGTGGGTCTGCCAGAAGTTCCAGACGCCGACCGGGCTGCCGTAGCGGGAGTTCCTGTAGTCCAGGCCCCACTGGCCGGTCTCGTACCGCCTGATCTCCCGGCGCGTCATGGTGTCGCGCCCGGAGACGCTGTTGATCGCGTCTGCCTGTTGGCGTCGGGGGGCTGCGGGTCCAAAGTAGGTCAGAATCTGTCCTATATGGCCTCTAGCCTGCGGTTTATGCAGAAACACGAGGACGGCGTCGAGATTCTTGTCCCCGCGAGCCCGGCCGAGCTGGAGGCATGGCTCGACGAGCATCACGGGGAGCGGACCGCGCTCTGGGTGAAGATCGCCAAGAAGCATACCGGCATCCCGTCGCTCACCTGGGAAGAGATGGTCGACACGGTGCTCTGCTTCGGCTGGATCGACGGTCTGCGGCGCGGCTTCGACGACACGTACTTCCTGCAGCGCACGACACCCCGCCGCCCCCGCTCGCCCTGGTCGCAGGTGAACGTCGACAAGGCCGAGGCCCTGATCGCGGAGGGACGGATGCGCCCCCGCGGCCTCGCCGAGGTCGAGGCGGCGCGGGCGGACGGTCGCTGGGCGAGGGCATACGCCTCGCAGAAGAACGCCACCGCACCGCCGGATCTCGTCGAGGCACTCGACGCGAACCCGGCGGCGCGGGCGTTCTACGAGACGCTCGGCAAGTCCGACCAGTTCGCCCTGTATCTCAGCCTGGTCACCGCCCGCACCGAGAAGACCCGGCTGGCCCGCCTGGAGCGGATGGTGGCGACGATGGCGAGGTCCGAGCGGCCATCATGATCAACGGTACTGGGGGTCAATACACCTAGATCGTTATCGAGTGGACGGTCGTCGTCCCATACAGCAGCCCCACCTCCTCGACAACCGCCGACAGACGCTCACCGCCGCCGTCGAAGGCATCACCATGGCGGTGTGGGTGAACACCTTGCCCCGGCTCCAGCGCGGCGAGCCCTGGTACGAGATCGGCGTCGACGACCCGGGCCAGCGCCGCGCCCGCTACTCCGAAGCGGTCGGCCGCTGATCGGCGCTGAGCAAGCCCAAGGGGAGCCTGGGCAAGCCGCCCCGAACCTGGGCTTGCCCACCCCGGCCGGGGCTCGCCGCAGGGGCGGCGTCGGTCACGGCCGGCCCGGGCCTCCCGGTGAGGCCGTGGCTGACCGATAATGGGGCCCGATGACCGGTCACCGTTCGGGCGGGGAGTTGTACGGTTCGGTCACGGCGCTGACGTGCCGTTTGACCGAGCGCGGGAGACGGATCGTCACGCCCGGCCTGCCGACCGGTCATGGGTCCCGGTGGGCAAGCCCCACCGCACGAAGGGCTTGCCCAGCGTCCGGTCCGCAGGGCGGGATGGCTCCCGAGGTCATGGCATCACCGTCTGGAACGCGACGGCCCGGAGCCGACCGACGCCCTCGTGCTGGCCGTACACCGGAGTCATGAGACGAAACGAGCAGGACAGCCCGGCCGTCCTCGGGCAGAGCGAGCCGGGGGGAAAGTGGATGGCCCTGGCGCGCCTTCACGCATCCCGGTCGGCCGCCTCGTGCCGTTCGAGCGACCGGATGCGCTGCTATTCCTCACCGATCCGCACGACCCTTACTACACGGCGCGGATGGAGTTGTCCGGGGCCGAGAAGGTAGGCCAACGTCACGACCTCCTCCACACGCTCACCCGCGGCGTCACCACAGAACTGGGCTACACCGGACCCGGGGTTGCGCTGTAGGTCCACGTCGGCCGAAGGCACGAACTCGCGCTGCATCGTGCTCACGTCGATGGCCTCACCCGGCTGCTGGGTCACGCCGTTGGCGCCATCGGGGCGCGCAGCACGCCCGGTCGTCCGGCGGCAACGTCGGAGTGGACGGTTGTGGCGGTGAGCCCGCTGATGGTGGCGACCTTGGAGTCGCTCATGAAGTCCTGCCCGTGCGGTTGGGGGGAGGGACGGGGCGGCCGGCGAGGTGGGCGATGCTCTGGGCGGCGTCGTAGGGCAGCGGCCGGGCCGATCCGGGCAGGGGCTTGACTGCTGCGGTGAAGGCGCAGTGGTGGTGGCGACGCCTGATGGAGACGGATACACCGGGGCGAAAGATCAGGGGCGAGACGGGGTACGGCTCAAGATGCACCGGTCTGCCGGGAATCCTGCGTCTTCGAGTTGATGAATTGGCGGTACCACCACATCGTCTCGGATTCGCGGTGAATCAGACTGCAGTAGCGCACCTGGCAGGAGTCCCGGTGGCGTCGGGCAGCAGCTTGCGCGAGTGCCATCGCTGCTCGGCGACGGGCCCGCTGGGTCGGGGGGATGGCCGCGTGTCGAGGTGAAGGTGGCGACACCACCACAGGGCAGATCGCTCGTTGTGTTCCGGGAGGCAGTCTGCGTCGGTGCAGCCGCGGATGTGGTGTCTTGCGGCCTGCCAGGCTGTGATCGCGCGCAGTTCCGACAATCGCTTGAGGGATGCTCGTAGGAGGACACGCTGATGAGTCTTCACGTGACCCCGGCCATCTTCTGTGTGGTGATTCTTGTCGACCCGCTTGTGGAGGCCCGGTGATGCCGTGATCGACGTGCGCCGGTCGTGCGCAGCCGGGGTGGGACCGGGATAGTCCGGGAAGCGGTTTTTGGTGACTATACGCGCCCCTGTCCAAGAGCATCGGTCTCGCCGTTTGAACGCTCGCGGGGGCACGGGCGGGGCCTTGTCCAGAGTCGGGGATTCCTCAGATTGTGAGTCCGGCGGCCTGCTACCAGCTTCGCGGGTGGCGGCTGTTAGATCGCCCGCACCGCTGAGTGCACCTCGGCGGGAAACAAGCCGGTCGTCGCCGGGCCACTTTCGAGACCCCAACGGCTACGACACGTCGCCGGAACGCCCCTCCCACGCAACACGCCTCGGTGCCCGCGTCCCCGGTCAGCAGTGGCGCCACCGGCCCTCCAGGGGCGTGGTGTGCGTGGGGGCGTGTGGCTGGCGTTCGGGGAATCCTGGGTGGTGCACGGAATCCTGCCGTGCGGGCGGTTCCGGGCAGCGGGTGGCTGCCCGGAACCGCTGTGTGGCGGGTTGATCAGGGGTTCACGGGCAGGTTCATGGGCCAGATCTTGTCGCCTGCGGCGAAGACGCCCTTGCCGTCGCCCTTGTAGAAGTGGAGCTCGGTGGTCCACTGGCTGAGGAGGTCGAGCTTCTTGTCGCCGTCGACGTCGCCGGCGTAAATTTTGGCGCCGTCGGTGGCCCAGCTGTTGTCGGGCCAGATGTTGACGCCGCCGTTGAGGCCGCCCTGGGCGTTGCCGTCGTAGCGCATGAGGGAGCCGCCAAGGTTTACGGCGATGACGTCATCGCGGGTGTCGCCGTTGGCGTCACCGGTGACCACATGCTTCATGGTCTTCCACGAGTTGTCGGGCCACAGCTGGCGGCTCTGCTGGTTCAGCAGGCCGTTGGTGCCGGTGTTGTAGACGTACAGGGCGCCGGTGTTCCACACGGCGAGGAGTCCGTCGCGGCCGGAGCTGTCGGCCTTGAAGCGGGCCAGGTGGAGCATGCCGGCCCAGTTGGTGTTGTCGGGCCACATCTGCTGGCCGGAGGCCAGGGTGCCATCAGCCTTGCCCGCGTAGAGGTGGAGGCTGCCGGTGCCGAAGACGGCGGCGATGTCCATGTTGCCGTCGCCGTTGAAGTCGCCACCGATGATCTCGGCGATCGCCTTCCAGCTGCCGTCGAGCCCCCACAGGGGCCGGCCGTACTGGAAGGTGCCGTCGGTGCGGCCGTAGGCGGCGTGGAGGTTGCCGTCCTTGGTGACCACCGCGATGTCCGAGCGGCCGTCCTTGTTGAAGTCGGCGGTCGTCATGACCTGGGTGGCATCGGGAAGGATGGTGGCCAGGCGGACCTGCTGGACCCAGCTGGCGACGTCGTAGGCGCGGGCGGCGATCGCGTCGGTGCGGGTTTCCGTCTCACCGCCGCAGCCACCCTGCCAGGACCGGCTGGCCACACCGACGACATCACCGGCGGAGTTGAGGAGGGGTGCTCCGGTGTCGCCCTTGCAGATGTTGTCGCTTGCGCTCTTGCCGACGACTTCGATTGTGGGGTAGGCCACCGAGTTCACCTTGAACGTGGCCTTCCTGGGCTTGGTGGCCGCCAGCCCCCACAGGGTCTTGCTCCGACCCAGCCCGGCGGCGACCAGTTCGCTGCCCACGGCGGGGGCGGTGGCTGAGACATCGGCCGGGGTGATGGTCGTGACGGGCTTGTCCAGCCGGGCCATGACCAGGTCGCGGGTCGAGCGGGCCTTCAGATCGGTGATCGTCGCGGTCTGGCCGTTGCCGAAGGTGACGATGGAGGTCCGCTTCGGCTTGCCGTCCGTGAGGGCCGCGCCGGGAGTGTCGGCGAAACAGCTGGAGGCGGTCAGGACCCAGTTCTGGTCGACCAGCGTGGCGGTGCAGGCCTTCGCGGTGGCCTCGGGGCCGATGGTGACCCGGGCTATGTAGGCGTGCTCTCCGGCGGCTGAGGGTGCCCCGACGATCGCGGTGGCGGTTCCGGCCAGGAGCAGGGAGGCAGTGATGCCGGCAGTGGCCAGAGTGGCCAGTCGCATCGGACGTGACCGGGTATGAGACATGTGGGACATGGTTTTCCTAAGGCTCTACTTCGAGAGGGTGGAGGCGGCAGGCCCTGTGGCTGTCACGCCGCAGTTGGCCTGATGACCGGGCTCAGCCGGCGACGCGGAGCTCGATGAGAGCGGAAGGCGTGCCTTCGGCGGTGGCTTCGCCGAAGCTGGTGAAGTCGTTGGCGGGGGCGTTGATGACGGTCTTGACGCCGTCGGCCTCGATGGTGCTCTTCACCGGGGCGTCGCCGGTCCAGATGCCCCAGGCCTTCGGGACCGACAGGGTGAGGTAACCGGGCTTCGCCTTGACGTCGAAGCAGTAGTCCTTCTCCCCGGACCGGGTGTTGACGGTGATGTCCACGGTGCCGCCACAGGCGACGAGGACGATGTTGCCGTCACCGCGCTTGAGGACGATGCCCCGCTCGGCCTCGATCGTCGCGGCATTCGGATAGCCGAAGTCCTCGATGGCATAGGGCATTTCATCGGCAGCGACTACGGCTGCGGCTGCGGCAGTGGTGACGGTTCCGGGTACGGCGTAAGCCACGCCGATGGCCGCGGTGGATGCCGTGAGTACCGAAGCGAGGCCCACGAACAGGGCCTTGCGCGCACGGGATATAGCCATTATGGCCCTCTCGATAAAGCAGGGGGACGAGACATAAGGATCACGTCAGAATCCAGCAGATCTAATCACACCGACGATCTTTCACTTCAAGCGGTGGATCGTGATCAACATCTCACTTGTTAATTTTCCATGACTCCGTGGATATCTGGATGAAACGTCGAATATCGACCTTAAAGAGTGCCGCAAAAGGGTCCTATCGGTTGATTGGTGAAGCGCTAGCGTGCGTCAGTGAACGTTGGCAAGGTCCTGCTGAAGGGCTTCGGTTGAGTGGTTGTACGATCATGCGGTTCCGGGGTGATCACGTTCGGCCATCATCGGCAGTGGAGTAGCCGATCGGGCGTTCCTGGCTCCTGGCCGAATTCTTTCCCGGGGCTCAACTTTTTCTATTCTTGAGGGGTTGCCGTGAAACGGCACGTATCCTCCTGGCCATTCGGCTCGGGAGTACGCAGACGCACATTGCACGCATTGCTGGCCACCGGTCTTCTGTCGGGGCTGTTGGGTGCGCCCACAGCGCTGGCGGCCGAGACCCAGCCGGATCCGGCGAACCTGCGCCGCCAGATCGTCGGCTACTGGGAGACCGGTGGGGCGGGTATCAGGGAGGCAGCGGAGCAGGCGCTGCTGGGTGGCGATGACGCGATCCGCAAGTTCTTGGACGAGGCACCGGGCATCGCGAACGACGACAACCGGGTCGATGCGGCCCGGCTGATGTCGACCAGCGGCCCCGGGGTTCGTGAGGCCATCAAGGCCGCTTGGGGATCCCCTGCCGAGCTGGAAGAGTTTCTCGACTACGGCCTCATCTACTCGCTTGATGAGGACCGCAAGGTCGACATCGCCCGGATGGTCGGCATGGGAGGGCCTGGGGTTCGTGATGAGGGCAAGGTCGCCCTGCTCGGCACCATTGCCGATCGCGAGAAGTTCCTCGCGGTGGGCCAGTACGTGGTTCGCAAGGATGACAACCGGGTCGACGTCGCCCGGTTGACGAGTACGGGTGGCCCGAACGTGAAGGCGGCCGCGAAGGTCGCGCTCAGGGGAACCCCCGACGACATCGTCGAGTTTCTGGAGGTCGGGCAGTTCGTCGCCCGGAACCGGGATCAGGAGTACGCGACGATCTCGGAGCTGACGGAGCAGGCGCGGGAGGCTGGCAAGCAGGCCCAGGACGCCACCAAGCTTGCTGAGGAGTCTTCGAAGAAGGCTGTCGAGGCGTCGGAGAAGGCCAAGGAGCTCGCGAAGAAGGCGGCGGCGGAGACCCAGGCCGCGAAGAACGATTCGCAGCTGGCGGCGGTGAAGGCGAAGCAGGCGGCGGATGCGGCGCGTGCAGCGGCTTCGGCGGCGCAGGAGGCGATCGGATCGGCGAACGCGGCAAACCGGGCGGCGCGTCGTGCCGCGCTGGCGGCGACGCAGACGGCGTCGGCCGCTGCTGCCGCCGCGCGGGCGGCGAACAACGCCTATACCGCCGCGATCGCGGCCGCTGGCAATGCGGCTGACGCGGACAAGGCACGCCAGTCGGCCGCCGAAGCCCGCGCCGCAGCACAGGCGGCCACGGAGTCGGCGAAGGCCGCCAATGAGGCGGGCAAGGCCTCGGCCGCAGCCGGTCTGGCTTCGACCGCGGCGAAGGGCGCCGCGACCAACGCTCGGGCCGCCGCCGACGCGGCGGATGAGGCGAACGGGTACTCGGACGCGGCCGGCGGCCACTCAGCCGAGGCACGCCAGGCCGCGGCTGAGGCGCGTCGCCACGCGAACGCCGCAGACGCGGCCGCTGATCGCTCCGCTGCGCTCGCGCAGCGCGCCGCGACCGCCGCTTACGGGGCCCGGGATGCCGCGAACAAGGCAGCGGAGCACGCCGTCAAGGCAGCCGGATATGCGGAGGAAGCCGCGACGCAGGCAGGCAACGCCGCTACCTACGCGGCGCAGGCGAAGAAGAACGCTGACGCCGCCAAGCTGGCCGCGGAGGCGGCGGCTGCAGCGGTGGCGAAGGCGAAGGAGACCTTCGCGATCGCCCGCGAAGGCGAAGCCGAGGACCTGAAGACCCGCACCGACGCCGCCATCGAACGCGCCCGCTCCATCAAGGACGCGGGCAACGGCCAGATCTCTGCATCGGCGTCCAGCCAGGTAGACGCTCTCGCTCTCAACACCACCGCCACCACGCTGGCGCAGGAGGCCGCACGGCCGGACGTGGACGTGAAGGCGACTGCCGTAAAGGGCCGCCAGCTCGCCATGCAGGCCATGAAACTCCTCGGCCCCTGGCACAAGGAAGCCGCCGCCCGCGCCTTGGCCGGCACCGACCAGGACGTCCTGGACTACCTGCGGACCCGCTGGAAGGAAGCTGTCCACTACGATATACGTGAGCGTGTCGTTCAGTTGAGAACCCAGAGCCCCTACGCGGCGGTTCGTACCGCAGCGATCGCGGCGCTCAAGGGCACCCCCGCGCAGATCGAGACCTTCTACTTCACCGGCCAGTACACGGCCGGCCTGGATGACATGAAGGTGGATGTCGCCCGCTTCACCAGCACGGGCGGACCCGGGGTGAAGGAAGCCGCGAAGAAGGCCCTGGCCGACGGGACTCCCAAGGCCCTGGCCACCTTCCTGAACGTTACCCAGTACGGCGAGCGCGTCACCGATGAGAAGGTCTTCGCCGCCACCCTGACCAACACCGGCGGCCCCGAAGTCAACGCCGCCGCCAAGATCGCCCTGGCCGGATCCCCGGACCTGCTCCACGAGTTCGTCACCACAGGCCAGTACATGGCCCAGCGCAAGGACGACCTCGCCACAAACCACGTCAACCTCATCGAACGACTCCTCGCCGAGGGCCAGCAGATCGCCGCCAAGGCCATGGAGAACAGGTGGCGCGCGGCCGAGGCAGCCGCCAGGGCCCAGCAGGCCTCGGCCGATGCCGACAAGTACGCGCAGGACGCGAAGGACTCCGCCGCCGACGCCGACAAGTACGCGAAGGACGCGAAGACGGCCGCCGACGCCGCCGGCGTTTCCGCGGCGAACGCGGCGAAATCCGCCACTACCGCACGCAACGCAGCCAACCGCGCTGAACAGGACGCCGCAGCAGCCGAGGACTCCGCCGCGGACGCAGCCTTCTCAGCTTCCTACGCCCGCCAGTCCGCACGCGATGCCACCACTTCCGCCAACGCCGCGCGAGACTCGGCTCTCGCAGCAGGCAAGAGTAAGGAAGCCGCCGAAGGCGAGGCCAGGACAGCCTGGAAGGCCGTCCTGGTTCTGCGGGAGAAGGAAGAAGCCGAAGCCCGCCGCCAGGCCGAAGAAGCGCGAAAGAAGCAACAGCAGGCCAAGCCCAAGAGGATCTGCACTCCCCACCCGACCCGTGAAACGATGGCGCCGATCATGGCGTGTGCCCAGGACCCGGGCAACTCCATGATCCAAATGCCCCCCATTGACCCCACAATGCGCGCGATCGTGTGGGAGCTCGCCGGGGTAAACGATGTAAAGGAATGCATCGAGAACCCCACCGGCCTGAACTGCGTCATGGCAGCAGCCAGCTTCCTGCCGGTCGGCAGACTTAAACTCCTCACCAAGGTCGACGATGTTATCGAAGGCGTCCAGGGCGCGCGCCAGGGACGGCGTGCGGTTGACTGTCTGGCCTCTTCGGGTCCGCACAGTTTCCCAGGTGGTACCAGGGTTCTCATGGCGGGTGGGGCCAGTAAGCCTATTGAGCAGATCAAGGCCAGCGATCTCGTGATGGCTGCCGATCCTGTCACCGGTGACGCCGGACCGCGTGCCGTCAGCCGCACCATCCGAACCCCCGATGATCGGAACTTCACCGACGTCACTCTCGCCAACGGATCGGCCATCACCTCCACTGACGGGCACCCGTACTGGGAGGAGGGTAGTCATCGGTGGATTGAGGCGAGAGATCTTCGAGCCGGTGACTTCCTGCAGACACGCAGCGACGGTCCCGTCGAGGTCGAGAGAACCAGCTACTGGACCGGTCTGCAAACTGCTTACGACCTGACTGTCGACGACTTCCACACGTACTATGTGTTCGCTGGCAAGACGCCGGTTCTCGTTCACAACTCGACGCCGTGCGAAATCATCGTGGACGACCACGTCACCTATGAACCGGCTCGCAACAAGGCTCTGGAGCTGCTCGGTGAGATCGATCAGTCGACCAGAATGCCGTACGTCAGCCGCATGGAAGCTGCGACGAGCACCTATGGCAAAGTTGTAGGGTTCACGACTCGTGTAAACGGAGAGTTCAAGAGATTCCGGATGGATTGGGATCCGGAGAAGGGGCCCCATATTAACGTGGAAGTCGGCAAGGGAGAAACTCGGCGAAAGTGGGCCGTTACATGGAATGGATCTGAGGCGGATTTCATGAAGCTTCTGGATAGTATCCAATGAGCCTTCAAGGGTTTTATGGCACGCGTCCCGATCTTCTTCCGAGGTCAATGGTAAAGATTGCCAAGGTTGATAACGGTGATGGCCCGCGCCTGGCATGGGTGGGCCGGACCGGGGTCGAGTTGCTAGATTTCCACTCCCATCAGAAATGCGAGCAGGAATCCCTAGGACGCTTCCCTCGTGAATCTGATGGGTCCGTCCACTGGGCCGGCATGGAGGGTGATATTCTTGCTCGCTCCGCCGAGGCGAACGTCTCTGCAGTGGATGAGGCCATTCGCCTCTTCATGTCAAGTCAAGAGGATCTCATCTTTATGTGGGGTAACCTTGTCATGCCGAGCCTGAGGATTGGTGCAGAGCTTTCCCTCGCGTGCACTTCCGAAATTATGGAGGTTAGCCCCGAGTTCTGGGTCTACTCCGTGAAGGGGAAGATCTTGCTTGAGGTCTCGTTCTCTGGTGCACTTACCGTCGCGAAGGTACCGTCAAGGTAGTTGGAAGGACTGCTGCAGGCTTCGATACGCAGCAGCACCGCCACTCCGTTTGGAGTGATGAGACGGGGTGGGTCTTCCTTAAGTCCCACCCCGTCACCTGCTTGGGTTGTAGTGGTCGTCGCAACACCCCAGCTCAGGGGATGCGATGGACTTCCAGATCCGGAAGGTGCGGAGCCCTCAGGGGCCGAAGAAGCTTGCTGCGGAGCGGGCCGCATACTTCCTGCTCATGCAGCAGGGCTTGGGCAACGAGGATGCGTGCCGGCTCGTCGGGATCAACCCGAAGACCGGCAGGCGCTGGCGCAACGGGCGCAAGCCGTCCGGCGGGAACAAGGCGGCACCACCGGTTCGCCCGGCGGTGCCGCCTTCCGTCTCTTCGCGTTCGCGGTACCTGCGCGAGGCGGACCGGATCTACATAGCCGACCGGCTGCGGGAGAGGGCCACGGTCCGGGCGATCGCCGCCGAGCTGGGCCGCAGCCCGTCCACGGTCAGCCGGGAGATACGCCGCAACCGCACGGACGGGACCCGCGGACAGTGGCACTACCGGCCCTACGCCGCCCAGGCCCGCGCGGACAGCCGCCGTCCACGCCCCAAGCCGGGGAGGATCAGCCAGAACCCCCGTCTGCGGGATTCCATCCAGGCTGGCCTGGACCAGCGATGGAGCCCGGAACAGATCTGTCAGGCTCTGCGGATGACCTTCCCCGGCCAGGCGGAGATGCATGTGGTCCACGAGACCGTCTACCAGGCTCTTTACATCCAGGGCCGTGGTGAACTGCGCCGCGAGGTGGCCCTCGCCCTGCGCTCGGGACGCGCCCGCCGCAAGGCCCAGCCGACAGGCCAACTGCCGTCAGCCGCGCTTCAAGGACCCCATGGTCATGATCAGCGATCGGCCCGCCGAGGCGGCGGACCGGGCGGTGCCCGGTCACTGGGAGGGCGACCTGATCATCGGCAAGGACGGTGCCTCGGCGATCGGCACTCTCGTCGAACGAGCCACCCGCTACGTGATGCTCCTGCACCTGCCCGACGGCCGTAGCGCCGAGGATGTCCGCGACGCACTGGTCACCACGGTCAAGACCCTGCCCGGCCACCTGGTCCGCTCGCTGACCTGGGACCAGGGCAGCGAGATGGCAGAGCGCGCCTCCTTCACCGTCGCGACCGACGTCCCGGTCTACTTCTGCGCCCCGGCCAGTCCCTGGCGGCGCGGCTCGAACGAAAACACCAACGGCCTGCTGCGGCAGTACTTCCCCAAGGGCACCGACCTCTCGGTCCACAGCCGTGAACACCGCGACGCCGTCGCCGCCCAGCTCAACGGGCGCCCACGCAAAACGCTCGGCTGGGAAACCCCAGCCGAGCGCCTGCATAAACCCATCGCGGCCTGATCAACACGACCACGTGTTGCGACGACCCCTAGAAACCGCCTTGCCTCCGGGCGGGTCCTGCCTGCTGTAGGGGCGGTCAGGACGGCAGGAAGTTCTCAAGGGCTTCACCGTCCTGCCCCGCAGGTGGGTGGTCGAGCGCACCCTGGGCTGGCTCATGCACCACCGCCGACTGGCCCGTGACTACGAAGCCCTCCCCCACCCGCTCTACCGCCATGATCTACATCGCGATGATCGCCCTCATGGCTCGCCGCATCACCCATGAATCGACGCAAACATGGCGAGGGGCGTGACCCACATCAAGTACGCAGAAGGGGGCGAAACGACGAGATGAAGCGCCCTCTCATGCGCACCTCCCCGCGTTCTTCGATTCGGGGTCATCCCCGCGCACGCGGGGATGACCCCACACGGCCGCCGTCACCGCGCGGTACCCAATGACGCTGCCCCCGGCCGAGTTCTCTCGACCGGGGGCAGCGGGTCGTGCGTGAGCATCCGCGGAAGGTGAGGCCGCGGGTCTACGGTTCCTCTGGGTCGTCGGCCAGAGCGCCGACGCTGTAGGTGTCGTAGACGTCGAGGAGGTCCTCTTCGGCGTCCAGCAGGATCTCCGGCGGCATCCGGCACACCAGAGCCGTGAGCCGCACCAGGGCGGTCAGCCCCGGCCCGGCCTCGTGCCCGGCCAACGGCCGGGCATGGGGCCACTCGTCCGCCAGCTGCCGCAGGCCTGCGCGCCGCGCCCGGTCCTCCGTCGTGCCGGGACGATCGTCCGACACGTGCCACAGGCCTTCGGTGGGAATGGGCCGGCAGGCCCGCACCACGCGTCTGCGCAGTCCGGGATCCGCCCCTTCCCACGATGCCGGTTGGACGAGACCGCCCAGAGCGGCGGATGCCAGGGCCTCCGCCTCCGCGAGTTGGTCCGGCGCGAACCCGACCGCGGTGAGACCGTAGGGCGGCTCACCGTGCCAGTCGAGCACGCACACGACCTGGGGGCGGGTCATCCGACGCACATCTCCGTGCGGCCCTCGAGGTAGCGGGTGTCGTAGTTGCGCACGGTCGAGCGGATCTTGGTGCCCGAACCGTGGGGACCACTGGCGATCATGAATTCACCCACGCCCACGTAGTAGTGGCAGGCGCCCTTCGGACCCCAGTTGGCCACGGCACGCGCCTTGTACTTGTTGTTGCCGGACTCGTAACCGGTGGTTCCGATCTTCTCCCATCCGTACCAGCGGGACCGGTAGAGCGTCGCCCGGATCGAGAAGCTGGGAACCTTCTTCTTGCACTTCAGGTCCGCGTGCACGTTGACCCGGTTGTTGTTCGTGTGCGACTTGTGCGGACGGTCCACGAAGGCGCCGCAGCCCCATCGGTTGGCACCGTACTCACCGCTCAGGTCGGTGCAGTTGACGCTGTCGGCCGTGCAGTACTCGTACGCGTTGGCGTTGCCGCCGTACACGGGGTCGACGGACAGGAACCGCCCGGTCGAGGGGTCGTACTGGCGTACGCCCATCAGGATGACACCGGCCGGCGTGTCGGAGCCGCGCTGATAGGCGGCCAGCCAGTTGTAGCGCGCGGTCGCGGTACCGGCGCGGACGTTGCCGAACTCGTCGGTGTCCGCCACCGAGAGGGGCTTCTGCGGATCCAGCGGCATGGCGACACCGGCGTCGCCGTGCAGGTCGGTGAACTGCAGCACTGTGTCCCCGGCGGATCCGGCGGATCCGGCGGATCCGGCGGTTCCGGTGACGGCGGCCAGCTCGCCCGACAGCGAGGAGACATTTCGGGTCCGCAGGTTCGCGGCGGTGTCCTCCACCGTCCACGACGGGCTGTCCGACGCGTCCCGGTAGTGGTTCACCGAGCGCACCGAGGTCAGCACCGCGCCCTGCGCGTCGAGCGTGTCGGCCGTCCACGACGCGAGCCGGCCCTGGGCGTCCAGCTCCCAGGTCTGGCGGTGGTCACCGGCCGTCTGCGAGCGGACCAGGTCGTTCGCGTAGTAGCCGAACGTGCTGCCGGGCTTGGTGAGCGTGCGGCCGAACGCGTCGTACGTGATGCCCGCACCGGTCATCCGGTCCGCCGCGTCGTACGTGTAGTCCGTCGTGCTCTGGACCGGGCCGGCGCCCTCGTCCCGCGTGGAGACGAGCTTGGTGCGGTTGGCGTTGGCGTCGAAGGTGTACGTGCGGTGCTGCTGCCCGTACGCCCCGGACTCCTCGACGTCGGTGAGGCGGCCCGTACGGTCGTAGCCGAACCGCTGGCCGTTGCCCGCGCCGGCGACGCGGGCGGCGGAGCTCGCCTGACCGTGCACCGTGGGGACGGCGACATCGGTGAGGACGGCGGCGCCGTCCACGTCACGGGTGTAGACGCGGGAGGTGGTGAAGCCCGTCTCGTCCTTGACGGTGGCCAGCGTGTATCCGCCCGGAAGCGTCTCCCCGGACACCTCGCCCGAGGCGTCGTACGAGGCCCCGAAGGTACCGGCGGCCGAGTCCGTCATCGATGTGGGCAGCCCGCGCGGCTCCTTGTCCGTGTCGTACGCGTAGGTCACGGTCGAGGGCGCGGAGTCGGACACCTTGACCGCCCGGCCGAGCGTGTCGAACTCGGTCGTGGTGACGTTGCCCGCACCGTCGTCGTAGCTCACGAGCCGGCCGAGATCGTCGTAGGAGTAGACGGCCGTCTTGCCGCCCGCGGCGACGGTGGCCGGCTTGCCGCTGACCGGGTCGAACGTGCGGACCGTCTCGGGAACCGCGGTGCCGAGGCCGCCGGTGACGGCCGTGCGCGTGACGCGGCCGACGTTGTCACGGGTGACCGCGGTGGTGCGGGTCGTGGAGCCCGCCTTCTCCGTGGTCCTGGACACCTGGCCGAACGCGTCGTACTCGTACACCGACGTGATGCCCGAGGACGCGTCGGCCGGGCCCACCGAGCAGACCAGGTCGGCCCACTCGGGACGGCCCGCGCACGAGCCCGTGCCACCCGCGGTGTAGTACGTGGTGACCCGGGTGCCGGCGGCCCCGCCCTTGGGCAGGACGGTCGAGGTGACCCGGCCCTGCGCGTCGTAGGCGGTGCTGGTGACGAGGTTCAGGCCGGCGGGGTCCTCGGCCGTGGTCAGGGTCAGCCCCTTGGCCCAGTCGTACGTGTACTTCGTGACGCGCGTGTCGAGGTCACCGGAGCGTCCCGGCACCGTGGCGCCGACCGTGACCGTGGTGGCCCGGCCGCTGACCGCGGCATCGGACGGCCGGCCCTCGTCGTACAGGCTCGCGGAGTGCAGCCGCGCCGGAACCTCGGTGCCTGCGGGGAGGTCGGCCGCGCCCTGCTGGAGTTCCACGACGTGCAGCGGCCCGTAGGAGTGCAGCTCGCGCAGACCGTCCGCGCTGTACTCGGCCGTCTCCGCCAGGAGCGCGGCACGCTCCGCCGCGCTCGCGCCTTCGATGCCCAGGGGGGCCAGCTGCTCCAGGCCCGCACCGCCGGTGGCCAGAGCCAGATCGCGGTTGGCGGAGGAGAGGGCGTACACGATGGCGCCGTCGGCGTTGTAGCCGGTGGTGGAGATGCGGCCGCCGGGGGCCGCGGTGTTGACCTCGCGGCCGGATGCATTGACGTAGCTGACCGTCGCGCGCTTGTAGTCGGCCGCGGTCAGCGCCTCGCCGTCGTGTCCGGCGGGAACGGCGTCCGGCGGGAAGACGGCGGTCGCGTCGGTCGGGGCGTCGCTCTGGCCCCACACCGCCACGTCCGCCGGGCCCAGCTTGTAAGGCGCCTTGGTGCCGGTCAGCGGGACGTCGTACACCATCGAGGTGGCGATCGAACCGCCGCTGGTCTCCGACTTCGACCCTTGCTTGAGGGAGGGGCGCGAGGCCTTCAGCAGCATGCCCTCGCCCGCGGTGGCGGCGTCACCGGCCTTGCCGTAGGTGAAGGTCCACGGCAGCTCGGTGCCCGGCATCATCCAGTACACCCGGTTGGCCGAGTCGTACGAGTACTGCACCTGCGTGGCCTGCGACAGGTTCGGGTCCCACTGCTGGCGCAGCCGGCCGTCCTTGTCGTAGCGGTACACGGACACGGAGCGCGCCGTGGCCGCGGTCGCACCGGGGGCGGTGGACCAGTGCTTGATCTCCCGGACCTGGCCGGCGAAGTCTCCGAAGTCGGCGGCCACGCTGTAGCCGGTGGCCGTGGTGACCGTCGCGTAGACGAGCTCCAGCCGCTCGCAGCCCGCGGTGGCGGGGTTCGCCTCGCAGGACGCGGCCGTGGCGGCGGTGCTGGGCGCGATCAGGTACTTCGGTCGGGCCAGGACCTTGCCGTCGACGGTGACCTTCTCCGACACCACACGGGTCGTGGAGTTGTCGGTGGGCAGGGCCGTCGAAGTGACCTGCCAGCTCTCCGCCGCCGGGTCGACCTTGGCGAAGGAGGTGACGACGCCCTCGTCGTCCTTGAGGGTGAAGGAGCCGGTGAGCGAACCGGTGAGGGTCAGGTGCTCCGAGCCCTCCTCGGGCTTCCAGCCGCCGCCGGAGGTGGCGGTGAAGCCGACGGCCCCCTCGGCGAGGACGACCTCGACCGAGGTCGGCGACGTCTTGCGCAGACCGGTGTAGGAGGATTGGGTGATCTCGGCGTAGATCCCGGACACCCACTCGGGGCCGAAGATCTTCACCTGGCCGTCGTCCTCGGGGTGGTCACCCCGGGAGTAGGCGGTACGGGTCACCGAGGTGCCCGCGCCGGACGCATCGGTGGCGTCCAGCGTGAAGTCACCGGTGAGGCTGTTGACGGAGCCCGGCCCCACGGGGAGCTCCGGGGAGGCACCGGCGGCGCGGTCGACGGTCACGGAGACGCCGGGGGAGGCCTCGGTGGCCGAGCCGGCGCTGAACACGGCCCGTACGTCGACGGGTCCGTCCTCGGCGAGCGTCTTGGTGATGTCCCAGGTCAGAGGCGCGGGCTTGCCGCCGCTGACGGACACCGGCCAGGAGCCCGGCGCGACGCCCGTGGAGTTGACCCGCACGTCGGCGACGGGCACGTCCTTCCACGCGTCGGTCTCGCCGCGGCGGTACTGGTAGCGGACGCCGGTGTACGAGGTGTCGCCCTGGGCCATCAGACCGGCACGGCGGGCCGGACGCTCGCCGTCGGACGGGGCGGTGATGGCCGCTCCCTTGCCGGCGTTGAAGGAGTACACCGTGTCGCCGGACACGTTGCCGGCCGCGTCGCGGGTGTGGGCGGTGACGGCGTGCGCGCCGGCCCGGAAGCCGAGCACGGCGCTGACCGGGGTGCCGGCGGTGGCCGAGGTGACCCATGCGCCGCCGTCCAGCCGGTACTGGATGTCCTTCACGTCCGAGGCGGGCGGGGTGAAGGTGAAGGTGCCCGAGAAGTTCCCGTTCCCGTCAGGGGTGCCGGACCACGCGCCGGCCGGGAAGGCGCTCGAAGCGACCGCGGTCACGCCCGGCTTCGCGGTGTCGACGGTGAAGCTCTGCCAGGCCGACCAGGTGCCGTTCCAGGTGGAGCCGTCGTACACGGCCGCGCGCCACTTGTAGCTGCCCGGGGCGAGCGGGGTGGCGGTGGTCCAGGGAGCGGCCGTGCCCGAGGCGGAGAAGGCGGACTTCCCGGTCTGCAGGGCGGCCGTACCGCTCGCGGTCCAGATCTCGTACGAGAGCTGGACCGTGTTGCCGTCGGCGTCGGTGGCCTTGCCCGTGAGGGTCGGCGTCGTGTCGGCCGTGGCCGTGCCGGACAGCGGGGAGACGGGGGCGGCCGCACCCGGCTTGGTGTTGTAGCTGACCGTCAGCGACGGCTCGAGGGAGGCGTTGTGTGATCCGTCGGTCTGGTTCGCCGAGTGGTAGCGGCGCCAGGTCAGGGGGTCCTTCTCGTCCACGGCGGCGATGCGCACACCGTAGTTCGGCTGGCCGTCCGCCCAGGCCTGGACGATCGCGTCGACGTCCCAGGAGACGTGCCCGGCCGGGCACGTGGTGGCGTTGTACCCCTTGGCGGCGGTGGTGACGACGGCGCCGGTGGCGGTCGTCGCGGGCTGGTTGGCCCAGGTGATCGCGGAGGGGTCCCAGGCGGCGGTGACCCGGCGCACCTCGTTGCCGGAGTTGGCCGTCGAGCAGGTCGAGGAGTACTTCGAGTACAGGCGCAGATCCGTGTCGAGGATCTGCTTGCCCTTGTACTTGTCGACATTGAACTGCAGGAACGACCGCGCCTTCTCGGCGCCGTCGTACGTACCGGACTTGAGCTCGGTCGAACCGCGCTGGCTGGTCAGGTAGTCGTCGTACTGGATCCAGGTGTCGGTGACCGGGCCCATGAGCGAGTCGGTGGGATCGATCGTCACGGGATAGGTGAGCTTCGGGTCGTTCAGGAACTCCCGGCTCGGCTTGAGGACCAGGACCTGTCCCTTGCCGTTCTTGCCCGGTTCGACCTCGACCTCGACGGGCGCGATGTGCTCGGCGTCGCCGGAGGCGCGGTCGTAGGAGGAGTCCCACATGACCGGGGCCGGGGCGGTGGCCTTGGCCTGCTGGGACGTGTCGTTCCAGCGCAGCCGCTTGTCGGTGGTTTCGGTGAGCTTCAGACCGCTCGCCTCGACCGGAATCCGGTACTCCACCGGACCCTTGGGAGCCTCGTGCAGCACGACCGAGTGGGAGAAACCTTCCTTCAGGGCGGTGACGACCAGGTCGCCGCCGCCCTCGACGGCGTTCCTGTACGTCGCGGTCGAGCCCTTCAGCTCCGGCTGCGGGAGCTTGCCCTGCCAGCCGATGCCGAGCGTGTGCTTCCCGCGCCCCGCCTTGACCAGCGGCTCGCCCGTACCGCCGTCGGAGAGCGCGATGTCGGCGGCGGCGGCCTTCGGGCGGACGGTGTCACCGGTGTCGACCAGGGTGGTGTCGACCTTCTGCCAGCGGCCGCGGGCGTCCTTGACGCGCACCGGACCGGTGAAGGACTCCACGCTGGTCACGCCACCGGGCTCGGCGTACGTGGTGCTGGAGTCGGTGCGCTCGCCGGTGATTTCGATCCGCCGGTTCTGCAGCCGCGCCATCAGGAAGGCGGAGGCGGCGTCCGCGGCCTCCGCGGGACCCAGTGCGGCGGCGGGTGCGGCCGGGGGAGCGCTCACAGGGCCGGCGGCGGCAACCGGGCCGCTCAGCATCGACGCGGCGGTGATGACGGAGGCCGCTATCGCGGTCCGTCGTATCCACGCGGGCGGGGCCGCGAGGTGTCGGCCTGCGGGGACAGGCGACCGTTCTCTCATCTGTTCAGTACTCCTCGGTAATAAAGCGAACCAGGAGAACCTAATGTCTTGTCAGCACGCCCAACCGTGATGGTTCGGACAGAGCGGGTTGATTAGGTCAGGCTGTGATCAAACTGTGAGGGTCCGGTGTGCGCAGGGTTCGGTGTGCCTCCTTGGGCCCCCCAGCTGGTTGGGGGCTGATGGCCGCCGGCACCACTGACAACGGCCGCATGTGCCACCTCACCCGAGCCGGTAGGCCACGCGCCGACCGGCCCGGCAGCCGGGCAGCTGCCGACCAGGTATGTACGTCAGCCACCGGCAGCGGGTCCTGACATGCAGGCCGTCGGCATGGGTAGCGGCATGGACTCAGACAAGGGCCTGGCCCGGCTCTTGGGCCGAGCCGATCCGGCAGGACCGGCCGGTGCTGCGCCGTCGATGGAGACACGGCCGGAGCAGGCGACCCGCACCCTCAAAGGCCTCTAGCTGCGGGTTCGGATGCCGGTTTCGTCGCAGGGCAGGGTGCGGCCCGGGTGGTCGTCCGAGAAGTCCTCGGCGATGTCCTCGGCCGTGGCCGCCATCGCCTCACTGGTGATCTTGATCGGTCCGGAGAACGGCCTGTCGATGTCCTCGATCAGCAGCAGCGACCCTGTGAACAGCCCCGCCAACACCAACAGCAGTACGAAGTGCGCCGGCCCGCGCTTGCGTGGCAGCCCGAAGGCGAAGGCGCCGATGGTCGCGGCGAGGGACAGGACCATGAACCAGTACACGACCGCAGGGATCGCCGGACTCGCCTCGGACAGTCGGGCCTGGCGGGCCACGGAGCGCTGGTCGTCCGCCTCCACCAGCAGCGCGAAGCTGCTGTCGTCCTTGTGGGCCAGTTCCTTGAAGTGCCTGCGGAAGTCGGTGGACCAGACGGACACTTGGGGGGCCTTGGCCCCCGTCGTCTCCATCAACGGCCACTCGTACGTCATGATCGCGCGTGAGTAGCAGACCGCGGCTCCCTGCATCCGCTCGCGTTGGGGTTCGGGTGCGTAGTCCGCCACCTCGTACAGCTGGTCCACCCGGTGCGCCTCCGCGCCCACGGCGTTGCCGGCCTCGCCGTACGACTCGGCCGCGACGACGATCACGAACGCGACCAGCAGCACGGCCAGCGTTTCGAGCGGGCTGACCAGATCGCTGACGGACGCTTCATCGGCGTCCCCGCCCGGCTCCACGGCATGATGACGGCGCCGGACATGGTTCGCCAGCAGGCCGCAGACGAGGGCGACTGCGATCAGTGCGATGGTGATGGCTGTCGACATGGGCGGCCCCGCGGCGGCGGTGGTGGTTCTGTTCATTCCTCCACCACCTGGAAGGCCCGCTCGGGGCAGTTCGCCACCGCCTGCCGCAGAGCGTCGGTCATCTCGGCATGGCGGCTCTTCGCCTCGGGGACCTGCGCGTAGCCCTCGTCGTCGAAGTCGACGGTCTCCGGGAGGAAGGAGAGACAGCGGGCGTGCCCCTGACAGTGATGGGAGTCGATCCGGATCCGGTACATCGCACTCACCGTCCGATCCGCAGGGTGAGCGGGCCCAGACCGTGCCAGGGATCGGTCGGGTCGGTGCGGGAGAAGTCCGGCACGACGGCCAGGAACTCCTGTAGGGCGACGACCAGTTCCCGCCGCCCGAGGTTGGAAGCGGCACACCGGTGGAGGCCGACGCCGAACGCGAGGTGCCGGTTGTCCCGGCGATCCAGGACGATGTCGTCGGGGTTGCCGTAGGCCTTCGGATCGCGGTTGCCGGCGCCGAAGACGAGCACGACCCGGTCACCGGCCTTGATCTTCTGGCCGGCCACTTCGGTGTCCTGCACGCAGGTGCGTGCCATCGCCTGTACGGGAGACAGCGTGCGCAGGAACTCCTCCGCCGCCGCCGGTATCTCATCGGGATGCTCCCGCAACCGCGCCTGGGCCTTCGGGTGCTGTGCGAGAAACCACAAGCTGGACCGAATGGCCCAGGCCGTCGTGTCCAGGCCGGCGAGGAACAGCAGGTAGCAGAAGGAGAGCAGCTCGTCGTGCGTCAGCTTGCGGCCGTCGATCTCGGCGATCGAAAGGCGATGGATCAGGTCGTCTCCGCCAGGGTCCTCACCCCGGGAGCCGAGCAATGCGTCGAAGTAGTCCATCACCTCGCGGCCCGCGGCGCGGGCGCGCTGCGGGTCGGCCGAGCGCTCGTAGACGATGTCGTCGATCCATCGGTCGAACAGGGGCCAGTCCTTCTCGGGGAACCCGGCCAGACGACTGAAGACCATCGTCGACATCGGCCTGGCGAACTCGTGCGAGACGTCCGCCACCTCCTGGGCGGCAACCTCCGTCGCAAGGTGCCGCGCACTTCGGCGCATGTCCTCGTCCAGGCGCTCGACGGCCTTCGGCGTGAACAGGGGCAGGAGGATCTTGCGATAGCCGGCGTGGTCCGGGGGATCGATGTCGACCGGGATGAGCGGCACATCGGTGCCGAACGGGGGGAGCAGCATCGACGGTGCGACGGAGAAGGTCTGCGGGTCGTGCTCGACGGTAGAGATGTCCTCGGCCCGTGTGAGGAACCAGAACCCCCCGTGCCGGTCACTGCGTCCCACGGGGCACTGTTCGCGCAGGTCCCTGTAGGTGTCGAACACGGTGTCCAGCGCGGGACCGTGGAAGTCGAAGTCCTGCTCGGTGGTCCGGTGTTCTGGCATGGAAGGGTCCTTCCGGATGGTCAGCGGGCGGCGGCGGCCTGCAGGAGGCCGCCGCCGCGTCCGTCAGAGGTCCTCGTCGCGGAAGTCGGCGCTGACCTCGACGCCTCGCAGGTCGTCCAGGGTGAGGTGGTGGGCGGGCGGGCCGAAGGGGTACTGGGAGACGGCCTTGCCATCGGCGATGACCAGCAGTTCCCCGGGGTCGAGCAGCCGCCAGTCGGGGTCGGCGTCCAGCCGCTCGCTCGCGACGACCCAGGCAGGGATCTCCTCATCCCCGTCGGCGACCCAGCTGGCATCCGCGCGCTGGTCGAGCGGGCGGGCGCCCCGTCGGCGGCTGCCGAAGCCCCCGCCGTCGGGGCTGAGCACCCAGAGCTCGCAGTTGGCCGGGTAGCGCAGCGCCCACAGGCGGCGCGGCTCGGCGAGCACGAAGTTGAGCGAGAAGATCGGGATCTCGGCCGCCATCCGCCGCACCGCCGAGATGATGCCCTCGGTGGTGTCGCCCACCCGCAGGATCTCCGCGGAGATGAAGGCGAACGCCGTCTCGGAGTCGGTCGCACCCTCGACGTGTGCACGGTCCACGTCCGTCAGCCAGGAGTCGATGGTGTCCACACCTCGGATGCACCCGTTGTGCGCAAAGAGCCGGTCGTGGATGTCGAACGGGTGGCAGTTGTGCACGTCCACCTCGCCGGTCGTGCCGTAACGGACATGGCTGACGATGGTGTGCGACACGACCTGGCCGGCGGCTTCGGCGAAGTCCTCGTTCTTGAAGGCGCCGATCGGAGAACGGTCCCGGACGGGCTCGTCACCGAGCGAGAACCAGCCGAAGCCGGTTCCGTCCGGCTGCTTCCGGCTCTGCTCACTGAAGCTGAACAGCGAGTCGAGCAGCCAGTGGGATCCCTGGACGCGCGGGCCGCCGGTGGTCAGGGCGAAGAGTCTGCACATGAGAGGTCCTCCTTGAACGGAACAGTGGAGCGAGCGGTGGAGTGGTCGGTGGAGCGGTGGGGTTGCCGGGATGCCGCCGGCCGGTCAGTAGCGGTCGCGGACGGCAGCCACGACGGCGTCCGGGCCGGCGCCCTCGAAGAGTTCGACCTCTGCCCGGCGAACGGCTGCGATCGCCTCGAACAACGGGTCGCCCATGGCTTCGCGGAGCACGGCCGAGTCCTGGAAGTGCTTGACGGACTCCTGGAGCGACTGCGGCAGCCGCGGCTGACCGCCGCCGAGAGCGGGATCGCCTGACACAGGGGCCGGAAGCTCCAGGCGGTCGCGGATCCCGGCCAGCCCGGCGGCGATCACCGCGCCGGTCACAAGATAGGGATTGGCCGCCGGGTCGAAGCACTTGAGCTCGGCGTTCGCACTGTGGGGCTCGTTCGGCGGACCCGGGACGAAGCGCAGCGCCGCCTCCCGGTTCTCCACCCCCCAGCACTGGAACGCTCCGGCCCAGTGGCCCGGCTGCAGCCGGAGGTAGCTGGCCACCGACGGTGCTCCGACGGCCAGCAGCGCGGGCAGCTCGCGCAGGACGCCGGCCAGGAAGGCGGAGCTCTGCCTGGTCATCCCGGCGGCGGCATCGCCGCCCTGGCACAGGTTCCGGCCCCTCTCCCACAGGCTCAGATGGAGATGGCCGCCGTTTCCGACCCCGTCGGCCGTGACCACCGGGGCGAAGACGGGAGTGAGTCCGTTGCGCAGGGAGACCCCTCGAATGGTCTCGCGTACCAGCACGGACAGATCGGCGGCGCCGATCGGGTCGCTCGGGGCGACCGACACCTCGAACTGGCCGGGGGCGTACTCCGGATGCAGCTGCAGCACCTCCACATCCTGTGCGGAGAAGGCCGCGAGCAGCTCGGCCAGATATTCGGACAGGTCGATCAGCCGGCTCATCCCGTAGGCGGGGCCAAGGGTCGCGTACGCCGGATCCGGGTCGGCCGGTTGGCTGTCGCGCAGCACCACCCACTCCGTCTCGAACCCCATCAGTAGTTCCAGGCCCGCCTCTGCGGCCCGGCCCGTCATCCGGCGGGTGAACTGGCGCTGGCAGGCGGGGTGCGGCAGGCCCTGCTGGTCGTACCGGTCCGCCGGGGCCCAGGCCCAGCCCGGCTGTGCGGCCAGCACGGTCAACCGGTCCAGGTCGGGGAAGAGCCGGAGGTCTCCGACAGGTCCGCCGATGTGCGTGCTGGTGGTGACCGAGTCGTCCAGCAGGAACACGTCGAAAACGGGGGACATGCCGACGCCCTGCTCCGCGGCCTGCCCGAGGCGGCCGGCGGGCACGGCCTTGACCCGGGTGATGCCGCTGTTGTCGACCCAGGTCAGCGCGACACCACGGACGTCCTGAGCGGTGAGCCGGGCGGCCTCGCGCCGGGCCCTGCTGCTGTCGCCCCGCGGCACGGAAGTCTCCGTCACCGCAGCGTCTTCTTCCCTCGCGTTCATGATCATCACGCCTTCCTTCCCATCGCTCCAGTCGCGAAGTCCCGGACCGCGAGAGCGACTCTCTCCACCTCGCCGTCGCTGAGTTCCGCGTAGGCCGGCAGGCACAGTCGGCGAGCGGCGCCCGCCGACCGGCTGGTGACCCTGCTGCGGTACTCCATGTGCTGGAAGGCAGGCTGGTCCGGGAGCAGATAGGGGTAGACCTGCTCGGTCTCGATGCCACGACCCGCCAGAAATTCGCCGAGCCCGACCGGGTCCGGGCAGGCCACCGCGAACTTGTAGTAGGCGTGTTGGTACCCGGGCAGCACCTGCGGCGCCGCCACCGGCAGGTCGGCGAAGGCCTCGGAGTAGTGCGAGGCGATGGCGGAGCGGCGTGCCAGCCACGCCGGTTGGCGCTCCAGCTCCAGGGCGATCAAGCCGGCGTCGAGCTCCCCGAGCCGGGCCCGGGCGCCCCGGTCGCGGTGGACGTGCCGCTGACCCCTTTCGCGTCCCATGTCGGTGAGCCGGCGCAGCCGGGTGGCGCGCTCGGCGGAGTCCGTGACGACGGCGCCGCCGTCGGCGAGGCCGCCGACGCACTTGCCGACCCAGAACGAGAAGCAGCCGAAGTCGCCCCAGGTACCGGCCGCTCGACCGTCGAGGGCCGCACCGGCGGCCTGGGCGCAGTCCTCCACCACGGCCAGGCCGTGTTCGCGGCCGACGGCCAGGATTTGGGGCATGTCGGCCATGTGGCCGTGCAGATGGACGGCGATCACCGCCCGGGTCCGAGGGGTGATCGCAGCGCGCAGCGCCTGCGGGCACAGGGTGAGCGAAGGTTCGGCCACATCCACGACCACGGGCACGGCCCCGGCTTCACAGACCGCGAACGCCGTCGCGGCGAACGTGGCGGCAGGCAGCACGACTTCGTCCCCGGGCCGCACCCCGGCCACGCGCAGGGCGAGCGTCAAAGCCTGCGTGCAGGAGGTGGTGGCCACGGCCGCCCCGCCCCAGTGCGCGGCGATCCGCTGCTCCAGGCGCGCGGTCTGCGGCCCGAAGTGGAATGTCCCGGCGTCGATCACCTCGTCGGCTATTCGATGCACCTCCCGCCGGAGGGCGCGTACCCGGCGGGCATGGCCCTCGGCCGGGATGCTCCAGCTCCGGGACGGCACCGCGGGTGCGGCAAGGGTGGGTTGAAGGAGCGCCATTGGTGACTCCTCATAGCGTCGGGTCGTTGCGAACAGATCGGGTTCCCCGAGCAAACACAGGCCGCGGCTACGTTCTTCGTCGGCCTCAGCCAGCATCAACTGGCCTGAAAGCGTGCGCAACCGGGAGCGTTCGACCGAACGTGCTGGGCGATGTCCGGCCCGGGCGATGTCCGGCCCGGGCCGGACACACGGTCACCCGCGGGTGCGGCGCGTTCGGGTGAACCGGTTCCCCCTGACGCCTCGGCGCTCCGTTCCGCGCTGGCAGACAGCAGAAGGGCGGGAGAGGGGGCGTCAGCAGCCGTACGGCTCCCACCATCAGGCCGTGCCGACGATGAACGGAGAACGTGGCCAGGGGTGATGGAAGCCCCCTGGGTGGCCCGATCACCGGACCGCGTCCACGATGAACGGGAAGCACGGCCAGGACCCATGCTTGCCCGATCAGCGGAACCACGCTCCTCCGAACAGGCCCGGCCTGTTCGGAGCTGCCACCCAGCACATCGGGCAGCGTTCGGTAACTCATCTCCAGGAGGCCACTTGTGGCGCTGTGGCTGCTCGACCACCTGAGCACGTTCGCGCTGGCGCTGCTCATGGTCGGTGCGATCGTGCTCGTTGCCGTGGCGGGCAGCGCGCTCGCCCGCCGCCGGTCTCCCCGCCTGGCCGAGGGCGAGCACAACGAGATGGTCGGCGTCGTGCTGGGCATGTTCGGCGCGATCTACGGGATCATCCTCGCTTTCGTGGTCGTCACCCTGTGGACCCAGCTGGACCACACCCGGGCCGTGGTCTCGCAGGAAGCCACCGACATCTCCCCGGTCGTCCGCGACACCCGGTCCTTCCCGCCCGCGGAGCGGGCGCGGATCGACAGGGCGGTGAGCGACTACGTTCACGCCGTGGTCGAGGTGCAGTGGCCGAAGATGCGTGCCGGCCGGCCGAGTTTCGACATCACCTCCCAACAGGTCGGAGAGATGTACGACGCACTGCAGGCCTACGATCCGAAGACGGCGCGCGACCAGGCCTTCTACGAGCAAGCCGTCACGCGGCTCAACGACGCGGCCGCCATGCGGCGGGAACGGATCAACATCGCCACGATCGAGCTGCCGGTGCTGCTCCAGGTCCTGGTCTACGGCGGCGCGCTGGTCATCATCCTGCTGACCTCCCTCTACGGCCTGCGAAGCCTGAAGATGCAATTCCTCTTCGTGGCGAGCGTCGCCGGACTGATCGGCTTCAGCCTGCTCCTGGTCCTGGTCCTCGACCGGCCCTTCGTAGGCGATCTCACCGTGAGCCCCGAGCCGTTCAAGGAGTCGTCCTTGTCCCCGTTCTGGCCACAGGACCGGGCCGGCCCACCGTGACGCCGCGGTCACCGGTCCCCCGACCAGCCCCGGACGACCTCGCCTCCGCCCGTCCCCGCCACCGGCCGCGGTCGTGGCGCTGTCACCGAGCACGGCGCCCAACTGGACCTGTGCACGTTCGAAGCGGCCACAATTTTGGAAATGGGGCCGCGGACTGTTGCTTGCCGAGCACGGCTTCCGGATGGGCGAGCTGGCCAAACCTGGCCTGCCCGTCCTACGGCTGGATCCAGCCGAGCCCGCCGCGTCCCACGTGAAAGGGGTGCCGTCGTAGGGGTCGAGTCCGGCCCTGCGCAGGAACTCCAAGACGTCGTGCAGATCGCGGGCGCGTCCGAGGCCCACCCCGTCGACGCAGATGCGACCCCGGCCCGTCCGTGTCAGCGGGACCGGGCCCGCGGCGGGCATGGGTGTGCTCAGGCGGTCTTGCGCTTGCCCTGCTCATCGCAGGGCAGCTCTGAGACGGGGTGGTTGGTGGTGAAGTCGCGGATGGCCTGGCGTTCGGCTTCGGTGATCGCTGTGGGCTCGACGTTGATGATGCCGCCGAAGGGGCGGTCGACGTCCCGGATGATGCATAGGGCCGTGGTGAGCAGTGCGGTGATCACGATGAGCGTGATGAGCTGGCCGCGGTTGTCGCGGCGGGGCAGACTGATACCGAGGGCCACCACGGTGATGGCCAGGGTGGCGAGCAGGAACCACAGGATCGCGGAGGGAATGCTGGCGCTGGCCTGGGTGAGGCGCCGGAGGACATGGCGGTGGGAGTGACCCAGGCCATCGCCGTGAACGTGGCACCGGGCCGGTGCAGGCCGCAGTAAGGAGACCGAGTTCTGCGAGGAATGGGGCCAGAAGTACCCGGCAATCGTGCGGTTGTGGGAGAACGCCTGGGCCGAGTTCGTCCCGTTCCTGCGGTTCGACGCCGACCGCCGGATCGTCTGCACGACGAACGCGATCGAGTCCGTCAACGCGAGGATCCGCCGGGCGGTCCGCGCCCGCGGCCACTTCCCCTCCGAGCACGCCGCCCTGAAGTGCGTCTACCTCGCAGTGATGTCCCTCGACCCGACCGGAGCCGGCCGCAAACGCTGGACCACCCGCTGGAAGCGATCCCTCCAAGCCTTCGACATCGCCTTCGACGGACGCCTCATCAACTGACCTACAAACCAACCCAGTTAAACCCAAAACTTTACAGACCCGCGCCCAGCACGCGCATGGCTGGCGGCCATGGGCGTGCCTGTTCCCAGGGGCGCCGGGCCGGGGCCGGAGGCCCTGCCCGGGTGTCGCTCTGTGTCAGTCGATGGTTTCCTTGGCTTCCGCCGTCACCTGGGCGATGTCGGGGTAGGGCCGCGGGTAGGGCGTGCCGATGCCGAAGCCGGATGCCATGACGTCGGCGAAGGCAGCGGCGATGCGGATCTCGCCGTTGGGGTTGGGGTGGGTGCCGTCCCAGGTGTGCTTGGCGGCAACGAACTCGGCGGCCGTCTCCGCGATGTACAGCGGGGACTGTTCGGTGGAGAGTTCCTTGACCACGGTGCGCAGCCGTTCGTTGGCCCCGGCCACCTTCAGTGCGAACTCGGGTTCCTGGACGGCGCGGGTGGTCTCCAGGACGGTGCCGAAGGCGGCGGCGAGGCGAGCGTTGCCGCGGCGGGCGTTGGTGATGAACTCGCGCAGGTTCGTCTCGAACTTGGGCGGGTCGGCGTCGTACCAGACGAGGTCGTTGATGCCGAGGAGGACCAGCAGGTAGTCGGGCTTGTGTTCGGCGACCTTGGCCTCGATCTCCTCCTTCTCACTCACGTAGGGGCGGCCCCACTGGGCGTCGTGGTCGGTGTCGAACTCGGGATCGGCGTAGGTGTGGTCCCCGTCCCCGACTTCCTGGGTACGGATGTTGTCGAGGGTGTTCTTCGGGCCGACCAGGTCGAGCTCGACGTGCTGGGCGCGCAGGTGCTTCCAGAGGCGGTAGCGCCAGGTCCAGTCGCCGCTGCTGCCGTGGCTGATGGAGTCGCCGACGATCATGATCGGGATTTCGCGGCCGGAGCTCGGAGCGTCTGTCGGTGAGAGTTCGGACATCGGGGTGGCACCTCTTCGCGTGATGTTGGACAAGGGTGTGTCGCCTGTACAACTCCTGCGGTCACCGGGCGGCACGGGCTGTCCACCGGAAGAGGAATCTCTCCCAGCCTCACGGGACATGGGACCCTTTGGCAGCTCGGGCCGCCTGGCCGGCTTCGCGCAGCCGGTGCATTCGTGCGCCGCCGGGTGCGCCTGTGGCCGGTGGCGGATCCTGGGCAGGGTGGGGACGCGTGTGGCCGGTGGCGGCCGGAGTGATGCGCGAGGGGGGCGTGTGGTGGAAGAGCGTTTACAGAATCTGCTGTACCGGAATCCGGAGCTCTACGACCAGGTCTACGGTGGCAGTCACCACCAGGATGTCCTGCTGTGTGAGCGTGCCGTCGACCGCCATCTGGGCGGCATGCCGGCTTCGCTGCTGGATGTCGGCTGCGGTACGGGTGAGGACGTCGCCTACTTCACGGCCCGGGGTGTGGATGCGGTGGGCGTGGATCTGCAGCCGCGGATGCTGGAACACGCGGCCCGGAAGTTTCCTCACGCCGTGTTCATCGAGGCGGACATGCGCCACCTGCAGCTGGACCGCTGTTTTGAGGCGATCGTCAGCTTCGGGTACGCGGTCTCCAACCTCCACAGCGACCGTGACGTCACCGCCGCCCTGGACTCCCTGGCCCGGCACGCCCGTCCGGGAACACTGCTGCTCCTGGAGGCGCTCACCTTCCAGCCCGAGATGCCGGTCGCGCTCCCGACACGGTTCACCATCGAGACGGCCGCCCTGCACGCGACGGCGGAGGCCGACTACGAGGTCGATCCCGTCAGCCGCCTCCTGCACCGCCGACGTGTTTGGCGCGACGAGGCGGGGGAGCCTGCGGCGGAGGACTTCGCCCGCTTCAGGATGTTCTCGCCCGAGGAGGCCGGGCGCCTGCTGGGAGCGGCGGGCTTCGAACTTCTGGAACTCCATGACCGTCACTCCCCGGACGCCGAGGGCCTGTCCAGCGGGATCATGGTGACGACCAGCCGGTACACCGGCATCCGGTAACGACAGCGGGCCTGCCGGCTCGCCACGATGCATCGTCCGCACACGCACCAGAAGACCGGCTGAGCCCGGTGCCGGCCCGGTGCCGGCCCGGCGCCGCCCGTGGCCCGCCGCCGCCCAGCGTTGGCGTCTCCCGGGGGACTGGCCGCTCCCGCTCGCTCATGGTGGAGTCGGCCCTCCCCGTTCGGGTGGCCCCGGCGCGGCAGGGAATGCCTTTCACATGCAGGCACCCTGTGGACCTCTGACGGTAGGAGTCCGGGGTTGGTGCTGCGGCAGAAGGCTGAAGGGGCTGTTGCATGGGGTGGGGGCTTGTTCGTGTGTTAGGTGGTGCGGCGGTTTCCGTGGTCGTCGCAGGGCAGTTCGGCGGCTGGGTGGTTGGTGGTGAAGTCGCGGGTTGCCTGCCGTTCGGCCTCGCTGATCGCCGTCGGTTGCACGTCGATGATGCCGCCGTAGGGGCGGTCGACGTCCCGGATGATGCACAGTGCTGTGGTCAGCAGCGCGGTGATCACGACGAGGGTGATCAGTTGGCCGCGGTTGTTGCGGCGGGGCAGGCAGATGCCGAGCGCGATGACGGTGATGACCAGGGTGGCGAGCAGGAACCAGAGGATCGCGCTGGGGATGCTGGCGGTGGCCTGGGTGAGGCGCTCCTCGCGTTCTTCCGAGCGTTTGTTGTCCGCGGTCACCATCATGCCGAAGACCGGCTTGCCTTCCAGCTCACGGAAGACCCGGCGGAAGTCGGTGGACCAGACGCTGGGCGCCGGCGAGCCGTTGCCATCGGCCATGGCGGGCCATTCCTGGACGCGGACGGCGCGCGCGTAGCAGACGGCGTCCGCCTGAACCTCGGTCCGCTGCGCGGCGGGTGCGTATTCGGCGGACTCGACGAGCTGGTCGAGCGCGCGGGCCTCACCGCGGGATGCGGTCTCGGCCTTGCCGTAGGAGCCGTTGGCGGTGACCAGGACGAAGGCGAGCAGGAGCACGGTCAGCGTCAGCAAGGGCCCGACCAGGTCTTTCACCGCCATGCCGGTGTCGTCGTCCTCGGTCAGGAGCCGGGGGCGCAGGTAGCGGTTGGCGGCAAGGCCGGCGAGCAGGGCCAGTGCGGCGACGACGATGACGAGGGTCACGGGCGGATGCCTCCGAGGGGCGGCTTGGGGATTCCGGGTACGGGCAGGCGTCGCGATCATGGCTGGCCGGGTGAGGCGACCGGAACAGCGGAAACGTCTCGTCGCCCCCGCACGGGGGACACCCTTGCGCCAGCAGGAGCAGCCGCATCGGCGCTACGGCGGTACGGAGAGACCGGATCGTGTACGCCGTCGGGGAACGTGTCGTTTCGTACGGCGGGCCCGGGGGCAGCATCGCCCGGTGCAGAAAAAGATCTTCGCGAACCACGGTGACACAGCGGGCATGAGATCCGCCGGAGTGCTGGCCGACGAGCGGGTACCGGGTACCGGGTACCCGGCCCGCTCCGGCCGCTACCGCGGTGATGGTGGAGGCCGGACGTTGTCTGGGCAGGGCGGTGGAGTTCGCCCTCGGGATCCAGGCCGGTGACGGCGCCTGGTCTGTCCCCTCCGAGCCACGCATCCTGGAGAACGCCGTCGTGGCCGGCTCCCTGGCCGGGCTGGAGCGGGCGCGGCCCGCGCGGGAGAGGGCGCTGCGGTGGCTCGAAGGCGCCTGCCCGCAGCAGCACGACCCGTTCGCGGCCGCCGCCGACCAGTGGCTCGCCGCCCTGCACCGCACGCATGACCTCACGGCGTTCAGCCCGGGGGTTTCACCGGGAGGGCCACATGCCCGGCGGGCGCTGTACCTCGACACCCTGGGCTGTGCGGTCGGCGCCCCCGGGGCCGATCCGCACCGATTGCTCCGCCAGGCCAGAGCCGCGCTCGGGCCCGATCGCGGGCGGCGGATCAAACCGTGGCAGCGGGCCATGCTCCTCGCCTTCGAGGCCATCGCGGGTGTCGCTCTGGGCATGCCGCTGCCCCACCACACCCTTCAGGAGTGGGAGCGGGCGCAGTCACCGGACGGCTCGTTCTACGGGATGCCGCTGGTGACGGGGATGCTGCACCTCGCCCTGACCCGGACGGCCCCGGACCACCACATGACCAGGCGGTGCAGAGAGGGCTTGCTCGCGGCCCAACAACCCGACGGCACATGGCGGTTCCTCGTCAGTGACGTGTGGGACACCGGCCTGATGGTCCGCGCGCTGCGTGGGCACGCCCGCTTTGGCGCGGTCGCCCTCCCCGCCGCTCTGGACTTCCTCGCCTCGGCGCAGAAGCAGGACGGCGGCTGGGCCTGCGCGGCTGCGCTCGACTCCGACAACGACACCACCGGCAACACCCTGCTCGCACTGGCCGGAACCGACCGGGCGGACCAAACCCTCAATGCCGCCGCCCGCTACGCGCGCAGGCACCAGACACCCGAAGGCCTGTGGACCACCTGGCATTCCAGCGACGACACCCCGGCCCCCGACGTGGTCGCCCACATGGCCGCCGGCATCCGCGCGGCCGCGCTGCCCGGAGTCGACCTCGCCCCCGCCCGCCGCTGGCTGGCCTCACACGCCACCGTCGAAGGCTGGACCTCGGACTGGTACCTCCCGCCGGCCTACGGCGCCGCCGAAATCGGGCCGGCGCTCGCCCCGCACCCCGTCAGCCGCACCGCCACGCCGGGGCTCCTGGCCTCCCAGCGGGCCGACGGCGGCTGGTCCCGGATCCCGGGCGAGCCCTACTCCAGCCCGACGGCCACCGGCCTTGCCCTCACCGCCCTCACCTCCGGCGGACTCGGCCCGCAGGACACCGCCGTCGCGCGCGGGCTGCGCTTCCTCATCGACTCCCAGAACCCCGAAGGTAGCTGGACCGACCGCCCGGTCATGTACGGCCCCAGGCCCTTCCTCACCGTCACCACCACTCAGGTCCACGCCCTGGCCGCCCGCGGACTCCGTGACGCGCTGACCGCCGCCCCACACCGTGACGGAGCCCGCCCGTGACCTCACTCCCCGCCGCAGCGCCCGACGAGGACGCCACTCCGACCGAGGTGCGCGATTTCCATACAGCTCATCAGCCGGCAGCGTGCGTCTTCGACTTCGACGGCACGCTCGTCGACACCAGCACGATCAACATCGACGCCATCCGCGCGACCCTCACCGCTCTCGGACTGACCGTCCCCGAGCCGTGGCTGCGCGAGGCGCCCCTGGCCGACCTCACCGCCCTGCGCGACCGGCTCCGCATCGACCTGGGCCTGTCACTGCCCTGCACCGACCGGGAGTTCGTCGACCGGACCCGGTCCCACTGGCTCACCCGCACCCACCTCGCACAGCCGGTGCCCCGGGTGGCGGCCCTCGCCCGACACCTGGCCACGACCATTCCCGTGGCGGTGGCCTCGGCCAATGACGGGCAGGTCGTCCGCGCCGGCCTCACCGCCGTCGGACTCGCCGACCTCTTCGGCGTCATCGTCGCCCGCGAGCACGTCACCCGCCTCAAACCCGCCCCCGACGCCTACCTCCAGGCCACCGCGCAGCTCGACCTCCCACCCGGCCGGTGCCTCGCCTTCGAGAACACCGACGAAGGAATCGCCGCCGCTCTCACCGCCGGCATGCCCGTGATCGACGTCCGCCGCGCGAGCTGGACCATCCGCCTCCCCTGACCCGCGCCCATCGTGCCGGTCAGTGCCTGGCATCAGCGCTGGCGGAGCCCCGACCACACGTCTCTGGTCGGGGCTCTCGCGGACGGAGGGCCCGGTGGGCGTGCTGAAGGGGGGATCTGTCAGCGGCCGGAGTGGTCGATGACGTTGCCGTTGGAGCAGTTGTTGGCGTGGTCGCCGACCCAGTCGCCAAGGACGGGCACGACGGCGGCTTCCTGGAGGCAGACGGCGGGGGCGGTGAAGTTCCAGTTGTTCGCGGCGTTGAGGCCGCCGCCGAAGTCGGAGTCGTTGTCGGCGTGGGCCACGGGGGCGGCGAGGGACAGGGGACAGGGCGAGCACGGGCAGTACCGCGAGCATGATCTTCTTCATGGCCTGGGGAACGATCAAGACCCTGGAAGGATGCGGCAACACGCGGTCTCGTGGCGTGAACACAGGCGCACCCGGCCCGGGCCCTGGACACGGCTGCTCGGCGCCCTTCTTGAGAGACGTACGCAGGCACGTCCAAGCCGCAGCGAGCCCGGCCTTGCCGGGACATCTTCCGGGCATTCGGCTGGCTCTCTGCTGAGGTGGGGCCGCCCTGACCGGATGGCGCTCAGTCGTAGAGGAGAGAAGCAGAGGAGGTTGTCGCCTCTTGGCGGCCGGGCGTGGTGTACGCGAAGTTGAGCACGGTGCGCCGCAGCCCCGGACGCCGGAGCGGGGTGACGCGGTGGGCGGTGAGGTCGCTCCGCAGGAGGTAGCCGTCGGCCGGCCGGTGATGGATACGGCGGGCGCCGGGCGCGTCGAGGGCCGCGAGGTCGCTACGGCCGGGGTGGAATTCCAGGAGTCCGCCGTCGGTGTGGTGTGGCGGGGCCTCGAGGAAGAGGACCAGGGCGAGCGGGTAGTCGTCGGTGTGCGCGCCATGGGTGTCGCCGGGGCGGTGCAGGACGTTCAGGACGTGGCGTTCGACGGGGTCGTGGACGGCGACGACGGCCTCGCCCAGGAGCGAGGAGAGCAGCTGCAACATGTCCTGGTCCGCGTAGAGGCGCGTGATCACTGGAGATGTACGGGCGATCCGGTCTCCGCCGAGGGTGGTCATGTGCCGGGGGCTGTCGTCCATGCACGGCATGCGGAAGTCGCGCCGCACCGCGTCGGCCTCCAGCCTCCGCGCCTCCCATGAGAGGTCGGCGAGCCCGGCGGGGCTGATCAGCCCGGGCAGGGCGACGTAGCCATCGGCGGCGAACCGCCGGCGCAGATGCTCCCAGCTCGAGGGCGCGGGCAACGAGATCACGGCCGATGCATCCCTCAGACCCCCGCAGGACAAACCCGGCCTCGACCATCTGGACCTCCCCTTTCGGACACGGAGGCCAAGAGGAGCGGTGACCCGAGGTGGCAGGCTTTCGCCGCCCGCAACAGCTTCGACCCCGCCCGCCCCGTCCAGTGGGAGGTGGAGCCACTGGAACCGGACGAGCTCCAGCGCCCGCTCCTCGCCGCCGTCGCCCCGTACATCCACCGCGACGTCCTCGACCGCCAGGCGGCCCGCGAGGATCGACCATGTCAACAGCAACAAGTCCTGAACGCGGCGGAGGGCGCCAAGCTGAAACGCTTGGTCAAGCTCGATGTCCTCACCAAGGTTGACGCCGGCAGCTTCACCAGGAAGCAGTAGTCGACCGACCGCCACGACCAGCGCCCTGCCCCAGCCTCTCCCGGGAATGGACCTCAACCCGCGAATCGCCCTCTCAGCAAGGAGGAGTTCGACAAGAAGAGGGCCTCGGCCTTCGACAGGGCCGTGAGCGTCCTGCAGAACCACGGCGGTACCACGAGCTGACGCGGGAGCAGCCGGACTGGGGACTGGGGGAGGGGGCGGGCCCCGGGCCGCGCGTGGCCGGATGAGAGCATGACGGCTTGATCGTCACAGCTCGGAAGGGGAGTACATGAGTCGGGGGCCGATGACTTACGACGTCGAGTACAGCGGGTCCGCGACGCCGCTCGTCATGCGCAAGGTCGGGAACGGCGGGGAGAGCGGGATGGGTTGGCTCCGGCGCGACGCCTACGGGCCCGAGCACGACCAGCACGCGGAGACGCGCTCCTTCACCGTCCTGGCGGACGGCGGGATCCCGCTCGCGTTCGTACGCGCCGAGCAGTACGGCTCGCGCACGAGCGGCCAGCCGACCGCCTACCGCGTCCTGGACCACTCCGGAGCGTCCTTGGGGCGGATAACGTACAGGCGCCGCCCCGCGTTCCGGATCTGCCGGACCAGGTGGACCCTGGAGCCGGCGGCCGGCCCGGCCCTGCGCGGCTTCGCGGGCCGCCCGGTGTGGTGGGCCGTGTGGTGGCCCACGGGGATGCTGCTCAGGTGGATCTGCATCGTCATGGCCCTCCTCGCCGCCGACGACGGCGGCTTCCGCCCGCCCCGCCGGGTGACCTGGCGCGACGGCTCGGGCCGGGCCGCGCTCGTATTCCGCGGCATGGCCGAGGACTACCGGGTCTGGACCGGCGACCTGGACCCCCGCCTGATCACCGCGCTCGTGGCACTGCATCAGTCCTTCGACTGGCCCGAGGAAGCAGGCGCCTTCGGCTGGTACGGAGCCTGAGCGCCGGGGACAGCGTCCCGGAAGGCACGAACCTCCCACCCGGCCTTTCGACCGGACGAGACCTGCATCGTCCGTACGCGAAGCGGTGGGGAATCAGCGAATCAGCGGGCGTCTCTTCGCCCGGGGGACCTACGCTGTCGGCGCCCCGACCGTCGTCTTGAAGACACCTCCCATGCACCCCGCATCGGGTGCGCCGGCTTGCTCTGACACGGCCCGTTCCCCCGGTTGACCCCGCCGGAAGGTCCCCCGCCTGAGTCCTGACCAGCCGCTCTGGGCGCGGAGGGTGCAGTCGGCGCCGTGCGGCTGGGCTGCGGGCTGCGGGGAGCCGTGCACTTCGGGTCTGGTCCGGGCCGAAGCGTCATCTGTCGGCCCGGGGTGCGGTCGAGGAAGGGGAGCAGGCGGTCCCAGGGGCGCTGTAGGGCGGAGGGGTTGAAGGCATCGGTGCCGGCGATGGTGAAGCCGTATCTGGTGCCCGGGAAGCCCCCGAAGTTCCCGACCTTTACAGTTGCAGTGATCATGTTTAGTGCGAAGGGCGGGGTTGTGGTGACGAGCGGGGCAAGACGTCTGGCGGTATTGGGCGCGGCGGGTATGGCACTGGCGCTGACTGCGTGCGAGGGCGGGGCGAGCAGCTCGGGCAGCACCAAGCAGGGCACCGACGGTGAGCTGTTGGCCCAGTCCATCCAGCTGTTCAGGGACACACCGTCGGTACGGGTCACGGCCAAGGCCGCGGTCGCCATGGGGAGCGGAGTCGAGATATCCGTCGACCGTGACAAGAACTGCCGCGTCGACGCACAGGGCGGGTTCTTCCACGTCGCCGTCGAACGCGGCGGCCGCACCTGGATGAGCTGGAGCGACGACTACCTCCAGAGGGCGGCAACCAGCCCGGACGGTGAGCGGCTGGACAAGGAACTGCGCGGCAAATGGCTGGAGCTCGGCCAGGATGGCCGGATCCGCAAGAGCATGGTAGACCTGTGCGCCCTGACCGCCCTGCGCAGTGCCACGGACCAACTGGCAGAACCCCGCCAGAGCGCCACCCGTGAGCCCGAGACCACCGAGGACGGCGAGCGCCTCGTCCCCTTGCGCCGGGGTGAGGACGGCAATTCGGTGACCGCGTACGTCGACGCCGGCGAGAAGCCCTACCCGCGCAAGCTCGTCGTGGACGTAGCGACGTTCGCCCCCACGCCGGTCGAGTTCTGGCTCGGCGCCTACGGCGAGGCGGTCACCGTGGAACCGCCGGCCGCCTTGCAGACCGTCCGTTCGGCAGCCATCGAGGCACTGGCGGAGAAGAACCTCGCGGCCGGCCTGCCCGGTAGCTAGTGGAAGGTGGCTCGATGCGCATACGCACGGTGATCCGTCCCGCGGTGGCCGTCGCCATGGCGGGAGTCCTGCTGGCCGGGTGCGGCGCCTCCCGGCAGGAGGTGCTGGACATGTTCGGGCTGCAGCTGCCGGCCTGCGAGACCGAGAACCTGCGCTACTCGGTGGCGGAACTGGATGATGTCCCAGGTGACGGGGGCGACGGGCTGCTGACAGCGGGGACAGCGGTCGAGAGTGGTGCCGTTGTATGCGAAGTACGGGCTGAGCTGTAGGGGCTCGGCGGGCCGGTCCTGGTCAACCGCCACTTGGCGGTGCTTCTTGCGCCAGGCTTGGGCGGTGCGCTCGCGTTGCTGCCGCAACTCCTGCCAGCGATGCGGGAACGGTGCGCCGAGCAGGTGCGCTCGCCAGCTCTGCGGCTGAGCGGAGTCGTTGTTGCGGGTCGCGTATCGTCCTGATCTGTGCCGACGGCTGAGTTACGGGGCCTGCCGTTCGGAAGCCGGAAGGCCCCGTGGCGGCATCGGTTCGGCACCCGTGTCCGCCTGTACAAAGGATTCCGCATGTCCCGCATACGCCTGCTCGCCGTCCCCGTCCTGACCGCCGCGCTGGGCACGCTCATGATTCAGCCCGTCGCGGCCGCCCCGGCCGCGGCCATTACCAAGGCGGAGTACGCCAAGGTCAAGCTCGGCGGCAGTATCACCGCCCTGCACACCGCCGCGGGCAAGGGCGCCTGCAAGCTGGTCTTTACCCACCGCGAGGACGGGCACGTCTCCAAGTCCTACGACTGCAAGGGCGACAAGCCCGACAGCATGGGCTCCTTCAACTTCACCGACGGCAGGCTCGGGATGAAGTCGTACCGGGGCCTGGATGGCCTCACGTCCAACGGCAAGATGACCAAAGCCAAGTTCGACAAGACCAAGAAGCGCCAGACCCTCGCCCAGCTGACCGCTGTCACGGGCAAGGGCGTGTGCGTTCTCGTCAGCGGGTTCGAGATCAAGAGCTACAAGGAAGACACCTACATCTGCACTCAGAGCAGCAGCTCCGGCCAGGCGAAGTTCAGGATGAAGAACGGCGAGCTCTCCACGCGGAGCCAGTACCGCCTCATGTGACCGAACCGCGTCCCAGGGCGCGCCTGTGCCCGGGGACGCGCACCGCGGGTGGGGTCGGTTGCTATTGGCCAGAGGTCGCGAACATGCCTGAACAGCTCCTCGGCCAGATGCTGGCCAAGGTCGGAGCTGGACTCACCCGGCCACGCGCCAGTCAGTGACGCCTCGCGGGTGCTGCTACTTCGCATGAACATTCACGGGCATCAAGATCCGCAACTGCTGCCCAAACCGGCGGACAAACGCTGCCCCTAGAAGTGAACCAAGCCACTGGAAGAACTCACAACCCGCCTGAACACCCCCTACGGCCACGAGGTACTCGGCAGTCCCACCCCGACAGCACGGACGACCGCTACCCGTCTGAGCAGCAGCGGCCTGACCACATAGACACCGCCGGGGCCAACGCATTTCAGCGTTGGCCCCGGCGGCATGTAGGCGTGTCCTAGACCACGACCCCAGCCCCGAGTCCGCCGGCGCCGATGGCGCCCCGCAGGACGTGGACGATCTCCTCGGGCTTGAGGTCGATGCTGTCGAGCCCCTCCACGGTCAGCGGGATCTCTTCCAGTGTGTATTCGCCGCGTCCCTCGGCGCTGAACTCGGGTCCGGTGCGGTCTTCGAAGGACCATGTCGCGATGCGGGCGAGGTAGAAGAGGTGACGCTCCTTGTCGGACTCCATGGTGTGGAGGAGGCGGATGATGTCGGCCTTCCCTGCGATCTCCTCGTGGATCTCGCGGTGGAGGGCGGCCTCCCGGGACTCGTCGCTGGCCTCGACCCCGCCGCCGGGCAGCACCCAGTACTCGGGGACGTCCGGCTTGGTGCGGCGGATGACCAGCATCGTGTCGTCCGCGGTGACGAGGACGGCTCGGACTCGTTCGATCATTTCGCTTTGTCTCCTTGCTTGTTGACGTCTTAGTGCAGCAGCCTGCCGCCGTCGACGTGGACGGATTGCCCAGTGATGAACGACGCGGAGGGGCCGACGAGGAATGCGACCAGGGCCGCGACGTCTTCGGGGCGTCCGCGTCGCGGGACGCACTGGCGGTTGATCTGGTCCTCCGGACGGGCCCGGTGCTGGGCGGGTATGACGGTCTCGGCGTCGACCTGGATGGCGGCGGGCAGGACCGTGTTCACGCAGATGCCGTGCGGGCCGAGTTCGCGAGCAAGGGAACGGGACAGGCCCAGGAGGCCTGCCTTGGCCGTGCTGTAGGCGACGAGGTTGGTGCGGCGGGCGCGGGCGTTGACGCTGCCGATGTTCACGATCCGGCCCCAGCGGCGTTCGATCATGCCGGGGGTCAGGGCGTAGCAGGTGCGGTAGTGGGCGGTGAGGTTCACGTCGAGGGAGTAGTTCCAGGCGGCTTCGTCGGTGTCCTGCCAGGGGACGCGGGGGTAGGAGCCGGCGTTGTTGACGAGGATGTCGACGGGGCCGATCTCGGCGCGGACGAGGTCGGCCCTGGTTTGCACGGCGGTGGGGTCGGTCAGGTCGGCGTTCACTGCGATGCCGGGGCTGCCGTCGCGCTCGAGGGCGGCGAGGAGGGCGCGGGCGTCGGGGTCCTGGCCGAGGTGGTTGACGGCGACGGTGGCTCCGGCGGCCGCGAGGGCCCGTCCGATCTCGGCGCCGATGCCGGTGGACCTGCCGGTGACTCCCGCCACACCCGGCCGTCCGCCGCCTGTCCTCCGTTCTGGACGCGGGCCCCACTGGGCCGTCGGTCAGTGTTTGCGTGCGCCCTGGTCGGGTCACGTCGGCGCGTCGACGGTGGTCGTCGGGGCGAGCACGACCAAGCCGACAACGACGTCGCCGCACCAGAGTGCCATTGCTGACCGGCGCGCAGGCCCGCGCGGTCCCGGTTGGGCTCCGCGAGGCGATGGGCGACGTCCGGCGCACGGTCGGGGTGCTCGCCCACCGGGTCGGTGGCGCGCACGCCGCCCCGTCTGGCTCGCTCTCTCGCACCCTTCGTGGCAAACGTACGGGGCGGGTGAGTTCGGGATCAGCCGCGCGCAGGCCACCGGTTCCTCGAAGTCGCCCGCGGTCTGGGCGCAATCCAGGCCGCGGTCACCGCCGGCACCTTGGTTCCCGCACGCGAGACAACCGCCCCGGGCGCTGCCGGCGGCGCGCTGGACTGCGGGCTCTCCCAGCGGGACCTGATCTGCGTCGTCGCCCGAAGCGGTGACATCACGGGACTGATCACCGGCCGCCGCGCCGCGCTCACCCGCGATGGCGCCCAGGTCCTCGACGGTGCGCTGCGTGGTCCACCGGGCCGTCCGCGAAACTCCACTGGAACCGCCGGATCCTTCGCCGGCGGACCCGGGATCCGCCGAGCTGCGCCGGGTTGTCGACGATCTGACGGCCAACGCACTCATGACGGGTGAGCTGTTCCTCGAAGTCGCCCCGGCCTACCTCTCCGACACCGCCGCCGCCGACGTCCTGGGGCCGCTTGCGACGTGATCGGCGAGGGCCTCGGCATGGGCCTCGCCGTTCACCGCTATGCCTTCACGGGAGACTGCCGCGCTCTGCACGGCACCGTCCTGTAGCCGGAAATATGGGGGGAAGGGTGGGGGGAAGTATCGGGGGAGGGGTGGGGGGAAGGGGCCGGGGAGGTATGGGGGGAAGGTGTACGGGCGGCGGGTGTGCATTTTGCCTGCTGAGGGCCTGTTTTCCGGCTGGTGAGTGTCCGGACTCTCTTGTGTGGGTGTGTGGGTGTGAGGGTTGGTTCGGGAGTGGGTGGCTGGGTCTGCGGGGGTGCAGGCCTGGGCGGCGAGCTGGCTGTATGTGGCTTTCGGCGTATGTGTGGGTGGGGGGTTAATCGTCTGGGCGGTCGGGGTTTTGGGGTGGGCGGGCTCTTGGGCGGTGACACGGCTCGCTGGTGGGGCTGGCGGTTGCTTGAACGAGGTCTGGGGTCGGGCTTTGATGGGCGGGCACTGTGGGGATGTGCGCTGAGCTGGTGACTCGTCTCGTCAGAGGTCGACGCGAGTGCCCGCCGGGTTCCCCGCGGACGCCATCGCACCGCGGCAGGGGTGCCACCGGGAACGGTTAGGGTGCGTCGGGAACGTGATCGCGCACCCGTGGGGGATGGAATGACAGTGCACCGGCCCGGACTGCCGCAGGACCTGCCCGCGCCGGGGGTCCTGTGGGCCCGGTGGAGCGCGGTCGCCGTGCTGGAGGCGACGACCGAGGCGGAGCAGAAGCCGCCGGTCCACCGCACGGGCTGCTGGATCGACGACCGTGGGCTGCACCTCGACGACTGCGGCTGCACCTGGTGGACGCTGAAGCCGCTGGGCGGGGACCGGTTCGTGCTCTTCGGTGAGGACGAGTCCAGCGGGGTCAAGTGGCACGAGCCGCCGGTCGACATGCTGGCCGGGTCTCCGCACTGGCTCCCCCACGACGAGCTCCGTGAGCTGATCGCGGGGAACGAGCTGGGGTGCGTGTACTGGTCCGAGAACGGGTCCTGGGCACGGGCTCCGTACCCGGCGGACCTCGATGACGACGGTCTCGACTGCGGGTTGAGCCGTTTCGTCAACGAGGACGAGCTGCTACGGGAACTCGACGGCGGGGCGGTCCTCGGGGAGGGCCTCGCGGAGCTGGTGCGCCGCGCCGAGCGGTACGAGCTGACGCCGGAGCTGCTGGAGACCCTCGTCCGCGATACGGGCGGCGAGCCCGCTGACCTGCCGGCCATGCTGCGCGCCCTGCGGCGCTCGGGCCTGTCTCACGGGAGCCCGCAGCCGGCCGCGTGACGTCGGGGGCTTCCCCCGGCGAAGGGGAGTCGGTGAGCGCTTGCCGATCACGGTCACGGCGGGCGGAGAGCGTGATGAGGTGCTGCAGAGCGCCCGCCGTCAGAGCACCGACCAGGGTGCCCGGCACGGCGATTATCGCAATTGCCACAAGATCCCCCTCTGCTGGCGTTCGGGCGTGTTCCACGGCTCCGAACGAAGGGTTCGACCATTCCGCCCCAGCAACTCAAGGCCAACTATCGATCAACACTCTGGCCAGGTTGGCATCAACGAAGGACCGTGACCTGCTGCGTTTCGCGGACAAGGGTGGCCGCCTACCCCTCAACGTCACAACCGGCTCCTCAAGGGGGCTTGCCGGGCCCCCTTGACCGGGGGCCCGCTCGATGGCGGCCGCGGCTGTGCCCCCTTGACCAGCCCCGCCCACGCGGGCGTGGGCGCCGTGTCTCCCCTTGACACGCCCTGCTGACCTTGATCCTTAACATTGCGACTATCCAGACCTTGCGAGGGTCAAATTCAGGGGCGTGATCCTAGGGGGCCTCAGATCCGCGAGTGCTTAGCGCCATGTCGCCCACCTCGCCCAGGGCCAGGTTGAAGTACACCCACCAGCTGCTCGGAACCCTTCGCCCACTTGAGCAGCGCAGCGAGCTGCTCCTCAAGGGTGTCTGGTACCGGCCGTGTGTACAGCAGCTTCTCCAGCTCCGCCCCGATCAACCTGACCCTCCGCCCGCCGACCCAGTCGTTGCAGCAGGGCTCTCACGTGCCGGAGAGCCAGACGCCCGGAATCCTGATCTATCCGCTCGGGATGCCGAGATGCGGTAGAGAGGTTGGCCGGTCCATGCCTGCTCGGCCGGGGCGAGGTTCGGCCGTGATCATCGCCCCGGTCTATTGCGTCAGCGGAGTGACAGCCAGGTGCTGGCGTAGATCACGAGGGTGCCGCCGATGGCGGCTGCTGCTCCTCTGACGAGGTGGATGCCGGCCTTCTTGCGAATCCGGCGTACAACCTTCGGCATGCCTCGCAGGTCAGAGTCCCCGAAGGTTCCAGCAGGCAGCAGTCGAGCAGGTTGTACAGGGGGATGTGTGAAGGGGTTCAGAACGGCGATGACCGTCATCGGTGCGGCGGTCGCACTCGGGATCGTGGGGACCGCCGTGGCTCCGGAAGCTGCCATCGCCGCGCCGGCCGCGCGGGCGGCTGTCGTCGCGGGCGCGGTGCCGGATGCCTGGGTGGAGGTGTCCAACGGCACCCATTTCCGGGTGATGGTGGGCGACCACAACGTCGCGCCGACGCGGGTGGACGTGCGGCCCGTGGGCAGTGACGTGGTCGTCGCCACGCTGGACAAGTTCTGGTACGAATCCGACACGGTCGGCTCCGAGGAGCCGGACATCGGCTGGTACGAGGCCCACGACGAGCTTCGGCTCGACGGGATGGGCGACTACGAGCTGGACGTGTACGTGCCCTCGGACGGCGGCGGCGTTGCCGGCCGCAAGGGTGCGGGCCGGTTCACCTACGCCCTCGATCCGAAGCTCGACGTGGCTTCCGATCAGAAGCAGTTCTCCCTCGACGACCTCGACGCGACCGCCACCGGATCGGTGACCGCCGTGCACCCGCGGACCGGAGAACGCGGTCCGCTGGCCGGCGCCCTCGTCAGCGTCCAGCTCGGGTGGGGCCGATCGGACGTGGTCTCCGACAGCGAAGGCAAGTTCACGACGCTGGTCGCCGCGCAGGGCAAGGAGTCCTCGCTGAGCCTCAGCGCACGCCTGGAAGAGGGCGTCCAGACTCCCTCGGCCGCACAGCCCGTGCGGATCCGGCCCCAGCAAGCGGCGTTGACACTGAGCGGGCCGTCGAAGGGACTGATCGTGCGGTACGGGGCCGAGGCCTCCTTCCGAGGCGCCATCACCCGCGTGACGGACGACGGCCGGACCGTGGCGGCGGCAGGCCGAACCGCGATCGCCGAACCCCTGAAGCCCGGAGGGCTGTCGGCGAGTTCGGTATCCGGAGCCGACGGTACGTTCGCCGTCGGCCCCAGGGTCACCGCCGCCGGGTCCTGGAAGGTGTCCGGTCAGGACCCGTGGCTGATTAAGACTCCCGCGCACACCGCGACCGTCGTCAAGGTCACCCACACCACCGATGTCGTCGAGGAGAAGGTCCTCTCCACCGACCGGTACCGGAAGATGACCATCTCGGGGAAGATCGTCGTTGACGGCGTGACCACACAGAAGGCGCCCGTCGAGATCCAGGCCAAGGCCGGGGACGGCCGGTGGGTCACTCAGAAAACTCTGACCGTTGACTACAACAAGACCTTCACCACCACCGTGGAGGTCTTTGCGGAGTTTCCCTCGAGCCCTTGGCGGATCTACAACCCCGGGACGCAGAACATCGGCCCGAGCACCGGCGCCGATCTCCAGCCCGGACGCCTGCAAACCCGCTTCGAGCTCGTACGGGTGGGTCCCAAGCCGGTGTGCATGGGGGAGACCATGTTCGTCGCAGGGACCCTGAAGGCCTATGGACCCAGCGGCTATTCCCACAACTATCCGGGGCGAAAGGTCCGCTACTACTTCAAGCCCACCGTTGGGACGGTCTGGAAAGAAATGGGCAGCTCCATCACCCGGGCCGACGGAACGTTCGGCGCGAAGTTCAAGGCCGTGAGCGACGGGACCTGGCGCGTACGCCACATCGACACCGACGCCCAGCACTTCGCTTCCACCAGCCACACGGTCTACCTGGACGTCAGGGGAGGGACTGCACCATGCGCAGCAAAGTGAAGACCGCCTTCCTCGGCGGCGTGTTCGTCCTGGTGGCGGGCGGGGTGGGGTTCGCGGGTTACGAGATGCTGGGCGGGGACTCGGACGCCGCGCAGCTGAACGCGTCCGGGTCCGGGGAGATTACGGCCGAGGAGGTCGAGCGGACATCGCGGGACTTCCTGGCGGCGTGGGCCCGCGGGGACGCGGACGCGGCGGGGACGCTGACCGACCACCCTGCGGCGGCCGCGGAGGCGCTGCGCGGCTTCCGGGAGACCGGGCACGTGGAGAACGCCGTGGTCACGCCGGGCGCGGCGAGCGGCGCCACGGTGCCGTACACGGTGAAGGCGACCATCAATTTCGAGGGGCACGAGAAGGAGCTGGCGTACGCCTCGGAGCTGACCGTGGTGCGGGGCAAGAGCAGTGGGCGGGCGCTGGTGGACTGGCGGCCTGCGGTGCTGCACCCGAAGCTGATCGAGGGCGCGACCCTGCGGACCGGTAAGGCGAAGAGGGACTCGATCCAGGCGATGGACCGCGAGGGCCGGGAGCTGACCGCCGAGAAGTACCCGTCGCTGGCCCCCGTGCTGGACACCCTGCGCACCCGGTACGCGGACGGGGCCGCGGGCGAGCCCGGCGTCGAGACCTGGATCGAGCCTGCCGACGCCGACGCGCCGAACCAGACGCTGCTCACCCTGGTCAAGGGAAAGACGAAGAAGGTCCAGACGACGCTGGACGCCGACGTACAGGCGGCCGCCGAGCGGGCGGTGAAGAAGTACGACCGGGCCTCGGTGGTCGCCGTCCGGCCCAGCACCGGCGAGATCAGCGCGGTCGCCAACAGCCCGGTCGGCGGGTTCAATGTGGCGATGGAGGGGGCGCAGGCCCCCGGCTCCACGATGAAGGTCGTGACCGCGGCGATGATGCTGGAGCACGGACTGGTCGGCGGACCGACCTCCCCGGTCGAGTGTCCGAAGGAGGTGACCTGGTCGGGCACGACCTTCCACAACAACAAGAACTTCTTCATCGAGAACGGCACCTTCCGGGACAGCTTCCGCCGCTCCTGCAACACCTTCTTCATGAAGGCGCTGGGCCCGCTGAACGCCAAGGGCGTGGAGGACACCGCCCTGAGCCAGACGGCCCGCAAGTATTTCGGCCTGGGCGGGGTGTGGTCCATCGGGATCGTCTCCACCGACGCGCGCATCCCGGTCTCGAAGGGCCCCGAGACGGCCGCCTCCTACATCGGCCAGGGCAAGGTCACCATGAACGCCCTCAGCGTCGCCTCCCTCTCGGCGACCGTGAAAAACGGTGCGTTCCGCCAGCCGGTGATCGTGCCCAGGGAGATGATCAAGGGCAAGTTGACCACCGCCCAGCCGCTGCCCGGGAACATGGCCGCCACCCTGCGCAGCGTGATGGGCGCCGCCGCGACCGACGGTACCGCCGCCAAGGCGATGTCCGCGGTCAGCGGCGACAAGGGAGCCAAGACCGGGTCGGCCGAGGTCGATGGGCAGAGCGACTCCAACAGCTGGTTCACCGGCTACGCGGACGACCTGGCCGCCGGCTCGGTCGTCCAGTCCGGCGGCTACGGCAGCGGGCCGGCGGGCGACGTCGTCGCGACCGTGCTGAACGCACGGTAGGGCGGAGACGGTCCGGCCGACAGCACGGAGACGGCCGGACGGGCCGAGGCGCACGATACGGCGGGAGGCTGTCGACGCCGTGGTGTGACTGCGCAGGTTGGTTGATTGTGATCTTCGGTCGACGTCGCCTTTTTCGAGGACTCGCACGACGCCTGCGCTCGCACGATCCTCCAGTCCGGACTGCTCCTGGTCCGCGGGATTATCGAGCGCCGCGGCAGCAGGCGCACCGTCGTCGGTGAGAGGGCCTGGAACCTGGAAGACGTCGCGCTCGCACGCCGTGACCACGGTCCCCAGGCCGCCCTCGACCTCCTCGGCCGCACCACACCCGCACCCACCCCAGCCCAGAATCCCAGCCCGCGCCCCGGCCGAACCCTGCTCGACGGAACCGCGGGGGCTCGCACCCACGCGTTCGCTGATCTCCAGCCCGCGGGGACCAGGTCGGCAGATCTGCGGCGTCTCGGGCACCGGAGCCCGGGATCGGCGGAGGTGATCGCGATGACCACCACGGCCCGGAGCATCCTCCACATCCACCTGCACGGCCGCACCCCCGCCGACACCGACCGGTACGAGCAGGTCCTCGCCCTGCTGCGCGACATCACCCCGGCCGTACAGGCGCTGCCGCCCGATGCCGTCGTCATCGACATCACCGGCGCCCGCCGCTACTTCGACCAGAGCACCGAAGGCCTCGCCCACCTCGTCCGCCTCCGCATCACCGCGCACACGGGACTCCACACCACGATCGGAACCGGCCCCAACCGAACCCAGTGGGTTCGACGATTCCCGGATGGCTCCACCAGGGAACCCGTCGCTCGATGTGCGTTGCGGCCCTTGGAGGGCGGCAGGTTCGGCGGAGGCAGTTTCTGCCGGGCGATCAGTCAGAGGGGGTGGTGGACATGAAGCAGCCGGTGTTCTTCCACATCCGGCTCCTCCGTAGTGACGGCGGCCGCGGGCTGCCCGAGCTTATGGAGGTCCTCCGCCGGTTCACCCCGGTCGCTCAAGCGTTGCCGCCTTCGGCCGCGATCGCGCAGATGTCCGGCGCTCTTCGTCTGTTCGCCGTGGACCCCGTGGGCCTCGCGAACCGGCTCCGTCTTCAGGTTCTCGCGCTGTACGGGCTCGGCATGTCGGTGGGGGTCGGCCCGTCGTGGTCGGTGGCGGCCATGGCGTCCGCCCGTGCCGGGGAGAGGGGGCTGCTGCTGGTCATGCCGTCCGAGACCAGCTCGTTCCTCAGGCCGCTGCCCATCGAGGACCTCTACGGGATCCAGCGCACCGCGGCGGCGCAAATCCGGACGCTCGGGGTCAACACCATCGGGCAGCTCGCGGATCTGCCCGCCGTCACGGCAGCGCGGGTTCTCGGCAGGCCCGGGCCGGCTCTGCTGGAGCAGGCGCGGGGAATCGACCGCCGTGCCGTCGCCCCCGGGCGGGGGCCGCTGTCGGTCAGCCTCCGGGCAGACTTCCCCGGCGACGTCCTCGACGGGCCGCAGGTACGCGCCACCGCGCTTCGGCTCACCACGGAGCTCGGGGCACTCCTGCGCTCACGCGGACAGGCCGCGCGTACCGTCACCGTGACCGTCCGCATGGCCGACCGGAGTGAACTGGCGAAGACCCGGACCCTGCCGATGGCCTCCGCTCACACCGATGACGTGCGCCGGGTGGTGTACGAGGTGCTGGACGGTTTCGGGCTGCAGCGTGCCCGGATCCGCCGGATCGCCCTGACGGCCCAGACCGTCGACGGCGCGCAGGCGCCGACGCAGTTGACCTTTGATCCCGTCCGTGAAGCGCGTGTGCGTGCTGAGCCGGTCATCGACGCCCTCAACCGCCGCTACGGGCCGGGTACGGTCGGCCCGGCGGCCGCCATCACGGCGGCCTGAGGATCAGCTTTGTGACCTTCGACGATGGAAGTCAAGCCGTCGAGAAGTGCCTTGAGACCGAATTCGAAGAGCGCGTCGAGACGCAGGTCATAGCCGTCCCCGAAGGCTCCGACCACCTTGGTGAAGGTCGGGAAGCGGCCGGATTCCACCAGGTCCCGGAGGGCGGGGGCACGGCTGTCCATCCACTGGTCCTCCGACTGACCCGTGGCGGCTTCGGCGTGCGCTTCCATCTCCAGGTGCACCGCCAGGCCCTGGACATGGCTGTAGAGCAGGACGTGGATGTCGAACAGCGTCGTGGGGTCGAGACCGTGGCCGTCGAGGGCGCCCAGCATCCACTCGCCGTGGACCATCAGATTGGGCACGAGCAACGGGCGCGTGAGGGAGCCGAGCTGGGCCAGCCAGGGGTGCTTCCGGTACAGGCTCCACAGAGTCCGGGCTCCCAGCTCGATGCGGGTACGCCAGCCCTCGGGGGCGTCCGCGCCGTAGGACTCCTCGCCGAACGCGGCGTCGGCCATGTGCAGGACGAGGTCTTCCTTGCTCGGGACGTACCGGTAGGTGGACATCGCCGCGACGCCGAGCCGGGCCGCGACGCCGCGCATGGAGAGCGCCGAGAGCCCTTCGGCGTCGGCGATCTCGATGGCGGTACGGACGATCCGGTCGAGGCTCAGCTCCTGCTCGGTGTCCGGGGCGGGTGACGGGCGCCTGCGGGCCGGCGCGGCGACGGCGGTTCCGGCGACGACCGTGCCGATCCGGGGCCGGGCCTCGACGAGTCCCTCCAGACGCAGGGTGGTCAGGGCCTTGGTGGCGGTGGCGAGTGCGACGCCCCATTCCCGGGCGATCTGCCGGGTCGAGGGAACTCGGTCCCCGGGGGCGAGTTCACCGTCCGCGATGCGCTGCCGGATCCCGGCGACGATGCGCAGATAGGGCGGATCACTGGCTGGGCCTGTGGTCTTCGTCACGTCCTGCCACCTTCCTCTCTTGTACTAGTGCAGAGGGTAGCAGCGGCAACATCGAGTGGAAGGCGCCTGCTCTAGTACAGGCCTTGCATCTGGCCAGTTGAGCGGGGCTGTGCGTACGACGTACGTTCAGAGCGCGTACACCGTACAAGCCACTAGAGGGGCTTCTCATGCAGACCGTACTCATCTCCGGTGGCGGCATCGCCGGGCCCGTCCTCGCCTACTGGCTGCGCCGCCACGGCTTCGCGCCCACCGTCGTCGAACGCGCTCCGGGCCGACGCCCCGGCGGCCAGGCCGTGGACATCCGCGGCGTCGCGCTCCAAGTCGTGGAGCGGATGGACCTGCTGGAGCAGGCGAGCAGGGTACGGACCCGCATGCGCGGCATGTCGATCCTCGACCCCGACGGCCACGAGGTCGACCGCTCCACCGAGGCGACCTTCAGCAGCGGCCGGCTCGACAGCGAAGACATCGAGGTGCTGCGCGAGGACCTGGTCCGGATGGTGCACGAGCACGCGAGCGCAGGCGTCGAGTACCTCTTCGGCGACAGCATCACCGCGCTCGACGAAGACGAGACCGGGGTACGCGTCGACTTCGCGCACGGGCCGTCCCGAGTCTTCGACCTCGTGGTCGGGGCCGACGGCCTCCACTCCACCGTACGGCGCCTGGCCTTCGGTCCGGAGGAGCGTTACGCCCATCACCTGGGCAGCTACCTCTCGGTGTTCAGCGCGGACAACTTCCTCGCCCTGGACCACTGGCAGGTGTGGCTGCGGGACGGCGACGCGGGCTTCGGCATCATGCCTGTACGCGGCAACACCGAACTCAGGATCGCCTTCGGCTTCGAGTCCGCCCCTCTAGCCCACGACCTCCGCGACGGCGCCGCCCTCCGGCAACTCGTCGTCGACAAGCTCGCGTCGATGCGGTGGGAAGGGACCCGCCTGGCCGAGGCCGCCCGGCAGGCGCCCGACTTCTACTGCGACGCCATGGCCCAGATCCGCATGGACCAGTGGTCGCGGGGCCGGGTGACTCTGCTGGGAGACGCCGGCTACTGCCCTTCCCCCCTCTCCGGGCAGGGCACCAGCCTCGCCCTCGTGGGCGCCCACGTGCTGGCCGACTGCCTGGCCCAGGGCATGGGCGACCACCGCACCGCGTATGCCCGCTACGAGCAGCGGATGCGCCCCTTCGGCACCCTCAACCAGGCCCTGGCCACCGAGAATCCCGGCGGACCCGCCTCCGAGGCATCCCTCGGGCACGCCAAGAACGCACTCTCCCTGGACAGCTGATGTCCTGTCCCGAACGGACACCAAAGCACGCAGGAGCAGCGCTACGGGGCGATAGGCAGAGGACGGGAGCGTTCGGGGTGGGCGGCGTTCAGGTAGCGCATCGCGGTGATGGGAGCGAGTCCGAAGAGGCGGATGAGGTGGACGGGGTCTTCGGTGTGCCGGGCCTCGTCGAGGATGCGGTCGGCGCGCAGACGGCCGGTCTGGAGACCGATACGCCGCAGCGGTGTGTTGATGGCGCTGCTGCTGATGCGTGGGTGGGTGTCGTCGTCGCAGGTTTGTGCGGTGACCAGGAGGTGGGGGTTGGTGCCGGCGGGCCAGCGCCGGTGCCGCTCGGCGAGCCAGGCGGTGATGAGCTGGTGGGTGAGTTCGTCGAGGTAGACGATGTGATCGAGGCGCCCGGTCCTGCGTACGGTCAGCTGTCCGCGGCTGCGGTGGAGATCGTCAAGGAGGAGACCGCGCTGGTCGTGGACGCTCAGGGCGTGGACTGCGGCCAGGGCAAGGCTGAGCTTGTTGCGGACCTGGGGCAGCCGGTCCAGGGCTCCGGCGAGCTGTTGATCCGGCATGGGTCGGGGCAGCGGCCGGGCGGTGGTGAGGCTGATGTTGCGGGCCGGGTCCCGGAAGATCAACTTTTCGCGTTTCAGTGCGCGGAAGAACGAGTGGATGGCGACGCCGGTGCCCTTCCTTGGCTCGCCGGTGAGTCCCGCGAGCGCGTTCTGGACGTGGTCGCGGGTGATGGCGCGGAGGTCGTCGATGCCAGCCTCGTGCCAGGACTGTAGGCAGGAACGGACGCGGCGCACGTAGCCGCAGACGGTGGAGGGTGCCAGGGGCAGGCTGGGCTGTGACCCGGTATTGCACAGAACGTCGATCCAGCGGTGGACCCCGTCACGGAAGGGAGCCGGCACGTCGTCGGCGTGGCGGCGGGCGGAGGCGAGGAAGGCGTCGGACTTCGCGTCGGGGACCAGGAGGCCAACCGAGCGGAGGTAGTTGATCACTCTTGGAGCACAGCAGCCCTCGCGGCGGGCGAGGAGGCGGATGTCAGCTTCGTGGATCGGGGCGTCCACACCGAGGTGTGAAAGGAGGAGCCGTAGGGCGTTCAGGCTCGGCTGGCCGCTGATCACGCTCCAGCCACGTGCCCGGATGTAGGTGGAGAACCCTTCCACGAGCCGTTGTGCGGCCGGGGTGAGCGGAGGCCGGGGACGGCCGTCGAGGCGGGTCCAGTCTCTGGGCAGGTGAAACATCATGAGCTGGCCGGGCAGGCCCAGGTGCTCGGAGACCGGGCGGGCAGCCGTGCGGGAGCCACCGACCACGCTGCGTCGCTTGCTCTGTAGGCGGCGGTGCCCGTAGAGGCCGGTCTGTTCGCCGGCCCGGTTCACGGTTGTCCGCTGACGCGGCGCGTAGGGGCCGCCGAACCACAGCTGGTCGGCGCCTTCCAGGGCAATCCCGTCGATGTCGTACGCGGTCTCGGCGAGGAAGCGCACACAGCGTCGGCAGTAGCCGTCGTGTAGCGGCAGCTCACGCTCGCAGCGGTGGCAGCAGCCGGTCGGGTGCCGGTAACGCCACATCTCGCATTCCGTGCACCGCTGGACGTTCTCGTTCGTCCAGGCCAGGCAGTCGTGGCAGCTGCCCTGGCCCTTGGACCACCAGGCCGGAACAAGACGCGGCCTGGCACGGTCCAGGAGCCCGGCTCGCTTCAGGGCTTCGTGAAGGGTGGGGCGCATCTGCGGGAGGTCGGCGAGCGTTTCGGGAGCGACGAGGTGGTCGGTGGGAGGGCGGGAGGCGAGCGCGAGGCGGGCGCCGTCTCCGGTGTGGAACAGCCACGTCGGGCTGACGCCGCGCTCGGCGGCCATCGCGGTGAGGGCGGTGAGGACGAGGCCGAGGCCGGGGATGTCGCGGCCGCCGATCCGTCGTCCGTGGTCCCGGGTGAAGGCTCGCGGCCAGGGCGCGAAGAGGCCGAGCTGGCCGGGGACCTCTTCGACGCAGACGCCCGGATCATCCTGCCGCTCGGCGTGCTGGCCCCGGGCCCATACGGGCCGGTGGGCGGCCGGGCCTGTTGCTGCATACCGGGGTGGGAAGCTCCTCAGGGGTAGACCCACGATTTCCAGGGCCAGTTGCCGAGGCCGCCCAGGCGCCAAATCCTGGCGCTGGATTTCGGCCTGCAGCCAGTCCTCGTCCTCACCGAGGCGGACGGAGGTCCGGCATCCCCGGCACGTTCCGTCGACACCGACGATCGCCGGCCAGCCGCAGCGTCGGCACGCGGCCTGCCGCAATCTTCCCGTCTTCATCCGGTACGTCTCCGCCCGGCAGTCCACGCACAGGCCCATGCTTGTGACCCGGCCCCACAGCCCACACAGCCCGCACGACCCAGCCTTCCTCGCGGTCATGGGTCAGTTCGGCGGGAGGCCGCAGGGCGCGCCGCGGCCACCTGGCTGCCTCGGTACCGGCCTTCCGCCGCTTCCGGCCCGCGGACGCTCGCCGGCCGCCGCCCTGAGATCGGGCTCCGCCGTCCCGGTGGCGGCGACGGGCTCGGCCTCCATCAGGTCCGCGACCGTACAGCCGAGTGCGGCGCAGATCATGTCGAGGTCTTCCAGCCGGACTGTCACCGGCTTGCCTGACCACAACGCGGCCACCTTGCTCAGCGACGGGGTGAACCCGACCTCTTCGAACGCGGCCTTGAGGTGACTGGGTCGCCAGATGTCCCGCTTCGCGGCCGCCCACCGCAGGTTCCACTTCACCGTGTCACGCCTCCCCACTCCAGCCGGCGAACAGCACGCCGGGACGATTCCAGACTGGACCGCTCGGGGTCGCCCTTCGCGGTGGCCAGGTAGCCGACCGTCGTGGTTGGCCACTCGTGCCCGAGCAGTACCTGCACATCCCACAACGGCATCCCCGACTCGTAGTTGTGGGTCGCGCACGCGTGCCGCAGCAAATGCGGGAAGAGCACCGTCACCGTGCCCGACAGATGTGCAAGCGACGCGGCGCGCAGCGCCCGGCGGAAGGTGTCCGCGTGGACCGGTTCCGCCCCCGCCACGTCCGACGCGAGGGAGGTCGGCAGCCGCTCGGAGGGGAAAAGCGGTGCGTACGGGTCGAGGGGATCATCGTGGAACAGGCCCCGGATCTCCTCGACGTACCACCACAGCAGCTCACGACCCTCGGCGAACATGAACGCCTCGCGCTCCCGGGCACCGGAGCCGCGGGCGCCTTTGCCCCGTACGAGGAAGCGGCCCCATTGGCCGTTGTCCCAGTGCAGGTCCCCGAGCCGGACCAGGCACAGCTCGGTCGCCCGCACCCCGGAGAGGTAGGCGACCTTCGCCATGACGTAGTTCCGGACCGCGACCGGGTACTTCCGTGAGTCCGCGAGGACACCGCGCCAGGCGGTGAAGAACACCTTCATCTCCGCCTGGGACGGCGGGATCCTCAGCCCGAAATCACCCCGGTGCCGGGGCCGGTTGAACGCGTCCACCGGTGAGGCGACCGCCGCCCCGAACCGGCGCAGGATCTCGCCGGCGTAGCGCTGCTCCAGGAACGCGAAGTAGTGGTCGATCTTCGTGATCTTCTGCCGGTTCGTCGAGTGAGCGCGTTTACCCGGCCCGGAGAAGTACTGGTCCAGGGCCCGCGGGCTCAGCTCCCACGGCACGATGTCGTAGAAGCCGCACACCTCGATCACCGGCTGGATCAGCTGATTCAGCGTGCTCCCGGCGAGACCGGCGACGTCCCGCGCCCAGCAGTACTCCGCCAAGGTGTCCTGGAACAGAGCCCGCTCGTCGTCCCGCGACGCCCCCGTCGCAGCGCGGCGCTGCAGCGTCACCACATCGGCCAGACCGTCCTGCGGCCCAGCCGATTCTGTCGTCGTACCGCTCCCGCCGATCAGCGTGAAACGGCGGGTACCGGAATCCACCACAAGTAGGAAAATTACGGTGGGAACTCCTGAAATCCTGGAGAAAGCAGCAAATTTTCACACGTTCGCGTGGAACTTCCGCCACCCCTCTTGACCAGTGCGAACAGGACCAACGAAGCATCCAGGGCTCGACCGGAACCCGTCGGAACTCCAGTTGCGCCCTGGCCGCGATGGCCGCCGCCGTCACCCCACCCGGTGAACTGCGCACGATCCCCGACGATCCCGCCGCGATCCGTGCCTTCCTGCGGCCCCGCCCAGTAGGCCTGCTCCTCGGGGTCGGGCCGGCCACCGCCAAAACCCTGGCCCTCCACGGCCTGCACACCATCGGCAACCTCGCCGACGTCCCCCTGCTCACCCTCCAACGCCTCCTCGGTATCGCCCTCGGAAGAGCCCTCCACGAAGCCGCCCACGGCCACGACCACCGGCCCGTCCTCGCCGAACCGATCGCCCAGTCCATCAGCGCCGAGCACCGCTTCCCCACCGACGAACTCGACCCCGTCGAGCACCACCGAGCCCTCCTCACACTGACCGGGCACCTCGGCGCCATCCTGCGCGCTGACCACAAGGCCGCGTCAGCCGTGGCCCTGACCGTGCGCTACGCGGACGGCTCCACCACCACCCGCAGCCGCACCCTCCCGGAAGCCACCGCCCACACCTTCCTCCTCACCCGCACCGCCTACGACCTGTACGCCACGCTCTCCCTGCAACGTGCGCGCGTACGAGCGATCTCCTTGCGAGCACAGGGCCTGCGTGCGGCCGACGAGGCGCCGCGCCAGCTCACCTTCGACCCCGACGTCGACAAGTTGCTGGCCATCGAGGCCGTCGCGGACCGGGCCCGAAACCGCTACGGGGATGGCGCAATCAAGCCCGCCAGCCTGGCGCACGCTGCGCGCTGAACCTCTTGGTCACCTGTATGTGCCGTGGCAGAGCTGGGTGATGGCCGGACTGGTGACCCCGTGCGAGGAGCGGCACAGTTCGGCCATGGAGACACGACCCGGAGCCGGGACCGCAGCCGGGCGGGAGCGCTGAGGAACCGCGGGCTTCGACGTCCGCACCTTGCGCGGCTTCGCCTTCACTTTGGCCTTCACCTTGGCTTTCGAGGCCGGGCGCTGCGGGCTGGACTGCTTCGCTTTCACCCGCTGCCGTACCGTCCGCGCTCCCGTGCCCGATCCGTCGGCCTTCGTCGTGCGGGGCTGTTCCCGGCGAGGGGGTACGGCCGACGGGTTCTCCTCGGGCGCGATCACCACGGCAGGAGCGGGCGGCCGGCTGTCGGGCAACGGCGTCAGCGGCAGCGCCCCACCGGTCTCCCGCTGGGCAGCGGGGGCCGGGACCGAGGCTTTCGTCCGGTCCTGCGGGGGCTTGTTGTCGACGGGGGCGACGGAGACGCACCCCGCCGTGGCCAGGAGGACAGCGAGGAGCAGGGGGAGGGTCCGGCGGTTCACATGATCACTGTCGCGCACACCTGACCCGGTACCACCGAAGGCACGCCCGGCCCCACCGCCCGCGACGGCCGCCAACAGCAGCACACTGTCACCATGCCCGCGAACCGTCTGCCCGCTCAGGCCGAGGCCCGGGTGGGCAGGGCGATCACGGCGGCGGCGGACGCCCGGTCCAGGGCGGTGGAGAAGGCCTTCGCGACGATGACGGCCTCCGTGCCCATGGCCTCGATCTCCGCGACAGCCAGAGCGTCGGCCGCGGCACGGGCCAGAAGGTCGAGTGCTTCGGCAATGCCCTCGACCAGGCGCTGGATCTGCTGGAGTTCCCGGTAGCGCAGGTCGGCCTCGCAGACCTGCGCGGCGTACTCCTCCAGAACCGCGATGCACTGCTCGATGCCGTCCCGGCTGACGCGCAGAGCCTGCCAGCGGGCCGATTGCAGGGCGACGACCTCCACGCGGGAGCTGTCCGCCGCCGTGCCGTCGGACAGCCGGCTGTACTCGCGCAGAACGCTCGCGATCTCCCACACCTGCACCGGGAGGACGACCTCGTTGCGCTGGCGGTCGATCAGATCGAGCCGGTGGACCTGAGAGGCGAGCCGGTGCTCTGGGCCTTCTGTGCGCGGGTGAGGAGCGCCCGGGTGCCTTCGATGAGGTCCCGGTCCTGCACGTAGTGCTCGGCTGCCGCGTCCAGGGTGCGGAGCTCGCGGCTGTACATGACGCCCTGGAAGGCCCGTGCGCCGGCAAGCAGTACGGCGGCGGCTCCGGCGTACGGCCACAGGCCTGCGATCCAGTGCAGGGTCGCGGCCGCGTGAGCCACCCCGGCGGAGACGGTGCCGGGGACCGGTTCCACGTCAGGCGGGGTGGTCAGGAACCACAGCGGCATCATCGCGGCGAGCCCGAGGCAGCGCTTGAGGACGATGGGACCCGCCGCTGCCACGGGGTGAACTTCCGGACCGGCGGCGAGGATCGCGTTGCGGTTGCTGCGGATTTAGTCTCTCAAGGAGGGGTGCCTAGCGCACCACTTGTGTGGTGCGCTAGGCGTCAATCCGAGATGTTGTCTGGCGAAGGTGACGGCAACGAGCCGTCACCTTCTCCGTCTTCTTTGATGACGTTGCGTCTCGACCACGTGGCCAGAGTGGGGCCTCAAATCTGACTACTGCCAGTATCTGAACTCGCCAAACCCGCTTGTTGAAGAGTCTTCGAAATTATGGGCCACGAGTTGCTCGTCATCGTGGAGCAAGAGCAAGTCCAGATCTTGCCGGCGATCAAGCTCGGCGTACAAGAATTGCGCCAACTCTAGATTGTCGCCCCATTTAGGATTTGCACCCGTCAGGTGGATTGTAATTCCGATTGGTGTTCTGTGGGGTGTGGTGGGATCTTCTTGACACTCCTCTCTGCGGTCGTAAATGTGCACCTTTACAGAATCGCCTGAAGTTACAGTGGCTGCTGCTCCGGCGGGGTGTTGATCTTGTTTTCCGCAGAGGATCGACGACAGGGTGTCGGTCAGCTGCTCGATTTCGTCAATGTCAGTGGGCCGGCGGTAGCCCACCTCGAGCTCAAAATCTCCGTTGGCCATGCTTCAATCCTGGTTTTGGTAGACCCTGGTTACGTTCATTGTTCCATGGATCAGGTAGACCTCTTCGACCGTCGAGCCGCGGGTCCACTGTCGAATCCGATTGTTTACCTTGTCCTCCGCCTTCCCGAAGTCCAGGTCGGCCCCCCGGATGTCGAGGTAGACGGCCTTCACGTGCTGCTCATGTGCTTTCTTGAGCCTTTTGTCGACGGCATTATAGGTCGTGGGCGCCTTGAACTCCGAGCGCACGCCATCGACGTAAGCGTCACCGTATCCGTCGGTGTCATCCCGGGACATCACCTTACGCCCATCGAGGGCAAGCGCGAACGCGATGGCATATTCAGCGTTGTCGAATCCCTTTCCACCGTTCTTCATCTTCATCTCCTTGGTGGCCCAAGATTCATCAATTTGCCCAGCCGCTTTCGCTACCAGCGTGGAAGCGTATAGTTCCGTACCCCCTTCGTATGCATTGCAGAACGATTGGTCTCCACCGCGTGAGCGGCACTGGTACTCGAAGCCGTCGCCCACTGCGTCGACCCATTCTGATGCATAGTGCATTCCAGCCAGGATCTGTGCAATGCGTTCACGCTTGAATTTCTCATTGAGGTCGGGGTCCCTGTTATCTTTCTCTTCATCGTACGTCGGAGGCTTCTTTCCGGTGTTCCGGTCACTTCCACTGCCGCCGCCGCCAGTACCGCCGCGGGGGACGCCTCGGCCCTGGCTGGAATTGGGGTCTGTGCTCTCCGTGTGGCCGGTGCCGTCGTCGAGGCCCATGCCCGTCGGGTCGGAGAACGCGAGGGGGTTGTTGGCTCCGTAGGTGTAGCCGTTGAGGGTTTGGTGCCTGCCGAGTTCCAGAAGCGGGTCGACGCTGAGGAACTGGCCAGCGTAGGGGTCGTACTCGCGGGCACCGATGTGGGTGAGCCCGGTGCTGGTGTCGGCGGACTTACTGAGGAAGCGCTTGTCGTCCGGCCAGGTGCCGACGGTGTCGCCGCGGGGGGCGCCGAAGGGGGTGATGTAGCGCTTGCTGACGGTCTGCTCGTCGCCGCTGTCGATGGCGACTGAGGAGGTGCCGTGGTGGTCGCTGGCGAGGAAGGAGACCTTCGAGGTGCCACTCTCGTTGCTGCGGACCGCTACGCGCTGGCCGCCGAGGGTGTAGTAGCGGTTGGCCCACTTCTTGGTGCCTTGGAGGTGGACCTCGGTGGCACCGGCGTAGAGGACGGTTTCGCCGCTGGTGTTGCGGCGGATGAGGAGTTCGCCGTCAGCGTCGTACAAGTACGAAGTGGTGTCGGTTCCCTCTACGAGCTTGCTGAGCTTGTTCTCACCGTTCCAGGTCAGGTTCTGGCTGTCGGTGCTGGAGGGGGCGCGCAGGCGCTTGGTGGTGTTGCCGCTGTCGTCATAGGTGTACTGGTCCGCGACGCCCGTGCAGTCGGCGCCGGTGGTGGTGGCGGCGAGTGCGTGCTTGCGGGTGGTGTCGTAGCAGTAGGTGCGTTTGGTGGTGCTGGAACCGGTGTGCGTGGTTTCCGAGGCGCGCTGGCCGCCTGTGTTGTAGGTGTAGGACTTCCAGTAGGAGGCGGGACCTCCGAGGCTGGCCGTGGTGGGGCCGGTGCTGGCGCAGTCGGCGGTCTTCGGGGTCCAGGCTTCGGTTAGGCGGCGCTGGCCGTCGTAGGTGAAGCACTGGTAGTCGGCCGCGCTGGCACCGCTGACGGTCGCCGCGTCGAAGATCGACTTGATGTTGCCGACGTCGTCATGGGTGTAGGTGGCTTCCTGGACGAGCCCGTGGGTGGGTTCGTAGACGGTGGTGCCCTTGAGGCGGCCGGTGCCTTCCTCGAAGGTGTTGAGGATGTCGACGTCCTTGACGCCGAGGGCGCCGGAGCGGGAGAGCGTCAGTTTCTGGAGCTGTCCGAGGGGCGAGTAGTCGGCCCTCTGGACGTATCCGGAGGTTCCGGATAGGCCGTCCGGCAGCAGGTGGTCGTTGTAGTCGGTCTCGATGGCCTCCGAGGGAAGGCCGCTGGCCGCGGGCTCGACTGCGGTGGAGACGGTGCCGTCTTCCCAGAGGTTCGTCTCGTAGGCGGTGGTCGCCTTGATGGCGCCCGAGGTGACCAGCGGGTCGTCGGCGGGCAGCGTCAGCTCTGTTGTGGCGGGCCGGCCGAGGGAGTCGTACCGGGATATCTCCTTGGTGTAGGCCTTGCCACTCGTGCCGCCGACGTAGCGGACGGCTGCGGTCGGCGCTCCCCGCAGGATCGTGTCGTAAGTCCAGGAGGCCAGCTTGTTGGCGTCCGTGCGGGAGGTCTGCCACTTGTCGGTCTTGCGGCCGAGCTCGTCGTAGGAGTACAGGAGCGTGGTGCCGCGGGCGTCGTCCGTGCTGGAGACCTGGTCCAGGGACGTGTAGTGCGTCGTGGTCGTACCGCGGTCCGGGTCGGTGGCGGTGCGCTGACGGCCGTAGAGGTCGTAGGTGTACAACCACTTGCTGCTGTCCGGACCAGTGACCGTGGCAGGCTTGCCGTCACGGGTGAGCGTGTACTTCACGCTGGTGTAAGCGGTGCCGAGGGTGGCACCGTACGCGGCGTCATCGGGCTGCTCACCCGCGTACGTCCGGGTTTCCGTCGTCCGTCCCAGGGCGTCGGTGATGGTACGAGAGGCCGTGCCCCCGTCAGGGGCGGTGGTGGCTACGGAGTCGCCGGTGTAGTTGGTGATGGTGGACCACTTTTCGAGGCCGTTGACCAACAGCTCTGACGTCGTGGGCCGACCCGCGGCGTCGAAAGTGGTCTTGGTCCGGGGGAAGGGCCCGCCGGCGGCGACGGACGCGTAGATGCCGTCCGGTTTGGCTTCAGTGCCGTCTTTCAGTTTGTCTTGCCAGGCGTCGGCATAGGTGTCGTCGGCGAGGCCGCGGGAGTCGTAGCGGGTGCCGGTGAGGATGCGTCCGCCGTTGGGGGAGGGGCTCTGGGTCTGCAGCGGGCGCAGCAGGGAGTCGGAGATCGAGTAGACCGAGGGCCGGTAGGTGGCGTTGTCGTGCTTGAGACGGGTGACTGAGGTCCAGGGTGCGGATCCGCGCTTGTAGGAGTACCCGTACTTGACGTTCGGGGAGTGTCCGGCGGCCTGACTGCGGTTGGGGAGCCAGCTGCCGGTGACACGGCCAAGCGCGTCATAGGAACTGCTGGTGAAGTCCTGGTTCGCGCCTTCGACCTTGATCACCGCACCGCGGGCGGGGTCGAAGTATGTGTAGGTCCGGTGGGTCTGCCCGTTCGATTCCAGCTTGGGCGCGGCGCCCACAGTGGCCGTGAGGGGGCCGACTGCCGTCGGGGTGTAGGCGGTCGTGGCGGTGTTGCCTGCCGCGTCGGTGGCACTCAGGGGCCGGCCGAGGCTGTCGTAGGTGGCGCTGGAGAGCTTCTGCCAGCCGTCCGCCTCGGACGGGGTCCGCGGGTTGGTGCCGTTGGCGGCCGGGTAGGCCTTGGCCCGGCCGGTCCAGGTCGCCAGGCCCTTGGTCGGGACGCGCCCATCCTTCCAGCCGGTGACCGTGGCGTCGTCGTAGACGGTGGCGGTGTCGGAGATGACATCACCACGGCTGGTGAGCGAGGTAGGCAGTGTCAGCTTGTCATCGGTGACGTCGTTGCCGTCGGTATCGGCGCACGCCTGGCCCACGGTCCGGGTACGGGAGACGAGACTGGTCAGGCCCACGTCTTCGTTACGGGCGTACCAGGTGTTCGTGCAAGTGTTGTCGCCGCTCTCGGAGAGGTCACCGAAGGCGTTGACTCGGGTGATCATGCCGAGGTCGTCGTACTGGTAGTCGGTCTGGGTCCTGCGGAAGGTGCCCGGGGTGGTGAGGTAGGCGTAGCCGGACGCGCGTGAGGTATAGACCCGTGAGGCGGTGATGGTCTTGTCGACGACCTGCTTGCCTTCGCTGTCCTTCTTGTAGACCGTCTGGGCAGCTGTGTTCGTGTACCCCGGGAAATTCAGGGACGCCGAGAGGACGGCTGCTCCGTTGTAGGTGACGGACTGGCGCAGGAACCCGGCGAGCTGGTCGTAGTCGGTGGTGTCCGAGATCTCGATGGAGCCGGCGCCGTCGATGTCGATGACGGGTACCTTGTTGGTGCGCGTGACCTTCGGGTCGGCCGTCTTGTCGCCGTACATGCCCTGCATGTACACGTTGGTGGTCTTGGAGCGGTTGGAGTCGACGCCGACGTAGGTGGTGACCCGGCCGTATCCGCGCCAGCTGGACCAGGTGCGGTCCTCCTCCTTGGTCATGGGGTCGTCGTTGTAGCGCCAGGCGGGCTTCTCGTACTCGTATGAGGTGGAGACGGTGGCGGCGGTGACGGCGTCCGTGGTGGTGACGTTGGTGACGCGGTACTTGTGGAACCAGCTCAGCGCGGTCGGGCCGCCGTTGGGCTTCCACTTCACTGGGTAGCAGGGCCGGGTGGCGTCGGTGTTGTTGTCTTCCGCGGTCGGCATCTTGGTGCCGCTGACACACTGCGGGTCGGTCAGGTTGATTCTGGTTGTCGCCCCGGTCTCCGAGGTGATGGTCTGCATGCGGGGACGGTTGAACGCCAGAATGTTCTCGCGCGGCACGTCGATGCGGTTGGGCAGGTTCTGGTACTGGAAGTCGACCGGGTCCAGCTTGAGGTCGGTGCCGTTCTTGCCGGTGCGGACGATCGACTTGAGGGCCAGGATCTTCTCGCTCGGAGCGTTGAGATCGACCGGTGGCCTGTACGCCGAGTCAAGGGCGTAGCTGTCGACGTCGGTGAAAGCGTCCGGCTCGAGCGCGGTGGACCACACCTGCGTGTTGATGTCGGTCAGGCGCTTGCGGGTGAAGAAGGAAGGCCCCGTGGCCCGGCAGTCTGTCGCTGTGCTGGCGCAGATGGAGTCGAAGGGGACGTCGGGCCAGTTGTCGGCGGTGTCCTCGGTGAGTGAGGAGCAGTCGGAGTCGCAGCGCTCCTCATAGGTGAAGGCGACCCGGCCGGAGGCTATACCGGTGAAGAGCGCGCCGGCCCGCTGCCCGTACTTGATCTCCTTCAGGTAGCCACCGCGCGTGTAGGAGCCCAGCGCCGTCTTGTCGCCGTTCTTCGCGTAGTAGTTGCCCTCCTTGGTGTACCAGTACGTGGAGGCGTTGCCCTGCAGGTCCTGGACCAGGTCCAGGTTCCAGCGCCAGGCCTGCTGAACGGAACGCCCGGAGAAGGTAGTGGTAGCGCCCTTCTTGTAGCCGGGCTCTTTCTCGTCGTCACCGAAGACGGGAACGGTCCACACCGAGTTGGTCTCGGTGCCTGCGGGTGCGCCAGGGAGCTTGTTCAGGCCGAACGTGTAGGTGGTGCCGTTGCCGGTGACCACCTTCCAGTACTCGCCGTCCTTGTCGTCCGGGTTGGTGTCGGGGTCACCGTCGTCGGTGCTGCCGGCGCCATATCCGCGGATGACCTTCGTGCCGTCGTCGTTCTTCAGGCGCCAGGTGTTGCCCTTCGTATCGGAAGGGTCCTTGACGAGTTCGTTGGCCTTGCCGTTCAGGACGAGGGAGGCGTTGTCGTACTTCCAGCACAGGTCGTACTTACCGGCCTGACCATCGTCCTCGCACGAGCCGTACTTGCGCTCGATGTAGGAGGAGGTCAGATCGAAGCCCTCACCGACCTGGGTCCCCTGGTTGTTGGTGTTGGCCGTGCGGCCGTCGAGGGACCCCGTGTCGTAAGACAGCGACAGCGCCGGCATGGGGCCCGCTGCCGCGGGCGGCACCGTGATCGGGTAGGACCAGCTGAACGATCCAGATGATCCGCCGGCCTCCCAGGTGGAAGAGCTGGCGAGCGGGGTGGCCTTGTAATCGCCACCGCCCGAGGACGAGGCGAGGGTCGTGGCCATCACCGCGAGCACCGTGGTTGCGGCCGAGGCGGCACCCATCGACGGCGGACTGAGCGGCTCGACCTGACCCCGGACCAGGACGCTGCGCGTGGGGGCCGGCTTGGATCCGGCCACGGTGACGGTGGCGGACAGCTCATGACTGGCGAGGTTGTTGCTGGACGCCACGGGTGTCGTCGTGCGGCACTCCGCCTTGCCCGGAGTGGTCAGCGCGCATGCGGGCATGACGACAAGGCCCAGGCGCGTGGACCAGGAGCCGCCGACGGCTGCTGCGAAGGAGTCGTAGTTCACCGCGACCCGTGCGCTGCCCGGGGTGGCGGCGGTGGCCGTGAACAGCACACCGGTGATACCCGCCTTGCGAGCGGCCTGCTGGTCCAGCACCCGCACCGTGGCCTGTCCAGAAGAGGCGGCTATGCCCGAGCGGGCGGTCGTGCCCGGAGAGCGGAGGGTCACCATCGAGCCCCGGGGCGGGGCGTTGTTCATGTCGCCCGTGAGGGTGGTGGCCTTGGGCCAGGTGTTCTTCGGGTTGGCCTTGGCGCGCTCGGCCTGCGCCTTGTCCTCGGCCTTCAGTTTGGCGATCAGGTCGGCTGAGGCCATCGTGGCGACCGGTACCGAGGTCACCTTGGCAGGCCGGTGCTGGGGGCTCGATGGGCGGCCGGGTGCATCTGCGGCGCTGGCGAGTGGTGCGATCGCGCCGGACACGGATATGGCCAGGGCGAGGACTCCGATGATCGGTGTTCTCGCCAACGGACTTCTTTTGAACACAAAATCTCCAGAGCGGACGAGCCGCGGGGTAGGGGTGTGTGTGACTGGTGATGGGCACACGGCGTAGACATGGGGGCCGGCAGGCCGGGGCCGCGGTCTGCGGCCCCGGCCGCTAAGCGCGGGCCCTGGCTGCCCTCCAGAGGGCAGCGGTGTCTGGACTAGGTGAAGTCCATCACCTGGGTGGTGTTCTTCATGGCTCCGGACCACAGACGTACGTCGTTGATCTTCCCGGGCAGGTAGTTGCCCCAGGTGCCGTTCTCAAGGAGGCCCTTGCCGACCGCGAAGGTCGTGCCGTCGGAGGCGGGGGCGTAGTAGTTTTCCTTTTGAGAGACGGGGCGGCCGTCGAGGTACAACGTCAGCTGGTTGTCCTGAGCGTTGTGGACGACGGTGATCTGTGTAGATGTCTTGAGATCTGCGACCTCGCTCTCCACCCAGTACTTCTCGCCGCTGGAAGTGAGGCGGCCGAAGTACCACTTGCCGACGATGGAGTGCACTTCCTCACCGTCAGGGTTGTGGCCGCCTGGGATTTTTTTGTCCATCTTGAACCAGAGGCCCCAGGCCGCCCCGCTGCTGGCCCGCTGGCCCAGGACTTGCGCGACGTAACCGTCTTCCTTGGCCGCGAGTTTTGCCTTGTCGAGTTCGACGTCGGCGGTCGCGGTGAACGATCCCATCTCATCGACGAGCGGTCCTGCGGCCCATCCGTCGCCGCTGGTTCCGTTGAGGACCAGCTTCCCGCCGGCCACGGTCGCGCCCGAGGACAGGTTCAGATCCCGGTTGTAGCCGGAGGTGTCCGTCAGGACGCTTCCCGAGGCGGTGTCGGGGTTCCAGCGGGCCGAGAGTTCGACCAGGTTCCTGCCGGTGGTCATGTCGTGCATCTGCACATCCGCCTTCAGTGAGTCGGGGCTCAGTGCGGACTGCCAGACGGTCACCTCGTCGATGAGGCCGGGGAAGTCGTTGACCCAGGCGCCACGGTGCTTGTTCCGTCCGATGGTCAGCGGGCCCTTCGCAGCCACGGGCGTGAAGCTGGATGGCAGGTCGAGTCCGCCCTGGAAGTTGCCGTTGACGTACAGCCGAAGCCGCTTGGTCTCCTTGTCGGGGTCGTTGTCGGCGTTGTTGTCGTACTCGACGGCGACGTGGGTCCAGACCTTGGGCACGGTTTTCGCGGTGGCGTTGACGACGTATTTGGTGGTGCTGGCGCTGGAGTCATCGGTGGTGGGCAGCGTGACCGACCAGGTTCCGCCCGCCTTGTGGCTGATGGTGACCGCGCTCATGTACTCGCCGGCTATGCCGGCCATGGAGAAGTCGGTATCGACCCGGTCGGGGCGTACCCAGCCCGCGATGGTGAAGGGCTTCTGGGTGTTGATCACGGACCCGGAGGTCGCCGCGTAGTCGTCGACGCCGTCGAGCTTGAGGGCGGTGTCCTCGTGTTCGATTTTGGGGAGCCAGCCGCGGCGGCCGTCCGAGGGGCGGGTGGCACCGTTGCGCAGATCAGCCGGGTCGGGCGAGACGTCGTTGGTCGCGGTGTCCTTGGCATCGTCACCGGACATGTCGTAGAAGTTCCAGTGCGCCACCGGGGCGGGATCCTCCGCGACGGCGAACCGGAACTGCGCGGTCAGACCCTTGCGCCCGCCGGCCACATCGTCCAGGCCCCTGACGTAGAGCACGTTCAGTCCTGGATAGCGCGGGGCAACCTTGACGGACACGGACGAACCAGCCGCCGCCGACGCCGGGAGCCATTTCGTGTCCCCGGTGACCCTGTACTCGTACCCGACGACCTTGGAGTCTTCGCCCACGGCCGGACGGAAGGTGAACTTGCCCGGCTCTCCCGGCATGCCCTTAGCAGTACAGCTGCTTGAGTCGCACTCGCTGTAGGGATCGACGGACGAAATCCGTGGCTCCTTGGGAGCTGAGGCATCCAGCTTGAAGTAGCAGGTGACGTAGTTGCTTCCCGCGGTCGCCGCGTTGGCGGCGAAGGATCTGGTCCATGTGAGCACGCGGTACGTCTTACCGTCCTGCAAGGTCGGCATCAGCTCTGGTTCGGCGCGGACCTGTGTATTGGCCCCGTAGTAGTTGTTGTTGGGGCTGTCGATGAACGGGCCGGAGTTCACCTTGACCCAGCTCGCCCCGTCCTGCCGTTCGATGAGGAAGGCCACGCGCAGCCGGGCCTCCAGCTCGCCACCCGGATAGACCTCGGTCGTGGCGCGCAGCTCGGGCTTTTCGTGTGAGATGGTCGTTGCTTCAGCGAGGTCCTTCTCGCACGGGGTGCCGTCGACGCTCTGGCCGGTGGGGGCCGCGGGGTTGCCGATGAAATCCACGGAGAGCGCAGCGTCGTTCCTAAAGCGCTGCCAGAAGCTTGTGTCGCCCTCGTTCTCTGCCCGCAGCTCCAGAGTCAGCTTCGTGTTGCCGGTCGCCCAGGCCTGGACCGTGGGAGTGAGGTTCTCGTCCGGTTCGTCGGGATTGTCATTGAACTTGATGGGCGCGGCCGGGGAGTTCGGGTCGCATGCCGATCCCCGTCCCGCGGACACAGCGCGGTCACCCATCAGGTCCAGGTAGGCCGGCTTGTTTCCCCAGGTCGTCGACTTGGTGAAGGCACTCGCCGTGCGTACGAGCCAGACGTTGCGCGGTTCACACTGGAAGGCCCATGCCTCCGTGATGGTGAAGGTCGCGTCCAGGACCCTCTTGCCGCGCAGGTTGTCCGGCGTGAACTGGAAGTAGAGCCGCTGCAGGTACCCCGAACCCGTACCGCACTTGTAGCCGTGCCAATACCCGCACTGGCCCACACCCTGGCCCAGCTGGTCTTCGGCGTTCTCCCAGTCGTAGTCCTCATGTCCGTCGTTGCGCAGCAGCAGGCGCTCCACGTCTTCGTCCGCGTTGACCTTCGGGTCGATGTACAGAGGGAAGGCGGAGGGGTTCTTCTGTGCCATGAGTTTGGCGTCCGGGACGACGGTGAGGCTCGTGGCGTCTACGTTCAAGCCCAGGGTCGCCGTTTGGTCGCCGAGGCCGGGGCCGTCGAACGGCGACGGTTCACCCTCACCCTCGCCGGCCCCGGGGCTCGGTTCGTCGGTCGTCACCGCGGCGACGGTGTTCATGACGGTGGAGGCCGACTTGGCCGTTGCCTGGACCGGCGAGCTTTCTGGCCCGCTTGAGTCCCACATCTGGGCCGGCGGCGCTGAGAAGACCGTCTGACCGTCGCTGTTCCAGGCGGTCAGCCCGTTCTCCTTGGACCCGGAGACCTCAAGCCCGTTGGCCTTGAGCGCGAACTTGACTTCCTTCAGCTCCGGGCTCGCTGCGGCCTCGGGGGTCTTAACAACGAGTACCTCGCGGAAGCCCCCTACCGTGGCCGTCATACGGAGGTCGACGCCGGGCAGTACCTCCGGGTAGGTGGCACTGTCTCCCTCGAGCGTCGGCTTGGGCAGGGGCTTGCCCCAGCCCAGCGCGAGGGTACGGCCGTCCTGCTCGATCTCCACCAAGTCTGATCCGGCACCGCCGCCCGAGAAGCTCAGGCCGACGATGGTGGCTTTCGGCCCCACCGTTCCGTCCGGCCGGGTCACCAGCGTCGCATCAGGCTTGACCCAGGCACCATCCGCGCTCTTCACCCGCACGGGCACGGCCGACTGGACGAGACGGAACGATGCCCCGTCAGGGTTCGCGTAGGTGGTGGTGAACTCCGAACGTGCGCCCACGAGTTCCACACGCTGGCCGCTCTCGGCGGCCTCTTTCAATGCTTGCTGCCCCTCAGGCAGCGGCGCTTCCGATGCGGATTTCGGCGCACCAGCGCCGTAAGCGGGTGAAACTCCAACGAGCAGAGCCACACCGATCGCGGCACTCAGAGCACGGCGAAGCCGTCTCCCTTGTCTTACTGACACTTGCCCACCCGAGAAGAAGGATGAGGGCCTCCCTGGCCCCCACGGCGGCGAAATTCTGCGCGCCGCAGAGCAGAGGCTAAACATTAAATTAAAGTTGATCAATACCGGCCCGAAGAGTCGTTGATCATGCTAGGGAGTATTTGCATCCACAATTCACCCCAAGTGGCCGCAAGCGACATTACGTTTTATGTAGGTCCTTATGGTAGGTTTTGATAAATTCAATATAAATGGTACAAGTAGATTTCCGCCAGCTCCCTGGCCTGGCTGGTTCCAGCTCAAGGTCCGTGGCGAGGCTCGGCCTTGAGGTCTTGTCGCCCGAGTGCAACAGAGCCTCGACTTTCCTGTCCGCGAAGTTCCCGCGCTCGTAAGCGCAGTCTTTGGCGTGGGATCGCGCCGGGGTAGCTGCATAGTTGGCGGCCCGGCGCCCCTGGAGAGGCAGTCGCCAGATTTCTCAAGTACGACGAAATCGTCGGGTATGACCAGACCGGCGCCCGTGAAATTTCTTCGTATGTGAGCGGTGCGTCAGGCGTGGCCGATCGCGGGCGGGACCACCATGCGGGCACGGGTGGGCTGGGTGGTACGGTCCGCGTCTGTGATCAAGTGCGCACGGACGTGAGCAGGGTGTATCCCCGCGTCCGGTCAGACGTTTTCAACTGGGGGCCTCCTATGTCGTACCGCCGCACGTCCCGGCGACTTGTCTCTCTCGCCGTCCTCACCGCTCTCGCGGCGGCCGGGGGCCCAGTGGTCCTTCCCGCGGCCGCCGCGCCGGGGCCGTCGGCGGAGGTTGAGGCCCTGGCGGGACTGCCGAGGATTTCCAGGGACGCTCGGGTGTTGGGTGGGGGTCCGGGGGGTTTCCTCACTAGGGAGAGCGGCGGTTACGAGGCGACCTGGACGCGTTACTCGGACGGCTCGGCCACGCGGATAGGTCTCTTTGCGACCGGCGACGTGGAGGTCGGTGCAATGTCCGACACGGTGGTCGAGGACAGCCGGCCTGTGCGACTGCACCACATGGACACCGGGACCACCAGCGAGGTGGACGTGTTCGGGATGGGCTACAACTACCTCGGCGCTGTGGGCACGACCCTCATCGCTCTCGGCCCCCGGCCGGGGGAGACTCCGCTGCTGCACTTGCTCGGCGACCCCCGGAAGGGGATGACGGACCGGGCTATCAGTGGCCTGCCTCGCGGCATCCTGACTGACAGGGTTGTCGCGTATGGCGATGGTGCCTTCGTCTACGAGTACGAGACCGGTGACAAGGAGGACCCGGTGATTCACCACGCGGTCGTCGATGTCGCTTCCGCGCGCATTGTGAACACCTACCGGGTGTGGAGCTCCTGGGGGGATGTGGCTCTCTCGGGTACGCACGTCGCCTGGATCGGTAGGGCCAATGATGTGGACGGCACCGTCGTCCGTATCGCGAAGCGCGGCTCGTCGACCGTGTCTGTGACCAAGGTCGGGCAGATGGGTGACCGTCCGTTGCTCGGCCTGCTGGGCGGCTGGTGGCTCGCCGCCCCGCAACGGAACGACCCATCCGACGATCACGCCCTGTATGCCCGCCCTCTGGGCGGGGGCGCGCCGCGCAAGGTGATGGACTCCGTCGCCTCTTACACCCCGGGCCTGGCTCCGGGCGGGGCCCTGCTGGTCAAGGGAGGTACGGTCGCCCACGGTGACGGGCTCTACCGCATCACCCTGGGCTCCGACGGGCTCCCGCACGCCGAGATCATCGCCACGATGAAGCCGCCCACTGAGGTGACCCTTGTGCGCGAGGAGATACCCACCACCGTCGACCTCTCCCGCACCCCGAAGGCCGTCCTGCGGTGGAAGCTGTCACGCGAAAACGTCCGCACGGAGTTCATCCTGCACAACGTGAGGACCGGCAAGCGCGGCCACTACTACGACGAGGACATCCTCCGGCCGGAGAAAACCGCAAGCGGCTTCTTCGAACTCCACTGGGACGGACTGCTGAACGGCATGCATAGGCCGGCTCCCAACGGGGAGTACGAATGGCAGATCATCGCCAGGCCGCGCGACGGCATCGGCCGCACCCTCGTCGTGAACGGCCAGTTCACCGTCTCCCGGGACGCGGCACCGCACGACCTGACCGACGACGGCACGCCCGACCTCCTCTCCCGCACCGATGACGGGCACCTCATCAGCCAGAACACCCTCTACGACAAGGGTGTGATATCCAGCTCGTCGCCTTACGAGACGGACCTCGGCAGCTTCTGGGGGAAGTACACCGCACTCGTGGCCGCCGGCAACGCTGGCGGCTCCCGGCATGCCGACCTCCTGGCCCGTGACGGGGAGGGCGTCCTGTGGCTCTACACCGGGAAGGGTGACGGCAAGTTCGCGGCCCGGAGCAAGGTCGGGGGCGGCTGGAACACGTACGACGAGCTGGCCGCGGGCGGCGATGTGACCGGCGACGGGAAGGCCGACCTGCTCGCCCGTGACAAGGACGGCGGGCTGTGGCTGTACCGGGGCACCGGTACGGCGGCCGCCCCGTACGCGACGCGCAAGCGGATCGGCTCGGGCTGGGGCCAGTACGACGCCCTGGTCTCGGCGGGCAACATTGCCGGCGGCGCGGCGGGCGACCTCCTTGCCCGGGACAAGGCTGGTGTGCTGTGGCTGTACCGCGGTCGTGGCGACGGCACGTTCGGCACGCGCACCCGCGTCGGGTCGGGCTGGGACAGGTACAAGGACCTGGTGGCCTGGGGCGACGCCAACAGGGACGGGACCCCCGACCTCTACGCACGCGACAAGACGGGCAACAGCTGGCTCTACCAGGGCACGGGGGACGCCGAAGCACCCTTCCGCAGCCGCAAAGCCGTAGCTCCGACCTTCAACTACGACCTGCAGAAGTACACCGAAGTCCTGTGACACCAGGCAGACCGCGCAAAACCCCGGGTTCATCACAGGGGCGATGGGCGGCTACGACGGACACAGGACTCCACGTCTCCGCTGGCGAACCTAGACACCGTTCAGCGAGGACCGGGTTCACCGTAGAGCCCAGCACACGGCTGGTGGGCTGTTGTCCCCCGCGTGAGTGACCGCACGCCGTGACCGCCGTGCACACCACGGAGGGCCGGCTTCCCGTAGCGGGAAGCCGGCCCTCGGTCGTCGTCTGGCTCTGGAGGGTGGTCTATCGGGTGGAGTGGCTGGTGTGGTGGGTGGCGCCGTTGTGTTCACCGGTGCCCGGGTCGGGGGCGGTGACGGTCAGGGTGACCTTGTACTCGGAGGTGTCCTCGCGGGGGCCGTCGGTGCGGGCCCAGGCGAGGGAGTGGATCTCCAGGCCGGGCGCCCGGCGGGCGACAACGGCGGCGGCCTCCAGGGCGTCGGTCGGGGTGTCGCCGGTGCAGACGATCGCGGCGAACGCGGAGACCTCGACGTCGCTGGCGGCGTCCGCGTTCTCGCCGAGCGCGAGGGTGCCGACCGCGGTCGTGGCCGCGTGGAGGGTACGGACGAGGTCTTGGCCGAACGACGGTCCGGCGAGCGTCTGCGGCTGCAGCGCCGTCTCGGAGCCGGGGACGGTGAGAGCGGGGAGGGTGCGCGCGGTGTCGGTCATGACCGGACCGTACGGCCATGCCACGCGGAGGTGGGCACGCAGTGTGCGTGCCTCGTTGTAACAGCAAGAGGCCCCCGAACGCTGCCGGTGAGGCAGTGGCCGGGGGCCTGGAGACGGTAGGGGAGGGCGGAGCCCGTCACTCGGCGAAGGCGTGCTCGATCGTCTCCGCCTCGGCCAGGTGCCGGGTGTCGACGGCTTGGAGCGCGGCCTTCAGCCGGGCGGGGTCGATGAGGTGCTCCTCCTCGGCTTCGCCGTCGTAGGGCCCGCTGAGCCAGGCGGCGGCGTAGGTGCCGTACCGGCCGGCCGGGACCAGGAGGTCGCTGCCCTGGCCCAGGACCCGTACGCCCTGGACGCCGTCGAGGACGGCGCCGCTGCCGCAGGGGATGTAGACGATGAGTTCGTGGCGGGCGTGGTCGGCGATCACGGTGTGCCCGCCGTCGAGATCCAGCGGGAGGGCGTCGAGGGCTTCGAGGCCTCGCTGCAGGGGCGCGATGACGACAGCGTCCCAGGACCACCCGCACGCGGCCCATGAAGCACTGCCGTTGCGCAGGACACCGAGGACCTCGGGGGCGGGGTTGAGGAGGGCGGCCCATGTCCGGGCGCCGTTGAGGGAGTTGGCCATGGACGGACCGTAAAGGGAGTACAACAGAATGTAGGCACGCAGTGTGCGTGCCACATTCCCCCGGCCGGGAGCCGCGTTCATGGACAGCCGCCGCATCGGAGAGAACATCGCGTGCTGGCGCGGACGGCGCCGCCTGACCCAGACCGCGTTCGGCGCCCTCATGGGCAAGAGCAAACGCTGGGTCCAGGACCTCGAAGCCGGGTCCCGCCAGGCCGACCCCCGCCTGTCGGTCCTAGAGGCCGCCGCCCGCGTCCTGTCCGTCCCGCTCGCCGTCCTGCTCTCCGACACCGTCGACGAACCCGGCGACCAGGCAGACGAGATGGAAGCGATCCGGGCGGTCCTGCACCGTCACGATATCGTCACCGGCACCGCTCCCGACGCGGACCCGCTCGACGTGGAAACCCTGCGCCGCTCCGTCCACCACGCCTGGCGCCTCTTCCAGTCCAGTGCCGCGTTCACCAGCCTCGGCGGCCGCATGCCGGGCCTTCTCACCGACGCGACCCAGGCCGCCGCCCTCCACGAGGGCGACGACCAGCTCGCCGCCTACCGGGCCCTGTCGATGTCCCTCCAACTCACCGAAGCCCTGGCCGTCAAGGCGGGTGCACCCGAGGTCGCCGCCCTGGCCGGCCACCGCGCCGTCCTGGCCGCAGAACGCTCCGGCGACCCCGTCATCCAGGCCTCAGCGGCCCGCCACCTCGCCGACGCCCTGACCGCCGACGGACAACCCCATGCCGCAGCCGCCTTCGCCCAGGCCACCGCCGCCACCCTCACCGACCGCCACGCACCCGCCGCCGCCCGCGCGGTCCCCGACCTCCTCGACCAGGCCGACGAACACGCCGCCCAGCTTCCCGTCGATGCCGACGGCAACGCCCTATTCACCGCGTTCAGCAGCACCAACGTCGCCCTCTACCGCGTCGCCACCCACGTCAAGCTGTATGAAGGCGCCGCCGGAGCCGCCGTCGCCCAGGCCCTCACCGCCGACGAGCGTGCCGCCCTGCCCCGCGAGCGCCGCGCGCACCTGCTGACCGATCTCGCCCACGCCTACACCCAGGCCGGACAGCGCGAGAAGGCCGTCGACCCCCTCCTGGACGCGGAACGCGAGGCCCCCGAGGAAGTCCTCGGCCGCCCCCGCACCCACCAACTCGTCCAAGACCTCCGGCTCCTGGGCGCCGGATCGGGGGAGGGGCGCTTGCGCGCGCTTGCCGAGCGCTGTGGACTACCCGCGTGACCCGAACCCTGTACGTCATCTCGTGCGCCGCGCCGCCGGCCCGCCACGTCACCACCGGCATCAAGGCCGCCCAGGCCCGCGGGTGGGACACTGCGCTCGTCCTGACCCCCGCCGCCCACCGCTGGTCCGTCGAAGAAGCCGCAGGCGAGCGCGAACTCGACGCCTGGTGGGAGCTGACCGGCCACCCGGTCCGGCACACCTACAAACTGCCCTCCCAGAGCGACGTCCTGCCCGACCCCGACGCGCTCCTCGTCGCCCCCGTCACGCTGAACACGACGACGAAGTGGGCCGCCGGCCACGCCGACACCCTCGCCCTCGGCCTCATCACCGAAGCCCTTGGCATGCCCGACCGGCCCGTCGTCGCCCTCCCCTACATCAACGCCGCCCAAGCCCAGCACCCCGCACTCGCCCCCGCCATCGCCACCCTGCGCGGAGCAGGCGTCCACTACCTCCTCGACGACGGCACGGGCCCCGGCTTCCGACCCCACCAGCCCAAGCACGGCAACGTTGACGCCTATCCCTGGACCCTCGCCCTCGACACCGTCGACAAGATCTTCAAAGTCCGCTGACCGCTATTCAGCCCCGACTTCTTGGCTTTTCCCACCTGGCCCGTCGCGGGTGCGGGATCGCTGGGCATCTACTCCCGCCCGGGCAGGACCTCCGTCCTGATGGGGCTCTCCACCCAGCTGCCGGCGGCAGTCCTCACGGAACTTCTGGGCATCAGCCCCGAGACCGCCACCGCCTGGGGCGGAGGCAACTGGGCCCGCTACGCGGCTGAACTCCAGGGCCGTCCCCATCCGGCCGGCTAATCCCGAAGCGCTGGGCGGCCCAGCGGCCCTATGGTCTCGGCATGGATTCAGAGCAGCTGAAAAGATCATCGCAACGATGGATGAGTGCCGCGCTCGCGGCCTTCGTCGATGGGCCCGAGAGCTACGACTTCGCCGTTCACCACGCTGGGATCGCTGCGGAGCACCTGCTCAAGGCCTACCTCGCGGGGATTCATCCGGCTCTGATCGTCGACGGTCGGCACTTCGAATCTTTGCTCCATGCGACGGGCCTGGGCTCCCACGCCGCCGCCTGTTCGCTGACCAAGGTCAAGACCATCGGCCTCGCTGAGGCTCATGAGCGGGTGCTCAAACTCCTTCCAAAGAAGATCCCGATCGACAGGAAGGCTCTGGAGCCTCTGGCGGACGCACGCAACGGAGTTGCCCACAGCGCGATACACGACTCGACGCAGGCCGAATCTGTCTTCACGATCTGTCTGCGGCTGGTCGACCCAGTGCTCGAAGAGCTGAAAGTCGATCCGAACGGCTTCTGGGGCCCCTACCTCGCCTTGCATCACAAGCTGGTCGATGAACAGGTCCGAAAGGAACGAGTTGCCGCGGAAGCTCTGCTGGTCAAGGCCCGCGCAATGTTCGAACAACGCTTCGGGCACATGTCGCGCAAGGAGCGCGATGTGGTGCTGGCCGCGATCACCAGTCAGCCCCTGCTCACCATGAGCCGGGAAGCTCCGAAGAAGTGCCCGGCCTGCGGATCCCAGGGGTGGGTGGCTGGCGAGGTAAACCTTTACGCAGACGCCACCGGCCTGAACGAGGTCTACCTCGTCCCCTATGGCTTCCACTGCGCAGCATGCGACCTCGAAGTGGGCAGCAAGCTCCTCATCCACTTGGGTGACCTGAACGAGGACGTCCTACTGGATGACGACCCCTACGACTACAGCGACGACGAACAGCCGGTTTACGAAGACATCATCAGGGGCCGATGAGCCGGGGAATCCGTACGGCATCGCGTCGCTCCTGCGGGTAGGGGTCTGCTGACCTGCTGCGGCGTCCTCGGGTCGGATCGTACGTGGCGGTGTGGCCCCGGGACGCCACCGCGAAAGACTGGATCGGCTGACGCTACTGCGCCGGCCAAGTCGTCGACCCCGCCGACGCGGCAGCCCTCATGCACCGGCGCGGCCGTGAACCCGACGGGCCGTTCTCAGGGACGCGACCGTCAACCTGAACGGCCGGCTCGGCTCGGTCGCGACGGTTCCCTCAGCGGCGACGTCGGGCGACTCCCGCTGAGAGGCCGAGCACGTCCTAGGCGGACGTCAGCCCGTCATGGTCGGCTCATCTTCGGAGGCGAAGACGGTTCCGGATACAGGTGAGTACCCCGGATCCCATTCCGGGGTGCTCACCTGCGTGGTGCCCGGATCGAGGTATCCGCCTTCTCGGGGGTCCCGGTGAACATCCGCGTATACGAGAACCTGTACGTCCTGCTCGCCGGGGGTTCGCCGGAGCCGGCAGGGGCCGCTGGACAGGAACAGGTCTGAGATGCGGCGGGAGGCTTCGAGTGCCGCCTTCTCGGGGCCCCGGATCTCGATCGTGATGAAACCTTCCTCGTCGCTCATGCCTGCAGAACCTTTGCGACCATTAGCCGGTTCCGCTGCCAGGTCAGGTCCCACTCCAACGAGTTCACTTCTCTCGTGGAAAGAGACCGCTGAAGGCTTCTGGCGCGATATGAGCAAAGGTGCTTCTTGCTGTGGGCGACATAGCTACGCTGCGGAGATGGCCTCCAATGTCGTTCCGCCCCGGTTCAGCGACGCCGAGAGTGATCACCCGGCAGTTGATCGATGGTGCTCCACAGCCCTGACGGGCGCCGCAGCGCGGCTTCTGCTACTGGGCCCCTCGTGGTCCGGCAAGTCCCACATGGCCTACGCCGCGATCCGCCGCCTGGTCAATGCAGGCTACGGCGCCGAGCGCATCGCGGTGACGAACGCATTCGAAGTGGCCAGGGCGTACGACGTGCCTCTCTGCGCGGAGGTCACCATGGTTGACGACGTCACGATCTCGGTCGACCTGCGGCACGAGGCGACGGAGCCGCGGCCGCTCGACCAGGCCGAGGGACAGGCTGCGCTTGCCCTCCAAGCCGCTGGCCTGAGCGAGGCGATCACGCAGTTGGTGCGCCGATCGAACCAGTCGTGGATCCTGATCGGGTCCACCGAAGACCGGCTCGTGGAGACGCTCGGAAAGAAGACGACCGCCGAGATTTTCGCGGTCGCCGACGTAGCTGACCTGCCTGCCAGGCCCAAGCCCACCTGGGGCTAGTAGAGGTCTTCATCCTCCGGCTCTTCGTCAAGGCCGAGTTCCTCGTCGGTGAACGGTTCCCCCAGATCCGGCATCGCGAAGAGGCCACCCCGTCCCGAGGTCTCAACGAAGCGGACGACCCGATCCACTGGACTGTGCAGCTGCTGCTTCGCAACAGGACTGTGGCAGGCACGACAGCGCCACGGCCGGCGAAGGGTGATCCACTGCGCGCGTGCGCAAGCGGAGCACGTCACGAAGTAGGCCGACGGGCCCACAGGCGTCTCCCACACTGTGTACCCGTACCTGGGACGGTGGCCGCTCTCGTTCCACTGGGACGGTGCCGCCGGGCGGCCCAGGAGGACGAATTCTCCTCCCGGCCAACGGCAGGCGCATTCGGTTGCGCACCGGCATGCGCGGCTCCGGGCCAGTTCGGCAGTCTTCTCCACCCGGGGTATGCCAGGGCCCTTGACCTCGATCCAGGTGCCGAGTTCGGGCAACCAGAAGTCGGGAACGTAGATGACGCCGGAGGGCAACGTGATGGTCTCCGGTTCGTAGAGCCACTGAATGCCGCTGCCGTCGAGTGTCGCCGCCCAATCGGCTTCAAGACGCGAACGGAACATGGTGTCGCGGTAGAGGGTGGGGACGGCCTCGATGGTCGTCGCAGGGTCTTGGTTGCTGCTCATGATGCACTCCCGTTCGAACCGCACATGAAGTGAGTCGCTGGGCCCGGGAATCGCTCCGCCGCCTGAACTTCCTCGCCGCTAAGAAAGAACGTCTGGGGCCAATGATCGCTTCCGACGCCATCCAGCAGATCAGGGCAAGGGCGAACTACCCCATACAGACCGATCGGACTCCCGCGGTAGACCGGCACCCCGTAGGCGAACTGCGGATCGGTTCTCGGCGGATAAGCGATGCTGATCGTCACTCCTTCTGCCCGCGCCCGTTCAACAACAGCCGCGAAAAGCCCTTCGACCTGCCCTTGCGGCAGGCGCTCCCACCATGCGGCGCCAGCCCTCTCTCGCTCTTCGAACCGCTCGGCTGCAGCAAGGGCCGAAGCCTCCTGCTGCGCCCAGCGCTCGGAGCGCTCCCTGCGCTGCCGAGCGAGCCGTGCCGTCAGCTCGGCGCGCTGCTGTTCCCGGTGCTCGTCCGCCTTCCGCTGATACCGCAGCGCGGGGTTGGCCCTCTCCGCCTCATCTCTGACACGCAGCCGTTCCGTCTCCCACTCCTCCCGCCGCCGCCGAGCCTCCTCTTCGGCCTCTTTCCGCCTGCGTTCCTCAGCCGCGAGTCGGTCACGCTCTTGCTCCGCGCGGGCGGCTTCCCAGGCATCTCGTGTACGAATGGACTTCCGGGAGGTCCACCACAACTGCGGGGGGCGCTTCCCCACTGAAAGTAGCTCGACCGTGCCGCCCAGCACCCAGCGGACAAACTGGCCCAAGGGCTCCTCGCGGGTCAGCCAACAGCCCGACTGGGGATCGAAACTGACCAGGCCGGCGCGAACCGTCATCGCTCGGTCGCGTTCCGGCGGGTGCACGCACACCGAAGGGACGACGCCGGTCCAGTCCGGAGGCGTTGAGTTCGGAGAGACCCAGCACACCGAGATGCCCTCCGCCGCGTACCGTCTCGTGCGCGTCAGGATGTGATGCGCGACGTGTGAGTTGCAGTGGTTGGCGACCGGGCTTTCAGGATGGGTTTTGCCTGGTGGGTGGGTTGCGCCGTGTCGTTTTTCTGCTGAAGGCCGGTGTCGTTTCCCGCTGAAGAATGGCTGTCGCGCGTGTGGGGGCTTGCGGTGCGGGCCTGACTGCTTGGCTCGCTGGGTCGTCACTCGTTGGTGGGATGTGGTGCGGCGTGTCGGAGTGAGGTGCGTGGCCGTGGACAGCGTTTCCGGGGCGGGGATGGGCGTCTGCGGGAGGGGCTGATGGCTGAACACGGTCCCGGTGGCTTCGCTGAGTGGGTGGTGCCGGCTGTCGTGGGGCGGGAGGCGGCGGTCACGCGCCTGATGGCTCTCGATGGTCGCGGTGAACTCGCTTCTGCTCATGTGCGGTTGACTGCTTCGGCTTTGGATGTGTCCGAGCGGACGGTGTGGAGCTGGCTGTCGGTGGCCCGACGTGAGGGCAGGTTGTCGGCCCGGACGCCCGCGCGGGCCGGTGTGAGCGGGGATGTCCGTGCGCGTCTGGCGGTGTGGGGTGGGAACGTCGCCGCGGTCCACCGTGAGCTGGTCGCCGAGGCGACGGAGGCTGGTGTCGCGGACTCGGTGCCTTCTCTTCGTGCTCTGCAGCGCGCTGTACGGCAGGACTTGTCGGTGGGGGAGCGGGCGGGGCTCAAGGGCGGTGAAGCAGCTCGTCGCCGGTATGACGTCTACGGCAAGCGCCCCGCGACGCACCGGAACGCGTGTTGGGAGGGTGATCACAAGCGGATCCCGGTACGTGTGGATCTTGAAGGTTCTGCGGTGTGTCCGTGGGTGACGTGGTTCATCGATGTCGCGTCGAAGGTGATTGTGGGAGTGGCGGTAACTCCGCATCAGCCGGCGAGGGACGCTGTCCTGGCCGCGCTGCGCACGGGCATCAGCAGGCAGGATCCGTACGGCCCGTTTGGTGGCCTGCCCGGGGTAGTGCGTGTCGACCGGGGGAAGGAGTTTTTGTGCCGGACGGTGGAGCGCGCTCTGGGCGCCTTCGCGGTCCCGGTCCACGATCTGCCGGCGTACAAGCCGTACCGCAAGGGCACCGTCGAGGCGCTGAACGACGCGGTCGAGGCGATGTTCCTGGTCTCCCTGCCGGGCTACACCCACAGGCCCGACCCGTCGGTGCGCACCGACCGGATCAGGTGGAGGACCTCTTGTCGTATCCGGAGTTTGTCGAGGCCCTGCTGAGGTGGGTGTGGGGGTGGAACACCGGGCACCATCCTGAGGGCCTCGCGAAGGGGATGACGCCGTTGGCGGCGTGGGAGGCGGATCCGACGCCGGTCGAGGATGTCGCGGAGGAGCGGCTGGCGTTTTTCGCGATGGAGGACGACGGCCGGGTCCGGAAGATCACCACGAATGGGATCGCGTGGCGGCGCCGTGCCTATATCGCGCCGTGGATGGCCGGGAACGTCGGCATGCGGGTCCGGCTGCGGTATCTGCCGCACTACGACGGGCAGATCGAGGTGTTCTCCACCGAAGAGTGGGGCCGTCACCTGGGCAGCGCCTATCTGGCCCAGGCGGCGACGCTGGAGCAGCGCCGTGCGCTGAGTTCGGTCAGGGAGAAGAAAGCCCGCGCGCTGAAAGCTGATCTGAAGGCGGCTGAGAAGCTGCGCAAGACCCGCTACACGGCCACGACTACGGCTGCTGCGCCCCGCCCGCGGCGCACGGTCACTTCCTTGCAGGCGGAGGCGGAGATCGCCCGGGCTAAGGGCGTGGATCTGGCGGCCCGTGCTCTGCCGGACCTGATCCCTCCGAGGGAGCCCCCGGCCTCGTGGGCGCGTCCGATTGTCCGCCCCCGTCGGGCGGCCGGACCGCATGCGGATGCCGGGCAGGCGGAGGCAGCCGAGGGCGGGCCGCCTGGAGCGGCCGATGCGCGTAACGACAGCGGGGAGTGTTGAGCGATGGTGTCTGCTGAGCGGCAGGGACGTCTGCCGCGTGAGCGGGAGGACCACTTCATGCGCCTGCCGGGCGCCCAGGTCGTCTCCACGCGTGCCCTGCTCATGGTCCGGGAGAACATCCGGGCCGCGATCGAGGCCAGAGCCATGATCTGTATCTACGGGCAGGCGGGCCGGGGCAAGTCGTTGGCGGTGAACACCTCACTGCGTGAGCTCGCGCCGAAGCTGACACGCCGGATCCAGTTCCGCTCCCGCCCCTCTACCCGCGACCTGCGCCACGAGCTGTTCCACGCGCTCGGCCTGCAGGGCCGTCCGCCGGGGCAGCCGATCGAGTTCGACCGGATGCTGCGAGGCGCTCTGGAGGAGACGCACGTCCTGGTCTGTGACGAGGCGCAATGGCTGTCCAAGATGTGCTTCGAGTACCTGCGCTACCTGTGGGATGACATCGGCTCGGACCTGACGATCGTGTTCACGGGCGGGGACGGTTGTTTCGAGATGCTGCAGAGCGAGCCGATGTTGGAGTCCCGTGTGTACGCGTGGCAGGAGATCGAGCCGATGCCGCTGGAAGAAGTCCTCACCGTCATCCCGGCCTTTCATCCGGTGTGGGCGGACGCGGACCCGGACTTGATCGCGATGTGCGACGACGAGGCCGCGCACGGCAATTTCCGGGCTTGGGCGAAGATCACCCATCACCTGACTTCCGGGATCAAGGAGTCCGGACGGATCCTGGATGAGGATCTGTTGCGGTGGTCCTACAGCAAGCTGCGCCAGCGCCCGGTGGTGGCCTGAGTGCTTGACTGCCCGAATCCGCCGCCGGTCACGGTGGTCCTGGACCCGTACGACGACGTGGTTCACACCCGGGCGGCGCTGGCATCCCACGCCCCGCAGCACGGTCGCCTGACCGTTCATCCGACCCCGGGGACCGACGCCGCGATCGCGCTCGCGTACGACGTCCTCGCGGCCCTGGGCAAGCCTGTCCCCCTGGCCGGCTACCGCCACCTCGACCCGGCCCCGGCCTGGTCGATCGCGGCCGCCTGGATCCTGGCCACCCCCATTACGCATCTGACCCTGCTGCGCGCCCACCTGCTCACCCCGCACCGTTTCAGAGACCTCCTGACCCTGCGCCGGCGTACCGGTGTCCGCCTGGTTCTGGTCTGCCATCACCGGGCCATGCGGGCATTCCTGGAACGCGAACTGCGCCAGGTGGACCACCTCGTCGCCGAGGCCTCCGCCCTGCTGCCCGAGGCCGAGCCGGCCATCGCGGAGCGCCAGGCACCGCATACAGCGAGGCCGTTGGCGAGCCGCTGGATCAGCCTGCCCGCCCTGACCACCCTCAAGGCTTTCGGCGACGCGACCGGGCCGTGCCGCTGCGCCGCGCCCATGGCGGCGGACCGGGATTTCTTCGCGCCGGTGATGCCGCCGATCACTGAGGCGGAGGTGGCGTGGCGCCTTCACCGCGGGACGGCGCACCCGTACCTGGCGGCTCAGCTCGCCACGGCCGCGTTCACCGCGGCTTCGACCACCCAGCTCGCCACCGCGCGCGTCCGCGATCTGGCCCCGGACGGCACGACGATCACGTTGCACGATCAAGGGTTGCGCCAGGGCTGTATGACTCACTCTGTTCCAGTCTGGGCCCGTCCCTTGCTGAGTGCGGCCGTTCTCCTCTGGCGGATTGGGGCCGGCACCAGCGGACCGCTGTTCAGCGACCCGCTGGGAGGTGAGGGGCTACCGTCCCTGACGGCCTTCGCTGAGGAGTGCAAGCTCCGCCCGCCCCAGCCGTCGCGCCCCAAGCTGCGCCGGAGCCGACGGGGGACGGCACCGAGCCCGAAGGAGCCTGTGAAGACCATCTGGCCCGTGTGTACCGCCCATTACGGGCTTGCGTGGGCCAGAGATGAACCTGATCTGATGCAGGGCTGTCCGCACCCGCCTCCGCACACACGGAAGACCATCGAGAGGCGGAAGAAGGGGTGGCTGCCCCCGGACTACGGACTGCGCGAGCTGCGCCACCTGCGCTGAGAGCCAGCGAATCTGCAGTAGAAGTGGCCACAACGGACGGCTACGCTTCCGGCTTCCCCGTAGCGTCCGGGGCCTCTGCCCCGTACCAGGGTCGAAGCTGTAGGTACCTCTCCTTCATGGCGGGCCCGAGATGTGCCTCGATGCCGTGCCCGGGTTCCCCCTCGTACGGGAGGTCGTAGAGGAACGAGGTCACGATGACCTCGATTGCCCCGGGCACGCGATGCCGGGTCTGCTCCTCCAGGAAGGCAAGGACCCGGCGCCAGTCGGGACCGTCGGGGTCGCCCGCCGCTAGGTACGAGCGGACGGTGTCCTGCACGACGTCCCAGAAGAACACGTGCGGGAGCACCCCGTTCTCGTTGAAGACGTGGCACTCGTAGGCGTCCTCGAACCCGGGCACCTGAGCAACGAGGTCTTCCACGAGGCGTACGCCGGCAGCATCTTCCTCGGCAGTCCCGTCCGCCTTCTGCTCTTCGTTGTCGTCGGCAGCCATGTGCTGGGACGCTATCTCATCGGTTCAGCACCACCCGCCGCCTCATCTGCTTTGACCTGCGTATACCTGGTCTCTCGTTCATCCAGCGAAAGACGGCTGTGATCATTCGCAATTCCTAGTCAGGTTGTGCCATGCGTGTGTGCAGGTTCCTTTGCAGTAGGCCTGTCTGCGTCGGGTGTCGGCGACGGTGAATACGGAGACAAGCACGCGGAAGGCTTTGACGTGTTCGTCGGCGGGGAGGCCTGAGAACCCGTAGCGGGGTGGGTCCATGCAGATCATGACCGCGGGGTTGGCGGTGGGTTTCACGCCTGACCGTGCCACGCCCGCGCGGCCGTCCGCGGCTGTGATGTGTGCCTGCATCGCGTACAGGCCGGCCTCGTGCAGTGCCTCCTGCCGGCGGGCCGGTGACAGGTTGGTGAACCAGGCCATGCCGTGGTCCAGGGTGCAGAGTCCTTGGGCGATCCCGTTGACGACTCGTTCGGTCCCGTACCAGAAGGAGGGGTCGTCCGCGTTGTTCGGTTCAGTCATCGCCTGATCATTCCATGTGCTGGCGGCGCATGAGGAGCCCTGAATGCGACTGCGTCGGTGACGGGTCGTTGCATGAGATGTCATGGTGGCCGACGATTCAGCGCCGGATACGTCACGTGTTGTCAGTGGTCGGTGTCACTGACGGGTCGGTAAAAGGCCCAGTTCACAAGGCTTTTGATGGCGGCTCAGGCTAGGTGCGCATTGTGCAGTTTCACTGATCAGCGCGATGCTGTCATCGGCCAATGGATCTGGCACTAGATGATCTTTCCAGAGTCTATCTGCAGCCAAGATTGAATCATCTACCCTCCCGCGTGCAGCACCGGACCCCGTGAGGCTGACCCTGCCCTGGTGGAGCGCAGCGGAACCAGGGCGAGGTCTGTAGCGTCGAGCGGGACCGGAAGCGATCATCACCTTGGAGGGGACGATGGAGCCGAAGAGTGAATGGCCGGAGCTGATGGGGAAGCCTGCGGAGGAGGCTCGTCGGCAGATCCGCGCGGAGTTCCAGGAGATCGCGGTCCATGTGGTGCCCGAGGGCAGCATGGTGACGATGGACTTCAACGAGCAGCGGGTGAGGCTCTTCGTGAAGGACGACAAGGTGGTCCGGGAGCCCAGGCGGGGGTAGCTTCTGCTGCCAGCTGGGCCTGCGGAGCAGGCTTGGTCCTGGAGGCGGAGCCGGAAGGACCCGGGGTGGGGGAGCGGAGCGGACCCGCCCAACGGGACGCAGGGCAGACCCCCGTGAAACGGGGTCACCTCCCGAGCGGAGCGCGGGAGTCCTTAGGACCTGCGGAGCAGGCCCTGCTCTGGTGGAGCGCAGCGGAAGCAGAGCCAGTCCGGAGCGAAGCGCAGGACTTCCGGCCGAAGGCCGGCCATGGCTCGGAGCGAAGCGGAGAGGCCGAGAGCGAAGGGCCCCGGCCGAGCGTAGCGAGGGCCGTTCAGTCCTGAGCGCGCAGCGCTCAGGTACA